>NZ_JACHIN010000047.1 GCF_014203235.1 Nonomuraea endophytica | reverse complement strand
GCCGTCCTGCCAGCAGTGCCAGATCACGAACAGCCAGGCGCGGGCGAGGATGCGGACGGCGTGCGGGTGGTCGTGGCCGCGGGCTCGGGCCCGGTTGTAGAGGTCGGCGGCCCAGGGGTTGGCGCGTCGGCTGTCACCGGCGAAGTCGCAGACGGCGTCGCGCAGTTGCTTGTCGACCGCCCAGCGGAAGGCGACGTGTTTGACCTTTCCCGATTGCCGGGTGGAGGGAGCGACACCGGCGAGGCAGGCCAGGGCCTCGGGGGTGGGGAAGCGGGCGCGGCAGTCGCCGATCTCGGCCAGCAGCCTGGCTGCCCGGACGGTGCCCGAGCGAGGCAGGGAGGTGAAGATATGAGCGTCAGCGTGCAGGGCGAGTTGCTCGGCGATCTGACGTTCCAGGACGGCGATCTGCTCGTGCAGGCTGGTCAGCACGGCGAGCATCGCCCGGGTGATGTGGGCTTTGGCGGCTCCGTCGTCGCCGATCGCGCCGGTGGGCGCGTCGGCCAGGCGCTGGTGCAGCACCGCGGGGTCGGTGCGGCCGCAGTAGCCGACGCTGCGCAGCCAGACGGCCAGCCGGCGGGGCGAGAGCCAGCCGGCGCGGTCCTGGCAGTCGAAGCGGTGCAGGAACGCCAGGCTGATCGGGCTGTCGATATCGGCGAACAGGCCGACCGCGCCGGGGAAGGCGATCTGCAGGTGGGCGCGCAGCTGGTTGGCCAGCGCCACCCGGTGGGCGACCAGGTCCCGGCGGGCTCGGCAGGTCTGCCGCAGCGTGACCGTGGCGGGGCTGTCGGGAACCAACGGACGCAGCCGGGCCCGGTCGGTGCGCAGAGTGTCGGCCAAGATGAACGCGTCGAACCGGTCGTCTTTGTTACCCGCCGACCCGTAACGGGAGCGCAGGTTCTTCAGCTGGTTCGGGCTGATCACCACTACCGTCAGCTCGGCGTCCAGCAATGCGTCGACGACCTTGCCGTCACCGCGCTCGATCGCCACCTCGGCCACTCCCGCGGCCTGGAGCTTGCGGACCAGATCCCGCAGCCCGGTGCCGGTGTGCGGGACGCTGAACCGTTTGATCGCCCGTCCG
>NZ_JACHIN010000046.1 GCF_014203235.1 Nonomuraea endophytica | reverse complement strand
ACACGGCCTACCCAAAGTCCGGCTCTCCCACGGCAAAGCCGCCGAATACCAAGCACGCGGCGCAGTCCACTTCCACATCCTGCTCCGCCTGGACGGCATCAACCCCGACCAGCCTGACGCCATCACCACACCCCCGGACGGCATCACCACCAACGACATCATCGCCGCGCTCACCTCGGCCGCCGCCACCATCGCCTACACCACCGCACCCCATCCCGAGCAACCCGGCGGCTGGCGCATCGCCTGGGGCAAGCAGCACGAGATCCGGCCCATCACCCTGTCGGCCTCCGGCGACGCCCTCGACGACCAAGCCGTTGCCGCCTACCTCGCCAAGTACTCCACCAAAGGCACCGAAGCCACTGGCCACACCTCCCGCAGGCTTACCCCTGACACCATCGATCTGTACGCCAGCCCCACCGGCACCCATCCCGAACGTCTTATCGACGCAGCCTGGAAACTCGGCCAGACTCCCGAATGGGGAGGATTACGCAGGTGGGCGCACATGCTCGGCTTCGGCGGACACTTCCTCACCAAAGCCCGCCGCTACTCGATCACCTTCGGCTCCATCCGCCAAGAACGAGCCGCCTACAAGCGCGCACAAGCCCTCAAACGCCATCCCCCAGGGATAGAGGGACACCACCAAACATCGCGCTTTCACCGTCAACAACTCCTTGACAGCAAAACCGAGGAAACCACCCTCATCATCGGATTCCTCACCTACGCAGGCACCGGCTGGCACACCACCGGTGACCAACTCCTCGCCAACACGGCAGCGGCACAAGCCCGCGAACGCACCCGAGCAGGACGCGAAGACCTCACCCACGACAGCTGGGAACAGAGTCCGTCCACACCGCTCGCAGCCTGACGAACCCTCAGACAGCGAACGGAGTACCGGTGACCAAGGACCAACGCCTGTGGACACCCGAGGAGGTCTCTGAGTTCCTCGGGATTCCGCTCGGCACCCTCTACCAATGGCGCACTCGGCGCGTCGGCCCCAGAGGACGGCGGGTAGGCAAGCACCTCCGCTATGCGCCCGCTGACGTGCGCGCGTGGTTCGAGGAGCAGCTATGACGGTCTATGACCGCTGGCACAAGTC
>NZ_JACHIN010000045.1 GCF_014203235.1 Nonomuraea endophytica | reverse complement strand
TGGAGTTGCCCCGGTTCGATAGACACATCAGGGCTTGCGACTACGCGGCAGCATAGTTGAGGTCTTGGGTGTTCTTGTGCGCGTGTCGGCGTTCGTATTCGGCGGGGCTGAGCTGTCCGTTGGCGGAGTGGCGGCGGCGTGGATTGTAAAACCCCTCGATATAGCTGAATAGGGCACGCTCGGCTTCTGACCTGGTGCGGAAGGTGCGCCGGTCGATCAGTTCGCACTCCAGCGAAGCGAAGAAGCTCTCGGTGATCGCGTTGTCGAAGCAGGTCCCGGTACGGCCCGTCGACGGGCGGACGCCTGCTCGCTCACAGCGCTGGCCGAAGGCGATCGAGGTGTATTGGCCGCCCTTATCGCTATGGTGAATCACCCCGGCCTCGGGGCGGCGCTGGTGCAGCGCCATGGCCAGGGCGTCGGTCACCAGCTCGGTGCGCATGTGCTCGGCCATAGCCCACCCGACGATCCGGCGGGAGAACACATCCAGCACCACTGCCAGATAGACGAAGCCCTGCCAGGTCGGCACATACGTGATGTCGGCCGTCCAGATGAGGTTCGGCTCGGCCGCGGTGAACTTCCGCTTCACCAGGTCAGATGGGGCGACCGCCCGCCGGTCGGCGATGGTGGTGCGACAGCCTCTGCGTCTGCTCACCCCGGCCAGCCCGGCGGCGCGCATCAGCCGCGCCACCCTCTTGCGGCCCACCCGGACCCCGTCGAGCTCCCGCAGGTCAGCGTGGATGCGGGGTGCCCCGTAGATCTCATCAGAGGCCTGGTGATGCCGACGGATCTGCTTAGTCAGCTCGACATCGCGGCGGGCTCGTGCCGACGGGCCGCGACGCCGCCGGGCCGCCCAGGCGTAGTAGCCCTGGCGCGACACACCCAGCACCCGGGCCATCAGGGAGACGTCGTGGTGGTCCTTCTCCGCATGGATCAGCCGGAACTTCATCTCGGCAGATCCGTCTCCCGCGCGAAGAACGCCGCGGCCTTACGCAAGATCTCCTTCTCCTCACGGAGAATCCTGTTCTCGCGGCGCAGCCGGGCCAGCTCATCCTTCTCAGCGCTGGCCAGGCCGTCTTGGCGGCGGCCGTCATCCAGATCGGCCTGGCGCACCCAGACACGGATCGACTGCGCGGACGGCTGGAACTCCTTGGCCAGCTCCTCCGGCGACCGGCCCGCGCGCACCAGCTCCACCATCTGCCGGCGAAACTCCGGCGGATAGTTGTTCGGCACAGCAGACTCCTTCTTCCGGGAACCAGGGTTCCCCAGAGATCAGGTGTCCATCAAACTGGGCCAACTCCA
>NZ_JACHIN010000044.1 GCF_014203235.1 Nonomuraea endophytica | reverse complement strand
ACGCGTCCGTTTCTTGAGAACTCAACAGTGTGTTAAAAGCCAGTGCATGAAGTATTTCATGCAACACCTCGTCTGGAATATGATGAGTTTTTGCTAGTTTCAAACATCTTATGGAGAGTTTGATCCTGGCTCAGGACGAACGCTGGCGGCGTGCTTAACACATGCAAGTCGAGCGGAAAGGCCCTTCGGGGTACTCGAGCGGCGAACGGGTGAGTAACACGTGAGCAACCTGCCCCTGACTCTGGGATAAGCCCGGGAAACTGGGTCTAATACCGGATACGACCGCCCCCGGCATCGGGTGGTGGTGGAAAGTTTTTTCGGTTGGGGATGGGCTCGCGGCCTATCAGCTTGTTGGTGGGGTAGTGGCCTACCAAGGCGACGACGGGTAGCCGGCCTGAGAGGGCGACCGGCCACACTGGGACTGAGACACGGCCCAGACTCCTACGGGAGGCAGCAGTGGGGAATATTGCGCAATGGGCGGAAGCCTGACGCAGCGACGCCGCGTGGGGGATGACGGCCTTCGGGTTGTAAACCTCTTTCAGCAGGGACGAAGTTGACGTGTACCTGCAGAAGAAGCGCCGGCTAACTACGTGCCAGCAGCCGCGGTAATACGTAGGGCGCAAGCGTTGTCCGGAATTATTGGGCGTAAAGAGCTCGTAGGTGGCTGGTCGCGTCTGCCGTGAAAGCCCGCAGCTTAACTGCGGGTCTGCGGTGGATACGGGCCGGCTAGAGGTAGGTAGGGGCAAGTGGAATTCCTGGTGTAGCGGTGAAATGCGCAGATATCAGGAGGAACACCGGTGGCGAAGGCGGCTTGCTGGGCCTTACCTGACGCTGAGGAGCGAAAGCGTGGGGAGCGAACAGGATTAGATACCCTGGTAGTCCACGCTGTAAACGTTGGGCGCTAGGTGTGGGGATCTTCCACGATCTCCGTGCCGGAGCTAACGCATTAAGCGCCCCGCCTGGGGAGTACGGCCGCAAGGCTAAAACTCAAAGGAATTGACGGGGGCCCGCACAAGCGGCGGAGCATGTTGCTTAATTCGACGCAACGCGAAGAACCTTACCAAGGCTTGACATCGCCCGGAAAGCTGCAGAGATGTGGCCCTCTTCGGATCGGGTGACAGGTGGTGCATGGCTGTCGTCAGCTCGTGTCGTGAGATGTTGGGTTAAGTCCCGCAACGAGCGCAACCCTTGCTCCATGTTGCCAGCACGCCTCTTCGGAGGTGGTGGGGACTCATGGGGGACTGCCGGGGTCAACTCGGAGGAAGGTGGGGATGACGTCAAGTCATCATGCCCCTTATGTCTTGGGCTGCAAACATGCTACAATGGCCGGTACAGAGGGC
>NZ_JACHIN010000043.1 GCF_014203235.1 Nonomuraea endophytica | reverse complement strand
ATCGGTATCACCCTGCGGCCGGTACACGCCCGGCGGCCTCAGCAAGAACATGCCGCCCAGCTACCCCAAAAGGGACAAAACACTCACTCGCCGTCGAGGCTTCTCTTTCTCGTTCATCATGACCACCAGGACGAGCGTGATCGCCAGCCGCAGCGGCAACGTCTTCCAGATCGGCCGCCCCTCGGGCATCTCGTACATGATGTTCGCGGCCCGCATGAACGCCGCCACGTACCCCGACGCCGACCACAGCGCCACCGCGATGCCGATGACCGTCCCGGTGCCGGCCGCCCCCTGACTCCCCGAACGCCTGCCCACGCCATATGCCTTGCGGCAGGCTGCCATTCCGACGCGAAACCACGGTCACACCGAAGGCAGGCGCGAGGAAGGTCAGCGTGCGATCTTGGCCGTGGCGGCGCGGGGCTTGGCAGCGGTGGCGCGGGGCTTGGCGGCGGTGGCGCGGCCCGTGATGATGCGGTCGGTGGTGGTGCGGTCGGTGGTGCGGCGTGCGGGTGCGGCGACGCGGAAGACGGCGCCGCGGTGGTCGTACTCGTCGGCTGCTTCGTCGTCGAACCAGCGGCCGCCGTCGGCCAGGTAGCGGAAGGCGAACGCCTCGCCCTGGGGCACGGCGACCGCGACCCGGTAGTGTCCGTCCTCGCCCAGGGTCATCGGGTGGGCGAGCGGGTCCCATCCGTTGAAGTCGCCGACGACCGAGACCGGTCCGGCCTCACGGGGAAGGGTGAACAGGATCTCCACCTGTCCCTTCCTCTTGGATTTGGTGTGAGTGAACATTTTTCCCCCGAATATGGTGATCAGACGATTCCGCGGTCAGCCATACCCTGCCTACACATGGGAAATGGGCGTTCTTCGGAGTTTTTAGGGTTTGCGAGAGAATTCCGCTCCCGCAATTTCCCCGCCGCCGGCCGGTGAGCTAGTGCGCCGCCTCGAAAGAATCAGGCGATCCCGCTTGAGAATTGTTTTCCGCCTGCACGTGTAAGAGGTCACCGACGGAGGGCATGGAGCGACCTTGCCCCGCACCCTCGCCGAAGGCTCTCCGCCTGACGGCGTGATCTGAGCCTGAGCGGCCGCTATACACACGGCGTCTCCGCCGGCGCGGTATCACCCTAGACCTCCAAGCTTAGGCGTCGTGAGCGCCCGGAGACCCTTCTTCCGGCCCGTCGAACACCGGCCGGCGGCGGACCTGGTGGCCGGCCACGGTGCGCAGGATCTCGTGGTCATGAGCCTTCTCGGGGGATGGGTGACGCCTGCCCTTACCCGACCCCGCGCCGAACCTGCGCAGGTCACGCCGTTTAGCCGGCCCGTTCCGGGTAGGTGCGCACCGAACGCAACTGAGCAAAGGAGACAACCGTGAAAGCCGTCACCTGGCACGGCAGGCGGGACGTCCGCGTCGCGCAGGCGCCCGACCCGGCCGTGAAGGAGCCGACCGACGCGGTCGTCAAGG
>NZ_JACHIN010000042.1 GCF_014203235.1 Nonomuraea endophytica | reverse complement strand
CAATGCCGGGTAGTTAAGGCGCTTGGGCGGTTGTCGATTCGGGTTCGGTAAGGACGTCGATGGCGATGGCCGCTCGGTGGTTGGTGCGGTCGGCCTGGCCTTTGGCGCGGTGTTTGGAGATCGCGCGTTTGACGATCCGGGGGCTCACTCGCACGCGGCGAGGTGGCAGAGGGTCGGCCAGGACTGCTCGGCCGATCTTGCCAATGAGGTCGATCACGCTGTCGGCGATGATGCCGGCGGCGTGGATGATCTGGTCGCGGGCGGTGTGCAGGGCGATGGTGAAACTGGCCCGGTCGGCTTGCAGGGCTGTCTGGGCGACGGTGGCCTCGGCCATCGCCAGCCGCAACGCCTGGTAGGCGGTCAGCAGCGCGTAGATCTCCTGGTCGACGCCCTGGGGCGTGCGAGCGCGCAGGACTCGTCCGCCCAGCACGGTGGACTTCAGTTCCAGGTAGGTCGTTTCGATCTCCCACCTGTGGTGATAGAGCGTGAGGAGTTCCAGGGCGGGGTAGCGCCGGTGGTCGGTCAGTGTGGTGATCAGCCGGTAGCGGCCCGTGCGGCGGCTGGTGCCGGACAGGGTCACGGTGATCTCCGCGTCGATCACCCTGACCGTGACGCCGCCCAGGATGGAGATGAATGACCCGTCCGCCAAGGTGTCCAGACGGGGTAGCGAGCGGTTGTTCTTGCAGCGGATGAGCAGGTCCGCGCCAGTCTCGGCGATGGCTGTGACCAGGGCGCGCACGGCGAACATGCGGTCGCCCAGCAGCACCATGCCTGAGCGCAGACAGCCGAATACCTGCGGCGCATAGGTGCACTCGCCGCTCTTGAACGGCCCGAACCTCACCGCGAGCAGGGTCCGGGTGCCGCAGGCCACTACCGCCAGTACCCGGACCAGCGGGTAGCCCGACCCGCCGTGCGAGCCGGATTGGTGACCGTAGCGGGCCAGGTTGGCCGGGCTGTCGGGCACCGACATCGTGGTGCCGTCCAAAGCGCACACCAGCAGACTCCGCCACCGCGTCGCCCCTGCCGGTGGACCGGCCAGCAGCTCAAACAGCGCCTTCACCGGCGCCACCCCGACCCGGCGTCGGGCCTGGGCCAACGCCGAGGAGGACGGCACCGGACCCGGCTCGGCCAGCCCCGAGGTCAGCCGGGCCCACACCTGCCGATACCCCAACTCGGCGAACAAGCCCGCCGCCAGCAGCAGATACACCACCACCCTTGAGGGCAGCTCACGTAAGCGCCGCTCGCGACCACCGGCCTCGGCCAGCACCTCATCGACCATCTCGAACGGCACCAGCTGAGTCAGTTCACCCAGATGGCCGGGCGCGAACACCCCCGCGGCTGTTCGGACCTGACGATTCACCACAGCAATAGCGCAGGCCATCTGTGACCTGGCAGACTCAGCACTCAACGGAGATCCAGTGTGTGACGGATGGTTTGGGAAGATCACCCGTTCTACCGGATCTCCGTTCTCATGTCCTGATCTTCTGACGGTCTTGAAATACCAGCCCCAACC
>NZ_JACHIN010000041.1 GCF_014203235.1 Nonomuraea endophytica | reverse complement strand
CTCGACTGCGGTCCGGAGTCCTTCGCCGACGGGGGCTTCGGCACCGCGGGCTACGACGACCTGGCCGGCCTGCCGGACGGCGCGCTGCTGGCGAGCCTGGGCTGCGGCAATCCGGTCGCGGTCGCCGAGCTACGTGCCGGTGAGACGGTGCTGGACCTGGGCTCCGGTGGCGGCATCGACGTGCTGCTGTCGGCCCGCCGCGTCGGCCCGCACGGCAAGGCGTACGGCCTGGACGCCAGCACCGACATGCTGGAGCTGGCCCGCCGCAACGCCGAGCAGGCAGGCGTGGAAAACGTGGAGTTCCTGCACGGCGGCATCGAGCGGATCCCGCTGCCCCGCCAGAGCGTGGACGTGGTCATCTCCAACTGTGTGATCAACCTGTCCGACGACAAGGCCGCGGTGCTGGCCGAGGCCTTCCGGGTGCTGCGACCCGGCGGCCGCTTCGGCGTCAGCGACGTGGTCACGGACGGCCCCGCCGATCCGGTACGGCAGGCCGCCACCGAGCAGCGCATCGGCTGCGCGGCCGGAGCACTCAGCATCGATGCCTACCGCGCCCTGCTGGCGGCGGCCGGGTTCACCCAGGTGACGATCACGCTCACGGCCGGCCACGGAGACGGCGTGCACTCGGCCATCATCCAGGCCGTCAAGCCGCCCATCTAGACGCGGCCTCCCTCGATGGCATAGACATATGTCAATATAGATAGCCATCTAAAGGGAAGCGCGTATGGAGCTGTCGCAGATCCTGGAGTGCAGTCCGCCGCTGGTCCGTGAGCCGCTGGACGCCGAGCAGGCCGCCGGGGTGGCGCGGGTGTTCAAGGCTCTGGGTGATCCGGTACGGCTGCGCATCCTGTCGATCGTGGCCAGCAGGGAGGGCGGCGAGGTGTGCGTGTGCGACATCACCGGCGCGTTCGAGCTGTCCCAGCCGACCATCAGCCACCACCTCAAGGTCCTCAAGGAGGTGGGCCTGCTCACCTCGGAGCGGCGCGCCTCGTGGGTGTACTACCGCGCGGGTGATCCGCGACGAGATCCGCGCCCGGGTGGAGAAGCTGATCGACGAGCTCACGTCGTGATCACATCGATGAGCCGGAGTCAGGTCAGGCGTCGGTCGGTCCGTAGGCGGAAACAGGCGTCAGCTGCGTCTCGGTCAGGGGTGTGAACAGGGCGCCGAGCTTGTTCACGGTCTCGCCGACGATGCGGTAGTAGACCCAGGTGCCGCGGCGTTCGCCGTCGATGAGACCGGCGGTGCGCAGGATCTTCAGGTGGTGGGAGATCGTGGGGCGGTGAGGTCGAAGGCCCCGGTCAGGTCGCACACGCACACCTCGCCACCGGCGTGGGAGCCGATCATCGACAGCAGGCGCAGCCGTACCGGGTCGGCGACGGCCTTGAGCAGGACCGCCGCCTCTGCCGCGTCGTCCTCGGAGATCGGCTCGCGGGCGATCGGCGCGCAGCAGGCGACGGTTGCGGGGGCGGCCATGGCACTCCTTGGTTCGACGTCAGTCTAACTATAGTCAGCCGCAGCCGCTTCCGCCGGTCTCGGCTGAGACTCCGACGAGGGGGAGCAGGCCGCCGCTGATGCCGGTGGCCAGGCCGACGCGCTGTTCCTGGGCTTCGGCGAGGTTGGAGGAACAGACGCCGGTTTCGGGCAGGTCGAGCTGTACGTCGCGGGCGGCTTCCCAGTCGCCCGCGAGGGCGGCGGTGACGGAGCGGACCTGCTCGTAGCCGGTGGCCATGAGGAAGGTCGGGGCGCGGCCGTAGGACTTGACACCGACGGCGTAGTAGCCGGGTTCGGGGTGGGCCAGCTCGTCGACGCCGTGGGCGGGGACGGTGCCGCAGGAGTGGGCGTTGGGGTCGATCAGCGGGGCCAGGGTGCGGGTGGAGCCGAGGATCGGGTCCAG
>NZ_JACHIN010000040.1:1369-3114 GCF_014203235.1 Nonomuraea endophytica | reverse complement strand
TGGGGGTGGTTGCTGTTTGTTGTTTGAGATTTGCATAGTGGACGCGAGCATCTTTGTGGCCAAGTTTTTTAGGGCACACGGTGGATGCCTTGGCATCAGGAGCCGATGAAGGACGTGGGAGGCTGCGTTAAGCCTCGGGGAGTCGCCAACCAGACGTTGATCCGGGGATGTCCGAATGGGGAAACCTAGCACCAGTCATGTGGTGTTGCCTCCGCCTGAATGTATAGGGCGGTTGGTGGTAACGCGGGGAAGTGAAACATCTCAGTACCCGTAGGAAGAGAAAACAACAGTGATTCCGTGAGTAGTGGTGAGCGAAAGCGGATGAGGCTAAACCTGGCATGTGTGATAGCCGGCAGGCGTTGCATGTTGGGGGTCGTGGGACCCTCTGGTGGTTTCTGCCGAAGCCACAAGAAGTGATAAACCTTCGAGATAGTTGAAGCCTCTGGGAAGGGGCGCCGTAGACCGTGAGAGCCGGGTAGGCGAAATCTTGAGGGCTTCTTGAGGGGATCCCAAGTAGCACGGGGCCCGAGAAATCCTGTGTGAATCTGCCAGGACCACCTGGTAAGCCTAAATACTTCCTGATGACCGATAGTGCACGAGTACCGTGAGGGAAAGGTGAAAAGTGCCCCGGTGAGGGGTCGTGAAATAGTACCTGAAACCGTGTGCCTACAAGCCGTAGGAGCTTGCAGAGACTTGTTCTCTGTGTGATGTGACTGCGTGCCTTTTGAAGAATGAGCCTGCGAGTTATGGTGTGTGGCGAGGTTAACCCGTGTGGGGGAGCCGTAGCGAAAGCGAGTCTGAAGAGGGCGTTTGAGTCGCATGCTGTAGACCCGAAGCGGAGTGATCTACGCATGGGCAGGTTGAAGCTCAGGTAAGACTGGGTGGAGGACCGAACCCACCAGGGTTGAAAACCTGGGGGATGACCTGTGTGTAGGGGTGAAAGGCCAATCAAACTCCGTGATAGCTGGTTCTCCCCGAAATGCATTTAGGTGCAGCGTCGCGTGTTTCTTGCCGGAGGTAGAGCACTGGATGGCCGATGGGCCCGACAAGGTTACTGACGTCAGCCAAACTCCGAATGCCGGTAAGTGAGAGCGTGGCAGTGAGACTGCGGGGGATAAGCTTCGTAGTCGAGAGGGAAACAGCCCAGATCACCGACTAAGGCCCCTAAGCGTGTGCTAAGTGGGAAAGGATGTGGAGTCGCAGAGACAACCAGGAGGTTGGCTTAGAAGCAGCCACCCTTGAAAGAGTGCGTAATAGCTCACTGGTCAAGTGATTCCGCGCCGACAATGTAGCGGGGCTCAAGTACACCGCCGAAGTCGTGGCATTCAGCGCCTTGTGTGCTGGATGGGTAGGGGAGCGTCGTGCAGCCGGCGAAGCAGCAGAGTGATCTAGTTGTGGAGGCTGTGCGAGTGAGAATGCAGGCATGAGTAGCGAATGCAGGGTGAGAAACCCTGCCGCCGGATGACCAAGGGTTCCTGGGCCAGGCTAATCCGCCCAGGGTAAGTCGGGACCTAAGGCGAGGCCGACAGGCGTAGTCGATGGACAACGGGTTGATATTCCCGTACCCGCTTCAACGCGCCCATACTGAACCTTTTGATGCTAAGAGTCCTTAAGTCAGGGATGTAGGCCTTCGGGTCTTGTCTTTGGCCGAACGCTCGAACCGATTGAGTAGTAGGTAAGCGATGGGGTGACGCAGGAAGGTAGTCCAGCCCAGGCGATGGTTGTCCTGGGGTAAGCATGTAGCC
>NZ_JACHIN010000040.1:0-1273 GCF_014203235.1 Nonomuraea endophytica | reverse complement strand
CTAAGGCGATCGGGTGAACTGTGGTTAAGGAACTCGGCAAATTGCCCCCGTAACTTCGGGAGAAGGGGGACCTCTGCTGGTGATCAGACTAGCTCTGGGAGCTGGTGGGGGTCGCAGTGGCCAGGGGGAAGCGACTGTTTACTAAAAACACAGGTCCGTGCGAAGTCGTAAGACGATGTATACGGACTGACGCCTGCCCGGTGCCGGAACGTTAAGGGGACCGCTTAGCACAGGTAACTGTGCGAAGGTGAGAACTTAAGCGCCGGTAAACGGCGGTGGTAACTATAACCATCCTAAGGTAGCGAAATTCCTTGTCGGGTAAGTTCCGACCTGCACGAATGGCGTAACGACTTCCCCGCTGTCTCAACCGCAGACCCGGCGAAATTGCACTACGAGTAAAGATGCTCGTTACGCGCAGCAGGACGGAAAGACCCCGGGACCTTCACTACAGCTTGACATTGGCGTTTGGAACGTCTTGTGTAGGATAGGTGGGAGACTGGGAAGCTGTCACGCTAGTGATGGTGGAGTCATTGGTGAAATACCACTCTGGTCGTTTTGAACGTCTAACTCTGGTCCGTGATCCGGATCGGGGACAGTGTCTGGTGGGTAGTTTAACTGGGGCGGTTGCCTCCTAAAGAGTAACGGAGGCGCCCAAAGGTTCCCTCAGCCTGGTTGGCAATCAGGTGTCGAGTGTAAGTGCACAAGGGAGCTTGACTGTGAGACTGACGGGTCGAGCAGGAGCGAAAGCTGGGACTAGTGATCCGGCATCGGCATGTGGAAGCGGTGTCGCTCAACGGCTAAAAGGTACCCCGGGGATAACAGGCTGATCTTCCCCAAGAGTCCATATCGACGGGATGGTTTGGCACCTCGATGTCGGCTCGTCGCATCCTGGGGCTGGAGTAGGTCCCAAGGGTTGGGCTGTTCGCCCATTAAAGCGGTACGCGAGCTGGGTTTAGAACGTCGCGAGACAGTTCGGTCCCTATCCGCTGCGCGCGCAGGAGACTTGAAAGGAGCTGTCCCTAGTACGAGAGGACCGGGACGGACGAACCTCTGGTGTGCCAGTTGTACCGCCAGGTGCACGGCTGGTTGGCTACGTTCGGAAGGGATAACCGCTGAAAGCATCTAAGCGGGAAGCTCGCCTTGAGATGAGGTCTCCCACCACGAGAGTGGGTAAGGCCCCCCAGAGACGATGGGGTTGATAGGCCGGAGGTGGAAGCACGGTAACGTGTGGAGCTGACCGGTACTAATAGGCCGAGGACTTGACCACAAAGCA
>NZ_JACHIN010000039.1 GCF_014203235.1 Nonomuraea endophytica | reverse complement strand
TGACGACGAGAGTACGCCTGAAAGGCGTTACGTGAAAGACGCTTCATCTTAAAGTAGAGTGAACGTCACCAAACCGGCACTGTCCGCCACGACGGACAGGTCGCGTACTCGCGGCATCCGGGCGCCAATCGGCCCTCCGTGCCTGAGGTCGGACTCGTCGACTCCGCCGAGGCCGGCAGCTTGGTGGCGGATGGGGAGGGTCTTACGGCTGAGCACCTTGCTCCGGATTGGTGCCGCGCGGCGCTACCCGGCTGATTCGTCCAGTTCGACGGGGGGCAACGGCTTCACCGCGGGTCCTTGCAGGACGGCGCCGTCGACGTCGAAGCGGGAGCCGTGGCAGGGGCACTCCCAGGAGTGTTCCGCCTCGTTGAAGGCCACGACGCAGCGCAGGTGGGTGCAGATGGCCGATACCGCGTGGAGGGCGCCGTCGGTGTCGCGGTAGACGGCGCGGTGTTCGCCGTTGGTTTTGATGACGGTTGCCTGTCCGCGCGGCAGTCCGGTCAGGTCGTCTGTGTGGTGTACGGCCAGCCGGTCGCCGACGAGGTGCCGGGCGACAGTGGCCTGCGCCTTGACCGCCGGACCGGCTTCACGCAGCGGATGCAGGCGCCGGGGGTCGTAGATCTCCGACCACGGCGGCTTTCCTCCGGTGATCAGGGCGCTGAGCAGCAGGCCTGCCATGACGCCGTTGCTCATGCCCCAGCCGCCGAATCCGGTGGCGACGTAGGTGTGCCTGGCCCCGACGTGGAGCGGGCCGACGAAGGGCAGCCCGTCGGTGGTGCTGTTGTCCTGGGCCGCCCACCAGTGCGTCACCTCCGCGCTCGCGAACCGCTCGGCCGTCCAGGCGCGGAGGCGGTCCAGTCGTTCGGTCACCCGGCCGGCTCCTGGGGTGAAGGACTCGCCGGTGACGATGAGCAGCCGCTGCCCGTCCCCGTATGGGGCGGTACGGATGGAACGGGTGTTCTGCTCGGTGGTGATGAACATGGCGCCCGGGTCGCTTCCGGCCGGGATGGGTGCGGCCACGACCAGTTCGCGATGGGGGCGCAGGCGGGCGAACAGCAGAGCCCGGTCGAAGATCGGATAGTGCGTGGCGACGACCACGTCGGCCGCCGTCACGCTCTGCCCGCCTTCGGTGGTGAGCCGGCAGGGCTCGCCCTCCTTCAAGTCGACCACGCGCGTGCCCTCGAAGACGAGCGCGCCTTCCGCCGCCATGGCCTCGGTGAGCGCGAGGAGGTAGGCGCGGGGATGGAACTGCGCCTGGTTCTCCACCCGTACGGCCCCGGCGATCGGGAAGGGCAGCGAGCTGTCGGTCACGAACGAGGCCGGCAGCCCGGCCCGCGCGGCCGCCTCGGCCTCGGCCCGCAACCGGTCGAGGCCGTCGGCCGACTCGGCGTAGGTGAGCGCGGGCACCCGCTCCAGGTCACAGCCGACGCCCAGGGCGGACGCGGTGGCTGCGACATGTTCGACCGCCTGTCGCTGCGACTCGGCGTAGAGCTGGGCCGTCGAGGGGGCGAGGTCGGCGTAGATCAGGGTGTGCTGGGCCGACAACTTGGCCGTGGTATGACCGCTCACCCCCGCCGCGACCCGCCCGGCCTCCAGCACCGCCACGCTCCGCCCAGCCCGCACGAGCTCCCAGGCCGCACTCAATCCCGCGATACCCGCCCCCACCACCACCACATCCACCTGAAGGTCGTCCTCCAGGACGGGGTAGGTGCCCCCCGGCGCGCTCTGCATCCAGTACGACTGTGCACTCATACCCGGCTCCTGCCCTGGTGGGCGGTTGGTAGACCTCGGAAACGTCCGCCGAGGTCACATGCGGCTCTTGCCCGGGTGGCACCAGGCTCGTCACGATCAGGAGGAACTATGTCACAGAACGTAATCGATCTCATCAAGGGGATCATCGCGGCGTCGAGGTGCTCTTCGAGAAGCTGAAGCGGCAGCCGGAGAACCGTCCCGCGCTGGTGGCCGAGCTGGCCGCCAAGTTCGTCGCGCACGCTGGCCAAGGCCAGGCCGTCGGAGCGCGGGGAGGTCCACCATGGCGTGGAGGAGCACCATCAGGCGGAGGAACTGCTGGCCAAGCTGATGGACGCGTCCGCGACGGCTCAGCCGTACAGGAATGGAGAGGCCGCGCGAGGGTAGGCGCAGTGCTTAGCCGATGAACCGTCCCGATGGGCGAGCCTAAGGAAAAGCACTCATGTCGCACGACGCGCAGCGGACATCCGAGATCGTATGGGACGGCCGGGACATCTTCGATCTGTTCGACAGTGACCGGGATGGTCTGCTGTCCGCCGACGAGGTGCTCGCCACTTCGACACCGACGTCCTCGACACCCGCTCCCTGTCGCGCTACCTCTTGGCACGCGGCATGAACCCCACGCGCGCGCAGGTCAGCGCCTTCCTGCGCAACCTCCACCCCAAGGGCCTGGCCCGCCTACCGCGCGAACTCTACGGGGCGTTCGTCCGCGCCTACCGCGACGCCTGACCTCGTACGCTTGTCTTCAGCGGCAACGGCCGCACTCGAACCCAGGAAGATCACTCCCGTCTCCTGTGCCGCTGCGCGTTCGCCTTCCAGTAGCCGGCCGGGCCGGCTCCTGTTCGGCCCGGCCGCGGCGGTCATCCGGATGACGATCGTCACCGCGTCGCCCGGGGCGGTCGTCAGGGCGCGAGACGCCTGAGGGCCCTGGCCAGCGTGAGTCCGTAGACGACATGGCCTGCCGCCATGACCGCGGGACGGCCCGGACGGTCCTGGGAGATCGGCGGCAGGATGTCCAGGCCTGGCAGCCACCCTTGGTAGCTGGTCAGCCAGATGGCCAGTCCGTAGCCCGCGCCCGCCGGGGCCGAGGTCCGGTGGCGGCCGGCGACCGCGCCGAACGTCGCCCCCGCCGCGGCGCCGAACCCCAGGTGCGCCAGCGCGGCCAGCATGTTCTCGCCGGGCTTGGGCCGGTGCTTGGAGCCTGGCAGCATCGCTCGCACGATGTTCTTGGGCGGATGCTCGTTCATCAGGCCCGTCCGGCGCCCGGCCACCATGACCGCACTCATCGTCAGCGTGGCCAGGACGCCTGCCGCGGCTCCCGCGGCTGCCTGTCGCAGCATGGTTCCTGCCTTAGGGGTTGAGGAGGATCTTGATGGCGCCGTCCTGCTTCTTCTGGAAGATCTCGTACGCCCGC
>NZ_JACHIN010000038.1 GCF_014203235.1 Nonomuraea endophytica | reverse complement strand
GTCATGTACGGCCGGGCGGCATGGCTGGAGGAACGCGGGCTGATCCTGCCGGGCCAGCGCTATGAGGAACTCGTGGTGATCCGCGCGGAACACCTTCCCATACCCGCGGCGGCCCCGGGCGGTCCCGATCCGGCGAGGGCGGCTGGGAAGGCCGATTCGGCATGACGGGGCTCATGCTGACGCCGCACGCGTCACGGCGGTGAGTACGACGAACAGGACCGCCGTGCTCGTGATGGACATGTTCAATCCCTACGAGCACGAGGACGCCGAGCTTCTGTCACGCAGCGTGGAGGAGATCCTGCGGCCCTTGGCCCAGCTGGTCCGTGCGGCGCACGAGCGCCCTGACATCGAGATCGTTTACGTCAACGACAATCACCAGGATTTCGCCGCCGGGCCGGAGGACATCCGTCGGCGTGCGATCGAGGGGCGGCGGCCCGATCTCGTCGAGCCCCTTCCGCTGCCCCCCGGATGCGCCTTCCTGCCCAAGGGACGGCACAGCGCGTTCTTCGGCACACCTCTGGAGTACCTGCTGCGCCGGGAGAACATCGAGACGCTGGTGCTGACCGGGCAGGTGACCGAGCAGTGTGTGTTGTACACGGCGCTGGACGCCTACGTGCGCGAGTTCACCGTCCGCGTGGCCGGAGACTGCGTGGCGCACATTCATCGCGATCTTGCCGATGCTGCGATCCGCATGATGCGAAGCAACATGCGCGCAACGGTCGTGCCGGGCCACAGCAGCCTGGAGCATTGAAACTTTCCTCGCTCAGCCGGACAACTGCGCGTGTAGTCGTCGGCGGTGCTTCTTTCCGGCTTGCCCGGGTTCGCTGCCGATGGAGGGTCATGGTTCCGTCGCCGTCGCCAACGTGCAGAAGACCGCGCTGGGCCTGTTCGCCGACCACAAGCCCTACGCCCCGGCCACCTGGTCCTTCGGCATGTTCTAGCCGGTGGCGACCGTACTCGCGCCCAGGTCGCGAACGGCGGGAGCGGAGCGCTGCCGTGCGCCGGCGGTGCGGTACCAGCCACCGCCGCGTTGGCCCGGACGCTGCGCGCCAGAAGCAAGCCGGCGCCGTCGAGCCTCAAACCGCGCGTTCAAGGGAGGTAGCGGGCGGCCTGGGCCCGCATGGCCGCGGCTGCGGCGGTGTGTGCGATCGCGCATGGCCGGGGCGGGGAGGCTTGGACGTGGTGGGTGGTGGCAAGGGTGTCGTGCAGTGCGGCCAGCACCTGGTAGGAGCGGCGGATCTGCTCGCGAGCGCTCTCCGCCAGGAGCCGGGCGCGGTGGCGCAACCGCGTGGCCCGCTCGATGGCGCCGGCGATGTCGACGGGCGGCCGGCCGGACGCGATCGGGGAGGTGTTCGCCGGTGTACGCCGGCGTCTGCCGCCTATTGCTCGCAGGGTGGGCAGATGCCTGATCGGCGGGGGACTGCCGGCGGTCGAGAGCGGGCGGATGAGGTTGGGGAAGGCGCGTTCGTGACGCGGCCAGATCAGCTCCAGCATCCGCGCCACGGGAGGAGAGGGCGCCACGGTGACGGCGCCACCGAAGGCGTGCAGACGCGCGTGCAGGTCTTCCAGCAGACGAGCGCCACTGAGATCGCAGAAGTTCAGCTCGGCGGCTTCCACCAGGACATGGATGACGCCGGTGCGGATCAGATCCGGCAGCAACGCCTGGAGTACATGCTTGGTGCCGCAGTCGAGAGCGCCGGCGACCACGAGGGTGGCCGCCTGCCCGCCGCTGCGAACGACGCGGGCCGACAGCCTCGTCGATGGCTCGCTCCCGTGGTCGCTCGGCTCAATCATGGATCACGACTCCGTTCGGCGCATGCGCAGACTCACCCGTGACTCACCCGCCTGCTGGGTGATGGTGGCCTCGTCACAGACCTGGCGCATCAGCCACAGCCCGACGCCGAAACTGCCGGGCTTGCGGGCGAGCCCGTCAATCTCTGGCAACTGGGCGGGAAAGGCGTCAGGAGCCAGCAGCCCGGCCTTGTCACAGATGTCGACGGTCAGGTGTTCGTCATCGATGCGGAGGCGGACCTCGCCTCGGCCGCCGGCATGGTCGAGGACGTTGGTGACCGCCTCGTTGACCGCCAGCTTCAGGTCTTCACGCTGACGAGAGGCCAAGCCTGCCCGGCGGGCATAGGTGTCGACGAGCAGACGTAGGCCGGCCAGGTCGTCGCTGACCGGCCAGACGGTGGTCGAGCTCACCCACATGCTCGCTGACCTTACTCGCGGCCCGGTGACGCCGTCCGCGCGGTTGGCTCTCCTTCCCAGCATGCGGTCCGCTGACCGGATCTCCAAGAGCGGCTCGCCTCTGGGCCGGTTCCGCTCCGGCACGCGACCAGGGCCGCGGAAGCTAGCGGCGGGCCCTGGCCGCGTGCCGGAGACTTTCCCCTCTGGGACCGTCGTGCCCGCCCACAGGGCGTTAAACCCGGCGACGCCCGTCCGCCAGACGGTCGGTGGCGGTGACGTCGGGCACTGAGAACCTGACGCTCCAAGCGAGCGGGCGTGACGAGTGGGGGATGAGACCTGCCCGGCTCGTGCATGATTCACCTATGTGGGCAGGAGATACCGATGGACAGCGATCGGGGACGAGACCTCGTGGTCGTGGCCGCCTCCGCCGGCGGGGTCGAGCCGCTGCGCGCGCTGGTATCGCGGCTTCCTCCGGGCCTGCGGGCGGCGGTCCTGGTCGTGCTGCACGTGTCGGCCAGCGCGGGAAGCGCCCTGGCCGGCATCCTTGACCGGTCCGGCCCGCTCAAGGCCATGCCCGCCGAGGACGGAGCCCCGATCGCGCCGGGTGAGATCCGCGTGGCCGTACCGGACCACCACTTGCTGGTGCACGGCGGCAGGCAGCACCTGTCGCGTGGCCCGCGCTACAACGGTCACCGTCCGGCGGCCGATCTGCTCTTCATGAGCGCCGCGCTGTACGGCGGGCCGCGGGTGTCCGGGATCGTGCTCAGCGGGACGCTCGACGACGGGGCACGGGGTTGCGCGGTGATCGAACGCCACGGCGGGGCGGTCGCCGTGCAGGATCCCCGGAAAAGCGACTTCGCCGGCATGCCGCAGGCGGCGGCCAAGGCCGTGGAACGGGCGCACATTCTCGACGTGACGCGGCTGGCGGACTGGGCCGTAGACCAGAGCCTGACGCCGGCATCGGGAGAGGAGACGACGCCCGACGAGGAACTGCGGCGCGAGCTGTCCCGCTACCTGTCGCCGCGGTTGCCGGACACTCCGTCCGGGGAACTGACCGGCTTCACCTGTCCCGAATGCAACGGCCCGCTCTACGAGCAGCGTGCCATGCGCGAGCAGCGCTACGCCTGCCGGGTCGGGCACTCGTGGTCGCCGGACACCATGGTCTCCAGCCAGGCGGACGTGGTCGAACGGGCGTTGTGGGTGGCCATCCTGCGTCTGGAGGAGCGCCACAGGCTGCTGGAACGCATGATCGGTGCGGCCGCGGGGCAGGGCCACAGGATGTCGCTCGCGCGCCTCGCCGAACAGGCACGCGAAACCCGGGAAGCGCTGGAGACGATCCGCGCCCTGCAGGCCACACTCGGGGGCGCCTGGAGGGGTGGCCAGGCGTAAGCTGGTCAGCTGTGATAGTGGCGGAGGAACACGAGTTCGACGATCTCCTGGCCATGCTCAAGGAGACGCGCGGCTTCGATTTCACAGGCTACAAACGGACCACGCTGATGCGCAGGATCAGCAGGCGCCTGGAGGCGCTCAAGCTGAGCGACTACGGCGCGTACCGCGACTATCTGGAGCTGGAGCCGGAGGAGTTCAACCGGCTTTTCGACAGCCTGCTCATCAACGTCACCAGCTTCTTCCGTGACCCGGCCGCCTGGGAAGCGCTGCGCGAGAGCGTGCTCCCCGCTCTGGTGGCCGCCAAGCCGGCGGGCAAGGCGATCCGGGCGTGGAGCGCCGGCTGCGCCACCGGTGAGGAGGCGTACAGCCTGGCGATGATGCTCGCCGAGGAGCTGGGTGTCGAGCAGTTCAAGGAACGCGTCAAGATCTACGCGACCGACCTTGACGACAAGGCGCTGCAGGTGGCCAGAGCGGCCACCTACACCGAGCGGCAGATGGGCGAGCTGCCGACAGGGCTGCGGGAAGCCTACTTCGAGCGGGTCGAGGGCGGTTTCGCGTTCCGGCGCGACCTGCGCAGGCAGGTCATCTTCGGCCGCAACGACCTGACCTGCGACGCGCCCATCTCCCGTGTGGACCTGCTGCTCGCGCGCAACACCCTGATGTACTTCAACACCGAGACCCAGCTCAACATCATCAGGCGCTTCCACTTCGCCCTGGCCAGCCCGGGCTATCTGTTCCTCGGCAAGGCCGAGATGCTGCTCAACCACGCGGACAGGTTCCAGCCGGTCGACCTGCGGATGCGGTTGTTCACGAAGTGCGGGACGACGCTACCGGGCGCGCGCGGACAGTGGCCGCCGGATGCGCTGGACGGCCCCCACGCGATGGTGGCCGAGCTGAAGACCGCGGCTCTGGCCTCCGGGCCGGTGGCCCAGATCGCGCTCGACGTCAACGGGCGGCTGGCGCTGGTGAACTCGCGGGCCGAGGTGCTGTTCAACCTCAACCTGCGCGACATCGGCAGGCCGTTTCAGGACCTGGAGATGTCGTATCGCCCTATCGAGCTGCGATCGGTGATCGAGCGGGCGCAGTCGGAGCTGCGCGCGGTGGAGCTGCGGGAGGTCGTCTGGCATCGGCCCGGCCAGACGGAGGTGGGCGTTTTCGACATTTCCGTGATGCCGCTCCAAAGTGGCGAGGGCGCGACGCTGGTCGGCGTCAGCGTCAGCTTCTACGACGTCACCCGCTACCGCAGGCTCCGCGACGACCTGGAGCAGGCCAACAAGGAGCTCGGGCACGCCTACGAAGAGCTCCAGTCGCTGAACGAGGAACTGGAGACGACCAACGAGGAACTTCAGTCCACCAACGAGGAACTGGAGACGACCAACGAGGAGCTTCAATCGACCAACGAGGAACTGGAGACGATGAACGAGGAACTCCAGTCCACCAACGACGAGCTCCAGCAGCTCAACGACGAACTCAGCGCCCGGAGCCGTGATCTCGATCGAGCCAATGAGTTCGTCTCCTCCATGGTGCGCAGCCTCGGCGACGCCGTGGCGGTGGTCGACTCCGAGTTGCGCGTGCTGGTCTGGAGTCCCGGCGCGGAGGAGCTGTGGGGTGCCCGCGCCGACGAGACCACGGGCCGGCCCTTCGCCGATCTGGACATCGGCCTGCCGTTCGAGGCGCTGTCGGCGCACCTGCGCGTTCTGCTGGCGGATGGTTCGGACCCTCGGGACTGGCCGGACGGCGTGGTGCTCGACGCCGTCAACCGCCGCGGCAAGGCGACCCGTTTCGCGGTGGAGTTCTCCCGGCTGCGCACGGAGGACGACAACGTCGTCGGCATCATCATGGTGATGGACGTCCTCGACTCCTCCGAGTGAGACCATCGCATGGGAACGAGGTGCGCTTCCATCCTGATCCGCTGGTCTGGAGTGCCTGCACAGCGGCCGTCGGGAGTGGGACCGCACCTA
Organism: Nonomuraea endophytica; assembly: GCF_014203235.1. Classification (GTDB taxonomy): domain Bacteria; phylum Actinomycetota; class Actinomycetes; order Streptosporangiales; family Streptosporangiaceae; genus Nonomuraea; species Nonomuraea endophytica. The sequence goes on along the minus strand of NZ_JACHIN010000038.1, from coordinate 5,310 downwards.
TGGGGAGCGGTGCCGGCCTCGGCCGGAGAACATGTCGATCAGCCGCCCCACCGGCATTCCGGCTTCGGCGGGGTGACGGAAGTGAAGGTCGGGGTTGAGTTTGTAGTGGTTGCGGCGGCCGATCCGTTCACGCGTGAGGTAGCCGGCATCGCGCAGGTCGTTGACGACGGTCTGCACGGTGCGTTCGGTGACGCCGATGTCGGCGGCGACCTCACGTATGCGGACCTCGGGGTCGCGGGCGATCTCCAGCAGCACGCGGGCGTGGTGTGTGAGAAAGGTCCAGCGAAGCGCGGCGGGATCGAGCGGATCAAGGCTCACGGTCGCCACCCTTCCGGTCCGTCATGGCCGACAATGTCGGCACGACGACTAACACTCTACTTTAGGGCGAAGCATCTTTCACGTAACATCCTTCAGGGAATGCTTCGGATCACCACCGGCTTTTCATCGGCTCCGCCCAAAAGCCCCGTGCCGGTAGCGCAGGCACGGGACGTTCCTCGAAGGGGTTGATTCCGGGGCCGTCGAGCCCGTCTCGTGCCGCGTTCCACACGGCCGCCGCATCGTCCACCAGCACCCCGCACGAGACCAGGCGCTCCACCTCCCGGTCGTAGGCGGCGGCGGAGCCGAACCGGGCGTGACCCCCGCGCCGGGGAACCGCGACCGCTGGACCATTCGCGTGGCCGGTGTCACGGCCACGGTCGAACGGGGAGTTGGCCGACAGCGCCAGCAGGGTGGGCAGCCAGGGACGCAGATGGTGATCACGGCGACGGCTGTTTCGCGATCCTTCACGCCGACGTGTACGTGGCATCCGGAGCTCTGGTGGTCGGCGATGTGGGTGAACCGCTCACCCGAGGACGCCCCTCGGCAGGTGGACATCTCGTCACCCCTACCCCGAGAGCGCCGATCACGCATCTGACCTTTGCTTTATCCTCCGCCGGAGGGGCCGTGCGACGCCAGGCGTGAGCGCGGAGGGCACCCGCTTCATTCGCAGGGCACCGCGAGAAAGGCGTCAGTTCTCCTCGCCCGTCGTGGCGTGCGGCGCGCCGACGGGTTTGGATTCGGGTGATCCGCGCTGGCGCAGATAGACCGACAGGACGACCATCGACAGGACGGCCAGGAACTCCGACTGCCAGTTCTGCAAGGTGCGGCTCCAGAAGTCGGCCGAGGCCACGTACGCTCCCCAGCTCACCGGATCTTGCAGCTGGGCCAGTTGCCGGTTGTTGTACGCGGCGGTGCCCGCAACCGACTGGGCCAGCCACGACAGCAGGAAGACCAGCCCCATGACCAGGCCGAGCGAGTTGCTGAACACGCTCTGGCGCAACCCCCGCGTCTTGGCCCACGCCGGGCTGGAGGGCCGGGCGTGCGGGCCGACCTTCTGCTCCTGGTCGCTCTGCGCGCCTTCCTCTCCGGGCTTCTTCGACTCCGGCGACCCCCGCTGAACCAGCCAGACGGTGACCATGATGAACAGCAGGAACTGCAGGTACTCCGACTGCCAGTTCTCCGCCACGTCCACGGCGAAGTCGGAGGAGGTGACGTAGGCCGGCCAGGAGACCGGCTCGCCCCCGTCGCTCAGCTGGGTGGCGTTGTAGTCGGCGGTGCCCGCGATCGACTGGCCGACGAGGGCGGCCAGGAAAGCCAGCAGGAAGAACAGGCTGAGGGCGTTGTCCTTGACGAAACGTCTCATCCGGCCCTCCTCAACGGCCCAGCAGGCCGATGACGAGCATGTACGCCAGGCCGATCACGATGATGGCCAGCGTCGTGGCGAACATGACCCGCATCTCAACCCTCTATCTCGCACCTGTACGGCCGGGCCTCTCGCGCGGCGCATCCCGCGGCCCTCACCAGCCAGCCGTTGGCGTACCGGTGCAGGAACACGGTGTCGGCGCTCAGCCGTACCTGCGCCTCATCCCCCCAGACCTGGGTCTCCAACGACCGCCCGCCAGGCAGGCGCAGGTCGACGATTGAAGAGGCACATGTCTCACCGGCGCTCTCCTGACCTTCCCTGGCCCGAGGAGAGAGCAAGGAGCAGGCCTGCTCTGCCCGCCCGGCCCTGATCGCGGTGTAGAAGCCCTCCGCCGCCGCCAAAGCCCGGGGCTTCTGCGCGGCGGAGGAACAGCCCGTCGCCCCCAAGATCAAGGTTACGGTCAGCAACCTGACGGCTCCTGTGCGCGCACTCATATCGAGCTCCTTACCCTCCGATCACCTCCTGTCACCTCTCGCGATTCACATGGGTGTTTGGGTGATCGATACGCGTAAGCGGTCCAACGTCCGCATGTGTTCCTCTGGGCCGGGTAGCACCAGGCTCGTCACGATCAGGAGGATCTATGTCACAGAACGTAATCGACCTCATCAAGGCGGATCATCGCGACGTCGAGGTGCTCTTCGAGAAGCTGAAGCGGCAGCCGGAGAACCGTCCCGCACTGGTGGCCGAGCTGGCCGCCAAGTTCGTCGCGCACGCGCGAGCGGAGGAGACGAAGGTCTATCCCACGCTGGCCAAGGCCAAACCGTCGGAGCGAGGGGAGGTCCACCACGGCGTCGAGGAGCACCATCAGGCCGAGGAACTGCTGGCCAAGCTGATGGACGCCAACCCCGACAAGCCGGAGTTCCTCAGCGCCCTGGAGAACCTGGTCAAGGCGGTCAGCCATCACGTCGAGGAGGAGGAGAGCGAGATCCTCCCGGCCCTGGCCAAGGCCATCCCCGCCGACAAGCTCGTCACGCTGGGCCGCGTCTTCAGCCAGGCCAAGGCCGACGAACTGGCGACGCCGCCCAAGCCCGTCGGGCGCACCAAACAGGAACTGCTGGAGCAGGCCAAGGAGAAGGGCGTCACCGGCTACAGCTCGATGACCAAGGACCAACTGATCGACGCGCTCAGCGACTAGAAACACATCCAACGTAGGGGGAACGTTTCCATGCCGAAAAACAGGAACAAGGCGGCAGACCGCGACACGCAAGGAAAGATCCCGGGGCGGCCTGGCGCCGAGGCGCCGAGCCTCGCCGAACCCGTGGAACCGCGCGATCCGCTACCCCCCAAGCCGGACCAGCGCGGACCCGGCCCGTTCACGCCCACGGGGCAGCCGTCCGGCGAGACGGCGCAGACCCGCGCCCAGGGCGGGGAGTTCCTGACGACGGCCACCGGCACCCGGCTGCCCGACACCGACCACTCGCTCAAGGCCGGACCGCGCGGGCCGACGCTGCTGCGCGACCACCACCTGCGCGAGAAGATCACGCACTTCGACCACGAGCGCATCCCTGAGCGCGTCGTGCACGCGCGCGGCGCGGCCGCGCACGGGATCTTTCGCGGGTACGGCACCGCCGCCTCGCTCACCAGGGCCGCCTTCCTGGCCAAGGACGTCGAGACCCCGGTCTTCGTGCGCTTCTCCACGGTCCTGGGCTCGCGCGGCTCGGCCGACACGGTCCGCGACACGCGGGGTTTCGCGACCAAGTTCTACACCTCCGAAGGCGTCTTCGACCTGGTCGGCAACAACATCCCGGTGTTCTTCATCCAGGACGGGATCAAGTTCCCCGACGTCATCCACGCCGGCAAGCCGCACCCGGACCGGGAGATCCCGCAGGCCCAGAGCGCGCACGACACGTTCTGGGACTTCGTGTCCCTGCACACCGAGGCCACCCACCACACCATCTGGAACATGTCGGACCGCGGCATCCCGCGCTCGTACCGGATGATGGAGGGTTTCGGCGTCCACACCTTCCGGCTGGTCGCCGAGGATGGCGGCACCGTCCTGGTGAAGTTCCACTGGAAGCCGAAGGCGGGCGTGCACTCCCTGGTGTGGGAGGAGGCGCAGCTCCTGGGCGGCATCGACCCCGACTTCCACCGGCGCGATCTGGCCGATGCCATCGAGGCGGGCGGCTTCCCGGAGTGGGAGCTGGGCGTGCAGGTTTTCCCCGACTCCGAGGAGCAGACGTACGAGGGCATTGACCTGCTCGACCCGACGAAGATCGTGCCCGAGGAGCTCGCGCCGGTGCAGCCGATCGGGCTGATGACGCTCAACGCCAACCCGGTCAACTACTTCGCCGAGACCGAGCAGGTCGCCTTCCACGTCGGTCACCTGGTGCCGGGCATCGACGTGACCGACGACCCGCTGATGGCCGGGCGCCTGTTCTCCTATCTGGACACCCAGATCACTCGGCTCGGCGGACCGAATTTCGACCAGTTGCCGATCAACCGGCCGCACGCCCCGGTCAACGACATGCTGCGCGACGGCATGCACCAGAGCGCGGTGCACGCGGGGGCGGCGCCGTACCGGCCGAACTCGCTGGACGGCGGCTGCCCCTTCCACGCGCCCGACGGCTACATCGAGGCGCCCTTCCCGGTGGAGGCGGGGCCGCGCGGACGGCTCGCGCCCGCCTCCTTCGACGACCACTTCACCCAGCCGCGGCTGTTCTGGCTGAGCCTGTCGCCGACCGAGCAGGAGCACGTGATCGCCGCCTACACCTTCGAACTGAGCAAGGTGTACGAGCAGGCGATCAAGGAACGGCAGCTCCTGGTGCTGGCCCGGATCGATCCGGTGCTGTGCCAGGAGGTCGCCGCCGGGCTCGGCCTGCCGGTGCCCGACGGCGCACCGGAAGGCGACCCGGAGCCCAGCCCCGCGCTGTCACAGGTGGGGGAGAGCTGGCCGACGGCCGGCCGGGTCATCGGCATCGTGGCCGGTGACGATCTCGACGCGGTCCGTACGGCACGGCAGGCGGTGCTGGAGGGCGGCATGGTGCCACTGGTGATCGCGCCGGCCGGTGGCGTCCTGCCCGGCGAAGGTGAACCCGTGAGCGTGCAGCGCACGTTCGCGGCGGCCCGGTCGGTGGAGTTCGACGCGATCCTCGTGGCCGGAGCTCCGGAGCCCGCCGCCGACGCGCAGGGCGTCCGTGACGCCAAGGCCGGAGTGGGCGGTGCGGTCGACCCGCGGGTCGTGCTGCTGCTGGGCGAGGCCTACCGGCACGCCAAGCCGATCGGCGGCTGGGGCGACGCGCAGGAGGTGTTCGACGCCGCGGCGATCCCGGCCGGGGCGCCCGGCGTGGTTACCGGCGACGCGGCGGCGGCCGTCCTGGAAAAGGTGACCGATCTGCTGGCGCGACACCGCGTCTGGGAACGCTTCCCCAGCACGCTCGGATAGCAAGGTGGCCACGGAGAGGGGCGCCGCTGGGTCCCTCTCCCTCATTTCGATGGCGTGGGGCGGCAGGGATGCGCCGGGTGCCGGACCACGCTGTCAGGTGCTGTAGGTGGATGTGCTGGTGAGGTGGGCGGCGTTCATCGCTTGCTGTGGTGAGGGGTGGGTGTGGAAGAGGTGGTCGGTGCCGGTG
>NZ_JACHIN010000037.1 GCF_014203235.1 Nonomuraea endophytica | reverse complement strand
GTGTGTGACGGATGGTTTGGGAAGATCACCCGTTCTACCGGATCTCCGTTCTCATGTCCTGATCTTCTGACGGTCTTGAAATACCAGCCCCAACCATAACTAACCGGCATTGCGACTAACGGAGCAGGGACCGGCGCTCGCGGCGATGGGTCGAAGGGCCCGGCTACCAGGCCCCAGCTGTCCACGCTGCAACCCGCACCCATCCATGATTGACTCTCGCTGACTGCGCCACTTAGGTCGTGGTGGCGGTCGCGTACTGCGGGCGCCCGCCGGGCCGGTAGACCTGGATCGTCACGCCATTCGAGGTGGCTCGCGAGTCGACCAGGTCCAGTGCTGTGTCCGGGCCGGTGGCGGGGAACAGCCGTGTGCCCTGGCCGACGACCACGGGATAGGTGAGCAGGGTGATCTCGTCGACCAGCTGGTTGTCCAGCAGCCAGCGGACCAGGTTGCCGCTGCCGTGCACCTGCAGCTCACCGGACGGCATGGTCTTCAGCTCGCCGATGGCGGCGGCGATGTCACCGGACAGGACGGTCGTGTCCGCCCATTGCGGGTCGGTGAGCGTGGTCGATGCCACGTACTTGGGCCGCGTGTTCACTGCCACTGAGATCGGGTTGTTGCCCTGCTCTGCCCCCCAGGAGCCGGTTCCCCACGAGCGTTCGAAGATCTCGTAGGTCCGCCGGCCGAACAGGAACGCGTCGGCGCGCTGGAAGGCCTGGCCGAGGAACGTCTGGACCTCGTCGTCGAACAGCGGCAAGGCCCAGCCGCCCCGCTCGAATCCGCCCGTGCGGTCCTCGTCCGGCCCGCCGAGTCCCTGCATCACGCCATCGACAGTGACGTGCGTGATAGTCGTCAGTTTCATGATCGTGGTTCCCTTCTCCTTGGGCGGCCCCTCGTGGGCGGCCTCTCACCCATGCCACGAACACCACCACCCCGATCCGACACCGCCGCCCGGATTTCTTTCGAAGATCTTCTGGTACGCGCCGGTTGTGAGCGATCCGACAGCCAGGTGGTTCCGGAAAATGACCGCCGCACTGTCGGGCCTGTGGCCCGCTCAGTGTTGCCGACCACCAGGTCACCAGCGCCCCACGCGGGCCGCACGTCGACAAGACCGGCCGAGGAGCTGGCCGTTGCTGATGGGTGCTGCGCCAGGCGCGGTGCCCGGCTCGCCAGTTTCGAGGAGCTGCCGGATACCGGAAGGTGGATACCGAAGGAGCTGACAGGGTGAAATCCAGCAGGCCCCCGCGACCAGTAGCTCGCCAACATCGGCCGCATCCACGGCCCGGGGAAGGAAGCGCTCGGCGTGCTGGCCATCGAGATCAAGCTGGTCAATCAGTCTGCCACCTGATGTGGCGCAGGCTCTCGAAGATTTCAGCGCAACGGCAGCGCCCTTCTCCGCGCTGCGGCGTCCGCTGCTGGTCGGGGCCAACGCTGAAAGGCGCCGCGAGAACGTCGACCACACCAAGGCCGTCGCCAAGACCAAGCTGGAACGCCTGCTGTCACGGCGCGACATCCCGCTGCGGGACAAGACGCTCTACCGGATGCTGTACGAGACCGCCGCCCGCACCTCCGAAATCCTCTCCCTCAACGTCGAAGACCTCGACCTCGACAACCGCAAGGCGCCGCTGACCTCCAAGGGCGGCGACACCGAATGGATCTACTGGGACGCCGGCACCGCTCGCCTCCTACCCCGCCTGCTCCGCCTACCCGACGGCCACCCCGACGGACCAACCCGCACGCGAGGACCGCTGTTCCTCGCCAACCGCAGGCCCGCCCCAGCTCGCCGCCCGGGCCAGCGCACATCTGCCTCCACACCGGACGACCCCGCCTCGGCTACGACCGGGTGCGCGTCCTCGTGGACACTCACCTCGGCCTCGACTGTAAGTTTCGCCGGTAATCGGCCGGGATTCTTCAGCGCTATTCGGCCGGGCTGTGAGTACCTCCAGCCTGAGCCGGTTAGCGGGCTCAGTGGGTACGGCGGCGGGGCGCGAGGTGCTGGGTGACCTTGGCGATGGCTTCGGCGCCGGGTTTGACGTAGCGCATGGCGGTGCGGGGGTTCTTGTGGCGGGTTTTGCCCATGATGAGCTGCAGGGGGACTTCGGCTTCACCGAGGTGGGTGGCGGCGCTGTGGCGGAGTTGGTGGAGGTCGAGTCCGGCGTGCTGGTTGAGCAGGACGCGGGCGCGGTCGTAGCCGAGGCGGGCGTGGCCGGTGTGCGGGCAGATGTCGGCGGCCGGAGGTCTTCGGGCGGGGACTGGTCGGCGTTCTGCCAGGAACAGCGGGCCGTGCGTGCGCGAGTTGCCGTCGGGGAGGCGGAGTAGGCGGGGTAGCAGGTGTGCGGTGCCGGTGTCCCAGTACACCCATTCGGTGGCGCCGCCCTTGGAGGTGACGGGAGCGCGCCGGTGTTCCAGGTCGAGGGCCTCGACGTTGAGCGCGAGGATCTCCGCGGCGCGGGCGGCGGTTTCGTAGAGCATGCGCCACAGCGTCTTCTCTCGTAGCGGGATGTCGCGGCGCGACAGCAGCCGGTGGATCGTGGATTTGGCCACGGCGCGGGTCTCGTCGGTGTGCTCCTTGCGGCGTTCGGCCTCGGCCGGCACCGATGGGGCGGGCCAGTGCTTCTTGGTCTGGCACCAGAGCAGCCAGGAGGTGATGGCGGCGCGGTTGCGGTTCCAGGTCGCCGGCGCGCTCGCACCCCACAGTTCGGTGAGTGCGGCGCCGATCTCGACGTCGGCCACTTCGGCGAGCGACCGCTCGGGGCCGAGCAGGGCGATGGCCCGGTCGATTGCGGAGGCGTAGGCGCGGTGGGTGTTGGGGTTGGCCGTGCGCGTCGATGCCAGGAACGCGTCGGCGGCCGCGGCGAGCGTGACGTCCCCGCCGCGTAGCGCGGCGATCTTCGACGCCGTACTCATGCCAGCCACCGGGCGGCGGCGCTCGTTGCGGCGGATCGGCTGATGTACCGGATAACGTGCCCGAGTCGCGCACTCTCGCCGGAGACGGTTCGCCTGCTCCGCATGCGGCCATGATCGCTTATGTACGTGATAATAGGCCATTATCACGTGAACCTTACGTATTGCATCTGATGCATGATCGCTGGCGGTGAGCGGACGAGGGCCGAGCTGCAGTAAGCAACCGATCGAGAGGTTGGCTCTGAGGTTGGAGTGCCTGGCCGTGCGGATGTGTAACCTGCGGGGTCTCGCAGTCGATTTCATCTAGTGAGGGAATCGTTCTGCAGATGCGAGGTCGCCGATGGGCGGAACGCGGAGGTTCGAGGTCGCTGGAGCAGCTCATCGGGTGGTGGCGGTCGGGGTGCCGCTGCTGCGGCCGGACGCGCAGGTGTTCGAGGCGATGCTGGAGGGGTGGCGCCAGCAGCAGGTGAGTCGCAGTCTGAGTTTCTCCACCGTGAGTGATCGACTGATGTTGGTGCGGCGGTTTCAGACGCACAGCGGGGAGTTTCCGTGGAGGTGGACGCCTCAGCATCTTGAGGAATGGTCGACGGACATGCGAGCAGTGCGGGGTGTGGCCCTGTCGACGGTCCGCGCCTATCAGCTGGCGGTGCGTTCGTTCCTCGCCTATGTCTGCGATCCGCTCTACGGCTGGGACGCCGAGTGCGAGCGCCGTTTCGGGACCTATCCGGTGCAGATAAGCCACGAGTGGAACAGTGCCAAACACGTCCTGGACGTCGAAGGTCGGCCGCAGCGACGTGCGCTGACCCGGCCTGAGCTGCAGCATCTGTTCGACGCTGCCGACGAGCGGGTGGAGGAGATCCGCCGCCGGCGTCGCAAGGGAGTGCTGGCGGCATTCCGGGACGCGGTGATGCTCAAGACCGCGTACGCCTTCGGGCTGCGCCGCCGGGAGCTGGTACGGCTGGACGTGCACGACTTCGGACGCAACCCCAAGGCGGCCGAGTTCGGCGACTTCGGTGTCTGCTACGTCCGATTCGGCAAGGCCAGCCACGGCAGCCCGCCCAAGCGGCGCAGCGTGCTGACCGTGATGCCGTGGTCGGTCGACGTGCTGGCTGAGTGGGTCGAGGATCTGTGGCCCTACTGCCGACGACAGGCTGCCGCGTCGTTGTGGCCATCCGAACGCACCGAGCGGGTGAACGAGGCCCGCGTGAACGCGGTGTTCGCCCAGCTACGTGAGAAGACGGGGCTGCCCGAGGAACTCGGGCCGCACTGCCTGCGCCACTCCTACATCACGCATCTGATCGAGGACGGATATGACCCGCTGTTCGTCCAGCAGCAGGTCGGGCACGAGCATGGAAGCACGCTGTCGGTCTACACCTCGGTCTCCTCTGATTACAAGACGACCGTGCTGCGGGCCGCTCTCGACAAGGTCATCGAGCGAGCCCGCAACGAGAAGGACCAGTGATGACGAAGAAGATGGGCTACCGCTGGATGCTGCGTGAGCGCATGGCCGAACAGGGCTTGTGGAAAACCACCGAGCTGGCCCCGTTGCTGGCCGACCGGGGAATCGATCTTTCTGCGGCCCAAATTTACCGGCTGGTGGCCGGCACGCCCGAACGCTTGTCCCTGCCGATCCTGGTCGCACTCTGCGACATCTTGTCCTGCACCCCCAACGACCTGATCGTTCCGCACGTCGAAACCGCCAAGCCGCGCAAGGCGATCGGCGCGGACCTCACCGACCTCAACCGGATCGGCCGACCGCGCCGAGCCCGCATCACCGAAGATCCCCAGTGAGTCCCGAACCAAGTCCCTGCGTTCGCTGCGGCCTGCCTCGCCGTCACGCTGCCCGCTGGCCCGACGGCGTCGTCTGCGGCCCTTGCTACAGCGCCGCCTTGCGCCGCATCGGCACCTGCGCCTCCTGCGGGCAACGCCGTGTCCTTCCTGGCGAGCACGATGGCGAACTGCTCTGCGCACCCTGCTCGGGCATCGCTGGTTTCGTCTGCGCCACTTGCGATGCCAACGACGAGATCCTGCGGGGAGTCCGAGAATGCGCGCGATGCGCACTCCGACGCCGAGTGAACACGCTCCTCGACGCTGGCGCCGGCGCGGCACCAGCGATCCTGAAGCCACTGGTTGACGCGTTGTGCTCGGCGAAGAACCCCTTAAGCGCCGAACGGTGGCTTCACTACCCAGGGGTGGGCGATCGGCTGCGGGCCATAGCGACCGGCGACTTGGCGCTGACTCACGAGGCATTCTCCGCCTTGCCGCGCTCCAGCAGCGTCACCTACCTGCGTGAACTACTGATGGCGACCGGACTGCTGCCTCAACGCAATCCCGAGCTGCTGAAGTTCGACGAATGGACCACCGACCTCCTGAGCCGGATCGAAGCCTCCGACGACCGCCAGGCCCTGGCCACTTACATCAAATGGCACCACCGCCACAGGATCCTGCGACAGCTGGACAGCGGCGCCTTGCGCCCCTCGGCATGGGACGCCGCCCGCCAACAAACAAGAACGGCGACGGACTTCCTGAACTGGCTGAGGTCCCGGGGATCCACCTTGGCCGAATGCACGCAACGCGACATTGACGACTGGTTCGCCACCGGCCCGACCACCCGTCTACTGGCCCGCATCTTCATGACCTTCGCTATCCGCCGACGCCTTTGCCCCAGCCTGCGTATCCCCACCCCGCCCAAGGCATCACCCGACGCGCAACCCCAAGCCGAACGATTGGCGCTGCTCCGCCGACTGTTCACCGACGACACGCTGCCACCCATCAACCGCGTCGTGGGCCTGCTGGTTCTCCTCTATGCCCAGCCAGCCACCCGCATCGCGCACATCAAGGTCAACGACGTCACCGTCCGCGATGAGCAGGTATTTCTGCAGATCGCCGAGGAGCACCTACCTTTGCCCGAACCGCTGGACCGCCTCATCACCGACTTGATCGCCCAACGCCGCAATATGGGAACCGCGGCCAACCCCACCTCGCCCTGGCTGTTCCCCGGCCAGCGCCCAGGCCGCCCGATTACTGTCAACCGGCTCCGAGACCGGCTCCGCGACCTGGGCATCACCCGCAGCAGTCGCGTCGCGGCCTTCAACGAACTCCTGCGCGAGATCCCCGCGCCGGTCCTCGCCGACCTCGTCGGCTGCAACCCCGGCTTCGCCGCCGCACGGGCATCGACCCTCGCCAACGACTGGAACACCTATGCCGCGCTCCGAGCGGCCCGGAGGACCAGCCAGCGGTGACCTGCTCGAGAGGAATACGAGCAGGGCGAATATGGGACGGCACCAGTCACATGGCTCAGGGCTGGCCAAGCCTTAAAGTATCGACTATCGTCGATTAACGATGAATATGAAGGAGCCTTTGGGCCGGGCCGAGGCCGAAGAGTACGCGAGCTGGTTCAAGGCGCTCGCCGATGCCACCCGGATCCAGCTCGTGTCGTTGCTGGCCAGGCGGCGGGAGCCGATGACGGTCGGCGAGATCGTCGAGGTGTCCGGGGTGGGCCAGTCGACCGTCTCCCACCACCTGAAGATCCTGGCCGAGGTCCGCTTCGTCCTGGTGGAGCGCCGGGGCACCTCCAGCCTCTACCGGATCAACGAGAACTGTGTGAGCTGCTTCCCGACCGCCGCCGACGTGGTCATGGGCAAGCCCGTCCCCGAACCCCCCGTGTGTGACTGAAGGAGCCGATGATGGCCGACGAGAAGATCGTCCAGCGCTACTCGGGCCTGGCCCGCCAGGCCATGAACGGCGAGCCCGCCCTCGACTGCGGTCCGGAGTCCTTCGCCGACGGGGGCTTCGGCACCGCGGGCTACGACGACCTGGCCGGCCTGCCGGACGGCGCGCTGCTGGCGAGTCTGGGCTGCGGCAATCCGGTCGCGGTCGCCGAGCTACGTGCCGGTGAGACGGTGCTGGACCTGGGCTCGGGTGGCGGCATCGACGTGCTGCTGTCGGCCCGCCGCGTCGGCCTGTACGGCAAGGCGTACGGCCTGGACGCCAGCGCGGACATGGTCGAGCTGGCCCGCCGCAACGCCGAGCATGCAGGCGTGGAAAACGTGGAGTTCCTGCACGGCGGCATCGAGCGGATCCCGCTGCCCGGCCAGAGCGTGGACGTGGTCATCTCCAACTGTGTGATCAACCTGTCCGACGACAAGGCCGCGGTGCTGGCCGAGACGTTCCGGGTGCTGCGCCCCGGCGGCCGCTTCGGTGTCAGCGACGTGGTCGTCGACAACACCGCCGATCCGGTACGGCAGGCCGCCGCCGAGCAGCGGATCGGCTGCGCCGCCGGCGCGCTGGGCATCGACGCCTACCGCGCCCTGCTGGCGGCGGCCGGGTTCACCCAGGTGGCCATCACGCTCACGGCCGGCCACGGAGACGGCGTGCACTCGGCCATCGTCCAGGCCGTCAAGCCGGCCATCGGGCCCGGTATGGAGATCCGGCCGATGCGCGCCGACGACGCCGCCCAGGTGCTGGCCATCTACCAGGCGGGTCTCGACACCGGTCAGGCCAGTTTCGAGACCGTCGCCCCTTCATGGGAGGGCTTCGACGCGGGCAAGCTGCCCCACCTGCGTTATGTGGCCGCCGACACCGAGACCGGCGAGGTGATCGGCTGGGCCGCCGCCTCGGCGGTCTCCACAGGGCCGGTGTACGCGGGAGTCGTCGAGCACAGCGTCTACGTCCACCCAGGCTGCCAGGCTCACGGCATCGGCCGCGCCCTGCTGACCGCGTTCATCGCCGCGGCCGAGGACACCGGGGTGTGGACGATCCAATCCGGGATCTTCCCGGACAACGCCGCCAGCCTGTCGCTGCACCAGGCGCTCGGATTCCGCGTTGTCGGCACCCGCGAACGCCTCGGCCACCACCACGGCCTGTGGCGGGACGTGCTGCTCATCGAACGGCGCAGCAGCGCGACCGGAACCGTGCCAGATAGACGCTGAAACTGGTGATCCGTGACCCTTTCGCGCGCGAAGTACCCGAGTAGTCCGCGCGGGCCACTCATCGATCAGCGTCTACCTGATGAGGAGATCAGATGCGACGACGACTGAGCGCCGTCTTCGTGCTGCTGGCCGCCGTGCTCGGAGGTCTGCTGACCGGAGCGGGCGCCGCCCACGCCAACGCGGGCGACCCCGTGTGCAGACCGGCGTTGACCAACACCCCCGACATCGTCTGCACCATCCCCGTGGAATTCGACAACCGGCCGATCGAGTCCATCGAATGGACGAAGGATGACGACCCCCTTCCCCGGTTCGACAACATCCGGCAGATCCTGGTGAACTGCACACCCGGCGAGCAGTTCGTGATCGGGCTGACGGTCACATTCGCCGACGACATCATTCCCGGCGTGGGGGACACGCCCGTCACATGCCCGGGCAGAACCGCCGGCATCCGGTACCTCAACTGCGACTCCGGCGCCGCTCTGGTCGTCTGCACCGCGCAGATCGACGGGACGCCACCGTTCAGAATCACCTGGAAGATGAACGGAACAGAACAGACCTACTTCAGAGATTCATCCACCATGCGGGTGGGCTGCGTGGTGGGCCGCCCCTTCGACGTCCAGATCGCAGTCACCGACGCGGCCGGAACCAGCGCCGCGGACCGAACGGGAGGCTTCTGCAGGAGGATCCAGGAATGAGGATCTCGCCCGCGAGACCATGAAGCCGGTGCCTGGCAGCTCTGGATGAAGCTTCCCCTCGGAGCCTCGGGCTGCCAGGCATCAACCCCACACCGGCCTCGAGAACCGACTGTTCACCCGCTGTTCGCCCACCCGTACATCGATGAATGTCAATATCGAGGCTCATCAATGTGACAGCGGGAGCCCCGAGATGCCGGACACCTACAAGCGCCACGGCCTGACCATCGACCAGCAGCTCGCCCTGACTACGGCCGCGCGCCGGCTGGGTAAGGAGTTCGCCGGCACGTTCGGCACCGAGACGATCGAGCGGTTCCTGCACACCAGCTACGACCAGTTCGCCACCAGCGCAGCGGTGCCTAACTTCCTGCCGCTGCTGGCCGAGCGGTTCACCCGCCAGCGCCTGCACGCCCTGGCCCGGGTCGAAGGCCACGGCGACGGCCGCCCGATCGTGCTGTTCCTGTGCGTGCACAACGCCGGACGCTCCCAGATGGCGCTCGGGTTCTTCACCGCCCTCGCCGGCGAGCACGCGGTCGGCTGGTCGGGCGGCTCGGAGTTCGCCACCGAGATCAATCCCGCTGCCGTCGCTTCGATGGCCGAGCGCGGCATCGACATCTCCCGTGAGTTCCCCAAGCCGTGGACCGAGGAGATCGTCCGCGCCGCCGACGTCGTGGTCACGATGGGCTGCGGCGACGCCTGCCCCGTCTACCCCGGCAAGCGCTACCTGGACTGGGAGCTCGACGATCCGGCCGGGCTCGCGGCCGAGGACGTTCGCCCGATCCGCGACGAGATCGAGCGCCGGGTCCGCGGCCTGCTGGCCGACCTCGACGTGCCCGCCACCGACCACGCATAGACACATGTCAACATAGACGTGAGCTGACTTCGACGCTCATCGATGTGGGGAGAGGTATGGAGCTGTTGCAGATCCTGGAGTGCAGTCCGCCGCTGGCGCGCGAGCCGCTGGACGCCGAGCAGGCCGCCGGGGTGGCGCGGGTGTTCAAGGCTCTGGGTGATCCGGTACGGCTGCGCATCCTGTCGATCGTGGCCAGCAGGGAGGGCGGCGAGGTGTGCGTGTGCGACATCACCGGCGCGTTCGAGCTGTCCCAGCCGACCATCAGCCACCACCTCAAGGTCCTCAAGGAGGTGGGCCTGCTCACTTCGGAGCGGCGCGCGTCCTGGGTGTATTACCGTCTCGTCCCCGAGACGCTGGGCGAACTGTCGGCGATCCTCGGCGCACCGGCGGCGGTGTAGTCGTGGCCACCCGAAACGCCGGTTCCGCCGCAGCGCCCGCGCCTGGCCAGGGGGTGATCGCCGGGCTGTCGACGCTGGACCGTTTCCTGCCGGTGTGGATCGGCGCCGCGATGGCCGCCGGGCTGCTGCTCGGCCGAGCGCTGCCCGGTCTGGACACCGCGCTGGAAGCGGTGAAGATCGGTCAGATCTCGCTGCCGATCGCGCTCGGGTTGCTGCTGATGATGTATCCGGTGCTGGCCAAGGTCCGCTACGACCGGCTCGGCGCCGTCACCGGTGACCGCCGCCTGCTCATCGCCTCTCTGGTGCTCAACTGGGTGCTCGGCCCGGCGCTGATGTTCGTCCTGGCGTGGGCGCTGCTGCCGGACCTGCCCGAATACCGCACCGGCCTGATCATCGTCGGGCTGGCCCGCTGCATCGCCATGGTCCTCATCTGGAACGACCTGGCCTGCGGCGACCGCGAGGCCGCCGCCGTCCTGGTCGCGTTGAACTCCGTCTTCCAGGTGATCGCCTTCGGCGCCCTGGGCTGGTTCTACCTGGAACTGCTGCCCGGCTGGCTCGGCCTGCCGGGCAGCACCCTGAACGTCTCGGCCTGGGACATCGCCCAGTACGTGCTCATCTTCCTCGGCATCCCCTTGGCCGCCGGATACCTGTCCCGCAGGCTCGGCGAACGCACGAAGGGCCGCGACTGGTACGAGCAGCGGTTCCTGCCCAAGATCGGGCCCATCGCCCTGTACGGGCTCCTGTTCACCATCGTCATCCTGTTCGCCCTCCAAGGTCACACGATCAGCCAGCGCCCCTGGGACGTGGCCAGGATCGCCCTGCCGCTGCTGGCCTACTTCGCGCTGATGTGGGGTGGCTCGTTCCTGATCGGGTGGGCGATCGGCCTGCCGTACAGCAGAACCACCACGCTCGCCTTCACCGCGGCGGGCAACAACTTCGAGCTGGCCATCGCGGTGGCGGTCGGCGTGTTCGGCGTCACCTCCGGCCAGGCCCTGGCCGGGGTGGTGGGGCCGCTCATCGAGGTGCCCGTCCTGGTCGCCCTCGTGTACGTCAGCCTGTGGGGCCGACGTCTGTTCAGCGAGGAGCTCAGCCGTGCCTAGTGTGCTATTCGTCTGCGTGCACAACGCCGGACGCTCCCAGATGGCCGCCGGATGGCTGCGCGAACTGGCCGGAGACCGCGTCGAGGTCCGCTCGGCCGGATCCGCGCCCGCCGACCAGATCAACCCCGTGGCGGTGGAGGCGATGCGCGAGGTCGGCATCGACATCACCAACGTCCAGCCCAAGATCCTCACCACGGACGCGGTCGAAGCGTCCGATGTCGTGATCACCATGGGCTGCGGCGACGCCTGCCCGATCTTCCCCGGCAAACGGTATGAGGACTGGCAGCTCGACGACCCCGCTGGCCAGGGCATCGAGGCCGTGCGGGAGATCCGCGACGAGATCCGCGCCCGGGTGGAGAAACTGATCCACGAGCTCGCGTAACCGCCGCGGAAGCCCCGGGTGGCGGCGCTGGATGGCGAGGTCAGGAGATACGGCGGGCGAGCTCCGCAACGGCTTCGCGGCCCATCTGGGCCACGGCCACCCGCAGGGCCTGCAGCAGGTCCATCTCCACCTCCGGATGCTGTCGCAGGAGCTGCTCGGCTCGCTCACGCAGCGCCTCACCGGCGCTGTGCCGTGTCAGGCCGCTCATGTGCTCGCGCAAGTCGATCTCCATCCCGAGCTCGCGCTGCGCGATCTGGCGGGCGAGCTCGGCGATCGTCTCGCGCGCCACCGGAGCCACCGATTCCCGCATCTGGGCACGCAGTTCCAGCTCCAGCATGGCTGATCTGGAGGTGGGTTCGATGGGCGCGATGTCACGGCCATCGCGGTCAGGACGCCCTGGGGATCGAGTGGCCCGCCTGGCGAAGTCCGCACGGAGTTCGGCCAGTTGCCGCTTTTGCTCTTCAAGGCGTTCCTGCATCTGCTCGACGCGCTCGCGCAGTGCGGTCAGCTCACTGGGACGCGGCAGCTCGCGCAGGCCGCCCTCGGCGTAGAAGACGCGCATCCATGCCGCCTCCCAGACCGGAATCTCCTGCTCCGGGACACCCCAGGCGCAACAACGCCATGATCATGGGCTTGGCGGCCAGGCGCCGGCCACGCATCGTCTTGCCGATGGTCTCGCGGGCCACGCGGACGGGGCCGAGCTTGGCCTTCTCGGCGACGGGGGCCGCTGCGCTGGTCACGTCACAGCAACCGTGGGCACCAGAGCCGGTGTCCGCTCCTTGGAGAAGGACCGCATGCCCATCCTCGACCTGCTCACCAGCGTCTTGCAGTTGGCCACCGCCGGAGTCGGCCTGTACGCCGCGGCCGCGCTGCTGCGCCGCCGCCGTACCCGGGCCGAACGGCCTGAGGATCCCAGCGCGCCCGCGGCGCTGCCTCTGACGCAGCCTCCTGCCGAGGGCAGGTGAGCGGCAGGCGCGTCAGGCGGTGACGAGCTCCACCTCGACCGGCCCGCCTGCAGCGGGCGCGGAGGCGGCGATCTCGCTCAGGGGTGCGAACAGGGCGCCGAGCTTGTTCACCGTCTCCGGGACGATGCGGTAGTGGACCCAGGTGCCGCGGCGTTCGCCGTCGATGAGACCGGCGGTGCGCAGGATCTTCAGGTGGTGGGAGATTGTGGGGGCGGTCAGGTCGAAGACAGGGGTCAGGTCGCACACGCAGGCTTCGCCGCCGGCGTGGGAGCCGATCATCGACAGCAGGCGCAGCCGTACCGGGTCGGCGACCGCTTTGAGCAGGACTGCCGCCGCGGCGGCGTCGGTCTCGGAGATCGGCTCGCGGGCGATCGGCGCGCAGCAGGCGATGCTTGCGGGGGCGGCCATGACACTCCTTGGTTCGACGTCAATCTAACTATAGGCGGTGGTAGGCGACGAGCGCCCCGGCGGCGATCACGCAGACTGCGGCGACGGCGGCCATGACCGGCGGGTAGCCGGCGACCTGGGCCAAGGCGACGGCGCCGAGCGGGGCCAGCGCCTTGTCGGCGACGGAGAAGACGGCGATGCGGCCCGACAGCGTGGCGTAGGCGGCGGTGCCGTACCGGGCCACGAGCAAGTGGGGCAGGGTGATGGAGGCGATGCCGAAACCGAGCCCGAAGGCCAGCACACAGCCGATCGCCCCGGCCACGCTGCGGCCGAGCAGCGGCAGCAGTAGGGCGGCGGCGCCTTGGAGGGCGAAGATGGCGGCGACGATGAGGGCGGCGGGCATCCGGGTCTGCAGGCCGGTGGTGATCAGTCGACCGGTGACCGACAGCACGCCGAGCAGCCCGGCCAGGGTGGCGGCCAGGACCGCGCTGTGGCCGAGGTGGATGAGATAGGTGACCAGGATGACGGCGATGGTGGCCACCGCGCCGCCGTTGGCGGTGAAGGCGACCACCAACAGCCAGAACGGACGGCGCCGCACCGCGGCCTGGACAATCTCGGTCCGCTCTTCCACCGCGGTGGATGTGCGCGCGGCGCCGGGATGGCGGCGCAGGACGAACAGGTGCAGGGGGACGGCGGCCAGGCCGTAGACCACGGCCAGCACGATCAGGGCCTGGCGCCAGCCGTAGGCGTCGACGAGCAGGCCGGACAGCGGGATGAAGATGGCCGAGGCGAACCCCGCGACGATCGTGAGCGCCAAGATGGCGCCCGCGCGGCCTTTCTGGTCGGGGCCGTACCAGGCGATGATGACGGCGAAGGCCGCCTCATACAGCACCATCGCGCAGGCGACGCCGATCGCGGCGAAGACCGCATACAGCTGCCATAGTGCGGTGACCTGCGACCAGGCCAGCACCGCACCGGCGCCGAGCAGCGAGCCGGAGGTCATCAGGCCGCGGCCGCCGTGGGCGTCCAGCCAACGTCCGGCGGGGAGGGCGCAGACGGCGGCGATGAGGATCGACAGGGTGAGCGCGGCGGCGATCTGGGGGTGGGAGACATGCAGATCATGGGCCATCGGAGTGAGGAAGACGGAGAAGGCGTAGTAGAGCACGCCGTAGCCGATGGTCTGGGTGACGGCCAGCGCGGCGACGATCCGCCGCCCGCGCCCCGATCGCGGTCGGCCGCCGCCCTCGCTGCCGGGGGCGGCGGCCTCTATGTGCGGCCCGGTATCGGGTTCGGTGGCTGAGCTCACGCGGGCCCGCCGCTACAACCGATCAGGTCCCGGCCCGAGGCCGTGCTCGTCCAGAGGCCGCCGGTTTCGGTGATGTGGTGCTGGGCCTGCAGCCGCCAGGCGAGCATCCCGGCCTGGCGGGCGATCGCCGGGGCGTAGCCGGGATGGGTGCTGGCCGGGCGGGCGGCCACCAACTGCCCGGCGAGCTCGGCGGTGGTGAGCCGGTCGTGATGGCAGATGAGCCGCAGCGCCTCGCGCTGGGCGGCGGTGGCATGCCCGTCCGACATGATGTTCCTCTTCCTCTTTCCGGTGGGCGTCCTGGTGTGGGTGCGGAGGGTCAGCCGCAGCAGCTCCCGCCGCTGGAGGCGGAGACGGTGACCAGCGGGAGCGGGGTGGCGCCGATCCCGGTCGCCAGGCCGACGCGCTGTTCCTGGGCTTCGGCGAGGTTGGAGGAGCACACCCCGGTTTCGGGCAGGTCCAGTTGGACGTCGCGGGCTGCCTCCCAGTCGCTGGCCAGCGCAGCGACCACGGAGCGGACCTGCTCGTAGCCGGTGGCCATGAGGAAGGTGGGGGCGCGGCCGTAGGACTTGACGCCGACGGCGTAGTAGCCGGGTTCGGGGTGGGTGAGTTCGTCGACGCCGTGGGCGGGGACGGTGCCGCAGGAGTGGGCGTTGGGGTCGATCAGCGGGGCCAGGGTGCGGGTGGAGCCGAGGATCGGGTCCAG
>NZ_JACHIN010000036.1 GCF_014203235.1 Nonomuraea endophytica | reverse complement strand
TCTGGCACAACGACAAGACCGGCCAGCCCACCGCCCGATCCCTCACCGCCTACGACCATTGATCGTAAGCAGCCGCCTTGGAATCAACCATCTAGTTGTCGATCAGGTAGCAGGAATGGGCGCCCTGCATCCAGTCATGGCCGAACTCCGTGCCGGTGACGCGGCCGATGAGCACGAAGGCGGAGGTGACGCACTCCGCGAGGGGTGGGCTGTAACCGTCAAGAGACAGCTGGGTGAAGTCCGCCCACTCGGCGGGCATGTCCTCCTCGTCCTCCTCCCCATGCGTCTCCGACCAATCCTCGTAGGCGAGCCAGCCGGGCAGCAGGTCGGGATGGGTTCGCCAGCTCGTGTCCGCCCAGTCGAACCGCAGCCCTTCCGCGTAGACGTCGAGCGCGTGCGGGTCGCCGCCGCGACGAGCCCTGGGCCGAGTGATACTCATCTCGGCCAGGTAGCCGCCGTTGGCCGCGTACAGGAGGGTGCCGGGATCGTTCACCTGCCAGCTCAGCCCGAGCGCCCGGCCGCCCGTTGACAGCTCGTCGAGAGCGTCGATGGCCTGAAACGCCGTGGTACTGCACCACCTGGGTCCATCGGTCATTCAACCGGCCGATCCACACCACGCCCTCGTCTTCGGAGAAGTCGCGTTTCCCCAGCTCCGCCCAGCTCAGCTGAACTTCGCTCCCGAGATCCGCGCCCATGAGCCGCGCCGTGTCGCGCTCTCCCCAGTTCTCCACCCATAGGCCCAGGAATTCCTGGCCCGCCGTAGGACCGGGTGAGATGCCACAGCCGCTCCTCATCTCTCACTTTTCCTCCTCGCGAATCGGGACAGGGGCCGCCGGTACGGCTTTCGCCGCGCCGACGGCCCGCATTTCTACTTGAGATGCACCCAGAACTTGTCGTTGGCGAGCACCCGATGGAGCACTGTCAAACAAATGTGACAGTAACCCGGCTCGCCGTACCGCTCCTACCCGACGGTCACCTTGTCGGGCGGTTCGTCATCCAGGCTGAACAGGCCATCCGCGAAGTGCTGGGGTGCGTTGTGCCTTTGCGGGAGGAGACCGTGCGGCTGTTTCTCGACGACTTCACGACCGCTGACCTGCCCATGACCCGCCTGACAGGCATCGATTTGGCGGGGGACCGCCGGTCGGAGACGGGAACGCGGTGGCCGTAGGAGCTGGAAATCGACGACCTCAAGCCACACTCGGACGCGATTGATGCCGCGCGCGGGCTGGACGGTGCGTGACCTCGCCGACCGTGCCCGAAGCGGCGCGACCGCGCGTGGGGTTGCTGCGGGCGGGCGGTGCGTATGGCCCGGCGCCTGGTCCTTCTGTCCTCCTACGGGTCCTCGCTCACCACCCGCAGGGCGGTGTTCGCGGTAGCGCCCGGTTCGGTGAGGCCGCAGTCTGGACCGGCCAGGGCCACCGCGTAGCCCAGCCGCTCTTGCTCCACATGGACGAGGGCACCTTGACCAAGCTGGCCGGTCAGGACCGCGATGTGCGTGGCCAGCCACAGGTATGCATCGAACGCCACTCGCTTCTCTGCGCCTTCGGACTCGTCTGGTCCAGGTGTGCTATGCGAGCGTCAGCACTCGCTCAGTGGCTCTCGATGAGTTCTCGCAGGTGAGGGCTCGCCCTTTCCACCAGTTGCGGATGGTGTCGGAGGAGCTTTTTAGCAACATAGTCGTCCACATTGTCATATATCAATCCGCTGCGCATTTCGAGCAAGTTCTCGCACATTGTGAAGAATGTCGCAATAACTTCATCATCTGCACGCTCCACCGCATCCTCGAAGACCCCGGAACTGACCTCCAAAATATACTCGTGTTGCCCCGGAATGTCCCCGTCCTCGCGACAGCGAGCTTCAAGGGCCGAGATCGCTTCATGGGCGGCAGGCATAGCTGCCCATATGACCTGACGCGTGCGTGCTACAAGCTCCTCCAACGGGATGACGTTGTCGAGATCTGGACCTTCCACGGCGACCTCCAAGGTTGCGCAGGATTCTGTTTGAGCTGATCGTCTACATCGGCCCACCCGGGCGGGCAGTGCCCGCCAGGATTGGCTAACTACGCGAGCAAGTAGTTGCGCCAGTTTTCAATGGAGGCACACCTTGTAAGCGAAAGATGGTCCGGTGCTTAGCGCTCGCCAGGAGTGACAACGCCGGATTCGTACGCCAGGACCACCGCCTGGACCCGATCGCGCAGCCCGAGCTTGGTCAGGATGCGCCCCACGTGGGTCTTGACCGTGGTTTCCGACAAGAACAACTCGGCCCCGATCTCGGCATTGGACGCGCCCCCGGCCAAGCTGAGGAAGACTTCACGCTCGCGCTCGGTGAGCACCTTGAGCACGGTCGCCGGGTCGGTGTCGGTCTTCGCGACGAGCCGCCCGATGAGCCGCCGGGTCGTGGCGGGCGCGATGATCGAGTCGCCCCGGTGCACGTGCCGGATCGCAGCGATGATCTCCTCTCCTGGCGCGTCCTTCAGCATGAACCCGCTCGCACCGGCCCGCAGCGCGGCCAGGGCGTGCTCGTCGAGGTCGAACGTGGTCAACACCAGCACCTTCGGCGGGTCGTTCAGCCGCTGGATCTCCCGGGTGGCGGTGACACCGTCCATCCGGGGCATGCGGATGTCCATCACCACCACGTCGACGCGCCGCGACTCCAACGCCTTCAGGGCCGCCAAGCCGTCAGCAGCCTCGGCGGCCACCTCCATGTCGGGCTGGGACCTGACGACCATGGTCAGGCCGTTGCGCAGCAGTTCCTGATCATCGACGATCATGATCCTGATGATGGGAGGCTCCTCGGCTCATAGGGCATGGTGGCCGACAGTACGAAGCCGGCGCCGGGGCGTCTTCCGGCCTCCAGAGTGCCTCCCACCATGCTGAGCCGTTCGCGCATCCCGGTCAGCCCGGCGCCGGCCCCTTCTACCGGCGGTCCGTCGCCATCGTTCGTGATGGTGATGTGCAGTCCGTCCGGGCGCCACGCCAGCGTCAGGTCGGCCGCGGCCGTCGCCCCCGCGTGCTTGATCACGTTGGTCAGCCCCTCTTGGATGACGCGATAGGCGGTCAGGTCGGCGGCGGGGCGCAGCGGCCGGGCGTCCCCGATCTCTTGTACGGCGACGCGTACGCCCGTATCGCGCACCTGGTCGAGCAGGTCGGACAGGTCGCCGAGGCCCGGTTGCGGAGCGGTGCCGCCGTCGGCGCGCAGCACGCCCAGGAGCCCGCGCATGTCGCGCAGGGCCTCGCGCCCGACTCCGGCGATGGTGGCGAACACATCCGCCCTTGGCGCGTCTGGATCGGAAAGCCTGCCACCCTCCGCCTGGCTGACCATGACGGCGAGCGAGTGGGATACCACGTCGTGCATCTCGCGGCTGATGCGGTCGCGCTCGGCCCGCGCCGCCTCATTCCGCTCCCGCGCACGGTCGGCCTCGGCCCGCTCGGCCTTCGCCCGGAGCTCGGACAGGAACAACGCCCGCATCCGGCTGAGGCGGCCCAGCGACCACAGGCACGCCGCCACGGCGACCAGGCCGACCGACAGCCCGATCCGCCAGGCGACCAGCTCGTAGGAACCCGACGACCCGCCCCACGAGGCCGGATTCCACAGACGCGCCAGGAGCAGGCCCACCCCCGCCAGGGCGACGGCCAGGCAGACCAGGCCAGGCAGCAGGTCGAGCCGGCCGGACGCCGTGTAGAGCAGCAGCCCGAAGACCAGCGTGCTCGGCAGCAGCACCGCCGGATAGTAGGCGCCGCCTGGATCGTGCAGCGGCGGCAACGCCACCAGCAGCAGCATCGCTGCCGCGGCCAGCCCGTACGCCGCCAGCGGGCGCAGCCGACGCGGAACGACGCAACCATGCAGCACCAGCAGGCCGAGACCCGCGAGCAGGCGGAGCGGCAGGGGACTGTCCGAGGCCTGGAGCAGGCCCAACGAGACCAGGCCGAGCGGCAGGACGAGCAGAACGGCGAGCACGGCATCGGCGCTCACCTGATGCCGGTTGAGAAGGGAATCCACCGCGGCGCCGGCAGACCGGGACTCTCGCACGTCCACCATTATGGTCGGCGTGCGTGAGCGGGGTGCCGACGGCGTGCGAGGTAGGCCAGCGCGGCCACCGCCAGGGCCGCACCCCACAGCGGCCACAACATCTCCGGAAGCCAGGCGCCCAGCTCGCCGGCGGCGCCCGCCGGGCCAACCTGCTCGCCGGTGAGCTTCTTGCGCACGTACATCAGTCCGGCGGAGGTGATGGGGAGGGAGACGGCCAGAGCCGTGCAGGCCGGGAGTCGCGCCGGAATCGGCAGCCCGCGCAGGAACGGCACCCAGCGCGGCCAGTTCTCACCCCACGGCCGTACCAAGCCGAGGGTCAGGACCGCGCCGAGGAGACCGAGCGTGCTGAGACCGGCGCCGATCGGGGTGATCTCGGCGATATCGGCCAGGAACTGGTCGCTGATACCGACGGGCACGCCCAGGAGCCAGCCGAAACGGGTGACGGCGTAGACGACGGGGACGGCGACCGCGACGGCGGTCGCATACCGCCCGATCCGTAGCGCGCCAGCGGGGCTGCCTGGATGTCTGGACCCTCTGATCAGCGCGCGTGCCCCCAAGAGCATCAGGCTGACGCCGGCCGCCATCAGGATGAGCAGGTTGACGCTCGGCCAGGTCAGCATGGTCGCGATCATCGAGAACTCTGCCTGGCCGGCCAGCGCGGCGGCCAGCATCACCGGAAGGTAGCCGGCGGTCATCATGATGCGGACATCGGGCAGGAGGACCGCCAGGATGGCGCCGGCCACGACAGCCACCACGGCGGGGGCCCGGTTGAGCGGGCCTCTGGCGGCGAGCACGGCGACGGCGCCGGCCACCAGCGCGGACATCACCAGCAGGCCCCCGCCGACCGCCGCCGGAAGAGGATCGAGCAGCGTGCCGCCCGCCCCCGTACGGCCGGCGTCGAACGGATATCCGGGTCCGCCGAAAGCCCAGAGCAGCCCGAGGGCCAGATAGCTCACGGACCAGACGACGATGATCAGGACCGGCACGATCGTCCGGCGGCTTCCTGGAGCAGAGGTGTTCACCCGGCCCAATCTGCCGCCGCGGCGATGCCCCGCACATCGTCACCGGGTCTCACCCCCCTCCTCCGGAGGTCGCGACGGCGTCGTCCCAGCGGAGGACCTCTCAGCCGGACCGCCACCGCAGGTCGGCGGCAGTTCGGTCACTGACAGGCGCGGCCGTAGAACGCCGAAGCCCCGACCGCCTGGCGATGAACCCGACACTCGCGAGCGTGTGACGACTCGTCTGTCCGTCTCGCCGCACGGCGCGGGTTGTTCGCGGTCTGCTTGAGCCTCACATGTTCAGGCGGACGGCGATGCCGTCGAGGAGGCAGTTGAGGCCGAGGTCGAACTGCCATCGCCTGTCGTCCTTGCGGGTGGCGGTGCTCAGGTAGTGCTGGTAGGTGGGGTAATGGCCGGTGCGCATGTGCCAGGCCATGAGGGGGGCGAGTTCGGTGCGCAGTTCGTCGCCGCTGGACAGGCTCTGCTCGCTCATGAACGCATCGACGGCGCTGTCGTAACTCATGGCACCCTGCACGTAGGCGTCCACGCTGCGGAAGATGCCCATCATCGTGTCGGGGTCCAGGCCGAGGCCGTCGAGCGCCGTCAGAGACTGCTCGGCCACGGCCATGCGGCCGGGCGTCAGGGCGAGCTTGGATTGCGGTGGGAGCTGAGCCAGCCACCGGTGCTCCAGCATCAGCTCGCGAGTGCCCACGGCCAGGGCGTGCAGGCTCTCCCGCCAGCCGAGACCGCCGGGCAGGCGCATGCCTGCGTAGACGTGTTCGACCATGAGTTCCAGCAGGTCGTCCTTGCCTGACACGTAGCGGTAGGGCGCCATGGGAGCGACGCCCAGTTCCGTGGCCAGGCGGCGCATGGTGATGGCCTCCAGGCCCTCGGCGTCGGCGACCGCGACGGCGGCCATGGCGATGCGCTGGGGAGACAACGTCTGGCGGGGGACCGGTGCGGGCCGTTCCAGCCGTTCCCACAGCGGTGCGCTCCTGTCGGTGGCCATGGCGTTGTCCCCTTCTCCTCGCCTGCCGATACAACGTACCGGAAGTGGACATCGTATACTCGTGTGTGTACGTTGTATCCGCTCGATACAGCGTACACAAAGGAAAGACAAGTGTTCAAGATCGCCGTCATTCTCGGCAGCACCCGTGAGGGACGCTTCGGCCCCGCCGTGGCGAACTGGCTGCTGGACCACCTTCATCAGCGCGACGACATGAGCGCCGACCTGATCGACTTGGTCGAAACCCCGCTGCCGGCCATCTTGCCGGTGCTCGGCCGGCCACCGGCCTCTCAAGAGGACAGGGATCTGCTGGCGGCCGTCTCGCCGCGCCTGGCGTCGGCCGACGCCTTCGTCATCGTGACACCCGAGTACAACCACAGTTTCCCGGCCGCGCTGAAGAACGCCATCGACTGGCACGGCGTCGAATGGCAGGCCAAGCCCGTCGCCTTCGTCTCCTACGGCGCCTTCTCCGCCGGGCTGCGCGCGGTCGAGCAGCTCCGGCTCGTCCTGGCCGAGCTGCACGCCGTCACCTTGCGTGACAGCGTGGGCCTGCAGCATCCGTGGGCGCAGTTCGACGGCGACGGCAAGGCTCTCGACCCGGGCGCCGATGCCGCCGCCAAGGTCATGCTGGACCGGCTCGCCTGGTGGGCGCACGCGCTGCGCGATGCCAGGACCGCCCGCCCCTACACCGTCTGAGGCGTCATGACACGCCTGGGTGTCTTCGGGCTGCTAACCGGCATGTTCCTGGCCATGCTCGACGGCCTGATCGTGGGCACCGCGCTCCCCACCATCGCCGGCGACCTCGGTGGCCTGGACCAGCTGCCGGGGGTGGTGACCGCGTACATGCTGGCAGCTGGGGCGACCACCCCGATCTGGGGCAAGGTCGGCGACCTGCTCGGCCGCAAGGCCACCTTCGTCTGCTCCATCGCGCTGTTCCTGGCCGGATCCGCGCTGTGCGGCCTGGCCCAGACCATGCCGCAGCTCATCGCCTTCCGCGCCGTGCAGGGGCTGGGCGCGGGCGGGCTCATGGTCGGCGCGCTGGCCATCATCGGCGTGCTCGTCCCACCCCGAGACAGCGGCCGGCTGCAGTCGATGATCGGCGCCATCATGCCCGTCGCCTACGTCGGCGGGCCGCTGCTGGGCGGGCTGCTCACCGACCACCTCAGCTGGCGCTGGACCTTCTACGTCAATCTGCCCGTCGGTGCTCTCGCCCTGCTGCTCATCGCCACCCGGATCCACCTTCCGCCCACGGAACGCGGCCGGCCGCGCATCGACTACGCCGGAGCCGTGCTGCTGACCGTCGCCATCGTGGCCCTGACCCTGCTGGCGGGCGGCACCTCCTGGCCATGGGCGCTCGGCGCGATCAGCGCGTTCGCCCTGGCCGCGTTCGTGGCCGTCGAACGCCGCACCGCAGAGCCGATCATCCCGCCCCGGCTGTTCGCCGACCGGAACTTCACCCTCGCCCAGGTCCTGAGCGTCCTGGTCGGCGCGGTGATGCTCACCGTCACCAACTACCTGCCGCAGTACCTGCAGCTCGTGCAGGGTTCCTCCCCGGCGGTCAGCGGCATGCTCCTGCTCCCGCTGATGTTCGGCATGCTCGGCGCCCAGCTGCTCACCGGCCGCCTCATCAGCGCAAGCGGCCGCTACCGCAGCTACCCGATCCTCGGCGCGGCCCTCATGGCCGGCGGCGCGCTGGCACTGTTCCCCCTTGACGGAGACACCCCCGTTGCGCTCGCCTCGGCCCTGACCCTCCCCATCGGAGCGGGGCTGGGCCTGGTACTGCAGAGCACCACCCTCATCACCATGAACAGCGCCGACCCCCGCGACATGGGCGCGGCCGGCGGCACCCTCACGCTGCTGCGCACGATCGGCGGCTCGCTCGGCATCGCCCTGCTGGGCACCCTGTACGCCGTCCAGGTACGCGGCGACCTGGCCTCCCACCTGGGACCGGCGGCCGCCGACCGGCTGACCACGCAAGGCGACCTCACCCCCACTCTGCTGCCGGGCCTGCCCGCCCAGGTGGCCGACGCGGTCCGGCCGGCCGTCACCGCAGGCCTGCACGTCATCCTCATCGGCGCCGCCGCACTGTCCGTCGCCGCCTTCACCATCGCCTGGCTGATCCGCGAAACCCCACTGCGCACCGGCCCCGCCGAGGACCTGGTAAACCAGTCGATCAAGCAACGCTGATCGACTCAGCGCGCAGGTACGACTTTCACGGGTGCTGCCGCTCTGCGTGCCATCGCGCCTGGATGGCAGATCATTTTCCGGTCATGCTGGACCGGAAGGCGTGGTTTCCTGTAGGCATTTTTGACATTCTCATGCGGTCGACTGAATATCGGGCAGTGGATTTGTGCTAATGTGCTTTGCAGGAATGAGCGGAGTCCGACAAGCTTCACTCGCGCCGTGGATGTCCAACGGTACAAGTCTCGTATCAGGGGGTAATCCATGAGCGGGCACCTGTGTTGCCGAAAGGCCGCTATTATTGTCGCCGCCCTGATTCAGGGCGCGCCGGTGGCCCTACCCGAACCGAGCATGGCGCAGGTTGTTAAGGCCTATCCGGCTGGGTGGTTCATCCTTGAATCTATCGTGCCTGATCACAGGCCTCCCAACAATCCGAGTTCACTGGACGCCGGGCGCGACGGTTTCGTCCGGGTAAACAGCAAGACACGGACAATCTTCAAGGGCTTCCACTGGAAGATTACCTTCCCTGCGGCCGGCCCGATGGGTCGAGTCCGCCTCAGAAGTCGACTGTACGAGACCGCCGGCGGATGTCTTTCACGGGACGGCAAACAAACGCCCGGGTATGTTGGATACGCACCCGTCATCAAGAAGTGCACCAGCCCGTCAACTCTGTGGCAGGCGTATGGACAAGGCGGAAACCGGTATGTCTTCTGCTCGCCCGATACTGGCGGAATAAACTGGCCGTTTGTCTACCGGGCCTGCCTCGAGCGCAATGATCCGTTTACTGCTGAATACGCTCGGATGGGCGTCTACCCAAGCGGTAGTTTTCCGCCCAAGATGATCTGGCTCGTACGGCAACCCGTTGATTAGGAATCCGACGAGCAGATACCAGCTGCGCAGGAGGCCCGACGGCACGGTGACCGGGTTGTAGCTGCGTGGCATCGGGTGGATCGCGGCGAACCACCGTGAGATCGTGCGGAGCTGCCCCGAAGGTGACTTCGCCGGTGCGCTTGAGCAGGGCGGCCAGCGCGGCCGGGTCGCGCACGCCCAGGCCGGGCTTCACCATGGTCCTGAGCACGCCGACCGGACCCGTGGGCGCGGCCTGAGCCGGAAACGCGCCGGCGACCAGGGCGCCGGCGGCCGCGATCATGTGCCCGGGGTCTCATGGACTCGTGCCCTGCCGTTCGGGCAGGGACCGCTCGCCAGCAACCGCAGCGCCTCCTGCGAGGGCGAATCGGGCTCGGCGGCATAGGCCACCCGTACCTGGTCGGCCTCTCCGGTGACCGTGAATGACTGGACGCTCAGTGACAGCTCGCCCACCACCGGGTGGCGGATCAGCTTGGTCCCGCGTGTCTTCTCCAGCACGTTGTGATCGGCCCACCAGCGGCGGAAGTGCGCGTTCTTCACCGACAGCTCGCCGACCAGCGCCGCCGGCCGGACGTCGTCCGGGTACTGGGCCGCCTTCAACCGCAGGTAGGCGACGACCTCCCTGGCCTTCTTCGTCCAGTCGACGAAGACCTCCCTGCTCGCCTCGTCCAGGAAGCAGGCGTATTCCTTCGGTGGCCAGGGCGTGTTCGAAGTCGCGGCCGTGGTACTGCATGTGGGTGATCAGGTTCTGGCCGCGGTGGCGCTCCAGCAGGCCGGGGTCGGTTTGGAGGATGCTCGGCAGCGCGTGGCGAGCGTGTGGCGAGCGTGTGGCGTTCGTCGGCTTTGGCGCCGGTCAGGGCGAAGGTGACGGGCAGGCCGCCCAGCGTGCACAGCAGGTGCGGGCGTAGGCCCCGGAAGAACTGCGAGTGCGAGGCGCGGGAGCCGTATGCGGCCCGGCCGGCCAGATCGCTGCGCTGAGCCGTCTGGCGGAACGGCCGCACTCGACCGGGGGTGGAATCGGCCACCCACACCTCGTCGCTCCACAGGCTGGTGTCCCGGCCCGGGGTACGGATCAGACGAAGGAGGAGACCGGCAGCCGGTGCGCAGGCGTTTGTGGTCGCCGGACTGGCCGGGCAGGTAGGGGAACAACCCCGTCAAGTGGGCGAGCGCATAGCGCGGCCGGCGCCGTTCGGAGGTGAAGCCGAGCAGGGCTGACAGCACGGCCGGGGTTACCGTTCGGCATCGCTCAAGGTGGGCTGGATGCCCGTCTTGGGGCGTTCGGGGGCGAGGCCGGGGAAAGCGATCAGCTGATCGTCGATCTTCACGTCCAGTGCGGTGGCGAGGGTGTTCAGGTCTTTCGTCACAAATCGATCTTGAACATCCTCGCGCCATGCCCGCAGGTGATCCGCTGAACCGCAGCCCTTGGAATCAATCATCTAGGCCAACACTTGGATCGGGAAACACTCCGACCGGCAACATCAAGTGAGATGCCGGCCGGGATCCTTGCCGGGCCGACAACGTTTGAATGAGATTACTGCCTCGTCTCATCCGAGATTGCCTCTTGCCTGGTCAGAGCCTCACTGAGTGGCAAGATCAAATCTGACCACGACGATCATGGACACGCCCGCAACGGGCGGGACTGCAGACGCGACCGGCTGCGCGAAGAGCGTGGCGTGCTGGAGTTCCGGGGACCTGTGGGGCCGTGACGCCTGCCCGTTTTCGCTCCGGCAAGGGCCTCGTTGTCGCCTTGGAGGTCTGCTGGTTTTTCGCCTTGCTCACTGTGGGGTATCAGCTGAGCTGGCTGATCGCCCGGTACGACAGGACCGCTATCGAGTTCGTCCTGGCTCTGGCGTTGGCGCTCACGTTGGCGTGCGCACCGGTGCCCGTCATGTTCACCTCCCTTGTCGCTCTGGACCGGCGACGACCCAAGCCGTGGCGGTGGTGGCCTTGATGTTCGGGTGGGGTGCGGGGATCGCCGCGTTCTTCGCGGCCTCGACTGGCCGACACCATCGAGTGAGATTTCCGTCGACGTCCCGTCTCACGACGGGATCGCCTTTCGCCTGGTCAGAAGCTCACCCAGAGGCAAGATCAATTGAGAAGGGACAGGTGCGCGCTGGTCTCGCAGGGCCTGCTTCCGGAATGAGCGTACGGCGAGTCGATCCTCTAGGTGCTCACCGCCCTCCGCTGACTCCCTTTCGGGTCGTTGCGTGCTCCGCACGGACTATTGACAAAGGAAATTTTTATGTACAAACTGCTTTTTGCGATGAGAGACGTCCTGTACCTGGAAGAGATCGAGCAGGCCGAGACCCTGCTCAAGCCGCAGCGCATCGAGGTGTTGCGGCAGCTGGCCGAGCCGCGCAGCTGTACCGAGGTCGCGGAGCGGCTGGACCAGACCCAGCAGCGGGTCTACTACCACGTGCGCAAGCTGGTGGACGCGGGCCTGGCGACCAAGGTCGCCGAACGAAAGGTCCGCGGCCTCCAGGAGGGCGTCTACCAGGCGAGCGCCCGTTCGTACTGGCTGTCGCCGCGCCTGGTCGGCCGGATCGGGCTGCGCCGCACCCGGGACACGCTGAGCCTGGGGCATCTGCTGGACCTGATGGAAGAGGTCCAGGCCGATGTCGCCGCGCTCGACCCGGCTACCGGGGAGCTTCCCTCGCTCGGTGTGTCCGGGGAGATCCGGGTCCCGGCCGAGCGGCGCCAGGAGTTCCTGACCGACCTGCAGACCGTGCTGCAGGATCTGTTCACGCGCTACGGCGGTGCCGAAGGCGATGCCTTCAAGCTGGCCGTGGCCTGCTACCCGAAGGAAAGCACCCCTCATGACTGAATCGATGACGTTGCGCGCGCGGGTGTCCGCGCCGCTCAAGTCCGTCCGGCACGCCCTGACGGACGCCGCCGAGCTGCGGGTCTGGCTGGCCGAGTTCGCCGAGGTCGACCTGCCGGGCCGCTTTGAGTTCTGGGGCCGGCACACGCCCGAGGGCGACTCCCCGCGCCAGCGGGTCCTGCACGCCGACGACAGCGCGCTGCGGTTCGTGTGGCCGCTGGACGGCGTCGACACGACCGTCGAGATCTCCGTGGCCGACGAGGGACCCGACAGCACGATCGTGTCGCTGACGCAGAGCCACTACGACCGTGAGGAGCAGATGTCGGGCTCCAGTATCCGGGGCGTCATGCAGACGTTCTGGTGCCTGTCCCTGGCCAACCTCGTCGACCACCTGGAGGGCCGGGCGCTCAACGTCAAGGCCGACTTCACCTCCGCGGTCATGCGCGACGAGGCCCTCATCGACGCTCCACGCGAGCAGGTGTACCAATCACTGATCGACTCGGAGAAGGTCTCTGCCTGGTTCGGGTTCCCAATCGGAATCGAGCCGTGGGTCGGCGGCCGCTATTCGATGGGCGGTTTCGAGTCCGGGCACGCCGCGAAGGTCGTCGACCTGGAGCCGGGCAGCCGGGTGGCCGTCGACTGGGGTGGCCCGGGTGTCACGACCTGGGAGCTGGCCGACTCCGACGGCAAGACCCGCCTGACCATGGTGCAGAGCGGATTCGACGAGCAGAACCCGCCGTACGACGGCTGGCTGGGCAACGTGTCCGGGCTCGCCGAGCTCCGCCGCTACCACGACCTCGCGGACTGGCAGCCGATCTGGGTGCAGACTGCCTGACCAGCTTTGCCGGGACCACCGTCATCTGACGGCGGTCTCTTCGTTGTGGTCACATCCAGGGTTCATCGGGCAGTCCCAGGTCGGGCCAGGGGCCTGCGGCGATGGGCTGGCAGTTGCCCCAGCCGGTGCCGCCGCCTACGGGGTCGGTGATGCGGACGGCGGTATCCGGGGTGGCCTCGGTGCGCTGCCCGGCGGTCTCGATCCAGCCGGACGCGACCCCGATCTGGTGGGAGCGGACGAGGTCGGCGGAGACCCGATACTGATCGCGCAGGTGGCTGCGCTCCTCGAGGCGGGGCGGGATCTCCGCGCGGCGTCCACCTCCTCAGATTCGCACCCGCATCCTCAACCACGACCTGGAAGCCGACTTCGCCCGCTGGTACCCCAACTCAGATCAGGCGCTCAGCCTCGCGGCTTGATCCGTTCCCACGGTTTCTCCCGGTCTCGTATTCGCCTTGGCCGTTGCCCTGGCGGCGCTGGGTGGTCGTGGCTCTCATCAAGTAGCACCCTGATCAGAGCCTGATGACGGGACAACCGGCCCCAGGTTGGAACGACCCTCCAGGACCAACGCCCCGGTTTCGAGATCGCGCGGGTAGGGATCGTCGCTGCGAGCGTCGGATCCGTGGGATGCCCTCGCTAGGCGCGGGCGCGAAGGCATGCTGGGCGCACGTCGAGCGCTCCGCAACACAGTTCGTGGGGCGTACTGGCGAGGCGATGGATTTCTCGTTACCCCACAGCGCGGCCGATGAGTTTGTGGCTCCCGGCCGGTCAACCTCGTAACACCCTAGGAAAGGACACCGCCATGTCAGAGCTTCTCGTCGACTTCATCACCTCCCTCGACGGCCACGCATCGGGAGAGGGATGGCCCGGATTCTGGGGCCTCGAGGGCCCGGAGTACCTCGCATGGCTCGGCGAGCAGCCCGAGGCCACCCTCCTGATGGGAGCGAACACCTACCGCCTGATGTCGGGCTTCGGCGCCGGCGAGGTCCCGGATGGCCAAGACGAGTTCAGGCCAGAAGAAGAGGCGTCCGTCGACGGGCTGGCGCAAGCGTCCAAGGTGGTGTTCTCCTCTTCACTCGAGGAGCCACTGACGTGGGCCAACTCCACGCTCGTCCGCGACGACGCCGTCGAGGCGGTCCGCGCCATGAAGTCGAGTGGCTCGGGACTCCTTAGCACGATCGGCAGCCTCAGCCTGTGCCGGTCCCTGCTACGAGCCGGACTCGTCGACCGCTTCCGGGTCGTGATGTTCCCGGTGATCACCGGGGCCACGGGCGCAGAACGCATCTACGACGGCTATCCGGACGTCGCCCTCGAGATGATCGAGCACCGCCTCTTCGACGGCCGCATCCAGCTGGTCGAGTACAAGCCCCGCGTGCTCGAGCACCCGCCGCTCGGCGCCCCTGCGTGACGTCGCCCCGTCCGCCGCGGCGTGGCCAACCGGCGGGCGAGGGTGATCAGTTCGAGGAAGGAACTCGGCCAGCCGTTGGTCAGCACGATCGGCAGGGCGCCGGGTTGATCGCCGTCGAAGCGCAGGTAGTGGACCGGGGTGCCGTCGATGTCCGCGACGTGGGACGGCAGCGCGTTGATGGTGGCCTCGTGGACACGCCAGTCGTAGCCGGAGGCCCGACAGGTGACCAGGCGTCGCAGTTCGCCGGGGTCGGTGCCGGCCTCCCACGCGCCGATCGGCCACGGGGTGGGCCAGCGGGTGTGGCGCAGCCGGGAGCGCAGCTCGTCCAGCTCGCCGTCGGTGACAGCGATCATGGGTGTGTGTTGGGTCACTGGAGTCTCCAAGGGTTTCTCTGACCCCTCTCGAGGACAGCCTTGAGCCGGGGCAAGGTCTTCTCGATGCCTTCAGCATCGCGCCGGCCCCAGGCGGATCCCACTACGCGCTCGCCCCACGGCGAGGTGGTGAAGTCGCAGGTCTCGGTGAGGGGGGACCGTCCACCCGGGAAGCGCTGGTTGAGCGAATCAGGATCGGATTTCGGCCCGGTTGGGTCGCGGTGATATTCGATCAGCGGCCAGGCCGTTCGACGCAGCTTGATGTCACGCAGGGCGGGAAGCCACAGGTGGATCCATTCGGCCCATTCCGTCGCGCTGAGGGGGTCGTCGCAGGGCGTGATGCCCTCGGCGATCGCCGGAGCCAGGCACCTGGCCAGGGTGTTACGTGCGACACCCAGGCTGTTGGCGATCTTTCTGACGGAACGGCTGGCACGCCAATGCATCAGGCTCTCTGCGATGTCGACCACGTGGTACGCCTTCCGCGCAATGATCGCCCCCTTTGGCGAGCCCTTGATGGACCACCAAGGAATCATGGAATGGGCTGACCCAGTCCAGACGACACGCACACGTCGTGACCTGGCTCAGTTACGCGGTTGAGGCTGCCCGGGCGGCTCGAATCGGTGAAGTTGATCATGCTCTTCCGGCTCAGTAACGGGCTCTGGCGCGATCAATGGGGAGCGATCACGTTCGGTGATCTCAGTTGTGCAGAGCCATGGCGCGGAGGAGGTCGTAGTTCGCGCGACCGAAC
>NZ_JACHIN010000035.1 GCF_014203235.1 Nonomuraea endophytica | reverse complement strand
GGAAGATCACCCGTTCTACCGGATCTCCGTTCTCATGTCCTGATCTTCTGACGGTCTTGAAATACCAGCCCCAACCCTAACTAACCGGCATTGCGTCTAGCCCTTCAGCTCAGCGGACCGAAGAAGTCCGTGATCTCGCGCGCCACCTGCTCGGGCTCCTCGTGGGACATGAAGTGGCCGCCCCGGCCCGGGTTGCTCCAGTGGCGCAGGTCGGAGAACACGCGCTCGGGCAGCGAGCGGGGCAGTCCGACGTACGCGGGCTCGTTGCTGAGCGTGATCGCCGCCGGAACGGAGATCGGCGGGACGGGACGGTTGTTCGGGTAGTCGTAGTACTGGCGGAAGGAGGAGCCGATGCTGCCGGTGGCCCAGTAGAGCGTGGCGACGGTGCACAGCGTGTCCTTGTCCCAGCGCTTCTCCAGGTCGCCGTCGCAGTCGCTCCAGTCGCGGTACTTGTCGATGATCCAGGCGATCAGCCCGGCGGGGGAGTCGGCCAGCGCGGCGGCGATCGTGTCGGGGCGGGTCCACATGATCTCGCTGTAGCCCTGGTCGCGCTCGTCGTAGGCGGCCAGGTGGTCGAGGTAGGCCTGTTCCTCCGGCGTCGCGGGCCGTTCGCTGAAGTCGGCGGTGCTGACGGCGGAGGTCACGTGCACCCCGGCCACCGACTCGGGGAACAACGCGCCGAGCCACTGGGTGACGCCGCCGCCGATGTCACCGCCGAACGCGCCGAAGCGCTCGTAGCCCAGCACGCCGGTCATCAGCTCGTGCCAGATCTCGGCGACGCCGCGCCGGGTATAGGGCTGCCCCGGCAGGTCGGAGAACAGGAATCCGGGCAGCGACGGGATCACCACGTCGAACCGGCCGGTCAGCAGCGGCGCCACCCGCAGCATCTCCACGAAGCTGCTCGGCCAGCCGTGGGTCAGCACCAGCGGCAGCGCGCCCTCCGGCCGCTCGGCGCGCAGATGGACGAAGTGCACCTTGCGCCCGTTCACCTCGGCGAGGAACTGCGGGAAGGCGTTGAGCCTCGCCTCGGCCGCCCGCCAGTCGAACTCCCCGGCCCAGTAGGCGACGAGCTCGCGCAGATAGCCGGGATCGACGCCGGCCGCCCAGTAGGCGGAGTCGGAGGGCTGGGTGTAAAGGGTACGGCTCAGGCGTTCCCGCAGGTCAAGCAGGACATCGTCGCCGAGCGAAATATCGAATGCCTCGATCGTCATGGCCCTTTATACTGGACGCATGTCTACTCCCTACACCTCTTAGCTGCCACACACGTTTCCCGCCACCCGTGTGTTCCTAAGTCGTTTCGGAGTGTCATCCCATGCTCACCTTCCGTGGGGTCGACGTGCGCGTCGGCGCCCGTCTTCTTCTTTCCGGCATCACCGCCCACATCGCCCCGGGCGACCGCGTCGGCCTGGTCGGCCGCAACGGCGCGGGCAAGACCACTCTCCTGCGCACGCTGGCCGGGCAACTGCCCCCGGCGGCCGGCACGATCACCGCCTCCGGGCCGATCGGCTATCTCCCGCAGGACCCCGCCGCCGCCGACCCCGCCGTCACGGTCACCGACCGCATCCTGTCGGCCCGCGGCATGGACGCCGCCGTCCGCGAGCTGCGCGCCGCCGAACAGGCCCTGGCCGCCGGTGACGAACGCGCGATGGCCCGCTACGTCCGCGCCGACGACGAGTTCCAGGCCCGCGGCGGTTACCCGGCCGAAGCCGAGGCGGCCCGCGTGGCCGCCGGGCTCGGCCTGCCCGAGCGGGCCATGACGCAGCCGCTCGGCACCCTGTCGGGCGGGCAGCGCCGCCGGGTGGAGCTGGCCCGCGTCCTGTTCGCCGACCAGGGCACGCTGCTGCTCGACGAGCCCACCAACCACCTCGACGCCGACTCCGTCACCTGGCTGCGCGGCTTCCTGACCGGCTACTCCGGCGGCCTCGTCATGATCAGCCACGACACGGAGCTGATCGCCGACGTGGTCAACCGGGTGTGGCACGTCGACGCCGAGCACGCCGCGCTGGAGATCCACAACACCGGCTGGCACACCTATCTCACCGACCGCGCCGCCGGCGAGCGCCGCGACGCGCGGCACCGGGCCGTGGCCGAGCGCAAGGCCGCCGCCCTGCACGCGCAGGCGGACAAGATGCGGGCGCGTTCCTCCACGGCGACGCGGGCGCGCGACATGGCCCGCAGGGCCGACCGCCTGCTGGCAGAGGTACGGCCGGCCCGCCGTACCGGCAAAGTGGCGAAGATCCGCCTGCCCGAGCCCGCGCCGAGCGGGCGGACCCCGCTCGGCGCGGTCAGCCTCACCAAGTCCTACGGCGCGCTCGACGTCCTGAGCGGCGTCGACCTCGCCGTGGACCGGGGCAGCCGGCTGGTCGTGCTCGGATTCAACGGCGCGGGCAAGACCACGCTGCTGCGGCTGCTGGCCGGGCACGAAAACCCCGACTCCGGCCGGGTCGTGCACGGGCACGGGCTGCGGCTGGGCTACTTCGCCCAGGAGCACGACACGCTCGACCCCGCCCGCACCGTGCGGCAGAACCTCGCCGCGCACGCGCCCCAGCTCAGCGACGGCGAGGCGCGCACGGTGCTCGGCGCGTTCCTGTTCGGCGGCGACGACGCGGACAAGCCGGCCGGGGTGCTGTCCGGCGGGGAGAAGACGAGGCTGGCGCTGGCCGGGCTGGTCAGCTCTCAGGCCAACGTGCTGCTGCTCGACGAGCCGACCAACAACCTCGATCCGGCCTCGCGCGCGGAGGTGCTCGCGGCGGTCGGCGGGTACAAGGGCGCGGTGGTCATGGTCACCCACGACGAGGAGGCGGTCGAGGCGCTCCGTCCCGACCGGGTGCTCGTGCTGCCCGACGGCGTCGAGGATCTCTGGAGCCCCGGCTACGGCGAGCTGGTCACTCTGGCATGACGCCGACCGCGTCGGCGTAGTAGGTGGATCCGGCCAGGTGGAGGGCGACGCGCCGGATGCTCCAGCCTTCGCCGGGGCTGTTGTCGAGCCGGTGCTCGGTCAGCGAGCCCAGCCGGACGGTCCAGATCTGGGCCAGCCGGTTGAGCCTGCTGACCGCCTCGTCGAGGTCGTCCTTGGTGAAGGGCGCCATGTCCTGCTCGGTGGTGATGGCGGAGGCGTGCCAGTGGTCGGGGATCGTGGGCAGGCCCGCCAGGCGCGCCTCGACCTCCGCCAGGTGGTCGATCATGTGGTCGGCCACCCGGCGGATCGCCTTGTGCGGGGTGTAGACGCGGTCGTCGACGTGGCGGGGCACGCCGTCCCATCGGGTCCAGGTGGCGGCCAGGCGCAGGACGTGCGCGACCATGTCGGCGACGGCGATCGCCGGATCCTCATCGTGGGCGGTCATGAGCGGACCGTATGGCCGGAACACTTAACGCGGGATGGAAGGATCGATGTCATGGAATACATCCGTTTGGGGAACACCGGCCTGAAGGTGTCCCGGGTCTGCCTGGGCATGATGAGCTTCGGCGATCCGGATCTGCTCGACTGGTTCGTCCCCGAGGAGCAGGCGGAGGCCATCGTCCGGCGGGCCGCCGACGGCGGCGTGACCTTCTTCGACACCGCCGACATGTACAGCAACGGCGGCAGCGAGGTGATCACCGGCAACGTGCTGCGGCGCACGTTCGCCAGGCGTGAGGACTACGTGCTGGCCACGAAGGTCTTCTTCCCCACGGGTGAGGGGGAGAACGACCGCGGGCTGTCGCGCAAGCACGTCATGGCCGCGCTCGACGCCTCCCTGGAACGGCTCGGCACCGACTACGTGGACCTCTACCAGATCCACCGCTGGGACGAGGAGACGCCGATCGAGGAGACCATGGCGGCGCTGCACGATCTCGTGCGCTCCGGCAAGGTCCGCTACATCGGCGCCTCCACCATGCGGGCCTGGCAATTCGCCAAGGCGCAGCACGTGGCCGAGGTCAACGGGTGGACGAAGTTCGTCTCGATGCAGCCGCAGTACAACCTGCTCTACCGCGAGGAGGAGAGGGAGATGCTGCCGCTCTGCCGCGACCAGGGCGTGGGCGTGATCCCGTGGGGCCCGCTGGCACGCGGCGTGCTGGCCAGGCCCGCCCTCGCGCAGCCGGCCACGACGCGCAGCGCCAACGACGGCCGCATCCCGGCCACCTACGAGACCGACAGCAACCGGGCCATCCTCGACCGCCTCATCCAGGTGGCCGCCGAACGCGAGCTGCCGCCGGCCCAGGTGGCGCTGGCCTGGCTCATGCACCAGCCGGGGCTGACCGCGCCGATCGTCGGCACCACGAAGGCGGCGCAGATCGACGACGCGGTCGCCGCGGCGGGGGTGAAGTTGTCGGACAAGGAAGTCGCGTTCCTGGCCGAGCCCTACCAGGCGCGCGAGTACATGCCCTAGCGGGCGCTCTGCTCGGCCAGGTGGTCGAGCGGGCCGGCCACGTCCGGGACGAAGCGGACGCCCACGGGCGGGTTGTCGGCGGTCTGGTGCAGACCGGGACGGCCCGCCTCGACGGCGAAGCAGGCCCGCGTCGAGACGGGCGCGCCGGGCCGGGAGACGTACGGGACGACCTGGTAGTCGACGGTGAGCGTGTCCGGGGTGGCCTTGGCCCGGACGTAGCCGCGCTGCACGTTGTGGAACTTCAGGTGCGGGTTGGCTCGCATGAAGATCTGCCCGATCCGGTCCTGGTCGGCGCCGTCCTTGCCGGAGGAGACCGAGGTTCCGGCGAACTCCACGCCCATGACCGGCGCGTTCGGGTCGTCGAAGTTGGTTGTGAGCTCGGCGGCGAGGCTGCGGTGGATGTCGCCGGAGATCACCACGGGGTTGCGCATCCGGCGCTGCACCATCCCGGTGAGCAGCCGGTCGCGGGCGGCGGCGTAGCCGTCCCACAGGTCCATGCCGAACGACTGGACGTCCGGGGCGGCGTCGTGGTCCAGCGGGGCCACGAGCAGCTGGTTGGCCAGGATGTTCCAGGTGGTGTGGGAACGGCCCAGGCTGTCGAGCAACCAGGCTTCCTGACGCTCGCCGAGCATGGTGCGGTCCGGGTCCAGGCGCTCGGCGCAGCCGGCCTTCTCGCCGTCGCCGCAGGGCTGGTCGTCGCGGTACTGGCGGGTGTCCAGCACGCTGAACGCGGCCAGCCGGCCGAACGCCTGCCTGCGGTAGAGCCGCATGCCGGCGCCCCAGGGCAGCGCCGATCGGCGCAGTGGCATGTGCTCGTAGAAGGCCTGGAAGGCGGCGGCCCGCCGCTGCAGGAAGATCTGGCGGTCCTGATCGGGCTCGGTATCGATCTGGGAGAAGTTGTTCTCGACGTCGTGGTCGTCGACCGTCACCATCCACGGGAACGCCGCGTGCGTCGCCTGCAGGTCGGTGTCGGTGCGGTAGAGGGCGTGGCGGTTGCGGTACCCGGTGAGGGTGAAGGTCTCCTTGAGGTACTGCTCGGGCAGGGCGATCCCGCGTACGCCGCCGGTCGGGCCGACGCCGTGTGCGTACAGGTAGTCGCCCAGGTGGAACAGGACGTCGAGATCTTCCTGGGCCAGGTGGCGGTAGGTGGTGTAGTAGCCCTCGTACCAGTTCTGGCAGGAGACGAAGGCGAAGGCCAGGCTGTCCACGCGGGCGCGGGGCGGGGGAGCGGTCTTGGTGCGGCCGGCCGGGCTGATCTCGCCCCCGGCGCGGAAGGGCCTCCGAGGAGGATGGGTGCAGGAATTAGCGGTAGCGATGATCATGGCCTTACGCTGCCCCGTGGCGCCGTTGACCTCTGCTGGCACCAGTCGCCATTTCGGGCTTGAGCAGCGCGATCAATCTGTGTGGCGGCGCGGAGCCAGGTGTTCGGTGACCTTCGCCCCGAGTTCGTCGTAGCTCAAGGCGGTGCGAAGGTCCGATGGACCAGCCCGATGCCCCGTAGCCGAGCCCGTGCGAGATCCTTGGCACCGACCACGCGCAAGAGTGCGGATGGCCCCGAGCAGGAGCGTGGTG
Organism: Nonomuraea endophytica; assembly: GCF_014203235.1. Taxonomy (GTDB): domain Bacteria; phylum Actinomycetota; class Actinomycetes; order Streptosporangiales; family Streptosporangiaceae; genus Nonomuraea; species Nonomuraea endophytica. Next base: position 11,193 of record NZ_JACHIN010000035.1, on the reverse strand, counting down.
ACGTGAGCGCGAACGAAGGCACCGTTCCTGGCCGCAGGGGGCGCTCGGCCCCGCTGGTCTTCGTCGCGGGCGCCGCGGTCGGGATGCTGGGCGGGATGATCGGCCTGGGCGGCGCGGAGTTCCGGCTGCCGCTGCTGATCGGTCTGTTCGGCTTCGCCGCGCTGGCCGCGGTCATCTTGAACAAGGCGATGAGTCTGGTCGTGGTGCTGGTGGCGCTCCCGGCGCGGCTGGCTGCCGTTCCCCTTGCCGATCTGAGCGCGCAGTGGACGGTCGCGGTCAACCTGCTGGCCGGAAGCCTTCGATGCTGGTGGCCTTCGCCCGGTACAGCCGCGACGGCAGCTTCACAGTCCTGGGCGCTCATCTGCGATTCGTCGGGATCATGGTCGCTGGGTCGGTTTCTGGTGCTCTGGCTGGCGGATTGCTGCTTGGCGTGATTGCCGACCTCGTTCTGATCCCCGTTCTCGCGCTCGTGCTGCTGATCTCGGCGATCAAGCTGGCTCGTCATCCTGCGCCTCATGAGTGATCGTTGGGGTGCCGTTAACGCGAGTGTCACCGGCCGCCATTTTGGGGCTGGTCTGCGTGTTCAGTGTGTACGGCGACGCGGCGCGAGGTGCTCGGTGACCTTGGCGATGGCCTCTGGCCCGGGCTTGACATAGCGCAGGGCGGTGCGGGGGTTCTTGTGGTGGGTTTTGCCCATGATGAGCTGCAGCGGGACTTCGGCCTCACCGAGGTGGGTGGCGGTGCTGTGGCGGAGGTGGTGGAGGTCGAGTCCGGCGTGCTGGTCGAGCAGGACGCGGGCGCGGTCGTAGCCGAGCCGGGGGCGTCCGGTGTGCGGGCAGAGGTCGGCGGCCGGAGGTCGGCGGGCGGGCACGGGGCGGCGTTCGACCGGGAACAGCGGGCCGTGGGTGCGGGACGTGCCGTCCGGCAGGCGTAGCAGTCGGGGTAGCAGGTGGGCGGTGCCGGTGTCCCAGTACACCCATTCGATCGCGCCGCCCTCGGACCAGGGGTCTCCGCAGTCTGGGCCGAACATCCAACGCACCTGGCTCTGACCTGCGTGTAGGGGTGCCCGTAAGAATCGTGTCATGGGACCCAAACGAGGTCGTTCTCGCAGGTCCGCGGAAGGGGAAGATCAGTCGCGGGCGGTCTGGAGGTCTGCGAATTCTGCGTGGGCGCGGGTAACGGCTTCGGGGTGGCGCTGGGTCTTCTCATATGCGGCGAGGGCGCGGTAGAGGCTGGCCAGGGAGGGGTTGTGGCCTTTGCGTTTGCCGGTGGGGATGATCAGGTCTTTGCGGATGGCCTCGGCGGATTCGCCGGCGGCGCGGCGGCGGAGCACGGTGTGGATCATGTCGCCGGCGATGACGGCGGGCCGGCCGCCGTGCTTGCCCTTGCGGGCGGCGGCGTCCAGCCCTTCGAGGGTGGCTTCGCGGATGGCTTCGCGTTCGGTTTCGGCCATGGCGGCGAAGAAGGCGAACAGCATCCTGCCGGGCCCGGCCGAGTCGTAGAGGCCGGCCAGGGGGCCGGCGAGCATTTCCAGGACCAGGCCGTGGGTGGTGAGGTGGTCGGCCAGGGCGGTGAGCTCTGAGGCGTCGCGGCCCAGGCGTTTCATCTCGTACACGGTGAGGATGACGCGGCAGTGCGGGGCGTGGGCCTTGATCTGCCGGGCCGTCTCCAGCGCTTTTTCGAACTGAGGGCGGACTTTGACGCGGGTGGAGATCTTCTCGCTGTAGATCTTGTCGTGGTCGATGCCGTGCGCGGCCAGGGCGTCGAGCTGGGATTGCAGTTCCTGGGTGAGGGAGGAGCAGCGGGCGTAGCCGATGCGGATGTCGGCGCTTGTCCGGTCGGGGTCGATGGGCGCCGGGGGCGGAGTGCCGGGCCGCCAGGGCCGGCCGGGCCCGCGGTCGGCGGGGATGCTCACGCGCAGTTGCCTGGCCAGCCGGGCGACCTTGGTGAAGCGGCCGGTGTGGTAGGTGCCGGCCACCGCACCCGAGCGCGACCGGCACGGCGAACCCGGAGGCCGTGAAAGCGAGAGAGGGGCTCGGACTATACACACTGACATAGCCCACCTCGTCGAGAGGCGACCGATGACCAGGCCCCCACGTGACGGCCCCCCAATATATGGACGAATCCACCGAGCTTCGGCTCTCCTCAACCGAACCCGAGCGTTTCGCCGCGCGCCTTGGTCATCATCCCTTTAGTTGAGCCGCTCCCAGCATTCATAGTCCGGAAGGCATTCTCCGAACCGGGTGTACTTGTCGATCTTGGCTATCGCCTTTACCTGCGCTTGCGTGACCCCTATGACGCCCCGCAGGTCCGCGCCGCTCAAGTCGGCGCCAGCCAGGTTCGCCGCGCTTAGGTCGGCGCCTCTCAGGTGAGCGCCGGCCATGTCCGCGCCGCTCAAGTCGGCGCCAGCGAGGTTCACCTTGATCAGGTTCGCGCTGTCCCCGCTGCTGAGCCGAAGCTCCGCGCCACGCAGACGGGTCCCACCCAGATCGATGACCTGAGCGGAGTCCTCGCTGAAGTACTCGCTGCCGTCCAACCCTCTGAAGATCGTTTCGTTGGGCAAGGGGCGACGGGCGATGATGGTCAATACGGCCTGCACATCGGTCGCGGGCCTGTCCGATGAGCTCATGGAACGCAAGGAACCGGAGGCATGATCCCGGACGAAGGCGGCCAGGATGTCATAGATGGCTTCGGTGTCGCGTTCAGAGTCTTCGGCGAGCCGTCCCAGAGCGTAGATGCCACCCAGACGCACCTGAAGCGTGGATGAGCCCAGCTGCTCGATGGCTTTGGTGTACCGGTCGGTGAGCTGGCCTTGCTGCGTCGCCTCCACCGTCTGGGCGGTGTAGAGCACCCCTTGAGCGGTGAACACCAGGCCACCAAAGACAATCAGCCCCGTCACCGATTGGATGAGCATGCCCCGGCTGTGGTTGACGGCGTCCATGCGCTCACGCATGGTCAGCGAAGCCCGTTCCTGTGCAGTGAAGGGGCGGCGTTCACCAGCTAATCGCCGCGCCAGCGGCCCCATCACCGCCACCATCACCAGCGTTGCGGCGACGGCCAGCGGCAGGCCGATCAGCAACCATGGGGCGTTCTCGATGGCGGCGATCGCAATGGACAGGTAGACGCAGGCCACCGCCACCGCGGCGCCGGCCAGCCAGCGAAGCCCTAACCAGAACCCGTTGGTCTCGACCGCTTGGGGGGTGGCTTGTGCGTTCGAGGCGACTTCCGCCTGTCGTTGAGCTCGTCTGGCTCGCGCCGCGGCCGCGGCGGCTACCTCGCGTGCGGGCACCTGGCCTGCTCTCTTGCTGGGCATGCATCATTGGACCGGTTGACACGGCATGATGTCGACCCGCCGGCCTCGATATCCGAGGCCGGTCTGGCCGCCATCGTGCCTGCCACACCATCCGCCCAGCCCATAGCCGAGGTGCCTGCCGACTCTCGTCGGCGATCTTGCTTTTTATGGAAAGGCCTCCCGTTTCGAGGGGCCGGACGCGGTCTGCCGTATGGCGGGGATGGTCATGCACGGCGGTGGGAAGACCCTCTAGCGTGTGCAGCTCGCCTAGAGGGTGTCTCCGACCTGCAAGCACCGAACGTGGTGGCCTCAGAGACGGTGGGTGCGGCGGCAAACCTCACGGCTGCCTGGTGGAACCTTTCGCTGGCATCTACCCGTCGAACCCCTCATGAGCGAATTAGGCGTGGCCGCCATCGGAGCCGCCGCGGTGCTACTCGTCGGGCTCATCGCAGCCTTCGCCACCATCCGCGGCGCCCACATCCAACGCGACGGGGCATTGAAGCAAGCCGAAGTCGCCCGTCAACAAGCCGAAGTCGCGCGCCAGCAACTGGACGACGCGCAGCGCATCGCCCTCGAGCAGACCATCAACGCCCGGCGCGCTCAGCATCGGGAGGTGTGGAGCGCCTTCCTCATCGCTGCCGACCGCAGCAGGAACGCCGCCCACCAGCTCATGGATGCGGCGTACGGGCCCCGTGAAGAAGTAGCCACGCTGCGCGATCAATACCTGCAGGCCATGGCCGGGCTGCACGACGCGTTGGCTGTAGGGGAGGTCGAAGGGCCTGCTGCAGTCAGCGAGCACGCCGATGCCATCAAGCACCTCCTCAACTTCACGCCGGTTATCCGCGAAAGGATCGAGGTCGGCTCGACCCTGGACATGCGACCGGGTCCCAACGAGCATCCCGGAAAGATGGCGGACCGGGTGGGAGACCTCTACGTCCAGGCCCGCCGCACGTTCATCGCCGCGGCCCGGGAAGACCTCGACCTCCCAGACAGTGATTCGCAGGGCAACAGCCTCTGATGCGAGGCGGTCCGGCCGGCACCATCGTGTGGCGCTCGTGCTCGGAGCGGGCGACGGCGCGACCCAGAAGAGCAGTCCGTCGGAAACCGCGCCGTCGCGAACCGAACGTAAATGCCTCGACAGAGGGACTCGTCCGGGCGACACCCGCCCGCGCGACCGCGGGTGGGACTACGTCGGCCGCGCCGCCGGACCGTTTCCGGCGGACCCGCTATCAGGCGCCGGCGTCGGCGCGACGGGGAATAGTTCCAGCTGCGTCACTCCGGGCGCGGCATCATCGCTCAACCGCAGGCATCGCTTGCAGGTGACGGGCCCGGAGTCCGGGTGCGCAGCGCTTGGATCCCAGCCGGCCACGCCGACCATGCAGGCCGGGCCGGGCAGCAGCTCCCCGGCCAGCCACTTCGTCAAGGTGACGTCGTGGACGATGCCGGAGGAGCGCACCCGCAGGTGCTGGCCAGGACCGTAGGCGGCCCGGGTCGAGGCTGCGATCATGGCCAGCGTCTGCCCGGTGTCCATCCCGTCCCCCTTCCCCTCGGCGTAGGTTCGTCAGTCGGCGTTGGGACCCTGCACGCGATACAGGTACCAGGGCCCATCGTCCGGCAGGGCGGCGTCGACCTGGACGCCGAGCACCGCCTCGGCGATCTCCGCCTCGCCGGCTCCACCGACCTGCATCGCGTCGATGAGCGCCGCCGTGTACTCATCCAGGTCGACGCCGTAACGCGTGAAGGCGTTGTCCGGACCGTCCGCCTCGCCGGAGGCGATCTCCTGCAGGTCGGGCCCCGGATACTCGCGGCTGGTGCCGTCAGCGGCGGTGACGACCCACCGGCCAGTCTCCAGCGACCCGCCGGTGATCGTCCGAGTGAAGTCGTCGCCGGGATCGACGGCCCGCACCTTCTTACCGACCTGCTCGGCGTTGCACCGCGCAATCCACTCCGCGCCGCTCATGAGCGCTCCTCGGTCCAGGGGTTTCAGTCTGTCGTAGTCCTGGCCGGCACCGGAAGATCGTGAATCACTGATCGGGCGTGGGTGCCGTAAAAGAACCAACGTCCCTGTGTTGTCTGCGACCGATGTGTTTCGCCTGAACGTCTGCCCGATCCGGATTCGGCGCAATGGGTTGCCCCGGGGCGGCGAGCTTGGCCATCGTGGCGGTTGTGAGTGTCCACGATGATGCCGCTTCTCCCGGTCAGCCTGTGGGTGCGCGGGTGGAGGCGAGCGGGCCGCGATCGGCCGCGGTGCGGGACAACTCGGGCACCATCGTCACCGGCGACCTGCACGCGGCGCGGCGGCCGCCCCTGCCTGCGCCGGCCCAGATCGAGGCGCCCGCCAGGTTGCTGGGATTGCCGCGCCGTCCCACACCGTGGTTCGTCGGCCGCGACGAAGCTCTGACCCTGCTGGCGGCCACGCTGGAGGCCGGTGCCGGGGCGGGGGTGATCAGTCAGGCGGTGGTCGGGCTCGGCGGGATCGGCAAGAGCGAGCTGGCGCTGCAGTACGCCTTCGCCCGCCGTCTGGACTACGCGCTGGTGTGGTGGATCGACGCCGACAGCCCGGCCCAGCTCGAAGCCGGCCTGGCCGCCCTGGCGCGGGCGCTGGTGATGGGCAGCGATTCGGTGGCGGCCGGGCAGGCCTCGCCGGAGGAGGCATCCGCCTGGGCGATCACTTGGCTGGCCGGCCGTACAGGCTGGCTGCTGGTGTTCGACAACGTCGAAGAACCCGCCCACGTCGAGCCATACCTGGCCCGGCTGACCAGCGGGCATGTGCTGATCACCACCCGGCGCGATGTCGGCTGGCGGCACCTGGGCATCACCCCGCTGCGGCTGGAGACCCTGCCCCGGCCGGCGTCGATCCGGTTGCTCGGCGACCTGATCGGCCCGCCGCACGCCGCCCAAACGGCCGTGCTGGACGAGCTGGCCGGCGAGCTGGGGGACCTGCCGCTGGCGCTGACCCAGGCCGGCGCCTACATCACCGTGACTCCGCGCTGCACACCGGCCGGCTACCTGCGGCTGCTGCGTCAGGTGCTCGAGCGCATGCTCGCCACCACCGCGGCCGGCGGGGACGCCGAGCGGGTGGTGGCCAAGGCGTGGGAGGTCAGCCGCGTCCGCGTCGCCGAGCAGAACCCACTGGCCGAGCACCTGCTGCGATTGCTGGCCTGCTATGCCCCCGACCACCTGCCCGCCACTGTTCTGGCTGGCGCAGCCGACGACGAGCAGGAGGTCAACGAGGCCCTGGCCCTGCTGGCCTCCTACAGCCTCATCACCCTCACCACCCACCCCACCGACCCGACCCCCACGGCCGCGAACCACGACGCCGACGATCACGAGAACTCAGACGATCAGGAGAGCGTGAGCATCCATCGGCTGACCCAAGCGGTCATCTGGCACCAGCTCACCACGACCCAGCGCGACCAGACCCGCGCCCACGCCGCCGAACTCCTGGACCTGGCCCTGCCCGCCGACCCCGAGACCCGGGCGAACTGGCCCCGCTACCTCCGCCTGCTCCCGCACGCCCGCGCCGTCACCCCACCCGGCTCGCACACGATGAAGAAGGTCATCGACTTCGCCCGTGCCAGCGGCGACTACACCACCGCTAGGCCCCTGCAACAGGCCCGCTACACCGCCCAAGTCGAAACTCTCGGTCCCGAACACCCCACCACGCTGAGCGCCCGCGCCAACCTCGCTTACCTGACGGGGGAGGCGGGGGACCCTGCGGCCGCCCGCACCCTGTTCGCCGAACTGCTGCCCATCCGCGAACGCATCCTCGGCCCCGAACACCCCAACACGCTGAGCGCCCGCGCCAACCTCGCCTACTGGACGGGGGAGGCGGGGGACGCAGCCGCCGCCCGCACCATGTACACCGAACTGCTACCGAGCAGCGAACGCATCCTCGGCCCCGAACACCCCAACACGCTGACCGACCGCGCCAACCTCGCCCGCTGGACGGGCCAGGCAGGGAACGCAGCCGCCGCCCGCACCATGTACACCGAACTGCTACCGAGCAGCGAACGCATCCTCGGACCCGAACACCCCACCACGCTGAGCGCCCGCGCCAACCTCGCCTACTGGACGGGGGAGGCGGGGGACCCTGCGGCCGCCCGCACCCTGTTCGCCGAACTGCTGCCCATCCGCGAACGCATCTCCGGACCCGAACACCCCACCACGCTGACCGCCCGCGCCAACCTCGCCTACTGGAGTGCTCAGGCTGAGGCTCGGGGGCTTCATTAAACGATCGTTATATGACGATGATCATGGGATGACGGCGACCTGGGGCGGAGATCTTCAAAAACTCGCTTCAACAACCGCGTGTCTTCAACAACCCATGAGACCGTTTGTTGAGAGAATCCGAGGGTGACGACCGCTGCTCCCCTGGACCTGCCCGACGACCTCCTGGCCGCCTTCCCCGCCAGCCGTACCGAGATCCGCATCGGCTACGCCCGCGTCTCCACCCGCGGCCAAAGCCTCGACCGCCAGACCGACGCCCTCCGAGCGGCCGGCTGCCGCAAGGTGTTCGCCGACAAGAAATCCGGCAAGAACGCCCTCCGCCCCGAACTGCAGGCCTGCCACGCCTTCCTCACCCCCGGCGACACCCTCATCGTCCCCGAACTCGCCCGCTACGGCCGCAGCCTGCACGACCTCATCACCATGGTCGGCGACCTCCGCAAACGCGAGATCGGCTTCACCTCCCTGCACGAAAACCTCGACACCACCACCCCCGGCGGACGCCTCGTCTTCCACGTCTTCGCCGCCCTCGCCGAATTCATCCGCGAACTCATCATCGCCGGCACCCACGAAGGCCTGGCCGCCGCACGAGCACGCGGCCGCGTCGGCGGCCGCCCCACCGTCGTCGACGCCGAACTCCTCAAAGCCGCCCGCGACCTCCTGCCCGACCCCGGCCGCTCCGTCACCTCCATCGCCAAACTCCTCGGCATCTCGGTTGGCACCCTCTACAACCACATCCCCGACCTCCAAGAACTCCGCGCAGCACCGCAAGGATCTGCCACCTGAGGTTCCCGGCAGCCCTTCCTCACTCATCACGCAGGCGGCGATCTTCGGCCAGGTTGGCCAGGGCAATGTCCCGGCTGTAGTGATCACCGAAGGCCTCGAAGATGGTGGCGGCCTGCTGGTGGGAGGCGATCGCCTCCTCGAAGCGCCACACCTGCTGCAGCGCGATGCCGACGTTGTTCAACGCGCGGCCTTCGGCGTGCCGGTCACCGACCTCCCGGTGGATGGCGGTGGCCTGCTCGTGCGCGGCGATCGCCTCCTCAAAACGCCGCACCTCCCGCAGCGCAAGGCCGAGGTTGTTCAACGCCATGCCTTCGCGATGCCGGTCACCGACCTCCCGGTGGAGCTCGGCGTCCCCGCCGACCGCATCTACATCGACCGCGGCTTCTCCGGCACCACCCGCCGCAACCGCGCCAGCCTCGACCAGGCCCTCGCCGCCGTCTGGGACGGGTCGGTGTTCACCGTCACCAAGTTCGACCGGTTCGCCCGCAACATGGCCGAGGCCAACGAGATCCTCACTGGGCTGTCCGGCCGGGGTGTCCTGTTCGGCGTCGGCGCAACCATCCACGACTGGAGCGACCCTTTCGGCCGACTGTTCCTGCAGACCCTCGCCATGGTCGCCGAGTTCGAAGCCAACATCGGGCACCAGCGCACCCGCGAAAGCATGGCCCTGGCCAAGGAGAACGGCAAGCTCAAGGGCAAGCAGCCCAAGCCCCCCGCACCCGCCCGACGATCCATCCGTCGCCGCTACGCCAAAGGCGAAGTCTCCCTCGCCGACCTCGCCACCGAATACAGCGTCGGCCGCTCCACCATCCACCGCATCATCCACGGCGCAGAAGACCCCTAGGTAGACCACGGATCACCACCCACCTTGCGGCTCGCCGTAGCTATAGGAGTCCCGGGCCCATGAGGACGGCTGGCCCCGCTACGCCGTAGTGGAGCGGGAGGCAAGCGCCTTCTCGTCGACTGCCGGGGTGCCATCTCCACGCATGCACGGGCGGCGGGCACTACATCAGCTGGTCGCGGCGGCGTGCCAGGTAGGCGGTCTCGGCGGTGTTGCCCGTCAGTTCGATGGCTTTGTCGTAGGCCGCGCGTGCCTGCTGGCTTTGGCCCAGCCGGCGTAGGAGGTCGGCGCGGGTGGCGTGGTAGGCGTGATAGCCGGCCAGCGTGTCCTCAAGGCGGTCGACGGTCGCCAGTGCCACCTGTGGGCCGTCGAGTTCGGCGAGGGCGACGGCCCGGTTGAGGGCGATGATCGGTGAAGGGTCGAGGCGGACGAGTTGGTCGTAGAGGGCGAGGACCTGTGACCAGTCGGTGTCGCGGATGTCGCGGGCGGAGGTGTGCACGGCGTTGATCGCTGCGAGGATCTGGTAGCGGCCCGGAGCCTCCCCGGCGGCGGCAGCGGCGAGGCGTTCGCGCACCAGCCGGTGGCCCTCGGCGATCAGCGCCGCGTCCCAGGCCCCACGATCCTGCTCATCGAGGGCGACCAGTTCACCGCTGGTCGAGACCCGGGCCGGGCGGCGGGCCTCGATGAGCAGCATCAGCGCCAGCAGCCCGGCCACCTCACCGTCGGCCGGCATCAGGGCACGGACCAGGCGGGCCAGCCGGATCGCCTCGGCGGTCAGGCCGGGACGTACCGGATCGGTGTCGGGGCCGGTCGCCAGGTAGCCCTCGTTGAACACCAGGAACAGGACGGCGAGCACCCCGGAGACGCGCCGCGGGAGATCCTCGGCGGACGGCACCCGGTAGGGGATGCACGCCGCCTTGATCTTGGCCTTCGCGCGGGTGATCCGCTGCCCCATGGCGGTCTCGGCCACCAGGAAGGCGCGGGCGATCTCGGGCACGGTCAGGCCGCCGACCATGCGCAGCGTCAGCGCCACGCGGGTTTCCACCGCCAGCGCCGGGTGACAGCAGGTGAAGATCAGCCGGAGCCGGTCGTCGTCGATGGCGCCGACAGGCTCGGGCGGGTCGTCGTCGAACACCATCCGAGCCTCCTGGTGTTTGTCGTCGCGCTTGTTCTCGCGCCGGATCCGGTCGATGGCCTTGCGGTTGGCGGTGGTGGTCAGCCAGCCGCCGGGATTGGGCGGCACGCCGTCGGCCGGCCACCGCTCTACCGCAGTCGCGAACGCCTCGGCGGCCGCCTCCTCGGCGATGTCGAGGTCACCGAAACGCCTGGTCAGGGCAGCGACCACCCGCGCCCACTCCTCCTGGTGGGCCCGGGTGATCGCCTCCCGGACGTCGACCCCGCTCACTCGCCCAGGAATGGCCGCACCTCGACTTTCCGGTTGCAGTGCTTGGACCCGTCGGCGGCGAGCTTGAGCGCCGCGTCGAGGTCGGGGGCCTCGATGATCCAGAAGCCGGCCATGTACTCCTTGGACTCCAGGAAGGGCCCGTCGGTGAACATCGCCTCGCCATCGCGGTTGTCGATGACGGTGGCCGCCTCGGGCGAGGCGAGGCCGCCGGCGAAGACCCAGTGGCCCTCGGCCTGAAGCCGGTCGTTGTAGGCGTTGATGGCCGCCATCTCGGCCGGGGTGGCGGACCCGGTCTTGTCGTCGATCACGGATACCAGGTATTGCATCGTATGGATCATCTCCTGTGGGTTGGGCGTCCCTGGTGGGCGGCGTCTCTCCTTTGCCACGAACACCGCTGCCCCGATCCGACACCGCCTCCTGGACGTCTTTCGAGGACGTTCTGGTATGCCGATTGTGACCATGCGGTCCGATAGCGACGGTATCCCGTCCGATGATTCGCAGCCTGGACCCCGGATGTGAAGAACGCCGTCCCTGCCCTCGACTAACGGCAATGCCGGGTAGTTAAGGCGCTTGGGCGGTTGTCGATTCGGGTTCGGTAAGGACGTCGATGGCGATGGCCGCTCGGTGGTTGGTGCGGTCGGC
>NZ_JACHIN010000034.1 GCF_014203235.1 Nonomuraea endophytica | reverse complement strand
CGCGTCGAGCGAGCGGGGCGATGACCCGGCGGCACCTCGGGTGCATCAGCAGCCTCACGGCTACCGACAAGAGGATGGTGCACCAGTGAGCGAGGTTGTGATCACCGGGCTCGGGGCGGTGACGCCGCTGGGCGGCGATGTTCCAACGACGTGGGCGGGGTTGCTGGCCGGGCGGTCGGGGGTGGTGGCGCTGCGGGAGTCGTGGGCGGAGCAGTTGCCCGCGCGGATCGCGGGGCGGCTGACCGTGGATCCGGCCGCGCTCCTGGGGCGGCAGAAGGCCCGCCGGCTCGACCGTTGCGAGCAGATCGCGCTGCTCGCCGCCCGTCAGGCCTGGTCGGACGCGGGGCGTCCCGAGGTCGATCAGGAACGGCTGGCGGTCGTGATCGGCACCGGCACCGGCGGCGTCACGACCCTCCTTGACCAGCACCACGTCCTGGAGAAGGAGGGCGTGCGCCGCGTGTCGCCGCACACCCTGCCCATGCTCATGCCGAACGGCCCGGCCGGCTGGGTCAGCATCGAACTCGGCGCGCGGGCCGGCGCCCACGCCCCGGTGAGCGCCTGCGCCGCCGGGGCCGAGGCGATCGCGGCCGGAGCCGACCTCATCCGGCTGGGGCGCGCGGACGTCGTCGTCGCGGGCGGCACCGAGGCGTGCGTGCACCCGCTGACGCTCGCCGCTTTCGCCCAGGCCAAGGCGGTCTCGACGCGCAACGACCAGCCGGAGCTGGCGTCGCGGCCCTTCGACGCGGACCGCGACGGGTTCGTGCTGGCCGAGGGGGCCGCGGTGGTGGTGCTGGAGCGGGCCGGGTGGCGCGACGGCGCGGCGCTGGCCCACCTGGCCGGGCACGGGATCACCGCCAACGCCGAGCACATCACCGCCTCCCAGCTCGACGGCCAGGCACGGGCGATGCGCACCGCGCTGCGCGAGGCCGGGCTGTCGGGTGAGGACGTGGCGCACGTACAGGCGCACGCCACCTCGACCCCCGACGGCGACGTGGTCGAGGCCGCCGCGATCGCCCAGGCCGTGGGCGGGCATCCGGCGGTGACCGCGATCAAGTCGATGACCGGGCACCTGTGCGGGGCCTCGGGCGCGTTCGCGACCGTGGCGGCGGTGCTGGCCATGCGCGACGGGATCATCCCCGCCACCCGCAACCTCGACCGCCTCGACCCCCGCGTCGAACTGGACGTGGTCACCGGCGCGCCCCGCCACTGGCGGCCGGGCCCTTCGATGGTGAACGCCTTCGGCTTCGGCGGCCACAACGTGAGCCTGGTGCTCACCCCAGCCAGTCGAGGATCAGCGCGTTGACCTCACGCGGCTTCTCCAGGTGCAGGAAGTGCCCGGCGCCCTCGACGATCTCCGCCCGCGACCCCTCGGGCAGCACGCTGGCCACATCCGCCACCAGGTCCGCGCCGAGGCAGCCGTCCTGGGCGCCGTGCAGGTACAGCACGGGGCGTACCGGACCATCGGTCGCGGCGGCCTGCTCGGTGGCGTACCTGCCCGAAGGTGGGGTGGTGCCGAGCATCGCCCGGTAGTAGCCGATGGCGGCGGCCAGGTTGGCCGGCTCGCCCAGGCTCTGCTTGAGGAAGGCCAGGTCCTCGGTGGCGTCGTAGCCGGGCGACCAGTCCTTCCACAGCCCGTCGAGGAACCCGGGCGCCGCCGCCGCGGTCTCGGCCAGCGCCGTCTGGAACAGGAAGATGTAGAAGGACCGCTTGAGCTGCTCGTAGGTGAAGAACGTGCCGAGCAACCACTTCGTCGGAGGTACGGCGAGCACCACCGACTTACGGAAGCGCTCGGTGGTGCCGTAGACCGGGTAGGTGCCCCAGTCGTGGCCGATGATGACCGCGTTCTCGTCCCCACCCAGCTCCTCGTGCAGGGCGTTGGCGTCGGCCACCAGGGCGCCCAGCTCGTAGCCTTCTGTGACCTCGGTGGGGGCGTAGCCGCGCATGAAGGGGGCGACGGCGCGGTAACCGCGCTCGGCCAGCTCGGGCATCAGGTGCCGCCAGGTGTGCGCGGTGTCGGGGAACCCGTGCATGCACAGGGCCAGCGGCCCGTCACCCAATGCGAGGTAAGCGAACTCCACACCGTTGGCGTGGATATTCCTGATCTCCATGCGCGGAAACCTAGTGCCCTCTCCGCCCCCCGTCCATCAACCACCCCACCCAGCCCCCGGTACGCACCCCTGCGTGCACCCGGACCACCGGCCGAGCGGGCGACCACCACGTTCCCGGGCAGACCCGGAAAGCGCACAGCCGAGAGGGCGTGGCAGCGGAGTGCACGTGCCAGCCCTGACCCGGCACGGCACCGGGGCGGGGCGCGGCCGAGCGGCAGGCTCGCCGACGTGGGTCCTGAAGCACGCCGCCTGCCGAGTGAGTGCGCGTGCCCGCCATGGGGCGGCACGGCACCCGGGTGGGGTGCGGTCGAGCGGGCGTGCCTCGGCCGGGTTCCGGGCTCGTGTGGTAGGGGGCGCGGCTCAGCGGGCAGGCGCGGCCATCCTGAGGGTTCGGATCAGGCCGCCTACCTAGTGGGCGTGCTGGGGCGCCCCGGAGCCGCGGCTGGGCGTGGGTGGCTGGGTGGGTGGGTGGGTGGGCGTGGGTGTGGGGTGTGTTAGGTGGTGTAGTTGAGGTGTTTTATGCCGTTGATGAAGTTGGAGAGGAGGAAGTCGGGTTCGCCCTGGGACTTGATGGCGGGCAGGCGGGTGAGGAGTTCGCGGAACATCACGGTCATCTCGCGCTTGGCCAGGTGGGCGCCCAGGCAGTAGTGGGGGCCGGGGCCGCCGAAGCCGACGTGCGGGTTGGGGTCGCGGGTGATGTCGAAGGTGTCGGGGTCGGTGAAGACCGCCTCGTCGCGGTTGGCGGAGTTGTAGAACAGCAGCACTTTGTCGCCCTGGTTGTACCGCATGCCGTTCATCTCGATGTCGCGCGTCAGCGTGCGGCGGAACTGGATGACCGGCGTCGAGTACCTGACGATCTCGTCGCAGGCCTTGGCGATGCGGCCGTCGAAGTCGGCCATGAGGTGTTCGCGCTGGCCGGGGTGGTCGGTGAAGAGCTTCAGCCCGTACGCGATGGCGTTGCGGGTGGTTTCGCTGCCGGCCACGACCAGGAGGATGAAGAACGAGCCGAGTTCCTGGGAGGTGAGGCGTTCTTCGCCGTTGACCAGGAGGCTCACCAGGTCGCCGGTGGGGTGTTTGCGGCGCTGGTCGCCGAGGCGGGCGGCGAGGCGGTTCAGGCTGTAGCCGGCGTGGAGGAGCTTGCCGAGGCCGCGAGCGACGTTCACGCGCTTGAAGTCGGGCTCGATGCCCGTGTACTCGGCGTCGGTGTTGCCGAGGATGATGTTGGTCCGCCGCAGCACCATGTCGTGAAATTTCGCGGGAACGCCCATCATGTCGCAGATGACGCGCACGGGGAGTCTGGCGGCGATCTGCTCGACGAAGTCACCCGGACCCTGCGCGATGGCGTCGTCCACGATCTCGGCGGCGGCCCTGGCCAGGTCCTCCTCCATCTTGGAGAGGATGCGCGGGGTGAAGGCCCGGGAGACGACCCTGCGTAACCTGGCGTGCTTGGGGTCGTCCATGTTGATCATCGAGCCGAAGTACACGGCCAGCCAGCGCGGCATGTCCGGGATGCTGTTGGCGCAGGGCTCGCTGCTGAACGCCGCCGCGTTGCGGCTGGCCTCGGTGACGTCGGCGTGGCGTACCAGGGCGTAATAGCCGGGGCCGCCGCCGATGAAGGGCACGTGGTTCTCGCGGACGAACACCGGGCGCTCGAGCCCGCGCAGCTGACGGAAGGCGTCCATGCGCTCGGCTTGCGGTAAGGCCCAGAACGGTATCTGCGACAGATCGATGTCGGATGTCGCCGTCATGTCTCCCAAGAGTTGCGCAAGCAATCACTTACGTCAAGACCGCCGGCGCCGCCACCGCGACGCCGGTCGGCACCCGCCTCAGCAGCCGGAGATGTACGTCTTGCCCTCAGCCCAGACGGTGTCGTCAAGGTCGTGCGCGTACACGCCCATGGTGGCGTCCACGGGGTGATTGCTCGCGTTCCTCCAGAGCCGGCCCGACTGACGCTCCTTGAGGCGAAGCTGCGAGCCCTGGATCCGGTAGGTGATGTCGGTGTTCTGGGAGGTGCGGTTGTAGACCCACACGCACGCCCCGGCGGGGACCGTACGAGTCTGGCAGCCGTTGTTCCAGCCCATGGCCGGTGCCTTGCAGCGGAACGGCTTGTCGTCCGACGCCAGCGCCGGCGCCCCGCCCATCGCGAGGGCCGCGGTGAGGACCAGCAGAGCATTCTTGATCATGAGGTTTCTCCTCTCGGTACGTAGCGAGATGGCTACGCTGTGCGATGCCTCCACTGTCGGCGGGGCGGTGCGGCGATGGGGAGGGGTTGACCGTTTCCCGATGGATGGGCGACGTCAGGAAACGACCGCGTTCGGCGCGGAACTACGCAGGTGGCGCACGCTTCGCGGGCTCTCGCTGACCACGCTGGCCGAGCTGGTGCACTACAGCAAGGGCTACCTGAGCAAGATCGAAAATGGCGCCAAGCGGCCCACGCCCGAGCTGGCGCGCGCCTGCGACCAGGCGCTGGAAGCCAAAGGCGCTCTGGTACGGCTGGCCCCGCCCAAAACCGGCGGCGGCGACGAATGCCCCTACCCGGGCCTCGACGCTTTCGGCCCCGGCAGCGCCCACTGGTTCTTCGGCCGCGAGGAGGCGACCGCCGAGCTGACCATGCGGCTGGCCGCCAGGATGGACGGCGGCGGCCCGCTCGTGGTGGTGGCGCCGTCGGGAGCGGGCAAGTCCTCGCTGCTCGGCGCCGGTCTGGTGCCCGCGCTGGCCCGCGGCGCGCTGCCCCGTGCGGGTTCCAGCGAGTGGCCGGTCGCGCTGTTCACCCCGACCGCCCGGCCCATGGCCCGGCTGGCGGAGATCCTCGGTCTGGAAGGTCGGCTCGTGCTGGTGGCCGACCAGTTCGAGGAGGCGTTCACGCTCTGCCGCGACGACGCCGAACGCGACCTGTTCATCCGCACGCTCAACGAGCTGGCCGTCTCCGGCCGGGCGCTGGTCGTGCTGGGCCTGCGCGCCGACTACTACGGCCACGTGCTCGCCCACCCCGAGCTGGTGGCGGCACTGCGGGGCGGCCAGCTCGCGCTCGCGCCGCTGACCGAGAGGCAGCTGCGCGCCGCCATCACCGAACCCGCCAAGGCCGTGGGCCTGAGCCTCGAACCGGGCCTGGCCGACCTGCTTCTGCGCGACGGCCTTCCGCGCGACGGTGGCGAGCCCGGCACGCTGCCGCTGCTGGCCCACGCCCTGCGCGCACTGTGGCAGCAGCGCGAGAACGGGGTGCTCACCGTGGCCGGCTACCACCGCACCGGCGGCATCCACGGCGCCGTCGCCACCACCGCCGAGGACCTCTACACCGGCCTGGACGACGCCGCCCGCGAGGTGGCCAGACGCCTGCTGCTGCGGCTGGTGCAGCTCGACCCCGACGGCGGACAGACCCGCCGCCGGGTCCCGCTCGGCCTGATCTCACCCGCCTGGCGGCCGGTGCTGGACGCGCTGGTCGGCGCCCGCCTGCTGACGGCCGACGAGAGCGAGGTGGCGATCGCTCACGAGGCGCTGCTCGGCGCCTGGCCGAGGCTGCGCGACTGGATCGAGACCGACCGCGCGGGCCTGCAGACCCGGCGCAGGCTGGGCGAGGCGGCCCAGGAGTGGCGGCAGGCGGGAGACGACGCCTCGTTCACCTACCGGGGCGCCTCGCTGGCGGTGGCGCGCGAGTGGGCGGCCGCGCATCCCGACGAGCTCGGCCCGCTGGAGGCGGAGTTCGTGCGCGCGGGCGAGCACGAGGAACGGCGGGCCGCGAGGAAGCTGCGCCGCCTGGTCGCGGCGCGCACCGCGCTGGTGGTCGTCACGGCCATGACGGCCGGCGTGGTTGTCTGGCAGGTCGGCGACGCCAGGGCCGAGCGCGACGAGACGCTCTCCCGGCAGGTGGCCGCGGTCGCCGGTTCCGTGCGCCCGGGAAACGCGCCGCTGGCGGCGGGCCTGGCGCTGGCGGCGTGGCAACGGGCCGAGACCCCCGAGTCGCTCGGCGCGCTGATCGGCTCCAGCGGCTTCCCCGCCGGGAGCCGGTCGCGCGCGGGGTCAGGGCGGGTGACGGTCATGGCCGCCAGCGCCGACGGCGCCACCGTGGTGACGGGCGACTCGGTGGGTGAGGTGTGGCTGCGCCGTACCGCAGACTCCGCGGGTGCGACGTCAGACTCCGCGGGTGCGACGTCAGACTCGGCGGGTGAGGCGTGGCCCAGCCGTACCGGAGACTCTGCGGTACGGCTGGCCTGGGACCTCGGCCGGATCACCGCGGCGGCCTTCCGCCAGGACGGGCGGGTCGTGGCGGTCGGTGGCGAGAAGGGCGTGCGGGTCTGGCGGGTCGGCAACCCCACGCCGATCGCCACCCACGCGGCCTCGGACGTCGCCTTCCTGGGCTTCGACGGAGAGGCCGTGGTGGCGGGCTCCCACGAGGAGACGCTGACCTGGAAGAACGCCACACCGGAACGCGCTAAGCGGACAGACCGCCTGGTCGGCCTGACACCGGACGGCCCGATCGGCACGGACAGGCAGGGCACGCTCTTCGCCCTCAGCCCCGACCACGCCACCATCGCCGCCGCGGACGGAAACCGGCTGTGGCTGGTCGAGCGCGAGTCCGGCCGGGCCAAGGAGCTGCCGACGACGGGCGGCTTCATCTATTCGCTGGCCTTCAGCCCCGACGGCCGGCAGGTCGCCGCGGGCACGAGCGCGCCCGGGGTCCGGCTGTGGAGCACCGCAGACGGAACGCTCCTCACCGACCTCCCCCACCCGGCCGAGGTGCGGGCGCTGGCCTACGGCGGCCGCGACCTGCTGGCCGGGGTGGCCGACGGGGAGGTCTTCCGCTGGGCGATGCCGCTGCCGGCCCCGCGCGCCCACTCCGACGAGGTCCTGGCGGTGACCTCGGACGAGCGGGTCATGGCGACCGGCGGCGGCGACGGCGGCGTCGGCCTGTGGACCCTCGACGGCGCCCCGCTCGGCACCGCGACCGAGCATGACGGCCAGGTCAACAACCTCGTCCTGGCGGGCGGCCTGCTGGCCTCGGCGAGCGACGACGACACGGTCGGCGTCTGGGACGTCACCCGGCCGGGCGGCCCGCGCCTGCTCGGCAGGTTCACCGGGCACGACACGGACGTGGTCGGCGCGGCCCTGAGCCAGGACGGCCGGATCGGCGCGAGCGTCTGTGAGAACGGGCAGGTGCTCCTGTGGGACCCGGCGACCAGGAAACAACTGGGCCGGCTGCCCGGCGTCGACGGCGTCACCGACGTGATCCTCAGGGAGGACCTGCTGGCGGTCGGCGACGCGGAGAACAACGTGCAGATCTGGGACGTCGGCCACCCCGACGCGCCGAAGCGGGTCAGGGTGCTCAAGGGCCACACCGGCTACTCCGACGACCTCGACTGGCATCCGGGCGGCCGGTATCTGGCCAGCGCCGGGCACGACGGCGCGGCGCTGGTGTGGGACCTGTCGCGGACCGAGGACACGCCCGTGGCCCGGCTGACCGGCCACACCGGGATCGTCAAGAACGTCTCGTTCGACGCCGCGAGCGAACGCCTGGCCACGATCGGCACCGACGGGACGCTGCGGGTGTGGGACGACCAGCACCGGCTCCACGCGGTCTGGCAGACGGTGGGCGCCGCGCTGCGCTTCCTGCCCGGCGGGCGGCTGGTCTCCGGCGACCACGACGGCCTGCTCCACCGGTGGACGCTGGCTCCGGAGCCGGTGGCCGCGCGCATCTGCGCGCTCGACCCCACTCCCGTCAGCGCGCGGGAGTGGAGCCGGCACGTCTCGGAAGGCTCCTACGCCCCGGTGTGTCCCGAGCGCGACTGAAGGATCAGGTCGGCGCCCTTCTCGCCGATCATGATGGCGGGCGCGTGGGTGTGGCCCCGGTTGAGCGTCGGCATGATCGAGACGTCCACGACGCGCAGCCCTTCCAGCCCGCGCACCTTGAGCGCCGGGTCGACGACGGATTCGGCGTCGGTGCCCATCCGGCAGGTGCCGACCGGGTGGTAGAGCGTCTCGCCGCGCTCGCGTACCCACTGGGCCAGTTCTTCGTCGCTCTCCGGCGCCCAGTAGGGCGCCATGGGCCCGCCCGCGTAGGGGCGCATCGCCACGGTGGTGAACACCTGCTTGGCCGCCTTCAGCCCGGCGACCAGGCGTTTCACGTCAGCCTCCTGGGTGAGGTACCCGGGGTCGATGGCCACCTCGCGGCCGCTCAGCGAGACCCGCCCGCGGCTTTCCGGCTGCAGCAGCACGACGCCGACGGTCAGCCCGTGCCCGGTCGGCGGGGTGAGGCCGTGGTCGATGAACGGGCCGGGCGCGAAGATCAGCTCGATGTCCGGCGCGGGCTCCTCCGGCGAGGTCTTGATGAAGGCGACCGCCTCCCCCACGTTCGTGGTGAGCATGCCCGAGCGCAGCACGATGTAGCGGACCAGCTGCACCAGTGACTCGGCCTTGACCAGCGTGACCGGCTGTTTGGACTCGACGTAGACGCCGCTGGACAGGTGGTCCTGCAGGTTCCTGCCGACCTCGGGCAGGTCGTGGACGAGCTCCACCCCGGCCTCGCGCAGGTCCTCGGCCGCGCCCACGCCCGAGCGCAGCAGCAGGTACGGCGAGCCGATCGCCCCCGCCGACAGGACGACCTCCCGCCTGGCCGACACCCGTACCCCGCCGTGCTCGACCCCGACGGCCCGGTTGCCGGAGAACACCACGCGTTCCACGGTCGCGCCGGTGAGCACGGTGAGGTTGGGCCGCTTGAGCGCCGGGCGCAGGTAGGCGTCGGCCGAGCTCCAGCGGCGGCCGCGGTCCTGGGTGACCGGGGTGGGGCTGTAGCCCTCGTTGACGCGTTCGTTCAGCTCGCCGAGGCGGCGCATGCCGAGTTCCTGGCAGGCCTTGAGGAAGGCGGCGGTGGTGACGTTGGGGCTGCGCAGCTCGGAGATGTGGAGCGGTCCCGCGGTGCCGTACACGCCGCCGTTGTTGCTGCCGACGCGGTGCTCGGCCTTCTTGAAGTACGGCAGGACGTCGTTGAAGCCCCAGCCGGGGACGCCCCACTGGTCGTAGTCGGCCGCGCAGCCGCGTACCCACATCTGGGCGTTGAGGGAGGAGGAGCCGCCGATGACCCGCCCGCGCGGCCAGTAGAGCTCGCGCCCGGCCATCTCGGCCTGTTTGGTGGTGGTGTAGTTCCAGTCGTACTCGGTCTTGAACAGCGCCTTGAACCCGGCCGGCATCCGGATCTCCAGCTTGTCGTCCTGGCCGCCGGCCTCGACCAGCGCCACGGTCACGCCCGGATCGGCAGACAGTCTGTTGGCCAGGACGCACCCGGCCGACCCCGCTCCGACGACCACGTAGTCGTACTCCATGACCCCTCCGAACCGTAAGTAACCTGGTACTTGCCTACCCCAGGGGACAGATCCCGTCCATATGCAGTTGTGACCTCAGTTACCTACCGGTCGGTATGCATCGCCTGCTTAGATGGCGGCAAGCCGGCCCGAGGGAGGAAGCTCTTCCATGCTCAACTTGTCGACAGTCCTGGAGGACAGCGCGAGGAACGCGCCAGACAAGACGGCCATCGTCTTCGGTGATATGCGACTGCCGTACTCGATGGTCGACAACGTGGCCAACCAAGTGGCCAATCTGCTGGTTTCGCGGGGCATCGGCAAGGGGGACAAGGTCGCACTGGCCTGTCCGAACCTGCCCTATTTCTCCTTCATCTACTTCGGCATTCTCAAGGCCGGCGCCACCGTGGTGCCGCTGAGCGTGCTGCTTCAGGGCAGGGAGATCGCCTACCACCTCGCCGACAGCGACGCCAAGGCGCTGTTCTGCTTCGAGGGCACGCCCGAGCTGCCGCTGGGCGCGCGGGGCAAGGCCGGGTTCGAGGCCACCGAGGGCTGCGAGCACTTCTTCGTGCTGCCCGCCACGGCGCTGGCGACCGAGTCTGAGCACGGCGAGTCGATCTGGGCGGCGCTGGGCGGGATGTCCAGCGAGTTCGCCACCGTGCAGACGGCGCCGGACGACACCGCGGTGATCCTCTACACCTCCGGCACCACCGGCCAGCCCAAGGGCGCCGAGCTGAGCCACCAGAACATGCTGCTCAACACCATGGTCTGCGACAAGATGTTCCCCAGGAGCGACGGCGGCGACGTCTACCTGGGCGTGCTGCCGCTGTTCCACTCCTTCGGCCAGACCGTGATCCAGAACACCGGCTTCCTGCGCGGGGCCACGATGGTGCTGCTCCCCCGCTTCGACCCGGGCGACGCGCTGGCGGTCATGAGCAAGGAAGGCGTGACGTTCTTCGCCGGCGTGCCGACCATGTACTGGGCCATGCTCACGAAGATCCACGCCGACGGCGCCGAGGTGCCGTCCACGCTGAACGTGGCCGTCGCGGGCGGCGCCGCCTCGCCGCTCGAGGTGCTCAACGACTTCGAGAAGACGTTCGGGATCGGCATCCTCGAGGGTTACGGCCTGTCGGAGACCTCCCCGGTGGCCAGCTTCAACCAGCTCGGCCGGCCCACCAAGCCGGGCACGATCGGCACGCCGATCTGGGGCGTGGAGATGAAGCTCATCGACGCCGACTGGAACACGGTCGGCGGCGAGGGTCCCGGCGAGATCGCCATCCGCGGCCACAACATCATGAAGGGCTACTACAACCGGCCCGAGGCCACGGCCGAGGTGATGAACGACGGCTGGTTCCGCACCGGCGACATCGCCACCCGCGACGCCGACGGCTACTACTCCATCTTCGACCGGGCCAAGGACATGATCATCCGGGGTGGCTTCAACGTCTACCCGCGCGAGGTCGAAGAGGTCCTCATGTCCCACCCGGACGTCTCGCTGGTAGCCGTGCTCGGCGTACCGCACGAGTCGCACGGCGAGGAGATCAAGGCGTACGTCATCCGCTCGGCCGGTTCCGCGATCACCGAGGACGAGCTGATCGCCTGGTCGAAGGAGAACATGGCGGCCTACAAGTACCCGCGCACCGTCGAGTTCCGCGACGAGCTGCCCATGACCGCCTCCGGCAAGATCCTCAAGCGCGAACTGCGCTAAACCCCCACCGGCCCGTACGGCTCGCGCCCTCCCCCCTGAGGCGCGAGCCGTACTCGTGTCTAGATCCTCGCCAGTTCCTCGCGCATGGTGCCGAGGCCCATCGGGCCGAGGTCGAGCGCGGCGGTGTGCCAGGCCTTGAGGTCGAAGCCGGGCCTGGCCTGCGCCTCGGCCCGCGCCTCCAGCCAGGCGCGCTCGCCCAGCTTGTAGCAGATGGCCTGGCCGGCCCAGCCGAAGTAGCGCAGCACCTCGGGGTGGACCTTGTGCGCCTCGGCCCGGCCGCGCTCGCGCAGCACCTCGCAGGCCTTCTCGAACGTCCAGCGCGAGCCGTCGGGCAACGGCAGCTCCAGGTGGACGCCGATGTCGATGACCACGCGGGCGGCACGCAGCGCGGAGGCGGCCAGCATGCCCAGCCGGGCGCCCGGGGCGGTCAGCCAGCCCAGCTCGTCGGCCAGCCGCTCGGCGTACAGGGCCCAGCCCTCGCCGTGGCCGCCCACCCAGGACATCTTGGCGTAGCGCGAGAGCTTGTCACCGGCGACGGCGACCGCGCCGAGCTGCAGGTGGTGGCCGGGCACGCCCTCGTGGAAGACCGTCGTCAGATCGCTCCACGTGGCGAACTTCTCCCGCCCGCCGAGCGGCCACCACGTCCGTCCCGGCCGCGAGAGGTCCTCGCTGGGCTGCGTGTAGTACGGCGCCGCCGACGTGGACCCCGGCGCGAGCACCACGTCGACCGTGCGCAGCTGCTCGGGGATGTCGAACTGGGCGCCGTTGAGCGCGGCGATCGCCCGCTCGTGCTGATCCTTCAGCCAGGCCAGGTACGCGTCCGGGCCGACCACGTACTCGGTGGAGTCCAGGTGGGCGGTGGCCTCGTCCACGGTGGCGCCGGGCAGGATGGCGCGGGCCTCGGCGACCATCTCGGCCTCGATGCGGTCGAGCTCGGCCCAGCCCCAGGCGTAGGCGTCGCGCAGGTCGATCTCGTCGCCGAGCTGCATGCGGGCGGCCACGGCGTAGCGCTCCGGCCCGACGGCGTCGCGCTCGTCGGCCCTCGGCGCGTACTGTTCGCGCAGGTAGCGCGCGGTCTCGGCATAGCCCCGGTAGGCGCTGCGCGCGGCCTCGGCCAGCTCGGCCGCGACCGGGCCGTCGCCGTAGGCCGCGATGAGGTCATCATGGGTGCCCTCGAAGCGCTCCGCCTGGTCGGCGGCCCCGAGCGCCTGCCGCCGCGCCGCGCGCAGCCCGCGCTCCAGGCCCACGTCCAGGGTGGTGCGCCAGCCGTTCAGCATGCCGGGGACGGCGGCCAGGCGCGCGGCGATCGCGCGCCACTGCTCGTCGTCGTTGCGCGGCAGCAGGTCGATGCTGTCCCTGAGCCCGGAGACGAGCCCGAAGGGCGAGCTGACTTCCCGGTACGGCTCGCCGATCGCGTAGACGGCGGCCTGCGCCTCCAGCCGTTCGCGAAGGTGGGCCGCGGCCCTGCGGTCGGCGTCGGAGGCCGGGGCCAGGCGGCTCAGCTCGGCCAGCGTGTCACGGACCAGCTCCTGCCTGGCCTCGTGGCCGTCGGGGCTGTAGTCGGTGGCCACTCCGAAGTCGCCGACGATGCCCAGGTAGACGGATTCGACGGGGTCCAGGGCTGCCGCCCTCAGGATGTACTGCTCACACAGGCGGAAGATTGCGCTCACCCAGGCACAATAGCCACATTTCCTTCAGTGCGCAGAGGGGGGATATCTTCCCCCGCGCAGTAGTTGCATGCGCCATTTGTCTGCCATGATGCAGGGATGTCTGCGGACGCCGGCAAGATCTTCCGCCGCTATCTGAGCGCCGGCGTGATCAACGCGCTGGCCACGGCGGAGGCCGCGGGACTCAACGCCACCGACTACTACGCGCTGAACCTGCTCGACCTGTCCGGTCCCCTGACCTCCGGCGACCTGGCCGTCGGCACCGGCCTGACCACGGGCGCCACCACGCGGCTCATCGACCGGCTGGAGAAGGGTGGGCTGGTGCGCCGCGTGCCGGACCCGTCCGACCGGCGCAAGGTCATCGTGGAGCCGATGGCGCGGCCGGACGGGTTGGAGCAGCTGCTGGCCGGGACCCGGCGGCGGCTTGGCGAGGTGTTCGACGGGATGGCGGAGGGGGATCGGGAGGTGCTGTTCCGCTACTTCACCCAGGCCGCCGACGCCTACCAAACCGCCACCCAAGAACTCCGCCACCCCCAAACCCCACCACCCCTCTAGCTTCCCGTCCCCCCACCCCCGGCCCTGTGTCCCCGGGTTTCCCGCAACCCGGCCTCCCTGGGTTTCCTGGGTTTCCTCTCCGTTTCCCGGGTCCCCGCCTCCTCCGCCAGCCTTCCAGCCTCTCTGGCTCTCTGGCCTTTCCTGGGTTTCCTCCCCCGTTTCCCCGCTGTCACCGGGGTTTCCCGGGTCTCCCGACCCCTCCGGTCTTCCCGGTCTCTCGGGAGCTTCCTCCGGGTTTCCGGCTTCTCCGCCTATCTCAGGTCTTCCCACCTCCACAGGTCCAAGGTCATGGCTAGAAATGGGGGTCAGCGGGAGGTGGGCAGGAGGGGGAAGGTGGTCTGGGCGGACTTGAGGACGGCGTCCGTGCCACAGGAGGCCTTCAGCAGGAAGGAACCCAGGGCCGGGTCGATGTCGTTGGGCAGCATCTGCCCGTTGTCGTCGAAGCGCTGATACTTCATGAGGTTCATCCCGAACGACACCTGCCGCCGCCCGTCCTCGCTGATCAGCGACTGCGTGCCCATCCCGAACACCCCGCCGTCATGCCCCCAGAACCGCCCGCACGGCAGATCCAGCGGATACAACCCGAGCCCGTAGTCCATGGCGAACCCCGCCACCGCCACCTTCACCGTCGTCCTCATCTGCGCCAGCGACGCCTGCCCGATCAGCTCGCCCCGCAGCAGCGACCGGTAGAACGAGTTGAGGTCGTCCATGGTCGAGACCAGGTTCCCGGCGACGCCGGCCCACGACATGTCGTACACGCTGTAGTCGCGCGGCGGGTCGATCCAGCCGTACATGTTCTCGTAGGCCTTGGAGTGCGCCTCTCGGATGTACGGCGAGCGCGGGAAGGCCGTCTCCCGCAGCCCCGCCTTCCTGATCACGTGGCGGGTGATGTAGTCCTCGGGACTCATGCCGGTGACCTTCCGCAGCACCAGCCCGGCGATCACGTAGTTGGTGTTGGAGTAGGAACCCGGCTGGGCTCCCGGCTCGCCGTACGAGGGGGCGGCCAGGCCGAGCTTCACCAGTTCCTCGGGGGCGAAGGTGCGGAAGCGGTTGTCGTCCAGGCTCTTGGGCGAGCCCTCCAGGAGCGACGGGAACGCGCCGGCGACGTGGTCGGAGATGCCGCTGGTGTGGTTGAGCAGCGTCCGGATGGTGACCTTCTGGCCGCGTTCGCCGGGGATGAGGTCGGGCAGGTAGCGGGCCACCGGGGCGTCGAGGGCGATCCGGCCGCGTTCGACCTGCTGGAGGACGGCCACGGCGACGAACGTCTTGGTGATGCTGCCGATCCGGTGGCGCATGCCGGGCCGTACCGGACGACGGGTCTCGACGTCGGCCACGCCCGACGCGCCCGCCCATTCCCGGCGGCCGTCGCGCGCCTGGGCGTAGATGCCGTGCATGCCCGCGGCGTGGACGGCGTTCAGTGACTGCTTCAGCTCGCGCCGGTCGAGCTCGCCCGTGGTGGCCGCGGCCGGTGCGCCGCCGAGGTACAGAGCCGCCGCGACGGCGGCGACGCTCGCGATCAGTGGTCGTCTCATGAGATTCAGCATGATCGTTGGGCGGTCGCGCGGTTAGTCCGGCGCGTCACCGGGTGGGGATGACAACTGTCATATCCAGGTAAAGCGGGTGGCGTCCTCGGGGAGGCTGTTCCAGGCGAGGACGCGGTCCGGCCGGAGTTCCCAGACGTCGGGCAGGAACAGGCCGTAGCCGTATTTCTCCTTGTCGGCGGCCTCCACGCGGCGGGCGAGGTCCTGGCCGGGAGTGGTCCAGGTGGCCGTGCCCTCCACGATGACGGCCGCGGTCGCGTTCTCCAGGTGGACGGCGGCGTGGCCGTTCGCGCGCAGATTGCGGATGTGGACGGTCTCCTCGCCGCCGCTGAAGTAGAAGGCGTCCGCCACCCACAGCCCGTCGACCGGGACGACGTGCGGGCGGCCGTCCGGGCGCGCCGTCGCCAGCCAGTAGCTGGGGGCGGCCCGGAGCTTCTCCCGCACCTCGTCCCAGGTCAGCGTGATGGTCTGCGGCTGGGTGCGATATCCGTCGGGCAGGTCGAGTACTTCGGTCCTCGGCTCCATGGCCCGAGTATGCGCGTCAGCTGTCCGCCCGGCGGTTGAAAGCCGAACGTGCCCAGAAATATCCGGCGAAGGCTCCGGCCAGGCACCAGGCGATGGCCACCAGCCCCTGGCCGCCGACGGGCTGTCCCATGAGCAGCGCGCGCAGCGTGCCGATGATCGGCGTGAACGGCTGGTACTCGGCGAACCACCGCAGCCCCGCCGGCATCGACTCCGGCGTCACGATCGCGTTGCCCAGGAACGGCAGGAACTGGAACGGCAGCCCGATGTTGCTCGCCGTCTCCGCGCCCTTGGCGATGAGCCCGAACGCGGCCGAGATCCACGTGATCGCGAACGCCACCAGCAGCATGAGCCCGATCACCCCGAGCCAGCCCAGCGGCCCAGCCGCCGGCCGGAACCCGATCAGCAACGCCACCAGCGTCACCAGCACCACGCTGATCATCGTCTGGATGACGCTGCCGACCACCTGCCCGGTCATGACCGAGGCCCGCGAGATCGGCATCGTACGGAACCGGTTGATGATGCCCTCGGTCTTGTCCACCGAGACCGAGACCGCCACCACCACCGAGCCGGACATGGTGGCCATCATGAGGATGCCGGGGGTCACGAAGTTCACGTAGTCGCCGGTCGCCAGGCCCTTGCCGATCGCCCCGCCGAAGACGTAGACGAACAGCAGCAGCATGAAGATCGGGATGAACGCCACCGAGAGCGTCATGTTCGGATACCGCTTGGCGTGCAGCAGGTTGCGTCGCAGCATCGTCATCGAGTCGCGCATGGCGAGGGTCGTCGAGCTCATCGGAGGGCATCCTTCTGGGAGTCGTGGGGGTGGCCGGTCAGCGCGAAGAACACGTCGTCGAGGTCGGGGGTGTGCACCGACAGCTCCTCCACCTCGACCGCCGCGCCGTCCAGCCGGTCGATGAGGGCGCGTAGCGCGCGGAAACTGCCGTCGTTCGGGACCTGCAGCGTGAGCGCGTCCTCGTCCGCGCTCACCTCGCCCGCCGCCCGGAGCGCGAGCTCCCCCGCCCGCAGCGCGCGCGGGTCGGCGAAGCGCAGGCTCACGTGACCGCCCGGAATGCGCCGCTTGAGCTGCTCCGCGGTCCCTTCCGCCACGATCCGGCCATGATCGAGTACGGCGATGCGGTCCGCCAGCTCGTCGGCCTCCTCCAGATACTGCGTGGTCAGGAAGATCGTGGTGCCGTTGGCGACCAGCTGGCGGATGATCTGCCACATGGTGTGGCGGCTGCGCGGGTCCAGGCCTGTGGTGGGTTCGTCCAGGAAGATGACCCTCGGGTCCCCGACCAGCGTCATCGCCAGGTCGAGCCGTCGGCGCATGCCGCCCGAGTACGTGGTCGACACCTTCTTGCCCGCCTCGACCAGGTCGAAGCGCTCCAGCAACTCGGCGGCCTTGCGGCGGCCCTCCTGCTTGGACAGGTGGTTCAGGTCGGCCATGAGGAGCAGGTTCTCCTCGCCGGTCAGATAGCCGTCGACGGCGGCGAACTGGCCGGTGACGCCGATGGACATGCGGATCTCGTCCGACTGCCTGGCCAGATCGAAGCCATTGACCTGCGCTTCGCCGGAGTCGGGCTTCTTCAGTGTGGCCAGGATCTCCACGGCGGTGGTTTTGCCTGCGCCGTTCGGGCCGAGCAGGGAGAAGATGGTGCCTGCCGGGACGGTCAGGTCGATGCCGTCCAGGACCAGCTTGTCGCCATAGGACTTGCGCAGGCCGGTCACCGCGATGGCGGGTTGGGCATGGGTGGGCATGATGCCTCGTCTCTTTCGGGATATGTCGGGTTTTGGGGTCTGCTCGGCCGGCTTTTGGGCGCACTTGGGGGCGCTGCGGCGGCGGTGCAGGGAACTGTCGCGCGGCCTGCTGTCCCGGGAGTGGTCACCGGGCGGGCGTGCGGCGAGTGTCAGGGTGATGTCGGGGGGCTGGCGGTCAGGCAGGGTTCAGGTGGTCACCTCGTGGGGGGTGCGGCGCGGATGCTCGTGTGTTGCCAAGGCCGCGGCGTGTCGCCGTGGCCGTGTTGCCATGGCTGCGGCGTATTGCCGTGGTTGCGTTGCCCTGGCCGTGTTGCCACTTTTGTCGTGTTGGTCGTGTTGCCGCGGCCGGGTTGCCGTGGCTGTGATGTCTTGGCCGTGATGCCGTGGCCGTGATGCCTTGGCCGTGTTGGTCGTGGCCGCGTGGCCATGGCTGGGTTGTCGTGGCTGGGTTGTCGGGTTGCGGTTAGGCGCGGCGGACGAGGATGTCGCCGTAGCCGGTCGTGGCGTGGACCTCGACCATGTCCTCCGCCTCGGCGGGGCCTTCGTGGGCGTCCAGCTGGACGCGTACATCGCCGTACTGCGAAGAGACGTTCAGCCAGGCCGCCGTGCCCTGCCGCACACCGACCTCCAGCTCGCCATAGGCCGTGTCGATCACCGTCGAGCCGCGCACGATCTGGCCCAGCCGTACGTCGCCCGACGCGGTCTTGGCGGTCACGCCCGACAGCGCACGCTCGACCTGGATGTCGCCGTAAGCGGTGTTCATCCGCACATCACCGGAGACCTGGCCAAGCGTGATGTTGCCGTTGGACGTCTTCACCAGAGCCGCGCCGTCGATCTCCCGCACCCGGATGTCGCCGTTGGCCGTGGTGATCTCGGCAGGCCCGCCGGCCCGCGTCACCAGGACATCGCCGTCACCGGTGTGGATCTGGAGCCGTCCGGCCTCGTCGACGTCAACGTCCCCCATCGATGTGGTGAACCGGCAGTCACCCAGCCGCCCGCGGCAACGCACCTCCGCGTCGGCCTGCACCTCCACGCCGGACCCCGATGGCAACTCGACCAGCACCTCGACCGAACCACCCCACAACCACCACCAGCTACGGCGGCCGGAATCCTTGAGCGTCTTCACGGTCAGCCTGCCGCCGGAGTACTCGACCCGGGTCTGCTCGGCGGCGCTGACATCGGATTCGTTGCCCGAATCAGCCGGGCGCACTTCCACGACCGTGTCGCTGCGCTCGCTCGCGACGACGCGGATGTAGCCGGTGCCGATCTCGATGTTGGCCGAGATCGGTTCGTTCGTGTCGAACCTGGGCATGGCGCTGCCTCCTCTTGATGCCTGCCGCCTCTGCTGCCCGTACGGCGGGCTGATGTCCTTGTCCGCCCCGAGCCACCCAGAGGGCGGACCGGGCGCCGGTGCGACGACCTGCTGCCGGTGTCCGCCGCCCTCTGCTGCATGTGCGGCGCCCTGCTGCTGGTGTCCGCCCGCTTCAGGTGCCTGTGCGGCCGGGGCTGGTGCTGGTGTGCGCCGCCCCGCTACTGCCAGTGCGGCGAGCTGGTGCTGGTAACCGCCGCCTTCAGGTGCCGGTACGGCGGGACTGGTGCTGGTGCCCGCCGTCCTCAGGTGCCTGAGTGGCGGGCCCGGTGCTGGTGCCCGCCGCCTTCAGGTGCCGGTACGGCGGGCCGATATGACGACGGCGCCTTGGGTGGCGCCGGGATGTGGGGTCAGCGGACCCAGCCGGTGTAGCGCTGGCCACCGGTGCCGGCGTCCTTCGTTCCCCGGCCCCCGTGGTCGGGGTCGAGGGCCGCCGACACGGCGCGTACGAGCCAGGAGTTCACCGACAGCCCCTCTCGGGCGGCCGCCTCGTCGATGCGCGGTTTGAGATGGTCCGGAACCCGCAGCGCCACCCGGGTGGTGCCGCCTTCGTCGGTCTCCGGCGGGCGTACGGAGCGGGCCTGGTGGGCGCCGGAACCTGCCTCCGTGTCACGTGGTGGTGCCACGGGCGGCGGGGTCACGACGAAGTCCGGGTCACGTCCGCGCAGCCGTACGTCGACCGAGCCGGGGGCGAGCTCCCTGGTGATCTCGTTGGCGGCGGCCGACAGCGCCTCAAGCAGGGCCAGCCGGGCGGCCGACTCCAGCGACGCGATGAGGCGCTCGGCCAGCGCCCGGGTCTCCTCACCACCTGCCTCGGCGGCGACCGCCAGCTCCCGGCGGAGGTGATCGACATATGGCGCGAGTTCCATGACACCACTATGACATGTCCATGGCACCAGTTCAAGCACCAATGGCACCATCATGGCACCACTCCGCAAAACACCAGGTCAACCGATCCTCCCACGCCTCCAGCCCCCAAGAGGAGCAGCACGCCAGCGGGAGCAGGCAGTGGCTCCGGGCTTGAGCGGCGGTGCTGCCGGGCCCGCGGCCAACACGTCTCGGCTCCAGGTCTGAGCGGCGGCGCCATTCGGCCTGCGGCCTACGAGTCTCGGTTCCCGGCTTGAGCGAGGGTGTTGCCCGACCTGCGGCGCACACGTCTCGGTTCCGGCTGCGAGTTCTCGCGGTGCCCGGCCGGCGGGGCGGTCGTAACGGCGGCTGACCCCGCACGCTGGACGACCGTTCCCCTGGACGGGGCCCGGCCACGGTCGGCGGGCGGGGTCTTGCTGGCTGTGCCGTAACGAAAAAAGAGGGAGAGACCGTCAAAAGCGCGCCAGATTCCGGGAGAAGACGCGCGCGGGATCATAGGCCTGCTTGACGGCGGCGAGGCGGGCGCGCACGGCGGGCGGGTAGACGGCGGCGACGTCAACAGGCCTGGGGTCGCTGAAGAAGTTCGCGTATGCGCCCGAAACGTGCGGCTCCATCGTCTCCCACAGCGCGTCGTAGGCGGGCAGCCGCGACGGGTGGTCGGCCGGGGCGCCGAGCAGGACCCCCAGCAGCATCGCCTCGCTGTCCCGGTGCGCGAAGGCGGTGTCGTCGCCGCGCCCCATGGCGCCCCCGATCGCCCGGATCTCGCGGAACATCATCGGAATGTCCGCCGACACCCACGCATCGATCAGCTCATCCGTCAGAACCGGGACGAACCGGTTGCGGACCATGGGACGCCAGCCGGGCGGCAGTTCGGCGCTCTCCAGGACCTCGGCGTAGGGAGCGGTCGTGATCTCCTGGAACGTCGGCTCGCCCAGCCGGGTGAGCGGCTCGATCACGGCGGGGTCGTCGCCCGCGTAGGCCGCCAGGATCATGATCGACGGCGGCGCCTCATCCCCGAACGCCGGGTACAGGTGCGCCGACGACGTCAGCTCCTCGCCCGCCGCGCGCACCACGTCCCGCCAGGCCTTGAGGACCGCCGCAGGGTCGTCGGCGGGGTAGCCGATGCGGGCAAAGGTCACGTTCGTCTCCCGGCGCGCCCTGACCAGGAACGAGGTGATCACGCCGAACTCGCCGCCACCGCCCCTGATAGCCCAGAAGAGGTCGGGGTTCTCGTCGGCGGCCGCCCGCAGCACCTCCCCGGCGGCGGTCACCACCTCGGCCTCGACCAGGTGATCGAGCGCCAGGCCGTACTTGCGGACAAGCCACCCGATCCCGCCCCCCACCATCAGCCCGCCGACGCCGACCGAGTCGGTGTCACCCGAGGAGATCACCAGCCCGTGGGGCGCCAGCGCCTTCGAGACCTCGCCCCACCGAGCCCCCGGGCCGATCCGCACCAGGTCATCGTCCAGCACCTCGACGCTGTTGAGATGCGCCAGATCGATCACCACCCCGCCGTCGTTGGTGCCGTAGCCGGGCACGCTGTGCCCGCCGCTGCGCACCGACAGCACCAGCCCGTCGCGCACGGCGTGCCCGACCGCCTCGGCCACACCCGCCGCGTCGCGGGGCCGGACGACGCGCGCGGGCGCGCCCTCCATGGAGAAGGTACGGCTCAGCCGCTCGTACCCCTCGTCACCGGGGCGGACGATCTCGGTGGCCAGCGTCTCGTGCGTCATCGTTGTTGCCCTTTCTGTCCCTGTTGTCGCTGACAGGTCGGAGCCGAAGACGTCCGCTCTACATCCCCGCCCAAGATTCTTTCCGGACATGGGAGGGTACGGTCCATGGTTTTCGGAGTCCGCTCGTTCGAACTGGCACTCATGCACCGCATGCGCGATCTCAACCCCGCCCGGGTCGAGGACGCCTTGGCCGACATGGCCGCCACCCGCGCCGAACTCCGCGAGGCCCACGCCCTGTGGACCCGCACCGCCTATGCCGCCCGGGCGCCGAAGGGGGTGGGCAGGTTCAGGATGGCGCTGGGGCGGCCCACGTTCGAGGGCGAACGGCCCATCGGCAGCCTGACCTGCGACGTGGTGCGGTGGGCGCTGCCGTACTGGCGAGGGGTGGAGTTCGAGCTGCTGGTCGGGCCGGGCGGCGAGATATGGAACCAGTGGTTCGTCCGGCCGTCGGGTGACCGGACGGTGAGTTTCGCCGACCTCGTGCCGTGGGAGTGCGTCGTCGCCGACATCGGCGCGAGCTTCCCGGACGCCGTCCAGGAGGAGGGCACCGCACCCCACCACTGGGCCGTCTCCTTCCAGCATTCCGGCACCCCCTACCGCGCCCGCTTCGTCTACGGCCTCCTCCAGAGCGTCGATCCGCGTTAGGATACAACTGTATCCATACGGGAGATGAGGTCATCGTGCGCACACCGGATCGGCCGTCCGCCTTCGCCAGTGACTCCGCCCGCGACAAGTTCCACGCCCTCTACGACCGCCTGCTCAGCGAACTGTGGCCGGTGCCGGTGGACGCCGCCGACGTCGAGACCCGCGCCGGAAGCGTGCGGATCCACCGGGCCGGACCCGCCGAGGGAGATCCCGTGGTCCTCGTGGCCGGAGCCGGCGGGAACGCGCTGGCCTGGTACCGCTCCATCGAGCTGCTGGCGCGCACCCGCCCGGTCATCACCGTCGACCCGCTCGGCGAGCCGGGCCGCTCGGTCCAGACCCGGCCGCTCACGAGCGGCGCCGAGGTCGGCGGCTGGCTCACCGACGTACTGGCCGCGGTCGGAGCCGAACGCGCCCACGTGGCGGGCTTCTCCTACGGCGGCTGGACCGCCGTGGAACAGCAACTCGGCGCGAGCGGCCGGGTAGCGGCGCTGACGCTGGTGGACCCGGGCGGCTTCGCGCCGCTGCCCAGGCGGTTCGTCCGCTGGGCCCTCGCCGGAGCCCTCGCCTCCATGCTTCCCCGCCCGTTGCGGCACCGCATGGCCGGCGTCGTGGGCAACGGGGTGCTGCGCGAGGATGGGCTGGTGAGGCTGATGCGGGCCACATGGTCCTTCCGCCGGCGCCTGCCCGTTCCGCCCGCCTACACCGACGAGCGGATACGCGAGGTGTCCGTGCCCGTCCAGATGCTGCTGGGCGCGCGCAGCGCACTGCTCGACCCGCCGGCGGTGGCCGCACGGCTGGCCGGCATCGCGCCGTCCTGGCGCGTGGAGATCGTGCCCGGAACCGGACACGCGTTGTCCGTCGAAGCTCCGGACCTGGTCGCCGAGCGGATCCTCACCTTCCCCGCCGGAGTAGAGCACCAGCACATGGTAGGAAACGGGCATGCCCCGACAGGTGGATCATGACGAGCGGCGGCGCCGGCTCACCGACGCGCTGCTGCGCATCGCCAGCACCCGCGGCCTGCAGGCGGTGTCGATGCGCGAGATCGCCGCCGAGGCCGGGGTCTCGCTGCGCGTCGTCCAGTACTACTTCACCAACAAGCAGGCCCTCCTCGAATCCGGCCTCACCGAACTGGGCGCCCGCATGGAGCGCCGGTTCAAGCAGCGGACCGCCGGTGCGGGCGAGCTGACGCCGCGAGGCGTCTTCGCCGCCGTCCTCGGCGTGATCCTGCCGTTCGACGAGCAGAGCGAACGGGACTCCATGGCCTGGACCGCCTACTACACCGCCGCCCTCACCGACCCCGCGCTCGCCGCCGTCGGGCTCACCCTGCCCAACGCGCTGGAAAACTTCCTCACGGTACGGCTGACCGCCGCCCAGCAGGCCGGAGACGTCGCCCCGGACCGTGACCCGCGTACCGAGGTCGCCGCCCTGCTGGCCCTCGCCAACGGCCTGACCTCCAGCGTCCTCAGCGGACAACGCAGCCACGAGGCAGCCACCGAGATCATCGACTACCAGTTGGACCGCCTGTTCCTCTCGGGCTGATGGGGCGGTTCGGCGTTCACCCGGGCGGGCCTGCCTTGACGCGCTCCACCAGGCGTTCCATCGATCCCCGGTAGCCGTGGAGGTGTTCCAGCCACCACGTGGCGCCCGCCTCGGCGTAAGCGCGTACCGACTCGCCGGGTTCGCTCACCCCGATGACCGCCACGTCTAGGGCGCCCGCGCCCGCCCGGCGCAGCTCACCGGCCTGGTCGGCCAGCGCTTCGGGCGTGAGCGACATGCGACCCTCCTGGTCGTCGGCGGCGACGATCCAGCCGTCCCAGCGAGCGGCCCGGCGGAGGGCTGCGGGAGCCGTGCCGCCGACCCACACGGGTATCCGTGGGCGCTGGACGGGGAGCGGCGCGAGCCGTACGCCGTCGACGGTGAAGTGAGCGCCGCGGTGGCGCACCTCGTCGCCCGACCAGAGCGCGTCCAGCACGCCGAGCGCCTCGTCGAGCACGGCCCCGCCGGGACGCGCCGAGCCGAACGCGGTGAACTCCTCCTTCACCCCGCCCAGCCCCGCGCCCAGGATCACCCGGCCGCCGCTCAGCCTGTCGAGCGTCGCCAGTGTCTGGGCCAGCCGCTCCGGACGGTGCCCGGCCACGGCCGTCACCGCCGTGCCGAGCTTGACGCGCGAGGTCGCCTGGGCCGCGGCGGCCAGCGCCACCCACGGGTCGGCCGACGGTGTGCCCCAGGCGAAGGCCAGATGGTCCCAGACCAGCACCGCCTCCCACCCGGCGGCCTCGGCCTCCTGAGCCAGGGTGACCAGGCGTGCCGGCTCCGCGAGATCGCCGAGAATCGCGATGTCGATGCCGTAACGCATACCCCGACCCAACCACCCGCCACCGACAGTTTCCGCCACGGGCAGCCACCGGACCGGCCGATACGCTTCCCCTGCCCGCGTCGGACACAAGCGAGGGAGACCCGGATGGCGGTTCCGTCTTGGCTCGATGCGCTCCCCGTGGCGATGACCGAGGCGGAGTATCGGGCGCTTCCGGAGGCCGTCGCCCGGACCGTCGAAGTGGTCCACGGACACGTGATCAAGCGCGAGTCACCGGCGCCCCAGCACAATCGGATCGCGCGCCGACTGGCTGGAGCGCTGGAATCCGCACGTTCCACCGCCTGGCCATGCCTGAGCGTTGAGACCGGCATCGACGTGGTGCTGTGGCGGGTGCCGACGTTCACCCTGCGGCGGCCGGACGTGGTGATCTACCAGGATCCCTCGCAGAAGCCCGATGCTTCACAGGTCCAGGCGGTCGTCGAGGTCGCCTCGCCCGGGACGGTCCGCGAGGATCTCACGGACAAGAGGATCCAGTACGCAGACGCGAGGATCCCGCGGTACCTGCTGGTTCTACTAGATGGTTGATTCCAAGGGCTGAGGTTCGTTGATCGGCTGCGGGCATGCAGTGAGGGTGTCCAAGATCTGTTTGTGACGACAGAACTGAACAC
>NZ_JACHIN010000033.1 GCF_014203235.1 Nonomuraea endophytica | reverse complement strand
ACTGCACTCGGGAGGGTGTGGGAGAGTAGGTCACCGCCGCACAATATTTCATGGAGAAGGGGTCCGACCGACTGGTCGGACCCCTTTTTCGCGTTCCCCCAGACTCCGCTTCCATCACCGCCCCGAGCTAAGCTCCTCGCCCGTCCCACCCACGCTTGTCGCGCCGGTGCGGCGAGGACCCGTGTGGGCGTGAACGGCGCAACGCGCACGGCGGCCCATACGGCGGCTCAGGCGGGGTGCTCCGCCTTCCGGCGCACACACCCACGCTTGACCGCGCACACCACGCTTGTCTGGCGCCGGTGCGGCGAGAACCCCCGCAGACGTGACCGGCGCAACGCGCACGGCAGCCGTCCACACCGCTTGTCGCGGCGGTGCGGCGAGGATCCGGGCGGCGTGAGCGGCGCAATGCGTACGGTGGCTCCCCAGGCTGTCCTCGCGTGCCCCGGATGACATCTCCCTCTGGCACGCGCTCTAGGAGTGTGCCTCCCGTCGCTTGTTCCGGAGGCCGGTGTGGCTTTGAACCCGAGGGCGTGGTGTGAACCCGCGTGGGTGTGAACGCAAGGCGCGCAACGGTGGGACAGCGGACGGCGGGAACCCGCGTGAGTGCGGACGCGCGACGGGCAGCGATGGGACAGCGGACGGGTAACGCGCGGCCGTGGGGTCGTGGAGGGGCGTGGCGCGGCAGCGGGGGGACGTGTGACGGTGGGGTGTTAGGTGGGGGTTAGATGTGGAGGTGGCCGGAGGTGATGGTGATGGCGTGGCCGGCTAGGTCTACTCGGGGGCCGCGGAGGGTGACGTGGATGCGGCCGCCTCTCTTCGATAGTTGGGCGGCTGTCATGGTGGTGCGGGACAGTCTTGGGGCCCAGTAGGGGGCCAGGGCGCAGTGGGCGGAGCCGGTTACCGGGTCCTCGGGGACGCCGCCCTTCGGGGCGAAGAAGCGGGATACGAAGTCCGTGGAAACGCCGCGGGCCGTGACGATTACCGCACGTGCCTCCAGGTGTGACAAGGCGGTGATGTCCGGGGATAGGGTGCGGACTTGTTCTTCGGATTCCAGCTCCACCAGCAGGTCGTCTTTTGCGGTGCTGACCTGCACCGGGACGACGCCGAGCGCTTTTGCCAGGCCGTCCGGAGGAGTGGTGGGCGTCACTTCCTTGGCGGGAAAGTCCATTGTGATCATGCCATCTGTGGTGCGATTCACAGACAGGATTCCGCTGGCGGTCTCGAATTGGAGTTGGCCGCTCGCGGCGCCGGTCGAAAACAGGACGTGGGCCGTGGCGAGGGTGGCGTGCCCGCAGAGGGAGACCTCGACAGCGGGGGTGAACCAGCGCAGTGAATTGTCCAGCAGGAATGCCGTCTCCGACAGGCCGATCTCGGCCGCTACCGCCTGCATCCAGGCCGCGGGCGCGGAGGACTCCAAGAGGCAGACCGCGGCTGGATTACCCCTGAACGCCACATCGGTGAAGGCGTCCACGGTGTAGACACGCATGGTTTGGATGCTATAGGCCGCTTGTAATCCAGCTGCAACCAGGGTGCTAGCCGTACAAAATGGAATAAGTGCTGGGCGTGTCGCATGGCGAACGAGGAATCGTCGGTTACCGTCCAATGTGTGGGGACGTGCCGATTACGGTGAGTTCCTGAGGAAAGGACATACCGATGGGGGCAGTGCGCAAGGTGGTGAGCTACCTTGGCCTGGGCGGCGTCGATCCTTACGACGAGGCCTACGAAGAAGAGCAGTACGAAGACGAGTACATGCCGGCGTCCGAGAGGGCGGCGAAGCGGTGGAGGTCCACCTCCGAGTCGTCACGCATTGTGATGGTGCAGCCGTTGAAGTACAACGACGCGCCGATGATCGGTCAGCACTTCCGCGAGGGGCAGACGGTCATCATGGACGTCACCGGCATGCCGATGCCCGAGGCGACCCGGATGGTCGACTTCGCCGCGGGACTTGCCTATGGGTGTGAAGGGCGGATCGAGCGCATCGCCGACCGTGTCTTCCTGCTCGCGCCGGCGCACGTGGAGATCGAGACCACCTAGGCGGCGCGAGGGCCGCGGCGGATCAACCGGTTGACATCGGTTGAGTCCTCCGCTGCCTGTTTGGCGCGGGCTTCGGCCTCGCGGGCGTAGGCGTGGAGAGCCCACACCGCGCCGTCGGCGAGTTCGCGAAGCTCGCTGAGTTGAGCGGTGACGTAACGACTATCCGCTTCGTTGGCCTGGTGGCGTTTGCGAAGTAGCCAGCCACCCAGGCCGAGCATGGCCACGCCCAGCACTGCGAACAGGCCATGAACCACGAAGGCGACCACGGCGCCCACGCCGAGGGCGAGCAGCGCGTAGGCCGCGATCGGCGGTCGGCGCGGGATGACGCCCGTCGCCACGATCTCCCGTTCGGCCAGTTCGAACGATTCCTGGTCCGGCCCTTCCGGGTGGAGCACGATGCGGTGCCCCAGGAGCGACACGGTGACGGTCTCGGGCGGCACCAGCTGGGTGTCGGATTCCAACTCGTCGGCGAACGAGCGCAGGATCGGCGCGGCCACGTGCAGGGCGATCGCCGCGAGGTGCGGATCGGCGCCGGGGCGCAGGTCGTCCAGTAGATGCGCGGTCAGCGATCCCATGGGCCCTTCGGGGCCGCCGAGGCCGATCAGTGTGCGCAGCACCGCGATCGGCTCGTCCTCCGCCCAGGTGGTGGCGGGGCTGCCGGCGCTGTTCGTGAGCGGGGTGGAGGCTTCCTGGTCGGCCTGTTTGGCCGAGGTGATCTCGGCGCAGCGGGCGCGTAGCCGGGCGAGGCGGGCGGCGGCCTGCGCGGGGCGGGCAAGCTCCGGGATCTCCGCCATTTCCGGAAAGTCCACGAGCGACTCGGGCACGACCACCGACGGCTCGCCGGGCGCGAGCGCCTGCACCCAGGCGCGCGGGTCTGCTTCTTCCTGTACGGCCAGCGCGTCCAGCTTCCGGAGCACGAAGATCTTGCCGGCCGGGCCGTACGCGCCACGGGCGGCGGCCAGCCACAACCCACGCTGCCCATGCGTGACGGGCCGCTCGGTGGACAGCTCGCCGAAGGCGGTGCCGAGCCAGGAGGCGTGGATGCGGCCGCCATGACCGGCGACGGCGAGTGCGAGGCAGAGGAACAGTGCGGTCTTCTGCTGGTCGCGGCCGGCGGCTCTGGTGAGGGGTTCGATCGGATCGTCGCCGGACAGGATGGTGACCAGCGCTTCCACGGCGGGCGGCAGCCAGTAGCCGGGCACGTCGTGGAGTTCGTGTGTCTGAGGCGGCGCGGAGCCGTTGGCGGCCAGGTGCGCCAGCAGGGCCTCAGCGTAGCGGTGAAGCTCAGTCGCAGCTGGGGGGCTTGCGGTCAGATCCGTGCTCAAGGCGGAAACTCCCCCAAATATCGGCCTCACATTCATGACCGCGTAAAGCCTAGCCGGGGGGCGCGCCAACCAGATGGAGGCGCGCCCACCGTGGGGCGCGGTAGCTCGTCCGAAGAGAGCCAGAAACACTTGCAAGCCTGGACGAAGCAGACGCGCACGTTAGCACGACATGTCTTACATACGGTCGGGTACCGGGACGCCCAGGAGGTCGAGTCCGGTTTCGATGACGCGCAGGGTCAGCGCGCACAGGGCCAGCCTGGACGCGCGGGTCTCGGCGTCGACGCCTTCCTTGAGAACGGGGCACTGCTCGTAGAAGGTGCTGAACAGGCTCGCGGTCTCGAAGAGGTACGCGCACAGGCGATGGGGCTCGATCAGGATGCCCACCTGCTCGACGACGCTGCCGAACGACAGCAGGTGAAGGCCGAGCGCGCGCTCGGCCTCCTCGCCCAGCGTGATCGGGCCGGTCACCGCGGCGGCCTCGACTTCGCCCTTGCGGAAGATCGACCGGATCCGGGCGGTGGCATATTGCATGTAGGGGCCGGTGTTGCCGGTGAAGCCCAGCATGCGGTCGAAGTCGAAGACGTACTCGCTGTCGTGGCTGACCGACAGGTCGGAGTACTTCACCGCGCCCATGCCGACGGCGTGGGCGATCTCGGCCTTGGTGACCTCGTCGTAGCCGCGGTCGTCGATGGCGGCGGTCGCCCGGTCCACCGCTTCGTGCAGCAGGTCCATCAGCTTGACCGACGAGCCGGAACGGGTCTTGAACCGCTTGCCGTCCTTGCCGAGCATCATCCCGATCTGGATGTGTTCGGCGGAGACGGTGTCGGGCAGCCAGCCGGCCTGCTCGGCGGCGGCGAACACCATCCGGAAGTGGAGTGCCTGGTCGGCGCCGACGACGTAAAGGATCCGGTCGGCCTTGAGGTCGTCGACCCGGTAGCGGATGGCGGCCATGTCGGTGGAGGCGTAGCCGTAGCCGCCGTCGCTCTTCCTGATGATGAGCGGCAGCGGCTTGTCGTCGGAACCGACGAAGCCGGGCGGGAACAGGCAGAGGGCGCCCTCGCTGACGACCGCGACGCCCATCGCCTGAAGGTCGTCACAGGTCTTTTCGAGCATGGGGTTGTACATGCTCTCGCCGGCGATGTCGGCGTCGGTGAGCGTGACGCCGAGCATGTCGTAGAGCTTGTTGAAGTAGCGGATGGTCGCGTCCATGAAGACGTGCCAGAGCCGCATGGTCTCGGGGTCGCCGGACTGCAGCGTGGTCACCCGGATCCGCGAGCGGGTCTTGAACGTCTCGTCGCTCTCGAACTTGGCGCGGGCGGCCTGGTAATACTCGGTGCTCGCGCCGGCTTCGAGCTGCGCGACGGCGGCGTCCTCGCCGATGTCGAGCAGATGCTCGATGAGCATGCCGAACGGCGTGCCCCAGTCGCCCAGGTGGTTTTGCCGGATGACGGTGTGGCCGAGATGCTCCAGCGTGCGGGCCATGGCGTCGCCCACGATGGTGGTGCGCAGGTGGCCGACGTGCATCTCCTTGGCCGCGTTGGGCGCGGAGTAGTCGATCACGATGCGCTGCGGCGGCGTGCTCTGGCCGACGCCCGCGCGCGGGTCGGCGAGCATGCGCCCGGCCTCATCGGCGATCCACGAGGTGTCGAGCGTGATGTTGAGGAACCCGGGGCCGGACACCTCCACCGTGCCGGGGAAGTCCGACATCTGCGCGCTGATGGCCTCGGCGACCTCCCGCGGCGCCCGTCGCAGTCGCTTGCCCAGGCTCATCGCGACGTTCGCCTGGAAGTCGGCGAACTGGGAGGGCCTGATCAGCGGGTCTGCGTCGGCGTACTCGGCGCCGAACGCGTTGGCCAGCGCCTGCTGGACGCGCTCGGTGAGCACTAGCTGCGGGTCGGTCATGTCTTAAGGGTACCGGTGACCTTGACCGCGATACTGATGGCGACGGCGGCCACCACGGACACTCCGAGCGCGAGCAGGTCGTTGCTCACGTCGGAGGGCGCGAGCGCGAAGAACCACCTGGTCAGCGGCAGGGCGAAGGACACGGCGAACAGCACGGCCATGGCCGCGATCAGCGCGATCTTCCACCACAGCAGCGGCCGCGCGACCAGGACCAGCACCCACCAGGTCGTGAGGAAGAGCGTGATCACCGCGGTGGTGCGGTCCTGGATGAGCGTGGACGTCCCGGAGTGCGCCGCCCAGAACGAGAAGAACACCGCCGCCGCGCAGATCACCCCAGCCGGTACGGCGAAGCGCAGCACCCGGGGCACGAACCCGGGCCGCGACCGTTCGTTGCTCGGCGCCAGCGCCAGGAAGAACGCCGGAATGCCGATCGTCAGCGCGTTGACCAGCGTCGAGTGCCTCGGCTCGAACGGGAACATCAGCCCGAGGACCCCCACCAGCAGCGACAGCACGATGGCGTAGAAGGTCTTGGTGAGGAACAGGTTCGAGACCCGCTCGATGTTGGCCAGCACCCGCCGCCCCTCGGCGACGACGTGCGGCAGCGTCGCGAACCGGTTGTCCAGGAGCACCACCTGAGCCACCGCCTTGGTGGCCGGGCTGCCCGCGCCCATGGCGATGCCGAGGTCGGCGTCCTTGAGCGCGAGCACGTCGTTGACGCCGTCGCCGGTCATCGCGACCGTGTGCCCGCGCGACTGCAGCGCCCCGACGAACTGCCGCTTCTGCACCGGTGTGACCCGCCCGAAGACGGTGTTCTTCTCCAGGATGTCGGCGAGCTTTTCCGGATCGTTCTCGGGGAGCGTGCGGGCGTCCACGGCGCGCTCGCCGCCGGGGATGTCGAGCCCGACGGCGATGGCCGAGACGGCCTCGGGGTTGTCGCCGGAGATGACCTTGACGGTGACGTTCTGCCGGGCGAAGTAGGCCAGCGTCTCCTTGGCGTCGGGCCGGATGCGCTGCTTGAGCGTGATGAGCGCGACGGGCTCCGCGGTGCCCTCGCCGTCCAGCGACGAGGTACGGCACAGCGCCAGAACCCTTGCCCCGGTCGCGGCCAGTTCGGCGGCCCCCTCGAAGCCCTCGCTGCCCGGTTCGAGAAGGATGTCGGGTGCCCCGAGCACCCACGGGCCGTGCTCGGCGAAGTCGGCGCCGCTCCACTTCCTGGCCGAGGAGAACGGCACCGACTCGGTGGCCGCCCACCCCGACGGCATCGACGGGAAACGTTCCTTGATGGCCTGCGCGGTCGGGTTGGGCCGGGGGTCGACGTTGGCCAGGGCGGCGAGGGCGTCGTCGACCGGTTCGCCGCCGCGCAGCGGGAGCACCTCGTCGAGGTCCATGCCGCCGGCGGTGAGGGTGCCGGTCTTGTCGACGCAGAGCACGTCCACGCGGGCCAGGCCCTCGATGGCGGGCAGCTCCTGGACCAGGGTGTTGCGCTGGCCGAGCCGTACCACACCGACGGCGAAGGCGATCGAGGTCATCAGCACCAGGCCCTCGGGGATCATGGTGACGATGCCGGCGACCGCGCCGGTGATGGCGGTGCCGAAGTCGGCCTCGTTGCGTACCTGGCTCCAGATCAGCAGCGCGCCGATGGGGATGACCAGGTAGGTGATGTACCTGATGAACTTGGTGATGCCGTCGCGCAGCTCGGAGTGGGCCAGGCCGAACTTGCTGGCCTCCTCGGTGAGCTTGGCGGCGTAGGCCTCGGCGCCGACCTTGGTGGCGACGAACGCGCCGCTGCCCGCGACCGCGAAGCTGCCGGACAGCACCTCGTCGCCCGGCTGCTTGTGTACGGCGTCCGCCTCGCCGGTGAGCAGCGACTCGTCGATCTCCATCCCGTCGGAGGCCACGACCTCGCCGTCGACCAGCAGCCGGTCGCCGGGGCCGATCAGGATGAGGTCGCCCTGGACGACCGCGCGCGGCTCGATCTCCTGGTCCCTGCCGTCGCGGCGGACGCGTACCGGCGCCTCGTTGACCACGGCCAGCTTGTCGAGGGTGGCCTTGGCGCGCAGCTCCTGGACGATGCCGATGAGCGCGTTGAAGACGATGACCAGGCCGAACAGGCCGTTCTGCCACTCCCCGAAGATCATGATCAGCGCCCAGAGGATCGCGATCACCAGGTTGAACAGCGTGAACACGTTGGCCCTGACGATGGCCCACAGCGAGCGGCTGGAGCGCCGCGGTGCGTCGTTACGTGGCGCGACGGCCACCTGAGCGGAAGTCAGCCCGTCCACACAACCCCCCGATGTTGTGGATCACCGGGCAAAACACTACGGGGTCACCACAGACGATGGGTGCGGTGGGTGGTGGCGACGCGCTCGCCGACCCGGGTGACGATGCCGCCCCGGGCCAGGTCGGCGGCGAGCTGGCAGGCGGCGCTGACGCCGG
This sequence comes from Nonomuraea endophytica, assembly GCF_014203235.1. Taxonomy (GTDB): domain Bacteria; phylum Actinomycetota; class Actinomycetes; order Streptosporangiales; family Streptosporangiaceae; genus Nonomuraea; species Nonomuraea endophytica. The sequence continues at coordinate 24,272 of NZ_JACHIN010000033.1, read as the reverse complement.
CCGCCTTCGACGATCCGTGCGCGATGACGACGGTGCCGTTCAGGCCGAGGAGTACGGCGCCGCCGTAGGCCTCCGCGTCGAGACGGCGGTTCAGCTCGCGCAGCGTGGAGCGTTGCAGGATGGCGCCCAACTTGGCCATGCGGCTGTCGCCGATGGCGTGCCTGAGCTCGCCGAAGGCGTAGCGGACCGAGCCCTCGATGGTCTTGAGCGCCACGTTGCCGGTGAAGCCGTCGGTGACGATCACGTCCGCGGCGCCGGTGAGCAGGTCGTAGCCCTCGACGTTGCCGACGAAGTGGAGAGAGGGGGAGGCGAGGAGGAGTTCGTGGGCGCGGCGGACCAGTTTGTTGCCCTTCTCCGCCTCGCTGCCGATGGTGAGCAGGGCGACGCGGGGTTTGCCGATGCCGTAGGCGGTCTCGGCGTAGGCGGCGCCCAGGTGTGCGAACTGGAGCAGCATCTCCGGTTTGACCTCGGCGTTCGCGCCGGCGTCCAGGAGGAGGGCGGGGTTGGGGCGGGTGGGCAGGGCCACGGCGATGGCCGGGCGCAGCACGCCCTGCTGGCCTTTGAGCCGGAGGCGGCCGGTGGCCACGATTCCGGCGGTCGATCCGGCTGACACGACCGCGCTGGCGTTGCCCTGCCGTACCAGATGACAGGCGATCGCGATGCTGGAGCGGGGGCGGCGCAGGCTCGCCAGCGCGCCCTCGTCCATCGCGAGGGCCTCTTCGGCCCGCACGATCGGGATCTCCTTGGTGGCGCCGTGGTCGGCGAGGCTCTCGTAGAGCACGCGGGGCGGGCCGACGAGCACCACGGACAGGCCGCGCTCGCGCACGGCGTGGACCGCGCCGCCGATGATCTCGTGCGGCGCGTGGTCGCCGCCCATGGCGTCCAGTGCGATCGGCTTAATGTCGGACAACTCTCACCCCACACGCATCGTAGGCAGGTGGGGCGACCGCCGTTACGCCAGGTTCCAGTCTGAGACCCCGCGCGTCACGATGACCTTGGAAAACGCGGATGTGCCTGTGACCCGGATGAGGGGTCCGTCGCCCTCGACACCGCCGGAGACGTTGCGCTTGCCGAACGCCGAGCCGCCCTCGTCGACCACCCTGGCGTTGTCGGGCACCCGGACGATGACCTTGCTGAAGCGGGCGGCGATCTGCAGGGTGATCTCGCGGCCGGGCAGGACCGCGTCGGACAGGTCCACGATCAGCGCCGCGAAGTTGGCGTTCAGCCGGGTGTGGCGGGAGGCGACCCAGCGGCCCTTCCTGATGATCTTGCTGAAGGTGGAATTGATGTTCTGACGCTCGACCACGACGGGGGTGGAGGTGCCGGTGACGTCCGGCAGGTCACGGGTCAGGGGGATGAGTTCGCCGACCGTTTTGGCGGAATATGTGACATCCAGCCGGTCCGCGTGCTCGACTGTGGTGAGTCGTCCGGTAGCCAGAGCCTCGCTCAGCACCGCGGCGACTCGGTCGCGGTCGGCATCTGAGGCACGCAGGACGGGATCGTCGGTCACAAACTGCAGTGTATGCCCTCTCGCGATATGTCGCGATAGGCAATCCTCAGGAGAATCTTGGGTCCCAGCGGAACCAGAAGTGGCTTCGCACGCGTCCGGGTATAAGAACCCTAGACGCACGACTGGGTCGAGAGGTTTACATCCGATCGAACAAAAAAGATGGGAAAGGCCTAGTGATCTTGAACCAGGCAGGAACGCGACGCTTCCGGGCGTACACGTCCAAGCACCTCGACGAGCTGTTGCTGCGTGCGGGGCTCAGCGAGGAGGAACGTCTGAAGGTGCGCGCCGTTGCGACGGTGCTGCCCTTTCGGACCAACGCCTACGTCGTGGATGAACTCATAGATTGGTCGGCAGCGCCCGACGACCCGATATACCGCCTCGTCTTCCCGCTGGCAGACATGCTGCCCGCGGCCGACGTGGCCAGGCTCGCCGACCTTCTCAAGGCCGAAGCGCCGACCGCCGAGCTGAACGCGGAAGCCAACAAGGTACGCGCGCAGCTCAACCCGCATCCCGCGGGACAGATGGAGCTCAACGTCCCGCGCATCGGCAGGGAGCCGGTGCCCGGCATGCAGCACAAATATCCGGAGACCGTGCTCTTCTTCCCCAAACAGGGGCAGACCTGTCACGCGTACTGCACGTACTGCTTCCGCTGGGCCCAGTTCGTCGGCGACGCGGACCTCAAGTTCGCCTCCGACGACATCGACCAGCTGGTGGCGTACGTGCGCCAGCACCCCGAGGTCACCAGCGTCCTGCTCACCGGCGGCGACCCCATGATCATGGGTGAGTCGGTGCTCAAGCGCTACATCGAGCCGCTGCTGGAGGTAGAGCAGCTCGAATCCATCAGAATCGGCACCAAGTCGCTGGCCTACTGGCCACAGCGATTCACCACCGACCCGGACGCCGACGACACGCTCCGCCTGTTCGAGCAGGTCGTCGCGGCCGGGAAGAACCTCGCCTTCATGGCTCACTTCTCGCACCTGCGCGAGCTGGACTCGCCGCTGGTGGAATCCGCAGTGGAGCGGATCCTCGGCACGGGGGCGACCATCAGGACGCAGGCTCCGCTGATCCGGTCGATCAACGACGATCCGGCCATCTGGTCAGGTATGTGGAAGCGGCAGCTGCGTATGGGGATGATCCCGTACTACATGTTCGTCGAGCGTGACACGGGACCACAGGACTACTTCGCGGTTCCGCTGGCCGACGCGTACGAGGTCTTCCGTGAGGCATATGCCTCCGTCTCAGGGCTCTGCCGCACGGTGCGCGGGCCTTCGATGTCGGCCACGCCCGGCAAGGTGTGTGTGGACGGTGTCACCGAGATCGCCGGCCAGAAGGTTTTCGTGCTTCACCTCATCCAGGCACGCGACCCTTCGCTCGTCGGCCGGCCGTTCTTCGCTCAGTACGACCCGCAGGCCGTCTGGTTGACGGACCTGCGCCCGGCCTTCGCCGACAGGTTCCCTTTCGAGACCGGCGTCGCCACCGCCAGGCTGTCCGCCTGAGCGGTTCAAACCGAGCCCCCAGCCCGTGACCCGGTGGTGACGGGCCGTCTGGGGGCTCCTTCTTGTCCTCGTACGCCCATCGCCGTTCAGACGGGCTTCGGCTCGTAGCGCAGGGCGGTGATGCCGCACTCGAACGGCGTGGCCGACACCAGCCGCAGCTGCTGGGGCGTGCCGAGGTCGGGGAAGACCGGCAGGCCCCTGCCGATCGCGGCCGGCTCGACCAGGAGGTTGAGCTCGTCGATGAGGCCGCCGGCCAGCAGGCTCGCCACCAGCTCCGCGCCGCCGTAGGTGATGATGTCGCCGCCTTCGGCGGACTTGAGGCGCCGGACGGCCTCGACGACGTCGGCTTCCACCGTGGTGTTGTCCCAGGGAGAGTCGGTGAGGGTCTTGGAGATCACGACCTTGGGCGTGTTCGTCATCCAGGCGGCCGACTCCTTGTCCTCGCCCTCGGGCTCCGCGGCCCAGTGCGGGATGAAGCCCTCGGCGAGCTTGCGGCCCAGCAGGATCGTGTCGACGCCCTCGGTGATGGCGCTGACGTAAGTGCTGAGGTCGTCGCTCCACGGGGTGGAGATCCAGTCCATCTCGCCGTTCGGGCCGCCCATGTAGCCGTCGGCGGTGATCTGGAGCTGGAGCTTGAGCTTGCGCATGTTCCTGTGTCCTTCCGGGGTGTCCTTCAACTGGCTTCAGCTTGTCGGGCACCCCTTACGGAACGTTTAAGACATTCCTAACCTGCGCTGATGGGCTGTCCCGGCCGCCAGACAGCCGTGCACGGCCCCGGAAAGCCGCCCAAGCCCTCGGCGGCTCCGGAGACGCCCCGGGGCCGCCAGGCAGGGGCGTGGGCCTTGTGCGCCCGTCTGGGCGCCGGGGACGGGCTTCGGAGATATGTGTCTGTACGGCTCGCCGCTCCGTTGGGCGGCTGGACCGCTGGCCGCCGAGGAGAACCGGGATGCCCCCGGTGAGGCGCCGGGGGTGGGACCCGGGACGTTCCCATGGCATGAGGGCGGGCGTGGCCCTGCGTGGCGGAAGGGCTGCGGCTCCCGTATGGGGGTCAGAAGACGCGTACGGCGGTGCGGCGGGCTATCTGGGCCTGCAGGCGGGCCATCTGCCAGTGGAGTTCGATGAGTTGCTCGGCCAGCTGGGCCCGGGGTATCTCGGAAGGGTCCTCGATGGCCAGGTGGTCTATCGCGGTCGACAGCTCTCGCATCGCGCGCCCCCATTCCATCACGTGTCCTCAGGGGATCGAATTAACGTTCGAATCCTATCGGAACTTGTGGGGGCGCGTCAGCGATTTGGGGTCGGTGGCGCTCAGGTTTCGTACACAGGTGCGAGATAGCCGCGGGCCAGCGTGTTGGCGGTGATGTTGAAGCCCACGACCGCCGCCGGGGTGTCCGGGTCCAGGCCCAGGGACTCCACGCTCAGGGCGTGCACGGCGAACAGGTAGCGGTGGGGGAAGCCGGGGGGCGGGGCGGCGCCGCCGTACGCCTTGGTGCCGAAGTCGTTGCGGGCGTGCACGCCCGCTTTCGTGTCCGCGGCGCCCGCGCCCGCCGGGAGCTCGGTGACGTCGGCGGGGATGTCGAACAGCAGCCAGTGCCAGAAACCGCTGCCCGTGGGGGCGTCGGGGTCGTAGCACGTCACGGCGTAGCTGAGAGTGCCTTCCGGGGCTCCGGACCAGCGCAGGTGGGGGGACTTGTTGCCACCGGTCATGCCCCAGTCGTCGAACACGTGGGCCTCGGCCAGACGTTCGCCGTCGTGTACGTCGTCGCTCTCTACGGTGAGGGCGGGGACCTCGGGCAGGAAGTCGTAGGGGATCGGTGGCCGCGCGGACATGTCTACCTCCGGAGGACGGGTTCGTACGCTCCCATCTTTATCGGAGATCAGCCCTTGTTGTAGGCCGTCATGACTTCCTTGGGATCGCCGTCCATCTTGATCTTGCCCTTGTGGAGCCAGATGACCCGGTTGCAGGTCTCCTCGATGACCTTGTGGTCGTGGGAGACGAGGAAGACGGTTCCGGCCGACTCGCGGATCTGCTTGATGCGCTCCTGGCTCTTCTTGCGGAACTCGCGGTCGCCGGTCGCCAGGGCCTCGTCGATGAGGAGTACGTCGTGGGTCTTCGCGCTGGAGATGGCGAAGCGCAGGCGGGCGCCCATGCCGGAGGAGTAGGTGGACATCGGCAGCTGGACGAAGTCATCGATGCCGGAGAAGTCGACGATCTCCTGGTACTTCTCCTTGACCTCGGCCGGGGTCATGCCCATGGCGTAACAGCCGAGGACGATGTTGCGCTCGCCGGTGAGCTCGCGCATCAGCGCGGCGTTGACGCCCAGCAGCGACGGCTGGCCGTCGGTGTAGACGGCGCCCGCGTGCGGCGGCAGCAGGCCGGCGATGGCACGCAGCAGCGTGGACTTGCCGGAGCCGTTGCGGCCCACGATGCCGATGGCGTCGCCGTGGTAGGCCACGAAGGAGACGCCCTTGACGGCGTGCACCTCCTTCATCTGCGGCCGGCCCTGGCGCTTGAGCATGCGGACCAGCGCGCTGACCGCGTTGCCCTTCTCGTGGTCGGAGGAGGCGCTGTAGACGCGGTAGACGATGTGGAGGTCGTCGACGACCACCGTCGGAGTGCCCGTCGGGGCGTCCACAGGCTTGTGACCGGTGGGCTCCGGGTTGGGGTACACCCTGACGTCCTTACTCGTGGCGACGCCGGGCTCCTCGCCCTTCACCTGTGACAACTCCTCCGTCAGCTCAGCCACGCCCGTACCTCTCCTCGGCCCGCCAGAAGTACCAGAAGCCGAAAACGAGAGCGAACAACGCCCAGAATACGCAGCCCGCCATGGCGAACGCAGGGGGGTTGTGGTCCTGGGGCATGAGGATGTCGCGCATGACCTCGATGTAGGAGGCCGCTGGGTTGAGATACATCACGTTGGCGACCCACTGGGGGAGGTGGGCGCCGTCGACGACCTTGTCCTGGATGGAGAAGAAGACGCCGGAGGCGTAGAGCCAGGTGCGCATGATGAAGGGCAGGAGCTGGTTCATGTCGCGCATGTTCGAGCCGACGCGGGCCATCACGAGGCTGGCCCCGACGTTGAAGAGCGACTGCAGGGCCAGCACCACGGGGATGAGCAGCCAGAGCAGCGTGGGCGGCTCACTCCAGACCACGATCAACAGGAGCACGCCCATCGAGATGCCCAGCTGCTGCAACTCCTGGATCGTGTAGGCCAGGGGCAGCGCGGCACGCGGGAAGTGAAGCGCCCGGATGAGCGAGAGGTTGCCCGAGATGGACTTGGCCCCCGCCGTCACCGACCGTTGCGTGTAGGTGAAGACGAACATCCCGGTGAGCAGGAAGACCGGGTAGTTCTCGATCCCCTTGGCGCCGCCGAGGATCAGGCCGAACATGACGAAGTAGATCGCGGCGTTGAGCAGGGGCGTCAGCACCTGCCACAGCTGGCCGAGTGCGGAGCTGGAGTACTTCGAGACGTTGCGCGAGGTCGCGTACGTCATCATGAAGTGCCGCCGCTCCCAGAGCTGGCGCAGGTAGACGTGGAACCTCGGCCGTGCGATGGCACGGCGAAGCCCGTATCTCTTGGCGAGCTTGGCCAGCGGCTCCTGCGCGCTTCGGCCGCCCGCCTGGGCGTCCGCGACGGCGGATTCCGGCTGGCTCATGGCATGGACTCTATTGGATTCGGGTCGGTGGGGTGCCTGTCACGGCAGTTCGCCGCGGTCTGTTGGACGGGTTTTGCGGGCCGCTGGGTTCCCGTACCCCCTCAGCACAGCAGTTCTCCGGTCAACGCCCCAAGTGGATGGCCTCAGCACACCGTCTGGAGGGGTATTTTTACTCAACTGTTCACGTCCTGACCTGTCCTATTACGCGTGGTTGGTGGCTTTTTGCGCGTCTTGTGGGAAATGTCTGTGACGTTGGATAGGCGCACGTGTGACCGAACTGCAACGCGCCAGAGACTCCCTGGTGGCAAGTAGTGAGGGATAGTCGCGATCGACTGGCAGGGCGTCGGCTGGTTTGACCATGTCAGCCAAACCCGGGGGATTACAAGGACCCCCCGTCAGGCTGCTCTGGATCAATGCAGCTCAGCGCTAACGCCCACCTGGTAGAGGGAGGAAAGTTCTCACAATGCGTGTTACTAAGGGCGCACAGATCGTCGCCGGTACCGCGCTGCTCGCCCTCGCGGTTGCCGCGTGTGGCGGCGGTGCCACGGAAGGTGGCAACACTGCCGCGGGCGGCAGCGACACGCCGGTCCGCATGGAGCTGGGCGAGCCGCAGGAGCTCCTGGTTCCGACCAACACGACCGAGTCCGAGGGTGCAGAGGCCCTCGCGGCCGTGTTCGAGCCGCTCGTCAACTACGACGAGAACAAGAAGGCTGTCGAGGCCGCTGCCGAGTCGATCACCTCCGATGACCAGAAGGTCTGGACGATCAAGCTCAAGGCAGGCAACACCTGGCACAACGGTGAGCCGGTCATCGCGCAGAACTACGTGGACGCGTGGAACTACGCCGCCAACCAGGACAACGCGCAGTCCGCCGGTTACTTCTTCGGCCGTGTCGACGGCTTCGCCGACCTCAACCCCGGCGAGGGCAAGACGGTCACCGCGAAGGGCATGAAGGGCCTGGAGGCGATCGACGACACGACGCTGAAGGTCACCCTCGCCGCGCCGTTCTCGCAGTTCAAGACGCTCCTCGGCTACACCGCCTTCTACCCGCTGCCCAAGGCCGCCTTCGGCCCTGACGGCAAGGTGACCCAGGAGTTCGGCGAGAAGCCCATCGGCCAGGGCCTGTTCAAGCTGGACAAGCCCTACAAGAAGGGCACCGACCAGACGATCGACCTGTCGGTCTACGACGGCTACAAGGGCCCCAAGCCCAAGGGCTGGACCAAGCTGCAGTTCAAGCTTTACACCAGCGCGGAGACCTCGTTCAACGACCTGCAGGCCGAGAACCTGGACATCCACGACTCCCTGCCGCCGTCCGCGATCGCCACCGCCAAGACCGCCCTGGGCGAGCGCTACCAGGACCAGCCTGACGCCGGCATCGGCTACATCGGCGTCCCGCTGCAGTACAACCCCGAGTTCAAGAACGCCGACGTGCGCAAGGCCATCTCGATGGCCATCGACAGGAAGACCATCGCCGAGACGGTCTTCTCCGGCACCCGCGCGCCGGCCGACGACTTCATCAACCCGGCCATCGACGGGTACCGCCAGGGCGCCTGCGCCGCCTGCGCGTACAACCCGGCAGAGGCCAAGAAGCTCTACGAGACCGCCAAGGGCCCGGCGAAGCTGGAGCTCGGCTACAACGCCGACGGTGGTCACAAGGAGTGGATCGAGGCTGTCGCCAACAACCTCCGCGCCAACCTCGGCGTCGAGGTGACGCCGAAGCCGTTCGAGAAGTTCCAGGCCATCCTGGACGAGCTGGACGCGAAGAAGTACACGGGTCTGTTCCGTATGGGCTGGGCGATCGACTACCCGTCCGCGGAGAACTACCTGACCCCGATCTTCGGGACCGGCGCCATCAAGACGGGCTCGAACTACGGCGGCTACAGCAGCAAGGAGTTCGACGACCTGCTCGCCAAGGGCGACCAGGCGGCGACTCCGGAGGAAGGCCTGAAGTTCTACCAGCAGGCCGACGACATCCTGAACAAGGAACTGCCGTACATCCCGGTGTACTTCTACCGGAACAACTCCGGCTACTCCACCAAGGTCAAGAACGTCAAGATCAACCTGCTTAACCAGGTCGAGTGGTCCCAGGTCGAGAAGGCCTGACGTTGTTCCCCGGGGCGGGCGCGCTGTCGCCCGCCCCTTGAGGGCCAGCCACGGAGGCGGTCACTTGGGCCGGTAGATCCCACCCCCAGGTGATTGCCTTCTTGGCATGTACGGGAGGCTTAAATGGGCCGTTATATCATCAGGCGCCTGATCCAGGCGATACCTGTGCTACTGGGTGCCACTCTGCTCATCTTCGCCATTGTGTTCGCGCTGCCCGGCGACCCTGTCGCAGCGCTGGCCGGTGAGAAGAGAACAGACCCGACGATCGTCGCGATCCTTCGCGAGCGATACCACCTCAACGATCCGCTGCTGCTGCAGTACTGGTACTACATCAGCGGCGTCATCTTCCGCGGTGACTTCGGCGTGACCTTCGCCGACGTGCCCGTGTCCCAGCTCATGGCCGGCAAGTTCCAGGTCACGCTGAACCTGGCGCTGACCGCGCTGGTCTTCGAGGCCATCATCGGCGTCGGCCTCGGCCTGTGGGCGGCGCTGCGCCGCGGCAGGGCCGCCGACACCATGATCCTGGCCTCGACCCTTCTGCTGATCTCCGTCCCCACTCTGGTCACCGGCTTCGTGCTGCAGCTGGTGCTCGGCGTGAAGGTCAAACAGTGGACCGGGGTCGACATCTTCCCCATCGCAGGCATCAGCAACGGCTTCCGCAGCTATCTGCTGCCGGGCTTCGTGCTGGCGGGCATCTCGATCGCCTACCTCACCCGACTGACACGGACCAGCCTGGTGGAAACACTCCGGGCGGACTACATCCGCACGGCGACCGCCAAGGGCTTGTCCAGACGGAGGGTCATCGGCAGGCACGGATTGCGCAACGCGCTGATCCCCCTCGTCACCTATCTGGGCGCCGACCTCGGCAACCTCATGGGCGGCGCGGTGATCACGGAGACGATCTTCAATCTCCCGGGCATCGGCAACCAGCTCTTCCAATCCGTCTACCTGCGAGAACAGCCAGTCGTCGTCGGTATCGTGACAGTTCTGGTGCTGATCTACATCGTCGCCAACCTGGTCGTCGACATGATGTACGCAGTGCTCGACCCGAGGATCCGCTATGAGTGACATTCAGCAGCCGGCGCAGACCCTCCCACCGAACGCGCCTTCGGGGCCCCCGCTCCCCAGGTCCACGAAGAAGGAGGGAAAGCCGGCCAGCCTCTGGAGCGACGCCTGGCATGACCTCCGCCGCCGGCCGATCTTCATCGTCTCGGCGATCCTCATCGCGGTCCTGGTCGTCATGGCGCTGTGGCCGTCGTTGTTCACGGCCATCGATCCGAACGACCCGCGGACCTGCGAGCTGGCCACGGCCCGGCAGGGACCCAGCGGCGGCCACATCTTCGGCCGCGACAACCTGGGCTGCGACGTCTACGCCCGCTCGATCTACGGCGCCGCCAACTCGCTGCTGATCGGCATCTCGACGACGCTCGCGACGTCGCTCATCGGCGGCATGTTCGGCCTCGCGGCCGGATACTTCGGCGGTGTCACCGACACCCTGGCCTCGCGCCTGACCGAGATCTTCTTCGCCATCCCCAGCATCCTGGGCGCCCTGCTGATCGCGGCCACCTTCCGTGGCGGCCCGTTGAGCAGCATCACCCTGGTCATCATCGCGCTGACCGTCCTGGGGTGGCCGATGACGTACCGGATCATGAGAGCGGCGGTCATCACCGCCAAGAGCCAGGACTTCGTGGTCGCGGCCAAAGCCCTGGGCGCCGGCCACATGCGGATCATGATGAGGCACCTGCTGCCGAACGCGCTCGCACCGGTCATCGTCATCGCGACGATCAACCTCGGCGGGTTCATCGCGGCCGAGGCGGCGCTGTCGTTCCTCGGCGTCGGTGTGACCTCGCCGGACATCTCGTGGGGTCTGATGATCTCCGACGCCCGTAACAGGTTCCTGGACGCGCCGCTGCCGCTGATCTTCCCGGCGGTGTTCCTGAGCATCACGGTGCTGGCGTTCATCATGCTGGGCGACGCCGTACGCGACGCGCTCGACCCGAAGCTCAGGTAAGGGGGAACCTGTGAAGAAGACATCCCCAGAGGTGTTGCCGGCCGAGGGAGGGCTGGGCAACGAGCCTCTGCTAGCTGTCGACAACCTGCACGTGGAGTTCCGCACAAGGGCCGGCGTCGTGCACGCCGTCAACGGTGTGACCTATTCGCTCAACCCCGGCGAGACCCTCGCCGTGCTGGGCGAGTCGGGGTCGGGCAAGTCCGTGACCGCTCAGGCGATCATGGGCATCCTGGACATGCCGCCCGCGGTGATTCCCAAGGGCGAGATCCGCTTCCGCGGCACCGACCTGCTCAAGCTCTCGGAAGACGCCCGTTCGCAGGTGCGCGGCCAGCGCATCGCGATGGTCTTCCAGGACGCGCTCTCCTCGCTGAACCCGGTCTTCACCGTGGGCTGGCAGATCAGCGAGATGTTCCGCGTGCACCGGGGCATGGGCAAGAAGGAGGCGCTGACCAAGGCGGTCGAGCTGATGGACCGGGTCCGCATCCCGGCCGCCAGGCAGCGCGTCAACGACTATCCGCACCAGTTCTCCGGAGGCATGCGCCAGCGCATCATGATCGCCATGTCGATCGCGCTGGACCCGGAGGTGCTGATCGCCGACGAGCCGACCACCGCGCTCGACGTGACCGTCCAGGCCCAGATCATGGAGCTCCTCGCGGAGCTCCAGCGCGAGAGCAATATGGGCCTGATCCTGATCACCCACGACCTCGGCGTGGTCGCCGACGTCGCGGACAAGATCGCGGTCATGTACGGCGGGCGGATCGTCGAGAACGCCCCGGTCCACGACATCTACAAGACACCCGCCCACCCGTACACGAAGGGCCTGCTGGAATCGATCCCCAGGGTCGACCAGAAGGGCCAGGACCTGTACGCCATCAAGGGCATGCCGCCGAACCTGCTGGACATGCCGACCGGCTGCGCCTTCCACCCCCGCTGCCCGTACCGTCAGGACATCTGCGTCACCGAGGCCCCGGCGCTGTCCGGGATCAGCGGCACCCGCAGCAGTGCCTGCCACTACTGGAGGGAGGTCCTCGATGGCACCCACGAGTGAGCCGATCCTTGAGGTACGCGACCTGGTCAAGCACTTCCCGCTGACCCAGGGCATCGTGGTCAAGAGGCAGATCGGCGCGATCAAGGCCGTCGACGGCGTCTCCTTCGACCTGCACAGGGGCGAGACCCTGGGCATCGTGGGCGAGTCGGGCTGCGGCAAGTCGACGCTGGCCAAGGTGCTCATGGCGCTGGAGCGGCCGACGTCGGGCTCGGTCAAGATCAAGGGCCGGGAGATCGCCCACGCCCGCGGCGGCGAGCTCAAGCGCATGCGGCGCAACATCCAGATGGTGATGCAGGATCCCTACACCTCGCTGAACCCCCGGATGACCGTCGGTGACATCATCGGCGAGCCGTACGACATCCACACCGAGGTCGCGCCGAGGGGCGACCGGCGCAAGAAGGTGCAGGAGCTGCTGGAGGTGGTCGGACTCAACCCCGACCACATCAACCGCTACCCGCACCAGTTCTCCGGCGGCCAGCGCCAGCGCATCGGCATCGCGCGCGGCCTGGCCCTGCAGCCGGAGATCATCGTCTGCGACGAGCCGGTCTCGGCGCTGGACGTGTCGATCCAGGCGCAGGTCATCAACCTGCTGGAGCGGCTGCAGGACGAGTTCAACCTGGCCTACATCTTCATCGCCCACGACCTGTCGGTGGTGCGCCACATCGCCGACCGGGTCGGTGTGATGTACCTGGGCAAGCTGGTGGAGCTCGGCAAGGACACGGAGGTCTACGACAAGCCCGCGCATCCGTACACGCAGGCTCTGCTCTCCGCGGTTCCGGTTCCGGATCCGGAGGGGCGCGAGCTGCGCGAGCGGATCATCCTGCAGGGCGACCCGCCGTCGCCGGCCAACCCGCCCTCGGGTTGCCGCTTCCGCACCCGGTGCTGGAAGGCTCAGGAGATCTGCGCGGAGGAAGAGCCGCTGCTGCAGATCAGGCCGGGGACCGCGCACGAGAGCGCGTGCCACTTCGCCGAGACCCACGACGTGGTGCACATCGGTTAGCAAGTACGACGTGAAGGAGCCCTCCCCGGAGGGCTCCTTCACGTTGTGGCGATGACGGCCGAGCCGTGTCCGAACAGGCCCTGGTTGGCGGCCAGGCCGACCCGGGCTCCGGCGACCTGGCGGGCGCCGGCCGTGCCGCGCAGTTGCCAGGTCAGCTCGCACACCTGGGCGATGGCCTGGGCGGGGATGGCCTCGCCGAAGGAGGCGAGCCCGCCGGACGGGTTCACCGGGATCCGGCCGCCGAGCGTGGTGTCGCCGGCCCGCAGCAGCTTCTCCGCCTCGCCGGGCGGGCACAGGCCGACGTCCTCCATCCAGTCGAGCTCCAGCGCCGTGGACAGGTCGTAGACCTCGGCGAAGGACAGGTCGTCCGGTCCCAGTCCCGCCTCCTCGTAGGCGGCGTGGGCGATGTCCGCGCGGAAAGGGCGTTCTGGAGCCGGTATACGAAGTTGAGGAGCTTGCTCCGATACGGCTGCCGCCGAGTCGGTGGCGAAGGCGGGCAGCTCCAGTGTGGTGTTGGGGAAGGTGGGGGTGACGGTCGAGACGGCGGCCAGCCGTACCGGCCGGGAGATCCCGTGGCGGCGGGCGAACTCCGCCGAGGCCAGCACCACCGCGGCGCCCCCGTCGGAGGTGGCGCAGATGTCCATGAGCCGCAGCGGGTCGGCCACCATCGGCGAGGCCAGCACCTCCTGCTCGGTGACGGGCTTGCGGTAGCGGGCCATGGGGTTGAGCGCGCCGCAGGCCGCGTTCTTGACCTTCACGGCGGCGAAGTCGGCGGCGGTCGAGCCGTACAGGGCCATGCGGCGGCGGGCGTAGAGGGCGAAGTAGGCGGGGTTGGTGGCGCCGAGCAGGCGGAAGCGCAGCCAGTCGGGGTCGTCGGGGCGCTTGCCGCCGACAGGCTTGAAGAAGCCCTTGGGCGTCGAGTCCGCGCCGACCACGAGTGCCACGTCGCACAGGCCCGCCAGGATCCTGGTCCTGGCGAGGTCGATGGCCTGCGCGCCCGAGGCGCACGCGGCGTAGCAGGAGGCGATCCTGGCTCCGTTCCAGCCGAGCGCCTGGGCGAAGGTGGCGCCGGCGATGAAGCCGGGGTAGCCGTTCCTTATGGTGTCGGCGCCGACGACGTACTGCACGTCGGTCCAGGACACGCCCGCGTCGGCCAGGGCGGCACGGGCGGCGGCGACGCCGTATTCGATGAAGGGTTTGCCCCATTTGCCCCACGGATGCATGCCCGCGCCGATGACCACAGTGTTCATTGGTCGCTCACCGCTCCTCACTCGCTCCGCCGCCGGTCTCGTTCCTCGACCGCCCACTCCGCTCGCTGCGTCGGGTTCGCTCCGTGCTCACTGGGCCGCCTCCCACATCCACACCAGCGGGCCGTCGGCGAGCGGGCCGTGCGTGAGGCGCAGCTCCATGCCGACCCGCAGCTCGTCCACGGTCAGGTCCTTGACCTGGCCGAGCACGATGATCCCGGCCTCGGCGAGCTCGACCGCGGCGAGCGTCACCGGCGTGTACGGCTCCGCCGCGGCGAACGGCGGCGGCGGCGCGTAACAGGCGTTGGTGTAGGACCAGACGGTGCCCTGGCGCGGCAGCCGGGTCTCCTCCTGCGTCTCGCCCGAGCAGTGCGGATTGCGGCAGAAGCCCCACTGCGGCGGGAAGCTGACCGTGCCGCAGTCGGCGCACCGGGTGCCGAGGAGATGGGTGCCGTCGTCGCCGATGGTGAACCAGCCGTCGATCGCCAAGGTCATATCGACGAGTATCACACAAGCGCTTGCTAGGGAGAATGCCTCCGCCGCCGCAAGTGCAGCACCACCACCCTGGCCGACATCGCGACCGTCAGCCCGATCATCGCCACCACCACCGGCAGTCGCGAGCCCGGCTGCGAGGGCAGCGGGCCGCCGCCGAAGTAGCCGCCGACCTGCCCGATCCTGGACGCGGCGGGACGGGCCAGCCGCCCGGCCTCGCGCAGGGCGCGCGCCGCGTCGGCCACCCCGTGACCGTAGGCGCGGCTGTGCCCGTCGGCAGGACGCTTCCTGGTGCCGCGCTCGATCGCCATCCGCACGTGGTACGGCGACAGCCCCGGATACTCAGCCCTGACCAGCGCGGCGATCCCCGCCACCATCGCCGCCGCCGAACTGGTCCCGTCGCCGACCACGTACCCGTCCGGACCGTCGGCGCTGACGATCCCGGTGCCCGGCGCGACCACCGACAGGTAGTCCTGGCGGTTGGAGAAGCGCGGCACCCTCATCCGCTTGTCCACCGCGCCCACGGCGATCACGCCGGGGTAGGCGGCGGGGAAGTTCTTGCGGTTGGCGTCGTCGCCGTCGTTGCCCGAGGAGGCGACGAGCACGGCCCCACGGGAGATCGCGTACTGCACCGCCTCCTCCTCGGCCGCCGAGCCCTCCCACGAGCCGCTGCCGCCGCCCAGCGACATGCTGACGACCTGCGCGCCCCGGTCGACGGCATACCTGATGCCCTGGGCCAGCGCGTCGCGGCCGCTCGCGGTGGCGCGCTGCTTGCCGCGCAGCGGGTCGTCGTTCTCCAGCGTCACCCGGACCGACAGCACCCGGGCGGCCGGGGCGACGCCCACCACGCCGCGTCCGTCGCCGTGGCCGCGCCCGGCGATGAGGCTGGCCATCGCGGTGCCGTGATGGCCCGTCCTGGCCTGCCCGCGCACCGGCCCGGTCAGGTCGGGCCCCTCGACGACGGCTCCGGCCAGGTCGGGATGGCGGCCGTCCACGCCGGTGTCGAGCACGGCCACCAGCACCCCCTCGCCCCTGCTCACCTTCCACGCTTCGGGCACGCGCAACGCGCCGAGCTGCCACTGCTGCTGCCTCGCGGCCACGGCGGCCGCGCCGCCTCTCGCGGCGACGCCGCGTATGCCGCTGGCGGGCGGGCCGGCGATGAGCAGTGTGACGAGACAGACCGGCAGCAGCCCCGCTGCGGCGCGGATCACCGGGTGAGCGCCTTGTGCAGGGCCTCCGCCAGTTGCACCGCCGCCGCGCCGAGGCGCGGCTCGCTCCCGCCCTCCGGCTGGTACGGCCGGCCGTCCGCGTACCCGGCGGCGGTGAAGACCACGTAAGGCCCGCCGGAGGCCGCCACGGCGCCGGTGACGTACTGGGCGTCGCCGAACCGCTCGGCCGCGCCGCCGGGGAAGGCCACGGGCCGCACACTCGGCGGACGCCCCCCGGCGGGGATCGCTCTGACGGGCAGCCAGGAAGGCGCCCCGTCGAGCACGGCCACGCCCACGGTGGCGACGAAGGTCTGCGTGCTGTCGGAGTAGGTGGCCCGCAGGGTCGTCAGGCAGCGCGGCAGCATGGCCGCGGCGGCGGCCTGGAGCGCGACCCGGCACGGCGCCTCGGGCGCGACGCCGGCCAGCAGGTAGGTCACCCGCGCGCCGGACGGGCTCGCGCCGGTGAGCGCGGCGGGGAAGACCCTCGACACCGGCCACGCGTGCCAGCGCTCGCTCACGGCGGGCTCGGCCGAGCCCCACGGGAACGGGAGTTTGGACATGGAGAGTAGGGACAACAGTGCGACGGACAGCAGGAACACGTCTGCCTCGAAGGAAGGGGGAGGAGGCGCTCGAACTGCCGTGCATTCTGGCACGCAGGCGATGGTTCAATCCGACGCTTCGGTAAACAGACCGATACGCGGGGTAATGTCGCTATCGCACCGGAGCGGGGGAAAGTCGCACATGTGCGCCCGGTGGGAGCCCCAGCCGCTGGGCCGCATCACCCGAGTTCACGGCGATCGCGATGAGCCCCGCCGAGTCGGCGAAGGCCACCAGTTCCCCCGGCGGCACCGCCGCGTACGTCTCCCGGTACGGCATCGCCAGCTGCCTGCGCCCCATCCACACGCCCAGCGTGTCGCCCACCCGGACCCCGAGCGCCGCCAGGTCGCCGGCGGCGATCGACAGCTGGGTGTTGCCGTAGCGGTCCACGGAGACCACCTCGCCCTCCACCGAGCCCTCGCGCAGCACCGACGTCGGCTCCGGCAGCGAGACGAGCCGGTTCAGCGGGATCTCCGGCCCGAGGTCGGACGGCTTGCCGCCCAGGCACAGCCGCCCGGCCACCGGCGCGTACACGTCGCGGCCGTGGAAGGTCGGCGAGACCGGGTGCAGGAAGAGCGCGTCGTTGGTGATCTCGTAGGCGGACTCGGCGCCGCCGCAGGCGTGCACCGCCCAGGACAGCAGCCCGTTGTCAGGACCGATGAACACCCGTCCCCCCGCGGACACGGCCACCGCGCGCCTGGCCCCGCCGGCTCCCGGGTCCACGGCGCCGATGTGCACGCCGGGCGGGATGTACGGGATGGTCTGCGCGAGAACCGCCGCGCCCCGCCGTACGTCGCCCGAAGGGATGAGGTGGCACACGTCGATGACGCGGGCCTGCGGCGCGATTCCGACGATCACACCATGGCAGGCAGCCACATAGCCGTCTTCGAGTCCGTAATCGGTGAGAAGCGTTATGACTGGGGTCACACTTGGTGACTGTACGTCTCCCGATCCGCGGTGAACACCCGGCTTTGGCACATTACGATGGCCACGGGCCGCGTACGTATGGCGTGAGCGCCGTACGCCCTTCCGAGGAGGACGACCATGGACACCGCACCGGTCAGCGGTGACAGTGCTGCCCAGGAACCCGCCCGTCAGCCCCTCACCGAACGAGACCTTCAGCTCCTCGCCTTCGAGCGCCAATGGTGGCGCTACGCCGGCGCGAAGGAGCAGGCCGTCAAGGAGACCTTCGGGTTCTCGGCCACGCGTTACTACCAGTTGCTCGGTGAACTCATCGACCGTCCCGAAGCGCTGGAGCAGGATCCGATGCTGGTCAAGCGACTGCGCCGGCTGCGGGCCACGCGGCAGCGCGAGCGCGCGGCGCGGCGACTCGGCATGCGCCCCTAGGTGGTTGGGTACTCCAGCCGCGTGAGGAACATCCCTGGAATCCAAGCGATCGTGAACGACCCGTCAGGGGCGGTGATCGGGCTCGACTTCGACGGCACCCTGTCGCCCATCGTGCCCGATCCGGCCGCCGCGCGGATCCATCCGGCGGCGCCCGACATCCTGGCGCAGCTCAGCGCGCGGATGTCGGCCGTCGTCATCCTGACCGGCCGGCCCCCCGCCACCGTCCTCGAACTCGGTCCCGGCCTGACCGACGTGCCGGGCCTGGTGATCCTCGGGCACTACGGCTTCGAGCGGTGGGAGAACGGCCGGATCAGCGCGCCGCCGCCGCCCGCCGGCGTGCCACGGGCCGAGGCCGAACTGCCGATGCTGCTCGACGCCCTGGGCCTGACCGGAGTGGCCGTCGAGGACAAGGGGCGGGCGGTAGCCGTACACACGAGGCGCAGTCCCGATCCCGACGGGGCCTTCGAGGCGCTGCGCCGGCCACTCGCGGCGCTGGCCGAGCGCAACGGGCTGGTGGTCGAGCCCGGCCGTTATGTGCTGGAGCTGCGCCCGCCCGGCATGGACAAGGGCCAGGCGCTGTCGTTGTTCCTGGCCGAGCGCGCGGCCAGGTCGGTGATGTTCGTCGGCGACGACCTGGGCGATCTGGCTGCCTTCGACGCGGTACGCGCGTCCGGGTTGCCCGGTGTGACCGTGTGCAGTGGTTCGGCCGAGGTCACCGAGCTGGCCGAGCGGGCCGACATCGTCGTGGACGGTCCCGACGGCGTGATGGCGCTGCTCAAGGAGCTGACGGCCGAGGTTCGCGGCTGACCAGCACGCCCGCCACGGCCAGCGCGATCAGCGCCGGGACCATGAGGAAGGCCGTGCGCGTCCCGAAGCCGTCGGCCAGCGCCCCCAGCGCGAACGGGCCGGCGGCCATCGCCAGTCCCGCGCAGACCGGCGAGACGGCCGTGGCCCGCACCGGGTCGTACGCGAGCACGCCGGCCAGCGCGAGCGGGAAGTGCAGCGACACGCCGAGCCCGCTGATCGCCAGCCCCGCGTAGGCGAGCAGCGGCTGCGTGCTCGACCAGAACAGCAGCCAGCCGGCCGCGGTGAGCAGCAGGGCGCCGGTGAGCAGCGTGGGCGGGCCCATGCGCAGGGCCAGCGGCGTCCCGGCGAAGCGGCCCACGGCCAGGCCGGCCGTGAACGCGGTCAGCCCGGTCGTGGCCGCCGCCACGCCCATCCCGGTGTTGGACGCGAACAACTGCACCGCCCACAGGTTGAAGCAGAACTCCAGCGCGACCACGAGGAAGAGCACGCCGCCCGCCACGTAGAAGCGCCAGCCGGGGCCCGGCAGGCTCGCGCGGGCGGCGCCGTCGTGCGGGCGGCCGGCCACGCGGACCCGGCCGAGCGTGAGGGCGATCAGAGCGGTGAGGACCGGGGTGATCAGCAGGGCCGCCCGCCAGCCGAGCGCGGTCTGCGCGGTGGCGCTGATCGTGTAGGTCATGGCGATGCCGAACAGGATCGCGACCGCGTTGGCCTCGCTGATCGCCGCCGGTCCCGCCGGGCCGTGGTGGTCGCTGAGCGCGGCCATCATGGCGTAGAGGGCCACCGAGCCGAACAGGCTGGCCAGGCCGTAGCCCAGCAGGGTCGCGGGCAGGGCCGGGGTGAGCATGACCGGAACCAGGCCCGCGTTCATGCCGGCCAGGCTGCCCCAGATCGTGGCGCGCCGGCCGTACCTGCGCTCCAGGAACGGCAGCGCGGCGCCGGCGAGGAGCGTTCCCGCGGCCATCGCGGTGCCGTGCAGGGCCGCGATCGCGTTGGACACCTGCTGTTCCTGGCGCAGCAGCGGCAGGACGGCGCTCAGCCCGTACAGGTAGGTGGCGAAGGCGCCGAGTTGTAAGTAGACGAGCCAGGTCGGGAGATCACGGGTCAGACGAATCCGGACAGTGGTCACTTGTGGCATTAAGTCAGGGCATCGAGCTGCGCCGCAAGCCACTTCTGCGGCGGCAGCGCGGTGGCCGCTCCGGCCAGGCTGGCGGCCCTGCGCGTACGCTCCTCCTCGGGCATGACCAGGGCGGTGTGCAGGGCCTGCGCGGTCTCCAGGACGTCGTAGGGGTTGATCACGAGCGCGTCGGCGCCCAGCTCGGCCGCCGCCCCGGCCTCGCGGGAGAGCACCAGGACGCAGCGGGGCGACAGGATCGGGCCCTCCTTGGCGACCAGGTTCATGCCGTCGCGGATCGGGTTGACCAGCAGCACGTCGGCCATCCGGTAGGCGGCGAGGCTGCGCGCGTAGTCGTCGTTGACGTTCAGGATCAGCGGGTCCCAGTCCTCGGTGGCGTACTCGTCCTCGATCTCCTTGGCGCAGCGCTGCACCGCCGCGGTGTACTCGCGGTACTCGGGCAGGTCGTGACGGCTGGGGTAGGCGAAGGCCAGGTGCACCACGCGGCCGTGCCACTCGGGGTGGGCGGCCAGGAACTCGCGGTAGGCGACCAGCCCGCGCACGATGTTCTTCGACAGCTCGGTGCGGTCGATGCGGACGATCAGCTTCCTGTCACCGGTCTGCTCGCGCAGCGCCGCCACGTTCGACTCCACGTCCGGCTCGCAGGCGCGCCGCCACAACTGCTCGCCGTCGACGCCGAGCGCGTGCACGCCGATCCTGGTCGTGCGGCCCTCGTGGGTGACGCCGCGGGCGTCCACCGTCGCGCCCAGCAGGGCCGCGCAGCAGTCGGTGAACGCCCGTGCCCACCGCTCGGTGAGGAACCCGGCGTGATCGGCTCCCAGAATGCCTTCCAGGACCTCACGGGCCACCTCGTCGGGCAGCAGCGCGAAGTACTCGGGCGGGGCCCAGGGGGTGTGGCTGAAATGCGCGATGCGCAGATCGGGGCGTTCGGCGCGGAGCATGGCCGGGGTGAGGGTCAGGTGGTAGTCCTGCACCATCACCCGCGCCTCGTGCCCGGCCTCCTCGGCCAGCGCCAGCGCGAACGCGCCGTTGTAGTCGCGGTAGGACTCCCACTCGCGCTGGAACCTGGTGCCGAAGTGCGGGGAGTTGGGGATGTCGTAGAGCAGGTGGTTGACGAACCACAGCGTGGAGTTGGCCACGGCGTTGTAGGCGCGGTGGAAGGTCGCGGGGGCGATGTCCAGCATGCGCAGCGCGCCGGTGTCGTAGCCGGCCTGGTCGAGGCGGCCGCCGGGGGCCTGCCGTACGGCGCTGCGGTCGCCGTCGGAAAGGGCCGCGCAGACCCACAGCACGCCCTCGTCCTTCGCCACGCCGGAAAGGCCCGACACCAGGCCGCCGCCACCGCGTTTCATGGTGAGTTCACCGTCGTCGGAGACGGTGAAGGAGACAGGACCGCGGTTCGAGGCGACCAGGACGCTGTTCATTTAACTATCCTCCGCTCATAGGATCCCGCTATGGCGCTTGATGAGCTAACCGAGGAACTGGCCCGCTCCGCAGCCGCTGGAGATCATCGCGCACTCGGCGAGCTCTTGCGGCGGATCGAGCCGCACGTACTACGACACTGCGCGCGAATCCTGCCCTATCACCAGGACGCGGAGGAGGCCTGCCAGGACACCCTGCTGGCCGTCGCGCGCAACATCGGCCGCTTCGAGGGCAGGGCGCGCTTCAGCACGTGGCTGCACATCGTGACGGCCAACTGCGCCCGCACGACCTACCGGTCGCTGAAGCGGCGGGCGGCCGAGCAGAGCTCCGACGAGCTGCCCACGCAGAAGCCGGACGTGGCCCGGGTGAGCGTGATCGCGGGCTCCCGCCTGGACCTGCTGGACGCGATGGAGGCGCTGGAGGCGTCCAAGCCCGACCTGGCGCAGGCGCTCGTGCTGCGCGACATCGTGCAGCTTGACTACAACGAAGTGGCCGAGCAGCTAGGTATCCCGCTCGGCACCGCGAAATCCCGTATCCACCAGGCGCGCAAGTACGTGCAGGGCGTGCTCGGGGAGGATTATCGGTGAGACGGTTTGTCTCACTGGTCGAGATGGGTGGGCAACCGATCCGCTTGACCAGGTAGAGTCCCTTTCGACAACTACATATTGCTCATCCAGAGGGGTGGAGGGACCGGCCCTGCGAAGCCCCGGCAACCCTCCCGGATTGTGACTCGCACCCGCGAGGCCGACCGGGACAAGGTGCCAATTCCGGTCTGTGGTCAAGGTGGCCGCAGGCGAAGATGAGGGAAGGCCTCGCTTCATGTCGCTCGACTTCGGTCCTGCTGTAGCTCTCTCCTGCCGCGAGTGCGGCACCCGCTATGACCTCGGCCCCAGTTTCGCGTGTCTGGAGTGTTTCGGGCCACTCGAAGTGGCCTATGACTTCGGTACGGTGACCCGCTCGCACATCGAGTCCGGTCCGACCAACATCTGGCGCTACCAGGCGCTCCTGCCGGTCCCCGTGGACGTGGCCGCCAAGCAGAACATGAACCCCGGCTGGACCAAGCTGGTCAAGGCCGGCAACCTCGGCCGGACGCTCGGCATCAAGTCGCTGCACATCAAGGACGACTCCGGCAACCCCACCCACTCCTTCAAGGACCGGGTGGTGGCCATCGCCGTCGAGGCGGCCCGCAACTTCGGGTTCCACACCCTGTCCTGCTCCTCCACCGGCAACCTGGCCGGCGCGGTCACCGCTGCCGCCGCCAGGGCCGGGCTCGACGCGTGCGTCTTCATCCCCGCCGACCTGGAGCAGGCGAAGATCGCCATGGCCCGGGTGTTCGGCGGCAGGCTGATCGGCATCGAGGGCACCTACGACGAGGTCAACCGCTTCTGCTCCGAGCTCATCGGCGACCCGCTGGGCGACAAGTGGGGCTTCGTCAACGTCAACCTGCGGCCGTACTACGCCGAGGGGTCCAAGACGCTGGCCTACGAGATCGCCGAGCAGCTCGGCTGGAGGCTGCCCGAGCAGATCGTCATCCCGATCGCCTCCGGCTCCCAGCTCACGAAGATCGACAAGGGCTTCAAGGAGCTCGTGGCGCTCGGGCTGGTCGAGGACACTCCGTACAAGGTGTTCGGGGCCCAGGCGCTCGGGTGCTCGCCGGTGTCGGCGGCGTACAAGGCCGGGCACGACGTGGTCCAGCCGGTCAAGCCGGACACCATCGCCAAGTCGCTGGCCATCGGGAACCCGGCTGACGGGCCCTACGTGCTCGACATCGCCCGCCGTACGGGAGGGGCGGTGGAGGATGTCACCGACGCCGAGATCGTCGCGGCCATCAAGCTCCTGGCCTCCACGGAGGGCATCTTCGCCGAGACCGCGGGCGGTGTCACCGTGGGCGTGCTCAAGAAGCTGGTGGAAAACGGCACGCTGGATCCCGAGGCGGAAACAGTGGTGCTGAACACCGGCGTCGGCCTCAAGACCCTTGACGCGGTGTCGTCGATCGCCGAACCCACCGCTGTCATCCGGCCCTCTCTCGACGCGTTCCGCGCCATCTGAAAGGAAGTTTTAGGCATGAGCGTTTCTGTACGGATTCCCACCATTCTGCGCACCTACACGGGTGGTAACGCGGAGGTCAGTGGCGAGGGTGCGACGCTGCGCGAGGTCCTTCAGAAGCTGGACAGCGACTACCCGGGGATCGGTGCCCGAATTCTTGATGAATCGGGCAAGATTCGGCGTTTTGTCAACGTTTATGTTGGGCAAGAGGACGTCCGATTCGCCGAGGGGCTCGACACCGCGGCCCCCGAGGGGAGCGAGATCTCCATCATCCCCGCGGTAGCCGGAGGCTAACGCTTCGCACACTCTTAGCACTGGGGCACCTCTTCGGAGGTGCCCTTCCCATTTCTGGAAAATTCAACTCTTCGAAGGATGAAATAGGCAGTTTTCAGATTGACTCTGTTGCCCAACGGCATGCCACAGGTATGGTCGAGGGCGATCGCCGCCAGTTTTTCGGTAAAAGCGGCGAACGCGGATCTCGCGGAGGAATGGGCGGGATCCCGAGCCCAGTAAGAGGAGTCGGAAGTGGCGCAGGGCACCGTCAAGTGGTTCAACGCGGACAAGGGCTACGGTTTCATCGCGGTAGACGGTGGTAAGGATGTATTCGTCCATTACTCAGCGATCATGATGGACGGCTACAGATCACTCGAACAAGGCCAGCGGGTCGAGTTCGAGATCACACAAGGCCAGAAGGGGCCGCAGGCGGAATCTGTCCGCACCGTTTGAACCACGCACCGAGGCAGCCCGCACGGCAGCGCAGTCCGTGCGGTTCTGCCAACACCTTTCGTCTCACCAGGACAGGCCCGATCTCGCGAGGGGATCGGGCCTGACCTGCGACGAGGTGGCTCTCGCTTGCACTCGACCGGGTAGAGTGCTAAACAGTTCGTTGGCACTCTCTCCACGTGAGTGCCAACACCTGGATCGAGACGATCGGGGCCTGCCGAACGGAGATGCGGGCCCAAGTGTTCGGCCCCCGGGCCGGGCACGCTGCCGTCGCGGGCGTCGGCTCGATCCTTGAGAAGCCACCCTGCATCTGGGAGGTCCAGCCTTATGGCAGCCAAGATGATCGCGTTTGACGAGGACGCCCGGCGCGGTCTCGAGCGCGGCATGAACCAGCTCGCTGACGCCGTGAAGGTGACCCTTGGTCCCAAGGGGCG
>NZ_JACHIN010000032.1 GCF_014203235.1 Nonomuraea endophytica | reverse complement strand
ACGCGTCGAGCGAGCGGGGCGATGACCCGGCGGCACCTCGGGTGCATCAGCAGCCTCACGGCTACCGACAAGAGGATGGTGCACCAGTGAGCGAGATCCGGCTCGAACTCGGCGACATCCAGGGAACGGTGCTGAGGCCGGGACCGGCCGCGTACCTGGGGGCGTTCCTGCTGTTCAGGATCGACGACGCGGCGGCGGCCAAGCAGGCGCTCCGCGACGTACTCGGCTCGGTGACCTCGGCCGCGCACATGGACCTGCCGCGCCCCTTCACCTTCAACATCGCCTTCACCCGCACCGGGCTGGAGACGCTGGGCGTGCCCCACGAGTCCTTCCCCCAGGAGTTCCGGGAGGGCATGGCCGCGCGCAAGGACGTCCTGGGCGACGTGGGCGACAGCGACCCCACGCGCTGGGAATCCCCCTGGGGGACCGGCGACGTGCACATCGGCATCGTGATCATCGCCGCGGAAGAGGCGGACCTCGAACGACCGCTCGCGCTGGCGGGCGACTTCAAGGGCGTCTCTCAGGTGTACCGGCGCGACGTCCACCTGCCGCCGGACGGCAAGGAGCACTTCGGGTTCCGGGAGGGGATCGGCGGGCCGTACATCATCGGCAGTGGCATCGACGCCCTGCCCGGCCAGGACCACGTGATGCCCGGCGAGTTCATCCTCGGCTACCGGGACGAGTCCGGCCAGGTGTCCCCGCTGCCCGAGCCGGAGATCCTCACCCGCAACGGCACCTTCGTCGCCCTCCGCCAGTGCGCCACGCACGTGGCGGAGTTCCGTCGCTACCTGAAGGAGCACGCCCGCTCACCGGAGGACGAGGAGTTGCTGGCCGCGAAAATCGTCGGCCGCTGGCGCAGCGGCGCCCCCCTTGCCCTGACCCCCGACCACGACGACCCCGCCCTGGGCGCCGACCCCCACCGCAACAACGACTTCACCTACAACGCCACCGACCCCGACGGCCTGCGCGTCCCCCGGGGCGCCCACATCCGCCGCGTGAACCCCCGCGACTCCCTGACCGGCACGATCGTCGACGCCCAAATCCACCGCATGGTACGGCGCGGCGCCCTCTACGGCCCGCCCCTCCCCGAGGGCGAGAACGGCGACGACGGCGTCGAACGCGGCCTGATCTTCATCTTCATGGGCGCCAGCCTGACCCGGCAGTTCGAGTTCATCCAGCAGGTATGGATCAACAACGGCGACTTCACCGGCCTGGGCCAGGAGAAGGACCCACTGGTCGGCGCCAACGACGGAACCGGCATCCACACCATCCCCGCCCACCCGCTACGCAGACGCCTCACCGGCCTGCCGCGCTTCGTCACGGTGCGAGGTGGCGAATACCTCTTCATGCCCGGCCTCAGAGCCCTGAACTGGATCGCCACCCAGCCGGGACGTCTCCGTTCCGGGCTCGGGAGCCGCTGATCAGGTGGTGACCTGGGGCCACAGGGCGCGTACCGCCTCGGCGCGTTCGGCGACCAGGCGCATGCGCAGGTCCCATTCGAGCGCCGCGTAATGTTCCGTCCGCGCGGTCTCCTGTCCCGGCCACTTGCGGTAGAGCAGGCCGACCTCGCTGTGGAACCAGCCGTGGCTGATCACGCTGGCCGGCACCAGCAGGCCGGTGTCGTCGGAGCCGGGGATGCCCATCCACCCGCCCAGGGCGACCGCCAGTTCGCGCCGGACGCAGATCGTCGTGGGGTGCACGGGGAGCCGGTAGTTGTTGGCGCGCCAGTGGTCGTAGACGAAGCCGGGCTCCAGCCGCCCGCCGGGCGGATCGCTGGCGAACGCGACCGTGGAACCGTCGGGAAGTAAGTCCAGGACCCGGGAGGTCGTCCATTGCACGAGCGGGTCCGCCGCCAGCACGCCGATGTCCCTCATCAGCACGTCCGGCATGAGCACGTCGTCATGGTCGAGGTTCTTGATCAGCTCGCCCCCGGACCGGGCGAGCGCGAGATTGCGCGTCAGCGCGACCCCGCCCCGCCGTCCCGTCGCGAACGTGACGATGGGGTCGGGTGGCAGGATCTCCATCGCCGCGCCCGTGGAGCCGTCCTCCTGGATGACCCATTCGAGGTCCCAGCCGTCCGGCAGGCGTTGCGAACGGACGGACTCGTAGGCCGCGAGGAGATGGTCGGGTACCGGGTTGTAGCTGGGCGTGACGATGGAGATCAGGGGCACGTGGCCGACCCTAGCGGGCCAGGTCGGCGGACAGGTGTGACGTACGCCACGTCACAAGTGAGTGGGCACGGGCGTCTTGTGCACGTACGGATGGCCGGGAAAGAACAGGTGGGGGCAGTCATGAGTGAAGCGGCGACCGAGGCGTTCGTGACGCACCGCAATCTGCTGTTCACCGTCGCCTACGAGATGCTCGGCTCCGCCGCCGACGCCGAGGACGTGCTGCAGGAGACCTGGCTCAAGTGGGCAGGAGTCGACCTTGACGAGGTCCGGGACCGGCGGGCGTACCTGGTGCGGATCACCACGCGCCAGGCGCTCACCCGGCTGCGCGCGCTCGGCCGGCGCCGGGAGTCCTACGTCGGGCAGTGGCTGCCGGAGCCGCTGCTGACCGCGCCCGACGTGGCCGAGGACGTCGAACTGGCCGACAGCGTCTCGATGGCGATGCTGCTGGTGCTGGAGACGCTGACGCCGACCGAGCGCGCGGTGTTCGTGCTGCGCGAGGTGTTCGGCCTGGACTACGACGAGATCGCCGAGGCCGTCGACAAGACCCAGGTGGCGGTCCGCCAGATCGCCCACCGGGCGCGGACCCACGTGGCGGCCCGGCGGCCGAGGGGACGGGTCTCCCCGGCCGAGACCCAGGACGCGCTCAAGGCGTTCCAGCGGGCGGTCGCGACCGGCGACCTGCAACGCCTGCTCGACGTCCTCGCGCCGGACGTCGTGCTGCTGGGCGACGGCGGCGGAGTCGTCCAGGCCGTGCTGGAGCCGGTCGTGGGCGCCGAGAACGTGGCCGCCCTGCTGGCCGGGGCGAGCAGGTTCGGCGATGTCGCGGCGTTGCGGCCGTCGCAGGTCAACGGCCACCCGGCGCTCATCTTCCGCATGAACGGCGAGATCGACACCGTCCTCGCGCTCCGCATCGACGACGGTCTCATCACCGGCCTGTACGCCGTCCGTAACCCCGAGAAGCTCTCCCACCTGGAGCAGGAGACCAGCCTGCGGCGCTGAGCCCGTATGGCGTATGTCACACACCCATGCCGTCACAGAATGCGAATTGGCGGCATCTTTTGGTCATACAGTGCGTAACCCACCCAAACGCAGGAGAACGTCATGAGTTCAGTGCTGGATTTCGGCGGCGACATCATCGAGCCGGGCGCGCCGGAGTACGAGTCGGCAGGCCGCTCACTACTGGCCGCGGGCAGTCCGGCTTACGTGCTGCGGCCCAAGAGCGTCGCGGACGTGCAGGCCGGCGTGAGGTTCGCCGCGGGCAAGGGCCTCACCCTGTCCGTACGCGGCGGCGGCCACAGCTTCGCGGGCTTCGGCACCAACGACGGCGGCGTCGTGATCGACCTGAGCATGCTGGCCGACGTGGAGATCATCGACCCCGATCGCCACCTCGTCCGGATCGGCGGCGGCGCCACCTGGGGCCAGGCCGCGGCGACGCTGGCCCCGCACCACCTGGCGATCTCCTCGGGCGACACCAAGAGCGTGGGGGTCGGCGGGCTGACGCTGACCGGCGGCATCGGCTGGAAGGTCAGGAAGTACGGCCTGGCCCTGGACAACCTGGTCGCCGCCGAGCTGGTCACGGCCGCAGGCGAGATCGTGCGGGCCAGTGAGCTGGAGAACCCGGAGCTGTTCTGGGCGCTGCGCGGCGGCGGCGGCAACTTCGGGATCGTGACCGCCTTCGAGTTCGCGGCGCACCGGACGACGGAGGTGTTCTTCGGCGCGATCTCCTTCCCCGCCGCGGAGGCCGCCGCCGTGCTCCAGGGCTGGGCGGACTATCTCCGTGACGCGCCCGAGGAGCTCACGTCCCTCGTGAGCATGGCCAATCCGGGCACCGGTGGCCACGAGGCGCCGGTCGAGGTCTCCGTCGCCTTCGACGGCGACGACCCGGACCTCGCCGCGGCGGCGATCGACCCGATCCGGCGGCTCGGCACGGTGATCGGCGACACCGTCGCGCTGATGCCCTACGCGGACGTCCTGGTGGACGGCGGGACCCCGCCGCCCGGCATCCAGCTCGTCACCCGCGGCGCGTTCGTCGAGAAGGAGTCGGTGCCCGCGGCCCTGCGGATCCTGACCGAGGCCGGGACGTCGCAGGGCTCGCCGCTCATCGTCGTGCGCGCCGTCGGCGGCGCGGTGGCGCGCGTGGCCGACGACGCCACCGCCTACGCGCACCGCCGGGCGGAGCTGATGTTCGTGACCCTCACCGGCGGCCCCAAGCCGGTCCTCGACGCCGGCCGTCCCGCCTGGGACGCGATCTGGGAGCGGCTCGCTCCGCACGTCAGCGGCGCGTACGCCAACTTCCTCGCCTCCGCCACCGAGGAGGACGTCGCCGCGATCTACCCGAAGGAGACGTACGAGCGGCTGGCGGCGGTCAAGCGGGACCACGACCCCGGCAACCTGTTCGCGGGCAACCACAACGTGCGCCCGTAGCGGCTACCGCCGGCCGCCGGGCTCCCACTCGTGGACCTCGACGTCGGCGTACCGCTCCCGGGTCAGTACGGCGCCCGCCGCATCCGGGTCCGCCGCCCGGATCAGCAGCGCCGTACCCACCCAGGTGGCGCCGTCGTCTGACAGCAGCGGCCCGTAGGCGATCAGCTCGTCGAGGCCGGAAGGGGCCAGGTCGGCGGGCTCCCCGGAGCCGAGACCGATCACCAGGTACCGGTTGCCGCCTTCCCGGCCGCCGGGAAACTCCCACATGGTGCGCCCCAGCACGTTGCGCCACCGGCGCACCATCACGTCGCGGTACACACCGGCCTGGTAGTTGGGCTCGTCGAAGGCGAACGCCCGCGCGGCCGCGGTGTCCGGCAGGTCGACGATGTGGACGCTGCCGCTGGCCGTCTCGGTGCCGCTGACGAAGGTCGGGCCACGGGCGATCAGTTCCTTCTCGTACCCGTCCATGTAGGACCAGTGCGCTTCCAGCAGTTCGTCGCGCAGCGCGCCTGAGTCTGCGCGATCCCGGTGATAACAGAAGAACTCCATGCCGAAGTACCTATCACACAGAATTCAGATGGCGACGTCATCCGGATTTTGTGAGTATCCTGGCTGCACCACGGAGAGAAGGAGCGGCGATGGTGCGGCTGACGCGGGTCCAGCAGCAGGCGCGTACACGGGCATCGGTGCTGACGGCGGCGAGGCAGGAGTTCATCGAGCAGGGCTACGTCCTGGCCAACGTCGACCGGATCGCCGAGCGGGCGGAGCTCACCCGGGGCGCTGTGTACTCGAACTTCCCCAGCAAACGGGCCCTGTATCTGGCCGTGCTCGGCGAGATGGTGGAGAAGGCGGAAACGGCCGAGCCCGCCGAGCCGCCGGAGTCGGCGGCCGAGGCGCTGGGCACGTTCGCCAGGACCTGGCTGGAACGGCTGCCGCTGGTCGACGACACCGCGTCGGGCGGGCGGCTGCAACTGCGCTCGCTGGCCGGCATCGTCGAGGACGAGCGGAGCCGTACCACGCTGGCGCAGCTCGCCCAGTTGGAGGCGTTGCTGCTGGCCATGGGGCTGGAGACCTGCTCCCCGTCCCGGCAGGTACGGCTGGCCGAGCTCGTGCTGACGTTGCTGGGCGGCGCCGGTCTCCTCGCCGAGATGGCCCCGGGATTCGGCGACCCCTTCGACCGGGCGCGGGCCTGTGAGCATCTGGCCGGGCTCGACCTGGCCGACACCTGGGCGCCGCCGCATCTGCCGTTCGTGACGCCGGCCGTACCGTGCCGGGACGCTTGGACCCCGCCGGAGGGGTTGCCGGATCTGATCACCGGTGACCGTGTCGACCTCGGCGCCGACGGTGTGGTGGCCGTGCTGGGGGCGCACCGCGTGTCCGCGGCCGAGGAGGCCGTCCGGGCGGCGGGGCCGGGCGAGCGGGTCACGGTGGCGGTCGTCCCCGGCGACCTCGCCGAGACCGGTGCGCTCGTGCGGCTCAGGATCAGCGACCTCGCCGGCTGCCTGCGGCGCGTCTTCCCGCCCGCCGCCTGGGCGCGCCTGCGGGTGGTCGTCGACGACGGGACCGTCGCGGCCGCCGTCGGGCTGGCCGAGACCGGCCTCGACACCGAAGCCGCCGTCCGCGTCCGGGACGGCCTGATCGTCGCCCGCGCCGCTGGGCGGGGCGCCGCCCACGCGGCCGCCGACCACCCCACGTCGCGAAAGGCCACGACATGATCCGCACCGACCTGCTGGTGCTTCACACCTTGCGCTGCGGCGGACATTCCGGTCTCGCGCGGGTGTCCGCGGCGACCGGCCTGGACGAGGCCGCGGTCGAGTCCGAGCTGATCGACCTCGCGGTCGCCGGGCTCGTCACGCATTCGATGGGCGCGTGGGGCCTGACCGAGGCCGGCCGGGCCACCGACGCCGAGTGGATCACCGATGAGCTGGAGTCCGGCGGCGCCCGCCCCGCGATCGCCGCGGCCTTCGAGCGTTTCCTGGTGCTCAATCCGGAGCTGCTCGACCTCTGCACGGCCTGGCAGATGCGCCCCGTGGACGGCGTCCTGGCCGTCAACGACCATCGCGACCAGTCGTACGACGCCCGGGTCCTCGACCGGTTCTCCGACCTGGACCAGCGCGCCGCTGCGGTCTGCGCCGAGCTGACCGCGGCGCTGCCGCGCTTCGGCCGCTACCGCGTGCGCCTCAGGGAGACACTCGGCCGCGCCAGGGCGGGCGAGCTGGAGTACCTGGCCGACCACACCACGTCGTACCACACCGTCTGGGCCGAGCTGCACGAAGACCTGCTCGCGACGCTCGGGATCACCCGATGGTGAGATGGGTCCGGCCGCTGTCCGCGCGGAGCGAGGAGAGCGCGCGGGACGTGGGGGCCAAGGCGCGAGGTCTCGTGGTGCTGCATCGCCTGGGCCTGCCGGTGCCCCCCGGGTTCGTCGTCACCACCGACGCCTGCCGGGCCCATCTTCGCGAAGGCCGTCTTCCCGACGGGCTGGCCGGGGAGCTCGCGCACGCCATGACCGGCCTGGAGGCCGCGACGGGGCGCAGGTTCGGCGGGGCGCGGGCACCGCTGGCCGTGTCGGTGCGTTCCGGGGCGAGCGTGTCGATGCCCGGCATGATGACCACGATCCTGAACCTCGGCCTCACGACCGAGGCCGCGGCCGGACTGGCCGCCGAGACCGGCGACGCCCGGTTCGCTGAGGACTCGCGGCAGCGGTTCCTGTCCGGCTTCGCCGCCGCGCGGGCCGTCCCCGACGACGCGGCGCTGCAGTTGGAGCTGGCGGTCGAGACCGTCTTCTCCTCGTGGGAGACGCCGCGCGCACGCACGTACCGTGAACTGCACGACATCCCCCACGATCTCGGCACGGCCGTGATCGTCCAGGCGATGGTGTACGGAAACCGCGACGACCACAGCGGCACCGGAGTCGCCTTCAGCCGCGACCCCAACACCGGGGAGAACGTCCCGTTCGGCGATGTCCTGTTCGGGCACCAGGGCGAGGACGTCGTCTCGGGCCGGTCGCCGACCCGGCCCCTGCGCGAACTCGCCGAGCGCGAACCGGCCGTCTGGGCGGCGCTCACCGAGGCGCTGCGCCGGGTCGAGGGGCACTACCGCGACGCGTGCTACGTCGAGTTCACCTTCCAGGCCGGTGAGCTCTGGTTGCTGCAGGTCCGGCCGGGCCGGTTCGTGGGCGGCGCCGCCGTTCGCGTCGCGACCGAGCTCGCCGACACGCGGCTGATCACCCGCGGCGAGGCGCTGCTGCGGGTCTCACCCCAACACCTCCAGCACGTACGCACCCCCCGCATCGCCGCACCGGCGCAGGCCGACATCCTGGCCAGAGGCGTGGGAGCCTGCCCCGGCGTCGCGGTCGGCAAGGTGGCGACCACGACCGACGCGGCGGTGCGCATGGCCGCCGACGGCCCGGTCATCCTGGTCCGTCCGGAGACGTCCCCGAACGACATGCGCGGCCTCGCCGCCGCCGCGGGCATCGTCACCGCGCGCGGCGGTCCGGCCAGCCACGCAGCGGTCGTCGCGCGGGCAATGGGCAAACCCGCCGTCGTCGGCATCGCCGACCTGGTCGTCGACGGCAGCTCACTGAGCGCCGGTGGCCGCACCGTCGGCGAGGGCGCGCTGGTCACCATCGACGGGACCGGCGGCGAGGTCGCCCTCGGCAGCCCGCGCATCGCCACGGACACGGCCGACGCCCACCTGCGCCGGCTGCTCGCCTGGGCGGATGACGCGTCGGGCGAGCGTTCCGAGCGCGACGAGGCCCGGCGCCTCATCGCCGCCCACGCCGCGCTGCGTGACCCCTAGGTCTCAGGGCCGGACGCCGGGCCCGAACCCGGTCCAGCGCAGGTCGTCGGGGAGGTGGCCCATGTCGTTGTACAACAGCACCGACGGCCCCACGCCGTCGCGATACTCGATCGTGGTGAGCGCCGTGTTGCCGCAGGTCAGGCCCAGCCATCGCACGGGCGGCGCGTCGAGGGCGTCGCGCACCAGCCAGGCCACCTGGTAGGCGTGCGTGATCAGGACCTCGTGGGTCTCGGCCGCGGAAGGGTGGGCGAACCGGCCGGTCAGGGCGCCGGCGAGCCGCGCGCCCTCGGCCGCCTCCTTCGCGTCGTATCCGTCGAAGAACCCCCGCCACGCGGGCGGCATCTCGGCCGGGACGTGGGGGACGTGGTCCACCAGCTCCTCCGCCTCCGCCACCGGCACCCCGGGCAGGCGCGCACCGATGATCTCCGCCGAGCTCACCGCCCTGGACAGGGGTGAATGCCAGACGGCGTCGATGGGCAGGCGGGCCAGCCGGTCGGCCAGCAGCTCCGTCTGCCGCCTGCCGACGTCGGTCAGTGCGCCGAAGGGGTCGGCCGCGCCGTGCCGCACCGCGTAGATGTGCCGGGTCGCCATCTCGGATCCCTTCTCGGATGTTCATAAAATCCCGATGTTATAGGCATCCTAAAGCAGACGGGCGATGATCCGGTCGAGGGCGTCGGTGAGCACGTCGGGCGGGGTGGCGAAGTTGAGGCGGACGAAGCCGTCGCCCGCCGATCCGTGGTCGGCGCCGGAGGCGGTGGCGACGCCGGTCTCCCGCAGCAGGTGGGCGGCGGGGTCGGCGAGGCCGAATCGGCGCAGGTCGAGCCAGGCGAGATAGCTCGCCTGCGGTTCGACGTAGCCGATGTCGAGATCGGCGAGCGCGTCGGTGACGAGCTTGCGGTTGCCGTCCAGGAAGCGGACGGCCTCGCGTAGCCACGGCCGCCCTTCGCGGAACGCGGCGACGGTGGCCGTCATGCCGAGCGGGCTCATGCCGCCGACCGCCGCCCTCGGCAGCCCGGCCCAGACGCGGGCGTCGGCCGGGTCGCCGAAGACGATCAGTCCGCAGCGCAGGCCGGGGAAGTTCCACGCCTTGGTGGCGCTGATCAGGGTGATGGCGTTGGCGTCGAGCGCGCCGTACGGGATGAAACCGGGCTGGTAGCGCAGTGGCGCGTGGATCTCGTCGCTGATCACCTTCGCGCCGTGCCGCGCGGCGAGCGCGGCCAGCGCGCGCAGCGGCCCGACGTCGAGGATTCGGCCGGTCGGGTTGCCGGGGTGGCAGAGCAGCACGCTGCCCGCGCCCGCGCGCAGGGCCCGCTCGATGCCGTCGAGGTCGAGCTCGTAGCCGCGCTCTCCCATGGACATCGGCACCTGTACGGCTTCGCGCCCGGCCACCCGGATGGCGTCGAAGAACCGGCCGTAGACCGGTGTCGGCACGACCACCGGCGAATCCGCCCTCGTCAGATGGGTGATCGACATGATGATGCCGCGCATCAGCTCCGGCAGCAGCCGTACCCGGTCGGGAGCGACGGTGAGCCCGTGCTCCTCGGCGAGCCACTCACCGGCCGCCTGGGGGACGTCGCTCAGCTCGTCGGCGAGCGGATAGCCGAAGGCCTGCCGCCGCACGTCGTCCTGGACGGCGGCGAGGATGGGCGCGGCGACCGGCAGGTCCATCTCGGCGACGGTGAGGTCGATGACGTCCCGGTCGTACTGCGACCAGCGCTTGTTCCGGCGCGCACGGGATCGCTCAACGTCCCAGTCGAGGTCGGTCACACCATGCTCCTAGCTTCTTGCGGGGTCAGGGATCGCTGGTGGCGCAGGCCCGATCGGTGCGCGAGCCACCAGATTCCCGCGCTGAGCACACCCACGAGCACCGAGTCGTACGGCGCCGCGACGACACCGGCCCCGCCGAACGAGCCGAGCGCGGACAGGAGGCCGAGCATGACCAGGAAACCCACCAGCCAGCCACCTACCGCCCGCAGTTTCGAGGTCCGCACCAGGTAGATGAGGAACCCGATCAGCAGCAACGGCACGGCCACCCGGATCTTCTCCCACGTCGACCAGTAGAGGATGAGCCCGGACAGGACGAACGACGCGAATCCCACCGGGATCGCCCACCGGCGCAGCCAGCCCTTCTCCATCGGCGTCGAGGCGGCCAGCACGGTCACCGCGACCGAGACGGCCGCGTAGCTGAGCCCGTAGTAGAAGCTGAGCGAGCTGGCGATGGACTTCCAGTTCCCGAACGTGAGCACGATGACCGAGCCGATGCCGACGTTGAGCAGCAGCGCGCGCCGCGGGATGCCGAACCGCGCGTCCACCTTGGCCAGCGCGGCGGGCAGCAGCCCGTTCTGCGCGGCGCCGTAGGTGTAGCGGCCCTTGACGCCGATGCCGATCAGCAGGCTGCCCGAGGGCGAGAAGATCGCGTCGGCGAGCAGCACGGTGGCGAACCACGACAGGCCGAGCAGGGTCGCCAGCGAGGCGAGCGGCGAGTTGAGGTTGATCCCGTGCCAGCCGCTGCCGAGCAGGCCGCTGGGCAGCGAGAAGATCATCACGGCCTGCAGGCCCATGTAGAGCACGATCGTGCCGGCCAGCACGATCAGCGTGGCCCTCGGCACGGTGCGGCGCGGGTCCTTGGCCTCGCCGGACATGACCGCGGCGGCGTTGATGCCGGTGAAGGAGTAGACCAAGCCGCCGCCGACCACGGCGGTGAGCGCCGCGGAGACGCCGTAGGGCGCGACGCCGCCGCCGGTCGCCACGTTGGTCGT
This sequence comes from Nonomuraea endophytica, assembly GCF_014203235.1. Classification (GTDB taxonomy): domain Bacteria; phylum Actinomycetota; class Actinomycetes; order Streptosporangiales; family Streptosporangiaceae; genus Nonomuraea; species Nonomuraea endophytica. The sequence continues at coordinate 34,104 of NZ_JACHIN010000032.1, read as the reverse complement.
GTCGAAGCCGCTGGCCAGTAAGAGGATCACGGTCAGCGCCGGGATCACCACCTTGATGGTGGCGACGACGTTGTTGACCCGGGCGAGCAGTTTGATGCCGAACAGGTTGATCGCGCAGAAGAACACCAGCAGCCCGGCGGCGATCAGCCGTCCCGGCCAGCTCAGCGACTCGCCGGACATCACCCACGGCAGCCACTTGGCCGCGTACTGCACGACCGCCGTCGACTCGCTCGGGCCCGCACTGACCGCCTGCAGGAACACGGCCCAGCCGACCACGGCGCCGACCAGCGGGCCCGAGGCCAGTTGCGGCCAGCGGACGTTGCCGCCGGACATCGGATGGCGGAAGGCGAGGTCGATGAAGGCCAGCGACACCAGCGCGGTGGCGACCGAGGCGATCGTCCAGGACAGGAAGGCGGCGGGTCCGGCCGCCTTGGCCGCGGTGTACGGCGCGAGCAGCCAGCCGGAACCGATGACGCTGGAGAAGGTGATCAGGGCGAGGGACGTGGTGCCGAGGCCGCGCCGCAGGCGCAGATCCTCGTCCGGCGAAACGGCCGACAGCGTCTCAGACATGTCCTGAACTATTGACGATGACCCAATTATATAGGTAGACCGGAAATGTCGAGGTCCAGGGTTAGTCTGTGCCTATGCCCCTCCCTGGCTTCGACGGCACAGGACACAAGGTCGAGACGATGGATCTCGTCGTGTTCACCACGGTCGTCCGCACCGGAAGCCTCGGCGCCGCCGCCACCGAACTGCGGCTGTCGATGCCGTCGGTCAGCGTCCGGATCGCCGCCCTGGAACGCAAGCTCGGCGCCCCGCTGCTCGTCCGGAGCGCCCGCGGCAGCACGACCACCCCAGCCGGCGAGCGCCTGAACGACTACGCCCAGCGCTGCCTCGACCTCCTCGACGAGGCCGCCATCGCGGTGACGGCGCACGAGACCCAGCGGCTCGTGCTCGCCGCGCCCGCGAGCCTCGGCGACGTCGTCTTCCCCGCCGCGCTCGCGGCGGTCGCCGGCAAGCCGATCACCGTGCACTGCCGGGTCGCGCACAGCGGCGAGGTCGTCGGCCGCCTGGCCGACGGCAGCGTGCACGCCGGATTCGTGATGCCGAAGGTGCCGCTGCGCGCGTTGCGCTCCGAGCCGATCAGCCGGTCCCCGCTGGTCGCGGTCTGCCGTCCCGGCCACCCGCTCGCCGGTCGCCGCCGCCTGCGCATCGACGACCTCGCCAGGACCGGCGTCATCGTCTACCGCTGGGGCCGCGACGCCCAGGAACTCGCCGCCTCCCTCGAACATCCCGGGCGCGGCCTCGACGCCCCGATCCACACGACCGGGCTGCCGTCGACCGCGCTGCGGATGGCGCTCGACGCGGCGTTCGTCGCGGTGGTGCCCCGGTTCGTCGCGGCGCGGTCGGTGCGCGACGGTGACCTGGCGCTCCTGCCGCTGGGGTTCGGCGGGTGGCGGGTCGACGTGCAGTTCGTGTACGCCTCCGCCACGGCCGACCGGCTGGGTGTGCGTACGTTGCTGGACCGGCTGCCCGCCATCCGGGCCACGTTCGACCAGGACTGACCTCGGGCGTCAGCAGGCCCTCGCCTCCGGGGCGTGCGGCATCGTGTCGACGATCTTGCTTTCCAGCATCGCGGTGGCCACGCGCAGCACCTCCGGGCCACCGTCCCGCGCCTCGGTCAGATTCCGCCAGCCGAGGAAACGATAGGTGCCGGGCTCGAAGATCAATTCGGTGCGTTCCCAGCCGTCCGGGCCGTCATACCTGAGCGAGGCGCCGATTCCCTGCCTCCCGGCCGGGTCGGTGAGATCGGTGCGCATGGTGGCGGTCGGCAGCTTGGACATCGCGCCGAACACCGCCTCGCGCATGCCGACGCCGGGGAAGGGGTTCTGGGCCAGGCTGACCAGGCGGAAGGCCACCGTGACCTCGACTCGTGGGCCGACCTGGTCCTCGCTGGGCTTCGGCCGTTCGTTCCTGACGGAGGTCTCGGCGTCCGCGCGTACCCGGGCGAGGAGTTCGTCCGGGTCGGTGGGCAGGTTCTCCTCCGGGAGCACGTCAGCCGCGCATCGCCCGGTCTGGTAGTCGACCGTGCCCGGGGTCGGCATCGCGGCGGGGACCTGGCCCTTGTGGATGCTCCGCTTGCCGTAGGTGGAGCGGGTCAGCGCGTTGCCGGGGTCGGTGGCGGAGACCCAGGCCTCCCGGATGACCTCCTGGGTGTGCTCGCCCGTGCCCTCGGTCTCGCTCAGCGTGAGGATCCAGTTCTGCTCCAGGCGCTTGACATAGACGAACTGGCCGGTCCGCGGCGCGGGCTGCCCGGCGGCCGCGGTGGCCGCGTGCTGGAGCAGCTCCGCCGCGTTGGCGGGGGTGGCGCCGCCGTTGGGGCCGATCATGAAGGCGACCGCGGCGACGGTCGCCGCCAGCCCGACCGTGCCCGCCCTGAGCGCGTGCTTGGCATAGCCGGTACGCGGCTTGCGCCCCGCCGTGAGCAGGTCCCTCGCCCTGGCGGTGGCCGTGGCCGAGGGGCCGGGCAGCGCGTCGTACGACGACTTGATCTCCTGCAGGTCCTGCGTCATGACAACTCCTCGATGCCGACGTACGAGCGGAGCTTTCTGCGTGCCCGGTTGAGCCGCGAGCCGACGGTGCCCCGCGGGATGCCGAGCGCCTCGGCGATCTCCTCATAGCTGAGCTGGGCCCCGGCGACCAGCAGAAGCACGGTCCGGTCAGCGGGCGAGAGCGCCGCCAGCCCGGCGGCCAGGCTCGGCCGCATGACGGCGGCCGAGACCCGCTGGACCACGTGCTCGTCGTGGTTCACCACGTCGGTGACCTCGGCGCTCCTGGCCAGGGCGCGATATCTGCGCGCCTCGGCCCGGCGGTGGCCGGCGATCAGGTTGGAGGCGATGCCGTACAGCCAGGCTCGTGCGTCGGGGTGGGAGAGGTCATAGCGCGTGCGCCCGTGGAAGGCGCGCAGGAACGTCTCCGCGGCGAGGTCGTCCGCCGCGGATTCGCCCAGACGGAACTGCGCGTAGCGGTGAATGGCCTGGTGATATCGGTCGAACAGCGCGCCGAACCGCTCGGGGCGGCTCAGCGACGCCTCGATGAGCTGTGCGTCGGTCTCGGTGGTTGGCGGAGCCGACGACGGAAGGGGAGGTGGCATGCCTGCCTTTCGGAGAAACTCCGTGGACACGCCTACTTCGCCGTACCCCCGTTTTGTATTCACGCCCCCCGGAAGTCGCTAGTCCCAGGCGACCGGGAGGCTCTTGACCCCGAAGATATCGGCCGTCTCCGGCCGCAGAGCAACCTCCTCAGCCGGTACGGCCAGCCGCAACGTCGGGAACCGCCTGACCAGCGCGGCGAACGCGACCCGCATCTCAATCCGAGCCAGTTGCTGCCCCAGGCACTGGTGGATCCCATGCCCGAAGGCCAGATGTCCGCCATCCTGCCTGCGCAGATCCAGAACGTGCGGGTCGGAGAACCGCTCCGGGTCGCGGTTGGCCGTGTGATAGGAGCAGATCATCATGGAACCCGCCGGGATGGTGTGCCCGCCCAGCTCGACGTCTTCCAGCGCCGTCCGCATGAACGTCTTGCCCACGGTCAGATACCGCAGCAGTTCCTCCACGGCCGGCTCGGTCAGCGCGGGATCGGCCCGCAGCGCCGCGAGCTGGGCCGGGTTCCGCAGCAGCGCGAACGTGCCCAGCGCGAGCATGTTCGCGGTCGTGTCCAGCCCGGCGACCAGCAGGATCAGGGCGACGCCCCGCAGCTCCTCATCGGTCAGATCGCCGTCGAGCAGGTCGCTGAGGACGTCGTCGGTCGGGTTGGCCCGCTTGGCCGCCACCAGCTCGGCGAGATACGTCTGCACAGCCGTGTAGGCCGCGATCAGCTCGTCGTCCGGAGTCTCCCCGTCCAGGAACTTCTCGACGTTCCCCTGGAAAGAACCCCGATCCGCATAAGGCACGCCGAGCAGCTCGCAGATCATGACAGCGGGGATGGGCTTGGCGAACGCGGTCACCAGATCGGTCGGCGATCCGGCCTTCTCCATGGCGTCCAGGTGCTCGGCGGTGACCTGCTCGATCCGCTCGGTCAGCAGGCGCATCCGCCGTACCGTGAACTTGCCGGCAAGGGGCTTGCGATACCTGCTGTGCTGCGGATCGTCCATCAGCAGGAACTCACCCGGCGGCGCGGGCGGCACCTCGACGTCGCCGAAGTCGATCAGCGGATGGTGGCGCATGAGCTCCTTGCGCGAGCTGAACCGAGGATCGGCCAGCACCGCGCGGACCAGGTCGTAGCCGGTGACCAGCCAGCCCTCGTGCCCGTCGGGGAAGGTGAAGCGGCTGATCGGACCATGGTCGCGGGCCTCGACCAGCTCCTTGGGCGGATCGAAGGGACAGCCGGGCTGACGCGCCGCCGGCATCGCCGGGAGGGTGTAGACGGCTTCACTCACAGCTCGTCCCCTTTCTCGCGATAGTACGTGTTTGCCATGCTTCGAAAGCTACGTTGCATTCAGACGATCTGTCAATCCATACGGTGGTCTTTACCCAGACATATGCCGAATTTTCGGTGCAATGACGCTGCGCTCGAATGCAATGAACGTTGCAATGGATGGCCGCGAAGGCAATACTGGCGGCATGCCAGGAGGACGGTTGACCCAGCAGGACCGCGAGCGCATCGCGACCGGACTCGCCGACGGGCTCTCCTACGCCCAGATCGCCAAGCGGCTCGACCGCCCCACCTCGACGATCAGCCGGGAGGTCGGGCGCAACGGCGGCCCCGGCGGCTACCGCCCCAAGCAGGCGCACCAGGCGACGGCCGAGCGGGCCAGGCGCGGCACACCCGCGCCCCCGCGCGCGACGGGAGCACCGGACGGCGCGCTGGAACAGGAGATCATCGAGATGGCGGTCAGGGCGGGGCTGCCGCGGATGACCGCGCGCGTGCACGTCGACCTGGTGCTGTCCGAGGACGGCAGGCGCACCGCCGCCGAGCTGACCCGCAGGCTCCGGATCAGCCCGGCCTCGGTGTCCGTGGCGGTGAACTCCCTGGTCGACAACGGGTTCGTCCGGCGCGAGCGCGACCCGCAACGGCGCCGCGACATCTACGTGATCGACGACGACGCCTGGTACCACGCGGTCGTGACCAGCGGGCATCAGACACTCGCGACCATGCGCGCCACCATGGCCATGGCCGAGGCCTGCGGACTCGACAGCCCCGTGGGACGACGGCTGGCCAAGACGGGGGCGTTCCTGGAACAGGTCAGCAAGGACACGATCGCGTCCGCAAACCGCTGGCGCAGCCTCCTGGAGCAGGACGACCATGAATGAGCGCTCATCCCCCATGGCCGGTCTGACATTGGCACTCATGGCCCGGCGCCCCGCATAGTGGGGCCATGACCCGACCTCTCCGCATCGCGATCATCGGCGACCTCGATCCGAGCTTCCCGCCGCACCAGGCCACCAATGGCGCGCTGGAGCACGCGGCCGCGTACCTCGGCGTCGGGGTGGACATCCGGTGGGTGGCCACCGAGCCGCTCGAAACCGATCTGGCCGGGGTCGAGGCGGCCGACGTGCTGTGGTGCGCGCCTGGCAGCCCGTACAAGAGCCTGGCGGGCGCGCTCGGCGCGCTGCGGCACGGCCGTGAGCACGGCGTGCCCACCCTGGGCACGTGCGGGGGCAGCCAGCACATGGTCATCGAGTACGCCAGGAACGTGCTCGGCTACGCCGACGCCCACCACGCCGAGTACGACCCGTACGCCTCCACGCTGTTCGTCTCCGAGCTGGCATGTTCCCTGGTGGGCAAGACGATGTCGGTCACCCTGACTCCCGGCTCCCAGGTGGCCACGCTGTACGGGCGTACCGAGGCGGAGGAGCAGTATTACTGCAACTTCGGCATCGACCCCGCCCGGCAGGCGACCCTGCACGACGGCGGCTTCAGGGTCACCGGCGTGGACGGCGACGGCGAGGCCCGCGTGCTGGAGCTGCCCGGCCATCCCTACTACGTGGCCACGCTGTTCGTGCCGCAGAACCGCTCCCGCCCCGAGGCCCCGCACCCACTGGTCACCGGCCTGCTGCGCGCGGCGCTCTGACCGCTCTTATGGCTTGTGTTCCTCGCCGGCGGTCACCAAGCCCGATTCGTAGGCCACGATGACCGCCTGGGCGCGGTCGCGGACGGAGAGCTTGTCGAAGATGCTGGTGATGTAGTTCTTGACGGTCGACAGGCTGATGTCGAGGACCCCGGAGATCTCGGTGTTGTCGAGGCCGGTGGCCATCAGGCGCCACACCTCGACCTCGCGGGGCGTGAGCTCACCCAGGCCCCTGGTGGCCGGCCGGGTGCCGTGGGGCGCCCGTACGTAGGTGGCGATCAGCCGGGTGAGCAGGCGCGGCGCGACGGCGGCCTCGCCGGCGTGGACGGTGCGGATCGCCGCGCTCAGTTCCTCCGGGGAGCTGTCCTTGGGGAGGAAGCCGTAGGCTCCGGCGCGCAGGGCGCCCACCAGGTACTCGTCCATGTCGAAGGTGCTGAGGGCCAGGACCCGGCTGCCGGGCACGGTGGCGGCGAGTTCCTTGGTCGCGGCCACCCCGTCCAGGACGGGCATCCGGATGTCCATCACCACGACGTCGGGGCGGAGCCGCTGAGCGAGGGTGACGGCCTGCGCGCCGTCCTCGGCCTCGCCCACCACGTCGAACGACGGGTCCGGGGACAGGATCAGCGACAGGCCGCGCCGTACCAGCAACTGGTCGTCCACGATCATGACCCGGATCATCGGCGCGCCTCCTCGTGCTGGACGGCCGCCTCGTCGGACTCGTCCGTGGTCAGCGGCAGGCGGGCCACCACGGCGAACCCGCCGTCGGGCTGCGGGCCCGCGCTGAGGGTGCCGCCGTGCAGGGCGACGCGCTCACGCATGCCGATCAGGCCGTATCCGCCGACTGGCGGGTCCTCCTGCGGCGGCGCTCCCCCGCCGTCGTCCCGCACCTCGACGGTGACCTGGTCGCGGTCGTAGGTCAGCTGGACGGACGCGCGGGCGGGACCGGCGTGCTTGCGGGCGTTGGTGAGGGCCTCCTGGGCGATCCTGAACACCGTGAGGCCGACGGTCGGCGGCAACGTGCGCCGCGGCCCGTGGACGCTCAGCTCGGTCGGCAGTCCGGCCAGGCACGACTCCTCCACCAGGCGGGCGAGGTCGTCGGCGCCCGGCTGGGGCGCCGACGGCGTGGCCTCCGGTTCGTCGCCGTCGCGCAGCACGGCGAGGAGCTGGCGCATCTCGCGCAGCGCCAGCCGCCCGGACGCCTCCAGCGTGACCAGCGCGTCCCTGACCACCTCCGGTTCGGCGAGGTTCGCGCGGGCACCGCCGGACATCAGCTGCATGGTGGTGATGTGGTGGGCCACGATGTCGTGCAGTTCCCGTGCGATGCGGCGGCGTTCGTCGGCCACGGCGCGGTCGGCGAGGAGCCTGCGGTTGGCCGCCACCTCCGCCTGCCAGCGGTTGACCGCCATGGCGGTGCCGACGACGAGCAAGGTAGTGAGCGGCGGGACGACGGCGTCCTGCCAGGTCGGAAGGTGGGCGACGCTCTGGGTCGCCAGCGTCAGCGCCACCGTCGCGACGGCGGCGATCGCCGTCACCCGGCCGGGGCGGGCCCTGGCGACCGAGTACAGGGCGACCACCAGGACGGCGCCGAAGTGCCTGGGCAGCGGCACGATCAGGGTGGCCGCCGAGTCGAGCACCAGGATGGCGGTGAGCGCGGCCACCGGGTGGCTGCGGCGGGCGAGCAGCGGCAGGGCCGCCAGGGCGACGAAGAGGAACCCGGCCACGCTGACGGCGTGCCGGCCGTCGGGGGCGTTGAAGAACGCGTAGCTGAGCAGGTTCATCACGCAGGCCCCGCCGGCCACGAGCGCGTCGTTACGCGTCCACGGCGGCTCGGCGTCGCCGGCCCGCAGGCTCCTGAGCATGTGTTCCCCCTGTGTCCCGTCCCCGGACCAGGGTTACACAGCGGCGGCGATGACCAGGACCACGGTCCTGGTCGCGGGCGGCGGGAAGGCCCCTGGGCCCCGATCAGGATCATCCGCTGCCACGAGGTTCCGCGCCCCTCCTGCTGATGGTCTGGATACAGGCCGGGAGCCCCCGGTAGACATCCGCATTCCGTCCGCCGGAGGACATCGTGATCCGCGCCCTGACCGGGTACTCCACCAAACACCCATGGAAGGTCATCGCCCTCTGGGCGGTGCTGGGTGTCGCGCTGAGCGCGCTGACTCCGACGCTGTTCGACCGCGTCACGCAGAACCAGGCCGGGGACTTCCTTCCCCGCGGTTACGACTCCGCCGCCGCACTGCACATCGCCAAGGAGCGGTTCGGGGTGAATCCCGACGCCACCACGGTGACCGTGCTGGTCGCCCGGTCCGACGGCAAGGCTCTGACCGCCGCCGACCAGCAGCGGGTCGAGGCCGAGGCGGCGAAGCTGGCCAAGCACCGGGTGACCATGCCCAGGGAGGACGACGGCCCGCAGCAGTTCCTAATCCCCGACCGCTCCCAGACCCCGCGGATCGCCCCGGCGATGACGGCACCCGACCGGAGCTTCCACCTGCTCACCGTCGAACTGGTCGGCAACCGCGCCGACAAGGGCGTCCAGGGCGTCTACCGGACCTTCCGCGACGCCGCCAAGACACGGTTCGCCGAGGCGGGGATGCGTACCGGATTCACCGGGGCGCTCGCCGACACCGTCGACACCGTCGACTCCCGCAAGCTCGTCACCACGGTCGGCAGCGGCATCATCATGGGGCTGATCATCCTGCTCAACGTGCTGGTGTTCCGCAGCGTGCTGGCGGCCCTGCTGCCGCTGCTCGCGGTCGCCCTGATCGGCTTCGTGGCGGCGGGGGCGGTCGCGGGGGCCGCGATGCTCACCGGGCTCAAGCTCGACGCGAGCACCCCTGGCCTGATCAACGTGGTCCTGCTCGGCATCGGCATCGACTACCTGCTGTTCCTGTTGTTCCGCTACCGCGAGCACCTGCGGGCCAGGCCGGAGCAGCCGGCCCGCGAGGCGGCCGCGCAGGTCTCCGCCCGGGTGGGCGGCGCGATCACCTCGGCGGCGCTGACCATCGTGGCCGCGTTCGCCACGCTGGGCCTGGCGACGTTCGGGCAGTTCCGCTCGATGGGTCCGGCGATCGCCGTCGCGGTCCTGGTGATGATGATCGGCAGCCTCACCCTGCTGCCGGCCCTGCTCGCCGCCGCCGGGCGCAAGATGTTCTGGCCCTCCCGTACGGCCCTGCGCCCCGAACCGGGCGAAGGCCGGGCCGCCCGCCTGGGCGAGCTGGTCACGCGACGGCCGCTGACGATGCTGGCCGCCTCGTTCGCCCTGCTCGCAGCCCTGGCCGCCGGGCTGATCGGCATCCACATGGACTACGGCCAGGCCGGCTCCGGTGCCCAGACCCCCGCCGCGGCCACCGCCGCCGAGATCTCCCGTACGCTGCCCGCCGGCGTGTCCGACCCGACCACCGTCTACGTCGCCGCCCAGGACGGCCGCGCCCTCACCGCCGACCGGCTCGACGGCCTCGCCCGCGCGCTCACCGAGGTCAAGGGCGTGGGCCAGGCCGCACCGACCGTCCTGAACAAGGACCGCAGCGCCGCCAGGATCGACCTCTACCCGACCGCCGACCCCCAGAGCAGGCAGGCCCGCGACCTGGCCTCGGGACCGATCCGGGCCACGGTCGCCGAGCACAACCCCGCCGGAGTGACAGCGCACGTCGGCGGAACGCCGGCCATCGTCGCTGACATCTCGACCGCCGTCGACCACGACCTCACGATCGTGTTCCCGGTCGCGGCGGCGCTGATCGCGCTGATCCTGCTGCTGCTCCTGCGCAGCCTGCTCGCGCCGCTGATCCTGATGCTCTCGGTCGGGCTCGGCTTCGCCGCCACCCTCGGCGCCGCCACCCTGCTGTTCCAGCACGTGCTGGGCGAGCCGGGCGTCAGCTTCACGCTGCCGCTGGTGCTGTTCCTGTTCGTGGTGGCGCTGGGGACCGACTACAACATCCTGATCGCCGACCGCATCCGCGAGGAGATGCGGCGATCCGGTACGGCTCGCGCCGCCGTGGCCCGCGCCGTACGGCACACCACACCGGCCATCGCGACGGCCGGCCTGGTCCTGGCCGCCTCGTTCGCCGGCCTCGTCACGTCACCGGGCAACGAGCAGATCGCGTTCGCGATGACGCTCGGCATCCTGCTCTCCGCGCTCGTCGTGTCGCTGGTGCTGGTCCCCGCACTGGCCGCGCTGCTCGGCCGGGCCGTCTGGTGGCCCCTATCTACCGAAGCTCGGGCCGGCGACCGGTCAGCCCGAAACCAACTGCCGGGAGGCAACCGATGATGATGAAGAGTGCGATCGTGGCGTTGGTCGCCCTGGCCGCGACCGCGGCGGGTCAGGCCGACGCGGCCCCCGGATACGGCCGGACCGCCCTGCAGGCGGATCTGGACACGATCCGCGCCGCCGGCACGCTGGGCGTGCAGGCCCGGGTGGTCTCACCCCGCGGCGACCTGGCCGCAGCCGCCGGTACGGCGGTGCGTGGCCGTAACGTGCCGATCCCGACCGACGCCCACTTCCGGATGGGCAGCAACACCAAGACCTTCGTCGCCGCCGTGATCCTGCAACTGGAGGCGGAGGGCCGCCTGTCCCTCGGCGACAGCGTCGAGCGATGGCTTCCCGGGCAGGTGCGCGGCAACGGCAACGACGGAAACGCGATCACCGTCAGACACCTGCTCCAGCACACCAGCGGCCTGCACGACTCCGTGGGCGACATCGAGATGAAGATGCGCACCGAGCGGGGCTACCGCGCCTACCGGTTCCTGCGCGTGAGCCCGCGGAAGCTGGTGGCCCTCAGCGTCGGCCATCGCCCGCTCTTCGCGCCCGGCGCCCGCTGGAGCTACTCCAACATCAACTACGTGCTGGCCGGGCAGATCATCGAGCGGGCCACCGGGAACTCCTGGCGCAAGGAGGTGAAGCGCCGGATCATCACCCCGCTGGGGCTGCGGAACACCACCCTGCCCGGCGACTCCCCGCGCCTGCCCAAGCCGCACGCGCAGAGCTACACCGACGACGCCAAGACCGCCCGCCCGTTCCGCGCCACCGAGCTCAGCCTCGGCTGGGCCGGCCCGGCCGGCGAGGCCATCACCACCACCGCCGACCTGAGCAGGTTCTGGCGCGGGCTGCTGGGCGGCCGGCTGCTGTCGCCCGGGCAGCTGAAGAAGATGACCACCACGGTCCCGGTCGGCGCGCCGGGCAGGGAGTTCGGCCTGGGCATGGCCAAGCAGAAGCTGAGCTGCGGGATCACGGCCTGGTCGCACCCCGGCGGCACACCCGGGTTCATCACCGACAACGCGACCACCGAGGACGGCCGCACCACCGTGATCGTCTCCCGCACCACCTACCCGGGCACGCCGGAGCAGAGCAAGGCCACCGCCCGCCTGATCGACAACGCGCTCTGCGGCAACTGAGTATCGCGGCCCGACCCCCGACCGGCACGGCCCCGACCGGCGCGACCACAGCCGGCTCGGCATCCCCCAGCCGCCGCGATAGTGTGCGGCAGTGGCTGACAAGGTCTCGAAAGACGACGTCATCGCGTTTCGCCTCCACGCCCACCTGCTCACCGAACGGCTGGCCGAAGACGGGCTGCTCGACGCGGCCGGCCGGTGCGCGATCCAGAACAGCCCGCCCGGGTCGGCGCTGCTCGCCCTGCACGCCAGGGTGAAGAACCTCACGCCGGAGCACGTGACGCAGGCGGTCGCCGAGGACAAGAGCCTGCTGCAGAGCTGGTGCATGCGCGGCTCGCCGTTCTACTTCCCGACCGCGGACGCTCCGGTGTTCACCACCGGCGTGCTGCCGCCGACCGAGGAAGGACAGCTTCATCTCATCCTCGGCGTGGAGCAGGCGCTGGACGAGCTCGGCATGAGCCTGACCGAGGCGGTCGAGCTGACCGGCGCCGAGATCGACGCCGTGCTGTCCGGGCGCCGGCTCGCCATCAACGAGCTGGGCGCGGAACTCGCCGCCCGGATCGCCCCCAAACTGCCGAAGAAACGACGCGGCAGCTGGGAAGCGGAGGGCCCCTACGCCGCCGGCCAGCCGCTCGGTGAAGCCGTCGTGCATTTCTGCATCCGCATTCTCACGTTGCAGCGTGTCGTCTGCTTCGCGCCGCGGGCCGGGAACAAGGCGCCGTTCGTCCTGGTCGGCGAGTGGCTGGGCCGTACGATCCCGGACCTCGACCCCGAGGTCGCGCGCGCCGAGCTGCTCCGCCGCTACCTGCGCCGCTACGGGCCGTCCACCCGTGCGGACTTCGCCGCGTGGCTGGGGATCAAGGCCGGTGACACCGATCCCTGGTGGAGCCTGGTCGAGGACGAGCTGGCCCAGGTCGAGTTCAACGGCAGGTCGTGGATTCTCGCCGAGGACCTCGACGCGCTGCGGTCGGCTCCCAAGCCTCAGGGGGTACGCCTGCTGCCGCCTCGCGACCCGTACACCCAGATGCGCGACCGCGAAACGATGGTCGACAAGAAGCACCACCGGGAGGTGTGGAAGACGGTCGGCGAACCGGGCACGGTCCTGGTCAACGGCCGGATCACGGGTATCTGGCGGCCGCGCAAGAGCGGCCGCAAGCTGAGCATCACCGTTAAAACGTTCGGCTCACTGGCGGCTCGGGACAGAAAGGCGATCCTGGAGGAGGCCGGGCAGGTCGCGCCGTTGCGGGGCGCCTCGTCGGTGGACGTCGAGTTCGAGACCTACTGACGGCCGGCCGCGCCTATCTCCGGCCAGGAGTAGACGAGCTCGTCGGGTGGCGCCTCGCCCGCTTCCACTCCGCCGAGGGATTCGTAGAAGCGGCGGGCGCGTTCGTTGCCGGCCCGGACGCGGATCGCCAGCGAGCCGAACCCGGCGGCGGCCAGGTCGGCGGCCGACGCCCTGAGCAGGGCACGGCCGTGGCCTCGGCCCTCGTGACCCGGGCGGACCGCGAGGGCGTAGATCTCGGCGTCGCAGCCGAGCTTCGGGTCCGCCGGGCCGCCCATGACCAGGCCGACGACCGTGCCGTCCGGCAGTTCGGCGATCCTGGTGTGGTGGGGGCGAGGGCGTTCTGCCGCCTCCGCTTCGAGGTTCCTGCGCCAGTTGGCGGCGGATTGGGCGGGGGTGACGTCGAAGTCCGGGAACCTGGCGAACGCGGCGCAGGTGACCTCGGCCATGGCCTCCGCGTCGGGCGGCAGCGCGTACCGGATGGGCATGGGCGGAGGCTATCGCGGGCTCAGGTCCAGCGGCGGATCGCGTCGATGGTCGTCTCCGGCGAGGTGTTGAAGCAGAAGCGGATCCCGGGTGTCATGGTGACGAGCACGTTGGTCAGGCGTTCGAACAGGATCGTGTGCTCGGGGGCCATGCGTACACCGGCGCCGATCATGACCACGCCGAACGAGTCGCCGTCCAGCGCTTCTCGTACGGTCTTCTCCGCCTCGTCCGGGTCGGCGCCTACCAGGCACGACACCGTGTCCAGGCCTGCCGCCCGGAGAGCGGCCTCGCCCTGGGCGATCCGCTCGGTGAGGGTTTGCTCATCGAGGTGCGGATATTTCGTGAAATCGATGGCGCTGGGGTGCAGCCCGATCGTCAGAATTCTCGGCATCTGTCTCCTTACCAGGGAATCGGGCCGGCGTCGGTGAAGAAGCCGCCGGTGGGGCCGTCCTCGTCCAGGCTAGCCAGGCGGATGATAACGTCCGATGCCTCGGTGACCGTGTGGACGCCGGTGTGGTGGTTCATGTCGGTGGCGGGGAAGCCCGGGTCGGCGGCGTTGACCTTGAAACCGGGCAGGCCTCTGGCGTACTGGGACATGATCATGTTGAGCGCCGACTTGGACGACGCGTAGTCCATCGCGAGGAAGGCCGACTCGGGGCGGGTGGTGTCGCTCGCGTTCGTGAGCGAGGCGAGGCCGCTGGACACCATGACGATCCGGGGCCGCGCCGACTCCCGCAGCAACGGGATGAACGCGTGCGTGACCCGCACCGGGCCGAAGACATTGACCTCGTACAGGGTACGCAGCAGGTCGGCCCCCATTTCTGGCGGATCCAGCCTCGGCCCGCCGACACCGGCGTTGTTGATCAGCACGTCCAGGTGACCCACGCGCCCGGCGACCTCCTTCAGCGCCGCCGCCACCGAGTCGTCCGACGTCACGTCGAGCTGGACGAACTCGACGTCGAGCCCCTCCCCCGCCAGTTCGCCGGCGGCCCGCGTGCCGCGCTCGTGATCACGGGCGGCCAGGAAGACCCGCCACCCCGCCCCCGCCAACCGGCGCACGGTCTCCCGGCCCAGCCCCTTGTTCGCTCCGGTGACCAGCGCCACCGTCTTCGCCGTGTCTGTCATGGACCCGATCGTGGAGGCTCCCACCCACTCCCACCAGGACCGCCGAGCCATGGGACCGGGGGTACCACTCCGCAGACCGGAGCCTGAGGCGCGGGACCGGGGGGTGGGAGCCCTTGGGGCGTGGGACCAGGGGTACCACTCCGCGGGCGGTAGCCGTACGCCAGGATCGAAGCATGAACCGCGCCGAACTCGCCGACGTCCTCCGCACCGCCAGGGGCCGCGTGCGGCCGCAGGACGTGGGGCTGCCGTCCGGTACGCGCCGACAGGTGCCCGGCCTGCGCCGGGAGGAGGTGGCGATGCTCGCCGGCATGAGCGTCGACTACATCGTCCGCCTGGAGCAGGGGCGCGGCCCACGGCCCTCCGGTCAGGTTCTGTCCGCGCTGGCCCAGGCCCTGCGCCTGAACGATGACGACCGCGACATGGTGTTCCGGCTCGCCGGCCACGAACCACCACAGTCCGGGCACGTCTCCACCGTCGTACGGCCGAGCGTGCTCCGCTTGCTGGACCGCATGGCCGATCTGCCCGTGCTGGTGCTTTCGGCCAAGGGCGACGTGCTGGCCTGGAACCCCCTCGCCGCCGCGCTCCAAGGAGACATGTCCGCCTGGCCGCGCCGGCAACGCAACCTCATCTGGCAGCGATTTCTCGGCAGCAGCCGGTGCATCGCCGCCGTAGGGCCCGGACGAGGACGACGCGGCCGCACGGGCCTCGGTGGGCACCCTGCGCGCCGCGCAGGCCCGCTACCCCGGCGACCCCGACCTCGCCCAGATGATCGCGGAACTCCGCCGCCGCAGCCCCCGCTTCGAAGAGCTCTGGCGGGAAGGCCGCTCGTCTCCCTGGCGGGCCGCGACCAAAACCATCAATCACCCCGAACTCGGCCCGATCGCGCTCGATTGCGACACCCTGCTGCTGCCGGACACGAACCAGACCGTCCTCGTGTACTCCACCGAGCCGGGAACGGCCGAGGCCGCCGCGCTCGACCTGCTGCGGGTGACCGGGCTGCAGAGCCTGGCACCTTGACGGCGCTCTGACCAGCAGGCTCTACCTCATGAGGGCAGTGGGCGGGATCGTCCGGGACCGCTCCCGCCGACAGGCTTGGTGGCGTCGCACAATCACGCAACCAAGCGGGGAGCACCCTGATGAATCGTTTTCGTGGCCTGCTGGCCCTGGCCGCTGTGGGCGCCGTTGCGCTCGGTGTGGGCGTGTCCCCGGGCGTCGCCGCCGCCTCGACGAGCCGTTCCGGCGACGCCGTACAGGCGAGTCTGAACGAGCTGGTCCGCACCGGCGAGTTTCCCGGCGTCGTGGCGGCGGTGCGGGGGCGCGACGGCCGCGTCCGCGACTACACCGCCGGGGTGGGCGATCTGGAGACGCGGGAGAAGGTCCCGGTGAACGGCAAGGTCCGGATCGGCAGCCATACCAAGACCTTCGCCGCCGTGGTGGTGCTGCAACTGGCGGGTGAGGGGAAGATCGACCTGGACGCGCCGATCGAGAAGTACCTGCCCGGCCTGGTCCGGGGCGGCCGTGAGATCACGACCCGGCAGTTGCTGCAGCACACCGCGGGGCTGCCGGAGTACACCGGCTTCCCGTCGCTCTTCGACATCCGGCACACCTACTTCGAGCCCAGGCAACTGCTTGACCGGGCCCTGGCGAACAAGCCGGCGTTCGCGCCCGGCAAGGGGTGGAGATACAACAACACCGGCTACGTCCTGCTCGGCCTGCTGGCGCAGAAGGTGGCGGGCCGCCCGATGGGTGAGGAGGTCGCCAACCGGATCCTCAAGCCGCTCGGGCTCCGCGACACGTACTGGCCCGGTGTCGGCGAGCAGACGATCCGAGGTGTCCACCCCGAGGGGTATCACGCTAAACCGGACAAGAAGCTGGTGAAGTTCACCCGGATGGACCCCTCGTGGGGATGGACGGCGGGCAACCTCGTCAGCACCCCACGCGACGTCAACCGCTTCCTGGGCGCTCTGCTGGGCGGCAAACTCCTCAAGCCCGCCCAGTTGGACGAGATGAAGAAGACCGTGGCGGCGCCCGGTCTGCCTGCCGGGTGGTCGTACGGGCTGGGCCTGATGAAGATCAAGCTGAGTTGCGGCGGGTACGCGTGGGGTCACGGCGGCGACATCCCGGGGTACGAGACCCGCAACGGCATCACCGAGGACGGCCGGTCGGCCTCGGTCACCGTGACCGCGCTACCCACGTCGGAGGCAGGCGGCGAAAAGGTCAACGCCGCGATCGACACCGCACTCTGCGCCAAGAAGTAGGGCCGGCCTCTCGACAACGCGCGGCGCTCAGAAGTAAGGCCGGCCGGGGATTCCGGCCTTGGAACACAATGACCCGCCTCCTCACCTCCAACGTCCGTCTGCTTCCTCGTAGAGGTGATGAGGGGGTCCTTCTTGATAGGTCTTCTCACAGCGACCACGCTGCCGACCGGTAGGTAGGTCGCGGCACCCCGCCGTCCTCCAGGACGGCGGGGCTGTTACGTTCCGGGCCCACGAGCTACTTGACAGCGAGGCTGCCTTGTTCCAGGCCAGCGGCCTCCTTGACGGCGAGACTGCCTGGTTCCAGGCCAGCGGCCTGCCTGACGGCGAGGCTGCCTCGTTCCAGGCCAGCGGCCTCCTTGACGGCGAGACTGCCTGGTTCCAGGCCAGCGGCCTGCCTGACGGCGAGGCTGCCTCGTTCCGGGCTCTCCTCCAGCCGGAGGAGGGCCCGGAAAGGCGGATTGCTTGACGGCGGAGCTCCTTCGCCCCGGCCCCCACGGACTACCTGACGCCGGGCTGCCTCGTTCCAGGCCCACGGACTACCTGACGGCGGAGCTCCTTCGCCCCGGCCCCCACGGACTACCTGGCGCCGGGCCGCTTCGTTCCGGACCTGCGGCCTACTTGACGGCCCCCAGCCGGTACTCGGCCCCGCCACCACAGCAGAGCCGGTAGTCCTTGGTCACGTCCCCCTGCAGGGTCACCTGGCCGAGCTGGTCGTTGGGGTCGGTGTCGTCCACCTCGATGAGACGGATCACCGCGTTGAAGGGGACACACTTGTCGACCTCGACCCGCTGCCCCGCGGCCATCGACACATAGCGCCCGGACGGCCAGATCTTCCCGCCATTGCTCGTGATGTACACCTCGTCGTGGCCGTTCTCGCTGATCGTGAGAGCCCGGATGCCGTCGAGGAAAACGTTCCCGCCGCAGGCGAGCGCGGCGGCCTTCTCCCGTGCCGGGACTTCGGCGGCCGCCGAGGTTCCGGTGAGCGCGAGGACGCCGACCCCGATGGCCACGGTGGCGAGCTTGAAAAGCTTTCGCATGCTGGCTCCTTCTTGCGGGTTGCTGGAGCCGCAAGCGAACCTCGCGACGTCTTCATCCGGACTTCGGGCCGACTTCACCGCACGTCAGAAGGTCGAGGTTGTGCACCATGCGCGCCAGCACGTCCACCGTCGCCGCGTACTCCTCCGCCGAGACACCGCGCCCGACGACGCCCCTCACTTCCCCCACCGCCTCCGCCAGACTCGCCTGAACCCTCCGCCCCTCGGCCGTGAGCACGACCCGTTCCCCCTGCTCGGCCACCAACCCCCGGGCGGACAGCACCGTCAGAGCCTCGCGCACCCCGCCGAAGGGAGATAGGGCACCAAGGAGATCAGCGGGCCCGTCGAGCAAGGTGGTGAGGATCTGCCACTGACGGCGGTCGGCACCCAGCCGGGCGAGAGCACGGTCGACCGCCTCGTCGATCGCCACATCGAGCCGCTTGGCCCAGTAACCGATAGGCCGTTTACGCATGTCCATTGACATATTCATGTCTATGAGCATGTACCTTTGAGGCATGACGGTCAATGACGAGGTGCGCCAGGTGGAGCGGGCCATGGTCCGGGTCCGGCGGCGGCAGACCCGGCGGGCGCTCTCCTCCGGCGCCGTTCCCGACCGGCTCGCCGGGGTCCTCGACGCCGTTGAACCCGACCATCCCCACGGAACGACCGTGGGCACGCTCGCCCACCGGCTCGGCGTCGACCAGCCCCGGGCCAGCAAACTGGGGGCCGAGGCCGTCGCGGCGGACCTGCTGACGCGCTCCGCCGATCAGCGAGACGGGCGGCGCTCGCCGCTCATCCTCACCGAGGAGGGGCTGGCGGTGCTGCGGGCCGTACGAGATCATCGCGCCGCGCGCTTCGCCGCCGCCATGGACGACTGGACGGCCGACGACCAGCGGACCTTCGCCCGGCTGCTCACCCGCTTCGTCGACGCCCTCGACGAGGCGGACCGTCCCTGAGCCCCGCCACCCACGAGCGCGGCACTCCCGGAACGGCCGACCCGACACCCGATCAGGCGGCGTCAAGGGATCTCGGCCGCAGGCTGGGCTCGTCGACATTTTGCGCCGGTCAACGACGTGCCCACCTTGCCGCCCTGGCTCCTGCGCGCCCGGAGGAACTGTAAGCGACTTCCGGCGGAAGGTGGGGCTTGGTGTCTGGTCAGCTCGCGGACTGGCCGCCGCAGAACGCCACCTTGACGAGGTTGTTCAGCGTCGTCGGTACCTGGGCCGGGTCGATGGCGGCGTCTCCCCAGTTGATGGAGGCGGTCAGCGTCCTCTTGCCGTCGGACGAGCTGATCATCAGCGCGCTGTAGCCGCCGGGTGCGCTGCCGTTGTGGTTGTAGACGGGGCCGCCGCAGTTCGGGCCCGCGTCCTGCACGTACAGCCCGAGGCCGTAGCTGCCGAAGATTCCGGCGCTCTTCGGGTGCGGCTTGCGCATCTCGGCCATCAGCTTCGGCGGCAGGAGCCTGCCGCCCAGCAGCGCGGAGGAGAACCTGTGAAGGTCCTCGGTGGTGGAGATCAGGTCACCGGCGCCGGCGAGCAGTGAAACGTTCTGACGAGTGACGTCGGCCACCTTCCACTGCCCGTCGGTGTCCGGGTAGCGGTAGTAGCCGCGGGCGTGCGGCCCGGGAAGCCGCGTCCGGTCGCCGCCCACCATGGTGTGCCGCATGTCGAGCGGCCGCAGGATCCGCCGCCGCATCTCGGTCATGAACGAGTGGCCGGTGACCTTCTCGATCAGCAGCTGGGCCACGGTGTAGTTGGTGTTGGAGTAGCTCCACTCGTCCTGGCCCGGCTCGAACCTCGGCTCCTTGGACAGCGCCAGCCGTACCAGCTCCTCGGGCTTGTAGCTCTTGAAACGATTTTCCACCCACTCCTTGCCGGTGGCGGGGATTCCCGGCTTGATCGTCCCGTCGGGGAAGTACTCGCCGGTGTAGTTGAACAGGCCGCTGGTGTGCTGGAGGATCATCCGCACGGTGATCCGCGGGTCCAGCCCGAGCTTGGGCAGGTAGTCGGCCACCGAGGCGTCCAGCCCGATCTTCTTCTCGGCCACGAGCTGCAGGACCATGGTCGCGGTGAAGGGCTTGACGACGCTGCCCGTCCAGAACGACCCGTTCGTCGGCGGCTTCTCGGCGCTGCCCAGCTTGCGCACCCCGGCGCTCCCGACCCACTCGCCGTTTTGATCGTTCACCCGCACCTGCACGCCGAGGAAACCGGCGTCGACCAGCGCCTGCATCGCCTTCTGCAGCTCCGGGCGATCCTGCCCGGCCGCGACCTTCGGCAGGTCGTTGTCGTCCGCGACGGCCGTCCCCGTGGTGGCCACCCCGGCCAGCAGCGCGGCCGCCAGCGCCGTCACCGCCACCCGCGAGAAGACCCGCCGACGGCGCCGGCCGCCGCCGTCGTGCGCGATCTTGTCCTTGTGCGCCTTGTACGGCCCCGAGGCCGCTATCGCTGAATCGCTCATGGCAGCCACGATCACCGACCACCCTGATACCGGACCGCCGCCGCCCTGACACGACCTCTGACGCACCACCACCCCAAACCCAGATCACCCTTACCCGGCCACTTCGCATACGGCGATACCCGCGCAGCCGCGACTTCTCCAGACAGTGGGGTGCGGGCGCGTCCGACGCGCTCGGCGGGGGGGCCGGGCTCGTCGAGCTGGACGCCGAGGTGGTCGAGCGCCTGACCAGTCGGCGCGATGGAGCTCGCCGTCGTTCAGCGCGGCGGGTCCGGCGCGGCGGTGGCGAACTCCAGGGTGGCCTGTGCGAGCTCGGCGAGGAACCGGTCACGGTCAAAGGCGTCGTCCTCGGCCATCCCCGGCGGAGGCGTGTTCATGAAGCTGAAATGCCCCGCCTTGGGGACGATGCGGACGTCGACCGGGCCCGGCGCGCCCTTCAGCAGGATGGCCTGCTCGACGGGCGTGACCGTGTCGAGTTCGCCCGCGTACACCAGCATGGGCGCGGTCACCGCGTCCAGTGCGCCCGGCGCGGCGAACCATCCGGCGGCCGGCGCGTACAGGGCCAGCCGTGCCACCCGCGGTTCGCGCGGCACGTCCAGTGGCCGGCCGTCCACACCCCAGGGTGTCGCACCGGCGAGGCAGAGCGCGGCCCACCCGCCGATCGAGTGCCCCACCGCCACGACGGAGGCCCCCGGAGAAGCCCACCGGTCGAGCGCGTCCTTCAGCCCGCGCGGGCGGGCGAGCAACTCCGCGGCGGTCGCGTCGCGGCCGTTGAATCGTTCAAATCGGGGTGCGATGACCTGGCAGCCGTGATCGGCCAGATGTTCCAGCAGCGGGCGGTAACGCTCGGGGTCACCACCGGCACCGGCGGCGAAGAGCACGACCCGTTCCTGTCCCTCGGGGCCAAGCGTTAAAACGTTCACCTTGCTCCTTCGGGCCGCCACGGATTCCCCAAATCCTCTCAGACGGGGCACACCCAACCCGGCAGATACACCCGCGCCCCAGGCTCAGCCGACAGATCTGCGGCATCCAGGACCACCAGATAGCCCCCGGAACCGGAATGCCACCGCCCACCCCCTCGGCGACAGCCATACCTGCCATGTATAGTTATTTCAGGCACAACTGAAACAGCTAGCAAATAGGAGGACGGAACTGATGGCTCTCCAGCCGGAACACGTGACCTTCAACAGCCTCGGCACCCGTTGCGCCGGCGATCTCTACCTCCCCGCCACCACCCCCGCTCCCGCGCTGGTGCTCGGGCACAGCGGTGTCATGGTCAAGGAGGCGCTCGGGTTCTTCGCGCCCTACTTCGTCGACGCCGGGTTCGTCGTAATCGCCATCGACTACCGCACCGTCGGCTCAAGCGAGGGCGAACCGCGCGGGCAGGACTACCCCGAGCGGCAGGTGGAGGACTTCCGCAGCGCGATCTCCTACCTCCAGACCAGGCCGGAGGTCCAGCCGGAACGCATCGGGGTGTGGGGCGTCAGCATCGGCGGCTCCGTCGCCGCCCAGGCCGCGACCCTCGACCGCCGCGTGGGCGCCGTGGTCGTGCAGAGCCCCAGCATCTGGAACGGCTGGCGCTCCATGGAAAGGCTCCTCGGCCGCGAGGGCGTGCGTGCCGTACGCGATCAGCTGGACGCGGACTGGCAGCGCAGATACGAGACCGGAGAAAGCGCCCGAGTGCCGCACCTGACGCTCGAGCACGACAACGTCCAGGACGCTCCGGACATGTCCGAGCAGATCTTCCCCACCTACCGCAACGAGAAGACCCTCGACTCGGCCGAACACCTGCTCACCTTCGCCCCGGAAGACCTCATCCACCGGCTCGCCCCGACCCCGCTCCTGATGATCGCGAACGGCGGCCACGACCCGTACCACGCGCTGGAGGAGGCACAGAGCGCGTACGACAAGGCCGGCGAGCCCAAGCGGCTGGAGATCCTGCCCTACGACGTACTCGGCATGTACACCGGGCCGGGCCTGGAGGAGGCGATGGCCCTCGCCGTGGAGTGGTTCGACCGGTACCTGCGCCAGACCCCCCTCGCGACCGCCACCCCCGTCCCGACGGCCGAATCGATCGCGAAGATGAGGCGCTGATGGCCCCCGTCCTGAATCCGATCCAGGAGTCGCTCTACCTCACGCTTTACGCCCGCGCCTGTGACAGCAGGCTGCCGAACTCGATCCTCAAGGACAAGGCGTCCGGCGATCTGGTCCAGCGGCTGGACTACGACTTCACACGATTCAAGGCGTCCCCCAGCGTCGTGTCGGGAACGGCGCTGCGCGGCAAGAAGATCGACGACACGGTAAGGGCGTTCTGCAAGGAGCATCCCGACGGCATCGTCCTCGACCTGGGCTGCGGCCTGGACACCCGCATGCTGCGCTGTAGCCCTCCACCCAGCGTGGATTGGTACGACGTCGACTACGCCAAGGTCATCGACCTGCGTACCGGACTGCTTCCGGGAGGGCACCCCATCCCCGCGGACCTCACCACAGAGGGCTGGCTGGATGAGATCCCGTCTGAACGCCCGGCGATGATCGTGGCCGAAGGGGTGCTGCCCTTCATGCCCGGCGACACCTTCCAGCGACTCACCCGCCGGCTCACCAGTCACCTCGCGTCCGGCGCGCTGGTCCTGAACGGGTACACCCGGTTCGCCGGCTGGTCCATGCGCTTCCACCCGGCCATGAAGACGCTCGGCATCAGCGGCGGCGAAGGCTTCGACGACCCCAGAGAGCCCGAGCGCTGGAACGCGGGCCTCCGGCTGGTAGAAGAGATCTTCCTGACCAGGGTGCCCGAGGTCGATTCCTTCCCCCAGCCGCTCCGCGCGATCACCCGGCTGACCGCTCTGAGTGACGGCCTGTCCCGGCAGGGCGCCCGCATCCTCCACTACCGATTCTGAGCCATCATCTGACGCCAAGGACGGCGGCCAGCGCCATACCCGGAACATACCGAGCTTCCCTAGAGTCCGTCCCGATCTACTCACCGTGAGAGAGGGAACACTCGCAGATGCGAAGCACCTTTAGGCGGTTCGCCGCCATGGCCGTGATCCCCGTGGCCGCCGCCGGGATCATGGTCGCCGCGCACCCGGCCGTGGCGGCCGCGCCCAAGTACCTCAGCAGCAGCTGCTCGGACGACGGCTACCGGCTCGGCATCGGGGTGCACTACTACAACGACTCGACGCAGCACGTGGTCACCAAGGTCTCGTGGCACGTCGGCGGAAACGCCGGCAACACGAACTACCTCGACTTCCGCGTGTACGTCGACAAGAACAACGCGCCGGACCCGGACATCACCAATGGCTACAGCCTCACCGTGAAGAAGGGGTTCGGGGAAAAGGCCGTGAGCGGTCGTACCTCGCTGAGCAACAAGATGTACCTCGGCTTCGGCATGCAGTTCCACAAAGCGAGCGCCGTCGACCCTTACTGCGACGGGCAGACCAGTCGGGTCTAGGCGGGCCGAATTGTTGAATCGCGCAGTTCGGCTGTCGCGCCGGCCGGTGGTGGCCATGCTCATGATCATGGCCACCGCCTGCTCGGCGAACGGACCGGAAACGGCCCCCACGCTCCCCCCGGTCGTTCTCGCCGTCTCCAGCACAGGGGTCCTCCTTTACGACCCGAACACCGAGGTGTTTTCCGGGTACGCCCGTGACGGGCGCCGCCTGTGGACGGAATCGCGTACCGGCGTCGAAGTCCGCTGTGCCGTCCAGTGCCCGGACGCGGTTTTCTCCGGCGCCCGCGGCAGTTACGTGGCGCCGTTCTCCCGCGTCGGCGGGAAGGTGGAGAACGTCTCGGTCTCAGCGGCGGACCGTCAACGGGTGGTCAGCCTTCGTTCGGATTCCGATGCGGTGATCGTGGAGAACTCCGGAAAGGGTGACCGGCTGGTCGTTTCCCGTACCGACGGCTCCATCAAGAAGCACCCGATCGCCAGCGCCGAAGACGCGGTCTGGGTGGAAAACCCCGAGCGGTCGGTGGCATTGCTGCTTTTCGCCGATCCCGAACTGGCGGGCGCGACCATGCTCCGCCTCACCCGCGACGCCGGAGGCTGGCGTGCGGCGGACAGCAGGTGGCCCGCCAACGGTTACTGGGGCGGCTGTATGGGCGCACAAGGCGGCCCCGCATTCCTGACCGGAGGAAAAGGCGCCGTACTAAGCGAGTCAGGGCCGATCCCCCTGCGTAGCGACCTTCCTCAGGTGGGTGAATGCGTCGCCGGAAAGAACGGCGGCGCGCTGATCTCCCGCTGGATGGATGGCCGAGGGAAACCGCACACCTCGGTCCGGGGAGTCGACGCGCTCGGGCGGCAGACCTGGTCCCGTGACCTCCAAGCCGAGGCAGGAGTCACCGCCGACCCCACCAGCGCGACGATCGCCGTGGTGAGCCACGGCCGCTTGGAACTGCTTGACCGGAACGGCAAGGTCAGCGGGCAACGAGACGACGTGACGGCGGCGAGGTTCACCGAGACCGGCCAGCTCGTCACCGTGAACCGGAAGAACGAGGTGAACTGGTCCGCGCCCTGAGCAGCCTGGCCTGAAGACTTGCCGCCCCGCGGACGCGGTCTACCGTCCAGGCATGTGGGTCAACCGCTGTCGAACCGTCATCCAGTCCCACCCTCACCCGCCACCCCGTCTGACGCGGGAATGTCCTTCCGGCATCGAGGAGACGAACCTCATGGGAGTACCACAGGCGGCAGCGGCCGCCCTGCTCATCGCAGCGACCCTAACCGCCCCACACAGCGCCACCCCGGCCTACGCCATCGGTTCCGAGGCCCGGGGCGTGCGTCACTGCCTCGCATCCGCAGGCGCCCCCGCCGATTCCCCGCCCTACGACATCTACGGCCTGACCGGAGCTGCACAGGCACTGTGGCCCAGATCCCCTTCTTCGTTGACGGAACGGCATGCGTACGTCGATGAGGGCCACGACCCTTTCTAGTCCCAGTCGTACTGGCACTTGGGCAGGCCGTGCCTGCTGGGGTTGGCGTCGAAGCCGTCGGAAGTGAACACGTAGCCGGCGGGCACCCAGCCCCACTTGCCCTTCCTGTCGCCCTGGGTCTTGTACCAGGTGGTGTTGCCGCCCTTGTGGTACTGGCCTTCCGACCAGCAGGTGAACCAGCTGTTCGTGGTCCACAGGTTGTCGACGACGTAGCCGACCGGGGTGGAAGTGGATGGCTTGTCATACAGCGGAGCGTTGCCCTCATTGCCGCACCACAGCACGCCCTTGCCGTTGACGCCGCAGCCGGCGGCCTGGGCTCCTGTCGCGGGAATGGTCACGACGGCCGCGACCACAGCCGCGGCACCGAGAATGGACTTCCAGTGCAGATTCATACTTGAGAGTCCACCCCGCATCCACGAGCGGAACCACCTCTAAGTAGGCGTTGCGCCAGTCGACGTCCCATTCACCGCTTGGCTGGGTAGGGCGGGCTGGTCGGGAGCGTCGCGGTCGGGGCTATGGGTGCGGCTGAGCGAACAATCCGGGTTCGGTCTCGACGAGGATGCCCTGGCTGACCAGGCGTTTGAGCTTGGCGCGGATCTTCTCGGTGTTCTTCGGGATGATGGGCAGGTCCAGTGCCTGGCACAGGTCGCGGGCCCGTAGAGCGTGGCCGAGGTCGGTGAAGATGCCCAGGATCTGCCGGTAGGCGGGGTGGTCGGGGAGCGCTGGAGCCGGTGAGGCGTTCGGCTTCGGGTTCGTCGGCGAGAGAGAGCAGGGTCTTGCGGGTGATCCGTAAGTGCTCGGCTGCTTCTTCGAGCTCGCGTAGCCGCGTGATCAAGGTGTCGATCTCGGCCTGGGTCTGTTCGACCTGGCAGGTCACGGCCTGTTCGCGTGCATCGATCTTGTGCAGCAGCCGCGTGCCGGGGTCCGGCTCCCGCCCCTCTGGCCCGCTCATGTCGTGCGCGATGACGGGGCGGGAGCGCGGGTCAACCGGCGGGACATCACATCGGTCATCGCCCAATACACCCGCGATTCGGAGCTGGCCGGCAGGTGCTCATAGTCGCGGACCAGGCACCGGTGCAGCATCAAGGTGCCGTAGGTCTGCTCGACGATCCACCGTTTGGGCTGGGGGATGAACCCCTGGTCGGCGGGGCTACGTGTGACGATCTCCACGTCGATCCCGAGCCCGGCGCCATGGACGACGACCGTGTTCTTGAATCCCTCAGCAGCACATCGAGCACGGCATGGGCGTGGCCCAGCAGATAGGCGTTCAGCGAGATCGTGCTGCTCGCCCACTGTTACTGCTGGTGGCGCGAAACCGAGCGAGGAGCCAAGTTGTCCGTGCGCGCTACTCCCATCGGAGGGCAGGACGAGCCCGGCACCGCACAGTTCATGGGCAGTGTCGGATCTGTCCCTCGCCCGTTCGTCTTCTGGATATGAGCCTTCATGAAGGAGTAGCCATGTCCTCGGCAACCCTGCCGCCAGCACGTGACCTCCCACAGCGACGAGCCGACACCCTTGACCGCCTGGGCAGCGGATTCCAAATGTGGCTGGCCACTGGGAGCGACGGTCACGGGGCACACCTGATCCCGGTCGCCTACGTCTGGAACGGCTCGACCTTGACTACCGCGACCTTCCGCCGCAGCCGCACGGTCTCAAACCTGCGGGCGAGGCCAACGGCGCGGCTGGCGACCGGGGACACCGCCGACGTCGTCCTGATCGATGCCTACACGATCCTGCTCGACGTGCCCAACATCGACGTCGCCTCAGCCGAGACGTACGCAAAGGTATCGACAGACCCACGCAATGCCCCGGACATGTTCTTGTACATCCGCCTCGTCCCCAAGCGGATACTCGCATGGAATTCTTTGGCAGAGTTCAGCGGCCGTACCCTCATGCTCAACGGCTCCTGGCTTGATACCCCCGTTGACTGAGGCTTAGAGGTCCTAACAAAGGGTCTATCGGACGAGGCGTGGCCAGCAGATGATCGCGGCGGCGAGGGTCATGAGCTTCGTGAACATCGTCGCGGATCTCCCGGCTGGCGGCCCTGTCGTGCGGGACACCGCCCAGTTGCTGGAGGTGATCGCCCTGGGCCAGGCCGTCGCGCTGGTGCCGGCTTCGCTGGCCGCCAGGAACGTGCGCCCCGAGGTGACCTACCGCCCGGTGCGCGACGCGGCGCCGTACCGGACCCTGGCCCTCTGGCCGGCCGACAGCCGGTCACCCTCGATCACGTGGTTCGTCAAGACGGCCCTGGAAGGCGCCCGCTGACACCACCCTCCCCCACGGCCCAGCTCTCAAGCGCACCGACCGCACTCGAACTGGGCCGACAGCTCGCGGAGTGGGTTACGCGGGGCCGTGGCGGGTTGTCGATCAGCGGCGGGCGACGATGTGGCGGGCACGCGGTTGGTGGTGCCATTCACCGGCCGGGGCGCGACGGAGGAATTCCTCGCGCAGTTGGTTGACGAAGGCCTCGCCGCGGGCCACGGCGAGCGCCCGGAGCGGCCCGGATCGGGTGTGGGCGTCGAAGAACGTCGTCGCGTCCGGGTGGGACATGGGGTAGGACAGATGCTCATCTCGCTCGATCACGAGGCCTTGCGCGCTCGACGCCGGCAGGAGCCGGCGTTCCCAGGAGCTGTCCCCGGCGGGCACACGTGCTCGCAGGACGTCGGCAAGGAGCGCGAACGGCCCGTCGACCTCGGTGATGTCGGGCCAGAAGACGACAGACAGGCGTCCGCCAGGGCACAGCGCGGCGGCCCACGATCGGATGGCGAGGTCGGGTTCGGGCAACTGCTGAAGCCCGAACACCGACACCACGGCCGCGCATGTGCCCGACCACCGCGGGTCGAGGGTTGAGGCGTCGCCCTGGACGACAGCCGCCTGCCGATGGCGGGCGGCGCGCTCGCGGGCCCGGCGGACCATGCCGGCGGACAGGTCGATGCCGACAGTCTCGCGCCCGGGCAGGTGCTCGCTCAGCGCGTCCAGCTCCGGGAAGGTCCCACAGCACGGGACCAGGACCGGCCCTTCGGGCAGTGGCCCGTGGGTGAGAGCCCGCACCGCGGTGGCCACCCAGGGGGCGAAGCGGGGAACGTAATATGCCTCGTACCCGTCGGCGGCCTCGTCCCAGCCCTGGGCCAACCGGGCGAGCCGTTCAGCATGCTCGGTCACCGCACACCCCCAAGCCGCTCGACGCCCAGCCCGGCCCCTCGCCGGCGGACCAGTCGCAGTCGGCGGCGCCCAGCCGCATACCCCGCAGGCCGAGTCGTTCGGCCCTTACCCAGGCAAGGATCTCATCACGTCGCATGTCGGGACTCTCCTGAAATCAGGTGGCGATCGGGTCGTCGGCTGGGCGTTCTCCGCGGGCAGCCGCAAGGACACCTCGGTGAGCCAGACGAGATGAGCGCCGCGCCACAGCCCACCGGAGTGTGGTCCGGGTACGGAGCACTGGTGCGCAACACCGATGCGGGCGAGGCCGCTGTCGGGGTCCCTATTTCTTGACCCGGTACCGCAGGTGGGTGACGCCGGTGCCTTCGACGACCGCGATGGGCCCGTCGAACTGCACCGGTGCGGTGCCGAGCTCGCCGAACAGCGTCTTACCGCCGCCCAGCACGACCGGTACCAACTCGACGCCGACCTCGTCGAGCAGACCGGCCTCCAGGCACTGCCGGGCCATTTGTCCACCGTTGACGGCGACGTTCTTGTCGCCGGCCAATTCCTTGGCCTTGGCCACCGCCGCCTCGATGCCGTCGGTGACGAAGACGAAGTTGTCATCGTCGTCCGGACGGTCGTCGGGGCGCTGGTGGGTGAGCACCACTGTGGTCACGTCCATCGGGTGGCGCCCGCCCCAGGCGTTGGTCATGTCGAAGAGGTGCCGGCCGACGATCAGCGCGCCGGTGTCGTCCCATTCGGGCTTGACCAGCGCGGCGCTGGCCGCGGAGATGCGGAGCCGCGGCGGAATCTCGACCTCGCCGTTGCCGTACCACTGGAACAGCAGGTCGAACCCGCTTTCTCCGGGTCCGGCGATGTAGCCGTCGAGCGATATCGTGGCGCCAGTGGTGACCTTGCCCATCGCGTTGTCTCCTTCGCTGTCGAGAACCCGACCAGGCATTGTGGCTTGGTCGGCCATGCAGCACAGCGTCGCCGTCGTGGGGCGACCCCCACATGCGTGGTGACCACGTGCCCGGCACGCGAGCACCACCTACGACAGCTTCGACCCGGCGAGCAGCTCTACCGTGACCTCGTGCTCGAACCGGGCACCCATCCGTTGCCACAGTCCGGCTGACCTGGCGAGTGCGTCGGCGTCGCCCCGGAGCCGGCCGGCGGCCCGCAGCAGGGTGGCGGTGGCCCAGTCGTTGCCGGCGCTGTCGGCCTGTGCGGCGGCGAGATCGGCCTCGGCCGACGGCGCGCCGGCGACCACCGCGAGCTCGACGGTGGCGGCGCGGGCGAGCACCCGGTACCAGGAGCTGGCCGGCTGTCGCCGGGCGCGCTGGGCCAACTCGGTGGCCTGGTCGAGGTCACCGAGCCGCAGCGCGAGCCGGGCGTCCACCAAGGTGATCAGCGGGTCCAGCTCCGGCCAGCCCATGCTCGCCGGGTCACCCATCGCCGCGGCCCGGGCCCGCCACTGCGCGACGCGCTCCCGGTCACCGCGCAGGCCATGCGCCAGCACGGCGAACGGCATCGTGAGCCAGACGAAGAACGCCCGGGGTCGGCCGGCGCGTTGCCAGCCCGCCCACATGTCCTCGGCGAGCTGCACCGCGTCGTCGAGGTCGCCGGACAGGACGAGCACCGGAACGGCCTTGCTGGCCGCCAGGTACACGCTGTCGCCGGACAGCTCGGCGTCAGAGATCAGCCGCGCGGTCGACCTGGCGGCCGGCAGGTCGGCGGCGGCCACCACGGTCAGCGAGGACAGCCCACGCGCGTCGCTGATCTCGACCGCGTGTTCCGGGTGGTGCGGGTCGAGCGGGGCGAGCAGCTCGAGCCGCTCGGCGGCGATCCGGTGCCACTCCGCGACGCGACCGTCGTTGATCGCGGCCACGCGCACCGCGTCCAGGCTTGCGCTGATCAGCACCGGGTCACCGGTCGCGTGAGCGGCCGCGACGGCAGCCGCGGCCAGCCCGGCCTCGGGCCGCAGGGTGTCCGGGTGGGCGGTCCACACCGCCGCGCAGGCGAGCCGGGCGGCGACGGCCGGATCGTCCGGATCCCCGGCCGCGGTCGCCTCGGCGAGCAACGCGCGGCGCCGCTCGAACGGGATCTCGTCGCGAAAGGCCATCGGGAACCGGCCGGTCAGCTCGACGGCCTGCGCCAGCGCGATGGCGCGCGCGTTGCCCGCGCCCGCCTCCCGCGCCCGGTCGGCGGCGGCCAGCCGCAGCTCGAACGCTCGATCGGCGTCGTTGCCGACCTGCGCGCAGTCCGCCGCGCTGGCCAGATCCCGAGCCGCCTCGCTCGCATCCGGCGCGCACCGGGCGGCTTGGGCGTACCAATCGGGCGCCTGCCACAGGTACCCGCGCGCGAACGTCAGCCGGCCGAGGGTGCGAGCGAGCCGGTGAGCCTCGGCGTCGGGCTGCTCGTGGCCGGTCAGCGCGGCCCGAAGATCGCCCGCCACCGCGTCGAACTCGCCGTGCCCGGCCGCACCGGCCCGCCCCGCGAGAGCGACGGCCAGGTCAGTGGCCAGGTCGGCTGCCCAGCGCAGGTACCGCCGCCGCACCTCGGCGTGCTCGGGTTCGTCCGCGAGTCGCTCGGCGGCGAACGCCCGGATCGTGTCCAGCAGTCGCCAACTGCCGTCCCGGTGCTGGACCAAGCTCTTGTCGACCAGCCGCCCCAGCACGTCGGCGGCCTCGGCCGCGCCCACCCCGACGACCGCGGCCACCGCCGGCAGGTCGAAGTCGCCGACGAACACCGACAGCCGACGAAACACCGCCCGTTCGTCCTCGGTGAGCAGGTCATGGCTCCACCCGATCACCCCGCGCAGCGACCGGTGCCGCACCACCGAACCGCGCCCACCAGCCAAGAGCCGCAGATAGTCACCCAACCCGGTCAACAGCCCGGTAGCGCCGAGCGACGCGCTGCGCGCCGCGGCCAACTCGATCGCGAGCGGCAGGCCGTCCAGCCGCGCACACAGGTCGGCAACGGTCGCGGCGTCGCACATCCCAGCCTGGTGCGCCAGCTCCGCGCGGTCGCGGAACAACTCCTCAGCGTCCGAGCCCAACGGCAGCGGCGCGACCGGGTGAACCAACTCACCGGACAGCCCGAGCCGCTCCCGGCTGGTCGCGAGGATCGTCGCCGGGCTCGCAGCCAGGACTCGCTCGACGAACTCGGCGACCGCGTCGGGTAGGTGCTCACAGTTGTCCAGCACCAGCACCGACGGGCCACGACGCAACCGGGCCAGGACCGCCTCCTGCCCGTCCGCGTGCTCGGCCACCTCCAACACCGCCGCCACCGCATGCCCCAGCCGGCCGTCGCGCACCGGCACCAGATCCACGAACGCCGCGCCATACCGGTACTCTGCCGCCACCGCGGTCGTGACCACCTCCGCGAGCCGGGTCTTGCCGACCCCACCCGGCCCGACCAGCGTCACCAACCGACCCCGCGCCAGCGCCGCCCGCACCGCCTCGACCTCGGCCCGACGCCCGACGAAGCTGGTCCGCGAGCGCGGCAACCCGGGTATGTCGCCGGGCAAGGTCACCGCACCCACACCGCCGGCCCGTGCGGCGAGCGCTTGCCGGTCGGCAACCCCGTACTTACGCAGCAACGACGACACATGGCCCTCGACCGTGCGCACCGAGATCTGCATCCGGCGGGCGATCTGAGCATTGGACAACCCCGCACCAAGCGCCGCGAGCACCTCACTCTCACGCGCTGACACCGGCACAGACACCTTCACCGCCACATCCTCACGATCATGCCACCACCCCGGTAGGTGTCTACCACGTGACGAGCACGTGGTCGCCACGGATACCAGCCAGACACCCGCGGGTCCACACTGAGACCGTGCACGCCGGCGATGAGTTCACCCCACCGCGACCAGACCCAGCGCTGCGCCGACTCGACTTCCTGGTCGGCACCTGGTCGCTCACCGGCCAGTTCGACTCAACCGGCGAGACCGGCGCCGAGCTGCGCGGCACCGCGACCTTCCGCTGGCTCCCCGGCGGGTTCTTCCTCGTGCACCACTGGTCACGCACCTTCCACCTCGACGGCCACCTCGTGCAAGACATCGGCTACGAGTTCTACGACTACATCCCCGAGACTGACGCCTATCGCTCACACTTCTTCACCAACCTCGGCGGCTACGACGAGACCGGCAACAAGTACCTCGGCCACTTCGACGGCCCCGAACTGGTCCTCATCGGACCGGTCCGCACCACAAGTCGTCCTCACCCCGACGGCACCATCACCCAACACACCGACCTACCAGCCGGCCCCGGCCAATGGATCCCCTGGCTGCACACACAACTCCACCGCACCGGTTAACGACCACTGGTACACCGACCACAGCGGACCTGTGTGGCGCGATCAACTTGGAGAAGCTTCCCCGCCGAGTAC
The DNA here is from genome assembly GCF_014203235.1 of Nonomuraea endophytica. GTDB lineage: Bacteria > Actinomycetota > Actinomycetes > Streptosporangiales > Streptosporangiaceae > Nonomuraea > Nonomuraea endophytica. Next base: position 1,557 of record NZ_JACHIN010000032.1, on the reverse strand, counting down.
TTCACCCCGCCGCCTGAGCCACCGCAGGAAGCGCCGGACGGGCGGTCGCTGATCGAGCAGATCACCCACGCCGCGCGGGACCTGGCCGACCGGCAGAGCGCGGTCGTGGCGGACCCTGGTTTGGGGCGTGTGGCAGTGCTGTTACCAGCACGTCGAGCCCTGCTGTGCGCGCCCGGCAACTGCGGCGCTACCAATGCCGCGCGCGAGATCGTTCACCGCGTCGGCGCATGCCTGAGCGTGAGGTTGTCATCTCTGCCGCTTGCCCCCGAGGCGGCGGACAAAACAGAAGGTCATGGGCGCTTGCCGATGCCGGTGCTGAACTCGTGTGTCCTGGCCGGGCCACTGGTCTCGGCCGCCAGCGGCGGGGTGTCGGCGTCGGCGCCGGTCCTGATGCCTTCGAGGAGTTCCCGGACGGCGTCGACGGCGGTGTGTTCCGGGGTCCAGCCGAGTTCGGTGCGGGCGCGGGTGGTGTCCATGAGAGGCACCCGGAAGACCATGTCGAGGAGGTCGGGTGCGGCGGGAGCCAGGCGCATCCGCCAGGCGGCGGCCAACGCGCCGCGCAGAAGCGCCGCCGGTACGCGTACCACCTTGGCGTCCAGGAGGTCGGCCAGCGTACGCGGCTCGATCACCGGGTCGGCGGCGATGTTGAAGGCGCCGGTCACCTGCCGGGTGAGCGCGAGGCGGTAGGCGTGACCGACGTCGGCGGCGTGCACGGCCTGGAGCCGCAGCAGCGGATGGTCGGGCACCATGGGGATCAGGCCGCGCCGGATCAGGGCGTTCGGTAGGAAGGGGCCGGCGAACAGGCGGCGTTGCTCGGTCGCGGCCTCGCGTTTGAAGACGAAGCCGGGGCGCAGCCGTACCACGCGGATGCCCGGATGGTCGCGCTCGAAGACGTCGAGCGCGCGCTCGACGTAGGCCTTCTCCTGACCGTACGCGGCGGCGGGCCAGCCGTGGGTCGGCCAGTCCTCGCCCACCCGCCGGTCCTTGGGGCCGGGCGAGTACGCGCCGACGGAGGAGGCGTACACGAGCGCGGGCACCCCGCAGGCGGCGACCGCCTCGAAGACCCGCAGGCTGCCAAGGGTGTTGGCCTTCCACGTGGCGACGCGATCGCGCGTCGGCTGGAACAACCACGCGAGGTGCACAACAGCGTCGGCGCCGTCGAGATGCTGGCGCAGATCATCGCCGCGCACATCGACGGCCCGCCAGGTGGTCTTGTCCGCCTGCAGGCCGGGCAGGCGCCGGGCCAGGCCGAGAATAGAGGTGACGGCGGGGTCGGCCGCGAGCGCAGTGATCACGCTCGTGCCGACGTTGCCGGTGGCTCCTATGACGACGACGCGCATCTGTCCCCCTCTTCACGGCGAAACCGCCGCTCGCCGCCTGCCCTACCCGCGCCGGTCACGTTTAGCCCTTCTCGTCCGTGTAGCGCACCAGGGCTGAGCAGCGCTTATGCGAAGGAGACAATCGTGAAAGCCGTCACCTGGCACGGCAGGCGGGACGTCCGCGTCGCGCAGGCGCCCGACCCGGCCGTGAAGGAGCCGACCGACGCGGTCGTCAAGG
>NZ_JACHIN010000031.1 GCF_014203235.1 Nonomuraea endophytica | reverse complement strand
TGACGACGAGAGTACGCCTGAAAGGCGTTACGTGAAAGACGCTTCATCTTAAAGTAGAGTGAACGTCACCAAACCGGCACTGTCCGCCACGACGGGGAAGCGTGAAGAACGTGAGCTCTGACCAACCGGAACCTGTCGTACCTCGCTGGACCTTCCTCACCCACCACGCCCGCGTGCTGCTGGAGATCGCCCGCGACCCCGAAGCACGGGTACGTGACGTGGCGGCCGGCATCGGCATCACCGAACGTACCGTGCAGACCATCGTCAAAGACCTGCACGAGGCCGGCTACCTCACCCGTGAGCGGATCGGCCGCCGCAACCACTACAAACTCAACCCCGACCAGCACTTCCGCTACCCCACCGAAGCCGACATGCCGGTCCGCCGGCTGATCGACATGTTCGCCGAGCGCGACCTGCACAACTCGCCGTAGCCGATGGCAGAAGACGCGCACCGGGTGACAGGCTCTGATCAACGCCCGGAGGCGGAGGGTCCGCAGTCGTGGCCGCATCGCCGTCGTCTCAGGTCGGTTGCGGAGGTTGTGCCCACGAGCCGAGGAAACGCAGAGCCTCGGCGGCGGGCGAGCCGGGAGCCGAGGTCAGCACCATGAGCTGTTGCTCGGGCTCCGCCGTACCGGTGAGGAACTCCCCGTCCAGTGGGATACGGCCGGCGATCGGATGGTCGAAGGTTGTGGCGCCGGAAATTTGTGCCGGACGTCGTGCGCGGTCCACCAGCGGGCGAAGTCGTCGTCACGCGGGGACAGTGCTCGGGCGCCTTCGATGCCCGGGATGAACGCCGCAAGACGGTCGCGTGCCCCGCCGGTCCAGGTGGCGAGGTCCCGGGTTTGCTCGTGCCGGTCGCATTGCCTGCGCAGCGAACGTGCAGAGCTCACGACGTTGTGTGGGGCGATCGGCAGCGGAGAGAGGACCTGAAGCCAGATCAACGGCCGTGGCCGGTCTCGGACGCCGGTCGCCGAATGGGTGGGCGTTGATCGGGTAGATGGTGCGCTATGCCGGGTTTGCAGGGGTTTGGGGATTGGGTACTGGGCGGCCGCTACCGGCTGCAGGCCGAGCTCGGCCGCGGCGGCATGGGCAGGGTCTGGCGCGGCCACGACGAGCTGCTCGATCGCCCGGTCGCGGTCAAGGAGGTCATTCTGGAGCGGCGGCCGCCGTGCGAACGCGCGGCGCTGCTGGGCCGTACCATGAGCGAGGCCCGTCTGGCGGCCAGGTTGTCGCATCCGCACATCGCCGCCGTCTACGACGTGGTGGAGGCCGACGGGCGGCCGTGGATCGTGCTGCAGCTGGTGTCGGCCCCCACGTTGGCCGACGTCCTGGCCGAACGAGGACCGCTGCCACCCGCCGAGGTCGCCAGGATCGGCCTTCAGGTGCTGCTGGCGCTACAAGCGGCGCACGCCGCGGGCATCGTGCACCGCGACGTCAAACCGGCCAACATCCTCCTGGCCGACGCCGGCCGGCACGCGGTACTGACCGACTTCGGCCTGGCCACCACCCTGGAACCGCCCGCACAGAACGGCCTCACCCAGGCCGACATCGTGGTCGGCACCCCCGCCTACATCTCCCCGGAGCGCGCCCGCGGCGCGGCCCCGACCGCCGAGAGCGACCTGTGGTCGCTGGGCGTCACCTTGTTCACCGCGGTCGAGGGCCGCTGCCCGTTCGAGCAGGGCAGCGCCCTGGCGACCCTCAGCGCCGTCCTCACCGCGGATCCAGTCCCTTTCGTACGCGCCGGTCCGCTCGCGCCCCTCCTGACCGGCTTGCTGGCCAAGGACCCGGCCCGCCGTACCGGCGTCGACGACGCTCGCCGGCACCTGCACAGCATCACCGTCCCGCACAGCGAGCAGCCACCGACCACCGGCGCCGTGGCCCCACCCCCGCCCAAACCCACCCCGGCCTGTGCCCACCCGGTCGGCTCCCGTCTCACCGCGATCCGTGCTTCGGCGCCCGCGCGCCACGCGCGCGGGACGCGGCTCACGTACGCGCGACCCGCGGCGGCGGTGACCGTGCTGATCGCCGGGGCGCTGGCGGTCATCTCCTGGTCAGGCACGCCGAAGGACACTCCCGCCGCCGGACCTCCCTTCGCCGACACGCCTGCCACGACGGCGCCCGCCTCGCCCGGCGCGGTCCTGGAGCTGAAGCCCGCGTCCGCCAGACGCGGCACTCCGGCCACCTGGCGCCAGACCGAAGAGCCCGCCGGAGCGAGACCTCAGCCTCCGGGGCGGGCCAAGAAGACCACCGGCGACAACGGCAAAGTCAAACACGGGCACAAGCTCCGCTCGCCCGGCAAAGGCGGCGGCAAAGGGCACAAGTGATCAGGCCGCGAGACGCGCTGGCGTGGTTGATCGCGGATCGGTTGCTGGCGCTGCCCGGCTCTTCGTCGCCGTGGAGATCCGGTACGGCCGGCCGACGGACAGGCAACCGTCATCAAGACCAACGGAGAACACCGCGCCGTCTACCGCGACACCGACGGCGCCGTCCTGCAAGGACCCGCGGTGAAGCCGTTGCCCCCGTCGAACTGGACGAACCACAGCGTTAGGCTCGCCTTCCAGCAGGCGCCGTACCAGCCGACCGCCGCGACGGAGAGTTCACAGACCTTCGCGGAGTGCGGGCAGGAGTTCCTTGGCCGACCAGTCGAGGAAGGCGTCCTGATGGTCGGCGCCGATCTGGACCAGCGCGACGTGGGTGAACCCGGCCTCGGTGTAGGCGCGCACCGCCTTCACCACCGCCTCGACGTCCGGGCCGCACGGCACTTTCTCCGCCACGTCCTCGGGGCGGACGCTGTCGGCGTAGGCGGCGAAGTTCACCGGGCCGGGCAGTTCGGCCATCACCTTCCACCCCGCCACCGACCAGCGCCACAGCCGGTGTGCCCGCTCGACGGCGGCCTGCCGGTCGGGGTCGAAGCAGATCGGCAACTGGCCGTAGACCGGCTTGCCCTGCCGGGCGAAGCCGCCGACCAGATCGGCGTCGGGGTCGACGGCCACCAGGGCGTCGCCGTACTCGGTGGCCAGGCTCAGCGAGCGCGGGCCCGAGGCCGCGATCGCCAGCGGCACACCCGCCTCAGGCCGGTCGTACAGCTTGGCCGAGTCGACGTCGAAGAACTCGCCGCGGCGGGTGACATAGCCACCGCCCAGCAGATCCCGGATGATCCGCAGCGCTTCTGCGAACATCGCGTGCCGCGTGTCGGCCGACGGCCAGCCCCGGCCGATCACGTGCTCGTTGAGGTTCTCACCGGAGCCCAGGCCGAGCGTGAAACGGCCCTGGGACAGCTCGGCCATCGTGGCCGCCTTCTGCGCGACGACCGCCGGGTGATAGCGCATGATCGGGCAGGTCACGTACGTCATGAGCGGAAGGTTCTGCGTGACCTGGGCGGCCGCGCCGAGCACCGACCAGGCGTACGGCGAGTGCCCCATCTCCTCCAGCCAAGGAAAGTAGTGATCGGAGATGACCGCGTAGTCGAAGCCGGTCTCCTCCGCCGTGGCGACGTCCTCGACCAGTTGCCGGGCCGGCGTCTGCTCACACATCATCGTGTATCCGATCTGAGCCATGCCCAGATCCCTACCCGACGCTGCCTGTTCAATCCTGCCTGGTCAAGGCAGCTATGCGCGGTGCGCCTCCACCCCAGCGCCGGTGGGCTCGGGCGGCGGACCTACGGCGGCGCCGCGGTAGCTCTCCCGGACAGCCTGCCGGGAGCGGACGTGTGCTCGTGCGCGGAGCAGGCCGGCAGCGGGCGGGCGCGTGTAGCGGAGGGAAGCTCTCGGCGATCAGGTACGACAGGTCGTCGTGCCGGCATCGGAGGAAGTCTTTCCCTGTCGCATGCCGGCCGATGTGCCGGCAGGGGGCGTTTCGCGTGTCCAGGGCGGGTAGCAGACCGACCGCAACGTTCGGCTATCTCGAAAGTGGATATCCATGGGCAACACCTGGAACTACCGCGACGACGCCGGTCACGACCCGACCTCGAGCCTGATCGGCTACGACGTCGAGGCGACCGACGGCAAGATCGGGTCGGTGGACGAGGAAAGCAACGAGGTCGGCGCCAGCTACCTGGTCGTCGACACCGGCTTCTGGATCTTCGGCAAGAAGGTCGTCATGCCGGCCAGCACCATCACCCGGATCGACCCGCAGGAGGAGAAGGTCTACCTCGCTCGCACCAAGGAGGAGATCAAGGACGCGCCGGAGTACGACGAGAAGACGTACCGCGACACCGACTACCAGCGTCAGGTCGGCGACTACTACGGCCGCTACCCGACGGCGTAGACCGCCAGGGCGGCGCTGGACGCCGAGGCACGGGACGCCCCCGGACCCAGCCGGTCCGGGGGCGTCGCCATGCCCGGCCGTACATCCTGACCGCACCCCTTGGGACAGGGGCGGCATGAAGAGGGCTTCGAGCAGGCCGTGCGGGGCACAGGGGGCGTATGGATGACGTCGTGCTGACAGTGAACGCAGGCTCTTCCAGCCTTCAGCTTCACCTGGTCCGCGAGGGCCGGGTTCTGCGTAAGGAGCATCGGGAGCGGAGACCTGAGATCGAGGCGGTCCAGCAGACGATCCGTGCCTTCCTGGATGACGCGGGCATCACGGTGGGGGCGGTGGGGCATCGCCTCGTGCACGGTGGGCCTGCCGTACGGCAACCGACGGTGGTTTGCGAGGAGGTGCTCGCGGGGGTGCGTGAACACGCCGATCTGGCGCCTCTGCACGTGCCGCCCGCCCTGGCGCTGGTCGAAGCCGCCCGGCGGAGCCTGCCGGAGGTCCCGCATGTGCTGTGTCCCGACACCGCCTTTCACGCCGGGTTGCCGGAGGAGGCGTTCACCTATGCGGTGCCCGCCTCGTGGCGTGAGCGGTTCGGGCTGCGACGTTACGGTTTTCACGGCCTGTCTTATGCCTGGGCTCTGCCACGTGCCGCTTCGCTCCTCGGCCGTGCCCCTTCCGACCTGCACGTCGTACTGGCCCATCTGGGTGGCGGCTCGTCGGTGTGCGCGGTCCGGGAGGGGGTCAGCGTGGACACCTCGATGGGCTTCACCCCGCTGGAAGGGCTGCCGATGAGCACCCGTTCGGGCAGCGTCGATCCCGGCATGCTGATGTGGCTGCTGTCGGATGGGCGGCTGTCCTTGGACCAGCTACGCCAGGGGCTCGAACGGGAATCCGGCCTGCTCGGTCTGTCCGGCGGGCTGTCCGGCGACACCCGGGATCTGGTGAAGTCGGCCGCGCCCGAGGCCGCGCTGGCGCTGGAGGTGTTCGCGCATCGCACCGCCCGCGAGATCGCCGCCGCCACGGCGAGCCTGGACAGGCTCGACGCCGTCGTCTTCACCGGGGAGATCGGCTGGGACCAGCCCGAAGTCAGGGCCGGCGTGTGCGCCCGTCTTCGAACGCTCGGTGTCCGGCCGCCCGTCGTGACGGAAGCCGAGCAGGACCGGCTGATCAGCGCGCCGGACGCGGCCGTGGCCGTCCTGACCGTCCAGCCCCGTGAGGAACTGCAACTGGCCTTGACCACGCTGAAAGCCTTGGAGGCGTCGGACGGCGTCAGTAGGGCCAGCGCCAGCCGCTGATATGCGCGGGGTCCTCGCCGTGCGCGCGGGTGTGGGCCCGCGCGCGCAGCCGTTCGGCGGCCATCTCCTGGCGTAGTCCGGCGGCGGCTGCCGCCAGAGCGGGCACCCGGTCGATCACGTCCATGACCAGGTGGTAGCGATCGATGTCGTTGAGCATGGCCATGTCGAAGGGAGTCGTGGTCGTGCCCTCCTCCCGGTAACCGCGCACATGGAAGTGGGGGTGGGCCGCACGGCGGTAGACCAGGCGGTGGATCAGCCACGGATATCCGTGGAAGTTGAAGATCACCGGCTTGTCCACGCCGAACAGCGCGTCGAACTCGGCGTCCTGCAGGCCATGGGGATGCTCCGACGGCGGCTGCAGTCGCATGAGGTCCACCACGTTGACGACGCGTACCCGCACGTCGGGCAGGTGCTCGCGCAGCAGCGCCGCCGCGGCGAGCGTTTCCAGGGTGGGCACGTCGCCCGCGCAGCCGAGCACCACGTCGGGCTCTTGGCCCTCGTCGGTGCCCGCCCACGGCAGGATGCCCAGGCCGCGGGCGCAGTGCGTGATCGCCTCTTCCATCGGCCACAGGTCGAGCACCGGTTGCTTGCCCGCCACGATCACGTTCACGTAGTCGCGCGAACGCAGGCAGTGGTCGGTCACCGAGAGCAGGGTGTTGGCGTCCGGCGGCAGGTAGACACGTACGACCTCGGCCTTCTTGTTCATGACCACGTCCAGAAAGCCGGGGTCCTGGTGGCTGAACCCGTTGTGGTCCTGGCGCCACACATGCGACGACAGCAGGTACGTCAGCGACGCCACCGGGCTGCGCCACGCGATCTTCCTGGCCGCCTCCAGCCACTTGGCGTGCTGGTTGAACATCGAGTCCACGATGTGGATGAACGCCTCGTAGCAGGTGAACAGCCCGTGCCTACCGGTCAGAAGGTAGCCCTCCAGCCAGCCCTGGCACAGATGCTCGCTCAGCACCTCCATCACCCGGCCGTCCGGGGACAGATGCTCATCCACCTCGTCGGTGGCCGCGTTCCACGCCTTCGCCGTCACCTCGTACACCGACGACAGCCGGTTGGAGTCGACCTCATCAGGCCCCATCAACCGGAACGTGCGCGGGTTGGCGGCGATGACATCGCGAAGCAGGGCGCCGACGACCGCGGTCGGCTGGGTGAAGGTCGTGCCAGGCGTCTTGACCTCCACCGCATGGTCACGGAAGTCGGGCATGCTCAGCGGACGCAGCAGCTCGCCGCCGTTGGCGTGGGGAGAGGCGCTCATCCTGTACGCCCCGGCCGGCACCATCGACGAGACGCTTGCCCGCGGGCGGCCTTCGGCGTCGAACAGTTCCCGGGGCCGGTAGGAGCGCATCCAGTCCTCAAGGAGCCCGCGGTGCCCGTCGTCGTCGCGCACGCCGCCGAGCGGTACCTGATGGGCTCGCCAGGTGCCCTCGACCCGCAGTCCATCGACCGTTTCCGGTCCGGTCCATCCCTTGGGCGTGCGCAACACGATCATGGGCGGCCGGCCGCCTTCGGCGATCTCGTCGAAGACGGTGTCCAGGGTCTGGGCGAACTGTGCGTGCACGGCTCGCGGCTCGTCGCCGGACACGACGTGCGGGCGGTAGCCGTACCCGCGCATGAGGTCGAGCAGATCGCTCTCGGGGATGCGGGCCAGCACGGTCGGATTGGCGATCTTGTAGCCGTTCAGGTGCAGGATCGGCAACACCGCGCCGTCACGGCGAGGGTTGAGGAACTTGTTGGCGTGCCAGCTTCCGGCCAGGGGCCCGGTCTCCGCTTCGCCGTCGCCGATGACGCAGGCCACGACCAGGCGGGGATTGTCGAACGCGGCACCATAGGCGTGCGCGAGAGAGTATCCCAGCTCGCCGCCTTCGTGGATGGAGCCGGGCGTCTCGGGGGCGGCATGGCTGGGAATGCCGCCGGGGAAGGAGAACTGCCGGAACAACCGGCGCATGCCCGCGAGGTCGCGGGTGACCTCGGGGAAACGCTCGCTGTAGGAGCCTTCCAGCCAGGCGTGGGCGACTGCCGCCGGGCCTCCGTGGCCGGGGCCGAGGACGTACATCATGTCCTGCTCGCGCTGCAGGATGACCCGGTTGAGATGGGCGAAGCACAGGTTCAGCCCCGGCGTGGTGCCCCAGTGGCCCAGCAGTCTGGGCTTGATGTGCTCGGGTGTGAGCGGTTCGGTCAGCAGTGGGTTGTCCAGAAGGTAGATCTGTCCCACGGACAGATAGTTCGCCGCCCGCCAGTAGGCGTCGACGCGCTCGAGTTCATCCATCTCCTGTGCGTTCCACACCCACGAGCTTCAAACCTGCGATCGGGGTGAACGGCGCACAGTGGGCCGTGCTCCTTCCCGAGCTTGCGGATGCGGTCCTCGAACAGGGTGGTGGCGACGCCTGCGCGATGGCCGACGGCACGTCGGCCACCTTGCTGACCTTGGCGCCGAACCCGCGGCACGCCTGTGCCACGGCGCGAAACCGGAGTGCGGTTCGGCGAAGCGCACCTTGTCCCGGTGACGGCGCAACCCCTCCATGATCCCGTTGATGCCGTCGCCCGGCAGCCCGAAGACCGTGTCCACTCCGCAGTCGACGAGCCTTTCGACGAGCGTTTCCGATGCGATACGAGCCATGAGCCTGCGCCCACCCCATGGGCCCGGCACAGGCGCATGACCCAGCAGAGCCCTTGTCGCTCTTGGCCGTTCCGGCTCTGAGGGTGACCCTGTTTGTCCGCCCTGCGCCGGGTAGGTCCCATTCCTATTGAAGGAGGTCATGGTGCGAGCTCTCGTGATCAACTGCACGCTCAAGCCGTCCCCCCGCCGCCCCCATCCCGGCGCCTGCTCAGTGACGCCGTACAAAAGATCGGAGAAGCAGATGAGTGACCGTCAGGTATTGCCGCACGCGGACGGCTGGCAGGTGCTGGAGCCCGGCGCCACGCGAGCGAGTGAGGTGTTCGCCACTCAGGAGGAAGCGATCGAGCGCGCCCGCGAAATCGTGCACAACAGCGGCGGCGGAGAGCTCGTCATCCACGGCACCGACGGCAAGGTCCGCGACAAGCGCACCATCACCCCCGGCACCGACCCCTACCCACCCACCGGCTGAGCCGCGCCCGATCAGGCCGTTGCCCGGCCCGGCCGCTCCCGCACGATGGACGCGCGGCCCCAGAACGAGACGTGCCCTCTGCGGGACGCGGTCCGCCTGCCGTGCGAAAGCGCTGATCCGGGCGGCGGATGGAGGGTATTGGTGACGTGTGGCCACCGGCCGACGGAGGGCCTGCGTCGTTGGCGCGTCGTTTTGGAGCCAGTGGAGTGGGCAGCTCGGCTTCATGACAAATCCCTGGCAGGCGCGTTTCGGTTTCGATTTCGACCCGCGCTATCGATGGCCACTCTCGCTGCTGGGCATCCGGCCCGGCAACTGCGGGCTGATCGTGACCGAGCGGGCCCTGCGGGTGCGGTTCGGGCCGTGGCAGCTGACAACTGGCCTGCACAATGTGAGCGGAGCGAAGGTCACGGGACCGTACACCGCACTCAAAGTCATCGGACCTCACGTCTCGCTCGCCGACCGGGGGTTGAGCTTCGGCACCAACACCCGGCGTGGGCTCTGCGTCACCTTCCATCAGCCGGTACGCGGCGGCGAGCCGACCGGACTCCTGTGTCACCCGGGGCTGACCGTCACCGTCAGCGACCCGGACGCGCTGGCCGAGCAGCTCCGGTCGCACCTCCGGTCATCCCAGCCGGCACGCGGGTGAACGAGGCAAATGCGCACGTCAGACATGATGCGTACCTAGGGCCGTCGCGGTGATGAACCATCTGCGCCCCTGGCTGCCGACGCTGGTGGCGCTGTCGGCCGACTCCCCGTTCGATCGGGGACGAGACTCGGGGTATGCGAGCTGGCGGATCATCCAGCAGTCCGCTTTCCCGGTTCCGGGGTGCCGCCCTGGTTCGACTCGGCGGCCGCCTACGACCGGCAGGCGGCCAGGCTCGTGGCCCGCGGGGTGCTGGTGGACGAGGCGATGTCGTTCTGGCTGGCCAGGCCGGGCGTCGGGCTGGCGACGGTAGAGGTCCGCGCGGCCGACGCGGCAGGAACGGTCGAGGAGGCGGTACTGCAGGCGGCCCTGACCAGGGCCCTGGTCACCACGGCAGAAGCCGCCCTGGCCGCCGGACGGGAGGCGCCGAACGTGAGCGATCAGGTATGCGCCGCGGCGGTCTGGAACGCGGCACGCCATGGGCTCGACGGCCCGGGCGCAGCCGCTCCTACCCGTTCTGCGACACCGGCCGCCGGCCGCCGATCCCGCCGACGAAGCTCCTGACTCCCGCAACGTACAGGTGGATATCAGCGGTTCTGCGCGCCTTCCGTGATCAGGCCGATGGCCTGTGGCAGATCGTTCACGGCGATGACGCGGCCGGGCAGGGGCGTCTCAGCCCAGCCTGGCCCCGCGGCGAGCACCATGATCGATGCGCCGTTGGTGATCTGCAGGGCGTTGAGCGACGCGGTGGCCGGCGTGTGCGACCACAACACCACGACCTTCGGCCGGGCGCGGCCGACCGCGTCGGCGAGTGCCTGGTCGGGCACGTCGGTGCCGAGCGTGAGCGCGGGTACCCCTCGTTCGGCCAGGGCCGCGTTGAGGGCTTCCAGCGGAAGGCTGTGGTGTTCGCGCGCGGTGCAGGCGAGCATCGCGACCGGCGCTCCCGCGGCGGCGGTGACCGCCTGGTGCAGGCTGGTGGTGATCGACCAGGACAGCAGGTGTTCCACGTCGACGCAGTCGCCGTGGCCGGAAACTCGCTTCTGCACCCGGTTGAGGGCGGGCATGCACAGGTGCTGCCAGGTGTCGACCACCCCGTGGGTGTGCAGGGCCTGGCAGATCGTGGTGATCGTGGTGTGGCTGTCGAGCCGGTGCGCGGCGTCGACGAGCCGGGCGATCAGGTCGCGGTCCATGGGGACGTTGCCGGGCCCCCGGTCCTGGGCGGCACGGGCGGCGGCTGCGGGCGGGCTGCCTTGGGCGATGAGCCGCTGCATGACGATCAAGGCGGCGATGTCGGTTTCGGTGTAGCGGCGGTGCCGGCCGGGCTGGTGATCGCTGGGCCCGATGCCGTAGCGGTTGTTCCAGCTGCGCAGCGTGGAGAGCGGCAGGCCCAGCCGGCGCGCCACCGCGCCGGCGGCGAACGTCGGCGGATCCAAGGCGGGCCCGGCCGGATGGACGTGCTGTGTCACCTGCCTATCGTGGCATCCCGCCCTGGTAGGCAGGGGGCCTGGGCGATGCGCCGGCTCTGGAGGGCGTATCGGCCCAGGCCCGGACGAGAGGGGCTCGGCTCAGCTCTGGTGAGGGCCGTTGACCTCGCCCCGCCAGGCGCCGGTTTCCCCGCCGCGCTTTTCGATGAACTCGCCGAAGCGCCGCAGGTCGCCCTTGACCCGGTGGGTGAGCAGGCCGACGGCGTCGGCGACGTTCTCGGCCACGCCCTCGGGGTCGGTGTCCATCTGCAGGGTGACCCGGGTGTGGTCGTCGTTGAGCCGGTGGAAGGTGACGACGCCGGCGTGCCGCGGGCCGTCGATCGACTCCCAGGCCACCCGCTCGTCGGGGTGCTGTTCGGTGATGCGGGCGTCGAACTCGCGGCGTACCCCGCCGACCTTGATCTTCCAGTGGGTCATGGTGTCGCTCTGCTGGGTGATGGATTCCACGCCCTCCATGAACTCGGGAAAGGTCTCGAACTGGGTCCACTGGTCGTAGGCGGTCCGGACGGGGACCGCGACGTCGACGGATTCGGTGATGGAGCTCATACAGATGGTTCCCTTCTAGTCGTGACGGGACATTGGTCGCCCGTACGCCGTGCGCCTCCACGCCGGCATGCTCAGCGCGCAGGCCGTGGCCCAGACCAGGGCGAAGACGCCGATCCGCGTGCGGGCGCCGCGGGTGGGCAACGTGCTGCCGAACACCGCGGCATCGCTCAGATCCGATGCCACCCGCGCGGCGATGGCCGTGCGCAACGCCACTCCCTCGGGTGCGGCCACCATGGCCGCGCCGATGGCCAGATCACGCGCGCCCACCGCAGCGATCAGCGTCGAGACGCCGGGCAGTGGCTCACCCGCCTTGTCGACCAGGTCGCACGGCCCGGCCAGGAGCCTGGGCCGCACGATGATCGCGGCCGAATAGAGCACGGTGATCGCGCCGAGAATGCGCGGCAGCAGCGTCATAACCTCACGCCTGCCCTCAGCAACGGCGCTAAACGACGCATAAACGACGCAGTACGGCTAGCCGCGGGCGTACGCCCTGGCCGTCGTCTCCCGGAGAGGCACATACCATGGGCCGCGCGACACGCGGGCGCAGCCCGGTCCGATGGGCAGCACTCCTGGTCGGCGGCATCCTCGGGTTCGTCCCGGGCCACCTTCCTCGTGACCACTGAAAACGTGCGACCTCATGTCGCAACCGAACATGTCCCCAGCCGCCAAATAGGTCTTCATGGCCGTCGTGTTGACACGGTCGCGGCGGTTCTGCCGGTAGTTGGTGACGTAAGTTGTTCGCGAATTCTGACGTCACCATCGGGGTTGCGGTGTCAAGCTGGATGTGCTCAGTAAAGGAGCACCCCCGATGCCGCCTGGTCAGTCGAAGGTCGAGTTGTATGCCGCGCTGAACCGTACGCGCCTCGCCGTTCCAAGCCGGATGCCTTCAAGCCGGTGATCGACCAGATGCCGCTGGCTGATCTGGATGCGCCGAGGAAGCAGCGTCACCCGGGTCCGGATCTATCGCCGGTCGATCGACGAGCACGCGATGGACGACATGTCCTACCAGGTCGTGCGCGCCTACGTCGCCAAGCGGAAGCCGGAGACGGGTCGAGGCCGGGCGTGGCCCGGCGCGGGTGTTCATCGAGCAGTCGCACCTGGCCGGCGTGCCGTTCGGCAAGCAGCACTCACGATCAAAGCCAGTCGCGTGGAGCCGGACGCGCCATCTGCTGTGTGGATAGGTGCTGAAGGTGTCGTATCGTGGCGAGGTTGCTGCGCGGTAGACATCGGCGGCAGCATCAGACTTCCTGTTCCTTCTGTGTCGATCTTGAGGTGACGTCCTATTAACCAGGCCATGTAGTCGTCCGTGGTCCCCGCGTGCTGTTGTGTCGCACGCGTTCGGGGCGGACGTCGCGCTGGCCTGAGTTGCGTCACCCTTCCCCGCAGATTTCCGTCCCAGGTGCAGCTCTGCCGTCTGCCCGGGTTTGGGGTTTTCCGGCCCCGGTGCGGCTGTCGGCAGGTCTCCCCGATTCCTTTGGATCAGGAGTTCCGTCGTGTCTTCTTCCGCTCTCGGCGACGAGCAGCAGCCCACCACCCAGAATCCAGACCACCCAGCACCTGGGCCGTCGAAGATGACCTTGGCCGCCCGGGTCGCCCTCTCGGTGCTGCTGACCGCCGAGCTCATGGATATCCTCGACCAATCAGTCGTGCTGACGGCCCTGCCCCGTATCCAGGAAACGACCGGCGCCGGACCGGACGCACTGCAGTGGCTGACCACCGGCTATTCACTGCCCATTGCCATCGGGCTGATCACCGGCGGGCGCCTCGGCGACCTCTACGGCCGGCGTAGGATCCTGCTCATCGGCACCGTCGTGTTCACCACGGCCTCGCTGCTGTGCGGCCTCGCCACCGGTCCCGGTGTACTGATCGGCGCCCGCATGCTCCAGGGCGTGGGAGTGGCCCTGATGATCCCGCAGGTTCTGGCCACCCTCCATGTCACCTTCGAGGGCCAGAACCGCAGCAAAGCGTTTGGCTTGTACGGGGCCGTCCTGTCCCTCGCCAGCGTCCTGGGCCCGGTGATGGGCGGACTGCTCACCGAGGCCGATGTGTTCGGCCTGTCCTGGCGGCCGATCTTCCTGATCAACGTGCCCGTCGGCCTCGCCGTGATCCTCCTGGGACGCAGGTTCATCCCCGAGTCGACCGTCCCGAAGGCCGACCGGCCCGACCTGACCGGCATGCTGCTGTCCGCACTGGCCATCGTCATGATCATCTTCCCTCTCACCGAGAAGCACCTCCATCACTGGCCGCTGTGGTGCTTCGCCCTGCTTGGTGCAGGACTCCTCGCGCTCGGAGTCTTCCTGCGCCACCAGCAGCGCAAGCAGAACAACGCACCCCTCGTGCCGCTGTCCCTCTTCCAGGGGCGCCAGTTCTCTGGCGGCCTGGCCGCGCAGCTGATGCACGGCCTGCTGTGCGGGCTGTTCTTCATGACCTGGACCCTCTACCTCCAGCGCGGACTGAGCATGAGCCCCTTTCACGCGGCCCTCGCCTTCGTCCTGCTCTCCCTGGGAGAGCTTGCCGGCGCGACGATCGCGGCGAAGAGCGCCGGGCGCTTCGCCCGCCGCCTGCCCCAGACCGGAGCCCTCGTCACCATCGCTGCGATGGCCGCCTACGGACTCCAGGCCGACGCAGGTCAGGGGGGCCTGACCATTCCGGTGGTAATGATCGGCTTCGGCCTTGGCATGGTCGGCGGCCCGCTCGCCGACATGTCGCTGGCCAAGGTCCCGCACGAGGCTGCCGGGGCCGGCTCGGGCCTGTTCAACACCGCCATGCACCTGGGCATCGCCCTCGGTACCGCGCTGACCGCCCTGGTGTTCTTCGCCACCACCGACGGCTCACCCGACGCCGGGCTCAACCGCGACGCGTTCATCACCGTGCTGTGGTGGGTCGGCAGCGTCCTCGCCCTGATGTGGGCCCTGATGTTCTGCCTGCCCAAGCAGGCCAACAGGCAGGCCGGCTGAGTCAGCCTCGCGCCCCGGTCGAGCGTGGTTCCCGCCCCAAGGACAAATGATTCTTGGGGCGGTACGCTCACAGCCTGTCGGCATGAGAAGGTTTCCCGACAAGCCTTCTACCAGCCCCGAACAGCCCGGGAACCGGACACTGGGCGATGAAACACCGCTCCGGACGACAGGATTTCCCTACAGGAATGCCAGCGACGCACGCCGTTCAGGTGCATCATGGCGAAGCGCACGGTATCCCGCCGAGGCGAGAACGTTGCGTAGGAGTCAGCCCGCGTCGCGCAGGCCCGGTTCGAACACGGTCGCCGGGTCGATGTCCGACCGGAGCCCGCACCCGCTCCACCCAGCGCGCGCTCACGCGGCACCGAGCTGGTGAACGGCGAGGCGTCCCGCTCCAGCGGCCTCGGGCGCTCGGACAGACTACGAAGCGTGGCCGCCGGGCCGCCATCCGCCGGCGATGACCTCGGCTGCGCGTTCGGCCGGGACGGGCTCCACCGACCCGCTCATCCGACCCGCTCATCCGGCGTGCGCCGTGTCGGCGTGCATGTGGGAGTGCACCACCCGGTACACGCGAACGCGCACCAGATGTGGGACTCAGCAACGCTGAAGCCACCCGATGGCTGGCCCACCCCTTGGGGCCGCAGGTGGCTCCAGCACCCCGAAACTGAGAAGTGCGGCGATCCGTGGGTTCTGACACATGCACTGCCGGCTGGGAAACGATGGCGCACTGTCACGGGTGGGGGATCACGGGCAGGGCGGCGGCCCTCATAGCGGGAAAGGTGCGGCGGGCGGGGCCTGGCGGCACCGCCCGCCTCATGTCGTCGGACGTCAGGTGGCCGGGGCCAATTCGTCGGCGTGGTCGGCCGCCCACTGTGCGAGCGTGCGGCCCTTCCTGCTGGTGACCTGCTCGAAGGTGGGTGAGACCTGCGGGGGCTCGTCGGCGTACTCGGCCTGGTAGCACAGGACGTATTCGGCGATCTCCATGGGGATCCCGGCCTCGATGTAGGCCTGGCGGGCCTGCCCGAACGTCAGCCCCTCGAACGCGATCGGGCGGCCGAGCCCGGCGCCGATCGTCTCCGCCTGCTGCCGATGAGTGAGCGCCTCGGGCCCGGTCAGGTCGTAGGCCTGGCCCCCGTGGCCGTCCCGCAGCAGAGCGATCGCCACGACCTCGGCGATGTCCTTCTCGTGGATGGGGACGCCGACGCCGTCAGGGTAGGCGTTGCGGACCATGTCCTCCTTGCGGATGGACTCACCCCAGACATCGAGCTTGTTGACGGCGAACTCGCCGGGCCGCACGTGGGTCCAGGTCGCCCCGGACTCCTCGACGACCTGTTCCACTGCGTGCAGCATCTCGAAGCTCCCGGCTCGCCGTGCCGTGACGGCAGCGCCGGACATGCACACGATCCGGGTCACCCCGGCCGCCACGGCGCGGTTGACGAAGACTCGTGCCAGGTCGGTCGCATGATCTGGGTCGAAGAGGCCGGCGATGAGGAACACGCCTCGCACCCCGTCGAACGAAAGGTCGCCCGGACGGTTCAGGTCGCCCTGGACGACATCGACGCCGACGGACAGCCCGGCGTTCTCGGGGTTGCGGGTGAGCGCCCGGACGGGCCGTCCGGCCGCGACGAGCCTATCGACCACGTGCCTGCCCACGGTGCCGGTCGCTCCTGTCACAAGAATGGTCATGGAGAACCTCTCTGTGGAAACCAACGATGGGTGCGGGCCCGCTGCCGAAGACGGTAGGACAGGTCCGGCAGGCCTCGCATATGGAACGTTCCCACGTGGGTGTTCGTGGCCGCCCGGGCAGAGACTCAACCGATGGCGGGCACCACCTCGTCGCCCACAGGCGGCCGGAGCCCACCGGTGGGCCGTCCGCGACCGCTCAGGCCGTTGGCCCGGTCGCCGCGAGCACCGATGCACAACACCAGGCCGAGATTGGTGAGCGTGCCAGGCCGCCCACCGAACCTGGCTGTGACGTACGGGGCTGTCTGGGGCCCAGCAGCCCGCGGTATGACGGGACTGCCTGCCTGTGACCACCGTAACCTCGGCGGGGTGTTACGTGAAAGCTGCTTCACGTTCGTGGAGAGTGAACGACACGGAACCGAAGCCGTCCGCCGAGACGGCTGGAAGGTGGGGCGGTGAGCGTTGATCCGCTCGATCGTGTCGCGTCTGGCTGGACGCTTCTCATCCACCGTGCCCGCGTGCGGGTGGAGATTGCCCGCACTCGGCGGGATACCTCACCCGTGAGCGGATCGGCCGCCGTAACCGCTACCACCTCAATGCCGACCAGCGTTTGCGCTGTCCCACCGATGTCGGCATGCCGGCGCGCCGGCTGATCGGCATGTTCTCCGAGCGCGATCTGCACAGCTCGCCATAGGCGTGTGGTGTGACCGGCCTTCCATCCGGGCGCCTGTTTGGCGTGCCTGGGCTCTCGCCCGCAGCAGCGCCATCGAGCCTCACGAGGATGGCAGCGGGCCTGTGGTGTGGGCCAGCATCTGCTCCTCGGCGCCGGCTCGCCATTCGGTGAGCAGGACGGTGGCGTCGTCACCGAGGCCGCCGTCGTGGTGGTCGAGGATGCTGAAGATGAGGCGGCGGAGGGTTTCGGGGACGGGCAGGTTGTCGCTGTGGTGGCGGATGATGAAGTCCACGAACCGGGCCAGCCCGAACTCGCGGCCGCGCGCGCCGCCGGCTTCGATGATGCCGTCGGTGTAGAGCAGCAGCCGGTCGCCCGGTTCGAGTTGTTCGCGGTACACGGTGACGGGCATGTCCAGATTCATGCCCATGGGGTGGGAGGGCGGGCCGCTCATGGTGGTGCTCCACCGGCCGCCGCGGATGAGCACGGGTGGCGGATGGCCGCGGTTGATCCAGGTGAGCGTCCCGTCGCGCAGGTCGAGGGTGGCCATGACGGCGGTGACGTAGCGGGTGGTGCGGCCGAACTCCTCGATCAGCACCTGTTCGATGGCCGTGCTGTTGGCGGCCAGGTCCATGTCCTGGCGGCGATGGTTGCGGCAGGAGGCCATGGCCAGATTGGCGGTCAGGGCCGCCCTCAGGTCGTGGCCTTCGGCGTCGAAGATGGCCAGATGCAGGCTGTCGCCACGGAAGGCGTAGTCGAAGGTGTCTCCGCCGATCTCATAAGCCGGTTCCATCGCCGCCCCGATGGTCACCCGCGGGGTGACACAGGTCAGTGGTGGAATCAGCCGCCACTGCATCTCGGCGGCGACGTTCATCGTCCGTGAGCGCACCAGCCTGGGGTAGGTGTCACTGTTGGTGCGATGGCTGACCAGCAACAACGCCAGCAGCGACGCCAGGTGGCGGCCGACCGGCGGGGGTTCGCTCTCCGGGCCGGGCAGTTGCAGCACGCCGAGCCTTTCGGTGCCGTTCAGCAGCGGCAGCCACCACAGCTGCCGCCCGTCCTCGCCGCGCTGTGACAAGGGCCGCACCTCCTGGAAGACACGTCCGGCCAGCGTGGTATCGATCCGCAACTCGCCATCATGGCCGCCGTTCCCGCCGGGCGGTCGCCGACGGACTGGCTGATGCGCGGACGAAGCGGCGTGGCTGGTCGCCGTCATCGGGCGTAAGACGTTCTGCTGCAGGTCGGCCACATAGATCACGACCTGGTCCAGGCCGGCTTGAGCGGCGTGGCCGGCCACCAAGTCGGGAAGGTCATCCAGCGTTGTCGTGTGACTGGCATCCAGCAAGCCGGTCAGCATCTGCTCCAGGCCGCTCATCTCAGCCATGACACTCCCACTCCTTCACCAAGAGGGCTCACCGGCGATCTTTCCGGCCCAGACGACCGCCCACGTGCCCTACCACTGTCGCAGCGTTTGCCCGGACATCGGACAGCCCAGCCGGCCATCCCGTCAGGGCCTGGAATGTACGCGCAGTTCGGCCCGGACCAGCAGTCGGCCCAATCATTCCCGTTGGCCGGTGGCGCGGGTCAGCTGATGTGGTTGACGAAGATGCCGATCGGGATCGAGGTGGCTGCCCCGAGCAGGTAGAACATCCACGCCAGCTTCACCTGCTCCTGCGCTGCCCGCTTGCCTTGGTCAACGAGCGCGGCCTGGAGGTCCTTGACCTGTTGCTGAAGCTCTTCGATCTTGCTGCTGAGAGGCCCTCGCACGGCTTCTTCCTTCGCTCGCCTATCAGCGGCCCATCCCAGGCGCAGATACTGGTACCAGTTCGCAAAGCGTGCCGCGAAAGCACCCAAAGCCACGAACTCGACCAGGAAGACCCACACGATGAACACGGGCACACGGCCGTGTACCGCGTAGAGAATCTGCGCCAGCATCAGAGTGAGAATCCAAGCAGCCAGCGTGAGCAGGAAGTACTTGCGAGCCCCCTGCCACAGCCATCTCGCAGCCACCCTTGTCCGCAGGAGGAGAGGGCCGACTGCGTGTCGTAAGCGTCGTCTGGTCACCCCTTCATTGGACCCCGCCGACCGGCCACCCGAGAGGATCGCTGCCCTACTGGGCCGATGAATCGAGGGTGTTTGGAGGGGCACAGCCGCGCTGCTGGCTGTGGGGACCACTTTTGCCCCCGGCAGGCGGGTGCCACCTGAATGCGGGTGGTACGGGCCGGCCGACGACCCCTGTGTCCGCGCGGCACACCTTTGGTTGAGGGTGTGGTGGCAGATCGGGCGTGCGGGCCCTCAGCGTGAGGCAGGAGACTTCGGGATCTGCGGTTGATGGGCGGGATGCGGTGTGGCCTGGTCGGCGCGGTCGACGGCCAGGCCGCAGGGTGACGAAGCCGCCGGGGCCAGTTTCCGGTGGTGTGTCCGGGTTGGCGTTCGTTTTCGTAGGCGGCGTTGATGTGCAGCGCCTCGGCGAGTTGGTCTTCCAAGACGACGATGCGGCAGGCGGCTTCCACGGGCGTACCCTGGTCAACGAGGTCACGGGCGCGCGCGGCCAGGCACGGTCGGCGGGAGTAGCGGCGGTGGCCGCCGCTGGAGCGTTCGGTTCGATCAGGTGGGCGGCGCCGACTATGAGATCCACGCCGACGCGTCGACGTCAGCGATCGGCGTCATACGCCCAGCACTATGGGGGAGTCGCTGCGATGGATTTCCATGGGCCCTCTCGAAGGCTGGATTGGTGTGGTGAGCCTTCCGGCTCGGGGCCGAGCGGCGGATGATGACAGTGCGGTGCGTTTCCCGACGCTCTGTCGGTCGTTGAAGGGGCGTCCTGGTCGGATGCGGTGAGGTGATCGCAATGGCGCAACCGGAGCGAGACGAACGGCTGGCACGAGCGTTCCTGGACCTGGCCGACACCCTGACCGGCGGCTTCTACTTGATCGACTTCCTGCACGTTCTGACCGATCATGTGGTCAATCTGCTGAACGTGGCGGCGGCCGGAGTGGTCATGATCGACGCTCACGGGCGGCTGGTGGACGTCACCGCCTCCACCGGAAGCGTGCACCAACTGGAACAGGTGCAACTGGACTTCGACGAGGGCCCGTGCCGGGACTGCTGCTACCAGCACGAAAGCATCGGCCCAATGGATCTGAGCGGGCCAGCGGCTCGTGAACGCTGGCCGCGCTTCAGCCAGGCTGCCCGCGATGCCGGGTTCGGCACCGTGGCCGCGGTTCCCCTGCGCCTGCGGGAGGAGAGCATCGGGTCGCTGAACCTCTTCCACATCCACCCCGATGCGCTGGATCCGGCCAGCGTGCGCCTGGGACAGGCGCTCGCCGACGCGGCAACCATCGGGATCTTGCACCAGCGACTCGCCAACGACCAGGCTGAACGGGTCGGGCAACTGCAGACGGCGCTCAACAGCCGGATCGTGATCGAACAGGCCAAGGGATACCTGGTCGCCCGCCTGAGCATCTCGCCCGAGGACGCCTTCGCGCGGATCCGTGCCCACGCCCGCGCCCATCAACGGTCGCTGACCCTGCTCTGCGAGCAGGTCATGCAGGGCAGCGCAGGCACCGAACTGTTCGCCATTCCCGCCGCCCCTCGCCCTGATGTCTGATCCTTGCGCCACCGCCCTCTTCCCGGTGCGCCGCCCCCTCCACCTCATTCCGTCTCATCCAGCTAAGGAGGCCACGTCGTGTCCACAACCGCGTCAGATCTCGCCGCACTTCTCGCCGCCGCCTCCCAAAGCGCCCAAGGATTGGGAGCACTGCCGCCCGCGCGGTGCGCGGCGGCACTGGCCCTCGACGGCCTGACCATCTCCCTGATCAACCACTCCGGCCTCGAACTCGTCTGGTCCGACCCTGCCGACACCCCCGGCATCGCCCTGGACGACCTGCAGTACACCTTGGGAGAAGGCCCCACCCTGGATGCCGCCCACACCGGCCGGCCCACGATCGTGCCCGACCTGCACGCCATGCCCGAAACCCGCTGGCCCGCCCTTCTGCCCGCCCTCCACGACCATCCCGTTCGCGCGGTCTTCGCCCTGCCGCTCCACCTGGGCGTCATCCGGCTCGGAGTACTCACCGGCCGCCGTGGCACCCCCGGCCCCCTACACCGCGCCCAGATGACCGATGCCCTCGCCCTCGCCGAGGCCGCCACCGTCATCCTCCTCACCCCCGACGGTGTCCACGACATCGGCAGCAACGACCCGCTACCCCTGCACCGCGCTCTGATCCACCAGGCAACCGGCGCCCTCAGCTACCGCCTTGGCGTCTCCCTCACCGACGCCCTGGCCCGCCTACGCGCCTACGCCTACACCAACGACCGCCCCATCCTCGACGTCGCCCACGACGTCATCCACCACCGCCTCCACCTAGGCAGCGTCTTCAAATGATCACAGCCGGAGCAGGAGCGACGCGACGGTGACCACTGCGGTGCAGGAAGTCGCGATCTTGTCGTAGCGGGTGGCCAAAGGCTGCGGAACTGCTTGAGCCGGTTGAAGCGGCGTTCGACGACGTTTCGCCGTTTGTAGAGGTCGAGGTCGAATCGGGATGGTCGGCCACCGCATGGTCGGGCGGGTACGGGCTCGTCCCGGTCCCAGGCGGGGAATGCTGAAGGCGGCCAGGACGTGCTGTGCGCCTCGGCCAGGCGGTGCACGCGGAAGCCCAGCTCGGCCCGCTCCCTGCCAGGACTGCTGGTAGGAGCGCTTGGCCCGGCCGACGAACTCGGCGAGCTCGCCGGGGTCCTCGGCGGCGGGGGCGGCACCTTCCGTTGGTGCAACACCCCGCGTGCCCTCTGACCGGTCGGCAAGGGCAGGATCCGTCACGAAGCGCTAGGGCCCCCGGGTCGCGCGGCTGCTCACCGGTGTAGTCGCGCAACCAGCGCTCCCGCGTCGACAGCGGCCGGTACAGCCGGTACAAGATCCGGCGCGGCTGCGGAAACGGCGCCTTGACGGGCTTATCGCGGGCCAGCCACGAGGTGATCGTCTTGGGCGCGAACCCGGTGACACCGCTGGCTCCGGCGGTATTCACCCACACGTTCGGTCAGATTCCGGCACGATCGAAGTCCCGCGGCGAGGGTGGCGTCACAAGCGCTCGAACCGAAACGTAACGAGTCAGGTGCCCGCCAGTGAGGCAAATGGCGATCGTCAGCCAAGCCGGCCGAGTAGCCGGGTGCGACGCCTTCGTTCTGGTCCCTCGCCCAGCGGGTGCCTCGTACACGTGAGAGGGCTGGTCTCTCGGTCAGGCCTGAGGGAGGTCTCCGGAGCGCACCTGTTCTCCGGCGGTCTGCGCCACCTGTTCGTCGTAGGCATACAACCTGATCTGGATCCCGTCCGGATCACGGAAGCCGCAGGCCCAGCCGCGTGAGGCCCGGACGATCGGCGGGTGCCAGATGCCCAGCCGGTCGAGGTGCTCGACCCACTGCTGCAGTCCCTCGCGGGTGGTGGCCAGCGCGAACGGATCGGCGTCGTACAGGGCCTTCGCCAGTTCCGGGTTCTCGCGGATGGCCAGCTCGAAGTCCACGCCCGGGATGCGGAACGACATGCCGCGAACCACGCCGTCGCTGTCTTCGAAGCTCATCGCATGCTCCAGGCCGAAGACCTGCTCATAGAAGGCTCGGCTGCGGGTCAGGTCGGTGACCCAGATCTTGAGGTGGCGTAAGCCGGTCACGAACACGGCTCAATGATGTCAGCAAACGCAGATCGGCGACGTGGGCACGCCTACCATCCAGCGTTCTTTCCTCAGAGTGACCCCCTTCACCGCGCTCGTCTTGACAGATGACGACGGGCATCGAGAAACCGATATGAGCAAGAGGTCCAGATCACCGGCGGCTACATGGTCAGCAGCGCGGATCACCTACCGCGACGAATTCACCGCAGAGGCAGCGAGGTAGTCGTGCAGCACGGCGTGGCGGAACTGATACACCGGCCCCGCGGTGCGCAACAGGCCAAGACGGTGGGCGTCGTCCAGGAACGCCATCAGGTCACGAGGAAGGTGCCCCGTCCAGGCCAGCCGCCAATTGGTGATCTTGCAGATCAGCCAGGCATGGTGCTTGCCCTGCCTGAGTCCGAGCACCAGCCCCACTGCGAGCCCGGGCGCAAGCCCGTCCGTGACGCCCTCCTTGACCCCTCCCACAGCGGCCTCCAGGAGCCCGAACGCCAGTCCGCCCAGGAGCATTGCGGCTGTTGTCCGCAGCAGGGTGAGACTGCGGTCGGACTTCCACATCGCCAGCGGGGAGGTGGCCTTGGCACGGGACGCTGGTTGTTCCAGCCACTCGATCGTCGCCTTGGCGAGCAGGCCGGTCCCCGCACCTGCCCACAGCAGCGCCGCGAACGAGACCGTTGCCGCGCTTACGATCCCGTCCTGGGCCGTGAGCAGGCGCCCGTCGGTGAGTACGTAAGCGATCTTGAGCATGAGTGCGATCATGAAGGGGAACAGGACGATGAACGCGAGCGCCATGCGCAGACGTCGGGCGAGGGCGGTCATCCGACCGGAAAGCCGGAGGTCGGCGTACCCGGGTGGCTGGTCGAACCACCGCTGAACGTGCGGGGCGGCCAAGGTCACGAGCCCGCCCACGAGCCCGGCTATCACGGCGCCCCCAGCATCACCTGCGAAGATTGCGCCGAACGACAACGTGAGCCAGGTGGCGATCGCCGCGGCGACTTTGACCCAGGCCGCCGAGGCGAACCTGATCGCCAGCGCGCCGACGAGCCCCACCGTGAGTCCGATGGACAATTCCCCCATGAGCCCCACCGGAAAGCCGGCTTCCAGACTGAGCGCAAGCCCGATCGGAAGGCTGACTGGGAGGAGAAAAGTGATCCCTGCCACGATCGCGGCGATGAGCTTGCGGCGACGCCCTGGAGCGAACCTGGCCGAGAGCCACCAGGCGAGCGCCAGTCCGGCCACCAGTCCCACCGCCAGGCCGACCGGCAGCCCGAACGCCAGCCCCACCGGGAGGCCGACCGCGAAGCCGGCGACGAGCTTGATGCGACCGGCCACACGGCGTCGCTCGTCATCAGGCGTCGTATCAGAGGACAACCGCCACCAAGCCAGGTCGTAGGTACTGCGGCCATGCAGCACGCCGGCGAGATAGGACAGGTGATCGCGAGTGCGATCAGGATCCCACCGGCGGCGGGGCCGAAACTGGTCGGAGCCGGCGTCGTCTGGCGGGCGCGTCTTGATGAGCGCCGGGATGAGCCGGTCGAGCAGATGGGCGCGCAACGCCGTGGCGTCCTGCCCCAGAAGGCCGGCCAGCGGCCGGGGGTCCGCGCCGGGAGCCATGAACACCGTACGGACCAACCACAACCACATGGGCGTTCCAGACAACTCAGCCAGGGCGGGCACGGAGCCCGCACGCAGCGCGGCAAGCACCTCGGTCCAGGCTGGCGGTGGATGATCGGGCAGGCAGGCCGCCAAGTAATCGGCGGCGGCAGCTCGCGACAGCGGCCTGGCGACGATGACCGCGGCACCGGTGAGCGGGCGCCCCGCATCACGGACCGCGGCTGTGAACTCGATGCGGCGGCTGGTGAGGATCATCCCGTCGCCCTCACCGAGCGAGCTGTTGAGTGCCTCGATGATCCGGACTCGCATCGGCGCCGACACCTCATCAAGGCCATCCAAGACAGGCAGGATGTGCCCACCGTGGACAAGCTCAGCGGCGCTCGTACCGAGTTCCGGCGCGCGAAGCGCCGGATAGTCCAGATGCAGCCGGGCGGCAAGCCAGCTCTGGAGCCGGGGATGGGCTTCAACGTCCCAGCCGGAGACCGGGAACAGCACCGGCACCGGCACGATCTGCCCCGGCCCGGCAGATGCTTCGTCCGTCGGGCGGGTGGCGAGAAGATGCAGCAGCAACTGGACGGCGAGCGTGGTCTTCCCCATTCCCGCGCCGCCCGCTATGACGATCCGGCGGCGGGCGAGAGATCGGAAGGCAGCCCCCAAGCGGGCGATGTCGTCACTGCTCACATCAAGGTCAGACTCCTGTTCGCCGCCAATCAGACGAGGACTGCTCATTACTGTCGGGTCACTGGCCAGCTTCCAGCGTACGGAGATGGGCGCCGGGTCATCGAGAAGACGGTTTCTGGCCTCCTCGCGCCATTGACGCTCCACCAGCCCGGCCAGCACATCGGCAGCCTTGCCGACCTCGGCGGGTAAGGAAGCGGGCGCACCACCCCAGCGCAGTGCCCAGGCCAGGACCGCAGCCACCGCGGTGGCCCCGGCCAACGCCACCGCGGCGAAGTCCGCGAGGTTGACTGCCTCCTCCGGCGAATAGGAACGCCACACCAACAGCACGAGCACGCCAACGACGAAGAAGGCGATCACGGCGACTGTGGAGCGCCGACCGAATCTCCGCGTGCGCTTGCTCACGCGTACATCGTCGCTGCGGGACGGCTCATTTGCAGCATCTGCACAGACCCTGATTTCCGGCCAGTCACATTCTGGCGGCGCGGGTGATGCTCTCAATGCCGTTGTACATGGAGCCTCTTCGTCCACCTGTCTGCTACTGACATGGGTATCGCGACTCGCTGACACTCTCCTGTCGCTCAACGCTATGTCCGCGTACTCGATAACTGTTGGGCGTTACGAGATGTCAGTGGAAGGCATCACAGTCCGTGATACTGCTTTGGGCGTTGCGGCCGACCATCGGGCCGGAGCTAGGGCCTGTGTCAAAGGCAAATGAGCCAGTCGTTGATGGTTGCGATGTGGATGGTCGCTCCGCAGCGATCGGCGAGCTTGTCGAAGCGAGTTGCGATCGCGCGGTGGCGCTTGAGCCGGTTGATGCCGCGGCACCCGGACGGCGTTCTCGGCCACCACCAGCCCCCCGACCCTCGTCGCCAAGCCCGGCCAGCACCGACCGATACACCGCCAGCAACTCCTTCCCGGTCGCCGGGAGTTCCTCACCGCGCAGGCCCATCGCGCGCAGCAACTGCCCCGCTGCGACCGGCTCGCGCGCCGGGGGGTGCAGCCGTGCAGATCCAGGAAAACACCCCACCGGCGAACCAGCCTTTGCGCCGGGCGTGGTGGGCGGCCACCAACGCCTGGGCGGTCTTGCCCACCGCGGCCATGCCCGCCACCGCCGTCCCCCCGGTCTCGCAGCCGGGCCAGGATCTCGCCACGGCCCGGTGAAGTCCGGCAACCCCGCCAGCGCCTTCACCGGAGAGGCAACCGGGTGCAAGTGGACATCGTCGGTGATGACGGTGCCCGGGTTGTCACCGTCGATGACCACCGAACGCTCTCCCTCGGCCGTGGGGCCGGACGCTGACGCGCCGGGTACGGCGGGGAAGAGCTCGGTGAGGAGCGGCCTGGGGGAGGGGAGGTCGTCACCTCTTGACGATGACGGGATCCAGCCCGCCTGTGCCGAATCCGTGACCCAAGGCGGATCGCCGAGCAATACCGGCGCACTGTCCAGTGCCCGGCACGGAGTCCTCGGTGTTGAACATCAAGTCCACGATGCGCTCGATCTGGGCCTCGGTCAGCGGCTTGAACAGCACCCTGTTGAGGAACTCGGCCCGGAAGTGCGAGCGCAGCTCGTTCATGACCCGGTCGTGGGCTTCGGGCTTGATCTCGCCGTCGGAGGTGACCCGTCGAGCAGGTACTGGGAGCCGATGTTCGAGGTCATGATGATCACGGTGTTGCGGCCCTGCCCGTCCGTCGTCCGGAACCTGCAGGAACGTGTTGCACGTCCGCGTGCGCCTTCTCCACCTCGTCAAAGACGATCACCGAGTACGGCTGGCGCCGCACCGCCTCCGTGAGCCGGCCGCCCTCCTCGTACCCGGTGTAGCCGGGAGGGGCGCCGACCAGGCGGCTGACCGTGTGCCGCTCCTGGTACTCGCTCATGTCGAGGCGGGCCCCGCCGCACCTGGGTGTCCGCCTGCGCCATCTGCGCGCAGCCCCCGTGATAACACTGATGGCGTCGCCGGGCGGATTGAGGAGGGCAGCGCTCCCGGAACGCCAGTCCTTTCCGTTCCCGGCGCTCCTGCCCGTCCCGGCAGCCACCCCTTCCGGCCGCCCCGGTCTGGACAGCGAAACAGGGTCACGCGGCCCAGCGCATGCGACCCTGTCCCGGCAGCGAACGCCAGGCTCCCCTGGTCCCTCCCGCCCTGGACTCGCCGGTCCCTGGCGCGGGGATTGTCGGGAACCTGCCGCTGCCGCAACATCGACGATAGGTTCGAGCCTTCCGGTTGCATAGACTCGCCATCGCAACTAACCTGCAATTGGAAGTGCAGGTTACCGTCTCGCGAAGGAGGCCTCTGATGCTTTTGACCTCGATCGATCCGTTCTTCCAGGAGTTCGAACGCCAATTCAACCGGCTGACCCGCCAGACCTTCGGCGACACCAACGGCACGGCCATGGCGATGGACGGGCTGCGCCGCGACGACGATGTCGTGCTCCGCTTCGACCTGCCCGGCATCGACCCCGACTCCATCGAGGTCACCGTCGACCGCGGCGTCCTGTCGGTCAGCGCCCGCCGCGAGGAGGAGGTCGCCGACAACGAGCGGCTGTTCGTCCGCGAGCGGCCGATGGGCACCTTCACCCGGCGCGTCTACCTGTCCGAGCATCTCGACAGCGACAAGATCGACGCCGGCTACCACAACGGCGTGCTCGCCGTCCGCATCCCCGTCCTCGAGCGGGCCAAGCCCCGCAAGGTCGAGATCACCCGCACTGACGGCAAGGCGATCAAGGCCTGATCCGCGGCAGGGGCGGGCCACGGCACGAACACCGCGCGGTCCCCGCGGCCCGCCCCGCCCTTCTAGGAAGGCCACCGGATGACTCTGCCCTTCGACGACGAACACGCCCCGCTCTACTCCCTGGGCCAGGTCGCCGACATGCTCCAACTCCAGCAGGCCTACCTGCGCCGCCTGGACCAGCACGACGTGGTCACCCCCAGCCGATCCGCCGGCGGCCAGCGGCGCTACTCCCGCAACGACATCACGACCGTCCAGCACGTCACCCGGATGACCGATGAGGGTATGACCCTCATCGCCATCCGCCGCATCCTGCAACTGGAAGAGGAGGTCCGGCACCTGCGCCGCCAACTGGCCGCCGCCGAGCAAGCCCAACAGGCCGAGCCCACACGGTCACCGTCAAAGCAGCGTGGGTAGTCACCCCCAGCACAAGCGGGATGCCCAACCGGATGATCAGCCCCTGGCGTCGACGCGATGGACGTGCTCACCGTGGCGGTCATAGGCCCGGGCGACTTCCTCTTGTCTTCTTGCGCTGCGAGGTCAGGGTCCGGCCGGGTGTTCGCGTTCCTGGTTGATGCGTAGCGCCTCGGCGAGCTGGTCTTCCAAGATGATGATGCGGCAGGCGGCTTCCACGGGAGTGCCCTGGTCGACGAGTTCCCGGGCGCGCGCGGCCAGGCGCAGCTGGTAGCGGGAGTAGCGGCGGTGCCCGCCGCTGGAGCGCAGCGGTTCGATCAGGTGGGCAGCGCCCAGAGCCCGCAGGAATGCGGGCGTGACACCGAGCATGTCAGCGGCCGCGCCCATGCTGTAGGCGGGGTAATCCTCATTCTCGAACCGGTCTTCGGCCGTGGATCCGGCCGGGTCGGCGGTCTTGCCGTGAGCGAGCGTGTCGCCGTCGGCAACTGAGCGACGTTGATCCATACATTCCTTTCCCAGACGCGCACAGGGGGCCCCGGCGCATCTCGCGCCGGGGCCCCGAAGAGTTCAACACCATCTCCCGGCCTTCTGGCCGGTCACTTGTTTCCGCGTCCGCCGAACTGTCCGGCGGCGATGCGGGGATCGCGGTGTGTGACCGTAGACCACCTTCCTTCTGTGGAACTGCGGTACCCGAGCGGCGAGACTCAGCCGGCAACGGGCGATCCCGATGGCGTTCAACGCTCCCTTCATCTCTATTTTCGCGACCTACTGTCCAACTTCACCTGTGGCAGCGCGTCCACGGTCAGGGCCCCTAACCACTGCGCTGGCCCGTCCCGTCCGACCTTCTGCCGTCAACCTGTCCTTCGTTGTGCTCTCCGGGCAGTTCATCGTGGTGCCGGTACTCTGCTGCCCGGTCGATCCGTCCTTGCGATAGGAGAAACGTTAGCGTCAGTGGCAGCGAATGTCTACTGCGGCGAGCATAGATTTTTGATGTCAGGCGTGGCAGCCTTCCGCTGCCGTCGTGACCAGCAGGAACGCCGCCCGCCTGATGCGCCAGCGATTGGACCTCGCGGCGGGTGAGAAGAGCTGGGCTGGGCGGGGCACGCTTTCCGGCCTTCCGCGGGTGGCCCGCGCGGGGAGGGTTTGTTCGGTCAGCGTGTGCGTTGGGTGATGAGGACTTCCAGGCCGTCGAGGCGGCGTTGGAGGCCGAACTCACAGCTTCCGCAGGGGGTTGAGGGCCCGGCGGATGCGATGGCGGCGCTCAGCGCGGGAAAGCGGTCGCCGGCCTGGTCGAGCATGACACTGAGGGCGGGGCTGAGCTGCCGCTGCCTGGTCCAGGGCTGGGTGCCGGCCGAGGTGACGGATCGGGTGTTGGGGACGTGGCCGCTGAGCAGGAGGACCGCGTCCATCTGCTCGCTTCCGTTCAGCCCGGTCTCGGCCAGGGCGGCGACCGCGACCTCGGTCCAGCCGATCTCTTTCGGACCCATGATCCGCTCGCCGATGGTGGCGCCGGGCAGCCACGGGTGGCGGTCCCAGGCCTCCCACAGCTGATGGGCCCACTCCTGATAGCCGCTCACGCCCATCCCGCGCTGACTGTCACCGCCACAGCCCCGCGTAACCCACCGCGAGCTGTCGGCCCAGTACGAGTGCGGTCGGTGCGCCTGAGAGCTGGGCTGCGGGGGAGGGCTGTGTCAGCGGGCGCCTTCCAGGGCCGTCTTGACGAACCACGCGATCGAGGGTGACCGGCTGTCGGCCGGCCAGAGGGCCAGGGTCCGGTACGGCGCCGCGTCGCGCACCGGGCGGTAGGTCACGTCGGGGCGCACGTTCCTGGCGGCCAGCGAAGCCGGCACCAGCGCGACGGCCTGGCCCAGGGCGATCACCTCCAGCAACTGGGCGGTGTCCCGCACGACAGGGCCGCCAGCCGGCCGATCCGGGTTTCCCAGCCAGTAGTCGTGGTCGACGACGGTTGAGTCACTCCATTGGGGCGCCGGCTCGGTGATCAGGTCGGCGGTGCTGAGGACCTCGCGCGTTGCGAGCTCATGTCCGGAGGCCAGGGCCGCGATGCGCGGTTCGGTCCGCAGCAGTTCGGTGTCAAGGCCGTGGCCGTTGAAGCACCCCGCGATCGCCACGTCCGCGCGCCCGTCGCGAACCATGTCGGCTTGTTCGCCGAATCCGCTCACCACGACCCGGAGCTCCGGCGCGTCCGGCTCCGCACCGGACCGTTCGCAGATCCGGTGCAGCAACTCCGTGGCCACCCCCGGCTTGGCGGTGACCAGGAGGCCGCGGCGGGGACGGCCCGCACGCTGTGTCCTGCGCACCGCGGCATCGAGGGTTCCGAGGACGACGGCCGCTTCCTTGGCCAGGGTCTCACCAGCCTGGGTCAGCGCCAGCCGGTGCCGGGTGCGATCGAAGAGGGCGACACCGAGCCTGCGCTCCAGTTGGCGTATCGCCCTGGACAAAGGCGGCTGAGCGATACCGAGCCGCTCAGCGGCACGCGTGATGTTCAGCTCCTCGGCAGCGGCACAGAAGTAGCGCAGTTCGCGGATTTCCGGCTCGGGCATACCAGCAGGGTATGGGGCGGCACCCAATCGGTCTTCGCCTTTCGGCGCTCCGGCCGCTGGGGTGGGGGCATGAACGCGAATGAAGTCGCCCTTGTCACCGGCGGCAACAAAGGCATCGGCCGACAGATCGTCTATAGCCTCGCCCAGCAGGGCTTGACCGTGTTCCTCGGCGCCCGCAATCCAGGGCTCGGCCACTCGGCCGTCCAGGAACTCCAAACGGAGCAGGCCGCGGTCTGCGGCGGAAGGCAGACAGGCGAGCCAGCCGCCGATCCCAGCGGGACCGGTGGCCTGGATATCCGGTTCGTGCAGCTCGATGTGACCGATCCAGGGTCCGTCGAGGCCGCCGTCGACCGGATCGAGGCCGAGACGGGACGGCTGGACGTGCTCATCAACAACGCCGGCGTCATGGTCGAGTGGGGTCTCCAGAGCACCGACATCACGGCCGCGCACCTCCGCGAGACCTACGAGGTCAACGTCTTCGGCGTCGTCACGGTCACATCAGCCTGTGTTCCGCTGCTCCGCCGTTCTCCCAATCCGCGGATCGTCAACATGTCCAGCGGTCTCGGGTCGCTCACGCTCATGAGCGACCCGACGAGCCCGCTCTCGGCCCGGGCGTTCCTCGCCTACAGTTCGTCCAAAGCAGCCCTCAACGCCCTGACGCTGATCTATGCCAATTCGCTCCGCGCCGCGGGCATCAAGGTCAACGCCGTCAGCCCGGGCCTGGTGCCCACCGACCAGAACGCCGCCGCGACCTTCCCTCGCGGGGACCGCACCACTGCCGACGGTGCCGTTGTCGCGACCCTGCTCGCGACGATCCCCGCCAATGGGCCCACCGGCGTTTTCCGCGGCCCGGACTCGCTGGACGACGTCATCCCCTGGTGAGTCCCCGGACACGAGCACGCTGCCGGTGCCCTTCACGCCGACCAGATTCTCCGGGTTCTGTCGCAGAAATGGTGTCCCGCTCGAAAACATGGCTTCGGGCTCTGAGCTGGCATTCTGCTGCGCGATCAGATCGGCGGCTGTCCCCATCGCGGGGTGCTGTTGTCGCTGATCTACCGGGTGGTTCGGTGCTTATGCGGCTTGTGGCGGTGCTGGTCCGCTCTGATGCGTCCAGAGAGAGGCTGAGCTGCCGGTGCTCCGTCACGAGAACCAGGTGCCGCGATGGGGTCGTGCCGACCGGCTCTGGCTCGCGGCATTGTCCCGGCTGATCCAGCGTCCTCAACTCAAGAACTGTTGCTTACCCGGGGAAGGGACGTCCGCGCAGAGTTACTCCTGCGGTGAGGAGGGGGATCCGGTGGCGCAGAATTCGGCTTCGAGGACGTCGGTGAATGCGGCGATGGGGTTGTTCCAGTCGCCGTTGACGTTCTGGACGAGCATGCGTGTGGCGTCGCGGGTGCCGTACGCGTA
Source organism: Nonomuraea endophytica (assembly GCF_014203235.1). Classification (GTDB taxonomy): domain Bacteria; phylum Actinomycetota; class Actinomycetes; order Streptosporangiales; family Streptosporangiaceae; genus Nonomuraea; species Nonomuraea endophytica. Next base: position 15,354 of record NZ_JACHIN010000031.1, on the reverse strand, counting down.
TGACCACGAACCTACGAGCGCACCGCCCATTCCCCAGACCGTCGTGCCGCATGACAGTTTCACCGACGACATGCCGAGGCCGTAGGTGGTGTTGGGTATCCACTTTCCCTCGGGAACCGGGTTGGTGGCGAACATCTGGCGCTGCTGGGCCTTCGGCAGGAGCCGGCCCTTGAGCAGCGCGGTGAAGAACCGGTCGAGGTCGGCGGCGGTGGAGACCATGTTGCCTGCCGCCCAGCCGGCGGAGGGGTTCAGGTCGGTCACGTCGTAGGTCGTGGGCTTCGGCTCCTGGGAGTACAGCGTGGAGTAGTGCCGCGCGTGGGGACCGCGGATCCGCACCTCGTTGCCTCCGGGTACGTGGGTGCCGGTCAGGCGGAGTGGGCGGATGATCCGTTGTGCGACCTGTTCGGCGTAGGTCCTGCCGGTCGCCTTCTCGACGATCATCGCGGCGAGGACGAAGCCTGTGTTGGTGTAGGTCCAGCCCTGGCCCGGCTTGAAGTCGGGCGCGTTGGCGGTGCCGATCTTCACCAACTGCTGCGGCTGGTAGCGGTCGTAGCGGTGTTTGAGGAAGCCGGGGCCGGCCAGACGGGCCAGCATCTTCTTGTCGTTGAGGTGGTTGAACAGGCCGCTGGTCATGTTGAGCAGCTGCTTGATGGTGATCTGTCGGCCGTCGTTGCCGTTGCCGCGGACCAGGCCGGGCAGCCACTCTTCCACCGTGTCGTCCAGGCTGAGCTTGCCTTCGGCCTCCAGTTGCAGCACGACGGTGGCGGTAAAGGTCTTGGTGATACTGCCGATGCGGAAGCGCTCTTGGGGCAGGCGCTTGCGACCGGTTCGGGTATCGGCCACGCCCGCCGTACCGAACCACTGATCATCGCCGTCGCGGACCGACGCGAGGATGCCGGGAAGGCCGGTTTTGGTCACGGCCCGATCGAGCGCCTGCTGCACTCCGGGACGTCGACCAGCTCTACGCCCACGAGCTCCTGGCCGACGGCGACGGCGCCATCGGTTACCTGCTCAAGGACAGGGTCACCAACACCGATCAGTTCGTCGACGCGGTCCGCAGGGTCGCGGCCGGCGGCACGGTCATGGACCCGAAGGTCATCACCAAGCTGCTCTCACGCAGCGACGCCCGCGGCATGATCGCCTCTTTGACGCCCCGCGAGCGCGAGGTGCTGGAACTGATGGCCGAGGGACGGTCGAACACGGCCATCGCCGCACGCCTGCACGTCAGTGAGAGCGCGGTGGCCAAGCACACCGCGAGCATCTTCGGCAAGCTCCGGATCACCGCGTCGGCCGACCACAACCGCCGCGTCCTGGCCGTCCTCGCCTACCTCAAGCGCTAGCTGTACTTGGCCATGATCTTGATGACCCCCAAGGGTGCCTCTGCGACAACCGCCCGGCCCGCGGCCGCCGCCCCGCCACCAAGGACGCCGCCGTCACCGGCCTGATCTCCGATGGGCACCGCCCCCGGCGCAACCACCAAGATCGCACCCAGCCCGACGCCGTCCTACGCGAGATCGACCCCTGACACCCGCAACCCTACCGAGGGCTGCTCGCCATCGCCGCCCGCGTCCTGGACCGGGCCAGTGAGCTGCCGCCTGGTCGACAACCAGCCCCACCCCACCAGGCCGACGAGCGCGCGGAGTGGCGGGCCATGATGGACGCCGAGCAGCTGGCCCCATGCGTCCCTGGTCCTTGATCAGCATGTAGCTACGCTCCTTGAGGCCCGGCCTGGGGCGCAGGGTTGTCCTGGCGGGCGGCGCGACGGGCTCCGACCAGTAGCAGGACGTTGGCGAGCAGGACGATCGGCCAGGGCGAGGGTCCCAGGATCACGGCGCAGACCGCGGTCCAGATCCCCAGCGTCCACGCGATGAACGGCGGTGGCACAATGCCGCGGCGGTCCAGCCACAGCACCATCAGGCCGACCACCATGAGGGGGATGCCGAAGCTGGCCAGACTCAACCAGTACCCGCTGTTGGCCGGGCTCATCGCGGAGAGGTCCTCCCCCCAGAGCTCCCCGCTGAACCACGCGTCGGCGTGGCGCGCGGCTTCCTCCACCGTCAGGGCGAGGAATGTGTGCGCGGCCCCGATTAGCGCCATGAGCCAACCAGCCCACTTGATCATTGGGACTCTCCGTTCTCTTGGCGGAGGCGCGTGACTCGGTCAGAGGTTGTGTGCGCGAGCGTGGTCCCGCCACGCGCGTTCCCATTGCCGGGTCATCGTCGGGTAGACGACCAGGTACCGGAACGGCTTGATTCCGGCCATGTACAGCCGTCCGAACAGGCCGTTGGGTTTGACCAGGGCCGCCATCCGCAGCTCGTAGTCGCCGTTGTCTGCGGGGACCCACCCGAGGTGGCAGACGGTGTGCAGGGTTTTGATCGCCAGTTCCTGTGCTGACTCGTCGCCGAGCTGGTAGAGGGTGGTGAACGGGATGCCGTCGACGTCTTGGCAGAGCGGAGCCTGGCGTAGGTCGGGCGGCAGGCGCTCGCGCAGTGATCGCACCCGCCCGTCTGCGCTCTGCGGGGGAGCATCCCAGCCGAACAGGGCAGCCAGCTTCGAGCGCACCGCGAACAGGCACCGGACCAGCGGCGGTGCCTCCTTGGGCCCGCCGGCGGCCCGCAGCGCGGCGAGCATGGCGGGGAAGTCGTCCGGCCCGGCGCCGGGCGTGCGGAACGCCCACACGTCCTCCACCAGAAAGTCGGGCGTGATCTGGTGGATCCGCCACGGGCGGTCGGTGTGCTCGGTGCCGGGAAGTCTCCTGGACATGGCGGCAACTCCATTACTGAACGTCAGTTCCGAAACAGCAATTTCGATACTCGCGTATCGGTATCATGCACGTATGGCAGCGAGAAGGCAACGGGGTGGACGCCCCCGAGACGTGAGCGTGGATCACAAGATCCTGCAGACCACCCGTGACCTGATCGAGGAGGTCGGCTACCTAGACCTGACCGTCGACCAGGTTGCGGCGCGCGCCGGGGTGGGCAAGGCGACGATCTACCGCCGCTACGCCTCCAAGGCCGAGATGGCGTTCGTCGCCAACGTGCACGGGCAGCAGCTGCCTCCGGTGGCCGACACCGGCTCTCTGCACGGGGACCTGCTGGCGCTGGCCCGCACGTTTTATGTCCTCATGGCCGCTCCGGAGGCCCGATATCTGGTACCGGCCCTGATTAGCGAACTTGCCGTCAATGCCGAACTGGTGACTCGGTTCCAGGACACCTACCTGGCCGCCGAACACGCCGCCTTTGCCCGCATCATCGAACGGGCCGTGGCCCGCGGCGAGCTGGCCGGGCCCGTCAACCTCGCGATCGCCCACCTGCTGCTGGCCGGCTCCCTCGCGGCCGCCCTGTACATCACCAACCTGCCCGTCGACGACGCGATGGTCACCGACCTCGCCGCCGCTGCCGCAGCAGGAATCACCGCCCTGGCCGACCAGCACCACAGCGACCCCGACGGAGCCGCCGAGCCGCGCTGAGGAGATCACCCCAGCACCTCGGTCACGATCACTCCGATCGCCTGCCAGCCAGCGGCAGCGTGTGCCGGGAAGTGACCAGCAACCGATGACAAGCCTGTGCCGGAGTCAGCGCCCCGCCCACAGACGCTAACGATGCCCGGCCATGTCCGAGGCTGGCTCGCCGCCGACCGGCGAGCCAGCTTCTCGGTCAGTCGCGCGGCTGGTCGGCGTGTTCGGCCACGGGCGGCTCGGTTGTCCGGCGGGTGTCGCGCCTGGACTTGGCCAGGCTGGCCACTGTTGTGACGGCGAGCACGGTGACGATGACGGCCAGCGATATCCAGTTGTTGATTTCGGGGACCCAGGTGACGTGTTCGCCGCCGTTGATGAACGGCAGTTCGTTCTCGTGCAGGGCGTGCAGGACGAGTTTCACGCCGATGAAGGCGAGGATGACGGCCAGGCCGTACGTGAGATAGACGAGTTTCTCCACGAGGCCGCCGAGCAGGAAGTACAGCTGCCTGAGCCCCATCAGCGCGAACGCGTTGGCCGCGAAGACCAGGTAGGCGTCCTGGGTGATGCCGAAGATCGCGGGGATCGAGTCGACCGCGAAGACCAGATCCGCGCCGCCGATGGCGATGATGACGATGAACATCGGGGTCAGCAGGCGGCGGCCGTCCTGCTTGATGGTCAGCCGTGAGCCGTGGTAGTCGTCGGTGACCGGGAACAGCCTGCGCACCAGCCGGACGACGCCGCCGTTGGGGTCGTACTCCTCCTCGTCCTTGCTGTCGAAGGCGAACTTCCACGCGGTGTAGATGAGAATGCCGCCGAAGAGCCAGAACACCCAGCTGAATTGCTGTACGGCCTGCGCGCCTACGGCGATGAAGACACCGCGCATGACCAGCGCCATCATGATCCCGATGAGCAGCACGCGGTGCTGGTGAATGGCGGGCACGGCGAAGTTCGCCATGATGAGCATGAAGATGAACAGGTTGTCCACGCTCAGCGTGTACTCGGTGATGTAGCCGGTGATGTAGGAAGCCGCGTGATCGTCACCGCCGAAGATCCACACGGCCGCGCCGAAGGCGACGGCACAGCCGATGTAGAAGGCGATCCACCGCGCGGACTCGGCGATCGTGACCTTGTGTGGTCTCCTGTTGACGATGATCAGATCGAGCAGGATCAGTCCGAGCAGGGTGGCGATGGTGGCGGCCCACAGCCAGGCGGGCACGGGCAAGGGTGGGGGCATGAAAGCTCCTCCGACTTGGCGTTGGCACGTCCGTCGGAGGTCTTCTCCGCCCGCGATGTCGCGGACCGACCGCGCCGGGCCCCGGTGGCGGGTCCGTGATGACGACGCGGCCGCGAAGGAGTACTCCCCTCCACTTCGTTCGTGATCTTACATACTGAATGCAGTAGTCCGATATATCTCTGTCGCTGAAGATGTCCAACGGCGCCCGATGCCGCGGGATCAGAGGGCGGCGAGGTTGACCGCCTCGGCCATGGCCCGGTACCCGGCGTCGTTCGGGTGGAGTCGGTCTCCGCTGTCGTAGGCGGGGCGGATGCGGTCGGTGTCGGCCGGGTCGGCCAGTGCGCGGTCGAAGTCCACGATGCCGTCGAACTCGCCGCCGCTGCGTATCCACTGGTTGACAGCGTCGCGTACCGACTCGCCGCGGTCGGTGAAGAGCGGGGAGTCCTTGAAGGGCGGGATGGTCCCGCCGATGACTTTCACGCCCTCGGCGTGGGCGGTGCGGATCAGCTGTCGATAGCCGTTGATCAGGGCTTCGCCGGTCGCTTTCGGGTTCGGCGTCGTGCAGGTCGATGGTGTGGTGTCGCCGTGCATGATGTCGTTGATGCCACCCATGGTGATCACGGTTCGTACTCTGGGATGGTCGAGAGCGTCGCGCCGGAACCGGTTGAGGAAGCTCTCGCCGAGGCACGCCGAGTCGTTGAGTACCCGGTTGCCGCCGATGCCGCTGTTCAGCACCACTTCCGAGCGGCCTGCGCGCTTCAGCCGCTGGGCGAGTACGTCGGGGTAGCGGCGGTCGGCGTCCGTGGTCGCGGCCTGGCCGTCGGTGATCGAATCACCGAAGGCCACGATCGTCTCGCTCTTCGCCGGGCGGCGGGTGGAGACGTCCAGTCCGGCGAGGTAATACCAGGAGGTGCTCCGCTCGGTGAACGGGGCCGCACCGGGGTTGCGCAGGTGGTCGCCCGTGGCCCGGTAGGAGGTGGCGATCGCGAGGTTGTGGTTGGTCGCCGGGCCGGTGGAGTCCTTGAGATAGAGGGTCACCGTCATGTGCTCGCCGGCCCTTACCCGGAGGTCTACCGGGTCGGCCGTCGCGTGCCCGCCCGTGGGGATGGTCACGGACGCGGATCTGCCGAACGTGACCGTCCGCATCGTTGTCGGCCGCACCGTCGCGCCGCCTGCCGACTTGCCGATGCTCGCGCCGGTCAGCCGGAGGGGGGCTGTGCCGTACACGTTGGACAGTCGCAGCCGCAGGCTGGAGCCTCCCGCACCGACGCGGACGACCTGGCGCACGGAGTGGTTCCTGAACCCCGCGTAGGCCCAGTTGGAGATCCACTCGCTCTGGCTGGGATGTTGTACGGCGGCCGCCCACCCCCTTGTCCAGTTGTGCGTGGTGGCGGTGGCCGGGGCAGGCAGGGCGATGAGCGGCCATGCCCCCAGCAGGGCGATCAACGGCATGCGAAACACGTGCGACGTCCTTGTGAGGTGATGTGTCATGGTGCCGGGGTGATGTCCAGGGCGGTGCCGTACAGGCGGGAGACGGGTATTTTGATGATCACCCGCTGCTCGCGTGCTTGTTGTTCCAGGAAGGCCGCTGCGTCATCCACCTGGCCGGCGAACCTCAGCAACTCCTCCGGCTGGTCGGTCACCTGGGCCTCGCCCTCCGCGACGGCGAACGACCACACGTTGTCTCCGCGTACGTGCAGGGCGACGCGCGGGTCGTTGCGGATCTGGCGGGCCTTGAGGCGGTCGGCGGTGGTGGAGATCCGGATGACCTGTTCGGCGGCACTCCATCGGTACAACACCGTCGACATGGCCGGGTGGCCGTTGCGCTTGACGGTGGCGAGCACGCCGAACTGCTGGTCTTCCAGGAGTTGTTCCAGTTCCCGCGTGGTCAGGCTGCGTGGGGCCGGACCTGATTGCTCACTCATGTGTTTCCTTTCTCCATCAGCCAATCGATCTGGTCGGCCTAACGCCGGGTCGGTGTAAAAGGTGAAATGGGTGCCCGGGTAGGCGCGCCGTTCGCCTTTAGGCGGGCGGTCGGCTGGTCTCCAGCGGCGTCTCCTGATCTTCGGCGGCGACGCAGACCAGGCCAAGCGTGCCGCGGTTTCCGCGGGCCGGTAGCGCATCATCCGCAGCAGCGACGCTGTTCTGCCACAGCTTCTGTGAGCGTCTGGATGTGCTGGTCGGCTTCCGGGTCGCGGTCACGGCGAGTTCTCCGGGTACGGCCTGCGCGGATGACGTCGACGAGCCGGTCCATCGTCCCGCTGAAGCCGTGGCAGAGCACCACGCACGCCGACCGCCCGGATCCGGACGTCGGCAGCGGTGAAGGACACCTTGGTCCGCATACGGATCATCTCCAGCGCACTAGACTGACTGCTGGTTAGCAATATAGCGAACCAACTGACCATGGGTAAGTGAGCTTCATGACATCTCAGCGGATCTTGGACGCTGCGAGCGATCTGTTCGCCGCCCGCGGCTACCGCGCCACCTCCATGCAGGCAATCGCCGACCGTGTCGGTATCACCAAGGCCGCCCTCTACTACCACTTCGACTCCAAGGACGAGATCCTTCGCCGCGTCACGCTGCCGCTGCTGGATGAGCTGGAGCGGGTGCTGGCCGAGGCCGAGTCCGGGGGCGGCGGCGCGGACGAGGTGCGGTGGCGGGCGATCGAGGGCTACGTCGACGTCCACCTGCGTCACCGCAGCACACTCACCATGCTGGTCAAGGACATGACGCTGCTGGTGCAGGCTCCGGTGGCCGACCGCTTCCGCGCCGCGATCGCCCTGGCCAACGAGCTGGTGGCCGGTCCTGGGGGCGACCTGGCGCAGCGGGTGCGCGCCTCCCAGGTGGTCGCCGGGCTGGCCGACCCCGTGGTGCTGTTCCGCGACGAACCCGCCGAACGGCTGCGAGGTCTGATCCTCGACGGGGCTCGGGCGCTCCTTGGCGAACCGGGCCCGCCCAGGCCGCGCGGCCGCGCCCGGGGACGGAACGGCGGGCGCCCTGCCGCGCTCACCGAAGAGCAGCTGACGCAGGCGCGTTCCCTTTACGCCGATGGTCTCGCCGTCGAGGAGATAGCAGCCCGCTTCGGCGTCTCCCGTGCCACCGTCTATCGCCGTCTCGAAATCTAACTATTTTGAGAATTAGTTTTTAAGAAGCGGGGCCTGGTTGTGCCTGCGCGGTCGGACCTCGCAGGGCGACGCGGGCCCGCGTGGCGGAGGATCCCGGAACAGCGCGATCGAGTGTCCAGTGCCTGGCGCCAGCTCCACCTCGGCCGAGGGCAGGACCTTGGACAGGCGGCGGGCCGCGTACGCGGAGTCCTGCATGGTGCTGTGCGCGCCGAACAGGATGCGCGTCGGTGCGCAACGCTCCCACCGCGGACACGCACCCTTCCTCCTCCTCGGGAACTTGATCTTGCCCTCTATTGCGCCGGATGAGCCCAAACGGGGCCCTTCTCATCCTGGCGCGCAGTGATGAAGGGCAAGCTCAAACCCCGGCGAGGAGAAGGATCGCCGAGGCGAGTGTTCCGATCTCGACGATCATGGCACAGGACGCGGGTAGCGCTGCGGGTGCCGATTATTCATCCGCGCAGGTCAAGCCGCATGTGCGTATTCCCTGAGGATGCCGCCGAGTCGATCATGTCGGCGGATATCCAGGCGGCTGATCTCGGCTGGGATGGTGCTCGGTTCGGGCAGAGGTCGGAGCGGCGCTGCCTGTCTAAGGGGCCGGTGAGGTCGATGTTCGTTGTAGAACGTCTCGAATTCTCGCAGTGTGTGAAGGAGGTGATGCTGGTTCAGATCAGGGTGCGGTCCAGCATTTCACGGCGGCAGGTCTGGATCCAGCGCTCCATGATGGAGTTCATGCGCGGGATGCGGATACCTGTGGCGACGACTTGGATTCCGGCGTCGGCCAGCACTGCGTCGAAGGTCGTGGTGAATTTCGCGTCCCGGTCGCGGATGAGGAACATGGCTGTGATTCCCGCCTCGTGTAGGTCCATGAGGAGGTTGCGGCCGAGTTGGGTGACCCATTGGCCGGTGGGGTGGGCGGTGGCGCCGAGGATGTGGATGCGCCGGGTGGCGTGCTCGATGACGGCGAAGACATAGAGTCTCGCCCCGGTCAGGGTGCGCACTTCGAAGAAGTCGCTCGCCAGCAGCGCGCCTGCTTGATCGCGTAGAAAGGTCGCCCAGGTGGTGTGGGTGCGTTCGGGTGACGGAGCGATGCCGTGTTCTTGCAGGATTTCCCACACGGTGGAGGCGGCGACCTTGATGCCGAGCGCGGCCAGTTCGCCGTGGATGCGCCGGTAGCCCCAGGAGGGGTTCTCCCGGGCCAGCCGCAGCACCAGGGCGCGGATGGATCGGAGGGTGCGCGGACGTCCTGGCCGCCGGGGTGCGCTGACCGTAGCGTGACGGCGTTTGAGCAGGTCACGGTGCCAGCGCAGGATGGTGGCAGGACGGATCAGCAAGGCGAGATGCCGGAGCCTGTCTCTTGGCACATGTGGAGCAGGCCTGAGAGCAGAAACCGATCCTCCGGGGTGAACGCGGGCCTGCTCACCTGCCGCTGCAGCACCGTCAACTGGTGCCGCAGCACCAGGATCTCGATCTCCTTGTCATGATCGGTCATCGGCAGCAGTGTTATGAACGAGAGGGTGTTCGTCACGGCGAGGTAGGTCAAGCGCAGCAGCACGAGAGATCATCATGCCGTTTCGATACAGCTCACGCGACCCCTCGATTGGAAGCGCGTGATCGCCCATCGAGCCTGCGACCTGCATGAATGAATTTTCGGCACCCACACCGTTCGGGGCCGCCCGCGGAAGGAGAGGTGGTCACCTCTTCACAATGAACGAATCCAGGCAGAAGTGCCCTGCCCTGTGACCGACCAGGACCAGATAGGCCAGGCTGTATTCGCGCCCAGGTGCCCTAACCCCACTCGGATTCTGCTCGCTCCAGCACTTCTTCCCGTGAGGGAGCCTCGGCCAGCACGTCTATGGCGGCCTCACGGACGCGAGTGGCCCACGCGGTGCCGGCTCCGGTCTCGGCGCGAGCTTTGGTGCGGGGGGTCGTGGCTCCGACTGCCTGCGACAGCAGACGGAGAGTGATGTCGCTCGGATTGCCGAACACGGTGAGGACCATTTCAGCCAGAGTGCGGGGGGCGCCATCGGGCCACATCTTGGCGCTGTCGCGGACCCAGCCGGGGATCGACATGACGGTGGGAAGGTCTCCGCAGTCGTCGGTGACGCTCCTCCATAGCGGCTCGTGAGGGTCAGAGGGCAGCAGCAGCATGAGCCGGACGAGCCGTTCCACGGCGGGGGACATCGTCTGCACGCGCGCTCCTTCACACAGGCGAGAGGCGTAGAACTCCAGGAGAGCACAGGATCACCCACGAAGAGCTCGCATGAGGTTCTATGAGCACGTCGCCGACGCGGATACGCGACAGCGACTGCGGCAGCGCGGGCCGGGTCACCGGTGGCGAGCTTGCCGTTGACCTCCTCCTCGGACACCCTCAGGCAGATCGCATCGAGGGCGTCGTACTGGCGCTGGGCGTTCTGCTTATCGGTGCTGACCCGGACCAGGCCGATGAGCGCCACGATGATCACACCTCCGTTCACCAAACGTGCTGTCGGATGTTGATGAACACGAGCGGAAAATGAACGGCCAGATGAACGCGAGACACGGACATGCAGGCTGAATCGGCTTCCCTGCGGAGGTTGTCTGCCGCGTTCGGCATGCGGTCGTTAGATGAACGTCCCTCATGGCGCCAGGCGGGGTCCGGTGGGCGGCTTTCGTCGCCTCGCGTTTCGTTCAGCGGTGTCTAGCCTGGGGCCATGACGTTGCGGTTCGATGGGGAGTGGATCATCAGCGACAGCTGCAAGCAGGTCGCCAAGGCTGAACCGGGTGGCCGATGGGTGTTGTCCTGGCTGTCCGGCACCTACGACCGGGAACAGGCGATCGCTCTAATGACCCGCGCAGAGAACGGCGACCTGGACACCGACCCCGAACAGCCACCACCTTACGCCGATGACTCATCCTCCCCAACCCCCGCGGCAGAGCGGCAGGAGCCAGAAGGCACCCCAAGTTAGGCAAGGCCCACAGGGCGTGCGACGTCCGTGAGAGACGCGTTCCGGGGAACGTGACCTGCGCCTCGCGCGGCCAGTGGTGCGCCTTTGAGGACGCGCTGGAGGGCCCGGGTGGGCTGGGATCTGGTCCAACCTGGTCGATGAGAGCGAGGGCGAGCCTGATGCCGGCGCGCCCGGCTTGGACGAATCCGAGGTCGTGCACGGCCGAACGGCGTCCTTCCGGCCACAAGATCGCGACGGTTGCCAGCGCCGAGATGGTCAGCAGCGCGCCGAGCGCGACCTTGATGAGGACGGTGGTGGGGGGTGTCCTTAGTCCCGGGGAAATTTCCAACAGATAACGCTGACCTGCGGAGACGCGGTCCATGTTCGTTGGCGTTGGGGGCGTTCAGGGTCGCGGGAGGCAACGTGGCGGACGTAGCACCTCAAGGCGGACAGACCAAGTAAGTCAGTGAGTGGCTGTTGGATCCCGTTTCCTCTGCCGGTCAGAGGTTTTCGACGTAGGTGGCTGCGATGTTGTCGGGTGGGTTGGTGTACAGGCCCAGGTAGCGGTCGTTGGCGTGGCCGAGGCGGCGCTCCAGTTCAGCCCGGTTGTGGCCAGAGGCTTGGGAGAGCTGGTAGGCGAAGGTACGACGGGCGTCGTGCGGGCGCAGGGTGCCGAGCTTGCGCTCGGGGTCGGGCATCTGAGCGTCGTGCAGGCGGCCGATCTCGCCGACGATGGTGTTGATCGAGCGCGGCGACAGCCGCCCATCGGGGCGGCGGGCGGCGATGGAGGCGGCCGACAGCAACAGCGCGGCCGCCTCTGTGCTGGCGGCGGCGTCACGACGTCCTGGCCTGGCCGATCACCACCAATTCGGCCAGCGCCGTTCTGCGGATCTCGGCCGTGATGTCAGCCTTGCAGTCCGCCAAGGTTGATAACGGGGCAACGACCTGGACCGCGACGGTATAGGAGGAGCACAGGCCAGTGGGGGTTGGCCAATCATGTCGTGAGGTTCGCTGGCACGGAGGCGTATCGCGCCACGCTTACGTTGTCGTTGTTGCTCCTCGGTCTTGCCGACTTCGCGATGTTCCCGCGCTGCCGGTCTGGCAAAGCTCAGCGGGTCACGGCGGTCTCCCGCTCCACACGCGACAACTTCTCGGGATTACGCACGTGGTAGGCGCCGGTGACGAGGCCGTTCTCCACACGCACCGCCACCACTCCGTCGATCTCCCCGTCGACTCGTACGAGCAGCCCGGGGCCGCCATTGATCTGAACCAGCTCGGCCGAGCGTTTCGCGTCGCGTTTCCACCAGCCGATGGCCAGCAGGCGAGCGACGTTGTCGATCCCCACGACGGGGCGCAGCAGCGCGTGCCTGACTCCGCCGCCGTCGCTCAGGGCGACGACGTCCGGCGCGAGGACGTCGAGCAGGCTCTGTAGCTCGCCGGTTTCGACCGCTCGCTGGAACGCTTGGAGCGCGGCTCGGGTCTCGGCCGGGGAGGCGATGCCGCGGGGTCGGCGGGCGGCGACATGTGCCCGCGCCCGGTAGGCGATCTGGCGTACCGCGTTCGGGCTCTTGTCGACGGCTTCGGCGATCTCGTCGTAGTCCAGATCAAACACCTCGCGCAGCACGAACACCGCCCGCTCGATCGGCTGCAGCGTCTCCAGCACCAGCAGCATCGCCATCGAGACACTCTCAGCGAGCTCGACGTCCTCGGCCACATCCGGCGCGGTCAGCAGCGGCTCGGGCAGCCATGGCCCGACGTAGGCCTCTTTGCGCCGGCCGAGCACACGTAGCCGGTCCAGCGCCTGCCGGGTGACGATCCGCACCAGGTAGGCGCGGTCCTTCCGCACGGTGCCGAGATCGACGCCCACCCATCGCAGCCAGGTCTCCTGCAGGACGTCTTCGGCGTCAGCGGCCGAGCCGAGCATCTCGTAGGCGACGGTGAACAGCAGGTTGCGGTGGGCGACGAACGCCTGGGTGGCGGAGTCCACGGAGTCAACGTGGTCGGCACGATCGAGCGGCTCGGCTGGGTCCGCACTTTGTTCGCTCCACTCGGTCATGCCCCGCTCCTGCCGGTTCGTTCTCAGCACTGCCACACGCACAAGACGTGGATCCCCGCCGCTTTGTAACACCCACGGTAGGTGGCCTATGTCACATGGCCGCGCTGTTACAGGGATCGGGGCGCCGACGTCTCGTGGTCGTCAGGACGCCGCGCGAACGATCCGTACGGCACGACGACGAGTTGAGAGAAGTCTTCCCATGTCCACACCCACGACGACCGGCCAGCGGTCGCGCATGCCCAATCCCCTCCCCTTCCTCCCCGAGATGGCGCAAGTCGGCGAAGGTCTGCACAAGGCCCTCCAGAACGGCGCGATTTCGCAGACCACCATCCATCTGCTGCAGCTGCGCGCCGGGCAGCTCCTCGGCAGCACGTACTTCACCATCCGGGAAACCGGCAGCCTCCGCAGGATCGGGGAGTCAGAGGAGCGCATCACCGCCGTAGCCACTTGGCGGGACGCCACCTACTTCACCGACGCCGAACGGGTCGCGCTGGAGCTGGTGGAGGCGGTCCTCACCCCGAACCCGTCCGGGGAGCGCGTCCCCGACGAGCTGTACGCCAGGGCGTCGGCGCACTACGACGACAAGGCGCTCTGGACGCTCATCATGGCGATCGCCCACATCGGCTTCTTCACCCCCGCCGCTCTCATCGCCAAGCCGATCCCCGGCATGCCCCCCGGCCAGAACTACAGCGCGTAAGAAAGGCACAACAGCATGAGCAGCACCACGTTCGCGGTGGCGGGAGCGACCGGGCGGCTGGGCCGCCACGTCGTCGACGTCCTGACCGAGCGGGGACACCACGTCGTGCCGATGTCTCGCGCCACCGGCGTGGACGTCATCACCGGTGAGGGCCTCGGTGAGGCCCTCACCGGGGCCGAGGTCATCATCGACGTCGCCTCCTGGCACTCCTCCGACCAGGACGCCGCGACGGAGTTCTTCCGCACGTCGGCCCGCAATCTGCACGAGTACGGCCAGAAGGCGGGGGCCGCCCGGATCGCGATGGCGTCCATCATCGGCGCCGACAAGGCCACCGCCGGTTTCCTCGCCGCCAAGAAGGTGCACGAGGAACTCCTCCTGTCCGGCCCGCTCCCCGTCCGCATCCTGCGGGCCGCGCAGTTCCATGAGTTCGTCGGCCAGCTCCTGGACTGGCAGCAGGGCGACGTCGCCTACCTCCCGGCCCTGCCCACCCAGCTCGTGGCCTGCCGCACCGTGGCCGAAGAACTGGTCGACCTGGCCACCGACCCCGGCGCGCCCGCCCCAGGAACACCGATCCCCGAGATCGCCGGCCCGCGAAAGGAGATCATGGCCGAGGCGGCCCAGCTCCTCGGCGCCCGCCGAGGCATCAAGGTCGTCGGGGTCGACGGCTCCGGCATGCCCGATGCCGAGATCGCCGCCAACGGCGGGTTCCTTCCCAGCCCGCACGCCAAGCTCGCCGGCCCCACCTTCCAGGAGTGGCTCGACACCCAGCCCTGAGCCGACCTTGCCCTTGCGCTCGGAAGTCCACCACCCGGGGCCCCGAGAGCAAGGGCTCCTCTGAGCCTCACCCTCGGAAACTCCATGGCTGCCTCGTCGAACGACATCCTCAGAAAGGGGCTCACGCATGCCCGTCACCGCGATCGACACAACGACCGCACTCGTCCTCATCGACCTGCAGAACCTCGTCGTCGGCCTCCCCACCACCCCCTACACCGGCTCAGAGGTGGTGGCCCGTGCGGTCGAACTGGCTGACGCCTTTCACCACCACGACGCTCCGGTTGTCCTGGTCCGGCTCACGGCCAACGAGGACGGATCAGACGCCGCGCCAGGACGCACCGAGATCCCGCGCCCACCCGCCCTCCTGCCCGCGGGCTGGGACGCCATCGTCGATGACCTGACCGGCCACCCCGGCGACATCACCGTGACCAAGCGCACCTGGAGCGCCTTCTACGGCACCGACCTCGACCTGCAGCTACGCCGCCGCGGCGTCACACAGGTCGTGCTGGCCGGGATCGCCACCAGCATCGGCGTGGAGTCCACCGCCCGCGCCGCCTACGAACACGGCTACAACGTCACGCTGGTGACGGACGCCCTAGCCGATCGGGACGCCGAGGCGCATCGCCACAGCATCGAACGGATCTTCCCACTCCTCGGCCAGAGCGCCACCACCGCCGAGGTCATCGACCTGCTGGCCAAGACTCGCGCCTGACGGTCCGACACGATCACCGAACGAAAGGACAGATGATGACGCAAGCCCCGGAATTGCCGCTGCACATGCTCGCGACAGCGAGGGTGTCGTGCAGGTGAAGACGCCGTTCGGCGGGCCCGCGTACGTGATCTGCCACTACGAGGACGTTCGCCGAGTGCTCGCGGACCCGGCCCGGTTCAGCAGCGCCATGACGTCGTTCCCGGGATACGGGCAGATGAACGCCGACGAACTGGCCAAGATGCAGGCCGGGCAGCTGATCGGATTCGACCGCCCGAGCACACGCGGCTGCCTGTCGCAGCATGGTTCCTGCCTTAGGGGTTGAGGAGGATCTTGATGGCGCCGTCCTGCTTCTTCTGGAAGATCTCGTACGCCCGC
>NZ_JACHIN010000030.1 GCF_014203235.1 Nonomuraea endophytica | reverse complement strand
CACCGGCACCGACCACCTCTTCCACACCCACCCCTCACCACAGCAAGCGATGAACGCCGCCCACCTCACCAGCACATCCACCTACAGCACCTGACCCGCGACGTGGGGCCGCAGGCGCGGCCGACGTGCTCGATGGCCTGCGAGACCGCTGCCAGGCGGGGGTCCCGCGCGGTAAACCTCCACATCAAGGCTTTGAGCGGGAACTGCTCACGCAGCACCTGCTGTGGCGGGCCGCCCGACGCGGTCATGAAGTGTGAGATGGGTGTCCGGGCGGTGAGTACCCCTCTGGGATGCCTCGCGGTGAATCTCGCCCGAGCGCAGAGCACCCGATTCGGCGGGCGAATGTGCCGGACGTGGCATCACAAGTTCGGTCCGCCAACCAGCGTGCCGGCCTCGGAGTCGCCGGGCGCCCAGGGACGGGCTGCGCAAACTATGAGCGTGCTTCGTTCAGTTCCGGCGCCAGTTGTTCGTGGGCGGCTGTGCGCCATTCGGTGAGCAGGACCGTGGCGTCGTCGCCGAGTTGGCCGTGGTGGTGGTCGAGGATGTTCATGATCAGGCGTCGGAGGGTTTCGGGGACGGGCAGGTTGCTGCTGTGGTGACGGATGATGAAGTCGACGAATCTGGCCAGCCCGAATTCGCGGCCGTGCGGTGCGCCGGCTTCGGTGATGCCGTCGGTGTAGAGCAGTAGCCGGTCACCGGGTTCGAGCTGTTCGTGGCACACGGTGACGGGCACCCCCAGATTCATGCCCATGGGATGGGAGGGTGGGCAGGTCAAGGTGGTGCTCCAGCGGCCGCCGCGGATGAGCACCGGCGGTGGATGGCCGCGGTTGATCCAGTTGAGCATGCCGGTTTGCAGGTCGAGGTCGGCCATGACGGCGGTGACATAGCGGGTGGTGCGGCCGAACTGTGCGATCAGGACTTGTTCGATGGCCGTGCTGTTGGCGGCCAGGTCCATGTCCTGACGGCGATGGTTGCGGCAGGAGGCCATGGCCAGTGTGGAGGTCAGGGCCGCCGACAGGTCATGGCCTTCGGCGTCGAAGACGGCCAGATGCAGGGTGTCGTCGTAGAAGGCGTAGTCGAAGGTGTCTCCGCCCATCTCGTAGGCGGGCTCCATCGCCGCGCCGATGGTCACCCGCGGGGTGGCGCAGGTCAGCGACGGGGCCAGCCGCCACTGCATCTCGGCGGCGACGTTCATCGGTCGCGAGCGCACGAGCCTGGGGTAGGAGTCACTGCTGACGCGCTGGCTGACCAGCAGCAACGCCAGCAGGGACGCCAGGTGGCGGCCGGCCGCAGGGGGCTCGCTCTCAGGGCCGGGCAGCTTGAGCAGGCCGAGCCGTTCGGTGCCGTTCAGCAGCGGGAGCCACCACAACTGCCGCCCGTCCTCGCTGCGCTGCGACAAGGGCCGCACTTCCTGGAAGGCGCGGCCGGGCAGCGTGGCATCGATGCGCAACTCGCCATCGTGCTCGCCGTCTTGGCCGGGTCCGTGCTTGCTGCCGTGTGACCGAGCCGCGGACGCCGCGCCCAGGCCGGATGGCGTCATCGGACGCAACACGCTCTGCTGTAGATCGGCCACGTAGATCACCACGTCGTCGAGGCCCGCGTGAGCGGCATGGCGGGTCACCAGCCCGGGAAGATCATCCAAGGTTGCCAGGTGGCTGGCCTCCAACAGGCCCTTCAACATCCGCTCCACCCCGCTCATCTCCACCATGACACTCCCACTCCTGCGTTCGCCTTTCAGCACCATGACCCCGGCCGGCGCCCACCCGCGGCCGCGCTGCGACGACGGGCATCGCTCGGCTGCCCTCCGACCGCGGCGGTCATCCGCATCGATGCGTCGTCATCGGCCGCGCCGCCGTGGTGGGGGCGCTCAGCTACTCAGCTCCTCCGGTACGGCAGCGCCGCCCGTCAGCCGGGTAAGGTCGCTGATCTCATCGCAACGGCGGCACGTCGGCCAGATCCCGATGCCCGGGGCGGGATCGCTGCGACTACCCACCAGCCGCATCCATGACCTCCAGGCTCACCCCGCCGACATCGCCCCAGGTGATCAGCTGCCTGCCTGCCGTGTTCCGGAACCTTGATGGCGACCTCGCCGGCCGTGATCACCAGCGGTCAATCCAGCGACCTGCCGAAGGCCCGCACACACTCCCGCGGTGCGTCGGGGCGGTCCGTGATCGGCCACTCCAGCCGGGAACCCGAAAGTACGACCATCACCACCCTTCACCAGCGCACCCATTCCGGGCGCATACGTCTCACCAGTGCCCCCATGCCTTCCTCTTACACATGCGGCCTGCTGTGACCTGCGGCGATACCAACCAGGCCGTCGCGAAGCTTTCGGGTGGGATCCCAGGCCGTGGATGGAGCGGAGGCCTACGCACGGTTCGACAGCCGGCGCCGAGGGAGAGACGCCCCGGTAAGAAATTTCCAAGACCCGCGACAACACGATCCGGCACGGTGGCGGCGTGACAGCCCGTCTCAACCCGTATTCCGGAGGACAAGCATGAGAAGAACCGCTAGTGCGATCACCGCCGCCGCGCCTGGGCGTCTGGATGACGAGGAAATCGGGCATGCGTAGGCTCCTGGTCGTTCTTCCTACGCTGGCTCTGTTACTGAGCGGGCAGAATGCCCTGTCGGCGACGGCTGCTCAACCGGCCGTCTCCGGAGTGAAACCGAAACATCTGCTGGTCGCCGAAGCCGCGGCCGCCTACTGGGGAGCCCATCCCAGCGACTTCACCGGCCTGTCCAGGGCCATCGAGCAGGCCGGCGGGGACACGGTGCGATTCAGCGTCGCCGGAGCCGAGGGCGTGCCGGCGGAGCAGGCACAGCGGGCTCACAACGCAGCCGTGGCCGGCACGCCGACCATGGCATCCGCGAGCGTCCCGGAGATTCCCGTCGACGCCTTCCAGGTTTCCGCCTACTGGTACCGCGTCCAGGACCAGTACGGAGAGTGGTGGAACTTCACCGGCTCATGGCAGTTCAAGAACGGTTACTCCGAGCCGAATCCCCGCATGGCGCCCGACGACGCCTCGGCAGTAAGGATCAAGCCCGAAACCCCGACCTGCTGGAAGTACGCCGGCGACTACTTATGGGCGTGGTCACGGTCGAACGAACCCAAGCACGGGGACGCCTACCGGAAGGACGGGGGCGAGGAAGAGAGCGTGTGGGGGCTCAGAGCCACCGAGTACTGGGGAAGCGTGCTCACCCACCACGGCCAGCACATGGTGTCCTACAAGAAGATCGGGTCATGCACCGATGACCTATGGGGAAGATACTTCCTCGAGCACAACATCCTGGGCAACGGATCCTGGTCCTACAGTTTCGGCGCGTCCACCCCCACGGGCCTGAGCTTCAACGTGAACTACTCGCCGCCGGACCTTCCCGATGCCGTTCTGAAGAAGTCCACCGACAGCATCAGCCACCGACCTGGCGGAGGATGCGGAGAGACGTGCGCCCCCGGAGAAGGCGGTAGCGGTGGCGCCGGAGGCAGAGGTGAACCTATCGGAAAACCACAAACCCCCGTCGTCCGAGGAGG
This sequence comes from Nonomuraea endophytica, assembly GCF_014203235.1. Classification (GTDB taxonomy): domain Bacteria; phylum Actinomycetota; class Actinomycetes; order Streptosporangiales; family Streptosporangiaceae; genus Nonomuraea; species Nonomuraea endophytica. The sequence goes on along the minus strand of NZ_JACHIN010000030.1, from coordinate 44,706 downwards.
CGGCACCGTCGGCGATCTGACCGGGGACGGGAAAGCCGACGTCCTCACGGTCCACGGCGACGACCTGTACTTGTACCCCGGCAACGGCTCCAGTCTGGGCGAGCGTTCCTGGATCGGGTACGGCTGGGGCGCGGGCATCGCCACCATCAACGTGGCCGACGTGACCGGGGATGGGAAGGCCGACGTGGTCGCCACCACCACCTCGGGTGACATGTACCTGTATCCCGGCAACGGCACGAGTCTGGGCGAGCGTTCCTGGATCGGGTACGGCTGGGGCGCGGGCATCGCCACCATCAACGTGGCCGACGTGACCGGGGATGGGAAGGCCGACGTCGTGACCACCACCACCTCCGGCGACATGTACCTGTATCCCGGCAACGGCAGCAGCCTGGGGGCCCGCTCCTGGATCGGCAACGGCTGGAAGGACGGGTGGGCCAATCTGAACGCCGGGGACATCACGGGCGATGGGAAGGCCGACGTGGTGGCCATCACCACCTCCGGCGACATGTACCTGTATCCCGGCAACGGCAGCAGCCTCGGGGCCCGCTCCTGGATCGGCAACGGCTGGACCGCGGGAATCGCGGTCGTGGACCTGGGAGACATGACGGGCGACAGCAAGGCCGACGTCGTGATGGTCGACAACGGCGGGAACATGTTCCTGTATCCCAGCAACGGCAGCAGCCTCGGGGCGCGCTCCTGGATCGGCAACGGCTGGACCGGGCATCGGGTGGGCGGATAACGGCCGAACGACATACTGCCTCCGTGGAGTCGTTTCCGCGCACCAGCGAGGTACTTCGTTCCGGTGGTGAACCGCACCTCACCACCGGGACGCGCGGTCGGGCGCAGCCTGCGGCCGCCGGGGTCTCTCGCTGTACCTCGGCACGGGAGGACCTCTGACCGGTCCGGACACGCTGTTTTGTTCGCTGCATCGAGGGCAAGCGGCGTAGATGACGAATCCACGCCCATCCTTCCTCGATGAAACGCTCAGCCTGCTGACCGGTGGATACGCCTGGCTGCCCGGATTGTGGCGCCGCCGCCGCGGCGGCGTCGTCCGCACTCGTGTGCTGGGACGCCGTACCGTGGCGCTGCGCGGGCCCGAGGCGGTGCGGTTCTTCTACGACGAACGCCACATGAAGCGGCATGGCGCGCTTCCCGAACCGGTCCAGGCCACGCTCACCGGCAAGAAGACGGTGCACAGCCTCGACGGACCCGAGCACCGAGCGCGCAAACACCTGTTCCTGTCCGCGCTGGCCGACCCCGGCCGGGTCACCGCCCTGGCCGAGGAGGTAGGCGCACGCTGGGACGAACGGGTTCGAGGCTGGCCCGCGCACTCGCGTGTCGTGGTTTTCGACGAGGCGGCCAAGGCCATCACCGAGGGCGTGTGCGCCTGGGCGGGCGTCCCGTTGCCCGCTGACGAAGCCGACGCGCTGGCCGCCGACATGGTGGCGCTCGTCGACGGGTTCGGCGGCGTCGGACCCCGGCACTGGAAGGCACGGCGGGCTCGGGTACGGCGCGAGAAGTGGCTGGCCGGGCTGCTCTCCGAGCCGGGAGCGGTGCCGGCCGGATCGGTGGCCGATCTCGTCGCGCGCCATCGCGGGCACGACGGCGAGGGCCTCGAGCCGGAACTCGCCGCTACCGAGTTGCTCAACATCATCAGGCCCACGGTCGCCGTCGCCTGGTATGTGGCCTTCGCGGCTCATGCTCTGCATCGCTGGCCGGACAATCGTGCGCGACTGCTCGCCGACGGCTTCTCCTACGCCGACGCGTTCGCCCAGGAGGTACGGCGCTTCTACCCCATCGCCCCCTTCGTCGGCGCCTTCGCTGTCAAGGATCTGACCTGGCAGGGCGAGCCGATCCCCGAAGGCGCCCTGGTGCTGCTCGACCTCTATGGCCAAAACCATGATGGCGACCTGTGGGCACGCCCCTACTCCTTCGAACCCGGCAGGTTCGTCGGCGCCTCCCTCGGACGCGACGATCTTGTGCCCCAGGGCGGCGGGGATCCGCACACCGGACACCGGTGTCCGGGCGAAGCGGTCACCGTCGCGCTGCTGCGGACGCTGGCCGTACGGCTCGCGAGGCTGGACTACATGGTGCCGCGCCAGGACCTGACCATCTCCCTGCGCAGGGTACCCACACGGCCCCGCAGCGGCTTCGTCATCACCGACGTGCGCGGCGGCGGAGCGGAGCCGAAGGGCGCGCTCGCCAGCCGGTCCTCGGGGCGCTGCCGCCGTAACGTCCTGCACCGGTGAGCAGGCCGGCCTCCACGATCACCTCGCCGGTCGCCGCGGGGTCCCGACGGAGTCCCTCATCCTGCGGTGGTGTACGGACAGCAACAGCCCGAGAGGATCGGCGGTGGAGTCATCTCTCCGCTGCTGCCGATTTACGGCGAGTCCGCGACGTACCCGGAGCCCATGGAGCAGGGGTATCCTGCCGGCGAGCAGTTCGATGGCCTCGCGCACGTCGTCGCGGTTGAGTCGGCGGGCCACATGGGGACCGGCTTTGGCCGCCGGTGCCCCGCACAGTCGGGCGAGCTGGTGGAAAGTCCTGGATGTCGCGACCGCCGTGGCGTGGCCGGTGAGATGCAGGGCGGAGATCTCGCCGACACCGCCGGCGAGGACGGAGATACGCAGATGGGCGGCGTTGGATCCGATGTCGAGCACGCCGAGTCGCATGGCCGCACACCTGCCCCCCGGCGGGGCCATCGGTCTCGGGATCGCACCCGGACAGCCGTCACGGACACGGATTCGCGCGGAAGGTCAGCAGAGACCACATGCGGTGGCCGCCCATGGGTAGAGGCTCTCGGGACACCGATTCAGGAGGATGACACGGCCCAGACCGTAGCTGACGTGATGACCGCTGATCCGCACTCCATTGAGGTCGCCCAGCCCGTTCGGCCGGGACGAGACGGGGAGAGCGCAGCGCGCCAGGCAGCGGCTACGGCAGCGCCTGCCAGGTCCTGAGGCGGCCTTCGCGATAGGGGCGATGGTTCTCGCCCTGCTCATAGGCACGGCCACCGACACGGCCACAGCCGCTTTGGCGCGGACGACTCGCGCCCGACGCAAGCCGAACCGCCGAGCCGCAAAGCGCGGATGACCTGACACGAGCAGATCGCCAGATGGCGCCCGGTGGCAATGGCCGGAGTGTCGCACCAGGTTCATGAGCCCAAGGGGGCATCTAGGGTTGACTCGCGAACCCGCCGTGCTGGTGCGGGGTCAGTGCCACCCCACACCCCGTGCAGTTGACGGGTGTCCAGCGCATAGGCCAGGCAGCGATCGCGTACCACGCATCTGGCGCACACCTCCTTCGGCCGCGCCCTGCCCGTCCGCCGAGATGGGGAAGAACAACTTCGGATCCGCGTCCAGACAGGCGGCTCGTTCGATCCAGCTATGGGTCCGCGTGGCTCGCGCGCCTACCCCGGAACTAGCGGGGTAGGCGCGAGGTCATGATGCAGGCAGGGCTTGTGCGTGTCGAGTTCGTCCGGCGTTCGCACGACACGGGCTCTGTTCTCGGCGTGCGCGCAGCCATTCGGCAAGGTACCGGCCTCCCGATCAGGCAGGATGTCGACGACGCGGTGATCGTCCATGTCGACCAGGACGCTGGCATTGGAGTTGCCGCACCGGTGGGCCGATCGTCGACGCCCAGCACCTTCACCGAGCCGACTTCGGGATCCAGTAGGGCTCTGATGAGCCCAGCCGCCGCCCAGCGGTGCCGGGCTCCGCAGTCGCTGGCCGTTCGGTTGCTGCGAGCCCGGCGCCGGGACGGTCAGGGTGGAAGCGTGCGACGTTTATGCGTCGTTTTATGTGCCGATACGAGGGCAGCCTAGTCTCATGACCTGTTGCCGCGCTTGCCCGACGCTGTCACCAGCGCCCGGCCACTCAGGGTGAGCTGTGGGAAAGCCGTGGCGCCCGCGATGTCGGAGGCCGGCGGCCTCTGTGGTGCGTGTCGGGGAGGTTCCGTGAGCGAGATCGGGAACATGCCGCTGCCGTCCATTGACCGGTTCGCCTTCGCCTTCGATGACCGCCACCGCCGGCCGTTGTCGCTGCTGGGCATTCGGCCGGACACGTGCGCGGTCATCGTCACCGAGCGGGGTGTGCTCGCTGGCCGACCGGGGCCTGACGTTCGGTTCCAACACCAGGCAGGGCGTGTGTCTCCGCTTCCACTCGCCGGTGCACGGTGGCGAGCCGATCGGGCTCGTGCGCCATCGCGGACTGACCGTCACCGTGGCCGATCCTGCCGCGCTGATCCGACGGCTTCAGCCGTACATCACCAAGAAGGGATCACTGCCGTGAACAGCATCGCCGAGCCCATCGACATCGAGAGTTGATGATCATGACGCACAATGAGGACTACCGCCCGCCCGAGCGCTCGCCCGAAGGCAAGCCGATGGCCCGTGCCACCCCGCGCGTTGTGGTGCACGTGAGGATCGGCTCCTTCATTTTGATCTTCGCCGTCGCGCTCGGTGTGCTCGGCCTGCTGATGGGCATCCCGCTGCTGGCCATCGGGGCCGGCGTGGTGATCGTGGCCACGGTCGTGGACATCGTTCTGGCCGTACGCGGGCAGCGTGCGCGCGGCTCTGGAGAAGCCGGCTGAGCCTCCATGCCGTAGGGGCCACGGGTGAGGGCAATCGTGGAGGTTATGATCCGCCGTTCACGGCGTAGTGCCACCGCATCGCTACGCCCCAGATCACCGAACTGGCGGCGCGGGCCTCCCTGCCGGAGGGCGCCGAGCGGGGCCTGCTCAACCGGCTGCACGCTAGTGCGCAGGTCGAATCCCGCCATCTGGTCCTGCCGCTGGAGGAATCACCGGGCTCGGCGCTGCCACTCTCATCTCCGTGGCGGCCGGTCTCGGCGTCGACGGTGTCCGGCACTGGGGCAGGCCGAGCTCACCCGGCCGACCTCGGACACCGGTATCGCGGCGCCCTCGATCGAGGCCGGGGCGTGCCAAACGACGCACAAGCGGTGCGTTTATCGAGGACGACGCGGGTACGGGCAGGTCATGGCATACGAGCCCGATTCCGAGCACCGACGTCCCGAGCACGCCGACGACACCACCGTGGAGGCCGTGGGCAAGTTGACGGAGGCACTAGAGCTTCTGGAGCGAGCCCGGGGCCACCTGTACACCTTTCATCAGCTCACCGGCAGGGCTGACTTCGCCCTGGACGCGGTGACGGAGCTCCTGGACAAGGCCGGGCAGCGTGAGCTGGCCGAACGCATCCGCCGCGATCTGGTCGGCCGCGACGTGATCAAGGATCGGTGGACGTTTCAGATCGTGGAGGACTACGACGCGGGGTACTACGCCACCTTCCGCGCCCTGGAGTCCGAAGTCCGCGACCGACTGATGGACGGCCGCCGGCACGTCGCGGAAGCCGAGTTGAAGCAACGCCGGACCTCGCCATGAACCGCACCGACCGGCCGACCGGCGGGCCTGGCCTTGGTGCCGTGCACGGCCTGTACGGCGTTCGCCACCGCACCGTACGCCTCGATCGTCGCCCACAACCCGGACTGCGGACCTCAGCTTGATGCCGTGATCCGGTCGAGGGGACGGTCCCGCGACGCCGCCGTGGCGCCGGCCCCCGAATCGGCCGGCGCGGCTGACCGGGGAGCGCCGTGAGGGCTCTCCTCGGGGGTGTTCCACCTGACCTCTCGCAGGACCCCGCTTCATGATCGCGAGGGGCCGGCTCCGTCCAGAGAGGGGCTGCGAGTCACTAGGCAGTCGCGCCGAATCAACCCTGCGGAGTCAGTCGTCCAGCAGGCTCTGGGCGCGCGGGGTCCGTACGTAGAGCATGGCCCTGCCGACGCGGTGCTTGGTGACCAGGCCCGCGGACAGCAGGAGGGCGAGCTGCTCGGACACGCTCGCAGCGGCCAGGCCGGTGCGGCGGGACAGGTCGGTGGTGGAGGCGGGGGTGTCCAGCTCGGTCAGCAGCAGTGCGCGGGAGCGGCCGATGACGGCCGCCAGCGCGTCGGGGGCGGGCGCGGTGCCACGTTCCCACAGGGTGGCGATGGCGCGCACGGGGTAGGTGATGATCGGCTGGCCGGGGGAATCGGTGCGGTGGAACAGGCCTGGCCAGACGAAGACGGAGGCGATCAGCAGCAGGCCCTCGCCTTTCAGCACGCGGGACAGCTCCTGAGGCCGCTGTTGGAGGTAGAGGGTGCGATCTTCCCAGCGGATGGCCGGGTGCATGTCCGCGAACACCCCGGCCGGGCCGTCCTGCGCGAGCCGGCCGGCGCGGTAGAGGAGATCACCTTCGAGCAGATTGCGCATGCGGGACCAGTGTGGCGCGATGGCGATCCGCCAGTACGCCCCGATGGCCTGCGCCAGCCGGTCCAGAGCCGGACCCGGGTTCTCGTAGAGCTCTATCGCGGTGCCCTCCAGCGGGCCGCAGGTGGGCCAGCTCGTCATGCGGTCCAGGTCCCCGCGGATCACCTCGTCGGGAAGGGCGCGCAGGGCGGCCAGCTCACCGGCCAGGTCCGGCGTGGGGACGGTGGGGATGGGACACAGGAAGTCCGGGATGTACGCGCCGCCGGGGATGAGGTCCAGCAGGGGCGCCAGGTCGGCCGTGAGGTTGGGGCGTACCTGCTTGAACCATGGCAGGTGCAGCGCCCGGCCGGCCGGGGTGCGCAGGGCGTGGACGCTGGCCGAGATCTCCCTCAGCGGCGAGTAGGCGAACCTGATCGAGGTCACGTCGTAGGCGGAGAACGCCACCGTGAGCATATGCGGGCACCCTTTGGATTCGGCTGCGGCCGAATGTATCGCAAGGGCTCTCGACCAGGCCACACCATAAGCCCACAAGGACCTCCCGGGAGCTGATCGGCAACCCGGGCGCCCCATCCGGAAACGTGGCCTGGCCGCTCGCGCACCCGGTGGCCGCACTACCAGTGATCTTCGTCCCGCTGTCGCTCCGCGCCTACATGCGCGGAAGACGCTCAACGCTTCAGGGCATCTGCAGACCGGCGTGTACCCCTCCTAGTAACTTCTCCCCCCGAAAGGCATCACCATGGCGCACAACATCCACGCAGACATCACCACCGCTACCTCTCCCTCTTCGACGCAGTCGCTGGTCATCGGTGGACTGGTCGCCTCGGCGGTCGCCGGCGCGGCGACCGCGGCCGTCGCCGCAGCGGGTGAGTTCGCCGGGATCAGCCTGGTTGTCGGCGGCGTGCCGATCCCGGTGCCCGGGTTCGGCGTGCTGACCGTCATCTTCTCCGTGGTGGGCCTGGCGCTCGCCCTGGTCCTGGCCCGCCGGGCCCGCCGTCCGCGCACGGCGTTCGTCCGCACCACGATCGCGCTCACCGTGTTGTCGCTGGTGCCGGATGTGCTCGTGGACGCGGCCCCGGCCACGAGGGTACTGCTGATGCTGACGCACGTGATCGCCGCGGCGATCGTGGTCCCGGCCATCGCCCGCCGCCTGTCCGCCTGATCCCGCTCCAGCGCATTCGCCATCATGCGGTACCTGCCGTCCGTCCAGCTCAACGAGAGCGCGCCGTAGCCGGCCGAAGACGAATCACAGGAGCAGCCGGCCCGGACGGACGGGCAGGATCACCGCCGAGACGCAGTCCGCCGGTCCTGGGTGCGGGCACCGGCGGTCAGTAAGCGCACGTGAACACCCCGAAGAAGAGGAACAGATCATGCCGAAGAAGATTCTCGTCAACCTGCCGACAAAGGACCTGGCGAAGGCCAAGAGCTTCTACACCGCGCTCGGCTACTCCATGAACCCGGACTTCACCGACGACGACGTGGCGTGCGTGGTGATCAGCGACGAGATCCAGGTGATGGTGCTGGTCGAGCCGCTCTTCCGGCGCTTCACCCCACGCGACGTCGCCGACGCCACGCAGGTCACCGAGACGATCCTCGCGCTGTCGGTGGACAGCCGGGAAGAGGTCGACGACCTCGTGGACAAGGCGCTCGCCGCAGGCGGGTCTCCTGTCGATCAGCCAGACACCCATGACATGCACAGCCGCAGCTTCTGCGACCCGGACGGCCACCTGTGGGAGGTCATCTGGTTCGACCCGGCGGGCCTGCAAGGCTGAGCGGACCCGATCATCCACCAGCCCACCCTCATGATCTACGGCGACCGGGACCTGGTCGCGAGGTCCGAGAACCTGACCGAGTTCGTCCCCAACGTGGAAGTGGTCAGCCTGGACTGCGGCCACCGGATCCAGCAGGAGAAGCCCGAAGAAACGAACCGAGCGATCACGAAATGGCTGGAACAGCAGAACCGGCCGTGCAGGAGGACCGGCTGAGACAGGGGCCGGCAACTGGCGAGTAGGCGGTCAGCACGATGCCGTGGGTGGCGTCCATGACTGTCAGTGATCGTCTACGGATTGCGGTGTGGGCGGAAGAACTCGGTGAGGTCGTGCGCGAGGAGTTCGGGTTCCTCATGGGCGGCGAAGTGTCCGCCACGCGGCATGCGGGTGTACCTCGTGATGTTGTACGTGCGCTCGGCCCAACTGCGCGGCGGTTGGGCGAGGTCGGCCGGGAACAGGGCGAGGGCCGTGGGAACCTCCACCCGCTGCACCCTCCTCGTCAGCCCCTGCGCGTACTCGTAGTAGGGACGGAAGGATGTCGAGATGGTGCCGGTGAACCAGTAGAGCGACGCCTGGGTGAGGAGGAAGTCGTCGCTGAACCGGGACGACAGGTCGCCATCGCAGTCGCTCCACGCACGGTACTTCTCGACGATCCAGGCGAGCAGCCCGGTCGGCGAGTCGGACAGACCGTAGCTCAGCGTGAGCGGGCGGGTGCTCTGCTGGTGCTGGTATCCGCCCTCCTCGGCGGACCAGCGGGCGATGGAGTCGAGGTACTCCTGCTCCTCGGGGGCGAGGCTGTCGGCGTCGTAGGCGGGCGGGCCGGCGACCGCCATCAGATGGATCGCCGCCACGGACTCGGGGTGGGCCTCGGCGAGCCGGGAGGTGATGCCGGCGCCCAGGTCGCTGCCGTGCGCGACATAGCGTGCGAAGCCGAGTTCGTCGTACATGAGGCGGTGCCAGATCTCCTGGGTCTGCGGTGGCTGCGCGAGCGAGGGCCGCTGAGCGGAGAAGGCGAATCCGGGCAGCGAGGGGATGATGACGGTGAACGCGTCGGCGGCGTCACCCCCGTACCGCGACGGCGTGGCCAGCCGGCGGGCGAGGGTGATCAGTTCGAGGAAGGAACTGGGCCAGCCGTTGGTCAGCACGATCGGCAGGGCGCCGGGTTGCTCGCCGTCGAAGCGCAGGTAGTGGACCGGGGTGCCGTCGATGTCCGCGACGTGGGACGGCAGCGCGTTGATGGTGGCCTCGTGGACACGCCAGTCGTAGCCGGAGGCCCAGCAGGTGACCAGGCGTCGCAGTTCGCCGGGGTCGGTGCCGGCCTCCCACGCGCCGGTGGGCCACGGGGTGGGCCAGCGGGTGTGGCGCAGCCGGGAGCGCAGCTCGTCCAGCTCGCCGTCGGTGACAGCGATCATGGGTGTGTGTTGGGTCACTGGAGTCTCCAAGGGTTTCTCTGACCCCTCTCGAGGAGGTCCTCGAGAGGGGCAAGCTCTTCTCGCGCCATGATCCCCCTTTGGCGAGCCCTTGATGGACTACCAAAATGATCATGGAATGGGCTGACCAAGTCCAGACGACACGCACATGTCGTGACCTGACCCCATTGCGCGATCGAGGCTTCCCGGTCCGGCTCACATCGGTGAAGTTGACCATGCTTTTCCGGCTCGACAACGTGATCGCCGACACCATGACCTCTCGTACGCCGCGGCGGCGACAAAATCGCCCAGCATGTCCGGCCGCCAGGCACGCAGGCGTGGCCTGAGGTCGCCGTGGGACCGAGGGCCCGCCCTGTCACGGGCAGGGCCCTCGCGAGCACCCCTCTACACGCCGCGCACGTGTAGAGACGGGCCGAAGAGTCCGGAAACGCGCTGGTGCGATGGAACGCCACGGAACGCGATGGAACGCCCAACCAGTGTAAGGCGCAAGGCCTTCCCCGTGAGCACGGCAACGCACAGGAGGCGGTGAATCGATCGCCGCCGTCATCGAAGGAGCGACATGCGTAGTCAGTTCGGCAGCAACGGGTTCGCCTCGAACCCGCAAGCGTCTTTCCTGCAGGGCGGCATTGTCGCCAGGCACCTTCAATCGGCTGACGTCACCCCGTTCGTCGAGCACGGCCGGCCGTATCTTCCACAAGCGGCCTTTTCGGATGCCGTCACGTGCACGAACAACCTGCACGTTCCGGCCTGCCGGATCGAGACCGACGGTTGCCACACCACCGCGCTTCCGACCGACTTCGGCTGCGCGACCGACCTCCAGGTATGCAGCAATACCTTCGGCTGCTAACCCATGGTCCTCGGCCTATCGGAGCTGACCGGCTATCTGCTGGATCGGCAGCATGTTCACCCGGACGCGGTAGTTGACGGCGGTCTCGGCATGGTCGATGCGTCCAGCCGTCATAGCAACGTCATTGTGCGTGCCGACCCGGCGGTCGGGCTGTTCATCAAGCAGGGTAGGTCCGATCCGGTCCAGCCGGTCACCGGCTGGACCGGGCCGGGAACGACCGCACACGAGGCAGCGGTGTATGCGCTGCTCGACTCGCTTGCCCGGCGACATCCTTCCAGCCGAGCTTCGGTGCCGGTGCCACGCTGCCTGGGGTTCGACGCAGACCACGGCGTGCTCGTCCTGGAACTGTTCCCGGACGCATCGGACCTCCTCACCCACCATGCCCGTACGCGGCGTTTTCCGGTCACCCTCGGAACCCGGCTCGGGGCCGCACTCGCCGATCTGCACGAACATGCCACCGGCCCGGCGCGGGAACGACCATCGGAGTTTCCCGGCTACCTGCCCTGGGCGCTGCGGCTGGACCGGCCGGGAACGGCGTTCTATCGCCAGATGAGCAACGCGGGCCTCGGGCTGGTGCGGATCGTGCAGTCGTCTCCGGAGCTGCGGGCGGCGCTCGCGGAGCTACGCGCCGGCTGGCGGACCGATGCCTTCATCCACCACGACCTCAAGCTGGACAACTGTGTGGTCCTCGCGGCCGGTACCTCCGGCCGGCACACCCGGCTGGCGCTCGTCGACTGGGAGCTCGGCAACCTCGGCGATGCCTGCTGGGACACCGGTTCGATCTTCTCCTCCTACCTGCACCACTGGCTGATCTCGTTCCCGCTGACCGGCAGCGAGCAACCCGACCACTACCTCGACCAGGCTCGCTTCCCGCTGGGGCGCATGCACAAGGCGATGCGGGCGTTCTGGGCGACCTACGTGCGCGTCCGCGGGTGGGACTCCGCGACGGCGGATGCGGCACTGATCCGCAGCATCCGTTACGCGGGCGCACGGCTGTTGCAGACCGCGTGCGAGCGGACCAAGCCCCTGTCCCGAGTGTCCACGGTGGTGGTCTGCCTCACCCAACTGGCCGAGAACGTGCTGGCCCGGCCCGAAGAAGCGGCCGAGCATCTGCTTGGCCTGTCTCCGCGAGAGGGAAGTGATGAGTGACACCCGCGCGCTGGTGGCCGAGGCCATTGCCGCCACCCGCATCTACCCGCCGGCGTGCTACTCGTGGTTCGGCGTGATGTCTGCGCGGCCGGCGGCCCGCGCCGCCCGTACGCTCAGCTCGCGCGCGACCCGGGACTATCTCGTGGACCAGTTGTCCAGCCGGTTGTACGCCGACTTCTACCGAAACGGTCGAGCCGAGCGGACGCGATGGCATGTCAACCGGCTGTCAGCGAGCCGGCACGATTTCGAGGCCGCGTTGTCGGCGGCCAACTGCGGGCAGGGACATCTGGACGGCGGCTGGCAGGTGCGGGGAACCGACGAGTACGGGGTAATGGTCGTCAAGAACGGGCTGGAACTGACCGTCATGGCGGACGAGCTGACCTGGGCGACACCGTCCGACGTGCCGGCTGCCGGCGAGTGGGCCGCACTACGGCTGCCCAAGGAGCTTTTCTGGGTCTCCCCCGGTTTCTACCTGGCCTGCGGCGACCGCCCGATGGACAGCCGACGGCCCGTACGCCTGTACTGGAACCTGCGCCCGGACGGGGCCGCCCCGTTCGTCGCGGCCGCGACTCGGCTGCTCAACTCCGCGGCGGCGGCGTTCAACCTCAAGGTGCCGAACGACCCGAGCACCTTCATCCGGTGCGACGCGGGAGTCATCTATCTGCCCCGCGACGACTATCCCGCGCTGGCCGATCTGATGCTCGCCCTGCACGCCGAGATCGCCGGCTTCCTCTCCCCGCGTACGCCGGTGTTCACCGCCCAACTGGCTCCTGGTCTGGGTTTCGCCGAAGACCCGGGAACAGGGAGAAGCTTCGGGGAGCACCGCTGCCGGCTGCTCGCCGAGGCATTGGTGCGGTCGCACGAATCGGGATGGGCCGACGACGCGACCGTACTGGCCGCCGTGGAAGAACGCTTTGCCGAAGCCCGCATCGATCTGGACGCCGCGCACCTGAGTCCCGACCTGGTTGGCGTCTCATGAGCGCGCCCGGCTACAGCCCCGCCGCCGACACCGCGGACCGGCAGCTGTCGGCCGCGGTGGGAATCGGCGCCCGGCTGGTGGCCGAAGCCATCTGGTCGGGAGACCGCTGCAACTGGGTCGGCGCCGAACCGCTGGATCTGCGGAACCGGAACGGCGCGAGGCTCGCGTTGACCTACCGAGCGCTCGGCCCGAACCTGTACGCCGGCAGCAGCGGCGTCGCACTGTTCCTCGCCCAGCTGTGCACAACCACTGGCCAGGATGAGTTCCGGCCGACGGCGCTGGCGGCGATGCGGCATGCGTTCTCCCGGCGCGAGGAGCTCGATCCCCACATGCGCGTCGCTTTCTACACCGGCTGGTCCGGAATGGGGGTGGCCGCGCTCCGCACCGGGCTGCTGCTGGACGACGCGGAGTTCGTCGACGTCGGGACCGGCCTGCTGCGTGAGGTCTGCCGGCTCGTCGAGGCGGTCGACGGGCAGGACGTCGAGTCGCCGGGCCGGCCGGAGTTCGATCTCATGTCGGGCATGGCCGGCACCGTCTTGGCGCTTGTCCTGGGACATCGTTACACCGGCGAGGACGCGCTGGCCGAGGCGGCGGCAACGGCCGCCGGCTGGCTGCTACGAACCGCCCGCAAGACCCGCACCGGCTGGTCCTGGCACTCATTCCGGATACCCGCTCAGCGTGATCTCACTGGCCTCTCGCACGGCGCGGCGGGAGTGGCCATCGCGCTGATCGAGGCGTACCGGCTGACCGGTGAGGAACTGTTCGCGACGGCCGCCCGTAACGCGATGCGCTATGAGAACCGCTGGCTGAGCGTCGAAGAAGGCGACTGGCCGGACTTCCGGCGCCACACCGACGCCGGCCGGACCCGCGTCTACACCCCGCTGTGGTGCACCGGAGCCCCGGGCATCGCGCTGTCCCGCCTGTACGCCTACGAGCAGCTCGGCGAGTCGCAGTGGCGGCAGGACGCGACCACGGCGCTCGCCACCACCGAGCGGGTGACGCGCCAGCTGCTGGAAGGTGGCGGCGCCGACTACTCGCTCTGTCACGGGCTCCCCGGCAACGCGGAGTCCTTCCAGCAGGCGGGCGTGATCCTCGGCGCCGACGCGGGCGGCCGCGATATCCCATCGCTCGTCGCCGACCACGGGCTGGAGCGGAACGCGAGTACCGGCACCTGGCCGTGCGGAACCCACAGTGAGGAGAGCCCGAATCTGATGCTCGGCCTGGCCGGGATCGGCTACTTCTACCTCCGGCTGGCGGCGCCGCAGATCCCATCCCTGCTGCTGCCCGTGCGGTGGGGTCGGTGACCGAGCCGGCCGACCCCGCGCACAGGGTGCCGCTGCGCCGGCTGGGCGGGCTGTTCGCGCCGCACTGGCCGGCGCTGGTCCTGATGCTGACGGTCACCGTTGCCACGTCCGTGGTGGGGACGGTGTCACCGTTCCTGGTGCGGGCGGTCATCGACACCGCGTTGCCACGGCGTGACCTTGCTCTGCTCTACCAGCTCGGTGCCGGTCTCGTCGCGGTGGCGGCGCTGGTCGCCGTGCTGAGCATGTTGCAGGGCTGGATCAGTTCCCGGGTCGGCTTGCGGATCATGCACCGGCTGCGGACCGAGGTGTTCGCCCACCTGCAGCGGCAGTCGCTCGCGTTCTTCACCCGGACCCGGGCCGGGGAGGTGCAATCGCGGATCGCCAACGATGTCGGAGGCCTGCAGAACGTGATCACCTCGGCCGCCTCCTCGGCCGCGTTGCAGCTCACGACGGCCGTCGCCGTCGCCGTGGCGATGGCCGCGTTGTCCTGGCGGCTCATGCTCATCTCCCTCGTGATGACGACACCGGCGGTGCTGGTCACCCGCCAGGTCGCCGCGCTGCGCCGGAGAATACTCAGCCAGCGGCAGCTCGCGTACGAAGACCTCACCGTCACGGTTGAGGAGAGCCTTTCGGTCAACGGCATCCAGCTGATCAAGACGCTCGGCACCGGGCCCGGCCAGGTCGCCCGGTTCACCGAGATCTCCACCCGCCTGGTCGACCTCGAGCTCCGCGCCCAGCTCACCGGCCGGTGGCGGATGGTGGCGCTGAACGTCCTGTTCTCCGCGATCCCGGCCATGATCTACGTCGGCGCCGGCTACGCCGAAACGACCACCATCGGCACGGTGGTCGCGTTCACCGGCCTGCAGTCGGCGCTGCTCCAGCCGATGATGGGCCTGCTGAACACCGGCGCCATGGTGAGCAGCTCGCTGGCCCTTTTCGGACGCGTCTTCGAGTACTTGGACCTACCGGTCGAGATCGACGACCCAGCCGACCCCGTACGGATCGACCCGGCCACCGTCACCGGCCGGCTACGCTTCGAGGACGTCACCGTCGCCTACCCCGGTGGCGGCCCGGCCGCGGTCGCCGGCGTCACCATTGACGTACCCGCTGGGACGACGCTGGCCGTGGTCGGCGAGACCGGTGCCGGCAAGAGCACACTGGCATCACTCGTACCGCGGCTGCGCGACCCCACCGGCGGCCGGGTCACCCTCGACGGCATCGACCTGCGCGACCTCACGCTCGCCGACCTCGCCGCGACCGTCGGCGTGGTCAGCCAGGAGACCTACCTGCTGCACGGCACCGTACGCGACAACCTCCGGTCCGCACGGCCGGCGGCGACCGACGCCGAGATCGAGGCGGCCGCCACCGCCGCCCAGATCCACGATCTGATCACCGGCCTACCGCACGGCTACGACACCGTGGTCGGGTCCCGCGGACACCGCTTCTCCGGCGGCGAGCGGCAGCGGATCGCGATCGCCCGCACGCTGCTGCGCGACCCGCGCGTGCTCGTCCTGGACGAGGCCACCAGCGCGCTGGACACCGCGACCGAGCGAGCGGTACAGCAGGCGTTCGACCTGCTCACCCAAGGCCGGACCACGATCACCATCGCACACCGGCTGTCCACGGTCCGGAACGCCGACCAGATCGTCGTACTGGACCACGGCCGCGTCGTGGAGACCGGCACGCACGCCAGCCTCCTCGGCTACAACGGCCGATACACCGCCTTCCTCACCTAACCCTCGGGTCGCCAGAGCGGTCACGTCGGCCGGCTCCGGCGCGTCACAGGCCCCCCGGCGCCACTCTCGCCCCGCAGAAGCATCCCGGCTACAGCACCGAGCGGTACCGGATCCGCGACGGAACGGAATGGAACGCCCCAATGGGTGAATCGGTAAGGCGCATGGCCTTCCACGGTGAGCACACGGCAACCCACAGGGGGCGGTGAAACGATCGCCGCCGTCATCGAAGGAGCAACCTGCTTAATCAGTTCGCCAGGCTGTACCGTTTCATAACCCATCGCGCGGTGCTTGATCTGCGGGTTCGATCAGCGAAGGCGGTAGGGCAGGATCGGGTCTTGTGTCGGTTCGTCTGCACAACAACCATCGCCCGCACCAGTCACGCCAACAACGTCCACCCGATCAAGACGAGCACGTTCTGGTGCCGCTGGAAGGCCGGATTCGGCGTCGAAAGGTGCTCGGCGGAGCCATCAACGAGTACCACCGAGCCGCATAGCTGATTCGAAGAAAATGCCAGCTCAGACTATGTTTGCGAGTTTTGAAACGGTACGGGCGTGACCGACATCCGGCGGATCAAGCAAAAAGCCAGGTCAGACGGTGTCTGGCCTGGCTGGTAATGGGTGCCCCCTGTAGGATTCGAACCTACGCACCCGGCTCCGGAGGCCCCTCCAGAAGTTGACCTCCATCTGCAGCCTCCAGGCCACTCTGCATCTCTCTGCCCGCAGGTAGCCCGAATATCTCGCCCGAAGACGCTTCTGACGGGGGCACGAGAGTATCGGCGAAACCGCGGCCACTTCGTCTGAACTCTCAAGAGTGACTCTGGGAACGCTAGCCTCGGCCACAAGCACGGCGTCGAGGACCATCCCTGCGTGCGCGGGGAGCACGAGTCCCGACCACTCGATCCCCGTACGACTCGGGACCATCCCCGCGTGCGCGGGGAGCACCCGGCCATCCGCTCGCGCGTGCACCCGGGCTCGGGACCATCCCCGCATGCGCGGGGAGCACTACAGGTCGGGCAGGTCTTCGATTGGGGCGATGGGACCATCCCCGCGTGCGCGGGGAGCACTGATCGCCTCGACACTCACTCCTGCTCCCGTCTGGACCATCCCCGCGTGCGCGGGGAGCACACCAGGCCGGTGCCGGACACCTTCTGCATGCCGGGACCATCCCCGCGTGCGCGGGGAGCACGCCCGAGCAGGCATGAGGCTGGGCCGGTGGGTGGGACCATTCCCGCGTGCGCGGGGAGCACACCGTCTGGGTCCACCGGCCGGACGCGCGCACGGGACCATCCCCGCGTGCGCGGGGAGCACAAGCCGCACCACCAGCCCCGCCCGGTCGTACCGGGACCATCCCCGCGTGCGCGGGGAGCACTCCGACATCTGCACCATGTCGAGCGACCTGCTGGGACCATCCCCGCGTGCGCGGGGAGCACCTCGTAAGCCCAAGCGAGCAAATCGGCCGCGCGGGACCATCCCCGCGTGCGCGGGGAGCACACGCGACTTCTCCCCGCTGTGGCCTCGATGTTGGGACCATCCCCGCGTGCGCGGGGAGCACAGGGTCCGTACGTCGTCGGCGGGCTGGGCGTCGGGACCATCCCCGCGTGCGCGGGGAGCACACAACGAATAGCGGAGCCTGAGATGGCTGCAGAGGACCATCCCCGCGTGCGCGGGAGCACACTCGCCGACCTGCGGTGGAGTCAGGCGCTGGCCAGTGTTTCGAGTACTTTTGTCAGATCCGACATATGACCCAAAAGCTACCATAGAGGTTATGGATCACGTTTCACTTGCATATTTGAAGTAAAGGGCCATCGGGGAATTGAGAGGCCATAAATTCATATCGTCACCCCGACACCGTCCTCTTGGTGCGTCTCTTTTCGACTTTGTCGCCACATAGCCAGCACGTAAGCCCGCCCTGCTCTTTAATGACCTTCATGCGCGATGGTGGGAGCCTATGGGACCGGCTGAGCCTGGACTGGTCGTCGGCTGCCCATGCGGTGTGGGCCAAGCATGACAGGCCAACGGATGGTTGGCTGCCGCTGTGGAGCCACATGGCCGACAGTGGCTCGGTGGCGACAAGGCTGTGGGATATCTGGCTTCCGCCACAGGTGAGGCGCATCATCGCCGGTCCGCTGTCGGTCGAGGAAGCGCGGCGCCTGGCGATCTGGCTGGCGACGATCCACGACATAGGCAAGGCCACACCCGCGTTCGCATGCCAGGTGGATCCTTTGGCAGAGGTTATGCGGCAAGCAGGGCTCACCATGCCCGAGTTCAAGCTCATGCCCGACCGCAAACTGGCTCCCCATGGACTCGCTGGCCAAGTGCTGCTGCAGGAATGGCTCATGGAGCGGTTCGGATGGACACGCTCAGCCGCGCATCAGCTCACCATCGTCGTGGGCGGCCACCACGGCGTGCCCCCGGCCGCCACCGACATCCACGAAGTGGCCACCCATGCTGCTCTGCTGCGCACCCCAGACTCGGCCACTTCCTGGAAGCAGGTGCAATGGGAGTTCCTGGACCGCTGCGCCCAAGCGTGTGACGTCCTGCAACTCCTTGGTACCTTGCGCGCGGTGAAGCTGCCGCAACCATCGCAGGTACTGCTGACCGGCCTGGTCATCGTGGCCGACTGGATCGCCAGCAACCCAGACCTGTTCCCGTACTTCCCCGAGGCGGCCGGCCGTACTGGCAGCGAACGGGTGGAGGCAGCATGGCGAGGCCTGGACCTGCCGCAGCCGTGGAAGCCGGTGGACACCAAGGAGACCGACGTGGACACCCTGTTCGCGACACGGTTCCGGCTTCCCGTGGGCGCCGAGATCCGGCCGGTGCAGCGACGTGCGGTTGAGCTGGCCCGATCGATGACCTCGCCCGGACTTATGATCATCGAGGCGCCGATGGGGGAAGGGAAGACCGAGGCGGCCCTTGCGGTGGCCGAAGTCTTCGCCGCACGCTCCGGCGCGGGCGGGTGCTTCGTCGCGCTGCCGACGATGGCGACGGGCAACGCCATGTTCACGCGAGTGCTGCAGTGGCTGGACCGGGCTCTGGGCGTCGACCAGCGGCACTCCGTCCAATTGGCACATTCGAAGGCGGCGCTGAACAAGCACTACGCCGCTCTCGTCCGGGCAGGACGGCGTGCCGTACACGGCGTCGACATCGACGGCGACGATGCCCTACCGCGCAAGGCCGCACCCGCCGAGTTGATCGCGCACCAGTGGCTGCGCGGGCGGAAGAAGGGCATGCTGGCCTCTTTCGTGGTGGGAACGGTCGACCAGCTGCTGTTCATGGGCCTGAAGAGCCGTCACCTGGCCCTGCGGCACCTCGCGCTGGCGGGCAAGGTCGTCATCATCGACGAAGCCCACGCCTACGACGAGTACATGAACTCCTACTTGGACAGGGTCCTCACATGGCTCGGCGCTTACGGCGTGCCGGTGGTCGTGCTGTCGGCGACCCTTCCCGCCACACGCCGCCGTGACCTGGCTACGGCGTATGCCGGCACCCCAACGGCGGACGCCGCCGAGGACGGCTACCCACTGCTTACCGCCGTTGAACCAGCAGGTCAGCCGGTGACCATCCGGGCGGAGCCTTCGAACCGGTCGACGACGGTTCAGCTTGAGCCGCTGGAGGATGATCTCGACGCGTTGAGCGACAGGCTCGCCGCCGATCTCGCTCAAGGCGGCTGCGCGCTGGTGGTCCGCAACACGGTCGATCGCGTGCTGGAGACGGCCGCACACCTGCGGAGCCGCTTCGGCGCAGACGCGGTGACCGTGGCGCATGCCCGGTTCGTCGACGTGGATCGCTTGCGCAAGGACGCCGAACTGCTGGAACGTTTCGGCCCCCCGCAAGAGGCGAGCCGGCGCCCGACCGAGGCGCATATCGTGGTCGCGAGCCAGGTGGCCGAACAGTCGCTGGACATCGACTTCGACCTGCTGGTCAGCGATCTGTGCCCGATCGACCTGCTGCTGCAGCGCATCGGCCGGCTGCACCGGCACGAGCGTGGCGAGCGCCCACCTCGTGTGGACGAGGCGCGATGCCTGGTGACGGGCGCGGATTGGCAGGCTGTGCCTGTCCCGGTGCGCGGTTCCCGCCGCGTCTACCGCTCCTACGCGTTGCTGCGGTCCGCGGCGGCACTGCACCCTCATCTCTTCCCGGAATCCGGTGCACGGCAGCCGGTGGAGCTACCCGCCGACATCAGTCCTCTGGTTCAGCGCGCCTACGGCAGCGAGCCGATCGGGCCACAGCCATGGCAGCAGGCGATCGAAGAGGCACGGCTCCAGGAGGAAGCACACCAGCAGGAGCAACGTCGTAAGGCGTCTGCTTTCCAGCTGGGCGACATCGGTAAGGAGGGGCGGGCGTTGTTCGGCTGGCTGGAGGCCGGAGTCGGCGACGCCGAGGACACCCCACGAGGCCGTGCCCAAGTTCGCGATGGCATAGACGCACTGGAGGTGCTGGTCGTGCAGAAGCGCCGGGACGGCACGCTGGCGACGCTGCCTCATCTCGGCCAAGGGTACGGCGGGCGCGTAATCCCGACCGACAGCCTCCCGGAGCCGCAACTGGCCCGCGTCGTGGCTTCATGCGCACTTCGACTGCCCTACCACTTCTCCATGCCGCACGTGATCGACCGCGCCATCAGCGAACTGGAAAAGACCTACATCCCTGCCTGGCAGACGCAGGACAGCTCATGGCTCGCCGGGCAGCTGATCTTGGAGCTGGACGAGAACTGTCGGACCCGCCTGGCAGGCTACGACCTGCGTTACACCCCTGCTGACGGCCTGGAGGTGTCTCATGCCGGATGACGGACGTCCATCGTTCGATCTGACCAGCGAACGCTGGCTGCCGGTGCGCTACCGCAACGGCAGCAAAGCCGACCTGTCGCTGCGCCAGATCTTCGCCGAGGCGCGCGAGGTGCGCTGCCTGATGGGAGATGTGCCCACTCAGGAGTTCGCGCTGATCCGCCTCCTGCTGGCGATCCTGCACGACGCCCTGCAAGGCCCGGCTGACCTGCAGGAATGGCAGGAGCTCTGGGACCATGGCCTGCCCGGTGATCGCATCGAGGACTACCTCCAATGTCACCGCGATCACTTCGACCTGCTGCATCCGCAGAGGCCCTTCTTCCAAACGCCGGATCTACGCGCCGCCTCCGGCGAGGTCAGCTCACTCGACCGGCTCGTCGCCGACGTACCCAACGGCGCACGCTTCTTCACCATGCGCGCCCGCGGAGCGACCCGGCTCACGTACGGCGAAGCGGCCCGCTGGCTCGTGCACGCGCACGCCTTCGACACCTCCGGCATCAAGACCGGCGCGGTCGGCGACCCACGCGCCAAAGGCGGTCGCGGCTACCCCCAAGGCGTCGCATGGACGGGAAACCTGGGCGGCGTCATGGCCGAAGGCGAGTCACTGCACGAAACCCTGCTGCTCAACCTGATCGCCTTCGACACCCCGAACCTGCACGCCGAACCCCAGCACGACCTGCCGGCCTGGCGCAGACCCCCGACCGGCCCACAAGCCATCGACCAGGCCGATATGGCCGACCGCCCCGCCGGACCCCGAGACCTGTACACCTGGCAGTCACGCCGCATCCGTCTGCACGCCGACACCGAAGGCGTCACCAGCGTCATCCTCGCCTACGGCGACCCGCTCTCACCACGCAACATGCACCTGCACGAGCCGATGACGAGCTGGCGCCGCAGCCCCGAGCAAGAGAAGAAGCTCGCGATGGCCCAGGTATACCTGCCCCGCGAACACGACCCGGACCGAAGCGCCTGGCGAGGCCTGGGCGCCCTGGTCGCCGGCCGCGTCGGCGGCGCCGAGCAGAGACGCGAAGCCGCGGCCATCGTACGGCCGCGCATCCTCGACTGGGTGGCCCGCATGACCGTCGAAGGAGACCTGCCCGCCGACTTCCTGATCCGAGCCCGGCTCTTCGGCCAGGTGTACGGCACCCAGCAGTCGGTCGTCGACGAGATCGTCAACGACGCCGTCGCGATGCCGGTGATCCTCCTCCACGAGCAAGACCAAGGTCTGGGACAGACCGCGATCGACGCGGCCGCCGACGCCGACCACGCCGTAGCGCTCATCGGCGATCTCGCCGCAGACCTCGCCCGCGCGGCTGGCACCGCAGCCGACGGCCCGAAGGGCAAGGCCCGGCTGGCCGGCTACGCCGCGCTCGACGGCCCATTCCGGAACTGGCTGGCCGCCCTGCGCCCGGACGACAACCCCCACGAGCAAAGAGCAACGTGGCAACTCAAAGCACACCGAATCATCAGCGCCGTCGGTGACGACCTCCTCCGATCAGCGCCGGACGCAGCCTGGCAAGGGCGCGTCATCACCACCCGCCAAGGCACCGAACTCTGGTTGACCGCCTCCCGAGCAGACCTGACCTGCCGCACGGGGCTGAACAGAGCGCTGCCGCTGGCCTCGGCGCCGACGACAGGGGCACCAGCATGACCGCCACACCCACGCCGACGTCGCCTGCCGAGCTGGTCGGCACCACAACCGGCGCCTACCTCGCCCCCCTCCAACGGGGCTACCTCAACGACGAGAGCTGGGCAGTAAGCCTGCTGGCCCGGCTGCGACGCGGCGCCGGCAAACTGCCCCAAGACGTACCCGACCTCTGGGGCGCCACCGGCCTCGAAGAACTCCACCACCAACTGCCACCCCGAAGCGGTGACACCGCCCTGGAACGTGCCGAAGCCGCCCAGTTCATCGCCGTAACCCTCTACGCGCTCCACCAGCAGTCCCGCCGCACCACGCGCATGCACCACCCCGGCACCGAACTCGGCACCGCGGTCCGCCGCCTGATGCCCGGCGGCGCCATCGACGAACCCATCCGCCGCCGCTTCGTCCGCGCCGGCACCGCCACCACCCGGCAGGCCCTGGCCGAACGACTGCGCGACCTCGTCTCCCTGCTGCACCGCGAGTCCATCCCCATCGACTACGCCCTCCTGGCCCAGCGCCTCTACCAGGCACAACTACCCGACGGCATGCGCCAGGTACGGCAACGCTGGGGGCGCAGCTTCCACGCCCACCGCCCCGCCGCCACACCGGCAGACACCGCCCCTTCCCCCGCCCACTCTCCCGGAGAGGCTGACGACTGATGACGCGCACGATCCTTGAGGTCCACGTGCTGCAGACGGTCCCGCCAAGCTGTCTCAACCGAGACGACACCGGAACCCCGAAGACAGCGGTCTACGGCGGCGTCCCACGAGCACGCGTGTCCAGCCAGGCATGGAAGCGCGTCACCCGCCGCGACTTCCAGCAGATCCTGGACCCCAGCCAGCTCGGCGTGCGCACCCGCAGAGTCGCCGAACTCCTCGCCGGCCGCATCCGCACCCTGAACACGACGATCTCCGAACAAGCCGCCTGGGCACTGGCCGCCGAGACCATCCAGACCGCCACCGGATCCAAGGTCGACATTCCCAAGCGGGCAGCGAACAAGACCACCGACGGCGGCCCAGAACCCGCCCCCGAATCCAAGTACCTGCTCTTCCTCAGCGCCCTGCAACTGGACGGCCTGGCCGAACTCGCCGTCAAAGCAGGCGACGACCCGAAGGCGTTCTTCAAGGACAAAGGCATCAAGGACGAAGCCAAGAAGATCGCCAACACCCGCCACTCCGTCGATATAGCCCTGTTCGGACGCATGGTGGCCGACAGCGCCGACATCAACGTCGACGGCGCCGCCCAAGTCGCCCACGCCATCAGCGTGCACCGTGTCGACAACGAATCCGACTATTACACGGCGGTCGACGACTACCAGCGCGACGACAGCGAAGAGACCGGCGCGGGCATGATCGGCACAATCGAATTCAACTCCGCCACCCTCTACCGCTACGCCTGCGTCGATGTCGACCTCCTACGCCGCAACCTCGGCAACGGACTGCACGAAGGCGACACCACCGATGAGCCCGTACGGCAGGCCGTCGAAGCCTTTTTGCAGTGCTTCATCACCTCGCTGCCCACCGGCAGGATCAACACCTTCGCCCATCACACCCTCCCGGACGCCGTGCTGGTCAAGATCCGATCCACCCGGCCCATCAGCTACGTCGCAGCATTCGAAGAGCCCTGCCACGCCGAGCCGGAAACCGGCGGCCACCTGCGCCAAGCCTGCCAGGCCCTGGCCGACTACATCCCCCAGGTCGAAGAAGCCTACGGCGACGACCAGCCGACCCCTTCCTGGCTGCTACGCGTCGGCAAGAACACCTCCTCGCTGACCGGACTGGGCGAAGAGCTCCCACTGCACGATCTCGTCCACGCCGCCGGGCAGGAGATCGCCCATCGCCAGGGACCATCGTGAGCGTCCTGCTGACCCAGCTGGCCGGCCCCCTGCAGGCATGGGGGGCCAGCTCGCGTTTCGCCCGCCGTACCACCGAAGCCGCCCCCACCAAGAGCGGCGTGATCGGACTGCTGGCCGCAGCCCAAGGCCGCGAACGCACCGCCGACCTCACCGACCTGGCTCACCTGCGGTTCGGCGTGCGCATCGACCAACCCGGCACCCTCCTGCGCGACTTCCACACCGCGCACCGCTTCACCGGGGAGTCGATGCCGGTCTCCGAACGCCTCTACCTGGCCGACGCCGTCTTCGTCGCCGCCGTCGAAGGCCCAACCGAGATCATCACCGACCTGAGCGCCGCCGTACGTGCACCGGTGTACCTGCCCTACCTCGGACGCCGCTCCTGCCCACCGGCCCGCCCCATCCACCTCGCCACCCTCCACGACCGCAGCCTGCAGGACGCCCTGACCACGCAGGCGTGGCAAGCTTCACCCTGGCACCAGCGCCGCAACCGCCACCAGCGCGACATCCGTCTGGAGGTCCTCCTCGAAGCCAGTGCCGACGATGCGAGCGCCGACATCCAGCGAGACCAGCCCATCAGCTTCGACCCATTGCACCGGCAGTACGGGCTGCGCGGCATCACTCGAATCTGGGTCAGCGTGCCCAACCCCCACGCCACCAAGCCACCACCCCTCCACCACGACCCCATGGCACTCCTGGGAGGCACGTGATGCACCTGACCCGCTTCCGGTTCAACACCGCCCGGGTCACCGCCCGAAGGCTGCTGTCCTCCCCGCAGATCCTGCACGCCGCCGTCATGTCGTCCTTCGCCGACATCCCGCCCACCCCCGGCGACGGCCCCCGCGTACTGTGGCGCCTGGACGCCAACAGCCGCGCCGAAACCTACCTGTACATCGTCAGCCCCGATGCCCCGGACCTGACCCACCTGGTCGAACAAGCAGGCTGGCCCCAGACCGGCAAGTGGGACACCCGCGACTACACGCCCC
Source organism: Nonomuraea endophytica (assembly GCF_014203235.1). Classification (GTDB taxonomy): domain Bacteria; phylum Actinomycetota; class Actinomycetes; order Streptosporangiales; family Streptosporangiaceae; genus Nonomuraea; species Nonomuraea endophytica. The sequence continues at coordinate 19,977 of NZ_JACHIN010000030.1, read as the reverse complement.
TGCTGCAGCGGCTGAACGCCGGCGGCCGATGGGCCTTCCGGCTGACGGCCAACCCCGTGCACTCCATCCGCCGCACCGCCGACGAACCCACCAAACCCACCGCCCACATCGGGGTCCATCACCAGCGCGGCTGGCTGCTGCAGCGGCAGGAACAGGCAGGATTCAAAATCGTCGAGAAGCCCGCCGAGCAACGCCGCCTACCCGAAGGCGACGAATACGAGCTCACCCTCCACGACAAACGCCAGCTCGCCTTCGGCAAACCCGGTCAGCGAGGCCGGGTCACGCTGGTCACGGTCACCTTCGACGGTCTCCTGGAAGTGACCGACCCCGACGCCCTCCGCCGCACCCTCACCCACGGACTGGGCAAGGCCAAAGCCTACGGCTGCGGCCTGATGACCCTGGCCTCAACACCCGCATGACCACGGTCGGCAAACGAGGAGCATCCTCGCCACGCGAACTCACCCGCATGAGCGACCGCATCTCCTTCGTCTACCTCGAACGGTGCACCATCCACCGCGACGACAACGCCCTGACCGCCGAAGACGCCGAAGGCGTCACCCACATACCCTCAGCCACCATCGGCACGCTCCTGCTGGGCCCCGGCACACGCATCACCCACCAAGCCATGAGCGTCCTCGGCGACAGCGGCGCCGGCGTGGTGTGGGTCGGCGAACGCGGCGTCCGCTTCTACTCCGGCGGCAGATCCCTGAACCGCTCTTCCGCCCTGGTCGAAGCCCAAGCCACTCAGTGGGCCAACCAGCGCAGCAGGCTCCAGGTGGCGCGCGAGATGTACCGCATGCGGTTCCCCGGCGAAGACCCATCCACGCTCACCCGGCACGAGCTACTGGGCCGCGAAGGACGCCGGGTCAAAGACTGCTACCGCCACCACGCCGCCAGAGTCGGAATCAACTGGAACGGCCGCGTCTACATACCCGGAGACTTCACCGGCGGAGACCCTGCCAACCAAGCCGTCACCGCAGCCGCCCAATGCATGTACGGCGTCGCCCAGACCAGCGTCGCAGCCCTGGGTTGCGCACCCGGGCTGGGCTTCATCCACTCGGGGCACGAACTGGCCTTCGTCCTGGACATCGCAGACCTCTACAAAACCGAGATCGCCATCCCGACAGCCTTCGACGTCGCCGCCGAATCACCCGACGACGTCGGCTCCCGAACCCGCAGAGCGATCAGAGACCAGATCAACCGCACTGGCCTCCTCAAGCGCTGCGTCAACGACATCAAGCACCTACTGCTGCCTGATCAGCCGCGAGGCGACATTGATGACCATGTCGATCGGGTCACGCTCCAAGGAGACCGCGGAACCCAGCTGGAAGCCGGCCGCAACTACGATGACGATCATGCCTCATCCGATTCTGGCGAATATGAGGTGCCCTGGTGATGGTCCTGGTATTGACGCGCTGCCCAGCAGGATTACGGGGCTTTCTCACCCGCTGGCTCATGGAGATCTCGCCAGGTGTCTTCATCGGAGGCCCGTCCGCCCGAGTCCGCGAGGCGCTGTGGGCCGAAGTGCAGCAGTACGCGGACACCGGACGAGCCCTACTCGCGCACTCCAGCGACAACGAGCAAGGCTTCGCCTTCCAAACTCATGATCACCATTGGCACCCGATCGACCATGAAGGACTCGTCCTGATCCACCGGCCCAAGTCGAAACCAGCAGTACAGGCAGAAGCTGCGCCATCCGGGTGGAGTAAGGCCGCCAAGCGCCGCAGATATGGGCACTCCTGACGGGTGACAATCGCTGCGACGATCCAGCCTTTCGGAGGGCAAGAAGCGGTTCAACCCGACGCTCAGGACCTTGGAGGGCGTTATGACCGAATTATCGAAAGTGCTCCAGAACTCCGCTACGCCCTCCTAAACCTGCAGCTCGGCGAGTGTGCTCCCCGCGCACGCGGGGATGGTCCCTACGACGATGGCGGCGGCGTGTGGGAACGGGAGTGCTCCCCGCGCACGCGGGGATGGTCCCCCAGTCCTCCCCATCGCGCTCGTAGCCCAGAGGTGCTCCCCGCGCACGCGGGGATGGTCCAACTGGATGAGGCGCGGGCCGTCCGAGGATGTGGTGCTCCCCGCGCACGCGGGGATGGTCCCCTTCAATCAGACCTCCGGCGACGGCATCTCATGTGCTCCCCGCGCACGCGGGGATGGTCCCTCCAGCCCTGCCCGGACACCCGGCTCGGGGAAGTGCTCCCCGCGCACGCGGGGATGGTCCCGGATACCCGCCCACCATCCGAATCAGCAGGTCGTGCTCCCCGCGCACGCGGGGATGGTCCCTCATCGGCGAGCGCCGCAGACAGCACCTCCCCGTGCTCCCCGCGCACGCGGGGATGGTCCCTGCCGCTCGTCGTCAAAGGGTACGGCGACCCGGTGCTCCCCGCGCACGCGGGGATGGTCCCGGGGTGTCATGGGTGACGGGCGGCTGGTCGTGGTGCTCCCCGCGCACGCGGGGATGGTCCCGAGATCAAGATCCTCACCTACACCGGCACCAGGTGCTCCCCGCGCACGCGGGGATGGTCCCCCGGTGTCGCCGCCGGAGACGGTGGGGTTGCCGTGCTCCCCGCGCACGCGGGGATGGTCCCTAAGGTCTGGCCGTCTTCGTGACGTCTATGATGTGCTCCCCGCGCACGCGGGGATGGTCCCGCGCCCTCGCCGCGCATCTGGCTGGTGCCGACGTGCTCCCCGCGCACGCGGGGATGGTCCCGTGGCCGTGCTCGCTCTGGAAGCCAACCCAGAGTGCTCCCCGCGCACGCGGGGATGGTCCCGTCTGCGCAACCAGGACGAGGATCGGCGCTACGTGCTCCCCGCGCACGCGGGGATGGTCCCTCTGCCTGCTGCGTCCAAGGGCTGCCGCCAGAGTGCTCCCCGCGCACGCGGGGATGGTCCCGTGTGGATCGGCGTCTCGGCCGAGAACCAGCGGTGCTCCCCGCGCACGCGGGGATGGTCCCGCCTCCCGGCCGGGTTTCGGCCAGGACCTTCGTGCTCCCCGCGCACGCGGGGATGGTCCCATGCTCACAGTTGCAATACAAGGGTTTCTAGGTGCTCCCCGCGCACGCGGGGATGGTCCCCTGGCCAGCGCCGGCCGACGACGAGAACTGCTGTGCTCCCCGCGCACGCGGGGATGGTCCCGGCGACGTCCAGACCGGTTTCGCGTGGAGTAAGTGCTCCCCGCGCACGCGGGGATGGTCCCCACTGCTCGTGTGACCTGCGAACCCGGTCGGTGTGCTCCCCGCGCACGCGGGGATGGTCCTTGGCGTTCCCGCATGAAGTACCCAGGCAAATAGTGCTCCCCGCGCACGCGGGGATGGTCCCGCCACTTCGCAGGTGTTCGGCCCGTGGGGTCCGTGCTCCCCGCGCACGCGGGGATGGTCCCTTCACGCCGCCGCTCGGATCCGGGACGACGAAGTGCTCCCCGCGCACGCGGGGATGGTCCCGCTGATCTGGACGTGCGGCGATCTGTCGCGTCGTGCTCCCCGCGCACGCGGGGATGGTCCCCCAGCAAGGTGGAACGTGCCCCACCCGACCTTGTGCTCCCCGCGCACGCGGGGATGGTCCCTCCTCCGCCTTGCTGGTCTCACCCCGGCGCAGGTGCTCCCCGCGCACGCGGGGATGGTCCCACCACGCCCCGCCGATCCGACCTGCCCGAGTTGTGCTCCCCGCGCTCGCGGGGATGGCCCCCCGCGAGAGCACGATGTGCTACACGACGCGAAGTGCTCCCCGCGCACGCGGGGATGGTCCCCGCCCTAGCATCGCTGGGGCCAAGCAGCTCGTGTGCTCCCCGCGCACGCGGGGATGGTCCCCGCCCTAGCATCGCTGGGGCCAAGCAGCTCGTGTGCTCCCCGCGCACGCGGGGATGGTCCCCGACTCCAAAGCGACATAGCCAGGAAGCAGACGTGCTCCCCGCGCACGCGGGGATGGTCCCGACCTGCTGCGGCGCCACCGGGCGCTCCCGCCGTGCTCCCCTCGCACGCGGGGATGGTCCCATCAGAGCCGAGATGGCGGCCAGGGCGGTGATGTGCTCCCCGCGCACGCGGGGATGGTCCCGTGTCGCTGCCCATCGCGTCCGTACAGACCTCGTGCTCCCCGCGCAGCGGGGATGGTCCCATACTTGTGGCGACTTGGTGCACCTTGTTGCGGTGCTCCCCGCGCACGCGGGGATGGTCCCAAGTACGGGGGGTGTACGTTCTCCTCCGATCCGTGCTCCCCGTGCACGCGGGGATGGTCCCTGGATGCAGCCCGCCCAGGCACCACACTCCGGGTGCTCCCCGTGCACGCGGGGATGGTCCCGTCTTCGGATCTACCGCGTACGCAACCGTGGCGTGCTCCCCGCGCACGCGAGGATGGTCCCGGCTCGAACGCGGCCGGGCTGCTGCGTTACGCGTGCTCCCCGCGCACGCGGGGATGGTCCCTTCATCAAGGGCACTGGGCCCGGTGCGATGTCGTGCTCCCCGCGCACGCAGGGATGGTCCCGACTTCGCGCTGACCGGGGAGCGCTGGTCAGCGTGCTCCCCGCGCACGCAGGGATGGTCCCGCCCACCAGTGGCCGTCGCCGAGCTGGCGGAGGTGCTCCCCGCGCAGCGGGGATGGTCCCCGCTACCCCGCGGCCCGGGGCCGCCCCCACACGTGCTCCCCGCGCACGCGGGGATGGTCCCTCGACCCGGCCGGAGACCGTGACAGCAGGTCTGTGCTCCCCGCGCACGCGGGGATGGTCTCAGGCTCAAGCACGTCAACAAACGTGCCGCAGATGCTGTGCTTCCACAGGCGGGATGGTCCCGACGCGCGCCCGTAAAGCTCTCCTCGGGCTACAGGATGGAGGCCTCATTGCGGCGGCGAGTTCGGTCGGACTAGCCCCAGAGGGCTACTTGAAGAGCGTGACACCCAGCTCATCCACCTGGCCTCCAGATGGGGATGCACTGGTCAACCTCACAGGCCTGACGGCAAAGGTCCGCGCAAAGTGTGGCAGAGGCAGACTCGACGCGAGATGCTTAGTTGCATGGCCAAGATGACCATGACCGCGCAGAGATGGGATGAACTCACGGTTCTGCTGAAGGATGAGCAACGTCTTCAGGCCGAGTATCCCAGAGTAGCTGAGTATCTAGATATGGCAGAAGGGCTATCAGGAACGGGCGACGATCAGGTAGAAGCGGCTTTTGGCCTACGGTTCGTCCACTATATGACGGGTGGAAGCACGGTTAGCCCGAACCCGTACTGGGACATCGTCGAACCTCTTGTGTTCGAGCACAAGGGGTGCCAGGTCATAAATGGGGGCCGGGAGGGTGGGAGCGCGCGACTCGCATTTGCGCAGACGATCCTGCAGGCGGCTTACTCATATGCCATACCTTCTCCAACGACCATCGAATGGATATCGAGCCTCAGCGCTGATCTCCCAATCGTGGAATTGGGAGCTGGTCGGGGATATTGGGCTGCACAGTTGTCCCATGCTGGGATAGCCGTCGAGGCATACGACCTGGAGCCGCCCGACAAGGTCAAGAACGTCTCATTCCTCGGAGCGGCCGGCCAGGTTGATGTTTGGCATCCAGTGGGCCCCCTTGAAGAGCTCGCGACACGTTCCCGATCTAAGAGTTACGTACTATTCCTCTGCTGGCCTCCTGGATGGGGCAACACGATGGCATCTGAAGCATTGCTGTCGTTCGAGGCATCGGGAGGTGAGCGACTCATCTATATTGGAGAGCCAAAGGGGGGCGCAACTGGAGACGATGTCTTCTTTGACACACTCTCGGAGCGATGGAGGCTCGACTCCGTCGAGCCACAATTTGTTTCATGGTGGACAGCAAAAGACAGTGCCCAGTGCTGGGTTAGAAGGTAGATGACAAAGAAAGGGGGGTATCGATCAAATCGATACCCCCCTTTCTTTGGGCTACTTGAGGCGCATGCGGAACACGAACGCGTCGTACCGGTCGCGCGGGTACGAAATATCCGAAATCATCACGGGTCGTCCATCATCGGCAAGGAACCGCTGGTGGACCGTCTGGACAAGATCGCCTGGTGCTGTGCCCAACCAGTTGGCGTGCGCCTGCGTCGGCAGTTGATCAGACAGCGTCTCCTCCAGGTAGACGGCTTCTGATATGTCTGCGATATCCAACGGATGATAGGTATCCGAGATCGAGATAGGCCGACCGTCTTCGCTGGCTCGAGTAATGACGTGCATGACCTCCTCGCCCGCCGATAGATCGAATGCTTCGGCAAGTTCGTCGGTTGCGGCGATCTGTGCTGTGTCGCGCTCCACCGCGACGTCACGGTCGGACTCGTGCTCGAATGAGCGCTCGGCCGTCTCCATCTGGCGCTCGGGCGAGACTCGAACGAGGTTGGGCCTGCTGGCGACGAAGATGCCACGACGCGGGACGGACCGGACGAGTCCTTGGCGTTGAAGCAATTGGATGGCCTGCCGAACCACGATGTCCGAGACGCCGCTCTGCTGGGCGATCTCGGCGTAGCTCGGCAGCTGTATGCCTGACGGAAGCTCTCCGGCTCGGATCCGTCGGGCGTACTCCCCTGCGATGCGAACGTAGGCCGGCTCTGCCACTGGCGATCACTCCTTCCTGGACGTCTTCTGCGACGTAGTCAGTGTATACGCATCACTGTATACGCAAGACTTGTGTGTATACACAGCTGCGTATACGCTAGCGCATGTCAGTGCACGCCACTGAACGCCATAGACCCCGGTGGGTTGCTACTCCCTGAGGCCTACAGATCTTGAGAACTTCAGAGTGGCTAGCTGGGCAGGCGATCAAGGTGACGAACAACGAGGTCCCTCGGTCGCAGGCCGGTACGGCTGGCAGTACGTGCAGCGCTTGCGCTGCCTGTCCGGCACGAACCCGGCAGCTTCGGTAGGGCGGGTTCGTGGCGGGCGGAGAACGCAAGCCCCCAGCCCGTGTTCATGAGGAGACGCCCCGTGCGCTCGAACGGTCGATCCATCCTGGCGAGCACTCTGCCGCCGAACGATCTCAACCTGCACCCCGGGGAACGGCTGACCATGGTCTGCCCCGATTGCAGGACCTGGCGCGTGATCCGTCGCGGCATGATCTGGCCGCATCGCGCTGATGACGGCGTGACCCGCTGTCCCGGCAGTGGTACTCGCCTGGTGGTCGATTTGACGTCCGTGGAATGGCGGAGCGCCATGGTCGTAGCCGTCCGGCAGGCCGCGACCCGCCGCGGGAGCCGGACGCACCGCAAGCCTGCCCCGCCGACGCCCGAGCCGCTCCACCGCATTGCTGCCGCCTGACAGGTCGGCACCCCGTCCCGGCGCCCGATCGGACCCTTTACCAGGTCCGGCCGGGCGCTTTCTTATGCCCTCACACCCGAGGAGTCTCCCGGTGCCAGTCAATGACGCTCGCGCCCGATGCTCGGGCCAGGAGTATGAGCTGCTGCTGATCGCTGCTGAGCTGGTGGTCGTCGCTCAGTACGGCTCCACACGGATGCTCGCCCGCAAGCTCCGCATCCCCCTCGCTGGGGCCGAGTTGTTCATGGACGAGTTAGAACGTCGTGGTGTCGTCGGCCCCAGCACAGGCGCAAAAGCGCGCGACGTGCTGGTGAACCCCGCCAGCCTGCACGACCTCCTCGCTGGCCTGCGGCAGCGCGCCGCCGCCTAATCCAATCCCACCCTGAGCGCCCGGTCGGACTCCACGCGGATGTGGCCGGGCGCCTACTCATGCCCAAGCAGAGAGGGGCAACCAATGACCGACAGCCATGACACGGACTCCTCGACCGTCGAGACGCATCGGGGCTGGGCCGAGTGGGAGCTGAACGAGGCACTCGGCTACGACCCGGACCTCGCTACAGCCGTCGACCAGGCGCAGTTCGACACCCGGATGCGCGTTGCCGAGCTGGCCGCGCGGCTGGCCCAGGTCGACGCGCTGGAGCGCATCGCCGGCACGCTCGACCAGGTCCTGAACGAGCTGCGCAGCCAGCGGCGCGCGGGCAGTCCGTCATGATGAGCCGCGCCCGCTTCGACGGTCTGCGCGAGCACGCCCAGGCCGCGCTTCTGGTCCACGAGGCCGCCGAACTGGCCGGCATCGTTGACGAACTGCTGGCCGAGGTGGCCAGTAGCCGCGTGCGGGAGAGCCTGACGCGCGCCGACTACATTGCCCTGCTGGCTGCCGCTCGCGCCACCATCGCCGCTGATGGTTGCGGGGAGGCCGCTCCGCTGACGTTCGTGCGGTGGGAGTTGGAACGCCACGGTCAGCTGCCGGCCGACGGTGTCACCGCGGCGCGCGTGCTGGCCGACGCCGCGGCCACCCGAGCCCTGCTTGACGGTTCCCTCCCCGACGTCGTGTGCCCGCCGGGTGTCGGCTGGAGCTGCCGGGGCTGCGGCCACGCGATGCTCACCGCAGGTATCGACGTGCAGCCGCCGGAGTCCCGGCTGTGCCCGCGCTGCGCCCACCCCGCCGACAGCAGCCAGACCGGAGTCCGGCTCGTCCGCATGGAGGTGGGCACATGACCCCGCACGACCCGGCCGAAGCCCGTAGCAAGGCGCGCCACCGGATAGAAGCCGCAGTTGTCGACCTGATGGCCGAGACCTATGGCCAGCAGGCCATCGCTACGCGGCCGATCTTCCCGGGCGCCTTGTCTCACGACCGGGTCGCCGATCCGCTGCCCGGATTGTGGGCTGCCAAGCTGCTGGCAGCGCTGGCCAGGGCTGAGATCGGCCGCCAGGCGCGGCACGCTCGTGAGGCCGGCCACACCTGGCACGAGATCGGCCAAGCCCTGGAACTGCCCGATGACGACCATCGCGCGCTCAGCGAGGCCGCGTTCGAGTACTTGACCGAGGCCGGTTACGGCGATCCAAGTTTCACCTGGCGCTGCCCCGACCTGGCATGCGGGCAGCTGATCCTCGACTACGGCCCGTACAACGGCCACCCCGACGACTGCGAACGCGGCCACGCCACCGCCTGCGAACGTCACGGGCGCGAGCTGGCCGCCTGGCATGACGAACGGGAGGACTGACCGGTGAAACTTCAGCCGTACTGCGAGTACGCCCGGCAAGCTCGTTCCTGCCTGTCCGATGCACGGGATTGGCTCAACTCCGACTGGCCTGATGGCCAGGGTCCGACATCTGAGCAGGCGCAGGGCAGACGGGACGCCATGGTGTTGATGGCCTACGCCAAGGAGGCCATTGAGGGCCGGTGGCTGCTGACCGATGAGGCGCGCGATGCGCTGGCACGAAGCGCCGAGCGCTGACCGATGAGCGTCCCGCTCCGCTGATCGTCTTTCTACCGCCCCGATGGTCAAAGGCGGGGTTCGACTCCCTGCCGGGGCACTTCGGCAATCTCCCGCACTCCCGCATGCACGCCCGGCCTGGCGTGCGCCTTCTTCCGTGTTGATCGGAGCTTCGTCATGCGTACATTCCTGCGCCTTGCCGGGCTGGCCATGCCCGGTATCACTCCCGTCATCGCTGGCTACCTGGTCATGGGCTGGCGCGTTGTCATCGTGCTCGGCGCCGTTGCCGCCGTCGCCCTGGCCGTCGTCATGGTTGCCGTCCCGATCGGCATCCGGCACGAGGACCGGTACGGCACGCTTTCCGGCCGCCCGCCGAGCCTGGCCGCCCGCATCGCGCGCTGCGTGCTGAACACCCACGTGCGCTTCCCCGCCCCCAACAACATCAGCGACACCGCCGATGACGCCAACCCGAACCACCTGCAGGAGACCTCATGAACACCGACCTCGACCAGGTGTGGCAGGACCTGGCGCTGTGCCAGGAAGTCGACCCCGAACTGTTCTTCCCCGACCAGGGCGACCACGCCAGCGCCGCCGCGGCCAAAGGGGTGTGCGCGGCCTGCCCGGTCCGGTTCGAGTGCCTGACCGATGCGCTCGTCCAGCGTGAGCGGTACGGGATCCGGGGTGGAGTCTCGGAGCGCAAGCGGCGCGAGATCAAGTATCTCCCGCACCGGTGCGGGCACTGTTCGAGTCCGGTTCTCGACCCGGACCCCCGCCGCGTGTACTGCAGCGCCATCTGCCGCAGCTCTGCGGAGAAGTCCCGCAGAGCGCTCAAACGGACGGCGGCGTGATCGGTCCCGCTGTCAACGTATCGGCCACCGGCCTATCTCCGCTCAGGGCGGGGTCGCTGTGCTCTGGGTACGGCGGGCTCGACATGGCCGTCATGGACGTCCTCGACGCCCGCATGGCGTGGCACTGCCAGTACGACCCCGACGACCGCCACCAGTACGCCGCCGCCATCCTCGAACGCCACTGGCCGGCCGTCCCCAACCACGGCGACATCACCGCTGTGGACTGGACGCAGCTCGAGCCGATCGACGTGCTCACCGCCGGGTTTCCCTGCCAAGACCTCAGCTACGCCGGCCGCGGCGCCGGAATCAAGGAAGGAACCCGCAGTGGCCTCTGGTACGCCGTCGCCGACGCCATCCGTGCGCTACGACCCAAGCTCGTTGTCCTGGAAAACGTGCGGGCCATCGTTGCTCGGCGACCTGGACTTGATGTCGTCCTCACTTCGCTTGCCGAGCTCGGGTTCGATGCGGAGTGGGAGTGTGTCCGCGCGGCCGACGTCGGCGCCCCGCACGAGCGGTGGCGCTGGTTCTGCCTCGCCTGGCCTGCCGACTCCGCGGGCACGCGACTCGAAGGGGCGCGGCTACGACGACGCTCTGCCGAACGTGGTGGAGCTGCTGCCGACACCGACAACCAGCGAGGGCACCGGTGCGGGGCACGCGGCGCAGGGCGGGATGAATCTGCGCCACACGATCTCGCTGCTGCCGACGCCCACGGCGACCCGTCCGGCGACGACCGCGAACTACCGGGCCGACGGCACGCCGTACAGCGACGGCTACGGGATGACGCTTCTCGATGCGGCCCGGCTGCTGCCGACCCCGCGAGCCTCCGCTCGGGAGAACCGGCAGACGAAGCGCTCTCCGACGCAGAAGGCAGGGAAGCACGGCCTGTGCCTGGCCGCGGAGATGAGCGAGCTGAGCTCTGGCGCCAGTACGGTCCGGCCGTCCACCGCTGGGAGCGCATCCTTGGCCGCCCTGCGCCCTCTCCAGTTGACGATCGAGGACGCCTTGCAGCTCCCTTCGTCGAGTGGATGATGGGCCTTCCCGCTGGCCACGTCTGCGATGTCCCCGCCCCGACCGGCATGCGGCCCGCCGGCCTTCGCAACGCCCGCCTTAAAGCCCTCGGCAACGGCGTCCTCCCCCTCCAAGGAGCCGCCGCCATATCCGACCTGTTACCCGACCACCTCCGGCCGTACGCCACCCACGGGCGTGAAGGGGCTATCGCATGATCCGCCCGCCTACCAAGGGGCCTCTCCCGGCCATATCGCCATTCCTGCGAAAGGAGCGTTTCCGTGTCTACCTCACCCACGTCCCTGCCCGGCGTGCACCACGACCTGGTCGCCAGCTACACCGCCCTGACCGCGCTGACCAAGCACCTGGCACAGGCGGCTGGCCTGCCGGCGGTCATGCTGGTCGCCGACCCCGATCAGCCGTCCGGGGTAGCTGTCGAGCGCACCGACGAAGACAGCCCCATCCCGATCCTCACTGTCGGCGAGCACCTGCTGCACGGCGATGCCGACACCCCGGTCGGGCGGATCGCGGCCGGCACGCTGGCCTACGCGCTCGTCAGCCACGAGTGGCAGCCCACCGCCTGGCAGCGCTGGACCGGCCGTCTGACCATGGTGGCCTTCACGGTCACCATCGCCGGCCTGCTGATCGCGCTGACCTCGGGCAGCGTCCGGACGCTGCTGCTGGGGAGCCTGGCCTGGAGCGTCGGCGCGCTGGCCGACCTCGCTCTGCAGCGGCGCGGTGAGTACGGCATCGACCGGGCCGCCGTGCGCCTGCTGGAGCAGGCCGGGCTCAACGGTTTTGACTGCATGCACGCCATGCTGGTCGACCTGTCCGAGCGTGAATCGGCCTTCTACCAGCGTCTGGGCTGGATCTTCTCCACGGTTCCGCCGGCCGCGGCCCGCGTCCGCGCCCTGGCCGTGCCCAGCAGGTACGCACCCGACCGCGACGGGAGCAGGCGGTGAACCTCCGCCTCGTCTGCACGCCCGATGAGGTCGACACCGCGGTAGCAGCTCTGGCCGGCCCGTTCATCGTCTCGCCGACTGGGGCGTACGACATCACTCGGTTCGCCCACCCCTACCCGAGTCCCGGCGATGCGGGCCAGGTCCGCGTCTATCTGGAGGTGACCCCGAATGGCGACCCTTAGCGATCTGCTATCCCTGCTGCAGGACGACCCGGTCACCGCTGTCGCGTGGCTCGTGCTGGCCGGGCTCGGTGTCGGGGGCTGCTGGCTGGCCTGGCGCGCTCTGCGCAAGACCGGCGCGACCCCGGCCGACCGGCTCACCGTGCTGTCGGCACTCGTGGCCAGCGCGGTGGCCGCCAGCGGCATGTGGGAGTTCTTCGACGAGAAGCTCCCGCGCCTGCCGATCGCACTGCGCGTGGTGTTCTTCGGCTTCCTGGAGCTGGCCGTACTCACCTCCGCCGTGCGCGCCCGTCAGAACATCCGCGACGCTGATGGGCCTGGCACGGCTGGAGTCGACGGGCTGGCCGTGTGGGTGCTGACCGGCCTGTCCGCGGTACTGTCCGCGCTGGCGGCTGACTCCTTCGCCGTCGACGTGCTGCGGCTGGCAACTCCGTTCGTGGCCGCGTGGTTGTGGGAGCGCGGGCTGGCCGGGGAGCGGCGCAAGCGCGCCGGCGCTCAGCAGCGCGAGCGGGTGTATTGGCGGTTGACCCGCGAGCGCGTTCTGGTCCGGCTCGGGCTGGCCGAACCCGCTGACCGCGCCATCTCCGAGGTGGCAGCCCACCGGCGGGTCACCGCGGTGGCGCGTGCCGCTCATCGCGTCCAGCTCACCGCCGGCGCCCGGATCGCCGGAGGCTGGCGACGCTCGCGTGCTCTGGCGCGGCTGCGCAAGAGCATGAACGCCGCGATCGAGCACGCAGCCCTTGCCACCGATCCCGGCCAGCAGCGCACGCTGATCTCCCAGATCGGCGCGCTCACCCACGCGGCCAGCCTGACCAGCGCTGGCATGCCCACCCCATGGACGCGCGTACTCGCCTCGCTGACCGCCGACCAGAACCAGCCCAATCCGGAGGTCGAGGAGGCCAAGGCCGTACTCGACACGTGGGCCAACCTGTGGAATGGCCCGAACATGCTCGACTCCCACCCGCGGCACCTGTTCACCGACCGGGCGCCTTCGCCCCCATCGCTGACCCCGGCTGCTGACCCCGCTGCCCCTCCGACCCCCGGCGCTGGGGGTCACCTGCCCACTCCTGACCCCGCCTTGACCCCGCATCCGAGCCACCCTGACCCCGGACCCAATCGGGTGACCCCGCTCACGGAGCAGGCTGGCTCGGTCCCGGTGATCGCTGATCTGTCGCAGGCCGCGCACGATTCCCAGCGCATCCGCGTGGCGATTGACGCTCTCGGCACCGCCGCGAGCCCCGGCGACATCGTCGCCTGGCTGGCCGCGCACGGCGTCACCGTCACCGCCTCCAACGCCAAGACCGTGCTCAAGCGCTACAAGCGCAGCAGCGCCGGACCGACGTCTCCCGGACGGCCCGCCGCCTGACCCGCGCCCCAACCAGGCGCCCCGCCTTGCAGCCCACCGGACATCACCCTGTCCCGGTGGGCTGTTTCGTCCCTGCTCACGGAGGAGAACCGCTCATGGAAGCGGGCAAATGGATCATCTTCGCTGCGCTGGCCGGCGCCGTGCTGGTCGGCTTTAAGTCTCGGCAGCTCAAGACGTATGAGTTCATCGTCTGTGGCCTGTTCGTGCTGCTGCTGGATGGCCTGGTGTTCAACGGCCAGATCAGCAAATGGGTCGGCGATCTCGGCTCAAACCTGCCGGAGGTGGCGAACTCGATCACCACTTCCGGCCTGGCGCTGTGGCTCAGCCCGAACGCCAGACACCGGCTGATCGCCTTCGGGCGGGCGATGTGGACGCACCGTCCCGGCTGGGGCGACTACCTCTTCTGCGCCTCGCTCACCGTCATCGCCCACTACCTGCTGGGTATCTCCTGGTGGTTCGGCTTGCTTCTGGCCGCCGTACTGGCTGGCGCCACTGCCGTCAACGCGCTATCGGCCACCCCGCAAACAGCAACAGCGGAGGGCGAAAAGCCCGCCGAGTACTACGACGGCCCCGGCCGACACGGCAACGCCGAGCGGGATGAGCGCCATGGGTGACCCCATCACCCTGCTCATCCTGCTGGCCGCGGTCATGACCGTCACCAAGACCGGCCGCGGCATGGTCGGCAACGCCGTGCGCTCCGGCTACAAGGCCACCGGCTGGCGCACCCCCGGCAAGGCGCTCATCCACCACTCCGGCCGCGCCGGAGCCTGGACCGGCCGCGCCACAGCCAAGACCGCCCGCGCCGGCCACGTGGGGGTCCTGCGCCGGCTCAAAGCGCGGTGGGAGCGACGCAAGCAGGCCAACCCCGAGCCGACCCCCTTGTTCAGTCGCCGCCCCCGCGACCCAGACCCTCCGCCGCTCGGCCCCGCCGCACCGCAAGCCAAGCCCAAGCCCGCACCGGGTACGGCTCTCGCCTCGAAGACCGAGCCGCCGGCCGCGGCCACATCTGGACAGGCCGCTCCCGCCCAACCTCAGCACCAACCCGAGCCCACCGCGACAAGCCCCCGGCCGCCCGCGCCCCCCGCCACTTCGCCCGAACGCCCTACTTCCTCCGGAGGAAGCATGTCCAATCCCCGCAGAGTCGTCCTTGATCTGGACGAGCCGAAGTCCGACGCCGAGTTCCTCGACGACTGCCACGCCATCGCCTCCTTCATGAGGTCCAGCGCTCTGGCGATATCGGAATGGGCTGAGGTCGTAGCCCGCAGAAAGCTGCCGAAGCACATCACCCAGCCGTTGATCGGCATCGGCGAAGGTCTGACCGAAGCCGCCAACTCCGCGATGACCGCCGCCACCCGCTTCGAGGAGGAGTTCGAGGAAGCCCGCGACGTCGCCGCCGCCGGCATGACGATCACCGGCCGCGACGCCGCTTGAAGAGCATCCCGGCACCGCCACCCTGCCCTTGTTGCCCGCTCCCTACGAGCGGGCAACGCCCCGGCATCCACGACGGAGCCCACCGGCCCAGCCCACGCAGAACCCCGCCCCAAGCAGGCAGAACCGCCCGCGCATGACCAGGCGCCAGGCTGGGCCTTGCAGGAAGCCGACGCCGCCCTGTCGGAGCTGCCTGCCGACTTCGCTTCGGTGACCGGCGAAAGGCTGGTCAACCTCATCACACGGTTTCGTGACCACCCCGGCCTGGAGCACCTTCTCAACCAGCTGGACGAGCGCGAACGCCGCCTCAACCCCGGCTGGGACTGGCGACAGCTCGAAACCGACCAGGACCGGCAGATCACCGCCCTGATCGCCTCCGGCATGGATCAGCTGGACGCCTACGCCCAGGTCTACCGGCTGGACGTCGACGACCTGCACCGCCAGCAAGCCCGAGCGCACCTGCACACGCAACGCCTACCAGGCGAAAGCGCCGATGCCCTGGCCCGACGCCTGTACGGCGAATGGATCGAAGCGCAGTTCCTGGCCGCCGAGCACGCCACCCGCGGCGTGCTGGTCAACAAGCGCGGCCGAGCCCACGGCGTCGACGGCCGCAGCCTGCTGCACGGCAGCCCGCGCCGCGCCGCCGCCTACGCCAGCGAGGAACTCAAAGCCTGGTGGCACACCCACCCGCGCCTGACCCTGACCGAGTTCCGCGCCCAGCTACTGCACCGCGACGCCGACGTCAAAGCCGCCCGCCGCCACCAAGAGGACCGCACATGACCATCCCCGAACGGGACCGCCGAGCGGCCATCACCTCCGCCATGCTCGCCGCGACCCGCGGCCTGCCCGCGACAACCTGCCCCTACGACCCCGGCGGCGACCCGGTACAGACCGCCCTTGCTGTGCTCTGGCTGCGCGCCTACCTAAGGCTGCTTGGCCGCGCATGAACACCTGCCCCTGCTTCGCCCGAAGGATCTCGTGAGGAGGACTGCTCAATGGCGCGGCGCAACCCCCGGCGCGACCGCTCATACCGCCCCCGTCACGACGGGCGATGGGGCGATGAGACGCCCTATCGATCGTCCGGCTACTACCGCGACCGGATCACCTTCGGCCGCGTGCTCAGTGCGGTCGTTCGCGGGTACGCCCGGTGGGTTGCCCGCTCCCCGGACACCCGCGGCCTGGCCACCGGCCTGACCGCTCTGTATCCAGCAGGCCAGCTCGCCCACCTGATGCAGCTGCCTGACCCCTTGTGGGTGGCCGCCCCGTCCGCCCCGCTGGCCCTGGCCGCCTGGACCGCCACCTACCGAAAGCACCGCTCCAAGAGCTACTCCGCCACCGTGGCCGCCACCGTCGCGGCCGCCCCGGGCTGGCTGGCCTTCGCTGCTCACGCGGGGGCTTTCAGCCTCCCCACTCTGGCCGTCTACAGCGGCGCCGCCGCCCTTGCCTGGTCGGCCTACACCTGGTCGGACGTGCTGCGCGAGCGTCGCAACTGGCAGGCCGAATGCGCAGGCTGGGAGCACCTCGCCCAAGCAGCAAGCCTGACCGATTCGCGGCTGATCTCGGTCAAAGACGTCCGGCTGGGCAAGCGCTACCGCGTCGACGTCCGTAAGACCGGCAAGCGCGCCAGCCAGCTGGCCGGCAGCAACAGTGCCATGGCCGAAGACATCGCCGGCGCGCTCGCCCTGCCGCGCGAACGCGTCAAGGTCACCGACTACCACAAGCACGCCGGAATCATCATCGTGGACGTGCACACGGTCGACCCCTGGCAGGGCAAGGTCGAAAGCCCCGCCCTGACCAGCCAGACCGCGCCGACAACCCGGCGTTCCATCATGGACGGTCCGCTCGTGATCGGCTTCGACCCCGACTCCGGCCGCGACATGACCCTGGTGGTGTTCGATCGCGCCGGCGGCCACCACACGTTCATCGTCGCCCCGACCGGCAGCGGCAAGACCGTCTTGTATTACAACATCATCGAACAGGCGACCGCCTGCCGCGACGTCCTGGTATGGGGGATCGACCTGGGCAAGGGCACCCTGGGCGCCATCTGGGGCGACGCCCTGGACGCCTACGCCGGTATCGACGAATACGACCGGGCGTTGCAGATCCTCACCTGGGCCGACCAGGTCATCAAGTACCGGTCGCTGAAGTCAGGCGGACGCAACCACGTACCGTCCCCGAGCGAGCCGTTCATCCTGATCCCGATTGACGAGCTTGATGAGCTGGCCGGCTACAACTCGCCCATCGGGCACAAGGCGAAGCCGCTGTTCGAGACGATTTACCGGCGTGGCCGCTCGGCCGGCGTCGGGGTGGCCACCGCCTCCCAGCGTGGCGTGGTGCAGTACACCGGCACCAAGGACCCGCACGCCAACGCTGACAACAAGATTGTGCTGCGGCTGAATCGGGCCAGCGAGATGGGCAACGTCATCCCCGACTGGCAGATCGACGGCATGCCCAACATGGTCAGCTACGCCCGCGGAGTCAAAGGCGTGGCGCTGGTGGTCGACGGTGAAAACGTGTGGTCGGCCGGCCGTGTCCGCAACATGTCCGATTTGGACGCCGTCGAAGCTCTCGCCCACACCCGAGGTACCCCGGCCGCGACGCTGGAGCCGGACCTGGCCGCCGCACTCGACGGCTACGCCGACCGCCGCCGCGTCCACGCCACCGCAGGAAGCGGCACCGGTCGCGCCCCCAGCCCGTCTCCCAGCTCTGGCTGGGGGATCGACCCCGCCGACCCGGGCGCCGTCGAACGGCTGGCCCACGACCTGGTCGCCGACGTCGAATCCCGGCTCGCCGGCATGCCCGACCCGCCCGAGCGCGCCACCAGTCTCGACGACCTGGTCGCGGCCAAGCAGCTGTTCGACAACGCCGAAAGCAACGACCCGGGCCTCAACCGCGGCATCACCATCCCGGCCCACATCGCCCAGCCCGTCCTGACGCTGCTGGACGAGCGCGGCCCGGAGGGGGCCAGCCCGGCCGATCTCGTCAAGGCCACCGGCAAACCGGAATCCACGGTCCGGCGGTGGCTGGCGATCATGCGCGACCAAGGGCTGACCGTCAGCCGCGGCAGCACCCGCGCCGCCCGCTACTACCTGCCCGAGCACGCCCCAGATGATCACGAAGAGTAGCCAACGTCGGGGCGTTTCCGCTCACTGATTCCGCTCACTCATTCCGCTCATCGGACCCCTATGTGAGGCCGCGTGAGCGGAAAGAGCGAAATCCCGGCCTCCACCGGGCCACTACACACCGTCACGGGCGCACCCCCGCCGTTAGGAGCTTCGTCGTGCACCCACTTCTTGCTGTCGTCCTGTCCGCGCCTGCTGCTGAGGCGGGCGACCCCACCTTTGGCTGGCTGTTCCTGGCCGGGCTCGCCGCCCTCTACAGCGTCGGTTACACGATCTCCATCCGGCTGCACCCCTACCGCAACTGTCGACGCTGCCAGGGCTCCCGCAAACACCGCGGCGCCATTTTCACCCGCTCGTTTCGCGCCTGCGACCGCTGCGACGGCACCGGCCGCGAACTACGCCTGTTCGCCAAGCACCCATAACCCGGCCAGCCCTCCCCGTGTCCCCAACAGGCTTCTGGAGATGATCGTGAAGATCCGCATTGTCGGCCTGCCCGACGAAGTCGACCGCGCCGCCGCCGAGATCGCCCGCGTGCTGACCGTGGTCGAAACCTCCACCCCCTATCCGAGCCGCGGCAACTCCCGCCAGGTCCGCCTCTACCTGGAGGTGCGCCTGCCATGAGCGACCGCAGCGCGATCGAGTGGACCGACGCCACCTGGAACCCCGTTACCGGCTGCACCAAGGTCAGCCCCGGCTGCGATCACTGCTACGCCGAGACATTCGCAGGCCGCTGGCGGGGCACCCCCGGCCACCCCTTCGAGCAAGGCTTCAACATCCGCCTGTGGCCCGAACGCCTCGACCTGCCGCTTAGGTGGCGCAAACCACGCAAGATCTTCGTCACCTCCATGGGCGACCTCTTCCACGAGCAGGTACCAGACGAGTTCATCGTCGAGGTGTTCGCGCGCATGTGGTGGTCGCCTCAGCACACCTTCCAAGTGCTCACCAAGCGCCACAGCCGCCTCCGGTCCCTTCTGCCGCGCATCGAGGCGCCACTCCGGCAGATGGAGACCGACCTCGCTCTGACGGACTGCCCGACACCGCTGGCATGGCCGCTGCCCAATGTGCTGCTGGGTGTCTCGGTAGAGGATCAAAGACGCGCCAACTTGAGAATCCCCGCCCTTCTCCAGACGCCCGCCACCAGGCGATTTCTGTCCTGTGAACCGCTATTCGGGCCCGTAGATCTTTCGCCGTGGCTCGGCCTCGAATGGATGGAATCGTTCGAGGGCTGGGGGCAGGAAATGTTCGCCTCACTGTCCGGCCGAGTAGGAATCGCCGGCGGCCTGCACTGGATCATCGCCGGCGGCGAATCAGGCCCAGGCGCCCGACCCATGCACCCCGACTGGGCGCGCACTCTCCGAGACCAATGCCAAGCAGCAGGCGTGCCGTTCCTGTTCAAGCAGTGGGGGGAGTATCTGTCCGTTCCAGTCGAAGATGATCCCGCCTTCTTCGGCGGACGTGCGTTCGATCACCCTCGCGGGGGACGGTCGGCTCCGGTCCTTCGTGAGCGCGGCCGTTCAGGGACTTTCCGCGCTGGCGTAACCAGGCTCATGTTGCCAGGCGAAGCGACCCGCGGCGGTGTCCTGCTCGATCCCGACACGATCGCCATCCGCGTCGGAAAGAAGCGTGCTGGCCGGCAGCTCGACGGCCGCACATGGGTGGAATTCCCCACGACCACCACGATGGGCACGCCATGACGGGCACCGTCTACCTGCTGCACTTCGCCCAGCCGTACCGGCACGCCCGCCACTACCTCGGCTGGACCACCGATCTGCAGGCCCGGTTAGCCGCAATGCCGGTTAGTTAGGGTTGGGGCTGGTATTTCAAGACCGTCAGAAGATCAGGACATGAGAACGGAGATCCGGTAGAACGGGTGATCTTCCC
>NZ_JACHIN010000029.1 GCF_014203235.1 Nonomuraea endophytica | reverse complement strand
AGCAAAAACTCATCATATTCCAGACGAGGTGTTGCATGAAATACTTCATGCACTGGCTTTTAACACACTGTTGAGTTCTCAAGAAACGGACGCGTACTCTCCAGTACTGCGAGAGGCGCACATTTCGTCTGCCTCTATCTTACCAGATCCAGATGACCCTGTCAAATCGGCCATCTGGGTGGATTTGAGGCAACCCCGCTAACTTACTCCAACATCGGGCCCTTGTCCAATCAAGCGGACGCAGCCGGAAGATCCGGATCAGTCGTTGGGATGGTCCAGAGCCTAGCAGCGTTCCGATGAGCTCCGAACCCGGAGGCTCATCGGGGCGTGCTCACCCTGCGTTGAAAACTGTAGCAGCCCAACACAGGTACAACGTCCAACTTCCCGGTAACGAATGAGTCTTCCCTCCATGCGTTACCGCCAAACATCATCCAGCCGGCAGGGCCGCGAGCTGCGCCTCCAGGCGCGCGATGTCCTCGCCGGACTGCGTCGCACGTGCCCTGACCTTGGCCACCACGTCTTCGGGAGCCTTGGCCATGAACTGCTCGTTGCCCAGCTTGGCCGACACCTGGGCGGCCTCCTTGCGTGCCACGGCGAGATCCTTCTCCAGGCGCTTGCGCTCGGCCACCACGTCGATGGCCCCGGCGGTGTCGATCTCGACGCTCACCCCGGCCACCGCGAACCGCGCGGTGGCGGAGAACCCGTCACCCGGCTCCTCCAGCCGCAGCAGCGACCGGATCGCGGCCTCTTGCGCGGCGAGAGCCGTACCGGAGAGACCGAGACGTGCGGCGACCCGCTGGCCCGGCTTGAGTCCCTGGTCGGAGCGGAAGCGGCGGACCTCGGTCACCAGCTCCTGGAGCGCGGTGATCTCGGATTCGGCCGCCGGATCGCGATAGCGCGGGTCGGCGACCGGCCACTGCGCCACCATCACGGACGTGCCGCCGGTGACCGCCTGCCACAGTTCCTCGGTGACGAACGGGACCAGCGGGTGCAACAGCCGCAGCAGCGCGTCGAACACGTGGCCCAGGACCAGGCGGGTGCCCGTGCGGCCCTCGGCGATCTGGATCTTCGCCAGCTCCAGATACCAGTCGCAGACCTCGTCCCACGCGAAGTGGTAGAGCAGGTCGGAGACCTTGGCGAACTCGAATTCCTCGAAGGCGGCGTCGGCCGCCTCGATCGTGTGCTGGAGCCGGGACAGGATCCACCGGTCGGCCGCGGTGAGGTCGGAAGGGAGCTCCCCGACCGCGGCGCCGTTCATCAGCGCGAACCGCGTGGCGTTCCAGATCTTGTTGCAGAAGTTGCGCGAGCCGGCCGCCCACTCCTCGCTGACCGCCACGTCGGCGCCGGGGTTGGCGCCGCGCAACAGCGTGAAGCGGGTCGCGTCGGCGCCGAAGCGGTCGATCCAGTCGAGCGGATCCACCACGTTCCCGAAGGACTTGGACATCTTCTTGCCGTATTGGTCGCGCACCATGCCGTGCAGGGCCACCACCTGGAACGGCGGCTGCCCCTCCATCGCGTAGAGGCCGAACATCATCATCCTCGCGACCCAGAAGAACAGGATGTCGTAGCCGGTCACCAGCACCGAGGTCGGGTAGAAGCGGGACAGGTCCGCGGTCTTCTCCGGCCAGCCCAGTGTCGAGAACGGCCAGAGCGCCGAGGAGAACCAGGTGTCCAGCACGTCAGGATCCTGGGTATACCCCGCCGGAGGCTGCTCGTCCGGACCCACGCAGACGACTTCGCCGGCCGGGCCGTACCAGACCGGAATGCGGTGACCCCACCACAGCTGCCGGGAGATGCACCAGTCGTGCATGTCGTCGACCCAGTCGAAGTAGCGCTTGGCCAGCTCCGGCGGGTGGATGCGGGTACGCCCGTCGCGCACCGCGTCACCGGCCTCCTTGGCCAGCGGCCCGACGTTGACGAACCACTGCAGCGACAGGCGCGGCTCGACCACGGTCTTGCACCGCGAGCAGTGTCCGACCGAGTGCACGTAAGGCCGCTTCTCGGCGACGATGCGGCCTTCCGCGCGCAGGGCGGCCACCACGGCGGGCCGCGCCTCGAAGCGGTCGAGCCCCTGGAACGGGCCGTGGGCGGTGATGACGCCGTGCTCGTCCATGACGGTCAGCGACGGCAGCGAGTGGCGGCGGCCGATCTCGAAGTCGTTGGGGTCGTGGGCCGGGGTGACCTTGACCGCGCCGGTGCCGAAGGCCGGATCGACGTGCTCGTCGGCGACGATCGGGATGCGCCGGCCGGTGAGCGGCAGCTCCACGTACGTGCCGACCAGGTGGGTGTAGCGCTCGTCGGCGGGATTGACCGCGACGGCGGTGTCGCCGAGCATCGTCTCGGCCCGCGTGGTGGCGACGACGACCTCGTCGGAATAGCGGATGGAGACGAGCTCGCCGTCGTCCTCGCTGTGCTCGACCTCGATGTCGGAAAGTGCGGTGTGACAGCGCACGCACCAGTTGATGATGCGCTCGGCGCGATAGATGAGCCCGTCGTCGAAGAGCCGCTTGAAGATCGTCTGGACGGCGCGCGACAGGCCCTCGTCCATCGTGAACCGCTCGCGGGACCAGTCGACGCTGTCACCGAGCCGCCGCATCTGGCCGAGGATGGCGCCGCCGGACTCCTCCTTCCACTGCCAGACCTTCTCCACGAAGGCCTGGCGGCCGAGGTCGTGCCGCGACAGGCCCTCCGCGCCGAGCTTGCGCTCGACGACGTTCTGGGTGGCGATGCCCGCGTGGTCCATGCCGGGCACCCACAGCGCTTCCTTGCCGCGCATCCGCGCGCGGCGCGTCAGCGCGTCCTGGATGGAGTGGTCGAGCGCGTGGCCGATGTGCAGCACGCCCGTCACGTTCGGCGGGGGCAGGACGATGGAGTACGGCTCGCGGGAGCTGCCCGGATCGGCGCGGAAGTAGCCTTCGGATTCCCAGCGTGAGTAGCTCCGGGTCTCGACGTCGGCCGGGGTGTACTGGGTAGGCAGCTCTGGCGTTGTCACCCGGCCAAGTTTAGTGCCGCCGTTGACGGGATCGTCTCCACATGGAGAAGCGCCCCACCAACAGGCGGGGCGCTTCGTCGTGCCGGGACGAGCTAGGCCGACTTCTCGCGCGGCGGACGCTGCTGCTTGGCCAACTGGTCACGCGGGACCAGCGTCGGGATCGCGTGCTCCAGCACGGACTCGCGGGTGATGACCACCCGGGCGACGTCCTGGCGGGAGGGCACTTCGTACATGACCGACAGCAGGACCTCTTCGAGGATCGCGCGAAGACCTCGGGCACCGGTGCCGCGCAGGATCGCCTGGTCGGCGATGGCCTCCAGCGCGTCGTCGGTGAACTCCAGCTCGACGCCGTCGATCTCGAACAGCTTGCGGTACTGCTTCACCAGGGCGTTGCGCGGCTCGGTGAGGATCTGGATGAGCGCCTCGCGGTCGAGGTTGTGCACGCTGGTGATGACCGGCAGGCGGCCCACGAACTCGGGGATCATGCCGAACTTCAGCAGGTCCTCGGGCATCACGTCGCCGAAGATGTCGACGGTGTCGACCTCTTCCTTCGAGCGGATGATGGCGTTGAAGCCGATGCCCTTCTTGCCGATGCGCGACTCGATGATCTTCTCGAGGCCGGCGAAGGCGCCACCGCAGATGAACAGCACGTTGGTGGTGTCGATCTGGATGAACTCCTGGTGCGGGTGCTTGCGGCCGCCCTGCGGAGGAACCGAGGCTGTGGTCCCCTCCAGTATCTTCAGCAGCGCCTGCTGCACGCCCTCACCGGAGACGTCGCGGGTGATCGACGGGTTTTCGCTCTTGCGGGCGATCTTGTCGACCTCGTCGATGTAGATGATGCCGGTCTCGGCCTTCTTGACGTCGTAGTCAGCGGCCTGGATCAGCTTGAGCAGGATGTTCTCGACGTCCTCGCCCACATAGCCCGCCTCGGTCAGCGCGGTGGCGTCGGCGATGGCGAACGGCACGTTGAGCATCTTGGCCAGCGTCTGCGCCAGCAGGGTCTTGCCGGAGCCCGTGGGCCCGAGCAGCAGGATGTTGGACTTCGAGAGCTCTATGCCCTCGTCTCTGCCGCGGTCGCCGGACTGCACCCGCTTGTAGTGGTTGTAGACCGCCACCGAGAGCGCCTTCTTCGCCTGGTCCTGACCGATGACGTAGGCGTCGAGGAACTCGTAGATCTCCCTCGGCTTCGGCAGATTGTCCCACTTGAGTTCGGAGGACTCGGAAAGCTCCTCCTCGATGATCTCGTTGCAGAGATCGATGCACTCATCGCAGATGTATACGCCGGGACCGGCGATGAGCTTCTTGACTTGCTTCTGGCTCTTCCCGCAGAAAGAGCACTTCAGCAGGTCTCCCCCGTCGCCGATGCGTGCCACCCCAGATACTCCTTTGCGTGGGACCGCCCTGCTCCCAAGAGCAGTGTTTCCGGACTTCCTCCGGACTTGGCCGAACCGCTCAGGTTTCGACGTTACCGTCTTCTGGGCCCTCAGTGAGCCCCCTAGCGGCGAGTCGCACCGGAACGTGCCCTATTGGGCAGCGCTCCGGTGCCTCACATCACATCAGGAAGCTACGGCCTGTGCCCGCTTCTTCCTGGTCGGGATGATGTCATCGATCAGACCATACGCCTTTGCCTCTTCCGCGTTGAGAATTTTGTCGCGTTCAATGTCGCGGCGGACTTCGGCGGGTTCCTTGCCGGAGTGCTTCGCCACCATCTCCTCGAGGAGCGTGCGCATGCGAAGGATCTCGCGGGCCTGGACCTCGATGTCGCTGGCCTGGCCGCCGCCCTCGGTGGAGGGCTGGTGGATCAGGATGCGCGCGTTGGGCAGCGCCAGGCGCTTGCCCGGCGTGCCGCCGGCGAGCAACACCGCGGCGGCCGAGGCCGCCTGTCCGAGGCAGATGGTCGAGATCTCCGGCCGGACATATTGCATCGTGTCGTAAATCGCCGTCATCGCGGTGAAGGAGCCACCGGGCGAGTTGATGTAGATGCTGATGTCCCGGTCGGGGTCAAGCGACTCCAGCGTCAGCAACTGGGCCATGACGTCATTGGCCGACGCGTCGTCGATCTGCACGCCGAGGAAGATGATCCTGTCCTCGAAGAGCTTGTTGTACGGGTTCATCTCCTTCACGCCGTAAGACGTGCGCTCGACGAAGGAGGGGAGAACGTAGCGGCTCTGGATGTTCACTTCAGCTCCCCCTAGGAGACGGCGCCCGCGGAGGGCACCTGCCGTGCGTTGCGCACGACCTGGTCGATGAAGCCGTAGTCCTTGGCCTCCTCGGCCGTGAACCACCGGTCTCGGTCGGAGTCGGACTCGATCTGCTCCAGCGTCTGGCCGGTGTGCGCGGCGATCCGCTCGGCCAGCGTCTTCTTCACGTAGAGCATCTGCTCAGCCTGGATGGCGATGTCGGCGGCGGTGCCGCCGATGCCGCCGGAAGGCTGGTGCATCATGATGCGCGCGTGCGGCAGCGCGTAGCGCTTGCCCCTGGCGCCGGCCGACAGCAGGAACTGGCCCATGGAAGCGGCCAGGCCCATCGCCACCGTCGCGACGTCGTTCGGCACATACTCCATCATGTCGTATATCGCCATGCCGGCGGTCACCGAGCCGCCAGGCGAGTTGATGTAGAGCCAGATGTCGCGGTCCGGGTCGTCGGCCGCGAGCAACAGGAGCTCCGCACAAATGCGGTTGGCGATCTCGTCGTTGACCTCCTGCCCGAGCACAATGATGCGCTCACGCAGCAGGCGCTGGTAAAGCTGGTCCTCAAGCCGGAAGGACGAGCCGTTCTCACGGCCTCGCGACTCGGGCTGATTGAAGGTCGGCGGGCTGGTCACAGCTTCACCTTCCGATGCGTCGTAACGATTGGCTTTGCTTGTGACCTTAACGCGCCTCGGCTAGCGGTCATGCCCCGTCTCCCCACCTGTTCGCTGTCGGCGCAGGTGGTTGGATGCCCATACTTTACGGCGCAGCCAGCTGAGCGCCTCCCACTTCAGCTAAGTTGCTCCCGATCTGCGGGCGCTTCTCACGTCGGACATGGTTCCCGCCGTTACGACGCACTCTTGACCGGTCTCCGTGCCCCACCCTGAGCCCGCCGGAAGGGCGCCGAGCCCGCCGTCCACCCTCCCGCCGCCCGGCGCCCTCCTGCGCCCCTCCGGGGCGCCGCGAGGACCGGGAACGGCGAAAGCCCCCGGCCATGACGACCGGGGGCTTTCGTGAGCCTTGGGATCAGGCGTCGGCCTTCTCCTCGGCCGGCGTGTCGGCCGGCTCCTCGACGACCTCTTCACCGTTGATCTCGGTGTAGATGGCCTTGAGGTCGATCTCGGCGCCCTCGGAGTCGACGATCTTGGCGGCGTCACCCACGACGGCCTTGGCCTTGTCGCGGACGATCTCGACCATGGCCAGCGTGAGCTGGTCGTTGTCGGCGAGGTGCTGGGCCAGCTGGTTGGGCTGGACGCCCATCTGCATGGCGCGGCGGACGACGAAGTTGGTCAGCTCCTGCTCGGAGACGCCCAGTTCCTCGGCCTTGACGATCTTGTCGAGGACGAAGCCGGTCTTGATGGCCTTCGCGGAGTTGGTGTCGAACTCGGCGAAGCGCTCCTCCTCCGTCGTCTGGTAAAGACGGAAGAAGGCGTCGCGGCTGAGGCCGGACTCGGCGATCTGGTGGTCGAGGTTGTGCTTGCGGGCGTCGACCTCGGCCTTGAGCGCGCTGTCGGGGATCGGGATGTCGATCTTCTCCAGCAGGGCGTCGAGGGCGTTCTCGCGCGCCTGGACGACCTGGTCGACCAGCTTGTTGCGGCGGGCGGTCTCGCGGATGCTGTCCTTGAGCTCCTCCAGCGTGTCGAACTCGCTGGCCAGCTGCGCGAAGTCGTCGTCGAGCTCGGGAAGCACCTTCTCCTTGACCGACTTGACGGTGATGATCACGTCAGCCTGCTCGCCGGCGTTGTCGCCGCCGACCAGCTCGGTGCCGAAGGTCTTCTCCTCGCCCGCGGACATGCCCACGAGCGCCTCGTCGAGGCCCTGGAGCACGGAGCCTGCGCCGACCTCGTAGGAGACCTCGTTGGCCTGCTGCTCCTCGATGTTGTTGCCGTCGATCTCGGCGCGCAGGTCCATGACGACGAAGTCGCCGTCGGCGGCCGCGCGCTCGACGCCGGTCAGCGTCGCGAAGCGCTGGCGCAGGCCGTCGAGCTGCCCGTCGATGTCCTCGTCGGAGACCGTGGCCGCGTCGACGGTGACCTCGGCGCCCGCGTAGTCGGGGACGTCGAAGTTGGGGCGGATGTCGACCTCGGCGGTGAACTCGATCTGCTCACCGTCCTCGATCTTCGTGACCTCGATGTCGGGCTGGCTGACCGGGAAGACGTCGACCTCGTCGACAGCCTGGCCGTAGAGCTTGGGCACCGCGTCGTTGAGGGTCTCCTCCAGCACCACCGCGCGGCCGAAGCGCTGCTCGATGATGCGGGCCGGCACCTTGCCAGGACGGAAGCCGGGCACGCGGACCTGCTGCGCGACCTTCTTGTATGCCGCATCCAGGCTCGGGCGCAGCTCTTCGAACGGCACCTCGACAGTGAGCTTCACCCTGGTCGGGCTGAGCTCCTCGACAGCGGTCTTCACGGGGTGGTCTCCTTGATCAAGCTTCGAGTGATGCGCGGGCGCGTCCATTCGGTACGGCTCACGCGCCGCGCCCACATGAGCGGCGCCGGGCATGCTCCGCTACGGCGGGATCCAACGCCGTTGGCCAGTCTAGGGCAGATGCGTACCCAACAACGACGTGACGGCGCTCAGAACTCGTCGGCGATCGTGCGCAGCAGCTCCACCGTCTCGTCCGGGGTGGTGCTGACGGCGCACAGGCGCTCCATGACCTCGGTGTAGCGGTCGACGTCCTCTCGCTTGTCGAGGTAGAGAGCGCTGGCGAGTTGTTCCACGTAGACCACGTCGGGCAGCTCGCGGTCGGGGAAGCGCAGGATGCTGAACGCGCCGCCCTCGGCGCTGTGCCCGCCGAAGTCGAAGGGCATCACCTGGACGGTGATGTTGGGCTGGCGCATCTGCTCGATGAGGTGCTCCAGCTGGGCCCGCATGACCTCCGCGCCGCCGATGGGACGGCGCAGCGCCGCCTCGTCGATCACCGCCCAGAAGACCGGGCCGTCGGGGCGGTCGAGCACGCGCTGCCGTTCGAGGCGCACGTCGACACGGCGGGAGATCTCCTCGGCGCTGATGCCGGCCGAACCGGCGGTGACCACCGCCTTGGCGTATTCCTTCGTCTGCAGCAGTCCGGGGACGAACTGCACCTCGTACGTCCTGATGCGCTCGGCGGCCTCTTCCAGCCCGACGTACGCCTGGAACCAAGAGGGCAGGATGTCGTTGAAGCGGTGCCACCAGCCCGGTTCGTTGGCCGTGCCCACGAGGTCGAGGACGGCGGAACGGGCCTGGTTGTCGCTGACGCCGTAAAGGGTCAGCAGGTCGGCTACGTCGCGCTCCTTGAAGCCGACGCGGCCCAGCTCCATCCGGCTGATCTTGGATTCCGAGCCCCTGATCAGGTGGCCGGCCTCCTCACGCGTGACGCCCTTGGCCTCCCTCAGCCTGCGGAGCTGGGAGCCGAGGAGGATGCGCAGCGCCGTAGGTCCGGAACCCGGCTGGTTCTGCGTCACACTGCCTCCAATACGTCCGGACACACAGTGACATCCCTCCGCCGGGTATGACAAGGTCTCAACCTCGTGTCCGGTTCGGCATATCCGGCCGAAGCGCCCATGCGGTTGCACATTGCACATGCACGTGCATTTGGGTCTTGCAGCTACGCGCGTCGTGACCCATGATGGCCTAGTGCATATTGGGCCAAACATGCACTAACCGATGGGCAAGCGGGAGGTAGCGGCGGGATGGTGGAGGACCCCCTGGCCACTGCCGACTGCCTGCAGATCACCCGCGAGGTCGGCTTCGACAGCCTGCTCAGCCGGGCCCATCCGTACACCACCTCGTGCCCGCTTCCCTTTCAGGCCGATTCGGTCAAGACCGCGCGTGACGTCACCCGCGATACCTTGCACAACTGGGGTCTTCCCGAACTGAGCGACGACGCCGCGCTGGTGGTCTCCGAACTCGTCACCAACGCCGTCCGCTACACCCGCGGCCACCACGGTCTCACCCTGCTGCTGATGCGCGTCGCCCCCCACGTACTGCTGGCGGTGGCCGACCCGAGCGACGAGGTGCCCACCCGCAAGGAGCCCGACTTCATCTCGGAGAACGGCCGCGGCCTCTACATCGTCGAGACCTACAGCCAGTGCTGGGGCTGGGACCCCCTGGACCGGGGCGGCAAGGCCGTCTGGGCCCTGTTTCGCACCGAACGCTGATCCTCAGCCGCGCAGTTAGACGAGCACGCCCCGTTCCTTGATCAAGGAACGGGGCGTTTCCGCAAGTCGGGGCGACAGGATTTGAACCTGCGACTTCTTGCTCCCAAAGCAAGCGCGCTACCAAGCTGCGCCACGCCCCGCTGCGCCCGGTGCGCAAGCTGCCCGAGACTCCGGTACGCTTACGCCCTGACGACCGGATGAAGTCTAGACCAGACTTGGACCGGCTCGCGCGGACGTAGCTCAATGGTAGAGCCCTAGTCTTCCAAACTAGCTACGCGGGTTCGATTCCCGTCGTCCGCTCCACCAGCCGAAAGGCCAGGTCAACCGCAATGGGTGACCTGGCCTTTCGGGTTCGTCAAGACGTCTTTTCGATCTTGCGTGCCCGATGGCCTCTCCTCGTGCCCGCTCCCCCACGCCGGCTCGTACCTTGTCCCAGATGCGACGGAAGCCCGCCGTTGAGTTCGGCCAGCGTGCCAGTCACGCGGACCGTCCGCGCGTCCAGGGGACATGCCGAGCAGACGGGATGATCAGGCAGGAGGGGAGTGTGCGTGCCGCGCGAGCCTGGGTGGCCGAGGTACCACTGTCCGTCCAACGTGACCATGAGTTGCGGCCACCGCGGCTCGCAGGAGCACGCCACATGCGGCATCGATCTCTCCACGTGTGATCCGATCCAGGGTCACGCCCGGGCACACCGGACCTCTGGTGAGGTCGAGGGGGCAATAGGGTCGTGGCATGGGGGTGCGGCCGATTTCGCCGGAATCGCTGGTTGATGAGCTGGTTCAGCGCATCGTGGAGTTGCCTCGGGACGTTCCCGCGCGGGTGATCGTGGACGGGGCGCCCGCCGCCCGGCCGGAGGTCTACGCGGACGCGCTGGCCGAGCCGCTCAGGGTGCTGGGGCGGCCGGTGATCAGGGTGTCGGCCTGGGACTTTCTGCGGCCCGCCTCGCTCCGGCTCGAGTACGGCAGGACGGACCCGGACGCCTTCTACGACGACTGGCTGGATGTGAAGGCCATCTCCAGGGAGGTCTTCAACGGCTCCGGCCAGGTGCTTCCCCGGCTCTGGGACAGTGTGGCCGATCGGGCGTTTCGCGTGCCGTACCAGGAGGTGCGGCCTGGCGGGGTGGTGGTGCTGGACGGGACGCTGCTGCTCGGCCGGGGGCTGGCGGCCGAGCTGAGCGTGCATCTGTGGATGTCCTCGGCGGCGCTGGAGCGGCACACCGCCGGGGAGGAGCGGTGGCGGCTGCCCGCTTATGAGCGGTACGAGCGGGAGGTCGGTCCGGTGCGGGCGGCGGACGTCGCGGTGAAGGTGGACGACCTTCGGCATCCTGCTTTGCTTGAGTAGCCGACCTACGTGAGGTGGCGTAGCAGGGCTCTGGCCACGTGCGGGTGGGACAGGTACTCGGCGACGTCGTGTGAGCGTTGCAGCGGGTTGTCGGCGGCGCGTTCGTCCACCTGGCCCTTCCAGTCGTCCTCCAGCGGGCAGCCGATGCTCACCGGGTCCGACTGTGACCAGACGTTGAGCCACTGGCCGACCCGGTCGGGGCGGTGCGGGCCGCCCGACAGCAGGCGGCCCTGGACGGCGTCCAAGCCCAGCGGGCTGCCCAACGTGACCAGGAGGGGGACCTCCAGGGCGTCCGGCAGGCGGGTGAGCAGGTCCATGGCGACGACGGTGCCCAGGCTGTGGGACACCAGGACCACCTGGCCGGAGGCCGGGAGGGTGCGTTCGACCGCGGCCAGTACGGCCTGCCGTACCGAGGAGTCGTCGAGATAGGCGGCCACGTCGCGGAAGACGGCGGCGATCAGGAGGTGGTCGAGGTTCGTGGCGGAGGCCAGCCAGGACAGGGCGCCCTGCACGCCGGTCAGCAGCCCTTCGCGGCGGCCGTCGGCCGGGCGGCCGGCGAGCGCGGCGGCCTCGCCGACGAGCTGCTCGTAGACGACGCGGGTGGTCGGGGAGGCGGGGGCCAAGGATTCCAGGGGCTCGGTGAGGGTGTCGCCGTAGAAGGGGAACCACGCGTCGGCGGGTTCCACCGTTGGCAGGCCGGCCAGGGTGAGGCCCTTGTTGAGGCCGGCTATCCATTCGCGGCGCATGGTCTGGGGGTCGCGGCCCGTCTGGCCCCGGCCGTGGAGGAAGACGAGGTGGCGGGTGCCGCCGAAGGCGGAGGGGCGGGCGGGTGCGCCGGCCTGCCGTACCGGGGCGATCGATTCCGTGGCGAGCGGGGCGGCGCCCAGCTCGGACAGCAGGCCGACGGGCAGGCCGGACAGGATGGAGCTGACGCGGACACCCTCGTTGGCGACCCAGGCGCCGTCCTCGCCGGGGACGCCGGAGTGGTGGAGCGCGACGACCTCCCACTGGTCGTTGAAGACGGGGGAGCCGGAGCTGCCAGGTTCGGTGTCGGCGCTGTAGTGGAGGAAGTGGTCGAGCTGCATGGTCAGCTCGTTGCGGCGGATCGTGATCTCCTTGAGGCGGCCGTTGGGGTGGCCGACGAGGTTGACCGGCTCGCCGGTGACGATCTTGCCCTGGCGGGCCATCAGGCGGTTCCAGCCGTACAGGTCGCCGGCGGTCCTGCCGTCGGCGGCGGGGACGACGCGGACGAGCGTGAAGTCGAGGTCCTCGTCGGTGGCGAACGCCGCCGACGGGTCGAGGCGGAAGCGGGTCCAGGCGGGCGGGTCGTTGTCGATGCTCATCTCGGCGCCGAACTCGACCTCGGCCTCGCCCGCGCTGTCCTGGTCGGGCAGCACGTGGTTGTTGGTGAGCAGCAGCGAGGGCGCGACCAGGAAACCGGTCCCGACGGGGATGGCGCGGCCGTTGGAGCCCTGGGTGATGCGGCCCACGGAGGTGATGGCCCGCGCTCCCCTGGCCAGGAAGTTGGCGGGCTGGAAGTCGGCCGAGACGCCGACGATGCGTTCGAGCAGGCGGTCGGGGCTCTGCTCGGAGAGGCGTTCCACGGTGGCGACGGAGACGGTACCGCGCTGGACGAGCCGCTCGGCCCTGGCGGTCACCTGGTCGGCGTCGTCCACGATGCGTTGCCCGGTCTGCTCCCGGCGGCGCTGGATGCGCGCGCGGTCATCCCGCTTGCTCGCGTATCGCGCCGCCGCTGCCCGGGTCTGTGACATGGCGTCCATGAGGCCACGGTGAGCCCGCTCCCGGCCGGGCGCATGAGTAGTCCCATACTCAGAGTCATGACGGACTTCGGGTACTTCCTGGTGCCGAACAGCGCCGATCCCCTCATCGAGTACGCGCAGCTCGCCGACCGGCTCGGCCTTGACCTGATCGGCGTGCAGGACCATCCCTACCAGCGCCGGTACGTGGACACCTGGACCCTGCTCAGCGTCATCGCGGCCAAGACCGAGCGGATCACGGTCTTCCCCGACGTGGCGAACCTGCCGTTGCGCCAGCCCGCCGTGCTGGCCAAGGCGGCGGCCAGCCTCGACCTGCTGAGCGGCGGGCGGGTGGAGCTCGGTCTTGGGGCCGGTTCGTTCTGGGATGCGATCGACGCGTACGGCGGGCCGCGCCGTAGCCCCAAGGAGGCGCTCGGCGCGCTGGAGGAGGCGATCACGGTGATCAGGGCCGTGTGGAGCGGCGAGCGCAACCAGCGCTTCGAGGGCGAGCACTACCACCTGCGCGGCGCCCAGACGGGACCGGCGCCCGCGCACGACATCGGCATCTGGTTGGGCACAGGCGGGCCGAGGGCGCTCGCGCTGACGGGGCGGCTGGCCGACGGCTGGGTGCCGTCGTCGGGGTGGGCGAAGCCGGAGCGGCTGGCGGAGATGAGCGCCCGGGTCGACGAGGCGGCGCTGGCGGCGGGCCGTGAGCCGTCCGACATCCGGCGTGTATACAACGCGGGCGGCACGATCACCGATGGCGCGACGGAGGGGTTCCTGAAGGGTCCGGCCGACCAGTGGGTGGACGAGCTGACGGATCTGGCCGTCGGCTACGGCATCGACGCGTTCGTCTTCTGGCCGGAGGGCGATCAGCGGGAGCAGCTCACGCGCTTCGCCGAGCAGGTGGTGCCGGCGGTGCGCGAGCAGGTGGCCCTGTGACCCAGGACCTTCCGGGGCCGCGGGTAGCTCAGGGAGCCGAGCGGGCGGTCCGTCCTTGATCCGTCTCCGTGGTGACGGCGGAGGCGGACAGGAGTGTCGCACCGGCGAGGCCGCCCCAGAGGGCGGCCGGGCCGTGGGCGGCGAGTGCGGTGATGACCGCCGGGGAGACGGCCAGGCCGAAGCCCGTGGAGAGCTGAAAGCGGGCGAGGGCGCGTCCCAGGTCGGGGCGAGCGCGCGGACCCCTGTCGAAGGCGGCGCCTGCACGCTTCCCGCAGGGGATCACTCCAGGGGAAGGGGGCTTCAGGGCCGGTCGAGGGCGGCGACCTCGCGTATGGCGGCGGCGACGGCGCGGAAGTCCTTGCGCAGGATGTTGCCGTGGTTGCTGGAAACCTTCGCGCTGATCTTGATGTTCGGGTTGCGGGCGGTCACCGCGGGGAGGCTGGCGCGGATCCGTTCCTGCTCGTCCCCCTTGCTCCCGAGAGACGCCCCCGACGCGAGCACGTAGCGGGCCGGGACGGTGATGTTGTCCAGCACGGGGCCGAGTTTTCGCTCGCGGGCGATCTCACCCGCCTCGATGTTGCTGTTCGCCAGCTGCTCGGCGGTCATCCTCGGGGCCACGCCGAACGGGCGCAGCAACAGCAGGAACCAGCTCAGCCGCCGCCACAACTTACGGATCCGCTTCTCCAGGGCCTCGTCGAGCCAGTCGTACGGCTGCGCGCCCTCGACCAGGATCGCGCCCACGGCACGGCCGGGATGGCGGCTGACCCAGTGCGCCGCGACGAACGCCCCATACGACCAGCCCACCAGCAGCGCCCGTTCCACACCCCTGGCCGCCAGAACGGCATCGACGTCCCGCACGTTCGTCTCGAACGAGTAGTCCGCCGAACGCTTCGATCTGCCGCGCGCCCGCATGTCGTAGGTGATGTGCCGCCACTCCGTCCCCAGGTCGGCGATGACCCGCCGCCATTGGGGCTGAACGCCGGCGTGGCCGTTGAGGTAGAGCACGGGGATGCCGGGACCGCCGGTGTCGGTCACGGCCAGGGCCGTATCGCCGACCGGCACCATGCCGGTCCACTTCGGAGGGGCGGGGGAAACGCTGTTCTTGCCCACGGAACACTCCCTTCAGCTATTCAGCGTTGCTATCTACCGGTATAAAGTAGCACTTACTACCGGTAGATAGCAACGTTGAATAGCTGAAGGACTGGGTCTGACCAACCGGGCTGCGCCGCAGTTCAATGGACCACATGGCACAAGAACCAATGCTTCCCGGCCACTGGTACAACATCGTTCCCGACCTCACCACGCCCCCTCCCCCACCGCTGCACCCCGCCACAGGGCAGCCGGTGGGCCCGGACGATCTGGCGCCGCTGTTCCCGATGGAGCTGATCGGCCAGGAGGTGAGCGGGGAGCGGTTCATCGAGATCCCGCAGGACGTGCTGGACGTCTACCGGCTGTGGCGGCCGACGCCGCTGATCCGGGCGCACCGGCTGGAGAAGGCGCTGGGCACCCCCGCGCGCATCTACTACAAGTACGAGGGCGTCTCCCCCGCCGGCTCGCACAAGCCGAACACCGCCGTCCCGCAGGCGTACTACAACAAGCGCGAGGGCGTGCGCAGGCTCACCACCGAGACCGGGGCCGGGCAGTGGGGTTCGGCGCTGGCGTTCGCGTGCGCGCAGTTCGGGCTGGAGTGCGAGATCTGGATGGTGCGCGCCTCCTACGACCAGAAGCCCTACCGCCGCTCTCTCATGCGCGTGTACGGCGCCGCCGTCCACGCCAGCCCGTCCCCGCTGACCAGCGCGGGCAGCAAGATCCTGACCGAGCACCCCGACTCCACCGGCAGCCTGGGCATCGCGATCAGCGAGGCGGTCGAGGTGGCGGGAGCCGCGGCCGACACCAGGTACGCGCTGGGCTCGGTGCTCAACCACGTGCTGCTGCACCAGACGGTCATCGGCGAGGAGGCGCTCAAGCAGATGCCGGAGATGCCGGACCTGGTCATCGGCTGCACCGGCGGCGGCTCCAACTTCGCCGGGCTGGCCTTCCCGTTCATGCGCGAGAGCCCGCGGACGTCCTACCGCGCGGTGGAGCCGGAGGCCTGCCCGTCGTTCACCCGCGGCCGCTACGCCTACGACTTCGGCGACACGGCCGGGTTCACGCCGCTGCTGAAGATGCACACGCTCGGCCACGACTTCGTGCCGGACCCGATCCACGCGGGCGGGCTGCGCTACCACGGCATGTCGCCGCTGCTGTCGCACATGTACGAGCTGGGCCTGTTCGAGGCGGTCACCAGGTCGCAGAGCGAGTGTTTCGAGGCCGGTGTGCGCTTCGCGCGTACGGAGGGGATCGTGCCGGCGCCGGAGCCGACGCACGCGCTGGCCGAGACGATCGCCGAGGCGCTGCGGTGCAAGGAGAGCGGCGAGGAGAAGGTACTGCTGACCGCGCTGTGCGGGCACGGCCACTTCGACCTCGGCGCCTACGACCGCTACCTGGCGGGCGAGCTGGAGGACTACGCGCTGCCGCAGGAGCGGGTCGACCAGGCACTGGCGAATTTGCCACATTCCGGGTGATCCCTGCGGTTTTCCGGGAGCCGGCGCGGTTATGTTCGTGAGATGGATGTCGATGTGATCGTGCTGGGGATGGGTCCGGGCGGCGAGGACGTGGCCGGCCGGCTGGCCGAGGCGGGGCTGCGGGTGGCCGCCGTCGAGTCGAACCTGGTGGGCGGCGAGTGCCCCTACTGGGGCTGCATCCCCTCGAAGATCATGATTCACGAGGCGGAGACCTCGCGCGAGTGGCCGGCGCTGGTACGCCGGGTGCGCGAGGCCACCGACTCCTGGGACGACAAGGTGGCCGCCGACCGCTTCACCGGCAAGGGCGGCCACCTGGTCAGGGGCCACGGGCGCGTCACCGGGCCGGGCGAGGTGACCGTCGGCGACCAGGTGCTGCGCGCGGCGCGCGGCATCGTGATCGCGACCGGTTCGCAGGCGGCCGTGCCGCCGATCGAGGGGCTGGCGGGCACGCCGTACTGGACCAACCATGAGGCGATCGAGAACGCCGAGCTGCCCGAGTCGATCATCGTGCTGGGCGGCGGCGCGATCGGGGTGGAGCTGGCGCAGATGTTCCGGGCGTTCGGCGTGGCGGTGACGGTGGTCGAGGCGGCCGACCGGCTGATCGCCCTGGAGGAGCCGGAGGCCGGCGCGCTGCTGGAGAAGGTCTTCACCGGACGTGGCATCGACGTGCGTACCTCGGCCAAGGTCGCGCGCGTGGACTACGCGGACGGCCGCTTCTCGCTCGCCGGCGCCGAGGCGGAGCGGCTGCTGGTGGCGACGGGCCGCCGGGTGGACCTGAAGGCGCTGGGCGTCGGCGCGATCGGGCTCGACGAGAGCGCGCGGGCGATCCCCGTGGACGCGCGGATGCGCGCGGCCGAGGGCGTCTGGGCGATCGGCGACGCGGTGGGAAAGGGCGCTTTCACGCACATGTCGATGTACCAGGCGAACATCGTGGTCAAGGAGATCCTCGGCGAGCCGGTGCACGAGGCCGAGTACCACGCCGTGCCCCGGGTGACCTTCACCGATCCCGAGGTGGGCGCGGTGGGCCCGACCGAGGCGCAGGCCCGCGAGCGGGGCCTGGACGTGCGGATCGCCGTGGGCGACCTGGGCACGCGCGGTTACATCGCCCAGGCCGAGGGGCTGGTCAAGCTGGTGGCCGCCGACGGCGTCCTGGTCGGCGCGACCGTCGCGGCGCCGCCGGGAGGCGAGGTCCTGGGCCTGCTGACGCTGGCGGTGCACGCGCGCGTCCCGCTCACCAGGCTCGACGAGATGATCTACGCCTACCCGACGTTCCACCGGGCGGTTTCGGCCGCCGTGAAGGAGCTCACCGCGGCCGGGTGACCGTCAGCGCGACGCGGGGCGCTTGCCGTGGTTGGCCTTCTTCTTCTTGCGTGCTCGGGACTTGCGGGCGCGCCTTGCCATCCGTCGTCCTCCTTTGAGCGGGCCGTTTTCCGGGTACGGCATGCGTATCCCAGACCAGGGCCCCCGGCAAGCGACCTCACATTCTTCAACATGTTCATGTCATAATCTGTTTGAACTTGTTGGAAGGAGGGCGCGTGCTCGCCCAGCAGCGGCAACAGACGATCCTCGAACGGGTCCGGGCCAGCGGCGGCGTCCGCGTGGCCGACCTCGTGCGCGAGCTCGGCGTCTCCGACATGACCGTCCGGCGCGACCTGGAGTCCCTGGCCGAACGCGGCCTGCTGGAGAAGGTGCACGGCGGCGCGACCACGCTTGGCCCCGGCTCCACGGAGGAGCCGGGCTTCACCGCCAAGTCCGCCCGCCAGCAGCAGGAGAAGGAGGCGATCGCGCGCCGCGCCGCCCAGCTGGTCGGGCCCGGCACCGCGGTCGCCCTGTCGGCGGGCACCACCACGTGGGCGCTGGCCCACCACCTGGTCTCGGTCCCCGACCTCACCGTCATCACCAACTCGGTCCCGGTCGCCGACGTCTTCCACCGCACCCCGCGCACCGACCGCACGGTGGTGCTCACCGGCGGCGTCCGCACGCCCTCCGACGCGCTGGTCGGTCCGGTCGCCGTCGCCGCGATCCGCAGGCTGCACGTGGACACGCTGTTCCTGGGCGTGCACGGGATGAGCGTGCGCGCCGGGTTCACCACGCCGAACCTGCTGGAGTCGGAGACCGACCGGGAGCTGGTGGCCGCCGCCCACCGCCTGGTCGTGCCGGTCGACCACACCAAGTGGAACATCGTCGGCATCAGCACGATCGCCGACCTGGCGGAGGCCGACGTCGTCATCAGCGACCAGGGCCTGCCCGCCGAGGCGCGCGCCGAGCTGACCGAGCGCGTCGGGGAACTGATCATCGCGGAGGGCACGCAGTGAAGCGCACCATCACACACCTGGCCGACGGGCGAGAGCTGATCTACTTCGACCGGCGCGACGACGCCGACCGCGGCGCGGTGGACCAGCGGCCGCTCGACCCCCGGCCGCTCGCCTCCGAGCTGCGCTACGACCCGCTGACCGAGGAGTGGATCGCGATCGCGGGGCACCGGCAGACGCGGACGTTCCTGCCGCCGGCCGACGAGTGCCCGCTGTGCCCGTCGTCCGACACGCGGGCCTCGGAGATCCCGGCGCACGACTATGACGTGGTGGTGTTCGAGAACCGCTTCCCCTCTTTCAGCGGAAATTTTGGGACTTATCACGACGTGGGCGGCTTGAGTGAGGTTCGGCCGGGTGCGGGGAGATGTGAAGTGGTGTGCTTCACCTCCGAGCACTCCTCGTCGTTCTCGCGGCTGAGCGACGCGCAGGTCGAGCTGGTCATGGAGGCGTGGGCGGACCGCACCGCCGAGCTGTCCGCGATCGACGGCGTGGAGCAGGTCTTCATCTTCGAGAACCGGGGCGAGGAGATCGGGATCACGCTGCCCCACCCGCACGGGCAGATCTACGCCTACCCCTATGTGACGCCGCGGACCAAGCTGCAGCTCACGGCGGCGCAGCGGCGGCCGGGGCTGTTCGCCGACGTGCTGGCCGCCGAACGGGCCGGGGAGCGGGTCGTGGCGGCCAACGAGCTGTGGACCGCCTTCGTGCCCGCCGCGGCGCGCTGGCCGTACGAGGTGCACGTCTATCCGCACCGGCAGGTGCCGGATCTCGCGGCGCTGACCGAGGCGGAGCGGGCGGCCTTCGCGCCGCTCTACACCTCAGTGCTGCGGGCGCTGGACGGGATCTTCGGGATGGCCATGCCGTACATCTCGGCGTGGCACCAGGCGCCGGTGCGGCACCTGCGTGAGCTGGGATATCTCCACCTGGAGCTGTTCTCGATCAGGCGCGCGCCCGGCAAGCTCAAGTACCTGGCGGGGTCGGAGTCGGCGATGGGGGCCTTCGTCAACGACGTGCTGCCCGAGGAGGCGGCGCGACTGCTTCGATCACAGGTAGATCACTAATTGGTTTCCTCTTGGAGTCGCGTTACCCGCCATTTACTACTAATATCCCTCACGCACCGGTTGTCACAGCCGTTGCCGCCTAATCCCGGGCGTGTTGCCCGGGAGCCGGGGACCCACCCTCACCTGGGGTGAATCCACTTCGGTGGTAGGGCATCTCCTGCCCGAACCCGTCAGCTAACCCGGCCGGCAGATGGAGAGGAATGCCCCACGTGGCGGTTGCGTCCCCCGCGACTTTGGCCATCGGTCTCATCACCGCCGCAGCTCTGGCGCTCACCCCCGCGACCGCGCAGGCCGCGCCCAAGCCGAGTGAGAAGCAGCTGCGGGCCGAGCTGAAGAAGCTCAACACACAGGTCGACAAGCTCATCGAGAGTTACAACGGCAAGCGCGTGGCCCTCGCCAAGGCGAAGGAGGCGGAGAAGGCCGCCCAGGGCCGCCTGGCCGCCGCCGAGACGGCGCTGGTCGAGGCCGAGCGGCGGGTGGCCGAGATCGCCCAGCTGCGCTACCAGGGCACCGGCACCTCGCTGCCCGGCTTCCTTTACACGCCTGACGCGCCGGGCGCGGCCGTACTGGAGCAGCTCACCGACGAGGAGCAGGCGGTCATCGCGGGCGTCGCCGCCGCCCGCGACGAGAAGAAGAAGGCCGCCGACGCGGCCGCCGCGCTCACCACCCAGATCGCCGGACAGGCGGACGAGGTGGACAAGGAGCGCGACGAGGCCGAAGGCGTCATCAAGGACATCAAGGACAAGCTCCAGGACCTCATGCCGTACGGCACCGGCAAGCGCAACAACGGCACCTGGTCCCCCGAGCTGCCCTCCGGCTCCGACAACATCACCTCCCGCATGCGGATCATCCGCGACGAGATCAAGAAGACCTTCAACCTGCCCTTCGAGGTCGGCTGCTACCGCTCGGGCGGCGGCGGCGAGCACCCGCTCGGCCGGGCCTGCGACTTCATGATGAGCACCGGCGGCTCCATGCCCACGGCCGCCAACCAGGCCCTCGGCGACCAGATCGCGGCCTGGGCGATCAAGAACAAGGACCGCTTCGGCGTGAAGTACGTGATCTGGAAGCAGCGCATCAACATGGGCTCGGGATGGCGGGCGATGAGCGACCGCGGCAGCATCACCGAGAACCACTTCGACCACCCGCACATCTCCATGAACTGAAGACCCGGCCCCGCGCGGCCCCGTCCCACTACAGTGACGCCTCGGATGTGATCACCGGGGCAAGGAGGGGCACAGTGGCGCTGCAGCCACCGCCGGGGCTGGCCATGCTGCTCAACATCGTCGTCTCGTGGCCGCTCGTCGACGAGGACCGGCTCTACGCGGCCGGAACGCAGTGGATCTCCTTCGCGATGACGGCGGTGCGCGTCTCCACGACCGCGGCCACGCACGCCGCCCGGACCACCGCGCGCAACGCGGGTGAGGGCGTCCGGGCGTTCGACGGCGAGTGGCGTGACACCTCCGGCCGCTCCGGCGACGCGGTCACCGCCGCGCTGCTCATCGGCGGCGCGTTACAGATCTCCGCGATGATCGTGCTCGCCATGAAGGTGGCGCTGATCGTCCTGCTCATGCGGCTCGCCCTGCACCTGTCGCGGCTGGTCGTGGCCTCGGGCCCCACCGCCGGCGCCTCGCTGGCCGCCGTGGGTCCCGCCGTGGGCGACGCCAGGACGGCCGCGCGGGAGATCATCCGCCGGATGGTCGAACTTCTGGAACGCAGCGCGCTGCGCCTGTTCGGACGCGCGTCCGCGCTGCTGCGCAAGCCGGCCACCAAGACGGGGTCCGGCGCGATCCCGCCGGGCAAGCGGCCGCCGACGCCCGTGCGCGGCCCCGGCAACCACCTCGAGTCGGCGGCCGACAAGAACGTCGACGTCGCGTCCATCACGCCGTACCCGATCTGGCGGCGTGACCGCCCGCCGGTCTACCGCGCCGAGGACAAGGCTCCCGACGAGGTCTTCGAGCGAGGGCTACGGCCGCGCGACCCGTCGATGACGAACCTGTCCGACTACGTGCTCAAGGCCAAGCCGTCCGCCTTCGTCGGGACCAGCACGCGCATGGACATCGACAACGTCGTCCCGCGCCGCTACGTCTACGAGGTCGACGCCCCCGGCGGGATCGACGTCCAGGACACCGTGAAGGCCGCGAGCCATCTGTCCCACGAACGCGAGATCGCCTTCCCCGGCGGAGTGCATCGGAGATACATCACCGGCGCCTGGCCGCAAGGGGTGCCCAAAACGCCGCAGAACTTCATCCCCAACCCGCACTACGACCCCTTCCCCGGAGGATCGCCGTGAACGACGTCCCACCGCCCCCGCCGATCACCGACGAATTGCGGCGGCAGGCCCGGCAGAGCCCGGGGACCTGGATGTACGCGATCGATCCGTTCTTCGACCCCGGTGGGGAGGTCCCGCCGTACGGGATCGTCGGGGCCTGGCAGGTCGACGCGCGCGGTGAGATCACCGGCGATTTCCAGCACAACGCCGGCTACCGGCCCTCCCCGGTCGCGCTGGGCCACCCCGAGCCCACCGACCCGCTCGACCGCGCCCTGCAGCTCGCCTCGACCGGCTACGCCACCGGCGACGACATCGTGCCGCTGCTGCTGGCGGCGGAGGTGATCGTGGCCGCCGGGCCGGGCGGCGGGGTGCCGGTGTTCGACACGGGCGAGGGCCGGGCGGCGTTCGCCTACACGGCCGGGGCCCACCTGCCGCGGAGCCTGCCTGACGGGGCCATGGACTGGCAGCGGCTGCGCGGGGGCGACCTGGTCGCACTTCTGCCCGCGGACGTGGGCGTCGTCGTCAACCCGGAAGGGCCCGCCGGTGTGCTTCTCGGCCCCGACGAGCTACGCCGGTCCTGACCCCTCCAGCAGCCGCCTGACGCGCGCGACCTCCTCCTCGACGCGCCGCTCGGCGGCCTTGTAGTTCGCCTCCATGACCCGCACGTCCTCGCCCGAGGTCACCTGCCGCTCCCCCAGCGCCTCGCAGACCTCCAGCGCCTTCTTGGTGACCTCGAGGTACGCGGCCTGGACCATGCTCCCGGGACCCTCGCCCCAGGGATCGCCCTGTCCCTCAAGACCGGCGCGCAGCTCCGCCACCGCCTCCAGCCACGTCGTGCCGGTCTGGCCGAGCCCCGCGCCGGTGCCGCGCAGGTCGGCATGGGAGACGTCCGGCCCCTGGTCGAACCCGCTCACCGCTCCTCCAGCCGACGCACGACCAGCTCCACCCCGTCGGCGAACTCCTCCAGCCGCCCCATCACACCGGCGTGCGCTCCGCCCATCGTCCGGGCGAGCAACTGGGGATCGACGCCCTCCAGTCCCGGCACGTGCGCCCGCAGGTCGTCCAGCGCGGCGTTGACCGCGCCGAGGATCTCCCGGGCGAGGTCCTCCGAGGCCATGCGCATCACCCGAGGGTTGAGATGAAGTTCCCGCAACCGCCCGTCCGGCCCGGCCACCACCCGCACCTGCCCGTCAGCCGCCACGCCGTCGCCCTGGAAGACGGCGTCGGCGGGCGCTTCCGCCGCCCGCTCCAGCGCCTGGATGGCCTGGGTCAGCATCTCGCCGATGGGGTGCCCGTTCTCGTGCATGAGCTCTCTCTATCGCACCCCTACCCGCGCGAACCACCCCATCGGGGTGAACACCTACTGGAACCAGTCGAACAGGCGGGCGGCGGCGTCGCGGGCGATGAGGAAGCCCACGATGGCCAGCGTCCAGCCGACCATGGAGGCGGCGTTCTTGAGGATCCAGTCGCGCAGCCTGGCCAGCTTCGGCTCCAGCCAGTTGCCCGCCAGGCCGCGCCCGGCCATGAGGGCCAGCGGCGGGAGCACCATCACCAGCACGTACCCCGCCAGCACCGGCCCCCACTGCATCGGCGTCAGCCCGGAGGCGGTCATGATGCCGATCGCCGCCAGGTACGGCGCCATCGTGGCCACCTCGACCACGCCCATCGTCAGCGCCAGCGACACCATCGTGCCCGGCCCGCCCAGGCGCGGCTCCCACTGCTTCTTCTGCTTCTTGGAGTCGAAGCGCCAGCTCAGCAGGAACAGGCCCACACCGACGACCAGTTGCACCCACAGGAACGTACGGCTCTGGAAGACGTCCCCGAAGTTCTCCAGCAACGCCGACAGGCCCAGCATGAGCGCCACGCCCACCAGGAAGTAGAAGAGCG
This sequence comes from Nonomuraea endophytica, assembly GCF_014203235.1. Classification (GTDB taxonomy): domain Bacteria; phylum Actinomycetota; class Actinomycetes; order Streptosporangiales; family Streptosporangiaceae; genus Nonomuraea; species Nonomuraea endophytica. The sequence continues at coordinate 31,304 of NZ_JACHIN010000029.1, read as the reverse complement.
TGATCGTGGCCAGGTAGATGATCATCCGGCCGACCTGCCTGCGGTCGGAGGCCAGCATCATCACCAGTGGCACACCGAGCGTGCCGAAACTCGTGCTGTCCACCAGGGCGAGCCCCACCAGCGTCAGGAGGACTGTTGTCGTCATGGTCACTTATCCTGCCGCCACGACCGGCGCCCCGACTCCTACGCGCGAGCCAATCCGGACTACACCTTTCTGCCTACAGTGTCTGCACTCCAGGGCGGACCGGCCGCCGCGTCAGGGCGCGTCGAGCTGCTTGACCAGGGTCTTGGGGGCGATCATCCGGTACGCGTCGGTGACGATCTCCTTGATCTCCGCCCAGTCGACCGCCACGTCCAGGTAGACGCCGAGCCAGCCCCGATGCCCCACGTACGGCGGGCGGAAGTAGTGCTCAGGATCCTCGGCCACCAGTTCCTGCTGCACGCCGGGCGGCGCGGCGCACCAGAAGCCGAGCCGGTCGTCGTGGTGATGGTCGGCGAACATGACGAACGTCTTCTTGTCCCGCACGAACCAGGTGGGCTCGCCGTGGCTGAGCCGTTCCGTCGTCTCCGGCAGGTCCAGGCAGAGTTTCCGCAGGCGTTCCAGCTGGTCCATAGTCTTAGGCTATGCGCATCGAACCACCCGTGGACGGCGACGAGCGAAGCACGCTGGAAGGCTTCCTCGACTACCACCGGCAGACACTCGCCTGGAAGTGCGAGGGGCTCACCGACGAGCAGTTGCGGACGCGGGCCCTGCCGCCGTCCACGATGTCGTTGCTCGGGCTGATCAGGCACATGGCGGAGGTGGAGCGCAGCTGGTTCCGCCGCCGCCTCGGCGGGCAGACGGATCTTCCGTTCATCTACGTCACGGACGAGGATCCGGACGCCGACTTCGACCGCGTCGACGAGGACGGCCGGGCGGGGGCGTTCAAGACGTGGGAGAGCGAGATCGCCGCCGCCCGCGAGGCGACCGCGGGAGTGCCGCTGGACGGGGTCGTGCACCGCACCCGCGAGCCGCTGACGGTGTCGGTGCGCTGGGTCTACTTCCACATGATCGAGGAGTACGCCCGCCACAACGGCCACGCCGACCTGCTGCGCGAGCGGATCGACGGGGCCACGGGCGAGTAAGAGCGTCAGCCGGACAGGCGGATCGGGTTGACCAGGTCGGCGTAGACGAGCAGCCCGGCCATGATGATCATCACCATGGCCAGCACATACGTCAGCGGCAGCACCTTGGCGATGTCCACGTGACGGGGCTCGGGTCGGCGGAAGACGCGGGCGAAGGCGCGCTTGAGCCCCTCCCACAGGCCGCCGGCGATGTGACCGCCGTCCAGCGGCAGCAGCGGGATCAGGTTGAAGACGCCGATCGCGAGGTTGAAGCCGGCCAGCAGGTTGATGAACGTGGCGATCTTCTCCTGGCCCGACAGCAGGTCGGAGGAGAGGATCTCGCCGCCCATCCGGCCCGCGCCGACGACGCCGACCGGGCCCTGCCGGTCGCGTTCCTCGCCGGAGAAGGCGGCGTGCCAGACGCCGACCATCTTCTCCGGCAGGTTGAGCAGCGACTTGGCCACCTGTCCCGTCAGGTCGACCATGTGCCCGGCCACGGCGCCGATGGACTGCTTCTCGTTGACCTGGGTGGGGGCGACGCCGAGGAAGCCGACGTTCTTGTCGATCTTCTTGGTGTCTTCCAGGTTCGGCCGGTCCTGGGCGATCAGGTTGACGTCGAGCGTCACCGGCTGGCCGTTCCGCATGATTCCGAGCTTGGCCGGGCCCGCGCCGTGGGCGCGGATCTTCCTGGTCGCGTCCTCCCACGAGGTGATCGTCACGCCGTTGAAGGCGACGATCTCGTCGCCCACCTTCAGGCCCGCCTGGGCTGCCGGAGTGGGCCGGTCACCCGGCTTGCACTCCGCGCGCTTCTCCGCGACCGGGATGACGCAGGTGGTGGTCATCGGCGAGACGATCGGCTTCTGGACGGGAGTGCCGAAGTACATCAGCACGATGGCGAAGAAGACGAAGGCCAGCACGAAGTTCATCAGCGGGCCGCCGGACATGATGATGACCTTCTGCCACCACTTCTTGCGGTAGAAGACCCGGCTCTCGTCGCCGGGCCGTACCTCTTCCTGCGCCATGTCGCGCGCGGAGTCGATGAGCCCCTGGAATGGCCCGGTCGAGGCCCTGCGCAGCTTCGTCGGGTCGTCGCCCGGGCGCGGCGGCAGCATCCCGATCATCCGGATGTAGCCGCCGAGGGGGATCCACTTGACCCCGTACTCGGTCTCGCCCTTCCGCTTCGACCACAGGGTCGGCCCGAAGCCGACCATGTACTGCGTCACCCGCACCCCGAAAATCTTCGCGGGGACCATGTGGCCGAGCTCGTGCAGCGCGATGGAGGCCGCCAGACCAATGAAGAACAAGGCGAATCCCGCGATGGTGAGCCAGATCATCTAGGGGCGCTCCAGGGTCACGGAAGGGCTTGACAACCCCAGAGTAGTCGAAGTCTCCACACCTGAACGGCTTGCGCACGCTTTGCGGAATCGACAGACTGCGTTGACAGTGCGCAGTCGCGCGATCACCCTGGGGTATGACGAAGGGAGCACGTTGATCCGGATCCTCGTTGCCGAACACCTGCCGCTCGTACGGCGAGGCTTGGTGTCCTCGCTGGAAGCCGAGGCAGACCTGTCGGTCGTGGCCGAGGTCGGCAGCGGCGAGGACGTGGTGCCCGAGGCCCTGACACACCTGCCCGCGGCGGTTGTAATCGATCTGGATCTGCCCGGCGGCGGGCTCGCCGTCACCACCCGGCTGCACGAGAAGGCGCCCGGCTGCAAGGTGCTCGTCGTCTCCGCCCACCCCAACGCGGGGCAGGTGCGGGGGGCGTTCGCGGCGCACGCGCTCGGGTTCATGAGCCTCGACGTCGGCCCGGAGCAGCTGGCCGAGGGCGTGCGGCAGATCGCGGCCGGCCGGCGGGCGGTGGACTCCGACCTGGCCGTCGCGGCGCTGGAGTCCGCGGCCAACCCGCTGACCCGGCGCGAACTCGACGTGCTGCGGATCGCGGCCGGTGGGGCGCGGTCCACGGAGATCGCCGATCAGCTGTTCCTCTCGGTGGGGACGGTGCGCAACCATCTGTCGCGCATCATGTGCAAGACCGGCGCCCGCAACCGGCTCGACGCGGTCCGCATCGCCAACGACTCCGGCTGGCTCTGAAAGTCTGTGCTTCTGAAGGGCTGTGCTTCCGGAGATTTCCGCAGGTGCGCGTCGTGAAGGTCTCGGCAGGTGCGTCGTGAAGGTCTCGGCAGGTGCGTCGTGAAGGTCTCGGCAGGTGGGCCTCGTGAAGGTCTCGGCAGGTGGCACACCAGCCGAGGCTTCGGCTGGTGCCCGCGGCCGGGCCCGGCGGCGGCCTCCCCCACGTTGGCCACACCGGCCACAAGCGCGCGGCCCGCGAGCGACCACGGGGCCACCTGGCTTCTGGCCGGGCCCCGGCGGAACCGCGCCGCTCCCCCGGGACCCGGGGATCATGGGCGGCTCTCAGCGGAGCTGCGGGACCTGCGAGTGCACGACGTTGCGCCTCTTTCCGCGGGTCAGGGGGATTGGTCCTCTGAGAATCTCAGGCCGCCACCGGCCCCTGCCAGTGACCGGGAACACTATCTGCGCATGAAGGAGCACACAGGGTCACCCGTGTGAAACGTCACGGCCGCCAGATCAGCACCAGCGCGCAGTCGTCGTTGTGTCCCGACGACATCGAGTTGACCAGCGCGCGGGCGCCGTCGCGGAAGCCGTTGGGCAGCAGCCGCTCGGCCTCGCCCAGCAGGCGGTCCAGGCCCGCGTCGATGTCGCGGCCCGGCTGCTCGATCAGCCCGTCGGTGTAGAGCAGCAGCGCGTCGCCCTTGCGCAGCACGCCGCTGTCGGGCTCGCAGTGCAGGTCGGGCACCACACCCAGGACCACGCCCTTGGCCGTGGCCACCTGCCAGCCGCCGCTGCCCGCGTCGAGCTTGACGACAGGCGGGTGACCGGCGGAGGTGATCGTGTAGGAGCCGGTGGCCAGGTTGATGCGTACGTGCACCGCCGTCACGAAGCCCTCGTCGCCGCGCTGGCGGTGAAGGTAGGTGTTGCAGGCCGGCAGGAAGTCGTCGACGGAGCCGAGCAGCCCGCCGAACGTCCCGGACAGCAGCAGCGCCCTGGTGCCCGCGTCGACGCCCTTGCCGGAGACGTCCACGAGCGCGATCTCCAGGTTGTCGCCGTCGCGCATCGAGACGAGGAAGTCGCCGCCGAAGGAGGAGCCGCCCGCCTGCTTGAGCACCACCTTGCCGCCCCAGTCCTTGGGCAGCGCGGGCAGTTCGCCCTGGCTCCTGAGCCGGTCGCGCAGCTCCAGCAGCATCGCGTCGCCGCGCAGGCCCTGCACGCCGAGCTTGCCGCGCGTACGCGCCATGAGCACGGCCAGCACCGTCGTGAACCCGATCGTCACCATGAGCCCGAGCCCGACCCTGCCGACGCCCAGCGTGATCGCGATGTAGCCCAGCGCCACGGCCACCACGACCAGCAGCTTGGCCAGGCTCCGCAACCTGAGCTGCAGCCCGCCCACCAGCGTGATGAGGATGAGCAGCGAGGGCGAGAACCACTCGGTCGACACCCGGGCGGCCAGACCTCCGACGACCAGAGTCAGCACACTGAGGGTGATCGTGAGATTCCGGTCACGGGCCAGCGGTCCCCGTCGGAGGAACCGGACAACGGGCACCAGAAACGGCACCCGCACGAGGAGCGCGCGGAGCCGTGGCGGGATCAGCGGCGCCGGACGGGAACTCATGATGCGGATGACTGTATCGGTCTCATACCCGTTTGGGCAGCCCACTTGACCAACGCCTTGATCATTACGCACGGATATTGGGTGGCCCTACCCCTTTGCCCGCTCTTACGGTTGACGGATGACGTACCCGATCCGTCCCATCGATGAGTCTGAGTGGTCCGCGTACTCCCGAGTACTGGGCGAAGGCTTCGGCTGGACCCCCGCCCCGGTGCAGAACGAGCGCTTCAAGGCCCAGACCGAGTTCCCCCGCACGCTCGCGGCCTTCGACGGCGACACCGTGGCGGGCGTGACCGCCATCTTCAGCCTGACCATGACCATCCCGGGCGGAACGCTGCCCGTCGCGGGCGTCACCGCCGTCAGCGTGCTCCCCTCGCACCGCCGCCGCGGCCTGCTCACCGCGCTGATGCGCCGCCAGCTCAACGACGTGCACGAGCGGGGCGAGGCCGTAGCGGCCCTTTACGCCTCCGAGTCGGCCATCTACGGCCGCTACGGGTACGGCAAGGCCGCGTCGGAACTCAGCGTGTCCATCAACAAGACCGGCTCCGCCTTCAAACGCGACGCGCCCTCCGACCCGGGCCTGCGCCTGCGGGTGGCGACCCCGGCCGACGTACGCGAACAGCTGGAGAACCTGCTCGCCGAGGTCATCACCCGCCGCCCCGGCCGCTATGCCAGGAACGAACACTTCTGGAACGGCGCCCTGGCCGACGAGGAACCCGACCAGAGCGGCAACGGCACCCTGCGCTGCGTCCTGGCCGAGGACGACGGCGGCGTACGGGGATACGCGTTGTTCCGCATCAAGTCGTCCTGGGACGACGACGGCATCCCGAACGGCGAGCTGAAACTCCACGAGATCGAGGCCAAGGACCCCGCCGCGCACGCCGCGCTGTGGCGCAGCGTCCTGGACCGCGACCTGGTCACCAAGGTCACCGCCGGCATCCCGGTCGACGACCCGATCACCGCACTCCTCGCCGACCCACGCCAGGTGCGCGCCGGATGGTCGGACGAGCTGTGGGTGCGCGTGGTGAACGTGCAGAAGGCCCTGGAGGCCCGCGCCTACTCGGCTCCCGTGGACGTCGTCATCGAGGTGGAGGACGACGTGTGCGAGTGGAACGCCCGCCGCTGGCGGCTCACCGCCGACACCACGAGCGCCTCCTGCAAGGCGACGGAGGAGCCGGCCGACATCACCCTGCCGGCGTCGGCACTGGGCACGGCGTACCTGGGCGACGGCCAGCTGACGACGCTCCTGGAGGCGGGCCTGCTGACGGAACACACGGCGGGAACGGTCCGCGCACTGGCCACGGCCATGTCATGGAACCCTAAGCCGTGGGCGGGGATGGTCTTCTGACGTAGTGTCGGGGGCATGGCACTGCAGAGCCTGCAAATAACCGCGATCACCGCGATGCGCGCGCGAGACGTGTCACGGCCGACCACGGAACAACAGGAAACCGCCGACCGCCGCCCCCTACGCGACGAAACCCCCCGCCGCGACCCCAAACGCCCCACCCCCCACCCCCACTAACCCCCACGCTTGTCCCGGTACCCGCGACGAACCGCGGGTCAGGGACCTACAGCGGCGCACCCCGACGGTTTCCCCGGCGCCGCGCGGTGGGGTGTGGGTCGGTGGCGTTCGGCGCCGTGTTACGGCGGGCGGGGTGGGGCACGGCGGGTGGGCAAGGGCGGAGTTGTTACGGCGGGGCACCCCGTGAGCCCTCACGACCATCGCTCGACAGAGCCCGGCCCACGACGGAGGGGCGGGCAAGCCAGGCTCCGCCGTAACACAGCAAAGGCCCTTAACGCAGCAAAAGGCCCGTAACACCAACAGGCCCATACAGACCTATAGGAAAAGTCCCCCCGTGGCGAGGAGGGTTTTGGCCTCCACCGCCGCCTTGCTCCCCGCGTACAAGGTGAGGCCGGGGGCGGGCATGGCGGTGTTGAGGGTGGAGAGGTTGATGATCCGGCCGCCGTCGCGCATGACGCGCGCGGCCCATGGGATGGCGAGGAAGGTGGCCTTGGCGTTGACGTTGAAGACGCGGTCGAACGTCTCGTCGTCGATGTCGGCGATGAGGGTGGGGGTGCTTTCGGCGGCGTTGTTCACGAGGATGTCGAGGCCGGGCAGGATCGTCTCGGCTTCGGCGAACAGCCGGTCGAGGTCGGCGCGGGCGCCCTGGTCGGCCTGGATGGCGTGGGCGCCGGTCGACTCGGACACCTCTCGGGCGGCGGCCGCGTCGCTGCGGTAGGTGAAGACGACCTGGGCGCCGTCGGCGGCGAGGCGTTCGACGACGGCCCGGCCGATGCCACGCGAACCGCCTGTTACCCATGCTCCTTTGCCCGAAAGATCAGTCATAGGACCAAACCTACGCCCGCAGCATGATCTTGCGGGCGGCTTCCTTGGTCAGATGGTCGATGTACAACTTGCCGTCCAGATGGTCCGTCTCGTGCTGGAAACAGCGGGCCAGGGAGCCGCGGGCCTTGACGCGCAGCGGGCGGCCGAGCCGGTCGAGTCCCTCGATGGTGACGCCGGCGGCGCGCGGGGTCTGGGCGTACTGGGGCTTGCCGGTCGTGCGGTCGGGCACCGACAGGCAGCCCTCCTCGTCGATGACCGGGGCGGGATCGTCCACGGTCAGCACCGGGTTGAGCACGTGGCCCTTGCGTCCGCTGATGTCGTACACGAACAGCCGCCGCGACACCCCGATCTGCGGACCGGCCAGGCCCACGCCGTCCACCGCGTACATCGCCTGGAACATCTCGTCGATCAGCTTGCGCAACTCCTTGTCGAAGTCGGCGACCGGCTCGGCCGGTGTGCGCAGGACGGGGTCGCCGATCACGCGGATCTCACGCATGGATGCTCCGTAAGGGTTGCCGTAGACGAACGCTGATTACCTTAGCCAGCGCGCGGTCAGGTGCGGCCTGCCGTGGCGGACCGTGTGGAAGACTGGTCCGGTGCGTGTCTACATCGGTGCCGACCATGCCGGCTATGAGCTGAAGAACCACCTGGTGTCCTGGCTGAAGGACACGGGCCACGAGGTCATCGACTGCGGCCCCGCCGTCTACGACGCGGAGGACGACTACCCGGCGTTCTGCCTGCGCGCGGCCGAGGGCGTGGCCGGCGACCCGGGCAGCCTGGGCATCGTCATCGGCGGTTCCGGCAACGGGGAGCAGATCGCGGCCAACAAGGTCCGCGGCATCCGCGCGGCGCTGGCATGGAGCGAGGAGACGGCCCAGCTCGCCCGCGAACACAACAACGCCAACGTGGTCAGCGTGGGGGCGCGCATGCACACCGCGGAGGAGGCGACCCGGTTCGTCGAGGTCTTCCTCACCACCACCTTCAGCGGCGCCGAGCGCCACAGCCGCCGCATCGCCCAACTCGAAACCTACGAAACCATCGGCCAGCTGCCGGCGCTCCCCGAGATCTCCTAAAGGTCCTTTTTCTGCGTTACGGGCCTTTTGCTGCATTAAGGGCCTTTGCTGTGTTACGGCGGAGCCTGGCTTGCCCGCCCCTCCGTCGTGGGCCGGGCTCTGTCGAGCGATGGTCGTGAGGGCTCACGGGGTGTCCCGCCGTAACAACTCCGCCCTTGCCCACCCGCCGTGCCCCACCCCGCCCGCCGTAACACGGCGCCGAACACCGCCGACCCACACCCCACCGCGCGGCGCCGGGAAAAGCGTCGGGGTGCCGCACTGTGAGGTGCTGCCGCATCGTCGCGCTCACGGGGGCTGTGCCCCGTAGGGCGCTGTCGGCGTTTGCCGCGGTAGGGCGGGTGGGTGGTGGGTCAGAGTTGGAGACTCTTGGTTTCCAGGTACTCGTCCAGGCCGAGTTCGCCCATTTCTCGGCCGATTCCGGATTGTTTGTAGCCGCCGAACGGGGCCTGGGGGTTGAAGGAGCCTCCGTTGATGGCTACCTGGCCGGTGCGGAGGCGGCGGGCCACCGCTAGCGCGCGGTCTTCGGTGCCGGCCCATACCGCGCCGGACAGGCCGTACTTGGTGCCGTCGGCTATCTGGACGGCTTCGTCTTCCGACAGGTACGGGATGATCGACAGGACCGGGCCGAAGATCTCCTCCTGCTCGATCGTCATCCCGGGCGACACCGCGGCGAAGATCGTGGGCGTCACGTAGAAGCCTCTGGGGTGGGGGGAGTCGGTGCCGCCGTGTACCAGGCGGGCGCCTTCTTCCTGGCCTCGGTTGATGTAGTGGACGACGCGGTCGCGCTGGGCGGCCGAGACGAGGGGGCCCAGGCGGCTGGTCTCGTCGAAGGGGTCGCCGACCGTGTATTTGCCGGCGGCCTCTGTCGCCAGGTGCACCGCCTCGTCGTACTGGTCGCGGTGGACGAGCATGCGGGTCCATGCCGAGCAGGTCTGGCCGGAGTTGACGAAGCAGTTGGCCACGCCTACCTTCACCGCCACCTGCAGGTCGGCGTCGGGGAGGATGATGTTGGCGGACTTGCCGCCCAGTTCCAGCGCGACCCGCTTGACCGTCTCGGCGGCCAGGGAGGCCACGCGGCGGCCGGCGGCGGTGGAGCCGGTGAAGGAGACCAGGTCCACCTCGGGGTGGGTTGCCATGGCCTCGCCGACGACCGGGCCGCGGCCGCTGACCAGGTTGAAGACGCCCGGCGGCAGGCCAACGGCGTGGAAGACGTCGGCCAGCGCGTATGCCGCCAGCGGGGCGACCTCGCTGGGCTTCAGGACTACCGTGCAGCCCGCTGCCAGGGCCGGAGCCACCTTGCAGATGATCTGGTGGAGCGGGTAGTTCCACGGGGTGATGGCGGCCACGACCCCTACGGGCTCCTTGACGATCAGGGAGTTGGCCACGCGCTGCTCGCGCGGGTGGGTTTCGGCCAGTTCGGCGTAACCGGCCAGGACGCCCGCCGGCATCAGCGTCTGCACCTTCAGGGCGAAGCCGAGCGGCGCGCCCATGTCGGTGGCGATGGTCTGGGCGATCTCCCCGGCGCGCTCGGTCAGCAGGTCGGCGGCGGCGGCCAGCAGTTTGCCGCGCTCGCCGCCGTCGGTCGCCGACCAGGAGGGGAAGGCGGCGCGTGCGGCTCTGACGGCGGCCTCGACGTCGTCGGGAGCGCCCGCCGGCACCCGATCGATGATCTCCTCTGTCGCGGGATTGACGACGTCGATCGCCTCTCCCGACGCGGAAGCGGTCCAGGCACCGCCGATATAGAGCTGACGCATAGCCCCCATCCTCGCGCGCCGGCCGTCACATTGCGAGGGCTTGGCACATCACGTGGTGGGCCTGCTCCACCGCGCGCACGTCGCATTCCGGCTGGACGTGAGTGCGGGCCGTGGCCAGGACCCTGTCACCTTCTTCCAGCAGCGTACGGCGAAGCGCCGGGGAAAGCGGCAGATGTCCGAGATCCTGGAAAACTCGCAGGATTCGCACCAGCACCACGGGGTTGTCCCTGGCCGACACCCGGATCATCCCGAAGGCGTGCTCGGCCAGCCTGGCGGTGTCGGTGCGCCAGGTGACCAGGCGTACCCGTCCGCGCCGGTCGGTGCGGCCTTCGGGTTCGGCCGGGATCGGGATGAGCCGGCGGAAGGCCTCGCCGAGCCATTCGACGCAGGCAAGCCCGGTGTTGGTGTCGTTGATGGCGCGGGACAGCGCCCGCAGGGCGATCTCCACGATCCGGTTGACCGGCCCGACGACGGTGGAGCCGGTGCGGGGCAGCGGGCACAGGGTGATCCAGCGGTCCATCCGCCGCAGGTCGCGGCGGGTCAGGGTGACGGGGGTGGAGGTGACGGCCACGGGCGTGCCCTGGATGACGAAGGTGCCGGGCAGGTGGACGAGTGTGACGACCGTGTCGCGGCGTACCGCCCACCGCACGATCGGGCGGTCGTGGACGAGGTCCAGGTAGCCGGAGCGGGCGGCCAGGATCGCGCTGCCGTCCCCGGCGGGCGGGTCGGCGGGGGCGCCTTCGAAGTCGCGGTGGAGCAGCCAGTCGACCTCGCGTACCAGCCGGGGCAGGACGACGGGGATGCGGACCTCGCTGACGACCGCCTGGACGAACAGCACGAGCATCACCAGGCAGGCGCCGGTGAGCAGCTGGGTGGCGAACAGGCCGAGCGACGGGATGACGACGTCGCGGCTCATGGAGCTGGTGGTGCGGTTGCCGAAGATCCAGGTGCCGAGGAACAGCCCGATGGTGACCTGGACGACCCGGTTGCGCAGGAAGTCGCCGATCAGGCGCGGGCCGAGCTGGGATGAGGCGAGCTGGACGGCGACCAGCGTGAGCGAGATCAGCAGCGTGATGGAGCTGATCAGCGCGCCGGTCAGGGTCGAGAGGCTGCCCTTCACGCCCTCCTTCAGGTCGCTGAGGGTCGTGGCGTTGGCGGGCAGGGTGAACTGATGAAGCTCGAACTCCTCCAGGAGCGCCTGCGCGGCCGTGCTGCGTTCCAGCGCCACCTGCAGTTCCTCGACCGCGTACGCGCCGAGGTAGGCGCCGGACATCATCAGCAGCGGCACGAACCAGATCGTGTCCCGCAGGCGCTCCCCACGCGGCTTCAGCGAGAGGTAGGCGCCGATTCCCCCGAACCGTCCCACGCAGGGGGTTCTACCCGAATACCGGCTCCTTGGTACGCGTGCGCTTGAGCTCGAAGAAGTCCCCGAACCCGGTCACGAGTTGCACGCCGTCCCAAAGCCGGCCGGCGTCCTCCCCGCGCGGGATGGAGGTGATGACGGGTCCGAAGAAGGCGTTGGCGCCGGCGCGGATGACCGGGGTGCCGACTTCCTGGCCGACCAGCCCGATGCCCTCGTTGTGGGAGGCGCGCACGTCGTCGTCGTACTCCTCGGAGTTCATGGCGGCGGCGAGTTCGGGGTCAAGGCCGGCGGCGGTCAGCGCGGATTCGACAAGTTCGCGCAGCTTGCCGAGGCGCTTGATGCCGCGCTCGTTGTGCAGCCGGGTGCCGAGTTCGGTGTACAGGGGGCCGACGGCGGCCTCGCCGTACTTCTGCCTGGCCGCGGCGACGACACGGACCGGCTCGATGGCCCGCGCGATCTGCTCGCGGTAGGCCTCGGACACATCTTTGCCCTCGTTCAGCACGTTGAGGCTCATGATGTGCCAGCGGATCTCGATGGGCCGGACCTGCTCCACCTCGATGAGCCAGCGGGAGGTGACCCACGCGTAGGGGCAGAAAGGATCGAACCAGAGATCTACAGGAGTCTTCTCAGTCACGCAGGGTCATAACCTGGAGTGGAATGAAGGCTATTCCCATCATGGGAAGATTCCGGCAAACCCCGATGAAGTGGTGTAGAAGGAGCGGAACTTGGCAGGGAACCTTACCCGGGACGAAGCACGCGAGCGCGCCCGGCTGCTCAAGGTCGAATCGTACGAGGTCGCGCTCGACCTGACCGAAGGCGAAGAACGATTCGAGAGCGTGACGACCGTCCGCTTCAACGCGCAGCCGGGCGCCTCGACGTTCATCGACCTGCACGACGCGCGCGTGCGCCAGGTGACGCTGAACGGCGTCGACCTCGACGCCGCCGCCTATGACGCGGAGAAGGGGCGCTTCCCGCTCGACGGCCTGGCCGAGAGCAACGAGCTGCGCATCGACGCCGACTGCACCTACACGCGCTCAGGCGAGGGCCTGCACCGGTTCGTCGACCCGGTCGACCAGAAGGTCTACCTGCACAGCCAGTTCGAGACCGCCGACGCGCACCGGATGTACGCCTGCTTCGACCAGCCCGACCTGAAGGCCACCTTCCAGCTGACCGTGCTGGCGCCGGCCGACTGGGAGGTCGTCTCCAACGCAGCCGCGGACAGCGTCGAGCCGCTGCCCCAGGAGGGCGGCAAGCACGGCAGCGTCCACGCGGACAACAAGTGGACGTTCCCCGCCACGGCCGTCATGTCCACCTACATCACGGCACTGGTGGCGGGGCCTTACCACAAGGTCACCTCCGAGCACGACGGCATCCCCCTGGGCGTCTACTGCCGGGCCTCGCTGGCCGAGCACCTCGACGCCGACAACATCCTCGAGGTCACCCGGCAGGGCTTCGACTTCTTCCACAAGGTGTTCGGGGTCCGCTACCCGTTCGGCAAGTACGACCAGCTCTTCGTGCCGGAGTTCAACGCCGGCGCGATGGAGAACGCGGGCTGCGTGACGTTCCTGGAGGACTATGTCTTCCGGTCCCGCGTCACCGACGCCGTGGTCGAGCGCCGCGCCGAGACGATCCTGCACGAGATGGCGCACATGTGGTTCGGTGACCTGGTCACCATGCGCTGGTGGGATGACCTGTGGCTGAACGAGTCGTTCGCCACCTACATGTCCGTGCTGTGCCAGGCCGAGGCCACCCGCTGGGGCCAGGGCGCGTGGACGACGTTCGCGAACGTGGAGAAGTCCTGGGCCTACCGCCAGGACCAGCTGCCGAGCACCCACCCGATCGCCGCCGACATCGTCGACATGCAGGCGGTCGAGGTCAACTTCGACGGCATCACCTACGCCAAGGGCGCCTCGGTGCTCAAGCAGCTGGTCGCCTACGTCGGCCTGGACAACTTCCTGGCCGGGGTCCGCGACTACTTCAAGGACCACGCCTGGGGCAACACCGAGCTCAAGGACCTGCTGGGCGCCCTGGAGCGCACCTCGGGCCGTGACCTGTCGTCGTGGTCGAAGGAGTGGCTGGAGACCTCCTGGGTCAACACGCTGCGCCCCTCGTTCACGGTGTCGGCCGACGGCCGGTTCGAGAGCTTCGAGGTGCTGCAGGAGGCTCCGGCCGACTACCCGACGCTGCGCTCGCACCGGGTCGCGATCGGCCTGTACTCGCTGGTGGACGGCGTGCTGACCCGGACCAAGCGGGTCGAGCTGGATGTCGTCGGCGCGCGTACCGCGGTGGCCGACCTGGTCGGCGAGCAGCAGCCGGACCTGGTGCTGGTCAACGACGACGACCTGACGTACGCCAAGATCCGCCTGGACGAGCGGTCGCTGCGCACGCTGGTCGACGGCGGCATCACGAAGTTCGCGGACTCGCTGCCGCGCGCGCTGTGCTGGTCGGCCGCCTGGGACATGACGCGCGACGGCGAGATGTCCACGCGCGACTACGTCAGGCTGGTCGTCTCCGGCGGCGGCACGGTCAAAGACCTCACGGTCCTGCAAACGGTGCTGCGGCAGGCGCGCCTGGCCGTCCAGCAGTACGCCGACCCGGCCTGGCGGCCCGAGGGCCTGGCCCGGCTGGCCACGATGGCGCGTGAGCTCATCGCCGGGGCCGAGGCGGGCTCGGACTACCAGCTGGCCTACGTCCAGGCCTTCGCCGGCGTCGCCGTCGGCGCGGGCGACCTGGACGTGCTGGCGGGCATCGTGGACGGCTCCGCCGTACCGGATGGACTGACCGTCGACGCGGACCTGCGCTGGACGCTCATCCACGCGCTGGTGTCCGGCGGGCGGCTGGGCGAGGCGGACATCGCCGCCGAACTCGAGCGCGACGCCACCGCGACCGGCGAGCGCTCGGCGGCGCTGTGCCGGGCGGCGATCCCCACGCCCGAGGCCAAGCAGGCCGCATGGACCGCGATCGTCGGCGGGGAGCTGGCCAACGCCGTCTTCCGCACGACGGTCGGCGGGTTCCAGGACCCGCACCACCCCGAGCTGCTCGCGCCGTTCAGGGAGAAGTACTTCGCCGAGGTCGGCCGCGTCTACAAGGAGTGGAGCTTCGACGTCGCGCAGGGCTTCGCTGTGGGCTGCTTCCCCGCGCTGCAGGTGGAGCAGGAGACGCTGGACGCCGCCCAGGCCTACCTGGCCGGGGGCGACGTTCCGCAGGCACTGCGCCGCATGATCCTGGAAGGTGAGGACGGGGTCCGGCGCGCGCTGCGCAACCGGGCCACGGACGCCGCCGCCTCCTGACCATGGGCACAGCGAAGCCCCCGCCGGGTCCCGTCCGGCGGGGGCTTCGCCGTTCCCCCTCGTGCGTGAGGCGGCTGTCGGCACAGCCTCGTGCGGGCGCCGGCCGAAACACGGGCACTGGCCGAAAGACTGGCACTGGCCCAAGCGGCGCGGCCGCTGACATGACCGCCGCCGCCGTGGCCAGTACCGCCCCCGTGCCCTGATGGGCAGGTGGTGCGTCCCCCTGCCTTCACCTTGGGGGGCGGGCGCGGTGGCGGGCTATCTCTAACCTTCCAGGTTCACAAAGTCCGCACTTGTCCCCTCTTGACAGGTGAGGAGCGCGGGCCGCATATTTTCACCACTAACTTTATGACTAAAGAAAGTCGAGGGCAGTCGAAGGAATGGCAGGCACAGACCGCGGCGACCTCACCCGGACGGCGATCCTCGCCCTGCTGGGCACGGTGGGACCGCTGAGCCGTACCGAGATCGCACGGGAGCTGGACCTCAGCCCCGCGAGCGTCACGCAGCTCACCCGCGAGCTGATGGGCTCGGGCATGCTGGAGGAGCTCGACCTCAAGCCGTCGCGCGGCGGCCGGCCCGCGCAGCGGCTCGGCCTCGTCGGCAGCGCGGGCCGGGCGCTCGGCGTGAAGGTGACCGCCGACCACCTGGTGCTCGTGGACGTCCGGCTCGACGGCGAGGTGCTCGGCTCCTGGGAGCGGCCCTTCGACCCGGCCGCCCCCGGCTGCCTCGACGAGCTGGGCGCGGCCATCGCCTCGGTGCTGGAGGAGATCGACGGCGCGCCGCCGCTGCTCGGCGTCGGCGTCGGGGTGCCGGGCAGCGTCGAGGACCAGGCCGTCGGCACCGTGAACGCGCCCACGCTCGGGTGGCAGGCCATGCCCGTCGGCGACCGGCTGCGCCGCCGCCTCGACCTGCCGGTGCTGGTGGAGAACGACGTCAACGCCCTCGCCGCGGCCGAGCGCCTGTACGGCAGAGGCCGCACCCACCGGGACTTCCTCGTGCTGACGATAGGCCGGGGCGTCGGCGCCGCCGTGGTGGCCGACGGGCGCGTGTACCGCGGCGCAAGGGGCGGCGCGGGCGAGTTCGGCCACGTCCCCGTTGCCGCCGACGGGCCGGTGTGCGGCTGCGGCGCGACCGGGTGCCTGGAGGCGTTCGTGGGCGCGGCCGGCCTGGCCGCCGCCGCCCGCGCCAAGGGCCTGCCGACCGGCGACCCGGCGCGGGTCACCGAGGGCGCGGCCATCAGGGAGCTGGGACGGGCGGCGGTCCACCCCGGCCCGGCGCGCGAGGTGTTCGCCGACGCGGCAACCATCCTCGGCCGCGCCACCGCCGGGCTGGTGAACGTGGTGGACCCCGAGGTCGTGGTGGTCCTGGGCGAGGGCACGGCGCAGTGGGCGCACTGGAGCGAGAGCTTCCACGCGACGCTGCGCGCGCACCTGCTGCCGGGGCGGCGCGACATCGCGGTCGAGGTGGAGAGCTGGGACGACACGAGCTGGGCGCAGGGCGCGGCGGCGCTGGTGCTGGCCACCCCGTTCGACGCGGCGGGGGCGGCGGGCGAGCAGGGCCGCCTGGTGCGCGCCCGGCTGATAGGAGCCGCGACGTGACCAGCCCCCAGACCACGACGGCACCCAAGACCGCCGTGCGCGCGGCCCCCGCGAAGCCCGTCTCACCCAGGCGCGGCGGCAAGTGGCGCTACGCCGGGACCGTGGCCGTCTTCCTGCTCCCCAGCGCGATCCCCCTGATGCTCTACACGATCATCCCGATGCTGGGCTCGCTCTGGACGAGCCTGCACGAATGGGACCTGATCACCGACATGCACTGGGTCGGCCTCGGCAACTACGCCGAACTGCTGAGCGACCCCCAGACCCTGACCGCGTTCGGCAACACCCTGTACTTCATCGCCGGCTACCTCCCGCTCGTCTACGCCGGCGGCCTGGGCCTGGCGCTGCTGCTCAACCGGGCGATGCGCGGCAGGAGCCTGCTGCGCGGCATCTACTTCCTGCCGGTGATCACCAGCTGGGTGGTCGTGGCGCTGATGTGGAAGTGGCTGCTCAACCCGGCCAGCGGCCTGGTCAACTGGGCGCTCGGGCTGGTGGGGATCAGCGGACCCGGCTGGTGGACCGACCCCGACTGGGCGATGCCCTCGGTGATCCTGGCCTCGGCCTGGAAGGACCTCGGGTTCGTCATGGTCATCCTGCTGGCCGGTTTGCAGGCGATCCCGAAGGAATACCAGGAGGCGGCGCTCGTGGACGGCGCGTCGGCCTGGCAGCGCTTCCGGCGGATCACGCTGCCGCTGCTGTCGCCCTCGACGTTCTTCGTGGTGGTGATCTCGCTGATCAACGGCTTCCAGGTCTTCGACCAGGTGCGGATCATGGCGGGCGGCAACGCGCAGGTGGTGGTCACGCAGATCTACGACCTGACCTTCCGGTACGGCAGGGCGGGCATGGCCTCGGCCCTTTCGTGGCTGTTGTTTGCCTTCGTGCTGATCGTGACCGCCGTCCAGATCAGGGCGCAGCGCAGGTGGGTGACCTATGGGTAGGGCGAAGCTCGGCCGAGTAAGCCGGTATCTGCTGGTGACGCTGGGCGCGGCGGTGATGTTGTTCCCGTTCGCCTGGGCGGTCATCACCTCGCTGACGCCGGGTGACGCGGTGCTGGCCGTACCGCCGGACTTCACGCCGGACGGCGCGGGGCTGGACGCCTACCGCAAGCTGATGGAGACGCTGCCGTTCTGGCGGATCCTGCTCAACAGCGTGTGGATCGGCGTGGCCTCGACGGTACTGCAGCTGCTGACCAGCGCGATGGCGGCCTACGCCTTCGCCAGGCTCCCGTTCCCCGGTCGCGGGGCGCTGTTCAGCGTGTACCTGGCGACGCTGATGATGCCGCTGCCGGTGCTGGTCGTGCCGCTGTTCATCGAGATGCGGACGCTGGGCCTGGTCGACACCTACTTCGCGCTGCTGGCGCCGACGATCGCCTCGGCGTTCGGGGTGTTCCTGCTACGGCAGGCGATCAACCAGGTGCCGAAGGAGTTCGACGAGGCGGCCGTGCTGGACGGCGCCGGCCACTTCCGGATTTTTCTGTACATCGTGCTGCCGCTGATCCGGCCGGCGCTGGCGACCTTCGCCATCTTCGGCTTCATGGCCAGCTGGAACAGCTACCTGTGGCCGCTGATCATCATCAAGTCGCCGGAGTTCATGACGCTGCCGCTCGGCCTGGCCACGCTCCACGGCCAGTTCACGACCGAGTGGGACGTGGTCATGGCCGGCTCGGTGATCAGTGTGGTGCCCATCCTCATCCTCTACGTCTTCGCGCAGAAGCACGTCATCGCCAGCGTGGCCCAAACAGGGCTCAAGTAAAGGAAACACGGATATGTCGCGAAAGATCATGACCACTCTGGTCGCCACGGCGCTGCTGGCCACCGCGTGCTCCCAAGGATCGGCCACCAAGGCCCCCACCGGCGAGGGCGGCAAGACGACGCTGCGCTACTTCACCTTCTCGGCCGCCCCCGACCACGTGAAGGACCTCGACGCGATCACCGCGGCCTTCGAGAAGGCCAACCCGACCATCGACGTCGTGGTGGAGACCGCCCCCTACGACCAGTACTTCACCAAGCTCCAGACCAGCATCGCCGGCGGCACCGCCCCCGACACCTTCGAGCTCAACTACGAGAACTTCGTCACCTACGCAGGCGGCGGCTCCCTGCTCGACCTGGGCACGGTGGCCGGCGACGGCGACAGCTCCGCCTACGCCGCCGAGTCGCTCAACTCCTTCAAGCACGACGGCAAGCAGTACGCGCTGCCCGCCTCCTTCTCGACCGTCGTGCTCTTCTACAACAAGGACCTGTTCGAGAAAGCCGGGATCGAGCCGCCCACCGCCGACTGGACGTGGGCCGACGAGCAGGCCGCCGCCGAGAAGCTGACGGACAAGAAGGCCAAGGTGTACGGCGACTACCAGCCGGTCCAGTTCTTCGAGTTCTACAAGACGCTCAAGCAGACCGGCGGCGAGTTCCTGGCGGCCGACGGCAAGAAGTCCGCCTTCAACTCCCCCGCCGGCGTCAAGGCCGCCACCTGGCTGGTGTCCAAGGTCGGCAAGACCATGCCCACCGAGGCCGAGATCGGCGGCACCGCCGACTACGACACCAACCTGTTCAAGTCCGGCAAGCTCGCGATGTGGCACAACGGCATCTGGCAGTTCGCCGGGCTGAAGGACGTGCCGTTCGAGTGGGACGTCGTCGTCGAGCCCGGTGACTCGGCCAAGGCCAGCGCCGTCTTCCACAACGCCGTCGCCGCCTCGGCCACCACCAAGAACGGCAAGGCCGCCTACGCCTGGGCCAAGTTCCTCAGCTCCTCCGACGTCGCGGCCAACACCCGCATCGCCTCCTCGTGGGAGCTGCCGCCCGTCTCCGACCAGCAACTGCTGGCCGGATACCTCAAGGACCCCAAGCCCGCCAACCGGCAGGCCGTCTTCGACTCGCTGAAGTCGATCGCGCTGCCTCCGGTCATCAAGCGCCAGCAGGAGATGCAGGACGCGGTGACCAAGGAGCTGACCGAGGCCGCCGCCGGCCGCAAGTCCGTCGACGAAGCGCTCAAGTCCGCCGCCGCCAAGGTCGACGCCCTGCTGGGCTGACCGAACAGATCTGCTGAGGAGTTCCGCACCCGTGTCCCTCGTCGCCCACAGCCTCGACGTGATCCGCAGGTACCAGTCGTCCAGCGGGGCCTACCCGGCCTCGCCGTCCTTCTCCGCCTACCAGGGCTTCTCCTGGTTGCGCGACGGCGCGTTCATCGCCGAGGGGGTGAGCAGGCACGGCGACGCCGACGGCGCCGCCGCCTTCCACCGCTGGTCGGCGGGGGTCATCGCGGACCGCGCCGGGCAGGTCGAGTCGCTGGTCTCCCGCGAGGGCCCGATCCCGCCCGGCGACATGCTGCCCACCCGCTTCACCCTCGACGGGCTCAACGGCGACGACGGGTGGTGGGACTTCCAGCTCGACGGCTACGGCACCTGGCTGTGGGCGCTGGCCGAGCACACCCGCCGCCACGGCGCGGTGCCGGAGACCGAGAAGGGCGTGCGCACCGCCGCGCGCTACCTGTCGGCCTTCTGGGCGCTGCCCTGTTACGACTGGTGGGAGGAGCACGTCGAGCAGCGGCACGTCGCCACGCTCGGCTCCATCCACGCCGGTCTGCGCGCCGCGCGGGCGCTCGGCGTGCTCTCCCCCGCAGAGGGTACGGCCGCCGCCGAAGCCGTGGCCGGGATCGAGGCGCTCGTGTCGGCCGAAGGCGTCGTGGACGGACGGCTGCGCAAGTGGCTGGGCAGCGACGCGGTGGACGGCAGCCTGCTGGCCTGCGTGGAGCCGTTCGGTCTCTACCCTGCCGATCACCCGGTCGGCGCGGCCACGGTCGCCGAGGTGGAGCGGCAACTGGCCCGCGACGGCGGCGTCTACCGCTACCTGAAGGACACCTTCTACGGCGGCGGCCGCTGGGTGCTGCTGGCCGGGTTCCTCGGCTGGAACCACGCACGGGCCGGACGGCCGGAAGAGGCCCGCCGCTACCTGGACTGGATGGCCGCCCAGGCCACCCCGTCCGGCGACCTGCCCGAGCAGGTGTCGGACCTGCCGCTGGCCCCGGAGTACGAGCAGGAGTGGCTGGACCGCTGGGGCACCGTGGCCACGCCGCTGCTGTGGTCGCACGGGATGTACCTGATCCTCGCCGACGAGCTGGGAGTCTCCGCATGATCCGCCACCGGCCCTTCGGCTCCGGCCACCCGTACGCGCTGACCGAGGACCAGCGGGTGCCCGCGTCGCCGCTCGCCGGTGAGGCGGTCGAGCTGCGGGTGCGCGCCTCGGCCAAGGTCACCTCGCTGGTGTGCGAGTGGCACGAGGAAGGCGCATCCGCGACCAGCCTCACGCTGACCCGCACGGGCGGCACCCAGCCCGCCGACGCCCAATCGGGTGACGCCCAACCCGACGGGGGGCATCTGGCCGCCGCTCAGGCGAGGGCGGCGCGGGCAGCGGCGGGGTCGTGGAGTGTCACCACCCCGGCGCTGGAGGCCGGCCGGCGGTACCGCTACCGGTTCCTGGCGCGGCTGGCGGACGGCGGCAGCCGTTCGAGCAAGTGGTTCGAGGTGACGGCGGCGGTCTGGTCGGAGGGCGGCGGGAAGCTGCACGGCGAGCGGATCGTGCCCGGCAGCGTGCGGTGGCTGAGCGACGGTGACGGCGTGCGGCGGGTGCGGTTCGAGCTGGAGCTGGGCCGCGGCGAGCACGTCGTCGGGTTCGGTGAGCGCTTCGACGCCGTGGACCAGCGCGGGCGCGCGCTGGACGCGGTGGTGTTCGAGCAGTACAAGGCGCAGGGCGAGCATGGCAGGACCTATCTGCCGATGCCGTTCGCCCTGGTGGTGGGCGGGCTCGGCTGGGGCTTCCACGTGGTCACCAGCCGCCGCACCTGGTACGAGATCGGCGACACGATCCGGGTCGAGGCCGAGGTCGGGCCCGAGGCGGAGCTGACCGTGCGCACCTATGACGGCGGCCCCGCCGAGGTGCTCGACGCCTTCCTGGACGACGTGGGGCGGCCGGTCGAGCTGCCCGCGTGGGTGTTCAGGCTCTGGGCCAGCGGCAACGAGTGGAACACGCAGCAGCGGGTGATGGCCGAGATGGACCTTCACCGCGAGCACGACATCCCGGTGGGCGCGCTGGTCATCGAGGCGTGGAGCGACGAGAGCACGTTCACCGCCTTCCGCGGCGCCGCATACGAGCCGGCCGAGGAGCCGCACCGCTACGCCGACTACACCTTCCCGGCCGACGGCCCGTGGCCCGACCCCAAGGGCATGGTCGACGAGCTGCACGAGCGCGGCGTGAAGGTGCTGCTGTGGCAGATCCCGCTGCAGAAGACCCGCCCGCACCCGCGCCATCAGGCGGCGGTGGACGCGCGGCAGCTCACCGAGCGCGGCTACGGCGTGAAGGAGGCCGACGGGCGGCCCTACCGCAACCGCGGCTGGTGGTTCCCGCTGGCGCTGATGCCGGACCTGTCCTCGCCCGAGGTGCGGGACTGGTGGACGGCCAAGCGCCGCTACCTGGTCGAGGAGGTCGGCGTCGACGGCTTCAAGACCGACGGCGGCGAGCACGCGTGGGGCCACGACCTGCGCTACGCCGACGGCCGCTCGGGCGCTGAGGGCAACGGGCTGTTCCCCGTGCACTACGCGCGGGCGTTCGGGGATCTGCTGCGGGCCTCCGGCAAGGCGCCGGTGACGTTCAGCAGGGCCGGGTTCACCGGGTCGCAGCCGCACGGCGCGTTCTGGGCCGGGGACGAGGACTCGACCTGGCAGGCGTTCCGGAACTCGATCCGAGCCGGGATCACCGCCTCCGCCTGCGGGATCGTCTACTGGGGGTGGGATCTGGCCGGGTTCTCCGGGGAGGTGCCGGGGGCCGAGCTCTATCTCAGGGCGGCGGGGACCTCGTGCTTCATGCCGATCATGCAGTATCACTCGGAGTTCAACCACCACCGCACGCCGAGCCGGGATCGCACGCCGTGGAACGTGGCAGAGCGCACCGGTGACGAGCGGGTGCTGCCGGTCTTCCGCGGGTTCGCGCATCTGCGGGAGCGGCTGGTGCCGTACCTGGTGGAGGAGGCGCGCAAGGCGGTCGGCGGCGGCGCGCCGCTGATGCGGGGGCTGTTCTTCGACCACCCGGACGACCCGGCGATCTGGCGCTTCCCGCTGCAGTACAAGCTGGGGGACGCGTTGCTGGTCGCGCCGGTCACCGAGCCTGACATTTCGGAAATCTCGGTCTATCTACCTGAAGGCGCGTGGGTCGACGTCTGGACCGGCACGCGCCTCGACGGCGGGCAGGAGGTCACGTTGCCCGCTCCCCTCGACCGCCCGCCCGTGCTCTGCTCCGCCGAGCGCTGGCCCGAGCTCTCCGCCGTCTTCTCCGTCTGAGAGGTGCACCACCCGTGATCCGCTTACGGTCGGGCGTCGTCGTCGCGGCGATCGTCCTGCTTGCCTCACTCGTCACCGTCCCCGCGTACGCCATCGACGGTGTCTTCCACAACCCGACCGGCATCGACGACCTGTACTCCAGCGAGCCGCACGAGCGCACCCCGCGCGACCCGATGGCCGGGGAGGCGGTGACGGTCAAGGCGACCACCTGGCCGATCGAGCCCGGCCAGACCGTCTGGGCCACCTGGACCAAGAACGGCGTCAACCAGACGCCGGTCGGCGCCGCCTGGGACTACAACAGCGGCAACAACAGCTACTGGAAGATCAACCTGGGCAGCTTCGCCCGCGGCGACAAGATCAGCTACACCGTCAACGCCGACGTGAACGGGGGCGGGCAGAAGACCGTCGGCCCGTTCGCGTTCACCGTCACCTCGTGGAGCTCGCCGACCAACGTCACCGGCTTCACCAACAACGGCACCTCGGTCGACGTCACGACCGGTGACAGCGTGGGCGACCTCACGCCGAAGATCCGCTTCGCCTTCCCGGCCGCCGAGCGCTTCCGCACCCAGGTCGCGCCGAACGGCCAGGGCCTGAACATCTCCGGCACCTCCGGCTACACGGTCTCCGACTCGGCCGGCACGCTGACGATCTCCACCAGCGCGATGGTGCTGAAGATCCAGAAGTCGCCGTACCGGGTGTCGGTCTACAAGTCCGACGGCACCACGCTGATCACCCGCCAGGACGCGGCGAACCTGCGCTGGGCCAGTGACGGCGCCACGACCGTGACCAAGATCGAGGACGCGTTCAGCTCGCCTTCCGGCGAGCGCTTCGAGGGGTACGGCGAGCGCTACGACCGCCTCGACCAGCGCGGCACCGAGATCCACAACTACGTCTACAACCAGTACCGCGACCAGGGCGCCACCCGGCGCACCTACCTGAGCGTGCCCTTCTTCCTGAACTCCGCCGGCTACGGCCTCTACGTGAACACCAGCCGCTACGCCCGCTTCGCCCCCGGCGACCGGGCCGCCTTCACCGTGGACACCGGCGGCGCCCTGAACTCCACGCTCGACTACCACCTCTTCACCGGCACCCCGGCGAAGATCGTGGACGACTACACGGCGGTCACCGGCCGCCCGCAGCTGCCGCCCAAGTGGGCGTTCGGCGTGTGGATGTCGGCCAACGAGTGGAACACGCAGGCCGAGGTGGAGAGCGAGCTCGACAAGGTCACCACGAACAAGATCCCGCACACCGCCCTGGTGCTGGAGCAGTGGAGCGACGAGGCCACGTTCTACGTCTGGCACGGCGCCACGTACACGCCGACGCCCGGCAGCGGCAAGCTCTCCTACGCCAACCTGAGCTTCCCCGCCGGCACCGCCTGGCAGAACCCCAAGGCCATGGTCACCAACGCCCACAACAAGGGCGTCAAGGTGATCCTCTGGCAGATCCCGGTGCTGAAGGAGAACTTCGACAGCAACCCGCCGACCGCCCCGCAGCAGCACCTTAACGACAGGGCCTACGCGCAGGCGCAGAACTACGTCGTGAAGAACCCGACCAACGGCCCGTACCGCATCCCGACCGGTCAGTGGTTCGGCGACAGCACGGTGCCCGACTTCACCAGCGCGGCGGCGACCAGCTGGTGGATGAGCAAGCGCGACTACCTCATGGACGAGGTGGGCATCGACGGCTTCAAGACCGACGGCAGCGAGGCGATCTTCGGCAGGGGCGTGCAGTTCGCCGACGGCCGCAAGGGCGACGAGATGCACAACGCCTACCCCAACAGCTACACCCAGGCTTACAACGCCTACGTCAAGGGCAAGAACGCGCAGAACACGATCTTCAGCCGGGCCGGGACCGCGGGCGCCCAATCCAACTCGATCTTCTGGGCCGGTGACCAGAACTCCAGCTTCCCCGCCTTCCAGGAGGCGGTGCGGGCGATGATCTCGGCTGGGCAGTCGGGCGTGCCGTACACGGCGTGGGACCTGGCCGGCTTCACCGGCGACTTCCCGAGCGCGGAGCTGTATCTGCGCAGCTCGGCGCAGGCGGTGTTCTCGCCGGTCATGCAGTATCACTCGGAGAAGGCCAACCCGTCGGTCTCCGAGGCGCGCACGCCGTGGAACGTACAGGCGCGCACCGGCAACACCACGGTGGTGCCGACCTTCCGCAAGTTCGCCAACGTGCGGATGAACCTGATCCCCTACCTCTACACCGAGGCCAAGGCCAGCTCGGTCACCGGCGCTCCGATGATGCGCGCGATGAGCTACTCCTTCCCCGGTGACGCGACGGCCGCGCAGCAGGACCAGCAGTACATGTTCGGCTCGCAGCTGCTCGTGGCGCCGGTCACCGCGCAGGGGGCCTCGTCCAGGAACGTCTACCTGCCCGCGGGCGAGTGGTACGACCTGTGGAACGGCGGGCGCTTCACCGGACCCGGCACCAAGTCCTACACCGCCGGGCTGGACACGATCCCGGTCTACGCCAAGCCGGGGGCGATCATCCCGCTGAACCTCAACGCGGACTACGAGCTGGGCGGCGAGATCGGCAACAGCGTCTCCAACTACACCAACCTCGCCTTCCGGATCTATCCGGCGGGGTCCACCTCGTACTCGTATTTCGAGGATTCGGCGGGCGTGAGCCGTACCATCTCCAGCGCCGAGAACTGGGGCGCGCACACGGCCACGGTCACGGTCCCCGCGCTGACCACCACCAGCACGCTGCAGGTGGCCTCCACCAAGCCCACCACGGTCACCGGCGCCACGGCGCGCGCCACGCTCGCCGACCTCAAGGCGGCCTCCGAGGGCTGGTGGTGGGACCCGGTCCAGCAGCTCACGCACGTCAAGCTGGCCAGTGCCGCCGGCAACCGCACGATCGTGCTGAACGGCGTGGACAAGGCCGCCTACGAGGCCGAGTTCGCCGCCGGGACCGGCACGAGCACCAACAACGACCACCCCGGCTACACCGGCACCGGCTTCGTGGACGGCTTCGCCCAGGCGGGCGACGCGGTCACCTTCCAGGTGAAGGCGGACGCGGCGGGCAGCCACCAGCTGAAGTTCCGCTACTCCACGACCGTCGCGGCCACCCGCACCGTCTACGTGGACGGCGTCTCGGCCGGCACCCTGTCGCTGCCCGCGCAGCCGAACTGGGACACCTGGGGCACGGCCACGCTCCCGGTCAGCCTGACCGCGGGCGCCCACACCATCAAGATCGAATACGCGAGCAACGGGATCAACCTCGACAACCTGGTGGTGGCCCGGCCATGAGACGCTCACGGATCCTCCTGACCGTGTTCATTACCGTGCTGCTGGCCCCGCTGCTCATCGCCCTGCCCGCGCAGGCGGCGGTGCAGCGGGTCCAGTTCACCAGCGGCTCGACCTACCTGATCGTGGAGTTCCTCGAAGACGACCTGGTGCACTTCGAACTGGCCAACGGCACCAGCCCGGGGACCGGCGCGCCGCTGTTCACCACGCCGCAGATCGCCAAGAAGGACTACACCGGCCCCACCAGCTTCAACCAGTCGGGCAACACGCTCACCACGGCCGCGATGAAGGTCGAGGTCACCCCCGGCACGCTGTGCGTGAAGGTCTCCGACCCCACCCGTCAGCTGTACGAGGCCTGCCCCCGCAACCTGGGCCAGGCGTGGAAGGGCCTGAGCCTGACCAAGGGCCAGATCCAGAACGCCTACGGCCTCGGCGAGCAGTTCTTCATGGGCGGCAGCGCCGACGGCGACTGGGTGGGGCGCACCCGCACCCCCGGCGGCCAGTACGGCAACGCCATGGCCTACGACACCGACAACGGCCCGGTCGGCAACGCCCAGATCCCGGTGCTGTTCGCGGTAGGCGCGAGCAACCTCAACTACGGCCTCCTGCTCGACCAGGTCTACAAGCAGGAGTGGAACCTGACCGGCGACCCCTGGACGGTCGACACCTGGGGCGACCAGCTCAGGTGGTACACGATGACCGGCGCCGACCTGCCCGACCTGCGCAAGGACTACCTGGAGCTGACCGGCCGCCCGCCGGTGCCGCCGAAGAAGGCGCTGGGCCTGTGGGTGTCGGAGTTCGGCTACGACAACTGGGCCGAGATCGACAACCGGCTCACCGGCCTGCGGACGGCGAAGTTCCCGGTGGACGGCTTCGTGCTGGACCTGCCGTGGTTCGGCGGGGTGACCGCCGGTTCCGACAACACCCGCATGGGCTCACTTTCCTGGGATACATCCGCCTTCCCCAACCCATCCACCGCTATTTCCGATTATCAGGCGAACAAGGGCATCGGCCTGATGACCATCGAGGAGTCCTACATCGGCAAGAACTTGCCGGAGCACTCCGACATGGCCACCCGCGGCTACCTCAACCGGGCGGGCTGCGCGACCTGCGCCCCCTCCTACCTCACCACCAACGACTGGTGGGGCCGCGGCGGCATGATCGACTGGACTCAGGACGCCGCCGGAGACTACTGGCACACCACCAAGCGCAAGCCGCTGATCGACCAGGGCGTCCAGGGCCACTGGCTCGACCTCGGCGAGCCCGAGATGTACGACGCCGGCGACTGGACCGCCGGAGTCCTGCCCGGCAAGCACGCCCACGCCGACTACCACAACGTCTACAACCTCAAGTGGGCCGAGAGCATCGCCCGCGGCTACGCGAGCGGCACCACCAAGCGCCCCTTCCTGCTGGCCCGCTCCGGCGCCGCCGGCATGCAGCGCCACGGCGTCGCCATGTGGTCGGCCGACATCGGCTCGAAGCTGACCGCGCTGGCCCAGCAGCAGAACGTCCAGATGCACATGTCGATGTCCGGCATCGACTACTTCGGCTCCGACATCGGCGGCTTCCGCCGCGAGATGCTCG
This sequence comes from Nonomuraea endophytica, assembly GCF_014203235.1. GTDB lineage: Bacteria > Actinomycetota > Actinomycetes > Streptosporangiales > Streptosporangiaceae > Nonomuraea > Nonomuraea endophytica. The sequence goes on along the minus strand of NZ_JACHIN010000029.1, from coordinate 3,936 downwards.
ACTCCGACCTCAACGAGCTCTACACGCAGTGGCTGGCCAACGGCGCCTGGTTCGAGGTGCCGGTCCGCCCGCACACCGAGAACCTGTGCAACTGCGCGCAGACCTCCCCCGACAAGATCGGCCACGTGGCCAGCAACCTCGCCAACCTCCGCCAGAGGTACGAGCTCACGCCCTACTACTACTCGCTCGCGCACCGGGCCAACCGGACCGGCGAGCCGCTGGTGCCGCCGCTGGTCTACCACTACCAGAACGACCCGAACGTGCGGGAAATGGGCAGCGAGAAGCTCATCGGCCGCGACCTTCTCGTCGGCGTCGTGGCCGGCAAGAACGAGCGAAAGAGAAACATGTACCTGCCCGCGGGGACATGGTTCGACTACCGCACGGGCGAGAAGCTGACCAGCACCGGCCAGTGGTTCAACGACCGGCCGCTGTGGGTCGGCGGCGAGTTCCGGCTGCCCGCCTTCGCCAGGGCGGGGGCGATCATCCCCAAGATGTTCGTGGACGACAAGACCATGAACGTGCTGGGCAGGCGGACCGACGCCACCACCCGCGACGAGCTGGTCGCCCGGGTGTACGCCGATCCGGCGGCCTCGAACTTCACCCTCTACGAGGATGACGGGGCCACCACCGCCTACCAGGGCGGGGCCGTACGGACGACACTGCTCGGACAGCAGGTCAGCGGCTCGACCGCGACCGTCACGGTGGCCGCGTCCAGCGGCACCTACACGGGCGCGCCGGCCGCGCGGCGCAACGTCGTCGAGCTGGTCACCGACACCCAGGCGTCGGCGGTCACGCTGAACGGCACGCCGCTCACCCAGCACGCGAACAAGGCCGCCTTCGACGCGGCCGCGAGCGGCTGGTACAACGCGGGCGGCAACCTCGTCGTGGCCAAGTCGGCGAGCGTGAGCGTCACCACGGCCAAGACGTTCGCGTTCACGCTCGGCCAGGCGCCGGTGTCGGTGACGTTCTCCTGCGCCAACGGCACCACCACGCCCGGCCAGTCCGTCTACGCCGTGGGCGGCGTCCCGCAGCTGGGCGACTGGTCGGTCGCGAGCGCCGTCAAGCTGTCGCCGACGGCGTACCCGACCTGGACCGGCACGATCGGCAAGCTCCCGCCGAACACCCCGGTCGAGTGGAAGTGCGTCAAGCGCCAGGAGGCGGGTTTCCCGGACACCGCCGACCAGTGGCAACCGGGCGCCAACAGCGCCTTCACCACCCCCGCCACCGGCAGCGGCGGGACCACCACCGGCGCGTTCTGAACAATGCGGGCGCTCCCCTCTTCCGGGGGGCGCCCGCTTCTTGATTCGTGCGTGGCGGGCAGGCGCCGGTGTTAGCGTGGAAGACGTGCTCGGCGCGGGGACCACACTCAACGATCGCTACCAGCTGACCACCCTGATCGGTGGTGGCGGCATGGGCGAGGTCTGGCGTGCCACCGACACGGTCCTCGGCCGCGAGGTCGCGCTCAAGGTGCTCACGCCGGCCCTGAGCGAGAACGCCACCTTCGCCCAGCGCTTCCAGAACGAGGCGCGGGCCATGGCCACCCTGCGCCACCCCGGCGTCGTCGACGTCTACGACTACGGCCTGGCCAGGGTCGGCGAGCGCACGCTGAGCTACCTGGTGATGGAATACGTCGAGGGCGAGTCGCTCGACCGGGCGCTCGACCGCGAGCCGCTCACCCCCGCCCACACGATGCGGCTGGTCGCCGAGGTGGCCGACGCACTGTCGGCGGCCCACGCGCAGGGCATCGTGCATCGCGACGTCAAGCCGGGCAACCTGCTGCTGCGGCCCGACGGCCGGGTGGCGCTGACCGACTTCGGCATCGCCCACTCGGTCTCGGCAGGACAGCTCACCGCCACCGGCGCCATGCTCTGCTCGGCCGGCTACTGCGCGCCGGAGATGGCCACCGCCAGCGACGTCACGCCCGCCGTCGACGTCTACGCGCTGGGCGTGGTGGCCTACGAGTGCCTGACGGGGCGGCTGCCGTTCGACGGCGACACCCCCGTGCAGATCATCTACAAGCACCTGCACCAGTCGCCGCCCACGCTGCCCGACGACATCCCGCCGGGCCCGCGCGCCGTGGTGGCCAGGGCGCTGGAGAAGACGCCCGACCGGCGCTGGGCCTCGGCCGCCGACATGGGCGAGGCCGCGCGCCGGGCGCTGGCCGACCCGCACGCGTCGCCCGCGCCGCGCCGCCGCCGGGCGCTGATCGGCGCGCTGACCGTGTCGGTCGCGGTGCTGGCCACGGCGGCCGTGGTGGGCTCTCTCTGGTTGCGCCCGGTGACGCCGCTGGAGCAGCAGAGCATCCTGCCGCCCGGCAGCAACGCCACGGTGGCGCCGCCGACCGAGCGCGAGCCGGTCAAGGGCAAGCCGGCGCTGCCGCCGGCCAAGACCTCGCCCAGCCCCAAGCCCACCCCGACGGCCACGAACGAGCCGGAGCCGACCCCGACGAAGCCGACCCCCACGGTCACTCCCACCGCCGAGCCGACCCCGACCGCGGAGCCCACGCCCACGGCCGAGCCCACGACGCCCGGGCCGGAGGAGCCGACCGTCGAACCGACCGGTCAGCCGGGCGAGATTCAGTGCGTCCGCGAGCCCTGCCCGTCGTGATGGAAGGTGCTCGACTTCGGGTTCTGATCTGTCCAGTGCATATCCATGACAGCTAGTGCATCGCTCCGGGCCCTCGCGGACCATCTCTAAGCTTGCAGGGTGACCGTCAGAACAGACCGCGCGCTCCCTGGTCCCGGGGCGACGCGGGTGGTTTCCGAGCCGTGAGAGAGTGATCGCGTGGATACGACTCGTGACCTGCTTGTCGCGCTGGCCCACCGCTATGCCTTCGCCGACCTCGGCGCGCTCGCCTCGGACGAGGAGGTGGCCGCCGTGTGCGAGTTCGGGCAGCGGCTGCTCTCCCTGGACGCCGAGGACTTCGCCGTCGAGGCGAGAGGCGTGCCGGCCGACCTGAAGCGCCGGGCGCGAGCCTGCCACATGCCGCAGACGCCCCGTGAGACGCCGCGCGGCGCCCTGGAGTCGCTGCGCCCCGCCTACGGCCTGCTGCTTGAGGTCATCGCGATCCGGTGGCACCGGCGCGAGTTGAGCCCGATGATCGCCGCGGTGCACATCGCCAGCGAATACCTCCCGCTGCTGGCCTTCGAGCCGCAGCTCGGCCACGCGGGCGACCCGGCGCGCTGGCCGGACGGGCTGAGCGCCGACGGCAGCAGGTTCGGCGTGATCGGCGACCGCGACTGCGACCACACCAAGTCCGAGCAGTCGGCGACCAACCGCACGCTGCGGGTGGCCAGTGAGCCGCCCGAGGGCTGGCGGGCCTACTTCGACCGCCAGCACAGCCAGGTCGCCGGCGCGCTCGCGGTGTGCGTGGCCACCTGCCGCAAGCCCTGCACGGCCATGGACTGGATCGCTCCCGAGCCGCGCCGCGAGCTCGGCACCCGCGCCCGCAGCGCGCTCGCCTTCGCCGAGACCCCGCTGGTACGGCTGCGCCACGCCGCCCCGGTGGGCCACGGCTTCGGCGTGCCCTCGCCCGAGGAGGTGCTCGACGCGTGGGAGCGCAGCCGGGCGGCGCTCGACAAGAACGACGTCGGGGCGGCGGCACTGAAGGACGACGGCTTCCCGCTGCCGGGCCTGCCCTCGTTGTTCTCCGCGATCGCCGACCACCCGATCGCGCCCGCGACCCTGCTGAAGGGCGTCAGCGACCACGTGGCCGGGCTGCTGGTCCGGGGATAGCAGGACCGGGTGCGCAGGGCTGCTGGCCCAGGGGTGGCAGGACCGGGCGTGCAGGGGTGATCAGGCCGGGGTAGCAGGGATCAGGTGCGCGGGGGTGATCAAGCCGGGGGTAGCAGGGATCAGGTGCGCGGGGGTGATCAAGCCGGGGGTAGCAGGGATCAGGTGCGCGGGGGTGATCAAGCCGGGGGTAGCAGGGATCAG
>NZ_JACHIN010000028.1 GCF_014203235.1 Nonomuraea endophytica | reverse complement strand
ACGGCGTCGCCTACGACCCCACCCAGCACAGAGCCCTCCAACGACTCCTCAACCAAGATCAACCGGCTGCTGCTTGACACAGGGCTACTCATGCGGGAGCTGGGAGTCGGCCCGGCCGACGTGCAATGGATCCTGGACGCCTACATCCTGGTCTTCGCCGGGATGCTGATCACGTCGGGCAGCCTGTCCGACCGTTTCGGCCGCCGCAGGATGCTGACCCTCGGGCTGGTCGTCCTCGGCGTCGGGTCCCTGCTCGCCACGTTCGCCAGCGAGCCCTGGCAACTGATCGCCTGCCGGGCGGTCATGGGGCTCGGCGGGGCGCTGGCGATGCCCAGCACCATGTCCATCGTCATCGTCGTCATCGTCGTCATCCACCAGGTTGTCGTACTCGGCGTCGAAGACCGCGAACGCGCCGAGCTGGTCGCGCGTGTGCAGGAGCGGCTGGTGCGGCAGCGCGACCCGGTCACCCGAGGTCAGCAGCCGGAACCGGTCGTCCAGCCGGCGCGCGACCTGCTCGACGCTCATCGAGCGCAGCCGGGCCGCCGCCGGCTCCAGCGCGAGCGGCAGCCCGTCCAGGCGCCGGCAGATGTCCGCGACCGCTTCGGGGCCGGGCGCGAGGCCCGGCCGCACGCTGAGCGCCCGGTCGGTGAACAGCCGCGCCGCCGCCTCCCTCCCGAGCGGGCCGAGCGGGCACAGCGCCTCGCCGGTGATCGCCAGCGGCTCCCTGCTCACGGCCAGCACGATGAGGTACGGCAGCCGCCCCAGCAACGCGTAGACCAGTTCGGCGACGCCGTCCACCAGCCGCTCGCAGTTGTCGAGCACCAGCACCGCCGCCCCGCCCGCGAGCAGCTCGGCCACCTGCCCGGCCGGATCGGCAGGCAGCGACCGCCCCTCCGGCGGCCGGAGGTCGGCCGACCTGAGCGCGCCGAGCACCGCGTCGGCCAGCCGGTCGGCCGTCTCCACCCCCGCCAGCGGCACGAAGCCGATGTCGTCACCGATCTGATGGCGGCAGGGGCGACGTGATCGGCGTCGTCGTGCTCTCTGATGGCGTGAGCGGTCAGGGGCCGCGGAAGGTGCGGCGGTAGGCGGTCGGGGTGGTGGCGGCGTCGCGGGACAGGTGGAGGCGGAGATTGGCGGCGGTGCCGAGGCCGCAGCGGCGGGCGACCTCGTCCACGGGCAGGTCCGTGCGCTCCAGAAGGCGGCGGGCGAGCTGCACGCGCTGGGCGGCCAGCCAGCGGTGCGGGCTGACGCCGGTCTGGGCGGTGAAGTGGCGGGCGAAGGTACGCGGGGAGAGGCTGGCCCGCCCGGCCAGGTCGGCGACGGTGAGCGGGTCGGCCAGCCGTTCCATGGCCCAGGCGCACACCTCCGCCATCCCGTCGCCGGCGGCGGGGATCGGCTGCTCCAGATACTGGGCCTGCCCGCCCGCGCGGTGCGGCGCGACCACGAGCCGCCGCGCCACCCGCACCGCCGCCTCGGCCCCGTGGTCGGTACGCACGAGGTGCAGGCACATGTCGATGCCGGCGGCGAACCCGGCGCTGGTCAGCACGTTGCCGCCGCCCGCGTACAGCTTGCCGGGGTCCACCTCGACGCCCGGGTAGCGTGCGGCGAGCGCGGGCGCGTCCATCCAGTGGGTGGTGGCGGGGAGCCCGTCGAGGAGCCCTGCGGCGGCGAGGGCGAACGCGCCGGTGCACACCGAGACCATGCGCGCGCCTCGGGCGGCCGCCGTGCGCAGCGCCTCCAGGACCGGTTCCGGGGGCTCGTCCAGCGGCGCGTATCCGGGCACCACGACGGTGTCGGCGGCGCGCAGCGCGTCGAGGCCGTGCGCGACGGCGATGTCGAACCCCGTCGTGGCCGGCACCGGGCCGGGGGTCCGCGCGCAGACGGCGAAGGAGTACTCCTCGCCACCGAAGACCTCCGCCGGGATGGCCAGGTCGAACGCCACCACCGACGGCAGTGCCAGCGCCACCACACGATGCATGGCAGAAAGCTTACGGATATCGGCATTCCTGCCACTCGTCGCCCCCAGCGAAGCCACGACAGGATCGGGCCATGCGATTCATCGACGCCCCGTCCTTCACCGCGAGCCGCCCCTGGGGCGCGCTGGACATCACCGAGATCGACCGGGCCACCGTGCGCCTGCACTGGACGGACACGCCGTACGTCTGGCACGTCAACGACGGTCCCGAGGTCTTCGTCGTCCTGGACGGCGTCGTGGACATGCGCTACCGGCGCGACGGGGAGGAGCACGTCGAACGGCTCACCCCGGGCCGCGTCTGCCATGCCGAGCCCGGTGACGAACACGTGGCGTACCCGATGCCCGAGGCCAGGATCCTGGTCGTCGAACGGAAGGACAGCCGCTGACAGGGGCGGCGGGCTCGTGCGGGAGCCCGCCGCGTGGGGGATGGTCAGCGCCTGTTGACGCGCAGGGAGACGATCGTGCCGGGCGGGAGGCCGGCGACGGAGGTCTGGCCTGCGGCGACCCACGGGCCGGTGGTGGCGACGTAGCCGACCATGGGGTTGACGTGGATGAGGGTCACGGCCACCTGGTGCTCGCCGGTGCCACTGGAGCAGTAGCTGGAAACGGTGTTGGCGGCGGGCTGGTGGCTGCTGGTGCAGTTCTCGGGGATCGCATGGGCGCTGGGGGAGACGCTCATGAACGCGGCGGTCGCGAGCAACGTGGAGCACGTGAGGGCGACTGCCCGCTTCCTGGATCTCACCGGCGAATCCTCGCTTTCTGTTAGGAAAGTTTCCTAAAAGTGAAGATAACTCCCAGGTGGTCGCCGTCAAGACCGCTTCCGGTCCGCGAGAAGCACGACTCGCGGGAGCGTTCCCAAGTCCGGTCACGCGGACCCGGCTCATCGATTTGACCGGCATAGGGGACAGGTACGGCAACGCCACCGTCGCCGCAGGAGCGTAACTAGCTACTCCTTGCGGTCCGGGGTCTCGGTGGCCTGGGCGAGGACGGCGGTCAGCGCGGCGATGGAGGCGCGGGCGGAGCGGATGCGCGCGCTGCCCGCCTCGTCCTTCCAGCCGAGCTTCAGCCCTTCCTCGGCCAGATCGCCGAACGCCGAGAAGGCGGCCAGCTTCTGCTGGAGCACCTTGGACCAGGCGTCGTCCTCGATCTGGTAGTAGACGGTGCGCTCGCCCGGCTTGCGGAAGCGGCGTACCAGCCTTATGGAGGTCAGCAGCTGCATGTTCGTGGTGAGCGAGGCCCGGCTGGCGCCGATGGCCTCGGCGATCTCGCCCGCGGTCTGCTCGGGCGGGTCGCAGGCCATCAGCCAGCCCAGGACGCGTCCGGTGATCGGCGCCAGCCCCCATTCCTCCGAGACGAACGTGGCCACGCGCTCGACCCACTCGAGTGCCTGCCGGCGGTCGGGGCCGTGCGGAGAGGTCATAGGGAGTAGCGTATCGTGTTTCAGTTGTTTCAGGCGCTTCTGAACTAGCCGATGCGCAGCGCCTCCTTGAGGAAGACGCGGTAGACGCTCGGGGTGCCCTCGGTGGTGATGACCTCGACGACGGAGCGGACGTTGCGGTTCTCCACGGCCTCCCTGATGAGCGCGTCGGCCAGGTCGCGGCGGGCGGTGAACCGGCCGATCATCTGGGGCGCGCCGACGGTGTAGCGGGTGACCCGCTCACCGTCGAACAGCCCGGACGGGCGCACGATGGTCCAGTCGAGGTCCGTGCCGGAGACGATCCGCTCCATCAGCGCGGCGTCCTCGTAGAGCGGGCGGCCCATCCGCAGCAGCATGGGCACGACCACCTTCCGGTAGACGAGCGTCTCGCCGGGCGGGGGCTTCATCGGCACGCCGGTCGAGGTCGTGCAGACCAGGCGGCGTACACCGTGCTCGGCCATGGCCGCGGTGATGTGCCGGGCCGACTCCGAGCCCGTGGTGACGGCGGGCGACTTGTACGGCACGCCGAGCGAGGAGATCACCGCGTCGTGCCCGCGCACCACGCGGCTGACGGCCGCCGGGTCGAGGGCGTCGGCCCGGACGACGTCGAGGCCCGGATGGGTGATCGGGAACTCCTCCGGCCGGCGGGTCACCGCGGTGACGACGTGGCCGTCGCCGAGTGCCTGGGCCGTGGTGAGCCGGCCCGTGGGGCCGTTGGCGCCGAAGATCACGAGCTTCATGTGCTTGCCTCTCCAGATGGTTGACCGGCACTATATTCATTATAAGTAGTGTTAAGTCAAATGGAGAGATCATGACAGGGCAGCGCCGATACGACTCGCTGCGCCGTACCGCGCAGGCGCTCGAGACCCGGGCCGAGATCGCCCGCGCCGCGCGGGAGCTGTTCCTCGCGCGCGGCTGGGCGGAGACCACCGTCCGCGACGTGGCGAGCGCGGCGGGCGTGTCGGCGCCGACCGTCTACGCGATCTACAAGAACAAGGCCGGGCTCACCCGCGCCCTCGCCGACGCCGCCGACCTGCGCGGCGACGTGCCCCGCCTGCTCGCCGAGCTGGAGGACCCGGCGGCGACCCCCGCCGGGCAGCTCGCCGCGATGGCCGGCTTCGACCGCCGGCTCTACGAGCGTGCCGGGGACGTCATCCTGCTGGTGCGCGAGGCGGGGCGCGGCGAGCCGGAACTGGCCACCGTGTACGGCGACGGCCGCCGCCGCGCCGACGAGACCCGGGCGCACGTCTTCTCCTCCTGGCCGGAGGGCACGCTCAGGCCGGGGGTGGACGTGGCCACAGCGGCCGACGTCTACGCGGCGCTGTGCACCATCGACGTCTACACCACGCTCGTCAGCGAGCGAGGCTGGACGCCGGAGCGCGTCGAGGCGTGGTGGCGGCAGGCTCTGGCACGAGAGCTGCTGGCCTGAGCAGCCACCGCTCGACCGCGCTCGTCATCTTCGCCCCCGCCAGCAGCGCCGCCTCCTTGGCCGCGGCCGGGGTGGTGCCGGGGTTCTGGGCGAGGATCACGCCGAGCACCAGGCGGCCCCGCACCCGGGACGCCCACATCAGGTTGCCGCCCGCGGCCGTGCCGGAGCCGGTCTTGATGCCGATGACGCCGTGCTCGTTCAGCAGGGTGTTGGTGTTGGCCAGGCTCTGCCCGCCGCCGGGGACGGACGTCCTGGTCAGCGCCACCACCTCGCGGAAGACCGGGTCGGCCATGGCCGCCCTGGCCAGCTTCAGCTGGTCGGCGGCGGTGCTGACCGTGCTGTCCTCGTTGCCGCTGGCTCCGGTGTAGGTGGTGTCGCGCATGCCGAGGCGGCGGGCGGCGGCGTTCATCTTGGCGGTGAAACGTTCCTGCGATCCGGCGTCCCAGCGGGCCAGGAGGCGGGCCACGTTGTTGCCGGAGGGCACCATCATCAGCTCCAGCAGGTGGCGCAGCCGTACTCGCTGGCCCTCTCTGACCGGGGCGGTCGACTCCTCGCGGGAGTGCGACTCGTCGGCGGCGGTCCTGTCCACCTCGATCAGCGGGCCCCGCTCGCCGGGGCGAAGGGGGTGGCCGCGCAGGATCACGTAGGCGGTCATCACCTTCGCCACGCTGGCGATCGGGACGGGCTCGCCGTCGCCGCTGGTGCCCAGGCTGCCCACGCCCTCGACCTCGACCGCGGCCTGCCCCTCGGCCGGCCAGGGCAGCGGCACGCCGGACTTGGGGGTCGCCGATACGGCGGCGCAGCCGGACACCGCACCTGCCAGCAGGAGAAACAGCAGGAAAAGTCGCATACCGCCCAGGGTGGGTGGTGCACGCATCCGGCCCGCCGTACGCGTGTGTTGGGCGGCGCTCAGGTTTGTATCGACCGGGCATCACCGGCGGCCGGGAAGGCCGCCGGTGATCAACCCCGGTACTTGGCGCCCCACCAGGTGGCCTCGCGCAGCCTGCCGAGTTCCACGGCCCGCCCGACGATCAGCCGCGCCGCCCGCAGCCGCTCGGCGTCGTCGGCCTCGGCCCTGGTCAGCCGCTCGGCCAGCTCCTCCACCTGCGCCTCCTGGCTGGCCTCGATCACCGCCAGGTCGATCTGCCCGCCCGGGTACGTCACCACCTTGACCCGGTCGACCAGCCGCTCGAACGCCGCCCGGTGCCTCCTGATCACCAGCCGCACCGACAGCACCAGCGCCAGCGGCCAGGCCAGCGCGCTCACCAGCGCGGCGGCCGAGTCGAGCAGCCTGGCCCAGTCCGCCGTCACGACAGCCGCGCGATGTCGTCGGTGAGCCGCCTCTCCACCCGGTGCCAGCGCTCCTGCAGCGGCGCCGGGTCCAGCCTGGCCAGCACCCGGCAGATCTCCGGCAGCGGGCCCAGCGAGGGCCGGGGCTGCCGGATGTCCTCGAACTCGGGCAGCAGCGGCCCCGCCCCGTCCACCAGGGAGTCGTCGAGCAGCCGGGAGTACTCGCGGGCCGCGGCGCCCTTGGCCGGGCCGGCGCCGTTCACCGCCGGGGCCTGCAGGGTGGGCGGCAGCGTCAGCGCGGGCGGCACCTCGGTGCCGGGCCGCTGCTGCGCCCTCGGCTCCAGGATGCCGCGCCGGTAGGCCTCCAGCATCGCGTCGCGGAAACGGCTGAGCCCCTCGTCGCGGGCGGCCCGCAGGTCCGAGTACGCCTCGGCGTGCTTGGCCAGCGACGCCTTGGCGGAAGCCTGGACCTTGGCGCACCGCCTCTCGCTGCGCCGCCGCCGCAGCCGCGCGACGAGCACGGCGTCGGCCTCCGGATCGTCGCCCTTGATCTTCATCAGGATCGAGGTGAGCGTGAGCAGCCCGATCAGCGCCCCGATGAGGATCACCTGGTCGTCCACGGCGACCTGCTTCCCGGTCTCGACCGAGAACGAGTCGAACGCCCGCAGATACGCGAAGTACCCGACCAGCCCCAGCACCAGGACCAGGTAGACCACCGGCACCAGCCCGCTCAGGAACCGCAGCACCCGGCTGTCCGCCGACCGCCGCCGGATCAGGCCGCCGACCAGGGTGGCGCTGAGCAGCACCATGAAGACCACCGCGATGCCGGGCACCAGGGCGATCAGGTTCTGGACCAGGCCGGGATCCTCGTCGGCGCCGGTGTAGCCGACGTCGAGGAAGTACTGCTGGAAGAACCACACGTCGAACGCGCCGATCACCAGCACCGCCGGCCAGCGGAAGATCCGCAGCCAGGTCGGCGGCGCGGGCCGGGCGCGGTCGGCGAGCGCGCGCTCGTCCCGGCAGGCCCGCCCCACCTGGTGCGCGTGCCGTCCTTCGGCCACGAACCGCTCGTAGGCGTTGACCGCCGCGTCGGCGTCGTGGTGCGCGCGGATGAGCGCCTGCCTGCGGGCGCGCATCGTCTCCGCCGCCTCCAGCAGCCCCCGCAGTCCCGTCTGCGCCCCGCCGAGCAGGGCGCAGGTCTCGGAGTAACTGAGCACCGCGGGATCGGGATGATGCTCTTTCGGTACGGCCGGCTCCTCCACACCCGGCTCCGCCTCGCCCAGGCTCTCCCAGAGCGCGCAACGGCACCCGTCGGCGCAGTAGGCGGGCGGCTCTCTGCGGGAACGGCCGCGGGGGCCCGCGGCGCGGGAATGTTCTTCGGTCAGGACCATTCGTGTTCCTCCCGCTAACCCGCGATGGCGGACGCGTCGTCGGTCGGTGCGCCGCTCACCACGGTGCACGTCGTGGTCATCCGGCGGCACAGCGTGTCCCAGAGCCTGGCCAGGGAGGTGACCGCGTCGGGCAGCACCGCGCGCATCTTGCTGGAGGCCGTGCCGATGCCGACCAGCGTGATCGGGATGCCGCTCACGCTGGTCGGCAGCTCACCGGCGCAGCCGTCGGCGATGCGGGTGATGTCGCCGTCGCTGAGCCGCCGGCCCATCTTGATCTCGGCGCAGCCGGTGCTGGCGTAGCCGTCGGTGGCCACGAAGATGTGCTTGGCCGAGCCCGGCGGCAGCCCGGCGAGTTGCCGGCCGGCCGCGTGCAGGGCGCCCAGGATGTCGGTGCCCTTGGGTATCCCGGGCTTCAGCACCGCGCCGGTGACCCGCAGCTTGAGGCAGGCGCGGACCGCGTCCTTGAGCGGCTTCTGCTTCTTGCTCGTCCCCCTGATCGGCGGCGCGGCCAGGGGTTCGTCGGGAAAGGACAGGTAGTTGCCGCCGGCGAACGGCGCGATCAGGTACTGCTCGCCGTCCCGGACCGGCAGCACCCCGAGCAGGCTCGCCGCCCAGTTGGGCACGAACGCGGCCGGATCCTTCGCCAGCGTCGAGCCGGAGCGGTCGACCAGGACGATGTTCGTGGAGACGGGCGTGGCGCCGGGGCGCGACATCACCGCGCACGGGTCACCGGCGCCGACCTGTGATTGCTGCTCGGTGTGCACGCAGCCGGCGAGACAGGCCACCGCCAGCAGGCCGGCGATGCGCTTGCGCGTCGTCATCGGCTCACTCGCTCTCGTCGGCCGCGCGCGGCTGCGGGATCTGGCCGTTGACCTGGCCGTCGGGCTGCTCCGGCAGCTCGGCGGCGGGCTCGTCGGGCTCGACGTCGTCCGGATCGGGCACCGCCAGCGGCTCCTCGACCCGCTCACCGTGCCAGGTCTGCCAGTCCGGCCCCGCGTCCTCGCCCGGCGGCGTGCCGAACATCTCGGGCTCAGGACCCTCCGCCTCCTGGCCCATGCCGAACACGTGGAGCATCGGGTCGTTCTCGTTGTACGGCAGCAGCTCGTTCTGCAGCATCTCGCCCACCAGGTCGTACCTCGGCAGGTCATAGGCCTTGACCATCTTGCGCAGCAGGTCCTCCACGCTCACCGCGAAGTCGTAGTGCCCCGCGTTGCGCAGCTGCTTGATGACGTCCTGGTAGAAGCCCGCCGCGAACGTGACGTCGCGCCGGCGCCGCCAGTGCATGCTGGCCACCGTCTCGGTCACCTGCCGTCCGTGCTCTGCCAGCCGGATCGCGAACGGCAGCCGCCAGTCGTGCTTGAGCTTGCCGGGATCGGCGCCCAGGAACACCAGCCACTCGTCGCGCAGCTTGGTCAGGGTGCCGATGGCCTGCGTGGAGTCGTGGGCGTGCGCCGCCCAGGACAGGCTCGCCCGCCACTCCTTCTCCTGGTAGGCGCGCACCGGCTCGGCCACGTCGATCTCGACCCAGGCGGTGCAGGTCGCGCTCATGTCCTCGCGCGTGGTGGTGCCGAGCAGCACGGGCCCGTCGTCGGTGAGCGCCCTGTTGGCCGCGTCCTCGGCGTCCTTGGCCGCGTAGGGCGGGAACTCGCGCACCGCCGCGCGTACCATCCGGCGGATGGCCTGCTCGTCCAGCCGCCGCCGCTCGCCGACGAAGGCCTCCATCCTGCCGCGGTCGGGTCCGCCGCGGGCGCACCAGCAGCAGCGCACGGTCACGGTGAAGGAGAAGGCGTCGTCGCGGGCGGGGGAGGTGAAGGTGAAGCTGTCGATCACGTTCACCGGCGGGATCTCGGGGGTGAGCCGCCGGAACCAGCCCAGCAGGCGCCGGCCCAGGCCCGGCCGCGAGGGCCGGGGTGTTGTCGTGGTTGCCGTCATATGACGTCCTCAAGTGTCAGATATTGGGGAATGCTTGGAACGCGGCGCCCCCACGGCGCCGCTTCCACTGCTCGATCTGGTGGTAGTACCGCTTGCGCTCCAGGCCACTGCGGGTGGCGAGCGGGACCACGAGGTCGCGTACCGGCTCGACCAGGTTCTCGTCGCCGTCGGCCGCCTCGACCCAGCGGCGCAGCACCTGCCAGGCGCTCTTGCCCATGTCCCGGTCGGCGAGGCTGACCTGCCACAGCGGGCGCAGCCTGGCCGCGGAGACCTCGCCGCCGGCCAGCATGCGCAGCAGCGCGGGCTGACGGGGTACGGCCGTGCCGGGCGCCGGCAACCTGGCCACGCGGACCATCGCCCGCACCGCCACCTTGCGCCGCACGAACGCCACCACCGACTCCCTGCCGTGCAGCGGCCCGCCCGACCATTCGCGCAGCTGGTTCAGGACCTGGTGGGCCGCGCCGCCCGCGAAGATCTCGGTGACGACGCGGGCGATCCTGGACAGCCCGACCTCGGCCGCCACCTGATCGCCGTCCGAGAGGTAGGCGAGGGTGGCGCCGTCCACGATGTCGGCGGTCATGGCGGTGTCGCGCAGGAAGACGTCGATCGCCCGCAGCGCGTCGCCGGGGAACAGGGCGCCGATCCGCGTGCCGTACGCGTCGATGAGAGCACCGCGCGCCAGCAGCGAACCGCCGGACCTCAGCAGGCGGCGGACCCGCTCCGCGGTGCGCTCGTCGGCGCCGGCGGCTGCCTCCAGCGCCAGGCTGAAGGCGCGGTGGTGCAGGGGGTTGGGCGAGCCGAGCCAGGGGAGCAGCGTGGAGCCGGCCACGTGCTCGAAGTCGAGCACGGCGAACATCCCGACGGCCTGCGCCGCCTGGATGCGGATGGCCGGATCGTCCTGCTCGGCCTGCGCCTCCAGCCAGCCGAGAATCGTGGCCCGCAGACCGGGCAGGTCGCGCCAGGCCACGGTCAGCACGTCCCGGCCGAGCGACTCGGGCAGCAGGATCACCCGGGGGTCGCGGCCCCGCTGAGCCGCCTCCTCGTCCAGGCCCTTGAAGCCGCTGACGAAGACGTCCAGGTTGTCCGGCAGGCAGCGCAGGAACGGGTCCGGCGGGATCTCCTGGCCCGGCATGCTCTCCCGCAGCCGGTCGGCCGCCCGCACGACCTTCCCGACCGGCTGGCCCTGGAACGCGGCGGCGGCCACCAGCGGCAGCGCCAGATGCCGGGGATCGACCTCGTGGAAGCACTCGCGCAGCCGCTCCCTGCGCCGGCCCGGCAACCGGGTCAGCACGTCCCTGGCCGTGGTGCCCGCCAGGAGCTGGATGGCCAGGTCGCCGGACAGGCGTACCGCCTCGGCCGGAAACCGCAACGTGCCCACCTCCCGTAGGAAGGCGTCGGAGCTCAGCAGGTGGCGGGCGTTCTCCACGACCTCGGCGGCCGCGTCCTCCAGCCGCCCCCACAGGTGGTTCTCCAGCACGTTCAGCAGGTCGGGACACTCGTGCCCGACCACCTCGGCCGCCCCGAGGAGATCCTCGGCCAGGGCGGACTCGGCGGCCAGCACGATCACCCACGACCGCGTGCCCGCCGCCCGCTTCAGCGCGTCCAGATGGGCGCGGTTGACCCGCCCGCTCAGCCCGGACGCGTCGAGCACATAGGCGCGCTCCGGCTCCACCCGCCAGCCCGGCATCCTGCCCGGCGCCGGATCGCCCGGCGGCTCGGGGAACAACGCCTCGATCGTGCCCACCTCGGCGATCTCCACCGGGAACTCGTGCGCCCGCGACACCGGGACGATCGCCGACAACACCCGCAGCGCGCTGTCGCGCCGCCCCGTCGACGCCTCCCCGCACAGCACGACCGCCCGATGCCGCGCCACGCTCGCGCGCAGCCACTCGTCGGAGCCGGTGCCGACATGGAGCCGGTGGCGCAGGTCCAGATCGTCCCGCGTCAGCCCGCCGAACCTGGGAGGCGTGACGAAGTCCTGGGCGACCTGGTAGACGGTGTGCATGTTGACCGTGTCGGCGTGGTAGCTGTGCACGTCCCGGGCCGCCCACGAGGTGGTGCGGTCGCGGCCCGCGCCGCCGGGGCCCGCGTACCAGGCCGGGCCGAACAGATACCGCAGCCCGTCGGCCCGTCGTCCGCGCTCGGTGTCGGCCTGGCGCTGCTCTTCCTCGGCGCTGGGCTCGGGGTCCTTGCGTGGCGGGGGGTCGTTCTGGTCCTGCGGGGGGTCGGGTTGCGGCTCTTCCTTCCGGTACGGCCCGCCGTACGGCACGAGCTCGGTCATGGCCGGTTCCCGAAGTTCATGGTTTTGGCATGGTAGGAGTGGATGTCACCCTCGCCGAGGCTGATGTTGGTGACGTTTGTCCCGCTGGCCGGGGCCTTTCGGCTTTTGTGGCTTCTCCTGTTGGGGTTCTTCTTGCTTTTGCTGGGGTTCGTCGGGCTCTGGGGTGTCAACCCGGGTCACAATGACGGGCGGCGCGGGCGCTCCGGGGAGGTCGATCGCCTCCGGCCGGTACAGGTCCGGGTCCGACTTGAGCATCCTGCGCTCCAGGTCGCGCAGGAACTCCGGTGCCGTGGGCACGCCCTGCAACACCCGGTGGGCCAGCTCCCAGCGGTGGTCGCGGAAGTAGGCGTGCATGAGCAGCCACGCCGCGGCCACGTTGTCGCGGTCCTGCTCCACCACCGCCTTGAGCGGCGCGATCTGCTCGCCGTGCTCCCCGCCCTTGATGCGTGCGGCGGCCAGGACCAGCCGTGCCTGCGTCACCTCCGTGCCCAGCGCCTCGCGGTACTGGCCCACCAAGCGGCCGTCCAGCCCGGTGAGCGGCTCGCCCTTCGAGCGGGCCAGCGCCTGGTTGAGCAACCGCACCGCCGGGGTGTCCTGGCCGGAGGCCAGGAGGTGGACGGCCTGCCGTACCTCCTCGCGGAACAGACGGACGTCCACGTGCTCATCGGCGATCCGCAGCCGGTAGGACAGACCCTCCTTGCCGAGGGACGCCGAGATCCCCGTGTCCTTGAACGCCTTGCGTACGGCGCTGGCCAGACCGTGCAGCGCGTCGGCCGGGTAGCCGTCCGTGGGCTGGCCCTGCCATACCCATTCCTTCAATCTGTCGTGGGAGACGGGCTTGCCGCCGGCTTCCACGAGTGCCACGATCATGCGCTTGACCTGCGGGCCGCCCAGGGAGAAGCGCGAGTCTCCCCGCAGGACCTCCACCGGACCGAGCAGGCTCAGCACCGGCGGCGGGCCCTCGCGGACCGCTATTTCCGCTGTCATTTCCCTCGTCTACCTCCTTCGAAAGGTCTCCGGATCTTCGGAGAAACGGCTTGACGCGGCCCAGGAGAATTTCGGAGTATTCCCAGGTCACGGACCAGATGATTGCCAGTGAAGCCTTGGACTCTGGAGTCAGGAAGAAACACCAGACACCAGGAAGGGAAGGGCTCGAGATGAGCGAGATCAAGCTGGAGACGCCGGTGGAGTTCCGCAGCGCGTGCGATGGCGGCACCTGCGTGGAGGTGGCCATGGTGCAGGTCGTGGCCGTGCGCGACTCCAAGGACCCGCACGGGCCGGTGCTGTTGTTCGACGGGAAGGAATGGGAGGAGTTCACCGGGGCTGTGAAGGCCGGCGAGTTCGACGTGCCGGGTGGGTGGCCCGCGAACGCCTGACCCGTTGAGCGGCCGTCCGGGCGACCCCCACCCGGACGGCCGCGACTCGGGCCAGGCCCGGCCGGGCACCCACGTCACACGCGGCCCTCGCGGGGACAATGGGCGCCCGGCCTGCTTTGGCCCGAGCGTCTTTAAGTGCTCCCGCCCAACGGGTTCCCGCCCACCCCTAACCGGTCCGGCCCGCCCGACCCCAAGCACGCCGCACACCCGAAACCGCCCACCACCCCCACACCCCCACCCCACCCCCGGCCGAACAACCCCCCGCCCGACGGCCCCCGGTCCGACGGCCCCCGGTCCGACGGCCCCCGGTCCGACGGCCCCCGGTCCGACGGCCTTCGGTCTGACGGTCCGCCGTCTGTTGGCCCCCGGGCTGACGGCCCGTGGTCTGACCCCCTCCTGTCCGACCACCGTCGTCGGTCTGACCGCTCGTCGCCCGACCACCATCGGGCCCACCACCTGCGGTTTGCCGGCCTGTGGTCTGGTCGCCTCCGGCCTGATCGCCGCTGGCCGGGTCATCCTCCGGCTCGCCGCTCCGGGGCAGGCGGACCGGTTGCAGGCGGACCGGGAGCAGGCCGGCCTGTTGTCGGCCGACTTGTTGTGTGCCGGCCTGTTGTCGGCCGACCTGTTGTGTGCCGGCCTGGAGATGGCTGGACTGTTGTGGGCCTGAGCCGACCTGGGGATGGCCGGCTCGTTGTGTGTCGGCCTGGGGGTGGCCGACCTGCTGTAGGCCGGCATGTTGTCGGTCGACCTGTTGTGGGCCGGCAGGGGGCTGGTCGGCCCAGGGGTGGTCGACCTTGGGGTGGTCGAGCTGGGGGTGGGTGGGTTCTTGGCATGTGGGGCTGGTCTGGGTGGGTGTGGGCCGGTGGGTTGGTGGGGGGTGGTTGGTAAAGGTGGTGTGGGCATGGGTTCAGCCTCCGGCCCGGATGGTGGTGCTGACCTGGGACAGGAAGGACCGGGCCTCGTCGTCGAACACCGCCATGCGGCGCAGCGACGTCCACCGGTCGCGGTAGAGGCTCACGCTCTCGGCCCCCTTGACGACCAGGTTCGCGTGCACCGTCTCCACCGTCACCACGGCGCCGTCCTCCTCGTCGTCTTCGTGGTCGTCGCCCGGCGCGCCACCGTCCGCCTCGAACATGACGAACGCGTGGGCCATGCTGGTGACCGCCTCGGTGGTGAGCGGGATGAGGCCGATGGAGACGTTCTCCAAGGTGCTGAGCGACGCGATCCGGTCGAGCTGGGCCAGCAGCAGCCGGGGCGGTCCCGGCCGCCATCGCAGGGCAGCCTCGGTGATGAGGAACTCGAAGCGCTTGGCCTCGTCGTACAACGCGAGCTGCCTGTCCAGCCGGGCGGCCAGGACGGTGGCGAGCTTGTCCTCCGCGTACCCGGGCTGGAACAACGTCAGCACCCGCTTCACGTACTCGGCCGTCTGCAGCAACCCGGGCACGAGCGTCGGCTGGAACGTACGGATCAGATGCGCCCCCCGCTCCAGCTTCTGGATCTCGCCCTGCAGATGCGGCCGGTTGCGCAGGGCCGCACGCCACGTCTGCACCTCGGTGAACGCCGCCTGAGTCAGCGAGGCGAGCACCTCCCGGGTGTCGTCGGGCGCGTTCACCGCCTCGGCCCATGCCATCACCTGCGAAAACGACGGCATCGCCGCACCGGCTTCGATCCGCGAGACCTTGGACTGGCTGATCCCGATCTGCTCGGCGAGATCTCGTCCGGAGACGCCGGCCATGTCACGCAAACGCCTCAACTCTGCTCCAAGCCACTGCCGCTTGATCTGCGGATCCATACCGTCGTCCGTCACCACAGGCACGTGCCTCCCGCATCGCCCGAGATCCCCGCGCGTGTCTGATGCGCGATGATTCGACATGATTCAATATGATGCGAGTCTGTGGGTGATTCAGTGAGTAGTCAACCACCGTACAGGCGGCAGCTCCCCAGTTAGCGGTATAAAGACCGAAATATATGTCTCATAGCGACTTAGCATGATTCACCCGCAACCCCACCCCAGGCCCCACCACCTCGCTATGCTCCCCCGCCCCCCACTCCTCCCTCCGGCCCCACCACCCCCACTCCTCCCTCCGGCCCCACCACCCCCACCCCTCCCACCACCCCCGCCTCTCCTCCCAGCCCAACTGCCTCTACTGTCCGCTCCAGCACCTCCAGCACCTCCAGCACCTCCAGCACCTCCAGCACCTCCAGCACCTCCAGCACCTCCAGCACCTCCGGCCCCACCAGCCCCACTCCTCCCTCAGTCCACTGCCCCTGTCCGCAGCCCACCGCCCCCCATCCCTCGGTCCCGCTGCCCCCTTGGGTCGGTTGCCCCCGCGCCCCTCCCTCCGGCCCACCTCGCGACCTCTCTACCTCCGGCCCATCCCTCGGCCCGCTGCCGCCCCGTCTCCTCGGCCCGCTGCCCCCGTCCCTCTCCTCAGCCCGCCCCTCAGCCCGGCGCCGGGAACGGGGGAACGGGGGGACAGGGGGACGGAAGGACGGGGGGACGGGTCGAGAGGGTGTCGTGCGGGAGCGAGGCGGCATGGGCTGGCGAGTCCGGAGGTGTGCGAACTGGAGGCGGAGAGGCCGCGGGGTAGGGCTGAGGGGTGGGGCGGCGGTGGGGGTGCCGGCCGTGGCGTGTCTGGTGGGGTGGGGGTGATCTGTGGGGGCCATGCGTAAATAGACGGGAATTTCGTATTTCCCGTGCGCGCACTTACCGCGTCGGTATGATCTGGCGCCGAGATTAGAAAGAGGGCTCGAAAACGGTTATCTCAAATCCATAAATTCGGATACCCTCAAACGACGGAGCGCCGAACAGTGGGATCTCATGCTGCCAGGTCGAAGCGTAAAAGATCGCGACTGGCGTTAGGGGTGCTCGTGGCCATCGCGCTTGTCGCCATACCGACGACGAGCGCCGTGGCGGGGGAGTCAGCCCGCCAGGCTCAGAAAACGCAGAAAGCGCAAAAGGCCGAAAAGATGCGGGCGCAGACCGCACCCGACACACTTCAGGCGAGCCTGTGGAACAAAGGCCCGGTCACAGCCCCGCGCCGGGCCGAGCGGATACCCCTGGAACTCGGTGTACGCTTCACCGCCGACAGAAACGGCGAGATCGCCGGCATCCGCTTCTACAAGCCGCGCGGCGAGCGCGGCACCCACGTCGGCACCCTCTGGGACGCCCGGGGCCGCGCGCTGGCCAGGGTGCGGTTCAGCGGCGAGACCCGCGAAGGATGGCAGACGGCGCTGTTCGGCACCCCCGTCCCCGTCTGGGCGGGCGCCGTCTACACCGCCTCGTACCACACCCGCCACGGCACCTACGTCGCCCAGCGCGGCGGCTTCTCACAGCCGGTCGTCTCGGGTCCGCTCTCCGCGCCGTCCGACCGTAACGGTGTCTTCGCGTACGGCAAGCGCTCCCGTTTCCCCTCCTACGCCAACCCGGCGAAGTTCAACTACTTCACGGACGTGATCTTCAACTACCGTCCGTCACCCGGTCCGACGCCGACCGGCAAGCCGACCCCCACCCCCACGGTGACCGCGACGCCGACGACCACGCCGACCAGGCCCACGTCCACCCCCACCACCACGCCCACGAAGCCCACGGGCACCCCCACGACCACCCCGACCAGGCCGACGACCACCCCCACACAGCCGACCAGCACACCCACGAAGCCGACGAGCACCCCAACGCGCCCGACGAGCACCCCGACGAGGCCGACCAGCACTCCGACCAAGCCCACGAGCACCCCGACGAAGCCCACGAGCACCCCGACCAAGCCGACCAGTACGCCCACCAAGCCCACCGACCCGCCCATGGCCGGTTTCCCGAATGAGGGCAACACCGGCCCCACGATCTCCACGTTCAAGAAGATCAAGGGCGGCGAGGTCAAGCAGGACGGCGCGGTCTTCGACGGTGTGGAGGTCAGCGAAGGCTTCGACATCTGGGCCGACAACGTGACGATCCGCAACTGCAAGATCATCGTCAGCGGCTACTGGGGCATCCAGCTACGCGCGGGCCACACCAACCTCACGGTCGAGAACTGCGAGATCGGCTCGAACAAGAAGACCAAGCTCGACATCGGCATCTGGAACGACGGCACCGGTGACATGACGGTTCGCCGCAACAACATCCACACCACGTCGAACGCCGCCATCATGGCCAAGTCCGGACTCATCGAGGACAACTACATCCACGACATGTGGCAGGCGAACCCGGGCGACCACACCGACGGCATCCAGACCAACGGCAACAAGGAGAAGAACAAGCTGGTCATCCGCCACAACGCGATCATCAACCCGGAGAACCAGACCTCGGCCATCATCCTGAGCCCGGTCTTCGGCCCGATCCACGACGTGGAGGTCACCGGCAACCTGCTCGCCGGCGGCGGCTACTGCATCTACGGCGGAGCCAAGCACATCGAGCACCCGTTCTCGCCGTACAACGTGGTCATCAAGGACAACGTCTTCAGCCGCCAGGTCTTCAGCAAGTGCGGCTACTACGGCCCGATGGCCCACTTCGACTCCAAGGCCGAGGGCAACCTGTGGAGCAACAACCGCTGGGAGGACGGCGGCCAGGCCGTAGGGCCAGGCTGACCCCTCACCCGGGCGGCGGCAACCCCACCCCCGCCGCACGCCTTCCCCGGCAGCCCCACCCGGCTCCCCGGGGACGCGTGTGGCAGGTGCGGCAGGTGCGGCCGCACCTGCCGCACCGCGCAGGAGGTTCTTGGATGATCCGCGGCCGACGCTCTCTCCGGTACGCGCCTCGACCACGATGGGCAGACACTTCAGCCCGATCTGCTCGGATCACCACGAAGCCGGAGAGCGCGGGCGGCCGACCCTGGGCGAGGGCAGTGGTGAGCCACAAGCCACGAGGCCGCCACGGGCCAGGAGGCCGCCACAAGTACCCGGCCGCGACCAGCGCGGCGGCCTGCACAAGTACCCGGCCGCGACCAGCGCGGCGGCCTGCACAAGTACCCGGCCGCGACCAGCGCGGCGGCCTGCACAAGCGCCCGGCCGCGACCAGCGCGGCGGCCGCCACAAGCGCCCGGCCGCGACCAGCACGGTCCGTCTGGTCAGTACGGCGGGTAGGGACGGCGGGTAGGGACGGCGCGACGCCTGGTGCTGAGCAGCCGCGTCGAGGCGACTCCGTGAGCGCGGCTGGACAAGGGCCCGGGGGACCGGCAGCGGCATGACGTGAATGGCTAGGGGCGCTGCCAGTTGGGGTCGCGGCCGATCATTCCGAGCAGCCGGTCCTGCGGGGTGGCGTCGGACCCGACCGGGACCTCGGGCCCGAACACCTCCACTCCCGGCCCGAACGCCCCCGGCGTCCGGAACTGCTCGATCAGCTCCGGCGGCAGCGCGGACACCGACTCCCACGACAGCCGCACGTCCTCCGGGTCGATCGTGGCGTCCTGTCCGGTGGCCTTGGCCAGGTCCCACCCGTGCAGGGGCAGGTCGGCGCTGATGACCTCGTGGACGTGCCGGGCGGCGGTGAACCGCCCGGCCGGGGTGTCGCATTCGGTCGCGGCCACGACCGGGTCGGCGAGCAGGGCCTCGACGTCGGCGCGGGCGGCGCGGAAGGCGGCGAGCGGGTCCTCCTTCACCGAGGGGGCGGGGCTGAGCGCGCGGCCGATCGGGCTCAGCATGACGGCGTGCATGTCCACGATGTGTCCGACGACGTCGCGGGCGGTCCACTGCGCGCAGGGCGACGGGTCCGACCACTGCTCGGGCTTGACGGCGGCGACCTTCGCCTCGAAGGCGTCGGCCCGGCGGTGGTAGACATCGACTATCTCGTTCATAACCCCTCGTTTCTATAACCTACTGGTTTTCTATCGGCTGACGAGGGGTTGGTCAAGGTGTGGTCAGCCGAGCCAGCCGGGCACCACCAGCAGCGCCCAGGCAGCCAGCGGGCCGATGACCACGACGGCGGCGCCGTAGCCGAGAAGCTTGCGGTAGAAGACGTCGCGGTCCATGCCCCGGACGTTGGCCACGAGCAGCGCGCCCGTGGTCGAGAACGGGCTGACGTCCACGATCGCCGACGACACCGACAGCGCCGCGATCATCGCGATCGGGCCGAGCGTCCCCTGCGACAGGAACGGCACCGCCAGCGGCACCAGCGCCCCCAGGATGCCGACGGTCGAGGCGAAGGCCGACACCACGCCGCCCACGTAACAGATGAGCAGCGCGACCACGAGCGGGACGCCGATCGCGGCCACGTGCGTGCCGACCCAGTCGATGGTCCCGATCTCCTGCAGCACGCCCACGTAGGTGACCACGCCGCAGATCAGCAGCACCGTCGGCCACGCCACCCGCTCGACGGCGCCCTTGTTGGCCTTGGGCGAGGTGAGCGAGAGGATGACCGCGACGGTGACCGCGGTCAGGCCGAGGTCCAGCTTGAACGCGAGCACTCCCGCGCACAGCCCCACGATCCCGGCCAGCGTGAGCGCCTGGTGCACGGTCAGCCGCAGACCCGTCCCCGGCCTGGCGATCGTGGCGGTCCCACCACCGGTCGCGCCAGAAACGCTCCCGGACGCGCCAGAACCGCCGGGAGCGCCCACAGCGCCACCGGACGTGCCGTCCGCCAGCGTCTCCTCCGCGACCTCCTCCTCGGAAGGCCCGTCGGACACGGTACGGCGGGCCAGCCCCGGCCCCCCGAACATCAGGAACACGATGACCGCGGCCGCGGCGTTGAAGGCGAAGCTGGACAGGAACAGCACCAGGTTCGAGCTGGGCAGCCCCGCCTCCTTGGTGACCCCGTTCACGATGCCGCCCAGCACCGAGATCGGGGAGAACGCCCCTGCCTGGGTGCCGTGGGCGACCATGAGGCCGATGAGCAGGGCATGGATCTTGTACTGGGCGGCGAAGCCGTACGCGATGGGGGCGAGGATCGCGGCGACGGCGGGCGCGGGCGCGCCGACCGCGGTGAGCAGTGCGGCGATCGCGAAGATCACCAGCGGGATGGCCACGATGCGCCCGCGCACGAGGTGGACGGCGGCCCGCACGAGCCAGTCGACGGTCCCGTTGTTGGTGGCGATCGCGAACAGCAGCGTCACCCCGACCAGGATCACGAACAGGCTGCCGGGGAAGGCGCCGAGGATGTCGTCGGTGCCCATCCCGGCGGCGAGGGTGCCGACGAGGAAGGCTCCGACGAGGGCCAGGGCTCCCAGGTTGACCGGGAAGGCCGTGGCGACCACGAACATCAGGATGAGGGCGAGTATGGACAGAAGTTCGGCGGACATGACATGACTCCGTTCTCCCCCGAGTCAGGTCAGCTGGCGGATGAGTTCGACGGGATGGCGGGCGGTGCGGCCGGTGCCGTGTGCGATCTGCTGGCGGCAGGACACCCCGGTGGCCGCGACCAGGGTGTCCTCGGGGGTGGCGGAGACGGCGGGGAACAGTCGCAGGCCGCCGATCTTCATGGACAACTCGTAGTGCTCGGCCTCGAACCCGAACGATCCGGCCATGCCACAGCAGCCGGCGTCGAGTTCGCTCACCTGGGCTCCGGGGATGCGCGCGAGCAGTTCGCGCGTGGCCGCGGTGCCGGTGACGGCCTTCTCATGGCAGTGGCCGTGGAAGAGGATCGTGCGGCCGCTGAGTGCGTCGCCGAGCGGCAGCGCGCCGCTGTCGATGGCTTCGAGCAGCAGTTCGGGTACGAGGCGGGCGCGCCCGGCCACCGCCTGGACGCGGGGGTCGCCGGGCAGGAGCGCCGCGTACTCGTCCTTGAGCGTCAGCAGGCAGGACGGTTCCAGGCCGACGATCGGGGCGTCCGAGGCCGACAGGCGTTCGACCATGGCTTCGGCCATGCTCTTGGCCCGGTCGAGCAGGCCCTTGGACAGGCTGGACCGGCCGCAGCAGCCTTCGGCGGCCAGCCGTACCGTGTAGCCGGCTTTTTCCAGGAGTTCGACGGCGGCGCGGCCGATGGCGGGCTCGGTGAAGGAGGTGAAGGAGTCGGCCAGGAGGATGATCTCGCCCAGGCGGCCGGGGGCCGGGGCGCGGCGGGCGTGCCAGCGCGGCAGCGTGTCGCGCTCGAAGCGGGGCAGCGGGCGCTGCCGGGCCAGGCCCAGCGCGCCGCGCAGCGGGGCGGCGAACAGGTTGGACAGCGGCGCGGTGGCCGAGCCGAGCCGGTTGAGCGTGCGGATCGCGCCGAACAGCCGCGAGCGCAGCGGCACGCCGTGGGTCTGGTGGTACTGGTGCAGCGCCTCGCTCTTCAGCGAGGCCATGTCCACGCCGAGCGGGCACTCCGACGTGCACGCCTTGCACTCCAGGCAGAGGTCGAGGATGCCGTGCAGCCGCTCCTCGCCCAGCGCCGCCCGGGGGTCGGGTGAGGACAGCGCCTTGACCAGGGCGTTGGCCCGGCCGCGGGTGGAGTGCTCCTCCTCGCGGGTGGCCATGTAGGAGGGGCACATGACGCCCGTGTCCTCTTTGCGGCAGGCGCCGATGTTCATGCAGCGGTCGGCGGCGGCGTGCATGCCGTCGGCGAACGCCAGCGCCGTGCGCAGGGGTGGGGGCTCGGGGCGTGAGGGGTCGCGCAGGTGCTCGGTCATCGGGGCGGCGTCCACGATCTTGCCGGGGTTCAGCAGGTTGCCGGGGTCGAACAACCGCTTGACCTCGCGCATCGCCGCGTAGACGGCCGGGCCGAACAATTTCTCGTTGAACTCCGAGCGAGCCAGGCCGTCGCCGTGCTCGCTGGAGTTCACGCCGCCGTGGCGGGCGGCCAGGTCGGCGATCTCCTCGGCGACCGCGCGCATGGCCGCGATCTCGCCGGGGGCGCGCAGGTCGACGAACGGGCGTACGTGCAGGCAGCCGACCGAGCAGTGGCCGTAGAAGCCGGCCTTCATGCCGTGCCGTTCCAGGATCTTCTCGAACTCCGCCACGTACGGCACCAGCGCCTCGGGCGGCACGGCGGTGTCCTCGACGAAGGCCAGCGGGCGGCGGCTGCCGACGCTGGAGGCCATCAGCAGCCCGAGCCCGGCCTTGCGCACTTTGAGCACGGCCTCGCGCTGTTCCTTGCCGATGGCCCGGAGCGTGTGGTAGCCGTGCCCGCCCGCCTTCCAGGCCCTGGCCAGCTCCTCCACCTTGGCGGCCGCGTCGTCGCCGAAGAACTCCACGAACAGCAGCGCCTCCGGGTCGCCCTCCAGGATGTCGCCGAGCCGGGCGTACTCCACGCGCTGCCGGGACAGGTCGAGGATGGCCTTGTCCATGAGTTCGACGGAGGCGGCGTCCAGGGCGAGGGCGTCGTGGGTGGCGGCGATGGCGGACAGGGTCCCGGTGAAGTGGCCGACGGCGATCGCCCGCGTCGTGGGGCGCGGCACGAGGCGCACGGTCGCCTCCGTGACGATGGCCAGCGTGCCCTCGGAGCCGACGACGAGCGGGGTGAGGTCGCCGGGGGTGACCCGGTCGAGCCGGTAGCCGCCGGAGTGGCGCCAGAACCGCGGGTAGCCCGCCAGGTCCAGGTTCTGCAGGATCTTGTCCACCCCGGCGCGCAGTCTGCCGTCCGTGGCCAGGTCGGGGGTGGAGGCGTCGGCCAGGACCACGCTCAGGGCCTGCACGTGGTCGATCGTCGAGCCGTAGCGGATCGAGTGGCTGCCGGCGGAGTTGTTGCCGATCATGCCGCCGATCGTGGCCCGGTTGCTGGTCGAGGTGTCCGGGCCGAACATCAGCCCGTGCTTGGCGGCGGCCCGGTTGAGCTGGTCCTGGACCACGCCTGGCTGCACCCGGGCCAGGCCGCCGTCCAGCTCCAGGATGCGGTTCATGTGCCGGGAGAAGTCCACGATCACCGCCGCGCCCACCGTCTGCCCGGCCAGGCTCGTGCCCGCGCCTCTGGGCAGCACCGGCACCCCGAGCCCGGCGCAGGCCGTGACCAGCGCGCGTACGTCGTCGGTGTGCTTGGGGTAGGCGACGGCCAGCGGCTCGATGGCGTACATGCTGGCGTCGGAGGAGTACAGGTGGCGGGTGTAGTCGTCGTCCCTGACCTCGCCTGCCAGCAGCGGACCGAGCGTCCGCGCGAGGCTCACGCCCCGCCCTCCAGGTAGGCCAGGGCCCGCTGGACGCCGCCGTCCTTGATCGGCACCCCGGCCGCCCGCAGCCCCATCTCGACGCCGCCGAGCGTGCCGACGAGCATGAGGTCGGTGAAGTGGCCGAGGTGGCCGATGCGGAAGACCCGCCCGGCGAGCTTGCCGAGGCCGGTGCCGAGCGACATGTCGAAGCGCTCCAGCACGATCCGCCGCACCTCGTCGGCGTCGAAGCCGTTCGGCACCATCACCGCGGTCAGCGCGCTGGAGTGCTCCCGCTCGTCGGCGCACAACACCTCAAGCCCCCATCCCCGTACGGCCCGCCGCGTCGCCTCCGCGTGCCGGTCGTGCCGGGCGAAGACCTGGGCCAGCCCCTCTTCCTCCAGCATGGTCAGCGCCTCGGCCAGGCCGTACAGCAGGTTGGTGGGCGGGGTGTAGGGGAAGTAGCCGGAGTGGTTGGCCTCGATGATCGGCCGCCAGTCCCAGTAGGCGCGCGGCAGGCGGCCCTGGTGGTCGAGCGCCTTGGGGCCGACCGCGTTGAAGGCCAGGCCGGGCGGGAGCATCAGGCCCTTCTGGGAGCAGCCGACGGTGACGTCGACGCCCCACTCGTCGTGCCGGTAGTCGAGGGAGCCCAGCGACGAGATCGTGTCGACCAGCAGCAGCGCCGGGTGCCCCGCGCGGTCGAGCGCCGCCCTGATCTCGGGGACGCGGCTGCGCACGCCGGTCGAGGTCTCGTTGTGCACGACCATGACGGCGGCGGTCTCGTCGGTCAGGTGCTCGGCGACCAGGCCGGGGTCGACGCCGTGCCGCCAGTCGCCGGGGACCAGGTCGACCTCCAGCCCGAGCTTGGCGGCCATGCGGCACCAGAGCATGGCGAAGTGCCCGGTCTCGAAGGCCAGCACCCGGTCGCCCGGCGACAGTGTGTTGACCAGCGCGGCCTCCCACGCGCCGGTGCCCGATGACGGGTAGACGACCACGTCGCCGCCGGTCTGGACGACCGCGGCGAGGCGGGGGAGGAGGTCGAGCGTGAGCTCGGCGAACTCCGGTCCGCGATGGTCGATGGTCGGGCGGGCCATCGCCTGCAGGACGCGGTGGGGGACGTTGGTGGGGCCTGGGATCTGCAGGAAGTGCACGATACCTCCGTGCCGTGTAGCGGCACAGCGTGCCGTGGAGCGGTTCACTAACCTTAGAAGCGAGTCGTCAGAGGAGTCAATGGATGCAGAACGTCGTCAACGCCCTGCGCGCTCTCGAAGAGGTCGCCGCCCGGCAGCCCATCGGCGTGGGTGAGCTGTCCCGCGCGCTCGGGCTGCCGAAGAGCACGGTGCAGCGCTCGCTGCGCACGCTGCACGAGGCCGGCTGGATCCGGCCGGCCGGCGGCGAGGTCACCCGCTGGCTGGTCACCACCAAGGCGCTGCAGGTCGGCCGGCGCGCCGAGCTGGGACTGCGCGACGTGGCCATGCCGGTCATGGAGGAGCTACGGCAGCGCACCGGCGAGACCGTGCACCTGATGGTCCCCGAGGGCGACGCCGTCGTGCTCATCGAGCGCCTGGAGACCGACAAACCCCTGCGCATCGTGCTTCCGCTCGGCATCCGGCTGCCGCTGCACGCCTCGGCGAACGGCAAGGCGGTGCTCGCCCACCTGCCCGGCGAACTGCCCCCGCTGGAGTCCTACACCTCGGCCACCATCACCGACCCCACCGTGCTGCGGGAGGAACTCGCCGTGATCCGCGCCCAGGGCTGGGCCGCCAACCGGGGGGAGTGGCGCTCCGACATCGCCGCCGTGGCCGCCGCCGTCCTCGGCGCCGACGGGCCGGTGGCCACGCTCAGCGTCTCCTGTCCCGCCACCCGCATGACCGACGAGCTGCGCCCGGAGTACGGCAAGCTCGTCACCGAATCCGCCGCCCGGATCGCCGCCGCCCTCTGAGCCGCCCGGTCAGGGGGCCAGGTAGCGGGTCAGGGCGGTCTTGAGCTCGGTGACCAGCTCGTCCGGATCGGCGGAGGAGGGGAGCAGCGGCATCACCGCCTTCACCATCGCCACCGCCATCGTCCCCAGCGTGAGCGCGCGCGCCTGCGGCAACTCGGGTGAGCGCCGGCGCAGCATGACGGCCATGTTGGCGGCGATGGCCGCGTGCAGGCGGGCCGAGGCGGAGGCCAGACGGTCGCCGGTGGCCGAGCCGTACAACAGGGCCCAGTAGGCGGGCGCGCGGGACTTGAACGCCACGCTCTCGTCGACGAGCTGCCCGACCAGCACGTCCAGCGGCACCTCCGGCGTGAGCGCGGCCAGCCGCCCGGCCCAGAACTCCTGCCGCTCGTCGGTGTAGCGGACGACGAGCCCGTCGAGGATCTCCTCCTTGTTGCGGAAGAACTGATACAGCGACCCCGGCGACATCCCCGCCCGCGCCGCGACGTGGTTGGTCGTCATGTCCGGATAGCCGATCTCGGCGATCACCAGCTCGGCGGCGTCGAGGATCTCGGCCATGCGCTTGAGCCCGCGCGCCTGCCTGCGGACGGGTCGCTCGGTCATGGGCACACCTCGTTGACAAATGCGAGCATTTACTTGTATTTCTGGCCAGGACAGTAAAACACGAGCAGTTTACCGAGTTTCGGGGAGAAGCCTCATGACCGCCGTGCCGACCCGTCCACGCCCCGCGACAGCACCACCGCCGCCGCGACTCCGCAAGCTGGGATATTTCCTGGTACGGCGCCGCCGCCTCGTCCTCTCTCTGGCCCTGCTCGCCTTCGTGGTCGCCGCCGCGCTGGCGGCGGGAGCGGTGCCGAGGTTGTCGCTGGCCAGGTTCGAGGCGCCCGGCTCGGAGTCCGACCGGGCCCAGGCCGAGCTGGTGAACCGCTTCCAGACCGGCAGCCCCGACATGGTCTTCCTGGTCACCGCGGTCACCGGCGGCGTGGACGACCCGGCCGTGGCCGCCGCCGGGCGCGAGCTCACCGCCCGCGCGCGGGCCACCGCCGGCGTGGCCGAGTCCGCCTCCTACTGGACCCGCGGCAACCCCGCCACCCTGCGCAGCGACGACGGCAGGCACGCGCTCATCGTCGTCCGCATCCCGGGCGACGCCGACCACGTGCGCGGCACGATCCTGCCCGCCCTGGTGCCCAGGATGGGCGAGGGCGTCGCCGGAGTGGCCACGGTGCGGGCCGGGGGCGGCGAGGAGGTGTTCCGCCAGACCGTCCCACTGGCCAGGCAGGACTTCGTCAGGGCCGAGCTGGTGATCTTCCCGCTGGTGTTCGCGCTGCTGTGGTGGTACCTGCGGCGGGCGGTCGCGGCGCTGGTGCCGATCCTGGCCGGGGTGTTCGCGATGGCGGTCGGGCTGGCGCTGCTGCGCGGCGTCCTGGTCTTCACGGACGTGTCCACGTTCGCGCTGAACCTCACGCTCGCCATGGGGCTCGGGCTCGGCATCGACTACTGCCTGTTCGTCATCGCCCGCTTCCGCGAGGAGACCAGGGCCGGGCGTGAGCGGGCCGACGCGGTGGCGGGGGCGGTGGAGCACGCCGGGCGCACCGTGATCTTCAGCGGGCTGACCGTGGCGGCGTCGCTGGCCGTGCTGTTCGCGCTGCCGTTCGGGTTCCTGCGCTCGTTCGCCTACGCGGGGATCGCGGTCGTGGCAGGCGGGGTGGCGGTGGCGGTGTTCGTGCTGCCTGCCGTACTCGCGAGTGTGGGTGGCGCGCTGCTGCCGAAGCGAGAGCGGCCCGCGCGGGGCGAGGGGTTCTGGCACGGGCTGGCCGTGCGCGTGATGCGGCGTCCGCTCCTGTACGGCGGCGCGGCCACGGCGGCCCTGCTCGTGCTGGCTTCGCCGTTCCTGGGCCTGAACTTCGGCACCGCCGACGACCGCATCCTGCCGCCGTCCGCGCCCGCCCGGCAGACCCAGGACGTCATCCGGCAGAACTTCCCGGCCGAGGAGACCGACGCCATCCAGATCGTCGCCACAAGCACCCCGTCTGGCGCGGCAGCGGGCGACATGTCGGTGGCAGGCGACATTTCGGGATATGCGGCGACGCTCTCCCGTCTGCCCGGCGTCGCCCAGGTCGACTCAGCCGCCGGCTCCTATGCCCGCGGCGAGCGGACCGGCGACGGCGACCCCGCCAGGTTCGGTCCCGCGGACCGGGGCACGTGGCTGTCGGTGGTCCCGTCCGCCGAGGCGCTGGCCGGGGACCCGGTCGACCTCGTCGCGGCGGTCCGCGCCACCCCCGCGCCGTTCGAGCGGCTGGTCGGCGGCTACCCGGCCGAGCTGGCCGACTACCGCGCCTCCATCGTCGAGCGCCTGCCCCTCGTGCTGGCGCTGATGCTGGGCGTCACCTTCGTCCTGCTGTTCGCGATGACCCGCAGCCTGCTCATCCCGCTGAAGGCGACCGTGCTCAACGTCCTCAGCCTCGGCGTGATGTTCGGCGCGATCGTCTGGATCTTCCAGGAGGGCAACCTGTCCGGGCTGCTGGGCTTCACCGCGACCGGCACGCTGGACGCCGGCATCCCGATCCTCATGCTCTGCGTCGCCTACGGACTGTCCATGGACTACGAGGTGTTCCTGCTGTCGCGGATCAAGGAGGAGTACGACCGCACCGGCGACACCACGAGCGCCGTCGCGGCCGGCCTGCGCAAGAGCGCCCCGCTGATCACGGCGGCCGGCGGCATCCTGGCGGCCTCGTTCGCCGCCTACGCGACCGCGAGCGTGTCGTTCGTGCAGATGCTGGGCGTCGGCATGGCGATCGCCGTGCTGGCCGACGCCACGGTGATCAGGGCGATCCTGGTCCCGGCGGCCATGCGCCTCGCCGGCCCGCTGAACTGGTGGCCCAGAAAGAGCCGGAGCGCGCACGACAGGAAGGGCTGGACGGAGGGTTAGAGCGCGCGGGACCAGATCTGCTCGGTCACCACGAGGCCGTTCTCCTCGCCCTTCTCCTCCGAGTCCAGCGCGAACCCGGCCGCCTGGTAGATCCGCCGCGCGCTCAGCAGGCCGTCGCGCGTCCACAACATCATCCGCTTGAACCCCTGCTCCCGCGCGTGCCGCAGGCACTCCCCGACCAGCCGCTGCCCGATCCCGAGCCCCCTGGCCGACGGCTCGACCAGCAACATCCGCAGCTGCGCCGTCTCCTCGTCCCTGCGCACGCAGAACACGCAGCCGACCCGCTCCCCGTCCACCTCGACGATCCACCCGGCGTCACGCTCGGGGGACCAGGCGGCGCAGATCCCGGCCACGGTCTGCTCGAAGGCCAGCCCCCAGCCGTACTCCTCCGCGTAGAGGGCGCCGTGCCGCTGCACGACCCAGCCCAGGTCCCCGGCGCGCGGCGCCCTGATGACGTACGGCTCCCGCCCCGCCGCCGCCGGATCCCCGAGCAGGCGGCGGATCAGGGCCATGCCGCCGACCAGCCGCCCCTGGTCCTCCTCGGTCAGCCCGGCCAGCAGCACCGCGATCTCGCCTGCCGCCTGCTTCTCGAGCCGGTCGAAGGTGGCGGCGCCGACGGGGCTGAGCCGTACCAGCTGCTTGCGGGCGTCGTGGGGCGAGCGGCGGCGCGCGACGAGGCCGTCGTTCTCGAAGCGGGCGAGTATGCGGCTCAGGTATCCGGCGTCGACGTCGAGCAGGGCGCGCAGCTCGCCGGTCTCCAGCTCACCGGCGTGCGCGATCTCGAACAGCACCCGCACCTCGGTCAGGGAGTAAGGGGAGTCGAGCAGCCCTGCCTGCAGGACGCCGATCACCTTCGTATAGAACCGGTTGAAGGCCCTGACCTCGGAAACCCTTGCTTCCGTCAACGAACTCATTGCCCTAGTCAACCATGAAGAGGACTCTCCTGTGACGCAGCTCTACGTCGGTTCCTACGGCGACGGCATTCTCACCGCCGGTGAAGGCATCACCCCGGCCCCGTCGCCCTCGTTCCTGGCCGCGCACCCGGCGCTGCCCGTCATCTACGCCGCGGGCGAACTCGGTGACGGCGTGCTGCTGTCGTACGCGACCGGCGGCGGCCTGCGCGAGACCGGACGGCGGCCGAGCGGCGGCGACAGCCCCTGCCACGTGGCCGTGCACCCGTCGGGCACGCTGCTGGCCGCGGCCAACTACGGCGACGGCGTCGCGAGCCTGCACCACCTCGACGCCGAGGGCCGCTTCACCGGCGAGCCGATCCCGCTGCCCCACCAGGGCTCCGGCCCCCACCCCGACCGCCAGCGGGGCCCGCACGCCCACCAGTGCGTCTTCCACGACGACGTCCTCCACGTCTCCGACCTCGGCACCGACGAGATCCGCCGCTACACGCTGACCGGCGACCCGCTCGAACCGGTGCGCCTCGCGCCCGGCATGGGCCCCCGCCACTTCGTCTTCACCCCGGACGGGCGCGTCTACGTGGCGGGCGAGCTCGACGGCACCCTGCGCGCCTACGCCGCCGCCGACTGGCGCGAACTGTGGCAGGCGCCTGCCAGCGCCGCCGCGGGCGTCAACTTCCCCGCCCACGTCGACGCCGCCGACGGCCGCCTCTACATACTCAACCGCGGCCCCAACACCCTCTCCGTCTTCTCCGCCGACGGTGACAAACTCGCCGAACTCCCCTCCGGCGGCGACTGGCCGCGCCACTTCGCCATCGCCGGCGACACCCTCTGGATCGCCAACCAGAACTCCGGCACCGTCGACGCCTTCACCCTGGACGGCGGCCTGCCCGCGCCCACCGGCGAGACGATCGCGGTCAAGAGTCCCGCCTGCGTGCTGCCGGTGTAGGCAAAGCCGCCCGCGCCTCCGGGCGGCGACGGTGATCATGAGCGCTCGTGCGCACGCTCCTCTCGACCGCCGCCCGGGCCGTGGCCGCGACCCTGGCCCTGGCCCTGGCCCTGACCCTGGCCGCCGGCTGCACCGCCGCCGCCCCGGCCCCCGTCGCCCCGCCCGCCGCGCCACCGGAGGCCGCGGCGCCGTCCGGCCCGGTCCCGTGGCGGATCACCCAACAGGGCGCCGAGCACGAGATCGAGGGCTACGCCGACCGCGTCAGCGTCCTGCCGGGCGAGCGGTTCGGGCTGCGCGTATCCACGACGGCGCCGCGCTTCACCGTGCGGGCCTTCCGCATGGGCGCGCCTGTCACGCAGGTGTGGGCCTCCGGCCAGGTCTCCGGCGTACGGCAGGCCGCCTCCAGGACCGGCGCCGGCGGCATGGTCACCGCCGCCCACTGGAAGCCGTCGCTGCGCGTGGACACGACTGGCTGGCGGGAAGGCGCGTATCTGCTGCGCCTGGACGCCTCCACCGGCGGCCAGAGGTACGTGCCGATCACGGTCAGGTCGGCCGCCACCTCCGGCCGCGTGGTGATCGTCAACGCGGTCACCACCTGGCAGGCCTACAACCGCTGGGGCGGCCGCAACCTCTACGAGGGACCCGGCGGCTTCGCCGCCCGCTCGCGGGCCGTCACCTTCGACCGCCCCTACGACACCAATGGCGCCCGCCTCTTCCTCGACCTGGAGAAGGACGCCATCGAGGTGGCCGAGCGCAGCGGCGTCCGCCTCGCCTACCTGACCTCGCTTGACCTGCGCCCCGGCGTGCTGGACGGGGCGCGGGCCGTGGTCTCGCTCGGCCACGACGAGTACTGGACGACCGGCATGCGCGAGACCGTCACCCGCGCCCGCGACCGCGGCGTCAACCTGGCCTTCCTCGGGGCGAACGCCGTCTACTGGAAGATCGGGCTGAGCGGCCGGGTGGTCGAGTGCGACAAGGAGACCCGCTGCCCGCTCTGGCGCAGCGTCGCGCCGGAGAGCGCGCTGGTGGGGCAGATGTACGACTGCTTCCCGGCGGAGGCGGCGTACGTGGTGCGCAGGCCGGGTCACTGGATCTTCGCGGGCACCCGCGGGCGGCGCTTCCCCGGCATGGCGGGCGTGGAGACGGACCGGGTCTCGCGCGGCTCGCCGCGTGAGGTGGAGGTGCTGGCCGAGTCCCCGGTCGACTGCGGTGGCCGCGCGACCGTGTCCCACAGCACCTACTACGTCGCGCCCAGCGGCGCGGGGGTGTTCGCCAGCGGGACCATGCGCTGGGTCTGCGGGATGCGGGGGCGGCGCTGCGGCCACGGCGTCACCAAGGACGCCGCCGCCTTCACCCGCCGCGCCACCGCGAACATCCTGACCAGGTTCGCCAAGGGCCCCGCAGGCCGACTGTGAGCCGGCGGGTCATGGCCGGACGGCTATGACCCGCCGGTGATCTCGCCGAGCACGCGCAGGATCTCCCGCTCGGCCGCCTCCTTGGTGACGCCGAGGCCCTCCAGCACGATCACCGCGGCGACCTCGGCCGCATCGGGCAGGGACAGCGCGCCGAGCAGGATGTGCTCGGTGCCCACGTAGTTGTGGCCGAGCCGCAAGGCCTCGCGCAGGGTCAGCTCCATGATCTTCCTGCCCTGGGCGGAGAACGGGATCTGCGGGCCCGGTGCGCCGGTGCCGGGGGGCAGCGAGTTGATCATCGCCTCCCTGACCGTGTCGAGAGGGGCGCCGAGCGCGACCATGCACCTGCCGGCCAGCGCCTCGGGCTCGAGCAGCAGTCCCAGGATGATGTGCGCGGGCTCGATGTGGTCGTGGCCGGTGCTCTTGGCCGCTTCCATCGCGCCGACGACGCAGCGGCGGGCGCGGTCGGTGTAGCGGGTGTAGACGGAGAGGTCGTCGCCCAGCGAGCCCTCCTTGGTGACGAACCGCTTCTGGGCGGCCTGCTTGGTCACGCCCATGCTGCGGCCGATCTCGGTCCAGGAGGCGCCGGAGTGGCGGGCCCGGTCGACGAAGTGGCCGATGAGATGGTCGGCCACCTCGCCGAGGTGCTCACCCATGAACACCGCGTCCGACAGTTCGCCGAGGGGGTCGCCGTCGGGGTGGCGCTGCTTGATCGCGTTGATGATGTCGTCGAGACGAACGGTTCCATCCATGCGTCAACGATAGGTTGACGATACCGAAAACGTCAACCTCTGGTTGACGATTCTAGTGCTTGGTCAGCGCGACGGCGGCGCGCCAGCGGTCGTAGGCGGTGTCGTCGCGGACGCCCGGCTCGAAGCGGCGGTCCAGACGCCAGGTCGCGCGCAGCTCATCGGCCGAGCCCCAGACGCCCGAGCCGAGACCGGCCAGGAACGCGGCGCCCAGCGCGGTGGTCTCCTGGACGACCGGGCGCTCCACCGGCACGCCCAGCTGGTCGGCCTGCATCCCCATCAGCAGGTCGTTGCCGCTGGCGCCGCCGTCGGCCTTCAGCCCGGCGACCGAGCCGCCCATCACCTCCACCACGTCGCGCACCTCGAACGCGATCGCCTCCAGCGTCGCGCGCACCAGATGGGCGCGCGTGGTGCCGCGGGTGATGCCGGTGATGAGGCCGCGCGCCTCCGGGTTCCAGTGCGGGGCGCCGAGGCCGGTCAGCGCGGGCACGAAGACCACGCCGCAGCTGCCGGGGACCGTGCGGGCGACGGCCTCCGACTCGGCCGCCGTCCCGATCACGCCCAGGCCGTCGCGCAGCCACTGTACGGCCGCGCCGGTCACGAAGATGGAGCCCTCCAGCGCATAGGTCAGCTCGCCCGACGGCTTCTGCCACGCCACCGTCGTCAGCAGCCCGGCGTCCGAGCGGACGATCTCCGGGCCGGTGTTGGTCAGGATGAACGAGCCGGTGCCGTAGGTGCACTTCACCTCGCCGGGCGCGAAGCAGGTCTGGCCGAACAGCGCCGCCTGCTGGTCCCCGGCCATGCCGCTGATCGGCAGATCGAGGCCCAGGAAGGCGTCCGGGTCCGTGCGGCCGATCGGGCCGTAGTTCGGGACGATCTCCGGCAGCGCGGACTCCGGGACGCCGAACAGCTCGCACAGCTCCGGCTCCCAGGTACCGGAGGCCAGGCCGTACAGGAGAGTGCGGGAGGCGTTGGACGGGTCGGTGACGTGGCGCGCGCCCGAGGTCAGGCGGGCGACGAGGTAGCTGTCCACGGTGCCGAGCGCGGTGCGGCCCGAGGTGACGCCCGCCCACGCGGCGGGGTCGTGCTCGGCGAGCCAGGTGAGCTTGGTGGCGGTGAAGTACGGGTCGAGGCGCAGGCCGGTCAGCTCCGACACGCGCGGCTCGTGCCCGGCGGCGCGCAGGCGCTCGCAGACCCCGGCGGTGCGGCGGTCCTGCCAGACCACGGCCCTGCGCGGCGCGGCCAGCGTGCGCCGGTCCCACAGGACGGCGGTCTCGCGCTGGTTGGTGATCCCGACGCACGACGGCGGCGACCCCGCGCCGCGCAGGGCCGTCGCGCACGCGGCGAGCGTGGCCTGCCAGATGTCCTCCGGGTTGTGCTCGACCCAGCCCGGTTCCGGGAAGTGCTGCGGAAACTCCTCATATCCCCGGGACTCGATCCGGCCGTCCTCGGTCACGATCAGGGCGGTGACTCCAGTCGTTCCCGCGTCAATGGCCAAAACAGTCACGGAACCGCCTTCCTGTTACTAATCTGGGCCGTGAATTTGGTCTAGACCACTGCCCGAGGCCACGGGCACAATGCGATTCTGGGTCGTGAACCCCATTGGGAGGAACCCGCCATGCGTATTGGAGTGCTCACCGGCGGCGGCGACTGCCCCGGTCTCAACGCTGTGATCAGGGCCGTCGTCCGCAAGGGCGTGAGTGTTTACGGTCATGAGTTCGTCGGATTCCGTGACGGCTGGCGTGGCCCCCTGGAGGGGGACACGATGCCGCTGGACATCCAGGCCGTACGCGGCATCCTGCCGCGCGGCGGCACCATACTTGGCTCGTCCAGGACCAACCCCATCAAGATCGACGGCGGCGTCGACCGCATCAAGGAGAACCTCGCGGCGGGCGGCGTCGACGCGCTGATCGCCATCGGCGGCGAGGACACGCTCGGCGTGGCCAAGCAGCTCTGGGATCGCGAGGTCAAGGTCGTCGGCGTGCCCAAGACGATCGACAACGATCTGTCCGGCACCGACTACACCTTCGGATTCGACACCGCGGTCAACATCGCCACTGAAGCCATCGACCGCCTCCACACCACCGCCGAATCCCACCACCGGGCGCTGATCTGCGAGGTCATGGGCCGGCACGCCGGCTGGATCGCGCTGCACGCCGGCATGGCCGGCGGCGCCAACGTCATCCTCATCCCGGAGAAGCCCTTCGACATCGACCGGGTCTGCGAGTACGTGGAGTCGCGCTTCCGCACCCGCTACTCGCCGATCATCGTCGTCGCCGAGGGCGCCCACCCGATCGAGGGCCAGATGACCCTGCAGACCGGCGAGCTCGACTCCTTCGGCCACGTACGGCTCGGCGGCATCGGCGAGATGCTGGCCAAGGAGATCGAGAAGCGCACCGGCAAGGAGGCCCGCACCACCGTGCTCGGCCACATCCAGCGTGGCGGCACCCCGACCGCGTTCGACCGGGTCCTGGCCACCAGGTTCGGCCTGCAGGCGATCGACGCCGCCCACGACGGCGCGTTCGGCACGATGGTCGCGCTGCGAGGCACCGACATCGTCAGGGTCGGTCTCGACGAGGCGACGGCCGAGCTCAAGACCGTTCCGGACGAGCGCTACGCCGAGGCGGAGGTCTTCTTCGGCTGAGCGTGCAAGCGGACCGTGATCATCCGTAAGCGGCTTGCAAGCGGCAGGCCGTACCTTTCAACGCAGCGGGGTTAGACGAACCGCTGCAACCCCTCTCAGGGTACGGCTCGCGCCGCGGAAGCATCGGCGGCCCACCGGGGCGCGAGCCGTACCCAGGACATAGCTCAACCACGAGGCGTGCCGAAGAGATTCACCTCCGGCGCGCCTTCGTCGTCTCTGGCGGCCTTTCTGGCCTGGAAGGCGATCTCGCCGCGCAGTTCCTTCTCCGAGGGGGAGAGGATCACCAGCAGGAGCAGTCCGACGGTGACCACGCACAGGCCCACGATGAGCGGCAGCAGGAAGTCCAGGGCGCGTGAGCCGGGGATGGGCCCGCTGGGCGGCACCAGCTCCACGGACATCGCGAACATCCCGGTGTAGTGCATCCCGGACACCGCCGCGCCCATCATGAGCGCCGCGCCCCCGATGCGCCAGGCGCCCGTCACCCGCAGCGTGAACCAGAGCGCCACCGTGGCCGTGGCGATCGCGATGAGGATCGACAGGACGACGACCAGCGGGTCGTAGTGCAGGTGCCCGGACATGTTCATGGCGGCCATGCCGAGGTAGTGCATGCCGGCCACGCCGAGCCCGGTCAGGGCGCCCCCGCCCAGCAGGTACGGCGGGCGGGCCCCGCCCCGGCCGACCAGGAAGAGCCCGGCGCCCACGACCGCCACCGCGAGCGCCGCGGAGAAGACCGTGAGCGGGACGTCGTAGCGGATGGGCGTGCCGGTGACGGCGAAACCCATCATGGCGATGAAGTGCATCGTCCAGATGCCCGTGCCGCCGATCGCGAGCGCCGCGCCGGCCAGCCAGAACCGGCCCTCGCGCCCGCCGACGAGGCGGGCGCGTGAGGTCAGCAGGAGGCCGAGCATGGAGCCGGCGCTTGACATGAGGTAGGCGAGAGCGGGTGTCAGGAACCCGAAGGAGAAGTGATCGACAGCTGACATGGGCATTCGTCCCTTGAACGTGAAAAGCAAAGGGAGTATGAGGCCCAGGTCGCTGCCTGTGCAACTAACGGCGGCGCGACCTCCCCGCGGGTTGCGGCCTGGGAACCGGTGCGGGGTACGTGAGCTGCTGCGATGTCCGCCTGCGCAGCTCCAGCCTGGCGAGAAGCTCGGCGTCCTCGTGGAGCTCCTCCTCCGAGGGCGACAGGATGACCATGAGCAGCATGGTCAGGGTGATGAGGCTGATCACCGTCATGAGAGGCACCAGGAAGTCGAGCGCGTCGGCGCCCGGCACCGGTGCCGCCCCGTGGTGCGGGGTGACGCTCATCGCGAACATCCCCGTGTAGTGCATGCCGGCCACCGCGACGCCCATGACCAGCGCGGCGCCGGCGATCCAGATGGGCCGCCTGACCCGCAGCGTGAACCAGAGCGCCACCGTCGAGGCCACGACGGCGATCGCCACCGACAGGGCCACGGTCAGGCGGTCGTAGGAGACGTGGGCGGACATGTTCATGGCGTACATGCCGAGGTAGTGCATGCTCGCCACGCCGAGGCCGGTGAGCAGGCCGCCGCCGAGCAGCGCCAGCACCCGGCCGCCGCCGTAGGAGACGAGGAACAGGCCGGTGCCCACGACCACGATCGCGACCACGGCCGAGGCCACGGTCAGCGGCACGTCGTAGCGGATCGGGGTGCCCTCGATGTCGAAGCCCATCATGGCGATGAAGTGCATGACCCAGATGCCGGTGCCGCCGATCGATACGGCCGCGCCGAGCAACCAGCGCACCCGCGAACCCCCGCGCGAGGCGTGGGCCTGAGCGGTCAGCCGCAGTCCGAGCATTGACCCGATGCACGACATCACGTAGGCGAGGGCCGGGGTGAGCGGGCCGTGGGTGAAATGATTAACAGCGGTAGACATGTATCGATATTTCCTTGCATTAGGGATCACCGGATTGTGGCAGTGGTGTGGCCCGATTCGCATGGATACTTCGACTATCTGTCAACTGCCCCTGTCGGAAACGTGAGAAAGATTCATGGGTATCGAGGGACCGTTCTGGCGCGCGATCGCCGTCTTCAGGATCGCGTCGCTGGTCTACGCCGGTGTGCTGCTGGTCCAGCACGACGGGTACGCCCGGCCGGTCATGGGGTGGTTCGTCCTCAGCCTCATGGCGCTGTGGACCGCGGCGTCGATCTTCGCCTACTCCGTGGAAGCGCTGCGCGGCTGGCCGCTGCTGGTCATCGACATGCTGGTGACGCTGGCCTGCCTGCTGGCCTCGCCGTACGTGGAAGGGCCCTACCAATACGCCGAAGGCGTCATGCCGCTGCCCGCCACCTGGATCGCCGGACCCGTGCTCGCCTGGGCCGTCTACGGAGGACGCCGCCTGGGCGCACTGGGCGCGGCCATCGTCGCCGCGGCCGACGTGTGGCTGCGCGTGCGCACCCCCGAGGCGCCCGTCCTCATCAACGGCGCCGTCCTGCTGTTCCTGTCCGGCGTCGTGGTCGGTCACGTGGCGCGCCTGGCCAAGCAGGCCGAGGAACGCATGCAGCGGGCCGCCGAGATGGAGGCCGCCCAGCGCGAGCGTGACCGCCTCTCCCGCGGCATCCACGACTCCGTGCTCCAGGTCCTCGCACTGGTGCAGCGGCGCGGCCAGGAGCTCGGCGGCGAGGCGGCCGAACTCGGACGCCTGGCAGGCGAGCAGGAAGCCGCCCTGCGCGACCTGATCTCCCTGCGCCCCGCCCCCTCCGGCGACCTCCGCTCCCTCCTCACCAGGTACGGCTCCGCCACCGTCACCGTCTCCACCCCAGCCACCCCCATAGTCCTGCCCCCGGCCATAGCGGCCGAGGTCGCGGCAGCGGTCGGCGCGGCACTGGACAACGTCCGCACCCACGTGGGGCCGGACGCCCGCGCCTGGATCTTCGCCGAGCAGGAAGAGGACTGCGTCATCGTCAGCGTCAGGGACGAAGGCGACGGCATCCCCCCGGGCCGCCTGGAACAGGCCGAACGCGACGGCCGGATGGGCGTGGCCCAGTCGATCAAAGGCCGCATCGCCGACGCCGGCGGCACCGTCACCATCATCACCGCCCCAGGCGACGGCACCGAGATCGAGATCCGCATCCCCGTCCGGCCCTAGAGCGCGGCTGGGTGTTTCGGGCGGGGTGGTGGTGACCGCTCCTGAGGTCCTCGCCCGCTGCCGTACGCTGCGGGCATGGTGCGGGTGATGGTGGTGGACGACCACCCGATGTGGCGTGACGGGGTGGCCAGGGATCTGGCGGAGGCCGGGTACGAGGTCGTGGCGGCCGTGGGGGAGGGGCGGCAGGCGATCCGGGTGGCCGGGGCGGTGCGGCCCGAGGTCGTGGTTCTCGATCTGCAGTTGCCGGATCTGTCCGGGGCCGAGGTGGCGCAGGGGCTGAGCGGGCTGGAGAGTCCGCCTCGGGTATTGGTGCTGTCGGCCAGCGCGGAGCAGGACGACGTGCTGGCTGCGGTCAAGGCCGGGGCCTCGGGGTATCTGGTGAAGTCGGCCTCGCGGGAGGAGTTTCTTGACGCGGTCCGGCGGACGGCCGAGGGCGACGCGGTGTTCACGCCCGGGCTGGCCGGGCTGGTGCTCGGGGAGTACCGCAGGCTTGCGGCCCAGCCCGCGCAGGAAGAAGACGGGCCGAGGCTGACCGAGCGGGAGACCGAGGTGCTCAGGCTCGTGGCCAAAGGGCTGTCGTACCGGCAGATCGCCGACCGGCTGGTGCTCTCCCACCGGACCGTGCAGAACCATGTTCAGAACACGCTCAACAAGCTCCAGCTGCACAACCGGGTGGAGCTTGTCCGATATGCGATCGAGCGTGGTCTGGACGAGGACTAAACTCGGTAGGTCGAAAGCACTGGAAATATCGGAGGACCCCCATGACGATCACCGCCCTGGGTGAGCCGTGTGTACTGCTCAAGCTGGGCGAGATCGTCCTCAAGGGCAAGAACCGCGAGTTGTTCGAACGCCGCCTGATCGGCAACATCCGCAACGCCCTGCGTGAGCTCGACATCAAGGTCGACGTGCGCAAGCGGCACGGCGTGATCGCCATCTTCCTGCCCACCGGCACCACCGTCGAGCAGGCCGACGCCGTGGCCGCCCGGGTCGCCGACGTGCCGGGGCTGGTGTGGATCCACCGCGCCTGGCGCGTCGCCAAGGACCCGGACACCGTCGTCAAGGCCGGCCTCGAACTGGTCCGCGACACCGAGCAGGCCGCCCGCAAGGCCACCTTCGCCGTCCGCTCCCGCCGCCGCGACAAGCGCTTCCCGCTGCGCTCCAACGAACTCGACCGGATGGTCGGCGGCGCCATCAACGACGAGTACGGCCTGCCCGTCGACCTCAAGAACCCCGCGCTCACCCTCCACATCGAGGTCGACCGCGACGAGGTGTTCGTGTTCACCGACGGCCTGCCCGGCCAGGGCGGCCTGCCCGTCGGCTCCAGCGGCAGGGCGCTCGTGCTCATGTCCGGCGGCATCGACTCGCCCGTCGCCGCCTACCGCATGATGCGCCGCGGCCTGCACGTGGACTTCCTGCACTTCTCCGGCATCCCGTTCACGACGAGCGAGTCGATCTACAAGGCGTACGCGCTGGTGCGCAAGCTCGACCGCTTCCAGGGCGGGTCGAGACTCTGGGTGGTGCCGTTCGGCAAGGCGCAGCAGTCCATCCGCAACTCCGGCCAGGACCGGCTGGCCGTCATCGCTCAGCGCCGGCTCATGCTGAAGACCGCCGAGGAGGTGGCCCACCGCATCCGCGCCGCCGCCCTGATCACCGGCGACGCGCTCGGCCAGGTCTCCTCCCAGACCCTCGCCAACATCACCGCCCAGGACCACGCGGTCGAGCTGCCGATCCTGCGGCCGCTGGTCGGCTGGGACAAGACCGAGATCATGGCGGAGGCCCGCCGGATCGGCACGCTGGCCATCTCCGAACTGCCGGACGAGGACTGCTGCTCCCTGCTGGCGCCGAAGCGGGCCGAGACCCGGGCCAAGATCGAGGACCTGAAGCAGATCGAGAAGCGCCTCGACGCCGAAGAACTGGCCGTCCAGCTGGCCGACTCCATCCAGCAGTACACCCTGGAAGGCGTCACCCCGGCCCCCTGAACCCCAACGCCCTGAACCCCCACGCACCCCGACGCCATGGACCCAACCTCCTTAACCCCACAGGACCTCCGCGGGGTTCGGTCGCGGGCGTCAACACCCGAGGACCGGTCGGGTGGCCGGGTTCCTCGGCCGGTCGCCGGGGGTGTTGCTTGCCCCGTCGGGTGGGTCACGAAGGGTCGTTACGGCGGTGCGTTCGTCCGGCGT
Organism: Nonomuraea endophytica; assembly: GCF_014203235.1. GTDB lineage: Bacteria > Actinomycetota > Actinomycetes > Streptosporangiales > Streptosporangiaceae > Nonomuraea > Nonomuraea endophytica. The sequence continues at coordinate 25,691 of NZ_JACHIN010000028.1, read as the reverse complement.
GAGAAGCGATCCCACCGACCCGCCGGCGCGCGTCGGCGGGTGGCGGTGGGGGCGGCTGTGCCGTAAAGGATCAGCGTCCCTAAGGGGCAGCGTCCCTAAGGGGCAGCGTCCTTAAGGGTCAGCGTCCTTAAGGCGCGACAGCAGCGACGGCGGGGGCGCGGCCCAGCAGCGGCGGGAAGGTGTGGAGCACGTCGGCGAGCACGTCGAGGTCGGAGTCGACCAGCGCCTGGGGGCCGTCGCAGAGGGCGGTCTCGGGCGCCGGGTGGACGTCGATGATCACGCCGTCTGCGCCCACGGCGATGGCCGCGCGGGTCAGCGGGAGCACCAGGTCGCGGCGCCCGCCCGAGTGCGACGGGTCGATGATCACCGGCAGGTGCGACAGGCGCTGCGCCACCGGCACCGCCGACACGTCCAGCGTGTTGCGCGTGGCCGTCTCGAACGTGCGGATGCCGCGCTCGCACAGCACGATGTCCAGGTTGCCGCGCTGCGCGATGTACTCGGCCGCCATCAGCCACTCCTCGATCGTGGCGTTCATGCCGCGCTTCAGCATCACCGGCTTGCCCGCCGCGCCGACCGCCTGCAGCAGGGCGAAGTTCTGCGCGTTGCGGGTGCCGACCTGCAGCATGTCGGCGTACGAGGCGACCAGCTCGACGTCGTGGGCGTCCACGACCTCCGTGACGATCGGCAGCCCGGTCTCCTCGCGCACGTCGGCCAGGATGCGCAGGCCCGCCTCGCCGAGGCCCTGGAAGGCGTACGGGGAGGTGCGCGGCTTGTACGCCCCGCCCCGCAGCAACGTCGCCCCGGCCCTCTTGGCCATCAGCGCCGCGGCCAGCGTCTGCTGCGGCGTCTCCACCGCGCACGGCCCGGCGATCAGCGTCACCGTGTCCGGGCCGATCGGCACCCCGCCCACGTGCACGGTGGAGCGTTCCGGATGGTTCTCCCGGCTGACGAGCTTGTAGGGCGTGGACACGCGCATCACGTCCCGCACCCCGGCCATGCCGCGCAGGTTGCCCTGGTCGAGCTGGGCCACGTCGCCGACCAGTCCGACGATCGTGCGCCGTACGCCGCGGCTCACGAACGCCTCCACCCCGGCCGCCTGCACGACCGCGACGATCGCGGCGACGTCGTCCTGGGTGGCCTCGGGGCCCATCACGATGACCATGGTTTCTCCTCTGAACATGCGAAAGGCCCCGGATCCTTACGGACCCGGGGCCTTTCGATCGTCTGTGTGTGCTAGCGCAGCGCCACATGGCGATCGGTCCTCACGGGTCCGTCGCCATACCAAAAGATGAATGCGGTGCGCATAGGCCGCAATAGTAGCGCACTCCCACCCGGCGACGAGCCGCACGCCGGGCGATGACAGGATGGCCGAATGAACGAGGAGGAGTCGCGCCTGCCCCCAGGCCAGTACGTCCCGCGCGGCCGGCCCGTCATCCACTACGGCCGGGTGCCGCAGTTCAAGCCCGACAGCTGGGACTTCCGCGTCTTCGGCGCCACCAAGTCAGGGGAGATGCACCGCTTCAGCTGGCCGGAGTTCGAGAAGCTGCCGCGCACCGGCGTGCTCGCCGACTTCCACTGCGTCACCAAGTTCTCGATCATGGGGAACGAGTGGCGCGGCGTCAGCCCGCAGGAGATCCTCGCCGCCGCGCCGCCCGCCGACGGAGTGACGCACGTGATGATCTGGGCGGAGTACGGCTACAGCGCCAACGTCCGTTTCTCCGACTTCACCGCCCCGGAGACGCTGTTCGCCACCGAGCTCGACGACAAGCCCATCAGCCCCGACCGGGGCTTCCCGCTGCGCGTCGTGGTGCCCCATCTCTACGCCTGGAAGAGCGTGAAATGGGTGCGCAGCATCGAGTACCTGCTGGAGGACCGGCGCGGCTTCTGGGAGGAACGCGGCTATCACAACGTGGCGGATCCGTGGCGAGAGCAGCGCTACTCATACCAAGAGGAGCCGGGGGAGGGGCCTCCGTAGCGTTTCCGCCCGAACACCCCGCGTGACGGGCTACGGTTTGCCGCATGTCGATCGCCGCCTTCGTGGCGCTCGCCTCCCTCCTGGCATTCGCGCTCGGCTACCTTGTCGCGCGCCGCCGCCCCGAGCTGCCCGAAGGCGGCTGGAAGGACGAGGCGACGTTCATGACGCTGCACATCGCCGCGCTGGCCGCGCCGTCCCTGCGGGGCGGGCTCACGAAGGAGTCCGCACGCAAGGCCGTAAGGCATCTGCGCGTACTGCTCGGCACCCACGCGCTCGCGATCACCTCCACCGACGCGGCCCTCGCGTGGGACGGGCCCTGCACGGACGAGGTGCTCGACCACGCCCGCGCGGCGCTGACCTCGGGCCGGGCGGAGGTCTTCGCCGGGCAGCCGCACGGCGCGGTCGTCGTGCCGCTCACCGTCGACGACCGGGTGGTCGGCGCGCTGGCCGCCTATGACGAGGAGCTGAGCGCGGCGCTCGTGCGCACCGTCACCGAGGTCGCCCGCTGGGTGTCGGGCCAGCTGGAGCTCGCCGAGCTCGACACCTCCCGCCGCCGCGCGCTGGAGGCCGAGATGCGCGCCCTGCGCGCGCAGATCTCGCCGCACTTCGTCTACAACGCGCTCACCACCATCGCCTCCTTCGTGCGCACCGATCCCGGCCGCGCGCGCGAGCTGCTGCTCGACTTCGCCGACTTCTCCCGGTACGCGCTGCGCCGCGCCCAGGACTTCACGACCCTGGCCGACGAGCTGACCTGCGTCGACCGGTATCTGCTGCTGGAGCGCGCCCGGTTCGGCGACCAGCTGCGCTTCACCGTCCAGGTGTCGCCGGAGGTGCTGCCGGTGCCGGTGCCGTTCCTGTGCCTGCAGCCCCTCGTCGAGAACGCCATCAAGCACGGCATGCGCGCCGCCGGCGGCGCGGGCGAGGTGCGCGTCGTGGTCCGCGACGCCGGCCCCGAGGCGCACATCACCGTCGAGGACGACGGCGCCGGCATGGACCCCGAGCACGCCCGGCAGGTGCTCGACGACGGCCCGTGCCGCGAGGGCGGCGGCATCGGCCTGGCCAACGTCGACGTGCGGCTGCGCCAGATCTACGGCGAGGACTACGGGCTCGCCGTAGAGACCGCGCTGGGCGCCGGCACCCGCGTACGGCTGCGCGTTCCCAAGACCCGACCTAGCTCTTTGTAGTCAAATCTTTACTCAACGTAGGCGTGTCGCTTGTGAGCTGGGCGTTCTTGCGGCAGCGTGGACGGCATGCTACGCGTTCTGGCCGTTGACGACGAGGTGCCCGCTCTCGAGGAACTGGCCTATCTGCTGCGCCGCGACAGCAGGGTGGAGCAGGTCCTCACCGCAGCCGACGGGGTCTCGGCGCTGCAGGACATGGTGCAGATGATCGGTGCGGGGGAGCGGCTCGACGGCGTCTTCCTCGACATCCGCATGCCCGGCCTCGACGGGCTCGACCTGGCCCGGCTCATCGGCGGGTTCCCCAGCCCGCCGCGCCTGGTGTTCGTCACCGCGCACGACGACTGCGCCGTGCAGGCCTTCGAGCTGCAGGCGGTCGACTACCTGCTCAAACCGGTGCGCGCCGACCGGCTGGCCGAAGCGGTGCGCAGGCTGGAGGCGGTCGCCGCGCCGCCCGACGACTGCGGTCTCGACGACGTCATCCCCGTGGAGCTCGGCGGGCGCACCAGGTTCGTGCCGCAGCAGGCCGTCTGGTTCGCCGAGGCCAAGGGCGACTACGTCCGGTTGCACACCGTCGACGGCAGCTACCTCGTGCGCATGTCCCTGGCCGCGCTCGAACGCCGCTGGGCCGGGGTCGGCTTCATCCGCGTGCACCGCAGCACGCTCGTCTCCGCCCGCCACGTCAGCGAGCTGCGTTTCGAGGGCGGCAAGGTGACGCTCACCGTCGGCACGGAGACGCTGCCCGTCAGCCGCCGCCACACCAGGCAGGTGCGCGAGCAGCTCGTCAACCAGCATCGGCTTGCGCAGTGACCGCGCGCCGCGTGCTGGTCGAACGTCGTCCCGTCGCGGTCGGGCGGCTGGATGCGGCGCCGCCCGCCGACGTCTCCCGTGACGCGGAGACGCGGGCGGCCATGCGCCGGCAGCTCTCGGCGGGCGCCTTCACCGCGGGGGCCGGGCTGGCCGTGCTGGTCGGCGCGCCGGTGCTGGCCGCCGGGATCGCCGACGTGCGCTGGTGGGTGGCGCTGTCGGTGGGGGTCCAGCCGGTGTGGGTGCTGCTGGCCGTACGCCATCTGCGGCATGCCGAGCAGGCCGAACGAGCGGGACCGTGACCGTCGCGGCGCTGGCCGGGATCGCCGTCGTGCTCGTCCTCGCCGTGATCATGGGCACCGTCCGCCCGCGCCGCTACACCAGCGTGGCGGAGTTCTACGTGGCGGCGCGGGCGGTGCGGCCGTTGCGCAACGGCGCGGCCATCGGCGCCGAGTTCACCGGCGCCGCCGTCTGCCTGGGGCTGGCCGGGCTCATCGCCACGCACGGTGCGCCCATGCTGTGGTACCCGGTGGGCGCGGCGGCGGGGTTCGTGGTCGTGCTGGCGCTGGTGGTCGCGCCCCTGCGCAGGTCCGGGACGTTCACGCTGCCCGACTTCGCGGAATGGCGGCTGGGTTCGGCGCGGCTGCGGCGCTTCACCACGTGCTGGGTGCTGGGGATCGGGCTGTTGTTCCTCGTGGCGCAGTTCCAGGCGGCCGGGATCGTCACGCGGATGCTGACCGGGCTGCCGCCGTGGGCCGGTTGGGCGGCGGTCGCCGGCACCGCCGCCGGTGTGGCGCTGGCCGGTGGCATGGGCAGCGTCACGAGCGTGCAGGCCTCGCAGTTCTGGGTGAAGCTGGTCGCCTTCCTCGGTGTGGGGCTGCTGCTGTGGTGCACGTGGCACTGCGGTCAGCTGCCCCCCGCCGAAGGGCTTTCCGGCGGGTACGGCTCTGGCGACCAGTCGCTGGCCGGTGTGCTGACGGTGTTGCTGGCCTGCGCGCTCGGGACCATGGGGCTGCCGCACGTCGTGGTCCGGGTCTACGCGGCCCCGGACGGGCGCGGGGCGCGCCGGTCGATCGTGGCGGCGCAGGTGCTGCTCGGGGTGTTCGCCGTGGTGCCCCCTTTATATGGAGTTCTGGGGAACGTGCATTTTCCCGGGGCGGGGGGCGAGGAGGTCGTGCTGCTGATGCCGTCCCGGATGTTGCCCGGCGTCGTCGGGAACATGCTGACCGGGGTCCTGTCGGCCGGCGCCTTCGCGGCGTTCCTCGCGACGTCGTGCGGGGTGCTCGGGGCGGTGTCGGGGGCGGTGTCGGCGTGTGTGGCGCGGCCGGGGGTGCGCTCGTTCCGTGCCTCGCTGGCGGGGGTGACCGTGGCCGCCCTGGTCCTGACCGCGACGAGCGGTCCCGTGGGATCGGTGGCGCTGGTGCTCGCCGCCTTCAGCCTGTCGGCGGCCACGTTCTGCCCGCTGCTGGTGCTGGGCATCTGGTGGCGGCGGCTGACCCCCGCGGGCGCCGTCGCGGGGTTCGCGGCGGGTGGGGGCTTGACGGCGGTGCTTGTGGGGCTGGAATGGGTGGGCGTGAAGCCGTTCGTCCCGCCGGCCGTCGGGGTGCCGCTGGCTTTCGCCGTGATGGTCATGATTTCCCTGCTCACCCCCGGTCGGATCCCGGCCGGGGTGGCGGCCATGATGGCGCGGATGCACCTTCCCGAGCCGGCCGCGGGCCCCTTGATCGACCGTTCGTCGCGCGAGGGTGACCGCTCACCCTCTTGACACGCTCCGTATATCGATGACTACAGACCGTTCAACGAGCTGTCCGTAAACGGGGTTTCGCCCACAAGATCGCAACCGTAGTGTTGCCCGCATCGAAGCCGCACCGCCGCATCGGGGGGGACGAGCCGAAAGGCTCACACAGGCCTGATGTGGCGGTTTCACCGGTGACCACGAGGTCGCCACGGCGGTCGGGCCCTCGACCGGGGGGTGGGGCCCGCCAGCCGGAGTGTGGGGGGCGTCCGCTGAAGCCGCGGAAATCGGACCGCGATCCGGCCTAACGGGGGCGGCCGGGTCGCGCGAGCGGACGCCCCCTCACATCACGACGTCAGGACGTCGGTGAGCCGGGTGAGACTGTCCTGGCCATGACCGGCGGCGATACCCCGGCGGAAGGTGTCCAGGATGGCCCGCGGGATCGCCCCGTCCACCCCCGCCGCCTCGGCCGTGCGCACCACGTGCTCCAGGCTCGCCGCCGCCATCGCGAGGTTCTCCATGTCCCCGGAGTGGTCGCCCGCGTCGATCCTCGGCGCGTAGAGCTCCACGAAGTACCCGAAGTCCAGCGACTTGACCGCGTGCTCCCGGAACTGCCGCGCCGACACCCCGTGCGCCCGCGCCATCGCCTGGCCGTGCAGGTAGCCCACGAGCCCGGTCCAGAACATGTCGATGCCGATCTGGTAGTAGAGGGCGGCCAGGCCGGGGTCCTCGCCCAGGTAGTCGACTTCGGTCAGCACTTCGAGGGCGGCCCGGTGGGTCTCAATGGCGTCGGCGGGGCCGCTGTAGTACGTCGAGACGCCGGGCGTGCCGATGCCGGGCGGCGGCGTCTGCACGCCGCCGGTGATCTGCGTCCCGCCGTGCGAGGCCACCCACTCCGCCGCCGTCCGCGCGTTGGCGGGCGTGTCGGAGGTCAGATTGACCACGGTACGGCCGGCCAGCGCCTGCGGCACCTGCTCCAGAATGGCGTGGACGGCGTCATAGCCGGTCAGGCTCAGCACCACGAGCTCGTTGGCCTTGAGCGCCGCCTCCACGCCCGGGGCCAGGTGCGCGCCGCGGGCGACCAGGTCGTCGGCCTTGCGTGCGGTGCGGTTCCAGACGGTGACGTCGTAGCCCTTGTCCAGGTAGGCGGTGGCCATCGCGTGCCCCATGGGGCCGAGGCCGATGACGGTGACGGACATGCGTCCTCCCTAAAATGAACGTTCTATCTAGTGAGACGGGACTGTAGCACGCCACTAGAATGAACGCTCTATCCAATAGAATGCGGAGCCATGAAGACCAAGGAGCGCATCGTCCGCACCACCGCCCGCCTGATGCAGCGGCAGGGGTACGCGGCCACGGGGCTCAAGCAGATCTCCCAGGAGGCCGAGGCCACGCTCGGCTCCGTCTACCACTTCTTCCCCGGAGGCAAGACGGAGCTGGCCATCGCGGCCGTGCGGCACGGCGGCCAGGAGTTCGCCGACATGCTGCGGGAGGCGCTGGAGCGCGAGGACGACCCGGCCGTGGCGATCGCCGCCTGCGCCGACGAACTGGCGGAGGGACTGCGCGCCTCCCAGTGGCTGGACGGCTGCCCCATCGTCATCACCGCCCTGGAGAGCACCGGCCGGGCCCCCGACATCCAGCGCGCCGCGGAGGAGGAGTTCGCCGCGTGGCGGGAACTGGTCGGCGCCAGGCTGCGCCGCAGCGGGTTGCCCGAAGAGATCGCCTACGAGCTCGCGCACACAGTGATCAGCACGCTGGAGGGCGCCGAGATGGCCGCCCAGGTCGCCGAGAGCGAGGAACCCCTGCGCATCGCCGGCCGCCACCTCGCCCGCCTCATCACCTCATACCGGTCGTCACAAGCGTGATCAGCGAATACCACCACCAACCTTGACCAAAGCTCAGGGAAGCGCCTGCTCATCGGCGGGGTTCGTGGCGGGGGACCGCTCGCCGCTGGCTATCCTGTGGCAGGTCGAGCCAGGTACGGCTCCCCACCACGAGCCCACCGGAAGGCGACGACCGTGACAGCCTCCCAGCGCCGGAGCACCTGGCCGGCGACGACGGTGGTGGCGCACGCGGTCCTGGGTCTCCTGACGGTGATCATCCTGGTGGGCGCCAGGTATCTCGGCGCGAACCTGTGGCAGCTCCTCGTCGTCGCCGGTGCCGCCGTCCTGCTCCACGTGGGCGCGGTCATGGTCAATCGACGCCCGTGGGTGGGCTACACGATCGGCGCGCTGGCCATGCTCGTCCTGGTGACGATGCCCTTCCCGGGCTGGTCACCGGGCATGCTGCCGTCGGCCGCCTGCTTCCCCTACATGTTGTGGCGGCTGACCGGCCTGGTCCCGGTCAGGTCGTCGCTGGTCGCGCTGGCCGTCGCGCTGCTCGGGATCGTGCTCAACGAGGTGGTGGCGTGGGACCGGCTGCCGTCGGACATCGCCGGTTGGACCCGCCTGATCGAGGGCGGGCTGCTGGTGCTGGTGGTCGTCGGCGTGTGGCTGGCCGCCCTGCTGGTACGCCGCAGGCGCGAGGCCAGCCGGCGAGCGGAGAGCGTACGCCTGGCCGAGGCGGTCGCGGACGAGCGGGCCAGCATCCGCCGCGACCTGCACGACGTGATCGCCCACACGGTCACCGTCATGGTCGCGCGGATCGAGGCCGCGGCGGTGACGACGGCGGATCCGGCGACCCGCCGCGAACTCGGCGACATCGCCGAGGCCGGCCGGGACGCCCACCAGGGTCTGCGGGCGATGCTGGCCACGCTGGGCCCGGCCACCGTGCCGCCGCGCGGAGAGGTCCCGATCTCGCTGGACGCCCTCCCCGACCTCGTGGCCTCGGCCGCGAGCCCGCTCCACGCGGTGACGTTCGCGGAGGTGGGCGAGCGACGGCCGCTGAGCCTGAGCGCCGAGGTCGCGGCGGTCCGTACCGTGCAGGAAGGCATCACCAACGCGCTGCGCCACCTCGAACCACCGGTCGAGGTGACCGTCCACCTGCGCTGGACCCCGGCCGAGCTGGTGGTGGAGGTACGCGACGACGGCGGCAAGGCGCGGCGCGAGGCCGGCAGCCACGGCACCGGCCTGCTGGGAATCGAGGAACGTGTGCGTACCGCGGGCGGCACCCTGTCGATCGACGACGGGCACGACGGCTGGGCGCTGCGAGCGCGGCTCCCCACGAAGGAGGGCGCATGATCCGCGTCATGCTCGTCGACGACCAGGAGCTGCTGCGGGCCTCGCTCCGCACGGTGCTGTCGGCCGACGAGCGCATCGAGGTCACCCACGACGTCGCGAACGGCGCCGACGCGATCGAGGTCGTCCGGCGCCACCGCCTCGACGTGGTGCTGATGGACATCCGCATGCCGCGCATGGACGGCGTCGCCGCCACGGCGGAGATCGTCAGGATCGCACCGGCGACCCGGGTCCTCATGCTGACCACGTTCGACGCCGACGAACTGGTCGTGGCCGCCATCCGGGCCGGCGCGAGCGGCTACCTGACCAAGGACGTCCGCCCCGCCGCCCTGGCCCAGGCCGTCTGTGACGTCGCCTCCGGGACGTCGGCGCTGGCCCCGGGGGTGGCCGCGACGATCCTCGATCTGGTACGGCAGGTGCCGATGCGCAGGACGGCGGCCCTGGACGGCCTCACCCCGCGCGAGGTCGAGATCTTCGGCCTGCTCGCCCGCGGCAGATCCAACAGCGAGATCCGCGCGGAACTGGTGCTGAGCGAGAACACGGTCAAGTCGCACGTCCGGGCCGTCCTGCAGAAGCTGAACCTGCGCGACCGCGTGCACGCCGTGATCTACGCCTACGAGAACGGGCTCGTCGCCCGCCACGAGTTCCATCCCGAGGGGTGGTCCCGCATCACTCCGTAGGGTGACGCCCGGCCTGGATTCGGCATGCCGGCGATGGCGGAGAGCTGACCCTCAGAGGCCGTCGTTCGTGTCCCAGTGGTTCTGCCAGCGCGGGTCGATGACCTCGGTGGCCGACTGGTAGCGGATGTCGGTGGACAGGCGGACCAGCCCCTCCGGGTCCACGTTGTCCAGGGAGGCGTGGACGATGTGCGCGCCGTGGACCATCATGTCGCCCGCCCGGAAACCGGTGACGAGCCAGCGGGCGTCGTACTCCTCGGCCAGCGCGGGCAGGTCCGCGGTGATCGAGGCGGCGGGCCGCCGGAGCGTGCCCGCGGCCTCCTCGGCCAGGACCCGGTGGTGGCTGCCCTCCAGGTAGATGAGCGGCCCGCGCTCGATCGGGCAGTCGCCGAGCGGGATCCACGAGGACAGCACCTTGTCGGTGCCCTCGCGCAGGTAGACGAGGTCGTAGTGGGCCTGGGTGGCGGTGCCGACACCCGACTCGCCGGGCACGATGTGCCGGATCAGCTTCCTGCGGTGCAGATGCACCTCCTCGGTGTCCAGCAGCCACCGGTAGAAGCCGGCGATCCGGGGGTGGCGGCACAACGCCTCGTACTCGGCGCCGGGGACGATGTCGCCGAACAGCACCCGGCGCATCCGCGCCCGGTCGAGCCCGCCGCGGGCGGCCCGGCCGAGCCGGGGGTCGCTGCCCGGCTCAGTGACGCCCGTCCCCTCAAGCGCCGCGAAGTAGTGGCGGCGGAACTCCAGGATCTCCGCACGGTCGAGGAAACCCGGCAGGAACAGGTAGCCGTCGCGGGCCAGCCGGTGCCGCAGCGCGGCCCGGTCGTGGCGTTCGGAGTCGCGGACGGGCTCAAGCCGGCCGAGCCGCCGCGGGCTCGAATCGAGGCGGTAGCCGTTCGAGGTGAGGACATCTGTCGATGCCGGCGCGGTCATGACCCCATGGTCAGGCACCGGTAGCCGTGCATGATATGCAGTGATTTCGGATCCATTTGCACTTTTGTCGGGGAGTTGGGTGGGATGTCGGAGCAGATCGCCCACTACCGGACCCCGCCCGAAGGCGCCCGCGCCCTCGGCCTGGCCGTCACCGGAGCCGGCACGATCCGGGGCCAGGACCGCCCCCGCACCCGGCAGGCGCTGACCGGGTACGCCGGGGTCCTGGTCACCGCGGGCACCGGGCACTTCGTCCTGCACGACCGCCCCGGACGGCACCGGGTCGGGCCCGGCACCTTCTTCTGGCTCCCACCCGGAGTCCTGCACACGTACGGGCCATCGGGCGGGACCTGGGACGAGCACTGGGTGCTGTTCGAAGGACCGAGCACCGGCGGCTACGAGAACCTCGGCTACCTCGGCGGGGGAGTGGCGGCCGTGGAGGTGACCGACCCCGCCGCGGTGGCGGCGGCGATGACCCGGCTGGTCGAGCTGACCGGACGGGCCGCCTCCCTCCCCGACCACGTCGAACTCGGCGCCGCGCTCCACACGGTGATCCACGCCGTCGGCCCCGGACACGGCCTCTCGGCGGACCGGGCCCCGGCCTCGCCGCTGGGCCACCGGGCGATCGCCCTGCTCACCGCCGACCTGGAACGCCCGGTCAAGGTCGGCGAGGTGGCCAGGGAACTGTCCGTGTCGCGTGACACGCTGATCGCGGCCGTGCGCGCCGTCACCGGTGACACCCCGATCGACTACCTCACCCGGCACCGCCTGGACCGGGCGAAGGTGATGCTCGCCGACACCGGCCTGCCCGTGGGCGCCATCGCCCGAAGGGTCGGTTACGCCGACCACGCCTACTTCACCCGCGTCTTCACCCAGCGGGTGGGAATGTCACCCACGGCCTTCCGCGAGCAAGCCCCGCCATAAAACGGCGGCCCCCCAGATAAAGGCGAGGGCCGCCGCCGCGGATTGCGGCGACGGCCCGGGGAGGGCGCTCACGCGGCGAGCACGCTCTCCTCGTACGGGTGGCGCACCGGCTGCCGCAGCGGAGCCGGGCGGGTGAGCAGCGCCTGGGCCAGGCTCGCCTTGAGCGTCGCGGCGATCCGCACGACCGCCGGGAGCGTCAGCGCGAACATCAGCCCGGCCGCGGTGTTGAAGGCGACGAAGACGCCGTCGCCGTCACCCAGTCCGAGCAGCGCCGGCAGGCCGCCGTCGAGCCCGGGGATCTTGGCCAGCGCCCATCCGTAGATCGGGAAGGTCAGCCCGGCGATCGCCCCTGCCCACCACACGGCCGTCAGGACGAACGACACGATCGCGAACGGCAGCGCCACGATCGCGTGCACCAGGTCGAGGAAGGCCTGGCCGTTCGCGATCGGGGTCATCGCGCGGCGGAACCAGCCCGCGCCCACGGGGGCACGCGGGTACTCGGGCCGGGAAAAGGCCTGGCCGGTGACGCCGGGCAGAGCGGTCCGCTCCGCGTCGGCGAACTTCCTGGCCAGGACCGCGGTCGCGGCGAGCACCGGAAGGCCGACGAAGGCCACGGCGCTGCCCAGACCGGCCGCCACGCCCGCGACGACCAAGACGAAGGCGATGACGGTGACCGGGAAGCCGGCCAGGACATAGCGGGTGTCGGTGGTGATGCGGTGCTGGAGGGTTCTCATGGCACAAGACGCTACGGAGCGGGCTCGGGCCCGACGACCCTGCGTACCGGCGTCGTGGGGGTAGGGCTGTCCCTACCCCCTTGCGCAACCATTGGATAGCTGTACTATCTAATCACTTGCTATCCATGTGGAGGGGTCATGTTTCTCACCGTCATCGTGCTGGTGGTCGCCGTGCTGGGGTTCCGGCTGCTGGGGGCGCTCGGGGTGGGCAGGTTCGCGTCGTGGCCGGTCAGCGCGGCGCACGGGATGGCCGTGCTGCTGGTGGTCACCGCGAGCGCGCACTTCGTACCCTCGGGCTCGCCGCTGCCGATGCCCGGACACGGCGACATGGTGGCGATGGTGCCGCCGTTCGTCCCGTTCCCGAGCGCCGTCGTCTACCTCACCGGTGTGCTGGAGCTGCTCGGCGCCGCCGGGCTCGTGCTCGCCCGTACCCGCTGGGCGGCCGGGTTCGCGCTCGCCGCGCTGTTCGTGGTGATGTTCCCGGCCAACGTCCACGCCGCGCTGGCGGGAGTCTCGTTCGGGGGCGACGAGGCCACGCCGCTGTGGTTCCGCACGCCCGAGCAGGTGCTCTTCATCGCCGTCGCCCTCTGGGCGACCAAGGGAGCCGACCGCACCCTCCTGCCCATCCCACGCCGCCGCCCCGTCGCAGGCTGAGACACGCCTCAGCTGAGGTACGGCTCAGCCGTCCGCGCCGCCGTCCTCGGCTTGGCCGTTCCGTGGCCAGATGGGGTACGGCTCAGCTCTCCGCGCCGGCGGCGAGGTGACGGAGTATCTGGGTCCGTGCCCCGGCGTCGCGGACCTGGTCGCGGGCGGCGAGGTGGCCGGCGACCCGTTCCCGGAGCTCGACCGGCTTCTGGTTGTCGTACTTGAACTTCGCCCGCACCTCGACGACCTCCAGCCGCAGGCCGCGGATGGCCGAGAGCATCTTCTGGTACGGCCCCTCGGTGGCCGACATCGTGCCGTATCCGCCGCCGGGCTGGTGGTGGGCGAGCTGGCGGCGCAGGATCTCGGCCTTGTCCTCCCGCTCGTCCAGGATCTCGGCCCGGCAGAGGAGCTGGACGGCGGCGTAGTAGCTGGTCGGCACGCCGTCCACGGGGGCGCGCCAGGTGGAGGGGATGTAGGCGTAGTCGTCGGCGACGGTCAGCGTCACCTGCGGGTCGGCCTCCAGCGCCGCCCAGATCGGGTTCGGCCTGGCCAGGTGCAGGCACACCTCCCGCTCGCCGTCGAACAGGAAGTGCGAGGGGACGACCATCGGCGGCCCGCCGTCCACCCCGTTGGCCGCCAGCAGGCCGAAGTCGCGCCCGCGCAGCCACTCGTGCCACTCGTCCTCGCTGCGGGCGGTGTCCCAAGGCTGAATCAGCATCTTGAAAATCCCTTTGTACTAATACAAAATAGACTTTGTGCTAGTAAGCTACACGTTTGCCGGCGGGACAGCCAGCGAGATCGCCGCCGGCATCGAGACGGCCGTGGCCGAGGGGGCGCTCCCGCCCGGCGCGCCCCTCCCCACGGTGCGTGAACTCGCCGCCAGGACCGGCGTCAACGCCAACACCGCCGCCTCCGCCTACCGCCTGCTGCGCGAACGCGGCGTCGTGGAGACCGCGGGCCGCCGAGGCTCGCGCATCAGGCCCCGCCCGGCCAGCACCGCCCGCGAGGACATCCGCATCCACGTCCCGCCCGGCGCCCGCGACCTGTCACGCGGCAACCCCGATCCCGCGCTGCTGCCCGACCTCACCGACGCCCTGGCCGCCGCCGCCCGCGCCCACGCCGCCGGCCCCGCCCTGTACGGCACCGCCGACCTCCCCGACCTGGTGGCCCACGCCGCCGCCACCTTCGAGGCCGACGGCATACGCGACGGCGCCCGCCCGGCCGTCACCTCGGGCACCCTGGACGCCGTGGAGCGCGTGCTCACGATGCGCCTGCGCCCCGGCGACGCCGTGGCCGTCGAAGATCCGGGCTGGTCCGCCGCCCTAGATCTCGTCACCGCCCTGGGCCTGCGCCCGGTCCCGGTGCCGGTGGACGACGACGGCCCCGGCGTTGGCGGTCTGGAGCGAGCCCTGGCCACGGGTGTGAGGGCGGTGATCGTCACCGCCCGCGCCCAGAACCCCACCGGAGCGGCCGTCTCCGCCGAGCGCGCCGCCGCCCTGCGCCCCCTGCTGGCCGCGTACCCCCATGTCGTGCTCGTCGAGGACGACCACGCGGCGGGCCTGGCGAACCTGCCCATCCACACGCTGACCGGCACCACGGCCCACTGGATCGTGACCCGCTCCACCGCCAAGTCCCACGGCCCCGACCTGCGCCTGGCCGTCGTCACCGGCGACCCCCAGACCGTCGACCGCCTGCGCGGCCGCCAGCGGCTGGCCGCGGGCTGGGTCAGCCACCTCCTGCAGCGCACCGTCGCCCACCTCTGGCAGACCGGCGCGGTGTCCACCGAGCGTGTCGCCGCCTCCTACACCGCCCGCCGGGAGGCCCTCATCAACGCCCTGGCCGGGCACGGCATCTCCGCCCACGGCCGCAGCGGACTCAACGTCTGGATCCCCGTCGCCGACGAGACCACCGCCATCACCGGCCTGCTCACCCACGGCTGGGCCGCCGCCCCGGGAGCCCGCAACCGCCTGGCCACCCCACCCGCGATCCGCGTCACAGTGGCGGCACTGACACCGCAGGAGATCCCCGAGGTGGCAGCCGCACTGGCCGCCGCCATCCAACCAGCCCAGGGCCGCTACGGCTGACGCCCCGGCTCAGCCGAGGAGGTCGTGAACCAGGTCGCCGCCGATCACCGTGGCCAGCACCGCGATGTCCCCGATGCTCTGTGGCGCCACCGCCAGCAGGTCGTCGGACAGGACCGCGAAGTCGGCCAGCTTGCCCCGCGTCAGGGTCCCCTTGAGGTGCTCGTCGAAGACCGCGTACGCCGAGCCGGAGGTGTAGGCGCGCAGGGCCTGCTCGGCGGTCAGCGCCTCGCCGGGATTGAACGGCCGCCCGCCCGAGGTCCGCTGGTTGACCAGGTCGTGGATGCCGAGCAACGGCGCCCCTTCGACCACCGGGCAGTCGGAGCTGCCGGGCAGCACGATCCCGGCCTCCAGGAACGTACGCTGCCGGTAGCAGCCGGCCGACCGCTCGGGCCCCAGGGCGGCGAGCATGCCGTCGCCGATCTCCGAGATGAACCGTCCCTGCGGCACCGGGATGACGCCGAGCGCCGCGATCCTGGCCACCTGCGCGGGGCTGGTGACGGCGCAGTGCTCGATGCGGTGGCGGGCGTCGGCCCTCGGCCAGCGCGACTGGGCTTCGGCGTAGGCGTCCAGGACCACGTCCACGGCCCGGTCGCCGATGGCGTGCGCGGCCACCTGCCACCCGGCCTGGTGGGCGCGCAGGATGAACGCGTGCAGCGCCTCGGCCTCCTCCTGCAGGAAGCCCCGGTTGCCGGGCTCGCCGGCGTAGTCGCAGCACATGGCGGCGGTACGCCCGATCAGCGAGCCGTCGGAGAAGACCTTCACCGGCCCGAGGCGCAGCCGCTCGTCGCCCAGCCCGGGACGGATGCCGAGATCGAGGCCGAAGCCGTCGCCGACCTCGTGCAGGTTGGGTGAGCCGGGCATCAGGACGGCGCGCTGGAGCAGCAGCCCGCGCCGCAGCGCCTCCTGGAACGCGGCCACGTCGAGCGGCCCGTTCCCGGCCAGCCCCCGGCCGACGCCGGGCTCGGCGAAGCTGGTCAGTCCCTCGGCAGCCGCGACGCGCGAGGCCAGGCCGATGCCCTCCACGAACTCCTCCTGCGCCACCGGCCGCAGCACCCGGTGCGCGAGGTCCTGCGCCTGCTCGGTCAGCAACCCGTCGGGCCGGCCGTCCCGGTCGCGGCCGACCGAGCCGCCGGGCACGTCGGGCACGTCCAGGCCGGGAAAGCCCATCAGCGCGAACGCGGCGGTGCTGGCCACGCCCATGTGGCCGGAGTTGTGCTGCAGCCAGACGGGCCGCCCGCCGGCCGCGCGGTCGAGCGCCTCGCGCTCCGGGTGCGCGCCGAGCTTGTTCTGGTCGTAGCCGGCGCCGCGTACCCACGCCTCGGGAGGCAGTTCGGCCGCGCGGGCGGCCACGAGCGCGTAGAGCTCGTCGAGCGTGCCGACCCGCAGGTCCAGCTCGCGCAACCGCTGGCCGCGCATGCTGAGGTGGTGGTGGGCGTCGTTGAATCCGGGTACGGCCGGCCGCCCGCCCAGGTCGACCACCCGGTCGGCGGTGAGCCCGTCGAGCTCCTCGTCCAGCCCGGCGATGCGGCCGCCGAACACGCCGAGCCGGGAGGCGGTCGGCCGGTCGGGGTCCAGCGTGGTGAAGCGGCCGTTGACGTAGAGCGCGTCGAGGCGCATCACACCTCCACGGGAGCGGGGGCCGGGCGGGTGGCCGAGCGGCGGCTCAGCGCGAGCACGCAGCCCATGGTGAGCAGGATGACGACCAGGTACTGGCCGACGACCGCCCAGATCGTCCCGGTCGAGCTGAGCAGCGCCTGGGCGATCATGGGCGTGGTGCCGCCGATCAGCGCCCCGCACAGCTGGTAGGCCAGCGAGATGCCGGTGTAGCGGACCCGGGCCGGGAAGGCGTCGGCCAGGAAGCCGGCCAGCGCGGCGTACGAGGAACCGCTGAAGACGACGCTCAGGGCCAGGCCGACCGTGGCCCACGCCGGCGAGCCGGTGCCGACCATCAGGAACGTGACCGGCGTGCACACGATCAGCGCGGTGAACGCGATCAGCATGTACTTGGCCGCGCCCATCCGCTGGCCGAGTACCGCGCCGATCGGCTGGGTGACGAACTGGGTGACGGAGACGATCAGCAGCACGTTGAGCATGGTGCTCTTGGTGATGCCCAGGTCGGTGGTGGCCCAGGACAGGATGAAGGTGTTGGTGAAGTAGGCGGAGGCGATGCCGACGCCGCTGGCGCCGATGCCGAGCAGGACGAGCGGCCACGACGTGCGGAAGACCTCGGCGACGGGCAGCTTGACGACCTCGCGCTTCTCGCGCATCCGCACGAACTCCGGCGACTCCTCCACCCGCAGCCGGATGACCAGGCCGACGATGACCAGGACGGCCGACATCAGGAACGGGATCCGCCAGCCGTAGGACAGGAAGGCGTCCTCCGGCATGAGGCTGACCAGGGCGAAAACGCCGGTGGCCAGGATGGATCCGGCGGGGGAGCCCTGCTGGGCGAAGGCGGCGTAGAAGATGCGCTTCGGCCCGGCGTGCTCGGCGGCGATGAGGACGGCGCCGCCCCACTCGCCGCCGACCGCGATGCCCTGCACGAAGCGGAGCGTGGCCAGCAGGATCGGGGCCAGGATGCCGATCGAGGCGTAGGTGGGCAGCACGCCGACCAGCGTGGTGGCGCCGCCCATGAGCAGCAGCGTCGCGACGAGCGTGCCCTTGCGGCCGATGCGGTCGCCGAGGTGGCCGAAGATCACGCCGCCCAGCGGCCTGGCCAGGAAACCCACCCAGAACGTGGCGAAGGACGCCATCACCCCCGCGGTCGGGCTGGCCTCGGGGAAGAACAGCCTGCCGAAGACCAGCGCGGCGGCCGTGCCGTAGATGTAGAAGTCGTACCACTCGATGGAGGTTCCGACGAAGGACGCGATTCCGGCGCCACGGGGATTGCTCATGAGGGGGGTTCCTAGGCGAAGTGGTGGAGTTGGGCCAGCGGCACCTGGGTGGCGGGGTCCATGCTCACCTCGGCGCCGTCCACGAGGACGGGTCCGGGTTCGCGGGGCACCACCACCGACGGCGTCGCGATATTTCGGTACATGTCGGCGCGGGTGAGGCCGCGCGCGTTCTTGATCGCCGCGTATCTGAGGCCGCGGGGTAGCGCGTCCCTGGTGTCGGCGGCGTCGAGGGCGTCGTGGGCCACGAAGATCCGCGACAACTGCGCGGGCGCGTCGCCGAGGCCGCCGAAGTAGTCGCGGTAGACGCGGGGCTGGGTCAGCCGCGTGGAGCCGGACCCGCTGCCGGACACCCCATGGGCGACAAATCCGGACTTGATGACCAGCTCCGGCTTCGCCCCGAACCATGCCGGATGCCACAGCACGATGTCCGCCAGCCGCCCCGGCAGCAGCGTCCCCACCTCGTGCGCCACCCCATGGGCCACCGCCGGATTCACCGTCAGCTTGGCCAGATACCGCAAAAGCCGCTCGTTTCCCGGCCGCGGATCACGCAGTTCGTGCAGGTGGGCGAGTTGCCAGGTGCGGCGGACCGTCTCGGCCACGCGGCCCATGCCCATCGAGTCGGAGTTCACGATGCTGATCGCGCCCAGGTCGTGCAGGACGTTCTCGGCCGCGATGCCGTGCGCCCGCACCCGGCTCCTGGTCACCTCGACGTCGCTGCCGATGTGGTGGTTCTGCCGGTGCACGGTCATCGTCATCGGGAACAGCTCGCCGACCGTGTTCGTCGTGTACGGGATCGTCGGCGTCGTCGAGGACGGCAGCACGTGCGGCTCGCTGAGGATCTCCAGCAGGTCGGGATGCCCGCCACCCCCCTCCACGTGGTACGCGTGCACGGTCCGCCCCCGCGTCGCCGAGATCGTGTCGGCCAGGTAGCCGGACTCGTTCATCGAGTCGGAGTGCAGCGCCACCGGCAGGTCGGCGTCCTCGGCCACACCGAGACAGGTGTCGATGATGCGCGGCGTCGCCCCGAAGTCCTCGTGGATCTTGAACCCGCCGGCGCCCGCCAGCACCGCCTCCTCCAGCAACTGCCGCGAGCTGGACGAGCCGCGGGCCAGGAAGGCGACGTTCAGCGCCGTCCCGCGCCAGGCGGACATGAGCAGGTGCAGGTTGCGCGCCGGGTTCACGCCCACGTCCCACACGCCGCCCAGGCCCATGCCGACCACGGTCGTGACGCCGGAGGCCAGGGCCGCCGGAGCGATCTGCGGGGAGGACAGGTGCACGTGCGAGTCCACGATGCCCGGCGTGGCGATCAGGCCCTCGCCGGGCACGATCGCGGTGTGCGAGTCGATGATCGCGCCCTGGAACGGCACGACCCGCCCGTCCTTGACCCCGATGTGCGTCTTGCGCACCCCGAGCACCGGGTCGATCAGCACCACCCCGGCCACGACCAGGTCCAGCGCCGACTCCCGGTCGCCGCGCGGGCGGGCCAGCAGGCCGTCGCGCAGCGTCTTGCCGCAGCCGCCGAGCAGTTCGTCGCCGTGCGGCACGTCGTCGTGCTCGACCTCGGCCCACAGGCACGTGTCGCCCAGGCGGATCCGGTCGCCGGTGGTGGGGCCGTAGATCGCGTTGTAGGTCTCGCGGTCGATTCCGGGTGTGCTCATGACTCGATCACCTCCACGTCGACGCTCTCGCCGGGGCGGAACGCGGTAGCCGTACCGGCTGGGATGTCCAGGCGCAGGCCGGATGGGTCGCGGTCGAAGGTCAGCGCCGCGTTGACCTCCCCGAGCGGGAAGTGCGAGGAGACGAAGACCGTGCGCGCGCCCTCGTTGGTCACCCGCAGCAGGGAGCGCGGGCGGCCGGGGTTGATCTCGACGGGTTCGGCGGCGGTCCGCACCGCGCCGGGACCGTCCGCGCGGGCCGGGCCGATGGGGGCGTCGACGGCGACGAGCGCGGTGCCGTTCGGGAAGAGCGCCTCGACCTGGACGTGCGTGACGAGCGCGGCGACGCCGTCCATGACGTCGCCCTCGTCCAGTACGGCCTTCGCCCCGGCGATGACCTCCTCCAGGGACAGCCCGTCCCAGGCGAGCTCCAGGATCTCGTCGCAGATGAGGGCGATGGACTCCGGCGCGTTGAGGCGGCGGCCGCGGGCGCGGCGGCGGCGGGCGAGCTCGGCGAGCGTGAAGATGGTGAGCCGCTCCTGCTCACGAGGCGTCAGATGCACGTGCTTCCTCCCTTCCGGCCACCGTAAGGCCAGGTCACGGAGGTGGCCAACGGTGATACGGCGCGTAAACAACGCGTTAGATTGTGCATATGACCAACGATGTCGTCTCGCGGCTCGCCGCGCGATGCCTGAAGGGCTACGACGACCTCATCGACGCCTGGCTGCCCGAGGTGATGGCCATCGAGCCCTACGCGCGCGGGCTGGTGCCGCCGGAGGAGGTGCGGGCGGGGGCGCGGGTGGGGTTCGCGCTGATCCTGCGCGTGCTGGCCGACGGGCGTACCCCGGAGGAGCTCGCGCCGCACTCGGAGGGCATGGGCGAACGGCGGGCCGGGCAGGGCGTGCCCCTGGAGTCGCTGCTGGCCGCGGCGCGGCTGGACGCGAAGGTGCTGTGGCACGGCCTCATCGCCCAGGCGGAACCCGACGACCTGCCCGGCCTGCTGCGCTCGGCGAACCTGGTGTGGGAGGCGGTCGAGCAGCACAACACCGGCCTGATGACCGGCTATCAGCGGGCGGTGCTGGAGATGGGCCGCCAGCGCGAGGACCAGCGGCGCACGTGGTTCGCCCGGCTGCTGGACAACGACGGCCGCAACCCCGACGTGGTGCGCGACGCGGGGCGGGTCCTCGGCTTCGACACCTCGGCCGCCTTCGTCGCCGTCGTCACCGACGGCAGCACGGGCCCGCTCCGCTCCGGCACCCCGCCGGACTCATCGCTGGCCGACCCCGCCGCGGGCGCCTCGCTGCGGGCGGCGGTCTCCACGCTGGCCTTGCTCGGCCTGCGCCTGCACCGCCACGACGCGCCGACCGGCGACATCCTCGTCGTCCAGCTTCCGGCCCGCGCGGGCGGGGCCGAGCGCGTGGTGCTCGACGCGCTGGCGGGCGTCCCCTGTGGCGTCTCGCCCGAGGTGGCGGGCCTGGCGAGAATCCCCCACGCCGTACGGCTGGCCGCCGCGACCGCCCGCGCCGCCGCGCCGGAGGGCGGCCCGGTCCGCCTGGAGGACAGCTGGCTGGAGGTCTTCACCGCCCACAGCCCCGAGCTGTCGGCCGAACTGGCCGCCCGGGTCCTCGGCCCGCTCTACACGGTGGGCGCGGCCGAGCGGGAACGCCTGCTGGAGACGGTCCGCGTGCACCTGGCAGGCGACGGGGCGATCGCCGCCACCGCCGCCGCCCTGTATTGCCACCGCAACACCATCCAGCACCGGTTCGCCCGCTTCAAGGAGCTGACCGGCCGCGACGTCCGCGCCCCCGAGGACGCCGCGGTGATCGCGCTGGCCCTGCGCGCGGCCACGTTCTGACCTACCCGGCCACCGTCCTGGCGGGGGCCGGGTCCAGGTGGTCGGCGGTGCGGCGCAGGGTGCGGGCCAGCCGGACCCTGACGCGTTCGACGTCTCCTCCCGGCTGTCGCGGGGCGTCGGGCAGCGCGGAGCGAAGCCCGTCCTCATACCCCATCGCGGTCTGGTGGGCGAGCACTTGCATGGCATCCATGTTGCCTCCTTAATCCATTAAGAGCTTAACTGATTAAGAAGCCTTTCGCTAGGGTGTGTGGATGACCGAGCGAGTGACCCTGCAGACGATCGCGGACCGCGTGGGCGTCTCGCGCGCCACGGTCTCCTACGCCTTCTCCCGCCCCGACCAGCTCAGCGCCGAGTTGCGCGAACGCATCCTGCGGGTGGCCGAGGAACTCGGGTACGCCGGCCCCAACCCGACCGCGAGATCCCTGAGACTCGGCAGGGCGGGGGCGCTGGGCCTGATCTTCACCGAGACGCTGCCCTACGCCTTCGCCGACCCGTACGCGATCGGCTTCCTGCAGGGGCTGGCCGTCGCGGCCGAGGAGGCCGCGGTCGGGCTGCTCATCCTGCAGCAGCCGCGCGGCGTCGAACGCACCGAGCTGGTGCGCGACGCCGTGGTCGACGCCTTCTGCGTGTTCTCGCTGCCCGACGGGCACGCGGCCCTTGACGCCGTGCTGGCCAGGCGGCTGCCGACGGTGATGGTGGACGAGCCGTTCGTGGAGGGCGTGCCGTTCGTGGGAATCGACGAACTGGCCGCGGCCGGATCGGCCGCGCGGCACCTGCTCGACCTCGGGCACACCCGGGTCGGGCTGGCCGTCGTCGGGCTCCACCAGGACGGCCGGCACGGCTGGGCCGACGTCGGGCGGCAGGAGAGCGCGGTCTTCCAGGCCATGCGCAACCGGGTGCTCGGCTACCGCGCCGCCTTCGAGGCCGGCGGAGTCGACTGGGCGGACGTGCCGGTCTACGAGGTGGTGGGCAACGAGCGTGAGGCGGGCCGCGAGGCCGGGCGGGCGCTGCTGGCCCGCTCACCCCGGCCCACGGCGGTGCTGTGCAACACCGACGTGCTGGCGCTCGGCGTGCTGGACGCGGCGGCGGAGGCGGGCATGAAGGTGCCCGGCGAGCTGTCGGTGGTCGGCTTCTCCGACACCGCCGCCGAGGAGGCGGCCCTCACGTCGGTCAGGCAGCACAGCCAGCTCGCCGGTCAGACGGCCGGTCGGCTGCTCCTGTCGGGCGACCCACGGCCCGAGCGGCTCCTGCTCCCGCACGAACTGCACGTCAGGAACAGCACCGCGCCGCCCCCGTCCTAGCTCGGGGCGTCGCGCAGGTCCTTGAGCGCCTGGATGTCGATGCGATACTCCGGCGGCTTGCCCGGCGTCTCGATGCAGACCGGGACCCCGGCCACGATGTCGTGCCGGAACAGCTCGCCGAAGGCGGCCAGCCCGATCTCGCCCTGGCCGATCTTCTCGTGGCGGTCCTTCTTGGAGCCGCAGACGTCCTTGGAGTCGTTGGCGTGGACCAGCTTCAACCGGCCCGGCGCGATCTTGTGCAGCGCGTCGAGCGTCTCGGTGACCCCGCCCTCCCTGGCCAGGTCGTGCCCGGCGGCGAACGCGTGGCAGGTGTCGAAGCAGATGCCCGCCTTCGGGTGCCAGTCGAGCGCCGCGAGATAGGGCTCCAGGTCCTGGACCGTCGCGCACAACATCGCGCCCTGCCCGGCCATCGGCTCCAGCAGCAGGTCGGGGCCGCCGTCGGGGATCTCGTCCAGCAGCGGCAGCAGGTGCTCGTGCAACTGCGCCATCGCGGCCTCGCGCGGCTGCGTGACCGCCGAGCCGGTGTGCACGACCACGCCCTTGGCTCCCGTCTCGACCCCGCGCCGCAGCGTGTAGCGGGTCAGCTCGACGGAGTTGGCGAGCGTGTCGGGGTTGGGCGAGCCGAAGTTGACCAGGTAGGGGATGTGGATGAAGCTCTCCACTCCCGACTCGGCGAGCTTGGCGTCCTCGTCGGGCTTGCGCTCGGTCAGCGCCCACGAGCGCGGGTTGGTGACGAAGACCTGCATCATCTCGGCGCCGATGTCGGCCATGAACTTCAGGCCGCCGGTGGCCAGGCCGCCCGCGACGGAGACGTGCCCGCCGATGAGTGAAGTGGGAGTCATGATGGGGCCCAGTCTATCGCCGCGCTCCGGCTGTCTCCGTCGCCTTGACCTGTCTTTACGTGCCCCGCCTAGCCCAGCCGGAGCGCCAGGAAGAAGTCCACCCTGTCCTCCAGCCGCGACAGGTCGCGCCCGGTGAGGTCCTGGATGCGCTGGATGCGATAGCGCAGCGTGTTGACGTGAACGTGCAGCAGCTCGGCGCACTTGGTCCACGACCCCGAGCACAGCAGGAACGCCTCCAGCGTGCGCACCAGGTCGGCCCGGTGCACCTGGTCGTAGGAGCGCAGCGGGTCCAGCAGCCGCACCCGGAACATGTGCCGCACGTCGTCGGGCACCGAGGCCAGCAGCAGCACGTGCGTGGCCAGCTCGTCGTGGCCCACGACGGCGTCGGGCTCGGCCCTGCCCTCGGCCATCCGGCGCGCGTAGCGGGCCTCCTCGACCGCGCCGCGCAGGCCCTCCACCTGCGCCTGCCCGCTCACCCCGACCTTGAGCCTGCTGCCGCCCAGCCCGGGAGCCAGCGCCTGTACGGCGTCGCGGACCCGGCCGGTGACGTCCTCGCCGGTCGCCGGCACGAGGGCGATCGTCTCGTCCTCGACGACGCCGATGACGGGGCGCAGGCCGTAGAGGATCTCCTTGACGACCGCCCGCAGCTCGCCGGGGCGCAGGCTGCCGCCCGCCGCGGCGGCGACGGCGACGTAGCCGGACGCCTCGGCCAGGCCGGTCACCTGCAGGCGCGGCAGGATGTCGCTGGGGCGTCCGTCGGTGAGCACGAGCCGGACCAGTTCCTGGCCGATGCGGCCCTCGGGGCTGAGCCGGTCGTCCAGCCGCATGCGCTCCAGCGCGGCGACGGCAGCCAGCTCGGCGGCCAGCGCGAGCCGTTCCTCCGGCCAGTCGTCCATGGAGCCCTCGAAGGCCACGAACCAGTCGGCCACCCGCGAGGTGGTCTGCTCGTCCACGGGGAAGATCGTGTAGCCGCCGCGTACGCAGGGCAGCCGCTTGGCCGTCAGGAACGCCCTGGCCAGCATGGCCGTGTCGGCGGGCGGGTCGGCCCCGGCAACGGTACGGCCGGAGGCGGTCAGCACCCAGCCGCGCATGCCGAGGTCGCGCCCGATCATCTCCATC
Organism: Nonomuraea endophytica; assembly: GCF_014203235.1. Classification (GTDB taxonomy): domain Bacteria; phylum Actinomycetota; class Actinomycetes; order Streptosporangiales; family Streptosporangiaceae; genus Nonomuraea; species Nonomuraea endophytica. The sequence continues at coordinate 1,160 of NZ_JACHIN010000028.1, read as the reverse complement.
ACGGGGTCGAGCCCGGCGCCGGAGACGAGCTGGCGGTGCCGGTCGAGCACGGCCTTGACGTCGGAGGCCCGCGCGCCCGACAGCCGGCGCACGATGTGCTCGGTCACCTCGGCGAACCCGAGCGCCTGCGGCACGTGGAACAACGGCACCCGGTGCTTCCTGCACGCGGCCACCAGGTCGGCGGGCAGGTCGCCGGAGGCCGCCTCGCACGCGCCCAGCCCCGAGACCCCGGCGGCGGCCAGCGCGGCCACGAACGTCTCGCTGTCGGCGGGGGAGTTGCGCCAGATGAGGCCGGTCAGGACGAGTTCGCCGCCGCTGAGGTAGCGGCCGGGGTGGAGCAGGTCGGTGGTGACGACCCAGCGCAGAGGGCGGTCGAGTTCGTCGTGCCCGACCACGGTCGACAGACCCAGTTCCGGCATCTCCAGCAGCGCGTTGAGTCGCATGCACGGACAGTACCCGCGGGTGCGGCCCGGCAGAACTTGGAGCATGACACGAAAAGTCCTGACCAACCCCTGGAGCAGTTCGGAGTTCTTGCGGATGGACCGGGCACGAGAGCCCTGTGTGTACTTCTGACATGCCGAACCTGCAGACCGTGTCCGGGCTGGCCGACTTCAACGCCCTCAGCCCGGCCGACGCCGAGCGCGAGCTGATGGCCTGCTGCGCCTCGCACGCCTTCGCCAGGACCGTGGCCGCACTCCGGCCCCACCGGGACCTGGCCCAGCTCACCGCCACCGCCGACACCGCGGTGCGCGCGCTGGAGTGGCCCGACGTGCTGGAGGCGCTCGGCGCCCACCCGAGGATCGGGGAGCGCACCACGGAGAAGTGGTCACGTCAGGAACAGGCCGGAGTCGGTGACGACGTGCTGGCCGAACTCGCGCAGGGCAACCGGGACTACGAGGACAGGTTCGGCCACGTGTACCTGATCTGCGCCACCGGGCTGAGCGGCCGCCAGATGCTGGACCGCCTCAACGAGCGCCTGCTCAACGACGAGGAGGCCGAGCGCCGCGTGGTGCGCGACGAGCTCGCCAGGATCACCCGGCTGCGCATGGCGAAGCTGGTGGGCGTGGCATGAGTAGCCCTGTGTCAAGCAGCAGCCGGTTGATCTTGGTTGAGGAGTCGTTGGAGGGCTCTGTGCTGGGTGGGGTCGTAGGCGACGCCGT
>NZ_JACHIN010000027.1 GCF_014203235.1 Nonomuraea endophytica | reverse complement strand
GTGGCGTCGAGGAGTTCGTTGAGCGAGGTGAGCGCCTTCTGCCCGCGGGCGATGTCACGGACGGTGGCCTGCTCGTTCGAGGCGTACCAGACGCTCGCCTCGACCTGGTGTTTCGCGATGTACGCCAGCGCGTCGGGCGAGCGCAGCCCCGGATAGCCCTCGGCCACGTCGGTGAACATGTGGTCGATCCACGGCGTGGCGAAGTTGATGACGTCGACCACGTAAGGCTTGAACTCGTCGCTGTAGCTGGCGGCGAACAGGATCTGCGTGCCGTCGTTGATCAGGGCGACCCGCAGGTCGTGGACGGTGCCGAGCTTGCCCTCCCAGTAGGCCGCCTCGACCTGGGCCTTCTTGACCCGCTCGCGGAAGATCTCCGCGCCGCCCGGCTTCACCGGCGCCACCAGCGTGAACTCGGCCTTGTTGCCGACCCGCAGGCCCACGCCGTCGGTCTGCCGCCGGGTGGGCTGGGTCCACTTGCCGATCTCCTCGGCGGTGACGTCCGGAGAGATCGGGACATAGTCCTGCTGCATGATCGGGATCCTTTCCCTCAGGGTGTCGGCGGGAGGACGTCGGCGACGCTGTCCGGTTCCGCCCGGACCTGGTCGTTGAGGCGGTGCCGTTCGATGGACGAGAGCCGGTAGACCTCCCGGCGCAGGCGCTGCAGGCTCCCGACCGGGACGTGCTCGGCGGCGCAGCGCCACGGCGTGAACGAGACGGCGTCGGCCGCCGCGAGGTTGGCCGCGCCGCCGATGTCCTGCCTCGGGAAGCGCATGCGGGCGACGGTGACGAACGGCGAGAGCCGTTCAGGCCACTCCACGGTCAGGTCGTCGATGGGCATCTCCGCTGGCGACGTGCACAGCTGCACCTGGAAGTCGAACTCGGCGCCGTGCCCGGACAGCTCGTCCACGAGCGCGGGGCGGAACACCTCGTCGCGCGCGGCCGGGTCGAGGTCGCGCTCCGTGATGGCCTGGGCGGAGGCGGGCGTGGGCGTGATGCGGAGTTTCGCGACGTAGTCGCCGTGCCGCACCGCGCACATCGTCCAGAAGGTCGACAGCAGCAGGTTCTGCCAGCGGGCCTGCGCGCCGAGCCGGATGAACGCGCCGAGTTCGTCCCACGCCCAGTCCTCCGGCCGCAGTGTGCCGTAGCCGGTGACCCAGTCGTGGAACATCTGGTGCGTGCCCTGTTTCCCGCCGGCGTGGTACTTGGGGATGTCGATGAAGAGCTTGGCGAGGAAGCGGTAGTGCCGGGCGGTGTTGCAGAAGAAGAACGGCCCGTTGATCATGTTGAAGTCCATGGTCCTGGTGTGCCGCTCGTCCTCCAGCGTGGTCTCCGCCTCGATGCCGAACACCTTGGTCGCCATCCCGACCACGTTGCCGAGGGCCCGGTCGATCCCCAGGTGGGACAGGCCGTTGGAGTAGCGGACCACGCAGTCGTGGCTGCCGGGGCGGGCGTAGACGCCCTGGGCGTACTCGGCCGGGAGGCCGTCCAGGATCTCGAAGGTGCCCCTGACCAGGCCGTACGCCTTGGCGTGCGCGAACCGCACGGCGCGGTCGGCGCCTTCCCCGGCCACCGAGTGCCGCTCGAACTCGGTGACGATGTCGATGGCCTGCCGCTGGCTCTCCTCGAAGCCCGGCTCCGGGGGCTCGAGCTCGGCCGAATATCTGATGGGACGCACTGTGATCTCCCCCTGCCGGCGCGGGGGTGATCTGCCCTGTTTCGTGGCTGGCTAGCCTGAGGCGTCGTTCAAGCCTTGGCTATTCCACGTTCAGCGGGACTGGACGTCGGGGCCGGTTTCGCCGCCGTAGGTGGCGATCTTGTATTCGACGGCGGTGAGGGAGAGGGTCAGCTCCCTGATCCGGCGGCGAATGGTGTCGCGGTGTTCCAGCAGCATGTCCAGTCGCTCGGGTACGGTTTCGGCCCCGTCGTCGACGAGCGCGATGTAGTGCTGAAGGTCGCGCATCGGCATTCCGGACAGCCGCATCCGGGTGAGGAACACCAGCCGCCGCACCGCGTGGTCGTCGTACACCCGGTGGCCGCCGGCGTCGCGGGCCACCTCCACCAGCCCGGCGCGCTCGTAGTAGCGCAGCGTGTGCGGCGAGATGTCCAGCAGGTCGGCGACCTCCACGATCGTCATCGACGTGGGCACGTCGGCCAGGTCGGCGAGGCGGTGGATCGCCTCGACCGACGGCGGGCCGTCGTCCCCGAGCATCTCGAGCGCCCTGGTCATCAGGTCATCGGTGGCCATGACAACCAGCCTAAATCGGCCGGACCGCTACCGGAACGTCCTCGAAGTCGGCGCTGCGCGCGGTCTCCGCCCACCGCTCGACCTCCGCCAGGCCGCGCCGGTGGACGCCGGAGATGCGCTCGACCGCCTCACGTCCGAGCGGCAGCCGTAGCGGCACGTCGTCACCGTGCGTGAGGGAGACGATGATCTCGGCCGCGCGCGCGGGGTCGCCCTCCTGACGGCCGTCGGTCCCGGCCATGTCCGCGCGCACCCTGGCGAGCACATCACGGTACGTCGGCGACGTCTCGGTGAACTCCAGCACGTCGGCGGCGTTGAAGTCGGTCCTGAACCGGCTCGGCTCCACGATCATCACCCGGATCCCGAACGGCGCGACCTCCCCGGCCAGCGCCTCCGACCAGCCTTCGAGGGCGAACTTCGACGCCGAGTACGTGGACACGCCGGGGAACGACATCCGCCCGCCCTGGCTGCTCATCTGCACGATCGTCCCGGCGCCCTGCGCGCGCATCGCCGGCAGCGCCGCCCTGACCAGCGCGGCGGGGCCGAACAGGTGCAGGTCCATGAGCTCGCGCAGCTGCGCGTCGGCGACCTCCTCGACCGCGCCGACCACGGCCCGGCCCGCGTTGTTCACGAGCACGTCGAGCCGGCCGAAGCGGTCGAGAGTGGTACGCACCAGGCCCTCGGCCGCCGTCACATCGCGGACGTCGAACGCGGCGGCCATGAAGTCGTCCGGGTAGGCGGCGGCGAGGTCGGCGACGCTCTCGGGCCGCCGCACCGCCGCCACCACGTGGTCGCCGCCCGCGAGCGCGGCTTCCGCCAGGGCGCGGCCGAAACCGCGGGAGGCGCCGGTAATGATCCAGGTCTTCGTCGTCATGCCGGGGACGCTATGCCTTCGAGCGCGCTCGAACGCAAATGCTCATGCCTCGTCCTTCTTGGGCGCCAGCGCGTACGACAGAGCCACTCCGAAGCACAGCGAGAGCGCGATTCCCAGGACGATGTCGTTCAGGGCGGCGGCGAGGCCCATGCCGATGGCGAGTCCGGCGGAGAGGCCGACCGTCCAGTTGGGGGAGTTCTTCGTCATGCTTCGATCATCGGGCAGAGGGGTTCGGCCGGAGTAGAGGCCGCTGTCACCGGCCGTTCATGACAGACGTCATCTCATTTCAGGTACGGCGGGCGATGGCGGTGATCAGCGGCTGGACCAGCTTGGCGGCCAGCGGCCCGAAGGCGGCCAGGATGAGCACGTAAGCCGCGGCCAGCGGCCCCAGATCGGGATGCGCCCCCGCCGCCACCGCCAGCCCGGCGATGACGATGTTGAACTCGCCTCGGGGGATGAGCGCGATCCCGGCTCGGGCCTGACCTGCTTTGGCGATTCCGGCGCGGCGGGCGGCGTACGCGCCCGTGAGCAGTTTGGTGATCATGCTGACCACGGCGAGCAGGACGGCCAGCCCCGCGACGGGCAGGATGGCGGCCGGGTCGGTCTGCAGGCCGAAGAAGACGAAGAACACCGCGGCGAACAGGTCGCGCACCGGGGCGAGCAGCGTGCGGGCCTCGTGGGCGAGTTCGCCGGACAGCGCGATGCCGACGAGGAAGGCGCCGACGGCCGCGGAGACCTGGAGCTTGGTGGCGACGCCGGCGACCAGGAGCGCGAGCCCGATCACCTTGAGCAGCAGCACCTCGCTGGACGGGCTGGCGACGAACTTCTCGATGAACCGGCCGAACCGCAGCGCGATGAGCAGGACGACGCTGACGGTCGCCAGCGCGATGCCGACGGTCACCGCGCCGCCCGCGAAGCTGACCCCGGCCAGCATCGCGGTGAGGATCGGCAGGTAGAGCGCCATCGTGAGGTCCTCGAAGACCAGCAGCGACAGCACGACGGGGGTTTCCCTGTTGCCGATCCAGCCCAGGTCGGACAGGACCTTGGCGGTGATGCCGGAGGAGGTGGCGTACGTGACGCCGGCCATCGCGACGGCGGCGACGGGACCCCAGCCGAGCAGCAGGGCGGCGATCGCGCCCGGTGCGGCGTTGAGCACCAGGTCGGCCAGGCCGGCGCGGGCGTTGCTGCGCAGGGAGGTGACGAGCTCTGAGGCGTTGTACTCGAGCCCGAGGGTGAGCAGCAGGAGGATGACGCCGATCTCGGCGCCGGTGGCGATGAACTCGCCGCTGGTGGCGAGGGGGAGGATGCCGCCCTGGCCGAAGGCGAGCCCGGCCACGAGGTAGAGGGGGATGGGGGAGATGCCGACCCGTACCGCTAAGGCGCCGAGCACGCCGAGGCCGAGGATGATGGCGCCGAGTTCGAGGATGAGGATGGCGGTGTGGTGCACGCGGTGCCTTTTCTATCCGGTGGCGAGAATCTCGGCGACCGCCGCCGTGGACTCGGCCGTGCCGACGACGACGATGACATCGCCCGCCAGCAGGGCGAAGTCGGGGGCGGGGCTGGTGATGACCTGGCCGGCGCGGACGACGGCCACGATGGACGCGCCGGTGCGGGTGCGCACGCGGGCCTGACCCATCTGCCGGTCGGCGTACGGGCTCGCGTCGGTGATCGGCAGCTGGACGCTGACCAGGCCTTCGACCTGCTTGTGCAACTGGTTGAGCCGCTGCACGATGCGGGGCGCGCCGAGGAGCTCGGCCAGGGCGTCGGCCTCGTCGTCGTTGAGGACGATGTCCTCGCAGGCGCTGTCGGGATCGTCGGGGTCGTAGATGATCAGGTCGCGGCGGCCGGTGCGGTGGGAGACCACCCCGATCCTGCGTCCCGCGCGGGAGGTGAACTCGTGTTTTAGCCCGATGCCGGGCAGCGCCGTCTGCTCGATCTCCATGGGGGGTCTCCGTTTCTTGATCGTTTGCAGGGTCCAGGGCCGCACCATACCGGACATCGCCGGTCGGGGTCAGGGCTCGACCAGTCCGGCCCTTATGGCGTAGCGGGTCAGGTCGAGGCGGTCGTTCAGGCCGAGCTTTCTGGCTGCGCCCTTCCTCTAGGCGCCGGTGCGGTGGCGGCTCGGCGTCAGCCCGCGTACCCGCTTGAAGGCCACGCTCAGCGCGAACGCGTTGGCGTAGCCGACGTGCCTGGCGACCGAGTCGATGGTGATGTCGGAGGAACGCAGCAGGTCGGCGGCTAGCGCGAGCCGCCAGCTGGTGACGTAGGCCATCGGCGGCTCGCCCACGAGGCCGGCGAAGCGGCGGGCGAACGCCGCCCGCGACGCGCCGACCTTCTCGGCCAGGAGCGCCACCGTCCACGGCCGGGCCGGGTCGCCGTGGATCAGCTTCAGCGCGGGGCCGATCAGCGGGTCGCTCTGCGCCCGGTACCAGCCGGGCGCCTGGGCCTCGGGGCGGGCGAACCAGGCGCGCAGCGTCGCGATCAGCGCCAGGTCGAGGAGCCGGTCGAGCACGACCTGCTGGCCGGGGCCTTCGCCGTTGACCTCCTGGGCGAGCAGTTCCATGACCGGGGAGGGCGTGCTCGCCCGTGGCACGAGCACGACCGCGGGCAGGGCGTTGAGCAGCCGGTCGCCCACCTCGCCGCTGACCTGGTAGGTGCCGCTGGCCACGATCGCCGAGCCGTCGGGCGTGAGCCCGCTGGTGCGCGGGCCGAGCCGCAGCTCGTCGGTGATGTCGACGCCGTCCATGGTGGTCAGGCGGTTGCCGGGGCGGACGACGGTGTCGGGGGCGGTGGCCGGGTCGTCGCCGATCGTGTACGGCGCGGGCCCCTTGATGATCGCCACGTCACCGGTGCGCATCAGCACGGGCTCGCCCCCGTCGGGCACGATCCAGGCGTGTCCGCGCAGCGCGGTGGCCAGGGCGAGCATCGCCCCGTCGGCGATCCGCAGCGACCAGGGTGGTTCCAGGATCGCCTGGCAGAACGCCGCGCTGCGGGCACGGACTCCGTCAAGAAGGTCGGCGAGGGGGTCCACGTCCTCAGCTTAGACGGACAGAAATGGAAGCGAGCGTACCGAATATGGATCGTCTCACCGCGGGCCACTTCACTGGAGGTAACCCAATTCAGAGAGGCGGTCCGATGTACGCGATCACAGGTGTGACAGGCCACGTCGGCGGCGCGGTGGCCCAGGAGCTGCTGGCCAGGGGAGAGGCGGTGCGGGCGGTGGTCCGCGACCCGGCGAAGGGCCGCGACTGGCCTCGGGCGGAGGTCGCCGATCTCGGCGACCGGGCGGCGCTGACGGCGGCGCTGCGCGGCTGCCGCGGCGCGTTCGTCATGCTGCCGACCGACCTGGCGGCCGACGACCCCGACGCCTATCACCGCGGCCTGGCCGCGTCGATCGCCGGAGCGGTGGAGGACAGCGGAGTACCGCACGTGGCGATGTTGTCCTCGGTCGGCGCGGAGCTGGCCGAGGGCACGGGCCCCATCCGCTGGCTGCACCACCTGGAGAACCTGCTGCGCGAGACCGGCACGGTCCTCACCGCGATCCGCTCGCCGCACTTCCAGGAGAAGGTCGAGACCGTGCTGGACGCCGCCACGGGGGCCGGCGTCTACCCGGTCTTCGGCGAGTCGGCGGACGAGCCCACCTGCATGGTCGCCACCCGCGACATCGGCGAGGTGGTCGCGCGGGCGCTGACGCAGCCGCCCGCGAGCAGCGAGGTCGTCGACCTGGACGGCCACAGCTACACCGAGCGGCAGGTCGCCGAGGAACTGGCGGCGGCGCTCGGCAAGACGCTGCAGGTGGTCACGATCCCGCAGCCGGGCTGGGTCGGCACGATGGTCGACGCGGGCCTGCCTCGGCCCATCGCGCAGGAGCTCGCCGGCCTGTACGAGGCCGAGCAGCGCCACCTGCTCGCACCCCGAGGCGACCGGACCGTCACCTGCCCGACCGAACTGGGCGAGACCCTGCGCCACGTGGTGAAGACCATCTCCTAGGAGGGCACCATGTCCACGATGGTGATGACCGGCGGCACGTCGGGCTTCGGCGCGACCGCCGCCGGACGGCTGACCCGCGCCGGGGCCCGCCTGATCCTGGGCGCCCGCCGGCCCGCTGGCGAGGAGATCCCGCTCGACCTGACAGGCCTGGCGTCGGTACGCGCCTTCGCCGCCTCGGTGCGCGAACGGCTGGGCGGCACCCCCGTGGACGCCCTGGTGCTCAACGCCGGCCTGATCCGCCCCGACGCCGGCGGCCGGAGCGCGGACGGCTTCGAGACGACGTTCGCCGTCAACCACCTCGCCCACTACCTGCTCGTCCGCCTGCTCCTGCCCACCCTGGCCGACGGCGCCATCGTCGTCCTGACCACGAGCGGCACCCACGACCCCGCCACCGGCGCGGGCCTGACGCCGCCGAGGCACGCCGACGCGGACCTGCTGGCTCACCCGGACCGCGACCCCGGCCGCGATCCACGGCCGCGCAAGGCGGGCGAGCACGCCTACACCGCGTCCAAGCTGTGCGCCGTGCTGACCGCGCGGGTGTTGGCCGGGCGCGGCGTCACGGCCGTCGCCTACGACCCGGGTCAGGTGTTCGGCACGGGGCTGGCCAAGGACCTGTCGTTCCCGCTGCGGGTGGCGTGGTCGCTGCTGGGCACGCCGGTTCCGCGCTGGGTGGTGAGCAGGTTCAACCCGCATCTCAACAGCCGCGCCGCCGCCGGGAACGCCCTGGCCGACCTGGCACTCGGCCTGGCCGGGCCCCCGGCGGGCCGCTCGTACGCCGCGCTGCGCCGGGGCGGGCTCACCTGGCCGGACCCGTCGGAGCCGGCCAGGGGCGGCAAGCTGGCCCAGGCGCTCTGGGACGACAGCGCCAAGCTCGCCGGTCTGGCCTGAGCGTCACTTCAGGGCGTCGCGGTAGGCGTCGAGCACGAGGCCGTGGAAGTGGTGGAGCGCGTGCTCCGACAGGCCGGAGCCCGCGGGGTCGTACACGATCTTGCCTTGGGTGAAGGCGGGCGTGCGCATGCCGCGCTGGACGCTCTCTACCAGGGCGATGTCCTCCACCTGGAGAACCTCGTCGATGTAGCGGATGCCGTCGAGTTCCGGCTCGTTCGGCTCGGCGGTCTCCAGGTAGAAGTCCCAGGTCTCCAGGGTTCGTTCCGGGCCGGCCGGGATGATCTGCAGGACCATGAAGTTGCCCCGGCCGGGGTAGCGCAGCAGGCAGGTGTTGGGCCACAACCACCAGACCGCGTGCTCGGTCACGGTCGCGCCCGACACGTCGTAGGCGGAGTTCTCCGCCGTGCCCGCCTGAGCCATGTGGCTGGACCAGATGCCGTGGGTCGTCACCTTGTACGTGCTCATGTCGACCAGCGACACGAAGTCCTTGTGCGCCACGTGGCAGTGGTAGCACTCCAGGAAGTTGTCGACGACGTTCTTCCAGTTGGAGGCGATGTCGTAGGTGAGGCGGCGGGCGAGCGTCAGCTTGGCCACGTCAGGCGCGCGCGCCTCGATCTCCGCCGCCAGGTCCCCGGCCTTCTCGGCGAGCGGGGCGGCGCCGGGGTCGAGGTTGACGTAGACCATGCCGGCGAACTCGGTGACCTGGACGCGGTCCAGGCGTACCAGATCGGGGTCGAAGCCCGGCAGGTCGCCGGTGTTGCGGGCGCGCCGTAACCGGCCGGTCAGGTCGAAGGTCCAGGCGTGGTACGGGCAGACGATGCTGCGCCGGACGCCGCATCCGGACAGCAGTTCGTGCGCCCGGTGCTTGCACACGTTGTAGAACGCGCGCAGCGTGCCGGACTCGTCCCGGACGGCGACGACGGGCATGCCGGCCACGGTGGCGCTCACGTAGCTGCCCGGCTCGCGCAGCTTCTCCACGTGGCACAACCACTGCCACGTCCGCGCGAAGATCGCCCGCTGGTCGACGTCGAACCAGGCCGGATCGGTGTAGGCGTCGGCGTGCAAGGACATCGACAGTGCGGGGTCGGGGTGGTATCCGGCGGAGATGTGGTCGAAGGTGGGGGTCATCATCCTGCCTTCTGTGGATTTCTGCCGCGTCCATCGTGTGGGGGATCGTGTGTCCCTGGTGTCAGGGACGGGAAAGGTCGCTCCCCTGCGTGACGCCCGCGCGGGGTCGCGCTGCCTAGCCTGCCCGCCATGGAATCCGAATGGACCAGGTTCGGCAAGACCCGCCGCTGGGTGATCGGGATGGTGGTCGCGGCGCTGATCCCGGTGTTGGCCGGGCTCACGCTCGTCGCGACCTCCCGCGCCACGTGCGGCACCCAGACCACCGAGGAGCCCTGCCCCGCGCCCATCCTGGGGCCCTCCGGGCAGGCGGTGGAGGACAGGTTCTACTTCGTCCACCAGCCGCTGCGCGGCGACGGCAGCATCACCGCCCGGGTGAACGGAATGACCGGACGGATCAAGGAGCCGCCGCCGCCCGGGGCCGGCGCGGGCCCGCCGCCCGTGCCCGGGCTGGTGCCGTGGGCCAAGGCGGGGCTCATGGTCAAGGACGGCGTCCGGCAGGGGGCGCGGTACGCGGCGATCATGGTGACCGCCGAGCACGGGGTGCGCATGCAGCACGACTTCACCGAGGACGTCGCGGGCTCGGCCGGCGGGTATCCGCGCTGGCTGCGGCTGACGCGTACCGGCGACACTCTCACCGGCCACGAGTCGGCCGACGGCGAGCAGTGGACCGAGGTGGGCAGGGCCTACCTCGGCGGGCTGCCCGACACGGTGGAGATCGGGCTGTTCGCCGCCTCGCCCGGCGCGCTGACGATGGCCGGCGGCGGGCCCGAGTCCAGGTTCTCCGAGGCCACCGCCGTCTTCGACCAGGTCAGCCCGCTACAGGGCGAGTGGAAGACCGACGACATCGGCGTCCAGATGGAGCCCGACGGCGTGACGCCGCACCACCCCGGAGCCCTCTCGCGCTCGGGCGGCACCTTCACCGTCACCGGGACCGGTGACATCGCGCCCAGCACCGACCAGCAGCCCATCGAGCGCACGCTCATCGGCGTGTTCCTCGGCCTGATCGCGGTGATCGTCGTGGCGGTCGCCTTCGGGACGGCCGACCGCCGCCGCCTGGTCCCCAAGGCGGTGGTGATCGGCACGGTCGCCTTCCTCAGCGGGGTGATCCCCGCCGCCGTCGTGGTGCCGATCGCCCTGCGGATGCTCCCGTCCAACGGCATCCATCCGCTCCCGGTCGGCCTGCTGACGCACCTGCAGGTGATCGTCGGCACCGGCCTGCTGTACGCCGCCGTCGCGGTGTTGTCCCTGGGCATCGGCGCGCTGTTCAAGCGGGCCGCCGTGGGGATCGTCGCCGCCGTCGTCGTGGCTTTTGTTCCGTACGCGCTGGCGCTGGCGGGCCTGGGGGAGTGGCCGCTGGCGGTCACCCCGGCGGCGGGCTTCGCGATCCAGCAGAGCGCCCGCGAGTACGCGCACGTCGAGGGCTTCTACATCGCGGTCACCGGCTACTTCCCGCTGGCGCCGTGGGCCGGGTTCGCGGTGCTGTGCGCCTACGCGGCGCTCGGGCTCGGGCTGGCGCTCGTCATGGAGCGTCGACGGCGCTGATCCCGCGTACGCCTCGCCGGTATGGCCTAGCCTGTGGGCGTGGAGGATGTTCTGGCGGGCCCTGAGGTCATATGGGGCTTCGAGCGTGACGCGTTGCGCATCCGGCCGGGGTCCAAGCCGAACAAACTCCTCGCCGAACTCGGCGAACGCGTCGTTCCCCACAGCGCGATCGCCGACGTGTCGCTCGAACCGGGCAGGCGGGGCACGGTCGTGCTCCGGGTGACGCTCAGGCGTGGGGCGGATCCGGTGACCAGCGTCGCCGCCGGGCAACTGGCCGAGGCGCTGGACCCGTACCGGCTGGTGTTGCCCGCCGACAAGGAGACGCTGGCCGACTACTACGCCGACGAGCTCAGGTCCGCGATCACGAGCCGGGAGCCGGTCGAGCACTTCCTGGTCGCCGCGCCGCCCGTGCCGCGGAGTTTCAAGGCGTGGGACGGCGCGGCCACGTTCGACGGCGAGCACGTGACGTTCACCTGGTTCTGGTCGGGCGCGTCGACGGCCAAGTACAGCGCCGGTGACCAGCGCTTCCGCGTCGCCGACCTGGAAGGCGTGGAGTGGCACGCGCCGATCCGCGCGAGCGGCTCGCTCAGGCTGAAGGTGCGCGACCGGGTGGCCCCGTCCGACCCGAACGACGACCCGGCCTCGGTGATGTTCGGCCTCGGCTGGGGCGCCACGCACAAGTCGCTCCCGTTCGCCGCCGCCGTCCTGGCCGCTATCCCCGCCGGGGGCGGGCCGAAACCGCTCGCCGCCCGCCACACCGCCGCCGAGATCACCGAGCTGATCGCCAAGCTGGGCGAACTGCGTGACGCCGGGCTGCTGTCTCCGGAGGAGTTCCAGGCCAAGAAGGCCGAACTGCTGTCCCGGATGTGACCTACTTGGCCCTGTTACGGCGGGCGTACCAGGCCAGGGTGGCCGCCGTGACGACGGCGACGGCGGCTACCCACTGCCAGGGGACAGCGGATCGCGACGTGCCGGGCGTGCCGGACTTGCCGGGCTGCGCGGGTGTGCCCAGGGCGGTGATCAGCTCGGTGGTCACCGGACCGCCGAGGGTCTCGGGGGCGGTCTCGCGCTCGTCGCCGACCTGGAGCGGGCCCGTGCCCGCACGGATCGGGACGTTTCCCGAGCACAGCGACGTGGACAGGCTCACGCCCGGCACCCGCTCGGCCGGGCCGGCGAAGACGAGGTAGCGGGTGTCCTGGTCGAACACGTAGCCGCACGCGGGGCTGTCGGTGTCGGCGCCGATCTGGAACTCGGCGGCGGGCGCGCCCTTGTAGACGTTGTCGGCGCGGAAGGTGTACACCTTCTGGGCGTTCGGCGGGCCCTTGACCGTACGGATCGCCACCACCGTGCCGGTGAACACCGCCGTCGCGTTCTGTACGGCCTGCGCCGGCTTGAACTCCACACAACTGCAGGCGCAGGCGGCGGTGGTCGTGCCCGCCAGCACGGCGGCCGCCAGCGCGGTGACCACGAGCAATCGCAGCATCATGACCTCACGACGTACGGCGGACCCCGAACGGTTCGCTACACCACCTCGTATACCAGCTCGTAGACCGCCTGGCCGTCGCTCAGCACCGCGTTCTTGCGCCCGGCGGCGCGGTCGGCCCCGGTCACGACGACGGAGCCGATGTAGTCGTCCACGCCGGCGAAGCCGCCGTCCAACTCGATGACCTCGATCTTCGTGGCCAGCGCTCCCACCGGGAAGGTGTGCCCGAGCTCGATCCGCGTGCCCTCCTCGCACTCGTACGGAGCTCCGGCGACGTCCGCGCCACCGACCCGGATGACGACCTCGTCGCCCGCGTCCGGGTCACGGTCGGAGGGCGTACGGCAGAGCAGCGAGACCAGCCGGAGCGTCGCCGCGGCCGCGTCGACGGGCACGCGCACCAGCGGGATCGGCTCCGGCTCGCGCAGCGGCGGGACCAGCTCGCTCGGGTCGAAGAGGCGCGGCGGCGAGATCTGCCCCCGCGACAGCTTGATGGCGTGCTGCATCGCCGCGTTGATCAGCTTGGTGTAGGTCGAGATCACGGTCAGCAGGACGTCGCCGGAGGGCAGGCCGCGGAAGAACTCCGGCTGCCGGAGCGCGAACTCGAGGTCGTTGCGCGTCTGGATGAAGCGCAGCTTGCGCTCGCGGGCGTCGGCGAGCGCCAGCAGGAACGCCTCCTGCTCCTCCGGCGTGGGGACCGGGAGCGGCAGCGTGTCGTAGGTGACGACCTCGGCCTCGTAGGCGGCCGAGCTGTCGGAGGCGATGGTCGGGAACTGCTTGAACCGGGTGATGACCTCGCCGATCTCGACGGTCGGCGAGATCGTCGCGCCGGAGCCCGCCTTCTGGAACATCGTCGCGGTGTACTCCGAACGCGAGCTGGCGCTCCTGTTCGCCTCCTCGAACGAGGCCTTGAAGCTGCCGGAGGCGACCAGCCCGTTCGCCTCGGCCTGGAGGGTGGCGGCCAGCGAGGTCTGGCGGGTGGTCGAGACCGACGTGATGCGGATGACCGCGTAGAACTCGCCGCCGGTCTGCAACCCCCGGACGAAGCTGTCGCCGAAGGCCCGGTTGAACTCCTCGAACCGCAGGGAGTCGAGCAGCGCCCTGGCGTCGGTGGTGACCTTGAACCCGCGGCCCCGGCGCAGCGCGTTCTCGACGACGACGCGGGCCACCAGGAAGGTGGAGGTGGAGTTGTAGTTGGACGACTCCGAGAACGTCGTCTTCGCCGAGGCGGAGAAGAACCCGTAGCGGCCCTGCGCCTCGAAGGACATGCCCAGGGTCTCCTGGAGCTCCTCGTGGGTGCTGACGATGGTGATCGACGAGGTCACCGTCTGGCCGTCGGCGTCCGGGTCGGAGGAGACGGTGAAGCCTTCGAGCGCGGTCCCGACGGCCAGGCCGGACTCGCTGTTGAAGCCCATCCCGACCTCTTCGTCGTTGAACAGGACCCTGCGCACCTGCGGAATTCGCGCCATGCACCGACGTTCTCAGCGCACCGGGTCCGCCACATGAGTACGGGGCTACTCAGCTCCAGTAAGGGAGCGAACGCTCGGCGGCCGACGCGATGGCGGCGCCGTCCACGTCGGCGATGGTGAGCTCGACACCGGCCGCGGGCCACTCCACGGCCAGCTGGAACGGCCTGGGCGCGACTGCCATATGCGCGTATAGCGCCTTATGGGCGGCGGCGGGAGGTGACTGTACGGGCCATGAAGGACTCGATCCGCCCATCGGCCGCGGCCGTCCGCCACAGACGCAGCGTCTCCCGCTCGTCGGCCGCCTCGCCGCGCAACTGCCCCTTGGTGTGCCGGAAGGTGTCGGCGGGGATCTCGGCCAGCCGGTCGGCGGCCGACAACGCCCGGTCGAGCAGGTCCCCGGGCTCGGCCACCTCGTCCACGAACCCGAGCGCCAGCGCATCGGCGGCCGGATGGTTGCGGCCGTCCAGAATCGCCCGCCGCGCGCCGACCGGCCCCAGCGTGTATCGCATGATCTCCAGCGCCACCTCCGGGAACGGCACCCCCACCAGCAGCTCGGGCACGCCGATCGTGCCCGGCCCGGTGGCCATGACGCGGTGGTCGCAGGCGGCGGCCAGCACGCAGCCGCCCGCGATCGCGTGGCCGTTGATCGCGGCCACGGCGGGTTTGCCCAGGTCGAAGACGGCTCGGAAGGCGCCGTTCAGCGCCGGCAGGTATTTGGCCACGTAGCCGGCGCCGCCACCGACGATGCGCTCCAGGTCGACCCCGGCCGAGAAGGCACGTCCAGAACCGGTGAGCACGACGGCCCGCACCCCGCCGGTGTCCAGGTCGCGCAGCGTCGCCTCGATCGCCTGGCACAGCTCAAGATCCAGGGCGTTGACCTTGCCGTGGGCCAGCCGTACGACGCCGATCCCGTCGATGACCTCAAGCTCGATCACGCCGGTTCCCTTCCGCCGAACGGCAGGTCTTTGCTCATGCGCGGCATAACGATTCTTTGGGGGTATGACGAACCTTCTTGCAATGGAGCTGTGAAAGGCGAAGATAGCGTCATTCCTATGACCTCGTGCAGAGTTATGGCCGTGGTGCTGGCCGGCGGACAGGGAAAACGACTACTGCCGTTGACGATGGGCAGGGCCAAACCGAACGTCCCGTTCGGCGGGATGTTCCGGCTGATCGACTTCGTGCTCTCCAATCTGACCAACGCCGGCTATCTCAAGATCGTGGTGCTGACCCAGTATCAGAGCAACAGTCTCGACCGCTACATCGCGCGCGGCTGGCAACTCTCCTCTCAGGTGGGGCACTACATCGCCCCGGTACCGGCACAGCAGCAGTTCGGGCCGCAGTGGTTCTCCGGCTCGGCCGACGCCCTGTTCCAGAACCTGCACCTGCTCCGGGATGATCCACCGGAGCACGTGCTGGTGTTCGGGGCCGACCACGTCTACCGGATGGATCCGGCGCAGATGCTCGCCCAGCACCTGGAGTCCGGGGCGGACGTCACGGTCGCGGCGATCCGGCAGCCGAGGGCGCTGGCGCACCAGTTCGGGGTGATCGAGTGCGCGCCGGGCGGCCGGCGGATAGCCCGGTTCGTGGAGAAGCCCGGCGATCCGGCCGGCCTGCCCGACTCGCCGGAGGAGATCCGCGCGTCCATGGGCAACTACGTGTTCAGGACACAGGCGCTGATCGACGCGGTGGAGGAGGACGCGATGGACGTGTCCAGCCGCCACGACATCGGCGCCGACATCATCCCCATGCTGGTACGCGAGGGCCGGGCCGACGTCTACGACTTCGCGCGCAACCACGTGCACGGCGTCAGCCCACGCGAACGCGGCTACTGGCGTGACGTCGGCACCCTGGACGCCTACTACGAAGCCCACATGGACCTCATCGGACCGGACCCGGCCTTCACCCTGCACAACGCGCACTGGCCGATCCGCACCTTCCACGACCTGCTCGCGCCGGTGACCTTCGGCAGGGAACGGCCGGGGCGCGCCGTCGACTCGCTGCTCTCGCCGGGCGTCGCCGTCGCCGCCGAGGCGGACATCGAGCGCTCGGTGCTGTCCCCGCAGGTCACGCTGGGGGCCCGCGCCCAGGTCGCCGACTCCATCCTGATGGAGAACGTGCGGGTGGGCCGGGACGCGATCGTCCGCCGGGCGATCGTGGACCGCGACGCGATCATCCCGGACGGCGCCAGGATCGGCCTCGACCCCGAACTGGATCGCGAGCTCTACACGGTCACCGAGAAAGGGATCGTGGTCGTCGGCAGCGAGGGCGCCCGCCGGTGCGAGACCCGGATCGAGACGGCCGGCGGCCTGCCGACCGGATCGCGTCACTAGCTCGATGAGGAAATTCCCGGAGCGGAATCCTCTCGTAAACACTAAAAACTGCGAAGATCGCCCGTTTCCCACCCTCGGCCGGGGTATGGCTGAACGCGCAATCGTCTGAATCATCTTATTCGGGGGAGAAAGATGTTCACTCACAGCAAACCCAACAGGAGGGGGCAGGTGGAGGTTCTCTTCACCCTTCCCGGTGAAGTTGGGCCGGTCTCCGTCGTCGGCGACTTCAACGGCTGGGACCCGCTCGCGCACCCGATGCAGCTCGGCGACGACGGTCGCTACAGGGTGGCGGTAGCCGTACCGCAGGGCGAGGCGTTCGCCTTCCGGTACCTGGGCGATGGCGGCCGCTGGTTCGACGACGAGGGCGCCGAGGAGTACGACCACCGTGGCGCCGTCTTCCGCGTCCCGACGCCCAAGCGCCGTGCCGTTCCCGCAGCCAAGCCGCGCGTCGCGGCGGGCAAGTCCGCGCGCTGACCTTCCACGCGGGCCCGCTGGCCGGATCCGGGAAGTCATGCCCGGCCGGCGGGTGCCGCCCCCGCGGCAGCCGAGAAGGGCTGGACGCGAAGCTCGCGCGCACCCCACATTGGTAGGCATGTCGATCAGAGCAGGCGGTCTCGCGATCGCCGCCACGGGCTGCGTTCTGGCCACCCCCGTCGCCGTGTGGTGGCTGGTCGGGGATCTGAGCGTGGACGTGCCGCAGGGAACCGGTCTCGACTACGCGTTCCGGCCGCCGGACGTCGATCCGGTGGTGGAGCGGGTGGCCGGCATAGGCGCGGTGGTCGTGGTGGTGCTCACGCTCGGCGTGCTGATCTGGGCCGCGCGGGGGCGGCGGTTCGACGGCCGGTGGTGGGCGGCGCTCGTACCCGCGCTGGTGGCGGGGGCGATCGTGGGGGCGGGGGCGCGCGTCGTGACCGCGGGCACGATCGGCGCGAACATCGGGGCCGGGCTCACCCTGGTCGGCGGGGGCGTGGTCGTCGGCCTGCTCCTGCTGTGGTCGGCCGGGTGGTCGGCGCGGCTGCTGCTGACCCGTTGACCCGAGATTCGACTGACCGTAAACGGCGACTCTCCGCAAACCCTGCCGGAAAAATTGGACAAGATCTGCTTTTAGTTTTTCCCGCCTTCGCTTCATTGTTAGGTCGTCGGGCGAACCTTGCCACCGCATTCCTCCGCACCCCCCGTGCAGTGAAAGCAGGTTCTCATGGTCAGACGGTCCCTCTTACTCGCGTTATCCGCCCTCCTGTCCGTGGCCGCCTTCTTCGGGTTCGCGCTGCCGGCCCACGCGGTGACGCCGGAGCAGAAACTCGCCGCGCTCTCCACCTTCTCCCAGCCCAACGCCGGCAGCGCCTCCGCCTGGCGCGCCGCCTGGCAGAACCAGGCCGCGTGGGCCGACTACAACTTCGACTGGTCGACCGACCTGTGCTCCAGCAGCCCCGACCAGCCGCTCGGCTTCGACTTCAGGATGTCCTGCCGGCGCCACGACTTCGGCTACCGCAACTACAAGGCGATGAACGTCTTCCCGGCCAACAAGCCGCGTATCGACGACGCCTTCTACTTCGACATGCGCCAGGTGTGCGCCGGATATTCCGGGCTCTCCCGCTCCACCTGCAACGGCCTGGCCTGGACCTATTACCAGGCGGTCAAGGAACTCGGCGACCTGCGCGTCACCGATGAGCAGATCCAGCAGGTCAAGCAGCAGGCCGAGCGCAACCACCAGAACGCCGCGGCCTGAACCGTCCTCGGCGGCGGGGATGCCGGACCGGCGTCCCCGTCACCGGCTTGAGGTGGTCTCGCGGACCCAGGGGAGCGCCAGCCGTTCCACGACCAGCAGCCCGAAGTAGAGGACGATGCTCATCGCCGCCACCAGGATGATCGCCGCCCAGGCCGTGGCGACGTCGGCGATGCCGCTGTACTGGACGATCTGGTAGCCGAGACCGCCCTCTCCGGCCTGGAACTCGCCGATCACCGCCCCGATCGCGGCCAGCGGCATGGCCACCTTCAGACCGACGAAGATCTGGGGCAGCGCGGCCGGCAGGCGTACCTTGCGGAAGGCCTGCCAGCGCGAGGCGTCGAGTGAGCGGGCCAGTTCGGCCAGGTCGGCGGGGGTGGTGGTCAGGCCCGTGGCGGTGGAGAGCACGATCGGGAAGAAGCAGAGCAGGAACACCATCGCCAGGATCGGCCGCTGACCCCAGCCCAGCGAGACCACGAGCAGCGGCCCCAGCGCGATCTTCGGCACCGCGTTGACCGCCACCAGCAGCGGCGAGAACATGCGCTCCACCACCCGCGAGGCGGCCAGCGCCAGCCCGAGCAGGACCCCGGCGACCACGGAGATCGCGAACCCGGCGACCGTCTCGACGGTGGTCGCCAGGAGCCCGCCGAGCAGTTCGCCCGGCCTGGCGGAGAAGGCGGCGAGCACCTCGCCCGGCGGCGGCAGCACCGCCGGGTGGACCAGCGGGAACGCCGCCGTCACCAGCCACCACACGGCGAGCGCGACGACCAGTCCGAGCGCCGGCCAGGTCGCCGCGCGCACGACGGTCAGGACCCCTTCACCAGGTTCGTGTCGACGACCTGCTCGGGGGTCAGGCCGGCCGGGATCGCGCCGGCGCCGCTCAGCGTGGCGATGCAGCGGGCCAGCCTGGCGGTGTCGAGCGCGCCCACGCTGCCGCCGGCCGGCCTGACGAAGCCGGCCATCAGCTTGATCTCCGCGGCGGCGGGAGCGGCCGCGGCGGACGGCACGTTCTTCTGAAGGATCTGGCCGGCCTCGTCGGGATGGTCGATGGCGTAGACGAGCGCCTTGGTCAGTGCCTGGCTGAAGCGGCGGACCGTGTCCGGGTCATCCTTGGCGATCTTGGTGGAGGTGACGAGCACGTTGCCGTACAGGTCGCTGATCACGTCGCTGTACGGCAGGACCACCGCCTTACGGCCCTTGGCCGCCGCCTCCACGGTCGGCCTGCCCACCACGAACTGGCCGATCCCCGCCACCGTCCCGCTGGCCAGCAGGCCGATGAGGTTGGCCGGAGCGCCGTTGACCCAGGTGACCTTCGACGCGTCGATCCCGGCGAGCTTGGCGTAGGTGGGGAACAGATTGCGCACCGCCGAGCCCGGGGTGTCGGCCAGCGTCTTGCCCTCAAGGTCGCGGGGCGCCGAGATCTTGTTGCCCTCCAGGGCGATGATCGCGGCCATCGTGCGCTGCTGGATGGCGGCGACGGCCACGATGCCGCGGGCGCCGCCCTTGCCGCGGGCCAGCAGCAGCCCGGTCATGTCGACCGGGGCGAACATCGCGGTGCTCGCCTCGATCTTCGCGATGCTGTCGCCGCTGCCGGCGCCAGGCTTGATGTCCACCTCCAGGCCGGCCTCGCGGAAATAGCCTTTGTCCTGGGCGACCCACGCGTACGCGTCCCTGCCGAAGTTTCCGAAGGACGTTAAGTAGGTCACCTTTTGGGACCCACCGGAATCACCGCATGCGGTCAAGGAAAGCACCAGGACAAGAACGGCGAGAACTCTCATCTGGATCACCGCCTTTTGACCTAGGAAACACGAGAGTAACGTCGAGGACAACACCGAGTCCGGGAGCCTGTTCGATGATCCGACTGGCCGGCGTGAGCCGTACCTTCACCGGGCGGTCGGGCACCGTCGAGGCCTTGCGCGAGATCGACCTGGAGGTGGCCGAGGGGGAGTTCGTCGCGGTGATCGGCCGTTCCGGCTGCGGGAAGTCGACGTTGCTCAGGATCGTCGCCGGGCTGCTGCCCGCCACGGAAGGCGAGGTCACGGTGGCCGGCGAGCGCGTGACCAAGGCGCGGCGCGACATCGCGATGCTCTTCCAGCGCCCCGCGCTGCTGCCCTGGCGCACGGTGCTCGACAACGTGCTGCTGCCCGTGGAGATCTTCGGCTGGCGGCGGGCCGAGCACCGCGAACGCGCGCGGAAACTCCTCGACATGACCGGGCTGACCGGTTCGGAAAAACGCCTGCCGCACGAACTGTCCGGCGGCATGCGGCAACGGGTGGCGCTGTGCCGTTCGCTCATCGGCAATCCGCGGGTAATGCTGATGGACGAGCCGTTCTCCGCGCTCGACGCGCTCACCCGCGAGGAATTGTCGGTCGAACTCCAGCGCCTGCACATGGAAAACTCGGCCACCGTCGTCTTCGTCACCCATTCCATCGACGAGGCGGTGCTGCTGGCCGACCGGGTGGCCGTGCTCACGCCTCGGCCCGGCCGTATCCGCGAGGTGGTCGAGGTCGGCATCCCGCGGCCGCGCACGCTGGGCCGTAACGCGCACCTGGCCGACGTCGCCCGCTGCAGCGCCGACCTGCACGAACTTCTGGTACGCAGGTGAGCACGCGGGTCAGCCTCTTCGCCGAGCCGCATCGCGGCGCGACCTACGACGACCAGCTGCGCATGGTCAGGGCGGCCGAGCGGTGCGGGTTCGAGGGCTGGCTGCGCGCCGACCACTACCAGACCACCGACGTCGGCTCCCGCGGCGAGCCGGGCCCGACGGACGCGTGGGTGACGCTGGCGGGCCTGGCGAGGGAGACCTCGCGGATCAGGCTCGGCACGCTGGTCTCCTGCGCGACGTTCCGCCCGGCCGGGGCGCTGGCGATGCTCGCCGCCCAGGTCGACCGGATGAGCGGCGGCCGGATCGACCTGGGGATCGGCGCCGGCTGGTACGAGCGCGAGCACCTGGCGTACGGCATCCCGTTCCCGCCCAGAGCCGCCCGCTTCGACATGCTGGAGCACCAGCTGGCGACCATCACCCGGATCTGGCCCGCGTCCACCCGGCCCCCGATCATCGTCGGCGGCCGCGGCCCGCGGCGTACCCCGGAGCTGGCCGCCCGTTACGCCGACGAGTTCAACATGCCATTCGCGACCGTGAAGCAGACCGCGGACGCCTTCGCACGGGTGGAACGGGCGCGCGGCGCGTTACCCCCGCTGGTGCTCTCGGCCGGGATCGTGGTCGCCGTCGGGCGCGACGCCGCGCAGATCCGCCGCAGGTCGGCGCCGCTGCACGCGCCGAGCGCGCTGCCGCCGGAGGACCCGGTGATCGGCCCGCCCGGCCTGCTCGTGCAGCGGATCGGCGAACTCGCCGCCGTCGGCGCCACCCGCGTGTACGTACGGCTGAGCGACCCGGCCGACCTCGACCACCTGGAGTTGATAGCCGAGGAGGTCCTCTCCCAACTGACCTAGACGGGATCGCCCGGCCGCACGCCGCAGGGGCCGCCGGCGTGGACGGTGAGGTCGCCGCGGTCCACGTGGAGCTCGATCGTCGCCAGCGTGCGCTGCTCCCACTCCGGGAGTTCAGCATTGGCCGGCATGTGACAGCAGATGCTCTTGGCGCCCGATGAGTGGTCGGCCATGGCCTCCGTCAGCGGGCCGCCGGAGCGCAGCCGCCGGCGCAGCGTCTGGTGACGCAGCAACGTGTCCGGGTACTCCCTCGGCACCTGGTCGCCCACGGCGGCGACCGGGTCGAGGAAGTGGTTGGTGTGGACCAGGACGCCGTCGTCGTCGGGCAGCGCCCACGCGGGACCGCCCGGATGGAGCTCGGCGGTGATCGCGGAGTCCGGGGTGACCACGGTGACCGAGGTCGAGGCGGAGACCTCGGGCGTGACCAGCAGGCCGGTGGCCGAGGACAGGTCGCGGGCCTCGTCGAGCACCCGCCGGGCGACCACGTGGACGGGCACGCCCATCGCCCCGCCGTCGCGCGCGTGCGCCAGGAACGTGAACAGCACGCCGACCTTCTCCGAGTTGACGCCGATCTTGCCGACGATGCCGTACTCGGTCATCGTGCGCACGACGTGCCCGGACGGGTGGGGGATGGTCCAGACGAGCCAGTTGCCGGCCATCGCCTCGGCCCAGTCCCAGGTCTGCCCGGCCCTGGTGGGCTCGCCGAGCACGACGGCCGCCGAGCACTCGCCGCGCGGCGGCGCCGGCAGGGTGGCGAGGATCTCGGTCCGCGCGTTGATCGCGGCGAGGTCCTCGACCGGCAGCCCGGCGCCCGCCGCCATGCCCTCGATCTCCCTGGCGAGGTCGGGCGCCCACTTCTCGATCGCGGTGAACGCCCGCGCCCCCGGCTCGGTGATGGGGACCGGCGCCTCGGCCAGGCCGTCGAACATCATCCGGTATCCGGTCACGGTGTCGGCGATCTTGCGGGCGTGTGCCGTACCGAACTCAAGACCACGCTCGTACGGTCCCGCGGCCCGCGAGGTGAAGCTCCTGACCACAGCTACCTCCAATGTCAACGATCACGGTAGAGCTTGAACAGGCGGATGTCGGAGCCCTGGTCCAGCAGGGAAAAGCAGTCTGCGGACAGCTCGCGGGCCAGCGTGCCCGGCCACGGCCGCGGCAGCAGTTCCGGAGGCAGGAGCGGGTCGTCCTCCAGCGCGCGGGTGAACTCCGCGGCCAGCTCCACCGCGAAGGTCAGCCGTTCCTGCGGGGTGAGCGGGTCCGCGCCGCGCAGCAGGTCGAGCCGGGGCCGGGCGACCTCGGCGAGGCGGTCGTAGCGCTCGGCGATCTTCTCCAGCGGCCACAGGTCGCGGGCCAGGGCGACCGGGTCGTCCTGCTCGCCCCTGCGCAGGTCGCGGCTGGTCAGGAAGGTGACGTGGCCGAGGACGTCAAGGCGGCGGGCGTGCTCCTCGACGTAGGGCTCCCACGCGTTGGCGCTGACGTAGAGGCCGCCGTGCACGGGCGCGCCGCCGAGCGCGGTGATCGCCGCGCGCAGCGCGTCCCTGGCGGTTCTCTCGCTCTCCGGTACGGCGAAGCCCACCAGATGCCAGGTGCCGTCCCAGGGCGCGAGCCCGGCGTCCTGCCGGTAGGCGTGGGCGACGAACTCGACGTCCAGCCCCATCGCCCGCTCGGCGCTGCCGGTGGCCCGCAGGACCGCCTTGCGCCCGCGGCCCTCCTGGACGAAGCGCCCCTCCGCGACCAGCCGTTTGACGCACAGGCGCACCTGCTGATCGGTCATGCGCAGCTGCTGGGCGGTGGCGTAGAGCTCGCCCGCGTCGACGGTGAGGTCGGTGCGGACGAGCGCCTCGACGAGCATCCGGGTGGGGACGTGGACGTCCAATGCGCTGGTCCTCCAGAGGTGGGCGAGCGGGACGAGTTTACGTCGGCCGGCGCCTTCCCGCCGTCAAGGCTTGCGTGCCACCGCCCCGTGGGCGTCGATGAAAGGCCCCGCCTCGTCGTGCCACTGCGAGATGGGGGCCAGCCCCGGCTCCACCATTTCCAGGCCCTCGAAGCAACTGGCCATCTCGTCGAGCGAGCGCAGGTAGTAGGGGACCGCGCCGCTCTCCGCCAGCTTGTCGCTGCCCTCCGCGACGGCCTCGCCGGTGGCGGTGCCGTCCCACAGCACGAGGTAGCTGCCCGAGGGCACGCTGTCCATGACCCGGCTGACGATCGAGCGCATGAGCTCGAAGTCCTCGACGTACCCCAGCACGCCCATGAACATCACCGCGATGGGCTTGGTGAAGTCGAGCACGTTGTGGGCGTCGGAGACGATCAGCTCCGGCTCGTGGTAGTCGCCGTCCACGTACGCGGTGACGCCCTCCGGGGTGGTGTTGCGCAGCAGGGCGCGGGCGTGCACGAGCACCAGCGGGTCGTTGTCGACGTAGACGATGCGCGCGGCCGCGTTGATCGACTGGGCGACCTCGTGGGTGTTCTGCATGGTCGGCAGGCCGGTGCCGATGTCGAGGAACTGGCTGATCCCGGCCTCACCGGCCAGGTGGCTGACGGCGCGGACCAGGAACCCGCGCGACTGCACGGCCATCTTCACGATGTCCGGATACACCTGGGCCACCGCGTCGCCGGCGGCCCGGTCGGCCTCGAAGTTGTCCTTGCCTCCCATCCAGTAGTTCCAGATGCGGGCCGCGTGCGGGACGTCGGGCTGGATCTTCGCGGCGAGGTCGGAACGCTCGTGGTTCATGGGCGGGCTTCCTGTGAGGGGTTTCGCGTGAAGAGATCGTACGGCGGCGCCGCTCAGCGGTACACGGCCACGGCCGCCTCGCCGATCAGCGCCTCGAACAGGCCGACGAGCTCCTTCACCTGCGGCGAGTGCTCGTTGACGATGGTCCGCAGGGTCGTGGTCAGCTGGGCCGACGACTGGCCGATGTAGAGCTCGGTGTGCACCTGCAGCGCCAGCACGAGGCCGCAGAGCGCGGCGCCGCGCGCGTCCATCTCCCGCCAGCCGCTCACCGCCGAGCGCACGTCGGTCGAGGCGCGCACGATCGCGGCCATGTCGGCCCGGTAGCGCGTGTACGGCAGCATGCCCAGCCGGCGCCCGGTCACCTCGGTCAGCAGGCCGACGCGGACGAGCTGCCGCCTGGCCCGGTCGTAGCTGTCGGCCGAGACCGTCTTGGCCCAGGTCACCGCGTCCAGCTCGGGCCGGTCGCGCTGGAACGCCCCGGCGTACGCGTCGACGACCGGGTCGCCGGTGGGGGTGGGGTCGGTGACCACGACGGCGCGGCCCTTGAGCCGGACGCGCCCGTACAGGGCCAGGTCGATCAGCACCGCTCCGGCCAGTCCGAGGGAGATGGAGGAGCGGTGGATGAGCGGCTTGCCGTTCTCGTGGTGGCACACGATGAAAAGGTCCTGGTAGAGCGGCGGCGGGACGTCCGCGCTCACACCGGCTCCTTCGTCAGCGCGCTCGGCCGCAGGGTGGGCGGCCGGCCGAGCAGGTATAGGGCGCCGAGGACCACGCCGCCCACCACGAACCAGATCAGGCCGACGACCTGCGCCATCACGTTGGCGTGGATCACCACGAAGACGAGCACGCTCAACCCGATCAGCGGCGCGATCAGGTGCGACCAGACGTTCTTGGACCGGCCTCGGATCGTGTAGTGCACGATCACCGACAGGTGCAGGACGATGAAGGCCACCAGCGCGCCCATGTTGATCAGGCTGCTGAGGAAGTCGACGCCGTCAGGGCGGGTGGACATCCACAGCCCGAGACCCACGGAGAGCGCCGAGATGAGCAGGATGGCGTTGGCGGGCACGGCGTTCTTGACCGAGATCCTGGCCAGGAACGAGGGAAGTTGCCGGTCGCGGGCCATGGCGTAGAGCAGCCGGGAGACCGCGACCTGCGCGACCAGGGTGTTGGCGATGCCCCACGAGACGGCGGTGGCGGTCGAGGTGACCTGCCGCAGCCACTCGCCGCCCGCCACCTGGGCCGAGTCGTAGAAGGCGGTGCCGCTGGCGCTGGTCAGCAGACCCTGCGGATCGGGTACGAGCAGCGCCGCCACCCAGACCTGGGCGATGAACAGCACCCCGGCCAGCAGCAGCGCGATGCGCATGGCCCGGCCCACCTGCTCGGAGCCGCCGGTCGACTCCTCGACGAGCATGCTGATCCCGTCGAAGCCGAGGAACGACAGCACCGCCACCGACACCGCGGCGAACACGATCGGCCAGGAGAAGGTGTCCGGGTTGAACAGCGGCGCCAGGCTGAACCCGCGCCCGTACCCCTGCGTGAGGGCCCAGACCCCGGCGGTCAGGAACAGCGCGAGCACGGCCAGCTCGGCGACGATCATCACCTTGGTGATGGTGATCGTCATGCGGATGCCCCGCAGGTTGATGATGGTGTTGACGGCGACGAAGAAGATCAGCCAGGCCCAGACCGGGACGCCGGGCAGGCTGGAGTTCATGGCGATCGAGGCGACCAGGTAGAGCAGGCTCGGCACCAGCAGGTAGTCCAGCAGGATCGCCCATCCGGTCATGAAGCCGACGGGCGGGGCGATGCCTCGGCCGGCGTAGTTGTAGACCGATCCGGACAGCGGGAACGCCCGTACCATCTGGGCGTAGGAGATGGCGGTGAACAGCAGCGCGACCACGCCGACCAGGTACGCCATGACCGGCATGCCGCCCGATCGGGAGTAGACGAGGCCGAAGATGGCGAACGGTGCGATGGGCACCATCATCACCAGGCCGTAGAAAACCAGGTCGGCGAGCCCCACCCCGCGGCGTAATTCCTGCTGGTAACCGAAACGGTCGATGCCGGCCTGGGGGTCCACAACAGCCTCCTCGCTGCTGGTCTTACTAAGGTTGTGTGATCCTTCCGTAGCTCTGGGTCGCATCGCAAGACATATCGGCCCCGTTCACCCGCACAGAACCTCGACAACATCGGTCATTACGCCGGGTCCGGGCTCTTGGCCGCCTCCGCGGCCAGCAGGGCGGCGCCGAGCTGGACGGCGACCAGCGTGCGGATCGGGATCGGGGTGGCGGTGAACCCGGTGTCGGCCTCGGTGAACCAGGCGTCGAAGAGCGTCCGCACCCGGGCCCGCTCCGCGCGGATGGCCGGGGTCGGGTTGCCCGCGGCGAGCTCGGCGTCCAGCAGCCGCAGCAGGGTGCCGCAGTAGCGCAGCCGCATGCTGTGCTTGAGCTGCTCGTTGCCGACGACCTCGGCGACCGTGGCCGGCCGGTCGGCGCCGGGGAAGCCCTCCCATTCGGCGATGTAGGTCTCGTAGGTGCCGAGGAAGTCCTCCATCGACCGGCGGAACGGCGAGGCCACGGTCAGGTCGGCCTGGACGGCGGCCATGGACCGGCCCAGCTCGGCGATCAGGTCGCGCTGCGCCGCCAAATGGGCCGCGATCGTGTCGCCGTACACCTGGCCGGTCGGGGTCTGGTCGGAGACGGCCGGATCGGCCCAGTAGGGAAGCTCGGTCACCAGGTGCAGGGCGCCGAAGCGGTCGGCGTAGTCGACGCTGCCGCCGCCGATGCCGTAGACCTCGCCCAGCTCGGCGCCGCGCGGCGTGATGTAGGCGGCCGGGCCGATCTGCCTGGCGCTTGGGATCTCCGGCGGGCCCATGTGCAGCGGCAGGCCCCGGCCGGAGGCGATGGCGGCGAGCTTCTCCGCGAGGCCGGGCACCTCGCGGCTGAGGTAGTAGAAGGCGCCCTGGAGCTCGCCGTTGTGCAGGGAGTAGACGAAGGCCGGCTTCACCTCGTCCATCAGCCGCATCAGCGCCTCGGTCTCCGGCAGCGTGCGCTCGAAGGTGTAGCCGTCGCCGGTCAGCGGGAACGTCCATTCGACCTGGTCGGCCTCGCACGGGCGGTAGAAGTGCTCGGCGTACGCCCGCCGGTCGCCGGGCCGCGCGTACCAGCCTTCGTTGAGCCGGGCGCCGTCCGGGTCGACGCAGGGGATGAGGTGCCAGCGGTAGCCGAACTCCTCGCGCAGCCAGGGGTCGTCGATGAGGCGGCGCAGCAGGTTGCTCACGGTGAGGGAGCCGATGGGCTCGTTGGGGTGGGGGCCGCCGATGATGACCGCGTCGCGGGGGCCGGCGCCGATCGTGGCCACGCGGAGCGGTTCGCCCAGGCGGGAGGCGCCGATGTGGCGGAGCCGTACCAGGTCGGGGTGGGTGGCGGCGAGGTGGTCGAGCTCGGCGTGCATCTCGTCCACGGCCGGGAACGCGGCGTGGTCGGGCACCTGGTTCATGTAAGAGTCGACGTTCATGCACGCAAAGATAATCTGGATTATTCTAATAATCTAGATTATCGTTTCGTTCACTCGACTGCGGGAGACCCGGCACCATGCGACTGACCAGGGCGGAAAGCAAGGCCGCGAACAAGCGCGCGCTGATCGACGCCGCGCGGGAGGTCGTCGGCAGGGACGGCGCGCGGGCGAAGCTGGAAGAGATCACGCAGCTCGCCGGGCTCACGACCGGCGCCGTCTACTCGCTGTTCGGCGGCAAGGACGGGCTGATGGTCGCGATGATCGACGACTACACCGGCCCGCTCGACCGGGAGCCGGTGGAGCGGATCCCGTCCAGCCGGCCGTTGGAGGAGGCCGTGGCCGCCATCGCCCGGCAGTACTGGCGGATGTCGGCCGACCCTGAGGCCGCCGGGCTGCTGCTGTTCGAGGTCCGGGTGCTGGAGCTCGTGCTGAACGACGCGAACCTGCTGGCCAGGCTCAACGCGGCGATCAACACCGCCGAGGCCGACCTGGTGCGCCACCTCGCCGGCCGCGAGCACGACGGCGTGCCGGTCACCGCGGAGCAGGCGCTACGCCTGGCCCGTGCGCTCAAGGCGCTGCTGTCCGGGCTCGGCCAGGCCGTCATCCTCGGCGTCCACGGCGGCTCGGAGGAGTTCTTCGCCGACGCCGCCCGCTCCCTGGTCACCGCCAGGGTGCTCGGCCCGGCATAGCCAGGTCACCCCCCGAAAGGCAGGACCATGTCCAGATCCGGCTTCGGCATCATCGGCCCACCGGTGTTGTTCATCGGCGTCTTCCAACTGCTGGAGACGATGCTCTCGCCCGCGCTCCCGCTCATCCAGA
This sequence comes from Nonomuraea endophytica, assembly GCF_014203235.1. Taxonomy (GTDB): domain Bacteria; phylum Actinomycetota; class Actinomycetes; order Streptosporangiales; family Streptosporangiaceae; genus Nonomuraea; species Nonomuraea endophytica. The sequence continues at coordinate 58,712 of NZ_JACHIN010000027.1, read as the reverse complement.
GGGAGCTGTCCGCCTCGCCCGGCGAGATCGCGTGGATCTTCACCGGCGGCCTGATCAGCTCGGCGATCAGCACGCCGATCTCCGGCCGCCTGGCCGACATGTACGACAAGCGGACCGTGCTGCTCATTCTGATGGCGATCACCAGCGCCGGCGCCCTCATCTCGGGCCTGGCGCCCAACGTGCAGGTGCTGATCGCCGGCCAGGCCGTACAGGGCGTCTGGCTGGGCGTACTGCCGCTGACCGTCGGGCTGTTCCGCGACACCCTCGAACCCGAGCAGGGCGCCACCGGCAACGGCCTGGTCATCGGCACCGCCGCGCTCGCCAGCGCGATCGGCCTGATCCTGTCCGGGCCGCTCATCGCCGCGCTCGGCTACCGGAGCCTGTTCTTCCTGACCCTGGGAGGCGCGCTGGTGGCCGCGATCTGGGCCTGGATCGCCGTCCCCGCCACGGCCCGCGCCGCCGGCGGCCGCGTCGACTGGCCGGGCGGGCTGCTGCTCGGCGGCGGGATCGCCCTGCTCATGCTGGGCCTGACCACCTCGTCGAGCTGGGGCTGGACCGATCCGGCCGCGCTCGCCCTGTTCGCCGCCGCGGCTCTGACGCTGAGTCTGTGGGCGTTCGTCGAACTGCGCAGCCGGGAACCGCTCGTGGACCTGCGCCTGCTGGCCGGGCGCTCATCCGCCGGAGTGACCGCGATGGGGTTCGTGTTCGGCTTCGCCTCCTTCGGGCTGCTGGTCGCGCTGCCGATGATGCTGTCGCTGCCCGAGGGCACCGGGTACGGCATGGGCGCCGACACCCTGTGGATCGGGCTCTACATGTTCCCGCTGGGCGTCGCGGGCACCGTCATCGCGCCGCTGGTCGGGCCGATGACCCGGCTGCTCGGGCGGCGTACCGTGCTGGTGCTCGGCGCCGTCCTGGTCTCCGTGGGCACCGCCATGCTCGCCTTCCTGCACGGCTCCCCGTGGGAGATCGTCGCCGGGGTGACCGTCACCGGCCTGGGCGGCGGCATAGGGCTCACCGCGGTGCTCAACGTCGTGGCCGCCGACGTGCCGGGGGAGCGGGCGGCCGGCGTCAGCGGCGTGGTCTTCGTCGCCAAGAGCATCGGCGGCACCTTCGGGGCGCAGGTGGGCGCCATGGTGCTGGCCGGCGGCAGCGTCGCCGGGATCCCCGCGGAGAGCAGCTTCGTTTCCACGTATCTGCTGTCCGCGCTGCTCGGGCTGCTCGCCGTGGCCGCCGCGTTCGTGATCCCCGGCGCTGTGCGGTACGCCGAAGCCGCGCGCGAAGGTTCGGCCAACGCGCCAAAGCCCGCCGCCTTCTAGGGTGACACGCTGCCACAGCGGCCAACGAAAGGAGCAGTCAGTGCGGGTCTACATCTCCATCGACATGGAGGGCATCTCCGGCATCGCGACCATGGACCAGATCGTCCGCGGCGGCCACGGTTATCCGCGCGCGCAGCGCCTGATGACCGCCGAGGCCAACGCCGCGATCGAGGGCGCGTTCGAGGCGGGCGCCGAGAGCGTCCTGATCAACGACAGCCACGGCACCATGGACAACCTGCTGCACGAGGAGCTCGACCCCCGCGCCCGGCTGATCTTCGGCACGCCCAAGCTGGACTGCATGGCCGAGGGCGTCTCGGCCGAGCACGACGTGGCCATGTTCCTCGGCTACCACGCCGCCGCCGGCTCGCCCGGCGTGCTCTCCCACACCTACTCCTCGCACTTCTACGAGGTGCGGCTCAACGGCAGCCTGGTCTCGGAGGCCGAGGTCAACGCGCTGCAGGCGGCCGCGGTCGGCGTCCCGATCGGGTTGCTCACCGGTGACGACGTCATCTGCGGGGTCGCGGAAAAGGCCTTCCCCGGCGTACGCACCGTCGCGGTCAAGGTGGCCCACGGGCACACCGCGGCCGACAGCCTCTCCCCGTCGGAAGCCAGGCGGCAGATCAGGGAGGCGGCGGCGGCGACCGTACGCGGGGCAGGAGAGCTGGCGCCGCTGCGCATGCCCGACACGCTGGAGCTGGAGATCGACATGCCGAGCACGCCCGCGGCGGAGCTGGGCGCGCTGATCCCGGGCGTGCGCAGGATCGCCGACAAGACCCTCGCCGGCACCTTCACCACGCCCGCCGAGCTGCTCGGCTGCGTGAGCGTCTGCTACCACCTCGCCGCCGACGCGATGATCAGCCGGATGGCCCTGTTCGGCCGTCGAGGGTAGGCACGACCATCGGCGTGCCGGTCACCGGGTCCGGCACGACGACGGCGGGCAGGTCGAACACATCCTTGATCAGCGCCGCGTCCACCACGTCGGCCGCCGCGCCCTCGGCCACGACCCGCCCGTCCTTCATCGCGATCAGATGGTCGGCGAACCGGCACGCCTGGTTGATGTCGTGCAGCACGGCGACGACCGTGCGCCCCTCGTCCCGCAGCCGCGAGAGCAGCGCCAGCAGCCGGTACTGGTGCGCGATGTCCAGGAACGAGGTCGGCTCGTCGAGCAGCAGGTACGGCGTGCGCTGCGCGAGCACCATCGCCACCCACACCCGCTGCCGCTGCCCGCCTGACAACTCGTTCACCGGCCGGTCGGCCAGGCCGTCCACGCCCGCGGTCGTCATGGCCTCGCTGACCGCGCTCTCGTCCTCCGCCGACCACAGCGACAACATCGGCTGGTGCGGGAAGCGCCCGCGCCCGATGAGCTGCCTGACCCGGATGTCCTCGGGCGCCAGCGGATCCTGCGGCAGGAACCCGAGCGAGCGGGCCAGCGCCTTCGCCGCGTAGGAGCCGACGTCCCGCTCGTCCAGCAGCACGCTTCCCTCGGCCGGGCGCAGCAGCCGCACGAGCGCGCGCAGCAGCGTCGACTTCCCGCACGCGTTGGCGCCCACGATCGCGGTGAACGCGCCGTCGGGCACGTCCAGGCTCAACCGCGTCGAGACCACCCGGTCGGCATAACGCAGCTCCAGATCCTGAGCCCGCAGACGCACGCTGGTCACGCTCTCCTCACTTCCTTGGCCAGGAGCCAGATCAGATAGCAGCCGCCGATCGCGGTGGTGACGACACCGACCGGCAGGGATTCGGGGGCCAGCAGCATCTGCGCGGCCAGGTCGGCGCCCTGCAGCAGGACAGCGCCGGTGAGCGCGGCCGGCAGGAGCGGAACCCCGGCCGCCCCCGCCAGCCGGCGCCCGATCTGGGGAGCGGCCAGCGCGATGAACGCGATCGGCCCGGCCACCGAGGTGACGGTCGCGGTGCACCCGACGCCGACCAGCACCATGAGCAGCCGCAGCCGGTGCAGCCCGACACCGGTGGCGCTCGCCACCGCCTCGCCGAGCGCCGCCTGATGCATGGTGTGCGACCAGGCCGCCATCAGCGCCAGCAGTACCGCGATGATCGTGAAGGGAACGGGCAGGTCAGCCCAGTCGACGCCGTTCAGCGAACCGGCGCTCCAGCCCACGGCCGCGATCGCGACCTCCAGCTCGGCGCGCAGCACGATCCACGAGTTGAACGCGGTCACGATCGCGCTGACCGCGATCCCGATCACGACCAGGCGCAGCCCCGACAGCCCGCCGCCCGAGGACAGCAGGTAGATCATGGCGGCCACGGCCAGCCCGCCGACCACCGAGCTGGTCGCGAGCACGACGGAGCCGCCGGAGAACACGGTGAGCGCGACCAGCGCGCCGGTGTAGGCGCCGGCGTCGAGGCCGATCACGTCGGGGCTGCCCATGGGGTTGCGGGTGAGGTTCTGGAAGATCGCCCCGGCCACGCCGAGCGCGAGGCCGAAGACCATGCCGGCCAGCACCCGGGGCAGCCGCCAGTCCCTGATCACCACCACGGACTCGCCCTGCCCGCCGAGCGCGGCCAGCACCTCGCCGGGCGTCGCCCACGAGGCGCCGTAACACAGCCCGAGCAGCCCGGCCCCGAGCATCAGGGCGGCCAGCGCCGCCGACAACACCAGCGTCCGGCGCTCAACCCGGACCAACCACCCGCCCGCGCGCACCACAACGACGCTCACAGCGCCCCCGCCCCAAAGCACTTCACAGCGTGCCCGCCCCGTAGCGCCGGACGGCCCAGATGAGCACCGGGCCGCCGAGGAACGCGGTGACGATCGCCACCGGCACCTCGCCCGTCGGCAGCAGCACCCGCGAGCCCATGTCGGAGACCAGCAGCAGGATCGGCCCGAGCACCGCCGAGTACGCGGTCAGCCACGGCACCGAACCCCCGGCCAGCGGCCGGACCACATGCGGCACGATCAGGCCGACGAACAGGATCGGCCCGGCCGCGGCGGTGGCCGCCCCGGCCAGCACGGTGATGCACAGGAGCGCCGCCAGCCGTACCCGGGTGACGCTCGCGCCCAGGGTGCGCGCGACCGTCTCGCCGAGCGCGACCGCGTTGAGCGGACGGCTGAGCAGCAGCGCCCCGGCGACGGCGAGGACGATGAGCGCCAGCGTGAGTGTGAACGGGTCCTTCTCGCGCCCGGCCAGCGAGCCGATCGACCAGAACCGGAAGCGGTCGAAGACGTCGGGCAGCATCAGCCGCAGCCCCAGCGACAGCCCGGCCAGCACCGCGCTCAGCGCGACGCCGGTGAGCACGAGGCGCAAAGGCGACGCGCGGCCGACCGAGTACACCAGGACGGCGGCCAGCGCCGCGCCGCCGCCGGACAGCACGAGCTCCGACGCGGGTGTGGTGGCCAGGCCGAGCGCGGCGCCCACGGTCATCGCGAAGCCGGCCCCGGCCGTGACGCCGAGGACGCCGGGCTCGGCGAGCGGATTGCGAGAGAGCGTCTGGATGAGCACCCCGGCCACCGCCAGCGCGGCGCCGACCCCGACGCCGAGCAGCGCACGCGGCAGCCGTACGTCGCGCACGATCGAGTGGTCGGGCGAGCCGTCGAAGGCGAACAGCGCGCGCACCACCTCGGCGGGCGCGACGGCGTGGGCGCCGATGCCGACGCTCACGACGGCGACCAGCGCGAGCAGGACCACCCCGGCGACCAGCACCGCGCCGCGCCCGGTGATCGTCCCGGCGCGTGCGGCGAGCGTCATTTCGCGGCCAGCGGCGCCAGCGACTTGTCGAGCGCGTCCAGGGTGAGCAGCGCCTGACCGTAGGTGGCGGCCTCGGTGTAGCGGATCGCGAAGGCCTTGCCCGCCTTGACCGCGGGCAGCTTCTTCCACAGCTCGGAGTCGAGCACGTATTTGACGGCCTGCAGCGGCGCGCCGTCCGGGCCGACCGAGTAGGTGACCGCGTCGGCCTCGGCGAGCGCCGTGGGCAACTCCTCGATCGAGGGGTACTCGCTCACGTCCTTGCTGCCGCCGCCCTTCACCTTCACCTGGCCGTAGTAGGCGGCGCCGATGTCGTTGGCGATGTTGGTGCCCCACGACCGGTCGAACTCGCGCTGGAAGGTGCCCTTGCCGACCTCCCCGTACGCGCCGACGTGGGCGAGCTTCAGCCCCGGCAGGACCTTCTCGTACTTCGTCCGCAGCTCGGCGGCCTTGGCCTCGTAGGTCGTCTTGGCGGTGTCGAAGCCCTCCAGCGCGCCCGCGGCGTCGGCCTGGCGCTGCGACAGCTCCCGCCACGCCGAGGGAACCGTCGGCCCGATCGCCACGACGGGCGCGATCGACCGCAGCCGCTTGAGGTCGATGTCGGCCAGCACCGGCGTGGGCACGCCGATGACGATGAGGTCGGGCTTGGCGTTGGCGATCGCCTCGTAGTTGGTCTCGGCCGCGGTGTCCCCGGCGACCTTCGGCAGCTTGTCGTAGGCGGCGCGGGTCTTGGCGTCCATGAGCGGCACGCCCCGCTTCCACGTCGAGATCCCGGTCAGCGGCGCCCCCGCCTCGATCAGCACGGGTACGGCGTAGCCGGTCGCGACCACGCGCTTGGGGTCGGCGGGGATGGTGATGTCGCCGTTGGCGGCCTTGAAGACGCGGGTGGCGGTGTTGGCGGCGGGCGGCTGGCTCCCGGACGCGCAGCCCGCGGTGGCCACGGCGAGTGCGAGCATGACGGAGCCGAGCGTGCGGCCAGTAGACATGGCTGTTTCCTTACACATGGGTGGATCAGTGGTCGTCGTAGTCGGCGGCGCCGCGTTTCCAGTAGCCGGTGATGTCCTGGTCGTCGGGGCCGAGCCCGAGGTGGTCGCGGACCCAGCGGCGCAGCGGCTTCAGCGTGTCGGCCTCGCCGGCCATCCAGGCGAAGACCCGCTCGCCCTCGGGCACCGTCACTTCCTGGACGGCCCGCGCGAGGTCGCCGTCGCGCAGCCAGTGGATCTCGACGCCCTCGGGGGCGGTCAGCTCGATCTCCTCGTCGGCGTCGGCGACCTCGATGAACGCCCATCCGGCGGCGCTGTCCGGCAGTTCCTCCAGCCAGCGGGCGATGGCGGGCAGCGCCGTGAGGTCGCCGGCCAGCAGGTACCTGTCGTAGGAGTGCGGCACGATCAGCCCGCCGGGCGGGCCGGCGACGTGGGCGGTCGCGCCGGGGGCGGCGTTACGCGCCCAGTCGGCGGCGACGCCCTTGCCGTGCAGGGCGAAGTCGAGGTCGAGTTCGCCGGCCGCCGGGTCGTAGCGGCGCACCGTGTACTTGCGGGTGGTGGGGAACGGGCGCGGCCAGCTCAGCATGTGCCCGTCGGGCTCGGGCAGGCGAAGGGCGCCGTCGGTCTCGGGGAAGATCAGGCGTACGTGCTCGTCGGGGGAGTGGGCCTCGAACCCGGCCAGGCCGGGGCCGCCCAGGGTGACCCGGATCAGTCCGCTGCCGACCATGGCGGTGCGCAGGACCTCGACCTCGCGGATCCGGATCGGGTAGGCCACCTTGCGGGCGATCGTGCCCGCTCTGACCTCCGCGATACGTTCCAGATACCGCTCACGGTCGTCGATCCGTTTCACGAGTCCGTTCCCTTCTCGGTGAATTTAGGCAAGGCTAACCTAATCACATGAGAAGGGACGGCCGCGCCCGGGGCAGGCCGGGCGCGGCCGTCTGGCGGGATCGCCTAGGGGGCGTCGTAGCCGAGGGTGTAGGCGCCGGCGCCCTGGTAGGCGTGGACGCGGTAGCGGTAGTAGCCGGCAGTGCCGGTGTAGGTGAGCGTCTCGTCGGGACCCGCGGTGGCGCCCTGGGCGACGTTCGCCCAGCTGGAGCCGTTCCACTTCTGCAGGTACAGGTCGTAGTCGGTGCTCGCCGGCCCGTCCAGGCAGGCGCGGTGGGGTCCGGTCGTGGTGGTTTGGAAGTACTGGCCGTCAGGCTGATACTGGCTGGCGCCGCTGGTCAGCGACCCGGTCTTGGTCGTCTCGTAGCCCGGACAGCCCTGCGGCGGACCGCTGCCGAGAGTCAGGGTGAACGTCGCCGAGCGGGTCACCGAGGCGCCGGTGCCCACGACGGTGACCGTGTAGCTGCCCGTCGGCGCCTGCGCGGTGGTGGCAAGCGTCAGTGTCGAGGACGCGCCGGCCTGGATGACCGAGGGCGAGAACGACGCGGTGACGCCCGCCGGCTGGCCGGTGGCCGCGAGCGTGATCTGCTGCGCGCTCCCGCCGGTCACCGCGCTGGACACGGTCGAGGTGGTCGTCTGTCCCGGCTGCACGGTGGCCGAGGACGGGGACAGGGCCAGCGAGAAGTCGTTGCCTCCGGTGGGCGGGTTGTTGTCGATCATGCCGGAGATCTCGTTGTAGACCTCGGTGATCCTGGTGCCCCAGTTCGGGCAGCCGCCCAGGTGGTGCAGGGCGATCACCTTGTGGCTGGAGGCGGCCAGCACCGGCGAGCCGGAGTTGCCGCCCGAGGTGTCACAGCGGTAGCCGGTGTTGACGCCGGAGGACACCACGTCGATCTTGCAGGTGGCGCCGCCCTGGGTCTCCTCGAACAACGACAGCCGCTTGGGCCGCGCGTCGCCGTGGCCGGGGATGTAGATCCGCTCACCGGCGACCGGCGGGCGCGGGTCGAGATACAGCGTGCCGAACTGCTGGATGGCGGCGAAGTCGGCGACGCTGAACAGGGTGTAGTCCAGGGCGTTGAGCACGCTGGTCTTGAGGAACTGCCCGCCGCCCACCTTGGTGCCGGCCCGAGGGTCGTTGCCGCCGCAGGTCGCGCACTGGTAGTCGAACTGGAACTCGCTGGCGGCCAGGTCGGCGGCGTTCTCCATGCAGTGGTTGTTGGTCAGCATGCGGTTGGTGTTGCCGACCCGCCACGCGGTGCAGTGGCCCAGGCCGTCGAGGAGCTGGCGGGCGACCGCGTTGCCCCTGGCGTACTCGGTGGGGTGGCTGTCGCGGTAGCAGACGACGTCGCGCCGGGCGTCGGTGCCGCAGACCGAGAAGCTCTTGGGTGCGCGGGCGGCGGCTTCGTCGCCGGTGAAGCCGCGGTAGTAGCGGTTGATGACGGCGCCGTAGCCCAGCCCGGCGAGCCGCGCGGCCGAGCGCCGGCCGGTGGTGTGCAGGGTGATCACGGCCGTGTCGCCGTCAACGGACATCGCCGCGAAGCCCGGCGTGCCGTGGACGGTGTGCCCGGATCCGCGGGCGTTCGCGCCGAGCGTCGGGTCGCCGTAGTAGGTGTGGACCTCACGGCGGTCGGGGCCGGCGACGGTGACGTAGTCGCCGGGGACGAGCTTGAGCGCGGCGAAGTGGACCTTGATGTAACTGGATCCCGGTCGCCGGATCCGCGTCGTGTGCTCTGCCGCGCCGTAGCGCAGCTTGAGGTCGGCAGCGTGCTGCTCGCCGGCGGGGGTGACCGGGTCTGCCTGCTGCTGGGCCGGTGGTGGGGTCGCTGCCTGCTGCTGGGGTACGGCTGCCGCGGCCGGTGCGGCCGTCGCGAGGATCGCGGCTAAGGCCACGATCGCAGTCCAGGGCTTGTGACTCATGCCAATGACACCTCCGCCTGGGGGGAAGACGGTTGGCCGAGGCTAACCCCGAACGTGCTACGTACCGGTATCCGTCATCGGTACTGAACCTGCGCCGGGTCACCAGTTGGCGGGCAGGCCGGGAGTGTGGGCGGGCAGGCGGTGGGCGGGCGGGCGGATCACGTAGGCGATGCCGGCGCTGCTGGAACTGCGCAGCCAGACGTTCTCGAAGGCGGCGCGGGGGTAGACCCGGCGGGCGTCGTCGTTCGTCGGCGAGTTGGCCGGGTCGTTGACGATCACGTCGCCGGTCCTGGTGAAGCCGATGACGACGAACAGGTGGCCGTCGGTCCCGTACCCGGCGCCGGGCAGCTCTTCCTCCTTGAACGACTGCGAGGTGATCACCGGGATGCCGGCCTTGATGAACCGCTCCAGCTCCGTCAGCGTCCGCAGCCGGGTGACGAACCCGTCGAGCCCGTAGCGGCCCGCGTAGGCGGTGTTGAACGGCCAGTTCCCCGCGCCCTCGTAGTCCAGGTCGTAGACGTAGCGGGCGGTGTAGTCGACCTCGGGGCTCGGGTCGCTGGGATCGACCCAGGCCAGGTCGGCGGGGCTCGGCCCCTTGCGCCAGTAGCCCAGCACCATCGCGGTCGAGGTGGGGCTGCACCACGCCTGGCCGCCGCCGTCCCACTCGGGATAGTGGCCGAGGTGGATGCCCTGCGAGCGGCGCGGCACCTTGAGCTCGACGCCCCACGCCCCGCCGCCGGGGCTGACGGGCACGCTCGCCCGCTTCGGCACCGCGGACGCCATCGCCCCCAGGGTGCGCACGACGGGCCCGCCCGCCTGGCCGGGCTTGCGATAGAGCGTGACCCGGAGCTGGTAGGAGTCGACCGGCCGGCCCTTCGCGGCGGCGAACGTGTCGACGTTGACGGTGCCGTCCGCGTCGGCCTGGCCGGACACGGAGGTGCGGCGGATGTCGGCGTCGCCGTAGGCCCAGCGGCCCAGGACGTACCACTTGGTGCGGGGTGACGTGCCGCGCAGCTCGATCTGGATCCAGGTGCCCGCGGGGGTGTCGGCTGTCCAGGAGCCGATCAGCTCGGTGGCGTCGAATCCGACCCGGGTGTCGCGGCTGGTCCAGCGGGCGTACTCCCAGCTCGCGCCGCCGTACTCGGTCACCCCGGCGGGTGCGGCGAAGCTGAGGGCGGCGCCGGTGGCGACGCCTTCGGCGGTGCCCGCGCGCAGGGCCGCCCGCTGGTAGACCACCGGGGGCGGTTTCGCGCCCGCGGCCGCGTGGAGCGGCGCGGGGATCGCGGTCAGGAGCAGGATCACCAGCAGCACAGCCAGCTTGCGCATCGGGCCTCACCTCCCGCGGAAGGTAACACCGCAAATACCGCGTTCGCATCGGATGAGTTACGTATTCGGCTGTGATTGCGCAATCGATTTCGCTGAAGAAACGCACTGTCGGAAGGGGGTACTAGTCAGATTTTCGGCTACTTCAGAGCAAACGATTGACATCCTCTCGCTTCACATGGACACTCAGCCGCAACGTCGGTGTGAAGGGACCTCCGAGTTGGCTACTTCGGACCTGCTGTTGATGAACGCCCTGGTGACCACGCTCGCCGAGGACGGAAGGACGTCTTCCGAGGCCTCCGCCGTGCTCATCAGGGATGGACGCGTGACATACGTCGGAGAGGACGCGGTCGCCAGAACGATGGCCGGCCCGGCGGTCCCCGTGATCGACGCCGGGCGGCGCAGGGTGGTGCCCGGTCTCATCGACGGGCACACCCACTTCGTCCGCGCCGGACTGACCTGGAACGACGAGGTCCAGTGGGGCCGGGAGCCCACGCTCGCCGGAGCCCTGGAACGGATCGCCGAGGCCGCCGCCGAGCGCCCGCCGGGCACCTGGATCAAGGTCATCGGCGGCTGGCATCCCGAGCAGTTCGCCGAGCGTCGGGCGCCCACGCGCGAGGAACTGGACCGCTCCGCACCGGACCATCCGGTCTTCGTCCAGCTCGGCTACTCGTGGGGCCTGCTCAGCACCGCCGCCCTGCGCGCGGTGGACCTGGGCAAGACGGCCGCCGAGGGCCTGGACGCCGGCGCCGTCGACCCGTCCGGCGTGCTGCGCGGCATGGCGGCGATGCGCTGGCTCTACTGGCAGCTGCCCGTGCCCTCGCCGGAGGAGCAGGTGGCCTCCACGGCCGCCGCCTCCCTCGCCTTCAGCGCCGCCGGGATCACCGGGCTCATCGACGGCGGCGGCGCCAACACCGGCCCCGACGTCTACTCCGCCCTCTACGAGACCTGGCGGCGCGGGCTGCTCACCGTCCGGGTGCGCACGACCGTGCACGCCTCACGCCCGCACGCCGAGCCGGAAGAACTACCCGGCTACCTCCGCTACCTCGCGCCGGGCTTCGGCGACGACATGCTCAGGGTCCTCGGCATGGGCGAGATCATCCACTACAACGTGCACGACGGCTTCTCCCGCAGCCCCGACCTGTCGGAAGGCTCGCTCGAAGCCCTGTATTCGACCTTCGCCGACTGCGCCCGCCGCGGCTGGCCGGTGCAGATCCACGCCATCAGGGCCGACACCATCGAGGCCATCGTGGGCCTGTGGGAGCGGCTGGACTCCGAGATCCCGCTCGCGCCGCTGCGCTGGGCGATCGTGCACGGCGAAGGCATGAGCCGGGCGACGGTCGGGCGGATGGCCAGGCTCGGCGCCGGCGTGCTCGTGCCGGCCATGCTCAGGTTCGAGGGCGAGGAACTGATCGAGGCGTGGGGCGAGGAGGCGGTGCTCCAGGCGCCGCCGCTGCGCGCCCTGCTCGACGCGGGCGTGCCGGTCGGCGGGGGCACCGACGCGATGCGGGTGGCCTCCTACCGGCCCTTCACCGCCATGCACTGGTACGTCTCCGGCCGCGAGATCGGCGGAAGGCGGATCAGGGCGGCCGACAACCTGCTCACCCGTGCCGAGGCGCTGCGCATCTGCACCGGCGGCAGCGCCTGGTTCAGCTTCGAGGAGCACCAGCGCGGACGGCTGGAGCCGGGCCTGCGCGGCGACCTGGTGGTGCTCGACAAGGACTACTTCACCGTGCCAGAGGACGAGATCCCCGGAATCGGCGCCGAGCTGACCGTGGTCGGCGGCGTGCCCGTCTGGGCCGGTCCCGCGTTCCGTTAGAGAAGGAGAGCCGTCATGTCCTACCGCAAGCTCGTCGCGGCGGCACTCGTGGCCGCGGCGATCACCGCGTGCTCGGCCGGGAACCCCGGCCCGTCCGCCGCTCCCGCGGCGGCGGCCGGAGGAACGCTCAGGTTCGGCGTGGGCTTCACGCTCGACGACTGGGAGCCGTTCAACAAGCCGAACAACACCTACGTCTCCGTCCTCTTCGAGCAGCTCGTCGAACAGGCGCCGGACGGCATCGAACTGCTGCCCAGGCTCGCGACCTCGTGGAAGGCGACGGGCGAGCAGGTGGAGTTCACGCTCAGGACCGGCGTGGTCTTCCACGACGGCACGCCGTTCGACGCGCAGGCCGTCAAGGTCAACCTGGAGCGGATCCGCGACAGCATGACCGAGTTCGCGACGATCATGAAGCCGGTCGAGGAGATCCTCACCCCCGACGCCTCGCACGTGGTGCTCAAGCTGAAGCGCCCCGCCCCGGCACTGCCCGCGCAGCTGGCCAGGACCGGCGGCTACATGCTGAGCCCCAAGACCATCAAGGACGGCACGTTCAAGACCCAGCCCGCCGGAACCGGCCCGTGGAAGTACAACGCCGCCCAGTCGATCCGCGACTCCAAGGTCGTCTTCGACTTCTTCGACAAGTACTACGAGCCGGACAAGGTCGGCCCGCGCCGCCTGGAGATCCACACCATCGCCGACGACGACAGCGGCTACAACGCGCTGGTCACCGGCCAGGTGGACGTCGTCTCCGTGGCCGCGCAGTACAAGAAGCGCGCCGACACCCAGGGCCTGAAGTCGCTGTGGTACCCCGGCCTGCGCTACCACTTCCTGTTCTTCGACCGCAAGGACACCTTCGCCGACCCCCGCGTACGGCAGGCCGTCTGCCACTCCCTGGACACCAAGGCCCTGCTCGACGGCCAGTTCGAGGGCCTGGGCGAGAGCTACCCGCAGCGCTTCAGCGAGGGCCAGCCCGGCTACAACCCGGAGGTGCGCGGCTACACCCGTGACGTGGCCAAGGCCCGCGCCCTGCTGGCCGAGAGCGGCAAGAAGGACGTGACCTTCACCTTCCCCGTCTTCCCCGGCACCGATCTGCTGGGCGAGCTGGTCCGCAGCCAGCTGGCCGAGTCCGGGATCACGGTCAAGGTGGAGAAGATGTCGATCCCGCAGTACTTCTCCACCTTCGACCGATACCCCGCGGCGTACAACACCAGCAACAGCGAGAGCACCGGCCCGCTCGACTACTACTCCTACAGGTTCGCCCCGGACGGCGGCGGCAACCCCTACAAGACCGGCTCCCCTGAGCTGGAGAAGCTGGCCGAGCAGGCGCTGGAGGGCGGCACGGACGCCGAGCGCGAGGTCCTCTACCGGCGGATGACCCAGATCATCCACGACCAGGCGCTCGACTGCGGCTTCTTCAGCCGCCCGATCACCTTCATCTGGGACCCGCGCAAGGTGGACAACATCGTGCCGACCCGGTTCGAGCCGTCGGTCTTCCGCTACAAGGAAGCCCGCATCCATGCGTAAGCTCATCCTCTCCCGGCTGGTCGCCCTGCCGCCGATGCTGCTGCTGGTGTCGGTCGTGGTGTTCCTGCTGACCCGGGTCGGGGTCGACCCGACCCGGCAGATGCTGGGCGAAGGGGCGAGCGAGGCGCAGCGGGCGGCGCTGCGCCAGCAGCTGGGCTATGACCAGCCGCTGGTGGTGCAGTTCGGGTCGTGGCTGGGCCAGGTGTTCAGGGGCGACCTCGGCACCTCGTTCTTCACCCAGCAGCCGATCGTGTCCAGCCTCGCCGAGCGGCTGCCGGTCACGCTGGCGATGGTGGCCGGCGGCACCCTGTTGGCGATCGCCGTCGGCGTGCCCGCGGGCATCTGGGGCGCGCTGCGGGCCGGCTCGGCGATCGACCGGATGATCACCGCGGTCACCTCCGCCGGGCTGGCCATGCCGGGGTTCTGGCTGGCGCTGCTGCTCATGCTCTTCTTCGCGGTGGAACTGCGCTGGTTCCCGGTGCTCGGGTTCACCCGGTTCGCCGACGGGCCCGGCATGTGGGCGTACGGGCTGGTGCTGCCGTGCGTCGCGCTGGGGCTGCACTCGGCCGCGGTGATCGCCCGGCAGACCAGGGGCGCCATGGCCGAGACGCTGCGCGCGCCGTACGTGCGGGCGCTGCGCGCGGTCGGCACGCCACGCCGCAGGATCGTCTACCGCTACGCGCTGCGCAACGCCATGGTGCCGATCCTGACCGCGGCCGGCCACGAGGTCGTCGTACTGCTCGCGGTCAGCTTCGTGGTCGAGCGGGTGTTCGCCATCCCCGGCACCGGCACGCTGATCCTGGACGCGGTGGTGCGCAACGACGTGCCCGTGCTGCAGGGCGGGATCGTGCTGGTCGCCTGCCTCGTGGTGCTGATCAACCTGGCCGTCGACGTCGGCTACGGGCTGCTCGACCCGAAGGCGAGGCCGCAGTGATCACTGTCTCCCGGCTGCTCAGGCAGCCAGCCACGCTCGTCTGCCTGGCGTTCCTGCTGCTCCTCGTCGTGGCCGCGGTGGCCGCGCCGTGGCTGGCGCCGTACGACCCGTCGGCCGTGAACGTGACGGGCAGGCTGGAAGGGCCGAGCGCCGCGCACTGGCTGGGCACCGACGAGCTGGGCCGCGACCAGCTCTCCCGGCTCATCTACGGCACCAGGATCGCGCTGCGCGCCTCGGTGCAGGCGGTCGGCCTGGCCCTCGTGCTCGGCGTGCCCGCCGGGCTGGTCATCGGCTACTTCGGCGGCTGGTGGGACCGGGTGGCCATGCGGGTCGTCGACGCGGTCAGCTCGATCCCGGCGCTGCTGCTGGCGTTCGGCGTCATCGCGCTGCTCGGGCGCGGCCTCACCAACGCGATGCTGGGCGTCAGCGTCATCTTCGCCATCCAGTTGCTCCGGCTGACCCGCGGCATGGTGCTGGCCGAGCGCGAGCTGCCGTACGTGGACGCGGCCCGGGTGCTCGGGCTGTCGGCCCCACGCATCATGTTCGGCCAGATCCTGCCCAACGTGGCGGGGCCGCTGATCGTGCAGTCCTCCATCTACCTCGGCTTCGCGCAGCTCTTCGAGGCCATGCTCAGCTTCCTCGGGCTCGGCGTGGACGTGGGCGACGCCTCGTGGGGGCAGATGCTGGACCGCTCGCGGGCCTACGTGGGCGACCAGCCGTGGCTGCCGGTCTTCCCCGGTCTCGCCATCATGCTCACGGTGCTGGCGTTCAACCTGATCGGCGACGGCCTGCGCGACGCCATGAGCGGGGCGCGGGCGCCGGCGCCGACCTGGAAGCCGCCGCCGGTCCGGCTCGTGCCCGCCGAGCCCACGCGGGCGCTGCTCTCGGTGCGCTCGTTGACCGTCGCCTTCCCCGGCGCGGCCACCGTGGTCGAGGACGTCAGCTTCGACATCGCCGAAGGCGAGGTCTTCGGCCTCGTCGGCGAGTCCGGCTCGGGCAAGACGATGACCGCGCTCGCGCTGGCCGGCCTCCTGCCGCCGCCGGGCGCGGTGACCCAAGGCAGCGTACGGCTGGCCGGCCGCGAGCTCCTCGGCCTGCCCGACCACGAGCTGGCCGCCCTGCGCGGCCCGGAGATCGGCATGATCTTCCAGGACCCGCAGTCGGCGCTGTCGCCGGTGCACACCATCGGCAGGCAGCTCATCGAGCCGCTGCGCACCCACGAGGGCCTGTCCCGCAGAGCCGCCCTCGACCGGGCCGCCGAACTGCTCACCCTGGTCGGCGTGCCGGACGCCCGGCGCAGGCTCGGCGACCACCCCCACCAGTTCTCCGGCGGCATGGCCCAGCGCGTGGTCATCGCCAGGGCACTGGCCGCCGGCCCCCGGCTGCTCATCGCCGACGAGCCCACCACGGCGCTCGACGTGACCGTGCAGTGCCAGGTGCTCGACCTCCTGCTCGACCTGCGCGAACGGTTCGGCATGACGATCCTGCTCATCACCCACGACCTGGGCGTGGTGGCCGACGTGTGCGACCGGGTCGCGGTCATGCGCGCGGGCAGGATCGTGGAGCAGGCGCCCGTCGGCGGACTGTTCACCACGCCGGAACACCCCTACACCGCCGCCCTGCTGGCCGCCTCCGGAGGTGCCCATGCCTGACCGGCCGCTCCTGCGGGTGGAGAACCTGCGGGTGAGCTACGAGATGGGCCGCACCCTGTGGAAGGCCCGCCGCTTCGACGCGGTGAAGGACGTCAGCTTCACCGTCGCCGCCGGGGAGACGTTCGGCCTGGTCGGCGAGTCCGGCAGCGGCAAGAGCACCACGGGCCGGGCGGTGCTCAGGCTGGTGCGCCCGGCCGCCGGGACGATCGAGTTCGACGGCCACGACCTCGGCGCGTTCGGCCCGCGTACGCCCCGCTGGTACCGGCAGGCCGTCCAGGTCGTCTTCCAGGACCCGCTGGCCTCCCTCAACCCCCGGCACCTGGTGGCCAAGACGCTGACGCTGGCCCTGCGCGCGGGCAACGACGGCGGCACCGGCGGCGTCGACGAGCTCCTCGACCAGGTCGGCCTGGCCCGCGAGCTCGGCGGACGCTACCCGGCCGAGCTGTCCGGCGGCCAGCGCCAGCGGGTGGCGATCGCGCGGGCGCTGGCCGTACGGCCCCGCCTGGTCATCTGCGACGAGGCCGTCAGCGCCCTCGACGTCTCCACCCAGAGCCAGATCATCGAACTACTGCTCAAGCTGCAGCGAGAGCTCTCGCTGAGCCTGCTGTTCATCTCCCACGACCTGGCGGTGGTCCGGCGGATCAGCCACCAGGTCGGCGTGATGCACCTGGGCAGCCTGGTCGAGCAGGGCGGCGCCGAAGAGGTCTACCGGCGGCCCCGCCACGCGTACACCCGCATGTTGCTGGACTCGGCGCCGGTGCCCGACCCCGTCGTCCAGCGGGAGCGGCGCGCCCGCAGGCGCGCGCCGCAGGAACTCACGGAAGAGGAAGCATGACGATCCTGATCAGGGGCGGACACCTGCTGACCATGGACGACGCCATCGGCGACGTGCCCGGCGGCGACCTGCTCATCGACGGCTCGACCATCGTCTCCGCCGGCCCGTCCAACCCCGGGGCGCAGGCGGATGAGGTGATCGACGCGACCGGCATGATCGTGCTGCCCGGCTTCGTGGACACCCACATCCACCTGTGGCAGACCGTGCTGCGCGGGCTGGCCTCGGAGCTGTGGCACGGCGAGTACTTCACGTCGGTGCTGCCCTACCGCTCCAGGTTCCGCCCCGAGGACGTGTACGCGGGCGGCCTCGCCGGAGGCAGGGAACTGCTCGGCAACGGCGTCACCACCGCGCTCGACTTCTGCCACTGCATCGCGACGCCGCGGCACTCCGACATGGCCGTGGCCGGGCTGATCGACTCCGGCATCCGCGGCGTGCACGGCTACAGCCTGCGCGACAAGCCGCCCGGCCACTTCACCTCCCACGACCAGCGGCTCGCGGACGCCGTACGCGTGCAGGAAGGGCTGGGGCACGACCGGGTCTCGCTCATGCTGGCGCTCAGCGACCTGGAGACCGTGGACCTGGCGACCAGCGCCAAGGAGGTGGCGTTCGCCCGCGAGCGGGGCCTCGGGATGACGATCCACTCCAACTACGCGGGGCAGATCACCGCCATGCACGAGGCCGGACTGCTCGGCCCCGACCTCGTGCCGGTGCACGGCAACGTCGTCACCGACGACGAGATCAGGATGCTGGCCGACGCCGACGCCACCCTGTCGTCCACCCCGGCGGTCGAGATCGGCCTCGGCTCCTCGTTCTCGATCGTGCGCAGGGCGGTGAAGCTCGGGCTGCGGGTCGGCTGGGGCTGCGACATCGTCACCTACACCGACGCCGACCTGCTCGGCCAGATGCGCCTCGGCTACCAGCTCACCTGCTACCTCGACAGCGAGGAGGAGCGCTCGCAGGGCCGTGACGGCCGCCGCCGTCCCGGCATCCCGACGCTGACGGCGCGCGAGGTGCTGCGCATGGCCACCGTGTACGGCGCGCGGGCCCTCGGCCTGTCCGCCCGGATCGGCAGCCTGACCCCCGGCAAGGAGGCCGACGTCATCCTGGTGAAGGGCGGCTCACTGGCCGACCCGGCCGCCCACGTGCTCATGCAGTGCAACGGACGGGACGTGGACACCGTCCTGGTCGCGGGCGAGGTGCGCAAACGGGCAGGACAGCACGTCGGGCTCGACCCGGAGCGGTCCGGCGCGCTCATCGACGCCGCCCGCGCGCACGTGCTCGCCGAGTTCCCCAGCCACGACTGATGCGCGTCGACTTCCACGCCCACCTGTGGACCGACGACTACCTCGACCTGCTCGACTCCTACGGCCGCGCCGCCACGGCGACCCAGCGCGGCACCGGAGCCGGCACCTCCCCGGCCGAGATGTCCGCGCGCTTCTCGCTCATGGACGCGGCCGGCATCGGCCTGCAGGTGCTGTCGGCGACCCCGCAGGCGGCCGACTTCGCCGATCCGGCCCACGCGCTGACCGCCGCCCGCCACGTCAACGACCTGTACGCCGAGACGGTGCGGCGGTGGCCGGGCCGCTTCGCCATGCTGGCCGCCCTCCCGCTCCCGCACGCCGACCTGGCCTCGGCCGAGCTGGCGCGGGCCATGGACGACCTGGGCGCGGCGGGCGTCGCGATCAACTCCAGCGCGCTCGGCCACACCTCGCTCCTTCCCGTGTACGCCGAGCTCGACCGGCGCGGCGCCGTCCTGTTCGTGCACCCGGCGGGGGAGTTCGCGGCCGATCCCCGGCTGCGGTGGGCGGTCGGCGCGCCGGTGGAGGACACGGTCGCGGCCATGCGGCTCATCGTCGACGGCGTCCCGCTCCGCTACCCGGGGATGCGCATCGTCGTCCCGCACCTCGGCGGGGCGCTGGCGATGCTGACCGAGCGGGCCGACCACCAGGTGTCCGGGCTGGCGGAGCCGCCCAGCGTCACCGCCCGCCGGATGTTCTACGACACCGTCTCCCACGGCCACGCGCCGGCCCTGCGCGCGGCGGCGCAGACGTTCGGGGCCGACCGGCTGGTCCTGGGGACGGACTTCCCGTTCCTGAAGGGCGAACTGTTCACCGGCGCGGTCTCCTACCTGGCGGAGGCGTTGAACCCGCAGGAGGTGGAGCAGGTCACCCGGCGGACCCCGTCGAGCTTGCTGACACGGGGCTGAGCCAGGCTCAGTCCCTTGTCAGCGCGATCAGGACGTCGGCCGCCCTGGCCGCGCGGGCCAGTGGGGCCGCCTGGCCCGCCCACAGGTTGACCAGGCCGGGCAGGCCGCTGGCCGCTGCTTCACGGCGGATCGGGAGCATCAGGGCGTTCTGCACTGGGTAGGGCGGGACGTCCTGCTCGTGGGTCTCCATCTCGCGCAGGAAGCGGTTGGGGATGGCGCGGGCCGTACGGCCGGAGAACAGGCGCGTCAGGACCGTCACCCGCGCGTCCGGCCCGAGCAGCGCGTCCTTGTGCGTACGGCTCGCGCCCGACTCCTCGGTGGTCAGGAACGCGGTGCCGACCTGCACACCGTCGGCCCCGAGCGCGAGCGCCGCGCGCACCCCCCGCCGGTCGGCGATGCCCCCGGCGGCGATCACCGGGATGTCCACCGCGTCGGCCACCTGCGGCACCAGCGAGAACGTGCCCACCAGCGACTCGCGCACAGGCCGCAGAAAGGCGCCCCGATGCCCGCCCGCGTCGCTGCCCGAGGCGACGACGGCATCCAGCCCCGCCTCCCGCAGGGCCACCGCCTCCTCGACCGTGGTCGCGGTGCCGATCGTGACGATGCCCGACCGCCTGGCCCCCTCCAGAACCCAGGCGGGCGGCACGCCCATCACGAAGCTGATCACCGGCGGAGCGGCCGCGAGCAACGCCTCCGCCTGCTCGGCGAAGCCGGGATGATCCGCCCGCGCGGGCGGCCCGACCCCCAGCTCCTCGTAGTAGGGCCGCAGCCGCTCCACGTCAGCCGGTACGGCCCGCAGCCCCTCCTCCTCCGGCTGGGGCACCCACAGGTTGACGGCGAACGGCCGCCCG
This sequence comes from Nonomuraea endophytica, assembly GCF_014203235.1. GTDB lineage: Bacteria > Actinomycetota > Actinomycetes > Streptosporangiales > Streptosporangiaceae > Nonomuraea > Nonomuraea endophytica. Next base: position 38,769 of record NZ_JACHIN010000027.1, on the reverse strand, counting down.
GTGGCCGCCTTCAACGCGCCGACCAGCGCCCCGAGCTCGTCGCCGCCGAGAATGTGCCCGCCGTAGGACCCGAGCCCGCCCCCTTCCGACACCGCCGAGGCCAGGGCGACCGACGACAGCCCGCCGCCGAACGGCCCCTGCACGACCGGATGCTCGATGCCCAGCAACTCCTGGAGCCTGCCCATGATCAGGCCACCGCCCGCTCGTGCCGGCCTCGGGCGAACTGCGCGGCGGTCGCGGCCACGCGCCGCCCGAGGTGCTCGGCCGTGCGCAGGTCGGACTCCATCGGGGCCGCGTCGGGGCCCAGGTCGGAGGGCGACTGCGCCATCGCGCCGAGGAAGCCGCCGAGCCGGTTGAGGTCCTGCGGGGAGCCGCCGGAGGTGTAGAGCCAGCCGGGCGGCAGCCCGAGCGTCGCCCAGTGCATGCCGTGCTGCGCGCCGAACAGGGCGAGGGAGGTCAGGGTGTTGAGCTTGTCGCCGTTGACGCCGGCGGAGTTGGTGAAGCCCGCGCCGATCTTGTCCCGCCAGCCCATCTCGCTCCAGACCTTGACGCTGGCCTCGGCGAAGGCCTGGAAGATCGCCGACTGGCTGCCCATGTACGTGGGAGTGCCGAAGATGATCGCGTCCGCGCCGGCCAGGGCCTGCCAGAGCGCTTCATCCAGGACGCTCACGTCGCGCAGGTCGGCGCGGGCGCCGGGCACGGAGTCCACGCCGGCGGCCACGGCGCGGGCCTGGCGGGCGGTGTGGCCGTAGCCGCTGTGGTAGGCGATCGCCACTGTTGTCGTCATGAGGCGGACACTAGACGACCGGTCAACTATTTTTCAAGTAGACTCCTCGCATGGGACGACAGAGTGACGCTCGCGAACGCCTCCTCGGCGCGGCCTGCCGGCTGATCCACAGCCGGGGCTACTCCAGCATCGGCGTGGCCGAGATCTGCGTGGAAGCCGACGTACGGAAGGGCAGCTTCTACCACTTCTTCGACTCCAAGCAGGCGCTCACGCTGGAGGTCATCGACGCCCACTGGGCCGGCCAGCGCACCTCCTGGCAGGCCATCCTGACCGCGCGGGCCCCGGTCGAGGACCGGCTCGAACGCCTCTTCAGCTCTCAGGCCGACGCCCAGCGCCAGACCAAGCAGAGCACCGGCGTGGTCAACGGCTGCCTGCTCGCCAACCTCGCCCTGGAGCTCAGCAACCAGGACGAGACGGTCAGGACCCGGCTGCGGCAGATCTTCGACGAACAGGTCGAACTGGTGCGGACCGCCCTCGGGCCGACCGGCTCGCCGGAGACCGCCCGCGCGATGGTCGCCCAGCTGGAGGGCATGGTCCTGTTCGCCAAGCTCGGCAACGACCCGTCGCTCCTGGACGGCGTCTGGGCCCAGGCCAGGCGGCTGCTGTCCTGACTCAGAGGAAGTCCTTGAGTGCCTGGTTGTAGGCCGCCGGCCGTTCCATGTTGGGGTGGTGCGCGGCGTCGTCGATCCTGACCGCGCGGCCGTCCGGGACGCTCGCGGCGAGCCGTTCCGCCATCCCCACGAGGTCGGGCGAGTCGAGAGCCCCGCTGATCGCGAGCACCGGGACCTTGATGTTGGCAGCCCGCTCCCAGGTGTCGCGCACCGGCACGAGCAGGTTCGGCTCGCCCGCGCTGTGCTTGGACATGGTGCCCCTGGCCATCTCGCGCAGCCGCCGCGCGACCTCCGGGTCGAGGCCGTCGGGCCCGAGGTGCGGACCGGCCGACACCGTCATGAACCCCTCGATCGACCCGCACAGATCCCCCGCGGCCATCGCTTCCTGCCAAGCCGCCCACTCCCGCGTGGTCCACGGATCGGAGTAGTACGGTTCGCTCGTCCCCGCCCCGCTCACCACCACCGCGCTGACCAGGTCGGGATGCTCGATCGCGGTGTCGACCGCGATGCCCGCGCCCATGGAGACGCCGACCAACGTGGCAGGCCAGGTGCCGAGGTGCCGCAGCAGCGCCGCGAGATCATCAGTCTGCCGGTACGGCTCCGCCGCGTTGGCCGAACGCCCGTGCCCCCGGGCGTCGGGCGCGATGACGCGGTGACCGGCGGCGAAGACCGGGATCTGGTCGTCCCACATGCGGTGGTCGAGGAAGCCGCCGTGCAACAGGACGAGCGGGCGGCCCTTGCCCTGGTCGGTCCAGAAGATGTCATTCATGACACCTAAGGTGTCATTTTTGCATGAGAATGACAACTCAGGTGTCATCATGGGGAGGTGAGTGAGACGGAGAGGGCCGAGCGGCTCGTGGCGGTGTTCGACCTCGTCGGACCGCTGTACCGGCGCGCCTGGCGGCAGGTTGAGCAGGACGCGCCCGTCGAAGGGCTGACGGTGGGGCTGCGGGCGGTGCTCAGCATGCTCAGGCAGCACGGCCCCATGACCGTGCCCCACCTCGGCCGCACACTGGCCCTCAGCCGCCAGTTCGTCCAGCGCACCATCAACGACGGCGCCGCCCTCTCCCTGGTCGAGCCCGTGCCCAACCCGGCACACAGGAAGTCCTCGCTCATCCGGCTCACCGACCAGGGCGCCGCCGCCGTCGACGCCCTGGTCGGCCGGGAACGCGCGGTCCTGCGCGAGGTCGGCCGCGACCTCACCGACGCCGACGTCGAAGCCTGCCTCCGCGTCCTCGCCCACCTCCTCCACCACCTCGACACCCCCTGACGCCACCCCGGCCTGGCGGTCTACTGCCGGGTTAGCGGAAGCGCCGCCGCCGCGTCACACCACGCGCCCGCCGCCCAGCGGTGCCTGCCCGCCCGGCGTGGTGGTCGTGCTGGTGGAGCAGCTGTTTGTGGTCTGGCCGGTGGGTCGGTGGTGCCGTCCGGCCGCTGTCGGGGCGCAGAGGGCGGGGACGGTGCGTTGGGTGGGTGGGGCGCGCACGTGGGGTGGGGGGCTATTTGGCCATGTGCCAGGTTTTGCGGGGTTTGTTGTGCATGCGGCCAGGAACTCCGGGCCGGCGTTGCCAGGGGAGGGGGCCGGTGGGTGGGCGGTAGGCGACGCCCAGGGCGTCCAGGCGGGCGTAGTGGGCGGCGTGCATCCGGCGTTCGAAGTCGGTGAAGTCGCGCTCGTCCGGCCCCGGCAGCCGTGACCAGGCCACCTCGGCCAGCGCCGCGAGCCGGGGAAAGGCCTGGTAGTCCACGCGCCCCCGGTTCTCGGCGACCTCGGTCCAGAGGTTGGCCTGGGCGCCGATCACCCGGGCCGCGTGCGGCGTACCGGACAGGCGGGGTGGTACGGGCTCGAAGCGGTAGACGTCCTCCAGCGTGTGCACCCAGCCGAAGGGCACCGGCTCGTCCTCGCCGGCCGCCTGCACGTGGTCCAGGTACACCTCCTGCTGCGGGCACATCACCACGTCGTGCCCGGCCTCGGCGGCGGCGATACCGCCGGCGTACCAGCGCCAGCACATCACGGCCGCGCCCTCGGCCAGGCCGCCCTGCGTGATCTCGTCCCACCCGATGAGGCGGCGCCCGCGCGCGGTGAGGAAGCGGTCGAAGTGCCGCACGATCCAGGACTGGAGCTCGTCCTCCCCGGTCAGCCCGAGTTCGCGGACGCGCGCCTGGGCGGTGGCCGACGCCCGCCACTGGTCCTTGAGGCATTCGTCGCCGCCGAGGTGCACGAACCGGCTCGGGAAGATCTCCAGCACCTCGTCCAGGACGTTCTCGTAGAAGCGCAGCACGGCCTCGGTGGGGGCCAGCACGTTGGGGTTGATCAGCCAGTCGCCGAGCACCTCCAGGGCGGAGGTGTCGATCACGTCGGTGTTGCCCAGTTCGGGGTAGGAGGCGATCGCCGCCTGCGAATGGCCGGGCAGGTCGATCTCGGGGACGACGGTGACGTGGCGCTCGGCCGCGTAGGCCACGATCTCCCGCAGGTCGTCCTGGGTGTAGAAGCCGCCGTGCGGGCGTTCGTCCCATGTGACGGGTTCGCCCCACCCGATCCGCGTCCGCCGCCGCCACGCCCCGACCTCGGTGAGCCGCGGATAGCGCCGGATCTGCACCCGCCACCCCTGGTCATCGGTGAGGTGCAGGTGAAGGACATTCAGCTTGTGTACGGCCAGCAGATCGACATACCTCAGCACGTCATCCTTGGGCAGGAAATGCCGGGCGACATCCAGCATGAACCCCCGCCAGCCGAACCGCGGCGCATCCTCCACGACCAGGTAGGGAACGACGGCGGGCCCCGGCTCGATCGCCGCCCGCCGGAACGCGTCCGGCCCCTGGAGCTGCCGCAACGTCTGCCGCCCCCAGAACACCCCGGCCGGTGAGCCTCCCACGATCTCCGCCCCGAGCGCGGAGGTGCTCAGCCGGTACGCCTCGGCCCCGAGGCCCGGATCCACCCGCGTCCGCACGTCCCCGCCCAGCGGCCCGACCTCGCCGGTCCAGTCGACCCGCACGGGCGCGGGGACTAAGTTCACCTCGGTCACCCGCCCATTGTCCGGCCCCGACCACCAACGCACACGCGTTCCCTGTCACATCGTTCGTTCGACGCGTAGATGTCAACGAACTGAAGGGAAACACCGAGATGACCGTCAACGACTACACCGCCAAGCTCGACCAGCCGCTGCGTGAGATCGCGGAGAAGCTGCAGGCCCTGATCGACGCCGCGATGCCCCAGCCCGGCGCGGTCTGGCACGGGCACCCGGTCTGGAGCCTCGGGGGAGCGCCCGGCAAGACGCCGGTCGCGTTCTTCAAGGCCTACAAGAACTACGTCACCTTCGGCCTGTGGCGCGGCCAGGAGGTCGAGGACCCGTCAGGTCGGCTGACGGCCGCCAGCCGGCAGATGGCGGTGGTCAAGCTCCAGGGCGCCGAGGAGATCGACGCCGAGCTGTTCGCCTCCTGGATCGAGGCGGCCCGCGCGCTTGAGGCATAACGCGGGCGTTATAGCTGGTTGCGCATTGTTGGAGGCGGGCGGCCGCCGTACCGTCGAAGGCATGGCATTACGGAGCATCGCCGTGAGCCTTCTGCTGGGCCTGGGGCTCATCAGCGCGCCGGCGGCTTACAGCGTCCGAGGTGGCGACGCGTTCTACGCGGGGCCGACGCGCTGCACGATCGGCGCGTCCGTCCAGGGCGGTTATGTGACCACCGGCGACTGCGCGCCCGCCGGGACCCCCGTGACCGGGCTCAACCGGGTGGCCCAGGGCACCGTCCAGGGGGTGGTCTTCCCCGGCAAGAACATGGGCTGGGTCCGGGTGAACGCCAACTGGACGCCACGCGGCGTGGTCAGCGACGGCCGGGGCGGCGAGATCCGGGTCGCCGGCGCGCAGCAGGCGCCGGTCGGGTCCACGGTCTGCCGCTCGGGCGCGACCACCGGGTGGCGCTGCGGCACCCTCCTGCGGCGCAACGCGTCCATCACCTTCCCGCAGGGGACCGTCCACGGGCTGATCGAGACCAACATCTGCGCGGAGCCCGGTGACCGCGGCGGGCCGCTGCTGTGGAACGGGCACGTCCAGGGCATCCTGGTCGGCTCCACGGGCAACTGCGCGAGCGGCGGGCGTACGTTCTACCAGCCGATCATCCCGATCCTTCAGACGTTCGGGCTGACGCTCCTGACGTCGTGAGCTCGCGGGTGACCAGGACGTCCAGTTTGGCGGTCAGGGCGGCGAGCTCTTCCCGCACCGCCCTCAGCTCCTCCTGGGTCTCGGCTTCGGCGGGGGAGGCCTCGGCGTCGTTCATCGCGTTCACCACCACCGCTATGAAGAGATTCAGGGCGACGAACGTGGACATCAGGATGTACGCGATGAAGAACAGCCACGCCCACGGCTTGTGATCCATGACCTCCTGCGCCACGTTGCCCCAGTCGTCACCGGTCATGATCTGGAACAACGTGAACAACGAGCGCGGCAGCTCGTCGAAGCGCTCCGGCATGATCTCGCCGAACAACTTGGTCGAGATGACCGCGGCGATGTAGATCAGCAGGACGAGCAGGCCCATGATGGAGGCCATCCCGGGCACGGCGGCCAGCAGCGCGTGCACCACGCGGCGCATGCTCGGCACCGCCGAGATCAGCCGCAGCGCCCGCAGGATCCGCAGCGCGCGCAGGATCGAGGTCGGTCCGCTGGCCGGGATCAGCGAGACGATCACGATCACCGCGTCGAACCAGTTCCACGGGTCCTTGAAGAACGAGCGCCCGTTCGCGTAGAGGCGGGCGGCGATCTCGACCGTGAAGATCGCCAGTGCTATGTGGTCGATCGTGACCAGGACGCCGCCGATGTGGCGCATCAGGTAGGTGCTGGTCTCGCAGCCGATGGTGACCGCGTTGACGATGATGACCAGAATGATCGCCCGTTGGACGACCTGTCGTTCGAGAAAGGCGCGCACCTGCGCTCGCCTTGTCACCTGTACCGCTCCAGGGGGTAGGAAGACTGCCATAAAGATCATCCCAGGGGGGATCTTGAAATGTCCGTAAATCAGGCGACAAGCCTGCTGGCCGTCTTCGTGCTCACGCTGGCCACCGGCTACTTCGTGGCCCAGGAGTTCGCCTACGTCAGCGCCGACCGGCTGCAACTGGCGCAGCGCGCCGCCGACGGCGACAGGAAGGCCGCCAAGGCGGTGCGGGTCATGGAGCGGCTGTCGTTCATGCTGTCGGGGGCGCAGCTCGGCATCACCGTGACCGCGCTGGTCGTCGGCTTCATCGCCAAGCCCGCCCTCGCCGAGCTCATCGCCCCCGGCCTGGAAGCGCTCGGCGTGCCCGCGGGGGCGGTCGGCGGCATCGCGCTCACGCTCGGCTTCGTCGCCGCGACCGTCATCCAGATGGTCCTCGGCGAACTCGCGCCCAAGAACCTCGCCCTAGCCAAGGCCGAGACCGTGGCCCGCGCCCTGGCCGGATCCACCATCGTCTACCTGGCCGTGGCCGGGCCGGTCATCCGGCTCTTCGACGCCGCCGCCAACCGGCTGCTGCGCGCGGTGGGCATCGAACCGGTCGAGGAGCTCCACCACGGCGCCACGCTGGAGGAGCTCGGCCACATCATCGGCGAGTCCGAGGCCCACGGCCACCTGCCGGGCAGCCAGGCCGACGTGCTCGAACGCGCGCTGGCCTTCTCCGACCACACCGCCGAGGACGTCATGGTCGCGCGCGTCGACGTGATCGCGATCAGCGCCGATGCCACCGTCCCCGCGCTCGACCGGCTGATCGCCACCTACGGCCACACCCACTACCCGGTGCTCGGCGACCGCCTCGACGACGTGGCCGGAGTCGTGTCCCTGCGCGAGCTCACCCGCGTCCCACCCGGCGACGCCGCCACCACCCGCGTCGGCGACCTCGCGCGCGAGGTCCTCGCCGTCCCGTTCTCCATCACCCTGCCGGACCTGGTCGCCCAGATGCGCGCCCGAGGCGAGGAGATCGCGATCGTCGTGGACGAGCACGGCGGCATGGCGGGCCTCGCCACCTGGGAGGACGTGGCCGAGGAGCTCGTCGGCGAGATCGCCGACGAGAACGACCTCGACGACCTTTCCGTGGTACGGCACGGCCCCGCCTGGGACCTCGACGGCAGGCTCCGCATGGACGAGATCGCCCTGGCCACCGACCTGGAACTACCCGAGGACGACGAATACGACACCCTCGCCGGTCTCATCCTCTACCGGCTGGGCCGCTTCGCCGTACCGGGAGACGTGATCACCGTCGAGCTGCCGCCGAGCCTCGACGAGGACGCGCCCGCCCGCGCCCGCCTCGAAGTGCTCACCCTCGACCACCACGTGCCCGACCGGGTACGGCTCACGCCGGAGGCGACCCCGTGAACCTGTTCACCGGCCTCGCGGTCACCCTGGCGCTCCTGGTGGGCAACGGCTTCTTCGTGGCCGCCGAGTTCGCCCTGGTCGCCGCCAAGCGGCACCGCCTGGAGAAGCAGGCCGCCCGAGGCAGCCGCGCGGCGAGCGCCGCGGTGAGCGGCATCAAGGAGCTGTCCCTGATGCTGGCCGGGGCGCAGCTCGGCATCACGCTGTGCTCGCTCGGCCTCGGCGTGGTCTCCGAGCCGGTCATCGCCGGAACCCTGACCCCGCTCTTCCACGCCGCCGGGCTGCCGGACGCCGCCGCCCACGCGGTGGCGTTCGTGCTCGCGCTGGGCCTGGTGACCTTCCTGCACATGGTGATCGGCGAGATGGCGCCCAAGTCGTGGGCGATCGCCCATCCGGAGCACTCGGCGGTGTTGCTGGCGCTGCCGTTCCGCGGGTTCACGGTCGCGGTGCGGCCGCTGCTGAAGCTTCTCAACGGCGTCAGCAACCTGCTCCTGCGCCTGTTCGGCGTCCAGCCGGGTGGGGCGGGCGGCCATCCGCGCACCCCCGCCCAGCTCCAGCGGCTGGTGGAGGAGTCGCGGCGGCTCGGTCTCATCGAGGCCGACGACCACGGCGTGCTCACCCGCGCCCTGGACCTGCCGGTCGAGCCGATCGAGCCGCTGATCACGCCGGTCGCGGACATCGTCGGGGTGCCCGCCGACGCCACGGCCGGGGAGGTGGTCGAGACCTCGGCCCGCACGGGCCGCACGCGGCTGGTGGTCTGGGCGGACGGCGAGCCGCTGGGCGTCGTGCACGTGCGCGACGCCTACCTGGCCAGGATGCGGGGCGCCGCGAGCACCGCCGAGCGGCTGGCCCACCCGGTGCCGACCCTGGCCCCGGACACCGCGCAGTCGGCCGCCGTCGCCACCCTGCGCGCCGCCAGGAGCCAGCTCGCCCCGGTCCGCGACGCCTCAGGGGTCCTGCTCGGGATGGTCAGCCTCGACGACCTGCTGGCCCGCCTCCTGGTCCGCCGATGAAGATGCCTAGTCGCGGACGTGCTCCGGTCGTACGCCCAGGCCCACGAAGCGGCCCATCAGGTGGCGCAGCGGCGGCGCGGCGCGGAAGAGCGAGAAGACCGCGGGCACGTGCTCGGTCGTGTCGTCCGACAGCCGCTTCGGATACAGGTCGCGCAGGATCGTCGTCTGGAACGCCTGCGTGACCCTGGCCGGGAACTGCCTGCGTGCCTGCACCGCCGCCAGCACCGACTCGGGCGGCGGCCCGGAACGGCGCAGCGCCGGGCCCACCAGGTTGGCGGTGGCCACCGCGTCCTGCACGGCCAGGTTGACGCCCACGCCGCCGGCCGGCGACATGGCGTGCGCCGCGTCCCCGACGCACAGCAGGCCGGGCCGGTGCCAGCGGCGCAGCCGGTCGACCCGGACGGCCAGGTGGCGCACGTCGCTCCAGCCGATCTCCCCGACCCGCTCGCGCAGGCCGGGGACGAAGGCCGCGATCCGCTCGTGGAAGGCCGGCAGCCCGCTCGCCTGGAGCCGTTCGTAGGCGCCGGTGGGGATCGTGTAGGCGAACTGCCAGAAGTCGCCCCGGTCGATGGCGACCAGCGAGCCCTTCCCGCCCTGGAAGAACGGCACCCGCTCACCCTCCCGCCGAGGCAGGCGGAACCACAGCACGTCCATGGGCGGCGAGCCCGCCACCGGCCGCAGCCCGGCCTGGGCGCGCAGCACGGAGTGCCGGCCCTCGGCGACGATCACCAGGTCCGCCCGGATCTCGACCGGACCCGATTCACCGGTGGCCCGCACACCGGCGACCCGGCCGTCCTCGACGATCAGACCGGTCGCCTCGGTGGAACGCATCAGCCGGAAACCTGCATAGGAGGCGGCCTTGCCGTACAGGAAGTCGAGAAGGTCCCACTGCGGCATGAACGCGATGTACGGGTGGCGCACCTTGAGCCGGGTGAAGTCGGCGAAGGTGACGCTCCGGCCGCCCATGCGGACCGCCACCTCGCTCATCCTGTTATGTGGCAGCTTCAGGAACTCGCCGCTCCAGCCGAGCTCGGCGATGATCTCCAGCGTCGACGGGTGGACGGTGTCGCCGCGGAAGTCGCGCAGGAAGTCGGCGTGCTTCTCCAGCACGACCACCTCGACTCCCCGGCGGGCCAGCAGCAGTCCGGTCATCATGCCGGCGGGTCCGCCGCCGGCGACGAGCACTCTGGTACGCACGTCGTGTCACCTTCCCGTTGGGTAGATCAGGTGGGGTAGATCAGGCCGACCAGAGCGGGGACGTCGATCGGCGAGCCCGTGGCCCGGCCGACCGCCACCGCGGCGAACAACGTCCTGGCGGCGGTCCCGGTGTCGTGCGGCGGCAGCTCGCCCGCCGCGACCCGGTCGGCCAGGAACGCGCCGATGAGCCGCTGCCCCTCGCCGGTCAGCTCGGCCAGCGCGGCGCGGGCGCGGGTGGCGCTGAAGAAGACCGCCACCAGTTCGGCGTTGCCCGCCAGCAGCCCGTCGAAGGCGGCGAGCAGCTCCGCCAGGACCTCCCGCGCCGGGAGCCCGGAGCGGTCGGCGGTCAGCAGCTCGCGCAGCTGCGACAGGAACCCGCGCTCCCTCAGCACGGTCTCGACCAGCGCCTCCTTGCTGTCGAAGTACCGGTAGAGCAGCCCGGCGGTCACCCCCGCCGCGTCGGCGAGGTCCTTGACCGACGCCCCGTCCACGCCCTTGGCGGCGAACACCCGCAACGCCGCGTCGAGCAGCTGCTCACGCCGCCACTCCGCCTGTTCCCTGCGCGTCGCCATGATCCCCGCATTTCATTGAATAAACGTTTACTCAATGAAATCTAGACGATCGGATACGGCCCCGGCAAGCCGCACCTCGTTCCCGCCACCCGCACGGGAGAAACGGCGGTTCCGGATACCGGAACGCCACATTTCACTTTCGGTAGCCGGGAGATAACTTCGCGTCGCACTCCTTCTCCGAAAGGCAGGCCTCATGTCCGTGGTCATCACCAGCCCCTACCAGCACTCCGTGGCCGACTACTGGAACCGCGAGAAGAACGCCGTCAACCTCCGCCTCGGCGAGGTCTCCGGCACCTACCACCACCACTACGGCATCGGCGCCGTCGACTGGTCCGTGCTGGACGAGCCGGAGGAGACCCGCGAAGAGCGGATGATCGCCGAGATGCACCGGCTCGAGACCGCACAGGCTGTACTGCTGCTCGACCACCTCGGCCAGGTCCAGCCCACCGACCGGCTGCTCGACGCCGGATCGGGCCGCGGCGGCAGCAGCTTCATGGCGCACGAACGCTTCGGGTGCCGCGTGGACGGCGTCTCGATCTCGCAGAAGCAGGTCGACTTCGCCAACGAGCAGGCCCGCCTGCGCGGCGTGCAGGACAAGGTGGAGTTCCACTTTCGCAACATGCTGCAGACCGGTCTCGAACCCGGCAGCCTGAAGGGCATCTGGAACAACGAGAGCACGATGTACGTCAACCTCTCCAAGCTGTTCGCCGCCCACTCCCAGCTGCTCGCGCCCGGCGGCCGCTACGTGACCATCACCGGCTGCTACAACGACGTCTACGGGCTGCCCTCCAAGGCCGTCAGCGAGATCAACGCCCACTACGTCTGCGACATCCACCCCCGCAGCGCCTACTTCAGGGCCATGGCCGACAACCATCTCGTCCCGATCGACGTGATCGACCTGACCGAGGCGACCATCCCCTACTGGGAGCTGCGCGCGCGCTCGTCCGTGGTCACCGGCATCGAGGACGCGTTCCTGACGGCGTACAAGGACGGCAGCTTCCAGTATCTGCTCATCGCCGCCGACCGCGTCTGACCCTCCGCCAGCGAAAGGAACGTCATGCCCAACCCCTCCGCGTTCCTGCCCGGGCCCACCGGGCTCGGCACCTCAGCCGCCCGCCTGTTCGCCCAGCCGGCGGGCGGCTTCGCCGTACCGCAGGACCTCGGGTGTGTGCCGGGTCCACGCACCGTCAGACAGCCGCCGCTGGTGTTCGCGCAGCGGCCCTGGGCCGACGGGAGCATGCCCGCGCTCTACTGCCCGCTCGCCGTGCGCGTGGACCACGCGCTCGGCGAGCTGGTCAACGAGCGGCTGGTGGAGTGGGCGGAGAAGATCGGCCTGCACGAGGGGCGCATCGAGACGTTCCGGCAGACCGGCTTCGGCCACCTGGTCACCCTCGCCCACCCCGACGTCGACGACCCCGACCGGCTGCTGCTCGCCGGGCAGATGAACGCCGCATGGTGGGCCTGCGACGACTATTACGCCGACGAGACCGATCTCGGCGCCGACCCCCAGCTGCTCGCCAGCCGCCTTGCCCTGGCGATGTCGGCCCTGGACGCGCCGCCGCCGGCCGACGAGTTCGGCGACGAGCTGGAGGCGCAGCTCAAGAGCGACCCGGTGCTCGTCTCGCTGACCTCGGCCCGCGACCACGTGGCCGTGCACTCGACGCCGTCGCAGCTCGCCCGCGTCAACCTGACGTCCTTCCAGATGTGGGTCAGCTGGAACGCCTACGGCGCCTGGAGGCAAAGCGGCGAACCCGTGGAGGCCTGGCGCTACCTGGCCGCCCGCCAGCACGACAGCTTTTACACCTCGATGACCCTGTCCGACATCGTGGGCGGCTACGAGGTGCCGGGCAACCTCTTCTACGAGGATCGCGTGCACCGCGCCGTCATGCGGGCGGGCACCGCGGCCGTCATCGTCAACGACCTGCACTCCGCGATCCGCGAGGCCGCCGACGAGCTGCCCGACTGCAACATCGTGCTGCTGGTGGCCGCCGAGCGCGGCTGCACCCTGCGCGAGGCGGCGGAACGCGCCGTCGCCCTGCACAACGACATCGTCGCGGCCTTCGAGGCCGACTGCCACGAGCTGCGGGCCATACCCTCACCCGAGCTCCACCACTTCCTGTGGGCGCTCGGCGGCTGGCTGGGCGGCGGCCTCGAATGGCACGGCACCACCAACCGCTACACCACCGAGGAGTAATGGGTCATTAGGGGTAGGAGTGCGGTTAGGGCATTGACCGGCTTCTTCTAGAGTCGGGGTGGCGCGCCACGACGACCCCGCCGGTTCCTTGGGGTGGATCTTGTCGTATACCTCCATACCTGGATCGCCGGAATGTGATGTGGGATCGATGCCATGAAGAACGCGGGAGACCTGGCGAGGGTGAGCGTGTTCGCCGCGCTCATCGCCGTGCTCGGACTACCGGGCACGCTCAACGTTTTCGGCAACGCCGTGCCGATCACCCTGCAGACGTTCGGCGTCATGCTCGCCGGTGCCATCTTGGGCACCTGGCGGGCGGCGCTGGCGGTCGTCGTGCTGCTCGTGCTCGTCGCGGTCGGCCTGCCGCTGCTGGCGGGCGGACGGGGCGGGCTGGGGGTGTTCGCCGCCGCCTCGGCCGGCTATCTGATCGGCTGGATCCCCGGCGCCGCCCTCACCGGCTGGATCGTGCAACGCGGCGGGCGCAACCCGGGCATCGTCCGGCTGCTGCTGGCCTGCGTCGCGGGCGGCATCGGGGTGATCTACCTGTGCGGCATCCCCGTGCAGGCGCTGGTCACCGGCATCCCCCTCGGGAAGACGATGCTGCTCAGCGCGGTGTTCCTGCCCGGCGACCTGATCAAGGCGGTGCTCGCCGCCCTCGTCGCGAGGGGCGTGCAGCGGGCCTACCCCGACGCCGTGCCGGCCACGTGGCAGGAGCGGCACACGTGGCGGTAGCGGCACACGTCCTGGAGCACGCCGCGCGCGACCCCGACAGGATCGCGCTCGTCGGCCCTGAGGAGGAGGTCACCTACGCGGAGCTGGCCGAGCGGATCAAGGCGCGCGACGTGCGCGCCGCCGCCGGTCCGGCCGTGATCAGCGTGAAGGACCCGGTGGCCGCCCTCACCCAGGCGCTCGCCGCCGACCTGGCCGGGATCACGCCGCTGGTCTGCGACGAGCGCGCCGCCCGCCTGCTGGCGGACATCCCACCCGCTCCTCTGGCCGAGGGCGGGTGGGCCTGTTTCACCTCCGGCAGCACCGGCCGGCCGCGTGCGGTGGTCCGTTCGCGGGCCTCCTGGACCGACTCCTTCCGGCACCTCGACCGCCTGTCCGGCATCGGCAGAGATGACGTGGTGCTGATCCCCGGCCCGCTCGTCACCTCCCTTTACGCCTTCGCCGCCGCCCACGCCCTGGGCACTGGCGCGACCGCGATCGTCCCCGGCCGGTGGTCCCTGGAGCACCTGGACGCGGCCACCGCCGTCCACCTGGTGCCCCACCAGCTCCCGCAGGTCCTGCCCAAGCCCGCAGCCCTGCGCGTGGCCCTCGTCGGCGGCGCCGCGCTCGACCCCGCCGCCCGCGAACGCGCCCAAGCCGGAGGCCTCCGAGTGCTGTCCTACTACGGGTCGAGCGAGCTCTCCTTCGTCGCCGCCGACGCCGACGGCACCGGCATGCGCGCCTTCCCCGAGGTGGAGATCGAGGTCAGGGCGGGCGAGGTGTGGGTGCGCTCGCCCTGGCTGGCCGACGGCTACCTGGCGGGCGCCCCTGGCCCCCTGCGCCGGGACGCCGCGGGCTGGGCGACGGTCGGCGACCTGGCGGAGCCGTACCTGCCGGGCGGGGTTCTGCGGGTGCGCGGCAGAGGCGACGGCGCGATCCAGACCGGCGGCGCGACCGTCGTGCCCGAGGACGTCGAGGCGGTGCTGCGGCGGGTGCCGGGCGTGGCCGACGCGGTGGTCGTGGGCGCGCCGCACCCCGACCTGGGCGCGCTCGTGTGCGCGGTGGTCGAGGGTCCGGTACGGCGGGCCGACCTGGAAGCGGCGGCCCGCGCCGGACTGGACCGGGTGCAACGGCCGAGACGCTGGTACACGGCCGACACCCTGCCCCGCACCCCCACCGGCAAGCCGGCCAGGGCGCTGATCGCCGAGACGCTGACCGGGTTCCGGAGGCTGGGGTGAGGCCGGTGGTGGTGGCCGCCCGGCGTACTCCGATCGGCACGGCGGGGCACGCCTTCAAGAACATCACCGCCGACCGGCTCGCCGCCCCGGTGCTCGCGGCGGTCCTCGCCGACGTGCGCAAGGCGGGCGGCGGGCAACCGGACGTGGACGACGTGGTGCTCGGCAACTGCATGGGCCCCGGCGGCAACCTGGCCCGCGTCTCGGCGCTGGCCGCCGGGTTCGGGCACGAGGTGCCCGGCCTGACCGTCGACCGGCAGTGCGGCAGCGGCCTGGCCGCGATCCTGCTGGCCGGGCAGGCGGTGAGCGCGGGTGAGGCGGAGTTCGTGATCGCCGGTGGGGCCGAGAGCGCCTCGACCGCGCCGCTGCGCACCCGCCGGGGGGCGGCGGAGCCGTACGAGCGGGCGCCCTTCACCCCGGACGGGCACCCGGACCCCGACATGGGACCGGCGGCCGAGGCGCTGGCCCGCGCCCGCGGCGTCAGCCGCGAGCGGCAGGACGCCTACGCGATCGACAGCCACGCCAAGGCGCTGGCCGGTGACTTCGCGCGGGAGATCGTCGCGGTCGGCGAGCGGGAGACCGACGAGCGGCCGCGGGTCCTGCGGGAGCGGTCGCTGGCCAGGCTGCCTGCGGCGTTCGTGCCCGGCGGCACGGTCACCGCGGGCAACTCCTCGCCGATCAGCGACGGCGCGGCGGCGGTGGCCGTGGCGGACGAGCGGCTGGGGCTGCCGGGTCTGCGGCTGGTCGCCGGTTCCGTCGTGGGATGCGACCCGGAGCTGCCCGGCTGGGGGCCGGTGCCGGCCGTACGGCGGGTGCTGCGCCGGGCCGGGGCCGAGCTCGGGCAGGTGGCGGCGGTGGAGATCGTGGAGGCGTTCGCCGCGCAGGTGCTCGCGGTGACCGACGCGCTCGGCCTCGACCCCCTGGGCGCCGATCGCACGCGGGTCTGCGCGGACGGCGGCGCCCTCGCCCTCGGCCATCCGTGGGGGGCCAGCGGCGCGGTCGTGGTCACCCGGCTGTTCCACCGGCTGGTCGGCGCGGGCGCGCCGCGTGGCACGCTGGGGCTGGCGACGGCCGCGGTCGGCGGTGGTCTCGGGGTCGCGGCGTTGTTCGAGGTGGTGTAGATGATCGAGCTGACCGGCGTCGGGGTACGGCTGGCCGAGCGCGACGTCCTGGACGGACTGACGCTGACCCTGCCCGAGCGGCGGATCGGCGTGGCCGGCGCCAACGGCTCCGGCAAGAGCACCTTCGCCCGCCTCCTGAACGGCCTGGCCCTCCCCACCACCGGCACCGTCCGCGTCCTGGGCATGGACACCCGCCGCGAAGCCGCCAAGATCAGACGCCGGGTCGGATTCCTGTTCACCGACCCCGACGCGCAGATCGTGATGCCGACGGTGGCCGAGGACGTGGCCTTCTCCCTGCGCCGCAGGGGCCTGCCCAAGGCCGAGGTGGCCGCGCTGGTGGAGGAGGTGTTGTCGCGCTACGGCCTGGCCGCCCACGCCGACCACCCCGCGCACCAGCTGTCCGGCGGCCAGAAGCAACTGCTCGCCCTCTGCTCCGTGCTGGTCCTCGAACCCGACATCCTGGTCATGGACGAGCCCACCACCCTGCTCGACCTGCGCAACTCCCGCCAGGTGGCGCGCATCCTGCGTGACCTGCCCCAGCAGCTCGTGGTCGTCAGCCACGACCTCGCGCTGCTGGCCGACTTCGACCGGGTGCTCGTGCTCGACCAGGGCAAGCTCGTCGCCGACGGCCCGCCGGAGCCCGCGCTCGGCCACTACCGGGACCTGATGGCGTGACCGGTCTCAAGCTGCTCGGACTGGCCGCCGGATGCACGGTGCTGGTCCTGCTCCAGACCCCGGCGGCGCTGGCCGGCGCGGCCGCCGTCGTCCTCGCCTTGTACGCGGTGGCCCGGGTGCGCCCGGCGGCGGCGTGGGGGCAGATCCGGCCGGTGCGCTGGTTCGCGCTCGCGCTGTTCGTCACGCAGCTCCTGCTGGCGGACCTGCCCGCCGCGACGGTCACGACCATGCGCGTGGTGCTCATGGTCGCGCTGGCCGGGCTGGTCACGCTCACCACGCCCGCCTCGGTGATGCTCGCCGCCCTGGAGCGCGGGCTCGCGCCGCTGCGGCTGGTGCGGGTGGACCCGTTCCGGGTCTCGCTCATGCTCACGCTCACCCTGCGCAGCGTGCCCCTGCTCACCGACCTCGCGCGCCGGGTCAGGGAGGCGCAGCGGGCGCGCGGGGTCTCGTGGAGCGTGCGGGCCTTCGCCGTACCCCTGGTGGTGGGTGCGCTGCGGCACGCCGACGCGCTCGGCGAGGCCCTCAGCGCCCGCGGCCTGGACGACTGAGCCTTTACGGCGCCGGCGGGAACACGGCGCGGAACTGCGCGCCAGGCCCGTGGTCGGTGATGGTCAGGTTGCCCCCGTGGACGGCGGCGATCTGTCGTGACAGCGCCAGCCCGAGCCCGCTGCCGCCCTGGTCGCGCTCGCGTCCCTCGCGCAGCCGGGTGAAGCGCTCGAAGACCCGCGCCCGGTCCTGCGGGGCGATGCCGTTGCCGTCGTCGGTGACGGTCAGCACCACCTCGCCGCCGGCCACGGCCACCGACAGGTCGACGCGCGAGCGGGCGTGCCGCTCGGCGTTGTCGAGCAGGTTCGTCAGCAGCCGGTCGAGCTGGATGGGGGAGCCGTCCACGAAGGCGCCGTCCGCCACCTCCGCGTGGACACCCTCCCGCCGGGCCGCCTGTCCGCGCGCCAGCTCGCCGAGGTCCACCCGCCTTCTGTCCGGTACGGCTCCCGCGTCCAGCCTGGCCATCAGCAGCAGCTCGTCGATGATCCCCGACAGCCGGTCGACCGCTTCGAGCGAACGGGCGCCCACCTCGGGCCAGTCGGTGTCCTGCGGATAGGCGACGGCCAGCTCCAGCTGGGTGCGCAGCGCGGTGATCGGGCTGCGCAGCTCGTGCGAGGCGTCGCTGACGAAGTGGCGCTGGGTCTCGGTGGAGCGTTCGAGGCGGCCGAGGGTGTCGTTGGTGGCGGTGGCCAGGGCGGCGATCTCGTCGCCCGTCCCCGGCACCGTCACCCGCTGCCCCAGGTCACCGGCGGTGATGGTGGCGAGCTGGGTGCGGATCCGCTTCACCGGGCGCAGCGCCTGGCCGACCGCGGTCCAGGCGGCCAGGCCCACCATGAACAACAGCGCGGGCAGCGCGACCGCGAGCGTGAAGTAGAGCAGGCGGACCGCCTGCCGGGTGGCGGAGACGTCCTCGGCGCCGTACACGGTGATCTGGCCGTTGGGGGTGGTGGTGCGCAGGGCGGCGATGTAGTACTCCTCGCTCGCCCCGGGCAGGTCCGGCCGGCCGTAGGTGGTGGTGATGCTTTCCGCCGCAGGGGTGGGCAGGGCGCTGAACCGGTTCTGGTCGCCGGCCTGCGTCGAGGTGCCGAGCACGGTCCCGTCGGCGGCGATGACCTGCAGGAGGTCGATGCCGGGCGGGGTGGACAGCTCGGCGGGCAGGTCGCCGCGGCGGGCGTCGGCGGCCTGTGCCTGCACGGCCTGGTTCACCCGGGAGGCGAGCTGGGCTTCGAGCGCCCGGGGGATGGTCGTGGCGATGACGGCCGCGGCGACGCCCAGCGCGATCGCGGCCGCGAGCGTGGCGGCCAGCGTCACCCGGCCCCGAACGGAGCGCGGCATGACCTTCATGGGGAGGTCGTTGCCGCGACCGGTTCGGGGCAAAGCCAGCAACGCTGCCGTATTCGCCCAAGCGGCTTGCTACGCCTTGGGCTTGTAGACGAGCACCTGGACGCCCGAGCTGAGCGGCGTCGACTTCACGAAGTCCAGGTGGGTGATGTCCAGGCCGTCGAACACCCGCGTGCCCTCACCGCCGATGACCGGCATGAGCCAGAGGTGGTACTCGTCCACCAGCTTGTGCTCCAGCAGCGTGCGGTCGAGCTCGCCGGTGCCGTACTTCAGGATGCTCTGGCCGGGCTCCTGCTTCAGCTTGGCGACCGTCTCGGCCACGTCGCCCTCGATGAGGGTGGCGTTCCACTTGGTCTCCTTCAGGGTCCTGGAGGCCACGTACTTGGGCAGGGCGTTCATCCGCACGGCGTACTCGCCCTGGCTGGACTCCATCATCGGCCAGACCTCGGCGAAGCCCTCGTAGGTCTCCCGGCCGAGCAGCAGGGTGTCGGCGCCGAACAGCAGGTCGCGGGCGTATCCCTCGTAGCTCTCGTCCCAGTAGGGGGAGCTCCACTTCTCGGGCGAGCTGATGACTCCGTCGATGGTCATGAAGGTGGATTCGATGAGCTTACGCATGTCCGGCGTCCTCTTTCGGGGTTGTTCCTTGGTTGATGAGGTAACTGTGCCGGATCACTCTTACCGAATCTTTTCCGCCCGTCGTAACCGCGCGGAAGTCAGAGCTCCCGCAGGACCTCGCGCAGCCGTACGGCGAAGCCCTCCGCGTCCTCCGTCCAGGCGACGTGCCCGCCGGGGAACATCGTGGGCTCGGTGCCGATCGAGGCGGCCAGCGCCCTGGACGAGCGGTCGCAGAGCTGGCCGGTGGAGTCCTCGCCCAGCCCGACCAGCACGCGCACCGGTCCGTCGCGCAGCGCGGCGACGTCGGGCTCCCAGCGGACGGTGCCGCGCATCATGTGCAGGAAGGAGTAGCGCTCGTCGGCGACGTACTGGGGGTCGGGTTCGGCGGGGAACATGTGCTCCAGGGCGCCCTCCGGCAGGTGGATGTCGGCGTTCTCGAAGAAGATCGCCCAGGCGGTCGCGGTGTCGCCGGCGGCGTAGGCGGCGACCATGTCCTCCATCCGGGCGTCGAGCTTCTCCCGATCCGGTAGCTGGGTGTAGTGGGGCGGCTCGTGCGCGATCACCGCGCGTACCCGCTCGGGGTGGGCCTGGGCGAGGGCGAGCACGCTCACGGCGCCGCCGCTGCTGCCGAACACCACAGCGGGACCCGCGTCGACCTCGGCGAGCAGCACGGCGAGGTCGGCGGCGCGCAGGGCGGGCGTGGAGTCGCGCCCGGGGTCGTCGAGCACGCTGCGGTGGATGCCGCGCGGGTCGGTGGTCAGCACGGTGTGGTCGGCGGCCAGCAGGTCGGCCGGCGGCGCGAACGCCCCGGCGTCCATCGGCGCGCCGAACAGGACGACGAGCGGGCCCTGGCCGCGCACCTCGTAGTGCAGCGTGCCGTCGGGGGTCTTCAAGGTGGTCATGTTCATCTCCCCAGTCTCAGTACTGGACGGTACAGTACTCGCTTGAGTACTGGACAGTCCAGTACCATTTCTTCATGGAGAACCCCCAGCAGGACGGACGCACCGCCAGGAAGCACCGCGCGATCGTCGACGCCGCGCGCACCCTCTTCCTGCGCAACGGCTACGCGGGCACCAGCATGGACGAGATCGCCGCGATGGCCGAGGTCTCCAAGCAGACCGTCTACAAGCACTTCGCCGACAAGCAGCGGCTGTTCACCGAGCTGATCACCCTCGACATCTCACAGATCGAGGTCGAGGTGCACCCGCTCGAAGCCGCCATGCCCGGCACCGACGACCTGGAGCGCGACCTGCGGGAGTACGCCCGCATGCACCTGGCCGTGGTCATGCAGCCGCACCTACTGCGCATGCGCCGCGTCCTCATCGGCGAGGCGGACCGCTTCCCCGACCTGGCGCGGGCCTGGTACGAGAACGGGCCGGTGCGGTCGAGCGCGCTGTTCGCCGGGTGGTTCGAGGCGCTCGGGCGGCGCGGGCTGCTCGACGTGCCGGACCCGCTGCTGGCCGCCCAGCACTTCAACTGGCTGGTGCTGTCGATCCCGCTGAACAGGGCGATGTCCCTGCCGGTCGAGGCGGCGCTCTACGACGAGAAGGAGCTGAACCACTACGCCGACGAGGGCGTGCGCGTCTTCCTGGCCGCCTACGGGAGATGACTACGCCTGCCGGGCGAGCGGGACCGCCGCCTCGCTCGTGAACGGCAGGAACGTGAACGACTCCTGCAGGTAGAGCCGCACCGTGTCGGCGGTGTGCGACAGGTAGCCGATCGACAGGTCCTCGCCCAGGTGCAGGTCGTAGTCGCCGCCGCGGGTGGTCAGCACCAGCGCGCCGGCCAGCGCGGGCGCCCAGATGATGTCGCCGTCCACCATCCGCTCGATGTGCGAGCGCACCGGGTAGCCGTGGTCGCTGGTCTCGGTGACGCCCGTGTACGCCTCCGGACCCAGCAGCACCGTGTACGGCCCGTCCACGCCGGCCACCCGCAGGGCGCTGAGCGCCTGGGCGATCGCCTCCGGGTAGCCGGTGAACTCGGTGGGCAGCGGGATCGGGCGGTGCGAGCTGGCCGGGACGATGCCGGTGATGCCGGCGGCGCCGTACCCCTGGAAGATCGCGCGGTCCTCGGCGATGGCGAGGGCGGTCGCGGCGTCCTTGGCGGGCTGCCAGTCGGAGTCGCCGGAGCCGCGCTCGACGTCGTCGATCGCCTCCCGGCTCAGCTCGAACGGCCGGCGCAACTCCACCAGCGCCGCCACCCCCCGCTGACGGGCCTCGACGCTGTCGCCCGGCGGCTGGATCCCGGTGACGTGGCCGGTGCCGACGGCCGAGCTTCCGGCGCCGGTCGGTCCGTGGGTGTCGACCACGCGGCGGCCGGCGAGGTTGCGCTTGAACGTGCGGGCCACCTCCTCCTCGATCTGCGCCCAGGCGGCGTCGGAGATCGGGGCGAGCTCGCGGTGCAGGTTGTTCATGACTGCGGGACTCCTTTGAGGCTGCCGATCTCCAGGGCGCCCGGCGCCGGTGGTTCGGCCAGCCGTTCGAGCAGGTCGGGCGTCGGGACGAAGTAGGTCGAGCCGGTCAAGGCGGTGGAGAAATCCAGGATCCGGTCGTAGTTGCCGGGCGGGTCGCCGGCGAACATGTTCGTGATCATCTGGTCGAGGACGTCCGGTGTTCTGGAGTAGCCGATGAAGTAGGTGCCGAACTCGCCGGCCGCGGCGTTGCCGAACGGCATGTTGTCCCGCACGATCTTCAGCTCCCTGCCGTCCTCCTCGATGACGGTCAGCGCGTTGTGCGCCCAGGTCGGCTTGGTCTGGTCGTCCAGCTCGACGTTGGCCAGCTTGGTACGGCCGATGACGCGCTCCTGGTACTCGACGGGCTGCGCGTTCCAGGCGGCCAGGTCGTGCACGTACTTCTGCACGGTGACGTACGTGCCGCCGGCGAACAGCGGGTCCTCGTCGCCGATCAGCACCGAGTCGGCGGCCAGTTCGTCCTCGGGGTTCTCCGTGCCGTCCACGAAGCCGAGCAGGTCGCGGGCGTCGAAGTAGCGGAAGCCGTGCACCTCGTCCACGCTCGACAGCGCGCCCGCGAGCCGGTCCATGACCAGCGCGGCCAGCTCGAAGCAGAGGTCCATGCGGTCGGCCCGCAGGTGCAGCAGCAGGTCGCCGGGTGTGGACGGCGCGTGGTGGACGCCGCGGACCTCGGGCATCGGGCGCAACATGGCCGGGCGCGGCAGGTCGAACCACCGGTCCCACGCCTCGGCGCCGATGCCGAGCACGCAGGACAGGTTCCCGTCCAGGCTGCGGAAGCCGACCGTGCGCCGCAGCGCCGCCAGGTCGCCGCAGAGCGACCTGACCGCCTCGCGGGCCGCGGCGTCGTGCTTCACCGTCGCCACGGTGAAGACGGCCGCCCTGCTCAGCGGCCCGAGAACCGCCTGCAGTCCATGCTGTCGTGAGCTCACCTGTCGAACCTTGCCGCCCGGCGGTAAGGCCAACCTCACGGCTCAGCCAACGGAGAGAATGTCAGGTTTCCGATGGTCTGTGGCGGACACAGGCCCAGCGTGAGACGACTGCCCGCCCTGGGTGTCTGCCTGACTGCCGCGTTCATGTCCGGCCTCGACGTGAGCATCGTCAACGTGGCGCTGCCGTCCATCCAGGAGAGCCTGCACGCCGGCGAGGACGGCCTGCAGTGGACGTTGTCCGGGTACGCGCTCACGTTCGGCCTGCTGCTCGTGCCCGCCGGACGGCTCGGCGACGCGCGCAGCCGGCGGGCCGTCTTCATGGTCGGCGTCGCCCTGTTCACGCTGGCCAGCACCGCCTGCGGATTCGCGCCCACGATGCCGCTGCTGATCGCCGCCCGGCTGGTCCAGGGCGTCGCCGCCGGCATGCTCAACCCTCAGGTGTCCGGGCTGATCCAGCAGATGTTCCAGGGCCAGGAGCGGGGCCGGGCCTTCGGCGCGTTCGGCGCCACCATGGGCATCGCCACCGCCGCCGGGCCCACGATCGGCGGTGCGCTCGTCACCGCGTTCGGGCACGAGGAAGGCTGGCGGTGGGTGTTCCTCGTCAACCTGCCGATCGGCGTCATCCTGCTGCCGCTGGCCTGGAAGCTGCTGCCGCCCGGCGTGAAGGGGCGGCAGGAGAGCATGGACCCCGTCGGCGTGCTGCTGCTCGGGATCGGCGTGTTCGGCCTGCTCCTGCCGTTCGTGCAGCAGCACCAGTGGGAGGGACAGGCCAAATGGCTGCTCGTGCCCGCCGCGCTGGCCGTACTGGCGCTCTTCGTCGGCTGGGAACGCCGCTACAAGCGTGAGCCGCTGATCCAGCTCGGCCTGTTCGCCAAACACTCCTACAGCCTCGGCGCCGTCATCGCCCTGTTCTACTTCGCCGGATTCACCGGCATCTTCTTCATCTACACCCTCTACCTGCAGAACGGCCTGCACTACACTCCGCTCCAGGCCGGACTGGCCATCACCCCGTTCGCCATCGGCTCCTCCCTGGCCGCCATCGCCGGAGGACGCCTGGTCGGGCGGGCCGGTCGGCTGCTCGTCGCCGTCGGCCTGGCCGTCGTCATCGCCGGACTCGCCGCCACCTTCGTGGTCACCGGGATCTGGACCGGGCCCGAACTCGGCTGGGCCAACGCGCCGACCCTGCTGCTCGCCGGACTCGGCAGCGGGCTCGTGATCGCGCCCAACCAGGCGATCAGCCTGTCGGAGGTGCCGCCGGTCCACGGCGGCAGCGCCGCCGGCGTACTCCAGACCGGCCAGCGGCTGGGCTCCGCCTTCGGCATCGCCGCCACCGGGTCGATCTTCTTCGGCGCGCTCCACGCCGGGTGGCCGTCGGCGTTCCGGCACGGGCTCGTGGTGGTCATGACCTTCGTCGCCGTGGCACTCGCCGCCGCCCTCTTCGACTTGCTCCACAGCAGGAGTACGGCCCGCGGAACCGGATAGCCGGATCTCGCAACCTACCCCCCAAACCCACGTTGACCTGCGACTATCGCCGCGCGTTCGGGGCGATAGCGAAACGGTAGTGGGACGATGCCCGCCCGCTTGAGCCTGAGGCCAGTTGATCCACAGGAACCAGCCCAAAACGGGTGAGGCGAAGGAGACGCAGGCCATGTTCACCGCCAAATTGACTCGGACTCTCCGGCTTCTGGTATCGCGGCGCTCCGCCAACAACCCCTGGGAATAAAGGTGTCGATCCACGTAGAGGCGCCGGCGACCTCCGAGACTCTCGGAACCGGACAGGCGTGCGGCACCTTCGGCGAACTGCTCCAAGGCGCACTGGCAGACCCACAGGTCGATTTTCTGGTCACGCTGCCGATCGAGGCGGGCAGCACCGCCCGCTTCCGCTACGACCGGCGGACCACCGACATCCGGGTGGTCCCCGGAGACCGGAAGAAGGCCAGGTCACTGGCCCGCTCGATGCTCACCATCCGCGGCTTCAGCGGCGGCGGCGAGCTCCACGTCGACACCGAACTGCCCATCGGCAAAGGGCTCGCCAGTTCCTCAGCCGACCTCGTGGCCACCGCGTGGGCCGTCGGCCGGGCGCTCGGCGAACTACCCACACCGGGTGAGATCGAAGAGCTGATGCGGAGGATCGAGCCGTCCGACGGCGTGATGTACCCGGGCACCGTCGCCTTCCGCCACCGCGACGTACGGCTGCTCGAACGGCTCGGCTACCTGCCCGACATGACCATCGTCGGCGTCGACGAGGGCGGCAGCGTGGACACCGTCGCCTTCAACCGCGGACACCGGCGCTTCTCCGACTCCGCCCGGCAGGAGTACCAGCGGCTCCTGGACTCGCTGCGCGTCGCGGTCCCGGCCGGCGACACCGCCGAGATCGGCCACGTGGCCAGCAGGAGCGCCGCCATGCACCAGCGGCTGCACCCCAAGCGCATGCTCCGCGACGTCCTCGGCATCTGCGGCGTCGTCGGCGGCCTCGGCGTCGTCACCGCGCACAGCGGCACCATGCTCGGCATCCTGCTCGACGAGGCCGACCCCGACTACACCGCCAAGCTGGGCAAGGCGATCGGCGAATGCACCGCGCTGGCCGGCGGCTCCCACCTCTTCCGCACCGCCCGCCCGGCTAGGAGGCCGACGTGAGTTCCACCAAGCGGCGAGTCGAGCTGCGCAGCGACACCTTCACCCTGCCCTCGCCGCGGATGCTGGAGGCGATGGTGGCCGCCGAACTCGGCGACGACGTCTACGGCGAGGACCCCACGGTCAACGCGCTGGAGGCGCTGGCGGCCAGGCTGCTCGGCAAGGAGGCCGCCTGCTTCATGCCCAGCGGCACCATGACCAACCTGGCCAGTATCATGACCCACTGCCCGCGCGGCTCGAAGGTCATCGTCGGCGAAGAATCCGACATCTACGTGTACGAGGCCGGCGGGGCCTCGGTATGCGGGGGAGTGATCTACCACCCGATCCCCAACAACATCGACGGCACGATGGACCTCGACGCCATCGCCGCCGCCTTCCCGCCCGACTCCGACGACCCGCAGTTCGCCCTGCCCGCGCTGCTCTGCCTGGAGAACCCGCAGAACCACCGGGGCGGCAAGGTGCTGCCGGCGGCGTACCTGCGCGAGGTCACGGACTTCGCCCGGGAGAACGGCCTGACCGTGCACATGGACGGCTCGCGCATCTTCAACGCCGCGCTGGCCGCCGACGTGCCCGTCGCCGAACTGGCGGGTTATGCCGACTCCGTCATGTTCTGCCTGTCCAAGGGGCTCGGCGCGCCGGTCGGCTCGATGGCCGTCGGGACCGGGCCGTTCATCCGCGACGTACGCCGGCTGCGCAAGATGCTCGGCGGCGGGATGCGGCAGGCCGGCGTACTGGCCGGGGCCGCGATCGTCGCCCTGGAGAACAGGGGCCGGCTGGCCGAGGACCACCAGAGCGCCCGGCAGCTCGCCGACGGCCTGGAGAAAATCCCCGGCATCGCGGTCGACCGCGCCGAACCCGGCATCAACATGGTCTTCTTCCGCGTCCTCAGCATGGACAACCCCACGTTCATCGCCGCGGCGCAGGCCCAGGGCGTGGCGCTGGCCGAGCTCGGCCACGGGCAGATCCGGGCCGTGACCCACTACGGAGTCGAGCCCGAGGACATCGGCTACGTGCTCGACGTGATCCGTTCGATCCTCACCGACTCCACCAGGAGGAGCCATGCCGATCACAAGCCCGTACTCGCCGGTTGACGTCCGGCCGCAGCTCTCCGCCGAGGAGTTCTACGCCGAGTACGTGAACAAGAAGCCCGTCCTCATGCCCGGCGCCCTCGCCGAGCTTCCCGCCGCCCAGCGCTGGTCGCTGCCCTACCTCGCCTCGATCGCGCCCGACCTGCCCGTGCGGCTCAAGACCGGGCGCGTGGCCGAGGGCAAGACGACCACCGTCCGGCTCGACGACTACTCCAAGACCGTCACCGCCTGGGAGCAGCGCGGATCCGACGACGTCGAACGGCCCGCGTACCTGCACGACGTGCCGCTGCTCACGTTCATCCCCGAACTGCGGCAGGACCTCGAACCCTTCCCCGGCCACCTTTTCCCCGCGTTCTTCCGCGACAACTGGGCCGTCTTCCCGCAGTTCTTCGTCGGCCCCTCGCAGGCCGTCACCACGCTGCACTTCGACACCCTGCTCACCCACAACCTGTTCTTCCAGCTCGACGGCAGCAAGCGCTTCGTCATGGTCGCCAACGAGGACCGCGACCGCTGCTACACCTACAACTGGCGCTGGGCCGAAGTGAACCCCGAAGACCCCGACTACGACCGCCACCCCGACTTCCGCGGCGTGCGCGTCATGGAGGCGCACGTCCAGGCCGGCGACCTGTTCTACATGCCGCCCGGCACCCTGCACCAGGTCTCGTCGCTCAGCTCGTCGGTGTCGTTCAACATCGACTGGCACGACAAGGTCAGCGCCCTGCGCGGCATCGCCGCCGTACGCCACGGCATGCCCCGCCAGAACCTGCGCTACAACCTGCTGCTCGCCCTCGGCGTCTACGGCCGGGTGCCGCTCAAGGTGCTCATGCCGGCCCTCCGGTCGTACTTCACCTACATCTCCTAACCTTCCTCGCCGGCCGGGAGCACGCATGCTGTTTAGCCAAGACCTGATCCGCTCGCTGGCCACGGCGGTCGACCTGGTCAACACCCAACTCGTCACCGTCGCCGACCTGGTCGCGCTCGTCGAGCGCCGCCAGGTCGGCAACCCCGACGAGCTGACCGGGGCCGACCTCGAAGCCGTGCGCGGCTCGCGGGAGGAGTTCCACCACGTCTTCATCGCGCCCGACCAGGGCGTCGAGCGCCTCAACAAGCTGCTCGGGCGGACCAGGCTCACCCTGCGGCTGTCCGAGCACGACGGCCAGCGGCTGCGCCTGCACCACCACGCGGGGGAGGGACCGGTGGCCGAACAGCTCACCGCCGACTGCGGGCTCGCCCTCGCGTACCTGTTCGTCCACGGCGAGCAGACCCGGCTGCGAACCTGCGCCGCCGAAGGCTGCTCCCGGGTCTTCGTGGACGCCTCGCGCAACCGCTGCCGGGTGTACTGCGACAGCCGTACCTGCGGAAACCGCGCCCACGCGGCGGCACACCGAGCACGTCGCCGGACCTAGGGACGATATGAGCGCCCATGCCTTCCCGCCCTCGCCCAACCTGGCCCTCGACGAACTCGTCAACCACAGACGTCGGGCCGGGCAGCCGCTGATTCACCTGGGGTTCGGAGAATCGCAGCTGCCCGTGCCCGACTTCCTCGCCGACCGGCTGCACGCCGGCGCTGCCAGGAACCGCTACGGCCAGATCGGCGGCGAAATCGACTGCCGCGAGGCCGCCGCCGGCTACTTCACCCGCCGCGGCCTGCGCACCCACGCCGACCAGGTCGTCATGGCCCCCGGCAGCAAACCCGTCCTGCTCGCCCTGATGGCCGCCCTGCCCGGCGCCGTCGTCCTGCCCCGGCCCTGCTGGGTCACCTACGAGCCACAAGCACGGCTGTTCGCACGCGAGGTCGTCGGCGTGCCCGTGCCGCCCCAGTGCGGTGGGGTACCCGACCCGGACCGGCTCGTCCCCGCGTTGCGGGCGGCACGACGAGCCGGTCTGCGACCCCGCTCCATCGTGCTCACCCTGCCCGACAACCCGACCGGCACACACGCGCCCGCCGCCGTGGTGCGCAGGCTGGCGGAGATCGCCGACGACTGGGACCTGCTGGTCATCTCCGACGAGATCTACCGCGACATCGTCCACCCGCCCGGCGACGCGATCACCAGCCCGGCAGAGTTCATCCCCGACCGGACCGTAGTGACCTCCGGGCTGAGCAAGAGCCTGGCGCTGGGCGGATGGCGAATAGGCTTCGCCCGCTTCCCGGACACGGTGGACGGGCTGGCGCTGCAGAGCCGGGTCATCGGGCTGGCCAGCGAGATCTGGTCGTCATTGGCCGGCCCGATGCAGGAGGTGGCCCGATACGCCCTGTCGGAACCACCGGAGCTGAGACGACATTTGGCAGCCAGCACCCGCCTGCACGGAGCGGTGGCAGGGGCGGTACACGAGGTGATGACAGGCGCGGGCGCGTCCAGCC
Source organism: Nonomuraea endophytica (assembly GCF_014203235.1). Classification (GTDB taxonomy): domain Bacteria; phylum Actinomycetota; class Actinomycetes; order Streptosporangiales; family Streptosporangiaceae; genus Nonomuraea; species Nonomuraea endophytica. Next base: position 10,344 of record NZ_JACHIN010000027.1, on the reverse strand, counting down.
GCCCACCCACAGGAGGCTTCTACGTCTACCCGGACTTCGCCCCCATCCGCGGCAGACTGGCCAAGATGGGCATCCGAGACTCAGCCACCCTGGAACGCCATCTGTTGGACCGGGTAGGCGTGGCGGTATTGGGCGGCCACCACTTCGGCGACGACCCAAGTGCGCTCCGCTTCCGCGCGGCGACCAGCATGTTGTACGGCGAAAGCGACGAGGAACGGTGGCTGGCCCTGGAAAGCACAGACCCAGTCGCATTGCCCCACATAGAACGCCTCCTGGACACCCTGAGCGACGCCTTCCACACACTAACCGGCTATTCCACCCGATCTCCTGTAGTCGCGCTCCGCTAAGGGCATGGAGTTCCGCTTCGCTCCACACGCTCTTCCAGTCGAGCCGGGGGCTCGACCCCGCGCCGGACCTCGCTCCGCTCGGGCTGCCTTCCCAAAGCGCTTTCGCCCACAGAAGGCACTGAAGGTCAGCGGCGTGGGCCCGTCCGTCTGAAGCGATCGCGCCCACCGGCCTGACCCGGTCGTGGGCCGCTCGATAGGAGCCGGTTCAGTGCGGTGTCCACGAGGTCGCCGAGGGCGGACAGGTCACTAATCAGCCGTTGGCGCTCCCGCTGTTCCCACTCCATGATCGTCTGCTCGATGGTGCGATGGCTTCTGCCCAAGGTCAAGACGACGACCCGGCCTTGGTAGGTGCGACGCGCCATGGTGTTGCCCACGATGTTCCACATGTCTGCGGACATGGTCTCTCCTCGACGGCTGGCGGGCAGGGTTGTTACGGGCCCATGGTGGAGAGTCGTTTTCGGTGGGCCAGCAAGGCGATTGCTCAGAGCAATGGGGCGATGGATTCGCATTGCTCTCGGCTATACGCTCAAAACGTGGACGTGCGCACGCTCCCCGCCGCCCTGAAGGCGATCATGGAACAGCGCCAATGGACCCAAGCGCAGCTGGCCGAAGCGCTCGGGGTATCTCAGACCTGGGTTTCTCATGTGTCCAGGGGAATGAAGGACACGACCATGGGGAAGGCGATAGAGCTGCTTTCCCGGGTCGGCTGGCAGGTTCGGATGTCGCCGGAAGTGGAGGAGCCGGTGGAGCGTCGGGAATTTCTGACCGCTGCGGCGTCGGTGATATTCGTGCCGAGTGGCAGGGCGAGTGCGAATCCCTATGAGGACGCGGCGTATGTGAACACCCTTGCCGACAGCATGGCCCGTGGGCGTTATGAGCTGGGTGGTGTGCCGCTGGTGGCCAATGCCCTTGGGCATGTCCACCGGGTCAGGGAACTCGTCGAGCGGGTGCGGGGCGCCCGGCTTCAGCAGGCGATCTCCAACCTGATGTATCAGGCGACGCTTGTGCTTTATGACGCGGGGAGGACCGGGCACGCTGAGCACACTGGTCGAGTCGCGCTTGACATGGCGGTTCTCGGGGCGGATGTGGACGGGCAGGCCCGGGCCTTCGATGCCTTGAGCCGCGTCTGTCTTGAGCGGGGGGACCATGCGAGGGCGGCTGCCTTCGCGCGGAAAGGGCTGGGGCTGCGGGAGTTGCCGGGGAGCCGGGTGGCGTCGCTGAACATGCGGCTGGGGCGCTGTTTGGCCGCTGTCCCCGGGCGTGCGGACGAGGCTAGAACGGCTCTGGATCGGGCCTTGGGTGTGAGCGGGCTGGGGTCGTTCGCGGCCGCGGCGATGGCCGGAGACGTGGCGATCGGGATGGGGCAGCTGGATCGGTTCGATGAGGCCAACCGTCTCCTTGGGGATGCTGCGGACCGGATCGGTCAGTGGTCGCCGTTGTTTCGGGCTCAGTATCTCGGCAGGCAGATCATCACGACGCTTCGGGCCGGCGACGTGGAGTTCGCCGGTGATCGGATGAATGAGCTGGCGCGGGCCATTCCGTTTGTCTCTTCCGCGAGGGTGAACAGTCGAGTCGGGGAGATTCTGGACGCGTCTGCCCGATGGGCCGGGGCTCAGGGAATGCGGGCTGCTCGTGAACAGCTTGCCGCCATGCGGGCGCCTTTCGCTCGGTCCAGCTGACGCCTTCTCGTCGGGTATGACGACTGTCGTGTTCATTCAGCCGGATCCAGCACGCGCCGCCGTAGTGACCAAGGTCCATATGAGTCACGGGGATTTCGGGTTTGAGTAAGTGGTAATTGGGTCTGTGCCGGAATGGTGAGGGCTTCTTGAGTCGTGGGATGAATCTGGTGTACGTAGGCACCCATCAGGCGCTTGACGTCCTGGGCGAGATTGCTCATACGCATCAGGCGTCACGTGGGTTCGTATTAGGTTGGCTCGGGTGCGGACACGTTAACGAAGCGGTGTTTGAGGTGCTACGTGAGCAGACGCAGACGGCTGCAACGGCCGTGGGATCCGCCCTGGCTGAAGATCGCTGGAGTTGCCGCCGGGGCCTTCTCGGCGGTCTTCGCGCTGTTGAGCCTGGTGGGTGATGAGATAGGGCGGGCGGACGCGCGTAAACCGTCCCCCACACCCATGGAGGTTGCCAGTCCGGGGGCGGGCGTTGCCAAGCCTCGTGCGGCGGCGGTCCCGGACCGTTTCATCGGGACGTGGATCGGACTGGTCGACGACGAGGACATGGATACGCCATTTCCGGTGGAGATTCTCCTTCGGCGGGGTGGGCTTGGCCAGATCGTGGGGAAAGTCCGCTACGAGTCGCTCAAGTGTGCGGGTGTCGTCCGGCTCTTTGAGGTCTCATCGCGGAAACTCTCGGTCCAGGAAAGTCTTACCGTGGCCACCGAGCAGTGCGACGACGATCTGGTAACGCTGAAATATCAGGCGAATGGAACTCTTTACTACACTTATGGCGATGGGGAGGGGCGTGCGGTGTTGAGCAGGCAAGGGCAGTAGAGCGGGGTTTCAGGCGTCGGCTCTTGCATACTGCGGGCGGCCGTTGGGGCGGTAGGTCTGGATGGTGATTCCCTTTGGGGTGGAGCGTGATTCCACCAGGTCCAGGGCCAGGTCCGGGCCGGTGTCGGGGAACAGGCGGGTGCCCTGGCCGAGGATCACGGGGCTGATCAGCAGGTTCATCTCGTCTATGAGCTCGTTGGCGAGGAGCCAGCGGAGCAGGGTGCCGCTGCCGTGCACCTGCAGCTCGCCTCCTGGCCTGGCCTTCAGGTTCGCTATTAGGTCGGTGGGCAGGATGGTGGTGGTCGGCCATTTCGCTTCGGTGAGGGTGGTCGAGGCCACGTATTTGGGTTTGCTGTTCAGGGCGATCGCGATGGGGCCGGCTGTCATCGGGCCCCAGTGTCGGGCGAAGACCTCGTAGGTCCACCGGCCGAACAGGTACGCGTCGGCGCGTTCGTAGACCTGGTTCAGAAACGTTCCGGCCTCGTCGTCCCAGGTCGGCGCCTGCCATCCGCCGCGTTCGAATCCGCCTCTGCGGTCCTCGTCCGGTGCGCCGAGTCCCTGCATCACGCCGTCGAGGGTGAGCATCGTGGTGGTGGTGAGCTTCATGGTCTTTGGTGCCTTTCAGGTCAGGCGTGCTCGTCGGGTGCGCAGGAAGGCTCTTTCGGTGTCGTTGGTGGCCAGGGCGATGGCCTCGTCGTACGCGGCGGCGGCTTCGGTGGTGCGGCCGAGGCGAAAACGTTGTTGAATGCGTCACTCGCCAGGCCGGGCATGCCGGGCGCTTCCAGGTCTCCTACCTTCGGAGCAGGTGCCTTACCCGCAGGTACGTCCTTACCTTGAGTAAGCCCCGTTCCTAGGGTCTGGGCCATGCCTGACACATCCAAGGAGACCGCACGGGCTGGATGGAAGCAGTGGGCGGGTCTGGCCGTCCTCGCGCTCCCGGCCATGCTCGTGATGATCGACATGAGCGTTTTGCACCTGGCCATGCCGCGCCTGAGCGCCGATCTCGACCCCAGCGCCTCCCAACTGCTCTGGATCACCGACATCTACGGCTTCCTCATCGCCGGAGCGCTGATCCCCATGGGCGCGCTCGGTGACCGGGTCGGGCGGCGGCGGGTCCTGCTCGTCGGGGCGGCCACGTTCGGGGCCGCCTCCGTGCTGGCCGCCTACGCGCCCACCGCCGAGACCCTGATCGCCGCCCGCGCGCTGCTCGGCCTCGCCGGGGCGGCGCTGGGCCCGTCCACCCTGTCGCTGATCAGCGTCATGTTCCACGACCCACGGCAGCGTACGACGGCGATCACCGTCTGGATGGCCAGCTTCATGGCGGGCGGGGCCGTGGGCCCGCTGGTGGGCGGCGTGATGCTGGAGTACTTCTGGTGGGGATCGGTGTTCCTGGCGGCGGTGCCCGTCATGGTGCTGCTGGTGGTGCTCGGCCCGATCCTGCTGCCCGAGTACCGCGATTCCCGGCCCGCCCGGCTGGACCTGCCCAGCGCGGCGATGTCGCTGACGGCCGCGCTGGCGGTGGTCTACGGCATCAAGGAGATGGCCAAGGACGGCTTCGCGCCGGTGCCCGTGGTCGCCGTCGTGCTGGGGCTGGTCGTCGGGTTTTTGTTCGTACTGCGGCAGCGGCGGCTGGCCGATCCGCTGCTGGATCTGTCGTTGTTCGCCAACCGGGCCTTCACCGTTTCGCTGAGCGCGTTGACCATCACCGTGATCTTCATGCTGGGCACGCAGTTCCTCATGGCGCAGTACATGCAGATGGTGCTGGGCCTGTCCCCGCTGAGGGCCGGGCTGTGGGGGCTGCCGCTGGTCATCGCGGGGACCGTGGCGATCTTCGTCGCGTCGGCGCTCGCGGCGAAGATCCACCGTGCCTACATCTTCGGGACCGGGCTGGTGGTCGCCGCCGCCGGGTTCGCCGTGCTCACCCAGGCGGACGCGGCGGCCGGGCTGCCGGTCGTCGTGACCGGGTCTGTTCTGCTGTTCGCGGGGCTCATGCCGGTGTCGGGGCTGGGCATCGACATGATCGTGGGCGCCGCTCCGCCCCCGCAGGCAGGAGCGGCGGCCGCCGCCGGGGAGACCATCCAGGAACTGGGCGGCGCCCTGGGGATCGCCCTGCTCGGCAGCCTGGTCAACGCCGTCTACCACGGCCGCATGACGGCGGTCGCCCCCGACCACCTGCCCGCCGCCGCGGAGACACTGCCGGCCGCCCTGGCCGTGGCCCGGTCGCTTCCCGGGCCGGCCGGTGACGAACTCGCCGCCTTCGCCCGGGAGGCGTTCGCCGACGGGCTGCGGCTGACCTCGGCTCTCGCCGTCCCCGTCCTGCTCGTGCTGGCCGTCGTGGTGGTCTTCCTGCTCAGGACTGTACGAAGGGCTTAGCCGTCGCGATGGGAACGTAGGAAGGGCCTAGTCGCGGACCGTGAGGCCCATGGAGCGGACCGTACCCGCGATGATCTTCTCAGCTTGGTCCAGGTCGGAGGTGTTGAGGTCGGGGAGTTTGGCCTGGGCGACCTCGCGGAGCTGGGCGCGGGTGATCGAGCCGCCGTTCACGTGACCGGGGCGCGGGCTGCCGCCGTCCAGGCCGGTGACGCGGCGGATCAGCGAGGCGGTGGTCGGCTGCTTGGTGGCGAACTCGAACGACCGGTCCTCGTAGACGGTGATGACCGCGGGGATCACGAAGCCGCGCCGATCCTGCGTCTGCGCGTTGTACTGCCGGCAGAACTCCATGAGGTTGATGCCGAGCGGGCCGAGGTCCTTGCCGACGCTCGCCGGGTTAGCGCCGCCCGCCTCCAGGTGCATGGTGACGACTCTGGTCACCTTGTTCTTCGCCATGTCGGGTACGCTAAAGTCTCCAGCAACTGGAGACTCAAGGGAATTATGACGTACACGATCGGCCGCCTGTCGAAGCTGACCGGCATGCCGGTGAAGACGATCCGCTTTTACTCCGACTCGGGCGTGCTGCCCGAGCGGGAGCGGACCGCCTCCGGCTACCGGATCTATGGGGACGAGGACCGCGCCCGGCTGGAGCTGATCCGGACGCTGAGGGAGATCGGGGTCGATCTGGCCACGATCCGCTCGCTCGGCGAGCGCCGGTTGAGAAGCGTGCTCGACCTGCACCTCAAGGCGGTCGAGACCCAGCTCAGATCGCTCCAGCGGACCAGGGCGGTGCTCAAGGCGACGCTCGGCAAGGAGGGCGATCCGGCCGAGGACGATCTGCGCAGGCTGCACGCGCTCAGCCGGGTCGGCGGGGCGGAGATGGGGCTGCTGCTCGACGAGTTCGTCGACGAGGTGGGCGGCGGCATCGAGGCCCGGCACGAGTGGCTGGCCAACATGCGCGACTGCATGCTGCCCGAACTGCCGGAGGAGCCGACCACCGCCCAGCTCGACGCCTGGATGGAGCTGGCCGACCTGCTGGCAGACGAGGACTACCGGGAGAGCCTGCGTAGCCAGAGCAAGGACTTCTGGGAGGCGGACATCGACCTTGAGTCCTGGCAGGAGACCAACACCAAGGTCATGCGGGAGGGGCTGGCCGCGGCGCGGGCCGGCGTCGAGCCCGGCTCGGCCGAGTCTGCGGTGGTCGTCGAGCGGATTCTGACGGCCATGGGGCAGACCCGGGAGGAGATGCTGCGCGTGTTCGACGAGCACGATCCGCGGGCGGCCAGGCTGTGGGAGCTGGTGGCGATCATCCAGAAGACGCCCTGGCCGGCGGACCAGACGATCGCCTACACCTGGATCGAGGCCGCGCTCCGCAAGCTGGAGGGCTAGGCGTCGAGGCCGCGCTCCGCAAGCTGGAGGGCTAGGTGTCGAGGCCGCGCTCCGCGAGCTGGGGGCTAGGTGTCCAGGGCGCGTACACAGGCCAGGCCGGTCAGCGCGACGAGCGCCATGACGGCGAACAGCGGCCGCAGGCCGATCTGCTGGGCCAGCAGGCCGCCCACGAGCGCCCCCAGCGGCATCGTGCCCCACGCGATCAGCCGGTAGCTGCTGTTGACCCGGCCCAGCATCGCGTCCGGGGTGATGCGCTGGCGGAGCGAGACCATGACCACGTTGGCCACCACGATGCCGATCCCGCCGACGAAGAAGCCCGCGCCGACGAGGTAAGGGCTGGTGGTGGCCGCGGGGACGCCGATGAGCACCGCGCCGGCCAGCAGGGCCACGACGAGTGTCCTGGTACGGCCCAGCCGCCCCTCCAGCCAGGCCCCCGCCAGCGAGCCCACCAGGCTGCCCGCGGCGATGGTGCCCAGGAGCAGGCCGTATCCGGCTTCCGGCAGGTTCATCGGGCCCGTGGCGTAGAGGACGAGGACGGCCGAGGTGGCGTTGCTCGCGAAGTTGAACAGGCCGGTCAGCACCGCCAGCCGGCGCAGCACCTTCTGCCGCCACAGGTAGCGCAGCCCGGCCGCGATGTCGGCGCGCAGGGTGGCGGGCTCGGCGCGCTCGACCCGGTAGGAGCCGCGCACGAGGAACAGGGCGGCGACGGCCAGCAGCCACAGGGCGGCGGGGGTGGCGAAGGCGAGCGCCGCCGCGGCCGCCGCCAGCAGGCCGGCGAGCGGCGGGCCGACGAACTGGTTGGCGGTCAGCTCGGCGGCGTAGAGGCGGCCGTTGGCCTGGGTGAGGCGCTCGCGGGGGACGATCTGGGGGACGATCGACTGGGCCGCGGTGTCGTAGACGGTCTCGGCGGTGCCGATGAGGAAGGCGGCGCCGTACAGGAGCCAGATGGAGCCCCAGCCGAGCAGGACGGCGGCGGTCACGGCGGCGAGGAGCACGGCGCGCGCCAGGTTGGCGGCGAGCATGGCGCGGCGGCGGTCGAGGCGGTCGACGAGCGCGCCGACCGGCAGCGCGCACACGAGCCAGGGCAGGGTGACGGCGACGGCGAGGCCCGCCACGAGCGTGGGGGAGCGGGTGAACTGGACCGCGACCAGGGGCAGCGCGACCTTGAGTATGCCGTCGGCGAGGTTGGACAGGCCGGATGAGGTCCACAGCTGCCAGTAGGCGCGCGACATCGGTGCAGGGTTTCACGAAGATCGCCTGTCGTGCAATGGCCAGGCGATAGGGCGGCAATAGCGGCATTTGGCGTAGTGGCCTCATCACGGGATGGAGGCCGGCCTTGACCGAAGCGACTGCGGCATACCAGAACCCCCGCCTGGTACGACTGGGACCGAACCTGTGGGCTGCGTGCTTCACGCTGATGAAGCTCATCCCGGCGCGCTACATCCTGCGCCGGGCGGCCGAGCAGGGACTGCTGACGCCGGACACGGTGATCGTGGAGACCACCTCCGGCACGTTCGGGCTGGCGCTGGCGATGCAGGCGGTGCACCTCGACCGCCGCCTCGTGCTGGTCAGCGATCCGGCGATCGACGAGCGGCTGTATCGGCGGCTCACCGACCTGGGCGCGGTCGTGGACCGGGTGCCCAAGGAGGCGGGCGACGGGCCCGGCGGGTTCCAGACGGCGCGGCTCAACCGGCTGGCCGAGGTACGCGCGGGGCTGGAGCACTCCTTCTGCCCCGAGCAATACACGAACCCGGACAACCCGCGCTCCTACGCGATCGTCTCGGAGCTGCTGCGCGAGCGGCTGGGCCGGGTGGACTGCGTGGTCGGGCCGGTGGGCTCGGGCGGCTCGATGTGCGGCACCGTCACCCACCTGCGCCGCAGCGACCCGCACTGCCGCGCCATCGGCGTGGACACCCACGGCAGCGTGCTGTTCGGCCAGCCCGAGGGACACCGGGAGCTGCGCGGGCTCGGCATGAGCGTGCTGCCCGCCAACCTCGACCACCGCGTCTTCGACGACGTGCACTGGTGCTCGGCGGCCGCCGCCTACCAGGCCACGCGCGAACTCCACCAGAGCCACGCCCTGTTCATGGGCCCGACCAGCGGCGCCGCGTACCTGACCGCGCGCTGGTGGGCGCAGCAGAACCCGGACGCGCTCACGGTCGTGATGATGCCGGACGAGGGCTATCGCTACCAGGACACCGTCTACGACGACGCCTGGCTGGCCGAGCACCGCCACGACCGGCTCCTCCTGCCCGCCGAACCCAAGATCGTCGACCTGGCCGCCGCGGCGGACGCCGCCTGGACCGGGTTCGCCTGGGGACGGCGTTCCTACGGCGAGGTCGTGGGGCCGTGAACAACGACGCCGGGCGCATACTCGGCGAGCTCGGACTCAGGACCAGACAGGTCGTGTACGGCACCGCCGCCCCCGACGAGCTCCCGATGATCATGAAGGTGGACCGGGCCCACCTGGTGATGCTCGCCGAGCGGCGGCTCATCGGCAGGAAGGCGGCGGCGGCCCTGCTGCGCTGCCTGGAGAGCCTGAACCCCGGCGACCTGAGCGAGCGCCCGGCCCCCCGAGGCGCCTACCTGATGTACGAGGGATACCTGATCGAGCGGCTCGGCCCCGACGTCGGCGGCGTCCTGCAGACCGGCCGCTCGCGCAACGACCTCAAGGCCACCATCACCTCGCTCCGGTGCCGCGCCTGGCTGCTGGACTTCGCCGAGCAGGCCATCCGTCTGGAGGCGATCCTGCTGGCGCGGGCCCGCGCCCACCAGCCGGTGGTCATGCCGGTGTACACGCACTTCCAGGCGGCCATGCCGATCACGTACGGCTACTACCTCCTGGGAGTGGCGCGGGCGGTGGGCAGGGAGATCGACGCACTGGCGGCCGCGGCAGGCGGGTTGCACATCTGCCCTCTCGGGGCCTGCGCCGTCGCCGGTACTGACCTGCCCATCGACCCGTCGCGCACCGCGAGCCTGCTCGGCTACATCGACGCCAGCCGGCACGCGCTCGACGCCGTGGCCAGCCGGGACGCCGTGCTGCGCATGCTGGCCTCGGCGGCCGGGCTGAGCGTCGTGCTCAGCAGGCTGGCCACCGACCTGCAGCTGTGGAGCACGGCCGAGTTCGGCTTCATCGCCTTCCCCGACCGGCTGGTGGGAGGCAGCTCCGCCATGCCGCAAAAGCGCAACGCCTTCCTGCTGGAACACCTCAAGGCCAAGCCGGGACGGGCGATCGCCGCGTGGGCCGGGGCGGCTTCGGCCATGGCGGCGACGCCGTTCACCAACACGATCGAGGTCGGCACCGAGGCCATGGAGTGTGTATGGCCGGGGCTGGCCGCCGTCGAGCAGGCGGTGCAGCTCGCCCAGGTCGTGGTCGGCGGGGCCAGGCCCAACGCCGACCGGATGGCCGACCGCGCGGCGGGCGGCTTCACGACCGCGACCGCGCTGGCCAATCGGATGGTCCGGGACGGCGTGCCGTTCCGCACCGCGCACCGCGAGGTCGGCGCGGCGGTGCGCGCGGCACTCGACGCGGGCGCCACCTCGCTGGCCGACCTCGACCTGGCCCAGGTCGTCCGCGAGCAGGCCTACGGCGGCGGGCCGGGCTCCTTCGCCGAGCCCTACCAGCGTGCCTACGCCTCCTGGGTCCGCCACCGCCGGTGGTGCCTGGACTGGCGCGACTCGCAGGCCGAGGCCGACGCCGCGCTGGCGGCGGCCGTGACGAGCGTGATGGA
>NZ_JACHIN010000026.1 GCF_014203235.1 Nonomuraea endophytica | reverse complement strand
CCCTTCCGCGTCGGGGCCATGGACGATCTGCTCGAGTTCGAGAGCGGTGGTGGTGCCGCAGCAGCTGTTGCTCATGACAGGGCTCTCCCCAAGATCCGGACGTTGTTTAGAAGTTCATCTAAGTAGTACTCCGTTACTTAGATAGATGTCAAATTAAAGATCAGTTATTTGCGTATATGCGCAAATTCGCGGTAAGGTCCCCAGGCGGATCGCGCATGTCTGAGAGGAGGCGAGAGATGGACTGCAGTAGTCCGGGCCACGATCGGCCCCACCTTCGCTGGTTCTCGCTTCCTGGCCGCGCCCTGTAGTACTGCGCGCGCGGCCGGTCCGCGCAGTCATCACGCCGGGTGCCGCCCGTAGTCGTCGGGCTGTGTGGACCTCTCTCTCGATCGAGGAGATAGGCCATGCCGTTTTCCCGATTCCCTCGCCCCGAGCGCGCGCTGGTGCTGCGTGCGCTGTGGTCGCTCGACCCGGCCCCTGGTGGCCGACCGACCTGTGGCTGGTACCTGGTTGCCGAATCCGCCGGTCCCGCTTCCCGCAAGCCCCGGGCGATCCGGCTGACCGGCGCTCACCTGCCCCTGCGGTGGCGCCGTCCTGCGCGAGTTGACGTCCCGGCTGCCCGCGGCCGCCGTGTAGAAGGAGTCCGTCATGACCACACTCACGCCCGACAAGCAGCAGCTCAAGCGCCCCAATCTCGAACGTCAGGCGATCTTGTTCACGATCGGCCTGTACCTGTTCATCAGCGCCTCCCTGCTGGCCGTGCACTACTTCGCGCCCACCACGCCCGCGCCGGACACCGGCTCCTCATCCACCTCGCCGTACAACCCGGGATCCTGAACGAGAGTCGCCATGACCAACCGTGCCACCGTGATCGGGTACGACCCGGCCGACCTGAGCCGCCGCTGGACACAGGCTCCGGCCGACAGCGAGACGGAGCTGGCGAGGATCGCCAAGACGACCGGGGCCGACTTCGCCACGGCCGCGGGCCGGGTGTGGGAGACCGATCAGTTCGTCTACCTGCCCGTGGTGCTCAACCTGCGCGACGGCGAGACCATCCGGCGCGAGGCGGTGGTCACCTTGCAGCCCACCGCACATTTCACCCCGTTCGACAAGGCGCTGGCCAGGATACGGCGTACACCGCAACTGGCACTGAGCCCGCACGGGGTGATGTACGCGCTGAACGAGGCCTCCGAGCGGGTGATCGACCATGCAAGCGACGCGCTGGAGGCGATGAACGACGAGATCGCGATGGCCACCAACGGCTACAACCATCGCGGCCGGGAGATCGGCGTCAGCGACATCCAGGACACCATCGCCCGGATGAACGAGGCCGAGGAGATCGTCTCCGCTCGCAGGAGACGCAGCTGATGCTGGCCCGCGCGGCCCGGCACCTGCGCGTCGAACTCGACGCCGAGCAGGCGCAGCCGGACGGGCTGCTGTACATCCTGATCGCCGACATCGACGGGGTCAAGGAGCACGCCAGATATGAGCACGACAAGGTGCGCTACCTGCAGCAGTCGATCATGACGTCGCCGGACGTGAAGCAGAACCAGATCGTCAAGGTGTTCACGATCATCACGGCGGTGTTCCTGCCGCCGACGCTGATCGCGACCTTCTACGGCATGAACTTCACCATGATGCCGGAGCTGGCCTGGGACCACGACCTTGCTGACGCTGGCGGCGGCGCTGATCCCGCTCTGGTACATCTGGCGCAAGGGCTGGCTGCGCCGAGGCTCACAGCCAGTCCTTCTTGCGGAAAAGCCAGTAAAGGCCCGTGCAGGCCACGACGGTGAGCACGGTGGAGGTCCAGAACCCGATCGGCTGCTGCGAGCCCGGGTAGGGCACGTTCTGGCCGTAGAAGCCGAAGACCATCGTGGGCACCGCGATGATCGCGGCGATGCTGGACACTCTCTTCATGACGGTGTTGAGCCGGTAGCCCTGCTGGGTCAGGTGCGTCTCACGGATGTTGCCCAGCAGGTCACGCAGCGAGTCGGCCCACTCGCTGACCCGCAGCACGTGGTCGTAGACGTCCTGGTAGTAGGGCACCAGCGGCGGCTCGACCACGTGCAGGTCGCGCCGCAGCAGGCTGTTGACCACCTCGCGCATGGGCAGCGCCAGGCGGCGCAGGTCGACCAGGTTCTTGCGCAGGGCGAAGGCTTGCTGCTGCCATTCCCGGCCCAGCGGCTTGTCGTCGAACAGCCGCTCCTCCATCTCCTCGACCTGGCCGTCGAAGGCTTGGATCAGCTCGAACTGGCCGTCGACGACCGCGTCCAACAGGCCGTGCAGCAACCAGCCGACGCCGTACCTGGCCAGATTGTGGTTGGTGTCCCAGCTCTTGACGACGGCGTCGATGTCGAAGCGGTCGTTCTCGCGGACGGTGACCAGCGCCTGCCGGGTGACGAAGATGTCGATCTCGGTGGAGTCCAGCAGGCCGCCGTCGGGGTCCGGGGCGACGGCGTAGACGGCCAGGAAGAGGTGGCTGTCGTAGACGTCGAGCTTGGGCCGCTGCCGGTCGTGCAGGACGTCCTCGACGGCCAGTTCGTGCAGGCCGAGTTCCTCGCTGATCGCGGCGAGCTCGGCCGGGCTCGGCGAGCACAGGTCGAACCACACCGTGCAGGCGGGATCGGCCAGGTGGTCGGAGACATCGGCGATGGGGAAGCCCTCGGCGATCACCACCCCGTCCCGGTAGGCCCGGGTACGGCAGGCGACCGGCGTGTCGTTCGGCATGTGCGTTGGTGCCTTCTTCTCAGTGGGGACGGCCCTCCACTACAATCTTTGCATGGTTGCGCAAGTTCCTGCAGATTCGCCGATCGTGTCCGTCGACGCGATCGTGGAAGTGTTGAAGGCGATCGCCGACCCCACCCGCTTCCAGATCCTCTACGCGGTCTCTTCCCAGGAGCACGGCGTCGGCCAGCTGGCCGACAAGCTCGGCGCCCACGTCGCCGCGATCTCCCAGCACCTGGCGAAGCTGCGCGCGGCGGGACTGGTCACCTCCCGCCGCGACGGCACCCGCATCTACTACCGCGCCGCCAACCCGCATGTGGCCGCGCTGCTGGCCGAGGCAGGACTGCTCACCGGCTACGTGACCGGCACGATCGACCCGCCCGAGCCCCCTGCCGTCGTCGAGCAGCAGGTCAGCCGCCCGGTATGGGTGCTCAATCTGGGCGCGATCCGCCCGGCCCAGACCTAGGCTCACGCGACTATGGCCCACTGTTCTCGCGGTAGGGCGGCACGCGCGTGAGCACGCCCCGGACGCCGGCTCCGGCAAGTCCACCCTGCTGCGCTGCCTGGCCGGGCTCATCCCGCCCAGCTCCGGCACGATCACCTACCGCGGCGGGCCGTTCAAGGGCGCCAACCCCGGCACCACCATGGTCTTCCAGACCTTCGCCCTGCTGCCCTGGCTCACCGTGCAGCAGAACGTCGAGGTCGGCCTGGAGACCCGCGGCCTGCCCGCCGCGAGCGTGGACGGCCTGTCCGGCCTCGCCGAGATTCTCCAGCGCCACGACGGCCACCTGGACTTCGCCGAGCTGACCGACGAGCTCGGCCTGGAGGTCGACGACCTGCTGCCGCTGACCGACGCCCTGGAACTGCTCGGATTCGCCGCCGTCAAGGGTTCCCAGATCACCCTCACCGACCAGGGCCTGGCTTATTCCGCGGCCGACGTGCAGACCTCCAAGCAGATCTTCGCCACCGCGGCGATCGAGGTCCCGCTGGTGCGCTTCATCACCACCAGCCTGCGCAACAGCGTCGACGGCAGCCTGCGGGCCGGGTTCTTCCGCGATGTGCTGGCCCACCACTACACCAGCGAGCAGGTCACCCAGCAGCTCGACGCCGCCACCGGCTGGGGCCGCTACGCCGAGCTGTAAACCTATGACACCCGCCACGAGGAATACCACCTCGACACCGTTCCGTACTGATGTGCGACGATGAGCGCTGAAGGCGAGCGCGGACAGAGGAAGCCGGTGTGAATCCGGCGCGGTCCCGCCACTGTGATCGGTGAGCGAGTCCCGAACACGGCCACTGCCCCGCGAGGGGCGGGAAGGCCGGGACGAGCGTTGACCCGAGAGCCAGGAGACTCACGCGGTCGCCTCCTCAACGGAATTGGGGCGGATCTCCCCAAGAGAGGATGACCAGTGAGCACGCCCGCCACCCCGCGAGCGGCCCCCGCCGACGGCTGCCGCGTCACCTCCTACGACGGCGCCAAGCCGGCGACCTATGTGCTCCTGCGCTGCGGCACCCCTGATCCGAAGGTCGTGGTGGACGCTGGCCGGGGTCAAGCCACTCCACGCGTTGTCGCTGGGGGAGAACTACGCCCGGACCATGGGCGTGCGGGTCAGGGAGGTACGCACGCTGACGGCCTCGGTGCTGCCCGGCGTAACCGCCTACTGCGGACTGATCGCTTTCCTTGGCCTGGCCGTACCTCATGTATGCGGGCTTTCGCTGGGCACGGCCGATGCCGGGGGTGGTGGTGTGATGTCGTTGCGTCTTCATGAGTTGTCGGACGGCGAGCGCCGGTGGGTGCTGATCGCCCGCGCGCTGGCCCAGGAGCCGTCGGTGATCCTGCTGGACGAGCCGACGGCCCTCCTGGACGTCACCTCTCGGGTGGCGTTGATGGGCCTGCTGCGCAAGCTGGCCAGGGAGCGTGAGCTGGTCATCGTGGTCTCCACCAATGACCTGGAACTGGCGCTGCGGGTGGCCGACCGCGTGTGGCTGCTGGGATCGGACGGGGTCCTGCACACCGGCACGCCCGGGGAACTGACCGGCCAGGGCTTGATAGGGGAGTGCTTCGACGATGAGGAGGGCCTGGCCGCGTGCGTCGCCGACGTCAGCTCCGTCGGGCCCTACTTCGAGCTGGAGGTCGCCCCGCCTGAGCAGGACTGGCGTCCGTTCATGGACGCTCCGGCGCTGGCGGAGCGGATCGACGAGGTCGCGAAGGCCCTCGGCACCGAGGAGACCAGGGTCGCCGCCTCCGTCCTGTTCCAGGGGCTGGCCGCGAGGTTGTGGTCGCCGGTGATCGGCGCGGCCGTGGCCTACGACCTGCTCCTCGACCTGGAGCACCTGTACTGGCGTCCGGTGCCCAGCGGCCCGCTTCCGCTGCGCGTCCATCCCCTGACCGCATGGCACACCGCGGACCCGGATCTCGTCTATCGCAACGTCGTCACCGGCCTTCTCGAACCGCTCGCCGCCACGGTGAGCGGCATTGTCGAGCTCGCACCCGGGCTGCTGTGGGGCAACGCCGCCTCCGCACTGGCCGGATCCGTCCGGGCCCTGGCCGGCCGGCGGCCCGAGCTGACCGCGAAGGCCGTCCGCCTCGGCCGGGAGCTCCTGGAGATCGGACGGCTGCGCGGCACCGGCGAGCTGGCCGAGCCCGCCCCTGGTCACCCCTTCTTCGTACGGCGCAGCTGCTGCCTCTACTACCGCGTGCCGGACGGCGGCAAGTGCGGCGACTGCGCGCTGATCCCCACCCCGGCCCGCGAGCGGCAATGGGCGCGAGAAATGCGAGGCACCCCGTGAGTCACACCGTCGACTTCGGCCACCTGCGGCAGGCGAATGCCAGGCCCGCTCGACCGTACCGGCAGGGGTTCAAGCACGCATGAGCAGGGTGACCGTCTGCCGGGGATGTTGCTGCGGTTCCGACCGCAAGGTGCCGGGATTCGACCACGAGGAACAGGTACGGCGCCTGTCCGAGCTGGTCGAGGTACGCGTCAGCGACTGCCTGGACGTGTGCGAGCAGGCCAACGTCATCGTGGTCCAGCCAAGTCCCGAGGGACGGCGGGCGGGCGGCCGCCCGGTCTGGCTCGGCCTGGTCAACCAGGCCGACGCGGTGGACGACATCGCGACCTGGGTGAAGGCCGGCGGCCCCGGTCTGGCCGAGCCGCCCCCGATCCTCGGCCTCTACGTCATCTCGCCGCCCCGCCGAAACGACCAACGGCGTTTACGGCGCGGGTAGGGCACGTCCGGCCGGCTGCTCAGCGTCTGTCGTGATCCTTCTCGCAACACGACATGTGGGGTGTGACTTTTCCTTCGCCCCTATATATGGTGTCTCCTGCAGTCGGTTCGGCCGTTCAACCAGAGCGGCCGGGGTAAGAGGGAACCCGGTGGAAATCCGGGACTGCCCCGCAGCGGTGAATGGGAACGACCGCCGTCAGATCGCACTGGGCCGAAGGCCCGGGAAGCGACGGCCAGTAGGAACGAAGCGTCACGCCCAGAAGTCCGAAGACCTGCCGGCCGCGCCGTGCACGAACGTGCACGGCTGCTCCGAGGCTGCGCGGGACGGCCGACGGCACCGGCGTGAGGGCTGTGCGGCGTCCTTGTCGGAGCCTCCTGCGCGGACTCTCGGTTCACGACCGAGTTCGCGAGGAGAGAGCTGTGACGGTCACCGGGGATCCAACAACAGACCTGACCAGTACGGCGCCGGCCCAGGGGGACCAGCCCGCGCCACGGCGAGCGCAGATGCAGGTGCGCAAGCGCAACGGCGGCACCGAGCCCGTCGACGTCAACAAGATCGTCAAGGCGGTCGACCGATGGGCCGACGACCTGGCCGACGTCGACCCGCTCCGTGTGGCGACCAAGACCATCAGCGGCCTGTACGACGGGGCGACGACCGCCGAGCTGGACCGGCTGTCCATCCAGACCGCCGCCGAGATGATCAGCGAGGAGCCCCAGTACTCCCGCCTGGCCGCCCGCCTGCTGGCGGGCTACATCGACAAGGAGGTCCGAGGCCAGGGCATCGCCTCCTTCAGCCAGGCGATCCGCCTAGGCCACGCCGAAGGGCTCATCGGTGACACCACCGCCGAGTTCGTCCGGGCCAACGCCCGCAAGCTCGACGACGCCATCGACCCGGCGGCGGACCTGAGGTTCGAGTACTTCGGCCTCCGCACGGTCTTCGACCGTTACCTGCTGCGCCACCCGACCACCCGCCTGGTGACCGAGACTCCGCAGTACTGGTTGCTGCGCGTGGCCTGCGGGCTGGCCGAGACGCCGACGGAGGCGATCGGCTTCTACCGGCTGATGTCGTCGCTGGCCTACCTGCCGAGCTCGCCCACGCTGTTCAACTCCGGCACCCGCCACACCCAGATGTCCTCGTGTTACCTGGTCGACTCGCCCAAGGACGAGCTGGAGAGCATCTACGACCGGTACGCGCAGGTCGCCCGCCTGTCGAAGTTCGCCGGCGGCATCGGCATCGCCTGGAGCCGGGTGCGTTCCCGCGGCGCGCTCATCCGGGGCACCAACGGCCACTCCAACGGCATCGTGCCCTGGCTGCGCACCCTGGACGCCTCGGTGGCCGCGGTCAACCAGGGCGGCCGGCGCAAGGGCGCGGCCTGTGTCTACCTGGAGCCGTGGCACCCGGACGTCGAGGAGTTCCTGGAGCTGCGCGACAACACCGGCGAGGACGCCCGCCGTACGCACAATCTCAACCTGGCCAACTGGATCCCCGACGAGTTCATGCGGCGCGTCGAGGCCGACGCGGTGTGGTCGCTGTTCGACCCCAACGAGGTCCCCGAGCTGCCCGACCTGTGGGGCGAGGAGTTCGACGCGGCCTACCGCGCGGCCGAGCAGGCCGGACGCTACGTCCGCCAGGTCAAGGCCCGCGAGCTTTACGCCCGGATGATGCGCACGCTGGCGCAGACCGGCAACGGATGGATGACGTTCAAGGACGCCTCCAACCGGCTGTGCAACCAGGCCGCCGAGCCCGGCAACGTGGTGCACCTGTCGAACCTGTGCACCGAGATCATCGAGATCTCCAGCGACCGCGAGACCGCCGTCTGCAACCTCGGCTCGGTCAACCTCGCCCAGCACGTGGCCGACGGCGGCATCGACTGGGAACGCCTGCGCGCCACCGTGCGTACCGCGGTCACCTTCCTGGACCGGGTGATCGACATCAACTACTACCCGAGCGACCAGGCCGCGGCCAGCAACCCGCGCTGGCGTCCGGTCGGTCTGGGCGTCATGGGCCTGCAGGACGTCTTCTTCGCCCTGCGCCTGCCGTTCGACTCGGCCGAGGCCAAGGAGCTGTCCACCCGGATCGCCGAGGAGATCTACCTGTCGGCGCTGGAGACCTCCGCCGACCTGGCCGAGCGCTTCGGCGCCCACCCCGCCTACGACCAGACGTGGGCGAAGCGCGGCATGCTCCAGCACGACCTGTGGGGCGTCACCGGCACCCAGACCGAGCGCTGGACGGCGGTGCGCGAGCGGATCGTCGCCCACGGGCTGCGCAACTCGCTGCTGATCGCCATCGCTCCCACGGCGACCATCGCCTCGATCGTCGGCGCCTACGAGTGCATCGAGCCGCAGGTGTCCAACCTGTTCAAGCGCGAGACGCTCAGCGGGGAGTTCGTGCAGATCAACAACGCGCTGGTCGCCGAGCTGAAGACGCGCGGGCTGTGGACCGAGCCGATCCGGCAGACCATCAAGCAGGCCGAGGGCTCCGTGCAGGGCATCACGCAACTGCCCGACGACGTGCGGCTGCTGTTCCGCACCTCCTGGGAGCTGCCGCAGCGGGCGCTGATCGACATGGCCGCGGCGCGCTCGCCGTACATCGACCAGAGTCAGTCGCTCAACCTGTTCATGAGCGCGCCGACGATCGACAAGCTCTCCTCGATGTACCTGTACGCCTGGAAGTCGGGCCTGAAGACCACCTATTACCTGCGTTCCCGGCCGGCCACGCGTATCCAGCAGGCCACCGTGCCCGTGATGAGCAAGACGGAAGAGGCTCTCGTCTGCTCGCTGGAGAACCCCGAATCCTGCGAAGCCTGCCAGTGACCACCGAGGAGAACCTGATGTTGCTCGACCCGGGCATGAGCCTGACCCTGCGCCCGATGCGCTACCCGCTGTTCTTCGAGCGCTACCGCGACGCGATCAAGAACACGTGGACGGTTGAGGAGGTGGACCTGCACTCCGACCTCAAGGACCTGTCCAGGCTGTCGGCCGCCGAGCGCCACCTGATCAGCCGCCTGGTCGCGTTCTTCGCCACCGGCGACACCATCGTGGCCAACAACCTGGTGCTGAACCTCTACCAGCACGTCAACGCGCCCGAGGCGCGCCTCTACCTGTCGAGGCAGCTGTTCGAGGAGGCCGTGCACGTTCAGTTCTACCTGAACCTGCTCGACACCTACGTGCCTGATGAGCAGGAGCGCTTCGAGGCGTTCGCGGCGGTGGAGAACATCCCCTCCATCAGACGTAAGGCGGAGTTCTGCTTCCGCTGGATCGACTCGCTCGGCGACCTGCAGGAGTTGCGCACCCGCGAGGACCGCAAGACGTTCGTGCTCAACCTGATCTGTTTCGCCGCCTGTATCGAGGGGCTCTTCTTCTACGGCGCCTTCGCCTATGTCTACTTCCTGCGTTCGCGCGGGTTGCTGAACGGCCTGGCCTCGGGCACCAACTGGGTCTTCCGCGACGAGTCCATGCACATGGCCTTCGCCTTCGACGTGGTCGAGGTGGTGCGTTCCGAGGAGCCCGATCTGTTCGACGACGACCTGGTCAAGCAGGTCAGGGAGATGCTGGCCGAGGCGGTCGACTGCGAGGCGCAGTTCGCCGAGGACCTGCTCGGCCAGGGGGTGTCCGGCATGTCGATCGCGGACATGCGCGCCTACCTGGAGCACGTCGCCGACCGGCGGCTGGCCCAGCTCGGCATCGAGCCGCTCTACGGGTCGAAGAACCCGTTCGCGTTCATGGAACTGCAGGACGTCCAGGAACTGTCGAACTTCTTCGAGCGCAGGGTCTCGGCCTACCAGGTGGGCGTGACCGGCTCGGTCAGCTTCGACTCCGACTTCTGACGGCGAGAGCGCCCCGGGCCAGGCCGGCCCGGGGCGATCCGCCATCGGTTGACGAAGGACGGCCTGCGCTCGCCTTGGCCTTGCCGACCGCGCGGGTCAGCCGCTGCGAGCCGCCGATGCCCGGGATGACGCCCAGCTTGATCTCCGGCTGGCCGAAGACCGCCGTGTCGGCGGCCGGCACGATGTCACACAGCATGGCCAGCTCGCACCCGCCGCCCAGCGCGTAGCCGGACACCGCGGCCATGACGATCAGGTGGTTCTTGGCGCCGCCGAAGCACTGGGCGCGTTTGCCGTGCGCGGTGGCGGTCATGTAGACGTGCTCGGCGACCCGGGTGGAGCCGACGAAGGCGACCGCGGCCACCCTGTCGACGGTCAGCAGGGTGTCGACGGCCTCCCCGGCGCCGTGGATCACGTTCAGCAGGCCCGGCGGCAGACCGGCTTCGGTGAACAGTTCGGCCAGCCGTACCGGAACCGAGGGGTCGCGGACGTCCTAGTAAGTCCAGTGCCGGCGGCCGAGCTGACCGGGGCCTGGGGCGGGCACGGCGGCGCCGTACTGTCGAATACGACCCTCACAGCGGACAAAGCGGAGAGCCCCGACTGCGGCGGCGAGATCTGCTGAAACACCTTTCTTACCGGCCTCATCGAGGCCGGTAAGTCGGTCAGCCGTGGTGATCGGCATGCTGAGCGGGTTTGGCGGTCACCCACTCGCGGGCGCTGTCGGCCCGGTCACGCAGTGAGGCGAGGAGCGCGGCCAGGGCCTCGTGGTCCATGAAGGCCGTCTTCTCGACGTCGGCGGCGTGCGTGGCCACTTTCGCGGTCAGGTCGTCGATCTCGTGCAGGGCTGCCAGGAGATGCTGCGTCTCCTGAGGGTTCAGGTCGCACATGCCCCGGACGCTAGGTCGGCCGTCCTCGCCCGTCCAGTTCCCGGAGAGATGCGGTTGCCTGGCGTGGCGGGTGCGGGGTTCTCACCCGGGACCCGGGCTGTCAGGATAGGGCCGTGCCTCCGGTCCTCCGCATGATCCGCGCAGCCGCCTTCGCGGCCGTGTGCGTCATGGTCTCGGCCGGGGGTCACGTGTTCGCGGGTGGGGCCGCCATCTCGTTGCCCGCGCTCCTGCTCGGGTTCGGCGCGCCGTACCTGCTCGCTCTGGTGGTCAACGGCCGCGAGCGGTCGAGGGAGAGTGTGCTCGCCGCCACGGCGGTCGTGCAGCTCGTGCTGCACCAGGTGTTCGCGCGGGTCGCGCCCGCTGCCGAGGGAAGTGCCGAGCACGGCGGCCACCTGAACGTCGGCATGACCGTGATGCACCTGATGCTGGCCCTGCTGAGCGGGTGGTGGCTGCATCAGGGCGAGAGCGCGCTGTGGACCGCGCTCCGGCTGTGGGCGGCCGCGCCGCTGCGCCTGCTGCTGCTCTTCGCGCCGCTCCCGGTTGAGGCGCGCGTCGGACTGTGGCGTGCCGTTCCCTGCGTCCGGACGGGTCCGTGGCGCTCGCTGGTGTTCACCAAGGCGGTTCATCGCCGGGGACCGCCGGCGCTTCTTCGCGCCGTCTGACTCTTTCGTCCGGCGCTTCTGAGGTCATCTGGCGTGCGCAGCCCTGATCGGGGCCGTGCGCCGTTTCCGCGTACCCGCCGGCCGCGCTGAGCGCCGGCCGGGTGCCTCCTCGTGGAGTCCCCATGTTCTTCCTCACCCGTGGGCGGCCTGCGTGACGACGCTGAAGTTGTCGTCCGTGAGCTGCCGTCACGGCGGGTTATCCGCTGTCAACGACGTCGATCTGGAACTGTCGCCGGGCGAGCACCTGGCCGTCACCGGCACCAACGGCTCGGGCAAGAGCACGTTGTTGCGGGCGATCCTCGGTCTGCACCGCGACGTCACCGGCCTTATCGAGGTGTACGGCGCGGCCGCCCGCACCAGAGCCGACTGGCGGCGGCGCTGCGCCGACGTGGCCTGGATCCCGCAACGCCAGGCGGCCGGGCAGTTTCCGCTGCTGGTCCGGGAGCTCCTGGACAGCGGCCGCGACGGCCGGGCGGCCCGGCGGGCGGCCGACGAGCTGGGCGTAGGGGATCTGCTCGACCGCCCCCTGTCCACGTTGTCGGGCGGCCAGCTCCAGCGCGCCTACCTGGCACGGGCCCTGGGACAGGTGGCCGCGGGAGCCCGGTTGCTGCTGGCCGACGAGCCGACCGCGGCCCTGGACTTCGCCGGACAGGAGCAGGTGGCCGAGGTCCTGGCCGCCCTTCCCGTGGCGGTGATGGTCGTCACGCATGACCGGGTGGTGGCCGCCGCGTGCGGCCGGGTCGCCGAGATGGCCGCCGGGCGGATGCGGGAGGTGCGGTGAGCCAGATTCTCGCCCTGCCGTCGGTGCAGCTCGCGTTCGCGGCTCTGCTGCTCGGCTCGATCGGGCTGCCGATCGTCGGGGTGTTCATCGTCGGCCTGGACATCATGCCGGTGCGGTTCGCGATGATGCACGTCGCGTTGCTCGGCATCGCGATCGGCCTGCTGGTCGGGCTCGACCCGCTGCTGTGCGCGCTGGTGTTGTGCGCGCTGACCGGCGGCGCGCTGACTCCGCTGGCCCGCAGCAGCACCGGACTGTCCGGTGCGATGGGGCTGCTGATGACGCTGGCCATCGCCGCGGCCCTGCTGGTGTTGTCGATCTCGGGTGTCAACGCCAACGGCGCCTTCGAACTGCTGTGGGGCTCCATCCTGGCCACCCGGCCGTGGGACGTGGCCGCGCTGGGCGTGCTCGCCGTCCTGGTCCCGTCGCTCTACTTCTGGCGCCGCCGCGATCTGGCGCTGCTGCTGCACGACCGGGAGCTGGCGCAGTGCTCCGGCGTGGCGGTGGAGCGGCTGACGCTGGTGCTGCTGGTGGTGATCGCGCTGGCGATCGCCTCGGCCATCCGGCTCACCGGAGCCCTGCTGGTGGACGCCCTGACCCTGCTGCCCGCGCTGGCCGCACGCCGGGTCGGCCGGTCGCTGCCGTCGATGATCGGCTGGTCGGTCGTCTTCGGGCTGCTGTTCAACGTGGGCGGATTCGTGCTCGCCCTGCTGCTCGACTTCCCGCCCGGTCCCACGCTCGTGCTGGTCGGCGGGCTCTGCACCCTTCTCCTCCACCTGAAAGGCGTCAAGCGATGAAGACGATCCTCCTGGCCGCCGCCGTCCTGCTGGCCATGACCGGCTGCGGACAGACCACGGACACGAAGAGCGGCGGGCTGAAGGTCGTGGCCGCCTCCAGCTGGGAGGCCGGGTTCGCCAAGGCGGCCGGCGCCGCCGACATCACCGTGATCGTGCCGCCCGGGGTGAACCACGCGCCCGACTACGACCCCAAACCGTCGGACCTGGCCAAGGTCGCCGAAGCCGACGTCGTCCTGTACGCCGCCTTCGAGGGCTTCGCCGGAAAGCTGAAGGAGGCCGCCGGATCGAAGGCGAAGGTCATCGAGGTCGCACTCGACAACTCGCCGGACAAGGTCAAGGCCGAGGTGACCAGGCTGGCCGGGGAGTTCGGCACCGCCGAGGCGGCCAAGACATGGACGGCGGGCTTCGACACCGAGTACGCGGCGCTGAAGCAGAAGCTCGCCGGAAAGTCGCCCGTGATCGTCTCGCAGGCGTTCGTGGTCTGGGCCGCCGACATGGCAGGCGTCCAGCCCGCCGGCGTGTACGGCCCGCAGCCGCCCACCGCCGCCCAGCTCGCCGAACTGGCGGCCAAGAAGCCCACGCTCATCCTGGACAACTCCGCGATGCCCGCGGGAGAGACGCTCAGCAATGTCCAGGCCAAGCGCGTGGTCATCAACAACTTCCCGGGTGACGACCACGACCTGATCGGCATGTACAAGGCCAACGCCGACACGCTGCTGAAGGCTCTCGGATGACCGAGGTCCTGATCGTGGGCGGTGGCCCGGCCGGCCTGTGTGCCTCGATCGCGTTGTCCCGGTTCGGGGTGCCGTCCGTGCTGGTGGAGCGGCATCCGGTGGCCTCGGCCTTTCCGAAGGGGCGGGCCCTGAGCATCCGGACGATGGAGATCCTGCGCCGCCACGGCCTCGAAGATCGGGTGGTGGCCGCGAGCGTACCCCGTGAAGAGGGGCTGCACTTCTTCTTCGGCACGTCGCTGTCAGACCCCGATCGTGTCCGCAACGGCAACCTGCCCGATCCCGCACGGGCGGCGCTCAGTCCCACCTTCACCACGATCTGCTCCCAGGACGTGCTTGAGCCCTTGCTGCGCGAGCACGCCGAGTCGCTGGGACCGGCCACGATCCGCTTCGGCAGTGAGGTCACCGCCTTGGAGCAGGACGAAAGCGGCGTTACCGCGAGCCTCGCCGACGGCGGCACGATCCGGGCCGCCTACGCGATAGCGGCGGACGGCGCGGCCAGCTCGGTGCGGGAGCGGCTCGGCATCGGAATGTCCGGCGAAGCCGAGCTCAGCCGCAACCTCAACATTCTGTTCGAGGCCGACCTGCGTGAGCACGTCGCCGACCGGCTCAGCCTCGTCTACACCATCGCCAACGCCGAGCTCACCGGCACGTTCATGACCGTCGACAACCGGCGGCGGTGGCTGTTCAACCTGGTCCGCGATCCGGCCCGGCCCGGGTCCGGCGATCTCGTGGAGGTCATCAGGCGGGCCGCGGGCGTACCCGGGCTGGACGTGAAGGTGGTCGCCACGCAGGAGTGGAGCGCCGCCGCGCGGCTGGCCGACCGCTACCGCGTCGGGCGGATCTTCCTGGCGGGTGACGCGGCCCACCCGATGACCCCGTATGGCGGCTTTGGGATGAACTGCGCGATCCAGGACGTGGACAACCTCGCGTGGAAGCTCGCCGCCGTGCTCGACGGGTGGGCCGGACCGGAGCTGCTCGGCAGCTACGAGGCCGAGCGGCGTCCCGTCGGCGCCGACACGGTGGCCGAGAGCCGCCGGAGCCTGCTGGCCTCGCTCGACAGCACGCTGGTCCTGCCCGGCGTGACCGGGCCGCGCCCGACGTCCCGGCCGAGTGACGGGCTGGTGCTCGGCTACGCCTACGACCGGCCGGGCGCCGCCGTGGTGCCCGACGGCTCCCCGCCGCCCGCCGTCGGCGATCCGATCGCGACCTATCACCCGAGCGCGCGACCCGGGCACCGCCTGCCGCACCTGTGGACCGATCGGGTCTCCACGCTGGACCTCGTCGGGTGCGGTCTCACTCTGCTGTACGGCCCGAAGGCCAGCGTGTGGCAGGAGGCGGCGCCGCGCGGGGTGTCGTTGAGCAGGCATCCGGTGGAGGACGAGGTCGCCGCCGCCCTGGGCATCGGACCCGACGGTGCGCTCCTCGTCCGCCCCGACGACCACGTGGCCTGGCGCTGTCCCCGGCTGCCGAGCGACCCGTCGGCGGCGGTCGCCGACGCCGTCGAGACCGTTCTCAGCAGGTGAAGGGATCGATCGCGCCGGTGAGTATCGCCAGGCCGACCGCCAGGAAGAAGTCACCCCACACCAGCTCGTGCCGGGTGGCGACGCCGCGATGCGGGTCGTAGCAGCCGTCGAGCAGTCGCCCGGCCCTGACGTGGCCGGTGACCAGGTCGCGCAGCATCCGGGCGGCCTGGTCGCGCGGCCGTGCACCGGGCAGCTTCAGCAGGGCCACGACCTGGATCGCGACGGCGGACGTGTCCGGCGTGGCGACCGGGTCAGGCGAGGTGAACACGCAGCCGGCGTCGGCGAGCGCGAGGGTCAGCCACGGCGCAGTCCGGCTCCACCCGGCCGGTGGGTCGGGATAGGGCACCCAGCCGCCATCGGGCGCGACCCGCCAGGCCGGTACGAGCTGATCGCCGCGTGTCACCAGGCCCACATGCCGGTCGAGGTGGCTTCGCATGACATGCAGGCCACGTGCGCCCGCGCCGCCGAGCAGCGGCACCAGGCCCGGCAGGCTGTCCACGCGGGCGAGTTCGCGCGGGCCGCCGAAAGCTCCGCCCCAGGGGACGATGCCGAGAAGGGGGTCGTAGGCGTCCAGCAGGGCTTCGGCCGCGCGTTGCCGCAGCTCGGGTTCGGTGAACGCGGTGCCGTACCAGAAGATCATGCCTCTGGTCGCGGTGTCGGCGTCGAGCCATGGAGCCAGCGCGGCCGTCCGCCCGGAGGCGACGGCCCGGTCGGCGGGGCGGCCGCTGAGGGCGGCCCGCAGGCCCAGCAGTCCCGCCCAGAAGCCGCCCGTCCATGAGCCGCGCGCGGTGGTCGTCCACTCACCGGTCTCCGGATCGGCGAACAGCGGCCAGCGCGGTGCGACCGCCTCCTCCGTGGCTCCCGCACGTTCCAGCACCGCATGCAGAGCTCGCTCGGCCCACATCACGTACGGCTGCGCAAGGGCATCGCGACCACGGCCGCGATCGCGAACTCGGCGGCCACGAGCAGCCATCCCGGCCCGTACCCGGCCCGATCGATGAGCGCCCCGAAGGCGGGCGGCCCGGCGGCGAACCCGGCGAAGAAGCCGGCGGAGACCCGCGCGGAGTCGCGTCCGGCGGCGCCCCGGCGCGCCTGGCTGATCACCACGACCATGGTGACGGCGTTGGCGGCGACGGCGAACGCGCCGGTGGCGGCCGCAGCCACCCAGATCGCGCCCGGCGCCCAGGTGGCCGCGCCGAGCATCAGCGCGGCCAGGCACGCGCCTGCCGAAAGGAGCGTGAGGTAGGCCGGAGCACGCCCGGATCGATCGGCCCGCCTGGACCAGCCGACCCGCCCGGCGACTCCCGCGAGGCCGAGCACGGCGACCAGCCACGCGGCCACCACCGGCGCCAGCCCCAGCTCCTGGACGCCGAACAACGTCACGTAGGTGTTGACCGCGGCGATCCCGCAGCCGAGCAGGAAGGAGAACACCGCCAGCCGCCCGACCCGGGCAGGCGGCAGGTCCGGCGGCCCGGTGCTCTCGTGCGCGGTGTCGTCGGGAAGACTCCGCACCGCCCAGACAGCGATGATCACCGCGATCGCCGCCGCGGTCCACATGACTCCCCGCCAGCCCAGCCAGGCCGCAAGCGCGGCCAGCGGCAACCCGGCCGCCAACGCGCCGAGCTGCACACCGGACTGCTTCCAGCCGGTGACCCCACCCCGGCGGCCCGGCTCGACCGACACCATGATGATCTTGTTCGTCGCCGGATTGGCCAGCGCCTGCGGCAGTCCGCCCAGCGCGAGCGCCGCCAGCAGCATCGGCGTGTTCACCGAAAACCCGATCAGGGCCAGCGCCAGCGCCGCCAGCCCCACGAGCGCGACCACGCTGCGCCGGGCGCCGAGCCGGTCGACCCAGTGACCCGCCATCAGCGACAACAGCGCGGCGACGGCGAACCCGGCCGTGCTCGTCCAGCCGAGCACCGCCCGTGGCACTCCCGCCTGCGACACCAGCAGCGGGCCCAGCGCCCCCACCAGGAACAACTGGGCCATCGAGACCGCCATGACCGCGGTGAGCAGGGCCGTGACGGACCTGTTCGGCATCGCCTTCTCCTCTCATCCGGGCTTCTCCACCAGTCGCTCGTGAACTTCACCGAGTTCCCGGGCACACCCCAGGAAAGGATCACGATGAGGACCGATCTCAGCGACGACGTACTGACCGAACTGGCCGTGAGCGCGCGCGACGGCTCGCCTGCCGATCTGGAGGCGTTCGTGCTGGCCGCCTATCCCTGCGTCCGGCGTTTCGTCTCCTACCTGGCCGATCCGCAGTCGGCCGACGACCTCGCGCAGGAGACGTTCTTACGTGTTCTCGGAAGCTTGCGCACGTTCGCCGCCCGCTCGTCGGCCCGCTGCTGGTTGCTGTCCATCGCGCGCCGCGTCGTGGTCGACCGCTTCAGATCCGCGGCGGTACGGCCCGCCGTCGCGGACCTGCCCGACTGGCAGGCGGTCGTGGAACGGCGGCGCCTGGGCACCACTCCCAGCCCGGAGAACGGCGTGGTGCTGGCCGACCTCCTGGCGGACGTGCCGTGCGAGCGCCGCGTGGCCTTCGTGCTCACCCAGCTCGTGGGGCTGCCCTATGCCGAGGCGGCCGACGTGCTCGGCTGCCCGGTCGGCACGATCCGCTCCCGGGTCGCGCGGGCCAGGCTCCAGCTCGCGACGTCGGTCCTGGCGGCGGACCGGGCGGCCTGAGTGTTCAGGGGCCGGAGGCTCCGGCCCCTGTTTCTCACGTGGTGCGCGGGATCAGGGCACGCAGCGCGTCGCGGTCCGGTTTGCCCGCCGGGGTGAGCGGCATCTCCTCGATCAGGAGCAGGTGCTCGGGATGTTTGCCCCGGTCCAGCCCCTGCCCGGTCAGATGGTCCGTGAGCTGGTCGAGCGTGAGGCCGCGGCCGGGGCGGGGCACCACGCTCGCGGCCAGGCGTTCGCCCATCACGCTGTCCGGCACTCCCAGGCAGACCACCTCCCGCACGTCGGGATGCGTGGCCACGGCCCGTTCGACCTCGGCGAGGCTGATGTTGGCGCCGCCCCTGATGACGACCTGCTTGAGCCTGCCCACCAGCCGCAGCCGGCCGGATTCGTCGATCGTGCCCAGGTCGCCGGTGCGTACCCACCCTTCGGCCGTGCGGTAGCGCTGGTTCAGCTCCGGCGCTCCCACGTAGCACATGGGCGTCATCGGGCCGCGTGCGATGATCTCGCCGAAGTCCTCGCCGGGCACGGGCGCGATGCGGATCTCGGTCACCCTGGGGTCGGGCGGGCCCACCACGACGCCGGGCCCATTGTCGTCGCCGGGGGTGTGGGCGAGGCCGCCGTGGCAGTTGACGCCGTCGGCGGAGCCGTACAGGTTGACGACGGCGCAGCCGAAGACCGCGCGCGCCTCGGCGGCGGTGGCGGCGTCGAGCTCGGCGCCGCCGAGCACCAGCGCGGTCATCGGCGGCATGGGCGCGTTCCCGGGCTGGTCGAGCATCATCCTGATCATGGTCGGTACGGCCAGCACATGCGTGGGCCGATGCCCGCGGATCGCGGCCAGGGCCGCCGACGGTGAGAAGTGTTCCAGCAGGACCAGGCAGCCGCCGTGCCTGGCCAGGGTGACGGCGGTGCCGTTGCTGCCGAACGCGGAGGCGAGCGGGACCAGGAACAGGCAGCGCGGCGGGACCTCGTCGGGGATCAGCGTCGCCAGGAAGTTGCCCCGGCCACCGGCCAGGGCGTTGTGCGAGTAGGCGACCATCTTGGGGTCGGCCTCCGAGCCCGAGGAGACCAGGATGCGCGCCGCGGTGTCGGGGTCCGTGCGTGCGGGGACGAAGGCGCACGGGTCCGCTGACAGCACCTCGGACCAGGGCACGCAGCCCGGTGGCGGCTCCTGCGGCCCCACCGCGATCACCGTCCGCAGCGCGGGCGGCCGGTGCGCGGCGGCGAGCAGGTCGCGGGCGTGGGCGGCGCCGCGGTGCTCGGTGGCGACCACGGCGGCGCGCGCCCCGGACCGTCCCAGCAGCGAGAGCGCCTCGGTGACGCTCCGTCCCGCGGGGAACGGCAGCGCGATCGCGCCCAGCGCGGCCAGCGCCAGGTCGGCGATGACCGCGTCCCTGCCGTTGGGAACCTGGACGCCCGCCACGTCTCCCTGGCACACGCCGAGCTTCCGCAGTCCGGCCGCAGCGGCGCGAACGCGCAGGTCCAGCTCGGCGTAGGTCAGGACGCCCGCTTGGTCGGCGAGCGCGATCCGGTCCGGTGCGGCGATGCGGTGGGCCCGGAACAGCGTGTAGATGTCGAGGTCCGGGCAGGTGCCGTCGGTCGCCCAGGCGCGGCGGAGCGTGCCCGGGACCAGGTCGATCAGCTGGATGGTCATGCGAGCCTCCAAGGCGCGGGCACGACGGTGGCGCCGTGCCCGTCGCGGGTGAGCGCGGCGCTGAAGCGGGGGTCTGTGGGCAGGGCGTCCAGGGCTGTCGTCACCGCGGTGGCTCGCTTGAGGAGTCCGAGGGCCTCGGCGGTGTTCAGTTCGCGTGGCAGGTCCGGGATGCCGGTGCCGTCGGCGACCGCGACCCATCCGTCCGTGGTGCGTATCGGGCGGCGGAAGCCCTTGGGGGCGCGGGGGTCGAGTCCGGCCTCCGTCCGGTGACGCGCGGATCTGATCAGCGTCTCCGACGCTCCCAGCAGCGAGGAGTCCACCCGCACGCCGGTCCGGGTCCGCTCGCGGAGCAATAGTCCCGCCAGTACGGCCTCCGCGCCGAGCAACCCGCCCAGAACGTCCAGCAAGGTCATGAGCGACGGCGCGGCGGGCTCACCTTCGGGGCGCACGGCCTCGCCCACGCCCGTGCGGGCCTGCACCATGAAGTCGGTGCCCAGCGGCGCATCGGCGAGCTGTCCCGCCCAGCCGCTGGTGTAGGCGTAGACGAGGCCGGGGTTGACCTCGGCCAGGTCGTCGTGGTCCAGACCCAGCCGCTCGGCGGTGCCGGGCGCCCAGTTGTGCACGAACACGTCCGCTCCGGCCACCAGCTCGCGCAGCTCGGCACGGCCGGTGGCGGACTTGATGTCGATCTCCACCGCGGTCTTTCCCCGGTTGAGCGCCAGCCAGCGCGCGGACAGGCCGCCGCAGGTGGGCGGCATGCCGCGCAGCGGATCTCCGCCGGGTGGCTCGATCCGGATCACCTCGGCGCCGAGCATCGTCAGGAGATGGGCGGTCAGCGGCGCCTGGATGCGCCGCCCGGCTTCCAGGACGGTGAGACCCGCCAGCGGGCGGGACGTCTCGGGCGTCCGGGTGTGCGGTGGGGTGAAGGGCGGGCCGGGTGAGAGCTGCCACGGCGCCTCCGGGATGGGCTCGGCCCGGCGATCGGCCAGCGACGTGAGCGCGCACACCGAGGCCCGGGATTCCCGGGCCGCCTGCCGTACCTCCGGCCAGGTGGAGGCGGCCGCCGCGACGTGCAGGTCTTCCGGAAGCGGGGCGCACGCGGTGGCGTAGCGGAACTGGAACGAGCGCCACGCCGAGCCCGCGACCCGATCGGGCACGCCGAGCGCGCGCCAGAACGCCACCCACACCCCGGGATCCAGGGTCTCGACCTCGAAGAGCACGCCGTCGGCCGTGGTGAACGGCGGGCCACCCGGGGCGATCGGCACCGCCTCCCCGTCCTCCGCGGTGGCGGCGGCGAGATACTGGCTGACGGCGAGCAGACCGGCCAGGTCGACACCCGTCAGCACCTGCGACGTGTCAGCGCCGCGGGCCCGTCCGAGCAGGGCGGCGAGCAGTCCCTGAACGGTCAGCACCGCGCACATCGTCGTCAGGTAGTCGGCGGCGAGAGCGCGCGGCTCGCCGCTGCTTCTTCCGTGCACGTGCATGACTCCGGTGGCCGCCTGCGCGGTGGCCTCGTCGCTCACCTCGCCGGGCGGAGCCGCTCGTGCCCACACGATCTCCGCGTGCACGCTGTCGTCGAGGCTGATGACGCCCGTCCCGGCGCCGGGGGAGATCGTGGGGTGGTCGCAGCCGAGCGACCTGAGATGGTCGACGGCGAGGCTGATCAGGGCCGGTGGACCTGCCGCGCGCAGGTCGATGCCGTCGAGCGGACGTGCTGTCCTGACCGTGGCTGGGTGGGTCATGGACTCTCCTCTCCTGGGCGGGAACCCGGTGGCGCCTTCACGCGACCTGTTCCACAGCAGCCAGTCGGACGGACAGATCCACAAGTTCCCGACATTTCAGGAGATCAGGGTGTTGGACAGTGAGCTGTGGGGCGCGCCCGAGTGCCCGCCCCACGTGCGTGACCTGCGGGACCGGGTGACCAGGTTCGTCGCCGAACGGGTCGTGCCGCACGAGGCCGACCTCGACGCCGGCGGTGCGACGGCACTCCTGCACCGGCTCAGACAGGAGGCCGTGGCACAGGAACTCTGGGGCCTACCGCTCCCGCCCGACCTGGGCGGCGCCGGCCTGTCGCTGGCCGACTACGCGCACGTGGCGGAGGCCGAGGGCGCCAGCGACCACGCCCCCGCCGTGCTCGGCTCCACCGCCCTGCTCGACGTGAACGTCCTCGGCGAGCACGCGGGCCACCTGCGACGCGTGGCCCGTGGCGAGCTGACCCTGTGCAACGCGATGACCGAGCCCGACACACCAGGCTCCGACCCCGCCCTGATCACCACCCGCGCCCATCCGCAAGCCGACGGCTCCTGGTCTCTGCACGGCCGCAAGTGGTTCGTCGCCGGCGCCGACCGGGCCGACCTCGCCCTCGTCCTCGCCCGTGCGCCCGGCGGCCCGTCGGCCTTCCTCGTGCCCACCGACGCTCCCGGCTTCCACCTCGTGCGTGAACTCCCCATCCTCGGCGCGGGCGGCCAATGGGAGCTGTCCCTGGCGGGAGCACCCGGACAGCTCGTGGGCGCCGAGGGCAAGGGGCTGCGGGTCGTCGGCCAACGGGTACGGCTCGGCCGCCTGCTGCGCTGCCTGCGCTGGCTCGGCCAGGCCCGGCGGGCCTTCCTCCTCATGCGCGAACGAGCCATGCGGCGTTCGCTGTCCACGGGACGCCTGGCCGACCATCAGCTCGTCCAGGCGCTGGTCTTCGACGCGCTGCTGGCGATCCGCACCACCCGCCCGCTGGTCTTCCAGGTCGCCCACCTGCTGGACGCGGGCCGGGACGCGCGCGACGACACGGCACTGGCCAAGGTCGCCGCCGCCCGCATGCTGCAGCAGGTTTCCGACGCGGCCATCCAGGTCTACGGCGCCGCCGGCCTGGGACCCGACACACCGCTGCCCGCCCTGTTCCGCACGGGCAGGATGGCCCGCCTGCTCGACGGCCCGGACGAACTCCACATCACCACCGTCGCCCGCAGAGTCCTGGCCTGACCAGCGCCGCCTGCAGACACCGCGCTGATGGCCGCCCAGCTCACCGGCTCAGGAAGGGGATGGCCGGGCTCACCCGGCCCGGGAAACGAGCTCGGCGATCGTCGCGAGTGCGGTGTCGACGTCGGCGGGCGCCTTGCCCTGGGCGAGCGCCGGGCTGCCACCGCCCTTGCCGTCGAGCGCCGTCCTGACCAGGACACCGGCCGACAGTCCCGCCTTCTGGGCCTCCTGGTTCAGCGCCACGACGAACCCGCCGGGCGAGCTCACCGCCACGACCGCGGCCCGCCCGGCCAGCCGGTCGCGGACCAGCTCGGCCAGCACCCGAGGGTCGAGGTCGGTCCTGGCGGTGGCCAGCAGCGCCGGGCCGAGGTCGCGGGCGGCGTCGGCCACCGCGACCGACTCGGCCTTCAGGAGCCGCTCGCGCAACTCCTGCGCCTGCCGCTCGGCCTGCTTCATCCGCTCGACCAGAGCGCCGATCCGATCGGGCAGTTCGGCACGGGGCGTGTTGAGCTGCTCGGCCAGCCGGGAGACCAGGTCGCGCTCGCGGGCCAGGTAACGGAAGGCCTCCAGGCCGGTGACCGCCTCGACCCGGCGCTGCCCGGCGCCGACCGAGGACTCGCCGGTGAGGGCGATCGAGCCGATCTGGGCCGAGTGGTCGACGTGGGTGCCGCCGCACAGTTCGCGCGACCATGCGCCGCCGATCTCCACGACCCTGACCTCGTCGTCGTAGGTCTCCCCGAACAGCGCGAGCGCGCCCTGCGAACGGGCCTCGGGAAGGGACATGTAGCGCACCTCGACCGGCAGGTCGCGCCGGATGGCGAGGTTGGCCGCCTCCTCCACCTCGCTGCGCGCCGCCGCCGACAGGCCGCCGCGCCAGGAGAAGTCGAGGCGCAGGTAGCCGGGCCGGTTGTAGGAGCCGGACTGCAGGGCCGCCGGGCCGAGCACCTCACGCAGCGCCGCGTGCACGACGTGGGTGCCGGAGTGCGCCTGCCGCGCGCCGACCCGCCACTCGGGATCCACCGCGGCGTGTACGGCGGAGCCGACGCCGACGGAGCCGCCGGTGACCCGTACCTGGTGCACGATCAGCCCCTTGACCGGCCGCTGCACGTCGATGACCTCGCCGGTGAACGAGGGGCCGGTCAGGGTGCCCGCGTCGCTGTCCTGGCCGCCGGATTCGGCGTAGAAGGGGGTGCGGTCGAGCACGATCCCGACGATCTCGCCTTCACCGGCGCTCTCGGCGGGCAGACCGTCACGCAGGATGGCCACGACGGCGGAGTCGCTTTCGAGGCTCTGGTAGGCCAGCCACTCGGTGGGCCCGGATCGGTCGAGCACGTCGCGGTAGAGGCCGGTGTCGGCGTGGCCCCGCTTCTTGGCCCGCGCGTCCTGCTTGGCGCGCTGCCGTTGCTCGTCCATGAGCCGCCGGAAGCCGTCGACGTCGACCTCCAGGCCGCGCTCGGCGGCGATCTCCACGGTCAGGTCGATCGGGAAGCCGTAGGTGTCGTGGAGCTGGAAGGCGGTCGCGCCGGGCAGCGCCGTCCCGGCCCGGGACAGCTCCCGGTCGAGGACGGCGTTGCCCTGCCGGAGCGTGGCGTCGAACGCCTGCTCCTCGCCGTAG
Source organism: Nonomuraea endophytica (assembly GCF_014203235.1). Taxonomy (GTDB): domain Bacteria; phylum Actinomycetota; class Actinomycetes; order Streptosporangiales; family Streptosporangiaceae; genus Nonomuraea; species Nonomuraea endophytica. Next base: position 70,275 of record NZ_JACHIN010000026.1, on the reverse strand, counting down.
GCGTAGGCGGAGATGCGCTCGAAGTCGGCGGCCACCTCGGGGTAGGAGGGCGCCATGCGGTCGCGTGCCACCGGCAGCAGTTCGGGCAGCACCGGCCCGTCGTGGCCGAGCAGGCGGACGGCGCGGATGGCCCGGCGCAGGATCCGGCGCAGCACGTAGCCCCGGCCCTCGTTGGCCGGGGTGACCCCGTCGGAGATCATCATCAGCGCGGTGCGGACGTGGTCGGCGACGACGCGCAGCCGTACGTCGTCGGCCTTGTTCGCGCCGTAGCGGGCGCCGGTCAGCGTGGCGGCGGCGTCGAGGATCGGCTTGATCTCGTCGATCTCGTAGATGTTGTCCACGCCCTGCAGCAGCGCGGCCACGCGCTCCAGGCCCATGCCGGTGTCGATGTTGCGCGCGGGCAGCTCGCCGAGGATCGGGTAGTCCTCCTTGTCCGTGCCCTCGCCGCGCTCGTACTGCATGAAGACGAGGTTCCAGAACTCCAGGTAGCGGTCCTCGTCGACCTCGGGCCCGCCTTCGGGGCCGTAGGCGGGGCCGCGGTCGTAGTACAGCTCCGAGCACGGACCGCACGGGCCCGGCACGCCCATCGACCAGAAGTTGTCCTTCTTCCCTCGGCGCACGATGCGCTCCTCGGGCAGCCCGATCACGTCCCGCCAGATCGTGTACGCCTCGTCGTCCTCGTGGTAGACCGTCGCCCAGATCCGCTCGGGGTCAAGTCCGTAACCCTCGGTGGACAACTCCCAGGCCAGCCGGATGGCTTCTTCCTTGAAGTAGTCGCCGAAGGAGAAGTTGCCGTTCATCTGGAAGAACGTGCCGTGCCTGGTGGTCTTGCCGACCTCTTCGATGTCGAGGGTCCTGACGCACTTCTGCACGCTGGCCGCCCGAGGGTACGGCGGGCTCACCTGCCCGAGCAGGTACGGCTTGAACGGCACCATCCCGGCGTTGACGAACAACAGGGTCGGATCATCGGCGGGCAGGGGAGCGCTGGGCACCACTGTGTGCCCGGCGGCGGAAAAGTGATCAAGGAAGCGCCGTTTGACCTCAGCCGTTCTCATGGACCGCATAATATTTGTTGTTGCAAACTATTCGCGAGAAGGAGGCGGTGTGGCCGTAGTCCTGGGGATCGAGACCTCGTGCGACGAGACCGGCGTGGGCGTGGTCGCCGACGGGCGTGTGCTGGGCGCCGCGCTGGCCTCCTCCATGGACGAGCACGCCCGCTTCGGCGGCGTCGTTCCCGAGATCGCCGCCCGAGCGCACCTGGAATCACTGACCCCGTGTCTCCTCTCGGCCATGGAGCAGGCCCAGGTCAAGCCCGGCGAGATCGACGCGATCGCGGTCACCTCGGGTCCGGGGCTGGCGACCGCGCTGCAGACGGGCCTGGCCGCCGCCAAGGCGCTCGCCTTCGGCTGGGACAAGCCGCTCTACGGCGTGCACCACCTGGCCGGGCACGTCGCCGCCGACACCCTGGAACACGGCCCGCTGCCCGCCCGCTCGATCGCCCTGATCGTCTCCGGCGGCCACACCTCGCTGCTGCTGCTCGGCGACCTGGCCCGCGACCCGATCGTCCACCTGGGCGACACCGTCGACGACGCGGCCGGAGAGGCCTTCGACAAGGTCGCCCGCCTGCTCGGCCTCGCCTACCCCGGCGGCCCGGCCGTCAGCCGCGCCGCCCTCGACGGCGACCGCGCCGCCATCGCCTTCCCCCGTGCCATGCTCGGCCAGGGCTACAGGTTCTCCTTCTCCGGACTCAAGAGCGCCGTGGCCCGCCAGGTCGAGCGGGAACCAGACCTGTCCGTCCCGGACGTCGCCGCCTCCTTCCAGGAAGCCGTGGTCGACGTGCTCACCCGCAAGGCCGTCGCCGCCTGCCTGGAACACGGCATCGACACCCTGGTGATCGTCGGCGGCGTGGCCGCCAACGCCCGCCTGCGCGAGGTCGCCGCCGAACGATGCGCCGCCGCGGGACTGGCCCTGCGTGTCCCGCCGCCCGCGCTGTGCACCGACAACGGCCTTATGATCGCGGCCGTGGGCGATCTGCTGGTGGAGGCCGGGCATCCGGCCGCCGCGCTCGATCTGTCCGCTGACCCTTCCGCTCCCCTGACCAAGGCGGTTTGCGCATGACCGGTACGGCCCGCCCCATCACCCTCCTCGGCACCCCGGTGCTGCACACACCATGCCGCCCGGTGGAGCGCTTCGACGACGACCTGGCCCTCCTGGTCGAGGACATGTTCGCCAGCATGTACGCCGCCAAAGGCGTGGGCCTGGCCGCCAACCAGATCGGCGTGGACCTGCGCGTCTTCGTGTACGACTGCCCGGACGCCGACGACGTCTACCGCAAGGGCGTGATCGTCAACCCGGCCCTGGAGCTACCCGCCGCCCAGGACCGCAACGTCGATCGGGGCGACGAGGGCTGCCTGTCGGTGCCGGGGCCACGCGCCGCGGTGGGCCGTCCCGACCTGGCCACCTGTCACGGGTTCGACGTGGCCGGCGAGCCGGTGACCGTACACGGGACCGGAGTGCTGGCCCGCTGCCTCCAGCACGAGACCGACCACCTCAACGGCATGCTCTACATCGACCGCCTCCCCGCCGAGGTCCGCGAGGCCGTGCTGGCGGAGTTCCGCGAGGGTCAGAGCGTGCCCGCCCAGCCGTGACAGCGGCCGTGCGGCACCTGACCGGCGGGGTCACCCCAGCAGTCCTCGGGCGATCAGCTGGGTGACTGTTTCGATGGCCTCGTCGTCGTCGCCTCCCGGGCTCTGCGCGAGGCGGTGGTAGCAGAAGGACTCCAGCATGCAGGTGATGGCGAAGGCGGCCAGCCGGGCGCTCTCCTCGCTCTTGGCCGCCGGGCTGTCGGTGTCGCGGATGTGCCGCGTCCAGTGCTCCACGTGCCGCTGGCGTAGCTCCTCGTGGATGTGGCGGAAGGTACCGCTGGACATGGACGCCTGGAAGATGCCGACGATCTCCGGGAGGTGCTCGCGGTAGGTGTCCCAGTAGGCGCGGACGTGGTGGCGGATGTCGTCGGTCGTGGAGAGCCGGTGCTCGTGGCCGAGCTGCTCGACCACGTGGGAGCGCAGCGCCGTCTGGAAGTCGTCGGCCAGCGAGGTGAGCAGGGCGTCCTTGTCCTCGAAGTAGCGGTAGAACGAGCCCACCGCCTTTCCCGCCTCCGCGGTGATATCGGTGATCTTGATTTCGGCATAGCTCTTGCGGGTCAGCAGCCGCCGTGCGGCGTCCTTGAGCTCTGCTTCGGTGCGCTTGGACTTCACCAGATTCCTCCCGCCCACGAGATTACTGCTCATAGAACAGCCGTCCCGGCGCCTCGACGAGGATCTGGTGACGATCTTCCGGGGCGGGCGCCCAGTCGGCCAGCAGGTTCAGCAGCGCGCCGGTGTCGCGTTGGCCGTCCGGCAGATGTGGCCAGTCCGAGCCCCACAGCAGCCGGTCGGGGCGGGCCTCGACCAGGGCGCGGGCCAGCGGTTCCACGTCCGTCTTCAGCCGGTAGGGGGCCGACAGCTTGAGGTAGCAGTGCCCGCCCGCCAGCAGTGGAAGCAGCCCGTCGAGGTCCATCCCGTATCCCATGTGGTCGATGACGAAGGGGTGCTCCAGCTCGGTCAGGAACGGCAGCAGGGTCTTGACGACCGCGCCCGGGGTGTAGAACTGCAGGTGCCAGCCGCGCCGCCCGGCGCGCAGGGCCATCGCGCGGATGTAGGCGATGAGTTCGTCGGCCGGCCACGTGGCGCGGGCGAACAGGTCGAGCCTGATCGCGCGCACTCCCGCCTCGTGGAAGCGGTCGAGCTGCGCGTCGCTCACGGAGTCCTCGATCCGCACCACGCCGCGGCAGTGCGGTCCCACCTTGCGCAGCACGTCGAGGAGCAGGGTGTTGTCGGTGCCGTAAAAGGTCGGCTGGACCAGCACCATCCGCTCGACGCCGAGCCAGTCGGCCAGCCGCAGGTACTGGTCGAGCGTTCCATCGGGGAAGGTGTAGAGCGGGTCGGGCACATGGTTGTAGCCGGGCTCGAACACGTGGAAATGGGCGTCGCAGCTCAACCCGGGCAGCGTGAAGCGGGGCAGGGTATTGCTCGTCGCGGCCCGCATGGGCGTGGTCTGGAGGGGTGTCATGACGCGTCCTTCGCGGCGGCATCGATGGCTTGGTAAAGCAGGGCCGAGTCCATCCCGGTGATGCGGAGCGGGCAGACGCCGGCCAGACCGGTCGCGGGCATGCCGCCGATCGCCAGCAGCTTGCCGTGCGCGCGGCAGGCCGCGGCGGCGGTCTTGATCGCCTCGGCCACGCCGGGATCGTCGTAGGATCCGGGCGCGCCCAGCTCGGCGGTGAGGTCGTTGACGCCGATCGCGAGCATGTCCACGCCGTCCACCCGGGCGATGGCGGCGGCGTTGGCGATTCCCGCCGGGGTCTCGATGAGGATCTGCACGATCGCCTCCTCGTCCAGCGCCGGGTTCAGCTCCCTGGCCGGCATCGGCCGCATGCCGTACCTCGGCGCCTGGGCGATCTGCGAGCGCTGCCCGCGCGGCGGGAAGCGGCAGGCACGGGCGACCAGCCGCGCCTCCTCCGCGGTCTCGATCCGCGGCGCGACGATGCCGTGCGCGCCGCCGTCCAGCAGCCGGCCGATCATGCCGTACTCGCGTTCCGGCACCCGCACCAGCGCCGTCATCCCGAGGCTGTCGGCGGCCGAGCAGAGCTGGGCGGCCACGTCGGTGGACATGGGGGAGTGCTCCAGGTCGACCAGGATCGCGTGGTGGCCGGTCGCGTGCGCCATCCGCACGATCTCGGAGGTACGGCTGCCGCGAATCCCGAGCATGAGCGTCGGAACCCCCTGCCGCAGCCGGTCCAGGAAGGCGCTCACGGGGCACCGCCCAGGAAGAGCGCGCCCATCTCCGGGTCGTCCAGGATGGTCTTGGCGGAGTCGGCCATGAGCACGCGCCCGCTCTCCATGACGACGCCCCGGTCGGCGATCCCGAGTCCGAAGCGCACGTTCTGCTCCACGATGAGCACGGTGATGCCGCTCTCGCGCATCGTGTTCACGGTGTCGCCGACCAGGCCGAGCGAGCGCGGGTCGAGTCCCAGGGACGGCTCGTCGAGCAGCACCAGCGCCGGTTCGAGCATGAGCGCCCTGGCGAACTCGACGGTGCGCCGCTGGCCGCCGGACAGGTTGCCCGCCGGGTCGCCGGCCCGCTCGGCGATGAGCGGGAATCGCTCGGCGAGCTGGGCGTACCGCCCGCGCAGGTACGCCTTCTCCCGGCGGCGCAGGTAGCCGCCGAGAAGCACGTTCTCCTCCACGGTCATCGCCGGGAACAGGCCGTTCTTCTGCGGCACCTGGACGATTCCCGCCTTGATCAGCCGGGCGGGGTGCCGACCGGCGATGTCGTGGCCGCCGAAGCGGATCTGGCCGAGACGTGGCGCGAGCTGGCCGCTGATGGTCCGCAGGACGGTGGACTTGCCCGCGCCGTTGGGGCCGACGATGCAGGTCACGGAGCGGTGCGCGAGCTCCAGGTCGAGCCCCTGCAGCACGTCGCCGCCGCCGTACCCGGCGTAGACGCCGGTCATCGAGATCATTGGCTCGCTCCCGTCAGGTAGGCGTCCAGCACTAGCGGGTCGCTCCGCACCTCCTGCGGCGTGCCGGAGGCGATCCGGCGGCCGCCCGCCAGGACGTGGACGGTGTCGCAGAGCCCCAGCACGAACGGCATGTTGTGCTCGACGATCAGGAAGGTGGTCCCGGTCCTGTTGAGCTCGCGGATCAGCGCGCCCATCTGCTCGATCTGCGTCGGGTTGATCCCGCCGGCCGGCTCGTCCAGCAGCACCAGGCGGGGCTGGAGCATGAGGATCTGGATCAGCTCGATGAGCTTCTGCTGGCCGTAGGAGAGCTCGCCCGCGGGCAGGTCACGGTAGTCGGCGAGCCCGACGAGGTCGAGGAGCTCCGCGCCCCTGGCCGCCTGGGCTCCGGTGATCGCCGGGGCCGCCCAGGACCCGTTGGATCCGGCGACGACGTTGCGCAGCACCGACAACTTCGGGAACAACCTGGTGATCTGGTGCGTACGGCCCAGCCCCGAGCGGCTGCGTACCCACCGGCTGGAGCCGTCGATCCGCCGGCCGTCCAGGAGGATCGTGCCACTGTCCGGCTTCATCGCGCCGTCGATCAGGTTGAACAGCGTCGTCTTGCCGGACCCGTTCGGCCCGATCAGCCCGGTGATCGAGCCGGGCTCGACGGTGAGGCCCAGGCCGTCCAGGACGGTGAGGCCGCCGAAGCGCTTGCGCACGTCGCGGGCCTCCAGCCGGGCGCCGTCGCCGACCGCGAGCCAGGAGGGGACCGCGGTGAGGGTCAGGCGTTTGCCCACGGCCGCCGGTCTTCCTCTGGCCAGCGCCTGCCGTACTCCGGGAATGATGCCTTTGGGCAGGAAGAGCAGGATCGCCAGGAGCAACCCGCCGAAGACGATCAGCCGCCAGGCGCCCGCGGCCGGGCCGGTGAACAGCTGGTTGGTGAGCTGGGAGAACGGCTCCAGCAGGAACGCGCCCAGCACGGGACCCCACAGCGTGCCCGTGCCGCCGAGCAGGGCGGCGAGCACGATCATGATGCTGGTGACGATGCTGAACATGGCTCTGGAGTCGAGGAATCCCAGGTAGTAGCCATAGACGCCGCCCGCGACGCCGATCGGCACGCTGCTGGCCACGAAGGCGGCGAGCTTGGCGGCCGAGGTGTGGACCCCGATGCCGGCCGCCTTCTCCTCGTCCTCGCGGATGGCCGTCAGTCCGAGGCCGAAGCGGGATGAGGCGATCGCCCGCGACATCAGCAATGTCAGGATCAGCAGGCCGAGCAGGCCGTAGTAGAAGGGCCAGAGCGCGTAGTCCCTGCTCCAGGTCAGCGCGGGAAGGACCATGCCGTCGTTGCCGTTCGTGACCGACGTCCAGTTCAGCGCCACGATGCCGAGCAGGTAGAGCATCGCGAAAGTGATCATGATGAACGCGTTGCCGCGCGCCCGGAAGGTGACCAGGCCGAGCACGGCGGCGAGCGCTCCGGCGACGAGGCCGCCCAGGGGAGCGGCCAGGAACGGGGAGATCGACCACGCGTCGGCCGCGATGGCGGTGGTGTAGGCGCCCACTCCCAGGAACGCGCTCTGTCCCAGGGAGATGTAGCCGGTGTAGCCGCCCATGATGTTCCAGGAGCTGGCCATGATCGCCAGCAGGAAGATCAGGATGAGCATGTTCAGGTAGTAGGCGTCGCCCCACAGAACGGGCATGAGGGCGAGGACGGCGCAGCCGGCCCCGATGACCATGATCCTCATGCGCTGACCACGTCCTCTCGAACGCGAACGCCGAAGATCCCCTGCGGGCGCAGCAGGAGGGTCAGCACGATGACGGCGAACGGCATGGCGGTGGCCCACGCGGGCGATCCGTACGTGGCCGTGAGCGTCTCGATCACGCCGAGGGCCAGGGCGCCGACGAGTGCGCCGCCGAGGCTGCCCATGCCGCCGAGGACCACGATGGCCAGCCCCAGGCCGATCCACTGATCCCCGGAGTCCGGGGTGAAGGGTGACAGGACCGCGAGGATGGAGCCCGCCGCGCCGGTCAGCGCGGCCCCGAGGGCGAAGGCGGCCACGTTGATGCGCTCCACCCGGATGCCGACGAGTTCGGCGCCTTGGGGATTCGCCGTCGCGGCGCGCACCGCCCTTCCCAGCCAGGTCCGGTTGAGCAGCGTGTGCAGCGCGGCCAGCAGGACCAGCGCGCACGCGGAGCCGTACACCTGGGCGGCGGGGAAGACCAGGTCGCCGATCCGGAAGGACGAGCGGGCGTAGGAGGTGGCCACGGAGTGCGGCTCGTGGCCCCAGATGAGGATGATGACCCCCTCCAGGATCATGGCGAGCGCGAGCGTGGAGAGGATGACGGTGCCCTCGCCGCCGTGCTCGGCCCGCTGGACGACGAGCCGGTGGATGAGCCAGCCCAGGCCGAACAGCACCGCGCCGACGACGGGGATCGTCGCGAAGGGGTCCACGCCCGTCGCCGCGCAGATGGTGTAGGTGAGGAACGCTCCGGCTATGAGCAGCGCGCCGTGCGTCAGGTTGACGATCCGCATGACGCCGAAGATCAGCGTCAGACCGCTGCTGGCCAGGGCGTACACGCCGCCGACGAGCAGGCCGAAGAGCACCGCCTGCATCAGGTCGCCCAGTTCGGCTTGGCGGCGATCGCGGACGGGACGGTGGCGGCCGAGGCGGGCGCGACGACCTCCAGCTTGCCGCCCTGCCACTGCATGAGGAGCAGGCTCCCGTCGGGCACCCCGCGCTTGTCCCACTTCAGCGGGCCGACGATGGTGTCCACCTGGTTGGCGTGCAGCCAGGCCGCGATCGCGTCCTGGTCGAGCTTGCCCACGGCCTGGACTCCGGCCTGGAGCACCTGCACCGCGGTGTAGGAGTTGGCGGCGTCCTCGCTCGGTTCCTGGCTGAACTGCTTGCGGTAGTCGGCGACGAACTCGGCGTTGCCGGGGTACTTGGCGGCCGGGTGCCAGCTGCCCGCGGTGAAGATGGCCTCGGTGTTGGTGGCGCCGATGGCCTTCGGGTAGGTGTTGACGCTGGAGGGCGCCCTGGTCTGGTAGAGGATCGGGGGCGTGAAGCCGACCCGCTGCATGGCCTGCACCACGGCCGCGCCGTCGAGCTCCAGCGCGCCGTGCACCACCAGCGCGGGGTCGGCCTGCCGGATCGCGTTGGCGATCGCGTCGAAGTTCTTGGTGTCCGGCGGGTACTTCTGCCCGTAGACGGTCTTGATGCCGAGTCCTTCGAAGGTCTTGCGCAGATTCTGGACGGGCACGTCGGTGCTGGGGTCGTCCTGGTGCAGGTACGCCGCGGTGGCCGGCCGCTCCTTCAGACCCTCCACATAACCGGCGAACGGCCGGTGAGCGGTGTCGGTCGTGCCGGGCTGGCTGAAGAACAGCCGGGTGTGGCCGCGCGAGAAGATGTCCGCGGCCCCGCCCGACGGCTCGATGTAGAGCATGCGGTTGCGGTCGGCGACGGTGGAGGCGGGCAGGTTGAGAAAGGAGGAGAACGTGCCGATCAGCAGGTCCACCCGGTCCTGGCTGATCAGCCGGTTGTAGTTGGAGACCACGGTGTTCTGGTCGAAGCCGTCGTCGAGGATGACGAACTCCACCTTGCGGCCCAGGAGCCCGCCGCGCGCGTTGATCTGGCTCTGCCAGACCTGGTAGCCCTTGTAGCCGGGGTCGGCGACGTCCGCGGCCGGGCCGGTGAGCGGCAGCGATGCGCCGATCTTGAGTGGAGCCGCCGTGGAGGAGGATGAGGAGCCTGACGCACCGCATGCGGTGACGAGAGGCAGCAGTGATGCGCCGATGAGGAACGAGCGTCGGTCGATGGTCATGGTTCGCTCTCAGGGGGTGTTCAGCCCAGGCACCACTACCTGGGTGGGGTCGTTCCCCGCCGCGGCCAGAGAGGCTGTGGCGAAGTCGGTGACGCAGCTGGACAGCAGCTGCCTCGGGTCCTCCAGCACGATGCGGAGCCTGGTCACCAGCGCCCGCATGTCGTCGGCGGAGTGGATGGCGGGCATCTCGCTGACCTCGGTGACACCGGGGTCGGAGACGTCCGGGAGCGTGAGACCGCCAGGGGCGTAGCTCGGATAGCCGTCGAACATCACCGCGCCGAGCTCGACCGTGGCCCTGGTGCCGCACCAGAGGGTGCGCAGGTCGTCCTCCAGCACGATCACTTCGGTGAGATCGCCGTCCTTCACCGTGGAGAAGGTCGGCGCGTGCGGGGCCATGTAGACCCGGTCCAGCGGGAGCCGGCCGCGCGAAGCGGCGAGGATCATCGTGGCCACGCTGCTGGTGTTCCAGGTGACGCCCGCGGTCGGCCGGCCCTGCCTGCCCGCGATCACCACCATGGCCCGCTCCCAGGGCACGTCCCGCTCGATGAACCAGCGCGTGATGCGGAAGCTGATGTCCATGCTGACCAGGAAGAACGTGGCCACCATCATCGAGTTGACGCCGTCGTCGAGGTAGTCGCGCCGCAGGGTCTCGGGGGTGAGGTACTCCTCGTCCTCCAGCACCGCCGTGAGGTAGCGGGTGGTCGCCGCGCACGCCTGGTCGACCATGGCGGCGATCTCGTGTTCCCTGCCCCGGTAGGCCTCGACCGCGATCCGCTCAGCCCAGAGTTCGGGGCTGTTGGCGGCGCGGGTGGCCTTGACCTCGGCCAGCAGGCGCTCGGCTGACTCCCGCCACGATTCCTCGCCCAGCGCGCGCAGCCTGACCAGGGAGGCCACGGCCGGCCCGAGGTGGGAGACCGCCGTCAGCTCCTTGAAGCCTCTGGTGGAGATCCGGAACCCCTCGACCGTGGGCGGCTTGCCGTCTCCCGGATAGAGCGCGATGTCGGTGGCGGTCGCGACGATCAGCGGGTCGCTGCGCGAGCGCTCGGCGACGGCGCGGCCCAGCTTCCTGCCGATGCTGTCCGGATCGGCGGTGTAGGCGGTGAACAGCCGCAGGAACTCCTCGCTCACCGCTGCTCCTGCTCGGCGAAGCGGTAGACGACGCTCTCGGCGGCGAACCGCACGTCGGCGCTGAGCCCGTTGGAGACCGCCACGAGGTCGCCGTCCAGCACGGCCACGTCGGTGCCGCCGGTGGTCGGAAACTCCTCGACGACCTGCAGCCCGCCGCCCTGCCAGCGGTAGAGCTGGGAGGACAGCGCGGTCGTCGGCGCGGCCGGGGTGCCGTGGATGAAGTTGACGCGCAGGACGTAGAGCCCGTGCTCGCCGTGCAGGATCGCGAACTCGCGCGTGCCCTGCCCGTCGAGCACCGCGTGCTCGGCGAACTTCTCGCCGTCCCAGCGCAGCAGCCGCGACTGGCCCTGGATGCAGCCGACCAGCAGGTAGTCCTCGCCGTCCGCGCTGAAGGAGGCGAAGGCCCGGCCGTGCTGCTCGGCGAGCTGCTGGTGTACGGCGAAGCCCGCCCCGTCCCAGCGATACAGGACGGACGGGGCGAGATGATCGGCATGGGCGAGGAAGTCGTGACCCGCCACCCGGAAGGCGTGCCAGTTGTAGCCGGCCAGCGAGGTGATCTCCTGGAACTTCTCGAAGGACTCGCCCTGCCACCGGTAGATCCGCGACGGCTGGGTCCCCGGCTGCGGAAGCCCCTGCGCCAGGGCCAGGAAGTGCTGATCGCCCACCGTGAAGTGCCGCCACTGCTTGGCCGCGAAGCCGGGAACCCTCTGGAAGGGCACGAAGCGGGCGCCGTCCCACTCGAAGACCTGGGAGTCCACGTTGAACTCGTAGGGGCCGTGCCCGCGGCGGATGCTCGCGGTCGCCAGGAACGCCCGCGGGCCGATCCGGAAGAACTCCGCGTCCTCACCGCCCGGCACCTCAAGGCTCTGGAAAAGCTCGAACCCTTCGCCGGTACGGCGGAGCACCAGCAGCTCGGCGTCGCTGTCGCCGCCGTTCATGCCAGGCGGCTGCCCCGGGATGTCGACGGCCAGCTGGGGGATGGCCAGCAGCGACAGGTCGTCAACCTGGAAGGGCTCCACCGCGCGGGCGCCGGAGGTGCGGATGCGACACGACTCCACGAGATACATGTGATCTCCCTCACAGCGAATGTGAATTCGGATTCATTTTGAGGCCGCGAAGCGGGGCCGGCAACCCTTATCGCGGGGTGAATTTGAATTCATCTTCACCTCAGGGCGGGGATGCGCGGATAGCCGGCGATCAGCCCCAGCGCGGCCGGCGAGGCCCCGTGTGCTACCCGCGGCGCCCGCGGGGTCGATGAGCAGGAGCTCCTAGCCCGCCGCAAGACCGAGGCGGACGGGGCGGCCCGCATGATCCAGACCGTGCACGGTGTCGGCTACGTCCTGCGGAACCCGTCATGAGCCTGCGCTGGCGGCTGGCCCTCGTCTCCGGCGTCGCCGCCGCGATCAGCGTCGTCACCGTGATGGTCGTGGCCTACTTCGTGGCCTGCGAACAGTTCGAGAGCACCTACGGGCCGACCATGCTGGAACAGGTCCCGGAGCTGCAGGACACGCTCGGCTGGCCGTTCGTGGCGGTGACCGTGGGCGGCCTGGTGCTGGCCGCACTGCTGGGCTGGTTCACCGCGCACACGGCGCTCCGGCCCGTCTCCGAGCTGACCACGGCCGCCCACCGGATCGCCGACACCCGCGACCTGGCCCACCGCATGGACGTCAGCCGGGGCGACGAGCTGGGCAGCCTCGCCGAGAGCTTCAACACCATGCTCGACGCCCTGGAACGCTCGGCCATCGCGCAACGCCGGCTCGTCACCGACGCCTCACACGAACTGCGCACGCCGCTCACCGCCGTGCGCACCAACGTGGAACTCCTGCTCCGTTCGGAGAACCTGTCCCTGCAGGACCGCGAGGAGCTGAGCACGGCGGCGATCGGCGGGCTCGCCGAACTCACCACGCTGCTGTCCGACCTGATGGAGCTGACCCGCGCCGGCGAGCCGGAGATCCTGGCGGAGGAGGTACGGCTGGACGCCCTGGTCCGGGAGCAGGTGGACCGGGTCGCCGCCCGCTGGCCGCTCATGTCGTTCGAGACGAGCCTGACCCCGACCACGGTACGCGGCGTGAGTGACCGGCTCAGCAGGGCGCTCGCCAACATCCTGGACAACGCCGCCAAGTACAGTCCGCACGCGGCGAACGTCGAGGTGCGCCTGAAACGCGGCGTGCTGACCGTGCGCGACCACGGTTCCGGGATCCCTCCGGGCGACCTTCCGTACGTTTTCGAGCGGTTCTACCGCGCCGCGGCCGCGCGGCCGAAGCCGGGATCGGGGCTCGGGCTCGCCATCGTCAAGCAGATCGTGGAGAGCCACGGCGGCACCGTGTCGGCGGCGCCGGCACCGGGGGAAGGCGCGATCATCCGGCTGGCTCTGCCCGTCAGCTGACTGCTCTCGTCGGCCGGGTCGGCTGTCAGGTGGTGGCCAGGTCGTGGCAGCGGCTGCCCGACTCGGTGTCCCCGACGGTCTCGTACACCTCGGCTGCGCGTGCGTAGGCCGCGCGGCTCTCACCGGTCCGGCCCTCGTCGGCCAGCAAGGTCGCGAGGGTCTCCAGGGTACGGGCCTGCGGGGCGGGCAGCTGAGCCTGCTCCATGAGGCTGATCGCCTCGGTGAGCTTGATGATCGCCTCGGTTCGGCAGCCGAGTGACCCCAGGCATTCGCCTATGCGGGCCAGTGCCATAGGGCGGGTGAAGGTCACGACATTCGGCGAGAGTCCCGACTTGTCGTCATTAAGCAGGGTCCACAGGTCGCGGTACTGGCGCAGTGCCTTGTCGTAGTGTCCGGCGTCGCGGAGGCAGGAGCCCAGAGCGCCCAGGCACTGGCTGTAGGCGTCGATGTCGCCGACGGTCTTGAACATCTCCGCCGCCAGCTCTTCCGCCGCGATGGCCTCATCGAGCTGGCCGAGGCGTCGGAGCGCGCCTCCCGCGCAGTGGTGGGCGGAGGCGATCTGGGCCTGGGCGCCGCTGGGGGTGGCGAGGTCCAGTGCACGGGCCGTGTAGCTCAGGGCGGTTCGGGGGTCGTCTCGTGGCACCAGATGGACCCACGCCAGGGAGTTCAGCTGCCCGGCCTGCCGTACCGGATCGCCCAGGGCGGCGGCGGCCTCGGCGCCGAGGGTGAAGACCTCGTGCCAGTGGGGTGCGTGCATCCAGCGGTCGGAGAACCAGTACATCGACTCGGCGCAGTCGACGACGTCGGCGTGCCGGCCGCCACTCGCCGCGGTCCGCAACGCACCCAGCCAGTTGTCCACGTTCGCCCGCAGCCAATGGTCGGCCTCCTCCCGGGAGGACAGGTCGGCGTCGGGGCGGCCGTACGCGGGCTCGAACCAGCGCCCGGCCGTGGTGGCCATCCGCAGCAGCCACGAGGTCGTCCGCGTGGTCAGGGCGTCCCGTTCGGCCGCGGATTCCTCCTCGTGGAGGCGGGCCCGGGCGAACAGCCGTACAAGATCGTGAAAGCGGTAGCGGCCCGATGCGCCGTCCTGCAGCAACCCGAGGTCGACGAGCTCGTCGAGGGCGTCCCAGGCCTCTTCGACCGTGACGCCGCCGAGCACCGCGGCGAGGTTGGCGTCGAAGTCCCGGCCGGGCACCAGCGACGCGCGGCGGAAGACCCGGCGCGCGGATTCCGCGACCTGCTCGTAGGACATGCCGAACGCGGTCGCGACCTTCAGGTCTCCGGCTCTGAGCTGGTCCAGGCGGCGCTCCTCGTCCGCCAGCCGGTCGGCGAACTCGGCGGCGGGCCAGGCGGGCCTGCTGACGAGTCGGTTCCCGACGATCCGCAGGGCCAGCGGCAGACCGCCGCAGAACGCGGCGAGCTCGCTGATCGCCGCGCCGCCGTCCGCCGATCCGCGTTTGGCCAGGATCCCGGTCAGCAGCTCCGCCGCTTCCACCGCCGGCAACGGGCCGAGGCTCAGCCGGTGCACACCTTCCAGCCCGGCCAGCAGCCTCCGGCTCGTCACGAATGCCCTGCTTCGGCCGCCGCCCGGCAGCAGCATCCGTAGCTGCTCCTCCGAGCCGGCGTTGTCGAGCACGACCAGGACGTGCCGCTCGCGCAGCAGCGAGCGATACAGGGAAGCACGCTCCTGCCTGTCGTGCGGCACGTGCCGATCGGTGCTGCCGAGCGCGCGCAGCAGTTGCGTCAGAGCGTCGTCGACGGCGAGCGGCTGGGCGGACATGCCGAACAGGTCGACGAAGAACACTCCGTCCGGGAAGCTCGGCCGCAGCACGTGGGCGGCGTGAACGGCGAACGTGGTCTTGCCCAGGCCGGCCGCGCCGGTGATCAGGGCCACGCCCGCGGCCCCCGGCATGTCGTCGGCGTGCACGAAGTCGTCCACCCAGGCCAGCTCGGCGGCTCGGCCGGTGAAGTCGTCCACCGAACGCGGCAGCTCGTACAGACCGGACGGCCGCGCCCAGTGATCACGCAGGCGGCCCTCCTTGGCTCGCGCGACGAACTGCTGACGGGCGTCGTCCTCCAGCGCGAGCGCCTGCGCCAGAGCGGTGACGGTCCGGTGCTGGGGTCCGGTGCTGCGCCCGCGTTCCATGTCCGACAGGGTCCGGGCGCTGACGCCGGACGCCGCGGCCAGCTGCTCCAGCGTCAGACGCGCCGCGCGCCGGTAGTGGCGCAGCAACTCCGCGAAGCTGGATGAGGCGGTGATGGGACGCTCCTCGCCGGTTCGGGCTGCTACCGGCTTTGAGCGTACGAGTTGGTGCCGCGATTCGACCATGGTCATTTCTGCCAACTCCCGATCTTGCAGGTGAGCGTGACCGTCACATGGGGGCTTCGCCGGGAACGCGGCTCAGCCGGGAGCGGAGAAAGTCCACGATGATGCCCATGACCTGGGTGCTGGTCCAGATCCGGGCGTTGGATGACAGCGCCCCGTGGCCGGCGCCCAGCAGCACGTACCGGGTGCTGTCCGCGCCGCACCCGCGTAGCGCCTGGTGCAGGCGGGCGGTCTGCGCGGGCGCGACGATGCGGTCGTCGTCGCCGTGCAGCAGCAGGAACGGCGGCGTCCGCGAGGTGACATGGCGGGCCGGGTCGGCCTCGGCCAACCTCGGCGGGATGATCGGCGAAGTCCCGCCCGGGCCCGAGCAGGTAGGTGGGCAGCGCCGTGCCCGGCCCGGTGAAGGCTCTCACCGTGGCCGGGTCGAAGCCGTGGGCGACGGCGGCGACGTCGCTCGCGCCGAACAGGTCGACCACCGCGTCGACGCGGTTGCCCGGGTCGGCCGCGGCCATGGCGACCAGGTAACCGCCCGCCGACTCACCCCACAGCGCGGTCCTGGCGGGATCGATCCGGTAGCGATCGGCGTGCAGGCGCAGGAAGCTCAGCGCCGAGGCGACGTCGGCCAGCCCGTCGCGGTAGGTCGCCCGGTCGCCGACGGTGCGGTAGTCGATGCTGGCCACCACGAAGCCCGCCTCGGCGACGTGACGGCGCTGGCGGCCGGCCATCGCGCGCCGGGCCGAAACGAACCCGCCTCCGGGCACGTAAAGCACCAGCGGGTGCGGGCCGGGCGCCCGCGGGGTCAGGATGTCCATCCGCAGCTTGCGCCCGGGTGTGGCGTAGACGATCCCGCGCTGGGTGTCGATGCCGCGACCCGGTTTGACCTGGCTGTCGGCCTCGACCTCCAGCCGGATGCTGTCGGGGTCGTCGTCCGGCGCGGGAACGCTGGACAGGCGGATCGGGCGGCCGCTCAGCGCCGCGAGCACTCTGATCAGGCGCATGGTGTTCACGCGAAGCTCCTCTCGGTCACTGGACGCCACGGCCGCGCGACCAGCAGCGCCAGTACGGCCAGCGCCATGGCGGCCAGCACGACGACCGCCATCGCCCCCACCGTGGTGCCGCTCAGCGGGGCGGCCAGCGCGCCGAACAGGTAGGCGGCGCTGCCCGACAGCGCGGAGGCGGCACCGGCGCGGGCCCGGCCGATGATCTGGGTGACGGTGGTGACAGCGGGGAAGACGCCGCCGATGCCGAACAGCATGACGGCCAGGCAGGCCCACGTGCCGGCCAAGGTGGGCGCGAGCAGCGCCTGGACGGCCAGGCCGAGCGCGCCGAGCGCGCCGACGGCGAGGTAGCCCGACAGCAGCGCCGGCACCGCCACCCGCTTGGAGGCCAGCCCGAAACTCGCGCCGGCGACCAGCATGGCGGCGGCGTTGACGGCGAACACCAGCCCGTACTGGACGGCGCTCAGCCCGAAGCCGTCCTGGAAGATGTAGCTGGAGGCGCCGATGTAGACGAACATCGCGCCGGCGGCCAGGCCCAGCGCCAACGTGTATCCGGTGAACGCGCGCTGGCGCAGCAACTCCGCCATGGACCCGAAGGCCTGCCGCGGCCCGCCGGGTGATCGCCGCTCGGGCGCCAGCGACTCCGGCACCGCCAGCCAGGTCGCGGCCAGCATCACCAGCCCGATGCCGCTCAGCACCCAGAACACCGCACGCCAGTCGAAGACGGTCACGATCACGCTGCCCAGCAGCGGCCCCACGACCGGCGCCACGCCCAGGATCATCGCCAGGACGGAGAAGTAGAGCGGCAGCCGGGGCCCGGCCAGCCGGTCGGTCAGCACCGCGCGGGCCAGCACCAGCCCGGCCGCCCCGGCACAACCCTGTAGGAATCGGCCGGCCACCAGCAGCGGCGCCGTCGGCATCAGCGCGCAGAACGCCGACAGCAACGCGAAGGCGGCGGTGCCGGGCAGCAGCAGCCTGCGCCGGCCCAGCCTGTCGCTGAGCGGACCGATCACCAACTGGCCGGCGACCAGTCCGACCAGGAAGGCGCTCATCGACAGCTGCACCGCCGGCTCACCCGCGGCCAGCTCCCGGCCGAGTTCGGGAAAGCCGGGCACGTACATGTCGATGGCCAGCGGCGCCGCGGCGGTGAGCAGGCCCAGCACACCCAGCAGCGGGGCAGGATGTCGGAGGGTTGTGGTCTCTCCCATGCCATTAAAGGTAACCTAGTAATCAACTAGTTAACAATCCTGGAGGATGACGTGAGCCGCAGCACCGATCGGGTCCGTGCGCAGTGGGCCGCTGCCAGGCCCGACCTCGACACCTCTCCCATGGAGGTGATCGGCCCGCTCAAACGCGTCATCGCCCTGCTGGGGGAGGCGTTGGATCCGCTCTACGTCGACGCCGCGCTCACCGGCGCGGAACTCGACGTGTGCCTGCGGCTTCGGCACGACACCACCCCGACCATCGCCCGCCATCTTGCCGACCAGATGCTCCACTCGCGCGCGGCGATCAGCAAGACGCTCACCCGGCTGGAGAAACGCGGTCTGATCGCGAGAGAGCCCAGCCCGTCCGATCGGCGCGCCGCGCTGGTACGGCTGACGCCCGCCGGTGAGGCGGCCGTCGACGCGATCTTCCCTCGGCAACTGGCCAGGGAGGTCGAACTGCTGGAAGGGCTGGGGGAGGACCGGGACCGCGTGATCGACGCGCTCAACCTGCTGGCCGAAGTCCTCGGCAAGCGCGTCTGATTTCAGCTGTCGATGGCCAGAAGTCGAGTGACGCTTGGTACGTAGCAACACCGAATAGTGCCTTCGATGCGCAACCATGGTTACTGTAACTGTGGTTGCTGTTTATGAGGTTGGAGACGGCATTGACGGCAGGACAATGGGTGCTGCTGGCGTATCGCATCCCGCGCCAGCCCTCGACGCCGCGGATCTCGATCTGGCGCAAGCTGGACCGGCTCGGTGTGGCACGGCTGGGTGATGGGCTGGTGGCCCTGCCCGCCGACGCGCGTACCCGGGAGCAGATCGACTGGATCGCCGAGGAGATCGGCGAGATGGGCGGCAGCTCCACGGTGTGGCTGGCCGCCGCCGGCAGCGCGGCGCAGGAGAAGGACATCGCCGCCGAGATGCGTCAGGCTCGGGCGGCCGAATACCGGGCGGTGCTCCAGCAGGCCGAGACCGCGGCCGGGGCGCGGCCCGGTGAGCGCAGCCGCACGCTGAAGCGGCTGCAGGCCGAGTTGCGCAGGATCGGTCGTCGGGACTACTTTCCGCCCGCCGAGCGTGAGGCCGCACAGCGCGCGGTGCGGGCGCTGGCCGAGGACAGCCCGAGCGAGGTAGCGCGATGAGGTGGGCCACCCGCGCCGGCGTGCACATCGACCGGGCCGCGTGCGCCTGGCTGATCCGCCGCCACGTCGATCCCGAGCCGGAGTTCGTGTTCGTCGACGATCCCGCCTCGGTGCCCGGCGACGCGACGCCGTTCGACATGCGCGGGGCTGATCTGTCGCACCACGGCGACGACTGCAGCTTCGAGACGATCCTGCGCCGCTACGAGCTCGGCGATCCGGTGCTGTGGAAGCTCGCCGAGATCGTGCACGAGGCCGACATCGACGACGAGCGGTTCGACGCGCCGGAGGCCCGTGGCGTGGACGTGATCCTGCGCGGGCTGTCGATGATCTGCTCCGACGAACGGGTGCTGGAGATCACCGGGCCGATCTTCGACGGCCTGTACGAGTTTCACCGGCGGGCACTGCTGCTGGGGCGGGAACCGGCATGAGCCAGGCCAACCTTCGGACTTGCGCACCCCAACGAGGTCAACATGACGACTGACGTAACCCGCGATGTGATCCCGTTCCGGCAGGCGGTGCGGGCCTGGTTCGCCATCTCGCTGCAGACGTTCGGCGGCCCGGCCGGGCAGATCGCCGTCATGCAGCGCACGCTGGTGGAGGACAAACGCTGGATCGGCCAGCGACGTTTCAACCACGCGCTGAACTACTGCATGCTGCTGCCCGGACCGGAGGCTCAGCAACTGGCCATCTATGTCGGCTGGCTGCTCAACGGGGTTCGCGGCGGCCTGGTCGCCGGGACGCTGTTCGTGCTGCCCGGCATGCTCGCGATGCTCGCCCTGTCGGCGGTCTACGTGCTGTGGCAGGACACCGCGATGGTGAGCGCCCTGTTCGCCGGGATCGCCCCAGCGGTGCTGGCCATCGTCGCCCAGGCCGTCATCCGGGTCGCCAGGCGTTCCCTCACCCACCCGCTGTTCGCCGCCGTGGCGGTGGCCGCCTTCGCCGCGCTGGCCTTGTTCGCGGTGCCGTTCCCCATCGTGATCGCCGTCGCCGCCCTCATCGGCTGGACGGTCCACAAGCTCGCCCCGCAGGTCCTCGCGAAAAGCAACGGCCACGCCGACGACGGCGGCACGCCCCCGCTGATCCCCGACGACGCCCTGCACCACGCCCAGCCCAGCCGGCGCTCGGCGACCAAGATCCTCGCCGTCGGGCTGGCGGCCTGGTGGCTGCCGGTGGCCGCGGTGGCGCTCTTCCTCGGCACCGACAGCGTCTTCACCACCCAGGGACTGTTCTTCTCCGGCACCGCGCTGGTCACCTTCGGCGGCGCGTACGCCGTGCTCGCCTTCGTCGCCCAGCGCGCCGTGGAGGACTACGGCTGGCTCAGCCCGGGGGAGATGGTCCGCGGCCTCGCCCTCGCCGAGACCACCCCCGGCCCGCTCATCATGGTGGTCCAGTTCATCGCCTTCCTCGGCGCCTACCGCGACCCCGGACTCCTGACATCATGGGGCGGCGCGCTGCTGGGAGCGTTGCTGACCACCTGGGTCACGTTCGTGCCGTGCTTCCTGTTCATCTTCCTCGGCGCCCCCTATGTCGAACGGCTGCGCCACAACACCGCCATCAGCGCCGCCTTAACCGGCATCACCGCCTCCGTGGTCGGCGTCATAGCCAACCTGGCGCTGTACTTCGCCGAACACACCCTGTTCGAACGCACCTTCACCTGGGCATGGGGCCCGCTGACCATCCAGCTCCCCTCCCTGGACACGCTCAACCCCATCGCCGGCGTGATCACCTTGACGGCGCTCGTGATGACGTTCGTGCTGAAATGGCCGATGCTGCGCGTCCTCGGCATCTGCGCCCTACTCGGCGCCGGCACGATCCTGCTGCCATAGGGCTTTACCCGAACAGAAGTCAGTCGTGGCCCTTAGCGGGTGGGTGTGTCGCCACCTGGCGCATGTCGGGGTCGAGTCGCGCCCACCGTGCGGCGATGTCTTCCAGCCGCAGCACGTTCCTGCTGAAAACCTTCGACATCAGGCGAGTTGTGGGCTACACGGCCTTGGTCCTTAGGTGAGTGGCTCCGTCCGCGAAAACCCGTTGGCGCGCCACAGTGGCCGCTGCTAGTTTTCGGGAGGCCGTGCGAGAGAACGAGGAGGTGGTACCCGTGAACATTTCGACATGGGTGCTTCCCTCCGGGGTCACGGTCGGGCGATAGGTCGTCCGGGAGCGCCGTTTCAAGAGCACTCCCGAAAGGCACGACCATGCGCTTCACTTCTGAACAGCGTCTCGACGACGGCGTCCTCGAACGCGAATTCACCCTCGGCGAGATCCCCGGCATCCTGTGGACGCCCGGATCCGCCTCCGCACCGGCGCCGCTGATCCTGGTCGGCCACCCCGGCGGACTGCGCGAGATGCGTCCCCGGCTGGCGCGGCGGGCCCGGCACTACGCGGCGGAGTACGGCTTCGCCGCGGCCACCATCGAGCTGCCCGGAGCCGGCGACCGCCCCCGTTTGGCCGCCGCCGAGCAGGCCCGTAGCGACCTGCGGCGGGCGATCGAGGCCGGCGAACCGGTCGACGAGATCGTCGACGCACTCGTCCTCCCGCTGGTCGAAAGGGCGGTCCCGGAATGGCAGACCACCCTGGACGCACTCCTCTCGCTGCCCGAGATCGGCGGCCCCGTCGGGTACGAGGGCGGAGTGATCTCCGTCGGCATCCGGCTGGCAGTGGTCGAGCCGCGCATCTCGGCCGCCAACCTGTTCGCCGGGAGTTTCGTACCCGCCGCCCTGTTCGAGGAGGCCCGCCGGGTCACCATTCCGCTGCAGGTCCTGCTGCAGTGGGATGACGAAGGGAACGACCGGCAGGCGGCCCTGGACCTGTTCGACACATTCGGCACCAAGGAGAAGACGCTGCACGCCAATCTCGGCGGGCACACCGGCGTCCCGTCGTTCGAGATCGACGCCGGGGCCCGGTTCTTCGCCCGGCACCTGAGCTAGCCGCCGGCCGGCGCCGCCGTCAGGCCGGGAGCAGACAGTAGGCGGTGCCGGCCGCTCACCGAAGCTAGGTCCCGGCCCTTCTCGATGGCGTGGGCGGCAGACGCGCAACCGCCTCGATCGCGCGGGTACGGCCATCGGCGGTACCGGCCGGTCGGGGCAACGCACGGCATGATCCAGCCACCGGCCACGCCTGGGCGGTGAACGCGGCCGGCCAGATCGGCGCGGACGCTGCCCGCTCGTGGCATGCGTTGCCCAGCACATTGACGTCGGCGCGGACCTGGCTCGACCTGCCCGGCCGGTTCTGAAGGGCGGCTGTCCACTCGGCCGCAGGGCTTTCTAAACCGCTCGAGTTGTCGTGGCGAAGCGCTGCTGGTAAACGCTCGGCGGCATCCCGAGCCGGCTGACGAATACGCGACGCATGGTCTCCGCGTTCTGGAATCCCGCCCGCTGCGTGGTGACGGCGACCGATTCCCCGCGCAGAAGGAGCACCTTGGCCGTCTCCAAGCGGACCTGCTCGACGAACTTGACCGGGCTCATCCCGATCTCGGCTTCGAAGAGGCGGGCGAGGTGCCGAGGGCTGACCCCGGCGATCATCGCCAGCCCAGCCATGTCGTACGGCGCCGCCGGCCTGGCGGACACCGCGTCCACGACCCGTTTCACGCCGGCCTGGCTGCTGGGGGAGACGCGCAGCATGGTGGAGAACTGCGATTGCCCGCCCGGGCGCCGCATGTAAACCACGAGCTGCTGGGCGACCTCCCTGGCCAGCTCGGGACCGTGATCCGCTTCGACGAGCGCGAGCGCGAGATCGATCCCCGACGACACCCCGGCGGAGGAATGAACCTTCCCGTCATGAACAAACAGCGCATCGGGGATGACCTCCGCGCTAGGGCAGATCCGTGCGAGCAGAGCCGCGTGCGCCCAGTGCGTGGTCGCCCGCCGGCCGTCCAACGCGCCGACGGACGCGAGCAGGAACGCACCGGTACAGACCGATGCGACCCGATCTGCGACGCTCGTCAGATGCGCCGTCGCAGCGCGCAGTTCAGCGGAGATGGGCGCCGTCGGCAGCGCGTCACCACCAGGGATGATCACCGTGTCGGCGTGCGCGACACGCTCAGCGATGCCGCCCACCTCGACCCTCGTCCCGATCGACGTGCCGACCGGATCGCCCGTGGACGACACATATGCGAGCTCGTACGGCGCGCCGAGCCGCGCGGCCTCCGCGAACACCTCGGCGGGACCCGCCACGTCGAGCTGCTTCATCCCCTCGAACGCGAGAAACACCACCCGATGAACTCCCACACCAGAGCATGTCCATATTCGTGGGCAAGATGTCAAATTGGACACTCACACTGTCCCGCCCGCCGCCGAGATCCTGGAGTTGACCCACCCGAGGAACCCGACCAGGCAGGAGACACCCCATGTCCGAGACCATCGCCGGAATCGCGATTCCCGACACCGCACTCGTGCGCGACATCACCGACCACATCCGCGAGCAGGAGAACGACCTGCTCTACCACCATTCACGGCGCGTGTTCCTCTTCGGAGCGCTCATGGGGCAGCGCCGTGGCCTCGACGTCGACCTCGAACTCCTGTACGCCGGGGCGATGTTCCACGACCTCGGCCTCACCGACGCCTTCCACGACTCGAAACTGCGCTTCGAGGTCGACGGCGCCAACGCCGCCCGCGACTTTCTCACGTCCCGGGGCATCCAGGCGAACCGCGCCGACGCCGTGTGGACGGGCATCGCGTTGCACACCACTCCGGGGGTGCCCGAGTTCATGATCCCCGAGGTCGCCCTCGTGACGGCGGGCGTCGAGACCGACGTACTAGGCATCTGGTACCACGAGCTCAGCGACGCCCAGCGCGACGCCGTAACCACCGCGCATCCGCGCCCCGACTTCAAGAAGCAGATTCTCGCCGCGTTCAAGGAGGGCAACATCCGCCGCCCCGAAACCACCTTCGGCAACGTGAACGCCGACGTCCTCGCCCACTTCGCACCCGGCTACCGGCGCGAGGACTTCGTGGAGATCATCCTCAACAACGCCTGGGCCGAGTAGTCACTTGCTGATGGGGCGGTAGCGGACGTTGACGGTTGCCACGGGGTCGCTCTGGCCGACGTGGTGAAGGTAGATCGGCTCGCTGCCCGGATTGTCGTAGAGCCGGATGCCGTGACCGAGCATGACCGGCATGATGTGCAGGTCGATCTCGTCGATCAGCCCCAGGTCGAGTAGCTGACGCCCGATGGTCGGGGAGAACACTTCGAGGTTCTTGCCCCCGGCCGCCTCCAGCCCGATCCGCACGGCCTCGGCGACGTCGCAGTTCAGGAACGTGATCCCGGCGGCGGGCGGGGCGTCTTCGGGATGGTGGGTGAGCACGAAGATCGGTCCATCCCAGTCGCTGGAGTAGGGGCGGGCCCCGGGCAGGGCGTCATACCCGTCCCGGCCGCCCAGGATGGCTCCGGTGGTCCGCTCGTATTCGCGCTCCATGCCCGGTCTGTCCGTACCGGCCATCCAGCCCATCTCGTGGTTGGGGCCCGCCACGAACCCGTCGAGGGACATCGCGAAGTGAAAGAGCACCTTCCCACTGGCGGTCTGCGGCTCGGTGTCGTTCATCTGTGGCCTCCTGTGAGCTGCTTGCGGGTCACTCAGCCTGGCAGGAATCGGTACACGCCGATAAGGTCCGATCCCATGGGCCGTTCGAGTACCAATTCCGGGCCGGCCGAGGACCTGCTCATCGAACTGGACCGCGACGCCGGGGTGCCGCTGCACCGGCAGATCGGGGCGTCCATCCGCGCGAGCATCCGGGCCGGCCGGCTGCGGTCGGGCGCGTCGCTGCCGCCCACCCGCACGCTCGCCGCCGGGCTCGGGGTCTCCCGCGGGGTGGTCGTCGAGGCCTATCAGCAGCTCGTCGCCGAGGGCTACCTCGCCAGCCGATCGGGCGGATACACCCAGGTCGCCGTGGCGCTGCCGCCGACCGCCGCCGCGGGCTCCGCGCCGCCGACGCCGGTCGCGCGCCGTGCCGCCTTCAGGGTCGATTTCGGGTACGGCCGCACCGACGTGTCCCAGTTCCCGCGCTCGGCCTGGCTCCGTTCGGTACGCACCGTGCTCACCACCACGCCCAACGACCGGTTCGCCTACCTCGACGGGCGCGGCGTACCGGAACTGCACGAGGCCCTGTGCGACTACCTCAACCGGGTCCGCGGCACCTCGGCCGTCCCCGGCAACGTGGTGATCTGCAACGGCTTCGGGCAGGGTATCTCGCTCCTCATCCAGGTGCTGGTCCAGCGCGGCGCCAGGCGGATCGCCCTGGAAGACCCGTCGTCCGACGACGACGCCCGGGTGCTGGCCGCCGCGGCCGGTCTGGACGTGGTCGGCATCCCGGTCGGCCCGGCCGGAGTTCAGGTCGACGCGCTCCACCGGGCCGACGCCGACGCCGTCGTACTCACGCCCTCACACCAATGGCCCACCGGGGGAGTGCTGTCGGCCGCGGCGAGAGCCGAAGTGATCGGCTGGGCGCGCCGCCGAGGCGCGCTCGTGATCGAGGACGACTACGACGCCGAGTACCGCTACGACCGCTCGCCCGTGGGCGCCATGCAGGGCCTGGCGCCCGATCACGTCGTCTATTGCGGTACGGCCAGCAAGACGCTCGCCCCCGGCCTCCGACTCGGCTGGATGGTCGTGCCTCGCCACCTGGTCACCGACGTGGCGGCGGCGAAGGTGCTCGCCGATCGCGGTTCGCCGGTCATCGACCAGTTGACGTTCGCCGACTTCCTGGCACGCGGCGAGTTCGACCGCCACCTGCGCCGGATGCGTCCGGTGTACCGCCGTCGCCGCGACGCGTTGCTGGACGCTCTGCGCACACACCTGCCCGAACTGGAACCGGCCGGGATCGCCGCCGGTCAGCACGTGGTCGCCTGGCTCCCGCCCGACCTCGACGAGACGGCGGTGGTGACGGCCGCCGCCCGGCACGGGCTGGGCATCCACGGCGTCGGCCCGTACCGGATCGCCGGACCCGGACCTGGTGGCCTCATCTTCGGCTACGCCATCCTCGGCGAGCGCGCCATCACCGAAGGGGTCGCACTGCTGGCGACGGCCATCCGGGAGATACGCGTCACTGCGCCGGGCGGATGTTCTGATTGAGATGGAACACGTTGGCCGGGTCATAGGCGGTCTTGACCGCGGTCAGCCGGGCCAGCTTCGCCGCCGAGTACGCGCGCCGTACACCAGACTGCCCATCAGCCAGTTCGTCGGCCGTCAGCGCGTTGACATACACCCCGCTCGCGTACGGCGCGAGCGCCGCACCGGCGGCACGGGCGGCGTCCATCCTGGCGTCGTCTTCATGCGGGTCGGTCCAGCGGGAGCCGGCGCCGAACTCGAACATCGTGCCCCGATGGCTGAACGCGGAGTCCGCCTCCGGGACATCGGCGATCGCGCCGCCGTGGGCCTGCAGGCCGACGCCCGGCAGGTACGGGCTCGCGCTCAGGTCGGAGCCGCCGCGCAGCAGGAACGCCTCGATCGCCGAGGTGGGGAATCCCCGCAGGTAGTGCGCCTTGGAGTAGCGGCGGTAGGCGTGACCGCCGGTGGAGTCGTTGCGCCGCTGAAGTTCGAGGTAGGACGGTGTGGTGACGCGCGAGGCGACGGGACGCCCGAGCGCCCGCATCGCGGGCAGCAGCCGGCGGCCCTCGTCCGGGTCGCCGGCCCACACGAACCCCACCGTCGCGATCGGCCCGGCGGGACCGCTGCCGACATCGGCGGTGAACGTCGCCTGCCGGGGCGCGACCGCGTTCAGATCACGCCAGCCCTCGATGACCGGGACGGCGTCCTCGGCGCGGAAGTCGAACTCGGCGACCAGCGTCCGCGTACTGATGCGATGCAACGCGAACTCGAACTCGGTGACGATGCCGAAGTTGCCGCCACCGCCACGCAACCCCCAGAACAGATCGGGGTTCTCGGTACGGCTCGCGGTCACCACGTCCCCCTCGGCGGTGACCATCGTGTAGGAGACGACGTTGTCGCAGGCCAGGCCATGTTGGCGGGCCAGCCAGCCCATGCCGCCGCCGAGCGTGAGCCCGCCGACGCCGGTGTGCGACACGTTGCCGGCCGTCGTGGCCAGGCCGTACGGCAGAGACGCCCGATCGAGCGCGCCGAGCAGCGCGCCGCCCTGCACCCACGCCCGGCGACGGGCCGGGTCGACCCGCACGCCGCCCATGAGCGTCAGATCGATCATGAGACCACCATCAGGAACGGCGAAGCCGGCGACGTTGTGGCCGCCGCAGCGCACGCCGATCTCCAGATCGAGTTCCCTGGCCATCCGCACGGCGGCGACCACGTCGGCGACGCCCGCCGCGCGGACGATCATGCGTGGCCGCCGGTCGACCATGGCATTCCAGACGGTACGGGCGGTGTCGTAGCCGGCGTCGCCGGGGGTGAGGAGCCGGCCGTCGAAGCGGGTCGCTGTCGTTGTCATGCCACTCAGCCTGACAACAATTGGTACCCGCGATAAGAGCCGATCCTTCCACCTGATCGAGGTCCAATTTCAGGAATGTATCGACCTACTGACCAGACCGGGCGGGGTGGACCTGCTCGATGCGGTGGTCGGGGTCGGCGATGGGGAGCTGCCGGCCGTCGAACGCGTGGTCTTCGGCGATCTGGGCGGCTTCGCTGCGGTCGATGAGCGCGGCGACGCACAGGGTTCCGGCGTAGACGCCCTCGCCGGCGAGCTCGCCGTTCAGGCCTACACGGTGATGGGACGCCTGGCCGCTGCCGTATGACGTCCATCGCCCTCGGTCATTTCTCGGATGAGGCGTGTCCGTGGACACGCTCCAGCACGACAACCGGGATCTGCCTGCCGGAAACCGCCTCGAACTCGGCGAACTTCGGGACGAGCGCCACCTCCTTCGCCCAGAGCCGCTCGCGCTCCTCGCCCTGTGCGAGCCGAGCCATGACCGGCACTGTCTCCGTGCCCACCTCGACCGTGGTCTGCGGATTCGCCATGAGGTTGTGGTACCAGACCGGATGACGCGGACTGCCGCCGTAGGTTCCAAAGATGGCCCAGCCATCGCCGACCGGCTGGTAGAACAACGGGCTGATCCGCTCGCGCCCGGTCTTGGCCCCGATGTGGTGCACCAAGATGAGCGGCATGCCTTGCTCGTCGAACCCGGGAATCCGGGGCGGGACGGGCCGGCCTGCGGCGAAATCCTCTTCGCTGCTCCACGACACGTACCCGGCGTTCGCCCGGAACTCGGCGACGATGCGATCGTTCCAACTTTCGGTGGCAGGAGCCTCGGACATGGCATTCCCTTCGTTATCCGGAGCACTTGCTCCTCAAAGTAGCACTTATGCGGAGCAAGTGCTCCGCATGGGAAGGTATGCTCGGTCGCATGGCAGTGGCTGAACCGCGAACCACCACCCGGCGCCGCACGCCGCGCGTGGACGCGATCCGTAACCGGGAAGCGATCGTCGAGGCCGCCGCCGAAGTGCTGGCCGAACAGGGCGCAGCGGTGGACGTACGCGAGATCGCCCGCCGCAGCGGGGTGGGTATGGGCACCCTCTACCGGCATTTCCCGAAGAAGGAAGATCTGGTCCACACGGTCCTGCGCAGGGACTTCATGACGTGGGCGGAATCGGCACGCCAGGCGGCGATCGATGCCGAGGACCCCTGGGCGGCGTTGACCACCTTCTACCAGCAGGCCCTGACCGGCTACGCCCGCCACCGCGCGATCATGGAGAACCTGGCGCTGACCTTGGCGGAGCCCGACCTCGAAGGCATCCATCAGCTGCGCCTCGTCATCGAGCAACTGTGTGCCCGCGCCTGCGCCACGGGCCTGCTACGTCCCGGTGTGACCACCGATGACCTGCTCCTTCTCCTGGTCTCGCTGGGCCACGCCGTTCAGATCACCGACGAGTGCCGCCCCCGGATGTGGAACAGGCTGCTGCACATCTCCCTCGACGGCCTGCGCGCCGACCACCGCGAACCGCTTCCCTGCGACTCCACGGTGGCAGGCGTAAGCGCTCCGTAAGACCCTGGCCGGGGTCGGTGCGGTTACCTGGGAGCGTGAGTATCTTCAGGAGGCCGGTGATCTGGCTGGCCGCCGGTCTGGCCTTGGTGGTCGCGTCGGTGGGCCTGTATCTCTTCCAGCCCTGGCGGTTGTTCACCACCGTCACGGTCGATGAGGCGCTGCCGGCTGTCTCCGTGACGCCTTCCGCCACCCGGACGGCTCCGGGCGTCATGGAAGTGGCCAGTGGTGAGTTCCGCAGCCACGAGCACCGGACCAAGGGCACGGCGAAGATCCTGCGCCTTGCCGATGGCAGCCGGGTTCTGCGGATCGAGAAGCTCGACACCTCCGACGGACCCGACCTGCGCGTGTGGCTCACCGACCGGCCGGTGACCGACGACTGGTTCAGCGTCGGGAAGGGGCGCTCCGTCGAACTCGGCAACCTCAAGGGCAACAAGGGAAACGCCAACTACGCCATTCCCGCGGACACCGATCTCGACGTCTTCACCAGCGTCACCATCTGGTGCAAACGATTCAGCGTCTCCTTCGGAGCCGCCGCGCTGACCTGACCGCCCGCACATCAGCCAGGGCGGTGGCCGTCCTTCCTGAGGTGCGCCGGACAGCGGCCGGTGCTTCAGCCGGTCCCGCCCGTGCCGATGGTCTGGTCAGTGTTGGTCACGTAGGTGACCATGTCCACGCCTGGCCAGGTGCGTAGGGTCTCCTGCACGGTGTCGGGGTCGGCGCCCGGCTTGAACTTCACCAGATAGGCATCCGGATGAGTGACGACGCCCCACGGGCGTTTCCCGGGAAACCATTCGGGCAACTCGTTGGATGAAGCGTAGTAGACCGTTTCAGCCTGCGGCATCGCCAGCAGGCGCTGCTGGATCGCGTCCTTTGTCGATTGCGGGGCGGTCGGCTGCATGATGACCGCGGTCACGCCGTTGTTTGCGGGTTTGGTCAGGGCGCGGACGATCAGGAATCCGCCGACGCCCACGAGGCCCACGCCGAGGCAAGCCGCAACGATGATCACAGCGAGCATCCCCGGCCGCTTCAGGAGCGGACCATTACCCGGCGGGGGCGTCGGCTGATACGGGGTCTGGTTCACGTCAGGCAGCCTAAACCAGGGCGATCCGGCAGACGGCTCCGCGGCGGAGTTCGCCCTGCTCCTGGATGAGTGGGTCAGCTGATCGGTGGGTTCGGGGGAGCTGTCCGGTGGAGCCGCTGTTTCAGGAGATCGGTCGATGCGTCGATGGGTGCCGTGTTGGGACGGTGGAGGGACCCGGTCACCAGGGCGCCGGCGGCGGAAGGACGGGAATGGGCCGATCAGAAGGCAACCACGTGAGTCGTCGGGGGTTGCTCGCCGGCGTTGGGGTCGTGGCCAGTGGCGCGGTGGCGGCGGGGGTGGTCGGGGCGGCCTCGGTGGCCGCTGAGCCGGAGGCGCTCGGGCCGGTGCGGATCCGTCCGGGCGACCCTCGATATGACAGCCTGCTGCGCGGTAACAACTTCCGCTTCGCGGGCCGGCCGGAGGAGATCCGTGTGCTCGGCTCGACCGATCAGGTCGTGCGGGCGGTGACCGAGGCGGCACGCGCGGGGCGGCGGGTCGCGGTGCGCAGCGGTGGCCACTGCTTCGAGAACTTCACCGCCGACCCGGCCGTGCGTACGCTGCTCGACCTGTCCGGCATGGACGCGGTCGGCTACGACGCCGGCCGGAGGGCGTTCGCGGTGCAGCCGGGAGCCACGCTCGGGCAGGTGTACCGGACGCTGTTCAAGGGGTGGGGCGTGACCATCCCCGGAGGCGGCTGCCCTGCGGTGGGCGCCGGCGGGCACATCGCGGGCGGCGGGTACGGGGCGCTGTCACGGCGGTATGGCTCGGTGGTGGATCACCTGTACGGCGTGGAGGTCGTGGTGGTCGACCGGGACGGCACCACCCGCGCGGTGGTCGCCACCCGCGAGCACGACGACCCGCACCGCGACCTGTGGTGGGCGCACACCGGCGGTGGGGGCGGCAACTTCGGGGTGGTCACCAAGTACTGGCTGCGCTCGCCGGACGCCACCGGCACCGATCCGGCCAAGTTGTTGCCGCCCTCGCCTGCGGAGATGCTCGAGTGTGTGCTCGCCTGGTCCTGGGAGGGCATGACCGAGCGGGCGTTCACCAGGCTGGTGCGCAACTTCGGCGCCTGGCACGAGGACAACAGCGCACCCGGCTCACGTTCGGCCGGCCTGTACGCGATCTTCCTGCTGTCGCACCGCGCCGCCGGGTACTTCTCGCTGGCCGTACAGACTGACGCGGGTCTGCCGGACGCGGACGGGCTGGTGAGCGAGTTCGTGTCCGCGGTGACCGCCGGGACCGGCGTCGAACCGGTGGCCGACACCCGGCGTACGATGCCGTGGCTGCACAAGATGACCTGGCCGGGCACGGGTGAGGCCGGCGACGCGACCGCCCGCCGGTACAAGAACAAGGCCGCGTACCTGCGCCGGTCGCTGACCGACGAGCAGCTCGCCGCCGTACACCGCAACCTGACCGACGCCACCGGGAGCGCGAGCTCCGGCATGCTGCTCATCGGCTACGGCGGCCAGGTACGCGCGGTGGCGCCGCAGGCCACGGCGGTCGCCCAGCGTGACGTGGTCATGAAGGCCGTCTACTACTCGACCTGGACCGATGCGGCCGAAGACGCGGCCCGCCTGTCCTGGCTCCGCGCCTTCTACCGCGACGTGTACGCCGACACCGGAGGCGTCCCGGTGCCCGGTGAGGTGAGCGACGGCTCGTACATCAACTACCCCGACGTCGACCTCGTCGACCCGAGATGGAACACCTCCGGCGTGCCGGGGCGCACGCTCTACTACAAGGACAACTACCCCCGCCTGCAGCGGGCCAAGGCCCGCTGGGACCCGCGCGGCGTCTTCCGGCACGCCCTGGGCGTGGAACCGCCCGCCTGACCAGATGTACGTCAGTCGGGGGAGGGGACCTTGATGTCGTCGAGGTGCTGTTCGACCCATTCGCGCAGCAGTCCCAGCGGGATGGTCACGCTGTGGCCCAGGGGGGTGAGCGCGTACTCCACGTGCAAGGGGACGGCGGGGTAGATCGTCCGGTCGAGGAAACCGGCCTGTTCGAGGCGGCGCAATGTCTGGGTCAGCACCTTGGGGCTGACCCCCTGCAGGTGGCGTTGCAGCTCACCGAAGCGCTGCGGCCCGTTCTCCAGGGCGCCGATGGCCAGCGCCGACCATTTGTTGGCCAGCAGGTCCAGCACATCACGGCATGGACAGAGCGCGGCGTAGACGTCATGGTGGTCGTGCTTGCCGCTCTCGCACCGCATCACCACAGCTGACCTCCTTACTTCCCATCGGGTAGTAGTAAGCCTTGCAGGTCACTACCATCCGGAGGATAGCTTGCCGTCGTCAGGTCGAGAGCAGAGAAGCGAGGAGTTCGCGATGCGGGCGATCATTCAGGCGCGGTTCGGTGGCCCGGAGGTTCTGGAGACGCGCGGGGCACCCAGGCCCGAGCCGCTGCCCACCGAGGTGCTGGTTCGGGTGTACGCGGCCGGCGTCAACCCGGTGGACTGGAAGACACGGGCCGGGGGCGGCATGGCGGGGGTGCTGGGCGAGCCGCCGTTCGTGCTGGGCTGGGACGTCTCCGGGGTGGTGGAGGAGACGGGGTTCGGCGTCACCGTGTGGAAGCCGGGCGATGAGGTGTCCGGCATGCCGTGGTTCCCCAGGCCCGCCGGTGCTTACGCCGACTACGTCACCGCCCCGGCCCGCCAGTTCGCGCGCAAGCCTTCCACACTGGGCCACGAGCAGGCGGCAGCCGTACCTCTGGCGGCTCTGACCGCTTGGCAGGCGCTCGTCGACACCGCGCAGGTGGGCGCCGGGCAGCGGGTGCTGATCCACGCCGGCGCCGGCGGTGTCGGCCATCTGGCGATCCAGTTCGCCCGCCATCTGGGCGCGCAGGTCATCACGACGGCGAGCGCCGGCAAGCACGCGTGGCTGCGCGAACTCGGCGCCGAGCAGACCATCGACTACACCACCACCGCCTTCGAGGACGTGACCCGTGACGTCGACGTCGTGCTCGATCTGGTGGGCGACGAGCACGCGTCCACCAGCCACCGCTCGTTGAAGGTGTTGCGCCCCGGCGGGCTGCTCATCGCGGTCCCTTCCGGCGTGTCGCCCGACCTGCTCGACAGCGCACGAGCCGTCGGCGTGCGCGCCACACCGTTCCTCGTCGAGCCTGATGGAACGGCGCTGGCCCGCATCGCCGAGCTCATCGACCGGGGCGAGGTCGCCGTCGAGGTCGAGGCGGTGCTGCCGCTGGAGCGGGCCGCCGAGGCGCATCGGCTGGGTGAGCAGGGCCGGACCCGCGGCAAGATCGTGCTGAGCCTCCGCTGACGCGGCCTTGCCCTCAGATGAGGGGTGCCTCGGTGCTCCGGCAGGCCAGGCAGAAGCGATAGAGCTCCACGCGGGTAAGCGTGCCGGCGGGGTTGTAGCGCTTCTTGCAGTACGCGCGCCAGCGGCCCGTTGCCTCAAGCCTGGCACCCGCCGTCTGGCATTTGCCGCAGGCGTTGGGGTTGGAGTAGGAGGAGTCGTAGTAGTAACCGCCGCTGTACGGGCCGTCTCCGCAGGGCACTGCCAGTGCGGCGGTTGCGCTCGAGCTCGTCAGCAGTACAACGGTCGCGCTCAGCATGGTTATCCCGCCGAGTACGGCGGCCGCCCTTTTCAGGGGTAATCCCGTGGATCTCATCGCAGCCCTTCAGATAGTCCGGTGCCGTCGTTTACGGACCTCAAGGCATCGTTACATGGACGGCATTCAGTTCGGCTTCACCGTCATCCGAGATCGGGGTCAGGTCCAGGTGAGGCGCTCTGCCAGCAACGCCTGCTGGGCCGGGTTGGTGGTCAGCTCCAGTGCCCGTTCGTCACAGGCCCGCGCCTGTTCGACCTGGCCCAGCTCGCGCAGCAGCTCGGCGCGGGTGGCGTGCCAGAGCGCGTAGGTGGCCAGGTCGTGTTCCAGCGCGTCGACCTCGGCCAGCGCCACCGCGGGATCGTGCACGTGGCGTACGGCGACAGCCCGGTGCAGCCGGGTGACCGGCGAGGGTGCGAAGTGCGCGAGCATGTCGTAGAGCACCAGGATCTGCGCCCAGTCGGTGGCGGCGAAGGTCGGCGCCTCCGCGTGGCAGGCCGCGATCGCCGCCTGCAGTTGGTACGGCCCAGGCCGCCGATGGGCCCGCGCCGCCCGGGTCAGCAGCGCGCCGGCCTGTTCGATCGCCTGGTGGTCCCAGCGGGAGCGGTCCTGGTCGGCCAGTAGCACCAGCCGGCCGCGGTCGTCGAAACGGGCCGGCCCGCGGGCCCGGTGCAGCCGGATCAGTGCCAGCAGCCCGGTCACCTCCGGCTCGCCGGGCACCAGGTTGACCAGCAGGGCGGCCAGCCATTCGGCGTCGTCGACCAGGTCGCGCGCCTGTGCTCGCTCGCCGGTGCTGGACAGGTAGCCCTCGTTGAACAGCAGATAGACGACCGACAGCACCGAGGCCAGCCGCTGCGGCAGTTCCCCGGCCGAGGGCACACGGTAGGGGATGCCGGCCTGGCTGATCTTCTTCTTCGCCCGGGTGATGCGCTGGGCCACCGTCGCCTCCGGCACGACGAACGCGGCGGCGATCTGCGCCACCGACAGCCCGCACACCACCCGCAGGGTGAGGGCGATCCGGGCTTCCGGGGCCAGGGCCGGATGGCAGCAGGTGAAGATCAGCCGGAGCCGGTCGTCGGTCTCCTGCGGCTCCGGCCAGCGCAGTTGAGCGAGCTTGGCCCGGTAGTTCGACTCGCGCCGCAGCACATCGAGGCCCCGCCGCCGCGCGACCGTGTACAGCCAGGCCTGCGGCCGGTCGGGAACCCCCTCGACCGGCCAGCGGCGCAGCGCCGTCTCCACCGCGTCCTGCACCAGGTCCTCGGCGGCCGAGAAGTCGCCCAGCAGCGAGATCAGGCTCGCCGCCAGCCGTCCCGCGTGCTCACGCAGCACCCGCGCGAGCACGCGCCCGCTGTCGCCGTCCGGGGATTCCCCGGTACGCGCAGCGGGCGGGTCGGCAGGACTGGTCATGAGACGGGGCGAATCTCCACGATCGGGCACGCCGGCCACGAGCGGGCCAGCTTCAGCACCTCGTCCAGATCGGCGACCTCGACCTCGGCGAACCCGCTCACCACCTCTTTGCCCTCCATGTACGGCCCGTCGGTGACGATCGGCTCGGCACCGTCGAGGCGCATGGTGGTGGCGGTGTGAACCGGCGCCAGATGCACGTGGTGCGTGATCACTTCGGCGTGGTCGGCGAACCACCGGCCCACCGCCTCATAGGCCTGGCGCTGCTCCAGCTCTCCCATCTCCTCCAGCTGCCGGGCGAACTGCTCGGTCTCGATGAACATCAGCACGTACTTCATTCTCTGTCTCCTCCCGTTCGTCGATGCTGCTCAGCCGGCCGGCAACGTGGCGTACAGGTCAATGCCGCACCCGTCAGGGTCGGCGACCGTGGCGTAGCGCATGCCCCAGAAGGCGTCGAACGGCTCGGCGATCCCGCGATGCCCGGCCTCGACGAGCTCGGCGTATTTGGCATCCACCTCCGCCGGACTCTCGAACTGGAAGCACAGCAGGGTACGCGGCCCGCCTTCCGGCTTGCTCCAGCCGGGCAGGAACGGGGTGCGAAACCCCTCGGTGTCGAGCATCACGTGCAGCCCGTTCGGCAGGTCGCAGCCGGCGTGCTCCGCCGAGTACTCGTCGATCTTGAACTCAAGCCCGAGCCGGGCGTAGAAGGCGATCGAGGCCCGCAGATCGGACACCACGATGTCGATGATGTTGAGTGTCGGATTCATGATCGTGTTTCCTGT
Organism: Nonomuraea endophytica; assembly: GCF_014203235.1. GTDB lineage: Bacteria > Actinomycetota > Actinomycetes > Streptosporangiales > Streptosporangiaceae > Nonomuraea > Nonomuraea endophytica. The sequence goes on along the minus strand of NZ_JACHIN010000026.1, from coordinate 34,956 downwards.
CGTTCTGGATGGTCATGCCCAGATACGGCGGCTACCGGACCTGGACCTTCACCAGCACGACGATCGGCGCAACCCTCAATACGACACGAGACCGTGATCGTCAGGGGCGGACGTCGGTCACCTCCACGCCGAGCAGGTCGGCGACCGCCCGCAGGTCGGCCAGGCGGTGACCGGTGCCCAGCGCCCAGTGGTGCGAGATGCCGGTGGCCGACCACGCGTCCGTCCACTCGCCCGGGTCGCAGCCGAAGTCCACCCGCGACGTCGTGGTGCCGATCCGTCTCGGAGGGCGAGGTCGTGCGGGGGCCACTGCTGAGACGAGGCCAGCCCCACCCACTTCGTCTTCCCCGGCCAGCGCAGCACCGGCCTGTTCGGACCGGTCGTCCTGCGCCACGGAACTCAGAGCCGGCGCTGACGCAGCGGGCCGTGCCGTGATCGTGGTGGCCACGTCCGCCGAGGACGGCACGGTAGGGTGGCCGGAGTTCGACGCCGACGGCCGCGAGGTGTTCCAACCGCACGCCGAGCGCGCCCTCCACGAGCCCGTCCTGCCCATGGTCCGCAATTCGGACCCAGGCGGGCAGCACTGGGATCAGATGTCGGTGCGGGACGGCAGCCACGTGTCGACCGCTGCCGTCAGCTCGCCGAGTCCGGTGAAGAGGTGTCCGTGCATGCCGAGCGCCTGAGCCGCGCGGACGTTCTCCACGCGGTCGTCGACGAACAGGACATCGGCGGGCAAGGCCCGCAGGGCGGCGAGGCAGTGGTGGAAGGCCGCCGGGTCCGGCTTCGCCGCCTTGATCTTTCCGGAGAAGGCGATGTGGTCCAGGTCCCGCAGCCAGGGCTGTGTGGCGAGGAAGGCGTCCGCGTGGTCCGAGGGGATGTTGGACAGCAGGGCGACTCTCGCGTGCTCGCGCAGGGACCGCGCGTAGGCGACCATGTGCGCGTCCACGCGGGACCAGCTGTCGATGTCGGCGAGTCGCAGTTCCTCGATCGTGTCGGCATCGGACGGGCGGGACAACCGTCGCAGCACCGCCGTCCAGTACTCGGTGGCGGTGTGTTGCGCGCTGTCGTAGGGCGGGCGGCAGGTCCAGTAGGCCTCGGTGAAGGCGTCGACGGGTGTGTGGCACCGGGCGGCCATCCGCGCCATGGTGCCGGGGCGTTGGGGCAGGGCGATGACCCCGAAGAGGTCGAACAGGACGATGGACATGGTGGCGAATCCTTCTGTCTGGGCAGGTGGTCAGCGGCTGCTGCGTACCGGCTCGCGAGGGTGGTCCGCATCGCGGACGCGCAGGACGCCGGCTGCGGCGGCGGTGGTCACGCACAGCAGGCTCAGCAGCAGGAAGGTGTGGTTCAGTGCGGTGAGGTGGGTCAGCCAGCCGATGACGGCGGGGCCAGCGAGCATGCCGAGGTAGCCCAGCCCGGCCACGCGGGAGACGTTGGCCCCGGCGGCAGCGGGGTCCGCGTGCCCGGCCGCGCTGAACAGCTGGGGGACGCAGCCCGACAGGCCCAGTCCGAACAGCGCCCATCCGGCGAACGCGCCTCCGGTCCACGGGGTGAGGGCCACGATCGTGATGCCGACGGCGGCGGTGGCCGAGCCGTACCGCAGGGCGGCCATCGACCCGAACCGGGCGGAGACGCGGTCGGCGAGCAGACGGCCGACGGTCATCGCCGCCGCGAACGTGCCATATCCGAAGGCGGCGACGCTCGCCGGCACCCCGAGGACGTCCTTGAGGTGCAGGGCACTCCAGTCGTTGGCGGCCCCCTCGCACAGCATGACCATCAACGCCAGGCCGGCGAGGATCCAGATCTGCCGGGGCTTGCCGCGCCGCTTGGCGGCCGGCGCGGTGTCCTCTCCAGCCGCGCGGGTGCCGGGCAGCAGGCCGCGCGCCGCGATCAGAGCGACCACGATGCCCAAGGCTCCCACAGCGCCCAGCGTCACCGCCGTGCTCAGGCCGGTGCCCGCGGCCCCCGCGGCGACCAGCGCGGCAAGCACACCGCCGACGGAAAAGGTGGCGTGGAAGGCCGACATGACAGGCCTCTGATAGGCCTTCTCCACGTGTACGGCATGCGCGTTCATGCTCACATCCAGGCACCCGTTGCAGAAGCCGAAGACCAGCAGGGCGCCGGCCAGCATCCAGGGGCTGTCGGACAGTCCCGGCAGCACCAGGGCGGCGCCGCACAGCACACCCGAGGCGGGGACCACCACACGCGTCCCGAGGCGGTCGGTCAGCCGGCCGGTCACCTGCATCCCGAGGACGGCGCCCAGGCCCAGCAGTACCAGCAGGCCGCCCAGCGTGGCGTGGCTGATGCCCACCCGCTCCTCGATGGCGGGGATGTGCACCACCCACGTGCCCATCAAGGCGCCGCAGAGGACGAAGTAGACGAAGGTCGCCACACGGGCGGCTCGCAGCGAACGTGCCATAGCAACCACAATACGTGTTGAAAAAACGCTATAACGAACAGTTTGCATGTTCGTTTCACCATGGTGTTCAATCGCCGTATGAGCAACGCAGACCGTCACGGGCTGATCGCGCAGGCCGTCCGGGACTCAGGCAGCCTCACGGTCCAGGAACTCTCCGAGCTGACCGGCGCCTCGGAGATGACCATCCGGCGCGACCTGGAAGCGCTGGCCGCACAAGGCGCCCTCGAACGTGTCCGCGGCGGCGCCCGTACCCTGCTGCTCAGGGGCGCGGAGCCGCCCTTCGCGCTACGCGCCCACGAGGCCGTGGACGCCAAGCGCAGGATCGCCGCCGAGGTGTCCGCGCTCATCGCCGACGGCGAAAGCGTCCTCCTGGACAGCGGCACCACCTGCCTGGAGGTCGCCCGCCTGCTGCGCGGGCGGCCGCTCAGCGTGATGCCCCTCTCGCTCCAGGCCATCCACCTGCTCAGCCAGACACCCGGACCAACCACGCTGATGGTGCCCGGCGGACGCCCCCGCGCCGCCGAAGGAGCCCTGTCCGGCCCTCTCACCCTGGCCTCCCTGGCAGCCCTGCGCTTCGACACCGCGATCATCGGCTGCTGCGGCCTGAGCGCAGCCCAGGGCCTGACCGCCTACGACCTCGACGACGCGGCGGTGAAGAAGGCGGGCATCGCCTCCAGCCGCCGCACCATCGTCGCCGCGGACGGCACCAAGCTCACCCGCACCGCGTACGCCTACGTCGGCCCCACCTCACTCCTCCACGCCCTCGTCACCGACACCACTGCGCCCACAGACGAGGTGACGGCGCTCGAAGCCGCCGGAACCATCGTCAAAACCGCCTGACCTCTGCACGGCGTGCTCTAGCAAACAAATGATTTCGCCGGTATTGCCCTCAGAGCTTTCCGAGGCGTGGCAGCTCACCTTGATAATGGGCCGCCTCTGGGAAGTGCACGCACGGCTGGCGCGGATCAGCTCGGCTCGACCTCGGCCGAGGCGCCGTCCCATCCGGTGTAGATGCGCTGGCGTGGCGATCTCGCGGATGTCCCGGCGCCGCGTGGGCATCGCGGCCGGATTTATCTCCCTGTCACAAGTTGTCTATCCCTCGTCGTTACGGTCTGCCGGTCAGTGTCCGATCGAGGGAGATGATTCATGACGATCACCAGAAAGCTCGCAGGCGCCGGAGCAGCCGTCGTGGTAGCGGGCTCGATGCTCGTGGCGGCGCCGGCGGCTTCGGCCGCCGGCGACTACGACAAGTACCCGTGCCAGGAGGGCCTCGCTCGTTCGCCGTTCCTGCCGGTCAACCCCGCCGCCAACCAGTGGAACCCCAACGGCAAGCACGGCAAGGGCGGGGGCGGCTCCAACGGCATGATGAGCGCCGGAGAGGCGATCGGCGGCCTCATCTCCATGATCGTCGATGAGACGAGAATGGACAGCCGGCGCGAGAAGTTCACCGAGGAAGCCCTCGCCGCCGCGGACAAGGCCTCCAGCGGCCGGTGGAACATCGCCGTCCTCTACCAGGGCCTCTCCTACGACGGCAAAACCATCGCGCCCAGCCTGGGCAACGGCAGTTCCTACTTCAAGAAGCACGACTGGGGCGGCAGTCTCGTCCAGAACGAACCGGCGGCCAAGCTGATGCTGTGCCACTGGGGGCTCGGCACCACCAACCCCGAGACCCGCAAGAAGGTCGCTCCTGCCCATGTTTACTCCGTCTACGTCTTCGACACCGCCGAGACGCTCGTGAACCCCGGCGACGGCGGCTTCATCAACTGGCGTTTCAAGGGCTGGTTCAACCGTGATGGCAACACCGTCCGCTTCGACAAGGCCCCCGGCTACCCCGAGAAGCAGAACCTTGACCCCCTCGACGCCCGCCCCGGCAGCCAGAAGTAGGTGAGGCCGAGGGCGTCGACGTAGGGGACGGGCAAGGTACGGCTCACCGCCGACCGGCCTGAAGCCTGCCCGACCCTGACGGGACACGAGAGATGGACGAGGGTGGGCCGGCGCTGTGCCCGGCCCACCGCTCGGATCGGGCGATCCGGTTCCAGGTCATTCCTGCAGTGCGCTCCGGGAACGGCTTTGTGCCTGTCGGCGTGAGGCGTCGTCCATGTGTGGTTCGCGTGCGAGCCGAGGGGGCGAGACGGACCAGGCGGGGAACTTCAACAGTTTGCTACTCCGCCATTCTGAGGTGGCGGCGGTCTCGGCCGGAACTTCTACGGTTGCGGCGAGCCGCCACTCAGCTCTGAACCATGGACGTAGTGTGCCGGCTTCGGGGTATGGACAGGTACTTTTGCACGCGATCTGCACGTCCCGCCCGTAGGGTTCTGCACGCAGCTGTGCGAGCAGATTCGGGTACTGGCGAAGTTACCCCGCGCTCGGCGCCCGAGTTCCGATGCTGACCATGAAGCGGAAGGCAGCCTGGCAACTGTTGGCCGAGCGTCTGGAAGAAGTCAGGCAGGATGCGAAACTGAGCTGCGAAGTCCAGCCAACGGACGGCTACGCGCCACCTGCGCAGCCCGGCTCCGCAAAGATCTATCAAGCGCCGCAATTGAGCAAGGTGTTCAGTTCGCCGGCTGAGCCGTGCCGCAGAACACCTCGTTGACGAGTCGCTTCTGGGCGTTCTGGAACGCTGCCGCGACGGACATGTCGGCGTCGTCCACCCAGTTGAGTACGGCGGTCAGGGTCTTGCCGCCGTCGGGCGTGGTGTACATCAGTGCCGCGGAGCCGACCGTGCCGCCGTTGTGGGTGATGACCGTGCCGCCGCAGTCCGTTCTCTGGACGAACACTCCCAGCCCGTAGTCCATGTTCGGGAGGCCCGTGGAGTGCGGGGTGCACATCTCGGCCAGTAGTGGGGCAGGCAGGAGCTTGCCGCTTACCAGCGCGGAGATGAACGTGGCCAGATCCTGGCTGGTCGAGATCATGTCACCGCCGGTGGAGACCCAGGAGGGGTTGTGGCGGGTGATGTCGATCGTCGTGTCCTCGTAGCGGTAGTAGACGTGGGCGTGCGGCTCGGGGATCTCCGGTGAGGCGTCCGGCACCACCGTTCCCGTCAGTCCTAGCGGGTCCAGGATTCGCCGCTGCATCTCCTCGGCCAGCGACCGGCCGGTGACCTTCTCGATCAGCAGCCGGGCCAGCACGTAGTTGGTGTTGGAATAGCTCCAGCCCGTCCCCGGCTCGAACCGGGCCGGCTTGGACAGCGACAGCCGTACCAGATCCTCGGGCTTGTAGGTGTGGAACCGCTTGTCCACCCACTCCCTGCCCGTGGTGCTGTAGGGAACGGGAATCCCGTGCACGATCGTCCCGTCGTCGTAGACCTCGCCGGTGAAGTTGAACAGCCCGCTGGTGTGCTGCAGCAGCATCCGCACCGTGATCCGCCGGTCCAGCCCGAGCTCGGGCAGGTAGTCCGCCGCCGGGGTGTCCAGATGGATCTTGCCTTCGGCCACCAGTTGCAGCACCAGGGTCGCGGTGAAGGTCTTGGTGTTGCTGCCGATCCGGGCATGCCCGTGGACCGGCGGCTTGGCGGTCCCGCCCAGCTCGGCCGCCCCGGCGCTGCCTGCCCATTCGCCCTGCTCGTCGCGCACGCGCAGCGCCACCCCGAGGAAACCGGACTCGACGATCTCCTCGATCGCCTTCTGCAGTTCCGGGCGATCCGGTACGGCGGCGTCGAGGGCTTCGGTGATCTTGCGGACCATCTCGGCCGCGGCGGGGCTCGGCCGGTCCTGGGGCATCTGGGCGGACTCGGCAGCTACGAGGACGGTCTTGCGGAAGTTGTCGGCCTCGGCCGGGTCCTGCCGCTTCAGCAGGTTCATGGCCGTGGTCAGGGCCGGCAGCACGCGGTCGGCGATCTCGGCCACGGACCTCCCGGTCAGGTCCTTGGCCTCGGGGTGGTCGGCGAGCACGTGCCCGATCAGGCCGGTGGCCGAGCCCAGCGCGATGCTGCCGTTGGTGGCGATCTTGTGAGGCTGGCCGGCCGCACCGGCGGCGGTCATCAAAGTCACGGCGCCATACGCGGCAATTCGCAGGGTGCTTTTGTCCTGGTCGGAAAGGGTGATCGTCATGGTGGCGCGCCTTTCGAAGGAGTTATCTTGCGCCGAGCTTTCACCCTGACCCAAGGTCAACCTCAACCGTGATCTAGCTCACAACCGCACGTTCCGACCATGGAGCGTTTCCAGCAGGCCCGGCGTGCTCCCTGACGAGCCTGTGCCGCGGGGGTTGACTGTGCCGTAACGGCATAGCTTTGCATGGGGATCGTCCACCTACGACGCCACAACCCCAGGTTGGAGCCGGAATGACCGCGATATCGCCGCAAGAGTTGGTCGACATCGAGACGTTCTTCAGTGATCCGGAGTTCTCCGGTGCGTCGATCTCGCCGGACGGAACGAGGATCGCCTACCTGGCGCCGGAGCACGGCCGCACGAATGTGTGGGTACGCGGGATCCACGAGGAGCACGCGGATGCCGTTTGCGTCACGCACGACGCTCGGCGCGGCATCAAGACGTACTACTGGACCGACGACCCGCGCTGGCTGCTGTATCTCCAGGACAACGACGGCAACGAGGACTGGCACCTTTACCGTGTCGACCTCGACGCGCCGGACGAGCCGGCGGTCGACCTGACGCCGATGCCGCCGGGATCGCGGGTGTTCGGCGCCGAGCCGATGAGGTTGGTCCCGGGCAGCGTGCTCGTCTGGATGAACCGCAGGCCGGCGTCCGTCGACGTGTTCCGGATCGAGGTCGCCACCGGCGAGACGACGGTGCACCTGGAGCAGCCCCAGCCGAACGCCACCGTGGTGGTCGATCGCGACGGCGGAGCGCCGTTCCACTCGGTGCTCACCGACGACGGCAGCTACGAGATTTACGCGGTCGGCCCCGGGCCCGGCGAGAAGCGCCTTCTTCGCCGGCTGGGCGGCCCGGAGTACCCGCTGGGGTTGCCCCTTCAGATCGCGACGCCCGACGGCAAGGGCCTGCTGGTCGGCGCGTACCAGGACTCGGACGACCTGCGGATCGTCCGCATCGACTGGGAGAGCGGCGAGGAGAGCGTGGTGGCGGCGGTGCAGGGGCGCAGCCTGTGCACCATGGGTCTGATGGACTCCCGCCTGCCTCCGACCGTGTTCATCAGCCGGCGCACCGGGGAGATCATCGCGGCCCGCTTCGTCGGTGATCGGCCGGGAATCGAGGTGCTGGATCCGCACTTCGCCGAGGTGTACGCGGCGCTGTCCACCCTGTCCGACGGCGTTTTGCACACGGTGTCCTCGGACGAGACCGAGCGGCGATGGGTGGCGACGTTCGTCCACGACCGCGAGCCGGGACTCACCTGGTTCTACGACCATGGCACGGGCGAGAGCCGGCTGCTGTCCGGCCCGGACCTGGACCCGGCCGACCTGGCGCCCATGATCGCGGTCGGCTTCCCGGCTCGGGACGGGTTGCCCCTGCACGCGTTCCTGACGCTGCCGGTCGGGGTGGAGCCAAAAGGGCTGCCGCTGGTGTTGCTGGTGCACGGGCCGCCGCGACCCCGGCCAGCAGCATCCAGAGTTTCACTACAGATTCCCATCTGGGGATCGCCCATGGACTTGAGGAAGGGGAAGTTCGTCATGTCGTAGTGAAACACGACCCATTCCCCCCCGGTGGAGCTCCACTTGTCGTTGATCCTGGCCACGCTCAGATCGAGGGCCCCGGCTGCAGGACCTCGGTGAAGGCGAAACCGCCTCGGCGTCGGTGCTGTGCCGAAGTTGGCTCGCAGCACGGCGCAGTGGCCCCAAGGGCATCACGGTTTCCCAAGGTTGACGCCCCACCCGCGTCAGCTGTTGTCAGAGGCTGAACGTTTGTTTAGTATGCTGTTCATGCGTTCAGACTCCGATCTCACGGCGCGCGCCCGGATCCGGGACGCCGCACTCGACCTGTTCGGGCGCGAAGGCGTCAACCGAGTCAGCGTGCGTGCCATCGCCGCCCAGGCCGGAGTCTCGCCCGCGCTCGTCCTGCACCACTTCGGATCCAAGGACGGGCTTCGCAAGGCCTGCGATGCGTATCTGGTCGAGATGCTGCGCGGCGACGGCACCAGCCCCGACCTGGACGACACCAGCCGGATCGGCTCGATGATCGAGGACGCCACGCCGATCCGGCGCTACCTCGCCCGTGCCTTCCTCGACGAGTCGCCCGACGCCGCGGCGCTCTTCGACTCGATGGTCGCCGGCTCCGAGCGCTGGCTGGAGCAGGGCGTCGCCGAAGGCTGGGTCAGGCCCGCCGCCGACCCGCACGCCCGCGCGGCCATCTATGTCGGCTGGCTGCTGACGCCCGTCGTGCTGCACGCCCATCTGGCGCGCGCACTCGGCGAGGACGATCTCGCCGAGACCGGCGCCACCCTGCGCTTCTCCGGCACGGCGCTCGAAATGCTCACCCAGGGCGTGTTCGCCGACGAGCGGGTGCGGAGCGCGTACGAGAAGGTCCGAAACGAACGGTCCTGAGACAGCGTCATGATCCTGAAGGGACTCGTATGAGCACCGACCTGACCGGCCTGTTCACCACTTCCGACCGGGACGCGTTCTTCGCCGGCCTCGCCAAGGCGGGGCCCGTCGTCCAGGGGCGCTACGTCGACGGCACGCCCATCTGGCTCGTCACCGGCTACGAGGATTGCCTGGCGGTGCTGACCGACTCCCGGTTCAGCAGCGACCTGGCCCGGCAGGGCAAGCTCGACGTGGCCGCCGCGGCCGGACTGCCCGAAGACGTCCTGCCCTACCTGATGCGGACGCTCGGCGCCTACGACCCGCCGGATCACACCCGGCTGCGCGGGCTGGTCTCCCGGGAGTTCACCGCGCGGCGCGTCCACGCGTTGCGGCCGCGCATCCAGGAGATTACCGACGAGCTCGTCGACGCCCTCGCCGGCCGGGAGGAGGCCGACCTGATCGAGGCGCTGGCCTACCCGTTGCCGATCAGGGTCATCTGCGAGCTGCTCGGTGTTCCGCAGGCCGACCAGGACACCTGGCGTGCGTGGTCGGCCGCGCTCCAGGCCGCCGACCTCGACGGGATCGCCGCCGGTGCGCGCGGCCTGGTCGCGTACATGGGCGGGCTGATCGAGGCCAAGCGCGCCGAGCCCGGCGACGACCTGCTGTCGGCGCTGGTCCACGCCAGGGACCGGCTCTCCGACGAGGAGCTCACCTCGGTGGCGATCAGCATTCTGATGGCCGGGCACGAGACCACCGTCAGCCTGATCAGCTCCGGTGCCCTCATCCTGCTCACCGACCCCGCCAGGGCCGATCTTCTGCGCGGTGACGCCGGGGCGATGGCGGTGGCCGTTGAGGAGATGTTGCGCGTCAGCGGTCCCGCGGAGATCTCGCCGATGCGCTTCACCCTCGAGGACGTCGAGATCGGCGGCGTCGCCATCCCCGAGGGCGAGGTGGTGCAGATCGTCAACGCCGCCGCCAACCGCGATCCGCGCCGGTTCGCCGATCCGGACCAGCTGATGCTCGACCGGTCCGACAACGCGCATCTGGGGTTCGGGCACGGCATCCACTACTGTCTCGGCGCCGCTCTGGCCAGGGCCGAGGCCGAGATCGCCCTGCACACTCTTCTGGTACGCCTGCCGAAGCTGCGGCTGGCCGTACCGGCGGAAGAGATCATTTGGAGGCCGGGGCTCGTGCGCGCGCTCACCGCGCTGCCGGTGCGGATCGCGCCGGGCTCGCCGTAACGGTAGATGCAGAGCGCCACCTACCGCTCGGCGTAGCCCTCACCGGTGTCCGGCCGATGAGTGGGGCGCGCTTCCGCGACGCGCTGACGATACGCGACGACGCCGTTTCGTAAATCTGGCTCTCAGGTGTGCAGCGCACGGTGGAGAGCATGGAACCAAGTCGCAGAACAGTCCTGACCGCGATGGCGGCGGCAGGGCTGACCGGCGCGTGCGCCGCCGAGGACACCCCGCGAGCACCCGCCGCGGCCCCGGGCGCGGCGGCTGCGGTCTGCGTGACCACGCCCGAGGCCATCGAGGGGCCGTACTACCTGTCCAGGCAGTTCGTCCGCCGCGACATCAGGGAGGGCAAGCCGGGCCTCGTCCTGGACATGGCCCTCACCGTGGTCGACATGAGGCAAGGCTGCGCCCCTGTGCCCGGAACGCCCGTCGAGATCTGGCACTGCGACGCCTACGGCTACTACTCCGGCTTCGTGGAGAAGTCACCCGGCGAACCGGTGCCGCCCGAGGACGGCGTGGGCGACGACCGCACGTTCCTGCGTGGCGTCCAGGTGACGGGCGGTGACGGCGTCGCCCGCTTCACCACGATCCTGCCCGGCTGGTACGGCGACCGCGTCACCCACATCCACGTCAAGATCCACAAGGGCGGCCAGGTCGGCCTGGTCTACGAGGGCGGCAGCACGGTGCAGACCACGCAGATCCTGTTCCCCGACCACGTCATAGAGGCGGCCAAGGGGCGCGAGCCCTACAGCCGCCACGGCCTCGCACCCGTGAAGCTCGCCGACGACATGGTCTACGGCCGCACCGACGACCCGGACACGCTGGTCCCGGCCATGACCGCAACCGCCGACGGCTACACGCTGACCATGACCCTGGGCGTCTGACCGGGCCGACGAGGCTCGGTCGCGGGGTGGCGGGGGTCTCGCGAGCCCGGCGATCGGGTACGGCGCCAGCCTTGTCGGCGGCCACCACCCTGGCCGGCCGGGCTCGATCCGCCGCCACCGCAGCGGTGTCCTCGACGCCCGCTCCCTCGGCCGCATCGCCGATGTCGCGCTGGACGCGGCCCGGCGTCGCCGTACCGGTCGAGAGCCTCGCGCCGGAACACCTCTTCCGGCTCCGTCGCAGACGCGTTTGTGCCGGTCGGGGCCGGGGTGTCGGGGCAGCCGCCGCGGGCCTGGTCCTCGAGCCGAGCACCGTCGTCGGAGGAGCTTCCCCAGGTCGACAGGGGTGCTGCTCACGGCCGGAAGTGTCCATTGCCTGCCTCCACAACTGGGCGCTGGAGTCGACGCCCGGTCTGGATCACGCCGGAGTTGTCCCGCACCCCGGCCACGTCCGCTTCGTCATCCGCGCAACCACATGTCCATGGTGACCCGCCAGCCCACCGGCTCTCGGTGTGCGGCGCATTGCGACCAATCCGCTACGTGCGCTCCCGGCCCATCAAGGTGGAACGCCAACGGCTGTGCGCCCTGGCGAGGGCGCCTGCCGGGGACGGGACAGAACAGCGCCCTGCCGGGTGAAGGAAATGATCTTGAGTGCTCCCGCCACGCACAACGCCTGGCGGGTGCCGACCCCCCTGGTCACCGTGGCCAGGGGGACGGGGTGAGCGAGGTGGGCTTCTGTCTCGGCCCGGCGCGGGCCAAGACAGAAGCCGAGGAGGATCAGTCGGCGCAGATGGCGTAGACGCTGATGCCGACGTCGTTAAAGCCGTCCTGGCGGCCGATGCCGATCCAGCCGCGTCCGTCGGTGGTGGGGAAGGAGCCGACGAGGATCGCCCGGTTGCCTTGAGCTTCGGCGCCGCCGCCGAGGACGCGCTTGGTGCCGGGGCAGAGCAGCGTGCGGCGCTGGAAGTTGGGGACGTTGGCGTTGGGCAGCGTGACGAGCTGATAGCCCGGCGGCAGTGCCGTCTGGCGGGCCGAGGCCGGCTTGGCCGCGGTGCTGGCGGTGGCGGTCGTGGCCGCGCACACGCACGCTCCGGCCGCCAGGAGGGCGATCGGAAGGGCGATGAGCTTCTTGGACAGCATGGCTTCTCCTTCGTGGTGTCCTTGGCGGACGCACTTTGGGCAGCACGAAGCACACCGGTGACGGTGAGGCTGCGAGAAGTGGCCGCCGGGGGGGAGGACCTGTCGCCCAGAGTGTTCACATCATTACGCCACGCTGTCTATAGGTGTTCTGTCTGACGGCCCGAGCAGTTGCAGGATGGATGTCCGCGACGTATGCGACCACGCCGCCGGACCCTCCCAGCCCGGTTCGGGCCTTCCTTGCCCGGCCGCCCGGCAGCGGCGGCATCGTGAGCAGGAACCGCGAGCCAGTTCTTTTCGCAGGTCAGAGCAAGATGATGTGATCAGGCACGTTAGGCATGTAGAGCGACCGCATGAGCCGGGGCGCGTCACGGCTCGGAACGTCTGTGGCTGTGTGCCGACGGCCATCGGCTCGGCTGCGGGATGCATGCTGGACACCGCGTTCGTCCTGGCGGAATCCGGTCCCGGCCAGACGGTGGTCGTTCCTGCCTCCGGGGAGTCGGCGCTGCGGCTGGTGGTGACCGCAGGGCACAGGGCGCCCGATGGCTGAGAGCCCCACGCTCACAGGCGCGAGAAGCCGTCCTCCTCACCTCGTTCGAGCAGCGGCTCCGCCACTTGCGAGAACCGCGGCCCAGCGCGGCTTTGAGGGCGCATCGCTTCCGCCGGCGCCCCGACCCCCGGGCAGAATCGGCCTCCAGCGCCTCCTCGACGGCATAGAGGTCCTCATCACCCAACACACGCAAAGCAGGTCGAATGCTCCTTTTCTCGTACGGCGCGGCTCCTCGCGCTCCGGCGATGCCCGTAGCCTGACGGTGTGCGGATCTGAACGGTGCTCTCGGCGACAGGTGCGACGAGCGCCTGTGGGTCCGGTGGTGGTCGCCGAGATCTGAGGACCGGGATTCGACATGCATGACCAGGCAGCAGCCGGCGAGTTCGTCACCGAGACGTTCGATCACGACGGTGGCCGGCAGGTCACGGTGTACGTCCCGCCGGATCCGCCCGAGGCGGTCGTGTTCGCCGGGGACGGTCAGTTGATCTCGCAGTGGGGCGGAGTCCTTGAGGCGGCCGGCGCGCCGTCCACGATAATCGTCGGTGTACACCGCGCGACCGATGAGACGCTTCGGCTCCACGAGTACTCACCGGGCTTCGACCAGCAACGGTTCGCGGCGCACGAGCAGTTCTTCGTCGCGGACGTCCGGCGGTGGGTGCGGTCGCGGTTCGGCGTCGCGCTCCCGGCCGAACGCAACGCGGTGTTCGGTGTCTCGGCGGGTGGAGAGCTGGCGCTCGCGATGGGGCTTCGGCATCCGGACGTCTATGGTGTGGTCTTCTGCGCCTCGCCGGGCGCGGGGTTCCGGCCGCCTGGCGTGATGCCGGGTTCGATTCCGCGTACGTACCTCGTCGCCGGCACGCAGGAGCCGTTCTTCCTCGAGAACGCGACCCGGTGGGCGGTCGCGCTGCGCGATACGGGTGCGGAGGTCGTCATGACGGAGCGGGCCGGGTCGCACGGCGGTGCCTTCTGGCGTGAGGAGTTCCCGCTGATGGTGTCATGGGCGTTCGGGGCATGAGGCAGCGTCGGCTAGTGCTGTGACCGCGTAGGTTCGCCGGGTTGGTGGTCGTGACGGTTGGCGATGATGCTGCTCGCTTCGGCGGGCGGAAACCGGGTGCGGGTGATCACCCAGCTGGTCCAGGCCGATGAGGACACCGTGCGCGAGGTGATCCACCGCTTCAACGGGATCGGTCTGGCCTGCCCGGGCCCTCGGCGGGCGGGAGTCCGTCCCCGCCTGCTCACCCCTGACGACGAGGACTTCGTCATCCGGACGGCCACCACCCGCTGGTGGATCCGCAAACTCGCCGTCTACCTGCGGGAAGTGCACGGACGTGTCATCCGCATCGGCCGTGAAGCCTTACGGTGCCTGCTCCGGCGCCGCGGCATCACCTTTCCAGCGCACCAAGACATGGAAGGAATCACCCGACCCTTCATCGCGACGTCAAGATCGACCGGATTGAGCAGGTTCTGGACCGCTTCCCGGACCGGGTCTTCGCCTTCGACGAGTTCGGGCCGTTGGGGATCCGGCCCACCGCAGGCTCCTGCTGGGCGAAGCAGGGCAAGCCCAACCGGCTGCCGGCGACCTACCGCCGCACCCACGGCGGCACCTACTTCCACGGCTGCTACTCCGTGGGCGACGACCGCCTGTGGGGCGTCAACCGCCGCAAGGGCATCGCCAACACCCTGGCCGGGCTGGAGTCGATCCGTGCCGCCCGACCCGACGGCACCCCGATCTACCTCATCCTGGACAGCTTCTCCGCCCACACCGGCACCGACATCCGCCGCCGGGCGAAGAAAAACAAGGTCGAGCTGTGCTTCACCCCGACCTACGCATCTTGGGCCAACCCGATCGAGGCCCACTTCGGCCTGCTGCGGCAGTTCACCCTGGCCAACTCCCACCACCGCAGAACGACTCAGAAGGCGGACGGCTCGATCTCCCCCGCAAAGACGATGACCTGGTCGATGAGGCTCCGCCGCAGATGGACGACGTCCGTTCCCGCCAGGCGGGGGCCTCCATCCGGCGTAGTGAAGACCCACTGGTACCGGGCCCACTCGTCAGGCATGTCCACCGCCGAGCAGCGCACCATCGTGCCGGTCCCCGCCGGGTGGCGCCGAATGTCCAGCACGAACCGCTCGACCGCCGCGATTCCTTCGCTGCGACCCAACGGCCCCCAGAAGACCACGTCTGAGGTCAGGGCGTGGGAGAGCAGGGCAGTCACATGGCTGTCGTCCGAGGCGTTGAACGCGGAGATGAACGTGTCGATCGCGGAGCGTGCCGTCTCTTCCTGCATGCCCCAGTAATACCAGCCGTTGCGCGTGCGCTCCTCCCGCGAGCCGCCTTCCGATCACGGTGGACCATCCCGGTCACAGCACTAGACCTCATGGTTCCCCGTGGTGCGGGTTTCGCCGGTCGGGGGTGAGGGGCTGATGGCGTACTCGGTCAAGTGCTTGCAGGCGGTGAAGCCGAGGCGGCGGTAGACGGGTTCGCCGTCGGCGGAGGCCTGCACGACCGCGGTCTCGTAGCCCGCGTTTAGGCGGTGTGCGGGGTGATGGCGCCGCCATGGTCGCGGCGGCGGGCGGCGGTGGCGATGTTGTAGATCCCGGCGGCGCCCGCGGACAGGAAAGCCTCAGCCGAGCAGACGGGACGGTTGTCGGCGCAGCCGACCAGCTACCGGGCTGGGCAGTCGGCGGCGAGCGCCCGTGGAGCGGTGCCGGCGAAGAACCGGCGCGCGGGATCCAGTCGTCGGCCAGCTGGGTGGGGGTGGTTGGCGGGTTCATGTCCAGGCCGTCGGCGTACGCCTCCGGGAGGGGTGCGCCCAGGTCGCCTCTCTGTGGCACAGACCACTGGCTTGAGATGGCAAAGCAGCAGCTCGTCGGGCGATTCGCCGCCAGCGAGCGGCATATCCGCCAGCGTCGCCCCGTCATGTCCCACGTCGCAGGCCGTCCGATAGCTGGAAGGTTCACGCCCGCGGACCCCGCGAGGTGGCAATCTTCCGCTGGCGGCATGTGGCAAAACCGCAGGACAGCTTCGTGGCGATCTCCGCGGACAGCGCCTGATGCGGCAGGAGCGCTCTCTGGATGGTTACTTGCGGGAATTCTCCATTCCCGCAAGTTAGCCCAGCAGTGCTGGACGCAACGGATCTTATTTTCTGATTTTGATTTTCTGGAAAATAGAAAATGCTAGGGTGCTGTTGTGAGCGGGGAGATGGGCGTGGTTACGCCGTGTAAGCACTGTGGGACGCCGATTGAGCAGCGGGCGGGGCGGGGGAGGCCCAAGGCGTACTGTCCTGAGGGGGATTGTCAGGCGGCCGCCAAGCGGGAGCGGGAGTTGCGGAGGGCTACGCCGGGGCTTGAGGGGGCGTTGGCCAGGGCTGAGCAGCTTTATGACCGGATGGAGATTGGGCTGGCGGCGGCTGTTGAGCCGTTGGCTCGGGCGCTGGCGCAGGAGTTCAGTCCTGCTGGGGTTGAGGCGAAGCTGAGTGCGGTTCAGGCTGAGGCGCATACGCGGGTGGCGATCGCGCGTACGGAGCGGGAACAGGCCTTTGAGCAGGTACGGCTGGCCCGCGAAGCCGTTGAGGAAGCGCAGCGGGAGACCGAGCGCATGCGGGGGCGGGTGGATGAGGCCGAGGGGGAGCGGGATGCTGCCCTTGGGGATGCTGAGCAGGCTCGGGAGCAGGCGCTGGCTGCTTTGCGGGAGGCGGCTTCCACCGAACGGCAGGCCAACCAGCGGGCTGATGAGGCTGTGCGGCAGGCCAAGGAGTTGGCGGACGGGGCGGCTCGGCGGGCTGAGGAAGTAGCTGAGGAGGCTGCTCGGCGGGTTGAGGCTGCTGAGCTGGCTCGGGAGGAGCTGGCTGGGCGGGTTGACGTTGCTCTGGGGCAGGTTTCGGTGGCGGAGGCGCGGGCCGTACGGGCTGAGCAGGAAGCTGAGGTTGCGCGGGCGGATCGTGAGCGGGCACTCGGGGGTGCTGCGGCGGCGGAAACTGCGCGGCTGGAGGCTGAGCGGGGGCGGGAGGACGCTGAACGGGATGTCGCGGCGGCTGGGGCGCGGGCCTTGGCGGCGGTGGAGGAGCGGGAGCGGGCGGTCGCGCGGGCCGATGCCGCGGAGGAGGGGCGGCGGGTTGCGGCTGCGGAGCTCTTCAAGGCGGAGGCGGCTCGCGATGAGGCTCTGGTACGGCTGGCCGAGGCGCAGGACGCCCGGGATGTGGCTCGGGCGGAGTTGAGCGCGGTTGAGGCTCGGGTGGTGGCTGCCGGTGGTGGGCCTGAGTTGGACCAAGCGCGGGCTGAGCTGGATGAAGCACGGGCTGGGCTCGACACGGCTCGGGCTGAGCGGGATCACCTCGCGGGCGAGAACGAGCGTCTTTCGGCGGAGAAGGATCGGCTCAGAGGGGAGTCGCTGGTGGATCGGGCTCGGCTGGAGGATCTGCGGGCCGAGCTGGAGACGGTCAGGGCGGAGGCGGCGCAGCTGCGGGAGCGGGCCGTCGTGGCTGAGCTAAGGGCCGGTGGAAACTGAAGGCCGGTGGGAGCTGAGACAACCGCAGGTGGAAGCCAAGGGGCCAAGGGGCCCGTGGCAGCTGAGCCAAGCGCTGGTGGGAGCTAAGGACCGGAATGGGCTAAGGGCTGGACGGTGATGGACCGCCCGGGTCGGGCGGGGACCCACCGTTCGAAGAGGACGGTGACCCGCCGGTCGGGCCCGACGGTGACCCGCCGGTCGGGGCCGATGGTGATCTGCCGCTTGGGGTGGTTAGGGCTGCGCGTTGGGCTGGGGTTAGGCGGTCTGGGCGGGTGGTGATGGTGTAGGTGCCGGTATCGGCGTGCCGCACGGTCAGGGGGTCGGCGATGGCTGGGCGTTGGATGAGCGCGTTGAGGCCGTCGGCGACGCGTTCGCGGGGGAGTGTCAGGGCTGCGGCGAGTTCGTCCACGGTCAGCGGCCGGGCGGCATGGACGAGGGCGGCGAGTACCGTCAGCGCGTTGTGCACCGCCGGTTCGGTCAGGACGGTGCTGGCCATCTCCTCGCTGATCCAGGCGAAGAACCTCCCCATACGAGCCAGCCGGATTCCGGCCGCCGTGTCGGCCCCCAGGATCTCGATGCCGTCCCGGGTGGCCTCCGCCACCTTGTCGTGCGCGCGGGTGTCGGCCGTCCAGGCGCGTAGCCAGGAGTCCTCGTGGACGACGTAGCGTTCGCGGCGGCCGCCGGGGTCGGGTTCGCGGCCGACCAGGCCCAGGGGATGGAGGTAGGCGATGGCCTTGGAGACCGACGCGGGGCTGACCTGCAGGCGCGTGGCGAGTTCGGCGGCGGTCAGGCTTCCTGACTCGGTGGTGAGCAGGCAGACGAAGACCCGGGACGGCATGCGGGGCAGTCCGGTTTCGGACATCAGCGCGGCGAGTCGTTCCGCGAAGTCGTGGGTCGCGGTCGGTGACACCGTCCGGTACGGCCCGCGCCGCCGCGCCCGCCGCCCGGTTGCCTGCTGGGCGGGGTCGGCGAGGTAGCCGCCGGGTCCGCCGTTGCGGGCGACCTCGCGGCTGATGGTCGAGGTCGGCCGGCCGAGCCGTCTGGCGATCTCGGCGTATCCGAGGCCGTCGGCGACGTGGGCGGCGATCTGGCGGCGTTCGTCGTGGGTCAGCCTGCCTCCGGGCATCGGTTCGCCTCCTGGGTGCGTTCGTCGACAAGTCATTGCAACACTCGTTGCGTTTCCCGTCAATACCATTGCAATTATCAGGGAAATTGCCGCACTTTCGTTGACGATTTATGAAACGCAACGTAGCCTTTCCGCGATTCGAAAGGGGTGCGACAAGCATGCACGTAATGGCGATTTCCACGATCAGCGACGAGCCGGGATTCTGGGACACGCTCAAGATGGCGCACGGCCGGCTGCCCGCGGGCGCGCGGTGGCTGGTGGCGGTGGCGAGCACCGACGGGACCAGGGCGGTGAACGTCATCGTCCACGACTCGATCGACAGCGTGAAGGCGATCCTCGACGGCCCGCACGCCACGACGGAGTACTTCGAGGCCGACGGCGCGAACGCGGTCGGGCTGCCCGGATGACCCCGGAGCGGCTGCTGGAGATCCTCGACGAGTTCCAGACCCCGAGCGCCGCGGTGGGCATCCTGCACAACGGTGAGATCACCGAGTTCGCCGCCGGGGTCAGGCATGTCGTGACGCGGGAGCCCGCCACGCCGGGCACCATCTACCAGTGCGGGTCCATGACGAAGACCTGGACCGCGCTCGCGTTCATGCAGCTCGTCGACGAGGGCAAGGCCGCCCTGGACGAGCCGGTGCGGAGCTATCTGCCCGGGTTCGCGGTCGCCGATCCGCAGGTCAGCGCCGCGGTCACGCCGCGCCATCTGCTCAACCACACCAACGGCATCGAGGAGTCCTTCGGCGATCCCGGTGAAGGCGACGACGTCTATGAGCGCATGGTCGCCAACATCGCCGGGGCGCCGCAGGTGCACCCGCTGGCGTACACCCATGGATACAGCGCGG
Source organism: Nonomuraea endophytica (assembly GCF_014203235.1). Classification (GTDB taxonomy): domain Bacteria; phylum Actinomycetota; class Actinomycetes; order Streptosporangiales; family Streptosporangiaceae; genus Nonomuraea; species Nonomuraea endophytica. The sequence goes on along the minus strand of NZ_JACHIN010000026.1, from coordinate 15,826 downwards.
CGTTCGGGTACGCGGCGCTCGCGCGCGTCATGGAGGTGGTCGACGGGCGCGGGTGGGACGACATCATGAAATATCGGCTCTTTGAGCCGATGGGGTTGACCAGGACGAGCAGCCGGCGTGAGCACGTGGACCTCACCCGGGCGGCCACCGGGCACGTGGTCCGTTCGCCGGAAGAGGGGCCGATCGTCTCGCCGGTGGACTACCTGCCGCGCTCGTTCGGTCCCGGCGGCAACCTCTGCTCGACCGCCGGGGAGGTGCTCGCGCTGGCCCACGTGCTGCTCAACGATGGCACGGCGGCCAACGGCACGAGGATCGTCTCGGCCGAGAGCGTGCGGGAGATGATGCGATCACGCGTGCCGGTGCCTGATCCGTACATGTTCGGACCTGAATGGGCGCTCGGGCTCATCGTGTGCGACTGGCACGGCGAGACCGTCTACGCGCACGACGGCAGCACCATCGGCCAGAACGCCCGGCTGCGCGTCCTGCCCGACTCCAACCTCGCGATCACCATGCTGACCAACGGCGGGCCGCGCGACGGCCTGTACCGGAAGGTGTTCAACGAGATCCTGGCCGAGCTCGGCGCGGTCACGATCCCCGCCCTCCCGGCGCCCGTACCGGATCTGAAGCTTGATCTTTCCCGGTACGACGGCGTCTACGGGCGGCCGGACCTCCGCTACGAGGTGAAGGCGGAGGGCGAGAAGCTGTTCATGACCCACTTCCTCAACCCGATGGAGGCCGCCTTCCTCGGCAAACCGGACCGCCTGACCTACGAGCTGCTGCCGGTGAGCGACACGCACTTCCTCATGCCCACCGAGGAGGACACCCAGACCGTCGCGATCTACGACTTCAAGGACGGCGTGGCCCAGTACCTGCACACCAACTGCCGGGTGACCCCCAGACTCCCGGAGGATGAGGCGGGCTCAGTCTGAATGCCAGGTCGTGAGGAGCGTGTGGAGGGTGTCCAGGATGCGGGCCCACGAGGCGCCGGAGTCGCGGGCGCCGTGGCTGAAGCTGCCGGCCCGCTCCAGGCTGACGAAACCGTGGAAGGTGCTGTGCAGCAGGCGCACCGCGTCGGTCTCGTCGGGCTCGGGCAGCGCGTAGCCGCGCAGGATCGCGCGGGTCATCGCCGAGTGCCGCCGGGCGGCGTCGGCGGCCGGGCCATCGGAGTCGATTTCGATCTGGGCGGAGGTGTACCGGCCCGGGTGTTGCGTGGCGTAGTCGCGGTAGGCGTTGGCGAAGGCGGCCAGCGCGTCCCGGCCCGAACGGCCGGCCAGCGCGGCGGCGGCCCGGTCGGCCATCTCGGCCAGCGCCAGGGCGGCCATCCGCACACGTAGGTCCTGGGCGTTCTTGATGTGGGAGTACAGGCTCGCGTCCTTGACGCCGAACCTGCGCGCGAGCGCCGAGACGGTCACGTTCTCGAAGCCGATCTCGTCGGCCAGCTCCGCTCCCGCCCTGGTCAGGCGGTCGGCGCTCAGTCCAGCGCGTGCCATGTGGCCATCTTCCTAGAGGGATTAATCATTTGCATAGTACCTCTAGGAAAAGTTAGCTTCGCCGGTATGAGACCACTGACCGAGCGTGAGATCCGCGCGTCCTTCGTCAACTGCACCAAAGGGGAGGCCAAGCGGCTGGCCGTACCCAGGGATCTGGCTGAGCGGCCGTGGGATGACCTGGACTTTCTCGGCTGGCAGGACCCCGCCGCGCCCGAGCGGGCCTATCTAGTCGCCGACGACGGCGTGGCGTTCGTGGGGGTCGCGCTGCGCCGTGCCGCGCCGAACGCCCGGCACGTACGGCGCAGCATGTGCTCCATCTGCCTGACCAGCCACACGGGCGACGGCGTGTCCCTGCTGACCGCGCGCAGAGCCGGGAAGGACGGCCAGCAGGGCAACTCCGTGGGCGCCTACATGTGCACCGACCTGGCCTGCTCCCTCTACCTGCGTGGCAAGAAGGACGCCGGGCCCGGCTCACGGCTGCACGAGTCGCTGACGCTGGACCAGCTGGCCGAGCGGACCGTGGCCAACGTCAACGCATTCCTGGAGAAGGTCACCCTGTCGTAGTCCGCAGCCGCTCGACGAGGTCGCGCAGCTGGTCGCGTTCCCCGGCGCTCAGCGGAGCGAGAAAAGCCTCCTGCGCGTCGGCCAGCGCCCGCGCCGCCTCCTTGAACGCGCGCTCGCCCGCACCGGTGAGCGTCACCACGTGCTTGCGCCGGTCCGCCGTGCTGCGCGAGCGGCGCGCGTACCCGCGCTGCTCCAGGTCGTCGAGCACGGCCACCATCGTGGTCCGGTCCAGGCCGGTGGCCTGGCACAGCTCCTGCTGCGAGTGGCTGGCGCCGCGCATCTCCTCGATCACCCGCACGTGCCGCCCGCGCAGGCCCAGCGGCGCCAGCACGCCGTCGAACCGCGCCCCGGCCAGGGCTCCGAGCTTGACGAGCAGGTAGCCCGTCTGGGTGTCGAGGCGTGGCTCCATGAACCCAAATCTAGGGCCTTCACGCGGACACATCGATTCCTTATGCTGATAATCAGCTCTACTGATAATCAGAGTGAGGGAACATGTTGGACAGGATCATCCTGGTGGCCCTCGGCGTGATCACCGCCACGCCGGTCGCCGCCCTGCTCGTGCCCGCGTCCCTGACCACCGCGTACGGCATGGCGGTGCCGTCCGATCCGATGGCCCTGACCCTGCTGCAACACCGCGGCATGCTTCAGGCGGCGCTCGGCGCCGCGCTCGTCTGGGCCGCCTTCCAGCCCTTAGCCCGGATCCCGGTCGCCGCCACCGCCATCGCGACCAAGGCGACCTTCCTGATCCTGCTCGGGCCGGAGCGGTTCGGGGCCGCGCCCGGCGCGCTGTTCGACGTGCTGGCCATCGTGCTCCTGGTGGTCGTGATCGTCCGCAGAAAATTCGACACCAGATAGTTTGAGGTCTTACTATCTGACGTATGCGTACTTTGATCCGTGGTGCCCGCGTCTTCACCGGCGAACGCACCCTCCCCAAGGCCGACGTCCTGATCGTCGGCGACCGGATCGCCGAACCCGACGGGCTGCGCGCCGACGTGGAGATCGACGGGACGGGCAAGACCCTGCTGCCCGGCCTCATCGACGCCCACGTACACGTCTCCGACGGCATGCTCGCCCAGGCGCTCACGTTCGGCGTGACCACCGAGCTCGACATGTTCTGCCTGCCCGGCAACCTCGCCCGCCAGCGCCGGCTGGCGGCCGAAAGCGACAACGTGGCGGACCTGCGCAGCTCCGGCGTGCTGGCCACCGCGCCCGGCGGGCACCCGAGCCAGATCATGGCCGCCGAGGGCGGCGCGCTCGACTGGCTCGGCGACGCGGTCGGCCCCTTCGACACGATCGCGGACGCCGGGCAGGCCAAGGCGTTCGTGGCGGCGCGTGTGGCCGAGGGCGCCGACTACCTGAAGATCGTGATCGACAGCGGCGAGAGCGCCGGGCTCGACCTGCCGGTGATCGGCCCGGACGTGGTCGAGGCCCTGGTCGAGGCGGGACATGCGGCGGGCCTGCGGGCGATCGCGCACGTCGCCACGGCCCGCGACACCGCCATCGCGCTGGACGCCGGCATCGACGGCCTGGCCCACGTCTTCCACGACAGCGCGCCCGGCGACCCGGTGACCGAAGAGCTGGCCGCCCGTGCCGCCGGACAGGGCGTGTTCGTGGTCAGCACGCTGGCGTACATCGAGGCGATCACCCAGGACCCGCGCGGCGCCGAGCTCGTGCGCGACGAGCGGATCGCCGCCCGCCTGCCCGAGCAGGCCAGGGCCGCGCTCGACCGCGACCGCTCGGTGGTCCCCGTCCACCCGCAGGGCGTCGTCAACGCCCTGAGCACGGCCGCCGTCCTGCACCGCGCCGGCGTCGCCCTGCTGGCCGGCACCGACGCGAACTTCTTCGCCCCGCTGCACGGCGCGAGCATGCACCGCGAACTGCTGCTGCTGGTCGAGGCCGGGCTCACCCCCCAGCAGGCGCTGGCCGCCGCCACCCGGCTGCCCGCGCTCCACTTCGGACTCACCGACCGCGGAAGCGTCCTGCCCGGCCTGCGCGCCGACCTCGTCCTGGTCGACGGCGATCCGACCCGCGGCATCACCGCCACCCGCGCCATCGCCGAGGTCTGGCGCCGCGGCGTGCGCCAGAAGCGCTGATCCACGGCAGGAAAGACCGGACACCCAAGATTCCGGACCTACACGCGCCCATCCCTGGGGCACGGCCCCGCCCGCTCCGATAGTCGAGCCATGACACAGACGAAGAGATGGCTGCGATTCGGACTGCACTACCTCGAGATGGTCGTCGCGATGCTCGCCGGCATGCTGCTGCTCGGCCTGCTGTGGGACGCGATCCTGCCCGGAACCCGCAGAACCGACGTCGACGTCCTCATCATGGCCGCCGACATGACCATCGGCATGGCGCTGTGGATGCGCGTACGCCACCACGCCTGGCCCGCCATCGCCGAGATGAGCGTGGCCATGATCGCCCCGTTCCTCCTGCTGCTCGTCCCGTACTGGTTAGGGGTGATATCCGGCCATCTGGTGATGACGATCGGGCACGTGCTCATGTTCGTCGCCATGGCCACGGTCATGCTGTGGCGGCGCGAGCAGTACCTCGACCATGACCATCGGCTGGATCCGCGGTGGTTCGGTCGGGCGGGGATCGTGCTGGTCGCGCTGCTGCTCCCCGCGTCGGTCTCGGGGGTGAACACCGCGGGCAAGTTCGCCGGCCTGTACGCCGCTCGCGCCGACGCGGTCACGGTACGGCCGGCGGGCAACCAGGCCAGGCACGACCCGGCCAAACCCACCGTCGCCCTGCTGGTCAGCGGCGGCGGCACCAACGCCGGCGACCTGCTCGGCCCGTACGAGGCGCTGGCCGGCTCCGGCCGCGTCAACACCTACGTCGTCTCGCCCGGCGCCCGGCTGGCGCCGCTGACCGGCGGCCTGGACCTGGTGCCCGACCTCACCTTCGACGAACTGGACCGGCTGCTTGCCGAGCGGGGCGACACGCTCGACGCCTTCGTCGTGCCCGCCCTGAACGACCCGGCCGAGCTCGGCCAGATCACCGCCTGGCTGCGCAGGCAGGCGGCGGCCGGGGCGCTGGCCGTCAGCGTGTGCGCGGGGGCCCGCACGCTGGCGGCCAGCGGACTGCTGGACGGGCGGCCCGCGACCTCGCACTGGTGGCGGCTGCCCGAACTGCGCGCTGACTACGGCAAGGTCGGCTGGGTCAGCGGCCGGCGCTACGTGGACGACGGCGAGGTCATCTCCACGGCCGGCGTCCTGTCCGGGATCGACGGCGGACTGCGCATCCTGGAACGGCTGGTCGGCATGGACGCCGCCCGCGAGGCCGCAAGCCGGGTCCGCTGGCGCCACTACACGCCGGGCGCGTCCGGGCCTATCCCGGTGTCCGGCTGGGAGCCGGTGGACGTGGCCGTCGTCGCCCTGAACTCCTCCTACCAGGTCGGTCCTTCCGCCATCGGCGTCCGGCTCGTCGAGGGGACGGGGGAGCTGGAGCTGGCCTCGGCGTTCGCGACGTACACGGAACACTCCATGGTCGGGCGGACGGTCGCGGTCGGCGAGGGGCCGATCAGGTCGCGGCACGGCCTGACGTTCGTGCCGCGCGTCCGGGACGCCGAGGGCCTGGACCGGCTGCTGGTGCCTGGGACGGCTGCCGCTGCCCGGGGCCGGGAGGCGGGCGCGGTGTATCTGCACACCGGCACGGAGTTCGCCTTCGACCCGGTGCTGCGTGACGTCGCCCGCACCTATGACGTGCCGACCGCGCGGTGGGCGGCCAAGATGCTGGAGTACCCCGTGATGGACGTGGACCTGCGCGGCAGCGGCTGGCTGTGGCCGGCGACGATCGTCGCGCTGGTGCTGCTGCTTGTGGGCGCGGTCGCGGCCGTCGCCGGGGGCCGGGTGGTGCGCTGGGCGCTGCACCGTAGGGGGAGCCGGTAGGGCCAAGGCGTGGGCAATTCCGCATAAGCGGCCTAGTGTGGTGGGTTGACTCTTCTTCTGACTGTCCGTCAGAGGCCTGCCATAGGGGTGACACATGCGGATCGCGATCGTGGGAGGCGGCCTGGCGGGTCTGACCACCGCGTGGCTGCTGGACGACGAGCACGAGGTGGTCGTGCTCGAAGCGGCCCGGCACGCCGGCGGGCACGCCCACAGCGTGCGGGCGCAGGGCGTCACCGTCGACCTCGGCGCGCAGTACCTCTCACCGACCGGCTTCCCCGCTCACGGCCGGCTGCTGCGGCTGCTGGGACTGTCCGGCGCCGACCTCATGCCCGCGCCGCTGACGCTCACCGTGACCGGGCCGGACCGGGCGGCGCCGATGCTGGTCACTCCGCACCTGCCCGACGAACGGCGCGGCGATCGCGAACCGGTGACGGGACGGCCGTGGAAGGCGCTGAGCACGTTCCTGGCCGCCGCGGCGAAGTTCCAGGCGACCGATCCGAGCTGGGAGATCCCGCTGGCCGACCTGGTCGAGCCGCTGCCGCTCGCGCGCGAGACCAAGGACTGGCTGCTCTACCCGCTGCTGGCCCACCACGTCCGATGCGCCAACGAGCAGGCGCCCGGGGTGTCGGCGCGGGCGGCGATCGACTTCTGCCTAAGCGTGTCGGCCGCCTCGGGCGAGCACGCGCCGCTGTGGTCGGCGCTCGTCCCCGGAAGCCAGGACGTGGCCAGGCGGCTGGCCGACGCGCTACCGCATGGAGCGGTCCGCACCGGCTCGCCCGTCGGCGCGCTGCGCCGCGACCACGGCCGGTTCGAGGTCGTGGACGCCGCGGGCCGCGCGGTCGTGGCCGACTGCGTGGTGCTGGCCGTGCCCGCGCCCGCGGCGCTGTCGCTGCTGTCCCCGCTGGCGGGCACGCATCGGCTACGGCTGGCGCTGGGCGCGTTCACGTACACGCCGGCCGAGGTCGCCGTGCACCTGGACCCCGCCTACCAGCCCGCCGACCGGCGGCACTGGTCGGCGGTGAACCTGCAGGTGCACGACGGCTGGGCGGAGGCCGCCCACTGGTACGGCCCGGCCCTCGGGGTGGACGTGTTCAAGAGCTGGATCACCTACCGCGACCGCCCGCCCGCCGAGGTCGTCGCCCAGCGCTCCTTCCGCCAGCTCGTCGTCACCCCGGCCGCCGTACGGGCCCGCAACACGCTCGCCGCCCGCCAGGGACACGGCGGGATCTACCTGGCGGGCAGCCATCTGACCGGCAGCGACAGCCAGGAGAGCGCGGTCAGGTCGGCGCTGGCCGTGGCCGAGCTGCTGACGCCGCACGCCGCCCGGCTGCGCGAGCTGACCGACGGAATCGTCTCCCCGGCCTGACCGCCCGTTTCAGGCGCCGCCGACGTACAGGTCCATGTGCGTGTAGTCGAAGGTGATGGCGAACTTCCTGAGGAAGTCGTGGCTGTAGTTGGCGATGACGTCGAATCCGAACGGGCGGGACTGACCGGGTCCCGGACCCATGGACGGCGGTTCGGCGATGCCGGCCGCGTCGTGCCGGACGGTGTCGCCGAGGCTGATCCGGTCGGGTTTGATGGGAAAGCGGGTGCGCGTGTCGTCCGTGGGATGGTCGTAGGCGGCTGGCCGAGCAGGGCGGGGCGCGGATTCTCATGCTCACCGCCTCCGCCGAGGTCGCCGACCGGGTGGACGGGCTCGTCCTGGGCGCCGACGACTACCTCGGCAAGCCGTTCGCCTTCTCCGAGCTGATCGCCCGGGTCGGCGCGCTGGTCCGGCGCAGCGCCCCCGCTCGTCCGCCGGTGCTGCGCGCCGCCGACGTCGCCCTGGACCCCGCGCGGCGCGGCGCCGAACGGGCAGGCCGGTCGCTGGCGTTGACGCCGAAGGAGTTCGGCGTGCTCGAACTGCTGCTGACCGCCGGTGGCGACGTGGTGAGCGCCGAGACGCTGCTGGACAAGGTGTGGGACGAGCACGCGGACCCGTTCACCAACGCGGTCCGGATCACGGTCGGCACGCTGCGCCGCAAGCTCGGCGATCCGCCGCTCGTCGAGACCGTGACCGGCGCCGGCTACCGGATCGGGGCATGACCGCCCGCTTCCGGCTCGCCGCTCTCTACACGCTCCTGGTCCTGGCGGCGGGCGTCGTCCTGACCGGGCTGACGTACTTCCTGATGAGCCGCAACCTGGGGCGCCGCCTGTCGCTCGACGTCGTCGGCACCTCCGCCGATCCCGGCTATGCCGCGATGGCGCGGCAACGGCTCTGGACGATCGCCGGGCGGCTGGAGGCGGCCACGTTCTCCGAGTTCCTGAACCAGGCGCTGATCTCGCTCGCGGTGGTGACCGGGCTGGCCGCCGCGCTGGGCTGGTTCGTGGCCGGGCGGGTGCTCCGGCCGATCCGCACCATTTCGGGGACCGCGCGCCGCCTGTCCGCTGAGAACCTCTCCGAACGGGTGCCGGTCACCACGCCCGCGGACGAACTGGCCACCCTGGCCCGCACCATCAACGGGATGCTCGACCGCATCCAGACCGGCCTGGCCGAGCGTGACCAGGCCCTGGACAGCCAGCGGATGTTCACCGCCAACGCCGCCCACGAGCTGCGCACCCCGCTGGCCACCATGCGCACCGCCATCGACGTCACCCTCGACGACCGGCCGGGCACGGCCGAACTGCTCGCGATGACCCACGACGTCAGCGCCGCCGTGGACCAGAGCCGGCGCATCCTCGACGGCCTGCTCACCCTGGCCCACACCCAGAGCGGCCGGATCACCGGACGCGACGTGGACCTCGCCGAGGTCGCGACCGGCGTTCTCGCCGGGGTCGCGGGGGAGTCCCGGGACATCGCGGTGCGGCGCGAGCTGCGGCCCGCCCGGATGACGGGCGATCCCGTCCTGCTGGAACGCATGATCGGCAATCTGATCGACAACGCCGTCCACTACAACCACGCGGGCGGCCGGGTCGAGGTGGTCACCGGGGTCGAGGGCGGGCAGCCGTTCGCACGCGTCTCCAACACCGGCCCGCCCCTGACGCCGGACCAGGTGGAGCGCTGGCGGGAGCCGTTCGTGCGCGGGGAGGGCGTCCGCACGCGCGGCGACGCGGGCCTCGGGCTCGGCCTGTCCATCGTGTACGGCATCGCGGCCGCGCAAGACGGTTCGATCTCCACCACGGCCCGCCCGGCAGGCGGCCTGGACGTCACCGTCCGCTTCCAGGTCGAACAGGTCAGGGGCGCTCGCCGACGAGACGAGTGAGCAGGTCGATCAGGTGCCGGCGGTCGGCGGCGGGCAGCGGGCTGAGGAACTCGTCCTGGGCGTCGGCCAGCAACCGGTCGAGCTCGGTGAGGTGGCGCCGGCCGCCGGAGGTGATCGTGATGATGTTGCGCCGGCGGTCCTCCGGGTCGGGTTCGCGGTTGACGAGGCCCTTCTCGGCCAGCTCGTTGACGGTGGCCACCATGTCGCTGCGGTCGATGCCGGTGCGGCGGCCGAGTCCGGCCTGGCTGGCCGGCCCGAACTCCTCCAGGGTGGCGAGCAGCGCGTAGTGGTAGCGCCGGACGCCGCCCTTGGCGAGGGCCTGGTCCACGATCCGGTTGGCGGTCAGCGCGGCCTGGTTGGTCAGCCTGCTCGGCAACATTCGCAGCCGCTCCGGCGGCTTGCCCTCTGAGGTGTCCACGGCGGCAATCTACCAAGCCGTTGGCCAGACCCACGATTCTGTGTATTGTTGGTCGCGCCAACGTTGGGTTGGCCAATGAAAGTGAGGGCACATGACTGATCTGGACATCCGGGGCCGCACGCTATATCCCGGTGACGATGGTTTCGACGAGGCGATCTCCGGCTGGCTGCTCACGGTCGAGCACCGGCCCTCGGTGGTCGTGGTCGCCGCAGACGCCGACGACGTGGCCGCCGCCGTACGGCTCGCGGCGTGGGAAGGACGCCCGATCGCGGTGCAGTCGACCGGGCACGGCAAGTCGGTCCCCGCGGACGGCGCCGTGTTCATCGCCACCTCGCAGCTGCGCGAACTGTCGGTGGACCCCGCTGCCGCCACCGCGCGGATCGGCGCCGGGCTGCGATGGGGCGAGGTGATCGCCGCGGCGGCCGAGCACGGCCTCGCGCCGCTGTCCGGCTCCTCCGGCGAGGTCGGCGTGATGGGCTACCTCACCGGCGGCGGGCTCCCGCTGACCGCCCGCACGTACGGCTTCGCCGCCGACCACGTCCGCTCCCTCGACGTCGTCACCGCCGACGGCCGGCTCCGCACCGTCTCGCCCGGCCGGGAGCCGGACCTGTTCTGGGCGGTGCGCGGCGGCAAGAGCAACTTCGGCGTCGTGGTCGCCGCCGAGATCGAGCTGAAGCCGCTGCGGGCCATCTACGGCGGCGAGCTCTCCTATCCGGGCGAGGACCCCGGCCACGCGGCCCACGTGCTCGGCTCCTACCTGGCCTGGGCCAAGAAGCAGCCGGATGAGATGTCGTCCTCGGTGACGCTGGTGCGCTTTCCCGACCTGCCGCAGCTGCCCGGGGAGTTCCGCGGGCGCTCGCTCGTGCAGGTCAGGGTGGTGTTCGCGGGGGCGGAGGAGCGGGGTGCGCGGCTGGTGGAGCCGTTGCGGGCGCTCGGGCCGGACAAGGACACCGTGCGGGCGATGCCGTACACCGAGATCACCGGGATCTACCAGGACCCCAAGAACCCCGTCAGGGCGCACCTGCGCAGCGCGTTGCTGAACGAGCTGGACGACGAGGCCGTGGCGGAACTGGTCTCGTTCATCGACCCGTCGGCGGACGGCGGGCCGTACCCCGGGATCGAGCTGCGCCACCTGGGTGGCGCGCTGAACCGGCCGCCCGGCCGCGCGCACGCGGTCAGCACCCAGGGCGCGGCCTTCCACCTGTGGATGCGGATGCCGGCCCCGCCGGGGCAGGCCGGCGTGACGCGCGAGGTCTCCGACGCGGTGCTGCGGCGGCTCCGGCGCTGGGACACCGGAGCCATGCTGCCGGGGTTCCTGTTCGACCCCGACTCCGCGCCCGAGCGGGTCAGGCTGGCCTACACCGAGGAGAACTACCGGCGGCTGGCCGCGCTGAAGGCGGTGTATGACCCGGAGCACCTGTTCCGGGTCAACCACACCATCCCGCCGCTCGCTTAGCCGGCGTTCACGTACTTGCGCAGGTGCTGGGCGGTCAGGGAGGCGCCCTGGCCGATCAGGTCGGCCGGGGTGCCGGAGAAGACGATCTGGCCGCCGTCGTGGCCGGCGCCGGGCCCCAGGTCGATGATCCAGTCGGCGTGGGCCATCACGGCCTGGTGGTGTTCGATGACGATGACGGTGTTGCCGTCGTCGACCAGCCGGTCCAGCAGGGCCAGGAGCTGGTCGACGTCGGCCAGGTGCAGGCCGGTTGTGGGCTCGTCCAGGATGTAGGTGGAGCCGTTCTTGGCCATGTGGATGGCGAGCTTGAGCCGCTGGCGTTCGCCGCCGGACAGGGTGGTCAGGGGCTGGCCGAGGCCGAGGTAGCCGAGGCCGACCGCGTTGAGGCGGTCGAGGATCGTCCTGGCCTGGCCGGTGGTGAAGAAGTCGCGGGCCTCTTCGGCGGACATGGCCAGGACCTCGCTGATGTTCTTGCCGCGCAGCCGGTACGACAGCACCTCGGCGGTGAACCGCTTGCCGTCGCACTCGTCGCAGACCGAGCCGACGTCGGCCATCATCATCAGGTCGGTGTAGATCATGCCGATGCCCTTGCAGGCCGGGCAGGCGCCTTCCGAGTTGGCGCTGAACAGGCCGGGCTTGACGCCGTTGGCCTTGGCGAAGGCGGCGCGGATGGGGTCCAGGACGCCGGTGTAGGTCGCAGGGTTGCTGCGTCTGGAGCCGCGGATCGGCGACTGGTCGGCGACGACCACGCCGTCGCCGCCGGACACGTAGCCGTGGATGAGCGAGCTCTTGCCCGATCCGGCCACGCCGGTGACGACGGTCAGCACGCCCAGGGGGATGTCGACGTCAACGCCCCTGAGGTTGTGCAGGGTGGCGCCGGTGACGGGCAGGTGGCCGGTCGGGGCGCGGAACGTCTCGCGCAGCCGTACGCGATGGTCGAGGTAGCGGCCGGTCAGGGTGCCCGAGGCGCGCAGCCCGTCGAGGTCGCCCGCGTAGCAGAGCTCGCCGCCCGCTGAACCGGCGCCGGGGCCGAGGTCGACGACGTGGTCGGCGATCTCGATGGTCTCCGGCTTGTGCTCGACGACCAGGACGGTGTTGCCCTTGTTGCGCAGCTGGAGCAGGAGGTCGTTCATGCGCTGGATGTCGTGCGGGTGCAGGCCGGCGGTGGGCTCGTCGAAGACGTAGGTGACGTCGGTCAGGGGCGAGCTGAGGTGCCTGACCATCTTGACGCGCTGCGACTCGCCGCCGGACAGCGTGCCGGATTCGCGGTCGAGGCTGAGGTAGCCGAGGCCGATCTCGACCAGCGAGTCGAGGGTCGTGCCGAGGGTGTCGATCATCGGGCCGACGCCGGCGCCCTTGAGCCCGCGGACGAACTCGGCCAGGTCGTTGATCTGCATGGAGGAGCAGTCGGCGATGTTGCGGCCGTCGATGAGGCAGGACAGGGCGGCCTGGTTGAGCCGGGAGCCGCCGCAGTCGGCGCAGGTGCCGAGCTTGATGGCGCGGTCGGCGAAGGCGCGCGCGGCCGACTGCATCGCGTCGCGCTCCTTGCCGATGAACTGCTTCCTGATCTTGGGGACCAGGCCCTCGTAGGTGAGGTTGCTCGTGCCGACCTTGACCTTGGTGACCGGCGCGTACAGGAGGAGCTGCCACTCCTCGGGGGTGAAGTCCCTGAGCTTGCGGTCGGGGGAGAAGTAGCCGGAGTTGACGATGATCTGCCAGTACCAGGTGTCGACGCCGTAGCCGGGGGCGGTGACCGCGCCCTCGTTGAGCGTCCTGTCCTTGTCGATCAGCTCGTCGACGTCGATGTCGGTGACCTTGCCCAGGCCCTCGCACGCCGGGCACATGCCCTCGGCGCGGTTGAAGCTGAAGTGCGGGGCGGGCCCGACGAAGGGCTCGCCCAGCCGGCTGAACAGGATCCGGAGCATCGTGTACGCGTCCGTCGCCGTGCCCACCGTCGAACGGGCGTTGGCCCCCATCCGCTCCTGGTCGACGATGATGGCGGCGCTCAGATTGTGCAGCGACTCCACCTCGGGCCGCGACAGCGGCGGCATGAAACCTTGGATGAACGCGGTGTAGGTCTCGTTGATCAGCCGGCGTGACTCGGCCGCGATCGTGTCGAAGACGAGCGAGGACTTCCCCGACCCGGACACACCGGTGAAGACGGTGAGCCGGCGCTTGGGCAGGTCGAGGGAGACCCCCTTCAGGTTGTTCTCTCGGGCTCCGCGGACCTGGATGAAGTCGTGGTTGTCTGCGGCGTCGTAATCCGAAGGCTGCATGTAGTGAATTATTCCATTGACCCTGCCGTGAAAGGTTTGCCGGAAAACACCGAGGTGAATCCCGGAAAACCCTCAACCTGCCATCAAAGTCGGGCACCGCCGAGCAGGTGGGTGATCGTCAGGAGATAGTCGGCCTTCACCCGCTGCTTGTCCGCCTCCGGCGTCTCGGCCAGCGCGATCCCCGCCGCGCCCAGGATGTGGAAGGTGATGCGCGTCATCGGCTCCATCGGCATGGCCGGAACCTCTCCAGCTTCGACCAGCGAGGCGATCAGCATCTCGATCAGCCCGTAGGCGTACTCCGCCTCGAACTCCTTCCAGCGGTGCCAGCCCAGCGCCTGCGGCGCCTCCTGCCAGGCGACCCGCCCGTAGACCGGGTCGCAGCAGCACTCCAGGAACTGCTCGGTCGCCGCCATCGCCGCCTGCCACGGGCCGTCGGCGTTCGCGCTCGCCTCGACCACCTGGCGGACCATCTCCTTCTCCAGCAGGTCGAGCACCGCCTCGAAGAGCGCCGACTTGTTGGCGAAGTGGTGGTAGACCGCACCGCGACTGGCGCCGATGTCGGCCGCGACGTCTTCCAGCGCGGTGGCGGCGAAGCCGTGCTCGGCGAATCGACGGGTTGCCGCTTCGAGCAGCGCGGCCTTGGTCGCCTGGGAGTACTGCTCCCGGCGGCTCTTGACAGGAGGCATACGCAGAGTATACGACATACGCAGTGTATGTTTCCGACGCTAAGTAGGTCACCGATGTCGTGGGAATCGTCGCGCCAACGCCATCAGCTCGTGCACGCCGTACTCGCCGACATCGCCGCGACCGGCCGCCCTCACGTCACCGGCGAGCTGGCGACGCGGGTGACGGCGGAGTTCGGGGACTTCGACGGGCTCCTGCGCGAGGTGCAACTGCGCTGGTACCGGGCCTTCGACGCCCGCCTCGACGCCCTGCTGGAGGACTGGCCGCCCGACATCGACGCGGCGCTGACCGCGCTCTGGCTCGACCTGTCCGCCGCCATGCCCGGGGCGCGGTTCCTGCTGGACGCCCACGCGGGCCGTCCCGCCCTCGCCGACCTGGACGCGCACCACCGCCGCACGCTGCACGCCGCGACGGGAGTCCACGAGGTACGGCTGCCGCGCATCCCGCCCCCACGCCGCCGCTGCCGGTGGCTGGTACCCCGCACGTCCACCGCTTGAGGAGTGCTCCGATGACGGAACTGCTGTTCAACCCGTTCGAGCCCGGCTTCACCGACGACCCGTACCCCGCCTACCGCAGGCTGCGCGAGAGCGAGCCGGTGCACGAGAGCCCGTTCGGCTTCTGGGTGCTGAGCGGGTACGAGGACATCGCCGGGCTCCTGCGCGCCGGCCTGTCCGTGGACGACCGCAAGCTCGACCCCGGCCCGGTCCGCGACCAGCGCGACCAGCTCGTCCACGCGGGCGACAACGTGCTCGGCATGTCCATGCTCGACCGCGACCCGCCCGACCACACCCGGCTGCGCTCACTGGTCGGCAAGGTGTTCACCCCGCGCAAGGTCGCGGCGCTGGAGCCGGAGATCACCGCGCTGGTCGACTCCATGCTCGACGAGATCCAGGCGGCCGGCCGGGTCGACCTCATGGCCACCCTGGCCTTCCCGCTGCCGTTCGCGGTGATCTCCAAGCTGCTCGGCATGCCCGCCGCCGACCACGCCCGCATCCGCGACCTGAGCGGCCTGCTGGTCCGCACCCTGGAACCCGTCGCCGACCAGGACCTGCTGGCGCAGGTGTCCAAGGCCGGCGGCGAGATGACGCAGGTCATCAGGGAGGCGCTCGCCTGGAAGCGCACCCACCCGGCCGAGGACCTGCTCACCGCCCTCATCGCCGCCGAGCAGGACGGCGACAGGCTCTCCGACGACGAGCTGATCGCCCAGGTCGCGCTGCTCTACATCGCCGGCCACGAGACCACGATGAACCTCATCGCCAACGGCGTCACCGCCCTGCTGCGCAACCCGGCCCAGCTCGCTCTGCTGCGCGAACGCCCCGAGCTGGCCGGCAACGCGATCGAGGAGTTCCTCCGCTTCGACAGCCCGGTCCAGCAGACCCGGCGGATCACGCTGGAGCCGTACACCGTGGGCGGCAGGACGATCCCGCCGCGCGCCTTCGTGCTGGCCTGCCTCGCCTCGGCCAACCGCGACGTCCTCTACTGGGGCCAGGACGCCGAGGAACTGCGCATCGAACGCGAGCAGGCGCGCAACCACATCTCCTTCGGCGCCGGCGCCCACTACTGCCTCGGCCCCGCCCTGGCCAGGCTGGAGGGCAGGGTCGCGATCGAACGCCTGGTCAGCCGTTTCCCCGCCCTCTCCTTCGACGGCGAGGTGGAGATGAACGGCCGCATGAACCTACGCGGCCCGGAACGCCTCCCGATCTCCGTCTAGCCCCAATGCCGGGTAGTTAAGGCGCTTGGGCGGTTGTCGATTCGGGTTCGGTAAGGACGTCGATGGCGATGGCCGCTCGGTGGTTGGTGCGGTCGGCC
>NZ_JACHIN010000025.1:72276-95993 GCF_014203235.1 Nonomuraea endophytica | reverse complement strand
TGTTCGGTCGCGCGAACTACGACCTCCTCCGCGCCATGGCTCTGCACAACTGAGATCACCGAACGTGATCGCTCCCCATTGATCGCGCCAGAGCCGTTTTTCGTGATCGTCATTACCGCTACCGTGCGCTGGCCAACCCCGTCCTTCTTCGAGAACCTGCTGGAGGAGGCCGGCTCGATCCGCGAGGCAGGCGTCTTCACCGACACCGTCGCCGCGGACCGTCCGGCCCCGATGGTGGCCGTGGCCGACATCGCCTCGGCGGCGGCCGGGCTGCTCTTGGATCGTTCCTGGAGCGGCGTCGGCAGTGTCCCGGTGCTCGGGCCGCAGGATCTGTCGCCGAACGACCTGGCCCGGATCATGTCCGAGGAGCTGGGCCGGCCGGTCCGCTACCAGCGCCAGCCGCTGGACGAGATGCGGTCCACCATGCTCGGCTACGGCCTCAACGAGGCGTTCGTCGAGGCCATGGTCGACATGAAGCGCGCCAAGGACCAGGGCCTGGACTCGGGCGTCGCCCGCTCACCGCAGGCGGGCCCGGCCACCGGATTCGCGCAGTGGTGCGCGCAGACCCTCAAGCCCGCCGTCCTCGCGGCGGCCTGACACTGTCTCACCCGAGGCAGGAACGGACGGCCTTGGCCAGGTTCGACGCGCGGGGGTCGTCGGGCCGGAAGTTCCAGAGGTTCGTGACGTAGCCGAAGCCGACCTCGGCGTCGGGGTCGCCGAAGCCGATCGAGCCGCCGGACCCCGGGTGACCGAACGAGCCCGGTCCGACCATCGGCGCGATCGGGCAGGCTCGGCCGAACCCCAGGGACATGTAGAAGGAGCGGTCGGCCGGGATGTCCAGGCCCGGCGGCAGGCCGTACATGCGCGTCTTGTCGGTCTGGACGGCGGTCATCGTCTCGACCGTCGACGGGTTGAGCAGGCGTACACCGTCGACGTCGCTGACCGTGGCGGCGTACATCCGGGCCAGCGAGCTCGCGTCCGCGAGCATGTTCGCCGCCGGGAACTCGGACGCGCGCCAGGCACGCGTGTACATGTACTCCCCGGAGGTGTTGTCCAGCGCGCCGCCGAGCTCACCGGCGCGCATCTGGATCGAGCCCGGGGCCCACATGGACTCGACCCACGCGGCGACCGTCTCCGCGTCGAGCCCGGTGAAGGCGATCATCCCGGCGAGCAGCTCCTCCACGCTGAACGCGTCGGCGAAGTGGAGCCGGGACACGCGTCCCTCGTGCTCCTCGGGCATCCCGATCCAGGCGCTCAGCCCGAGCGGGGCGGCCACCTCCTCGGCGAAGAACGTGCCCAGCGACTTGCCGGAGATCCGGCGCACGACCTCACCGACGAGGAAGCCGTAGGTGACGGCGTGGTAGACGTGCTCGGTGCCCGGCTTCCACAGCGGCTTCTGCGCCTCCAGCGCGCGGATGACCGGATGCCACGCGCACGCCTCCTCGAACGTCAGCGGTCCGTCGACGAGCGGGAGACCGGCCTGGTGCGACAGCAGCCAGCGGACCTTGATCTCTTCCTTGCCGTTGGCGGCGAACTCCGGCCAGTACCGGGCGACCGGGGCGTCCAGGTCCAGCTCACCGCGCTGGGCCAGCATGTGGGCGCAGATCGCGGTGGCGCCCTTCGTCGTGGACGCGACCTGGACGATCGTGCTCTCACTCCACGGCAGGTTGGCCTCGCGGTCGGCGAGCCCGCCCCGCAGGTCGACGACGGGGCGGCCGCCCACGTAGACGCTGCAGGCCGCGCCGACCTCGCCGGGGTTCTCGAAGTTCGCCAGGAACGCGTCGGCGACCTTCCCCCAGCCTTCCTCCACATTCACGGAGAGGTTTCCGGGGCCTTGAGTGGTTGTCATTCGGATATCCCTTGTCTCGGCGTTGCTGTAGCGGGCGCGCCGAATCAAGCGTGCGTACGGCACGCCGACGAAGCCCGCGCATGAATACGGGGGAGGGCCGAGGCGGGGTGTTACTTCCCAGCCTTGCCGGATTCCCCGGTGATGGACTCCTGATAGACGTCCGCGTACGTGCGGGAGTCCTTGATCAGGTCGTCGCAGAAGGCGGCGACGTCATCGCCGATGAGCTCCAGGACTCCCCGGTCGGCGGCGACGCCCTCTTCGAAGAAGTCGACAATCCCGGAGAGCAGTGGCCCGTCGAGCAAATCGACCGGCCCGACCTTGAAGATGTACCGCTGAATCTCCTTGTAAACGATCTGATAATCCGGCGGGAGCGCCTTGACCCGCGCCACGTGCGCCCGCCACTGCTTCTTGCCTTCAATGATGTCTTGGATGCCCACGTCAGCCTCCTAGCCGGCCCAGTTTCCTTGCGACGTTCTTGTTCAACTGCTCGCGCCAGCGGTCGCGCTGACTCCGAGCCCCTTCTCCGCCGGCCAGCGCCGCGCAGAAGCCCTGGACGTCGTCACCCAGCACGTCCTGAATGCCCTGCCCATCGGCCGCCGTCTCTTCGAGCAGCCCCAGGGCGTTGTCGAGAATCGGCATCAGGTTCCGGCCGGTGAAGTCCCCGTAGCCGGAAAGATGACCCTTGATCTCTTCCCATGCCGCCCGATAGTCGGCCGGCAATGCCGCGGCCCGGACTTCGAAAGCCTTCCATTCCCTGGTGAGATCGCTGCCTGTCATGCTCTCCCAGAAGTTCATCTCCCGCCCTCCTTGAGCCTGTCGATCCGTGTTGTGATGTACTCCCATTTGGCCCAGAACGTTGCGAGTTCTTCGCGCCCGGCTTCGTTGAGCGAATAGAACTTGCGCGGCGGGCCCTGCCCTGACGGCCGTTTCGTCGCCTGCACGAGCCCGTTCTTTTCCAGCCGCAGCAGGATGGTGTAAACCGTGCCCTCGACGACGTCGGCGAAGCCGAGTTCGTTCAGCCGGCGCGTGATGGCGTACCCGTAGGTCTCCTCGCTGCCGATGATTTCGAGCACGCACCCTTCGAGCGTGCCCTTCAGCATCTCCGTCAGGTCGTCCATCGTGGGTCCTCTTCGCTCCTTTGGTACTTTGTACTACCGAGTACCACTACACAGTACCACAGAGTAGTGAGTGCGCGAGGACTAGGTGGATATCACCGACGCGAAGGCGCGCGGCGTCGTGGAAACGTCATCTCGTCGAGGCTCGCTCCGCTCGTGCACCGAGGAGAGGTACTTCTGTGAACACTCACGACAATGCCCATACGCCCGGCCCGTTGACCCGGCGGACGCTCCTGCGCTCAAGTGCCCTCGCCGCCGGCATCGCCTCGGTCGGAGCGCTCGCCCAGCCCGCGCTGGCGAGCACGCCCTCCGACGGGACCGACCTGGTGCTGCTCGGAACCGCGGCCGGTCCGACGCCGTCCAGCGGGCGCTTCGGCATCGCCAGCGCGCTCGTCGTCCGGGGCGACGTCTACATGGTCGACTGTGGCCGCGGGGCGGTGTCGCAGTACGTGCGCGCGGGCCTGGACCCGGCACGGCTCAAGGGCATCTTCGTCACCCACCTCCACGCCGACCACATCGCCGACTACTTCAACCTGGCGATGTACATGGCTCCCGCGATCATGTCCCAGACCGGCGCCATGCCGCGCATCGACGTCTACGGCCCGCCCAGCGCGGGCGCGCTGCCCGACGTCCCCGGCGCGAAATGGGTCGCCCCCCACCGCCCGACCCCCGGCCTCGCCGACCTGACCAGGCTCTCCAACGAGGCCTTCGCCTACTCCAGCAACACCTTCATCGCCGAGAAGATCGGATTCGACCCGGCCGCCGTCCTCCGGGTCAACGAGATCAAGGTGCCGGACGTGGGCGCGTCCCCGATCGGCGACACGGCGCCGGCCATGAAGCCCTTCCCCGTGATGAGCAACGACGACGTCAGGGTGACGGCCATCCTGGTCTCCCACGGCGTCGTCTTCCCCAGCCTGGCGTACAGGTTCGAGACCGAACACGGCAGCGTGGTCTTCTCGGGGGACACCACCCTGACGCCGAACATCCCCACCCTCGCCGACGGCGCGGACATCCTGGTCCACGAGGCCAACGATCCCCAGTGGTGGCACGACCACGGAGCTTCGGAGCACTTCGTGGAGCACATGCGCACGACACACACGGACGTCCTCGATCTGGGCACGGTGGCCCGGCAGTCGGGCGTCGACGCGCTTGTGCTCAGCCACATCGGAGATTTCCAGCCGCACGCGCAGTGGCAGCAGCGCGCCCGTGCCGGCGCGGGCAAAGCCGGATATCGCGGCAAGATGATCGTGGGCAAGGACCTCATGCGCCTGAACGTGCGCCGCTGAAAGCCGAGGTTTCGCCCTCCCGCGAAACCCTTACCGCTCGGCCCGCGGAACCCGATGAGATCCCCGCATGGACACGCTCCCCGCACAACTCGCCCGTACCAAGCGATTCACCTTCGGCACCCCACGCCACCTAACGGTCTGCCCCGACGGCCGCACCGTGTACTTCCTCCGGAGCAAGGCGGGCGACGATCCGCTCTCCTGCCTGTGGGCCCTCGACTGCGCGACCGGCGAGGAACGCCACCTGAACACCCCCGGCCAGGTAGTGGCCCCGCGCCCCGACCCGGCGGGCCGGCGGATCGCCTACGTCAGCCGGGGCGCACTGCGGGTCAACCACGACGGCGACGACCACGCGGTGGCCGAGCCGGACGGCGAGGAGATCACCTACGGCCTGCCCGAGTACGTGGCCGCGGAGGAGATGGGGCGCGACCGAGGCTACTGGTGGGCGCCGGACGGTCGCTCGCTGCTGGTCGCACGCGGCGACGCGTGGGTACGGCTCGTGCCCGGACTGCCCGCCCGCACCGCCGCGGGCGGCCTCGTGACCAGCGCCGACCTGGAGGACACCCGGCGGCTCCTGCTCGCCGGGCACCCGGTCACCCCGGCCGGCCTGCAACTGGAGGAGGTGGTCGCGATCGACGGTGAGACGATCCTGTTCACCGCCTCCGACGAGCCGTCGCAGGCCCACCTGTGGGCGTACCGGACGGACTCGGGGCTGCGGCGGCTGAGTGAGGAGCCCGGCGTGCACACCGGCACCTCTGCGGGATCCACCACGGTCGTCATCTCACGGACCCTGAGCCACCACGGCCCCAAGATCACGGCCCGGCCGAAGGGCGGACGGGCCGTGGAGATCGCCCTCGCCCAGCCAGCGCATGCCGGGCCGCTGCCGTCCAGCACCGCGGCCCACCCGCTCTGGCTCAGCCGTTCCGACCGGGCGGTGATGTCCGCCTCGACGATCCTGCGACGCCTCGGCCAGGTGGGCGACACCGTCTCCCGCCACACCCACGCCAGGAGGTCGGCGGCTCGTTCTCCCAGGTCGGTGCGGTTGAGCGGGGCCGGGAGGCGGCCGCCCAGCGACACCGTCAGGTCCGCGTGGATGATCTCGGCGGGCGTCTCGCCGGACATCCGGCGCTGGTAGGCGGGCAGGTGAGCGTCGAGCCAGGCGCGCTGCCCGCCACGGTGGTGTCGAGCACGCTGCGGGAGCCGCTCGACCGGCCGGACGCGACCGCCGCGAGCGGCGACGCGGCCGAGATCGTGGCCCGGCTCAAGGAGGAGTCCGCGGTGCCGTTGCGCTCGCACGGCCGTCCGCTGTCCTGACTCGGACATTGACCAGGTGTGGCTCACAGGATCGAATGCAAGAGGCTCCTCCCCCATTCGTCGCCGGCAGCCCGGCGATCCCGCGCTGCCGCCCAGTTCGAAGGAGCGCTCCCGTGAGACGCCGTGCCGCGTTAGCGATGGTCACGGGCACCGTCAGTGTGCTCGTGACCCTCTCGATCCCGCCCGCCTCCGCCGACCCACCGAAGTCGCCGGACCGCGTCGCCGCAGCCACCGACCACCTGGTCACCTCCAGGCCCGCGATGCTGCACAGCTCGCCCCAGGACGCCTACACCCGGCAGCGAGTGATCGCCGGTCAGGGCGGCCTGCGCTACACCCCCTACACCCGCACCTACGCGGGGCTGCCGGTCCACGGCGGTGACTTCGTCGTGGTGACCGACGCCGCCGGCGGCGTACTGAGCACATCGGTCTCTCAGGAGGCCGCCCTGGAGGTGAGCACCACCCCCAAGCTCAGCGCGGACGAGGCGGCCCGGCTGGCCAGGGCCGAACTGAGCGAGGTCGCGTCGGTCGCCGCGCCCAAGCTGAGCGTCATGGCCGAAGGCCGCGGCCGCCTGGTCTACGAGGTCGTGGTCACCGGCGCGGACCGGGGCAGGCCGAGCAGGCTTCACGTCTTCGTCGACGCCGGGACCGGGGCGATCGCGCAGAAGTCCGAGGAGGTCATGGCGGGGGTGGGCAACAGCTTCTACAACGGCAACCCCGTCACCTTCCCCACCCGCGTCTCCGGCGGCGTCTATTCGATGACCGACGTGATGCGTCCGGGCATCGCCTGTGGCGGGCAGAACGGCGCGCCGTACACCGGGGCCGACGACTCCTGGGGCAACGGCAGCGGGACCAACCTGGAGACCGCCTGCGTGGACACGATGTACGCGATCGACAGAGAGTGGGAGATGCTCGACGTCTGGCTGGACCGTGACGGCTTCGACGGCCTCGGGCGTGGTTTCCCCGCCCGCGTCGGCCTGAACGACGTCAACGCCTACTGGAACGGGATCAACGCCAGCTTCGGCCACACCACCGACAACCGCCGCCAGGCCACCTCGATGGACGTGGTGGCCCACGAGTACGGCCACGCCATCTTCGCCCACACCCCCGGCCAGGACTACGGCACCAACGAGAAGATGATCCTCAACGAGTCCTCCGGCGACATCTTCGGCGCGCTGACCGAGCACTACGCCAACCAGCCCGCCACCCTCGACCCGCCCGACTACATGGTCGGCGAGGAGGTCAACATCGCCGGCACCGGCCCGATCCGCTACATGTACCGGCCCTCCATCCTGAGCGGCCACCCGGACTGCTTCTCCAGCCAGGTGCCGCCCATGATGCCCCAGGTCGGAGCGGGCGTGCAGAACCACTGGTTCTACCTGCTTGCCGAGGGCAGCAACCCGGTCAACGGCCAGCCGCCCAGCCCGACCTGCGACAACTCCATCATCGCCGGGCTCGGCATCCGCAAGGCCGGCCAGATCTTCATGGGCACGCTGCTGCGCAAGACCCAGGTCTGGACGCACCAGCGGGCCCGCCGGGCCTCCCTGGAGGCGGCCGCCCAGCTGTTCCCCAACACCTGCGTGGAGTTGAAGACCGTGCGGGCCGCCTGGAACGCCGTCCGCGTCCCCGCCGTCGCCGGTGAGCCCCAGGGCTGCCCGAACTTCTTCGGCGTGACGCTCACCCCGGCCTCGGTGACCGTCCCGCCCGGCGGCCAGGTGAACGTCGCCGTCTCCACCGTCACCACCGTGCCCCCCGCGCAGGACATCAGCCTGTACGCCACCAACCTGCCCCCGGGCACGACAGCCGCCTTCACCCCGCAGGCCATCACCTCCGGCACCGGATCCACCCTGACCGTGACGGCCGGCGCCGGCACGGCACCGGGCACCTACTACGTCACGGTGCGCGCCAACGGCACCTCCACCGACCGCATCGCCGTCCTCACCCTGACCGTCACCGCGTGAGCGTCCGCGCAGGGTTCCGAGCCTGGAGCCCTGCGCCTCGGCGGCCGACGAGCACGGCGATGCCGTCCAGCACGCGCTCCAGCCCGAACTCGAAGAACGCGGTCAGGTCGAAGTCCTGGGGACTCACGTGCGCGGGCAGGGCGCCGGACGGCAGGCCCGCCTGGAAGACCGGCATGTGGGAGGCGAACCACTGGTCCGAGGTCAGGCCGGTGTGGCGTTCGGACTCCGCCTGCTGCTCCAGGTTGGTGGCCGTGCCCCGGACGTAGTTGGCCACCGTCCACCACGCCATCTGACCGGCCTCGGGGTCGAGCCCGAGTTCGCGCACGGCCTTCATCGCCCAGTCGGCGTAGCGGAACAAGTTCGGCAACGGCTGGGGATGGGTGAGCGAGACCAGCCGGGGCAGCCACGAATGGCGCAGGTAGAGGCGCCATTGGAGGCGGGCGGCGAGGTCCAGCCTGGCCCGCCAGCCCGCCGGTGGCGGGACGGGGAACTCCAGCTCGCCGAACGCGGCGTCGGTCATCAGCGCGGCCAGTTCCTCCTTGCCGCGCACGTGCCGGTACAGCGACATGGTGGGCAGGTCGAGGGCGGTGGCGACGCTGCGCATGGAGACCGCGTCGAAGCCCTGGGCGTCGGCTATGGCGATCGCCGCGCCGATCACACGTTCGCGGCCCGGCTTCGGGGGTGAGGGACCGGGCGGGGCGGGCCGGGCGTGGGCCTTCTCCGCCACCACGGTGCCGACGCGCGGGACGGTCACCACCACACCCTCCTGGCGCAGCGCGGTCAGCGCCTTGGCGGCGGTCGCGGTGGCCACGCCCCACTGTTCGGCGACCTGCCTGGTGGACGGGACGCGGTCGCCAGGACGCAGCTCGCCCTCGGCGACGCGCCGCGTGATGTCGGCCATGATCTGCCGGTACCGCTCCATTGTGCTAGTACACAGCACCGTGGGTCGGGGTGCCAAGTCTTCGAGGTCGCGGGCGGGTTTCCGCTCGTCCGCTGGCCTAGCACACCCCACTCAACCTGCTCTCCGCTGTTCGGTACGGCGTACGGTCATCCTCGTACACCGTACAAAGGAGTGAACATGAGCAACCGCTATCTCGAAGGCCCCTTCGCCCCGGTGAAGGAGGAGGTGACCGTGCACGACCTGCCGGTGACCGGCCGCATTCCCGCCGACCTGGACGGGCGCTACCTGCGGATGGGACCCAACCCGCTCGGCGTGGAGGACCCTTCCGCCCACTTCTGGGCCTTCGGCGCCGGGATGGTGCACGGGGTCAGGATCCGGGACGGCCGCGCCGAGTGGTACCGCAACCGCTGGGTCCGCTCGGCGGAGGTCGACGACGCGCTGCGGAAGCTGGAGCGGGGGGAGGATCCCGGGTTCGTCGTGCCCTCGCCCAACGTCCACGTGATCGGGCACGCCGGTCGCACGCTCGCCCTCATCGAGGGTGGCGGGCTCCCCCACGAACTGGGCGAGGACCTGGACACGATCGGGCCGTGCCCGCTGGGCGCCACCCCGGAGGGCTTCAGCGCCAACGCGCATTCCAAGGTGGACCCGCGCACCGGTGACCTGCACTCCGTGGCGTACCTGATGGGACAGCCGTTCGCGCAGCACATCACCACCGACCCGGCCGGAACGGTGACCCGCGCCACGAACATCCCCCTGCAGGGGACACGGACGCCGTTCCTGCACGACTTCGCCCTCTCGCAGAACTACGTCGTCGTCTTCGACATCCCGCTGGTCTTCACCATGGAGGCGATGTCCTTCCAGTGGGACCCGGCGTATCAGGCACGCGTGGGAGTCCTGCCCCGGGCGGGCGGCGAGGTCCGCTGGCTGCCGGTCGCCCCCTTCTACGTCAGCCACGTCCTCAACGCCCACGACGACGGCGCCACGATCACCGTCGATCTGATCCGGGCGGAGGGCCCGGCCGACGTCTTCGACCCGGGCGCGATCGAGCCGACGCTGGATCGCTGGACCATCGACCCCGTGCGCGGCACCGTCGATCAGCGGCGACTCGACGACCGGGCGCAGGACTTCCCTCGGGTGAACGACGCGTTCGCCACCCTGCCGCACCGCTTCGGCTACTCCGCGGTCAGTCCCGTGTACGGCACGCCGTTCATCACCGACGGCCCCCACCCCGACGAGTCGTTCACCAACGCGCTCGTCAAGCACGATCTGCGGCACGGCACGACCGAGGTTCACGGGTTCGCCCGCGACGCCGCGGTCGGGGAGGCGGCGTTCGCGGCCAACCCCTCCGGCGGCGGCGAGGACGACGGCTACCTGATGGCCTACGTCGCCGACCCCGACCGGGGCGCCTCCGACCTGGTGATCCTTTCCGCCCAGGACTTCACGGGACCGCCCGTGGCCCGCGTCCACCTGCCGGTCCGCGTCCCGCTCGGTTTCCACGGCAACTGGATCCCCGGCGCCTGACCAGCGGCGGATCAGGTGAGGGTGAGGGTCGTCAGTCCGGTCGTGCCCGTGAGGCCCGTGGTGAGGCACAGCAGGAGCTGCGTCTGCGGCAGCGTGATCGTCTGAACGACCGTGCGGCCCTGGAAGCGTCCCGCGGTGACGGTTCCGGTGATCGTGGTGATGACCTGGCCGAGTGCGGCGGTCGAGGAGCCGGAGCCGGTGAGCGTGCTGGAGTCCCCGGTGCTCCAGGTGACGACGCGCTCGGCCTGGAAGGGGTCGAGGAGGTTGTTGCATCCGGCGGCGATGGTGAACGTCTCCCCGTACGAGCCGCTCGTCACCTGGCCTTGGGTGTCGACGCACGAGGTGAACTGGCCGTTGGTGGTGATCGTGACGTTGCGCGGTGTGAGGATGACGCTGGGGCTGTAGGTGACGCTCTCGCTTCCCTGGCACTGGAGCAGCCCGACCGCGGCGTGGGCGGTTCCGGTCGTGAGCGCGCTCGCGGCGAGCATGACGGCGGCCACGGCGGCCATCCAGGCTCGGCTTCCGGTCATGGCGTTCTCCCTCGGGGGACGGTCGGGGGTGCTGTGCTGTCGCTGGAGCGTCTCTCGGGTGACCTTGGATCGCCACTGCCCTGCCGGCCACAGATCGTTTACCGGTGGCGGAAGGTGTATTCGAAGCGGTCGAAGTCGAGGGTCCAGGCGTACTGGGCGAGGAAGGCCTGCGAGAGCAGGCCGTCGATCCTGATGCCGCCGAAGCTGGACCAGGGCACGGTTCTCGCCGGGGCGATGGACAACGTGTGGCCGGGCTGTTCCAGGGGTCCCAGGCGCAGGGGCTGGGCGGCCCGCAGGTGGGTGCCGGTGAGGTCGGCGCGCGGGATGCCCCAGGAGCGGTACTGGGCTCTGGTGGCCAGGGTGGCCGCCTGCCGGAGTTCGCCGTCCTCGCCGGGAAGGAGTTGGACCAGGCCGGAGTCGACGAAGAAGGTGAGGTCGCGGCCTTCGCCGTAGCCGCCGGTGGCGAACATGTAGTGATCGGCCCACAGGTAGAAGGGGACGCGGACCCCCTGCGGCGGGCTCGCCGCGCCGCGCGGGGCCAGGAGCAGGTGGCCCGCTGGGGTGTCGATGGTGGGCAGGAAGCGCCTGAGCAGGCTGGTTCCCATGATCACGATGTCCTGCGGGCCGGTCAGCGTCGAGAGGATGTCCACGGGGACGTTCGTCAGCCTCGCGCCGCCGAGGTCCAGTTCGCGGGCGATGCCGGTGCGGGCCGGGGCGGAGGTGAGGCCCTGGTGGCGGCGGCCGTTCGGCACGGACTCGATGCCCATGCGGGTCGCCCGCTCGGCGCCCATCACCAGGAAGGTGCCGCCGGTGTCCAGGTGCAGCAGGCTCCGGTGGCCGTTCAGGTCGCCTTCGACGGCGGGCAGGTAGGGGGCCAGCGGGTGGTCGCGGAAGGGGAGCGTGACGAGCTCGGCGACCTCGATCGTCATCGGGTGCTCGCGTCGCAGGGCCAGGTCAGGAGGTACGCGGCGGCGTAAGTGCTCGCAGGCTCTGTCCACCTGGTCCAGGTGCAGCCAGGCGTGCGTCACCGGCTCGTCGAGGGCGCGGAGGCGGAGCGCGCCGGTTTCGTAGCGGGCCAGGCCCTGCTCGTACCGGCCGCGGACGAGGTCGGTCAGGACGAGCAGCCGCTCGTCTCCCTCCTCGGCCGCCAGGCGGGCGCACTCCTCGATCCTTCCCGCGCTCCAGGCGCGCCGTGCCGGACTGGGCGGTAACAGCCTCATGAGTACTCCGTTCCGGCCGGCCGGCCGAGGTCGAGGGCGGCGGCGAGGATGGCCAGGAGGGGGATGACCGCCCGGGGGACGACGGCGTAGGTGCCGCGCCCTTGCTGCCCGATCAGCCCGGCGTTCTGCAGTTCGCGCAGGTGGTGGTAGAGGTGGCCGCTGGAGGTCTCGCCGCCCAGCGCCTCCTGGAGCTCCGCCCGGCTCCTGGGCCCGCCGACGAGCGCCGCGAGCAGTGCCAGCCTGGGCGGGCTGCCCATCGACTCCAGGACCGGGGCGGCGGCCGCCCAGTCGGCGGCCATCAGGTCGGTGAGGTCGTGCTCGCCCGCCCACATGTATTCACCGCCGCCGAGGAACGCCGCTCCCGCGTAGGCCACCGCGCCCGCGCCTTCCTCGGCTCGTCCCTGGAGGTGGCGCAGCAGTTCCAGCGCCGACGTGGCCGTGATCGGTGGTCCGGGGGCCTGCCGCGCTTCCAGCCGCTCCACCCGCTGCTCCAGCGCCGCAAGACGGTCCTCCACTCGCATCTCCTCCAATTTCCGCTTTTCCGTAATTACGGAAGAGCGTACTCGGTCAGGTGCTCCGGTAGAACAGAGCGGAGCAGTTTTTGATGGGCACGACCGCCTCGGAGGGATCGCGATGAGCGAGAAGTATGTGTTGGATCTTCAAGAGGCTGACGAGACGAAGATCGCGGTCGTCGGAGGCAAGGCCGCGCACCTGGGCGGGCTGTCGCGGATCGAAGGCGTCCGCGTGCCCGCCGGGTTCGCCGTGACGACGGCGGCCTTCCGGCGGATCATGGCGGACACGCCGTCGATCGCCGAGCGGCTCGATCGGCTGTCACGGTTGAACCCCGATGACCGGGAGGCGATCCGCACGCTCAGCGCGGAGATCCGCCAGACGATCGAAGGCATGGCCGTCCCGGACGATCTGGCCGCGGCGATCACCGGCGCGCTCGCCCGGCTCGGCGAGCAGGCCGCCTGCGCCGTGCGATCCAGCGCGACGGCCGAGGACATGCCGACGGCGTCGTTCGCCGGCCAGCAGGACACGTACCTGAACGTCGTGGGGCAGGCGGCGATCCTCCGGCACGTCAGCATGTGCTGGGCGTCGCTGTTCACCGAGCGGGCCGTGATCTACCGCCTGCGCAACGGCATCGACCACCGGACGGTCCACATGGCCGTGGTCGTGCAGCGGATGGTCTTTTCCGACGCGTCCGGCATCCTGTTCACGGCCGACCCCGTCACGGGCAACCGGAAGGTCGCCACCGTGGACGCCGGCTTCGGCCTCGGCGAGGCCCTGGTCTCCGGCCTGGTGAACCCGGACGTCTTCAAGGTGCGCGATGGCGAGATCATCGCCAGGACGATCGCCGCCAAACAGCTCGCCCTCCACGCCCTGCCGTCCGGCGGCACGGAGGAAGTGGCGATCGACCCGCAGCGGCAGGAGCGGCCCGCGCTGACGGACGCGCAGGTGGTACGGCTCGTGCGCCTCGGGCGCCGGATCGAAGCGCACTTCGGCCGCCCGCAGGACATCGAATGGTGCCTGGCCGACGACGACTTCCAGATCGTGCAGAGCCGGCCGATCACCACGCTGTTCCCCATCCCCGCGGCCGACGACGACGAGAACCACGTCTACCTGTCCGTCGGCCATCAGCAGATGATGACCGACCCCATGAAGCCGCTGGGGCTCTCCATGTGGCAGCTGACGGCCCTGGCGCCGATGCTGGAGGCCGGAGGAAGGCTGTTCGTCGACTCCACCCGGCACATGAGGCGCCCCGGCTTCCTGGAGATGGTGGGCAGGTCCGATCCGCTGACCAGGGACGCGCTGGAGACCGTACTCGATCGCGACGACTTCGTCCCGGCGCTGCCCGACGCCGCGCCCGGCGGGCCGCCGGGAGGCGGCGCGCCCGCTCCGATCGCGACCGATCCGGCCATCGTCACCGAGCTGATCGAGCGCAGCGAGGCCGCCATCGACGCGCTGCGGCGCGACATCCGGACCAAGAGCGGACCGGAGCTGTTCGACTTCCTGCTGGAGGCGTTCCAGGAGCACAAACGAGCTCTCAGCGACCCCGCGAGCATGCAGGCGATCATGGCCGGGATGGACGCCACCTGGTGGCTCAACGACCAGCTCCAGGAATGGCTGGGCGAGAAGAACGCGGCCGACACCCTCACACTCTCGGCCCCCGGCAACATCACGTCGGAGATGGGACTGGCGCTGCTCGACGTCGCCGACGTGATCCGCGCGCATCCGGAGGTGGTGGCGTACCTGCAGGACGTCCGGGACGACGGCTTCCTGGACGAGCTGCCGAAGTTCGCGGGCGGGAGCGACGCGCGCGACGCCATCGAGGGCTACCTTCACCGGTACGGCATGCGCTGCGTCGGCGAGATCGACATCACCAGGCCGCGCTGGAGCGAAAGCCCCGCCACGCTCGTGCCCGCGATCCTCGACAACGTCAGGAACTTCGAGCCGGGCGCCGCCAAGCTGCGCTTCGAGCAGGGACGGCAGAAGGCGGAGAAGAAGGCGCAGGAGGTGCTCGAACGCCTGCGGGCCCTGCCGGACGGGGAACGGAAGGCCGACGAGACCAAGCGGATGATCGACCGGGTCCGGACCTTCATCGGCTACCGGGAGTACCCGAAGTACGGCATCGTCAGCCGCTATTTCATCTACAAGCAGGCGTTGCTGAAGGAGGCCGAGCGCCTCGGGCTCGCCGACATCTTCTATCTCACGTTCCAGGAGCTCCACGACGTCATACGCACGAACCGGGTGGATTCCGAGCTCATCCAGCAGCGCAAGGACGCCTTCCGCTCCTACCACGCGCTCACCCCGCCCCGGGTGCTCACCTCCGACGGCGAGTCCGTCACCGGGTCCTACCGTCGCGACGACGTGCCGGCCGGCGCTCTCATCGGCCTGCCGGTGTCCGCCGGGACCGTCGAAGGGCGCGCCCGCGTCATCCTGGACATGGCCCAGGCCGATCTCGAACCGGGCGACATCCTCGTCACGGCCCATACGGACCCGAGCTGGACACCCCTCTTCGTCGCCATCAGCGGCCTGGTGACGGAGGTCGGCGGCCTGATGACACACGGCGCGGTGATCGCACGGGAGTACGGCCTGCCGGCCGTCGTCAGCGTGGTGGACGCCACCCGGCTGATTGCGGATGGGCAGCGAATCCGCGTACACGGAAGCGACGGATACGTCGAGATCCTCCCTATGTAATTGGCGGATCCAGCTGAGCGGTCAGTCGCTCCAGGCCACTCTTGATGAGCTGCGCGTATCCGTCGTCGCCCAGGGCACCGATGGTGGCCTGGGCCCGCCGGAGGTGCTCACGGGCGTTTTCGAGATCGCCCAGCTTGCGATAACACTCGCTCAGGTTGAGGTGCAGTGACGGGTACAGGCCTGCCACCGGAAGCGCCACCCCCGCCCGCGCCACCCGCTCGTCGGTGAGCAGGCCGGCGGCGGCGAGCGCGCGCAGGTCCCACATCAGCTCCTGACGCACGTCGTCCTGCACGTCGGCCATCGCGTGGGCAAGGACGCAGATGTGCAGCGGGTCGCCCTGCTCACCGCCGATGTCATCCCAGACCTGCGCGAACAGGTCACGGGCCGCATCACGCTGACCTCGATGATGGTGCAGCTCCACCCCGTGGCCGATCCGGGTGACGATGGGGTCGGTGATCATCAGCCTCTCCCCTGCCTTCACCCACCACGCTAGCAATAGTTGATCCTGTATAGTTGGTATCGACTAAGGAGTTGAAGTGAAGCGACGAACGGTGGCGAACCCGCTCGGGCTGGCCGTGCTCGCGGGTCTCCTCGAGGAGCCGATGCACCCCTACGAGATGGCCCGGCGGTTCGTGGAGTACGGCAAGGAACGGGACTTCAAGTACACGCGCAGCTCCCTCTACATGGTGGTCGGCCAGCTGGAGAAGGCCGGGTTCATCGCGGAACAGGCGACGCTGCGCGACTCGGCACGCCCGGAGCGCACCGTCTACGCCATCACCCCGACCGGCCGCCTGGAGCTCTTCGACTGGATACGCGAACTGGTCGCCGAACCAGCCTCGGAGTACCCGCTGTTCGGCGTCGCGTTGTCGCTGTTCATGGTGCTGCCGCCCGAGGAGGCGGGTGACCTGCTCAGGCAACGGCTGGCGGCGCTCACCGCGGCGGCCGAGGAGATCACCGAAACCGTCCAGCGTGCCCGCGACCGGGACCTGGCCTGGTGGTTCCTGATCGAGGAGGACTACCGGCTGACGAAGGTCGAGGCCGAACGGGCCTTTGTCGAACGGCTCGCCGCGTCCGTCGCCGGCGACGACTACCGCCAGGCGTGGAACCACCAGTTCAGGGGGAAGACATGACCGTCGAACACGCATTGATCATCGGTGGCGGGATCGCCGGCACCGCCACCGCGATGGCGCTCCAGCGCGGTGGCGTCGCGGCCACCGTGTACGAGGCCTACCG
Source organism: Nonomuraea endophytica (assembly GCF_014203235.1). Taxonomy (GTDB): domain Bacteria; phylum Actinomycetota; class Actinomycetes; order Streptosporangiales; family Streptosporangiaceae; genus Nonomuraea; species Nonomuraea endophytica. Next base: position 79,868 of record NZ_JACHIN010000025.1, on the reverse strand, counting down.
CACCACGGCGGACGGCGTCGGCGGCGCGCTGACGCTGGCCCCCAACGGACGCAACGCCTTAAGGCAGATCGACGCCGACGACGCGGTGGCCGCCGTGGGCATCGAGGTGCCGGGCATGGTGATGCAGAACCACACAGGACGGCCCGTCGGCCGCTTCGACGGGCTGCCCGGACTGCCCTCCAGCCTGTTGCTGCGCCGGGATCGCCTCTACCGCGCCCTGATGGACGAGGCCATCGGCAGAGGGATCAGGGTCGAGTTCGGCAAGCGCCTCACCGCGGTCGAGGACGAGGGCGACAAGGTCACCGCGCACTTCGCGGACGGGTCGTCGGCCATCGGCGAGGTCCTGGTCGGCGCGGACGGCATCCGGTCCGCCGTCCGGTCCACCCTGGACTCCGCCGCGCCCGCGCCCCGGTTCACCGGGCTGCTCGGGTTCGGCGGCTGGATCCCCAACCCCGGCCTGCCCACCACCGGCGCGTACCAGCACTTCGCCTTCGGCAAGCGGGCGTTCTTCGGCTACTTCATCGACGAGCGGGAGATCCTCTGGTTCAGCAACGTCCCCGCCGCCGATCCGGCCGAGGCGAAGACCGCCTCACCGCAGCACTGGCTCGCCGCCCTGCGTGAACGGCACGCCGACGACATCCCCGCGCGGGACATCGTCGCGCTGCTGACACCCGAGGACGTCGCCCAGCCGGGCCCGCTGGAGGACATCCCGACCGTGCGGACGTGGCATCGCGGCCGGGTCGTCCTGGTCGGCGACGCGGCCCATCCGACCTCACCCAGCTCGGGGCAGGGCGCGTCGCAGGCGATCGAGAGCTCGCTCGAACTGGCCCGCGCGTTGCGCGACGTCCCGACCGTGGCGGGCGCGTTCGCCGCCTATGAGTCGGTACGCCGCGACCGCGTCGAGCGGATCATCGCCCGCGCCGCCAAGATCAACAACGACAAGGCGGCGGGTCCGCTCGCCCGGATCGTCCGCGACCTGCTCATGCCCGTGATGATGAAGACCGTGATGACGCCGGAGAAGATGTTCGGCGACCTGCACCACCACCGCATCGACTTCGCCGCCCGCCGCTGACCATCACCGGCCCGCCATGCGGGACGTCGTGGCCGCCACCCCCTCGAAGGGGCGCGCCCGCAGCAGGGCCGAGCCGGATCTGCCCGGTTCGCCGAAGACAGCGGCCTCACCTGGTCTCTGGTCAGCAGCCGCGGTCCCACGGATGACATGCCTTGCCCCGCTGGAATCTCAGCGGGGCGATTGTTCGCCGTTGATTGATTGGGGCCGTTGCTCTGAATCCAATCAACCGCCGCGTGCTAGACAGTTTTCCGCCGACGTTCAATCGCGTGTACCCGTGGCACGACACCCCAGGAAGGTCAATGCGTATCAGGCGCTACACCTTGTCCGTGGAAGACCTGGCCAAGACCCGGCTGATCGGGACGCTGGGACCGCTCGCCGAGACGGCGTTCGCCCTTCAGACTCTGCAGCACACCGCGAGTCCCGCGCTGTTCGAGGCGTGGCGCAGAACCGCGAGGCGACGTATCCCGCCGCAGGCCGCGGCCATCACGCGATTCATCGCCCCGGCCAACAGCGTCATTCTGGACGTGCCCTCACTCGTGGGCGTACACGCGGAAATGGACGACGCGCTCGACCGGCTGCGCGGCGTGCCTCAGTGGATGCTTTATGCGGAGGTCGACTACGTGGTGGGCTCCCGTCGGGTGCCCGATCCCGTCGGTCAGCTCGCCTTCGGCGACGGGCCCGCGCGTACGGCGCTGGCGCGGACGCTCAAGATGGGATTCTCCGCCACGGTCGAGCCTTATTGGGACCGGGTCAAAGGGCACCTCGAGGCGCGGACTCTGGTCGCCTCACGGGTTCTCGCCGCCCGTGGTATCGCCGGGTTGCTGAGTTCACATCCGTCCCTGACGTGGAATCCGCCTGTCCTGGAGCTTCGCAGAAGAACCATCTCCCATGACCCCTGGAACGCGACGTTGACCGACTTCCATTTGGAGGGACGCGGACTCGACATCGCTCTGTCGCTGTTTTCTACCTGGCCCAGCATGCTCCACCCCGAGGACACGCAGCGGCCTTTCATTCTCGTTCTGCCCGCCCGGCCTACTTTGCAGGCGGGCGCCGACATCTGGTCCAAGGGTGAGCATGCGGATCATCGGCGGCTGGCCTCTTTGCTGGGCCGTACGCGGGCCGCGGTTCTGGAGTCCATCGCCGAAGGGCGCACGACCGGTGAGATCGCCCGCCACCTGAACATCTCCTCCGCGGGCGCCAGCCAGCACGCGACCGTACTGCGTGAGGCCGGGCTGATCACCACACAGAGGCACCGCAACACCGTGATCCACACCCTGACCACGCTGGGAGCCATGCTCCTCAACGGCGGGTGAAGAGGACCAATCGACCCCTTGAGCTGGGGCTGACCTGCAGGTCTTGAGGTCGCCTGCTGGGTGCGTGAAGGCGGCGTCAGCAGGACTGCTGGCGATCTTGGCGGGTCTCGGGACCGTGAAGGCGTAGGCGACCGGGTTCGGTCGGTGCGGTTGCATGGTTGTGAGTTGTGGTGACAGATTTTGAAATCTGTCAGTCCATATGCCATAGTGAGGTCATGCGAACTCTGGGAAACAACGGTCCGTCGGTGTCGGCGCTCGGTCTTGGGTGCATGGGCATGTCGGATCTGTATGGGCCGGCCGACGAGGCTGAGTCCGTCGCCACGATCCGGGCGGCGCTGGATGCCGGTGTCACCCTTCTCGACACCGGCGACTTCTACGGGATGGGGCACAACGAGCTGCTCATCCAGGACGCGCTCCGGGGAAGGGACCGCGATGCCGTACAGATCAGTGTGAAGTTCGGCGCGCAGCGCGACTTCGACGGGAACTGGCTCGGGTACGACGGGCGGCCGGCGGCGGTGAAGACGTCGCTGGCGTACACGTTGCGGCGGTTGCGCACCGATCATGTGGATGTGTACCGGCTCTCGCGGGTGGATCCGGCGGTGCCCATCGAGGAGACCATCGGGGCCATCGCGGACGAGGTCACCAAGGGGCATGTACGGCATGTCGGGCTGTCCGAGGCCGGAGTCGAGACGATCCGGCGGGCGCACGCGGTGCATCCGATCGCGGATCTGCAGATCGAGTACTCGCTGCTTTCGCGTGGGATCGAGAAGGAGATCCTGCCGGTTTGCCGGGAGTTGGGGATCGGGGTGACCGCTTACGGGGTGCTGTCGCGCGGGCTGCTCAGCGGTCACTGGGGCAAGGACCGTCAGCTGGCGGCGGGCGACTTCCGCTCCGTGAGCCCACGATTCTCCGGCGAGAACCTTGCCCACAACCTCGCGCTGGTCGACGCTCTCCGGAAACTCGCCGTCACCAAGGGGGCCACGGTGGCTCAGCTGGCGATCGCCTGGGTGCTGGCGCAAGGCGAGGACATCGTCCCGCTCGTCGGGGCCCGGCGCAGGGACCGCCTGTCCGAGGCCCTGGGCGCGCTGGACCTCGACCTCAAGCCCGCCGACCTGGCAGCCGTCGAGTCCGCCATCCCGCACGGCTCGGCCGCCGGCGCACGCTATGCCGAACAGCAGATGGCCCACCTCGACAGCGAGACCACCACCTCCTGAACCCCACCACCCCACACCGGCCACCCGCCGGCACGTCACGCCTGGGCCACACAGCCGCTTCGTCCTGGTGGCCCACGGAAACTCGGCCCTGGTGCAGCACCACCGGAACGATCACTGCGAGTGAAAGCTAGCGACCGTCGCGCCACACACCATGACGCGATGAACCCAGGTGCGAGTGGTCGTAGTGGGTGGAAGTGTGCTTCGCGTGGATGTACGCGCATGGTTGGGCTGACAGAATTGGTCATATGACAGACGGTGTGTTGACTCCGGAGCAGATTCTTGGCGCGGCTGAGGATGTGCTTCGGAGGTATGGGCCCGCGAAGGCCACCGTGGTGGACGTCGCGCGGGCTCTGGGGGTGAGCCATGGGAGTGTTTATCGGCATTTTCCCAGTAAGGCGGCCCTCCGGGAGGCGGTGACTGAGCGCTGGTTGGATCAGGCGCATGCTTCGCTCGTCGCGGCCGTTGAGGCGGAGGGGCCGGCGGTTCCTCGGCTGGGGACCTGGTTCGCTGTGTTGTTCGCGGCGAAGCGGGCCAAGGCGTTGAAGGATCCTGAGCTGTTCGCGACGTACATGGTGCTGGTCCATGAGTCCAGTGGGGTCATTGAACGGCACATTCAGGGGCTGGTGGGGCAGATTGAGCGGATCTTGCGTGATGGGATCGCGCGAGGAGAGGTCTCCGTGGAGGATCCGCCGGTTACCGCACGGGCCGTTTTCGATGCCATGAACCGCTTTCACGATCCCGCCTATGCCGGTGAGTGGGCACGGCCGGGGATCGAGGAGGCTTTCGATGCGGTGTGGGCGCTGATCGAGCGGGGGATCACTCGCCGTCGCCGGTGACACCAACCCCGCCCCACCCAGTCACCGCCCATGACCCAACTGCCCTCCGGACCGCACCCACGCCAGCTGACCGCCGATCCCCGCCCATGCCTAACCATCCGCCGGTCGCCGCCCATGCCTCGCCACCCGCCGGACGGCACCCACGCCCAGCCAACCGCCTGGTTGCCGCTTGTGCCCGGCCACCCGGATGCCGCCCCTGCCCAACTGTCGGGCGGCATGCGGGCTGCGTGGCGTCAGGGCTTGGGTGAAGCATCAGGCGAGGGCCGAGGGCGTGTCGCGTCGGAGGCTTTACCTCGAATTCGGGCGGCGTGGCGTCAGGGGGTTGGGTTGGAGCCACGGGCGACGGGACGGGGCGGAGGCTGATGGGGCATCCGCCCCACGACCTGGGTGTGGTCAGGAGCCGTTCAGCAGGCCCCACTGCTCGGTGTTGTAGGTGGGAAACGACAGGCTGTTGTCGCGGATGTTGCCGAGCTTCGCGTCGTACGCGAGGAATGATCGGTTCTGGTAGAGCGGCAAGATCGAGTAGTCCGATGAGACGATCTTGTCCGCCTCCTGCAGCTTCTTCGTCGCCTCCTCCGCGCTGGTCGCCGAGAGGGCGTCGTCGAGGAGCTTGTCGACCTTCAGGTTGCGGTAGTTGCCCAGGTTGAAGCGGCAGAAGTTCACCCCTTCCTCACAGCTCAGGAAGTAGGGGATGTTGCTGGTCGCGGTGAACGGCGACTGTGACACGGTGCCGACCGTCATCGCCCAGTTCCCCTCCTGTACGGCATCGACGGTGTTGGACACCGTGGCCACCTGCACCTCGATCCCCAGCGGCGCCACAGCCGCCTTGACCAGCTGGGCTTCAGAGGCGCGCAGCTGGTCTCCGGCCTGGACGGCGAAGCGGAGCGCCGGTACGGGCTTGCCGTCCGGCGCCACCAGCTTGGAACCCACCCCGGTATACCCGGCGTCGCCCAGCGTCTTCTTGGCCTTCGCGGGGTCGCCGATGCCGTACTCGAACTCGCTCACCACGTCGGCGTAACCGGGCGCGCCGCTCAGGAACATCTGGCTCAGCCGGGGCTCGGCCGTACTGTCGAACTGGCCGATCGTCTTGGCGATCAGGTCCTTGACGCTCACCGCCTGGAAGATCGCCTTGCGCAGGGCGACGTCTTTGAGGGCCGGGGCGTTGTGGTTCAGCCAGATCTGGTGCACGGACGCGCTCGGCGACACCTGGTAGCGCACCGCGGGCAGGTCGTCGACCTGCTGGACGATGTCGACCTGCGGGTTCGGGTAGATCACGTCGACCTCCTCGTTGGCGAGCGAGGTCGGTTGCTGGGAGACGTCCGTGATGAGGCGGAAGATGAGCTTGTCCAGGTTCGGCGGCTTGCCGTACCACTTCTCGTTGCGGACCATCACCACCGAGCCGTCCGCCGTGAACTCCTCGATCCTGAACGGCCCCGCCGAGAACTTCGGCACCGACTTGGCGAGGCCCTCGTTGAAGCTCTTCTCCAGGCCGGCGGGGGTGTCGGTCGGGCCGTAGGTCTTCGCGACGTGGGCGGGCAGGATAGGCGAGAACAGCGCCTTCCAGTCCACATACGGCCGATCGAACACGACCGTGACGGTACGCCCCTGTTCGGAGCCCTTGACGGACTTGATCCGGTCGTACCCGGCGTTGTTCGCCGCCTGACATTTCGGGCAGGTGCGGGGGTCGAGCGCCCGCCAGGTGTAGGCGAAGTCGTCGGCCGAAATCGGGGTGCCGTCGGACCAGACGGCCTTCGGGTCGATCGTGTACGTGATCGTCTGCGGTGAGTCGCCGGTCTTCTCCGCACTGGTCACGACTGCCGCGTTCTGGGTGACCGAGCCGTCGGGCTGGATGGAGAAGGCCCCCGGCAGCAGCACGCTGGAGATGTCGATCACGGAGTACGTGGCGCCGCCGGCGTTGAGCACGTTCCAGTTCGAGATCGGATACGTGATCGTGTAGGTCACGGTGCCGCCGGTGCCGACGGTCGCGGTGTTCACCGTGTTCACCTCGCCGGTGACGCGGCCGTCGCCGGACGTCGCGGTCTTCGCGCCGCCTCCGCCTCCGCCCGCGCAGGCGGTGAGCAGTAGCGCCAGGGCGCCGGCCAGGAAGGCCTTCGGATATGTGCGGCGCAAAGCCATGTTCGGCTCCAAAGGGGGTGAGTTGGATCAGTGGCGCTCGCCGCGCAACTGGGCGACGGCCTCGGCGGCCGCCCAGCCGATCAGCGCGTCGAGGTGCGGGGCGTTGGGGGTGGGGTCGGCGGCGCGGGTGAAGACGCCGACGGCGTACCTGCCGCCGTCACGGAACTCGAGCACGCCGGCTTCGTTGCGGATCAGCGGCAGCGTGCCGGTCTTGCCGCTGATCACGACGTCGTCCCCCGGAAACCCGCTGCTCAGCCGGTGCGGCCAGACCTGCGCGCCCATCCAGCCGCGTACCAGCGCACACGCCTGCGGCGCCGCCGCCTCATCGCGCCAGATGCCGGCCAGCAGGCGGGTGATCTCCTCGGGCGTCGTGCGGCAGGTCCGCGCCGGGTCCAGCGCGCGCAACGACCGCAGCCGCTCCAGCGGCACCTCGGTCAGCTGGCGTTCGTCGTCGCTGTAGGCGGTGCCGAGGTCCTGCGCCACACTGGCCAGAATCTCCGCGCAGTTCTCCGGTACGGCGGTGCCCCCGAGACCCAGCTCGGCCAGAAGAGCGGCCACCCGGTCCTTGCCCACCCGATCGAGGACCAGGTCGGTGGCGACGTTGTCGCTGATCACCATCATCAGCTGGGCCAGGTCGCGGTAGGAGACGACGACGTGGTCACGGTGCATGGCCAGCCCGTACGGCGACGGCACGTTGCCCTCGTCCGGGACGGTGACCCGCTGGGCGAGGTCGATCTCGCCGGCCGCCGACTGACGGGCCAGTTCGAGGGCCACCGGCACCTTGAAGACCGAGGCGGTGACCACCGGGGTGTTCTCGCCGATGCCCACCTCCTTCCCGGTGTCCAGGTCACGCGCGTGCAGCCAGATCTCGGCGCCGAGCCCGCTCGCGTGCTCCCGGATCGCCTCAGGCGTGGCCGCACCCGGCCTCCGCCCACCACTCCCCCGCGATCGCAGACGATCAGCCGACGATCGCCCAGGAGCGTCAACCGACCAGACCAACGTGTCCGATCGCTGAGGGGTG
>NZ_JACHIN010000025.1:0-72179 GCF_014203235.1 Nonomuraea endophytica | reverse complement strand
GTGTCCGGCTGCTCGTGGGTGTCCGGCTGCTCGTGGGTGTCCGGCTGCTCGTGGGTGTCCGGCTGCTCGTGGGTGTCCGGCTGCTCGTGGGTGTCCGGCTGCTCGTGGGTGTCCACCGATCGCGGGCGGTCGGCGAACGCTCGCTCGTCCACATCCGAACGCAAGCGCTCGTCCGACGAGCGCAATCGAGCGTCCGATCGCGGTCGGTCACCGGATGATCGCGGGCGGTCGGTGGACAGGCCCAAGCGGGAGGTGGATGAGCGCAGGTGGTCGATGGCCAGGCGGGCGAGGGTTCCGACGGAGGTGTCGGCGGCGGGCTGGCGGTAGCGGTGGTCCTCGGTTCTGATGAACACCGCGACGGCGAACCGCCCGCCCTCGACCTCCACCACCCCGGCCTCGTTACGCCAGAACGGCAAGGTCCCGGTCTTGGCGCTCACCCGCGCCCCAGGCTCGGTGAACCCGGCCCGCAGCCGATGCGGCCAAGCCTGCAACCCGAGGATGCGCCGCATCTCGGCACACTCCGCCGGCCCGGCAGCCTCGTCCTTCCAGATGGCCGCCAGCAACCGGGTGATCTCGCGCGGCGTACCGGAGTGCTGGGTGCGTTCGGGATCGACGGCCCGCGCGGCGCGCAGAGCGTCGGGACCCGCGCCTTCCGGCACGTCCTCGTACATCGTCTGGTAGAGGTCGTCGCAGGTGCCGTCGACCCTGGTCCTGGTCAGGCCCAGCTCGCGCAGCGTCGCGTTGATCGCGTCGGTGCCCAGCAGGTTGACGAGGATGTCGGTGGCCGCGTTGTCGCTGACGCTCATCATCCAGTAGGCCAGGTCGCGCAGTGACAGTTCGATCGGGTCGGCCATGACGGACAGCCCGGTGGGCCCGGCCGAGCGCCCCTCGGCGGGAACGTCGAGCCGCGCGTCAGGAGCCAGCCGCCCGTCCCCGAACCGGCGGAACAACTCCACCAGCACCGGAACCTTGAACACGCTGGCCAGCGCGACCAGCCCGTACGAGCCGTACCCGACCTCGGCCCCGCTGTCGAGGTCGACGGCGTGCACCCAGGCCCGCGCGCCGATCGGCCCGAGCACCTGCTCGACCTGCTCGTTCACGAGGACCTCCGCAGCGCCCGCCCGGGCAGCAGCCCGGTGGGCACACCGTCGGCGAACGCGGTCTGCCCGTTGACCACCACGTGCCGCATGCCCCGCGCGTACTGGTGCGCGGACTCGTAGGTGGCCAGGTCGCCGACGGTCTCGGGATCGAAGACCACGATGTCGGCATAAGCGCCGACGGCGAGCCGGCCGCGGTCGCGCAGGCCCAGGTTGGTGGCGGGCAGGCTGGTCATCCGCCGCACCGCCTCGCCGAGCGTCAGCAGCTTCTGCTCCCGCACGTACCGGCCGAGAATCCGGGCGAACGTCCCGTAGGCCCGTGGATGGGTGGGCGTGTCGGTGTAGGGCGGTTCCGCGGCGAAGGTCTCGGCGTCGGACCCGACGGACACCCAAGGGTTGCGCAGGGCGGTCCGCAGCACGTCCTCGTCCATCATGAAGTACATGGCGTGCAGGCCGGGCTCCGCCTCGACCAGCTGCAGCAGCATCTCGACGGGGTCGGCGCCCCGGTCGCGCGCCGCCTGCCCGAGGCTGAGGCCGCGGTAACTGCCGGCGGGGCCCTTCGGGTCGGGCAGCAGCATCACGCCGTCCGCGCCGCCCGAGGCCAGGTAGATGTTCTCCCAGCGCTCCGACGGCGTCCGCACCCCTTCGCGGATGCGGGCCCGCTCGGCCAGGTCGGCCAGCCGGGCGGCGAGCGCCTCGTGGCCGCCCTCGTGGAAGTGCGGCGGGATCGAGGCGCCGAGGCTGGTCTGCCCGGCGAGGTAAGGGTAGATGTCCGCGGTCACCACCTGCCCGGCGGCGCGGGCGGCCTCGACGCGTTCGACGGCCCGTGCCATCTTGGGCCAGTTGTCGCGTCCGGCGGCCTTGAGGTGGTAGATCTCCGCCCGCACCTCGGCCCGGCGACCGATCTCGATCAGCTCGTCGACCGCGTCGAGGAAGTGGTCGCCCTCGCTGCGCATGTGCGAGATGTACATGCCGTCGTGCCGGGCGACGACCTCGCACAGCGCGACCAGCTCATCGGTGGGGGCGAAGCAGCCGGGCGGGTAGATGAGCGCCGATCCCACGCCCAGGGCTCCGTCGGCCATCTCCTCGTCGAGGATGCCGCGTACCTGGGAGAGCTCGGCGGCGGTCATCGGCCGGTCCTCCGTGCCCGCGCCGATCATGCGCAGGTTGTGCGCGCCGACGAAGCTGACCACGTTCTGGACCACGCCCTTGCGCTCCAGGTGCGCCAGGAACTGCGACAGCCGTTCCCACTCCAAGGACTCGAAGCTCGCTTCGAGCTCGGCCCTGATCGCGGGGGTGAGGGGCCCGATCGACAGTCCTTCGCCGAAGACCTGCGTGGTGACGCCCTGGTAGAGGTCGGACAGGCCACGGCCGTCCTTCTCCAGCGTGAAGTACGCGTGGCTGAGCACGTTCACGAAGCCGGGGGCGACCACCAGCCCGGTGGCGTCCAGAACAGGCGCGTCGTGGCCACCGGCCGAGGGGCCGACGGCGACGATCCGATCGCCTTCGACCAGGACGTCCGCGACGCGGCCAGGGCCGCCGCCGCCGTCATGAACTGTGCCACCGCGAATCACCAGAGAAGCCGACATGCGGGCATCCTGCGACGTCACGAGCACCGAATGTTCATCGAATCCGATGAAGTGCCGCAGATCTTACGTCGCATCCGACGAAGTACGGGCGAGGCGGAACGACTGCACTGGGTGACCAAACCTCAGCCACAGAGAGCCGGTGACCCCTATCGTGCTCACCTTCACCTTCCGCCGCCTCCTGATCTCCATCCCGGTGATCGTGGCGTCGACGTTCGTCGTGTTCCTGCTCGTGACGCTGTCCGGCGATCCGCTCGCCAATCTCAAGGGCCGCAACCCGCCGCCGTCTCCGCAGGTCATCGCGGTCGAGGCGCACCGGCTGTATCTGGACCAGCCGGTGCTGCAGCGCTACTGGACCTGGATGACCGGCGTGCTGCGCGGGGACTTCGGCCCTTCCGTGCGCACCAACCTGGACATCGGCCACGAGATCGCCGCCCGGTTCGGCGTCACGCTGCGGCTCGTCGCGGTGGCCGTCGTCCTGGCCCTCCTGCTGGCCGTGGTCGTCGGCGTGCTCAGCGCGGTGAAGCAGTACTCGGGCATCGACTACGGGTTCACCTTCGCCGCGTTCCTGTTCCTGTCGATGCCGTCGTTCTGGTTCGCGGTCCTGCTCAAGCAGGGCGGCATCTCGCTCAACCAGCTCGTCGGCGACCAGGTGGTCTACACGATCGGGGAGAGATCGGTGGTCGTGGACGGCGGCGCGTGGGCCCAGCTTGCCGACGCGGCGGGCCACATGGTGCTGCCGACGGTCTCGCTGGCGCTGATCTCGTTCGGCGCGTGGAGCCGGTTCCAGCGCGCCTCGATGCTCGACGTGCTCAACAGCGACTACGTGCTGTTCGCGCGGGCCAAGGGACTGACGCGGCGACGGGTGGTCGTACGGCACGCGCTGCGCACCGCGCTCATCCCGATGACCACGGTGACCGCGCTCGACTTCGCGTCCCTGATCTCCGGCGCGGTGATCACCGAGACGGTCTTCCAGTGGCGCGGCCTCGGCGACTTCCTCGTCACCTCGATCAACCAGCGTGACGCCTACGCGGTGCTCGCGTGGCTGCTCGTGGTGGCCGTGGCGGTCATCGTGTTCAACCTCATCGCCGACCTCCTGTACGCCCTCCTCGACCCCAGGATCCGCTATGAGTGACGAGACCAAGACGGCGACACGCCACAAGCCCCCTGCCGCCACGGTGCGCCAGCGCAGCCAGCGCGAGCTGGTGCTGCGCCGTTTCCTGCGGCACAAGGCGGCGGTGGTCAGCCTGGTGCTGTTCGCCGCCGTCGTCCTGCTGGCCTTCGCCGGAGGCGCGCTCTGGCGCTACGACTACGCCGACATCACCTCGGCCGTGTCGGTCCCGCCGTCGCTGGAGCACCCGTTCGGCACCGACAACCTCGGCCACGACACCTTCGCCCAGGTGCTGCGCGGCACCCAGCGCTCGATCGAGATCGCCCTGCTCATCGCGCTGCTCGCCGGACTGGTCGGCACGCTGTGGGGAGCCTTCTCCGGTTACTACCGGGGCATCACCGACAGCGTCATGATGCGCATCGCCGACCTGGTCCTCACTCTGCCGCTGCTGGCGGTCGCCGCGGTGCTGACCCGCGGCACGTCGGGCTCGTGGTGGTTCGTCGCCCTCGTCATCGCCTCCCTGCAGTGGGCCTACGTCTCCCGCGTGGTACGCGGCGTCGTGCTGTCGCTGCGCGAGAAGGAGTACGTCGAGGCCAGCCGCGCACTCGGCGCCACCGACCGCTGGATCATCTTCCGCCACCTGATCCCCAACGCGCTCGGCCCGATCATCGTCAACGTCACGATCCTCGTGGCCGCCGCCATCCTGGTCGAGACCGCGCTGTCGTTCCTCGGCCTCGGCGTCCAGCCGCCCGACACCTCGCTCGGCCTGCTGGTCAGCGAGGCCGACACGGCGGTCAGCACCCGGCCGTGGCTGTTCTACTTCCCCGGCGCGTTCATCGTGGTGATCGCCCTGACCATCAACTTCATCGGGGACGGGCTGCGCGACGCCTTCGACCCGACGCAGCGGAAGGTGCGCACATGAGCGAGATCGTGCTGGAGGTCGAGGACCTCACCGTGTCGTTCCCCACCGAGGACGGCCTGGTCAGAGCGGTCCGCGGGGTCAGCTACGAGCTGCGCCGGGGCGAGGTGCTCGGCATCGTCGGCGAGTCCGGCTCGGGCAAGTCGGTCACCTCGATGGCGGTCATGGGCCTGCTGCCGGGATCGGCGAAGGTCGGCGGCTCGGTCCGCTTCCGCGGCCAGGAGCTGGTCGGGGCGCCGGACAAGGAGCTGCGGGCCATCCGCGGCGGCCGGATCGCGATGGTCTTCCAGGACCCGATGACCTCGCTCAACCCCGTCCACCCGATCGGCGACCAGATCGCCGAAGCGGTCAGGGCGCACAACGACGTCAGCGCCGCCGCCGCCCGCGAGCGCGCGGTCGAACTGCTCGCCATGATGCAGATCCCCCGGCCGAGGGAACGCGCCCGCGACTACCCGCACGAGTTCTCCGGCGGCATGCGCCAGCGCGTCGTCATCGCCACCGCGATGGCCAACGACCCCGACGTCATCATCGCCGACGAGCCCACCACCGCGCTCGACGTCACCGTCCAGGCGCAGGTGCTGCGGGCGCTGGAGACAGCGCGGGCGGCGACCGGGGCGGCGATGGTGCTGATCACCCACGATCTCGGCGTCGTCGCCGGCACCGCCGACCGGGTCCTGGTCATGTACGCGGGCCGGCCGGTGGAGCTCGGGCAGGTGGACGCCATCTACTACGAGCCGCGCATGCCGTACACGCTGGGACTGATCGGGAGCCTGCCCCGGCTGGACGACGCCCGCAGGGGCGAGCGGCTGGTCCCGATCACCGGCTCGCCGCCGTCGCTGCTGGACCTGCCGCCCGGGTGCCCGTTCGGGCCGCGCTGCCCGATGCGGCAGGAGCTCTGCGACAGCACCGAGCCGGAACTGCTCGCCACCGCCCCCGGCCACCTGGCCGCCTGCCACTTCTCGGCCGACCTGGAAGGCCGCCGCCCCGAGGACGTCTTCGCGCTGACCTCGGCCGACCACGATGGAGGCGCAGCATGAGCGGGTCGCCGCTGCTGTCGGTGAAGGACCTGGTCAAGCACTATCCGGTACGCGGCAAGGGCCTGATCCCGCGTACCACGGGACAGGTGCACGCCGTCTGCGGCGTCTCCTTCGACCTGGACCGGGGCGAGACGCTCGGCCTGGTCGGCGAGTCTGGCTGCGGCAAGTCGACCACCGGCCGGGCCGTGCTCAACCTGCGGCCGCCGACCTCCGGGACGGTGCTGTTCGACGGCCGGGACCTCGCGGCGGCCGGCGCCGCGGAGATGCGCCGGCTGCGACAGCGCATGCAGATCGTGTTCCAGGACCCGTACGCCTCCCTCGACCCGAGGATGACCGTCAGCGACGCCATCGCCGAGCCGCTGCGCATCCACGACACCTACCGCCAGGAGGGCCCGGAGCGGGTACGCGAGCTCCTGGCCACCGTCGGGCTCAACCCCGAGCACGGCAACAGGTACCCGCACGAGTTCTCCGGCGGCCAGCGCCAGCGCGTCGGCATCGCCAGGGCGCTGGCGATGCGGCCCGAGCTGATCGTGCTGGACGAGCCGGTGTCGGCGCTCGACGTGTCGATCCAGGCCGGCGTGGTGAACCTGCTCCAGGACCTGCAGGAACAGCTCGGCCTGGCCTACCTGTTCGTGGCGCACGACCTGTCGGTGGTCCGGCACATCGCGCACCGGGTCGCGGTCATGTACCTCGGCCGGGTCGTGGAGATCGGCGACAGGGACGAGCTGTTCGACCGGCCCGCCCACCCCTACACCCAGGCGCTCATCTCGGCCATCCCGCTGCCCGACCCGCGCCTCGAACGCGTCAGGGCGCGTGAGCGGATCGTCATCGGCGGCGACGTGCCCAGCCCGGCCAGCCCGCCGAGCGGCTGCCGCTTCCGCACCCGCTGCCCCAAGTTCACCATGCTCACCGAGGGCGAACAGGCGCTCTGCGTCGAGCAGGCGCCCGAGCTGATCGACCGCGGCCACGGCCATCCCGCCGCCTGCCATTACGCCGCCGTCGTCTGACGCCCTACCGCCACGGCTCGCCGTGCTCGTCCCCTGGCCGGCGCCGCCGGGCGGGCGGCGGCGGGGGCGGGTCGTCGCGGCGGGAGGAGGAGTGGGACTCCCCCATGATCTGGATGACGACCCACACCACCGCCGCCGGGACCCCGACGATGAAGATGGAGATCTTCCAGCCGCCCGGCACCACGATCGCCACGATGAGGGCCACGATGAGCAGCACGAACGCCGCCACGAGGCCAAGACCGAGCTTCTTCCACAGCGACATGCGACCTCCAGGAAACGGCTGGAACGCGACAAAGTATCCCCGACTCGGTGATCTACCGCATCACCCCTCAGGGTGGGGTGGCGGGGCGGGGAGACGTGTGCGAGTGTGGCGAACATGGTGATCCCGGGGCCGCCGCCGTCCGCGGCGGGCGACAACCTCGACGACATCGCCGCCGCCGGTGGCCTGCACACCTTCCAGCTGGCCCTGCACCGCGACTACGGCGACGTGGCCGCGTTTCGGATGCCCGGCACGCGGCTCGTCTCGGTCGCCGACCCCGTGCTGCTCGAACGGGTGGCGCGGGTTGACAAACGGCCGGAGAAGCTGTTCGAGTTCCTCGCCCCGCTCTTCGAGACCGGCAACCTGCAGGTGATGCCTGCCGAGGAGCACGTGCCGTGGCGCAAGCTCGTGCTCTCCGCGCTGGCCGGGCGCAAGTCGCACGAGGCGCACTACCCCTCCTTCGCCCGCATGACCGCCGAGATGGCCGACCGCTGGGCCGTCGCGGACGGGCCCGTGTCGCTGCAGAAGGAGCTCAGCGAGCTTTCCCTGCGCATGGTCTGCCAGTACGCGCTGGGCATGGAGATGGACGAGGGCGAACTGCCCCGGCGCGTGGTGGGCGCCTTCGAGGAGGTCCTGTCGGAGTATCTGGGCAAGCTGTACGGCACACCGTACCGGGAGGGCGGGGCGCGGGAAGGACTGGCGTTCCTGCGCGACGCGGTCGACCAGGTGCTCGCCGGACGGCGCCCGCCGGACCGGCCCGACCTGATCACGCTGCTGGCCGAGGCCGGCGAACGGCCCGCGCGGGTGCGCGACACCGTGCTGTCGATGATGCTGGCCGCCCACCACACCACGGGCGTGGCGATCTCCTGGACCCTCTACCTGCTGGCCGCGCACCCGGAGGTGACCGAGCGGATCCGCGCGGAGCTGTCGGGGGTGCCGGACGTGCCCGGGTTCGCGGACCTGAGCGGGCTGCGGGTGCTGGAGATGGCGCTGAAGGAGTCGATGCGGCGCTACCCGCCCGGCCCGTACGGCGCCCGCGAGACCACCGAGGACCTCACACTGGGCGGCTACGACCTGCCGGCCGGGACGACGGTGTTCGTGCCGATCTGGGCGGTGCACATGAATCCGCGTATCTGGCCGGATCCGGAGCGGTTCGACCCCGGCCGGTTCGCGCCCGAACGCATGCCGGAGCGGCCACGACTGGCCTACATCCCGTTCGGCTTCGGCCCGCGCGCCTGCGAAGGGGCGTCGCTGGCCATGCTGGAGGCGCGGCTGGTGCTGGCCGTGCTGCTCAAACGCTTCACCTTCCGCCCGGTCGAAGGGCATCCGGTGGTGCCGGTGGAGCGGTTCGTGCTGTGGGCCGAGCACGACATCGAGATGACCGTGCTGCCCGCGCCGTCCTGACCGGTTCTTTCGGGCTGCTTACGTCAGGCCCGCGGCTCTCCTCCGGAAGGGTCCGGGGCGCTCATGATACGAGCGACAAAGCCCCGAAAACCGGAGTGACCAACATGTTCAGACTCACCGCGGCCGCCGGATTCCTGTGCGCGGTCGTCCTCGTCTTCAACGCCGCCCGCCGCGCCGGGTTCCTGCCGGAGACGGCGCTCACCCACGCGATCGCGCCCCTCGCGCCGCTGGCCGGCCTGTTCGCGATCACCGGCTGCTACTTCCTCATCTCCCGTACGGCCGGCCGCCTCGGCCTGATCGGCTTCACGCTCAACGCCGCGGGCCTGGCCGGAGCCTTCGCCGTCGAGTACACCCTGCACTTCGTCTTCCCCGCCCTCGGCCGGAGCACGGTCGCCACCCTGGTCGCCGGCGGCACCGGCCGGGCGTTCCTGGTGACGTCCCTGGTGCTGATGGCAGGCGTCCTCACCTTCGCCGCGGCCGCCGTCAGGGCGGGCGGCCTGCCCACCGGCGCCATCGTCCTCTACGCGGCCGGCATGATCCCCGGCTCGCTCAGGAACGTCGCCCCCGAACCCCTCTACCTGCTCGGCCTGCTGGTCGCCGCCGCCGGAGTGGCCTGGCTGGCCGTGGGCCTGTGGCGGGCCGAACCCGCGCGGGCGGCCCTGGCCGGAGCGTGACTCAGAGCGCCGCCCGGATCGCCGTCTGGGCGGCCTCGCGCAGCTGGGCGTGGATGAGCGCGTTGGACTCGCGCTCGGTACGCACCTCCACCACCCGCAACCCCTCCCCGCGCAACGCCTTGCCCAGCTCCGAGATGTCACTCACCAGCGTGTACGGCGTCCCGGTGGCCGCGGCCACATACCCGAGATCGACCCCGTGCGGCGTCCCGAAGACCCGCTCGAACGGATCGCGCACCGCCGCCTGCGGCAGCAGCGAGAAGATGCCGCCGCCGTCGTTGTTCACCACGACGAAGCACAGGTCGGGCCGGGGCTCGCGGGGCCCGAGGATCAGCCCGTTCTGGTCGTGCAGGAACGACAGGTCCCCCAGCAGCGCGAACGACGGCCCGTTGTGCCCGAGCGCCGCCCCCATCGCGGTCGAGACCAGCCCGTCGATCCCGGAGGCGCCCCGGCTGCTCAGCACCCGGATCCCGCGCCGGGGCCGCATGGCCTGGTCGAGGTCCCTGATCGGCATGGAGGAGCCGCTGAACAGCAGCGCCCCGTTCGGCAGCGCGTCCACCAGCTCGCGGGCCAGGCGCGGCTCGCTGAGCCCGGAGGCGTCCAGAAGCTCGTCGATCGCGGCGCGGGCGGCGGCGTCGGCGCCGCGCCAGGAGTGCAGCCACGTGTCGTCGCCGGAGGCGACCGGGATCTCCACCGCCTGCGCCACCTGTGTGGCCGAGCGGGTCGGATCGGGCCAGCGGGCCAGGTCGGGAGCGACGACGATGTGCTCCTCGGCCCGCTTCAGCCACGTCAGCAGCGGGCGCGACAGGCCGGGACGACCGAGCGTCACGACCACGTCGGGCCGGTGGGCCTCGGCGAACTCGGGCGTGCCGAGCAGGAAGTGGTAGGTGGAGATCGCGTGGTCGCCGTAGCGGCCGCCGCCGTTGGGCTCCGACAGCACCGGCCAGCCGGCCATGCCCGCGGCGGCGATGTAGCGGCGCACGTTGGCCGCGCCGTCGCCGACGACCAGGACGCCGCGACGGGTGGGCGGGATGTGCAGGGCCACGGGGGGCGGGGCGACGCGGGCGCGCACCCACGGGCCGTTGACGTCGCCGTCGAGCGACTCACACCAGCTCGTGTCGCCGTCGGGGATGAGCGGCTCGCGGAAGGAGAGGTTGAGATGGACCGGTCCCGGATCGGCCGGGCCGAGGGTGCGCTGGTAGGCGCGGCAGGCCAGCGAGCGCCAATAAGCCACCTGGCCGGGGCGCTCCTCCGGCACCCCCACCTCGGCGAACCAGCGGACGGCGGAGCCGTACAGCTTGATCTGGTCGATGGTCTGGTTGGCGCCGGTGCCGCGCAGTTCGGGCGGCCGGTCGGCGGTCAGGACCAGCAGGGGTACGCCCGACTCGCCCGCCTCGATGACGGCGGGGTGGAAGTTGGCGGCGGCGGTGCCGGACGAGCAGAGCAGGGCGACGGGCCGTTCCGAGCGCTTGGCCAGGCCCAGCGCGAGGAAGGAGGCCGAGCGCTCGTCGATGCGCACGTGCAGGCGGACCCGGGACTCGGCGTGCAGGGCCAGCGCGAGGGGGGCGGAGCGGGAGCCGGGCGCGAGCACGACGTCGGTGAGGCCGCAGCGCACCAGCTCGTCGACCAGCACGGAGGCCAGCGCGGTGGCGGGGTTCACGAGGCAGCCTCCTGCATCCGGCGAAGCCACGAGGGGGATTCGATCTCAAATTCCGACAAATACGAAAAATCCACGTTCGGGCGGCGGACCGCGATCTGTCCGTCTACCGGCATGAGGGAGTCTTTCACGACATCACCCGAAAGGAGGGTCATGGTGCCCAGACCGCACGCATACGGCAGCTCGGGCAGGGCGGCGGCCAGCGCCAGACCCGCCGCCAGGCCCACCGAGCTCTCGACCGCGCTGGACACGACCGCGGGCAGCCCGCACGCCTCCACCACACGCAGCGCGTTGCGCACGCCGCCCAGCGGCTGCACCTTCACCACCGCGATGTCGGCCGCCTCCGCGGCGCGCACCCGGAGCGGATCCTCCGCCTTGCGGATCGACTCGTCCGCCGCGATCGGCACGTCACAGCGGCGGCGCACCTGGGCCAGTTCGCCGAGGGTGGCGCAGGGCTGCTCGGCGTACTCCAGGTCGAAGCGGTCCAGGGCCTTCAGGTGGCTCAGCGCCTCATCCACGCTCCACGCGCCGTTGGCGTCCACGCGCAGCTTTCCCGAAGGGCCGAGCGCGTCGCGTACCGCCTCCACCCTGGCCAGGTCCTCGGCGAAGCTCTGGCCGCGCTCGGCGACCTTCACCTTGGCGGTGGCGCAGCCGGCCTGCCGTACGAGCTGGAAGGCCTTGTCCGGGGGCACGGCGGGGATCGTCGAGTTGACCGGGACGGCGGCGCGCACGGGCACGGGCCAGCCCTCGTCGGCGGCCTCGCGGGCGCAGGCCAGCCAGCGCGAGCACTCGCGCGGACCGTACTCGGGGAACGGCGAGAACTCCCCCCAGCCGGCGGGCCCGTGGATGAGCACGCCTTCCCTGACGGTCTGCCCGCGAAAACGCTCGCGCATGGGGATCCGGAAGACGACGGGAGAACGCTCCACGACCCTCCCCGCACTCATATCCGAACTGTCGCCACTAACCTTACGAGCATGGTGAGCAAACCGTTGCACGCCCTCACACTGCCGCCCGGTCCGCGGCTGTTCGCGGCCATTCGCGATGCTCTGACCGGCGACGGTCCCGCCGTGCTCCCCCTGCCGCCCGGCGACGGCGACGCCACCCTCACGGCCCTGCGCCCCACCCATCTCGACGGTGTGCGGCAGGCCGGCGGAGAAGGCGTGCCCGACGACGTCGCGGTGGTGATCGCGACCAGCGGCAGCACCGGCGTGCCGAAGGGCGTCATGCTCACCGGGCGGGCGCTGCGCTCCTCCGCCGAGGCGTCGCTGCGCCACCTGAAGGCCGCCAAGGGCGAGCGCTGGCTGTGCTGCCTGCCTCCCTCGCACGTGTCCGGACTGCAGGTGCTGGTCAGGTCGGTGCTGACCGACAGCGAGCCGGTCATCCACGACGGCTTCTCCCCCGAGATGGTGCTGAGCGCGGGGGCCGAGCACGTGTCGCTGGTGCCGACCCAGCTGCACCGGCTGGTGGAGCGGGGCGCTGACCTGTCGGTGTTCCGCTCGATCCTGCTCGGCGGCGCGGCGCCCCGGCCTGGCCTGCTGCAGGAGGCTCGGGCGCTCGGTGCCCGGATCGTCACGACGTACGGGATGAGCGAGACCAGCGGCGGCTGCGTGTACGACGGCCGACCCCTTTACAATGTAGATCTCAAAATCGGGCCGGACGGCCGGGTGCGGATCGCCGGTCCCGTCCTGTTCTCCGGCTACCGCTTCGGCGCGGCGCCGTTCGAGGACGGCTGGTTCGTCACCTCCGACCTCGGCGAGCTGAACGGCGGGCGGCTGCGCGTGCTCGGCCGGGCCGACGACGTCATCAACACCGGCGGCGAGAAGGTCGTGGCCGGGGTCGTGGCCGCCGTGCTCGGCGAACATCCCGAGATCGCGGACGTGGCGGTCGTCGGCGGTCCCGACCCGGAGTGGGGCGAGCGCGTGGTCGCGGTCGTGGTGCCCGCCGACCCCGCTCGCCCGCCCACCCTGGACCAGCTCCGCGCCTACGCCAAAGACCGGCTGCCCGCCTACGCCGCCCCGCGCGAGCTGCGGCTTCTCCCCCGGTTGCCACTACTGCCGAACGGTAAAACCGATCTCGCCCTGTTGCGGGCCGGAACCTGACGCGGCCGGGCTGCGTCATAGGTGGCGAGAGAAAGAG
The DNA here is from genome assembly GCF_014203235.1 of Nonomuraea endophytica. Classification (GTDB taxonomy): domain Bacteria; phylum Actinomycetota; class Actinomycetes; order Streptosporangiales; family Streptosporangiaceae; genus Nonomuraea; species Nonomuraea endophytica. The sequence goes on along the minus strand of NZ_JACHIN010000025.1, from coordinate 59,295 downwards.
GGAGCGCTTCATGAACCAGACCCGCAAGATGTGGGCGTCCGCGGCGGCCGTCGGCGTGATCCTCGTCGGTGGCGCCACAGTCGCGGCAGCCGCCTCGGCGGGCCGGGTCGACCAGGCCCGGGGAGAGACCCGGGCGGAGGTCGAGAAGACCACGCCCACGCCCACCCCGACCGACGGCATCGTGGTCTCCCACGACATCAACCCCGACCCCTCCAAGGTCCTGGAACACTGGACCGAGGAGCGCATGGAGGGCGCGGAACCGATGCCGATGCCCGAGGTCGAGCTGAAGCCCGGAGAGTTCGAACTCGCGGAGTGAATTCCCGCAGGGTGTGGGGTGGATCGCATTCGCCGCGGTCCGCCCTTTTTTGCCGGGTCCGGGAACAAATGGCGGCGAATGACGTTATTGATACTGGTGCGTCGAGCGGCCACACCGCCCCACCACAAACTGCCTGATCGCTTCGACTCCGTATGGAGGAGGTGTCCTCATGCCCAGAACCGCCGTGGCGGCCCCGCCCGCGACCCTCGACCAGCTCCTTGACCGAGGGCGAGCTCAGGGTCACCTTTCTCTTTCGGAACTGCGCGACGCGTTCGCGCTGGCCGGCATCAGCCCCACCGAGGGCCGTTCCATCCTGCGCGAGCTGACCGAGGCCGGGGTGAGCCTGGCCGCGGAGAACGAGCCCGCCCTGACCAAGAAGGCTCCGGCCGCCAAGAAGACCACCGCCAGAAAGACGGCCGCGGCCAAGAAGAGCGCCGAGCCGAAGCCCAAGAAGGCCGAGACCGCTTCCTCCGACGATGAGCCGGACGAGGCGACGATGTCCGACGAGGACACCGAGCTGGAGCAGGAACCGCTCGACCTCGACGACAACCAGTCCGTCATGGGCGACTCCGTGCACACCTACCTCAAGTCGATCGGCCGCCGCACGCTGCTGACCGCCGCCCAGGAGGTAGAGCTGGCCAGGCGCATCGAAGCCGGGCTGTACGCCGAGTACAAGCTCGACTGCGACCAGAACTGCTCCGCCGCGAAGCGCGCGGACCTGGAACTGGTCATCGAGGACGGCCGGCAGGCCAAGGACCACATGCTGGAGGCCAACCTGCGCCTGGTGGTGTCGGTGGCCAAGAAGTACACCGACCGCGGCATGTCGCTGCTGGACGTCGTCCAGGAGGGCAACCTCGGGCTGATCCGCGCCGTGGAGAAGTTCGACTACACCAAGGGCTTCAAGTTCTCCACCTACGCCATGTGGTGGATTCGCCAGGCCATCCAGCGTGGCTTCGCCGACTCCGCCCGCACGATCCGGCTGCCCGTCCACGTGCTGGAGATGCTGTCGAAGCTGTCGCGGATCGAGCGCGACATGCACCAGCGTCTCGGCCGCGAGCCCACGCCTGAGGAACTGGCCGTCGAGCTCGACAAGACGCCCGACCAGATCGAGGAACTGCTGCGCACCAGCCGCCAGCCCATCTCCCTCAACGCCACGATCGGCGAGGACGGCGAGACCACGATCGGCGACCTCATCGAGGACGTCGACTCGCCCGAGGCCTCCGAGATCGTCGACCGCCAGCTGCTGGGTGACCAGCTGCGCGGCGTGCTCGACAACCTCTCGCCGCGCGAGTCCAAGATCATGGCGCTGCGGTTCGGCCTGGTGGACGGCAAGCCGCACACCCTGGACGAGATCGGCAAGCACCTCGGCCTGACCCGCGAGCGGATCCGCCAGCTGGAGAAGGAGTCGCTGTCCAAGCTCCGCCACCCCAGCAACACGCGCCCCCTCCTGGACTGGGCCAGCTGACCCACCCCGAAACGCCCGGCACCCCACGGTGCCGGGCTTTTCCCTTTCCGGTACGGCAAGCCGCGCCATCCCGATGCCCGCCCCGAGTTGACGGCCTGCCCAGACGCCATATGCCCGAACTGCCAGGTGAGCCGCTTGACCGCATTTTGGCTGAGCACCTTGGAGCCGCCACCGACCTGGTCTCGTCCGCCCACCCCCCGGCGGTGGCGTGAGCCAGGGGGCACTCCGAGATCCGGGGCTGAGGGGGTCCGGGACCGGCCCGCGAGGCAAGGTCCGAGGCCCGAGGCAGGGGCGAGGCGGGACCCGGCGCGGGTCCGAGGTCCAAGGCGGGGTCCGGGGCGGGTCCGAGGGTCTGGGCAGGTCCCCGGGGCGGGGTTGGAGGCGGGGTTGAGGGATTGAGGATGGGTTGGGTATTTGGGGGTGGCACCAGGGGAGATGCCCACGTTCCGTAGTGTGATACTTACGATATGACCGTCTTTGCCGGAGGCAAGATCGAGGCATTTGTCGGGCCCACCGAACTGGGCGCTGCCGACAACCTCGAACAGGTGATCATCGACTTCATCGGCGGTGCCAAGCGTTTCCTGGACATCGCCGTGCAGGAGCTCGACTCCGAGCCCATCGCCCAGGCCATCCTCGACGCCCGATTCCGCGGCGTCGACGTCCGCATGGTCCTGGAGCAGGACTACCTGATCTCCGCCAAGCTCCCGAACATCGCCCCGAAGGCAGGCGAGGACGAGGCCGCCGCCCGCCTGCGTGTGCAGTGGGGCCAGGAGAGCGGCGCCAAGAGCCTGGAGCCCAACCGGAAGATCCTCGCCGCGCTGCTGCGCTGCAACGTGGACGTGAAGGCCGACTACAACCCGGCGATCTTCCACCAGAAGTTCATCATCCGCGACTTCCGCGAACGCCCCCTGCCCAGCTCCGCGATCCTGTCCGGCTCGGCGAACTTCACCGGCACCGACTGCCACCGCAACCTCAACCACATCGTGATCTTCAACGACGCCCGGGTCTGCCGCGAGTACACCACCGAGTTCGCCCAGATGCGCGCCGGACAGTTCGGCCGCGGCGCCCACGGCAAGGTGCCCATGGCGTTCAATCTCAACGGCGTGCCGGTCAAGATCCTGTTCGCGCCCGATCACGCGCCCGAGCTGGAGATCATGAAGCAGATGCTCAAGGCGGCCAAACGAGTCGACTTCGCGATCTTCACCTTCTCCGGCTCCTCGGGCATCGACGACGCCATGATCGCGCTGGCCGCGGCCAAGCGGACCGTCACCGGCGTCATGGACCCCGGCCAGGGCGCCCAGTCCTGGGCCGCCACCCACGACCTCGACCGCGCCCACATCGAGCTGTACTTTCCCAAGCGCAGCGCCGCCTTCGGCAAGCTGCACCACAAGCTCATGGTCATCGACGAGGCCGTCGTCATCGCCGGGTCCTTCAACTACACCGCCCCGGCCAACAACTTCAACGACGAGAACATCTTCGTCCTCGGCAGCCCCTACCCGGACCTGCCCAAACGTGAAGGAGGACCGGTCGATCCCGCCGCCTGCGCGGAGCTGGCCCGCTTCTTCCGCACCGAGATCGAGCGCATCGAGGCCGCCGGGGAACGTTTCATCGGCAAACCCTGAGCGCGTTCTGTCGCCCGCCGCTGCTATAGATGGCGCACCACTGCCAAGATCCCACGCGGACGGGAACCCCTCGCCATGCAGCTCTCCCCCCTCGCCCAGCGCCTGTTCGCGCTCATCACCGGGTCCGCCAACGACTCCTCCTACTGGCCCGTGACCTCCCAGCTGAGCACCGGGCTGGTCGGGGTGGCGCCGGAGCGGCTGGTCGCGCCCGCGCGCGAGCTGGCCGGGTTCCTGCTGCCGGACACGATCCCGGTGTACGCGCCGTTCTCCGCGCTGGTGGCGGCTGGGCTGGCGGGCATGGACGGCGAGGTGCGAGACCGGCTCGGCCGGGAGCAGGGGCCGATCGCGCTGGCCGAGTTCGACCTGGTGCTCGGCTGGGACGTGGAGCGGCGGGCGCTGTTCGCCGAGGTGATGCGGGACGAGCCGCCCCAGGGCGTGACCGCGTGGCTCTGCGGGCTACCCGGCTATCCGGACTTCGCCCGCGAGACGCTGGAGGCGGCGCGGGACCGCGTCGCGGCGATCCAGGCCGGGGAGATCGCCTACCAGGCGGACCAGGCGTTCGCCGACGGGGAGAAGGGGAGCATCGGACGGGCCGCCCGGGTCGCGCTCCACCGCGACGAACCGTGGCTGCCCGAACTGCTGGAGCCGCTGCTGCTCGGGGTCGCGGTGGCGCCCACCCAGGCCAGGACCCTGCCCTCGCAGGCGGTGCTGTTCGAGATCGCCCGCGCGGTGGAGGAGCACCCGACGCCCGAGGCGATCTCCGCGCTGCGCGCCGCCCGCCGGGCCATCCGGCACGCCGGGGTGCCCAAGCAGCTCGACCGCATGTTCAAGCGCATCGAGCCCGCGCTGGCCGAGCGGCTGGAGGTGGCGTTCCGGCTGCCCGACGGCCGCGTACGCCAGACCGTGGGCGAGCACACGGCGGTGATCTCCACCGACGGCGCGGTCGAGCTGTCCTGGTGGCACGGGGACAAGAAGCTCAAGGCGGTCCCGGCGGTGGTCAAGAGGGAGCATCCCGGCGAGGTCAAGCGGCTGCGCGAGCTGACCCAGCAGGCCGCCGCCCAACGAGCCACCCTGGTGAGGGCACTGGAAGCCGGATACACAGGTCAGGAGGCCGTACACGCCAGCCAGGAAAGCGGACACACAGGGCAAGCGGGTGAGACGGCGCCGCCTTACCGCCGGCTGGAGGGGCATGCCGTTGCCGGGCAGCTGATCTGGGAGTTCGAGGTCGCGCCGGGCGTGTGGCGGGCCGAGCTGGGGATGGGCGTGCCCGACGTGCCGGTGCGGCTGTGGCATCCGGCCCGCGCGAGCGCCGACGAGGTGCGGGAATGGCGGGACGTGGTGCTGGGCAAGGAGCTGCGGCAGCCGTTCAAGCAGGCCTTCAGGGAGGTCTATCCGCTCACGCCCGCGGAGGAGGCGAGCGGGACCCACTCCCACCGGTTCGCCGGGCACGTGGTCGACTACCGCAAGCTGTACGCGCTGTTCAAGCAGCGCGGCTGGCGGGCGGAGTTCCTGGGTCGGTGGGACGGCGGCGGCGACGGCGAGGCCCGGCGCACGCTGGCGGGCGGGCGGTGGCGGGCGAGCCTGGAGCACGGCCTGTACACCGAGGCCTATGCCGGCACCTCCCGGGTGTCCTTCCAGCGGCAGGCCGAGGGGAAGTGGCGGGACGCGCTGTTGACGGAGGTGCCGCCGCTGGTGTTCAGCGAGGCGCTGCGCGACGTCGACCTGTTCGTGGCCGTCGCCTCGATCACGACCGAACAACGGTGGGCCGAGGATGGGCCGGAACGTCTGCGGGACTACTGGCGCAGCGGCTCGTTCGGGCCGCTGACGCCGACCGCCGAGGTCCGCCGGGACGCGCTGGAGCGGCTGATCGGGCGTACGGCGATCGCCGGCCGGTGCACGCTGACCGATCGGTTCCTGGTGGTCAGGGGGGATCTGCGCACCTACAAGATCCATCTGGGGTCGGCGAACATCCTGATGGAGCCCAACGACGCCTACCTGTGCGTGGTCTCCGCCGACGACCCGCACGCCGGGCTGTTCCTGCCTTTCGAGGAGGACGGCAAGCTGGCGCTCATCCTCAGCAAGGCGTTCCTGCTGGCCCGCGACACCGCCATCACCGACCCCACCATCACCCGGCAGATTCTGGCACCCTGAACACCGGCGACGTCGCGAGGTGCTAGGCGGCCACCCCGGCGGGGCGGCGTACCGGGGCGGTGGCGACGATCTGGCCGGTGGCGGTGTCGATGGCGGAGACCAGGTGGGCGCGGGTGCTGCAGACGTACAGGCGGGTTCCCTTCGGGGACAGGGTGAGCGCCTCGGGGCTTTCGCCGACCTCGGTACGGGAGACGATCCGCCTGGTCACGGTGTCGATGCCGATGACGCTCCTGCTGTAGTAGTGGGTGACGTAGACGCGGTCGTGGCCGGGCGAGGCGGCGATGCCGTAGGGGCCGGACTCGACGCGGACGGTGGCGACCTCCTCCAGCGTGGCCGCGTCCAGGACCAGCACGTCGTTGTCCTGGCCGGGCAGGTTGGCGCCGGTGGTGGTGACGTAGACGTGGGCGCCGTCGCGGGTCACGGCGACGCCGTTGGGGTGGGGGCCGACGGGGACGGTGGCGATCACCTCGCCCGCAGCCGTGTCGATCACGGACAGGTCGTGGCTCTCGAAGTTGGTCACGTACAGGCGCTCGCCCGCCAGCGCCGGGGCGGCGGCGTTGCGGCCGACGGCGATGGTGCCGGTCACGGTGTCGCGCCGCAGGTCGATCACGGACACGTCGCTGCTCTGGTAGTTGGTGACGTAGGCGTGGCGGCCCGCGGGGTCGATGACGATGCCGCCGGGGTGGTCGCCGACGGGGATGCGGCCCACGACGGCCAGGGTGGCGGTGCTGATGACGGTGACGCTGCGCCCTCCGAAGTCGGTGACGTACAGGCGCTCGCCCGCCAGCGCCGGCGCGTACGGCCGCGCCCCCGCCCCGACGCTCGCCAGGTGTTCGAGGGTGACGGCGTCGAGCACGGCCACGGACGAGGTGTCGGGGCCGGCCACGTAGATGCGTTCGTTCATGAGATCGCCGTGGGCAGCAGCTGACCGGCCGCGAGGTCGCGGTAGAGGTCGTCGGCCATGAGCAGTTCCCGGTGGGTTCCGGCGGCGCGCACTCTGCCCTCCTCCAGGACGATGATGGTGTCGGCGTTGACCACGGTGGACAGCCGGTGGGCGATCACGATGACGGTGGTGGTGGCGGCGATCTCCTCGACCGCCTGCCGCAGGGCCTGCTCGGAGGCGGCGTCGAGCTGGGAGGTGATCTCGTCGAGCAGCAGCAGCCGGGGACGGCGCAGCAGGGCGCGGGCGACCGCGATCCGCTGGCGCTGCCCGCCGGACAGCGTGGTGCCGCGGTGGCCGACCGGCGTGTCGAGGCCCTGGGGCAGCTGGTCGAGCAGGGGCGTGAGCCGGGCCCGCGCCAGCACCTCGTGGATCTGCTCGTCGGTGGCGTCGGGCGCGGCGTAGCGCAGGTTGTCGCGCAGCGTCCCGGCGAGGATGGGCGCGTCCTGCTCGACGTAGCCGATGGCGGCCCGCAGCTCGGCCAGCGGCCAGTCCCGCACGTCGCGCCCGGCCACCTCGACGGCGCCGTCCTCGACGTCGTAGAAGCGCTCCAGCAGGCCGAACAGCGTGCTCTTGCCCGCTCCCGACGGGCCCACGACGGCGGTCATGGTCCTGGGCGCGACGCTGATGTCCACGTTCTCCAGTACGACCGCGCCGCCATAGCCGAAGCGCACCCCGCGGAACCGGACCGAGGCACCGTCGCCGCCCGGGTCACCGGGAGCCTCCAGGGGCTCGGCGGGCAGCCGGTCGACCTCCTGCATGCGGCGGACCGCCGCCAGCCCCACCTGCACCTGCGTGAACGCCGACAGGATCTGCCCGATCGGGCCCGACAGATACATGAGGCAGAACAGGAACATGATCATCGAGGGCAGGGTCAGCGTGCCCTGGCTCACCCGCAGGCCGCCCAGGCCGAGCACGACGAGGAAGGTGACCTGGGTCGACAGGGTTCCGGCCACGCCGGTCGCCGACTGCCAGCGGGCGGCGGTGATCGCGTGCCGCCATGCCGTACCCGATGCCTGCGCGGCCCGCGCGCTCTCGCGGCGCTCGCCGCCGCTGGCCTTGACGGTCCGGTAGGCGCCGAGCACGCGCTCCACGATCGCGCCGAGCAGCCCGACGGCGGCCTGGGTGCGCTGGGTGGCGGCCGAGACGCGCGGCATGACCAGCGCCATCCCGGCCAGCGTGAGCGCCAGGACCGCGGCGGTGGCGCCGAGCAGCACCAGGTCGGTGGTGGCCATGAGCGCGAGCGCGCCGACGCCGAGCACCAGGCCGGTGGCTCCGGTGACGACGGCGTTGGTGGTGGCCGAGCGCAGCAGGGTGATGTCGGCGGTGAGCCTGGACATGAGGTCGCCGGGTTCGAGCCGGTCGAAGTCGGCCAGGCGCAGGCGGAAGACGCGCTCGGTGAGCCGGTCGCGGGCGGCGCGCACGACGTTCTCGCCGGCGACCTCCAGCACGTAGCGGCCGCAGGCCGACAGCACGGCGCCGACGACGAGCAGCGAGGTGAGCATGGCGAGCGTGCTGAGCACCGGGGTTCCGGCCAGGAGGTCTTCGGTGACCATCTTGGCGGCGACCGGCTGGATCAGGCCCGCCGCGCCGCCGGCCAGGCCGAGCAGGCCTCCGGCGATGATCCGGCCCCGGTGCGGGCGTACCTGGGACAGGAGGGTCCGCCAGGCGGCCATCACGGCCCCCAGGTGACGGGCAGGCGGGTGACGCCCTGCAGGGACAGCGCGGGTTTGACCGGCAGGCTTTCGGCGGGCTCGGCCAGCCGCAGCGTGGGCAGGCGGGTGAGCAGCGCGCTGAGCGCGGTCTCCAGCTCGGCTCTGGCCAGGTTGTTGCCCAGGCACTGGTGCGGGCCGTGGCCGAAGGTCAGGTGGCGGGCGGCGTGGCGGCCCAGGTCGAGGTCGCCGGGGGCGGGGAAGGCCGCGGCGTCGTGGTTGGCGGCGGCCAGCAGCACGACGACGCCGTCGCCCTCCCTGATCAGCTCGTCGCCGAGCGGGATGTCGGCGGTGGCGACCCTCGGCAGCGGGTCGGCGACGCTGGCGTGGCGCAGGAGTTCGTCGACGGCCTGGGGCATCGTGGCCGCGGTGAGCGCCTTCAGCCCGCCCGGCCTGGTCAGCAGCATGAGCACGCTCAGCGCGAGCGAGTTGGCGGTGGTCTCGTGCCCGGCGACGACCAGCATGGCGGCCATCTCCCGGGCCTGCCGTTCGCTCAGCTCGCCGTCCGCGACCCGGCGGGCCAGGGCGGAGAGCACGTCGTCGCCCGGCCGGGCCGCCTTGTCGCGCAGGAGCCGGGCGAGCAGGTCGTAGACCACCCGGAACGGCGGGCCGGTGGCCGGGTCGAGGAGCGTGGGCCAGCGCAGGTGCTCGGTGAAGAGGGCCCGGTCCTCGGGCGGCACGCCGAGCACCGCGCAGAGCGTCAGCGCGGGCAGCGGCGCGGCCAGGGCGCTCACCATGTCGGCGGGCGGTCCCGCGTCGATCATCGCCGTGATCAGCCCGTCGGCCAGCGAGCGCAGGTGCGGGCGCAGCTCGCGCACACGGCGCAGGCTGAAGTGCGGGATGACCATCCGCCGGTGCTCGGCGTGCAGCGGGTCGTCCATCTCCACGAAGCTCAGCGCCGGTTTCTTGCGCTCCGGGTCCGTCGGCGGCGCGCCCTTCTCCCGCGCCAGGTGCGGGTGGCCCGGGTGCAGGGCGTCCGACGACATCCGCGGGTCGGCCAGCAGCGCACGCGCCTGCGCGTATCCGGTCACCACCCATACGGGGGTGCCGTCGCGCAGGACGGCGCGGGCCAGCGGACCGTGCTCGCGCAGGCGGTCGTAGCCCGGCGGCGGGCGGTAGGGGCAGCCGCGTGGCATCGGGATCTCGGGCAGTTCGCTCATGGGGTGGCCTCCCGTGGCACCTGCAGCAGGACGCGGTGGTAGCCCGGCGGCGCGGGCTCGTCGACGGGCCGGCCCTCGGCCAGGACCCAGGCGTGCGCGCCGAACGGCGGCAGCACCCGCACGCCCGCGCACCAGGTCGGCCAGCTCCCCCGCGACCTGCACAGCAGCGCGGTCGCGATCGAGCGGGGCAGGCAGCCCTTCGGGCTCGCGCACGCCCTGCTGGTGCGGGTGACCACCTCGCGGGCCCGGCTGGCCTCGGCGTAGGTGGCCGGGCGGGTGCCGGTGCTGATCCGGCTCAGCACCTTGACGATGGTGCTCGGCGAGCGCCTGGCCAGCGCCTTCGCCGCCAGCACGGCCAGGCGGGCGCGCCAGCGCTCCAGCGGCGGGTACGCCCGCGGCGCCAGGGCCATCGTGGGGTCGACGCTCATGCCGGCCTCCGCACGAGGATGCCCATGGTCACGAGGCTGTCCATGAGGTGGGCGACGTCCTGGGCTGCTTCGCCGCCGTCCACGTCGAAGGCGGCCACGAGCCGGTCGACGGCGTGCCCGGGGTCGCCGGACTCCAGCGCGGAGCGCAGCACGATCGCCCCGGTGGGGTTGAGGCTCCAGTACTCGCCGCGTACCTGGTGGAGCAGGGCTATGCCGTAGTCGGTGTCGACGGCGGAGATGTCAGGCGCCAGCGCGTACACGCTCGTCCTCCTTCACGGTGCGCAGCCACATCTCGCACGCCAGCGTGGGCTCGATGCGGCGGTGCTGGGTCAGCACGTCGATCGGCCCTCTGCAGGTGGCGCGGAAGAGGTCCTGGTCGATAAGGCCGAGCTCGCCCAGGAGGCTGTCCTCGGCGAGGGCCATGATCTGGTCGCGGTGCTTCCTGCTGCCCATGACCGCGCTGGCGGAGGTCTCCGACTTCGTGGTACGGCCCAGCGTCACCTCGGGCACGATGCCGCGCATGGCGTCGGCCAGCACCGGCTTGTACCTGGCCGGGTCGTAGCGGTCTCCGGGCCGGGCGGCCAGCGCCGCCTCGACGACCCGGTCGTCGAAGAACGGCGCGGACATGGTGATGCCCCGGGCGGCGGCGATCTGCTGGAAGTCGCCGACCATCTGGCAGCCGCCGTGGATCGCGGCGAGGTTGTGGTGCGCGCCGCGCCCCCCGGCCAGCGGCGGGTGGCGCTCGGCCGCCTCGCGCAGCTCACCGGCGGCCAGCTCCACCGCGTACGGCGTCGCCCACGCGGGCATCGTCGGCGGCAGATCCCACCCCAGCGCGGGCCCGTCCACACCGTGCCCGTCGCGCCCGAGGCGGCCGGCGGCGGCCCGCATCCACCCGTCGTACGCCCTGCCGGTGACCAGGTGCCGCAGCGTCCGCCGCAGCGGCCAGCGGTTCTTGGCCGAGGCCGTCAGCAGGTGGCGCATCCCGGTGAGCGGCGCCTGCCTGATCAGCGTGGGCAGCCAGGTGGGCAGCATCGTGGCGGCCTCGTCCCCGCCCAGCCCGACCAGGTGGGCGGCGGGCGCGTACGCCTGGCCGCGCCGCAGGATGTGCATGAGCCGGCTGCGGTGGTGCAGCAGCAGGAACGGCGCGTCGAAGCGTTCGTGCGCGCCGAGCATGTCGTGGTAGACGAGCGGGCATTCCTCTGCGGAGATGATCTCGTGCCGCACCGGGTGTCCCTCGGCTGCCAGCGCGGCGGCGGTGCGCTGAGCCCACAGCACGTCCTCGTCCATGGGGTCGGGCTGGGCGGCGGTCAGCGCCACGACGTCGGCGCCGGTGCGGGCGGCCAGGGAGCAGACCGACGAGGAGTCCATGCCGCTCAGGTGCGCGACGACCGTGCGGCCGGGGCCCGCGCGCAGGGCGACCGCCTCGCTCAGCGCGGTCCTGAGCGCCGCGACCGCCTCCTCGCGCTCCAGCGGCTCGGGGAAGCTCCACCAGCGGGCCTGCGTGACGCCGCCGCGCTGGTCGAGGACGACGTCGTGGCCGGGCGGCACGGCGTCGACGCCGTCCCACACCGGCAGCCAGTTCAGCGGCCACGGCGGGTGGGCGAACAGCAGCCGGGTGGCGAGCCTGGCCGGGTTCGGCGCGGCCCCGGCCAGTCCGGCCAGCACGAGCGCCCGGTTCCCCGCGACGGGCGTCCCGTTCACCCGGCAGGTGTACACCCTGCGCAGCCCGGAGGCCGTCCCCCGCACCCGGACCCGGCCGCCCTCCGAGACCAGCAGATACGCGCTGCCGAGAGCGGAAGCCGACAGGTCGAGCCCGCCTCCGGCCAGCTGTGCCTCGCTCATGGCGTGCTCGCCGAAGGCCGCCGTCGCCGCGCCCGGTCTCCTGCCGACCGTCAGCGTGCCGGGCGGCCAGCGGCCGATGAGCCACGGCCGTCCGGAGGGGTGACTCACCTCGTGCGCGCCGCCGCAGGTGTCGTGGATCCGCCGGGCCACGTCCGTGCTCTCCTCCCGGTCGGGCAGGACGGTGAACCATGGGTCTTCTGTCGCGGACAAGGTCGCTCTCCCCCTCCGTCGCGGTACGGCAGGCGGTGCGGTGGCCGCCTGCCGTACCTCATGGGCGGTTAACGGCAGTAGTTCGGGTAGATCCACTCCCAGTGCGGGCCGCCGCAGCCCCCGTTGGTCAGGGTGTGGAAGTCGCCGGCGAACGTGATCTCCGGGCGTTCGTAGACGCGCATGTCATTCACCTCCAGGTTTCCGCTACCAGTCGAGACGGTCGGTAAGCCATTCCCAGACACAGCCACAGCCGGCGTTCGTCAGGGCCGAGAATCCGCCTTCCAGCGTGATTTCCGGACGTTCGTAGACACGCATTCAGCTCACCTCCTTTCCTGCTCGGCTTTCGATCCGGTCGAGTCCCGGCTCCGGATCCTGAACCTGGGCGGGACCGTGGGGCGACAGCGCCTCGATCCCGGTCATCAACCGGAGCATGCGGGCCAGCAGCAACGTCAGCACCAGCAGCCACACCAGCGCCCCGTAGACCAGGACCGTGGTCATGCCCGCCTCCTCTCCCTGTGCGCCGACTGGACGGTCAGGTAGGTCCCGAAGGCCGCGGGCAGGCCGATCACCAGGACCGTCAGACCGAGCGCGTCCGCCACCGCCCCCGCGTGTACGGCGGGCGCCCCGGTCAGGTACACCACCAGCGCGGCCAGCGCGCCGGCCGCCATGGCCGCCGCGCGCACCGGCGTCACCCAGGACAGGTGCGCCTGCCCGAACAGGCACCCGCAGGCGAAGCGGTCCCCGCGCGCCAGCGCCGGCACCGAGATCGCGATGAAGCACAGCGACAGCACGCCGGCCATCGCGCACCCCACGGTGGTCAGCGGCGGCGGCGGCCCCAGCAGCGCCACCGCAGTGAGCAGTTCCACCGCGCCGAGCCCGACGGCGAAGACGGCGCTCTCCTTGCGCATCACCCGGAACTGCACCGCCGCGCGGGCGGCCGAGCCCGGCCTGATCACCTTGCCCACCCCCGCGACGCCGAACAGCAGGGCCAGGACGATCCGCACCGCCAGCACCGCCGGCGCGCCGAGCGATTCCCACGAAGTCGTTATGACGCTCACGGGTCCGACATTGCGTCGGTCTTGCCCGTCTCACCAGGGAAATGAGATGCGATGAGAAATCCGGGCGGGATGAGCTGGGCATTCGCCATGGTTCATCCCGCCACGCGGTCATCCGCAGGATGGCAGGGTGGGAAATGACGGAGGCCGTCATGACCGGGGGGACGGATGCCGGAATCTGAGGCACGGCAACAATTCGCGCTCATGCTGCAGTCGTGGAAAAAGCGTTCCGGCCGCAGCTATCAGGCGCTGGGCCGACGGCTGGAGCTGAGCCATTCGACGGTGCACCGGTTCTGCACCGGCAAGCAGCTTCCGCAGGACGCCGCGCTGGTCGAGCGGCTGGCCACCGCTCTGGGGGCCGACCGGCAGGAGGTGGAGATCCTGCGCGGGGTGTGGCGGCTGGCGCGGGAGGTACCACAGCACAAGCCCGAGCCCGCGCCCGAGGAACTGCCGCACGACGACCTGCCGCGCGACATCGCCGACTTCACCGGCAGGGCGGAGGAGCTGGGCACGCTGCTCAAGGCCGGCGGCACGCCCAGCGGCGTCTGGACCGTCGACGGGATGGCGGGCGTGGGCAAGACGACGCTCGTCCTGCACGCGGCGCACCAGCTCAAGGAGGGCTATCCGGACGGCCGGATCTTCCTCGACCTGCTCGGGCACACCTCCGGCGTCGCGCCGATGGCGGCCTCCGACGCGCTGAAGGCGCTGCTGAGCGCCGCCGGGGTGCCGGAGGACGGCATTCCCGCCGAGGCCGGCCGGCGGGCCTCACTGTGGCGCTCGGCGCTGGCCAGGCGGCGCATGCTGATCGTCCTGGACAACGCCGTCGACGCCGAGCAGGTGATGCCGTTGTTACCCGGGGCCACGCCGTCCCTGATGATGATCACCAGCCGGGCCCGGCTGGTGGACCTGGACGGCACGGGCACGATCACGCTGGGCGAGCTCAGCGCCGAGGACGCCCTGGCCATGTTCATGAAGATCGCCGACGCCGGCCCGCCCGCCGACCTGGGTGACGCCGAGGAGACGGTACGGCTGTGCGGCTACCTCCCCCTCGCCATCAGGATCGTCACCGCCCGGTTACGCCACCGCCTGACCTGGACCCCCGGCCACCTCAACGAGAAGCTGCGCCAGGAGCACCGGCGCCTGGCCGAGTTACAGGCGGGCAGCCGCAGCGTCATCGCCGCCTTCGCCACCTCCTACGGCAAGCTCGGCGGACCGGCCCGGAGGATGTTCCGCCTGCTCGGCCAGATCCCCGGCGTGGACGTGGACCTCGCGGGCGCGGCCGCGCTGACCGGCCAGCCGGTCGAGGCCGCCGAGCCCCTGCTGGAGCAGCTCATCCAGGCGCACCTGCTGCAGCGCCCGTCGGCCGACCGCTACCGCTTCCACGACCTGGTGCGCGACTACGCGCGGGCGGTGCTGGCCGAGCAGGAGCCGCGGGAGCAGCGGCAGGCCGCGCTGGGCCGGATCGTCGAGCACTACCTGCGCGTCGCGGACCACGCCGCCGGGCTGATCGAGCCCAGCAGGCGGCCCAACGCGCGTTCGGGCCCGGCCGCCGTCCCCGCCCTTCACCTGGCCGACCGCCAGGAGGCGATCTGCTGGATCGAGCGTGAGCTGCCCAACCTGATCGCCGCCATCGAGAGCGCCGCGGCGGCGGGCCTTCTCGTGCACACCTGGCAGCTGGCCCGCTCGCTGTGGCACTTCTTCCTGCTGCGCGGCGACCCGCGCGACTGGATCCACACGCACCGGCTGGCCCTGAGCGCCGTGCAGCAGCTCGGTGACCGTGAGGGCGAGGCCGAGACGCTCAAGAACCTCGGCGTCGCCTACTGGCTGTCGGACGACCGGGAGGGCGCCATCTCGCTGCACCACCAGGCCCTGGTGCTGGACTGCTGGAACGGCGACCCGGTCGGGCAGGCCAAGACACTGACCCACCTCGGCTACATCCACCACCGCGCGGGCGAGTACGCGGTGGCGGCCGACCACTTCCTGCTGGCCGTCATGCTCTACCGGGAGGTGGACGACCCGGTCGGGGGCAACCGCGGGCTCAGCGGGCTGGGCGACAGCCTGCGCAGGCTGGGCCGGCCCGAGCGGGCGATGCCGTACCTGCTGGAGGCCTTGTCCCTGAGCAGGAGCACGGCCGATCCGTGGGGGGAGATCCAGGCGCGCACCGGGGTGGCGCTGGCGCACCTGGAGGCGGGCGAGGCGGGGCTGGCCTGCCGCCACCTGGTGCGGGCGCTGGAGCTGAGCAGGCTGCTGGGCGACCGGCTGAGCGAGAGCACGGTACGCACCGCTCTGGGAGCCACCTGGCTCGAGGTGGGCGATGCCGGGATGGCCCGCAGGCACTTCACCAGAGCCCTGACGCTGAGCAGGCAGAGCGGCGACCGCTGGGGTCAGACGGAGGCGAGCGCGGGACTGAAGGCCGCGCGCACCCGCCAACAGTAAAGGGAGGAAAGATCACGAGGTCCCGGCGCGCCCATGACGACCCCGGCGGACCGCGTCACTGCCCAGCAGACCTGCCGACTAAACGAAAGGCTCGACACCGAAAAACTACCAGGTGAGCGGCACTTCGGCGAAAGCTCACATAGGAAAGGTTGCCGTTTTCGTGAGAGATCGGCCCCTCTATTTATTTGCGCTTTAACGTGGCTGCCGCGAAACAGCTTGAAGCGGCAACCCCGGCGGCTTCCCGCCCGGCGGGCACGGGCCTCCGACACCCCGCTGAACAGGCACGATTGACGTTTTTCCGGGATTGAGCGGCCGATTATCGAGCGCGGCCTCTCGGGCGTCGCGTCAAACCCTGCCCAAATACTCCCCTAAAGGCCGATATGCCGGGATTCGGGTGTTAGCGTCCTATTTGTCAGCACAGGCAGCACTCGCATGCGAGTGCACGCACAAAGGAGGGGGATCATGACTCCTGTCGGTTTCCCTACGCGTCACTGGGATGACTGGGGATGGGGCGGCGGCGGATGGTGGGGCGGTCGCAGACGCTGCCGTCGTCGCCGCCGCTGCGGTTGCGGTCGGCGGAGGTGGTGGTGGTAACCACCACTGGGAAGAGCCGGCGGGTTTCCCGCCGGCTCTCCCTTTCCGCCCGGCCCGGGACGCGATCGGGATCGCACGGGCCGGAGCTCGCGCCCGCGGTCATGATCCGCAAGACCTTCGCCGAGTTCTGGCCCGACACCCGCGGCGTCCGCAGGCTGTTCGTCATCGGCGGCGTGCTCGCCATCGTGGCGGCGCTGTGCGAGGTCGCGGCCATCGGACTGTTCGCCGTCATCACCGACGAGGTGCTCGCCCGGCAGGATCTGGGGGCGTTCTGGACCCCGGCGCTCAGCTGGCTCGGCCTGGCGGTGGTCGCCGGCCTGGCCGCCTTCGGCGGCGCCTACATCACGGCGCTGGCCGCCGAGCGCTTCCTGCTGAAGCTGCGTGACCGCGTGTTCGCGCACGTCCAGACGCTCACCCCGGACTTCTTCAACAACCGGCGCCTGGGCGACCTGATGGCCCGGCTCACCGACGACATCGAGGCCATCGAGACGCTGGTCGGGTCCGGTCTGGTCAAGGCGTTCACGACGGTCATCAGCGTGATCGTGTTCTCGACCGCGGCGTTCATCGTCCGCTGGGACCTGGCGCTGATCACCTTCGCGCTCATTCCCGGGTTCATCATCATCTCCAAGCTGTTCGCGGCCAAGTTCAGGGGCGCGGCGGCCCGCGAGCGGCAGAGCAACGGCATGATGAACAGCGTCATCGAGGAGAGCCTGTCCAACCAGACACTGGTGCAGGCCCACAACCGCCAGGAGGCCGAGGCGGGCCACCTGCACCGCCAGGGCGAGACCTGGCTGCGGGCCAACATGTCACAGGCCTGGCTGTCCGGCCTGTACGGCCCCGCCGTACAGGTGCTCGAGACCATCTGCATGATCGTCATCCTGGGCTTCGGCGCGTGGGAGATCACCGCCGGCCGCCTGACGATCGGTGGACTGCTGGCGTTCGCGGCGTACCTCGCCTTCCTCTACCCCGCCGTGCAGAACCTGGGCGAACTGGCGCTCAACGTCTCCGAGGCCGCGGCCGGCTCCGACCGCGTGATGGAAGTGCTCAAGGCCCGTCCCGGCGTCACCGACAGCCCGGCCGCCCGGCCGCTGGCCGGTCCCGTGCCCGGCCGGATCACATTCGAGCAGGTGGGCTTCACCTACCCGAACCGGACCAGGCCGACGCTGGCCGGACTGACCTTCACCGTCGAGCCCGGCCAGACCATCGTCTGCACCGGCCCCAGCGGCGCGGGCAAGTCGACGCTGGCCAAGCTGCTGCTGCGCTTCTACGAGCCCACCACCGGCCGGATCCTGCTGGACGGCACGGACATCCGTGACATCACCAGCGCCTCGCTGCGCGACCACATCACGATCCTGCAGCAGGAGAACCTGCTCTTCTCCGGTACAGCCCGCGACAACATCGCCTACGGCAAGCCGGGGGCGAGTTTCGAGGAGGTCGTGGCCGCCGCCAAGCTGGCCGACGCGCACGACTTCATCAACCGGCTGCCGGACAAGTACGACACTCCGCTCGGGCAGCGCGGGCGGCTGCTGTCCGGCGGGCAGCTCCAGCGCATCGCGATCGCGCGCGCCCTGCTGCGCAACGCGCCGGTGCTCGTCCTGGACGAGCCGATGACCGGCCTGGACGCGGCGACGGCGGCACGCGTGCTGGAGCCGATGCGGCGGCTGATGGAGGGCCGCACGACCATCCTGATCACCCACGACCTGCGGCACGTGCCGCCGGACGCGGCGATGATCGTGCTCGAACCGGTCCGGCGCTCCAACCGGATCCGGCTCAAGCACATGCCACCCGCGCTGTCGCGGCTGGGCCGCTGACGCGCCCGAGCCCGGGACGGCCGCCCCGGGCTCGGGCACGACACAACCTCACCCCGTTCACGCTCGCCTGGCGAGAGGGTGACCGACACCGGGTGCTCAGTGGTGTTCCTGTCGTGGGAGGACGACCTCGCCGACGATCAGCTGGACGGCCGCGGCGACCGGGATGGCCAGGAGCGCGCCCACGACGCCGAGCAGGGCGCCGCCGATGAGCGCGGCCACGATCGTGGTGGCGGCGGGCACGTCGACCGACGATTTCATCACCCTCGGCGCGATCAGGTAGTTCTCGATCTGCTGGTAGACGATGAAGAACACCAGCGTGGCGATCGCCACCGGCAGCGAGACGAACAACGCCACCAACGTGGCCACCGAAGCGCCGATACCGGCCCCGATCAGCGGGATCAGGTCGGTGATGGCGACGATGAGCGCGAGCGGCAGCGCGTACGGCACGCCCGCGATCGACAGGAAGAAGAAGCTGCTCACCCCGGCGATGAACGAGATGATCAGATTGCCGGCCACGTAGCCGCCGACCCGGTTGAGTATCTCGTCGCCGAGCAGCTGCACGCGGGCGCGGCGGCTCCTGGGGACGAGCTGGTAGCCGGTGCGGGTGACCGAGCGTAACGAGGCCAGGAAGTATAGCGTGAGGATGAGCACCGTCAGCGCCGAGAACACCGCGCTGACCAGCACCCCGGCCACGCCCAGCAGCCCGCCGAACACCTGCCTGCCGAGATCTCCGCTGGTCAGGTAGGTCTGCAGGCGCTCCAGCAGGCCGTAGCGCTGGTCCAGGTCGCGGATCTGGGGGTTGTTCTGCAGTTGCTCGACGTAGGCGGGGACCTGGTCGATGAACTGGCCCGCCTGCTGCGACAGCGCCGGTACGACCGCGAGGCCGAACCCGGCGAAGAAGGCGATGACGCCGGCGAACACCACCGAGATCGCGGCCCAGCGCGGCAGGCCGCGATCTTGCAGCCTCCGCACGGCGGGGTCCAGACCGACGGCCAGGAACAGCGAGACGACGATCAGGATGATCATCGAGGCGGCCGCGGTCAGGGCCTGGACCAGCAGCCAGGCGGTCAGCACGCCGAGCGCGGCGGTGAAGCCGAACGTGAACGGGCTGCTCCCGAACGGCCGCCCCGGCTTCCCGAACGGCGTCCCCCCGACGGACTCATCCCGCCCATGAGAACCGGAAGAATCACGGTCACCGGCCGCCACCTGCCCGGAGGCGTGCCCCGAAGCAGGGACATGGCCCGAGCCGGCGTCCTGGCCATGAGCCGGAACATGACCTGAGGCGGGGGTGTGGCCTGTGGTGGGGGCGTGGGCTGGGCTTCGGGTGGGGTGGGGTGGGTCGGGCGCGGGATGGTCGTCGGTCATGGCGGCTCCTGAACGTGAGGGACGACATCTGCCCTCACCGGCCGCCTCCTACCGTCCCGGCCGCACCCCGCCAGATCAGGCGGAGATCCGCACCTCGTCGCTCTCACCGTCGGACAGGAACGACGCCAGCGCCTGCCCCTGCTCGGCCACCTCCGCCCGCTCGGCGCGGGAGAAGGCGCGCAACGGGGTGACGGTCACCGCGCCGGACTCGACGGTCCAGGTCGCGGCCACCCGGCCGTCGGCCAGGACGACCCGCATGCCCGCGACCGACAGGCCCCGGTGGGCGTCGTCGACGATCCGGGTGCGGTCGTCGTAGCCGAGGAGCGCGTTGTCGAAGGCGGGCAGGTACCGCACCGGCGCGGGCGTGTCCGGGTCGGGGCGCGGGGCGTCGGGGAGGTCAAGGAGTTCCCGGCCGCGTTCGTCGCGGAAGGTGACCAGTTCCGCCCGGATCGACGCCACCGCCGCGGGCAGTCCGGCCAGGCCGCTCCAGGCGCGCACGTCGGCCGTGGCGGCGGGGCCGTAGGCGGCCAGATACCGCCTGACCAGCGCCGCGCCGGCCGGGTCGGCGCCGTTCGGGGGCGATGGGACGACGTCACGGCCCAGCCAGGTGGAAAGGAGCGTGTTGCGCACGCCGCCCTTGGTCCGCCACACCCCGCGCGGCGGCATCTGCACCATCGGGATGAGCGCGGCCACCAGCATCTCGCCCAGGGGCCGCGTCCCCGGCTCGGGCCACCGATCGGCCACCGCGCGGGCGATCTCCGCCATCGAGCGCGCCTGGCCGTCGGCCATGACGGCCAGGCCGGCGGCGGCGAGTTCGTCCAGGTCCACGCCGGTGAGCTCGCGGCGGTAGGTTCCGAGGACCCGCTGGCGCAGCATGGCGTCGTGGCGGGGGCGCCAGGCCAGGACGTCATCGGCGGTGAGCAGGTGAACGGTCCTGCGCATCAGGTGGGTACGGACCACGCTCCGCCGTACCAGCAGATCCGACAGCTCGGCCGGATCGAAGGCCCGCAACCGCGACCAGAGCCCCACGAACGGTTCCTGCGGCTCCTGCGCCTGCAGGCCGCACAGGTGCGCGACGGCGTCCAGGGCCGGCAGGCCGGCGCGGTCGAGCAGCATCTGCCGGGCGAGGGTCGCGCGGTTGAGCGCGCGGGTGCCGAGAACGGTCATCCCCCTAAGATCGCAGAAGAAGCGGTCAGCTTGTGTCCTCTTCTCGGGGCAAGATAGAGGTCATGCTCAAGACGTCGGCACGGCTGCTGTCGCTGCTCTCCCTGCTCCAGGTACGCCGCGACTGGCCCGGAGCGCTGCTGGCCGAGCGGCTGGAGATCAGCCCGCGCACCGTGCGCAGGGACGTGGACCGGCTGCGCGAGCTCGGCTACCCGATCGCGGCCGTGAAGGGCCCCGACGGCGGCTACCGGCTCGACGCCGGCACCGATCTGCCGCCGCTGCTGTTCGACGACGAGCAGGCCGTCGCGCTGGCCATCGCCCTGCAGAGCGCGGCCACGAGCGGCGCCGGCATCGAGGAGGCGGCGGCCCGCGCGCTGAACACCGTCCGGCAGGTCATGCCCGCCCGCCTGCGCCGCCGCATCGACACGCTCCAGATCACCACCGTCGAGCGGGCCCGCCTGTATCCGCCGGCCGACAGCGGTGTGCTGACCGTGCTCGGCGCCGCCGTCCACGCCCGCGAGGTGCTGCGCTTCGACTACGCGGGCGCCGAGGCCCCGCGCCGGGTGGAGCCGCATCACCTGCTGACCTGGGGTGGGCGCTGGTATCTGGTCGCCTGGGATCTCGACCGCGACGACTGGCGCACCTTCCGCGCCGACCGCGTCACCCCGCGCACCCCTTCCGGCCCCCGCTTCACCCCGCGCGAGCTGGGGGACGTGGCGGCGTTCGTGGCCGGGAGGTTTCAGGGCGTCGACGGCTCGGGCGACTGGCCGTGCCGCGGCGAGGTGATCCTCAGCCTCCCCGCCGCCGACGTCTCCCCCTTCGCCCGCGACGGCGTCGTGGAGGAGCTCGGCCCGGACCGCTGCCGGCTCATCCTCGGCTCCTGGTCCTGGCCCGGCCTGGCCGCCAGCATCGGCCGGTTCGACGCCGACATCGAGGTGGTCGGCCCGCTCGAACTGAAGGACGCCTTCGCCCACCTCGCTCGCCGTTATGCGAAAGCATCAGGATAAAGAACCCCGGAGGCCGGTATTTCTGCTGAGCGCGGCAATCCCCTGGAAAGCGCCTTAGTCTGCGGGCTCATCGGCATGGCCGGCCTGTTTGTTCTCGCGGAGGCGGCCGGCAGGCTGGGAATCGTCTCCACGGCGCAATTCCCGCTGGCCTCCACCGTGCTCGTCACCGCCGCGCGACTCGCCGTGGATCCCGAATTCCTGCTGGATGTCGGCGCCACTTTCGCGGGCTGGGCATTGGGGTTGCTGCTCACCGTCGCGGTGGCCGTACCGGCGGGGCTCCTGCTCGGCAGCGTGCCGCCGATCGAGGCGGCGCTGCGGCCGGTGATCGAGTTCCTGCGGCCCATCCCGTCCGTGGCGCTCATCCCGCTGGCCGCCTTCGTCTTCAGCGAGCGGCTCGACATGAAGATCGCGATGATCGTGTACGCCTCCGTCTGGCCCGTGCTGATCAACACCATGTACGGCCTCAAGGAGGTCGATCCCCTGGCCAAGGAGACACTCCGGGCCTTCGGCTTCGGCCGGATCGCGGTGTTGCTCCGGGTCTCGCTGCCGAGCACGGCGCCGTTCATCGCGACCGGGATCCGGGTGGCCGCGACGATCGCCCTCATCCTGGCCATCAGCACCGAACTGCTGGCCGGCGGGTCGAGCGGGATCGGCGCGTTCATCATCCTGGCCGGCAGCAGCCCCGACGGGCTCACGCTCACGGTGGCCGCCACCGTGTGGGCCGGAGTGCTGGGCGTCGTCACGAACGGCGCGTTCGCCTGGGCGGAACGCCGCCTCTTCCACTGGCGGGCGGCCCGGTGATCGCGCGGGTCGTGGTGGCGCCCGCCGTCCTGCTGATCTGGGAGCTGGCCACGCGGGCCATGGCGCACCCCTTCTTCCCGCCGCCGTCGGTGATCGTGGCGCGCATGCGCGAGCTGTGGTTCACCGGCTCCCCCGCCCGGCTCTGGCTGAACGACGTGGCTCTGGCCAACTTCCCGCCGAGCCTCGGCCGGCTGCTCGCGGGCTGGGTCGTGTCGGGCGTGGCCGGTGTCGCGCTGGGGGTGGCCCTGGGCCGGTCGCCGCTGCTCCACCGGCTCCTCGATCCGGCCATCCAGTTCGGGAGGGCGCTGCCGCCGCCCGCGCTGCTGCCGATGATGCTGGCGTTGTTCTCGACGGGGACCCGCATGCAGATCGCGGTGATCACGTTCGGGATCGTGTGGCCGGTGCTGTTCAACGCGGCCGACGGGGCCCGGCACGTGGACCCGCTGCATCTGGACACGGCGCGGGTCTTCGGCCTCTCGCGCGGGCAGCGCCTGTTCAGGGTGATCCTTCCGGCCGCCGCACCGAAGATCTTCGCCGGGCTACGGCTCAGCCTCTCCCTGGCCCTGATTCTCATGGTCATCGCGGAGTTCTTCAGCACCGAGGGCATCGGCTTCCAGCTCCGCGCCGCGCAGCGGGCCTTCGACCTGCCGGGCGTCTGGGGGGCCATCGTCCTGCTGGGCGTGCTGGGCTATTTGCTCAACCAGGGCTTTCTTTATCTGGAACGCCGCATCCTCACCTGGCATGACACCGCGCAAGGTAATAGGTCATGACATGGCGGCAATTCACGGGTAGTCTCAAGATCACGGTCATATCGGCCCTTGGAGCTCTCGTGTTAGAGTTTCGCCGCTTTTCTCTCCTTTGTGCCGTCACATTGGCGATCGCCGCGTGCGGCGGCAATTCGGCCGGGCAGGAAAATAGCCGGGAAAAGACCGATATCACGATCGGCATGCTGGCCCTTCCCGAGGTGGCTCCCGTGCAACTCGCCATCGACAAGGGCTACTTCGCGGCCGAGGGACTCACAGTCGAGGTCGAGGTGATCGCGGGCGGCGCGGCGGCGATGCCCGACCTGGTCTCCGGCAAGCTCGACGTCCTGCACAGCAACTACGTCTCCGCCCTGGCCGCCTCCGCCGGCGGCGTGGTCAAGACCAAGATCATTGGCGATGCTTACGTGGCCAAGCCCGGCAACTTCGTCCTCATGACGAAGAAGGGCTCGCCGATCACCACGGTCGCCGGGCTCAAGGGGGCGACGATCGGCGTCAACACGCTGAACAACGTGGCCACGCTGTCGGTGAGCGCCCTGCTGAAGCCCGCCGGGCTGACCCCGGCCGACGTCAGGTTCGTCGAGCGGCCCTTCCCCGAGATGGCCGCGGCGCTGGAGGGAGACCAGGTGGACGTGGCCTTCCTGCCCGAGCCGTTCCACCAGGCGGCGGCCAGGAAGGGGGCGGTCGTGCTGAGCGACCTCTTCACCGGGCCCACCGCCGACTTCCCGATCTCCGGCTACCTCACCACGGAGGCCTTCGCGCGGGGCAACCCGAAGGCCGTGGCCGGCTTCCAGCGGGCCGTGCGCAAGGCCGCCGACCTGGCCGTCGCCAGCCCCGCCGAGATCGCCCCTGCCCTGGAGAAGTACACGAAGATCGACCGTGCCACGGCCGGCGAGATGAAGCTCGGCGGCTACTCCACGTCCGTCGACGCCGCGCGGCTGCAGCGAGTGGCGGACCTGATGCTCGAGTTCGGCTACCTGAAGCAGAAGTTCGACGTCACACCGATGCTGGCCGGAGGCGCCTCGTCATGATCGCTCCCTATCAGGCGGTGGGGCTCGTGCCCACCATGCGCGGCATCCGTACCCGTGAGGACATCAACCGCAACATCGACCACATCGGCCACCTGATCAAGGCCGCCTCATGGCTGTCCAGCCTCGACCTCCCGGTACGGCTGATCGCGATCCCGGAAGGCGCGCTCCAGGGCTTCAACGACGAGGTCCTCGACCTGGACCACGAGGACTACGCCGCCACCTGCGCCATCGACGTGCCCGGCCCGGAGACCGCCCGGCTGGCCGAGCTGGCCGTCCAGTGGGACGCGTACCTCATCGCCCAGGCCAAGGCCCGCCACCCGGAGTTCCCCGGCCTCTTCTTCAACCTCGGCTTCGTCATCGACCCGCGCGGCGAGATCGTCCTCAAGCACTACAAGACGGTGCCGCTGCTGCCGGTGGAGCACTCGGTGACGCCCCACGACGTGTGGGACCGCTGGGTGGAGCTCTACGGCGAGACGCTCGACAGCTTCTACCCGGTCGCCGACACCGAGATCGGCCGCATCGGCATCCTCATGGCCAACGAGGGCTCCTACCCGGAGAACGCCCGCGGCCTGGCCATGAACGGCGCCGAGATCATCTACCGGGGACCGTATCCCCACCCGCACGCCGGCAACGGCATCTACGAGGTGCAGAACCGCGCCAGGGCCCTGGACAACAACGCCTACCTCATCGCCTGCAACCTCGGCACCTACTACCTCGACGCCGACTCCGAGGACCCGATCGACACCTTCGGCGGCCAGTCGATGATCGTCGACTACAAGGGGCAGGTGGCCGGCCGGCACGACTACAGCGGCGGCTCGTCCTGGGTCGCGGGCACAATCGACATCGGCGCCCTGCGCCACTTCCGGTCCACCGCCCAGTGGGACAACTGGATCAAGGACCTGAAGACCGAGCAGTACCGCGTCATCTACGACCAGCCCATCTACCCCAAGAACATGTACCTGACGCGCAAGCCGTACAGCCACGCGGAGTTCCGTTCCGAGGTCATCAACCGGCAGATCGAGCTCATGCACGATCGCGATATCTGGGTACGTCCGGAGAAGTCCTGACCCGGCGCGGCCAGAAGTTCTCGGCGAACAGGCGGGCCACCAGCTCACCCCTGCTGGAGACCCGGACCTTGGCGAAGACCGCCTTGACGTGGTCGCGGACGGTGTGGTGGGAGATGAACAGGCGGCCGGCGATCTCCCCGGTGGTCAGGCCGAGCGCGATCAGCTGGGTGATCTCCAGCTCGCGGGGCGACAGCTCGTACGCCTCGGCCACGATGACCGCCATGTCGGAGGCGGCGGCGGGCTCGATGACCAGGACGATCGGGCCCGCCGACCCGCCGGGCCCGCTCAGGGCGGAGGCGTGGCACACCAGCCAGTGCCCGTCGGCGGTGCGGATGCGCACCCGGGCGGCCTGACCGGGCGGGCAGGCGCGGGCCTGCAGGGCGGCGGTGACGATCCAGATCGGCAGGCGCACACCCAGGTCGCTGCCCGCGGACGGGCCCGCGGGGAGCCTGGCCAGGTAGTGGCGGGCCTCCTCGTTGACCGACGTCGCCTGTCCCGACGCGTCGAACAGCACCAGACCCGGACCCGGTGCGTCGGGCGCCGGCCGTACGTCCGAGGGCCGGGCGAAGGAGCGCAGGCGCGCGGCCAGCGGCGCCGACAGGCTCGCCACGAACTCCAGCTCCTCCGGCCCGAACGGCGCCCGCCCCTTGTCGCGGAACAGGCTCACCACGCCCCACGTCCGCCGGCCGGTGCGCAGGACCGCGCGAAGCTCCTCGTTCTCCGCCTGCCAGGGGCGACGGCCGTCGTGCCGCCGGCTCGCCACGGCCACCTCGGCACGGGCCAGGTCGCGGAAGGCGAACGGGCTCTCGCCCAGGATCTCGCTCTCCCAGTAGGCAGCGCAGTGCTCGCCGCCGCCGAGGTTCTCCACCCGCATCGGGGCGGTGACCAGGCCGGTCTCGGGGTCGGTCGCCGACCACACCGAGGCGTCGAAGGCCACGACCCGCCGCAGCCGCGCCGAGGTGACGGCGAACAGCTCGTCGGCGTGTTCCGCCCGTTCCGCGCGAGTCAGCACGTCGGTACGGCGCCGCCGTACCGCTGAAGGAGAACCCACTCCCCCACCCTGCCTGTTCATGGGCGCGGACGCGCATCCCCCAGATGAGGGATGGGCCCGGGGCGGGGCGGCGGCCAGCATCTCCCCCATGAGAATCGCCATCGTCGGAGGCGGGGCCGCCGCGGTCGCCCTGCTCGACTCCCTCGCCCTGCTGGACGCGCGGCCGTCCTCGGTCACCGTGTTCGAGCCGTCGGCGCGGCTGTGGAGCGGGCGGGCTTACGGGCCCGACCTTGACGCCGTGCGGGTGAACGCGCCGCCCGTGATCATGTCGATCCGCCACGGCGACCAGGAGCACTACGCGCGCTGGCTCGGCGAACGGGCGGCGGCGCACCTGGACGAGCGCCTCGGCGCGCCGCTGGTGCCCCGCGCCCTGTACGGCGAGTACCTGCGCGAGGTCGCCACAGCCGCCATGGCGCGACTGCCCGTGGACGTCCGCCGCGACCGCGTAACCCGCGTCGCGCGGCACGGCGCGGAGCTGGTGGTGCGCACGTCCGGCGGCGATGAGCAGGCCGTGGACCGGGTCGTGCTGTGCGTCGGCGGCGGCACCCCGCACGACCTCTTCGGCCTGGCGGGCACGCCCGGCTACGTCGCCGACCCCTACCCCCTCGCCCGCACCCTGCCGGACGTGCCTTCGGACAGCGCGGTCGCGGTGATCGGCAGCGGGCTGACCGCGGTCGACGTGGTGGTCGCCCTCGCCTCGGCGGGCCACGCGGGCCCGATCACCCTGATGTCACGCAGCGGCGTCCTGCCCCACGTGTGGCAGCGCCCGGTCCGCTACGAGCCACGGCACCTGACGGCGGCCCGGCTGCGCGACGTCCGCACGACCGGCGACGTGGCCCGGCTGCTGCGCGCGGAGCTGGACGAGCTGGGCAAGGACTTCGACGCCTTCGCCGCCGACCTGCTGGCCACCCCGTTCGAGGATCCGGTCGTACGGCTGCGCCGCCAGCTCGCCGCGATCGACGCGCCGGAGCTGGGCCGCCGGATCGTGCAGCAGGCGGCGCACACGCTGGGCCCGCTGACCTGGGGCGTTCTGGAGGACCGCGACCGGCTGACCGGTGAACACCGCCGCACGGCCGTCAGCGTCAGCTCGCCGATGGTCCCGGTCAACGCCGTCCAGCTCGACCGGTTGCTGGCGCGCGGCCAGCTCACGCTCGTCCGCGGCCTGCGCGCGGTGGTTCCGGGCTTCCACATCACGACCACCGACAACGACCCGCGGGCGGAGAGCGGCCTGCGTGCCGACGGTGGCCTGCGGGCTGACGTCGTGGTCAACGCCGTGAACCCGGCGCCGCACTCGGTACCGGAGGCCGCCGCGTCCCTGGTCGCCTCGCTGCTGGCCGATGGCTTGGCGACGACAGGGCCCGAGGGCGGGCTGGAGGTGCCGGCCGGCGCTCCGCTGCACGTCGTGGGCGATCTGGCGGCGGGCGGAACGTTCGTGACCTCCAGCATCCCGGCGGTCGCCGCCCAAGCCGCCGCCACCGCCCAAGCCCTGGCCGATCAGTAGCCGACCGCCTGGCCGATTCCGCGCGGGTCGGCGACGCCGTGCCCCGACCGGGATCTTCACCCACGGGTCGGCGAACAACGTGATCGGCCGCGGCATGATCACCCTGTCCGTCATCAACCCGGGTTCCCCTGTCATCGGGTCCTCCTCAGGCTGGGTGCTCTCGATTGTGGCCGGGGGCCTGCCGCGCGCCGATGGACACGGCCGGCTCTGCAGGATGTGGAACTCTCCGTCGCGCAACGCCCACTCGATGTCCTGGGCGCGCCGAAGTGCGCCTCGATCGTCCGGCCCAGCGCTTCGAGCCGCCGGATCCGCGCGTCGTCGAGCGTCTGCGCGTGCTGCCTGGCGGGTTCGACCTGGCGCTCCTCGGTGCCGCCGTCCGGCCGGGCGCGCAGTTCCTTCGTCTGCACGGCGATCTTCCTGCCGATGATCCGGCCGGCTCTGACCCGGTAGTTGTCGGCGTCGACCAGCCCGGAGACGAACGCCTCCCCCAGCCCGAACCTGGCGTCGATCACCGCGTCGGCGCCCCGCACGTTCAGGTACGTGTCCTGCTGGCCGGCGAAGGAACTGGACGGCAGGTCCTCGGCCGTGGCGCTGGAACGCACCGCGCAGGCCACGTTCCCGCCACCCATCCGGCTCAGGCGGGCTACGACGTCGTACCGGATCGGCTCGGGGACGGGCAGGTGCTCGATGGCGGCGCGCAGCCGGGCGCAGGCGGCGGCGATGGCCTCGCGGTCGTCGGCGCCCCTATGGCGCGGTGGACGACTATCCCGAGCTGCTGCCGGCGTACCGGAACGCGCACGGCGGGCGGCCGAGCATGCGGCGCTGCTGCGCACCCGCGAGCGCGGGCAGCTTCCCCCGAGCGGGACGTCCAGGTCGCCTGGAGATGCTGAACGGCGCGATAGTGCCTACCCCGACACCGAGCCCCCCGAGGCCGTCAAGTCCTACTTCCTCGCCCTGCTCCGCCAGGTGGGCTACCGCCCGGCCTGGGCGGCCTGGCTTTTCCCGACATATCGCCTGGCCAGGGACATCGACCGACACCGGCAAGAGTCCGAGAACGCGGCCCAAACAGCACCCAGTCGAACACCTGTTCCTATATAATGATCTCATGGAGCTGAAACCGAAGGGTTTGCCCGATCTGTGGCGTCCGCCGATCGTGGAGTACGCGGAGGCGATGTTTCCGGTGGCCGACCGCGGCGAGGCGCGCTACCTGCTCGCCTGGGGCGACGACCGCGACGGCGAGCGCTGGGGCTACCTGCTGCGGCGGCCGCAGACGCTCAACACCCACGACGGCGTACGGCACAGCGGCCACGTGCGCTGGGTGCACTGGCAGGACATCCGCCCGGTGGCGGGGGAAGACTACGAGACCGTCCCGGTCTGCGATCCGCTGCTGGCCGGGCACGACGATTCCATCTGACCGCTGAGGGCTGTCGATTCTCCGGGTGCTCGCGCGTCATGAGGCGTGAGCACGCATCGGAGAAAGGCAGAACCCATGACCGACGTCCAGGCGGCCATCGCCGCCGAGCGGCGCGACCTGGCCGCGCTCCTCGCCGGGCTGACCCCCGAGCAGTGGCAGACGCCCTCGCTGTGCGCGGGCTGGCCGGTACGCGCGGTCGCCGCCCACCTGAGCATGGCCTTCAGGTATTCCATGCCACGAGTCGTCCTGTCCATCCTGCGCGCCCGCGGCGACTTCCACCGCGCCTCCGACCGTCTGGCCAGGCGGGACGCCGCGGCGATGGACACCGGGCGGCTCGTGGCCGCCCTGAGTGACAACGCCGAGCACCCCTGGACCCCGCCGGGCGGCGGGCCCGGGGAGGCGCTGCGGCACGACGTGATCCACGGGCTCGACATGACGCTCCCGCTCGGGCTGGACAGGAAGGTCCCGCCGGACCGCCTCATGCTGGCGATGCCCGCCGACCTGACGGCCAAGAGCATCACGTTCTTCGGCGCCGACCTCGACGGGGTCCGCTTCGCCGCCGACGACCTCGAATGGAGCGCCGGCACCGGCGACCTCGTCAGCGGCTCTGCCCAGGACATCCTGCTGGCCGTCACCGGCAGGAGGCTGCCGGCCGGGCGGCTGTCCGGGGCCGCGGCCGCCCGGTTCACCGGCTCCTGAGAAGCGTCAGGTCAGCGGGCCGGTGGCCTTGACCTGGACGCGGACGCTGTCGCCGGGCAGGTAGGAGATGGGGATCTCGGTGATGGCGGTGATGCGGGTGCCGGCGGGGTCGGCTCCGGCGCGTACCGCGGCGTCGACGGCCGCTCGTTTGGCGGCGTCGAGGCAGGCCTCGCGGCCGCCGTCGGAGAACTGGTAGGTCCGGTCGAGCGTGCCCGACGCCTCGGCGATGGCGGCGCCGATGGCGTTGGCGACCGCCGCGTACTCGTGGCGGTGCACGGTGCTGACGCCCGGGATCTCGTCCGGGATCAGGTGCGCGCCGCCGCCGACGGCGACCAGCGGCAGGTCGGAGCGGGCCACCTTGATGCGGTCGGCCAGCCTGCCGATCCGCTCGTCCACCCAGGACAGCGCCTGCGCGACGAGCGGGCGGGGCACGTCGGCCGCGCGGCCGGGCTCGCCCGCCGAGAGGCGTCCGGCCAGGACCGACACGTCGGTGAGGGTGAGCGTGTCGCCGCCGAAGACGCGGGCGCGCTCGGTCAGCCGATGCGCGACGCTGTCCGGCCCGATCCGCAGGTCCTCCTCCGCGCGGACCACCGTCCCGCCGCCGAGGCCGACGGAGATGAGGTCGGGCATGCGGTAGTTCGTGCGTACGCCGCCGATCTCGACCGGGAGGGCCGACTCGCGCGGGAAGCCGTTGACGAGCATGCCGACGTCGGTGGAGGTGCCGCCGACGTCCATGATGATCGCGTCGGCCAGCCCGGACAGGTGGGCGGCGCCGCGCATGGAGTTCGTCGGGCCGGAGCCGATCGTCATGACCGGCCGGCGGGCCGCCTCCGCCGCGCTCAGCAGCGTGCCGTCGTTCTGCGTCATGTAGATCTCGGCCCGCAGGTCGTGCGCGGACAGCGCCTGTTCGAGGCCGGTGACCACCTCGGCGCCGACGAAGCGCAGCGCCGCGTTGAGCGTCGCGGAGTTCTCGCGTTCGAGCAGGCCCAGCCCGCCGATCTGGTGTCCCAGGGTGACGGGGAAGTTCTGGCCGAGCTCTTCGGCGAGGATCTGGCCGGCGCGGATCTCGTGCTCGGGGTTGGCCGGGGAGTGCACGCCGGTCAGCGCGATGGCGTCGACGGTGGCGCCGCAGGCCTTGGCGAAGGCGCGCACGGCGTCCTCGTCGAGCGGGCCCATCGGGCTGCCGTCGAACTCGTGGCCCCCGCGCACGACCGCGCTGTACGCGCACACCAAGCCGGCCAGGTCCCGAGGCCAGTCCGCCAGCGGCGAGATCGACATCGTGGCCGGCGCCCCGATGCGCAGCACGCCGACCCTGGCCAGGTTGCTTCTGGCGATGAGCGCGTTGACCGGGTGGGTGGTGCCGAGCATCACGTGGCTGACGTCGGCGGGCCGTACCCGGGCGAGCACGGCGGAAAGGCCGGCCTCGATGCCGTCGAACAGCGTCGCGGTCGTGGGGGTCTTGTGCCACGTCACGACCTGTCCGGCGGGGTCGATGGCGACGACGTCGGTGTTGGTGCCGCCGACGTCGATGCCGATGCGGATGGTCGTCATCGGGTCCCTCCGATGGGCACGAAGTCGAGGTCGTAGCCGAACGCGCGCGGTCCGGCCAGCGCGAGCCCTTCCGGCGTGTGCCACTGCGGCAGCGCCGGCATCGCGATCACGTGCAGCCGCTGGCCGTAGGCGACCGCCTCGGTGGTCATGGCGGTGCCGGTCTCGGTGTCGAGCAGGGTGATGAGGTCGGGGACCATCGCCTTCGGCTCGCCGTCCTCGAAGGCGATCAGGTTCTCGTTCTGCACCTCCACGCGCATGGCACGGCCCGGGTCGTCGAGGTGGGTCAGCGTGATCGTGCCCCTGGCCCAGCCGCCGGTGGTGCGGCGTTCGATGTCGGCCACCTTGCCGGTGAACAGGATCTCGGCCTCGCAGAACCGCAGGAACTCCGCGTACGCTCCCGGCCGGCCCTCCTGGATCGCCCGGATCCTGCGCCCGATCTCCAGGCAGTAGGTCAGCGAGCCGTTCGCGCCGAACCGCGCGCACTCGCCGGCGGTGACGGCGTAGGCGCTGACCACCGCGAGCATCCCCATCTGCGCCACGCACGAGCGGGCCAGCTTCTCGCCGGTGGCGTTGTCGACGGAGTCGAAGAACACGTAGTTGCCCATGGAGTCGGCCATGGTCATCGGCGTGGAGGAGAGCCCGGCGAGGGTGAACAGGCTCATCTCGATCTGCGGGAAGGCGCGCCTGATCGCGTCCGCGTCCACGCAGGGCAGCCCCAGTTCGGCGGCGACCACGAGCGGGAACAACGAGTTCAGGCCGCCGTTCTCCAGCGGTAACACGGCCACGCCGGTGCGGCCGAGATGGCTTTCCAGGGCCCTGAGCACCCGGCCGGCCTCGTCGCCGTTCGGGAACTTCTCCACGACCACCGTGGGCGCGCCGACCATGCAGATCGGCAGGAGCAGGCCGTCCGGGTCGAGGTCGGCGGCGTTGACGATCTCGATGGGGCCGTGCTTGGCGATGGCCTCGCGGAGCATGATCTTCGCGATGTAGGGGTCACCGCCGCCACCGGTGCCCAGGACGACCGCGCCGAGCGCGAGGTCCTCGACGTCGTCGAGCGTGATGCTGTTCACGAACCCACCTCCTGATGGTTCATCCGTCGATCTCCACTTCGGCTTCGATCTCCACCGGAATGCCGAACGGGAGCGAAGCGACTCCCACGGCCGAGCGCGCGTGCACCGCGCTCTCCTCCGGCCACAACTGGTGGATCAGGTCGGAGAAGCCGTTGACCACCGCGGGCATCCGGGTGAACCCCGGCGCCACGTTGACCATGCCGAACACCCGCAGCCAGGCCGTCACCCTGTCCAGGTCGCCGAGGGCCGCGCGCAGGCTGGTGACCATGTGCAGCCCGGTCGCCCTGGCCGCCGCGTACCCCTCCTCGACGCTCACCTCGGCGCCGACCCGCCCGGCGGGGCCGTCCACCGACCAGTCCGGCAGCAACGGCCCGTGCCCGGACAGATAGGCCCGGTTCCCCCGCACCCGCACCGACGGGAAGGGCAGCCGCAGCCCGTCCGGCGGCACGAGCGGCGCGGGCAGGACCAGGCCGAGCTCCCTGATGCGCGCCTCGACGCCCATCCCGCTCACACCCCTTCCGCGCGGGTACGGCGCAGCGCCTGCGCGGCGAAGCCGGCCACGTACCGCGACATCCAGTCGGTGAAGGCGGCCTGGTCGGTCATGGCCAGCATGCGGTGGTCGGCGAAGTCGGCCCGCGCCCGCCGCAGGAAGTCGTCGTCGTGATCGGCCATGATCCCCATGAGCCGGTCGGCCGCGTCGAGCATGCGGAACGCCGACAGCAGCCTGGTCTCGTCCAGGGCGAGCGGCGCGCTGCAGACCAGCACCGTGACGGTCTCGTAGAGGGCGCGGCTCAGCCCTTCATCGGCG
Source organism: Nonomuraea endophytica (assembly GCF_014203235.1). Taxonomy (GTDB): domain Bacteria; phylum Actinomycetota; class Actinomycetes; order Streptosporangiales; family Streptosporangiaceae; genus Nonomuraea; species Nonomuraea endophytica. The sequence continues at coordinate 26,263 of NZ_JACHIN010000025.1, read as the reverse complement.
GCCGTCATCGGGCGCCGTCCTCGAACGCGGCGCCGAAGGCGTTGTGGTGCAGCCCCGAGGTGAACCCGCGCACCGCGGGCGAGGCCGTCTCCTTGGTGACGTAGCCGACGGCGACCGTCACGTCGGGACGGATGTGCGCGGGCAGCCCGAACAGCGCGCGGACCGCCTCGTCCGCCCAGCTGGTGACGGTGCAGACGCCCAGGTCAAGCGTCTGCGCCATCAGCGCGAGGTGCGCGCAGGCCGCGCCGGAGTCCAGGCGGCTGACGTGCTCGACCATGCGCGGGCCGCCGGTGGCGCCGGCCTGGTCGAGGTCGGTGCACAGGGCGAGCATGGCCGGGGCGTTGTTCAGGAACCCCGGCAGCACCTGCCGCGCGGTGGCGAGCAGCACCGGATCGTCGACGACGACCACGTGGCGTACACCCGAGCGGGCCTGCTGGGCGCGGGCCGCCGCCCAGGCCATGCGGCCCAGGACCTCGGCGGGCACCGGGCGGTCCTCGAAGATCCGGTGCATACGGCGGCGCCGCATGCCGTCGGCGACGTCGAGCGGCTTGGCATCGATCATGTGCGCTCCCTGGGGGGTTCGGGAAGGTTGTGCATGACCCTAAGCCGGGCCGGACAAATGGGATATGTGCGATAGCACATCTCAAATTCGTATCTTGTGCACATCGCACACCTGGGACTACCGTGCGGCTGATGACCGTGGTCCGCGAACTTCTGCTCAGGCCCGACATCGGCCGGGCCGTCACGGTGCTCTGCGACGCCGGGCACTCCCGCGACATCGCGGAGGTCACGCTCATCGAGGACATGCGGGCCATCCCGCCCGCACGCCACGGCCAGGCCGGGGTCTGCACCGGCCGGGCCTCCGACGAGATCAACCCCGACCTGCTGGACGTCGCCGTGCGCTTCGCCGCCAGTGCGAACGTGGCCGCGCTCGCCCTGGTCGGGCTGCCCTTGGACCGACCGCTGCCGCTGACGGTCAGCACGCTGGCCGAGCGGCGCGGGCTCTCGCTGCTGTCGGTGGAGCGGGGCACGGACCTGGCGCGGCTCGTGATCGCGATCGAGCAGGAGATCGCCCTCGGGCCGATGCGCACGATCTCCCGGGCGGCGGCCGCACTGGCGGCGCTGGACCGGGCCGAGCCGGGGCCCGACCCGATCGGCGAACTGGCCGCGCTGGCCGGACACGAGCTCGGCCTGCCCATCACCGTCGAGCACCGCCCGGACGGCCAAGGAGTGCCTGTCACCGTCGAGCACCGCCTGGACGGCCAAGGAGTGCCCGTCACCGTCGAGCGTCGGCCCGGCGGCGAGGGGGTGCCCGTGACGGTCGCCGGGGCGGTGCGGGCGCGGCTGCGGTGCGCGCCCGCCAATGACGCCAGGGACACCGGGGATGCCGCCGACGCGGTGGTGCGGCTCGTGCTGCATCGGGCCGCCTCGCTGGCCGGGCACGCTATCGAGCGGGCCCGCCGTACCTCGGAAGGACCGGCGGCGTCGCGGGCGGCGCTGCTGGCGGAGCTGCTGCTGAGCGCGCCCGAGGACGCCGGGCCGCTCCTGGCCAGGACGCGGCGCGCGGGCTTCGTCGTCGACGGCTGGCACACCGTGATCCACATCGAGCTGGACAACCTCGACAGCCTCACCGGCGGCGAGGCCGCCCGCCACGAGCTCACCGTCGAGGCCCGCCGCCTGGCGCTGCAGGCGGCCCTGAACGACGGCGCCGACTGGCACCGCGCGGATGCCGGCAGCGCGCTCACGCTGGTGCGTACCGACCGGTCAGAACCCGCCGTCACCCAGCCGAAGGCGCTCGCCCGCACCGCGACCGCCGTACTCGCCAGGCTCAAGGAGCAGTTCGCCGGCCTGCGCATGTACTGCGGTGTCGGCGGCTCCTACCAGGGGCTCGAAGGCCTGCAGACGTCCGCGACCGAGGCCCGCGCCGGCGGGGCGGCCGCGCGCACCGCCCGCCACCAGGACCGACCGCTCGCCTTCCGCGACCTCGGGTTCCGGCGCGTGCTGCTGCAGTGGTACGCCATGAACAGCTCGCGCGTCGTCGTCGACCGGCTGCTGGCCCCGCTGGACGAGCTCGGCCCGCGGCGCAAGGACGAGGCCATCCGCACGCTCCAGGCCTTCCTCGACCACCCGGGCTCCCCCGGCGACGCGGCGGCGGCGCTCGGCGTGCACCGCAACACCATTGCCAACCGGGTCAAAAGGCTGCTCGACCTGCTCGACATGGACGGCGACAACGCCGACCACCGCCTCCTGCTGCAACTGGCCTGCCGCGTGGCGAGCGTGCGATAAAGCGTTCGACGGCCGCGTGCGCGATGGGCATGATGGGCCGTGATGGACCGAGCGTAGAACCACCTCGATCACGACAGGGCGGCCCGCCCTGTCGCCAGCAGTCATGCCCCTGATCGAGGAACGGACATCTCATGAACATTCACGAATACATGGAGTACGACGCCGTCGGTCTCAGCGCCCTTCTCCGGAGCGGCCAGATCACCGCCGACGAGGTCGAGACCGTCGCCAGGCAGGCGCTCACCCTGGCCGACCAGCGGCTCAACGCCCTCGCCGCGCCCCTGTTCGACACCGCCCTCCGGCACGCCGCCGACGCGCCCTTCACCGGCGTGCCCTTCCTCATCAAGGACATGGGCCCCATGGCCGAGGGCGTGCCCTTCTACCTGGGCAGCCGCAGCCTCGGCAGCGGCGTGCGGGCCCGGAGCGACAGCGACCTGATGCGCCGCTTCCGCGCCGCCGGGCTGGCCACGCTGGGCCTGACCACGATGCCGGAGCTGGGCATCGCCTTCACCACCGAACCGGTCAGGACCGGCCCCACCCGCAACCCGTTCAACCTCGCGCACGGTGTCGGCGGATCCAGCGGCGGCGCCGCCGCGCTCGTGGCGGCGGGAGCCGTACCCGCGGCGCACGCCAGCGACAGCGCCGGTTCCATCCGGATTCCCGCCTCGTGCTGCGGGTTGATCGGCCTCATGCCGACGCGCGGGCGGGTGGGATGTGAGCCGATGTTCGGGCTCAGCCACGACTTCGTGCTGACCAGGACCGTCCGCGACGCCGCGCACCTGCTCGACGCGCTGGGCGGCCCCGCGCCCGGTGACCGGTTCGTGCCGCCCGCGCCCGCGCGGCCGTACGCGAGCGAACTGCACGCCGAGCCGGTACGGCTGCGCGTCGCGGTCAGCACCGAGGCGTGGCCGGGAACCCCCGTCGACGCCGAGGTGGCGGCGGCCACCGACCGGGCGGCCCTGCGGTTGGAGGAGCAGGGACACCACGTCGAGCGGGACCGGCCGGCCGTGTCCGCGGAGGAACTCGTCGAGGCCGTGGTGGCGCCGCAGATCGCGTTCCTGACCGGGGTGTTCAGGCACGCGCCGCGCCCGCCCGAACCGGCGCTGCTGGAGGCGGTCTCGCGGCGGGTGTTCGAGGAGGGGGCGGAGCTGGGCGTGTTCGACCTGCTGACCGCGTTCGAGACACAGGAGCGGCTGCGCCGTACGGCGGGGACGTTCTTCACCCGCTACGACCTGCTCCTCACGCCGACAGTGGCGCAACCACCGCTGCCGCACGGCACCCTGTGCTACGACGACCCGTCGTACTCGGTGGCCGGATGGGTGCGGGCACAGCTGGAGTACGGGCCGTTCACGGCCCTGTACAACGTCACCGGCCAGCCCGCGATCAGCCTCCCGCTCGGCCGGAGCGCCGCCGGGCTGCCGATCGGCGTCCAGGCCGTCGCCGCCCACGGCCGGGAGGACCTCCTGCTCCAGATCGCCTCCCGCCTCGTCCCGCCGTTTCTCCAGTCGCGGCACCAGGTGACGCTCCCCTGACCGGGGTGATCCTCCGAAAGGGGGATGCCGCCCGATGCCGCGCCTTCGGCACACTGAGGGCACCGCGGCGATCGCCCGCCCGAACGCTTCCGCGCAGTCCGCGGGAGCCGTGTCGTCGCCGGCCATGCCCGGGGCATCGGATTCGCTCCCCGGCGAGGCGCGACACGGGGAAACACCCGGCCCGGCCGTCGTAACGCGAGGACGGCCGGGCCGGACGACAGTGGAGGCAGGCGCTCGCCCGCCGGGTCACCGCGGGGCGACGAACAGCCGCACGTTGGTGTAGGCATGGGGGTGAAGGTGCTGTTGTGTCCGGACACACCTCAGAAGGGGGACTGATGAGCGCGGGTGCACTCGGGGATCTGGCGGAGCGCTTCTGGCGGTGGCGGGTCGCGGCCGCTCCCGACAGCGGCGACGACATCACCAGGGTCGAACGTCCGCCCGGCTGGGTGCCGGACTGGTCGGCGGCCGCGGTGGCGGCCCGGCGGGACACGTGGCGGTCCTTCGACGCGGAGCTGCGCGCGCTCGACCTCGATGACGCGCCCGTCTCGGTCAGGGTCGACGCCAGACTGCTCGGGTCGGCGCTCGCCCGGGTGCGATGGGAGCTGGACGTGCTGCGGGCCTGGCAGCGCAACCCCTGTTTCTACCTGGACCAGGCGCTGGTGGCCGTCTACAACCAGCTCCTGCCCGCCCCGCCGTTCACCGCGGCGCGGGCCGCCTCGATCGTCGCCGCGCTGGGCGCGATCCCCTCGGTGCTGGCCCAGGGCCGCGAGAACCTGGCGGGTCACGCCGCAGCGCCGTTCGCCCGGTCGGCGCTGACGCTGCTGGAAAGCGCGGGGCCGTCGCTGAGAGCCGGGATGTCCGCCCTCGCACCACTTCTGCCGGACGCCACGCGGCTGAGCGAGACGACGGAAACGGCAGTAGGCGCGCTCGACGACTTCGCCGCCTGGCTGCGCGAGCAGGTGCCGGGCTTCACCGACCGGACGGCCGTCGGGCCCAGTGCGCTCGCCTTCTTCCTGCACGAGGTGGCGCTCCTGCCGTACGGAGCCGAGCAGGTGCGTGCCATGGGACGCCAGGAATGGGACCGGGCCGAGGCGCTGGAGGCCACTTTCCGGCACCGTCACCGCGAGGTGCCCGACCCCACCCTGCCCACCGGCACCGCCGCCCTGGTCGAGGCGGAGGCGGCCGACGAGCTGGCGTTGCGGGCCTTCTACACGGACTCGGGCCTGCTGAGCCAGCCCGCCACCCTGCGCCGCTACCTCTTCGCCGAGATGCCCGCCTACCTGGCGCCGCTGGCGTGGCTCGGCGTGCCGCACGAGATCGGCGTCGAGTCGCGGCCCGGCGCCGACGCGATCAGATACGTCGAGCCGCCCCGCCCCGACCTGCCGTACTTCGAGCTGGCCGCCGCCCGCGACCCTCGGGTCCAGCTCGCTCACGAGGGCGTGCACGCCCAGCAGCTCGCGCTGTCGTGGCACCACCCCGATCCGGTACGGCGCCGCTACTACGACTCGGCGGCCAACGAGGGCATCGCCTTCTACCACGAGGAGCTCATGCTGCAGGCGGGGCTGTTCGACGGCTCCCCGCACAGCGCCGTGTTCGTGGCCAACGCCATGCGGCTGCGGGCGCTGCGGGTGGAGGTGGACATCGCGCTCGCGCTCGGAGATCTCACGCTGGCCCAGGCGGCGGACGTCCTGGCCGAGTCGGTGCCGATGGACCGGGCCACGGCGTGGGAGGAGGCCGTGTTCTTCGCGGGCAACCCCGGACAGGGGCTGAGCTATCAGATCGGCAAGCTGCAGGTGCTCGATCTGCTGGCCGCCACCCACCGCCGCCAGGGCGCGGCGTTCGACCTCGGCGCCTTCCACGACCGGCTCTGGCTGGAGGGCAACGTGCCGCTCGCGCTCCAGCGGTGGGAGTCGCTCGGCCTCACCGACCAGGTCGAGGAGGCCGACCGGCTGGCCAAGCTCGCGTAGCGGACCGGCTCTACGATGTCGCCATGGATGGGAGCTCTTCGGACGTCGTACGGGCCTGGGACGCGCGCGCCGATCACTATCTGCGCCTGTTCCGCCACGAGCTCGAAGGCAAGCCCTTCGACCGGGAGGTCCTGGAGGCGTTCGCCAAGCGGGTCGGCGCCGGAGGCAGGGTGTGCGACGCGGGCTGCGGGCCCTGCGGTCACGTGACCGCGCTGCTGGCCGGGCACGGCCTGGACGCCTTCGGCATCGACCTGTCGCCGCGCTGCGTGGAGCTGGCCAGAAGCGAGCAGCCCGGATGCCGGTTCGAGGTGATGGACCAGCGGGCCGTCACGCCGCCGCTCGACGGCCTGGTGTCGTACTACTCCCTGCACGATCAGCCCAAGCGGGAACTGCCGCCCACGCTCACCGCGTGGGCGGCGGCGCTCCGTCCGGGCGGTCAGCTCCTGGTCGTCGCCAAGGAAGGCTCCGGCGACGGCGTCATCGCCGATCCGCTCGGCAGCGGACTGCGGGTCTACTGGGCCGAGCACACCGCGGACGAACTGCGCGCCGCGGCGGAAACGGCCGGTTTCCAGGTCGACGACGTCACCGTCCGCGAGGCGTACGACGACGAGATCCCCAGCAGGCGCATCTACCTGGCGGCCACCCGCGGGCCGCTCAGCCGACCCGGCGGGCTCTGAGCGCTTCGAGTGCCCTGTCGGCGTGGACGGACATGCGGATCTCCGACTTGACCACCGCCAGCACCCGGAAGTCGGTGTCGATCACGAAGGTCTGGCGTCTGGTCGGCGCCAGCGCCAGCCCGCGCCGGACGCCGAACCTGGCGGTGACCGTGCCGTCCGGGTCGGACAGGAGCGGGTAGCCGAGCCGGTGCGTGTCGGTGAACTCCCACTGTTTCTCCACCTCGTCGGTGCTCACGCCGACGGGCCGCGCCGACACCTGCGCGAACTCGGCCGCCAGATCGCGGAAGTGGCACGCCTCGCGGGTGCAGCCCGCGGTCATCGCCGCCGGGAAGAAGAAAAGCACCACGGGACCGTCCGCCAGCAGGTCCGACAGCCGGCGCGGCCGGCCCGTCTCGTCGGGAAGCTCGAAATCCTCGACGAGGTCGCCCGTTCTCATGCGACGACCTTACGTCTCGCCTGCCGAGCGGTACTCGGTGGGGGTCTGGTCGTGGGCCTGGCGGAAGGCGCGGTAGAAGCTGGAGCGGGTCTGGAAGCCGCTGGCGTGCGCGATCCGGTCCACGCCCCAGTCGGTGCCGGACAGCAGGCGGCGGGCGTGGGCGAGGCGGAGCTGGGTGACGTACTGCCAGATGGGCATGCCGAGCGCCTGCTTGAAGGCCATGGCCGCGTAGGTGGGGTGGACCCCGGCCGCCCGCGCGATCTCCTCCACGGTGAGGTCGCCGGTGTAGCCGCGGGCGATGACGGCGAGCATCCGCTCGGCCGAGCGGGCCTCCACGGCGCCGGTGGCCGGTCGCCTGCCGGTCGCGAGGCGGGCGAGCCTGGCGTGCAGCTCCAGCAGGCAGATCTCGGCCTCGTCGGCCACCGGGCGGCGGCCCAGGCGCAGCTCCTCCTCCCAGCGGCGCATGAGGAAGCGGTCGTGGGTGGCTTCGCGGGCGGTGCCGTACAGGAAATGGCCCTGCAGGAGACGGTCGAGCGCGCTCTGCAGGGCGGGCTGGCCGATGACGGCGCTCAGCGGGACGGTCACCCAGAGGAAGTCGACGTCGCGCTCGGACACCAGCCGGTGCGGGTAGCCGCCCCAGAAGACCGCGAGCCTGCCGCGCGGCAGGTCCACCGGGCCCGCCGCGGTGGTGTAGCGGGCGGTGCCGGACAGGACGAGGTTGAACTCCAGCTCGGGGTGGATGTGGGACCGCGGCATCGGTCCCGAGGTCACGTGGAAGGCCCGCAGGCCGATCACCTGGGCGAGGGGCACGACCTTGAGAATACGCGACACCTTGCCGATCTGACCCGGATGCCCGGCGGGGGCGCGGCGAAGGAGGGTGGGGACAACACCCCTTGATGCGGAGGTACGCACCATGTCCGAGCTCGACGACTTCATGTTCGACCTCAACGGCTACCTGATCCTGGAGAACGCGGTCGACCAGGATCTGCTGGCGCGGCTCAACGCCGAGTTCGACGCCTTTCCGCGCGATCTGGCCCGCGGCGAGTGGTACCGGGGCGGCCAGCGGCGCGACTACACCCCGGAGACCGGCTTCGAGCTGCACCAGGCGGTGGCGGCCGGGCGGCCGTTCGAGGAGCTGATCGACCATCCGAGCTGGTTCGAGCTGGTCAAGCACTACGCGGGCGAGGAGGACAGCTACATCCCCGGCGTCTTCATCGACGAGACGATCGCCTCGATCAGGGAGTCGGGCGGGCACCATCCCGTGCACTCCGGCGGATACCGTACGGCGCTGCGCTGCGGCTACCGCTACGACCACGGCGTCTTCCGCTGCGGCCAGGTCAACATCATCCTCGCGCTCACCGACATCGGTCCCGGCGACGGCGCGACGATGGTGGTGCCCGGCTCGCACAAGTCGAACTTCAAGCATCCGCTGGCCGGCGACTACGCGGCCGGCGACCGCATGGACACCCTGCCCGGCGCGATCCCTGCGTACCTGAACAAGGGTGACGCGCTGCTCTTCGTGGACGGGCTGATGCACGGCGGCTCCACCCGGACGAACCCGGGTGAGCGCCGCGTCCTCATCTACCGGTACGGCCCCGTCTGGGCCGGCAGCCGCTACGGCTACGCCTACGACGACGCCTGGCTCAAGGAGCTGCCGGAGCGGCGGCGCACCGTGCTCTACCCGGTGCCGCGCGTCCACGTCGGCGACCCGTGCCCGGAAGAGCCCGGCGACCGCTGAGCGCCGGGGTCCCCGTCGTCGGCGAACAGGTGGCGGTCGTGGTGGGCGACGGCGTACTCGATGGCGCCGAAGACCACGCACTCCTCCCCCAGCGTCGAGGCGCGGACCTCCGGCATGCGCATGCACACGCGTTCGAGGCGCTCGCGCAGCGGCGGCAGCAGGACGTCGGCCGAGCGGGAGAAGCCGCCGCCGAGCACGACGACCTCCGGGTCGAGCAGCAGCACCATGGCGGCGGTGCCGACGGCCAGGTCGTCGACGAAGCGTTCGACGCAGGTCAGGGCGACGGGGTCGCCGTCCCTGGCCGCCGCGAGCGTGTGTCCCGCCGCGTCCTCTGGCGGCACGTCAGCGGGTACGGCGGGGCAGGCGTGCAGGTGCTCCGGGGCGTCGAACCAGCGCGCCTCGGGCAGCATGGCGATCTCGCCGGCTGCCGCGCCGTACCCTCGGTGGAGTTTGCCGTCGATGATCAGAGCCGAGCCCATGCGGCGTCCGATGTGCAGGAAGACGACGTCGCCGGCGCCGCGCGCGGCCCCGCGCTTGGACTCGGCGAGTACGGCCAGCCTGCTGTCGTTCTCGATCAGTACCTCGCATGGGAACATGCGGCGCAGTTCGGCGGCCAGGTCCAGGCCGCGCCAGGCGGGGATCGCGGCGGAGAAGACGACGTGGCCCTCACGGGTGACGACGCCGTTGGTGCCGACGGCGACGGTCCAGAGGTCGGTCATGCGTTTGCCGCTCAGCGCGAGGCAGCCGTCCACGGCGCGCTCTATGGCGGCCAGCCGGTCGGCGAGCGGGGCTTCGGGCAGGACGGGCTGCCTGGTCTCGGCCAGGACCTCTCCGTCGAGGTCGGCCAGCGCGGCGCGGACGTTGTGCGCGCCTATGTCGATGCCCACCAGGTATCCGCTGTCGGCGCGGAAGCGGTAGCGCCGGGCGGGGCGGCCCATGCTGCCCGCGGTGGGCGCGACCTCGACGACCCATCCGAGTTCGATGAGCTCGTCGACGACGTCTTTGGTGGAGGGTCTGGACAGGCCGGTCCGCTCGGCCAGGGCCGACAGCGTGAGCGGCCCGGCCCCGCGCAGTTCGCGCAGGGCCGACAGCGAGTTGAGCTGTCTCAGCCGGGACAGGTCACCGCCGCGAAGGTTCGTCATCGTCCTCCCTAATGGAGCTTTCCTGGTTATGTGAGCAGTATGCCAGTGCGCACTTCGGCGCGTTTTCCTTGGTTTTCGCGCCGGAATCGGCATTGACCCGCCGAACGCGACGGTGCTACTAATGAAGCACTCCTTCGTAAGTAGCGAGAGGAAACAAGCCTGATGCCGTTCGCAGACGTCGGTGAGGTCAGCTGCGACCCCCGGAACGCGCTGGTCTTCGAACACGGCTGGCAGTCGTGGAGCCCGACAGGCGCCTACCGCCTGGACGACCGGCCGCCCCGTGCGGCCGACCCCACGATCCAGACCCTCTGCTACCGCCCCGAGACGCCGGTTCCCGCCGGCGTGTTCCAGGGCGAGGGCCTGCTCGCGATCGACCCCGGCGACGGCGGTCCCGTCGAGCTGTGGTCCGCGCCCGGCCCGCTGCAGGTGCCCTCGATCCGGGCCCGGCGCGAGCACGACCGGCTGATCGTCTCCGCCGACGGCCCGGTACGGCACAGCCGTACCTCCGAAAGTCTCGACCAGGCACTGCGCGACTGGGCCGGCACGGTCGCCACCGGGCACGCCCCCGGGTCGTTCCCCGCGGTGCCACCCATGTGGTGCACCTGGTACGGCTACTGGGACAAGGTCACCGAGGCCGACGTGCTGGAGAACCTGGAGCTGGCCCGGCGGCACCGCGTGGACGCCGACATGTTCCTCATCGACGACGGCTACGAGGCCGGGATCGGCGACTGGCTGGACTTACGGCCGGAGTTCGGCTCACTGGAGCGCGCGGTCGGCGCGATCACCGACGCCGGCAAGCGGGCCGGCATCTGGGTCGCCCCCTTCCTCGCGGGCCATCACAGCCGGATCTTCCGCGAGCACCCCGACTGGCTGGTCCCCGGGGTCTCCGCCGGGCACATGTGGGACCAGGACCTCGCCGTCCTCGACGTCACCCACCCCGACGCCGCCGCCCACCTGGTCCACGTCTTCGAGCGGCTGGCCGCGATCGGCCTCACCCACTTCAAGCTCGACTACATCTACGCCGGCGCGCTCCCGGGCCGCCGCCACCAGGACGTGGACCCGATCGCCGCCTACCGCAGGGGCCTGGAGCTGATCCGCGAGGGCGCCGGGCCCGGCGCCACCATCCACGGCTGCGGCGCCCCGATGCTGCCCAGCCTCGGCCTGGTCGACATCATGCGGGTCAGCCCCGACATCGCCCCCACGCTGCTGCCGAGGTCCGGCGACATCAGCCAGCCGTCGCAGCTCGGCGCCCGCCTGGCCGGGGCGGCCAGGGAGTTCCTGCACGCCCGCTGGTGGGTCAACGACCCCGACTGCCTCATCGCCAGGCCCGAGGTGGAGGCCCGCGAGGACTGGGCCGCCCACATCGCGGCCACCGGCGGGCTGCGCGGCTCCAGCGACCCGATCGCCGCGCTCGACGCGTGGGGACTGGAGACGACCAGGCGCCTGCTGGTCCCGACCAGGACGGATCCGTCGTGACGGCCGACGCGCGGCCCCTGTCGGCGGCGACCGGCCACCGGCGCCGGGGCAAGGCGCGCCGCCGCTGGCACTCCCTGCACCCCTACGTGTTCGTCGCGCCGAGCCTGTTCGGCGTCTTCGCCTTCCTCCTGCTGCCCGTGCTCATCGTCTTCGGGCTCAGCCTGTTCGACTGGGAACTGCTGTCGGACCCGGTCTTCGTCGGCCTGGACAACTACGTCGCGATGGCGGCCGACGGCACGGTCTGGAGCTCGCTCGGCGTCACCGTCCTGTACGTCCTGCTGTGCATCCCGCTGCAGACGGTGCTCGCGCTGGCGCTGGCGATGCTGGTGAACCAGAAGCTCAGGGGGATCAAGTTCTTCCGCGCGCTGTTCGTGATCCCGTGGATCGCCACGCCGATGGTGCTCGGCCTGGTCTGGAGCTGGATCTTCGACCCGAGGGACGGCGCGATCAACCGGTTCCTGGAGGTGTTCGGCGTCACCGGGCCCGCCTGGCTGTCGGAGACGTCGCTGGCGCTGCCGGCCGTCGCCCTGGTGAGCGTCTGGCAGAACACCGGCTACAACATGCTGTTCTTCCTCGCCGGGTTGCAGGGGATCCCGCAGGAGCTGCACGACGCGTCCTCCGTCGACGGGGCCACGCCGCGCCAGCGCTTCTTCCGGGTGACGCTGCCGCTGCTCAACCCCACGATGTTCTTCGTCATGGTGACCAACATGATCGGCGCCTTCCAGGCCTTCGACACCATCTACTCGATGACGGCGGGCGGGCCCAGCGAGTCCACGACGGTCTTCAACTACAAGATCTTCCACACCGCGTTCAGGGAGTTCGACTTCGGCTACGCGGCCACGCTGTCGATCCTGCTCTTCCTGATCATTCTGCTCGTGACGATGGCGCAGATCCGGTTCTTCAGCAAGCGCACCACCTACGACCTGAGCTGAGGCAGACCGTGAAGCGATTCCTCCTCTACGCCGTCCTCGTCATCGGCGCGTTCGTCTCCGTCTTCCCCTATCTGCTGGTCGTGCTGACCGCCTTCAAGGACCGCGCCCAGCTCCACACCACCGCGCCCTGGCTGCCCGGCGACCCGATGACGACGGCCAACCTGGAGAAGCTGCTCGGCGGCGACTTCCCCACCTTCATCCTGAACACGCTGCTCATGACGCTCGCGCTGACCGCCGGGCAGCTGGTGTTCACCACGTTCGCCGCCTACGCGTTCGCCAGGCTCCGCTTCCGCGGCAGGGAGGTCCTGTTCTGGCTGTTCGTCGCGACGATGATGGTGCCGGTCGCGGTGACGGTCATCCCGCTGTTCCTCATCATGCGTCAGCTCGACCTGATCAACACCTGGGGCGGGCTGCTGGTGCCGTACATCCTCGGCACGCCGTACGGGATCTTCCTCATGCGGCAGTTCTTCCGCGGCCTGCCCGCGGGACTGGAGGAGGCCGCGCGCATCGACGGCGCCGGGCCGCTGACGATCCTCCTGCGGGTACTGCTGCCGCTGTGCAAGCCCGCGCTGGGCACGCTGGCGATCATCACCGTGATCTCCTCGTGGAACAGCTTCATGTGGCCGCTGATCATCACCAGCGGCGACGAGACCAAGGTCATCACCGTCGCCCTGGCGGCGCTCAAGGTCGGTATCGGGGTCGACTACACCGCGATCATGTCCGGCGGTCTCATCGCGCTGGTCCCCATGGTCGTGATCTTCATTTTCTTCCAGCGTTACATCGTCCGGTCGGTCGTGTTGACCGGGCTGAAGTGAAAGGCGTGCCCCCCATGAAATCCCCCCGTCTCCGCCTCGCCCTGGCGGCGCTGACCCTGCTCCCCCTGGCCGCCTGCGGCTCCGGATCCTCCGACGCCGGCGGGCCGGTGACGCTCACCTACCGCATCTGGGACGAGCAGCAGAAGGTCGGCTACGACAAGGTCATGGCCGCCTTCGAGAAGGCCAACCCGAACATCAAGGTCAAGATCGAGGTCCTGCCCTGGGACGACTACTGGACCAAGCTCACCGCCGACGCGGTCGCGGGCAGCGGTCCCGACGTGTTCTGGATGCAGGTCACCTACTTCCCCGAGTTCGCCACCAAGGGCGTGCTGGCCGACCTCGGCTCGCTCGGGCTGGACACCGCGAAGTACCACCCCAACGTCGTCGCCTCCAACACCTATGAGGGCAAGCTGTACGGCGTGCCCAAGGACTGGGGCATGCCCGGCGTCCTGTACAACAAGGACCTCTTCAAGAAGGCCGGCGTGGAGATGCCGGACAAGCTCACCTGGGCCCCCGACGGCTCCGGCACGCTGCTGGAGCTGGCCAGGAAGCTGACGGTGGACGAGGCCGGCAAGCACCCCGGCGAGGCCGGCTTCAACGCCGCCAAGACCAAGGTGTACGGCTTCGCCTCGGCCAACCACTCGCAGACCCAGTGGATGAACTGGATCGAGTCCAACGGCGGCAAGCTCATCGACAAGCCGTTCGGCAAGTACACCTTCAACGACGACGCCTCGGTCCAGGCGGTGCAGTTCGGCGTGGATCTGGTCAACAAGCACCAGGTCTCGCCGCCGGCCAGCCAGACGAACCCGCCCACCGGCACGGCCGCCGACATGTTCAAGGGCGGCCAGGTCGCCATGTACCCGGCCAACAACGCGCTGCTGCCGTTCGTGGCGCCCGAGGCGGCGTTCGAGATCGGCGTCGCGATGATGCCCGAGGGCCCGAAGGGCCGCTCGGCCAACATCAACGGCCTCGGCGAGGCGGTGTACGCCAAGTCGAAGCACCTGGAGGAGGCCAAGAAGCTCGCCGCCTACCTGGGCACGGAGGAGGCGCAGAAGTCGATGGCCGACCAGGGCTTCGCCTTCCCCGCGCTCAAGGGCGACGCGCTCGCGCAGGGCTACGTCGACTACTGGAAGAACACCAAGAAGATCGACGTCACTCCGTACCTGGAGGAGTCCAAGGGCACCACGTTCAACATGCCGATCGTCACCGGCTGGACGGGCTTCGAGCAGAAGCTGAACTCCATCTTCAACGAGATCTACCTGGGCCGGCTCCCGGTGAAGCAGGGCCTCGACCAGGCCGTCACGGACGGCAACGCGACCATCAAGTAGGAGACCCCTCGTGATCACCCGGCGATCGTTGTTCGCCGGGGGCGCCGGCGTGGGCCTGACCGCCGCACTGGGGGACTCCCCGGTGCGCGCGGCGGCCCGGCGCGCCCCCTTATCCGATGTCTTCCGGCTGGGCGTCGCCTCGGGCGAGCCCGCCCCCGACGGCGTGGTCCTGTGGACCCGCCTGGCCATGGACCCGCTCGCGCTCGACGGTCTTGGCGGCATGCCGTACCGGCCGGTGCCGGTGTTGTGGCAGGTCGCCAAGGACGAGAACTTCCGGCGCGTCGTGCGCGCCGGAGCGGCGGTGGCCCGCCCGGACGCGGCGCACAGCGTCCACGTGGAGCTGCACGGGCTCGAGCCCGGCGCCGACTACTTCTACCGCTTCCGGGCCGGCTCGGAGATCTCGCCGGTCGGCAGGACCGTCACCGCCCCCGCCCCGGGCACCCGCAGCCGGGCGCTGAACCTCTCCTTCACCTCCTGCGCCGACTACCAGACGGGCTGGTTCACCCCGTACCGGCGCATGGCCGAGGACCATCCCGACCTGATCGCCTTCCTCGGCGACTACTTCTACGAGTACGGCGACTATCGCAGCCCGGTGCGCGACCAGGCCGGCGGCGAGTGCTTCGACCTGGCCGGATACCGCCTGCGCCTGGCACAGCACCGCGCCGACCCCGACCTGCAGGCGGCGCACGCGATCGCGCCCTGGACCGTGGTCTGGGACGACCACGACGTGGAGAACGGCTGGGCGGGCGACGTCCCAGAGCAGCCGGACCCGCCGTTCCTGCCGCGCCGGGCCGCCGCCTTCCAGGCCTACTACGAGAACATGCCGCTGCGCCGCGCCCAGCGGCCCGACGGCCCGGCGCTGCGGCTGTACCGCAGCATCCGCTGGGGCGCCGTGGCCAACCTGCACCTGCTCGACACCCGCCAGTACCGCGACCTGTACGCCTGTACCGGCCGCTCCGGGACCGTCGGGCCGGACTGCACGGAGCGGTTCGCGCCGGAGCGGACCATCCTCGGCCACAGGCAGGAGGCCTGGCTGGAGGGCGAGCTGCGCCGCTCCCGCGCCACCTGGGACCTGCTGGGCCAGCAGGTCTTCATGATGGAGATGGACTGGGTGAACGGCGAGGCCAAGGGCTGGTCCAACGAGGGCTGGGACGGCTACGTCGCCTCGCGCGACCGGCTGGCCGCCGCCATCGAGGACAACCGGCGCAACGGCGTCGTGCTCACCGGCGACGTGCACTCCCACTGGGCGGGCGAGATCAGGCGCGAGTCCAGGCCGGTGGCGGTCGAGCTGGTCACCACCTCGGTGACCTCGGCGGGCGACGGCCTGGACGAGTACCCCAACACCAAGCAGCTCCTGGCCGAGAACCCGCACGTCAAGTTCTTCAACGGCCGGCGCGGCTACGTGCGCGCCAAGGTCACCACGAGCGAGATGAAGGTCGACTTCCGCTCGCTGCCCTACGTCACCCGGCCGAACGCCCCCGCCCACACCTCGGGCTCCTTCGTCATCGAACCCGGAAACCCGACCCTGAACCCAGCATGACCAGGTGGGTTGATTTTCTGTACTCACTCCCCTAGCGTCGGGGCCATGATCTCTGTGGTCCTTGTGGCGGGCGCCTCGTCGGGCGTCGGGCTGGAGACCGCGCGGGCGCTGGCCCGTCGCGGTCATCAGGTGTACGGCACCAGCCGCTCGGCGGACCGCGTGGACATTCCAGGCGTGCGCCCGCTCGCCCTGGAGATCGGTGACGAAGGCTCCGTCCGCGCGTGTGTCGACCACGTCCTGGCTCGTCACGGGCGGCTCGACGCGCTCGTGTACAGCGTGGGCTTCTACGTCGCCGGGGCCGTGGAGGAGACCTCGGACGAGCTGGCCCTGGCCCAGTTGCGGGCGTACCTGCTGGGCGCCCATCACCTGGTCCGCGCCGTGCTGCCCGCCATGCGCGGGCAGGGCGGCGGCCGGCTGGTCCTGATGAGCTCGACCGCGGCCGTCGCCGCCATCCCGTTCCACGCCATCTACTCGGCCAGCAAGGCCGCCCTCAACCACTACGCCGAGGCGCTGCGCTACGAGGTCGCGCCGTTCGGGGTGCGGGTGGCGTGCGTCGAGGCCACCAGCGTGCGCACGGGCGCGGCGGCCGCGATGCGGGAGAGCGACCCGATCCCCGGCTACGAACCGGTGCGCACGCGGGTCATCGAACGGTTCCGGCGGCTGCAGCTCGACGGCCCGTCGCCGTTGCCGGTGGCCGACGGCATCGTCAGGGCCGTCGAAGCCCGCCGCATGCGCCCCCTCTACCGGATAGGGACGCAGGCGCGCACGCTGCCGTGGCTGCGCGCCTTACTCCCCTACCCGGTGTTCCGGCGGTTCTACGCCCGCTTCTTCCACGTCAGCCCTGGGTGAGCCGGATCGTGGTGGGGTCGAACAACCCGAGGATCAGGCTGAACGTGGCGTTCTTGGTGGCCACCAGCACGGTGGTGTCGGCGACGGGCACCAGGTCACCGTTCTCGAACAGCGCCGACTCCGCCTCCAGCCACAGCTTGCAGCCCTCCTCGCCGGGCTTCAGCGTGGCCTCCTCCACCAGCTTGGTGTAGCGCTCGTTGGCCAGATGGGCGAAGTTGGCCCCCTTGGGCGCCGCGGGGCCGCTCAGGAAGCCGACGAGCTGCGAGGGCAGGGTGACGCCGATCGGCAGCCAGGCCACGTCCCAGTCCTGGGTGGCGTTGAGCGACTCGGCCAGCTTGGTGTCCAGCACGCCGTTGAGCTTGATCTCCACGCCCAGCTTCTTCCAGGTGGCGGCCAGGTACTCGGCGGCCGCCTGGATGCCCGCGCCCCTGGTGGTGACGTAGAGGTAGCGCAGCGACAGCCGCTTGCCGTCCTTGACCCGGATCCCGTCGGGACCCGCCTTCCACCCGGCGGCGTCCAGCCCCGCGGCGGAGGCGGCGGCGTCGAAGGCGGGCACGTGACCGGCCACGCTGTCGCCCTTGCACGGCCGGGGCTCGGCGACCATGCCGGTGGCCGGCCTGCCGGTCCCGGCGGTGGCGATTCCGCCCAGTTCCTTCAGGTTGACGGCCTGGGTCAGCGCCTTGCGCACGGCCGGGTCCTTGGTGGGACGGTCCTCGCCCTGGTGGTAGAAGAACTGGTGCTGACCGGCCGACGGCAACATCTTGCCGATGCCGGGCGCCGCCTCCAGGCGCGTACGGTCGGCGCCGTAGAACGTGGCCCCGTTGATGCTCCCGGCCAGCAGCAGGTTCGCCGCGGTCTGCTCGTTGGGCACGACCTTCAGCACCACCTTGTCCGGCAGCCCCTTCGAGGTGGCCCCGTTCGGGCCCCAGGCGTAGTCCTTGCGGACCTCGAAGGTGTACGAGTCGCCGGGCGCGGCCGACTTCAGCACGTACGGGCCCGTACCGGAAGTGGCGCGGGCGATGGACGCGCGGTCCTTCACGCCCTTGCCGCAGACGATGAACAGGCTCTCGGCGCTCTGCAGGATGAAGGAGAACGGCTTGGGCGTGGACAGCGTCACCGTCCCGGCCGCGTCGTCGGCCACGGCCTTCATCCCGACCGGCAGCAGGACGCCGTAGATGGGCGACTTGGTGGCCGGGTCGGCGATGTGGTTGACGTTCTGCGCGACGTCGGCCGGGGTGAGCTTGGAGCCGTCGGAACAGGTGACGTCCTTGCGCAGGGTGAAGGTCACCGAGTCCGGCTTGACCTCCCACTTCTCCGCGAGACCTGGCACGATCGCGCCGTCTTCGGTGCTGGCGACCAGGGTGTCGTAGGCGACCGACAGCACCAGGTTCGTCGCGCCGAGCACGCCGGTGGCCGGATCGAGCACGCCGGGGTCGGCGGACAGGGCGTAGGTGAACGTGCCGCCCGCGACCGGACCACCCGCGGGGGCCTGCGTGCCCCCGCCACCACACGCGGCCGTGACCAGAGCCAGGGCGGCGAGCACCGCTGCTTTCTTCATGCACGAACAGTGGTACCTGCCCGCCGCCGCATCTTCGTGCCACCCGACGAAACTCCGCCGCCCCCTCGTGCCAGCCCACCGAGCCCCCAGTCAGAAGCCCCGGTCAGCCCAGTACGGGTCCCGCGCACGATCCTGCCAGGGCAGGCCGATCAGGCGCACCACGTGCGACAGGTGCTCGGACGCGCCGCAAGCCCGCAGATTCCCGCCTCACGGGTGGCCGGTGAGTGTCCGGAGGTGGTGGTGCAGGGTGCGGGCCATCAGCTCGGGTGTCATCCGGTCCGGCCGGAGCACGCCCTCCAGCGTCAGTCCGTCGATGAGCGCGGCCAGCCGCTCGGTCTCCAGTTCCGCGTCCAGCGGGCGCCGCATGGCCAGGCCGTCGACGATCCGGCGCACCAGCGTGCGCATGCCGTCGTAGGACTCCCTGGCCAGCGGCTCCAGCTCGGGCCGGGTGCGGGCGGCCGTCGCGAACGCCAGCCACACCGTGGTCTCGTCCCGCCGCTGATCGTCGAGCGGCAGCAGTTCCGACAACATCCGCTCCGCGCCCTCGGCCCTGGCGTCGCGGTCCTGCTCGGCCAGCAGTGGCCCGACACGCTCCATCAGCCGCGCGGCCACCCGGTCGAGCGAGGCCCGCATCGCGAACACCATCAGGTCCGTGTGGCTGTCGAAGTAGTGCCGGACCGAGCCGATCGCGAGCCCGGCCTCCTCGGCGACGTTGCGGAGGGACGCGTGTTCGAAGCCCGCGCGGCGCACCACGCGGAACACCGCGTCCACGACCTCGTCCCTGCGGGCTTCCGGATCGACCACCTTCGGCATATGGCCTTTATAGCACACCCCTGCTATTTTATTTGGCATGGACGTGCTAAAAATACTCCTCATCGTCGGCCTGATCGGCTACGTCGTGGCCGGGCGGATGCGCGGCCGGCCGCTCATCGCCAAGGACGTCTACGTGCCCCCGGTCGTCATGGTCGCCATCGGCGCGCACGGCCTGCTGCAGCGGCACCTGTCCCCGGCCGACCTCGGGTGGCTGGTCGTCACGATCGCGCTCGGGGTGCTCTTCGGCGTGATCCGCGCCGCCACCACCATCGTGTACGCCCGCGAAGGCGTCCTGTGGCACCGCTACACCTGGAAGACCCTGGTCGTCTGGGCCGTCACGCTGGCCATCAGCGTGGGCGTGGGCGTGCTGGCCGTGGCGGCGGGGATGCATGCCGAGGCCAGGTCCATGCCGCTGTCGATCGGCGCCGGACTGCTCGGGGAGGCTCTGGTCATCCTGCTGAGATCGCGTACGGCCGGCGTCCCGTACGCCGAGCCGGAAACCTCCCGGCGGCCGCTCTGAGATCTCTACACTGAGGCCGCCCCTTCATCCGCGACCCCCGACCCAGCGAAGCAAGGGGTTGGACGGGCCATCCCGTCGCCACACGAGAACCGATCACCCAAAAGGAGATTGGAATGCGTAAGTCGTACAAAATCGCACTACCGGCCCTGCTGGCGGCCGGCCTGCTCACGGCGCCCGGCGCGCTCACCTCCGCCGCCTCCGCCTCGACGACCCAGTCGGCGAGCGCGATGGCCCTGACCCTCGACAGCGGCAGCTGCGAGGCGATCGCCCGGCGCTTCCTCTGCGAGGTCTCCTTCAGCGGCGCGACCGCGCCGGTCGCCATCCGCTGGTTCGTCAACGGCAACCACATCCCGGCCTTCGACAACCGCAGCTTCGTGGGCATCGGCTGCCAGCCCACGTTCCGGTACGACATCCGCGCCGTGGTCTCCGACGGCAGCGGCGCGTCCGTTCAGTTCCACACCACCCCGACCTGCCGCTCCGGCACCCCATGACGCCCGGTGCGGCGGCCCGGCGGGCCGCCGCACCGTGAGTGAAGCTCAGGCGGCCTCCTCCTCCGCGCGTGGGAAGAACGGGAGGGCCAGGTAGACCTGGTCGGCGGCGGCGAGGATCAGCTCGGCGTCGTCGACCGGGGGGTGAATGTGCTGGTTGATCTGCCGCTTGATGTCCGCGCCCGCGGCGCCCGAGGCCATCACCCTGCGGTCCCAGCCCCGGGTGAACAGCCCGCCGGCGCCGCCCAGGTCCAGGCAGGTGACATAGGGAGCCGGCGTGAAGTCGCGCAGCGGCCGGCCGAGCAGGTCGGCCGCGGCGTTGTACCCGGCGACCCGGCCGAGCGGGGTGGCGTGCTGGCAGGCCTGCATGACCGTGTGCTCGTCGTCGAACGGCGCCGCGGCCGTGTCACCGGCGGCGAACACCTCCGGCAGCGCGCGCAGTGTCCGATCCACCGGCACCCGGCCGAGGTGGTCGAGTTCGCCGGAGATCTGCCGGGTGAGCTCGCTGGCGCGGATCCCGACCGACCAGACCACCGCGTCCGCCGCGGCGCTGGTCCCGTCGGACAGCACCGCGTACCCGTCGCCGACCTCCGTCACCGTGGTCGCCAGCCGGCGTTCGACGCCCAGTTCGTCCAGCGCCGCCTCGATGTGCGCGCGCGGGCCGGGGCCGAGCTGGTGCCCGACCACCGGCGACCGGTCCACCAGCAGCACCCGGCCGCGCGCGGCCAGCGCGGTCGCCGCCTCCAGCCCGACGAAACCGGCGCCGACGACCACGGCGGAGTAGTCGTCGAGCTCCCGTAGATGATCGGTCAGTCGCCGGGCCCCGTCCAGGGTGTCGATGTCGAAGAGCCTCTCCGCGCCGGGCAGCCCCTGGGGTTGCACGAGCTTGCTGCCCGCCGCCAGCACCAGGCGGTCGTAGCCGATCTCCACGCCGTCGGCCACCACGACGCGGCGGCCGGTGTCGATCGTGCTCACCGTGGCCCGCAGATGCTCGACCCCGATCGGGCCGAGAACCCTGCTCAGGTCCACCTTGGCCAGGTCCGGCTCCGGCTCGTACAGACGTGGCCGCAGCACCAGGTGCTCGTTCGGCGCGATGAGCGTGATGCGCAGGTCCGCGTCCGCGCGGGCCAGCGCCGCTCCCGCCGCGCTCCACACGCCCGCGAAGCCACCTCCGATGATCACAACGTGAGCCATCGTCCCGTCCTCTCTCAGCTTTCACCCCCGGGGAACGGGGGTTTCGGCAGGGAGACAAGACAGGGCGTTCGGATGTGACCGAGGTGAGCGAGTTTTTCGGGATTGGCCAGTCTCCTGAACGCCGTGATCCGCCCGCCGGCGACCTCCACGGTGTCGACCCAGACCAGTTTCCCCCGGGCGTAGGTGGCCATGGCAGGCCTGCCGTTCACCTCGATGATCCGATAAGCGTCGGGGCGCAGGATCTCGATCGTGCGCACGGCCAGCTTGGCGATGAGCTCGGCGCCCTGGAGCGGCCTGCGCGCCGCGGTGACCTTGCCGCCGCCGTCGCCGACGTAGACGGCCTCGGGGGCCAGCAGTTTGATGAGCCCGGCCATGTCCCCCGCGTCGGCGGCGGCCTTGAACGCCTTGAGCACCCGCTCGATCTCCGCCCTGGAGGCCTGGGGCGGTTCCTCGGCCGCCGCGACCCGCGCCCTCGCCCGGGAGGCGAGCTTACGGCTGGCGGCGCTCGTGTTCCCGAGCACGTCGGCGATCTGGTCGAAGGGGAAGTCGAAGACGTCGTGCAACACCAGCGCGACCCGTTCGGCGGGCGTGAGCGTCTCCATGACCACCAGCATCGCGGTGCTCACCGACTCGTCGATCAGCACCTGGGCGGCGGCGTCGGGGCCGGTGAGCAGTGGTTCCGGCAGCCAGGGGCCCACGTAGGACTCGCGCCGGACCCGCGCCGACCGCAGCACGTTGTACGACGTCCTGGCGGACACGGTCACCAGCCAGGCCCGCAGATCCCGCACCCCGGACAGGTCCGCGGCGGCGGCCCGCAGCCAGACCTCCTGCGTCACGTCCTCGGCCTCGGCCACGGTGCCGAGGATCCGGTAGGCCGCCCCGAAGATCGCGGGGCGATGCGCCCGCCAGTCGGCCTCCGCCAGCGCGCCAGTCGCCTCCACCCCCCTGACCTCCTCGCATCGATTTCTCCCCGAGACAGCCCACGTGTGACGCGCCCTGGGGTGTCGATCATCTCCTGGCTCCAGGCGTCCGGCGAGCACGGCCCCTCTGCTACAGCGTGCCGTCGCGGTGCGGGCGGGCGGCACGCTCCTCCTGCCCGGCGGTGCGGCCGAAACCAAGCGCGCCATACTGGCCAATATCAGCACATATCGGGAGAATAACCCCGCCCCTTCGACGCTCAGCCGTTGAGGACCTCGCGCAGCTTGCGGGCGAAGGCCTCCGGCTGGCCAGCGTAGCCGAACTCGCCGCCGAGGAAGCCGCCGTGGTGGCTGGGGAAGACCGTGACCTGCTGGCCGAGCAGCTCGGCCGTCGCCACCGCGGTCCGTCCGGTGAAGACCTCCGCCGACTCCTCCCCCACGGCGACGACGATCCGTGTCGGGGCCGCGGCGAGCGCGGCGACGTCGGGCCGGTAACTGCTGACCGCCCAGGACCGGTCGGACAGCAGCGGGTCGTCGCGACGGCCGTCGTCCTCGGCCGGCATCCCGAACGCGGCCGGATCCGGCGCGGGCTGCGCGAAGTACTCGTCGGTGAACTCGCCCTTCCACCCGGTCATCACCATGAACGCGGCCATGCCGGCGCCCCAGCCGTTCTTCTCGTACGCCTCGCGGACGCCCGCCCTGGCCCGCTCGGCCGCATCAGCGTCGGGCAGCACCGGGATGAGCGGCGGCTCGTGCGCCACCAGCGTGGCCACGTCGCCGGGGTGGGCGGCCACGAGCGCGAGCGAGGTCACCGCGCCGCCGCTGCTGCCGAACAGGTCGACCGGGCCCGCGCCGAGGGCCTCGATGATGGCGTGCACGTCGCCGGCCTGCGTGGTGGGCGTGTGATCGTCCCGGCCGTCCTTACGGGTGCTGCGGCCGAGCCCGCGCGGGTCGTAGGTGATCACCGTGCGCTCGGCGGAGTGCTCGGCCAGCGAGCTGAAGCCGGTGGCGTCCATGGGCTGGCCGATCAGGAACAGCGGCGGGCGTCCGTCGGCCGTGGGCAGCGGGCCGTGGACGTCGTAGACGAGGTCCACGTCGGGAGTCGTGAGCGTGTGCGTGGTCATGACGGTATAGACCCCTTCCGCGTTGATAACTCCTCGGACCCTACTCCGGCGCACTGACGGATTCGTGAATGGCGCGCGTACATGCGCCCTGCCCGTGCACGTGCGCTACGGCTCCCGACGGCGCGTGCGTGTGCGCCCGGCGCTACTCTGACCTCTGTGCAACCTCCAGCCCGTGACCTCGGCCGACGTATCCGCGACACCCTGGACCGGCTCGACCGCGACGTCGACGCCTGGTTCGCGACCGCCGATCCGGCCGGCCTGCCGTACCTGATGCCGCTGTCGTTCCTGTGGGACGGCGAGGCGATGCTCATCTCCACGGCCAGGACGAACCCGACGGCCAGATTCCTGGAGTCCACCGGCAGGATCAGGGTGGCGCTCGGGCCCACGCGCGACGTCGTCCTGATCCACGGCGAGCTCGGTGAGGTGATCCCGTCCGCCGAACTGCCGGTCGAGGTCGCCGACGCGTTCGCCGCCAAGGCCGGGTTCGACCCGCGCAAGCAGGGCGCCTCCTACCCGTACTACCGCGTTGTCCCGCTCCATGTGCAGGCCTGGCGCGAGGTGAACGAGCTCGCCGAGCGCGACATCATGATCGACGGCAGGTGGCTCGGCCCGCCGGTCGCATGACGTAGCGCCGGGATTGTCGGGGGCGGTGGTTATGGTCCCGGCCATGATCGCTTGTTTGGGACGGGCCGCGGTGACGGCCCGCACCGCTTCGGCTGACGAGGCACCCGCGTGAACCCCTGGCAGGAGGTACTCGACCGTATAGAGGCGGGCGAGGCCGACGAGCTGGCGACGTTCCTCGACGGGCTGAACGACCTGGGCCGGCGCGCGGTAGCCATCCAGCTGCCCGGCCACCTGGCCGAGGAGCTGCACGGCGGAGTCGAGGCACGCCGGGACATCGAGGGCCTGGCGCCCGGCTACCGGCTGGCGGGCGCGGCCTGCTTCACCGGCGCCCAGCAGGTGGCCACCTGGCTGAACCGCAGGGAACTGCGCCGCCCTGCCGACGCCGAGCGCGACGCGCACCGGCTCACGTCCGTGCTGCGCCGCCGTAGCGTGGAGTGGCGTCGTGAGCTGGCCGTACGGCTGGCGGAACGGCTGCGCCCGCCGACCGGCAGGTCGCGGCGGGGCGACGACGGGATGCCCGGCTGGGACCTGACCGCCGCGCTGGTGGCCGAGACCGGCATCGAGCCGCCGGACGGCGACGCCTTCGTCGTCGGCTGGGTGTGGCGGCTGATGCTGCGGCGGCGCTGGCACCGTGTCGGCCTCGACCGCGATCCGCTGCTCGACGCCATGGCGCCGCGCCTTTTCGAGGCGCAGGGCGTGGCCGGCCCGCTGGACATGGACGAGCGGTGGAACTCGGGGCAGAGCATTCTGGCCGAGCTGGCCGTGCTGGCCGACGAGGGCCGGGTGCCACGTGCGACGCTGATCGGCGGCTGCACCCGACGGTTCCTGGCCGACGGCCCGGCCGAGGAGATCACCCCGTTCGTCCGGCTGTGGCGGCTGCTGGCACCGGAGCCGGACGAGCTGCCGGTTGTCGGCTTCGTCCGCCTGCTGCCGAGGGCGTCGCCGCCGCTGGTCCAGCTCGCGCTGGAGGAGCTCGGGAGGGCGGAGAGCGCGGGGCTGCTGGACGACGAACTGTTCGCCGAGGCCGTGGGGGCGCTGGCGTACCGGCGTGAGAAGAAGTTCGTGCTGGCCGCCGTGCGGTGGCTGGCCCGCACGCCAGCGCCGAGGGGCGGCGGCGCGGTGCGGGCGCTGGCTCCGGTGTTCGAGGTGAACACCCCGGCTCTGCGTGAGCGCGCGGTACGGCTCGCGCTAAGGCTGGCCCCACACGCCGACGACACCGGTCAGGAGGCGATCCGCGCAGCCGCCGACCTGCTCCCCCGCGACCTGCGCGAGCAGGTGACCGCCGCCTACGGCACAAGCCCCGAGGCAGAGCCTGAGCCACCAGCCGCCGCCCATAGGCACAAGCCCCGGAGCGGGGCCTAAGCGCCTGCCGCGCCGTCCTGCGCGTGAGTGAGGTGCCCGCTCCGGCGCCGCCGGGCTCCGGGTGACCCCGGCTGGTGCCCGCCGTACACGGGCACCAGCACGTCGGGGTCAGATCTCGTCGACCGACATGGCGCCCTCGTTCGGGCGCCGGGCCAGGTCGATGCCGAGTTCCTCGGCCGCGCGGAAGACGTCCTCGTCGGTGTCACGCAGCTCGATGGACATGCCGTCGCTGGAGAGCACCTCGACGTTCAGGCACAGCGACTGCATTTCCTTGATGAGCACCTTGAAGGACTCCGGAATGCCCGGCTCGGGGACGTTCTCCCCCTTGACGATGGCCTCGTAGACCTTGACCCGGCCGAGGACGTCGTCGGACTTGATGGTCAGCAGCTCCTGCAGGGCGTACGCCGCGCCGTAGGCCTCCAGCGCCCACACCTCCATCTCACCGAAGCGCTGGCCACCGAACTGGGCCTTACCGCCGAGCGGCTGCTGGGTGATCATGGAGTACGGGCCGGTGGACCGGGCGTGGATCTTGTCGTCCACCAGGTGCAGCAGCTTCAGGATGTACATGTACCCGACGGCGATCGGATACGGGAACGGCTCCCCGGAACGCCCGTCGAACAGCAGTGCCTTGCCGTTCTCACGCACCAGCCGGTCGCCGTCGCGGGTCTCCAGCGTGTGCCCGAGCAGGCCGACGATCTCCTCCTCGTTCGCCCCGTCGAAGACCGGCGTGGCCACGTTGGTGCGCGGCTCGACCCGCTCGTAGCCCTTCTCCCGAAGGCGCTGCGCCCAGGCCTCCCGCACCCCGGAGATGTCCCAGCCGCGGGCGGCGATCCACCCGAGATGGTTTTCCAGGACCTGCCCGATGTTCATTCGGCCGGGCACGCCCAGCGGGTTGAGGATGATGTCGACCGGCGTGCCGTCCTCGAGGAACGGCATGTCCTCGACGGG
>NZ_JACHIN010000024.1:137576-142480 GCF_014203235.1 Nonomuraea endophytica | reverse complement strand
CGAACGCCGACACGCGCACAAGAACACCCAAGACCTCAACTATGCTGCCGCGTAGTCGCAAGCCCTGATGTGTCTATCGAACCGGGGCAACTCCATGCCATCGTCGTCAACAACCACATCAATCCGACGTTCGGCAAGGTCGGAGTAGGCAGCATCCGACCGACCGCCGTCCAAGCGTGGGTGAAAGGGCTCCAGGTTCAGGGGCTGGCACCTCGAACGATCGGGACCATCTACACCATCTTCGCCAGCATCATGCGTGGGGCTGTCCGAGATGAGTTGATCCGTAAGACGCCATGCGTGGACATCCGCCTGCCGTACGTGAGCAAGACCACTATCCGGCTCCTGAGTACTGACCAGGTCGCGGCGCTGTACCGGGCCATGCTCCCGGAGTATCGCGCTCTCGTCCTGGTCGGAGCGGGTTCCGGCCTTCGACAGGGAGAGGCCTTCGGGCTGGCCAGGGACCGGGTCGACTTCGTGGAGGGCATGATCACGGTTGACCAGCAGGTGGTCGTCATCAAGAGCCGGCCCATGCTCGGGACGCCCAAGAGCCCGGCGTCCGTGCGCGAGGTGCCCATGCCCGCGTTCGTGGCTGCTGCCTTGAAGGAGCACATCGCGCTCTACGATCCGCCTGACGTCGTCTTCCGTACGGCGCTGCGGCACAACCTGATCCGGCGCGACTACTTCAACGCCAACATCTGGAAGCCCGCAGTCAAGGCGGCCGGACTGATGTCGGACACGACGTTCCACGATCTGCGTCACACGTTCGCGAGCACTGCACTGGCCTCCGGAGTCCCGATCTCCGAGGTGTCCAGGTGGCTCGGCCATGAGTCCATCACCACGACCGTAGACCTCTACGGGCACCTCGTCCCTGAGGCGTCCTCCAGAGCCAGGGAAGCGCTGGACAAGGCGTTCGGCTCAGCGCTGAGTGTGCCCTAGATGTGCCCTGATCTTGAGGTGCTCCCATTCTCTCCCTGGTCAGAGAGGGAACGAGTGACGAGCCGGCCTGTAGGCCGGGTTTTGTCCCTCTGGTGAGGGGGCGACCATCCATCTAGGGCCGCCGTTGCCGGCGGCCTCAAGCGGTCTACCCGCGCGGCTCGGGCGGGCAGCCCTCGAACGCCGCGCGCGGGCGCCTCTCGCGAGACGCCCTTCTTGACCTTGCTCCAGGTGGGGTTTACCGAGCCGCCCACGTCACCGTGGGCGCTGGTGGTCTCTTACACCACCGTTTCACCCTTACCTCCCCGAAAGGGGAGGCGGTCTGTTTTCTGTGGCACTGTCCCGCGGGTCACCCCGGGTCGGCGTTACCGACCACCCTGCCCTGTGGAGCCCGGACCTTCCTCGGCGGACCCTCGCGGGCCCGACGCGGCCGCCCGGCCGGCTCGTCTGGCAGCGAGGTTATCACTCCCTGGCCACCGGGGATTCAGCGCAGGTGCGCGGTGTCGTTGAACGCCTTCACCACCGCGTTGCCGTCCGCGTAATAGTCGACGAGGCTCAGGCAGGCCAGGTCGAGATGCATCCGGTACAACGCCGCCGGCGGCGCCATCAACGCGAACCTCAGCAACATCTTGATCGGCGTCACATGCGACACGACCAGGACCGTCTTGCCCAGATGCTGCTTGACCAGGCGGTCCCTGACGCGCTGCACCCGGCGGCCGGCCTCGGCGAAGCTCTCGCCGTCCGGCGGCGCCACCGACGGCTCGGCCAGCCACGCGGCCAGTTCCTCGGGCCAGCGCCGCTGGATCTCGGTGAACGTGTGCCCCTCCCACGCGCCGAAATCGGTCTCTCTGAGGTCTTCGTCCACCTCCACGCCGAGCCCCGCACGGGCCGCGACCGCCTCCGCGGTCTGCCGGGCGCGCTTGAGCGGCGAGCTCACCACCACATCCAGCCGGTACGGCTCCCGCGACAACCTCTCGGCGGCCGCCGCTGCCTGGGCCAGGCCGTTGGCGGTGAGCTCGGCGTCGCCCAGACCGGAGAAGCGCCGCTCCACCGACAGCGGGGTCTCGCCGTGCCGCAGCAACAGCAGGGAGGTGGCGACGCGGGTGGCATCACCCCATCCCGACCCCTTGGCCCTGGTCTGCCGGGCGGCGGTGGAGGCCGACGGCGCCGACAGGTCCGCGCTGGGAGACGGCGTCTTGCGCGCCACTCGCCCGGTCGCCGCACCGCCATCCACGAACAGCTCCGTCTGCCCGGCGGCGTCTCGGCCGATATCGGGGGCGCCCGGCTCACCGGCTCCGCTGCCCGGCTCGCCGGATCCGCGCCGGCCGGCAGAGGCCGTGGGCAGATCGCCCTGCTTGCCGACTCCGCCGCGGTCTTCGCGCGGTGCGGCCGTCGCGGTTTCGGGTCCGCCGTGGTCTTCGCGGGCTGTGGTGGTCGAGCCTTCGGGGTTGCCGTGGTCGGGGGTGGTCTGGTGCCAGGGGAGGCCCTTGGCGGCGGCGTCCATGGCCTCGTTGGCCAGGCGGTCGGCGTGTTTGTTGCGTTCCCGGGGGATCCAGGTCCACTCGGTCACCCGTAGCCGCCCGGCCAGCCGGTTGGCTTCCAGGGCCAGCGGGCGCAACCCCTCGTTCTTGATCTTCCAGTTGCCGGCCATCTGCTCGACGACCAGCTTGGAGTCCATGCGCACCGCCACCGCGGCGCCCTCGCCGCCCAGCCGCAGCACTTCGGTCAGCCCGGCGATCAGGCCGCGGTACTCGGCCACGTTGTTGGTGGTGACGCCGATCGCCTCGGCGGTCTCGGCCAGCACCTGGCGGTCGGCGGCGTCGAGGACGACGGCGCCGTAGCCCGCGGGGCCCGGGTTGCCCCGTGAGCCGCCGTCGGCTTCGATGATGTACGAGGTCACAGGCCCGACTCTGGTGTGCGGACCAGGATCCTGCGGCACTCGTCGCAGCGCAGGACCTCGTCGTGGGGGGCGGCCTTGATGCGGTTCATCTCGGCGATGGACAGCGACACCTTGCAGCCCTGGCACTGGCCCCGGTAGAGCATGGCGGCGGCGACGCCGTACTGACCCTTGAGCTTGGTGTAGAGGGTCATCAGGTCGGCGGGGATGTCCGCGACCACGTCACCGCGGCGCTGCTGCACGTCGGCGGCGTCCTTGTCGATCTCGCCGAGCGCGGCGTCGCGGCGGTCCTCGGCGGTGCTGCGGGTGGAGGCGAGGGCGTCGCGCTGGGCGACCAGGTCGACGACCTTGGCGTCGGCGGCCTCACGGCGTTCCATGATCTCCAGGACGACCTCTTCCAGGTCACCCTGGCGGCGGTGCAGCGAGGTGATCTCGGACTGCAGGCTGGCCAGGTCCTTGGGGGAGGTCACGGCGCCGGAGTCGAGGCGCTTCTGGTCGCGCTCGGAGCGGGTGCGCACGGTGTCGACGTCCGCCTCGGCCTTGGTCTGCTCGCGCGCGAGGTCGCCCGCCTCGGTCTCGGCCTCGATCACGTCGGTGGAGAGCTTGGCGAACCGCTTGGTCTGCTCGTCGATCTCGGCCAGCTCGGGCAGAGTGCGCCGGCGGTGGGCCAGCCGGTCGGCCGCGGAGTCGAGCTCTGCCAGGTCGAGCAGTCGCTTCTGTGCTTCAGGGGCTGCTTTCATGATCAATATCCTCTTGTCCAAGCATCGGTGACCGTGGCGGAGACGCGCGTCTCAACGTTAACGCCACTCGAGGCCAGGATGGACGCGGCGCTGTCCAGCCATGGCCATTCGGTGGCCCAGTGGGCTGCGTCGATGAGCGCCGGGCCGTCGGCCTCCATGAACTCGCTGGCCGGGTGGTGCCGCAGATCGGCGGTCAGGAAGACGTCGACTCCGGCGGCGCGGGCCGTACCGAGGAGGGAGTCGCCCGCGCCCCCGCTGACGGCGACGCGCGAGACGGGACGGGACAGATCCCCCGCCACCCGGATACCCCAGGACGTCTTGGGCAGGCCCTCGGCCGCCCGCTCGGCGAAGTCGCCCAGCGGGACGGGGGACGGCAGCGTGCCGATCCGGCCCAGGCCGCGCCAGGGGTCGTCGGGGAAGGGACGCAGCGGCACGAGGTCGCCGGTCAGGCCCACGGCCCGCGCCAGCGCGTCGGATACGCCGGGGTTGGCGACGTCGGCATTGGTGTGAGCGGTGTAGAGGGCTATGTCGTGCTTGATGAGGGTATGGACCAGGCGTCCCTTGGGGGTGGTGGCGGCGACGCTCGTGGTGCCGCGCAGGTAGAGAGGGTGATGGGTGACGATCAGATCGGCTCCCCACGCGATGGCCTCCTCTGCGACCACCGCCACCGGATCCACCGCGAACAGGACTTTCCGCACCTCCAGCGCGGGGTCGCCGCAGACCAGGCCGACCGCGTCCCAGGACTCGGCGGTGGCGGGCGGGTAGGCCGTTTCAAGGGTTCCGATCACTTCTGCCAGCGTCACGCTGCGCAGACTACCGGCCCGGACGGGGGCGTCAGGCGTGTTGTGGCGGGGGTGTCGTCCGAACAGGGTTCGGCGTAATGTAAGTGGATCCTGACGCGGAGGGCGATATGTCACCTAGGATCGCGATCATCGGTGCGGGATTCGGCGGGCTCTGCATGGCGATCCAGCTCGAACGCGCGGGCATCACCTCCTACACCGTGTTCGAGAAGGCCGGAGAGGTCGGCGGCACGTGGCGCGACAACAGCTATCCGGGCGCGGGTTGTGACATCCCCTCCCATCTGTACTCCTTCTCCTTCGAGAAGTACGCCTCGTGGACCCGCCGCTACCCCGGCCAGCCCGAGATCCTTGGCTATCTCGCCCGGTGTGCCGACAAATACGGCGTCAGGGGAAAAATCCGCTTCCACACCGAGGTCTCGGCTGCGGTCTTCGACGGCACCCACTGGCAGCTCACCACCCTCCCCTCCGGCACGCACGACAGCCCACGGACTGACAGACCCGGGGCTGACACACCCGGGGCTGAGGGACCTCGGG
>NZ_JACHIN010000024.1:0-137476 GCF_014203235.1 Nonomuraea endophytica | reverse complement strand
CTGACAGCCCACAGGCCGACACACCCGGGGCCGACATACCCAGGGCTGAGGGACCTCGGGCTGACAGCCCACAGGCCGACACACCCGGGGCCGACATACCCAGGGCTGAGGGACCTCGGGCTGACAGCCCACAGGCCGACACACCCGGGGCCGACGTGCCCAGGGCTGACATCCCGTGGGTGGACGGCCCACAGGACGACGGACCACAGGACGATGGACCTCGGGATGACCGGTCGGCGCACGGGGTGCGGGTTGAGGAGTTTGATGTCGTGGTGGCCGGGGTCGGGCAGCTGAATCGGCCCGCGATGCCCGACATCCCCGGCATGGCCGACTTCGAGGGCGTCTCCTTCCACTCCGCTCGCTGGAACCACGACCACGACCTGAGCGGCCGCCGGGTGGCCGTCATCGGCACCGGGTCATCGGCAGCGCAGTTCATCCCGCCGGTAGCGGGCAGAGCCGGGCACCTGGACGTGTACCAGCGCACCCCGAACTGGGTCATCCCCAAGCCCGACGCCGCCTTCGGACCAATGACCCGGCTGGCGCTCCGGTTCGTGCCCGGGTTACAGCGCGCGTACCGCGAATGGATCTACCGCTACGCCGAGGGCACCCTCTACCCGGCGCTGGCCCGCGGATGGAGCGAGGGGATGCTCAAGAAGCGGGCCCTGGGTCATCTGCGCGCGCAGGTGGCCGACCCCGGGCTGCGCGCGAAACTCACGCCCGACTACCCGCCGGGCTGCAAGCGGGTGGTCATCGACAGCACGTTCTATCCCGCGCTCACCCGGCCCAACGTGGACGTGGTGACCGACCGGATCGTCCGCATCACCGCCAAGGGGATCGAGACCACGCGCGGACTGCGCGAGGCGGACACGATCATCTACGGGACGGGGTTCAGGAGCACCGAGTTCCTCACCCCGATCGCGCTCACGGGCCGCGGCGGGCAGCGGCTGGAGGAGCGGTGGAAGCAGGGGGCGGAGGCGTACCTGGGCATCTCGGTGCCGGACTTCCCGAACCTGTTCCTGCTGTACGGCCCCAACACCAACCTGGGCCACAACTCGATCATCTTCATGATCGAATGCCAGGTGAACCACATCATGAACTGCCTGCCGTACCTCTCGGAGCGGGGGCCGATGGAGGTCAGGCCGGAGGCGATGGCGGCGTGGAGCAGGCAGCTCGACGTGGCCATGGCACGCATGGTGTGGGGGAACGGCTGCCAGAGCTGGTACAAGACGGCCGAGGGCCGCGTCACCAACAACTGGCCGGGCCCCACTCCCCTGTATCGGAAGCTGACCGCGCTGCCGCCGCTGCCCGCCTACCGGTTCGGTTAGCGCCGCGTGTTCGTCGCACGGCCCCATCCGCCCTGGGTGGATTTGGCCTGGGCAACGAGCGATCACGGCCACCCGGCGCGATAACGTCGGTGACATGACAACACCCCTCCACCAGCGTGCGGTCGTGGCCGACACGCACAACGACCTGCTGATGGCGGTCTCGGCGCGACCGGCGGAGATCTGGGCTTCGTTCTTCCGCGAGCGCTGGCTGCCCCAGCTTCAGGCGGGCGGGGTGAACCTGCAGGTGCTGCCGGTGTTCATCGACGACCAGTATCGCCCGGAGGGCGCGCTCCGGCAGTCGTTGCGCATGATCGAGTGTGCTCACGTGATCGCCGAGGGCAACTCCGGGGACGTGGCGCTGTGCCGTACGGGAGCGGAGATCGACGCGGCGCTCGCGGACGGGAAGATCGCGCTCGTCCTGGCGATGGAGAGCATGCCGGGCCTCGACGCGAGCGTGGAGCTGATCTCCACCCTCCACCGGCTGGGCGTGCGGGTCGCCTCGATCGCGCACTGGGGACGCACCCCGCTGGCCGACGGCAGCGGCGAGGACGCCACCGGCAGCGGCCTGACCTCCCACGGCGTGGCGGCGCTGCGGGAGATGGAGCGGCTGGGGATGGTGTTCGACATCTCGCACCTGGGCGCATCGGGCGTGGCGCACGTGCTGGAGCTGGCGACCAGGCCGGTCCTGGCGACGCATTCGAGCGCCCGCGCGCTGCGCGACCACCACCGCAACCTCACCGACGACCAGCTGCGCGCGGTGGCGGCGGGCGGCGGCGTGGTGTGCGTGAACTTCTTCGCCCCGTTCCTGCTGGAGGACGGCTCGAAGGCGCGGCTCGACAACCTGCTCGACCACATCGAGCACATCGCCGCCGTGGCCGGGATCGACCACGTGGGGCTGGGCCCGGACTTCGTGTACGAGGTGATGATGGAGCTCACGCCGCCCTGCTGCGAGGACGTCAACCTGCGCGGCGTGGACCCGCTGCAGTCGATCCCCGGGCTGGAGGGCCCGGCGGGGCTGCCGATGGTCACCGAGGGGCTGCTCCAGCGCGGGCTGCCGGAGGAGGACGTCGTGAAGATCATCGGTGGGAACGTCCACCGTTTCCTGGGGGAGCTGCTCGTATGATCGCGGAACTCGAAGAGCTGGTCACGTGTGAGTCGTTCTCCAGCGATCTGGCGGCGGTCGCGCGCAGCGCCAAGGTCGTGGGCGCGATGGGCGCGCGGCACCTGGGCGCCGAGCCCGAGTTCATCGTGGTGGACGGCGTCACCCACCTGCGCTGGACGTTCGGCGAACCCAAGGTGCTCCTGCTCGGCCACCACGACACCGTCTGGCCGATGGGCACGCTGCGCACCCACCCGTGGTCGTTGGTGGACGGCGTGGCGCGCGGGCCGGGCGTGTTCGACATGAAGGCCGGGCTGGTGCAGACCTTCCACGCGCTGGCGGGACTGCCCAGCCTCGACGGGGTCAGCGTGCTGATCACCGGCGACGAGGAGGTCGGCTCGGTCACGTCCAGCGGGCTGATCCAGGAGACCGCGCGCGGGCTCGCCGCCGCGTTCGTGCTGGAGGCCAGCGCCGACGGCGGCGCGCTGAAGACCGCGCGCAAGGGCACCTCCGACTATCGGGTCGAGGTGTACGGCAAGGCCGCCCACGCCGGGCTCGAACCGTGGAACGGCGCCAACGCGGGCGTCGAACTGGCCCACCAGATCCTCGCCGTCAACGAACTGGCCCAGATCGTCGACGGCGGCGAGCTGCCCAGGGCGGCGGCCACCACGGTCACCCCGACCGTGCTGTCCGGCGGTTCGACCGTCAACACCGTGCCCGCGCACGCCCGCGTCGGCGTGGACGTGCGGGTGTCGTCGCTGGCCGCGCAGACCCGCGTGGACGAGCTCATGCGCGCCCTGTCCCCCACCACGCCCGGCACCAGGATCGAGGTCAGCGGCGGGCCGAACCGGCCGCCGCTGGAGGAGGCCATGTCGGCGGAGCTGTTCGCGCTGGCCCAGCGGCTCAGCCCGGAACCCCTGACCAGCGCGCACGTGGGCGGCGCCTCCGACGGCAACTTCACCGCCGGGGTCGGCTGCCGCACCCTCGACGGGCTGGGCGGCGTGGGCGGCGGCGCGCACGCCGACCACGAACACGTGATCGTCGCCGAGATGCCGCGCCGCACGGAGCTCCTGCGGGCGCTGGTGTCGGCTGTCCTGGCGGGTGAGTGAGGGGCACGTGAGCGACCTGGAGATCCGCGAACTCCACGACCAGCGGGAGTTCGTCGAGCTGTATCGCCTGTTCGACGACATCTGGCATCCCGAACCGGGCAACCCGCCGGTGACGGTGGAGCTGATGAAGGTGTTCTCGCACACGGGCAGCTATGTGGCCGGGGCCTACCGGGACGGGGAGCTGGTCGGCGGATCGGTGGGGATCCTGGCCTCCGGCGGCGCCCTGCACTCCCACGTGACCGGTGCGCTGCCGGGCCAGGGCATCGGGCTGCCGCTCAAGCGGCACCAGCGCGACTGGGCGCTGGCCAGGGGGATCACGAAGATCAGCTGGACGTTCGACCCGCTGGTACGGCGTAACGCCCGCTTCAACCTGGTGAAGCTGGGCGCGCGTCCGGAGGAGTACCTGGAGGACTTCTACGGCGTCATGGCCGACGCCATCAACGAGGGCGACCGGTCCGACCGGCTGCTGGCGGTGTGGCGGCTGGACGAGGAGGCGGCGCCGTACCCGATCGAGGACGCCACGGCGGGAGTGGCGGAGCGGGACGGGATGCCCGTGGTGGGGCGGGCCGACGGGCCCGTCGTGCTGGTGGCGACGCCGCGCGACATCGAGACGCTGCGGCGGGAGAACCCCGAGGTGGGACGGGCGTGGCGGATGGCGCTGCGCGAGGTTCTGGGCGGGCTGATGGGCGCGGGCGCGCGGGTCGTCGCTTTCACCGATCGTGGAGAATATGTACTTAAGCTGTCAGAAGGCGAACAGCCTGGTTAACGTCGGTGCATGACGGAATTCACCCCCACCGTCCCGCACCGCGTTCTACCCCCGGTAACCGTGAGGGACCTGCCAGAACCACCGCGCACCACCTGGCGCATCATCGGGCCCGGCCTGGTCGGCGCGGGCGTGGGACTGGCCTCCGGCGAGTTCATCCTCTGGCCCTACATCGCCTCCCAGGTCGGTCTGGTCTTCATCTGGGGCGCGCTGATCGGCATCGTCACGCAGTGGTTCCTCAACATGGAGATCGAGCGGTACACGCTGGCCACCGGCGAGACCGCGCTGACCGGGTTCAGCCGCATGTGGAAGCACTGGGGCCTGGTCTTCGTGATCATGACGCTCTGCTCGAACCTGTGGCCGGGCTGGGTGACGACCTCGGCCACGATGGTCACGTACCTGACCGGCGGCGGCCAGCCCAGCGTCCGCTACATCGCGATCGGCATGCTGCTGGTCATCGCGCTGGGGCTGACGCTCGCCCCGGTCATCTACACGCTCCTGGAGCGGGTGATCTTCGTCAAGATCGCCCTCGTGCTGACGCTCGCGGTGGTCGCGATCCTGTTCGCGATCAACTCTGACGCCTGGGTGGAGCTGGGCAAGGGCCTGACCGTCGGGGCGCGCTTCCCGGTGCCGCCGCTGGAGTTCGCGGTGCTCATGGGCGCGATCGCCTACGCCGGGGCGGGCGGCGGGCAGAACCTGTGCCAGAGCAACTGGATCCGCGACAAGGGCTTCGGCATGGGCGCGTACGTGCCACGCCTGGTCAGCCCGGTCACCGGGCACGAGGAGGCGGCGGCGTCCACGGGGTTCCAGTTCGCCCCGACCAAGGAGAACCTCGCCCGCTGGCGGCAGTGGTGGCGCTTCGCCAACATCGAGCAGGGGTCCACGTTCGCGGTGGTCTCGTTCCTGACGATCGCGCTGATGTCGATGCTGGCGTACTCGACGGTGTTCGGTAAGGAGGGGCTGGCCAACAGCATCACCTTCCTCAAGGTCGAGGGCGAGACGCTGCAGACCGTGGTGGGGCCGTGGTTCGGCGTGCTGTTCTGGGTGATCGGCGCGCTGTCGCTGTTCGCGTCGGCGATGGGCATCGTGGACTACACCTCGCGGCTGGCCTCGGACGTCATCAAGACCGTCTACCTCCGCGACCGCGACATCTCGGTCAACCGCGTCTACTTCCTCACGGTGTGGACGATGACCGTGGTGGGGATCGCGATCCTGCTGCTGGGCTTCGACCAGCCGCTGATCCTGCTGGTGTTCTCGGCGAGCTTCGCGGCGGTGATGATGTTCGTGTACTCGATCCTGCTGATCATCCTCAACCGGCGGGCGCTGCCCGAGGCGATCAAGGTCCGCTCGTACCGCCTGGCCGCCCTCTTCTGGTCCGTCGCCTTCTTCGGCTCCCTCACCGTCCTCACCCTCATCCAACAAGCCGGCAAGCTGTTCTGACGCTGCTTTTCCGTTACGGCTCCCGCCACCCCCACCCCACCGCCGACCCGGGCCGGCGCCGATCGGGGGGATCGCTTCTCACGCCGGACGTGGTCCCCGCCGTTACGGCGCCCCGTTGGCCGGCTTCCGGGGAAGACCGAGGCCAATGCGGAAGCAGGCTTTCCTCGTTAACGGGCAGACTGGCCACATGCTGGAAACCTCGGCCCGTCTGCTCAAGCTCCTGTCCCTGCTCCAGGCCCACAAGGAGTGGTCCGGGCCCGAGCTGGCCGACCGGCTCCAGGTCTCCACCCGGACGGTCAGGAACGACGTCGAGCGCCTGCGCACGCTCGGCTATCCGGTGCATGCGACCCCGGGCGTCGCCGGGGGTTACCGGCTGGGTGCGGGGGCGGCGTTGCCGCCGTTGCTGCTGGACGACGAGGAGGCCGTGGCGGTCGCGGTCGGGCTGGGGCGGGCGGCCGGCGGCGGCGTGGCCGGGATCGAGGAGACCTCGGTGCGCGCGCTGGCCAAGCTGGAGCAGGTGCTGCCCTCGCGGTTGCGGCGCCGGGTGAGCGCGCTCAACACCCACACGGTGCACATTCCCGGCGAGGCGCCGTCGGTGCCGCCCGAGGTGCTGACCACGATCGCCAACGCGGCCCGTGACCATGAGCGGCTGCGCTTCGACTATGTGGGGCATGGCGGGGTGGCCAGCAGGCGGGACGCGGAGCCGTACCGGCTGGTGCATCGCAAGGGGCGCTGGTATCTGATGGCGTGGGACGTCGAGCGGGGCGACTGGCGCACGTTCCGGGTGGATCGGGTCACGCTCAAGGTGCCCGCCACGGGGCCGAGGTTCGTGCCGAGGGAGTTGCCCGGCGACGTGGCGGCGTACGTGGAGAAGGGGATCAGCACCGCGATGTGGGAGCACACCGGAACGGTGCTGCTGCACGCGCCGGCGGAGCGGATGCGTGCGCTGGGGCTGGGCCTGGAGATCGAGCCGGACGGCGCGGAGCGCTGCCTGATGCGGGTGGGCGGCGACAACCTCGCCGGGATCGCCGTCTGGATCGGCTTCCTCGACGTGGACTTCGAGGTGCTGGACCCGCCGGAGCTCGCCGTCGCGGTGAAGGCGCTGGCCGAGCGCTACGGCAGGGCGGTCAGCGACCGGTAAGCCCGTGGTCAGAGGGCGGCGGCATCGTCTGGGGCATGGATATCACGCAGGTCGCAGGCAGCAGGGACGACTTCCAGCTCGTCCGCCACATCACCGTCGCCGGTTCGCAGGAGGAGATCGGCGGGCAGCTCGCGCAGGAGGCGCGCCGGATCGGGTGGCAGCCCGCCCCCGCCGACCCCGAGGTCAACCGGGCGCGCCGGAAGTGGTTCGCCCGCCACTGGCCGCAGCATCTGGCCCGCATCAACGGCGCCGCCGCCGCGCTCGGCCTCGACCCCGATCAGGACGAGGTGACACTCGACGGGCTGACCGCGCTGCCGCAGGCGTGTTCGGCGCTGTGGGTGCCGCCCTCTGCGGCCACGGACGGGCACGGCAGGGTCGGCCGCAACTATGACTTCTTCACCATGACCACGAGCGAGCTCATGGGCACCCCGCCGGTGCCGGACGAGCTGCCGATGGCCTCGCGCCCGCACGTGATCACCACCCGGCCCGATGACGGCCTGGCGACCACGGTGCTGACGATGACGGAGTTCGACGGCTGCATGGACGGCGTCAACGAGGCCGGTCTGGCCGTGGTGCTGCTGATCGCCGACTTCGAGAGCGCCGAGCCGCCGGAGGACTTCTCCCCGCGGGCCGGCGTGAACTCGGTGCAGTTGCCCCGCTTCCTCCTGGACACCTGCGAGACGGCCGAGCAGGCGAAGGCGGCGCTGCGGGAGGTCACGATGTACGACTTCGGGATGCCGCTGCACTACCTGATCGCCGACGCGCACGGGCAGGCGTTCGTGTGGGAGGGGCCGGGCCACGTGACCGAGGCCGGGGACGGCGCGCTGTGCGTGACCAACCATCTGCTGCACCGCCACCCCGACCCCAAGGCGCTGCCGGAGGACACCCCCGAGTCGTTCGCCTCCTACGCCCGCCTGCGCACCCTGCACGAGCGCAGCCAGGACGCGGTCATGGGCCCGGCGGACCTGCGCGCCAGCCTGCTGGAGGTGGCGCAGACCGGGGACCCGTCGATGCGGACGCTGTACAGCTCGTACTTCGACACCGCGGAGCGCACGATGGCGGTCCGCTTCTACCTGGGCGAGGGCCGCGGCCACTCCCCCGAGCTGGTCTTCAGCCCTTCGGCCTGACCAGGCCGGACTCGTAGGCGAACACCACGAGCTGGGCGCGGTCGCGCGCGCCCAGCTTCGTCATGGCCCTGCTCACGTGCGTCTTGGCGGTGAACGGGCTGACCACCATGCTCTCGGCGATCTCGGCGTTGGTCAGCCCGCGCGCCACCAGCGCGACGGCCTCGCGCTCGCGCGCGGTCAGCAGGTTGGCCTCCCCCGGCGGCAGCGTCAGCGGCGGCCGGGTCACGAACTCGCTGATCAGCCTGCGG
Organism: Nonomuraea endophytica; assembly: GCF_014203235.1. GTDB lineage: Bacteria > Actinomycetota > Actinomycetes > Streptosporangiales > Streptosporangiaceae > Nonomuraea > Nonomuraea endophytica. Next base: position 129,224 of record NZ_JACHIN010000024.1, on the reverse strand, counting down.
GTGATGCCGGGCGACAGCAGCGCGTCGCCGCGCATGACCACGCCGACGGCGTGCACGAGGTCGCCGGGGTCGGTGTCCTTCAGCAGGAACCCGGCCGCGCCGGCGCGCAGCGCGGAGAAGACGTACTCGTCGAGGCCGAAGTTGGTGAGGATCACCACGTGGACGCCGGTCAGCTTCGGGTCGGCGGCGATGGCCGCTGTGGCCTCGATGCCGTCCATGACCGGCATCTGGATGTCGAGCAGAACCACGTCGGGCAGGAGTTCTGCCGCCAGTTCGATCGCCTCCCGCCCGTTGGCCGCCTCGCCGACGACGTCGATGTTCTCCTCGGCGTCCAGCAGGGCGCGGAAGCCCGCCCTGATGAGCTTCTGGTCGTCGGCGAGCAGGACGCGGATCATGCGGGCAGCTCCGCGCGCACGCTGAACCCGCCCTCGGGCCGCGGCCCGGCCGCCAGCGTGCCGCCTAGCGCGGCGACCCGCTCGCGCATGCCGGTCAGCCCGACCCCGGGCGCGCCCGCCGACTGGCCGTGCCCGTCGTCGTCCACCTGCAGGACCACCCCGGCGCTGCCGTAGCTGACGACCACGTCGGCGGCGGCCGCGCCGCCCGCGTGCTTGGTGACGTTGGTCAGCGCCTCCTGCACGATCCGGTAGGCGGCCTGCTCGACCTCCTCGGGCAGCGGGCGGGGCGAGCCGCCGACGGTCAGCCGCACGTCCTGGCCGCCCGCTCTGGTCCGCTCGACCAGTCCGGGCAGCCGCGCCAGCGCGACCGTCTCGTCGCGCAGCGCCTCCAGCGTCGCGCGCAGCTCACGCATCGCGTCGCCGCTGGCCTCCTGGATCGTCAGCAGCGACGCCGGCACCTCCTCGCCGCGCTTCTTCGCCAGGTGTACGGCCACGCCCGCCTGCACCTTGATGACCGAGATCGCATGGGTGAGGGTGTCGTGCAGCTCCCTGGCGATGTAGAGCCGCTCCTGCTCGGCCCGGCGCAGCAGGGCCTCCTCCCGGGTGCGCTCGGCCTCGGCGGCCCGCTCGTCGGCCTGCAGGAGCGCCACGCCCATCGCCATCGCCGCCACGTACCAGCCCATGACCAGGAATCCGCCCTTGATCGCGGTCACCGGAGGCTGCCCGGCCAGGAGGTTCGACGCCATCATGCCGAGGATCAGCGTCAGCGCCGAGGCGAGCGCGTACGGCCGGCCGTGCACCCTGACCACGCTGGTCAGCGCGATGAGGGCGGGCACGCTGGCGGAGATCTCGGGTTCGACGGTCAGGAAGTAGACAAGCGCGAGCCCGGTGGTGGCGGCCAGCACCGGTATGGGCGCGCGCCGGTGGAAGTGCATGGCGGCCGCGGCGGCCAGCAGCAGCGCGTAGCCGACCGGGCCGGCTTTGCCGGTCAGGGCGGCGTTGGCCACCATTACGGCCGCCACGATGGGCGCCACCAGGAGATCGGGCCTGCTCATGGCGGCAAACTACGCCATATATCGCCAGAACGCGTCGTCCGGGAGTGCTACTCCCCGGAGAGTAGGCAAGTGCGTTCGCTGGTACGACGACCTGCGGCGATCCGGCGGCGATCGTCGATGACATGCGAATCGACACCTTCTCCGGCCCGATCCACCTGCCCGGCGATCCCGGCTACGACGGCGGCCGCTGGACCTGGAACCAGGCGGTCGACCAGCGGCCCGCGATCGTCGCCGAGGCGCTCGGCGCCGAGGACGTGCGGGCCGCGCTGCTGGCCGCCCGCGACCGCGGCCTTCCGCTGACCGTGCAGGCGACCGGCCACGGCACGCTGGTGCCGAGCGACGGCGGCTTGCTGCTGAAGACCACCCGGATGGCCGGCGTGGAGGTCGACCCGGTGCGCCGGGTGGCGGTCGTGGAGCCGGGCGCGCTCTGGGAGGACGTGGTGTCGGCGGCGGCCGCCCACGGCCTGGCCCCGCTGGCGGGCGCGCCGTCGGTCGGCGTCACCGGCTACACGCTGGGCGGCGGCGCGGGCTGGCTGTCCCGCCTGTACGGCCTGGCCGCCGACAACGTGGTCAGCGCCGAGGTCGTCACCGCCGACGGCCGGATCCTGGAGGCCGGCGAGGAACACCACCCCGACCTGTTTTGGGCGCTGCGCGGCGGCAGCGGCAACTTCGGCGTCGTCACCCGGCTGGAGTTCCGCCTGTTCCCGGTGGCGCGGATGGTGGCCGGCATGACCATGCACGCCTTCGAGCGGGCCGGCGAGACGCTGGCCGCGTTCCGCGACTGGGAGCAGCCGGACACGGTCAACGCCGCCGTCTTCGTCATCAGGATGCCCGACGGCGCCCGGATGCTGGGCGTGCGCGTCGTGGCGGTGGGCGAGCCGGAGTCGGTGCTGGCCCCGCTGCTGTCGGTGGCCGGCGAACCGCTGAGCGGCTCGTACGCCGAACTGCCCTTCGAACAGGCCGTGCGGGTGCTGGCCCCCGCCCACGGGCCGATGCCGCTGGGCAACGGCTTCGAGTACGTGCGGGACCTGCCCGACGACCTGATCGCCGCGCTCCTGGACTCGCCGGTGGGCGGCATCGAGATCCGCAGGTGGGGTGGCGCGATGGCGGCGCCGGGCGGCCCGGCCGGCCATCGCGACATGCCGTTCTCGGTGATGGCGGGTGAGCCGATCGAGGTCCCGCACGCGACCGGCGGCGCGTTCCTCAACTTCCTGACCGACACCTCCAGGACCGCCGACGCCTTCACCCCGGCCGGCTACGCCCGCCTGCGCGAGCTGAAGAAGGCCTGGGACCCGCAGGGCGTGCTGCGCCCGAGCCATCTGATCGAGACGGAGTGACCATGGGATTCCTGCACATAAGCCCGGTCGAGCCGAAGGCCGCGACGGGCCTGGCCGCCGAGGTCTACCGGCAGCAGGCCGCGGACGTGGGGCTGGCCCGCATGCCCGCCCTGATGGCCCTGTCGTCCGTGCCCGCCCTGCTGGCCGCCACCTGGTCGCTGCTCAGGGAGTCGCTGATGGCCGGGCCGCTGTCCAGGACGGAGCGGGAGGTCGTCGCGCTGGGCGTGTCGACGGCCAACCGGTGCCCGTACTGCGTGGGCGCGCACACGCTGTTCCTGCACGCGACCGGCGACCACGCGCTGGCCGAGACCCTGCTGGCGGGCGGCAGGCCGGCCGACCCCCGCCAGGCGGCGTTGTACGCCTGGGCGACGGGCGAGACCCGCGACGGCCCGGACGCGCCGGAGCTGCTGGGCACGGCGCTGGCCTTCCACTTCATCAACCGCATGGTCACCGCCCTGCACACGCCCGACGTGCTGCCGGGCGGCCTGCAGAAGACCCGGCTGGTGCGCCGGGCGGCCGGCCGCACGCTGGCCAGGCCCGCCCGGCGCCTGCTCCCGCCGGGCGAAAGCCTCCGATTCCTGCACACACCACACGCCGACGCACCCCAGCCACGGGACGCACCGCGCGCCGCCGCGCCCGCCTGGGCGCACGGCTCTCCCGTCGGTACGGCCTACGCCGCGCTGACCGAGGTCGCCGGGCAGGGCGGCGCCCTGCTGACGCACCCGGAGCGCGTGGCCGAGGCCGTGGCCCGCTGGGACGGCGGCCACCCGCCCATGGGCGGCTCCTGGCTGGCCGACGCCCTGTCCGGGCTGCCCGCCGCCGAGGCGGCGCCCACACGGCTGGCCCTGCTGGCGGCGCTGGCGCCGTACCGGATCACCGAGGGGGACGTGGCGGCGTGGCCGCACACCGACGAGAGCCTGGTGCGGCTGCTCGCCTTCGGCGCCGTGACGGCGGTCAGGCACGCCGAGCGGACCTTCAGCCCGGCGGCGGCGAGCTGATCAGCGGGCGGACAGGTATTCCTCCCTGACCTTGCTGCGGGACAGCTTGCCGGTAGGGGTGCGGGGCAGCTGCTCGCGGAACTCGATCACCTTCGGGTGCTTGAAGCGGGCCAGGCGCGGCTCCAGGTGGTGCAGGAGGGCGTCGGCGGTGATGGGGGCGTGCGGCTGGACGAGGGCGACGACGTTGTGGCCCCACTCCTCGTCCGGCACGCCGATGACCGCGACGTCGGCCACGGCCGGGTGCTCCAGGATCGCGGCCTCGATCTCGGCGGGGTAGATGTTGACGCCGCCGGAGACGATCAGGTCGGTACGCCGGTCGCACAGGAACAGGAAGCCGTCCTCGTCGAAGTAGCCGATGTCGCCGGGGGCGTACCACTCGCCGCGCATGCTGGCGGCGGTCTTGGCCGGGTCCTTGCGGTACTCGAACGAGCCGAGGCTCGACTTGACGTAGATCATGCCGGGCTCGCCGGGCGGGAGCTCCTCGCCCTCCTCGTCGAGGATCCTGGCCTCGAACGTGGGGGCGGGGCGGCCGACCGTGCCGGGGCGGGCCAGCCAGTCGTGCGGCTTGACGGAGAAGGCGATCGTGGACTCGGTCGAGCCGTAGTACTCGTAGAGGACCGGGCCCCACCAGTCGAGTATGCCCTGCTTGACGGCGACCGGGCAGGCGGCGGCGGTGTGGATGACCTGGCCCAGCGAGCTGAGGTCGTAGCGCTTCCTGACCTCGGCCGGGAGCTGGAGCATCCGGTGGAACATGGTCGGCACCATCATCGCGTTGGTGACCCGGTATTGCTCGACGAGGGCCAGGATCGGCTCCGGCTCGAAGCGCGGGGCGATGACGACGGTGTGGCCGAGGTGGAGGGCGAACTGGGTGTGGGCGCACGGCGATGAGTGGTACATGGGCGAGGTCACCAGGTGCACGCCGTCGCCCGGCCGCAGGTCGCACACCTCGCCCAGGAACCAGACGTACAGCGGGACGATCGCCTCCGGCTCCGCGCCGGGCAGCGGGCGCTGGACGCCTTTGGGGAAGCCGGTGGTGCCGGAGGTGTACCACATGACGGCGCCCGAGGAGCGGTCCTCCGGGGCGGTGCCGGGGCGGCCGTCGGCCAGGCTCGCCACGTCGGCGGGGCCGGTCACCACGACCTTGGCGTCGCAGTCCTGGATGATGTAGTCGACCTCGGGCTCGGTCAGGTGCCAGTTGATCGGCACGTAGTAGAGCCCGATCTGGCCGGTGGCCATGAGCATGACGACCGCGTCGATACCGTTGCGCAGGATGCCGGCGACCACGTCCCCGGCGCCCAGGCCGCGGGCGCGCAGGCCGTGGGAGACCTGGTTGACGCGGGTGAGCAGGTCGCCGTAGCTGGTGGCGGCGCCGTCCACGTCGATCACGGCGGTGCGGCCCGGGTCGGCCGCCGCGATGGCGTAGAAGCCCGGGGTCTGGCTGAGGTCCATCACAGCTCCAGCAGCTCGGCGAGACGGGTGCGGTGGCGGCGGGGCGGGCCGAGCAGCACCTCGTCGGCCTTGGCGCGCTTGTAGTACAGGTGGGCGTCGTGCTCCCACGTGAAGCCGATGCCGCCGTGCAGCAGCAGGTGGTCGCGGGCCACCTCGAAACAGGCCCGGCCCACGTAGGCCTGGGCGAGCGCGGCGGCCTCCGGCAGGTCGGCGGGCGACTCGTCACCGGCCCAGGCGGCGTAGCGGACGATCGACTCGGCCTGTTCGAGCTTGCCGTGCATGTCGGCCAGCTTATGCTTCACGCCCTGGTAGGAGCCGATGTAGCGGCCGAACGCGACCCGGACCTTGGCGTAGGCGACGATGGCCTCCAGCGCGGCCCTGATCACGCCGAGTTGCTCGGCCGCGAGGGCGACGGCCTGCAGGTCGCGGATGGCGGCCAGCGTCGCGGGGTCGTCGGTGACGAGCCTGCCGGGCGGCGCGGTGACCCGCGCCTGGCGCCGCGTGAGGTCGAGCGGCTCCAGCGGCTCCCTGGCGGCCTCCTCAGCCGGTACGGCCCGCAGTTCGTCCCCGCTGTCCAGCAGGATGAGGCCGGCCTCCATGCCGTTGGGCACGTGGCCGGGATCGGCCGCATAGGTGGCGACGAGGCTGCCGTCGGCGATGCCGGGCAGCAGTTCCTTCTCGCCCGCCCGGCTCAGCGCGATGGCGGCGAACGTGGTGGCCAGGAAGGGGCCGGGCAGCAGGGCGGCCCCGGTCTCCTCCAGGACGACCGCGAGCTCGGCGTGGCCGGCGCCGGCTCCGCCGTACTCCTCGGGGACGATCAGGCCGGTGAGCCCGAGCTCGCCGGAAAGGCGCGCGTAGACCTCGCGCGAGTAGCCGTCGGGCGACTCCATGTCGCGGCGCACCTGGGCGAGCGGCGAGGCGGCGGCGAGGAAGGACCGTACGGCGGCGCGCAGGTCCTGCTGCTCCTGGCTGAGCACGAGCTTCACGACTGGGTCCCCACCTTCAGGTCCTTGAACGGCACGGTCTTGTCCACGCGCGGCTCCGGCGGCAGCCCGAGCACCCGGTCCCCGACGATGTTGCGCATGATCTCGTTGGTGCCGCCGCCGAGGGCGAGCGCGGGCGCCAGCGCGATCGCCTGGGACAGGCCGTCGTCGGTGACCGCGTCGGGTCCGGCGAGGGAGGTGGCGAGGTCGGCCTGGAACATGGTCAGCTCGGCCAGCAGCAGCTTGGCGGCGCTGCCGCGGGCGCCGGGGAAGACGCCGGCCCTGGTCTCCTGCGACAGGCGCTGGTTGAACAGCGACAGCGCGCGGGAGCGGATGTGCAGCTCGACGAGCTGGTCGCGGACGTAGGGGTCGGCGGTGTCGAGCCGGTCGCGCAGGGCCTCGAAGGAGACGGGGTTGTCGCGCTGGCCGCTCATGCCGACGCCGGCGGAGATCGACAGGCGCTCGTGCAGCAGGGTGGTGACGGCGACGCCCCAGCCGTCGTTGACCTCGCCGATGCGGTCGGCGTCCGGGATGTTCACGTCGTCGAAGAAGATCTCGTTGAACCTGGCGTGGCCGGTCATGTCCTTGAGCGGCTTGACGGTGACGCCGGGGTGGTGCATGTCGACGGCGAACATGGTCAGGCCCTTGTGCTTGGGCACGTCCACGTCGGTCCTGGCCAGCAGCAGGCCCCAGTCGGCGTGCTGGGCGACCGAGGTCCAGACCTTCTGGCCGTTGACGACCCAGCCGTCGCCGTCGCGCTCGGCCTTGGTCTGGAGGCTGGCCACGTCGCTGCCGGCGCCGGGCTCGGAGAACAGCTGGCACCAGACGTGCTCGCCGCGCAGCAGCGGGCGCAGGAAGCGGGCGCGCTGCTCGTCGCTGCCCCGGTCGAGGATCGTGGGGCCGCACATGCCCAGGCCGATCGAGAAGACGTAGGTGGGCAGGTTGTGGTGGCGGGCCTCGGCGGCGAAGGCACGTTCCTCCGCCTGGGTCAGGCCCTGGCCGCCCCACTGTTCCGGCCAGGTGATGCCGGAGTATCCGGCGTCGTGGAGCCGGGCCATGAAGGCCTTGGGGTCGTCCTCCCGGGCGTTCTCCGCCAGCCAGGCACGGGCCTCGCGCCGATACTCATCAAGGTTCACATCGTCTCCTTGGCATCAGTGCTCACTTACTCTAACTAGCCCGAACTCGCATTCATAGAGCATTGCTCTAGCGTCGTTTTGTCCGGATTTATCGATGAATCTCCGTTGATTAGAGATGAGGGCACCTAGTGTGATCACCTGATCACGGGGGAGGACGTGATAGCGCGCTTTCGGGGATCGGTACGGGGAAGGTTGACGCTCTTCGCGAGCTTCACCATCGCTTTGCTGTGCCTCGTGGTCAACACGTTCGTGCTGGTCGCCATCAGGCAGACCGCCGAGGAGTACCGGGCCAACGAGGTCGTCGGCGCCGCGCTCCGGGTGGTCCACCTGATCAAGCGGGGCACGCTGCCGTCCACGATGGCGACCGAGCCGGGCGGCGCCCTGCAGGTGCTCAACAGCCACGGCCAGGTGGTCGCCTCCTCGCCCAACCTCAAGGGCAAGCCGCGCATCTCCGGCACGACCCCCACCCCCGACAACTCCGCCAACACCAGCGTGGAGTGCGACCTGTCCGCCTACCCCGATCAGTGCATGGTCGTGTCGACCTTCCGGGTGTACGAGCCGGACGGCGACTGGTACGTCTACACGGTCGGCCCCGTCGTGCCCTGGTACGTGCACCTGAGCGTGCTCGCCTTCCTCATCGGCATCTCGATCGCGCTGACCTCGCTGGTGGCGTTCGGCACGTGGAAGGTCGTGGCCAACACGCTGGCCCCGGTGGACGCCATCCGCTCCAAGCTGTCCGACATCACCGCCACCGACCTCGGCCAGCGGGTGCCGGTGCCGATCACGCACGACGAGATCCGCGCGCTCGCCCTCACCGCCAACGAGACGCTGGACCGGCTGCAGACCGCCGTCGAGCAGCAGCGCAGGTTCGCCTCCGACGCCTCCCACGACCTGCGCAGCCCGATCACCGCGATGCGCGCCCAAGTCGAGGAGGCGCTGCTCTACCCCGAGAGCGCCGACTGGCCGCGCACCGCCGAAGCCGTCGTGGGCAGCCTGGACCGGCTGCAGGCCATCGTCACCGACCTGCTCACGCTGGCCAAGCTCGACGCCGGCGCCTCCGGGGCCAAGGAACCGGTGGACCTGGCCGACCTCGTCGTGTCCGAGACCATCAGGCCGAGGGTCAAGAAGGTCGTCACCTCGCTGGACCCGGGCGTGGTCGTCACCGGCGACCGGCTGCGGCTGGCCCGCCTGCTGACCAACCTCATCGACAACGCGGAACGGCACGCCGACCACACCATCACGATCACGGTGCGCGAGCAGGGAGGCCGGGCCGTACTGGAGATCCTCGACGACGGCGCGGGCATCGCGCACGACCAGCGCGACATCGTCTTCCGGCGCTTCACCCGGCTGGACGCCTCCCGCAACCGCGACGCCGGCGGCACCGGTCTGGGCCTGCCGATCGCCCGGGAGATCGCCGGGAGCCACCACGGCACGCTCACCATCGCGGACTCCGTGCGCGGCGCCCGGTTCGTCCTCTCACTGCCGCTCAGGGAGCCGTGACCCAGGTGTTCACCCGATGGTCGGTGAGAAGCCGGATGACCGCGATCGCGGCGGGCAACGCGCTCGTGCTCAACCTCGTCGTGGCCATCCTCGTCACGCCGCTGGTGCACGTGGTGATCAGCGACTACGTCACCGAGCGGGTGGCCAAGGCGGCCCGCCGCGTCGCCTTCAACGTCGAGCGCTTCGCGCCCGTCGACGAGCTCAAGTCCGTCACGCCCACCGAGGAGATCGACGCCCTGCAGGTCGTCGACAACGAGTCGAGGGTACGGCAGGCCAGCAAGCGACTCCTCGGCCTGCCGCCGCTGACCAACCTGAAGCCCACCGAGGACGACGGCCGGGTGGCGACCACCACCTGCACCAGGTTGCTGCCCGGCAACCCCTGCCTGACCACCGTGGGCTTCCGTGTCAGCGTGGGCGGCAACTACTGGATGTCCTATGCCTTCGGCCCCGACATCCCGTGGTACATCAGCCCGCTCTACGCGCTCGGCCTGCTGGCCGGAGCGCTCGTGCTCACGGTGCCGAGCTCGGTGGTGGCGTGGGCGGCGGTCGGCAACGCGTTGCGGCCGGTCAAGGACATCAAGACCGAGCTGGCCGAGATCACCGCGACCGACCTGGGCCGCCGGGTGCCGCGTTCGCCGCGCCGCGACGAGCTGGACGACCTGGCCAGGACCGTCAACGACACCCTCGACCGGCTGGAGGTGGCGGTGGAGCAGCAGCGCAGGTTCGCCTCCGACGCCTCCCACGACCTGCGCAGCCCGATCACCGCCATGCGCGCCCAGGTCGAGCAGGCGCTGCTCTACCCGGAGGAGACCGACTGGCCGCAGACGGCCAGGGAGGTGCTGGCCAGCCTGGACCGGCTGCAGGCCATCGTCGGCGACCTGCTCACGCTGGCCAGGCTGGAGGCGGGCGCGCCGGGCCGTACGGAGCGGGTGGACCTGGGCGAGCTGGTGGCGGCCGAGTCGGGGCGGCCCAGGTCGAAGCAGGTGGCGACCGAGCTGGAGCCGGGCGCGACGGTCATGGGCGACCGGGTACGGCTGGCCCGCCTGCTGACGAATCTGGTCGACAACGCCGAGCGGCATGCCGACGAGTCGATAACGATCACGGTTCGGGTCGAGGACGGGCGGGCCGTACTGGAGGTGATGGACGACGGGGACGGCATCGCGCCCGATCAGCGCGAGGTGGTTTTCCGGCGTTTCACCCGGTTGGACGCCTCCCGCAACCGTGACGCGGGCGGCACGGGACTGGGCCTGCCCATCGCCCGGGAGATCGCGACGAGCCACGACGGCACGCTCACGATCGAGGATTCGACCCACGGTGCCCGGTTTGTCCTGCGGATCCCACTCGCTGATGGTTACCGAGGGTAATAGAGTTCTCGGCTGTGACACGGGGTTTCAGCCGATTACGACGTGAGGATCTCCTCAAGACGGCCTGCGAGGTGATTGCGGCCCGTGGGTTCGGGCATACCCGGACCCTCGACATCGCCCGCGCGGCGGGCGTGAGCCAGGCGTTGCTGTTCTACCACTTCGAGACGAAGGAACAGCTGATCGCCGAGGCTTTCGCCTACGCGGCCAGGCAACATCTGAACGCGATCGGCAAGATCGAACGCTCGCCGAACTCGCCGACGGAGCGCCTGCGCGCGCTGATCAGGCTGAGCTCGCCGGGCACCTCGGCCGCGGGCTGGCGCATCTGGATCGACGCCTGGTCGGAGTCGATGCGCAACCCCGAACTGGAGGCCACCACCCGCCGCATGGACGTGCACGGCAGGACCGTGCTCAAGGAGATCATCGCGGCCGGGGTCGAGTCCGGCGAGTTCACCTGCCCCGATCCCGAGGCGTCGAGCTGGCGGATCTTCGGGATGATCGACGGCCTCGCCGTACAGCTGCACGTGCACGACAAGCTCATCTCCCGCCGCAAGGTCACCCAGCTCGTCCGTACGGCCGCCGCGATGGAGGTGGGCCTGACGGTCGACGACGTGTGAGCCGGGTCACTCTTCCCTCGCTATTGGATGCTCCGTACAATTACGTGGCGAGGAGAGGAGTGCCTGCGATGACAGCCGCACCGAGCTCTACCGCCGCGAGGGAATCCGACGAGACGGTCGCCGACCGCAGTGCCTACGAGACGGTCATCCACCGCCTCTCGAAGGCCTCGGTCGACAAGCACTGGGAGCCGTACAAGGACATCCCCTGGGACGACCCCGAGTTCCTGATCGACCAGGACGACCCGCGCTGGGAACTGCCCGAGGTCGACAAGCTGGGCGCGCACGCGTGGTATCAGTCCCGCTCCCCCGAGGTCAGGGCGCGGATCGGGCTGTTCAGGGTGGCCACCGCGATGAAGATCGGGCTGCAGTTCGAGAACCTGCTCAAGCGGGGTCTGCTCAACTACGCCTACCGCCTGCCCAACGGCGCGCCCGAGTTCCGCTACGTCTACCACGAGACCATCGAAGAGGGACATCACGGGATGATGTTCCAGGAGTTCGTGAACCGCACGAAGATGCCGGTACGCGGCATGCCGGGGCCGCTCAGCCTCATCGCCCAGGTCGCGCCGTGGATCCCGCTGATCTCCACCGAGCTGTTCTTCATCTTCGTGCTCGGCGGCGAGGACCCCATCGACCACGTGCAGCGCAAGATGCTCAAGGACGGCAGGAAGCACCACCCGCTGGAAGAGACCATCATGCGCATCCACATCGCGGAGGAGGCCAGGCACATCTCCTTCGCCCGGCACTACCTGCGCAACCGGGTGCCGCGCATGCCCCGCCACCGCAGGCTGCTGCTGGGGATCATCTCGCCGATCATCTTGGGCGTCATGGCCCGGATCATGCTGGCCCCGCCCGGCCCGATGATCAAGCGGTTCAACGTCCCGCCGCACGTGGTCAGGGACGTCTACACCAACAGCCAGGCCGCCGCCGCGGAGATCCGCGACTCGGTCGGCAAGACCCGCGAGCTGTGCGTGGACGTCGGCCTGGTCAACCCGCTCACCCGGCGGATCTGGCAGGTCATGGGCATCTGGGCGCCGAGCGGGAAGAGCGAGTGAACCCCTTGCCCGCCGGGCGGGTGAAGTGCGCGATCGTCACCGGCGGCGCGTCCGGGATCGGGCGGGCGCTCGCCCGCGACCTGTCCGCGCGGGGCGTGGCGGTGACGATCGCCGACCTCGACGAGGCGGCGGGCAAGCGGGTGGCGGCGGAGTTCGGCCTGGACTTCGCCCCGCTCGACGTCACCGACGCCGAGGCCGTGGCCGCCCTCTTCCAGCGGGTACGGCAGGCGCGCGGGCGGCTCGACTTCGTCTTCAACAACGCGGGCATCGCCATCGGCGGCGCCACCGAGGAACTGTCCCTGGCCCACTGGGACAAGGCCGTCGACGTGAACCTGCGCGGCGTCGTCCACGGGGTGCACGCGGCGTACCCGATCATGCTGGAGCAGGGGTTCGGGCACCTCGTCAACACCGCGTCGATGGCGGGGCTGGTGCCGGCGCCGTTCATGCTGCCCTACACCACGACGAAGCACGCGGTGGTCGGGCTGTCGCTGGCGTTGCGGGCCGAGGCGGCGGCGCGGGGCGTGCGGGTGAGCGTGGTGTGCCCGGGGTTCACCGACACGCCGCTGCTCGACCACGCCAACCCGGGGCTGCCGGAGACCGAGATGGGCCGGCAGGCCAGGAGCGCGGCGGTGCGGGCGCAGGGGCGGTTGTATTCGGTGGACGCGCTGTCGCGCGACATCCTGCGCGGGGTGGCGCGCAACCAGGCGCTCATCGTGGCTCCGGCCTCCGGGCGGATGGCATGGCGCGGGGCCAGGATGTTCCCGGCGGGCGCCGTGCGGGCGGCGGCGCTGGCCGTACGCCGATTGCGTGTTTCACCTCCCGACAAAACGGACATATAGCCATAAATCGGGGAGGTGTTCCGTGAGTTCCAAGTCGCGTCAGTCGCGCGAGCAGCACGAGGACAATACCGAGCAACGGTCGCGGGTGGAGACACCGAAACCCTTCGCGAAGGTCAGGGCGGCCTCGCGGGGGACCACGGAACGCACCGCCTCGGGCGGCGCGCTGTCGCGGCGGCTGGCCAAGCAGTCCCTTCCCCTGCGCCGCGGCCAGCGCGGCGGCACCACCAAGAGCTGACCTGGACGCCCTAGGCCGCCACCTAGGGAATGCCGGGGCGCCCCCACCGCCCACCTGGGGGCGCCTCCGGTTCCAACGAACGGCGCGGCCGGAACCCCGAGCGGCCGCGCGTCACGTGGAGGTGGAACCGAGAGGCCGGTCCCGGGCCCTCCAGCCCGGGACCGGTACGCAAGCTAGAGCTGGGGCTCCGGCCGCAGTTCGACGCGGGCGTCCTGAGGCGCGCCGTCCATCTCCAGCACGACGATCTCGTTGGCGCCCTCGCGCAGCAGCGGCCACGGCACGTAGAGAGTGATCTGCGGGCCCTTGTCCCAGTAGCGGCCGAGGTGGAAGCCGTTGACCCACACGTGGCCCTTGACCCAGCCGGGCAGCGCGAGGAAGCCGTCCGCGGGCCGTTCGACGTGGAGGGTGCCGCGGTGGAAGGCCGGGCCCTCGGAAGCGGACGCGCGCCCCCACGGCAGCGCCGACACGTCGGACAGCGGCACGGGGTCGATCTCCCAGCCGAACAGGTATTGCTGGTCGTGCCGCACGCCGTCCAGGACGCCCTTGCGCTCGCCCACCAGCGGACCGTAGTTGACCCGGCCCATCGCCTCGACCACCAGCGTCAGCTCGGCGCCCTCCGCCGGAGTCTTCACCTCCACGTCGGACGCGCCGTTGCGCTCCAGAACTCCGGCGACGGCGCCGTCCACCAGCACGTTCGCCCGGTCGTGCAGCCCCCTGACTCCCACCCGCAGCGCGTCGCCGCGCGGCCCGGGGATCCGAGTGCGGTAGACGGCCAGGCCGTAGTCCTGGCCGAGCTCCTCGAACGTACGCGTGGCCGCGCTGCGCACGGTCCCGGTCGAGAGCACGTCCAGGCAGTCGAGCAGCGCCAGCCGTTCGCCCAGCTCCACGTGCTGTGGCGGCAGCGTCTCCTGAAGGCTCTCGGGCACCGGCGGCAGGTCGGCGTGGCGGCCCAGCGCCTCCCGGTAGGCCCAGAACTTCGGCGTCAGCGCCCCGCTCTCCGAGATCGGCGCGTCGTAGTCGTAGGAGGTGACGGTCGGCTGGTAGGTGTCGCCGTCGGCGTTGGCCCCGGCCCAGAAGCCGAAGTTGGTGCCGCCGACGGCCATGTAGAAGTTGACCGAGCCGCGCTCCAGGATCTCCTCCAGGGCCTGGGTGGCGTCCTGGGGGTCGCGGGTGTGGTGCGGCTCGCCGTAGTGGTCGAACCAGCCGTTCCAGAACTCCATGCAGAACGGGTCGTCGTCCGGCCGGTGCCGCGCCAGAACCTCGAACTGCCGCTCGGCCCCGCTGCCGAAGTTGGCCGTGGCCAGGACGCCGGGCAGCGTGCCGCCGGTCAGCATCAGGTCCGTGGCGCCGTCGGAGGTGAACAACGGGACGTCGATGCCGCGCCGTACCAGACCGTCGGCCAGGTGCCGCAGATAGACGGGGTCGGTGCCGTAGGAGCCGTACTCGTTCTCCACCTGCACCATGACGACGTTGCCGCCCCTGGTCACCTGGTGCGCGGCGATGCGCGGGACCAGCTCGTCGAAGAAGCGGTCCACCGGCTCCAGGAAGCGCGGATCGTGGCAGCGGTAGGGGCCGGGCAGCCATGACGGCAGCCCGCCGTTCTCCCACTCGGCGCAGATGTACGGCCCCGGCCGCACGATGACCTTCAGCCCCGCCTCCCCCGCTGCCCGGAAGAAGCCCTCCATGTCGGCCAGGCCGGTGAAGTCGAACCGGCCGGGGCGCGGCTCGTGCAGATTCCACGGCACGTACGTCTCGACCGTGTCCACGCCCATCGCCCGCAGCTTGCCCAGCCGGTCCGGCCACTGCTGGGGCAGCGTCCGGAAGTAGTGCATGGCTCCGCTGAGCACCTTCATCGCCGGTTCCCTTTTTGCCGATTACGGTTTGCTTCGCCGTACTTTAGGGCATTTGTGCTCAGGGGCGGCGGGCGAGCAGGACCTGCGTGCGGACCTCCTCCACCCAGCGGCCGGACGGGTTCGCCGCCGTCAGGGCGGCCCGCAGCGCGCCGACGAAGGCGTCCTTACGCTCGCCGAGGCGGGCCGGAGCCGAGTACGAGTACGACAGCTGCAGGCCGATCACGTCGTCCTGGTCCCGGTCGCGCCGCCAGGTGAACACCTCCGACTCCAGGTCCCCGAACGGCGAGTCGGCCAGCACCTCGTCATGGTGCTTGCCGCTGGCCTGGTAGGAGTCGCGGGCGGTCAGCCCGTTCACCCCGAACTCCTCCCGCACCCGCCGCGTCACCGGCTCCCACGGCAGGTTCTCGTGGTCGCGCGTGGGACCCACCAGCGCCACGATCCCGTCCGGCGGCAGCAGATCGTCCAGGTCGGCGAGGACCGTCCGCCGGTCCATCCAATGGAACGACCGGCCCATCACCACATGGCCGAAACCCGGCAACTCCCGCAACGCGGTCGAATCGCCGGCCAGCCACCGGATGTTCGCCCGCCCGGCGCCCAGCTTGCGCCCCTCGGCCAGCATCTCCTCCGCCGGATCGACCGCCAGCACCCCCTCCACCTGCTCCGACAGCGGGATCGCCACCGTGCCCGGACCACAGCCCAGATCGAGCACCGTGGCCCGCGCGCCGAACGCCGCGGCCAGCCGGTCGATCGCCGCCTCGCCGTGGTCGGCGCGGTGTCTGGCGTAATAGGGGGCGGCACCGCCGAACAGGTCATCCATAGGTGGGACCATAGACGGGTTTCGAGGTGTTCGAGGGAAGGTCAAGATCGGTGAGGCGGCTTCTCACGGTCCTGCTGCTCGCCTGTGCGGCGGTCGGCGGCTGGATCGCTCCAGCGCAGGCGCACAACGTGCTGGTCTCCAGCGACCCCGGTGCCGACGCGGTGCTCACCGCCGCGCCGCAGCGGGTCACGCTCGTCTTCGACCAGCCGGTACGGCGTGGCTACGCGCAGATCGGGCTGACCGGGCCGGGGGGCGAGGCGCTGACCTCGGGCGCGACCGTGGTGGCCAAGGAGCGGGTGACCGTACCGCTGAAGACACTGACCACGGACGGCGCGTACGTGATCGGCTACCGGATCCTGTCGTCCGACGGCCACCCGGTAACCGGCCAGGTCCGCTTCACCCTCAAGCTCACCACCCCCGCGGCACCTACCGCGGCGGCTGACGGGCAGCCCAGTGCTGCCGCAGTGGCGCGGCCCGCCACGGGATCGGCCGACCTCAGCGCGCAGGCGGCGGAGGCGGCGGCCAACGGCGGGGCCGGGATGGCGGTCGTCTGGATCGTCGGCGCCCTGCTGCTGCTCGCGGCCGGAACCGTGATCGCCCTGCGCCGAAGCGCTCAGCCCGCCGCACCCCCGGGAGACAAGGGCGCACAGGCGTGAGCGGCACCACGCCGGTCCACGAGAGCGAGGATCACGAGACCGGGACAGGCGGTCCGGCCGCCGGCGGTCCGGACACCGAGCGTGGGTTGACCACCGTGCGCGGGATGACCGGAGTGCGTGGCATGGCCGGAGTGCACGGGCTTGCCGGGGTGCGTGGGATGGCCGGGGTGCGTGGGATGGCCGGGGTCTTCGTGCTGGCTGCTGTCGCCTCGGCTGTGGTGGCCAGCACGGTGACCGCGCAGGAGGCGGTACCGGGCATCGTGCTGCCGGGGCCGGTGGTGGCCTTCGGGCTGCCCGTTGTGCGGGTGCTGCTCGACGTGGCCGCCGTGGCGACGGTCGGGCTGAGCCTGCTGCCCAAGCTGCTCGGGTTCGACGAGCCTGAACGCACCGAGCCGGTTCTTCGGCGGGTACGGCCGCTGGCGGTCACCGCCGCCTGGGCGTGGGCGATCTGCGCGCTGGTCACGATCGTCTTCCAGACCGCCGAGCTCAACCCGGGCGGCGTCCCCACCCTCGGCATGATCACCGCCTACGTGGACGGTGTGGGCACCGGCCAAGGACTGCTGTTCAGCGCCGCGTGCGCGCTGGCGGCGGCGGGGATCGGGCTGATGGCGGTGCGGTACGGCGAGAAGGTTCCGGCGGAGCTGCGGATCGTGGTGGCGGCGTTCGGGCTGCTGCCGATCCCGGTGACCGGGCACGCGGTCGACTCCGTCTGGCACGACCCGATCATGATCTCCATGGAACTGCACGTGATCGGCGCCGCCGCCTGGACCGGCGGGCTGCTGGCCACCGTGGTGTTCCTGGCCCCGCGCCGCGACCTGCTGGCGACGGCGCTGCCCAAGTTCTCCCGGCTGGCGACGCTAGCGTTGGCGCTGGTGGCGGCGTCCGGGCTGGTCAGCGGCCTCGGCACACTGGCGCTGACGCCGGGCGTGGAGCTGCCGGACGCGATCCTCACCACCGAGTACGGCCTGCTCGTCGTCACCAAGGTCGCCCTGACCGCCCTGCTGGTGCCGCTGGCCGCCCACATCAGGTGGCGCCTGCTGCCCGGCATCGCCGCCGGGAAGGCCACCTCCGTGGTCGGCTGGGCCAGCGCGGAGGTGGCCGTGATGGGCCTGGCCTACGGCGTCGCCGTAGCCATCACCCGCGCCTCAATCGGCTAACCACCCGCCGGCCACACCCCCACGCCGCCCCGCTGACCACCCCGACGGGCACAGATCCACGCGGGCCCCAGCCGACCACCTGGACGGGCGCAACCCCGTAAGTGCCCGGCCAAGAGCCCAGGGGGCACGCCTACGCGCGGGAACCGGCTTGGCGCCCAGGCGGGAACAACCTCGCGGGGCGCCGGGTGACCGCCCAGGCGACACGAGCGCGCGCGGAGCGCGAGGCGCGAGCACAACCGCGCGGGGCGCTGGCTGACCGCCTGGGCGGCGCGAGCGCGCGTGGGGCGCGAGGCGTGGGGCGCGGCGTGGGGCGCGGCCCAGCCAAGCACCCAGGGGGCACAGCCCCGGGGGGCGCACAGCCCCGTGGGGGGCGGGTGAGTGGTTAGGCGGGGACGACGCCTCGGGGGTTGAGGGGGTGGAGTTCGAAGCGGTTGACGAACCATTCGCCGGCCAGCCAGGCAACCAGGAGGCCAGCCCCTGCCCAGATGGCCGAGGCCGTGGCCAGGGGTGGGGCGCCGAGGAGGCCGTGCATGCCGTTGAGCGTGCCGTACACGCCGCCCATGAGCGCGCTCTGCGCGATCAGCCCGCCGTAGACGGCGGCGGTCGCGAGGACGGATCCGGCGACGGCGCGCACCACCGGCATCCTGATCGCGAACGCCAGGTCCACCGCGATCGCCCCGGCGATCAGGAAGAACGGCACCGCCGACGGCGGGAACCCGGTGGCGGTCAGCATCGGCCACACGAGCGTCCTGAAACCGACGTACGCGGCGGCGATCAGGGTGGCGCTGCCGAAGCGGCCGATCATCAGGCGGGCGACGGCCAGCACGGTCATGCCGACGACGACGGCGTAGACGGGGTAGAGCGCGTCCGGCACCGGCAGGGAGAAGCCGACCATGGTGGTCCGGTCGACCGGCCGCCCCATCTGGTCGGCGGCGAACTGCAGCAGGATCGGCTCGGCGTAGGCGGCGTTGTTGTCCCAGGCGCCGATGGACAGCACGCCGTACTCCTGGTGCTGTTCGGGGAAGTGCACGTTCTCCAGGAAGAACGCGAAGAACGCGCCCAGCACCACGGTCCGCTCCCGGCCCGGCGGCGCTCCGGTGAACCAGCCCCGGATCACCCCGGCGATCATGAAGAACGTGCCCACGTACAGCAGGATGTGCGACGGGCTCCACGAGGTGATGTCGAGGCCGTTGACGCGGTGGTTGATCAGGTCGAGCGGGACGGCGACCAGGAAGATGCCGGTCCCCCACTGGATGAGCCGCAGCGCGGTCCTGTCGACGCCGTAGCCGGTGTAGCCGTGGACGATGGTGAGGGCCAGGGCGAGGGCCGTTCCGGCCGAGTTCAGCAGGTGCGGCGGGGCCAGGTCGTCGCGCAGCCACTTGAAGTGCCAGGAGACGTCCCAGGCCGATCCGAGCAGTTTGAGGGAGAACGCCGCCAGCCAGCCGTAGTAGAGGACCCGGAAGAGGTCCGGTGGCGTCTCGCGCCCCGCCTGGCCTCTGGTCCAGTACGGCAGAGCCCAGGCCTTGATCATTGCTGCTCGTTTCACGGCACGAAATCTTGCCCGGCCTTTACCCAGGACACAAACCGCAGATCAAGCCGGGCGCAGCCGTACGGGAAGGTGCTTGAGCCCGTTCTGGAAGTTGGAGGTGAGGCGGACCGGCGCGCCCGTGAGCGTGACCTCCCACCGCAGGAGCTCGGTGAAGACGGCGCGCATCTGCACCCTGGCCAGGTGCGCGCCCAGGCAGAAGTGCGGGCCGAAGCCGAAGCTGACGTGGTCGTTGGGGGTACGGCCGGCGTCGAAGCGGTCAGGTTCGGCGAAGGCCAAAGGGTCGCGGTTGGCGGCGGCGTGGTAGACGACGACCTTGTCACCCTCCTTGATCTCCTGGCCGGAGAGGGTGAGGTCGCGCGTGGCCGTACGGCGGAAGTTCATGACGGGCGGCCAGAAGCGCAACATCTCCTCGATCGCGGCCGGAAGGAGCGCGGGGTCGGCGCGCAGGCGGGCGTGCTCGGCGGGGTGGCGCAGGAGGGTGAGCAGGCCGCCGGGGATGCCGTTGCGCAGGGTCTCGTTGCCGGCGACGGCGAACAGGAAGAACATGTTCTGGAATTCGGCCTCGGTGAGCCCGCCCTTGAGCATGGCCGACATCACGGACGTCTCATCGGTGGGGGTGGCGGCCAGCGCCTTGGCGTAGGCGAACATGTCGGCCAGGGCGGCCTTCGAGCGGGGGTTCACGCCGGGTGCGAGTTCGGGGCGGGCGGCCAGCGCGAGTTGTCCCATCGGGCTCAGCCGCCGCGCGTCGGCGGTGGACAGGCCCGCGTAGTCGGCGTCCTGGTAGCCGATCACCCGCGAGGCCCAGTCGTGCAGCAGCCGCCGGTCGCCGTCCGGCACGCCCATCACGTGCGCGAGCGTCCAGACGGGCAGGTCGGCCGCCACCTCCACGAAGTCGCACTCCCCCGCCGCGAACAGCGCCGCCGCCCGCCCGGCGATCGTGCGCTCCAGCAGCCGCACGGCCCGGGGCGAGAACGCCGCCGCCACGATCCTGCGCAACCTGGAGTGGTCCGGCGGGTCGGTGTTGAGCATCATCGCCCGCACGAACGCGAGATCGGCGGGCGTCTGCGGGTCACGGATCTGGGTGGCGCCGCGATGGGAGGAGAAGTCCTCGGGTGTACGCAGCACATGCTTGACCTCTTGATGCCGAAAAATCCCGAAATATCCGGTCCCCGCCCCCCACGGCCCCACCGCGGGCTCCGGAACCCAGTGAACCGCCGCCTCCTCCCGCAACCGGGCGAACAGCTCGTACGGCACGCCACTCTCGTACGTCGACGGCAGAAAGACGGTCTCCACATCCATGGTCCCCAGCGTGCATGATGAGCCCGTGACACCTGAAGAAGGCGACGCGATTCTCCGGGACTACTTCGCCCCCTGGATCCAGGACCTCGGGCTGCGCGTGGAAGAGGCCGGCGAACGCCACGCGGTGGTCCGGCTGCCGTGGTCCGACACGCTGGCCAGGCAGGGCGGCGGACTGTGCGGGCAGGCCATGATGGCCGCCGCCGACACGGCTACGGTGATCGCGATCGCCTCGGCCAGGGGCGGCTTCGTGCCGATGACGACGGTGCAGCAGTCCACGACGTTCCAGCGGCCGGTGGCGGGCAAGGACGTGCTGGTGCACGTGCGGATCACCAAGCTGGGCAGGACGCTGGCGTTCGCCGACGTCACCCTCACCCCCGACGGCGCCACCGACCCGGCCGCCCACGCGAGCACCGTCTACGCCATCCTGGCCTGACGCACATCGCAGAAGCCGACGGCCTGCTTCACGGAACCCCAACGGCCAGCTTCACGAGAGCCGACGGCCCTCTTCACGGGAGTCGGCGGCCCAGCGGTCCGCGCCCCAGCGGCCGGCGATCTCGGCGGCTCTGGTGAAGTGGGCGCGGGCCGTACTCTCCTCGCCCAGCAGGCGGGCCAGCTGCCCGAGCGTGTGCGCGGGCGGCGGCAGGGCCACCGACATGCTGCCCGCGCCCGCGGGCGGCCCGCCGGCGTGCGGGAGCAGCGCGTCGTACAGCTCGCGGGCGCCCTCGCGCTCGTCCAGCGCGACCATCGCCGTCGCACGGAAGGCGGCGAAGACGGGGAAGAAGTAGTCGGCCCTGATCGGCACCGCCCGCCGCCGCATCTCGCGGGCCTCATCCAGCCGCCCTTCCGCCGCCAGGACCACGGCGACCAGGTCCGCGGCGAGCCCGCCGTACTCCTCCAGCAGGTGCCGGGCGACCCGCGGCAGGTCCTCGTCCATGAAGGCGGCCCGCACGAGCAGCAGGTACCCGTGCGCGTGCAGCGAGCCGTGCTCGGCCATGCGCGCCGTGGCCTCGGCATAGGTACGGCGGGCCGAGACGTCGTCCCCCCTGATCCGGGCGAGGGTGGCCAGCGCGCACTCCCCCACGTTCACCGGCTCGGTCATCCGGTAGCGCCTGGCCAGTTCCAGGCTCTCCTCGACCAGTTCCAGCGCCCGCTCCGGCTCATTCCGGGCGACGGCATCCGTGGCGCGCAGGAACAGCGTGTACCACCGGTATTCGGGCGTCTCCACCCGAGCGAGCCGTTCGGCGATCCCGGCGCGTTCCGGCGCGTCGAGCACCGGGTCGAGGTCGTGGGTGAGGGTGGACAGGGCGCGGGCGAGCAGCGACGGGTCGTCCAGACCCGCGGCGATCGCGACGGCGCGCCGGGCGGCGGCCCGCGCCTCGGGGGCGCCCTGGGCGGCCAGCTCGGCGGCGTAGGCGTCCAGCAGGCGGCAGCGCACCTCCTCGTCCAGGCCGGGCCGCTCCATGAGCCGCTCCAGCAGCGCCACCAGCGGGCGGTCGACGCTGCCGTAGGCGTGGTTCTGCCAGGGGACCGGGCCCGTCCACGCGGTGAAGGCGGCGATCTGCAGTTCGGGGTCGCCGTCGGCGGCGTCGATGGCGAGCTGCCTGGTCGCCCTGGCGCCGCCGAGGTCACCGGCCCGCACCTGGGCGCGCAGGAGCCTGCCGAGCAGGTCGATGCGTTCGGCCGGGGCCTGCCCGGCGCGCTCGCGCTTGTGGTCGTCCAGGTAGGCCAGCACGCCGGTGAGCAGGTCCACGGCGGCCGCGTGCGCGAAGCGGGCCTCGGCCAGCTCGGCGGCGCGTATGCCGTACCCGACGGACTTGGGGGAACGCGCCCGCGCGTAGTGATAGGCCAGCGCGGACGCGTCGTCCGGGTCGTGGGCCTCCAGGGCGTCGCCGACGCGCAGGTGCAGGCGCTCGGCGCGGGCCTTCGACAGCTCCCCCGCCACCGTCTCGCGCACCAGCGCGTGCACGAACCGCACCCGTCCCGCCCCGGGCTCGGTGAGCAGCCCGGCGATCAGCGCCGACTCCACGCCGTCGAGCACCGCTTCCTCGCCGAGGTCGGAGGCGGCGACGAGCACGTCGACGCTCGCCTCCCGCCCGGCGACCGCCGCCAGCCTGAGCACGCTGACCGCGCCCTCGGGCAGCCTGGCCAGCCGCCGCAGCAGCACCTCGCGCACCCCCTGCGGCACCCCGTCGAGCAGCGCCCGCGGCCGCCGGAAGGCGCCTTCGCTGTCGAGCAGGCGGGCGGTCTCGCGGACGAAGAACGGGTTGCCGCCGGTCCGCTCGGTCAGCGCCGCCACGGTCGGGGCGTCGACCGGGACGTCGCTCAGGGCGGACAACAGGGCGGCCACCGCGTCCCGCGCCAGTCCGGGAAGGCGCAGGCGCAGCGGTTCGCGCCTGGCCAGCGCGGCGAACGTCTCGGTGGAGCCGCCGTCGAGCTCGTCGTCGCGGTAGGCGGCCACGAGCAGCACCCTGCCCTCCAGCCCGGACATCAGCGCGAGCGTCTCGGCGTCGGCCCAGTGGAGGTCGTCGAGCATGACGGCCAGCGGGCGTTCCGCGGACACTCCGGCCAGCCACGACCAGACCGCCCGGTGCAGGAGGAAGCGGCCGGTGGCGGCGTCGCCGTACACGGTGGCGGTCTCGCCGAGCAGCGGGGTGAGGGTGGCGGCGAGCTCGGCGGGCGGCGGCGCCTGCGCGGCCACGGCCCGAAGGATCTCCCCCCACGCCCACGCGGGCGGGACCCCCTCGGCCCGAGGGCAGCTTCCCGTGGCCACCAGCCACCCGTCACCGGCCAGCCGGTCGTGCAGCCGTCGCAGAAGCGAGGTCTTGCCGAGCCCGGCCTCCCCGCTCACGAGCGCGACTTCAGGCCCGCCGTCACGCGCGGAAGCGGCCGCCCGCAGCAGCGCCTCCAGCTCAGCCGCGCGCCCGACGAACACCCCGCCATCCGGTACGGCCCGCGCACCCCCACCGGCCCGCGGACCGCCAACGGCCGGAGCGGCGGCACCCGGCGGCGCGACAACCTCCACCGCCGGAGCGGCGGCGACCGGCGGCCCAACAGCCTCCACCCGCCCCTCCAGAATGGCCGACTCCAGCCCGGCCAGCACCGGCCCGGGATCCAGCCCCAGCTCGTCGGCCATCACCTCGCGGGCCCGCCGCAGGGTGGCCAGCGCGTCCCCCTGCCGTCCCGCGTGCCACAGGGCCAGCGCGTGCAGCCGCCAGCTCTCCTCGCGCAGCGGAGCTTCCCTGACGAGCACCTCGGCCTCGGGCACCGCCCCCGCCGCGTCGCCCGCCCGCAGCCCGGCCGCCACCCGCAGTTCCCGCGCCACGTGCCGCAGCTCCTCCAGCCGCGCCACCTCGGCGAGGGCCCACCCGGCCCCGGCCGCCTCGGCGTAGGCGGGTCCCCGCCACAGCCCGAGCGCCCGTTCCGCCAGGTCCCGCGCCCGCGCGCCGTCGAGGGAGCGCGCCTCGTCCAGCAGCCGCTCGAACTCCCACGCGTCCACGGCGTCCCCGGCGTCCCCGGCCAGCCGCAGCGCGTACCCCGGAGGAGCGCTCACCAGCAGCCGCGCAGGCGTGCGCGGCGGCCGCCCGGGTTCGAGAAGCCTGCGCAGATTGGAGACGTAAGCCTGCAGCGACGCGAGCGCCTGCGCGGGGGCGCGGTCGTGCCAGAGGTCGTCGACCAGCCGGTCGGCGGAGACCACGTGCCCGCGCGCAGCCACCAGCACCGCGAGCACGGCACGCTGAAGCGGCCCGCCCAGCGGCACCGCCACCCCGTCGACCTCGGCCGCGAACGACCCGAGCACCCTGATCCGCACCATCGCCCCACATGGTACGAGGAGTTCCAAGCCGGCCTCCAAGTCCCTTCCAAGCACCGCCGCCGAAGCTGTGGCCATGAAGAACAACGCCCGCGCCCTGCGCGTCACCGCCGCCTCGCTGACCTGGATCGCCGCCCTGATGATCGGCTACGTCGGCTTCAGCTACCTGTTCACCCCGCTGGCCACCGCCCCGAGCTTCGGCCTGCCCGCCTGGCCCGGCCCGGAGGCGGCCGGATTCCTCAACGTGAAGGGCGTGCGGGACCTGGTGTCCGGCCTGATCCCGCTGGCGCTGCTGCTGTCGGGCCAGCGCAGGGCGCTCGGCTGGAGCCTGGCGGTGATCTCGCTGATCCCGTTCGGCGACGCCGCGGTCATCCTGGCCAACGGCGGCTCGGTCATGGCCGCGCTCGCCATCCACACCGCCACGGCCGTCGTGGTCCTCGTCACAGCCGCCCTCCACCTGCGGATCTCAGTGATCTCTCAGAATCGGTAGGTATGCTCCGAGCGCATGAGAAGAGTGTCCGCGCTGGTCGCGGTACTTGCCCTGATCGGGGCAGTGGCGTGGCTGGTGTGGCCGTCGGGTCCCGAGGTGCGCGGCCAGGAGAGCCGCGTCGCCGTGATCGACGGCCCGGCCGACGACCAGCGGGTGGAGCTCGACACGACGTTCTTCCCGCCCGCCGGCGGCGGGAAGGCGCCCGCGGTCCTGCTCGCGCACGGCTTCGGCGGCAGCAAGCAGAGCGTACGCGCCGACGCGCTCCGGCTGGCGCAGGACGGCTACGCGGTCCTGACCTGGTCGGCCCGCGGGTTCGGCCGCTCGACCGGCCAGATCGCGCTGAACTCCCCCGACTACGAGGTCAAGGACGTCAAGCAGCTGATCGACTGGCTGGCCAAGCGCCCCGAGGTCGTCCTGGACAAGGCGGGCGACCCGCGCGTGGGCATCGCCGGCGGCTCCTACGGCGGCGCCATCGCGCTGATGACCGCCGCCCACGACGCCAGGGTGGACGCGATCGTCCCCCAGATCACCTGGTACGACCTGGCCGACGCCCTCTTCCCCGACGCCACCGGCCAGGGCCCGCAGAGCGGCGTGTTCAAGAGCTTGTGGGCGGGCTTCTTCTTCGGCAGGGGCGCCCCCTCGGCCCAGGGACTGCAGGCGCTCACCCGCCAGCCGGCCCCGATGACCGCGGAGGAGGCGCGCTGCGGCCGCTTCCTGCCGGAGATCTGCGCGATCTACCAGCAGGTCGCCACGACCGGCCGGGCCACCCCCGAGGCGATCGAACTCCTGCGCAAGGCCAGCCCCAGCTCCGTCCAGGGCCGCGTCAAGGCGCCCACGCTGCTCATCCAGGGCCAGCGCGACTCGCTGTTCCCGCTGGGCCACGCCGACGCCAACGCGAAGGCGATCGCGCCGGGCACGCCGGTGAGCGTCATGTGGTTCGACGGCGGCCATGACGGCGGCAACGGCGAGGCCGACTGGCTCTACGCCCAGACCTCCGCCTGGCTGGCCCGCCACCTCAAGGGCGACACCGCCGCCACCCCGGTCCAGGCGTTCACCGTGACCAGGGACGGCGGCCGCGACCCCGGCACCCGCCAGCGCATCCGCCTGCACCCCGAAACCGGCGCGTACCCGGGCCTGTCCGGCACCACGACCACGGACGTCACGCTGTCGGGCCCCGAGCAGAACATCGTCAACCCGCCCGGCGGCAACCCCGCCTCCATCTCCACGGTGCCCGGCGTCAGCGGCCTGCTCGGCGGCGGCGGAGGCGGAGGCGGCCAGAACAACCTGAGCGTCTCCCTCGACATGCCCGGCCAGGCGGCGAGCTTCGAGTCGGCCCCGCTGACCGCCCCGCTCCAGCTCACCGGCTCGCCGTCGGTGAAGCTGCGCGTCTACGGCAAGGGCGAGGTGACGCTGTTCGCCAAGCTGTACGACGTCCCCGACGCCATCCAGCCGCCCACCCTGCCCGCCGGGCTGGTCGCGCCGCTGCGCGTGAAGATCCCCGACGGGGCGCAGAGCGCCGACGTGACGGTCGCGCTGCCCGCGCTCGACCACCGGTTCACCGTGGGCCACCGGCTCCGGCTGACCGTCACCACCACCGACATGGGCTTCGCCACCCCGGCCGAGCCCGCCTCCTACCGGGTGGCGCTCGCCGCCCCCGCCCTGAGCGTGCCGACGGTCGCGACGCTGAGCGCGCCGCCGAGCGGCGTCGCGTGGTGGGTGTGGGCGATGCCGCTGGCCGCGATCGTGCTGGCCGCCGTCCTGCTGGCCATGGGCAGGGCACGCAGGGGTACGGCCGGCCGTACCGTCGAGGAGGACTCCGCGCCGCTGGAGATCAGCGGCCTGACCAAGGCCTACCGCAACGGCGAGAAGGCCGTGGACGAGCTGTCGTTCCGCGTCGAGCAGGGCCAGGTGCTCGGCCTGCTCGGTCCCAACGGAGCTGGCAAGACCACCACGATGCGGATGATGATGGGCCTCATCCACCCGGACGCCGGCGAGATCCGCATCTTCGGCGAGCGGGTGACGCCGGGCGCGCCCGTGCTGTCGCGGCTGGGCTCGTTCGTGGAGGGGCCGGGCTTCCTGCCGCATCTGTCGGGCCGGGAGAACATCGAGCTGTACTGGGCGGCGACCGGCCGGCCCGCGGCCGAGGCGCACATGGAGGAGGCGCTGGAGATCGCCGGGCTCGGCGCGGCGCTGGAACGTGCCGTGCGCACGTACTCGCAGGGCATGCGGCAGCGCCTCGCGATCGCCCAGGCGATGCTGGGCCTGCCCGACCTGCTGGTGCTCGACGAGCCCACCAACGGCCTCGACCCGCCCCAGATCAGGGAGATGCGCGAGGTGCTGAAGCGCTACGCCCGCGACGGCCGCACGGTGATCGTCTCCAGTCACCTGCTGGCCGAGGTGGAGCAGACCTGCACCCACGTGGTCGTCATGCACCGCGGCCGCCTGATCACCACCGGCCCGGTCGCCGCCCTGCTGGCCAGCTCCAACGGCCACGGCCCCCGCCTGGAGGACGTCTTCCTGGACCTGATCGGAGAGAACTCGTGACCGCGGAGCGAACCCGACGGAGTGAGCGGAGTGGAGGCCCGACGGAGGAGGGACTCCGCGCAGCGAACGAGGAGGGTGAGCGACCCATGAACAGGGCCGAAGGCTATGCGCCCGGCCGGACGTTGCCGTTGCGGGTGGAGATCGTCCGGCAGTTCAAGCGGCGCCGGACCATGGTCATGTTCGGGCTGCTGCTCGCGCTGCCGTGGATCCTGGTCATCGCCTTCCAGTTCGGCCCCCAGCAGCCCAGCGGGCAGCAGCCAGGCCTGCGCATCTCCGACCTGGCCACGGCCAGCGGCCTGAACTTCGCCGCCTTCGCGCTGTCGGTCTCGGCCAGCTTCCTGCTGGTGGTGGCGGTGGCGCTGTTCTGCGGCGACACGGTGGCCAGCGAGGCGAACTGGTCGTCGCTGCGCTACCTGCTGGCCGCGCCGGTGCCGCGCGACCGCCTGCTGCGCCAGAAGCTGATCGTGGCCCTGGGTTTCTCCGCCGCCGCCGTCATCGCGCTGCCGCTCATGGCGCTGCTGGCCGGGACGGTCGCGTTCGGCTGGGACGACATCCAGGTGCCGGGCACCGGCGAGGTCATCCCGGCCCTGGACGTGCTGCCGCGCTTCGGCATCGTGATCGGCTACGCGCTGGTCAGCCAGCTCGTGGTGGCGGCGCTGGCGTTCCTGATCTCCACGGTCACCGACTCGCCGCTCGGCGCGGTCGGCGGCGCGGTGGGGCTGTGGATCGTCTGCACGATCCTGCAGGCGGTGGAGGCGCTGGGGACGCTGCGGGAATTCCTGCCGACGTTCTGGAACACCGCCTGGCTGGACGCGCTCGCGCCGACCATCGACTGGGGCGGCATGGCGAAGGGCGCCTCGATCTCGGTGACGTACGCGGCGCTGCTGCTGGCCTTCACCTTCCGCCGCTTCCGGCGCAAGGACGTGGTGTCCTAACCCCAGTGGGGCGGCTTGTTCTCCAGGTAGAAACTGTCGTCGTCGGCCTCGCGCCAGTCGCCCCACGCCACGTCGGTGTCGTCGGCGGTCTGCTCCGGGAGAAATTCGCTCACGGAATACATGCTACCGAGACGAACAAACCCGACCCCACGCCGTCCGCCACCCAAAGGACATCAGGTTTGACCGGGGGTACGATGCCTTTGCAGGTGTCGCCTAACCCCCCGTGAGGCTGCCCATGGCCACCCCTACAGGTTGGCGGCGAGAAGGCAATCTGCCGGCGGAGCTGACGAGCTTCGTGGGCCGGACCCGCCTGCTCGCCAATCTCAAACGCCACCTGGGTGAGTCACGCCTGGTCACGGTCACCGGCATCGGCGGCGTGGGCAAGTCACGCACGGTGCTGCGCCTGGCCCATCAGGTCCGCTCCCAGTACGAGGACGGCGTCTGGTTCGCCGATCTGGCCCGGCTTCAGGACGCGGGCATGGTCAAGCACACGATCGCCTCGGCGCTCGGCATCGCCGACCAGTCCTCGCGCGCGGCCTCGGAGTCGCTGACGGAGTGGGTCGAGGGGCGGCACATGCTGCTCATCATCGACACCTGCGAGCACTTGGTCCAGGGCTGCGCCGAGCTGGTCGAGGAGCTGCTGGAGGCCAACCCGAGCCTGCGCATCCTGGCCACCAGCCGGCAGTCGCTGCACCTGCCGTACGAGCGGGTGGTGCCGGTTCCGCCACTGCAGGTGCCGGGCGAGGACCTGACCGAGAGCCTGTTCACCAACGAGTCGGTGCAGTTGTTCGCGGCGCGGGCCGGTTCTGTGATGCCGGAGTTCGCGCTGGACGAGCACAACATCGGCTCGGTGGCCGAGCTGTGCCGCCGCCTCGACGGCATCCCGCTGGCGATCGAGCTGGCCGCGGTGCGGCTGCGGGCGCTGTCGGTGGATCAGATCCTGGCGCTGCTGGCCGACCGGTTCAGCCTGCTGGCCGGGGCCAGCCGCACCGCGCTGCCCCGCCACCAGACGCTGCGCGCGGCCATCGGCTGGAGCCACGAGCTGTGCGAACCGGCCGAGCGGCTGCTGTGGGCGCGCCTGTCGGTCTTCGCCGGAGACTTCGAGCTGGACGCGGCGAGGTTCGTCTGCGCCGACGACCGGCTGCGTTCGGAGGACATCACCGACCTGGTCACCGGGCTGGTGGAGAAGTCGATCCTGCTGATCCGCAGCAACCACGCGGGCGTACGCTACAAGCTGATCGACACCCTGGCCGAGTATGGCGAGGAGTGGCTGGACAAGCTCGGCGAGAGCCAGCAGATGCGCCACAAGCACCTGCAGTATTACCTGAGCCTGGCCCAGCGCAGCGAGGACGCCTGGTCCGGCCCGAGGCAGATCTACTGGTTCGTGCGCATGCGCCAGGAGCATGACAACGTCCGGGTCGCGCTGGAGCACGCCCTGCACACGGCGGGCGAGGCCGTACTCGCGCTGAAACTGCTCTCGTCGTTGTGGTTCATGTGGATCTGCTGCGGCTTCACCCGCGAGGGCCGCCTCTACCTGGAGCGGGCGCTGCAGGCCAACCCCACGCCCAGCAAGGAACGGTGCAAGGCGCTGTGGGTGCTGTCGTACGTGCGCAGCGCCCAGGGCGACAGCACCGGCGCGCTGTCGGCGGCCGAGCAGTGCAGCACCGAAGCGGTCCGGGTCGGCGACTCCAAGGCGGTCATCCTGGCCTCCAAGATGCAGGGCACCGCCGCGCTGCTCCAGGGCGACCTGCAGAAGGCCAGCGCGCTGCTGGGCGTGGCGATCGAGTTCAACACCGACAACAAGGAGCTCAACCCCGGCCTGCTGCCCGCCATCGTCGAGCTGTCGATCGTGCTCACCTCGCAGGGCGAGCTGTATGAGGCCGAGTCGCTGCTGGTCGACTGCCTGCAGGTGTGCAAGGAGCGCGGCGAGCTGTTCGTCAGCTCCTACGCGTACTGGGCGCTGGCGCTCACCCGGCTGGCCACCGGCCGGGCCGACGACGCGCTGCAGGACGCCCAGGAGGGGCTGCGGATCAAGCGGCACTTCCACGACACGCTGGGCACGCTGATCGCGCTGGAGACCACCGCGCGGATCTACACGGCTCTTGAGCAGCCGCTGCTGTCGGCCCGCCTGCTGGGCGCGCTGCAGCAAAACTGGAAGACCGCGGGCCTGCCGATGCTGGGCGCTCCGTGGCTCACCGACGACCACGACAAGCTGGTCAAGGAGTGCCAGAAGTCGCTGGGCGAGGTGGCGTACAAGCAGGCGTCGGAGTTCGGGGCCAAGCTTGACCTGGACGAGGCGTCCGCGCTCGCGCTGGGCGAACTGGACGCCCCGTCCTGACTCAGACGGCCTGGGCCCATTCGGTGCCCGTCGGCCAGGCGTGCACGTACCTCGCGCTGCCTAGTGAGTACTCGATGTGGCCGCGGACCCAGTGCTCCAGCCCCTGGACGTACGCGCGGACGGCGCGGGTGCCCCAGGTGTCGACCGACCCGCGCAGGCGCACCATCTCGGCGACGGCGCGATCATGCATGGTCGCGACCTCGTCGAGCGCCTCCTGCAGGGAGTAGCCCCGATGGGTGATGAGCACGTTGACGAGGTTGTGCCGGGCCTTGTCGTGCTTCTTCTCCTTGGCGTAGGAGAAGAGGTCGTTGTCCCAGACGACGAGGTCGTTGGCGTGCTCGGTGAGGGCCCTGATGTCGGGATGGTGCCATTCGTCGGGGGTGAGCCGCCGGCCACCCGCGATGTCGATCAGGGCGTAGACCGGGTACATGGCACCGGTGCGGCGGCGCATGAACACGTAGTCTTCCGGGCTGGGGACCACGTTGGACTCGCGGTTGGCGGCCTCCCAGACCTGGGCGAAGATGTACTCCTTGGTGGCCGTGGACCACCGGTCGAGCTGGTCGCGCTCCGCGTGCTCGGCGATGCGCTCCTTGAGCCCCTGCAGTGACTTGGCGAACACGTTGGTGACGGGTTCGTCGGATTCGATGTCGTGCAGGACCCGGAACATCTCCGGGAGGGCCCTGGCGATGAGAGCGGTGTGGCGGCTGAGGTTCTCCGACTCGCAGAAGCCGTCGTCGAAGGCGAACAGCCAGATGCACCAGTCCATGAGGAGCTTGAGCATGTCGCGGTCGACGAGGGGGTAGGCTCGGGCGGTGAGCCATCCGAACCTGGCGCTCTTGTAACGTTCCAGCATGTCGGGCTCGTTCAGCATGCCTGACTCGAGGAGCCAGGCGAAGCTGTCTTCGCTGGCCTCTACTACGTAGGGGTTCACCTCGCTTTCGAACGGGCACTGCAGGATGGGGATGCGGAGGGATGGGTTGTTTGTGGCTTGCGCAGAGGTTCTAGCCATGACCACATGATCGCAATGATCTTGGAGGGTGGCCATATCGCATTAATAGCGAATTTTCTGCCCTTGGGGGCTATGTCAACCAGTCCTCCACCCCGAACATGCGGGCTGTGTCGATAGCCGATGGGTTGCCCGTTTTGGGGTCCGCACCCGCTTCCAGCAGCACTTTGACCACTTCGGGCTCCTTCTTGAACACCGCCCCCGCCAGCGGCGTCTGCCCGCGGTCGTTCGGCCGCCCGGGATCGGCGCCCAGCTCAGTGAGCATCCGCACGGTCGGCGCGTGCCCGTGATAGGCCGCGAGCATCAGCAGGGTGTCACCCTTGCCGTTGGTCAGGTTGGCCGGCACCCCGGCCTCCACGTACGCGCGCAGCGTCTCGGTGTCCCCGGCCCTGGCCAGATCGAACATGCGCGTGGCGAACTCCTCGAGCTCCTGCTCCCCGTCCATGAAGCCCATTCTGCCTCGATAGGGTGCCCTGCACGGAATCGTTCCGGCTCGCCGTAGGTTGCTGTGGAGAGTACCTAGGGAAAGGCTGTCCAACCGTGTTCGACCCGACGGATCTCTACGAGCTCGCCAAAGATGCGCCCGAGCTGACCGATCCGGTGCTTTTGTACCACTTCGATGGTTTCGTCGATGCGGGCGGCGCCGGACGACTGGCGCTGGGCCACCTCCTGGCCGAGCTGGAGCACCGGGTCGTGGCCACGTTCGACGTGGACCGCCTCCTCGACTACCGCTCCCGCCGGCCCATCATGACCTTTGACACCGACAAGTGGGTGGACTGCGAGAGTCCTGAGCTGGCCGTCTATTCGACCGCCGACGCCACCGGCACGCAGTTCCTCGTGCTCAGCGGCCCCGAGCCGGACCGCGAGTGGGAGCTGTTCGCCAAGGCCGTGGGCGCGCTGCTCGCCGAGCTCAAGGTGAGCAAGATCGTGACCCTGCACGGCATCCCCATGGCCGTGCCCCACACCCGGCCGCTCGGCATCACCATGCACGCCAGCCGTCCCGAGCTCATCGGGCCCCAGAGCAGCAACTTCGGCCGGGTGCAGGTGCCGGGCAGCATGGCGGCGCTGCTGGAGTTCCGCCTGGGCGGCCAGGGCCACGACGCGGTGGGCTACGCCGTCCACGTGCCCCACTACCTCTCACAGGCCGAGTACCCCCACGCGGCCGTCACCGCCCTGGAGGCCGTCACCCGCGGCACCGGGCTGGTCTTCCCCATGGAAGGGCTGCGTGACGCCGCCGAGCGGACCAACGTGGAGATCGAGGAGCAGATCCGCGGTTCCGCTGAGCTGTCCACCGCGATCGAGGGCCTGGAGCAGCAGTACGACGCCTTCGCCGCCGGGTCCGACAAGGAGAGCCTGCTGGCCGAGCCGTCCTCGATGCCGACCGGCGACGAACTCGCGGCGCAGTTCGAGCGTTTCCTGGCCGAGCGGGACGAAGATCTCTAAGTAACCTGGGGCCATGGACGACATCCAGGTTGGCCTCGTCGGCTACGGCCCCTCCGGGCAGTTCTTCCACGGGCCGCTGGTCCACGCCACCCCGGGCCTGCGCCTGGCCGCCGTGGTCACGCGTAACCCGGAGCGCGCGGCCGAGGTGGAGCACAAGTACGGCGCGGCGGCCGTACCCGACGCCGAGTCACTCTTCCCCCGCTGCGACCTCGTCGTGGTCGCCTCGCCCAACCGCACGCACGTCCCGCTGGCCACCGAGGCGCTGGCCTCGGGCCTGCCGGTCGTCGTGGACAAGCCGCTGGCCGCGACCGCCGAGGAGGCCACCAGGCTGGTCGCGCTGGCCAAGGAGCGGAACCTGCTGCTGACCGTCTTCCAGAACCGGCGCTGGGACGGCGACTTCCTCACCCTGCGCGCCTTGCTGGAGGAGGGCGGGCTCGGCCGGGTGGCCAGGTTCGAGTCGCGCTTCGAGCGCTGGCGTCCTCAGCCCAAGGGCGGCTGGCGCGAGTCCGGCGGCGCCCAGGAGGTCGGCGGCCTGCTCTACGACCTCGGCAGCCACCTGGTCGACCAGGCGCTGCAACTGTTCGGCCCGGTCCGCACCGTCTACGCCGAGAGCGACGCCAGGCGGGAGGGCGTGGGCTCCGACGACGACACCTTCGTCGCGCTCACCCACGACGGCGGCGTGCGCTCGCACCTGTGGATGAGCGCCGTCACCGGACAACTGGGCCCGCGCTTCCGCGTGCTGGGCTCGACCGGCGCCTACGTCAAGTACGGCCTGGACGTCCAGGAGGACCGGCTGCGCGCCGGAGCCACCCCGGACCAGCCCGGCTTCGGCGACGAACCGGAGGATCGCTGGGGCCTGATCGGCACCGACGACGCGGCCCGCCCGCTGCCCACGGCGCCCGGCGACTATCTCGCCTTCTACCGGGGCGTGGAGTCGGCGCTCAGGGACGGCGGCCCGCCCCCGGTGGACCCGGCGGACGTGGTGGAGGCCCTGAAGGTGATCGAGGCCGCGCGCCTGTCCTCCCTCCAGGGCATGCTCACCCACCTCGACTGAACCTAGAGCAGGCGGGCCCGCACCGCCGCGGTGTCGTCCTGCGTCCAGCCGTGCGAGCGCAGCCACTCCAGCGGCCCGCCGAAGCGGTCGTCGAGCACCCCGAGGAACTGCTCGAGGTAGGGCGCGCGCGGCATGTGGTCGTCGGCCGGGCGCGAGTCCAGGTCGTCGCGGTAGGTGGAGCTGGCGCGCAGCCGCGCCAGCACCCGGTCCATCCGCTCGCCCGTGGCCGTGTAGTCGGCCACGATCGCCTCCCTGGTCACCCCGGCCACCTCCAGCGCGAGCGCGGAGACCACGCCGGTGCGGTCCTTGCCGGCCGCGCAGTGCACGATGGCCGCGCCGTCGTCCAGCGACAGCGCGCGCAGCGCTCCGAGAACCGAGTCCGGCCGGTCGCGCAGGTAGCCGAAGTAGAAGCCGGTGACGCGCAGTTCCTCGTCCAGCTGGCGCTCCTGCCAGGGCAGCACCTTGTCGGCGTCGATGGAGTCCGCCTCGACGTCGGTGTGCTTGCCGCCCTCGGCGAAGAAGCTCAGGTTGTGATGGGTGACCTCGGTCACTCGGGTCAGCGGGCCGGGACCCTCCAGCGCGACCTCGGCGTGCGAGCGCAGATCCACCACGTGCCGGAGCTTGAGCTCACCCACGAGGTAGGAGACGTCACTCTCGGTGAGACCCTGCAGGTTGTCGGATCGGTAAATCCTGCCGGAGCGGGTGGTCCGGCCGTCTTTCGTCGGCAACCCGCCCAGGTCACGAGCGTTGACTGCCCCTTGTAGCTCAATCCAGCTGTTCATCTGATTAACCTACATGTGAGCGAATTCCCCGTTCATAACGCAACATGAACGTATGGATCCGCGCGCTCATCCCCCGCGGCTGGTCATCGACCCCTCTCTGCCGGCCGAGATCTCGGCCGAGCTCCGGGCCAGCCCGCACCTGCTCCACATGGCTCGCCGCGGGCGGCGGATGGAGCGGACGTTCAACCCGGCCCTGCTCATCGTGCTGCCCGGGTTCCTGCTGCTGATCTGGGTGCTGACCAATACCGAGGGGATGATCGTCGCCGGCGTCGGCATGGGGTTGATCGCCCTGCTGCGCTGGGCGGCCACCGGCGTCTCCAACACCACGGCGCGGCGGCGCCTGAAACTGGCCTACGAGTACTCGGCCCACTACGTGCTCCCGCAGGACCTGGACTACCCCTGCTCGCGGCTGCTGCGCCGGGCCCAGGACGCCGTGGACCGGATTCTCGCCGCCGACGTGCAACGGGCGGGGCTGCTCGACTCGGTCAACAACCGGGTGTCCCTGCCGGAGGAGGTCTGGCAGATCGGCACCCGGCTGGCGAAGCTCTCGTCCATGCACGCCGAGCACGGCCAGATCGTGCCCCAGCTGATGCCCTCGGCGCTGGAGGACGCGTTCAAGCCCTACAGCACCGCCCTGGACGCCGCCTGGACGTCGCTGTCGAAGCGGGTACGCCGCCTGGAGGAGTACGCCATGCAGGTGCGCAAGGCCGACGAGGTCTACCACGCGCACCTGCGGCTGGAGGCGCTGGCCGCCAGGACGCCCGACTACCAGGCGCTGATCGCCGACACGGTCCGCGACGACCTGGCCCGCGCCCACATCAGGGAGCTGGCGGCCCAGGCCGCGCAGGTGCGCAAGCTCTTCGAGCAGAGCATCGACCAGGCCAGGCAGACCGCGGGGGAACTGCTCAGGACGCCGCTCGTCTGAGCAGTTCGAGCGTCCTGCGGGTGCCCGCCTCGTTGCCGAGGCTGCGGTAGATCTCCCTGGCCCGCTCCAGCGGTTCGACCGCGGCCTCGCGCTCGGCCGCGTCCAGGTGCGCCTCGCCCAGGTAGCGCAGGCACTGGGCCATCCGCCAGCGCTCGCCCAGCTCCTCGAAGGCGGCGTAGGCGCGGCGCAGCTCCTCCTGGGCCTCGCCGACCCGGCCCATGCGCCCGAGCACCCGTCCGGCCGACTGGGCGCTGCGCGCGACGCCCCAGGAGTCGCCGAGCGCGGCCAGGATGTCGCCGGACTCGCGGACGTGGTCCAGTTCGACCAGGCTGTTGGCCGGGTTGCCGACCTCTCCGGCCGAGCGCAGGCAGCGGGCCACCTCCCACAGCTCGCCGCGCTGCTTGAACATCTCGGTGGCCCGGTCCAGGCTGAGTCCCGCCCTGGTGAAGTGCTCGGCCGCCGCCCTGGTCTCGCCCTCTCTGCGCAGGCCGCGGGCCTGGGCGGCCAGGGCCTCGCCGTACACGCGGAGGGTCTGTGCCTCGGAGTAGCGGTTGCCGTCGCGCTCGAAGACCTCCAGCGCGTCCTCCAGCAGCTCGCGCGCCTCGGTGGTGCGGCGCTCGGCGAGGCGGAGCTCGGCCAGGTTGCGCTGGGTGCGGGCCATCCACCACAGGTCGTCCACGTCGCGGAAGCCGGCGATCGCCTCAAGCAGGTAGTCCTGGGCGCGGTCGAGGTTGCCGCCGCTGTAAAGGATCATGCCGATGGTGCGCCTGCAGCGGGCCGACCACCAGGACTCGCCGAGCCCGGTGAAGATCTCCAGGGCCGTCTCGGCGTCGGCGGTGCTGCCGCCGCTGGCCACCGCGGCGCGGTCGAGCAGCGCGATGCCGAGCACCCGCCGGTCGCCGGTACGCAGCGCCGCCGCGTGGCCGATGTCGGCGACCGCCCGCCAGTCGGCCCAGTAGGCGCGCAGCGAGTGGCACAGCGAGCAGAACGCCCTGGACAGCGCCCAGGTCTGCTCCCACAGCTCCAGCTCGCGGGCGTGGTGGATCATCGCGATCACGCTGAGCCGCTCGGCGTTGAGCCAGTCGGCCGCCTGCGACTGCCCCTCGGCGCTGGAACGCCGCCCGCCCCTGCTCCAGTCCTGCGGCCAGCGATCCTGGGCGGCGGCCTCCGCGCGGTGGCGGTAGCCGCTCAGCACCCGCTCCGTCGCCGGCCCGCGGCGCTCCTCCGGCAGTTCGGCGGCGAACAGGCGGACCAGGTCGTGCAGGCGGTAGCGCATCACGCCGGTCGGGTCGGTGCCGGAGCACTCGGCGAGCTGGGCGTCGATCAGCGCCTCCAGCTGGTCGCCGCCGTCGAGCTCGGAGGTGTCCAGCAGCGCGCCGGCCACCCAGCCGGGCACGTCGGGAGCGGTCAGGCCGGAGAGCATGCGCAGCAGGCGGCGCTGGATGCCGGTGCAGTCCTCGTAGCTGAGCTGCACGGAGGCGCGCACGCTCTTGTCCACCCTCGGCGCGAGCTCCAGCTGGTCCAGGCGGCGGCGCTCGTCGGCCAGGCGGCCGGCCAGCTCGCGTAAGGACCAGGTGGAGCGGGTGGCCAGCCGGGCGCCGCAGATGCTGATCGCCAGCGGCAGGTGGTCGCAGATGCCGACGATCTTCTTGGCCGACTCCAGGTCGTCCACGACCCGGGCGCCGCCGGCCAGGCGGGCCAGCAGTTCGACGCTCTGGGCCTCGCTGAAGACCGGCAGCTGGAAGTCGATCGCGTTCATCAGGAACAGCGGGTGGCGCGAGGTGACGATGACGGCGCAGCCCGGGTCGGCCGGCAGCAGCGGTTTGACCTGCTCGCCGTCGTCGGCGTTGTCCAGGCCGATGAGGATGCGCCGGCCCTTGGTCCAGGTGAGCCAGAGCTTGCGCAGCTCCTCCACGCCGCCCGGGTCGGTGGTGAGGCGGACGCCGAGCGCGCGCAGGAAGCCGATCAGCACCTCGTCCGGGCCCACGCCGCGCAGGTCGGCGTAGAGCCTGCCGTCGGGGAAGCCGCCGGCGACCTCGTGCCCGAACCTGGCCATCAGCGCCGACTTGCCGACGCCGCCCCTGCCGTACACGGAGGCGACCAGCGGCGGCTCGAGCTCGCTCGGCCTCCTGCGCCCGGCGAAGACCGAGCGCAGCTCGTTGAGCGACTCGGCGCGCCCGGTGAAGTGCTCGGGCACCGGCGGCCACTGGTCGGGCGCGCGGCCCGGCGCGTCTGGGGCGGTCAGCCGCTGCCGCCGCGGGCGCACGCCGCCCTCGGTGGTGGCCCACGTGGTCAGCCCCACCAGAAGCGCGGCGGTCGCGGTGACACCGATCTTGGCTATCGGCGGGATCTCCCATTCAAGGGAGGCCGCCAGGATGCTCGCCGCCGCCGCCGCGACACCCGCCGCGACGGGCGCGGCCAGCGGCACCCTGCGCCTTCTCGGCTTGGGCTCGGGCATCGGCTCGTCGGGAAGACGTAGCGGGCCGGTCAAGAAGCACCCCCTTCGGGGCTGATTCAAGCTGATTGTGTACGGCCGGCGCCAGAGGTCTCGCCAAGATCCCGCCGGGCACGCCGATGGGGTACGGCCGGCGTGGCCGTACCCCATCTATGGGTCAGAGACCGATCACCTGGCAGGTGGCGGTCACGGTCTTGGCGGGGTCGCTCTCCGAGGTGGCGGTGAGCTTGACCTGGGCCAGACGGCTGCCTCCGGCGCCGCGCACGGCGTTGACGGTGACGAGCTCGTTCTTGCCGAAGTCGACGGCGGCCAGGGCGTTGGGCAGCTTGGCGCTCCAGCCACGGCCCTGGACCTCGGCCTTCAGGCGGTAGATGTCACCGTTGAGGTAGGCGCTGACGTCCTCGGGGTGCTGCCCGGCGGCCGGGGCGGCCCTGCCGGTGTTGAACAGCGGGAACTTGCAGGTGGACACGCCCTTGGCGGTGGGCAGGCCGATGGCGGGCAGGACCTTGACGCCGCGCTTCTGCGGGCCGGAGCCGTCCAGGGAGCGGATGGCGACCGTGTAGGACAGCACGCCCTTGCGGTCGCGCTTGACGTCGGTGACGTAGAAGTGCAGGCGGTTGGCCTGGTCGACGAACTCGTACTCGCTGCCGGAGTCGGTTCCGGCGTGGAAGAGGGCGTCGGACAGCTGCCGGTAGTCGCCGATCGTGATCGGGACCTTGGTGCCGTCGGGCAGGACGTAGTCGGTCATGCCGATGTCCTGCGGGTTGGCGTCGATCACCCACTCGAACGGCGCCCGGTCCTCGTTCTTGGTCTTGGCCAGGAGCACGCCGGAGTCGGGGGTGAAGGAGTCGGTGCCCATCCTGTCGACGACCTCGACGGTGTAGTTCTCGTAGCCGCCGCCGTCGCACAGCGGGTTCTGGGCCGGGTCGCAGGCGGGCGACTTGTCGCCGGTGTCGAACTGCAGGTTGACGCCCGACAGGCCGGTCGGGCCCGGCTGGACGGTGCGGGCGGTGATCTTCGCGGTGACCAGGCCGGAGTCGTCGAGCGCCTCGCGCGACAGGCGCAGCACGTTGGCCTCGTCGACCATCTCCAGCTTGATCTTGTTGCGGAGCATGTGCTGGGCGCCCATGGACGCGCCGGAGGTCGGCGGGATCAGCCAGCGGCTGTGCGGGCCGCCG
Organism: Nonomuraea endophytica; assembly: GCF_014203235.1. Classification (GTDB taxonomy): domain Bacteria; phylum Actinomycetota; class Actinomycetes; order Streptosporangiales; family Streptosporangiaceae; genus Nonomuraea; species Nonomuraea endophytica. The sequence goes on along the minus strand of NZ_JACHIN010000024.1, from coordinate 89,978 downwards.
GGTCCGTTGAAGCTGCCTCGGCTGAGCATCTCCCAGATGCCGGTGTACGCCCTTCTGGGCGGCACGCCGTACGGGTTGTTGTAGTTGTCGGCGATGCCGAAGATGTGGCTCAGCTCGTGGGCGTAGACGGCCATGCCGGAGCTCTCGGCCTGGACGGAGTCGACGCCGAAGCGGGCGTTGGGCCAGAAGTTGGAGCCGGCCTGCCAGGAGGTCCACTCGACGTACCGGGTCCTGACCCAGTTGGGGAGGTTGGGGTCGTCAGGCCCGAACTCCTCGGTCACGTCCTCCTTGGTCGGAAATTTCATCATTCCGAACTCTTGCCAGGTGGCCGATTCGTCCTGGCCGGCGCTCAGGTAGAAGATGAAGTCGAACTTCGCGGCCTCCTCGGGCCCGATGTCGCCGATCCAGAGCGCGTTGCCCTCGGTGCGCAGGTTCTTGTTGCAGCTGTCGCCCGCCGGGCAGCCGGTGCCGCCCTGGAACTCCATGGCGTACTCGTGGTCCTTGCCGGTCAGCGTGTACGGGCCGAAGCCGGTCAGCTCGACGCCGATCCGGCCGCCGGAGTCCTCCATCCAGTACTCGTGGATGGTGTGCCCCTTGTTGAGGGCGTTCGGGGTGTTGAGGAAGTCCTGGTAGAACTTGGCGACCTCGCCGCGCGGCACGTCGTGCGCCTCGGCGCTGGGGTTCTTGTAGACCGTCGAGCCCTTCGGCTGGGTGACCACGAACGGCTGGTTGGGGTAGTCCAGCAGCACCAGCGCGCCCTTGAACGTGCGCTTGGAGCCCTTGACGTTCGGGTCGTTCCACTTGGTGCCGGGGGGCTTCTTGTAGTCGGCCCACGTCATGTGGTCCGGGTTCTCCCAGTTCTGCGGGTCGATCGGCTTGAGCGGGCCGTCGCCGGGTTGCGAGCGGAGCGCCTGGGCCCCTTCGGGCTCGTCGCGCTGCCAGGGCTGGGTCTGCGGCCAGTGGTCCTGGCGCCAGGGGTGTTCAGGGTCGGTGGGAGGTGCTGCGGAAGCGGGGGTGGCTGTCCAGGCGAGCGGGACGAGCACGATGCCCGCTAAAAGGCCTTTAAGCAGCTTCTTCGGGAGATTCACGGATTGGACGGTATATACGTTATTGACGGAGATCACCGATCAGTTGTAGGGAAGAGCCATCACTTCCTATCCGACAAATGTCGAAATCGCCTGGTGACCGGTGGCTGATCTTCAACGCATCGTGGACGACCTCGCCGCCCGCCTCGACCGGCCCCTCCTCCTGGAGGACCGGGTGCAGCGGGTGGTCGCCTACAGCGAGCAGAGCGGCGCGATGGACGACATCCGCCGCGACTCCATCCTGCGCCGCCACACCACCCCCGAGGTCCGCGCCTGGCTGCGCGCCGCCGGCATCCACGACGCGAGCGCCCCGCTGCGCACCCCGGGCGCGCCCCCGCTCGGCCTGCTGCCGCGCGTCTGCGTTCCGGTACGGCACGGCAGCGCCCTGCTCGGCTTCCTCTGGTTCATCGACGCCGAGCCCGAGATGCCCGACGCCGACATCGCCCTGGCCGCCGCTTCCGCTCCTCTGCTGGCCATGGCGTTGTTCCACGAGAGCCTGGCCACCGGGCTCGCCTCACACCGCGAACTGGAGGCGGTCACCGGCGTCCTGCTCGGCGAGCGCGACGCGGCCCGCCAGCTCATCGAGGCCGGCGCCTTCCCGCAGGGACAGCCGGTGACCGCGCTGGTGGCCAGGCCCGTGGCCGCCGAACCCGACGAGCCGCTGCGGATGGCGCTGGAGCAGGGGTTGCTTGCCCTGCGCCGCCGGCTGTCCGGTCACCATCCGCTGCACCTGGTCCGCTACGACCACGGCGTGCTGCTCGTCGCCGGGCCCGCCGTCCCGGCCGAGGACGTGCACGCGGCGCTGGCCGTACCCGTGGTGGTGGGGGTCGGGCGTACGCGGCCCGCGCTCGCCGACGCGGCGGGCTCCTACACCGAGGCCCTGCACGCGGCCGAGACCGCCGCCCGCGTCCCCGGCCTGGGCCCGTCGGCCGAGTGGGCGCGGCTGGGCGTCTACCGGCTGCTGACCGGCCTGCCCGACCACGAGCTCCACCCCGGCCTCGAACACCTGTTGGCCGACCCCCAGCACCTGCCGCTGCTGGAGACGCTGGAGACCTATCTGGACCTGGCCGGCAGCGCCGTGGCCACCTCGCGCGTCCTGCGGCTGCACCGGACCTCCCTTTACTACCGGCTGCAGCGCGTCGAGGAACTCGCCCAAACCGACCTCAAGGACGGCGGCGAACGGCTGGCCCTGCATCTTGGCCTAAAACTGGCCCGATTGTCTGGCAGGTATCGACCCCGTGTCTGATTGCATACGCGGGCCAAGCTGCCGTTTAATGCCAAAAGGAGAAGATCCGACGGGAGAGTTGATGCGGGCAGTCGCGCGTGCCGCAAGAGTCCTTCGCAGCCGCGCGCCCGCGCCTGTGGTCGTGCACTCAGCACCCCTGGTGCTTCCCATCTGCGCGGAACCGATCCGCGACGGCGCCGTCGCGGTCCGTCGCGACCGGGTGCTCCAGGTGGGGCCGAGGACGTCGGTGCTCGCCGCCCATCCAGCCGTCGAAGAGGTCCGCTGGAAGGGCATGATCACGCCCGGCCTGGTAGACGCCTGCTCTCCCCCCGCCGCCCCGCCTCCCGGCGTCACCGCCCGCGCCACCGTCGTCACCGCCCCGGCCGACCCGGCCGCCGTACCCGCGCTGGGCGGCGTCACCTACCTCGCGGTGAAGACCGAGTCCGAGGAGGCCTGGGAGGACACCGGCCGCGACACGCTGATCACCGCGATCCGCGAGGTGGCCTTCCCCGTCGGCATGGCCGCCCACACCGCCGACCCGCTCGTCCTGGAAGACCTGGCGGTGCTCGCCAGAACCTTCGGCCTCCGCGTGCTCGTCGACCTCGACCGCCACAACACCGCCGCGCTGGACGAGTCCGGCATCCTGGGCCCGCACTGCCACGTCGCCTGCGCGGGCCCGCTCGACCCCGGCGAACGCAAGCTCCTGCGCCTGCGCCGCAGCGTCGCCGCCGTCTGCCCGTCGCTGCTGCGCGAACGCCCCGAAGACGCCCTCGCCCTCCTCGACGAAGGCAACCTGCTCGCTTTCGGCACCCGCGGCGAAGGCACCCCGCTCGACCAGGCCCGCGCCATCCGCGACTACGTCCGAGGCCGCGGCCAGCGCCTGCCCGGCCTGGACCAGCGCCTGGTCGAGGCCGCCACGCTGGGCGGCGCGCGGGCGATGGGCATGCACACCGGCCCCGGCCGCATCGGCATCCTCGCGCCGGGCGCCCGCGCCGACTTCGCCGTCTTCGACGCCCGCGGCCGCTACCCGTACTCCGCCCTCCTTTCCGGCCCGCCCTGCCTGGCCACCGTCATCGCTTCCTGAGCGGGGCGTCCCGGAAACAGCAACGAAAGTTGCCAGGCTGCATGTGAGAGCCGCACCATCGGGGCCAGAGGTGATCGCCACAAGGCGACAAGCCCTCCCAGCCCGCCCATCGTCGCGGGCCGACTTCACTCAGCCCGAAGGAGACTTTCGCATGCCTGTATCCACTTCCCCTCCCGAACAGCTCGTCTTCCCTTCTTGTGTCGTACAGCCCGCCTCTTGTGTCGAACGGCCCGCCTTCTCGGTTGAACTGCCCGCCTTCGCTTCTTGGGTCGAACAGCCCGCGTTCGCTTCCCCTCTCGGGCGGCCCGCGTTCACCGCTTCTGTCGAACGGCCCGTGCGATGAGCGTCGAGGCCCAGGCGCCGCCCACCCGGGGACGGTTGCCGCTCGGGGTGTACCTGCTGGCGCTCAGCCTGTTCGCGATGGGCAGCGCCGAGTTCCTGCTCGCTGGAGTACTGCCGGCGATCGCCGCCGACCTCGACATCTCGCTGTCGGCGGCAGGCGCGCTGATCTCGGCGTTCGCGGCCGGGGTGGTGGTGGGCGGTCCGCCGCTGGCCATCCTGACCCTGCGCTGGCCGCGCCGTACCACGTTGGTGGCCACCCAGGCCGTCTTCGCCGTTTGCCTGGCGATCGGACTGGTCACCGACGACTACGCGGTGATCGTGCTGACCCGCTTCGTCTGCGGGCTTGCCTACGCCGGGTACTGGGCGGTCGCGGCGGTGACGGCGATCAGCCTGGTCACGCCTGACCGCACCGCCCGCGCCTCCGGCGTGGTGGTCAGCGGGCTCAGCATCGCGATGATCGCCGGCGGCCCGGCGGGCGCACTGCTCAGCTACTTCACCGGCTGGCGAGGCGGCTTCTGGGCGGTAGCCATCCTGACCATCGCGGCAGCGGTCCTGACCATGGTGGCGTTGCCGGCGACAAGCGCGAGCGGCGTACCAAGTGTGCGCGCAGAACTACAGACGATGCGCCGCCCCCAACTGTGGGTGGTCTTCGCCATCACCCTGCTGAGCACCGCCGCCTACATGATCTCGTTCAACTACCTGGCAGCGTTCCTGACCAGCATCACCGGCGTCCCGCCCGTATGGGTCCCAGCGATCCTCACCCTGTTCGGCGTAGGCGCGTTCGCCGGCCTGTCGGTAGGAGGCAGAGTCGCCGACCGCAAACCCACCCGGGCACTGCTGGCCGGAGCGGTAGGAATCGCCGCCACCTCCGCCCTGCTGGCACTCCTGTCCCGGAACGTGGTGGCCGTGGTAGCGCTCGTACTGCTGCTCGGGGTGGCCGGCTTCATCCTGAACCCAGCCATCTACGGCCGCGTATTCACCCTGGCCGCCAAGGCCCCCACACTGGCCGGAGCCACCACAGTCTCGGCATTCCAACTCGGCATCAGCCTCGTCCCCGGCCTGGCCGGCGTCGCACTCAACGCCGGAGCAGGACTCACCTCGGTCATCTGGATCGGCGCCGCCCTAGCCGTGGCCACAGTCCCCCTGATCCTCCTAGACCGCCGCCACACGACCTGACGCACACCCCATCACGCGGGCCAACCCGCACCACAGCCACGCCCGCCGCCCTGACCGCAGTCACACGGACCAACCCGGACCACAGCCACGCCCGCCGACCCGCACCACGGTCACGCCCGCTGACGCGACCCACCCACCCACCTTCCCACCCAACCACGGCGATTCGTGCGGGGACCTTGCGGACGGCGGCACTGCAGACTGCAGCGTCGCGGGCTGCGACCTTGCGGGCTGCAGCGCTGTCGGCGACGGCACTGTGGGACGTGGCGTCGCAGATGCGGCGACCTGGCAGTCTGCGGCGTTGCCGGTGCAGCGCTGCCGCATTGCCAGCGACGGCACTGTAGGCCGTGGCGTCGCAGATGCGGCGACCCGGCAGTCTGCGGCCTTGCCGGTGCAGCGCTGCCGCATTGCCAGCGACGGCACTGTAGGCCGTGGCGTCGCGGGTGCGGGGACCTTGCGGGCCGCAGCAGTGCAGACTGCAGCATCGCGAGCTGCGACCTTGCGGCCTGCGGCGTTGCCGGCGGCGGCACTGTGGGCCGTAGCGTCGCGGGCCACGACCTTGCGGTCTGCGGCGTTGCTGGCGGGGGCACTGTGGGCCCTGGCGTTGCGGTCTGCGGCCGTGCCTGCGGCGGCGTTGTGGGCTGTGGCGGTCTGGGGTGTTGCGGGCTGTGGTGGGAGGTGGGGTGGGGGCGGGGTGGGGTTATGGTTCGTCTACGAGGGTGAGAAGGTCGCGGAGGGTTTCGCGTTGCTCGGCCGACAGGGGCGCGAACAGGTCGGCGGCGACCTCGGCGCGTACCAGCTGCACGCGTACGAACGCTCCGCGTCCCTCCTCGGTGAGGACCACCAGCGTCGAGCGCCGGTTGGCCGGGTCTACCTCGCGGCGCAGCAGCCCCGCCTCCTCCAGTGCGTCGACCACCGGCGTGACCGAGCGGGGCGCGATGCGCAGGGCCTCGGCGAGTTGCACCATCCGGAGCGGCTGCCCGGCTTCCATGAGCACTTTCAGGGCGCGTGCCTGGCTGGGACTCAGGCCGAGCGGCTCCAGGCCGGTCCGGTAGCCGCGCCGGAAGCGGTGGCTGATCCGGTGCACGAGTTCCAGCAGTTCAGTGGCGTCCTTCACCCCGCTGAGCTTATCTCACTGTTCGGTGGAATGAATATGAGGTAACCTCTGTTTGAGTGAACATCTGAAAAAGTGAACATCTGAAAAGGAGCCCTATGACAGAGGAACCCCGCGCGCCCCTGAGGCGCATCATCCGACTCTTCCGCCCCTACCGAGGGCAGCTGGGCATCGTGCTCGGCCTCATCTTCCTTTCCTCGCTGGTGTCGCTGGCCTCGCCGTTCCTGCTGCGCGAGGTTCTTGACGTGGCGATCCCCTCGCGCGCGGTCGGGCTGCTGTCCCTGCTCGTGCTGGGCATGCTGGCCGTGGCGGTCGCGACGAGCCTGTTCGACGTGGTGCAGACGCTCATCTCCACCACCGTCGGCCAGCGCGTCATGCACGACCTGCGCACCACCGTCTACTCCCATCTGCAGCGCATGTCGCTGGCCTTCTTCACGCGCACCCGCACGGGCGAGGTGCAGTCTCGGCTGGCCAACGACATCGGCGGCATGCAGGCGGTCGTCACCAGCACAGCGACTTCGATCGTCTCCAACCTCACCACCGTCGTGGCCAGCTTCGTCGCGATGCTCGTGCTCGACTGGCGACTGACGGCCGCCTCGCTCGTCCTGCTGCCGCTGTTCGTGTGGATCAGCCGCAAGGTCGGCGAGGAGCGCAAGCGCATCACCGCCCAGCGCCAGCGCAAGCTCGCCACGATGTCGTCGATGGTGCAGGAGTCGCTGTCGGTGAGCGGCATTCTGCTCGGCCGCACGATGGGCCAGTCGCCCGAGCTCACCGGCCGCTTCACCCGCGCCTCCGACGAACTGGCCGACCTCGGCGTGCAGTCGAGCATGGCCGGGCGCTGGCGGCAGTCGACCATCCAGATCGTCATGGCCGCGATGCCCGCGGTCATCTACTGGGTGTCCGGAATGACCTCGGCAGTCTCCATCGGCACCGTCGTGGCCTTCACCACGCTGCAGGCCGGACTGTTCCGCCCTGCCCTGTCGCTGATGCGCACGGGCGTGGAGGTGCAGAGCTCCCTCGCGCTGTTCGGCCGCATCTTCGAGTACCTGGACCTGCCCGTCGACATCATCCCCGGCACCCGCACGCTGGAGCGTCCGCGCGGCGACGTGCGTCTCGAGCGCGTCTCCTTCTCGTACGGCGACGCCCCCACCCTGACCGGCATCGACCTGACCATCCCCGCGGGCAGCAGCCTGGCCGTCGTCGGCGAGACCGGATCGGGCAAGACGACGCTGAGCTACCTGCTGCCACGCTTGTATGACGTGAGCTCGGGCCGCGTCACCATCGACGGCGTGGACGTGCGCGAACTCTCCTTCGAGACGCTGGCCGCCACCGTCGGCGTGGTGTCGCAGGAGACCTACCTGTTCCACTCCTCCATCGCCGACAACCTGCGCTTCGCCAAGCCGGACGCGACGGACGAGGAACTGGTCGCCGCCGCCCGCGCGGCCCGTATCCACGACTACATCGCGGACCTGCCCGAGGGGTACGACACGGTCGTCGGCGAACGCGGCTACCGCTTCTCCGGCGGCGAGAAGCAGCGCCTGGCCATCGCCCGCACGCTGCTGCGCAACCCGCCGGTCCTCATCCTCGACGAGGCCACGAGTGCCCTCGACACCCAGACCGAGCGGGCCGTCCAGGAGGCTCTGGACACGCTGACCGAGGGCCGCACCACGATCACGATCGCCCACCGCCTCTCCACGGTCCGGCACGCCGACCAGATCGCCGTCCTGGACCACGGCCGCATCGCCGAACTCGGCACCCACGACGAGTTGCTCGCCGCCGACGGCCACTACGCCGCGCTGATCGCCCGGGATCTCCCGCTCACCCTCATCTGACCGCCCATGAGCTGGAGCTCCGCCCCCGGCGGCGGCCCGCCCAGGCGTACCCTCTATGGGTGCAGAACACCAGATATGCCCGCTCCGGCATGGTGTGCAGTGTGGACCACCTCGCCTCAGCGGCCGGGATCACCATGCTCGACCGGGGCGGCTCAGCGGCGGACGCCGCCATCGCCACCAACGCCGTCCTGACCGTCACCGCGCCGCACATGTGCGGCCTGGGCGGCGACCTGTTCGCGCTCGTCCACGACGGGCGGGTGAGCGCGCTGAACGCCTCCGGCCGCTCCGGCTCCGGCGCCGACGCCGGGCGGCTGCGCGCCGAGGGACACACCAGGATGCCGCACCTGCACGACATCAGGTCCGTGCCCGTGCCAGGCTGTGTGGACGGGTGGATCGCGCTGCACAGCAGGTACGGCAGGCTGCCGCTGGCCGACGTGCTCGCCCCGGCGATCCGGCTGGCCAAGGACGGCTTCCCCGCCTCGCCGCTGATGCTCCATGGGGCGAAAGTCGCGGCCACGCGCCCCGGCGGCGACGACTTCGCCGGTGTCACCGCCGAGGGCGACCTGGTCCGCAGGCCCGGCGTGGGCCGCGCGCTGGAGGCGGTCGCCGGATCAGGTAGAGACGGCTTCTACCTCGGTGAGTTCGGCCAGGGCCTGCTGGAACTGGGCGCCGGCGAATACACCGCGGCCGACCTCGAACGCGTCAACGCCGACTGGGTGGATCCCCTGCGTGTGCGGGCTTTCGGGCACGACGTATGGTCCACCCCGCCCAACTCCCAGGGCTACCTGCTGCTGCTCGCCCTCGGCATCGCCGACGGCCTGGACCTGCCGCCCGCCCCTGCCCGCTCGGCATGGGCGCACCTGCTGGCCGAGGCGGCGCGGGCGGCCGGTCACGACCGCCTCGCCGTACTCCATGAAGACGCCAAGGACCTGCTCGGCGAGCACGAGATCGCGCGGCGGCGGGCGCTGGTGGACCCGAGGGCGCGCCTCAAGGCGCGCGTCCCCGCCGCGGACGGCGACACCACCTACCTGTGCGCGGTGGACGGCGACGGCATGGGCGTCTCGCTCATCCAGTCGAACGCCTCGGGGTTCGGCAGCATGGTCTTCGAGCCGCGTACCCGGATCAACCTCCACAACCGGGGCATCGGGTTCTCGCTGACGCCGGGACATCCGGCCGAGTACGCGCCCGGGCGCCGCCCTCCGCACACCCTCACGCCCGCCCTCATCACCCGCCCCGACGGCTCACTGCGCACCGTCGTGGGCACCATGGGCGGCGACGCGCAGCCCCAGATCTTGTTGCAGGTCATCACCCGCCTGCTCAGGTACGGCGAGGCGCCGGGCACGGCCATCTCGGCACCGCGCTGGAAGCTCGGCGGGACCACCGGGTTCGACACGTGGGACGCGCCGGACGAGATGGCGGTGGAGGTGGAGGCGGGCACCGCGTGGGGCGACGGGCTGGCCGCCCTGGGCCACCCCGTGGTGGAACGCCCATACGGGACCGGTTTCGGTCACGCGCACCTCATCGACCTGCGGCCCGACGGTGTGCTCGCCGGCGCCGCCGACCCCCGCGCGATGATCGGCGCCGCCATCGGCCGCTGACAAGCCCAACAGCAACCACGCACTCCCAGGTCCGCGGACTGCCAGGCCGGCCGGCGGCCCAGGGCAAGGGGCGGGGCCGCTTGGCATGGGTAGCGACCCCGCACAAGAGCAAGGGACGCGGCGCACAGGGCACGAGGCGCAAGGCTGGCACCCGGTTGGCGCGCAGCGCGAGAACGCGAGCGCAGCGCGGCTGGGTCGGGTCGGGTCGGGGACGACGCTGGGGCAGGGTGTGCGATGGAGCGTGGGGGCATGTGGCGCACGGGCGCGGGTTGCTGGGCTTGAGGGTGGGGGGATGGGCAAGGATGGGTTTTGGCCGGGCTTTGGGGGGCCAAGTGGTTGGGTTTTTGGGGGTTGGGTGGGTAGGGAGCGCGTATGACCGAAACACCGGACCGCTACGGATACAGCGACGAGCAGGGCATAGAGGTCGAGGAGTGGAACGACGATCTCGGCCGCGACCACGAGATCCGGGAGGACGACCCGGCGCGCGGTGACACGCTCGACGAGCGGCTCCGGCGGGAGTTGCCCGACGGCCCCGGCCGCGAGCCGCGTGCCGACCACCGCCTCACCGCCCCCGACGAAGGCCTCGGGCCGGACGTCGACGGCGAGGAGGTGGGTGAGGACTGGGGCGGTGACGCGGGCGAGGACCTGTCAGCCGAGGAGCGGGCCGTTCACATCGAGCCTGACCGCTGAGCGAGGGCGGGCAGCAGGGCTTGGAGATCGTTCACGACGAGGTCGGCCACTTCAGCGGCCTCGGGGCGGTCGGCGTGCAGATGGCCCCACGGGCCGCGGCGCAGCAGGGCGGTGCGCATGCCCGCCGCCCGCGCCGGGCGCACGTCGTTGTCGAGGCGGTCGCCGACGTAAAGGATCTCGGCGGGTTCGCGCCCGGCCACCGAGGCGACCTTGGCGAAGAACTCGGGCGCCGGCTTGGCCACGCCCCACCCGTCGGAGGTGTGGATGGAGTCGGCGGGCAGTTCCATCGCCATGAGGGCGTCGTAGGCCTCGACGGGCTGGTTGCCGGCGATCACCACCTGGTAGCCGGCGGCGCGCAGGGCGTGGAACGCGGGCCGTACGTCGGGGTAGAGGTCGTCGGCGTCGAAGTTGTTGCGCAGTCCGTCCGGGTCGTCGCGCCGCCAGGCGGTGATCTCGGCGTCCACGTCGAGGCCGGGCCGTACGATCTGGAAGGCGTCGCGGTGCGAACGGTCGAGGGCGGCCACGCCCCCGAGCACGCCCATGAACGTCAGCCGCGTCACCCCGAGCCGGTCGGCCCAGCGGCTCCAGATGCGGGTCTCGTCGATGAGCGTCTCACCGACGTCGAACACCAGCGCCTTGATCATCTTCCTCTTCCCTCGTGCGCGGACGCCCATCAGGGTACGAGACGCGCCAGCGCTCCACCACGCGCTCCACGTTGAACGGGAACAGGTCGACCGGCGGCCCGGCCGCGCCCCGCCTGATGGCCTTGTTGATCTTCTCGTTGATCCCCTGGACGAGAAGGCGCACCTCGCCCTCGGAGCCCGCCTTCAACGCCAGTTCGAGCACCTCGTCGGCCTCCTTGCGCAGCGCGAGGCTGGGCGGCAGCGGCATCGACAGGCCTTCTTCTGCGAGCTTGTTCTTGATCCACCAGTTGTCGTCCTGGGGCCGGCCGGCGCCGGGGATCGGCTTGCCCGTGCCCGGCAGATCGTCGAACTCGCCGCGCTCGGCGGCCTCGCGGATCTGCCGGTCGATCCATGACTCGAAGGGCATGCCAAGAGGTTTGCGCTCCGTCATGCCTCGATCCTACGTGCCGTGATCAGGCAGGCGATGGCGGGGATCGGGAAGAGCATCAGGTAGAGGTTGGGGATCCACCAGGCCAGGGAGAAATCACCGCGCAACGTCCAGAACGCGATCGCCATCAGCCCCGACGCCATGGTCAGCACCAGCGAGACCAGCATCAGCGGCGGGCCGCCCGGCCTGGGCACGCTCCCCCGCAGCAGCCACAGGCTCGTCAGCCCGGTCGCGCTGGCCAGCATGTCGATCCAGAGGAACGACCAGTTCCAGTCGGCCATGAGCGGGTTGGCGTAGTCGGCGAAGGCCCACTCGGGCGGGATCAGCCCGAGGCCCGTCACGCTGAAGTAGACGACGAAGCCGACGTCGGTGCCGAGCATGAGGGCCTTAGTCGCGCGCAGCACGGTCGATCATCTCCAGAAGGTAGCGGCGGGTGCTCTCGTGCAGGTCCGGTCCCGGCTCGCCGAGTCCGAGCAGCCGCGCCGCCCACCATCCGTCCACGGCCAGGCGTACGGCTGTCGCGGCCGCCGGGTCGATCCCGTCGGCGGCCAGCCGCTCCTGCCAGGCGGCGTAACGCTGCCTGAGCGGTTCCAGCCCGGCGGGATCGACCAGCACCCCGGCCAGCAGGGCGACGGTGACCCGGTCGGCGGGCGCCGCGGCGGCGGGCTGGAGCGGGATCGTGGCCTCGATGTAGGCGCGCAGGTAGTCGCCGGGCCGCCCGCCGGCCTGGGCCAGGGCGTCGTCGAAGGCGGCGGTCAGGCGTTCGACCATGCCGGCGACCAGCGCCTGCTTGGTCGGGAAGTGGTAGAAGAGCCCCCCTTTGGAGACTCCGGCCCGCTTGGCGACGGCTTCGAGCGTGAGCGACTCGGCCCCGTCGGTGAGCAGGACGTCGGCGGCGGCGTCGAGCAGCCGCTCCCTGGAACTGGGTCTGGGCACGCCTCGCAACTATACCGGTCAGCCGGTATACTTTCAATCGGGTAGGCCGGCCTCGAACGCCAGCAGCCCCGCCTGGGTCCGGTTCGAGCAGCGGAGCTTGATCAGGATGCGGGAGACGTGCCCCTTGACCGTGGCCTCGGTCAGGAACAGCTGCCCGGCGATCTCCGCGTTGCTGCGGCCCGCGCCCAGACCGGCCAGCACCTCCCGTTCGCGCCCGGTCAGCGCCTCCAGCCTGCGCCGGGCGGCCTGGCGGCGGACCGCGCCGTCCAGTAGCCGGGACGCCGCCGGTCCGGACAGCACCGTGTGGCCGCCGGCCGCCGCCTTCACCAGGTTGATCAGGTCGGCGGGCGGCGTCGACTTCAGCAGGTATCCGCCCGCCCCCGAGGTGAGCGCGCGCAGCACGTAGTGGTCGGCGTCGAACGTGGTCAGCACCAGCACCGCGGGCGGCGCGGGCAGCCTGGCGATGCGCGCGATGGCCGCCAGCCCGTCCACGCCGGGCATCCGCAGGTCCATGAGCACCAGGTCCGGCCGGTGGCGCACCACCGCCTCGACCCCGGCGGCGCCGTCGTGCGCCTCGTCCACCACGGTGATCTCGCCCGACGAGCCGAGGATCGCGCGCAGGTGGGCGCAGACCATCGGCTCGTCGTCCACCACCACGACGCTGATCACGACGCCACCGGGAGGGTCACGTCCACCACGAAGCCTCCTGCCTCCGACGGGCCGGCCGCCAGCGTGCCGTCCACCAGTTCCACGCGCTCGCGCAGGCCGAGCAGGCCGGTGCCGGAACCGGCCGCCGCCAGCTCCGGGTCGCCCGGACCCGCGGGGGCCGAGTTGGCCACCGTGATGCGCACCCGGTCGCCGTCGCAGCGCAGCCGTACCGTGGTCTCGGCGCCCGGGGCGTGTTTGCGCACGTTCGTGAGCGCCTCCTGCAGGGTTCGCTCCGCCGTACGCAGGACGACCGGCGAGACCTGCGCGTCGTCGGCCTCGAACCCGACGCGCAGGCCGGAACCCTCGACCAGTTCCGCCAGCGCGGGCAGCAGCGGCACCTCGGGCTGGCCGCGCACCGGGGCCGACGGGGCGCGCAGCACGCCGACCAGTTCGCGCAGTTCTTCCAGCGCCTGGCAGCCGGTGGCGCGCAGCGTCTCGGCCGCCTCCCTGGCCGGGCGGTCGGCGGCGGTCAGGCCCAGGGCGCCCGCCTGGAGCACCATGAGGCTGACCCGGTGGGTGACGAGGTCGTGGATCTCGGCGGCGAGCCGTACCCGCTCCTCGCCCCTGGCCTGCTCCGCGAGCAGGTGCTGCTCGCGCTCGGCCCGCTCGGCGCGGTCGGTGAGCGCCCGCAGCAGGTTGGCACGCGTCGACAGGTACAGGCCGAGCACGGCCGCGGCCACGGTCAGCAGCACGGTGCGGATGCCGAACTCCGACGTCGGCCCCCACCACGCCGCCAGCGCGGTGAACAGCGCCACGGGCACCACGGCGACCGGGCTGCGCGGCGCGTACCGCATCGCCAGATAGGCGACGAACGGCGCGGCCGGCGGCGCCCAGAGGATCATCTCCAGGTGCACCGGCGGCGCGAACAGGTGAACCACCGCCGCCCCCACCGTCACCCAGGCCGCCACCAGAGGCGAGCGGACCAGCAGGACCAGCCCGGACGCGACCAGCGCGACGGCCACCGGCCACGGCGGATCGAGCGTGCCCACGACGTGGAGCGACAGCAGGAGTGCGGCGAGGGTCATGACGACACGCATCAGCACGCCCTCACCCTAGGCCGCAGCCGCCCGCACCGGATCCTACGAAAGTCGCAGGTGTCACCACTTTCCGGGCTTCTGCCCGACTGCCCCGCGACGCTGGAATCTCCCCATGAACCAAACAATCACCCTGGAAGGACTCACCAAGAGGTACGGCCGCGCCACCGCGGTGGACGAGCTGACCTGCGCCGTCCACCCCGGAGTCGTCACCGGCTTCCTCGGCCCGAACGGCGCGGGCAAGAGCACCACGATCCGGATGATCGTCGGCCTCGACCGTCCCAGCTCGGGCCGGGCGGCCGTCGGCGGACGGCCGTACCACGCACTGCCCGCGCCGCTGCGCGAGGTGGGCGTCCTGCTGGACGGGCGGTCCGCGCACCCGCGCCGGAGCGCCCGCGACCACCTGCGCATGCTCGCCGCGAGCAACCGCATCCGCGACAGGCGCGTCACCGCCGTGCTGGAGCAGGTGGGCCTGGACGGCGTCGCCGACCGGCGGGCCGGGACGTTCTCCCTGGGCATGTCCCAGCGCCTCGGCATCGCGGCGGCGCTCCTGGGCGATCCGGGCGTGCTGATCTTCGACGAGCCGGTGAACGGGCTGGACCCGGGCGGCATCCGCTGGATCCGTGGCCTGATGCGCGGGCTGGCCGCCGAGGGCCGCACGGTCCTGGTCTCCAGCCACCTGCTCGCCGAGATGGAGCAGACCGCCGACCACCTGATCGTCATCGGCCGGGGCCGCCTGCTGGCCGACACGCCGATGACCAGTGTGACCGGCTCCCTGGAAGACGCCTACCTCGCCCTGACCGCCGACAGCGTGGAGTTCGGATCATGAAAGCTGAATGGATCAAACTGCGGACGCTTCACTCGACCTGGTGGTGCCTGGCCGCCCTCGCCGTGCTCACCGCGGGGCTCGGCGTGATCATGGCCGGCGCCGCGGCGGAGGCGGCCCACGAGGGCGAGCGCCTGGAGCCGGTGGCCGCCAGCCTCCAGGGCGGCCTGCTGTTCGGCCAGGTCGCGATCGGCGTGCTGGGCGTGCTGGCCGTCACCTCCGAGTACGCCGGCGGCACCATCAGGACCAGCGTGATGGCCGTCCCGAGCCGAAGCCGCCTCTTCGCCGCCAAGTGCGCCGTGGTGGCGTGCCTGGGCACGTTCGCCGGACTCCTGACCGCCGTGGCCTCCTTCCTGATCGGCCAGCACGTCTTCGCCGCCGCGGGCCTGCCGCGGGCCGCACTGGGCGACCCGGGAGCGCTGCGCGCGGTCCTGGGCGCGGGCCTTTACCTGGGCCTGCTGGGGTTGTTCGGGCTGGCCATGGGGTTCCTGGTCCGTTCCACGGCGGGCGGCGTCATCATCGTCGTCTCGGCCACGGTCCTGGTGATCGCGATCCTCCGGCTGCTGCCGGAATGGGTGGCCCAGATCTGGCCGATGGTCGCCGGCCTGTCCGTCCTGTCGCCGGACGGCCACCTCGGCGGCTTCGCCCTCTACACCGCCTTCGTCGCCCTGACCGTCGGCGCCGGGCTGGCGGTCTTTTACCGGCGAGATGTCAGGGCATGATGCAATACTGAGCGTACCCGCCCAGACACGAAGGGACAGGTTCCATGGTCGCAACTGCGCGTAGGCATCGTGTGACGCCCTACGAGGCCCCGCCTGCCGAGCTGCCTTTCACGGTGCGGGAGCTGTTCGATGCCCTACCCCCCCTCCCCGGTCTCCGGGTCGAGGTCATCGAAGGGAACTTGCACGTGAGCCCCGTTGGATCCCCGGAACACCAGGGTGCCTTCGCAGATCTTCACGATCTGCTTCTCCCGGTCAGGAAGGAGCGAGGCTGGAAGGGATATCCCGGCGGCCTGGACGTGTGCATCGAAGGCCCGCGTGAGCCGGTCGTGCCTGACTACGTTCTCCTGCCGCCCGACTGCCCCCGATGGGGAGAGCGCGAGATGCGCTCATCGGGCCTGATCATGGTGGCCGAAGTCGTCTCGCCCAGCAGCAAGCACGACGATCGCGTCACGAAAGTCGGCCTCTACGCGATCGGCGGCGTCCCCGTCTACCTCCTGCTCGACCCGATCGCGAACACGGCGACCGTCTACAGCGACATCGCCGACGGCGCCTATCAGGCCAAGGACGAGTGCGTGCTGGGCGAGACCCTGCACCTGCCCGAGCCCGTCGACTTCGACCTGGAGACCACCCTGTTCAAGGACTGAGTTTCTCCATCGCCTTCGCGATGCGCTTCTCCGAGACCGGGGTGGGGGTGCCCAGGGTCTGGGCGAAGAAGCTGACGCGGAGTTCCTCGATCATCCAGCGGATCTCCCGCACGTCCGGGTCGGCACGGCGGGCCGGGGCGAGGCGGTCGAGCAGGTCCTGGTAGTCGTCCTCGACCTTGTGGACCCGGTCCATCCATTCCTCGTCCCGCCACGGCTCCTCGGGCAGCTTGGTCAGGCGGCGCTCAAGGGCCCGGAGATAGCGGGAAATGTCGGGTAGGCGTTTCACACCGGTCCCCGTCACGAAGCCCGCGTAGATGAGCTTGCCGAGCTGGTCGCGGGCGTCGTCCGTCGAGGCGCTGCGGCGCAGGCCGGACAGCTGGGTGCCGATCGTGTGCCAGGTGCTCAGGATCTGCTCCACCTTGCCCAGCACGTCCCGGGCGGTTTCGTACAGGTCGGCCCGTACGTGCTGGTAGAGGCGGTCGAAGGAGACCGGGTCCCAGGCGGGCCCGCCCACGTCGGCCATGAGCTGGTCGACCGCCGCGTTGACCACGTCGTCGAACAACGCCACCGCACCGCCGTGGGGGCTGCGTGACAACGCCAGCTTGGCCTGGTTGGACAGCCCGCCGAGCAGCGACCTGGCCGGGTTGGTGACGTTGAGCAGCAACAGGCGGCGGGTGCCTGTCCACATGGAACGGCGCTGCTCGGCCTGCGTCTCGTAGATCTTGACGCCGACGCTGGAGCCCTCGTCCACCAGCGCCGGAAAGCCCTTCATCCGGCCCTGCTCGAACACCTTGGGCAGCGTGCCGAAACTCCACGTGTGGAGCCCGGTGCGCTCGATGTCGTCGCCGGCGGCCGAGAGCGTCTTGCGCAGGCGCGGGGCGAGCTGCTTCTTCAGCCCGTCCAGGTCCTTGCCCTCGGCGATCGTGCGCTTGCGCTCGTCGATCACCCGGTAGGTGACGCGCAGGTGGTCGGGCACCTGGTCGAGCTGCCAGGCGTCGCGCGGCACGCGTACGCCGGTCAGCCGCAGCAGTTCGCGCTCGACCGCGTCCAGCAGCGGCTCGCCGGTCGGCTTGACGCCCGCGAGCACCTGCTTGGCGTAGTTGGGCGCGGGCACGAAGTTGCGGCGCAGGTGCTTGGGCAGCACCCGGATCAGCGCGGTGATCAACTCCTCGCGCAGCCCGGGGATCTGCCAGTCGAAGCCGTCGCCGTTGACCTGGTTGAGCACCTGCAGCGGCACGTGCACGGTGACGCCGTCGGCGTCGGCGCCCGGCTCGAACTGGTAGGTCAGCTTCATCCGCTGGCCCATCTGCCGCCACGTGTCGGGGTAGTCCTGGGCGCTGACGTCGGCGTTCTCGTTGACCAGCATCTCCGGCGTGAACGTCAG
Source organism: Nonomuraea endophytica (assembly GCF_014203235.1). Classification (GTDB taxonomy): domain Bacteria; phylum Actinomycetota; class Actinomycetes; order Streptosporangiales; family Streptosporangiaceae; genus Nonomuraea; species Nonomuraea endophytica. Next base: position 72,510 of record NZ_JACHIN010000024.1, on the reverse strand, counting down.
CACGCTCTTGTCGGAGACCGTCTTCCACCAGGAGTCGAAGTGCCGCGCGGAGACCACGTCCGCCGGGACGCGCTGGTCGTAGAAGTCGAACAGCGCCTCGTCGTCGACCATGATGTCGCGCCGCCTGGCCCGCGCCTCCAGCTCCTCGACCTCGCCGAGCAGCTTGCGGTTCTCGCGCAGGAACGCGTGGTGGCTGTCCCAGTCGCCGTCGACCAGGGCGTGCCGGATGAACAGCTCCCGTGACAGCTCCGGGTCGATGCGCCCGTAGTTGACCTTGCGGCCGACGACGAGCGGCACGCCGTACAGTGTGACCTTCTCCAGCGCGATGACCGCGCCCTGGTTCTTCTCCCAGTGCGGCTCGGAGTAGTTGCGCTTGACGAGATGCTGCGCGAGCGGCTCCACCCAGTCGGGCTCGATCTTGGCGTTGACCCGCGCCCACAGGCGCGAGGTCTCGACGAGCTCGGCCGACATCAGCCACTGCGGCTGCTTCCTGGCCAGCGCCGAGCCGGGGAAGATCGCGAAGCGCGCGTTGCGCGCGCCGACGTATTCCTGGATGGGCCGCCGCCCGTCCTGCCCGCGCTGCTTGTCCACGACGTCCTTGACGCCGATGTGCGACAGCAGCCCGACGAGGAGCGAGGAGTGGATCTGGTACGGCGCGGCCGGCGCGCTGTTCGGCTGGACCCCGAGCGTCTGCCGGATCTGGCTGTAGATGTCCTGCCACTCGCGGACGCGCAGGTAGTTGAGGAACTCGGACTTGCACAGGCGGCGGAAGGCGCTGGATGACAGCTCCTTCTGCTTGTCCTTGAGGTAGTTCCAGAGGTTGAGATAGGTGAGGAAGTCGGACTCGGGGTCGGCGAAGCGCCGGTGCTTCTCGTCGGCCTGCTGCTGCTTGTCGGCGGGGCGCTCGCGCGGGTCCTGGATCGACAGCGCGGCGGCGATGACCATGACCTCGCGCAGGCAGCCGTTCTTGTCGGCCTCCAGCACCATGCGGGCCAGGCGCGGGTCGACCGGCAGCCCGGCGAGCTTGCGGCCGACGCCGGTGAGCTTGCCCTGGGCGTCGAAGGCGCCGAGTTCGACGAGCAGGTTGACGCCGTCGCGCACCTGCCGTTTGTCCGGCGGCTCGACGAACGGGAACGCCTCGATGTCGCCCAGCCCGATCGAGGTCATCTGCAGGATGACGCTGGCGAGGTTGGTGCGCAGGATCTCCGGGTCGGTGAACTCGGGCCGGTTGAGGAAGTCCTCCTCCTCGTACAGCCGCACGCAGATGCCGTCGGAGGTGCGCCCGGACCGCCCCTTGCGCTGGTTGGCGCTGGCCTGCGAGATGGCCTCGATGGGCAGGCGCTGCACCTTGGTGCGGTGGCTGTAGCGGGAGATGCGGGCGAAGCCCGGGTCCACGACGTATTTGATGCCGGGCACGGTCAGCGACGTCTCGGCCACGTTGGTGGCCAGCACGACCCGCCTGCCGGTGTGGCGCTGGAAGACGCGATGTTGCTCGGCGGCGCTCAGCCGGGCGTACAGGGGAAGGATCTCGGTGTTGCGGAACTCGGCCTTGGACAGCGCGTCGGCGGCGTCGCGGATCTCCCGCTCGCCGCTGAGGAAGACCAGGATGTCGCCCGGCCCTTCCAGGACCAGTTCCTTGCAGGCGTCCACGATGCCCTGCGTCTGGTCGTCGTCCTCGTTGAGCGGCCGGTAGCGGACCTCGACGGGGTAGGTGCGGCCGGAGACCTCGACGATCGGGGCGTCGCCGAAGTGGCGGGAGAAGCGCTCCGGGTCGATGGTGGCGCTGGTAATGATGATCTTGAGGTCGGGGCGCTGGGGCAGCAGCTGTTTGAGGTAGCCGAGGATGAAGTCGATGTTGAGGCTGCGCTCGTGGGCCTCGTCGATGATCAGCGTGTCGTATTGCTCGAGCAGCCGGTCGTTCTGCAGCTCGGCCAGCAGGATGCCGTCGGTCATGAGCTTGACCAGGGTGCGGTCGCCGCCCTGGTCGGTGAAGCGGACCTTGTAGCCGACGGCCTGGCCGAGCTCGGTGCCGAGCTCCTCGGCGATGCGCTCGGCGACGGTGCGGGCGGCGATGCGGCGGGGCTGGGTGTGCCCGATGAGGCCGCGCACGCCCCGCCCGAGTTCGAGGCAGATCTTGGGGATCTGCGTGGTCTTTCCTGATCCGGTCTCACCCGCGATGATCACGACCTGGTTGTCGCGGATGGCCGCGAGGATGTCGTCCTTGCGCTGGGAGACGGGGAGCTCCTGCGGATAGCTCACCACGGGTACGGCTTCGCGGCGCCGGGCCAGGCGCTGCTCGGCGCGCTCCACGTCCGCGAGGATCTCCGCGGTGATCTTGTCCCGTGCCTCGCGCGAGCGCACCCGGCGCACGCCGTCGAGCCTGCGCCGAAGCCGCCGCTGGTCGCGCGGCATGAGTTCGGGCAGGCGGCTCTGAAGCTCGGTGAGTGGAGAAGACAACGACGAGGTTCCCATACTGCTTTCAGGATATTGGAGCCCCGCGTACCGGGTGCCAACGGCCCATCGTGCCTGACCGCGCCGTGGATCGCATCCGAATATCGGCAGCGTCCGTGACCGGCCGCGGTGTGTCAGCACTCTCCCCAGAGTTCACCACGGTCGATCACGGACACTAGTGAGACTCCTGAGACGCCTGAAGGGTTGCATGATCCCGAAGGATTTCTGGCCGTATGGACGCGCCTCCTGACCGATGACACGATCGAGGCGGAGGTGCCATGCGACGTTCAGTCCGCCGCATCCTGCGTGATGTCCGTGAGCGCAGGAACCTCGACGCCTACGTGATCGCCGTCGTGGCGATCGTGTTCGCGGTGTTGACGCTGGTCGGGGAGGCCGTGGCCGAGCAGTACCGGTGGGCGGCGATCCTGGCCGGCATGGGCGTGCTGCTCCACCGGATCACCGTGCCCGACCGTTCGCGCCTGCCGCTGGGCGACCGCGCCGACTTCGAGTCGCATCCTCTACGCGACCGGCTGCGGGACGCGAGGGAGGTGTGGCTGTTCGCCCCGTCCGGCATCAACCTGCTGTCCGAGACCAACTGCGAGATCATCCGCCGGACCGTGCTGAGCCGTCCCGACGGCGTCTTCCGCGTCGTGCTCCTGGATCCGGAGGAGCTGCACGCCGTCGACCTCGCCACCCGCCAGCTCGACGCCGGGCTGGAGTTCCCGTTGCAGAACCTGCCGGCGAGCATCGCGACCGCGCTCGACCGGCTGGCCGCGATGACGGACTGGCACGTGGCCGGCCGGGTGGAGTACGCCACCTTCTCCTACAACCCGGGATTCAGCCTGCTCGCCGTCAATCCGGCGGGCGGCGACGGCACGGTGATCGTGGAGCCCCACGGCGTCGGCAACCGGGCGACGGACAACCGTATGCACCTGGAATTGACCCGGCGTGCGCATGGGTACTGGTACCACTACTGGATTGAGCAGTTCGAGAGGATTTGGGACTCTTCAAGAGTGCTTAGTCGACAACACGGTGAATAGCGACGGAGAAAGGGACACCACATGGCCGCAGGGGGTTCTATGGGCGAGTCCATGCTCGTCGATCTGACCCATATCCCGTTCGACCGCCTGGCAACGGTGCCGGATGAGGTCCTGCGCGAGTCTCTGGCCCGCCACATGGCGACCGACCCGGCCAGCCGGCGTTGGAACAAGAGCGACAAGGCCTGCCCGCAGCCCGATCAACCTGGCCCGCGAGATCGGTGACCGGCGGCTACGCCCGGCACACGCTGTCGCCCGCCGACCTGGCCGGGCTGGGCGCGGGCGAGGTCCCGCCCGCGCTCGCCGACACGCTCAAGCGGGCCATCGCCAGCAGGAACATCGCCCTGCTCGAATCGGTCCGGCGGCAGTCCGGCTCGGCCGCCATCGACGACCTCTGGCGGCGCCTCGGCGCCCATCCGGGCCAGGCGCTGGACGTCCTGATCTCGCCCCAGCTCGGCGCCTGGGCCGACGACGCCCTGCGCTTCGGGTCCGGCGACACCGGCGTGCTGCTGGCCGCCCTGGAGCGTGAGCGGGGGCCGGTCGCGCTCGACGGCCCGCGGCCGCTCAGGCTCCGGTTCGAGACCGGTGAGCCCTTGCGCGGGCACTTCGGGCTGGCCGTCGCCGAGCGTCCCGGACCGGCGGACTGGACGGAGCTGTGCCGCCAGGCGTACCGGCTGCTGCGCGCGCGGCATCCGCGCGTGGCCGCCGCGATGGCCGAGCTGGTCACCACCGTCGTGCCGGTCGTCCCGCCGGCCCCGCCCGAGACCTTCAGCGCCACCTCCGGCGCCGCGTTCGGCGCGGTGGCGCTGTCCGCTCCCGCCGACGCCGCCGAACTGGCCGCCACGTTCACCCACGAACTTCAGCACCAGGTGCTCGGGGCGGCCGACGAGATCGTCGCGCTGACCGTGCCCGGACATCCCGGCCGGTTCGCGGTGCACTGGCGGGACGGCGAGCGCGACGCGAGCGCCACCCTGCAGGGCATCTTCGCGCACGTGGCCGTGGTGGAGTTCCACCGGGCCGAGTGGCTGGCGGGGCCGCTGGAGGAGCGTCCCGGGCACGCGGCGGCCTTCGCGCTGTGGCGGCTGGCGACCGGGCGGGCCATGGAGCAGCTCGGCCGGTCGGGGGCGCTGACACCGGCCGGGGCGGCGCTGGCCCGCCCCCTGGAGGCTCGCATCCGCGCCGCCCTGGCCGAACCGGTCCCCGCCCCGGCCGCCCGCGCCGCCGAAGCCGCCTTAGCCTGAGCAGGCCAAGCCCCCTGAGTGCCGCCAGACTGCCTGAGCGCCGCGAAACCGCCTGAAGCGTGGCGGGGTCAGCTCATCATCGGTTCCACGTCGAGGTTGATCCGGCCCTGCTGGGCGGCCAGGCGGGCCTCGGGGTGCTCGTTGGACAGCGTCTCGGCGTAGGCCGCCAGGATCTCCTCGCGCAGCCGCGCGGCGCCCTCCTCGTCCCCGTCGGCCAGCCGGTCGACCGAGAGGTTGGCCCCGGTGGCCAGCGTGCAGGGGTGAAACGGGCCGCGTACCCGCCGGTGACCCTCGTAAGCAGCCTCGCCAAGCTCCCGGGCCTGGCGCACCGCGCCCATCATGGCCAGGTCGCTGGCGAGGTTGTGCATGACGACCAGCGTGCTGGTGTGGTCGTCGCCGAAGTGGCGGCGGAACCCCTCAAGGGCCTGCTCGTTCAGTTCGCGGGCGGCACGCGGGTTGCCGCGTACCCGCATCACGACCGCGAGGTTGGCGCGGGCGGACAGCGTGTTGGGGTGGTCGTCACCCGCCGCCTTCACCCAGCCGGCGACGGTCTGCTCGCCGAGGGCCTGGGCCCCGGCCAGGTCGTCGATCAGCCGCCGGTCGTTGATCACGTTCGTGGACACCAGCAGCGTCATCCGGTGGTCGGGCCCCTTGGACGCGATCTGCGTCGTGAGGGTCTCCTCGGCCTGGGCGGCGGCCTGCTGGTGGTAGCCCACGCGGCGCAGCGCGATCGCCAGGTCGAGCGCGGTGAACACGCGCAGCGCGTCCCAGGGCGCGTTCATCCGCACGAGCAGCTGGTCGACGTCCCTGATCATGTCCAGGCCCTGCTCATACCTGCCCATGCGGCGCAGGTCGCGCGCCACGGCGAAACGGGAGGTCAGGGTCTGGTCCTCCTGGGGGCCGAACATGTTCTCGCGCATGGTCAGCGCGATCCGGTCGTGCTCCAGGGCCTCCTCGAAGCGGCCCAGGCAGCGCAGGCTGATCGCGATGTTGTTGCGCACCTGGAGCGTGAACTCGTGCTCGGGACGGAAGACCCGCTCGTAGCGCGGCAGGAGGTCGAGGTCGTTGTCGAGCGCCTGCTGGTAGCGGCCCATCATGCACAGGTCGACGCCGTGGCTGAGCGCGCAGGCCAGGTAGGTCTGGTCGTCCTCGCCGAAGGCGCGCAGCCGTTCGAGAGTGTCGAGGTTGAGCGCGTAGGCGCGCTCCCAGTGGCCGCTCAGCCGGGTGGCCTTGCCGACCTCGATGGCCAGCGCGAGCGTGAGCCGGTCGTCCTCGCCGAAGCGGAGCTTCCATTCCTCCAGGGCCAGCTCGCCGAGCGAGAGGCTCTCGAAGAAGCCGCCGCGGCGGTGCAGGCGGCGCACCTGGTTGATGATCAGCTGCCGCACGGTGGGGTCGGCGCTCTCGATGGCGCCCGAGGGCACGATGTGGCTGCGCGAGCGCTCGTAGAGGGGGTCGCTCTCGTCGAGTCCGGGCGCGCCGGGGTCGGATCCGGCCAGCAGCAGATGTACGGCATGGCGGAACCGCTCGGCCTGCTCCGGGTCCTCGCGCATCAGGCGGCTGCGGGTCACGGCCTGGACCACGCGATGCATCTGCACGGCGTTGAGCACGCCGTCGATCTTGGCCAGGGAGAAGCGGGCGAGCTGGCGGGCGGCCTGCCTGAGCTCGCCGACGTCCCCGAGCACCCGGCCGAGGTCTTCCGGCAGGTCACCGGCCTTGGCGGGCTGCGCGAGCAGTTCCTCGGCGATCGGCTCCGGCGCGAAGAACGCCATGACCTGGAAGAGCGTGTCGGCCTCGGGCGAGATGGCGTCGCGCGAGACGCCCCAGGTGGCGGCCACGGCGAGCGGGTAGGGGATGTCGACCTCCCGCGCCAGCAGCTCGTGCGCGTTGTCGCGCAGCTTGGTCAGGTACTCGGCGGCGGAGGTCCCGGTCTCGTTCATGTACGCGGCGGCGTGCTCGGCGGCCAGCGGCAGGTGGCCGAGTTCGGCGGCCAGCGTGGCGGCCTCGGCCCGGCGGCCGGTGAGCGCGGGCACCCGCTTGCTCAGGAACTCCACCGTCTCGTCGGGGGTGAACTCCCCCACCTCGATCCCCGAGACGCCCAGCGCCTTGCGCCAGTGGGAGTCACGAGAGGTGATGATCACATGTCCTCGCCCCCGCGGGATGTACTCCGAGATCATCCCGGCGTTGTTCGCGTTGTCGAAGATGATCAGCCAGTCGCCGTACGGCTCGCCCTTCTCCAGGGCCTCGATCACCAGCTGGGCGGAGTAGTCGCGCTCCTCGGCGCGGAAGCCCGGGGGCTGCATCCGGCGGCCGAGCGCGACCAGGCCGTTGACCACGGCGGTCTCCTGCTCCGACCTGATCCACCAGACGAGGTCGTAGTCGCCGCGGTGGCGGTGGGCGTATTCGGCCGCGATCTCGGTCTTGCCGACGCCGCCGAGGCCGAACAGGGCCTGGGGCGGCTGGTCGATCACCGCCGCGCTCTCCCGCGCCAGGCCGCGTCTCAGCTCCTCGATCTCGGAGACACGCCCGGTGAAGTTGGGGTTGCGGAAAGGGATTTCCTTGCCCCATGCGGTGACGCGGGTCCTCGCTCCACCCTCGGACGCCCCTTGTGTCACGCCGATCGCTCCCTGCTCATATTCAAACTGGAGATATGTCCCACGAATGGGGATTTGTACGCATTGAACGCCTCACCTTGTCAAGCTTCAATGGTAGGCGAGGACTTCTTGCTTCCAGACTGCCCGCCGCCGAGGAGATATGGCGTTTTTCCTGGCCGTTGACTCACGCCGTTCCATCCGGATTACTGAAGATTCCACCTGGACCAGAACGGCAGGGAACGTGCAGAGCACTAGAGGCTGGGAGAATCTGGTTAAGTCAATTAAGGAGAAAGAGTGTGTCCCTTTCTTGGGTGCGGGCGCGAGCCAGGGCCTGCCCACGGGCGCGGCGCTGGCCAAGGACTGGGCCGAACGAGTCCGCTATCCGTACCATGACGCCGACAACCTGTCCAGCGTCATGCAGTATGCAGTTGTGATGGCGTTCAATCACGATGCGAATCAACTCAAACGGGCACTCCACCGGACAGTTTTCTCGCAAGTCGCTTTAACTACCGATCAGCTTGATATCCACCACATCTTGGCACGTTGCGATCTTCCTCTCTATCTAACGACCAACTACGACGATTTCATGGTGGAAGCGCTGCAACGAGCCGGCAAAAGGCCGACCTGGAATGTGAGTCCGTGGTATTCCTCCGGGATGGACGATGACGACGACCGGCGGCCGCCCCTGCCCGCCGACGACCCCACGGCCGAGCGTCCCCTCGTCTTCCACCTGCACGGCCACCACTCGATCCCGCATTCGATGGTGCTGACCGAGGACGACTACATCGACTTCCACGTCCGGCACGCCCGCGACGGGCGGGACAAGAGCCTGACCCCGGAGGCCGACCGGGCCGCCGTCGTGCCGTCCTACGTCCGCACCCGGTTACGCCGCGCGCCGCTGCTGTTCCTCGGCTACAGCCTGCGCGACTCGACCTTCTGGACGCTCTTCAAGTCGCTCATGATCGCCATGCCCGACGGGCAGCGCAGCAGCCACGTGTGCCTCCAGCTCGATCCGAGGGTGAAACGAAGGGCCGCGGTCCGCGAATACCTAGACAAGCGGCTGGGCCGGCAGCAGATCGAGATCTTCTGGATGTCACTGGAGGAATTCACCGACATGCTCGACTCGCGGCTGAGAGGGACGTGATGAACGACTCCCCCTATGTCGGTCCACGCCCGTTCCTGCGCTCCGAGGCGGGCCTGTTCTTCGGCCGCCGGGTCCAGGCCCGCAACCTCTCACTCGACTGGCTGGCCGACCGCGTCACCGTGCTGCACGGGCCGCCCGCCGTGGGCAAGACCTCACTGCTGCAGGCGGGCATCCTTCCGCTCCTGGAGCAGGAGCCGCACGTCGTCACGCTGCGCCCCAGCCGCCTCGCCCCGCCCGCGCCACCGCGCGCCGGCGCCGCCGGGCACAACGCCTTCGTCTACTCGGTGCTGAGCGACTGGGGCGCGCCGGCCGCGCCCGGCACCACCGTCGCCGAGTTCCTGGCCGGTCGGGTCACCCAGATGCCGCCGAGCGGGCGGCTGCTGGCGGCCATCGACCAGTTCGAGGAGGTCTACAGCGCCTTCCCGACCCGGATGGCCGAGCGCGAGGGCCTGCTGCGCCAGCTCGCCGCCGCGCTGGCCGAGATCCCCTCGCTCAACCTGCTGCTGGTCGTGCGCGACGACCATCTCGCCTCGGTGAACGCCAGCGAGGCCCTGCTCGGCGTGCCCATGAACTACCGCCGGCTGGACGGGCTCGACGAGCGGGCGGCGGCGGAAGCCGTACAGGGACCAAGGCGCGGAACCGGCAGGGAGCTGCCGGACGAGGAGACGCGCGCGCTCGTCGACCGGCTGCGCACGAGCACCCACACCGACCTGCTGGGCAACGCGGCGAGCGTGGTCCATCCGCTGGTCGAGCCGCTGCACCTGCAGATCGTCTGCGCCGAGAGCTGGGCCGACCCCGGCCTGACCGGCATCCCCGGCGTCGCCCAGGCGCTGAGCGCCTTCTACCGCAGGGCCACCGAGGAGGCGGGCCTGGAGACCGGCGTGCCCGTGGCGGAGGTGCGCGCGTGGGTGGAGTCGGCGTTCATCACCGAGTACGGCACCCGCGACACCAAACTCCGCGGCCTGACCAGGACGGCCGACATGCGCAACGAGGTCGCCGACGCCCTGGTCGCCCGGCATCTGCTGACCGCGACGACGCGCCTGCGCGGCACCTGGTATCAGCTCGGGCAGGACCAGATGATCGAGGTCGTACGGCGGGCCGGTGAGGGGTTCGCCGAGCCGGGACCGGCCCGGGTGCCCGAGGACGCCGGGGTCTTCACCGAGGCCGCCGAGGCGGCGTTCGGCGAGGGCAACTTCACCGGCGCCCGCCGCCTGGCCTCCGTCGCCGCCAGCCGCTACCAGCTGGAGGGCGACACCCGCAGGCAGGCGCAGGCCATGGCGCTGCACGGCGAGATCGCGCTGGTGGAGGGCGACCTGACCGCGGCCAGGGAGAGCTTCAGGAGCGCGCTCAACGGCTTCGAGTCGCTGGCCGACCGGGTATCCACGGCGCGGTCGCTGTCGGCGCTGGCCAACGTGGTGGCCACCAGCGGCGACCACCGCGCGGCCGCCGACCTCTACCGGCAGGCCGTGGAGATCAACCGCACCGACGTCGAGGCCAGGACCGGCCTCGGCTTCGCGCTGTGGCGGCTGGGCTCGCCGGCGGACGCGGAGGCCGAGTTCGCCCAGGCGATCACGGCCCGCCCCGGCGCCGAACCGGCCGCGACCGCCCGCGCCCTGTCCGGCCGAGGGCAGGTCAGGGTCGATCTGCGGCTGCACGCCAGAGCGCTCGACGACCTCGACCGGGCGCTCGCGCTCGGCCTGAACCCGGAGGACGAGGCCGACGCCTGCTCGGCGCGGGCGCTGGCCCTCGCGGGTCTCGGCCGGCACGACGAGGCGGCGGCCGCCATGGAGGCGGCCCTGCTCCTGGCGCCGGGCAGCCCGCTCACGCGGGAGCGTGCGGCCCGCCTGCGCAGGTGAGGGCGGCGCCGATGATGCCCGCCTCGTTCTGCAGCGCGGCGGGCACGATCGGGGTGTCGATCTTCACGTGCGGCAGGAACCTGTCGGCCTTCCTGCTGACGCCGCCGCCGACGATGAACAACGCGGGCGAGAACAGCATCTCCACGTGCTTCAGGTAGGCCTCGACGCGTTCGGCCCAGTCCTTCCAGCCGAGGTCGTGCTCCTCGCGGGCGCGGTCGGACGCGCGGTGCTCGGCGTCCTTGCCGTGGAGTTCGAGGTGGCCGAGTTCGGTGTTGGGCACGAGCGTGCCGTCGATGAACAGGGCGCTGCCGATCCCCGTGCCGAACGTCAGCATCAGGACGGTCCCCTTCCGTCCCCTGCCCTCCCCGAAGGCGAGTTCCGCCAGCCCGGCGGCGTCGGCGTCGTTGATCACCCGGGCGCCGTCGAACAGCTCCGAGGCGTTGACGCCGACCCACGAGTGGTGGACGTTCGCGGCGGTCTTGACCACGCCGTCCATCACCACGCCGGGAAAGGTCACGCCGACCGGACCGGTCCAGGCGAAGTGCTCGACGATCTCGGCGACGGTCTCGGCCACTCCGGCGGGCTTGGCGGGCTGCGGCGTGGGGATGCGCAGGCGCTCCTTGGTGAGGCGTCCGGCGGTGACGTCCACCGGCGCGCCCTTGATTCCCGAACCACCGATATCAATGCCCAAAACTTCCATGTCTGTCCCATTCCCAGTCATAACGAGCGATGAACCAGTCTCCCGCCTCCCGCGTATCTCGCGTCACAAGCGCATATCAAGGAGGCACGGATGCGGCACCCCCATAGACGCGGCATCATCACGCTCGGTGCTGTCGCGGTCGTGCTGGGAGCTACCCTCACCACCCCGGCGCAATCCACCACCCCCCGCAACCGCTTCGACGTCGTCAACCTCGTCTCCGACGTCCGTGGCAAGGCCGCCGTCACCGACCCCAAGGTCGTCAACCCCTGGGGCCTGGCCATGGGCAAGACCCTGTGGGTCTCCAACACCGGGACCGGCACCGCCACCGTCTACTCGGGCAACGGCACCAAGGAGAAGACCGAGGTCGCCGTCCCCGGCGGCGCGCCCACCGGCCAGGTCGTCAACACCGGCCAGGGCTTCACCGTCAAGGGCAAGCCCGCCACGTTCATCTTCGCCAGCCCGAGCGGCGCCATCACCGGCTGGAACGCCGAGGCCGACCCCGCCAACGCGATCATCGCCGCGTTCACCCGGGGCGCCGACTACAAGGGCCTGGCCATGCTGGAGAACGACGACGGCTCGTTCCTGCTGGCCGCCGACTTCGCCGGTGGCCGTATCCACGCCTTCAACGAGGACTTCGAGCGGGTACGGCTCGGCCGCTCCCAGTTCCGCGACCGGGCCCTGCCCAGCAACTACCACCCGTTCAACGTGGCGATCGCCAACGGCTCGGTGTGGGTCGCCTCGGTGCTGCGCGACCCCCAGACCGGCAAGGCGGTCCCCGGGCGCGGCAAGGGCTTCCTGAGCCGATTCAGCACCGACGGCAGGCTCACCGGCCGCATCGGGCGCGGCCCGCTCAACGCCCCCTGGGCGATCACCACGGCCCCGCGCGGCTTCGGCGCGCTGGCCGGATCGCTGCTGGTCGGCAACTTCGGCGACGGCACCGTCCACGCCTTCAGGAGCGGCCGCCACCTCGGCGCGCTGCGCGGCGCCAACGGCCGCCCGGTCGTCCTGCCCGGCCTGTGGGACCTGGAACCCGGCACCGCCGCCACGGGCGGCGAGAACGCCGTGTGGTTCGCGGCGGGCATCGACGGCGCCAAGCACGGCCTGATCGGCCTTCTCCGGCCGGCGGGCGCCCGGCCCGCCACACCGGCGCCCGCCGGCACTTCCACCCCGAAGCCGACGAAGACGACGGGAGGTGGTTACTAGCCTCTTCTCCGGCCCGGCGCGGGCGGCGCGGCCCGCGCCGCGGCGGTGATCTCCTCTGGTACGGAGTTCTGCACGCGCCGCACACCCCGCCCGGCCCGCCCCGGCCGCGGCGGGGTTCGCGCGTCCCCCCGGCCTTCCGCGCGCACGAGGGGTGTCTAGAGTCGCGGCATGAGTGAAGAAGCCTTCAGCACGTGGTTGCGCGCCCAGTGCGCCGAGGAGTGGGAGGCGGTGGCCGGGCACCCGTTCGCCGCCGCCATCGCGGCCGGCACCGCCGACATGCGGCACTACCTGGAGCAGGACTTCCTGTTCGTCGACTCCTTCACCGCCCTGCTCGGGGCGGCCGTGGCCAGTGCGGACACGTTCGAGGCCCGCGTGCCGTACGGGAAATTCCTGGGACAGGTCGCCACGACGGAGGAGAAGACGTACTTCCACCGGGCGCTGGCGGAGCTGAAGGGCAGCACCGACGCGGCGGCCGAGCCGGTCACGGCCGAGTTCCGCGCGCTGATGGACGAGGTCAGGTCCGCGCAGGACTACCCGCTGATCGTGGCGGTGCTGTGCGTGGCGGAGTGGAGTTATCTCGACTGGGCGGCGCGGGCGACGGAGCCGCTGCCTGAGGGGTTCGTGCACCGGGAGTGGATCGAGCTGCACGAAGGGGCGGAGTTCCGCGCCTGGGTGGGGTTCCTGCGCGGGGAGCTCGACCGGCTCGGGCCCCGGCTCGGTGAGCCTGGCCGGGACGCGGTGCTGGCGGTCTTCCGGCGGGCGGTCGCCCTGGAACGGCGCTTCTTCGACATGGCTAGCGGGTGAGCGGCGCCAGGTCCTCGATGTTCCGGTAGTGGATGCCGGTCATGCCGATCGCGCGGGCGCCCTCGACGTTCTCCAGTCGGTCGTCGATGAACAGGCAGCGCTCGGGCGCCACCCCGGCCTGTTCGGCGCCGATCTCGTAGATGCGCCGGTCGGGCTTGGCGTAGCCGACCTTGGCGCTGCTGACCACGGCGTCGGCGAAGTAGGTGAGGCCCAGCCGGTCGAGGTGGGCGTCGAGGTTGTCCATGGCGTTGGTGACGATGATCAGCGGCATCCGCTCCTGGACCTTGGCCAGCACCGCCCTGACGTCCTCGTCGACCCAGAACGGCACCTCGGCGAACTCCTCGGCGGCCTGCCTGGCGCTCTCGTGGCCGCCCAGCTCGGCCACGATCGCCTCGACCCACTGCCGCGAGGTGATCTGGCCGAGCGTGGCGGGCAGGATGAGGTCGGACCGGAACGCGGTCTTCATCAGGGGAAGGCCGTAGCGGGCCTCGATGTCGGCCTGGGCGGCGTCATCGAAGATCCGGAGGACTCCATCGAGGTCGCTCAGTACCGCGTCAAAGGTCGTCACAACCAACCATTGTGCCGTGCCAGCTGGGCCGCCTCGATCCGGTTCCTGGTGTGGGTCTTGCCGATGGCCGAGGACAGGTGGTTGCGTACCGTGCTCTCCGACAGGTGCAGCCGGGCGGCCACGTCGGCGATGGTGGCGCCGTCGAGCGCGGCGGCCAGCACGTCGCGCTCGCGGTCGGTGAGCGGGCTGGGCCCGGCGCGCAGGGCGGCGGCGGCCAGCGCCGGGTCGACGATCCGCTCCCCCGCCACCGCCCGCCTGATCGCCGCGGCCAGCTCTTCCACCGGCCCGTCCTTGACCAGGAAGCCGGCGGCGCCCGCCTCCATCGCCCTGCGCAGGTAGCCGGGCCGGGCGAAGGTGGTCAGGACCAGCACCGCGCAGCCGGGCAGCGCCGCCCGCAGCTCCGGCAGGACCTCCAGCCCGCTGCGGCCGGGAAGCTCGATGTCGAGCAGCGCCACGTCCGGCGCGTGCTCCAGGGCCGCCGCGACGATCTCCGCGCCCGTCGGCACCTGGGCCACGATCTCCAGGTCGTCCTCCAGGCCGAGCAGGAGAGCCAGGGCGTCGCGCATCATGCCCTGGTCCTCGGCGATCAGCACGCGCACGGTCATGGGTCCACGCTAGTTCCAGAAGGCCAGCCGGTGCTCGGCGGCGTAGTCGACGGGTCGGATCTTCCCCGGCTCCAGCGACAGGGTGCCGCCCTTGAGCTTGGGCCAGGCGGGCAGTCCGGCGCCGTTCGGGTCGCCGGTGCGGGCGAAGTTCGTCCAGTAGGAGAGCATCTGGCCGGAGAGCTTCTGCTGGGCCGGGCTCAGCTTCACACCCTTCTCGGGGAAGAGGTACGGCAGGTCGCCCGCGTGATAGGCGCCCAGGTCGAAATCGGCCTTGATGGGCAGGAACATCGGCGCGTCCCGGTCGGCGAACTCGAAGCCGTAGACCGGGGTCCGCCTGGCCAGCAGGGTGTTCTGGGCATGGGTGCCGCGGGCCCACATGCGGTCGGTCATGACGGCGGCCCAGGCCACGGCGGGCTTGCCGTACCTCTTGAGGGGGTACTCCCTGGCGACCGCGGCGGCGCGCTTGCCGAACGTCTCCTTCAGCGACTCCGGGTAGGCGATCTTGCCGCGCATGGCGGCGAAGATGCGGTGCTCGTCCTTGGTGGCCCCGGCCAGCACGGGCACGCGGTGGAAGCGGCCCTTCTCGATGGCCGTGGAGGGGATCTCGGGCAGGACGGCGTTGCCGTAGGTGTAGGACTGGAAGACGTTCATGATCTGCGGGACGGCGAGGATCTTCTTCACCGGCAGCGCCTTGAGGCAGGCCAGGTCGGCGCAGCCGAGCTGCTTGGCGTAGATCTGGCCGACCGCCTCGGTCTGGGCCGTCGGGCGCCAGGCGTAGGACGGCTGGGCCTCCAGGCCGGGGAGCATACTGCCGGCGGGCATGTCCATCATGGTCTCGCCGCTCTGCATGGCGGCCCGGTGGAACAGGCCCTTGGCGCCCGGCGAGGTGAGATGGCCGCCGATGGCCAGCGCACCGAACGAGATGCCGAACACCGTGACGTTGCCGGGGTCGCCGCCGAAGGCGGCCGCGTTGCGGCGTACCCAGCGCAGCGCCTCCTGCTGGTCCTGCAGGCCGTAGGTGCCGCTGTCGCGCAGGCCCGGGTAGCCGAACCCGCTGAACACCCCGAGCCGGTAGTTGATCGTGACCACGACCGCGTCGCCCGCGGAGGCGATCGCCCTGGCGTTGGAGTAGTGGCCGGCGCCGAGCGCGCCGTCGCCGTGGATCCACACCATGACCGGCCGCTTGGCGCCCTTCTTGGCCGGGGTGGTGACGTTCAGGAACAGGCAGTCCTCGTTCTCGCTGGTGATCTTGGCGTAGTCGGACCCGACCTGCGGGCAGGGGCTGCCCGGTTTGGTGGCGTCCTGGACTCCCTTCCAGGCCGCGGCGGGTCTCGGGGAGTCCCAGCGGGGCGCGGTGGCGTAGCGGATGCCCTCGAACAGGCGGTGCCGCCCGTCCTCCCTCCCGCGCACCGCGCCCTTGTCGGTGGTGACGACCGTGTCGGTGGCGGCCGCCGTACGCGCGTCGGCGCATCCGGTCAGCAGTACGGCTGCCGCGAGCAGAATCTTCATGCACCCAACGGTGCCGATCTCCACCCCGCCGCCGGAAGGAACGTCGATCCAGGATCGCCCAGGACAAATGTCCTGCCGCTCGAAGCGATGTCGGCGTTCGGCACTACCATCTCCGTCGATGGGCGTGAATGATCTGCGGCTGCCACAGGAGCTGCGCCAGCTGTTCTCGGACGGCGGCATGGGGCGCACCCTGGCCGTCGGCATGCCCGCGGGCGAGCTGGTCTGGCCCGATCCCGGGTTCGCGCAGAAGGCCGCGCGGCCGGCGTTCTGGATGAGCGAGGAGCCCGTCGGCGGCGCGCTGTGGTCGGCCTTCCGCGCCGAGCACGCCCGCAGCGGGTTATGGCCGGTGCTGCTTGATGAGTCGACCCAGGCGTGGGCCGCGGGTCAGGTGGTGCCCGACGACGCCGGACAGATCGAGCACTTCACCGCCGAGGGCTTCATGGCCGAGGTCTGGCAGGAGTGGGTGTCGCAGGTGCCGCCGGAGGCGCTGAGCGAGTTGGAGCCCTTCGGGGCGCTCTGCCCGGGGCTGGCCCCGCCCGGCGTGCTGGTGGCCGAGCCCGGCGCGGTCGCCGACTGGTACGCGGGCGAACTCGCGGTGCGCGGCATGCCGATGGGCCTGGCCGCGGTCGACCGGGGCGCCGACGCGCTGGCCGTCATGGGCTGGCAGGGCGCGCTGCACCACAACGAGTGGATGGTCCCGCTGGCCGCCGTGATCCGCAGCTGGGAGGACCGCTTCGGCGCCCGTGTGGTGAGCCTCGGCTTCAACACCCTCGAACTCAGCGTGGCCGCGCCGCCCGGGGACGTCGAGCATGCCCTGCACGTGGCGGCCGAGCACTGGACGTTCTGCCCGGACAACGTGGTGCAGGGGGCCGGCGACCTGATCGGCTACGCGGAGCAGCTGGTCGGCGGCCATGCCTGGTCGTTCTGGTGGGACTGACCCCAGGGGCCTCTCCTCCTTTCGTGCTTCCCGCCTGAGCTCCGGCCCTAGGGGTACGGCGGCGCCGTACCTCCGGGCCGGTGTTCAGTGCAGGACGGCGAGCGCTCCGTAGTTGCCCGAGGACTCCGGTGTGATGGGGCCGCAATGGTCGTCGGGACGCCACTGCGAGACCCACGTCAAGCCGGGGTCGACCAGGTCGAGGCCGTCCAGGACGGCTGCCAGGCGTTCGCGGTCGCGGGTCGCGTAGCCGGGCAGGGTCATGGCGATCAGGTCGTAGACCGCGGGCAACAACTCGGCGGGGATGCCGTCAAGGGTGGCCTGGAGTAGCCCCAGGTGGCTGCCGGGTGGCCCGGCCTGTCCGAGGCGTTTGACCACATATCGGAACTCCTCGTCGTCCAGGATGCTGTGCCCTGAGACGATCAGGATGCCCACCGGCCGATCCCAGTCGATGAACGTGTTCACGATCCGGTCGCCCAGCAACGCGTCGATCTCCCGGGCCTCTCCTTCGACGACGCGCACCAGGTCGGTGATCGGTTCGATAGTCGCGTGCGCGTTGGCCAGGATCATCGGGTCGGATTCGGCGTAGACCACGCGGGCGCTGGGGGTGAGCGGATGTGCTCGGGCGACGTCGTGGAGGAGGCGGCCGGCGGGCAGGCCGCCGGGGACGCCGCTGCCGATCACTAGGTGCTGGTCGGTTCCCACTGACGACAGATGACGGATGACTCGGGCCAGGAAGGCGTGGACTTCCCTGGCGGCTGTCGCGCTCACGGCGGCGGCGCTGTCGTAGCGGCGGACGGCGTCTCGGTCAGCGAAGAAGTTGTTCTTTCCTCCGGCTGCCGCGTCTAGGACTCGGGTCGGCGTGGCTTTCTCTGTTACGAGATTGGCCAGGTTTCGGATGGCGCGTTGACGCATTGAGTGTGGGCCCTTTCCCCTCGCCACAAACAATCACGGGAAAGTTGGCACCTGACCCCACGCGGTGACCGAAGTCAATAATGATCCATAATCGCCGTGGTCTGGCAATAGCTATTTCGGGAAATACTTCTTTTTTGTTTGAGCGTCCGGAGGGGCCTCGGAAAACCCCTGGTAGAAGCCCTCCCGGAACGGGCCGCGCCCATACCGGACAGGCCTGTTTACGCGGGCCCCTCGGGGGACAAGCTCTCCGGCCCCTTCCGGGGCCCTCGCGGACCCCCTGCCCGAAACCCCGGTCACGGATGCACGCAGCGTGATCAGGGGCCGAGGCGCTGGCGGTGGGCGTAGAGCAGATCGAGGGTCTCGTCGCGGGTCGTGGTGATCACCGAGAGCTTGGCGAACGCCTGATGGTAGACCTCGATCGAGGTCGTGTCGGTGACCAGCTCGTCGGACTCGATCCAGTGGGCGCAGGCCAGGTCCGGCTCGTACGGCTCGGCGAACCGCCACAACGTGAACGGCCCCGTGCGCGGCAGGTAGGCCGGGTCGGTGATCGGCGCGATGTGGATCGACACGTTGGGCCGCTTGGCGTGCTGGATCAGCGCGTCGAGCTGCGCCGCCTGGATCTCCTCCCCCGCGATCGAGCGCATGAGGGCGCTCTCGTCGACCACCGACCAGAAGACGGGCCCGTCGGGCCTGGTCAGCAGCGCCTGACGGGTCAGCAGCACCTGGACGGCGTCGTCGACCGAGGTCAGGCCGGGCGTGGCCAGCCCGGCCACCTGGATGGCGGCCCTGGCGTAGAGCTCGGTCTGCAGCAGGGGCGGGACGATCTGGGTCTGGTAGGTCCTGATGACCGAGGCCCGCTCCTCCAGCGCGTAGGCGGTGGCCGCGAGCGGCGAGACGGTGCTGGAGTCGTACCAGGACGGCTCGCGTTCGCCTCTGGCCAGCGTCATCAGGTGCTCGCGCAGGTGCGGGGCGGCCACGCCGTACAGGGAGAGCATGCGGGCGACGGTCGCGGGCGCGGGGGCGAGCTTGCCCTCCTCGATCGCGGCGACGGCGGCCACGCCCCGGCCGAGCGCGAACTCCACGTCGGCGGGCGACATCCGGGCGGCCACCCGCAGGCCGCGCAGGCGGTCGGCGAGCGCGGTCACGGCGATGTCGCTGAGCCTGGCGGCGTCGGGCAGGTCGTTGGTCGCGGTCCTGGCGGGCAGGCCCTCGGCCCGGCGGGCGATGTCGACGACGTCGCGCAGCAGGTCGAGCGAGCCCTCGGACAGGCCCGAGGCGGACGCGCCGATCGCGGCGGCGCGCAGCTGCAGGTCCTGCATGGCCCCGGACTCCAGATAGTCCTCACCGAGGAGCCACCCGACACTCACCTGAAGGTAACTGGCAAGGGCCTGGAGCACCTGCAGCGTCGGGTTCGTCTGCTTGCCCGTGCGCAGCTGGCTGACGTAGGCCCGGGTGATCGGGATGCCGGCGGTCGTCAGGGCGGCGGCCACCTGAGCACCCGTGTATCCGCGCTTGCTCAGCGCGTGATCGAGTCGCTCAGCGAAATTTGCCACCAAACCTCCCGTCGGGAGCGGACTGACCACAGCGTAAAGGAAGGCCCCCTGACCTGCGTAATCTTCCCATGACGAAAGTGACAGTTGACACGCTAGAACACATCTGAGCACTATCAAAACCGTATCTGATAACTGCCACTTAACAACGAGAGGTGGCCGGGTCGTGATCCAGGGCAGCTCGTGGTTCGTCAGAGACCAGACCGGACAGGGCGCGCAGGCCCTCGCCATCCAGCAGATCTGCGTTCGGATAGCCGGTCCTGAAGCCCGGATACGCACCGCCGACCTGCCCTTGGGCGGCGTCCAGGTGTGGGCGGAGCCAGATTCGTACGCTCATGACCGGCTCTGGGCCGTCCACCACCGGATGGCCCGCGAGATCGGCCTGGCCGGATGGCATACCGAGGTCGGCCCCGACCGGCTGCTCGTGCTCGGCTGGAGCGCGCCCGCGCTCGACCACCGGGCCCGCGTGCTGCGCAACGCGCTCGAACACCGGCTCGGCGACCACGAGAGGACCGCCTCGCTGGCGCTCAGGACCGCCGCCCGGCTGCTGTGCCGGCCCGGCGCCGACCCGGCCGACATCGCCGCGCAGACCCTCGACCGCGTGGCGCAGGACCTGCGCTGGCCGGCCAGGCTCGCGGTGCTCGGCGACCTGGAACGCACCTCCACCGTCGAGCCGCTCAGGATCAGGCTCGCCCAGGTGACCGGGCTCGAGGAACGGGTGCGCCGGCGCTGCGCCGAACACCTGGACATCGCCTTACGGGCCATCCGCACCCTGGCCGGACTCACCGCCCCGCCGCCCGAACCGCAACCCGAGACCCGCCTGGTGGGCACCGCGGAGCGCCTGGTCGCTGCAACCGTTCCCAATCGGAGTCCCCAATGACGCTCACGCCCATCCGTGAGCACGTCACGCTCCCGCCGGCGGCCAAGAAGGCCGCCGCGAAGACGCCCAAGAAGCGGCGGCGCCCGCACCGCCACCGCGCCCGGCGTGGTTACGTCCTGCTGCGCGTGGTCGCCGCCGGCGCGGTCGTGGCGATCATGGCGGACAGCACGGCGACGACGCTGGCCGTACCGCTGCTGAGCGCCGATCCCATGACGGCGGGGCTGCCGCTCGCCGAGATCACGTGGGTGAGCACGGGGAACTTCGCGGCGGTCGCCGCGCTGCTGGCGACGGCGGGCCGCTTCGCCGACCTGCTCGGCCGGCGCAGCGTGCTCGCGCTCGGCCTCCTGATCTACGGCCTCGGCGCCACCGCGGTGATCCTGGCGCCCGCCTGGCACATTCTGCTCGCCGGGCGGCTCGCAGAGGGCCTGGGCGCCGCGATGATGTTCCCCGCGTCGCTGGGGCTGCTGCTCGGCGAGCTCCCTCCATCGCGCCGTGCCGGGGCGGTCGCGCTGTGGGGCGCGTCGTCCGGGATCGGCGCGCTCGCCCTGCAAGGCGGGGGCGGGTGGCTCATGGAGGCGTACGGCTGGCGCGGCCTGTACCTACCGGGGGCGATCCTGGCGGGCCTGCTGCTCTGCCTCACCATCCGCCTGCCGCGCTCCCGCGGCTCCAATCGCCGCATCCCCGACATACTCGGGGCCTTCGCCCTCGTCGGCGCCATCGCCAGCGCGGTGATCGCCGTCTCCCGCGGCGACGTGTGGGGCTGGACCTCCGACCGGACACTGATCTGCGCCGGAGCGGCGGTGGTGCTGCTCGGCGCGGCACTGGCCACCTCATGGAGACACCCGGCCGGGGCGATCGACATGGGGTTGTGGCGGCGGCCCGGCTTCCTGTGGGGCGGCAGCGCGTCGTTCCTCTACGGCGCGCTGTCGTTCATCGTGCTCGCGACAGGTCCGCTCTACCTGCGCGAAAGCGGGTTCGACACGATACAGATCGGCTGGTGGCTGACGCCGATCTCGATCGCGATGATCGTGGCCAGCCCGATGGCGACGCTGGCCAGCCGCCGGCTCAGCCTCAACGGCGTCATCTACCTCGGCGCGCTGATCCTCGGCGGCGGCTGCGCGCTGCTGCTGGCCCAGCCGTCACCCACGGCGTGGAGCCTGCTGGGCGCGGTCCTGCTCGGCAGCGGCTTCGGCCTGCTGTCGACTGGAACGTTCACAGCGGGCACGATCGCCGCCGAACCGACCCAGTACGCGGCGGCGGTCGGCGCGATCAACACGGCCAGGATGCTCGGCGGCGCCATCGGCGTGGCCGCCGCCTCCGTGCTGATCGAGCACCCGTTCCTGAGCGGGCCCGCACCCGGTTTCGCCTCCGTCTTCACCACCTGTCTCGGGATCACGGCGATCATCGGGACGGCCGCGCTCGTCCGGGTGGCCCGCGGTGCCGGCCGGACGCCCATGCCCGGAGTGCTCGCCCTCGAAGAGGAAGTGGCGATGCTGCGCCACCTGCTCGCCGAGCTGCGCGCCAGCTTCATCCAGGTCCGCGCCGAGGCCGAGGAGGAGCTGGCCAGGTTCGGCATCAACGATCCGTCCGGAGTCCGGGTTGGCTGGCCGCCTGGTGTCCCCGGGCAGCGGCAACCCTCTGACCAGCGCTGAACCCCCCGTAGGAGCACTTCATGCACGACGACGACGAACCCCGCCGGCCGTACCAGCACCCCTACCAGAACCCCGATGAGACGCCCACCGACGGCATGCCCGCGCTGTCGGCGGCGACCGCGCGCACCGTCCACCGGCTGCGCCACATCCGACAGGTGTCCGACCTGGCCATCAACGTGATCGACCAGGCTCTGGAGCGCGCGTCGTGAGCGCCCGCCGCAAGCTCACCGTCACCGTGGAGCCGGGCTTCACCGGCGAGCAGCAGGACGAGCTGACCGCCCGGATCGGCGGCGCGGCCCGCGAGGTGCTCGGCCGCGGCGCCCGGGTCGAAGTCGACGCCGAGCCCCCCATGGACGCCCGTGCCCGTCGCGAGGCGGCGATCCGCGCCGCGTCGTGGTCGGGCTGCTGATGACCGCCCCCACGCTGTTACCCCGGACCGCTCCGGTGCCCTCCTGGGGCAGCTCGGTGCTCGTGATGGCACTGCGCAACCGGGCGGCCCTGATGTGCGACGCGGAGCTGCGCCGCCTGTCCGCCCGGGTCCCCGAGCTGGACGCCCGCGCCCGCGACGAGGTGGGCATGACCGTCCAGCGGGTGGTGGACGCCTTCATCGGCGGCGACCTCGGCCAACGCGTGGCCCGCGACGCGGGCCTGGCCGAGGCGCTGCGCGTGCTCTTCTCACTCGACCCCTCGGGAGGCAGATCGTGACCAGAGTGGGTGTCGTGGTTCCGCCCGCCAACCCGGCGGTGGAGCCGGAGTTCGCGCGCCTGCTGGGCGCGCGGGCGGACCTACACGTCACCCGCTTCCCCGTACGGCCCGGCCTGCAACTGGCCGAACGCCTCGACGCCTACAACGAGGCGCTGCCCGCCATGATCCGCTCGTTCGGCGGCCTGCCGCTGGACGCCCTCGTCATGGCCTGCAGCGGCTCGCGCTACCTGCTCGGCCCCGAGCTCGACCGGCGCCGCTGCGAGGAGCTCAGCGCGGAGTTCGGCCTGCCGGTCGCCTCCGCCACCGAGGCCACCCGGCGGGCCCTGGAACACCTGGGCACGCGGGAGATCACGCTGGTCTCGCCGTACCAGCCGTGGCTGACCGACCACGCCGACAGGTACTGGACGGCGGCCGGGGTGCGGGTGGCCAGGGTGATCCCGGTCAAGGCGGGCGAGCGCTTCGCGCCGTACGAGGTGACCACGGAAGAGCTCGTCGGCCAGATCGAGCAGGCCAGGGCGGCGCCCGACGCGGTGCTGCTGCTGACCGGCACCGGCATGCCCACGCTCAGCGCGATCGGCAAGCTGGCCGAGGGCAATGAACGGGTCGTGCTGACCTCCAACCTGTGCGGCGCGTGGTGGGCGCTGACCAGCGCGGGCCAGCAGGTCATGCTCGGCCGCAGGAAACACCGTGACGGCGAACGGGTGCCGACATGAGCGCCGTGATCGTGGCCGGAGCCGGCCCCGTCGGGCTGGCCGCGGCGCTCACGCTGGCGAGGGCGGATGTGCCGGTGCTCGTGCTCGAACGCGAGCCGGCGCTCGGCACCCGTTCGCGCGCCTCCACCATCCATCCGGCCACGCTCGACCTGCTCGACGAGCTCGGTGTCGCGGCCGGCCTCGTCGCCCGCGGCGTGGTCGTGGACCGGGTGCAGTGGCGCGACCTGGCCGGCTCCGTGCTGGCGGAGATGCGGATGGCGGGCCTGGCCGGGCTCACCGCGCATCCCTTCCGGCTGCACGCCGAGCAGGCGGCGCTCACGCCGTTGCTGCTGGGCGAGCTCGTCGCGCACCCGCATGCCGAGGTCCGGTTCGGGGCCCCGGTCGAGGCGGTGGCTCTCACGGGCACCGCCGTACGGGTCAGGACCGGGGGCGGATGGGAGCGCGCCCGCTACCTGATCGGCGCCGACGGGGCGCACAGCAGCGTCAGGACCGCGCTCGGCCTGCCGTTCCCCCAGTCCGGCTACCCCACCCAGGCGCTGCGGATCTTCACCGGCTCACGCCTGGAGGAGATGCTGCCGGGCCTGGCACCGCTCACCTACGTTCGCGATCCGGCCCAGTCGTGCAGCCTGCTCCGCCTGCCCGACCACTGGCGGATCATCCTCAGGCTCGCGCCCCGGGAGGCCATTCCCAGCCGGGTCGCGGGTCTGGCCCTCACCGACCTGAACATCCTCGGCACGCACCGCTACGACCTGGCCAGCGGCGTGCTCGCCTCCTTCCGACACGGCCGGGTGCTGTTCGCCGGTGACGCCGCGCACGTCACCTCCACCGCCGGCGGCCTCAACATGAACGCCGGCATCCACGACGCGGTCGACCTCGGCAGAACACTCGCCGGAGTACTCGGGGGACACCAGCCGCCTGCCGCGCTGGAGAGCTGGGCGCGCCGCCGCCGCGCCGTCCTCGTCGACCACGTCATCCCGGCCAGCGAGGCCAGGGTCGCGGGGGTGCAGGACGGCGACGCCGCCCGGCTGCCCGCCGCCATGGCCGCGCTGCGCGCGATCGCCGCCGACGGCGAGGCCACCAGGGCCTACCTGGCCAAGGCCTCCATGCTCGATACCGTCCCCCTTCCCGTGAGGCACACCTGACATGCGAATCTGGTTCCAGAAGCACGCCGTCGAGGGCCGCTCGCCGCTCCTCGACAAGCTTTACGCGGAGCACCTGTCCAAGGTGGCCGGACCCGGCACCACCATCGAGATCCACACCCTGCCGCCGCAGACCTACGCCGCCGAACTGCCCGAGGAACTGGTCGGATTCGGCCCGCTCGGCCTGCTGTTCGGCGACTTCTTCGCGCGCACCGCCAGCACCGCCGAGCGCGACGGCTGCGCGGCCTGGATCAGCGGCGCCGGCCAGGACCCCGGGCTCGCCGCCGCGCGCGTGCGCGCCACCATCCCCGTCATCGGGTACGGCGACGCCACCTGGCATGCCGCCCGCCACGAACGCCACCGGCTGGGCCTGATCGGGTTCATCCCGCACCTGGCCGAGCCGATCACCGACAACATCCGGGCCGCCGGCGCCACGCTGGCCGCCTACGAGATGATCGACGACGGGGCCGCCGTGGTCACCAGGGCGCTGGCCCAGGACTTCGACCCGTTCGTCCGCGCGTACACGGCGGCCGCGCGGCGGGCGGCCAGAGCCGGCGCGCAATGGCTGGTACCCGCCGAGGGCATACCGAACGAGATCCTGGTCCACCTCGGCATCCGCGACCTGCACGGGCTGCCGGTGATCGACCCCGGCGGCCTGGCCGTCAAGACCGCCGAGCATCTCGTACGGCTGCGCGACCTCGGCATCACCGCCCGCTCCGACGCCGGCTACTGGAACCGGCGCCCGCCCGCGGTCGTCCTGGAGCACGCCGAGCGGATCCTGGGGGCACGGCCATGAGTTACCCGTCCGACCGGCCGCGGCGGCTGCGCCGTACCGCGGCGTTGCGCGCGCTCGTCGCCGAGACCAGGCTGCACCCGTCGGACCTCGTGCAGCCCCTGTTCGTCCGCGAGGGCATCGAGGAGCCCCGGCCCATCCCCTCCATGCCGGGCCAGGTCCAGCACACGCGCGAGAGCCTGCGCAAGGCCGCCGCCGCCGCGGCGCAGGCCGGCGTGGGCGGGATCATGCTCTTCGGTGTCCCCGCGGCCAAGCACGCCGACGGGCGCGGCGCCTGGGACCCCGAGGGCATCGCCCAGCTCGCCCTAGCCGACGTCGCCGCCGAGGTCGGCGAGGCCACCGTCGTGATCGGCGACATCAACCTGGACGAGTACACCGACCACGGGCACGTCGGCCTGCTCGGCCCGGACGGCGACGTCGACAACGACGCGACGCTGCGCGCCTACTCCAGGGTCGCCGTCGCGCAGGCCGCCGCCGGCGCGACCGTCGTGGCGCCCAGCGGCATGATGGACGGCCAGGTCGCCGCCATCCGCGCCGGGCTCGACGACGCCGGCTACCAGCGGGTGCCCATCCTGGCCTACGCCGCCAAGTACGACTCCGCTTTCTACGGGCCCTTCCGCACCGCCGTGGAGTCGTCGCTGGTCGGCACCCGCTCCACCCACCAGCAGGACCCGGCCAACCTCCGCGAGTCGATGCGCGAGGTCGAGCTCGACGTCGAGGAGGGCGCCGACCTGGTGATGGTCAAACCGGCCGGGCTCTACCTCGACGTGGTGCGCAGGGTCGCCGACGCGGTCGACGTCCCCGTCGCCGCCTACCAGGTGTCCGGGGAGTACGCCGCGCTGGAAGCCGCCGCCGGGCACGGCTGGCTGCAGCGCGAGCGGGCCATCGAGGAGAGCCTCACCGCGATCCGCCGGGCCGGCGCCCGGATCGTCATCACGTACTGGGCCACCGAGGTCGCCCAGCGACTGCACCGCTAGCCCCTCCTGGAGGAGAGACGTGTCCCGCGAACTGTGTGAGCACTACGGGCCTCACCTGTACGACTACTGCAGGACGGAGCTTGGCGAGTCCGACGCCGAGCTGGCCGCCGCGGGCACGTTGCTGACCGCGTCGGCGCGCGCGGGCCAGGTCACCGACCCGGCCGCGCTGCGCCCCTGGCTCTACGCGCTGGCCCGCGCACACCGCGCCGCGCGGGCCGCCTCACGTCCGGCGAGCACCGGGTCGTGGGCGCGTTCCAGCCGCATGTCCGACCTGCTGCCCGAGGCGCTGATCGCGCTCGACGGGCCGTACCGGGAACTTCTGGATCTTTCCGTACGGCACGGCCTGCCGCACGCCGAGATCGCCCTGCTGTTCGACGTGCCGGAGTCCCTGATCGACGCCACGGTCAGGGAGGCGGCGTGGCGGCTGGAGACCTGGCTGGCCGCAGTGACCGCTGCACGGGCCGCCCACGGGTGCGCCCAGCTGGCCGGGCGGGTGGCGGAGTGGGCCGCCGCGCCCAGCCGCAGCACCCGCGCCCGCCTGGGCCGCCACCTGTACGGCTGCGTGTCGTGTCTGGCCGCGCCCAAAGGCATGCCCGCGGCCACCCTGCTCACCCACCTGCCGATAGCGGTCCCGCGCGGGCCGCTGTCGGACCTGCTGCCGCTCGCCTCGCCGCTGGCCCCGGACGCCGTGGGGTGGCGGGCCGACGGGTTTCCCGTCCAGTCGCACGGGCTTGGCGGCGTCCCGCACGCGCGCCTGGCCGACGGCGCCGCCCTGGCCACGCCGCCGCCGAGCGCCCTCACCGCCACCCACGCGGCATACGCCGACGCGCGGGCGGCCGATCCCCTGAACACCCCGGTCGCCGACCCCACGACGGCGACCGGGGCCGGGGTCCGACCGGGGGCGGGCGCGGCTGCCCCCGGCCGGATCCCCTCCCGCTACGGCCCGGACTTCACCACAACAGACGCGTTCCCCCGCCTCTCCTCCAACGAGCCACCGATCCCCACCCTCGCGCCATCCGGCCTCGCCCCCACCAGCGCGTTATCGGGCCTCGCCGCCACGAGCGCGCCATCGAGCCTCGCCCCCACCAGCGCGCCATCGAGCCTCAGCGCCACCAGCGCGTTATCGGGCCCTTCCCCCACCGGCGACGCGGCGTCCGGCCCCGCCACCGGCACGCCGCCCGACACGCCCCTCTCGACCGGCGCACCGCCTGGTCCGGCGTCAGCCGACACGCCATCCGGGCGTCCGCACACCGGCGTGTTCTTCGGCCTGGGATCTTCCGGACAGGGTTCCACCGCCTCGTCCGAGGGGGTTTCGGCCGACCACACCTTCTCCGGGCGTGCTTCCGGTGACACGCCCGGAGAAGCGGCGGGGTCCGGGTATCTGGACGCGCTGATCGCCTTCGGGGCCGACCGCAGGGCCGCCGACGCCGCGCCGGATGCCGAGGCCACCGATCCCACCCTCGGACCGACGGCCGGGCCGCCCCTGGGGTTCGGCGGCCCGGCCAGGTCCGGGTCGTCCCATGCGGGCCAGCCCGGTCGCGGCCACCCGTACGCGACGCCCAGCTCCGCGACGCCCAGCTACACAACGCCCATCTACGCGGCCCCCGTTTTCGCGGCACCCGTCTACGGCGCGGAACCCGACGAGCCCACCACCCACGAGCCCGCCGCCCCCCTCCGCAGCACCGACTTCCACGAGACGGACCCCGGCACAGGCACCCTCCGCCGAGTCACCGCCTCCCGCGGAGCCGACCTCCAGGAGACGGACCCTCGCGGAGCCTCCGGCAGGTCCGCCCCCCCTCCCGGCGGGGCCGCCCCTCCCGAGGACGCCGCTCTCGCTCGCGGGGACGCTCGGGCGGACGCCGTTCCCTCACACGGCGACGCCGTTCCCCCTCCCGGGGACACGACGCGCGGGGACGCCCGGCCGTCGCACGGGGACGGGGGCGACTTCGCCGATCCCTACACCGTGGCCACCCCCGATGAGCCGCTGGCCGAGGATGAGTTCCGGGCGTGGGAACGGCGGGGCGGCAAGTGGGACGAGTTCTGGAAGGACCGTCCCGACGAGGCCGACCCGGAGGCGCGTATCTCGGTGCGTTCGGTGGCGCGGGTCGGGCTGCTGGTCGGCGCCGGGGTGCTGGTGGCCGGGCTGGCGTGGTCGGGTATTCACGCCCGCCCCCGTCCCACCACGGTCAGCGAGGCGGCGGCCCCGCAGCCCCGGCCGGTGATCACCCTGAACGAGCCGGGCTCCGACCCCGAGGTGGAGGTCCCGCCGCAGGAGGATCTGGGGACCCCGGAACAGCTCATACCGGGACGGACGCCGCCGCCGACCACCGACGTCGGCGCCTCCCCCACCACGAACCCCGCCGAGCCGAAGGACGGCACCACGAAGAAGCCCTCGGACACGAGAAGCTCCGACGACTCGCCGGACCCGCCGCGCGAGCCCACCACGGCCCCCACCCGCCAGCCGACGAAACAACCGACGAAGCAGCCGACCAAGCAGCCCACGAGGGCGCCGGACAGGGGTTCGGCGAAGGAGTCGGCGCAGCCGATGGCCAAGAAGGTCGAGCTGCCGAAGCCGCCGCCGCCCAGCGCGCGGTTGTCGTCCTCGTCGGCGTCGCTGGGCTCGGGCCGGTCGGGTTCGTTCTCGCTCGACTGCGAGGGCTCGTGCCAGATCACCTCGGCCTCGGGCTCGAACGGCGTCAGCGTCTCCGGCTCCTCCTACTCGGTCAGCGCGCCCGCCAGCCGTCCCGGCTGCCCGGGGGCTCCCACCAGCGAGTCCGGCACGATCACGGTCTCGTGGTCGGGCACCAGGACCGGTGACGGCAGCACCACCGCCGGAACCACCAGCGGCGGCGGCACGCTGACGATGAGCGTGTCGTGGACGGTCGCCAAGGACAAGGGCACGTTCGTGCCGGACATGAAGGGCGGCGGCTACTGGAGCAACTGCAGCCCGAACAGCGGCGACGACTATGGCAGGGAGATTTGATGAAAGGGTTCTTCACCGGCATCTCCCGGCGCGAGAAGCAGTTCGCCGTCGCCGGGATCGTGATCGCGCTGGTGTTCTTCATGCCGTTCCTGGCGATGGCGGATCCGGGCAGCATCCCGGGCTCCGAGCCATCCGGTACGCGGCCGTCGTCGGCCCAGGAGAAGCCGCTGGATGTGAAGCAGGGCGACTCGTGCAAGGACGTGCTGCCCGCCGACACCCCGTCGTACGTGGTGTGCGAATGGCTGACGCCGCCGCAGGACGCGGCGAAGGTGGCGGCGTTCTGGGCGGCGGACGGCGGTGCCAACTTCGAGAAGGCGCAGCCGTTGCCGCAGAACTACGTGCGCTGCAACCAGAAGACGGACCTGTCGAAGGAGCCGAACTGCCGGGGCGGGCAGACGTTCTGCGAGGAGCTGCCGAGCGGCTGGTACAAGTGCACCAACATGGTGAACAACCAGGTCACCTACGAGAAGTACGTGGACGGCAAGAAGCAGGTCCTGACCAGCCCGCCGCCCGACGCCATGACCCCGGCCAACCGCGACAACACCGACCGTGCCCCATCAGACTCCGGCACGACAGACCCGGGCACGACAGACTCCAGGACGACGGACCCTGGTAGGACGGACTCCAGGACGACGGACCCCGGTAGGACAGACCCAGGTACGACGGACCCTGGTACGACAGACCCTGGTACGACAGACTCCAGGACGACGGACCCAGGTACGACAGACCCTGGTACGACGGATCCCGGCAACGGTGACACCGGTGAGACGGGCCGGCCCGCCGTACCCTCACCGACGCCCTCCAACGAGCTCGGACCCGGGCCCACCGTGCGGTCCGCCGCCCCCGTCGGCACCGCGATCACGGCCGCGAGCAAGGCCGGGCTGCGGATCTGGGTGGAGAACGACCTGGCCGACGACTTCCGCGCCGGTGACGCGCAGTTCCGGGCGGCGGTGGCCAAGCTGGTGACGGCGGCGAAGCGGCCGGGGGTGGTGGGCGTGAAGTTCGCCGACTACCTGGGCTTCCGTGACTTCACCTCGGCGGCGCAGGTCAAACAGTTCGTCGCCGAGGCGACCAAGGAGCTGCGGGCGAAGCTGCCCGGCAAGCGGCTGGCCATGGGCGTGGTGGTGCCCGAGCTCGGCTGCGGCCAGGCCGAGCAGTGCGTCGCCGACATGCGCTCGCGCTATCCGCTGGTGACGCGCTCGCGGGTGGACGACTACATCCGCACCTCCGGGGTGGACCGTGTGTACGTGGCCTCCGGCCTGTTCGGCAAGTCGTACAGCGGCTTCAAGGTCACCCTGGACGGCCAGGAGAGCGCGATCACCCCGGCCATCGCCGCGCAGGCGCAGTGGATGGCGGTCAAGGCGCTCGGATGGGACGCCGTGGTGCAGATCGGCTCACGCGAGTACGGCCTGACCCACTCCGGCCAGAGCTCCCCCTGGGCCAAGGAGCGCGCGCAGGCCGAGGTCGACGCCCGGGTCGGCAACGCGATCGGCCTCGGCGCGCAGACCGTCACCCTGTGGGGCCACCGGATCAGCTACGACGCCGACCACCGCCGCATCCTCGACGCCGGGCTGGCGCCGAACGCGGTGTGGCAGGCCCTGATCGGCAAGGGCATGCGGGAGCGGCTGTCGGTGCTGTTCGATCCGGGCAACCCGGAGGTGAGCGTGAGCGCGGACATCCAGGCGCTGGCCAAGGGTGTCAGCGAGATCTTCGTGCTGGTGTGAGTCACATGTCAGGCGGCAGGTCGTGACAATCCACCCAGTTGTCGCAGGTGGGCTCGGGATCCCCGCCCTGTGGGGGCGGGCTGGGCTTCTGGGTGGGCGCCTGGGTGGGCTTCGCGGACGGCTGGACCGACGGCTTGCCCGACGGTTTCGCGGACGGCTTGGCGGACGGCTTGGCGCTCGGTTTCGCACTCGGTTTGGTGCTCGGTTTCGTACTCGGCTTGGCCGACGGTTTCGCACTCGGCCGGGCGCTCGGCTTCGTGGAGGGCTTAGCGCTCGGCTGGGCCGGGGGTTTGGTGGTCGGCTCGCGCGCGTCCGCCGTGGGCTCGGTGCTCGGCTCCCGTGCGGGCCCGCTCGTCCCGGGCTCCTCAGGGGTACGGCTCGGCAGCGGCGTGAAGACCACCTCCCCCGGCACCTCCATGAGGCTGATCTTGGGCGTGGCCACGGCGGGCCGCTCGTCCGGATCGCCACCGCTCAGTCCGAGCCAGGCGCCCAGCCCCGCCAGCACCACCATCCCGGCGGCGACGGGCACCACCGCCCGCATCTTCAGGTGCCCGCGCCCCGGCCAGTCATCCAGCACATCGGGCTCCGGCTCCCCCGGCCACCGGGTACGCGGCCGGCTCTCCCAGACATCGGGCCCGTCCCCCTGACCGGGCCCGCTGTCATGCCATAGCGAGTCCCGCTGGCCAGACCCTGACGTGTCCCACTCACCGAACCCGGACCCGGACCCGGAGCTGGACCCGGAGACGGACCCGGGGCTGGGGCTGGGGCTGGGGCTGGGGCTGGGGCTGGGGCTGGAAGTGTCGGACGCTGCCTCTGGCCCAGACGTGGCGCGCCGGCCGAGGGCGTTGGATCGCGACGTGTCGGGGTCCGGCGTTTCCTGGTGGGTGGGTGGGTCCTGCTGGCCGGGGTCGGCGTCGCGGTGCCGTCCGGCGTCGTACGGGTGTGTCATCGTCTTTGACTCCCCATAACGCGAAAAATCGACAAAAAGGGGCCCGGGGCTGCTCAAGCCCCGGGCCAGGGTCCGGTTAGAAGAACGTGTTCTCCGGCTCCGGCAGGTCAAGCAGTGCCGGACCGCGGAAGGCCGTCCTGTCCTGCGGCACGTCCGCCAGCGGGCTGCCGACCACGAACGGCACCCGCACCTGGCTCTTGGCCAGGTCCACGGTCACCTTCGCGCCGGTGCCCACCTCACCGCTGTAGTCGCCGTCGGTGCCGGCGATCACCAGGCCGATCCGGTGGCCCTTCTTGAACGTGTAGTCGTGGGGCAGCGTGTCCCACGCCACCTTGACCGACGTTCCGGGCGGCACCGGCTGCGAGACCAGCGACGAGTCGCGGTTCTGCACGTCGATCCAGCCGCGGGCGACGATCTCCAGCGGGCGCGTGGCCACGTTGGTGATCGTCTTCTTGTAGCAGGCGTCGTCCAGGGCCGTGCTCTCGCCGTGGCAGCTCTCCTCGGTCAGCGTGGTGATGCCGAGGCCGCGCCGCCAGTCGACGCGGGAGTCCTCGCCGAAGTCGACGAGCAGGGCGGTCAGGTTCGAGGTGGACTTGTCCAGCGACACCCGCAGGTCAACGTTCGGCGTACCGGAAAGACGCATGTTGAGCGGGAGCTCGCCGGTGGTGAAGGCGACCCGGCCCGGGTGCGGGGTGCCGACGTCGGCGACCATCTGCTCCTCGCTCAGACGGGTGTCGGTGAACGTCGCTGTCGCGCCACGCCTGGCCGGCTTCAGGCCGAGCGAGCCGTCGGCGCCGGGCCGCAGGCTGATCTGGGAGGCGTTCGGCGCGGGCCAGTCGCGCTGGGTGATCCACTCGGTGGGCGAGAGCTGGACGTCGGCCCTGGGCTCGTTCATGATCCCGTTGCGCACGTCGTGCAGCCAGTAGTCGAACCAGCGGTGCAACGTGTCCACCCAGAGGTCACGGCGGCCCTCGAAGTCGAACGGGTCCACGTGCTGGTACTGGCCGACCCAGATCTTGCGCGGGATGTTCCGCTCGGCCAGCTTCTTCCACCAGATGGAGAAGTTGTCCGGCTTGACGTTGAGGTCGTTGCTGGTGTGGGCGACGAAGACGCTCGCCTTGACCTTGGACACATCGCCCTGCAGACCGGCGATGTAGTCGCGCAGCGCCCAGAACGCGTTGTAGTTGCCCGTGGCGTCGCCGTCCTCGGCGTCCATTCTCGCGCGTACGGCCTGGCACTTCGGCTCAGGATCGGTGTCCACATAGTTGGCCAGCCAAGACGCGTAGTCGTAGTTGTAGACCACGCCGTTGGAGCGCTGGTACTTGTACCACGAGCTGATCGCCGAGATCGGGACGATGGTCTTGAGACCCTCGACGCCGGTGGCCGCGACGGCGTTGGCCAGCGTGCCGTCGTACGACTTGCCGATCATCGCGGACTTGCCGTTCGTCCAGTCGGCGACCGCCTCGCTGCCGTCGGCGCGGAACGCCTTGGCGCGGCCGTTCAGCCAGTCGATGACGGCCTTGCCGCCGAGCACGTCGGCCCGCCCGCCGATGTCGGGACAGCCGTCCGAGCGGGTGGTGCCGAGCATGTCGACGTTCAGTACGGCGTAGCCGCGCGGCACGAAGTAGTTGTCGTAGAAGAGGGGGAACTTGACCACGTTCCCGGCGGCGTCGTAAACCTTCCGCTCGGCCTCGTTGCCTCGTCCAGAATTGTCGTAGTAGGGGCTTTCATCGATGATGACCGGAACCTTCAGCCCCGGGCCCGACTCCTTGGGCCGGATGATGTCCACCCGCACCCGGTCGAGCCTGCGGTCCCCGTCGCTGTCGAGCGGCGACTCGACGTAGACGTGCTCGCGTACGGCGTCGGCGTAGGAGAAGACCGGCTGGGTCCGGCCGTTCGCCACGGTGACGGCCGGATCGGCCGTGGCCTGGGCGGGGGTGGCGAGCGCCAGGGTGACGGCGATCGCGGCTATGGCTGGGGATAATTGTGGCACGCGTGTCCTCCGTGACTATTGACGAAAAACATCCGCAATGTGTCACGAACCCCCAACCTGATCAACCCCCCACCTGCCGCCATTACCAGACAAACGCCCAAAACCCCCCGGGCAGGAACCTGGTTTCCGTGAGCCTCAGCCGGTGGGGCGGACATAACGGCGGGCGGGGCGGGAACCTGTTTTCCGCAGGCTCCGGCCGGGCGGGCGGACGTAGCGGCGGGCCGGGCGGGAACCTGTTTTCCGCAGGCTCCGGCCGGGCGGGCGGACGTAGCGGCGGGCCGGGCGGGAACCTGTTTTCCGCAGGCCCCGGCCGGCGGGGCGGACGTAACGGCGGGGTGCCCCGCACGCTGGACGACCGTGACCCTGGACAGAGCCCGGCCGTGGGCGGCGGGTGGGGTGGGGGTGGCTGTGCCGTAACGGAAGGGCGGGTGTGACGGGCAACCCGGCCGCAGCGGAAAGGTGAGCGAGGCCGAGGTGTGTTAATTTGGCCGTATGACTAACTTGGTCGAGCGGCCAACTTCGAGGCGGGGGGATCGGCGGCGGGAGGAGTTGGTGGGGGCGGGGATCGCGCTGCTCACGGAGCACGGGTGGCCGGCGGTCACCACGCGCGGTGTCGCCGAGCGGGCCGGTACCAACCCGGGCCTCATCCACTACCACTTCGGCGGGCTGCCCGGCCTGCACGCCGCCATCGCGCGGGCCGCCGGTGAGCTGGTGATCGGGCCATTGGTGACGGAGTTGCTCGGGGCCGTTGACGCGCGGGCGGCGCTGGGCAGGATCCGGGACATGCTGGGGGAAACCACCGGGGACGAGCGGGCCACGCGGCTGGCGGTCGAGGTGATCGCCGGGGCGGCGCGGGATCCGGCGCTCGGGGAGGTTTTGCGCGAGCAGCTGCGGCAGGCGCGCGGGCAGATCGGCGAGGCGCTCGGGCGGATGCATCCCGAGTGGCCGGCCGAGCGCAGGGCCGGGGTGGCGGTGCTGGTGACGGCGGCCGTCGACGGGCTGATGCTGCACTACCTGCTCGATCCGGGACTTCCCGTGGGCCAGGCGGTGAGCGCGGCGGAGGGGTTGCTGTCATGAGGGTGCTGATCAACGGGGGCGGGGTCGCGGGGCTGACGCTCGCTTACTGGCTGCGGCGCAACGGGATCGAGCCGGTCGTCCTGGAACGCTCGCCGCACGGGCGGCTCGGCGAGTACGGGATCGACTTCCTCGGCACCGCCCACGACGTGGCCGGGCGCATGGGGATCGTCGACCGGCTGGAGGCACAGCAGCTGCCGGTGGACTCGGTCGACTTCGTGGACGCCTCGGGGCGGGCATGGGCGCGCCTGACCGTTCCCCTGCTCGATCGGGTGATCAAGGGGCCGCGCCTGGGGCTCATGCAGAACACGCTCGAGGAGGCGCTGCTTGAGGCGGTCCGGGACGACGTGGAGATCCGCTTCGGGGAGAGCATCGAGGGTGTGCGGATCGTGCGCGGCGGGGTGGAGGCCGACCTGGCCTCGGGCGGCACCGAGAAGTTCGACCTGCTCGTCGGCGCCGACGGCAGCCACTCCCTGACCAGGGAACTCGTCTTCGGCGCCGAGGAGCGTTTCGCCCGGTACCTGGGCTGCCGCCTGGCTTCCTACAAGGTGCCCGACCGCTACCACCTGGGGCGGGTCCGCGCCCACTACACCGAACCCGGGCGTCAGACCGTCGTGTATCCGACCGGGCGCGCGGACGAACTGGCCGCGTTGTTCGTCTTCCGGGCGCGGTACGGCGGCGCCGTACCCCGGCAGGAGCGGCTGGACCTGCTGCGCTCCGCCTTCGACGGCATGGGCTGGATCACCCCGGCCCTGCTGGAGGACGCGCCGGCCGACGGGGACGTCTTCATGGACACGGTGACGCAGATCGTGCTGCCCTCCTGGCACCGCGGCCGGGTGGTGCTGGTGGGCGACGCCTGCGGTTCGCTGACCATGCTCTCGGCGCAGGGTGTCTCGATGGCCATGGGCGGGGCGTACCTGCTGGCCGAGGCGTTGCGCGACGAACGCGAGCCGGAGCGCGCGTTCGACCGCTACGAGCGGCGCATGCGCGGCGAGGTGGCCAGGCGGCAGCGCACCGCGCGATTGTTCACCAGGACACTGATCCCGGCCACGCGGCCGCGGCTGCTGGTGCAGAGAACGGTGACCAGGACGATCACGCGTGCGGCGTTCGCGCCGGTGCTGCGGCGGCGGTTCGGCACCGGGACGATCCTGGCCAAGCGGGCGGCGCCGCCGACCGGGTGGCGGCGACGGGCGTGGCGGCTGCCGATCGGACTGTTCCGGGCTGGGCTGGGCCGGCTGGTGCCGCACCGGATGATGTTGCTGACGCACACCGGCCGCAACTCGGGGCAGCCGCGCCAGGCGGTGATCGAGATCGTGGCCCGGGACCGCGGGAGTGTGGTCGCGGCGTCGGGGTTCGGCACGGGCGCCGACTGGTATCGCAACGTGCTGAAGACGCCGGAGGTCACGATCCAGATCGGCGGACATCCCCGCCCGGCCGTCGCCGTCCCCCTGTCCGCCGCCGAGGGCGCGGACGTCATGGCCACGTACGCCGCCCGCCACCCGGCGGCGGCCCGGCGGCTGTGCGACCTGATGGGGTTCGACGACGTGCTGGACTTCCGGCAGGTCGGCGGGCGGATCCCGTTCGTGCGCTTCAGTGCGCCACGTTGATGCGCTGTGACGGGGTGGTCGGGTTCTCCAGCTCGTCCACCAGCGCCACGGCGTAGTCCTCGGCGGTGATGAACGGGCCGACCAGGGCGTCGCCGCCCTTGCGGTAGGCGCCGGTGCGCTCGCCGGGGGCGATCTCGGCGGCCGGGGAGATGTAGGTCCAGCGCAGGTCGTCCGCCTCGGCCCGGATCACGTCGAGCAGCGCGGCCTGCGACAGCGACTCCTTCTTGTAGATCTCGGGGAAGTCGGGGGCGTCGACCAGGCGGGTGCCGGGCGCGATCTCCAGGCTTCCGGCGCCGCCGACGACCACGAGACGGTCGACGCCCGCGGCGCGCAGAGCGGCCAGGACCGCGCGGCCGGCGGCCAGCAGCGGGGCCTCGGGCTCGCTGCCGTCCCTGGGCGGGGCGATGGACAGGACCACCGCGTCCTTGCCCTTGGCCAGGGCGGTGATGGCCGCGACGTCGGCGGCGTCGGCCGCCTGGGTGCCGTCCTTGCCCGAGCGGGTGACGCCGGTGACCTCGTGACCGCGGTTCGCGGCCTCGGCGGCCACCCGGCTGCCGATCATTCCACTGGCGCCGATCAGCAGGATGTTCATGGTGGAGCCTCCTCAGTTGCGGTTGCGACTGCGAAGGTATCCATTGGATACTGGTTACTTCAACGTGCCATTGCTACCTTTGGGAAACCATGACGAACGGCGATGCCTTCGACCCGAACTGCCCCACCCGGCTGGTGCTCGACCGGATCGGCGATAAATGGTCCGTGCTGGTCGTGCTGAGCCTGCGCCACGGGCCGAAACGCTTCACCGAGCTGCGCGACATGATCGGCGGGGTGACGCCCAAGGTGCTGACCCAGACGCTGCGCGCCATGGCCGCCGACGGGCTGCTCACGCGTGAGGTGTTCGCCGAGGTGCCGCCCCGGGTGGAGTACACGCTGACGCCGCTCGGCCGCTCGCTGCAGGAGCCCATCCAGGCGATCACCGACTGGGCGGAGCAGTACGTCACCGAGGTCATGGCCGCGCGGGAGACCCGGCAGGGACAGGAACGCTGACCCGCCCCGGCCGGGAGTCCTCCGTTACGGGTTGCCGTTGATCAGCGCCATGGCCAGGTCGGGGCTGAACTGCCCGGCCGGCGTGGTCGGCGCGATGCCGCACCTGCCGTCGGAGTCGCCGGGCACCTTGACCCAGTAGTGGTACTCGGCGCGCCCGAGGCCGACTTGGCCGGGGCCGCGCCCAGCTTGCGCTTCGGCGGGTTGCGCCAGTCGTCCTCGGGCGTGGAGTCGCCGGGGTAGGGGCCGTTGCCGTTGCGGCTGGTGTCGATCACGAACGGCTTGCTCCCGTGGGCGGGCGCCAGCAGGTTCTTGACATCCGTGCCGTAGGTGGTGGTCTGGTCGGTCCACTTGTAGTTGGAGACGTTCAGCGCGAAGCCGCGCGTGTTGGCGATGCCGGCCTTGCCGAGGCGGGTGACCAGGTCGTTCTTGTTCGTCACCCAGCCGGAGTTGCCCGCGTCGAGGTAGACCCAGGCGTTCGGCGCGTTGGCCCTCAGCACCTGGGTCGCGTCCAGGAGGATCCGGTACTGGTCCTCCGGATCCCCGCCCACCTGCGTCACGCACGGCGCGGCGGCGACGGCGTCGGGCTCCAGGATCACGACCGCGTGGCGGCTGCCGATCGCCTGGGCGAACGTGGTGATCCACGCGTGATAGGCGGCCGCGTCGGCCGCGCCGCCGTTGGAGTGGGTGGCGCAGGCGTCACGGTAGGGGATGTTGTACGCGACCAGCATGGGCAGCTTGTCGGCCGCCTGCGCGGCGCCCACGTAGTCGTCCACGGCCTTGGTCAGGTCGCCGAACCAGCCGCCGAACCACATGAAGATCGGCTTGGTGGCGATGCCGTTGTTGATCGCCTCGGCCCTGGCCCGCTGGGCGTCCCAGTTGTTCCTGACCCACACGGCCGGGTTGGACTCGCCCGAGGCGATGGGAGTGCTGACCGGCAAGTACCTGCCCGGCGCCCCTCTCCCCTCCGGCACCCGCGCCACCGACCCGGAGGGCGGCCAGTACGTCACCCGGCTGCTGACGGACGAGATCCTGACCCGCGTCCAGAACCTCCGCCCCCTCGCCGCCGACCACGGCCTCCCGCTCGCGCAACTGTCGATCGCCTGGACGCTGGCCAACCCGAACGTCTCCAGCGCCATCGTCGGCGCCTCCCGGCCGGAGCAGATCACGGACTCGGCTGCGGCAGCGGGCGTCCACCTCGGCGCGGACGCGCTGAAGGCGATCGACGAGATCCTCGCCGACGTCATCGAACCCCACCTCACCGGCCCCCTCAGCCCCCAATCCCGCCCGTAACCGCCCTCTCTCGCGTTCGTCCTGGGGCAAGGCGCGTTCCGCGCCCCAACCCTCTTGCGGGGTTACGGCAAGCCCGGTTGCCCGGCCCGCCGTACCCCGCCGGGGTCTGTCGAGCGATGGTCGTGAGGGCTCACGGGGTGCTCGCCGTGACAACTCCGCTCTTGGCCGGTCGAGGGCTCAGCGGCGTTCGTTCACGCAGCGCAGGACCGGGTAGCTGGTCAGCGCCTCGTGGTCCAGGGCCTGCGTCGTGGTGATGTGGAAGGTGGCGCTTTCCCCGGGCAGCAGGGTGACCAGCTGGTCGTCGATGACGGCGTCCTGGGCCAGGCGGTCGGGGAAGACGGCCAGGTCGCGCAGGATCGTCCTGGCGGTCACCCGCAGCCTCACGCCGCCGTCCACGACCTCCACGCCGGTCGTGTAGTCGGCGGCCGGGTAGCCCATCTCCGGGTCTTCGGCGGCCAGGCGCAGGGCTCTTGTGCCGTCGAGTTCGGCCACCAGCAGTTCGCCCGTGGCCAGGTCGGCTATCGCCGGTTCCACGCCCAGCACGGCCCTCGGCTCGACCCTGATCGTCACCGACTCCTTGGCCAGCGTCTCGCCGGCGACGGACATCCTGGTGATCGCCAGTTCGCCCTCCCACGGCTCGGCGGAGTCGTTGACCGCCACCAGTTCGGCGCCCTGGAAGGTGAGGATCCGGGGGGCGTAGGCGCGGCGCATGCCGTACCAGAGCGGCTTCTTGCGGCCGTCGCCGTCGACGGCGGACCACGACGTGACCGGCCAGCAGTCGTTGAACTGCCAGATGATCGTGCCCATGCAGTACGGCATCAGCGCGCGGAAGCGCTCGACGCCGAAGGCCATCGCGCGGGCCTGGTTGAGCTGGGTGTAGTAGTGCCAGTCGTCGAACGTCTCCGGGCGCGGCAGGTGCGCTCCCAGGCCGCGCAGGAGCTTGTCCTGGCCGCCGATCGCCTTCTGCGGGGAGGAGTCGGGCGTGAGCGGCTGGTCGGATGAGGCTCTTCGCAGGGTGGCGTAGGCGGGCGGGCCCTGGAAGCCGAACTCGGCCACGAAGCGCGGAGTGTAGTTCGCGTAGTGGGTGTAGTCCTGGGCGTTCCAGACGGTCCAGATGTGGATCGTGCCACGCGAGGGGTCGTTCGGGTCGCGGTCGGGCGTGCCGGAGTAGGGGCTGCCCGGCCAGTACGCGCGCGCCGGGTCGACCTCGTTCACGACGCGCGGCAGCAGGTCCTGGTAGAAGCCCTCTCCCCAGGTACGCCCGGCGAGCTCCTTCTTCCAGCCCCAATGCCAGAAGCCCTCGATGTTCTCGTTGTTGCCGCACCACAGGACCAGCGACGGATGGCGCATCAGACGGGCCACGTTGTCGCGCGCCTCGGCCTCGACCTCGCTCCAGAGGGGCTCCTCCTCCGGGTAGGCGGCGCAGGCGAACGGGAAGTCCTGCCAGATGAGCACCCCGCGCTCGTCGGCGAGGTCGTAGAAGGCGTCCGACTCGTACGTGCCGCCGCCCCAGACGCGCAGCAGGTTGGCTCCGGCGTCGGTGGCCTGGGTGAAGCGCTCGGCCAGGTCCTCGGGGGTGATCCGGGCCGGGAAGCAGTCGTCCGGGATCCAGTTGAAGCCCTTGACGTAGACGGGGGCGCCGTTGACCGTCAGGCGGAAGGCCTCCCGGTCGACGTGGACGTCTCGGAACCCGATGCGCTCCGTCCGCACCTGGTCGCCGAGCCGCACCGTCAGGTCGTAAAGCCGGGCCTCCCCATACCCCCGGGGCCACCACAGCTCGGGATCCTCCACCCGCATCCGCAGCACCGCGCTGGTCTCTCCGGCGGCCAGCCGTACCCGCGCCTCGACGCCCGCCACCTCAGCGACCACCTCGCACGCGGCCGGACGCGCGTGCTCCACCCGGACGCGCACCTCGACCTCGCCGTCGGCCCGCGCGGTCGGCAGCACCTCCGCCAGCCGCGCGCCCGACCAGGCCTCCAGCCCGATCGCCCGCCAGATGCCCGCCGTGACCAGCGTCGGTCCCCAGTCCCAGCCGAAGTTGGAGGCCATCTTCCTGATGAAGGGGTACGGCTCCGCGTAAGCGCCGGGCCGCTCCCCCAGCTCGGCGCGGCGGGCCTCGGCATAGGCGTAGGGCGAGTCGAAGTGGACGGCCAGCGTGTTGACGCCCTCGCGCAGCAGGTGCTCGACGGCGAAGCGGTAGGTCCGGTGCATGTTGGCGGTGCGGCCCGCCTGCATGCCGTTGACCAGCACGGTCGCCACGGTGTCGAGCCCGGCGCAGACCAGGTCGACGCGTTCTTCACCGGTGTCGGTCCAGTCGAACGTCGTCTCGTAGGTCCAGGGGGTGCGGCCGATCCAGGTCAGCCGTTCCTCGTTGCGGTCGAGGTAGGGGTCGTCGATCAGTCCCGCCGCCAGCAGATCGGTGTGTACGCAGCCGGGGACCGTGGCGGGGACGCCGGAGAAGTCTGAGCCGGTCAGGGTCCAGCCTTGGTGCAGGGTGCGCAAGTCGTCTCCACTGGTGGGGGCCGGGTTGACGCTAGGGCGGACGTGACAACGTTGTCAAGATCAGCCACGTTGACCTGATCTACAGACATTTCGCGAAAATTACGGCAAGGTCGCCAGGAATCCCGACATAGCGCGAGTTTCCCGCTTATGGAGCTGTCGTCCTGCCCAGTCTGCGACACCCTCCATCCCCCGCGCGCCCCTTCCCGAGCCCCGAACCCGCGACCCCTGGGACCTGGGCGGGTCCTGAAGGTGGGCGCGATGGCCACGGTGGCGGTGCCGCTCTGCCTCCAGCCGGTCCTGGTCGTGGTTGAGCTGCCGCGTGCGCAGGCGTTCCCGGGCTGTTCTGTGGTGGCGCCCGCCGTGCGGGCCGGACGGGATGGCCTGGCGGGCTGGATGACGGTTTTCCGGCGGCGCTGCCGGCGGGGACGGGCCAGAGGTTAGGGTCGTGCCATGGTCCGCGCCGACGCCGAACGCAACATCGAAGCCATCCTCGCCGCCGGACAACGCCTGCTGAGCGGCGATCCCGGTGCGAGCGTGGCGGAGGTGGCGAAGGCCGCGGGCGTCGGCAGGGTCACGCTTTATGGGCATTTCCCATCACGCGAGGACCTGGTGGCCGCGGTGCTGACCCGCGCGATCGCCGAGGCGGACCAGGCGCTGGACGACCCGGAACTGGCCACGCTGCCCGCCCCCGACGCGCTCGCCCGGCTGGTGAGCTCGTCCTGGGAGATACTCAACCGGCACAGCCGCCTGTTCATCGCCGCCGACCGCACGCTGCCCACCGAGCGCATCCGCGAACGGCACGCCGAGCCGCTCAAGCGGGTCGAGGGGCTCATCGAGCGCGGTCGCGAAAGCGGCGACTTCCGCACGGACGTGCCGGTGTCGTGGCAGGTCAGCTCGTTCTTCGCGCTGCTGCACACGGCGGCGCAGGAGGTGGAGGCCGCCCGCCTCGTCGGCGGGGAGGCGGGCGGCGTGCTCGTCACGTCGCTGCGGTCTCTGCTTTCGGCTCGATCCCCGTCAGCAGGTTGAACGCGCCGGTCAGCAGGTTCAGCGAGACCAGGCCGACGACCTCGGCGATGATCCGGTCACTCCAGCCGTGCGCGCGCAGTTCGGCGAGGTCCTCGTCGGTGAGCGAGCCCGGCTCGGCCAGCACCCGCACGGCCACGCCGATGAGCGCCGCCTCGCGCGCGTCGGTCGAGGTCCCCTGGCGGGCGAGTGCCACGTCGCTCTCGCTCAGCCCGGCCGCGAGCGCCGCCCGCTCGTGCGCCTGCTTGCACATCGCGCAACCGATCCACTCCTGTACGGCCAGCGAGATCTTCTCCGACAGCGGCCGGGGGATCTTCACCCGTTTCATGGCCCGCGAAAAGGCGAGATAGCCCTCCAGCAGCGCCGGGGAGTGGGCCATGGTGGCGACCATCTCGCCCGCCGAGCCGCGCCGTTCGATGATCTCGTTCAGCAGGTCACGGGACCTGGCCGGGGCCTGCTCGGGCTCCAGAGCGTTCAGGCGTCGCATGCTTCCTCCTCAGTTGATACCCCCTGAGGGTATAAGCAAGACGGCTCCACTGGCTATTCCCAGCACCAGCGAGACCGCGGCGCAGACGCAGGCCACCCACCCGTTGCCCACCGGCTCACCCTCCCCCTCCGCGTAAAGCGGCCGGATCCAGCGCAGGTAGTAGAACAGGCTCGCCACCGTGTTGACCGCCGCCACCACCGCCAGCCAGGCGTAGCCGCCCTGCCAGGCCGCCGCGAACACCAGCACCTTGCCGACGAACACCGCCGTCGGCGGCGTGCCCACCAGCCCCAGCAGGCAGACCACCAGCGAGAACGCCAGCAGGGGTGACCTCCTCGCCAGTCCGGCGTACCCGGACAGCCGGTCGGTCCCGGCCGCCGCGACGACCGCGAACGCGCCCAGGTTCGTCACCGCGTAGGCGGCCACGTAGAACAGCAGCGCCGGCTCCGCCAGGTCGCCGCGGCCCGCCATCGCCACCGGCACCAGCAGGTACCCGGCCTGGCTCACGGTCGAGTACGCCAGCAGGCGGCGCACGTTGTCCTGCGCGAAGGCGGCCAGGTTGCCCAGCGTCATCGTCACCGCCGCCAGGACCGCCGGCAGCATGGGCTGGTCGAAGACGTCCTGGGCCAGCCGGTACAACGCCACGAACGCGCCCGCCTTGGGCACCGTGGTCAGGAACGCCGCCACCGGCCTGGAGGCGCCCTCGGCCGCGTCCGGCACCCAGAAATGGCCAGGTACGCCGCCCGCCTTGACCAGCAGCCCGGCCAGCAGCAGCACCACGGCCACGCCGGGGGCGGCGCGGTCCAGATCGGGGTAGGCGGTGACGCCGGCCGTACCGTAGACGAGGGTGACGCCGGCCAGCATGAGCACGCCGAGGAAGGCGCCGAGCAGGTAGTACTTCAGCGCGGCCTCGGTGCCGGCGGCGTCCTTGGCGAAGCCGGTGAGCGCGTAGGCGGGAATGCTCGCCAGCAGGTACGCCGCCACGAGCACCAGCAGATCGTCGGCCCCCGCCAGCACCAGCGCGCCGAGCGCGGCCAGCATGACCAGCGTGTACACCTCGCTCTCCCGCCGGTCGCCGGGGGCCCACGACCTGGCCAGGGGGAGCACGAGCAGGGTGGTGGCGGCGACGGTGAGGCGGGCGACGTTCGTGGGCAGGTCGACGGCGAACGACTCGAACGCCATCACATCAGGGCGGCCGATGACGGCCAGCGTCGCGGCCAGCGAGCCGGCCAGGGCCGCGGCGCAGATCCAGGCCACGACGCCCTGCCGTTCGCGCGGCACGAACAGGCCGGTCAGCAGGCCGAGCACCGCCCCGGCCAGGATGAGCAGCTCGGGGAGCAGGTCGAGCGGGTTCTCCGCCATGCCGGTCATCGGCTCACCAGGCTCACCAGCGCGGCGGAGAACGGTTCGACCAGGTCCAGCAGCCAGCGCGGAGCCAGGCCGATGACCAGGGACAACACCAGGAGCGGCGCGACGGCCATCAGCTCGCGCGGCCGTACGTCGGAGACCTGCAGCTCGCCCGGCGCGCCGAGGAAGGCGCGGTGGAAGACGCGCAGCAGCAGCGCGGCGGTGATCAGGATGCCGAGGATGGCGAGCACCCCGGCCACGACCGCGCCCGCCCCGATCACGCCGGTGAAGATCTGGAACTCCGCGATGAAGCCCGACAGGCCGGGCAGGCCGAGCGAGGCGAAGGCGGCGACCGCCACCATCGCGGT
The DNA here is from genome assembly GCF_014203235.1 of Nonomuraea endophytica. Classification (GTDB taxonomy): domain Bacteria; phylum Actinomycetota; class Actinomycetes; order Streptosporangiales; family Streptosporangiaceae; genus Nonomuraea; species Nonomuraea endophytica. Next base: position 28,155 of record NZ_JACHIN010000024.1, on the reverse strand, counting down.
GAACACCGGGGCGGTCCCGGCGATCCCCCCGTATCTGCCGATGTCATAGCTTCTGGCCCGATCCCAGAGCACGCCGGTCAGCAGGAACAGCGCTCCGGTGATCAGCCCGTGGCTGACCATCTGGGTGACCGCGCCGCTGACCGCGAGCTCTCTGGCCCGCCCGGCGCCCGGGGCCAGCCCGGCCGCGCCGAGCGCCAGCACGATGTAGCCCATGTGGTTGACCGAGGTGTAGGCGATCAGGCGCTTGAGGTCGTCCTGGGCGAGGGCGACCAGCGCGCCGTAGAGCACGCTGGCCACGCCCACCGCGATGATCACCCAGGCGTACGCGCGCCACGCCTCCGGCAGCATCGGCATCGCGATCCTGGCGAAGCCGTACGTGCCCATCTTGAGCAGCACGCCGGCGAGGATCGCCGAGCCCGCGGCGGGGGCGTCGGTGTGCGCGGGCGGCAGCCACGTGTGGAACGGCACCGTCGGCGTCTTGACCGCCAGCCCCACCCCGATCGCCAGCAGCACCACCGCGGGGACCACGGGCGGCTCGGCGATCAGCTCGACCATGTCGAACGTGCCGCCGCCCAGGTAGAGGCCGATGAAGCCGAGCAGCAGCGCCAGCGAGCCGAGAAAGGTGTACAGGAAGAACTTCAGCGCCGATCTGGCCCGGTCGCCGTGCCCCCAGCCGGCGATCACGAAGTACATGCCGACGATCGACAGGTCGAAGAAGACGAAGAAGACCAGCAGGTCGAGCGCGGCGAACAGGCCGATGGAGACGGTCTGCAGGAACAGGAACAGCGCCGCGTACGACCTCGGCCGCCGCGTCTCGCGCCACGAGTAGACGGCGCACAGCAGGAACAGCACCGCCGTCATCGCGATCAGCGGCAGCGACAGCCCGTCCACGCCGACGTGGTAGCCCGCGCCGACCGACGGGATCCAGCGCAGCCGGGTCTCGTAGCCGATGCCGCCGTCGTAGCCCAGCCACATGGCCACGACCAGCGCCAGGTCCACGGCGGTGGCGCCCAGCCACACCCAGCGGGCACTGACCCCGGGCACCGCCAGCAGGGCCGCCGCCAGCAGGGGCAGGAAGATCACCAGGTCGAGCACCGCTCACCTCACCAACACGATCGCCACGGCCAGGATGATCAGCCCGACGGCCGCCTGGGCGAGATAGGTGTGCACCTGGCCGGTCTGCGGGCGCCTGGCCAGCCGTCCCAGCCCCATGGCCGCGCCGCCGACCGCCCGCACCACGCCGTCCACGCCCATCTCGAACGGCGTGCGCGCCAGCCTGGCCGCCGCCATCCCCAGCCTCGGCACCGCCTCGACCGCGCCGTCGAGCACCCGGTCGTCGAACCACGCCGCCCCTCTGGCCAGCGCGAGCAGCGGCCGCCAAAGCACGGCCCGCGCCGCCGCCTCCAGTCCCAGCCAGCCCGTCAGCACGCGTGGCTCGGGCAGGCGTACCAGCGCGGTGAGCACGGCGGCGGCGGCCAGCGCCCCCGACAGCGCCAGCGAGCCCGCGTCCACCCGCGCGGCGCCAGGATCGCCCACCAGCCCTGACCACCAGGCCCAGACCGCGGGCAGCCCGACGACGCCCAGCACCGCCGCGCCCGCGGCAAGGACCGGCAGCGGCGCCCAGGAGAGCGTCTCCGCTGGCCGCCCGTCCGAACGGGAACCCCGCCAGACCGCGACCAGCGCCCGGCCCGCGTAGGCCGCCGACAGCGCCCCGGCGGCCAGCCCGACCGCGTGCAGCCAGGGGTCGTGGACGGCCGCCAGCACGCTGTCCTTGGTCACCCACAACGACAGCGGCGGCAGCCCGGCCAGCGCCAGCGCGCCCACGGCGAAGCTCACCCCCACCACCGGGTAGCGGCGGCCCGCCCCGCGCAGCTCGGACAGGTCCTTGGTGCCGAGCGCGGTCAGCCACGCGCCCGCGCCCAGGAACAGCAGGCTCTTCACCGCCGCGTGCGCCACCAGATGAGCCGCGCCCCCGGCCACCGACCCCATCACCATGAACCCGAGCTGCGCGCACGTCGAGGCGGCCAGGAGCTGCTTGAGATCACGCTGGGCCAGCGCCACCCCGCCGAGCAGCAGCGCCGTCAGCCCGCCCACCCACGCCACCAGCGGTCCGGCCCATCCCGTCGCGGCGAGCAGGGGCTCCACCCTCAGCAGCAGGTACGCCCCCGCGGCCACCATCGTCGCCGAGTGAAGCAACGCCGAGACCGGACTCGGACCGGCCATGGCCCGCGACAACCAGAACGAGAACGGCAGCTGAGCCGACTTGCCGAGCGCTGCCAGCACGATCCCGCCCGCCACCAGGTCCCGCCACGGCTGCGGCAGCTCGGGCAGTGCGGCCAGCCCGAGCACCTGCCCGGACGTCCCGCCCGTGGTGAAGGCGGCGAAGGCGGCTCCCGCGGCCACGTATAGCCCGAGGTCGCCCGCGCGCGTGGTCACGAACGCGACCCCCGCCGAGGTCACCCGGTCGCCGTCGCGCCACCAGTAGCCGATGAGCGCGTACGACATCGCGCCCATCACTTCCCACCCCATCAGCAGCACGGTCAGCTCGGTCGCGGTGACGGTCGCGAGCATCGCGCCGACGAAGATCAGCATGAGGCCGTAGAAGCGGGCCTCCCGCAGCTCGCCGGTGGCGAACACCAGCACCGCCAGCGCCACCGCCGCCACGGTCACCACCATCACGGCCGCCAGGCCGTCGACCGAGAAGCCGGAGGTGAAGATCAGCGGGAAGCTCGTCGCGGGCCTGGTCACGGCGGCCCAGACGGCCAGCGCGAGGGTGGCCGCCGCGGTGGATACGGCTGTGGCGCGCGGGGCCCGCCGTACCAGGAGGAGCAGGGCGCCGACGGCGGTGGGCAGGATCCAGATCATCCCTTGAGGTCCTCCGCGCCGTCGGTGGTGTCCACGTCGCGGGCGCGGAAGATGGCGGTGGTCACGGCGAAGCCCATCGCCATCTCCAGGGCCATCACGGTGACCGCGACGAGCACGAGGACCTGGCCGTCGGCCGTCTGGGGTGCCACGAAGTACCAGAAGGCGCCGCCGGCCACGATGAGGCCGTTGATCATGAGTTCCAGGCCCATCATGAGCATGACGATCGACTGCTGGGACAGCGCGCCGTACAGGCCGATCGCGAACAGCGCGGCGGCCAGCAGCAGGAAGCCCTCAAGCGTCATAACGGCCCCGCCGCGTCGCCAGCACCACCGTGGAGATCATCGTGGCCAGGATCGCGACCCCGATGACCATCATGACCAGCATCTTCGGCCCCATGATCGACATGCCGAGCGCCTCGGTGGGGTCGGGCGGCGGCGCGCCCTTGCGGTCCGGCCAGTCGGTCAGGAAGATCCCGGCCACCAGCAGCGCGAACACCGCCGCCGAGATGACCGCCGCGCCCGTCTTGTTGTGCAGCATCGACATCGGCATGAGCCCCGCCGGGTTCATCATGAACATGATCATGAAGACCGCCATCACCAGCATCTCCATGATCATCATCAGGATGATCAGCGCACCGAGATAGTGCAGGTCGATCAGCAGGAACGTCGCACCCACCGCGATCAGCGAGGCCAGCAGCGCGAACGTGGCCCGCGCCATCGAATCCACCACGAACACCGCGATCCCGCTCGCCACCGCGAGCACCGCCAGGATCCAGAACGCCATCACATCACCACGATCCCGACGACCAGCAGTTGCAGCAGGGACAGCGGGATGAGCACCATCCAGGCGAACGTCATGAACCTGTCCATCCGTACGGCCGGCACCCGCCGCCCGATCCCCGCGAACAGGGCCAGCACGGCGACGGTCTTCACCGCCGTCCACGCCCACGCGGGCAGCCAGGGCCCGGCCCCACCGCCCAGGAACAGCGGCACCGCCGCCGCGGCCGCCACCACCAGCAGCGCGTACCGCCCCGCGAGAAACACCAGCCGATCAGGCCCGGACAGCTCGGCCGTCACCCCACCGGCGATACCCGCCCCGCCCGGCTCCCCCATCGGCCCCCAGAACGCCATGGCCAGAGCCGAGATCACGTACACGAGGAACGCCACCGGCATCCACACCACGAACCAGAGCCCCCGCTGAGCCGCCACCACCTCCCCGAACCGCAGCGAACCCGCCCCCAGCGCCACCGTGATCAGCGCGAACATGTGCGGCAGCTCGTAGGCCAGCCCCTGGGCCACGAACCGATACCCGCCGACCAGCGGAAAGACCGAGTTCGCCCCCCACCCGGCCAGCCACACCGCCGCCCAGGCGCCGACCTCCATCGCGTTGAACCACACGATCCCCACGCCCAGATCCAGTACCGCCCGCTCCCCCACGGGCAGCACCAGCGCTGCCAGCACCGCGACAACGGGCAGCGTCACGACCCCGAGCCGGATGAGCAGCAGATCGGGCAGAAGCGTGCGCCGCCGCTGCACGACCAGCCCCCGCGCCACCCCCGCCCAGTTCCTCTCACTGAGCGCGACGGCGGCCACCAGCACCCCCAGCCCACCCATCAGCCCGGCCACCTCACCCATGTGCGGCCTCGGGTGAGAGCTGGGCCAGATCCGGGTCAAGACTGGCCACGATCAGCCGCGCCTCAGCCAGCTCGGCACCCTCCAGAAGCCCAGGCAGAAGATCGACAGCAACCCGGCTCCACTTGTCCCGGCCGTCTCCCCACGGTCCGCGGTCCTCTCCCCCCGCTCCCAGGTCGACGGTCAGCGGTGCGTGGTCTTGGAGCCGCCCGATCGCGTCACCGGCCGCCTCCAGCCGGCGGTGGACCCGGTCGAGCACGTCTCCGGCCAGGAAGGCGTGGTCCCTGTCGACCTGGCCGAGCCCACGCAGCATCCAGGCGAGCACCCGCGACCTCCGCACCCGCCGGGCGAACCGCGCATAGTCGGCGACCACGTCCTCATCGCCCCGCACGAGGCGGTCCTCGCCTTGTAGGAGGCGGTCGCCTTGCAGGAGGCGGTCGCCTTGCAGGAGGCGGTCACTTTGCAGGAGGCGGTCGCGCAAGTGGCGGGCGGTGCGGGCGGCGTCGGGCCAGCCGGCCACGGCGAGGAGGCGGCCGAGGCTGTCGAGGTGTGCCGCCGCCCGGCGGCGTTCCGCGGCGCCCCGGGTGACCGGCTCGCCCTCGGCGGCGGCCAGCCACGGCTCGTCCCAGAAGCTCCGCCCGGCCTCGGGGTGCCCCGTCACCACCACAGCCCGCTGGATGACGTCACCCTGCATGACCGTCTCGACGACGAGCCCATCCGGCCAGTCCGCCATCACCGGCCCGAGAGGCACGTGCAGCTGGTCAAGCATGAGCCCGTCCCGATCCGGCCCACGCCCAGCCATCGCCACCCCACCCACAACCCCCATATGCCCCTCATGTCCACCCGAAGCCCCGCCCCCGCCCGAGTGCTCATGCGACGCCCCATGCCCGCCCGAGTGCTCATGCGACGCCCCATGCCCGCCCGAGTGCTCATGCGACGCCGCGCGCCCACCCGAGGACCCGTGCCCACCCGGGTGCTCATGCGACGCCGCGTGCCCACCCGAGGACCCGTGCCCGCCGAGGTGCTCGTCCGAAGGCTCGTGCTCGTCGGCGGGCGGTTCTGAGGGGGTGGCGCACGACATCGTGGGGTCGGCCGCCTCACCTGGGTGCCAGGCTGTGGTGAGGTGTTCTGCCGCGTCCCGTAGCTGGGCGGTCTCGTCGGCCAGGGACTCGCGGGCCTGCTCCAAGGCGGCCCGTACCTGCGCGGCCGTCGCGTCCGCGGGCAGGGACACGCGGGCCCGCGGCCCCGGCATGTCGTTCCACACGTTGTCGGCCGCGGAGGCCAATCGGTCTCCCAGTGGTCCGCAGCTCACCAGGACGGCGGCCGCCGCCGGTGAGCGGGCCTGGGGCCATCCGCAGGCCTCGACCAGCAGACGCAGACGCGTGCCGTACGGCCCGGCGACCACCAGGACCGGCGGCCGGGAGGCGGCGTGGCGCAGCAGCCACCCCCTCAGACCCACCGCAGCGCCCCTTCACACCAGGCGTAGACCACCCCGACCATCAGCAACCCGAGGAAGAGGAACATCTCCACCACCGCGACCGTCCCCACTTCGGCCACGACCAGCGCCCACGGGTACATGAACACCATCTCCATGTCGAAGGCGAGGAAGATGAGCGTCACGGCGTACCAGCGGACGTGGTAGCGCGACAGGGCGTGCTCGGCCGGCCGCGCTCCCGACAGGTACGGCCCCGCCCGCAGCGCACCCCGGGGCGCGACGACCAGCGAGACGCAGTAGACGCCCGCGATGCCGACCGCGAGCAGGATCAGCACGACGAGCACGCCGGCCACCCCCTCACCAAGCTACTAAGATCCGTAGTTCCCCGATCGGCAGGCGCCAACCATCACGCGTGTGGCCCCCGCCGCGTACGGCGAGGGCCACCGGCCGGCGTGTCCTTCAGCCGGACACGGTGATCGTGTCCTTGTCGTCCGCCGGGGTCTCGTCCATGGGGCGCCTGCGGGCCAGCCGTACCCCTGCCAGGGCGACCACAGCGCCACCCACCCCCGCCAGCAGCAGCGCGTACGGCGGGAAGCCCGCGGTCTCACCCGTAGGAGCGGGCGCAGGCGCCGAGACCGGGGCGGGCGCGAGAGCCGACGCTGCGGCGGGGGCGGCCACTACCCGGTCGGCGGAGCCGCCTGCCGGGAAGCCGGGCGGGCGGATCGCGCCCCAGTAGTCCTTGCCGTCCCCGCGCAGGTCCTCGGGCGCCGGGTTGATCTTCAGCCCACCGGGCACGGTGAGCGTGCCGACGTCGTGTTCCTTGAACAGTCCTTGGATGCCCTCCACCTTCCACGTGCCCTTGGGGACGGCGATCGAGGTCACGTAGTGGCCGGCTTCGGGCTGCGCCGTACCGTCGAACGTCATGACCTTGCCGTCGGCGGCGGTCAGCCGCAGGCCCGTTTTGCCCAGGTCGCCGTCGAACGGGTGCGTGCCGTGCTGCAGCACCCAGAAGCCGACCGTGTAGCTCGTGCCGGGCTGGAACTGTGCCGGCAGCGGGTCCAGGTACGTCATCGCCCAGCCGCCCGCGTTCGCGGGGGTCGCGAGCCAGCCCGCCGCCAGGACCAGCGTGGCGGAGAGCACGAACAGGAGTCTTCTCATGACTACACCTCCGCTGCTTGTACACCGCCAGCGGGACCGGAGGTTCCGGGCCGTAAACTGGCTCGCATGTATGAAGTCGTCGCCGCCCTCGTCCCGCCCGCGGTTGTGGCCACGGCCTTCCTGCTCGGGGTGCGTGCCGTACTCAAGCGGGAACGTGCCGACCGCGAACACGAGCGCTCCGAGTCCGCCACCCGACCGGCGGCCCAGTAGTTAAACCCGCTGCGAGGACGCAGAATGGAGGGGACGGCGAGGGAGCGAGGAGTCCTGCCCCGTGCCCGCCCCCAACCGCGAGAACCTGGCAGCGATGCTGGACGTGCTCGTGTACGAGAACGTGCTGATCGCCTGGCGGCGCCTGCCGTTCGGGCGATACGAGATCGTGTCCAGGGACGGCGAGGAGATCATCCTGTCCAGCGCCCACGCGGAGACGTGGGCCGTCGGCGCGTTCGCGGTGTATCTGGCGCTGGTTGACCAGGGGCGGATCAGCCCGCGCATGCCATGAGTTTCCCGCCGCGTTCCCGATCATTCGCGCCGGTCACGACGTAGGTTGGGCGGAACGTCGTTGGGAGATGTGGAGGATCATGGCCGAGGACGAGCGCCCCAACCGGATTCATCAGCTCTTGTTCGGAGCCATGTCGCTGGCGGGGCCGAGGGTTCAGCGGCGGCTGCTGCGCGGGTATTTCGATCTCTGGCACATCCGCGCCGATCCGTGGAGCGTCACGGTGGACGCGTACGAGCGGGAGAAGTACAAGGCGACGCTGGACCAGGTGCCCAAGCGTGACTACACCCGGGTCCTCGACGTGGGGTGCAGCGAGGGCTGCTTCACGATGCTCGCCTCCGCCGCGCACCCGGAGGCCGAGACGGTCGGGGCCGACATCTCCCACCGCGCCCTGCGCCGGGCCCGCGAGCAGGCGGCGCGCACCGGGTCGTCGGCCACGTTCGTGCGCCTGGACATCCTGACGGAGGACGCCCGCGGGCCGTACGACCTGATCTTCGTGGGCGAGCTCCTCTACTACCTGGGCAACACCCCGGCGGTGGCCGACCGGCTCGCCGGGCTGCTGGAGCCGGGCGGCCACCTCGTCCTCACCCACTCCCGCCCGCAGGCCCGCCTCCTGCACACCCACTTCGACGGCCACCCCCGGCTGACGAGCGTGTCGAACGAGGACGGCGAGCACGACGGCCGCTTCTTCAACGTCGCGGTCTACGAGCGGACCTGAGGGTTTCCCGGAGATACCTCCGGGAAACCCCCGCGGTCAGAGGCGTTCGAGGAGCGCGCGCATCTGGGCAACCTCGGTCTGCTGCGCCGTCTCGATGGCCTTGGCCAGTTCCTTGGCCTCAGGGTCCGCGCCCTGCTGCTGCTCGGTCCTGGCCATCTCGATCGCGCCGTTGTGGTGGGCGATCATGAGCTCGGCGAACATCCGGTCGAACGCCGCCCCCTTGGCCGCGGCGAGCTTCTTCATGTCGTCCTCCGACATGATCCCGGGCATGGCGTGGTCCATGCCGCCGGTGGGCAGCGGCTTGCCCCACTCCTGGAGCCATCCCTGCATGGTCTGGATCTCCGGGTCCTGCGCCGCCTTGATCTTCGCGGCCAGGTCCTTGATCTCCTGGTCGGCGGCGCGGCCGACGGCGAGGTCGGCCATCTCGACCGCCTGCCGGTGGTGCGGGATCATCATCTGCGCGAACATGACGTCCGCGTCGTTGAACGTGGCGGAGGTGGCGGCGGCCGGTGTGGGCGCGGCGGCCGGCGGCTCGCTCCCCCCACAGGCGGTGAGCAGGACGAGCGCCCCCGCTCCGGAGGCGACGGCCAGCGAGATCCGGCGAGACATGCTGATGAACATGGTGAACTGAACTCCCGTCAAAGATGAGATAAGGCCTGATGAACACCAGGTCGGCCTATATGCGCATCACGGAGAGCTCAGTGAGCCGAGGCGGCGCCCGCGCCACCTCGCGCACCCGCCACGTACGGCGGACGGCCCGCAGCGGCCACGGCAGCATCCCGGCCCACACGACGGCGAGCAGCAGGAACACCATCGACGTCAGGACGGCCAGGCACACCACCCCGGGATCCACCCCCGGCAGCCCGCCCACTTCGCCCAGGGCCACGGGCGCCTGGGCCACGGCGGCATGCCCCTTGTCATGGGTGAGGTGGCCGAGCGTGTGCATCCCGCACACCCCGACCACGAGCAGGATGAGCAGCAGCGACCGCCCGAGCCGAAGCAGCATGCTCACCCCCATGACAACTACTAGAAATAGTAGCAAGGGCCGGACGCGCCGGCGCCCGGCCCCATCCCCCACACCGTTCAGACCACGACGGCCTCGTAGCCCACCTCTTCCACCACGTCGATGATCCGCGCGTCGGCCACACCGTCGGCGGTCACGGTCACCCGCCCGGTGGCAAGCTCCACGTCCACCTGGGACACGCCGTCAACCTTGCCGATCTCGCCCTTCACCTTGTTGGCGCAGCCGTTGCAGGTCATCCCGGTCACCGCGAACGTCGTCGTGCTCATGTCGTCCCAACTCCTTCTCCATAGATACCCCCAACGGGTATGGTGAGCAACATACGCATCCAACAGCCGGGAGCGCAAGTCCTGCCTACATACCCATAGGGGGTATAGTCCTGGCTCATGCGAACCCTCAACAAGATCATCGTGGTGGGCGCCTCGCTGGCCGGCCTGCGCGCCGTGCAGACGCTGCGCCAGGAAGGCTTCGACGGCGAGATCACCCTGGTCGGCGCCGAGACGCACCTGCCCTACAACCGGCCGCCGCTGTCCAAGGGCCTCCTGCGCGGCGACGACGACATCCTCCTGCCCGGCGCGGGCGAGCTGGACGACTCGTGGTCGCGCGGACGCACCGCCGTACACCTGAATCCCGCGACCAGAACGCTCACCCTCGACGACGGCGCCGAGCTCGGCTACGACGGCCTGGTCATCGCGACCGGCGCCCGCCCGCGCCCGATGGCGGCGGCGCGCATGCTGCGGACCCTGGAGGACGCGCTGGCCCTGCGCGCCGAGCTGGAGCGCGGGCACGAGCACGTGGTGGTGGTCGGCGCCGGGTTCATCGGCGGGGAGGTCGCCTCCACCGCCCGCGAGCTGGGGCTCAAGGTCACGCTGATCGACTCGGGCCGCCGCCCGATGCTCGCGGGCCTGGGCGAGGTGGCGTCGGCGTGGCTGGCCGGGCTGCACGAGCGCGGCGGGGTCGAGCTGGTCTCGGGCGTGCGGGTGCAGGCGGTCGAGGAGGGGCGGGTGCGGCTGGCCGACGGGCGGGCGATCCCGGCCGGCCTGGTGGTGGCGGGCCTGGGCGTGGTCCCGAACACCGAGTGGCTCGACGGCAGCGGGCTGCCCGTCGACGACGGGGTGCTGGTGGAGGAGACGCTGTTCGCGCGCGGGTCCGCGCGGATCGTGGCGGCGGGTGACGTGGCGCGCTGGCCCCACAGCCTGTACGGCGGCGCCACGGTCAGAGTCGAGCACTGGTCCAACGCCAACGACCAGGGCGCCGCCGCGGCCCGCAACCTGCTGGCCGGCCCCGAGGAGTCCCGGGCGTTCGACGGAGTGCCGAACTTCGCGACCAGCGTGCACGGCAGCCGCATCCAGACCGCCGGCCTGCCGCACCTGGCCGACACCGCGACGGTCGTGGCGGGCGCGCCGGAGGAGGACCGGTTCGCGGTGGCCTTCACCCGCGAGGACGTCCTGGTCGGCGCGGTGGCCGTCAACTCCCCCAAGGACCTGATCAAGCTCAAGCGCCGCATCACGGCCGGACAGCCCATCTACGACGACCAATAGTAGTATCTGGCCATGCCCAGAACCCTCGCTTGCCTCCTCCTGGTCCTGACCGCCACCGCCTGCGCCCAGGAACGGCCGGACCCCGGCATCGGCCACGTCCACGGCGTCGGCGTGGACCCGGCCGACGGCGCGGTCTACCTGGCCGCCCACTACGGGCTGTTCAAGGTCACCGGCGAAAGCAGCGCCCAGCGCGTGGCCGGGCGGGTCCGGGACCACATGGGCTTCACCGTGACGGGCCCGAAGACGTTCCTGGCCAGCGGCCACCCCGGCGAGGACACCCCCGAAGCCCCGCCGAACCTGGGCCTGATCCGCACGACCGACGCGGGCGCCACCTGGACCACCGTCTCGGAGGAGGGCGGCGCCGACTTCCACGCGCTGGAGCCCGCCGGCGCCGACCTCTACGCCTTCGACAGCGTCACCGGCCGGGTACGCGCCAGCGGCGACGGCGGCACGACCTGGACGCAGGGCGCCGCGGAGCAGGTGAACGACCTGGCCTTCGCGGGCGAGCGCCTGTACGCGACCACCCCGGACGGCCTCAAGGTCAGCGCCAACCGCGGCATGGACTTCGAGCCGGTCGAGAAGGCGCCCCCGCTCACCCACGTGGCGGCGGCCAAGGAGCTGACCGGCGTCGACACCGGCGGCCGGATCCACTCCAGCGACGACGGCGGGCGTTCGTGGCGTCCGGCGGGCGCCCTGCCGGGCCCCGCGGTAGCCTTCGCCGCGATCGGCGAGAATCGCCTGCTGGCGGTCACCGAGGACGGGATCGTGCACGACTCGGGCGACGGTGGTGGCATGTTCAACGTACTCTTCAGACCGGCGAATACCTGATGCCCGGAGAGACCTGAATGCCCAAAATGCCGAAAACCCTCGTGATCCTGGCCGCCGTGCTCGGCGTGGCCGTGCTGGCCTACGCCGTACCGGCGATCATGCTGGCCGGAGAGGTGCCTCCGGACACCAAGGTCGCGGGCGTGGACATCGGCGGGCTGTCACCCGAGGAGGCGCGCTCGCGGCTGGAACGCGAGCTGCGCCCGCGCGCCACCCGGGCGATCGAGGTGACGGCGGCGGGCAAGAAGACCCGGCTGGAGCCGGTCGAGCTGGGCCTGTCCGTGGACGTCGCGGCCACGGTGGCAGCGGCGATGGACGGCGCCTCCACCCCGGTCGGGGTCGTGCGCTCGATCTTCGGCAGCCGCGAGCTCCAGCCGGTCGTCAAGGTGGACGAGCAGGCGCTCACCGAGCGGATCACCGCCCTGGCCAAGACCGTGGACCGCAAGCCGAAGGAAGGCGTCATCTCCTACCAGGGGCTGGAGCCGCGTACGGCGATGCCGAAGAAGGGGCTGGCCCTGGACCGGGCGGCGGCGGCGAGCGCCGTACGCGGGGCCTTCCTGGGCGACGGCGGGCCGGTGGAGCTGGTCACCAAGACGTTGCCGCCTGCCGTACCGGCGAAGGAGGTGCGTGAAGTGGCCTCGACCACGGCGCGCACTGCCGTCGCGGCCGACTTCACCGTGACCAGCGGCGCCCGCGAGGCGGCGATCACCCGCGCCGAGCTGGCCGCCGGCCTGAGCTTCACCGGCGACGGCGGCACGCTGAAGCCGGTTTTCGACGCCAAGGCGGTGGCTCCCGGTCTGGAGAAGCGGCTCGTCGAGGAGGGCCACCTCCCCCGCGACGCCACCTTCAAGATCGTGTCCGGCCGGCCGAAGGTCGTGCCCGCGCGCGACGGCAAGGGCATCGACGACAAGGAGCTCGGGACGGCCGTGGCCGAGGCGGTGGCGGCCGGCGAGCGCACCGCCAAGGCTCCGGTCAAGGTCACGCCGGCCAGGCTGACCACCGAGGCGGCCGGCAAGCTGGGCGTCAAGGAGCGGGTCTCCTCCTACACCTCCAACCACCCGTGCTGCGCGCCGCGCGTCACCAACATCCACACGATCGCCGACATCGTGGACGGCCACGTGGTGAAGCCCGGCGAGACGTTCTCGCTCAACGGCCTGGTCGGCAAGCGCGACAAGGCCCGCGGCTTCGTCGAGGCGCCCATGATCCTCAACGGCCGCTTCGTGGACGACGTGGGCGGCGGCGTCTCCCAGTTCGCCACCACGATGTTCAACGCGGTCTTCTTCGGCGGCTTCCAGGACGTCCAGCACATGCCGCACATGTACTACATCTCGCGCTACCCGGCGGGCCGCGAGTCGACCGTCTCCTACCCGCAGCCCGACTTCCGCTGGAAGAACGACTCCAAGTACGGCGTGCTGATCAAGACCTCCTACACCTCGACCTCGATCACCGTGCAGTTCTGGAGCACCAAGCGCTACGAGGTCGAGTCGCAGAGCTCGGCCCGCTACAACGTCAAGAGCTTCCCCACGCTCAAGGAGTCCGGCCCCAAGTGCCAGCCGATGAGCGGCGTGGAGGGCTTCACCATCGACGTCTGGCGGATCTTCAAGCGGGACGGCAAGGAGTTGCGCAGGCAGAAGTTCACCACCGTCTACCAGCCCGAGCCCAAGCTCACCTGCACCACCTGAGTCAGCGGGGCTGGTAGACGCAGCGCTGCCCGGTCTGGACGGTGGCGCGCAGTTCGGCCCCGATGACCGGGTCCGCCTCCGCGATCCGGCCGATCGCCCGCCGGATCGCCTTGCCCACCGAGATCCTGGCCCGCTCGTCGGTGCCGGCGAACGACCGCGTCCGCCCGCCCAGCCCCGCCGCCGCGGCCAGCTCCGTGACCAGCCAGTCGTGCTCGGCGCGCAGCGCCGTGGCGCGTTCCAGATCGTTCATGGACTCCAGTTCGTCGATGTCGTCCTGCAACTGGCCGAGCCGCTGCTGGTAAGCGCGCTTGGCCTCCTCGTCCAGCAGCGGCTGGGTGGAGACCGCCTCGGTCGCGGCCGGCCCGGTGACCAGGTCGCCGGCCCGGACCTCACGCCCGGGGTTGGCCAGCAACGTCGCCAGATGGCCCATGCCCACGCTGTGGTCCACGTGCGCGCAGCGGGCGCCGAACTCGAACTGCCACTGCGCCCCGCGCCTCCTGCACACCACCTTTCCGGTACGGCGGGCCGTACCGGAAGGCGAGGCGGGCAGCACCATCCCCATCTCGGCCGCCTCCTGCGCGGCCAGTTCCAGCTCCCGCTCGGCGGGTTCGCCACGCAGGGCGAGCGCCTGGCCGAGCCGCCAGCGCGACAGCGCCACGGCCGGCCAGTGCCCGAGCGCCAGGTTCGCGCGGACCGCCTCGCCGAAGTGGATCACCGCGCGGGCGATGTCACCGGTGGTCAGGCTGGCCACGCCCAGCGGGTGGTGCACCGAGCCGAGGCAGGCCACGCCCAGGCTGGTGATCGCCGGCAGATGGGCGTAGGGCCGCAGCAGCTCGTAGGTCTGGGTGGACAGGTCGGCCTCGCCCAGCAGGTGGGCCGCCTCGGCCACGCCGTACAGGGTGGTCAGCCACACGCTGGAGCTGGGCAGGCAGGCGAGGTCCTGACCGCGCAGGCGCGCCAGCATGTTGGCGGCCAGGCGGGTTTCCCCGGCTCCCACGGCGGCCGTCGCGGTGGCGGCGAGGTAGGAGTAGTCGAGGACGCCGAGCACGGAGGAGTTCACCAGTTCGGTGAGGACCGGCAGCAGCTCGGGCAGCCGCCCCTGGTACCAGCGGACGATCGTCACCTGGCCGCTGGGCCAGCCCGCCGCGTCGATGTCGCCGGCCCGCGCGCCGCGTTCCCCGCTCTCCGCGGCGAGCTGCTCGGCCTGGGCGAAGCGGCCGGCCCTGATGGCGAGCATCACGTCGATCGCGCTGACGATGAAGCCCACGGCCAGGTGGTCGGTCTCGTCCAGGAGCGCGCGCAACTCGTCGAGCGAGCGTCCGGCGTGCGGGTGACCGGCGAGGAACAGGTCGACGGTCCGCCACATCAGCCCCATCATCAGGTCGCCGCGGCGGCCCGTCCTGCTGGCCTGGCCGATCAGGTCCTCGGCCAGTTCGTGGCGCAGCACGCCGTGCTCGGGGCCGAGGACGCAGTGGTGGGCGAGGCTGAGCGTCTCGGCCAGCGCCACCGGGTCGCCCGAGTGCCTGGCCTGGGTGAGCATGGCCAGGATCCCGGCGTGGCGGCCGGAGCGGTAGTCCTCCTCGCCGCAGAGGCGGGCGCGCAGCCGTAACGCCAGCGGCGAGCGCGGGTCGATCAGGGTCAGGGCATGGCGCTGCCGGATGCGGATCGTCTGCGCCTCGGCGGCGGTGCGGTGCTCGTGCACCCAGATGCCACCCAGACCGAGTGCCGCCCTGGCCAGCGCCACGGTGTCGCCGTCGCGCTCCGCCTCGTGATAGGCGGCGTCAAAGTGGTGACGTGCGGCGTTCAGATCCCCGTCAGCGTGCAGAGCACGCTCACCCTCGATCAGAGAGATCGTCGCGGTCCCGCATGCCCCCCGTTCTCGCACCGTGCTCACAAGTCAACCCTCTCCGGTTCATGTGATTACGGGGCCCCCTTAGTTGAAGATGTCACTATATTAGAACTTCCGTCTAGAGCCGAGCGATTATCCGGCCTCGGCATGTTTCCCGGAATGTCAGTGGCCGTGCCCGTGCCCCACGGTGACCCCGGACGGCTTGCCCGCGGGCACCAGCACCGACGAGACCACGGCCGCCACCGCGGCCACGATCACGCACAGCAGCAGCGCCCCCGTGAAGCCCTCGATGCCGACCGCCCCCGGCGCGAGGCTCGCCGCGGCCATCGTCGAGACCACCGCCACCCCGATCGACCCGCCCAGCTCGTGGAAGGTGTTGATCACGCCCGAGGCCACGCCCGCCTCACCGGCCGGCACGTTGGCCATGGTCGTGGTCGTCGCCGTGACGAACGCCGGTCCGATCCCGAACGCCGCCAGCACGAACCCGGGCACCAGCGTGGTCCAGACGCTCGCGTCCGGCGAGATCCGCATCATCAGGGCCGCCCCGGCCGCTGTCAGCGCGAACGACACCAGGGCCACCGGCCGCCCGCCGACCTTCCCGACCAGCCGCCCGCCGAGGTGCGCCCCGAGCGTGATCGCGACGGCCACCGGCAGGAAGATCAGCCCGGTGGCCAGCGCGTCGTAGCCGAGGACGTGCTGCAGGTAGAGCGAGCTGACGAAGAACAGTCCGAGGAGCAGTCCCGTGGCCGCCAGCATCACGAACGTCCCCGAGACCACGGCCCGCCTGGCCATCGTCTCGGCCCGCATCAACGGCGTGCGCACGCTCCGCTCGACCAGCACGAACAGCCCATACCCGAGTACGGCGCCGCCCAGCGCGGCCAGCGTGGAGAACGCGCCCCACCCGGCGTCACCCGCGCCGACCAGCCCGTAGATGAGCAGCCCGGTGGCCAGCGTCACCGTCACAGCCCCCGGCACGTCAACCCGCCGACCGGAGGCACCCGCCTCATCCCGTCCCACCAGCCGAGGCAGGACCGCCTCGTCCCGCTCCACGAGCCGAGGCAGGACGGCGAGGACGGCCAGCGCGATCGGGACGTTGACGTAGAACACCCAGCTCCACCCCGGCCCCGCCGTCAGCAGCCCACCGGCCAGCACGCCGACGGCCGCGCCGGACCCGCCGATCGCCCCCCAGACGCCCAGCGCCCGGTTGCGGAGCTCGCCGTGGTAGGTCCGGGTGATCACGGCCAGCGCGGACGGCGACATCAACGCCGCCCCGACCCCCTGGAACGCCCGCCCGGCGATCAGCGTCGCCCCGTCGCCCGCCACCCCGCACACCAGCGAGGCCGCGGCGAACACCCCGAGCCCGGCCAGCAGCGTGCGCCGCGCCCCGAAGGCGTCGGCCAGCCGCCCGCCGAGCACCATCAGCCCGCCGAACACCAGCGTGTACGTCGTCACCACCCAGGTCAGCGCCTCCCGGCCGAGCTTGAGCTCGGTCCCGATCGTGGGCAATGCCACCTGCACCACCGTGATGTCGACGATCAGCATGAACTGCGCCAACCCCAGCAGTCCCAGTACGGCCCAGCGCCCCATGACCATCACCTCCACAAGTCGAACATTCATGTTCAAGTTATGGAGACCCTACCCCCGTAAGGCATGAGAGGAAATACGGTAGGGGGGTATTGCGTTGCGAAAGGTGACGAGAGGACGGGGTCACGTGAACGGATACACCGAGAACAAGCAGGAGCACCTACGGCGGCTGCGCAGGATCGAAGGCCAGGCCAGGGGCCTGCAGCGGATGGTCGAGGACGACAAGTACTGCATCGACATCCTCACCCAGGTGTCGGCGACGACCAGCGCTCTGCAGTCGTTCGCCCTGGCACTCCTGGAAGAGCACATGGCGCATTGCGTCGCCGAGGCCACCCGGAAGGGCGGCGAGGAGGCGCAGCTCAAGGTCAAGGAGGCGGCCGACGCGATCGCCCGCCTCGTCCGGTCCTGAGGTCTACGACAGCGGCGGGAGCCGTTCCGAATAGAGCCAGGACAGGAAGAACGTGTCCAGCGGCTCGGGGGCGTAACGGCCGGCGAGCTCGGTGAAGCGGCCGGTGCTGACGGTGCCGTGGCGGTACCCGTCGGCCCACTCGCGCAGCACCGAGCGGAACGCCGGCTCGCCCAGCACGCCGCGCAGCGCGTGCAGCGTGAGCGCGCCGCGCTTGTAGACGCGGTCGTCGAACAGGCGCTTCGGCCCCGGATCGGCGAGCACCAGGTCGGCGGGCTGCGCGCTGAGCGCCGCGTGCCAGCGGCGCGCGTGCGAGGCGGCGCTCTCGCCGCCCGACTCCTCCGACCACAGCCACTCGGCGTAGGCGGCGAAGCCCTCGTGCAGCCAGATGTCACGCCAGTGGGCCAGTGTCAGGCTGTTGCCGAACCACTGGTGGGCCAGTTCGTGCGCCACCAGCCGCTCCTCGGCGAGCTGGCTCGGCCCGAAGATCGACATGCCCTGGGCCTCGACCGGGATCTCCAGGTCGTCCTCGGTCACCACCACCGCGTACTCCGCGAACGGGTAGGGACCAAACCATTCGGTGAAGACCCGCATCATCCGGTCCTGCCGGGCCAGCGCCCGCCGCGCCCGCACCGCCGCCGACGCCGGCACGGCCAGCCGCTGCGGCACCTCGCCCGGCAGGTCGCCGAGCTGGTAGCGGCCGATCTGCACGCTCGCGAGGTAGGAGGCCATCGGCACCGCCTCGTGGTAAACCCACGTCGTGCGCGAACCCGCCCGCCGCGTCGAGGTGAGCCGCCCGTTGCACACCACCGTGTACGGCGTGGCCGTCGTCACCGCGATCTGGTAGGTCGCCTTGTCGGAGGGCCGGTCGTTGCACGGGAACCAGGAGGACGCGCCGGTCGGCTGGCTGGCCACGAGCGCGCCGTCCTCCAGCTGCTCCCAGCCGAGCCCGCCCCACGGGCTGGGCACCGGCCTGGGGTTGCCCGCGTACCGGATCTCCACCGTGAACTCGCGCCCCTCGGGCAGCCGCCCGCCGGGCGTCAGCCGCAGCTTGCCCCCGCCGTGCGTGAACCGGCAGCGCATGCCGTTGACCAGCGCCTGGGAGACGTGCAGCGGGCCGAGATCGAGCCGCACCTGCTCCAGCGGCTCGGCGGCGACCGCGTCCAGCTTGGCGACGCCGGCCAGCCGGTTGGGCCCCGGCCGGTAGTCGAGTGCCAGATCGTAGTGCCGGACGGAGTACCCGTCGTCGCCACGGTCGGGGAAGTACCGCACCATCCTCCCGTCGATCACGCTGCCTGATGCCACGCGGCGACAGGGTTGCCGTACCACCGGGTCCGCGCGGGCAGCGACTCGCCCCGCATCACCAGCGAGGCGGGGCCGATCGTGGTGTTGCTCCCGACCTTGGCCGCGGGCAGCACCACCCCGTGCGGGCCGAGTGTGGAACCCTCAGCCAGCTCGACTGTATCGATGCTCATCACCCGATCGTGGAACAGGTGGGTCTGAAGCACGCAACCGCGGTTGACCGAGGCGCCGTCACCCAGGCTGACCAGGTCGATCTCCGGCAGCCAGTAGGTCTCGCACCACACGCCCCGGCCGATCTTGGCGCCCAGGGCACGCAGCCAGACGTTCAGCCCCGCCGTACCGAGCCATGAGGTCGCGAACCAGGGTGCGGCGAGCACCTCGATAAAGTTGTCCGCCAGCTCGTTGCGCCAGACGAACGCGCTCCACAGCGGCCGGTCGCCGGGCCGGATCCGGCCCATGAGCGCCCACTTGGCCACCACGGACACCGCCGCCGCCGCGAACCCGGCCCCGGCCAGCACCACGCCGCCGAGCAGCACAGCGGCGACCGGATGGAGGTCGCGGGCGATCGTGACCAGCGCGGTGACGACGAGCACCGCCAGCGCGGCCGTGGCGATCGCCGGAACCACCCGGCACACCTCCACGAGCGCCCGCGCCACCTTGAAACGCGACGGCGGGTCATAGGTACGCCCCGTATCGCCGCTCTGAGCGGTCCTGCGCAGCTTGACCGGCGGCATCCCGAGATAGGAAGAACCCGCCTTGGCCTTCTTCGGCGCCGCGGACAGCACGCCGACCAGCCCGTCCTTGGGCACCTTGCGGCCGGGCGCGGTCATGCCCGAGTTGCCGACGAACGCCCGCTTGCCGATCCGCACATGGTCCAGGCGCATCCAGCCGCCGGACAGCTCGTACGGGGCGACCTTGGTGTCGTCGGCCAGGAACGCGCCGTCGCCGACCTCGGTCATCGAGGGCAGCGCGAGCACCGTGGACAGCTCGACGTCGCGGCCCACCTTCATACCGAGCGCGCGCAGCCACATCGGGGTGAGCCCGCTGGCATACAGCGGGAACAGCCACACCCTGGCCATGGACATGAGCCGCTCGGTCGCCCAGGCCTGCCATGCCGTACGGCTGTGCACCGGGTGGCTGCCCGCGCGCAGCCCGATCGACAGCAGCCTGACGGCCACGAGCAGCAGCAACGCCATGCTGACCATCGAGACGACCGTCGCCGCCGCGATGCCCGCCGGGCCGAGCACGGCGATCCCGGGCAGCACGGCCACCAGCGGGATCAGGCTGAACGCCATCGCGGACACGCCGTAGGCCACACTCCACCGGCGGTACCTGCGGGGCGCCGGCGCCTTGGGCGTCAGCTTCCCCTTCCGTACGGCCGGCGCCCCCGCCCACCGCTGCCCGGCCGGGACGTCGCCGCCGACCGCCGAGCCGGGGGCGATCTGGGCGTTCTTCCCGATCCGCGCGCCCGCCAGGACGATCGACCTGGCGCCGACGGTCGCGCCGGCCCCGATCCTGATCTCGCCGAGCCTGAACAGGTCGCCGTCCAGCCAGTAGCCGGTGAGGTCCACCTCGGGCTCGATCGCGGCGGCCCGGCCGAGCTTGAGCATGCCGGTGATGGGCGGCATCGTGTGCAGGTCGGCGTCCTCGCCCACCTGCGCGCCCAGCGCCCGCGCGTAATAGGTGATCAAGGGCGCCGAGGCGAGACCGCTGGCGCCGAGACCGGCCGCCATCTGCTCGGCGAACCAGACCCTCAGGTGGGTGGCGCCGCCCCGGGCGTACACGCCGGGCTTGACGCCGCGCAGGACCAGCCGCGCCGCGCCCGCCGCCAGCGACAGGCGGCCGAACGGCGTCAGGAACAGCAGCGCGCCCGCGATCACCCACCACCAGCCGACCGCGTGGACGTTCGTCAGATTGCCCACCGCGAGCGCGCCGACCACCCAGGGCATCGCGCGCACGGTCAGCAGCGGCAGCATCAGCGCCGTCTGGACCAGCGCCGCCCGGCGCGGCATCGGCAGCACGACGCGCGTGTTCTCCTCGGCGGGCGGCTCCAGCTCTTCCAGCCGGTCGGCCAGCCCGCTGAGCGTCGGATGGTCGTAGAGGTCGGCCACCGCCACGTCCGGGTACCTGCCGCGCAGCGTCGAGACCAGCCGCGCCGCCGCCAGGCTGGTGCCGCCCGCGGTGAAGAAGTCGGCGTCGGGCCCGCCGACCCGCTGCCCCAGGACGTCCTGCCACTGCTCGGCCAGCCACGCCTGGAGTCCGTCGAGGTCGGCGGCCTCCTCGTCGTCGTCATCGAGCGGCCAGGGCAGCGCGTCACGGTCGATCTTCCCCGAAGTGCGCGTGGGCAGGTGATCCACCACGGCCAGCCGGGGCACGAGGGCGGCGGGCAGCACGGCTTCAAGCTGTTCCCGCGCGTGGGTTGTTTCCCCATTTGTCACGATATAGCCGACGAGAAGCTGGTGTCCTGAGGCCGTGGTCTTGACCGCGGCCGCCGCACCGGTCACCCCCGGCAGCGCCTGAAGGGCGGCATCCACCTCGCCCAGCTCGATCCGCCGCCCGCCCAGCTTGATCTGCTCGTCGGCCCGCCCCACGAACAGCAGCCCGTCGGGATCGGCCACGACCAAATCACCGCTGCGGTACGCGCGCTCCCAGCCGAGCGACTCCAGCGGCGCGTACTTCTCCCGGTCCTTGTCCTCGTCGAGGTAGCGGGCCAGCCCGACGCCCCCGATGACAAGTTCGCCCGCCTCCCCCATGGCGACCGGCCGGCCCGTCTGGTCGACCACGGCCAGGTCCCAGCCCCGCAGAGGCAGCCCGATCCGCACCGGCTCCCCCTGGACCAGCGGCGCCGCGCACGCGACGACGGTGGCCTCGGTGGGCCCGTAGGTGTTCCAGACCTCCCGATCGGGAGTGCTCAGCCGGTCTGCCAGCTCGGGCGGGCAGGCCTCGCCGCCGAAGATCAGCAGCCGCACGCCGTCCAGCGTCTCGACCGGCCACAACGCCGCCAGCGTGGGTACGGTCGACACCACCGTGATCCCGCGCTCCACCAGCCACGGCCCGAGATCCATCCCGGTGCGGACCAGCGAACGCGGCGCCGGAACCAGGCAGGCGCCGTTGCGCCAGGCCAGCCACATCTCCTCACACGAGGCGTCGAACGCCACCGACAGGCCCGCGAGCACTCGGTCCCCGGGCCGCAGCTCCAGGAACAACCCCGCCTCGGCATCCACGAAGGCGGCCGCGCTGCGATGGCTGACCGCCACGCCCTTGGGCTTGCCCGTGGAGCCGGAGGTGAAGATGATCCAGGCGTCGTCCTCGGGCACCGGCGGCCGCGCCTCGGCCATGGCGTCGCGCCTGCTCATAATCCCCGCCGCCCCGATCACCGCCGCGACGTCCGCCTCCTGAAACACGAGCTCGGCCCGCTCGTCGGGGTCATCCGCATCCACCGGCACATAGGCCGCCCCGGCCGCCAGCACCGCCAAGATGGCGACATAGAGATCGTTGGAGCCCGACGGCACCCGAATCCCGACCCGCTCCCCCGGCCCGATGCCCATCTCGCCCAGCGAACCGGCCAGGTGCGCCACCTCTTTGGCCAGCCGGGAGTAGTCGAGGACGCTCACGCCGTCGTCCAGCGCGGGCGCGTGGGGGTGGGCAGCGGCACTCTCGTGAAGAACGTCCACGAGAGTCCGCGCGCTCGTACTCCCAGCGGCGGACAGGAAGACGGCATCCTGCGGAATCACGGCATTGACCACCAAGGCTCACCTCATGCGTAGACGATGCGGGCCCCGGTACGTGACCTCACGCGATCGGTTGGCGGGTCGCAGCCCGTAGCGACGCTCCCCACGCCGCCGAGCCTTCAACGATCCCACGTAACCCAGATATTTCCCAATCCACGCGGGTTGTCGCACTTTTACCGGTCATTCGCGAGTCATTCAGTTTTGTTGACCGGGCGTTTTCGCAGCTCGTTCCCGGGCGGCCATCCGCGCCTCGCCAGGGAGACACCTCGTCGCTCGGAGACGGCATGCGGCCGGAACGCTGTCCGCCGCCGTTGTTGGGCGGGCTGGGCGGCGGCGTTGTTCGGCGTTCGGCGGCGTTCGGCGGCGTTGTTCGGCGGCGTTGTTCGGCGGGTCTATGGAAGGCCCGGGAATCCGCCGCCGGTCAGCCCTGCTTGGCGGCGTTCCCGCGGACCGCTTGGCAGCCCGCCCCTCCCGACGTGGGCTAGCGCCGCCGGTCAGCCCTGCTTGGCGGCGTTCCTACGAACCGCTTGGCAGCCCGCCCGATGGGGCCGCCGATCAGCCCTGCTTGACCTTGAGTGCTTCCTTGCGCAACTCGGCCTGGATGGACCGCTCGCGCTCCAGCCATCCCGGGTTCTCCACCTTCAGCGCCTCGATCTCGGCGGTGGTGAGCGGCTCGGTGATGCCACCTCTGGCCAGACCGGAGATGGAAACCCCGAGCTTCGCCGCGACGACCTGCTTGGGGTGCGGGCCGTTGCGCCGCAGGTCAGCGAGCCAGGTAGGCGGCTTGGACTGCAGCTCGTTCAGCTCGTCCCTGGAGACGACGCCCTCCTGGAACTCGGCGGGAGTCGCCGAGAGCAGGACACCCAGCTTCTTGGCCGCGGTCGCGGGCTTCATCGTCTGGGTGGTCTTCGTCTTGGGCGAGGTCATGTCGCCAAGCGTAGTCACTCGGAACGGGCTCTCCTGACATAGGTACCCTGGGCGGGTGACTGCAGGGGAGAACGGTACGGGGTTCCGGCTGGCGTACGCGCCAGGGGTGACCCCCGCGAAATGGGCCAACATCTGGGCAGAGCGAAAGCCCGACGTTCCACTCACCCTGCACCAGACCACCGCCACCGAAATCGTGCCGATGCTGCGCGAAGGCGGCGCCGACGCCGGATTCGTCCGCCTGCCCGTAGACCGGGACGGACTCAACGTGATCCCCCTCTATCTCGAGACCACAGTGGTAGTGGTGCCGAAGGACCACGCGGCCGCCGCACTAGACGAGGTGACCATCGCGGACCTGGCCGGCGAAGAGGTACTCCAGCCACTGGACGACCCGATCGAGTGGACCGACCTGCCCGGCGAACCCGCGTTCACCCGCCCACCCACAACCGGCGAGGCCGTGGAACTGGTAGCCGCCGGCACCGGCATCCTGCTGGTCCCCCAGTCCCTGGCCCGCCTCCACCACCGCAAAGACCTGACCTACCGCCCGGTGACGGACGCCCCGCAATCCCAGATCGGCCTGGCCTGGCTCAAGGATGCGACAACCGACCTGATGGACGACTTCATCGGCATCGTCCGCGGCCGAACGGTGAACAGCACGCGCGGCCGTACGACCTCACCCGCAAAAAGGCCAACACCCCAAAAGCCCCGAAAGCCCACCCAGCCCCGCTCCACCAACCGAACCAAGAAAGGCCACCGCCCCCGCTGAAATTACCGGGGCCCGGTGGGTCTACCCGCAGTGGCCAGCCCTCCTGTGCCATGCCATGATCACGCCCCATGGACATCGACGCCTTCTGGGATCTGATCGAGCGATCCGCCCACGAGAGCGAGACGAAGCAGGAGCGCCTGCGATGGCTCCATGAGCGACTCGTGACGCGACCCGCCGAGGAGATCGCGGATTTCGCCTCGTGGATGCAGGAGGCCCGCCTCAAGGCGGACACGAACCTGGTCTGGG
Organism: Nonomuraea endophytica; assembly: GCF_014203235.1. Lineage (GTDB taxonomy): Bacteria > Actinomycetota > Actinomycetes > Streptosporangiales > Streptosporangiaceae > Nonomuraea > Nonomuraea endophytica. The sequence goes on along the minus strand of NZ_JACHIN010000024.1, from coordinate 3,975 downwards.
GTGCGGCATATGAGCTCGACCTGGTGGGCGGCCTCGACAGTGTCTGGTACTTCCAGATGTGGCTGGTCGGACTTGGACGGCAGACCTTCGAACGAGTCACAAGCGATCCGGACAGCCTCGCCGAGGTGCCGGCGGTCCAGCACTATCTCTACTTGCAGAGCAACCGCATCCCACGCACCGACGAAGACTGGCCGGAGTTCGAGGAACTCGACTACGTGGCCGGCAAAGCGTGGATACGGGTGACGGGCAAGGATTGGGACGCCCTTGCGGACATCCTCCAGGCTCGAGGCTACGTGCTGAACGGTCTGCCCTCTCCGACCGACGAGGACTGGGACCCGGACGACCCGGAGGAGTCAGCCCGCAGATTCCCCCGATGCACCAGCTACATGCGCCAACTGTACGGCCGAGCCTAGACCACCAGCACGAGCCATTGGTCACTCGGCGACGGCAGACAAGATCGGAAAGAAGGTGTAAGACCAGGTGGACGATACTGGGTTCGAACCAGTGACCCCTCGCTTGTAAGGCGAGTGCTCTACCGCTGAGCTAATCGTCCCGAACGGCACTACACCTTACGACACCAACGGCGCCGAGCGCACATTGACGGTCCAGCCGGGGCCGAGGTCGGGGCGGCCGGCGGCGCGCCAGCCGAGCAGGGACGCGCCCAGCATGCCGGCGTCCACGCCGAGCGCCGCGGGCACCAGCGGGGGCGCGTCGCGGAAGGCCAGGCGCTTTACCAGGCGGGTGCGTACCGGGTCGAACAATGCGGGGCCCGCTTCGGCCAGGCCGCCGCCCAGGACGATCATGCTGGGGTCCAGGAGGAGGGTGTAGGTGGCCAGGGCGAGGGAGAGGGCTTCTACGGCCTCGTCCCAGACTTCGACGGCCAGGGGGTCGTCGGAGGCCACTACCTCTTCGGCCTTGACGCCTGACAGGCCGGCGCGCTGGCTGTAGCGGCGGCCCACGGAGGCGGCCGACGCGTAGGTCTCCAGGCAGCCGAACTGGCCGCAGGCGCACTGCTCGCCGTCGGGGAAGACCGGGATGTGGCCGATCTCGCCGCCCCATCCGGCCGAGCCGCCGTACGGCTCGCCGCGCAGGATCAGGGCTCCGGCGATTCCGGTACCGATCGGCAGGAAGAGGAAGTCGTCCACCCCCTGCCCGGCGCCGAGGACGTTCTCCGCCAGGCCGCCGGTCTGTACGTCGTGGCCGAGCCGTACCGGAACATCCAGAGCGGTGAAGTCGGCGGCGGGGACGTCGCGCCAGCCGATGTTCGCGGAGTAGACCGCGGAGTTCTCCGAGACCAGCCCGGGTACGGCGAGGCCGACCCCGGACGGGATGCCGTCACCGGACGCGGCGAGATGGCTGATGAACTCGCGGATCGCCTTCACCGCGGCGTCCGGACCCTCCTCGCGGGGGGTCGGGCGGCGCTCGGTGAGGAGCACCACGCCGGACTCGCTGACCAGGCCGCCCTTCATGGACGTGCCACCAACGTCGAGTGCGACGACGAACGAACTCATTGCGGACACGAAAGGAGACGATAGCGCAGCTCAGCATATGTCCGGAAAAAATGTGGCCGCCCTGAGACAACCATCCCCGTCACGCCCGGCCCAGCACCCGGTTCAGAGCGGCCTCGACCTCGGCCGACAGTCCCGGCGGCGTTTCTGGCACCAGCGGATCCCCCGATCGCGCCTGCCGGACCGAGCCACACGAGCGGCATTCGACCTCGCCCAACCGGCAGATCAACGCGCTGGACCCGCAGGTGCCGCACGTGTCGAGGTCGAGGTCGTGCAGCCGTTGACAGTCCGGGCAGATGAGCACCTGGGACTCGTCGCGCACCCCGCGCTTCCAGGGGCTCGCACCGCGTACCGGGTCGGTCTGCCGGGCCCCGCAGTTGTAGCAGGGCATCGCATCCTCCGTTGTCACGAAATCTCGGCGAGTGCCTTGGCATAGTCGGCTACGTCACGCGCCGTGCCGATCGGGTTCACGACCGACCAACGGACCACGCCCGCGCCGTCGATGATGAAGGTCCCCCGCTGCGCGAGCCCCTTCTGCTCATCGAACACACCGTACGCCCGCGCGACCTGTCCGTGTGGCCAGAAATCCGACAGGAGTGGGAATGTGTAGCCCTCTTGGTCCGCCCATGCACGATGGGAGAAAAGAGAGTCCACGGAGACAGTCAGAATTTGCGCGTCCGTGACAAAGTCCCGCAAGGCCGACAACTCGCTGTTGCAGACGTTGCTGAAGGCCAGCGGGTAGAAGACCAGCACGACCTCGCGGCCCCGGAAGGCGGAGAGCTTGACCGGGGCGCCGTGCTGGTCCTGGAGTTCGAAGTCGGGAGCTAGGGCGCCTACCAGTGGGTTCACACGGCCATCATGGCAGGCGCTCTGGCTCCCTAGCGTCGGCCCTTGGGGCCGACGAGTCTGGTCCCCGACCAATCGGGTGCGGCGGAGATGCTGCTCGTCTGCGAAAGGCCCGCGGTAGCGGCATCCTCCCCGATGTCGCTCGGCTCCACATGGCCGTCGCGACCGGCCTTGGGAGTCAGCAGCCAGATCTGGCCGCCCTCTGCGAGTGATCGCATGGCATCGCTCAGAACGTCGAAGAGATCGCCGTCACCGTCGCGCCACCACATCAGCACCACGTCTACGACGTCGTAACTGTCCTCATCGAGCAGTTCGTTGCCGGTCAGGTTCTCGATTGACGAACGAAGCTCTTCGTCGCTGTCCTCGTCCCAACCGATCTCCTGCACCACCTGACCCGGCTTGAGGCCGAGTCGTTCGGCCAGGCCGCGCTCGCCCTGCGCCTGACCCGCGGTCGCGCTCACGTTTATCCCTCCTGCTTGAGTGGCCCCGCATTTTGCGGTTTATCGCTTCGGGACAGTCCACACGCTGTGACCCTCAGTCGTCAACGGTCGCCACGGGTACGGCGACAGGACCGTCCGAATCAACCCGACAAAAACGACAGACGAACGTGGCGTTCACGGTTGTCGACGTTCAGGTCAACGACCGAGATCGACTGCCAGGTTCCCAGCGCCAGCCGTCCCCCGAGGACCGGCACCGTCGCGTATGGCGGAATCAGCGCGGGCATGACGTGCGACCGTCCGTGACCGCGCGAACCGTGCGCGTGCCGCCAGCGATCGTCCGCGGGCAGCAGGTCGGCCAGGGCGGACAGCAGGTCATCATCACTGCCCGCGCCCAGCTCGATCAGCGCCACCCCGGCGGTCGCGTGCGGGACGAACACGTGCAAAAGCCCGTCGCCGCCCTGCTCGCGCGCGAACTCCTCACACTGCGGGGTGATGTCGTGCACCGTCTCGCGTGACCCGGTGGTCAGCGAGATGATCTGGGATTCCACACGGAAATCCTACTGAGGCACAACGACCGCATCAGGGCCGGGAAAGACCAGACCCGTGTGCCCGTCGTCGAACCGTACGATGTACGGCGGTCCGCCTTCCGTCCCGCGAACCTCGATGATCTCTCCGCGCCGGTCCCCTTCGCCAACGGTGTTCCCGTGCATGAGGAGCCGGTCGCCTACCGTCGCGTTCATACCTCACACATTGGTACGACAGGCGCGCTCGGGAAAGAGGCGCAACCAGCACTCCCATCAGAGCGGGCCCCAATCCTGACCCAAACGTTACCTCCCCCAAGATCAACCAGCGTGTTTCCGCTTCAAGATCCCTTCAGGATCAAGCCCGCCCTTCCGTTACGGCGGTGCCGCCCCCCACGCCACCCGCCGCCGTGAGCGGGCGCCGATCGTGGGGGTCGCTTCTCACGTCGGACGTGGTCCCCGCCGTCACGACCCTTCGTTCTCCACCTCCCACGGCCCCGCCTCTCGCCACCCCTCCCCCTTGCCGCCTCACCCCTTGCCCTCACACCCTTCGCCATCCGGCGCCCTAGATGGTTGATTCCAAGGCGGCTGCTTACGATCAATGGTCGTAGGCGGTGAGGGATCGGGCGGTGGGCTGGCCGGTCTTGTCGTTGTGCCAGA
>NZ_JACHIN010000023.1:69490-154271 GCF_014203235.1 Nonomuraea endophytica | reverse complement strand
CGTCCGCATCCTCGCCCGCGCCTGGCTGTTCGTGATCTGGCACTGCTGGCAGGACGGCATCGCCTACGACCCCACCCAGCACAGAGCCCTCCAACAACTCCTCAACCAAGATCAACCGGCTGCTGCTTGACACAGGGCTACTCATGCGTCCACGCTGCCAGCCGCCGGACCCGGCCCTGATGTCCCGCGCCCACCAAAACCGTGATCAGGATTTGTCCGGAGTCATCATGGCCAGGATGGGATGCCGCCCAAAAAGCGAAATATCCACCCTTTCCTGTACGGCCCAGCCGCGCGGCACCTCAGGCACCAGCGCCACCACCCGCCCTCCGTCGGCCAGCACCCGGCGCAGCTCGGTCCAGAGCCGGTGACCGGACCCGGCCAGCCGTACCTGCCGCTGCCAGGGCGGGTTGACCAGCACGCGGTCCACGCTCCCCGAGGGCAGAGGGACCCGCCCCGCGTCGGCGCGCACCCACGCCAGCCGCGGCCCGTTGACGGCGGCCGCGGCGATCGCCTCGCCGGAACGGTCGAACCCGAGCGTGCGGGCCTCAGGCGCGAGGGCGGCGGCCTCGATGAGCGTGGTGCCCGCGCCGCAGCACGGATCGATCACCAGCCCCTTCGGCTCGGCCAGGTACGCCATCGCGGCGGCCAGCGGCGGGTGCAGCGTCCCCGGCACCGAGCGCACCTTGTAGGCACGGCGGTGCAGCGGACGCGCGCCCGCGCGCAGGGCGATCACGGCCCGCTCGCCCTCGACCGTCACCCGCCACGACGCGGCGCCGGCCGGAGGCACCCGGCCGTCGCGCCGCGAGTGATAGGGACGGCCGAGCAGGGGCCCGACCGCGTCCTCGACGTCGTAGCGGTTGTAGGCCCGCCGCCCCAGAAACGAGGCGGACACCTCCACGCCTGAAGGCCGCACGCCAGGCTCAAGCGGACGCACGCCAGGCTCAGGCGCGCCGGGTTCGAGGGGGCGCGCGGCGGTGAGGCGGTGGACGTCGATGGTCGCGGCGGCCGAGGCCAGGCGGCGCAGCGCGTCACGGCGCGGTCCGACGCCGTCGACCACGGCTCCCACGAGCAGTACGTCGTCGGCCATGCGGAGCTCCAGCGCCCCCGGCCCCGTGACCTCGAACCAGACCTCCCGGTGCCGCACCTCGCGCACGAGGCCCAGCCCGGCATGACGGATCTCCGTGGCGACCAGGTGTTCGATGCCGTGCACCGACCTGGCCACGGCAAGGGTATGCACGTGTCCTTCTCCCACGTCGCGACTCGGGAGGGCGTGGAGCCGTCCCGCATCGCCGGCGGTGGGTCACGAGCCGCGTGCCCGCCGACGGGGTCGCTAACGCAGGAAGAAGAACGTCATACGCCCGAAGCTATCGGGCCCGCGGGACGGCGGGCCATCGATTTTCCTGGGCCTACGTACGGTGTACGTCCAAAGTATTGACGTAAGTAGGCGCTTTCTCGAATCATGGGCATATGAGCGCACTCGACTTCGATCTGTCGGATCAGCACTTCTGGGCCAGGCCCATGGCCGAGCGCGAAGCGGCATTCGACACGCTGCGCGCACGGGACACCCCCGCCTTCTTCGAGGAGATGGAGGTGTCCTTCGCCCCCAAGGGCATCGGCTACCACGCGCTCGTCAGGCACGCCGACATCCTGGAGGCCAGCCGTAACCCGGAGGTGTTCAGCTCGGGCAGGGGCGGGGCCACGAACATCCCCGACATGCCCCCGGAGTTCGCCGAGTACTTCGGCTCGATGATCAACATGGACGACCCGCGCCACGCCCGCCTGCGCCGCATCGTCTCCCGGGCCTTCACGCCCAAGATGATCAAGCAGTTCGAGGCCGACGTGGAGACCGCCGCCGCCCGGATCGTCGACGACCTCCTCGTCACCGGCCCCGGCTGCGACTTCGTCACCGAGGTCGCCGCCCGCCTGCCGCTGAAGATCATCTGCGACATGATGGGCATCCCGGAGAAGGACTACCAGTTCATCTTCGAACGCTCGAACCAGATCCTCGGCGGCTTCGACCCCGAGTACGCCGGCGACGACATCACCAAGGTCGCCGAACGCCTCCTCAACGCCGGCATGGAACTCCAGCAGCTCGTCCAGGACCAAGCGGCCCACCGCGCGGACCACCCCACGAGCGACCTCATCTCCGCCCTGGTCAACGCCAACATCGACGGCGAGCAGCTGACGCTTCAGGAGCTCGGCTCCTTCTTCATCCTCCTGGTCGTGGCCGGCAACGAGACCACCCGCAACGCCATCTCGTACGGCATGCGCCTGCTCTCCAACCACCCGGACCAGCGCGCCCTCCTCCTGGCGGACACCGAGGCCCGCCTGCCCGGCGCCGTCGAGGAGATCGTCCGCCTGGCGTCGCCGGTGAACTTCATGCGCCGCAAGGTCACCCGCGACCACGAGATGAACGGCAACATGTACCGCGAGGGCGAGAAGGTCGTCCTGTTCTACTGGGCCGCCAACCGCGACGAGCGCGTCTTCGCCGACCCGTACGCCTTCGACATCACCCGCGACCCCAACCCCCACGTCGGGTACGGCGGGCCCGGCCCCCACTTCTGCCTCGGCGCCCACCTGGCCCGCAGGGAGATCACCGTGATGCTGCGCGAACTGCTGCGCCGCGTCCCCCAGTTGGAGGTCGGTCACCCGGACCGGCTGCACTCCAGCTTCATCAACGGCATCAAGCACATGGAGTGCACCTTCTGAGGGTCAGGGGGCCGGGTTGGTCACCTTGATCTGCTTGACGACGGTGTTGATGTCGGGCAGGAGCCGCTTGGCGTCGCCCGGGACCGACATGTAGACGATGGCCGGGAGCTCGTTGGCCGTGTTGATCGCCGCGGTCACGATCGTGGCCTTGCCGGTGCCGGAGGTCAGCTCGTAGGCGATCAGGCGGCCGGTCGAGCCGTTGATCTTGAGCGGTTGCTGGGCGATCTTCCTGACCTTGTTGTCCTCGGGGAAGAACCGCTTGCGGGCGCTCAGCACGACCTGCTTGATCACCGGCTCCAGGTCGTCCTTGGAGGTGTAGGAGGCGGCCAGGCGCTGGGGGAGCGGGCCGGTCATCAGGTTGGCGTAGTTGTCGACGCCGACCTGGACGTACTGGCGGGTGTCGTAGCCGTACGTGGTCTTCACCAGGGGCCGCTGGTCGAGCAGCCAGGTGCCGCCCAGGCGGGGGACCGAGATGCCGGCCTGCTGGTCCGGGACCACGCCCATGACCGGGGCGGCCTTGCCGGGGAAGCGCTTCAGCGGGCCGATCGTGGTGGACGTCTTGACCGGCGTGGGCTTGCCGGTGGCCTGGGGCTTGGCGGCGGGCGGGTCCGTCGGCTCGCTCTCGCTGGCCAGCGGTCCCGCGACGAACGCCCATACCAGCGCGATCACCAGCGCCACCGCGACCGAGGCGGCCAGCGCGAACAGCCACACCGGCTTGCCCGGCTCGTCGAGCGACTCCTTGCCGTCCTCGCCGATCTCCTGGTAGTTGTCGCCGAAGACGGTGTTCCAGAGCTCCTGCTGGCGCTCGGGCGGAGGGGTGCGCGAGCCGCTGATCTGACCCGCGGTGACGAACGGGCGGTCGGGGTCGGACGGGTCGCGGCTCAGGTTGGAACCCGGCCGCGCGTGCTGGCCCTGCTGCTCGCCCGGCTCCTGCGGAGGGGCGGCCGGGGTGGGGTAGGCCTCGTTGTAGGTGATCGTCCGATCCATGGGGTCACCCTTGGGTGCGGCCTGCTGACCGGGCTGACCCGGCTGCTGCCCAGGCTGCCAGGCCGGGGCCTCCGCGCCGCGCCCGTCGGGCTGCCACCCCTGGGCCTCCGCGCCGCGCCCGTCCGGTTGCCAGGCAGGGGTATCGGGGCGGCCGTCCTGCTGCCAGGCGCGCGGGTCGGGCTGGGCGTCCACCGGCGGCGGCGCGGCCGGGGGCCACGGGTCCTTCTGCGGCGGTCCGGCCGGGGGCCAAGGAGCGGGGCTGGACAGGTTGGACCAGGCGCCGTCCACGGGCGGCGGCATCTCCGGCCACACCTGCTGACCCGGACTCTGCTGCCCCGAAGGGCTCTGCGCTGACGGGCTCTGCATGGACGGGTTCTGCGGAAGCGGGTTCTGCGGGAGCGGGTTCTGCGGCGACGGGCTCTGCGGGAGCGGGTTCTGCCCGGAAAGGTGCTGCGGGAGCGGGCTCTGCGGGGCGGAGTGGGCGCCGGGCTGCGCGGTCTCCGGCCAAGGAGCGGGGGCGGGGGTGTCGGACCAGGCGGGCAACGGATCCCGGACAGGGGGCTGCTCCCGCATCCCCTGCTCCCACATGCCCTGTTCGCGCATATTCTGCTGATCACGCATGCTCTGCTGGTCTCTCATTCCCTGTGCGTCCCGGCCCCCTCGTCTGCCACCCGACAGATCACCCAAAGGGTCAAGAGGATCGACCACGGGGTCCCTGCCGCCAAGGGGGTCACGCTGGGGTGGTTCCGGCCAGGTGGGCTGCGGCGGCGGTCCCGCCTCCGGCCATGAGGTCGGCACCTCGTCGCGAGCTTCCGGCCAGGACGTGGGCACCTCGGGCCAGGATGGCGGCAAGTGTGGTGCTCCGGAATTCTCCGTTGCCATTGCTGCCGTACCTCCCGAGGTTATGTCCGGATTAGACGCATCCGGCATGATCTCATGTGGCCCGTGGGGTTCCGCAGGGAAACGTGCGAAGCCGTGCGGATCCGTCGGCGGATCCTGCATCGGCAGGTCGGCCGCTGATCGTTCAGGCTCAGCAGGGTTGGCCACGGCGACGAGAGTATTCTAAAGGGACATATGAGGTCACAACGGATAGATCTCAACGAGGTCTCATAGGACCTGAAGGGCCCATTCTGCCGGGTGGCCCAGGCGTAGTCCCCTCATTCTTCCGAAGACGTGCGCTAGGCTTGACCTATGCGTTCCGCGACCCTGCTTCTTAGCGGGCCGCGACGGCCCTGAGATCTCGCCGTCGCGGCTACCCCTCGTGTCACACGAGGGGTTTTCTTATGGGGTCAGAATCAAACCAGAAGGACACCGCCGTGAGTGAGTACGACCCGCAGGCGCTGCAGGCCAAGTGGCAGCAGCGATGGGAGGAGCAGGACCCGTTCCGGGCCAGCGAGGACGCCGCCGACCCCCGCGAGCGCCGCTACATGCTGGACATGTTCCCTTACCCCTCCGGTGACCTTCACATGGGCCACGGCGAGGTCTTCGCCATCGGCGACGTCGTCGCCCGCTACTGGTTCCAGCAGGGCTACAACGTCCTGCACCCCATCGGCTGGGACTCCTTCGGCCTGCCCGCCGAGAACGCCGCGATCAAGCGGAACGCCCACCCCGCCGAGTGGACCTACGCCAACATCGACGTCCAGGCCAACTCCTTCAAGCGCTACGCGATCTCCTTCGACTGGTCGCGCCGCCTGCACACCAGCGACCCCGAGTATTACCGCTGGAACCAATGGCTGTTCAACCGCTTCTTCGAGCGCGGCCTGGCCTACCGCAAGGGCGGCCTGGTCAACTGGTGTCCCAACGACCAGACCGTGCTGGCCAACGAGCAGGTCGTGGCCGGCAAGTGCGAGCGCTGCGGCGCCGAGGTCGTGCGCCGCGAGCTGACGCAGTGGTACTTCAAGATCACTGACTACGCGCAGCGCCTGCTGGACGACATGAGCCAGCTGGAGGGCGGCTGGCCGGAGCGCGTGCTGACGATGCAGCGCAACTGGATCGGCCGCTCCGAGGGCGCCGACGTGGTGTTCGAGATCGAAGGCCGCGAGGAGCCGGTCCACGTCTTCACCACGCGCCCCGACACGCTGTTCGGCGCCACGTTCTTCGTGGTCGCCGTGGACGCCGCGCTGGCCGACGAGATCGTCACCGACGAGCACCGCGCCGAGTTCGAGGCCTACCGCGCCGAGGTCGCCAAGCTCAGTGACATCGAGCGCCTGTCCACCGACAAGGACAAGAGCGGCGTCTTCCTGGGCCGCTACGCGATCAACCCGGTCAACGGCGAGCGCATCCCGGTCTGGGCCGCCGACTACGTCCTGGCCGACTACGGCCACGGCGCGATCATGGCGGTGCCCGCGCACGACCAGCGCGACCTGGACTTCGCGCTGAAGTTCGGCCTGCCGGTGCAGGTCGTCGTGCACACCGGGCTGGCCGACCCCGGCGAGACCGGCGAGGCCACCCCGGGCGAGGGCACGCTGGTCAACTCCGGCCCGCTGGACGGCCTGACCAAGGCCGAGGCCATCGCCACGATCATCCGGAGCCTGGAGACCGACGGCCGGGGCAAGGGCGCGATCAACTTCCGCCTGCGCGACTGGCTGCTGTCGCGTCAGCGCTTCTGGGGCACGCCGATCCCGATCATCCACTGCCCCGACTGCGGCGAGGTGCCGGTCCCCGACGACCAGCTGCCGGTCACGCTCCCCGACCTGCGCGGCGAGGCACTGGCCCCCAAGGGCATCTCCCCGCTGGCCGGAGCCACCGAGTGGGTCAACGTCGCCTGTCCCAAGTGCGGCGGCGCCGCCAAGCGCGACACCGACACCATGGACACCTTCGTCGACTCCGCCTGGTATTTCCTGCGCTACACCGACCCCAACTACACCGACGGCCCGTTCGACGTGGAGAAGATCCGCGAGTGGGGCCCGATCGACATGTACGTCGGCGGCGTCGAGCACGCGGTCCTGCACCTGCTCTACTCACGCTTCTTCGTCAAGGTGCTGCACGACATGGGCATGGTCGGCTTCACCGAGCCGTTCATGCGCCAGCTGGGCCAGGGCCAGGTGATCAACGGCGGCAAGGCCATGTCGAAGTCCCTGGGCAACGGCGTCGACCTGGGCAAGCAGATCGACGACTTCGGCGTCGACGCGGTCCGGCTGACGATGTTGTTCGCCAGCCCGCCCGAGGACGACATCGACTGGGCCGACGTCTCGCCGCAGGCCTCGCAGAAGTACCTGGCCCGCGCCTTCCGCGTGATGGACGAGGTCGCCAGTGCGCCCGGCGGCGACTTCGCGCAGGGCGACCTGGCGCTGCGCAAGGTCACCCACAAGACCATCGACGAGGTCACCAAGCTGATCGAGTCCTACCGGTTCAACGTGGCGATAGCCCGCCTGATGGAGCTGACCTCCGCCGCCCGCAAGGCCATCGACTCCGGCCCCGGCGCCGGCGACCCCGCGGTGCGCGAGGCGGCCGAGTCGCTGGCGGTCATGCTGTCGCTGGTCGCGCCCTACACCTCGGAGGAGGGCTGGGAGCGGCTGGGCCGTACCGGCTCGGTGGCGCTGGCGGGCTGGCCGGTGGCCGACCCCGCGCTGCTGGTCGAGGACTCGGTGACCGCCGTCGTGCAGGTGGCCGGCAAGGTCCGCGACCGGCTTGAGGTGGCCCCCGACATCTCCGAGGACGACCTGCGCGCGCTGGCGCTGGCCTCGGACAAGGTGCGGGCGCACCTGTCGGGCGAGCCTCGCAAGGTGATCGTCCGCGCGCCGAAGCTGGTCAACATCGTCCCCTGACCCCGACGGACGTCACCGCGGGGCCGCGAGCTGGAACGCGCGTTCGTCAGTGCAGGGCCGCCCGCCGGACCGCGGAACGCGCGTTCGTTACCGCAGGGCCGTCAGCCGGTCCTGTAGGAACGCGCGTTCGGCCGCGTTGCCGGTGAGCGCGATCGCGCGTTCGTAGGCCCGCGCCGCCTCGGCATCCCTGCCCAGGCGGCGCAGCAGGTCGGCGCGGACGGCATGGCAGACGTGATAGCCGTCCAGCGGGAGCGCCTCGACCAGGGGCAGCGCCTCGGCGGGTCCCCGGACCTCGGCGAGCGCGACCGCCCGGTTCAGCGCCACGACGGGCGTCGGGGCCAGCGCGATCAACTGGTCGTAGAGGGCCAGGATCTGCGCCCAGTCCGTCGGCGGCGGGTCGCTGTGGACCGCGTTGATCGCCGCCTGGATCTGGTAGGGACCGGGAAGGCCACGGCGCAGGCACCGCCGTACCAGCTCACGGCCTTCTGCCATGAGCGCGCGGTCCCACCGCGCGCGGTCCTGCTCGGCGAGCGGGACCAGCTCACCCGACTCCCCGGTACGGCCGGCCCGCCGCGCCTCGATCAGCAGCATGAGGGCCAGCAGCCCGATCACCTCGGGCTCGTCCGGCATGAGCGCGGCCAGCAGCCGTCCGAGCCGGATCGCCTCGGCGCAGAGGGCCGCCCTGACCAGGTGTTCGCCGGAGCCGGCGGTGTAGCCCTCGTTGAAGATGAGGTAGAGGACGGCCAGCACCGGCCGCAGCCGGCCGGGCAGGTCGGACTCCTTCGGCACCCGGTAAGGGATCTTCGCGTCGCGGATCTTGCCCTTCGCGCGCACCAATCGCTGGGCCATGGTCGGCTCCGGCACCAGGAACGCCCGCGCGATCTCGGCGGTGGTGAGCCCGCCGAGCAGCCGCAGCGTGAGCGCGACCTGGACGTTCCTGGCCAGGGCCGGATGGCAGCAGGTGAAGATCAGGCGCAGCCGTTCGTCGCGCACGGGTCCCTCCTCGGCGGGCGGCTCCTCGCGGGCGTGCAGGAGCGCGGCCTGCGCGTGCCGGTCCTGGCGGGTGGACTCCTTGCGCAGCCGGTCGATGGCCCGGTTGCGGGCGGTGGTGATGATCCACCCGGACGGGCTGGCCGGGGGTCCGTCCTGCGGCCAGCGGCGCAACGCGGTCGCGAAGGCGTCCTGAACCGCCTCCTCGGCCAGCTCGATGTCGCCGAAGGAGCGCACCAGGACGGCGACCGCGCGGCCGTACTCCTCGCGGAAGACGCGTTCGACCTGGTCAGTCACCGTGGATCGGGCGCACCTCGATCGGCAGGCCGGTCGCCGCCGCCAGCTTGCCGGCCCACTCCAGGGCGTCGTCCAGGTCGGGGGCACTGATCACGGTGAAGCCGCCGAGATGTTCCTTGCCCTCGGTGAACGGCCCGTCGGTCATGAGCACGTCGCCGTCCTCGGCGCGCACGACGGTCGCGGTCGAGGCCAGGTGCAGCCCGGCGGCGAACACCCACTGCCCGGCCGCCTTGACCTCCTCGTCCCAGGCCATGACGCGCGGCAGCACCTCGTCCAGCAGCCCCTCCGGCGGCTCGCCGTCGGGCTGGTAGATCGCGAGCAGGTAGTTCATGTCCGTGTCCTTTCCCTCGGTCACCTTCTATACGAACGGCACCGCCCTTTCTCGACACGAATTGACCTCAAGTCGAGTTGAGGTTGCACAGTGGACCCATGGTGAAGATCGGCGTCGGACTTCCGACGATGCAGGAGACAGAGAAGCTCGGCCCGGACGGCGTCGCCCGCGCGGCGCGGCTGGCCGAGGAGGCCGGTCTCGACTCCGTGGGCGCGGCCGACGTGCTCATCGGCGACGGGACGCTCGCGCTGGAGAGCGTGGTCACGCTGGCCACGGCCGCCGCCGTCACCGAGCGGGTCAAGCTGGACTTCGGGGTGCTGTCCGCGCCTACCCGGCCGGTGGCGATGATGGCGGCCCAGGTGCAGACCTTGCAGTACCTCTCGCGGGGCAGGGTACGGCTCGGCGTGGGCATCGGCGGCTTTCCCGGCTCGCCGTTCTGGACGGCGATCGGCGCGACCGGCGCCAACCGCGGCCGCGCGGCCGACGAGGCCCTGCAAGTGCTGCCCGGCCTGATCGCCGGCCGGCCCACCCAGGTAGGTGACGGCCCGGAGGTGACGCTCGCTCCGGGTACGGCGGTGCCGCCCCTGCTGGTCGGCTCCGGCACCGGCGACGCCGCCCTGCGGCGGGTGGCACGCTACGCCGACGGCTGGCTGCCGTCCGGGCTGACCCCGGCCCAGCTCAAGGTCGCCGTGGACAGGCTGAGGGAGCTCGCGGACGAGTACGGCAGGCCCACCCCCTTCGTCCACGTGGGCGTGCACGCCGTCCTCGGCGACGACCCCGAGGCGAAGCGGGCGATGGAGGCCCAGCTCGCCGGCTTCTTCCAGCTCTCGCCCGAGGAGATCCGCGAGGCCACGGTGAGCGGTTCCCCGCAGGAGGCGGCGGAACGGGTGGCGGCCTTCGCCGAGGCGGGCGCGGCCGAGGTCGGCTTCGGCATCGACGGCAGCGACTTCCTCCACCAGATCGAGCTGGCCGGAGCCGTCAACGCGTACGTGACCCAGGGTTAGGTGGCGGGTCGCCGCCAGGGCGGGTTTCCGCCAGGCCGTCGCCTATGCCGGGCCGATCGCCCGGCGTTAGATCGGTCGCATGCCCCTCACTCCCTCCTCCCGGCGGCTGGCCGGGGCGGTGGCCGCGACCGCGCTCGCGGCCACCGCGCTGACCCCCGCGACCGCCCACGCCGCCTTAGAGACGACGTTGGAAACGGCCCCGCAGGAGGTCGCCGTCACGCTGATCACCGGGCACAAGGTCCGCTTCACCGACCGGCCGGGCGACGCTGACGTGGTCTCCGTCGAGCGTCCCAAGGACGCCACCGGCGGCGTCCAGACGTACTACACCGGCGGCGACGTGCACGTCGTCCCCGACGAGGCGGCCCCGCTGCTGGCGGCCGGCAAGCTCGACCCGCGCCTGTTCAACGTCACCGACCTGGTCGAGATGGGCTACGACGACGCGCGCAGCGGCGGCGTGCCCATGATCGCCACCTACCAGGGCGCGGCCCCGCGCTCGGCTCCGCGCGGCGCCTCGATCGTGCGGGCGCTGCCCAGCGTCAGGGGCGCGGCCCTGCGGGCGCAGAAGCAGGACGTCCGCGAGTTCTGGAACGGCCTCGCCACCTCCGGCGCGGCGAAGATCTGGCTCGACGGCAAGGCCAGGGCGAACCTCAAGGAGAGCGTCCCGCAGGTCCAGGCCCCGGCGGCCTGGGCACAGGGCCTGGACGGCAACGGCGTCAAGGTCGCCGTGCTCGACAGCGGCGTCGACGCCACCCACCCCGACCTGCAGGGCCAGATCGCCGAGCAGGCCAGCTTCGTGCCCGGCCAGGAGGTCAAGGACGCCAACGGCCACGGCACCCACGTCGCCTCCACGATCGCCGGCACCGGCGCCGCCTCCTCGGGCGCCAACAAGGGCGTGGCCCCGGGCGCGGACCTGCTGGTCGGCAAGGTCCTCGACGACGAGGGCAGCGGCCAGGACTCGTGGATCATCGCGGGCATGGAGTGGGCGGCGAGCAAGGCGGGCGTGGTCAGCATGAGCCTCGGCTCGCCGCTGCCCGACTCCGGCTCGGACCCGATGTCGCTGGCCGTGGACGAACTGTCCAGGAAGCACAACACGCTCTTCGTGATCGCCGCGGGCAACGCCTACAACCCCGGCTCGATCGGCTCGCCGGGCTCGGCGGCCAGCGCGCTGACCGTGGCCGCCGTGGACAAATCTGACCAGCGCGCCCCCTTCTCCAGCCAGGGCCCGCTGACCCTCACCTACGGCCTCAAGCCGGACATCTCCGCCCCGGGCGTCAAGATCAACGCGGCGCGGTCGTCGTTCGCCGGCGGCAGCGGCCCGTACGTGGCGATGGACGGCACCTCCATGGCCACCCCGCACGTGGCCGGAGCGGCGGCGATACTCAAGCAGCGCCACCCGGACTGGACCTGGCAGCAGCTCAAGGACACGCTGATGAGCAGCGCCAAGGGCCTGGACAACACCCCGTACGAGCAGGGCACCGGCCGCCTGGACGTGGCCGCGGCCGTCGGCGCGAAGGTCAGCGCGACCGGCTCGGTGCCGGTGGCGATGTTCGACTGGCCGCACGAGGCGGGCGAGGCGCCGGTCAAGCGGACCATCACCTACCGCAACGACGGCGACGCCCCCGCCACCCTGAACCTCACCGCGCAGGCGCCTGCCAAGCTGTCCGCGCCGTCCGTCACCGTCCCCGCCAAGGGGAGCGCCACGGTCGAGCTGAGCGTCGAGCCGGCCGGGCTGGAGGCCGACCAGACCCTGTCGGGCCTGGTCACCGCGACCGACGGCACGATCACGGTGCGCACCGCCTTCGCCGCGGTCAAGGAGCGCGAGCTCTACGACCTCACGCTCGAACTGCGTGACCGCTCCGGCAAGCCCGCCGCCGGATACGTGGTGCTCTCGCTGCTCGGCGACCGCTATCCGTGGCAGTACGCCGTGGACGGCAAGCGCACGCTGCGCCTGCCGCCCGGCTCGTACATGGCCACCAGCTACCTGCCGGTGGCGGGCGAGCGGGCCGACGCGCTCGGCACCGCCGTACTCGTGGATCCCGAGATCACGCTGAACAAGGACACCGAGGTCGTCCTCGACGCCGCCCGCGCCCGGCGGGTCAGCGCGAAGGTCCCGCAGCGCACCGAGGACCGCCAGGTCAAGGTGGACTTCTACCGCTCGCCGCCGGAAGGCGCGGGCGCGCGCGGCGCCTACCAGACGCCCGTCGCGATCGAGGACGTCTACGTCAGCCCCACCGAGAAGGTCACGCAGGGCTCGTTCGGCCTGCTCACCCGCTGGCGCAAGGGCCAGCCCATGCTCGGCGTCAGCGCCCCCGGCCTGCCGCCGATCGAGGCGCTGGTCCAGATCGACGCCACGATCACCGACGGCCGGGCCCTGCTCAAGGGCGTCTTCGCGGGCAAGGGCGACGACTACACCGGCATCGACGCGCGCGGCAAGGCCGTGATCGTCGAGCGCTCCGACGCCGTCACCCCGCAGGCGCGGGCCGCGAAGGCGATCGCCGCGGGGGCCAAGCTCCTGCTCGTCGTCAACGACCGTCCCGGCCGCCTCATGGAGGTGTACGGCGAAGCCGTCACGATCCCCGTCGCCTCCCTCACCCGCGACGCCGGGGCGAAGGCCGCCGAGCTGGCCAGGAAGGGCCGCCTGCTCCTGGCCACCGAGCAGTCCCGGTATGCCGACTACCTGTACGACCTGGTCGACGTGCACCCGGAGGCGGTCCCCGACCGCGACCTGGCCTACCACCCGCGCGGCCTGGCCAAGGTCGAGTCCACCTACTACGGCAGCGGCGCCAAGGTCGGCAGCGGCTACCGCTACGACATGCGCGAGGGCTGGGGCCCGGCCATCGGCTTCGAGGAATATGAGACGTTCCCCAAGCAGCGCACCGAGTGGGTCTCCACCCAGCCGGGCTCGATCTGGTACGAGAACCACGGCGTCGGCCTGAATTACTTCGCCGCCTGGGAGATGCGTCAGTCGCCGCGCACCTACCGGGCGGGCGAGCGGCTGGAGCAGGAGTGGTTCCACCCGGTCGCCAGGCCCAGGCTGGGCGACACCTACTGGGGCCCGTTCCGGCAGACGAACGGCTACGTCCAGTTCAACATCACGCCGTGGACGGACGGCGGTCCTGGCCGGGCGGGATCGATGCCGGACGACGAGTACGACACCACCTCGATCGCGCTCTACCAGGGCGACAAGCTGATCCAGCGGGCCAAGGGGCGGGCGTTCTCGCCGCGTGACCCGCTGGCCGAGGCGGCGCTGCCGTACCGGCTGGTGCTGGACAGCGCCAGGGACGGCGGGACGTGGCGGACCTCGACCCGCACGCGCACCGAGTGGGGGTTCACCTCCGACGCCAACGACCCGGACGGGCCGTTCAACGTGGACATCCCGCTGCTGCAGCTCGACTACGACGTGCGCACGGACCTGGCGGGCGACGTGCGCGGGCCGGTGGCGCGCATCGGGCTGTCGGGCACGACGCAGGAGTGGCTGGACAAGCCGGGCAAGGCGACGGAGGCGACGCTGCAGGCATCCTTCGACGACGGCGCGACCTGGCAGCAGGTACGGCTGCGCCCGGCCGGGGCCGGTGCGTGGCGCGCGGACCTGGTCACGCTGGGCAGGAAGGGGTTCGTCTCGCTGAAGGCGACGGCCAAGGACGCGCAGGGCAGGACGGTCTCCCAGGAGATCATCCGGGCGTTCGGCCTGCGCTGACATAACCGTGAAATCACGATCCGGGGCCGAAGACGGGATTTCCGGCTTCGGCCTCGGGCCTGCCCCCATACTGATCCGCGTCCCGACACGGCGGGGAAGGGCGGGGAACGTGCTGGAGGCGCTCGGCCTCACCGACGAGGAGGAGGCGGTCTACCGCCACCTGGTCGCCCGGCCGTCCGCCTCTGCTGGCGAGATCGGCGCCGCGCTCACCCTCCCGGGGCCGCGCGCGGACGAGCTGGCGCGCAGCCTCGCCGCCCGTGGCCTGGTCAGCACCCTGCCCGGCGAGCGGTTCTGCGCCGTGCCGCCCGCGGTCGCGCTCGGCGCGCTGCTCACCGTCCGCCGCGACGAACTGCGCACGGCCGAGCTCGCCCTCATCGCCCTGGCCGAGGAGCATCGCTCGGCCGCCGCCGGTCGCGCCATCGGCGACCTGATCGAGGTCGTGTCCGGAGTCGACGCGCTGCGCCAGCGTTTCGCCCAGGTGCAGCACGCCGCCAAGGAACAGGTCCGCAGCTTCTCCACCGCGCCGTTCGTCGCGGTGCCGATCGGCGAGAACGCCGCCGAGGAACAGGGCGTCAAACGCGGGGTGAGCTACCGCGTGGTGGTCGAACGCGACCTGCTCACCGCGCCCGGCGCCGCCCAGGAGGCCGTCACCTCGCTACGGCAGGGCGTGCAGGTACGGGTCGCCGACCGGCTGCCGATCAAGCTGATCATGGCCGACTCGGCGCTCGCCCTCGTCCCGCTGAGCACCTCGGCCGGTGACCGGCCCGGCGCGGTGCTGCTGCACGGCAGCGGCCTGCTGGCCGCGGTCGAGGCCCTGTTCGAGGCGGTGTGGGAGCGCGCCTACCCGCTGCGCATGGACGCCTCGGCGGCCGGCGCGGACCCGGACATCACCGAGCTGGACGCCAAGATCCTCAGCCTCCTGCTGGCCGGGCTGACCGACGAGGCAGTCGCCGGTCAGCTCGGTCTGTCCCTGCGCACGCTGCAGCGGCGGATCCGGCAGCTCATGGACCTGGCGGGCGTGCGTACCCGGGTCCAGCTCGGCTGGCAGGCCGCGCAGCGCGGCTGGGCCTAGGGCCGCTAGCCGCCCCAGGCCTCGAACTCGTAGATCCGGGCCGCCGGGTCGCCGTTCTGGGTGGGTGTGGTGATGTTCAGGCGTACGTGGCGGGCGGTGAGCGTCACCGGGTGGTCGGAGACGGCTGCTGTGTTGGCCGTGACCGTGACCGCGGTGGTCCAGGGGTCCGACGCCGAGGCGCGGACCTGGATGGTGAACGCCCGGGTGTTCCAGGAGGCGGACTCGCCGCCTGCCTGCGCGTGCCTGACGGTGAACCTGGTCAGGGCCTTGGACGCGCCGAGATCCACCTCCATCCACTTGGTCGCGGTCAGGGCGCACCACTTGTCGGTGTTGCCGCCGCCCACGCTGCCGTTGACCGCCTTGGCCGGGCCCTCGTTCGTGTTGCACTGGCCGGAGGCGGTGACCGGGCGGTTCAGCGCCAGGTTCGTCGCGCCGGTGCCGGACCAGGAGACCGTGGTGCTGGCCGGGGCCGAGCGGCCGTACTCGGTGCTGACCGCCTCGACGTCGAGCGTGGTGCTCGCCTCGGATCCGGCGCGGTCGAGCTGCGGCACGAAGTAGGCGTCGCCCGGGGTGGCGCCCAGGTAGGTGCGGGTGCCGTCGGCGTTGCGGCGGTAGAGGTCGTAGTGGTGCGGGCGGCCGGAGCCGGTCCAGCTCAGCCGGAGCGACTTGCGGGTGGGGGAGACGTCGGTGGCGCCGAGCACGGTGAGCGCGGAGGGGGCGCCGGGCACGTCGACCGCGCCGTCGTAGACGGCGAGCTGGCCGACCCGGACGTCGTAGGCGCCCGCCGTGCCTTCCGCGCGCAGGCCCACCTGGGCGATGGTACGGCCCGCGTGGGCGGACAGGTCGAGCGTCTTGCGTTCCCAGCCGGTGCCGCCGGTCGAGCCGAGGTCCAGCGGCACGAAGGTCGAGGGGGCGTCGGTGAAGGCCACGGCCGCCTTCAGCCGGGTCGGCCCCGCGGACGGCGTCTTCACCACGACCGAGAGCTTGGTGTCGGCCGCCACCGGCAGGCGCGTCTGGTAGAGGCGCAGGGTGTTGGCGGCGTCGAGGGTGCCGGTCAGGCGGAGCGAGGAGCCGCCCTCGTAGGCGTCGCCGTAGTCGATCGAGGGGGTGAGCTTGGTCCCGGACGAGGTGATGACCCAGCGGTAGGTGGGCGGCACGTCCTGGACGGACAGGTTGTTCCAGCCGCCGGTACGCACCCGGGTCCCGCCGACGTTGTAGAAGTCGCCGTGACCGGTGTTGAACCCGGTGACGAACGGCTTGCCGGTGACCGGGCTCGACTCGGCCACGTAGTTGGCCAGGCCCTTCCAGGCCGAGGTGGTGCTCGTGTTCGACGGGTCGGCGTTGGCGCCCACCCAGTAGCGGGAGTCGCGGGTGCGGAAGTCTGCCGGGCCGCTCGCGGACTTCCACGTCCACTCGGGGCGGTAGATGCCCAGCGAGGTCACGTGCGGCTGGCCGCCGGGGAAGACCGCGTTCCAGTTGACGCTCGAGTTGTAGCCGTTGGCCTCGGTGTCGATGCCGCTGTACAGGTCGAACTCGCTGCGCCCCATCGTGCGGGCCAGGTCGCGAGAGGAGGTCAGGCCCGACCAGCCGAAGTCGATGAACATGTTGTCGGAGGCCTGGAAGAAGCTGTCGTTGGCGCTGGTCAGCGCGTCCTGCCAGGAGATGGCGCCGGACTCGGTCATGGCGTCGTACCACATGACCTGCATGCCCTTGGCGCGTAGATAGGAGATCACATTGCGCAGCTCGGTGGCCAGCGCGGCGTCGCCGCCGGCGGTCTCCTGGTTGATGAACCAGCCGTCGAAGCCGTAGTGCTGGGCCACCTGGGCGAGCTTGTCGGCCACGGGGTAGGCGGAGCCCTGCTTCTGGACGAAGTCGCGTACCCACTGGATCTGGCCGCCGTAGGCGGTGGGCGGGAAGAAGACGGTCCCGTAGACCCTGACGCCGTTGCGGTGGGCGGCGTCGATCACCGGGCCGTTGGGGGCGAGGATCAGGCCCTCGCTCGCCGAGCCGCCCCAGAAGACCAGCGTGTCGATGTACTGCCAGTAGGTGAAGGCGTAGTAGTTCGGGTCGAGTCCGCCCTGGGAGGGGTTGGCCGAGGTCGGGGCGAAGGCGGCCAGCGAGGCGACGCGGCCCTCACCGGCGCGGGCGTTGGCGTTGGCCTTCAGCGCCGGGTCCGAGACGCGGGGGCGCAGCGGGACGCTGGACCGGTTGAACCGGGCGTCGGGGTCGCTCGCCGGGTTCCAGGACAGGATGCTGTTGGGGTGCCAGTACGAGGCGTACGGCTGGTCGCCGGGGGCGGCGGCCCGTGCGGGGAGGGCGACGAGGGCGGTCGCGACCAGGACCCCGCACAGCAGGGGTAACAGACGACGGGTCATGAAGCTCTCCTCGATGCTAAATCGCTTTAGCTGTCTGCGGTGGAGACGCTACTTCATCCTCTGTTCTTGTACTAGACCGCTTTAGCGGGCTGTTCGCTGGGAGCGAGCACGAGCCGTCACCGCGGACCGAGCACTAGGGTTCAGATGTGACAAATGGCGCATACCTGAGATATCCGCATCTGCACGGTGACCTGGTCACCTTCGTCGCCGACGACGATGTCTGGCTCGCTCCGTTGGGCGGTGGCCGCGCCTGGCGGTTCACCGCCGACCGCATCCCGGTCAGCTTCCCCCGCTTCTCTCCCGACGGCGCCCGCATCGCCTGGACCGGCGCCCGCGAAGGCGCCCCTGAAGCCTTCGCCGCCGAGATCGACGGCGGGGCCGGCGACCGGCTGACGTTCTGGGGCAACGCCACGACCGGCGTACGCGGCTGGACCGCCGACGGGAACGTGCTGGCCGTGACCGCCGGCGGCGAAGGCGGCCGGAGCCGGACCTGGGCCTACTCCGTGCCACTCGACGGCGGGCCCGCCACGCGGCTGCCCTACGGGTGGGTCAGCGAGGCCGCCGTCGACGGCGAGCGGGTCGCGGTGGTCTCCGCGGTGTGGCGCGAACCGTCGCAGTGGAAGCGCTACCGCGGCGGGACCGCGGGCAAGATCTGGGTGGACGCCGACGGCGACGGCGAGTTCGAGCGGCTGTTCGCCGACCGGCTCTCGCCGTACTGGTCGGTCATGTGGGTGGGGGAGCGGCTGGCGTTCCTCAACGACGAGGACGGGACCGGCAACCTCTACTCCGCCCTGGCCGACGGTTCCGACGTGCGTCGGCACACCACGCACGACGGCTTCTACGCCCGGCACGCGGCCACCGACGGGCAGCGCGTGGTCTACAGCCATGCGGGGGACCTCTGGTTGCTGGACGGGCTGGACGCGGAGCCGTACAAGCTGGACATCACGCTTGGCGGGCCGCGACCGGCGCGCGCCAAGCGCCCGGCGCCCGCCCGTGTCGGCGGCTTCTCGCCCGACGCGACCGGACGCGCCAGCGCGATCGAGATCCGCGGCACCGCGCACTGGGTGACCCACCGCGACGGTCCCGCCGGCGCGCTACGCGCCGAAGCAGGCGTGCGGGTACGGCTGCCGCGCACCCTCGACGCCGACGGCCGCGCCATCTGGGTCTCCGACGCCACCGGCGAGGACGCGCTGGAGACCGGCGTGCCCGGCGGCGAGATCCGCACCCTGGCCGCCGGGGAGCTCGGACGGGTGCTCGAACTGGTCGCCGCGCCCGACGGCAAGCACGCCGCCGTCGCCACCCACGACGGCCGCCTGCTCGCCGTCGACCTCGACAGCGGCACGCTGCGCGAACTCGACAGGACCGTCCACGGCGACATCGGCGACCTGGCCTTCTCGCCCGACTCCGCCTGGCTCGCCTGGGTCCATCCGCATCCGGAACCGCTCACGCAGATCAAGGTCGGGCGGATCGACGGGACCGCCACGCTGGAGGTGACCCAGCCGCGCTTCGCCGACTACTCGCCGGTCTTCACCAAGGACGGCAAGCACCTGGCGTTCCTGTCCATGCGGACCTTCGATCCGGTCTACGACTCGCACGTCTTCGACCTGTCCTTTCCCAACGCCTGCCGGCCGTACATGGTGCCGCTGCAGGCCACCACGCCCAGCCCGTTCGACCCGAGCCTGCAGGGACGCGGCTTCAACGGCGAGGACGACAAGGGAGGAAAGGACGACAAGGGCGGAAAGGACGGCAAGGACAAGAAGAACGGCGACACGCCGCCGCGCACCGAGGTCGACGCCGAAGGGCTGGCCGCCCGCGTCGTGCCCGTCCCCGTGCCCGCCGGCCGCTACGGCAACCTGCGCACCGCCAAGGACGCCCTGCTGTGGCTGCGCCACCCGCTGACCGGCCAGCTCGGCGACGGCAGCGACGTCACCCCCGAGGTCGTGCTGGAGCGCTACGACCTCAAGAAGCGCGCCAAGGCCGAGCTCGGCAAGGAGTACCGCGCGTTCGAGGTCAGCGCCGACGGCAGCCGCCTGGTCACCAACGGCAAGAACGGCCTGCAGACCCGCGCCGCGAGCGAGGGCGAGGAGGTCGTGACCATCGACCTCGACCGCGTCGGCGTCACCATCGACCCCGTCGCGGAATGGCGCCAGAGCTACCACGAGGCCGGCCGCCTCATGCGCGACCACTTCTGGCGCGCGGACATGAACGGCGTCGACTGGCAGGGCATGCTCGACCGCTACGCCCCGCTCGTCGAGCGCATCGGCGCCTACTCCGAGCTGATCGACCTGCTCTGGGAGGTACAGGGCGAACTCGGCACCTCCCACGCCTACGCCCGCCCCAACGGCTCCGGCGTCGACCCCCGGCGCCGCCAGGGCCTGCTCGGCGCCGACCTGGCCCGCGACGAGGACGGCGCCTGGCGCGTCACGCGCATCCTGCCCGGCGAGAGCTCCGACCACGACGCGCGCTCGCCGCTGCTCGCGCCAGGCGTCGCCGTCCGCGAGGGCGACGCGATCCTCGCCGTGGGCGGCCGCCCGGTCGACCCCGTGCGCGGCCCGCTCGCCTCCCTCGCCGGGACCGCCGGTCACCCCACCGAGCTCACGGTACGGCCGGCGTCGGGCGGCGACCCGCGCCGCGTCGTCGTCACCCCGATCACCGACGAGACCCAGCTCCGCTACCACGAGTGGGTCGAGAGCCGCCGGGCCCGTGTCCACGAACTGTCCGGCGGCCGGCTCGGCTACCTGCACGTTCCCGACATGGTCGCCGCCGGGTGGGCGCAGTTCCACCGCGACCTGCGCACCGAGATGGACCACGACGGCCTCGTCGTGGACGTGCGGGAGAACGGTGGCGGGCACACCTCCGAGCTCGTGCTGGAGAAGCTGTCCCGGCGGGTGTCCGGCTGGGCGCGCGCCCGCGGCTACGAACCCCGCCGCTACCCCGAGGACTCCCCGCGCGGCCCGATCGTCGCCGTCACCGACGAGTTCGCCGGCTCCGACGGCGACATCGTCAGCGCCGGCATCAAGATCCGCGGCATCGGGCCGCTGGTCGGGACCCGGACGTGGGGTGGCGTCATCGGCATCGACTCCAGGTACGCGCTGGTCGACGGAACCGTGGTCACGCAGCCCCGGTACTCGTTCTGGCTGGAGGGGGGGCACGGCTGGGGGGTCGAGAACTACGGCGTCGACCCGGACGTCGAGGTGGTCATGACGCCGCAGGACCGGGTCGCGGGACGGGACCCGCAGCTGGAGAAGGCGGTGGAGCTGGCCCTGGCGGCGCTGGAGGAACACCCTCCGGCCACGCCGCCCGACCTTCCGCCCATCGCCTGACCCTTCGCTTCAGGCGAGTCTCTTCAGGCGAGGACCGGCACGATGCGGTCCAGGATCTGGGCCACGGTGTCCTCGGTGGTGGCGAAGTTGAGCCGCACGTAGTCGTCACCACCGGGGCCGAAGGCGGCCCCGTCGTTCAGCAGGACCCTGGCCTCGCGCTCCAGGACGTCGGCCACGCCCGGACGGCCGACGTCCAGCCAGGCCAGGTACGTGGCCTCGGGCACCCGGTAGCCGACCGTGCCCGGGAGGCGGGCGGCGAGGGTGTGCCGGTTGCGGTCCAGGAGGGCGACCGTTTCCGCCAGCCACGTGTCGCCGTGCCGCCAGGCCGCCACCGTGGCCTCGACGCCGAACAGGTGGGCTGAGCCGTACACGAAGGGGGGCTGCTCTTCGAGGGCCTTGCGCACCTCGGGCGCGCCGACGTGGGCGATCGAGCAGCGGATGCCGCCCAGATTGAACGCCTTGGTGGCCGAGGTCAGGGTGACGGTGCGGTCCGGGAGGATCGTGGCGAACGGGATGTGCCGGTTGGGGGCGTACACGAGGTCGGCGTGGATCTCGTCGGAGATCACCAGCAGGTCGTGGCGGACCGCGTGCTCGGCCAGGAGTTCCAGTTCGGCGCGGGTGAAGACGCGTCCGGTGGGATTGTGCGGGTTGACCAGCAGCAGCACCCGGCACCCGCGCAGGTCCGGCACCTCGAACCGCCACGAGTCGCCGTCGGGTTCCAGCTGGATCGGGCGCATCGGACGGTCCATTCCGGCCAGAGTGCCCAGGAACGGGTGATAGGCGGGTGTATGAAGCGCCACCCCGTCACCGGGGCGCGTCCAGACCTGCAGGAACACCTGGAGGGCCTGGTTGATGTCGCTGTAGGTGCGGCAGTGTTCGATGTCGGGAACCCAGCCGAACTTCCCGGCCATGCGCTCGGCGAACGCCTCGGACATGGGGCCGGCCTGGTGGTTGTCCAGCCAGGTCGGATAGCCGAGATCACCCTCCGCCCGCGCCTTGAGCGCGTCCACGACGGCCGGGGCGGTGGGCAGATCCATGTCCGCCACCCAGGCCGGAATCACACCCGGCGCGACCTTGCTCCACTTCAACCCATCACGTTTCACCCGAGCATTGTATTTTTCCCGACATTTCCCGACAGGGCCGGATTTCACCCACCTCCCACCTCATCCCAGACCGCGCCAGCTCCCTCCACCCCTCCACCCCGCGCCCCTGCTCACCGCCCCGCACTACCACCCATGCGGAGCAGACCACCCTCGCACCTCACCCGAACGGCACCCGGCGCGCGTCAAGGAGGAGCCGCGTGGCGGGGCGTGTTGTCGAGGGTGGGCGCGGTGATCGCCCGTCAGAGGCGCGGGGGGCGTTTCGGTAAAGGCGCTTGCTGTGCCCTGGCGTTCCGTGGGCCGTGGGCCTTGCGTGGAGAGGTGGTGAAAGGCGCGGTCCCCGGGGCGCGAAGAGGTGGTGAAAAGCGCGGTGTCCCGGGTGCCCGAGCGGCGCCGTACTCGAAGACAGGCGCGCGCAAGGTCGTGGGCCGGGTGAGGGGGAGAGGGCCCGGCGGGGTGCCGGGCCCTGAGGGTCAGAGGCGGCGGAGGACGGCTACCACCTTGCCCAGGACGCTGGCCTCGTCGCCCGGGATGGGGTCGTAGTTGGGGTTGTGGGGGACCAGCCAGACGTGGCCGTCCTTGCGCTTGAAGGTCTTCACCGTGGCCTCGCCGTCGATCATGGCGGCCACGATGTCTCCGCTCTCCGCCACCGGCTGCTGGCGGACCACGACCCAGTCGCCGTCGGCGATCGCGGCCTCGATCATCGAGTCACCGGAGACCTGCAGGAGGAAGAGGGTGCCCTCGCCGACGAGCTGCTTGGGGAGGGCGAAGACGTCCTCGACGCTCTCCTCGGCCAGGATCGGGCCACCGGCGGCGATGCGGCCGACGAGCGGGACATAAGCCGCGGTCGGGCGGCTGACCGCGGGCTCGTCGTCGTTGGCGTCGGGATCGACCCACAGGACCGGCTCGCCGGGCAGGCGGACCTCCAGCGCGCGCGGACGGTGTGGGTCGCGGCGCAGGTAGCCCTTGCGCTGCAAGGCGGTCAGCTGGTGCGACACGCTGGACGTGCTCGTCAGCTGGACGGCCTCGCCGATCTCCCGCATGGACGGGGGATAACCGCGCTGCTGGACGGAATCGCGGATCACCTCGAGGATCTTGCGCTGCCGTGGGGTCAGGCCCAGGGAGTCACGCCGGCGCACCGCGAGGTCGCTGACCCCGTTTGCGTCATCCCGCTCGCTCATGCTCTCCTCCTCGCCCGGCCGGCCGCCTCTGCGGCGCGCCTGCCGGTCTGTGGTCTTCATGTCGCACACAGCGACGATATCGCCGTCGAAGATCAACCTCAAACAATTGTTCGAGTCTTCCTCGAAAATGTCGCCCGCGTGGTGTACAACATCGTACGGGAGTTCGATCGACACCGTGTTCGATTTGCCGATCTTTATTGGGCCTTTTGCTGAGGCCACAGGGGCGGGAGGCCAATCGTGCGAGCGACCACCACCACATCATCGACCAGCGACGACGTCCAGGAGCTCACGCTGATCGCCGACATCGTCCTGGCCGACGCCCGGCGCGCCGCCGAGAGCGCCGAGCGCCGCCGTTCGAACAACCGGGCCACCGGACGTTCGAACAAGGGCGGCCCGGGGGATTCCACGGAGCGGGCCGCGGCGCGCACGGCCGGGCAGGGCTCGCGTCCCGGCCGCGTGCGCCGCGGCCGTCCCGGTGGCCCGACCCTCTGGCTGGTCCCACCACCACGCACGGAGTCCGCAGGCACAGAACCCGGCCCACGACTCGACGGTCCCGCGCGGTCCGACGGTCCTGTGCGGAGCGGAGGGTCTGCGCCGCGTGATGGGTCTGTGCCGCGTGACGCGTCCGTGCCGGGCAACGGGTCTGCGGACGGTCGCGGGGGTTCGGGTGAACGGCCGCGCGGTCGCCAGGAGCGTGCCCGGGGCGGTTCGAGGAAAGGCGGGCGGTCGCGGGGCCGTCAGGAGCGTGCGCGGAACAGGGTCGCCGGGGCCACGGGGGCTCCCGGGGACACCCGAACGCACGACACCCAGCCGCTCCCGCACCAGAGCGGTCCTAAAGGGCGCGGGACCGGTGGGAGCGGGGTCGCCGGGAGTGGGGTCGCCAGGCGTGGGAGCACCGGACGTGGTGCCGCCAGGCGTGGGAGTGCCGAACGTGGTGCTGCCGGGCGTGGGAGTGCCGGGCGTGGGAGTGCCGGACGTGGTGGTGCCGGGCGTGGTGGTGGGTCGCGTGGGGGTGGGGTGCGGGTCAATCGGCCCAAGCCGCCCGTACGGCTGACGCGGCGCGGCAGGGCGGCGCTGGTGGTGGTCGTGGCCGCGCTCTCCCTGGCCGGGCTGTGGCTGGGCACCCGGGCGGTCAGCCTGGCCTCGGCGAGCCAGACCGTCCCCAGCCATGCGGGCCTGCCATGGGTCGTGGTCGAGGACGGCGACACGCTCTGGACCATCGCCGGAACCGTCTCCCCCGAGGGTGACGCCGACGCCGTGGCCCGGGACATCATGCGGCTGAACGGGCTGAAGAGCTCCCTGATCCGCCCCGGCACCCGCCTGTACATCCCCTCGGGCCGCTGACGACGCATCGCCGTACCCCCTGAAGGGCTTCGCGAGGACACCGTGAAGGCAAGCGCGCGCCCGGGCGGGCGCGCGCTTTCGTGTTCGACAGGCAAGCAGCACCAGCCTCACGGAGGCACAGGGGCACCACCCCCCACACCAGCCCCAAAAACCTCCACAACCTCGGCGCAGAAGGGCTTCCGGGCCTCCGGGCAAGATCATCAACGTCCGGGCAGCGACACCGGCCATCACCCCATCGACCTGCGAAAACAGGTCCGGGAACACCCGGCTCGCCCCGCTTGTTTACGCCGACACGCCCGGCCGCAGCGCCCATCACCCCGCTGATCAGCGACTTCGATGGGAAGGGCCGCGCCAACTTGCGTTCATGGTCGCGCGCTTCTACGTTAGGACCACAACATCTAGTAGTTACACCGATGTAGTTCACCACAACTTGTGTTTCCGTGACCGCTCCATGGCTCGCCGTGGGGTGTGCGCGAGCGTACGGGGACAACCGCTTTACGCGGCCGTTCGAGGAGGCGAAGCAGCGTGCACTGTCCGTTCTGCCGCCACCCCGACACGAGGGTCATCGACAGCCGCTCCACGGACGACGGCGCGGCCATCAGGCGACGCCGGACGTGTCCGGAGTGCGGGCGCAGGTTCACCACCCAGGAGACGGTCCTGCTGATGGTGAGCAAGCGTAGCGGGGTGACCGAGCCCTTCTCTCGGGACAAGGTCGTCGCGGGCGTACGGCGGGCCTGCCAGGGCAGGCCGGTGACGGAGGATTCGCTGGCCCAGCTGGGGCAGCGGGTCGAGGAGGTCATCCGGGCCAGGGGCGCGGCGGAAATCCCCTCCAACGAGGTGGGGCTGGCGATCCTGGGCCCGCTGCGTGAGCTGGACGAGGTGGCGTACCTGCGGTTCGCATCGGTGTATCGCGGTTTCGAGAGCCTGGCGGACTTCGAGGCCGAGATCGAACAGTTGAAGGCGGAGAGGGAGTCGAGCCGCACCGGCAGCGTGCAGGGCGAGACGAACTCGGCCGTCAAGGGCCTGAAGGGGGAGTCATGACGGAGACGGCAAGCGGTTCAGTGGCGCGCGGGGGCAAGAAGCCCCGCAAGGGTCTGAAGATGAAGCGGATCTTCACCAAGCCGGGCGTGCATCCCTACGACGAGATCACCTGGGAGCGCCGTGACGTCGTCATGACCAACTGGCGCGACGGGTCGATCAACTTTGAGCAGCGGGGTGTCGAGTTCCCCGAGTTCTGGTCGGTCAACGCGGCCAACATCGTGACCACCAAATACTTCCGGGGCGCCGTGGGCACCCCGCAGCGTGAGTGGAGCCTGAAGCAGCTGGTCGACCGCGTGGTCGGCATGTACACGAAGACCGCGGTGGAGCACGGCTACTTCGCCACCGACGAGGACGCCGAGATCTTCGACCACGAGCTCAAGTACGCGCTCGCGCACCAGGTCTTCGCGTTCAACTCGCCGGTCTGGTTCAACGTGGGCACGCAGTCCCCGCAGCAGGTCAGCGCGTGTTTCATTCTCTCCGTGGACGACCAGATGGAGTCGATCCTGGAGTGGTACAAGGAAGAGGGCGTGATCTTCAAGGGCGGTTCGGGCTCGGGCATCAACCTGTCCCGCATCCGCTCCTCCAAGGAGCTTCTCTCCAGCGGCGGCACTGCCAGCGGCCCCGTCAGCTTCATGCGCGGCGCCGACGCGTCGGCCGGGACCATCAAGTCGGGCGGCGCCACGCGGCGCGCGGCCAAGATGGTCGTGCTCGACGTCGACCACCCCGACATCGAGGAGTTCATCGAGACCAAGGCCCGCGAAGAGGACAAGATCCGTGCCCTTCGCGACGCCGGTTACGACATGGACCTGGGCGGCAAGGACATCGTGTCCGTGCAGTACCAGAACGCCAACAACTCCGTGCGCGTCTCCGACGAGTTCATGAACGCGGTGGAGAAGGGCGAGAAGTTCGGCCTGCGCGCCCGCCTGACCGGCGAGGTCATCGAGGAGGTCGACGCCCAGGACCTGTTCCGCAAGATGGCCAAGGCCGCGTGGGAGTGCGCCGACCCGGGCATCCAGTACGACGGCACGATCAACGACTGGCACACCAGCCCGGAGACCGGCCGGATCACCGCGTCCAACCCGTGCAGCGAGTACGTCCACCTGGACAACTCCTCCTGCAACCTGGCCAGCATCAACCTGCTGAAGTTCCTGAAGGACGACAACTCCTTCGACATCGCGAACTTCGTGAAGCTCACCGAGCTGATCATCACGGCGATGGACGTCTCGATCACCTTCGCGGACTTCCCGACGGAGAAGATCGGCGAGACCACCCGCGCCTACCGCCAGCTCGGCATCGGCTACGCCAACCTGGGCGCGCTGCTCATGGCCACCGGCCACGCCTACGACTCCGACGGCGGCCGCGCGGTGGCCGGAACCATCACCAGCCTGATGACCGGCGTCTCCTACCGCCGCAGCGCGGAGCTGGCGGGGGCCGTCGGCGCGTACGAGGGCTATGCCCGCAACGCCGAGCCGCACAAGCGCGTCATGCGCAAGCACGCCGCCGCCAACGACAACCTGCGCACGGTCGGCATCATGGACTCCAAGATCCACACTGAGGCGTCCAAGCAGTGGTCGGAGTGCCTCAAGCTCGGCGAGAAGAACGGCTACCGCAACGCCCAGGCGTCGCTGCTGGCCCCGACCGGCACCATCGGCCTGATGATGGACTGCGACACCACCGGCATCGAGCCGGACCTGGCGCTGGTCAAGTTCAAGAAGCTCGTCGGCGGCGGCTCGATGCAGATCGTCAACCAGACGATCCCGCGCGCGCTCAAGCAGATGCGCTACCAGCAGGAGCAGATCGAGGCGATCGTCGAGTACATCGCCGAGCACGGCCACGTCGTCGACGCCCCGGGCCTCAAGCACGAGCACTACGAGGTGTTCGACTGCGCGATGGGCGAGCGCGCGATCGCGCCGATGGGCCACGTGCGGATGATGGCCGCCACGCAGCCGTTCCTGTCGGGCGCCATCTCCAAGACGGTCAACCTGCCCGAGTCGGCCACGATCGACGACATCGAGCAGGTCTACCTGGAGGGCTGGAAGCTCGGCCTGAAGGCGCTGGCCGTCTACCGCGACAACTGCAAGGTCGGCCAGCCGCTGTCGGCCGGGGGCAAGAAGGAGGAGGCCAAGACCACCGAGGCCGCCGCCGGCGAGCCCGAGGTCAAGGTCATCGAGGTCAACCGGCCGACCCGCCGCCGCATGCCCAACCAGCGCCCCAGCACGACGACCCGCTTCACGGTCGGCGGCGCCAAGGGCTACATGACCGCCTCGTCCTACCCGGACGACGGACTGGGCGAGGTCTTCCTCAAGATGTCCAAGCAGGGCTCGACGCTGGCGGGCGTCATGGACGCCTTCTCCGTGGCGATCTCGATCGGGCTGCAGTACGGCGTGCCGCTCGAGACGTACATGAGCAAGTTCGTCAACATGCGCTTCGAGCCCGCCGGGATGACGGACGACCCGGACATCCGGATGGCCACGTCGGTGATGGACTACATCTTCCGCCGCCTGGCCCTGGACCACCTGCCCTTTGACGAGCGGGCCGCCCTGGGCATCTTCTCGGCCGCCGAGCGGGCCGCGCAGCAGCGTGGTGAGGACCCGGCGCCGCTGCACGAGTCGGTGGACCGGGAGATCCTGGCCCAGTCCGCCCCGATAGAGGCGGCGAAGCCGGAGCCGGCCGCCGAGCCGGCGCCGGGCCGCGAGCTGACGCTGGAGAGCCACCAGCGCTTCACGGCCGACGCGCCGCTCTGCATGACCTGCGGCACCAAGATGCGCCCCGCGGGCAGTTGCTACGTCTGCGAGGGCTGCGGCTCCACCAGCGGCTGCAGCTGACAGCCACTTGATCGAACGCCCGGTCCCGCACAGGGGCCGGGCGTTCGGCTGATCTCATGAGTCGTCAGCCGCCGGGGCGATCTGCGGCTGCGCGGCGGGCCCGCCGGAGAGCTCCCGTCCGTGGTTGAGCGTGTAGTCGAGCTGCATGGCCAGGCGCGGGAGGTTCGCCGGAGGCAGATACGCCTCGGCACCGGCGTCGAGCAGCCGCCGTACCGGACCGTGGTACTGGACTCCGAGCTCGTCGTCCTCGATCTCGGCGACGACGATGCGGGCCTTCGCGAACATCGCCCGGAGCGCCCCGATCAGCTGCGGGCTGCCCGGTGGCACCAGAAGCACGTCGGCCGTCAGGGGCGCGACCTTCATGTCGAGCACGACGTAGTCCGGGCCGAGCTGGGTGGACAGCGCCACCCGGGCCGCGGTCGACAGCTCCATCGCGGTGGCCACGACGGTCACGCCGTCGTAGTCGACGGGTGCCTCCTCGGGGACCTCGTCGGGTGGGGCGCGGTCGACGACGGCGCCCTGGACCACGTCGATGGTGCTGGCGATCGTCGCGATCGGCACGCCGTCGCGGGTGACGACCAGGTTCTCGCCGGGCGGGAGGTCGTCGAGGAGCGCCACGACGTCTTCGGGCAGGCGGCTCACGTCGATGCGCTGCCGGGAGCGCGCGGCGCGCTTGCGGGTCACCATGCCGGGGACGCACCCACGCGGGCGGGGCTCGGCCAGATCATCACATGAACCACTCCAGATGCTTTGTGATCTCTCGTTTGACGCCCCGGCCCGATCAATGGTTCGGGAATGCGCGGAAAACGCCGTTTCCGGAAGCGTTCAAGCGGGCTTGTGGCGCTGGTAGTGGCGGGCCACGCGGGCGCGGTTGCCGCAGCGGGCGGTCGAGCACCAGCGGCGGCGCGGGTGCGCGGGGACGAACAGCATCACGCAGTCGTGTCCCTCGCACTGCCGGATACGGCCGGCGTCGGGGCCGGCGAGCAGGTCGGCGGCGGCATCGGCGAGCTGGGCCACCAGGCGTTCGCCGGGGGTGCCGGAGCGCCGGGGGAGCGCGGCGACGGCCCCGTCGCGCCAGGACAGCTCGCGGTAGGCGGGCGCCATCCGCTGCGCCTGGGTGAGGGCGCGCAGGACCTCGTCGGGCGGGGCGGTGCCGGCGCGCAGGTGTGAGACGGCGACGGCCACGAGCTCGCGCAGCTCGCGTACCTGGGCGACGTCGCGCTCCGCGACCGGCTCGTCCCGCAGCCTGCCCCGTTGGAGTATCAGCCAATGGCGCAGGTCGGCGGGGGTGGCGAGGAGGTCCCCGACGCTCGGTCTGGTATTGACGAGGTCGAGGGCGAGATGTTCGCCGGTCAGCGGGTCCGTCATGCACTAATCCTACATCCATGGGTTGACGCATTAGATCGCGACACGCTACAACTAATGCATCTTCACTATCGAAAGGCATTAGCCAGCATGTATGTCGACGTCGAAGGCGTGCGCGTCTTCTACCGCGAGTCCGTCCCCGCCAAGCCCGACGCGCCCGTGCTCCTCCTGCTGCACGGCTTCCCGTCCGGTTCGCACCAGTTCCGGCAGCTGATCGCCGAGCTTGGCGACCGCTACCGGCTGATCGCCCCCGACTATCCCGGTTTCGGCCACACCCAGGCGCCCGAGGACTTCACCTACACCTTCGACCGGCTCGCCGACATCACCGAGGGGTTCGTACGCGAGCTCGGCCTCACCCGCTTCAGCGTGTACGTCTTCGACTTCGGCGCCCCGGTCGGCTTCCGCCTCGCGCTGCGCCACCCCGAGTGGATCGCCGGTCTCGTGATCCAGAACGGCAACGCCTACGAGGAGGGCCTGTCGGCCGGAGCCCGCGACTTCGTCGCCCTGCGGCCCGAGACGCCCGGCGCCGAGGAGACCATCCGCGGCCTGCTCACCCTGGAAGGCACCCGCGGCCAGTACGAGTCGGGCACCCGCCACCCCGAGCGCCTCTCGCCCGACGGCTGGACGCTCGACCAGCACTTCCTGGACCTGCCCGGCCGCAAGGAGGCCCAGGTCGCGCTGGCCTTCGACTACCACTCCAACGTCGAGCAATACGACCGGTGGCAGGCGTGGCTGCGCGAGCACACCCCGCCCGCCCTGATCGTGTGGGGCCGCAACGACCCGTTCTTCCCCGAGCCCGGCGCCCGCGCCTACCTGCGCGACCTGCCCGGCGCCGAGCTCCACGTCTTCGACACCGGCCACTTCGCCCTGGAGGAGGACCTGGCGGAGATCGCGCCGCTCATCGCCGGGTTTCTGGACCGGGTGTGAGCAGCACGGCGCGCAGGATCTCCTCCCATTCCTGCCGGCCGGGCGGCGTGTCGGTCAGCAGCGCCTGCATCAGCACGCCGTCGATCGTGCCGGCGAGGACGCGCAGCCGTACCGGATCGTCGGTGTGGCGGCGGCCGAAGCGCTCGACGGCGGCCAGCCAGCGCCGGGTGGGCTCGCGCAGCTCTGGACGGCGGGCGGCCAGGAGGTAGAGCTCGTACTCGGCCAGCAGGTGCGCGGGGGCGGCCACGACCCGGCACATCAGCTCCGCCAGGGCGCGCAGGCCCTCCTCCGGGTCGTCCACGTCGGCCAGGCGGCGCATGCGCTCGGCGTCCTCGTCCATGCAGGAGGTCAGCGCGGCGGTGAGCAGGTCGTCGATGGTCCTGAAGTAGTAGGCGGCGGCGGTGGCGGGCTGGCCGGCCTCCTTGGAGACGGTGCGGTGGCTGACGCCGGCCACGCCGTCGCGGGCGACCACCCGGATCGTCGCCTCGATCAGTTCCCGCTTGCGTTGCTCGCCCTTGATGCGGCGTCCGTCAGTGAGCGGCTCGTTCACCTTCCGCCTCCTTTCCGGCATGTGTGCGGGCGGCCCGGACGGCCAGCGCCAGCGCGAGCGCTCCCGCCGCTACGGCGACGCCGAACCCGCCCGCCGGGCCGTGGCGGTCGACCAGCGCGCCCGCGATCGCCGCGCCCAGTGCGATGCCCGCGCTCAGCCCGGTGATCGCCCAGGTCATCCCCTCGGTGAGCGACGAGGCCGGAACCGCGCGCTCCACGAGCCTCATCACCACGATCATCGTAGGGGCGAAGAACAGCCCGGCGGCGAACACCGCCCCGGCCAGCGCCGCCACCCCACCGGCGAACAGCAGCGGCACCGTGGTCAGCGCGGTCCCGGTCACGCTGATGAGCAGCAGCCGGGGCAGCGGCACCGTGAGCCGCAGCGCCCCGAACGCCAGCCCGGACAGCGCCGACCCGCCCGCGTAGGCGGCCAGCACGAACCCGGCGCTCGCCGGGGCGCCCGCCTGGGCGGCGAAGGCCACGCTGACCACGTCGACCGTGCCCACGATCACGCCGCCCGCCGCCAGGAGCAGCGCCAGCAGCCGCACCGCCGGGATCCGTACGGCCGAGCGGCCCCGGCCGGCGGCGGCGTCGTACCTCTGGACGGGTGGCTCGGTGCGCCGCTGCGGCACCAGCAGCAGGACCCCGGCGATCAGCAGCACGCCCGCCACCAGCGGCCCCGCCTCGGGAAACAGCGCCGTGGACAGCGCCACCGACAGTGCCGGGCCGATGACGAAGGTCAGCTCGTCCACCACCGACTCCAGCGAGAAGGCCGTGTGCAGATGAGGAGAGCCGCGGTGCGCGTGGGTCCAGCGGGCGCGGACCATCGCGGCCAGGTTGGGCAGCGTCCCGGCCAGCGCGGCGAAGACGAACAACGTCCAGGCGGGCGCGCCGGAGCGGGCGCACAACAGCAGGGCGGCGAGCCCGGCGACGCTGAGCCCGGCGGCGGGCAGCAGCACCCGCCCCTGCCCCAGCCGGTCCACCAGCCGCGACACCTGCGGTCCCGCGAGGGCGGTGGACAGCGTGAAGGTCGCGGCCACGGCTCCGGCGAGCGCGTAGCCGCCCCGCATCTGGGACAACATCGTCAGCACTCCGATACCGGTCATCGAGATGGGCATCCGCCCCACGAACCCGGCGAGGGAGAAGGCCACGGCGCCGGGCGTCCTGAACAACGCCGCATAGGGGTTGGCCATGGGAGAAGCCTCCGCAAACAAATTGAACGAGTGTTAGATTTTTTCACTGTACGGCATGCCGGGAAACCAACGCGCCGCGCCCCAATCGGGACGCGGCGCGTTAAGTAGTGAAAAATCAGGACTCGCGGTAGTACGGGTCAGCCACCACGCCCTCGCCCAGCTCATCGGAGAACGTGTACACCTCACGCCCGGACACGAACACCCGCAACGCCCGGCTCATGACGTCCAGCGGATCCCCCGACCAGATCACCACGTCGCCGTCGAGCCCCGGCGCCAGAGCCCCGACCCGGTCGTCCAGCCCCATGATCTTGGCCGGATTCACCGTGATGGACCGCAGCGCGGTCTCCCGGTCCAGCCCTTCCTTTACCGCCAGCGTCGCCTGGTGCACCAGGAAGTGGATCGGCACCACGGGATGGTCGGTCGTGATGGCCAGCTCGACCCCCGCCCTGGCCAGGATGCCGGGGTTGCGCAGCGACCGCTGCCGCAGCTCCACCTTCGTCCGGCTGGTGAACAGCGGCCCGATGATCACCGGAATCCGCCGCTCGGCGAGCACGTCGGCCAGCAGATGCCCCTCGGTGGCATGGTTGACGATCACCCGGTAGCCGAACTCGTCGGCCAGGCGCAGCGCGGTGGCGATGTCGTCGGCCCGGTGGGTGTGCTGGCACCAGGGCAGTTCCCCGTCCAGCACCCTGACCAGCACCTCCATCGTGCCGTCCCGGTCGAACGGCTTGCCCTCGTCGGCCGCCGCCGCCCGCTTGGCCCGATAGTCCTGGGCCTTCATGAACGCGTCGCGGATCACCGCGGCCACGCCCTGGCGGGTTGAGGGCAGCTTCTTCTGGTCGCCGTACACGCGCTTGGGGTTCTCGCCGAGCGCGCTCTTCACGCTGACCGGCTCGCGCAGGAGCATCTCCTCCACGCTCCTGCCCCAGCACTTGAGCGCCACGGTCTGGCCGCCGATGGGGTTGGCGGAGCCCGGCTTGATCACCGCGGTGGTGACGCCGCCGGACAGCGCGTCGCCGAAGCCGAGGTCGGCAGGGTTGATCGCGTCGAGCGCGCGCAGGCGGGCGCCGTTCGGGTCGGTCATCTCGTTGGTGTCCTGGCCCGCCCAGCCGTCGGCCTCCTCGTGGACGCCCATGTGCCCGTGGGCCTCCACGAAGCCCGGCAGCACCCAGGCGCCGTCCGCGTCCACGATCTCCACGCCGCCGGGCACGGCGACGTCCGCGCCGACGGCGGTGATCTTCCCGTCCTGGATGAGAATGGTGCCGTTCTCGATAGGCGCGCCCGTCACGGGCACGACATAACCCCCGGTAATCGCAACGTTCATGAAGGGCAACCTAGTGGGTACGTCGCTGGATATGGTCACTAACCTGTACGAACGTTGGCTCCTGGAGATGTGGAACGGCGACTTCGGACTCGCCCGGGAACTCGTCACGGACGACTTCGTCGGCCACTGGCCCGGCATGGACGTGAGGGGCCCCGACGAGCTGATCGAGGTGCTGAAGCAGGGGCACGAGCCCTTCACCGGAGTGAAGGTCACGCTCGACGTGGGCCCGATCGTCACCGGCGACCTCGTGGCCGCCCGCTGGACGTTCAGCGGCGACTACCAGGGCAGGCCGGTCGCCTTCAGCGGCCACGACATCCTGCGCGCCGAAGGCGGCCGATTCGCCGAGTACTGGGTCATGTCCGACGTGAAGGGACTGGAAGCTCAGCTCGGGTGAGCGCCCGGCGGCTGTTGTAGGCGACCACGGCGACCACGACCAGGATCAGCACGAGATCGATCGCGGCCGACCAGCGCATGCCCCCCGGATAGCCGCCCGGTCCCGCGGCAGCCGCGAAGAACACCGCCCCGATCACCGCGACCCCGCCGGCCCCGGCGAACTGCTGCGCCGTCGTCAGGAAGCCCGAGGCGATGCCCGCCTGCCCCGGCTCCACCTCGACCAGCGCGGTGCCGATCAGCTGCGGCAGCACCAGCCCGTTGCCGGTGCCGACCACCATGAGCGCCGCGATGGTCCACGGCACCCCTTCCACGAAGAGCATCGCGATCAGCCCGGCCGCGGTGACGCAGCCGCCGGCCACGACGACCCGCGGGCCGTACCGGCGGACCAGGCGGCTGCCGAGCAGCGAGGTGATCGAGAACATCAGCCCCATCGGCGCGAACGCCAGCCCCGCGTGGAACGCGTCCAGCCCGAACCCGCCCTGGAGCAGCAGCGTCAGCGTGAACATGAACGACACGAAGTAGGCGGTGAAGGCGGTGACCGCGCCGACCCCGGCGACGTAGGAGCGCACCTTCAGCAACGCCA
Source organism: Nonomuraea endophytica (assembly GCF_014203235.1). GTDB lineage: Bacteria > Actinomycetota > Actinomycetes > Streptosporangiales > Streptosporangiaceae > Nonomuraea > Nonomuraea endophytica. The sequence continues at coordinate 119,894 of NZ_JACHIN010000023.1, read as the reverse complement.
GGTCCAGCACGGGCTGACCGCCGCGCGCGGCCAGCACCCGCTGCCAGCGCCCGGTCAGCGCCAGCACCGGTACGGCGGCGGCCATGCACACCCACGCCCACACCGGCCAGCCCAGACTGTGCCCGAGCCCGAGCGGCACCAGCACCAACGCCAGCCCGATCGCCAGCCCGGCGGCCCCACGCAGGTCCAGCCGCGAGTACCCGCCCGAGTCGGCCTTCGGCAGCAGGCGGGCGGCCAGGACGACCGTGACCACGCCGATCGGCAGGTTGAGCAGGAAGACGATCCGCCATCCCAGGCCCAGGACGTCGGCGGTGAGCAGCAGCCCGCCGAGCACCTGCCCGGCGATCGCGCCGACGCCGCCCGCGAGGCCGTACCAGCCGACGGCCTTGGGACGCTCGCGCGGCTCGAAGATCACCGGGACCATCGCCAGCACCTGCGGCACCATGATCGCGCCGGCCAGCCCTTGCAGGAGCCGGGCGGCGATGAGCTGGGCCGGGTCGAGCGCCAGCCCGCACAGGACCGAGGCGAGGGTGAACGCGGTCATCCCGATGACGAACATCCTGCGGTAGCCGTAGCGGTCGCCCAGCCGGCCGCCGGTGATCATCCCGGCGGCGAACGTGAACGCGTAGCCGCCCACGATCAGCTCAAGCTGCGCCTGGCTCGCGCCCAGTTCCCGCTCGAAGGCCGGCGCTGCCACGTTGACCACGAAGAAGTCGAACTGCGCCATGAACCAGGCCACGAGCAGCACGGCGAGCATTCGTCCACGTCTCACACCCCCACCGTAGAACCTCAACCTCAGTTGAGATCAAGGCGGACCGCCCGTTCCTCCTGGTGGAGGCGTTCGAGGTGATAGGCGTCGCCGGTCTCCTCGATGAGGGCGGCGGCCTCGGTCAGGTGGGCGTGGGCCTTGGACGGGTCGCCGAGCCGCCGGTAGGCCGTGGCCAGGGCCATCAGGCAGGCGATCGTGCACTTCTTGCTGTTGAGCGCGACGGCCAGCGCGTGGGTGCGCGTCAGCCGTTCCAGCGCCTCGTCGAAGTCGTACAGGTCCAGGTAGAGCTCGGCGAGCTCGCGGCCGGTCGACAGGACCTGGAAGTCGTCGCCCGCCTCGACGGCCAGGTCGAACGCCCGCGTCAGCAGGTCCCGCGCCTCGGCCGAGCGGCCCAGGCCGCGGTAGGCGGAACCGGCGATGAACAGCGCGAAACGCTCCCCGACGGCGAACCCCTCCCTGCGGGCGAGCGCCAGCTGGGCCAGGGCTGAGTCGAGTGCCTGCGCGAACAGGCCGCCGGTGTGCTGGGTGGAGGCCATGTTGCCCAGGGCGCGCTGCTCGCAGAACGGGTCCGCCAGCCGCCTGGCCAGGTCGAGCTGCTGCTCGTAGTGCCAGATGGCCTCAGGCGTGCGGTGGTAGCAGTTGGCCGTGTGGCCCAGGTGGTTGTGGCACTCCAGGATCAGCCGGTCCTGGCCCAGCCGCCGGGACACGACCAGGGCGCGCTCGTTGAGCCGCCGCATGTCGGCCATGGCGCACGCGTCGATCTGGTGCCACAGCAGCGCGAACGTCACGGCGACGCCCAGCGCGGCGATCTCGTCGTCGGGCTCGCCCATCGCCTGCCACGCCGCCGCGACCAGGTTCGGATCCTCGGCGACGAGCCACGCGCACGCCTCGTCCCGGTCGGCGAAGTGCTGCGGCTCGGCGGTGACCGGCGGGCCGGCGGGCTGCACCCGGTGCGGGTCGCGCAGGACCGTGGCGGCGCGGGCCGTGGCGGCGTAGAAGCCCAGGGCTCTGAGCAGTGGTTCGCGGCGGCCTTCCGGGGCTATCTCGCGGGCGAACAGCCGTACGAGGTCGTGCAGGTGGTAGCGGCCGGAGCGCACGCGGTCGATCAGATGCGCCGCGGCCAGCCGGTTGAGCGCCCGCTCGGCGACCGCGACCTCGGTGCCCATGAGCGCGGCCACCACCTGCGGCGACATCTCGGCCACGTCGAGCAGTCCCAGGGCGGCGAGGGCGGCGGCGGCCTGCCGGTCGCGCTCGTGCTCGCTGCCGGCCAGCGCGCTCCAGCTGCCCATCAGGCTGGAGCGCACCGCGATGTCGCCCGCCTGCAGCTCCTCCAGCCGGGAGTGCTCGTCCTCCAGCAGCGCGACGTGCCTGGCCAGGCCGGCGTGCGGGTCGTCCAGCAGCCTTGCGGCCGCGACTCTGATCGCCAGCGGCAGCCCGCCGCACAGCTCGACCAGCCGCCGGCCCGCCCGCGGCTCGGCCCGCACCCGCTCGCCGCCCACCAGCTCGGCCAGCATCGCCGCGCCCTCCGGCTCCGGCAGCGTCGCCAGGCTCACCTGCGCGCAGTCGTCGACGCAGGAGAAGGACTCTCTGCTGGTCAGGAGTACGGCGTTGCCCGCCGGCACCGACAGCAGCGGGCGTACCTGGGCCGGGTCCTTGGCGTCGTCGAGCACGATGAGCAGCCGCCGGCCGTCCAGGCGGCTGTGCCACAGGGCGATGGCCTCGTCCAGGTCGACCGGGACGTCCTCGGCCGCCACGCCCAGCGCGCGTAAGAACCGGCCCAGCGCCTCCAGCGGGCTCACCGCCCGGACCCCGGGCGTGGCGCCGCGCAGGTTGGTGAACAGCCGGCCGTCGGGGAAACGGGTGTGCAGCAGGTGGGCCACGTGGACGGCGAGCGCGGACTTGCCCGCCCCCGCCACGCCCGTGACGGCCACCACGGACGCCGGCGACGTGCCGCCCGGCGGCGCCAGCAGCGAGCACAGCTCCGCCGTCTCGGCCTCGCGGCCCACGAAGGCGCGCAGGTCGCGTGGCAACTGCTGCGGCGCGCGGCGGTCACCGGCCTGCCGCAGCCCCGCCAAAGCCTCGCGCAACCCCTGCCCCGGGTGCACGCCCAGCTCCTCGGCCAGGTTGTGGCGGGCCTGCTCGAAGGATCTGGCCGCCTCCGCCCGGCGGCCGCCGGCGGCCTGGGCGCGTACCAGCAGCTCCCACAGCCGCTCGCGCAGCGGATGGGCGCGCGCCACCTGCTCAAGGCCGTCCAGCGCGTCGGCGTCGCGGCCCGCGTCGAGCAGCAGCGCCGCCCTTTCCTCGACGGCGCTCAGCCGGAGCTCCTCCAGCCGCTGCCCCTCGACCTCCGCGAACGGTCCCGGCAGGCCGAACAGCGCCGGACCCCGCCACAGCCCGAGCGCCTCCTCCAGGTGGGCCAGCGCCTGGTCCGCGGGTAAGGAGCGGGCCCGTTCGACGCGGTCGGCGAAGACCAGGGAGTCGACGCAGGAGCTGTCTAAGGCCAGCAGGTAGCCGCCGCGCACGCCTCTCAGCAGCCCGGCCGGGGCGCGCGGCGACCGCTCGGGCTCCAGCGCCCGCCGTAGCCCGGCGATGTAGGTGTGGACGTTCTGCACGGCACTGCGCGGCGCACGCTCGCCCCACACCCCGTCGACCAGCCCGTCCAGCGTGACCGGCGTGCCCGCGCGGGCGGCCAGCATCGCCAGCACGGCCTGCCTGCGCGGCGGCCCGAGCTCGACCGCGCGCGAGCCGTCCCGCGCGCTCACCGATCCGAGCAGCCGGATGAAGATGCCTTCCGCCACCCCTCCAGCATCCCCGATGTCAGTCCGCCAGTCGCGCGGGGAACCCGCCGGTGGCGATCGGGCCCCAGGAGTCGATGGTGATCCGGATCAGCGACTTGTCCTGCTGGCGCATGGCCTCGCGGTACTCCTGCCAGTCCGGGTGCTCGCCGGCGATGCACCGGAAGTACTCCACCAGAGCGTCCTCGGCCGCCGGCATGTCCAGCACCTCGGCGCGGCCGTCGACCTGCACGTACGGGCCGTTCCAGTCGTCGGACAGCACGCAGATCGACACCTGCTCGTCGCGCCGGGCGTTGTGCGCCTTGGCGCGGTCCGGGTAGGTGGACACCACGATCCGCCCGGACTCGTCCACGCCGCAGGCGACCGGCGAGAGCTGGGGGCGGCCGGACGCGCGGGCGGTGGACAGCAGCCCGTGGTGGCGCGGGCGCAAGAACTCCAGCAGCTCGGGCAGGTCGACGCGGGTCGCGGTGGCGATCGTGCGGGGCATGGGACGCGGGCCTTTCGTCGATGCGGTCAGTGCGGTGCGGTGCGGTGCGGTCAGTGCGGTGCGGTGCTTTGGTCAGGCGGAGACCGTCACCGCTGAGGGGATGGCGGCGAAGGCGTGGTCGAGGCGGTCGAGAAGACCGGGCAGGCCGCCCTCGCCGCCGTCGTCGGTCCAGGTCAGGGCGGCGTGGCGCCAGGCGGCGATGGAGATCTCCACGGCCAGGCTGAGGCTGACGTCGCCCCGGTCACGGCCCAGGCGGGCGGCCAGCCGTTCCACCGCCGCGCGGGTGGTGTCGTTGCAGTAGCGCAGGCTGTGCGCCTCGACGGCGGGCACCCGCGCGCACAGCGCCCGGGTGGCCAGGAACCGCTCGGCCCAGCCGTCGTCCATGCGGCCGAGCGCGGTCCGCACCGCGGTCAGGAACGCCGCGGTGACCGGCCCGCGGATCTCCATCACGGCCACCTCGGCGAGGAAGACCGACCACAGCTCGTTGTCGGTGGCCAGCGCCACGTCCTCCTTGGAGGGGAACGTGCGGAAGAACGTGCGTTTGGACACCTCCACGGCGTCGACCAGCTCGTCGAGCGTGGTCGCCTCGAAGCCCTTCTCCGTGAACAGGCGCAGCGCCGTCTCGGCCAGCGCCTGCCGGGTGCGGGCCTTCTTGCGCTCGCGCAGGGGCAGCTCCCGAAGGTCCATGGCGCAACCCTAACGCGTATGCCGTTTGACAGCGAATGCCCCTCAGTGGCACTTTCCTCGGAGTGGCAATTTCGAAGGAGATCGTGTGACCGTCCTCGCTCCCGTCCGCGCCGTCACGGCCCGGCCCCTGGCAGCCGCCGCCGTCGTGCTGCTCGGCTTCCTCGTCGTCCCCATGTCGATCTCCGGTACGGCTGTCGCCCTGCCGCGCATCGGCGCCGACCTGACCGCCACCGGCGCACCCCTGCAATGGGTGATGAACGCCTACAACCTCACCTTCGCCTCGTTCATGCTGGTCGCCGGCTCCCTCGCCGACCTGTACGGCAGGCGGCGCGTCTTCGCCACCGGCGCCGCGGTCTTCGCGGCCGGTTCGCTGGCCGCCGGCATCGCGCAGAACGTCTGGCTGCTCGACGCCGCCAGGGCCCTGTCCGGCGTCGGCGCCGCCGCCGTGATGGCCGGTGGCGCCGCGCTGCTGGCCACCCTGTTCGAGGGGCCCGCCAGGACCAGGGCCTTCGCCGCGCTGGGCGTCGTGGCCGGAGCCGGGCTCGCCCTCGGGCCCAGCGCCGCGGGATGGCTGGTCGGCGGGCTCGGCTGGCGGGCCTTCTTCCTGGCCAACGCCGTGGTGCTTGGCCTGTCGCTGCTCGGGTCCGTGTTCGTGGCCGAGTCGCGGGCCGGGCGGCGGGTGCCGGTGGACGTGCCGGGGGCGCTCACCTCCATCGGCGGGCTCGCGCTGCTCACCGTGGCCGTGGTGCAGGGGCCGCAGGCCGGGTGGGGCAGCGTCCAGGTGCTCGGGCTGGTCGCGGCCGCGGCCGCGCTGCTGGTCGCGTTCGTCGTGCTGCAGCGCCGTAGCGCCCATCCCATCCTGGACCTGACGCTCGTGCGCAACCGGGCCTTCCTGGCGCTGAGCCTGGTGCCGGTGGCGATCACGTTCGGGTTCGTGACGCTGCTGACCTACCTGCCGACCTATCTCGTGGGCGCGAACGGGCTCGGCGTGCGGGAGGCGGGCACCTGGATGCTCGCCCTCACCGCGCCCGTGCTGGTCGTGCCGCCGGTGGGCGGATGGCTGGTCAACCGGGGCGTACCTGCCGGGGTGCTGGTGCCGGGCAGCGTGCTGATGTTCGCGATCGGGGCGGCCTGGCTGACCGTGCTGCACCCGGGGGCCGGGCTGGGCGAACTGGCCGGGCCGTTGCTGCTGGTCGGGGCCGGGGTGGGGATCGCGTTCGGCGTGGGCGACGGGCTGGCCATGAGCATGGTCGAGCCAGAGAGGGCCGGGATGGCGGCCGGGTTCGTCAACACGATGCGGATCGGGAGCGAGGCCGTGGTCATCGCCGTGTTCGGGGCGGCACTGGTGAGCCTGGTCGGGGCCGAGGTGGGCGACGGCGCGCTGGCCAACCGGATCGCGGCGGGGGAGGGGACGGCGCCGGAGGCTTTCACCGCCGCGTGGCACCTGCTGTTGTGGGCGATCGCGGTGATCTGTACGGTCGCCGCCGTGGGCATCCACACCATGCTGAGGAGGAAATGATGGCGACCGTCGCCCGAGAGGGAGCCGACCTGGCCTACGCGGTGAGCGGCGAGGAGGGCGGGCCGCTCGCGGTCCACGCCCACGGCGCCCTGTCCAGCCGGGCCGGCGAGGAGCGGCACGGGCTGTTCCTGTGGGAGCCGGTGGCGGAGGCGGCCAGGCTGGTCCGTTACGACGCCCGTGGTCACGGCAAGTCGACCGGGCGGGCCGTACCCGATGACTACGTCTTCACGAACCTGGCCGACGACCTGCTCGCGGTGATCGACCACGTGGACGCCGGGCCGGTCACCGGGATGGGCGCCTCCATGGGCACGGGCACCGTGCTGCACGCCGCGCTGAAGCGGCCGGAGGCGTTCGAACGGCTGGTGCTGATCATCCCGCCGACCGCGTGGGAGACCAGGAAGCCGGTGGCCGCCCATTACCGGGAGGCGGCCGAGGCGCTGGAGACCCGGGGGCCGAGGGGGTTCGCCGACCTGATGGCCGGTGAGGAACCACCCGCGATCTTCGCCCAGGGGCCCGCCTACCCGCTGCCGGACGTCTCCTGGGATCTGCTGCCCTCGGTCATGCGCGGCCTGGCCGCCTCCGACCTGCCCGCGCCTTCGGAACTGCCCGCGCTGACGCACCCCGCGCTGATCCTGGCCTGGGAGACCGACGACGGCCACCCGCTGTCCACGGCCGAGGCCCTCGCCGACCTGCTCCCGGCCGCCACCCTGCACGTCTCGGCCACCCTGGCCGACATCCGCACCTGGTCCGCGCGCATCTCCGCCTTCCTCACGGCGTCTAGCTAAGGAGGCCCGGCTTGTTCAGGGCGCGTGGCTAAGCAGGCCGGGCTTCCTCATGGCGCGTGGCTGAGGAGGCCGGGCTTCCTCATGGCGCGTAGCTGAGGATGTGGTCGCGCAGGAGGCCCGGGGCCTGGGGGTCGCCCGTGCGGAAGGCGTCCACGAGCGGCTGGTGGTCGGCGGCGTTCTCGTGGAGTTCGGCGCGGAACACCCGGATCGACAGGTGCGTCCACACCTCCAGGCCCAGGCCGTCCCACACCGACAGCAGCAGCGCGTTGCCCGAGGCGGCGACGATCTCCCGGTGGAAGGCGATCCCGGCCGACACCTGACCGGACAGCGAGCCGGTCGCCGCGGCCGCTTCGAGGCTGGCGGTGTGGGCCTCCAGCGCCTCCACCGCCGGGGCGCCCAGGCGGGCCGCGGTCTCCTCAAGCCCGGCCCGCACCTGGTAGACCTCGCGCAGGTCGGCTCGGGTGACGGGGCGTACGCGCGCGCCCTTGTTGGGGGATGACTCGATCAGGCGCAGCGACTCCAGCTCGCGCAGCGCCTCGCGTACCGGAGCCTGGCTGACGCCGAGGTCGGCGGCCACGCGGCGCTCGACGATGCGCTCGCCTGGGGCCCAGCGGCCGGTGATCAGGCCGTCCAGCAGCTGCCGGCGGATGTCGTCGCGGAGCGGGGAACGCACTACGGGTTTCACACTCAAGATTAAATCGCGAATCCAGTCACCCTAACACCCAATGATCGATCATCCGGTGTTTAATGGTAGGTATGGAGAAAGATCTGGATCCTCAGGAGACCGCCGAGTGGCTGGAGTCGCTCGACGCGGTCAGGCGGGCCGCCGGTCCCGAACGGGCCGACTACCTGCTGCGGAGGCTGGCCACGTCCTCCCGTTACGTGAACACCGTGCCCACGGCCGAGGAACCGCCCTACCCGGGTGACCTGGAGCTGGAGGAGCGCATCGCGGCCTACGACCGCTGGAACGCCGCGGCCATGGTCAGCAGGGGCAGCAAGCTGGGCCTGGGCGGCCACATGGCCACGTACGCCTCAGCGGCCTGGCTGTACGAGATCGGCTTCAACCATTTCTTCAACGGCGCCGACGACCAGGTCTACTTCCAGGGCCACGCCTCCCCGGGCATCTACGCCCGCGCCTTCCTCGAAGGCCGCCTGAGCGAAAAGCAGCTGGACGCCTTCCGCCGCGAGACCCTCGGCGGCCTGCCCTCCTACCCGCACCCGCGCGCCCTGCCGGACTTCTGGCAGTTCCCGACCGTCTCCATGGGCCTGGGCCCGCTCAACGCGGTCTACCAGGCCAGGTTCAACCGCTATCTCCATAACCGCGGCATCAAGGACACCAGCAACAGCCATGTCTGGGCCTTCCTCGGCGACGGCGAGATGGACGAGCCCGAGTCCACGGCGGCGCTCACCCTGGCCGCCCGCGAAGGGCTCGACAACCTCACCTTCGTGATCAACTGCAACCTGCAGCGCCTCGACGGCCCGGTACGCAGCAACACCCGCATCGTCCAGGAGCTGGAGAGCGTCTTCCGCGGCGCCGGCTGGCACGTGGTCAAGGCGCTGTGGGGCCGGGAGTGGGACGGCCTGCTCCACGACGACGAGCTGGTCGCCCGGCTGGGGGAGATCCCCGACGGCCAGTTCCAGACGTTCGCCGCCTCCGACGGCGCCTACATTCGCGAGCACCTGTTCCACGGGCTGAGCACGAGCGCGAGCGACGAGGAACTGCGCCGCGTCGTCGGCGGCTCCCGGGCCGGGCACGAGCCGCGCAAGGTGTACGCCGCCTACCAGCGGGCCAAGTCCGTCAAGGGCGCGCCGACGGTCATCCTGGTGCAGACGGTCAAGGGCTGGACGCTCGGCGCCGGGGTCGAGGCCCGCAACGCCAACCACCAGATGAAGAAGCTCACGCTGCCGGAGTTCCGGGAGATGGGCGAGCGGCTGGGCCTGCCGGTGCCGCCGCTGGAGGGCGAGTTCCCGCCGTTCCTCCACCCGGGCCCCGACTCGCCCGAGGTCCGGTACGCGCTGGCGCGCCGCGAGGCCCTCGGCGGCCCCATCCCCAAGCGCACATATGTCCAGAAAAATCTGGAACTACCGGGCGACAAGCCCTTCCAATCCCTGGCCAAGGGGTCCACACAGCCGGTGGCCACCACGATGGCCTTCGTCCGCCTCGTCAAGGACCTGATGAAGGAGCCGGAGACCGGCCGCCGCTGGGTGCCCGTCGTGCCCGACGAGGCCAGGACGTTCGGCATGGAGTCGCTCTTCCCCACCGCGAAGATCTACTCGCCGCTCGGCCAGCGCTACGACTCCGTCGACCGGGAGCTCCTGCTCGCCTACAAGGAGTCGGAGCAGGGCCAGATCCTCATCGAGGGCATCACCGAGGCCGGTTCGATGGCCTCCCTCACCGCCGCCGCCACCAGCTACGCCACCCACGGCGAGCCGATGATCCCGTTCTACATCTTCTACTCGATGTTCGGCTGGCAGCGGACCGGCGACCAGATGTGGGCGCTGGCCGACCAGCTCGGCCGGGGTTTCCTGGTCGGGGCCACGGCGGGCCGTACCACCATGACCGGCGAGGGACTCCAGCACGCCGACGGGCACTCGCACCTGCTGGCCTCGGCCAACCCCGCCGCGCTCTCCTACGACCCGGCCTTCGCCTACGAGGTGGGCGTGATCGTGCGCGACGGACTGCGCCGCATGTACGGCCCCGCCCCCGAGAACGTCTTCTACTACCTCACCGTCTACAACGAGCCGCTGCCCCAGCCCGCGATGCCGGAGGGCGTCGAGGAAGGCATCGTCAAGGGCATCTACAGATACTCCTCCGGCGGCGGGCAGGCGCACATCCTGGCCAGCGGGACCGCCGTGCACTGGGCGCTGGCCGCCCAGAAGACGCTCGACGAGGAGTACGGCGTGGGCGTCGACGTCTGGTCGGTCACCTCCTGGAGTGAGCTGCGCAGGGAGGCGATGGCCACGGACGGCGTGCCGTACCTGAAGCAGGCGCTCGCCGGGACGGACGGGCCGGTGATCGCGGTGAGTGACTGGATGCGGGCGGTGCCCGACCAGATCGCGCCGTGGATCGAGCGCCCCTGGACCTCGCTGGGCACCGACGGATTCGGGCTTTCCGACACCCGCGAGGCGGTGCGCGAGCACTTCGGCGTGGACCCGCGCTCGATCGCCGACGCCGTGCTCAAAGCGATCGAGTAAAGATTCAAGCGGCTGTTAAGCGGATGTCGACAGGACGGGGGCACAGTGAGGCATGGCTGTCGACCTCCGTCCCCCCGCCCTGGCGCCGCGGCCGAGCCTGCGGCTGCTGCTCGGCCTCGGGATATCCAGCGCGCTGGCCGCGCTCGTGCTCACCGTCATGCTGCTCAGCGGCGGCCCCGTCGGCTGGGGCCTGTCGATGCTGCTCGCGCTGGCGCCGCTGCCGATCCTGCTGTCCGCCGTGCTCGGCCTGGACCGGCTGGAGCCTGAGCCCCGGCTCTACCTGGGCTTCGCCTTCGCGTGGGGCGCGGGGGTGGCGATCGTGCTCGGGATCGCGCTCACGATGGCGGGTGAGGCGGTCGTCGCCGGGCTCGGCTACAGCGCGGGCGTCACCAACGACGTGGGCACGGTCGTGCTCGCGCCGGTGATCGAGGAGGCGCTGAAGGGCGCGGCCCTGCTGGCGCTGCTGCGCAGGCGGCGGGAGATCGACGGGCTGACCGACGGCATCATCTATGCCGGGATGGCCGGGCTCGGCTTCGCCGCCGTGGAGAACGTCGGCTACTACCTGGGCTCGTTCGGGCAGGGCGGGATCGACGGGGCGGTGGCGACGTTCGTGCTGCGCGGGGTGATCTCGCCGCTCGGGCATCCGGTCTACACCTCGCTGATCGGCATCGGGGTGGCGTACGCGGCGGTGCGCCGCCGCTACTGGGCGATCCCGCTGGGCTACCTGGGCGCGGTGTCGCTGCACATGCTCTGGAACGGCAGCGCCACCACCGGCTCCCCGGCCTTCTTCGGCCTCGCCTACCTCGTGATCATGGCGGTGCTCGTCGTGCTGATCCTGGTCACGGTACGCGAGCGGCGGGCACTGGTGGCCAGGATGGGCGACGTGCTGCCCCGCTACCAGGGCACCGGCCTGCTCAGCCCGCAGGACCTCGGCATGCTGACCACGCTGAAGGCGCGCAAACACGCGCGGGCCTGGGCGAAGAAGGCGGGGCTGGGCCGGGCGATGTCCGACTACCAGCAGGCGGCCACCGAACTGACCATGCTGCACGTGCGGGCCGAGCGCGAACGCATGGACCTGAATTCCTTCGCCGCCGAGCGCGACGCCCTCCTGGACGTGATGGCGCGGGCCCGCCGATGGTAGACCCCCTTGCCGGCGGCGTTCACGGATGGTCAAGAATGGGCCAATGACCTGGATGGAGATCGAATCAGCTGAAGAACTCCGCGACCTGCTGGGCGAGGTGCTGCCGAGGGCGGCGACCAAGGAACGGCCCAAACTGCACGAGCTCGACCGGGCATGGCTGGCGGCCTCGCCGTTCTGCCTGATCGCGACCTCGAGTGACGACGGCACCTGCGACGTGTCCCCGAAGGGAGACCCGGCGGGCTTCACCCATGTGATCGACGATTCCACGATCGCCATTCCCGACCGGCCGGGCAACCGCCGCGCCGACGGGTTTCTCAACATCCTGCGCAACCCGCACGTCGGGCTGATCTACATGATCCCCGGCAGGAACGAGACCCTGCGCATCAACGGCAGGGCGCGCCTGGTCCGCGAGGCGCCGTTCTTCGACGAGATGATCGTCAAGGGCCACCGGCCCCACCTGGCGCTCGTGGTCGAGATCGAGCAGATCTTCCACCACTGCGCCAAGGCGTTCATGCGCTCGTCCCTGTGGAAGCCGGAGTCCTGGAGCCCTGACGAGCTGCCCTCGCACGCCCGGATCGTCAAGGACGTCCAGACGGTGACCGAGAGCGTCGAGCAGCTGGAGGCGTACTACAGCAAGGGATACGCCGACAAGCTCTACAAGGTGTGATCACGCGGCGGGCGTCGGCCCGCCCGGGAAAAGGATCACATTACGGCCGCTGTAGGCACGAAGGTCGACGACCTTGGGGTCGGCGACCACGGGCCCGCGGCGGCCGCCCGAGCGGATGTCACGGACCTTGTGCCTGGCGATACGCGGCGGCACCACCATAAGCCTCTTCATCCTCAGCCCCCCGGCGTGATGTTTCTGTTACCTATGTTATCTACAGAACCACCCGTAAGTTGGTCGTAAGGACCACAATCAGTAAGGAAGTCGTCGCCCCGACGGGGTGCGCAGGTCCAGCTCAGGGCGTTTCTTGGTCGATGGCTTGATCTTCCTGACGCGTCGCATGGTCCGCCCCCCTCTCGCTTCCACGGTCACCCGGACCGGTTGCCGCCGGGTTGGCAGGCAGTTGCAACCTAACCGCCACCCGGTGCCACTCTCAACGCATTTCTCCTGGACTTCCGTTACGCAACCGGGTGGTGACCGAGAAACGGCCTTGGGACTGGGCGGGCATCTTCATCTGCATGAACACCAGAACGATCATCACGGCCGCCCTCGCCGCCGGTGCGCTCGGCGCCCTCACCCTCTTCCCCGGTACGGCTTCCGCCGCCAAAGAGAAGTGCGCCTTCGCCCCGAACCGGGTCGAGTACTCCGACAACTCCAAGGTCGCCAAGCGGCAGCACCGCACCTACTGCAAGCACGAGCTCATCGGCCGCGACGGCGCCCTGACCGCCAAGGGCCGCGCCTGGAACGACCTGCGGAACGGCGACACCCACCCGCCCAAGTCCGAGGAGCAGGCCGGGACGGAGCTCTACCGCTACCACAAGCTCGGCCTCTGGAACCCCGACAAGATCGAGTACGCCGGCAGCGCCGCCCGTGCGCTCAAGCAGTTCACGAACTGGTACGCCAAGGACTACATCGACGTCGACGGCGGCTGGAACAAGCGGGGCAAGGCCCGGTTCAGCTGATCACGCGCAGAGACGCCACCTCTCCGCACGGACGTGTCTCTGCCCAGCCGATCTGAGCACCCGAAAAGCAGGTGTATTTCGGATACGTGATCCTTACCGTGGAAAGCGGAGGGAGGATCATGACACGGCTGGCCTTTGGCGTGGTGACCCACCCGGGCCTGCGGGTCCGGGTGCTGGACCCCGCGCGTCCACGGCCGGGCGCGGCGGTCGCCGTGGGGCCCGAGGGGCTGGACCCGGCTCCCGCACTGGCGGAGCTGCGACGGCTGGTGGCCGCCGGTGGCGAGGACGCCGCAGGGGCCGGGGTGGACCTGGGCGACGGGTTCCGTTCCGCCCGGCTGGCCGGGGCGGCCGGTGACCGGCGCGATGCCGTCCTCGCCGCGCTGCGGGTGCTCGGGCCCGAGCGGGCCCACCTGCTCGGGGAGCGCGCGGGGGTGCTGGTGGCGCTGTTCGGGCCCGCCGCCACCAAGCCGGTCGGCGCCGCGGCCGCCACGGCCCTGGCCGAGAGCCGCTGGGACGCGCTCACCCTGGCCTCGGCGGCCAGCGACATCCTGGGCCCCGAGCAACTGCAAACCCTGCTGAGCGCATGCTCCGGGAACGACGGGATCGTCGGGCGGGAGCGGGCGTCGCGGCTGGCCGTACATCTGGGGCAGATCTTCGCGGACGTGCCACACCCCCGCAGGCCGGCGCTGCTCATGGACCTGTTGGAGCGGGTCGTCGCGCACCACGCGGCCGGCGCGCGGCGGGCGGCCAGGCTGGCGATGCACGGGAAGGTCGACCGTGAGGACGAGCTGCGCGAGCTCTACCGGCACCACGCCGACGAGCAACTGCTGCGCCGCCTCCGGATGACCGTCGGCGAGACGCCGTCGCTGGCCGACGCCGCCCGCTGGACGCCGGGCCCCACCGACTGGTCGGTCATGCTGCAGGCGGCGGTCGAGGACGCGATGGCCGCGACCGTCCTGCTACGTACCTCGGTGGCGGTGGCCGACCTCGGGACCGAGGCGGCCCTGGCGAGCATGACCGCGCAGCTCAACGCCGCCGCCGCGAAGGTGAAGGGTCCGCGCAAGCTGTCCGGGCTGCCGCCGCGCCCCGGCCCCTACGTCCGCGACCTGGCCAGGTGGCCGGACCGTGCCGACCTGGCCCGCCAGCGGCTGCCCAGGGCCCGCGACTACGGCGTCGTGGTGCTGGAAGGGGTCGAGGAACTGCTGGCCGACATCCCCGAGCGCGTCCACGGGGACCTGCGGCAGTGGGCCGGCCGCGACCTGAGCGCCTGGCGCGCGGCGGTGCCCCTGAGCCAGGCCCGTTCGCCCCGCACCTGGACCCAGCCGGTCCTGTGCGGCGGCGCCGAGCCGCTGTCCGCGCGGCAGGACGGGACCGAGGTGGTGGGCGACCTGCTCTGGCTGGCCGATCTGGCCGACGCCCTCGCCGCCGCGCACGGCCACGACGCCGCCGAGATCGCGCACGGGCCGATCGTCCCCCACCGCGACTGGGACCCCGAGCCCGCCGAGCCCGCGCCGCTGGTGCCCCGGCTGGAGTCGGTCGCGCTGGCCCTGGCGGGCGCGGCGCAGCTCGTGTCGCTGGGCGGACGGGTCTCGCGCTGCCGTACCTGGGCGGAGCTGGTCGACGGGCTTCTCGCGGGTACGGCTGTCGCCGAGGCCCTGACCGGCGTCTTCCCGCTGCCCGGCGAACTGGCCCGGCTGGAGGGCGCCCAGGTGCCCGGCACCACGGTCACGGTCCGCTGGGCACGCGACCCGCGGACCCCCGCCGAGTGGGCCGCCTACATGGGCAACTGCATCGCCGGGCCGTACTACCTGGAGGAGGCGTCGGAGGGACGCAGCGTGCTGGCCGCGCTCATCGACGGCGACGGACAGATCACGGCCAACCTGGAGATCAAGCCCGAACGGTACGGGTGGCGTGTGGGGGAGATCCGGGCCAGGTTCAACGCCGACCCGGAGGCGGAGCTGGAGCGCCGGGTACAGGCGTGGGTGGGCCGGCTGCCGGTGCCGTCGGTACGGCTGCCGGAGCGCGCGCCCCGGCCGGTCAAGGGGCCCGGCCGGCGGCCTGGACGGTTGTTCCGCGAGGCCGGGGAGCCGCTGACGGCCCTGGCCGAGCGGGCGCTCGCGGACGCGCTGCCCGAGCTGTCCGCGCTCGTCCGGGGCGCGCCCCACGAGGACGCCGAGGCCGGTCTCGTGGCTCTGCGGCGGGCCGGTCGGGATGAGCTGGAGCGGGCGTGCGGCGGCGCGCTCGACGCGTTCGGCGCCGCCGGGCTCTGGGCGCTGACCGGCGTCCGGCCGATGAGCGTCGCGATCGGCGGTCTTGAGCCCGCGCTGGCCGCCCGGGTGGCGCCGCTGGTCAGGGACGAGCCGATGCTGGGTTCGCTGCGGAAGCTGGCCAGGCACGAGGCGATCGCCCAGGCCAGGACGGCCGAGCTGGTGGCGGTGCGGCTGCGCAGGGCGCTGGGCGACCTGGCCGGCGCCGGCGACACTCGGCTGGCCCGCGCGATGGCCCGCCGTCCGGGCACCGGCGTGCTGTGCGCGCTGACCATGGCCGTCACCTCCTGGGGACCGTCCGACGGCCTGGAGGCGGTGGCGCGCCCGGCCGCCGTGGAGATCCCCGGATACCCGGCCTCCAGCCTCGCCGACGAGGACGGCCCCTGGCACCACGCCCGCCCCGGCGCCCTGGAGCTCGGCGCCGACCTCGACGCCTTCTGGGACCGGATCGCCGCCCACGGCCTGCTCGCCCCCGCCGCCTGGCTGGGAAGGGGCGGCTGGCCCGTGCTGTGGCAACGCGCCTGCGACGGCGAAGGCGGCCGGGCCGCCGTGTGGCAGCGTCGGTAGGCGTGCCGCTCATCCTGGTCTGCGCTGTCTGGGGGGTGTTCTGGGGCTCGTGGGCGGCGCTGCTACCCGCGGTCAAGGAACACCTCGCGATCTCCACGGCCGACCTCGGGCTCGCGCTGAGCGGGGTCCCGGTGGGCGCGATCCCGGCAATGGCGCTGGCCGGACGCCTGGCCAGAGGCAGGGAGCGCGCCGGGCTCACCATCGCCACCGCGCTGTTCGGCCTGAGCATCCTGGCGGTCGCCGGGGCCGTCGGCGGCGGGCCGTACCTGCTGGCGGGGGCTTTGCTGCTGCTCGGCGCGGCCAGCGGCGCGCTGGACGTCACGCTGAACCTCGCCACAGGCCGGGCCGAGCGGCAGAGCGGGCGCAGGCTGTTCCAGCCGGTGTACGCGGCCTTCCCGCTGGCCGTCATCGCCGCCGCGCCCGCCACCGGCCTGGCCAGGCAGCTCGGCGTCGGCCCGGGACCCGCGCTGGTCGCCGTCGCGGTGCTGGTGCTGGTGCTGGGCGCGGCGCTCGCGCCGCTGTCCCTTCCCCAGGGCCCACCATCCGGTACGGCGAGCCGCACCCCCACCCCCTGGCGTCAGGCGGCACTCCTGGGCGCCCTGGCCGCCTGCGTGCTGATCATCGAGAACGCGGTCGAGCAGTGGTCGGCCCTGCTCCTGGAGGACCACCTGGGCGCCACCGCCCTGCTGTCCGGCTCCGCCCCCGCCGTCTACATGGCCGCCCTGACCGTGGGACGCCTGCTGGCCCAGGTCTGGCCGAGACTCGGCACCCGCACGCTGCTGGCCGTCGCCGGCCTGGGCGGCGGCGCCGGCATCGTCCTGGCCGGTCTCGCGCCCTCGCCCGCCTGGGCGCTGGCCGGCTTCGCGCTGACCGGCCTGGCGCTCGGCCCGCCGGTCCCGGCCCTGCTGAGCCGCGCGGCCGCCGACGACCCGGGCGGCTCGCTGGTGGCCGCGATCTCCACCATCTCCTACGCGGGCTTCGTGGCCAGCCCGCTCCTGGTCGGCGCCCTGTCCGCGGCGTTCGGCCTGGCGGCGGCGCTGGCGTCGCTGGCCCTGCTCGCCGTCCCGCTGCTCGTGGCCGCCGCCCGGCGGTGAAGAATATGGGACGCCGTTGGGGAAAAGGCGAGGTGGAAGGGGGTATTTCCGCCACGCATCGACCAACGAGAGGAGCACGGCCATGGCAGCCTGCGAGACCTGCGGCAACGACTACGACATGAGCTTCGAAGTGCACGCGCAGGGTGCGGTGCACACGTTCGACTCCTTCCAGTGCGCGATCCAGGCGATGGCGCCCATCTGCGAACACTGCGGCGCGCGGGTGATCGGCCACGGTGTCCAGGTGGACCGCGCCTGGTACTGCTGCGCCCACTGCGCCCGCCAGGAAGGCGCCACCGGCATAGTCGACCGCGCCGACGCCTACGTCTAGAAACCGCCCAGGGCCGGCTAGTCGTCCAGGTAGCGCAGGATGGCCAGCACGCGGCGGTTGTAGTCCCCGTGCTGCGGCAGCTCCAGCTTGTCGAAGATCGCGTTGACGTGCTTCTCCACCGTGCTGAGCGACACGTGCAGCCGCTCGGCGACCGCCGTGTTGGCCAGGCCCTGCGCCAGGTGCTCCAGGACCTGGCGCTCGCGCGCGCTCAGCCGGGCCAGCGGGTCGGCGTGCGAGGTACGGGCCAGCAGTTGCCTGACCACCTCGGGATCCAGGACGGTCCCGCCGGCCCGCACCCGCTCCAGCGCGTCCAGGAACTCCCCGACCTCGGAGACCCGGTCCTTCAGCAGGTAGCCGACGCCGGTGCCGGACAGCAGCCGGGCCGCGTAGGTCTTCTCCACGTACTGCGACAGGACCAGCACGCCGACCTCGGGCCGGCGCGAACGGATCTCCAGCGCCGCCCGCAGGCCCTCGTCGGTGTGGGTGGGCGGCATCCGCACGTCCACCACGGCCACCTCGGGCCGATGCTCCTCGACCGCCGCCAGCAGGGCCCCGGCGTCGCCGACCGCCGCCGCCACCTCGTGACCGGCGTCCTCCAGCAGCCTGATCAGTCCCTCGCGCAGCAGGACCGCGTCGTCGGCCAGGATCAGCCGCACGGCAGCACCGCCCGCACGGTCGTCCCGTCAGCGCCGCTGACCACCTCGAACCGGCCGTCGAGCGCCCGCACCCGCCTGGCCAGCCCGGACAGGCCGCCGCCCGCCGGATCGGCGCCGCCCCCGCCGTCGTCGGAGACCGTCATCACCACCATCGCCTCACCTTCCTCGCGCAGATCGACCAGGATGTCACGGGCGTGCGCGTGCTTGACGGCGTTGGTGATGGCCTCGCGGGCCACGAAGTACAGGGCGGTCTCGACTTCGGAGACGGGGCGGGCGCGCAGGCCGTACCGGACGGTGACGGGGACGCCCGCGCGCTCGGCGACTCCGTCGAGCGCGGCCCTCAGCCCGAGCTCGTCGAGCGCGGTGGGGTAGACGCGCCAGGCGACGCTGCGCAGTTCGTCGAGGAGCCTGCGCGACTCGGCGTAGGCCTGGTCGACGAGTTCCGGCGCGGCGGCCGGGCTGTGGCGGGCCCGGCCGAGCAGCATGGCCAGCGCCACGCCGTGCTGCTGCACGCCGTCGTGCAGGTCCCGCTCGATCCTGCGCCGCTCGTCGTCGACGGCGCGCACGATGCCGAGCCTGGTGTCGGTGAGCTCGGCGATACGCCGCCGCATCAGCTCCTCCGGTCCCGGCCCGAGGAAGAGCACGGCCAGCCGCCGCTCCGCCCACGCG
This sequence comes from Nonomuraea endophytica, assembly GCF_014203235.1. GTDB lineage: Bacteria > Actinomycetota > Actinomycetes > Streptosporangiales > Streptosporangiaceae > Nonomuraea > Nonomuraea endophytica. Next base: position 101,309 of record NZ_JACHIN010000023.1, on the reverse strand, counting down.
ACCGACTCCACCGCGCCGCCGGCCAGCGCGAGCACGACCAGGCCGCCGCTCAGCCCGATCGTCCAGCTCATCGTCTCCAGGTGCAGGCCGGGGAAGGACAGCGAGACGATGTCCGAGCTGCCGGTGATCAGCGACCACGCCGAGCCGGCCAGGAACAGCCCGGCGACGAAGAGCAGCGCGAACACCGCGTATCCGCCGGTGACGCCCAGCAGCGCCCGCAGCGCGAGGTAGGGGTAGGAGGGCGGCCGGGGGTCGCCGTCCAGGCCGAGCCAGGTCAGCCGGCGGTGTTCGAGCCGCATGACCGCCGGGCCCCACCGTCGCCTGGCGGGCCAGGCGACGGCCAGCAGAGCGAGTTCGAGCAGGCCGGACAGCAGCCCGGCGAGCACGCCGGCCAGTCGCATCCCGATGAGTCCCATCCCGAAAGGTCCCGCCACGGCTGCGCAGTCTAGGCGTCGCGCCGGCGCAGGACGACGTACCCGGCGGCCAGGGCCGCCGCCGTCCACACCAGCAGCCACGCCAGGCCCTCGCCCGCCGCGTACGGCATCGGCCCGCCCGTCATGTTCTCCACGCTCTCCATGAACGCCAGCCCGGCGAACATCGGCAGCCGCATCGAGGCGTCGATCAGCGCCGGCGCGCCGGTCATCATGATCAGCAGCGGCAGCCCCATCATCAGCAGGAACACCACGGTCAGCGTCCCCGCGGCGCTGCGCAGCGCCGCACCCGCGCCGACGGTCAGCACGCCCACCAGCGCGCAGAACGCCCCCAGCCTGACCAGGTCACCCACCGTCTCACCGGCCGCCAGCGTGACCGGCGCCCTGAACGGCTCCATCCGCAGCAGCACGTACGTCAGCACCGCCCCCACGGCCCCGCTCACCACCCCGGTGACGAACATCACCGGCGCCACCACCAGCGCCTTCGCCGCCAGCAGCCGTCCCCTGATCGGCGTCGCCTGCAGCGCCACCCGGATCCCGCCGGAGGAGTACTCCGAGGTCACCACCAGCATCGCCAGCGCCACCAGCGCGAACTGGGCGAAGATCGCCGCCGACACGACCGGCTCGGTGGCGGCCAGCCGTTCGGTGCGCGGCTGCCCGTTGTGCGAGCCCAGCGCCGCGGCCACCGTGACCGAGGCCAGCACCATCAGCGCCGCGGCGCCCATCAGGCACCACCAGGTCGAACGGACCGACCACAGCTTGACCCACTCGGCGGAGATCGCCCGTCTCATACTCGGCTCCCATATTCGGTGCTGTCCGCGGTCAGTTCGTGGAAGGCCTGCTCCAGCGAGGCCTCCTGGGCGCTCAGCTCGTGCAGCCTGATGCCCGCCTCGTGGGCCAGGTCGCCGATCCGCTCGGTGCTCGCGCCGGTGGCCACGAGCTGGCTCTCGCCCGTCCTGGACACCTCGACGCCGGCGGCGCGCAGCCGTACCGCGAGGTCTCCGGCGTGCGGGGAGCGGATCCGCACCGCGCTCGCCGCGACCACCTCGCCCAGCGGCGCGTCCACGATCAGCTTCCCGCGCCCGATCACCACCAGGTGGTCGGCGGTCAGCTGCATCTCGCTCATCAGATGGCTGGAGACGAAGACCGTCCTGCCCTCGTCGGCCAGGCCGCGCATCAGCCGCCTGATCCAGCGCACGCCGTCCGGGTCGAGCCCGTTGACCGGCTCGTCGAACATCAGCACCGCCGGATCGCCCAGCAGCGCCGCCGCGATCCCTAGCCGCTGGCTCATCCCCAGCGACAGCGCGCCCGCGCGCCGCCCCGCCGCGCGGTCCATCCCGACGATCTCCAGCACCTCGCCGACCCGGGCCCGGCCGATGCCGTTGCTGCGGGCCAGCGCCAGCAGATGCGCCCGCGCCGAGCGCCCCGGATGCACCGCGCGCGCGTCCAGCAGCGCGCCGACCGTCCGCAGCGGGTTCTCGATCTTCTGGTACGGCCGGCCGCCCACGAGCGCCGTGCCCGCGTCCGGCCGGTCGAGTCCGAGGATCATGCGCATCGTGGTCGATTTCCCGGCGCCGTTCGGGCCCAGGAACCCCGTCACGGCGCCGGGCCGTACCTCCAGGGTGAGGTCGTCGACCGCGGTGCGCGCGCCATAGCGCTTGGTCAGCCCGCGTAGTGTGATCATGCGTCAACGCTAGGGAAAGCCCAGGTGAGAGGCCATGGGGGCGGGCCGTCGAGTCCGCTGGGGGTTAACCGCCAGAGAACGGCGTGCTCACCACGCCCTCCGTCGTCAGCCGCGCCATCATGACCTTGATCGCGTCGGCGTCGTTGAGATGGGGGAACGGCTCGTCCGGCACCTCGGCGCCCAGGAACGCGCACAGCGGCTCCCAGCCCTCGCGCACGTCGAAGACCAGCAGCCGCTCGGGCGCGATCGTGCGCCTGACGGTCTCGGTGTGCAGATCGAAGAACTCCGTGGCCACCTCGACCGGCGGCATGTCGCGGGCCATCGCGAACTCCGGCCCGAACGCGGCCCGCCCGATCAGGTCCAGGAGAGGGCTCAGGCGGCGCATCGCGCCCATGATCTCCGCCGCCGCGGGAGGCAGGTCGCCGATGGCCAGCGTCCTGGGCCCTTCGGAGATCAGCGTCTGCATGCTGGCGTGCCAGCGCACCGGGTCGCGTACGGTCAGGATGACCTTGGCCTCCGGGTAGGCCTCGGCCTGTTCGCGCCAGAAGTGGCTGGCGGGCCAGTCCATGGCCGAGCGGTAGCCCTCGAGGACGTGGTTCCAGTCGAGCGCGCGGCCCTCGATCGCGGGCAGCCAGCGGTCCACCCGGTCCGGGCGGGCGAGGATCTCGAACATGTGGTAGCAGGGACCGAAGCCCAGCCGTTCCAGTGCCGCCTTCATCGAAGAGGTCCCCGTGCGCGGGAAGCCCGCGCCGATCACGTTCAGCATGTCGCCGTCTCCTCTGCCGGAAGTGTCCCTCTCGTCATCGATACGTCCCGGGCGAATAGCTGTCTACGAATGAATGACTAACTGGAGAATTCTCCCGTTAGGACCTGTTGTCATGGACGCGTCGTTGGCCAAGATCACTGCGAGGGCGGTGGAACCCGCACCGCTCCCGATCGAAGGGCAATGATGAAGAACCTCCTCAAGACCGCCGTGGTGGGCGTCACCGTTGCTGCCGCCAGCTTCGCTCTCGCCCAGCCCGCGCTGGCCAACTCCTTCTCCAGGAACGTGGGCGACGGCACCGTCAGCTACAACGACGGCACCGACAGCCTCTGCGTCGCGGCGTTCAACACCGAGGGCGCCCGCTGGGTGAAGGTCAAGCTCGTCCCGCTGTCCCGCCCCGGGCCCTCGCCGACGATCACCGACAAGAACAACTACTACGGCCACCCCGGCAACACCTGCGGCAGCCTGGCCACGGCCTACGAGGACACCCAGTACCGCGCCGACATCTCCTCCTACTGGGGCGAGCGCGGCACCACGGTCACCCACAGCTCCACCACCTTCTACAGCTGATCGCCGCCGGTTCCCGGCCCGTGCCGCCGCGCGGGCCGGGAAACCGCAGGCCTGGGGCTGGTGACCGGGGCGGAGGGGGACCGTACTGTGGGTCTTGTGACCGACTTTGACGTGCTTGTCATAGGTTCCGGGCCTGGCGGGCAGAAGGCGGCCATCGCGGCCGCCAAGCTGGAGAAGCGGGTCGCCGTCGTAGAACGGCGCAACATGATCGGCGGCGTGTGCATCAACACCGGCACGATCCCCTCCAAGACACTGCGTGAGGCGGTGCTCTACCTCACCGGACTCAACCAGCGCGAGATGTACGGCCAGTCCTACCGGGTCAAGGACGACGTCACGGTCGCGGACCTGGGCATCAGGACCCAGCACGTGATCGGCCGCGAGGTCGACGTGATCCGCAGCCAGCTCTCCCGCAACCACGTCGCGGTGCTGACGGGCTCGGCGCGGTTCGTGGACCCCTACACGGTGGACGTCATCGACGAGCAGGGCCGTGACGTCAAGGTCAGCGCCTCGAAGATCATCATCGCCACGGGCACCCGCCCCGCGCGCCCCGACTCCGTGGAGTTCGACGAAGAGACGATCATCGACTCCGACGGCATCCTGAACCTGCCCACGGTCCCCGACTCGCTGGTCGTGGTCGGCGCCGGCGTGATCGGCATCGAGTACGCCTCGATGTTCGCCGCGCTCGGCACCAAGGTCACCGTGGTCGAACGGCGCGAGCGCATGCTCGACTTCTGCGACCTGGAGATCGTCGAGGCGCTCAAGTACCACCTGCGCGACCTGGCCGTCACCTTCCGCTTCGGCGAGACCGTCGCCGCCGTCGAGAAGCGGCCCCGCGGCGCGATCACGCTGCTGGAGAGCGGCAAGAAGATCCCGGCCGAGACCGTCATGTACTCGGCCGGCCGCCACGGCATGACCGACGAACTGGGCCTGGAGGCCGCGGGGCTGGCGGCCGACGACCGCGGGCGCATCTCGGTGGACTCCTTCTACCGCACCGCCGTACCGCACATCTACGCCGTCGGTGACGTGATCGGCTTCCCCTCGCTGGCGGCCACCTCGATGGAGCAGGGCCGCATCGCCGCCCACCACGCGTGCGGGGAGCCGCTGCGCGGGCTGTCGTCGCAGCAGCCGATCGGGATCTACACGATCCCCGAGGTGAGCTTCATCGGGCAGACCGAGGACGAGCTGACCCGCTCGCACGTGCCGTTCGAGGTGGGCATCTCCCGCTACCGGGAGCTGGCCAGAGGCCAGATCATCGGCGACACCTACGGCATGCTCAAGCTCCTGATCTCGCCCGAGGACCGCTCCCTGCTGGGCGTGCACGTCTTCGGCACCGGCGCCACCGAGCTGCTGCACATCGGCCAGGCCGTCATGGGCTGCGGCGGCACCGTCGACTACCTCGTGGACGCGGTCTTCAACTACCCGACGCTGGCCGAGTCGTACAAGGTCGCCGCGCTCGACGCGGTCAACAAGCTCAGAAGGGTCGCGAAGTTCGAGCTGTGAGATAGGGAGATATCCCTACATGCACCGAGGAAAAGGCCGCTACGCTCCTGCCGATCCATCAGACCGGGAGGACCGATGCGGCGCTGGCTGCCCGCCTACCTCGTGCTGGCGCTCGTCTGGGGCAACAGCTTCTTCTTCATCAAGGTCGCCGTCGGCGAACTGCACCCGCTGCAGGTGTCGTTCACCCGCATGGTGATCGGCGCGCTGACGCTGCTTGCCGCCCTGGCGATCAGCCGTAAGGCGCTGCCGCGCGACCCGCGGCTCTGGGGCCACTTCCAGGTGGCCTCGATCGTGCTGACCACACTGCCGTTCACCCTGTTCGCCTGGGGCGAGCAGTACGTCTCCTCCGTCGTCGCCGCCATCTGGAACGCCACCACGCCCCTGTGCACGCTCGCCTTCACGCTGCTGCTGCGCGCGGAGAAGCCGACCGCGAGCCGGGTCGCCGGACTCGGGCTCGGGTTCGCCGGGGTCATGGTGGTGCTCGGCGTCTGGCAGCCGATGGCTGGCGGGCAGCTCGGCGGCAGCCTGGCCTGCTTCGCCGCCGCGCTCTGCTACGGCGTCGGCGGCGCGTACATGGGCCGGTTCATCACCGGGCGGCGCACCGAGGCGCCCGTGGTGCTGGCCACGGGACAGCTGCTCAGCGGGGCCGCGCAGCTCGGCGTGATCACCCTGATCGCCGGGGTGCCGCTGGTGGACACCACGGTCTCGGCCGGGGTGTGGTGGAGCATGCTCGCGCTCGGCGGGCTCGGGACCGGCGTGGCCTACCTGATGTTGTACTGGGTGCAGGGGCAGGCGGGCGTGACGACCACCTCGACGGTGACCTATCTGCTGCCGGTCGTCGCCGCCCTGTCCGGGCTGGTGATCCTGGGCGAGGCGCTGACCTGGAACCAGCCGGTCGGCGCCGTGGTCATCCTGGTGGCCATCGCGCTCACCCAGGGGGTGATCCGGCTGGGGCGACGCGCGGCCGTACCGCTGGACGGGCCGGTGAAGAGCCGCGCGGACGCCTGAGCGCTCACTCCTCCTCCGGCGGCTTGCGCCCGCGCGCGGCGGGCGGCTTCTTGCGCCCGGCCACGAGCGTGTCGCCGGGCGCCGCCTCGTCCGGGCCCCCGTTACGGCGGCGCGGACGGGGATGCGGCGCGGTGTCCTCGCTGGCGCCGGGCGGGTCCTCGGGCTTCCGCGGCTCCTCCTTGGCGGGGGCGGGGATCTCCGGCGCCGACGGTTCCCGCAGCGACGCGATGACCTGGTCGGCCTCGTTGTCGGCGGCGAACTCCGATGCCGCCTCCGACTCCCTGCGCCTGATGACCACCATGTGGTCCACGGAGATGCGCCCGGCGCCCACGACGGCCAGCAGGATCGCGGCGGCGCCCAGGGCGATGAGCTCGTTGGTGGTGATGGGGTTGAGCGGCGGCGCGATCAGGAAGACGGCCAGCGCCTCGACGAAGAGGATCAGCCCGGTCACCGGCACGGCCAGCCCGGCGATGAGCAGCGCGCCGCCGATGAGCTCGGTGAGCATGGTGACGGTCGCCCAGGCGCCGGGCGCCGGCGCGCCCTGCCTGGAGAACGCCTCGCCGGTGGCCAGCAGCCCGACCTGCAGCTTGCTCCAGCCGTTGGCGAAGAAAAGGCCGCCCACGCCGACGCGGGCCACTAAAGCGGCTATATCTCGCATTGCCTGTCTCACGGTAGATGCCTGCCCTGAACGGGACATCACACACCTCAATCGCGGCGGAGCAGCGTGGCCACCGCGAGGGCGGTCAGGCTGAGGAGGACCACGCTGACCACGACCGTCGTGTGCAGCGCGTTGACGAAGGCCCAGCGCGCGGCGCCGAGCAGCTCGCGTCCGGCGTCGCCGCCGACCTGGTCGGCGACGTGGGCCGCGCCGGCGAGCGACTGCCTGGCCTGGTCCATGCCGCCTTCCGGCACACCGGGTACGGCCGGCAGCGCGGGAGAGTAGGCGAGGGTGGTGATGGTGCCCAGCACGGCCACGCCGAGCCCGGCGCCGAGCTCGTAGGCGGTCTCCTCGATGGCCGCCGCCCCGCCCGCCCGCGACTCGGGGCAGGCGGACATGATCGTGTCGGAGGCCGCGAGCAGCGCCACCTGCACGCCGAACCCGATGCCGACGAAGCAGAGCGCGAGCATCACGGGATGCCCCTCGACGCCCCAGGTCAGCGTGGGCGACAGGGAGAGCGCCACCAGCGCGAGGCCGCCGCTCATGGTGGCCCGCATGCCGATCCTCGGCAGGATGTGCGCGGCGGCCAGCCCGCCGGAGATCGCGGAGACGACCAGCGGCAGCATGCGCACGGCGGCCTGCAGCGGGCTGTCACCGAGCACGAGCTGCAGATACTGGGCCAGCATCAGCTGCAGCCCGACCAGGGCGAAGACGCCGAGCAGCACCCCGGCGACCCCGGTGGTGAACTCCCGGCGCCGGAACAGCCCGACGTCGAGCAGCGGCGCGGCCAGCCTGCTCTGCCGCCTGACGAACCACACCAGCAGCGCCACCCCCGCCGAGAAGACCAGCAGGGCGGCGCCGAACGGCATCAGGCCGCCCGAACCCGCCTCCTTGAGCCCGAAGGCCAGCGCCAGGATGCCGAACACGGACAGGGCGGCGCTGAGCGCGTCCCAGCGGCGCCCGCCGCGCTCGCGCGACTCCGGCAGCAGGCGGGCCGCGGCGGGCAGCAGCACGAGCAGGATGGGCACGTTGATCAGGAAGACCGCGCCCCACCACCAGCCGACCAGCACGCCGCCGACGAGCGGGCCGACCGCGGCGCCTCCCGCGGCAACCGCGCTCCAGACGCCCAGCGCGACGGCGCGTTCACGGCGGTCGGTGAAGACCTGGCGGATGATCGAGAGCGTGGCCGGCATGATCATGGCTCCGCCGACGCCGAGCAGCGCGCGGGCCGCGATGAGCATGGCCGGGGTGGTCGCGGCCGAGGCCAGCGCCGAGGCCACGCCGAAGATCACGAACCCGGTCAGCACCAGCCGCTTGCGCCCGTAGCGGTCGCCGAGCGTGCCGAACAGGATGAGCAGCGGGGCCACGATCAGGGAGTAGACGTCGATGATCCACAGCAGCTGCACGGCCGACGGCTCCAGCGCGGCCGTCAGCGCGGGCACCGCGATGTGGAGCACCGTGGCGTCCACGGTGATCAGCAACAGGCTCAGGCACAGCAGCACCAGTACGGCCCAGCGGTTGTCGTTTCCGACCCGCTGGGCCCGTTTGACGATGGGCACGGCCTGGGTGACGGTCATGGAACTCCCTGCGGGCCGCCTCGGTCGCAACGGGCCCGCGTAAGCATGCGTGGCAGCTTAGGCGATGTGCGGCACTTGGGACAGCGGTATTGGATGATCCACATCCCGCCCCGACCTCTCTAGAGAGATACAGGCATATGTCCGGATCTATGAAAGTCCTACCGGCCCACCGATCATGACCCTGTGGGGAAAGACGAAACAGGCGACGACCCTGATCGATCCCCGCGCGAATGGTGCGCCCTGTCAGCCGCCCGGCTGCGCGACGGCCGCCCGGAGTCCGCACTCGAAGCCGCCCAGAAGGCCGCCGGACTCGACCCCGACGCCGAATGGGCCCACCGCCTGATCAGCCTCGCCGAGGAACGGCTCGGCCGCGACGCCGAGTCACTCGCCCACGCCGAGCACGCCGTACGGCTGGCCCCCGGATCCTGGCAGGCCCGCCTGCGCCTGTCCGCCGCCCAGCGCCACGCCCCCGGCGGCTGGGACCGGGCGGTACGCCAGGCCGAACTCGCCCGCGCCTTCGCCCCCGAAGAGCTGACCCCGCACCTCCAGCTCGGCGACCTGGCCCTGATCCGCGGCGAGCACCGCCGGGCCAGGATCGCTTACGCCGCCGCCTTGGAGCGTGACATCGCCCACCCGCAGACCCGCGTCAACCTCGGCCTCGCCTGGCTGCGCTGGGACAGCCCGCGCGTCCACCACGACCCCGCCTGGCCGCTCGACCCGCGCGAGAGCGGCCGCGCCCGGCGGGCCCTGGAGGTGTGGTCGCGCCAGACCCGCCTGCTCCTCGCCGTGGCCACGCTGGCCATCGCCTTCGCCGCCCTGAGCCTCGACCTGGGGCCGCAGGCCCGGCTGGGCGGCGCTCTTGTCCTGGTGGCCGTGGCCGTGCTGACGGTGCGGCAGGCGCGCAGGATCGGGGTGTGGGCCTACGTGCCGGCCATGTTCGGCCGCGCGCCCTGGCTGGGCACGTCGGTGGTGTCGGCGCTGGTCGCGGTGGTGGCGTTCGCCGTCTGGCTGGTGCTGCCCGCGTTCACCTCGGCGTTCGACCCGGTCTGGGCTGGGCTGACCGGCATCCTCGTGCTCGGCTGGCCAGCCCTGGCCGTGCTGCACGCGCTCGGCGGCGTCTGGCGGGGGCGGCCGCTGCGGGCGCTGGAGGAGTTCGCGCTGGCCCGCGGGGAGCGCGAGGGGCGGCGTAACACCGGGGTCGTGCTGTGGATCATTCTCGGCCGGGTCTGGTCGGTTCTGGTGCCGTTGGTCCTGGGGGCGCTCGTGCTGGAGCCGCAGGCCGCGGTGGTGGCGCTGGCGGTGCCGTACCCGCTGATGGAGGCCTATCGCAAGGCCCGCCACGGCGAGGACAGGTGGCTGCTGGCGGCGGCGCTGCTGGTCGTGGTGGCGGCGCCGGCGTGCGCGGCCGGGGGAGTGTTCGCGCTGGCCTGGGCCTGGTGGGCGGGCCTGGGCGCGCTCGGCGCCGTCGTGGCGCTCTTCGCGCTGCGCGGGGCGCGCGCCTGGTGGCGCGGCGCGCCGGGCCCGTGGCGGCCCTCCCTGATCATGTGCGAGCCGCTGCTCGGCGACGCCCCGTCCGTGGCCCTTTCTCCGGAGGTACGGCAGGCCTTCGCCTATGCCAGATCCGTGGTGCTTTCCTATACCGACCCGGCCGGCCCCCGGGTCGTGGGCGCGGTCGCCTCCGTGACCAGGGCGGGCGAGCTGCGCCTGATCGCCGAGCCGCGGGCCTGGACCGCGGTCGAGGCCGACCCGAGGGTCGCGGTGTTCGCCGCCGACCCGCTGCAGCGCCGGTTCTGGGTGGAGGTACGCGGCATCGCCCTGGCCGACTCCGACGTGCTGCGGGTCACACCGAGCCACGTTCTGGTCGGGGAGTTCCCCGGGCGGCACCAACGCCGCTAACGTCGGGAGATGGATCTGCTGCGCACCCCCGAAGCGCGCTTCGCGAACGTGCCGGACTTCCCCTGCGAACCGCGCTACGCCGAGGTGGACGGCATCCGCATGGCCTGGTACCAAGCGGGCCCGCCAGACGCCGAACCGGTCGTGCTGCTGCACGGCGAGCCGAGCTGGTCCTTCCTCTACCGCCACGTCATGCGCGAACTCGCCGCGGCCGGACTCCGCGCCATCGCCGCCGACCTGGTCGGCTTCGGCCGCTCCGACAAGCCCGCCGACCCCGCCGACCACACCTACGCCCGCCACGTCGAGTGGACCCGCCGCCTCCTGCTGGACGAGCTCGGCCTGACCGGCATCACCCTCGTCGGCCAGGACTGGGGCGGGCTGATCGGGCTGCGGATCGTCGCCGAGCACCCGGAGCGCTTCGCCAGGATCGTCGCCGCCAACACGGGCTTGCCGACCGGTGACATTCCCATGCCCGACGTCTGGCACCGTTTCAAGGACGCCATCACGACCGCGCCCGTGCTCGACATCGCCAGATTCGTCCAGTCCGGCTGCGCGAGCGAGCTCTCGCCGGCCGTCCGCGCCGCCTACGACGCGCCCTTCCCCGAGGAGAGCTACAAGTCCGGTCCGCGGGCCATGCCCGGATTGGTCCCCGACACGCCCGAAGATCCGGCCGCGCCCGCCAACCGCGCTGCCTGGCAGATCCTCACCACGCTCGGCCTGCCGTTCCTCGTCGCCTTCTCCGACGGCGACCCCATCACCGGCGCCATGGCGCCCATCCTGAAAAGGACCATGGCCGGGGCCTCCGGGCTTGAGCATCCCGTGATCGCCGGGGCCGGCCACTTCCTCCAGGAGGACGCGGGCGCGGAGCTGGGCCGGCACGTCGCCGCATTCGTCACCGCCACCTAGCGTGTCAGGTGCGCCCAATCGTCGGTCCGGTGCGGTATAACCGGGGTCGGACCGGGGAGGCGTGATGCGGGAGTCCGACAGGGCCCGGCCGGCGGGCAGAGCCGCCGCACGGGATCTGTTCGAGCAGGTGAGGTTGCGGTATTTCCAGCTTCCCCCGGCCGTGCGCCGGGTGCTCTACGTCGGCGTGCTCGTCGTCGCCGTGGGCGTCGCCGCGGCGCTGGGCTGGGACATGTTCCAGACCTTCCTGGTGACGCTGGCGCTGCTGGGCTTCACGGCGCTGACGCTGCGCTTCCCGCGGGCCGCCGCCACCGTGCTGGTGGTGGCCGGCTGGCTGGCGCTGCTGCCGGTGTTCACGATGCTGTTCCCGCCGCGCTCGGGCGTGCCCATCCTGCTCATGGCGCTGGCGCTGCCGGTGGCCGGCGTCGCCCACCTCATCACCTGGGTACCGCCCTGGCTGACCACGCTCATGGCGCTCGTGCCCGCCGGAGCGCTGGCCGCCGCGCTGTCGCCGGTCTCCGAGAGCCTGGCCCTGTGGGTGGCCTACGGCGCCGCCGCCGCGATCCTGCTCTACCGGTTCGTCGCGGCCCGCCGGGCCAAGGCCCAGCTGACCTCCGAGGAGCAGGTGCGCGTACGCGGCCGCGACGGCAGGCAGGAGGCGCAGCCCGAGCGCGGCGCCCCGCAGAAGCCGATCTCGGTCGAGGAGGCGCTCGCCGAGCTGGAGAGCATGATCGGGCTGTCTCCGGTCAAGGACCAGGTCCGCTCGATCGCCGCCTCCATCGAGGCCTCCCGGCTGCGCGCCGAGGCGGGCTATTCGCCCGAGCGGCCCACCCGCCACTTCGTCTTCGTCGGCCCCCCCGGCACCGGCAAGACCAGCGTCGCCCGCACCCTCGCCAAGATCTTCTACGCGTTCGGCCTGCTGGAGACGCCGCAGGTGGTCGAGGCGCAGCGGGCCGACCTGGTCGGCGAGTTCCTGGGCGCGACCGCGATCAAGACCAACGAGCTGGTCGACCGGGCGCTCGGCGGGGTGCTGTTCATCGACGAGGCCTACAGCCTGATCAACTCCTCCGACGGCCAGCCCGACCGCTTCGGCGCCGAAGCGGTGCAGACGCTGCTGAAGCGGGCCGAGGACGACCGGGAACGGCTGATCATCATCCTGGCCGGCTACGAGCAGGAGATGGCCGGCTTCCTGAGCTCCAACCCGGGCCTGGCCAGCCGCTTCGCCACCCGCGTGCGCTTCCCCAGCTACTCGCCGGCCGAGCTGGCCGAGATCACCGAGCTGCTCCAGGGCCGCCGCGGCGACCGCATGGGGCTGGGCGCGCCCGCCGCGCTGCTGGGCCTGTTCGAGGACGTCCAGCGCCGCGGCCTGGTCGACGAGCTGGGCAACGCCCGCTTCGTGCGCAGCCTGGTCGAGGCGGCCGCGCAGGCCCGCGACGTGCGTGTGGTCGGCGCCGGCGGCACCCCCACCACCGAGGACCTCGTCACCACCACCACGGCCGACCTCACCAAGGCCTTCGACGAGCTGACCGCCCGCTTCCGCGGCTACGAGGCCACGCCCACGCTGGAGGAGGCGCTCGGCGACCTCGACCGCATGGCCGGCCTGGAGCCGGTCAAGCGCCAGGTCCACGCGATCGCCGCCCAGCTCCAGGTGGCCAGGATGCGCCAGGAGCGCGGGCTGCCCACGCCGCCGCAGACCCGGCACTTCGTCTTCGCCGGCCCGCCCGGCACCGGCAAGACCACCGTCGCCCGCGTCATCGGCCGCATCTTCGCCGCGCTCGGCCTGCTGGCCAGGCCCGACGTCGTCGAAGCGCACCGCGCCGACCTGGTCGGCCAGCACCTCGGCGCCACCGCGATCAAGACCAACGAGCTCGTCGACCGCTCGCTCGGCGGGGTGCTGTTCATCGACGAGGCCTACAGCCTGGTCAACCCCGGCTATTCAGGCGGCGACGCCTTCGGCAACGAGGCCGTGCAGATGCTGCTCAAGCGGGCCGAGGACGACCGCGACCGGATCGTCATCGTGCTGGCCGGCTACCAGCGCGAGATGGACGCCTTCCTGGCCACCAACCCCGGCCTGGCCAGCCGCTTCAACCAGCGCGTGGCCTTCCCCAGCTACAGTCCGGGCGAGCTGTCGGAGATCGCCGCCCTGCTGGCCGACAAGGCCGGCGACCGCTTCGACGAGGCCGCCCTGCGCGACCTCGACGAGGTGTTCGCCTGGGTGTGCGGGGAGAAGCTCATCGACGGGCTCGGCAACGGCCGCTTCGCCCGCTCGCTGTTCGAGCGGGCCGCGCTCCGGCGCGACGTGCGCCTGGCGGCGCTGGGCGTCGACGCCAGCTCCGCCGAGCTGACCACTATCACCAGCGAGGATGTCCGGGCAGCGGTGGACGAACTATCCGGACGCTAACGTAACTCCTCTTTGACACTTGGCTGCGGCCCCTCCGTTACATGGTGTAGCACTATGACTACGGAGGGGAGGTGTGGATGGCGGGGTTCCTGGCTCGCAGGCTGCTCAACTATCTGGTGCTGGTCGCGGTGGCGTCGAGTCTCGCGTACATGCTGGCGGCCGGCGCGCTCGACCCGCGTTCCAACTACGCCGACCGCACCCCCAAGCCGCCGCCCGCCGTGGTCGACGCGCAGCTGACCGCGCTCAACCTCAACGACAAGACCCCGCTCATCCAGCGCTACGCGACCTGGGCGGCCGGGGTGCTCCACGGCGACTTCGGCAGGACCGTCACCGGCACCTCCGTCAACGAGGACCTCGCCCGGCGGGCCGGCGTCACCTTCCGGCTGGTGCTGCTCGGGCTGATCTGCGGCAGCCTGGTCGGCGTGCTGGTGGGCGCCTACGCGGCGGTCAAGCAATATGGCTTGTTCGACCGGCTCTCGACGGGGATGTCGTTCCTCGTCCTGGCGATCCCCGTGGTCGTGCTGGCCACCATGCTCATCCTCGTCGGCACCTGGCTCAACGAGAACGTCTTCGGCGCCAAGGTCTTCCTGGTCAGCGGCGAATACTCCGACGGCCTCGACACCGGGTTCTGGGGCGGCGTGCTCGACCGGCTGCAGCACCTCATCCTGCCGACGGTCTCGCTGTCGCTCGGCCTGATCGCCACCTTCAGCCGCTACCAGCGCAACATGATGCTCGACGTGCTCGGCGCCGACTTCATCCGCACCGCGGTGGCCAAGGGGCTGAGCAGGCGCAGGGCGCTGACCAGGCATGCGCTGCGCACCGCGCTGATCCCCGTCGTCACCTACTTCGCCTTCACCTTCGGCACGCTGCTGACCGGGGCCACGTTCACCGAGAAGATCTTCGGCTGGCACGGGCTCGGCGAGCAGCTGATCAACTCGATCTTCACCAACGACGTCAACACCGTGGCCGCCATCGCCTTCCTGGCCGCCATCGCCGTCCTGGCCGCCTCGCTCGCGGCCGACATGCTCCACGCCGCCCTCGACCCGCGGGTGAGAACGGCATGAGCCTGCAGGAAGAGGAGCTCGCCGAAGAGCTCCGGCAGCCGCCGCGCGCGCCCTCGCGGCTGCGGATGGTGGGCGGCCGCTTCTTCGGCTCGACGCAGGGGCGGATCGGCTTCGCCGTCCTGGCGGCGATGTTCCTGCTGGCCTTCGTCGGGCCGCTGTTCAGCCCGTGGACCTACACCGACAAGGACTTCACCGCGTTCCTGCAGCCGCCGTCGGCCGAGCACTGGTTCGGAACGCTCCAGACCGGCGCCGACGTCTACGCGGTCACGCTGCGCGGCATGCAGAAGTCACTGATCGTGGGCCTGCTGGCGGCGCTGCTGTCCACGGCGCTGGCCGCGACGGTCGGCGCCTTCGCCGGCTACTTCGCCGGCTGGACCGACCGCACGCTGAGCTGGATCACCGAGCTGCTGCTGGTGCTGCCCGCCTTCCTGATCCTGGCGATCATGTCGCCGCTGTTCGGCGACGGGCAGTGGGTGCTGTTCGTGGTCATGCTGGCGCTGTTCCTCTGGATGGTCACCTCGAAGATCGTCAGGGGGATGACGATCTCGCTGAAGCAGCGCGAGTACATCCAGGCCGCCCGGTTCATGGGCGTCCCGCCCGTGAAGATCATCTTCCGGCACGTGATCCCCAACCTGTCGTCGCTGCTCATCGTCGACGCCACGCTCAACGTCAGCGCCGCCATCCTCACCGAGACCTCGCTGTCGTACTTCGGCTTCGGCATCCAGCCGCCCGACGTCTCCTTCGGCACGCTCATCGCCGACGGCGCCAAGACCGCCGTCTACGCGCCCTGGACGTTCTGGTTCGTGGCCGCGCTGCTGGTGGTCACCGTGCTGGCCGTCAACCTCATCGGCGACGCGCTGCGCGACGCGTTCGACCCGTCCGCCGCCAGGAAGGTGCGCCGATGACCGCGGGGGAGCCGGTGCTGGAGGTGCGCGACCTGCACGTCACCTTCGGCGACGTGCGCGCCGTGCGCGGCGTCAGCTATGCCGTACGGCCCGGCGAGGTCCTCGGCATCGTCGGCGAGTCCGGGTCCGGCAAGTCCGTCACCTCCGCCGCGGTCATGGGACTGCTTCCCCCGAGCGCCACCGTCACCGGCTCGGTGCGGCTCAGGGGCCAGGAGTTGATCGGCGCGCCGGAGAAGCGGCTGACCGCCCTGCGCGGCAAGACGATCTCCATGGTCTTCCAGGACCCGCTGTCGGCCCTCACCCCCGTCTACCGCGTCGGCGACCAGATCGCCGAGGCGGTGCGCATCCACCAGAAGGTCACCAAGGAGCAGGCCATGGTCCGGGCGGTGGAGCTGCTCGACCTGGTCGGCATCCCCAACCCCGGGCAGCGGGCGCTGGGCTTCCCGCACGAGTTCTCCGGCGGCATGCGCCAGCGGGCGGTCATCGCCATGGCGATCGCCAACGACCCCGACGTGATCATCTGCGACGAGCCGACCACCGCGCTCGACGTCACCATCCAGGCACAGGTGCTGGAGGTGCTGAAGACGGCCCAGCGGGAGACCGGCGCCGCCATCGTCATGATCACCCACGACCTCGGGGTGGTGGCCGGGTTCGCCGACCGGGTGCTGGTGATGTACGCGGGGCGGCCGGTCGAGGTGGGGGCGGTGGACGACATCTACTACCGGATGCGCATGCCGTACACGGTGGGGCTGCTCGGTTCGATCCCGCGCGTCGACCGGGGCGGGCGTCAGCCGCTGGTGCCCATCGAGGGGGCGCCGCCCTCGCCCGCCGCGCTGCCGCCCGGCTGCCCGTTCGAGCCGCGCTGCCCGATGGCGGTCGAGGAGTGCTCGGTGGCCGAGCCGGCGCTGCTCGAGGTCGGGCCCGGCCACGAGGCGGCCTGCATCCGCTGGGCCGACGTCGGGGTCAGGCCGCCGGGCCGGCACGCCGCCCAGGCCGCGGCGGCCGTCCGTGGCGGGCGGGGCGCGCAGGAGGTGGTCCTGCGCGTGGACGGGCTGGTCAAGCAATATCCGCTGATGAAGGGCTCGTTGTTCAAGCGCCGGGTCGGCACCGTGCACGCGGTGGCCGGGATCAGCTTCGACATCCGCCAGGGCGAGACGCTCGGGCTGGTGGGGGAGTCCGGATGCGGCAAGACGACGACGCTGATGGAGATCCTGGAGCTGGTCAAGCCGCAGGACGGCCGGATCGTCGTCCTCGGCCAGGACACCGCGCGCCTGGCCGCCGGCGACCGGATGGCGATCAGGCGCGACATGCAGGTCGTCTTCCAGGACCCGCTGGCCTCGCTCGACCCTCGGATGACCGTGCACGACATCCTGGCCGAGCCGCTGCGCACCCACCGGCGCGGCGACACCGGCTCGCGGGTGCGCGAGCTCCTGCGGCTGGTCGGTCTCGACGAGTCCCACGCCGCCCGCTACCCGCAGGACTTCTCCGGCGGCCAGCGCCAGCGCATCGGCATCGCCCGCGCGCTGGCGCTCGAACCGAAGCTGGTCGTCCTGGACGAGCCGGTCTCCGCGCTCGACGTCTCCATCCAGGCCGGCGTGATCAACCTGCTCGACGCGCTGAAGTCCAGGCTCGGCCTGTCCTACCTGTTCGTCGCGCACGACCTGGCCGTCGTGCGCTACATCGCCGACCGGGTGGCCGTCATGTACCTGGGCCGGATCGCCGAGATCGGCCAGGTGGACACCGTCTACGACGGGCCCATGCACCCCTACACGCAGGCGTTGCTGTCGGCGATCCCGCTGCCCGACCCGGAGCGCGAGCGCACCCGGCGCCGGATCCTGCTCGACGGCGACCTGCCCAGCCCCGCCGACCCGCCCTCCGGGTGCCGCTTCCGTACCCGCTGCCCGAAGTTCAGGACGCTCGCCGCGAACGAGCGCTCCCGGTGCGTGGAGAGCGAGCCCGAGGTGCGCGCCCTGGCCCAGGACCACGGCGTGGCCTGCCACTACGCCGAGAAGCTCGAAGTCGTACAGAACCACGAGGAGTCACATCCATGAAGGCATCACGTCTCGCCGTCGCCGCCGCGCTGACCGGCTCGCTGGCTCTGGCGGGCTGCGGTGGCGGCGGCAGCGGCGGATCGGCGGGCGGCAGCGGCGCCGGACCGTCCGGCGACGGCGCCGCGATCAAGGCGTTCGACATCAACCTCCAGCCGCGCGATCAGGTACGCGACGGCGGCACGCTGCGCTGGGGGCTCAACGAGTTCCCCTCCCAGTGGAACCGCAACCACGTCGACGGCAACCTCCTCATGGCCTCCGTGGTCAGCAACGCCCTGCTCCCGTGGCCCTTCCGCTCGAACGAGAAGGCCGAGATCTCCGTCAACCCCGACTACCTCGTCGACGCGAAGATCACCGAGAGCGACCCCAACCAGGTGGTCACCTACACGCTCAACCCGAAGGCCAAGTGGTCCACCGGCGACCCGATCACCTGGGAGGACTACTCGGCCCAGTGGAAGGCGCTCAACGGCCGCGACACCGCCTTCCGCATCGTCTCGCCGACCGGCTACCAGGACATCGAGAGCGTCAGGAAGGGCAAGGACGACTACGAGGTGGTCGTCACGTTCGCCCGGCCCTTCGCCGACTGGCAGTCGTTGTTCGGGCCGCTGCTGCCGAAGTCAGCCAACGGCTCGCCCGAGGCCTTCAACACCGGCTGGCTCAACAAGATCCCGGTGACGGCGGGGCCGTTCACCTTCAAGGCTTTCGACCAGACCGCCAAGACGATCACGATCGTCCGCGACGACGCGTGGTGGGGCGACCGGGCCAAGCTCGACCAGATCATCTACCGCGCCTCCGAGCAGGACTCGCTGATCGGCGCATTCGGCAACGGCGAACTCGACATCACCGACGTCGGCCCCTCGGCCCCCGACTACGCCCGCGCCAGGTCCACCTCGGGCGCCGAGGTACGCCAGGCCGCCGGCCCCGACTTCCGCCACTTCACCTTCAACGGCTCCAGCGAACTGCTCAAGGACGTCAACGTCCGCCAGGCGATCCAGCTCGGCATCAACCGGCAGGCCATCGCCCAGTCCGACCTGCAGGGCCTGGACTGGCCGATCACGCTGCTCAACAACCACTTCTTCATGAACACCCAGGAGGGCTACCAGGACAACGCCGGCGAGCTCGGCGTCTACAACCCGGAGAGGGCCAAGCAGATGCTGGACGCCGCCGGGTGGAAGCTCGCCGGCGGCGTCAGGCAGAAGGACGGCAAGCCGCTGGACCTGCGCTTCGTGGTGCCGACCGGGGTGCAGCTGAGCAAGTCGGAGGGCGAGCTGGCCCAGAACATGCTCGCCCAGATCGGCGTCAAGCTCACGCTGAAGGCGGTGCCGAGCGACGACTTCTTCACCAAGTACGTCATCCCCGGCAACTTCGACATCACGCCGTTCGCCTACATCGGCACGCCGTACCCGGTGTCGAGCAGCTACGGCATCTACGTGAACTCGCCCGACGGCGGCAAGACCTGGAACGCCAACTTCGGCAGGACCGGCTCGGCGGCCATCGACGCGGCCATGCAGAGGGCCGGGTCCGCGCTCGACCACGCGCAGGCGCGGACCGAGACGAACCAGGCCGACAGGCTGATCTGGCAGGAGGTCAACGTGCTGCCGCTGTACCAGCGCCCGCAGAACGTGGCGACCAAGGCCAACCTCGCCAACGCGGGCGCCCGCGGCTTCTACGACCTGCGCTACCAGGACATCGGCTTCACCAAGTGACGGCTCTCCCTCCGGCCGCACCGTCGCGGCCCGAGGAGAGGCCAAGGTGAGCGTCCATGTGGGTCAGGTGTAGAAAGGGCAGGTGAATGTGACGTGGTCGCAGGTCTTGGCGTGGCGCCTGCGGCGTCAGCATGTGAGCGGCCCGGGCGCCGACGACCCGGTGGCGGTGGCCAGGCGCCTGTGCGGGGTGCAGACCCAGGTGGCCTCCTCGGCCCAGCAGGCGGTCGCGCTCCGCAGCGCGCGCCCCGATCCCGGCGCCATCGACCGGGCCCTGTGGCAGGAGCGCACGCTGGCCAAGACCTGGGTGATGCGCGGCACCCTGCACCTGGTGCCGGCCGATCGGCTGCCTGACTACTGCGCAGCCCTGGCCACGCTGCGGTTCTGGGAGAAGGGCGTGTGGCAGCGCGGCCACGGCGTGACCGCGGCCGAGATCGAGGCGATCGTCGAGGCGGTCCCGAAGGTGCTCGGCGAGACCCCGCTGACCCGCGAGGAACTGGTCGACGCCGTCGTGGCCGGCACCGGCGACGCCCACCTGCGCGAGGCGCTCACCTCGGGATGGGGCGCGCTGCTGAAGCCCCTGAGCAGGCTGGGCGAGCTCTGCTACGGCCCGCCGCGCGAGGGCAAGGTCACCTTCACCGCGCCGCGCGCGTGGCTGCCGTCCTGGCCCGCCGAGCTGCCGCCCCAGGAAGAGGCCGGCGTCCGCCTCCTGCGCGACTACCTGGGCGCCCACGGACCGGCCTCGCCGGAGACGTTCGACAGGTGGCTGTTCGGCGGCGTCGCGAAGAAGTCGGTGCTGAAGGGCTGGTTCCGCGATCTGGCGCCCGAGCTGACCGAGGTGGAGGTGGACGGCGAGCCGCTGAAGGCTCTCACCGAGCACGTGGACGACCTTGCCGCCACCCGGCCGTCGGAGGAGGTCCACCTGCTGCCCGGCTTCGACCAGTACATCCTCGCCGCACCCCGGAACCTGGCCGCGCTCGTCCCGCCCGCGGTGAAGCCCAAGGTCAGCCGGGCGGCGGGCTGGATCTCACCCGTGGTGGTCCACCAGGGCCGGGTGGCCGGGGTGTGGGAGCCCAAGGACATGAGCGTGGAGCTGTTCGAGGACGTCCCCGCCGGCCCGCTCGCCGAAGCGGTGACCGGGATGCGGGCGCTGCTCGCCGAGCTGTGACACTGGACCCATGACCCGAGACTTCGCGCAGGTCGACGTTTTCACCGACACCCCCTACCGGGGCAACCCGCTGGCCGTGGTCCTCGACGCCGACGGGCTGAGCACCGAGGACATGCGGCGCTTCGCCCACTGGACGAACCTGTCAGAGACCACGTTCGTCCTGCCGCCCACCAGCCCCGAGGCCGACTACCGGGTCCGGATCTTCACCCCCACCACCGAACTGCCGTTCGCCGGCCACCCCACGCTCGGCACCTGCCACGCCTGGCTGGAGGCCGGAGGCAAGCCCGCCGGCGGGGACACGATCGTGCAGGAGTGCGGCGCCGGCCTGGTCGACGTCCGGCGCACCGCCACCGGCCTGGCCTTCGCCGCGCCGCCGCTGCTGCGCGAGGGGCCGGTCGAGGACGAACTGGTCGAACGGCTGGCCGAGACGCTGCGCATCGACCGCACCGCGATCGTGGACGCGCAGTGGGCCGACAACGGGCCGGGGTGGGTGGCGGTGCTGCTGGGCAGCGCGCAGGAGGTGCTGGAGGTGCGGCCCGGTGTGGTGGACCTGGACATCGGGGTGGCCGGGCCGTACCCGGAGGGGTCGCCGCAGGCGTTCGAGGTCCGCGCGTTCTTCCCCCTGCACGGGGCCACGGCAGAGGACCCGGTCACCGGCAGCCTGAACGCCTCTTTGGCCCGCTGGCTCCTCCGCACCGGCCGCGCCACCGCCCCCTACACCGCCTCGCAGGGCACCGCCCTCGGCCGCGCCGGCCGCGTCCACATCTCCACGGAAGCGGATGTCATCTGGGTCGGTGGCTCTTCCGTCACCTGCATCCGCGGCGCCGTCGATATCTAGCTCTCTTTGTCGGTTGCGGCGGTCTCTTTCGTTACGGCGCCCTCTTTCCGCTACGGTGCCTTCTTTCCGCTACGGTGCCTTCTTTCCGTTACGGTGCCTTCTTTCCGTTACGGCGCCTTCTTTCCGTTACGGCGCGCCTTCTTTCCGTTACGGCACAGCCGCCCCCACGCCACCCGCCGTCGTGGGCGGGCGCCGATCGTGGGGGTCGCTTCTCACGTCGGACGTGGTCCCCGCCGTCACGGCCCACGCCGACCGGCCACCGGGATCCACGCCAGGCCGGTCGGCTCTTGTGGGGCTTGTTGTCAGGTGGGGGTTTTGCGGAGGGTGAAGCGAGTGGTGTCGCCTGGGCGGAGTTGGGCGGCCGTCGAGAGGTCAGCGGCGGACAGGACGGCGATCACCGGGTAGCCGCCCGTCGGCGGGTGGTCGGCCAGGAAGATGATCGGCTGGCCGCTGGGCGGCACCTGGACGGCCCCCGCCACCATGCCCTCGCTGGGCAGTTCGCCCTGCCGGGCACGCTCCAGGACGGGCCCGCTCAGTCTCACGCCGACCCGGTTGCTGTCCTGGGTCACCTCGTAGGGCCGTCCGCACAGTTCCTTCAGCGCTCCCGGCACGAACCAGTCGTCACGTGGCCCCGGCACCACCCGCAGCACCGCCGGCCCCGGCTCACGCAGAGGGGCCACGTCGACCGAGATCTCCGCCAGCCCGTCCACCGGGCCGACGGGCAGTACGGTCCCCGGCCGGAGCACGGCGGGGCCGAGGCCGGACAGGGAGTCCGTCGAGCGGCTGCCCAGCACCGGCTCGACCGCTATCCCGCCCCGGACGGCGACGTAGGTGCGCAGGCCCCTTGCGGGTGTCCCGAAGCGCAGTTCGCCTCCGGCCGGAACCCAGAACGGCGCGCCCATTCCCGCCCGGACCGGCACCGTCATTCCCGCGCCGGCCGAGATCAGCGGGCAGGGGGCGCCGGTCACCGCCACCCACGCGCCTGCCGGGAACGCCAGGCTTGCGCCTCCGAAGGTCAGTTCGATGCCGGCGTGGCCCTCTGGGTTGCCCACCAGGCGGTTGGCCAGGCGCAGTGCGGTGGTGTCGGCGGCGCCCGAGTAGGGGACGCCCAGGTGGGCGTAGCCGGGGCGGCCGAGGTCCTGGACGGTCGCGTAAGGACCGGGCTTGATCACTTCGATCATGCGGGCTCGAACCGCACACGCGTGCCGGGCCGGAACAGGGACGGCGGATCGGCCCGCACGTCCCACACCCGGAGATCGGTACGCCCCAGCAACCGCCACCCACCGGGCGAGGCGCTCGGGTACACCGCCGAGTGCGGGCCGGCGATGGCCACCGAGCCCACCGGGACCGACGTGCGGGGTGTGGCCAGCCTGGACACGTGGAGCACCGGGTCGAGCCCGGTCAGGTAGGCGAATCCGGGCGAGAAACCCAGCCAGCCCACGACCAGTTCCCGTCCGCTGTGCCGTGCCACGACCTCTTCCGGTGTCAGCCCGGTTTCCCCGGCGACGTCTGCCAGGTCGGCGCCGTCGTAGACGACCGGGACCACGACGGCCGGGGTCCCGGCAGTCCGGTCGCCGGACGGCGGCTCGGCGGCGGCTCTGGCCAGGTCCGTCAGCCGTTCGCGGAGGCGTAGCTGGTCGGCGCCGGGGGCGACGACGAGGACGGTCTCCGGGCCTGGGACGATCTCCACGACGGAGCCCGGCCGCTCGGCACGCAGCAGTGCGTCCAGCCGGTGGGACACCTCCAGCGACCCGGTCTCCACGAGCAGCCCGTGCTCACCGGCCGCCCTGATCACCGCACCGCCGCGGTCATGCGAACGCCTGCAGGACCACGCCGGCCTCCAGCAGCTGATCGCGTACGGCCTGCGCGAGCCGTACCGCGTCAGGGGTGTCGCCGTGGACGCAGATGGAGCGCGCCAGGACCTCGACCTGGGAGCCGTCGGCGGCCAGCACGCTCTTGTCGAGCGCCATGCGCACGGCGCGCGCGGAGACCGCGGCCGGGTCGTGGATCACGGCGCCGGGCTCGCGCCGGGGCACCAGCGCGCCCGACGGCGTGTAGGCGCGGTCGGCGAAGGCCTCGGCGATCGTGGGCACGCCCTCGGCGGCGGCGACGCCGTGCACGACGGAGCCGGGCAGCGTGAGGATCGGCAGCGTGGGGTCGTAGTCGGCGACCGCGTCGACGACCGCGGCGGCCTGGCCGGGGTCGCGGCAGATGCGGTTGTACAGGGCGCCGTGGGGCTTGACGTAGGAGACGCGGCCGCCCATCGCGCGGGCGATGCCGTCGACGGCGGCGAGCTGGTAGAGCACCTCGGCGCACAGTTCTTCCGGCTCGACCTCCATCTCCCTGCGCCCGAAGTGGGCCAGGTCGCGATAGGAGACCTGCGCGCCGATCGACACGCCCCGGTCGACGGCGGCGGCGCAGGTGCGCCTGATGGTCACGGGGTCGCCGGCGTGGAAGCCGCAGGCCACGTTGGCGCTGGTCACGATGTCGAGCAGCGCCAGGTCGTCGCCGAGCCGCCAGATGCCGAATCCCTCGCCGAGATCCGCGTTGAGGTCGATCACCATGGCCCTATCTTCTACCGTGGCGCGACGAAGAGCGTCTGGGTGGCCGCGCCGACTTCGCCGTGTTCGTCGAACAGGGCCGATCGGGTGAGCCCGCGGCCGGACGGGCCGACGACGGTCTCGGCGTCCATGCAGATCCACTCGGTGGCCGGCGTGCGGAGCAACGTGACCGTGAGGTCCAGGTTGACGAACATGTGCGTCTCGAACGGCAGGGCGTAGCTGATCCCGTTGCCGCTGTCGGCCACGGCCAGGAGGCGTTCGAGCGGGGTCGTGGGCTCGTCCTCGACCAGGGGGACGCGCATGCGCATCCACGCCGTGGCGGGGCCGGTCTCCACGGGGGTGCCCTTGACGAAACGCCAGTCCATGGCTCTGCCGTACCCGAAACCGGTCGACAGCCACGACGGCGGGGTCGGCTCGTCCGGGACGGGGGCGGGCGGCGGCGAGGTGGCGATCTCGGGGCTCTCGCCCTCGCGGATGCGCCAGGCGGTGGCCCTGACGTATTCGCGGCCGCCGGCCCGGACGGTGGCGGCCAGGCACTGCACCCGCCTGCCGTCGCGGATGACCTCCGCGCTCACCTCCAGCTCACCGACCGGGACGGGGCCGAAGACGTCGGCGGCCAGCCGGGACAGTTCCAGGCCCGGCACCGGCGCGGTGCGGCCCAGTTCGTAGGCGATCAGGGCGGTGACCGGGCCCATGTGCTGGAAGCCCGGGTGCCAGGGACCTTGGGTGTGTTCGGTGGCGAGGTAGCGGCCGGGGCCCAGCCAGGAGTACATCGGCATGGTTCTAGATCTCGTCCGGGATGTCGGCGATGTCGTCGAGAGCGGCGGCGAGCTCCTCGGGGTCGCCGCCGATGCGCTCGGCGATCTCGATCAGCACGTGCAGCACGTCGTGGCGGTCGTGCCCCAGGTCCAGCAGGCGCTGGGCGGCCTCCCACAGTTGCGGCGGGTCGCCGTCCCACAACCTGGTCGCGATCTCCTCGTGCCAGGCCAGGTGCTCCTCGTCGATGTCGCCCACGTGGTCGAAGCGCAGCAGCGTGCGCCGGTCGGCCTGGTCGGCGGGGTCCAGCTTGTCGAGGTCGATGTCGCCGTGCATGCCCTGCAGGAACGGGAAGGCGAAGACCCGCCTGGCCAGCGCCGACAGGTCGCCGTCCGGCAGCAGCCGCTCCAGCAGCGGCAGGTCCAGGCCGAAGGAGGTCGGGTCGCGGTAGGCCTCGGGGAACTTCGCCGTCGCCTCCCACACCGCGTCCTGCGTCGCGCGCAGTCCTCGCTCCGGCAATCCGGTACGGCCCGCCGCGAAGCGCACCCACGCCGACAACACGTGCGGCATCGCCTCCTGCTCGGCCCGGCTCAGCATCACCTTGCGCGGCAGCCAGTCCAGCAGGAACGTCTCGCACTTGACCGGGCTGACCCGCATCGGCCGGTTGAAGTCCTGCTCACAGCCGTAGTCGATGATGTGGTCGGCGCAGCGCGAGGCCGCCGACGGGTCCGACAGGTGCTCGGCGGCGTCGGAGGACAGGAACTCCGCGGCCAGCATGGCCCGCCGTTCGCGGCTGTAGGGCGCCTCGATGTGCAGCGGCGCCGGGCGCTTGCGGCCGGGCGGCAGCGCCTTCAGCCGGGAGCGGGCGAAGGCGTGGTAGGCGCTGTAGCTGTCGCTGACCGGCGGCGGCGTCTTGGGCACTGTGTTCGATGGTCGCGCCCGCTTCGCCGCTCGCTGGCTCGTCCCTCGCTCTCTCCCGTCGAGCTCCTGCGCTCCGATGGTGGCCTTCATCGCCGACTCCAGCAGCGCCCGCGCCTGCTGCGGCTCGATCTCCTCGAACAGCAGCATCGGGTCGGCCTCGGCCTCGGTCCTGGCCTGGTCGAGCAGCTTCTCCACGTGGGAGGAGACCCAGGCGTCGCGGGCCATGCCGTTCATGTTGTGGTCGACGACCAGCACCAGCGCGTGCCGGTCCTGGGGACGGTCGGCCGTGGCCTCGCCCCACCGGTAGGCGAAGGTGCAGATCACGGTGTCCTGGTCGCCGTAGGCGTCGCGGGAGACGTAACAGCCGGTGGGCTTGACCGCGCCCACCCGGTCGGCCCAGCCGGGCCTGGCCACGCCGCCCTCCATCATCGCCAGCGCGGCGCCCTCGGCCTTGGCGCCCTGACGCGCGGTGCCGAGGTAGGCCAGGCAGATGAGCAGCGTCAGCGAGGCGGGCGTGCCGGCCTTGGCCGCGTAGTCGACCAGCCCCTCGCCGAGCACCTGCTCGACGTCACCGCCCTTGACGCGCTTTCCCCACCAGGCGCCGATCATGTCGGAGACCATCAGCTCCGCGTCGAGCGGCGTCCGTACGGCGAGAAGTTCGCGCGCCGCCTGCAGCATCTCCTGGAAGACTTCATCAGGATTGGTTCGATGTCGGCGCACGCCCTCACTCTCTCGCATTCCAGGCACAAACGGCGCGTTTCACGCAGCCTGGTGACCCCGATGTTATCGGGCGCTACGGGGCGGGGGCGCGGAGTTCACGATGGCGAGCAGGTGCTCGCGCGCGATGCGCTCCACGATCTGGGGAGTCGCCTCGATGCCGAGGTGCTCCGCGCAGGCGCACACATCGGCCACACATCGGTCGATCGTGTCGACGGGCACGGTGAGAAACTCTTCGGCCAGCCGATGACTAACTGGCTCTTTGAGCATGCGTGTGGCCAGAGCGAGCATAGTCGTGAGATTCCTCTGCAAGCCCGAGGGCAAACCCCCCGGAGGCGGACGCGGGCGACTTGCGCTCTCATTTCATCTGTTCTCGGGCCGGTGTCAAGCCTCCAGGCCGACTGTGTTCTCTACGTTTACAAGACGTTCTCGCCCACCTAGTGGTGGACCACGGCCGACCACCGAACGTGAGAGACCCTTTCGTGCGAAGCTGTTGCCATGCGCATCCAGCTCGCCCAGCGGACGGAGGCCGACGAGCTACTCGGCCGCAGCCCGCTCGCCCTGCTCGTCGGCATGCTGCTCGATCAGCAGATCCCGATGGAGTGGGCGTTCACCGGCCCGCACACCATCTCGGAGCGGCTCGGGCACGACCTCACGGCCGGGGAGATCGCCTCCTACGACCCCGAGGCGTTCGCCGCGCTGCTGGCCGAGAAACCCGCCGTGCACCGCTATCCGAAGTCGATGGCGAGCCGCGTCCAGCAACTGGCCGCCTACCTCGTGGAACGCTACGAGGGCGAGCCCGAGCGGATCTGGGCCGATGCCGCCGACGGCAAGGACTTGCTCAAGCGACTGCAAGATCTTCCGGGCTACGGCAAGCAGAAGGCACAGATTTTTCTGGCTCTGCTCGGCAAGCAGCTCGGCGTCCAGCCATCCGGCTGGCGCGAGGCGGCCGGACTTTACGGCGAGGAGGGTTCCCACAGGTCGGTGGCCGACGTCACCGATCCGGAGAGCCTGGGCAAGGTCAGGGCAACCAAGCAAGAGGCCAAAAGGGCGGCGAAGGCCAAGTAGCCTGATCTTGCTGCGTAATGTGGAGCGATTTTGACAGGATGCGTTGTCCATAGTGGAGACCCGCGGGTGGCGGGGGCTTCCGTCCGCGCACACCCATCGCCGATGATGTACAGCAGAATCCGGTCGCCCGGAGCTGCGCTACGCCGATACACAGTTATGGAGATGTGCCGCGTGGGAGACCCTGGCACGCGACGGAGGTGCCGACCATGAGCGCCGAGACCTCCGTTCCCCGTCCCCGGGAGTCGGATGTGGACATCTCAGACTCCGGCCTGTTCAAGGGCCTGCTTTCCGAGGCGGAGTTCGCCTTCGCCTTCTTCGACGTCGAAGGCCGCGTCCAGCGGGTCAACGACGTGTTCACGGACGTCGTCAGCGTGCCCGCGGACAAGCTGATCGGAAAGCCACCTGTCGAGACGCTCGCCGCCGACCTCAGCCAGCTGATCACGCATGCCGTACAGGCCGTGATCGAGAGCGACGGGCCCGTCACCGAGAGCCGGGTGCGCGTGCGCTCGGCCGACGGCGACACGCGGCACTGGTCGCTGTCGTTCTCGCCGATCCACGACGAGGGCGGCGAGCTGCGTGCCGTCGCGCTGGTCGGGCTCGACGTGACCGAGAGCCGCCAGACCGAGGAGGAGCTGCGCCGCAGCGAGGAGCGCTACCGCTCGCTGGTCGAGGCGCAGTCGCAGCTGGTGTGGATCACCTCGCCCACGGGCGCGGTCGTCGAGGACGCGCCCCAGTGGCGCGCCATCACCGGCCAGGGGCTGGAGGAATACCTCGGGCAGGGCTGGCTCGACGCGGTCCATCCCGACGAGCGTCAGCAGACCGAGGAGGCCTGGCGCGAGGCCCTGCGCGGGCGGACCATGTTCGAGTGGAACTACCGGGTGCGCACCCGGGCCAGCGGCTACCGGCACTTCGAGGTGCGGGCCGTACCGATCATCAGGCATGGCCGGGTGGTCGAGTGGGTCGGCGCCAACACCGACGTGACCCCGCAGCGCGAGGCCGAGGAGATGCGCGGCAGGCTGACCGACCAGCTGGGCGCCGCCGCACTGCGCACGGCCAGGCTGCAGGGCGCGACCGCGCTGCTCGCCGAGGCCCTGACGGTCGAGCACGTGGTTCAGGTCATCATCGACGTCGGGCGCACCGCGCTGGCCGCCGACCGCTCCGCGGTGGCGCTGCTCGACCCCGACCGCGCCATGCTGCAGCTGATCAACGGCGAAGGCGTGCCCGAGGTGCCCGGAGCCGCGGGCGAGGAGATCCCGCTCGCCCACACCAGCGTGATGACGATCGCGGTCAACAGCCGCAGGCCGGTCTTCGCCGAGTCGCCGGAGAGCCTCAAGTCGCAGCTGCTGGAAGCCGGCGGCAGCGAGGAGGTCCTGTCGGCCTACCTCAAGCACAGCGACGAGCGGGCCTGGGTGGGCCTGCCGCTGCTGGCCGCGGGCCGGGCGCTGGGCGCGCTGCGCTTCTCCTTCACCAGGCCGCAGAAGATCTCACAGGAGGACGGCGTCTTCCTGGAGGCGCTGGCCGGGCAGTGCGCGCTCGCCGTCGAGCGGGCCACGCTGTTCGAGCGCGAGCACCGCACCGCCGAGACGTTGCAGCGCAGCCTGCTGCCCGACCGGCTGCCCGTGGTCAAGGGGCTGGTGCTGGCGCAGCGCTTCCGTTCAGGAAGCCGCCACGTGCAGGTCGGCGGCGACTGGTACGACGCCTTCGTGCTCCAGGACGGCCGGGTGGCCGCGGTGGTCGGCGACGTCATGGGCAAGGGCGTCAAGGCCGCCGCCGGCATGGGCCGGATCCGCAACGCCATGCGCGCGCTGGCGCTGACCAACCCGCCTCCGGCGGCCGTGCTGACCGGTCTCGACCGGGTCTTCGAGGCCACCGAAGAGGAGGAGCAGGTCACGACTTTGGCGTACATGGTGGTCGAGCCGGTGACGGGCGAGGGGACGCTGGCGCTGGCCGGTCACCCGCCGCCCGTGCTGGTTTCGCCGCAGGGCACGGCGATTCTGTGCGACGCCGAGCCCGGTACTCCGCTAGGCTGGCCGACCAGCCGAAGGCAGTTCCGGTTCGTGGTGCCGCCTGGCCATACCGCCGTGCTCTACTCCGACGGTCTGGTGGAAAACAGGAAGCGCGGGCTGGACGCCGGTCTGGCGGAACTTTGTTCTGTTGTGACCGAAGCTCCGCCCGAGGTCGTCAGTAGTTCGCATATGCTGCTGGACTTCCTGGTAGACCGGATGTTGTCGGGATATGAACAGGATGATGACGTTACCGCGCTGGCCATTCATGTTCCGCCGGCCACGAAGAGTGACTGAATGAAACAGTCATAAGGGTTGCTTTCGGGTATCAGTGCCGCCCTTACGTACGCACTACTGTCCGGGTCGGCCTAGGGTGGAGGTCAACCGCCGGGAGGTGGCCGTATGAAGTGCTGGGGCATGCCAGAATGCTGGATGGTCCGTTTGCGCTTCGCACGGCCTCGCCGTACTCCTAGAGAGGCATAGCCCCCCAGCGGGGATCTGGGTCCATTGTCGCCACGCGTTCGTTCGAGAGGTGTTCGTGTCGCCTGCAAGTTCGACTCGCTCGAAGCCACAAGAGCTGAACGAGCCCGTCATTCAGCGACTGCTCGAGCGTGGGCGCTCGCAGGGTTTCCTCGAGTCTGAGGATGTCCGCCAAGCCTTCGAGGAGGCGGACATCCCGATGTCGCACGCCGCCGCGTTCTTGCGGAACCTCAGTAAAGAGGGCGTGACCGTGGTGGTGACCGCCGCGGATTCGGCGGCACCGAAGAAGTCTCGTGGTCCAGCAAAGCGCCGCACCGCTGCCCCCGTCAAGACGAAGACCGCAGCGGCCGCCAAGGAGCAGCAGCCCGAGACCGTGACTGCGGTCGTGGGCGCGGCTGAAGCCGAGCCCGTCAAGAAGGCTGCTCCTGCCAAGAAGGCCGCCCCGGCGGCCAAGAAGGCCGCACCCGCCAAGAAGGCCGACAAGCCGGAGAACAACAACACCGGCCCGGCCGACACCAAGCCCAAGGCCCAGGACGGCGCCGAGGACGAGGACATCGACCTTGAGGGCGATGTCGACCTCGAAGACCTCGAGGACATCGAGGTCGACGACGAGGAGATCGTCGCCGAGGCCGAGACTGAGACCGAAGAGACCGACGACGACGCCGAGGAAGAGCCCAAGGCCGAAGCCGCGGCCGCCGCCGCGGCGCCGGAGAAGAACGAGGAAGAAGTCCTCATCCTCTCCGACGACGACGATGACGCCCCGGTCGCCCAGGTGGCCGCCGCGGGAGCCACCGCCGACCCGGTCAAGGACTACCTCAAGCAGATCGGCAAGGTCCCCCTGCTCAACGCGGAGCAGGAGGTCGAGCTGGCCAAGCGCATCGAGGCCGGCCTGTTCGCCGAGGAGCAGCTCGGCGGCGAGGTCGACAACCTGCCCGTCGACGTGCGGGCGGAGCTGGAGTGGATCGCCGAGGACGGCCGCCGGGCCAAGAACCACCTCCTGGAGGCCAACCTCCGCCTGGTGGTCTCGCTGGCCAAGCGCTACACCGGCCGCGGCATGCTCTTCCTGGACCTGATCCAGGAAGGCAACCTGGGCCTGATCCGCGCCGTCGAGAAGTTCGACTACACCAAGGGCTACAAGTTCTCCACGTACGCCACGTGGTGGATCCGGCAGGCGATCACCCGAGCCATGGCCGACCAGGCGCGGACCATCCGCATCCCGGTCCACATGGTCGAAGTGATCAACAAGCTGGCCCGGGTCCAGCGGCAGATGCTGCAGGACCTCGGCCGCGAGCCCACGCCCGAAGAGCTCGCCCGTGAGCTGGACATGACGCCCGAGAAGGTCGTCGAGGTCCAGAAGTACGGCCGCGAGCCGATCTCCCTCCACACGCCGCTGGGCGAGGAGGGCGACAGCGAGTTCGGTGACCTCATCGAGGACTCCGAGGCCATCGTTCCGGCCGACGCCGTCAGCTTCACGCTGCTGCAGGAGCAGCTGCACTCCGTTCTCGACACCTTGTCGGAGCGAGAGGCGGGCGTCGTGTCGATGCGCTTCGGGTTGACCGACGGGCAGCCGAAGACGCTGGACGAGATCGGCAAGGTCTACGGCGTGACCCGGGAGCGGATCCGCCAGATCGAGTCGAAGACGATGTCCAAGCTGCGACACCCGTCGCGGTCCCAGGTCCTCCGGGACTACCTGGACTAGGGCGCCTGGTTTTCGAAGGCCCCGTACCCCTGGTGGGGTGCGGGGCCTTCGCGTTGCCCACCCTGGTTGTGGGTGCCGGAGGCCACCGCCCCGGTTGCGGGCACCGGACGCCGCCGCCTTGGGTTGTGGGTGCCGGAGATCGCCGCCCCGGTTGCCCTAGGCCGGGACCGCCCTTGGACGAGCAAGCCCGGAGGTCGTCGGCCTGGTCGAGCAGCAGGAGGCCACCGCCCCGGTTGTCCTGGACAGCAGCCGCCTTGGTAGTGCAAGCCCGGGGGATCGCCGCCCTGGTCGCGCAGATGGCAGGTCGGTGGTGCCTGGCGCGCCTGGATGGCCGGTAGCGCGGGACCGTTGACGCCACGCGCGATGGCGCTCCGTGCTGGGGTGCACCCCATGCTTGTCGCGGTGCGCGGTGCGCGGTGCGCGGTGCGCGGTGCGCGGTGCGCGGTGCGCGGTGCGCGGTGCGCGGTGCGCGGTGCGCGGTGCGCGGTGCGCGGTGCGCG
>NZ_JACHIN010000023.1:0-69390 GCF_014203235.1 Nonomuraea endophytica | reverse complement strand
GTGATGCTTCATGCAGCGGTGCGCCCCCGTGCTTTCCTGGCGCGGTGGGGTGTGGGTCGGTGGTGATCGGCGGCGTTGTGCGGCGGGTGGGGTGGGCCCTTGGGTGGGCTTGGGTGGTGGGGGTTCAGGGTTACTGGCAGCGTTTGGCCAGGTCGGCGCGTACCTGCTGGCCGGCTGCCACCGCGTCGCAATAGGCGCTGGCCGCGTGGGCGTCGGCGGGAGGGGCCGCCCAGGAGGTCAGGGTGATGACCGCGGTGGCCACGATGGTTCCCGTTACACGTCGCACGGCGGGTCTCCTTGGCTGATCGGACATATGTGCATATTTCTGCCCGAACGCTGCCAAAGGTAGTCATTTTGTGACGATGTGTGGTTGTTGGGGGAAGTATTTTGTGCGCCGGCCGGTGGTTACTCTCGGTTAGTTGATCCTTGGGGTCAGGGCCAGGTGTCGCGGGCGGCCAGTTCGATGGTGGCGACGCAGGCGACTGCCTCTGCGGCCAGCAGGGCTATGAGGACCACCAGCTGGACTACGCCGGCTGCCAGCGGAGTGGCGCCGCCCAGGAGCATGCCGACGAAGGCGCCTGGCAGGGTGACCAGGCCGACGGTTCGGGTTTGGTCCAGGGCCGGGACCAGGGATTGTGCTGCGGCGGGGCGGCAGATCTCCAGCCGGGCGCTTCTGGGGAGGAGGCCGATGGACAGGGCGGCTTCGACCTCGCCGTGGCGTTGGGCCAGTTCGTCCCGGGCGCGTTTGCCGGCCAGGGTGGTGGCGGTCATGCAGCCGCCCAGCAGGATTCCGGCGATCGGGATGACGACGAGACCGTCGGTGGAGATCACCTGGCAGGCCATCAGGAGGGCCAGGACGGGCACGGTGCCGGCGGCGATCGGGATGCCGGCCCACCACCAGCCGCCCTGGCCGCCGGTGATGCGGCGGCCGGCGGTGAAGGTGGCCACGCCGTACATGAGCAGGACGAACGCGGCTATCGCGACCGGCAGTGTCAGCACCCAGGTGATCACGACGGAGACCGCGCCGAGCTGGACGGCGGCTCGCACGCAGGCGGTCACCACGGCGGGACCGTGGCCCAGCCGCCCCAGCCAGGCGACCGTCGCGCCCACGGCGACCAGTATGGCGAGCGCGACGGGCAGCAGCGGGGTGATGTTGATCAGTGAGGAGCCCATGGATGACCCTTATCAGGTATCGGGCTCGCCGGATCCCTCTGCCTGTGCGGGTTCACTGGGTCTCTCTTGGGGAGGCCGTCCGGCTGGAGGGCACGGTACGCTGTGAACGGTACGGACTTTTGTTCACAGGAGGCGCTGCGCATGCCGCCGGCATTCAACCAGCGTGAGCGGGCACGGATCACCGAGCAGCTGCTGGAGACGGCGACGCGGCTGTTCGCGGCCCAGGGACTGCGCAAGACGTCCCTGCAGGAGCTCACCGAGCCCGCCGGTATCGCCAAGACGTCCCTGTACGCCTTCTTCGACTCCAAAGAGGACCTCTACCTGGAGGCCATGCTCCGGCAGAGCGAGCAGGTCAGGCGGCGGGTGATCGACGAGGGGCTGAGCCGGGGCGAGGACACCCGGGACTCGCTGCGCCGGTTCCTGCGGGCCACCGTGGCTGAGCTGGAGGCCAATCCGCTCTATCGGCGGCTCCTCGCGCATCCCGAGGAGATCGCGCTGCTGGCCACCAAGCTCACTCCTGAGCGGATGGCGCAGGTGGAGAGCGGGCCGCTGGCGGACCTGCTGGAGTTCGTGGAGCGGCGGCTGGCGGGGGATCCCCTGGTGGTGGTGGGGGTGCTGCGGGCTGTGCTGCTGGTGCCGCTGCATGCCGACGAGCTGGGCGCGGACCTGTATCCGGCGATCATGGACCGGCTGATCGACGCGGTCACGGACGGTCTTGTGGCGCGCTGACGGGCGTGGTGGTCGCAGGGCTCGTGTCGGCCTCGACGGTCGCAGGGCTGGTGCCGGAGGACATGCTTGGGCGGGTGGGTGCGGCGCTCACGCTGGTCAGCCGGGGGGCTCAACCAGCAAGGACGTCAGGACGTTCTCGGACGGGCGCGGTCAGGTCGCTGCCCAATAACAACCACTTCCCAGTAGGGATGTGTCAGGTGTTCTACGTGGTGGCTTCTACGTCGAGGTGCCAGGGGTGGGTGGGTTTGGGGCGGGGGCCCAGGGTGGTGGCGAAGCCGTATGCGTCGAGGAGTTTGGCGAGGTCCGCCGGGGTTGTGGGGTCTTCGCCGGAGCGGATCAGGGTGCGGGCGATCGCGCCACGGGTGGCCTTGGCCATGTGGCTGACGACCTTGCCGTCGCGGAAGACGCGCACCGCGACCGAGCGGTCTCCGGGTTTCCACGCCCCCGCGTACGTGCCGGAGCGCATGTCGACCACCAGGCCGGGCAGGCTGTCGAGCTGCTTGGTGATCAAGGGGCGCCAGAACGTGGCCAGGCCGCCCAGTACGGGCAGGGTCACGCCCATGGACAGCCGGTACGGCGGGACCCGGTCGGTGATCCGCAGCACGCCCCACAACCCGGAGAAGATGAGCAGCGACTCCTCGGCCCTGCGTAGTTCGGCGGGGGAGAGGGTGGCCAGGCCGAGGTTGTCGTACAGGACGCCGGTGTAGAGCTCGGCGGCCGGAAGAGCGGGGGCGCTCTCCAGTGCGAGGTTCTTCTCCAGTTCGGCCGCCAGACCGGGGGTGAGGCCGAGGACGTCGATGGCGTCGCGGCGTTTGGACGCCCTGGCGACGGCGGTTCGCACGCGTTTGCGGGCCTTGTCCAGCGCGGGGAAGGAGAGCTCGCCCAGCGGGGCGCCGGAACCCTCCGGCGCCTTGCCTTCTGACGGCGGCAGCAGAATCAGCACGTCAGACAGCTTAGGGCCGGTAGCATCCACAGCGATGAAAGCGTCACTCTCCCCGGTTTGGCTGCCTTGGGATGCGATTGTCCTGGCAGTGCGCTCCTTCCTGCCCCTGGCCTTCTTCTACACCGTGGGCCGGGTGGTCCACGATCTGATCCTCGTCGGCGCCGTCTACGCCGGTGACGTCGAGGCGCCGCGCAAGTATCTGGGTTTCGCGGTCATGAGCCTTGCCGTGCTGGCCACCCTGGCCTCGTACGTGGCCATGCTCCAGGTGCTGCGCAGAAACGCGATCCTGGCCGACGCCGCCGAAGGGCAGGGCGGGCGGCTGTCGACGTTGATCGCGCAGACCATGCTGCCGTTCCTGGCCTTCTACGGGGCCTGGGGGCTGTTCACCGACGACGTCCGGCAGTACAGCATCCTGTCCCAGGAGCTCTTCGGGGTGCAGGAGATCGAGAACCTCAGCTTCAACCCGCTGCTCACCACCACCATCATCGCCGTGGGCGCGTTCGCGGCCCGGGTCGCGGTCGGCAAGGCGTACGAGCGGTGGCCCAAGGGGCGGCTCGGGCTGGTGTCGATCGCGCTGGAGTCCATGTGGATGTTCTTCGCGGTGATCAGCGTCGAGCACTGGATCGGCGAGCGGGTCGAGTGGCTGACGTCCCGGTCCGCCTGGGTGGCCGCCGCCGACGCCATCGGCGCGGTGCTGGGGCCCGTGGGTGAGGCCGTCGCTGCGGTCGTGCCCGATCTGAAGGACGCGCTGGTCCTGCCGCTGGTCTGGGTGACGATCGCCGCCGTCGTGTACGGCCGCGCGATGGGCCAGGGCGAGGCCGTGATCCAGGGTACCCGGGTCGAGTCGGGCGCCGGCCGGCTGAAGCAGGCCGCTCCGGAGCCGGTGCGGAAGGTGGCCGAGTTCGTCTCGCGCGACCTGCGTGACAAGTACACGCCCATGCTGAACGGCCTGCGCATGGTGCTGCGCGCCGGCCCGGTCTTCTTCCTGGTGTTCTGCCTGTGCTACACGCTGCTGGGCGTGGGCCGCGACTGGGCGTTCATCGGCGTGGTCAACCTCATCGGGCCGCACGAGAGCAACTGGTGGACGGTGTGGCACGGGCCGATCAAGTTCGGGGTCACGGCAGTCTACGAGGTGCTGCGGATCAGCCTGCTGGCGGCGGCCCTGCAGATGGCGCTGCGGACGGCGTCAGCCGTACGAAACTCTCGTGATGGTCGCGAAGACGCACCTCAACCCGCAGAGAGCTGACCGCGTCGGCCGGAACGGCGAAGCTCGCCTGGAACTTCGCCTCCACGCCCGGTTTGGCCAGGATCGGCTTGTAGGTCTTCTCGTCGATCCGGGTGCACAGCGTGGACACCTTCGGGACGCCCTTCAGCCGTGTGGTCGGCGTCCAGGTGCGCGCGCGGGCGTCGCGGACGGACGGCTCGCAGCCCTTGGACATGGCTTTGCTGGCCGCCGCGTCGCGCGGGGTGACGCCGATGACCGCGGTGACGGCCGTGGTGCCGGGCGGGAGGTTGTCGCCCGTGGTCCGGCCGATGCCGATCAGCCGCCACGTCGAGCCCTCGAACGCCGCGCCTGTCCCGGCCGCGGCCTCGATCGGCTCGCCGCCGGAGCGCAGCCCGTACTCCTCCAGCTTGGGCACGACCTGCACGGCCACGAGCGCCGCCACGGCGGCGGCGAGACCCAGGCCGTACCAGAGGTGCTTGACGCCCTTGTCGCGCTTGGCGCGCCGCCCGCTCACGAGTCCTCCTGCGCGATCGTCACCGTCGGTACGGCGGCGCCGGACAGCCCCAGCGCCACCTCGACCCCGGGGCCCAGCGCGGCGTTGAGCCGGTGGATGGTGGTGTACCTGGCCTTGGTGATCCGCAGGATCGCGCCCTTGACGGCGTCCGGCGGCAGCTCGAAGGCGATCGAGCCGCGCCGCGGGATGCCCGCGTCCAGGTCGGCCGAGTCGAGGGTGGAGAAGCGGTCGGTGGCCGCGTAGCGGGTGCCGTTCAACGCCTGGAGCTCCACGGTGCCGAGCTGGACCCGCTCCTGGGTGGCGGTGGCGGTCAGGTGGACCACGACCCACACGCCCTTGGTGGCGCGCTTCTCCTTCTTGTCCAGGAAACCCGTCAGCACCAGCTCTCGGCCGGTCTCGGCGCGCTCCACGCGCACGGTGTACGGGGTGGTGCGGACGTCCTGGCCGATGGCGCCGGTCGAGGAGAGGGGCTGGTAGACGCGGTCGGCGTCGGGCCGCAGCCGCTGGGCGGCGCCGACGGCCACGAGCAGCAGCGCCGAGGCGACCAGCGCGATCAGCTTGTTCATGCCCGCTCCAGCGGGGTGTCGAGTATCCAGCGTGGATCGTCCTGCCTGTACCAGAGCGAGGTGCCCGAGTAGTAGCCCAGCAGCGACCAGCTCGGCTGGTAGTCCTCGTCGTGGACGGCGACGCTGAGCCGCCGGGGGTCCGGAGCGTCGGCGGCGACCTCCCAGGACAGGCGGACGGTCTCGGGCATGCCCGGGTTGAGCAGGCTGCCCCGGTTGTCGCCCGGACGCATGATCAGCTGGTCCTTGATGGACATGATCTGGTCGAGCGGCTTGCCGTCGAGCCTGATGGCGAAGCGGGCGGCCATGTCGGACAGGGAGGCGGGGAACCGGCTGACGTTGGTCACGTCCAGGTCGAGCACCACGTACCGGCCCTTGTCGGGCTCGCCGAAGGGGGACGGGTTGGGGTCGCTGGTGGTGTAGGCCGCCTTCTTGGGCACGAGCTGGAAGCGGTTGCCGGTCAGCTTCTGCCCGAGGGCGGTCCTGGGCGGCTCGTTCTTCCCCGCGTCCGCCAGCCCGCCGAGCGGCCACGCGACGGCCAGCGGGAGGAGGATCACGGCGGCGAGGCCGGCGAACCACATCCAGGCCCGGCCGCGCGGCGACGTTTCGGTGGAGGCTTCGGGGGAGGGGGAGGACACCTGGGGAATCGTAATAGATATCGTGCCGTTCATGGCTTTTGTCATGGATTTTCGCAGGTTGGTGCACGAAGCGTGGCCCGCGTTCGAGCAGCACGAGCGTGACGGCTGGGTCCTGCGATATGCCGGTGGCGTGACCGATCGGGCCAACTCGGTATATGCCCGGAATGTACCTGAGGACATGGACGCGGCACTGGAATACGCGGAAAGGTTCTACGCCGAGCGCGGCCTGACGCCCGTCTTCACCGTCGGCGATCCGGGCCTCGACCAGGTGCTGGAACGGCGCGGCTACCGGCGTACCCGGCCCGTCCAGGCCATGGTCGCCCGGCTGGACACGCTGCCCGAGCCGCCCGCGCACCCGGTGCGGATCGAGGACGAGCCCTGGGACGCCTGGATGGACGCCTGGTGGTCGGTGGACGGCCGCTACGCCGACCGGATCGGCGACGCGCGGCGCATCGTCACCGGAGTGCCCGCCTGGTACGCCGCCGTTGAGCAGGACGGCGTGCCACTCGCCGTGGGCCGCGGCGTGCCGCAGGGCGACACGCTCGGCATCTACTGCATGGCGACCCTGCCCGCCGCCCGCCGCCGGGGGCTGGGCCGCGGTGTGATCAGGGCGCTGGTACGGCGTGCCGCGGCGGCCGGGATGTCGTCGGCCTACCTGGTGGTCACCGAGGCGAACGACAACGCCAAGGAGCTCTACCGCGGCGAGGGCTTCGAGGTGGCCGGAGAGGGCTACCACTACCGGGTGGGCGAAGGTCTGGGGGCGGCGGGCCGTACACAAGGGACATAAAACAGCACGACGCGGCGCCCCTCGCCTGAAGGGGCGGCCGCGTCGTGCGTAGCGCTATATGTGGTTATCTCGGAGCGAGTGCTGAGTCAGCGCTCACTGTCGGGGGCAATCGTAGGGGTTTCGCTGAGTCGGGCCGATTCGTCCAGGATATCGGCGCCCTTATCGCGCAGTGCCGCCACGTGCTGTCGCCCATGGTGGGCGCAGAACAGCAGCTCCCCACCTACCGGCAGGGTCGCACGAATGTAGGCCTGGGCACCGCAACGGTCACAACGGTCGAGGGCCGTCAGCGGCTTAACGGGGGCGAGAGCTCCAGTCACGTATCGCCTTTCTGGTCACCCCCGCCGAAGCGAGGATCTGGCGCAGTCACTTGAGACAACATCTAACCGGACCTGGACGTTCCCAACCGGCGCGTCGCTACGCCGAGAGCGGAATGTGTCCCAAAGTAATGATGATCAGCCGGTTGGTAACGGCAAACGTGCCGGGATGGCAAGCTTGTACGCGCGTCAGCGGGAAGAACGGTAAGCTACGCACACGTGTTCGATGGCTAGACCAGAGGAGCGGGAGTGACGGTAGTGGAGGCGGGTTACACAGCTCGTCACCTGTCGGTGCTTGAGGGCCTCGAGGCCGTCCGCAAGCGCCCTGGTATGTACATCGGGTCCACCGACAGCCGCGGTCTCATGCACTGCCTCTGGGAAATCGTGGACAACGGCGTCGACGAGGCGCTGGGCGGTCACTGCACCCGTATCGAGGTCGAGCTGTTCGAGGACGGCTCCATCGAGGTGCGTGACGACGGCCGCGGCATCCCGGTGGACATCGAGCCCAAGAGCGGGCTCCCCGGCGTGGAGCTCGTCTACACCAAGCTCCACGCGGGCGGAAAGTTCGGCGGCGGCTCCTACGCGGCCTCCGGCGGACTCCACGGCGTGGGCGCCTCGGTGGTCAACGCGCTGTCCTCGCGCCTGGACGTCGAGGTCGACCGCGACGGGCAGATCCACCTGATCAGCTTCAGGCGCGGCGTGCCCGGCGTCTTCGACGGCGACGGCCCCACGGCCAAGTTCAAGAAGAAGTCCGGCCTGCGCGACGGCGGCAAGCTGCGCAAGAAGGTCACCGGCACCCGGGTGCGCTTCTGGGCCGACACCCAGATCTTCCTGGCCGAGGCCGAGGTCTCGATCGACGAGATCCACGTACGGCTGCGCCAGACCGCCTTCCTCGTGCCCGGACTCACGCTGGCCCTGATCCACGACGGCCAGACCGAGGAGTTCCGCTTCGACGGCGGGATCTCCGAGTTCACCGAGTTCCTGGCCCGCGACGAGGCCGTCTGCGAGGTGCAGCGGCTGCAGGGGCTGGGCCACTTCCACGAGACCGTGCCCGTCCTCGACGACCAGGGCCACATGACCCCCACCGAGGTCCAGCGCGAGCTGACCGTCGACGTGGCGGTGCGCTGGGGCAAGGGCTACGACTCGACCATCCGCTCGTTCGTCAACGTGATCGCCACCCCCAAGGGCGGCACCCACGTCACCGGCTTCGAGCGCGCGCTGGTCAAGACGCTCAACGAGCAGCTGCGCGAGACCCGGCTGCTCAAGAACGGCGACGACCCGGTCACCAAGGAGGACATCCTCGAAGGCCTGACCGCAGTCGTGACCGTCCGGGTGCCGGAGCCGCAGTTCGAGGGCCAGACCAAGGAGGTCCTCGGCACCTCGGCGGCCACCCGCATCGTCTCCCACGTGGTCTCGCGCGAGCTCAAGGCGGTCTTCACCAACCCGCCGCGCGGCATGAAGCAGCCGCTGCGCGCGATGCTGGAGAAGATCGTGGCCGCCGCGAAGGCCCGCATCGCCGCCCGCGAGCACCGCGACAACCAGCGCCGCAAGAGCGCCCTGGAGAACTCGGCGCTGCCCGCCAAGCTGGTCGACTGCCGCAGCGACGACGTCGACCGCAGCGAGCTGTTCATCGTCGAGGGCGACTCCGCCCTCGGCACCGCGAAGCTGGCCCGCGACTCGGAGTTCCAGGCGCTGCTGCCGATCCGCGGCAAGATCCTCAACGTGCAGAAGGCGTCCGTCGCCGACACGCTGAAGAACGCCGAGTGCGCCGCGATCATCCAGGTGGTGGGCGCCGGATCCGGCCGCTCGTTCGACCTGGAGGCCGCCCGCTACGGCCGCATCATCCTGATGGCCGACGCCGACGTCGACGGCGCCCACATCAGGACCCTCCTGCTGACCCTGTTCCACCGCTACATGTGGCCCATGGTCGAGGCCGGGCGGGTGTTCGCCGCGGTGCCGCCGCTGCACCGCATCGAGCTCACCAATCCGGGCCGGGGCCAGGACAAGTACATCTACTGCTACACCGACGCCGAGCTGCACAAGGTCCTGCGCGATCTCGAACGGCGCGGCAAGCGGTGGAAGGACCCGGTCCAGCGCTACAAGGGCCTGGGTGAGATGGACGCCGACCAGCTGGCCGAGACCACGATGGACCCGCGCCACCGGATCCTGCGCCGGGTGCGCATCGAGGACGCCGAGGCGGCGGAGGGCATCTTCAACCTGCTGATGGGCAGTGACGTGGCGCCCCGGCGCGAGTTCATCGTCAGCAGCGCGGCCGAGGTGGACCGCGACCACATCGACGCCTGACCACCACTGACAAGGCCGCCGCACGAACACGTGCGGCGGCCTCGGCATGGGCTCGTCCGGGCGAGCATGGGCCCATCTGGACGAGCGTGGGCCCGTCCGGCGGGCGTGGGCCCGTCCGGGCGGGCGTGGGCCCGTCCGGACGGTGGCCCCAGATCTAGGACTGCGAGCGGAGTCAGAACCGCGCGGAGTCAGAACTGCGAGCGGTCAGAACCGCGTCGCGGAGTCAGAACTGGGCCCGGAGCCGGGCCTCGGCCTCCTCGGTGGTGCCCAAAGCGTCCAGGCCGTTCAGAGCCGCGCCCACGATGGGCGGGGTGTCGGTCACGACGGGCTTGGCCGCCGGGGTGTGGGTGACGAAGCGGGCGTCCAGCAGGTCCATCAGCAGCGGGTGCCTGGCCCGCAGCACGCCGCCGCCCAGCACCACCTCGGTAGGCGTCTCCAGCAGGTCCAGGCGGGTCAGGCAGACCCTGGCCATGCCGACGATCTCGTCGGCCATGCGGGTGACCAGGCTGACCGCGATCTCGTCACCGGCTGCGGCCACCTCGAACAGGCCGGCGGTCAGCTCCAGCAGGCGCAGCGGGTCGAGGCGGCCGAAGTACACGTCGAACGCCACCTGCTCGACGCTGGGGGCGCCGAAGTGGGAGGTGACCAGGTCGACCAGCGCGGTGGGACCGCCGCGGCCGTCCTCGGCGCGGGCGGCGTGCCACATGACCTCGTTGGTGAGCCCGACGCCGCCGCCCCAGTCGCCGACGAGCGGCCCGATCGCGGGGAAGCGGGCCACCTGGCCGGTGGGGGAGACGCCGACGGCGTTGATGCCGGCGCCGCAGACCACGGCCACGCCGGACGGGCCTGACGCCCCGGCGCGCAGCAGGGCGAAGGTGTCGTTGCCGACCACGATGTCGCGGGCGAAGCCCCTGGCGCCGAACTCGGCGGCCAGGGCTTCCTCTTCCGCGGGCAGGTCGGCGCCGGCCAGGTAGGCGGCCATCCGGTCGGCGTAGGGCGGGGTGGCTCCGGGGCCGAGCGCCTGCCGTACCGCCTCTTCGAGGACGTCGGCGGCGGCGGGGACGCCGGCGCTCTGCGGGACGAACGGCCCGCCCCGCCCGCGCGCCAGCACGGTGCCGTCGGAGGAGAGCACGAGCACGTCGGTCTTGCTGTTGCCCCCGTCGACGGCGAGCAGTGTGCTCACGGCTTCACCCACGGCAGGTGCGCGGCGTTGGCCTCGAGCAGCAGGTCGGTGAGCTCGCCCGCGATGGCTTCCTGGCCGATCAGCGGGTGGGCGAGCAGCGCGTTGCGCACGCGGTCGGCGCCGCCGTGGATCGCGGCGTCGAGGGCGAGGCTCTCGTAGGCGGAGACGTTGGCGATCAGGCCGGAGTAAAGGGGGTCGAGCGGGTCGATGGGCAGCGGTGCGGCGCCGGCCGCGGTGATCGTGGCGGGCACCTCGATGACCGCCTCGTCCGGCAGGAACGGCAGCGTGCCCGCGTTGCGCGTGTTGACCACCTGGACGTCGCCGCGGTCGCCGAGCAGGGAGGCGATGAGCGCGACGGCGGCCTCGGAGTAGAAGGCGCCGCCGCGCTTGCCCAGGAGTTCGGGCTTGGTGTCGACGGCCGGGTCGGCGTACATCTCCAGGAGCTGTGCCTCCATCGCGGCCACCTCGTCGGCGCGGGAGGGCTTGGTGCGCTGTTCGGCGACGACGATGTCGTGGGCGTAGAAGTAGCGCAGGTAGTAGGAGGGCACGACGCCCAGGCGGGCGAACAGCTCCACCGGCAGCCCGATGCTGTCGGCGATCTCCTCGCCGTGCTCGGCCAGCAGGCGGGGCAGGACGTCCTCGCCGTCGAGGTAGACGGCGCGCTCCCAGGTGAGGTGGTTCAGGCCGACGTGGCCGAGGCTGACGCGGCCGGGCTCGACGCCGAGGTGGCTGGCGAAGGTGCGCTGGAAGCCGATGGCGACGTTGCACAGGCCGATCGCGCGGTGCCCGGCGTCGAGCAGGGCGCGGGTGACGATGCCGACCGGGTTGGTGAAGTCGACGATCCAGGCGTCCGGGGCGTGCTCGCGCACCCGTTCGGCCAGGTCGAGCACGACGGGGACGGTGCGCAGCGCCTTGGCGAGGCCGCCGGCGCCGGTCGTCTCCTGGCCCACGCAGCCGCACTGCAGCGGCAGCGTCTCGTCCACGTTGCGGGCGGCCTGGCCGCCTACGCGCAACTGGAAGAGCACGGCCTGGGCCCCGGCCACGCCCTCCTCGACCGAGGACGTGGCGACGACTTTCGCCGGATGCCCCGATCGTGCGAGCATGCGGCGGGAGACGCCCGCGACCAGTTCCAGGCGCTCGGCGTGCGGATCGATCAGCGCGATCTCGGTGATCGGCAGATCATCGCGCAGGCGGGCGAACCCGTCGATCAGTTCCGGCGTGTATGTCGAGCCGCCCCCGACAACGGCGAGTTTCACCCTGACTCCCAGCTTATTAGGAAAGTTTCCTAACTCATTCTAGGGTCAAGGGCGCTGTTGGGGAAGGGGGCTCCTAGGCGCCGTCCTGATGTTCGGGGAAGGCGTTGACCGTGACCCGGTGCATCCGGCGGCGTTCGGTGTAGTCGGCCACCGCGTAGTGCTGGGTGGGCCGGTTGTCCCAGAACGCCATCGTGCCCGGCCGCCAGCGCAGGCGTACCTGGTATTCGGGCGAGCGGATGTGGTCGATGAGCAGCGGCAGCAGCGCCTCGTTCTCGCGGTCGGTCAGCCCGGCCAGGCGGGTGGTCGAGGCCCGGTTGACGAACAGCGCCTTGCGCCCGGTCTCGGCGTGGGTGCGCACGACGGGCCGCTCGATCGGCGGCCACTTGGCCTGGATCTCCTCAAGGTCGAAGGGGTGTCCCTTGGAGATCGCCTTCTTC
Organism: Nonomuraea endophytica; assembly: GCF_014203235.1. Lineage (GTDB taxonomy): Bacteria > Actinomycetota > Actinomycetes > Streptosporangiales > Streptosporangiaceae > Nonomuraea > Nonomuraea endophytica. The sequence continues at coordinate 57,324 of NZ_JACHIN010000023.1, read as the reverse complement.
ATCGACATCGTGATGTCGTGCACGGCCGTCAGCTCGTCACACAGCCGCTGCAGGGACGGCGACAGCGTCTCGTAGGCCAGGTAGGTGTTGGCCCAGCAGGTGTCGCCGCCGACGCTCGGCAGCTGGACGCAGCGCAGCAGCGAGCCCATGGGCGGCGTGGGCTCGAAGGTGTTGTCGCTGTGCCACTCGTCGCCGCCCTCGCCCTTGGGATCGGTCTGGTCCAGCACGTGGATCGGGCTGCTGGAGTCCTTCTTGAACGCCGGATGGTTGAGCGTGCCGAAGTTCAGCGCGAACTGCAGGTGCTGGTCGTCGTCGATGTGCTGGTCGCGGAAGAACAGCACGAGGTGGCGCAGCCAGCCCTCGCGGAGCGTGGCCACCTCTTCCGGCGCCAGCGGCTTGCGCAGGTCGACCCCGGTCACCTCGGCGCCGATGTGCTTGGTCACAGGGTGAAACTCAATCATGGCCTGAACGTACGTCCCAAGCAATTGCTTGGTCAAGATACTCGTCTGGCCATTGAGTCGCGGACACCCCCGATCCTCCGTCAAAATGTTCGACATGGCCCGACGCACCACGACCCCGCCTCCGGAGGACTTCGAGGAGAGGATCGTCGACATCGACGTCTCCTCCGAGATGCGCACCAGCTTCCTCGAGTACGCCTACTCGGTCATCTACCAACGCGCGCTCCCAGACGCGCGCGACGGTCTGAAGCCGGTGCAGCGCCGCATCCTCTACTCCATGAGCGAGATGGGGCTGCGCCCCGACCGCGGGCACGTCAAGTCCTCGCGCGTCGTCGGCGACGTCATGGGCAAGCTCCACCCCCACGGCGACTCCGCGATCTACGACGCGCTCGTGCGCCTGGCGCAGCCGTTCTCGATGCGGCTGCCGCTCGTCGACGGCCACGGCAACTTCGGCTCGCCCGACGACATGCCGGCCGCCATGCGTTACACCGAGGCGAGGCTGGCTCCCGCCGCCATGCTCATGGTGGAGTCGCTCGACGAGGACACCGTCGACTTCAAGCCCAACTACGACGGCCAGGAGACCGAGCCCACGGTCATGCCGGCCGCCTTCCCCAACCTGCTCGTCAACGGCACCACCGGCATCGCCGTCGGCATGGCCACCAACATGGCCCCGCACAACCTGGTCGAGGTCGTCGCCGCGGCCCGCCACCTGATCAAGAAGCCGGACGCCTCGCTCGACGAGCTGATGAGGTACGTGCCCGGCCCCGACCTGCCCACCGGCGGCTCGATCATCGGCCTGCAGGGCATCCGCGACGCCTACGAGAGCGGCCGCGGCACCTTCCGCATGCGCGCCAAGTGCACCGTCGAGCAGATCACCCCGCGCCGCAAGGGCATCGTCGTCACCGAACTGCCCTACGCGGTCGGCCCCGAGCGCGTGGTCACCAAGATCAAGGACCTGGTGACCAGCAAGAAGCTCCAGGGCATCGCCGACCTGAAGGACCTCACCGACCGGCACAAGGGCCTGCGCCTGGTCATCGAGATCAAGAACGGCTTCGTGCCCGAGGCCGTGCTGGAGGAGCTCTACCGGCTGACGCCGATGGAGGAGACCTTCGGCATCAACAACGTGGCGCTGGTCGACGGCGAGCCCCGCACGCTGGGCCTGCGCGAGCTGCTCCAGGTCTACGTCGACCACCGCATCACGGTCGTGCGCCGCCGCTCCGAATACCGCCGCCGCAAGCGCCAGGAGCGCCTGCACCTGGTCGACGGCCTCATTATCGCGCTGCTCAACATCGACGAGGTCATCCAGGTCATCCGCTCCTCCGACGACTCCGCCCAGGCCCGCCAGCGCCTGATGGACGTCTTCGAGCTGACCGAGATCCAGGCCTCCTACATCCTCGACACGCCGCTGCGCCGCCTGACCCGCTTCGACAAGCTGGAGCTCGACAGCGAGAAGGAGCGGCTGAGCGCGGAGATCGCCGAGCTCAGCGAGATCCTCGGCTCCGAGGCGCGGCTGCGTCAGGTGGTCTCCAGTGAGCTGGCCGAGGTGGCCAAGAAGTACGGCACGCCGCGCCGTACGGTGCTGCTGGAGTCGGCCGGAGTGGCCCGCACGCCGGTGGCGTCGCTGATGATCGCCGACGACCCGTGCCTGGTGCTGCTGTCGTCCACCGGGCTGCTGGCCCGCACCCCGGACGCCACGGCGCTGTCCGGCGAAGGTGAACGCAGCGCCCACGACGTGCTGGTCTCGGCGGTGCGGAGCACGGCGCTCGGCAGCGTCGGCGTCGTCACCTCCGAGGGCCGCATGGTCCGGGTGGCGGTGGCCGACCTGCCCACGCTGCCGCCCTCGGCCAATCCGCCGTCGCTGTCCGGCGGGCATCCGGTGGCCGAGTTCATCACGCTCGGCTCCGGCGAGAGCGTCGTCGGCCTGGGCTCGCTCGACCCCGACAGCCCCGGACTCGCGCTGGGCACCGCGCAGGGCGTGGTCAAGCGGGTCGTGCCCGAATATCCGGGCAACCGCGACGACTTCGAGGTCATCACGCTCAAGGACGGCGACCAGGTGATCGGGGCCGTCGAGCTCGACTCCGAGGACGCCGACCTGGTCTTCGTCACCTCCGACGCGCAGATGCTCCGCTTCTCCGCCTCCTCCGTACGCCCCCAGGGCCGGCCGGCGGGCGGCATGGCGGGCATCAGGCTCGACGGCGACGCCAGGGTCATCTTCTTCGGCGCGGTCGACCCGTCCCGACCGGCCCAGGTGGTCACGGTCGCGGGATCGGCCACCGCGCTGCCCGGCACCCAGGTGGGCGGCGGCAAGGTCTCCGACTACGCCGAGTTCCCGGCCAAGGGCCGCGCCACCGGCGGCGTGCGCGCCCAGCGTTTCCTGAAGGGCGAGGACGTCCTGCTGCTCGCCTGGGTCGGCCCGGCCCCGGCCAAGGCGGTCTCGGCGACGGGCAAGCCCATCCCGCTGCCCGAGGAGATCAGCCGCCGCGACGGCTCCGGCCTGCGCCTGACCCACACGATCGGCGCGGTGGGCGGCTCCCTGGCCGCCGACCTCCCGCCCGCCACGGAGCCCGCCGCCCAGGCGGGAGGAGAAGAGCTGTTCTGATCAGAGCGGCTTCGCCCTCAGCCGAGGGCGAAGCCCGCTCAGAAAACGCAGAGAGCGCTCTCTAGCCGGGCTAGGCGATTCGGGTCACTATGGGGTCTCACCGAGATCCTGGAGGGCGTCGTGACCCCGCACCGCCGCAGAACGCGCTTTCTCGCACTCCTGGCCCTGTTGGGCGCCACGCTCTTAGCCACTCCCGCGCAGGCGGCCGCCGAGCCGTTCGACGTCACCGACTTCGAGTCCGACACCGTCCCCGCCGGCGTCTACCCGTGGGGCAACGACGCGGCCTCCACGCCCCGGCTGACCATCGCCGCCGCGCCCGAGCGGCCCGGCGCCGAGACCACCAACCGGGCCCTGAACGCCGAGTACACCGTCAGCCAATGGGGCGGCTGGTCGCACGACCTGGCCGCCACCCAGGACTGGGCGCCCTACTCGGGCTTCTCCTTCTGGGTCAAGGGGACCGCCTCGGGCCAGCGGGTGTTCTTCGAGCTCAAGGACGGCGGCGCCGGCGCGGGCAGCGCCGAGCTGTTCGAGTCGTCCTTCACCGACGACACGGCGGGCTGGCGGCAGATCCAGGTCCCGTTCGCCGACTTCGTGCGGCGCGGCGACTACCAGCCCGGCGGCGCCCCCACCGACGGCGAGCTCGACCTGATCGCGATGTGGGGCTACTCGATCCGCTTCCCCTCCGCCGCGGGCACCCTCGTCTTCGACGACGTCCAGGTGTACGGCACCGCGCCCCCCAGACCGGTCAGGCTGAGCACCGACGCCCCGGTCTACCCCGTGAACGAGAAGGGCGGCGCCGAGGTCAGGGTCACCGTGACCACCTCCGACGGCAAGCCGCTGCCCGCCGACGCCAACGTGACGTACAAGACCGGCACGGGCACCGCCACCCCCGGCGAGGACTACACCCCGGTGGAGGGCGTGCTCGCCTTCCCCGCCGGCACCGCCTCCGGCACGGCCAAGGCGTTCACCGTCAGGACGCTGGGCGACCGGCAGGCCGAGGTCGCCGAGACGATCCCGGTCGTGCTGTCGGGCGAGGGCGTCCGGCCGCCCGCCGACGAGCCCGCGATCGTGGTCAACGCGCACGGCCTGCCGTACCTCGACAAGCGCAGGAGCGTGAAGGAGCGGGTGCGTGACCTGCTCGGGCGCATGACGCCGGCCGAGAAGGTCGGGCAGATGACGCAGGCCGAGCGCGGCGCGCTGAGCAAGCAGGACGACATCGCGGAATACCTGCTCGGGTCGCTGCTGTCGGGCGGCGGCTCGACGCCGTCGGTGAACACGCCCAAGGGCTGGGCCGACATGATCGACGCGTTCCAGTTGCGCGCTCAGCAGACCCGGCTGCAGGTTCCGCTCATCTACGGCGTGGACGCGGTCCACGGGCACAACAACGTGATCGGCGCGACGATCTTCCCGCACAACGTCGGCATGGGCGCCACGCGCGACCCGGCGCTGGTGGAGAAGTCTGGTGAGATCACCGCCAAGGAGGTCAAGGCGACCGGCATCCCCTGGGACTTCGCGCCGTGCCTGTGCGTCTCGCGCGACGAGAGGTGGGGACGCGCCTACGAGTCGTTCGGCGAGGACCCGGCGCTGGTGGGACGGATGGCCGCGATCGTGGACGGCCTTCAGGACCACGGCGTGCTGGCCACCGCCAAGCACTTCGTGGCCGACGGCGGCACCACCTACGGCACGTCGACGACCGGCGACTACACCATCGACCAGGGCGTCTTCACCGGGACCCGGCAGGAGCTGGAGGCCATCCACCTGGCGCCGTTCGTCGAGGCGATCAAACGGGGCGTGGGCAGCGTCATGCCGTCCTTCTCCAGCGTCGGCCCGACCAAGATGCACGCCCACCGCGAACTGATCACCGACGTGCTCAAGGGCCGTCTCGGCTTCAAGGGCTTCGTGATCAGCGACTGGGCGGGGATCGACCAGATCCCCGGCGACTACCCGTCCGACGTGCGCACCTCGATCAACGCCGGACTCGACATGATCATGGTGCCGTACGCCTACCAGCAGTTCGTGGCCGCGCTCACCGCCGAGGTGACCGCGGGCCGCGTCACGCTCGCGCGCGTGGACGACGCGGTGAGCCGCATCCTGACGCAGAAGTTCCGGCTGGGACTGTTCGAGCGGCCCTTCGCCGACCGCTCGGGCCTCGCCGCCGTGGGCTCGCCCGGCCATCGAGCGGTCGCCCGTACGGCTGCCGCCAAGTCGCAGGTCCTGCTGAAGAACGACGGCGCCGTGCTGCCGCTGCCCAGAACCGCCAAGGTGTACGTGGCCGGGTCCAACGCCAACGACGTCGGCAACCAGTCCGGCGGCTGGACGATCAGCTGGCAGGGCGCCTCGGGACCGATCACGCCGGGCACGACCATCCTGGACGGCATCCGCGGCCGGGCCGCCGCCGTCACCTACTCGGCCGACGCCTCGGCCCCGACCGCCGGCCATGACGTGGGCGTCGTGGTCGTGGGCGAGACGCCGTACGCCGAGGGCGTCGGCGACGTCGGACGCCAGGGTCGCACGCTGGAGCTGTCGGCGGCTGACAAGGCGGCGGTCGCGTCGGTCTGCGGCGCGATGCGCTGCGTCGTCGTGGTGGTGTCGGGACGGCCGCTGCTGCTCGGCGACCTGTCGGGCGTCGAAGCCGTCGTGGCCGCCTGGCTGCCCGGGACCGAGGGGGCCGGGGTGTCGGATCCGCTGTTCGGCGCGGTGCCGTACACGGGACGGCTGCCCTTCACCTGGCCCGCCTCGATGGAGCAGGTGCCGATCAACGTGGGCGACGCGGTGTACCGTCCGATGTTCCCCTACGGGTTCGGGCTGCGCACCGATCGGGCGCGTACGCGGCTGGCCGCCGTGCGTGAGCAGTTGAGCAGGGGCGACGGGCTGTCCAGGGCGGCCGCGGCCGTGCTGGGCGCGGTGCTGCCCGAGCGCCACTGGAACGCCGACGGGTCGGTGCGCGACAGCCGTACCGTGCTGCGGGCGCTGGGTGTGGCCGCCGCGCTGCTGGAGAGGTCGCGCACCGACACCTTCGCGCACGGCGACGCGCTCGTCTCGGTGGCCAGGGACCTGGCGCAGGCGGCAGGGCACGACCCGGCGGCGCAGGCGCTGGCCGACCAGGCCCTCGCGACGGGCGACCTGACCGGCGCCGTGAAGCTGCTCGGCGGCTAGTCCGAGGTCTCGCCCACGCACAGGCAGAACGGGTGACCGGCCGGGTCGAGGTAGACACGGAAAGTGTCGTCCTCGCTCGGCTGGTGCTCGTGCTTGCGCGCCCCGATCTTCAGGACCTGCTCCTCGGCGAGGTCCATGTCGTCGACGGTGACGTCGATGTGGAACTGCTGGGGCCGGGCCGGGTCGGGCCAGTCCGGCGGCTGGTGGTCGTCGGCGAGCTGGAAGGCCAGCCGGGCGGGCGGGCCGCCGTCGGTGACCACCACCCAGGTCTCGTCCTCCTCGCTGACGATGCGCCAGCCGAGCAGCTCCGAATAGAAGCGGGCCAGCTCGATGGGCGAGGGGCAGTCGAGCACGGTGGTGCGGAATCTGGCGATGCCTGTCATGCCCAGACTTCTACCTCATCCGGGGCGCGCGACACCTGGGTCACGCGGTGACAGTGGCGGGCAGGGCCAGCAGGAGCTCGTGGGGCTCGCCGGTCTCCCAGTCGCGGATCAGCCGGGCCCCGGCCTCGCCGGGGTCGAAGTCCTCGCAGCCGAGCGGGCCGTAGCAGCCGGCCTTGTCGAGCATGGCGATCAACGGGTCGTCGTCGGGCAGGCTGGCCGCGTACGCGGCGGCGTCGAAGAGCGCGAGCGCGCCGCGGGCGTTCCTGCCGTCGTCGTTGGACTCCACCCGGTCGAGGCGGCGGCGCGCCTGCGAACGCAGATAGGCGGCGAGGGTTTCTGACCGGCTCACGGCAACCTTCTCAATCACTCACGTGTGGCTACGACATCATCACAAAGAGTAAGGGGTGATCGTGGGATGTTCGCCAACTCGGGTCTGCCGGGTACCCCGGAAACCATCAGGAAACGGGCGTGCGGCATCATCTGATTCATGAGTGAGTTCGACGACCTGCTGGCTGACAACGCCAAGTACGCCGCCGGCTTCACCGGCTCCGACCTCACCGGTCGCGCGGCCCGCGGGCTCGCGGTGGTGACGTGCATGGATTCGCGCATCGACCCTCTGGGGTTGCTCGGCCTGGTGCCGGGCGACGCCAAGATCCTGCGCAACGCCGGCGCCCGCGTCACCGACGACGTCCTGCGGACCCTGGTCCTGGCGGTCTTCCTCCTGGGCGTCGAGCGCGTCCTGGTGATGCCGCACACCGACTGCGGCATGTCCAAGGTCTCCGACAACGACGTGCACGCCCTCGCCCAGCGGCAGGGCGTGGACACGCGCAGCCTGGAGTTCCACACCGTCCCCGACCAGCAGGCGGCCCTGCGCCACGACCTGACCCGGATCAGGACCACCCCGTTCTTCCCGCACCCGCTGCCGGTGGGCGGAGCGATCTACGACGTCCACACCGGGAAGTTGCAGCCCGTGGAGCTCTGACCTGGACAAATGCCCTATTCGACCGCTACGGCATGTCCTACCGGACAAAGATCGCCGGATGCGCTCGAATAGGGATCATGTTTGATCCGGACCCGCTGATCGTGGCCCATCGAGGCGCTCCCAAGGTGGCGCCGGAGAACACTTTGGCCGCCTTCCGCGCCGCCGGCACCGCCGGTGCCGATCTCTACGAGCTGGACGTCCACCAGACCCGGGACGGCCACCTCGTGGTCATCCACGACGCGTCGCTGGCCCGCACCACCGACGTCGAACAGGTCTTCCCCGACCGCGCCCCGTGGCGGGTGCGGGACTTCACGCTGGAGGAGATCACCAAGCTGGACGCCGGGTCCTGGTTCGACCAGAAGTTCGCCGGGGAGCGGGTGCCGACGCTGCGCGGCGTGCTGGAGGCCATGAAGGACGGCCCCGGGCTGCTGCTGGAGGTCAAGCACCCCGAGGACGCGCCCGAGGTGGCCGAGCGCCTGGCCGGGCTGATGGCGCTCGCGCCGCCGCTGACGATCGTGCAGAGCTTCGACTGGCAGTTCATCAAGAGGTTCCAGGCCAGGGGCGAGCGGGCGGTCCTCAGCAGGTCGCCGGCCGAGGCCGAGCTGACCGACATCGCCGAGTACGCCGAGTACGTGAGCGTCAAACACCGCGCCATGACCCCCGCCTACGTGCGCCGGGCGCACCGGCTCGGTCTCAAGGTGCTGGCCTTCACCGTGAACCGGCGCCCGGCCCTGCGCCGGGTCGTCGCGGCCGGAGTCGACGGGCTGATCACCAACCGGCCCAAGGCGCTGCGGCGGGCGCTGGAGACCCACGTGTGCTTCACCGCGCCGCCCGAACTGGTGTCCATGACGAACCGGCCGCCGGGCGGCCGGCGGGCCTGCCCGCCACCGGCGCCCGCTCCCACGGCTCCGGCGCCTGCTCCCACTCCCGTGGTGGGGACCGGGTTGCCGCTGGTGACCAGGCCTGTCGTGCCCTTGCTCTGACCACTTGGGGGGCCGGCGGGACGCGCGTCACGGCGGCCCGCCCCGTCTCGCCGGAGGAGCGTCTCCCTGGACGGGGGCCCGCCCCGTGCGGCGGGTGGGGTGGGAGGGCTGGGCCGTAATGAGGAGTCGATGTGATTTCGTCGGCGCGTACTGGTAACAAGGACAGCATGTTTGACGACACCGCCGCGCTGCGCGAAGAGGCCGAAGAGCGACTCAGGGCGCTCGCCGGCGACCACGCGCGCCTCAGGGACGACCAGTGGTCCGCCATCGAGGCGCTCGTCGTCGACCGCAGGCGGGTGCTGGTCGTCCAGCGCACCGGCTGGGGCAAGTCGGCGGTCTACTTCGTCGCCACCGGGCTGCTGCGCGACCTCGGCGAGGGGCCCACGGTCATCGTCTCGCCGCTGCTGGCGCTCATGCGCAACCAGATCGCCGCCGCCGAGCGGGCCGGGATCAGGGCCGTCACCATCAACTCCGCCAACCCGGAGGAATGGGGCCGGATTTACGAGCAGGTCGCCGACGGCCTGGTCGACGTGCTGCTGGTCAGCCCGGAACGGCTCAACAACCCCGACTTCCGCGACAACGTGCTGCCCGAACTGGCCGAGAGCGCCGGGCTCGTCGTGGTCGACGAGGCCCACTGCATCTCCGACTGGGGCCACGACTTCCGGCCCGACTACCGGCGGCTGGCGACGTTGTTCGAAGAGCTGCCGCCCGGCATCCCGGTGCTGGCCACGACGGCTACCGCCAACGCGCGCGTGACCCGCGACGTCGCCGAGCAGATGGGCGAGCAGACCCTGGTGCTGCGCGGGCCGCTGGAGCGCGAGAGCCTCCACCTCGGCGTGGTCAAGCTGCCCACGGCCGAGCAGCGGCTGGCCTGGCTGGCGCAGACCCTCCACGAGCTGCCCGGCTCCGGCATCGTCTACACGCTGACCGTCGCCGCCGCCCACGAGATCGCCGGCTACCTGCGCGAGCAGGGCCACGAGGTGGCCGCCTACTCCGGCCAGACCGATCCGGCCGAGCGCCTGGCGGCCGAAGAGGCGCTGCTCACCAACAAGATCAAGGCGCTGGTCGCCACCAGCGCGCTCGGCATGGGCTTCGACAAGCCCGACCTGGGCTTCGTCATCCACGTCGGCGCGCCGCAGTCGCCCGTCGCCTACTACCAGCAGGTCGGCCGGGCCGGGCGCGGCGTCGAGCGGGCGGAGGTCATCCTGCTGCCCGGCACCGAGGACCGCGACATCTGGGCCTACTTCTCCTCGCTGGCCTTCCCGCCCGAGCAGCAGGTACGCGCGACGCTGGCCGCGCTGGAGGAGAGCGGAGGCGTGCTGTCCACGCCCGCGCTGGAGAGCCGGGTCGACCTCAGCCGCAGCCGCCTGGACATGATGCTGAAGGTCCTCGACGTCGACGGCGCCGTGCACCGGGTCAAGGGCGGCTGGGAGGCCACCGGCGAGCCCTGGGACTACGACGCCGAGCGCTACTCCCGCATCTCCGCCGAGCGCAAGGCCGAGCAGGACGCCATGCTCGCCTACCAGAGCACCGGCGAGTGCCGCGAGGAGTTCCTGCGCAAGCTGCTCGACGACGAGGCCGCCAAGCCGTGCGGGCGCTGCGACAACTGCACCGGGCAGCACCGCTCGGCCGAGATCGGCGCCCAGGCGGTCGAGACCGCCCGCCAGCGGCTCGGGCGGCCCGGCGTGGAGATCGAGGCGCGCAAGCAGTGGCCGACCGGCCTGTCCGACCTGTCCGGGCGGATCAAGCCCGAGCTGGGCGCCGAGCCGGGGCGGGCACTCGGGCGGCTGACCGACATCGGGTGGGGCAACCGGCTGCGCGAGCTGTTCGCCGGAGGCGACGCGGCGGTCTCCGACGAGATGTTCAAGGCCGTGGTGCAGGTGCTGGCCGCGTGGGAGTGGCGTGAGCGGCCGGTGGCCGTGGTCAGCGTGCCGTCGGCCTCGCGGCCGGCGCTGGTGCGCGGGTTCGCCGAACGGCTGGCGCAGGTCGGCCGGCTCACCTACCTGGGCGAGCTGGGCTACCGCGCGGGGTCGCCGGGCAGCCAGTTCAACAGCGCCAAGCGGGTGCAGGCGATCCGGGCGACGCTGGCGATGCCCAAGGAGCTCGGGGCCGCGATCGCCGCGTGCGGCGGTCCCGTGCTGCTGGTCGACGACCGGGTCGACACCGGCTGGACCGTGACCCTGGGCGCCGCCCTGATCCGCCACGCCGGCGCCCCGGCCGTGCTGCCGTTCGTCCTGGCCACCACGTCCTAGGCACGCCCCGCTGTCGCCGGGGCAGCGCTTTAGGCGCGCCCCGCAGTGGCCAGGGCGGCGCTCCTAGGCGCGCCCGGCGGTGGCCAGGGCGGCGCGGGAGCGGGCGATCTCCTTGAGCGTGCGCACCCGCCAGGTCGGCTCGCCCAGGGGGCCGAGCAGGGCGGCGCAGCTCAGGAAGTGGCCGAGGGCGGCCTGCTCGTCCCCGCGCCACCGGCAGGTCTCGCCGAGCGCGAACTCGGTCAGCGCCTCCCCGTGCACGTCCCCGGCCGCGGCGAACATCCTGCCGCACTCGGCCAGCATCTCCGTGGCCTGCTCGAAGTGGCCGAGCGCCGCGTGCGCCTCGCCCAGGCGGCGCAGCGTCATGCGCTCACCCTTGGCCCAGTCGAGCTCGCGGGCCAGGCGCAGGCTCTCCTCGTAGTGCTCGATGGCGCACTCGACCTGGCCCATCTCGAAGCGGGCGATGCCGAGGCCGCGCAGGAGTTCGGCGTGGTACTGGGCGTTCTGGGCGCCGCCGGTCAGCACGAGGCCCAGTTCGCACACCTCGGCAGCCTCGGCCCAGCGGGCCTGGTGCAGGTGGATGACGGACATGGCGATCCAGGCGTTGGCCAGGCCGTTGGTGTCGCCGTACTCGAGGAAGCGGTCGGCGGCGAGGGTGGTGTGGGCGAGCGCGCGGCCGAGGTCGCCCGCGGCGGCGGCGCAGGTGCCGAGCATGGTGAGGGCGTAGGCGGCCTCGTGCTGGTCGCCGTCGGCTTCGGAGGCGGCCAGGAGTTCGCGTAGTTCGGCCATGACCTCGCGGGGGCGGCCCCGGTCGAGGTCGACGTCGACGCGCATGAGCCGCAGGCGGCGGGCGGTCTTGCGGTCGGCGACCGCGCTGACGGCGCTGAGCAGGCGGTCGGCGTCGTCGTGGAAGCCGCGGATGGTCAGGAACGGCGTGATCACCTCGGCCAGCCGGGCGGCCATGGGCGGGGCGGCGGCCTGCGCTACGGCCAGCAGCGTCTTGCGCTCGGCCAGCAGCCAGGCGCGGCGGCGCGGCCCGGCGGGCGGGGTGCGGGGCAGCGCGTCCGGCGCCGGGGGCACCAGGGGCAGCGGCAGCTCGGTGGTGGCGGCCATCAGGCGCTCCAGCGACTCCTGCGACAGGCGGCGCAGGGCGTCGGCCTGCCCGTCCACGGCCAGTTCCCTGGCGAAGTCGCGCAGCAGGTCGTGCATCCGGTAGCGGGCCTGCCCGGCGCCGTCGATCTCGCTGGCGGTGATCAGGCCGGCGGTGGCGAGGTCCTCGACGGCCTGGTCGGCCAGGCGGGGCGGCTGGCCGAGCAGCGCCCGCATCGACCAGTCGGCCACGCTGTCCAGCCCGGTCACCCCGAACATCAGGAACGCCCGCCGGGCCGCTGCCGACAGCGGCGCGAACCCCATCGCGTACGTGCTGCGCACATCGAGGCGGCCGTAGCGCAGCTCGTCGAGGCTGGCCGAGGCGATGCGCTCGGCGAAGTCGGTCAGCGACCACGCGGGCCGGGTGGCCAGGCGCGCCCCGGCGATGCGGATGGCCAGCGGCAGCCGCCCGCAGACCCGCACGATCGTCTCGGCCGAGTCCGGGGCGGCGGCGACGCGGTCGCGCCCGGCGATCCCCGCCAGCAGCCGCCGCGCCTCCTCGAACGGCAGCACCTCCAGCGGCACCGCCGTCGCGCCGGGCAGCGCCGCCAGCGGGCCGCGGGAGGTGACGATCACCGCGCTGCGCGGCGTGCCCGGCAGCAGGTGCTGCACCTGAAGCTCGTCGCGGGCGTCGTCGAGCACGACCAGCACCGCCCGGTCGGCGACCCGCGCCCGGTACATCGCCGCACGGTCCTCCGTCGCCGCCGGCAGCATCTCGCCGTCGACGCCGAGCGCCTTGAGCAGCTCGGCAAGGGCGTCGCCGGGGTCCATGCCGCCGAGCCTGGCGAACAGCTGCCCGTCCGGATAGCGCTCACGCACCCGATGAGCCGCGTGTACGGCAAGCGTGCTCTTGCCCGTCCCCGGCGGCCCGGAGACGACGACGATGGCCGGGGCGGAGCCGCCCGTGCCCAGGGCGCAGGTCACGGTGGTCAGCTCGGCCGCCCGGCCCACGAAGTCGCCCAGGTCGGCGGGGAGCTGGCACAGGCCGGTCCAGGCGGGGGCGGCCCGCCGTACCGGAGGGTGGGCCTGGTCGCCGGCGAGCAGCGCGCCGTGCAGCTCGCGCAGTTCGGGGCCCGGCTCCACGCCGAGCTCGTCGACGAGGACCTTGCGGGCGCGCATGTAGGCGTCGAGCGCCTCGGCCCGGCGGCCGGCGCCGTGCAGGGCGAGCATGAGCTGGCGCCAGGGGCGTTCGCGCAGGGGGTCGGACTCCAGCTGGGCGTACAGCTCGGTGATCAGCTCCTGGTGGAGGCCGAGCGCGAGCCGTACGTCTGTCCAGTCGGCGCGGGCGCGGTCGGCCTGCTCCTCCAGCTCGGCGATGCGGGCGGCGAGGGTGCGTGCCAGCGGCGCGTCCTCGGCGGGGCGGCCGCGCCACAGCCGGAAGGCGTGCTGGAACTCCCCGTGCGCGGCGGCCAGGTCGTCGCGGGCGGCGAGCTCACGGGCCGCCCGCACGGCTTCGCCGAAGGCCAGCAGGTCCAGCCGGCCGGAATCGGCGTGCAGGCGGTAGCCGGGCTCGCACGTCTCCACGTCGATGGCGGCGCGGCGGATCTGGGAGACGTAGGTCTGCAGGTTGGACACGGCCGAGCGCGGCGGCCGCTCCCAGACGGCGGCGATGAGCCGGTCCCTGGAGACGATCTGGTTGGGGTGCAGGAGCAGCGCGCTGAGCACGGCGCGGGGCTTGCGGCGGAGCTGCACGGAGCCGCTGTCGCCGGAAATGAGAAGAGGTCCGAGGATACCGAATTCCACATGAACCTCCAGTTATAGAGGGGTCAGTGGTGACTTTATGGCGTTTTTGTGGCGCTGCACAGGACTCTTGATCACGTAGAGACGCGGGGAAGGGAGGTTCGCATGAAGATCGAGGTTCGCAAGGTCGAGGCCGTCAAGGCCACCGTCAAGGACGCCTGATTCACCGGGATCGGGCGAGGACGGTGCTACCTCGCCCGATCCGCTCCGACCGTCCTTCGAGGAGAGGCTGTGCGAGTCGTTCTGAAGGAATGCGCCTGGGAGTCCCTGGGCGAGGATCTCGTCCTGGTACACGATCCCCGGGAGGCGCTGACGCTCGCCGACCCCGGCGGCCAGGTCGCCGCCCTCCTCGACGAACTGGCCAAGGGCCCCGCCACCGCCGCCGGGCTGTCGGCCGCGCTGCGGGCGCGTGGCGTCGAGCTGAGCGAGGACGACGTCGCCGACGGACTCGACGGGCTCGACTCGCTCGGGCTGCTGGAGGACGCAGCTGAACGCTGGCTCGGCGACCCCGAAGCCGACGAACGCCACTTCTCCACCATGACCTTCCTGGGCGCCTTCTCCGGCCTGCGCGTGTCCAGGGCCGAGATGATGCGCAAGCTGCGCCGTTCCCACGTGCTGGTGCTCGGGGCCGGCGGCGGGGGATCCTCGGTCGTGCAGTCGCTGGCCGGCCTCGGCGTCGGCAAACTGACCATCGTCGACCGCGACGACGTCGCCCCGCGCAACTTCGCCCGCCAGTTCCTCTACCGCCACGCCGACATCGGCAGGTCCAAGGTCGAGCGGGCCGCGGAGTGGGTGCGCGAGTACGACCCCGCCATCGAGGTACGCGCCGTCGACCGGTGGATCGCCGGACCCGAGGACCTCAAGGACCTCACCGACGGCGTCGACCTCATCGCGGGCGGCCTGGACGGCGAACCCGGCGCCCACCTGTGGGTCAACGAGGCGGCCCTGCGCGCCGGCATCCCGCTCGTGGGCGGCGGCATGGGCCGTACGCAGCTGATGTACTGCTCCGTCGACCCCGGCACGAGCCCGTGCCTGCTGTGCGACGAGTCCGACCGGCCCGATCCCAGCTCACCCACCTCCGGCGGCGTCGCCCAGCGGCTCAGCCAGGGGCTCCAGCTCAACAACGCGCTCATCGGCCCCATCGCCGCGCAGATGGGCTCACTCATCGCCTACGAGGCACTGCGCTACCTGACCGGATTCGAGCCGCCTCGGGCCGCGGGGGCGCGCGTGATGCTCGACCTCAGGACCGGCCTGGTGCCGGTGTGGGAACCCTTCCCGACCGATCCCGACTGTCCGGCCTGCGCGCTCGCCCCGCGGAGAGGCACCCCATGACCCAGACCGTACGGCTGCGCCCGCTGAGCCTCGTCGAGGAAGGCGAGGAGGTCCTGGTCGGCGACCCCGAGTCCGGCACCTTCATCACCATCCCCGCGGTCGGCGGCGTCGTCATCACCGCCCTGCAGCGCGGTGCCACCACCGAGGAGGCCGCGCGGGAGGCCGAGGCGTTCGCCGGCGAACCCGTGGACGTACCCTCCTTCGTCGAAGTCCTGCAAGAACTCGGCTTCGTCGACGACGGCGAACAACAGGAGGCGCCCAAGACCGCCCCCATCCAGGGCAGACGCTGGCTCGCCGGAGTGCGAGAGGAGCACGTCAGGCCGTTCTTCGGCCCGGTCGCCTGGACGATCTACGCCGCCTGCGCGGTGTTCTGCCTGGCCGTCTTCGTTCTCGAACCTCGCCTCTTCCCCAAGCCGGGCGAGGACGCGTTCGTGATGGCCGACATCGGGCTGAGCGCGCTGCTGCTGGTGCCGTTCTCGATGGCGTCGATGGCGCTGCACGAGGCCGGGCACTGGCTGGCCGCGCGGGCGATCGGCATCAGGTCCCGCTTCGGCGTGGACCGGCGCATGATGCTGCTGGTCTTCGAGACCGACCTCACCCAGGTGTGGAGCGTGCCCCGGCGGCGGCGCTACGGGCCGCTGCTCGGCGGCATGGCCATCGACGTCGTCACCCTGGCCATCCTGCTCGGCATCCGGCTGACCGGCCCGCCGGAGCCGGTCGACGCCACTCTCGCCGTCTGGGTCTTCGTGAAGCTCACCGGCCTGCTCTGGCAGTGCATGATCTTCATGCGCACCGACCTCTACGCCGTCCTCGTCAACTGGCTCGGCTGCCGCAACCTGTGGGAGGTCAAGTCGCTCATGCTGCGGCGGGCCTTCGGCCGGCTGACCCCGGCCCAGGCCGAGGAACTGGCCGCCGCCGCCCCGGCCGACATCCGCGCCGCCAAGTGGTTCCGGTGGGTGTGGCTGGCCGGGTTCGCCGGGGTGCTGGCCTGGTTCTGGTTCCTGCTGCTGCCGGTCGTCGTCACCGTCCTGGAATGGACCGCCGAGGGGCTCGCGCTCGGCCCGCTCACCGCGACGTTCTGGTACCGGCTCCTCTGCGCCACGCTGCTGCTCGGCCCCGAGACGCTCGCCGCCGCGATGGCCGTGGTCCACTGGGCAGGACGGCTCAGGGCCGCGCGGGGACGGGCGAGAGTGCCACAGCCACAGGAAGGCTGAGGCCCTCAGGGTCCAGGCCCAGCGTGACCAGGCCCCGGCGAACGCCGGGGCGCGGCTCGGGTTCCTCAGGGAAGAGCGTTCTGGCAGAGGCGAACAGCGCCAGCCGCGGCCTGCCCCGCGACCCGCTGTGCCAGGCGACGCTCAGCCCGAGCCGCCGGCCGCGCAGGCGGCCGAGCCCGCCCGGGAGGTGTTCCTCCAGGGCGCGCACGGCCGCCTCGTGGCCGCTCTCCAGCAGCACCGGCAGCAGATCCAGCGGGTCCTCCAGCATCGGCAGCCGGAAGTACAGCTCCGTCTTGCCCGTCTTGGGCTCCGCCCCGGCCATGCGCGGGCGGGCGCCCACCGGCAGCCTCGCCACCACCGCCGCGATCGGCTCCGGCATGGGGTACGGCGGGCCGTCCGCGAGTTCCGCGTACACCTTGAGCCGCCCGTCGGGCTTGCCCCCGATCCACGCGCCGAACCTGGCCGACGCCACCGGACCCGGCAACGGCTCCAGACAGGGCTGCCCGGCCTCCTCCAGCACGCGCAGCACCTCCCCGAGCCGGTCGGAGTCGGGGAACTCCGGCGGCGCCACCTCCGCCGCCCAGCTCAGCCCGTCGGGTCCCGGCGTCAGCTCCACCGGGCAGCCCGAGGGCGTCAGGCGGCTCCACCGCCACATCACCTCCGGCCAGCGGCCGGCCGCCAGCCGGTCGAGGACGTCGTCCAGCGGCGGCGGCAGGTCGTGGCCGGCGATCGCGCGCAGTTCCGCTTTCACAGGTGGATCCCGATCAGGGTGTCCACGCCCCGGACCTGCGGGTGGCGGATCAGCGCGCCGTCCTGGCGGATGATCGTGATCTGGTGGCGGAACTCGCGCCGGCCGGGGTCGATGAGCGCGACGCGCAGGGGCAGCGGGCTCACCGCGGCGCCGGGGACCTCCAGGCGGGCGCGCCGGTGGTAGTTGTTGGCCGGGTCGTCGTACTCCACCTCCAGGAAGGCCATCCTGACCGTGCCCGGCTCGAACAGGGGCAGGGCGAGGATGTCGAGGGAGTCGGGGAAGGGGTCGTTGACCGGCAGGAAGGAGGCGTCGCCGGAGAAGGCCGGGGTGACGCGGGTGGTGCCGTCGCTCAGGTGGTGGGTGAGCTGGGCGGTCCACGACCGCTCCGCGGGCCTGGTCAGGCGCAGGCGCCACTGCTGGGCGACGTCCTTCGGGCGGACGCGGAAGATGTCGCGGCGCTGGAAGGTGTGGCCGTCGTCGTAGCGCAGGTCCACGTCCACGGCGTCGACGATGCCGGGGTCGATGCGGTTCGGGAAGATCTCCAGCTTGAGGAAGCCGAGGTCGTCCTGGGGGTCGGCCTTGAGCGTGCGGTCCTTGGTACGGCGGGGCGGGACCTGGTAGGACAGCTTCTCGCCGATCCAGCCGGAGTTGGCGTGGAAGTGGTGCTCCATGCCGACGGTGAAGTCGAGGTCGCGGGCGGCGTTCAGGAACGTGGTGAAACGGGCCGGTCCAGGGGCGGCCTGGGTGAGGCGGAAGTCCTCGGGGCCGTCGCCGCCGTACTCGATGGCCACGTCGGTGGCGAACAGGCCGATGTCGGCGAAGTTCACGGGTGTGGCCACGTCGACGTCGATCTTCTTGAAGAAGGAGTCGGCCAGGTCGACCTTGAGGAAGTACGAAGATTTGTCGGCCAGGTCGTCGAGCAGGAGGCCGACGAAGCCCTGCGGGGCGTAGGTGCGCTTGACGGCCTTGCGGCGTTCGAAGACGAGGGTGACCTTCTTGCGTTCCTCCTGACGGAGGACCTTGAGCTTGAAGGAGACCAGCGCCGGGATCGACGCCCCGGCACTCTCCTGGGGGCTGGGCGCACCCCCCGGCGGCGGAGGTGGCGGTGGCGGCGGCGTCCCCCCGGGCGGACTGCCCCCAGGAGGGCTGCCCCCGGGCGGGCTGCCCCCGGGCGGGCTGCCCCCAGACGGACTGCCTCCGGGTGGCGTGCCTCCAGGAGGGCTCCCTCCAGGAGGGCTGCCTCCGGGCGGGCTGCCTCCGGGCGGGTGGCCGCCCGGCGGAGTGCCCCCGGGCGGGGTGCCGCCTGGGGGAGTGCCTCCGGGTGGTGTTCCCCCAGGTGGGGTGCCTCCTCCGGATGGGCTTCCTGGTTTGATGAGCTTCTTGGCCCGCTCGAAGATGGCGTCCAGCCCCTCCGGCTGCGTCGGGCCCTGCAGCTTGCCCAGCGACAACGACGGCTCGAACCACTTCGACAGCAGGTCGGTCTTGAAGAAATCCAGCGCCCACTTCTCGGCCTGGTCCCCGGTCCCCTCGAAGTCGATCACCTTGATCTTGATGGCCCCGTTCGCGACCAGTTCCTCGAACCCGGCGTCGATCCCCACCCGCAGCCAGTAGATCTGCGCCTCCAGCCCGGCGGAGAAATGCGTGTAGACCCGGTCAAGGTCCGCGGTGATCTCCACGTGCAGGTCCGGGGTCAGCGCCGAGTACGTCAGGTCGTAGACCACCCCGATCGGCGTCAGCCCGTTGGCGAAGGCCGCCTCCAGGATCGTCGCCCCGGCCTCGTCCAGCACCAGCGAGAAGGCCGCCGTCTCCTCCCCGACCAGCGACGGCTTGGCCGCCCCCATGATCCGCGTCACCGGCGCGAACGCCCCGGGCGGCGCGGTGGTCCCGCCGGGTCCCTCCAGGTTCAGCGCCAGGCACCGCACGCTGCCGGACTCCACCGGCGCCGCCGCCAGCCGGGGGTTCGGCGCCAGCGCCTGCGCCTGACCCATGATCTTGCTCCGGGTGGCCGCGGGCAGGCTCACCGCCGTCTCCAGCATGAGGAAGCCGCCGCCCTCGATCCCCGCGTCCTTCACGTCGGGCCGGTACTGCAGGAAGCTGAACGCCGCCCGCCCGTCCGACCGGGTACGCAGCACCACCTCCGTCGCCAGATACCAGAACTGGTCCGGATCGGCATGGTCGCGGAACACAGTGACCCCGTCGACCTCGAACGTCTGCGACCCAAGCTGCAACATCCCGACCTCCAGGTCAGACGACGACGGCGTCGGTGTCGTGCACCTGCCAGTCGCGCGTGGACTTGAGCCCGTTGGTGAAGAAGCGCTCGACCCTGAGCTCGTAGAAGTCGTCCGCCTGGGTGGTGAACTCGTAGTCGAAGACGGCGCTGGCGCCGCCCGACTCGAAGGTGAACGCGTCGGAGAACCCGCCGGGCGTCCTGGCCGCCACCTCGATCCGCTTGACGCCGTCGAAGTCGCCGGGCGCCCGCACCGCGATCGCCCGCTGGCCGCGCGGGCCGACGAAGATCTGGGAGCGCAGGGTGCTGGAGCGCGGCGCCTTGACCACGCTGCCGTCGCGCATCAGCATCGTGACCCGGTATGCGACCCGCTCGACCGTCACGTCCAGGCGGTCGGCGACGAACTGCCTCGGCTGCTGCCCCTGCACCAGTTCGATCGAGTCGCCGATCCGGATGCCGTTGGCCGGGTCCTCGTACGACAGGTCGACGAAGGCCCGTTCCACCCGCGTCCAGTCCAGGACGGGCGTCAGCGTCACCCGCAGCCGGGCGGGGAACGGGTCGGGCACGTCGATGAGCGGCTGGGTGACCGGCGCGAGCGGCGTGACCCGGTCGCGGTTGTCGGCGGCCCGGTAGGTGATCCGCGCCATGACCGGCCCGGCGGGCTCGCCGACCAGGAACCGCTCCCAGTTGTCCGACGGGTGGCCCTGCGTGAGCTGCAGGACGTCGTGCTGGCGGATGCCGTGGCCCGGGTCGTCGTAGCGCAGTTCCACCTGGACGAGCGGGTAGCGCTCCCACGGGAACGAGGCGCGGGTCAGCACCGGGATCTGCTCCTGGGCGAACAGCGCCCGCGGCTGGATCGGCGCCGTCTCGCCGGTGACCTGCGTCGTCTCCGACTCCAGCCGGTGCGGCCGCTCACCGGTCGGGTCGGGGTGGAGGTCCACGGCGAAGCGCAGGTCGACCGGTTCGATCAGCTTGCCGTCCTCGACGTGGGAGAGCCACTCGACGGTGTCCTCCTGACGGCCCTGGTCGAGGTGGACGCTCTTGACCTCGCCCCGGTAGGTGAGGAAGGCGGTCATCGACCGCACTGGGTCCTTGGCGAAGTCGGCGTGCGAGATGACCCTGACCCGGCGCCGCTGGAACCACGGATGGTCGGCGTTGATCACCTTGACGTGCTTGGCCCGGTCCACGCCGCCGCTCTCCCGGAACAACCCGCTCAGGTGCCCCTGCGGGTAGATCGTCCGGCGGACCGTGGAGCGTTCGGACATGTTCACGTCCAGGCGCTTGCGGTCGATCCGGGTGAAGTGCGTCTTCTTGTAGCTGAACACGCCCAGCGGGGTGCTGCGCGCGGGGGAGAACGAGCGGACCACCTCGCGGGCCCGGTCCCAGCCGTCGGGCGGCTCGCGCAGCGGGTCCAGCGAGCTCTCGAAGAACGCGTCGGTGATCATGTCACGGGCGCGGGCAGCGGCGGCGTCCCTGCGGGCGGCGAAGGTGCCGGAGTCGGTGTCCTCGGGGACCGTGGTGTCGACCTCGAACACGATCGCCCGCTGCTCCTCCAGCTTCTCCATGACGTCCTGGATCTGGAAGGAGGTGAACAGGCCCTCCTGGCCGAACGATTCGTCGAGGATCTCCTGGGTCCGGCTCCAGTCGATGCTCAGCCGTACGTGGTAGGCGGGGCGTAAGGCCAGGTAGTCGAGCTGGTAGACGACGCCGATGGGCGACAGCGCGAGCTCCATCGCCTGGTCGAGCAGTTCCACGCCGCGCGCGTCGAGCTCGACGGAGAAGGCCGCGTTGTTGTCGCCGAACAGTGACGGCTTGCCGCCGTGCCTGATCGCCTTGACGAAGGATCCGCCGCTCCCGCCGCTCTGCTGGCCGAACAGCATGAGCGTGACGCCGCCGTCGAAGACCGGCAGCGGCGCCAGGCTCGGCTCGGCCGCCAGCCCGGCCAGCCGCTTGACCTCCGCGCGTACCTGCCCGAACTGCTGAGGGCTCAGCCCGAGGTGCACGTCGAAGTCGGCGAAGCCGCCCGTCCCCGAGGTGGAGAAGAACTTCAGCAGGCTGAACGCCGGCACGCCGCCCTCCATCCGGAAGGAGGGCGACAGCGGCAGGTAGTAGAACTGGCGCGGGTCGACGTGGTCCCGCATCACGGTGACACCGTCGATCATGAAGTACGGCGGAGCCTCGATGATCATGGCAGTTCCACGACCAGCTTCTCGTCGTCCACCGGCTCCGGCGACCTGTCGGTGATCGGGTCCCCGGTCTCCATGAAGAACTTCGCGAACCAGCGGTACTCCTTCTTCTCCCCGTCCGGCAGCGCCAGCTCCCAGGTCCGCTCGGTGGCCTCGCCCTTGCGGAAGACGAACGTCTCGCTCTCGGCCCCGTGGGTCAGCTCCACCGTCGCCAGCTTGACCCTGGTCCAGTCGATGAGGTCGGGCAGCACGGTGACGCTCAGGATGTTGGCCTGCTCGCCGACCACCAGCGTCCGCTCGGTCAGCACCTTCGGGCCGGGGTCGGAGACGCGCCCGTCGCGGAAGGTGGTGATCGCCCGGTAGGTCAGCTTGCCGTTCGCCTCGTCGATGACGGGGAAGGTGACGTTGACCCCCCGGTTGCCCTTGTCGATGATCACCGACGGGGTCTGCTGGAAGGCGTTGCCCGTCTCGCTGTAGTCGAAGTCGATGAAGATCGTGTCGATGGAGCGCTCGAAGTCGCCCCGGCTGCGTACCTGGATGGTCTTGTTGGCGGAGAACGGGTCGTCCACGATGAACGTCTTGTCGGTCAGCCCGGCCAGTTCGCGGACGAACTCCCTGCCGTCCTTCATGAAGTACTTCAGCGACCCGCCATACGGCTGCGCGGGCTGCAGCAGCACCGCCTTGACGCTCTGCTTGGTGAAGTTCTTGTCGATCTGGAACGTCTTCGCCGGCCGGTCGCCCGGCGCGATCTCCGGGTGCCGCAGCGTCAGGACGGCCTTGGTGACCTGGTCGAAGTTCATGTCGCCGATCTCGACGTCGACCATCCAGAGCCCGAGGTCATCGATGTTGATCTTAAGGTCGTCGCCCTCGTGGTCGATGAGCGGGCTGGTGAACGTACGGCTCTCGCCCTTGTAGTTGACGACGTAGCGGTACTTGAACTTCTTCGGCTGCCCGTCGAGGAACGCGTCGAACTTGCCCACGTCGTCGGCCTTCTTGAACGTGAAGGTCCTGACCCCGTGCTGGGCGGTGTGTGGCGGGAAGTCGATGGTCACGTCCACGCTGAAGATCGGCAGCACCTCGAACTCGGCGTTGACCTGGATGGTGAGGTTGAGCTGGCGCAGGAACGGATGGTCGGCCGGCACCTCCTGGGAGAAGTCCTTGAAGTCCAGCCCCATCTCGGCGATCGACTTCACGTTGGCCTGCGGGCCCTTGGTCACGGTCGTGACCTGCTTCTCCCTGAACTGGATGAACACGTCCGACGACTTGTTGACCATGACGCTGCGCTTGATGTTCTCGAAGTCGGCGTCACGGACCTTGGAGAAGTCGCGGCTCTCGGGCGGGATGGCCTCGATGAGATTGCGCTTGATGGCCTCGTCGAGGTGCTGGGTCATCATCTCCCTGACCGTGCCGAGTACCGGGTGGTCGCTCGGCAGCACGCCGGGGTCGATGTCCACGACGCGCGACTCGGAGTTGATGAAGATCTCGTCGACGCTCTCGGTGAAGTCGTCCTCGGACCAGAAGTTCTCCTCGAAGTCGACCTGCTGGACGAAGCTGTAGAACTTGCTGGCCGTCCAGTGGCCCGTGGCCCTCACCTCGGGCAGCCGCGCGGCGAACGACAGGTCGTAGGTGACCTTCACGCCGCCGGCGCCCCCGGTCTTCATCGCGCCCTCGAAGATCGCCGCGCCGAACTCGGTCAGCTCGGCCGAGATGGCCACGATGTTGTTGCCGTACATGGACGGCTTGCCCGCGTGGTTGACACGCTGGACCAGGTTGCCGGAGTTGGCGAGCATGTCCACGGTGACGGAGCCGGCGGTGAACTCCGGCTTGCTCAGGACGATCGCCT
The DNA here is from genome assembly GCF_014203235.1 of Nonomuraea endophytica. Taxonomy (GTDB): domain Bacteria; phylum Actinomycetota; class Actinomycetes; order Streptosporangiales; family Streptosporangiaceae; genus Nonomuraea; species Nonomuraea endophytica. The sequence goes on along the minus strand of NZ_JACHIN010000023.1, from coordinate 34,072 downwards.
TCGGATCCACGGGCTGGGCGCCGGGGCCGCGCTCGGCCGTGACCTTCTCGGCCAGCTCGACCGCGAGCGCGCTCATCTGGGTCGGGTTGAGCGCCAGTTCGACGTCCATGAACACCAGCGCCGCGCCGTTGGCCCCGTTGGGCAGGGGCTTGAGCGTCCGGTAGATCAGGTACTTGAAGACCGGCCGGCCGTTCTCCATCCGCATGGTCGGGTCTTCCGGCAGGACGTAGAACTTCAGCGGGTTGTCGCTGTCGCGGTAGACGGTGGCGTCGGCGGTCTGGATGGATTCGAGCAACAACAGCATGGACTTTCTCCCTACTTGATGAGATCCGCGAGATCGCGGCTCTGGACGCGGACGATGTCCGCCTCGATCAGCTCGGCGACCAGGCGCGCCCGCCCCGCGGTCCCCGACAACGCCGCCTTCACGGCCTCCGCCTGCGACGGGTTGAGCACGGCCGACAGCGCGGTCCGCCAGGGCGGCGACCCCGAGCTGCCGCCGGTGGCCACGTCCTGCCAGGTGTCGGACTCCTTCACCTGCAGCGCCACGCGCGGCACCTCGACCGGCAGCGCGCGTACCTGCCCGGCCCGCCCGGCCAGTGCGCCAAGGAGCGCCGCCTTCGCCGCCTCGGGCAGGTCGATCCGGCTGGTGAGCTGCAGGAACGCCGTGTCGCCCGCCACCAGGAGGCTGGGCTCGCGGTCCAGGAACGGCCCCGGCGGCACATAGACCCACACGCTCGGATCCCGCCGGTCGGGCACCAGCTCGACGCCGTCCACCACGACCGGGGCCGCCTGGTCCACGGTGATGACCGGCCCGTCCACCGGCTCCGACCACGGCCCCGGCGCCACCCGCCAGCGCATGCCCGGCCGGAACGGCGAGTCCGCCGTCCACCCGATCTCCGCCTCGGGCCGCGCCACGCTCAGCGGGACCCGCCGCACCTCCGTCTCCGCCTCGGGCGCCCATTCGACGGTGACCGGCGGACGCAGGGCCACCAGCCGCGCCCGGTGCCCGCCGAACCCCGGCAGCACCGCCGGGTCCAGGTCGAGCCGCTGCTGGTCGTCCACCGGCAGCTCCAGCACCCGGCCCCGGCCCAGCGGCCGGATGACCAGCCTGGCCACCGGGTCGCCGGGCAGATCGGGCACCGCCAGCGTGGGCGTGCCCGGTGCGAGCCGCCCCGCCGTACGACCTGACTGCCTGACGACGTCCACCGTCGCCAGCGCCAGCAGCGCGTCGGAGGCCAGCACCACCCGCAGCGGCAGCGGGAAGCCGTCGCGGTCCAGCACGATCTGCCGCCGGTCGAAGGGCCGCCACGGCCCTTCGACCTCCTCGCCCGTGGACATCAGCGCCCGCAGTCGCGCCTCGCCCGACGGCAGCTCGCCAGCCGCGAGCGTCAGCGTCAGCGTTCCGGTACGGCCGGCTCCATCCAGCGCCAGGCTGCCGGAGACCGGATGCGGCCGCTTGGGCGGGGCGGCGGGTAACCGCACGTCCGCCAGGAGCGCGGGCAGGTCGGTGACCGGCTCGGGCAGGTTGGCCGAGACGTGGACCGGCACCTGCCCGGTTGGCAGCCCGGGCAGGGTGATCAGCCGCACGTGCCGGTCCAGCGAGCCGCCCGCCACCTCACGCGCGGCGGCGAACGGGTCGAAGGACAGCACCCGGTGGGCGATCACTGCGGCCGGCTCGGCCAGGTCGAGGCGCACCGAGCCGGGGGCCACCTCGGCGGGTACGCGCAGGACCAGGTCAAGGGTGGCGCCGGGAGCGGGCTCGGCCACCAGCGCCCCCGCGCGCAGCGCCAGCTCCTCGGCCGCGTCCGGGCCGGCGCCGAGCAGGTCGGCCAGCGCCAGGACCAGCTCGGGACGGGTGACCCTGGCGCCGGTCCCGAGGCGGGCGGCCAGGCGGGTGGCGAGGTCACGGGGGTCCACCACGGTCTCGAACGCCGCCCGCGGGGCCACGGCCCGCACGGCCAGCCGTACCGCGGCGTCGATCGGGAGGGTGGCGTCCTCGATCAGCCGCGCGATGACCTGCGCCGCCTCCGGCATCAGCGCGATGGCCAGCCGCGCGCCCAGGAGCTGGTCGGCGGCCAGCACCGCGGGCGGCGAGATCGGCCCGAGCACGACCGAGAGCTCCAGCACGCTCTCACGCAGGTCGGCGGGCACCCCCGGCGTGGACGAAAAGGCGTTGAAGGCCAGCTCAAGCAGCCCGGACGGCGGGAAGGCCAGGGAACGTTCCAACGACACCATCAGCTCGGGCACGCCGTCGCGGCGGGTCAGCTCCAGCCGGTCGGGCACCGAGACGATCAGGCCGTCCCGGCCGAACGCCGCGAACCCGGAGCCGGTGGGGGCGCCCAGGTCGGGCAGCCCCTGCAGCACGCTCATCGCTCCTCCTACGCGTTCGGACGGGTCTTGATCGGCGGCAGGATCGTCGCGTCGGTCTCGCGCACCTGGCTGACGCCGACCAGGCCGGACTGCCAGATGGTCTCGGTCCTGTAGCGCAGCGGCGGGATCGGGGCGCCGGTCAGCAGCGAGCTCACCGGCACGTGAACGAGCGTCGTGGCCTTCAGCTCCGTCTCGCTGAGCTGCACCGACCCCTGCGCGCCCACGATCGAGACCACGAACAACGCCACCCGGTCACCCGACGGGTCGCCGAACATCGCCGGCACCGCCACCACGCTCACCTCCCGGCTCAGGCGCGGCTTGGCGCTGTCGTCGAAGACGGCATTCCAGACCGCCTCCTTGTCCACCTGCACCGACACGCCCGACTGGTCGAGCACGATCGTGTACGCGCCGGCGTCCGGCAGCGGCTCGGCCGGGACCAGCGCGATCTCCAGCTCCTCGCCCGGCGCCAGCAGCTTGCCCGCCGGCCCGCCCTCGACGGTCAGCGGAATCCGGCGACCGGCCGCGACGGCCACGGCCTTCAGCCGGTCCACCCGGACCGGGCTCTCGATCGCGTTCACCAGCCGGGCGGTGACGCGCTTGGGCGCGGCGGTCAGCGGCACCAGCTCCAGGACGTCGCCGGCGGTGTTGTCCAGGCGCAGCTCCAGCTCCACGTCCTCCGGCTGGCCGCCGCCCGCGCCGACCCTGACCTCGCCGTTCATGACGTTCAGCGAGGCGCCGAAGAAGGCCGCGTGCACGAGCCTGAAGTCATCGAGCGTGAACGTCTCGGCGTGGGTGACGCCCTGCTCCAGGCCCACCTGCGCCTTCGGCCGCTCGGTCAGCCCGGACGGCGCCGCCCCGTCCTGCGGCAGGGCCAGGCGCAGCATCGGCTGGGCGTCGGGCAGGATCTCCATCCGGATCGGCGCGCTCGCACCCATCCGCCCGGCCTCCTCGGCCAGCACCGGCTCCGCCGCGGCCAGCCGTTCGGTCGAGATGACCGGCCTGGCCATGAACTCGACCGTGACCCGCACGTCCTCCTCCCGCGCGGCGCTGGTCGCCCGGATGTTCAGCGCGGGCCGGCGTCCGGTGCCGGGCAGGCGGCCCAGCAGGAACCGGTCCGGGAGGAAGTAGAAGTGCTCGGGCCTGGCCGGGTCCTGCCAGAACGAATGTCCCCGGCCCTCGTGCTGAACGCGCAGCCGGCGCATCCCCTGCACACCGGTCGGGGTGGTGCCGCCGCCGAGCCGTACACGCTGGGCGTCCGACAGCAGCAGCGGGCTCGGCCCGGCCACGCACTCCAGCAGCAGCGCCACCTCGCGGTAGGTCTGGGGCGGCGGCGGCTCGATCAGCAGCATCGGGTTGGGCACCGCGACCGTGATGCCGCGCTTGACGACGACCGTCGCGCGGGCCTCCAGTGAGCTCATCGCCGCCAGCAGCTGCTGCCGCAGGCCGGGGCCGGTCAGCGGCAGCTCGGCCGAGACCACCGCGCCGCCGTCGCTCAGCCTGACCGCCGGGAAGTCCACTTCGACCACCACCGAGCCGCCGGTCAGCTCGGGCACCCGGTAGCGCAACGAGACCGACAGCTCGTGCGGCAGCTCGCTCAGCCCCGTCGGAACCCGCACGGCCACCACGACCAGCGTCGGCGTGCCCGCGCGGTCCGCGGTCAGGATGCGCGGCTCCTCCTGGTCGAAGGCGAGGTCGTAGCGGGGCAGGAACAGGGTGGTGGAGCCGTCGGCGCTCTCGTACAGGGTGTCGTCGCCGGGGGTGTCGGTGGGGGAGACCGGGATGGTCAGCTCGTGCCGTTCCGTGCCGGAGGGGGGTTGGAGCGGCGGGAACCCGCGCGGATTGATCGGCCAGAAGTCCGGCCACTCGGGGATGACCGGGTCCGGCCAGACCAGCGGCAACCGCCGATCACGGTCGGGGAAGCGACGGAGCGGCGGGCCCACGGGATCAAGCCAGTCGAAACGCCGCGCCCTCGGGATGCGGAAGCGGTCCTGGGCGCGCGAGAATTCAGCCGCTGTCATGCAGCCGATGCTCCGCCCCGCCCGTCCCCTTCGCCTGAGTAGGGGGTACTCAGGTGCCTTGATTGCGCTTTGCGGACCTCTTGTGCGTTGGCGCGCTATTTCCGCTCCAGGGGGACGCTCCTCCGCCTCACCGCTGACCCGCCGAGACGCGCGCCCGCTCACCCCTTGGGCGGCCCACCGATACCGGACCCACCCACGGAGCTGTAGGCACGCGAGAGCTGTAGGCACGCGGGAGCTGTAGGCACGCGGCCACCCGAACTGTCGGCACGCGGCGGCCACCGAGCTGCCAGCATGCGGCGGCCACCCAAGCTGTCGGCATGCGGCTTCCACGCGCGTTTTGTGGCGCGGTCGTGCCTCGGCTTGTCGGGGCGGGAGCCTGCGTGTGCGGGGTTAGAGGCGGGGGCGGGCGCCCAGGTGGACTATGGCCTTGGCGGCCAGGCGGTTGCCTGCGGCCAGAGCTTCCGACGGGGGCTTGCCGGCCAGCCACGGCGGCAGGAAGCCGGCCGTGAAGGCGTCACCCGCGCCGGTGCCGTCCACGATGCGGTCGACCGGTTCGGCGGCGGCTCGGACGGGGTCGGGGCGGCCGTTGGTGTACCAGAGCGAGCCGTCCGCGTTGAGCTTGATCACCACCTGCGGGAACCACGCGGTGAGCACCTTGACGGCGGCCTCGGGGTCGTCGCGTCCGGTCAGGACCTTGGCCTGGTCGGCGTTGGCGAACAGGAGCTTGGCCCCGTTCGTCCACTCCAGGAACGGCTCGGCCCCGGTGCGCTCCAGCGGCGCGGAGGAGGAGCAGTCGATCGAGATCGTCATGCCGCCGCGCCGTGCCATGTCCAGGGCTGCCAGACCGGCGTCGCGGGAACCCTCGTTGATCAGCGTGTAGCCGGACAGATGGAGATGGCTACCTCCGCTGAACAGGTCACGGGGAAGGTCCTCCGGCGACAGGGCGGCGTTGGCCCCGGGGTCGGAGAGCATGGTCCGCTCGCCCTTGTGGGTCACCAGGACCACACAGGTGCCCGTCGGCCGCTCGGGATCCATGACGAGCCGGGCGTCCACGCCGTAGCCCATCAGCTCCATGTCGCGGTTGCGGCCGGTGATGTCGGCGCCCCTGCGACCGATGAAGGCCACCTCGGCACCTTCCACGGCCAGCCAGGAGGCGATGTTCGCCCCGGATCCGCCGCCGTGCATCGTCACGATCGCGGGTGTGTCGCTGGCTCTGGCGAGCGCATAACGGGCGCGCGCCACCGCGTCGGTCATGAGATCGCCCACCACGACGACCCGCGTCATGAGGCCACCACCTTGCGTCTTCTCGCTATGCCTGCCGCCGCAAAACTAACAGCTCTCGGCCTGCCCGTGGGCGGAGACCGGACACAGGTGCCCAGTCGATGCACAAGCGTTGTCCAACGGTCTTGGCATCTGGGATGCGGGTCTACGCTCGGGACTGTGGATGCACAGTATCCGGCCCACTGGGAGGCCGACGTCGTGCTGGCCGACGGTGGCACCGCGCACGTGCGTCCGATCCGCCCGGCCGACGCCGACCGGCTTCTCGCCTTTTATTCGCGGCTGTCCGACGAATCCATTTACTTCCGTTTCTTCGGCCCGCGTCCGAAGTTGTCGGACAAGGAAGTGGCCTGGTTCACCAACGTCGACTACACCAACCGGGTCGCCCTGATCGCCACGATCGGCACGGAGATGGTGGCCGTCATCCGTTACGACCGGGTCGGCGCCACCGAGGGCGAGGTGGCCTTCCTCGTCGAGGACGCCCACCAGGGCCGCGGCGTCGCCTCCGTCCTGCTCGAACACCTGGCCGCCACCGCCCGTGAGAACGGCATCGAGACGTTCATCGCCGACGTGCTGCCCGCCAACATGAAGATGATGGGCGTGCTGCGCCAGGCCGGCTACACCGCGCAGAGCCGCTTCGCCGACGGCGTGGTCCGCATGACGCTCGACCTCGCCCCCACCGAGACCTCCGCCGAGGTGACCGCCGCCCGCGAGCACCGCGCCGAGGCGCGTTCCATCGAACGCCTGCTCACGCCCGGCTCCGTCGCGGTCATCGGCGCCTCGCGCGAACCCGGCGGCGTCGGCCAGACCGTCCTGCGCAACCTGCTGGCCGCCGACTTCACCGGCCCCGTCTACCCGGTGCACCGCGAGGTGCGGGCGGTGGCCGGCGTGCGCGCGTACCCCAGTGTGGGCGCCATCGACGGCGAGGTGGATCTGGCGGTCGTGGCCGTGCCCGCGGAGAGCGTTCTCGACGTGGTGAAGGAGTGTGCCGAGAAGGGCGTGCACGGCCTGGTCGTGGTCTCCTCCGGCTTCGGCGAGACCGGCGCGGGCGGACGGGCCAGACAGGACGAACTCGCCACCATCGCCCGCTCCTACGGCCTGCGCGTCGTCGGCCCCAACTGCCTCGGCATCGCCAACACCGACCCAGCCACCCGCCTGAACGCCACCCTCGCCGCCACCCTGCCCGGCCGCGGCCGGGTCGGCTTCTTCAGCCAGTCGGGCGCGCTCGGCACCGCGTTGCTCCAGCGGGTCGCCCAGCGCGGGATGGGCATCTCGTCGTTCGTGTCGGCCGGCAACCGGGCCGACGTCTCCGGCAACGACCTCCTGCAGTACTGGGAGGAGGACGAGGCCAGCGAGGTCATCCTCCTCTACCTCGAATCCCTCGGAAACCCCAGAAAGTTCACCCGCCTGGCCAGGCGCATCGCCCGCCGCAAGCCCATCGTGGCCGTGAAGAGCGGCGGCACCCCCGTGGGCCACTCCGCGCGGGCCCTGCGCCTGCCGGACTCCGCGATCAGCTCCCTGTTCGCCCAGGCCGGGCTCATCCGCGTCGACGACCTCATCCAGCTTTTCGACGTGGGCCAGCTCCTGGCCCACCAGCCGCTGCCTGCGGGCCCGCGCGTCGGCCTGGTCACCAACTCCGACGCGATGGGCCTGCTCGCCGTCCACGCCAGCGCCGACGCCGGCCTGGAGCCCCGCCCGCCCGTCAACCTAGGCGCCTCAGCCGGCCCTTCCGAGTTCGGCACTGCTCTCGCCGACGTGCTGGCCGCCGACGAGGTGGACGCGGCCGTGGTCATCTACATGCCACCGATCCCCGGCGACACCGCCGGAGTGGCCGCCGAACTGCTGAAGGTCTCCCAGGACACCGGCAAGCCCGTCCTGGCCACGTTCGAAGGCCACCTGGGCATGCACCCCGACCTCCGCGTGGGCCGAACCCCGGCCAGAGGCTCCATCCCGTCCTACGCGGCCCCGGAAGAGGCGGTCCGGGCGTTGGCCCACGTGGTCAGGTACTCGGCCTGGCTGGCGCATCCCGCCGGCACACCCCCCGAACTCCCCGACCTGAACCCGGAAGCCGCCCACACCCTCATAGCCCACCACCTCAACCCGCCCACTCCCGAGACCGACGCCCCCCAATCCGACGCGCCCGAGCCCAGCGGATCCGCAATTCCGGAACCCGCCTCAGACAGCGCCCACCCCGAGCCACCCCGGGCGTCCGCCTCTGACACCGACGCTTCCCAGGCGGCCGTCTCTGAGAGCGACGGGTCCGAAGCAGGCCGCGCAGAGGCTCGCGCGTCGGAGGCTGTCGGCCCCGAGGCTGTCGGCCCGGACGCTGTCGGCCCGGAGGCCGTCGGTCTTCAGGCCGGGCAGCAGGGTGATCGGGAGGGCTTCGAGGCAGGCGGTTTCCCGGTGCAGGAGGCCGGGGCGGGGCCGGTGGAGATCGATGCCACCGAGCTGCTGGCCTGCTACGGGATCACGGTGTGGCCGGCGCCGATCGTGCGCTCGCCCGACGAGGCGGCGGAGGCGGCCGAACTGCTCGGGTGGCCCGTGGTGGTCAAGGTGACCGGGGCGGACGCGGCCAGGCGGGCCGGGACCGTAAGGCTCGGACTCGGCGGACCGGACACCGTCCGCAGCGCCTACACCGAACTGGCCGGACAATATGGCGATGACGTCGAGCTGGCGGTGCAGCGGATGGTCCCGCAGCCCGCGGTGCCCACCGTGGTGGGAGTGGCCGAGGACCCGGCGTTCGGCCCGGTCGTCTCGTTCGGCCTGGGAGACGTGACCGCCCGGCTGCTGGAGGACGAGGGGTTCCGGCTGGCGCCGCTGACGGCGGAGGACGCGGCGGGACTGATCCGGTCCGTCCGCGCGGCGCCGCTGCTGTTCGGCGAGTACGGCTACCCGCCGGTGGCGGTGGAAGCCCTGGAAGACCTGCTGGTACGCGTCGGCCGCCTGGCCCACGACCTGCCGGAGGTCGCCCGGCTGGATCTGGACCAGGTGCTGGTGGGGGAGAGCGAGGTCATCGTCCTGGGCGCCAGAGCGGTACTCAAGACCCCACCCGGCCCCCGCCAAGACGGCGGCCCCCGCCGCCTGGGCTGACCACGGGGTCGGGTTGTCTCACGAACGGGTGGTTCGGGTGGGCGAGGGTGGGCGCGGTCGGGTGGTTATGGGGCGCGCGTCGCGGTGGTGCGCTTGCGCGGCCTGCCTGCCGTGACCCTGGAATGTCCCCCGCCATGGTCGGCGGGTGGGGGTGGGCGGGGCCGGCCGTAAGGGAAAGGGCGGCTCGTAACCAAAGGACCGAGCATCACCGGAACGCGGTGGCGGCCGTAATAGGGAAAGTAGGGACAGGGCGGGGTATAAGGTGGTCTGTCCGGTGGGTGAGAGCATTGCCGAGCCCTGGCAGGATGGACCCATGAGGGAAACCCGAGTCTCAGCCGCGGGTCTGCGTGAGGCGATCGAGCGCAGCGGCTACTACCCCGACCTCGTCACGGATGCGGTCGAATCCGCGCTGGGCAAGGAGGCCGTGACGGCCTATGTGGTCCATCACGAGGCCACGTTCGACCCGGCCATGGAGGTGCGCAGGCACGTCACCGTGCTGGTGCTGTCCGCCTCGCGCCTGCTCGTCTGCCATACCGACGAGCATCCGGCCGTCGAAGGCGTCTCGGCCTCGCACGCCTCGACCACCACCGAGGCGGTGCGCCTGAGCCGCGTGCAGTCCGTCGCCGTGACCAGGGTGGTCCCCGACCCGGCGTCCTACGTTCCCGGCGTGCCGCCGACCGAGGTGACGCTGACGATCGGCTGGGGCGCCATCTCCCACGTCGATCTCGAACCCGCCACCTGCGGCGACGAGAACTGCGACGCCGACCACGGCTACACGGGCGCGATCACCGCCGACGACCTCTCCCTGCGCGTCAGCGAGGCCGCCGACGGGCCCGAGGCGGTGTCCCACGTCCTGGCGTTCGCCAAGACCCTGTCCGAAGCCACGGCGCGCGCCTCGTCTTAGGCGCGCGTTTTCGTTTCGGGGGACTCTTTCTGTCGCGGCCTGTTACGGCTTCTGTTACGGCGGCCTGTTGCGGCTTCAGTTACGGCTTCTGTTAGGGCGGCCTGTTGCGGCTTCTGTTACGGCGGCTTTTCTGTTACGGCGGTGCCAGCTTGCCCCACCCGCCGCGATGGCGCGCGCCCTTCACGGCCGGTAGTGAACGCTCGAGACATCCCGCCGTGACGACTCCGCCCTTGCCCACCTAAGGCCACACCCCTCCACCAACACGCTTGACCGGGCCCCTTGCGGGTGCCGTGTCCAGGGGTTGGATGCTCCTGGGATTGACCGGGTTCGGGTGGTTTATGGGATTTGCCTGAGGCGCAGGGATATGCCCTGGTTTGTGGGTGTTATTAGGATCTGGTCATGAGTCTGGACGCTGTTCCGCTGGTGCCCGGTTATGGTGGGTCGTCGTTGCCGGATCTGCCGCGCTCCCTGATGGCCGCGCTCGGTGTGGGCGACGGCAACGTGCTCGGGCTGGAGCCTGCCCGCAGCGTCTGTCTGTTCCTCGTCGACGGTCTGGGCGCCGAACTGCTGGCCGCCCATCCCGAGACCGCGCCCTTCCTGTCCAGCGCCACCAAAAGGGTGTTGACCGCCGGTTTCCCGGCCACGACGGTCACGAGCCTCTGCTCACTCGGCACCGGCCTGCCGCCCGGTGAACACGGGATGCTCGGCCTCATGCTGGCCGTGCCCGGCGCCGGGCACCTGTTCAACTGCCTGCGCTGGACCCTGCCCGACAAACAGGTCATGGACCCCCTCACCTGGCAGCCGGCCGACACCGTCTACCAGAGCGCCGCCGCAGCCGGGGTGACCTGCAGTTACGTGGCGCCCGCCATGTTCGAGGGAACCGGCCTGACCGAGGCCGTCTACCGAGGGATGCGCTACCTCGGCGCCGACACCGTGGACGAAAGGGTCGAAGCGGCCACCGCCGCCCTGGCCGAGCCGCGTGCCCACGTCACCGTCTACTACGGCGACCTCGACGCCATGGGCCACCTCACCGGCTGGGGCACCCCCGAATGGCTCGACCAGCTCGCCATCGTCGACCGCCTGGCCGAACGCCTGGCCGCCGCCCTGCCTCCCGGAGGCGCCCTGTATGTGACCGCCGACCACGGCATGGTCAACGCCCGCGACAAGATCGAGGCCGACCAGACGCCCGAACTGTCGGCGGGTGTCGCGATGCTGGGCGGGGAGGCGCGGGCGCGACACGTGTATACGGAACCGGGTGCGGCGCACGCCGTCCTCGACGCCTGGCGTGAGACCCTTGCCGGGCGGGCATGGGTGGTGTCGAGGCAGGAGGCCGTCGACGCCGGTTGGTTCGGGCCGAAGGTGAAGACGGAGTGGATCGAGCGCATCGGTGACGTGGTGGCCGTGCCGTACTCCGACCTGGCGATCATCAACACCGCCCACAAGCTGGAGGCGGCCTTCACGGGCTACCACGGCTCGATGACCACCGCCGAACAACTCATACCACTTCTGGAGGTAAGCAGCAGATGAGCCCGCTCATCACCCCGGCCGAGCTGGCCGAGCCAGGCGATGCCGTGACCTTGCTGGACGTGCGCGGCGGGATCAGCGGGCCGCCCGGCATCGACCGCTACCGCGAGGGTCATCTGCCCGGAGCGCTCTTCTGCGACCTCGACGCCGACCTGGCCGCCGCCCCCGGCGCCGGGGGAAGGCATCCGCTGCCGTCCGCCGAGCACTTCCAGAACGCCATGCGCCGCCTGGGCGTCACCCGGGGCAAGCCAGTGGTCGTGTATGACGACGCCGGCTCCACGATCGCCGCCCGCGCCTGGTGGTGCCTGCGCTACTTCGGCCACGACCAGGTCAAGGTCCTGGACGGTGGTCTGCCCGCCTGGGACGCCCTCGGCCTGCCGATCGTCAAGGACGAACCCACCGCGACGCCCGGCGACTTCACCGCCGTGCCCGGCGGCATGCCCGTCCTCACCGCCGACGAAGCCGCCTCGCTGGCGAACACCGGAGTCCTGCTGGACGCCCGGTCCGCCGAGCGCTACCGAGGCGAGGTGGAGCCCATCGACCCGGTCGCCGGCCACATCCCCGGCGCCGTCAGCGCTCCCACCACCGACAACGTCACCGCCGACGGCCGCTTCCTGGCCGCCTCGGACCTGGACGCCCGCTTCACCGCACTGGGCGTGACCGACGGCACCCCGGTGGGCGCGTATTGCGGCTCCGGCGTCACCGCCGCCCACGAGGTACTCGCCCTGCACCTGGCCGGCTACCCCGCCGCCCTCTACGTCGGCTCCTGGTCCAACTGGGTAGCCAACCCCACCCACCCCATAGCCACCGCCTAACCCACCACCCCCCGGCTGGACCAGCCGGGGGCGTGATCGTGGGCAGCCGGGCAACCACCCGAAGAGCCTGGCAGAAGGCCCCACCAGCCGCGTGGCCCAGTGGGTTTCCCGATGCCAGGCCCCTGCCGCAGGGCCGTCACCACCCCCAACTACCCGGTCGGCCTCCGGGGGAGAGGAAGGCGGGCTTCCGGTGGGTTCAGGTGGTCAGGGGGCGGTCGCCGGCGCCGAAGCAGGCGAAGGCGGTTACACCGGTCTTCGCGGTCGCCTCGGCGAGGGCTCTGGAGGGCGAGTGGCCGGCGGCCAGGAGTTCGTGGAAGCAGGTCATCACGGCCAGCGCCTCCTCGTCCCGCACCGGCACCATGCCGGCGACGACGCACGCCGTACCCTGTGCCAGGAAGGTGCCCGCCAGCCCCAGCGGCGCGCCCTCGCAGGGGGCGCGCGCCATTCCGGCGTCGCACGACGAGAGGATCACCAGGCGCGGTGGGTGGTCCAGGCCGAGCAGGTCGTAGGCCATGAGCGGGCCGTCGGCCAGGGTGATGCTGGACAGCAGCGGGCTGCGTGCCTGGAAGACGCCGTGCGCGGCCACGTGGAAGACGTCCACCTCGGCGAGCGCCCGCAGCACGGGTGCGATCCGGGCCTCGATCTCGTGTCCGCCGGGGTGACAGGTCAGCACCTGCCGTACCTCTTCCGGCGCTTCGTGCAGGTCAGGACCGGCGGTCGCGGCCACGACGGGCGCCGCGCGGGCGGGGCGTGGCGCGGTGCGGGCCCGCAGCCACGACAGCGCGGCGGCCGCGACGGTCACCGGCCGCCCACGCAGGTACGGCAGCGCCGACCAGGGCAGCGTGTAAAGCGGCCCGGCGGGGACGACGACCAGCGGCCGGTCCCCGATCCACTCGGCCAGCGGCCGGAACATCATCTGGTCCACCTCCTGCCCGCACGACACCGCGTCGCCTCCGGCCCCGGGACAGTCGCCCAGCGCCGCCCGCCGCATCGCATACCGGAGGCGCACCACCGCCTCACCCAGCGAGGACACCTCCGCCAGCCGCCGCATCCGCACGTGTTCGGCGGTCACCACGACGGCGAGCAGCGCCCCTTGGTCGACGACGTACTCCACCAGCGCGGCCCCGCCCAGGTTCTCCCGAACTCTCCGCAACCACCCCGCCGCCTCGTCGACACCCCCCAGAGCACGCTCGGCCCCGGCCATCCACGTCCGCGCCTCAGAACCCTCATCGGACCGGTCACTGGACGCGGCCTCGACACCCGGCAGTCCCCGCTCCCGACCCCCGCCCGGCGCCTGCCCGGTGACCGCCCGCCAGTGCTCGCTCCACTCGAACACCTCCTCGGCCCGTCCGCCCCGCACGGCCAGCGTCAGCCCGAACGCCGCCAGCCGCTCCCCGGCCCGAGCCGCGTGCGCCCGCAACGCCGGATCGTCCAGCGACTCGACCTGCCCGCCCACCTCGGCCAGCCCGTCCCGCACCGCGCGGAACGCACCCGCCGAGTCCTCCTGCAAAGCCGCCTCAAGCGCCAGGGCGTGCTGCCGGATGAGCGGCGGCGTGGGCGAAGGCTGCGCCAGATGCGCCGCCTGCGCCTTGGACGCCAGCGGAATCCCCTCCGCCGGCCGCACCCGCCGGCACTGCGCCGTGAGGTAGCCGAGCTGCTCGGAGGCCGTTGGATGATCGTCGATCGACAACGCCGCCTCCGCGGCCGCCAGCCGCAGCGCCGCCGCGGCCACGGCACAGGCGGGACCGAACTCCAGCGCGTCGGCGCACTCGGTCAGCTCCCGCACCAGCGCGGGCGTGACGGGCCCGAGCGTCAGCCTGGATCGCAGCTCCACCTCCCTGGCCAGCGGCAGCCACGACTCACGGTCCTGCGCGACGAGCTCGGCCGCGGCCTGCGCGGCGACCTCGGCGGCGCGCCGCGGGTCGCCGGTGAGGAGCTCGACCTGCGCCAGCTTCAGCCGCGCCTCCGCCAGCGCGACGTGCGCGCCAGAAGCCTCCAGCTCGGGTACGGCGAGGCTCAGCAACGCCCGAGCCTCCCCGGGCAGGTGCGCGGCCAGCAGTGCGCCGGCGAAGTCGGCCCGCATCGTGGCCAGGCGTTCCGGGTACCCGAACAGCGTCTCCTCGGCCGCCCGGTAGTGGGCGAAGGCGGCTGCGAGGTCGCCGCGCCGTACCGCGAGGAAGGGCAGGTTCGCGGCGGCCAGGCGCGTGAGGTGGGCCAGCCCGGCGGCGTGGGAGATCTCCAGGCAGGCGGTGATGTCCTGGGTGGCGCGGTGCCAGTCGCCTCGGTAGGCGCGCACGAGGCCGCGGTTGAGCAGGCCACCGGCCAGGAACCGGCGGTCGTCGACGGTGCCGGGGGCGGTGGCGAGCGTCTCCAGGGAACGGTCGCAGGCGGCGATGGCCTCCTGATAGCGGCCCAGGTGGGCTAAGGCGACGGCCCGCTGCGTGTCGAGCTTGGCGCGGTCGAGCGGGCACAGGTAGGCCCAGGCGAGGGCGGCCACGCGCAGCGCCTGCAGGGGATGGCCGCGTTCGGTGCGCACGGTGACGAGGGAGAGCCTGGCCTGCGCCACGCGTTGCGGCGGCGCCGCGGGCGTGGCGATGGCCTTGCGCAGGTGCCGTTCGGCGGCCTGCAGGTCGCCCAGTTCACGGGCGGCCAGGCCCATGGCGCGTAGAGCGACCACGGCCGCCTCGACGGCGCCCGTGTGCTCGGCCGCGACCAGCACGAGGCGGCCGGCGGCGAGCGCCTGCTCGGGGTCGACCACGGATCTGGACACGGCGGCCTCGGCTGCCGCGAGGATGTTGGTCGTGGAGTCTGGGGAGATAGCGGAGTCTGCCTGCTCAGCGGTCATGCTGCGGCCCGGTGGAGTGCTGAGATAGGTCGAGGTGGAGGTGAGACGGCGCGCTGTGGGACGGCGGTGGCTCCGCCGCCCCGGTACAACAGCGATATCTCAGGTCATGGCCGGATACGCAGCCACCTGGTCGCCACGGGCGGCTTGCCCGGACGATGACAGACGACGTTGAACCAGCCGGGGGGCATTCCCGTGACGGCGAACTGCCCTGTTCCGGCCAGCTGCCGGCTCATGGTCATGTGCGGAGTTCGCACATCGACATGACTGCCTTCGCCCGGATACGGCAGGATCTGCCCTGCCACATCGATGAGCCCGTCGTTCACAGTGAGCTCCAGGTCGAAGGTGACGTCGTCGGTGGCGAACCGCACTGTTGTCGGACCTGCCACCCCCCGCACGGTCCGCATGGCGACGCACTCGATGGATGCGGCGGTCACCACATGTGGGATCCGAAGCGAGTAGGCCTCGCTTGCGGCTGCGGATACGTGATTGGGAACGGGATCGTTCCCTGCGGCGAGCCTTAGCGCCGCCAGGAGGTAGTCGTCGTTACTCATTGCACCGTCTCCTCAGGTGAGATCAGGGTGCGCAGTTTTTTTAGGCAGCGTTCTCGACTCGGCCCAATGCTGCCTAATGGAAGCCCGAGCCGAACGGCTGACTGCTGATTACCGACACGGTGCGCCATCAGAGTCAGGAGCGTTCTGCAGGGCTCATTGAGTGAGGAGATGGCCTGCCAGAGCAGGCGGTGGGCATCGGCTTCCAGGATGGCCGCCGCCGGATCCGAATCCTCCGCGATGTCATGCGGGAGCGGAACAAGCTCCCTGCGGAGGACGCGCAGCGCTTCGCGCCTGGCTGTGGTTGTCAGCCAGGCACCCAGTCCGGCGGGATTACGGATGGTGTGGAGGTTTTCGACAAGGCGCAGCCAGGCACCCTGGACGGCATCCGCGGCATCGGCGTCGTTGAGCCCGCAGGCCCGGACGACTGACCACATGCGCGGAGTGAACCTGGCCACGAGTTCGTCCCAGGCCATCCGGTCGTCGTCGGTCGCTGCTGCGAGCAACTCCGCTACCGCACGCGGGTCGCCCATACGACCTCCTTCCGCCCGGACGCTGCGTCACGAAGAGCCCTCACATCGCCCTTCGTGTTGACCTGAGGACTGAGCGTAAACTCTACAGACTCGCGGGAACCACGACTCCCAGATCAGGAATTTGCCGGTCCCCGGCCAAGATCTGACCCGCCGCCTCCGTGGCCGGCGCCTCCCGAGCCAGCGCGGCCACCGCTCCCGCCACCAGAGCCGTGGCAAAGGATGTGCCGCTCCAGGTGGCGTATCCCTCGAAACCCGGATAGCTGCTCGCCAGCCATTCGCCTCTGGCGCAGGCGTCCACCCAGGGTCCGTGGGCGGAGAACGGCGAGCGGTGCTCCTCCCCGGCGTCCAGCGCGCCCACGCCGATCACCGACGGCAGCGCCGCCGGCCAGAAGGGGCGGTCGCAGGCCGTGTTGCCGGCGCAGGCGACCGCCACCGTGTCCGGCAGCGCGCCCAGCGCGTCGGCGAGCATCGGCGGCGGCTGGTCGTCGAAGGTGTGGCCGCCGAACGACAGGTTCAGCACCCCCACGGGCCGCGGCGCCGAGCGCAGCCGGTGCAGGGCCCGCACGATGCCCGCCTCGTCGCCGAGCCCGTCGCCGTCCAGCACCCGGCAGACCTTGAGCGCCACGCCGGGCGCGCGGCGCACCAGGAGTCCGGCGATGAACGTCCCGTGTCCCGCCTGGTTGCCCGTGCTCGCGTCGGCGGCCTCCTTGCCCAGCTCGCCGTACCACTCGGCGCGCGACCACCACGCGTGCGGCGCCACGCCCGTGTCCAGCAGCCCGACCACGACGGGAGAGCGCTCCTCGCCCGGCCTGAACGGCACCGGCTCGGCCGGGAACGGCCGCGAGGCCGGTCCGCCGAAGAACAACGGCTGCCCGGCGAAGACGTGGTTGGGCGAGGCCCGGTGCCCCCGCCCGCGCAGGTCCAGGGCCAGCTCGCACGGATCCACCCCCGGCGTCAAGCGCAGGACGCACACGCCGTCGGCCTCCGCCACGGCCTGCGTCCAGCGGCCGGCCGCCGATGTCGCGCCGCGGTCGACAAGGAGCTGACCTGGCCGGATGAGGGCCTGCCCGGCAGATTGCATGTCCATGAGCGGGTATCTTTCCGCGCCGGGCGCGGTGTCACGTGCCACCGCCGCAACAACTTGGTATGGCCCCCCTCTGGTGTCGGATTGCGACCGACGGTAGTCTCTCCCTAGTCACTTGTGATCATCCTGGGACGAGGCCGTTGGGGAAGGCGCACCTCGTACCGAAACGGGAGGTCCGGTGTCTGCTCGTGGCGTGCTGTACGTCCACTCGGCTCAGCCTGCGCTGTGCCCGCACATTGAATGGGCGGTCGCGGGTATCCTTGGCGTGCCCGTAGACCTGACGTGGACGCCGCAACCCGCCGCGCCCAACTCCGTCCGCGCACAGGCGGAGTGGGAAGGCCATCCGGGCTTCGCCGCGGCCATCGCCTCCTCACTCATGGGCTGGCAGCGGATCCGGTTCGAGTGCACCGAGGACGCCTCGCCCGGCATCGACGGCTCCCGCCACGCCTACACCCCGACCCTCGGCGCCTTCACGGCGGTGATCGGCGCCTCCGGCGACATCATGATCCCGGAGGACCGGCTGCGGGCGGCGATGATGAAGTCCGCGCAGGGCCGTACGGTCCTGGAGGACGAACTCGACCTCCTGCTCGGCCGCCCGTGGGACGAGGAACTCGAACCGTTCCGCTACGCCGGCGACGGCGCCCCGGTCCGCTGGCTCCATGCCGCCGTCTAGGAAGGCCGGAGCAGGCCGGTCAGGGCTTGGTTCAGGGTGGGTGCTGTAACTGGAAGCCCAGCTCGGACGCGAGGTCGCCGTCCCACCCCACCATCCGGTAGGGCCCGCCGCCCGAAAGCCGCCGGGTCACGACGACCACGTCATGACCACGAGCGACCAGATCGGCCGACAGGCTCCGCCCCAGGGCGCCGCTACTCCCGGCCAGGACCCGCTACAGCGGGATGTTCCCGTGGGCCCCTCGTGCCGGAGTGGCCTGGGCGAGGAGCTTGGCGATGGCGCCGCGGGTCTCCTCCGGCTTGATGACCTCGTCGATCACGCCCAGGTCCTGGGCCCGGTCGAGGCCACCCGCGAGCCTCTTGTGCTCCTCGGCCAGCCGCTGCTCCAACTCGGGCCGTTCCTCGTCGGAGGCGGCGGCCAGTTCGCGGCGCTTGAGCACGCGGATGGCGGCCACCGGGCCCATGACGGCGATCTCGGTGGTCGGCCAGGCGAAGACCTTGGTGGCGCCCAGGGCGCGGGAGTTCATGGCGATGTAGGCCCCGCCGTACGCCTTGCGGGTCACGAGAGTCACGCGCGGGACGGAGGCTTCGGCGAAGGCGTGCAGGAGCTTGGCGCCGCGGCGGACCACGCCGTCGTGTTCCTGGCCGACGCCGGGCAGGTAGCCGGGGACGTCCACGAGGACGACCAGCGGCACCCCGAAAGCATCACACATGCGGACGAATCGGGCGGCCTTTTCGGCAGAGGTGGCGTCGAGGCAGCCGCCCAGCCGCAGCGGGTTGTTCGCCACCACGCCTACCGTGCGGCCGCCCAGGCGGCCCAGCGAGGTGACCACGTTCGGCGCCCACTTCGGGTGCAGCTCGACGCCCGGCTCGTCCAGCAGGTCGTTGACCAGCGGCTTGACGTCATAGGCGCGGCGGGGGGACTCCGGCAGCAGCGTGCTGAAGTCCACCTCCTCCACGCTCGACATGCGAACCCGTCCCTGGTGGCCGAGGAGTGAGGCCAGCTCGCGGGCCTTCACGTACGCCTCGGTCTCGGTCTTGGTGACGACGTGCACGACGCCGCTGCGCTTGCTGTGCGGCTCGGGGCCGCCCAGCGCGGCGGCGTCGACGTCCTCGCCGGTGACGCTGCGGACGACGTCCGGGCCGGTTACGAAGATCCGGCCCTGGTCGGCCAGGATGACGATGTCGGTCAGCGCGGGCCCGTAGGCCGCGCCGCCGGCGGCGGCGCCGACCACGACGGAGATCTGCGGGACGACGCCTGAGGCCTTGGTCATCGCGAAGAAGACCCGGCCGACGGCGTGCAGCGACTCGACGCCTTCGGCGAGTCGCGCACCACCGGAGTGCCAGATCCCGAGGACCGGCACCCGCTCACGGACGGCCACGTCGTAGGCGTGCACGATGTGCTCGCAGCCTTCGCTGCCCATCGCGCCGCCCTGGAAGCGGGCGTCACTGCAGAACGCGACGACGGGGACACCCTCGACGCGGCCCATGGCGGCCAGAACGCCGCTCTTGTCCTGAGGAGTGATCAACCGCAGCGAACCCTCGTCGAGGAGTGCGGTGAGACGGACGAAGGGGTCGCGCGGATCAGCGGGCTCCGAATCGGAGCCATGCGTCACCACCCGGTTGTCCAGCACGGTCATCGAGAACTCCTCAGTGCGAAGCGAACACGACGGTCACGTTGTGGCCGCCGAAGCCGAACGAGTTGTTCACCGCGGCGATGTCGCCTTCGGGCAGCGCGCGGTTCTGGCCGTAGACGAGATCCACTTCGATGCCGTCGTCGACGTCGGAGAGGTTGATGGTGGCCGGCACGATGCGGTCGCGCATGGCCTTGATCGTGAAGACGGACTCGATGCCGCCGGCGCCGCCGAGCAGGTGACCGGTCATCGACTTGGTCGAGGTCACCAGCGGGTGGGTGCCGATCGCCTTGGCGATGGCCACGACCTCGCCCACGTCGCCCGCGGGCGTCGAGGTGGCGTGCGCGTTGATGTGCTTGACGTCCAGGCCGCTCACGCCCGCGTCGCCGAGGGCCTGGGTCATCGCCTGGATGATGCCGCGGCCGTCGGGCTCGGGCTGGGTGATGTGGTGGGCGTCGGCGGAGTAGCCGACGCCGGCGGCGTAGGCGTAGACGCGCGCGCCGCGGGCGCGGGCGTGCTCCTCCGACTCCAGGACCACGATGCCGGCGCCCTCGCCGAGCACGAAGCCGTCACGCGCGCGGTCCCAGGGACGCGAGGCGCCCTGCGGGTCGTCGTTGCGCGTGGACATCGCGCGGGCGGCGGCGAACGCGGCGATGTTGAGGCCGTGGATCGCGGCCTCGGTGCCGCCGGCGACGACGACGTCGGCGCGGCCGGAGCGGATCATGTCCATCGCGTAACCGATGGCCTCGGCGCCCGAGGCGCAGGCCGACACCGTGGCGTGCACGCCGGCCTGGGCCTTGAGGTCCAGGCCGATCCACGCGGCGGGGCCGTTGGGCATGAGCATCGGCACGGTGAAGGGCGAAAGGCGGTTCCAGCCCTTCTCCTTCCACGTGTCGTAGGCGGACAGGGTGGTGCTGATGCCGCCGATGCCGCTGGAGACCACGACGCCGAGCCGCTCGGGAGCGATCTCGGGCGCGCCCGCGTCCTGCCACGCCTCACGCGCGGCAACGAGCGCGAACTGCTCGCTGCGGTCGAGCCGCCGGGCTTCGGGCCTGGGCAGGACCTCGGCTGGGTCGACCGCCGCCTTGCCCGCGAACTTCACGGGGACGTGGTCGACCCAGTCCTCGGTGAGAGTCTCCACACCAGACTGACCGGCGAGGAGCGCCGACCAGGTCGAGGTGACGTCTCCACCGACGGGCGTGGTCGCGCCGAGCCCGGTGACGACGACACGTACCCGGTTTGCACTCACGTGTTTACGCTCCTTGTCGATCAGAGGAAGAGGGCGGTTCAGCCCTGGATGTAGGTGAGGACGTCCTTGACCGTCTTCAGGTTCTTGAGCTGGTCGTCGGGGATCTCCACACCGAACTCGTCCTGAGCGGCCACGGCGATCTCGACCATGGACAGGGAGTCGATGTCGAGGTCGTCCACGAAGTTCTTCTCGGGAGTCACGTCCGAGGCCGGGATGCCGGTGATCTCGTTGATGATCTTGCCGAGGCCTTCGAGGATCTCCTGCTCGGTCGCCATGTCGCTACTTCTCCTTCTGAGTTTTCTTGGATTCTGTACGGCAGCGCCGCACAAGCCTTTCGCGTGCCGGTACGGCGGAGCCGTACCGGATCCTACGGAATCTCGATGACCTGACCCGCATAGGTCAGCCCCGCGCCGAACCCGAGCAGCAGGGCGAGCCCGCCGGAGCGGACCTCCCCGCGCTCGATCATGCGCGAGAGCGCCATGGGGACGGAGGCCGCCGAGGTGTTGCCCGCGGTCACGATGTCGCGGGCGATGACCGCGTCAGGGGCGCCGACCTTGCGGGCGATCGCCTCGATGATGCGCAGGTTCGCCTGGTGGGGGACGAAGGCCGACAGATCGGCCGGGTCGACCCCGGCCCGCTCGCAGGCCTCCTTGGCCACCGGGTGCAGAGTCGTGGTCGCCCAGCGGAAAACCGTCTGGCCCTCCTGGCGCAGGAACGTGTCGCGCTCGTCGATGATGATCGCGTCGGACTTGTCACCCGAGCTGCCCCAGACGACGGGGCCGATGCGCGGCACGTCGGACGGGCCCACCACGGCCGCGCCCGCGCCGTCGGCGAAGATCACGGCGGTGGAGCGGTCCGTCCAGTCGACCCACTGGGAGAGCTTCTCCGCGCCGATCACCAGCACGTTGCGCGCGGCGCCGCCGCGGACGGCGGCGCTGGCGGTGGCCAGCGCGTAGCAGAAGCCGGCGCACGCGGCGTTGACGTCGAACGCGCCCGGCGAGCTGATGCCCAGGCGGTGCGCCACGATGGCGGCCGCGTTGGGGATCTGGGTCTCCAGGGTGCAGGTGGCGACGATGACCAGGTCGATCTCGTCGGCCGGCAGGCCGCTGGCCGCGAGGGCCTTGCCGCCGGCCTGGGTGGCCATGTCCTCCAGGGACTCCTCGGCACCGGCGACCCGGCGCTCCTTGATGCCGACCCTGGACTGGATCCACTCGTCGTTGGTGTCCATGGTCTTGGCCAGGTCGTCGTTGGTGACGATGCCGGCGGGCTGGTAGTGGCCGAAGGCCAGAATCCTGGCTCCCGGTGCGGCGTCGGGAATCCTCACTTGATCAGCTCCCTGGCAGCGTCGAGGTCGTCCGGAGTCTTCAGCGCCACGTTCTGAACGCCGCGCATGCCACGCTTGGCCAGCCCGGTCAGCGTGCCGCCGGGCAGCAGCTCGATCAGCGTGGTGACGCCGAGCTCGGTCATCGTGGCCATGCAGGAGTCCCATCTGACGGGGTTGCTCACCTGGTTGATGAGCCGCTCGACGAAGTCGGCGCCACCCGCGACGACCTGTCCGTCGGCGTTCGACAGAAGTTTCACCCGCGGGTCGGCCGGGGTGATCGCGGCGGCGTTCTCGCGCATCGCGGTCACGGCCGAAGCCATGTGGCTGGTGTGGAACGCGCCGGCGACCTTCAGCGGAATGAGCCGGGCGCGCGCCGGCGCCTGCTCCTTCAACGCGGCGAGTTGCTCGAGTGTTCCGCCGGCGACGATCTGGCCGGCGCCGTTGATGTTGGCGGGGGTCAGGCCGTGCTCCTGAAGAGCGGCCAGGACCTCTTCCTTCACGCCGCCCAGGATGGCGGTCATGCCGGTCTCGGTGACGGCGGCGGCCTTGGCCATGGCCTGGGCGCGTACACGGACCAGGTCGAGCGCTTGCTCGGCGCTGAGGACCCCGGCGAGCGCGGCGGCGGCGAACTCGCCGACGCTGTGGCCGGCCAGCAGGTCGGGGCTGGCGCCGAGCGCCTCGGCCGAGGCCAGTGCGGTCGCCACGAGCAGCGGCTGGGCGACGGCGGTGTCCTTGATCTCGTCCTCGCCGGCGGTGGTGCCGTAGGCGATCAGGTCGATGCCCGCGACGTCGGACCACGCGGCCAGGCGGTCGGCGAGTCCGGGCAGCTCAAGCCAGGGTGTGAGGAAGCCGGGTGACTGGGCGCCTTGGCCCGGAGCGACGAGTACAAGCACGAAATCCACCATGCCCTGTAGAGGTTCGACACGCGGATGGAGATCCGTACGAACTTTGTCCACGCGGTTTTGTAGGAACCCTACAGTGGGGGTTACGGCTGCGTTACGTTAGGGCTCGCCAGGTTACCGCGCTCTCCGACAGGCGTCCAAGGATGAGCCCGACCTGCAGCGTAAAGGCCGATCTGCCCTCGGTCGGCTGGTATCCGGTGAGTTCGGTGATCTTCTTCAGCCGGTATCGGACGGTGTTGGGGTGGACGAACAGCAGCCTGGCCGTCGCCTCCAGCGAGGTGCCCTGTTCGAGGTAGGTGGCGAGGGTGTCGAGCAGCGGCGTGCCGGCCAGCGGCAGGTAGACGTTCTCCACCAGCTGCCGCCTGGCGTCGTCGTCGCCGTCGAGCGCGCGTTCCGCGAGCAGGTCCTCGGCGTGTACGGGCCGCGGCGCGTCCGGCCAGCCCGACGAGGCCTTGAGCCCGGCCAGCGCGGCGCTCGCCGAACGGGCGGCGGCGTGCAGGTCCGGCACCTCGGGGCCGATCACGATCGGGCCCTCGCCGAAGCGGGCCACGACCGGCCTGGCCGCCTCCTCGACGCCCTCGGCGCCGCCCACGATCACGATCAGCCGGTCGGCCTGCACCCCGGCGAGCAGGTCCATGCCGATGCGGCGGCCCTTCTCGCGCAGCCCGTCGATCACCGCGCGCGGGTCGCCCTCGGGGGCGCGCCCGGCGATGACGACGACCGGGGACGAGGTCCAGCCGAGCGCGGCGGCCCAGGAGTGGAGGCCGTCGTCGACCTCGCCGCGCACCAGGGCGTCGACGATCAGCGCCTCCAGGCGGGAGTCCCAGGAGCCGCGGGCCTCGGCCTCACGGGCGTAGACGTGGGCGGCGGCGAAGGCCACGTCCCGCGTGTAGCGGAGCATGGCCTGCTGGAGCTGGTCCTCGCCGCCGGGGGCGGCCAGCTGGTCGGTCTGCGTCTCGACGACCTCGACCACGGCCCTGATGATGTCGACCGTCTGCTGGAGCGAGATGACCCGCTTGAGCTCGCGCGGAGCCGTACCGAAGAACTCGATGCTGGGGGTGGGGCGTTTCTCGTCGGCGTGCTGGAACCACTCGACGAAGGCGGCGATGCCCGCCTGCGCCACCAGCCCGACCCAGGAGCGGTCCTCAGCGCTGAGCGCGCGGAACCAGGGCAGCCGGTCGTCCATGCGCGCCATGGCCGCGGTGCCGAGGGCGCCCATCGCGCGCTCGAGCCGCCGTGTGGTGTCTTCCCGGGTCGTCACCCTTCTAGGGTGCCAGGTCGGTTCAGATGACCGCGACGGCGGTGATCAGGCCGATCGCCAGATGGGTCACCGCCAGCAGGCGCGCGCCGGGCTGTAGCTCCGGCTCCTTGACCAGCTCACGCACCTCGATGCCGACAATCTTGTCGAACACCAGCATCGCCACCGTCTGTACGGCGATGCCGACCAGGCCGAAGACCGCGGTGGTGGCCAGGCCCTCGACGAGGCGGCCGCCCGAGGCCCAGATGGAGGCCGCCACGATGAGGCCCACCGCCGCCAGGCCCGAGGTGGTCAGGAGGGTGGCGTTGGGGTTGCGGTCGGTCTTGATGATCTTGCTCAGCTTGCCGGGGATGGCCAGGTCGATGACGTAGAAGCCGACGATCATCAAGATGACGCCGAGCGCGGCGTAGGAGGCGATGAATCCGGCGCCGCGGGCGAGGGTTTCGAGAAGGGTCACGTCAGCTCGCTATCCGATGAGGTACGAAGGAGGAGGTGTCGTCGGTGATGTAGCCGGTGGTCTCCCGGATGCCCAGGCCCGCCGACTCGTCGGCGACGACCCAGGCGCCCAGCACGGGACGCTGGCCGTCGAAGACGGGCAGGGCCTCGAAGCCCTGGTAGACGTAGCCTTCGGCGCCGTAGGTCCCGGTGGTCTCCTGGCCGCCCGTCGGGGTCACGATGCGCATCGAGGCGCCTTCCCTGCCGAGCAGCGGCTTGGCGATGTAGGACGACATCTCGCGCGGCCCGTCGAGGTAGGCCGGCAGCAGGTTGGGGTGGCCGGGGTAGAGCTCCCACAGGAGCGCCAGCAGCGCCTTGTTCGACAACAGGGTCTTCCACAGGGGCTCGATCCAGGTGGCGTGCCGTACCGCGTGCCTGCCGAAGTCGTCGGCCAGCATCCACTCCCACGGATACAGTTTGAACGCCGACCGGATCCACCGCTGCTCCAGGTCCACGAAGCGGCGGCCGGCGTCGTCCCAGCCGATGTCCTCCATGGCGATCGCGACGGTGGCACGTCCGGCCTGCTCGGCGGTCTCCTGCAGGTAGGCCAGCGTCATGGCCTCCTCGCCCGTCTCGTCCCTGTTGGTCCAGGCGAAGTGGGTGGGGCCGGGCGGCAGCCGTAGCTCCTTCCAGCGGTCGATGAGCCGCTCGTGGACGGAGTTCCACTGGTCGTCGTCGGGGTGGGTGTCCTTCAGCCAGAACCACTGCACCACCGACGACTCCACCAGCGAGGTGGGCGTGTCGGCGTTGTACTCCAGCAGCTTGGCCGGGCCCGTCCCGTCGTAGCGCAGGTCGAAGCGGGCGTACAGGTGATCGTCACGCCGCTCCCACGAGCGGGCGACCTCCTCGTGCGCCCACTCGGGAATGGCGAAGTCGGCGTAGCGGCCGGTCGAGACCACGTGCTCGACCGCGCGCAGGCACATCTGGTGGAGCTCCTCGACCTGCGACTCCAGCTCCAGGACCTCGTCCATGGTGAAGACGTAGTGGGCGGACTCGTCCCAGTAGGGCCGGCTCAGTCCGGCCGGGTGCGCGGCCCGGTGGTAGGCCAGGCCCTGGCTCTCGATCGTCTTCTCCCACCCGTCGCGGGGCGTGCCCGTCTCGCGTCGCACCGCGTCAGCCTCCCACCGTCGTACGCCCGCCGGAGCCGTCGCGCGAGATCCGGCCCGGCTTGTCGTCCTCGTGGACGGTCACGGGCGACCGCTCGTACACCCGCTGTCCACAGGCCCCGAGCGTCAGCGCCGAAAGCGTGGCCACCGCGCCGATCGGGACGTTCTGGGAGGCCGGGCGCCCGGTCACCTCAACTGCCCCCGCTCCAGCGGCTGCCGAAGCCGCCGCGCTGGATGGACTTGCCGTCGCGGCTGCTGATCGTGACGTTGGAGGGCCGGATCGTGCTGCCGCCGTGGACCAGGGCGCCGTTGCGGGTGCCGCCGTAGTACCAGTGGTAGGCGCGGTAGGCGCCGCCCGACGAGTAGTGGTCGTCGTCGCAGTAGTCGTCGTCCACGACCTCGAAGGAGCCGCTGTTCAGGCTGGTTGCCTCGACGCAGTCGGCGGTCACGTCGTCGTCGCCCTGAGCCGCGCAGTAGCCGACCACCACGACCGACACGATGCCGATCACGGTCAGTGTGATCACCTTGGAGGATTTACCTGAGCGGGCGGCTGGCGGGGCGGTCATCGAACTCCAGATCTATGGTGGCCAGTAAGCCTATCGATGCTGTTTGTCCGCTTCAATCTCTATAAGTCATCGCTTTCAAAACGCTTGAGCCCCAGGTTGGGGTATTTGTCTACCCATGGAACCGGTGCAGGCCCTACGGGACATCGCCTTTCTGCTGGAGCGCGCGGGCGAGCCGACCTATCGCGTGCGCGCCTTCCGCCGCGCCGCCGCCGTCGTCGCCGACCTGCCCCCCGACGAGCTGGTACGGCTGGCCGAGTCGGGAGCCCTCGCCGGCCTTCCCGGCATCGGCAAGGTCACCGCGCTGGCCGTCACCGAGGCGCTCGCCGGGCAGACGCCCACCTACCTGAGGCGTCTGCAGGCCACCGAGGGCAGCGACCTGGACGCCGACACCGCCGCCCTGCGCGCCGCGCTCAAAGGCGACCTGCACAGCCACTCCGACTGGTCCGACGGCGGCTCGCCGGTCGAGGAGATGGCGGCCGCGGCCAAGTCGCTCGGCCACGAGTACCTGGCGCTGACCGACCACTCGCCCCGCCTCGCCATCGCCAACGGCCTGTCGCCGGCCCGGCTGAAGCGCCAGCTCGACCTGGTGGCCCGGCTCAACGAGGAGCTCGCGCCGTTTCGCGTGCTGACCGGCATCGAGGTGGACATCAACCCCGACGGCACCCTCGACCAGGAGCCCGAGCTGCTGGAGCGGCTGGACGTCGTGGTGGCCAGCGTGCACTCCAAGCTGCGCATGAACCGCTACGAGATGACCCGCAGGATGGTCACCGCCATCGCCAACCCGAACGTGGACGTGCTCGGCCACTGCACGGGCCGGATCGTCAAGGCCGGGACCAAGCGGGGCGGGCTGCGGCCGGAGTCGGAGTTCGACGCGGAGCTGGTGTTCGAGGCGTGCAGGCAGTTCGGGGTGGCGGTGGAGATCAACTCGCGGCCCGACCGGCTGGACCCGCCCAAGCGGCTGATGCGGCAGGCGTACGAGTGGGGGTGTCTGTTCTCGATCGACTCCGACGCGCACGCGCCCGGTCAGCTCGACTGGCAGCGGTTCGGGTGTGAGCGGGCGGCGCTGTGCGGGATCGAGCCCGAGCGCATCGTCAACACGTGGCCGCTGGATCGGCTGCTGTCCACCTGGCGGTGAGGACAGAAGAACCTGCCCCACGTGCGGAAACCCCGTGTTTGTCGGTGCTGCGGCGTAGCGTCGAGATCGTGAACCGGACTGATCGGCTCTACGCCCTGGTTGAAGACCTGCGCGCGATCGCCCCCAGATCCCGTTCGGCGAGGGAGCTGGCCAAGCGGTTCGAGGTGAGCGCGCGCACCATCGAGCGCGACATCCTGGCGCTGCAGGAGTCCGGCGTGCCCATCTTCGCCTCGACCGGCCGCAAGGGCGGCTACGCGATCGACAAGAAGATGTCGCTGCCGCCGCTCAACTTCAGCCCGTCGGAGGCCGTCGCGATAGCCGTGGCGTTAAGCCGCGCCGGTGACGACCAGCCCTTCGCCCAGCAGGCCCGCAGCGCGCTGCGCAAGGTCGTGGCCGCCATGCCGGGGCCCGAGGGCGAGCTGGCCAGGGAGCTGGCCCGGCGGGTGCGGCTGATGGCGCCCGCCGACCCGCCCGAGGAGATCCTGCCGCTCGGCGGCGAGGGCGTCTCGCGCGCCATCGAGGACGCGCTGCTGCGCCGGCGCGTGCTCAGCCTCGACTACGTCGACAAGAAGGGCGCCCTGACCACCCGTGAGGTGGAGCCGGGGGTGTTCCTGGGCGGCCGGGGCGGCTTCTGGTATCTGGTGGCCTGGTGCAGGCTCCGCGACGACGTACGGGTCTTCCGCCTCGACCGCATCTCGGCCGCCTCGGTCACGACGGAGAAGGCGCCGGAGCGGCCGCTCGAAGGCTTCGACACGGACGTGCCGGAGATGCTCGTCCGAGGCACGGTGATCGATTAATCATTCGAAAACACCGACATAGGGTTGTCGCCCCCATGATTTATCGTTGTCTTGTTCGAAAGACAGAGGAGGACAACGTGGATAACACCGTCACCTGGTTCGAGGTGGCCACCGACGACCCCGACGGAGCAGAGCGCTTCTACGGCGGGCTGTTCGGATGGACGTTCACGCCCGGCGGGGGCGACGCGATGGACTACCGCATGATCAGCTCCGCCGGGGCCGAGCGGCCCTCCGGCGGCCTGTTCAACACCAAGGGCGACTTCCCCGCCCACGCGGTCTTCCACGTCCAGGTCGCCGACGTCGAGGCCGCCTGCGCTCAGGCCGAGTCGCTGGGCGGCAAGGTCGTCACCAAGGTCATCGACGACGGCATGGGCACCGACTTCGCCTACCTGCGGGACACCTCGGGCAACCAGTTCGGGGTGTTCCGCCAGAGGGGCTGACGCGACGGCCGGGCATTCCGCGGCGCTTCCCCCGCCGCCCCGCCCGGCCGGCCGCGCCGGTCACCACCCGCCCTGGGCACGCCGCCTCCCGCCGAACGGCGGCGCGCCCAGGGCCATGCGCTACCGCTCGCAGGTCGCGTTCTTCTGCGGGACCGTGCCCTGCAGCAGATAGCCGTCCACGATGCCCTTGACGCACTGGCTGCCCGACAGGTAGGCCCCGTGCCCCTCACCCGTGTAGGTGACGAGCGTGGCGGTCTTGAGCTGCTCGGTGAGCTTGGGCGCCCACTCGTACGGCGTCGCCGGGTCGCCCTTCCCGCCCACCACCAGGATGGGCCCCGACCCGGTGGCGTCCACGTGCCTGGCCTCGTCGCTGCCCGCCACCGGCCAGATCGAGCAGAGCTGCCCGGCCCCCGCGCTCCCGAACAGCGGCGAGATCTTCAGCGCCGCCGCCTCGGTCCGGTCCAGCGTCGCCGCGTCCGGGCGCTCCGCGCTGTCGACGCAGGTGATGGCGGGGAAGCTGGTCATCTGGGTGGTGTACTTGCCGTCGGGCGTGCGGCCCGTGTAGGAGTCGGCGAGGTACATGAGCGCCTCGCCCTCGCCCTTCATGGCCTGGCTGACCGCGGTCTCCAGGAAGGGCCAGGTCAGCTCGGAGTAGAGCGCCGCGGCCACGCCGGTCGAGGCCAGGCCCTGGGTGAGGTCGCGGTCGCCGACCTTGATCGGCTTCTCCGACAGCTCGGTCATGAGCCGGTCCACGTTCTTGTTGCCCGCCTCGACGCTGCCGCCGATCTCGCAGCCCTCCTTCACGCACGCCTTCAGGAAGCTCTCGTACGCCTTCTGGAATCCGGCGGTCTGCACGAGGGTGCGCTGTTCGAAGGTGACGGTCGGGTCGAGGGGCGCGTCCAGGACCATCCGGCCGACGTTCTTGGGGAACAGGGTGGCGTAGACGCCGCCGAGGAGCGTGCCGTACGACATGCCGAGGTAGTTGAGCTGCGCGTCGCCGAGCGAGGCGCGCATGCGGTCCATGTCGCGGGCGGCGCTGACGGTGCCGACGAACGGCAGGATCTTGCCGGAGTCCTGTTCGCACAGGCTGGCGAACTTCTTGTTGGCCTTCTGGCTGGCCGCGGTCGTCTCCGCGTTGGCGGGCAGCGTGTTCATGGAGGTGAACGTGTCCATCTCCGCGCTGTCGCCGCAGCGCACGCCGGAGCTGCGCTCGACGCCGCGGGGATCGAAGCTGACCAGGTCGTAGCGGGCGCTCAGGGTGCCGAACGACTTGGCCGCCTGGGCCAGCGTGTCGACGCCGGAGCCGCCGGGGCCGCCGAAGTTGAACAGGAGCGAGCCGATCCGGTTGGCTTTGTCGGTGGCCGGGACGCGGATCATCGCGATGTCCAGCTTGTCGCCGTCCGGCTTGGCGTAGTCGAGCGGGACGGACAGTTTGCCGCACTGCTGGGTGGCGTCTTCCTTGGCGGGCGGCTGGCCATCGGGACGGACGATGTCCGTGCAGGCACCCCAGTTGATCTTCTCCGGGGGCGCGACGGCCTGCGGTTCCGCGGTGCTGGTACAGGACGTGGCCAGCACGGAGAACGTGACGACGGCAAGAACACGGCGCATATAAGGCATTCCCCTCGTGTCGCAAGGGGGAAGTAGAGCCCACAATACGCGAAAAAGGAGAGGCGGCACGCACCCCTCCTGAACGTGCCGCCTCATCTTCTCTCACGAAGGTGACGGCCGAATATGACGGCGCTCCCGGGAAAAAATTTCCCGGGAGCGCCAGATCGTCGTCAGACGCCCATGGACTCGGCGTCGTTGCTCTCCGCGCCACCGGCCTCGGTGACGCCGTTCTTCAGGTGGTAGCGGGCGATCGCCTCGCGCAGCACCTCGCCGTCGAGCTCGCCGCGCTTGACGAGCCGCGTGAGCACGGCCAGCGTGATCGAGGCCGCGTCCACGTGGAAGTGGCGGCGCAGCGCCGAGCGCGTGTCGGACAGCCCGAACCCGTCGGTGCCCAGCGAGCTCCAGTCACCCGGCACCCACTGCGCGATCTGGTCCTGCACGGCCTTCATGTAGTCGCTGACGCCCACGAACGGCCCCTGCGCCCCGGACAGCTTCTGCGTGACGTACGGCACGCGCTGCTCGGCGTCCGGGTTGAGCAGGTTGTGCTCCTCGCAGGCCAGCGCGTCGCGGCGTAGCTCCGTCCAGGAGGTCGCCGACCAGACGTCGGCCGACACGCCCCACTCCTCGGCCAGCAGGCGCTGGGCCTCCATGGCCCACGGCCCCGCCACGCCCGAGGACAGGATGTTGGCCTTCGGCCCCTGCGTCTGCGGCCCCTCGGCGAACTTGTAAAGCCCCTTGAGCAGCCCCTCGATGTCGAGGTTCGCCGGCTCGGCGGGCTGGATGTAGGGCTCGTTGTAGACGGTGAGGTAGTAGAAGACGTTCTCCTGCTCCTCGCCGTACATCCGGCGCAGACCCTCCTTGACGATGTACGCGGTCTCGTAGGCCCAGCTCGGGTCGTAGGAGACGGCGGCCGGGTTCGTCGAGGCGATGAGCGGCGTGTGGCCGTCCTCGTGCTGCAGGCCCTCGCCGTTCAGCGTGGTGCGGCCGGCGGTGGCGCCCAGCAGGAAGCCGCGCGTCATCTGGTCGGCCATCTGCCACATCTGGTCGCCGGTGCGCTGCCAGCCGAACATGGAGTAGAAGATGTAGATCGGGATCATGTGCTCGCCGTGCGTGGCGTACGACGTGCCGACCGCCGTGGCCGAGGCCATCGAACCGGCCTCGTTGATGCCCTCGTGCAGGATCTGGCCCTGCTCCGACTCCTTGTAGGACAGCAGCAGCTCCCGGTCCACGGCCTCGTAGGTCTGGCCGTGCGGGTTGTAGATCTTGGCGCTCGGGAACATGGCGTCCATGCCGAACGTGCGCGCCTCGTCCGGGATGATCGGCACGAACCGCTTGCCGATCTCCTTGTCGCGCATGAGGTCCTTGAGCAGGCGGACGAAGGCCATCGTGGTGGCCACCTGCTGCTTGCCCGAACCCTTGGAGAACTGCTGGTAGACCTCGTCGCCGGGCAGCCTGACCGGCTTGGCGCGCAGGACCCGCTTGGGCAGCACCCCGCCGAGCGCCGCGCGGCGCTCCTTCATGTACTCGATCTCCGGGTCGTTCTCGCCCGGGTGGAAGTACGGCGGCAGGTCGCCTTCCAGGGCCGAGTCCGGGATCGGCAGATACAGCCGATCCCGGAACTCCTTGAGCTCGGCCTTGGTCATCTTCTTCATCTGGTGCGTGGCGTTGCGCGCCTCGAAGTCCTTGCCGAGAGTCCAGCCCTTGATGGTCTGGGCCAGGATGACCGTCGGCTGGCCGACGTGCTCGCGGGCCGCCTTGAACGCCGCGTAGACCTTGCGGTAGTCGTGGCCGCCGCGCGACAGCTTGCGGATGTCGTCGTCGGTCAGGTGCTCGACCATCTTGCGCAGGCGCGGGTCGCCGCCGAAGAAGTGCTCGCGGATGTACTCGCCCGACTCGACCGAGTACGTCTGGAACTGGCCGTCAGGCGTCGTGTTCATCTGGTTGACCAGCACGCCGTCGACGTCGGCGGCCAGCAGCGGGTCCCAGTCGCGGCCCCAGACGACCTTGATGACGTTCCAGCCGGCGCCGCGGAAGTACGACTCCAGCTCCTGGATGATCTTGCCGTTGCCGCGTACCGGGCCGTCGAGGCGCTGCAGGTTGCAGTTGATGACGAACGTGAGGTTGTCGAGCTCCTCGCGCGCGGCCAGGCCGATCGCGCCGAGCGACTCGGGCTCGTCCATCTCGCCGTCGCCCAGGAAGGCCCAGACGTGGCTGCGGCTGGTGTCCTTGATCTGGCGGTTGAGCAGGTAGCGGTTGAACCGTGCCTGGTAGATCGCGCTGATCGGGCCCAGACCCATGGAGACCGTCGGGAACTCCCAGAAGTCCGGCATGAGCCGCGGGTGCGGGTAGGAGGGCAGGCCGTGGAAGCCGTGGCTCAGCTCCTGGCGGAACGCGTCGAGCTGGGCCTCGTTGAGCCGGCCCTCCAGGAAGGCGCGGGCGTAGATGCCCGGCGCGGCGTGTCCCTGGAAGAAGACCTGGTCGCCCGACTCGCCGTGGTCCTTGCCGCGGAAGAAGTGGTTGAAGCCCACCTCGTACAGGGAGGCGGCCGAGGCGTAGGTGGCGATGTGGCCGCCCACGTTGGTGCGCGCGTTGGCACGGGAGACCATGACCGCCGCGTTCCACCGGATGTAAGCCCGGATGCGGCGCTCGACGTGCTCGTCGCCGGGGAACCAGGGTTCGCGCTCCGGCGGGATCGTGTTGAGGTAGTCGGTGCTGCGCAGGCCCGGCACGCCGACCTGGTGCTCGCGGGCGCGCTCCAGCATGCGGAGCATCAGGTAGCGGGCGCGGGTGCGGCCCTCCGCCTTGACGACGTTGTCGAGCGACTCGAGCCACTCGTTGGTCTCGCTGGGGTCGACATCAGGCAGCTGGCTGGGTAGGCCGTCGCTGATGATCGAGAAACGCTGGCGTCCGGAAGCCACTGGGTCTCGCCTTCCGAGGTCTGATGTCTGGGTCGTGGGTCGCCTTCCATCCTGGTCGCTTGCCGTAGAAAGTGCATCTCTACTCACGAGTAACCAGGACGTCCCTGCTGGCAGGGACCCAAGGGGTGGCCTAGACCACCGATGGTAGGACGAATCGCCACCACAGGTTACATCGGCATGCCAATTTAACAAGACTAGAAAAGCTACGAGATTTCCCGATTTGCCACCCCGATTCGGTATGGCCCTCACCGGGTATCCGCGCAGAGCTTAGAACACCCCCTTTCCGGTCCGCCGCCCGCCCAAAACCAACACCGTGGTGGTGGACGCACCCTTCCTGTCTACCCCTGGGAGATAGCGCGAGCCTGGGGAACCACTGGTGCCCCGATCAGGCCCCCCCTCGAACCCCCACAACCGGTCCGACGTCCCACCCCAACCCCCCGCACGCACCGCGCCCCCACGCACCCCGCCCCCGCGCGCACCCCGCCCCCGCGCGCACCCCGCCCCCGCGCGCGCCGCGCCCTCCGCGCGAACCCGCGCCCCCGCGCGATCCCAGCGCCCCCGCACGCGGCGCTCCTCCGGCACGTGCCGCGCCTCCCGCTCGCCGCGCTCCCCGCGTCCGCCGCGCTCCCACGCGCGGGGCGGGCCCACGCGCCGAGCCCCTGCGGGCGCTGTGCGCCGGGCGCGACCCCACGTGCGGGCTGGGCGCCGCGCGCAGGGCCCGCCACCCCCACGTGCGCGGCGGGCGAGGCGCGTCGCGCCACCCCTGCGCTTGTCAGGCGCCGCGTCGGTGAGATGGGGTACGGCGGAGCCCGGCGCCCCTGTACGGCGCCCAGTCGGCCCACCGAAGCCCCGGGAGCCAGCTTGGGCAGCTAGATGGTTGATTCCAAGGGCTGAGGTTCGTTGATCGGCTGCGGGCATGCAGTGAGGGTGTCCAAGATCTGTTTGTGACGACAGAACTGAAC
>NZ_JACHIN010000022.1:2734-158443 GCF_014203235.1 Nonomuraea endophytica | reverse complement strand
ACCGGGCCCGAGCCCGCGGCCACGACCACCCGCACGCCGTCCGCATCCTCGCCCGCGCCTGGCTGTTCGTGATCTGGCACTGCTGGCAGGACGGCGTCGCCTACGACCCCACCCAGCACAGAGCCCTCCAACGACTCCTCAACCAAGATCAACCGGCTGCTGCTTGACACAGGGCTACTCATGCGTTCACCCCTTCCTGCTCGCACAGCCAGTCCACGATGCCCTCGACCGCGTCGCGGCAGGTGCCGCAGCCGGTCGTGGCCCTGGTGGCCGCGCTGACCGCGGCCAGGTCGCGGGCGCCCGCCTCCCAGCAGGCGCGGATCTGGCCCTTCGTGACGTTGTTGCAATGGCAGACCTTGGCGGCGTCCGGCATCCGGACGGGGCTGTCGGCCACCGCCCCGGCGCCCGCCAGGCCGGGGAACAGCAGTCCTGCACGGTCGCCGGGCAGCGGGCCGCCGCGGTCGTAGAGCTGGGTGAGGGTGCCGACGGCGTCGCTCTCCCCCAGCAGGATCGCGCCGACCAGCCGGCCGTCGCGGACGACGAGCTTGCGGTACGTGCCGCGGGCGCGATGGCTGAACCTGACCACCTCGGCCTGGTCCTCCTCCAGGTGTGTCTCGCCCATGGCGGCCAGTTCCACGCTGCGCGCCTTGAGCCGGGTGACCAGCCGCGAGCCCCGGTAGCGCGACTTGCCGCCGGTGATGACGTCGGCGGCCACCGCGGCCTGCTCCCAGGCGGGGGCGACCAGGCCGTAGACGGTGCCGTCGTGCTCGGCGCACTCGCCGACGGCGAAGATCGACGGGTCGTCGGTGCGCATCTCGTCGTCCACGACGACGGCCCGCCGTACCTCCAGACCGGCGTGCGCGGCGAGTCCGGTGAGCGGACGCACGCCGCAGGCGAGCACCACGAGGTCGGCCTCCACCAAGTCCTCCGCCGCTCCCAGCTGAACGCCGGAATCGGTGATCGCGGTGACGGTGACGCCGGTGCGGATCTCGACGCCCAGCTCGCCCAGCGTCTCGCCGAGCATGAGCCCGGCCTCGGCGTCGAGCTGGCGTTCCATGAGATGGCCCGCCAGGTGCAGGAGCGTGACGGGCAGGCCGCGCCCGGCCAGGCCGCGCGCCGCCTCGACGCCCAGCAGCCCGCCGCCCACGACGACGGCGCGCCGGGCGTGCTCGGCCGCGGCCACGATGCGCTCACAGTCCCCGAGCGTGCGGAACGGCACCGCCCGCGCCACCCCCGGGATGGGCGGCACGACCGCCTCGCTGCCGGTCGCCAGGACCAGCACGTCGTACGGCTCCCGCCGCCCGTCCCGGGTGATGACCGCCTGGGTATCGCGGTCGATCTGGACGACCTCGGCCCCTAGCACCGCCTGGACGCCGTGTTCGGCGTACCAGGCGGCGTCCAGCAGGCGTACCTGGTCGGGCCCCGAGCTCCCGGCCAGGACGTTGGACAGCAGCACCCGGTTGTAGGGCTGCCACGGCTCGGCGCCGAAGACGGTGACCTTGGCCCGCGGGTCGCGCGCCCGTACCTCGCTGACCAGGCGCGAGCCGGCCATGCCGTTGCCGATGACGACGAGCCTCATGCCACCTTCTCCAGTCTCACGGCGCACACCTTGAACTCCGGCATCCGCGAGGCCGGGTCGAGCGCGGGGTTGGTGAGGCGGTTGGCGCCCTCCCAGTGGAACGGCATGAATACGGTGTCGCGCCGGATCGTGTGGGTGATGCTGGCGACGGCCTCCGTGCTGCCGCGGCGGCTGCGCACGCGGACCAGGTCGCCGGCGCCGATGCCGAGCTGGGCGGCGAGGTCGGGGTGGAGTTCGACGAACGGTTCGGGGGCGGCCTCGACGAGGGCGGCGACGCGGCGGGTCTGGGCGCCGCTCTGGTACTGGGCGAGGACCCGGCCGGTGGTCAGGTGCACCGGGTAGTCGTCGTCGGGTTCCTCGGCGGGCGGGCGGTGCTCGACCGGGGTGAAGCGGGCGCGTCCGTCGGGGGTGGCGAAGCGGTCGAGGAAGGGGCGGGGCGTGCCGGGGTGGTTCTCGGCGGGGCAGGGCCAGAACACGCCGGTCTCGGCGGCGATCCGGTCGTAGGTGATGCCGGCGTAGTCGGCGATGCCGCCCGCGCTGGCGCGGCGCAGCTCGTCGAAGACGGCGGGCGGGCTGGCCGTCCAGGTGTGGCCGAGCCCGGCCGCGATGCCCTGGATGATCTCCAGGTCGGTCCTGACCTCGCCGGGCGGCGGGAACGCGCGCCGCCGCAGCAGCACGCGGCCTTCGAGGTTGGTCATGGTGCCGTCCTGCTCGGCCCACTGGGCGGCGGGCAGGACGACGTCGGCCAGCGCGGCGGTCTCCGACAGCACCACGTCGGCGACGACCAGCAGGTCGAGGCGGCGCAGCCGGTCGGCGAGGGTGCCGGAGCGCGGCGCGGACACGACCGGGTTGGAGCCGAACAGCAGCAGCGCCCTGGGCCCTTCGGCGGTGCCGAGCGCGTCGAGCAGTTCCTGGGCGGAGCGGCCGGGTCCGGGCAGCGCCGACGGCTCGACGCCCCACACCGCGGCCACGTGGGCGCGCGCCGCCGGATCGTCGATCTTGCGGTAGCCGGGGAGCTGGTCGGCCTTCTGCCCGTGCTCGCGGCCGCCCTGCCCGTTGCCCTGGCCGGTCAGGCAGCCGTAGCCGCTGCCGGGGGTGCCGGGCAGGCCGAGCGCGAGTGCCAGGTTGACGAAGGCGGAGACGGTGTCGGTCCCCTTGGCGTGCTGCTCGGCGCCACGCCCGGTGAGGATGTACGCGTTATCCGTATTTTTCAGCATGTGTACGGCGGAGCGCATCCGAGCCACCGGCACCCCGGTGATCCGCTCCACCCGCTCCGGCCACCAGGACGCCACCGACGTCCGCACCGCGTCGAACCCGGAGGTCCGCGCCGCCACGTACGCCGCGTCCACCCCGCCCTCGGCGATCAGCAGGTGCAGCAGCCCGAGCGCCAGCGCCAGATCGGTGCCCGGCGCCGGCTGCAGGTGCAGCGCCGCCAGCTTGGCGGTGGGCGTCAGCCTCGGGTCCACCACGATCAGCCTCGGCACGCCCAGGTGGCGGACGAGCGGCGGCATGGTCTCGGCGATGTTGGCCCCGGCCAGCAGGACGACGTCGGCCCCTGCCAGGTCGGTCAGCGGGAACGGCAGGCCCCGGTCCAGCCCGAACGCCTTGTTGGCCGCGGCCGCCGCCGAGGACATGCAGAAGCGGCCGTTGTAGTCGATCTGGCTGGTGCCGAGGGCGACGCGGGCCAGCTTGCCCAGGTGGTAGGCGCTCTCGTTGGTGAGCCCGCCGCCGCCGAACACCGCCACGCCGTCGGGGCCGTGCGCGGCGCGGATCCCGGCCAGGCTTCTGGACACGTGGTCCAGGGCCTTCTCCCAGGTGGCCCGCCGGCCGTACAGGAGGGGGGTGGTGAGCCGGGCGCCCGGTTCGAGCAGTTCACCGGCGGTCCAGCCCTTCTGGCACAGCGCCCCGCCCCCGTGCCCGTTGGCCGGGATGTCGGTCCTGGGGGCGATCGTGACCTCGCCGCCGCGCGCGGTGACGGTCATGCCGCACTGCAGCGCGCAGTACGGGCAGTGCGTCTTCACGGACGCGCCGTCGGGGGGTGAGGTCACGGGTTCGATCGTGCTTTCGGGTGGTTTCACCCCTGGGTCCCTTCTGTTACCTCTGTGCTAACAGCGGCTCACCGCGCGTGTGAGCCTCACACGCGGGCGTGGGCCAGGCTGGGCAGGCGGGCCGCGCCGAGCGTGCGCAGGTAGCACCACCAGGTCAGCACGGTGCAGGCGGCGTAGAAGAGGGCGAAGGCCAGGAAGGCCGAGGCCGGGCTGCCGGTCTGGGCGAACGACATGCCGAAGCCCCGGTTGATGAGGAAGCCGCCGAAGGCCCCGACCGCGGAGATGACGCCGATCGCGGCCGAGGCCTGACGCTTGCCGTACACGAGGGCCTGTTCGCCGTCGCCGCGCTCGGCGCGCGCCTTCGCCTGGAAGATGGCCGGGATCATGCGGTACGTCGAGCCGTTGCCGATGCCCGAGGTCACGAACAGCAGCTGGAAGGCGAGGAAGAACGCCCAGAACCCGCCACCCGCCGCGGCCGCCCACGTCAGCAGCACGCCCGCGCCCATCGCGGCGAACGTCCAGAACGTCACCCGCGCGCCGCCCAGCCGGTCGGCCAGCCACCCGCCCACCGGCCGGATCAGCGAGCCGACCAGCGGCCCGGCGAAGGCCACCGCCGTCCACGGCGCCGCCGGATACAGGCTCTTGGCCAGCAGCGGGAAGGCGGTGGAGTAGCCGATGAACGAGCCGAACGTGCCGATGTAGAGGAACGACATGATCCACGTCTGGCCGCTGCGCGCCACCGCGAGCTGCTCGCGCGGCTCGGCCTTGGCGGTGGCCAGGTTGTCCATGAAGAACCAGGCGCAGACCGCCGACACCACGATGAACGGCACCCAGAACCAGCCCGCCGCCGCCAGCCCCAGCGCGCCGATCACCAGCGGCACCACGAGCTGCACCGAGCTGACCCCGATGTTGCCGCCCGCCGCGTTGAGCCCGAGCGCCGAGCCCTGCTTACTCTGCGGATAGAAGTAGGTGATGTTGGCCATGCTGGAGGCGAAGTTCCCGCCGCCCAGCCCGGCCGTGGCCGCGATCACCAGCAGCACCCAGAACGGCGTGGCCGGATCGCTCACCGCGAACCCCAGCGCGATCGCCGGGATGAGCAGCAGCAGCGCGCTGACCACCGTGAACGTCCGCCCGCCGAACCTGGCGGGCCCGAAGGTGTACGGCAGGCGCAGCGCCGAGCCGATCAGGTTCGGCAGCGCCACCAGCCAGAACAGCTCGTCGGTCGACAGGTCGAGGCGGCCCGTCTTGGCCGCCACCACGCTCCACAACGTCCAGACGGTGAAGCCGAGGTGCTCGGCCAGGATGGAGAAGACGAGGTTGCGCCGGGCGACCTTCTTGCCGGTGCGCTCCCAGAAGGCGGGGTCGTCGGGGTGCCATTCGGCGATCCATCGGGTCATGGCCGTGACCGTAGGCAGCGCTCGTTACGCACGCTGACGGTCTGTGACGGTGCGGCGGTTACAGCGGACTCACCGCCGTAACCCCGGCAACACGGATGTAACGCCC
This sequence comes from Nonomuraea endophytica, assembly GCF_014203235.1. GTDB lineage: Bacteria > Actinomycetota > Actinomycetes > Streptosporangiales > Streptosporangiaceae > Nonomuraea > Nonomuraea endophytica. Next base: position 153,313 of record NZ_JACHIN010000022.1, on the reverse strand, counting down.
GGCTCCAGGTTGGCGGCGATCATTGCTGGGAAACTGTTCCCTGACATCGCGCGAGATCTCGGGGAGTTGCGTGTGAGGGTCCAGGCGATCCGGCTGTTCGGCGATCCGGTGCTGCGTTCGGTGGCGGAGCCGGTCAAGGATTTCGACCGGGAGCTTCGGGGACTGGTGAAGTCCCTGACCATCACGATGCGGTCGGGAGCCGGCCGCGCCGGGCTGGCGGCGCCGCAGATCGGGGTGCCGTCGCGGGTGATCGTCTACGACTACGACGGCAAGGCCGGGCACCTGATCAATCCCCGGCTGGAGCTGTCGGAGCGAAAGGTGACCGCGGACGAGGCCTGCCTGTCGGCGCCGAGTGCCTGGTGGCCGCTGGAGCGTTCCTACATGGTGGTGGCGCGCGGGCGGGACATGTTCGGCAAGGCGGTCTCGGTCCGGGCGCTGGGGGTGCTGGCCAGGGTGCTGCAACACGAGTGCGACCACCTGGACGGGGTGCTGTTCAGCGACCACCTCCCGGCCGACGAACGCGAGCGCTTCCTGGCCACCGTCGCCCCATGAGCCCTCTGAGGGTCTTCACCAGCGGTTCCAGCCCACCGTGCGCGCCCAGTCGGCCAGGCCGGCGCCGCGCAGGCCCGCGCCCGCGAGCACGGGTTCACTGAGGACGCGGTCGGCCACGTCGTTGAGGTCGGCGGCGACCTCGTCGGCGGCGTCGATCTCCTCGGGCCTGGTCAGCGGGGTCGGCACCAGGATGCCGCGGGCCCCGGCGGCACGCGCGGTCTGCATGTCCTTGCCGAGGTCGCCCACGACCATACAGTCGCGCGGGCTGACGTCCAGGATGGCCGCCGCCCTGATCACCAGGCCGGGGGCCGGCTTGCGGCAGGTGCAGCCGTCACCGTCGGCGTGCACGCAGATCGCCCACGCGTCGAACGGCCCCAGCAGCGCCTCGACCGTGGAGTTGACCTGGTCCATGTCGTCCGGCGAGAGCACGCCGCTGGCAACGTCCGACTGATTGATGACCACCCCGACCGGCACGTCGGCGCGGCGCAACCGGCTGAGCGCCGCGCCCGCGCCCGGCATGGGCACCACGCGCCCCGGGTCGCCGTTGTGGGGAACATCCCTGATCAGCGTCCCGTCGCGGTCGAACAGGACGGCCGCGGGACGATGATGATCGAACACTTTTCGCACCTCCGTCAGAACGCCGCCCAGCTACCCGCCGGACCACGCCCCAAACGACCACGAGGCGCCCCTCACAGATGGAACCAGTGGATGCGCCGGCACGTGGCGCAGACGAAGCAGGTCGCGTCCCGGTTGGCCCAGTCGAGGTTCATGAAGGTCATCCCCGTGGTCTGCAACTTCCAGCGGTGCTGCTCGAAGGTCGAATTGCCACAGGAGTCGCAGGCGAGCGTCTGGCCGTTGAGGAGGATGACCTCCTGAGGTTCCGACATGCCCGACATCCTAGGCAAACCCCATCAAGCACTTCAGCGGGCCGCGCGCGAAAGGCGACCCGGTTCAGAGGCGCACGCCCAGGAGGGCGTCGGTGAGGGCGCGGACGAGGGCGGGGGCCTCGGGGTCCGGGCCAGGTCCGTCGGCCAGGGCCTGGGTGACCCAGGTGTCCACGGCGGCCAGGGCGCCCGGGGCGTCCAGGTCGTCGGACAGGCGGGCGCGTACCTCTGCCAGCAGGTCGTCGGCGCGCGGGCCCGAGGGCAGCGCGGTCGCCTCGCGCCAGCGGGACAGCCGGGACTCGGCGGCCACCAGCTGGTCGGGGGTGTATTCCCAGTCCGCGCGGTAGTGGTGGGCCAGCAGGACCAGGCGGATGGCCATCGGGTCGTGCTCGGCGCGCAGGCGGGAGACGAAGACCAGGTTGCCCTTCGATTTCGACATCTTCTCGCCGTCGAGGCCGACCATTCCGGCGTGGGTGTAGAAGCGGGCGAAGGGCCACTCGCCGGTGGCCGCGTGGCCTTCGGAGGCCCCGCACTCGTGGTGCGGGAAGATCAGGTCGGTGCCGCCGCCCGCCACGTCGTAACCGGGGCCCAGGCTGGCCAGGGAGATCGCGGTGCACTCGATGTGCCAGCCGGGGCGGCCGCGCCCCAGCGTGGTGTCCCAGGCGGGCTCGCCCGGCCGCTCGGCGCGCCACAGCAGCCAGTCGAGCGGGTCGCGCTTGCCCGGCCGGTCGGGGTCGCCGCCACGTTCGGCGAACAGCGTCAGCATCTCCTGCTCGGAGTAGCCGGACACCTCGCCGAACTTCGGCGCGGCGGCCCGGCTGAAGTAGATGTCGCCGCCGATCTCGTAGGTGTACGGCCGCAGCCGCCCGATCAGCTCGGCCACCTCGCCCACGACCTCGGTCACGCCCACGTACTCGCGCGGCGGCACGATGCGCAGGGCCTCCATGTCGGTGCGGAACAGCTCGATCTCACGCTCGGCCAGGTCCTGCCAGGCGATGCCGGTCTGCTCGGCCCGCTCCAGCAGCGGATCGTCCACGTCGGTGGCGTTCTGCGTGTAGTGGACCTCGTGCCCGGCGTCCCGCCACAGGCGGCCGACCAGGTCGAAGGCGAGGTAGGTGTTGGCGTGCCCGAGGTGGGTGGCGTCGTAGGGCGTGATGCCGCACACGTACATGCGGGCCACGGGGCCCGGATCGGTCTGCCTGACCTGCCTCGCGGCGGTGTCGTAAAGCCGCAGCGGGACGCTCTCGCCGGGCAGTTCAGGAATGTTCGGGGCAGACCACGATCTCATGCCTGTGAGCCTATCCGGCCGGTGAGGTCGCCGAACTCGGTGGTCACCGCGTCCGCGGAGAGCGTGACCATGGTCACCGAGAGCGAGGCGAAGACCCGGCCGTCCGGCAGGACGTGGCGCAGGATCAGCGCGCCCGGCTCGGCGGAGTGCGGGTCGGCGGTGAGGGGCCACCAGTCGCCGGTGGCGGCGAAGCGGGGCCGCTGGGCGATGACCCGCGGGTCGTCGGGGTCCAGGCCGCTGTTGACGATGACGCTGACGCCTTCGGGCAGGGTGGTGGCGGCCTGCCGTACGCCGTCCCAGCTCCACAGGCGTGCGCCGGACGGGTCGGCGAGCACCAGGTGGAAGGGGTCGTAGACGGACAGGTCGCCCGCGGGCAGGCCGCCCTCGGCCAGGGTCCTGAGCGGCAGGTCGCCGCGGGAGACGCGGATCGTGTCGGGGGCCGGGACGCCGCGGCCGTTGAGCAGGGCGGCGGCGCGGCGGGTGGCGGGATCGACGGCGAGCCAGGTGCCGCCCGCCTTGAGGTCACGGCCGCCGACGACGCCGGGATGGTCGGGCCAGTGCTCGCCCGGCCCCTCCCAGGGGCGGTCGGCGAACTCGTCACGCACGCCCATCAAGGTCAGGGGGTCGCCGGTTCTCACGATCACCGTGCACATGGGGCACAGCGTAGTAAACGCTCTACTACCGGATCAGATGGGGGGCCAGGGTATGGCGGGCCAGTCCTCCGACGGATAGGGGTGTACGCCGGTGTCCAGCAGGCGGCGCACGCGGTTCCAGGTGGCCTCCACCTCGGCCAGCGTCAGCAGCTGGCGCAGGCGGCGCCCCAGCGCGCCCGACTCGATGTCGCGTTCGAGCTTGGCCAGGACCGCCACCGCGTCGCGGGCCAGCGGCTTGCCCCGCCACTGCCACAGCACGGTGCGCAGCTTGTCCTCGGCGGCGAAGCAGACGCCGTGGTCGACGCCGTAGACGTGCCCGTCGGGCAGTGGCAGCAGGTGACCGCCCTTGCGGTCGGCGTTGTTGACCACCGCGTCGAACACCGACATCCGGCGCAGCCCGGGGTGGCGGCTGCGGACCAGGCGCATGAGGTCGATCTCGTGCTCGGAGTCGATCCACAACTGGCACATGCCGGGTCCGAACGGCCCGTCCCGGTAGACGGTCGGCGGCACGATGCCCCACCCGGTGGCCTGCGAGACCTCGAAGGCCGCGACCTCACGGGCGGCGAGCGTGCCGTCGGGGAAGTCCCACAGGGGACGCTCCCCGCGCACCGGTTTGTAGACACAGGCCGCCGTGCGCCCGCCCAGGGTCAGCGAGCAGTACAGCGTCATGTTGGTGGCCTCGACCAGGCGTCCGGCCACCTCCAGGCGGCCGTCGCGCAGCAGCCTCAGTGCCCCCTCGTCCTGCACGGCCGAGGGCTGGGCGTTTCTGAGTACCGGCTCGCTCTCCTGGGCACTGCTCACGACGCTGCCTCACCCCCGCGGTATCCGTTCAGGCGCACGCACACATGTCCTTCGGCGTCGAGCGGCTGCCCGCACAGCGGGCACGGCGGCCGCCCGGCGGCGACGATCTGCAGGGCCCGCGCGGTGAAGGCGCGGGCGGCCCCCGCGCTCATCCGCACCCTCAGCATGGCGGGCTCGGGAGCCGCCTCGTCCTCCTCGTCGACGATCTCCTGGGCCTCGATGACCACCTGGGAGGTGTCGGGATCCCAGGCGAGTGCCATCGTGCCCACCTTGAAGTCCTCGTCGAGAGGGGTGTCGAGCGGGCCGTCGTCGGTCAGGTCGGTCGGAGCCAGGGCGGGAATCTGGGCGGTGCCTCCACTGCGCCGCAGCACCTCGTCGAGCAGCTCGTCCAGCCTGCCCGCGAGCGCCGCCACCTGGAGCTTCTCCAGCGCGACCGTGGTCAGCCGACCTTCGGCACGGGCCTGAAGGAAGAAGGCTCGCGCCCCCGGCTGCCCCAAGGCACCGGCCACGAACCGCTCGGGTGGGTCGTAGTCGAAGACCGGCATAGCCTGACCTTACGTGGTCCCGGATCCGCCGCCGACGGCGGCATCGCTCCCGGTGAGTTTTTCTCCCCCGTCTTTCTCCTCCGAATCCTCGGGAAGCCGCAATTCCCCCATATCGTTAACTCTGCTAACAAAGGGACGCAAGGGTGTATAGCGAATCACGGTGATCGCCGCCGGATCCGACGTAATGCGCTGAAACTGATCGAGATGGAGCCCCAGAGCGTCCGCCACGATCGCCTTGATCACGTCGCCGTGGCTGCAGACGAGGTAGACACCCTTCCCCCCGAGCCGCTCGTTCCAGTCCCGCACCGCCGCCACCGCGCGCCGCTGGACCTCGGCCATGGCCTCGCCGCCCGGGAAGACGACCGCGCTCGGATGCGCCTGCACGACCTTCCACAGCGGCTCCTCGGCGAGCTCCTTGAGCTCGCGCCCGGTCCACTCGCCGTAGCCGCACTCGATGAAGCGCTCATCGGTCTGTACGGCCAGCCCCCGCCCCTCGGAAACCGCGGCCGCGGTCTCCTGGCAGCGCTCCAGCGGACTGGAGACGATCGCGTCCAGGCGCACCTGGGAGATCCGCCCCGCCAGGGCCGCGGCCTGAGCCCGCCCGGCCTCGCTCAGATGCACGCCCGGAGTGCGCCCTGCCAGCACCGGACCGGTCAAATCGGTCAGCCCGTGACGGGCCAGGAGAAGCGTGGTCACCTGGCAAGTGTCGCAGGCGTCGATCCCCGTGTTGGACGCGGCTGGGCGGTACCCTGGCGGGATCATGGAGCAGCGTTATGTCGGCCGCAGCGGCCTGTCGGTATCCCGGCTCGGACTCGGCACGATGACCTGGGGACGCGACACCGACGCCGACGACGCGGCGGTGCAGCTGCGCACCTTCCTGGACGCCGGGGGCAACCTGGTCGACACCGCCGACGTCTACACCGGCGGCGACGCCGAACGCCTGCTCGGCCGGATGCTGCGCGACGCGGTGCCGCGCTCCGAACTGGTCATCTCCACCAAGGCCGTGGTCACCCCGACCGGCCGCCGGCCCCGCGACGCCTCGCGCCGCCACCTGATCGCCGCCTGTGACGCCTCGCTCAACCGCCTCGGGCTCGACTACGTCGACCTGTGGCAGCTCCACACCTTCGACCCGGAGGTGCCGCTGGAGGAGACGCTCGCCGCGCTGGACGCCATCGTCACCTCCGGCCGCGCCGTCTACGCCGGCGTCTGCGACTACTCCGGCTGGCAGCTGGCCGCCGCCGCGGTCGCCCAGCGCGCGGTCCCGGGCCGTATCCCGATCACCTCGGCCCAGGCCGAGTATTCGCTGCTGGCCCGCGAGCCCGAGCGGGAGCTGCTGCCGGCCGCCGAGCACGTGGGCGCTGGCGTGCTGGCCTGGTCGCCGCTGGGCAGGGGGGTGCTGACCGGCAAGTACCGCACCGGCATCCCGTCCGACTCGCGCGCCGCCACCCCGCACTTCTCCGACTTCGTCCGGCCCTATCTCGACGAGCGTTCGCGCAGTGTGGTCGAGTCGGTCATGACCGCCGCCGACGGCCTGGGCGTCTCGCCGCTGGCCGTCGCGCTGTCCTGGGTGCGCGACCAGCCCGGAGTGGCCTCGGCGATCGTCGGCGCGCGCACGACCGGGCAGCTCAAAGCCGTCCTGCTGGCCGAGGACGTGATCCTGCCGCGGGAGATCAGGGAGGCGCTCGACGACGTGTCGTCGCTCGACTGAACAAGGAATGAGAGCGCCACTCGCGTATCACTAGTCGATACCGAATCGCAACTTTCGCCGAGAAACACCTGCCTCTCGGCGGTGATGTCCATAAAGATTTCCTCCGAGGCGAAGTAGGAGGGCGCATGGGGAGCAGGGCCGCAATCACGACGGGTGTACTCGCCGTGGCGTTGGCCGCCATCCCGGGAGCGGCGCCGGCCGTCGCGGCCGTCCAGGACTGCGCCAAGGGCGGCGGGCTGCTCTCCGGAGTGACCAACAGCCTGTGCGACGTGGTGAACGCCGTCACCGACACCGTGGACGGGTTAACGGGCAAGGCCGCCGAGCCGGTGACCAACGGGCTGAACGAGACCACGGACGAGGTCCTGGGCACCGTCGGCGAGGCGGTGCCGACCGGCAAGCCCGCCCCGGCGCCGTCGAGCACCCGTCCCAGCTCGGCCAAGACCCCCGAACTGCTGCCCGAGACGCTGGGCGACGTGTGCCTGCCCGTGCTGGCCTGCGACGACCAGAGCGTGCTGGACGTCCTGACGCCCACACCCACCCAGACCAGCCGCGAACCCCGCCCGGCCCCGTCCACCCGACCCACCCACCGCCGCGAGGAGACCGAGGTCCTGCCCACGCAGGCGCCGACTCCGCCGCAGAGCGAGCCGTACATGATGGACAACGCGGTGCCGGTCGAGGAGCGCAGGACCGCGGACACCGAGGAGCCGCGCATCGACCTGCTGTGGCCCAACCCTTACGCCGACGAGCTCACGGTCCCGCTGCAGGACCGCCGCCAGGTGGTCCGCCCGAGCACCCCGGCCTCCGACGCGCTGGGCACCGCCCTGACCGCCGCCCTGCTCGCCTCCGCCATCCTCGCCACCCGCGTCGCCCACCAACGCAAACGCCGCGACGAGCACACCATCCCCTTCGAGCCCGCCCCCACGTCAGGCCGCCACCGGCTGGCTTGATCTTTGGCTTCTGGCCGTTCTCGCGTTTCTGGCCTTTTCCGTTACGGCCAGCCGCCCCACCCGCACCGCCGCCGTGGGTGGCCGCCCGTCGAGCGCTGGTCGTGAGGGCTCACGTGGTCCCCGCCGTTACAACGCCCTCTTGGCCGGTTGAGCGCAACCCAATCCCGGGGCCCCCGCCATGACGGCGGAGGCCCGGAAAGTCAGGCGCCGATCGCGTGGACTCCGCCGTCGACGTGGAGGATTTCGCCGGTGGTGGCGGGGAACCAGTCGGACATCAGGGCGACGCAGGCGCGGGCGGCCGGGGCGGTGTCGGACAGGTCCCAGCCCAGGGGGGCCTTGTCCGGCCAGCTGTCCTCGAACTCCTTGAAACCCGGGATCGACTTGGCGGCCATCGTGCGCAGCGGGCCGGCGGCGACCAGGTTCACGCGGATGCCCTGCTTGCCGAGGTCGCGGGCGAGGTAGCGGTTGGCGGACTCCAGGCCGGCCTTGGCCACGCCCATCCAGTCGTAGACCGGCCAGGCCTTGGAGGCGTCGAAGTCGAGGCCGACGACCGAGCCGCCCTCCTTCATGAGGGGCAGGCAGGCCACGGCCAGCGACTTGTAGGAGAAGGTGGAGATGTGCAGGGCGGTGGCGACGTCCTCCCACGTGGTGTTGAGGAAGTTGCCGCCGAGGGCGGTCTGGGGGGCGAAGCCGATGGAGTGGACGACGCCGTCGAGGCCGTCGACGTGCTCGCCGACGCGGGAGGCCAGGGTGTCGAGGTGCTCGGTGTTCTGGACGTCGAGCTCCAGCACGGGCGCGGGCTGCGGGAGCCGCTTGGCGATGCGCTCGACGAGGCTGAGCCGGCCGAAGCCGGTCAGCACGACCTGGGCGCCCTCCTCCTGAGCGATCTTCGCCACGGCGAAGCCGATGGAGGCGTCGGTCAGCACGCCCGTCACCAGGATGCGCTTGCCTTCGAGAATGCCCATGTCAGTGCCCCATTCCGAGTCCGCCGTCGACGGGGATCACGGCCCCGGTGATGTAGGAGGCGTCGTCGCTCGCCAGGAAGCGGACGACGCGCGCGATCTCCTGGGGCGCGGCCTGGCGGCCCAGGGGGATGTTCTTGACGATGGCCTCGCCGTCGAGGTCGGCCGTCATGTCGGTCTCGACGAAGCCGGGGGCGACGACGTTGACGGTGATGCCGCGCGAGCCGTACTCGCGGGCGAGGGAACGGCCGAAGCCGACCAGACCGGCCTTGGAGGCGGCGTAGTTGGCCTGGCCCGCCTGGCCGGACAGGCCCACGACCGAGGAGATGAGGATGATGCGGCCGCGCTTGAGCTTCATCATCGGGCGGATGGCCCGTTTGGCGACGCGGTAGGCGCCGGTCAGGTTGGCGTCGATGACGTCGGTGAAGGTCTCCTCCTTCATCATGGCCAGGAGGGTGTCCTTGGTGATGCCCGCGTTGGAGACGAGCACCTCCACCGGGCCCTGCTCGGCTTCGACCTTGGCGAAGGCGGCCTCGACGTCCTCGGTGCTGGTCACGTCGCAGCGGACGCCGAACAATCCCTGTGGGGGCTCGCCCGATCGGTAGGTGACGGCGACGGCGTCGCCCGCCGCTTCGAGTTCGCGGGCGATCGCGAGGCCGATGCCCCGGTTGCCGCCGGTGACGAGTACTGAGCGTGCCATGGGACCTGACGCTATCTGCTACCCGCTGGTATGCGCTTGTCCAGGGGGCACAAGATCACGGGGTTAGGATCGTTGACATGCGTCAAATCGACCCTGATTTCCTCGCGCTGCCACTTGGGCAGCTCGCGGACGCCGCCCTGCAACGTGCCCGTGACCTGGGTGCCGAGCACGCGGACTTCCGCCTCGAACGCATCAGGGGCGAGTCCCTGAGCCTCTACGACACGCGGCTCGAAGGCGCCGTCGACGCCGACGACCTCGGCTTCGCGGTGCGTGTGGTCAAGGGCGGCACATGGGGCTTCGCCTCCGGCATCGACCTGACCCCCGAGGCCGCGGCCAGGGTGGCCGAGCAGGCGGTGCGGGTGGCCGAGGTGAGCGCCCCCATCAACAGGGAGCCGATCGAGCTGGCTCCCGAACCGGTCTACTCCGGCCTCACCTGGGTCTCGCCGTATGAGGTGGACCCGTTCGAGGTGCCCCAGGCCGACAAGGTCGCGCTGCTGGCCGAGTGGTCGGCAGGGCTGCTCAAGGGCGCCGACCACGTCTCGGCCCGGCTGCTGCAGGTGAAGGAGCAGAAGTTCTACGCCGACAGCTCCGGCACCTCCACCACGCAGCAGCGGGTGCGCCTGCACCCGAGCCTCAACGCCATGAAGGCGTCCGAGCAGGGCTTCGACGACATGTCGACGATCGCGCCGCCGGTGGGACGCGGCTACGAGTACCTGACGGGCACGTTCTGGGACTGGGCGGGCGAGCTGGCCCAGCTTCCCGAGCTGCTGGCCGAGAAGCTGGCCGCGCCGTCGGTCGAGGCGGGCGACCACGACCTGGTCGTCCACCCGTCCAACCTGTGGCTGACGATCCACGAGTCGATCGGGCACGCCACCGAGCTGGACCGCGCGCTCGGTTACGAGGCCGCGTACGCCGGAACGAGCTTCGCCACCTTCGACCAGCTCGGCGAGCTCGTCTACGGCTCCCCGATCATGAACGTCACCGGCGACCGCACGGTCGAGCACGGCCTGGCCACGATCGGCTACGACGACGAGGGCGTGGCCGGCCAGAGCTTCGACATCGTGCGCGACGGCATCCTGGTCGGCTACCAGCTCGACCGGCGCATGGCGCTGATGAAGGGCTTCGGCCGCTCCAACGGCTGCGGCTTCGCCGACTCCCCCGGCCACATGCCGATCCAGCGCATGGCCAACGTCTCGCTGAAGCCCGCTCCTGACGGCCCGGCGACCGACGAGCTGATCTCGCGGGTGGAGCGCGGCCTGTACATCGTCGGCGACAAGAGCTGGTCGATCGACATGCAGCGCTACAACTTCCAGTTCACCGGCCAGCGGGCCTACCGGATCGAGAACGGCGCCCTCGCCGGACAGGTGCGGGACTTCGCCTACCAGGCGACGACGACGGACTTCTGGCGCTCGATGGAGGCCGTCGGCGGCCCCCAGACCTACGTGCTCGGCGGCGCCTTCAACTGCGGCAAGGGCCAGCCTGGACAGGTCGCGCCGGTCAGCCACGGCTGCCCGTCCGCGCTGTTCCGCGGCGTCCGCATCCTCAACACGGTCCAGGAGGGTGGCAAGTGATGACTCCCCAGGAGATGGTTGAGCGGGCGCTGGAGCTCTCCACGGCCGACGACTGCATGGTGGTCGTGGACGACAGTTCGACGGCCAACCTGCGCTTCGCGGGCAACACCCTGACCACGAACGGCGTGGCCCGCTCCGCCCAGCTGACCGTGATCTCGATCGCGGGCCAGGGCGTGGGCGTGGTGTCGCGCGCGGCCGTACGTGCCGAGCAGCTCGCCGATGTGGTGGCCGCGGCCGACGCCGCGGCGCGCGAGGCACAGCCGGCCGAGGACGCCCGCCCGCTGGTGTCGGGCGTGCCGGCCAGCGCGAACTGGGCCGATCCGGTCGTGCCGACCGAGATCGGGGTGTTCGGCGAGTTCGCGCCCGCGCTGGGCGAGGCGTTCTCGGCCGCCGAGGCGGGCGGCAGGAGGCTGTACGGCTTCGCCGAGCACACGCTGACCTCGACCTTCCTCGGCTCCTCCACGGGCCTGCGGCTGCGCCACGACCAGCCCACGGGCAGACTGGAGCTCAACGCCAAGTCGGCCGACCTCAAGCGCTCGGCCTGGACGGGCGTGGCCACGCGCGACTTCGCCGACGTGGACGTCGCCGCGCTCGACGCCTCCCTGGCCATGCGGCTGGAGTGGGCGAAGAACCGCGTCGACCTGCCCGCGGGCCGCTACGAGACGCTGCTGCCCCCGAGCGCGGTCGCCGACCTCATGATCTACGCCTACTGGTCGTCGGGCGCCAGGGACGCGCTGGACGGCCGGACGGTCTACTCCAAGCGCGGCGGCGGCACCCGGGTGGGCGAACGGCTCGCGCCGCTGCCGCTCACTCTGGCCAGCGATCCGGCGGCGGCGGGCATCGGCTGCGCGCCGTTCGTCGTGACCCGTTCGGCCGGGCGCGAGAGCTCGGTGTTCGACAACGGGCTGCCGCTGGAGGCGACCGAGTGGATCTCCGGCGGCACGCTCGCGGCGCTGCGCCAGACCCGCTACTCGGCGGAGCTGAGCGGCCTGGCCGTCACGCCCGACATCGACAACCTGATCATGCGCGGTGACGGCGGCAGGTCGCTGACCGAGATGATCGCCTCGACCGAGCGCGGCCTGCTGCTGACCTGCCTGTGGTACATCCGCACGGTGGACCCGCAGACGCTCCTGGTCACCGGCCTGACCCGCGACGGCGTCTACCTGGTCGAGAACGGCGAGGTCGTCGGCGAGGTGAACAACTTCCGCTTCAACGAGAGCCCGGTGGACCTGCTGGGCCGCATCAGCGAGGTGGGCGCCGCCGAGCAGACGCTGCCGCGCGAGTGGAACGACTACTTCACGCGGGCGGTCATGCCGCCGGTGCGGGTGCCGGACTTCAACATGTCGACGGTCAGCCAGGCGAGCTGAGCGTGAAGGCGAGCACGCGTCGCCACCGTTTCGCGGTGACGACGCGTGCGCTCCCCCCGGGCAGGCCGGCGGTGGGCACCGTGGCCAGGCCCTTCTCGTTGACGCCGTCGAAGGGCGTCAGCGCCGCGCGCGCCGGCCGCCGCCGGTCGGCGAGCGGGCCCAGCCGGAGTCCTTCCTGGCCAGTTCCTCGTCGGTGAGCGTGGCTTCGGGGTCGTAGGAGCCCCGGTAGGTCATCTCGTACAACGGCAGGTCGTCCACCTGGCGCAGGCTGGCGACCGTGCGGGCGATCTCGTCGGCGCTCTGCCGTAACGGCGGCCTCGCCTCAGGCGCGCCGCTCACGGGTCCGTCCCCGCGCACGGCGCTTTCCTCCCGTACGGCGCGGCCCCCCACCGGAAGGGTCCCCGGCACGCGGACCGGCGCCACGGCACGGCGGTGCATCGCGCCCCCCTTCGCTCCGGAGTCTCCGACGCACCGCCGGGAACATCACCCATTACCGCGATGGTCAGCCGTCTTCCAGGCGGAAGCCGACCTTCATCCCCACCTGGAAGTGCGCGACCTCGCCCTGGTCGATGTGACCCCGGACCTCCGTCACCTCGAACCAGTCCAGGTGGCGCAGGGTCTGCGCGGCCCGCCTGATGCCGTTGCGGATGGCCTGGTCGACACTCTCCCCCGAAGTTCCGACTATCTCGGTCACCCGATACGTTCGATCCGTCATCTCCGCCTCCTCTTACTCGAAAGCCATGATCGCATGACCCTCGTTCCGGCACCGGCGCCCCATCGCGTCCTTCACCTCCGAGGTCTACCGTGGGAGGCATGAGGGGGTGGCGTACGCGCAAGCAGGTCCACCAGGTGACGGACGCGCAGCCGTCGCTCTCCGACGACGTGCGCAAGCGCGAGATCAGCTACTTCATCAAGATGGGCATTCGCACGCTCTGCCTCATCCTGGCCGTCGTGGTGCCCGTGCCCTGGCCCTACCGGCTGCTCTTCATCGCCGGCGCGGTCTTTTTGCCGTACATAGCCGTAATCGGGGCCAATGAGAGGTCGAAGGACTCCCCGCCTCCTACCTTTCACACACCGGAGGCTAACCAAAGCGAGATACCCCTGCACCGACGCGAGATCGGGTCGTGACTAAGTCTTGACGCATCCCACGGGTTGTAGGTGTACGCTTTAGCCAAGCGCTCCGGTCCCCCGTCGGAGTGCTGGTGCCGGCGTTCCGGGCCCCCGTCGGAACGCCGATGAAGCGAAGCCGGGTGGTTTGCCCCCGTAACCACCCGGCTTCGCCCTTTTCTGAGAAGACCTCATTACCCCCGCTCAGCGGGTAGGTCTGCTTTCCCGAAATCGTTTACACCTCATCGGTGCGCGAAATTCACAGGAAACCTTCAGGTTCGGTCACGGGTTGACACGGGGAGTTCGCAGGAGTGTCACTCGCCGGTCAGGTTCTCCCTGCTCGCCTCGGTCCAGCTGCCGGCCAGCGCGGTCAGCCGGGCCACGGCGTCCTCCGGCGCGGTGCCCGCTCCCTGGGCCAGTCCGAGCAGGTAGGCGGTGAGCGGCGCGGCCGGTCTGGCCACCCCGTGCGCCACCTCCTTGGTGAGGTCCAGGATCAGGTCCCGGTCCACCCTGGCCGGATCGATGCCGAGTTCCTCGCAGACCAGGGCCGTCCACTCGCTGAGCACGTTCATGTGAGCCTCCTCCAGATCGTCCATAGTGTCGCAGTCGAACCAGGGCCGGCCGGGCAACGCCACCCGCACCGGCTCCAGCGGCCCCAGCAGCCCACGCAAAGACCGCCCCTCATAGCCGCGGAGCGCCTCCCGCAGCACATCGGCTCGCCACACCCCGGCCAGCCACTGCTCCCGCCCCCCGTCATCCACGAGAACCGCCCCGGCCCCGGAGGCCGCGTGATGGAGGGCGGCGACGTGGGCGGGGCGCAGAAGGGGCATGTCGCCCGCCAGAAGCGCCACCCAGGGCGCGCGAACCTCGGCCAGGCCCACGCGCAGCGCCGGCACCGGCCCCCCGCCACGCGGCTCCTCAAGGACGTAGAGGGCACGGGGAGCGCGACGCTCCGGGCCCACGACGATCAACCGCCCGGCATCGGGTACGGCGGCGGCCACGATCTCCAGGAGCGAGCGCCCGCCCACGCTGAGGCCGGGCTTGTCCACGCCGCCCAGCCGCCGGGCAGCACCTCCGGCGAGAACCACCGCGTCATACACCACCCAGCCAAGGTAACCGCCGAGATCACCACCAACCGCCGCGGGTCCGCCCCGGGAGGGCCTGCCCAGGTGGTCTGCTTGCGCTGTGACGGCGCGCGACCACGTCAGACTGCCGGCCATCGGTCGAGCCGCGAGCCCACGACGGCGGGCGGGGGTAGGGCGGCTTGCCGTAACGGATGGAAAGCCCGGAAAGAAAGCCCGAAAGATCAGCCGCCGATGGCGGACATGGGACGGGCGGGCTGGAGGAAGGCCGGGTCGTCGATGCCGTGGCCGGGGCGTTTGGCGGCGACGGCGGCGAGCCAGCGGGCGGCGAGGTCGTCGTCCGAGGCGCCGGCGCGCATCGCCGTCTTCAGGTCGGATTCCTCCCGCGCGAACAGGCAGTTGCGCACCTGCCCGTCGGCCGTCAGCCGCACCCGGTCGCACGCGCCGCAGAACGGCCGCGTCACCGACCCGATCACGCCCACCCGCGCGGGCCCGCCGTCGACCAGGAACCTCTCGGCCGGCGCGCTGCCGCGCTCCTCGCGGTCGTCGGGGGTCAGGTCGAAGGCCGGCGCCAGCATCGCGAGGATCTCGTCGGCGGTGATCATGTTGTCGCGGGTCCAGCCGTGCTGGGCGTCCAGCGGCATCTGCTCGATGAAGCGCAGTTCGTAGCCGCGCTCCAGGCAGTGGCGCAGCAGCGCGGGCGCCTCGTGGTCGTTGACGCCGCGCATGAGCACGGCGTTGACCTTCACCGGCCGCAGCCCGGCGTCGTTAGCGGCGGCCAGACCGGCCAGGACGTCGTCGAGGCGGTCGCGGTGCGCCAGGCGCTTGAACGTCTCGGGCTCCAGCGTGTCCAGCGAGACGTTCACCCGGTCGAGCCCCGCCTCGGCGAGGGCCGGGGCCATGCGGGCGAGCCCGATGCCGTTGGTGGTCAGCGAGACCTGCGGGCGCGGGCGCAGCCGGGTGGTGCGGGCGACGATGTCGGGCAGTTCGCGGCGCAGCAGCGGCTCGCCGCCGGTGTAGCGGACCTCGGTGATGCCGAGGCGTTCGACCCCGATGGTGACGAGCCTGACGATCTCGTCGGCGGTCAGCAACTGGGCGTTGGGCAGCCAGTCGAGGCCTTCGGGCGGCATGCAGTACGTGCAGCGCAGGTTGCACTTGTCCGTCAGGGACACCCGAAGGTCGGTAGCCACCCTCCCGTAGGAGTCGTTGAGCATCGGGGTCATGTGGCACACCCTACGGCACGTCCGCCGGCGCATCGGCGTTCAGGGTCTTCTCAAACCAATGGTGGGCATAGGGCTCCTCGTTGAAGCGGCTCACCTCGGTGTATCCGGCCGTCTGGTAGAGCCGCTTGGCCTCGGCGAGGGCGGCGTGCGTCTCCAGCCGGACCGTCGCCGCGCCGTGCTCGGCCGCGCGCGCCTCCAGCTCGGCCAGCAGCCTCCGTCCCAGCCCCAGCCCGCGTACGGCCGGCGCCACCCACATCCGCTTGAGGTGCGCGCTGTCGCCATGGAACTTCAGCGCCCCGCAGCCGACCGGATCGGCGTGGAGCGTGGCCACCAGGATCAGCCCCCTGGGCAGCGTGAGCTCCCGCTCCCCCGCCGCGATCCCGCGGGCGGGATCGAACCCCTCGGGGAAGCGCCTGCCCAGTTCGGCGAAGTACTCGCCCAGGCTGTGGCGGGCGTCGGGGTGGCGCGGGTCGGTCACGGCCACCTCGACCATGGAGGCGATCAGCAGCCGTTCGACCTCGGTCATGGCGGCGACGAGCCGCGTGCGCTGGCCGTGGTCGAGCGGCCGCAGGATCGACTCGGCCTGCTCGTCGGAGCGCCGGTCGAGCTCGGCCCGCTCGGCTCGCCCCCGCTCGGTGAGCCGGGCCCGGCGTACCCGCGCGTCGCCCGCGTCGCTCTCGACGACCACCAGCCCGTCGCTCTCCAGGGCGCGCAGGATCCGGCTCAGGTATCCGGAGTCGAGGTCGAGGCGGGCGCGCAGCAGGCGTACCTCACTGCCCGCCGCCCCGATCTCCCACAGCACCCTGGCCTGCCCGAGCGGACGCCCTCTGGTGAGGAAGGCGTCCTCCAGGGCGCCGACGCGCTGGGTGACGGTGCGGTTGAAGCGCCGCACGCGCTCGACGAGCATCCCATCCATTCTCTGACTTTAGTCAGAGAATTTCGGATCGTCACCCCTTGACGCAGATGAGCTGACGCAGGTGCGCGACCACCTGCACCAGGTCGGTCTGGGCCGCCATGACCGCCTCCAGGTCCTTGTAGGCCCCCGGGATCTCGTCCACGATGCCCGCGTCCTTGCGGCACTCCACCCCGAACGTCTGCTCCTGAAGGTCCTTCACGGTGAAGGTCTTCTTCGCCTTGGTCCGGCTCATCTTGCGCCCCGCGCCGTGCGAGGCCGAGTTGAACGCCGCCGCGTTCCCGAGCCCCTTCACGATGTAGGTGCCCGTGGCCATCGAACCGGGGATGATGCCCAGGTCTCCGCTGCCCGCCCGGATCGCGCCCTTGCGGGTGACCAGCACGTCCACCCCGTCGTACCTCTCCTCGGCCACGTAGTTGTGGTGGCAGGAGATGGGCTGGTCGTAGGTGATGTCCGGCAGGTGGCGGGAGAGGACGTCGCAGACCAGGCCCATCATGACCGCGCGGTTGCGGCGGGCGTAGTCCTGGGCCCAGAACAGGTCACGGCGGTAGGCGTCCATCTCCGGCGTGCTGCCGAGGAAGACCGCCAGGTCGCGGTCGACCAGGCCCTGGTTGTGCGACAGGCCGCGGGCGACGCCGATGTGGTGCTCGGCCAGTTCCTTGCCGATGTTGCGCGAGCCGGAGTGCAGCACCACCCAGACGTACTGCTCGTCGTCCGCGCAGACCTCCAGGAAGTGGTTGCCGCCGCCGAGCGTGCCCATCTGCACCTCGGCGCGCTCCCTGCGGGCGCGCACCTGCGTCGCGAGCTCGTCGAAGCCCTTCCAGAAGGCCTCCCACCCGGACGTCTTCAGCCCCCGGACCTTGTCCGGGTCGACCGGCAGCTTGTGGTGGCCGAAGCCGACGGGCACCGCCCGCTCCAGCTTCCCGCGCAGGTACGCCAGGTTGTCGGGCAGCTGCGAGCTCTTGTAGGACGTCTTGACCGCGGTCATCCCGCAGCCGATGTCCACCCCGACCGCGGCCGGGGAGACGGCGTCCTTCATCGCGACGACCGAGCCCACCGTCGCGCCCTTGCCGTGGTGCACGTCCGGCATGACGGCGACACCGTGGACCCACTCCAGGTTCGCCACGTTGCGCAGCTGCTGCATGGCCTGCGGGTCGACGGACTCGGGCTCCGCCCACATCCTGATCGGCCGACGGGTGCCGGTCACCTCGTTGTACGTCATCTCGTATCGCCTCCTCCCGGGCACATCCCGAACGTGATCAATGACGCCAGAAGGACACCACCCCGGGCAACCCATTTAACGCCTCCTAGGAGCGCTGAAACTGGAGGCGGCTGGAGAAGTTCACGCTGACGCGGGGGCCGGACGGGGTGGTCTGCTTGGGGACGCTGTGCCGCCAGTCGCGCTGGCAGCGGCCGCCCATCACGATCAGGTCGCCGGCGGCGGGGGTCAGCGCGACGCTGCGTCCTCCGGTGCGCGGCTTCAGGAGGAAGCGCCTGGTCGCGCCCAGGCTCAGGACCGGGACCACGCAGAGTTCGCGCCGGCACGTGGCCCAGTCGCCGTGCCAGCCGGTGCTGTCGTGGTGGTCGCGGTAGAAGTTGATCCACAGGCCGTCGTACGGCACGCCGTAATGGGCCGACAGGACGGCGGCGGCCGTACGCAGGAGCTCGTGGGGGGCGTCGGCGAGGTCGGGGTACTCGGCGGTCAGCCGGGGCTCCACCATCATGCGGTCGGCGATGCGCCGCAGCCGCTGCTCCCACGCCGCGCCCGCGATGAGCGCCCGCAGCAACTGGTCGCTGCCGGTCAGCCAGGCGGGCACGTGCTCCACCCAGGAGGTCTCGTCCAGCCGGACGCGGCGGGCGGTCGCGAACGCGCGGTCGAGGCTCGGCGCCTGCTGCGCGAAGAGGTCGAGCTGGTCCATGCCTCATGGTGTACGGCACGCGCGGCCGGCCTCTCCGGTCATATTCGGCCATCCCCCGGGGGATGATGTCCGAATCCGGCCGGTGAGCGGCCACGCCTCCCGCGTACTGTCGGCCTCATGACGAGTTCCAAGGCTGAGATCTTCGCCGCCCTGCACCGTCCGGGCGATCCGCTGCTGCTGCCCAACGCCTGGGACGTGGGCTCGGCCGTGGCGATCGCCGCGGCGGGGGCCCGGGCCATCGCGACGACGAGCGCCGGGGTGGCCTGGTCGCTCGGGTTCGCCGACGGCGCGGACCTGGGCGCCGACCGGGTGGCCGCGGTGGTCGAGCGGATCGTGGCGGCGGTCGAGGTGCCGGTGTCGGCCGACATCGAGGCCGGGTACGACTCGGTCGAGGCGACCGTGACCGCCGTCGTGCAGGCCGGGGCGGTCGGGGTGAACATCGAGGACCGCCTGGCCAGCGGGATGCTCGACCCCGCCGAGCAGGCCGGACGGCTGGCCGCCGCCCGTGCCGCCGCCGACCGGCTGGGCGTGCCGGTGTGGATCAACGCGCGGACGGACGTCTATCTCGCGGGCAGCGGGCAGCTCGACGAGGTGAAGCGGCGCGCGGAGGCCTATGCGGCGGCCGGGGCCGACAGCCTGTTCGTCCCCGGGCTGGTCGATCTGGCGGCGCTCGCCGAGCTGTCGGCCGGGCCGCTGCCGGTCGCGGTGATGGCGTGGGCGGGGGCGCCGGGGGTGCCGGAGTTCGCCTCGGCCGGGGTGGTGCGGGTGAGCCTGGGCTCGGCGATCGCGCAGGCCGCGTACGCGCTGGCCGCGAGGGCGGCCACGGAACTGCTGGAGAAGGGCGGGTACGACGCCACCGGGGACGGCCTGCCGTACGACAAGATGAATGCTCTCTACAAATAGACGGTGTACTCTCATTTAGGAGTTGGCTCCTAAAGGAGGTGTGCCGTGGGTCTGCATCACGTGGGGCATGTCGTCGGCGACATGGAGGGGGCGGCGCGGCTTTACCGGCGGCTCGGGTTCACGGTGGCGCCGCCCGCCTATCCCGTGCTGCCCGGTGTCGAGCAGCCGTTCGGGGTGGCGAACGCGCACGTCTACCTCGGCGACGGGTTCGTGGAGCTGGTGGCGGTGCTCGACGGCGTGCCCGGTGAGGCGCGGCCGATCCCGCTGCGGGTGCCGGAGGACAGGCTGCCCGCCCTGGTGGCGGCCATCCGCGCCACGTCCGCGGCCATCGCCGGTTTCCTGGAGCGGTTCGAGGGGTTGCACATCGTGATCGCCGACACCTCCGACCTGGACGCGGTCGCCGCGCGGCTGACCGCCGACGGTGTCGGGCACGGTGGGGTGCACGCCATCCAGCGCCCGGTCGAGACCGCCACGGGCACCGCGATGGAGCCCGCCCGCTACCTGGAGATCTCCGGGCCGCTGCCGGAGGGCAGGATCGGGTTCGCCGAGAACACCCCTGACTCCGCCGCCCTGCCCGTCGAGCATGCCAACGGCGCGATCGGGCTGGTGGAGTGCGTCCTGTGCGTCCCCGACGAAGAAACCGACCAAGAAGCCGACCAAGAAGGCGACCGTGAAGCCGACCAGGCAGCCAGCCAGGGAGGCGGCCAGGGCGGCGCCCAGGGAGCAGACTTGGAAGGCGACCAGGAAGGCGATCAGGGAGCGGACCCGGGAGGCGACCGGGAAGGCGGCCAGGAAGCGGACCAGGAGGTGGGCTCGGTGCGGCGTCGTTACGACGGCTGGGCGGGTGTCAGGATCGTGCCCGCTTCGGCGCTCCCCGGGCTGCTGCCCGGCGAGCGCCCACCGGCTCTCCCGGCGTTCGTCGCCTACGCGGTGTCGGTACGCGACCTCGCCGCCACCGAGCGGTTCCTGAGCGGCAACGGCGTCCCCATCGGCAAGACCGGATCCGGCGAGATCTTCGTGCCCGCCGAGGCCGCGCTGGGCACCGCGATCATCTTCCGCCAGCAGGGCTAAGGCACCGCCAGGAGGATCGCGCAAGGAGGACTAAAGCACCACCAGGAGAGCCAAAGCGCCAACTAGGGCCCCTCCACCCGCAGCCCCGAGGGCAGGCCCGTGACCTGGGCCGTGCCCGAGCGGTCGACGGTCACGTCCACAGGGGCCCCGGCCACCCGGAGCCCCCGTACGGCCAGCGCCCCCAACGGCGCCCCCGGCCGGACCAGCACCCGCCCACCCGGCACATCCGGATAAAGCCCGACCGCGGCATGGACGATCGCCAGGGCGGACGCCGCCGACCAGGCCTGCGGGCGGCAGGCGGCCGGGTACGGCACCGCCCGCCCCATCAGCGAGCGCTCGTCCCCGGCGTGCAACTCGGGCAGCCGGTAGTCAAAGGTCTCCGCGGCGGCCAGCAGCCCCTCGGCCAGATGCGCGGCGAGCGCCCCATGACCGCCCCGGGCCAGACCGGCGATGACGATAGCGGTGTCATGCGTCCAGATGGAGCCGCAGTGGTAGGACAACGGACTGAACCCCCCGTCCGCCGCCGACATCGTACGCAGGCCGAACCCACCCGACATGGCGGGATCGGCAAGCGTCCGCGCGATCCGCAGCTCTTCGCCGGGCGTCAGGATGCCGGTGCCGAGGAGGTGCCCGATGTTGCTGGTCAACGCGTCGACCGGGCGCTTGTCGCGGTCGAGGGCGAGCGCAGGATAGCCGCCCTCCACCCAGAACCGCTCGCGGAACCGCCCGGCCAGCCGCCCGGCGTAGTCCCGCCACCGCTCGGCGCCGGGCCGTCCGAACGCCTCCAGCAGCGCCGCCCCGGCCAGGGCCGCCTCGTGCGCGTACCCCTGGACCTCGGCGAGGGCGATCGGCGGCTCGGCCCGCGCGCCGTCGCGGAAGCGGACGGCGTCGCCGGAGTCCTTCCATCCCTGGTTGGCCAGGCCGCGGCCACCGCTGTCCAGGTACTCCAGGAACCCGTCGCCGTCGGCGTCACCGTCGTCGGCCAGCCAGCCGAGCGCGGCCTCCAGGGCGGGCAGCAGGTCGGCCACCTCGGCCTCCGGCAGGCCCCAGCGCCAGGCGTCGTGCAGCAGGGCGATCCAGAGCGGGGTGGCGTCGATGGTGCCGTAGTAGGTGGGCGGCAGGCGCAGTCCGCTGTCGAGGACGAACGCGTGCCTGCGCAGCTCGTGCATGATCTTGCCGGGCGCCTCGCCGGTGGCGGGGTCGGTCTTGGCTCCCTGGAGGCGGGCCAGGACGCGCAGCGTGCCCGCCGCCAGGGAGGTGCCCAGGGGCAGCATCATGCGCGCGGCCCAGATGCTGTCCCTGCCGAACAGCGTCAGGAACCACGGCACGCCCGCGCCCAGGAACGTCTCGCCGGGCGCCCCGGTCACGGTGAGCCGCAGCGACTCCAGGTCGTCGAGCGACTGGCGGGCCAGCCGTACCAGCCGGGCGTCGTCGGCCTCGATCTCCGGCCTGCTCCACTCGCGCGGGCCCGCCGGGGCGGCCACGACCGCTCGCGGGTCGGTGACGGCGGCGTTCCACCGCAGCGTGCGCCGCTCGCCGGGCGCGAGCGTCACCTCCCACCGCGGTCCCGCCTCGGTCCGCTCGCCGTCCGCAGAGGTGACGGTGACGTGGGCGTCGCCGGCGCGCCAGAGCAGTTCGCCGCCGTTGGTCTCGGGTTTCAGGGGTACGGCGCCGCCGCCCGACTTCACCACCTCGATGGGAGCGAAGTCGCTGGCCAAGGTGACGGTGACCGTACAGGTGAAGGGGACGGACGCCGTGGAGGCGATCGTGATCTCCTCGGCCATCGCGCCCGGCGTGACCCGGCGCACGCGCTCGACCCGCACGGTGGGGTCGGCTTCGCGGTCGCCCAGCCATCGGGCCAGGGAGACGAAGCGGGCGAGCCCGGAGGCCGGTACGGCGTGGCCGATCGGCTCCGGTTCGCGCCCGTCGATCTCCAGCGTGACCCGCGAGAGCACGCGGGCGTCGGCGTGGAAGAGCCCCTGCACTCCGGCGGGCCGGATCTGGCCGTCCGCCCCGCTGAGCGCGCTCGTCGGGGCCAGGACGGTGCTGACGAGGTCGTGCAGTAGCGGTTGCAGGCGGTGGTCGTGCACGGTGATGACCCCTTGACACTCCGTTTACTTGAACGATCTAATCCTGTCACACAGCTTTTAGATCGATCAAACCCTTAGAAAGGTCGTAAATGGCGGAAAAGGTGACGATCGCCGACGTGGCCCGTCATGCCAACGTGTCCCGCCAGACGGTGTCGAACGTGCTCAACTCCCCCGAAGTGGTCAAGGAGGGGACACGGCAGCGGGTGCTCGCCGCCGTGGAGACCCTCGGCTACCGGGTGAGCGCGGCGGCCCGGCAGATGCGGACCGGACGCTCGCGGCTGCTGGCCGTGCGGATCGAGACGACGCAGGATGGCATGAACGTCTTCGACCGTTTCCTGCACGGCCTCACCGAGTCGGCGGCCAGATCCGGCTACCGCGTGCTGCTCTACGCCGCCGGCGACGACCGCGCCGAGATCGCCACGATCGATCAGCTGCTGGGCGAGTTCGAGCCCGACGGGTTCGTGCTGACCAGCACCCACCACGGCGACCCGCGTGCCTCCTGGCTGGCCGAGCGCGACCTGCCGTTCGTCACCTTCGGCCGGCCGTGGGGCGCGCCGGCGGCCGGCCACCCCTGGGTGGACGTGGACGGCGCCGCCGGGACCGAGTCCGCCACCCGCCACCTGCTCGGCGAGGGCCACCGCCGGATCGGCTTCATCGGCTGGGAGGCGGGCTCGGGCGTCGGCGACGACCGGAAGGCCGGCTGGTCCAGGACGCTGGCCGCCGAAGGGCTCGACGCCGGCCTCACGCTGGAGACCGACGGCTCCAGCGCCCAGGGCCAGGCGGCGGCGCGGGAGCTGACCGGGCGCGGCGCGACCGCCCTGGTCTGCGTCAGCGACTCCGTGGCGCTCGGCGCCCTTCAGGTCCTGCCGGCCGTGGTCGGCTTCGACGACACCCCGGTCGCCGCCGCCGTCGGCCTCACCAGCCTCGGCCAGCCACTCGCCGAGGCGGCCGCGCACTGCGTCGACCTGCTCACCGGCCGCCTGTCCGGCCGGCCGGCCGCGGCGCACGTGCTGCTCACCCCCTCCCTGGTCATCCGAAAGGAACCCCGCTCATGAAACGCCTCGCGATCCCCGCGGCGGCAGCCGTACTCCTGTCGGCCACGGCCTGCGGCAGTGGCTTCGACGACCAGCAGGCGGCGCCCGCGCAGCAGAGCAGCGGCCCGGCCGCGCTCCAGGTCCTCATGGCCTCCTCCGGCGACGCCGAGACGAACGCGGTCAAGCAGGCGGCCGAGTCCTGGGCCAAGGCCAGCGGCAACACCGCCGCCGTCACCCCGGCGCAGGACATCCACCAGCAGCTCGGCCAGGCGTTCGCGGGCAGCAATCCGCCGGACGTCTTCTACGTCGACGCCGCCCGCTTCGGCGACTACGCCGGCGTGGGCGCCCTGGAGCCCTACGGCGACAAGATCTCCGACGCCCAGGACTTCTACCCGAGCCTGCGCGAGACCTTCACCTACGACGGCAGGTTCTACTGCGCGCCCAAGGACTTCTCCACGCTCGCCCTGGTCGTCAACGACGAGCTGTGGAAGAAGAACGGGCTCACCGCCGATGACATCCCCACCACCTGGGAAGAGCTCACCGCCGTCACCAAGAAGATCAAGGGCGTGGCGCCGCTGACGTTCAGCGACACCCGCGACCGGCTCGGCGTCTTCATGGTGCAGTCCGGCGGGTGGATCACCAGCAAGGACGGCAAGCAGGCCACCGGCGACACCCCGGAGAACCTGGCCGCGCTGGAGTACGTCAAGGGCCTGATGGCGGACAAGCGGGCCCAGTTCGCCAAGGCGCTCGACGCCGAGTGGGGCGGCGAGGCGTTCGGCAAGGGCAGGGCCGCGATGACGATCGAGGGCAACTGGATCAAGGGCGCGATGCGGGCCGACTACCCCGGCGTCGCCTACTCGGCGCACGAGCTGCCCGCCGGGCCCAAGGGCAAGGGCACGCTGTCGTTCACCAACTGCTGGGGCATCGCCGCCAAGTCGAAGAACAAGGCGGCGGCGATCTCGTTCGTGGAGGCGATGACCAAGGCCGAGCAGCAGATGGTCTTCGCCAAGGCCTTCGGCGTCATGCCCTCACGGCAGTCGGCCAAGGACGCCTACCTCAAGGAGTTCCCCGGCGACGGCGCGTTCGTCAACGGCGCCGAGTACGCGCAGGGGCCGGTGACCGTGCCCAAGATGGACAGCGTCCTGCAGGACTACGACACCTCGCTGCAGCAGCTCGCCACCCAGGATCCCAAGGCGATCCTGGCCAGGCTCCAGAAGAACACCGAAAGCGCGCTCGGCTGACGTCATGCGCAGCCGTACCAGGGAGAATCTCGCGGGGTGGCTGTTCGTGGCGCCGGTGGTGGCGATCCTCGGGCTGTTCATGCTGCTGCCGATCCTCATGGCGCTCTGGGTGAGCCTGACCGGGTGGAACGGGCAGGGCAGCCCGTTCCGGGCGGGCGTGCCGTACGTGGGCGGGGAGAACTACGCGCGGCTGTTCACCGAGGACGGCCTGGCCCGCGAGAACTTCATGACCAGCATCCGCAACAACATCTACTACGTCGCCGTGGTCGTGCCGCTGCAGACGGCGCTGGCGCTGGGCCTCGCGCTGGCGGTGAACAAGCGCAAGACGTTCTTCCGCACCGCGTTCTACTTCCCCTCGGTGACCAGCTCGGTGGCGATCAGCGTGGTGTTCCTGTTCATCTTCAGCAACTCCGGGGCGGTCAACCAGGTCCTGGCGTTCCTGGGGGCGGACGGGCCGCAGTGGTTCACCGACCCGCGCGGGGTTATCCACCTGCTCATCGGCGACCCGCCGGCCGCGCTCACCGGGCACGGCATGCTGGGCCTGAGCTGGTGGGAGTGGCTGTCGGGGCCGAGCGTGGCGATGTGCGCGATCATCGCGCTGGTGGTGTGGACGACGTCGGGCACGTTCATGCTCATGTTCCTCGCGGCGCTGCAGAACATCCCGCGCACGCTCGACGAGGCGGCCATGATCGACGGGGCCTCGCGCGCGCAGCGCTTCCGCAAGGTGACGCTGCCGCTGCTGAAGCCGACGATGTTCCTCGTGCTGACGCTCGGGCTGATCGGCACCTGGCAGGTGTTCGACCAGATCTACGTGATGAGCCAGGGCGATCCCGCCAAGACCACGCTGACGCCCGCGTTCCTGTCGTACCGGACGGCCTTCCGCGACTTCGACTACGGCGCGGGCACGGCGATCTCGTTCGTGCTCTTCCTGATCATCGTCCTCCTGACGCTGCTCCAGCGCTGGATCATGAGGGAGCGCAAGGCATGAGGCGCGTCATCCTGATCGTCTTCTCGATCGCCTTCGTCTACCCGTTCGTCATCCAGATCGCCAACTCGTTCAAGACCGGTCCCGACGCCACCGCGCACCCGCTCTCGCCCATCCCCGACCCGGCCACGCTGTCGGCGTTCGAGCGGGTGTTCTTCGGCACGGGCATGCCGGTCTGGCTGGCGAACTCGCTGCTGGTCACCGTGGTGCTCACGCTGGGGCGGGTGCTGCTGGACTCGATGGCCGGGTACGCGCTGGCGAGGCTGCGGTTCCGGGGGCGGCGCGGGCTGTTCGCGGCGATCATCGCGGTGATGGCGGTGCCGGGCGTCGTGCTGTTTATCCCGAAATTTCTGGTCTTGAACCAGCTGGGGATGTACGACTCCTACCTCGCCCTGATCCTGCCGATCATCGCCGACGCCGCCGGGGTGTTCGTGATGAAGCAATTCTTCGAATCCGTGCCGCGCAGCGTCGAGGAGGCGGCCCGCATGGACGGCGCGGGGACCTTCCGCGTCTTCTGGTCCGTGGTCCTGCCGATGTCGCGGCCCGCGCTGATCACGCTGACGATCCTGTCGTTCCAGAGCGCGTGGAACGAGTTCCCGCACACGCTGGTCGCCGTGCAGAACCCGTCGCTGTTCACGCTGCCGCGCGGGCTGGCCGACCTGGTCAGCGGCTCGCTCGGCGTCGGCACCCAGTTCCCGCTCAAGCTCGCCGCCGCGCTGCTGGCGACGATCCCGGTCGCCGTCATCTTCGTCGTCTTCCAGCGCCACTTCGTCCGCGACCAGAACCAGGGGGCCGAGAAGGGTTAGCCGTCGGGGCGGACGCCGCGGGCCAGGGGTGCGCGCCAGCCGTACCTCATGGCGGCGATGCGCAGGACGAAGGCGATCACGGCTGCCGCCAGCGTCGCGGGCCAGCCGTGCAGGTCGTAGACGTAGAGGGCGGCCATCACGGCGGAGCCGACCATCGCGGGCACGGCGTAGAGCTGGCGGTCGTACAACAAGGTCGGGATCTCGCCGGCCAGCAGGTCGCGCAGCATGCCGCCGCCGACCGCCGTGGTCACGCCGAGCAGGGTCGCGTGCAGGGGGTTCAGGCCGTATTCGAGGGCCTTCTCGGTGCCGACCGCGCAGAACAGCCCGAGGCCCGCCGCGTCGAGGATCATGATGGCGGGCATCACCCTGGCCACGTGCGGATGCCAGAAGGCGACGATGACCGTGGCGACGAGCGGCACCAGGACGTAGCCGAGGCTCTGGAAGGCGGCGGGCCGTACGTTGAGGATGAGGTCGCGGACGATGCCTCCGCCCAGCGCGGTCATCGAGGCGAGCACCGCCATCCCGACCACGTCCAGCCGTTTGCGCACGCCCATGAGCGCCCCGGTGAGGGCGAAGACAAAGATTCCGGCCAGGTCGAGAATTTCGGACACGGTGGAAGTTTTACCGGATCGGGGGCATCGTCGGCGTGTCGTGCTCGGCCATCATCTCCCTCAGCTTGCGCACGAACATGAACAGCGCCACCCCCGCGACGATCGCCATCGCGGCGAGGACCAGGTAGTACGTGGTGTCGGACATGACGCTGCTCAGCCTGCCGGTCTGGCCGCCCACGGCGTCGCCGACCGAGACGGCGATGAACCACACGCCGAGCATCTGGCCCTTGAAGGCCGCGGGCGCGAGCTTGGTCGTGACCGAAAGCCCGACCGGGCTCAGCGCCAGCTCGCCGAAAACCTGGATGAGGTAGACGAGCACCAGCCACCACACGCTGACCTTGCCGCTCTCGGCGAGTTTGGCGGCCAGCGCCATGACGACGAAGCTCAGGCCGACCATGATCAGCGCGAACGCGAACTTCTGCGGCGTGCTGACCCGGTTGCCGAGCTTGAGCCAGAGCGCCGCGAACACCGGTACGAAGATCATGATGAACAGCGGGTTGAACGACTGCGTGGTGGCCGCCTGGATTGGCACGCCCAGCAGGCTGAGGTCGGTGTTGTTCTGGGCGAAGAACAGCAGCTTGCTCGGCGCCAGGTCGTAGATCATCCAGAAGATGGCCGCGGCGATGAACAACCAGATGTAGGCCTTCATCTTGGAGCGTTCGTCGGCGGTCAGCTCGTGGGGGCCGCGCAGCACGTAGAGGAAGTAGACGATCGGCACGGCCAGGATGACGACGGTCACGACCAGCGTGAAGCGGTCGAGGTCGAAGGTGCCGCTGGCGATCCAGACGGCCAGGACGGCCAGCACGACGACGACGCTGACCAGCGTCAGCCGCAGGACCTTGGTGCGCTCGGCCGGGGTCAGCGGCTCGCCGGGCCGGTCGCCGACGCCGCGCAGCTGCTTGCGGCCGATGGTGTATTGCACCAGGCCGAGCGCCATGCCGACCGCCGCCGCGCCGAAGCCCAGGTGCCAGCGGTCGTCGGCGGCCAGCCAGCCCACGACCAGCGGGGCGAAGAAGGCGCCGAGGTTGATGCCCAGGTAGAACAGCGAGAAGCCGGAGTCGCGGCGGCCGTCGTCGCCCTCGGGGTAGAGCTTGCCGACCATCACCGAGATGTTGGGCTTGAGCAGGCCGGTGCCGGTGATGATGAGCAGCAGGCCGACCGCGATGAAGACGGGGCCCTGGACCGGGATGGCCATGCTGATGTGGCCCAGCATGATGATGAAGCCGCCCCAGAACACCGACCTGCGGGCGCCCAGGATGCGGTCGGCGACCCAGCCGCCGGGCAATGCGACGAGGTAGATGAGCGCGCCGTAGACGCCGACGACGGCTTGGGCGGTCTCCTCGGTCAGGCCGAGGCCGCCGGTCGCCGGGGAGGCGGCCAGGAAGGTGGCCAGGATGGCGCGCAGGCCGTACCAGCTGAAACGTTCCCACATCTCGGTGCCGAAGAGCGTGGCCAGACCCCAGGGATGGCCGAAGAACGTCCTGCCGCTGCTGCTCATGCGCGCCCCCCGAACGACACGTTGTGCATGTGATCCAACACTCTACGTGACCGGCCTGATGAAGCTGTCCCACAGGGTCTTGCCGCTGCCCCCGGCGTGTGGTGCGATGCATCCCACTCGTGCAAGTGAATACTGACTGGGAGGCGGGCGCATGGCCGAAGTCCTTGAGGTACGGGCCGAGATCGAGTCGCAGATCGCCGGCCGTACCGTGTGCGAGCAGCTGAGGCAGGTCGCCGCCGATCATCCCGACTCCCCCGCCTATTCCGATCCCGAGGGCGAGGGCTGGCGCACGCTCACCTACGCCGAGGCGCGCGAGCGGGTGCTGACGATCGCGGCGGCGTTCGCGGAGCTCGGGCTGGAGCCCGGCGAGGCCGTGGCGCTGATGATGGTCAACCGGGGCGAGCACGTGCTCGCCGACCTCGGGGCGGTGCACGCCGGCGGCGTGGGCTGCACTATCTACTCGACGTTCGCCGCCGAGCAGATCGCCTTCGTGGCCGCCGACGTCGGCGCCCGCTACGTCGTGCTGGGCGGCCCCGCCGACGTGGACCGCTGGATGCCGGTGCTGGACCAGCTCACGGAGCTGCGGCGGATCATCGTGCTGGACGGCGCGCCCGAAGGCGACGACCGTTTCCTGCCGTGGGCGGACTTCCTGGCGCTGGGCGAGCGCGCGCTGGCCGCCGACCGCGCCGCCGTGGACGCCCGCTGGCAGGCCGTCGGCGCCGACGACACCGTCACCGTCCTCTACACCTCGGGCACCACCGGCATGCCCAAGGGGGTGCCGCTCACCCACCGCAACGTCTTCTACGAGGTGGCCTCCACCGACCGCCTCACCACGCTGCCCGTCCAGGGCACGCAGATCAGCTACCTGACTTATGCGCACATCGCCGAGCGCGTCCTCAGCCTCTACCTGCCGCTGATGAAGGTCTCGCACGTCTACTTCTGCACCGACCTGGCCAACCTCGGCGCCACGCTGGGGCAGGTCCGGCCGATGATGTTCTTCGGCGTGCCGCGCGTGTGGGAGAAGATGATGGCGCGCCTGCAGGCCGTCCTCGCCACCCAGCCCGAACAACAGCAGCAGCAGGTACGGCAGGCCATGGCGGCCGGCGTCGCCTACGTCGAGGCGGGCCAGCACGGCGGCACGATCACCCCGGAGATCCAGGCCGCCTACGACCAGGCCGACAAGGCGCTGCTGTCGGTGGTCCGCGCGATGATCGGCTTCGACCAGGCCCAGTGGACCGCGACCGGCGCCGCGCCACTGCCCGGCGAGGTGCAGCGCTTCTTCGCCGGACTCGGGCTGAAGGTCATCGACGTGTACGGCATGACGGAGACGACCGGCGCCTTCACCGGCAACAGCCCGGCCGACTACAAGCTCGGCACCGTCGGCAGGGCCGAGCCGGGCGTCGAGATCCGCATCGCCGAGGACGGCGAGATCCTCACCCGCAGTCCGCTCAACACCGGCGGCTACCTGAACCGGCCCGACGAGAGCGCCGCCCTGATCGACGAAGACGGCTGGCTGCACACCGGCGACATCGGCTCGATCGACGAGGACGGCTTCGTACGCGTCGTGGACCGCAAGAAGGAGCTCATCATCACCGCCGGCGGCGAGAACATCTCGCCCGCCAACATCGAGAGCCACCTGAAGGAGCACCCGCTCATCGGCCAGGCGCTCGCCTACGGCGACGGCCGCCCGCACCCGGTGGCGGTCCTCACGCTCGACGCCGAGCTCGCGCCCGGCTGGGCGCAGGCCCGCGGGATCACCTTCTCCTCCCTGGCCGAACTGGCCCAGAACGGCGAGGTCCTCAAGGAGGTCGAACTGGCCGTGGAGGCGGCCAACGCCAAGCTGGCACGGGTGCAGCAGGTCAAGCGCTGGGCCCTGATCGGCAGCGAGTGGACGGCCGAGACGGCGGAGCTCACACCGAGCCTGAAGCTGAAGCGGCGGGTCATCCACGCCAAGTACGCCGACGTCATCGAGGGGCTTTACGTAGACTGACGGCTTTTGCCGTTGGGGGCGTGTGTCCTACCCCTGGCCATTACCGGATGGTTCCTACCGTCTTGATCATGACCAGTAGAGTCCTTCTGGCTTCGCTCGCGGCGGGGGCCCTCGCGGTACCCGTGCCGGTGGCCAATGCGGCGAGCGAGCCCGCCATCAGAGAGATCACGATACGTCCGGCCGATCCGGTGGTCGGGCCCACCGGATCGGTCCGCCTCATCATCGAGGTCGTCGCCCAGGGGGTGGACGGCCGCGAAGGGGTCACTGTCAAGGTGGACCCGGGCGCGCCACCGGACGGGGCGCCCGCGCCTCCGGTCGACCCGGTGGACCCGCCGCCGCTGCCCACGCCCCCGCTGCCCACGCCCACCGCCGTTCCGTCCGCTGTCCCGTCCGTCGCGCCGTCCGCCGTCCCGTCCGCTCTGCCCTCTGTCGCGCCGTCCGCGGTGCCGTCGGCGCTGCCGTCGGTGGCCCCGTCTGCTGTTCCGTCGGCCCTGCCGTCCGTGGCGCCGTCCGTGCTGCCGTCGGTCGCGCCCTCCCAGGTCCCGCCGCTGCCGGCGCCGCTGCCGCCCGCACCGCTGGCTCCCGCGCCGCTGCCCGCACCCGGGCTGGCCGTACCCGGGCAGGCGCCGCAGTGGCACGAGGAGCAGGGCCGGCCGATGCGCCGCGGCGACGGCTGGCAGACCTGGCGCTTCCTGCCCGAGAAGGGCCTCACCCGCTACTACCCGTCGGGCACCTGGACGATCGCCGCCACGGCGACGAGCCCCGACGGCCGGAGCGTGACCGCCTACAAGACGTTCAAGCTGCGCAAGGAGACCCGCCTCACCTCGGTGCAGGCCACCAAGGTGCCCGGCACGAAGGCCGTGCGGCTGCGCGGCGTGCTGACCCGGGTGGACCCGATGGGCTTCACCGACTACTCGCCGTTCGGCAACCAGCGCATGGAGATCCTCCACCGCCGCGACGACGACGCGCCATGGAAGCAGGAGGCCGTGGCGACCACCACGGAGCTGGGCAAGTTCGGCAAGACCGTGCTGGGCTCCCCGAAGGGACAGTGGCGGGCCCGCTTCCCTGGAACCGGTCACTACGCCGCGGAACTCTCCTCAGTCGAACAAATCGGAGATCGTCCTTGACCTCCGCCTTAACGGTCGTTGCCGAATCGTGATCGTTCTTGAGGCAACCTTTCCCTGCCTTTGCGCGTCATTGGCGTAGACGCGTTCTGTCCCGGAGCACGTCTCGACGGGGAAGGAAGTTTTTAGATGATGCGACGTCTCGCGGCCGCGGCAGCTGCTGCCGCGCTCGGCACCGCCGTGCTGGCGACCGCCACTCCCGCCATGGCCGAACCTCCCGGCCTGGGCTTCGACACCGGCGACTACGGCGACGGCGGCAACACCCGCCTGTCGTTCGACGCCAACCCGGAGCCGGTCTGGAAGGGCTCGAGGCTGACCCTTGAGGGCAAGCTCTCGGTGCAGTGCGACGATGACTACATCAACGGCTACGTGCAGGTGTTCAACGCCGACCACTGCCGTGAGGGCAGCTGGTACTGGCTCGGCGGCAAGCGGATCACGATCCTCTTCAAGCCGAACTACTCCGGCCGCTGGCACTACGTCGACACGGTCCGCACGGACCAGGGCGGCTACTTCCAGACCGACGCCCGCGCCTGGGCCTCCGGCACGTGGAAGGCGGTCTTCGAGGGCAGCAGGTACCTCGAGGGCTCGGCCGCGACCGACTGGGTGAAGGTCATTCGCCACTAGTCACAGCGCAAGCGGAACGCCCGGCCCTCCTGTCCCGAGGGGCCGGGCGTTTCGCTGTCCGCACGCCAGTAATCGTTTCGTCGGTCACGCGCCAGTAATCGTTTCGTCGGTCACGCGCCAGGACTCAGACCATCGGGACGAGCGTCTCGGCCGGGCGGGGGCCGACCGGGCCGCGGGCGTCGGCGGCCGCGAGCA
Source organism: Nonomuraea endophytica (assembly GCF_014203235.1). GTDB lineage: Bacteria > Actinomycetota > Actinomycetes > Streptosporangiales > Streptosporangiaceae > Nonomuraea > Nonomuraea endophytica. The sequence goes on along the minus strand of NZ_JACHIN010000022.1, from coordinate 120,919 downwards.
TGCGGGCCGCCTCGGCCAGCACCGCCGGAGGCTGCGTGAACGGCAGCCGGACGTACGACTCCAGGGTGCCCTCCAGGCCGAACCAGGGGCCCGGCGCCAGCCGTAGCCCATGGGTGGCGGCGGCCTCGGCGAAGGCGATGGCGTTGCCGCGCGGCAGCCGTATCCACAGGGTGCCGCCGCCGCGCGGGACGGTGAAGCTCCACTCGGGCAGGTGCTCGCGCACCGCGGCGACGAGCGCGTCACGCGAGGCGCGCAACGTGCGGCGGCGCTCGGCCCGCGTCTCCTCCATCCGATCGAACAGCCGCGCCACGATCAGCTGCTCCATCACCGGGCTGGCGATGTCGACGGCCGCGCGGTGCAGGGCCAGGCGGCGGGTGAGCGCCTCGGTGCTGCGGATCCAGCCGATACGCAGCCCGCCCCACCACAGCTTGGACGCCGATCCGATCGTGATCACGCGGCTGTCGGTGTCGAAGGCGGCCATCGGCGCGGTGCCCGGCACCTCCTCCATCGCGAGCTCCGCCCAGGTCTCGTCGATGAGCAGCATGGTGTCGGTACGGCGGGCAGCCCCCACTACCGCCGCCCGGGTGGCGTCGTCCATGAGCGCCCCGGTGGGGTTCTGGAAGTCGGGCATCAGGTAGGCGAGCCTGGCAGCCGACTGCCGCATCGCGCCCGCTACCAGGTCGGCCTGCCAGCCCGCGTGGGTGATGCCGACCGGCGCGATCCTGGCGCCGCGCTGGCGGGCGGCGTCGATGGCGTGCGGATAGGTGGGCGACTCGACGAGCACGGTGTCGCCCGAGCTGACGAGCAGTCCCATGACGAGCTGGATGGCGTGCTGGGAGCCGGTGGTGACGAGGATCTGCTCGGGCCGGGTGGCCAGGCCGCGCGCGCCGTAGTGGGCGGCGATGCGCTCGCGCAGCACGGCCAGGCCCATCGGGTCGTAGCCGTTGCCCATGCCGTAGCGGGCCACGTCGTCGACCGCCTCCAGCATGGCCTCGCGCAGGTGCGAGGAGGCGGCGGGGGCGGCGCAGTGCAGTTGCAGCAGCCCGTCGTCGCCGGTGGACAGCCACGGGTTGTCGACGGTGGTGGCCGGGTCGGGCAGCTCCGTCCAGCTCCCCGAGCCCTGGCGGCTGTCGAGGTAGCCCTGCTCGCGCAGCAGGTCGTAGGCGGAGGTCACGGTGGTGCGGCTGACGCGGAGCTGCTCGGCCAGGTGGCGCTCGGCTGGCATGCGCACGCGGACCGGGATCTGGCCGTCCTGGATGCGCGCCCGCACCGCCCCGGCCAGCGCGCGGTAGTAGGGCCGGGCGTCCCGCGGCACCGCGACGAGCCTCGCGACCTGCGCCGCACTCAAGAACCTCATAAGGCCACTTTTCACGATTGGCCCTTTTGATGCAACCTAAACCCCTGCCACCATAAGACCACTATGAGCGAAATGTCCGTCCCAGCCGTGGGTTCCCTTCCGATCCGTCTCCTGCGCCTCTACGGCGGCCTGGCCCTGTACGGCCTCGGCATCGGCCTCCAGGTCGAGTCCGGCGTGGGCAACAGCCCGTGGGACGTCTTCCACCAAGGCGTGGCACTCAGGACGGGCCTGACCATCGGCACGATCATCATTGCCGTCGGCGCGCTGGTGATGCTGCTGTGGATCCCGCTGAAGCAGAAGCCCGGCATCGGCACGATCAGCAACGTCGTCTTCCTCGGCCTGTTCGCCGACGCCGCGATCTGGCTGCTGCCCACCCCGGGCCACTGGGCGCTCAGCTGGACGTACCTGCTGATCGCCGTCGTCGCCATCGCCCTTGCCACCGCGCTCTACATCAGCGCGGGCATGGGCCCGGGCCCGCGCGACGGCATCATGACCGGCCTCATGCGCCTCGGCCTGTCGGTACGGCTCGGCCGCTTCCTCATCGAGATCACCGCGCTGGGCGTCGGCTGGCTGCTCGGCGGCACGCTAGGCCTCGGCACCCTCGTCTTCGCCCTGGCCATCGGCCCGCTCACGCAGCTGTTCACCCGCTGGTTCCCCCTGACGACAGAGACACCCTGACCTCCCGTGGAAGCTGACGGACATGACGCGACATGATCGATAGCTTCCACGGGACCACCCCGCAGGCGGGTAGCGTCGGTCCCATGCGGATCGAGGACTACGCGATGATCGGGGACATGCAGTCGGCGGCCCTGGTGGGCAGAGACGGCTCCATCGACTGGCTGTGCCTACCGAGGTTCGACTCACCGTCGTGCTTCTCGGCCTTGCTCGGCGGCGACCGCAACGGGCACTGGTGGCTCGGCCCCACCGGCAGGCACCCGGCGACCAGACGCCGCTACCGCCCCGACACGCTCATCCTGGAAAGCGAGTGGGACACGCCCACAGGCACCGTCCGCGTGATCGACTTCATGCCGCCGCGTGACAAGAACCCCGACGTCGTCCGTATCGTCGAGGGCGTCTCCGGCGAGGTCGAGATGTCCACCCACCTGCGCGTCCGCTTCGACTACGGCCGCATCGTGCCGTGGGTGCGCCGCAGCGACGGCCACCTGCAGGCTATCGGCGGGCCCGACTCGGTCTGGCTGCACTCCCCCGTCCCGCTCAAGGGCGGTGACTACGCCCACCGGGCCACGTTCACCGTCCGCGAGGGCCAGCGGCTGCCGTTCGTGTTCACCTGGCACCCCTCGCACGAGCCGATGCCGCCCCAGATCTCCGCCGAGGGCCAGCTCAACGAGACCGAGGCCATGTGGACGGAATGGGTGGCCAGGTGCGCCCACGAGGGCCCGCACCGCGAGGCCGTCGTCCGCTCACTGATCACGCTGAAGGCGCTCACCTACGCCCCCACCGGCGGCATCGTCGCCGCCCCCACCACGTCGCTGCCCGAGGACATCGGCGGCGTGCGCAACTGGGACTACCGCTTCTGCTGGCTGCGCGACGCCACCCTCGCCCTCGAGGCCATGATCAGTTCGGGCTACATCGAGGAGGCGGGCGCGTGGCGCGCGTGGCTGCTGCGCGCGATCGCCGGCCGCCCGCAGGACCTCCAGATCATGTACGGCGTGGCCGGCGAGCGCCGCCTGCCCGAGCTGGAGCTCACCTGGCTGGACGGCTACGAGGACTCCCGCCCGGTGCGCATCGGCAACGGCGCCGTCAACCAGCTCCAGCTCGACGTCTACGGCGAGGTGATGAACTGCCTGTTCGTCGCCAGGAAGATGGGCCTGGGCGCCGACGACCGGGCCTGGGCCATCCAGCGCGAACTCCTGGCCTACGTCGAGGAACACTGGGACGAGCCGGACGAGGGCCTGTGGGAGGTACGCGGCCCGCGCCGCCACTTCACCCACTCCAAGATCATGTGCTGGGTCGCCCTGGACCGCGCCGTCCGCTACTGCGAGGAGTTCGGCCGCGTCGGCCCGCTCGAACGCTGGCAGCGGCTACGCGACACGATCCACGCGGAGATCTGCGACAAGGGCTACGACCCCGTGCGCAACACCTTCACCCAGTCCTACGGCTCGACCGAGCTGGACGCCGCGCTGCTGCTCATGCCGCTCGTCGGCTTCCTGCCCATCGACGACCCGCGGGTGACCGGCACCGTGGCCGCCATCGAGAAGGAACTGCTGTCCGACGGGTTCGTCCTGCGCTACCCGGTGGCCGCCGACAACGACGTCGACGGCCTGGCCGGAGCCGAAGGCGCCTTCCTGGCCTGCAGCTTCTGGCTGGTCGAGGTCATGGCGCTGCAGGGCCGCAAGCAGGAGGCCGAAGAGCTGTTCGGCCGCCTGCTCGGGCTGCGCAACGACCTCGGGCTGCTGGCCGAGGAGTACGACCCCCGCTACGCCCGGCTCGTCGGCAACTTCCCGCAGGCCTTCAGCCACGTGCCCCTGGTCCACGCCGCCCGCGCCCTGTCGTGACCCGTCCCACCGCGGCCCGTCCCGCCCTGGCCCGTCCCGCCCTGGCCCGCGCCGCCGTGGCCTGTCCCGCCGCCGAGCTAACGGCACGGCCGCCGCGGCGGCGCGGCCGTACCGGATCATGAGGCCCGCGCTCGACCTGCGGGCCGGCGCGGGGATGGGCGGCGGGCGCGGGCTCACGCCGGGCCCCGGTGGTGGGGCTCGTCCCAGTCGGCCGTGCCGGGGGCGACGTCGATGCGTTTGACGTCCGGGTTGTCCTCGGGCGGGCGGTGGCCGAACGTGGTGAAGTCGGTGGTGTCGCGGAAGGCCGGGCGCTGGTAGAGGTCGCGGGCGTAGGCCCACAGGTGCGGGTAGCCGGACAGGGGGCGCTCGCTGATCCGGTTGGCCGGGTTGTAGCCGAGGTCGAAACGGGCCAGCGTCACCCACAGCCGGACGTCGGTCTCGGTGAGCTGCTCGCCGATCAGGTAGCGGTGCCCGGCCAGGTGCGCGTCCAGGCGCTCCAGGGCGGCGACCACGCGATGGCGCAGGTCGTCGTACGCCTCCTGGGTACGCGCCTGGCCCACCAGGGAGACGCCGCGGTTGACCTGGTGGAAGATCTCGTCGTTGCGCGCGTCGATGCGGGCCCGCAGCTCGCTCGGGTACAGCCGCTCCGGGGAGTCCGACCAGCGCGCGAAGCGGGTGGCCAGGTCGAGCGTGATGTCCGGGTAGTGGTTGCTGACGATCCTGCCGGCCACCCGGTCCCACAGCACCGGCACCGAGATGTGCCCGGCGTATCCGGGCTCGGTGGCCTCGTACGCCTGCTCAAGGAAGGCGAAGCCGTTCACCGGGTCGGGGCCGCGGCGCTCGCGGAAGGCCCAGCCACGGCCGTCGCGCACGTCGTCGACGTAGCTCAGGCCGACCACGTGCTCCAGCCCGGCCAGCGTGCGCACGATCGTCGCGCGCTGCGCCCACGGGCACAGGTGCGCGGCGTACAGGTGATAGCGGCCCGACGCCGCCGGGAACTGGTCGGTGCCGACGCGGCCCTGGAAGGGATAGATCGGGCGGTTCCACTCCGGCGAGGTGTGCAGCCGCCCGGGGCCGTAGGGACCGTAGGCGGCCAGGTCGGCGGGCGGGGCGAAGACGGTCATCGGAGCTCCTCTGTCAATGCAAGAAAGCCGGGGACGGTATCGCCGGGAACGGATTGTCGGGCGTCAGGATGACCCGGCGGGTCTCGCCCTCCTGCTCGGCCGCGTCCAGATGCAGCAGCGCCGCCCCGATGCCCGCCGCCCCGACCATGTAGCCGGTGTCCGCGCTCACCTCGCCCGGCCGCAGCCGCCGATATGCCTGGTACCACCGGTGCCCCCGCCCGTCGTGCCCGGTCGCCCTGCCGATCAGGTGCTCGGCCAGCGTGCGCGCGTACTCCCGGTACGGCTCGCGGCCCGTCGCCGCCCACAACCCCACGAACAGCTCCACCAGCCCGGCCGTCCCGCAGCACTGGCAGGCGGAGTTCCAGTAGCCGTTGGTCTGCTGGTACGGCACGCCGCTGGCGATGATCCCGGCGGCCAGGCGCTCGGTCCAGTCCAGGTCGCCCGGATCGCCGGCCACGCGGTAGAGCTCGTAGAACATGCGGGCCACGCCCGCCGAGCCGGAGCAGTAGCCGAGATAGTGCAGCCCGCGCCCGTGGGGCACGTGGTGCGGCACGTACGCCGCGTGGCCCGTCACCACCGCCACCGACTTGACGAACCCCGATCCCCGCCTGGCCGCCTCCAGGAAACGCTCGTCGCCGGTGACGCCGTACAGGCGGGCCAGGAGGAAGGCGGTGCCGGCCGTACCGCTGTAGAAGCCGGGCGTGACCGCGTCGCTCGGGATGCCCGGGCAGTCCCCGAACTGGTGCCCAGGCACCGCCAGCGCCGCGATGCGCTCGCCCGCCTCCAGCGCCGCCTGCTCGTAGGCGGGCACGCCGAGCATGGCGGCGGCGCGCAGCAGCCCGAGCACGATCCCGCCGTCACCCCGCTGGGCGGGGTCGTTCGACCAGCCCAGTCCTCCGGCCAGCGGACGGGCCTTGGAGACGATGTGGCCGGCCGCGGCCCGCGCCTCGTCTTCCAGCCGCTCCTCCCCCAGCACCCATCCTGCCTCGGTGAGCGCGAAGACGGTCCCGGCCAGGCCGTGGTAGAGCGTGAGGTCCTGCTGCTCCCGCCAGGTGCCGGCCAGGTATCGGGCGCCTTGGCGGGCTTCCTCCAGGTACGCCTCGTGGCCGGTGGCGGCGGCCATGTCCAGGAAGAACAGCACGATGCCGGCGGCGCCCGCGTACAGCGAGGCCGGTTCCGATCCCACGGCCGCGCGGCCGCGATGGTCCGGGTTGGCCTGCCAGCGCCGCCCTTGCCCGTGGTCGGTCCCCGCCGACCTGATCCAGCGTCCGGCCAGGATGGCCGCGTTCAGAGGAGTGGTCCGCTCGTGGCTCACCCTCGCAACTATCCCACACATTTGGTAGGAAATTAAGGGATCGACCAGTCATCCGGCCCGGAAGTGCCGGAACCCCCTCAGCCGCGCGAGGCGCCCTCAGACAGTGGCAGCCTCAGACGGAGGCTGGCTCAGACGGAGGCTGGCTCCGACGGCCCGGCAAACCTCAGACGGAGGCAACCTCAGACCGGGGTGGGCTCAGATGGAGGCTAGCTCAGACCTAGGCGCGCTCAGGCGGAGCCTGGCTCAAACAGAGGCTAGTTCAGACCCAGGCGCGCTTTGGCGGAGACGGCCTCGGACCGAGGTTGGCTCAGACGGTCAAGCGGCCCCAGACAGAGGCGAGCTCAAACGGAGGCAGGCTCAGAAGGAGGCTAGCTCAGGCGGAGATTGGCTCAGACCGAGGTTGGCTCAGGCGGAGATTGGCTCAGACCGAGGTTGGCTCAGGCGGAGGCTGGCTCAGACGGCTAGGCGGGCGAGGACTTGGGCGAAGTCCGGGGGTGGGGTGACCACGAGGCGGGCGTGGCCCTCGTGCAGCACGATGTCGGCTCGCAGGTGGGTCAGGCGGCCCTCGTGCCACCAGTACACCTGGTCGCTCAGGCCGTCGGTCCGGGCGGCGTGCAGGCGCAGCCGTTCGATGGCGCGGACGACGCCGAGGCCGTTGACTGGGTGCACCAGCAGCGTGTACGGGTCGGGCAGCACCACCAGCACCCCGTCCCTCGGCACCGGAAGGTAGTCCGGCAGCCAGCGCAGGTGTGTCGGGGCGGTCGGGGATGGGCCGGTCAGGCGGGTGACGGGGGTGCCGGACAGCTCGATGGACTCGACGGTCAGCCGCTCGTCCTCGCGTACGTTCCTGGAGGCCAGCTCGAGCGCCTTGGCCGACGGCAGCGGCCAGCAGCCGGCCTCCTCCGGGCGGATCAGGCGGGGGCCGACGCTCAGGAGTTCCACCAGGTCGCCGTTCAGGTGGCGGCCGACGACGCGGGTCAGGTCCTCGACGGCGTCCACGGCTTCCACGCGGGTACGCAGCAGCGGGCGTACCTGGTCCAGGTCGCAGAAGTCGACCAGGTCACCGGAGACCGCGTTGCCGAGGTACTCGGAGACGAGCGTGGGCCAGTCCTCGCGCGGCCTGCGGCCGGCCTCCCTGCGCAGGCCGGTCAGGCGCACCAGCACGAGCCCGTCGCGCATCGGCCGGGTGTCCCTGCCCAGGTCGAACGCCGACCGGACACCACCGTCCGGGCCGGGCGTCAGGGTCAGGGTGGCGCCGTCGGCGGCGAAGTCGCAGCCGTAGCCCAGGGAGTCCGCCACCAGGGCGAGAAGCGAATCGAGGTCCACGTCCTCAGGGCGGCGGCGGGACGGCTCACGCCTGAAGAATTTCACGCGCTCTATCCCCTCATGCCGGTTTCGTCCCTGCGTGTTTCTCCTACCTTGCCGTGTCGACGTCGCTGAACTGACCAGCCAGCGAGCACGATTCGGTATCGATAGCACCAAGCGCACCAAGCCAGACACTCAGCTGCGGAGTGCCGTGTCCCACGGCAAGCCCGGCCAGCACGGGGACGCCGAGCGGCAGCAACCGCTCCCGCAGAACGGGGTACGGGTCCCCGCAGTCCTCCCAGGAGCCGAGCGCAAAGCCGAGCACTCCCTCGAAGGCCCCAGCCCGCAGGAGTTGCGTGAGCATCCGGTCGACGCGGTAAGGCGCCTCCCCCACATCCTCCAAAAACACGATATTTCCGGTAAAGCGCGGCTGCCACCGGGTCCCGCACAACGACGCCAGCACCGACAGGTTCCCCCGGCGATCGGACCAGCGACCCGACCAGCGATCGAGCCAGAGACCCGACCAGCGACCGGACCGGCGACCGAACCAGCGACCCGACCAGCGACCGGGCCAGCGACCGGACCGGCGACCGAACCAGCGATCGGGCCAGCGACCGGACCGGCGATCGGGCCAGTGACTGAACCGGCGATCGGGCCCACGCCCCCGGCGCGCGCCTCCGACAGCATCGACGTGCCCGCCACCGACCACGGCTCGCCCTTCAGCGCCCCGGTCAGCGACGCCCACGTCGCCGGTTCCGGCCCGCGTTCGTCGGAGAACGTCGTGCAGGCCGGCATCGGCCCGTGCAGCGTCGCCACTCCCAGCTCCACCCGAAACGCGTGGTGCAGAGCCGTCACGTCGCTCGACCCCACCAGCGTCTTGGGCCCGGCGGCCCGCATGGCGTTCCAGTCGAGCAGGTCGAGGATCCTGGCGGCGCCGTACCCTCCTCTGGAGCAGAACACCGTGGTGACGGCCGGATCGCACCAGGCGGCCTGCAGGTCGGCGGCGCGCGCGGCGTCCGAGCCGGCCAGGTACGGCAGGCCCTGCCGCGCCATCGTGTTCGCGCCCACCACGACCCGCACGCCGAGCCCTTCCAGCAGCGCCACCCCGCGCGCGAGCCGGACGGCGTCGGGCGGTCCTGAGGGGGAGACGACGGCGACGGTGTCACCCGGCCGCATGAACCAGCTCCTTCACCAGCGCCGGCAGCGCCTCGCCGATCGGCTCGCGGACGACCTCGTGGGCGAACTCGTCGTAGGGGGTGGGCTGGGCGTTCATGACGACCAGGCGGGCGCCGGCGTCGATCGCCTCGCCGCACAGCCCGGCGGCCGGATGCACGGTCAGCGACGTGCCCACCGCGAGGAACAGGTCGCAGGACCGCGCCGCCTCCAGCGCCGCGTGGATGACGACGGGCTTGAGCGCCTGGCCGAAGGAGATCGTGTCGGCCTTCTGGATGCCGCCGCACTCGGGGCAGGGCGGGTCCTCCTCGCCCGCGTCGACCCGGTCGAGCACCTCGCGCATGGGCGTGCGCAGCCCGCAGGACATGCAGACGACGTGGAAGAGCGTGCCGTGCAGCTCGATGACCTTCTCCGGCGAGCTGCCCGCGCGCTGGTGGAGCTCGTCGATGTTCTGGGTGAGCAGGGCACGCAGCAGGCCGGCCCGCTCCAGCTCGACGAGGGCGGCGTGGCCGCCGTTGGGGCAGGCGTCCCAGGCGGCGTGCTCGCGCCTGCCGATCCACGCGCGGCGCCGTACGCCGGGGTCGGCCAGGTAGTTGTCGATGGTGTACAGCTCCTGGGCCGCGGGGTCCTTCGTCCATACTCCCTGGGGCCCGCGAAAGTCGGGAATCCCGGAATCCGTGGAGATTCCCGCACCTGTCAGGACGGTCACCGACATTGGCTCGCTCACCTGGCAAACGGTGTCACACTTGGATGCCGTATGCGACTTCCGCCTCACATCCTCGTGGTCAACGGCATCAAGGTCCGCCGCCCGGTGTTCCTGCTCGGAGCCCCGCATTCGGGTACGGACCAGCTCGCCCGCGCGTTGAAACGTTCCCCCGGCTTCCACGTGACGACGGGCCGGGCCTGCGTGGCCAACGTCGTCTACGCCTTCGCCCGCAAACCCTCCATCGCCGGTGGTCCGGGCGCCGTCCGGGTGCTGCGCGACTCGCTGGCCGAGGCGTGGCAGGTGTTGCGCGACTCGTGCGGGCTGTGCCCGCGGACCTGCCGCGAGGCGGGCGGCGTGACCGGGCTCGGCCCGTGCGTGGCCACCAACACCGTGACCCGCTTCGGCGACGCCAGCCCCGACCTGCTCTACAGCGCGCCGGTGCTGCAGCAGGCCTTCCCCGACGCCCGGTTCGTGCAGCTGATCCGCGACGGCCGCGACGTGGCGGTGGACATGCTGGCCGACCCGTCGTGCCTGGCCTGGTTCCGTCCGGTGATGCTGGCCGAGGGCACCGAGTTCCCGAACGCGTTCCTGGGGCTCAACCGCGACGAGCACCGCGAGCGCTGGAAGGACATGCCGGCCGCGGGCAAGTCGGCGCTGCGCTGGCGCAGCGCCGTGCGCCTGAGCGCCTCCCTGCGCCGCGACCTGCCCGCCGACCAGCTGCTGACGTTGCGCTACGAGGATCTCGTGCAGCGGCCCGCGCAGACGATCGCGTCGGTGTCGGAGTTCCTGGAGACGCGCGTGTCGAAGGTCGCCTTGTACGGCCCGCGCGTCCCGAAGGTCGGCTCCTGGCGCTCCGGCCTGCGCCCCGACGACCTGGCGCTGGTGGAGAAGGTCGCCAGGCAGGAGCTCACGCGCTTGGGCTACCTGTCGAGCTGAACTGGGTGCGGTAGAGCTCGGCGTACAGCCCGCCGCGCTCCAGGAGTTCGTCGTGCCCGCCGCGCTCGGCGATGCGGCCGTCCTGCACGACGAGGATCGTGTCGGCCTCGCGGATCGTCGACAGCCGGTGGGCGATGACCAGCGACGTACGCCCGGCCAGCGCCGTCTTGAGCGCCTGCTGCACGGCCGACTCCGACTCGGAGTCCAGGTGGGCGGTGGCCTCGTCCAGCACGACCACGCGCGGCGCCTTCAGCAGCAGCCGGGCCAGCGCCAGGCGCTGCTTCTCCCCGCCGGACAGCCGGTAGCCCCGGTCGCCCACGACGGTGTCGAGCCGGTCGGGCAGCGACTCGACCAGGTCGGCGATCTGCGCCGCGCGCAGCGCCTCCCAGATCTCCTCCTCCTCGGCGCCGGGCCTGGCGTAGCGGAGGTTGGCGCCGATGGTGTCGTGGAACAGGTGCGCGTCCTGCATGACGACGCCCACGGTGTCGCGCAGCGAGGCCAGCGTGGCGTCGCGCACATCCACGCCGTTGACGCGCACCGCGCCCTCGTTCACGTCGTACAGGCGCGATACCAGCGAGGTGATCGTGGTCTTGCCCGCTCCCGACGGGCCGACGAGGGCGATCAGCTGACCCGGTTCCGCGGTGAACGAGACGCCTTTGAGCACCGGGTGCGACGGGCCGGTGTCCTGGCGGGCCACCGACTCCAGGGAGGCCAGCGAGACCTCCTCGGCCGCCGGGTAGCGGAAGTGCACGTCGTCGAAGGTGATCGTGACCGGCCCGTCGGGCAGCGGCCTGGCCTCCGGCTTCTCGGCGACCATCGGTCGGAGGTCGAGCACCTCGAAGACCCGGTCGAAGCTGACCAGCGCCGTCATCACGTCCACGTGCACGTTGGACAGCGAGGTCAGCGGGCCGTACAGGCGCATGAGCAGCGCGGCCAGGGCGACCAGCGTGCCGAGCTCGAAGACGTCGCGGGTGGCCAGGACGCCGCCGATGCCGTAGACCAGCGCGGTGGCCAGGGCCGCGACCAGGCCGAGCGCGACCCGGAAGACGGTGGCGTACATGCCGACGGTCACGCCGACGTCGCGCACCCTGGCCGCCCTCTTGCCGAACAGCTCGGTCTCCTCCTGCGGCCGGCCGTACAGCTTGGCGACCATCGCGCCCGCCACGTTGAAACGCTCGGTCATCACCGAGCTCATCTCGGCGTCGAGCTGCATCTGCTCGCGCGTCAGCGCGGACATGCGGCGGCCCACCCACTTGGCAGGCCCGATGAAGACCGGCAGCAGCACCAGCGCGACCAGCGTGACCTGCCACGACAGCGCGAGCATGGCGCCGAGCACGAGGATGAGGCTGATGACGTTGGACACCACCGACGACAGCGTGCTCGTCAGCGCGCGCTGGGCGCCGATGACGTCGGTGTTGAGGCGGGAGACCAGCGCGCCGGTCTGGGCGCGCATGAAGAAGGCCACCGGCATGCGCTGCACGTGGTCGAAGACCTCGGTGCGCAGGTTGTAGATGAGACCTTCGCCGATGCGCGAGGAGAACCACCGCTGCGCCAGCGTCAGCCCGGCGTCGAGCAGGGCCAGCGCCGCGATCGAGACCGCCAGCGCGATCACCACGCCCGGCTGCTTGGGCAGGATGCCGTCGTCGATGATGGCCTTCATCAGCAGCGGGTTGGCCACCACGATCACCGCACCGGCCACGACCAGCACCAGGAACGCGGTGATCTGCTTCTTGTACGGCCGCGCGTAGGAGGCGATGCGCCGCACCGTGCCAGGCTTCAGCCGCTGGTCCATGACCGACTCGTCACGGCGCAGCGACCGCATCGCCTGCGGGCCGAACCCGCCACCCATCATCGCCATTGTCTGGTCAGCACGCGGGCGCGAACGGCTGTTCCCCTCTCAGCTCCCGGCGAACAACGCCCGGATCCGCGCCGCCTGCTCCGTCCGCTCGGCGACGCTCTGCTCCTCCAGGGTGCGCGTCGGCGCCCCCTGGAGGAGACGCTTGGTCGCCGCGGCCGCGTCCCTGTTGGTCGACAGCAACTGCGCGACCTTCTCCTGTACGGCTTTCGCCAGCTCACCCGGTTCGACGACCTGTTCGGCCAGGCCGATCCGGAAGGCTTCCTCCGCCCCGACGATGCGGGCGGTCAGGCACAGGTCCTTCGCCTTGGCGAGGCCCACCAGCTCGACCAGCGGCTTGGTGCCGGTCAGGTCGGGGACCAGGCCCAGTGCGGGCTCCTTCATGCAGAATTTGACGTCGTCGGCCACGATCCGTAGATCGCAGGCGAGCGCGAGCTGGAATCCGGCGCCGATCGCATGACCCTGAACGGCCGCGATCGAGACGATCTCCGGACGGCGCAACCACAGGAAACCCTGCTGTGCTCGTTCGATCCCCTTGTCGAACGTGTCCTGATCCTGCCGGGCCACAGAGCTGAACGAGCCCTGTCCCGGAACCCCCTCAGGGGTGAACATGCGTAGGTCGATCCCTGCCGAGAAGGACGGTCCCTCACCTCTCACCACGACGACGCGTACCCGCTCCGGCAGGCTGTCGCCGATGCCGGCCAGTGCCGACCAGGTCGCGAACGTTTGCGCGTTCCGCTTTTCCGGTCGTGCGAGCGTGATCGTGGCAATCTCACCGTCCACCTCGAAGCGCAGACCCGCCTCCTCGAAAGAGGCGTCCCTCGCACTCCCCCCGCGCTGATAAGGCGCCTTCGCTTCCGCCATCGCGTCGCTCCGTCCGTCGCTGTGCCGTCGCGCCCGAGCTTACAGAATAAGATTCTGACCCGGGCGCGACGGCCGGTCGACTGGAGACGAAGCGGCTGCGGTCGCGACGTTCCGAGGCGGCCTTAGCGCTTGGACTTGCCTCGGGTCGCCCCGCCGCGCCCGCGCAGAGTCACTCCGGACTCGCTGAGGATGCGGTGGATGAACCCGTAGGAGCGACCGGTCGAAGCGGCCAGGGCGCGGATGCTCTCACCCGCGGCGTAGCGCTTCTTGAGATCACCGGCCAGCTTGTCGCGGTCGGCCCCGGTCACCCGGGTGCCTTTCTTCAGAGTCTCGGCCACGAGTACCTCCTGTAGTGCCAGACTTCCGCAGCGTTACACCGCCATGATCAGTCATTTCAGCGGGATCGGCTACCTACTCCACGGGAAAAGATCCGTACCCACTCAAATTCAGATCAGGCGAGTGCCACAAGATCGGAAAATTCCTCGCTCCACGCGTCTTCAGTTCCGTCTGGTAGCAAGATCACCCTATCCGGTGAAAGAGCATCAACGGCACCCTCGTCATGGGTAACCAGGACGATTGCTCCTGAATACGACCTCAAAGCGGTGAGGACTTGCTCCCTGGAGACGGGGTCGAGGTTGTTAGTGGGCTCGTCCAGGAGGAGGACGTTGGCGCTCGACAACACCAGCAGCGCAAGGGCCAGCCGAGTTTTCTCCCCTCCTGACAGCACCCCTGCGGGCTTGTCAACGTCGTCGCCGGTGAAGAGGAAAGATCCGAGGACCTTTCTCAGCTCGGTGTCGGTGAACTCCCCGCCGGCCGAGCGCATGTTCTCCAGGAGGGTGCGATCGGCCTCCAGGGTCTCGTGCTCCTGGGCGTAATAGCCGATCTTGAGGCCGTGGCCCGGGCGGATCTCGCCGGTGTCGGGGTCCTCGACGCCGCCCAGGATGCGCAGCAGCGTGGTCTTCCCGGCGCCGTTGAGCCCGAGGATGACGACCCGGTGACCTCGGTCGATGGCCACGTCGACGTCGGTGAAGACCTCCAGCGAGCCGTAGGACTTCGACAGGTCGACCGCCTGCAGCGGCGTCTTGCCGCACGGGGCGGGGTCGGGAAAGCGCAGCTTGGCGACCTTGTCGCTCTGGCGCTCCTCCTCGGTGCCGGCCAGCAGGCGGTTGGCGCGGCGCATCATGTCCTGGGCCGCCTTGGCCTTGGTGGCCTTGGCGCGCATCTTGTCGGCCTGCGCCAGCAGCGCGCCCGCCTGCTTCTCGGCGTTGGCGCGCTCGCGCTTGCGGCGCTTCTCGTCGGTCTCGCGCTGGTCCAGATAGGCCTTCCAGCCGACGTTGTAGTGGTCGATCACGCAGCGGTTGGCGTCGAGGTGGAGGACCTTGTTGACCGTCGCTTCAAGAAGACCGACGTCGTGACTGATGATCACCAACCCGCCGTGATGTGATCGCAAAAAATCACGAAGCCACCCGATTGAGTCTGCATCAAGGTGGTTTGTCGGCTCGTCGAGAAGGAGAGTTTCCGCTCCGCTGAAAAGAATGCGTGCCAATTCCACGCGTCTGCGCTGGCCGCCCGAGAGCGTTTCGAGCGGCTGCTTCAGCACCCGGTCCGGCAGCCCCAGGCTGGAGGCGATCGAGGCCGCCTCCGCCTCGGCCGCGTAGCCGCCGAGGACGTGCATCTGGTCTTCGAGCCTGCCGTACCTGCGCACGGCCTTCTCGGCGGTCTTGTCGTCGGCCGAGGACATCGCCAGCTCCGCCTGGTGCAGCTTGCGCAGCACCTCGTCCAGGCCGCGCGCCGACAGGATGCGGTCGCGCGCCAGCACCTGCAGGTCGCCGGTGCGCGGGTCCTGCGGCAGGTAGCCGACCGCGCCCGTGGTGGTGACCGCGCCAGCGGCGGGCAGGCCCTCACCCGCCAGCACCTTGGTCAACGTGGTCTTACCCGCCCCGTTCCGGCCGACAAGTCCGATCTTGTCGCCTGGGTTGACGCGGAAATTGGCCTTCTCGATCAGCAGACGCGCACCGGCGCGCAGCTCGATGTCAGTAGCAAGGATCATGGTTGAAAGGACGCTCCCGGGCTAGGAAAGGACGTCGGAGACGTGGGCATGCTTGCGCCGGTTAACCGGGAGTGTGCATGCGGCCAGTCTACGGTCCCCGCCGGACCCCCGGCTCTGGGTCCACAACCCGGATCCGCACCGCGCGGAACTGCTCCGGAGCCTCCTTCAGCACCGCCAGCCGGGGATCGGGCACCACCAGGAACGGCTCGACCTCCAGCGCCACCAGCGGCGCCAGCCGCCGATCGGCCCTGAGCGCGTCGGCGGCCTTCCTGTCGCCCCCGAACACCACGGCCTCCAGCCCGTCCAGGTGCGGCGTCAGCACGCGCAGCGCCGTGTCGGCCGCGGCCTCGAACGCCTGGTTGGCCTGGAGCGCGCGCCGCCTGGCGAACCGCTGCTGGGACCAGCCGCCGGCCGCCGTACGCCCCTGCACCAGCCGCGACCCCACCTTGGACGCGACCAGCTCACTCCCCTGGAACACCCCGGCCGCATACCCCCCGAGCCGCACCAGCACCACACCCACCCGCCGGTCCCGCTGAGCATGCGCCACAAACCTGGACACGTAGGGCGCCCCCTGGACCAGCGGCGGAAACGGCACCTGCATCTCCGCCAGCGCCCCGTCCTCGGCCCGCAACCGCACGACCAGCCCATCCCCACTGGCCTCGAACGCCCCATGCCGGTCGGCGAACCCGTCCATCCACTTGTTCAACCGCCCAGGCGCGACCGCCACCCATCTCCCCCCACCCCGCGCCGGTCCCATCCCCGCACGATATCTCTCTCTCCCCTTAGAGCTCTCCTATCCGTTACGGCTGTCGCCACCCACCCGCCACCCGCCGCCGTGCGCGGGCGCCGATCGTGGGGGTCGCTTCCCACGTCGGACGTGGTTCCCGCCGCAACGGCCCTTCGTCACCCACCTCCCCCGGAAACCCACCCCCAAGGGCAACCCGCCTCCGCATGCGCCATCCCCTCCTGTGCAACCCCACGCCCCTGGGACAGGCCCTCTGCGCCAGCGCTTCTGGCGAGGCAGCCCGCCTCCGCAGGGCATCCCGAGGGTTGTACGGAGGCGGGGGTGGGTTGATGGGGTCGGGTTTTGGGTTCTGGTCAGGGGCCGTTGGGGCGTGGGTGGGGTTATGGACAGGGGGCTGTTGGCGTGGGGTGTGGCGGGATGGCGGGCTTGGGTTGGGGGGTGTGGGGTTGGGGGTGCAGGTGGGGTGGGTTTCTGGGTGAGAGTGCGGTTGGGGGTGGCGAATTTGGGGGTTCGGTGGTAAGGAACACTGCCTGAAATGTCGGTGAATTTAGGTTCCCGACACTTATGCCGCACCCGCTGCCGGGCGGATCATTTTGGCGTGTCTTCCCAGTTCACAGCCCCTGTCGTAGATCTTGACACCGGGGCGGTCATCGCGACGCACGCCACAGACAGCATCCCTCAGGGACCGCTGCCGCTGCTGCTCGACCTGCCCGTCCAGGTGGTCCTGAACGGCGCCGGCGCGCTGGCCCCGCTCCACGAGGCGCTCCGCCGGGCCGGCCGGCACCCTCGGGAGGTGGTGCTCACCCTCCGGGGCACGTGTGGGGAGACCGAGAAGGACGTGTTCAAGGTCGGCCTCGACGGGCTGCGGGCCCACGGGTACCTGCTGGCCTTCAGTGGGTCGGGCGGGGTGCCGCTGGATCTGGTGGCGCAGGCCTCGCCGTACCTGCTGACGCTGGAGACGGAGCTGGTAGCGCGGATGCCGCGCGATCACCGCAGTGTCGCGGTGGCGCGCGCGACCGCGACGCTGGCCCGCGGGCTGGGGGCGCATGTGCTGGCGCCCGGCGTCGAGGACGAGGCCGAGCTGGGCGCGGCGCGCAACTGCGGTGTGCGGCTGGCCTACGGGCCGCTGCTGGCCCCGGGGCCGGACGGGCGGGTGCGGGTGCCGCTGCCCGCGCCCGAGGAGACCCCCGAGGCGTTCATGCTGGGGCCCCGGGTGCAGGAGCTGCTGCTGCCCGCGGTGACGCTGCCCGCGCAGGCCAACGCCGAGGACGTGGTCGCGGCGTTCGGGCACGAGCCGTCGATCTCCAGCGTGATCCTGGTCGACGAGTACCAGCGGCCCAAGGGGAGCCTGGACCGCAGCCGGTTCCTGCTGTCGTTCGCGGCGCGCTACGGGCACGCGCTGCACGGCAAGAAGCCCGCCCACCGGCTGGCCGACCCGCCCAGGACGGTGCCGCGCACCACCCCGGCGGTGGCGGCCATGCAGGCGGCGGGGCGTGACTCGACGCGTGTGTACGACGACCTGGTGGTGACCGACGAGCTGAACCGCTGCCTGGGCATCGTCCGCGTCTCCGACCTGATCCGGCATGTCTCCAAGACCTGACATGTCGTGAAACCGTGATGGATCGGCCCTGTATCGCGGCCTCGCGTGCGGGTAAGCAGGAGGCGTGAACCAGCAGCTGAACAGACGGGCCCTGCTCAGCGCCGGCCTCCTGGCCGGGGTGGGCGCGTGCACCTCCGCTCCCCCGGCGGCCGCCCCGACCGGCGGCAGTCCGGCGCCACCGCTCAAGGCCGACGACTGGGCGTCGGTGCGCGCGCAGTTCGACCTGCCGAAGGACCGTGCCGACTTCGCCGCGTTCGTGCTGGCCCGCCACCCCGCCGAGGTCCGCCGCGCGATCGAGGAGCACCGCAGGGGGCTGGACGCCGACCCCGAGTACCTCCCCGCCGGGGGCAACCCCGACCAGGCCGTACGCGAGGCCGCGGCACGCTATGTGGGCGGCGCCCCGGCCCAGATCGTGCTCACCGACAGCACCACGATGGGCCTGGCCCTCCTGTACGGCGGCATCAAGCTCCTGCCCGGCCAGGACGTGCTGACCACCGAGCACGACTTCCTGGCCACCCACGAGGCGCTGCGGCTGCGTACCGAGCGGACCGGCGCCGCCGTACGCCGGGTGCGCCTCTACGACGAGCCCGCCAAGGCCTCCGTGGACGAGGTCGCCGGCCGGCTGCGCAAGGCGATCGGCCCGAGGACCAGGATCGTCGCCGTCACCTGGGTGCACTCCAGCACCGGCGTGCGGCTGCCGGTCAAGGAGATGGCCGAGGTCGTCGCCGAGGCCAACAAGGGCCGCGAGGAGAAGGATCGGGCGCTGCTGTGCGTGGACGGCGTGCACGGCTTCGGCGCCATGGCCGACGGCGCGGAGGACCTGGGCTGCGACTTCCTGGCCAGCGGCACCCACAAGTGGCTGTGCGGCCCGCGCGGCACCGGCATCGTGTGGGGACGGGCGTGGGAGGCGGTCGTGCCGCTGATCCCGAGTTTCGGTCAGGCCAGTTTCGACTACTTCTTCGAGGGGTCCTCACAGCAGCCGGTCACCGCCGAGTACTTCACTCCCGGCGGCTACAAGGCGTTCGAGCACCGCTGGGCGGCCGGCGCCGCCTTCGCCTTCCAGGAGGCGATCGGCAAGGACCGGGTCCAGGCCCGCATCCAGGAACTGGCCACCCGCCTCAAGAGCGGCCTGGCCGGGATCGGCCACGTCAAGCTGGCCACGCCGGTCGCGCCCGAGCTGTCGGCCGGGCTGGTGTGCATGGAGGTGGACGGGATCGCCAACCCGTACGAGGCGGTGGGCAGGCTGCGCGAGCAGCACCGGATCGTGGCCAGCAGCACCCCGTACCGCGAGTCGCTGCTGCGCCTCGGGACCACGATCATGAACACGCCCGAGGAGGTCGACCGGGCCGTCAAGGCGGTCGCCGCCCTGCGCTAGCACCGGAGCGGGCCTCCCGGCGGTAATCGCCGGCAGACCCCGGGGCTACAGCCTGCAGGCGTAGATGTCGGTGACCAGGATGGCACGTGCGCCGATGTCCCACAGCTCGTCCATCACGTGCTGGTGTCCCTTGCGGCGGACCATGGCGCGTACCGCCACCCAGCCCTCGCGGTGGAGCGGCGAGACCGTCGGGCCCTCCATGCCGGGGGTCAGCGCGATGGCCTCCTCGATCCGCTCGGCGCGGATGTCGTAGTCCATCATCACGTAGTCGCGCGCGTGGATGACGCCCTGCAGGCGGCGCACGACCTGTTCGAGGCCGGGGGTGCCCGCGCCCTCGCGGCCCCTGATCAGCACGCCCTCGGAGCGCATGATCGGCTCGCCGAACACCTCCAGCCCCACGTTGCGCAGGGTGGTGCCGGTCTCGACCACGTCGGCGACCGCGTCGGCCACGCCGAGGCGGATCGCGGTCTCGACGGCGCCGTCGAGCTTGATCACCCGGGCGTCGACGTCGCACTCGGCCAGGTACTTCTCCAGCAGCCCCGGATACGCGGTGGCCACGCGCAGCCCCTTGAGGTCCTGCACGGAGCTCATCTGCCCGCTGCCGGCCGCCAGGCGGAAGGTGGAGCCGCCGAACCCGAGCGGCATCACCTCCTCGACCTTCGCGCCGGAGTCGATGAGCATGTCGCGCCCGGTGATGCCGGCGTCGAGCGTGCCCTCGCCGACGTAGACGGCGATGTCGCGCGGGCGCAGGAAGAACAGTTCGCAGGAGCTGTCGGCGTCGACGACGACCAGTTCCTTGCTGTCTCGGCGGGGCCGGTAGCCGGCCTCCTTGAGCATGGTCTGGGCCGCTTCGCTGAGCGCGCCCTTGTTCGGTACGGCAAGCCGCAACATCAGTGGTCAACCCCCTACAGGTGCTTGTAAACCTCGTCCAGCCCGATACCCCGGGCGATCATCAGCACCTGCACGTGGTACAGCAGCTGAGAGATCTCTTCTGCGGCGCGGTCCTTCGACTCGTGCTCGGCGGCCATCCAGCTCTCCGCCGCCTCCTCCACGACCTTCTTGCCGATGGCATGGACGCCGGCGTCGAGCGCCGCCACGGTGCCCGATCCCTCGGGGCGCAGGCGGGCCTTGTCTGACAGCTCGGCGAACAGCTCTTCGAAGGTCTTCATGATCTCTCTCGTCGGTCGGCTGACATGCGGGTCCAGCCTAACGTTCGCGGCGGCTTCGTACGTGCGGCGTCCGCGACCCGAGACACCCGGGTTTCGGTCCGTCGATAACGAATCGAAAGCGCTCGGCGCTACGCTCACCGCTGTGTCGGGGGAGTGCGCCTCAGGGCGCGCGGACACAACGGGGTGCTGCGGCCCGCCGTGCCTCCTCCGGGGGAACGGCGGGCACAGCTCCGAGGTCAAGGCGGGCGGGGCCGTACCGGAAAGCCAAAATCCCGGCCGATCGCGATGATCGGCCGGGATCTCAGGTGGCGCGCCGGGCCTCAGGCCCGGCGGCCAGGGTCAGCAGCCGGGGTCAGCGGCCGTAACGGCGGCCGGAGTTGCCGGTGTTGCCGGAGCGGTAGCCGTCACGGGGACGCTCGCCGCGGTCGGCCGAGAACGGACGGCGCTCGCCACGGTCGTCGGCACGGAACGCGCCACCGCGCGGGCCGCGGTCGTCGGCGCGGAAGGGACGCGAGCCCCGGTCGTCGGAGCGGAAGGAGCCACCACGAGCGCCACGGTCGTCCGAGCGGAAACCGCCACGGTCGTCGGAGCGGGGAGCCTGACGGTCGTCAGAGCGGTACCCGCCACCACGCGGACCGCGGTCCTCGCCGGAGCGGAAGCCGCCACGGTCGTCGGAACGCGGGGCCTGACGGTCGTCCGAGCGGAACCCGCCGCCCTGACCACTCTGGCCGCGCTCGTCGGAGCGGAAGCCCTGACGGTTGTCGGAGCGGTAGCCACCACGGCCACGGTCGTCGGAGCGGAAGCCGCCCCCACGGGGACCGCGGTCGCCGGAGCGCTCGCCCGAACGGAAGCCGCCGCCGCTCTGACCGCGGTCGTCACGCTCGGGGCGGTTCTCGCCGACCGTGCGGGGACCGCCGTCGAAGTGGCGCTTCGGGTAACGCTCGCCGTCCTCGTGACGACGGCCGCCGGTGGGGCGGTCACCGCTCTCGGGACGACGTCCGTAGGAACGCTCGCCACGACGGCCGCGACGCTCGCCGCCGCCATGGCCGCCCTCGCGACGGGGACGCAGCGGCTTCTTGACGTCGGGCTCCCAGACCGGGATCGACTCGCCGCTGGGAACGCGGGCGCCGGTGACCTCGGCCACCCGGGAGTTGCCGGGAGCGGCCTTGAGGCGGAACGGGTGGATGCCCGCGCGCCGGGTGAGCTGGTCGGTCGAGCGCCGCTCGTTGGGCAGCACCAGCGTGACGACGGTGCCCTTCTCCCCCGCGCGGGCCGTACGGCCACCGCGGTGGAGGTAGGACTTGTGGTCCTGCGGCGGGTCCACGTGCAGCACCAGGCTGATGTTGTCGACGTGGATGCCGCGGGCGGCGACGTCGGTGCAGACCAGGACGTTGACGGAGCCCTCACGGAACTCGGCCAGGATCCGGGTGCGCTGGTTCTGGCGCTTGCCGCCGTGCAGTCCGCCGGAGCGCACGCCGACCCGGGCCAGCTGCTTGCACAGCCGGTCCACGCCGTGCTGGGTGCGGACGAAGATGATCGTGCGGCCCTCGCGGTTGGCGATCTCGGCGGTCACGTCGAACTTCTCGTCGCGGGTCACCTGCAGCACGTGGTGCTCCATGGTGTCGACCGGGGAGGTCGCCGGGGCCACCGAGTGGTGGATCGGGTCCTTCAGGAACTTCTTCACCAGCTTGTCGACGTCGCCGTCGAGCGTGGCCGAGAACAGCAGCCGCTGGCCGCCGGGCGCGGTCTGCGCGAGCAGTTCCGTGACGACGGGGAAGAAGCCGAGGTCGCACATGTGGTCGGCCTCGTCCAGGACGCTGACCTCGACCTCCGACAGCGAGCACTCACCCTGGCGGATGAGGTCGCCGAGGCGGCCGGGGGTGGCGATGACCAGGTCGATGCCGCGGCGCAGCGCCTCGACCTGCTTGCCCATGGACATGCCGCCGACGACGACCTTCATGCGCAGGCCGAGGCCGCGGCCGAGGGGCTCCAGGGCGTCGTGCACCTGAAGGGCGAGCTCACGGGTGGGCACGAGGATCATGCCGCGCGGGTGCTTGGGCTTGGGCCGGTCACCGGCGATGCGGACCATCGTCGGCAGGCCGAAGGCCAGGGTCTTGCCGGAGCCGGTCTGGCCGCGGCCGAGCACGTCGTGACCCGCCAGCACGTCCGGGATGGTGGCGCTCTGGATGGGGAACGGGGCGTTGATGCCCTGACGGGCGAGGCCGTTCACGAGCGGCGCGGGCAGGCCCAGCAGCTCGAACTCGGACGGACCCGACTCCGGGGAGGTTTCGGGCAGGACAACGTCAAGCATGGTCACGGAAAATCGTGCCTTTCGGTCGAAGTGGCGCGTCACTTCTGCGAAAGGACGAGCCGGGACGTACGGCAGCGCCGTACCTGTGCAGAGAAAACACCTCGGGGTGGGGACGTGCCCGCCTTGATGGAGGCGGTCGTCTACGCGCACCCGGTGCCGGCGCAGGCGGCTGAAGACGCGAGATGATGCGTCAGGTGCACGTGGTGGCCAACACGGGAGAAGATCGATCTATTCCCGCCCTGGCACGCTGAAGCGGCTGACGCGGGCTGCGTCAGCCGTGCAGCTCAAGAAAAAGTCAGACCCTTAGGGATCAGACGTTGAAGCCTAGCATACGGAGCTGCTCACGCCCCTCGTCGGTGATCTTGTCCGGCCCCCACGGCGGCAGCCAGACCCAGTTGATCTTCACATCGGAGACCATGCCGTCGAGCGCGGAGTGCGCCTGGTCCTCGATGACGTCGGTCAGCGGGCAGGCGGCACTGGTCAGGGTCATGTCGATGGTGGCCACAGGCGCGTCGGCGCCCTCGGCCGGGTCAAGATGGAGACCGTAGATGAGGCCGAGGTCCACGACGTTGATCCCGAGCTCGGGGTCCACGACGTCCTTCAGCGCCTCCATGACCTCCTCGACGGTGGCCTGACCGTCATACCCCTGCGTCGGGGTCTGCGTTGGCTTACTCACGAGGCACTCCTCACCACAGCGTCCTTGTAGGCCATCCACGACAGCAGCGCGCACTTCACCCGCGCCGGGAACTTGGCGACCCCGGCGAAGGCGACGGCGTCGCCCAGCACGTCCTCGTCGGCCTCCACCTGTCCCCTGCCCTGCATGAGACGGGTGAACTCGTCGACCACGGACAACGTCTCGGTGACGGTCGAGCCGGTGGTCAGCTCGTGCAGCACCGACGCGGCGGCCTGGCTGATGGAGCAGCCCTGGCCGTCGTAGGACACGTCCTCGATCTTGCCGTCGTCGCCGAGCTTGACCCGGAGCGTGATCTCATCGCCGCACGTCGGGTTCACGTGGTGAACCTCGGCATCGTACGGCTCGCGCAGCCCCCGGCCCTGCGGGTGCTTATAGTGCTCCAGGATCAGCTCCTGGTACATCGACTCGCCGATCATGACTATGCGAACACCTTCTGGACGTGATGGAGGCCGCGCACCAGGGCGTCGATCTCGCCCGTGGTGTTGTACAGGTAGAACGACGCCCGCGTGGTCGCGGGTATTCCGAAGCGCAGGTGAAGCGGGCGGGCGCAGTGGTGCCCGACGCGTACCGCGATGCCGAACTCGTCGTCGAGGATCTGCCCGACGTCGTGCGGGTGAATCCCCTCAAGCGTGAACGCGACGGTGCCGCCGCGCTCCTCCAGCGTGGACGGGCCGATGAGCCGCAGCGACGGGACCTCGGCCAGCGCGTCGAGAGCGTGGGCGGTCAGGGCGCGCTCGTGCGCCTCGATCGCCTCCATCCCGGCGGCCTGGAGGTAGTCGACGGCGGCGCCGAGACCGATGGCCTCGACGATCGGCGGCGTGCCGGCCTCGAACTTGTGCGGGTAGGGCGCGTAGGTCGAGTGGTCCATCCAGACCGCCTCGATCATCTCGCCGCCGCCCAGGAACGGGGGCATGGCCTCGAGCAGTTCGCCGCGGGCCCAGAGCACGCCGATGCCGGACGGGCCGAGCATCTTGTGGCCGGTGAAGGCGACGAAGTCGACGCCCAGCGCGGCCACGTCCACCGGGTGGTGCGGGACCGACTGGGAGGCGTCGAGCATGACCAGCGCGCCGACCTCGCGGGCCCGCTTGAGCACGGGCGCGACGGGGTTGACGGTGCCGAGCACGTTCGACTGGTGCGCGATCGAGACGATCTTCGTGCGCTCGGTGATGACGTCGCCCGACAGGTCCAGCCGGCCCTCGTCGGTGACGCCGAACCACTTCAGCGTGGCGCCGGTGCGCTGGGCCAGCATCTGCCACGGCACGATGTTGGAGTGGTGCTCCATCTCCGAGATGACGATCTCGTCGCCGGGACCCATGGTGAAGCGCGGGTCCTCGTTCGGTTGCGTCGTGCCGGAGGCGCGCCAGAAGCGCTGGCCGAAGCTGTAGGCGACGAGGTTGAGCGCCTCGGAGGCGTTCTTGGTGAAGACCACCTCGTCGCGCGAGGGCGCGCCGACGAAGGCCGCGACCTTGTCACGGGCGTCCTCGTAGGCCTGGGTGGACTCCGCGCCGAGCACGTGCATGGCACGGCCGACGTTGCTGTAGTGCATCGCCAGGTGCTCGCGCATGGTCTCGACGACCTGCGCCGGCTTCTGCGAGGAGTTGCCCGAGTCGAGGTAGACCAGCGACCGGCCGCCGGGCAGCTCGCGGGAGAGGACCGGGAAGTCCTTCCTGATCCTCTCCACGTCGAAGGCCGCTGACATTAGACGGCGGCCTTCGTGTAGGCCTCGTAGCCCTCGGCCTCCAGCTTGTCGGCCAGCTCGGGCCCGCCCTCCTCGACGATCTTGCCGGCGGCGAAGACGTGCACGAAGTCGGGCTTCACGTAGCGCAGGATGCGGGTGTAGTGCGTGATCAGCAGGACGCCGGTCTCGCCGGACTCGCGGAAGCGGTTGATGCCTTCCGACACCACGCGCAGGGCGTCGACGTCGAGGCCGGAGTCGGTCTCGTCGAGCACCGCGATCTTCGGCTTGAGCAGCTCGAGCTGGAGGATCTCGTGGCGCTTCTTCTCGCCGCCGGAGAAGCCCTCGTTGAGGTTGCGCTGGGCGAAGGCCGCGTCGATGGCCAGCGCGTCCATGCCGCCCTTGAGGTCCTTGGCGAACTCACGCAGCTTCGGCGCCTCGCCGCGGATGGCGGTGACGGCCGAGCGCAGGAAGTTGGAGACCGAGACGCCGGGGACCTCGACCGGGTACTGCATGGCCAGGAACAGACCGGCGCGGGCCCGCTCGTCGACCGTCAGCTCCAGCAGGTCGACACCGTCGAGCAGCACCTGGCCGCCGGTGATGGTGTACTTCGGGTGGCCGGCGATGGCGTAGGCCAGCGTCGACTTGCCCGAGCCGTTGGGGCCCATGATGGCGTGGGTCTCGCCCGACTTCACGGTGAGGTTGACGCCGCGCAGGATTTCCTTGTCCTCGACGGCGACCTTCAGATCACGGATTTCGAGAGTGCTCATTTATGACTCCTTCGAGAGCGAGACGAGCACGTCATCGCCATCGATCTTCACTGTGTAGACGTTCACGGGCTTGGTGGCCGGCGGGCCGGTCGGCTTGCCGCTGCGGATGTCGAAGCACGATCCGTGCAGCCAGCATTCGAGGGTGTCGTCGTAGACCTCGCCCTCGCTGAGCTTGACCTCGGCGTGTGAGCAGATGTCGTGCAGCGCGAAGACCTCCGCGCCCTTGCGCACGAGCGCGACCGGCGTCTCGCCCACCTCGACGGCGATGACCCCCGAGTCGGGAATGTCACTCACCCTGCAGACCTTCTCGTAGCTCATGAGTCGTTCACCACTCCTCATTCGCTACGCGGGCCGCTCGTTCCTCGCGGACCGCTTCGCTCACTGCGTCGGGTTCTCTCCTGCTCACCGCGCGAGCTCCGCTTCCACCGCGCTCATCACGCGCTCGCGGATCGACTCGACCTCGATCTTCTCGATGAGCTGGCCGAGGAAGCCCCTGATGACCAGGCGGCGGGCCTCGTCGAAGGGGATGCCGCGGGCCTGGAGGTAGAACAGGTGCTCGTCGTCCAGGCGGCCCGAGGTGGAGGCGTGGCCGGCCCCGGCGACCTCACCGGTGAGGATCTCCAGGTTGGGCACCGAGTCGGCGCGGGCGCCGTCGGTGAGGATGAGGTTGCGGTTGAGCTCGTAGGTGTCGGTGCCCTCGGCCGCCACGCGGATGATCACGTCGCCGATCCAGACCGCGTGCGCCTCCTCGCCCTGCAGGGCGCCGCGGTAGTCCACGTTGCTCTTGCAGTTGGGCTCGGAGTGGTCGACCAGGAGGCGGTGCTCCAGGTGCTGCTTGGCGTCGACGAAGTACACGCCCGACATGTCGGCGTCGCCGCCGGGGCCGGTGTAGGAGACGCTGGGCGACAGACGTACCAGGTCGCCGCCGAGCGTCACCACGAAGCTGCTGAACGTCGCGTCCTTGGCGAGCTGGGCGTGGTGGTGGGAGACGTGCACGGCGTCGGCCGCCCAGTCCTGCAGGCTGACGACCTTCAGCCTGGCGCCGTCGCCGACCACGAACTCGACGTTGTCGGCGTAGACCGCGCTGCCCTTGTGGTCGAGCACGACGATGGCCTCGGCCATCGGCTCCACCTTGATCACGATGTGACCGTAGGCGGCGCCGTCGCCGGAGCCGGTGAGCGTGATGACCGTCTCCTTGGAGGTGACGACCTCGCGCGGCACGGTGATGACCGTGGCCTTCTCGAAGGAGTTGTAGGCCTGCGCGCTGACCCGGTCGGCGGGCACGTACGCCTTGCCGACCCGGGCGTCGTCGCGGCCGACCGTCTCCACGGTGACCTCGGGGGCCGCGTCGACGTCCACGATCACGTGGCCGGAGGCCGCGGCGGTGCCGTTGTGCAGGCCCTTCAGGCGGGACAGCGGCGTGAAGCGCCACTGCTCCTCGCGGCCCGTGGGCACCTCGAAGTCGTCCAGGTTGTAGGAGGACTTCTCGTGCAGGGTCGACAGGGGCTTCTCGTTCAGGCCCATCAGCCGACGGCTCCTTCCATCTGCAGCTCGATCAGGCGGTTCAGTTCGAGGGCGTACTCCATGGGGAGCTCGCGGGCGATCGGCTCGACGAAGCCGCGCACGATCATCGCCATCGCCTCGTCCTCACCGAGCCCGCGGCTCATGAGGTAGAACAGCTGGTCCTCGCTGACCTTGGAGACCGTGGCCTCGTGGCCCATCGAGACGTCGTCCTCGCGGACGTCGACGTAGGGGTAGGTGTCGGAGCGGCTGATCTGGTCGACCAGGAGCGCGTCGCACTTGACCGTGCTCGCGCTGCCGTGGGCGCCCTCCTCGATCTGCACCAGACCGCGGTAGGAGGTACGGCCGCCGCCGCGCGCCACCGACTTGGAGATGACGCTGGAGGAGGTGTGGGGCGCCAGGTGGACCATCTTGGATCCGGCGTCCTGGTGCTGGCCCTCGCCCGCGAACGCGACCGACAGGGTCTCGCCCTTGGCGTGCTCGCCCATGAGGTAGACGGCCGGGTACTTCATCGTGACCTTGGAGCCGATGTTGCCGTCGATCCACTCCATGGTGGCGCCCTCGTAGGCGACGGCGCGCTTGGTGACCAGGTTGTAGACGTTGTTCGACCAGTTCTGGATGGTCGTGTAACGGCAGCGGGCGCCCTTCTTCACGATGATCTCGACGACCGCGGAGTGCAGCGAGTCGCTGGAGTAGATCGGCGCCGTGCAGCCCTCGACGTAGTGAACGTAGGAGTTCTCGTCGACGATGATCAGGGTGCGCTCGAACTGGCCCATGTTCTCGGTGTTGATCCGGAAGTAGGCCTGCAGCGGGATGTCGATGGTCGTGTTCGGCGGCACGTAGATGAACGAGCCACCCGACCAGGTCGCGGTGTTGAGCGCGGCGAACTTGTTGTCGCCGACCGGGATCACCGAGCCGAAGTACTCCTTGAAGAGCTCCTCGTGCTCGCGCAGGCCGGTGTCGGTGTCGACGAAGATGACACCCTTCTCCTCCAGGTCCTCGCGGATCTGGTGGTAGACCACCTCGGACTCGTACTGAGCCGCGACGCCGGCGATCAGGCGCTGCTTCTCCGCCTCGGGGATGCCGAGCTTGTCGTAGGTGTTCTTGATGTCCTCGGGCAGCTCTTCCCAGGAAGCGGCCTGCTTCTCGGTGGAGCGCACGAAGTACTTGATGTTGTCGAAGTCAATGGCGGTGAGGTCGGACCCCCAGGTGGGGAGCGGCTTCTTGCCGAACAGCCGCAGGCCCTTCAGACGCAGGTCGAGCATCCATTCCGGCTCGTTCTTGAGCGCGGAGATGTTGCGGACGACCTCCTCGGACAGGCCGCGCTTGGCGGCCGCGCCCGCCGCGTCCGAGTCGGCCCAGCCGAACTTGTAATTCCCGAGGCCTTCCAGCTCCGGGCGGTCGGTGACAGTCACCTTCCGGTCTCCTTGCTCTCAGTGTCCAATGGGTCGCTCACCGCTCCTCGCTCAGTCCGCGAAGCCCCTGGCGGGCCTCCACGGCGCTGGCCGGGCGGATGCGCTCCCTGTATCCGAACGGGGCTCACATGCGTGGTGCAGACCCCGTCGCCGTGTGCGATGGTGGCCAGGCGCTGCACCGGGGTGCCGAGCAGTCGCGCGAACGCCTCCGTCTCGGCCTCACACAGCTGCGGGAACTCCGCCGCCGCGTGCGCCACCGGGCAGTGGTGCTGGCAGAGCTGGTCGCCGCCGGACTTGGCCTTGCTGGCCGAGGCGGCGTAACCCTCTGCCGACAGGGCCTGGGCCAGCACGTGCACTCGCTGGTCCTCCGGCACTGTCGCCATGACCGGCTCAAGCCGCTGCAGCAGGCTCTTGACCTGCGAGCGGGCGAACTCGGTCACCGCTTCCTCACCCATGCGCTCGGCCAGGAAACGCAGCGCGCTCCCGGCCAGGTCGTCATAGGCGTGCTCGAAAGCACTGCGCCCCGCGTCGGTGATGGCGAACAGCTTGGCCGGCCGCCCTCTGCCGCGCTGCCCGCGCGGCCGCACGGTGCGAGGCTCTATCATCCCGTCGGTCAGCAGCGCGTCGAGGTGGCGTCGCACGGCCGCGGGCGTGAGCCCGAGCCGCTCGCCGAGCGCGGCGGCCGTGACGGGACCGTGCTCCAGGATCAGCCGGGCCACGCGGGCGCGTGTGCTGCGCTCGCTTCCTGGCTCGATCGAGGAGGTCACGTTTTTCACAACATCAGTGTGCCGTAATTCCTTCCCCGTTCACAAACGGTTCCGGAGATGCGGAGAATGTAATTTCTCACGCAGGGTAGCCTTACCTAACTCCACGTCGGAGCAGGGTGAACGCCACCCCCGAGGCCAGGATGAGGCCGAGCATGACGGCCGCCATCGGCACCGCCGTACCGGATCCGGCGAGTCCCACCAGCGGCGCGGCGACCGCGCCGAGGGCGAACTGCAGCACACCAAGCAGCGCCGACGCGCTGCCGGCGATCTGCGGAGGCTGGCTGGCCAGGGCGAGCGCGCCGGTGCCCGGCAGCACGAGTCCCTGCCCGCACATGATGACGAACAGCCCCGCCACGATGCCGCCGAGGCCCAGCCCCGCGGTGGCGGCGGCGACGAGCAGCACGCCTCCCGCCAGCGTGACGGCCAGGCCGACGCGGACCAGGAGCGCCGGCCGGACGCGTCCGGCCAGGCGCCCGCCGACCTGCGCCATGACGGTCAGGCCGAGGGCGTTGAGCCCGAAGATGAGCGAGTACTGCTGCGGCGTGGCCTGGTACACGCCCTGCAGGACGAACGGCGAGCCGGAGATGTAGGCGAACATGGCGGCGAAGGCCAGGCCCGCGGTCAGCGCGCTGGCCATGAAGGCGCGGTCGCGCAGCAGGCGCCAGAACGTCATCGCGGTGTGCCTGAGCCCGCCGCTCTCCCGCTGGTCGGCGGGGAGCGTCTCCTTGACGCCGGGGATGACCGCGAGCAGCAGCGCCAGGCCGAGCAGGCTCAGCGCGACGAAGACGCCGCGCCAGGAGGTGAACGCCAGCAGTTGCGCGCCGGCGATCGGGGCCAGGATCGGCGCGAGGCCGCTGACGAGCATGAGGGTGGCGAAGATGCGGGCGATGGCCGCCCCGTCGTAGAGGTCGCGCACCACGGCGCGGACGATCACCAGGGCGGCGCCGCCGAGCACGCCCTGCAGCAGGCGCAGCGCGATCAGCGCGGGCACGTTCGGGGCGAAGGCGCACAGCAGCGAGGCCAGCGCGAACCCGCCGACGCCGATGAGCAGCGGCCCCCGCCGCCCGCGTACGTCGCTCAGCGGCCCGGCCAGCACCTGGCCGACGGAGACGCCGATGAGACAGGCGGTGAGGGTGAGCTGGACCTGCGCCGGGGCCGACATCATCTCGCCGGAGATGGCCGGCAGCGCGGGCAGGTACATGTCGATGGACAGCGGTCCGATGGCGCTCAGCGCGCCCAGGATCACCAGGAGCAGTCCGCGGCGTTCTTTCCTGACCTCGATCGCCGGCGTGGCCTCTGCCACGGACATGCGTGATCCCCTCTCCCTCGTAGACCGATGGCCCACGAGGGCCGAGGGGTGGAACGGGAATTAGGGTCCGCCTAATTCCCCATTTCAGGAATTTTCACGAAGTTGGATGACGTTGAAGGACGCTCCCTGCGGGTCGGTGAGCATGGCGAACACGCCGGGCGGCGCGTCCATCCTGTCCACCAGGACCGTGGCCCCCTTCTCGCGGGCCTTGGCGACCGTGGCGTCGAGGTCGGTCACGGCGAAGTAGGTCCCCCAGTAGGACGGGACCTGCGGCGGGTATTCCTCGCCCATGGGCATCATGCCCGCGATGCTGTGCTCGCCTTTGTACCACTCGGTGTAGGCGATCTCGCCCATCTGCTGCGCGTGCGGCCGCCAACCGAACACCTCGGCGTAGAAGCGGGTGGCCGCCTCCACGTCGCGGCTGACGAGCTCGTTCCAGCAGAACGCGCCCGGCTCGTTGACCAGCGTCGCGCCATGGTGGTTGCCGGGTTGCCAGACACAGAAGAAGCCGCCGTCTGGGCCCTGGAAGACCGCCATCGTGCCCTCTTCGAACACCGCGAACGGCTCGGCGAAGACCGTGCCGCCCGCGTTCTTGACCCGGTCGGCGACCGCCGCCGCGTCGTCGGTGGAGACGTACATGTTCCAGACCGGAGGCATGCCCGGATTCTGGAGCGGGCCGACGCCGGCCACGACCTTGTCGCCGACGTGGAACTGCCCGTAACCGCCCGCGGCAGGGTCCTCGGCCATCTCGGCCCGCCACCCGAGCAGCTCGCCGTAGAAGTCGACCGCCGCCGCCACGTCGGTGGTCGACAGATCCACCCAGCAGGGAACGCCTGGATCATAAGCGCTGCGTACTGACACTTCCCCCTCCTTTTGTGAGATGGACCACAATCACCCAATCACGTCACGTCTCACCCGTCAGGCGACTTGACGGGTTCGTCCGCAAGCCTTTACGCGCTGCCAGGCCGGAGCCCGGACCACCGCGGGCAGTCCCTAGACTCTTGCCATGGATTCCCCAGCCGTCGAGATCATCGATCTGGTCAAGCGCTACGGCGCCACCACGGCGATCGACGGCCTCACGCTCTCGGCGGCGCGCGGCGCGGTCACCGCGATCCTCGGCCCCAACGGCGCGGGCAAGACCTCCACGATCGAGATCTGCGAGGGCTTCCGGCGCGCCGACGCCGGCACCGTCCGCGTGCTCGGCGCCGATCCGCGCGCCCACGCGCTGCGCCCCCGGGTGGGCGTCATGCTCCAGGCGGGCGGCGTCCCGCCCGCGATGCGCTGCGGCGAGTGGCTGCGGCTGGTCTCCCGCTTCTACGCAAGCCCCCTCGACCCCCAGGCCCTTCTGGTACGCCTCGGGCTGGCCGAGCACGCCCGCACCCCCTACCGCAGGCTCTCCGGCGGCCAGCAGCAGCGCCTGTCCCTGGCCGCGGCGGTCGTCGGCCGCCCCGAGCTGGTCTTCCTCGACGAGCCCACCGCCGGGCTCGACCCGCAGGCCAGGCACGGTTGCTGGGACCTGGTCGGCGACCTGCGCGCGGCCGGGGTCTCCGTGGTGCTCACCACCCATCACATGGACGAGGCCGAGCGCCTGTCCGACCACGTCGTCATCATCGACCGGGGCCAGGTCGTGGCCGAGGGCAGCCCCGCCCAGCTGACCGGCGCCGAGCGGCAGCTGCGCTTCCGCGCCCGTCCGGGCCTGGCGCTGGAGGAGCTGCTCAACGCGCTGCCGGACGGCAGCGCCGCCAAGGAGTCCCCGGCCGGTCACTACATCCTCGAGGGCCAGGTCGGGCCCGAGCTGCTGGCCACGGTCACCGCCTGGTGCGCCGCCGAGGGCGTCACCGCCGACGACCTGCGCATCGAGCGCCGCACGCTGGAGGACGTCTTCCTCGAACTGACGGGACGCGAACTGCGATGACCGCCCTCGACTTCACTCCGGCGCCCGGCGCGGCGCCGCTGCCCAGGATGGTGCTGGCGCAGGCGGGAGCCGAGGTGCGGGCCATCCTGCGCAACGGCGAGCAGCTGCTGCTCACGCTGATCATCCCGGTGCTCCTGCTCACCGGCTTCTCGCTGGCGCCGCTGATCGACATCGGGGGCGGGAGCCGGGTCGACTTCCTGGCCCCCGGCGTGCTGGCCCTGGCCGTGATGTCCACGGCGTTCACCGGGCAGGCGATCGCGACCGGGTTCGAGCGCCGCTACGGCGTGCTGAAGCGGCTCGGGGCCACGCCGCTGTCGCGGGCCGGGCTCATGCTGGCCAAGACGCTGGCCGTACTCGCGGTGGAGGCCCTGCAGGTGGTGGTCATCGTGGCCGTCGCGCTGGCGCTCGGGTGGCGGCCGCAGGGCTCGTTCCTGGGGGCGGCGCTGCTGGTGCTGCTGGGCACCGCGGCCTTCAGCGGGCTGGGCCTGCTCATGGCGGGGGTGCTGCGCGCGGAGGCGACGCTGGCCGCGGCCAACCTCGTCTACCTGGTGCTCCTGGGGGCCGGCGGGGTGGTCTTCCCGCTGTCGAAGTTCCCCGAGGGGCTGCGCTCGGCTCTTGAGCTGCTGCCGATCTCTGCGCTGACCGGCGGCCTGCGCGCGGTGCTGCGCGACGGGGCCGCGCTGCCGCTCGGCGCGCTGGCCGTTCTGGCGGTCTGGGCGGTGCTCACGCTGGGGCTGGCCTCGCGCACGTTCCGCTGGGAATGACCACCCCCGGGCTCCGTTTCTGTCGGTTGTCGTGAGTACCCTCTGACGACGACCTGAGGAGTCTCCTTGACAGCCTTTGCGCTTGATGACCCATTTGACCGTTCCAAGTCCCGTGTGCCGGGACCGGGCGGTCTGCTACGCACGGCCGCCGACTCGATCCCGCCTTCCGGGCTCGTGCTGCTGGCCATCGTCTCCGTCCAGTTGGGCGCCGGGTTCGCCAAGGACCTGTTCCACCTCCTGCCGCCGAG
This sequence comes from Nonomuraea endophytica, assembly GCF_014203235.1. Lineage (GTDB taxonomy): Bacteria > Actinomycetota > Actinomycetes > Streptosporangiales > Streptosporangiaceae > Nonomuraea > Nonomuraea endophytica. Next base: position 87,440 of record NZ_JACHIN010000022.1, on the reverse strand, counting down.
CGCCATGGTCTTTTTGCGCATCGCGGCCGGGGCGCTGATCATCACCGCCGTGGCGCGGCCCCGGCTGCGCGGCATGACCAAGCGTGACTGGGCTGTTGTCGTGGGCTTCGGCGGCACGCTGGCCGTCATGAACCTGACGTTCTACGAGGCTCTGGCCCGGTTGCCCATGGGGATCGCGGTGGCGATCGAGTTCCTGGGGCCGCTGGGGGTCGCGGTGGCGGCCTCACGGCGGCGGCTGGACCTGTTGTGGGTGCTGCTGGCCGCGGGCGGGGTGGTCCTGCTCGCGCCGTGGGGGCAGTCGTCCTCGGTGAGCTGGGCCGGCATCGGCTTCGCGCTGGTGGCCGGGGCCTGCTGGGCCGGCTACATCCTGCTGTCGGCGGCTGCCGGGCAGCGCTTCTCCGGCGCCACCGGGCTGTCGCTGGCCATGGTGGTCTCGGCGGTGGTCATCGCGCCGGTCGGCGTCACGGCCGGTGGGGCCGACCTGCTGCAGCCCGAGGTGCTGCTGATCGGGCTGGGGGTCGGGCTGCTGTCGTCGGTGATCCCGTACTCGCTGGAGCTGCAGGCGCTGCGGCGGATGCCCAAGCACGTGTTCGGGATCCTGATGAGCCTGGAGCCCGCCGTGGCCGCCATGATCGGGCTCGTGGTGCTGGGCGAGATCCTGCACCTGCGCGAGTGGGCGGCGGTCATCTGCGTGGTCGCGGCCAGCCTGGGCGCCACCCGGGTGCGCAAGAAGCTCTGAATCCGGGCTGGCTTCCACCGCCACCACCAGGCACTATTACCCTGAGTCATTCTTCGGATGCGAAGGGTCGTGGGCGATGGGGTCCGAGCCGGTCAAGCTCACCAGCGACTGGATGGCCGTGCTGCGGGCCCGCGAACACGCCCAGCCCGATGCGTACCTGAACGATCCATGCGCGGCCGTCTTCGTCACCCCGGCCTCCGAGGCGGGCGTCGACACCGTGCGCGCCGACGCGCTGCCGTCCGCGGTGGTGCCGCTGCGCGGGCGGCTGGGCGACCTCACGCTGCTCTCCTCCGGGGTACGGCAGGCCGTCTGCCTCGGATCCGGCACCGACGCCCGCGCCTACCGGCTGCCCGTCGAGCCCTCGCTCGTCTACTACGAGGTGGACCTGCCCGGCCAGCTGGACGGCAAGGCGGAGCTACTGGCGGCGGCCGGGTTCGGGGCGCGCTGCGAGGTGCGGGTGGTCGAGGCCGACCTCCGGCTCGACTGGGGCCCGGCGCTGGTCGAGGCCGGGTTCTCCGTCACCGAGCCCGCCTGCTGGATCGCCGACGGGCTCTTCTACTACCTGACCCCGGCCCAGACCCACGCGGTGCTGGACTCGGTCAGCGCGCTGGCGGCGCCGGGGTCGTGGCTGACGTTCGACGTGCCGCACGAGCTGTTCCTGCAGGATCCGGTGATGCAGCCGTTCCTGCGGGAGATGGCGCTGCGGGGCGTGCCGTTCGTGGGGGCGCTGCGCGATCCGGCTACGCTGCTGGCGCGGCACGGGTGGAGCGCTTCGGCCGCCCTGCACCGGGAGATCGCCGCCGGGGCGTGCCGGTGGCTGCCTCCGCTCCCGCAGCGGTTGCGCACTCCGGCGATGGACCTTTGGCTGGTGCGGGCCCGCCACCCCTGACGGGCTGGTGCGGGCGCGCCATCCCTGACGGCGCCTGTCTGGCGAGCCTGTCTGATGGGGCCTGTCTGACGGGGCCTGTCTGATGGGGCCTGTCTGGCGGGGCTTATTCGGGGCGGTCCGCCCAGATGCCGCGGACGTGCTGGATGTGGGCGCTCATGATGCTCTTGGCCGCGGCGGCGTCGCCCGCTGCCAGGGCGCTGAGCAGGGCCAGGTGCTCGCGTCCCGAGTCGGGGAGCTTGCCGTGCTCGAAGAGCTGCTGCAGGCCGTACAGGCGGGCCCGGTTGCGCAGGTCGCGCACGACCTCCACCAGGTGCGCGTTGCCGGACAGCTTGAGCAGCTCCACGTGAAAGCGCAGGTCGGCGTCGACGTAGGCCAGCAGGTCACCGCGTTCGGCCGCGGAGACGATCTCCTCCGCGATCGGCCGCAGGCTCTCGAACTCCGCGGCCCGCGAGGCGTCCGCGAGCCGGGTCACCGTGGGCACCTCGATCAGCTGGCGGATCTCGGTGAGCTCGTCGAGGTCGCGGTCGGACAACTCGGTGACCCGGAAGCCCTTGTTGCGCACCGCCTCGACCAGGCCTTCCTTGGCCAGGTCGAGCATGGCCTCGCGGACGGGAGTCGCCGACACCCCGAACTGGGCGGCCAGGACCGGCGCCGAGTACACCACGCCCGGCCGCATCTCGCCCGTGATCAGCGCCGCCCGGAGCGCGTGCGCGACCTGCTCGCGCAGGCTCTGCCGCTCCCCCACCATCGGCAGGTCGAGCCGGTCCTCCGCAGCCATCGCGCGCATCCCTTTCCTTACGTCCACGCCTCGTATGCGGCCGCGGCCACCACGAGGTCCTGCCAGGCCATCCCTGTGCTCTTGAACAGTCTGGGTCCCGGGCCTGCGGTGATGCTGCCGTTGATCAGCTCGGCGAGGTTTCCGGCGAGGTGACCAGTCGTGATCGTACCGTGGCGGATCGGGACGATCACATCTCCGGCCTCGACCAGCGCACTCGCCCGGGACTCGACGACCACGCACGAGCGGGCGACGAGGTCGTCGTCGACCTCGCGGGCGTCGGGTTCGTGGGAGCCGACGGCGAGGATGGCGGCGCCGTCGCGGGCGAGCTTACCGGGGAAGAGCGGGTCGCGGGCGGTGGTGCAGCAGGCGATGACGTCGGCCCCGGCCACGGCGGCGTCGACGGCCGCGCGGGTGCCGGGATCGTCCCCGCTGATGGTCCGCGCGGTCAGGCCGAGTGACCGGCAGCGGGCGGCCATCGCCTCGGCTCGCCCTTCGTGCCGGGCGACGACGGTGACGTGCTCCATCGGACGTACGGCACGCAGGGCCAGCACGTGGCCCCACGCCTGCGGACCGGAGCCGAAGACCACCAGCGTGCTGGCGTCGGCGGCGGCCAGGTAGGTGGCGGCCAGCGCGGAGACGGCCGGGGTGCGCAGGCTGGTCAGCGCGATGCCGTCGACCACCGCCAGCGGGCTCAGCGTGCCGCCGTCGAACAGCAGGTAAGCGCCCTGGATGCGGGGCAGGTCACGCTCCGGCCCGTCCGGCGCGATCGTGACCGCCTTGACCCCGGCGTAGGCGCGGATGGCGGCGGGCATCAGCAACATCTGGCCGCCGGGCAGGTCCACCACCGGCCGCTGCGGGGTGTCCTCGGGGTCCAGGCCGTCGCGCAGCGCCTCCTCCAGCAGCTGTACGGCCCGCGTCACCGGAACCAGGCGGCCGAGGGCCTCGGCGTCGACATAGGGCAGCGCGTTCATGGGCCAAGCATCCAGGCCACCGGCCGGAGAAGGGAAGGGGGCCCACGGACGAGCCGCCTTCCGCCCGCGGACGGCCCGCCTTCTTTCCCTCCGAAGTGGGCCCTGCGGACGAGCCGTCCTCCTCCCCGCGACCGAGAAGGAAGGGGCCGCGCTCCCGAAGCGCCGTGACCGTGCTCCCGATCACCCTGTAGGCGTGTCAGACTCCCCGTCCTCCCCGCAGGCCCCGGTCACCTCGGTCGCCCCGGTCGCCCCGAAGCGGCGCATCGCCGCGCTCGACGCGCTGCGCGGGTTCGCCCTGTGCGGGATCATCTTCGTGAACATCCCCCAGACCATGGAGATGTTCGCCTACGCCGGGCAACTGCCCGGCCCGCTGCGCCTGCTCTTCCTGGGGCGCTTCTATCCCATCTTCTACCTGCTGTTCGGCATCGGGTTCGGCATCTTCCTGCGCTCGGCCGCCCGGCGCTCAGGACGGCCGAGGCCGCTCCTGGTGAGGCGGTTCGCGGCGCTGGCCGTGCTGGGCGCCGTGCTGCACCTGCTGCAGCCCGGCGAGGTGCTGCTGCCGTTCGCCATCACCGGCGTCCTGGTGCTTCTCCCCCTCAGCTACCTGCCGCGCCGGGCGCTGCCCGCCGTGGCCGTCGGGCTGACGGTGGCGGGCGTCCTGGCCGGGGTGGGCGGGCTGGGGTTGCTGCCCGGGTTGTTCGCGCTCGGGTACACGCTGGCCGAGCTGCGGGTGCCGGAGACGCTCGGTGAACGCCCCTGGCGGCTGGTCGCGCTGGGCGGCGGCTCGCTGGCGGTGTGCGGGCTGACGTACTGGCTCATCACGCTGCCGCTGCCCGACGTCGCGCAGATCCGGCTCGGCACGACGCTGTCGCTGGCCACCGCCGGCTGTTATGTCGCGCTCTTCCTGCTGCTTCTGCGCACCCCGGTGGGGGCGGCGCTGTCGTGGGCGCTGGCGCCGATGGGCAGGATGGCGCTGACCAACTACTTCGGGGCCGCGCTGCTGTTCGTCCCGATGGGCGCGGCGCTCGGCCTGCGAGGGTCGGAGGAGTGGGCGCTCGCGGCGGCTCTGGGCGCAGCGATCCTGCTCCTTCAGGCCGTGGTGAGTAACGTGTGGTTGCGAAGGCACGGCTACGGCCCGCTGGAGTGGGCGTGGCGGTGCGTGACGTACTGGCGGCGGCTGCCCATCGGCGGTCCCGCCGACGCCGGAGGAGTTCGCGGAGCGGCATGAAGGTGTGGAGCGAAGGGCCGGCGCGACTCGGCGTCCGCACCGCCGCCGGGCGTGACGCGCTGGCCGCCGCTCTGCTCATTCTCCTCAGTACGGCCCGCCTGCTGCCGGCCGTCCACAACGGCACGCTGAGCGCGCTGGCCCCCGGCGTCGTGGCCATCGGCTTCACCTCGGCCGCCGCTGACCTGGCCACCATCGCCTTACGCCGCATCCGTCCCGTTCTGGCGCTGGCGGCGGCCAGCGTGATCCCGCTGGCGGCCATGCTGTTGCCCGCCCGTCCCGCCCTGATCGGCGTGGGCGCCGTGGTGTGCTCCTACACCGTGGCCTGCCTCCTGCCCCAGGTGCGGGCGACGGTGGCGATCGTGGTCTGCGGGGCCGTCCACGCCTCCGGAGGGGTGTTCGCGACGCTCGCGGGCGGCGGGCACGGCGGGCTGCTCACCTTCTGGGGCGTGCTGCCCGGGGATCTGGCCGGCATGGCGGCCGCCGTCGCCGCCGCCTATCTGCTGCCTGCCACGGCCGGCTTCGCCGTACAGGCCAGGCGGGCTGGTGCGGCCAGGGCGGCGGCGAGCATCGCGCGCGACCGGGAGGAGCGCGCCAGGACCGCGGTCGCGGAGGAGCGGGCCCGGATCGCCAGGGAACTGCACGACATCGCCGCGCACGACCTGTCGGCGATCGTCGTGCAGGCGGGCGCGGCCGACCGGCTGCTCGACCGCGACCCGGCGGCCGCGCGGGCCACGTTACGGGCGATCAGGTCCCAGGGCCGTGACACGCTGGCCGCGCTGCGCGCGCTGGTGGGGCTCATGCGCGACAGCGAGCCGGGGGCCGCTGATGGCCGGGCGCCCGCGCTGACCGGCGTGGAGGAGACCGTCCGGCGGTTCCGCACGACCGGCATGGACGTCGAGGTCAGCGCCACGGGCGAGCCTCGGCCGCTGCCCGTCACCACCGGGCTGGCCGTCTCCCGCCTGGTCCGCGAGGCGCTGACCAACGCCCGCAGGCACGCGCCCGGCGCCAAAGTCAGCGTCACGACCACGTTCGGGGAGGCCGGGTTCGCGGTGGCGGTGCGCAACACCAGGCCGGACCGTGCCGCCCGCCCGACCGGGGCCGACGGCTCCGACGGGGGCTACGGCCTGCTCGGCATGCGCGAACGCGTCACCCACGCCGGCGGCGCGCTCACCGTCGGCCCCCAGCCGGACGGCGGCTGGCTGGTGAGCGCCTCCTTCCCCGCCGCCATGCCCGCTTCCTCGCCCGCCTCCTCTCCCCCGGAGCATGCATGACCTTCACGATCCTGATCGTCGACGACCAGGCCGTGGTCCGGGCCGGATTCCGTACGATCCTGGAGTCGGAGCCCGACCTCGAGATCGTCGGCGAGGCGGCCGACGGGCAGGAGGCGGTACGGCTGGCCCGCCGCCTGCGGCCCGACCTGGTCATCATGGACGTCCGCATGCCCGTGCTCGACGGGATCGCCGCGACCGAGCGCCTGGCCGGCGCGGGCGTCGCCGACCCGGTCGCCGTGCTGGTCGTGACCACGTTCGACCTCGACGAGTACGTCTTCTCGGCGTTGCGTGGCGGCGCGCGCGGCTTCCTGCTTAAGGACGTCGAACCCGACGAGCTGGTGGCGGCCGTGCGGGTGGTGGCCGCCGGTCAGGGCCTGGTCGCGCCCGGCGTCACGCGCCGCCTGGTCGCCGAGTTCGCCCGCACCTCGAAGCCGCCACGGGTCCTGGAGCCCCTGCCCGCGCTGACCGGCCGGGAGCACGACACGCTCGTCCTGCTGGCCCGGGGGCTGTCCAACGTGGAGATCGCCCAGACCCTGACCGTCAGCGTCTCGACGGTCAAGACGCACGTGGCCAACCTCCTGGCCAAGATCGGCTGCCGGGATCGCGTCCAGGCGATCATCTACGCGTACGAGCACGGCGTCGTCGAACCCGGCAACCCCTGAACCGAACGGGCCGCCCGCCATCACGGTGGACCGTGGATGAGGCAGGCCGGGCGACCGGACAGGTGGGCGACCGGGAGCGCGGGGGCTCACGACGCCACCGGGCGGGTGGCCGGGTGGTTGGGTGGGCCGGGAGCGGGGTGGGTGGGGGTCAGCGGAGGACGAAGCCGGTGCCGAGGGGGTCGGCGGGGTCGAGGTCGAAGGTGTGGCGGCCGGTGCGGTAGGCCATGCCGTCGATCTCCGGCACGATCCCCTCGGCCGTCCGCCCGGCCACCCGGGCGGTGAAGCGGGTGCCGATCACGCTGTCGTGGGTCAGCGTGACGCCGTCGCCGTGGTCGGTGGCCAGCAGGGCCACGCGGGCGGCGGTGCCCGAGCCGCAGGGCGAGCGGTCCACCTCGCCGTCGGCGAAGACGGTGACGTTGCGCTGGTGCAGGGCGTTCCCGTCGGCGGACAGCTCGTCGTGGAAGATGACGCCGTAGATCCCGGACAGCCGCTCGTCGCCGGGGTGGCGGGCGGCGGGGTGGTCCTTCAGCGCGGCCTTGATCCGGCGGCCGTGGGCGATGAGGGCGGGCAGGTGCTCCCGCTCCACGGACAGTCCCACGGCTGCGGCGGGCAGGCTGGCGTAGATGGCGCCGCCGTAGGAGACGTCGAGGCTGACCCCGGCGACCTCGACGCCGCGGGCGATCACCCACGACGGCACACTGCGGAAGGTGACCCCGGTGACCCGGCCCCCGGCGCGGGCCACGCGGGCCGTCACCCGCCCCGACGGGACGTCGATGACCACGTCGGTGACACCGTCCGGGTCTGCGGCGACCAGCCCTTCCTGCACAGCGTGTACGGCCAGCGCGATCGTGCCATGACGACAAGCGGTGGAGTAGCCGTCCTTGTGCCAGAACAACACCCCCAGATGAGCCCCCGGGTCGTCAGGCGGCACCAGGAAACATCCATACATGTCGGCATGCCCTCGCGGCTCATGGCACAACAGCCGCCGCACATGATCGACCCCGTCGGTGGCCGAGCGCCGTTCGAGCACGGTGGCGCCGGGAATGTCCGGCACCCCACCGGTCACGATCCGGAACGGCTCGCCACCGGTGTGGTAGTCGACCGTCGTGATCACAGCTCGAACCCTTCGGGGAACGGGTCGCGGGGATCGAGGAAATACTGGGCGGTCCCGGTGATCCAGGCCCGCCCGGTGATGGACGGCACGACCGCGGGCCGCCCGCCCACGGTGGTCTCCTCCAGCAGCCGCCCGATGAAGCGGGTGCCGATGAACGACTCGTTGACGAAGTCGGCGCCGATCTCCAGCTCGCCCCGGGCGTGCAGCTGGGCCATCCGGGCGCTGGTGCCGGTGCCGCAGGGCGAGCGGTCGAACCAGCCCGGGAAGATCGCCATCGCGTGCCGGGAGTGCTGGGCGGTGGAGCCGGGGGCGGCGAAGTAGACGTGGTGGCAGCCCCGGATGCGCGGGTCCTCGGGATGGACCGGCTCGTCGGTGGTGTTGATCGCGTCCATGGTGGCCAGCCCGGCGGCGATGATCTCGTTCTTGGCCGCGCGGTCGAACGGCAGCTTGTAGGAGTCGAGGCCGACGACGGCGTAGAAGTTGCCGCCGTAGGCCAGGTCATAGCGGATCCGTCCGAACCCGGGCACCTCGACCTCGGCGTCCAGCCGGTCACTGAAGGAGGCGACGTTGCGGAGCGTGACCGACTCGGCGACGCCGTCCCGGACGGCGACGTCCACGGTGACCAGCCCGGCGGGAACCTCCAGCCGGATCGTGGTCACCGGCTCGCTGACCTCGACCATCCCGGTCTCGACCAGCACGGTCGCCACCCCGATCGTGCCGTGCCCGCACATCGGCAGCAGCCCGGACACCTCGATGAACAGCACGCCCCAGTCGGCGTCAGGCCGGGTGGGCGGCTGCAGGATCGCCCCGCTCATGGCGGAGTGGCCGCGGGGCTCGCGCATGAGCAGGTTGCGCAGGTGGTCGAGGTGGTCACGGAAGTACACCCGGCGCTCGGCCATGGTGGCGCCGGGGACCACCCCGACGCCGCCGGTGATCACCCTTGTGGGCATGCCCTCGGTGTGCGAGTCGACCGCGTGGAAGACCCGGTTGGTTCTCATATCGCTCCTCTGGGGGTGCCTGGGCCACTTGGCCGGTGCCGCGGACCTCGTCACGGCGGGAAGGGGCACGGCCGCCGGCCGTCCCCCTGGAGTGCCGCCCGCCCCGTGACCGGGGTGGGGGTACACGGCTTGCCGTAAAGGAAAGCCTCGCTCTGAGAGAAAGCCAAACGAAGGCCTCGCTCTGAGAGAAAGTTATGCGATGCCCTCGGCGAGGGCCTTTTCGGTGGCGGCGCGGACGGCGGCGGACTGCTCGTCCGTCAGCGGTACGCGCGGCTGGCGGCAGGGACCGCCGCGGCGGCCGACCACGTCCATGGACAGCTTGATGGCCTGGACGAACTCGATCTTGGAGTCCCAGCGCAGCAGCGGGTGCAGCGTGCGGTACAGGGGCAGCGCGGTGTCCAGGTCGCGGGCGAGCGCGGCGCGGTACAGGGCGACGTTGGCGGCGGGCAGCGCGTTGGGGAAGCCCGCGATCCAGCCCACGGCACCGGCGATGCCCAGCTCCAGCAGCACGTCGTCGGAGCCGACCAGCAGGTCGAGCCCGGGGGCGAGCTCGGCCAGCTCGTAGGCGCGGCGCACGTCGCCGGTGAACTCCTTGACCGCCACGATCAGCCCCTCGGCGTGCAGCTTGGCCAGCAGCGCCGGGGTGAGGTCGACCTTGGTGTCGTAGGGGTTGTTGTAGGCCACGACGGGCACGCCCGCCTCGGCCACCTGGCGGTAGTGCTCCAGCACGGCGCGCTCGTCGGCGCGGTAGGTGTTGGGCGGCAGCGCGAGCACCGAGCCGCAGCCGATCTCGCGGGCGTGCTCGGCCCACCGGCGCGACTCGGCCGCGCCGTAGGCGCCGACCCCGGCCATGACGCGCTCGCCGCCGATCGCGGCGACGGCGGTCTCGGCGACCTTGGCGCGCTCTTCGGGCGTGAGCGTCTGGTACTCGCCCAGCGATCCGTTGGGCACGACGCCGTCGCAGCCGTTCTCGACCAGCCAGCGGCAGTGCGCGGCGTAGCCCTCGTTGTCCACGGACAGCTCGTCGTGCAGGGGAAGCGCGGTGGCCACCATGACGCCGTGCCAGGGTTTGGTGCGTGTTGTCATCAATGTTCCTTCTGTGGGGGCTCCGCTAGGGCTCCTAGGGAGATCGGCTGGGCGATGGGGCGGCGTGGGGGCTGCTGGGGTTCCCCGGCCAGGCAGGCGAGCGCGTAGCCGCACATGCGGCCCTGGCACCAGCCCATGCCGGGCCTGGCCAGCAGCTTGATCGAACGGGCGTCGGTGGCGCCGAGCTCCTGCGCCTCGCGGACGCGGGCCAGCGGCACCTCCTCGCACCGGCAGATGAGCGTGTCCGGGGTGAGCCACGACTGCCAGCCCGGCCTGACCGGGTAGGCGCCCTGCAGCGCCGCGGCGAAGGCCCGCAGCCGGGCGCGCCTGCGCAGCAGCAGGCCGGGCACCTCGCCGGCGCCTGCCAGCGCGAGGCCGGCGATGCGGCCCTCGGTCTCCGACAGCTCCCAGCCGCCGACGCCGGTGGGCTCACCGGCCGCCCACACCCCGGGCACGCTGGTGCGCTGGCGCGCGTCCACGTCCACGACGGGGGTGCCGTCGGCATCCTGGCGGGTCAGGCAGCCGAGCTGGACGGCCAGCTCGATCTGCGGCACGAACCCGTAGCCGACGGCCAGCGCGTCGCACTCCAGCTCCTCGGTGCCCAGAACGTTCCAGTCGCGATCCAGCCTGGCCACCGTGACCGCGCGCAGCTCGTGCTCGCCGTGCGCGGCGATCACCGCATGGTTCCTCCGGTACGGCACGCGCCGCGCGGCCAGCGCCCACGCGTACCCGGCGGCCTCGCCCGCCTTGCCGAGGGCCATGACCGGATGCCGGGCCAGCCCCAGCCCGCCCGAGGCCTCGAACACCCCGGCCACCTCAGCCCCCGCCCTGGCCAGCCCGGCGGCCACCGGCAGCAGGAACGGCCCGGTCCCGGCCACGGCGATCCGCCGCCCGGCCGGCACGCGCTCGCCCTTGAGCAGCGCCTGCGCGCCGCCGGCGGTGAGCACGCCGGGCAGGTCCCAGCCGGGGAAGGGCAGCGGCCGATCGTGGGCGCCGGTGGCGATGAGCACCCGCCGCGCCCGTACTTCAGCACGAGCGGTGCCATGGGCGTGCACCGTGAACGCGTCGTCCTCGCGGCTGACGGCCCAGACCTGGTGCTTGAGCAGGACCTCGGCCCGCTGACGCAGGGCGTGGGACTGGCGGGCGAAGCGGGGTTCGGGTTCGGCACCGTGGGCGTGGCGGAAGTACTGGCCGCCCAGGCGCGGGCCGCCGTCCAGCAGCACGACGCGCAGCCCGGCCAGCGCGGCGGTCAGCGCGCCCGCGACCCCGGCGGGGCCGCCGCCGATGACGGCGAGGTCGTGGATCATGAGGTGCTCACCTCGTCACCGGGACGGGCCTCCAACTGGCAGGCGCGCTCGGCCGGACGGCCGTTGACCTCCACGAGGCAGTCGAAACAGACCCCGATGCCGCAGAACAGACCACGCGGCCGCCCGCCGAACCGGGTGCTGCGCCATGAGCGCACCCCGGCGGCGTGCAGCGCCGCGCCGATCGTCTGCCCCGGCTCGGCGGGCACGGCGCGGCCGTCGACGGAGATGTCGAACCGCTCCATCAGCCGTTCTCCTCTCGGGTGAAGCGGTCGGGGCGGAACGGGTGCAGGTCCAGGCCGGGCCGCTGCCCGGCCAAAAGCTGGGCCAGCAGGTAGCCGGTGGCGGGGGCCAGGCCGATGCCCGCCCCCTCGTGGCCGCAGGCGTGGTAGAGGCCGGGCGCCCTGGGGTCCTCGCCGATGACGGGCAGATGGTCAGGACAGTACGGACGGAAGCCGCAGTAGGCGCGGATCGCCCGCACCTCGCGCAGCGCGGGAAACAGCTCGACCGCCTGCGCGGCCAGCCTGGACAGCACGGGCACCGAGGTGGTCCGGTCGAAGCCGACCCGTTCCCTGCTGGCCCCGATGAGGACGGGCCCGGCGGGGGTGCCCTCGACCACGGCGGAGGTCTCCAGCCCTTCCGCGTCACTGGCCACGTTGGTGACGTACGCGGCGGTGTAGACCTTGTGCCGGATCAGCGGTTCGCGCAGCGGTTCCGTCACCAGGATGAAGCCGCGCCGAGGCAGCACCGGCAGGTGGACTCCGGCCAGCGCGGCGACCTCGCCGCCCCAGGTGCCCGCGGCGTTGACGACGGCGCCGCCGAGGATGTCGCCGTGGGAGGTGCGCACGCCGTTCACCCTCTCTCCGCTGCGCAGGAACCCGGTGACGGTGACGCCGGTGCGCAGGTGGAGGGTGCCGTGGCCGTAGGAGTCGGCGCCGAGCTTGATCAGGCGGGCGGCGGCGAGCATGGGCTGGACCTGCGCGTCCTGGGGGTAGTGGACGCCGCCGGCCAGCCCCGGCGCCAGGTGCGGCTCGTAGCCGCCCAGCGCCTCGCCGGGTACCGCCGTGTGCTCCACGCCCTGCTTGGCGGCCAGTTCGGTGAGCTGCCGCAGGACGCCGGCGGTCTCGGCGACGACGAGCCCGCCCTTGGCCTCGAACTCGAACCCGCCGTGCTCGGCCAGTTCGCGCCAGAGGCGGTTGGACAGAAGGGCGAGGTCGAGTTCGGGGCCCGGCTCCTTGTCGGAGACGAGCACGTTGCCCTCGCCGGATCCCGTGGTGCCGCTCGCCACGGGGCCGCGGTCGACGACGGTCACGTCCAGCCCCGCGCGCGCCGCGTAGTAGGCGCAGGCGGCGCCGACCACTCCGGCGCCGATGACGATGACGTCCGACATCGGCCTCCCTTCAGTAATATGTCACACTACACTGAACTTCGCTCGGTCGGCCAGAGGCCATCGCGGTGGAAGGACCGGCACATACGGCCCCTACCATCGATGACGTGAAGCTACCCACGGACCACCCGAACTCGATCATCAGGAGTCTTTTCTTCTGGGCGCCCACCCAGGTCTCGATCCGCTATTGGGCGCTGGCGTCGGTCGTGGTCAACGCGGGCATCACGGTCACCGGCGCCACGGTCCGGGTGACGGAGGCGGGGCTGGGCTGCCCGACCTGGCCGCAGTGCACCAGCGACAGCTACCTCCCGGTCGCGCACCCGGAGATCTCGCCGCTGCACATGGCGGTCGAGTTCGGCAACCGGCTGCTCACGTTCCTGGTGCTGGCGGTCGGCTTCGCCTGCGTGATCGCCGCACTGCGCATGGCGCCGCGCCGTCCCGACCTGGTACGCCTGGCCTGGCTGCAGCCGGCCGGCATCGTCGTGCAGGCGCTCTGGGGCGGACTGGTGGTCAGGAGCGCGCTGCACCCGGCCACGGTCGGCACGCACTTCCTGATCTCCGTGGGCCTGATGGCCGCCTGCTGGATGTTCTACGTGCGCACGGGCGAGCGCGACGGAGTGCTCAGGCGCACCGTGCACCGCGACATCAGACGGCTGGCACAGGTCCTGGTCGCGGCGGTGTTCGCGCTGCTGATGGCGGGCGTGCTGGTCACCGGCACCGGCCCGCACTCCGGCGACGAACTCGCCTCGCGCTTCGACTTCGACATCGAGACCGTGGCGAGGATCCACGCCGACATCGCCTACCTCGTCGTCGGCCTGACCTTCGCGCTGCTGATCGCCCTGCACGTGACCGACGCGCCACGGGCCGCCCGCCGTGCCGCGCTGGCACTGCTGGGCATCGAACTCCTCCAAGGCGTCATCGGCTACACGCAGTACTTCCTGGGCGTGCCCGCCTTCCTCGTGGGCCTGCACGTGCTCGGCTCGACCCTGGTGTGGATCTTCGCACTGCGTGCCGCGACCGCCACCCGGGTCCGCGAACCGGTCGGCGCCCTCCCCTCCCCCAACCGGGAGCCCGCCACCGCCTGACCGGGTATGGCACGATAGGTCCGCCCCTCCCCCACCGGCGGAAGGCCAGCCTTGTCGGCATATAGGCGAAAGCTCCTGAGAAGGGGCTACCAGACGCTCGTGCTGGCCAGCGTGCTCGCGCTGGCCCCCATGACCTGGGCCTGGCTCGACAGTTCACCGCACCGCGCCACCGCCGACACCGACGGCTGGCTCGCCCGCGTCCCGGCCGCGCAGGCCGCTCTGGTCTTAGGCGCCGGCCTGTACGGCGGGCAGCCCTCCCCCATGCTCGCCCGCCGCCTGGACGTAGCCGCCGAGCTGTACCGGGCCGGCAAGGTGAAGGCCCTGCTGCTGTCCGGCGACAACAGCCGCAAGGAGTACGACGAGCCCACGGCCATGCGCGACTACCTGACACACAAGGGCGTGCCGGTGGACGCGATGGTCCTGGACTACGCCGGTTTCGACACCTGGGACTCCTGCGTACGCGCCCGCAAGGTCTTCGGCGCCCAGCGCCTGACCGTGGTCACCCAGGTCTTCCACATCCCCAGAGCGGTCACCCTCTGCCGTACGGCCGGCCTGGAGACCTACGGGGTGGGCGACGACTCGACCAAGCAGTGGGCGGCGGCCACCTACGCCTACGCGACCAGAGAACTCCTGGCCACCGCCAAGGGCTTCGCCGACGCCATCCTCCTCCGCTCCGACCCCGTCTTCCCCGGCCCACGAGAAACCTCCCTAGACCAAATCCTGACCCACCCCACCCCTTAGGCGCCGCAAACGCCCACAACGGCGTCTCGTCATGCCCGAAGGGCTCGCCATGCCCAGGAGGGTCGGCCATGCCAGGGGGTTCGTGATGGCCAGGGCCCTGACCGACGAGGTCCATGAGGGCAGGGCCCAGGAGGGTTTGGGGTGTGGGCCTAGGAGGGGTTTGGGACCTGAAGGGTTTGGGTGGTCTTGGCCTGACACCCGGCTCACGAAGGGCCGTGACGGCGGGGACCACGTCCGACGTGAGAAGCGACCCCCACGATCGAAGCCCGCCCACGGCGGCGGGTGGCGGTGGGGTGGCGGGAGCCGTAACGGAAAGTGATCATCTGCGAACAGGAACGGGAAAGCCCGCGCGCGCGGCGCTCATGCATTCGAGGAGGGCGCGTTGTTCCTCGTGGAAGGTCTGTTCGTCGACCACGCGGCGGGCGGCGCGGTCGTGCAGCAGGCCGAGTTCGGTGGCGGCCAGTTGGTAGTCGCTCATCGCGCGCAGCCCGCGCTTGCCGCCGTGGGCGCTGGCCCACTGGCGGGCGCGGCGGCGCCGGGACAGGGCCGAGAGCATGTGGATGTCGGCCGTGTCGACCAGGCGGGTGGGCGCGTAGGGCGGCAGGTAGCGCTGGATGAGGGCGACGATGCGCCGCCTGTCCTTGATGACGATGCCGATCATGACCAGGAGGACCAGCAGCAGGATCAGGTAGGCGATCACGAGGCCGCCGAAGCCGCCGTAGGAGGCCATGCCGTTCCACAGGCCGTGCAGGAGCATCGCGCCGATCCAGCCCGCCAGGATGTAGCCGACCCGCACCGAGCCGCTGCGCAGCGCCGCGTAGGCCACCGCGACGCCGATCATCGAGGTGAACAGCGGGTGCGCGAACGGCGACAGGATGCCGCGCAGCACGACCGTGACGGCCAGGCCCTCGACGCCCCGCTCGGTGAGCGCGGCCACGTAGTAGCTGACGTTCTCGCTCATCGCGAAGCCGAGGCCGACCATGCTGGCGTAGATGATGCCGTCGGTGGGGCCGTCGAGTTCGGCCCGCCGAAAGCGCAGCAGGCCGAGCAGGACCAGGCCCTTCATCGTCTCCTCGACGACGGGCGCGCCGAACGTGGCGGCGACGCTGCGGGCGTTGTCGGGCGTGAGGTTGGCGGCGTCCACGATGTAGTGCAGGTTGAGCGAGTTGACGACGCCCGCGACCAGTACGGCCACGCCGGCCCCCCACGCGAAGGCGAAGACGAGGTTGCTGCGCGGCTCCGGCTCCATGCGGTCGAGCGCGAGCACCGCCGCGAGCAGGACGGGCACCGGGGCCAGGGCCAGCAGGAGGGCGACGAGGAAGTCGACAGGCGCGCCGTTGATCACGTCGAACGAGAGCGAGACGAGTGCGCAGATGCCGGTGACGACCAGCCCGATGATCAGGGCGAAGGATGGCCGGTCCTTGAACACCCAGCGTGGATCACGGGACGCCATACGGTGACTTTAACGGATCGTCTGGATGCTGTCCCGCCGCACACGCTCAGCTGAGCAGCGGGTCGATGGCGACGGCGAGGAACAGGAGCGCCAGGTAGGCGTTGGACCAGTGGAAGAAGCGCATCGGCCGCAGATCGACGCCGGTCTTGCCGGCGTTGACCCTGGCCAGCATGCGGTGGATCTCCCACAGGCACACGACGCCGAGCGCGAGCGCGACGATCGGGTAGAGCAGCGTGGTGCCGGCGACGGGCCACAGCAGCAGCGAGCAGATGACCGTCGCCCACGTGTAGACGATGGACTCCACGACGACCCGGCGCTCGGTGGCGACCACGGGCAGCATCGGGATCGAGGCGGCCGCGTAGTCCTCCTTGTAGCGCATGGCCAGCGTCCAGGTGTGCGGCGGCGTCCAGAAGAACACCACGCCGAACAGCACCAGCGGCGTCCACTCCAGGCTGCCGGTGATGCCCGACCAGCCGATGACCACCGGCATGCAGCCGGCCAGGCCGCCCCAGACGATGTTCTGGGAGGTGCGCCGCTTGAGGATCATCGAGTAGACGAAGACGTAGAACAGGATCGCCGACAGGTTGAGCGCGGCGGCGAGCAGGTTCGTGGTGACCCACATGCCAACAACGGACAAAGTTCCGAGGACGATTCCGAAGATCAATGCGTTGCGCGGCGTGACCTGGTGGCGGGCCAGCGGGCGCTTGCGGGTGCGCCGCATCTTCACGTCGATGTCGCGGTCGATGTAGCAGTTGAGCGCGTTGGCGCTGCCCGCCGACAGCGTGCCGAACACCATGACCCACAGGGCCTTCCACAGGGGCGGCAGGCCGCCCGACGCGAGGAACATGACCGGCAGCGTCGTGATCAGGAGCAGCTCGATGACCCGCGGCTTGGTCAGCGCGACATAGGCCTTGACGACCGCGCCGAAGGAGCGCGGCGCCGTGGCCTGCTGGGCCGGGGCCGTCGATTGCCTGTTCGTGAGCACCGTCAAGGCGCTTCCAGCACGTGCGGAGTCAACGCGTAACCTCTGATTAGAGCGGATCCGTGAATGGACGCCGTGGCGTCTCTGCGAACACACAAACTGTAGTAGCAGGGTCGGCCGGTCCGGCCATGGGGGGCGTGACCCGCTCTCGGACACGCACGGAGCGGCAAGGGAATCGATCTTGACCGCGGCTCCGTTAGGGTCCGGTGTGGGCGGGAAATGCCAACCGGCACCACCTATGACAACGAGATTCCGGAGATCGAGCAGTTGAGCACCTTTGAATGGACCGACCTCGACAAGAAGGCGGTCGACGTCGTCCGAGCACTGGCGATGGACGCGGTGGAGAAGGCCGGCTCCGGCCACCCCGGTACGGCGATGAGCCTGGCTCCGGCCGCCTACCTGCTCTTCCAGCGCACGATGCGGCACGACCCGACCGACGCGAGCTGGATCGGCCGCGACCGTTTCGTCCTGTCGTGCGGCCACTCCAGCCTCACCCTCTACATCCAGCTCTACCTTTCCGGCTACGGGCTGACGCTTGAGGACATCGAGCGCCTGCGTACGTGGGACAGCCTCACCCCCGGCCACCCGGAGCACGGGCACACGATCGGCGTGGAGACCACGACGGGCCCGCTGGGCCAGGGCGTCGGCAACGCGGTCGGCATGGCGATGGCCGCCCGGCGCGAGCGCGGCATGTTCGACCCGGACGCCGCCCCGGGCACCAGCCCCTTCGACCACCACATCTGGTGCGTCGCCTCCGAGGGAGACATCGAGGAGGGCATCAGCCACGAGGTCAGCGCGCTCGCCGGGCACCAGAAGCTCGGCAACCTGACCGTGCTGTTCGACTCCAACCACATCTCGATCGAGGACGACACGCAGATCGCGCTGTCGGAGGACATCCTCAAGCGGTACGAGGCCTACGGCTGGCACGTGCAGAAGGTCGACTGGACGAAGACCGGTGAATACACCGAGGACGTCGCCGCCCTGAACGCCGCCATGGAGGCCGCCCGCGCGGAGACCGGCAAGCCGTCGTTCATCATGCTGCGCACGATCATCGGCTGGCCGGCGCCCAACAAGCAGAACACCGGCAAGATCCACGGCTCCAAGCTCGGCGCCGACGAGGTCGCCGCCACCAAGAAGATCCTCGACATGGACCCGGAGAAGTCCTTCGACGTCCCGGCCGAGGTGCTGGAGCACGCGCGGCAGGTGGCCGCGCGCGGCCGCGAGGCGCACGCCGAGTGGGAGAAGGGCTACGCCGAATGGCGCCTGGCCAACCCCGAGCGCGCCGCCGAGCTCGACCGCATCTCCGCCCGCGAGCTGCCCGCCGACTGGACTGAAGCGCTGCCGGAGTTCGAGGCCGGCGCCTCGGTCGCCACCCGCAAGGCCTCGGGCGAGTTCCTCAACTCCGTCTCCCGCGTGCTGCCCGAGCTGTGGGGCGGCTCGGCCGACCTGGCCGAGTCCAACAACACCACGATGAAGGGCGAGCCGTCCTTCATCCCCGAGGAGCACCAGACCAAGGACTTCCCCGGCAACCGCTACGGCCGGACGCTGCACTTCGGCATCCGCGAGCACGGCATGGGCGCCATTCTCAACGGCATCGCCCTGCACGGCGGCACCCGGCCCTACGGCGGCACCTTCCTGGTCTTCTCCGACTACATGCGGCCGGCCGTACGGCTGGCGGCGCTGATGAAGCTGCCGGTCACCTACGTCTGGACGCACGACTCGATCGGCCTCGGCGAGGACGGCCCGACCCACCAGCCGGTCGAGCACCTGTGGGCGCTGCGCGCGATCCCGGGCCTGGACGTGGTCCGCCCGGCCGACGCCAACGAGACCGTCTTCGCGTGGAAGGCCGTGCTGGAGCACACCGACCGCCCGGCGGCGCTGGCGCTGACCCGGCAGAACCTGCCGGTCTACGAGGGCACGAGCGCCGAGGGAGTCAAGCGCGGCGGGTACGTGCTGCGCGAGGCCTCCGACGGGCAGCCGCGGGTGATCCTCATCGCCACCGGTTCCGAGGTGGAGCTGGCCGTGGAGGGCCGGGAGCTGCTGGAGGCGCAGGGCATCACGGCGCGCGTGGTCTCGATGCCGTGTGTGGAGTGGTTCAACGGGCAGGACTCCGCGTACCGGCAGAGTGTGCTTCCGCCCTCGGTCAAGGCTCGCGTCGCGGTCGAGGCGGGAATCGCGCTCGGCTGGCGGGAGTTTGTGGGTGAGGCGGGAGAGACGGTCAGCCTTGAGCACTTCGGGGCTTCTGCTCCCTACAAGACGCTGTACGAGCAGTTCGGCCTGACGGCCGAGCGGGTGGCGGCGGCGGCCAAGGCCAGCCTCGCCAAGCTCGGTCAGGACAAGGGCGAGACGACGGGAAACTGAGATGAGCAGCAGCGAGAACCTGAACAAGCTGTCCGGCCAGGGCGTGTCCATCTGGCTCGACGACATCAGCCGTGAGCGCCTGCGCACCGGCAACCTGGAGCAGCTGATCCGCGAGAAGAACGTGGTCGGCGTCACCTCCAACCCGACGATCTTCGCGGGCGCCCTCAGCAAGGGCGACGCCTACGACAGCCAGATCCAGGACCTGGCGGTACGCGGCGTCGACGTGGGCGAGGCCGTCCGCGCGATCACCTCCTACGACATCCGCTGGGCCGCCGACGTGCTGCGCCCCGTCTACGACGCCACCGGCGGCGTGGACGGCCGCGTGTCGCTGGAGGTCGACCCGCGCCTGGCCCGTGAGACGGAGAAGACCGTCGCCGAGGCCCGCGCGCTGTGGTGGATGGTCGACCGGCCCAACCTGTTCATCAAGATCCCGGCGACCCAGGAGGGCCTGCCGGCGATCACGCAGGCGATCTCCGAGGGCATCAGCGTCAACGTCACGCTGATCTTCTCGCTGGAGCGCTACCGCGCGGTGATGGACGCCTGGCTGACCGGCCTGGAGGCCGCGCAGGCCAAGGGGCTCAAGCTGGCCGGCGTCGAGTCGGTGGCCTCGTTCTTCGTCAGCCGCGTCGACACCGAGATCGACAAGCGGCTGGACGCCGCCGGCAAGCCGGAGCTGAAGGGCAAGGCGGGCGTGGCCAACGCGCGCCTGGCCTACGCGGCGTTCGAGGAGGTCATGAACTCCGAGCGTTGGCAGCGCCTGCGCGCCGCCGGGGCCCGTCCGCAGCGCCCGCTGTGGGCCTCGACCGGCGTGAAGAACCCCGAGTACCGCGACACGATGTACGTGGACGACCTCGTCGCGCCCGGCACGGTCAACACCATGCCGGAGAAGACGCTCGACTCCACCGCCGACCACGGCAACATCACCGGCGACACCATCCGCCCCTTCTACGAGCAGGCCTGGAACACGATGGCCGCGCTCAAGGAGGCCGGCGTCGACTACGACGACGTCGTGAAGGTCCTGGAGGACGAGGGCGTCGACAAGTTCGAGGTCTCCTGGACCGAGCTGCTCGACAGCGTCGCGAAGAAGCTGGCCGGATAAGTGGAAGTCACGATCCGCGACGAGGGGGTGGCCGCGGCCGCCTCCTCCGCCGCGGTACGTCTCCTCGACGACGGTGTGCCGCCACGGCTGGCCGCCGGTGACCCAGGGCTCTGGGGCGAGGAGGCGGCGGCCGGGGCGGCGACCCGCCTCGGCTGGCTGAACCTGCCCCTGACCTCTCGCGAGCTGCTGCCGGAGATCGGCAAGCTGGCCGAGTGGGCGGGGGCGCAGGGCCTGACCAACGTCGTGCTGGCCGGGATGGGCGGCTCGTCGCTGGCCGCCGAGGTGATCTGCAACACCGCCGACGTGCCACTGACCGTGCTGGACACGAGCGACCCCCGGCAGGTCCACCGCGCGCTGGCCGACGACCTGGAGCGGACCGTCCTGGTGGTCGCCAGCAAGAGCGGCACGACGGTCGAGACCGACGCTTCCCTGCGCGTGTTCGAGGCCGCCTTCCGCGCCGCCGGGATCGACCCCGGCGACCGGATCGTGGTGGTGACCGACCCCGGCTCCCCGCTGGAGCAGGCCGCGATCGACGCCGGCTACCAGATGGTCCTGGCCAGGCCGGACGTGGGCGGCCGCTACTCGGCGCTGTCGGCGTTCGGCCTGGTGCCGAGCGCGCTGGCGGGCGTGGAGATCGAGCGGCTGCTGGACGACGCCGACGAGGTGACGCCGCTGCTGGCGCTGCCGGCCGGCAACCCGGGCCTCGACCTGGGCGCGGTGCTCGGCGGCGCGGCGCTGGCCGGGCGCGACAAGCTCATCCTCGAAGACCGGCTCGCGGAGATCACCGGGCTGCCCGACTGGATCGAGCAGCTGGTCGCCGAGTCGCTCGGCAAGGACGGCCGCGGCATCCTGCCCGTCGTAGCCGCCGACCCCAGCGGGGCCGCCGACGAGCTCGTCGTGGCGATCGGCTCCGACAACGGCGACGTGCGCGTGGACGGCGCGCTCGGGGCGCAGTTCCTGGTGTGGGAGTACGCGACGGCGCTGGCCGGGCGGCTGCTGGAGGTCGATCCGTTCGATCAGCCGGACGTGGCCGGGGCCAAGCGGAACACCGCCGCGCTGCTGGAGCACCCGGCAGCGGCTCAGTCGCCCGCGTTCACCGACGGGCCGGTGGAGGTCTACGGGCCCACCGAGGCCCACGACCTTCCCGGCTTGCTGGCCGAACTGCTGGCGGCCGTGCCCGGCGACGGCTACCTGGCCGTATTGGCCCACCTCGACCGGCTGGCCGCCTTCGACGCGCCGGTGCCCGATGGCGCCGACTTCGAGGAGATGACCGACACCTGGATGGCGGCCGACGCGGCCACGCTGCGGGCGCTGCTCGCGCTGCGCACCGACCGGCCGGTGACGTTCGGCTGGGGGCCGCGCTACCTGCACTCCACCGGGCAATATACCACAAGGGCGGGCCACGGAACGGGGTGTTCGTCCTGATCACCGGTGTGGTGGAGGACGACCTCGGGGTGCCCGGCCGGCCGTACAGCCTGGGCGGGTTGCAGCTGGCCCAGGCGCTCGGCGACCTTCAGGCGCTGGCCGGCCTGGGGCGGCCTGCCGTACGCCTGCATCTGACCGACCGCGTGACCGGAGTCGCGCACTTGCTCGCAGCCGCACAGGAGGCTTGACATGACAGACCCGGCAGCGCCCGCAGAGGAGGCCGCCACCGTGGCGGCGGCCGTCGCGGGCACCGCCACCACCATTGAGGTGGCGGCCGCCAACCCGCTGCGTGACCCGCGCGACAAGCGGCTGCCCAGGGTGGCGGGACCGTGCGTGATGGTGTTGTTCGGCGTGACGGGCGACCTGGCCAAGCGCAAGTTGTTGCCGGCGATCTACGACCTGGGCAACCGGGGGCTGCTGCCGCCCGGTTTCTCGCTGGTCGGTTTCGCCCGCCGTGATTGGAAGGACCAGGACTTCGCCCGGCTGACGCACGACGCGGTGAAGGCGAACGCCAGGACGCCGTTCCGCGAGGAAGTGTGGAAGCAGCTGGCCGAGGGGATCCACTTCGTGCCCGGGGAGTTCTCCGACGACGGCGCGTTCGACGCGCTGGCGATGGCGTTGAAGGAGATCGACCAGACGCGGGGCACGGGCGGCAACTATGCCTTCTACCTGTCGGTGCCGCCGAAGTTCTTCCCCGCCGTGGTGAAGCAGTTGAAGCGGACGGGGCTGGCCGACGCGCCGGAGGGTTCGTGGCGGCGGGTGGTGATCGAGAAGCCGTTCGGTCACGACCTGAAGAGCGCCCACGAGCTGAACGAGATCACCAACGAGGCCTTCCCGGAGTCGTCGATCTTCCGGATCGACCACTACCTGGGCAAGGAAACCGTCCAGAACATCATGGCGCTGCGCTTCGCCAACAACCTGTACGAGCCGATCTGGAACCGCTCCTACGTCGACCACGTGCAGATCACCATGGCCGAGGACATCGGCCTGGCCGGCCGGGCGGGCTACTACGACGGCATCGGCGCGGCCCGCGACGTGATCCAGAACCACCTGCTGCAGCTGCTGGCGCTGGTGGGGATGGAGGACCCGACCTCCTTCGAGGCCTCCTCGCTGCGGCGGGAGAAGGAGAAGGTGCTCAAGGCGGTACGCCTGCCCGCCGACCTCAAGAACAACACCGCCCGCGGCAAGTACGCGGCCGGCTGGCAGGGCGGCGAGAAGGTCGTCGGCTACCTGGAGGAGGAGGGCATCCCGGCCGACTCCACGACCGAGACCTACGCCGCCATCAAGCTGGAGATCGCCAACCGCCGCTGGGCCGGAGTCCCGTTCTACCTGCGCACGGGCAAGCGGCTCGGGCGTCGGGTGACCGAGGTGGCCGTGGTCTTCCAGCGCGCGCCGCACCTGCCGTTCAGCAAGGACGACACCGAGATCCTCGGCCAGAACGCGCTGGTCATCCGGGTGCAGCCGGACGAGGGCATCACGGTGCGCTTCGGCTCGAAGGTGCCGGGCACCGCGATGGAGGTGCGCGACGTGTCCATGGACTTCGCCTACGGCGAGTCGTTCATGGAGTCCTCGCCCGAGGCCTACGAGCGGCTGCTGCTGGACGTCATGATCGGTGACCCGCCGCTGTTCCCGCACCAGCGCGAGGTGGAGCTGTCGTGGAAGATCCTCGACCCGATCGAGGAGTTCTGGGCCACGCAGGGCCAGCCGGAGGACTATCCGGCCGGCTCGTGGGGCCCGCCATCGGCCGACGAGATGATGGCCCGTGACGGGCGGGTGTGGAGAAGACTGTGACCACTTTCATGCTGACGGACACGACCGCGGGGAAGATCTCCGCGCAGCTCATGCACCTGCGCCACCAGATGGGCGCGCCCGCCATAGGGATGGTGCTGACGCTGGTGGTGATCTGTGACGAGCGCGACCAGTACGACTCCCTGCGCGCGGCCACCGAGGCGGCCCGCGAGCATCCCTCGCGCATCCTCGTGGTGATCAGCCGGGAGGCCGACGAGGCCAACCGGCTCGACGCCGAGCTGCGGATCGGCGAGTCCACGCCGGGCGAGGTCGTGGTGCTCCGCCTGTACGGCGAGCTGACCGAGCACGCCGACTCCGTGGTCAGCCCGCTGTTGCTGCCCGACACGCCGGTGGTGGCGTGGTGGCCGGGCGCGGCGCCGCAGGTGCCGGCCAAGGACCCGATCGGCGCGCTGGCCCAGCGCCGCATCACCGACGCCAAGGCGGTGCACGACGGCATCAAGGAGCTGGCGATCCTCGCCAAGGGCTACGCGCCGGGCGACACCGACCTGTCGTGGGCGCGGCTGACGCCGTGGCGCAGCCTGCTGGCCGCCGCCTTCGACCAGCCGGTGGGCAAGCTGAAGAAGGGCGTCGTGGAGGCCACCGCGGGCCACCCGAGCGCGCCGCTGCTGGCGGCGTGGCTGACCGAGCGCCTGGGTGCGCCGGTCAAGGTGGCGGACTCGGCGGGTCCCGGCCTGACGTCGGTACGGCTGTCGCTGGCCGACGGCGAGCTGAGCGTGAGCCGTAGCGACGCCCGCCTGGCGACGCTGTCGCGGCCCGGCCAGCCCGACCGCAACGTGGCGCTGGCCAGGAGGACCACGGCGGAGCTGCTGGCCGAGGAGCTGCGCCGTCTCGATTCCGATGAGATCTACGAGGCGGCGGTCAAGCGGCTGGCCAAGTCCTACAAGGGGTGAGGATGCCGGTGAGTGTTCCTTCTGTGGTCGTCCATCGCGACGCCGATGTGCTGGCCAAGGCCGTGGCGGCGCGGATCATCACGCGGCTGGTCGACGCGCAGTCGGCGAAGGGGTGGGCCTCGATCGTGCTGACCGGCGGCACGGTCGGCATCGCCACGCTGGCGGCGATCGCCGCGACGCCGGCCCGCGACGCCGTCGACTGGCCGAAGCTGGACGTGTGGTGGGGCGACGAGCGGTTCCTGCCGGAGGGCGACCCCGAGCGCAACGAGACCGGCGCCCGCAAGGCGCTGCTCGACCACGTCGACCTCGACCCGGCCCGTGTGCACGTCATGCGCGGGCCCGACTCGGGGATGACCGCCGAGGAGTCGGCCGACGCCTACACCGCCGAGCTGCGCGCCTCGGCGCGGCCCGAGGACCACGGGCCGGCGCCGAGCTTCGACGTGATGCTGCTCGGCATGGGGCCGGACGCCCACGTGGCGTCGCTGTTCCCGGGGATGCCGGCGCTGTATGACACGCGGCCGGTCGTGGCCGTGCACGGCTCGCCCAAGCCGCCGCCGACGCGGATCTCGCTGACGCTGCCGACGATCCAGGCGGCGCGTGAGGTGTGGGTGGTGGCTGCGGGTGCGGAGAAGGCCGGGTCGGTGCGGCTGGCGCTGTCCGACTCCGGCCCGGTGCAGGTGCCCGCCGCGGGTGCGCGCGGGCGTGGCCGTACGTTGTTCCTGCTAGACCGCGCGGCGGCGGCGAAGATACCGGCGGGGCTCGGCCGTATCGCCTCGCCGTGAGGTGCGGCCCCACGGCTTGAAGATCGACAGCACGACGGCGACCAGCAGCAGGCTCGGGGCCACGAAGATCGGGTAGAGCAGCTGGTCGGGCGGCTGGGCGGCGGTATCGCCCGCCGCCAGCCGCCGTCCGTACTCCGCCGCCTCGTACAGCCCGGGGCGCAGGGAGAAGTAGATCAGCGTCGTCATGGCCAGGTTGATCGTCAGCTTGGCCGCCACCCACCAGTAGCGGATCAGGCCGTACTTGCTGCCCAGGCCCAGGATGACGCCGGTGGCGAGGCTGAGCAGGCTGGCGGTGAGCATCGGCCACACGGCGATCAGGTGCGCGGCCTGGAAGGCGGTCGCGGCGGTCGCGGTGTCGTCCGTGATCATCGCGGTCAGCACGAGCACGCCGAGCGCGAGGTCGATGCCGATCCACGCGCTCACCGAGACGACGTGGCCGACCAGGACGACCTTGCGGGTTCTCGTTCCCAGTCTCATGACGTCCAGGGTCCGGGTTCGCGGCTCTCGCCGCGTCCGGCGGGGAGAGGCCGTGCGGGTACCGCGCCGCGTGTAGGCGCGGGGGCGGCGGGGTCGGCCCCTGGGTGTACGCCCGGCTGCTTGACCACAAATGTTAGGCCTTGTCATGAGCCAGAGTCGCGTTTAGCTTCGGGGGCGAATCCTCACGAAGGGATACCCCCATGGCGTTATTCCGCTGGGCAGCCGCCCTGGCCGCGGCCGCCGCCACCGTCCTGGCGAGCACCACACCCGCGCTCGCCGACCCCGCCCCGGCCATCATCACCCCGGAGGCCGAACCGATCCCCGGCAGCTACATCGTGGTGCTCAAGGATTCCGCCGAGGTACGCGCCCGGGCCGGCGACCTGACCGCGCGGCACGGGGGCACGACGTTCGCCGAGTACCGGCACGCGCTGCGCGGCTTCGCGGTGAACGCCACCGAGCGGCAGGCGCGCCGCATGGCCGCCGACCCGGCCGTCGCCTACGTGCAGCAGAACGCCGTCCACCGCGCCTCCGACACCCAGCCCAACCCGCCGTCCTGGGGACTGGACCGGATCGACCAGCGCAACCTGCCGCTCAACAGCTCCTACACCTACGGGCCCACCGGGCAGGGCGTGCGCGCGTACATCATCGACACCGGCATCAGGCCGAGCCACGGCGACTTCGGCGGCCGCGCCTCGATCGGGTTCGACGCCATCGGCGACGGCCAGAACGGCAACGACTGCAACGGCCACGGCACCCACGTCGCCGGGACCACCGGCGGCACCGCCCACGGCGTCGCCAAGCTCGTGTCGCTGGTCGGCGTGCGCGTCCTGAACTGCCAGGGCTCCGGCACCACCGCGCAGGTCGTGGCCGGCATCGACTGGGTCACCGCCAACGCCGTCAAGCCCGCCGTGGCGAACATGAGCCTCGGCGGCTCCGCGAACACCGCGCTGGACGACGCGGTGAAGGGCTCGATCGCCTCCGGCGTCAGCTACGCGATCGCGGCGGGCAACGGCCTGTTCGGGCTGTTCGCGCTGGACGCCTGCACGCAGTCGCCGGCCAGGGTGCCCGAGGCGATCACGGTGTCGATCACGAACATCTCCGACACCAAGCCGTCGTGGGGCAACCGCGGCACGTGCGTGGACCTGTTCGCGCCGGGCTTCAACATCACCTCGGCCTGGAACACCTCCGACAGCGCCACCAACACGATCAGCGGCACGTCGATGTCGACGCCGCACGTCGCCGGCGCCGCCGCGGCCTACCTGCAGGGCCACCCGACCGCGACCCCCCAGCAGGTCCGCGACGCCATCGTCGCCAACTCCACCCCGGGCGTGGTCCGCAGCCCCGGCTCCGGCTCCCCCAACCGCCTCCTCTACACCCCGGGTCTGTGATTCCCGCTGCTTTTTGATCGGGTTTCACGGCCCTTATGGGTTACGGCCAGCCCGGCTGACCCGCACGCGCCGACGTGGGCGGGCCTCTGTCCTGGCCGGTCGTGAGGGCCCACGGGGTTGCTCGCCGTGACGAGCGCCCCGTGGGCCCAGGCCGTGGGTCTGTTGCCCCGAGGCTGTGTTTCAAGAGGTCGGCATGGCGTTTCAGGGGGTTGGGAGTGCGTTGATTTCGGCCAGGAGGGTTTGCTTGGTGTCCTTGGCCATGTAGGAGGCGTTCACGCTGTTTCGGGCCAGTTGGGTGAGGTTCTTGGCGTTGAGGCCCAGAGCGTGGGCGACCTTGTACTCCTGGGACAGCGTGGTCGCGAACATGGGCGGGTCGTCGCTGTTCAGCGTGACGTACAGGCCCTCCGCCAGCAGGCGCGGCAGCGGGTGGTCCTCGATGCGGCCGACCTGGCCGGTGCAGACGTTGGAGGTCGGGCAGACGTCCAGCGGGAGCTGGGTCTCGCGCAGGTGGGCGACCAGGCGTTCGTCGTCCAGGCAGTTGATGCCGTGGCCGATGCGCTCGGCGCCCAGGCCCTCGATGACCTCCCAGATCGTCTCCGGGCCGCTCATCTCGCCGCCGTGCGGGACGCTGTGCAGGCCGGCGGTGCGGGCGGCGGCGAAGGCGTCGCGGAACGCGTCACGGAAGGGCGGGCGCTTCTGTTCGATCCCGCCCAGGCCGAAACCTACCAGGGAAGCGGGAGGTTCGTTGAGCGCGTGGTCGAGGGTGATGCGGGCGGCCTCTTCGCCGTACTCGCCGGGGATGTCGAAGATGTAGGCCATCTCCACGCCGTGGTCCTCCCTGGAGGCTGTGGCGGCCAGGTCGAGGGCCTCGGTCACCTCGCGCATCGGCATGCCCATGATCGCGTGGGCGTACGGGGTCACCTGGAGTTCGGCGTAGCGGGCGTTCTGGGCCGACAGGTCGCGGGCCAGGCCCAGGACCAGGGTGGCGACGTCCTCCGGTTCGCGGACCAGGGCGTTGACCGCCTGGTAGACACGGGCGAAGTGGGGGAAGTCGGTGAAGGTGTAGAAGGCGCGGAGTTCCTCCTCGCTGGTGGGCACGCCGCTGCCGGGGTGGCGTCGCGACAGTTCCAGCACCGTGGGAACCGAGGCGGAGCCGACCAGATGGACGTGGAGTTCCACCTTGGGCAGGGCGTCGATGAAGGCGTCGATCGTCATGCGGATGACCATAAGTCGCCCTCAACGGGCAACGACAGGCTTTATCGCGAAATTTCACACAAGAATGTGAGCTTCTGAGGTGCGCGGCTGCGGCCCGGCATCTCACCCCGATAGGCTGCGGCCCGTGACCAACCCCCAGGTGTACGCCCGCGGCTTCGCGAGCCTCACCGCCCACACCGTGGACCCGCTGCTCAACCTCGTCCGCAAGAGCCGCGCCCCACGACTGCTCGACCTCGGCTGCGGCACCGGCGTGGTGACCGCGGCGGCCCTGGCGCTGGGCGCCGACGTCACCGCCGTCGACTCCGACCTGGACATGCTCGAATACACCGCCCGCGCCCACCCCCACGCCGCCGTACGGCTCGCCGCCCTGCCCGAACTCCCCTTCCCCGAGGGCGGCTTCGACGCGGTGGCCGGCAACTTCGTCATCCAGCACGCCCCCGACACCCCGGCCACCCTCGCCGAACTCCACCGCGTGCTGCGCCCCGGCGGCACCCTCGCCCTGAGCTGGTGGAAGCGCGATGAGATGCCCGCGACCACCCTGCTGGCCGACGCCGCCGCCTCCGTAGGACTCCCCAAGGTCCCGGACCCGCCGCGCGACTTCGACCGGTACACCAGCCCCGCGGCCTTCACCGCCCTGCTCAAGCGGAGCGGCTTCTCCGGCGGCGCGGTCGACACCATCCGCTGGCGCCACCGCGTCGACCTCGCCACCTGGTGGGACGACGTCACCGCCGCAGCCGGACCCCGCTTCGCGTTCATCCTCGAACAGGACGCGGCCACCGTGGAGCGCATCCGCCAGGCCTACCTCGCCCTGGCCGCCCCCTACGCCGAGCAGGGCTTCCCGGTCTGCGCCCACCTCGCCCACGCCACCCGCTAGCCGGAACACCGATGACTTTCCGCGCCCGAAGCGGTCTGCCTTGCAGATGAGCCACGACGCAAGGAGGTCGCTTCAGGTGCGAAAGATCGTGTTCCACATGCAGACCACCCTGGACAACCGCATCGCGAACGCCGCGGGTGGGTTCTGGGAGCCGTTTCCGTGGGGTGAGGAGGAGACCGCGTACATCACCGGGCAGTTCGCCCGTGCGGACACCTGGGCGCTCGGCAGGACGGCGTACGAGACGATCGTGCCCTGGTGGGACCGGGTCGCGCGCGGCGAGAACCCCGGGGACGCCCCGCTCACCGCCGCCGACCACGGCTTCGCCCGGCGGCAGCGGGCCATGGCCAAGATCGTCTTCTCCCGGACCCTGCGGTCCACGCCCGAACGCCTGGTCGTCGGCGGCGACCTCGTCGCCGAGCTCACGGCGCTGAAGCAGAAGGACCGCGGGGACGTCATCCTGTCCTGCGGCCCGGACACGCTCGCGCCGCTCGCCGCCGCCCCCGGGCTGATCGACGAGTACCTGTTCGCCGTCACCCCGGCCGTCCTGAGCTCGGGGCCGAGGATGTTCGACGGCCTGACCGCCGACCTCGGCCTGGAGCTCACCGAGACGCGGGTGTTCGACGGCGGCGCGATCGTCGCGCGCTACCGCGTCGTCAGCCCGCTCTAGTTGGCCTTCTCCAGGCGCTGGCGGGCCAGGCGCTCCTCGCGGCGGGCGACGTCGACGCGCTGCTGGCTCTCGTTCCGCTTCTTACGGGCCTTGGTGAGCTTCTTCTCCAGCCTGGCCACCTTCTCCGAGCGCTCGTCCAGCTCCTGTACGGCCAGCGCCAGCGTGTCCCGCCACTCCTGGTAGTCGGACTCGGCCTGGGCCAGTTCCCTGGCCCGGCGTTCCTCGGCCTCGCGCCGCTCCCGCTCCACCTCCTCCGGCGAGCGGGTGGCGCGGCGCGGCCTCGCGGAGGTACGGCCCAGGCCCGGACCGGCCGACGGCAGCCCGGATGGCCCGCCGAAACCACTGTAGCTGAGCGGCTTCACCAGGCGGCCCAGCCGTACGAGGCCGGCCGCCTCCTCGTCCACCACGGCCGCGTCGAGGGTCTGGTCGACCTCCATGGCCGCCGCGCCGGACAGGCCGCCCTGGCGCAGGAGGCGGGCGAGCCTGCCGGTCACCTCGCCGCGCCGCCTGGTCAGTTCGGCGAGCGCGTCGGCGTCGCCCTCGGCCCAGGCGGCGCGCAGGTCCTCCCCTACCGACAGGAGCTCGGCCAGCAGTTCGGGATGTTCCCTGCGGGCGCGGTTGACCGCCCCGGCCGAGACCGTGGGCTTGCGCAGCCCGGCGATCTCGCGCGCCAGCCGTACCTGACCGGACTCCTTCGCCGCGGCGGCCTCCGCGGTGCGTGCGGCGGTGAAGTCGGCAGGCGGGAGGCCATACAGGCGGTCCGCCACCTCGTCAAGATCCACACCTGTCAATTACCCCACATCGGGGGGTTTGTAGCGCATAGTGGAACCAGCCCTCTTAGCCGGGAGGCCCCCGTGTTCGAGCGTTTCACCGACCGTGCCCGCCGCGTGGTGGTTCTGGCCCAGGAAGAGGCCAGAATGCTCAATCACAACTACATCGGCACCGAGCATCTGCTGCTCGGGCTGATCCATGAGGGCGAGGGGATCGCCGCCCTGGTGCTGCGGGAGAACGGCATCGCGCTGCCCGAGGTCCGCATCGAGGTGGAGCAGATCATCGGGCACGGCCAGGCGTCGCCGTCGGGGCACATCCCGTTCACGCCGCGGGCCAAGAAGGTGCTGGAACTGTCGTTGCGCGAGGCGTTGCAGCTGCACCACAACTACATCGGCACGGAGCACATCCTGCTCGGCCTGATCAGGGAGGGCGAGGGGGTGGCCGCGCAGGTCCTGGTCAAGCAGGGCGCGAACCTGAGCGTGCTGCGGGGGAAGGTCGTGGAGAAGACCCGCGGGCGCGGGCCCGAGAGCCTGGCGGACCCGCTGATCGGGCCGAGGGCGACCCATCTGGAGGAACGGCTGACGCGCATCGAGGCCAGCCTGCGGCGGATCGAGCGGCACCTGGGCATCGCCCGTCCGGACGACCCGCCCACCGAGGGCCACAAGCCCGGCGGAGAGGACGACGAGGGCGAAGCCGCATCAGGCTGAGGCCGTTTAGAAATGCCGCCGGGCGTCAGGCTGAGGTCAGGGCGCCGACCGGGAGGCGGGACTCGACCACGCCGGGATCGTCGGTGTAGCCCAGCGTCGCGCCCAGGGAGACGAGCAGGCGGCGCATCCGGACGTTGTCGGAGAGCATCGTGGCCCGCACCTCGGCGTAGCCCTGGTCACGCGCCTCGGTCACCAGCATCCTGGCCAGCGCCGTGCCCAGACCGCGCCCCTGCCAGCGGTCCTCGACCAGGAAGGCCATCTCGGCGATGCCGGGATCCGGGGTGAACATCAGGTTGGCCATGGCCACGACCTGGCCGTCGTGCCCGGCCACGAGGGAGTGGCCGCGGGTGCGGTCGCACAGGCGCTCGAACATGCGCGGCGGCAGCGCCGGCATCGAGGTGAAGTAGCGGAACCTGCGCGCCTCCGGCGAGCACCGGTCGTGCAGGTCGCGTACGGCTTCGCGGTAGATGCCGGTGAGCGGCTTGACCGTGACCTGGGCGCCGTCGGCCAGCCGGATGCCCTGCTCGGCGGTGGCGTGGTCGGGGGCGGGCTGCGCCAGCCGTACGAAGGAGGCGGCCCGCGCCGCCTCGGTCAGCGTGAAGGGCAGGTCCGCGCGGCGCAGCCGTACGGCGCGCCGGGCGGCGACCGGCACCACCAGCCGCGTCGGGTCGGGGAGATCGCTCACCGCTTCACCATAGGTCCATCGGCCGTCGTCCGCGCGCAGCAGCTCGGCCAGCAGCTCGGGCAGGCGCCACGGCATCGAGCGCAGCCGGGAGGCCAGCAGCAGCGCCCTGGTGGGCTCGTCGGTCAGCTCGTGGGCGGTGGCGGGCACCACCTGGACCCGGCGCCCGCCGGCCGCTTCCAGGGCGGTGCGGACGGTCTCGGGTGTGGCGGAGATCTCGGCGACGAACTCGTCGACGGTCCCGTCGGCGTCGGTCTGCACGCTGAGGCCGAGGATGTTGCCGCCCCGGCCGGCCAGGGCTGCGGCCAGCGAGGCGAGACGTCCGGGACGTTCGTCGACCGTGGTGCGGATGCGCAGGAATGCCATGTCTTCCAGCATGCGGGGAGGCTGTTTCGGACAAGCTAACACTCTGTTTCGCTCACACCCCTTTTCGATGCAGCGTGTTACATCCTGGATGCTGGAAGATGGGGTGCTATGAACGCGCGTGTGCCACTATCTGATGACTTCGTCAATGGCGAGGTGTCTTTCTGGTATCGCTCCTCTGGCATACCGGAGCCTGGACCGCGCCTGGACGGCGACCTCCGGGCCGACGTGGTCATCGTCGGCGCCGGCCTCACCGGGTTGTGGACCGCGTACTACCTCAAGAAGGCCCGGCCCGCGCTCGACGTCGTGGTGCTGGAGCAGGAGTTCGCCGGGTTCGGCGCCTCGGGCCGCAACGGCGGCTGGCTGACCGGCGCACTGGCCGGTTCCCACGGCCGCTACGCCAAGACCCACGGCGAGGACGCCGCGCGGGCACTCCAGCGGGAGATGTACGCCACGATCGACGAGGTGATCGCGGTCTGCGCCAAGGAGGACGTGGACGCCGGCATCGTCAAGGGCGGCGAACTCACCGTGGCCCGCACCAGCGCCCAGGCCGGACGGCTGCGCGAGCTCGTCGCGGACGCGCGCGCGACCGGCCTGCGCGAGGAGGACCTGCGCGTGGTGGACCCGGCCGACCACCTGCGCGTGGCCGGCGCCGTGGGCGCGGTCTGGACGCCGCACTGCGCCCGCATCCAGCCCGCCAAGCTCGTGCGCGGCCTGGCGCGCGTGGTGCGCGACCTCGGCGTGCGCGTCTTCGAGCGCACCCCCGTCACCAGCATCCTGCCGCATCGGGCCATCACGCCGTACGGCACCGCCGAGGCCCAGCACGTGATCCGCGCGACCGAGGGCTTCACCTCCCAGCTCAAGGGCCTGCGCCGCCAGTGGCTCCCGATGAACAGCTCCATGATCGTCACCGAGCCGCTGCCCGCCGCGTTCTGGGACACGGTCGGCTGGCAGGGCGCCGAACTCCTGGGCGACCTGGCCCACTACTACATCTACGCCCAGCGCACCGAGGACGACCGCATCGCCTTCGGCGGCCGCGGCCGCCCCTACCTGTACGGCTCCCGCGTCGACGCCCGTGGCAACACCCACGACTGGACCGTCGAGGCGCTCTGGCAGCTGCTGATCGACTTCTTCCCCGCCGCCGCCTCGTCGAAGGTCGCCCACGCCTGGTCCGGCGTGCTGGGCGTGCCGCGCGACTGGTGCTCGACCGTCCACCTGGACCGTGACACCGGACTCGGCTGGGCCGGCGGCTACACCGGCCACGGGGTCACGACGACGAACCTGGCCGGCCGTACCCTGCGCGACCTGATCCTCGGCGCGGACACCGAGCTGACCGCGCTGCCGTGGGTGGGCAGGAAGGTGCGCGCGTGGGAACCGGAGCCGCTGCGGTGGGCGGGCGTGCACTCCATGTACCGCCTGTACCGTATGGCCGACCAGCGCGAGCGCTCCATGACCCGCACCTCGGCCCTGGCCCGCCTCGCCGACCTCATCACCGGCCACTGAAGGAGAACACTCCCCGATGACGACCCTCTTCCGCGGCGGGCGCGTGTTCACCGCGCTCGGCGGCTTCGCCGAGGCCGTGCTCGTGCGCGACGGCGTGATCGCCGCCGTGGGCGACGAGGCCGACCTGGTACGGCAGGCCCCCCGCCACGAGAGCGTGGACCTGGACGGCGGCCTGCTGGTGCCCGGCTTCACCGACGCGCACATCCACCCGGTCCAGGCCGGGCTGGAGCGCGCCAAGTGCGACCTGAGCGAGGTCTACGGCCTCGACGCCTACGTCGAGGAGATCAGCAGCTACGCCGCCGGCCATCCGGACAAGGAGTGGATCGACGGCGGTGGCTGGGACATGTCGGCCTTCCCCGGCGGCCTGCCCCACCGCGCGCAGCTCGACTTCCTCGACCGCCCCGCCTACCTGATCCAGCGCGACCACCACGCCGCCTGGGTCAACACCCGCGCCCTGGAACGGGCCGGGATCACCAAGGACACCCCCGACCCCGCCGACGGCCGCATCGAACGCGACCCCGACGGCACCCCGAGCGGCGTCCTGCACGAGGGCGCCATGGACCTCGTCGGCCTGCTGACCCCGCGCGCCACCGCCCAGGACGCCGACGACGCGCTCGTGGACGCGCAGGCGCACCTGTTCTCGCTGGGCATCACCGGCTGGCAGGACGCGATCGTCGGCTCGTACGCCGGCTCCGACGACCAGTTGCCGACCTACCTGTCGGCGGCCCGCTCAGGACGGCTCAAGGCCCGCGTGGTGGGCGCGCTGTGGTGGGACCGCACCCGTGGCGCCGAGCAGATCCCCGGCCTGGTGGAGCGCCGCGCCTCCGCCGAGGGGCTGGAGCGCTTCCGCGCCACCTCGGTGAAGATCATGCAGGACGGCATCACGGAGAACTTCACCGCCGCGACGCTGGAGCCGTACTGTCTGTGCGGCGGCACCGGCCTGTCCTACGTGGACCCGGGCAAGCTCAAGGAGTACGTGCGCGAACTGGACCGGCTCGGCTTCCAGGTGCACTTCCACGCCATCGGCGAGCGGGCGGTGCGCGAGGCGCTGGACAGCTTCGAGGGCACCGATCCGGCCAACCGCCACCACATCGCCCACCTGCAGGTCATCGAGCCGTCGGACGTGCCGCGCTTCGCCGCGCTCGGCGTCACCGCCAACCTGCAGCCGCTGTGGGCCACCCACCACGCCCAGATGGACGAGCTGACGCTGCCCTTCCTCGGCGAGCCGCGCTCGTCGTGGCAGTACCCCTTCGCCGACCTGCTCGGCCACGGCACCCGCTTCTGCGCGGGCAGCGACTGGCCGGTCTCCAGCGCCGACCCGCTGCAGGGCCTGCACGTGGCGGTCAACAGGACCGAGCCCGGCGGCTCGGTGCACGCCGACTACCCGACCGCGCGGACGCCGTTCCTGCCCGGCCAGCGCATCGGGCTGACCGAGGCGCTCATCGCTTACACGGCCGGATCGGCGTGGATCAACCGCTCCCCGGCCGGCGTCATCGAGCAGGGCCGTCCCGCCGACCTGGTGGTGCTCGACCGCGACCCGTTCACGCTGCCCGAGAGCGAGATCTGGACCACCCGCGTGCGCCGCACGTTCGTGGACGGCGAGCAGGTCTACTCCGGCTGAGCACGGGAGCGTTGTCCGCGCCTTCACCGAAGGTTCCCCTCGTGTCGTCGTCGCGGACACGGACGGTGTGAAGGATCGGGCTGCGCGTCCACAACCCCGGAGCGCGCACGCCGGGAACACACGGAAGCCCCCGCGAGGGCGCGGGGGCTTCCGTCGGACCGGGTAAACGTCTACCAGGGCGACTTGTTGTTGCGCAGGCGCTCGAGCGCCTCCTCCAGAATCGCCTTGCCGTCCTTGTCGCTCCGGCGCTCCTTCACATAGGCCAGGTGCGTCTTGTACGGCTCGTTCTTCGGAGGAGCGGGCGGGGCCGCCTCGTCCTGCCCGGCCGGGAGGCCACAGCGCGGGCAGTCCCAGTGCTCGGGAACGGCCGCGTCACTGGCGAAGCTGGGTCGCGTCTCATGCATGTTGGCGCACCAGAACGAGACCCGCACTCTGGGAGCTGCCTCGCCGCGCTCGGCCTCCCCCATCGGGCCGGCGCCGACACGGCTGCCACGGATCGCGTTGCCACTACCCACGGATGAACTCCTTGCTCGATCGCCCCGCGAGCGGCGGGGGGAGAATCACTGTCACGCGTCGCCGGGAAGCTCAGGGCTTGAGCAGCAGGCCGAGCGCGATGATGCAGACGAACCAGACCACGCCGGTGATGACGGTCAGCCGGTCGAGGTTGCGCTCCACCACGGACGAGCCGCCGAAGTTCGACGAGAAACCGCCGCCGAACATGTCAGACAGACCGCCACCCTTACCCTTGTGGAGCAGGACGAGCAGGATCATGAGAAGGCTCGCCAGGATGAGGGCGATGGAGATTCCGATTTCCACGGTATGCCTGTTCCTTCAATCCACTGTTACGCGTGACGATTCAAACTTGCTTCTAGAGGGTACGACCTGGTGTCAAGTCGCACCCCCTGAACGACCCAGTTAGCCGGACAATTCGCCGAATCGGCAGATCTTGACGTACTCCCCGGCGTCGATGCTGGCGCCGCCCACGAGCGCGCCGTCGACATCGGGCTGAGCCATGATCCCGGCGATGTTGCCTGACTTCACCGATCCTCCGTACAGGATACGGACCGCGGCGGCCACTTCGGCGTCGTAGAGCTCAGCGAGTCGTCCTCGCAGCGCTCCGCAGACCTCCTGCGCGTCCTGCGGGGTGGCCACCTCGCCGGTGCCGATCGCCCAGACCGGTTCGTAGGCCACCACTATCGATTTTGCCTGCTCCGGCGTGATTTTGCGCAGAGCGGCATCGAGTTGTGACACGGAATACGCCACCTGGCCGCCCGCCTGCCGCACCGGCAGGCCCTCGCCCACGCACAGGATCGGCGTGATCGAGTGCCGGTAGGCGGCCCTGACCTTGGCATTGACCAGCTCGTCGTCCTCGTTGTGGTACTCGCGCCGCTCGGAGTGGCCGACGGTGACGAACGTGCAGCCCAGCTTGGCGAGCATGGCGCCGGACACCTCGCCGGTGTAGGCGCCGCCGTCGTGCTGGCTGATGTCCTGCGCGCCGTACACGATGCGCAGCTTGTCGCCGTCGACGAGCGTCTGCACGCTGCGCATGTCGGTGAACGGCGGCAGCACGGCCACCTCCACCTTGTCGAAGTCCTTGTCGTTCAGGGCGAAGGCGAGCTTCTGCACCAGAGCGATGGCCTCAAGGTGGTTGAGGTTCATCTTCCAGTTGCCGGCGATGAGCGGCTTTCTCACTGAAGGGCCTCCAGCCCGGGAAGGGTCTTTCCTTCGAGGTACTCGAGGCTAGCGCCACCACCGGTCGAGATGTGGGAGAAGCCGTCCTCGGGCAGGCCCAACCTGCGCACCGCCGCGGCGGAGTCGCCACCGCCCACGACCGTGAAGGCCTGCGAGCGGATCAACGCCTCGGCCACCGCCCGTGTTCCCCCGGAGTATTCCTCGAACTCGAAGACGCCCATCGGGCCGTTCCAGAAGACGGTGCGCGCGTCGGCGAGCTTGGTCGCGAACAGCTCGCGGGTCTTCGGGCCGATGTCGAGCCCCTGGCGGTCGGCCGGGATCTCGGTGGCCGCCACGACCTCGTAGGGCGCGTCCTCGGCGAAGTGCGTGGCCGCCAGCACGTCCACCGGGAGCACCAGCTCCACGCCGCGCTTGATCGCCTCGGACAGGAAGCCGCGCACCTGGTCGAGCTGGTCCTCCTGCAGGAGCGACTGCCCGACCTCGTAGCCCTGCGCCTTGAGGAAGGTGTACGCCATGCCGCCGCCGATCAGCAGCCGGTCGACCTTCGTCAGCAGGTTGGCGATGACGCCGAGCTTGTCGGAGACCTTTGCGCCGCCCAGGATCACGACATAGGGGCGCTCGGGGTCCTCGGTGAGCCGCTTCAGCACCTCGACCTCGGCGGCCACCAGCCCGCCCATGACGTGCGGCAGCAGTTCCGGCACGTCGTAGACGCTGGCGTGCTTGCGGTGCACGGCGCCGAAGCCGTCGCCGACGTAGAGGTCGGCCAGGCCCGCCAGCTTCTGCGCGAAGGCGCGGCGGGCGGCGTCGTCCTTGGACTCCTCGCCCGGCTCGAACCGCAGGTTCTCCAGCAGCGCCACGTCGCCGTCCTTGAGGCCGTCGACGAGCTCCTCGTCCACGACCTTCCCGGAGAAGGCGACCTCGCGGCCCAGCAGCTCGCCCAGGCGGGCGGCGACGGGCTTCAGCGAGTACTTCTGGTTGGGCTCGCCCTTGGGGCGGCCCAGGTGGGCGCAGACGACGACCTTGGCGCCCTGCTCGGCCAGGGCCTTGATCGTCGGCACCGAGGCGCGGATGCGCCCGTCGTCGGTGATCGTCTCGCCGTCCAGCGGCACGTTGAGGTCGGCGCGCACCAGCACGCGCCGACCCCTGACGTCGGTCTCTGCGAAGGTCACAGGTCCTTGCCCACCAGCTCGATGAGGTCGGCCAGGCGGTTGGAGTAGCCCCACTCGTTGTCGTACCAGCCGATGACCTTGACCTGGTTGCCGATCACCTTGGTGAGCCCGGCGTCGAAGATGCAGGAGGCCGGGTCGGTGACGATGTCGCTGGAGACGATCTCGTCCTCGGTGTAGGTCAGGTAGCCCTTGAGCGGGCCCTCGGCGGCGGCCTTGTAGGCGGCCTTGACCTCGTCGACGGTGACGTCGCGACGGACCTCGACGGTGAGGTCGGTGGCCGAGCCCGTGGGGATCGGCACGCGCATCGCGAAGCCGTCGAGCTTGCCCTTCAGCTCGGGCAGCACCAGGCCGATCGCCTTGGCGGCGCCGGTCGAGGTGGGCACCACGTTGAGGGCGGCGGCGCGGGCGCGGCGCAGGTCGCCGTGCGGGCCGTCCTGCAGGTTCTGGTCCTGCGTGTAGGCGTGGATGGTGGTCATCAGGCCCTTCTCGATGCCGAAGGAGTCGTTGAGCACCTTCGCCAGCGGGGCCAGGCAGTTGGTCGTGCAGGAGGCGTTGGAGATGACCGTGTGGTTGGCCGGGTCGTAGGTGTCGTGGTTGACACCCATGACGACGGTCACGTCCTCGTTCTTCGCCGGGGCGGAGATGATGACCTTCTTCGCGCCGTTCTCGGCGTGCACCTTGGCCTTGTTGGCGTCGGTGAAGAAGCCGGTCGACTCGACCACGACGTCCACGCCCAGGTCGCCCCAGGGCAGCTTGGCCGGGTCGCGCTCGGCGAAGGCCTTGATGGTCTTCCCGTCGACGACGATCTCGTCGGCAGTGGCCTTCACCTCGTACGGCAGGCGGCCCAGGATGCTGTCGTACTTCAGCAGGTGGGCGAGCGTCGCGTTGTCCGTCAGGTCGTTGACGGCCACGATCTCGATGTCCTTGCCGCTGGCGGCGACCGCGCGCCAGAAGTTACGACCGATGCGGCCGAAGCCGTTGACGCCTACGCGGATGCTCACGGGAACCGATCTCCTCGAACGTGATGGCGGGCTGAAACCTCAATCACGAACCCTATCGGACCCAAATTGGTTTAGACCACTGCAACCCCCGGCCTGTGTATGACAGATCTGGAAGCGCACTTTGCGGCATTCAAGTAAAGTGCCCGACTCGTCGGAGTAAATTCGCGACATTCTCTGGGGGCTGAGATGTCACAACCACGATCCGGCCTGGTACGAGGGCTGTTCGCCGGGTTCGTCGCCATGCTGGTCGCCGGGGCCGCCTATAGCGCGGGCGCCTACGGCTTCGCCCTGCTGCCGTACGACGTGAGGTGGTTCACAGGCGACCAGCGCCTTTTCGCCCACACCGTCCTCGGCCTGGTCATCGCGGTGATCATCTGGCTGACCCTGTGGCTCACCCGCCCGCGCAGCCTCATCGTGCCCGTCCTGGCCGCCCTGTTCGCGTTCGGCGCCCGCACGATCGGCTCGGTGGGCTCCGGACTCGCCACCTCCGTCAAGTCGGGCTTTCCGCTCTCGTCCCTGGACGACCACGCCCTGACCATCGCCGGGGAGTTGCCCGAGCTTCTCCGCGCCTCCACAACCTTCTGGCAAGGCGTCGCAGTAGCCGCCACCCCAGCCTTCCTCCTCACGCTCCTCCGCGTCCTCCGCCTACGCCGCCACGACCGCGTCGCAGCCGCCCCCACGCCCACCACCCCCACACCCACCACCCCCAAAGCCGACCACCCCGGAACCCCCGCCACGCTCGCCCAGACCGCTACGTCCGCCCATCCGGGAGAGCCGACCACGCCCGCGCACTCCGCCTCGCCCACCCAGGACCTCTTCACCCCGCAGCCTGCCCCGGACCCCTTCTCGGCGCAGTCCGCGCAGGACCCGGCGACCTCCGAGTGGGCCGACGCCGCACGGGCGGTGGCGGACCCCGAGGCGTTCCGCCGACCTGGGGACGAGCCCGAACCCGCCCAGCGGCGTGCCGACAACCGTGAGCACACCCAGCGGCGTGGCGAGGAGCGTGAGCACACCCAGCGGCGTGCCGACAAGCCTGAGCACACCCAGCGGCCGGCCGAGGAGCGCGGGGCGTTCGAGCCGCTCCAGCCGCCCGCGCGCCGCCCGGTCCCCGACATGTTCGCCCCGCCTCGAGAGCCGGGAGAATCCTGATGCGTGCCCTGATCTTCGGCTTCCTCGCCATGGCCGTCAGCGCCACGGCCATCGCCAGCGCCAAGCTCTTCGGCGACCGCCTGCCCCCGGTCATCACGCAGACGGCCGACGGCCTGCCCTGGACCGCCGCCCTGACCCTGCTACCCGGTCTCGTGGTGGGCCTCACCCTGCGCACCGGCCGCCCCCGCAGCCGGCTGGTCCCGCTCCTGGCCCTCCTGTACGCAGCCGCCGCCATGGCCCTGGGCCTGATCATCGGCTCCGCACCCACGGCCTACGTGGTCTCCACCACCCCGGCCCAGGAACGCCTGATCACCCTGGACGCCATCCTCGGCGGTTTCCAGCAGGCGGCCATGGCCTACGCGGAGCCGATCCAGTATTCCTGGCCCTACTGGACGCTCACCACGATCCCCGCCCTGCTCGCCTTCACCCTGGTCGCCTTCAAGGTCCGCCGCACACGCGGAAACACCCTCGCCACCGTCACGAGCGCCCCAGAGGATCACAGCACCGCGGACCAACGCGGCGCCTTCGACCCCGTCCAGCCGCCGGAGCAGCGCGGAGCGTTCGAGCCGGTCCAACCACCCGAGAAGCGCGGCGCGTTCGACCCGGTCCAGCCGCCCCGCCCGGCCGGCGCCCCCTTCATGCCGCCCCAGGACCGACAGCCATAACCCACCGGCCATCAGCACCGTCGCCACGCGTGACAAGGTCGCCGCGGCCGCCGGTGAGCATGGCGCTCGTCACGGCGAGCAACCCCGTGGGCCCTCACGACCGGCCAGGACAGAGGCCCGCCCACGTCGGCGCGTGCGCGGTGGCGGGGCGGGAGCCGTAACGGACACAAGGCCCGAAACAGCCCGAAACAGCCCGAAACAGCAACAAACACGCAGACAGAAACCGCTACGAGCTAGAACAGGACGACTAGTTGGGTGGTCACTGGGCGAGCATGTCGGAGGTGAGGTTGGCCTCGGTGCTGGGGATGCCCAGGTCGGAGGCGCGTTTGTCGGCCATGGCCAGCAGCCGGCGGATACGGCCGGCGATCGCGTCCTTGGTCAGCGGCGGGTCGGCGATCTGTCCGAGTTCTTCGAGGGAGGCCTGCTTGTGCTCCACCCGCAGCCGCCCGGCGATCACCAGGTGGTCGGGCGCGTCGTCGCCCAGGATCTCCAGGGCCCGCTGCACCCGCGCCCCCGCCGCCACCGCCGCGCGGGCCGAGCGGCGCAGGTTGGCGTCGTCGAAGTTGGCCAGCCGGTTGGCGGTCGCGCGCACCTCGCGGCGCATGCGGCGTTCCTCCCAGGCCAGCACGCTGTCGTGCGCCCCGAGGCGGGTCAGCAGCGCGCTGATCGCGTCGCCGTCACGGACCACGACGCGGTCGACGCCGCGCACCTCGCGGGCCTTCGCGTGGATCTTGAGCCGGCGGGCCGAGCCGACCAGGGCCAGCGCCGCCTCCGGTCCCGGGCAGGTGACCTCCAGGGACATCGAACGCCCCGGCTCGGTCAGCGACCCGTGCGCCAGGAACGCCCCACGCCAGGCCGCCTCCGCGTCGCAGGCGGCCCCCGCCACCACCTGACGCGGCAGGCCGCGCACCGGCCGGCCGTGGTTGTCGATCAGCCCGGTCTGGCGGGCCAGCGCCTCGCCGTCGCGGTAGACGCGCACGACGTAGCGCGAGCCCTTGCGCAGGCCCGCCGGCGCGA
The DNA here is from genome assembly GCF_014203235.1 of Nonomuraea endophytica. Lineage (GTDB taxonomy): Bacteria > Actinomycetota > Actinomycetes > Streptosporangiales > Streptosporangiaceae > Nonomuraea > Nonomuraea endophytica. The sequence continues at coordinate 45,425 of NZ_JACHIN010000022.1, read as the reverse complement.
GCACCAGCACCTCCGCCTTGTGCCCGAACACCTCGCCGATGTCCTTGATCAGCCGACGGGCGGTGGCGTTGGTGTCGAGCTCGGCCTCGATCACGATCCGCCCTCCCACCAGGTGCAGGCCGCTGGCGAACCGCAGCAGCGTCGAGACCTCCGCCTTGCGGCAGCACGGCTTCAGCACCGGCAGTCGGCTCAGTTCGTCCTTGACCACACCTGTCATCGCCATAAGCGTTAGTCCTCCCCCATTCAGACCGGCCTCACAGCAGTCTCTCGCACCTTTCGGGCCGCCGCCCCCGATAGGTGGCCTTGATCAGCGCTTCTGGAGGAAAATCTCGTCCAGGACGGAGGCAAGTCGGCGTGGGTCGTGCCTGGGCGAACCGTCGGAGGCCGCCACCTCGGCCATCACCAGCCGGCCGCCGAGCGCCGCCACCGCCTTCTCCAGGGCGTCGCGGTCGTCGACCACCCCGGTGTCGGCGAGTACGACATCTACCGAAAGATCGGGCGCGTGCTGCCGGAGCACCTCCAGGTGCTGCTGCGGCGAGAAGTCATCCGTCTCCCCCGGCTGGGGCGCCAGGTTGAGCGTGACCAGGCGGCGGGCCCGCGTCTCGTGCAGCGCCCTGGCGAGCTCCGGCACCATCAGGTGCGGCAGCACACTGGTGAACCACGACCCGGGCCCGAACACCACCCAGTCGGCCTCCCGCACCGCCGCGATCGCCTCGGGCCGCGCCGGAGGATCCTCGGGCACCAGCGAGACGGCCTGAACCCGCCCCGGCGTCAGCGCGCAGGCGACCTGCCCGCGCACGATCGAGATGTTCCCGTCGAGCTCCACCCGGGCCACGATGTCCAGCGGCACCGAAGCCATCGGCAGCACCCGGCCGTGCGCCTTGAGCAGCCTGCCCACCCAGTCGAGCCCGGCCACCGGATCGCCGAGCAGCTCCCACAGCGCCACGATCAGCAGATTGCCGACCGCGTGCCCGTGCAGGTCACCCTCGGAACGGAAGCGGTGCTGCACCACCTCGCTCCACGTGCCGCCCCACTCGTCGTCGCCGCACAGCGCCGCCAGCGCCATCCGCAGGTCGCCCGGCGGCAGCACGCCCAGCTCACGCCGCAGCCGCCCGCTGGACCCGCCGTCGTCGGCCACGGTCACCACCGCGGTCAGCTCGCCGGTCACCCCGCGCAGCGCCGACAGCGACGCGTAGAGCCCGTGCCCGCCGCCCAGCGCCACCACCCTCGGCCCGTCACGCCGCGGCCCGCCGCCCCGCCCGCCGCTCGCCGCCGGCACGGAGATCTGCCCCTCCATCCGGTACGGCACCGCCGCCCCATCCCCCAGCAACACCCCGAGCACATCGGAAGCAGCCAAAGACCCGGACCCGGCGAGCGGATACGCCGAACGGGCGCCGGAAGCCGCCGTGGAAGCGTGCCCCGCGCCCGGAAGTTCATCAGTCACTCGCGGCCCACATCCCGGTGGCTCACCTGGATCTCCATCCCGCGGTCGCGCAGCCGGGCGGCGACCTGCTCGGCCATGGCCACGCTGCGATGCTTGCCGCCCGTGCAGCCCACCGCCAGCGTCGCATAGCTCTTGCCCTCGCGCACGTAGCCGGCGGCGACGACCCCCAGCACCTCCTCGTACGCGTCGAGGAACTCCTTGGCACCCGGCTGGCTGAGCACATACTCACGCACCGGAGCGTCGAGCCCGTTCATCGGACGCAGGTCGGGCACCCAGTGCGGGTTGGGCAGGAACCGGCAGTCGACCACGAGGTCGGCGTCGACGGGCAGGCCGTACTTGAAGCCGAAGGAGAGCACGTTGACCCGCAGGCCGGGCCGGTCCTCCCCGCCGAAGTAGGCGACGATCTTGTTGCGCAGCTCGTGCACGTTGTGCGCGGAGGTGTCGATGACCAGGTCGGCGTTGGCCCGCACCTCGCGCAGGATGCCGCGTTCGCGGGCGATGCCGTCGACCAGGCGGCCCTCGCCCTGCAGCGGGTGGGGGCGGCGGACGTTCTCGAAGCGGCGGACCAGCTCCTCGTCGCTGGCCTCCAGGAACACCACCCGGACCCGGACGCCGCGGCCTTCGAGCTCCTCGATGGCGGCGTTGAGGTCGGTGGTGAAGGCCAGGCTGCGCACGTCGACGACGGCCGCCACCTTGTCGGCGGCGAGCTTGACCTTGCCGGCCTCCTCCGCCATGGCGAACAGCAACCCGGGCGGCAGGTTGTCGATCACGAACCAGCCCAGGTCTTCCAGTGCCTTGGCCGCTGTGCTGCGCCCCGCCCCCGACATGCCGGTGACGATCACGAACGCCGGCTCGGTGGTGCTCACTGTCCTTCCCCCTTCAGCCTCGACACGATCATCTCCGCGGTCGCCTCGCCGATGCCGGGGACCTCGCGGATCTCGGCCACCGTGGCTTCCTTGAGCTTCTTGACCGAGCCGAACCTCTTGAGCAGCGCCTGCTTGCGCGCCGGGCCGAGGCCGGGCACCGCGTCGAGCGCGCTCTCCTTCACGCTCTTGGACCTCTTGGCTCGATGGTAGGTGATGGCGAAGCGGTGTGCCTCGTCTCGCACCCGCTGCAGCAGGTAGAGGCCCTCACTTGAACGCGGCAGGATGACCGGCTGGTCGTCGGCGGGCAGCCAGACCTCCTCCAGCCGTTTGGCCAGGCCGCACACGGCCACGTCGTCCACGCCGAGCTCGTCGAGTGCCCGTTGCGCCGCCGCGGCCTGGGGGCCGGCGCCGTCGACCACGACGAGGTTGGGCGGGTAGGCGAACTTGCGCGGCCTGCCGGTCTCGGGGTCGATCGGGCCGGAGGCGACGCCCTCCTCGTCCTCGCCCGCCTCGGGCGTCAGCTCGCCGGTGTTGGAGCGCTCTTCGAGGTAGCGGCGGAACCGCCGCTTGATCACCTCGTAGATCGAGGCGACGTCACCTTCCTTGGTCTTCACCGCGAACCGGCGGTATTCGCTCTTTCTGGCCAGGCCGTCCTCGAAGACGACCATGGAGGCCACGACGTTCTCGCCCTGCAGGTGGGAGACGTCGTAGCACTCGATGCGCAGCGGCGCCTGGTCGAGGTCGAGCGCGTCGGCGATCTCCTGCAGCGCCTTGCTGCGGGTGGTCAGGTCGCTGGAGCGGCGGATCTTGTGCTGGGCCAGCGACTCCTTGGCGTTGCGCTCGACGGTCTCCATCAGCGACTTCTTGTCGCCCCGCTGCGGCACGCGCAGCTCGACCCGGGCGCCGCGCTGCTCACACAGCAGCTCGCTGACCGCCTCCGGCTCCGGCGGCAGCTCGGGGACCAGCACCTCACGCGGGATCTCGCCTTCGGAGTAGATCTGCAGCAGGAAGTGCTCGACCAGCTCGCCCGGCGTGGTCTCCTCGACCTTGTCGACCACCCACCCCCGCTGCCCGCGAATGCGCCCGCCACGCACGTAGAAGACCTGGACTGCCGCTTCGAGCGGATCCTCGGCCAGCGCGATCACGTCGGCGTCGGTGGCGTCGCCGAGCACCACGGCCTGCTTCTCCAGCGCCCGCTGCAGCGCCTGGATGTCGTCGCGCAGGCGCGCGGCCCGCTCGTATTCCTGCTCGGCGGCGGCCTGGCGCATGTCTTGCTCAAGGCGCTTGATCCAGCGGGTGGTGTTGCCGGCCATGAAGTCGCAGAAGTCTTCGGCCAGCTCGCGGTGCTGCTCGGGGGTGACCCGGCCGACGCACGGCGCCGAGCACTTGTCGATGTAGCCGAGCAGGCAGGGGCGGCCGATCTGGCCCGCCCGCTTGAACACCCCGGCCGAGCAGGTGCGCACAGGGAAGACGCGCAGCAGCAGGTCGACGGTCTCGCGGATGGCCCAGGCGTGGGAGTAGGGGCCGAAGTAGCGGGTGCCCTTCCGCTTGGCGCCCCGCATGACCTGCACGCGGGGGAAGTCGTCGCCCATGGTGACCGCGAGGTAGGGGTAGGACTTGTCGTCGCGGTACTTGACGTTGAAGCGCGGGTCGAACTCCTTGATCCAGGAGTATTCGAGCTGCAGCGCCTCCACCTCGGTGCTGACGACCGTCCAGTCGACGTCGGCGGCGGTGGTGAGCATCGTCTGGGTACGCGGGTGCAGCCCGGCGAAGTCCGCGAAGTAGGAATTGAGCCGCTGGCGCAGGCTCTTGGCCTTGCCCACGTAGATCACACGGCGGTGCGCGTCCCGGAACCGGTAGACCCCCGGGGAGTCGGGGATCGAGCCGGATCGGGGGCGGAAGCTGAGTGGGCTGGGCACGGATAGAAGCCTAGCCCGCCCGACCGACAACCTCATGCGGCCCGGGGTTCGCGACGACGGGACGGCCCGCCGTACACAATGCACGACGGGCCGCTCCGGCGCTGTCAGGCGAGCCTGATCTGATCGCCGTCGACCGTGACGTCCTTGGCAGGCAACGGCTGCGTCGCCGGCCCCTTGACCACCGCGCCGTCGGCGATGGCGAACTTGCTGCCGTGGCACGGGCAATTGATCGTCCCGTCGGAGACGGAACCGACGGTGCACCCGCTATGCGTACAGGACGCGCTGAAGGCCTTGAACTCGCCGGCCTTCGGCTGCGTCACCACGATCTTCTCGGACGCGAAGATCTTCCCACCGCCGACCGGCACGTCGGCCGTAGCGGCCAGCCCGCCCGCCGGCGGCGCGGCGGAACCCGACGTCGCGGGCGCGCTGGACGGCGCGGCGGAGTCCGAGGTCGCCGGTGCGCTGGAAGGCGCGGCCGCCGTGTCGGCGCCGCCACCGCCGCAGGCCGCCAGCGCGAGCGTCAGCCCGCCCGCGCCGACGCCGGCGATCATCGTTCTACGGCTCTGAAGGTCATCTCCCATGCGGGCCAGACAACCGCACGCGTGTGAGAATTACATGAATCAACTCGCGTCACGCGAGCTTGATCTGGTCTCCGTCCACCGTGATCTTCTTCTTGGGCAACGGCTTCGGCGCCGGGCCGCCGGTCACTGAACCGTCGGAGATGTCGTACTTGCTGCCGTGGCAGGGACAGTTGATCGTGCCGTCCGCGACGTCGGCGACCGTGCAGCCCGCGTGCGTGCACGTCGCGCTGAACGCCCTGAACTCCCCCGCGGTCGGCTGCGTCACCACGATCTTCTCGCTCTCGAAGACCTTGCCGCCGCCTTCGGGGATGTCGGCGGTGGCCGTCAGCGCCTTGCCGCCGGCGGCCGGCTTCTTGCTCTTCTTCGGCTCCGTGGCGCCGTAGCTCGGCGCCTCCGAACTGGGTGCGGCCGCGTCCTCCCCGGCTGGCTGTCCGTATCCCGCGCACGCGGTCAGCACCGCCGCGCCGGCGCCCAGCACCACGGCCCTGCGTGTCGTCTCCGCCATATCCGGTCCTCCCAGGTCGTTTGCTCACTTCAGGTACGGCCGGCGTACCGGCACCGGTTCAGCCTGAGGCGTGCGGATCCTGGGAACCACGCACAATTACCGGTTCAGACGATGATGATCCCGTCGCCCTGAACCTTGACCTGGTAGGCGGCCAGCGGCGCCGTGGCCGGCCCCTTCAGGCACTTGCCGTCGTTGGCGTCGAACTCGCTGCCGTGGCACGGGCAGGTCATGACGCCTTCCTTGGGCGAGGCGACCGCGCAGCCCTTGTGCGTGCACGCGGCGCTGAACGCCTTGTAGACGCCGGCCGTCGGCTGGGTCACCACGATCTTCCACCTGGAGATCACCTTGCCGCCGCCCACGGGGACGTCGGCCGCCTTGGCGATCTCCTTGCCCTTGATGCCGGGCGCCGCGCTCTCGGCCTCGCCGCCGCATCCGGCCAGCGCCACGCCGCACGCGGCCACGCCGGCCGCGCCCAGCACCGTCCGGCGGCCGATTTCCGGCATGGCGACATCGCGCTCAGAACTTGTCATTTCCCGACCCTTCCGCGTCGCCCGTGACCCCCAACAGGCCAGGTCGTTACCCGTCGCACCAATCTATTGGCCGCACAGGGCGGTCCCGTCAGCGGGTGGTAGGCGGACGGTCAGCGCCCGGCCCGACTCTGAACGCGAACACCGCGTCCCCTCCAGCGTCCGGTCGCCGGGCACCGGACCTCAACCCCAGCGACCCCCTAAGGAGTTGCCGTGACCGACATCATGAGCCCGCCACAGCCACCGGCCCCGCCGCGCGTGCGCTGGTGGCGCCGGCCCTGGATCGCCCCTCTTGTGGTGGTGGCGGTGGCGTTCATCGCGTTCTCGCTGCCCCCGTACGCGACCTTCGACGAGGCCGGCTCCAGGGTGCCGGCGCCGGACTTCTTCCCGCCGCACTTCCCCCTGCTGGCGTCGCACGTCATCTTCGGGTCCATCGCGATGATCACGTGCTGCCTGCAGATCTGGCCGTGGTTCAGGGGCCGCTATCCGAAGGTCCACCGCTACACGGGCCGCGTGTACGTGCTGGCCGGGGTGCTGCCCGCCGGGCTGCTGGGCCTGGTGGTGGGCGCGGCGACGCCGTTCGGGCACGTGGCGCGGGCGAGCAACGTCCTGCTGGCCCTGCTGTGGCTGGGGTGCACGCTGGCCGGCTGGCGCATGGCCAGGCAGCGGCGCTTCACCGACCACCGGCGCTGGATGATCCGCAGCTTCGCGCTGACCATGTCCATCATCACGAACCGGATCTGGGGCGGCCTGGTCGTGGCGTTCGTGCCCCTGGAGTCTCTGGGCAGCACGCCGCAGCAGATCGGCGAGACGGTCGCCGGTCTGACCACGTGGGTGGGGTGGGTGCTGCCGCTGCTGTTGGCCGAGTGGTGGCTGGAGCGCTCGGCCGCCAAGCGCCGCCGCCGTCCCGCCCCCGCCTGAACCACGGAAGGCGCCTCCGCGCCCAAATTACGGAAGGCCCCTGTGCGGCTCGCGCCGGCCGCACAGGGGAGGTTTCCCCGTCAGACGGACTTTCGTCGTCAGGCGGACAGGATCTTGCGCAGGAAGCGCCCGGTGTGGCTTTCCTCCACCGCGGCGACGTCTTCCGGCGTCCCCTCCGCCACCAGCGTGCCGCCCCTGGACCCGCCCTCCGGGCCCATGTCGATCACCCAGTCGGCCGTCTTGATGACGTCGAGGTTGTGCTCGATGACGATCACCGTGTTGCCGCCGTCGACCAGCCGTCCGAGGACCCCGAGCAGGCGGCGGATGTCCTCGAAGTGCAGACCGGTGGTCGGCTCGTCGAGGACGTAGATCGTCCGCCCGGTCTGGCGGCGCTGCAGCTCCGAGGCGAGCTTGACCCGCTGGGCCTCGCCGCCCGACAGCGTGGTGGCGGGCTGGCCGAGCCGGACGTAGCCGAGGCCGACGTCGTTGAGCGTCTGCAGGTGGCGCTTGATCGCCGGGATCGCGTCGAAGAACCCGAGGGCCTCCTCGATCGGCATGTCCAGCACCTCGGAGATGGTCTTGCCCTTGTAGTGGACTTCCAGCGTCTCGCGGTTGTAGCGGGCGCCGTGGCAGACCTCGCACGGCACGTAGACGTCCGGCAGGAAGTTCATCTCGATCTTGATGGTGCCGTCGCCCGCGCACGCCTCGCAGCGCCCGCCCTTGACGTTGAAGCTGAAGCGGCCCGGCTGGTAGCCGCGCACCTTGGCCTCGGTCGTGGCCGCGAACAGCTTGCGGACGTTGTCGAAGACCCCGGTGTAGGTGGCCGGGTTGGAGCGCGGGGTGCGCCCGATCGGCGACTGGTCGACGTGGACGACCTTGTCGACCTGGTCCATGCCGTTGATCCGGGCATGGCGGCCGGGCACCGTGCGGGCGCCGTTGAGCTCCTTGGCCAGGGCGTTGTAGAGGATGTCGTTGACCAGCGTCGACTTGCCCGAGCCGGAGACGCCGGTGACCGCGGTGAACACGCCGAGGGGGAAGTCGATGTCGACGCCCTTGAGGTTGTGCTCGCGGGCGCCCTTCACCGTGATCTGGCGCTTCTTGTCGCGCTTGCGGCGCTTGGGGGGAATGGCGATGGACCTGCGGCCGGACAGGTAGGCGCCGGTCATCGACTCCTCGCTGGACAGCAGGTCCTGGACGGTGCCGGAGACGACCACCTGCCCGCCGTGCTCGCCCGCGCCGGGACCGATGTCGACCACCCAGTCGGCGGCGGCGATCGTGTCTTCGTCGTGCTCGACGACGATGAGCGTGTTGCCCATGTCGCGCAGCCTGATGAGGGTGTCGAGCAGGCGCATGTTGTCGCGCTGGTGCAGGCCGATGGACGGCTCGTCCAGGACGTAGAGCACGCCGACCAGGCCGGAGCCGATCTGCGTGGCCAGGCGGATGCGCTGAGCCTCGCCGCCCGCGAGGGTGGCGGCGGCGCGGTCCATGGACAGGTAGTCGAGGCCGACGTCGAGCAGGAAGCCCATCCGGGCGTTGATCTCCTTGACCACCCGCTCGGCGATGTGCATGTCGCGGTCGGACAGCTTCAGCCCCGCCAGGAACTTCGCGCACTCTCCGATGGACATGCTCGCCACGTCGGCGATCGACATGTCGGCGACCGTGACGGCCAGCGTGACCGGCTTGAGGCGCTTGCCGTCGCAGGCCGGGCACGGGATCTCGCGCATGTAGCCCTCGAAGCGCTCGCGCGTGGCGTCGCTCTCGGCCTCGGCGTGGCGGCGCTGCACCCACGAGATGACGCCCTCGTAGGTGGTGTAGTAGGAGCGCTGGCGGCCGTAGCGGTTGCTGTAGCGGACGTGAACCTGCTCCTCGTGGCCGAACAACAGCGACTTCTGCGCCTTCTTCGGCAGCTTCTCCCAGGCCGTGTCGAGGGTGAAGCCCATGGTGTGGCCGAGCGCCTCGGTCAGGCGGATGAAGTATTCGCTGGTGTGGCCGCCCGACCACGGGTGCAGCGCGCCGTCGCCCAGCGTCTTCTCCGGGTCGGGCACGACCAGGTCGGGGTCGACCTCCATCTTCGTGCCCAGACCCGTGCACTCGGGGCAGGCGCCGAAGGGCGAGTTGAAGGAGAACGAGCGCGGCTCCAGCTCCTCGAACGACAGGTCGTCGTAGGGACAGTAGAGGTGCTCGGAATAGAAGCGCTCGCGGCCGGGGTCGCCTTCGGGCAGGTCGACGAACTCCAGCGTGATCGTGCCGCCGGACAGCTGCAGCGCGGTCTCGACCGAGTCGGTGAGCCTGCGCCGCGCCGAGTCCTTGACCGACAGGCGGTCGACGATGACCTCGATGTCGTGCTTCTCGTACTTCTTCAGCGTCGGCGGCTCTTCCAGCCTGATCACGGTGCCGTCGACGCGGGCCCGGGCGAAGCCCTTGGTCTGCAGCTCGCGGAAGAGCTCGGCGTATTCGCCCTTGCGGCCCCTGATGACCGGCGCGAGCACCTGGAAGCGGGTGCCCTCCTCCAGGTCCATCACGCGGTCGACGATCTGCTGCGGCATCTGCCGGGCGATCGGCCGCGCGCAGACCGGGCAGTGGGGCTTGCCGATGCGCGCCCACAGCAGGCGCAGGTAGTCGTAGACCTCGGTGATCGTGCCGACGGTCGAGCGGGGGTTTTTGCTGGTGGCCTTCTGGTCGATGGACACCGCGGGCGACAGGCCCTCGATGAAGTCGACGTCGGGCTTGTCCATCTGGCCGAGGAACTGGCGGGCGTAGGCCGACAGGGACTCGACGTAGCGCCGCTGGCCCTCAGCGAAGATCGTGTCGAAGGCCAGGCTGGACTTGCCCGATCCGGACAGGCCGGTGAAGACGATCAGCGAGTCTCGCGGCAGGTCCAGCGAGACGTCCTTGAGGTTGTGCTCACGTGCTCCACGCACGATCAGGCGGTCAGCCACGGCGATCCCGGAAGTCGATAAACGGATAGGTCCACGGGGATAGTAGATGGGGGCACCGACAATTTCGGTGGCCCGCTCCCCGGCCTCCGAAAATCCGTCCCTCTCAGACTACGGCCTCCCGCCGCGAGGGCAGGCGCTCTTTGGAGGTCAACCGCGCGACCTGCGCCTTTATGCCCGCGTACGGCGGCAGCCGCTGGTGAACAGACCCCCGCCCCTGCTGGAATAGCGGCCATGACGGTCATCCCCGCGCTCCATTCCGAGATCACGGCGGCCACCAACCGTCTCCTGGCCACCGCGGCCGGCCTGTCGCCCGCCGAGCTGTCCGCCCCGTCGAACCTGCCCGGCTGGACCCGCGGCCACGTCCTGGCCCACCTCGCCCGCAACGCCGACGGCCTGCTCAACCTGCTCGCCTGGGCCAGGACCGGGGTCGAGACGCCCCAGTACGCCTCGCTCGCCGACCGGATCGCCGGCATCGAGGACGGCGCCGGCCGTACCCCCGCGGAACATCTCGCCGACCTGGAGGACGGCGCGGTACGGCTCGCCCGCGCCATCCGCGAGCAGCCCGCGCAGGCGTGGAGCGGCATGGTCCGCGCGCTGCGCCCGCCCTGGCACCCCGCCTGGTACGTCCTGGTCAGGCGGGTCAGGGAGTTGGAGATCCACCACGCCGACCTGGGCGCGGGCTACGGCCCGGCCGACTGGCCGGCCGCGTTCGTCCGGCGCGAGCTGCACGACTGCCTGGCGAGCTGGCCGCACGATAAGAGCACGGTCGCCGAGATCACCCTTCTGGGCGACCCCCCGGACACCTGGCGCGACCTCGGAGGAACCGGGAGGAGTCTGCCCGCGGTGGCGGGCGGACCGGTGGACGTGCTCGCCTGGCTCACGGGTCGCTCGCGTGGCGAGGGGATTAGGGTGGTGCGCGAGGGGCACGCCGTTCCTGAGCCGCCGCCCTGGCTGAGCCTTCCGGCCCCGCCCGGCCTTCCGGCGGCGCCCCCCGACGACTATCCGTGATCGGGCCCCGAGGAGATCTCATGACCTACACCGGCGACGTCACGGTCGGCGGTCCTGCCGATGTGCGGCAGCTACCCGAGCTGAGCATCGCCAAGCTCGCCGTCGGCCCGTTCGACAACAACGCCTATCTCTTGCGCTGCGCCGCGACCGGCGACGGCCTGCTCATCGACGCGGCCGCCGAGGCCGACCGGCTGCTCGCGCTGGTCGACGAGCAGCCGATCAGCACGATCGTCACCACCCACCAGCACGGCGACCACTGGCAGGCGCTGGAGCAGGTGGCCAAGGTCACGGGCGCCCAGGTGATCGCCCACCCGCTCGACGCGCCCGCGCTGCCCGTCGAGCCGGCCCGCCTGGTCGAGCACGGCGACCGCATCACGGTCGGCGAGGTCACGCTGGAGGTCATCCACCTGCGCGGCCACACGCCGGGCTCGATCGCGCTGCTCTACGACGGCGGCGCGACGACCAAGCACCTGTTCACCGGTGACTCGCTGTTCCCCGGCGGCGTCGGCAACACCTGGGACGACGCCGAGCGCTTCACCCAGCTCTACACCGACGTGACCGAGCGGGTCTTCGACCGGCTGCCCGACGAGACCTGGGTCTACCCGGGCCACGGCAAGGACACCACGCTGGGCACCGAGCGCCCGTCGCTGCCGGAGTGGAAGGCCCGGGGGTGGTGAGCTGAGCTACGGGATCGGCCCGAGGATCCTGGCGATCCGGTCGGCGGCCTCGGCGGGGTTGGTGGTCGACTCCACCACCTCGCCCCAGGACCAGCGGTAATACCAGCCTTCGGCGATCGGAACGCAGTCGACCGTCTCGGTCAGCAGCCGGGCACCGGGGTCGCCGACCCGCAACGAGGGCGGGTCGGCACGCAGCGTGGCATCGAGGCCACGGAACTCCAGCTCCCTCGCCAGCTTGCCGAGGAAGTACGTGCGAGTGTGTTCGCGCGCCATGCCTCCATCAAAGCCGAAGACGCCCGGCTTGAGGAGGCTCAGTTGTCGACGCGGTGGGCTTCCTTGCGCTGCTCGCGCTTGTAGAAGAGCATCCGCAGCGGGATCGCCGCCACGAGCGCGATCTGCATGGTCGCGCCGATCTTGATCGGCAGGTCGCCACCCTGGGGGAAGGCCACCCAGAACGTCAGGAAAGCGACGTTGACCATGATCCAGCCGAGGACGACGGCGGCGAGCTGACCCTTGGGCTTCGGGTATTCCACACGGCTGACCATCAGCCAGGACACGCCGAGCACGGCCAGCAGCGACCAGACGTTCGCCTCGAACAGCATGACGATCGAGATGACGGTCATACAGCCCATGGGGATGGGCAGGCCCATGAAGTCGCCGCTCTTGGTCTTCACGCAGGCGAAGCGGGCCAGCCGTACGACACCGGCGATGAGCACGGAGGCGGCGGCGGTCAGCACCCACCAGATGGGCACGGTGCCGTTGAAGCCACCCCAGATCACCACCATGAAGGCGGGCGCGAAGCCGAAGCTGATGACGTCGGCGAGGTTGTCGAGCTCGGCGCCCATCGCCGAGGCGCGGAAGCGCCGCGCCACGAGACCGTCGAACAGGTCGCAGGTGGCACCGATGAGCAGCAGCACCACGGCAGTCGCGAAGAAGCCCGGCTGGATCACCAGGCCCTTGTTGGCCTGCAAGGAGGAGACGGCCGAGGTGGCCAGCACGCACACGGCCAGGAAGCCGCAGAGCGCGTTGCCCAGCGAAAGGGAGTCTGCGGCGGAAAGGCGGAATGCCTTGCCGACGGGCCCACGGGGGTCCTCGTCGTCGGCTTGCCAGCCGCCTGCGTCAGCCGTGGTCAATTCGGGTCACCCCCGCAACCGTCTTCTCACCCACGGAGACCGCGGGCGTGATGCCTTCGGGAAGGTAGATGTCCACGCGCGAGCCGAACCGGATCAGCCCGATCCGCTCGGTCTGGGTGACCTTGGCCCCCGCGCTCAGGTATGGCACGATCCTGCGCGCCACCGCGCCCGCGATCTGCACCATCTCGATGTCGCCGAGCGCGGTCTCGAAATGCCACACCACGCGCTCGTTCTGGTCGCTGTCCTTGTTGAATGCCGGCAGGAACCCACCCGCCACATGCTGCACGGAGGTGACGGTTCCCGCAAGGGGTGCCCGGTTGACGTGCACGTTCAGCGGACTCATGAAGATCGCCACCCGGGTCCGGCCGTCCGGCCACGGGTCGATGCTCTGCACCACGCCGTCGGCGGGCGACAGGACGCGCCCCTGACCGGGCGTCCGGTCGGGGTCGCGGAAGAACCAGAGCATCCCGCCGGTGAGTGCGGTCAGCGGCACGGCGGCCAGCGCCCAGCGCTTGTCCTTGCGGGTGAGCAGCGTGGTCGCGGCGGCTGCCGCCACGGTCGGGAGGAGCCACGGGGACACCCCGCGCGCGAGGCGCACGCGGGCGGTCTTAGCTGAATCGTCTGACACGGACAACCTTTGGAGTGGTGAACGAACCGGCGCTTTGCCGTGATGTTACAGAACTTGCAACTATGACACGACGCAACTAGACACAGCAAAGCGCCTAGAACGCCTTTTAGCTAGCCCCGCTCTGGCTTGCGCTCTTCACGCCCTTGCGCGCGTCGCTGCGGGACTTGAGCAGGCTGGCGACGGTGGTGACGACCATCGTGGCGCCGATGACCGCGAGCGAAAGCTGGATGGGCACGGTGGGCGCCCAGGAGACTTCGCTGGCGTGCAGAGCCTCCAGAACCAGCTTAACCCCGATGAAGCCGAGGATGAACGCCAGGCCGTAGCTGATGTAGACCAGGCGCTGGAGGAGCCCGCCGAGCAGGAAGTAGAGCTGGCGCAGGCCCATCAGGGCGAACGCGTTGGCGGTGAAGACGATGAACGGGTCCTTGGTGAGCCCGAAGATGGCGGGGATGGAGTCGAGCGCGAACAGCAGGTCGGTGGTGCCGATGGCGACCATGACGATGAGCATCGGGGTGACCATGCGGCGGCCGTGGATCTTGACCATGACCTTGGAGCCGACGTAGTCGGGGGTGGTCGGGAACGCCCTGCGCACCCACCGCAGCACCGCGTTCTCCTGGAAGTCCTCGTCGTCGCCCTTGAGGTGCTGGCGGACGATGTTGATCGCGGTGTAGACGAGGAAGGCGCCGAAGACGTAGAAGAGCCAGCTGAACCGTTCGAGGGCGGCCGCGCCGAGCGCGATGAAGATGCCGCGCATGACCAGCGCCATCAGGATGCCGACCAGCAGCACCTTGTGCTGGTACTGCTTCGGCACCGCGAAGCGGCTCATGATGATGAAGAAGATGAAGAGGTTGTCGACGCTCAGGCTGTATTCGGTGATGTAACCGGCGAAGAACTCACCGGCCTTGCCGCCCCCCTCGGTCACCCACAACAGCACGCCGAAAGCGATGGCGAGCGCGACGTAGAAGGAGACCCAGTACGTCGCCTGCCGCATGGAGAACTCGCGGGCTTCGCCCCTGTCGACGATCCACAGATCGATGGCGATGACCAGGAGGAGCCCGCCGATCACGGCGATCCAGGCCCACACGGGTACGGTCACGTTTTCCTACCTCCGGCACGCATGACTGACAGCCGGAGGTCTCTCCCGCCGGCCTTGATCGGCCGACCGGCAGCCCCGGGGGCCCCGTGGAGCGGGGCTACACCGTGATGACGAGGCTGCCGCGAAGGGATACTCCCCTCCCCTAACCAACGCAGTATAGGAGAACGCGGAGTCGCGACCTAATCTTCCCGGGGATCATCACACGTTGTAGACGCCCAGCACAGCGGCCACCGCGTCGTCGTCGCGGGGCAGCGCCGCGCCCCTTTCCGCGGCCGCCCGAGCCTGCCGCTCCGCCGCTCCGGGCTCCTCCAGCAGCGCCCGTACGGCCGCGCGCGCCGCCCCCACATCCCCGTACGGCACCAGCGTCCCGGCGCCCCCCAGCAGGTCAGGAATGCCGCCCACCTCGGTGGCCACCACGGGACGGCCGGCCATGAGCGCCTCGCTGAGGCTGAGCGGCTGCCCCTCCCAGCGGCTCGGCCAGAACACGACGTCGGCCGCGGCCAGCAGATCGGGCACGTCGTCGCGGTTGCCCAGCAGCCACACGGGCAGCTTCTCCTTCTCTATACGTTCCTGGAGCTCCCGCTTCAGCGGCCCCTCCCCCGCGATCGCGAACATCGGCTCCCGCGCGCCCCAGGGACCGGCCGCCACGTCCAGCAGGAACTCCAGCCCCTTCTGCTGCGCCAGCCGCGCGACCGTCAGCACCACGGGCCGCTCCCCGGCGCCGAGCTCCTCGCGCACCTGGGCGGCGGTGGGTGACGGCGGCCTGGGGACGGGCGCGGGCACCACGGCCGGGCGCACGTCCCCGGCGCCGAGCGCGGTCATCCGCTCGCCCAGGTCCGGTGAGACGACCAGCACCCGGTCGGCGCCCCGTGCCACGATCCGCTCCAGCACGCCGTAGACGGCGCCGACGAAGCCTCCGGCGGTGAGCGCGTTGTGCAGCGTCACCACCAGCGCCGGGCGTCCGGCTCTCCTCACCGCGGAAGTCCGGGCAGACCGGGGCCGGGACCGGCCGAGCCCGGCCAGGACGGCGAGGGCGCCCGCGCGCAGCCCGTGAGCGTGCACGACGTCGGCCTCGCGGGTGATGCGGCGGATCTGGGCGACCGCCGCCAGGTCGCGGGCCGGGTGCGGCCGGTCGGAGACGGCGACCGGGACGAACCGCGCCCCTGCCGCGCCGAACCCGAACGTCTCGCCGACGGCCGAGGGCGCGGCGACGACCACCTGGTGCCCGCGGCGTACCAGGCCTTCGGCCAGCATGAGCACGTGCCGCCCGGTCCCGCCGGACGTGGTTCCGAGCACGAAGACCACCCGCACGCCGCTTCTCCTCTCAACCATCCGCATTACCGGTCCGCTCGACGCCGCGTGGCCATCGCGGCCAGGGCGTGGGCGTCGTCGCGGTCCAGCAGCGCCGCCACCGCGGCCCCCGCCACGATCGCGACCGCCCCGCCCAGCACCGTGGCTCCCAGCCGGGGCCACAGTCCTTCGGCGCCGACCAGTCCCGCCGCCCACGCGCCCGCCAGGAATCCCGCCGCCCCTCCGGCCACCGCCGCGAACGCCGCCCTGACCAGCCCGGCGGCCGCCGCCCCGCCACGCGCCCGCAGCACCGCCACCAGCAGCCAGATCCCGCCCACGGTCATCCCCACGCTCATCCCGAGCGCCATCCCGGCGATCTCCCACCCGTCCGGCAGCACCAGCACGAACCCGGCCTGCGCCGCCATCACCACCAGCCAACCGGCCACGGTCCCGGCGGCCGCCTCCCGGCCCTTGCCCGCCGCGTACAGCACCCGGCTCAGGTGCGCGATCAGCCCGTACCCGATCAGGCCCGGCGCGAACAGCGCGATCGTCCGCGCGAACTGCGCGTGCGGCACCGCGGACTCCGACCCCAGCAGGAACACCTCCGCGCCCGGCCCGGACATCGCCGCCAGCGCCCCCGCCGCGAGCCCCGACACCAGCACGACCGCCCGCGTCGTGCGCGCGGCCAGGCCCGCGAAACCCGCCTCGTCGCCGCTCTCCGCCCGCGCGGACAGCCCGGGAAAAGCACTGGTCGCGATGGGTACGGCCAGCACCGCGTAAGGCACCAGGTAGATCGCCCACGCGTAGTTGTAGACCGCGATCGCCCCCACGCCGATCCCGTTGGACAGGTACAGCACCACGACCATGGCCGCCTGCTGGGCCAGCAACCCGGCGATCCCGGCGAACGCCAGCCCGCGCACCTGCGCGGCCACGCCGTCGGGGAAGCGCAGCGTGGGCCGCCACCGGAGCCCGAGCCGCAGAGCGGGCCCGGCGACGGTGAGCACGAGCGCGAGCACGCCCAGGCTGGTCCCGACGGCCAGCACGGTCTCGCCCGGGTCGAGCGGGCTGACCGGCGTGCTCGTGCCGCCGCTGACCGGGACGAAGACCAGGTAGGCGGCGATCACCACGATGCTGGACACCAGCGGCGCGACGGCGGGTCCGGCGAAGCGCTTGTGCGCCTGGAGGACGCCGTAGAGGACGACGGCCACGCCGTACAGGGGAATCTGGGGGGCGAAGACGACCAGCATGTCCGCGGTGACGGCCCGCACGGCCTCGACCTCGCACGGCGGGAGCGCGGAGCCGTAGAAGAGCCCGGCGATGGGGCCCGCCAGCAGCGCGACGGCGACGGCCAGCGGGACCAGCACGACCAGCACCCAGGTGAGCAGCGCCGAGGAGACGCGGCTCACGTAGGCGTGGGCTTCGACGGGTGAGGGCGCCACGGCCTGGGCGCCACGGGCGGCCTCGGGGGAGTCGGGTTCCTCCAGCGGCGGCTCGCCCCACGGGCGGGCGCGGGCGGCGGCGCCCGCGAGGACAGGGACGACCATTCCGGCCAGCGCTCCCCCGACCACCACCTCGAAGACGATGTTGGGGATCTGGTTGGCGGTGAAGTAGGCGGTGGACAGGCAGCCGGTGCCGACGGTCTGGGCGAAGACGTACTGCTTGGCGAAGCCGGTGATGCGCGCGAGGATCGTGATCGCGCCGATCAGAACCGCGCCGCCCGCGACGCCCCGCGCCAGCCGTCCGGTCACGGGGCGGGGCGGCGGCCGAGCATGTCGATGCGGTGGAGCACCGGGTTGCCCGCGATGACCTTGGTGAAGGAGACCTTCTCCGAGGCGGCGGTCAGGACGGCGACGGTGCCGAGCACGGCCAGCCGTCCCGGGCGGCCGAGCGTGGTGACGGCGGCCAGGCCGAGCAGGGCGCCCAGGGCGTTGGCCCCGGCGTCGCCGAGCATGGCGCGCTCGCCCAGGTCGTCGGGCAGCAGCGCGGCGGCGGCGCCCAGCGGGACCGCGGCCAGCGCCGCGCCCGCCGGGGAGCCGCGCAGCAGCGAGGCGGCCAGCAGCGGGCCGCCGGTCAGCAGCGCGACCTTGATGGCCCGGCCGGGCCGCAGGTCGAACAGGTTGGCCAGGTTGGCGGCGCCGGCGATGGTGGCGCCGTTGGCGAGCGTGTCGAGGGGGCCGCGGGAGACGAGCGCGGCGGCGGCCAGGCCGGTGGCGCCGATGCCGAGGATCTTGACCGCGCCGCTGGTCACCTCGCCCTTGGCCAGGGCGCTGAGGTGGCCCTTGAAGCCCTTGGACGAGGTGCTGCCGTAGAGGTCGTCGTAGGCGCCCAGCGCGCCGCTGCCGGCTCCGGCCAGGAGGGCGGCCAGCCGTACGCGGGGATCGAGGCCGGGGGCGAGCGCGGCGGCGGCGCCCGCGCCCGCCACGAACGCGGGGCCTTCGAGCAGGGTGATCGGCTCGCCGCGGTGGTTGCTCCTGGTCCAGGTGGCGGCGGCGCCGAGCCCGCCCGCCGCCACGACCTCGCCGGACGGCGTGGCCGTCTTCTCGGGAGCCTCGGCCACCCGCGAGGTGAAGGCGGAGTAGGCGGCGCGGGCGGCGACGGCGCCGAGCGCGGCTCCGGCGAGCGCGCACAGCAGGGCACGGGCCATGGTTCAGCTCCCTGACGAGGTGGGGACGGGGGTGGGACTGGGCACCGGCGGCTGGAAGTCGGTCACGCCGGTGCCGATGCCGTATTGGCCGGCCCGGCCGGCGATCTGCTCGCGCAGGGCGTAGACGCTGACGACGCGGCCGGCGGGCATGTCGAGGGTGTCGATGCTGGAGACCCGCTGGCCGATGTCGCCGGAGTCGCGCAGTTCGGTGATGACGCCGCCGGGGGCCACCGCGGTCGTGCTGCCCGCGATGAGCGCTCCCCTGCTCCCGGCGTCGAGGCCGGCGGCGAGGGAGACGAGCGCGCCCGCCTGCGCCTCGGCGCGCTCGCCCTCGAAGGGCTTGTCCGGCGCGAACACCACCGCGAGCGTGGCGCGCTTGTCGACGTCGCCTTCGACGCTGATGAAGCCGCCCTTCTCGAACGCGGCCAGCACGGCGGCGGTCTCGGTGTCGGCGGTGCCCGCCTGGGTGGGGTCGGCGGTGGTCAGCGTGGCGGCCAGGAGCTGGGCGACCTTGTCGTAGACGCTCGCGCCGGCGGTGTAGGTGAGGCCGGCGGGCTGGAGCTGGGTCGCCAGGCCGTCGAGGACGGCCTCGCTGTCGAGGGCGAGGAACTTGTCGGTGATCGTCACCCGCTGGCCGACGGTCGCGCCGGCCTGGTCGAGCACCTGCTGCTGCGCCTCGCGCAGGGTGGCGGTGGAGCCGGGCGTGTCGACCAGCAGCACCCGCTGGCCGCTGAGCCCGCCCGCCACCAGGGCCAGCACCGGGGTCATGTCCTTGACGAAGGAGTCGTTGCCGGCCTGGCGCCGGGCCAGGTCGTCCTTCTCGGCGCGCAGCTCGCTGTTGTTCTTGATCAGCCCGTCCGTGGTCTGCTTGGCCACCTGGATGGCCGGATTCTGCAGCAGCGTGGTGCCCATGACGATGCCGACCGCCAGCGCGAGAAAGATGGCGACGATGGAGACGAGGTGATAGCGAAAATCGATCACGAGAAAAGTCCGACCAGCCAGAAGATGAAGGCGTTCCAAAGGTCTTGCTGGCCGTTGAGCCAGGTCTGCCCGATGGGCGAGCTGAACAGGGCGACCCCCATCGTGACGAGCGCGGTGCCCACCAGCAGCAGCAGCTGCTGCGTGGAGATGCGGCTGCGGTAGAGCCGGCTCACGCCCTTGGCGTCGATGAGCTTGCTGCCGATGCGCAACCGGGTGAGGAAGGTGCTGGCCATGCCGGAGCGCCCCTTGTCGAGGAACTCCTCCAGCGTCCAGTGGGTGCCGACGGCGACGATGAGCTCGGCGCCCTTGTCGTCGGCCAGGAGCATGGCGATGTCCTCGCTGGTGCCGGTGGCGGGGAAGATGACGGCCTCGCGGCCGAGCTGGTGCACGCGCTCCAGGCCGGGCGCGCGGCCGTCGCGGTAGGCGTGCACGATGAGCTCGGCGCCGCAGGTGAGGGCCTTGGTGGAGACGGAGTCGAAGTCGCCGACGATCACGTCGGGCAGGTATCCGGCCTCCAGGAGCGCGTCCGCGCCGCCGTCGACGCCGACGAGGACGGGGCGGTATTCGCGGATGTACGGCCGGAGCGTGGCGATGTCCTCTTTGTAGTGGTATCCACGCACAACGATGAGAACGTGCCTGCCCTCGATGGGGGTGCGGATCTCCGGCACGCCGACTCCGTCGATGAGAAGCCTGCCCTCACCACGAACGTACTCCATCGTGTTGACGGCGAAAGCCTCAATCTGCACGGAAAGTCCGGCTCGTGCCTCGGCCATGGCGGCCTCGACGGTCTCCTCGGTCGCGACGTCGCCCTTGCCGACCATCTCCTCGCCGACGTAGACGATCCCGTCGCAGACGCGGACCGGTTCGCCGTCGGACACCCGCTCGAACAGCTCGGGCGTGGCGTTGTCGACGAACGGGATGCCGGCCTCGATCAGGATCTGCGGACCCAGGTTGGGGTAGCGCCCGCTGATGCCCGCCGCGACGTTGACCACGGCGGCGGCACCGCACGCGACGAGTGCCTCCGCGCTGACCCGGTCCACGTCAACATGGTCGATAATCGCAATTTCCCCCGGCCGGAGGCGCTTGGTTAGCCTCTTCGTCCGCCGGTCGATTCTCGCCACTGCCGTGAGGCCGGGAAGGTCACCGACCTTCCTGCCGCGGAGGCCCGGCAACTTGTTCCCCGGTACCTTCATCAAGACCATCCTGCCAGAGCCGGAGAGCCCGGGGGCCACGCACTGCGCGGCGTGTCTGATATGTCACGCAGAGTCGGCAGCGGCGAGCCCGAGCAATTCTTCCGCATGGGCCCTGCCCAGCTCGGAATCTTCCAGGCCTGCCAGCATGCGCGAGAGCTCGCGTACGCGGCCCTCGTGGTTGAGCGTGACGACGCCGCTGCGCACGACGCTGCCGTCACTGGCCTTCTCCACGACGAGATGCTGATCGGCGAAGGCGGCCACCTGCGGGAGGTGGGTGACGACGATGACCTGGGCGGTGCGGGCGAGCCTGGCCAGGCGGCGGCCGATCTCGACCGCGGCCTTGCCGCCCACGCCCGCGTCGACCTCGTCGAAGACGAAGGTGGGCACGGGGTCGGCGCCGGCGAAGACGACCTCGATGGCGAGCATGACGCGGCTGAGCTCGCCGCCGGATGCGCCCTTGTTCAGGGGCAGCGGCGGCGCGGCCGGGTGCGCGGCCATGCGCAGCTCGACCTCGTCGACGCCCTCGGGGCCGAACTCGGCGCTCCGGGAGAGCTGCACGACCACGCGGGCGTGCGGCATGGCCAGCGCGGTGAGCTCCTCGGTGACGGCCTCGCCGAAGCGCTCGGCGGCGGCCTCGCGCACCCTGGTCAGCTCGGCGGCCAGCTCGGTGAGCCGCTCGGTCAGCTCGTCGTGCTCGCGGGTGAGCTCGTCGATGCGCTCGTCGTCGCCTTCGAGCTCGGTCAGCCGCGCCGAGGACTGCTGCGCCCAGGCCAGCAGTCCGGCGCTGTCTTCGGCGTATTTACGGATCAGGCCGGTCAGCTGCGAGCGGCGCTCCTGCACGATCGCCAGCCTGGCCGGATCGGCCTCGATCGACTCCGCGTAGGCGGCCAGGTCGGTGGCCACGTCGGAGATGAGGTAGCCCGCCTCGGCCAGCCGGTCGGCCACCTGGGCGAGCTGCGCGTCGAAGTCGCGCACGCCCTCGACCGCCGAGCGGGCCTCGCCCAGCAGCGAGATCACGTCGTGGGTGCCGTCGGCGGACTCCATCGGGTCGCCGAGCAGCGCCGTGTGGGCGCCGGTGGCCGCGGTGCGCAGCGCGTCGGCGTGCGAGAGCCGCTCCTCCTCCGCGCGCAGCTCGACGTCCTCGCCGGGCTTGGGGTCGACCTTCTCGATCTCCTCCAGGCCGAAGCGCAGCAGGTCGGCCTCCTGGGCGCGCTCGCGCGCCCGGGTCGTCAGCTCCTCCAGCAGCGCGGCCACCTGCTTGTGCCGCTTGTACGCCTGCGAGTACGCCCGCAGCGGCTTGACCAGATCGTCGCCGGCATAGCGGTCGAGCGCGGCGCGCTGCCTGGCCGGCTGCAGGAGGCGCTGCTGGTCCATCTGCCCGTGCACGGCCACCAGGTCGTCGGCCAGGTAGGTGAGCGTGCCGACGGGGACGGTGCGCCCGCCCAGCCAGGCACGCGAGCGGCCTTCGGCCGAGACGGTGCGCGAGATGATCAGCTCGCCGTCCTCGACCTCGCCGCCGATGTCCTCGACCTGCTGGCCGACGCGGCCGCCGGCCTCGATGACCAGCGTGCCCTCGACGGTCGCCTTGTCGGATCCGGGGCGGATGCGCGACGGGTCGGCACGGCCGCCGAACAGCAGGCCGAGCCCGGTGACGACCATGGTCTTGCCCGCTCCGGTCTCGCCGGTGACCACGTTGAATCCCGGCGAGAGCTCGAGAACGGCCTCGTCGATGACACCCAGCCCCTGGATGCGGACCTCTTCGACCCTGGGTCGCACCGGCCACTCCTGTCGCTGCCTGCGTTTTACGGTCGCACCCGGCTTCGGAGCCCACTGTCCGAACACACGTGCGCAAGCGATCCTACGCGCTCCTGAGCCAATTGACTCAGGGACGCACCCTTCCGCGCCACCCCTGCACGGGAAGTTCGAACTTGGCGACCAGCCTGTCGGTGAACGGCGCGCCGGTGCTGTCGATGCCGTGCAGGCGGGCCACGCGCACCGGGTGCTCGCCGCGGCGGACCTCGACGCGGGTGCCGGTCGGCAGGTCGAAGCGGCGGCGGCCGTCGCACCAGAGCACGCCGCCCGGCGTGCCGGGCAGGATCTCGACGGCGAGGGTGGCGCGCGGCGAGACGACCAGGGGCTTGGCGAACAGGGCGTGGGCGCTGATCGGCACCATGAGCAGCGCCTCCACCTCCGGCCAGACGACGGGGCCGCCGGCGGAGAAGGCGTAGGCGGTGGAGCCGGTCGGGGTGGCGCAGATGACGCCGTCGCAGCCCCAGCGCGACAGCGGGCGGCCGTCGACCTCGGCCACGACCTCCAGCATGCGCTCGCGCTTTTCGACGGTGGCCTCGTTGAGCGCCCACGTGTCGGCGATGACCTGGCCGTTGAGCCGGGCGAGCACGTCGATGGTCATGCGCTCCTCGACGTCGTAGTTCCCGGCGACGACGCTGTCGACGGCGGCGGCCAGGTCGTCGACCTCGGCCTCGGCCAGGAAGCCCACGTGACCGAGGTTGACGCCGAACAGCGGGGTGCCGGCCGAGCGGGCCAGTTCGGCCGAGCGCAGCAGCGAGCCGTCGCCGCCCAGGACGATCATCACTTCGGCGTCCTTGGCCGCGCCGGGGTCGCACGGCACCACCTCGGCGCCGACGCAGCCGATCTCCACGGCCTCCTGCTCCAGCACGCGCACGGTGATCCCGGCGTCGACCAGGCGGTTGACGACCAGGCGGGCGCTCTCGACGGCGGCGCCGCGCCCGGTGTGCACGGTGACCAGAACGGTCCGGTTCATTGGGGCCCTTCTTCTACGGCGCGCTGGATCTCGGTGTCGAGGTTGGCGACCGGCGGCTCGCCCTCCCCCTTGCCCAGCCAGAGCAGGTATTCGACATTTCCCGACGGTCCCGGCAGCGGGCTGGCCGTGACGCCGCGCACCGCCAAACCTATGTCCTGTGCCTTGGCGGCCGCGTCGCGGACCGCCTGCGCGCGCAGCGCGGGATCGCGGACCACGCCGCCGGCGCCGACGCGCTCCTTGCCCACCTCGAACTGCGGCTTGACCAGCATGACGAAGTCGGCGGCGGGCGCGGCCACGGCGGCCAGCGCGGGCAGCACGAGCCGCAGCGAGATGAACGACAGGTCGCCGACGATCAGGGTGGGGGCCTCGCCGACCATGTCGGGCGTCAGGTCGCGCACGTTGACGCGTTCCATGACGGTGACGCGCTCGTCGGTCCGCAGCGACCAGGCGAGCTGGCCGTAGCCGACGTCCACGGCCAGGACGTGGGCGGCGCCGTGGCGCAGCAGCACGTCGGTGAAGCCGCCGGTGGAGGCACCGGCGTCGAGGCAGCGGCGGCCCTCGACGCTCAGCGCCTTGAAGGCCTCCAGCGCGCCGAGGAGTTTGTGGGCGCCGCGCGAGACGTAGTCGGGGCCGTCGGGCGACTCGGCCACGACGATGGCGGCGGCGGTGTCGACCTGGGTGGCCGCCTTGCCCGCGACCTGTCCGCCCACGCTGACCCGGCCGGCCTCGATGAGCTGGGCCGCCTGTTCGCGGGAGCGGGCCAGGCCGCGCCGTACGAGCTCGCTGTCGAGCCGGACGCGTCGGCTCACTGCTCGTCCATCGCGGCGAGGGTCTCCTCCAGCCCGGCGTACGCGTCGTCGTAGACGGCGGCGTGCTCGCCCACGGGCAGCCCGGACAGACGCTCCAGACCTGCGAGAACGGCGTCGACCCGCTCGTCGCCCGCCCCCTCCGGGATCTCAGTCATGACACGACCGTAACGCCTGGCGCCGACACCCGGCACCTCGGCAGGCGTGTCACACGTTATGCAGTCGTATGGAACGCTACGGTCCGTGTCAGTGGGGAGAAAGGAAGCGCATCCATGGCAAGCGTCGAGGAGTGCCGGGCCGCTCTGGCCAAGCTCGTCGCCAATTTCGACGAGATCAGCGACGAGGACCGCGCCAAGCACGTCGTCGAGCGGACGGTCAGCTGCCGTGTCTCCGACCTCGACGTCGTCTTCTACGGCCGGCTCAGCCACGACGGCCTGGACCCGTTCACGCAGGAGCCTCCGGCCGACGGCAAGGAGGCCGACGTGAAGCTGACCATCACCAGTGACGACCTGATCGCGCTGGTCGAGGGCGAGCTCGACCTGGCCAGGGCGTTGCTGGGCGGGCGGGTCAAGGTGGACGCCAGCTTCGGAGACCTCCTGCGGCTGCGGAAGTTGCTCTGATATGCTTAACGCA
Organism: Nonomuraea endophytica; assembly: GCF_014203235.1. GTDB lineage: Bacteria > Actinomycetota > Actinomycetes > Streptosporangiales > Streptosporangiaceae > Nonomuraea > Nonomuraea endophytica. The sequence continues at coordinate 20,852 of NZ_JACHIN010000022.1, read as the reverse complement.
TCCGTTAAGTACTTGGGGTGCGTCCATGGGAATGATCATCGACGTGGAGCGGCTCAGCCGCCGCTTCGGGCAGAGCACCGCTGTTGACGAGCTGACCCTCACGGCCGGCGCCGGTGAGGTCGTCGGCCTGCTGGGTCCCAACGGCGCCGGCAAGACAACGACCATCCGCATGCTGGCCACCCTGCTCCCGCCCAGCTCGGGCACGGCGCGGGTGTGCGGCTTCGACGTGGTGCGCGCGGCCGGCGACGTACGCCTGCGCATCGGCTACGTCATGCAGCAGGTCTCCCCGATGGGCTACTACATGCTCACCGGCCGGGAGAAGACCGAGATCGAGGCGGCCCTCTACCACGTGCCCAGGAAGCGGGTGAAGGCCAGGGCCGCCGAGGTCCTGGAGCTCGTGGGCCTGAGCGCCCACGCCGACCGCCTGGTGCAGGCCTACTCCGGCGGCATGCAGAAGCGGCTGGAGCTGGCCTGCGGCCTGCTGCACCGGCCCGAGCTGCTCATCCTCGACGAGCCGACGCTGGGCCTGGACGTGCAGTCGCGCCACCACGTCTGGGACCACATCAGGCAGCTCTGCCAGGAGGGCATGACCGTCCTGCTGGCCACCAACTACATGGACGAGGCCGACCGCCTGTGCGACCGGCTGACCATCATCGACCACGGCCGCGAGGTCGTCTCGGGCACCCCGGCCGAGCTCAAGGCGGCGATCGGCGCCGACAGCCTGGACGAGGTCTTCCTGCGCCACACCGGCCACGCGCTGCGCGAAGAGGCCGCGTGATGTGGGCCCAGGAGGTGCTGGCGCTGTCGCGGCGCTGGCTGCTGATGACCCTGCGCGAGCGGCTGAACCTGCTGTTCAGCGTGCTCCAGCCGGCGGTGTGGCTGGTGTTCTTCGCCGGCTCGCTGGGCGGCGCCATGGACGCCCGGGTCGTGGGCACCACCGACTATCTCGCCTTCGCGGTGCCCGGCATCATCGCCTTCACCGTCGTCGGCAACGGGGTGAGCGCGGCGATGCCGCTGCTGTTCGACAAGGAGACGGGCTACCTCGACAAGCTGATGAGCATGCCGATCAGGCGCAGCTCGCTGATCGTCTCGCGCTTCGTCTTCCAGATGGGCATGAACTCGGCGCAGGTGCTGGTCATCCTGCTCGTCGCGCTCGTGCTGGGGGTACGGCCGGCCACCGGCCTGGCCGGCGTGCTGGCGATCCTGGTCACCGCGGCGCTGCTGACGCTGGCGATGACGGCGGCGGCCATGGCGCTGGCCTGCGCGGTCCCCTCGCACGGCACGTTCTTCGCGGTGACCGGGTTCGCCTCGCTGCCGCTGCTGTTCATGTCCAACGCCTTCGTGCCGCTGACCGCGATGCCCGCCTGGATGCAGGTCGTGGCCAGGGCCAACCCGCTCACGTACGCGATCGAGGCGATGCGGCTGCTGATGCTGGACGGCTGGAGCGCCGGGCTGCCGGTGGCGATGGGCGCGCTGGTGCTGGCGTCCGCGCTGCTGCTCGTGGTGGGAGCGTGGCAGTTCGGACGCCAGACCAGCGAACGCGTCGCCTAGAGGAGCGGCTGCGCCCGGTCCAGGGCGGGCGGGCTCAGCGGCCCGGTGCCGAGGTAGGAGCGCAGGGCCTCGTAGTCGCGGGGCCCGCGCACGGTGTCGGTGTAGCCGGTGAAGGCGGTGTAGCCGTCGGCGCCGATCAGCGTGTAGGCCAGGGCGGCCAGCCGGTAGCCGCGGGCGGCGTCGAGCGGCTTGCCGTCGATGAGCACGTTCTCGACGCGCTCGCCCACCGGCTTCCGCACGTCATACGAGAAGCGGACATTTCCTGAAACGGCCAGCGGGGCGAACCGGACCGTCCCGTCCGGCTGCGTCTGCCACTGCTGCTCCAGCGCCTGATCGACCTGGGCGCCCTTCACCGACACGGTCAGCACCGGGTTGGCGTAGCCCCACGCCGCCCACGCCTGGGCGAAGGTGACCGCACCGGCCTTGAGGTCGCCGCGCAGCGAGTTGGAGCCCTTCACCGGCGCCACCGCGACCATCGCCAGGTCGGCGCCGTCGGAGGCGGCCTTCTCCGCGTCGGCCACGAGGTTGCCCAGCGTGCTCTCGCCGTCGGCGTCGCGCACCCTGGTCACGTCGCCGGTCAGCGTGCCGATCTGGCGGGCGCCGGTGACCTTGGCCTTGCCGTTCCAGTAGTCGACCATCGCGACCATCTCGGGGTCGGCGGGCACGTCGCGGGTGACGGGGTGGTTGCGCGCGGTCGTGGCCGGCCTGATCACGTCGCGGGTGCGGCGGTCGATCTTCAGGTTGATCTCGTTGATGAGCCGGCCGTGGTTGGCCGCCTCCACGACCGGGCGGAGGTTGCCCGCCGGGTCGGGCAGCGAGCAGTTGAAGAACCAGTGCCAGTGGCCGGTGACGATCGCGTCGATGTCGGGCGAGGCGTCGCGGGCGAAGTCCCAGATCGGGCCGCTCTTGGTCGGCCCGCAGCCGTTGAAGTCCTGGCCGGCGGCGCCGCCCTCGTGCACGTTGGCGACGATGGCCTCCACGCCCATCCGCTTGAGGATCGCGGCGTACTTGTTGGCCGTCTCCACCAGCGGCAGGTTGTCCAGCGTGGGCTGGTAGGAGGTCGAGCCGGCGACCGTCGTGGGCGTGGTGAGGTTGATGAAGCCCACCGGCACGCCCTGGAAACGCTTGATCACGAACGGCTCCAGCACCGGCCGGGTGCTGCCCTTGCGGGTCATGTTGGCCGAGGAGATCTCGTAGCGGGCGCCGGGGAAGCGCCTGCCGGAGGAGTCGGTGAAGCAGCTGTCCAGGCCGACCTCGCCGAAGCACCGGCCCTTGCCCATGTGGTCGCGGGTGAACTCCAGCGACCGGTCGAACTCGTGGTTGCCCGCCGCGGTGAACTGCACGCCGATCCGGTTCAGGAACTCGACGGTCGGCTCGTCCGCGTGGTGGGAGACCTCCACGGGCCAGCCGCTGAAGTCGTCTCCGGTGGTGAAGGTGACGGTGTTGCGCTTGCCGTTCCGCAGATTCTTCAGGTGGGTCGAGACGTACGGCGCGCCGCCCACCATCAGCGTGTTGCCCGCGCCGTCCTTGATCGTGCCGTCGGCGGCGTTGTTCTGCGGGGTGATGTAGCCGTGGAAGTCGGTGATGGACAGCAGTTGCACGTCGATGGGCTGGCGCCCGGCGGCGGAGGCGGGCTGCGCGGTGAGCGCCACGAGGGCGGCCGCGCCTATCAGCAGGGGTAAACGACGCATGGAGGATCTATCCCTTCGTTCCGGTGAATGCGATTCCGGCGATGAGCTGCCGCTGCATGATCACGAAGAGCACGATGACGGGCAGCGAGGCGACGATCGATCCGGCGAACAGGATCGGGAAGTTGGTCTGGAACTGGCCGCGCAGCGAGGCGAGCCCGGCGGCCAGCGTCATCTGCTCGGGATCGGTGTTGACGACGAGGGGCCACAGCAGGCTGCTCCACGACCACATGACGCTGAGCAGGCCGAGCGCCAGCAGCCCCGGCTTGACCAGCGGGAGCATGACGTGCCAGTAGATCTGCAGCGGGTTGGCGCCGTCGAGGCGGGCGGCCTCGTCCAGTTCGGTGGGCAGGGTGAGGAAGAACTGCCGCAGCAGGAACGTCCCGAAGGCGCCGAACAAGCCGGGCGCGATGAGCGCCTGCAGCGTGTTGAGCCAGCCGAGGCCCTGCATGATCTCGTAGCGGGGCAGCAGGAACAGCTCCTGCGGCACCATGAGCACGGCCAGGAACACCATGAAGATGGCGCCGCGGCCGGGGAAGCGCAGCCGGGCGAAGGCGAAGGCGGCCAGCGAGCACAGCAGCAGCTGCCCGGCGGTGATCGCGACGGTGACCACGACGGTGTTGAGGAACTGCCGCCCGAGCGGCACCGTCTTGAACACGTCGGCGAAGTTCTCCCACCGCCACGACGGCACGAGCACCGGCGGCACCCGCAGCGAGTCGCTGAGCGTCTGCAGGGAGACGATGAGCTGCCACACGAAGGGCGCCAGCATGACCAGCGCCCCGGCGATCAGCGTCACGTGCGCGGGCCAGGTCCTACGCATAGTGCACCCACCTCTTCTGCAGCCTGAACTGGATCGCGGTGAGCACGAGGATCAGGCCGAGCAGCACGACGGCGATCGCGGCCGCGTAGCCGCGCTGGTTCTTCAGGAAGCCCTGCTCGAAGAAGAAGTAGACGATCGTGCGGGCGCCGGGCAGCGCCGGGCTCTTGAGGTCGAAGATGAGGTAGACGAGGTCGAAGACCTGCAGCGCGTTGATCATGGTGATGACGATGACGAAGAAGGTGGTCGGGGTGAGCAGCGGCAGCGTGATGCGGAAGAACTGGCGCAGCCGCCCGGCCCCGTCGATCTCGGCCGCCTCGTAGTAGTGGCGGGGGATGCCCTGGAGCCCGGCCAGGAACAGCACCGCGTTGTACCCGATGGAGCTCCAGACGCCGACGAGGGCCAGGGCGTAGATCGCCACGTCGGGGTCGGCCACCCAGTACGGGCCGTCGATCCCGACCGCCGCGAGGAGCTGGTTGATCGGCCCGAAGTCGCCGTTGTAGAGGTAGCGCCAGGTCAGGCCCACGGCCGCGGGCATGGTGACCACGGGCAGGAAGTAGATCGTGCGGTAGAAGCCCAGCCCGCGCAGCCCGCGTACGTTGAGCAGCGCCGCGACCACGATCGACAGGGGCACGCCCGCCAGCATCAGCGCCGCGTACAGCAGCGTGTTGCCCAGCGCGCCCGTCATCTCCTCGTCGGCGGCGAGCGCGGTGTAGTTGTCCAGGCCGACCCAGGTCTGCCCGCCGAACACGCCGGACTCGGTGAAGCTGAGGTAGAGCGTCTGCGCGATCGGCCAGACGTAGAACACGGCCAGGCCCAGGGCCATCGGGGCGATCAGCGCGTAGCCCCAGAGCCGTTCTCTGCTTTTCACTCCTTCGCCAGGATCTCGTTCATCTTGACCGCGATGTCCTTGGCCACGTCGGCCGTCGGCCGCTTGCCCGTCCAGGCGTCGACCAGCAGCTTGTTCTGCACGTCCTGCCATTTCGCGGTGTCGAGCGTCACGGGGTACTCCACGCCGTGCGGCATCGAGCCCTCGAACAGGCCCTTCAGGTTGAAGTCGGGGTAGGCCTTGTAGAAGCCGTCCTGGGTGCCCTCGCGGGCCGAGATGGAGGCGCCGCCCGCGTCGCTGAAGATCTTCTGGCCTTCCTCGGAGGCGAAGAAGGCGGCGAAGGCGGTGGCCTCCTTCGGGTGCTCGGTCTTGGCCGAGACCGCGTTGGCCAGCGAGGCCACGATCACGCCTTCCTGGGCCGGGCCCTTGGGCAGCGGGACCAGGTCGACCCGGGACTTCACCTCGGGGTTGGCGGCGTAGGTGGCGGCGAACCAGGACCCGCCGTACTGCATGCCGATCTTGCCGGTCTGGAAGAGCTGCAGCGGCTCGGTGTCGTTGTAGACCTGGGCCTGCGGCGCGACCTTGTCCTTGATCATCAGGTCGGTCCAGAACTCCAGGCCCTGGATGGAGCCGGCCTCGTCGAAGCCGGACTTCTTGCCGTCGGCCGACAGCACGCGCCCGCCGGCCTGGATCATCGTGTTGTAGAACCCGCCCTGGTCCCACATCGGGGTCATGATGCCCCACTGCTTCTTGGCCGGGTCGGTCAGCTTCTTGGCGGCGGCCTTGACGTCGTCCCAGGTCCAGTCGGCGGTCGGATATTTCACGCCGGCGGCGTCGAAGAGCTTCTTGTCGTACCAGAGCGCGGGCAGGCTCACACTGAACGGCAGCGCCCACAGCTTGCCGTCGTAGCGGTATCCGGCGACGGTGGCCGGAGTGAAGCCGGTCGTCTTGCTCTCGTCGGCCGCGGCGATGACGCCGCCCTTGGCGTACATGCGGACGTTGAGGCTGCTCATCCAGAACACGTCGGGCGCCGCCCCGCCGGCCGCCGCGGTCTGGAGCTTGGTCCAGTACTGGTCCCAGGGGGTGATCTCCAGCTTGACCGTGACGCCGGGGTTGGCCTTCTGGAACGCGTCGATGATCTTCTGGGCGGCGGGGGCGTCGTTCTTCTCCCACAGCGCATAACTGATCTCGACGTTCCCGGACTTCTCCGGCTCGCTGGAACCGCAGCCGGACGCCAACAGGGCCAGTCCGAGCAGCCCGGCGATGGGCAGGCGCTTACGCATGGTCGTTCTCCAAACAGGGGGTGTGACTACGGCCATCGAAGGTTGGCCGTCCAGGCGGCGAGCTCTGCGTCGATCTCCGCCCGGGTCCGTGGGTGGCCCGGCGCGTCAGGACGCCGCTGCCAGGGGTGCGGCCCGCCGGCCGGGCGATACTCCACGCCCAGCGCGTCCAGCCGCCTTTCGTGTACGGCGAGGCGGCCGAGGAAGTCCTCGAAGTCGCGCCCGTCGTTCCACACCGCCTCCGCGAACGCGGCCAGGCGGGGGAAGGCCATGTAGTCCAGCAGCCGGGGCGAGTCGATGTGCTCGGTCCACAGCGCCGCCTGCGCCCCCAGCACCCGCTCGCGTTCGGCCGCCGAGAGCCCGGCCGGCACCGGGTCGAACCCGTGCACGGCGCGCAGCCCGGTCACGCTGCCGATCGCGACCGGCTCCTGCTCGCCCTCGGCCTGCCGGAAGTCCAGGTAGGTCTCGGCGAAGGGCGAGACCACCACGTCGTGACCGGCCCGCGCGGCCATGGCCGCGCACGCCTGCCCGCGCCAGGCGGCCACCGTCAGGCCGGGCGGCAGCCCGCCGGCCAGCAGTTCGTCCCAGCCGACGGGCTTGCGGCCGCGGGCGATGAGGTAGTCGGTGAAGCGGCGCACGAACCAGCTCTGCAGTTCCTCGGCGTCGCGCAGGTCCAGCTCGCGGATGCGCTCCTTGGCGGGGACGCTCTCGTTCCACTGGCCCTTGGGCACCTCGTCGCCGCCCACGCACACGTACGGGCCGGGGAAGAGCTCCAGCACCTCGTCCAGGACGTCCTTGAAGAAGGCGATGGTGGCGTCGGCGACGTTGAGCACGTTCTCGCCGACGCCCCACTCGGTGCGCACCGGCAGGGTCGCGTCCAGGTTGCCGAGCTCTGGGTAGGCCGCGATGGCGGCCTGCGTGTGACCGGGCAGGTCGATCTCCGGCACCACGGTGACGAAACGGTCGGCCGCGTAGGAGACGATCTCCCGTATGTCGTCCTGGGTGTAGTAGCCGCCGTGCGGGCGGCCATCCCATCTGCGGTGCTTTTTCGCGCCGAGAGGGGACTCGTGGCGCCAGGCGCCGATCTCGGTGAGCTTCGGGTACTTCCTGATCTGCAGCCGCCAGCCCTGGTCGTCGGTCAGGTGCAGGTGCAGGACGTTCAGCTTGTGGGCGGCCAGCAGGTCGATGTAGCGCAGCAGGTCGTGCTTGGGCAGGAAATGCCGGGCCACGTCGATCAGGCAGCCGCGCCAGCCGTACCGGGGACGGTCCTCGATCGTGACGGCGGGCACCCGCCACGGCCCTTCGGCGGTACGGCCGGCGCGGAAGGCGGCCGGGCCGAGAAGCTGGCGCAGGGTCTGGGCGCCGTAGAAGGCGCCGGGTGCGGTGGCGGCCTCGATGAGGACGCGGCCCGGGGTGGCGGTGAGGCGGTACTCCTCCTCGGCCAGGCCGCTCACCTGGCGGAACTCGATGCCGCCCGGGCCCTCCGGCAGGGATAAGCCGGTGGCGGGAGTGAGCGCCTCGCGCAGCCAGGCGGCGGCGCGGGCCAGGGCGGGGTCGGCGGTGAGCGTGGTGGCCGGGCCCAGGCTGAAGACGCCCTGCCCGGGAACGGCGGCGACGGGCGCGGGGACGAGCGTCACAGGGTCACCACCGTGCCGCTCTCGCGGGCTCTCTCCGCCGCCCACACCAGCAGGTGCCCGGCCAGGGCGTCGGTGGCGTCGCCGCCGAGCCCGCTCTGGTCCCGGGTGGCCACGGCGTCCACGAACGCCTCCACGAGACCGCCGTCGCCGCCGCCGTGCCCGTCGGCCAGCGACGCGCCGCCGCCCGTGGCGTCCACGGTGTGCTCCTCGCCGGTGCGGAAGTCGACGACCCTGATCGATTCGCCGTCGCCCTCGGCGTAGCCGTGCGAGCCGAAGACCCTGGTCTTGCGGTGTTCGAGCGGGGTGAAGGCGGTCATGGTGAAGGCGACCGTCGCGCCGCGGGCGAACTCCACGATCACGACCTGCTGGTCGACCACGTCGTTGTCGGCCGCGTAGACACAGCGCCCGTACGGCCCCGTCTCCAGGGCCCGGGTGACCCCGGCCACGCTGGCGTCGGCGGTCACCGCGCCGAGCGGCCAGAACTCCTTGTCCGGGTCCCCGATCATGTCCAGGTAGAACCGCTTGGCCGAGTACGGGCAGGCCGATTCGATCTCCAGCGGGCACGACACGCAGCGGTCTGCGGCGCCGTCCGGCCGGTTCTCGGGACGGAAGTGGATCAGCGAGCCGAAGGAGGCGACCCGGGCGGGCTCGTCCCCGACGACGTGCAGCAGCCAGTCGAGGTCATGGCACGACTTGGTGAGCAGCATCGGGCCGGATCCGGCCACGTTGCGCCACGCCCCGCGCACGAACGAGTGCGCCTGATGCCACCACCCCACCGGCTCCAGGTGCTGCACACTGGCGATCTCGCCGAGCACACCGGAGGCCAGGACCCGCTTCAGCTCTCTCGTGTACGCCGTGTAGCGCAGCACGTGGCCCACGGCGAACACCACCCCGGCCCGCTCGACCGCCTCGACGATCCGGCGGGCCTCCTTCTCGGTCGGAGCCAGGGGCTTCTCCAGCAACATGTCGTAGCCGAGCGCGGCGAAGGCGACGGCGGGATCGGCGTGCTGGTGATCCTGGGTGGCGATGACCACGGCGTCGGCCAGCCGCGGCACCGCGGCCAGCTCCTCCCAGCCGGGGAAGCAGGCCTCCTCGGGCAGCCCGTGCTCGCGGGCCACGGCCGCGCGGCGCCCCGGATCGGGGTCGGCCACGGCCACGACCCGGGCCCGGCCGGAGGCGGCCGCCGCCCTGGCGTAGATCTGCCCGCGCGCTCCGGCGCCGGCGATCGCGATGGTTACGGTCATCGATGTGTTCCACTCCCGACTTATGTGGGAGTCCATAAATATTCATGGATGGCCGGTCGTGGTCAAGCCCCAGATTTCGGTGTGGCGTAGACGTCGCTGGCCGTACATAATGAGGTTTCCATCAAAAAGGAGGCCCGGACGTGCACGTCAGCGGTGGGGACCTGCAGCGGCTGCGACAGCTGAACTCGCTCAGCAGCATCCGCGCCCTGCGCGACGCGCGCCGCCCGCTCACCCTCACCGAACTCGCCGCCCACACCGGGCTCTCCCGCGGCTCCATCGTCGACGTCGTCACCGACCTGCAGGAACGCGGCTGGATCGCCGAGGTCGAACCCTCCCCCGGCGGCATGGGCCGGCCCGCCCGACGCTACCGCTTCCGCGCCGACGCCGGGCACGTCCTCGGCATCGACATAGGCGTGCACAAGGTCCTGGCCACCATCACCGACCTCAACGGCAGGGCCGTCGCCAGCGGCCGCACCTCCGTCAGCCCCGGCACCCCGCGCGAACAACGCCTCGACGCCATGAACCGGGCCATGGACGCCGCCCTGATCGCCGCCGGCCTCACCTCCGACCAGATGTGGGGCGTGGCCGCCGGCAGCGTCGGCGTCGTCGACCGCGAAGGCGTCATAACCCGCGTCGAAGCACTGCCCGACTGGGCCGGCACCGACCTCGTCGGCCACCTCGCCGCCCGCCTGCCCTGCCCCATCACCATCGAGAACGACAGCAAGCTCGCCGCCCTCGCCGAACAACGCCTAGGTGTAGCCGCAGGCGTACGCGACCTCGTCTACCTCCACGCCGGCCGCCGCCCCGGCGCCGCCCTCATCCTCAACGGGCGCCCCTACCACGGCTTCAGCGGCGCCACCGGCGAGGTGGGGCTGATGGAGATCACCGGCTGGCGTACCATGACCGACCACCTGGAATCCTGCCCGGCCGCCGCCGGGGCGCCCGCGGAGGACGCCGCCGCCCTCGTCTTCGGCGCCGCCCGCACCGGCGACCCCGCCGCCCGCGCCGCCGTCGAGGCCTACGCCCAAGACCTGGCCCTGGGCACCGCCGCCATGGTCCTCACCCTCGACCCCGAAGTCGTGGTGCTGGGCGGCGGCTTCTCCCGTTCGGCCGACGTCCTCCTCGCCCCCCTACGCGAGGCCCTCGCCCCCCACTGCCTGCGAGTACCGGAGATCCGGCCTTCCACGTTGGGCGAGGAATGCGTGGTCCTGGGGGCAGCCTGCCTGGCCCTGGACCACATCGACCACATGTTCTTCTCCCCAGAAGGCGCCCTCTCTCCCCCCACCGCCCCCCAACGGCCCACCCCCGCCTAACCCCCCCACCCAGCACGCTGCCGCGACGCCTGTGCTATCCCACCCGCCACCAACTGGCGACCGCCTCGATGCTGGGCTTCGGCCCGACACCCGTGTTGCCCTATGCCTCGGCCCGCGCCACCGAACCCACGCATCCCCGCACCCCGCCCCTCGGCCACTTACCCCACGCCCCAGCGCCCCCGGCTGGTAGTGCCCAGCGTCCGATCCACCACACGGCGCCCCATCTCGCCTGCGGGCATCCCAAGCCCGAGAGCCGCCTGCCGATCCCGGGTCCCTGAGGTCTGCCGACGTCAGCCGGCCTGGAGGCGTTCCAGCACCGGTTTGACGCTGTCCTCATCCACGCGTCCCGCCCCGGCAGCCTCCCAGGCCGCCTCACAAGCCGTCCGGAGCCCCTCGATCCAGGTCCCGTCACCCTCCAGGCGAAGGCTCCCGTCGACCCAAGTGGCCCGCCAGCCCCGCCGTACCTCGGGATAGTCCTCACCCAAAGCCCGCAGATCCTCCGCGACATAAGTGGGCCGGTGCTCAGGCGCGGCCGTCAGCACGTCAAGCGGGCCCGCCACCCCCGTCAGCACCAGCAGACTGTCCACCCCCGCATTACGCGCGCCCTCGATGTCGGTGTCGAGCCGATCCCCCACCACGAGCGGCCGCTCAGCCCCCGTCCGCAACATCGACTCCCGATGCAACGGCGGCGCCGGCTTACCCGCATAAACAGGCTCAACCCCCGTAGCCGTGGCAATAACCCTCACCATTGCCCCATTGCCCGGCAATACACCCCGCCCGGACGGCATGGTGCTGTCCCCATTGGACGCCACGAACAGCGCTCCCTGCCGCACCGCCAAAGCCCCCTCAGCCAGCAACCCGTACGACAACCCGGCCGCGATCCCCTGCACCACCGCCACAGGCTGATCCATGGCGGTCGTCACCACCCGAAGCCCCTGATCCCGTACGGCCAGCCGCAACCCCGTACCACCCACCACCAGCACCCGAGCCCCAGGCTCGAACCGCTCAGCGATCAACCGAGCCGCCGCCTGCGCCGAAGTGACCACGTCCTCGCGCTCCGCCGGCACTCCCAACTCCCGAAGATGCCCCGCGATGGCAGCGGGAGTCCGCGAAGCATTGTTCGTCACATAAGCCAGCCGAGCCCCCCGCCCCTTGGCCGCCACCAACGACTCAGCCGCCCCAGGCACGGCACGAGCCCCCAGATAGACAACCCCATCAAGGTCAAGCAGCAAAGTGTCGTACCTCTCGACCAGCACCGCATATCCCCTAACCCGCGACCAACACCGCCAGCGACTCTAACCCCGCACCCCTACCCACCCGCCAACCAACCCCGCCGACCACAACCAGCCCGAGGTTCAGAACCGAAGCCGGTGCCAATGCCGGAGAAGAAGGAGCACGCGGCGACGACAGATCGCCCGCAGACGAAACCCAGTAAGAACCGCAGACACAGACCCACACGGACCCTGGGCAGAGCTCCGGAGCGTCAGAAGATCGACGGCCGCCCAGCACCCGCCCGCACATACATCAAGCACCCGCGCAACACCCAGCCCGACCAAGCAGAGAACCGGCACGCCACCGAACCCCTCACATAGCCCGCCGAGCCCGCAACGTCGCCCGCACATTCCGCAAAGCCGTCACATAGTTACGCTCATCCGGCCGCATGGCCACAGCGATAGCAAGCGGCTCCTGAGCCGCTTCCATATCCCCCGTACGCCACAACGACAACCCAAGCCCAAAATAGGCGTAATCCTCAGCCGGATTGGCATCCACAATCCACCGAAAGGTATCCGCAGCCTGCACATACTGCCGCGAGTTGAACTGCGCCCGGGCCAACGCCTCCCGAATGCTGCGCGACTCCGGCTCAGCAGCCACCGCACGTTCCAGAAGCGACGCGGCAGCAGCCGGACTGCCCTCCTGAAGAAGCTTCACCCCACGCTGGTACCAGTCATAAACCTCCCCTGAAGGCACTCCGGGGGAATCATCAGGGACGTTTCTGCCTTGGATCATGCGTGAGGGCTCCTTCATCGAACGACGGCAGTTCCGCGCGATTCCCGGAGAGAACGGGCATCGCCGGGATATGGGGGCAACCCGGGGAAGACTCGGACCTCTATGGGAGCATGCCCGGTATGGGGACTCCTGAACTACCGGTGCCAGATGGGCTAATGCTGCGCCCCTTCCGCGGTGTCCGCTTCGCCGTGGACGACCCCGGGGCGGTCACTTCACCGCCCTATGACCTGATTTCGGACGACGATGTCCAGGCTCTCCTGGACTCCCATCCCAACAATGTCGTCCGCCTCATCCTTCCCCGCCCCCCTGCCCACCCCACCCCCCCACCACCGGCCCCCGCCCCCGCTCCCACCCCCAACCCACCCGGCACACCTTCCAGCGACCCGCCCAACCCACCCGGCGCACCCTCCAGCCACCCAGCCAACACACCCGGCGCACCCTCCAGCCACCCAGCCAACACACCCGGCGCACCCTCCAGCCACCCAGCCGCCACCACCCAGAGCACGCCCCACCCCCCGGCCGCCACCACCGGCCCCCAACCCACGCTCCAACCGCCCCCCGCAGACCCGCACAGCGCGGCCACCGAAGGCCCGCAAGCCACAGCCCCCGCTAGCGAGCAGCCCACGGCCACCGAGCCCCCGCATGCCCCAGGCCCCGCAGACATCCAGCCCAAGGACGCCAAGCCCAGCACGGACAGGGACGCGGACAGGGACACGGACACGGACACGGCAGACCAGCCCAGCGCGGAAACCACAGGCTCGCGAACCACGGACAACGCAGAGCACGGCAGGGACACCACCGACCCGGAGCCCGAGGGCACCGCAGAGCAGCACGGCGCGCACACCGCCGAGCAGCACGGCGCGGACACCGAAGTCCCGCCCAGCACGGCCCCAGCCTCCCTGCCCACCTCCACCGTCCGTGGCCCCGCGGTCTCCGCACGCCTCGACGACGTCAGGCAAGCTTCCGCCCAGCGATACGGCGCAGCCCGAGACGCCCTGCGCACCTGGCTGGCGGACGGCGTACTGGTCCGTGACGACCACCCGGCCCTGTACGTCTACGAGCAGCGAGCCCCAGGCATGCTGCAACGCGGTCTGATCGGCGACGTAGGTCTGGCCGCCCCGGAGCAGCGCATCATCCTCCCCCACGAGAACGTCATGCCCGGCCCCGTAGCCGACCGCCTGGCCCTCATGAGCACCACCCAGGCCAACCTCGAACCCATCCTCCTCCTCTACAACGGCAACGACCCCACCGCGGCCCCAAGCACACACTCAGACCCCAAGGACACCCCGACAGCCGGATACCGGGGCAGCGGAACGTCCGGCTCGGCAGCCCGGCAGGGCAGGGCGAGCCGCCTGGTCGACGAGGTCGCCACCACCCGACGGCCCCTGGTGACCGCCCAGACCACCGACGGCGTACGGCACAGCCTCTGGGCCATCACCGACCGGGCCGAGATCGACGCCGTGAACGCCGATCTCCGCCACCGCCAGGCGCTCATCGCCGACGGCCACCACCGCTACGCCACCTACCGCGAACTCCAACGCGACGAGCACGCCCGCCGTACAACCACCCCCAAACCACCCGAACCAACAGGCCAGCACGCGGCGACCAGCCCAACCCCGGCCCCGAACGCGCCCGACACCACGAACAGACCCGGCACGCCCACCAGCCCGGCCGACACCACGAACAGGCCAGGCACATCGACCGGCCCGGCCGACGCTGGTGACAGACCCGCGTCGCCGAGTAGCCAGGACCGTGCAGACCGCACCTCCGGCACGCAGGACCAGGCCTCCGGCCCATGGGACTTCGGGCTGGCCCTGCTCGTGGACTCCGACGCCTACCCGCCGGATCTCAAGGCGATCCACCGCGTCATCCCCGGGCTCCCCCTCGAAGAGGCGGCCGCCCGAGCCAAGGGCGCATGGCGAGTCCAGGACTTCGCGGACCTGCCCTCCGCACTGGCGGCGCTGCGGGAGGCACGGGAACCGGCGTTCCTGCTGGCCGGAGAAGGCGGCGGCCATCTGCTGACCGACCCGGATCCGGTGCAGCTCGCCCGTGCCATGCCGGCAGACCGCTCGGCGCGGTGGAACGCGTTGAACACCTCTGTCCTGACGGAGTTCGTCATGCCCAGGGTGTGGGGCATGCGGGACGACGAGGTCGACGTCCGAATCGTGCACCACGACGCGCAGGCCGCGGCGGACCTGGCCGCCACCACCGGAGGCACGGCGGTGATCCTCAACGCGCTGGCTGTCGACGACGTGCTCGCGGTGGCGGCCGAGGGTGAGCGGGTGCCGCGCAAGTCCACGTCGTTCGGGCCCAAGCCGCGAACCGGACTGGTGCTGCGTACGCTGGACGCCGACTGATCCGGGCGAGGCGGCTCAGCACGTGACCACCGCCTCGGCCGCGGGGACGGGTGCTCGGGTGGCCGAGGCGACCTCGACCACGTACCGCCAGACCTTGGCATGCGGCGGACCGTAGATGCGGCAGCGGATGGCGCCGCTGACCTCCATGCGGTCGCCGGACGCCAGGCCCTCGACGAACGCGGTGACATCGGGGTCGTACGTCACACACCGGATCGTGTCGACGACCGCGCGCGGCCGTGGCTGCGGGCGGCGGACGACCAGCCGCCAGGCCGTCTGCGTGTCGCCGCTCGGCATCTCCCTGTGCTCCGGCGCGCCGGACAGCTTGCCGGTCAGCTGGACGTCGTTGTGGTCCATCTCGGGCTCCCTCGTCGGTGAACTGGCCGAGATCACTCTTTACGATGAGGGCATGGCCGGATCGGCTCGAGCGCCGTTCTGGGGATTGTGGTGAGCGACTCGGGAGTGCTTGTGGACAACATCACCGCCCTTGGCGGCGACGTGTACGAGATCGACACGAAGATGGCCGGATACTCCGGGATCACCGCAGGCTATTTGATCCTGGGTGACCGGCCATGCCTGGTCGAAACGGGCACCTCGACCTCCGCGCCGGTCGTGCGGGACGCGCTGACCTCGCTCGGCGTGGGACCTCAGGACCTCGCGACGGTCGTCGTCACCCATATCCACCTCGACCACGCGGGCGGAGTGGGGGACATGGCGAAGTACTTCCCGTCCGCGCAGATCGTGGTGCATGAGAAGGGCGCGCGGCATCTGGCCGATCCGTCGAGGTTGATGGCCAGTGCCCGGATGGTGTGGGGCGATCGGCTGGACACGCTGTTCGGCGAGCTGACCCCCACCGAGGCCGAACGCATCGTCGCCCTCGGCGACACCGGCGCCATCGACCTGGGCAACGGCCGCACACTCAGCAGCCACTACTCCCCCGGCCACGCCAAACACCATGTCGGCCTGGTCGATTCGGGCACCGGCGACCTCTATGTCGGCGACGCCGCCGGGGTCTACCTCCCCGAGACCGGCGACCTCCGCCCTGCCACCCCGCCGCCCGACTTCGACCTGGCAACGGCACTCAACTCGATCGCACTGTTCGAGGCGTTGGGGCCGCAACGGCTGCTGTTCAGCCACTACGGACCGGTCGATGCGGTTCAGGAGACTCTGGAGAGGTCCGCGGAAGAACTCCGCGTCTGGGTGGACATGACGCGCCAGGCCCGTTCCGAGGGGATGGACCTGGATCACGCCGTCGCCATGGTCCACGAACGCACCAAGGAGCGCTACCTCGCGCTCAAGACCGACGACGAGACCGCCGAGCAGTTCGAACTGCTCAGCGGCGCGGCCTCCAACGTCGCCGGAATCCTCCACTGGCTCGACCGCGTCTCGCCGTGAAAACGGCGCCGCCCGCCGTACCCCAGAAAAATTCCACGGTACGGCGGGCGGCGCCGCAGGTCAGGACTCGGTCTTGCCGTCCTTGGGCTCCGGCGAGTCGAGAAGGTCGCCGAAGTCCGGCTCGATGAACGCGGGCGTGATACCGGCCGCGGCCGGAGCCTCTTCGTCCGGCTTGTCGGCCTCCGGCTCCGCTTCGGCCACAGGCTCCGTCACCGCCTCGACCAGGTCCGCGGCGTCGTCAGCCGCAGGCTCGTCCTCGACAGCGTCGACGGGCTCGTCGACCTCCTCCGCGGCGGGCTCTTCCACAGACTCGACGTCCGCGGCGGCTTCCTCCACAGCCACGGCCTCGTCGCCCTCGGGCTCGTCCGTGGCCTCGGGCTCGTCGCCGCCCAGCAGGTCACCCGCCTCCGCGAAAGCCGCCGAGTCGGACACCTCCTCAGCCTCGACATCGGTCTCGGCGTCGCCGTCGAGGTCCTCGTCGTCCTCCTCAAGGTCCTCGATGACCGCTCCGGTCAGCTCCGCGTAGCGCTCGGCCGCGTCCGTCTCGCCGTCCTCGTCGAAGGACATGGCCCGCGCGAACCAGTCCGTGGCCGCCTCGCCATGCCCGGCCTCGGCCAGCGCGTCCGCATAGGCGAACGCCAGCCGTGCCGACCAGGGACGCGACTGCGGGTCACGCAGTTCGGGCAGCCGCTGCAGTGTGATGACCGCGGCGTCGTGCTGCCCCAGGTCCCGGCGGGCCCCGGACTCCACGATCGCCAGTTCGATCCGCCCGGCGCGGTCAAGCCGCTCCGCTTCCGGCGAACGCACCAGGTCAAGCGCCCGCTCAGGCCGCCCGAGTCCGCGCTCGCAGTCCGCCATGACCGGAAGGTACGCATCCGACCCGGTCAGCCGCCGCGCCGCCCGCAGATCACTGAGCGCCTCGGCGAAATGCCCGGCCCGATAGGCAACGATCCCCGCGGCCTCCCGCACCACCCCGATCCGGGCCGCGAACCGCCGCCCGACCTTGGTGTGCTCGTAAGCCTGATCCGGGTCGTCCTCACCAAGCGCCCGCTCGGCCGCGACCAGATGCCTGGCCACCAGGTCCGCGAGGTCGACGGGCAGGGCGCGCAGCTCGTCGCGTACCTCCTGGTCGAGCTCGTCCGCGGTGATGTCAGCCGGCATCTCGGGCAGCGGCTCACGCTCGCGCGTCTCTTCCCGCTCGGGCTTGCCGAAGCGCGCCCGCGACCCACTGTCGCCATCGCGCGAGAACGGCCGGGCACGGTCGGAGTCACGCCGCTCCTCGCCGCGCGAGTCCCGCTCGTCACGGAATCCGTCGGTACGGCGGGGCGCCCGGTCATCCCGGTAGCCCCCCTCACGACGCGGCCCACGATCATCGTCACGACGAGGACCACGGTCGAACCCGCCCTCACGGCGCGGACCGCGATCAAACCCGCCCTCACGACGGGGACCACGGTCGTAGCCTCCTTCGCGACGCGGCCCGCGGTCGAAACCGCCCCGGTCATCGCGAGGCGCACTGTCTCCACGCGGACCCCGGTCGTCGCGGCGCGGACCGCGATCGAACCCGCCCTCACGGCGCGGACCACGGTCATAGCCGCCTTCACGACGAGGACCACGATCGTCATCACGACGCGGACCGCGGTCGTAGCCGCCCTCACGCTGCGGACCCCGGTCATCCCGGCGAGGACCGCGATCGTAGCCACCCTCACGACGCGGACCGCGATCGTCATCACGACGGGGGCCCCGATCATCCCGACGGGGACCACGGTCGTAGCTGCCCTCACGCTGCGGACCCCGGTCATCACGACGCGGACCACGATCGAACCCGCCCTCACGGCGCGGACCACGGTCATAGCCACCCTCACGACGAGGACCACGATCGTCATCACGACGCGGACCGCGATCGTAGCCGCCCTCACGCTGCGGACCCCGGTCATCACGACGCGGACCACGATCGAACCCGCCCTCACGGCGCGGACCACGGTCATAGCCACCCTCACGACGAG
>NZ_JACHIN010000022.1:0-2638 GCF_014203235.1 Nonomuraea endophytica | reverse complement strand
CGAGGACCACGATCGTCATCACGACGCGGACCACGGTCGTAGCCGCCCTCACGCTGCGGACCCCGGTCATCCCGGCGAGGACCGCGATCGTAGCCACCCTCACGACGCGGACCACGATCGTCATCACGACGGGGGCCCCGATCATCCCGACGGGGACCACGGTCGAAACCACCGTCGCGACGCCCGCCGCTCCCGAAGTCCGGGCGCTCGGCGAACCCGCGCGAATCCCGGTCCGGGAAAGCCCGCCGCGGCGCATCGCCCTCGCGACGCGGACCACGGTCGTACCCGCCCTCACGTTGCGGACCCCGGTCATCGCGGCGAGGACCGCGGTCGAACCCGCCCTCACGACGGGGACCCCGGTCATAGCCACCCTCGCGACGGGGACCGCGATCGTAACCGCCCTCACGACGAGGACCACGGTCGGAGCCGCCACCCTCGCTACGAGGACCGCGGTCGTAACCGCCTTCTCGCCGCGGCCCGCGGTCATCCCGACGGGGGCCACGGTCGTAGCCGCCTTCCCGGCGACCCTCCCGTCCCCGGTCGTCGGAACGGAACGGACGGTCGCCCTGGTTTCCGCGCGAGTCGCGGGAGCCGTACCCGCCTCTGTTTTCGTCTGGGCGCTTGTCTCCGTCGCGGGGGCCGTCGCCACGCCCGCTCTGTCCGCCGTCCGATCCGTTATCTCTGTTCACTTCTGGTCCATTTCGTTGGCTCACTCCGCGGACCCGTGTCTCACCCAACGGTCCACTGTGGCTGCCCGCACCGCGGGTCTTACGCGAAGAAGGCCACCCGTGGTGGGGTGGCCCGGCGCACCCAGCCTAGCAAGCTCCAGCAGTTGACCGACCCGGGCCAATATTCTGTCGCTCCCGAAGAGCGGCTCCAGCAGGATTGCGGCATGTCGCTACGCCCGTACGAGATAGCCGAAGCCCGCCACCGCATCCTCAACCCTTTCACCGAAGACAAACTCGATCTCCTCGGCGAGGTCTGTCACCCCAGCCCAGGGGCCCGGCACCTCGACCTGGCCTGTGGCAAAGGCGAACTGCTCAACCTCTGGTCCAGCCAATACGGCGTACACGGCACCGGCGTTGACCTCAGCGAGGTCTTCCTCACCGCCGCCCGCGAACGCGCGAATGAGCTCAACGTCACCGACCGCGTGCGATTCATCCACTCAGAAGCCGCCACCTACGCCAGCAAAAGAGCCGAACCCAGCACCTACGACATCGTGTCCTGCATAGGCGCCACCTGGATAGGCGGCGGCCTCACCGGCACCTTGGACCTCATGCGCCCACTGTTGCGCCCAGGCGGTCTGATCCTGGTAGGCGAGATCTTCTGGAACACAACCCCACCCCCAGAGGCCGCCTCAGCCCTGGGCCTCGACAACCACCCCTGCGTCTCGCTCGCCGCCACCGCCGAACGCATCGAGCAATCCGGCTTCGAACTCCTCGACATGATCCTGGCCAACCCCGACAGCTGGGACCGCTACACCGCCTCCCAATGGTGGACGATCAGCGACTGGCTCCGCGACAACCCCGACGACCCGGAGGTTCCCGCCATGCGCGACTTCCTCCGCCAATGCCGAACTTCCCATCTCGAGTACGGCCGGCAGTACCTCGGCTGGGGCGTCTTCATCCTCCGCCCAGCCATACCTTTGCCCAACCCATAAACCAGATCTCCCCCACATCAGGGGATATATCCAGACATGGCAACTGCATCCACGCACCATGGCCCGGCCTTCCGCCAGGAATCCGGCTGGCTGACCTTCGCCGGGATGCTCGGCGTCGTGCTGGGCGTCTTCAACGCCATCGAAGGCCTGATCGCCCTGTTCCGCGACGACTACTTCATCACTCCGGCCGGCCGCCTACTCGTGTTCGACTACACCACCTGGGGCTGGATCTGGCTCGCGGTCGGCATCCTGCAGATCGCCGCGGGCGCCGGCATCATGGCAGGCCAAATCTGGGCCCGCGCGGTAGGCGTCATCCTCGCCGCCCTGGCCATGATCGGCCAATTCGCCTTCGTCCCCGCGTACCCGATCTGGTCCATCATCAGCATCGCCCTGTGCGTAGTCATCATCTACGGCCTGATAGCCGCCCCCCGAAACGCCACCGGCTAACCCACGCCCGCGCCCGCACACATTGCGCCCCTCACGCCCGGCGGAGGTACTCGCCGCACCGGCGCCAGACAAGCGTGGTGTGCGCGGACAAGCGTGGGTGTGTGCGCGGGAAGGTGGAGCACCCCGCCTGAGCCGCCGTATGGGACGCCGTGCGCGTTGCGCCGTGCACACACCACGCGAAGGTACTCGCCGTACCGGCGCTACAAGCGTGGGTGTGCGCCGGGAGGCGGAGCACTCCGCCTGGGCCGCCGTGCGCGTTGCGCCGTTCACGTCCGCGGGGGTTCTCGCCGTACCGGCGCTACGAGCGTGGGTGTGCGCGGAGGGGACACCCCGCCCGGGCCGTGTGGTGGACGTGGGCCGTGCGGCAGAGGCGCATGTGTGGAAGGGCAGCCCGCAACGCACAAGCGTGCAACGCGAAAAAGGGGTCCGACCAGTCGGTCGGACCCCTTCTCCATGAAATATTGTGCGGCGGTGACCTACTCTCCCACACCCTCCCGAGTGCAGTACCATCGGCGCTGAGAAGCTTAACTT
>NZ_JACHIN010000021.1 GCF_014203235.1 Nonomuraea endophytica | reverse complement strand
ACCGGGCCCGAGCCCGCGGCCACGACCACCCGCACGCCGTCCGCATCCTCGCCCGCGCCTGGCTGTTCGTGATCTGGCACTGCTGGCAGGACGGCATCGCCTACGACCCCACCCAGCACAGAGCCCTCCAACGACTCCTCAACCAAGATCAACCGGCTGCTGCTTGACACAGGGCTACTCATGCGGCGTCGTGGAAGACCAGGCCCAGGGTGTGCCGCAGGCCCGAGCGGACCGTGCTCACGCCGTGCCGCACCGGTGCGGCCGACCAGCCGCGGGCCGATCTCACCGGGCGGTCGCGGGTGGTGAACACCAGCCCGTGGCCCTGCGGCAGCATGGTCACCGTGCCCCGCGACTGGGCCCGGGGCCGCTGCTCCACCAGCAGGAACTCGCCGCCGGTGTAGTCCGCGCCGGGCACGTCCAGGCCGACGACCACTTGGAGCGGGAAGACCAGGTCGCCGTAGAGGTCCCGGTGCAGGGCGTTCCAGTCGCCCTCGCCGTACTTGAGCAGGATCGGTGTGGGTTTGACCTGACCGGCGGCGTGGCAGCGCTCCAGCCACTCGCCGAACTCGTCCGGCCACGTGGCAGCCCACCCGAGCCGGGCCGCCCAGTCGCGGGCGATGGGCAGCAGCCGGGGGTAGAGCGTCTCCCGCAGGACCGCCACCACCTCGGGGAACGGCTCCCGGAAGTACCGGTACTGCCCCGAGCCGAAGCGGTAGCGCGCCATGTCGATCGTCGAGCGGAAGCGGGCCACGTCGTCGTACAGACCGGCGATCTCCCGGCATTCCGCCGCCGTCAGCAGCGGGCCGGTGAGGCCGCAGCCGTGGGCGTCGACCTCGCGGGCGACCGCGGGCCAGTCGGTCGCCGCGACCCGGTCCCGGATCGCGGCATCGTATGTTCTGTCCTGGATGTCGGTCATGATCGTCCTTCAGATGAGCGCCGGCTGGAGGGCGCCCTCGTGGGTGAGCAGGAACCGCTTGCGCTCGATCCCGGCCGCGTAGCCGGTCAGCGCGCCGCCCGCGCCGATGACGCGGTGGCACGGCCATACGATCAGCAGGGGGTTGGCCCCCACCGCCGCGCCGACCGCGCGGATGCGGTCGCGCGGCGCGCCGATGCGCGCGGCGATCTCGCCGTAGGTGGTCGTCTTCCCGTACGGCACCGCCGCGACCTCGGCCCAGACGCGGTGCTGGAACGCGGTCCCGGACGGGCGCAGGTCGAGGTCGAAGGCGGTGCGGTCGCCGGCGAAGTACTCGGCGAACTGCCGCACGGTCTCGGCGAAGGGCGCGTCGTCCCTGGTGGCCCCGTTCGGCGCGGGGACGCCTATCTTGACGGAGGTCAGCGCCCCGCCGGTGCCGGTGAGGACGATCTCGCCGATCGGGCTGTCGATGGTCGTGTAGACGCTCATGTTGTGTAGAACACCGGCGAGGGTGGAAATGAGGCGCGGTTTTCGGACTTCGTGCTGGTCACTCCGCTGTGGCGTGCTGGTCATGCGGCCGTGGGAGGTGGTGCGGAACTGGTCACCCGGCCGCGGGAGGCGGCGGCTACTCGACCGGGCCGGGTGACGTCCTCTCAGCTGAGGTGGGTGCCGAACCAGTCGAGCAGCCGGTCCCACGCCTGTGCCGCGGCCGTGGGGTTGAAGCGCTGGCCGGTGTCGTTGAAGAACGCGTGCCCGGCACCCTTGAACGTGGCGATCTCGTGCGGGAGGCCGGCCTTCTCCAGGGCCGCCCGAGCGGCGTCTCGGGTGGCGTTGACCCGGTCGTCCTGCTCTGCGTAGACGCCGAGGACGGCGGCCTTCGTGCCGGTCATGTCGGCGCCCGCGGGCAGGGGGCCGTAGAACGGGACCGCGGCGGCCAGGCGGGGCTCGTTCGACGACAGCAGCAACCAGGTCATGCCGCCGCCGAAGCAGAAGCCGACCATGCCCAGCTTGGCGCCCTCCGCCCGGTTCTGGAGCTCGCCGAGCGCGGCCTTCATGTCGGCGACGAACTGCTCGGGCGTGATCTCGCCCAGCTTGGCGGTGGCCCGCGCGGTGTCGGTGAAGGCGGCGGTGCCGCCGTCGCGGGAGAGCAGGTCGAGGGCGAGCGCCGAGTAGCCGCTCGCGGCCAGGCGTCCGGCGACGGATCGGGTGTGGTCGTTGAGTCCGCGGTTCTCGTGGATGACCAGGACCGCGCCCTTGGGGCCGGCGGCCGCGGCCCAGGCGCCCTGGAGTGCCGCGCCCTGCGGGCCGGGGAACGTGATGGCCTCGGTCGGCAGGGGAGAGGGGCCGACGGGTGTACCCGAGGGGCTCGGCCGCGCGCTGGTCGGGGCCGGTGTCATGCCGGTGGCCGGTGCGGCAGGGGTGGCGGTGGGCGGGTCGGCGCCGCAGGCTGTCAGCAGCGCGCCGGCGGCGGGCAGGGTGAGCCCGAGCAGGCCCAGCCGCCTCAGGGCCTCGCGGCGCGGGATGAGTCCCTCGGCGTGGTCGAGGGCCACCTCTTCCGCGAGATACCGCTTGAAGGGTGACATCATGTCCGGACCGTACGCCGGGGCACCGAAAGCTCAGATAAAGGCCGCGCCGGGCAACCTTCAAAGCTCGGGACAAGCCTCAGAGCCTCGGGACAAGCCTCGACGCTGGGGGACCAGCCTCGGGTTGGGGCAACCTCACGGGTTTGGGGCAAGCCTCAACGTTCGGGCATGGTCGCTGCGCTGGTGATAGACGCTGCCTCTCTGATCAGGGGGCGCATGAAGCGGGTTGGGGTC
Organism: Nonomuraea endophytica; assembly: GCF_014203235.1. Lineage (GTDB taxonomy): Bacteria > Actinomycetota > Actinomycetes > Streptosporangiales > Streptosporangiaceae > Nonomuraea > Nonomuraea endophytica. The sequence continues at coordinate 165,467 of NZ_JACHIN010000021.1, read as the reverse complement.
GGCTCGGGTGCGGGTGGAGCGGGGCGGGGCCGCCGTAGGGGTGATAAAGGGCCTGTCGGGCGAAAAATCGTATAAAGGTGTGCGTTACGGCGGCTTTCGCGGGTGCTTGGTGACATAGGCGATACATCGGGAGTCGTCCTGATGCTCATCCCGCGAAAGGACCAGCATGTTGTTTCGCATATCGCGTCCGGCCGATGCTTCCGGGGACCGGCGGGCCCGCCTGCCACGCCTGGCGGCGCTGGCGCTGGCCGGTGGGGCGGTCCTGGCCACCACCGGCGCCGCCCACGCCGCCGCCCCCGCGCCTGAGCCGGTAGAGCTCAGGCTGGTGCTGAACGACTGCCCCGACGACAAGGTCCAGCCGTGACCCAGGCGCCGGACGAAGTCCGCGAGGACACCGCCCTGCTGGAGAGCGCGCTGTTCGCCGTCAAGCGGGTGATCGTCGGCCAGGACCACATGGTCGAGCGCCTGCTGGTGGCGGTGCTGGCGCGTGGACACTGCCTGCTCGAAGGCGTCCCCGGCATCGCCAAGACGCTCGCGGCCGAGACGATGGCCAAGGTGGTGGGCGGTACGTTCGCCAGGATCCAGTTCACGCCCGACCTGGTCCCGTCGGACATCGTCGGCACCAGGATCTACCGCCCCTCCACCGAGACCTTCGAGGTCGAACTCGGACCGGTCATGGCGAACCTGCTGCTGGCCGACGAGATCAACCGCGCCCCGGCCAAGGTGCAGTCGGCCCTGCTGGAGATCATGGCCGAGCGGCAGGTGAGCATCGGCGGCGTCACGCACCCGGTGCCGGCGCCGTTCCTGGTCCTGGCCACCCAGAACCCCATCGAGTCGGAAGGCGTCTACCACCTGCCCGAGGCGCAGCGGGACAGGTTCCTCATGAAGATCGACGTGGGCTATCCCAGCGAATCGGAGGAGCTGGCGATCGTCTACCGCATGAGCGTGGACCCGCCGCGGGCGCAGCCGATCCTGGACCCGCACCGGGTGATCGCGCTGCAGCGGCGCGCCGACCGGGTGTTCGTGCACCACGCGGTCGCCGAGTACGCGGTCCGCCTCGTCTACGCCACCCGGGCTCCGGCCCGCTACGCCGTACCCGACGTGGAGCGGATGCTGGCCTTCGGCGCCAGCCCGCGCGCCACGCTCGGCCTGCTGGCGGCCGGTCGCGCGCTGGCCCTGCTGCGCGGCAGGGAGTACGTCCTGCCGGAGGACGTACGGGACGTGGCGCACGACGTGATGGCGCACCGGCTGGTGCTGTCGTTCGACGCGCTGGCCGAGGGGGTCACGCCCCGTCAGCTGGTGGACCGCGTCCTGGGTGCCGTCCCGACGCCGGTGATCGCCCCCCAGACGGGCGGCGCGCCGCACCTGGGAACGACCCAGGATCTGGGAACCGCCCAGAATCTGGCCCAGTCCCGGCGGGGGGAGTCGGCGGCATGAACCTCCACGGATACGAGCGGGCCGAGCCCGCGCTGCGCCGCCTGGAACTGACGATCACCCGGCGGCTCGACGGCCTGCTGCAGGGCGACCATCTCGGCCTGCTGCCCGGCCCGGGAAGTGAGCTCGCGGAGGCGCGGCCGTACCAGGCGGGTGATGACGTGCGGCGGATCGACTGGAACGTCACCGCGCGCACCGCCGAGCCGCACGTGCGCGACGTGGTCGCCGACCGCGAGCTGGAGCTGTGGGTGCTGCTGGACGCCAGCGCCAGCATGGACTTCGGCACCGCCGCCATGGAGAAGCGGGACCTGGCTCTGGCCGCGACGGCCGCGATCGGGTTCCTGACCCAGCGGACCGGCAACCGGATCGGCGCGCACCTCCTGCACGGCTCCGGCCTCAGGACGCTGCCGGCCAGGACCGGCCGTCCGCACCTGATGGCGCTGCTGCAGGAGATCTTCACGATGCCGCGGGCCAGGCCGGGGACGAAGGTCGCCGCCCTGGGCACGGCGGCGCAGCGGATGGGCCGGACCGTGGTGCGCCGCGGGCTGGTCGTGGTGGTCTCCGACTTCCTGGACCCGCCGGAGACGTGGGAGCCGGAGCTGCGGCGGCTGGCCGTACGCCATCAGGTGCTCGCGGTCGAGGTGCTGGACCCGCGCGAGCTCGCGCTGCCCGACGTGGGGCTGCTCACGCTGATGGACCCGGAGACGGGCCGGCGCCGCGAGTACGCGACCGCCAGCGCCCGGCTGCGCCGCCGCTACGCCGAGGCCGCCGCCGCGCAGCGGGCCGGGATCGAGACGGCGCTGCGCCGCGCCCGCGCCGCGCACCTGCGGCTGCGCACCGACGGCGACTGGGTGCGCGACCTGGTGGAGCACGTGCTGCGCCAGCGCCGGCTGGCGCGGCTGGGCGCGCGAGGGTCGTGGCAGGGAGGGGGCGACGCCGCATGACGCTGCTCTCTCCGATCTGGCTGTGGTTGCTCGTGCCGGTCGCGCTGCTGGCGCTCGGCTACGTCCTGATGTCGGTACGGCGCAGCGCCTACGCGGTCCGCTTCACCAACCTCGACCTGCTGGACAAGGTGGCCCCGAAGCGCCCGCAGTGGCGGCGGCACGTTCCGGCCGGCGCGTTGCTGGCGATGTTCGCGCTGCTCGTGGTCGGGTTCGCCCGGCCCACGGCGGAGGTGCGGGTGCCCAGGGAGCGGGCGACGATCATGGTGGCGTTCGACGTGTCGGCCTCGATGGGCGCGACGGACGTCGCCCCCGACCGGTTCACGGCGGCGCGGGCGGCGGCGAGGGAGTTCGTGCGCGGGCTGCCGGAGCGCTTCAACCTCGGGCTGGTGACGTTCTCGTCGGAGGCGTCGGTGGCGGTGCCGCCGACCACGGACCGGCAGGCCGTCTTCAACGCGCTTGACCGCCTGACCACCTCGTCGGGCACCGCGATCGGCGACGCCGTCTATTCCTCGCTGGAGGCCATCGCCGGCGTGGACAGCGAGGCGGAACCACCGCCCGCGCACATCGTCCTGCTGTCGGACGGCTCCAACACCACCGGCCGAGGGATCCGCGAGGCCGCCGAGCGGGCCTCCTCACGCGGCGTCCCAGTCACGACCATCGCGTACGGCACGCCCGGCGGCACCGTCGAGCTGCAGGGCAACCAGGTGCCGGTGCCCGTGGACGGCCCGGCGCTGCGCGAGCTGGCAGGAGCGGCGGGCGGCGGCTTCTACGAGGCGGCCAGTGGCGACGAACTGCAGGCCGTGTACGAGGACATCGGCACCTCGGTCGGCTACCGGACGGAACGGCAGGAGATCTGGATGTGGTTCGTGGCGGCGGGCCTGGTGGCGGCGTTGCTCGCGGCCGTCGGGTCCATGTTCTGGTTCTCGAGGCTGCCATGACCGGGGCGCACAGGGGGCTCGGGACGCCGCGTGGGCCCGACTTCGTCTCGCCGCTGCTGGGTCACATGGCACCCCAGGCCGAGGGGGCGGGAGCCGTACCGGCTGGGCGGGCTCCTCGCAGAGGAGCGCTTCTGCTCAGCGCGGTGCTCGTCGCCGGGCTGACCGGGGCGGTGGCCGGGTTCGCCGGCGCGGGGCTGGCGACGGGTCCGGCGCCGGTCACGCTGCCCCGCGCGGCGCCCGCCGCGCCCAACACGACCGGACTGTCCGGTACGGCCGCGCGGCTGCTGCCGAGCGTGGTCTCGATCGACGTCGGCCGGGGCGGTGGTTCCGGCTTCATCGTGGACGGGGCCGGCCACATCATCACCAACGCGCACGTCGTCGGCGAGGCGAGCACGGTGAGCGTGGTGCTGAACGACGGTCGCAGATTCTCCGCCAGAGTCCTGGGTGCTGATCAGGATGAGGATCTGGCGGTGCTGGAGGTGGCGGGCGTTACTGGGCTCGCGCCCGCCACCTTGGGCCGTTCGGCCGACCTGGCGGTCGGTGACCAGGTGCTGGCGATCGGTTCGCCGCTCGGCTTGTCGGGCACGGTGACCTCGGGGATCGTCAGCGCCCTCGACCGCCAGGTACGGCTGGGCGGCACCTCCCGCAGCGCGGTGCAGACCGACGCCTCCATCAATCCCGGCAACTCCGGCGGCCCGCTGGTCAACGCCCGCGGCGAGGTCGTGGGGGTGAACACGGCGATAGCGTCGAGCCGGGGCGGCGGCAACATCGGCATAGGCTTCGCGATCCCCATCGATCGCGCTGCTCCCATCGCCGAACAAATCATCAGAGACTAGGAAACATGCGCCTGTTGGTCGTCGAAGACGAAGAGGACCTGGTCGACGCGCTCCGCGTCGGCCTGGCCCGCGCCGGATATGCCGTGGACGTGGCCCTGGACGCGCCCGTCGCACAGGAGAAGCTCCAGGTCAACACGTATGACCTGGTGCTGCTCGACCTGAACCTGCCCGGCGGCGACGGCTTCCAGGTGTGCAGGGAGATCCGGGCGGCGGGCAAGGGCGTGCGGGTCATCATGGTGACCGCCCGCGACCGGCTCGACGACCGGGTCCGCGGGCTCGACGAAGGCGCCGACGACTACCTCGTCAAACCCTTCGCCTTCCCCGAACTGCTGGCACGGGTGCGCGCGCTCCTGCGCAGGGACACCGGCGGCACCTCCGTCCTGGAAGTCGGACAGCTGCGGATCGACACCGCCAGGATGGAGGTGTCGCTGGGCGGCCGGGCGCTCGCGCTCACCCCGAAGGAATACGGCGTGCTCCACTACCTCATGACCAGACCGGGGCACGTCGTCTCCTCCGAGGAACTGCTGGAGCACGTCTGGGACGAGCACGCCGACCCGTTCACCAACACGGTCCGGGTCACGGTCGGCAACCTGCGGCGCAAGCTCCAGGAGGACGGCCTCATCGAGACCGTCATCAGCAGGGGCTACCGGCTGAAGGAGCCGGCATGATCCACACGATCCGGTTCCGGCTCACGGTGCTTTACTCGGGGCTGCTGTTCGTGCTGGCCGCGCTGGTGCTGGGCGGCATCTATTGGGGCATCTCCAAGACCACCGACCAGCGCCCCTACACCACCGAGTACGCCAAGGCCTACCGGGGCGGCGAGTACGTGGGCAAGGAAGAGGTCGTGTTCGTGGAGGAGGTCGAGAACGCGATCAACGTCAAGACCCTGGCCACGCTGCGCGACTACTCGCTGGTCACGCTGGGCGCGCTCTTCCTGGCCAGCCTCGGCATCGGCTGGGTGCTGTCCGGCCGCGTGCTGCGCCCGGTGCGCGCCATCACCCGCACGACCGAGGAGATCCAGGCCACCGACCTGACCCGGCGCATCCGGCTGAACGGCCCGCGCGACGAGCTGCGCGACCTGGCCGACACCGTGGACACCATGCTGGACCGCCTGGAGTCCGCCTTCAGCGCGCAGCGCCGGCTCATCGACGACGCCTCGCACGAACTACGCAGCCCGCTCACGATCATCCGGGCCAACGTGGACGCCGTCCTCGCCACCCCGGATGCCAGCGACGAGGAACGCACCCGCGCCGTCGCCGTGGTCGACCGCGCCACGACCCGCATGACCCGCCTGGTCGAGGACCTGCTGGCCAGCGCCAGACGTCAGGGCGCCGCCTTCGCCGACGCCGACCTCGACCTGGGCCGCGTGGTGCAGGAGGCCAGCGAGGAATACGCCGCGCTGGCCGCCGGCCGCGGCCTCACCCTGACCCGCCGGCTGGAGCAGGACCTCGCGATGAGCGGCGACCACGACGCGCTGCGGCGCGCCGTCGCCAACCTCCTGTCCAACGCGGTACGGCTCTCGCCCCCGGACGGCCGCGTCCGGGTGGCGGCTGGCCGGGAGGACGGCTGGCTGTGGACCGCGGTCGCCGACGACGGCCCCGGCCTGGCGGAAGAGGACCAGCCGAGGGTCTTCGACCGGTTCTGGCGGGGCGAGAGCAGCCGCCGTGACCGGCACACCGGCCTGGGCCTGGCCATCGTCAGGCAGATCGTGGAGTCGCACGGGGGCCGGGTCGCGGTCTTCTCCCAGCTCGGCGCAGGCGCGACGTTCGTGCTGTGGTTCCCGCCGCTGGGCGGCGCGGGTACCCCGGCCCCCGCCGGGAACCCGTTGTCCTAGCCGAGCACGTGCCCGGTGAGTGGCGTGTTTTCCTCCACGGACAACGCCATGCAATAGGCGGTGCGGTGCTTGGGCCAGGTGTCCTGGCCGGGCGCCCAGGCGGTCCAGGTCACCGTGTCCCGGAACTCCTTCTTGATCTTGACCTTCCCCTCGCAGCCCTTCGTGGACCCCTCGATCACCTTGTCGTCGCCCGGCCACGGCTCGTCGGGCAGCACCCAGATCCCGGCGAACTCGTAGACATGCGGCTTTTCGCAGGGCACCAGCGTCGTGATGCCGTCGGGAGGCAGCTCGTCGAAGCAATCGCCGGGGCGCAGCTCGGTGGCGTGGTAGCGCTGCACGGTCGCCGAAGGCGCGGGCGAGGGTGCGGAATCGGTGGAGGCGGAGCAGGCGGTGGCCGCCAGCAGCGCCGCGGCGGCTAACAGGGATCGCACGCAGGGCAGCGTGTCATTCGGAGATCACATCGCGATATCGCCTTTTGCACAGCCATAACGTGATCGCGTATGCCACGCCGGGGAGGACGATGACGGCGGCGCGTAAGCCGTACAGGAGGGTCGGGTAGAGCTCGGCGGGGACGGTGAGCAGGGGCGCGTCGGCGGTGAGGTCGGTGGTGAACCAGGTCGCCGACCAGATGACGGTGAAGAAGACGACGACCGCGACACCCAGCGCGGTCCGCACGGGCGCGGCGGCGGGGCGCTGCACGACCTGGTGGTAGGCGCGGTCGCCGGTGAAGCGGCGCTCGATGAACGGCCAGAACAGCAGGATCGTGAAGAACCCGCCGAGGACGAGCATCGGGATCCAGAGCCCGGCGGAGAAGGTGAAGCCCGCGATCGTGAACTCCCATGGCGGCAGCAGGCGGAGCATGCCTTCGAGCACGCCGTAATACCAGAACGGCTGCGCCGACGGCGGCGCGGCGCCGGGACGGTAGGCCTGCGCGGCGGTCCAGACGGGGTTGACGATGACGAACGTGGCCAGCGCGGCGATGACCGTGAACGTGCCCAGCGAGGTGATGCCCTGCTTGAGGGAGAAGGCGGGGAAGAACGGCACCCCGCTGACCCGGCCGCCGCTCCCGTGGTGCTCGGTGTGCTTCTGCCGCCAGGTCAGCACCAGCGCGTGGAGCGGCACCAGCGCCAGCAGGAGGCCGGGCACCAGCAGCACGTGGGCGACGAACGCCCGCGGGATCACCTGGCCGGGGAAGGGGCCGTCGAAGACGAAGGACGACAGATACGTGCCGACCAGCGGGATCGACAGCAGCAGCCCCTGGGTCTCGCGCAGCCCGGACATGCCGAGCTGGTTGGCCGGAAGCGTCACCCCGAGGAACGCCTCGAACAGCGCCAGCCCGAACAGCAGCGCCCCCAGCACCCACGTCAGCTCACGCGGCTTCCTGAACGCCCCGGTGAAGAAGACGCGGAACATGTGGGCCACGATCGCCAGTACGAAGATCGTCGCCGACCAGTGGTGCATCTGCCGGATGAGCAGCCCGCCGCGCACGTCCACGCTGAGCTCGCGCACTGACTCGAACGCGGCGCCCGCCTCCGGCTTGTAGAAGAGCGTGAGGAACGTGCCGGTCAGCACGAGCAGGACGAAGGAGTAGAGCGCGAACTCGCCCAGCAGGAACGACCAGTGGGTGGGGAAGAGTTTGCGCAGGTTGGGCGCCAGCCAGCGGCCGGTGCCGAGCCGGTCGTCGAGGTAGCGGGCGCTGCCGGCCGCGGCCCGCGCCGATCCGGCGGTCAGGCGCGCGCGGCGCGTCGGCTTGGTGGTGGGGGTGGCCATCGGCGCCTCCCGGTCAGGGGGTCGTCCCTCATTCTCCTCCTACCCCACAGCTTTCTCAAGAATTGGTGTAAACCAATTGGTATAAACCAATTTCGGGAAGACTGGAGTTTTAATTGGATTAGACCTCATGAAGGCCGTTGACCTGGGGAAACAGTGACTTAACCGACGTGTGCAGTTTCATCATCTTTTTCGCCGGTACAGTCCAGGGCAGAGGCGTTGATTGGAGCTGTGGTGGCCAAGTTCGTTTACGATTTCACCGAGGGCAACAGGGATCTCAAGGACCTGCTCGGCGGCAAGGGAGCCAACCTCGCCGAGATGACCAACCTCGGGCTGCCGGTTCCCCCCGGGTTCACGATCACCAGCGAGGCGTGCCGCCACTACCTGGCGGAAGGCTCCGTCCCCGAGGGACTGGAGCGGGAGATCGCCGACCACCTGAGCGCGCTCGAGAGCGCCATGGGCAAGAAGCTCGGCCAGGCCGACGACCCGCTGCTCGTCAGCGTGCGCTCCGGCGCCAAGTTCTCCATGCCCGGCATGATGGAGACCGTTCTCAACATCGGGCTCAACGACGAGTCCGTCCACGGCCTGGCCAAGCAGGCGGGCGGCAACGACCGCTTCGCCTGGGACTCCTACCGCAGGCTCATCCAGATGTTCGGCAAGACCGTCCAGGACATCGACGGCGAACTGTTCGAGCACGCGCTGGAGGAGCTCAAGAACGGCCGCCAGGACACCGACCTCACCGCGCAGGAGCTCCAGGGCCTCGTCGAGACCTACAAGGGCATCGTGCGCGAGCAGACCGGCAAGGACTTCCCCGCCGACCCCCGCGAGCAGATGCGCCTGGCCGTGAAGGCCGTCTTCGACTCGTGGAACGCGCCCCGCGCCATCCTCTACCGCCGCCAGGAACGTATCCCCGCCGACCTCGGCACCGCCGTCAACATCGTCGCCATGGTCTTCGGCAACCTCGGCGACGACTCCGGCACCGGCGTGGCCTTCACCCGCGACCCCGGCTCCGGCCGCCAGGGCATCTACGGCGACTACCTCCAGAACGCCCAGGGCGAGGACGTCGTCGCGGGCATCCGCAACACCGTCCCCTTGCAGGACCTGGAGCGCATCGACAAGCACTCCTACGACGAGCTCCTGTCGATCATGGAGACGCTGGAGACCCACTACCGCGACCTGTGCGACATCGAGTTCACGATCGAGCGCGGCAAGCTGTGGATGCTGCAGACCCGGGTCGGCAAGCGCACGGCCGCCGCGGCCTTCCGCATCGCCGTCCAGCTCGTCGACCAGGGCCTCATCACACTCGACGAGGCCGTCACCCGGGTGACCGGCGACCAGCTCGCGCAGCTGATGTTCCCCCGCTTCTCCCAGGAGGGCGACCGCAAGAAGATCACCAAGGGCATGAACGCCTCGCCCGGCGCCGCGGTCGGCAAGGTCGTCTTCACCTCCGAGCGCGCGGTCGAGCTGGCCGACAAGGGCGAGGACGTGATCCTGGTCCGCCGCGAGACCAACCCCGACGACCTGTCCGGGATGATCGCCGCCCGCGGCGTGCTCACCTCGCGCGGCGGCAAGACCTCCCACGCCGCTGTGGTCGCCCGCGGCATGGGCAAGACCTGCGTCTGCGGCGCGGAGGAACTGGAGGTCTCCTCCTCGCAGAAGCGCTTCACCGCCCCCGGCGGGATCGAGGTGCGCGAGGGCGAGGTCATCTCGATCGACGGCAGCACCGGTGAGGTGTTCCTCGGCGAGGTGCCGGTCATGGACTCGGTCGTGGTGGAGTACTTCGAGGGTGCCCAACCCGATGACGAACTGGTCAAGGCGGTGGACCGGATCATGGCGCACGCCGACTCGGTACGCCGGCTCGGGGTGCGTGCCAACGCCGACAACCCCGAGGACTCGGCCAGGGCGCGGCGCTTCGGCGCCCAGGGGATCGGGCTGTGCCGTACCGAGCACATGTTTCTGGGCGAGCGCCGTCAGCTCGTCGAGGACCTCGTGCTGGCCACCTCCAAGCAGGAACGGCAGGCGGCGCTGGACGCGTTGGAGCCGCACCAGAAATCCGACTTCATCGGGATTTTTCAGGCAATGGAGGGTCTTCCTGTCACCATTCGCCTCATCGACCCGCCCCTGCACGAGTTCCTGCCCGACCTCGTCGCCCTCTCGGTCAAGGCCGCCACGGGCGAGGCCACGGACAAGGACCGCGCGCTGCTGGTCGCCGTCAAGAGACTGCACGAGCAGAACCCGATGCTGGGCCTTCGAGGGGTACGGCTCGGCCTGGTCATCCCCGGCCTGTTCGCCATGCAGGTGCGGGCCATCGCCGAAGCCGCCCGCGAGGTGCCCGGCGCCCGCCCCGAGATCATGATCCCGCTCGTCGCCGCCGTCCAGGAGCTGGAGGCGGTACGCGAGGAAGCCGTCAAGATCCTCCAGGCGACCGGCGTGGACGCCCTGGTCGGCACCATGATCGAGACCCCGCGCGCCGCGCTCACCGCCGGGCAGGTCGCCGAGGCCGCCGAGTTCTTCTCCTTCGGAACCAACGACCTCACCCAGATGACCTGGGGCTTCTCCCGCGACGACGTCGAAGCCGCCTTCTTCTCCCGCTACCTGGAGATCGGCATCTTCGGCGTCTCCCCGTTCGAGACCCTCGACCGCGACGGCGTCGGCCGGCTGGTCCGCCTGGCCGTCGAGGAGGGCAGGGCCACCCGGCCCGACCTCAAGCTCGGCATCTGCGGCGAACACGGCGGCGACCCCGACTCGGTCCACTTCTGCCACGAGGCCGGGCTCGACTACGTCTCCTGCTCGCCCTTCCGCATCCCGGTCGCCCGCCTGGAGGCCGGCCGGGCCGTACTGACGCAGAACGACTCCGACACCCGCTGACGGCATCGGCGCCAGGCCGGGCGGCCTGGCGCTTCATCCACGCGTAGGGAGGTGGTCACCGGGGCAATACTCCCAGCACAGGAGGGGTTGGGTGGACAGGAGTAGACTCACCGTTCTTATGTCCCGCTATGACCAGCATGACCAGGAGCGCTGGGTGCCGGAACCACCCGGCAACCCCGAGCGCAGCCCGTTCGGGCGGGACCGGGCCCGCGTGCTCCACAGCGCCGCCCTGCGCCGCCTCGCGGCCAAGACCCAGGTCGTCGGCCCCGGTGAGACGCTGGGCGTCGGCCAGCACATCCCGCGTACCCGGCTGACGCATTCGCTGGAGTGCGCCCAGGTCGGCAGGGAGATGGGCGCCACCCTGGGCGTCGACCCCGACCTCGTGGAGACCGCCTGCCTGGCGCACGACCTCGGGCATCCGCCGTTCGGGCACAACGGCGAGGTCGCGCTCAACGCGCTCGCGCCCTCGTGTGGCGGCTTCGAGGGCAACGCGCAGAGCCTGCGCCTGCTCACCCGCCTGGAGGCCAAGGTCCTCACCGAGTCGGGCGAGAGCGCCGGGCTCAACCTGACCAGAGCCGCACTCGACGCCTCCATCAAGTACCCCTGGACCTGCGACAAGTCCCCCAAGTTCGGCGTCTACCAGGACGACCTGCCGGTCTTCGAGTGGATCCGCGACGGCGCCCCCGAGGGCCGCGTCAGCTTCGAGGCGCAGATCATGGACTGGGCCGACGACGTCGCCTATTCCGTCCACGACCTCGAAGACGCGCTGCACGCCGGATACGTCACCCCGGAAGCCCTCCAGTCGGCCGACGAGCGCCGCCAGGTCTGCGAGGTCACCCGCCTCTGGTACGCCCGCGACGTCGACCCCGGCCGGCTCGAAGAGGTCTTCGCCAAGTTCATCGCCGACCCGCTCTGGCCGCGCACGTTCGCCGCCACCCTGGCCGACCTGGCCGGCCTCAAAGCCCTCACCAGCGGCCTCATCGGACGCTTCTGCCGCTCCGCGCAGAGCGCCACCATCGGCGCGTACGGCCCGCGCCACCGCGCCGACCTCGTCGTGCCCGACGACACCAGGCTCGAATGCGCGCTGCTCAAAGGCGTCACCGCCCACTACGTGATGACCCGCGACGACCACCACGCCAACCAGGCCAGACAGCGCGAGCTCATCACCGAACTGGCCTCCCTCATCACGCTCGGCGCGCCCCGCACGCTCGAACCCGCCTTCCGCCCCGCCTACCTCAAGGCCGAGGACGACGCCGGGCGCGTCCGTGTCGTCATCGACCAGATCGCCTCTCTCACCGACACTTCAGCCGTCGCCTGGCACCGGCGACTTTCCTGACGACCTGCGGGGGCGGATACTGCCCCCATGGCCACATTTGTGATCGTCGGTGCTGGGCTTGCTGGAGCCAAGGCGGCGCAGACGCTGCGCGAAGAGGGCTTCGACGGCGAGATCGTCCTCATCGGCGCGGAAACGGAACGGCCCTACGAACGCCCGCCCCTGTCCAAGGGCTATCTGCAGGGCAAAAGCGAAAGAGAAAAGATCTTCGTCCACGCCACCGGCTGGTACGCGGACCACGATATCGACCTGCGCCTCGGCCTCCGGGCCACCCGGCTGGACCTCGGAAGCCACACCGTCAGGCTGTCCGACGGGTCGCGGCAGCCGTACCAGAAACTGCTCATCGCGACCGGATCCAGCCCCAGACGGCTGCCGGGACCCGCGCGCTACCTGCGCACCGTGCAGGACAGCGAGGCGCTCAAGGAGCGCTTCGCCCGCGGCGGACGGGTGCTGGTCGTCGGCGCCGGCTGGATCGGCCTGGAGACCACGGCCGCGGCCCGCGGCGCCGGCTGCGAGGTGACGATCGTCGAGCCCGAGCCCACGCCGCTGCACCGCGTGCTCGGGCCCGAACTCGGCGAGGTCTTCGCGAACGTGCACCGCCGCAACGGCGTCGACCTGCGCCTCGGCACGCCCGTCGCGGAGATCACGCAGACCGGGGTACGGCTCAGCAGCGGCGAACGACTCGAAGCCGACCTCGTCCTCGTCGGCATCGGAGCCACGCCCGACACCGGCCTGGCCGTGGACGCCGGGCTCGACGTGTCCGACGGCATCCTGACCGACGCCGCGCTGCGCACCTCCGACCCCGACGTCTACGCCGCCGGTGACGTGGCCGAGTCCTTCAACCCGCTGTACGGCCGCAGGCTGCGCGTCGAGCACTGGGCCAACGCGCTGAACGGCGGCCCGGCCGCGGCGCGCTCCATGCTCGGGCAGGACGTGGTCTACGACCGGGTGCCGTACTTCTTCAGCGACCAGTTCGAGATCGGGATGGAGTTCTCCGGCGACGTCCAGGGCTACGACGAGGTCGTCTTCCGCGGCGACGTCGACGCGCTGGAGTTCATCGCCTACTGGCTGCGTGACGGCCGGGTCGTCGCCGGGATGAACGTCAACGTGTGGGACGTCGTCGGCGACATCCAGGACCTCATCAGGTCCGGCGTCAAGGTCGACTCGCAGGAGTTGTCGTCGGGTCACCGATGACGACCGGCGGCTCCTCGTCCTCCTTCGGCTTCGTGTCGGTGGTCGACTGCGGCGCCTTCTTCGACTTGCACTGCACCTGGCAGGGCGGCGTCTCGCCCAGCTTCTTGCGCAGGCCGAAGGCGGCGTCGCGGGGGGAGTAGGTCTTGTTGCCCTCGGCCCACGCGTCCAGGTACGCCCAGGGTTCGACCATGCCGCGGCGTACCCACCAGTAGGCGGGGCCGGTCTTCCAGGAGATGGCGAAGTACAGGTTCGCGCCGGTGTCGCGGGCGTTGCCCGACTTGCCGACCTGGCCGAGGACCTGGCCCGCCTTGACCTTGGCGCCGGGGGCGAGGCCCTCGGTGACGCTGTCGAGATGGCCGCCCAGGTAGCGGACGCCGTCGTCGCCGATCAGCGTGACGAACCTGCCCTCGCGGTCGGCGCCCTTGTCGGTCGAGGGGCGCCACCGGTTCTTGGTGTTGACCTCGTCGATCGTCCCGCCGATGGGGGCGACGAACGAGCACCCCTGGGCGGCCCAGATCGTGGTCTTGGGGAGCACGAGGAGCTGCCGCTGGTACGTGGTCCGGCAGCCTTTCACCGGAAAGACGTACTCGTACTTGGACATCTTGGGCGGCGGCACCCTGACCGGGTCATCGCCCTGGGGCCGCGCCTGCGGCTCCTTGGGCGGGATGGTGCCGGTGACCTGTGGGGTGGCGGAAGGGCTGACGGTGGCGGGCGCGCTGGCGCTGACCCCGGCGACACCGGCGCCCTGCGCACAACCCGCGCTGACCAGCAATGCCCCCGCCACGGCGGCACAACGCCCCAAAAGCCCCGATCGCATGATCTCCACCCGTGTCACCGTATCCAACGACAACCGTTCCCTTTGTAGCCGACCGGGAGCTCCTGCATCACCTGTTTGCCCGAAAGGGCTGGGGCTGCGCCTATCGCTTGCGCCACACTTCGCGCGACCTGTGACCCCCAGAACGCACCCAGACCCCCACCTTACGGGCGCCCCCACCCCGCAGTCCCACTCTCCCACCCCGCCCTTCCACCCCGCCCACTCACCACACCCGCTCCGGCCGCCAGGCGGCCCACCTCGCCCGCACAGCTCGCTCCACCCGCTCCGCCTGCTCGGCTCGCCCCCGCTGCGCCCCACTCGCCCTCCCGCTCCGGCCCTCCCGCTCCGCTTGCCCACCTTCCGCCTCGCCGGCCTCGGCCCGGCCGCCCGCACGGCTCGCCCCGCCCGCTCCGCCCTGCCCGCTCGGCCCTGCCCACCCGCTGGACTCGTCCCCTTTTCCGGCACGCCCGTTGGGTGGTTGGCCGGTTGTGTATCGCCCGTGGTGCTTGCGCCGCCGGGGATCGATGCCCTGATCAACCCGGGCCAGGTGGAAGGATCTTGAGGGGTTCGGCATGCGACGGCGATTGTGTCGGTGGGCGGCAATAGACTCTGCCGCGTGGCTGGCCGGATCCGTGATGTCGACATCGCACTCGTTCGTGAGCGTTCCCCCATCGCCGAGGTGATCGGCGAGCACATCCAGTTGCGCAACGCCGGAGGCGGCAACCTCAAGGGCCTGTGCCCCTTCCATGACGAGAAGAGCCCGTCCTTCAACGTCACCCCCGAGCGCGGGATGTATTACTGCTTCGGCTGCTCAGAGGGTGGCGATGTCATCACCTTCGTGGAGAAGACCGAGCATCTGCCGTTCAGCGAGGCGGTCGAGCGGCTGGCCGCGCGGGCCGGGATCACGCTCCAGTACGAGCAGGGCGGCTATGTCCCCAAGCGCGATCACGGGGAGCGGGCCCGGCTGATCGAGGCGCACAAGGCGGCGGCGGAGTTCTACCGCGACAAGCTGCTGTCGCCGGACGCGGCGCCGGGCCGGAAGTTCCTGTCGGAGCGGGGGTTCGAGCGGGCCGACGCCGAGCTCTTCGGAGTGGGTTACGCGCCCAACGAGTGGGAGGCGCTGACCCGGCACCTGATGGGGCGGGGCTTCACGGCCGAGGAGATCGTCAAGGGCGGGCTGGCCAAGGACGGCCGGAGGGGGCCCATCGACCGGTTCCGCGGGCGGCTGATCTGGCCCATCCGGGATGCCACGGGCGATGTCATCGGGTTCGGGGCGCGCAAGCTGATCGAGGCCGACGACGGCCCCAAATACCTCAACACCCCTGATTCCCCGCTCTACAAGAAGTCCCAGGTGCTCTATGGCATCGACCTGTCCAAGAAGGAGATCTCCAAGCGTTCGCAGGCCGTCATCGTCGAGGGCTACACCGACGTGATGGCCTGCCACCTCGCCGGTGTGCCCACGGCCGTGGCCACCTGCGGGACCGCGTTCGGCGAAGAGCACATCAAGGTGCTGCGGCGCTTCCTGCTCGACCAGTCGGCCGCCACCGGTGAGGTGATCTTCACCTTCGACGGTGACGCGGCGGGGCAGAAGGCGGCGCTGCGGGCGTTCGCGGACGAGCAGAAGTTCGTCACCCAGACCTATGTGGCCATTCAGCCCGACGGGCTCGACCCCTGCGACCTGCGGATCAAACAGGGCGACGCGGCGGTACGCGACCTGATCGCCAGCCGGGAGCCACTCTTCCAGTTCGCGATCCGCTCCACCATCGCCCGCTACGACCTGCGCAGCAACGAGGGCAAGATCGCGGCGCTGGACGCGGCGGCGCCGATCGTGGCCGGGATCAAGGACGTCGGCCTGCGCAAGCGCTACGCGATCGACCTCGACCGGTGGCTCGGGTTCATGGACGAGCGCTTCGTCATGCAGCGCATCGCCGAGGTCGGCGGCGCGCAACAGGGCCGTCCGCAGCGGGCCCGCCGGGCGGCGCCGATCGACCCCAACGTGCGGGTCGAGGGCGAGCTGCTCAAGCTGGCCGTCCAGCGTCCCGCGCTGCTCGGCCCGCGCTTCGACGCCCTCGACGCGGCGGCGTTCACCGGGGCCGACCACGTGCTGATCCACGGCGTGATCGTCGCGGCCGGCGGCATGGCCGCCGCCGGGTTCGGCGGGCGCGAGTGGGTCGACCGCCTGCTGGAGCACGCGCCCGACGAGGCCGCGCGCGGGCTGGTGACGCGCTTCGCCGTCGAGGTCATCCAGGCCGAAGCGCACGTCGAGGAGAGGTACGGCGCGGCGATGCTGGCCGCCATCGAAGCGGTCGCGGTCGACCGGGCCATCGCTCAGGTCAAGGCGCGGATCCAGCGGCTCAACCCGGTGGAGGAGCAGCAGGAATACAACCGGATGTTCGGCGAACTGGTCGCCCTCGAACAACAACGCCGCGTCCTGCGCGACCGCGCCGCCGGAAGCTGACCCCGCGGGTGACCATCAAGATCGCTTGACGCCGCGTGCCAGGCGGGCCGCGGTCTCGCCGAGGTACGCGCGGAACTCGGGTGGCTTCACCACCTCGAAGTCGGCGGCCAGCGCGGTCAGGATGAGCACCGGCCAGTCGAACTCGTCCACGTGCATCACGAGGCGGCAGGTCGCGTCGTCGACGGGTTCCACGATGCCGCCCGTGGCCGCGACCACGCGCTGGGCGTGTTCCAGGGAGGTGTGGACGATCACCACGATCTCCCAGGCGGCGGGCTGCGAGGTGAAGCGGTCGCGCACGAACGCGGCCGGATCGCCACCCGGCACCTCTCGCGGCCGGAACGGGACGCCGGTGGTTGCCGGGGCCTCCATCCGGTCCACCCGGAAGGTCCGCCAGTCGTGCCGGTCGAGGTCCCAGGCCAGCAAATACCACTTACGCCGCACGGACACGAGCCGATGCGGCTCCACATGCCGCCTGTCCCCACCAGCGGGCCCCGAACAAGACGCCGGACTCCCCGAAGAGGACGCCGGACTTCCCGAAGAGGACGCGGGACTTGCCGAGGGGGATGCCGGACTTCCCGAAGGGGACGCGGGACTTCCCGAAGGGGACGCGGGACTTCCCGAAAGGGACGCGGGACTTCCCGAAGGGGATGCCGGGCCTGCCGAAGGGGATACCGGGCCTCCCGAAGAGGACATCGGGCCTCCTGGACGGGATGCCGGACCAGGGCGGTAGGTGAGGTGGAGGCGTTCGGTGTCGCGGCAGGACTGGGCGAGGGTGGTGAGGGTGGCGGGGTCGGTCCGGGGGCCCGTCGACGTGAACGGGCGGACCGTATAGCGGGCCAGCGCGTCGACCCGGTGCCGCAGCCTGGGCGGCATGACCTGGACGATCTTGGCGAGGGCCTGGACGGACGTCTCCTCCGCGCCCGCCACCGCCCCGTCCGCCGCCGCCTGGAGGCCGACCGCGATGGCCACCGCCTCGTCGTCGTCCAGGAGGAGGGGCGGCATGGCCGTACCGGATCGGAGTTGGTAGCCGCCGTCGACGCCGCGGGCGGCGTCGACGGGGTAGCCGAGCTCGCGCAGGCGGTCGATGTCGCGGCGCAGGGTGCGCTCGCTGACGCCGAGGCGGGCGGCGAGGTCGGTGCCGGGCCAGTGGCGGTGTGTCTGCAGGAGGGACAGCAGGCGCAGCATCCGGCCGCTCGTGTTCGCCATAACCGGCAGGATATTGCGGACGGAAAGTGACCGGAATGGGCACTAGCGTGGGTGACATGACGGTTCTGGTGACAGGCGCCACGGGATTCGTGGGCCGCAACGTGGTGAAGCAGCTCGTGGAAGCGGGCGTGCGGGTAAGGGCGACGACGCGCAGGCCCGAGGCGGCGCACGGGCTGCCGGACGGGGTCGAGGTGGCCGGGGCCGACCTGGAGCGGCCCGGGACGCTGGAGACGGCGCTGGAGGGGGTCGGGGCGCTGTATCTGTTCCCGGTCGAGGAGACAGCCGAGGAGGTGGTGGCGCTGGCCAAGGAGGCGGGCGTGCGGCGGATCGTCGACCTGTCGGCCGCCTCGGTGAGCGTGGGGCTGCATCACAACCCGGTCGAGACGGTCGTGGAGAAGTCCGGCCTGGAGTGGACGCACGTGCGGCCCGGCGGGTTCATGGCGAACATGCTGCAGCTCTGGGCGCCGTCGGTGCGGGCCGAGCGGGTGGTGCGCTATCCGTTCGCCGACGAGCCGATGAACCTCGTCCACGAGGCCGACATCGCCGCCGTCGCCGTCCGGGCGCTGCTGGAGGACGGGCACCACGGCCGGGCGTACACGATCACCGGGCCGGCCTCGTGGACGGTGCGCGAGCAGGTCGCCGCCATCGGGGAGGCGCTGGGCGAGCCGGTTCGGTATGAGGAGGTCTCGCGCGAGCGGGCCAGGGAGCTGCTCAAGGCGCAGGGCGGGTTCGCCGCCGCGTCGGCCGATCTCATGCTCGGCTTCGCCGACTACGACGGCGGCGCGGCCTCCGGCGAGGACGGCTACTCCGATCAGGACTGGTCGGCGCTGGAGCGTCCGTGGCCCGATCTGGAGCAGGTGCTGGGCCGTCCCGGACGCACGTACGCCGATTGGGCCCGCGACCACATCGGGGATTTCCGGTGAATTCAGTGGATTGATTCCCGACGCCTCAGGCAGGGAAAGCCGTGCGCCCGGCTCCGCGCAGTTGCCGGGCGCGCCCAACCAGATCGCGCAATTGACTTTACTTTCCTGATCAAAGTCGGGCTAAACCTTAAACCGATCTCAATTTGGTAAGACCCCCGGCCTTACCTTCTGTGACAAAAATGGGTCTGCCATTTTATGGAACCAATACTGCAGACTGTGTCCCGTGGGTGCATCGGTACTGCCAGCAGGAGCGCCATCGGTCGATCAGGTGGCGGACCTCGTCGCGAAGGGAAGGGAGCGCGGCAGCGTAACCGTCGATGACGTCGCCGCCGCGCTCGACCGATCCGAGCTGCCGTCCGACGCGCTGGAACGCGTCGTGCGCATGCTCGCCGAGAACGGCGTGGAGGTCCTCGAGCCTCAGGGCGACGAAGAGACCACTCGCGCCGACGAGGAAGACGTAGGCAAACGCGCGCCGACCAGCGATCTTGTCCGCATCTACCTGCGCGAGATCGGCCGCGTGCCGCTGCTGACCGCTGAGGAGGAGGTGGAACTCGCCAAGTCGATAGAGGCCGGCCTGTTCGCCGAGGACAAGCTGGGCAACGGGGTCTCCCGCCTGGCCTTCCCCGAACTGCGCGAGCTCGTCTGGCAGGGAACCCGGGCCAAACAACGCCTCATCGAGGCCAACCTGCGACTCGTGGTGTCGATAGCCAAACGCTATGTGGGCCGCGGAATGCTCTTCCTGGACCTGATCCAGGAAGGCAATCTCGGCCTCATCCGCGCGGTCGAGAAGTTCGACTACACCAAGGGCTACAAGTTCTCCACGTACGCCACCTGGTGGATCCGGCAGGCGATCACTCGGGCGATTGCCGACCAGGCGCGCACCATTCGCATTCCGGTGCACATGGTGGAGACGATCAACAAACTCGTCCGGGTGCAGCGTCAGCTCCACCAGGACCTCGGGCGTGAGCCCATCCCCGAAGAGATCGCCAAGGAAATGGACCTGCCGGTCGATCGCGTGGTGGAGATCCAGCGCATCGCCCAGGAGCCGGTCTCGCTGCAGTCGCCGATCGGTGAGGAAGATTCCGACCTGGGCGACTTCATCGAGGACGCCGACGCGGTGGTCCCCATGGAAGCCGCCGCCTTCATCATGCTCCAGGACCAGCTCGACGACATCCTGGCGACCTTGTCGGACCGCGAGCAGCGCATCATCCAGCTGCGCTTCGGCCTCGCCGACGGTCATCCGCGCACGCTGGAGGAGGTCGGACGCGAGTTCGGCGTCACCCGCGAGCGCATCCGGCAGATCGAGTCCAAGACCCTGGCCAAGCTGCGCCACCCCACTCGTGCGCAGATGCTGCGGGACTACCTGGACTGAGTTCACCGACGCACGCGGGCCCGGACGCCGCCGGGCCCGCGCGTCCGTGTCCTAAGAGCAGCCCTCGAACTGCGGCACCGCGACCGTCGAGAAGTCCAGCCCGGTCGTGCCGAACCACTTCTTGAGCAGCGACTTGGCCGTGCCGTCCTGGTACATGTCGGTGATCGCGCGGTTGACCGCCTCGCAGCCCTCCACGTCGCCCACCCGCAGGCCCACGCCGGTCCGCTGCTCGTTGAAGCGCGCGTTGAGCAGCCGCAGGCCGGAGCCGTCCTTCGCGGCCAGGCCAGCGAGGATGATGTCGTTGGTGGTGATGGCGTCCACCTGCTCGGACTTCAGGTGCTCCAGGCAGGTGCCGTAGTCGGGCACCGGGACGAGCTGGGCGGCCACCTTGCGCTCCTCGACCACCCGCTGACCGGCGTTGGCGCCCTGCACCTCGCAGATCCGCCGGCCCGCCAGGTCCCGGACGTTCTTGATGTCATTCTCGTCGGGCCGTACCAGGATGTCCTGGTACGACAGGTGGTAAGGACCGGCGAACAACACCCGGGACTTGCGTTCCTGGGTGATGGAGAACGTGGCCAGCACCAGATCGGCCCGGTCGTCGGCGAGCACCTTCTCCCGGTCGGCGGCCAGCACCGGCACGAACTCCGGCCGCGCCCCGAGCTTGTTGGCGAGGTAGCGGGCCACGTCCACGTCGAAGCCCGCGAACCCGCCGTCCGCCGTGCGCACGCCGATCCCCGGCAGGTCGGTACGGACGCCGATCCTGATCGTGTCCTTGCCCATCACGCTCTCGACCCCGCCGGTCCCGCAGGACGACGCGGTCACGAGCGCCAGTACGGCCAGCGCCGCGATCCGCAGCCGCCTCATCGGTACTCCCTCAGCCGGGGCCACACGCCGGCGGCGATCAGGACAGCGGCCGCGCCGAGCGCCCACGGCGCCAGCCGCCACAGGCCGTCCAGCGCCCCGTCACCGGCGGCGACGGTCTTGGTGAACGTCGCCTCGTAGCGTTCGCCCACCGTCACCAGTTCCCTGTCGAACGCGGTGAAGCTCTTGGCCAGCTCGTCGAGCTTGGCCGAGACGGCCTGCGGCTTGGCCCCCGAGGTCGCCAGCGCGCGCATCCGCCCGTCGGCCTCCTGGAAGCGCCGGTAGGCGGCGAAGTTGCCGGCGATGTTGGCCCGGACCGGGGCCAGCAGGCCCAGGCTGATCCGCCCGTTCTTGGCCAGGGTGGCGTGATAGGCCTCGACGTTGCCGCCGTCGGCGTAGACGAGCGACTGGGACTTGTCGAGGAAGGCGTGTTCGTAGGTGTCGGCCCTGGCCGGGTCGAGCAGGTAGCGTGCCTGGTCGGCGTGGAGGCTGTTGCCGATGGCGCGGGCGCGGGCGGTGGTCAGCACCGAGTCGAAGCCGTCGCGCTTGGCAGATGCGATCGACTGCAGCACCTGTCCCAGCACGGCCACCCCGACCAGCCCGGCGATGACGGTCAGCCCGGTCGCGACGAGCAGCGCGGGCGCCAGCCGCCTGCGGAAGGCTCGGGCCAGATAGAGCTGCAGGGCCACGAAGAGGCCGCCGGCCGCGACCAGCGCGGCGATCAGCCCGAGCATGAGCAGCCGGACGGCCGCGGTCTCCTCGTCGTGGGTGCGGCGCACGATCGTGCCGCTCTCCAGCGTCAGGTTGTACGCCTTCGGCAGCAGCTCCAGCCGCATCAGGTCGGTGGCCTGCCGGTAGACGCGCAGCACCGCCTCCGGGGTCTCGCCCGCGCGGTGGTCCGACTGGGTGTTCAGCAGCAGGGCCTCGCCGGCCAGCCGCTCGTAGCGGCCCAGGCCGTCCAGGACGGACTGGATGGTGAGCCGCTCCGCCGGGTCGCCGTCGGCCAGCTCGAACGCGTCCAGCAGCGCCTGGTTGGCCTCGGTGCGGCGCTTCTCGTACTGGGTCATGGCGGTGGTGCGGCGCTCGCCGTACTCGCTGCCCATGAGCAGCACGTCGGCGACCTGCGCGTCCATGTCGCTCAGCCCGAGGTAGAGGCCGGCGGTGGCGACGACCTGCGGGCCGGAGTCGTGGCCGATCACCCGCAGGCCCTCGCGGGCGCTGCCGCTGCCGAAGGCGAGCAGCGCCGACAGCATCGCGAGCGCGATCAGCACCGCGCCGGTGAGGGTGCGGACGCGGCCGGGCACGCTGTGGCGTGAGACGGCGTGCTGCGTGACCACCGGCGCCGGGACCGCGGTCTGGGACTGCGCGGGCGGCGGCGAGGTGGTGGGCTGGACGATCGTCATGGCGTGTTCTCGCGGATGGTGATGACGGTCCACGCGCCCACGTGGATGCGGTCGCCCGGCTTCACCGGCACCGGCACGTTGAGCTTGAGCAGCTTGCCGTTGACGCGGGTGCCGTTGGCGGAGCCGGGGTCGACGAGGTCCCAGCCGCCGTCGTCCCTGAGCAGGAGGACGGCGTGCAGGTGGGAGACGCCCGGGTCCTGTGGGGGGCCGCTGAGGTCGATCTCAGGGTCGTTGCCGCCCGAGGACCGGTGCCGGCCGATCCGCACGTGCTGGCCGGCCATCGCGAACGAGCGTTCCGGGCAGTACGGCGGGAACGCCATGGCGGCCGCGTCGGGACCGCCTTCGGCGATGATCTCGTTGAAGTAGGCCCGGTCGGCGCCGGCGATCGCCTCCCAGCGCGTCGGCGGGGACGCGGGCGCGCCGGGGCCGGGAGAGGTCAGGACGGGTTGGCCCTGCGCGCCGGCGGGGCCGTTGAAGTCGTGGCCGCAGACCTCGCAGAACTGCCCGGCCCGCGGCGCCTGGCACACCGGGCACAGCTCGCCGCCCGCGGGCTGGGCCGCGGCGACCTGGGTGGGGAGGGAGGCCGCGACCCTCCCGACGGACATCTGGGTGCCGCAGACGTCGCAGTAGTCGTCGGCGCCCGACGGGTGCCCGTTCGGGCAGGTGGCCATCAGCCCTCCTCCTTCCTCAGCTTGCTGGTGCGCACCGAGCCCGTGTCGAGCTCGATCATGTCGGCCTTGTCGACCTGGCGGCGCAGCCTGGCGGTGCCGGAGGAGTCGAACTCGACCACCTTGTCCAGCAGCTTCGCGGTGTCGCCGTGGCCGGACTCGACCGCGATCTTCCTGGCCCTGGCCAGGCGGGCGGTGGCGGTGTCCAGGTCACCGGCGTCGCGGGCGCTGAGTCCCTCCTGGATCAGCGCGGCCATCTCGGCCTGGCCGCTGTAGTGGGCGACCTTCGGGTTGAGCTGGGTGGACAGGGCGAGGTCGTCGGTCCACTGGGCCAGCACGTTGCCGCTGGCGAAGACCTCCTGCGTGTCCGGCAGGACGAGCTTCACCCAGCCGGCCCTGATCTCGTTGCCGATCTGGCCGGGCTGGTCGAGCTCGACGCACAGGTGGTAGACGCGCTCCTCGGCGCCCCAGGAGCCGGTCGGGTAGTCGCCGGTCAGCGGGTTCACGTCGGTGCGCTTGCCGGTGAGCTCCACCAGGGTGGGGTTGACCTGCTTGACGAACTTGATCCGCGAGTTCTGCGGCGCCCACAGACGCAGTGCCAGCTCGGCCACGGTCTTGCCCATCGACTGCTGGGTCAGGTCGCGGAAGAACGCGGCCAGGTCGCCCTGGTTCCTGACGAAGGCGGAGGTGCCCAGCAGCGCCTCGGCCACCTTGCGCAGCTCGGCCGGGACCCAGTCCTCGCCGATGCCGAGGCTGTCGCAGACGAACCTGCCCTCGCAGGACTGCAGCGCCCTGGCGAAGACGTCGGCGCTCTGGTTGTTCTGCCCGTCGGTCATCAGGATCGCGTGCTTGATGGCGTTCGGGTGGTAGCGGAACAGGTTCTCGGCCAGCTGGAGCCACCGGCCGATCTCGGTGCCGCCACCGGCGCCCAGCCGCCTGATCGCGCCCAGCGCCTCCTTGCGCGACGCGCCGTGCGCCGGGACCAGCCTGCCGCTCTGCGGATAGATCACCGCGGCCTCGTGGTTGCCGGCGATCACCGCGAAGTGCACGCCGTCGCGCAGCGCCTGCACCGCCGCGGAAGCGGCCTCCCTGGCATCCCTGATCTTGCTCCCGCTCATGGAGCCGGACACGTCGATGATGATGATCTCCGCGGCCTCCGCGGGCCCCGTGTCCTTGGTGACGGTCCCGGAGGACTCAATGGTCAGGACGGCGTGCACCTCGCGGCCGTCGGTCGGCAGGAACTTGTTCTGGTCGATATTCAGCCTGAAGTCAGCCATCAGTGCCTCCTAGGGGATTCACGGGGATCAGAACGACGGTCACGTTGTCCCGCCCGCCCGCGTCGAGCGCGTGCTTGAGCAGGTCGCGCGCGAGCGCCTGGGGCTCGCCCGCGTCGGGCACACCGTCGCCGAGGTAACCGGACAGGCCGTCCGTGCACACGCACAGAAGGCCCGGCTCGCTGGGCGCGAAGGTCCGCACATGCGGTTCGACCGGCCCGGCGTCGGCGCCGAGCCAGGCGGTGATCTCGCCGGTGGGCGCGGCGTCGTCCACGGTCAGCTGGGTCCAGCCCG
Organism: Nonomuraea endophytica; assembly: GCF_014203235.1. GTDB lineage: Bacteria > Actinomycetota > Actinomycetes > Streptosporangiales > Streptosporangiaceae > Nonomuraea > Nonomuraea endophytica. The sequence continues at coordinate 141,046 of NZ_JACHIN010000021.1, read as the reverse complement.
GCAGCCAGTACGCACGGCTGTCGCCGGCCCAGGCCAGCGTGATCCGCCCGCCGCCCACCACGGCCGAGACATAGGTGCAGGCCGGCGGGTTGACCGGGTCGTCGGCCAGATCGGCGACGGCGCGGAAGGCCAGCTTGAACGCCTCCTCCGAGGAGGCGCCACCCGCGAGCGCGGCCGAGGCGGTCTGGACGGCCGCAGCCGAAGCCTCGTCGGCCCTGGGCGAGGAGGCGACGCCGTCGCACACCACCGCCACGGTCGTGCCACCCGCCTCCAGCAGCGCCATCGCGTCCTCGTTGCGGATACGGCGCAGCCCCTTGTCGGTCACCCCGGCGGCGCCCGTCTCCAGAGCCGCCTCCTCGTGGTCGCGGGCGGAGGGCTGGCGCAGGCCGCAGCGTTCGCAGTAGCCCTCGGGGTCCACGGTGGGGGTGCCGCACGCCGTACACGTGGGGGCGTTGAGCGGGTGGCCGCAGGCCTCGCAGAAGGAGTCCGACGGCAGCACCGACGCCGCGCAGAGGGGACAGGTCATACCCACGTCCTCACCCGGACGGCGTTGGCCCGGTCGACCAGGGCGTGGCGGTCGCGGCGGGAGGTCGCGGCGTGGGCCAGGCGGCGGTAGATGCCCTCCAGCTGGCCGCGCACGCTCTCGTCGGTGAACGCCCCGCCGGCGATCGTCAGGCCGGACGGCGGGCCCGAGCTCGCGAGCCAGCCGAGCGCCGAGGTCAGGACCTCCGCCAGGATGCCGTCGCGGCGGCTCTGGTCGAGGTCGGTCAGCGCGTCGAGGCGGTCGGCGGCGCCGGCGATCTCGCGCGGGTCGCCCACCTGGGTGCGGGCGCTGACGGCCACGCAGGCGAGCTGGGCGGCCACCCGGTGGCTGGAGCTGGCCGGGACCTGGTCGAGCACGCGTACCGCCGAGGCGGTGTCACCCGCGGCCAGATACCGTCTGGCCAGGCCGAAGGCGGCGCTGACGTAGGAGCGGTCGGTACGCCAGACGGTCTCGTACCAGCGTCCGGCGTCCTTGCCCGCGGCCTCCAGGGCCAGGGCGTAGGCCAGCTTGGGCGCGAGCTCGCCGGGCAGCATGGTGAAGGTCTCGTCGAAGAGCCCGGCGGCCGCGTCGGCGTGGCCGGTGGCCAGCGCGTGGACGCCCCGATACCAGGTCAGCCGCCAGTCGCCGCCCAGCGTGCCGGCGGCGTCGGCGAGTGCCTGCCCGGCCTCGGGCCCGCCGGTCTCGGCCAGCAGCCTGATCCGGGTCAGCATGGTCTCGGGCGTCTGCGGCATCGCCTCCACCTGGGCGAGCAGCTGCTGCGGGAAGCGGCCGGCGAGTCCCGCCAGCGCGCCGGCCGCGGGGTCGGCCGGGTCGGCCAGCGGCACCGGCATCGCCGCCGCGGCCTCCAGCGGATCCAGCTCGGCGAAGACGCGGGCCGGATCGGGGGACAGGGCCGCGCCCGCCGCCAGCCGTTCCGGGCCGAAAAGCCCGGACACCTGCGGGAACGGCACGCCCTCCGCGGCCGCGCTGATCTCCCGCAGCACGCCGGTGAGCTGCTCCTCCATCTCCGCCGCGCTCTGGAAGCGGGCGAGCGGCTCGGGAGCGGTCGCCCGGCGCAGCAGCCGGGTGAACGACTCGTGCCCGCAGTCGGCCGGCAGCGGGTTCTCCTTGCGCCCGCGCGCGGGGCTGAAGTTCGGCACGGCCAGCACCGCCAGCGTCCTGGCCACGGTGTAGAGGTCGGAGACCACGGAGGCGGGCTGGGTGTCCAGCTCGGGCGCGTGGTAGCCGACCGTCACCCACGACGTGCCGGGCGGCGAGCCGAGCCGCTGGACCGCGCCCAGGTCGATGAGCTTGAGCCGCTTGCCGACGCGGATGGCGTTGGCCGGCTTGAGGTCGCAGTAGACCAGGCCCTGCTCGTGCAGGTAGCCGAAGGCGCGCAGGATCTCCCTGCCGTACTTGAGCGCGTCGCGCATCGGGAGCAGGCCCTGGCGGCGCAGCTGGTGCAGCGACTGGCCGCCGACGAACTCCATGACGATGTAGCTGAGGCCGTCGTGGTGCTGGAAGTTGATGATGTCGACGATGTTCGGGTGGTCGACGGAGGTGAGGAAGCGCCGTTCGGCCTCGGCCGCCGCGAGGGCCTCGGGGTCGTTGGTGTTGAGCAGGCCCTTGAGCACGACCGGCTTGCCGTCGAGGTTCTCGTCGGTGGCCAGGTAGATCCAGCCGAGGCCGCCGTGCGCCATCGCGCCGCGCACCTGGTACTGGCCGCCGACCAGGTCGCCCTCGACCAGCTTGGGGCTGAAGGAGAAGCGGGTGCGGCAGTTCGGGCAGAACCCGTCGGCGCGGCCGGGCTGCCCGTCCCTGCCCCGGCCCACCGGCTGGGCGCACGAGGTGCAGAATCGCTTCTCCTCGGCCACCTGCGGGTCCTTGAGCACCACGTCGTCGGGGTTGACGACGGGCACCGGCGGCAGGTCCTCCAGCGCGTCGGCCAGCCGGCCGCCGGTCGAGCGGCTCACCGGGCCGCTGACCGGCGTGCTCATGGGCGTGCTCAGTGGACCGGTGGCCGGGGAGGCGCTCTGCGCGGCGGGTGGGGTGGCGGCCGCGTGGCCGCAGGTGTCGCAGTAGCCCTCTTCGATGGTGCCCGGGCAGCCCGGCTGGGCACACTTGATCATCGGCTGCCTCCATGGATGGCGTTCTGGTAGAGGTCGACGGCGGTGGACGCCTGCCTCAGGTCGCAGGGGGCGCTCCAGAGGATCTGGCGCGCCCGCTCGTACAGACGGGTGAACTCGGTGTTCTCGGCCAGGCCGACCCTGGCGGCCTTGGCCTGGGTGGCGGTGAGCCTGCCGCGCAGCTCGTCGCGGCGGCCGATGAGGCCGAACAGCGCCCGCGTGCCGGCCCGCGCCTTGTCGGCGGCCTCGGCGGCGGCCTTCTCCAGCGCGTCGAGGCGGGCCGCTCTGGTGAGCCAGCCCTCGGTCGCGGCGTCGAGGCCGGCGAGGTGGGCGAGGAGGTCCTGCAGGCGGTTCCTGGGCACCGCGGACGGCGGGAGGACGATCTTGACGACGACCTGGCCGTGGGCCATCCTGGCCTCCGCCTCGGCCTGCCGTACCGTGTCGATGGCGGCCAGCAGCCGGTCGCGGCGAGCTGTGTAGTCGCGCTTGGCGCGCACGGCGCGCTCCAGGTCGGCGCGGCTCGCGTCGAGGAGCTTGGTCAGGCGGTCCAGCTCGGGGCCGGGCGGGGCGCAGCCGATGGGGTCCTCGACGACCTGCGCGCGCACGCGCGCGAGGTCGGACTCGACCGCGCTGAGGTCCAGGCGTTCGCCCACCTCGGCGGTCAGCGTCGCGAGCGCCTGCGCGCTCGCCTCGGCCCGCTCGATGCGCGGCAGGGCGGGGTTCCAGACCGCGTCGACGTCCTGCAGCGTCTTGGCGATCTCGCCGAACGCCGCGTCCATCCTGGCCACCGTCTGGTCGAGGGTGAGCAGCTCGTCTGGCTCCGCCTCGCCCAGCGTGCGCTGCTCCACGGGCTTGGCCGCGGCCTTGAGCACGACGGAGGGGCCGGTCAGCAGCGCGGTGATCTCGGCCAGTTCCGCGGTGCCCGGTTTGCCGCGGCGGGCCCGTACCTCTTCCGCCTGCCTGAGCACGGCGCGGTAGAGGTCGTACAACGCCCACATCGCGGCCACCGACGCCTGCGCGGCGGCCCACCTGCTCGCCGTGGCGCCCCGCAGGGTGGCGCCCTTGAGCAGCTGGTAGGTGTTGTGGGCATCCAGGTCGAGAAGGTCGCCCGAGATGCGGTCGCGTTCCTCCGCGCGTGCTCGGAGCTCATAGTCGGCGCCTTCTCGGCTCATGGGCAGACCCAGGCTCATCACACTCCCCGTTCAGGCCAGGTAGGGGGATCCCTGACTTGACCCTGATTCAACCCTGTGACGCCTGCATTTGGCTTGAATCCGCGCATACCTTCGATGACATGGGACGAATTCTTCTGATCATCGCCGCCCTCGTCGCGGCCTTCATTCTGCTCGGCCCGCTCGTGGGCCTCGTGTTCACGCTGATCAAGTGGGCCCTGATCATCGGCGCCGTCGGACTCGGCGTCCTGCTGGTGAAGAAGGTGCTCACCGACTGAGGCCGGTTTGGTGGCGTACGTCACTCTCCACCGTTTGGCCACGGGAGTTGCGCCTTATCTCACTCGGGCGGGCCAAGGGGGAGGGCGCGCTCTACGGCGGGCGGCTCGGCCGGGCAGTTCTGGGGGCAGGCGTTGTTCGGTCAAGAGCGTAGTCGTTACGGCGCGCGGCCCCGTGAGCCCTCACTCGCGGCGCTCGACGGAGGCCCGCCGGGGGCGGCGGGGCGGGGGGTTGGCGAAAGCCGTAGGAGATCATCAGGTTTTTGGGGGTTTGGGTTTTGACGTGGGGCGCGCATAGTGGGTTGATGGAAGCGCGGCCCGCGGTCGATGATGCCGCGCTCGGGCGCGAGGCCATGTCCGTGCTCGAGGCGAACTGGACGGGGACCGCGACCGTGCCCGCGCCCGGCCTCTACCCGCACCAGTGGAGCTGGGACTCCGCCTTCGTCGCCATCGGACTCGCCCGCCACCGACCCCAGCGCGCCCACGCCGAGCTCGCCGGACTACTCGCCGGGCAGTGGTCCACCGGCATGGTGCCGCACATCGTCTTCCACACCCCCGAGGCGTACTTCCCCGGCCCATCCGTCTGGCGCTCCCAGGACCACGCCGCCGCGCCCGGCGGCGTGCTCACCTCCGGCCTCACCGCGCCGCCCCTGCACGCGCTCGCCACCTGGTGGATCTGGCGGCACGGCGGCGACGCCGCCTTCGCGCGCCACCTGTATCCCAAGCTCGCCGCCCAGCACGCCTACCTCGCCTCCGCCCGCGACCTCGGCGGCTCCGGACTCGCCGCGATCATCCATCCGTGGGAGTCCGGCATGGACGACAGCCCGTCCTGGGACGAGCCGCTCGCCGCCCTCCCCGAGATCCGGTACGGCTACCGCAACGTCGAACTCGACGAACGCCACCCCGACAGCGACCACGACCGCTACGTCTGGCTCGCCCTGCGTTACCGCAACGCCGGATACCGCCCCGAGTACCTGCGCGACGAACACCCCTTCGCCGTCGAGGACCCGTTCTTCAACGGCATCTGGCTGGCCTCCTGCCACGCTCTCGCCGAACTCGCCCGGGTCGCCGGAGCCGACCCCGCCCCCCACCGCGAACAGGCCGAACGCATCAGGCAGGCGCTGCTCGACCGCCTCTGGGACGGCTGCTTCTACGCCCGCGACCTGCGCACCGACCGCCTCATCCGGGTCAGCACCATCGGCGCGTTCGGCCCCCTGCTCGACCCCGGCCTGCCCGACGGGCACGTGCGCGCGCTGATCGACGTGCTGGAGTCGGCCAGGTTCATGGGCGCCACCGGCTACCCCGTGCCGAGCTGCGAGATCAGGGCCGCACAGTTCGACCGCACCCGCTACTGGCGCGGCCCGTCCTGGGTCAACACCAACTGGCTGCTGCGCCGCGCCGCCGCCGTCCACTCCCTCGGCCAGCTCTCCCGCCAGCTCACCACCGGCACCCTCCGGCTGGTCAGGCAGGCCGGGTTCCGCGAGTGCTTCGACCCGTTCGACGGCAGCGGGCGCGGGTGCAGGGACTTCTCCTGGAGTGCGGCGCTCACCCTCGACCTGCTGGCCGATAGCGTGGAGGAATGAGCATCCTGAGTCGTCTGCCCGCCGACGTCCGCAAATCCCTGGCCACCGAGCCGGGGGAGCGCGTGCTCGCCTTCGCCCCCTCGGGCGACGGGTACGTGGTGGCCACCGATCGGGCGTTGTTCCTGCCTGACGGGGTGCGCGTGCCGTACGAGACGATCGACCGGGCGGCGTGGAGCGAGGACGGCGTGCTGAACGTCGCCACCACCGGCGGCGAGCGTCACCAGGCGCCGGTGCGTGAGCCCCGCCGCCTGCCCGAGACGGTCCGCGAGCGGGTGAACTCCACCATCGTGGTCAACAAGCACGTGCAACTGCCGGGCCGCGGCGGAGTCCGCCTGGTCGCCCGCCGCCCGCCGGGCGGCGAGGTCAAGGAATGGACGCTCGTGTTCGACGAGGGCATCGACCCCAACGACCCGGGCGTGCGCGCCCAGGCCGAACAAGCCCTTGAGGGTGTACGGCGCAGCATGGGCGTCTAACAGGCGGCGCGCGTCAACGGTGGCCCAGGCGATGTCAGCCCGCGCCAGACCACCGGAGCGTCACTCAGTACGGGATCCCGGTCTCTTCCGGCTTGCGTTCCTCATCGGGCCAGCCGGTGCCGGTGTCGTGGTGGTTGTACCGCGACAGGAACGGAACCCGATCGCTCACCTTGGCCTTGGTGACCGAGGCCACCTTGGAAACCTGGGCCCCGACCAGCCCCGCGGCCTCTTGAACCGTGGGACTGTCGGCCACTCGCTGGGCGGCCCGCTTGATCTGCTCGTAACGCTCACGACCGGCACGACTGCCCAGCACATAGCCGACGGCCAGGCCAATCGCGAATGTCATCCGATAACGCATCTTGCACCTCCGCTGTCTCCCGGCCTACCCCGCTATCGATGCGACACGCACTCCCGGAGTGCGCTAATCTATTCATGCGCCGAACGGAGGGCCCAACAGCCCCCACCGACCAGCGCGAAGTTCGATCCCGTGTAGCTCAACCGGCAGAGCAGCCGGCTGTTAACCGGCAGGTTATAGGTTCGAGTCCTATCGCGGGAGCGACCCAGAAGCCCCCTTCCAATCTTGGGAGGGGGCTTTCTGCTGCTCACAGGCATGATGGTCGCCACGCCCCCGCGCGCCTCCAGTGGCCGAACAGCTGGAGCCCGCCCTGGTCAAGGTCCTTCCGCTCGGGCGTTCTTTCCAAGGGCTGACGCCCAGAGGCGTGTCCCAGGATGGTCCAGTGAGGGAGTAGGCCCTCGCTTCAGGCGTGGTCGAGTTCAGGAGCCCGGCGGGTTGCGGACATCTCGAAGTGGGGCGGCGTGGATGCCCGAGGCGCCCACGCACCGCCGTTGGGAAGGGGCGGAACGCGGCGGGAGGATGAGCGGTAGGATAGAGAGCATGAGCGAGCCTACTGGCAAGTACTCGATCACGATGCCGCGTGACATCGCCGAGGCCGCCCGAGCCCGGAGTGGCCCTTCCGGTCTGTCCGCCTACGTCGCTGCTGCCGTGGCCCGCCAGATCGAGCGAGACAACCTCAACGAACTCATCCAGGTCGCGGAGGCCGAGCATGGCCCCATCACCGATGAGGAGGTCCAAGCGTTGCGCGATCAGCTTCACCAGGCCCGGCGAGGACCGGACACCGGTGGGACGGCCGCGTGACCCGTTCCCCTGCGGTTCCCAGCGGCACCCTTGTCCTGGACAGCGAGGGACTGGCCAAGGCGGTTCTGCGTGACCGAACGGTCACTTCATGGCTCGCTCTTGCCCGAGCCGACGACCTCCGCGTCATCACCTCTGCCGCCACCCTGGTCGAGGTGGTCCATCCTCGTGTCAACCGGCCGGCTCTCGAGTGGACGCTGTCCCGCCTGGTCATCGAGCCGATCACCGAAACCATCGCCCGCCACGCCGCCGCGCTCTTGTCCGACGCCGGCCTGCACGGGCACAAGTTCGCCATCGATGCCATGCTCAGCGCCACCGCCCTCGCTGCCCCGGGACCCGTCACGGTCCTCACCTCCGATCCTGAGGACATCGCCGCGTTGTGCGGTGTACGCGTCACCGTCATCAAGGTCTGAGTCGTGCGGGGCGGCGTGACGACCTTGTTCGCAGCGTTGAACATCGCCACTTGCCAGGTGTACCTGGTGCGTGTCGACAAGATTCAGCGGTGGTTCGGGGCTGCGGAAAGGCGTTCGTGATGAAGGGTTGGGCGTATCGAGCAGGATTCGAGAAGCGGGCCCATTACGGCGCACCTAGCGTGGGCACCATGGCCTACCTGGAATTCGTCACCCTAGAGGTGCCCAACCCCGCGGACGCCGAGCGCTTCTACGCCGCCGCCTTCGGCCTTGACGAGCGGCTGCGTGTGCAATCCTCGGACGCGCCCACGTCGGGTTTCCGCGGATTCTCCATGTCGCTCGTCGTCGCCCAGCCTTCCACCGTCGACAGCCTCTTCGGCACCGCTGTCGAGGCCGGTGCCAAGCCCCTGAAGGCGGTCGCGAAGTCTCTGTGGGGCTACGGCGGCGTCCTGCAGGCGCCGGACGGCGCGATCTGGACGATCGCGAGCTCGTCGAAGAAGGACACCGGCCCGGCGACACGGAAGATCGACAATGTGGTGCTGCAACTGGGCGCGCAGGACGTGGCCGCGAGCAAGCGGTTCTACGTCGAGCACGGATTCGAGGTGACGAAGAGCTACGGGCGGAAGTACGTCGAGTTCTCGCCGCCGTCCAGCCCCATCTCGCTGTCGCTCTACGCGCGCAAGGCTCTGGCCAAGGTCTCCGGGGTTTCGCCCGAGGGGAGCGGGTCGCATCGGCTGGTCATCGGCAGTGACGCCGAGCCCTTCACCGATCCGGACGGCTTCGTGTGGGTGCCTTCAGCCTGAACCGGGGGCCGACGACCGTTAGAGGTGGCCCAGGGCCTTGGCCAGTTCGGTGGCGGTGGTGGCTATTACCTTCTGGTCGGGGGCCACGCCGTTGGTGTTGCGGTTGGTGAAGATGGAGATGATGATCGGCGCCTTCGACTGGGGCGGCCAGGCGATCGCGATGTCGTTGGCCGTGCCGTAGTTGCTCGCGCCGCCGGTCCCCGTCTTGTCGCCGATCGTCCAGTCCTTGGGGAGTCCGGCGCGGATGCGCTCGGCTCCGGTGACGGAGGCGCGCAGCCAGCCGATCAGCCGCTTTCTGTCCTCGGGGTGGAGGGCGTTGCCCGCGGTGATCTTGGACAGGCTGGTGGCGGCGGCCGCGGGGGTGCTGGTGTCGCGTACCTCGCCGGGCTTCCATTCGGTGAGGTACGGCTCGGCGCGGTCGAGGCGGCTGGCCCGGTCTCCGAGGGAGCGGAAGTACGTGGTCAGCCCGGCCGGACCGCCGATCTGCTTCAGCAGCATGTTCCCGGCGAAGCCGTCGCTCTTGGTGACGGCCGCGCGGCAGAACTGGGCCGGAGTCATGCCGGTGTCGGTGTATTCGCGGGTCTCGGGGGAGTTCTCCAGCACCTCGTCAGGCTTCCAACGCTGTACGCGGTCGAGGAGGCCGGGGTCGGTGTCGCGGGCCTTTCGCAGGACGGCGGCGCACGCGTACGCCTTGAACATGGAGTTGAACGGGAATCGCTCGTTCGCCCGATATCCGATCGTCTTGCCGGTGGCGAGGTCGATGGCGGCCGCGCCGATGCGCCCGTTGTAGGACTTCTCGAGCTCCCGCAGCTTGCGCTCCAGGGCGGTGGACGCGTGTGCCGGGGCGGCGGAGGCGAGCAGGGTGGCCGCGGTCACCACCGCCGTGGCGCTCCGGAGGGGAAATCTCATAGCGGAGAGCAGAGCAGAGATCGCCGCCGGATGTCCAATAGCGATATGGATCATGAGTCGATAGCGAAACGGATATGCCAGCGTTCGACGGTCGTTGCCGGATCCGGCGTCGTCCCCGGTCAGCGGCCTGGCCCTCCACGCGATGCCGGCCCTCCGGAAGCGCGGCTAGAGGGGCGGGAAGTCGGGGTCGCGGCGTTCGAGGAAGCTGGCCACGCCCTCGGCGAAGTCGGGGCGGCCGAAGGAGGCGAGCATCTCCTGCACGGCGGTCTTGGCGGAGGCCTCCAGCGTGACGTCCCAGTCGTTCCACACCTGGCGTTTGATGACGGCCATCGAGGCGGGCGAGCTGTGGACGGCGAGCTCGCGCGCGTACTCCTGCGCCCCGGTCAGCAGATCGGCCGCGGGCAGGACGCGGTTGACCAGGCCCATCTCGTACGCCTCGGCCCCGGTGAAGACGCGGCCCGACAGCAGCACGTCCATGGCCCGCTGCTGCCCCATCAGCCGGGGCAGGATCCACGACAGCCCGTACTCGGCGACCAGGCCGCGCCGGGGAAAGGCGGTGGTCCACTTGGCCTCGGCCGAGGTGAAGACCAGGTCGCAGACGAGCGCGTGGACCATGCCGAGCCCGGCGCAGGCGCCGTTCACCGCGGCGACGACCGGCTTGCGGATCGTGGTGGGGAAGGTGTTGGGGCGTGGGTCGGGGGTCTCGTCGTAGTCGCCGGTCTGCAGGGCGGTGAGGGTCTGGAAGTCGGCGCCGGAGCAGAAGCCCTTGCCCGCTCCGGTCACGACGACGGCGCGTACCGCGGTGTCCTTCTCGGCCTGTTCGAGCAGGTCGAAGTAGCGGCGGCCGAGCGCGTCGGTCCAGGCGTTGAGACGTTCTGGACGGTTGAACGTCAGCGTCAGCACGCCCTGGTCGAGCGAGGAGAGAACGAGTTCCGGCATACCGCAACCGAATCATGTTCTAGGGCGGGCGCGCAAGGACCCCGCTCAGTGGCGGGGGACGTAGGCGGGGGTCAGCGTGGACTGGTCGTAGTAGCGGTGGAAGACCGGCGTGGCCGCCCCCGAGATCGGCGGCACGATCCACGACCAGTCCGCCGGGCAGACCCGCCCCGCCTTCTCCTCGCGCTCCAGATGGGTGAGGAAGCGGCGCGACTCGGTGTGGTGGTCGGTCATCGTCACCCCCGCCCGGTCGAAGGAGTGCAGCACGGCCACGTTCAGCTCCACCAGCGCGTGGTCACGCCACAGCGAGCGCTCGGTCGAGGTGTCGAGCCCGAGCCGCTCGGCCACCACGGGAAGCTGGTCGTAGCGGGCGGCGTCGGCGAGGTTGCGCGCGCCGATCTCCGCGCCCATGTACCAGCCGTTGAAGGGCGCGCACGGGTAGCAGATCCCGCCGATCTCCAAACACATGTTCGAGATCGCCGGTACGGCATGCCACCGCAGCCCCAGTTCCCCGAACCATCGGTACTCCGGATGCTCGATCGGCACCTCCAGCACCGCGTCCCCGGGCAGATGGCATAACAGCGGCTCCCCGAACCCCGGCTGGATGACCAGCGGCAGCACGTCGAAGCGCCCCCGGCCGCCCCGCCAGCCCAGTTCCCTGGCCAGCGCGGTCAGCTCGGCGGCACGCGGGTCGCCGATGACCGAGCCGTCGCGGGCACGGTGGCCGGCGTACCGGATGAGCTGCTCGTTGACGATGCGCGGACCGGGGCGGGCGGGCGCGTCGGGGGCGAACACCGTGATCGTGGGCCGGATCCGGCCGTCGCCGGTCGCCTCGCGCAGGTGCTCGACGCACTCCAGCGCCAGGCCCTCGGCGCTGGAGATCGTGCGCCGGTCGCGGACCCTGAGCGAGCGCCAGTAGAGGCGGCCGATGCAGCGGTCGTTGTTGCGCCAGGCGACCCTGGCGCCGAACTGGAGCTCCTCGGGGGTGTGGGTATAGGTGCCGTGGCGGGCCACGTCGGCGGCCACCTGGCGCAGGCGGGACAGCAGGTCGCCGGCGCCGGGGTTCTCGGCGTGGAAAAGCCTGATGAAGCGCTCCGCCTCGCGGCGGTCGACCGTTCGCTCGATGATCGTGTGGATGGAGACGGCATCGAAGGGACGCAGGGACCTGATCCAGGTACGCACGCAGTGAACCAACGCATTCCGCAACACGGATCGCCTGGCCGGTTCCGGGCCGGCCTGACGTCCTCGTGGCGGCGCCCTCTCCACGCCGCCCCGTTTCCGCAGCAGTTCACATCCTTTACCGACAGGCGTGGATTTGTCCCACAAAATCGAAAACTCGGTGATCTTATGGCTACATAGAGTGATGTCTAGGCGAGCTTGCGGGCGCCCTGGGCGGGGGTGGCGCGCAGGTAGCGGGGCTCCCGCCAGCCCTTTTCCGCGTACGCGGCGGTGACCGAGCGCTGGACCGCTTCGACCCGGTCGGTGGCGGTCAGCGCGATCACCGAGCCGCCGAAGCCGCCGCCGGTCATGCGGGCCCCCCGGGCGCCGCCCCGCACCGCGGCCTCGGCCGCCACGTCCAGCTCGGGCACGGTCACCTCGAACTGGTCGCGCAACGACAGGTGGGAGGCGTTGAGCAGCGCGCCGATCTCGGCCGCCTTGCCCGCCCGCAGGAGCCCGATGAGCGCCTCGACCCGGTGGTTCTCGGTCACGACGTGCATGGTCCGCTTGCGCTCGTCGCCCGAGAGCCTGCCCAGCGCGTCGGCCAGGTCGGTGACGTCGCGCAGCGCTGCCACGCCCAGCGTGCGCGCCGCCGACTCGCACTCCGCCCGGCGCTTGGCGTACTCGCCGTCGGCCAGCTCGTGGTGGGCGCGGGTGTCGATGATGAGGATCTCCAGGCCGTCGGCGGCCAGGTCGAGCGGGACGTTGCGGGAGGCCAGCGAGCGGCAGTCGAGGAAGAGCGCGTGGCCCTCCTTCGACAGCGCCGACGCCGCCTGGTCCATGATCCCGCAGGGCATGCCGACGAAGTCGTTCTCCGCCTTCTGGCCGATCAGGGCGATCTCCATCGGGGTCAGGCCCAGGTCGTACACCTCGTTGACCGCGGAGCCGACCGAGACCTCCAGCGCCGCGCTGGAGCTGAGCCCGGCGCCCTGCGGCACGTCGCCGTCCACCGCGATGTCGGCGCCGCGCACCCGGTCGCCGAGGATGGCCAGCACCCCGGCGGCGTACCTCTCCCAGCCCCGGGTGCCGTCCAGTCGCTCGCGGGTGACCGGGCCGCCCTCGGCCTGCAGCGACAGGAGGCGCACGACGCCGTCCGCGCGCGGGCTGACCGCGGCCGTCACCCCCCACGGCACCGCGAAGGGCAGGACGAAACCGTCGTTGTAGTCGGTGTGCTCGCCGATCAGGTTGACCCGGCCGGGCGCGTGCCAGACGGTCCGGGGGTCGGCGCCGAACGCCGCACGGAAAGCTTCAGTAACCCGCATAATCGAACACTCCTCAACAACGGCCCGTCCGTAGACTAGCGCCATGCGCACGCTGGCAGATCCGTCGCTCGGCTCGGTACGGGTCATGCTGAAGGTCGACGACAACAAACCGCGCAAGCTGAAGTACAACCTCGGCCACCCGCGCATCCTCACCTTCGGCGGCGCCTACTCCAACCACATCCGCGCCGTGGCCGCCGCCGGACGCGAGCGCGGCATCGAGACGATCGGGATCATCCGCGGCGAGGAGCACCTGCCGCTCAACCCCTGCCTCGCCCACGCGGTCGCGTGCGGCATGCGCCTCGGCTACCTCGACCGGGCCACCTACCGGCTCAAGCACACGCCGGCCGTACAGGAGATGCTGCGGGAGCGGTGGGGCGAGGTGGCCATCCTGCCCGAGGGCGGCAGCAACGCGGCGGCGGTACGCGGCTGCGCGGAGTTGCCGGGCGAGATCGGCGAGCCGTACGACGTGATCTGCTGCGCGGTCGGCACCGGCGGCACGCTGGCCGGCATCTCCGCCGGGCTGCCCGAGGGGCGGCGGGCGATCGGCTTCCCCGTCCTGAAAGGCGGCGACTTCCTGGCCGCCGAGGTCGAACGCCTGCAACACGAGGCCTACGGTCGGGTCCGGCCGAACTGGCGCCTGGAGACCGGCTACCACTTTGGCGGCTACGCCAAAACCACCCCCGAACTCGACGCCTTCGCCGCCCACCACGGCGTGGAGAAGATCTACGTCGCCAAAATGCTCTACGGCGTCCTCGATCTGGTACGGCAAGGCGCCTTCGCCCCCGGCACCCGGATCGTCGCCCTTGTCACGTCCGGCATCCTGGAGCGATGACCCGAAGCGACACCCCCGGCACGTGGGACGAGCGGACCACGCTCGACACCTTCCACGACTATGCCCGCGCCACCGTCGTGCACAAGTGCGCCGGCCTCGACGACGAAGCCGCCGTGAAGGCCCCACTGCCGGCCTCGCCGCTGATGACACCCGCCGGAATCGTCAACCACCTGCGCTGGAACGAGCACTACTGGTTCGAGGTGATGTTCCTCGGCGGCACCGACCTCGGCCCCTACACCCAGGACGACCCGGACGCCGAGTTCACCGTCGCCCTGCGGGTGCCGCTGGCCCAGCTGCTGGCCGAGTACGAGGAGCAGTGCGAGGTTGTCCGCCGGAAGATCGCCGGGATCGGCCTGGACACCATGTCCCACGGCACGATCAGCGGCGACCGGCACGTGACGCTGCGCTGGGTGATCGGCCACATGACCGAGGAGACCGCCCGCCACAACGGCCACCTCGACATCATCCGCGAACTGATCGACGGCACCAAGGGCGACTAGCGCTTCAGCCGGCACGAAAGGCGACCAGCGCTCAGACGGCACGAAGGTGCCTAGCGGCGGTTCGCCGCGTCCGCCTCGCCGCTCAGGCCGTGGAGCAGCGCGCGCACCCGCATGGCCGCGTCGTGCACATCCGTGCCCACGTCGCCCAGCAGCCGGTCGGCCGCCGACGGCGAACTGCGCAGGCTCGTGCCCGCCTCCCGCAACGACCGGTGAACGCCTTCGAGCGCCCGGTCGAGCTCGGCGCGCAGGCCGTCGCGCAGCCGCCGCTCCTCCTCCCTGGCCGCCGCCAGCCGTTCGCGCGAGCGCCGCAGGTCGTCGCGCATCCGCACGGCGTGGGCGCAGTCGGCGATGTACGGCGCCGCCGCCCACAGCAGTTCCTCCGCGTAGTCGGCGGTGAACTGCCTGGTGCCCGGTGGGCCGATGACCAGGGTGCCGACGGGCTCGCCGTACCAGACCAGCGGCAACTCCCTACCCGCCGCCCGCACCCCACCCGCGACCTGCCCACTCCCGAGCTGCCCACCCGTGACCTGCCCGCCTGCCACCTGCCCGCCGGTGGCCTGACTGCCTGTGACCCGTCTGCCTCTGGCCTTCCCCTGCCTGGCCTGCTCGTCTGAGACCTGTCCGTCCCGGCTCTTTCCGGCCCTGGCCCGCCTGCCTGTGGTCCGGCTGTCTGTGGTCCGGCTGTCTGTGGTTCGGCTGTCTGTGGTTCGGCTGTCTGTGGTCTGGCCGGTTGTGGTCTGGCTGTCCGGGTGGCGGCTGATGGGGTCGGCGTCGCCGACCTGGATGGGGTCGCCGATGGCGATCGTGGCGCCGCGGCGGATGCGGACGGCCAGGCCGCGGACCGCGAGACCGTCGGCCGTCACCCGCAGTGCCGCGCGGAGTGCCTGGTCGGGGTCGGCGCGGCTCACCTCGGCGGCCAGGCGTCTGGCCAGGCGGTGCGGGTCGCCGTGGGGGCCGTACATGGCGTGGTCGACGAGGCGGCGCAGCCGTACGCGCAAAGGCTGGAAGGCGGCGCCGGCCAGGAGTGCGGCGGCCAGCCCGGCGAGCTGGCCGCGGCCGGAGACCACGAGGCTGGCCGCACCGGAGGCGGCCAGGTAGGCGACGCTGACCACGCCCGCCACCCCCGCGCCGACCAGTGCCTTGCCGAGCAGCACCTCGATGCCGAACAGCTGGTGGCGCAGCACCGAGGCGACGATCGCGATCGGCACGAGCGCGGTAGCGACCAGGCACGCCGCCCAGAACGCCGGTCCGGCCAGCAGGCAGATGACATACAGGGCGAAGGCCCCGAGCGGCCAGGCGAGCTGGCGGCGCAGCGCGGCGCCGGCCCCCCGCGCCCGCAGGGCCAGCGAGAACAGCCCGGCCACGACCACCGCCAGCGTGCCGACCTCGGTGACGTCGCGCAGCAGGCCGTCGACCGGGGCCAGGGCCTCGATCGCGAGCGGGTTCGGGATGACCGCCGGCCAGTGGAGCGTCTGCGGCGGCGGTGTCGGCCGGACCACCGCACGTACGCACTCCAGGGCGGTCACCAGCACCGCGAAGGCCACCACCGGCCGCCAGCGCGGCGAGGGCAGCCGGCCGTCCGGCGAGTACGCGGGCAGCAGCCCGGCCAGCAGCATGCCGCCTACCACGCGGCCGATCGCGGCCGGATAGCGCAGCAGCGCGGCCAGTTCGAGATCACCGGCGGCGGCCGCGGTGAGCATGCCCGTCTCCGCGCCGATCCGTACGGCACAGGCCAGCCCGCCCGCGCACATCAGCCGGGCCAGCAGGTGACCGGGACGGCGCCGCAACAGGAACGCCCCCAGCGCAGGGAAGGCCAGCCCGGCGGCGTAGTCGGGCAGCAACGGCACGTCGGGCGACCACGCGCCGGGCAGCAACGCCCGCATCACCAGCGCCGCGACCGTCAACCCCGCCGCAACAACAGCCAGCCACCGGCTCACCGACCACCCGGCCCCGCTCACTCCGGCACCGCGCACCCCGGCGGACAGCCATGCGCTCATCGGCCCCCCGGTGTGACGAGGCCCGACTCGTAGGCGAGCACGACCAGCTGCGCGCGGTCGAGCAGGCCCAGGCAGGACAGCAGATCGCCGACCAGCGCGCCCGCGTCGGCGAAGCCCATCACCTGGCCGATCTGCCGGTCGCTCAGCCCCCGCGCGACAAGGCGCAGCACGGTCAGCTGCCCCGGCGACAACCCGTCGAGCCCGCCCACCGGCCCCGCAGGCTCCAGCGGGGCACCGGCAAAGGAGGCAAAGGAGGCGGAGTCGGTGGTGGGGTGGGAGGCGAAGGCGGCTATGAGGCGGGTGGTGACGGCCGGGTCGATGAGGGCGTCGCCTGCCGCCGCCGCGCGCACCGCCGCGACGAGCTGCTCCGGTGGCGAGGTCTTGAGGATGAACCCGCTCACCCCGGCCCGCAGCGCCGCGTAGAGGTTCTCGTCGCTGCCGAACGTGGTCAGCATGATCACCTTAGGCGGTCGTGGCCCGGCCAGGATGCGGCGGGCCGAGGCCAGGCCGTCCAGGCGCGGCATCTGGATGTCGAGCAGCACCACGTCCGGCCTGAGCGCGCGTACCGCGGCCACCGCCTCCTCCCCGTCGGCGGCCTCACCCGCGAAGCGCACGTCGGGCTCGGCGTCCAGCACCACGCGCAGCCCCGCCCGCACGAGCGCCTGGTCGTCGGCGACCAGCACCCTCGGCGCCGGACGCTCGGGCGCGCGCCGCTGCTCGGGCAGCCACGGCCGTCCGGCGGGACGCTGGGCGAGGAAGTCGGCCTCCAGCGCGCGCAGCTCCGCCGACAGGTCGAGACCCAGCTCCTCCCGCCAGAAGGCGCGGGCCCTGCGCAGCGCGCCGAGCGCGTCGCCCAGGCGGCCGCTGGAGTAGAGCGAGGAGGCCAGCAGCCGCCAGGCCTCCTCGCGCAGCGGGTGGGCGCACGCGTGCGCCTCAAGATCGGGTACGAGCGCGGCGGCCATGCCCAGCCGGATCCCGGCGTCGGCGTGCCGCTCGACGGCCACCAGCCGCAGCTCCTCCAGCCGGGCCGCCTCGGTGGCAGCCCAGGGGAGGTTGGCCAGCTCGGCCAGCGCCGGGCCGCGCCACAATGCCAGCGCCGCCTCCATGTACGTCCAGACCTGGCGCGGCTCGTCGCAGGCGCGGCGTACCTCGGACTCGAAGCGCCAGGCGTCGACCTGCTCGGCGTCCGCCCGCAGGGCGTAGCCGGGCGGCGCGTTGACCAGCACGGTGGCCTCCTGGCGCGGCGGGCGGTCGGGTTCGAGGGCGCGGCGCAGCCGGGAGACGTACCCCTGGATGCTGGCCAGCGGCTGCGCGGGCGGGCGTCCCGGCCAGATCTCGTCCACGAGCAGGCTCGCGGGTACGGCCCGCCCCCGCGCCACCAGCAACCGGGCCAGGACCGCGAGCTGGCGCAGGCCGCCCAGGTCGAGGGCGGCGCCGTCGCGATGGGCCTGGAACGGTCCAAGGATCTGGAAGCTCAGCCGGGTGGACGTGGGAACCTCACAGGGGTAGATCGACTTCGACAATCGTCCCGCCTCCCTCCGCGTGCCGGATCACGCAGCAGCCGCCGAGCTCGGCGGCCCGCTCGCGCATGGACCGCAGACCGATGCCGGCCGGCGGCTGGGCGGGCAGCCCGCGACCGTCGTCGCGGACCCGCACCAGAAGCCGGTCCTGGCATCGCTCTACAGCGACGGTGACCGAGGTCGCCGCCGCGTGCCGATGCGCGTTCGTCACCGCCTCCTGGACGATGCGGTAGACCGCAAGCTCCACCGCGGGCGGCAGCCCTTCCAGGTCACCGCCCCCCGACGAGAGCGGGGAACCGACGAGTGCTTCGATCGCCTTGAGGAGGCCGAGCTCGGCCAGCTGGGGCGGGGGCGCGCCGTCCACCAGCCTGCCGACCTCAATAGTCACCTCCTCCATCGCGGAGAGCAACCGCATAAACAGGGCTTCGGCCTGTTCCGGGGCGGTTCTGGCGGCCAGGCGGGCCGCGTGGATGGACATCGCGAGGCCGCTGAGCGACTGGCCGAGCCCGTCGTGCAGGTCCCGGCCGAGCCTCCGGCGCTCCTGGGCGCGCAGTGCCGAGGCGCGCTCGTGCTCGCGTTGGAGCGTTCCGGCCAGCCGTACGGCGTGGGCGGCGTCGGCCAGCGCGGGCAGCAGCGCGGCCAGCACCCGCGTGGTGACCCGGCCCGGCGCGCCCCGCCCGGTGTAGGCCCCGAGGAGCAGCCGGCCGACCGGCTCGCCGTGTCGTTCCAGGCTCACCGAGGTGGCGGTGGCGGGCAGCGTGCCGGTCTGTACGACGTGGTCGTCGAGTTCGACGGCGGCCCCGGTGACCGGCAGCGCGGCGCACAGCAGCGCCAGGATCGCGCGCAGCCCCGAGTGCGGATCGCCCTGCTGGAGGCGTTGCCTGGCGGTAGCGGCCAGCGCGCGCACGTCGGCGGTCCTGCCGTCCAGCAGCCGGTCGGCGGCGCGCCTGGCCAGCCGGTGCACGGGCTGGAAGAGCGCACCGGCCAGCAGCGCCGCCCCGAGGCCCGCCCACCGGCCGGCGACGCAGGCAGCGCCCACGGCCGCGAGCATGACGGCGAGCGTGGCGACGCCGATCGCCACGCTGCGGGCCCGGTAGCTTCTCCCCATCTCTTCCGGGGAGGTTAATCGCGCTCTGCCAACGTCGGATCAACGTCCGCTCAACGCGGAACCCGCCTCACAGCTGGGCGAACGCCGGGCGGCGGTCGATGCGCTCGCGGTCGGCCGCCGAGGCGAAGTGGTAGTCGATCCGCCGGGTGGCCTCGGCCCACTCACGCACGGTGCGGACCGGGGTGAGCGTGGCGACCACGAACGGGTCGTGCCACCGTTCGACCGAGCGCCGCCAGAGCTCGGCGGGGGAGTCGGTCAGCAGGTTGCCGACGGTGCCCTCGTAGGCCGGCATCGCGCGTACGGCGCCGTCGGGCTCGATCTGGAGCGCGGGGAAGAACTGGCCCTCGCGGATCCGGTCGGGGTGCATCTGCAGGGCGAGGTTGTCGGTGGCGGTGACGTGCACGCCCGGCGGGACGAGCGCGCGCAGCCGTTCGCGGAAGGCGGGCGCGCCCATCGCCGCCATCTGCTCCTCCGTCAGCAGCTCGTGCTCGGCGAAGCCGGTACGGCTGGCCAGCCCCTCCGGCACCACCGCCCCGAAGGAGACGAACCCGAGCCCGGGAAAGCGCGGCACCAGCTCCGTGCACACCTGCTCGATCTGCCCGAAGTTGCTGCGCACCACGACGCAGTCGATGCCGAAGACGGGCCCGGCCCCGGCCAGCATGTCCAGCGCCCGCAGCGCCCGGTCGAAGGAGCCGCGCCGGCCGCGGACGCGGTCGTGCACCTCGGCCGTGGCCCCGTCCAGGCTGACGCTCACCCGGAAGAAGGCGCGGGCCAGGTCGCCGACCATCTCGGGCCGCAGCGTCCAGCCGCCGGTGAACAGCGCCACCTGGATGCCCGCGGCCGTCATCCGCTCGGTGACCTCGAACAGCTCCTTCACCAGCAGCGGCTCGCCGCCGGCGATCGAGATCCCGTAGGGGCGCATCGCGACGATGGCGTCGGCCATGCGCAGCAGATCGTCGCGGCGCAGCTGGCGGCTGGGCCGCCGGCCGGACTCCGAGTAGCAGTGCACGCAGCGCAACGGGCAGGCGTAGGTGATGTCCCAGATGATCTCTAGGGGGCGGTCGGGGATGGTCACGTGGGATCTCCAGGGTCGAGGACGACGAGCAGCTTCCTGGTGCCCGCCCGGGTGGGAGCCGGGCCCTGGTCGGCGGCGAGCCGCATGCGCGGGAAGCGCCGGGCCAGCGTGCCGACGGCGACCTTGGCCTCCGCCCTGGCGAGGGCGGCGCCCAGGCAGTGGCGGTGGCCGAGGCCGAAGGCGAGGTGCGGGTTGGCCGGGCGGTCCGGGGCGAACGCGTCGGGGTCGGGGAAGCGGTCCGGGTCGCGGTTGACCGCGGCGAGCACGCAGTGGACGCCGCCGCCCTCCGGCAGCTCCACGCCGCCGATCTCCAGGCTCTCCTTGACGTACCTGGAGGAAAGGGCGGTCGGGGTGATGAGCCTGAGCAGTTCCTCCACGGTCGGGTCGAGCCGCGCGGGGTCCTCGACCAGGCCGGGGCGGCGGCTCAGGAGGATCTCCACGCCTTCGGTCAGCAGGCGGGTGACGGGCCGGTGGCCCGCGACGAGCAGCAGCCGTACCGCGGAGAGGACGTCGCGCGGGTCGGCGGCGGACATCGCGCTGATGAGGTCGTCGCGCGGGTCGGCCCGGCGGCGGGCGATGAGCTCCTTGAGGTAGCCGGCCATGGCGACGCCCGCGCTCTCGGTGACCACGGTGCCCACGCCGGCCTCGGCGATCCAGCCGAAGACGTAGTCGCGGATGTGGCGGCGGCCGTCGGGCGGCACGCCCAGCAGCTCGCACAGCACCGCGACGGGGAACGGGCGGGAGAAGGCGGCGATGAAGTCGGCCGGCTCGGCGGCCGGCATGGCGTCCAGCAGGAGGTCGGCCTCGTGCTGGATGCGCGGCAGCAGCCCGGCCACGCGGCGCGGGGTGAGCTGACGGGAGATCATCCGGCGCAGCCTGGCGTGCTGCTCGCCGGGCAGGAAGAACAGGTCCTCCTCGTCGGCGAGCTCCTTCTCCGGTCCCTGCGCCTGCGGCGCGTCGCCGCGCAGCCTGGGGTCGACCAGCGCCTTGGCGGCGGCCTCGTGGCAGGTCAGGATCCAGCCCGGCTCCCTGCCGCCCATGTTGACGTGGTGGACCGGACCGGCCTCCCGCATCCGGCGCAGCGCGTCCATGTCGCGAAGCGTCTCGACGCTGACGAGGGGCAAACTACTGTCCATGGGGAACCCTTCCGTGGCCGGTGCCGGGGATCACTGCCCGATCCCCGGCACCGGTGTCGATCAGCAGGTGCCTGCGTACGACGTGACGTGGCTGTAGCACGGGTGCGCCGTGAGAGCCTTGGGGGCGTTGAGCGCCTGGAGCTCAAGGACGAATGCCATTTCCTTCACCTCCTTCCGGCGCCTTCGACCGCGGGTGCGCGCAGGTCGACGGCGGGGATGACCGACGCGTTCAGGTCGAACGCGACGCCTAGGGCGGCAAGCACGCCGGCGGTGCCCGTGGCCAGATCCATGGACAGGCGCAGCAGCTGGTTGCCGGGGAAGGCCAGATGGCCTCGGTAGGACAGGGCGTGCCAGGCGAGCCTGCGCACGTGGTCGTGGATCACCGGCCGGTCGTCGGGCCGGCCGAGGTGGTGGAGGGCGGCGATGGTGCCGGCCCGTCCCATGAACAGGAACGGGTGCCGGATGAACGGCGCGCGGCACGATCGGCGGGCTCCGTCGATCACCTCGGCGAAGCCGGGCTCCTCCCGCCGGGCCAGATATTGCGACAGGACGAGGGCGAGGCCGCTGCCGCCGGTGCCGAGGTAGGCGTGGTAGCGGTTGTCCTCCAGGAGCTGGAAGCCGCCGTCCGGCAGGACCTGGCCGCGCTCGACGGCCCGGCGCAGGGCGTGCAGCGCCTGGTCGAGGTGGCGTTCGTCGCCGGTGGTCTCGTGCAGCCGCAGGAAGAAATGGGCGATCCCGGCAAGGCCGTGCTGGAGCCCGCCGCGTTCGCAGCTTCCGGCGGCCGCGGCGACCCGCTCGCCCACCGCGACCGCCGCCTCGGTCTGCCCGAAGTGCAGCAGGCTCAGCCCGACGCCGGCCAGCCCGCCGTGCAGCCCCGGCGCCACGCAGCCGGGCTCGGCGGCCCTGGCGCGGGCCAGCGTCCGCGCGGCCTCCTCGCCGCGGCCGAGCTCGTCCAGCACCACCGCGACGCCGTGCAGGCCGTCGAGGAGTCCGGGCCGGGCCGGTGCCGCGCGGGTGGCGGCCACCAGCCAGTCGACGTGCTCCTCCGGCACCGGCGATCCCACCGAACGCAGCGCCCAGAGCACCCCGGCCGCGCCGTGGGCCACGGTGTGCCCGCCCGACACGAACTGCCGGGGATCGCCCGGATAGAGCCGGTCACGCCGGTCGGGCGTGGCACTGGCCAGGATCCCGGCCGTGATCGAGTCGCTGATCTCCGGCCAGGACGGGTCGTCGAACATCCCGGCCCGCTCGTCCATCCCGGCGCTCAGCCCGAAGCCCCTGAGCATCCGGGGCCCGAACCCCGGCGGCACCGGGAAGTGCTCGGTGATCACGCTTGTCAGGCTGGAGAGCTTGACCCGGTCGCGATCCTGCAGCGGTGAGATCGGCAGGAACACCCACTGGCGCAGGCAGTTCAGCACATATTGGTCGGCCTCGCGCCCGCTCAGCCCCACCGGGGCGGCGAAGCCGGGCGCCGCCAGCCCCGGCCGGTGCGGGTCGGCCAGGTCGCAGGCGATCTCGAAGTCGATCAGCGCCACCCGCCCGTCCGTGCGCACGATGACGTTGCCCGGGTGCAGGTCGGTGAAGCGCACGCCCCTGGAATGCACGGCCATGAGCGCCTGGTCGACCTTGGCTAGCACGTCGACCGCCCACCGCGTGTAAGCAGCAGCCTCCTCCGGCGTCGGGTCCGGCCCGGCCAGCGGGTAGCGGTCGAAGACCTCCTCCATCAGCGTCTTGCCCTCGATGTACTCCTCGACCATGAAGTGGTGCTCCCAGATCACCAGGTGGTCCAGGACCCGGGGCACGCAGTCGAGGCCGTCCAGCCGCTTCAGCACCTCGCGCTCGCGCGCCAGCCGGGCGACCGCGTCGGTGCCGTCGCGGTCGAGACCGGCGTGCGGGCGCGCCTCGGAGAGCACCACGTACCCGCCGGACTCCTTGTCGCGGGCCAGGTACACGCCGCCGCCGTTGGAGAAGTGCAGCGGGCGCTCGATCTGGTAGGGGAAGTCCTGCGCGCCGCCCTGGCCGCGACGGGCCAGCGATCCGGCCAGCACCTCGGGCACGCGTACCCACTCGGGCACGGTGAAGGCCGGGCTGCGGTCGTCGGGCACCAGCGCGCCGGACGGGTCGCGGATCGCGTAGACGGTCTCGCCGTCCGCGTCGACGTAGGTCATCGGGCGGAACGCGCCGTAGCGCACGTAGACGGGGGCCTCGCCGTAGCGAAGATCGGTCAGCACATACGGCCCGGCGAACCCGCGCAGCAGCTCCTCCAGTTCGGGCAGTACGCGGCTCAGCTCGTCGTCGTCCGCCGGGTAGAGCGTGAGCAGTTTGCCGCTGCTGCCGCGCTCGGCGTACTTGCTGTTGAGCAGCCGCACCGCGGCGGCGCCGCGCAGGAACTTCACCGCGATCCCGCGCGCCAGGCAGTGCTCCACGACGAGGTCGCACACCCGCTCGGCGTCCCCGGCGGTGGCCGAGACGTGGATCTTCCACCCCTGCTCGGGCAGTTCGGGGCCGGGCGGGCGCAGCACGACCCACAGCTCCTTCTCGCCGCGCCGCCAGCCTTCCGGCAGGTCGCGGCGGGCGGCGGCGAAGCGGCCGGGGCCGTCGGCGATGCGCCACGGCGGCTCGAAGAACAGCGGGTCGGCCTGGCAGTAGGCGAGCAGCTGGGGAATGGTCGCGTCCATGGGTCGGGCTCCTAGCGCGGGCTGAGGACGACGGGCAGTTCCAGCAGGTAGCGCACGCGGTTCTGCCGGTAGTGCAGGTCACGGGCGTCGTGCGTGAGGTCGATGCCGGGGAAGCGGCGGGCCAGCGTCTCCAGGGCGACGCGCGCCTGGATCCTGGCCAGGGCGGCGCCGAGGCAGAAGTGGTGTCCGTGGCCGAAGGCCAGGTGCGGGTTGCGGGCGCGGCCGACGTCCAGTTCGTCGGGCTCGTCGAAGAAGGCCGGGTCCCGGTTGGCCGCCACGAGGGAGGCGGCCACGAGGTCGCCGGGCGGGATCGTGCGGCCGGCCACCTCGGCCGGGCAGGACACGGTCCTGGCCAGGCCGACGGGGAAGGGCGTGACGTAGCGCAGCAGCTCCTCGACCGCGCTCTCGGCCAGCGCCGGCTCGGCGATCAGCCGCTTCCACTGCTCACGCTCGCGCAGCAGCGCGGCCAGGCCGTTGGCCAGCAGGGTCGTCGGCGCGCGGTGCCCGCCCACCATCAGCAGGCGGGCGGCGGCCACGAGGTCGTCCTCGGACAGGCGCTCGCCTTCGGCCTCGGCCACCCAGCTCAGCAGGTCGTCGCGGGGCGCCGCCCGCCGGTCCGCGATGAGCGCGCGCAGGCGTTCGTCGATGTCGGCGTGGGCCACCGGCGGCACGGTGTTCATCCGCACCAGCAGCCAGTCGGCGATGTCGTCGCGGTCGTGCTCGGCGATGCCGAGCAGCTCGCACAGGACGATGATCGGCAGCGGGCGGGCGAAGCCGCGCACCAGGTCCACCGGCTCGTGCGCGGGCAGCGCGTCCAGCAGCCGCTCGCACGCGGCCCGCACGCGCGGGGTCAGCGTCTCCATCCGGCGCGGCGTCAGGTGCTGGCCGACCAGCTTGCGCAGCCGGGCGTGCTCGTCACCGCCGATCGTGATGAGGTCCTGCTCGCCGCGGTGCTCCAGCTCGCCCTGGAGGCGGAAGCCGGCGGTGATCTCCAGTTCACCGGCCAGCGCCGGGTCCGCGAGGGCGGCGGTGCTCGCGGCGTGGCCGGTGAGGATCCACGAGGTCGACACCCCGGGGGCGTTGACCCGGTGGACCGGACCCAGCACGCGCAGTTGCCGGATCACGTCGGGATCGTTGAGCAGGACCGGGGTGAGCGCGGGCAGCCGGACGGGGCAGCCGGTCTCCTCGCCCGGGTCGAGCGCGGCCAGGAACGAGGCGACGCTCCGGGCGTCGTCATCGGCCAGCACCAGGGCCGGGCAGCACAGGCCGGACGGGTCGAGGTCGCCGGGCGCGCCCACGGCCACGACCGCCGCCGCGCGCTCCGGGTGGAGATCGGCGAAAGCCACGACGGCCGGGGCGGCCGCGCCGTAGCCTAGGAGGACCGCGCGGGCGGGGCTGCCGGGTGCGGCGAGGAAGCCCTCGACCGCCGCCGCCCAGTCGCCGTCCGGCATCGGGGGCACGCAGACCCGCCAGCCCTCGCGCACCGGCGGCGCCCCCGCGCCGAACACCACCAGGGTCCCCGTCATCACCGCTCCCTCATGTCTTCGAGCTGACAGACCGAGGATGGACGGCCTGACTTGGATCGCCCTGGGAGACGGCTGCAAAGCCCGGCCGCACCCGTGTTCGCCCAGGTCAGCGCATATGCCGCAGTCCGCCGGCGACCCGCGGCGTCCCGGCGGGCGGAACGCGCGGCCCCGCCCGGCGCTGTCCGGACGAGGTGAATCCGCAGGTCAACCGCCCGATGCCGGGCCGCGACGCCGTCGTCAAGCCACTTCCAAGTCCGCCTCCCTACGCTGGCCAGCGGCGTCGGCCCACACCCGGAGGGAACATGCGGATGCGAAGGCGAGGCGCGGCAACCGCGCGGGGGAGCGCGGCGGCCCTGCCGTCCCTGGCCACGGCCTGGTGGGACGCCCACACGGCCGCGCTCGCCGGCACGAGCTTCCTGCGGATCGCCGCCCGGCTGCCCGCCACCACCGCCCGCGCGGTGACCGTCGCCTGGCGGGCCGACCGCCGCGACACCGCGTTCGCGCTCGCGCTGAGCATGCTCGGCGGCGTCGCGACCTCCTACGGCCTGCTCGCCACACGCGACGTGCTCGTGGCGCTGTTCGCCGCCGGGCCGACGCTCGGACGGGTCCAGGCCGCGCTTCCCTCGCTGGTGGTGGTGGCGGCGGCCGTCGCGGCCAGGTCAGGGCTGTCGATCGGCGCCGGCTGGGCGCAGGCCAGGCTCATGCCCAAGGTGCTGACGCTGGTCGAGCGGGAGCTGTTCGAGCTGACCACCCGGGTGGAGCTGGCCGCGTTCGACGATCCGGGCTTCAGCGACGAGATGAAACGGGCGCGCAACCGCGGCGGCATGGCCCTGCAGGCGCTGGTGCGCGGCACCCTCGACCTGGTCGCCGGCCTGGCCGGGCTGGCGGGCACCGCGGTGGCGCTGCTGGTCGTGCACCCGCTGCTGCTGGCCGCGCTGGTGCTGGCCAGCCTGCCGGGGGCGTGGGCGGCGGTGCGCGTGGCACGGCTGTCGTACGTGAGCGAGCGCAACCGGACCTCGCGCCGCCGCCGCATGTGGATGCTCGGCGAGCTCATGGCCGAGCGGCTGACCGCGGCCGAGGTGCGCGTGTTCACCATGCGCGACTTCCTGCTGCGCGAGTACGACCGGATGGTCTCGGCCGAGACCGACGCCGAACTGGAGGTCGTCGCTGGGCAGACCCGCGTGCGGGTGCTGGGCGGCCTGCTGTCCGGCGCCGCCACCGCCGGGCTCTACACGGTCCTCGGCATGCTGCTGATCGGCGGCGGGTTGCCGCTGGCCGCCGCGGCCACCGCGGTGCTGGCCCTGCAGGCGGCCAGGCAGTCGCTCACGCTGGCCCTCACGAACGTCAACAAGATCTACGAAGAGGGCCTCTACTACGGCGACTTCACCGAGTTCGCCGAGCGCTGCGAGAGCCGCCTGCCGCCGCCCGCCGACACCGCCGTGATCACGCCGCCGGAGACGATCGAGGTGAAGCAGGCCGAGCTCAGCTACGGCGAGGACGGACCCATGGCGCTCGACGGCGTCAGCCTGACCGCCCGGCGCGGCCAGACGATCGCGCTCGTCGGCGAGAACGGCTCCGGCAAGACCAGCCTCGCCATGCTCCTGGCCGGGCTGCGCCGGCCCACCTCGGGCGCGGTCACCTGGGACGGCCTGCCGCTCGACGCCGTCGAACGCCACGAGCTGTGGCGGCACGTGGGGCTGGTCAGCCAGGAGTTCTGGCGCTGGCCGTTCACCGCGGCCCGCAACATCACGCTGGGCACCGAGCACGAGGACCGCGCCCGGATGCGCGCCGCAGCCGCCAAGGCCGGCGCGCACCAGGTGATCGAGAAGCTGCCCGAGGGCTACGACACGCTGCTGTCGCGGGTCTTCGCCGGCGGCCAGGACCTGTCGGGCGGCCAGTGGCAGCGGCTGACCTGCGCCCGTGCCTTCTACCGCGACGCGCCGCTGCTCATCTGCGACGAGCCGTCGGCCGCGCTCGACCCGAAGGCGGAGCACGCGCTGTTCGCCAGCCTGCGCGCCGGCGCCGAACGCCGGATCACGGTGCTGATCACCCACCGCCTGGCCAACGTACGGCACGCCGACCGCATCTATGTCCTGCACCACGGCCGCGTCGTCGAGGAGGGCACCCACGGCCACCTGATGGCCCTGGACGGCCGCTACGCCGAGCTGTTCACCCTGCAGGCCGACGGCTACCTGGAGGAGCGGATCGCATGACCACCCGCCTGACCCCCGCCCAGCTCAACGACGTGCCCACGCTGCGCCGCCTGCGCGAGGCCGCCCCCGTCCACCACGTCGACCTGGGCCGGGGCGGTGCCGAATGGCTGCTGACCGGCTACGAGGCGGCGGTCACCGGCTTCGCCGACCAGCGCCTCGCGGGCGGCGGCGCGGCGGGCAACCCGATCGAGGAGGCGGACAAGGCGGGCCGGGTCATCTTCGAGGAGGACCTGGTCGACCTGTCCGGCGAGGACCACCAGCGGGTCCGCCGGATGATCTCCCGCCAGCTCACCCCGCGCCGCGTGGCCGCGCTGCTCCCCAGGATCGAGCGGATCACCGGCGAACTCCTGGACGCGATCCCGCCCGCCGAGAGCGTGGACTTCATCGCCGCCTTCGCCCGCCCCCTGCCGATCATGACGCTCTGCGCGCTGATCGGCGTGCCGGACGCCGACCGGGCGTACGTGCAGGCGTACGTGAGCGGCCGGATCGCCACGCTGCCCGAGCGGCCGGAGGCCGTGACGCCTGGGCCCGACATGACCTCGCCGGAGACGGCCGCGATGGTCGCCCACCTCGGCGCGCTGATCGCCGAGCGGCGCCGCGAGCCGGCCGACGACCTGGTCAGCGGCATGATCCGGCAGGCGGATCGGGAAGGGCTGCCGGACGCCTATCTGGTGGCCGGGGTCAGGCTCACGCTGGTGGCCGGGCACCGGGCGGTCACCGCGCTGCTGGCCAACGGGCTGGCCCTGCTGCTGCGCGAGCCGGGATTATGGCGGCTGTTGCTGGAGCGGCCCGAGCTGGTCGGCGACGCGGTCGAGGAACTGCTGCGCTACGTCACGCCGATCGCGCTGAGCGTGCCCCGGCACGCCACGGCCGCCGTGGAGGTGTGCGGGGCCGAGGTGCCCGACCGGGCGGTGGTGCGCTGCGCGTGGGGCGCCGCCAACCGGGACCCGGCGCGCTTCGCCGAGCCCGACGCCTTCGACCCGGCCCGGCCGGACAACGCCCATCTGGCCTTCGGCTACGGACACCACTTCTGCCTGGGCGCGGCGCTGGCCAGGGCCGAAATCGGGCTGGCGCTGACGACGCTGCTGGCCCGCTTCCCGCGGATGCGGCTGGTGGAGGAGGAGCTCGACTACCGCTCGGGCGACCTGCGCGAGCCGAGGACGCTGCGCGTGGTGCTGTCGCCGCCCGGCTAGCCGAGCTGGTCGACCAGTTCGACCAGCCCGGTCAGCCGAGCTGGTCGAGGATCGGCGAGACCAGTTCGTTGAGCTCGCGCACCAGCACGGCGACGGCCCGCTGGGCGCTCTCCTCGACACGCTCGTGCGGGCCCTCCGGCTCCGGTGGCAGCCCGGCCAGCGGCACCGGCGCCTCCACCAGGAGCGTCGCGCGCAGGAACGGGCTTCTGGCGAAGTCCTGCTGGGTCGGCTCGACGTACTGGCCGAACAGCTCCTGCCAGCCCTGCCAGCCGCGGTCGCGCCACCAGGCGCGCGAGCGGGTCAGCGGCTCGGGCAGCGGCGAGACGATCCGGACGCGGGCGATCAGCGTGCCGTCCCAGGTGTTGCGCTCGCAGGTGGCGTCGAGCACGCGCCGGTCCCAGCGGACGTAGCCGGGGTCGAGCGACGGCGGCGTGGCCAGCCTCCAGGCGGCACAGGCGAAGCGCACCGGAGCGATGTCGCCCCATTCGAACTCCGGCAGGTTTTTCTCCACGTGCGCCGCGTAGCGCCCGTGGCGGTCCCTGTCGAAGTCCTGATCGATCCAGAAGGCCTTGGCCATGGGATCTACCGTACGGCGCGGGGCGGGCTCGGGGCTGAAGATCCGGGAATGTCCGGGCTCGGCCGTACCTTGTGCCGGGTTTCTTGACCGAATACGCTTATTTGGTCAAAGAACGGAGTCCGCGCATGGCCAGGCCGCCCGCCGATCCCGACCGGCGGCGTGAGCGCGCCCACCGGGTCCTGGACGCGGCGGCCGAGCTGATCCTGCGCTGGGGCTACGACAAAACCACCATCGCGGACGTCGCGCGCGCCGCCGGCGTCGCCAAGGGCACGATCTACCTGCACTGGAAGACGCGCGAGCTGTTGTTCGCCGCGCTGCTGCGTCGCGAGCGCGTCGCCACCCTGGAGGAGGTACGGCGGGCCGCGCCGGGCACCCTGCGCGAGCTGGTCGGGGCGGTGGCCGCCGAGGTCATGCGGCGGCCGCTCATGCGCGCCGTGCTGCTGGCCGACACCGACGTGCTCGGCAAGCTGACCACGATGAAGCGCGAGCGTCCCTCCGATCCCGGCCAGGCCGAGGCGCTGAACCGGATGCTCGGCGCGCTCAGGAAACATGGCGCGATCCGCCCCGACCTCACCGACGCCGAGCACGTGAGCGTGCTCACCTCGGTCGTCTTCGGGTTTCTTACCGCCGCGCGGCTCACGCCGGAGCCCTACCGGGTGCCGCCGGAACGGCTCGCGGAACTGCTGGCCGACACCGCGCACCGCGCGCTCGAAGCGGGCCGCGAACCGTCGCCGCGCGACGCCCGAGCCATCGCGGAGGCCGTCAGCGCCTACGTCGGGCACGTCGCGGGAGTGGCCGGGCGCAAGCTTGAGTCCGCACTCGAAGGGCAGCTGCCATGAACGTTCTCCCCCTTGATGACGCGGCCGCCGATCTCGCCGTCGCGGGCGGGAAGGGCGCGTCGCTGGCCCGGCTGAGCCGCGCCGGGCTGCCGGTCCCGCCGGGCTTCCACATCACCACCGACGCCTACCGCGCGTTCACCGCGCCCTTCCGCGAGCGGCTCGGTGCTCCCGGCGCGCAGGAGCTGTTCACCACGCACGAGATCCCGCCGGACCTGGCCGCCGAGATCCTCGCCGCCCACGCCGACCTCGGCGACGGCGACGGCGACGGCGCGGTGGCGGTGGCGGTGCGCTCGTCGGCCACCGCCGAGGACCTGCCCGAGATGTCCTTCGCCGGCCAGCAGGACAGCTACCTGAACGTCCACCGCGAGGACCTGCTCGACGCCGTCCGCCGCTGCTGGGCCTCGCTCTGGAACCCGCGGGCCGTCGCCTACCGCGAGCGCAACCACGTCCCGCACGACGACGTGGCGCTCGCCGTGGTCGTCCAGGAGCTGGTCGACGCCGACGCCGCCGGGGTCATGTTCACCGCCGACCCCGTCACCGGCGCGCGCGGGCAGAGCGTGGTCAACGCGGCCTGGGGTCTCGGCGAAGCCGTCGTCGGCGGCCAGGTGACGCCCGACGCCGCCGTGGTCGCCGACGGGCGCGTGCGCTCGTACACCGTGGCCGACAAGGCCGTCATGACCGTGCGCGAGCCCGAGGGCACGCGCGAGCGGGAGGTCCCGGCCGCGCGCCGCTCCGTGCGCGTGCTCTCCGACGAGGAGGTCCTGCGCCTCGCCGCGCTGGGCGAGGAGATCCAGCGCCTGTACGGCACGCCCATGGACGTCGAGTGGGCCAGACGCGGCGAGGAGCTCTTCGTCGTCCAGGCCCGCCCGATCACCGGCCTGGCCGAGGAGGTGGAGGAGTGGAACGACAGCCGGACCGGCCAGTACCTGTGGACCAGCGGCAACCTCGGCGAGGCCATCCCGGACGTGATGACCCCGGTCACCTGGTCGCTGGTGCGGCTGTTCATCCGCGAGGCCATGTCGGCGTCGGCGATCCCCGGCTACCGCCTGGTCGGCAACATCGGCGGCCGCTTCTACCTCAACCTCAGCATCGCCATCTCCGCCGCCAAGGCGTTCGGCATGAGCAGCAGGCTCGGCGCGATCGAGCAGGTCTTCGGCAAGATCCCGTCGGGTCTCGACGTGCCGCTGCTGCCCGCCTCCCGGTGGCAGCTGATCAAGGCCATGCTGCCGATGGCGGTCGGGCTGCGCCGCCGGGTCGCCGCCAACGTGAAGCGGCTGCGGCCCTTCCTGGCCACCGCCCGGTCGCGCTGTGAGGAGTTGCGCGAGCGCGCCGGGCTGATCTCCGAGCCCGCGGCGCTGGCCGCCTTCTGGGAGGAGGAGCTGCGGCCGTACGTCGTGGAGACCTGCCGGATGCTGGAGGCGGCCGGACGCCAGGGTGGCGCGGCGCTCGTCATGACCCGCGACAAGCTGCGCAAGATGGTCGGCGAGAGCGACGCCGAGGCCATGCTCACCGGCGCCAACGCCGGCGGCGAGCTGGCCAGCATGGGCCCGATCATCGGCCTGGACAAGCTGGCCAGAGGCGAGATCGACCGGGCGGAGTTCGCCGCCGTCTACGGGCATCGCGGCGCGCACGAGTTCGAGGTCAGCGTGCCCAGGCCCGGCGAGGACCCCGGCTGGATCGACAGGCAGCTCGCCGAGGTCGCGTCCGGTGACGCCCGCGACCTGCTCGCCCGGCAGGAAGAGGCGCGCGCGGCGGCCTGGGCCCGCTTCGACCGCCGCTACCCGCGCAGGGGCGCGGCGATGCGCGAGCGGGTGGACAGGTGGAACGCGATCGTCAGAGACCGGGAGGACGCCCGCTCGGAGAACATGCGGGTCTTCTGGGCGATGCGCGCGTTCGTGCTGCGGGCGGGGGAGCTGACCGGGCTCGGCGACGACGTCTTCTCCCTGGAGATCGACGAGATCCTCGACGTGCTGCGCGGCGACCGGTCGCCGCTGGCGAAGATCCCGGTACGGCGGGCCACCTACCGGAAGTACGCCGCCCTGCCGATCTACCCGATGCTGATCGTCGGCCCCTTCGACCCGGTCCGCTGGGCCGCCTCTCCCGACCGGCGCGTCGACCTCTACGACGCCCGCGGCGGCCAGGCGCCCCCGGCCGACACGGTGTCCGGCTTCCCCGGCGCGCCCGGCGTCGTCGAGGGCGTGGCCCGTGTGCTGTCCGGCCCCGAGCAGGGCGAGCGGCTGAAGGCGGGGGAGATCCTGGTGACGACGCTGACCAACATCGGCTGGACGCCCATGTTCCCGCGCGCCGCCGCCGTCGTCACCGACATGGGCGCGCCGCTCTCCCACGCCTCGATCGTCGCCCGCGAGCTCGGCATCCCGGCCGTCGTCGGCACCGGCAACGCCACCGCGCGCATCCACGACGGCGACCGCATCCGCGTCGACGGTGAACGGGGGACCGTGGAAGTCCTCAATTGATGACAAGACGCATGCGAGCGATCACCTTTTGTGGTCACGATGGCCGTCATGACCGACGAGATGGAATGGGAGGAACGGTGCGTCGTCTACCGGCGCGCCAAGCTGGCCCTCGACCGGGCGCCGGCTGCCTCAGGCGACGACGGATACCTGCCGGGGGGTGAGCGTCCCCCAGCGGACGAGTCCCGTCCGCTCTGACCCGTTTGTTGACCGATTGCATGGCGCCGGTTGCCACCTGCCGGTCAATGCTTCTCCGGAGGCGGCGGGCCGATCTACAGTGCGGGCGTGACGACGGACAGTGACGGTGATCGCCGTGCGCTCGTACGCGCGCTGGTGGCCGAGTTCGCCCCTCAGGAACTCCCCGACTTCGACCTGATGAGCGGCGTGTACTTCGCCGCCCCCGGAGCCGCCCGCCGCGCGCGCCGGGCCCGCGACGAGCCCGGCGCCTCCGGCATCGACCTGGGCGACCCCACCCTCACCAACCTGCTGTGGGGCGTCGTCGGCGGGCTCATGACCGAGATGGTGGTCATGAGCGTGCGCGACGGCAGGTCCAGGCTGCGGCGCTGGCGCGAGCGCCGCAGGGTGGGCGGCCCCGACACGCCGGTGCCCCAACTGGGCGACTCCGCCGACCCGGCCAGGCGGCGCATCGCCAAGGAACTGGAGGCCGCCGGCCGCGACCAGGCTGAGGCCATCGCCGAACGCGCCGTGGACCGCTGGAGCCGCCGAGACTGGACCCCTCCCCAGTGAACGGCGGGGAGCGTCCTGGCAACCCGTTCCTGTTACCGGCGGCGACCACCTCCCGCTTCATCCTGCTGGTCACGATCGTGCTCGCGGCCGCGGCCTCCTCCTTCGACCTGGTCGCGGGCGGCGCCTCGCAGTGGCGGGCGGCCTACGCGCCCTGCGACCTCGCCGCCGACGCCGCCGCCCGGACCGGCGGCCAGGACGCGCGGACGCTGGCCGCGGGCTACCTCGGCTGTCTGCGCGCGGTCGGCCTGGAACGGGCCGCGGTCGCGCTGGGGGCCATGCTGGTGGTGGCCGCGGCGATCGTGCTCCTGTATCTGGTCAGGCCCCGGCTGACGATCGCCCGCCAGCACCTGGTGCCCGCGGGGGAGGAGCTGTCCGGCCTGGTCGCCGGGCTGGCGGCCGAGGAGGGGCTGCGCCGTACACCTGAGGTGCTTCTCGACGCCAACCGCGGCACGCCGGGCGGCCGCGCGTTCGGCCGCTACCCGCGCTACTACCTCCGCCTCAACATCGGAACGCTCCACGAGGCCGGGCGGCGCGGCGACCGGAGCGACCTGAAGGCGATCGTCCTGCACGAGCTCGCCCACCTCCGCAACCGCGACGTGGACCTGACCAACCTCACACTCTCGGCCGTGTGGGTCTTCGCGGTGCTGGTCGGCGCGCCGCTGCTGATCCACACCGCGATCACCGACCCGGTACGGCTGGCGCCCCTGTCGATCAGGACCCTGCTCGGCACCGTCCTGGTCGTCCTGCTGGCGGCGTCGGTGCTGCGTGCCCGCGAGCACTACGCGGACGTGCGGGCGGCGATGTCCGGCGGCATGCCCGTCGACTCCTGGGGCGATGTGAAGGGCAGCCTGGTCAGGCTGCTGCGCCTGCATCCGCGCGCGGCCGACCGGGCCGAGGTGGTCCGGCAGCCGGGGCGGCTGCTGCGGTGGATGCCGGGTGAGGCGCTGGGAGCCGGGATCGCGGCCGGGCTGGTGCTGCCGCATCTGATGGAGTTCGTCAGCCTCTGGCTGAGCAACGTGGACCAGCTCGCCTATCAGGTGAGCGCGTTGCTCGCGGGTCTGCCGGTGGCGGCGATCCTGCTGGCCGGGGCGTTCCGGGCGACGCTCGCGGCCATGGCGGCCGGCCGGCCGGCGCCCAGGGGCGTCGCGGCGGGGGTGGCGCTGGCGGCGGGCGTCGTCCTGGGCCTGCTGGGCGCGCCGAGCCGGATGCGCCTGTCCTGGGCGGAGTCCATCGCCGCCGCGCCCGTGGCCGCCGCCGTCATGGCGGGCTTCCTGCTCGTGCTGTGCGTGGCGTTCGTGCGCTGGCTGTCGGCGTGCGCCGACGCGTGGCTGCCCGTGGCGAGGTCGCGCACGCTGGTCCCCGTCTATCTGGGCGCCCTGGCGCCGGCCACCTTGCTGTTCGGGTCCTTTCTCGGCGTCTGGGTCATGTCCGCCGCCATCGGCCTGGAGACGCGCGCGACCGGCACGGCCGTCTGGGCGATGCTGGTGTCGGTGTTCGACTCGGGGCGGCTGACCGTCCTGCTCCTGGCCGCGCTGTATCCGCTGGGCTCCTGGCTGCTGTATACCTCGCGGGCGCGGGGGCGGCGGCTGTATCTGGACTCGCCGCTGGAGTTCGCCCTGCCGGCCGCCCGGGTCCGGCCGCTCGTGGCGCTCGCCCCCGCCGCGGTCCTGACGGCGCTGGTCGTGGCGGCCGAACTGGCCACGCCGGAGCCGATGCTGCTGTCGCTGATCGCCGGGTTCGATCCTGGCGTGCGTACCGACTCGCTCGGCGACATGATGGCGGTGGCCGCCGCGATCATCGTCGTCATGGGGCTGCTGCAGGCGACCACCGCGGTCGTGGTGTCGGCGTTCACCGGGCGCGGGCTGGGTGCTTCGCACGCCGTCCTGTCGGCGGTCGCCGGGGGGCTGGCCTGTTCGGTGGCGATCGTCTGGGAGCCGCTGGCCCGGACGTGTTCCACCGGGGAGTGCGTGGCGACGGACCTCCTGTCCCAGTTCACCGCGCTGTGTATCGGCGTGCTCGGCTTCGGGGTGCCGGTGAGCCTGCTGGGAGCGGGTGCGGTGAGCGGCGTGCGCGCGCTCGTGGCGTTGGCGTCGCCGGCTCCCGTCCGGCCCTTGGTGCGCCCGGCGCGCGCGTGGCTGCGCCGTACGCTGGCGGTCGCCGCTTTGGGCGCGTCGGTGCTGTGGGTCGCCGGGATGGCGCCGGCCTGGCTGCTCCAGTACGGCTTCGCCGACTCCCGGCAGAACAGCACCTTCGACAGCCCGGGCAACGCCGTCCCGCCGCCCGGCCCGCCCGGCACGGTCGCCGACCGCGAGGCGTGCGCGGCGATGGCGAGCGCCTCGCTGGCGCCGATCGTCGGAGACGGCTTCTACGCCACGTGGGCGACCGCCTTCGTCAGGCTCGGCGCCAGCCGGAGCCCTTTCCTGGTGACGCTCGGGCGAGCCGGTTACGCCGACGCCCGTGCCACCCAGTACCGTCTGCGGGACTTCACCACCCCGCTCAACGCGTACTGCGTGCGGGTCAGGTAGTGGAGAAGGTGAACCAGTTGACGTTGACGAAGTCGGCCGGCTGGCCGCTGCTGAAGGTCAGGTAGACGGTGTGGGTGCCGGTCACCGGTGAGACGTTGGCGGGTATGGTGCGCCAGCTCTGCCATCCGCCCGTGTTCGCCAGCGCGAAGTCGCCGATCGGCGGCGCGGTCGGGCTGCCGAGGCGGACCTGGACCAGCCCGCTCACCCCGCCCGCGGCCCCGGAGGCGACCCGGGCGCGGAACTGGGTGGCGGCGGTGCCGCCGAAGTTGACGTTGTCGAACCTCAGCCAGTCGCCGTTGGTGATCGCGCCGACGTTCTGACCGCCGCCGGTGTCGGTGGTCGTCTCGACGATGGTGCCCGACTGGGCCTGGTGGCGCTCGGCCTGGATGGTGGAGCGGGCGTCCACGTCACCCGGCGGGTTGGTGGGAGTGGGGCCGGTGGGGGTGGGGCCGGTGGTGCCGCTCTGCCAGACGGCCACGTAGTCGACGACCATCGGACGGCCCGAGACGGTCGCCGCCGTGGGGGTGGAGAAGCCGGCCACGCCGTCGGGGAAGGCGCCGCCCATGGCGACGTTCAGCAGGATGAAGTAACCGGCGTGGCCGGTCATGTTGTTCCAGGTGGCGGCGTCGAACTGCGACTGGCTGACCGAGTGGAACTGCTGGCCGTCCACGTACCAGCGCAACTGGTTGGGCGAGACGCTGCGGTCCCACTCGAACCGGTAGGTGTGGAACGCCGACTGGCAGGAGGCGCCCGGGCAGGCGCGGTTGGCGCCGAGGCCGCTGAACTCGTTGCACGGCCCGCCGGGCGCGACGCCGCAGTGGAGCACGGCCCACACCGAGTTGATGCCGTTGACGTTCTCCATGATGTCGAACTCGCCGATGCCCGGCCAGTTCCAGTAGTTCCCCCGGTACGGCGAGCCGAGCGCCCAGAACGCCGGCCAGTAGCCGAGCGCTGCCTGCCCGGTCACGTTGGGCATCTGGATGCGGCCCTCGATGCGCAGGACGCGGCCGTCGGCGGGCTTGAAGTCGGAGCGGCGGGTCTCGATGCGGGCGGAGGTCCAGTCGCGGTTGGCGCCGAGCGGGGTGATGCGCAGGTTGCCGGTTCCGTCGAGGCTGAGGTTCGAGGGGTTGGCGGTGTAGTTCTGGATCTCGCCGGTGCCCCAGTTGGCGGGGCCGCCCGGGTAGGAGTGACCGGTGTCGATGATCCAGTTGCCGGAGTCCGGTAACGATCCGGCGGGGCCGTTGAAGTCGTCGGCCCAGACCAGCGACCACCCGGCGGGCGGGGGCGGCACGGCGGCCGAGGCGGCGAGAGCGGCGTACAGGACGAGGGAGAAGGCGGCCGACAAGGCGGCGGCGGCGACGGCGAGACGACGGCGCGGCATCACTGCTCCTAGCGGGGGGTGGATAGTGCAGAGAGCGCTCTCACACCTGAAGGAAACATACGGTTAAAGCCGTGTCAACCTCAATGAGAGCGCTCTCGCGCAGAGGCGGTTCGCTTGTTGTTGGGCAGCCCGTCACCTGACCGGCCTAGGGTGCGCGCCATGAGACGTTTCGCCATCTTGATGTGCGCCGGCGCGCTGGCCCTCGGGACCGCCGCGGTCCCGGCCGCCGCCACCCCCGAGCGCGATTTCGGCCGGGCCGCGCTGGCCGGGTTCGCGTCGTTGCCCGCGCAGACGTACGTGCCGGGCAGCGAGCGGTCCGGCGCGCAACTGGGCACGGCGCCCGTCAACGGGATCACCCCGCCCTTCCCCGGCCAGCCCGTGCAGGGCTTCAGCGGCATCGCCCGCCGCCACGACGGTGGCTACGACGTCCTGTCCGACACGGCTTCGGCTCCCGGGCCAACAGCGCCGACTTCCTGCTGCGCGTGCACCACGTGCGCCCCGACTTCCGGACGAAGAAGCTGAGCCTGCGCGGCGGCTTCAACCTGTCCGACCCCCGCAAGGTGGTGCCCTTCCCGCTCGTCCGCCCCGACCGCAAGCTGACCGGCGCCGACTTCGACGTCGAGTCGATCGTGCGCTCGCTGGACGGCACCTACTGGTTCGGCGACGAGTTCGGCCCGTTCCTGCTCCACGCCAACGAGCGCGGTGAACTGCTCGACGCTCCGGTCCCGCTGCCCGGCGTGAAGGCCCCGGAGAACCCCGACCTCAACGGCGGGCAGCCGAACCTCGGCCGCAGCAAGGGCTTCGAGGGCATGGCCAGGTCCGTCGACGGGCGCCGCCTCTACCCGCTGCTGGAGGGGACCGTGACCGGCGACCCCGCGGGCACGCTGCGCATGTACGAGTTCGACCTGCGCGTGCGCTCCTACGCCGAGCGCCGCTGGACCTATCGCATGGAGGACCCCTCGCACGCGATCGGCGACGCCATCGCCGTGGACCGCCACCGGTTCCTGATCATCGAGCGGGACAACCTGCAGGGGGCCGAGGCGCGCTTCAAGCGCGTCTACCTGGCCGACACCCGCGACAGGGACGGCGACGGCGCCCTCGACAAGACCCAGGTGGCCGACCTGCTCGACCTCGCGGCCCCGGGCGGCGGCACCTTCACCTTCCCGTTCCAGACCATCGAGGACGTCATCATCCTCGACGACCGCACGCTGGGCATCCTGAACGACAACAACTTCCCGTTCTCCTCCGGCCGCACCGCGGGCGCGGCCGACGACAACGAGTTCATCAAGGTACGGCTGACGCGCGGCCTGCGCGCCGACCCCCGCGTCTACCTCTGAGGGACGTGCAGGCTGCCCGACTGCGGATCGAAGACGAGCAGCCCGTGCCGCCCGGCCAGCTCGAACACCGTCCTGCACACCTCGGCGGCCCGCGGGAAGACGGCGCTGGCCAGCACGATGTCCTCGGCCACGGTCAGCGGCTCGGCCCAGGGCGAGCCCGCGTAGTTGTCCGCGGTCAGGTCGGGGTAGCGGGCGGTCAGCTCGTCCAGGAAGGCCGCCACCTCGGCCCGCGGGTCCGGCGAGGAGTGGTCTTCCGAGGGCTCCTCGCACCAGTCGAGGAACTTGGCCGTGGCACGCATCGGCGTGATCGGCTCGTCCTCGAACCACACGGCCAGATCGAAGCTCATCCCACGGAGCCTAGCCGGGCCACCCGGTTGCGTACCCCCTCGAAGTGGGCGTGGACGGCGGCGATCGCTGCGCTCTTGTCGCCGGCCGTCACCGCGGCGTAGATGTCGCGGTGGCGGCGGGCGACGTCGGCTGGGGTCTCGTCCGGGGCGCCGATCTGGTCGCGCAACTGGTGGTAGACGTCCCAGAACGCGCCGAGCAGCTGGCTGACCAGGGGGTTGCCCAGCGGGCGGTAGAGCACGTCGTGGAAGAGCCGGTCGATCTCGGGGGAGACCCCGCCGCGCTCGGCCTCCTCCTCCATCCTGGCCATGGCCTCGGCGGCGGCCGACAGGTCGGCATCCGAGCCGAGGTCGATGAGCTTCTGGACCAAGCCGGTTTCCAGCATCTCGCGGATCTCGACGAGGTGGGCGATGTGGCTGCGGCCGTCCTGCAGGGTGATGCGGCTGTGGAAGGTCAGCTCGTCCACCAGGCCGGCCAGCGACATCCGGCCGACGAACATGCCGAAGCCGTGGCGGATGTCCACGATGCCGACGGCCTGGAGCGCCTTCAGCGCTTCCCTGACCGAGTTGCGGCTGATGCCGAGCTCCTCCATGAGCTCGGACTCGGTCGGCAGGGGGTCTCC
This sequence comes from Nonomuraea endophytica, assembly GCF_014203235.1. Taxonomy (GTDB): domain Bacteria; phylum Actinomycetota; class Actinomycetes; order Streptosporangiales; family Streptosporangiaceae; genus Nonomuraea; species Nonomuraea endophytica. The sequence continues at coordinate 101,584 of NZ_JACHIN010000021.1, read as the reverse complement.
AGCGGCCAGGCCGCGCCCGAGAATGATCTCCTTGACGGCCTCCTGGGCCTCGACGGCACGGCTGGGTCGTGAACGCATGTAGAGCCCCTTCTTGGCGATCACTGCGTAACATTCCGGAAACCATCCGTTGACCGCAAGCTGTCTCCCGGCTTAGCGTCCACGTTACGCACAAGATAGGACATGGGATGTCCCACGTTCTACCCCTGGCCACATCCGGCCAGCGTATCCCCCAGGAGGCATCCGTGAGCTCTGAGTTCAGCCGCCGCGACTTCCTGCGCTACACCAGCGCCTCGGCGTTGGTCGTCGCCTCCGTCGCCGCCTGCAGCGGCGGCCCCGCCTCGACCGGCTCCGTCGGCGCCGGATCGGACAAGGACCTCATCACCGCCGTCATCGGCTACGGCAACGACCAGAGCTGGGACCCCACCCAGACGGCGTCGGCCTTCGCCATGGCCGGCATCACCCACATCTACGAAGGCCTGCTCGACACCGATCCGATCACGCGCGAGCCGTACCCCGCGCTGGCGACGGCGCTGCCGGCCGACCTCAACGCGACGAGCTGGACCTTCACCCTGCGCGAGGGCGCCACGTGGCACGACGGGCAGCCCGTGACCGCCGACGACGTGGTCTTCACCTTCGAGCGGGTCCTGGACCCGGCGGCCAACGTGCTGGTCGGCAACTTCTTCAAGGCCTGGCTCAAGGAGGTCAAGAAGACCGGCGAGCGCAGCGTCGAGCTGGTCTTCAACTTCCCCTTCCCGGACGCCGCGCCGCGGCTGACCATCGCCAAGATCATGCCCAAGCACGTCTTCGGCGCCGCCGGCGGCTGGGACGCGGCCAAGGGCGGCAAGGCGGTCGGCTCCGGGCCGTACAAGATGACCGCGCACAACCCCAAGTCCAACACCGCCTTCGAGGCCTTCGCCGGCTACAACGGCCCGCGCCCGGCCACCGCCAAGCGCATGAACTGGCTGACCATCGTGGACGCCGCCGCCCGCGTGGCCAAGATCTCCGGCGGTGGCGCCGAGGCCCAGATCGCCGACAACATCCCCTACGCCAACATCGACCGGCTCAAGCAGCAGGGCCTGAACGTCGAGGGCGGCAAGGGCATGAACCACCTCTTCCTCATGTTCAACACCGCCGCCAAGCCCTTCGACGACGTGCGCGTACGGCAGGCGCTCCACTACGCCATCGACCGCAAGAAGATGATCGACGTGGCGCTCAAGGGCCACGGCACGCCCTCCAGCTCGTTCCTCAACGAGGGCCACCCGGACCACAAGCGCGCCGCGGTCGTCTACGACCACGACCCGGACAAGGCCAAGGCGCTCCTCAAGGAGGCGGGCGTCACCAACCTGACCGTCAACCTCATGGCGGTCAACGTGAGCTGGCTGGCCGACTGCCTGCCCACGATCGCCGCGTCCTGGGAGGCGATCGGCGTCAAGACCACGCTGGAGCCGCAGGACACCGCGGCGCTGTTCGCCAAGATGGACCAGATGCAGGACTACCAGGTGGTCGCGGCGGCCTCGAACCCCAACCAGTTCGGCATGGACGCCGACCTGATCCTGCACTACAACTACGTGCCCGACGGCCTGTGGATGAAGTACTCCCACTGGGAGGCGAGCAAGGACGCCAAGGACCTGTTCCGCATGATGGACGAGGCCACCCGCGAGCCGGACAAAGCCCGGAAGACCACCCTGGTCCAGAAATATCTGGATGTGATCGCTGAGCAGGCCGTCCTCTACCCGGTCGTCCACACCGAGCTCATGACCGCCTGGGACCCGAAGAAGCTGTCCGGCGTACGCGCCCAGGCCTACCCGGGCATCAACCTCCTGCAGGCCAAGAGGACATGATCCTCGTCGCCCGGATGCTGCTCCGCCGCGTCCTGATCCTGATCCCGCTGCTGCTCGGCGTCATCGCGTTCGTCTTCATCGTGATGCGCTTCTCCTCCAGCAAGCCCGAGTACGCCTACTTCCAGGGCGCCAACCCGACCGCCGAGCAGATCCGCCAGTTCCAGCTGGAGAACGGCCTGCTCGACCCGCTGCCGGTGCGCTACGTGCGTTTCGTCGGCGAACTGGCCACCGGCGACATGGGCACCAGCGTGCTCACGAAGAAGCCGGTGCTGGAGTCCGTGCTCACCGCGCTGCCGCTGACGCTCCAGCTCACCCTGCTCGGGCTGGCCGTCGCGACCGTACTGGCGCTGGTCTTCGGCGTCACCGCGGCGTTGTTCCGCGACCGCTGGCCCGACCAGGTGATCCGCCTGGTCTCGCTGATCGGCGTGGCCGCCCCGGCGTTCTGGCTGGCGCTGCTGATGATCCAATGGCTGGCCGTGGGGGAGGGGCTGTTCCCGACCGGCGGCTACATCAACCCCGCCGACTCCACCGCCGGCTGGCTGCGCTCGATGACGCTGCCCGCCCTGTCGCTGTCGCTGCCCGTCGCCGCCCAGCTCATCCGCATCGTGCGCACCTCGATGGTCGAGGAGCTCGACCGCGACTACGTCCGCACCGCCATCGGCAGCGGCCTGCCGCCGGTCGTCGTGGTCGGCCGCAACGTGCTGCGCAACGCCCTCATCAACCCGCTGACCGTGCTCGGCCTGCGCATCGGCTACCTCATCGGCGGCGCGGTCGTGATCGAGCAGATCTACGGCCTGCCCGGCATGGGCCAGCTCATGATCAACGCGGTCCGCGACGGCGACCCGGCCGTGGTGCAGGGCGTGGTGCTGACCATCGCGATCGGGTTCATGCTGGTCAACCTGGTCGTCGACATCCTGTATCTGCTGGTCAACCCCCGCCTCAGGAGCGCCGCATGAGACGAGGACTCGCCGATCGGCTGGCCCGGCCGGGCGTCGCCTTCCGCCGCCTGCCGCCGCTGTCGTGGGCGGCCGTCGTGGTGATCGCGCTGGTCGTGCTCTCCGCGTTGTTCGCGCCGTTGCTGGCGCCGCACTCGCCGTACTTCCAGGAGGCCGCCGGCGGCGGCCCGTCGGCCGCGCACTGGATGGGGCTCGACAGCGCCAACCGCGACATCCTGTCCAGGCTCCTGTACGGCGCGCGCTTCTCCCTGCTCATCGGCCTCGGCGCCACCGGCCTGGCCCTGCTGGCCGGCGCGGTCGTGGGCGCGATCGCCGCCACCTCGCGCAAGGCCGTCGACGAGACGCTGATGCGCCTGCTCGACGTGGTCATGGCCTTCCCCGGCATCGCGCTGGCCGCCGTGCTCGTCGCCGTCTTCGGCGGCAGCGTCCCGGTGCTCGTCATGGCCATGGCCTTCCTGTACATGCCGTCCGTGGCCCGCGTCGTGCGCGCCAACGTGCTGGCCCAGTACGGGGAGGACTACGTCGCCGCGGAGCGGGTCATCGGGGCGCGCACGCCGTACATCGTGATCAGGCATGTCGCGGTGAACACCGCCGCGCCCGTGCTGGTCTTCTGCACGGTGATGGTCGCCGACGCGATCGTGTTCGAGGCGTCGCTGTCGTTCATCGGCGCCGGTGTACGCCCGCCGGACCCCTCCTGGGGCAGCGTCATCGCCGACGGCAAGAACATGGTGCTGCTCGGCGGCTGGTGGGCCACGGTCTTCCCCGGCCTGCTGATCCTGCTCACGGTGCTCTCGCTGAACATCCTGTCCGAGGGCATCTCCGACGCCTGGGCCGCGCCCGCAGCCCGCACCGCGCCGCCCGCCCGCGACGACGACGCCTTCGAACGGGCCGTGCCCGGCTCCGGCCAGATCACCGAGCTGCCCGGCCTGGAGGAGGCGGCGCGCCGCCTGGCCGAGCGGGCCCGCCCGCTGCCCACGGGGCCGCCCATCCTCGCCGTGGAGAACCTCGCGATCGGCTTCGAGCACCGCCACGGCGGCGTGGACATCGTCGACGGCATCTCCTTCGACGTACGGCCCGGCGAGGTGCTCGGCCTGGTCGGCGAGTCCGGCTGCGGCAAGTCGCTGACCGCGCTGACCATCATGGGCCTGCAGCCGCGCGAGGCCAGGGTCAGCGGGCACATCCGCTTCGACCAGCGCGAACTGATCGCCCTGCCGCGCCGCGCCCGCAGACGGCTGCTCGGCCACGAGATGGCGATGATCTACCAGGACGCGCTGTCCTCGCTGAACCCCGCCATGACCATCCGCGCCCAGCTCAAGCAGCTCACCCGGCGCGGCGGCCGGCGCCCGCCCGCCGAACTGCTGGCCATGGTCGGCCTCGACGCCGCCCGCACGCTCTCCGCCTACCCGCACGAACTGTCGGGCGGGCAGCGGCAGCGGGTCCTCATCGCCATGGCGCTCTCGCGCGAGCCCAAGCTGATCGTCGCCGACGAGCCCACCACCGCGCTCGACGTCACCGTGCAGGCCCAGGTCATCGAGCTGCTGCTGCGGCTGCGGGAGGAGCTCGGGTTCGCGCTCGTCCTCGTCTCGCACGACCTCGCGCTGGTCGCCGACGTCACCGACCGCGTGGTCGTCATGTACGGCGGGCAGATCGTCGAGACCGGCGCCACCGCCACGCTGGTCGGAGCGCCCGCGCACCACTACGCCCGCGGGCTGCTCGGATCGGTGCTGTCACTGGAGTCGGGGGCCGAACGGCTCACCCAGATCCCCGGCGTGGTCCCCTCGCCGGCCGGCTTCCCCGCCGGGTGCCGCTTCGCCGACCGCTGCCCGATGGCCGGCGGGCTCTGCCACACCTCGCGGCCGCCGCTGGAGGGCGACGCGCACGCGCACGCCGTGGCCTGCCACCACCCCGCGCTCACCCCGGCGGGAGTCCGAGGAGAAGAGCATGTCTGAACCAGCCGTCTCCGTTCCTGTAGCTGAGGTTTCGGGCGTTCACGTCGTGCACAAGGCCCGCTCCGGCGGGTTGTTCTCCCGCGACCGCGTCTACGCGCTGACCGCCGCCGACCTGGCCGTCGCGCCCGGCGAGACCGTCGGCGTCGTGGGCGAGTCGGGGTGCGGCAAGTCCACGCTGGCCAGGGTGCTGGTCGGGCTGCAGCGGCCGACCGAGGGCACCGTACGCGTCCAGGGCCGGGACCTGTGGGCCACGAAGGAGTCCGAACGCCGCGAGCTGATCGGCACCGGCGTCGGCATGATCTTCCAGGACCCGGCCACCGCGCTCAACCGCCGCCTGCCCGTCGCCCAGGTGCTGCGCGACCCGCTCAACGTGCACCGCCGCGGCACCCCGCGCCAGCGCGACGAGCGCGTACGCGAACTGCTCGACCTCGTCGGCCTGCCCCAGAGCGCCGCCGACGCGCTGCCCGGCCAGCTGTCCGGCGGGCAGCGGCAGCGGGTCGCCGTGGCCAGGGCGCTCGCGCTGGAGCCCGGCCTCGTCGTCGCCGACGAGCCGACCAGCGCGCTCGACGTGTCCGTTCGTGCCCAGATACTCAACCTGCTGCTCGACCTCAAGGCCCGGCTGGGTCTGGCGCTCGTGTTCGTTTCGCATGACATTCAGACCGTGCGGCGGATGAGCGACCGGGTGGTCACCATGTACCTCGGCAGGATCGTCGAGCAGGCTCCCGCCGCCGACGTGCCCGGCGGGGCGCGGCATCCGTACACGCGGGCGCTGTTCTCGGCCACTCCCGGGCTCATCTCGCCGATCAACCCGATCCCGCTGGTCGGCGCGGTGCCGTCGGCGACCAGGCCGCCGAGCGGCTGCCCGTTCCGCACCCGGTGCTGGCGGGCCGACGACGCCTGTGCCGCGGAGATGCCCGCCGTACATCATGAGGGCCGTCATCTCTTCCACTGCCACCACCCCGTGACCGCGGGGGCGACAGACCTCGACCTGATCCAGGAGCGCGCATGATGTTGACCGGTGTGATTCCGCCGGTATGTACCCCGATGACGCCGGAGCACGAGGTGGACGCCACCTCGCTCGTCCGGCTGATCGACCATCTGCTGGAGGGGGGCGTGGACGGGTTGTTCGTGCTCGGCTCCTCCTCGGAGGTGGCGTACCTGACCGACGCCCAGCGCGCGCTCGTGCTGGAGACCGTCGTGGGCCACGTGGGCGGGCGGGTGCCGGTGCTCGCCGGGGTGATCGACATGACCACGCCGAGGGTCCTGGAACACGCCCGCGCCGCCCGCGCCGCCGGAGCCGACGCCCTCGTCGCCACCGCGCCCTTCTACACCCGCACCCACCCCACCGAGATCCGCACCCACTTCCGCATCCTCGCCGATCGGGGCGGCCTGCCCGTCTACGCCTACGACCTGCCCGTGTCCGTCCACACCAAGCTCACCGCCGACCTGCTGCTCGACCTGGCCGCCGACGGCGCGCTGGCCGGGCTCAAGGACTCCAGCGGCGACGACGGAGCCATGCGCCAGGTCATCCTCGGCCGCCCGGCGGGCTTCAGCGTGCTGACCGGGTCGGAGATCACCGTGGACTCCGCCCTGGCCATGGGGGCGGACGGCGTCGTACCCGGGCTGGGGAACGTCGACCCGCACGGTTACGTCCGCCTGACCAGCGCCGCGGCCCGCGGAGACGCCGCCGCGGCCAAGGAGGAACAGGAGCGGCTGGTGCGGCTCTTCCAGATCGTGCGCGTCGGCGGGTCACGCATGGGCGGCAGTTCGGCCGGGCTCGGCGCGTTCAAGGCCGCGCTGTGCCTGCGCGGCGTCATCGACCACCCCACCACGGCCCTGCCCCAGATCCCCCTCAACGCGGACGAAACCCGCCGCATCGAGAAACTCCTCGCCGCCGCCGGCCTGTTGTGACCGCGTGATGGTACGGCTCGCGCCACCCTGATTGGTCTTGTCGACCGGGGCGGAGGCACGGCAGGCTGATGGGCCATGTACTTCCAGCACTCCGCCGCCATGTGGTCGGCCCACCCCGGCCTGGCCGCCGGCGTCGTCCGCGTTGAGGGCGTCGACGCCACGGCCGAGGTCGGCGAGCAGGTGGCCAGATACAGCGCGATCGCCGCCGAACGGCTGTCCGGGCGGACCGAGTCCGACCTGCCGGAGATCCAGGCCTGGCGGCGGACGTTCGCCGCGATGGGCTTCAAGCCCACCCAGTACCGGTGCGCGTCCGAGGCGTTGCTGCGGCGCTTCAGGAAAGAGGGCGAACTCCCGCGCATCCACCCGCTGATCGACCTGTGCAACGCGATCTCGCTGGCCTTCGCGGTGCCGGTGGCCGCCATCGACCTCGCGCGGGTGACCGGCGACCTGACCGTGCGGCCCGCTGCCGGGGACGAGACCTACGAGACGTTCTCCCAGGAGATGGAGAACCCGGAGCCCGGCGAGGTCGTCTTCGCCGACGCGGCCGGGCGGGCGCACGCGAGGCGGTGGACGAACCGGCAGAGCGGGTATTCGGCGGTGCGGGCCGAGACGTCCACGGTGCTGGTGGTGGCGGAGGCGTTGCACGACACGGCGGCCACGGACGTCGCCAAGCTCACCCAGACGGTCTCCGACGAACTGACCGCCATCTGGCACACCACCCCCACCTCGGCACTCCTCACCGCCACCAACCCCCGCTTCCCCCTCACCTGACCCACCCGATCTCCTGAGCGCGCCTCGACTCCCGGGGCTCCTCAAGGCCTGCCCGAGGCGGGATGCCGCTGGCCCTTTCCGCGCGTCGGGGCAGGGTGCTGCCCGCCTTGGGGTTCCCGGGAAACGGGGTGTCGCGTGGTGGGGCGAGGGGTGCGGGGGAGGGGGTTAGGAGGGGAGACGGCCGTGGAAGCGGGGGGTGCCGGTGGCGTGGAGGTCGGTTTCGATGCGGGCCGCCGTAGCCAGCAAGGACGGCAGGAGGTCGCGGCGGGCCGACTCCGGGGTGGTACGGCTGGCGTGGGTGGAGACGTTGACCGCGGCCACCACCTGGCCGGTCGAGTCGCGGATGGGGGCGGCCAGCGACCGCAGGCCCTCCTCCAGTTCCTGGTCCACCATGGCCCACCCCTGCGCGCGTACCCGATCGAGCTCGGCGCGGAGCTGGATCGGGGAGGTGAGCGTGCGTGAGGTGTGCCGCCGCAGCTCCGCGCGGGTGAAGTAGGCGTCGAGTTCGGCGGGGGGAAGCCAGGCCAGCAGGACCCGGCCCATGGAGGTGACGTGCGCGGGGAAGCGGGTGCCGATGTTGATGGTCACCCGCATGATCCGCGAGGTGGCGACGCGGGCCACGTAGACCACGTCCTCCTGGTCGAGCACGGCCACGGACGCGGACTCGTGCACCTCGGCCACCAGCCGTTCCAGGTGCGGCTGGGCGACCTCGGGCAGCGACATGCTCGACAGGTACGCGTACCCCAGCTCCAGGACCCGCGGCGTGAGCGTGAAGAACCGCCCGTCGGTCCGCACGTAGCCCAGGTCGGCCAGCGTCAGCAGGAACCTGCGGGCCGCCGCCCGGGTCAGTCCGGTGGCTCTGGCCACCTCGGCGAGCGTCAGCGCGGGGTGCTCGGAGTCGAACGCGCGGATCACTGACAGGCCTCTGGCCAGCGATTGCACGTGTTCCGGCGCCCGGTTTTCGGAAGTGTCCCTACTTACCATGAAGTAACTATAGAACGTGTTCGCCATCCGTACATTCGTATGGACAGCGAACAACAATCCATTGACGTGACCCCGATCACCGCCTACCGTCACGGAAACGCACACTGTGCGAACGACTGTGCGGCATACGAACATCGAGGCGATGATGCAGACGGTCCGAGACGCCACCTTTGACGTGCTTCGGCGCTATGCCATGACCACCCTTTTCGCCAACCCGGGTTCCAGCGAGGTGTCCCTGCTCACCGGGCTGCCCGACGACCTGTCGTTCGTGCTCGCGTTGCACGAGGGCTCCGTGGTGGGGATGGCGACCGGCCACGCCATCGCCACCGACCGCCCGGCGCTGGCGATCGTGCACACCACCGCCGGGCTCGGCAACGCCGTCGGCGCCCTGGCCACCGCCCGCGTCAACCGCGCGCCGCTGGTCGTGATCGTCGGCCAGCAGGACCGGCGGCACCTGGCGCTGGAGCCGTTCCTGACCGGCCGTCTCGACGGGCTCGCGGGCGAGTACCCCGTGTGGCGGACACAGCCCGCGCGGGCCCAGGACGTGCCGGGGGCGGTGGCGCGCGCGTGGCACGAGGCGCAGACCGCCCGCGGGCCCGCCCTGGTGGTGGTGCCGATGGACGACTGGCTCAGCGTCATGCCGCCCGACCAGGTCGTGGCCGCCCCCCGCACGCTGCTACGGCCCAGCGCGACCGCCCTGGACGCCGCCATCGAACTGGCCGCGCTCCTGAACGAGTCCGCCACCCCGGTGATCGTCGCCGGGGCCGGGGCCGACCACCCGCGCACCTGGGCCGCCCTGGTCACGCTGGCCGAGCGGCTGGCCTGCCCGGTCTGGCAGGAGTCGTTCGGCGCCAGGGCCGGTTTCCCCCAGAACCACCCGCAGTACGCCGGAGTCCTGCCCCCGGGCCGGGCCCAGCAGCGCACGATCCTGTCGGGCCACGACTTCGTGCTCGCGGTCGGCGCCCCCGTCTTCCGCCACAACCCCTACCAGCCGGGTCACATCGTCACCCCCGGCACCCGGATCGCGGTCGTCACCGACGACCCGTCCGAGGCCCACCGAGCCCCCGCCGACCTGGCCATCCTCGCCTCGCCCGCCACCGTCTGCGAACACCTGCCCACCCACCTCCACCCCCGCCCCACTCCGCCACACAAGACGGCCCCGGGCACCCCGCACCCCCAGCCCGAGCAGGCAGCCGAAGAACCCCACGACACCGGATTCGGTACGCCCGCACCCGGTGACCCGCGCTGGGCCGCCAGCGGGCGACCCGCCGCGGGTGACGGCGGGCCCATGCTGAGCGGCGGCCGGTGGGCGACGGACGAGCCCGCGGAAGGAACCTGGGAGCCCCGCTGGGTGGTGCCCGCCCAGCAGGACCGCGCCGACGCGCACGGCCTGGTGGACCCGGGCGTGGGCGAGCCGCTGCGGGCCGCGCACGTCCTGGCGGCCCTGGCGGTACGGCTCGCGCCCGAGACCATCGTGGTCGAGGAGACCCCGTCCTCCAGGCCGGAGCTCCACCGGCTGCTCCCGGCCAGGCGCCCCCTGGGTTTCGTGTCGGCGGCCATGGGCGGCCTGGGCTTCGCGCTGCCCGCCGCGGTGGGGCTGCGTATGGCGCTCCCCGACCGCCCGGTGGTGGCGGTCGTCGGCGACGGCTCGGCGATCTACGGCATCCAGGCCCTCTGGAGCGCCGCCCGCTACCGGGTGGGCGCCCTGTTCGTGGTGCTGGCCAACGGCAGGTACGCGGTCATGGACCAGCTGGCCGAGGCGGCGGACGCGGGCAAGCCTCCGTGGCCCCCCTTCGAGGAGGTCAGCCTGAGCGGCCTGGCCACCGCGTTCGGCTGCCCGGCCCGCCGCATCACCGGCCACGACGAGCTGCTGGACGTCCTCGACGGCGTCATCCCCAGCCTCCTGGACCGTACTCAGCCGCTGCTCCTCGACATCGCCATAGCCCCCTGACCCAGCGAAGGCCACAACTGCAGGAGGCCCACCCCATGACCCTGCTCGACCCGTCCACCTGGACGGGACGCCTGTTCGGCGGCACCTGGACGCCCGCCGCAGCCACCGCCCCCGTCACCGAGCCCGCCACCGGCGCCCGCCTCGGCACCATCGGCCTGGCCACCCCGGACGACGTCGCGGCCGCCGCCCGGCGCGGCCGGGCCGTACAGCCGGAATGGGCCAGAACGAACTTCGAGGAACGCGCGGCCGTGCTGCGCCGCGCGGGCCTGGCCTTCGAGCAGCACGCGGCGGAACTCCACGAGTGGATCATGCGTGAGTCCGGCTCCATCCGCGGCAAGGCGGGCTTCGAGACCCACATCGCCGCCCAGGAGTGCCACGAGGCCGCCGCGCTGGCCTCCCGGCCGATCGGCGAGATCCTGCCCACGGCCAAGCGGCGGCTGAGCCTGGCCAGGCGGGTGCCGTCGGGCGTGGTCGGGGTGATCGCGCCGTTCAACGCCCCGCTCATCCTGGCCATTCGCTCCGTCGCGCCCGCCCTGGCCCTGGGCAACGCGGTCGTGCTCAAGCCGGACCCGCGCACCGCCGTGTGCGGCGGCGTCTCGATCGCCCGCGTCTTCGAGGACGCGGGCCTGCCCGAGGGACTGCTGCACGTGCTGCCCGGCGGCCCGGACGTGGGACAGGCCCTGGTCGCCGACCCGGACGTCAGGGTGATCTCCTTCACCGGCTCCACGGCGGCGGGCAGAAAGGTGGGCGAGGCGGCGGCCCGCCACCTCAAGCGGGCACACCTGGAGCTCGGCGGCAATTCCGCGCTGATCGTGCTGGACGACGCCGACCTCGACCGGGCCGTCTCCGCCGGTGCCTGGGGCTCCTACTTCCACCAGGGCCAGATCTGCATGACCGCGGGCCGCCACCTCGTCCACACGTCCGTGGCCGCCGAATACGTCGAGAAGCTGGCCGCCAAGGCCGCCGCGCTGCCGGTCGGCGACCCGTTCACCCAGGACGTGGCGCTCGGCCCGCTCATCGACGCCGGACAGCGCGACAAGGTCCACGCGCTCGTCGGCGCGGGTGGCGAGGTGGTCACCGGCGGCACCTACGACGGCCTGTTCTACCGCCCGACGGTGCTGACCGGCCTCACCCCCGACAGCCCCGTCTACACCCAGGAGGTCTTCGGCCCGGTGGCGCCCGTGCTCACCTTCCGCGACGAGGACGAGGCGGTCGCGCTGGCCACCGGCAGCGAGTACGGGCTGTCGCTGTCCATCCTCACCCGCGACGCCATGCGCGGCCTCGACCTGGCCGAACGCATCCCGACCGGCATCGCGCACGTCAACGACCAGACCGTGGACGACGAGGCTGTCGCCCCGTTCGGCGGCGTGGCCCACTCGGGCACCGGATCCCGCTTCGGCGGCGCCGCCGCCAACGTCGAGGCGTTCACCGAGACCCGCTGGATCACCGTCCAGGGCCCGATCGAGACCTACCCGTTCTAGGGAGACGGCGTGAAGCGTGTCCTCGGTGTGGACGAGTTCGGCGTGGTCGTGGTGCTCGTCGTGCTCGTGGTGGCCATCGGGCTGTTCCACCCCGCCTTCCTCGACCGCGCGCAGCTCGTCGACGTGGTACGGCAGGCGTCCTTCGTCGGCGTGCTGGCCTGCGGCATGACGTATTTGCTGGCCATGCGCGAGCTGGACCTCTCGGTCGGATCCACCTACGCGCTCAGCCTCATCGCGGGCAGCATGATGATGCGCTCGGGCGTGAACCCGTGGCTGGCCGCCGTGGCGGCCGTGGCCGTGGGCGGCGTGCTCGGCCTGGTCAACGGGGCGCTGTGCAACACGCTCGGCATCCCGTCGATCATCGCGACGCTGGGCACCCTGTCGGTGTTCCGCGGCCTGGCCCTGGCGCTGAGCGAGGGCCGCCAGGTGGCCGGGCTGCCGCGTGACGACGCCTTCTTCACGGTGGTCGGCGGCGACCTGCTGGGCCTGCCGACCTCGATCTGGGTGCTGGCGGCGGTGGCCGTAGCGCTGACCGTGGTCTTCAAGGCCACGCCGTTCGGTTACCGGGTGCGCGCGATCGGCTCGAACCCCGACGCCGCCCGCTTCTCCGGCATCTCGATCCCGCGTGTACGCCTCCAGGTGCTGGTGCTGTCCGGCGCGCTGGCCGGGGTGGCCGGCGTGCTGACGCTGGGCTTCTTCGCCTCCGGCCAGCCGACCATCGGCCAGGGCTACGAGCTGCAGGCCATCGCCGCCGCGATCATCGGCGGCACCCCGCTGCGCGGCGGTTCCGGCACGGTCTGGGGCTCCGTGCTCGGCACCGTGATCCTCGGGACGGTCGCCAGCGGCCTGGTGTACTTCGGCGTCCCCATCAACTGGAGCCTGTTCGCCACGGGCATCGTCATCCTCCTCGCCGTCGCGCTCGACGCCCTCTTACGCCGCCGCGGCTCCGCCAGCTCTAGGGAGGCACTGTGACAAACACTGTGACAAACACTGTGAGAAACGCTGTGAAACGCGCCCTGATCGCCGTCCTCGTCCTGACCGCCGCCTGCTCCGGCGGCGGCCCGACCTCCTCCGGCGCCCCGAAGATCGGGTTTTCGCTGGCCACCACCGACGCCGACTTCGCCCAGGAGATGGCGGCCGGCGGGCAGTTCGGCGCCGACACCGTCGGCGGCGTCGAACTCCAGATCAGCGCACCCAACTCGGTGGACCCTCCCGCCCAGGTCAAGCTCTTCGGCGACCTCGGCCGTACCGCGCCCGACGGCATCGCGATCGAGGACCTGGCGCCGGAGCTGTTCGTACGGCCGCTGGCCGACCTGGCGGCGCGGAAGATCCGGCTGGTCGGTGTGGACACCGTGCCCGCCCCCGGCAGCAACGTCGGCCTCTACGTCGGCAACGACAACCGGGGCGCGGGCAAGCAGCTCGCGCTCGAAGCCATCAAGCTCCTGCCGCCGGACGCCTCCGGCGAAGTGGTGCTCGGCACGCCGAACCCGGGTGTGCCCGTGCTGGACGAGCGGGCCAACGGCATGAAGGAGGCCTTCGCCGAGAAGCTGCCCGGGGTGAAGGTGCTCGGCCCGTTCGAGACCAAGAACGACCCGGCCGCCAACTTCGAGATCTGGAACGGGCTGGTCAAGGCCCATCCGAAGGCGCTGGCCTTCCTCGGCACCGGTGACCAGGACGCGTACAACCTGGCCAAGGCCAAGCAGACCGCCGGCGGTTCGTACCTGGTGGCCGCCTTCGACCTCGACCCCAAGACGCTGGCCGCGGTCAAGGACGGCACCAGCTTCGCCGCCATGTCGCCCGAGCACTACTTCAAGGGCTACGTGGCGATCCGCATGCTGGCCGAGGCCGCCAAGGCGGGCAAGCCGCTGCCCGAGGGCTGGGTGGACCCCGGCCACCTGCTCGTGACCAAGGACAACGTCGACGAGATCACCGCCAGGCAGGCCTCCGACCAGGCCAAGCGGGAGTGGCTGAAGAGCCGAGCGGACGAGTTCTTCAGCGGTATCCAGGGCAGGCTGCGGCCGATGAGCGAGGCGAAATAGCCCATGTACCTCGCCTCGGGCATCGGCAAGCGCTTCGGCGGCGTGCGCGCCCTCGACGGCGCCCGCATCGAGCTGCGCCCCGGCAGCGTCCACGCGCTCCTCGGCGAGAACGGCGCCGGCAAGTCCACGCTGGTCAAGATCCTGGCCGGCGCCCTGCCGCCCGACGAGGGCGAGCTCCTGCTGAACGGCGCGCCCGTGCGCTTCTCCACCACCCGCGACGCGGTACGGCGGGGCGTCGCCGTCGTCTCCCAGGAGCCCAGCCTCTTCCCCGACCTGGACGTGCTGGCCAACCTGTTCCCCGCCTGCGACCTGCGCCGCGGCGGCCTCCTGCTGGACAGGAAGGCCATGGCGCGCAAGGCCGGACCGGTCCTGGACGAGCTGGAGCTCACCCGCCCGCCCACCACCAGGGTCGGCGAGCTCACCCTCGCCGAACGCCAGCTCGTCGAGATCGCGCGGGCGCTGCTGGAGGATCCCGCGGTGCTCATCCTCGACGAGCCCACCTCGGCGCTCCAGGCCGACGCCGCCGCCCGGTTGCTGCGCATCCTCGCCGCGCTGCGCTCACGGCAGGTCGCCGTCGCCTACGTCTCGCACGTGCTGGAGGAGGTGGTGCGGTTGTGCGACGAGGTCACGGTCCTGCGGGACGGCCGCAACGCGCTGAGCGCCGTCCCGATGGCCGAGCTGACGCTCGAGAAGATCGTGCGCGCCATGGTCGGCGACCGCCCCACCGCCCCCGCCGCCCGTCCCGCCCCTTCTCTCGACGCCGGTACGGCCGGCCTCCGCCTGCGCGGCGTCCACGTGCCCGGCCACCTCGACGGCGTCGACCTGGAGGCGCGGCAGGGCGAGATCGTCGGCCTGGCCGGCATCGCGGGCGCCGGCCAGACCGCCGTCCTGGAGGTCGTCTGCGGCCTGCGCATTCCTTCGGCCGGCACGCTCGCCTACCCCGGAGGCGGTCCACGCCCGCGCGGCCTGCGCCAGGCCATCAGGGCGGGCGTCGCCGTGGTGCCCAGCGACCGCAAGCGCCTCGGCCTCATGCTGGACAAACCCCTCTGGGAGAACATCGCCCAGGTGCGGACCGTCGCGCTGGGCCGTACCGGGGCATGGGTGCGCGCGAAGGACCTGCGCGAGCGCGCGGCCGCGGCCACCGCGCGGCTGCGGATCCGGGCGAGCGGCCCCGACCAGCTCGCCGGGCGGCTGTCCGGCGGCAACCAGCAGAAGGTCGTCTTCGCCAAGTGGCTGGAGGCCGCGCCCGGCGTCGTCCTGCTCGACGACCCCACCCGCGGCGTCGACGTCGCGGCGAAGGCCGAGATGCACGCCATCGTGCGGGAACTGGCCGCGGAGGGCCGGGTCGTGCTGCTCACCTCCACCGACCCGGCCGAGCTGGCCCAGGTCTGCGACCGGGTGCTGGTCTTCCGCAAGGGCCGCGTCGCCGCCGAACTGGCCGGCGAGCGGCTGACCGACCACGAGATCCTCCACCTCGCCCATGGAGCCAACAGTGAGTGATCGTCTCGCCGGACGTACCGCGGTGGTGACCGGCTCGGCCGGCGGGCTCGGCCGGGAGTTCGCCGCCGCGCTGGCCGCCGCCGGGGCGCGGGTCGCCGGGTTCGACGTCGCGTCCCAGAGCGGGACCGCCCGGCGGATCGGCGCCGCGTTCCTGCCCGTCACCGTCGACGTGACCGAACCGTCGCAGGTCGCGCGGGCGATGGCGCTGGTCGCCGCCGAGGCGGGCGGGCCGCACATCGTGGTCAACAACGCCGGGGTCTACCCGCCCATCCCGTTCGAGAAGACGACGCTGGACGACCTGCGGCGGATCCTCCGGATCAACGTCGAAGGGCCTTTCACGGTGACGCAGGCGGCGCTGCCGTACCTGCGCGAGGCCGGTTGGGGGCGGGTCGTCAGCATCGCCTCCGGCGCCGTGTTCGTCGGCCCGCCCGACCTCGTCGCCTACACCGCCTCCAAGGCCGCGCTCATCGGCATGACCCGCTCACTCGCCACCCTGCTCGGACCCGAGAACATCACAGCCAACGTCATCGCCCCCGGCCTGACCAGGACCGAGACCGCAACGCGCAGCACCGGCGCGGACGGCGGGTTCGAGCGCGTGGCGGCCACGCAGCGGGTGCCCCGGGTGGCCGAGCCCGGCGATCTGGTGTCGACGCTGCTCTATGTGTGCGATCCGGGCAGCGGGTTCCTCACCGGGCAGACCCTCAACGTCGACGGAGGGGCAGCCTTCCTGTGAACGTCTTCGACCGGCTCGTGCCGGGATCGGCGGACATCGGCGTCACCGAGTACGCCGCCAGGACCGACCCGCCCGGCCTCGCCGCCGCGCTGGCCTCACTGGAGCGCGCCGACCTCGCCGGGCAGGTGGGCAGTCCCGCCTTCGATCTGGTGCGGGCGATCGCGGTCGAGGCCTACTACGGGGACTACTCCGCCCCCGGACACACCGGGCCCACCGGGCATGAGGCGATCGGGTTCCGGCCGCCGCAGGGGGCGCGGCTGCGTAAGGACTGGGACTTCCTGGACGAGCGGCGGGAGCCGTACCGGGGAGACGACACGGCGGATGTGATCGTCGTCGGGTCGGGCGCGGGCGGCGGGCTGATCGCGGCCGAGCTCGGCCGCGCCGGGCTGGACGTGCTGGTGCTTGAGGCCGGTGAGTTGCGCGGCGCCGCGGACCACACCCGCTTCGAGCTGCGCGCCAACCATCGGCTGTGGTGGCCCGCGAGGTTCGCCGACGTCGAGGGCGAGCGCCCCCTCGCCCTGCTGGCCGGGCGCTGCGTCGGCGGCACCACCGTGATCAACACCAAGGTCGCGCTGCGGGCGCCCGCGACCGAGCTCCCCTTCGACCTCACGCCCTACTACGAGCGGGTCGAGGCCGCGCTCGGCGTGCGGGTCCGCGCCGACTGGCCGCCCAGCGTCCACCGGGTACGGCCCGGCTTCCAGGCACTCGGCACCGACCTGACCCCCGTCGAGTCCTACACCGACTACAACTGCAGCCGATGCGGCTCCTGCCTGCAAGGCTGCCCGACCAACTCCGGCCGCAACACCCTCAACACGTGGCTCGCCCCCGCCCTGGCCCGCGGCGAGATCCGCCTGGCCACCGGCGCCGAGGTGGACCGGGTCCTCATCGAGAACGGCAAGGTCACCGGCGTCGTCCACGCGGGCGGCGTCGCCCGCGCGCCCGTCGTCGTCCTGGCCGCCGGAGCGCTCAACACCCCGCAGATCCTGCAGCGCAGCCCCGGCTTCCCCGCCCTGCCCGGCACGCTCGGCCTGCACCCGGCCCGGCTCGTCTACGGCCTGTTCGACGAGCCGCAGGACTGCCACATGGTCTACCCGATCACCGCGCACTGCCTCGACTACCAGGAGGACTTCGTCGTCGAAGGCACCACCATCCAGGACCCGGTGGCCTTCGCCATGAGCCTCGTGGACGCCTCCGGCCTGCCGCTGTGGGGCGAGGCGCTGGCCGAGACCGTGCGCGCGTACCGCCACTGGGCCGGGCTGCTCGTCATGGCCAACGACCTCAACACCGCCACGGCCGGGCCCGGCGACGTCTTCCGCAAACGCTTCGCCCCCGTGGAACGCCGCCGCCTCGCCGACGGCCTGGCCTTCGCCGTCGAGGCCCTGGCCGCCGCCGGAGCCCGGCGCGTCGTGTGGACCGGCCTGACCACCTCCCACGTACAGGGCAGCGTCCCCATGGGCGGCGCCGTCGACCTCGACGGCGCCGCGATCGGCGTCACCGGCCTGTACGTCGGCGACGCCTCCCTGATCCCCGTCTCCCTCTCGGTCAACCCGTCGCTCACCGTCATGGCCCTGGCCACCAGAGTCGCCGACGCCATCCGGTCCGCCCGATAATCAGCACATGACGCCCACTCCGACGCTGCCGATCGTCATCGCGGTCATCGCGATCGTCCTGGCCTTCCTGGTCACCTCGCCGCTGCTGATCGCCAGCCTGTGCGTGCTCGGCCTGATCTGCCTCGCCTGGTGGTTCATCCTCGACCGCCGCAACCGCCGAGGCTAGCGCCGCGACCCCACCCGCACGCCCATCCCCACCCCCGCCAGCACCACGAGCCCGGCCAACACCACGATCCGCCCATCCGGCCCGGCCTCACCACCGCCGCCCGTGTCGGCCCCGCCGACGGGCGTCTTCACCTCATCCACCGGCTCATCGGTCCGGGCGTCATCGGGCCGCTCGGTCTCGGCGTCTACGGGGGCCGTCCCTTCCACGGTGAGCGGGTAGTCCGAGCCGGTCCCGCGGTCCTTCACTTCGCACTCGATCGCCCGCGCACTGGGTGAGGTGCCGAAGTTGAAGGAGGCCGGGTGCACCGATCCGCTGCCCGGCTGCTTGGGGGTCGTCTTGAGCTCGACGACGCTCTCGGGTAACGGGAGTGGCACCCCGGCGGCGATCGCGGGCAGCGTGGCCACTCCGGTGGCCGACGTCAACCTGTCGATCTTGCTGATGCCCGCGTAGACGTACAGCTTGAGCCTGGGCACAGGTGCGATCAGCTCGCCGCCCCCGACGTACGAGCCGCGCCAGCCGATCGTCATCTGCTCGTCCACCTTCGCGGTGGGTGGCACGGTCAGCTCCACGTTCACCCGGATCTCCTGGGTCTGCCCGGTAGAGGTCGTGGTGCACGTGTACGTCACCACCCCGGCGCTCTCGCCGCTCATGGGGAAGCCGGACGAGACGGCGAGCAGTGCGACGGCGGGGACGAGCAGGTGGACGCGCATGGTGCCCCCTCGGGGTGGGTGAGACAGAAGAGAGGACGGGGGAGAGGCGGGTTCGGTTGGCCGGGAAGGAAAATCGGTGGTTGGGGTTGGTGGGGCGCTGGTAGCGTCGCGAATGTCCGTGATGGTGAATCAACCGGGCCGCCGTGCCCCAGGAAGCAGTGATGTATGCCCCGGTCCGCGCCGAGCGCGCCTACCGTGTCTCGGGCTTTCATGCTGTCCCGGGGCTGCCGCATCGCATGCTGAGCTAGGCGGCTCGGCGCTTCCTTGCTGTCGTTCCACGGTTTCTCGGCAAGGAGCACCTCCAACGTGTCCGAACACTTTTCCTGTCCGGGGTGCGGGGTCACCTCGGACGACCGGCGTCAACACTGTCCCGAATGCCTGACGGCCGTACACGAGATCGACGGGGCCCGCATGGCGCCCATCGCGGTCGCCGTGCCGTCCGAAGGCGACTGGGTGGTCGTGCACCGGTGCGAGCTGTGTGGACAGCTCGTCTCATCGCCCGCGCGCGGCGACGACAACGTCCTCATCCTCATGCGGATGGCCGTACGCCCGCTGGCGTCGCCGCCGTTCCCGTTCGAGCCGTTCGGGAGGCTGTGATGCGCGGACGTACCAGGCGGCCGCAGCGGCGTAAGGAGCCGCGGGTGGCGACGTTCCGGTGCGCCTCGTGCCGGATGGACGTGTCCATGCACGCGCCGGGCACCGCGCACCGCAACCACTGCCCGTCCTGCCTCGGCAGCCTTCACCTCGACCGGCGGGTGCCGGGCGACCGTGACGCCGGGTGCGGCGGGCGGATGGAGGCGCTGGGCGTGACCGTACGCGACGACGGCGAGTGGCTGCTGATCCACGAATGCCGCCGGTGCGGCGTGCTCAGCGCCAACCGCATCGCCGGCGACGACAACGCGCTGGCTCTCCTGCGGCTGGCCATGCGGCCGCTGTCGGGGAGCCGGCTGACCATCTGAGCGGCCGCTACGCCCGGGGCGGAACCGCTTCCTCACCCCACGCGCGCCTCCCTACAGTCGATCGTGAAGGGAGGCGCGACGTGGCACTCTGGCGGCTGCTGGCCGGGCACCTGCGCCCGCGGCGCCGCGCCGTGGCCGCCGTCGTCCTCTTGCAGGTGGCGCAGACGGCCGCACTGCTCTACCTGCCCACGCTCAACGCTGTGATCATCGACGACGGCGTGTTCGCCGGTGACACGGGGCTGATCCTGCGGCTGGGCGCGGTCATGGCGGGCGTGTCCCTGGTGCAGGGCGCTGCCACGCTCGCCGCCGTCCATCTGAGCGCGCGTACGGCCATGGGGGTGGGCCGTGACCTTCGGGAGGCGGTTTACCTGCATGTCGGGCGGCTGTCCGGGCAGGAGGTGGGCGCGCTCGGCGTACCCTCGCTGATCACCCGCACCACCAACGACGTGCAGCAGATCCAGACGTTCGCGCTGTCGCTGCTCACGGCGATCGTCGCGGCCCCGGTCATGGCCGTGGGCGGGATCGTGATGGCCGTTCTGCAGGACGTCGCGCTGTCGTGGCTGCTGGTCGCGCTCGTGCCGGTTCTCGGCGTCGTCACGGCGGTGCTGGTCGGCAGGATGCGGCCGTTGTCGCGGGCCGTACAGGAGCGCGTCGACGCCGTGAACCGGGTGCTCAGGGAGCAGATCGCGGGCGTCCGGGTGACCCGCGCGTTCGTCAGGCAGGACGCCGAGCGAGCGCGCTTCGGGCGGGCCAACGCGGAGCTGACCGACGTCTCGACCCGCCTGGGCTACACGTCGGTCGCGCTGATGCCGCTGGTCGTCAACCTGGTCAACGTCTGCGGCGTCTTCGTGATCTGGGCGGGCGCTCAGCGGGTCGGCGGCGGCGGTCTGGGCGTCGGCGAGCTGACCGTGTTCCTCACCTACCTGGCCATGATCCAGACGGCCGTGCTCACCGCCGCGTTCGTCATCATGAACCTGCCCAGAGCCGAGGTCTGCGCCGTCCGCGTCGCCGAGGTGCTGGACACCGAGCCCAGCCTGGCGCCGCCCGCGCGCCCGGTCCGCCGGATGCGCGCCCCAGGACGCGTCGAGCTGCGCGGCGTGCGCTTCCGCTACCCGGGCGCCGAGGACGACGTGCTCCACGGCGTCGACCTGGTCGGCCGCCCCGGCACGACGACGGCGATCGTCGGCTCCACCGGCAGCGGCAAGAGCACGCTGCTCGGCCTGATCCGCCGCCTGTCCGACCCCACGGAGGGCACGGTGCTCTTCGGCGGCGAGGACGCCACCACCCTCGACCCCGACCTCCTCGCCCGGTCGGCGAGCATGGTCGAGCAGCGCCCGCACCTGTTCTCCGGCACCGTGGCCACCAATCTGCGCCTCGGCCACGCGCGCGCCACCGACGACGAGCTCTGGCACGCCCTCGGCATCGCCCAGGCCCGCGACTTCGTGCCGGACCTCGACGCGCCCGTCGCCCAGGGCGGCGCCAACCTCTCCGGCGGCCAGCGCCAGCGGCTGTCCCTGGCCCGCGCGCTGGTCCGCCGCACCCCGGTGTATCTGCTCGACGACCCCTTCTCCGCCCTCGACCACACCACCGAGTCGCGGGTACGGCAGGCCGTCGCCGCCGAGACCGCCGACGCCACCGTCATCGTCGTCGCCCAGCGCGTGCGCGCCATCCTCGACGCCGACCACATCGTGGTCCTCGACGAGGGCCGCGTCGCGGGCGCGGGCACCCACGAAGAACTCGTCCGCGACAGCCCCGTCTACCGGGAGATCGTCCGTTCTCAGCTCGGCGAGGAACTGGTCGGATGAGCTTCGGCAAGACGGCCTGGCGCCTGCTGACGCTTCTGCGGCCGTTGCGCCCGTTGTGGGGGGTTGGGGTGCTCGGCCTGGCCAGCATCGTCCTCAACGTCACCGGCCCGCTGCTGCTCGGCCGCGCCACCGACCTGGTCGTCACGGGCGCGATCACCCGGCCGGAGCAGGGGATCGACGGCCGCGCCCTGTCCCTCACGCTGCTGAGCGCGCTCGCGGTCTATGCCGGTTCGGCCACGTTCTGGATACTCCAGCGGCGCTACACCACCCGGCTCGTCCAGGGCGTCATCTTCCACCTGCGCCGGGAGGTCGAGGAGAAGCTCGGGCGGCTGCCGGTGCCCTACTTCGACCGGCAGCCGAGGGGGGAGGTGCTGAGCCGTACCACCAACGACGTCGACAACCTCGCGCAGAGCATGCAGCAGAGCATCGGCCAGATCACCAACTCCACGTTCCTGATCGCGGGGACGCTGGGGATGATGTTCTGGATCTCGCCGCTGCTGGCGGCGGTGGCGCTGGTGACCGTGCCGCTGTCGGTCCAGCTCACGCGGGTGGCGGGGCGGCGGGCGCAGGTGGAGTTCGCGCGGCAGTGGCAGGCCACGGGCGAGCTGAACGCGCACGTCGAGGAGGCCTACACCGGCCACACCCTGATCACCGCCTACGGCCGAGGCGAGGAGTCGGCCGAGTCCTTCCGCGAACACAACACCCGCCTCTACCACTCCTCGGCCCGCGCCCAGTTCGTCAGCGGCATCATCGGCCCCGCGACCGGACTCGCCGGGAACCTCGGCTACGTGCTCGTCGCGGTCGTCGGCGGCCTGCAACTGGCCGCCGGAGGGCTGACGGTGGGGGCCGTGCAGGCGTTCATCCAGTACTCGCGCGAGTTCGGCGGGCCGCTGACCGCGCTGGCCGGGCTGGCGGGGGTGATCCAGTCGGGGGTGGCGTCGGGCGCGCGGGTCCTCGACCTCCTCGACGCCGAGGAAGAGCCCCCGGACCCGCCCGGGACGGCCGCGCCGACGCGCGGCCGCGTCGTCTTCGACACAGTCTCCTTCTCGTACGGCCCCGCCACCCCCAACCCGTCCAGGCCGGCCGTTCGCGAGCCCGAGCGGGTGATCCGGGACCTTTCGCTGGTCGTCGAGCCGGGCAGCACCGTGGCGGTCGTCGGCCCGACAGGCGCGGGCAAGACCACCCTGGTCAACCTGCTGATGCGGTTCTACGACGTGACGGACGGCCGTATCACCGTCGACGGGGTGGACATCCGCGACACGAGGCGCGACACGCTACGCGCGGCGACCGGCATGGTCCCCCAGGACAACTGGCTGTTCGGCGGCACCATCCGCGACAACATCGCCTACGGCCGCACCGGCGCGACGGCCGCCGACGTCGAGGCCGCAGCCCGAGCCGCCCACGCCGACCACTTCATCCGCACCCTCTCCCACGGCTACGACACCGTCATCGACCAGGACGGCGGCGCCCTGAGCGCGGGAGAACGCCAGCTGATCACCATAGCCAGGGCCGTCCTCGCCGACCCGGTCATCCTCGTCCTGGACGAGGCCACGAGCTCGGTCGACACCCGTACCGAACTCCTCATCCAGCAGGCGCTGACCCGAGCCCGCCGCAACCGCACCAGCTTCGTCATCGCCCACCGCCTGAGCACGATCCGCCAGGCCGACCTGATCCTGATGCTGCAGGACGGCACCATCACCGAACAGGGCACCCACGAGGAACTCCTCGCCGCCAACGGCCCCTACGCCGCCCTCCACACCCACCCCACCCCATAACCCCCAAGCCCGGCAGTCCCCGGGCACTGCCCCGGCGTCCCGACGTGACAACCCCCGGCCATCCGGTCAAGCGCTCGTCCCCCTGCTGCCATGGCGCCCCGGGCCTCCGCGTTCTTGGGTCTCGGCGTCCGTCGCACCTCCAAGCCGCCGTGGCTCGGACGTGCGCGGTTGTCGGCAGCTGCGCACGCGGGCACGCGGGCTTGAGGGCGTGCGGGCTTGTGGGCAGTTGCGCATGCGGGTCTGCAGGCGGGTGGGGCGGTGGGCGTGGGAGACTCGGGGGAAATCGATTTCCAGGCGGACTGGAGGTGCGGTGGCGCAGATCACGATCAAGGATGTGGCCGGTCGGGCCGGGGTTTCTCCGGCCACGGTGTCGCGGGTGCTCAACCACGGGCCCACGGTGGCCGAAGAGCTGCGGGAGCGGGTGCTGGCGGCGGTCCGGGAGCTGGGGTATCGGCCGAGTTCGCAGGCCAGGTTCCTGCGCACCCGTGCCACCACCTTACTCGGGCTGATCATCTCGGACATCACGAACCCGTTCTTCACCTCGATGGTGCGCGGCGCGGAGGATGCCGCGAGCAAGGCGGGGTACTCGGTGATGCTGGCCAACACCGACGAGGACCTGGAGAAGGAGCAGCGCTACATCGAGGTGGCCGCCGCCGAGAACATGGCCGGGGTGATCCTGTCACCGGCCTCCGCGACCCGTACCTCGATCTCGCTGCTCGCCGAACGCGGCATCCCGGTCGTCACCGTCGATCGGCGGCTGCAGACGGCCAAAGTCGACCGGGTCGGGGTCAACAACGTCAAAGCAGCCCAGGACGCGGTGCTGCGGCTGGTGGATCAGGGGTGCCGTCGGATCGGGTTCATCGCGGGGCCGACCGAGGTGACGACCGCCGTGGACCGGCTGGCCGGGTACCGGCACGGGCTGCGGGCCGCCGGGCTGGCCTACCGTCGCGAGCTGGTGGTGCGGGGGGACTACCGCATCGAGGGCGGCCGCGCCGCCGCCGCCGACCTGCTGCGTCTCAAACCCCGGCCGGACGCGCTGTTCGTGTCGAACAACCTGATGGCGCTCGGCGCGGCGACCGCTCTGCGGGAGTACGGCCTGCGCTATCCGGAGGACATCACGCTGGCGGTGTTCGACGACATGCGGTGGGCGCTGGGGCTGAGTGACGCGATGACGCTGATCTCGCAGCCCACGTACGAGATGGGGCGGCTGGCGGTGGAGCTGTTGTTGCGCCGCGTGTCGGGGGAGGGGTTCCCGCCTCGGCACGTGGTGCTGTCTGCCGTACTGGTGTGACAGAGTTCTTGACGGCGTCGCCGGGCCGCTTGACAATGCGGGAAATCGATTTCCCAAGGAGGCTGGGCACATGGAGACACGCCTACATACCTGGACGGTCGCCGGCACCCTGCTCGCCCTGATCTTCACCACCACCCCCCACGCCGCATCGGAGACGCGGGAAGGGGCCTCACCCGGACCCCGGCAAGCGGTGCCGAGCTGGGAAGGCGCCCCAGCGGGACACCCGGAGGAGCGGGGGAAGGCCTCGCCGGGAGGACGGCACGCGGGTTCGGCGGCCTGGGACGAGGCGGGTCGCCGGGTCGGGCGTGGGGAGGCGGTGCCGGGAGGGTGGGGCTCGCAGGCGGTGGCGAGTGGGGGAGAGAGGCGGGTGGTTGGGGGCGACGCGATGCGGGGGGTGGGGCGGTCGGCGGCCGTTGTGGTGGGGAAGGTGACGGGGGCGGGGTCGGTTTCGGGGACGGACCTGGCTTGGAAGGTCAATGCCACTGATCTTGGCGTCATGTGGGACAACGGGGCGGGGGAGGTGCTGGCCGCGTTCGGGGACACGTTCGGTGATGGGTGGGCGCCGCCGGGGGCGAACGGGGGTGACTGGCGTAGTCAGGTGCTTCTGCGGAGCAACGACCGTGATCTGGCTGACGGGATGGCCTTCAGCAGTGCGGCCACCGATCGGGCGGGGCATGCCAAGGAGCTGATCCCCAGCAGGAAGGTCGACGGTGACGAGATCACCGTCATCCCCACGGCCGGGGTGTCGGTGGGGACGCGGCAGTACATGGGGTACATGTCAGTACGCCACTGGGGCCAGCCCGGCCAATGGGACACCAACTACGCCGGCATCGCCTACTCCGACGACAACGGCCAGAACTGGACGGCGACCACCCCGGGCACCCCCCGCTGGGACAACCCGACCGGCGCCAACCACTTCCAGATGGCGGCCATGGTCCGCCGAGACGGATATGTCCACCTGTTCGCCACCCCCAACGGCCGAAGCGGCGCCGCCTACCTGGCCCGGGTCCCCGAGCGCCAGATCCTCGACAAGGCCGCCTACCAATACTGGACCGGCTCCCAGTGGCAGCAGGGCCAGGACGCCCTGGCCGCCCCGGTGGTGAACGCACCCGTGGCCGAGCTGTCGGTGCAGTTCAACGCGTACACCGGCAAGTGGCTGATGACCTACCTGCAGGGCAGCGACGTGGTCCTGCGCTCGGCGGCGGCCCCGACGGGACCGTGGAGCGCCCCGGCGCTCATCGCGAGCTCCGCCGACTACCCCGGCCTGTACGGCGGCTTCATGCACCCCTGGTCACAAGGCCAGGACCTCTACCTGACCCTGTCGGAGTGGACGCCGTACAACGTCTACCTCATAAGGATCACCCTGACCAGGGACGCCGCCATCACCAACGCCAACCTGGTCCGCGATCCGAGCTTCGAACGCCAGACCACCGGCACGGTCGCCACCCCGTGGGCCTGCCACGGCAACTGCGGCATCGACAACGGCACCTGGTCCTTCACCGCCGACAGGAATGCCTTCGCCCGCTACAACCGGGGCTGGCATGACCTGTATCAGACGGTGTCGGTCGCGCCGAACACCCGCTATGTCCTGACCGGCTGGCTGCGCACCTCGGGCAACAACGACAACGGCTTCTTCGGCGTCAGGGACCCGGGCGGCCCGCCGTTCAGCGAGACGAACTTCCGCGCGGTGGGTCAGTGGACCCGGCACCAGGTCGCGTTCGACAGCGGCCCGCGCACCTCGGTGGAGGTGTTCGCCGGGATCTGGACCGACAACGGCGACATGTGGCTCCAGTTCGACGACGTCTCGCTGGTCCGCGGCTGAGAAATCGATTCCTCCGACAAAACCCCAGCACAAGCCCGCAATCAGCCCGGCCAAGCAGCGGAGCGCCCCTTGACGCGCCCCGCCAGTCGAGGTACGACGTCAGCAATCGATTTCTCAAGGAGAGATGACCGTGACCTACGGCCAGCACGGCAGCAGCCTCCGCGATCTGCCGAGGTTACGCGCGCACCGCCGCCGCCGGGCGTCGAGCTGGGACCGCACCGGCGGCAACGACGACAGGATCACGATCGAGCCCGGCCAGACCGCGACGCTGGCCGACCTGCGCGGGGCCGGCTCGGTCAACCACATCTGGATGACCGTCGCCCCCCGCGACCCCGCCACCCCCGAGACCGCCGACCGCGACTTCCTGCGCAAGCTCGTGCTGAAGATCTACTGGGACGGCTCCGCGCACCCCAGCGTGTTCGTGCCGCTCGGCGACTTCTTCGGCATGGGCCACGCGCGCACCGCCGACTTCGTCTCCGCCCCGCTCCAGATGAGCCCGCAGGACGGCAAGGCGTTCAACTGCTGGTTCCACATGCCCTTCGCCGACGGCGCCAGGTTCGAGCTGGTCAGCGAGTGCGAGTCGGAGGTGCTGTGGTTCTACTACTACATCGACTACGACGAGTTCGACGAGCTGGGTGACGGGCTGGGGCGATTCCACGCCCAGTGGCGGCGCGAGTGCCCGGCCGACGGCCTGGAGCAGGGCGAACTGTCCAACTCCTCGTGGCTGTTCGACGGCGTCAACGCCGACGGCGCGGGCAACTACGTCATCCTCGACGCCGAGGGCCGCGGCCACTACGTCGGCTGCGTGCTCAACGTGACGAACCTTCGCCAGACGGCCGACTGGAACTGGTACGGCGAGGGCGACGACATGATCTTCATCGACGGCGAGGCCTTCCCGCCGAGCCTGCACGGCACCGGCACCGAGGACTACTTCAACACCGCGTGGTGCCCCAGCCGGCCGTACCACGCGCCCTATCACGGGATCACGCTCCCGGGCGGCGAGAACTGGAGCGGCCAGATCTCCCTGTACCGCTTCCACATCGAGGACCCCGTGCCCTTCACCACCTCGATCCGCGTGACGATCGAGCACGGGCACGCCAACCGGCGCAGCGACGACCTGTCCTCGATCGCGTACTGGTACCAGGAGCTGCCGCACCGGCCGTTCACCCTGCCGCCCGTGAGCGCCCGGCTGGTCTGAGAACAGGAGGAGACGTGCGAGTCATCCGGCTGACCGCCTGCTTGACGGGCGCGGCGGTGCTGGCGCTCGGCTGCGGACCCGGCGCGGACGAACAGCCCGGCGGCAGGACCGAGATCACGCTGTGGCAGCAGAAGTTCACCGATCAAGAGGACGCCTGGTACAAGAAGGCCGTCGCGGCCTACAACAAGGCGCAGAACAAGGTCGTGCTCAAGCACCAGATCGTCCCGGCCGACGCCTGGGACCAGAAGATGAAGGCGGCCCAGGCCGCGGGCAAGGCACCCGACCTCTACACGCTCAACTACAACAAGGCGCCCGGTTTCGCCCGCACCGGCCAGATCCAGGCGCTCGACCCGCTCATCCCGGCCGCCAAATGGACCGGATTGCAGGAGCCCGTGCTGCGCTCGGTGGAGTACAAAGGCCGCAAGTACGCCTACCCGATGCTGGTCGAGCCGTCGGCCGTCCTGTTCTACCGCAAGGACCTGTTCGCCAAGGCCGGGCTCGATCCCAACCGGCCGCCCGCCACCTGGGCCGAGCTCATCTCCTACGGCAAGCGGCTCACGACCAGGGACGTCTCGGGCGTGGTGACCGCCGGCAACGCCATCGACATGGCGTGGTCCACCTGGGGCATGCAGTGGAACGCCGCCTCCCACCTGCCCATCAGCGACGACTGGGCGGCGCCGCGGGCGAGCGACCCGGCGTACCGGCAGCTTCTGCAGGTCTACCAGACCCTCTACCAGCAGGGCATCATGCCCAAGCAGCCGCTCGCGCCCTACGCCGACGCCAACCCGATCGGCCAGGGCAAGGCGGCCATGATGGTCTGCGGCTCGTGGGCCGCGAGCGTCCTGTTGTCCGATTATCCGCAGCTCGTCCCGAACATCGCCGCCGCCGCGCTGCCGTCCTTCGACGGCGACAGCGCCAAGCCGACCGCGACCCTCGGCGGCTGGACGCTCGTCGTGGACGCCAAGTCGAAGCACGCCCAGCCCGCCGCCGACGCGATCAGCTGGCTGCTGGCCGGAGACACCAAACTGCTGGTCGACTACTTCAAGACCACGAAGTTCTCCAAGTACTCGCCGCGCGCGGCCGTGGCCGACGCGGTCAAGAACGACCCGGCCGCCGCCGAGAACCCCTGGGCCAAGATCATCGAGGACCAGGTCGTCGCCCGCGCCAAGCCGGAGCCGACCTACGACTGGGCCATCAGCCTCGCCTTCGGAAAGGCCATCGAGAAGGCGCTGCAAGGCAAGGACATCGACGCCGCGCTGAAGGCGGCCGACGCCGAGATCAAGGAGTTCATCGCGAAGAACGACCTCGCGGGCCAGGGCTCTTGACGAGGCGCAGAAGGGACACCGGGACGGCGCTGCTCATGCTGGCGCCGCTCCTGGCCCTGCTGGGCGTCTTCGTCGTCTGGCCGCTGGTCCACGCCGCGTACATCAGCTTCTACACCTGGAGCTTCTACGAGTCGCCCGTCTTCGTCGGCCTCGGCAACTACCTGGACGTGCTGACCGACCACGAGTTCGTCGGCGCGGTGCTGCGCGGGCTGGCGTTCTCGGCCATGGTGGTGCCGGCCCAGGTGGCCGTGGCCTTCGTCTTCGCCGTCCTGGTCAAGTCGCTCAGCCGGCGGATGGCCGCGTTCATGAAGGTGACGATCTACATCCCCGCGGTGATCTCCGAGGTGATCGCCGCGATCGTGTTCTCGCTCATCTACACCCACCGCGGCGGCCTGCTCAACTGGTTCCTCGCCCTGCTGGGCAAACAGGAGGACACGGCCTGGCTCGGCGAGAGCGGCACCGCGCTCGCCGCGGTCGCGGTGCCGGCGGTCTGGCTCGGGGTGGGCGTCGCCTCCCTGATCATGCTGGCCGGGCTGCTCGACATCCCCGAGACCTACTACGAGTGCGCCTCGCTGGACGGCGCCGGCCCGTGGACCAAGATGTTCCGGATCACGCTGCCGCTGATGAAGAACATCATCCTGTTCCTGCTGGTCACCGGGTTCGCGGCGTCGCTGCAGTTTCTCGTGCTGCCGCTGGTCATGACGCAGGGCGGCCCGGTCGACTCCACGACGCTGCCCAACCTGTTCATCTTCCGCCACTTCACCAACGACCTCTACATCGGCTACTCGATCGCCGCCGCCCTGCTGCTCTTCGCCGTGCTGGGCGCGGTCTCGGCGGTCATCTTCCGTCTCGTGCGATCGGAGAAGGCGATGGACGGATGATCGGCCGCGTCATCAGGTACGGCACCGCCGCCCTGTTCACCGTGGCGGCGCTGTTCCCGCTGGCCTGGATGGCGGTGGCCGGGTTCAAGGCCAAGACCGAGGTCGTGGCGACGCCGTTCCAGTTCTTCCCCGAGATGTGGCGCTGGGAGAACTACGCCCTGCTGCTCGGCGACGCGGCGTTCCTGCGCTCGCTGGCGGTCACGTTCACCGGCGCTGTCCTGTTCGCGATGCTCAGCCTGGCCGTCAACGCGCTCGGCGCCTACGCCTTCGCCCGGCTGGACTTCGCGCTCAAACGCACGCTGTGGTTCGTCGTGATCACCACGATGTTCGTCCCGGGCATCGCGATCATGCTGACCTCGTTCGTCGTCGTCACCCAGCTCGGCATGCTGGACTCGCTGGCCGTCCTGGTGATCCCCGGCGCCGCCTCCGGCCTGCAGGTCTTCTTTCTGCGCCAGTACTACCTCGGGCTGCCGGTCGCGCTGGAGGAGGCCGCCCAGCTCGACGGCGCCGGACCGTGGCGCGTCTTCCTGCACATCTTCGTCCCGCTGTCCAAGGGAGCCTTCGTGGTCGTGGGGGTGACGTCGTTCCTGGCGTTCTGGAACGCCTACATCTGGCCGGTGCTGACGATCACCGACCCCGAGCTGTTCCAGGTGCAGCAGTATCTGGCCACCTTCCGCTCCGACCGGAGCTCCGAGATGGGCCTGCTCATGGCGGGCTCGACGCTGGCCGCGCTGCCGGTCATCGTCCTGTTCCTGTGCTTCCAGCGGCACATCATCGCCGGCATCCGCATCTCGGGGCTGAAGTGAGGGCCCGGCCCATCCCGCACGAGCGGGGGCGGCACGTGGCCATGCCGCTGGGCGGGATCGGCACCGGCAACCTCGCGATCTGCGCCGACGGGGGGCTGCGCCAGTGGCAGCTCCAGAACTCGGGCAACCATCTCGGCGGCCTGCCGTACACCTTCTTCGCGTTGCGGGTGAGCACGTGGGAGCCGCCGACCAACAGGACCGTCATCCTGCAGGCGCCGCCCCCCGAGCCGGGGGCGGAGGGAACGCCGCTGGTCAACGACGACCACGTGCCCGCGTGGCAGCGGGAAATGCTGGCGCGGCATCCGGGGGTGCCGGGGACGACCTTTCGCGGGCTGTATCCGTTCGCCCGGATCGAGTACCACGGGCTGCCGGTGCGGGCGGAGCTGGAGGCGTTCAACCCGCTGATCCCGCTCGACGTGGAGCGCAGTTCGCTGCCGGTGGCGATGTTCACTTTCACGCTGGCCAACGACGGGGCCGTGCCGGCGCAGGTGTGGCTGGCGGCGGCCGTACAGAATCCGGTGGGGCACGACGGGACCACCGCGGTCGAGGGCGTGCGCGCGGCCGGCTACGGTGGCAACACCAACCGCGTGCGCCGCCACGGCGGGTGGAGCGCGCTGGTGATGGACAACACGCGCGTGGATCCTTCCGCGCCGGGCGCGGGGCAGGCGGTGCTGTCGGCCGACTCGCCGCACGCGTCCTTCCTGCCGCAGTGGGCGCATCCGGAGGAGTTTCTGTCGTTTCTTGCCGGACGCGCCGTCTACGGCGATGCCGATCGGGTACGGCACGCGTCCTGGTCGCCCGACCCCCAGATCGGCCGCACCTGGTCAGGTCCCTCGCCCGAGGGTCACACCTGGAACGGCGGCCTGGTGGCGCCGGTCATGCTGGAACCCGGCGCGAGCGCCCAGATCCGTCTTTGTCTTGCCTGGCACTTCCCCAATAGATACGCGGACTTCATCCAGTTCGGCCCGCCGAACCCCGCCTGGGGCCCGACCCGCTTCTGGCTCGGCAACGCCTACGCCATCCGCTTCCCCGACGCCCTCGACGTGGCCGCCCACACCCAGGAAAACTGGACCGCCCTGCGCGACGACTCGCTGCGCTGGACCGACACCTTCGCCGATCTGCCCGTGGAGACCGCCGAACACCTCGCCGCGCAGGCCGCGATCCTGCGCAGCCCCTCCTGCTTCCAGGCCGCCGACGGCACCTTCTACGGATTCGAGGGCGTGCTCGGCGCCTCCACCTCGATGTGGTCAGGTGACGTCGGCGGCTCGTGCCCGCTCAACTGCACCCACGTGTGGAACTACGCCCAGGCCGTCGCCAAGCTCTTCCCCACGCTGGAGCGCGACATGCGGGCCACCGAGTTCGGCATCACACAGGCGCCGCAGGGCTACCTCCCGCACCGCGTCCTCGCCCCCGCCTACCTGCGCCAGCTCTGGGACGTCCCCATCGGCGGCCCTGCGGAACCCGCACTCGACGGCATGCTCGGCGCCATCCTCAAGACCTTCCGCGAGGTACGGCACGGCGACCCCGCCGACCACCGCCCCGCCCTCCGGCGGCTGCTCGGCCACATCCGCCGCACCTGGGACCCGGAGGCGACCGGCGTGCTGCGCGGCGTGCAGCCGTCCACGCACGACATCGACCTGAACGGCCTCAACCCGTACATGGGCGGACTGTGGCTGGCCGCGCTGCGTGCCGCCGCCGAGATGGGGCTCGGCGACGACCTGCCCGAACTGTTCGCCCGGGGCAGCGCCGTGTACGACGAGCGGCTCTTCGACGGCGAGTACTACATCCAGGAGCCCGAGCCCGGCACCGACTACCAGTGGGGCGTCGGCTGCCTTGCCGACCAGCTCATCGGCCAGTGGTGGGCACACCAGCTCGGCCTCGGCCACGTGCTGCCTCGGGAGCACGTGGTCTCGGCGTTGCGGGCGATCGTCCGGCACAACCTGCGTACCGGCTTCGAGGGGTTCGAGCACCCTTACCGGGTCTTCGCCGATGGTGGCGACACCGGGCTGCTCATGTGCACGTGGCCGAGGGGCGGGCGGCCCGAGGTGCCGACCCGGTACTGCGACGAGGTGTGGACCGGCAGCGAGTACCAGGTCGCCGCGCACTGCCTGTGGGAGGGACTGACCGAGGAGGCCGACGCCATCCTGGGCGGGCTCTGGCGCCGGTACGACGGGCGGCGGCGCAACCCGTACAACCAGATCGAATGCGGCGATCACTACGTGCGCGCCATGGCGGGATGGTCGGTGCTGGACGCGATGTCCGGCGTCACCTGGGACGCGGGCACAGGGCGGCTCACGGTGCGGGAACGGGGACCCGGCCGGTGGCCCCTGCTGCTGCCGACCGGCTGGGGCCACCTGACCCGCGACGACAGCGGCATCCACATCACCTGCCTGTACGGCGAGCTACCCACTGACGTTTCGGTCGAGGAAACGGCGGAGCCCGGTGCGGACGCCGTCGGTGGGCACGGTGGCGGCGAACGATGACGCCTCGACCGCGAGCGCCTCGTCCATCGGCAGGTTGACGCCCCGGGTGACCGCGCGCAGGCAGGCCGCGACCGCCGTCGGCGCGTGGCGGACGATCCGGGCGGCCAGGGCACGGGCGGCGGAGAGGAGCTCGCCGGCCGGGACCACCGCGTTGACGAGGCCGAGCTCGGCGGCGCGGGCGGCCGGGATCGGGTCGCCGGTCAGGATCATCTCCAGGCCGCGCTTGCGGCCGACGTGGCGCGGCAGCCGCTGGGAACCGCCGAAGGGCGGCGGGAAGCCGAGGGTGATCTCGGGCTTGGCGAACGTCGCGTGCTCGGCGGCGATCGCCAGCGGGGCGGCCTCGACGATCTCGCAACCTCCGCCGTAGGCGAGGCCGTTGACGGCGACGATCACCGGCTTCGGGAACTCCTCGATGCGCCGGGTCAGGCCCTGGCCACGCCGTACGATCTCGCGGAGGGCCTGTTCGGTCCCGCCCGCGATGCTCCCCGCCAGAGCCGGGATGTCCGCACCGGCGCTGAACGCCCGGTGACCCGCGCCGGTCAGGACGACCGCGCGGGCGGAGTCGTCGGCGTCGACACGGTCGAGGGCGGCGAGCAGCGCGTCGATCGTCGGGTAGTCGAGCGCGTTGAGCTTGCGTTCCCGGTCGATGGTGATCGTGACGAGGTGGTCGTCCTGGTCGATGTGGACGGTCATGCCCGGCTCCGTTCGATCGTCGTGTACGCACGAGGCTAGGAGCCGTAAAATAGGACAATCCATTTATTGTCCTAGATACAAGGTCCGATATGCGGCCGGCGTCGTACAAGGCCATCGTCGACGAGTTCGCCGCGGCGATCCGCGCCGGCACGCTGCCCGCGGGCGCCCGGCTCCCGACACACCGCGAGCTGGCCAGGGAACGGCGCGTCGCGCTGGCCACGGCCACGCGGGTCTATGCCGAGCTCGCCGCCATGGGCCTGGTCGTGGGTGAACCTGGACGCGGGACGTACGTCCGGGTCCGATCTGGCTACGACGGGCTTGAGCCTTCGCGGGCCCTGCCGGTGCCGCGGATGGCCGACCTGTCGTTCAACCAGCCGCTGGACCCGGACCAGGCCGACCTGCTGCGCCTGGCCCTGCGGAACCTCGCGACCTCCGGCGAGATCGAGTCGCTGCTCCGCCAGGATCCGCCGGGCGGGCGGCGGCACGACCGCGCGGTGGTGGCCACCTACCTGCTCGACCGTGGGATCGACGTGGCGCCGGCCAACGTTCTGCTGGCGGGCGGGACCCAGCAGGCGCTCGACACCGTGCTGCGCGCGCTCACCCGGCCCGGTGACGTCGTGGCCGTCGACGCGCTCACCTATCCCGGCATCCGGCTGCTCGCCTCGGCACACGGTCTCGAACTCGCTCCCGTACCCGTGACCGCGACCGGCCCCGACCTCGACGCGCTCGACGAGTTGTGCCGTATCCGGCCCGTCCGTGCGATCTACACGATCCCCACCGTGCACAACCCGCTCGGCTGGGTGCTCGACCGGGAGCAGCGTGCCCGCCTCGTCGCCATCGCCCGCGCCCACGACTGCGTGATCGTCGAGGACGGCACGTACGCGTTCCTCGAACCCGCCCCGCCCCCTCCCGTGCGGGCCCTCGCCCCCGAACGCACCTGCTACCTCGCCGGTCTGTCGAAGAACGTGGCGACCGGGCTGCGGTTCGGCTTCGCCGTAGTGCCGGATCGGCACATCCGGCCGGTCACCAGGAGCCTGCGCGCGGCGGCCTGGGGCGCACCGGGACTGATCACCGCGCTCGCCACCACCTGGATCGCCGACGGTACGGTCACCCGCCTGGAAAAGCTCAGGCGACAGGACGCCGCCGCCCGGCAGGACATCGCCCGTGCCGCGCTGTCCGGCATGGACGTCACGGCACACCCGGCGTCGTACCTGGTATGGCTCGGCCTGGAGCCCCACCAGCGCCCCGACCGCGTCGCGGCCGCGCTCGCCGAGGAAGGCATCCTCGTCTCCACCGCCGACGCCTTCGCCACGGGCCCATACCGCCCGCACGCGCTCCGCCTGGCACTGGGCACCCCGCCACGAGCCGAACTCGGCCCCGCGCTGCGCCGCCTCCGGGCCACGATCGAGGCGATCCCCCCGTAACCGGTCAGATGCCCGGCAGGGTGGTGAACGTGATGCGGTCGTACGGTGACCAGTTGCCCGTCTCGTACAGCAGCCCGACCCCGGCGTCACCAAGATGCACCAGGTCGGAGTACGCGGCCGGGACCCCGGACACGTGCCGGAGGAACTGCCACGTCTGCCCCGCGTCCTCGCTGACCCGCAGCCCCATCGCGGCCCGGTCGGTCAGGTGGGACGGGCCGGAGTACAGGAGCCGGCCGCCCGGCAGCGCCAGGACGCTGGCCTGGACGTCGGCGGTGACGATCGTGGCCTGGGCGCGGTAGGAGACCTCAAGGGTCTGGCCGCCGTCGCGGCTGTAGGCGTCGGCGCGGTTGCCGGGGCCGGTGCCGCCTCGGTCGCGGCAGTTGAAGTAGAGGCGGCCGTCGGGGAGTTCGGCCAGCGTGGTCTCGTTCTCGTTGACGTAGCCGTTGGGGTTGGAGGAGGTGAAGCCGATCCGCCAGTTGGCGCCCTGGTCGTCGGAGTAGACGCAGTGGCCGCCGTAGTGCTTGGGGTCCGATCCGGTGTCACCGGCGGCGGGCGGGCGGGAGTGGCTGGCGCCGACGACGATCCGGCCGGAGGCGGTGACGATGCCGTGGCCGGGGCCGGTGGCGTACCAGCGCCAGGCCGGTTGTTTCACGGCGGCGGTGATTTCGGCCGGCGCGCTCCACGTCGCGCCGGAGTCGTCGGAGCGCTGCAGATAGACGCGGCGGGGGGCGGCGGTGCCGCGCATGATCTCGTGCTCGGTGGCCGCGCCCGCGTTGCGGCAGGTGAGCAGGAGGATACGGCCCGACGGCAGGACCACCGGGGCCGGGTTACCCGCGGTGTCGTCGCCGTGATTGGTGACGACCTGGAGCGGGCCCCAGCTCTGGCCGCCGTCGGAGGAACGTCGGCACACCACGTCGATGTTGCCGGTGTCGCTGATCGCCTGCCGTCCCTCGGCGAACGCGACCAGGGTCCCGTCCTGCGCGCGGACGATCGCGGGGATGCGGAACACCGGATAATCCGTGCCTGCGGCGAACACCACCGTTGCCATGCGTTCGATCATTCCGCAGCACCCGCCTTCGCCGCTAGGGACCAGCGGCACCCGCCCTCGCCGTCCACGATGCCCGGCCGGCTTCCGTGTCGGAGCTGTCGATGGCGCATGAGTAGGGCCTACTCATGCGTCATGCCCGGATATGCCGGACCGTGCAGGGTATGGATGGTTTCCACGACACCACCACGGCCGGGGTGACCGAACTGCGCGTGCACGGGGTCTCCGGCACCCCTCCGGCCGACATCCTCAACCACCCCCATCCCCGGCAGGTCTGCGGCGACGACGAGGCCGGGTTCTACCGGCGGTGGTGGCCCGGCGGGCAGCCGACCAGCCCGGACGCCGACCTGCCCGGGATCCGGCGCAGGGAGGCGTACGCGTGGGGCGGACTCACCTCCGGTGGCAAGACGATCGCGCTGTGGTTGTTGTTGCTGCCGTTCGCGCTGGTCAATCTGGCGTACTTCATGCTGCCGCGCCCGGCGGCCGCGTCCCGGTGGGGGGTCCTGCTGCGGAACGTGGCCGAGGCCGGGCTGCGGCTCTACGCGCTGCTGCTGACCGGGGCGCTGGTCGGGGCGGTGACCAAGTCCGCGGTGGACCTCATCGGCTGGCAGTGCGCGGCGGCCGGCCGGGGCTGCACGCTGCCCGGCGCGCCGTCGTGGGTGCAGTGGCTGAACGCGCTGTGGCCGAGGGAGATCTCGCCCCGGCTCGCGCTCACCGCGCTGGTGCCCTTCGCCGTCGTGGTGCTGCTGTGGGTGATCGGCCGGCGCACCTGGAAGCGGGACGAGGCCACGGACATGCCGTCCAACGGGGCCGAGCCCGCCGCCGCCCTGCTCGCCCAGCCCCGGCTGTGGCACGGGGAAGCGCCGGTGGGACGGCTGCGGGCGCTCCATCTCGCGTTCGCGCTCGGGTCGATCGGGTTGGTGGTGGCCCTGCCGTACACGGGGACCGGGGTGGGGCTGGCCCTGACGCTCGCCAACGCGGGCGTGCAGGTCGCCGCGGTGCTGCTGGTGCTCCTGCCCGGCGTGGCGCGGCGTGTCAACCCCCGGTCGGGCTCCGACGGGCGGGGGCTCGACGTGGTGTGCGTCGTGGTGCGGTGGGCGGGGCTGGGGGCGTTCGTGGTCACGTTTCTGGTGGCGCTGAACGGCTTGCCCAACGGGGCTCCGGCCTACCGGCTGCCGACCGGTGTGCTGGGGCAGGTGCAGTTCGCGCTGACGCTGGGGGTGGCGCTGTTGCTGCTCGCGGTGGTTCTGGGCCTGGCGCTGATGGACCGGCAGCCGGAGGCGCGGCGGCCGGTGGGCGGGATGGCGAGCTGGTTCGTGCTGATGGCGGCCACCGCCTGCGTGAACGCGCTCGGGCTCGGGGTCGTGTTCTGGACCGCCTCGTTCTTCGGGGTGCCCGACTCGATGAACACCGGGATAACCGCCGCCGGACCCGGGCGCCGCCTCTTCCTGGGTGACGAGACCTGGTGGACCGCCGCGCTGCTGCCCGTCGTGGGGGTGGGCGCGGTGGTCGTCGGCATCGTGCTGGTGGGCGTCCGGCTCAAGGTGGCCGCCGAGCTGGGGCCCAAGCTGGCGAAGCAGTACGGGGCGGAGAACCAGGCCACGGTGGCCCACATGTGGGCGCTGGCCTCGCTGACCGACAAGGCCGGGCTGGTTCTGGGGGTGCTGTCCGGGTTCGGGCTGGTGGGGTTCGCCGTGGTGACCGTCATCTACCAGCGCAACCTGCTCATCCCCGTGGGCGGGGTCGCCGGGCTCATGGCCACCCTCGGCAGCTGGGCGCTGGCCGCGTTGCTGGTCGGGCTGGTTCTGCTGGGCAGGCGGGCGTACAGCGACAACGGGCTGCGCCGTACGGTCGGCATTTTGTGGGACATCTGCACGTTCTGGCCGCGGGCCATCCACCCGCTCGCCCCGCCCTGCTACACCGAGCGGGTCATCCCCGACCTGCTCAGTCGCCTGCGCACGCTGGCCCCCGGCGACACCGACCGGGTCCTGTTGTCGGGACACAGCCAGGGCAGCGTCATCGCGGTCGCCGCGATCATGCAGCTTCCCCCGCAGATGAAGAAGCGCGTCAGCCTGCTCACGCACGGCTCTCCGCTGCGTCGCCTGTACGCGGCCTTCTTCCCCGCCTACTTCGGCCCCGACTGCCTGAAGGAGGTGGCACGGGAGGTGAAGTGGATCAACCTGTACCGCCGCAGCGACCCGATCGGCGGCCCCATCTTCCACCGCATCCCGAACGCGGCAGCCGACCCCGAGGAAACCCCCAGAAAGCAGGGATCGATCACCGGGCACGTCACGGAGTGGGCCACCGCGGAGCTGACGGAGTCGGCCACCGGGCCGCTCATGGGCTCGGTCACCCGTCCCGCGAGCGGCCATGTGGTCGATCGCCACTGCTGGGACCCGGCCCGCCCCGAGCACGGCGAACGGCTGCCCATCGCCTACTGGCACTCCGACTACTGGCTCGACCCCGCGTACCAGGAATCCGTGGCCATCCTCACCGAACGGCCCGGCGGCCCCGCGGTCACGGTCGCCCGGGTCGCGGCCCCCGACCAGGTGAGCTCGTAGCCGCGCCTATCTCTCCTCCTCGGGAAGGAGGCGGGGTTCGGCATCGGGCCGGAGGCGGGACGATCTTCGAGCTGGGATGCTCGGAGACGTCCCGCGTAACCCCGTGAAAGGGCTCATCATGCTCGCGAGGAAGCTGTTGACCGCAGTCGTGGCAGGGTCGGCGATCCTGGCCACCGCGACCGTCACCGCCACCCCGGCCGCCGCCGACCCGGGGCTCGACCGGCGGGCGTTGCGGCAGACGCTGGAGGAGGTGCCCAAGGGCGGCGTCTACGGGATCTACTCCGATGTGCGATACCAGCGCCAGGAGTGGCGGGGCGCGGCCGGTCGCGCCGACGTGACGACCGGCCGGCCGATGCGGCCGGACATGCGCCACCGCGTGGGCAGCATCACCAAGAGCTTCACGGCCACCGCCGTGCTGCGGCTGGTGGAGCGGGGCCGCATCCGCCTCGACGCGCCGGTGGAGTCGTACCTGCCCGGCCTGCTGCCCGACCCGCGCATCACCGTGCGGATGCTGCTCAACCACACCAGCCACGTCGGCGACTACGACGAGGCGCTGATCAGGGTTCCGGAGGACCTGGAGGCCATGCGGGTCCGCCAGTACTCCAAGCAGGAGCTGGTCACGCTCGGACTCGGCGTGGGCAAGACGGGTGAACCCGGACAGGTGCCGGGCGTGTACTCCAACACGAACTACATCGTCCTCGGGCTGCTCATCACCAAGGTCACCGGCGAGGAGGCCGAGGACCACATCACCCGGTCCGTGATCCGAGCGGCGGGGCTGAGGGACACGACCTTCCCGCGCACGCCGTACCTGCCGCGCCCGCACGCCAGGGCCTACACGTCCGTGTTCGGCTACTTCGACCCGCCGCGTGACTACACGGTGTTCAACATGTCGTGGGGCTCGACCGCCGGAGCGATCGTGTCCACGATGTCCGACCTCAATCGCTTCTACCGGGCGCTGCTCGGCGGCAAGCTGGTCAGTCAGGCCTCGCTGGCGCAGATGAAGCAGACCGTCCCGATCCTGCCGGGTGAGGGCGCTCCGGCGACGGTCGATTACGGCCTGGGCCTCGTCTCGCTGAACCTGCCCTGCGGCGGCAAGGTCTGGGGCCACGACGGCGGCGTGATCGGCATGGCGACCAACTCCCTCACCACCGAGGACCTGCGGCGCCAGGTCTCGACCGGCGTCAACCTCACCTGGCACCCGGCCGCCGAGCCGGGCGAGATCGCCCACTCGCGGCACCTGCTCACCGCGCTGTGCGGCACCGACCAGTCCGCCGCCAAGTCGGCCACGTTCACGCTGCCGAACCTGGACACGCCGCCGCTTCCGTCACGTTCCTGACGCCGCCGCTTCCGTCAGGCTCCTGACGGAGGCTCTTCCAGCACGCGCTGGACCACGGCGAAGGCCGCGTTGGCCGCCGGGACGCCGCAGTAGACCGCGCTCTGCAACAGCACCTCGCCGATTTCGTCGGGGGACAGGCCGTTGCGGAGCGCGGCGCGGGCGTGCATGGCCAGCTCCTCCAGGTGCCCTCCGGCGACCAGCGCGGTCAGCGTGACGCAGCTGCGGGTACGGCGGTCGAGCCCGGGGCGGGTCCAGATCTCGCCCCAGGCGTAGCGGGTGATGAAGTCCTGGAAGTCGCGGGTGAAGGCGGTGGTGCGGGCGACGGCCCGGTCCACGTGCGCGTCGCCCAGGACCTCGCGCCGTACCCGCATGCCGTCGGCCGGAGGCAGATGGGCCAGCAGGGCGGCGGTGACCTGCGCGGGCCGGTCCACGGTGGCCAGGTGCGCGGCTCCGGAGATCTCCACCAGGCTCGCCTCCGGGATGCCGTCGGCCAGCAGCCGGGCGTGCGCGGGCGGCGTGGCCGGATCCTCGCGCCCGGCCACGATCAGCGTGGGCGCCGCGATCGCGCCGAGCGACCCCCTCAGGTCGTACGCGGCCAGCGCCTCGCAGCACGCGGCGTACGTCTCGGGATCGAACCCGGCCAGGTCGTCCAGCAGTTCCTTGGCCGGCGAGGTGCCCGCACCGGCGGCGAACCAGCGCCGGCCCGAGGCGTCGAGCAGCGGAGCCGTTCCCTGCTCACGCACCAGCCGGGCCCGCTCGTGCCAGCCTTCCGGCTCGCCGAACCGCGCCGACGAGCAGATCATCGCCAGCGAACGCACCCGATCGGGACGCGTCAGCGCGAGCTGCGCGCCGATCGCCCCGCCGAGCGAGACGCCCGCGTAGTGGAACGCGCCGATCCCCAGCGTGTCGGCCAGTCCGATCACCGCCTCGGCCAGCTTGCCGACGGAGTCGAGGGCGGGCAGCTCGTAGCGGATCACCCGGAAGCGCCGGGCGAGCTCGGGCACCTGGGGTTCCCACAGCCGCGCGGTCGTGCCCACCGACGGGCCGAGCAGGAGCGGCTCACCGTCCGCCGGGCCGTCGATCCGGTGCCTCATGGCGTGTCCTCCAGCGCTCGGGTGACCAGGTCGGCTGCGGCGCCGGTGGATCCGGGGACGGCCAGGTTGGCGCGCATCCGGTCCGGATGCACGCGCAGGCCGGACACCAGCTCGGCGGCGTCGCGGGCGGCCCCGGCCGCCAGGCGCAGCGCCTCGCGCAGCGGTTGCCACTCCGCGTGCCAGGCGCCCGGTGGCCGTTCGTCTTCCGCGGCGAGCGAGCCGTACAGGATGGAGGTCAGTGCGGGGACCTGGCGTGCGGCGGCGGCGATCATGACGGCGCGGACGGGGTTGTGCTTGTGCGGCATCGACGACGAGCTGCCGCCGACGCCCTCCGACAGCTCGCCGATCTCGCCCCGCGAGAGGACCAGCACGTCGGCGGCGAGCTTGCCGAGCGCCCCGCAGGTGAACGCCAGCGCGCCCGCCAGGTCGGCGACCGGGGCGCGCAGGACGTGCCAGGGCAGGAGCGGCACGGCCAGCCCGACCTCGCGGGCGAACGCGGCGGTCAGCGCCGGATCGAGCGTCCCGGCGGGCCCGCCGAGCTGCGCGGGCAGTTCGAGCACTGCCAGGCGGCGGCGCGCGTCGATCGCGAGCTTGCGCCATCCGGCCGCCTTGAGCCCGAACGTCGTGGGCACGGCCTGCTGGGTGAGCGTGCGCGCGGCCATCGGGGTGTCGCGGTGGTCGCGGGCCAGCCGGATCAGCCCGCCGATCACGATGTCGAGGTCGGCGAGCAGCGGGCCGAGCGTGCGCCGGGTGATCAGCATGAGCGCGGTGTCGAGAATGTCCTGGCTGGTGGCGCCCGCGTGCACCCACCGCGCGTGCTCACCGACCGCCGCCCGCAGCCGCTCGACGAGCGGGATCACCGGATTGCCACCGGCCCGCGCCAGCTCAACCAACGCAGCCAGGTCGGACAGCTCAGCCATCGCCGCGCACGCCCGCTCGATCGCCGCGACCGCCTCCGCCGGGGCCTGGATCCTGGCCAGCGCCAGCTCCGCCTCCAGCATCGCCCGCAGCACCGCCTGGTCGCCGGTGGCCTCGCCCGCCCCCCGCATGGGCGACAACAACCCCAGATCAGCCGAACTCAAGGAAGACCGTCTCCTTCTCGCCCTGCAACCACAGGTCCCACCGATACACACCCGCACTCTCCGGTACGGCCAGCAGCGTCCCACCCCGCTCGATCGAGTCGGTGAACGGGCCGGGCCGCAGGTAGATCCGGGTGAACAGGTGATGCAGCAGCCCGCGCGCGAACACGCACACGCTGATGTACCCGTTGCCCGGCGCCACCGTCCGCAGCAGCCAGTGTCCGTCGGCGTCGGTGGAAACCCGGCCGAACCCGGTGAAGTCCGCGCCGTGCCGGCCGATGACCGCCCCGGTGACCGGGTCGCGGCGCAGGCTGCCCGGCGCGCCGCGCAGCGAACCGTCCGCGCCGGCCTGCCAGAACTCCAGCAGCGCGTCGGGCACCGGCGCGCCCGCGCCGTCGAACACCTGGCCGTGCACGGTGATCCCGCCGGTCGCCAGGTCGCCGCCGCCGGGGAAGGGCAGGGCGTAGCCGTAGAAGGGGCCGACGGTCTGGGAGGGGGTGGGCGGGAACGTCATGACTCCGTCCAGGTGGCGGCGGGCCCGTCGAGCACGATGTCCCAGCGGTAGCCGAGCGACCACTCCGGCTGCGACAGCGTGTGGTCGTAGGCGGCGATCAGCCGTTCCCTGGCGGCGGCGTCGGTCACCGAGCGCAGGACCGGGTCGTAGGGGAAGAGCGGGTCGCCGGGGAAGTACATCTGCGTGACCAGGCGCTGGGTGAAGGCGCTGCCGAAGACGGAGAAGTGGATGTGCGCCGGCCGCCAGGCGTTGTGGTGGTTGCGCCAGGGGTAGGCGCCGGGCTTGATCGTGGTGAACCGGTAGGAGCCGTCCTCGCCGGTCAGGCAGCGGCCGACGCCGGAGAAGTTGGGGTCGTGCGGGGCCGGGTGGTCGTCGATCTGGTGCGGGTAGCGGCCGGAGGCGTTGGCCTGCCAGATCTCCACGAGTTGCCCTCGGATCGGGCGGCCCCGCCGGTCGGTGATCCGGCCCTCGACGGTGATGCGCTCGCCCAGCGGCTCGCCCGCGTGCTGCCTGGTCAGGTCGGCGTCCAGGGCGGTCACGTCGGTGACGCCGAAGACGGGTCCGCGCAGCTCGGCGGCGTCCGGGTCCTTGACCGCCACCAGGGCTTGCTTGGGGTGGCGCAGCACGCTGCTGCGGTAGGGGGCGTAGTCGCGCCTCGGGTGGCCGGAGGGCTCGGGCGGCTCCGGCCACTCGGCGATCTCGCGGTCGATGTCGTCCTGCGTCAGCATCCGGGTCACCTTTCGAGCACGACGGCCAGGCCCTGGCCGACGCCGATGCAGAGGGAGGCGAGACCGGTGCCCGATCCGGCCTCCGCGAGCTGGTGGGCCAGGGCGCCGGTCAGCCGCGCGCCGGACATGCCCAGGGGGTGGCCGAGGGCGATCGCGCCGCCGCGCGGGTTGACGATGCCGGGGTCGAGCTCGGGCAGTTCGGCCAGGCAGCCGAGGACCTGGGCGGCGAAGGCCTCGTTCAGCTCGGCCACGGCGAGGTCGCCGAAGCTCCGGCCGGCCTTGGCC
This sequence comes from Nonomuraea endophytica, assembly GCF_014203235.1. Classification (GTDB taxonomy): domain Bacteria; phylum Actinomycetota; class Actinomycetes; order Streptosporangiales; family Streptosporangiaceae; genus Nonomuraea; species Nonomuraea endophytica. The sequence continues at coordinate 57,878 of NZ_JACHIN010000021.1, read as the reverse complement.
AGGGCGCGGCGGCCGGCCTCGACCGGGCCGAGTCCGAAGTAGGCGGGTTCGAGGGCGCTGACGCCGGTGGCCACGATGCGGGCGAGGGGCTCGCGGCCGCCGAGCCCTTCCTCGTCGGTCAGCAGGAGGGCGGCGGCGCCGTCGTTGAGAGGGGAGGAGTTGCCGGCGGTGACCGTGCCGCCGGGGCGGAAGGCGGGTTTGAGTTTGGCGAGGGCCTCCAGCGAGGTGTCGCGTCCGATGCCCTCATCGGCCGAAAAATCGCCTAGCGGCACGATTTCTCGGGAAAAATCGGCTTTTGCGGCTTTCTGGTGGCTCTCCAGGGCGAACGTGTCCTGGGTGTCGCGGGCGATGCCGTACCGGTCGGCGATCAGTTCGGCGCCCTCGCCCAGCGGCACTGTGTGCTCGGCGGGCATCCTCGGGTTGACCAGCCGCCAGCCGAGCGTGGTCGAGACGAGCTCCGCGCCCCCGGCGGGGAAGGCGCGCGAGGGCTTCGGCATCACCCAGGGCGCGCGGGTCATCGACTCCACGCCGCCCGCGATGATCGCCGAGGCGTCGCCCATCGCGATGGCGCGGTAGGCCTGGATGACCGCCTCCATCCCCGAACCGCACAGCCGGTTGACGGTCGCGCCCGGCGTGCTCACCGGCAGCCCCGCCAGCAACGCCGCCATGCGGGCCACGTTGCGGTTGTCCTCACCGGCGCCGTTGGCGTTGCCGAGCAGGACCTCGTCCACGTGTTCGCGCCCGGTGCGCTCGGCCAGCGCCCTGACCACGTGCGCCGCCAGGTCGTCGGGGCGGGTCTCGGCCAGCGCCCCGCCGTACCGGCCGATGGGGGTGCGCACGGCGTCGGCGATGTAGACGGCTCTCATCCGATCACTGCTCCTGTACGGCCGCGCAGTTCGTCCACGCTCACGCCGGGCGCGGTTTCGACCAGCGCGAAGCCCTCGGGGGTGACGTCCAGGACGCCGAGGTCGGTGATCACCCGGTGCACGCAGGCCCGCCCGGTGAGCGGCAGCGTGCACTCCCGCACCAGCTTGGGGCTGCCGTCCTTGGCGGTGTGCTCGGTGACGACGAGCACCCGCCGCGCGCCGTGCACCAGGTCCATGGCTCCACCCATGCCCTTGACCAGGCGTCCGGGAACCATCCAGTTGGCCAGGTCGCCGCCCGCCGAGACCTGCATCGCGCCGAGCACCGCCACGTCGATGTGCCCGCCGCGGATCATGCCGAACGACAGCGCCGAGTCGAAGAAGGCCGCGCCGGGCAGGACGGTGACGGTCTCCTTGCCCGCGTTGATCAGGTCGGGGTCCACCTCGTCGGCCGAGGGGTAGGGGCCGACGCCGAGCACGCCGTTCTCCGAGTGCAGCGTGACCCTGATCCCGCGCGGCAGGAACGACGGGATGCGGGTGGGCAGCCCGATCCCGAGGTTGACGTAGTCGCCGTCGCGCAACTCGGCCGCCGCCCTGGCGGCCATCTCGTCGCGGCTCCAGCTCATGCCCGCACCGTGCGCCACTCGACGCCCTTGGCCGCGGCCTGCTCCGGGGTCAGCGGCAGCACACGCTGCACGAAGACGCCCGGCAGGTGCACCTCGTCGGGATCCAGGTCGGTCAGCTCCTCCACCTCGGCGATCGTGATCCGCCCGGCCATCGCGGCCAGCGGGTTGAAGTTGCGCGCCGCCTTGCGGAAGGACAGGTTCCCGTGCCGGTCGCCGCGCGCCGCGCGTACCAGCGCGAAGTCGGTGGTGATCGCGTGTTCCAGCACGTACGGCACGCCGTCGAACTCCCGCACCTCCTTGGGCGGCGCCGTCAGCGCGACCGAGCCGTCGGGGTGGTGGCGCAGGGGCAGACCGGACTCAGCGACCGGCGTGCCCACCCCGGCGGGCGTGTAGAAGGCGGGGATGCCGCAGCCGCCGGCGCGCAGCCGTTCGGCGAGGCTGCCCTGCGGGGTCAGCTCGACCTCGACCTCACCCGCCAGGTAGCGCCGGCCGAACTCCTTGTTCTCCCCGATGTAGGAAGCGGTGACGCGGGCGATGCGCCCGGCCGCCAGCAGAAGCCCGAGGCCGCCGCCGTCGGTGCCGCAGTTGTTGGAGACCACGCCGATCCCGGTGACGCCGCTGTCCAGCAGGGCCTCGATCAGGACGGCCGGGATGCCGCTCAGGCCGAAGCCGCCGACCGCGAAGGAGGCGCCGTCGTGCACACCGCTCAGCGCCTCCGCGGCGGAGCCGACCACCTTGTCCATTGTCGCTCCAAGCGTTCGCAGAGTGAACTAAAGTTCACTATGAGTCGGTTTCGAGTATGGGGACCGCCCCGCCGGGCTGTCAAAGGAGGACTCATGGAGCCGAGCGGAGCGCTCGAACGCGGACTGACGGTGCTGCGGGTGCTGACCGCCGCGCCGGAACGCCGCTGGCGCGCCACCGACCTGGTGCAATCCACCGGGCTGGCCCGCGCGACGGTCGACCGCGTGCTGGCCACCCTGGTCACCTTGGGCTACCTGCGGGCCGACGGCCGCGACGTGTTGCTCGCGCCCCGGCTGCTGGAGCTGGGCGCCGCCTACCTCGCCGCGAGCGGCCTGCCCACCACGCTCGGCCCGCACGCCGAGGCCCTCGCCGAAGCGCTGGACGAGTCGGTCTCCCTCGCTGTCCCCGACGGCGGCAGCGTCCGCTTCGTCGCCCGCTACACCCGGCGGCGCACGATGACCGTCGCCCTGCGCGTCGGCGACGTGCTGGCCGCCGAGCGGTGCGCCGCCGGATTCGTGCTGCTCGGGGCCGCCGTGCCCTGGGCCGTGGACGACCAGCTCGTCGAGCCCGGCCTGGTCGCCGTCGCCATGCCGGTCCACGAACCCGGCGGCGAGGCCGTCTGCGCGGTCAGCGTCATCAGCCACACCAGCCGGCACACCGCCGACGGCCTGCGCGAACACGCCCTGCCCCACCTGCGGCGCGCCGTCGACGCCATGGAGGCCGCGCTACGCCTCGAGCCGCCCCGCCGGCTCGTGCCGGGCGCCGACTTGTCGCGTCTGCCCAAGGACGAGATGGGCGCCGCCTACCTGCAGTCGCTGGCCCGCGGGCTCGGCGTGCTCGTCGCCCTCGGGGCCGCGCCCGGCGGGCTCACGCTGGCCGAGGCGGCCCAGGTCACGGGGCTGGCGCGGGCCACGGTGCGGCGGGCCGTACAGACGATGGAGGGGCTCGGCTACGTGAGCGCGCGGCGCACCCGCTTCGTGCCCCTGCCGCGCGTCCTGGAGCTGGGGTACGCGCGCCTGTCGGCGCTCACCCTCGCCGAGGTCGTCCAGCCGCACCTGGCGGCGCTCGCCGAACGGGTCCACGAGTCCGCCTCGGTCGCCGTGCTGTCCGGAGACGACGTCGTCTACGTCGCCCGCGTACCCACCGCGAGCATCATGAGCGTGGACATCACCCTCGGCACCCGCTTCCCCGCCCACGCCACGTCGATGGGCCGGGTGCTCCTGGCCGCCGAGCCCGCCGACCGCCTGGCCGCGCTGGAGCTCAAGCCCCTGACCAGCCGGACCGTCACCGACCCCGCGCTGCTGGCCGAGGCCGTGCGGCAGGCGGGCACCGACGGCTACGCGCTGGTCGACCAGGAGTTGGAGGACGGGGTCCGCTCGATCGCGGTGCCCCTGCACGACGGCGACGGCAACGTGGTCGCCGCGGTCAACGTCGCCACCCACGCCAGCCGCGCCACCGTCCAGACCCTCCTGGAGGGCATCCTGCCCGAACTCACCTCGGCCGCGGCCCGCATGACCGCCGACCTCTCCCACCTGCCGAGCTACGGCTCGATCTCCTGAACATCCGACACCACGACAAACTCGCTTTCCGCCTGGTATGTGGCGGCCACCCCCACCAGCCCCGCCACTACCAGCACAGCCGCAACCCACCGCCACCGCCCCACAGCCCACCCCCGCACCGCCCGAGCCCGGGCCCGCACCTCCGCCTGCACCTGAGCCTGCCCCTCCGCCCGCGCCTGCCCCTCGGCCTGCGGTTGCGGCTGGGGCTGTGGTGCCGCCTCCATCGCCACCCGCTTGCGGGCGGCCACCCAGGCCGCCGCCTGCTCGGCCCCGAGCCCGCACCCGCGCGCGAACGCCTCCACCACCTGCTCGCGCGGCAGCGTCGCACGCTTCAGCATCCCCGCCGCCGTCGAGTACGGCAGCGCGTGCCCGGCCCGCTCCGCCTGCGCCTGGATCTCCCGGTAACTCCGCCCCGACCACGCCTTGAGCCGGCGCAACCCGCTCATGAACTCGGCACCGGTCCGCACGTCAGAAGGATCAGTCGTGTCGCTCATAACCCGGCAGTACAGCCGACTCGCACAGACCCGCACAACCCGGAACACCCATCCCGCCACCGTCAAGAGGGCCGGCGGGCCAGCGTCGAAGCCATGACTTCCGTGTGGATCCACGCCGCCCTGGCCGGCACGCTGCTGGCACCGGCCCCCGTCGACAAGGGGATCGCGTCCTACCTGGACCGGACGCTCCCGGACGGTCCCGGCGGCACCGTCGCCGTCGTGCGCGACGGCAGGCTCGTGCACTGCGCCGGTTTCGGCCTGGCCGACCGCGAACGCAAGACGCCCGCCGGGTGCGAAACCGTCTACGACATCATGTCGATCACCAAGCAGTTCACCGCCGCGGCCATCATGAAGCTGCAGATGATGGGCAAACTCCGCACCACCGACCGGATCAGCGCCCACCTCGGCCGCGTCCCCGCCGACAAGCGCGCGATCACCCTGCGCCACCTGCTGACGCACACCTCAGGCCTGGGCGACCTCGGCGACGACTACGTCCCCGTCTCCAGGGACACCATGATCAGCCGCGCCCTGGCCACGCCGCTACGTGCAGCCCCCGGAGCCGGGTTCCGCTACTCCAACCTCGGCTACAGCCTGCTGGCCGCCGTCGTCGAGCGCGCCTCAGGTCTCGGCTACGAGAGGTTCCTGGCCACGCACCTGTTCGCGCCCGCCGGAATGACCCGCACCGGGTACGTGCTGCCGCGCTGGTCACCCGGCGACCTGGCCGTCGAGTACGACAAAGGCGGCAGGCGGCAGGGCCGTCCCACCGAGCACCCCTGGGCCAAGGACGGCCCGTACTGGTACCTGCGCGGCAACGGCGGCATGCTCTCCACCGCCGCCGACATGTACCGCTGGCACCGCGCCCTGGAAGCCGACACCGTCCTGTCGCGCCGGGCCAAGGCCGAGATGTTCACCCCGCGCGTGCTCACCGAAAAGCGCGGGCGCCTGTACTACGGCTACGGCTGGGGCATCGTCCCCCGCACCCGCCTCGGCCGGGTCGCCGAGCACGACGGCGGCAACGACTGGTCCTTCGGCGAGTACGCCCGCTTCACCGGCAGGCGCGTCATGGTCTTCTGGATCACCAACCAGGCCTACAGCACGGGTAGATGGAACCTGGAGAACCTCAACAGCGAGCTCACCCTGGGCCTGGCCGAACGCGCCTAACGCACAGCGGGAGCGTTGCGTACCACCGCGAGCGGGCACTCGGCGTAGTGCAGCATCGCCTGGCTCACCGAACCCAGGAGCAGCCCGGCGAACGCGCCCTGCCCGTGCGTCCCCACGACCAGCAGATCGGCGCCCTCGGAGGCGTTCCTGAGCGCCTGCGCCGGATGGTCGTGCACCACCTCCCACACGACCCGCACGTCGGGATGGCGGTCGCGATAGCCCGCGACCGCCTCCTTCAGCAGCCGCAGCTCGTCCTCCTCCGCCGAGGCCGACGCGAGGACCCCGTCGAGGTCGAGCCGGTTCCAGGCGTGCACCGCCCGCAGCGTCAGCCCGCGCCGGTCGGCGTGCTCGAAGGCGTACGCGAGCACACGCTGCCCGGCCGCGGAGCCGTCCACCCCCACGACCACCTCGCCGCGGCGCGCGGCGGCGGACGGTTCCCTGACGATGACCACGTCACACGCGGCGTGCCCGGCCACCCCTGCCGCCACCGAGCCGAGCAGCAGCCCTCGGAACCCGCCCATCCCGTGGCTGCCCATCACGAGCAGGTCGGCGCCGGCCGACAGCTCCAGCAGCGCCGCACGGGCATCACCAGGTACGGCCCGCCGCTCGACGGCAAGGCCCGGCGCCTCCTGCCCGGCCCGCTCGACGGCGGCGGCCAGCACGGTCGCGGCGCCGTCCCGCATCCACTCGGCCACCCCGGCATACCGCTCACCGGGAGCGGCGGCGTGCGCCCAGGCCGGCATCGCGTGCACGACCAGCAGAGTCCGCCCGCGCAGCGCCGCCTCTCTGGCCGCCCAACCGGCGGCCTCCAGCCCGGCCCGCGAACCATCCACGCCGACAACGATCACGACACATCACCCCGTTCCACTCTCTTCCTATCCCATGGGTCGCCTCACGTCTCCGCCGGGTGGGCCGGGAGAGGTTCTCGTTGCAGGGGAGTGGCGTCAGGCCGGTCTTCGCCGCCCGTCCGTGGTGTCAGGCCGGGTACGCGTGGGTCTCGGTGGCCTTGACCGAAGCCCAGATCCGCTGGCCGGGGGACAGGTCGAGCTCGGCCACGGCAGCCGGAGTGATGTCGGCGAACGCGGAGACGGGGCCGCCGAGGTGCACGCGGACGTTGTCGCCGTGCCGTTCGATGCCGTCGATGCGGGCCTGCCACAGGTTGCGCGGGCTGCCGTCCGGCCGGGAGCGATAGAGGGCCACGGCGGCGGGCGGGAAGGCCACGAACGCCGGCCCGTCGAAGTGCTCGCTGGCGTGCAGCAGCAGCTCGCCCACCTTGACCCCGGAGCCGGCGGCCACCCCGCGGTACAGGTTGAGCCCGACCAGGCGGGCCACGTAGTCGGTGCGGGGGCGGCGGGCGACCTCGGCGGGCGCGCCCTGCTGCACGATGGCCCCGCCCTCGACGACGATCAGCCGGTCGGCCAGCACCATGGCGTCGAGCGGGTCGTGGGTGACCAGGACGGTGGCGCCGTCGAAGTCGTCGAGGTGGCGGCGCAACTGTGAGCGGATCTCCAGCCGGGTGTGGGCGTCGAGCGCGGCCAGCGGCTCGTCCAGCAGCAGCAGCTCGGGCCGTACGGCCAGCGCCCGCGCCAGCGCGACCCGCTGCGCCTGCCCGCCGGACAACTGCCGAGGCCTGGCGGCGGCCTTGTCGGCCAGCCCGACCCGCTCCAGCAGCGCGGCGGCGGCACGACGCGCCTCGGCCTTGGCGACCCCGCGGCAGCGCGGGCCGAACGCGACGTTCTCCAGCGCGGACAGGTGCGGGAAGAGCAGGTAGTCCTGGAAGACCATGCCGATCGGGCGGCTCTCGGCGGGCAGGCCGTCCAGGTCCCGCCCGCGCAGGCTGATCCGGCCACCCGACATCCGGGTGAGCCCGGCCAGAGCGCGCAACGCGGTGGTCTTGCCCGCGCCGTTGGGCCCGAGCAACGCCACCACCTCACCGGGCGCCACGTCGAGCGCGATGTCGAGCGTGAACGCAGGCCGATTCACCCGCAACCGAGCACGCAGACTCACCGCCTCCTCGCCGGCCGCACCACGCCCGCTCACCGGCTCGCCCGCCGCAGCAGGCATACTCATCGGCTCCTCACCCCCCGCCGCATCACGCACGCTCATGGGCTGTTCACCCACCGGTCGCGCAGGCTGGCCAGGATGATCACCGAGACCGCGAGCAGCACCAGGCTGAGCACGATCGCCGCCTCCGGCTCTGTCTCCAGCGCCAGGTAGACCGCCAGTGGCATCGTGCGGGTGGTGCCGGGGAAGTTCCCGGCGAACGTGATCGTCGCCCCGAACTCACCCAGCGCCCGCGCCCAGCACAACACCGCCCCGGCCACCACTCCTGGCATGATCATCGGCAGCGTGACCCGCCGGAACACGACCCACCGGGAGGCGCCGAGCGTGGCCGCCGCCTCCTCGAAACGCTGGTCGGCGCCGCGCAGCGCCCCCTCCACACTGATCACCAGGAACGGCATCGCCACGAACGCCTCGGCGATGACCACACCCGCCGTGGTGAACGGCAGCGTGATCCCGAACGCCGACTCCAGCCACTGCCCGACGATCCCCCGCCGCCCCAGCACGAGCAGCAGCGCGACGCCGCCGACCACCGGCGGCAGCACCAGCGGCACGGTCACCAGCGCCCGCACCAGCCGCCGCCCGGGAAAGCTCACCCGGGCGAGCAGCCAGGCCAGCGGCACGCCGAGCACCAGGCAGATGAGCGTGGCCACGGAAGCGCACACCACCGACAGCCGCAACGCCTCCAGCACGTGCGGCTCGGCCAGCCTCGGGCCCAGCGTGGACCAGGGCGCGCGGATCAGCAGCCCGGCCAGCGGCAGTACCAGGAACACCAGGCCCGCGACGGCGGGCACCACCAGCATCCACGGCAGCCGCCCCGCCCGCTCCCGCGTGGAAGAGCTCATCAGGGATCAGGGCGCCTCGAAGCCGGCCTTGGTCAGCACGTCCTTGCCCTGCTGCGACAGCACCAGGTCGACGAACTGCTTGGCCAGGTCACCGGCCGGCGCCTTGGTCAGGGTGGCGATCGGGTAGTCGTTGATCGCCTTGTCGGCCTCGGGGAACGGAATCCCGGTCACCTTGCCCGCCGAGGCGATCACGTCGGTCTTGTAGACCAGCGCGGCGTCCACCTCGCCGAGTTCGACCTTGGTCAGCGTCGCCTTGACGTCCTGCTCGAGCGTGACCGGCGTGACCTTGAGCCCGGCCGCGGCCAGCGCCTTGACCGCGGCGGCCCCGCACGGCACCTGCTCGGCGCAGAGCGCGACCTTGACCTTGGGGTCGGCGAGGTCCTTCAGGTCGTCCACCTTGGCCGGGTTGTCGGCCGGGACCCCGATCTGCAGCTTGTTGCGGACGAACGTGGCCGGCGCGGTGGCCAGGGCGCCGTCGGTGACGGTCTTCATCGTGGCCGGGCTGGCGGCGGCGAACACGTCGGCCGGGGCGCCCTGGACGATCTGCTGGGCCAGCGTGGCGCTGGAGCCGAAGTTGAACTTCACCGTCGTGCCCGGATGCGCGGCCTCGAAGGTCTTGCCGAGCTCGGTGAACGTCCCGGTCAGCGAGGCCGCCGCGAACACCGTCAGCTCCTTGGCCCCACCGGCGGGGGAGGCCGAGGCCGTGGTCGCGGCGGGCCCGCCGGAACCGCACCCGGACAGCACGGCCAGCGCGATGACCCATGGGAAAAGACGCCTGAACATCGAGGGGCTCCTTAAGCCGCACCGGCCACGCGCTCGTGACCGGGGATCTCGACGACGACGTTGGTGGACTTGATCACGGCGACCGCCACCACCCCCACCTCCAGGCCGAGCTCGTCCGCGGCCTGGCGGCTCATCAGCGACACCACACGGAACGGCCCGGCGGCGATCTCCACCTGGGCCATCACCGCGTCACGGATCACCTCGGTCACGATGCCGCGGAAGCGGTTGCGCGCCGAGGAACGGCCACCCTCGACCTCCTCGACCTGGGCGCGGGCGAACGCGGCCAGTTCGGCGCCGTCGACCTGCCGGTGGCCGTGCTCGTCGCGCTCGGCGCCGAGGCGGCCCGCGTCCACCCAGCGGCGGACCGTGTCCGCGCTGACCCCGAGCAGCGCGGCGGCTTCACTGATACGAAACGTCGTCACGAACGCCTAGGTTACCCCTTCGCAGATTCAAGGCCACGCTAGGGCGGCCCCCCGCATCAGCGGACGGGGCCGCCGCTTCTTCCTGGCATGCGCGGGGGCTTCAGTTCGCCGGGGAGAGCAGGTCGTCGTGCAGCTTGCCGAGCACCTCGTCGAGTGCGGCGGCCACGAAGGAGGCGGCTACCTGCCGGTTGAGGTCGGCGCTCTGGTCGACGAGCTTCCCCGCCACCTGCCCCGACATCTTGGCCGCGATCTTCTGGGGGAAGGTGTTCCACTCGTACACCAGGAAGGCGACGATCAGCGGGATGACGATGAAGCCGACGAGCGCGCCGGCGCCCGCGCCGAACAGCTTGACCAGCAACATCTTCAGGACCAGCGCCACCCCGATCTTCTTGAGCAGGATGATCAGGACCTTCTGGAACGCCGCGCTGGCCAGCACGGCGCCCACGGCCTTGGCCACCGCGACCTTCACCATGGGCAGCGCGAGCGCCTTGGCCAGCAGGGCGGCGACGGTGGCGCCGAGCGTGGTGTGCATGGCGTGCGTGGCGCTCGCTAGGGCCATGTCGGCCGCCTGCTCGCCGACGGTGGTGTGCGTCGAGAGCGTGATGGAGTCCTTCACCTCCCGCTGCACGTGCGCGGCGAGGTCGCGGAACTCCTCCTCCAGGATGTGGTGGATGGCGGTGTTCTCCACGAGCTGGCGGCCGAGGACCTCGGCCAGGGCCGACATCGTCTCCTCCGACTGGTAGAACTCCGTGGTGGCCGCGACGACGGCGGCCTCGACGACGTCCTCGATCCGGCAGGAGATGGCCGCGCCGCCGGTGCCCTTGACGTAGTGGAAGAGCGATTTGGCGTAGTCGGGGGTGGGGGACGGGCTCACCGTCCGGGTGTGGCCGCCTTCGGTGACGGTCAGTGTGAGCAGCTCCGAGGTCGTGCGCGCGCTGATCGCGGAGGACACGCGCGACTCGATGGTCGACCGTAGCTGAGGGGCGCGCTCGCCGAGCGCGTCGACGAGCGCATTGAGGTCGATCTCCTGCCGCAGGAGGTCCGCGGTCATACCAGATGGGCTCATGACCTCAACTGTCGGTTCGGGACCTGGCCGCGGGCCATGACGGCATGACTGACAGCGCGTCAGCGCGTGCAAACGTCGCGCAAGTCATGGGCTCTTGGAAAACGCTTGCCCGACGGCTACGGTTCTCCCAGTGCTCCGATGAATATCGGCATCTGGCTGTCCTTAAGCCAGTTTTTCGGGATATTTCCCGTGATTAGTAGGAGGTTTCATGACCAACGCCCCGCGCCTGCTCGCCGCGGCGGTCCTCGCCTTAGGACTGGCCCAGAGCCCGGCCACGGCCGAGTCCACGGCCACGGCCACGGACACGGCCACGGACACGGCCACGGCCACGGACACGGCCACGTCCGCGTCTGCGGCCGAGGTGCTCGTGGCGAATCCGGCCGAGCTCACCAGGGCTCTGGCGGACGCGCGCCCCGGCGACACGATCGTCATGGCCGACGGCACCTGGGAGAACGCCTTCCTCGACCTCAGCGCCGCCACCGCGCCCGGCAGGCCGGTGACGCTGCGGGCGCAGACGCCCGGCAAGGTGGTGCTCACCGGCCGGTCGGGGATCTCGCTGAACAGCCCCGACCTCGTGGTCAGCGGCCTGACCTTCACCGACGGCACCGTGCCCGACGGCAAGGGGTCGGTCATCACGTTCAACAGCGACCGGGGCCGGGTCACCGACACGGCCGTGGTGAACTTCAACCCGGCCGAGCCGCAAATCCCCTACTACTGGGTCTACTTCCGCGGCGGCGCCAACCGGCTCGACCACGTCCTGCTGGAGGGCAAGAACCACCAGGAGCCGGTGGTGGGCAACGACCGTGGGCCGCGGGCCACGTACAACAAGGTCGATCACAGCCGCTTCGCCAACGTCCCCAACATCGGGCGCAACGGCATGGAGGCGCTGCGCATCTGGGGTTACGGGCAGTGGGGCGATCTCGGGACGACGGAGGGGGCGTACTTCACCATCGAGAACAACCTCTTCGAGCACGTCGACGGCGACGACGAGATCATCTCGCTGAAGTCCAACCACAACACCGTGCGCGGCAACACGATCAGGCAGTCGAGCGGCGGCCTGGTCCTGCGCTACGGCAACTACAACACGGTCGAGAACAACGTCATCCTGGGCGACGGGTACCCGGCCAGCGAGGGCATCCGGGTCAGCGGCGACCACCACACCGTACGCGGCAACTACGTGGCAGGAGTCTCCGGTTACGGGCTCAAGGTCACCAGCGGCGAGCACATGTTCGACGAGAACAACCAGCTCGACTACCTGACCCCCGGCTTCGTGCCGCAGAAGAACCCGCTGGCCCCCCACGGCTACCTCTTCCACTACGGCCAGGTGACCGACAGCCGGTTCACCGGCAACATGTTCGTCGGCAACGCCAAGAGCGACATGCACCTCGGCTGGTTCTACAAGAACCACTGGCCCGGCTACCAGATGGTCCTCCTGCCCACGCGCAACACCTTCACCGGCAACCTGGCCTACCGCCCGGCGGGCGGCGTCTCGGTGCAGACCAGCGTGCAGGACACCGCGCCGCCGTTGCGGAAGTTCACCTTCGAGCCCAACACCTTCCTCGGCAACGTCGTCGTCGGCGGCACGCTCGACGTCAACGCGCCCAACACCGCCGACGGCATCACGGTCGTGCCGCTCGCGGGGAAGGCCGCCCCGCGGATCCCGCGGAGCGCGGGCACGGCGGACACCGGGCCTGCCTGGCGGGAGTGAGCGGTCAGGCAAGGAAGAGTTCGATCACCGGGACGGCGAGCGGGGGACGCTGAACGGGCAGCTGAAGGGTCAAGGTGCCCTCCGGCTGCCCGCCCATCTTGGTGTTCTGCGCGACCTCGCCGGGCTTGGAGACGACCATCCTGATCTCCGAGGCGTCGTCGAGCAGCTGCGCGTAGCGGACCTTGCCGGCGAGTCCCGGCAGGTGCACGTGGCGCAGCGGCCAGCTGAACAGGTGCAGGTAGAGGCGGGCGCCGTTCTGGGTGTAGCGGCAGTCGGCCGGCGGGGTGAACGACGCCGGCCCGCACCCGCGGATCGCGCGCTCGTGCCGGTCCATCCAGGCGCCGATCTCGGACAGGATGGCCAGCGCCCTGGGGTCGATCTCGCCCCGGCCGGTCGGGCCCACGTTGAGCAGCAGGTTGCCGCCCTTGGCGACGCCGTCGACCAGCATGCGGATGAGCAGGTCCGGGCTCTTGTAGTCGAGGTTGTCGCGGTCGTAGCCCCAGCTGCCGTTGAGCGTCTGGCAGGCCTCCCACACCTCGGCCAGCGGGCCGGAGGGCTGATATTGCTCGGGCGTGACGAAGTCGCCGGGCAGGCCGGTGCGGTCGTTGACCAGGATGCCGGGCTGCAGTTCGCGGACCATCTCCAGCAGTTCGGCCGAGCCCCAGTCCTCGGCGCCCTTGCCGCCCCACCACTCCTTCCTGCCGGCGTAGGAGAAGTCGAAGAACAGGTAGTCGATCCGCCCGTATCGGGTGAGCAGCTCGCGGACCTGTCCGTGCAGGTAGCGCCGGTACTCGGCGATGTCGCCGCCGCCCTCGCCGTTCACCTCGTCGCGGCGCGGGTGGGTGCCGTCGACGGGGAAGGCCGGGTGGTGCCAGTCGATCAGCGAGTGGTAGAAGCCGACCTTCAGCCCCTCGGCCCTGCAGGCCTCGACGAAGGGCCCAACCAGGTCCTTCCCGTACGGCGTGCGGGTCGCCTTGTAGTCGGTCAGATCGCTGTCCCACAGGCAGAACCCGTCGTGGTGCTTGGTCGTCAGCACCACGTAGCGCATCCCGGCCGCCTTGGCCGCGCGTACCCAGCTGACCGGGTCGTAGCGGTCGGGGGAGAAGTGGTCGAAGTAGACCTGGTATTGCTCGTCGGTCAGCTTCTCCCGGGTCTTGACCCATTCGTGCCGGGCCGGCAGGGCGTACAGGCCCCAGTGGACGAACATCCCGAATCTGTCATGGGTGAACCACGTCATGAAAAATCATCCCTTGAGGGCGCCGGAGGACAGGCCATGGACGAACGAACGCTGGAAGAACAGGAATACGATCACCGAGGGCAGCAGGGCCAGCAGCGAGGCCGCCATGACCACGCCGGGCGTCACGATCGGGTCGATGCGCAGGGTCCGCAGCGCCAGCGGCAGCGTGTAGGAGGAGGAGTCCTGCGCCACCAGCAGCGGCAGCAGGTACTGGTCCCAGATCATGGTGAAGCCGAACACGCCGATGACCCCGAGCGCGGGCTTGCACATCGGCAGGATGATCTGCGCGAAGATCCGCAGCTCGCCCGCCCCGTCGATCCGCGCCGCCTCCTCCAGCTCACGCGGCACGTCCTTCATGAACTCGGTCATCACCAGGATCGAGAACGCCCAGGCGCCGAGCGGCACGATCATGCCGGCCAGCGTCCCGATGAGGTTCACGTGGATCACCGGCACGTCGGCCAGGATGATCGACAGCGGGATGGCCAGGATCTCCTCGGGCAGCATGAGCGTGGCGAGAATGGCCACGAACACCAGTGACATGAACCGGAACCGCTTGCGCGCCAGCGCGTACGACGCCAGGACCGAGACCGTGACCTGGAGCAGCAGCCCGAAGCCCACGACGAGGAAGGAGTTGAGCAGATACTTCAGCACGCCCTGGTCGACGGCGACGGTGAAGTTGTCCAGCGTGGGGCTGGTCGGCACCAGGCTCAGCTGGGTCGGGTCGGAGACGTGGTTGAAGGCGCTGACCAGCAGGGCCAGCAGCGGCCCCGCGAACACGACCAGCACCAGCGAGTAGATCACCAGCTTCGTCGCGCGGCCCGCGGGGGTCGCGTTCTCCTTGAGACCGAGAGCAGTCTCGCTCATCGGTTCTCCTTCCTTCTGAGCAGGTAGACGAAGACCGTCAGCACGAGTGTCGCGACGAACAGCAGGACCGCCCCCGCCGCGCCGACGCCCAGCCGGTTCTGCTCCAGGCCGAGCTTGTAGATCAGGGTCATGACCACCTCGGTGGAGCCGTTCGGCCCGCCGTTCGTCAGCAGGAACACCTCGGTGAAGACCCGCAGCCCGCGGATGGCGGCCAGCACGAACAGGATCGTGAAGACCGAGCGCAGGCCGGGCAGTGTCACGTGCACGATCCGCCGCCACCGGGAGGCGCCGTCGACGGTGGCGGCCTCGTAGAGGTCCCGGTTGACGCCGGCCAGTCCCGCCATGAAGATCATCATGTCGTACGGCGCGCCCCGCCAGATCCCGGTCATGATCACCGAGGCCATGGAGGCGTCCGGGTCGTTGATGAACCCGGAGGGCCCGAGCCCGACAAGACCGATGATCGAGTTGATCATGCCGTCCGCCGTCGGGTGGTACATGATCCGCCAGAGCTCCGCGACCACCGCCATCGGCACCACGACCGGCAGGAACGCGGCCGACCTGATGAAGCCGAGCTTGCGGCTCTGCCCCTCCATCAGCAGCGCCAGCGCGAACCCGAGCGCCATCGAGCCGACGGTCTGCCCCACGGCCAGCACGATCGTGTGCCAGGCCGCCTGATGGAAGCCCTCGGAGGCGAGCATCGTGGCGTAATTGCCGGTCCCGACCCACTTGTTGCCGAGGAACGGCTGGACGTCCTGGAAGGACATGACCAGCGCGTTGCCCATCGGGATGAACTTGAAGAGCGCGAACAGGATGATCGCCGGGGCCAGGAACAGCCACGGGATCCACCAGCGGCCGTCCCGCCCCCCGTTCCTGGAACGGGGGGCGGGGGCGCCGGTCGTCGCGGGCGCGGCGACAGGACTCAGTTGCTCGACGCTCATGAGGCGGCGATGCCCTGTTCGGTGAGGACGGCGGCGAGCTTGGTGTCGAGCTTGCCGAGTTCGGCCTTGAGGTCGAGTGAGCAGTCGGCCACGAGCGCGTTGACGGTCTCGGCCGACGCCTGGCGCACCGGGGTCCAGTTCGGCAGCGACGGCGCGTACCTGCCGGAGGTCTGGTAGGCCTCGGCGAAGGTCTTCCAGCGCGGGTCGGGCCGCACCTGGGCGATGTCGACGGTGGTGTTGACGGGCAACTGCACGATGTACGCCGCTTCGCCCTCCATGCCGATCTTCTGGCCTTCGGCCGAGATGGCGAAGGCGGCGAAGGCGTCCTGCGCGGCCTGGTTGGGCGAGCCGGCCATCAGGTAGACCGCGCCGCCCTCGGCCAGCACCTCGGCGCTCTTGGCGCCCTTGGGCATGGCCATGACCTCGTACTTGTCCTTGCCCAGCGCCTTGTCGAAGCGGGGCAGCAGGTACGGGCCGACGACGTAGAGACCGGCCTTGCCCGCCTCGAACGTCTCGTTCGTCGGCGGCGTGTCCATGGTGACCGCGCCCGGCTGGATGACCTTGTCCTTGCAGCCCAGGTCGCGGAACCACTGCATCGCGGCCACGGACTCGGGGGTGGACATGGCCGGCTTGTACTTGCCGCCGCCCGCGTCGGCCACGAAGTCGCCGCCCGCGGCCCAGAGGAAGTTCGAGAAGTACCAGGAGGCGTACCCGCGCTTGGTCGACAGCGGCGCCGCCAGCCCGTAGGTGTCGGCCTCGCCGTTGCCGTCGGGGTCCTTCTCGGTGAACGCCTTGGCCATCGCCGCCAGGTCCGCCCAGCTCTGCGGCGGCTTCAGGCCCAGCTTCTCGCGCCAGTCCTTGCGGATGAGCAGCGCGGTGGCCTGTGCCGAGTACGGCAGGCCGTACTGCTTGCCGTCCACGGCCTTGCCCGCGGCCAGGGCCCGCTCGCTGACGTCCTTGGCGGCGGCGACCTTGGACAGGTCGATCTCGCGCAGCAGGCCCTGGCTCTGCATCGTTCCCAGCTGGGCGACGTCGTTCATGACGATGTCCGGCAGGTCCTTCTGGGCGGCACGCTGTTGCATCTTCGTCTCGAAGTCGTCGAAGATGGCCGTCACCTTGACCTTGTGGCCGGTGGCCTTCTCGAACGCGGCGGCCAGCTTGATCGTGCCCTGCTCGCCCGGCCCGCCGGGCGTCGTCCTGGTCCAGAGCTCCAGGGGCGCCGAGGCGTCCTGTTCGACGTCGCCTCCCGCCGGACCGGAGCCGCACCCGGTCAGCACCAGCGCGGCAGCAAGGAGACAACTCACCTTGTATTTGGCATGTGTCCGCATATGTGAACGGCTCCCAGTCTCTTGGATAACGCTTTCCGAGAAGCTAGCGTTGCCTCATTGGCACGGTCAATGGTCCGATGACTCCCGGCCGAAATCGATGCGTAACAAGCCGCGCGGTGCCACTGACCCGATGACTCTTGATGACTCTGGAGCGTTCATGTCCGAGCCCGATCCCCGGCCCACCGCCCTGCTCGTCATGGAGGAACGGCGGCGCGGTGACGTCTACCCGCCCGAGGTCCTGCGCGACCTGGACGAACTGGTCAGGTGGAGCGCGCCGCCGCGCACCGTCGAGCAGCTCGCCCAGGACCCGGACGTGCTGGCGGACGTGGAGATCCTGCTGACCGGGTGGGGCCCGCCCCGGCTCGACGCGACGCTGCTGAGCGGGGCGCCCCGGCTGCGCGCCGTGCTGGTCGCCGCCGGGTCGGTACGGCCGCTGACCACGCCGGAGTTCTGGGCCCGCGAGATCCCGATCGTCTCCGCCGCCTCGGCCAACGCGATCCCGGTGGCGGAGTTCGCGCTGGCCCAGATCCTGCTGGCGCTGAAGCAGGCCCACCGGATCGCCCGCGAGATCCGGGCCACCCGCCGCTACCCGCACGACCCGCCCGTCGCCGGCGGGTACCGCTCCCGCGTGGGCCTGTTCGGACTCGGCGCGATCGGCCGCCTGGTCGCCGGCCACCTGCGGCGCTTCGACGTGGAGGTGCTGGCCTGCGACCCCGTGGCCGACCCCGCCGGGCTCGGCGTGCGCCTGGTGGAGCTGCCCGAGCTCTTCGCCGCCTGCTCGGTCGTCAGCCTGCACGCGCCGCTGCTGCCCGAGACGGAGGGCCTGGTGAACGGCTCGTTGCTCGACCTCCTGGAGCCCGGCGGCACGCTGATCAACACCGCCCGCGGCGCCCTCGTGGACGAGCCTTCCGTCGTGGACGTCCTGCGCCGCAGGGCCGACCTCACCGCGGTGCTCGACGTCACCTGGCCGGAACCGCCGCCGCCCGACTCGCCGCTGTTCACCCTGCCCAACGTCGTGCTGACCGCGCACGTGGCCGGGGCCCTGGGCGGTGAGCGGGCGCGCATGGGGGAACTGGTCGTGGACGAGCTGCGCCGCCTGGTCTCCGGGGAGTCTTTGCGGCATGCCGTACCGGCTGAGCGGGCGCACGTCATGGCGTGACAGCCGGGGAGCGATCGCACGTCCGTGGCGTGACGGTGGGGCGGGCCGCCGGGGTCTTCGCGACGCCGGCGGCCCGCGCGGGGGCTAGGAGTGGAACAGGTTGTAGAGCCGGTTGTGCTCGTCCCAGCGGGCGGCGCTGATGACCTTGGTCGCGTCCGGCACGCTGCCGCGGCGCAGGTCCCTGGCCAGCGCGTTGAGGCGGCTGGCTGAGGCGGTGACGGCTTCGCGCAGGGCCGTCGGGCTGCCCCAGTATGTCTCGCCCTCCTTCAGGCTCTTGCGCAGGCCAGTGGCGATCTTGGACAGGCGTGCGCCGTACGACTGGGCCCGCAGCATGGCCAGGTCCTCCGCCACCAGCGACACCGTGTCCGCCAGTGCCTTCGCGTCGTAGGTCTCCTTCAGCCCGGCGTCGGTCTTCTCGCCGTGGCCGCCCCGGTCCCCGGTGTCCACGGTGGCGAAGGGCAGCAGGTTGCGGAAGCTGAGGTAGGCGGTGGCCGCCTCACCGGCCGTGGCCGCGGTCAGCGCCTCCAGCGCCGCGTCGAACAGCTCGTCGAGCTGGCCGCCCTCCAGCTGGATGATCGGCAGCAGCCGGTCCAGCTTCATGACCTCCGACTTCAGGTCGTCGGCGACGAGCTGGCGTACCGTCTCCATGGCGCGGTCCTCGTTGGCCGCCCTGGCGAGCTGGCGCGACAGGGCGCCGCACTGGACCACCCAGGCGGTCGTGTGGCAGCCCATCCCGGTGACCCCGGGAGGCGCGGGCGCGCGGCCGTTGACGACCAGCGGCTGACCGGCGGTGAAGGTCACCACGAGCGGGTCGTTGGCCGCGTCGTCCACCCAGGCGTTGGAGCCGGCGGTGGCGTCCGGCAGGGCGGACATCGTGGTCCAGGCCGCGGCGATCCGGGTCAGCAGCTTCGTGACCGCCTCCTTGCCGAGGTCGGCCTTGGGGAACAGGCGGCGCAGCTCGGCGGTGAGCTTGGCCTTGGCCGCCTCGGCGGCGGAGGCGCCGAAGAAGCCCGAATACGTGACACTGCGCGGGTACGCGGCGGCGACCAGGCTCTGATGTTCGTGGACCAGCGTCGGGATGATCGCCTCGACCCGGGCGGCGGCGTCCTTGGCCAGGGCCTCGATGGCCTGGACCGAGAGCAGGGCCCGGCTGAGGGAGGTGCCGATGTGCCGGCCCTCGCCGTCGCGCAGCTCGCGCAGCCGTTGCTTGCCGGTGCCCGGAGACAGGCCGACGACGCTGCGGGCCGCGGTCTTGATGGCCTTGGCGGCGTGGAAGAGCTCCTGGTCGTCGGTGGGCCTGGCGTACCTCTGCGCGATCGTCTCGGCCTTGGTCTCGACGTCGGTGGGGGTCATGGCGACCGAGCCGACGCCGCTGACCAGCTTCTCCAGGTTCTCGGCCAGCGTCGAGAGCTCCTCGTAGCTGGCGCGCGGGACCTTGGCCGCCTCGGGGTCGAGCAGGAAGACGATCCCGGACTCGCGCAGGGCGGCGTCGTAGGAGAACATCCGCCACAGCGCGTCCTTGACCTGGTCGGCGGTGTAGGGCGGGTCCGGGTCCTTCGGCGGCTGCGGCTTGGGCTGCGCCGGCTGCCCCGGCTGTTCGGTGTCCATCTGCTCGGCGGCCAGCTTCGCGTCCTCCTCCCGCTGGTGTGCCAGGCGGTCCAGGTGCAAGGAGTGGCGCTCGTGGGCGATGAGCAGGTTCCGGTAGCGGCCCTCACCCGATCCGATCGAGCCGCGGGCCGAGGGGTTGAAGACGGTGGCGTACGGCAGGTAGTTCACGTAGGCCAGGTAGTGGGCGACGGCCACGCCCAGCGTGTCGGCGGCGCGGGCGTGCACCTCGTCCTGGGTCTCCATCGAGCCGTCCTTCTTCTTCCGCGGGCCGTCGACCAGCACCCTGCGGGCCAGGTCCAGGCCGGTCACCGTGCGATGGGCCGCGTCCTCCAGCCTGGGCGCGCGATCCTCGTGGTCCTCCAGCCACAGGAAGAGCTTCATCTGGGTGGAGTCGAGCTTGGACATCCAGGCGGTCGCCCCGTCGTACAGGGTCTGGACCTTGTTGATCGCCTCGGGGAGGGTCAGGTTGTGCAGGACCGCCTTGAGCGCGTCGAGGTGGACCTGCCACGCGATGGTGTGGTCGCCCATGCGCCCGCCGAAGGGGGAGGGGGTGCGGGGACGGGGGCTGATGACCACGCGCCGGATGACGTCTCTGCCCGGGTGCGGCAGGATCGCCGGGCGCAGGTAGACGGTGGCGCCTTTGGACAGGTCGGGGTGGGACTGGGCAACCAGAGGAATCGGCCCTTCCACCGGCGTGGTGTCGGTGTCGCCTGCGGTCGGGTCCTGGTTCTTTTTTGCACGCTTCATTGCGCTCCGTCCCGGTTGGGCATGGATATGAACTCCCTCTTTTCCCGCAGAAGCCGGGATCGCGGCTAGTCACCAGGTCGTCACAGTTCCGGATCTGAGGACGTCTACGCTGGTAGGAGGGTTCGGGGGGAGGCTCATCCATGAGGTGCTCACGAATGCGCGCGCTGGTGGCCCTGGCCGGGCTGCTGGCCCTGCAGACGCCTGCCGCGGCAGTGGCTCGGGAGTTTCCCGAGCTGACACCTGCCGTGGCCGCCCGGCTGGACTCCGTCGTACGGAAGACCATGCGTGAAGCGGGTGTGCCCGGCGTCGTCGTCGGGCTGTCGGCGCCCGGCAAGGGCTCGTACGTGCGGGCCTTCGGCGTCGCCGACAAGGCGACCGGCGCCGCGATGAAGCCCGGCGTTTACTCGCGGATCGGCAGCGTCACCAAGACGTTCACCGTGACCGCGCTGCTCCAGCTCGTCGACCGGGGCAAGGCGGGCCTGGACGACCCGATCGGCGCCTACGTCGAAGGCGTCCCGAACGGGGAGCGCATCACGCTGCGCCAGCTCGCCGGCATGCGCAGCGGGCTGTTCAACTACAGCGAGGACGAGGGCTTCTTCAAGGCGCTCACCGGCGACCCCACGCGCTCCTTCACGCCGCAGGAGCTGCTGGCCTTCTCCTTCAAGCATCCCGTGCTGTTCGAGCCGGGCGCCGAGTTCTCCTACTGCAACACCAACCTCATCCTGCTGGGGCTGGTGGTGGAGAAGCTCGGCGGGCGGCCGCTGCACGAGTTTGTCAGCGCCAACATCCTGAAGCCCCAGGGGCTGAACCGGACGGTCTTCCCGACCGACGCCGCCTTCCCGAGCCCGCACCCCCACGGCTACACCAACCAGACCGCGTCCGGCGCGGTCGAGGACGCCACCGGCTGGAACCCCTCCTGGGGCTGGGCCGCCGGTGCGATGATCTCGGACCTGGAGGACCAGCGGAAGTGGGCCCGGATCCTGGCCACCGGCACCCTGCTGACCCCGCGCACGCAGGCCGAGCGCCTCAAGACCGGAACCACGCAGATCTCCGGCACGGGCTACGGGCTCGGCGTCTTCAACGTGGAGGGCTGGATCGGGCACAACGGCTCGCTGCCCGGCTACCAGACGCTGACGATCTACCTGCCCGAGTATCAGGCGACGCTGGTCCTGCTCCTCAACACCGACATCTCGTACGAGGGCCAGGAACCCAGCACGGTCCTCGGCCGGGCCGTCACCGGCGTCGTCACCCCCGACCACGTCTACCAGCTGGGCGGCTGAGCACCCCGGGACACGACGAGAGGGCCGGCCCCGTACGGGACCGGCCCTCAACGGTCAGACGGTCAGCCGAGACCGTTCTTGAGCGCGGTGATCAGTTCACCGTTGGTGGTGTCGCCGCTGAGCTCCCAGAAGAACGCGCCACCGAGGCCCTGGTTCTTCGAGTAGGTCATCTTGCCGCCGATGGTGGCCGGCGTGTCGTAGCTCCACCACTGGTTGCCGCAGAAGGCGTAGGCCGTGCCCGCGACGGTGCCGGTGGAGGGACAGCGGGTCTTGAGCACCTTGTAGTCCTCGTTGCCCGGCTCATAGGTGCCTGGCGCCGGGCCGGTGGCGGTTCCGCCAGGTGTGGCCTGGGTGACGCCGGTCCAGCCTCGGCCGTAGAAGCCGATGCCGAGGAGCAGCTTGCTCGCCGGGATGTTCTTGCTCTTGAGCTTCTGGATGGCGTTGTCGGAGTAGAAGCCCGCGATCGGGATGCCGGTGTAGGAGGTGAGGGGCGAGTGCGGGGCGGTCGGGCCCTGCGCGGCCCAGGCGCCGAAGAAGTCGTAGGTCATGACGTTGTACCAGTCGACGTACTGCGCGGCGCCGCCGTAGTCGGCCGCGTCGATCTTGCCGCCGCTGGTGCCGTCGGCGGTGATGGCCGCGGTGACCAGGTTGTTCGGGCCGAAGCGGGCGCGTACGGCCTGCATCACGTTCTTGAAGGACGCGAACCCGCTGGTGTCACAGGTCAGGCCGCAGGCGTTGGGGTACTCCCAGTCGATGTCGATGCCGTCGAAGACGTCGGCCCAGCGCGGGTCCTCCACCATCTGGTAGCACGACTCGGCGAAGGCGGTGGGGTTGGCCGCGGCCTGGGTGAAGCCGCCCGACCAGGTCCAGCCGCCGATGGAGAACAGCACCTTGAGGTTCGGGTACTTCTTCTTCAGTTTGCGCAGCTGGTTGAAGTTGCCGCGGAGCGGCTGGTCCCAGGTGTCGGCGACGCCGTCGACGCTCTCGGCCGCCGAGTAGGACTTCTCGTAGTCGGCGAAGGAGTCGCCGATGGTGCAGCGGCCGCCCGTGGTGTTGGCGAAGGCGTAGTTGATGTGGGTCATCTTGGCGGCCGAGCCGCTGGTGTCGATGTTCTTGACGTGGTAGCCGCGCTGGTAGACGCCCCACTGGACGAAGTAGCCGAGCACCTTGTTACCGCCGCCGCCGGGGCCGCCGGTGGTGGTGGCCGAGACCGAGTTGCTGTCGGCCGAGCGGTTGCCCGCCGCGTCGCGGGCGCGGACGGTGTAGGTGTAGGCGGTGTTGGAGCTGAGGCCCTCGTCGGTGTGGCTGGTTCCGGTCACGGTGGTTACCAGGGTGCCGCCTCGGTAGATCTCGTAGCCGGTGACGCCGACGTTGTCGGTCGAGGCGTTCCAGGCGAGCGAGACGCTGTTCGAGGTGACGCCGGTGGAGCGGAGGTTGCCCGGCACGGTGGGCGCCTGGGTGTCGCCGCCGCCGCCCGAGGTGGTCGCGGTGACCGGCGCGCTGTCGGCGGAGCGGTTGCCGGCGGCGTCGCGGGCGCGGATGGTGTAGGTGTAGCTGGTGCTGGCGGTGAGGCCGCTGTCGGTGTGGGTGGTTCCGGTCACGGTGGTGACCAGGGTGCCGCCTCGGTAGATCTCGTAGCCGGTGACGCCGACGTTGTCCGTGGAGGCGTTCCAGGCCAGGGAGACGCTGCTGGCGGTGACGCCGGTCGAACGCGCGTTGCCCGGCACCGTGGGCGCCTGCGTGTCGCCGCCGCCGCCCGAGGTGGTCGCGGTGACCGCGGCGCTGGCGGCCGAGCGGTTGCCGGCCGCGTCACGGGCGCGGACCGTGTAGGTGTAGGCGGTGCTGGCGCTCAGGCCCGTGTCGGTGTGCGTGGTCCCGGTCACCGTGGTGACCAGGGTGCTCCCGCGGTAGATCTCGTAGCCGGTGACGCCGACGTTGTCGGTCGAGGCGTTCCAGGCGAGCGAGACGCTGCTGGCGGTGACGCCGGTCGAGCGCACGTTGCCCGGCACCGTGGGCGCCTGGGTGTCGGTGCCACCGCCGCCCGTGGTCTTCCACAGGGCCGCGACGTTCGGCGGCTCCCAGCCCGGCTGGGAGGTGTGGCTCTGCCGGCATTCGTACTCGACGCCGTTGTAGGTGACCCGGGTGCCCGCGGTGTACGCGGTCCACGGGGCCCAGTCCGCGAACGCGACCTGGGTGCTGCTGGCGCTGAAGGCCATGGGCGGGGCGACCACCGCTGCGCCGAGTGGCAAGAGTAAGGCCGCCAGGACTGCGAGTGTCTTGCGATGCTTCATAGTGCTCCGACATCCGGTGCTTGGGGGGTGGGATGAAGAGAGGCTCAGAAACTCTTAGGAAAGTTTCCTTTTAATTACATGCGACGTTAACCCCTGCCCGCCAGGTCGTCAATATCTGGATCAAAAGGGGCCCGCCCGGCGCTTCCGTATCCTTACGGGGTGATCCGCGCCGTGGTGATTGATGTGGACGACACGCTCTGCCTCACCGAGGCGGCGTGCTTTGAACTCGAGAACGAGGTCCTGGCGTGCATCGGCCGCGAGCCGATGTCCCGGGACGTGCACCTGTCGACGTGGGGACAGCCGCTCCTGGAGGCGATGACGCTGCGCTCGCCCGGCATCGACCTGGAGGCCTTCGCCGCCGCGTACCCGGCGGTGCTCCGGCGGTACGTGGCGGACGGGCGGCTGGACGTCGTGGCGCAGGAGAACCTCCAGGCGCTCGACGCGCTCGCCGCCGCCGGGCGTAGCCTCATGCTGCTGACCTCACGTACGGAAGCCGAGGTCGAGCACCTGCTGGCCCCGGACCACGCGCTCACCGGCCGCCTCGCCGCCGTCTACCACGCGGGCAACATGCGCTACAGCAAACCCGACGCCCGCGCCTTCGACGAACTCCTCGCCGCCACCGGGCTCGACCCCCGCCACTGCCTGTACGTCGGCGACTCACCCGGCGACGCCCACGCCGCCAACGGCGCAGGCCTGCGCTTCATCGCCTGCATGCAGAGCGGCGTCCGGCGGCGCGCCGACTTCGCCGACCACCACGTCGACGCGTTCATCGACACCTTCCCCCAGATGGTCGAGGCCGTGGCCCGCCTGGAGAACACGCGGTCATGACCGTGGCCCGCTTGGCGGGCGCGCGGTCCTGACCGTGGTCCGCCTGCACGGTCATGAACGGCGGGCCCAGGCCGCCAGCGCGGCTTCACCGGTGATGTGGTCGAGCCCCACGGCCACGGCCCCGTTCATGGCGCCGCGGCGACGGCGCGCCTGCAGGCGATCCAGCACGCCGACCTGTCCGGCATCGTGCCGGGAGCGGGCGCGCCGGAGCTGCTGGCGACGCTGGATCGGCGGGGACTGCTGTGGGCGGTGGTGACCAGCTCCGACGCCCGCATGGCCAAGGTCACGCTGGACACCGCGGGCATCGTCCCGCCGCTGCTGCTGACCTTGGACGATGTCACCAACGGCAAGCCGGACCCCGAGGGCTACCTCGCCGCCGCCGCCGGGTTGGGCGTGGACCCGGCCAGGTGCCTGGTGGTCGAGGACAGCCACCCGGGCGTCGCCGCGGGCAAGGCCGCGGGCGCCGTGGTCGCCGCGCTCAAGGGCGTCCCCGCCGACCTGCGCATCGACAACCTGGAACAGGTGGCGGCCCTGCTCGACGGCTGACTCCCGGACAGGTCAGCCGTGTCCGACCCCCCGAACGGGCAATGAGCCCTCCGGCCCGGACTGCTATGTCGGGCGCACCGCGGTGACGTAATAGATCATCGGGCTGAGCTCGCCTTCCCCCTCGACCCGGAAGCCCGCAGCGGGGATCAGGTCGCCGAGGAGGTCACGCGGACTGTGGCGCATGGCGGGCCCGGTGAGCGACCGCATGAGCCGCCCGGCCAGCCGGCCGTTCGGCGGGCGGAACTCGGCGATGAGCAGCCGTCCGCCCGGACGCAGAACCCGGAACATCTCCCGTACGGCGGCGCCGCGCAGGCCGGCCGGGATGTGATGGACCGCGAGCGTGGACATGACCACGTCGAACGAGCCGTCCGGCAGGGCCAGCGCCTGCCCTTCGCCCACCAGGTAGGCGCAGTTGCCCGGAGCGCGCGAGCGGGCGTGCTCCACCATGGGCGGCGAAGGGTCCACGCCGGTGACCTCGGCGGCGATCGGGGCGACGATCCTGGTCAGGTAACCGGTGCCGCAGCCCACGTCGAGGACCCGGTCGCCGGTCCGCACCCCGGCTCTGGTGGCCAGGCGGGTGAAGACCTCGCGGCGCCGGCCCAGGAATCCGAGTGCGGCGCCCATGCCGTAGGCGCGGGGGTGGTCGATCGTGCCGCCGTGGTCGGCGTGCTCTTCGTGCCGGTGCAGAAGCCTGCCCAAGCCCATGATCGCCTCCGATGTCGAACAGGATGTTCGGTAGTGAATAGTCTGCCGGGTATGGAGGCCCTGTGATGTTCGTTCCCGCCTGCACTACCACCGGGCCTGCAGGCTGCGGCATTCTCCCAGTTGGCGGGATTTTTCTAGACTGGTCGGCATGAACGACCCGCGCCGCCGTGTACTCCTGTGGATCGGCTTCCTCGTGTTCGCCGCCGTCAACACCATCGGCGGCACCATCGGCGGCCCGGCCCAGGTCGCCGGCCTGATCGCCGGGATCATCTGCATCGGCTTCATCGCGGCCCTGATCATCCACCACTACGCGACCCGCCGCCCGTGACACCGTCCTGTGGAAAGAGTTGCTCCCATGGCCTTGGAATCCATCAATCCCGGCGAACTGGACCCACCGGAGACCTACAGCCACGTCGTCGTCGCCACCGGCACGCGGATGGTCTTCGTCGCCGGTCAGGTGGCCGAGGACCGGGCGGGTGACCTCGTCGGGCCCGGGGACATGGCGGCCCAGGCGCGCCAGGTGTTCGTCAACATAGGGCACGCGCTCGCCGCCGCGGGCGCCCGTCCCGACCAGGTGACCAAGCTGACGATCCTCGTCGCCGGGTACCGGCGTGAGCATCTCGCGCAGATCGAGGAGGGCAGGGTCGCGTTGTTCGGCGATCACAAGCCGACGGACACGCTGGTGGGGGTCGCCGCGCTGTCCAGGCCGGAGTACCTGCTCGAAGTCGACGCCGTCGCGGTCGTCGACGACGCGGAGTAGCTACGGCTTGCGGCCCACCGCGGCGTACATGTTGGTGGCGGTGTCAGGGAGAGGCTGGTCGCCGGGGCCGGGGCGCCAGCGGGGCATCGGGACGACGCCGGGGTCCAGCAGGTCCAGGCCGGTGAACAGGCATTCCACCTCGGCGCGGGTGCGCAGGTACATGGGGATGCCGCTGCTGGTGTACTCCCTGGCCAGTTCCTCGGACTCGGGGGCCAGGTCGGCGGTGGGGATGGTGACGGCCAGGTAGCTGCCCGGGGGAAGAGGGGCGAGCAGGGCCTCCACCAGGCCCTGGGCGTCCTCCACGAACTGGAGCATGGCGATGACCGTCAGCGCGACCGGGCGGGTGAGGTCGATCACCTCGTGCAGGGTGGGGTCGCCGAGGAGCGCATCGGGGGAGCGCATGTCGGCCTGGATGTAGGCGATGCGGCCCTCGGGTGTGCCCGCGAGCAGGGCTCTCGCGTGGGTCAGCACGATGAGGTCGTTGTCGACGTAGACGATCCGGGCCTCGGGGGCGCTCTCCTGGACGACCTCGTGCAGGTTCGGGGAGGACGGGATGCCGGTGCCGATGTCCACGAACTGCTGTACGCCCGCCTCGGCCAGGTATCGGGCCATCCGGTGCATGCAGGCGCGGTTGGCGAGCATCGAGGTGCGCAGTCCTGGCCAGTTGCTCAGCACCTTGGCCGCGGTCTCCCGATCGGCGGCGAAGTTGTCCTTGCCGCCCATGATGTAGTCGTAGACCCGCGCGGAGTGCGGCCGGTGGGTCTGCAGATCTATCGGGGTGGGCCGGTTCTGTGGAGCTTCTGGCATATCCGGATTCCGCCTTCCGGTCGTGGTCTTCTGGCCCGCACTCAAGATCCACCATAGGGCACGGAGCGGACACCGGGCGAGGGCGGGCAGCCCTGGTCGGGGTGCCCGCCCCCGCTGGTCAGGTCAGGGGGTGGGTTCCTGCATGGTGACGCAGTGCGCGCCGCCACCGCCGTTGCCGTAGAGGTTGTCCAGGTTGAGCATGACCACCGGCTTGCCGAAGGCCGCGGCGATCGCGTTCCTGGCGGCGGTGTCCTTGGCGGTGTCGCCGAACTGCGCGGTGACGACGGCCTGGTTGGTGACGGTCCAGTTCATGTAGGAGCTGAGGAACTCGTCCCGCTGACCGGACGGGATGCGGGGGAGGGTGTCCGGGCCCTCGATGGTCAGCACCTGGAGCCTGCGCCCCTTGGCGTCGGTGGCGTTCACCAGGACGTTGTGGATGGCCTGGGCGTTGGCGGTCCAGACGTCGGGGCGCACGTCGCCGGCCAGCTGCACCATCACGACGCCGGGCCTGATGTAGCGTGCGGTGCCGTCGACGTGGCCGTCGGTCACGTCCTGGCCCCGCACGCCGGGCAGCCAGATCATCTTGGTCGCGCCGAAGCGGGCCAGCAGTTCCGCCTCGATCTGGCTTCTGGACTTGCCGGGGTTGCGGTTGGAGTTGACCCAGCAGCTCTCCGTGGCCATGAGCGTGCCGTCGCCGTCGTACTCGATCCCGCCGCCTTCACCGACCACCCCGGCTCTGGTGAACGGCAGGCCGATGTGCGCGGCCAGGTTCTGGGCGAGCCGCCGGTCGTTGTTGTAGGCGGAGGCGGGGATGCCGAGGAACCTGGTGGCGTTCTCGCCCCAGGCGTTGAAGTTGAGGCCGATGGTGTCGCGGCCGCCGGCTCCGTCGACGCGGAACATGGGTCCCGTGTCGCGTATCCAGCAGTCGGAGACCGGGACGGAGCTGATCACCGTGACGGTGGAGCCGCACTGCGTCCGGGCCCGCGCCGCGTTCGTGGAGCCGCCGGCGCACATGGTGACCGGTTCGTGCCGGGCGATCTCCTTGGCGAGCTTGGCGATGTCGGCCTGGATCCTGGACAGGAGGTTGCCCCAGATGGTGGTGCTCGACGGCCAGGACATCCAGGTCCGGCTGTGCGCCGTCTCCTCGCCGGGCACCCGCCAGGTGGCCGCCGCCGCTGAGGCGGCCGGGGTGTCGCCGAGCGCCCGCGCCGCCGCCAGGCCCGCCGCGGCGAGCCCCGTACGGGCCAGCATCGAACGTCTACTGATCTCGGACATGGGTGACTCCTTTCTCAGTGGACCTCTTCGCGCTCCGTGGCCAGGTCGAGGCTGCGCGCGAAGAGCAGATAGCAGCCGCCCGCGACGGGCAGGCCGACGAACAGGGAGTAGTCGACGCCGCCGAGGAGCGCGGCGACCGGGCCGGTGTACAGGCCGGCCACGACCATGAAGGGCGTCATGGCGGCCAGGCCGATCAGATAGGCGAGGTTGCCCCGCCAGGCCCACCGCCCGTAGATGCCGTCGCGGTTGAAGATCTCCGCGATCACGTAGCGGCCCCGGCGGACGAAGAAGTAGTCCACCAGGTTGATGGCGGTCCATGGAATGAACAGGTACGTCAGGAGCACCACGACGTTGGCGTAGAACCAGGCGAACTGGTCGATGCCGACGAACGAGGCGATCGACCCGACGCTGACGAGCATGATGCCGATCGTCACGACCCGGATCTCCCGCGTCGGCCGGACCGGGCGGAAGGAGTCGGCGATGGAGATCATGGTGAGGCTGCCGCCGTACTGGTTGATGGCCATGATCGACAGCAGGCCGATGAGCAGGACGCCGACCGCGACGGCGCCGAACCCGGCGAACAGGCGGTCGGCGGCCAGCCGCAGCGCGGCGACCGGCGTGGCGCCCTTCGGCGCCGCGGCCGACACCGCCGCTCCCAGGACGAACACCCAGATGCCGGACAACGCGCTCGGCAAATACGTCCACCAGAACGTGCGACGTACTGAAATATCGGGACGCAGGTAGCGGGAGTAGTCCGAGACGTACGGCGCCCAGCCGAGCTGGAACCCGGCCACGAAGACGAAGACCAGCATGAACGTGGTCGCGTCGAACGGCCCCGCCTCCCAGGCCGAGCCCGGGATGCCGCCGGTGAGCAGCGCGGCGACCGTGATGGCGACCATGACGGCGACGAACGGCCAGGTCAGCCACCGGTTGACGGCGTGGATCCAGTCGTGGCCGAGCAGCGCGATCACGGTGGCGACGGCGGCGGCGAGCACGTACCCGAGCCAGTCCGGCAGGCCGAACAGCGAGTGCATCGCGTCCCCGGCCAGCAGCGCGTCGGAGGTGTTGTAGCCGATGTAGTTGACCAGCGCGAACACCCAGACGGTGAGGGCCGCGCCCACGTACCCGAACTGCGGCCTGGACTGCACGAGCTGCGGCAGGCCGAGCTGCGGCCCCTGCGCGGAGTGGAAGGCCATGAAGAACGTGCCGAACAGGGAGCCGAGCACGGTGGCGACGACGGTCCAGACGAGCGTGGCGCCCATGGACAGGGTGACCACGCCGGTGGCGAAGCCGGTGAGGTTGAGGCTGCCCACGAACCAGATGGCGCCGAGGCTGGGCAGCCGGCCGTGGCGTTCCGAGAGGGGGATCCAGTCGATCGAATGTCGCTCGATGGCCAGGGGTTCCGCCTGCGACATGGGGCCTCCTTGGAGCGGCGTCGGTGCCTAGAGGCCACAGTGTGTGCGCGAAGAAACGTTTCTTCAAGAGTCGTTGCAGAAACGTTTTTTCAGTTTTCGGGCCCCGGTCAGGCGGTAGATTTCCGACCATGGGCAGGCCGAAGCGAGTGACGATCCGTGACGTGGCCAAGGCGGCCGCCGTCTCGATCACCACCGTCTCCGACGCGCTCAACGGCAAGGGCCGCCTGCCCGCCGCCACCAGGGACCGCGTCGTCGCCGTGGCCGCCGGCCTCGGCTACCACGCCAGCCCGAACGCGCGCCGCCTGCGCCAGGGCCGCACCGGCGCCATCGGGCTGTATCTGCCCGACCGCGCCTCCGGCCTCGACTACTACATGAACGTCGCGCTCGGCGCAGCCGACGCGGCCTTCGCCCATGACCTCACGCTGACCCTGATGCCCATCAGGCCCGACGCCCGGCAGAAGATTTCCGCCGACCTCCTGGACGGCCTGATCGTCGTCGACCCCATGCTCACCGACCCCGTGCTCGACACGCTGGCCGGACTCGACGTGCCCATCGTGAGCTGCGAGCGCGACCTGGGCTCGCCGGCCAGGTTCGCCGGTGTGGTGACGGCCGACAACCGCGCCGCCGTACACGAACTGCTCGGCCACCTCGCGCGGCAGGGCGCCACGACGACAGGCCTGCTCGGCCTGGCGGGCGACACCGCGTTCGGCAGCGACGTGCGCGCCGCCTACCTCGACTGGTGCGCCGCGCGCGGTCAGCCTCCGCTCATCAGCCAGACTCCCTTCGTCGACTCGGCGGAGTCCCGCTACCAGGCCGCCGACCAGCTACTGCACGATCACCCGGAGATCGACGCCGTCGTCAGCGCGCCCGAGGGCGGCGCGCTCGGCATCCTCCATGCGGCGGAACGGCGCGGCATCCGGGTGCCCGATGACATGCTCATCGCCTCCTGTGTCGACCACTCCTCCCTCTGGACCGCCAAGCCGCCGATCACGGCCATCGACCTCAACCCGCGCCTCATGGGCCGCTATGGAGCCGAGCTCCTCGCCGACCTCCTGGAGGGCAGGGCGGAGGGTCCCGTCACGCGGGCCCTGCCGACCCGTCTCGTGGAACGTGACTCGACCCTTCCCCGAGCTCCGCGATGACGGCGCCCTCCACCAGTTCGCGGGCCCGCTCCAGGGTCATCGAGCCGCTGAGCCAGCGTTCGCTCACGCCTTCGACCAGGGCGGTCAGCCGTTCCGCCACGTCGAGCGGATCGGCCCGCGCGGCGGCCAGCCCGGCCGCCTGAGCCTGCCTGATCATCGCGGCGAGGTCGTCGACCCAGCCGCGCGTGGAGGTGCTGAGCGGCTCGCGCAGGTCGGGGTTGAAGACCGCGCTGGCCCGCAGTTCGCCCCAGGCCGCGCTGTTCTCCCGGACCGCGGGGGTGTCCTGCAGTTCGAGGAGCAGGAGCAGTTCGAGCTGCTCGCGCGGGTCCTTGCCGATCTCCATGGCCTCGTGCGTGTAGCGGCCGGCGCGCTCGTTGACGAACTCCAGCGTCTTGCGCATGAGCCCGGCGCGGTCGCCGAAGTGGTAGTAGATCAGCGCGGTCGAGACTCCGGCCTCGGCGGACAGCTTTTCCACCCGTAGCCCGCGCACGCCGCTGTGGGCGATGACGCGGACGGCCGCTTCCAGGATCTGCCGCTGGCGATCTGACGACATTTCACCTCACGTCGCAGGGTCGGGGACACCTTGACTGAATCTTCAGTCGGTGGGCACTATAGCAACTCCGCAAGGCTGACTGAATTTTCAGACAGGAGTGATCATGCGTATGCCCGCCGAATGGGCCGTCCATGACGGCTGCCTCATGGCCTGGCCGACCCGGGAGGACCTGTGGGGCGACGTGCTCACCTCCGCCCGGCAGGAGTACGCGGCGGTGGCCCGCGCCATCGCGCGGTTCGAGCCGGTGACGATGGTGGCGCTGCCCGGCCAGGGCGAGCAGGCGCGTGAGCGGTGCGGCGACACGGTCGAGGTGGTCGAGTTGCCCATCGACGACTCGTGGCTGCGCGACTCCGGCCCGATCTTCGTGCTCGGCCCGGACGGCTCCCGCGCCGGCGTGGACTTCCGCTTCAACTCGTGGGGCGGCAAGCACCACCCCTGGGACCGGGACGACCGGATCTCCGCCCTGCTCCTGGACCGCCTCGGCGTCGCCCGCGTCGAGTCCCGCATGATCCTTGAGGGCGGCGCGATCACCGTCGACGGCGAGGGCACGCTGATCACCACCGAGCAGTGCCTGCTCCACCCCAACAGGAACCCGGACCTGACCAGGGCCGAGATCGAGGACGAGCTCAAGGCCAGGCTGGGCGTCACCAAGGTGATCTGGCTGCCGTACGGCGGGCTGGAGGACCGGGAGACCGACGGCCACGTGGACGGCGTCGCCGCGTTCGTCGCCCCCGGCAGGGTGCTCATCCAGCTCCCCGACGACCCCGGGCACCCCGACTATGCCCGCATGCGCGCCAACAAGGCGGTCCTGGAGGCCTCGACCGACGCCGCCGGAAGAGCGTTCGACCTGGTCGAACTGCCGCAGAGCGCGTTCACCGAGGTGGCGGGCGAGCGGATCGAGGTCGGCTACCTGAACTTCTACGTGGCCAACGGCGGCGTGGTCGTCCCCGTCGCCGGGGTCGAGGCCGACGAGAAGGCCCTGGCCGTCATCGCCGGCGCCTTCCCCGGCCGCACCGTGGTCGGCGTGCGCACCCCGGTCATCGCCTACGGCGGCGGCGGCGTGCACTGCGTCACCCAGCAGATCCCGGCCGCCGGGCAGGCGTCGTGAACTACGTCGAACTCACCTCCTACGGCTCGCCGCTCGGCTCACCCGCCCGGCCCGGCGCGGAACCCGGCACGCTGCTACGCGTGGGCCTGGTCCAGATGCGCTGGCAGTCCGACGAGCGGGCCCACGACGAGGCCCTGCGCACCGGCGTACGCCTGGCCGCCGGCCTCGGCGCCGAGGTGGTCTGCCTGCCCGAGCTCACCCGCAGCCCCTACTTCGCCGCCGACAAGACGCGGGCACAGGACGCCGCCCGCTACATGGAGGACCTGCCCGGCGGCCCCACCACGGCGCTGGCCACCGAACTGGCCGCCGACCTGGGCGTGACGGTGCACGCCTCCCTGTACGAGCGGGCCACCGACGGCGGCCTCGGCTACAACACCGCGATCTGCGTGGACCCGGACGGCACACTGCTGGCGCGCACCCGCAAACTGCACATCCCACGCTTCCCCGGCTACCACGAGGACCTGTGCTTCCGCCCCGGCGACACCGGCTTCCCCGTGGTGGAGGTGGGTGGCGCCAGGTTCGGCTTCCCCACCTGCTGGGACGAGTGGTTCCCCGAGCTGGCCAGGACCTACGCGCTGGAGGGCGCGCAGGTGCTGGTCCACCCGACCGCGATCGGCTCGGAGCCGGAACTGCCGCACTTCGACACCCGGCCCATGTGGGAGCACGCCATCTCGGCCAACGGGCTGGCCAACGCTCTGTTCATGGTGGTGCCCAACCGGGTCGGCGCGGAGGGGCTCATCACCTTCTACGGCTCGTCGTTCATCTCCGACCCCTACGGCCGCGTGATGCTGCGCGCTCCGCGGGACCGGCCCGCCGTGCTCGTCGCCGACCTCGATCTGGACCAGCGGCGCGACTGGCTGGAGTTCGGCCTGATCAACACGAGGCGGCCGGAGCTCTACGGCGCGCTGACCCGCCCGATCTGACCCCAGGGAGAGCCCATGCGGATCGCAGCACTCACGGCCGTCGCCTTCTTGGCGGTGGCCTGCGGCGGGGCCGCCACCCCCCACTCCACCGCCGGCCCGAGCTTCACGCTGTCGCCCACGACGCCGCCGGCCAAGGGCGAGATCGACGGCTTCACCTGGTCCATCTACGCCGAGCCGCCGACGCTCGACTACATCTACGCCTTCGACTACCCGCAGAACATGATCCTGTCCAACGTCTGCGAGAGCCTGATGCGCTGGACCCCGCAGCTCGGCCTGGAGCCCGGCCTGGCCGAGGAGGTGAAGCAGCTGGACGCCAAGACGTTCGTCTACCGCATCCGGCCCGGGGTGAAGTACCACGGCGGCGGCGAGGTCACCGCCGACGACGTCGTCTTCAGCCTGCGCCGCCACCTGGACGCCGCCCTGGGCTCCTACTGGGCCAAGTCCTTCGACCGGGTCGCCTCGATCGGCAAGAGCGGCCCGATGGAGGTGACCGTACGGCTGAAGCGGCCGGACTCCCAGTTCAACCAGTGGATGGCCACCTCGGCCGGAACGGTCGTCAACCCGCGCGCCGTCCAGGCCAAGGGCCGCGACTACGGCAACCCGGACGGCGGCGTCGACTGCACCGGCCCCTTCCGGCTCGGCCCGTGGCGCAAGGGCGAGTCGATCGCGCTCGACCGCTTCCCCGGCTACTGGGGCAAGAAGCCGAAAGCCGGACAGGTCACCTTCCGCTTCATCACCGACCCGGCCGCCAGGACCAACGCGATGCTGACCGGCGAGGTCGACGGCGGCTACCTCATCGCCCCCGACAGCTACGCCGGCCTGCGCGCGGGCGGCAAGGGCACGCTCTACTTCGGCAAGAGCCTGACCACGGTCAACCTCGCCTTCACCAACCTCAAGGGCACACTGAGCGACGTCCGGGTACGGCGGGCGCTGTCGCTGGCCCTGGACCGCGACGGCTTCGTCAAGACGGGCCTGCAGGGCGTCGGCTCGATCGCCGCGGCCCCCGCGCCCCGCGACGCCTGGCCGAAGCAGACGGAAGCGCCGCCCGGCGCCAAGCGCGACGTGGCCGCGGCCAGGGAGCTCGTCCGGCAGGCCGGCGCCACCGGCAAGAAGATCACCGTGGCGACCAGCCCCATCGGCACCGACGTGTCGCTGCTGGCCACGGCCGTACAGGCGGCGGGCACCGAGATCGGCCTCGACGTCGAGCTCAAGACCATCGCGCCCGACGCCTACACCGCGCTGTTCTCCGACCCGAAGGCCCGCGCGGCCGTCGACCTGTTCCCCTGCACCTACTACCTGTCGATCACCGACCCGCTGGCCAGCTACTCGATCTTCCGCAGCGACGGCTTCGAGAACTACATGGGCTACGCCGACCCCGCCTACGACGCGCTCGTCGACCGGGCCGTCGCCGAGTACGACCCGGTCAAGCGGGCGGCGCTGACCGACGGGCTGCGGCGGAAGGAGGCCGAGCAGGTGCTGTGGATCCCCGTCGCCGAATGGCCCACGTCGCTCTACCTCAGCCGGCGCATCACCGGCGCCCCCACCTCCATCGCCTACATGTACTACCCGTGGGCGGCCGACGTGGGCGCGGCCGGATGATCGCCCGCTTCGTCCTGCGGCGCCTGCTGGAGCTGGCGCTGACGCTGGTGGCCGCGTCGTT
This sequence comes from Nonomuraea endophytica, assembly GCF_014203235.1. Lineage (GTDB taxonomy): Bacteria > Actinomycetota > Actinomycetes > Streptosporangiales > Streptosporangiaceae > Nonomuraea > Nonomuraea endophytica. The sequence goes on along the minus strand of NZ_JACHIN010000021.1, from coordinate 22,375 downwards.
CCTGGTGTTCGGCGCGGTCCACCTGGCCCCCGGCCGCCCGGAGACCTTCCTGCTCGGCGGCCGGGCGGCCAGCCCTGAGGCGCTCGCGGCGATCCGGGCCCAGTACCACCTGGACGACCCGTTCTTCCTGCAATATCTCAAGTGGGCCGGCGGCGTGCTCACCGGCGACCTGGGCCGGTCGATGCAATATCGCAGCCCGGTGCTCGGGCTGATCGAGGCCCGGCTGCCGAGCACGCTGCTGCTCATCACGATGGCCGCCGTGCTGGTCGTGGTCCTCGGCATCGGCCTGGGCCGGCTGGCCGCGGTCGGCGGGCCCGCCACCGACTCGGCGGTACTCGTCGGCACCTCGGTCGCGCTCGGCACCCCGTCGTTCGTCGCCGCCATCGGCCTGCTGTGGGTGTTCTCCGTGCAGCTCGGCTGGTTCCCGACGATCGGCAGCGGCGACGGGCTGCCCGACATGATCTACCACCTGACGCTGCCGTCACTGGCACTGGCCCTGTACTGGACCGGCTGGCTCGCCCGGGTCACCCGCGGCGCCATGAAGGACCAGCTCGCCCTCGAACACGTCACCGTCGCCCGCAGCCGCGGCCTGCCGGAACGCCTGGTGATCCGCCGGCACGTGCTGCGCAACGCGCTCGGCCCGGTCGCCACCGTCAGCGGCCTGACCCTGTCCGGCCTGGTCATCAGCACCGTGCTGGTCGAGGCCGCCTTCGGCATCGGCGGGCTCGGCGCGCTGCTGGAAAGCTCCGTGCAGGTCAAGGACTTCCCCGTCGTCCAGGCCATCACGCTGCTGGTGGTCGCGCTGTTCACGGTGACGAACCTGATCGTCGACCTCTGCTACCCCCTGGTCGACCCCCGGGTCCGGCTCGGCGTGCGGAGCGACGCCGGATGAGCGCCGTCGACCCGATCATCCACCGCCCGGTCCTCGCCGGCCTGCGCACCGGCCGGAACCGGCTCTACCTGACCTGCCTCGCCTTCGCCGCGCTGATGGTCGCCGTCGCGCTGGCCGGGCCCTGGCTCGCCCCGGCCGACCCCAACGCGAGCGACCTCGGCGCCGCCCTGACCGGCCCGTCCCCGGCCCACCCGCTCGGCGCCGACGCCGCCGGCCGCGACACCCTCTCCAGGCTTCTCGCCGGCGCGAGCGCCTCGCTGCTGGGCCCGATCGCCGTCGTCCTGTTCTCCACCGTCGCGGGAGTCCTGGTCGGCGTCACCGCGGGCTGGTTCGGCGGCTGGCCCGACACGTTCCTGTCGCGCGCCGCCGAACTGCTGCTCGCCTTCCCCGCCCTGCTCGTGGCGATCGTCTTCGTCTCTCTGTACGGCACCGGCCTGGCCGCCCCGGTCATCGCCCTCTCCCTGGCCTACCTGCCGTACGTCAGCCGCCTGGCCCGCAACCTCACCCTCTCGGAACGCCGGCTGCCCTACCTGGCCGCGTACCGGGTGCAGGGTTTCTCCGGCCTGGCCATCTGCGTACGCCACCTGATACCCAACATCGCGCCCGTGGTGCTCGCCCAGTCGTCGGTCAACTTCGGCTACGCCCTGCTCGACCTGTCCGCCCTGTCCTACCTGGGCCTGGGCGTGCCGCCCCTGACACCCACTTGGGGATCGATGATCAACGACGGCCAGTCCGCCCTGCTCCAGGGCCATCCCCTCTCGGCCATCCTGCCGTGCGCGGCGATCGTGCTCACCGTGGTGGCGTTCAACGTCGTCGCCGAGCACTGGGCCGACCGGGTGTCACGGAGGCGGGGATGAGCGTGCTGCGCGTGAACGGCCTGCGGATGTGGTTGCCCGGCACGGCGCGGCCCGTCCTCGACGGCGTCGAGCTGAGCGTGGGCGAGGGCGAGACCGTGGCGCTGGTCGGGGAGTCCGGCTCGGGCAAGAGCCTCACCTCGCGGGCCGTGCTCGGGCTGCTTCCCGACGGCGCCTCGGTCGAGGGCGGCGTGGAGGTCGCGGGGCAGGACGTGCTCGCGCTGGCCCCTTCCCGGCTTCGGGAGCTGCGGCGCCGTACCGTCGCGATGATCTTCCAGGACCCGAGGGCGGGCATCAACCCGCTGCGCAGGATCGGCGACTTCCTCGTCGAGGGGCGGCCGGGATCGCAGGATCGTGCCCGCGAGCTGGTCGCCGCCGTCGGGCTGGAGGCGCGGGTGCTGCGGCAGTACCCGCACCAGCTGTCGGGCGGCATGCTGCAGCGGGTCATGATCGCCGGGGCGTTGATGGGCGATCCGAAGCTGCTGTTGTGCGACGAGCCGACCACCGCGCTCGACGTCACCACCCAGGCCGAGATCGTCGCGCTGCTGGCCGAGGTGCGGCGGAGATACGGGACCGGGCTGCTGTTCGTCACCCACGATCTGGAGCTCGCCGCGGCCATCGCCGACCGCGTGTACGTCATGTACGCGGGCCGGATCGCGGAGAGCGGACCGGCGGCGACGCTGTTCACCCGCCCGCGCCACCCCTACACCGCGGCCCTGCTCGCGGCCACCCCGAGAGTGGAGACGCGGCAGGCACGGCTGGCCACCATTCCCGGGCAGCCGCCCGACCTGCGGACCGAGCTCACCGGCTGCGCCTTCGCCCCGCGCTGCCCCCGGGCGACGCCGCAGTGCCACGACGACCCGCCCGAACCGCTTGTTTACGGCGAAGGGATCGTCGCCTGCCACCACAGCATCCCCGGAGGAGAGCGTGCTTGAAGTCGACGGGCTGTCCAAGTCCTACGGAAGCGTCCGGGCGGTCCGCGACGTCAGCTTCACGCTGGCGGCAGGTGGCTCGCTCGGCGTCGTCGGCGAGTCGGGGTCCGGCAAGACCACCACCGCCCGCATCATCCTCGGCCTGGAGCGCCCCGACGCCGGAAGCGTCACCGTGGACGGTCACGACCGCTCCCTGCGACTGGGCTCAGTACGCCGGCCCGACCACTCCGAACGCCGGCCCGACCGCTCCGAACGCCGGCCCGACCGCTCCGAACGCCGGCCCGACCGCTCCGTACGGCGGCGCGGGCGGGCCGAACGGCTGCGCCTGGCCCGTGCGGTGCAGATCGTCTTCCAGGACCCGTTCCTGTCCCTGGACCCGCGGCTCAGCGCCAGGACGGTGCTGCGGGAGACCCTGAAGCTGCACTTCCCCGACCTCGACCACGCCCGGCGGATCGCGGAGCTTCTCGACCAGGTGGGCTTGGGGGAGCGGGAGGCGGACGCGCTGCCGCGCCACCTGTCGGGCGGCCAGCGCCAGCGGGTCGCCATCGCCCGCGCGCTCGCCGTCGAGCCGTCCGTCCTGGTCCTGGACGAGGCGGTCGCCGCCCTCGACGTCTGCGTCCAGGCGCAGATCCTCAACCTGCTGGCCGATCTGCGTGAGCGGACCGGCACCGCGTTCCTGTTCATCACCCACGATCTCGGCGTGGTGAGTCAGGTCACCGACCACCTGGTGGTGATGCGGCAGGGGGAGGTCGTGGAGCGCGGCACGACGGCGGAGGTGCTGGCCGATCCACGACACGCCTACACCCGGCTCCTGCTGGCGTCGGTACCCCGGCCGCCGGGCTAGGCTGCTCCTAACCAAAATTTCAGTCAGGGGGACTGTGATGCGTATTTCTCGACGTCAGACGCTACAAACGGCGATTTTTGCCGCTATGGGGGGCGCGCTGAGCGCCTGCGGCACGTCCGTGACGGGAAGCGGGGCGGCGAAGCAGGGGCCCACCCCGAAGCCCGGCCCGAAGGCCGCCGGATGGCTGATGCCGGAGGAGACGCATCCGCACCAGAAGACGTTCATGTCGTGGCCGACCGAGCTCATCTGGAAGTCCGACACCGCGGGGGTGCGTGACGACATCGCCGGCATCGCCCGCGCGGTCGCCGAGTTCGAGCCGGTGGTGCTCCTGGCCAACCCCGATGACGTCAAGGCCGCCCAGCGGGCCTGCGGTTCACAGGTCGAGGTCGTGCCGATCCCGGTCGACGACCTGTGGATGCGCGACACCGGTCCCAGCTTCGTGCTCCGCGGCAAGGACATCGCCGGCGTCGACTTCAACTTCAACGGCTGGGGCCGCAAGCAGAAGCACTCGCGCGACAAGGACGTCGCCCGGGAGATCCTGGCCAGGGAGCGCGTCACCAGGATCCAGGCGCCGATCGTCGCCGAAGGCGGCTCCATCGAGGTCGACGGCGCGGGCACGCTGATGGCCACCGAGAGCTCGCTGATCAACGACAACCGCAACCCCGGCAAGAGCCGCGCCGACATCGAACGCGCGCTCACGCAGACCGTCGGCGCGACCACCTTCATCTGGGTGAAGGGCGTCAAGGGCAAGGACATCACCGACTACCACATCGACGCCCTGGCCCGGTTCTCCGAGCCCGGCGTCGTGGTGATCAGCACCCCGCCCGACGACGCTCCCCAGGACGTCTGGACCGGCGCCTACGACCAGGCCCGCAAGGTGCTCGACCGGGCCGTCGACGCCCGCGGCAAGCGGCTGGAACTGGTCGAACTGCCCGAGCCGGTCGACATCGGCCGCCGCGGCGAGGGCTTCCTCGCCACGTACGTGAACTACTACGTGGTCAACGGCGGCGTCGTCCTGCCCCGCTTCGGCGACAAGAAGGCCGACAGGGACGCCGTCGCCATCGTCACCGACCTCTACCCGGGGCGTGAGGTGGTCCAGGTGCCCGTCGACACCCTCGGCGAGGGCGGCGGCGGCATCCACTGCGCGACCCAGCAGATGCCCAAGCGGAACTAAACATGTCCCCCGCCCCGGTTGCCCCGCCCACCACCCCGGGCACACCACGCTCAACCACTGGAGGCCCGCCGCTCTCAACCGTCAGCGGGCCGCCGGCCTCGACCGTCGGTGCGCCGCCGGTCTCGACCATCTGCGGGCTGCCCGGCCCGACCGTCTACGGGCTGGCAGGCTCGTTCGGAGGGGTGCCATGGCCCGGCGCTTGCTGCTGGTGACGGGTGTGGTGGCCGCGGCCGTGGCGATCGGGCTGGGCGTCTGGCTGCAGATCGACGAGCGCCGCACCCTCGGCGTGACCCACGCCGCGACCTCCACCGCCCGCGACCGCGTCGACATCCGCGCCTCCATCCAGCGGGTGGACGCCAACGCCAGGGAGCTGACGCTGCGCCTGCTCGTCGTCCCGCGCGGCGACCTGGCCGAGGCGGGCGGGCTCTCCCCGGTCTCCGACCTCACGCTGCTCACCTCGGCGCCGGTCCGCGGCGATCTGCGCTTCCCGGCCCACACCCGGATCTCCAGCGTGGACGTGCCGGTGGCGTTGAGCGGGGGATCGGCCGCCGACTACCCCTTCGACGCCTACGAGAGCGAGATCGAGGTAGCCGCCCAGATGGACGGCGCCGCCGTACCGGTGAACATGACGCTGACCGGACGCGACCCGCTGTTCACCCAGCGGGTGGCGGCGGAGGCGGCCGGGGGAGTGGCGTACTTCGGGGTGACGGTCGAGCGGACGACCAGCGTGCTGCTGTTCGCGCTCTTCATGATGGCCGCCATGTGGGCGCTGGCCGGGGCGGTGGTGATCGCGACCTGGTTCCTGATCTCCCGCCGGCGTGGGCTGGTCTGGCCGGCGTTGGGGTGGATGGCGGCGACGCTGTTCGCGCTGGCGGCCTTCCGCGGCACCGCGCCGGGCAGCCCGCCGTTCGGCTGCCTGGTGGACTACGCGGCCTTCCTGTGGGCCGAGATGATCATCGCTGTCTCGCTGACCTGCACGGTGATCGCGGGTGCGCGGGCGGAGTTCACCGGCACGACCCAGTGACCGGTCAGGTGGCTTTGACGGCTACACGCATGCCGACCTGCACGTACGGCCGGCCGTCCGGCAGCGTGGCGCAGACCACCGGCCAGAACTCGTCCCCGACCGGCATGCCCACGGCGGCGAACACCGTGCCGGCCGCCGTCCGCGACACCGGCACCAGATCGGCCTCCAGCGGCGGCGCGAAGTGCCGCATCTCATCGACGAACTCGTAACGCAGCCGCCCGCCGCCGTCCGCGCCCCGGCTGATGGTCGTGACGACTCCGGCCCGAGGGTATGTCCCCACCAGCGGCGTCAGGTCCACCTCAGGCGGGTTCGCGGGCGGGGCGAAGGGCGGCGGCACGCGTACCCCGGCCAGCTCTTCGAGCAGCTCCCCGACCAGGTCGGAGTACAGGCGGCCGACCGCACCGCCGTTGGCCAGCAGCGCGACGGCCACGCCCGCGCCGGGCAGCACGCGCAGGAAGGAGAACTGGGAGACGGCGCTCCCGTCATGCCCGAACCCGGGCACCCCGTTCCAGTCGTGCAGGGTCCAGCCCAGTCCCCAGCCGTCCGCCGAGACGGACCACTTGTCCAGGCTGTCGGCCTCACGCCGCCGCATCGCGGCGACCGCGTCGGCGGCCAGCACCCGGGCGCCGTCGTGGGCGAGCCCGCCGTCCAGGTGCATCTTCGCGAAGCGCACGACGTCCCCGGCCGAGACGATCACTCTCCCGTACGGCCCCGCCGAACGCGGCATCATGTCCCAGATCGGCGCCGGTTCCGGCATCCGGCCGGGCTCGCCCACGTGGCCCATGGCGGCACGGAAGCGCAGCGCCTCCTCCGGCAGCGTCATCGACCGCTCCAGCCCCAGCGGCTCGAACACCCGCTCCCTCAAGGCCTGGTCCCAGGTCAGGCCGGTCAGCACCTCGACCAGCCGGCCCAGCACCACGTAGCCGGAGCTGCCGTAGGACAGCACCATGCCGGGCGGGCAGTCCAGCGGCACCCCGCGCAGGGCCTCGACGTATCGGGCCAGGCAGTCGTCGCCCCGCCCCGAGTCGTACATGAAGTCGTTGGTCATGCCGCCGGTGTGCGAGAGCAGCTGCCTGATCGTGATCGTCCCGGAGGCGTCCGGGTCCGGGGTGCCGAACTCGGGCAGCACGGCGGCCACGGGCGCGTCCAGGTCCAGCTCGCCCGAGGCGGCCAGCTGCATCACGAGGGTGGCGGTGTAGACCTTGGCCAGCGACCCGGCCAGGAACACCGAGTCGGGTGTGGCGCGCACGCCGGTGCCGCGGTGCAGCAGGCCGCTGGCCAGTTCGTGGATAGTGCCGCCGGTCAGCACCGCCAGCGTGGCTCCGGGCACGTGGTGGGCGGCGCGCAGCTCGTCGAGCCTGGCCTGCCACCGGTCGGCGGAAAACGGGGTTGTCATGGCTACCTCCGTACAGTGTTCGGACTCCGCACACTGTACGGACAGCGTTGGGTGTGCGCAAGCCGTACACTGTGCGGGAGGGAGTGCGCGAGACGAGGAGAAGGCATGTCCGGCGAGAAGGAGTTGTCGGTGTGGACCCGTCCGCGGCCTCAGCGGCGCGAGCAGCCGGTGCTGAGCCGCGAGCAGATCGTCGCCGCCGCGCTGGAGCTACTGGACGCCGAAGGCATCGACGCCCTGAGCATGCGCAAGCTCGGCGCCCGGCTCAAAGCCGGCGCCACCTCCATGTACACGCACGTGGCCAGCAAGGAGGAATTGCTCGAACTGGTCGTGGACGAGGTCTACGGCGAGATCGAACCGCCGGCGCCGGGGGAGGACTGGCGGGCGGACATCGTGGTTTTCGCCCGGAACGTGCGGGCGGGACTGCTGCGTCATCCCTGGATCGGATCCGTGCTCGGCGAGGCCGGAGTGGCCTACCTGGGGCCGAACGTGCTGCGCATGTCGGAGGGCACGCTCGCGGTGTTCGAGGCGGGCGGCTTCTCCCTGAAGGCGGCCGACCGGGCGCTGAACACGGTCATGGCCTACATCATCGGCCGGGCGACCAGCGAGGCCGCGTGGCTGACGAGGCTGGCCCGGCGCGGCCAGAACGAGCAGGAATGGGCAGAACGCCTGTGGCCCGCGGCCGAGGAGGCGGTCAGGTCCTACCCCAGGCTCGCCGCCCTGTACGCGGGCCAGCGCGGCCAGGACCAGCACGAAGCCCGCGAGCGGGAGTTCGAGGAGGGGCTCGAATGTGTCCTGGACGGCCTGGCATCCCACCTGAAGTGAGGACAAGTCACATTTGACGTGGCGAAATTGCCCATCGCCCTCATAGCGGCCTCATAACCTGCGAGCCCGGCATAGAACCCCACGTTAAGCGCCATCTGCGCTAACGGAGAGACATATCGTGATTTATGTTCATGCCGATACTTGTGAAGAGTCAAGTGATGCTTGACGCCCTGTGGGTGTATTCACCATGATCAGCCGGGTTGGAAAAGTGCGGATTTGCATGCCGGCAAATCCCGACAGGAGGCCCGGAATGGATCGCACCGTCGATGGCACCTCTCGCCACCCCACAGCCCGCACCCGCGCGCCCGAGGGAGCAGCCTGACCGATTCGTTCCCCTCCGATCCTCATGACATCCCGACCCGTCCTTCCCCTGGCCGACGATCTGTTCCTGGTCGCCTGGGACGTCACCATTTCCGGGCAGCCCCGCCTGCACCCGCACGGCATCGCTCTGGCACTGGCCGGAGCCTTGCTGACCGAGCTGGTGTTCGCCGGGCGGCTGGCCGTACGCGAAGAGCAGCTCGTCGTCGTCGGCCGGGGCGCCGTCCAGGACCCCCTGGCCGCCAGCGTGCTGGCCGAGCTGGTCGCGCACCCGCAGCACACCTCGATCCCCACCTGGCTGGCCTACATGGAGAGCCAGGCCACCACCATGGTCGCCGACCGGCTCATCAGCGACGGGCTGCTCGTGCGCGAACAGCCCCGCCTGCTCAGGAACCGCCAGCCCCGCTACCGCTACGCCTCCCGCGCCGTCTTCGGCCGGGCCGCCTGGCCCCCGGAGCGGCTGCGGGGCTGCCTGGTCGCGCACCGCCCCGTCCCCGACCAGGACATGATGCTCCTCGCGCTGGTCGACGCGTGCGGCCTGACCCCCGTGCTGCTGAACGACCCCGCGATGCGCCGCACCGGCGAGGCCTACCTGGCGACCGTCCTGCGCGCCCTGCCCGCGCCGCTGAGCGTCCTGGCCCGCCAGGTACGCGCCGCCGTCGGCAACGCCGTCCTCACCTATCGCACCCGCCGCCTCTGACCCCCTGGAAAGGAACCCCCCGTGACGACGCAGCATCGCCACCCCCCGGGCGACCGGATCACCGCCGCGCTGGCCGCCAACCGCCTCGGCGTGCCCGCCGTCGCGTTCTTCGTGCTGTCGGCCGCCGGGCCGCTCAGCGTCATCGCCGGAGTGGTCACCACCGGCTACGCCGTCACCGGGATCACCGGCCTGCCGATCGCGTTCCTCGTGGTCGGCGCGGTCCTCGCGCTGTTCGCCGTCGGGTACGTGGCGATGGCCCGCTACATGGCCAACGCCGGGGCCTTCTACACCTATGTCACCCACGGCCTGGGCCGTCCCGCCGGAGTGGCCGCCGCCTGGGGGGCGCTGCTGGCCTACAACTCCATCCAGGTCGCCCTTTACGGCGTGTTCGGCGCCGCCTCCGTGCCACTGCTGGCGGCCTGGCTCGGCGTCACCCTGCCCTGGTGGCTCATCGCCCTGGTGGCCTGGGCGTTGGTCCTGGCGCTCGGCCTGTCCCGCGTCGACCTCAACGGCCGCGTGCTGGCCGTCCTGCTGATCGCCGAGATCGCGGTCATCCTCCTGTTCGACCTGGCCGACCTGTTCCATCCCGCCGGGCCGTCGCTGGCCTGGGAGGCGCTGTCACCGGCCGCGTTGTTCTCGCCCGGGATCGGGGCGCTGCTGGTCATCGCCATCCTCGGGTTCGTCGGCTTCGAGGCCGCCGTCGTGTTCTCCGAGGAGTCGCGCGACCCGCGCCGCACCATCCCCGCCGCCACCTACCTGTCCGTCGCCGTGATCGCCGGCGTCTACGCGCTGTCGTCCTGGCTCATGCAGGTGGCCATCGGACCCGCCAACATCGCCGCCGTTGCCCGCCGCGACAGCGCGGAGACCATCTTCATCCTCGCCGCCGACCACATGGGCGACGTGATCGCCACCATCGGCCGGGTCCTCTTCATCACCAGCACCTTCGCCGCCATGCTCTCCTTCCACAACACCAGCGCCCGCTACCTGTTCGCGCTCGGCCGCGAACGTGTGCTGCCCGAGGTGTTCGGCCGCACCACCGCCCGCACCGGCGCCCCCAAGACCGGATCCATCGCCCAGAGCTGCCTCGGCCTGCTGGTCATCGTCGTCTACGCCATCCTCGGACTCGACCCGATGGTCCAGCTGTTCTACTTCGGCGGCACCCTGGGCGGCTTCGGCATCCTGGTGCTGCTCACCGTGACCGCCATCTCCGTGCCGATCTACTTCGCCCGCAACCCCCACACCGAACCCCGCACCCACACGCTCTTCGCCCCGGTGGCCGCCGCCGTCATCCTGGTCGTCATGCTCGGGCTGGCCATCACCAACTTCGCCACCCTGCTCGGCGTGCCCGAGGGCGACCCGCTCGCGGTCATCCTGCCCAGCCTGTACGGCATCGCCGCCGTACTCGGCCTGATCTGGGCCTTCGTCCTGCAACGCCTGCGCCCCGGCATCTACCAGCAGATCGGCCAGGGCGCCAAGGCCGTAGCGTCCTGATCCCGCCACCCCTCGAAGGAGCACACCCCGTGTCCGAGTCCCGCGTCGTCCACCGGGCCGCCTACACCGACGTCGACCAGGTGGCCGCCCTGGTCGGCACCGCCTTCGCCGGTCTGGGGGTCGTGGCGTACATGATCTCCGACCCCGAGCGGCGCGCGCCGGTCATGTCCGCCTGGGCGGCCATCCTCGTCGAGGACGCCCTCAAACGCGGTCACATCGACCTCATCACCGACAAGTCCGAACTGCTGGGCGCGGCCGTCTGGTTCCACCGCGAGGAGCCCCTGCCGGCGCCGGACGACTACGACCGGCGCCTGGCGGAGGCGGTGGGAGAGCACCAGGAGCGCTTCCAGACCGTGGACGAGCTCCTGGAGGAGCACCACCCCCACGCGCCCCACCACCACCTGCTGTTCCTGGCCGTCCACCCGGACCACCAGAACCGCGGCCTGGGCAGCGCCCTGATGGACCACCACCACGCCGCCCTGAACGGCCTGCCCGCCTACCTGGAGTCCGCCAGCCCGGAGAGCAGCCGCCTGTATGCCAGGCACGGCTACGTCGAGCGCCGGCCGATCGTGTTGCCGGACGGCGCCAGGTTCTGGCCCATGTGGCGGCCCTGACGCGTCCCGACTGGCTCAGCCGAGCAGGTCGAGGTCGAACGGGGCCGGTGTAAGGCGGAATCCGGCCGGAGGCTCGGCCCCGAGGAGGCGGGTCGGGAAGTAGTCCCCCAACTCCTTGATCGCGGCGACGTGGTCGCCCTCGATGCTCCAGCTCGACGGCAACGCCCTGCTCGACAACGTCGCCATGTTGGCCCGCGCGGCCAAGCTCCTGGAGGTGCCGACCGTGCTGACCACGGTCGGCGCCCAGGGCGGGGCGCTCGCCGATCCGATCTTCACCCGGATCAGCGACGTCTTCCCCGACGTCACCCCGATCGACCGCACGACGACGGCCGCGTGGTCCGACCCCAACGTGAAGGCCGCCGTCGAGGCCACCGGCCGCCGCAAGCTGATCATGGCGGGGCTGTCGACCGAGGTCTGCCTCGCCCAGACGGTCCTGGGCGCGCTCAAGGACGGGTACGAGGTCTACTTCGCCAGCGACTGCTCCGCCGCATCACCATCGAGGGCCACGAGGGCGGCAAGGCCCGCATGATCCAGGCCGGCGCCGTCCCGATCAACGTGTCGGTCGTGATCAGCGAGTGGGCCCCCGACTACACCTCGCCGAGCGCGCGACCCGGCCTAGCGATGGGCCGCGGCCGACACCGCCGCCAGCACGGCCAGCCCGATCAGCGCCGCCGCCACCGCCCCCGCGTCGAACAACGGCCCGACGAACAGCCCGCCCGCGAACGCCGCCAGCCCGGACACGAACGCGTACATGCCGTTGTAGACCCCGACCCGCCCCGCGGGCGCGCGGCCGACGATCGTCTGGAAGGCCGCGGGCGTGGTCAGGCCGTTGCCCAGCCCACTCAGTACGGCCGCCGCCACCAGCACCACCACCTCCCACCCCGGCAGCACCGGGTAGGCGGCCAGGACCAGGTAGCTGCCGCCCAGGCAGAGCATGCCGACCCGCATCACCCAGGGCCGTCGCGCCCTCCCGGCCACGAACGGCTGCACGCCTGCCGTCGCGACGGCGACCGTACAGAAGAAGAGGGTGATCAGGCCGGAGTGGCCGACGCTCAGCGGCACCACGGACACGGCCTGGCTGACCAGCAGCGTGCCCGGCGCGGTGACGACGGCGAAGCGCAGGAACGGCCGGTCGCGCACGACCTCGGCCACCCCCCGCGCGAGCATGAGGCCCTCGGCCCGCCCGTCGGGGCCGCCCACCCGGCGCAGCGTCCAGAACAACACGGCCGACACCGCCCACGCGGCGGCCGACACGCTCGCCACGAGCACGAACCCGCCCGCCAGCAGCACCAGCCCGACCGGCGGCCCGGCGACCGCGGCGATCTGGCCCGTCACCACGTAGACGCCGAAACCCTTGGGCCGCACCCCGTCAGGCAGCCTGGCCAGCAGCGTCTGCGCCGCGGGATGGAACAACGCCCCGCCGATCGCGAGCAGTAAGGCGCCCGCCACGAACCCGCCCGGCCCGTCGGCCAGCCCCAGCAGCCCGAACGCGGCGACCCTGAGCACGCACGCCGCCGCCCCGGCCAGGCCGGGACCGATCCGGTCGACCAGCCAGCCGAAGGGTAGGAACAGCGCATACTGCATCGCCACCCGCAGGCCCAGCACCAGCGCGATCGTGCCGGCGAGCAGGCCGACGTCGGCGCGCAGGTGCGTGACCAGATGGGCCATCACCGCGTAGTAGCCCAGCGAGGCGGCCAGTTGCACGCACACCACGGCCGCGATCACGCGACGGCCCGAGATGACCGGTGCTTCGGCCGGCGGGGAGATACGCTGCAAGATCACCAATCCGGGAGCGGGAGAGCTCCCGAGGATAGCGGCCTCAGCCGGCGGCCTGCTTCACCAGCGCGGTGATCCTGGCCTCGACCTCGGGCGTCATCTCGGTCAGGGCGTAGGAGGTCGCCCACATCGCGCCCTCGTCCAGCTTCGCGTCCTCGCTGAACCCGAGCGTCGCGTAGCGGGTCTTGAACTTCGCCCTGGCCTGGAAGAAGCAGATGAGCTTGCCGTCCAGGGCGTACGCGGGCTGGCCGTACCAGAGCTTGGGCGCGAGGGACGGGGCGGCGGCGGTGACGATGGCGTGGACGCGCTCGCCCAGGACGCGGTCGTCCTCCGTCATCTCGGCGATCTTTTCCAGCACGTCCCGCAGGGCCTCGGCGGCCTTGTCGGCCTTCGTGCTGCGGCGCGCCGCCTTCTTCATCTCGGTGGCGTGGTCCTTCATCGCGGCCCGCTCCTCGGCCGAGAATCCCTCGTAAGTGCTCATGGTGGATCTCCTTCGTGAAACTGGACTTGAAAGGTATCGCTCGCCGTTCAGGACTCGTCGACGACCTGGCCGTTCTGGGCGGTGGCGTCCTTGGTCAGCGCCATCGTCAGCGGGGCCTCGGGGAAGTTGGGCATGTCCGCGAAGGCGGCGCCCATCTGGCCGATGCTCTCCCAGTGCCAGGTGTCGGTGTAGGTGCCGTCCTCGAGCCTGATCAGAACCGCGTGGGTGAGGCCGGGGTGGGACTCGCGGATGGTGGCGATCAGCGAGCCGCGCCGGGCCAGGAACTCCTCGAGGTCGGCCTCGGCGATGGAGTAGCGGTGCGCGCGTACGACGGAACGGTTCATCTGTGCTCCTCGGGTTGTTGTCCGTGTGAGTACAGATTCGGCGTCGTGGTTAATACATCCGCTGTGCGTCGGCGATGTATGGGCCGAACGCCGGGATTTCGCGGACATGGATCGGGTGGCCCGGGGGCTCAGGCGCCCCGGGCCACCCGGGTCTGTGGTGCCGCTGGACGGTTTCAGTAAAGGAAGATGCCGGTGGTCCTCGTGGCCGGGGTGACGCCCATGCCGATGATCGGCGCCTCCGCGTGCGGCAGCGCTCTGATGTGCGAGCCCGCGTAGCCCTCCGGGGTGAGGAAGGCGTCCCAGGCGGCCGCCCACAGTTCCAGCTCGCCGGTGTCGGGGTTGACCACGGGTTCGGGGCGGGGGCGTACCCGGCGCTGGACCACCGCGCCGGTGGCGACGCCCTGCTCGACGGCGGCGCGCCAAGTCTCGGCCGGCACGTCCCAGCCCGCGACGATGCCGCTGCCGCCGAAGTCGGCCCACGGCTTGATGATCAGGTCGTCCTGCTGGTCCAGGCACTGCTCCGGCAGGTCGCCGGGGACCAGGCGCCTGGTCCAGGGGAGCACCCTGTCCACCAGCTCCAGCTCCCCGGCGGACAGGGTCGCCCGGCAGCCGGGGTCCGACAGCAGCGCCAGGCAGCCCTTGTTGTTGTAGATCTCGCTGGCCAGCGTCGTGAACAGGACCGCAGCGCCGTCGGCGTGCGCCCGCAGCACCGGCTCCACCGCCTGCTCGCCGCCGGACGCTGACATGATCTCGCCGATGTTGAAGTAGCGCAGCACCAGGTCCACCCGCCGCCCGCCCAGGGTCAGGGTCGTGCCGTCGTAGGCGGTCTGGCTCAGCTCGCCCAGCACCACCTCGATGCCCAGCCCGGTCAGCGCCTCGGTGAACGACTCGACCAGGTTCAGGTACGTTCCCAGCTCGCCGTCCGCCTCCACGAAACCGACGACCGGATCGCGCGAGCCGGTCACCGGGGCCGCCGCCGCGCGCAGGGCCGCGGCCACGCGCTCGCCGGTGTGCACGAAGTCCAGCGCGTGCTCGACGGCGAACGACCGGAACGCCGGCACCTCCAGGAGCGCCGCGGAGATCTGGGCACGGTCGGCGCCGCCCAGCGCGCTGCCGAAGTTGAACTCCAGCAGGCGGAAGGATTCGCCGTCGTGGTAGAGGTCGGCTCTGCCGTACAGGGTGGGGCGTTCCGGGAATCTGGCCAGCAGCGCCGAGCTGCGCGCGTCGAAGCCGAGCGCGGCGCAGAAGGCGGCCACGTCGCCGCCGTGCAGCCGCTCGGGCAGCGAGACCAGCACGTCGAACAGCCGCGTCAGCTCGTCGGCGAAGCCCAGGATGCGCTCGCGCGCCATGAAGAACGGACGCGGCAGCAGCCGGTGCGCGCAGGAGGCGGCGAACTTGTCCGTCAGCCGGATGTCGCTCATCGCCTTGGCGAGTTCGCTGCGGCCGGCCTCGCAGCGCTCGATGTAGACCTCGGTCACACGGTCGGTCATAAAGCTGCTCCTTCGACCAGGAAGACCCCCGTGGACGGTCCTGCTCCCAGCCCCCTGACGATGCTGGCGCCCTCGGGCATCGCCCTGGCGTAGCAGCCGGAGTAGCGCCCGCCGGGCATGACGAACGGCCCCAGCACGCCCACC
Source organism: Nonomuraea endophytica (assembly GCF_014203235.1). Lineage (GTDB taxonomy): Bacteria > Actinomycetota > Actinomycetes > Streptosporangiales > Streptosporangiaceae > Nonomuraea > Nonomuraea endophytica. The sequence continues at coordinate 7,079 of NZ_JACHIN010000021.1, read as the reverse complement.
CATCGCGACACCTGGTTCGTCCGCGGATCCATGACCTCGAACGGCTTCGGGCGTACCCGGCGCTGGACGATGGCGCCGGTGGTCCTGCCGTCGTCGAGCGCCTCGCGCCAGTCGCGTTCGCCGCTCTCCCAGCCGACCACGATGCCGGTGCTGCTGAAGTTCGCGCGCGGCTTGAGTATCAGCTCGTCGCGGTGCTCGCGGCAGTAGTCGACGAGGTCGACCCGCTCGCCCTCGATCACCGAGTGGGACGTGCTGAGCGTGCGGGTCAGCGGCAGCACCCGGTCGACCAGCGCGATCTCCTCGGCGGTGAACGCCTCGCGCCAGCGCTCGTCGGAGAGCATCGCCAGGCAGCCCTTGCTGTGGTAGAGCGCGCTGTCCAGCGTCGCCCACAGCACCACCCGGCCCTCCTCGTGCAGGCGCTCGATGCGTTCCACCGCCGCCATCGGTGCCTCGCCGGAGACGATCTCGTTCTCCGTGTAATAGCGGAGCACGACGTCGATCCGACGACCCCGCAGCCACAGGCGGCCGTCGCGCTCGGTGACCTGGCCGACCTCGCCGAGCAGCATCTCGATGCCCTGGCCCGCCATCGCCTCGCGCAGCGACTCCACCATCGGCAGGTACACCTCCAGCCCGCCGTCGCACTCCAGGAACGCCACCACGGGATCGGCGCCGCCGGTGATCGGGGCCGCCGCCTTACGCCACTCCTCGGCCAGGCGCGCGGCCGCGTTCACGTAGGAGAGGCCGTGGCGCTCGGCGAAGTCACGGAACGCCGGTACGCGCATCAAGCCCGCCTCGACCGCGGATCGGTCGATGCCGCCCAGGGAACTGCCGACGTTGAACTCCAGTGCCTTGTAGGAGTCGCCGTCGTGGTAGACGTCCGCCCTGCCGTACAGCAGAGGGGTGGCGCGGTAGCGGCGCAGGACGGCGTGCTTGGCCGGCTCCAGGCCCAGCTCCTTCAGGTAGGCGTCGAAGTCGCCGTCGAACAGCCGCGCGGGCAGCTGGAAGACCAGCTCGTAGAGGGCGTGCAGGTCGGCGGCGAGCGCGCGGGTGGGCTCGGCGTCCACGAACAGCGGGCGCGGCAGCGTGAGGTCGCCGCCGTGGGCGGCGAGGAAGGCCGGGCCGAACGGCGCGGCGTCCTTGGCCTCCAGCAGCGCCCGATTGCCCTCGGCCACCTCGGCCAGGTACCGCTCAGTCATCGGAGCGAACATCTGAACCTTCCTCTTCCGACGGAAGCTCGCGCATCCACCGCAGCGGCGAGAAGTAGACGGGCAGCCAGGCCACGGTCAGGCCGATGACCGACACCCACAGCGCGGTGCGCACCCCGGCGAACTGGCCGACCAGGCCGGCGACACCCGCGCCGACGGCCAGGGAACCGGTCATGAGGAAGCGCATGGTGGCGTTCATCCGGCCCAGCAGCCGGTCGGGGGTGATGCGCTGGCGGAAACTGACCAGGACCACGTTGTTCATGCCGATCCGCAGCGTGACCGCGAGCCAGCACACGTACGTGATCCACTGCCAGACGCCCGGCTGGACCAGCGGCACCAGCAGGCACAGGGGCGCGCCGACCAGCCCGGCCAGCCACAGCGACGGCCCGTAGCCGATGCGGTCGGCCACCCGCCTGGCCGTCGACGAGCCGATCAGGATGCCCACGCCGCCGAAGGTGAAGAAGATGCCGATGTCGCCGGCGTTCAGGTGGAGCAGGCGGGTGAACACCAGCGGGATCGAGATGATGCCCACCATGAGGAACAGGTTGGTGACCGCGCCCTGCAGCGCGATCGGCCGCAGGAGCCGATGGCGCAGCACGAAGGAGACGCCCTCGCCGACCTCGCGCGCCAGGTGCCGATCGGCCCGGCGCTCCGGCTCCGGCTCCTTGACCCGGATGCCGAACAGGCACAGCGCCGACCACAGATAGGTCGTCGCGGTGACCGCGATCGCGATGGGCGCCGCGGCGAGCTGCACCAGGAAGCCGCCCAGGCTGGGGCCGGCCACGGTGGCGCCCGCGTCCCAGGACTGCAGGTAGGAGTTGGCCTGGACCAGGCGATCGCGGCCGACGGCCGTCGGCAGGTAGCTCAGGCTGGCCACGTCGAAGAAGACCCGCCCCACCCCGGTGAGCAGCGCCACCGCGAACAGCTGCCAGACCGTCAGGACGCCCAGCAGCCAGGCGATCGGGATCGAGGCCATGAGCAGGGCGCGGCCCAGGTCGGCGACGACCATCACCCAGCGCCGCCGGGTCCGATCCAGCCACGCGCCCGCCGGCAGCCCGATCAGCAGGAACGCCATCGTGTCCAGCACGCCGATCACCGCGACCTGGCCGGGGGAGGCGTTCAGCGCCGAGATGGCGACCAGCGGCAGCGCGACGAAGGCGATCTCGACGCCGACCAGACTGGCCGCCGCCGCCATGAACACCCGCCGGAAGGCCTGGTGCGAGAAGAGGGACGGGACTTTTTCTGTCGTGGCCATTCCGTGGACCTATCCGTTGGCGGTGGGTGGGCCGGCGGCGAGCTGCTCCATCTCGAATGCCTCGTCCTCGCGCACCGCAACCGCCAGGCGCCTGCCCAGAAGCTGGTCCATCTGGTACGGCTTGAGCCCGTCGCCGGGAGACTTGCAGGCGACGTCGCACTCGGTCAGCAGGTGCCCCTCCGGCAGGTCGTGGGCGGCGACCAGCTTCTTGCCCAGCTTGCGCACCGCCGCCAGCTCCTGCGCCGAGCAGGTCTTCTCCGGGGAGCCCAGCATCTGCCGGGTCGTGTCCAGCGCGGCGGTCAGCGTGCCGAGCTGCGGCGGGGTCAGGGAGAAGTGGTGGTCGCTGCCGGGGCGGCTCTGGTCGAGCGTGAAGTGCTTCTCGATGACCCGCGCGCCCAGCGTGTAGGCGACCAGGCTCGCCTCGACGCCCAGGTCGTGGCCGGAGAAGCCGACGACGACGTCCGGATAGTCCTCGCGGTAGCGGGTGATCACCGACAGGTTCAGGTCCGCGGGACCGGCGGGGTAGACGGCGGTGCACTGCAGCAGGGCCAGGTTCGGGTTGACCGGGAGGATGGTGTCGACGGCCCGGCGTACCTCGTCCCTGGTGCCGCCGCCGGTGCTGACGATCAGCGGTTTGCCGGTCTTGGCCGCGTAGCCGAGCAGCGGGGTGTTGCTGAGGTCCGCGGAGGCGATCTTGATGGCCGGCGGGTCGAACTCCATCAGGAAGTCGACGCTCGGGAAGTCGAAGGCGGTGGAGAAGAAGTCGATCCCCGCCTCCTTGGCCACCTGGGCGAGGTGCGTGTATTCCGTCCTGCCGAATTCCAGAGCCTCGCGGTGTTCTCCGTAGGTGGGGCCGAAACTGTTCCGCCCTTCGTAGGGCTGCGCGTACATCGCCTTGGTGAACAATGTCTTGTTGTCGCGCTTCTGCAGCTTGGCGGCGCTCGCGCCCTTGACGGCGGCGCTCAGCACGAGTCGCTCCGCCTTTTCCAGGTCGCCTTCGTGGTTGTGCCCGATCTCCGCGATGACGTATGCGCCGGAGCGGTCCGAGATCACTCTGTCGGCTATTGCCAGTTCCCGCGAACTCATCTTACCCCTTTTAAGGGAATGCATTTTAATTTGCTTTGTCCCGCGACTTTCATAATGAACATGCGGCGGAATGCGGGCACCCGGTCAAGAGATACATGACGGCTCATCGCACTGTCAACAGAAGTCATTTTCGCGCGATCGGCCTTAAAAGCCGGATAGGGATGACCCTTTAAGCACGGCGCGGTGACGTGCGGAGCGTTGGCATGAGGCTTGTGGCACGGCGACCTCAGGCGTTGCCCGGGATGCGGTCGCCGTGCCCGATCGGTAAGACCCATTGCGGGACCCTGGTTCAGGCGGCTTTAAAGCGGCGCTTCAACCAGGGGGACAGAATCTTTCACCATTCTTTCGGGGCTAGCCCGAATAGACCGGAGCCAGGTCGATGAAGATGCGGTAGTCGGAGATCAGGCCGTCGTCGCGGGTGTGCCAGATCGACACGGCCGCGATGCTGACGTGCGAGCCGTCGAGCCGCTGGTAGGTCACCTCGGTCTCGGCGACGGTGTCGGCGTCCACCTGCCACGTTCTGACGATCTTGTGTGCCAGGCCGGCGATGGTGGCGTAGAACCCCCGCAGCCCTTTGGTGACGGCGTCGTGTCCCAGCATGGGCTCGGCGTTGCCGAACACCATCCTGACGTCCTCGGCCAGTAACCTGACGAACTCACCGGGATCAAAGGTGTCGACCGCCTGGAAGACACGCCGTGCCTCATCATGGGACATGCCGATCTCTCCTTGCATGGTACGGAACCGGGGTGCTGTGCCTCAGCACCCCCACCAGCATCCGAACCGATCTCCGACCGGAAAGCAACGAGACTTTTACCGGTCTTGAATGCGGTCACCATTGTCAAAGGATCCCTGGCTCCGTCGCCGGTAGTTTATCGGCGTCGATATTCCGTCAGGTCAAAGAGCGCACGCCGGCGATGTCGTACTCGGCCACCGACGCCGAAAGCATCGCCGCGCCCTGGTCGTCGCTCGGGCCGCTGCCGCGAAAGGCTTCAACGGCCGCCTGCGACTCCCAGCGCTCGAAGATGTTGACGCGGCCGGAATCGAGCAGGTCCGCGGTGATGGAGAAGTCGAGACAGCCCGCGGCCCCGCGAGCCTGCCGGACGACGTCCGCGCAATCAGCGAGGTAGGAATCGCGGTGCTGGGGTTCGACGATGATGTGCCCTGCGACGATGACCACGGGGTGCTCCTGGTTCTGGCGTCTTCATGGTGAGCCGGTGCGGCTCCTTGCCACCCATGTAGACACGCTGAGCACCCGAAACTCATCGGTCGTGCCTCTCGGGCCTGTTCAGGCGGCCGGGGCCGCGGAGGGGAGGTGGCGGCGGAGGAAGGTGATCTGGTCGGCGGCTACCTGGTCGCGGATGCCCGGGTCGGTGTAGAAGCTGAAGTGGGTGCCCGGGTATTCACGGATCTCGCCCCTGGGGGCGCTGTTGGCCAGGGCGCGGGTCGTCTCGCCGGGGGTCTCCCGGTCGGCGGCGGCGATGCAGACGAGGAGCGGCTGGGTGAGGCGGGCGGCGTCCTCGGCCGGGCGGTAGCGCATCATGGGGATGAACGCTCTGGGCGCGACGCTGTTGCGCCACAACGTCTGGCCGCCCTCGCCGGTGAGCGTGCTGATGTGCTCGTCGGCCTCGTGGGTGGTGGTGACGGCGAGCTCGCCGGGACGGCCCACCATCGGGATGTAGTACGGCCGCAGGCCCAGCTTGCCGCGGATGGTGTCCCAGAGGATGGCGGCGAGAACCCGGAGGGTCTGGCCGGTGCTCCGCCCTTCGACCCGCTTGGGGAAGCCGTTGTACGGGATCTGCGAGACCACGGCGACGATCGCCGGGTCGTCGGCGGCCACGGACACGACGTGCGCGCCGCCGAGCGAATTGCCCCACAACGCGATCTGGCCGGGGTCGACGCGTTCGTGGCCGCGGGCGAAGGCGACGGCGGCGCGCAGGTCGTCGTGCTGGCCTTCAATGCTGGCGAGCTGCCGTGGCTCGCCGCCGCTCTCGCCGAAGGAGCGGTAGTCGAAGACCAGCGCCGCGATGCCCTCGGTGGCGAAGCGCTCGGCGTAGCCGTACAGGCGGTCCATGGTGCCGCTGAAACCGTGGCAGAGCACGACGCAGGGGAGACGCCCGGACCCGCCGGCCGGCAGGTAGAGATACCCCGCGCAGGGGGTGCCGGACGACTGGAAGGACACTTTCGTGCGTTCATACATGGTGTGGCCCTTCAGTGAACTGACTTACGGTAAGTAGAATAGCCAAGAATCTGACCCAAGGTAAGTGCCGTCTTCTCAGGAACCCCGTGAGCGCCCCGCGTGCCACCCCGCAGCGGATCCTCGCCGCCGCACGCACCCTGTTTCGCGGCCCGCGGCTACCGTGCCACGTCCATGCAGGCCATCGCCGACCAGGTCGGCATCACCAAGGCAGCGCTCTACTACCACTTCACCTCGGTTCGGGGTCTCCAGGGCGACGATCTACCGCTGTCTCAAAAACTAATTATGAGACTTTGATTTCGAAACGGCAATGCCGTGGCGATGGAGAAGACGGGGCCATACGTCACAACATCTTCGGGACTCCGCGCGTCGGATTGACTATGAACTCAACTACCGAGCACATCGGCCGTCGATTCGGCGCCTTGGCGGGCGTCGCCGCCCTGACGATGGTCCTGGGCGGCGGCGTCGCCAGCGCGGCCACCACGGATGGCGCGGCGGCATCGGCCGCGAGCCGGGTCGATTGGCCGTCCGTGGTGGAGCCGGCGCTGAACTGTCCCAAGCCGCGGCCGAAAGCCGCCTGGTACGTCGTGCGTGCCCCCGTCGCGGCCGTGGGCGACGTCACCCGGGACGGACGCCGCGAGACCGTCGTCGTGTCCTCGTGCCCGAGCCCGACGTCGAGCAACCCCTTGGTCGCCTTTGTCTACGGCGGAGCCGCCAAAACCAAGACCCCTCACCTGCTCGGGAAGCTCGGCACGAACCGCTACTTCAAGTCCATGAAGGTCTCGATCCGCGGCGGGCTCGTGCACCTGCGCGGCAAGGTGATCAGCGACCGAGCCCCCAGATGTTGTCCCGACCTGAACGTCAGCCAGACCTACAGGTGGGACGGCACGAAGTTCCGCAGGACGGCGGACAAGGCGACCCGCATCTCCTGAGCTCGCGAAGCAGGACCACGGCGGCATCGGTGGAGCGCTCACCGGTGCCGCCGCTGGCATCTCCAGGTACATCCACGATGCGGAAAAGATCTACCGTAATACGGAATATATGCGGTTTCGGAGAGCGCAAAAGTCTTGACGGGCAAATGTGAGCCGGGTCATACTCTCGCAAGGCGGAAATTAGTTTCCACATAATGGAAAACCCCCCACGTCGACCGCTGGAGTCTCCGCATGTCGGTGCAAGTCATCACGATCATCGTGCTAGCCGCAGTGTTCCTCGTAGCCACCGTGTTGCCCGTTCACATGGGGGCTCTGGCGTTCGTCGCCGCGTTCATGGTCGGGGCCTTCGTGCTGGGCGAGGGCAAGGACGACATCGTCGCGGGCTTCCCCGGCGACCTGTTCGTCAT
>NZ_JACHIN010000020.1 GCF_014203235.1 Nonomuraea endophytica | reverse complement strand
CCGGCAACCGCGACGGACCGATCACGTACGGCGGGTTGGCCACGATGAGATCGAACATCTCCCGCCCGATCGGTGCGAACAGGCTGCCCCGCCTCACCCGCACCCGCAGCCCGCGCACCATCGCGTTGACGCGCGCGGCCAGCACCGCACGCCAGGACAAGTCCACCGCCGTCACCCGGGCCAGCCCGCCACGCGCCGCGCACAACGCGAGCATCCCGGTGCCCGTACACAGATCGAGCACCCGCGCCCCCGCCGGAAGCACATCGGCGGCCAGCGCGGCGGCGAGCAGATCGGTATCACCCTGCGGCCGGTACACGCCCGGCGGCCTCAGCAAGAACATGCCGCCCAGCTACCCCAAAAGGGACAAAACACTCACTCGCCGTCAAGGCTTCGAACCATCGGGGCCACGGATCGGCGTCTTCAGCTTCCTGACGGCAATACGCGTACTCCCGCCGACTTATGCGACGTCCGCCCGAGGGCCCGCTCCGCGAGCCGTGACGTAGCCCGGTTCCCGCCCCAGAGCCGATGCCGGGCGATCCACCGCACCGCATGATGGGCGGTCCAGACACACTAGCCCTGGGAAATCCATGATCCACCACCGGAGCGAGCCCGCGCGAGCCCGCAAGATCTGGCTGATGCTCGTCGTCGCGGCGGTGTTCGGCGTCGTGCTCGTCCGCCCCTACCTCAGGCTCGACGTGACCAACGGGCCGCACTACTACCTGCTCGTCGCCCACATCTTCACCGCGCTGGTAGCGCTCGTCCTCGGACCGCTGCAGTTCATCCCGGCGATCCGGGCACGCGGGGGCGTACACCGGACGATCGGCCGTTGTTATCTCCTCGCGGGGGTGCTCCCCTCCGCGCTGACCGCCATACCCGTGGCGCTGCTCTCCGGCCGCCTCATCACCCAGATCGGCCTGGTCATTCCCGCCGTCCTGTGGCTCGTCACGGGCGCGCTCGCCGTCCGGGCCGCCCGCCGCCGCGACTTCGCGCGCCATCGGAACTGGATGACGCGCAACTACGCGCTCACCTTCCTCGCCGTCACCTCACGCGTCCTGGTGCCGCTGATCCTGCTGGTCCAAGTGCCTTTCAGCGGTACGGCCGCCGCTAACGCCCAGTCCGTGATCCCGATCGGGCAGGCGCTCGGGTGGATCGTCAACCTCGTCGTGGCGGAGATCCTCATCAGGAGGTCCCGCTCCCGGAGTGTGACCTGATGTCGATTCCCGCATGGGTGTGGGGACAGTCGGTGATGTGGCTGCTCGCCCACATCTATCTGTGGGCCCGCCTCGTCCGGAGCACCACGCCACCCGGCTCCCGCGCCCGCCGCGTGGGCACCGTGCTCGCGGTGGTGCTCGCGGGATTCATCCCGGCCGCGCTCATCACGCCGTTCTTCCTCGACATCGCCGTGTCCCGCTGGATCGCGTGGCCCACCAACATCTGGTACGGCCTGGCCGTCTACCTGCTGATCCTGCTCATTCTCGCCGAGCCGGTACGGCTGGCCGCAGCGGTGACCCGCGAACACCGGGCGAAGGTCAGCCCCGAGGCTCAGGACCCGCAACGACGGACGTTCCTCGCCCGCTCGATCGCGGTGACGGCGGGAGCGGCGGCGACGGGCATCGTCGGGTACGGCAGGGTGACCGCTCTGAGCCCACCCCGCCTCGACCACGTCACCGTACGGCTACGCCGCGGCGGAGCCCAGGCCCACGGACTCCGGATCGCCCTGGTCGGCGACATCCACCTGGGGCCGATGCTGGGACGGGCGCACACGCGGCGCATCGTCGACATGATCAACCGCACCGACGCCGACCTCGTCGCGATCGTCGGAGATCTCGTCGACGGCACCGTCGAGCAACTCGCCTCCGCCCCAGAACCGCCCGGTCATCCTGCTGGCCCACCAGCCGATCCAGGTGAACGAGGCGATGCGGCACGGCGTGGACCTCCAACTGTCCGGGCACACCCACGGCGGCCAGATGATCCCGCTGAACCTGCTCACCTCATGGGCGCAGCCGACGCTCGCCGGACACGGACGCTTCGGCGACACGCAGCTCTACGTGACCAAAGGAGCGGGATTCTGGGGACCGCCGGTCCGGGTCGGCGCGCCTCCGGACATCACGATCGTGGAACTCGCCATCTGACGGCCCCGGTCAGCTCTGACCGTCCCAGCCCGGGCTGACGAGACCGCTCTCGTAGGCGAAGACCACCAGTTGAGCCCGATTCCTGAGATCGAGCTTCATCATCGCCCGGCTCACGTGGGTGCGGATCGTGGCGTTGCTGAGGAACAGCGCGCCGGAGATCTGCTCGTTGTCCAGGCCCCGGGCGACCAGGGCCACCACTTCGCGCTCCCGGCCGGTGAGCTCGTCGACGTTTCCGCGCCGGTCGACGGGCCTGGCCCGGCGCGCGTACTCGGCGATCAGCCGCCGGGTCACTCCCGGGGACAGGATGGCGTCCCCGGCCGCCACGGTACGCACGGCGTTGATCAGCTCGTCGGGCAGACCGTGCTTGACCAGGAATCCCGCCGCACCCGCCTGCAGCGCCTCGAACACGTACTCGTCCACCTCGAAAGTCGTCAGGATGACCACCTTCACCCCGGCGGTGACGGGTGACGCCAGGATCGCGCGGGTGGCTTCAAGGCCGTCCATCCTCGGCATCCTGATGTCCATCAGGACGACGTCCGGCCGGATCGTCCGCGTCTGTTCGACCGCGGCCAGCCCGTCGCCGGCCTCGCCGACGACCTCCACCTCGTCGGCGCCCGACAGCAGTGCGGCGAAGCCGGCTCGCACCAGACGTTGATCGTCGGCCAGCAGGACACGGATCATCGGTGCTGCTCCTGGATGGGAAGGATGGCCCGGACGGACCAGGCGAACGGTTCGAGCGGGCCGGCGGTCAGCGTGCCGCCGCAGGTCTCCACGCGGGCGCGCATGCCCGGAATGCCGCGCCCGCCTCCGGGCGTACGGGCGGCTTCGGGGGTGGGGGCCGCGTTGTCGACCCGCACGCACAGTCGTTCCGGGCGGTAGTCGATCCGGACCCACGTCCTGGGGCGCCCGGCGTGCCGTAGCACGTTCGTGAGCGATTCCAGGATGACCCGCCCGGCGACCAGGTCGTGGGCCGCGGGCAGGCTCCGCGGCTCGCCGGTGACGACGACCTCGACGTCGAGGCCGCCGGCACGGGCGGAGTCGAGGAGGCCGTCGATGTCGGACAGCGAGGGCGAGGGCAACCGTGATGCGGCGTGGCCGGGGTTCCTGAGCGCGTCCAGCAGTACCTGCACGTCGGAAAGCGCGCGCCCGCTCGCCTCCCGCACGACGCGCAGGGCCTCCTCGACACCGGGCCGCTGCGTGGCGTGCAGGTGCAGGCCCGCGGCGGCCTGGATGTTGATCACCGCCAGGTGGTGGCCCACCACGTCGTGAAGTTCGCGGGCCAGATCCAGACGATCCTCCGCCGCCTCCCGCCTGAGCTGGTCGGCATGGGCGTCCAGGCCGGCTTGCCGGCGCCGGCGTCGTTCCTCGGTCAGGGCGTGGCGGTGCCGGATCAGTTCCCCGAAGGCGAGGAGGAACAGCAGCCACGCGGCAAGAGCGGCGAGCGACGAGTCGTCCCAGCCGTCCCGGCCGTCCCAGCCGGGCAGCAGGCCGGCCCCGGCGTGCACGGCCAGTGTGGCGATGACCACGAGATAGGCCGCCCAGCGGGCGCCGTGGACGACCGCGCTGACCAAGGCGACGATCATCGGCCCGTACACCGGTCCCGGCGGCAGGCCGCCGAGTATGTACGTCCAGGTGACGGCGACACAACCGGCGAGCACCAGCCACGGATCGCGCCTGCGCCACCACAGCAGCGCCGGTCCGATCATGAGCAGGAGCACGACACCCGGAGTCACCCTGCCGAGGTCATCGTCGTGCACGGCCACGACGACCACCCCGCCGACATTGACGGCCGCGGTGATTCCCACCCAGGTCGCGTCGATCGCCCGCTCGGCCGAGGTGGCGAGTCCGAAACGAGGGCCGACGTCCTCCCCCACTGTGGCGTCCTCCTTGTCAGGTGTCATTCAGCATGGTGCCGTGACAAACCGTCGCGGACGTCCTCCGTGGGGATACATCGCAGGTACGACTCAGCGATGACCCCGTCCGCGGATCAAGTGGCACCCCGGGCGGAGCTGAAATTTCGTGGGGGCGCCCAGCCGAAGCCTATGGCGCGAACTTCGGGACCACGCCAGTTGCACAGGGACGTTCTGGGCCAGCGCGGCGCCCGGCACGTGATCGTGCTCCTGAGGGCGGACAACCTGGGCCTGCCCGGTTCGTCGTCCACCCCGACCATCAGCCGATCAGCTCATCCGGGACGTCGACGCCTTGTCGCGATGGCCCACGCCCGCGGAATGAAGATCCACGGCGGTACGGTCACACCGTCCAAGGCCGCGGGCCGCTTCGCCTGCGGCTCTTCCACGGTCGCCACAACGACTTCAAGGCGTGATGAAATCCCGCGGCGAACATCCGGACGACGACGGCTTCCCGTCAATAGACGCGAAATACAGCCGTGGCGTCATGTTCCACGGCGGCGTGGGCGACAACTACCAGGTCAACAACAACTTCGCCGCGTCCTCGCTGGACGACGTCCTTAGCGCGCTGCGGTTACGCAACCTGGAGGACGCCTACCTCAAGTTCCTGAAGTTCGATGAGGACCGGCAGGTCGAGCTCCTGTCCATCTACGAGCGCGCAGGCGACCTCGTCAACCTGCTCTGCGAGAACTGGCTTCGACCACTGTCTTCACCTTCTTCACAAGATGCCGATCGAGTCCTTCGCCAGGCGAGTCGAGGAACTCACCCAGGACAACCGCAACGCGGTGGGCGCGCGGCCGGCCCTGCGCCTAGCTCAGAATTCGGGCGACGCCAGTCCCTGGCTTCGCGAATTCGCGGCCATGAATCCCAACGCCGTTGCCTGGCTGCTGGTCCGCATCTCGAAGCTCGATTTCGCCCCAGAGCAGCACCGTGTCCAGCGGGCCAAGATCTCGATGTTTTCTGTGGTGGTCGCTTACGGACGAGAAGGTGGTCGTCACCGTGAGGTAGGCCGCCGACGGGTTACGCCCGTTTTTGCCACCTGCGGTCGGTCCGCGGACTGACCCCGACGACCTCGCAGGCCCGCCTGCCACTCATGCCCTCACGCACAAGCCGCAAGTGTTCAGCCCGCTCGGCAACCAACTTCGCACAGCCCCGCGTCCGCTGACCGTCCCCCCGGATCTCGAAACCCATCGCATCCCTTCAACTGGGATGTTGCGACGATCCCTTGAACCTGAGGATTCGATGCCGGGCCGTTCTGTGAGGTCCACATAATGGCCCGAACAATATGGAGTATTGCGACCCACGCCACGGAAGTCCAACACGACCCAGATGCGAAGCGATCTCGGTACGCGAGGGTTCACAGCGCTACAGTGTCGGCATGCTCGATTTATGGCTGGTAATCTTGATCGCGCTTGCCATAGCGGCCGTCGGCCTGCTCTCCAACCTATTGGCCGGAATGATCCTGCACAACGTCAAGCCATGGAGTAGAAAAGGCGTCGCACTCGGATTGTTCATCGTTCTTCTAGGGTCCGCCGCGCTCGCAGTGGCGCAAAAGGTCGGCTCCACGCCAGCCCAGGACGCAACGGCGGCGATGGACCGCTGCAACCAGGACCTAAAGCCCGATACGCAGAACACGACGACCTTCTCCGCCGGTCACAGAGACGCCGTCTTCCCGCCCGTACCCTACGGCGAGCAGGCGCCGAACGGCATTCGCGACGGCGATGTCATCCGCATAGCCGAGGTCTCCGGGTCGATCCAATTTGATGGGCTGGAGAAACGGGTGGGCCCGGGCGGAAACGGGGTCGCCGCACCTCGCGGGTGGTTCGTGCCTGGCGCCCCTCAATACAGCGCAATTCTTCGTTACAACAACAATCCTACAGGCTGGGTCGGCGATCCCTTCCCTTACGATCGGATGACGACGTGCACACGATACACGGGCGGCATGGACGTCCGGCTCGCTTTCCTCATGAATCTGAGATCAGATCAGAGCGGAAAATCAGGTGCTTGGACTTTCACCCTGAAAGTTTATCGGGATTGATATCACGTCAATAGCGGCGGGTTTCAGTCGTCGAGGCTGTCCAGGTGGGCCCGGACCCGTTCACTCGTGGTCACCACCTCCGTGTACAGGTCGCGGGCGGCGGGCTGGTCGCCGCTCAGCGCGAGGAAGTCGGCGAAGACCAGCTTGGTCTGCAGCGTGAAGACCTTGTCGGGGCCCAGAATCCGTTCGTACCCGGCGATACCCACCCCGCGGAGAGGCCGCGCAGGACCTTACACGGCAGCGACGTCAGCAGCGCGGCCAGGAATGCCCGGACCTCGGGCGTGAATCTCGCCTTGGCATCGGAGCCGAGTTGCCGTTCAAGCACGGTGGTCTGATGACGCAAGGCGAGTATCTCGACGTCTTCGTCCCGATCGCTCATGCGCCACCGCAGCGCGGCAAAGACGTTGGTAACGGCGAGATAGGCCAGGCGAAGGAACACGGTCGATCTTCGGTCACGGGCGCGGCCGAAGTGGTCGGTGATGGCAGGACAGCACTGCTCAAAGGGCGTTGTAGCGAAGAAGCTCGCCCGTCAGACGGGCTTCGAGTCCGTGCGCAACCTCCGGTGAGGCCTGTGCCCAGCGTTTCCGCGACAGTATCCGGCGCTGGCGGCCGGGGATTTCACTCGCTAGAACGTGTAACGAGTGTGGCTGAACACCTGGCTGTCGTGCCCGAAGCCGTACGCCGTGCTGGGTGTCACCGCAAACAGCAGGTCGTTGCCCTTGCGGATGCTGTCGCCGAAGCCGTAGAAGGTCCCCTCCGGCGAGGTGACGTGGTCCCCGTACTGCGCCTCGAACGCGGCGATGGCCTCCTCCTGCCGCGCCGGATCCGTCACCCGCTCCGCCGTACCCTCGATCACGATGTCGAGGCCTTCGGACAGTGAGTTGTGCCCGGTGGTAAGTGCGCAGTGGGCATTGCCGGCCAGGTTCTTCGCCTTCTGCTCGCCCTGCCCGGTGCTGAAGTACAGTGCCCCGTCGTGCCAGGCGGCGATGAGTGGCGTGACATGCAGCCGACCATCCGGCCGGACCGTGGTGATCCAGAAGATCTCGGCGGCCCGCAGCTGGCGCTGGGCCCGGTCCCAGTCGGTGGCGGTGACGTTCTCCGCGCCCGGGCGCGGGTTCAGCGCGGAGCTGTAGCGGGCATCGAGCTCGGTCTTGGGCTGTTTCGGTGTCATGCGGAACTCCCTTCCCCTTTTCGACACCAAGGCTACGCAAGCCCAGCGCTCAGGCCCGCTTCTGGCAAGATCAATGAGCGCCAGTAGAGCCTTCTTCCATGGGGCCACACGTGAGACACCTTCCGCCATCGCTACCTTGCGGGTGCTGACGCACTGACCCGACAGCAGAGCTCCATGAAGTCGAACAGCCGCGGATCGGCGAAAGTCGTTGTCCACCCGCCGAACGACTCGTTGGAGGCGCTCGCGGTCTCCGCCCTGTCAGTCGTACCTTTGAAGACCATCCTGTAGATCGCCAACCCCTGGCAGTCGCCGGATCGCCATCTGCAGCTCCCGGATCTCCTGTCGGGGCACCAACGGCGCCGCCCGGCCCGTCCGCTCGCTGATCGCCCGGCAGACCACGGCGGGCGGCGGCGGAGCCAGCGCCCCAGCGACCGTGCCTATGGTCAAGATCGACCCTGCGAAGCCGGGCTCGACCAACACCGCCGTCAAGCGGCCCACCGCTGTCTGGACGACGGAGCCGACGTTGGGCGACATCATGGTCGGCCAGCGGCTTCACGCGCAGTTCGGCGATCTCGAAGCCGCACAACCCTCCCCCAGATCTGGTCGCCGAGGAACTCGGCTGCGTGCCGTACCGGATGCTGGGCTGGGTTGCGGGCGATGGGAGTGGTGCCGTCCGTTGCGGACACCCCGCATGTAGATCGAATCGATCTGGCTGCCGGGGTCAGTGGAGGGTCGGTGTTTGGCCTGGGTCGTATCAACGCGAGCGTTGCAGGAGAGCCCTACGACCACCTTCTGAGCTGGACTGTGGGTCGCCAGATCAGCACCTCCGTGCACAAACACAATGAGGAGAACACATGACGATCATGCAGGCTGCAGCGCGGCTGACGGCCATCGGGCTGCTCGGCACCGCCATCGGAGTGATGCCGGCGCTGTCGGCGCACGCCCATGCGGACAAGTCCGCGAGCAAGCCCGCACCCACGGCTTCGGCGGACGCGCCGGCTTCCAATGTGCTCCTAGGCCTGCTGGGCGGTCTGCTCGGCGGTGCGGCGGGCGGCGGCCTGCCCCTCTAGAACCAGCCCGACTGATCGCTGCGAGCCCGGCCTCTGCGCTGCCAAAGGCCGGGTTCGTGTTCGCGGACCCTTCCCAGTTCGCTTTCCGGCTAGCACGGCGTTGGCACGCTGGCTGGTGGGGGATTCCCGCGTCATGCTCCGAGTGCCACTGCATGACGGTGTCGGATCTATTGCCCCACCTTGCGAGAACGACCGCCACACCGCCTCACGATCACATGTCCAGCTCCCTGGCCGCCCGGATCGCCATCCACACCTCCGTGAACGCGGCGCTGGACGACAGATCGCGCCCGGTCAGATCGGCGAAGCGGCGCAGCCGGTAGGCGAGCGTGTTCGGATGGACGTGCAGCGCCTGCGCCGCCTCCTCGGTACGCCTGTCCCGCTCCATCCACGTACGCACCGAGGTGACCAGCTGCGAGCCGTGCGCCGCGTCGTAGGCCAGCGCCTGTCCCAGCACGTGCTCGACCAGGGCGTTCAGTGTCCAGGGGTCGTCCGGCAGCCACCGGCCGGTGGTGTCCTCGCCGTAGTGCACGAGCGGCTTGCCGGACTCGCGCGAGCGGGTGGCCGCCCAGCCCGCCTCCCGCTGTGCCACCCGGGTGGACTCTCCCGCCGGGAAGGGCCGGGAGGCTCCCGCGGACAGGCCCGGCAGCGCGGCCACCGCCGTACAGACGGCGGAGGGTCCGAGCACGTGGTGGTCCTCTCCGCGGCGCAGCAGCAGGTGCGGGACCTCGTCGAGGGCGCGCAGGAGCGACTCGCCCGGCACGCCGCGCACCACGAGCAGGACCATCTCGCCTGTCAGCCCGAGCCTGCCCAGGCGGCGGCGTGCGGTGGCCGGATCGAGTACGTCCTGCAGCAGTTCGGCCAGCGTCTCCGCGCCTTCGCGGCGCAGGGTCTCGCGGTCGTGGCGCTCCATGGCGACGCGCAGGGCCGCGACGGTGGCGATGTGCTGGGCGACGGCCAGCCCGGCGGGCCGCGCGCCCTCCCGCTCGAAGGCGACGATGAAGCCGGCGGGCCCGCCGGGCGCGGGCACCGGCAGCACGAACCCGCCGGCGATCGTGGGCGGCGCGTCGGGCTCGGCGGGGATGACCGCCAGGTCGGGGACGGGCACGCCGTCCAGCAGCGGCCGTCCTTGAGGTGTGCAGGCGTAGACGTCGTAGCCCGACAAGCGCTCCAGCCGCCGCACGAGGGTCGCGCTGTCGAGGTCTTCGGCCGCCAGCCAGCGCAGCGCTCCGAACACCTGCAGCTGGGCGCCGAGCCGCTGGCGCGCGTCCTCCTGCACGGCCGCCGCCACTTCCTGCGCGATGGCGATGAACGGCACCGCCAGCGGCACCTCCAGCACCGGCATCCCGCGTTCCTCGGCGGCGGCCGTGAACTCCGGACGCAGCGGCGGCACGTGCAGCTGGGCCGACAACGCCAGCGCCGACACCCCCGCGTCGTCCAGCCGCTCCAGGTAGGCCCGCTGCTCGGCGGCCCCGCGTGGCACGCCGATCCCGGTGGTCATGATGACCTCGGCCCCCAGCAGCCAGGGCGTCGGGTCGTCGAGTTCGCTGACATGTGCCCACGACACCGACCGCGACAGACCGGCCCGCCCGGCCAGCACCCGCAGCTGAAGTGCGGGCGAGCGGACCAGATCCTCCACCGAAACTTTTGTGGTCACCCACAAAGCATAGGCAGCTATTCCATGGCGGCCACAATTGTCCGGTCCGGCGCGGGGATTGCACACTCTCCGGAAAGGACCTGTCACGCGAAAGGACCACGACATGCCCCGGGGGCCGCTCGACTCCTCGAAGATCCCGCGCTTCGCCGGGCCCGCCACCTTCGCCCGGCTGCCCCGCCTGGACGAGGTCGGCCGCGCCGACGTCGCCGTGGTCGGCGTGCCCTTCGACAGCGGCGTCTCCTACCGGCCCGGCGCGCGGTTCGGACCGGCCGCCGTCCGCGAGGCCTCGCGCCTGCTGCGCCCTTACCATCCGGCCCTGGACCTCTCCCCCTTCGAGACGGTCCAGGTCGCCGACGCCGGCGACATCGCCTGCAACCCTTTCGACATCGGCGAGGCCGTGGAGACCATCGCCGCCTCGGCCGCCGCCCTCGACGCCCGCCTGGTGACCATCGGCGGCGACCACACGATCGCGCTGCCACTGCTGCGCGCCGCCGCCGAGCGGCACGGCCCGGTCGCGCTGCTGCACTTCGACGCCCATCTCGACACCTGGGACACCTACTTCGGCGCCGCGTACACCCACGGCACCCCCTTCCGCCGCGCCGTCGAGGAGGGCCTTCTCGACACCTCCGCCCTCAGCCACGTCGGCATCCGCGGCCCCCTGTACGGCAAGCGCGACCTGGAGGAGGACCGGCGCCTCGGCTTCGGCATCCTGACCTCCTCCGACGTCATGCGCCGCGGCGTCGACGAGGTCGTCGACATCCTGCGCCAGCGCGTCGGCGACCGCCCGCTGTACATCTCGGTCGACATCGACGTGCTCGACCCCGCCCACGCGCCCGGCACCGGCACCCCCGAGGCGGGCGGCCTGACCAGCAGGGAACTGCTGGAGATCCTGCGCGGCCTGGCCGACCGCGCGATCGTCGGCGCCGACGTCGTCGAGGTGGCCCCCGCCTACGACCACGCCGAGATCACCTCCGTGGCCGCGGCCCACGTCGCCTACGACCTGGTCAGCCTCCTCGCCCTGAACACCCCCCGGGAGTCGCCGTGAGCACCATCACCGAGATCGAGACCTACGGTGTCGACCGCATCCCCGACGCCGACCGCAGCGCCACACCCTTCGACCTGTTCCGGCTGGCCTTCGGCGGCGCGAACACCTTCTCCACCTGCGTGCTCGGCGCCTTTCCCATCCTGTTCGGCCTGTCGTTCTGGCACGGTCTGGCGGCGACGGTGCTCGGCCTGGTCGTCGGCTCGCTCATCCTGGCGCCGCTGTCGTTGTTCGGCCCGCTCAACGGCACCAACAACGCCGTCTCCTCCAGCGCCCACCTCGGCGTGCACGGCCGCATCATCGGCTCGTTCCTGTCGCTGCTGACGGCCATCGCCTTCTTCTCGATCTCCGTGTGGTCCTCCGGCGACGCGCTCGTCGGCGGCGCCCACCGCCTGGCCGGGCTGCCGGAGAACGACGTCATGCGCGGGCTGGCCTACGCGATCTTCGCCGGTCTCGTCCTGGTCGTCTGCGTGTACGGCTTCCGCTTCATGCTGTTCGTCAACAAGATCGCCGTGGTGGCCGCGTCCCTGCTGTTCGCCGTGGGAGCCGTCGCCTTCGCCGGGGACTTCGACCCCGGATACGTCGGCCCGATCTCCTCCGGCGACCCGTTGTTCTGGCCGTCGTTCATCGGGGCGGCGCTGATCGTGCTGTCCAACCCGGTCTCGTTCGGCGCCTTCCTGGGCGACTGGTCACGCTACATCCCGGCCTCCGCGCCCAAGGGCCGCGTGATGGCCGCGGCGTTCCTGTCGCAGATCGCCACCATCCTGCCCTTCACCTTCGGCCTGGCCACCGCCTCGATCATCGCCGTCAAGGCCGCGCCGTACGTCGACCCCGCCGCCCCCAACTACGTCGGCGGACTGCTGGCCGTCTCCCCCGGCTGGTTCTTCGTTCCCGTCTGCCTCATCGCGCTCATCGGCGGCATGTCCACCGGCACGACCGCCCTGTACGGTACCGGCCTGGACTTCTCCAGCGTCTTCCCGCGCTTCTCCCGGGTGCGCGCGACGGTGTTCATCGGCACCCTGTCGATCGTCTTCATCTTCATCGGCCGCTTCGCCGCCAACCTGACCGCCAGCATCTCCACCTTCGCCACCCTGATCATCACCTGCACCGCCCCATGGATGGTGATCATGACGATCGGCTACGTCACCCGCCGCGGCTGGTACGACCCCGAGGCGCTGCAGGTCTTCAACCGCCGCCAGCGGGGCGGGCGCTACTGGTTCACCCACGGCTGGAACTGGCGGGCCATGACCGCCTGGCTCGTCTCGGCGCTGGTGGCGCTGCTGTCGGTCAACCTGCCCGGCCAGTTCGTCGGCCCGCTCGGCGGCCTGGCCGGAGGCGTGGACGTCTCCCTGCCCATCGGCCTGGCCCTGGCCGCGCTGCTCTACCTGGCGCTGCTGTCGTGGTTCCCCGAACCCCGCGAGGTGTTCGGGCCCGCCGGACCCCGCCTGGTCCGCTCGGCCGACACGCCCGTGCCGCCCATCGTGCCCGCCGCCAGATAGGTCAGGCCCACCGGGTTCTCGTGGTTCTACGCCCAGTACGGCGGGCAAGAGGCCGTCGACGCGCCGACATCGTCCTGGTGAAGAAGAGGCCGGGCTTGCGCCGTACACGGTGTACCGCTCAGGTCGCGGTCGTCACCAGGAGCCGGTGGGCGGGCGAGCGGGTCAGGTCCATCGTCTCCGGTGGCGCGCACCCCGCCGAGGTCAGCCAGCCCGCGATCCGCTCCAGCGGATGCAGCACGCCGCCCTGCGTGTGGTGCAGGTTCAGCGCGAACATCCTGGTGAACGCGTCGGCCACCGGATCACCCCGCCCGGCGGGATCGCGTTCGAGCACGATCGCCCTCCCCCCTGGACGCAGCGTCCCCACCGCCGAGCGCACCAGTTCCTCCGCCCGCTCGGCGGTGAACCCGTGCAGCAGGTTGAACAGCAGCACGCAGTCCTGCCCCACGTACGGCAGCGCCTCCAGCAGATCCCCCGCCCGCAGCTCGACCCGCTCCTCCAGCCCCGCCTCCACCACCGCGGCCCGCCCCGCCACCAGCGCCGAAGGCAGGTCGACCACGGTCGCGCGCAATTCCGGCCCGGCCGCGCAGTAGGCGATGCTGTAGCGCGCGTGCCCGCCGCCGAGGTCGAGCAGCCGCGTGGCCCCCGCAGGCGGCGGCGCGAGGGCGACGATCTCCTCGCTGAGCCATCCGGCCTGGCCGCGCAGGATGCCCTCGAAGCGGGCGAGGGTCTGGGGGCGTCCGGCGATCCACTCGTAGAAGTCGCCCTGCCGCTTTCCCGATCTGACCGACTCCTCCAGGCCGCCCCACATGCCGGTGAGGACGTCGTGCCAGAACAGCAGGCTGTCGCCGTAGCCCTGAAGCGAACGCGCGGTGCCGGTGGCCGCGTACCGGTCGCCGTCCCGCGCGAGGTAGCCGGTGGCGGCCAGCGCGCCGAGCAGCACCTCCAGCGCGGCCGGATCGGCGCCGAGCCTGCCCGCGAGGTCGGCCGCGGGTGCCGGGGCTTCGGCGAGGGCGTCGAACACGCCGAGCCTGAGCCCGGCGGCGGCCGCGTGCGTGGCCATGGCGGCGATCACGTCGAGGTGCGGGCCCGGCGCCTGCCCGCTGAAGTAGGGCTCCGACTCCTCGGGCGTGAGATCGAGCGGCATGAATGTCCCGTTCTGTGATGAGGGCTGAGGTGTGCGGGGTCCGGCCGTTCTAGGTGACGGTGGCGGGCTCCTCCTCCGGCCGCGCGCCCAGCCCACGCAGCCGGGGTACGGCCAGCGTCACGACGGCCAGCACCACCAGCAGCGCCCCGTCCAGCAGGAAGACCAGGGCGATCCCCCGCCCCTCCCCCGTGCCGATCAGTGCGCCCACACTGCCCGCCAGGGCGCCTCCCGGCATGAGCGCGGGCTCCGCCAGCCTCTCGGTCAGCGGGGCGACCGCGAGGTAGGCGAGGGGCATGGCCGCCTGTGTGAGGGTTCTGGCCGAGGCCAGGACGCGCCCCTGCTCGGCCGCTTCGGTGCTGGACTGGATCACGGTCGTGAAGCAGGCGTTCACGACCGGGATCGTGAACAGGAACAGCGGCGCCACCACCGCGATCAGGAGCACCGAGGGGCTCAGCGCGTGGGCGGCGAGCGCGACGCCGCCGAGCCCCATGAAGATGCCCGCGCCCACGACCTTGCGTCTCGGTCCGCCCCACGCGCCCATCGCGAGGCTGCCCGCGAACAGCCCGGCGCCACCGGCGAAGACCAGCGCGCCCAGCGTCGCCGGTGACGCGAACGCCAGGATGAGCGGCCGGATCAGCATGCCCGCCGACGCGAAGACGAAGGTGAACACCGTGAAGGCGCCGACCAGGCCGAGCAGCCCCCCGGTGCGCAGGCGGGCGAAGCCGTGGACGAGGTCGGCGCGGAAGGAGTTGGGCGGTGCCGTACCTGATGGGCGGAGCAGGCCGGCGGGCAGCCTGGACGACAGCACCACGCACGCCACCAGCACGAAGGAGAGCAGGTCGAGCACGAACACGCCGCGCAGGCCGATGGCCTCCATCAGGGCGCCCGCGACGATCGGCGCCGCCACCTGGAGCGCGAACGTCGTCTGCATGAGGCCGTTGACGCGCCCCAGGTGGCGCTCCGGCACCAGCAGCGGGGTCATGGCCTGGTAGACGGTCACGTGGAAGGTCCCGCAGATCGCGGCGACGGCGGTGGCCGGGTAGACGTGCCAGACCTGCAGATTGCCCGTGTGCGCGAGCACCGCCAGTACGGCTGTCGCCAGCGCGGCGCCCGCGTCGGCCAGGACCAGCACCCGGCGCCGGTCGAACCTGTCGACGATCACCCCGGCGAACGGGCCGATCAGCAGCCCGGGCAGGGTGGCGCAGAGAAGGTTGAGCGCGAACTGGGTCTCCGAGCCCGACTCCTGGTAGACCCAGACGCTCAGCACGAACGCGGTCAGGCTCGAACAGATCACCGACACGAGTTCGGCCGACCAGATCACGGCGAAACGGCGCGCCGTCAGGCCCGTCATCCCGCGCTCCCGGCGCGGCCTCCGACGAGGAAGGCGGCGTAGGCACGGACGAGGTCGCGTGCGTGCGCCGGCGCCGGGATGCCCGCTTCGGCGAGCGTGCTCTCGGTGACCGAGCAGTCGAAGCGGGGCCTTCCCGGGTCTGGCGGGTCGTCGGGCAGCGTCGGCAGCAGCGGCGTGACGGCGAACTCACCGCCCTCGTCCGCGCGTGCTCTGGCGCGTGCGATCCACGTCGGCCAGGGGACCTGTTCGACGGCGCCGCCCGCCTCGGCCAGGGCCGCCGCGATCTCCCCGTAGGTGACCGTCGCGTGGTTGACGTAGTGGAGGTCGGCGCGGACACCGTCGAGCGCCAGGCGCGCGACCGCGGCGGCCACGTGGTCGACGGGGATGAGGTCCTCCTCGTGCTCCAGCTCAGGAACCAGGCCAAGCTGGACGTATCCGACGAGCATCCTGCTGAAGTGGTCGCCGGTGTGCCAGCGTCCCGTGCGGCTGTGGCCGCCGATCCTGGCGGGGCGGTGGATCGAGACGGGCAGACCGCGCTCGCGGGCGGCCACGGCCAGCCGTTCGGCCACCCAGCGGCTGAGGTAGTACGCCCCACCGGGAGGGGCCGGGGCCGTGGACTCGGTCACGGTGCCCGTGCTCCCCAGGAAGACGCCGAGCGTCGACACCAGGTGGACGGGCGTCGCGGTGCCGGTCGTGGCCAGGCGGAGGATCTCCAGGACGCCGCCGACGTTCACCGGGCGCAGGCGGCCGTACGGCCGGACGAAGTCGACGAGCCTGGCGGCGTGGCAGATCAGGTCGCTCTCCTCGGCCAGGGACGCGTAGCGCTCATCGTCGAGGCCGAGCCTCGGCCTGGTCAGGTCGCCGGGCACGGCCTCCACGCGGTGGGCGTCACCCTTGAGGCCGTGGCGGAGCAGCGTCTCGGTCAGCCGCGCGGTGGCGGCCTCGGGAGAGGCGGCCCTGACGAGGCAGCGGACCCTCGCCCGGCTCCTGGCGAGCAGTTCGGCGAGGACGTGGGCGCCGAGATAGCCGGTGGCGCCGGTCAGCAGGATGTGCTCCGGCGGTCCTGTCCGTGCTCCGCGCACCCGGAGATCGCCGGGCAGCGCGGTCTCCGCGTCCAGGTCGACGGACTCGCGTACCGGCTCAGCTCCGGCCACGGCGGCGGCGAGGCCGGCGAGGTCGGGGGCGTCGAACACGGCTCGCACCGGCACGCTGACGCCGAGGGCGCGCTCGGACTCGGCCGCCACGGAGGCGGCGAGCAGGGAGTGGCCTCCGAGATCGAAGAAGCCGTCGTGGCGACCGACCCGTTCCACCCCGAGCACGCGCGCCCAGACGGCGGCGAGCACGATCTCCACCTCGCCCTCCGGCTCGGCGTGCCCGCGCGAGACCGCGTCGTGGCCGGGCGCGGGCAGGGCGTGCTCGTCCACCTTGCCGTGGGTGGTCAGGGGCAGCTTGTCCAGCTCGACGAACGTTCTCGGGATCAGGTAGTCGGGTAGCGAGGTCCGCAGGAAGGCACGCAGTTCCTCGGGCGGGGCCGACGGCCCCGCGGGGACGTGGTAGGCGACGAGGGCGGCGCCTCCCGGCAGGTCGTCCCTGACCACCACGACGCTCGCGCGTACCGAGGGATGGGCGGTGAGCGCGGCCTCGATCTCGCCGGGTTCGATGCGTCGGCCGCGCAGCTTGATCTGGCGGTCGGCGCGGCCGAGGAACTCCAGCGTGCCGTCGGCCCGCTGCCGCACCAGGTCGCCCGTGCGGTACACGCGGGCGCCGGGCGACGATGCCGAGGGGTCGGGGAGGAAGAGGCCGGCGGTGCGGGCGGGCGCGCCGGCGTAGCCTCTGGCCAGGCAGTCGCCGCCGAGGTACAGCTCGCCGCGCCCGCCGGGCGGGACGCGGACGCCGTGGCGGTCGAGCACGTGGACCCGCACGTGCGGCAGCGGACGTCCGATCGGGAGGTACGGCGCCTCGCCGCACTCCGACCCGTCGACCGTCGTGTGGACCGTGGCGCACACGGTCGCCTCGGTCGGGCCGTAGTGATTGTGGAAGGCCAGCCGCCCACCGGTCACCCGCGCCCACTCGCGCAGCGTCTCCACCGGAACCCGCTCGCCGCCCACCATCATCGTGGTCACCGGCCAGGTGTCGGGTACGTGGGTGCCTCTGAGGTCCTCGGTCCACTGCCGCCACTGGGGCGCCGCCGCGTCCACGGCCGTCACGCCGTACGCGGCGCAGAACGAGACGAGCGCGCCGCCGCCGAGCGCGGCCGGATCGGGGTGGAGCACGAGCGCCGCGCCCCCGGTCAGCGCGGGGAACAGGTCGCCGACGGAGGCGTCGAACGTCAGCGGCGGCAGCATCAGCACCCGCTGCCCGGCGGTGAAGCAGCCATGGGCGTGCCTGAACTCCGCCGACAGCCGCGCCAGCGTGCCGTGCGTGACGGCGACCCCCTTCGGACGGCCCGTGGAGCCGGAGGTGAAGACGGTGTAGGCGAGCCGCTGGGGCGGGCACGTCGTGCCGGGAGGCGAGGCGGCCTCGCCGCCGTCGAGCGCGAGGCTCTCCCACCCGGGTACGGCGCCGCCCACCACCAGCCGCGCCCCCGTGTCAGCCAGCATCGCGGCGAGCCTGGCCGGCGGCTGGGCCGGGTCGAGCGGCACGTAGGCGCCGCCCGCCTTGAGCACCCCCAAGATGGCCACCACCGCGTCGGCGCCCGCGGGGAGGGCGACGCCCACCGACGTCTCGGCGCCGACTCCGCGCTCACGGAGCCGCCAGGCCAGCCGGTTCGCCCGCCGGTCCACCGTGGCGTAGTCGAGCGTGCCGTCCGTGGTCACCACGGCGGGGGCGGCGGGATCGGCGGCGGCCATCGCGGCGACCAGTTCGTGCGCGGGCCGGTAGTCGAAGGGCGGCACGTCCGCGTCCGCCCGCGCGACGCTGGGCAGCGGGATGTCCCTGACCTTGGTCTCCCTCGCGGTCGTCACGACCGTCAGCGCGGCCGCCAGGTCGTCGGCCAGCCGTACGGCGGTGGCCTCGTCGAACAGGTCGGCCGCGTAGTCCAGCGCCAGCCTGCCCTCGCTCTCCCCCACGGTGGCCACCACGGTCAGGTCGAACCTCGCGACCGCCGGCACCAGCTCCCAGCTCGTCACCGTCAGGCCGGGCGGTCCCTCCGGCACCCCGGCGGGCGGCGTGTCCACCACGAGCATCACCTGGAACACCGGATGGTGCCGCGCGTCCCGTACCTCGCGCACCAGCTCGACCACCTCGTCGAACGGCACCGCCCGGTGCCCGAGCCCGCGCAGCACCTTCCGTCTGACCCTGACGAGCGCCTCGGCGAGCGTCGGGTTCCCGCGCAGGTCGGCGCGGAAGGCGAGGGTGTTGACGAACATCCCCACCGCGCGCTCCCGCTCGCCCCACTCGCTGACCGGCGCCCCGATCACCACCTCCTCCTCGGCGGCGTACCTCGACAGCACGACTGCCAACGCCGTCAGGACGACGATGAAGACGCTGGTCCGGGACTCGCGCGCGGCCGTACGCACGCCGTCGAGCAGCGCGGCCGGCAGCTCGACGTTGTGCCGGCGCCCCCGCGAGCTCGTCCGCGCGCGCCTCGGCCGGTCGAGGGGCAGGTCGAGGAGGGCCGGCGCCCCCTCCAGCTCACCCCGCCAGTACTCACGCGCCTCGTCGAGGTCGACCGCCTCAGCGGCGGGCGGCACGGGCGGAGGTGGAAGCCCAAGGCCCTGGTAGAGCTGGAAGAACTCCTGCCGGATCACCTCAAGCGAGGGCCCGTCGCACACCGAGTGGTGGACGACGAACACCAGCGCGTGCTCCTCCGCACCCAGCCGCATGAGCAGCGCCCGCGCCAGCGGCGCGGTCTCCAGCTCGAACGGCCTGGCCAGGAAGCCCTCGGCGACCGCGAGAGCGTCGGCCTCGGCGACGTCGGCCACCTCCAGGGGTACGGCCAGCCCTTCGCGCGCCACCTGGAAGGGCCGTCCCGACGCGTCGGCGACGATCGCCGAGCGCAGCGCCTCGTGCCTGGCCATCAGCCGGCCGAGGGCTCCGCGCAGTGCGGCGGCGTCAAGGGGCCCGCTGATCCGTAGCGCGATCCAGACCACGTAGACCGCGCCGTCGAGCCCCGCGCGCTGCAGCGACCAGAGCCGCTCCTGCGCGGGGCTGAGTGGGCGTCCGGCCGATGGCTCACCGGGCGGTGCCGGCTGTCGCATGGTCACCCCTCCGCGAGGACGCCGCGCAGCCTCGCGGGCACGTGGTGGCCGTGCAGCTCGCGGTAGGCGGCCAGATGTCCGGGGTCGCCCACGAGGAACGGCAGGTCGGTCGGCACCATGTGGCGGATCACCAGCATCGGCACGGGGCCGGCGAGCGGGCGTAACTCCGGGTTCCACAGGCCGCCCTTGTCCGGCGGGCCCGGGTGGAACTCACCGATCATCAGATCGTGGGACACATAGTGATCCTTGAGGCGGCTCTGCGCCGCGTCAATAAGCGCCAGGTGATCACGTACTCCCGGGAAGAGCACGAGAACGGCGGTGTGCAGCGACTCGGGGCACCGCCCGGGCGCCAGTTGGGCGAACCAGGAGCGGTAGGGCTCCATGGCCGCGACGATCTCCGCCACCGTGGTGGGGGTGCCCAGCCGGACGGTGAGGTAGAAGCGGCGCCTGTCGATGGAGCCCTGGGCGTACGGGCAGACGGGGCCTCGTCTGCCGAGGTCCTGGAGGGGCTCGCAGAGGTACTCGCGGGCCCAGGTGGCGACCGCGCGCAGGTCGTCGCGGTGTTCCTCGGGGAAGTGGTCGGTGTCGGCGACGTCCGTCAGCCACAGGTCCGGCTCGGTCGGGTGGTGGATCACGGTGCGGTGGTCCTTTCCCGCAGGCTCAGGGTCCGCTGGTCATCGAGGTCAGGTGGGCGGTCAGCGAGCCGACTCCCAGGGCGAGGAAGCTGGTGCCGGCGGCCGGGCTCTCGTCAGCACGAGAATGAATCAAGTCGACACGACTACGCAAGAAGTCGACAAGCAGCTTTCAATCTGTCGAGATGATAGTGAAATTATCTGACAGTTTTCAACTATTCATCAACTGCGGAAGCCTCTCGGCCGCCCCCGACGCCCCCCACACCATCAGCCGCTCGATGTGCCGCAGCATCCCCTCGGCGTGCGGGCCCCATCCGGTGTCCTCGCGCCAGGACAGCGTCAGCAGCGCGCCCGCCGCGCCGTGCTGGACCGTCAGGAGGTACTCCGAGCCGTCCATGTGCGCCTCCCCGAAGGTCACGCGCCCGTGGCTCGCCGGATCCTGGAACCGGATCCCCTCGGCGTCCAGCGACCGGGAGTTGGCCAGGGGGCCGACGACCGAGTCGTCGATGAAGTTGAACCTCGCGAAGGCCACGCCGGTCCTGTGATGGGGCCCGAGGTGGTGGGCGCAGAGCCGTTCGGACACGTGCGGGTCGAGGTTGGCGAAGCGGTGGCCGTCGAACTGCCTCGCGGCCGTCGCGGCGACCGCCTTGCCGTACGGCGCCGCGTCCACGGAGGGCACGGCCACCGGCGTGTGCATGATCGTCTTGCGCACCGAGGCCATCGCCCCCGCGGAGGGCCTGTTCAGCACGAAGGCGAACACCCCCGCCGCGGGCGACCGCTCCACCTCGCAGATCGTGGCGCCGAAGGCGTGGAGGTAGGCGGCGGAGACGGAGCCGCCCGCCGTACGGGCCAGGTCGGTGGCGGCGGCGGCCAGCCGTCCCGACGCCAGCCTGCACGAGTGGTACGGCCGCGCCGACAGCGCCACCGCGCCCCTGTCCCGGGGCCCGTGGTCGCCCAGCGACTCCCGCAGCCCGGTCAGGGTGCGCGCCCAGCGCTCCTCGGCTCGCACCCGATACCGCTCACCGGCGACCGAACCCTCCCACCTCGCCGCGTCGAGCGGCTGCTCCGCCTCGCTCCGCCACATCGGCTCACGCCCTCGGGCCCGCGCCCTGATCGCCGTGGCGAGGTCGCCGCAGAGCACGCGCATGCCCCACGCGTCGACCGCGGAGTGGTCGAGGACGATCCCGACCTCGCGCACCCTCTCCCCCGCGACATGGAGGACGAACAGGACCGGCCACCGCGTCCCGAGATCGAAGGCGGTCCTCACCGCGGCCGCCGTCACCGGGCCACCGGGCTCCTCGTCCGTGACGACGACCGCCTCGGCCAGGCGCGCCCCGTCGACGGGCAGGACGTGCTGCCTCAGCGCACCGCCCTCGCGGGTCACCAGGGTCCGCAGCCCCTCGTGGCGCAGGAGCAGGTCGCGGACCGCGGCGACCACGTGCGCGCGGCCGGCGCCGAAGCCGGGGATCCGGGGGTTCTGGTTGGCCTCGAAGGCGGCGGGGGCGCCGAGGGGCACCCAGAAGAACCAGTCGCGCTGGGCCCAGGTGAGGTCACCGCTGCGTACGGCCTGTGTGTCCATGTCATCTCACGCTCTCTGGCTGAGGGGTGGGCACGCGCGTGCGCAAAATGTACCGCGAATCCTGAAAAAATCCGACAACAGAATTCATCGGTTGATGCGACAAATCGGCATTGGACGGTTGTCAACGCTTCTCATTAAGACGTGAACAAGCAGGCACAGCAAGAAGCCACCGTGGCGCCGGTGCTACTCGCCTTCTCCGGCGGCTCAGCCTCTTCGCCGACGGGCCTTCCCGCCCGGCGATCAGGCAGGCGAACTCCGGGCGCGGTCGAGCAGTTCGTGGATCAGGGTGACCACTTCCGCGGGGGTGAAGTCCATGGAGTTGTCGCCGACGCTGATCTCGAAGCTGCAGCGGCCGGGATCAGGCGCGGAGCGGACCCGGCCCCACAACTGGATGCCCTGCTCGGCGAGAAGGTGTTCGCCGGCTCGTTCGACGGCGCGCCGACCGGCCGGCAGATGGACGTGGAACAGCGGCGTCTGCGGCGGGTCGGGATGGGCCCGGGCGGCGCCGTCGGCGTTGATCGCGGCGGCGATGGCGACGGCGTGCTCCCGGTAGTCGGGCATGCGCGTGGCCAGGGTGTCGAAGCCGACCATGGCGGCCAGGGCCAGCGGCCAGGCGTCCCGGATGCCGCCCCCGAGCCGCTGGCGCCACACGCGGGCGGCGTCGATCGTGGCGGCGTCGGAGGCGAGCACCGCACCGCGCACGCCCTGCAGGCTCTTGTAGAGGGAGACGTAGACGGTGTCGAAGATCGCGGCGATCTCGTCGAACGGCCGCCGGTAATAGGTCTGCGCCTCCCACAACCGGGCGCCGTCCAGGTGCGCGGCGGCGCCGGTGGCACGTACGAGTTCGACCTGCGCGCACAGCTCCTCCCACTCGGGCAGCAGGCCGCCGAGATCGCGCTGCGGCAGCTCCCAGACGACCGCGGCGAGCGGCTCGCCGATCGCCGCCAGGTCGCCGACGGTGATCAGCTCGTGCGGGTCCCCGGCACGGCGCATCCGCAGTCCGTGCACGGCGTTGTAGCCCTGCTCCTCCCACACCTCCAGATGCGACTGGGGATGTGCGGCGAAAGTACGGCGCCCGCGATCGTCGGCATGCAGGCGCAGCGCCACCTGCTGCGCCATCGTCCCGCTGGGGAAGAACAGCGCACTCTCCTTGCCGAGCAACTCGGCCAACCGGCGTTCCAGCACCGCGACCGGGCCGCCGGGGCCGTCCGCCGGCGTGCCGTCGTCCACCAGGGCCAGCATCTGCTCCAGCATCACCCGTGGTGTGCGGCGGATCGGGGCGTGCAGGAACAGCGACCTGCGTACGGGCGGGTTGGCGTCGCGCATAAGGCAGCTCCTTCGTAGTTGCGACTCATGTGCAACAGTATGGTCGGAGCTCGCAGCCGCGCTCGGTGCCCGCGGGGCGGCCGGGGTCGCCCCGCGGAGCTGGATTCACCGGGTGCGGCTCACAGATCGATGCGGTCGATGTCGGGGGCGTAGGCGGAGCCGCCGATCGTGATGGAGTTGGTGGCGTTGGGCAGCGTGAGCGTCACGTCCTTGACGCCGACGCTGTTCCACGATCCGGTCGAGGCGAAGTCCACCCGGATCGGCGCTCCCCCGTTGACCGAGATGTCCGCTGGCCGAGGGTCGCCGCTGACGTAGGTGAAGCGCACGGTACGGCTGCCGCCACCCGGCACGCCGCCGATCGTGACGGACCCGCCGTTCCCCAGGTAGCCGGCCTTCTTCCCGCCCGAGCAGGCCGGGCAGCCGGAGACGCGGGCCGGGCCCGCCAAGGCGCCGGCCTCGGCCTCGAAACCGGTGCCGCTCCCCACGGCGGAGATCTTGATCAGCCTGGAGCCGTGCGCGGGCACGGCCGCGGCCGTCCATCTGCCGGCGAAGGCGCCCAGGTCGGTGCGGGCGGCCACATCGCGTACGGCAGGCCGTCCGGAGATACCCAGGTCGGCGAAGTCGACGGTGACGTCGGCCGGCGAGGAACCCAGGTTGTAGACGGCGACATACGTGCTGTCGCCGACCACCTTCTTCCACACCTGCCCGTTGACCTGGATCGGCAGCACCGACGCCTGGTCGACCGCGATCACCTCGGGGTTGGACAGGATGGAGATCGCCTTGTCGTCCATGAAGTACACGTCGCCACCCACGTACAGCGGCGAGGAGGCCATCGACCAGAAGGTCATGACGGTCTGCCGTTCCACGTCGTTCAGGCCGTCCTGCAGGCCGCTGCCGGTGTTGTTGTTGATCGGCATCGCGTCCAGGTCGGGGAAGTACCCGGGCGGGTCGAGCTTGCTCAGCCAGTTCGGCAGGTCGGAGAAGCGGTCGTCGACCGAATTGGCCCACGTGGCCGTGGTGTCGCAGTAGCACTCGATGTCGGTGTCGATCCGTACGCCGTTGGCCCACGGCCGCAGCCCGTCGCCGGCGGCCAGTTCCACCGGCCACGCGCTGGCCGACAGCCACATCTGGCGACCGGTCCTGTCGATCGCCTGCGACCAGGCCTTGATGTCGGGGACGTTCGCGGCCTCGACGCCGTCGATCTTGACGAAGTCGATGCCCCAGGAGGCGTATCGGGCGGCGATCGAGTCGATGTAGGCCTGGGCGCACGGCTTGGCGTAGTCGATCTTCCAGTTGCCGCCCCACTTGTTGGTCGGCGTGAGCGGCTGGACGGCGATGTCACGGGTGGTGCAGGAGGTGCCGATGATCGGGGCCGCCTTGTCGTAGGCCTCCTTCTCCAGGCCGGCCGCGCCGTACAAACCGATCTTCAGGCCTTTGCCGTGGACGTAGGAGACCAGGGGGCCGATGCCGCTCGGGAAACGGCCGCTGTCGAGGTTGGGGATGCCGTTGGCGTCGGAGTGGAAGGTCCAGTCGAGGGTGGCGTTCCAGCCGGCGTCGATGTTGAGGTAGGTGTAGCCGCCCCCGGCCGTTCGAGCAGTGGGCGCGTGGCGCGGCCGCCGTGGCCATCCAGAGTCTGTTCACCGTCCGCTGACCTCCGAGCATCTGGCAGCCGCACGACAACGCCTCCGTGCACGCCTGGGTGATAGACGGGCTGGAGCCCTTTTGGTGGGCTTATTGGCCGGTTGTGCCGCTGTGTTGATGCTTTGTCGGGGATGTCTCCCATGATCAAAATGTTCTGCCGGATGGGGGATGGTCATGGCGCTGCACAAGGCCAGGGCTCACAAGCAGGCCGAGGACGCCACGGACCTCTTCGCGGGCCCGGTGGGCACGAGTGTCGCCGCGAAGAACCGCATGCCGGAGCAGGCGTCGCGGCCTGAGGCCGTCTACCAGTTGCTCCACAACGAGTTGCTGCTGGACGGCAATGCCTCGCAGAACCTGGCGACGTTCTGTACCACCTGGTCCGACGAGCAGGTGCACCGGTTGATGAACGAGTGCCTCGACAAGAACATGATCGACAAGGATGAGTACCCGCAGACCGCCGAGATCGAGTCGCGGTGCGTGAACATCCTGGCCGACCTGTGGAACGCCCCGGCGGGAGTGGCGCCGATGGGCTGCTCCACGACCGGCTCCAGTGAGGCGGCGATGCTCGGCGGGCTGGCGCTGAAGTGGCGCTGGCGGCAAAGACGCCTGGCCGAGGGCAAGCCGGCCGACAAGCCGAACATCGTGGCAGGCCCGGTGCAGATCTGCTGGGACAAGTTCGCCCGCTATTTCGACGTCGAGATCCGCCA
Organism: Nonomuraea endophytica; assembly: GCF_014203235.1. Taxonomy (GTDB): domain Bacteria; phylum Actinomycetota; class Actinomycetes; order Streptosporangiales; family Streptosporangiaceae; genus Nonomuraea; species Nonomuraea endophytica. The sequence continues at coordinate 151,701 of NZ_JACHIN010000020.1, read as the reverse complement.
GGTGCCGCTGGAGAAGGGCGCGACCGGGCTCCGGCCGCACCAGCTCTCCGAGTACGTCGATGAGAACACGATCGGTGTCGTGGCGATCCTCGGGGTCACCTACACCTGCGATTTCGAACCGGTGGCCGAGCTGTCGGCCGAGCTGGACCGGATCCAGGCCGAGACCGGGCTGGACATTCCGATCCACGTGGACGCGGCCAGCGGCGGGTTCATCGCCCCGTTCCTGTATCCCGAGCTGGTGTGGGACTTCCGGGTCGAGCGGGTGGCCTCCATCAACGCCTCCGGCCACAAGTACGGCATGGCCCCCCTCGGAGTGGGCTGGGTGGTGTGGCGCGAGCCGGAACTGCTGCCGGAAGAACTGATCTTCCGGGTCAGCTACCTGGGCGGCGACATGCCGACCTTCGCGCTGAACTTCTCCCGCCCCGGCGGCGAGATCGTCGCGCAGTACTACCTGTTCCAGCGCCTGGGCAAGGAGGGCTACCGCGAGGTGTACGAGGCCTGCGCCGCCACCGCCGGGTTCCTGGGCGAGCAGGTCGCCGCCATGGGGCCGTTCGAGCTGCTCTACGACGGGCAGGGCGCGCTGCCTGCCATCTCCTACAAGCTGAAGGACCCCGCGGACGCGGGGTTCTCCCTGTACGACCTGACCGACCTGCTGCGCATGCGCGGCTGGCAGGTGCCGTCCTACCCGCTGCCCGCCGACCAGGAGGACACCGTCATCCAGCGCATCCTCATCCGGCACGGCATCGGGATGGACGAGGCGGCACTACTGGCCGAGGACCTGCGCCGCGCCCTGCACCGGCTGACCGCGGGCAAGCCCGCCGAGCTGCCGGCGGATGTGTCACGGATCGGGTTCCACCACTGACGGACTACGACAGGCTTGTCGGGCAGGCGGTGACCGCGGCCACACCGCACATCGGCGAGGGCAAAGTCGCCGACTACGGGATCCTGGCCATCGTGCCGGGACAGTGCAGTGTCGCGGCCTGGGGGCCGGGCCTGGACACGCACGGGAACTCGGTCTCGGCCACGATCGCGCTGGAGACCTTCGCCAGGACGAGCGGGCTGTCGCTCTTCTGATCACTGTCCTGGCAGGGAAATCCGTCATGAACGACACCCGAAGCGGGGGCAGAGCGCCAGGTACATGGCGGTCTCCACCCTGGGGCGGGTGACCGCCGCCTCCATCGTCACCTCGCGGCGCGGGCCGGCGATGATGGCCAAGGAAGAGCTGACGATGTTCGCCCACATCGGCTTTCCACCTTCCTGTTCCTGATCCCGGTCGGGCTCGTGGCCGCCGAGCTCGGCGGCGCGTTCGGCAAGCGGGAGGGCGGCGTGTATGTGTGGGTCGGCGAGGCGTTCGGCAAACGCACCGGCTTCGTGGCGTTCTGGCTGTGCACCGCCGTGGCGCTGGTCAGCAACCACTTCGCCACCAAGGTCGCCAAATACGGCTTCATGGCCGGCACCGTCGTGCCCGGCCTCATCCTGATCACCCTGTTCGTGGCCTGGATCGCCACCGGCGCCGGGTGGAACGAGGCGACCAACCAGGCCGTGGCCACCGTCACCGACGACCACCCGCACCCGCGCTGGTTCCCCTCCATCACCGGCCTGGCCGCTTCGGTCACGACCCGTCCTCTCCTAGCTGTGACGGCTTGTGGGAGAGCACGGGCCCTCACCCCCTGCTGCCGGCACCGAGGAACAAGAATTCAGGCGAACCTGACCAGGATGGCCAGCCCGCCCTCGCGCCGCGGTGTCACCGTCACCCGAGCGTCGTGCGCGTTGGCGATCGCCCGCACGATCGACAACCCCAGCCCCAGCCCGTGCCCCGTCCGAGCCCGCCCGAGCCGCTGAAACGGCTGAAAGAGCCGCTCGACCTCGGCCTCGGGCACCACCGGCCCCGTGTTGGTCACGCTGAGCACGCCTGAGCCGCACGAGATCTCGACCCACCCGCCGGCGACGTTGTAGCGGATCGCGTTGTCGACGAGGTTCACGACGAGCCGTTCGGTCAGCGCGCGGTGCCCGGAGACCGGGCACGGCGCGATCGAGGCGCGCAGCGCGATGTCCGGATGGCGGCGGACCTCGACGACGCCGGTGACCACTTCGCCGAGGTCGAAGGGGTCGCGGACGTCGATGCCGGTGTTGCCGCGAGCCAGGGTGAGCATGGCCTCGATCAGCCGTTCCTGCTGGACGCCGGCGGCGAGGATCCGCTCGTGCGCGGCGCGCAGCGACGACGCCGTCGCGTCCGGGTCGTCGAGCGCCACCTGGCCGATCGTGCGCTGGCGGGCGAGCGGGGTGCGCAGCTCGTGCGAGGCGTTGGCCACGAACTGGCGTTGTGCCTGGAACGACGTGTCGAGCCGGTCGAGCAGGTCGTCGAACGTGTTGCCGAGCTCCGTCAGCTCGTCGTCCGGGCCGGCCATCGCGAGGCGCTGGTGCAGGTTGGTCGCCGAGATCTTCCGTACGGCCGTGGTGATCGTGCTCAGCCTGCGCAGGACGCGGCCGGCGACCCACCAGCCGAGCACGAGCGCGAGCACCACCATCATGGCCAGGGCGATCCCGGACTGGATCACGAGCTGGTCCAGCACTTCCTGCCGCTGGGCCGCCAGTGCCTCCTCGAGGCTGGGCGGAGGAGGCGAGCCTGCCGGCGGGGCCAGGGGGTGCCGGAACACGCGTACCCTGCCTGACGACATCACGGCATGCCGTACCAGGAAGTAGGTGGCCGTCAGCAGGCCGGCGCCGCAGAGGAGGAACAGCCCGCCGTACAGCAGCGTCAGTCGCAGTCGCACGGTACGGCGCGGCAGATACCGGATGAACGCCCGCATCAGATCCGATAGCCGCTCTTGGCGACGGTCTCGATGACCGGCGGGTCGCCGAGCTTGGCGCGCAGTCGGCTGATCGTGATCTTCACGGCGTTGGTGAACGGGTCGGTCGCCTCGTCCCACACGCGTTCCAGGAGTTCCTCGGCCGACACCGCCCGGCCTTGCGCGGCGAGCAGGAGCTCCAGCACGCCGAACTCCTTCGGCGCCAGCTCCAGCGGCCGGTCGCCGCGGATGGCCAGGCGCCGAGCCGTGTCGACCACCAGATCGTCGTGGCGCATCACCGGCGGCGCGGCGGGGTGGGCCCGCCGCGCCAGCGCGCCGACCCGTGCCACGAGCACGCGGAAGTCGAACGGCTTGGGCAGGTAGTCGTCCGCGCCGAAGCCGAGCCCGTCGACCAGGTCCTCGGTGCTGGCCGCCGCGGTCAGCATCAGGATCCGGCTGCGGCACCCGGCCGCGATCAGCTCCGCGCACACGTCGTCGCCGTGCGTGCCGGGCAGATCGCGGTCCAGCACGATCACGTCGTAGCTGATGTGCAGCGCGCGTTCGAGGCCGCCGGTCCCGTCCAGCGCCACGTCGACGGCCATCCGCGCCCGCCGCAGCCCGGTGGCCACGGTGTGGGCCATTTCCTCGTCGTCCTCGACGACCAGCACTCGCACACGTGCCAGTATCGCCGGGCCCTGGTTTCGGTGGCGTTTCATCGCGCCTGAAACCATGCCGAAACCCCTTCTCGCGTAGAACTCGCTGTCGCCGGACATCCACGGGTAGCAAGGGGATCTCATGAAACACCGATGGCGCTCGCTCGTCATCAGCGCGGTCGTACTCGCCACGGCGGGTGCCACGCCCGCCCTAGCCGAGCGGTCGGCGGCCTGCGCCAAGGCCGTCCCCGGACAGCCGCCGACGCCCGCGCCCACCACGCTCGCCACCGTGAAGCAGGCCTATCACTGCATCTTCGACAACTATTACAGCGGGCCGGTGCTCGACAGCCGCACGTTGCTCGTGCCGGCCTTCGCCGCGCTCACGCAGGAGATGCAGCGCCGCGGCCTCGACCAGCCCGACGCCACCCTGCCGGCGCTCACCGGCCGCAAGACCGCCGACTGGGCCGCGTTCGGCAGGGTCTACCAGCGGATCTCCGACGCGCTGCCGGACGACAAGGCCCGCGAGGCCATCGGCAGAGCCGCCATCAAGGCCATGGTCGACAAACTTGACGACAACCACGCGCGGTGGGTGGACACGTTCCTCCCGGGCGCCTATGGACTCAACCTGTCCGTGACGGCCGGCCCCGGCGCCGTCGACCCGGTGGCCGCCGAACCGGCGTACGCCACCGGGATCGACGCGGGCAGCCCGGCCGAGAAGGCCGGTCTCAAGCCGGGTGACGAGGTCCTGGCGGTCAACGGCGTGCCGCTGTTCACCAACGGGGTCCTCAACAGGGGCGCGCTGTCCTGGGTGACCGACGGCCGGATCGGCTCGACGGCCAAGCTCACCGTGCGCCGGCCCGCCACCGGCCGGACGTTCACCGCCGCCGTGACCGGCGCCCGGTACCCGATGTCGCCCAGGGACATCACGTCCCGGCTCGTGGACGACGACGTCGCGTACGTCAGCCTGCCGGGCTTCGCCCCTGACCTGGCCGACAAGGTGCTGGCCGCCATCGCCGGCATGCGGGCGAAGACCCAGGTGAGGGGCGTGATCCTGGATCTGCGCGGCAACGGCGGCGGCAGCCCCGACGCGGTCAGCAAGCTGCTCGGCTCGCTCGCGCACGGCAAGATCCTCGGCTACCTGTGCGACGTCAAGGGCCGGTGCACGCCCAAGCGCACCGACGACTCGGTCGAGCTGCTGAAACTGCCGTTCGTCGCGCTCACCGACCGGCGCTGCGCGTCGGCGTGCGACTCGTTCTCCAGCGCGGTGAAAGACCTCAAGCTGGGCACGCTCGTCGGCACCCGGACCGCGGGCATGGTCTCCGGCCCCGGCGAGATGTACAAGCTGGACAACGGAACCCTCGTCATGCTGCCGAAGTACCACGGGATCATGGCGAACAAGGAGATCGTGAACACGATCGGCGTCGCGCCGGACCACTTCGCCCCGACGACCGCCGCCGACCTGTCCGCCGGCCGTGACACGGCGCTGGACAAGGCGGTGTCGCTGCTGTGACGGGCAACCACTCACGCCGTAGCGTGCTCAAGCTCTTCGGCGCGGTTCCCGTCGCCGCCGCGGGGCTGCCCGCCATCGCGCCGGTACGCGCCGATCGTTCGCTCGCGGCCAGGATCGCCGAGATCACCAAGCGGCCCGAGTTCACCGGCTCCCACTGGGGCATGCGGTTCCAGCTGGCCGGGGCGGGGCCCGTCTATTCCCTGAACCCCGAGCAGCGGTTCGTCGCCGGTTCCGCCTTCAAGGTGTTCATCGCCGGCTCCGCCTTCGCCGCACTCGGCGCCGATCGCCGCTTCCGCACGACCGTCCACGGCACCGGTCCGGTCGTCCACGGTGTCCTCAAGGGAGACCTGGTGCTCGTGGCCGACGGTGACCTGCTGCTGGGGCCGAGGATCCGGCCGCACGGCAAGCTCGCCCTGCCGGTGCCCGACCACTCCTACGGCAGCGCGACCGCGCTGGTTCCCGGCGACCCCCTCCAGCAGGTACGCCACCTGGCCCGGCAGGTGGCGCGCCGCGGGATCCGGAGGGTGGAGGGCCGGGTGATCGTGGACGCCTCGTTGTTCCGGCAGGGCAGCGAGCGGATCGCGAACGGGAACATCTCCATCCCGGTCTCGCCCATGATGATCAACGACAACATCATCGACGTCGTGGTGACGCCCGGTGGCCATGCCGGTGCTCCGGCCAGGCTGCGCGTGTCGCCGAACCCCGCGTACCTGACCGTGCTCAACGAGGTCACCACGGTCCTGAACCCCGTGCGGCGGCTGACGTTCACCGAGGTGCCGACGGCGGCGGGCCGGACACGCACCGTGCGGCTCACCGGCGACGTGCGGCCGGGCGGGCAGCCGGTCGTGGCCCCGTACTACGTGCCGGATCCGGTGCGTTTCGCGGAGATCGCCTTCGGCGCGGCGCTGCGCGAGGCCGGCGTACGCGTCACGGACGGCAGGGCCGCATCGGGCAAGGGACGCCGGGAACCGCTGGCCGAGCACGTGTCCCCGCCGCTGTCGGAGCAGGTGAAGGTCATGCTCAAGGTCAGCTCCAACCCGCACACCGCCCACTTCCCCTACCTCGTCGGCGCCACCGCCGGTCGCGACCCCGACACCCCGAAGGCGACCGGCGAACGGTTGCAGCGGGAGCTGTTCCGGCGGTTCGGCCTCGACCCCGACGATCCCGTGGACGAGCGCTACACCTCCGACTTCTTCGTCCAGTTCCTCAGCCACATGGCGCGGCGCCGGGACTTCACCGCGTACCGGCAGGCGATGCCGATCATGGGGCGGGACGGGTCGATCGCCCACGTGCTGCCCGGCTCGCCCGCCGCGGGCCGGGTCTTCGCCAAGACCGGCACGGCCAGCCAGGGCAAGGTCCTGAACAAGGCGCTGGCCGGCTACGTCGTGCTGCCGGACGACCGGCTGGTGGTGTTCGCCCAGTTCATGAACACGCCCGTCGGCTCCCTCGATGAGGCGATGGAGTTGCAGCGCGTCGTCGAGATCGCGCAGGGCGAGATCGCCACGGCCGTCTACGAGTCACTGACCCGATGAGAGGAACACCTGTGCCCACCGTCCCATCACGACGATCGATCCTCGGCCTGCTCGGCGCCGCGCCAGTCGCCGTCGCGGGCGTGTTCACCACGGCCGGCAGCGCCGGCGCGGACGACGCGGTACGCCGGCTGCCGCGCGACCTCCTGCCGGGCGGGCGCTTCGACCGGTTCGTCGCCGAACGCGGCGCCGCCGGCCAGTTCTCCGGCACCATCCTGGTGGCCTACCGGGGCAAGCCGGTGCTGACGAGGTCCCACGGCCTGGCCGACGAGGCGCGGAAGGTGGCCAACGACACGAAGACGAGCTTCGACCTGGCGTCGATGACGAAGTCGTACACCGCGGTGGCCATCGCGCGGCTCGCGCAGGAGGGAAAGCTGGCCTTCCACGAGAAGCTCGGCGCCTACCTCGACGGTTTCCCGGCCGACGTCGCGAAGGTCACCCTGCACCAGCTGCTCACCCACACCTCCGGCGCGGGCAGACCGGGCCAGACCAACCAGCGCCCGCCCGGTGAGGAGGAATGGGACAGCGAAGACGACGTCTGGCGGGGCATGACGTCCTACTTGCGCACGCTGCCGCTGCGGTTCACCCCGGGCACCCAGTACGGCTACAGCAACGACGGCTACTTCATCCTCGGCGAGGTCGTGGCCAAGGTGTCGGGCCAGTCCTATTACGACTACGTGCGCCGGCACGTGTTCACCCGGGCCGGCCTCACCGACACCGACTTCTACACCAGGCCGGCGGTGCGCGCCGATCGCGGCATCGCCCACGGCTACATGACCCAGCCCTCCGGCGAGCGCGTGGACATCACCACCACACCCTGGCTGCCCTACATCGGCAGCCCCTACCACGGCGCGTTCTCCTCCGCGCCCGACATCCTCCGGTTCGCGACCGCCCTGCACGACAACCGGCTGCTCAGTCCCGCGTACACCCGGATCGTCACCAGCGGCAAGCACGCGCTCGGCCCGGCCGACAGGCCGGCCGTTGACGGCGAAATCCAGTTCTACGGCTACGGCCACACCGAGGCCGTCACCGCCACCCGGCGGGTCGTCGGCCACTCCGGCAGCGGCCCCGGCCGGGCGACCAACCTGGACGTGTTCCCCGACGCCGGGCTGACGGTGATCGTCCTCAGCAACCACGACACCAGCGTCAAGCCGATCGTGGCCCTGGCCCGCCAGCTGGCCACGCCGGGGTGAACCCTTCTCATCTCCATGGGGTTCGGGCTGCTCGTGTCGGGGTCACGGCATTTCGTGGGTGGTGGTTGGCCGGTGCGACCTCGTGCTGCCGGCGATCGCCGCCATGATCGCTGTCAGGGCGGCGAAGATGATCGCCAGTGCGATGGCGATGCTGTCGCCCTCGTCGAAGGCGAACAGGAACGTGAGCTGAACGTCGAAGGCCGTGCCGAACAGTAGCGGCGCCATCACGAAGGGCGTCACCGAATAGAGCGCGCAGAGGGCGCACAGTGTCCACGCGCCGGGAATCCTGCGGGCGAACGTGAATCCCGCCGGGACCAACACCACCACGGCACTGATGAGGCCACCGGCCACGTTCAGCAGCACCACGCTGGACCAGCCACCGGTGGGCCCGATGGCGTAAACAACGTTGTGGAGCGCGAACCAGGCGAGCATGGCGGCGGTGAGCAGCGCCAGGATGCCGGCGATCACCGCCGCCGAGGCATTCGCCCTCGGCGGCGCAGGCAACGGGCTCGGGGCGCCACCCCACGGTGCGCCGTACTGAGGAAACCCGGGCCGCGGCGGATCCGGCGGTGTGTTCACGCCTTCTCCAGCCCGGTCTGGGGTGCGAGGTTGTCGCGGCGGGCGGCGAGCAGCAGCAGGACGACGGCGATCGCCAGGAGCGGCCAGGGCGTGAACGTGAGGATCACGGCACCGACCCCGGTCCAGATCCCCAGGATCCAGGCGATGAACGTCGGCGGGGTGATGCCGCGGCGCTCCAGCCACAGCACGGTCAGGCCGACCACGACGAGGGGCACGCCGAAGCTGGCCACGCTCAGCCAGTAGGCGCTGTTGGCGGGGCTCATCGCGGACAGGTCGTCCGCCCGCAGTCCGCCGCTGAACCACGTCCCGGCGTGGCTCGCGGCCTTCTCCACGGTCAGGGCGCCGACCGTGTGCGCGGCTCCGAACAGGGTGATGAGCCAACCAGCCCATTTGATCATTTGAACACTCCATTCTCTTCGCGCGGCCGGGTGGCCGCGTTGGCACCGCGCCGGTGTGGTCCAGCAGGCTTCGAGCTGGTGAGGCATCCGGCCCGTTCAGGGGAGAACGCCGATGACGTCGACGAGCGCGACGGTCCCCCGGTGAGGGAGGCCGGCATTGTCGGAGCCCAGATAGCCGGCCCGGTTGTCGGGCAGCACCCACAACCGGCCCATCGGGACGCTCACCTCGACAGAACCCAGCGGGACGAAGGATGCGTCCTTGAGGTACGGCTCCTCCATCGGCCGTCCGTCCAGCAGCAGGTGTCCTCTTGGATCGCAGCAGGCCACGCGGCTGCCTGGCGGCCCGATCACCCGGCGAGCAGCAGCACCAACGCCGCCGCGAGGATGCCGACCGGCCTCACGCGGCGGCCCTCAGGTGCACGACCGCGGCGGCGAACACGAAGACGGTGGGGATCGAGCTCACCCGGTCGTGGACGAGCGCCGCCCGCCGGCCCGCCGCGCGTACGATGACGTGCCCCTGCTTGAACTCCGGCTCCTCCACCCGCCCCCACTCCACCTCGCGGCGGCCGGCGCGCATGGCGTTCCGTCGCAGTTCGATGGAGGCGAAGCGGACGCCGCGCCCGGCCTGGATCGCGGCCAGGACGCCGGGCAGCTGAGCCCGGGTCACGGCGTCCTGCAGGTGCGGGCCCCACTGCTCGGGGTGCGCGAACGCCCGCCCGATCCGCGCCGCGCCACCGTCGGGCCGGGTGAGCGTGTCCGAGCGCGGCAGCGCGGGATACGTCATCAGATGGCCGCCCAGCCCGTCCATGGGCGCGCTCCTCATGGGGACCTCCCTCGGATCCACTCTCAAACAAACAAGAGTGTATTTTTAAGGATCCGCAGAAATCCAGCCTTTCCTCAGATCAGTCCCGCGGCCTTGAGCCCGCGCACATGCTCCACCAGCGGCGGCCCCAGCGCGCGCAGAGCCTCCTGCTCGCCCGTGGCCAGCGGCCCGGCCACCATGGTCGCGATCGCGGCGACGAGCACCTGGCACGCGAACTGCCCGGCCTCGGTCCCGGCCTCCAGCATGGCCGCCATCCGCTCCCCCAGCCGCCGCTGGAAGTCGGTCCGATGCGCCACGGCCTCCGGCCCGGCCGCATACACCTCGCTCACGCACAGCCGGGCACTCGCGGGATCGAGCACCAGCGCCTCCAGGAAGTCCGCGAGCGCCCGCTCGAACCGCTCCACCGGCCCCCCGTCACCCGAGGCGGCCGTGGCGATCCGCTGCTCCAGCACCTGCGTGGACCGGCGGAAGGCGGCCATGAAACAGTCCTGCTTGGAGGTGAAGTGCCGGTAGAAGCTCTGCCGGGAGATGACCGCGCGCCTGATCACGTCCTCGACCGAGGTCTTCACGTAGCCCTTCTCGCTCATCACCTGCGCCATGGCCGTCATCAGCCGATCGCGTTGCGCCTCGGCCACCGCCTCGGGCGAAAGGGCATGCCGGCCACGCGGAAGACGCCGAACTCCATCCATGCAGCGACCCTAACCAGACCGGCGACCTCGGCTCATCCTGCTCCACGCCGGCGGGTTCGGGGTAAACAGGCCGGCGACCTTGTGGTCAGCGCTGGTGGGGCGGCGGGCCGCCGAGGTCAGGCGGCCATGCGCATGGTGCCGGCCGGACGGCGATCGGTGGTGGTGAGGGCTTGGCGCAGCCGGGTGAGTGTGGCGCGCAAGATGCGGGAGACGTGCATCTGGGAGATGCCGAACTCGGTGGCGATCTCGGCCTGGGTGAGGTTGGCGTGGAAGCGCAGCAGCAGGATGTGCCGGTCCCGCTCCGGCAGCGCGTCGATGAGGGGGCGTACGGCCTGCGTGTCGATGAAGGTGTCGAGCGTGTCGTCGTTGCCCGGGATGAGGTCCCCCAGGCACGACCCGTCGCCGTCGTCGGAGCCGACCGGCGCGTCCAGGGACAGGGTGCTGTAGGCGGAGGAGGCGTCCAAGGTCAGCAGCACCTCTTCTTCCGACACGTTCATCCTGGCCGCCAGTTCGGCCATGCTCGGTGAGCGGCCCAGTGCCTGGGTGAGTTCGCCGCTGACCCGGTTGAGCTCGGAGCGGCGTTCCTGGTAGACGCGCGGGACCCGGATGGACCAGGTGCGGTCGCGGAAGTGCCGCTTGACCTCACCGGCGATGGTCACGGCCGCGTACCCGCGAAACTCGTGGCCCAGGCCCGCGTCGAAGCCGTTGATCGCTTTGACCAGGCCGACGTAGGCGGCCTGCTTCAGGTCCTCCATCGGCTCGCCCCGGTGGCGGTAGCGGCGGGTGATCTCGTTCACCAGCCATTGGTGCGTCTCCACGAGCCGCTCGCGCAGGCGCGTCCGGTGTTCCTCCGAGGTGTCGGGGTCGACCATGGCCACGAGAAGCTCTTCGGCGCTCATGTCGGTGAAGGTGATGTCCTGGACGGTCATGATGTGTTCTGCTCCCGGCTGTGCAGGCCGCCTCATCCAAGACAAAAAGTCCAGACAGAAGCCGCCTCGTACGTCTGACGAGACGAAGCCCTCTGCTGGACCTCACCTGAGTAATTGCCCCAGATCGGCTCGTCACTCCTGCCAAGAGGTCACAATGCGATCACGGCGGGCGGGACGCGCGGGCACCTGCCGCGATCACGATGTCTCCGGCATGTCTGGTTGTTGGCCGGCGGGTGCTTCATGCGGAGCCGTACCTGCGAGGAGCCGTGATTTCTGCTGATGACGACCTGGTCACAGAGGCGGCCACCGGCGTGATCCAGAACGTTGGTGACCGCCTCGTTCACCGCCAGCACCAGATCATCTGTCCCTCCTAGCCCGAATTCACGCACTGTGGCCTCATGATCGCAGAGCGACGACGCAAAGATCGGCCCCGCACCGGCCCTGCCAAAGGGGGCATTAGCGTGGCTCATCAAGACCTTCGATGCGTTGGTGAAGCGGCTAACTCCACTACGCCCGGAGGACTTACTCATGATCAGCCACTTGCGACCACGTGTCATCAAGATCTTGGCCAAGTACAGCTGGGCCTGGCGCATTCGCCGCGTTCGGACACTCCCGAACCGCGTGAGTGTCAGCGCTGGGTCCACCCCTGACCGGCTCTATCAGGTAGACAGTGCCGTCTCCGGTAGGTATGTTCTCCGGGTCCCGCCCGTGCCTGTCCGAAGCCGGAACCGCGCGGCCCTCACCGCCGAACGTGGGCGCCTCAGAGCTCCGCTTCCAAGGAAGACGCTTCGTGACCGACATCGTCCCGCTGCGCAAGAACGCGCGTTTCCAACTGCTGTGGGTCGGCAGCGCGGTCTCCGAGTTGGGGTCGGAGCTCACCAGGCTCGCCATGCCGCTGCTGGTGCTGGCGCTCACCGGTTCGCCCGGGGTCGCGGGCATCGTCGCGGGAGCCCGTACCTTCGCCTTGCTCGCGGTCCAGATACCAGCCGGCGTCTGGGTGGACCGGTGGGACCGCCGCCGCACGCTCGTCACAGCTCAGGGCCTCCAGGCGGTTGTCTCGGCGCTGCTGGCGGCGCTCATCGTCACCGGTCATGTCCAGGTCTGGCAGTTCGTCACGCTGGCGGTGCTGGACGGGCTGTGCGCCGCGTTCATCGATCCCGTGCAAGGCACGGCGATCCGCGGCGTCGTCCCCTCGGGCCAACTGCACAGTGCCTACGCGCAGGAGGAGGCCCGTACTCACGCGGCCGGGCTGCTCGGGCCTCCGCTCGGTGGCCTGCTGTACGGCCTGGGGCGGGCGGTGCCGTTCGTCGTCGACACCCTCACTTTCCTGGCCGCCACGCTCTTCTACGCTTTTGCGAAGGTGCCGCGCCGCCCGGCGGACGAGCCGCGAACCTCCGCGGGAGGTGGTGGCGGGGAGCGGCGGGCGATCCGGCGTGACATGCGCCGGGAAGCGGCCGAGGCCGTCGCATGGTTGTGGCGCCGGCATGGCCTGCGGGAGGTCACCGCGGCGGTGATGGTCCTCAACCTGCTGGGCGGGGCGTTCCTGATCCCATTGATCGTGCTCGTCGGCGAACGCGGCGGTGATGCGGTCATCACCGGGACGGTCCTGGCCGGTCTTGGTATCGGCGGGCTGGCCGGGGCGCTGTTGTCGGGCCGCATCAGCAGGCTCCTGCCTCCCGGCAGACTGCTGCCGGCCGTCGTGACGGTCTTCGGTGCCGCGCTGGCGGCCACGGCACTGCCGTGGGGGGTGTGGTGGCCGATGGTCCCGTTGGTGTTCATCACCCTGTCGACGCCCTCGCTGAACGTGGTGATGAACGTGGTGGTCACCCGGATGGTGCCGGAAGCGATGCTCGGCCGGATGGGCGCGGTCTTGAGCATGAGCGCGATGGCGCTCAAGCCCCTCGGGCCAGTACTCGGCGGTGCACTGGCCGCGGCACTGGGCGGCGCGGCGTCGCTCATCGTGCTCGGCGGACTGCTCGGCCTGACCGCCGCCGTAGCCGCGCTCAGCCCACAGTTGCGCCAGTTCACCGGGGAAGCCTGAACGCCGCCGACCAGATCCCTGCCCTCTGTGGAATCTGCGGCGATGGTGTCAAATGTGGCGTTACGGCTCCGCGGTGAAAATTGGCTGGCAGGTTCAGTGACGAACCTGCAGGATCGCCTATCGTGATGGGTATCTCCGGCTTCGAGCCGATCTTTCTCGTCGGGCTTGACGTCGTCCGCGAGGAACACGGGCCGGTCCTGGCCGCGCTTGGCGGCCGGCGTCTGACGCGGTTCGCGCTCGTGCGTTTCGTCGAGGACGGGGACTGGTTCGCCGACTGCCCCGTCGTCCTGGACTTCGACGGCGTCCAGGTGGAGATCTGCCACTGGAAGTTCGATGAGGTGTCGATCGGCTGGAACTCCATCGACACGACGGCCGCGATCGGTGGCTGGGAGGATGCCGAGCGGACACCAGCGTGGTCCTCCGCCGACGAGCGGCTCGCATCGTTCCTCGGCCAGGAACTCCGCGAGGTCGCTCTGCTCGAGTGGCGGCCGGCGTCACGTCATGACCTGGCGGACGGCACCCTTGCCGTGGAGTTCGTCTTCGATACAGGTCGTTTCCACATCGCCAACGCTCTTGATGAGAACAGCATCGATGTCGGCGATGCCCACCCGGATTTCGTGCGACACCCGCTGGTGCGGCGCACGGCCTGACAGGGGTCGGCCATCAGCGACCCGGCCGAGGCGATCCTGCCGCCGGTCGTCGAGATCAACCGGATCCCCTGGGCCGTAGATGGATCTCGGGCATGTCTGCCGAGGTCATCCGGCCTGGCGGCGGCGTCGGTCTCGCGGGGCGGGGTTCAGTCGTCCCGCGCCGCCGCTCGCTCGATGACCGCCTTCACCACCCCGAAGATCGCGCCCTGCAGCGCGGCGGCCACCAGCACCTCGCCCCATCCGTAGCGGGTCGAGTCCGCCTCGGGTGGTTCGTCCTTGCCGGAGGCGAGCTTCCAGACGTGTTTGAACACCGTGCTGGCGATCAGACCGCCGAGCACACCGCCGGCGATCCGTGCCGGCTTCGCGATGACCTGTTTCATGACGGTCTCGCATACCCAGCCAGATCAGGCCTAGTCGGCCGGCCGTACCGGAGCACGCTCGTCGGCCTTCCCAGTTGCGGGCCTTCTCCTTGTCAGCGGGTGGGCCGGTCATGGTGTCGCGGGGCCGGCCGGGGGTGTTTCGGTGGGTGTGGTGAGGCGGGTCAGCAGGGCGAGGATGCGCTCGGCCTCGGTGAGCAGGCTGCCGCTGGCGGCCCAGCCCTGTGGGCGTTCCACCTCGCCGGCGCGGATCTCCGTGGTCATCTGCCGATGGATGGCCTCGGCCTTCTCGCGAGCCTGCGAGAGCAGATGGGCGGTATCGCTGTCGTCGCGCGTGGGCGGGATGACCCGGACCAGCGCGGCTGCCAGCGTGTCCAGCAGTTCGGCGTAGTCGCGGGCGAAGTGCACGCTGATCCAGCCCGTGGCGGTGTCCACGTCCGGCTGCTGCTCGATGTGGGCCAGTGCGCGCACGATGGCGTGGACGTGCACGCCGGCCTGGCTCATCGCGCTCAGCAAGAGCGCGTGATCCCCCTCGGCGGGGTGGCGTGAACGGCGCAGGTTGTAGCGGCGGCTTTCGACACCGGCGGTGATCGCCTCCCGTGTTTGGACGAGGCGGGCATCCAGTTCGGCTGCCCGCTTCTCCCACTCCGGGAGACTTGACAGGTCGCAGCGCTGTTTCAAGCCCGCCGCCATGCTCTCCAGCAGGGCCGCCGCCTCCCGGCCCTGCCCGCGTAGTGCCCGGAAGGGGCGGCGCAGATACAGCGGGGGCCAGATCAGCGCGTTCACCCCTGCCCCGCATAACGCCCCGACCGCGGTCGCCACCACGTAGCCGGCCAGATAGCGCTCCTGGGAGGCGGCGCCGAACGACAACATCAGCACGGCCGTGGTGGCGACGTCAGAACCGTGCCTTCCCATCCGATGCCAGCGCGCCGCGATCAACGCCGGTGGCACCACCAGGACCAGGCTGAGTGCGTTCAACCCGAGCAGGTGGCCGATGCTGCCGGCCAGGAAGACCCCGGTGGCCACCGCGCCGACCCGCCGCAGCCCGTTGGTCACCGTGCGGTACACGGTCGCGTGAACCATGATCACCGCGGTGGCCGGAGCGAACCACACCGTCTCCCGCGCCAGCAACCGATCCGCGATCAACCACGCCAGCACCGCGGCCGCGGTCGCCTTGGCGATCTGCCGCAGTTCGAGACGCTGGGAGGAATTACGCTCGCCCAGCCCGGTCAGCTGCTGACGCACATAGCGCAGTTCCCTCCGCGCCACACCCGCCAGCCGTACCCCCCAACGCTCACTCACGCGATCCCCTGTCGCTGACCACGTCGTACGCGGCGGCGATGTGCGGATGCGACGACCCCAAACCCCTGCAAACCCGGCATAACGCACGACCTACCCGATCAACGCTCACACAGTCGGCGACCGGTGTCCGAGACCGGCCAGGGATCTGAAGGTCTATCGACCGTCGCTGGTCAAAGCACTTCGACCCCTATGAGGCAGGTGTCGTCGTCGGTGTCGGAGTTGCTGTGGATCAGGAGCCGGTCGAGGCTGTGTTCCAGGACGGTGTCCAGCCGCGTGAGCGTGGCGAGGAGGCGTTCCTGCGAGCGCTCCAGGGTGACGTCGCGCCGCTCGATCAGGCCGTCGGTGTACATGAACAGGGTGTCCTCACGCTCCAGCTGGACGACTCCCTCCTCGTACTCCGCCTCTGAGATCACCCCGAGCATGATTCCGGTGATCATCGGCAGCTCTTCCGCCGCACCGCCGCGCACCAGCACAGGCGGCAAATGGCCGGCCCTGGCCCAGCGCAGGACGCGGGTCTCGGGGTCGTACAGGCCGCAGATGGCGGTGGCGGTGACGCGTTCGGTCAGGTGGTGGGTGACCAGGTTGAGCCAGCCCATGAGCTGCGCCGGACTCGCGCCGGTGGTGGCCAGGCCACGCAGCGCGTTGCGCAGGACGACCATGCCGGTCGCCGCCTCGACTCCGTGCCCGGCGACGTCGCCGACCGACAGAAGGATCTTCTTCGACGGCAGTACGACCGCGTCGTACCAGTCGCCGCCGACCAGGTGGCCCTCCTCGGCGGGCCGGTAGCGGACGGCGATGTTGAGACCGAACGCCTCCACGGGCCCCTGGGCGGGCGGCATGATGGCGTGCTGGAGCTGCAGCGTCAGCCGGTTGCGCTCGACCGCCTGCTGCTCGGAGTGGGCCAGCTGGTCGCGGGTCGCGGCCAGCGCGACCTCGGTCCAGTGCTGCGCGGAGATGTCCTGGTACGCCCCCCGGACGGCGAGCAGCCGGTCGTCGGCGTCGAAGACCGGCTCGGCGACGACGCGGATGTGCCGGGTGCTTCCGTCGGGACGCAGGAGCCGGAACGCGGTGGAGCCCCGCCGCCGGTGGTGGTGCACGGTGCGCAGGAACCGGCCGATGGCGGCGGCGTCGTCGGGGTGGGCGTGCTCGCGCAGGTGCTCCAGCGGGATCGGCCGGTCGGCCGGCTCCAGGCCGTACAGGTCGTAGAGCTGGCTGTTCCAGGTGATCTCACCGGTCTGGGAGTTCTCCTCGAACCCGCCGATCCGGCCGAGCCGCTGGGCGTGCTGCAGCAGGCTGGCCAGGCGGAGCGACTCGTTCTGCACCCGCCAGATCAGCAGCACGCAGTCGCCGTGCCGGGTGATGCTCACGTCGGCGACGGTGGCCAGCGGCACGTGGTCGATCAGCGAGGTAAGTGTCATGCGCTCGGTGTGAAAGGCCTCGCCGGTGGCGTGGACGTGCTCGACCTTCTCGAACAGGCCGTGCTCCTCCGCCGCGGACGGGTACGCCTCCAGCAGCAGGGCGCCGTCGACCAAGGAACGGGGCCGGCCGGCCGGGTCGGCGAAGCGCGCGTTGGTGTGGTGGATGCGGAAGTCGGTCAGCAGCCCACCGGAGTCGAGTTCGGGGCGGAGCACGAGCGCGGGGTCGGCGAGCGCGTCGGCCAGTTCGATCAGCTCGGCCAGGTTGGGCGCCGCCGCGGGGGTGGTCGCGCGGTCCTCCAGCGTGTGCGCGCACAGCTCGGCCAGCGCCTCGACCTGGCGGTGGATCGCCGAGGGTTGTGGCTGCAGCGGCCCCGGCCAGCTGATCTCCAGGACGCCGAGGATGCGGCCGCCGGTGCCCGCGGGCACCACCACCCGGCCGGCCGGTACGTCCTGGCGGTGACCGATGGACGGCAGGCCCGTCTCGGCGAGGTCGGCGAACCACACCGTGCGGCGTTCCATGAGCGCGCGCCGGGCGGGTGTGGCCACGCCGGGCGGCACGTAGTGCCACCTCCTGGCCTCTTCCGTGCTGTGCCCGGCGAAGCCGACCAGGGTGAGCGAGGCGTCGGGTCCGGCCGACCA
Organism: Nonomuraea endophytica; assembly: GCF_014203235.1. GTDB lineage: Bacteria > Actinomycetota > Actinomycetes > Streptosporangiales > Streptosporangiaceae > Nonomuraea > Nonomuraea endophytica. The sequence continues at coordinate 134,182 of NZ_JACHIN010000020.1, read as the reverse complement.
CAGGGCGACCGCGGTGGCGCCCATCGGCGTCAGCGCGTGCTGCAGCAGGGACTCGGCCACCATCTGGCTGTCGCTGGCGCCGAGCACGCCGCTTTCGGCCTCGCGCAGCCGTACCGCGACCGAGTCGCCGCCCGCGCCCGCCGGCCGGTGCTCGGCGAGCAGTTCGTGGGACACCTGGGTCAGCCGGTCCTGTGCGGCCTGGTTGATGAGGTCGGCGGCCAGCTCCAGCTGGGAGAGCCCGGACTGGCCGGCCAGTGTCGCGAGCTGCAGCGCGGCCTCGGTGGGTCCGCAGTGCAGCCGCTCGACCAGAATGCCCTTGGCCAGCTCGATCAGCGCCCGCCCCTCGGCCGCGTGCTGGGCGCGGGCTATCTGGTCGCGCAGCCGCTCGATGGTGGCGGCCATCCTGCCGATGTTGGGGGCAGATTCATCACCAGGACGCATGCTGTGCTCTATTCCTTCCGATACCAACACGCAGACCGCTAAACCGTGAGCCATTGCTGGATGAGCGCCAGCAGATGGTCGGCGTCCACGGGCTTGGTGACGTAGTCGCTCGCTCCCGAGGCCAGGCTCTTCTCCTGGTCGCCCGGCATCGCCTTGGCGGTGACCGCGATGATCGGCAGCCCGGCGTACTGCGGCATGGCCCTGATCGCCGCGGTGGCGGCGTAGCCGTCCATCTCCGGCATCATCACGTCCATCAGCACGATGTCGATCTCGAGATGGGCGATCAGCGTGTCGATGCCCTTGCGCCCGTTCTCGGCGTGCAGAACCCGCATGCCGTGGATCTCCAGGATGCTGGTCAGCGCGAACAGGTTGCGCGTGTCGTCGTCGACCACCAGCACGGTACGCCCGGCCAGCGTCCCGTCCTCCTCGCGGTCGGCCGGCTCGCCCTCCTTCTCCGAGCGCATCAGCGGCAGGACGTCGCCCGGCTGCTCGGCTGTCAGGTGCAGGGCGATGCGCTCGCGCAGCTCGTCCAGGCTCGACAGGAGCTCCAGCGGCGGGGAGTCGGCTCTGGACTGCAGTTCCCGCTCCTGCGCGGGATCCATCCGCCAGTTGCTGTAGGCCAGCACGGGTACGCTCCGCAGCGCCGAGTCGCCGTCGATGGCCTGCAGCAGCCCGAAGCCCGCCTTGGCCGGCATGTCGAGGTCGAGCACGATGCAGTGGCACGGGTCGGCGGCCAGCGTGGCCGCGGCCTCCTCCGCGCCGACGGCGGTCACGATCTCGACCGGGCCGTCACCGACGTCACGGTCGGCCAGGTCGGCCAGGACGGTCTCGGCCACCACCGACAGCAGGCCGTGCGGGCGCGTCTCCACCACCAGCAACCGCCTGTGCTGCTGGGACGACTGCGCGGCGGGCTGCTCGGTTCCGTCCGCGGGGTGCGCGGCCTGGCTGAGCGTGGACGGCGCCGCCGCCTCGACCGGCGGTGCGGTGAAGTCGGGCCGGGCGACCGGGAGGAACAACGTGAACGTGCTGCCGCTGCCCGGGGTGCTCTCGGCGGTGATCGCGCCGCCGAGCAGGTAGGCGATCTCCCGGCTGATCGACAGGCCGAGTCCGGTCCCGCCGTACTTGCGGCTGGTGGTCCCGTCGGCCTGCTGGAAGGCGCCGAAGATGACCTCCAGCTGCTGCTCGGCGATGCCGACGCCGGTGTCGATGACGCGGAAGGCGACGGCCGAGCCGTACGGCCTGACCGAGGCGGGAAGCTGCGCGCGGGAGACCGGCTCGATGCGCAGCTCGACGCTGCCGGTCTCGGTGAACTTGACCGCGTTCGACAGCAGGTTGCGCAGCACCTGGCGCAGCCTGGACTCGTCGGTGAGCAGGCCGTCCGGCACGCCGGGCGCGGTCGTGATGCGGAATTCGAGGCTCTTGTCCGTGGTCATCGGCCGGAAGGTGGCCTCGACGTAGTCGAGCAGCTGGGGCAGCGGCACCCGCTCGGGGCTGATGTCCATCTTTCCCGCCTCGACCTTGGACAGGTCGAGGATGTCGTTGATCAGCTGGAGCAGGTCCGATCCGGCCGAGTGGATGACGCCGGCGTACTCGACCTGCTTGGGGGTCAGGTTGCGGGTCGGGTTCTGGGCCAGCAGCTGCGCGAGGATGAGCAGGGAGTTGAGCGGGGTGCGCAGCTCGTGGCTCATGTTGGCCAGGAACTCGCTCTTGTAGGTGGAGGCCAGCGACAGCTGCTGGGCCCGGTCCTCCAGTTCCTGCCTGGCCTGCTCGATCTCCAGGTTCTTCGTCTCGATGTCCTGGTTCTGCGAGGCGAGCAGCGCCGCCTTCTCCTCCAGCTCGGCGTTGGAGCGGCGCAGTTCCTCCTGCTGGTTCTGCAGTTCCTCCGAGCGGGCCTGGAGCTCGGCGGTCAGGCGCTGCGACTCGGTCAGCAGCTCGTCGGTGCGGGCGTTGGCGACGATGGTGTTGACGTTGACCCCGATCGTCTCCATCAGCTGGTCGAGGAAGGCCCGGTGCACGGGGGTGAACGAGTACAGCGAGGCCAGCTCGATGACGCCGAGCACCTGCTCCTCCACCACGATCGGCAGCACGATCAGCGAGGTGGGCACGGTGTGGCCGAGGCCCGATGAGATCCTGACGTAGCCGGGCGGTACCTCGTCCATCGCGATGGTACGGCGGGTGCGGGCCGCCTGGCCGACCAGCGACTCGCCCATCCGGAACCGGGTGACGGACTCGCCCGCCGGGTAGCCGTAGGCGTTGATGAGCCGCAGTTCGTTCTCCTCGGCCAGGAAGAACGCCCCGTACTGCGCGGCGACCAGCGGCGCCAGCTCGTTCATGACCTGCTCGGCCACCGTGGCCAGGTCCCGGTGCCCCTGCATGAGGCCCGACATCCGGGCCAGGTTGGACTTCAGCCAGTCCTGGTCCTCATTGGCCCTGGTGGTCTCGCGCAGCGACTTCACCATCGAGTTGATGTTGTCCTTGAGCTCGGCCACCTCGCCGGAGGCGTCGACCGTGATGGAGCGGGTCAGGTCGCCCGAGGTGACGGCGCTGGTCACCTCGGCGATGGCGCGCACCTGGCGGGTCAGGTTGCCGGCCAGCTCGTTGACGTTCTCGGTCAGCCGCTTCCAGGTGCCCGACACGCCCTCGACCTCGGCCTGACCGCCCAGCCGTCCTTCGCTGCCGACCTCGCGGGCCACGCGGGTGACCTCGGCCGCGAAGGAGGACAGCTGGTCGACCATCGTGTTGATCGTGGTCTTGAGCTCCAGGATCTCGCCGCGGGCGTCCACGTCGATCTTCCTGGTGAGGTCGCCCCTGGCCACGGCGGTGGTGACCTGGGCGATGCTGCGTACCTGGTTGGTCAGGTTGTCGGCCATGGAGTTGACGTTGTCGGTGAGCGCCTTCCAGGTGCCCGCGACGTTGGGGACGCGGGCCTGGCCGCCGAGCTGGCCCTCGGTGCCGACCTCGCGGGCCACGCGGGTCACCTCGTCGGCGAACGCGCCGAGCGTGCCGACCATGGTGTTGATCGTCTGGGCGAGCGCGGCGACCTCGCCCTTCGCCTCGACGGTGATCTTCTGCGACAGGTCGCCCGCGGCCACCGCGGTCGCCACCTGGGCGATGCTGCGCACCTGGCTGGTCAGGTTCGAGGCCATGAAGTTGACGTTGTCGGTGAGGTCCTTCCAGGTGCCCGACACGCCCCGGACCGTGGCCTGGCCGCCGAGCTGGCCCTCGGTGCCGACCTCGCGGGCCACCCGGGTGACCTCGTCGGCGAAGGCCGAGAGCTGGTCGACCATCGTGTTGATGGTCTCCTTGAGTTCGAGGATCTCGCCGCGGGCGTCCACCCTGATCTTCTGCGACAGGTCGCCCTTCGCGACGGCGGTGGTGACCTCGGCGATGCTGCGTACCTGGGCGGTGAGGTTGTCGGCCATGACGTTCACCGACTCCGTGAGCGCCTTCCACGTGCCGGAGACGCCCTTGACGTCGGCCTGGCCGCCCAGCCGTCCCTCGGTGCCCACTTCGCGGGCCACCCTGGTCACCTCGTCGGCGAACGACGACAGCTGGTCGACCATGGTGTTGAGGGTGTTCTTCAGCTCCAGGATCTCGCCCCGGGCCGAAACGGTGATCTTCTGGCTGAGGTCGCCGCGGGCCACCGCGGTCGCCACCTGCGAGATGTTGCGCACCTGGGCGGTGAGATTGCCCGCCATGTAGTTCACCGAGTCGGTCAGGTCCCGCCAGGTGCCGGCCACGCCCTTGACGTCGGCCTGGCCGCCGAGCTGGCCCTCGGTGCCGACCTCGCGGGCCACCCGGGTGACCTCGGCCGCGAAGGAGGACAGCTGGTCGACCATCGTGTTGACGGTGTTCTTGAGCTCGAGGATCTCGCCGCGGGCGTCCACGGTGATCTTCTGGCTGAGATCGCCCTTGGCGACCGCCGTGGTCACCTCGGCGATGCTGCGCACCTGGTCCGTGAGGTTGCCGGCCATCGCGTTGACCGACTCGGTGAGGTCCTTCCACGTGCCCGACACGCCGGGAACCTCGGCCTGCCCGCCGAGCCGTCCCTCGGTGCCGACCTCGCGGGCCACCCTGGTGACCTCCGAGGTGAACAGCGAAAGCTGGTCGACCATGCCGTTGAAGACCTGGGCGATCTCGCCCAGCAGGCCGTCGGCCTCGCCGGGCAGCCGGGTGCCGAAGTCACCGTCCCTGACGGCCGTCAGTCCGGCCAGCAGCTGCCGCAGCTCGAGCTCACCTGCATCACCGACCCGTCGTGTACCCGACCGGCTGCCGCTCACCTGGCACCTACCCCTTCGAGATTGTTTTCCCTATGGCAAATATTCTGGCAGGGAGAGTAGCGTACGTGCTCCGTTCGGGGGCCGTGGTCTACTGGTCCACCTGTCTCCTTCTCCGTCGGGAACCGTTTGTGTCCATCCGAAATGATCTGGACGCCGTCCACCGGGCTCTGCGTGCCGCACCGCCGTACGCGCTGGCCGAAACGGTGCGTGACGCGCTCCTCGCCCATACGGCCGCGCAGGACGTCGACCTTCTGCTGGCGGACTACGCGTTGGTCGCGCTCAGGCACGCGGTGGAGCCGCCGCCTCCCGGAACCTCGGAGATCCGCATCGACTCCAGCGCCGCGGGGCGCGCCTTCGCTTCCCGGCAGCCGCAGTGGGAGCAGGCCACCGGCACCCTCCACCTTCCGGTGACGGCGTTCGGCGAGCGGTTCGGAGTGCTCAGCGTACGGCTGCCCGCCCCGCCGGAGAGCGACGAGGTCCGCGAACTCCAGGACGTGGCCGGCGTCCTCGTGCAAACCCTGCGCGGCGCCGACCGTCTCACCGACCGCTACCAGCGGGCTCGCCGGCTGACCCGGTTGACATTGGCGGCGGAGACGCAGTGGGAGCTGCTGCCCGGCAACGGCCATCGCGGCAACGGCTACCAGGTCGCCGGCCAACTGGAGCCCGCCTACGCCGTCTACGGCGACAACTTCGACTGGAGCTGCGGCCCCGACTCGCTGGAACTCTCGATCACCAACGGCATGGGCGAGGGCATGCGCGCCGCGTTGCTCACCACGCTGGCCGTCACCGCCCTGCGCAACGCCCGCCGTTCAGGGGCGAGCCTGGAGGAGCAGGCCGGTCTCGCCGACGAGGCGGTCTACTCCCAGTACCGGGGGCGCGAGTACGTCTCGACCCTGCTGCTCCGCTTCGACGCCACCACCGGGGTGCTGTCCGCCATCGAGGCCGGTTCCCCACGCATTTTGCGCCTGCGCGGCACCGGCGTCGAGACCATCGAACTGGACCAGCAACTCCCGCTCGGCATGTTCGGCAGCACCGCCTACACCGAGCAGTCCATCGCCCTTCGACCAGGCGATCGGCTGGTCATCGTCAGCGACGGGATGTACGGCTCCCGATCCGCCGCCGGGACGGAATTCGGCGAGGCGAGCCTCGACACGGTCGTCAGATCCACCCGGCTGCAGCCGGCCGACGAAGCCGTGAGGTCGATGATTCGTGGCATGCTGGGCTTCAGGGAAGGGATGGACGTCGTCGACGACGCGGTCGTGGTGTGCCTGGACTGGACCGTCCAGGAGGACGCGGAAACCCCTCCTCCGTGACTGGCGCCGCGCAAGCACGTACGCCTCACTCGACCTTGGACTGCCGCATGAACGATTCCCGCCAGCTCGGTCACCTCGAACTCGCGACCGGGGCAGCCGTCGAGAACGCCGCCGCCGCGCTGATCGCGGTCTGGGCTCATTCCCGGCACTCCGCCGCCTCCGCGATCTCCTCCATCCAGCTCCAGGCGCTGCTCACCATCGAGTCCCATGAGCACGTCAACCTGGCCAAGCTCGGCGAGGCGCTGGACGCGCAGCCGTCCTCGGCCAGCCGCCTGTGCGACCGGCTGGAAGCCACCGGATGGGTGCGCCGCTCGGTCGCCGACGACGACCGTCGCGAGATCACCATCCGCCTCACCGCCTCGGGCAAGGCACTGCTGGAGGAGTTGCGCGGCCGGCGCCGCGACGACCTCGCCGAGGTCATCGACGAGATGCCGCCCGCGGCTCGCACGGCTCTTCTCCGGGGGCTGCGCGCGTTCACCTCGGCGGCGGATCGGGTCACGATGCACCGCTCCTACGGCTCCGACGACAACTGGACGACCATCGCCGGACGCCTTCTCGCCTGACCGCAGGTGTCGCACCGGCCGCGACAGACCTCCTGTGACACCCTCGACCAGGTCTGGACCTTTTCGTGCCAGCTGGTGCGGATGTCTACATGTCGCTGATCTTCGGGATGATCTCGGTCAGAATCCAGAGAGCCAGCCCAAGGGCGAGCAGGTTGATCCGCGGCGCCGCGACGTTGAGCGCGGCGAGGACGAAACACACCAGGGCGAGGATGAGCAGGATCAACGTCACGGTGACCATGTTGTTTTCCGTTCGCTGGAGGGTTGGGCACCCCAGCGCTGCCCGGCGTTCCCGGGTGTAGTCGCACGCCCCGGAGGATGTGGCCGGACTGTGATCAACCGTCCTTGACGATGTGCGGGTTGACCTCGCGAACTCGTCCTTCAGGTGTACGAGAGTGCCGGAGGCCAGGTGTAGCAGCTGTGATCGACACCGGCCTTCAGGCCTGTGGGTGGAGTCGCGTCGGCGGCCGGGAGCGGCTCCGAGGTCTTCGTTCTCGTCGATGCGGCTGTTTACGCGTTCGGCGGCAGGGATCCGAGATGGCGGGCGATCTCCACCTCCCACGACCGCAGGAAGTCCGGATAGCGCTCGGCGAACTCGCGCAGCGGCCCCTGGTCCTCTGGTGTGAGTGCGGTCAGGTCGTACGTGACCCGTACCGTGCTGCCGCCCTGCCCGTCCGCTTCCACCTCGACGGTGACGGTCCCGGCCCGGGAGCCGGGGGTTACCCTGGCGTACGAGACGCGCCGTGCGGGCTCGCGCTCGACCACCACCCAGATGGTCCGTTCGCGGTGCGCGCCGGTCTCGAAGACCGTGCCAGGCGCGGAGTCGTCACTGGTCTTCACCGGGAACCGGGGCCGCCATCCGGCCACCCATCGCTCCTCGCCGCGCGGCGTGAACAACGTGAATGCCTGCTCGGGCGGCAGGGCGACCGTCAGGCGTCCGGTGAGCGTGTACTGTGCGGCGCTCATCGCTCGGTCAGCCGATGCGCATCGGTGGACGTCAGCGTCAAGCCGTACACGGCCTTGAGTTGCTCGATCTTGGCCAGGGTGGCGGGCGTGAAGGGCGCCTTGCCGTCGAAGGAGTGCAGCGCGATGCCCTCCACCAGGTCGCCGAGCGAGATGTCGAGGTACTCGGCCAGTCCCTTGAGTACCTTGAGCACGTTCTTCTCGAGCCGCAGCCCTGTCTGCGTACGTTCGACTGGTACCATGGTAACAATGTACCAGACCGTAGTCCATTGACCTCGGCGCGCAAGCCCTCGGTCGACGGTGCGGCTGGGAGCTGGCTCCCAGCCGGCAATCCTCCGCGCGGACGATGATCCCCGGCCCGGATCGGTCGAGGATGAAGTCATGGTCGTCCACGTTCTGGGGTTGACGCTGGCCGCGTCGCTGCTGACCGCCACCCCGCCGGCACCGCCGACGGGCCTGCACGAGTGCGCGACCGCGACCACGCGGTGCGACGGCAGCATCGACGTCCCTCTCGACTGGGACGACCCCTCCTCCGAACGGATCACCGTCGCCTTCGCCTTCGTCCCGGCCAAGGACGCCGACGGCACGGTGGTGGCCAACCTCGGCGGCCCGGGGCCCAGCGTGCCGATGCTGCCATACGCTCAGCAAGCGCTCGGGCCGGTGCTGGAGCGCAAGAACCTGCTCATGATGGACCCGCGCGGGCTCGGCAAGTCCTCGCCGCTGCAGTGTCCCGGGGTCAGCCTCCTCACGCCGGAGAAGATCGCCGCCTGCGCCGAGCGCGTGGGCCCGCGCGGCGCCCACTTCACCGCCGACCAGGCCTCACACGATCTCGACGCCGTCCGGAAGGCGCTCGGCCTCGGCAGGACGAGCTTCTACGGCAACTCCTACGGCGCCCTGTACGCCCAGGCGTACGCCGCCCGGTACCCGAGCAGCCTGGACGCGATCTTCCTGGACAGTTCCCTCCTTATCGGCAGTGACGGGTACACGAGCTGGAAGAACTACTTCCTGTCCTTGATCCGAAACCTCGGTATCCCCTGCGAACGTTCCAAGGCGTGCGCGGCGCTTCCGGGCAGGCCGTCCGGCATCTGGACGCGGCTGGTGGAGCGGCTGCGTGAACGCCCGGACCCGGACGCGACGATATTCCAGTCTTTCGCCCTGATGAACAGGAACAATCCCGTCTTCGGGCGGGAATCGGTGGCGGCGGCCCACGCCTACCTGCGCGGCGACAAAGCACCGCTGCACAGGCTGGCCCGGCCTCTGCCCAAGACCCTGCCGCCCATGGAGGACCCGTCCTTCGCCGGCTACCTTGCCTTCCGCTGCGGTGACGGCACCTTCCCGTTCGACCGGGACGCGTCCCCGGCCAAGCGCCGCGCCCAGGCTGAGCGCTACTACGAGCGGAATCGGCCGCTGGGGGCGTACCGGATCACCGACGTGTTCCCCGCGATCGGCAGCCTGGAGCCCTGCGTCGACTGGCCGACCCCACGCCACAGCCCGCCCCGCCCACCCGGCCAGGCACTGCCCTCGGTTCCCGTCCTGGTGATGGCGGGCGAACTCGACATCGAGACCCCCGCCGACGTGGCCCGCACCATCAAGGCCTTCCCGTACGCGACCGTGGTCACCGTCCCCTTCGGCGGGCACAACCTCGCCGGAACTCCGGGGCCCATGGGCGACTGCGCCCGAGCCGTGCTGCGGACCTTCCTGACCACCAAGCAGGTGGCCGCCCAGGGGTGCACCGCCGAGAACTACCGGGCACTGGGCCGGTTCCCGCAGCGGCTCGCCGACGTCGCCCCACACCCGGCGGCCAAGCTCACCACCACCCAGCGCCGGATCATCGCGGCCGCCTTCGCCACCGCCGCCGACGCCACCGCCCGTCGTAACCCCAACGCGGGCCCGCCCACCGGTCCGTCCCAGCCGGGCCTGCGCGGCGGCCAGATCACCTTCGGCACCGACATCACCCTCGACAACGTCCGCCACGTCGAGGACCTGCCGGTCACCGGCCCGATCACGCTGACACCCGAGGGCCGAGCCACCGCCACCCTCCACGCCGAGACCAGCGGCCGCACCCACCGGATCACCCTGACGTGGGAGGCGTTCACCCTCGACACCAAGGTATCCGGCACCTACGACGGCATCCCCTTCGGCTGAACCCACCCAACCCCAGAACATCCCGGACCGCGGCGTTCACCTCGGCCACGCCCACAGCCGAACTCACCCGGGCGGTACTCCTGCCGCCTCGTCGGAGGTGCGGGAGTCGAAGCGCGGGTCACTGTAGGGCCGGCTCCAAACCCCATCTTGGTCACGGTCCATGGACGGTAGTGGGCGAACAGGGGTGGCCTGCATGCTGCGCGCGAACCAGGTGCTCCCGTTGCTGCCCAGCTCACGAAGCAGCGGCCGTAGTGCTGAGGTGGCAGTGACACACACCGCAACTCCTCCGACTACGGGCGCGCCGGAGCCCTCATACCTTGACAGGTCAAAGTAACCATCTCTAGCGTACCTTGATAGCTCAAGGTAAAGGGGCCGTGCCGTCCAGCACCTGTTCTTGAGACCGCCAACCTGATCAGCCCGAATCGGCGGGGCGGGGAAGGGCTGAACCCGGTGCTGCTCCAGGAGCTAAGCGTTGAGCGACCTGAAACGACGAGTAGAGGAGCACGACATGGCTGACAGGCCGGCTTTTGTGTACGTCACCTTCATCCAGGCCACGCCCGAGCGAGTCTGGCACGCGCTGACTGACGCCGACGTGACCGCCGAGTACTGGGCGGAGCACTGCAACGTCTCCGACTGGCAGGTCGGCTCGGCCTGGGAGCACCGGCGCACCGATGGTTCCGGGATCGTCGACCTCGTCGGCACGGTGCTGGAGACCCTGCCGCCCAAGCGGCTGGTGATCACCCGGGCGGGCCCGAACGAGGAGCGGCCCGGCGGTCCCGGCCGGATCACCTTCGACATCGAACCGCACGGCGACATCGTCCGGCTCACCGTCACTCACGAGAACCTGACCGACCACGACGAACACGTCTCGGTCTCTGCCGGTTGGCCGTCCGTGCTGGCCAACCTCAAGACCTTGCTGGAGACCGGGCACGTCCTCCCGCAAGGACCGTGGGAAATGTACGCTGAGATGCGCGCCGCCCGAATGGCACTCAACGACCCCAAGTGACCATCGAACCAAACCGTGCGCAGAAGGAAGCCAACTGATAGGCGCCGCCAGTGGCGTGCAGGTCAGTGCGGGGTGTTGCCGAGACTGGTGGCACGAAACAGCACGCAGTGGGCGCCGGTGCCGGGGCATCGGGGCCCCCGCCACACGCATCTGGTGTGACCGCCTAATCGATGATCGCGGTGACTTCGGCTTCGATGAGGATGCCGGGCTCGAAAAGCACGTCCACCCCGATCAGCGCGGCCGGCGGCGTGGCGATGTCGAACTCGCGGGCCGCCTGTTCGATGCCCGCGTTCAAGTCGTCGTACATCTCTCTCTTCCAGCCCGCGGCGTACCACGTGAAGCGGACGACGTCGCGGAACGTCGCTCCGGCCGCGTCCAGAGCCTTGGCGACGTTGCGGTAGACCTGGGTGACCTGCCCGGCCAGGTCGCCTGGTGCGACGAGCTCGCCGTTCTCGTCCCAGGCGACCTGTCCCGCGATGTGGACCTGCCTGCTGCCCGTCGCCACCGCGACGTGATGGTAGAGCGGGACTTGGACGTGCCCGTCGGGGTTGATGAGCGAAACAGCCATGAGATCTCCTGATGGTTATGTGATCGAGGCGCCGAAGGGGCGCGCGTGCTCTCTTCTGGTTACTCAGACACCATAGGAGAGTGTTCGCTGACATGGAAGAACGCACCTTTTGGAGACCGGGGAACCTCACGGTGACCGAGCAGGTCGCAGGCTCTCGGTGTTCGTCCGAGCACGGCCATGTGGTCTGCCGAGCTCGTGGGCGCGGACTTTCTCAGCTGTCCCCGGCCAGGCGATCTGGCGGTGGGCGGAAGTAGGGCTCATCGGTCACGCTTGGCGACCACTCGACGCCCGGGACATCGCGCCGGGATCGAGCTGGACGGTCCTGACGCGACGGATCGGGGCTTCGCTCAGGGGTGGGGCGCTAAGGGCTCGTCTTGAAAGCGGTTAGGCGGGGCGGGTGGCGTGGTGGCAGGCGGCGAAGTGGTCGTCGACGGGTTCCAGGGCGGGTTCCTGGGTTGAGCATTCGGCGGTGGCCTTCCAGCAGCGGGTGTGGAAGCGGCATCCGGGCGGCGGTGCGACGGGGCTGGGCGGGTCGCCGCCGAGCATGATGCGCTTACGCCCCCGCAATGACGGCCTGGGCACCGGCGCGGCGGACAGCAGGGCGCTGGTGTAGGGGTGTGCCGGCGTGCCGTACACCTTGGTGGCGGGACCGATCTCGGCCACCCGGCCGAGGTACATGACGCCTACTCGGTGCGACACGTGCCTGACCACGGCGAGGTCGTGGGCGATGAAGACCAGCGCCACGCCGAGGGTGCGCTGGAGTTCGGCGAGGAGGTTCACGACCTGCGCCTGGACGGACATGTCGAGCGCGGAGACCGGCTCGTCGCAGACGATGACGTCGGGTTCCGTGGCCAGCGCGCGGGCGATGCCGATGCGCTGGCGCTGGCCGCCGGAGAACTCGTGGGGGAAGCGGTTCATGCGGTCGGGGTCGAGGCCGACGAGGTCGAGCAGTTCGCCGACTCGCGCGCGCCTGGCGGGGGCGCCGTTCGCCAGGCGGTGCACCTGGAGGGGCTCGGAGACGAGGTCCTGGACGGTCATGCGCGGGTTGAGCGAGGTGAGCGGGTCCTGGAAGACCATCTGGACGCTGCGCCGCACGTCGCGGGCGGGGAAGGGGCGGCCGCGGAAGGTGACCTCGCCGCTGTCGGGCTTCTCCAGGCCGACGAGCATCCTGGCCAGTGTGGACTTGCCGCATCCTGACTCGCCGACGATGCCGAGCGTCTCGCCGGCGTGCAGCTCCAGGCTCACCCCTGACACCGCGCGTACGGCCCCGGCCTTGGACAGCAGGCCGCCACGGTAGGTCTTGTGCAGGTTCACCGCGCGCAGCACGGGCTCAGCCGACATCGAGCAGCTCCTTGGTGTGGTGGCAGGCGACGGCCCGATCGGAGCCGCCGTCCAGGAGGGTGAGCTCCGGGCGGGTCCCGGTGCACAGCGCGGTGACCCGGTCGCAGCGGGGGGCGAAGGCGCAGCCGGCGGGCAGCGAGGACGGGCTGGGCGGCTGGCCGGGGATGGCGCGCAGTTCGCTGGCGGGGCGTTCGAGGTCGGGGATGGCGCCGAGCAGGGCCCGCGTGTAGGGGTGGGCGGGCCGTTCGAACAGCTCGTAGACGTCGCCGGTCTCGACGATCCGGCCGGCGTACATGACCGCGACGCGGTCGCTGACCTCCGCGGCCACGCCGAGGTCGTGGGTGATGAGCAGGACGGCGGTGCCGAGCTCGCGGCGCAGCCGTTCGATGAGCTCGAGGATCTGCGCCTGGACGGTCACGTCGAGCGCGGTGGTGGGCTCGTCGGCGATGATCAGGTCGGGTTCGAGTGCGACGGCCATGGCGATGAGAATGCGCTGGCGCATGCCGCCGGAGAACTGGTGCGGGTAGTCGTCGATCCGCTTGCCGGGGGCGGGGATGCCGACGAGTTCCAGCATTTCGATCGAGCGGGCCCTGGCTTCGGCGCGCGTGGCGCCGACGTGGATCCGGAACAGCTCGCCGAGCTGGTCACCGATGCTCAGGACGGGGTTGAGCGCGGACAGCGCGTCCTGGAAGACCATCGTCATGTCGTTGCCGCGCAGCGCGCGCCGTCGCTCGGCGCTCATGGTGAGCAGGTCGTGCTCGCCGAGGCGGGCCACCCGCGAGCCGACCTGGACGCCAGGGTGGTCGAGCAACCCCATGATCGCCTTGGCCGTGACGGATTTTCCCGATCCGGACTCGCCCAGCAGGGCGAGGGTCTGGCCGCGCTCGATCACCAGGTCGACGCCGCGCACCGCGGGGAGCAGGCGTCCCGAGGCCGTGAACGTGACCTGGAGGTCACGCACCTCAAGAACCGTGTCGCTCACAACGCCTCCTCTGTCCAGTGACGGAACTTTGCATTGCCCTGACGCTTCATGCACGAAAACACCTTCAGTATTGACCTGCATGAATGATTCTGGCAAGCTCCAAGAAAAATACCGAGAGGAGACAAAGGGTGCTAGAAGCGGCAAAGGGGTACACCGGCTACCGTTCGTACGAATACCTGGAGGCAGGCCCCGACTACCGGGTCTTCGACCTCGCACCCGAACTCGGCCGCGTCCCGGCCTACCAGGGCTTGGAGCTGAGCGCGGAACAGGAGACACGCGTACGCCGCCTGCTGACCGACAGCCTCGTCGTCTCCCTGCACGACCACCCCTCGGTCTTCCCCGAGGACATCGGCCAGACCGTCGACTACAACCGGACGGCGCGCCACCACACCGGATACAAGGGTCTGGCCCACTCCGGCATTACGGTCGTGTTCGACAACCTCATGGACGGCACCTGCTGCATCACCAGCCAGGCCGGCTGGAAGTGGACCGACGTGGTGGCGGACATCGGCATGCGCCTGTCCGACATCGCCCACCAGGACTATCTCCTCAAGGTCGAGCGCCTGGCCCACGTGCGCGAGGCGCACGAGAGCGGCCGGATGGGCCTGGTGCTCGCCCTGGAGGCGGCGACCATGATCGAGAACGAGGTGGACCGGATCGACATGCTGTACGGCTTCGGCGTACGGCAGATGGGCATCGCCTACAGCGAGGCCAACACGCTGGGCAGCGGCCTGAAGGAACGCGGTGACGGCGGCCTGACCACCTTCGGCGAGCGGGCCGTGCGGCGCATGAACAAGCTCGGCATCGCCATCGACGTCTCCCACTCCGGCGACCAGACCTCGCTCGACACCATCCGCCACTCCACCAAGCCGATCCTCATCACCCACGCCGGCGCCCGCTCCGTCTGGCCGACCAACCGGATGAAGCCGGACTCGGTCATCAAGGCGACGGCCGAGCGCGGCGGCGTCATCGGCCTGGAGGCGGCCCCCCACACCACGCTCTCCCCCGACCACCCCAGGCACTCGCTGGAGTCGGTCATGGACCACTTCACCTACTGCGTGGACCTGGTCGGCATCGACCACGTGGCCTTCGGCCCCGACACGCTCTTCGGCGACCACGTCGGGCTGCACGACGCGTTCGCCCAGCACCTGTCGATCAACGAGGCGCACGCGGGCACGTCCTACCCCAAGGTCGAGTACGTCGACGGCCTGGAGAACCCGACCGAGTGCTTCTGGAACATCATCGGCTGGCTGGTCACCCACGGGTACTCCGACGAGGAGATCACCAAGGTGGTCGGCGGCAACGTCATGCGCGTCCTCGAGGAGGTCTGGATCTGATGCGACGTGGATTCCTCCTGGCGGCCGCGGCCGCGATCGCCCTGCTCACCGCGTGCAGCACCCCCAGCGTGCCCGGCTCCACCGGCCAGGGCGGATCCCAGGCGCCGGCGACGGGTGACCGCCTGACCATCGGCACCACCGCCGACGTGGTCAACTACAACCCGCTGGTCGGCAACAGCCGTACCGACTCGTGGGTGACGAACCTGATGTACCCGCACCTGACGCAGATGGACGAGGCGGGCAAGCGCATCCCGTACCTGGCCACCGAGTGGTCCTACTCCAAGGACGGCAAGACCGCCACGGTCAAGCTCCGCGACGACATGAAGTGGTCGGACGGCAAGCCGGTCACCGCCGACGACGTGGTGTTCGCCGTGACGGCCGTGCAGAAGGAGAAGTTCGGCGTGGTCGCCGGGCTCATCACCGCCATGGAGAAGGCGGAGGCGGTCTCCCCGACCGAGGTCAAGTTCACGCTCAGCCGGCCGGACGGCACCTTCCTGGACAACGTCGGCTTCTGGCTGCCGATCGTGCCCAAGCACGTCTTCGAGAAGGCGCCCAGTGTGCAGAAGTTCGCCAACGACGCCAACTGGGTGAGCGCGGGGCCGTACAAGCTGACCAAGGTCGAGCGCGGGCAGCGCTACATCATGGAGCGCGTGGAGCCCTTCGGGCCCGGCCAGCCGACCGTGAAGGAGATCGTCTTCCGGGTCTTCCCCGACGTCAACACCGAGGTGCTGGCGTTGCGCAACGGCGAGATCGACCTGATCGGCAACGTGCTGCCGCCCTCGACGGCCGCCGACCTGAAGAACGACCCGAAGCTCAAGCTGGTGCAGGTGCCCTCGCTGGGCTGGGCGCACCTGCAGTACAACACCAAGCGCAAGCCCATGGACGACGTACGCGTCCGTCAGGCGCTGGCCCACGCGGTGGACTACGAGGCGATCAGGAACATCGCGCTCAAGGGCTACGCCAAGTCGGCCAACTCCAGCGTGCTCACCCCCTCCCAGCCCGACTACGCCGACCCGAGCGTGTCGGAGTACGCCTTCGACCCGGCCAAGTCCAAGCAGCTCCTGCAGGAGGCCGGGGTCACGAACCTGAGCCTGAGCATGATCTACGACCAGGCCGACCCGAACATCGCCCGCTGGGCGCCCATGGTCAGGGACGCGGCCAAGCAGGCCGGGATCGAGATCAAGCTGCAGGGCCTGGAGCGCAACACCTACCTGGACAAGACCCTCAAGCGCGACTTCGACATCTACGCCGGCTCCTGGGCGATCATGGACAACCCTCCCGCCAACCTCGGCCTGGCCTTCAAGACCGGCGGGTTCATCAACTACGCCCAGGTCAGCGACCCCAAGCTGGACAAGCTGATCGACGAGGGCCAGCGCGCGCTGACCCGCGAGGAGGCCAAGGCGCCCATCCAGGAGGCCGCGAAGATCATCCATGACCAGGTCTACGACAACGTCCTGTACGTGGAGACCTTCAACATCGCCCACTCCATCAAGTGGACCGGGTTCAAGCCGATGCCCAGCGAGCTGCTGTCCATCGTCAACCCGCTCTCGCTGGCCGCAGTGAAGCCGGCGAGCTGATCCCGATGCGGTTCGTCGTCACCCGGCTGCTGCGCGGCCTGCTCACCCTGTGGTTCGCGGTCACCGTGACCTTCTTCCTGGTGCGCCTGCTGCCCGGCGATCCCGTGCTGGCCGTGGCCGACCCGAACATGACCGAGGAACTGCGCGCCAAGCTGCTGGCCGACTTCGGCCTGGACCAGCCGCTCGGCGTGCAATATCTGAACTATCTGGCCCAGCTCGTCCAGGGCAACCTCGGGATGTCCTTCAGGCAGTCGATCCCGGTCACCACCGTGCTCATGGACCGGCTGCCGTGGACGCTGATCCTCACCGGCTCGGCGATGCTGGTCACGATCGTGCTCGGCATCCCGCTGGGCGTGCTGGCCGCCACCCGGGCCAAGGGCTGGGTGGACCGGGTGATCCAGCTGACCGGCGTCACCGCCCAGTCGTTGTTCGTGCCGAGCGTCGGCATCTTCCTCATGTACGTCATGGGCGTCACGCTCGGCTGGTTCCCGATCGGCGGCGCCGTCGACCTCGACGCCACCGGCCCGGCCGCCTGGCTCAGCATGCTGCACCATCTGGTACTGCCCTGCCTGTCGCTGGTCCTGATCCAGCTCGGCGGCTACGTGCTCACCATGCGCTCAACGCTCATCGAGGCGCTCGGCGAGGACTACGTCGCGCTGGCCAAGGCCAAGGGCGTCAAGCCGCGCGCGGTGGTGTGGAAGCACGCCCTGCGCAACGCGCTGCTGCCGACCACCACCATCGCCGGACTCCAGCTCGGCACGCTCGTCGGCGGCGCCGTGCTGACCGAGACGATCTACGCCTACCCCGGCATCGGCCGGGCCATCTACGAGGCGGTCGGCCAGCTCGACTTCCCCGTGCTCCAGGGCGCGTTCGTGCTGCTGGCGGCGGCCGTGGTGGCCGCGAACCTGCTGACCGACGTGGCCTACGGAATCCTCGACCCCCGGGTGCGCACCTCATGACGGCCGTCGTCACCGACCTCACTCCCCGCCAGCGGACCTGGACCGCGTTCCGGCGCAACCCGCTCGGCCTGGCCAGCGCCGCGATCCTGCTCGCGCTGGCGGTCATCGCGCTGTGCGCGCCGCTCATCGCGCCCTTCCCCGAGGGGTACGGCGAGGACACCTTCCAGCCGCCCTCCGCCGAGCACTGGTTCGGCACCGACGACATCGGCCAGGACGTCTTCGCCCAGGTCATCTGGGGCACCAGGGTGAGCATGGCGGTCGGCCTCAGCGCCTCCGTGCTGGCCATCGTGATCGGCCTGGTGGTCGGCATCTGCGCCGCCTACTTCCGCCGCCTCGACACCCCGCTCGGCGTGCTGGTCGACCTGTCGCTGTCGCTGCCCGTGCTGCCGCTGATGATCCTGGTGGCGGCGCTGGCCGGGCCCAGCGTGCGTACGCTGGTCGTGGTGATCGCGCTGTTCAGCTGGCCGGAGGTGGCCCGCGTGGTGCGCTCGTCGGCGATGGCGATCGTGCCCATGCCGTTCGTCTCGGCGGCCAAGGTGATCGGCGGGTCGGCGTTCTGGATCGTGCGCAAGCACCTGGTGCCCGGGGTCGTCCCCGTGGTCGGCGTCTCCGTGGTGCTGACCACCTCGCGGGCGGTGCTCGCCGAGGCCGGGCTCTCCTTCCTCGGCCTGGGCGACCCGAACAGCTGGTCCTGGGGGACCATCCTGCACAAGGCGCAGCAGTCGGGCGCGCTGGCCTCCGCGTGGTGGACCACGCTCTTCCCCTCTCTCGCCATCCTTCTGCTCGTCCTGTCCACCACGCTGCTGTCGGTGGCCTACAACGACGCGCGCAACCACCGGAGCGCCTCATGAGCTTCTCCCAGCGCCTGCCCGTCTCCTTCTACGACACGGCGCGCGAGCGGGTCAGGACCGCCATGTACGACCTGGGCCTGGACGCCCTGCTGCTCGACGACCCGCTCGACGTCGCCTACCTGACGGGGTTCACGCACTTCCCGAACGAACGGCCCGTCGCCTGCTGGCTGCCGCTCGACGGCCCCGCGGTGCTGCTGGTGCCCGACCTGGAGCGGGAGTACGCGGCCGACCAGGGAGCGCACGCCGAGATCGCGGTCTACCCGGAGTTTCCCGGCGTGCGCTCGCCGTTCGAGGTGCTGGCCGCTCAGGTGCCCGCGCCCGGCGCGGCCGCGTACGCGCCCTCCACGAGCGTCGGCCGCGCCGACGCGCTCGCGCGGGCCTTCCCCGGCACCCGCTGGCGGTCCGCCGACGTGCTCGGTCCCGTACGGCAGCGCAAGCTGCCCGAGGAGGTCGTGCTGCACGAGGAGGCCGCCAGGATCGCCGACGCGATGATCGCGGCAGGCGTGGAGCTGGTGCGCGAGGCCCTGGCCGCCGGCGGAGAGCTGCCCGCGGAGACCGAACTGGCAACCCACGTCATCGGGTACGGCTCCCGCCTCATGTACGCCGAGCACACCGACGTCGTCGTCGTGCCCATGCTCACCGGCGGCCTCGTCTACGGCGGCCCCAACTCCGCCCAGCCCCACCGTCTGCCCGGCGGCGAGCGGCTGCGCCGCGGCGAGACCTTCATGCTCTCGCTCGGCTGCGCCGTCGGCGGCCGGTTCGTCGAGAGCGAGCGCACCTTCGTGATCGGCGAGCCCACCGCCGAGCAGATCCTCTACTACGAGACCGTCCGCGAGGCCCAGGAGGTCGGCACCCGGGCGCTGCTCGCGGGCGGCACCTGCGCGGAGGCCAACGACCGCTGCCTGTCGGTGATCAGGGACGCCGGGCTGGGCGAGTACCTCAGGCACCGCCAGGGCCACGGCATCGGCCTCGGCTTCCACGAGCCGCCCTGGCTGGAGGACGGCGACCCGACCGTACTGGCCCCCGGCATGATCCTGTCCAGCGAGCCCGGGGTCTACGTGCCGGGGCACGCCGGGTACCGCATCTCGGACACCGTGCTGGTCACCGAGGGCGTGCCGCGCCGCCTCACCTCGTACCCGCGCGAGCTGTCCGACGTCGTCATCTGAAGGAGTCACGTGTTCGTCGAGATCAACGGCAACCCGCTCAACGTCGAGGTGCTCGGGGAAGGGGAGCACACGATCATCGCGCACCACGGCGCGCCCGGACTCGGCTCGCTGGCCGAGCCGCGCTCCAGCTTCGGCCGGCTGGCCGACGCCTACCGGGTCGTGGTCTTCGACGCCCGCGGCTCGGGGGCCAGCGGCGAGGCCGGGCCGTACACACATGAACAGTGGGTCGCCGACGTCGAGGCGCTGCGCGAGTGGGCGGGCGCGGAGCAGATCGTGATCGCGGGCGGCTCCTACGGCGGGTTCATCGCGATGGAGTACGCGGCCAGGCACCCCTCGCGCGTCAGCGCCATGGTGCTGCGCGACACCTCGGCCGACAACGCCAACCAGGAGCTCGCCACCCGCAACGCCGCCGCCTCCGCGCGGGTCAGCATCGACCGGGCAAAGCTCGACCGGATCATGACGGGCACCGTGCGCGACGACGCCGACCTGCGCGAGTGCTGGCTGGAGATCCTGCCGCTGTACGACCACGACTACGACCCGGCGGCCGTGCGCGCGCGGGCCGAGGCCACGCCGTACCACTACCGCACGCACAACTACGCCTTCGCCCACAACCAGCCGAACTACGACATCAAGCACCTGCTGCCGGGCATCACCGCGCCCGCCCTCGTCACCGTGGGCCGCCACGACTGGATCACCCCCGTCTCGTGCAGCGAGGCCATCGCCGCGCTGATACCCGGCGCCGAGCTGCGCGTCTTCGAGCACTCCGGGCACTCGCCCCAGGTCGAGGAGGCCGAGCTGTGGGAGGCGACCGTCCGCGCGTTCCTGGACAAGGCGCTCGGCGCCCGGTGAACTCGTCTCAGCGAGAAGGTGTCCGCGGGGCGGTGAACGCGCGATGATGCCTCCGATGAATGATCTCGACGAGCTCGACCGCAGGATCCTCGCGGCACTGCACGTGAACGGCAGAGCCAGCTGGACCGACATCGCGCAGGTGATCGGCACCTCGACCACCACGGTGGCCCGGCGTGCCCAGCAGTTGTTCGCCTCCGGGGCCGTACGCGTGGCGGTGCTGCCGAACCTGGAGCACGAGGGCCCGGTGCACGTCTTCATGGTGCGCGTCAGCTGTGCCCCCGGCAGCCAGCTCCAGGTGGCGGGTCTGCTGGCGCGCAACCCCGACATCCGGTTCGTCGCCATCGTCACCGGCGCCCACGACATCGTCTTCGAGCTCGTCGCGCCCAAGGCCCGCGACCTGTACTCCATGCTCGTCGACTACGTCCACCACATCCCCGGCACCCTCAACAGCAGCGCCGACCTGGTCCTGCACACCTACAAGGTGACCTACGACTGGAGCCTGCAGCTGCTGGACCAGGCCGACAAGACGCTGGCCGTACCGCCGAAACCGCAGTCGTGCGAGCCCGGCCACCTCGACGAGGTCGACCGCGGCATCCTCGCGGCCACCCGCGTCGACGGCCGGGCCAGCTTCCAGTCCGTCGCCGACGGCCTCGGCATCAGCGAGAGCACGGCCAGGCGGCGGCTGGAGGCGATGCTCGAACGGGGCTGCGCGACCGTGGCGACCTTCATCCCGGCGGCGGCGCTGGGTTTCGAGGCGGAGATCCTCTTCTGGCTGTCGGTCGAGCCGGCCATGCTGGACAGCGTCGCCGAACGGCTCAACGCCGAGCGCGGGGTCCGGCTCATCACGGCGACGCTGGGGCAGGCGTCGCTGATGTGCGAGGTGATCATGCCGACCACGGCCGACATCCACCACTTCACCTCGCGGACCCTCGCCTCCATTCCCGGCATCCAGTCGTGGACGGCCAACGTGCAGGTGCTGGCGGTCAAGCGCGGCTACCTGATGTGGCCGTGGGCGGAGGCGCGGGTGGAGGCGGCGCTGGCGCAGACGCCCGGCTAGCCTGCCTTCGGAGGGTCGTCCTCAAGCAGTCTTAGAGCGCCGACAGGACTCGCTCCAGGCCCCAGCGGAACTGCTCGGTCGAGATGTAGGCGGCGATGGTGTCGGCCGCGGCATGGGTGTGCGGGAACGCCTCGGGGTCGACGGTGAACGCGGCCCGGCGGGCGGCGATGCGCTCGGCCTCCGGCTCGGGAGTGCTTCCGGCCTCGGCCGCCTCCAGCGCGATCGCGCCCAGCACGTACACCATGACGGTGTAAGCGGCGCGGGGGTCCGGCAGGGCTTCGTACAGGCTCTCGCCGACCCGCAACGCCACCGGCCCGGTGAAGGCGGCGCCCAGGATCGCGGGCATCGCCGCGGGGTGGCGCATCAGGACCTCGCGCAGGTTCAGGGAGAAGGCGATGATGCGCTCGTCCGGGGTGCCCGGGCCGTTCTGCAGCAGGGTGAGGTCGGCCTGGCCGAGGAGCCGGTCGGCCAGCGCGCTCACGATCGCGGCGCGGTCGGGGAAGTAGGTGTACAGGGCGCCGGGGGTCAGGCCGAGCCGGGAGGCGAGTGCCCGCATGGTCAGGCCTCCCGTGTCGAGGAGGTCCAGGGCAGCGTCCAGCATGGCCTCGGGGTTCACAGATCGTCGCGGTCCGGTCTTCACAAGACAACTCTAAACGGTGTTTAATGCTAAACATCGTTCAGAGTTAGGGGCTCTCATGAGATGGACCATGATCGTCAGCGTGCTCGCCGCCAACCTGGCGTTTGTCGGGCTCGCCATCACCTTCGACTACCCGGGCGTGCTCGACGAGCCGCCCGCCGCGATCCTGGCTGCCTTCACCGCCGGCCAGGCCGCGATCTCCGCCTGGTTCCTGGTGCTCGCCCTGGCGGCGGCGGCGCTCGTCCCGGCCGCCGTCCTGCTCGGCCGCCGCCTGCCTCCCGGGCCCGCGGCCACGCTGTCCGTCCACGTCGGGGTGCTGGCCGGCCTCGTCCAGATGCTGGGGCTGCTGCGCTGGCCGTTCGCCGTGCCCGCACTGGCACACGCGCCCGATCCGCAGAGCGCGCAGACCGTCTTCACCGCGCTGCACGGCTACCTGGGCACCGGCATCGGCGAAACCCTGGGCTACCTGCTCACCTCCGCCTGGACCGTGCTGGTCCTGGCCGCCCTGCCCCGAGTCCCGCGCTGGTTCGCCGTGCTGGGCGTCGCCTCCGCGGCGGCGATCGCGGCCGGGGTACTGGTCCCCCTCGGTCTGGCCGGCGCCGACCTGGCCAACTTCGTCGGCTACCTCGCCTGGAGCCTCTGGGCGCTCTGCCTGGCCGTGCTCTACGGGGGAAAGCTCCGGCCTTCGGACGAGCGCGCGGCGGAGACCAGCGCGCTCGCCACCGGCCGGTAGACCACTCAGACTCGGTCCCCCGTGCCTGGCTCCATGATCGGTGCGTCTAGCCCAGGATCGTGGACACGTCGGGCACGGTGGTCTCCGATCTCCGGGGTGGGCGCTGGTAGCCGGTCGGGGCGGGCCGTTGCGGGATCTTGAGCTTGGCTCGCCGTACCTTCTCGTAGGGGATCGTGGACAGCAGGTGCGCGATCATGTTGATCCTGGCCCGCCGTTTGTCCTGGCTCTCCACGTCGTACCAGGGCGCCTCGGGGATGTCGGTGTGCACCAGCATCTCGTCCTTGGCCCGCGAGTAGTCCTCCCAGCGCACGATCGACTCCAGGTCCATCGGCGACAGCTTCCATCGCCGCATCGGGTCCTCCAGCCGCGAGCGGAACCGCCGCTCCTGCTCCTCGTCGCTCACCGAGAACCAGTACTTGCGCAGCATGATCCCGTCCTCCACCAGCAACCGCTCGAAGATCGGGCACTGGTGCAGGAAACGCGTGTATTCCTCGTGGGTGCAGAACCCCATCACGCGCTCGACGCCCGCCCGGTTGTACCAGCTCCGGTCGAACAACACGATCTCCCCCTTGGCGGGCAGATGATCCACGTACCGCTGGAAATACCACTGCGACCGCTCACGCTCGGTCGGCGCCGGCAGCGCGACGATCCTGGCGACCCGCGGGTTCAGGTATTCGGCGACCCGCTTGATCGTGCTTCCCTTGCCCGCCGCGTCACGCCCCTCGAAGATCACCACCACGCGCTGCCCTGACACGCGCACCCATTCCTGCAGCTTCACGAGCTCTCCCTGCAACCTGAAGAGCTCTTTCTCGTACGGCTTGCGCGGCAAGCGACTCGGCTTCATAAATCTTTTGTTCCCCCGGCCACCGAAGTCGCGCATGGAAACACGGGTGGCATCAACGCGGTATGGGTGATCATGCGTGGGCGAGGCGGACGGCTTCGGGGTGAGGCCGGTCCAGCGGCGGAAGGCGCGGTAGAAGGAGTTGGTGTCGTCGTAGGCGAGGAGGTAGGCGACCTGGGAGGTGGTCAGGGACCGGTCGGTCAGGTAGCCGCGGCGAGATTTTCCCTGGTGTCGCTGAGGACGGCCTGGTAGCTGGTGTTCTCCGCCTGTAGTTGCCGCTGGAGCGTGCGCGGGCTGAGCATGAGCTGGCCGGCGACGGCGTTGATCGAGCTCTCGCCGGCCGGCAGGCATTCGTGCAGCGCGGCGCGGACGCGGTCGGCCGTGGTGGCGGACGCTTGGAGTTCGGACAGGCGTTGGCGCAGTTCGGGCACGCTCGGCTCCTTCGTTCGGAGGAGGCGCTCGGCCCCCTGACGACCAAGAGACGCCGACGGCATGAACCATGTGACAGACCGGCTTTGTGACGTGCCCCACCGAGTGACCTCTCGCATGGTGGGGCTCTTTCCACCACCTGGGCCCAGGCCCCGTGGGAACGTACCCGCCACTGACGTCTGACCAGCGTGGACGACCTCGTGAGTCAGACGCAGTTGGTGCTGGGTCAGGCCGATGTGGATCTCGGATCGAGGATGTCAGAACCTTTACCGGTGTTCCGCAGTCAAAGCAGAACATGATGAAGATGATGATCGGAACCTCGCTCCTTGCCGGTTCGCTGCTGGTCTCCGGCGCCACCGCGGCGGCCGCCCAGACGAAGCCGACCCTGGGCCCCTATGGTTATGGCGCCGTCAAGCTCGGCCTGACCGTCAAGCAGGCCAAAGCCACGGGTGCCGTCGTCAAGAAGATGCCGGGCGGCAGCGGCTGCTCCGGCTGGGACCTGAAGAGTTTCCCGACCCCCAAGGACTCGGTCGGCATCTACATTTCCCCGAAGGTGGGACTGGCCGCCATCTTCGCCGCTAAGGGCATGAAAACCCCCGAAGGCATCAAGATCGGCTCCACGGCCAAGCAGGTGAAAGCCGCCTACCCGCGCGTCAAGAAGGACGCCCACGGCTTTTACGTGACCACGGTCCCCGGCAACAAGAAGGCCTACTACTCCTTCGGCGTCACGCGCGGCAAGGTCACCGAGTACGGCATCGCGCTCAACAAGCAGGACTGTTTCAACTAGTGCCCCGGTTGGACCCGCTGCGGTCCGAGCGAGTGTCAGATGAGGGTGGCCGGACTTCCCAGGCCGGCCGTTGGAGCTGGTCGTTGTACACGATGACGTCGGCGTGGTCGGCTGGGCGGGCTGTGGCGAAGTAGAGCTGCTGCGCGGGGATGTAGCGGTCGCGCCAGGACCGTTCGATGTCGGCGGTGTCGGCGCTGGATCCGGCCAGCGCCGCGTTTCGGTCCCGGGCGCGATCTACCGTCTGCTCGAACGGGACGGACACGAAGATGCTCAGGTCCCACCGGTCGATGAGTTCCGGGCGCAGGAGGAAGACGCCGTCGAAGAGCAGCACGGCGTCTTCGGGGGCGGTCGTGGCCGGCGGGGTGTCGGTGTCCGCGTCGTAGACCGTGTGCCGGAACCTCCGGTCTCCGCCCGGCCCCAGCGGATCGAGCAGGACCCGGCACAGCGCGGGGTGGTCGTGGGCGTCGAAGTAGCAGCCTTCGGCCGAGTACTTCCCGCGTCGGTAGCGCTGTGCACGGGGGACGAGGAAGTCGTCGATGGTCGCGCGGATGACGTCGCGCTCCCGCGCGCGCAGGACGACGGCGAGTTCGTCGGCCAGCGTGGTCTTGCCTGCGGCGGGCGGCCCGTCGATGGCGACCCGCGATGGGTGCGCGGTCGTGACGGACCTGATCGCCTCGGCCAGCCCGCTGATGAGCTCGCCGCGGGTGCCTTGGTTCATCGCTGCCTTTCACGGTGTGAGTCTCGTGGGCTGAGCTGCGGTCATGCGGCGTGATGGTATTCGCCGATCATGCCGGTGACGACCGGGCGAATTCATGAGATGTGATGACATGACAGGTTGGCGGGGAAA
This sequence comes from Nonomuraea endophytica, assembly GCF_014203235.1. Lineage (GTDB taxonomy): Bacteria > Actinomycetota > Actinomycetes > Streptosporangiales > Streptosporangiaceae > Nonomuraea > Nonomuraea endophytica. Next base: position 108,513 of record NZ_JACHIN010000020.1, on the reverse strand, counting down.
TATCCATGCCAACCGGTGACGTCTGCCTCTGGGCGGCGTGGGGCGGTCTTCCTAGCGTGGGACGAAAACCGCAGCACGCCCAGGAGGGAACATCGTGCCACTCATCCGGCGCGCCGCCGTCGCCGCCCTGGCCGCGGCGGCCCTCGCCGCCTCGCCGCTCTTCGCCGGAACCGCCCACGCCGTGGGCACCCACACCTGCTTCAGCGGCAGGGTCACCCAGGGGCACATCTCGGCCAACCCCTGCGACGGCTGGGGTGGTGCCGACGTCATCGTCGTGCTCCGGTTCGGCCAGGACGCGGGCACCTACCGCTGCCAAACCGCCTTCTCCTGGAACGGCTTCCTCGGAGCCGACGGTTGCCGGCCGGAGGCGTCGCCATGAAGACGCTGATCGCGGCCATCGCCGTCGCCACGATCTCGGCGGGAGCACCCACACCGCCGCCCGCCGATCGGGCCTACGTGTGCGACTCGGGCATCTACTACTTCAACCCGCTGGCCAGCACCATGAACATCATGGCGAGCGGATGCACCGGCCCGTCGGGATACGGGCCCGCCACCATCACCCTGCTGTCCGGAGTGATGTCCCCACCGCAGACCTTCTCCTGCCGGATGGCCTCGATGCTCGACGGGCGGGTGCTCGGCAGTTCCTGCTGAGCCGCACCGTGGAGTCGACGCTGCGCCCACGACAGCGCCCTGCGAGCCTCATGTGGCCGTGAGCTCCCCAAAGGTCAGCGGTTGAACCGGAACCAGTTGAGGTTGAGGAAGTCTCCGGCGCCGGACGCGGTGAAGGTCAGGTAGACGGTTTGCACGCCGGGGGCGGAGCCGGTCAGGTTCGTCGTGATGCTCGTCCAGGTCTGCCAGCCTCCTGTAGGCGAGATGGGCACGCTGGCGATGACCGGGCCCGTGGTGCTTCCGAGGCGGTACTGGATGGTGCCGCCCGTGCTCGCGCCCGAGGCGACGCGGGAGGTCACCGAGACCGCGGCCGGGGTGCCGAAGTCGACGTTGGTGTAGGCGAGCCAGTCGCCGGTGGTGATCCAGCCGACGTTCTGGCCGCCGCCGGTGTCGGTGGTCGTCTCGAGCTGGGTGCCGGACTGCGAGGCGTAGGACTCGGCCTGCCGTGTCTGGTACGCGCTTCCGCCGCCGGAGCGGTTGGCCTGCCACCAGTTGACGTTGACCAGATCGCCGGCGCCAGAGCTGGTGAACGTCACGTAGACGTTCTGCAGCCCGGTCACCGAGCCGGTCACGTTCGCGGTGACGCTGGTCCAGGTCTGCCAGCCTCCGGTGGAGGTGACGGGCACGCTGGCGAAGACCGGGCCCGTGGTGCTTCCGGTGCGGAACTGGACGGTTCCGGATGTGGACGCTCCCGAGGCGATCCGGGCGGTGATCGACGCCGGTGAGGTGGCGCCGAACTGCATGCCGGGATAAGCCAGCCAGTCACCGGGGGCGATGAAGCCGACGTTCTGGCCGCCGCCGGTGTCGGTGGTCGTCTCAAGCTGGGTACCGGACTGCGAGGCGTAGGACTCGGCCTGCACCACCTGGTAGGGGTCGCGCTCGACCGTGCCGCCGTACGCCAGGCCGAAGCCGTACGGGAACAGCGCGGGCTTGCCGTCGCCGTCGTTGATCGGTTGCTGGCCGGCGTTCTGCATCCAGGTCGACGGCAGCTTGCCGGTGGGGTTGTGGTCGCCGAAGAGCACGTCGGCGACGCCGGCGCCTTCGGTACCCGGTAGCCAGGCCGCCAGGAGCGCGTTCCAGTTGGGCAGCTGCGTCGCGATGTCGAGCGGACGGCCGGAGATGAGGACGACGATCACCGGCACTCCCGCGGCCCGCAGCGTCGAGACGACCTGCAGGTCGGCGGCGTCCAGCCCCATGCCGGACGGCCGGTCGCCCGCGCCTTCGGCGTACGGCGTCTCCCCCACCACGGCGATGGCCGCCTGGTAGGTGTTGTTGATGCCGGAGCCGGTGGCGTTGTAGGTGACGGTCGTCGAGGCCCCGACGGCGTTGCGGATGCCCTGCAGGATCGTCGTGCCCGGGGTGGTCGCCCCGCTGCCGCCCTGCCAGGAGATCGTCCAGCCGCCGCTCTGGTGCCCGATGTTGTCGGCGTTCTTGCCCGCCACGAAGATGCGGTTGTTGTTCTTCGCCAGCGGCAGGATGTTGCCCGCGTTCTTGAGCAACACCTGTGATTCGCGTACCGCCTGCCGGGCGAGCGTGCGGTGTGCCGCGCTGCCGACCGTCGGAGTCAGGGACCGGTCCGTCAGCGGCCGTTCGAACAAGCCGAGTTCGACCTTCTTGGTCAGAATGCGGCGGTTGGCGTCGTCGATACGACTCATGGGGACACGTCCCGCCTGCACCTCGGCGCGGAGCATCGAGATGAAGGCACGCCACTCGTGCGGCACCATCACCATGTCGATGCCGGCGTTGACCGCCTGCCGTACCTCTGCGGCTGTGAAGCCCGTGGCTCCGTCGATCTGGTCGATGCCGTTCCAGTCGGAGACGACCAAGCCGGTGAAGCCGAGCTCGCCCTTGAGCAGGGTCGTGATCAGGTATTGGTGGCCGTGGGATTTGACGCCGTTCCAGCTGCTGTAAGTGATCATGACCGAGCCGACGCCGGCGCGTATCGACTCGACGAACGGAGGCAGGTGGATCGCCCGCAGGTCGGCCTCCGACACCTGGGTGTTGCCCTGGTCGGTGCCGTTGGTGGTGCCGCCGTCGCCGATGTAGTGCTTGGCGGTCGCGAGCACCGACGCCGGCGTGCCCAGCGTGGCGCCCTGCAGACCGGTGGTGTACGGCGCCGCGTACGACGTGGCGATCTCGGGTTTCTCGCCGAACGACTCGTAGGTGCGTCCCCAGCGGTCGTTGCGCGCGACGCACAGGCAGGGCGCGAAGTCCCAGTCGACGCCGGTTCCGGCGACCTCTCGCGCGGTGGCCTGGGCGATCTGCCCGATCAGGGAGGGGTTGCGGGCGGCGCCGAGACCGATGTTGTGCGGGAAGATCGTCGCGCCGGCCACGTTGTTGTGGCCGTGGACGGCGTCGGCGCCGTAGATCAGCGGAATGCCCAGCCGGTTGGCCAGTGCGGCGTTCTGGTACCCGTCGTACATGTTCGCCCAGGACGTCGCGTTGTTGGGCGACGGCGCCGACCCTCCGCCGGATAGCAGCGAGCCGAGACTATTGCTCGTGATGTCGGCGTTGCTGACCGCGGCCCGTTCCGCCTGGGTCATCTGGCCGATCTTCTCATCCAGCGTCATCCGGGCGAGCAGATCGTCCACGCGGTCCGCGACGGACAGCGCCGGATCGTGGTACGGCAGGTGGTCGGCCGTCGCGACCGACGCGTTCGTCAGTACGGCGGCGGCGACGACAGCAGCGGCCACGAACAGGCGGGTCTTCGGGGCTCTGCCGAGAAGGCGCATCACGGATCTCCCTTGGCCGGGGCCCGCGTTCGGCGGTCAGGCGAGGAACGCGGCGTGGTGCGGCGCACAGACCCCCGTCACGCCAGGGGCTGACGGGCCTCGAAATGGTCCGGATGCCCGGTCCAGCCGGACATCAGCCGAGGATGACCCGGCGCCCCGGGCTGCCCGGCCCACGACGACGGCACCGTGAACGAACCACGCCCGGGCCGGTCATGTCAATCGGTGCGTGGGCGGAGTTCGGCCAATCCTTTTCTTAAGTATTGAGAAAAGCCGACTGTGCCGATTGACACGAGTATGGCGGCAGTGTTTCGCTCGGTTTGCGCATGACCTTCGAGGACCGTTCACGTCCACCCAGGGCGTGGCGGGGTCTGGCCGCCCACCCCCCGCGCCGGTGGCTTCACGCCCCCGGCGGGCGAGACCGTGTCCGAGCAAGGGAGTCCCGTCCATGCCCCGCCCCGCTTTACGCCTCCTTGTCGTCGCTGCGATCGTCACCGCCACGTCCGTCACCGCCACCGCCGCCCAAGCAGCGGGCGAAACCGTCTCCGTGTACCTCACGACGACCTCGGACGGCGGCGGCCGTACCGTCACCCGAGGACTTCAGCAGCAGGCGTCCGTCAACTTCGGCCCGCCCGGCGGAACCGCGAACCAGACGATCAACGTCAACGAAGGGGTCACCTATCAGACCTTCGAGGGCGGCGGTGCGTCGATCACGGACACCACCGCCTACCTGCTGCGCGGCGGACCGATCAGCGCCGCCACCCGCGACGCCGTGATGAGCAGGCTGTTCAGCCCGGCGAACGGCATCGGCCTGTCGTTCGTCCGCAACCCGATCGGCGCCTCCGACCTGTCCAGGCCCGGCATGGTCTCCCTCGACGACACGTGCTGCGACCTCAACGACTTCAACACCAACGGATACGACACGAACGTCCGCCTGCTCACCCAGCAGGCCAGGCAGCTCAACCCGGCGTTGCGCGTCAAAGGCGTCCCCTGGAGCGCCCCCGGCTGGATGAAGGACAACGGCCGGATGGACCACATGGGCTGGCTCAAGTGGGAGTACTACCCGATGTACGCCCAGTACCTGGTCAAGTACGTCCAGGCGTACCAGGCGGCGGGCGTGCCGATGAATTACGTCTCGGTGCAGAACGAGCCGCACTGCTGTCAGGCGTCCAATCCGACGGCCATGAACTACCCGGGCATGGACTGGACGCCGTCCGGGCTCGTCGAGTTCACGAAGAACCATCTCTATCCGGCGTTCCGGGCGGCCGGCATCACCACGAAGGTGCTCGTCCACGACTGGAACTACGGCGACTACGCGAGCTTCGGCTCCGGAATCCTCGCCGACGCGGGGGTGCGCAACGACCCGCTGTTCGGCGGCATCGCCTGGCACGACTACTTCGGCAGCCCGTCGACCGGCACGAGCGTGCACAACACCTATCCGTCGGTCAGGCAGTTCAGCACCGAGCACTCCGGCGGCACCTGGGTCTCGAACCAGCACAACGAGGACCTGGGCGACATCATCGAACACGGGCGCAACTGGTCCAGCTCGATCGTCAAGTGGAGCCTGGCGCTCAACCAGTTCATGGGCCCGCACAACGGCGGCTGCGGCACCTGCACCGGCCTGATCACCGTGCAGGAGGGCGGCCCCCGCGCGGGCCAGGTCGACAACACGATCGAGTACTACACGACCGGACATCTGACCAAGTTCGTACGGCCCGGCGCCGTCCGCATCGACTCCAACAACGGCGCCGTCCAGAACATCGCCTGGCGCAACACCGACGGGACGAAAGCCCTGATCGCCCACAACGCCGGCACGTCCGCCCAGTCCATCCGGGTGAACTGGAGCAGCCAGTCCTTCGTCTACACGCTGCCCGCCCGGACCACCGCCACCTTCACCTGGCAGAACAACGTCAGCACACCCACTCCCACCGGCCCCATCACGGGCCTGGCCGGCAAGTGCGTGGACGTCGCCGGCGGCGGCACGGCCAACGGCACACCCGTCCAGCTCAACACCTGCGACGGAACCTCCGCCCAGTCGTGGACCCGCGCCACCGACGGCACCCTCCGCGCCCTGGGCAAGTGCCTGGACGTCAACGGCCCGAGTACCGCCGACGGCACCGTCACCCACCTGTGGGACTGTCACTCCGGCGCCAGCCAGAAATGGACCTATGACCCGGCCGGCGGCCACCTGACCAACCAGTACGCGGCCAAGTGCCTCGACGTCACGGGCAACAGCTCCACCGACGGCACCCGCCTGCAGATCTGGACCTGCCACTCGGGCGCCAACCAGTCCTGGACGATGCCCACCTGATCAGGGGCAACCGCCGATCCTCGACGGCGAACGCCCGGAACGGCCCGGCTCGGGCCGTCCCCAGGGGGCCGGTGCTGCCCGGCGCCGGCCCCCTGGCACTGGCGAACCATCTATCGTGCGGGAGCGACGAACCCTGTAGTCGACCATCGCGGAGGCCGTACATGACACCCATCGCCAAGGGCCTCGGGCTGGTCGTTCTCGGCATCGCGCTGGGTGTGGCGCTGTCGGTCGCGGCGCGGTGGCCGAGGTCCGAGGTGGTATATCGCGGCGATCAGCCGGCCACGGTGGCGTACACCGACGATTCCAAGCATGTGCTGGCGCTGGTTCGCCGGAGTGCCCTGCTCGGGGAGTCACACCAGATCGTCGTCGGCCGGGATCCCAGCCTTTCCTACGGCCATCGGGTGGACATCGAAACGTCCGCTGGTGTGAAGACGACCGAGTGGACGACCGCCGGGGTGCGGGTGCTTTTCGACAGCGGGCACGAGCTGTTCATTCCCGCCCGGTTCTTCATCGGCGGCCGGTGACAAAGCTTTTGAACTATCTTGAAGACATGGGGACGGCGGGTGTTAGGCGCACCCGCCGTCCTGAAAATGGCCGCTACCCGCCGAACTGGTAGCGGATCCGCCGTCCCACGTCCTCGTGCCTGGATTCGTCGATCTTGTGCCCCTCACGCGTCAGGCGGTCGCGCAGGGGCGTGAAAAGAGTGTCGAGCAACGCGACACCCACGCCGGGAATCACCTCCGTGAAGAGGGGGACAGCGCCGTTGGGGTTGCCTTCCACGACGTAGGCGCAGGGGACCTTGTGGCCCTCGCGGATCGTGTTGTTGGACCCCACGACGAGGCCCTTGATGGTGCTGCCGTCGGCCATCTTGATGTCGACGACGTCACCAAAGTGGATCTGCGACATTGCCAGACCCCTTCCTGACTAGGCGACCTTGGTCGCATGGGTGGGTTTTTGATCACGAATGGACCACCTCCGTGATCAGCGACTCCTCGGTGGCGAGCGCCTCCGAGGTGTTGAGGCCGTTGGCCTCCCTCCACTGGCTGTGAAGGCGCATGGAGTGGGCGACGATGTACTCCTCCAGCGCGGTTGAGATCAGGGCCGACATCGAGTCGTGTCCGAGCGGCTCCAACATCTCCGTGGCGTCCTTGTGGAGGCCGGCGTCGAGGTTCACCGTCACCTTTCTGGGCTGAGACTGCGGCATAGCTGTCCCCCTCTACCTGCGGTCGCAGAGCGGACCCGAGTCGAATCGGGGTGCCCGCCTGCCTGCGCGGTGATTCGTGAAGCCCCCCTCCACGGTCGTGATGACGAGAACGAGCAGAAGGCCCATGAGCACGGTCATCAAGATCTGGAGAGAGGCGGGGTTGGAGGAGAGCCCCGCGAGCGAGATGACGAGCAGGCCCCCGCAGGCTGCCGCCATCCCCCTCGCGAGGACCCCCAGGGTCTCGACGAATCCCACCGCGTCGGCAGGATCGCGATTACCGGTGTGTGCGTTGTGCATGCAACCTCCTGTGTTGCGTTGGATCGGTGCTGGATGTTCATGCGGCCCATGAGGGTACGACCGCATGCCATACAATCTACCCTACAGTTTGTAAGGCGATAGGCCTTACCTGATGTAGGAGCCAAAGCGACTTATGAGCCCCCCGGCACCTGATCTCGACCTGTTGCTCATCGAGAACTTCGTCATCGCCGACGCCCGTCCGGGTCGACGCCGGCCACTTCTCCGCATCGTCAAGCGTCGGCTCGTCCAGGCCTTCGCGTTCGCGATCACCGCCGCGGTGTTGGTCCAGGGTTGCCTCGCGTGGCCCGCGATCGCTCAAGCACTCGGCCTCCTCCTCGGCGCGAGCGTCCTGACCTGCGCGCTGACCGTCGCCGGCCTCGCGGGAAGGATCTTCGACCGCCTCACCGCCGACGACCGGCCGCGGTACGACGGCTTCGAGAGCTGTCCGGGCAAAGACGTGCCGCGCGGGCGTTGACGCACGGCCGGAGATCTTTTCCACTCCCAGCACAGCGCTTGGTGGATACTTGCGGCTTTTGTCGATTTCGATGGGAGGTCTGACCCCGATCCAGAACTCAGAAGCGAGGCGCGATGAACACGGCCGCAAGCACACGCCTTCAGGAGCAGTCAGTGGAGGTCACGCTCAACGTCAACGGCTCCGCTCACCCGCTGCGCCTCGATGCCCGGGTCACCCTGCTGGACGCCTTGCGTGACCACCTGGGCCTGACCGGCGCGAAGAAGGGGTGCGACCAGGGCGCCTGCGGGGCGTGCACGGTGCTTCTCGACGGCAGGCGGGTGGTGGCGTGCCTGACGCTCGCCGCCCAGTGCGAGGAGCGCGAGGTCACCACCATCGAAGCGCTCTCCGAGGAAGGCACGCCGCACCCGGTTCAGGCGGCCTTCGCCCGGCACGACGCCTTCCAGTGCGGCTACTGCACGCCGGGGCAGATCATGTCGGCCGTGGCGCTGCTGGCCGAAGGCCGGGCCGGATCGGAGGAGGAGATCCGCGAGTTCATGAGCGGCAACCTGTGCCGCTGCGGCGCCTATCCGAACATCCGCAAGGCGATTCGCGACGTGGCGGAAGAGGGCTGAGCGATGCGTCCCTTCGAGTACGTGCGGGCCGTGGACGCCGGGCAGGCCGTGGCGCTGGTCAGCGCCGACCCGGACACCTCCTATCTGGCGGGCGGCACCACCCAGCTCGACCTGATGAAGGACGGCGTGCTGCGGCCCGCCCGGCTGGTCGACGTCACCCGGCTGCCGCTGAGCGGCGTCACCTCCACCGGCTCGGCCATCCGCGTCGGCGCGACCACCACCATGGAGGAACTGGCCGCCGATCCCGTCGTGATCGAGCGCTTGCCGTTCATCAGAGAGGCGCTTCTGCTCGGAGCCTCCACGCAACTACGGAACCTGGCCACGATCGGCGGCAACCTCCTCCAGCGGGCCCGGTGCCGCTACTTCCGCGATCCGGCCGTCGAGGCGTGCAACAAGCGTGACCCGGGCTCGGGGTGCGCCGCGATCACGGGGTTCGCCCGGATGCACGCCATTCTGGGCACCAGCGACCACTGCATCGCCCTGCACGCCTCCGACGTCGCGGTTCCGCTGGTCGCGCTGGACTCCGTGGTGCACGTCCAAGGGGTGGACGGCCCGCGCGGCATCCCGCTGACCGAGTTCTACCGGCCGCCCGGCGACACCCCGCACATCGAGAACGTGCTTCGCCACGGCGAGCTGATCACCGCCGTCGAGGTGCCGCTGCTGCCCGAGGGGGCGAGGTCGCACTACCTGAAGGTCCGCGACCGGGTCTCCTACGAGTTCGCGCTCACCTCGGCCGGCGCGGCCCTGGTGATCCAGGACGGCCTGATCACCTCGGCCAGGGTCGCGCTGGGCGGGGTCGGCACCCTGCCGTGGCGTTCATGGGAGGCGGAACGTGTCCTGCGGGACGCGCCCGCGACCCGGGAGACCTTCCGCGCCGCCGCGGACGCCGCCCTCGAAGGCGCCAGGACGCTGCCGGGCACGGCGTTCAAGGTGGACCTGGCCAAGCGCACCCTCGTACGCACGCTCGAAACCATCGCAGGAGCACGAGCATGACCGCGATCATCGGCGCGGGTATCGACCGCGTGGACGCGGCGCTGAAGGTGACAGGCAGCGCGAACTACCCCAATGACGTCGCCTACCCCGGCCTGGCGCACGCGGCCCTGGTGCGCGCGACCGTCGCCGCCGGACGGATCCGCGCCATCGACACCTCGGCGGCCGAGGCCGCGCCGGGCGTGCTGACCGTCATCACGCACCTCACCGCGCCGCGGCTCGACCGCGGGCCGATGACGCTGCTGGGACCGTCCCCGCCCGCCCCGATTCAGGACGACCGCATCCTGCACCATGGCCAGCACGTCGCCATCGTGGTGGCCGACAGCCCGGAGCGGGCCAGGCACGCCGCCTCGCTGGTGCGGGTCGAGTACGAGACGGTCAAGGCGCTGCTGGACCTCGACGACCCACGCGCGGAGGTCACCGCCAATCCGTGGAACCTGGACACCGACCGCGGCGACGTGGCCGCCGGGTTCGCCGCGGCCGACGTGGTGGTCGAAGGCACGTACACCACGCCGGACAACACCAACAACCCGCTCGGACTGATGTCCACGGTCGCGATCTGGCACGGCGACTCGCTCACCGTGCACGACTCCACGCAGTGGCCGCACAATGTACGCACGTCGCTGGCGAAGATCTTCAAGGTTCCGGAGAGCGGTATCCGGGTCCTGGCCCCGTACGTCGGCGGCGGCTTCGGCGCCGGACTGCGGATGTGGCCGCACGTCATCCTGACCGTGCTGGCCGCTCGCGAGGTGGGCCGGCCGGTGAAGCTCGTGCTCACCCGGCCGGAGATGTTCACCTCGGTGGGGCACCGTCCGCACAGTGTCATGCGCTTCAAACTCGGCGCCACCCGGGACGGCCGCCTGATGGCGATCGACGCCGACGGCGTCTCGCCGGTGGCGATGGAGGACGACGACTACGAGCCGGTCTCGCTCTGCGCGGCCACCGCGTACGGCTGCTCCCATGTACGCACCCGGGACCGGCAGGTCCGGCTCAACATTCCCTGCCCGGGTTCGATGCGGGCTCCCGCCGAGGGCCAGGGCAACTTCGGCCTGGAGTCGGCCGTCGACGAGCTCGCCCACGCCCTCGGCATGGACCCGCTGGAGCTGCGGCTGCGCAACTTCGCCCAAGCCGACCCGGAGTCCGGCCTGCCCTGGTCGAGCAACGCGCTCCGCGAGTGCTACCGGCTGGGCGCCGAGCGGTTCGGCTGGTCGCGCCGCACGCCGCAGCCGGGCTCGATGCGCGAAGGCCGCTGGCTGATCGGGTACGGCATGGCCGCCGTCTCCTACCCCGCGTACCAGGTGCCGTGCCAGGCCCGCGCCTCGCTGCACCGGGACGGATCGGCGTTCGTGCGCAGCGCGGCCACCGACATCGGGACCGGCACGTACACGGTGATGACCCAGCTCGCGGCCGAGTCGCTCGGCCTGGACGTGTCGCGGGTGCGGTTCGACCTCGGCGACTCCGACATGCCGTACTCACCGCAAGCGGGCGGGTCCGGGCTCACCGGGGCGCTGGGCAACGCCGTGCACCTCGCCTGCCGGCGGCTCGTCGGGGACGTCCTCGACCTGGTCCGCGACGACGCGAACTCGCCGCTGCGCGGGATGAAGCTCGACGACGTCACCGTTGACCAGGGCCGCGTCCACCGCGTCGGCATTCCCGAACAGGGTGAGGCCTACAGCGACATCCTGGCCCGGCACGGCGTGGAGGAACTCAGCGCCGACGGCAGGAGCATCCCGCCACGGTCGGAGGACCTGGGGATGGCGGTCGCGGGCGCGTTCGGGGCCAAGTTCGTCGAGGTGCGCGTCGACCCCGACCTGGGGTTGCTGCGTGTGGCCCGGGTGGTCTCGGCCATCGACGGCGGGCGCGTACTCAACGAGAAGACGGCCACCAGCCAGATCGTCGGCGGCACCGTCGGCGGCATCAGCCAGGCCATGTTCGAGGACACGGCCACCGACCGGGAGACCGGCCGCATCGCCAACGCCACCTTCGGCGACTACCTCATCCCGGTCAACGCCGACATCCCCGACATCGACGTGATCTTCGTCGGGGAGCCCGACCCGGCCACCCCGATCGGCACCAAGGGCGTCGGCGAGGTCGGGCTCGTCGGCCTGGCGGCGGCCATCGCGAACGCCGTCCACCACGCCACGGGCCGCCGCATCCGCACACTGCCGATCACCATCGACCAGCTCATGCTCTGACGCCCATCCGGAGACCGCTATTCGCGGCCACCAAGGTGGGTGAGGCGGTGCTGGGCGGCCCGAGCGCTGTCGAGGCCCAGTGCCGCCGCGACCTGCCGCCAGGTGAGACCGGCCGCCCGTGCCTGGGTGATGACCTGGCACTCCATCGTGTCCAGGTCCGCGTGGGAGCGTTTGATCATGCGCAGCGCGTCGATCCAGTCCTCCGCGGTCGGCTGGGGCGGCGGGGCCGCGCCGAGCACGTGCCGAACGAGGTCATGGGCCGACGTCCGCTCCGGCCGGCACCGCTCGTGCTCGTTGCCGAATCGCCGCAGCAGGCGGCTGCGGGCATCGCTCTCGACGGCGAGCCGAGCACGGATGGCGGCGGCCCATTCCGGGCCCACGACGTCGTCCAGGTCCTCGCTGACGCCATCCCACATCTTCGGTCCTTCACTATGCCGTCGGCGTCGACACGATCCCCGTGCCGACGCCGAGCTCACTTCTCCGTGCCGGTCGGCAGTGGCCTTACCGCTCCCTACTCCGCGTACGGCTGGTCCGTGCCGTGGCCGCTGTAGCCGAGGCTCCAGATGTAGCCGTCCGGGTCGGCGAAGACGCCGCCGTACCCGCCCCACGGCAGGGCGCCGGCCGGCTTGAGGATCGTGGCGCCGGCCTTTTGAGCCTCTGCGATGATCTCGTCGACCCGCTTCTCGCTACGGACGACGTAGGTCAGCACCAGCCCAGTGAAGCCGCTGCCTTCCGGGCTCGTGCCCACCTGGTCGGCCAGGCCGTCGCGACCGTAGAAGCCGACGGGCGAGGCACCGTCCGATTCGAAGAACACCGAGATGCCGTAGTCGTCCTTGATCTTCCAGCCGAGCCCCTCGGTGTAGAACCGCTTGGCCGCGTCCATGTCCCTGACGCCGAGCAGAATCGAGCTGACGTGCGCTTTCATGTCTTTTCTCCGTGTGTACTAGAGGTGAACCACTGAGGCCGGACACCCGGGGGCGTCACATCGGTGTGGGTTCGCCGGTCAATAGGTATGACCGGCGAAACGGAGGAATGTGACAGATGGCCGAGCAGAATTGGCTGAGTGAGCGATTCACCGAGCACCAGGACCGCTTGCACGCGCTGGCCTACCGGATGCTCGGCTCATCCGGCGAGGCCGAGGACGCGGTGCAGGAGACCTGGCTGCGGGTCAGTCGCTCCGACACCGGCGAGCTGGAGAACCCGGCCGCCTGGCTGACCACGATCGTCGCCCGCGTCTGCCTGAACATGCTTGAGGCACGCCGCAACCGGCGCGAGGAGTCGGCCGGGGCGCTCCCGCCGGAACCGGTCCCTCCGGACCCGGGCACCCACCGGAGTGGCCAGGCCGGCCCGGAGGAGGAGGCGCTGCTGGCCGACTCCGTCGGTGTCGCGCTGATGGTGGTGCTGGACACGCTGACTCCGGCCGAGCGGCTCGCGTTCGTCCTGCATGACGTCTTCGCGGTGTCGTTCGGTGAGATCGGCGGGATCATCGACCGTTCCCCGGCGGCGGCCCGGCAACTCGCCAGCCGCGCCCGGCGCCGGCTGCAAGGTGCGGCCGACGCCTCCGACGCCGCGCGATCGCCGAAGCGGGAGATCGTCGCCGCCTTCCTCGCGGCCTCCCGCAACGGCGACTTCGCCGCGCTGCTGGAACTGCTCGATCCGGAGGTCGTGGTCGGCGAGATGCACGGCAACCAGGAGGTGGCGGCCTTCTTCGCCGGACGGGCCGAGGCCGCCCGGCTCGCTCTGGTGGACGGCGTCGCGGCGGCCGCCTGGTTCCATCTCGGCCGGCCGAAGGCCGTCTTCGCGTTCACCATCAGCGACGGGAAGATCACCCGCATCGCCATCGACACCGATCCGGAACGGCTGCGCGACCTCGACATCATCGCGCTCACCACCAGTGACAGGGAGCGGCGGTGACCGGCCCGGCTCTCCAGCTCGCCTCGTGCGCCCTGGCCGTCCACGACGTCGACGAGGCGCTCGGCTTCTACCGGGACGTGCTCGGCTTCGAGGTGGGCGACGGCGTCGTACTCCAGGGAACGAGGTGGGTGAGCGTCAGCCCGCCCACGCAACCCGACCTGCGACTCCTCCTCGGCACGGACCTGGGTGCGCAGGACCTCATGACCTCGCGACTGCTGAGCTGCCTCACCTTCGTGACCGACGACTGCGACGCCACCTTCGAGCACATCGAGGCCGCGGGCGCCGAGGTGATGCAAGAACCGATCGACCAGCCCGACGGCGCCCGGGACTGTGCATTCCTTGACCCATCAGGCAATATGCTGCGATTCACCGAACCGAGACCGGGCTCGGGGTCGATCGGGCTGATCCGAAGGCGATACACGACAACAGGAGCAGATCATGAAGTTCCGAGCCCACGTCGAGCCCGTGGAGCCGATGAGGGGGCTGGAAGTTCCCGAAGAGGTCGTGGAGGCGCTCGGTGAAGGCAAGCGCCCCAGGGTGATCATCACCGTCAACGGCCACACGTGGAAGAGCCGGGTCGCCATCATGCGCGGTCGCTACCTGCTCGGCCTCAGCAACGCCAACCGGCAGGCCGCCGGTGTCGTGACCGGTGACGAGGTCGAGGTAGAGGTGGAGTTCGATGCCGATCCACCTGTCGTGGTAGCGCCCGAGGACTTCGCCGGTGCCCTGGACTCCGACCCGATCGCCCGAGCCGCCTACGACCGCCTGGCCCCCGGCCGCCGGCGTGAACACGTGCTCGCCATCGAAAGCGCGAAGAAGCCCGAGACCCGCGTCCGGCGGATCGAGAAGGCCCTGGAAACGCTGCGAAACCAGAATTCCTGATCATTCGGGCCACACCCGGACCAGGAACCGCTCGACATCCGGGGGGATCTCCTCTACTTCCGGGTCGAATGCCAGCCGGCGCGCCTCGTGCCTGCCCGAGGCGTAAACCTGCACGTGGTAGTGCCCCGGAGCGCCGGTCGGGATCTCGGGACTGGCCGCGAACTCCATCATTCCCGAGACGTACATGCGGCCCTCGGTCAGGCGGATGCGGGTGTGCTCTTCCTCCTCCCATCCCTTTGTGGGAGGGGGTTCGGACGTCCACGCCTCCAGCCGGACATGGCTGTCGTGGAGGAACTCCGTCTCGCTCATCAGATAGAGCATGTCGAGCCCGCCGTAACACATGCGCCGGTTTCTGAAGTCGACTTTGATCATCTCGTCATAACGGACGCCGACGACGATGATCATGCAGTTGTCGGGCGGGAGCGACGTCTCCGTGACTCCGAGCAAGACGGGGTTCATCCGAAGGTCCTTCAGTGCTTCTGCACGACGTGAACGTAGAAGAGGTCCAGGTCTTTGTACAGGATGCGTTGCCTGCGGTAGAAGGCCTTGAGTTCCTGTCCGGCCTGGTGATTGTCGTCGCGGTCGACCCAGGCCACCGAGAAGTCCCAGCTCGGGTTGCTCGCACCCTGAACGGTGGTCGCGAAGGGGAACTCGTCGCATTGCTGACCGGACGCCGGCGGCCCCGGTAGCCCGGTGAGCCGGTATTCGCCCCTGCGATGGCAGGCGCGCGACTTGGTCGCCGCGTTGGCCGTCCATTCGGGGCCGTTGTAGGCGACTCGCTCCAGGACGGAATTCAGGTCCGGCGGATTGGTGTACTTGCCGGGAATTCTCTTGGGATGACTCTCACGCGGGTAGGTGATGTCGGGCTGCGTCAACGCCGTTTGAATGTGGTTGGCGACGTCGTGGACGTCCGAGCGTGAGCCGTCCGCGTCGAAAAGCGCGTACTGGATCCTCGGCACCACGTCATGAAAGAGGCAGGCCTTCTGCCGGGCGCCGGAAATGTAGGTGGCGGAGTCACATCGCAGCATGTAATCGGTGCTGGACCATGCGCTGATGAGCCCGCTCTTGCCCATGGCGAAGACTATTTTGTGGTAGCTCCACTTCTCCGCCGCGTGTCCCTGCGTTTCGTCCGACGTCACCAGCCAGGAGACGAACCCGCCGGCCCCGGGGATGGCGGCCCGCCACCCGGTGAGCGATTTGGTGCGCATCATCGTCGGTACGGCACAGCCCGGCGTCGACCCGCCGGGAATGCACGCGGGCACGAAGCCGTACTGGTCGCTCGGCCGGTGATCGGGGCCTATGGAGAAGACGAACGTGGGCTTCATGAAGATCTTGACCTGGCGACGGCCGTCGTCGCGCCCGAAGCCGTAGTACGTGTGGTTGATCAGCGTGACGCTCGGCAGCCTGGTGCGGGCGTTGATCGTGATTCTCCAGCCCACGTAGTGTTCACACCAGACGAACCGGCTCCGGAAGATGCCGTACTTGCCGGACTTGGCGTCCTTGCAGAAGGCGACCAGTGCCTGGCTGGGCCGGCGTGGCGGCTTCTGGGCGAAGGTCGTCGCGCCTTCCGTGAATTCCGCGTCGTCTTCGGTCAGCTCGCCCGGGGGAACGTCCTCTTCCCAGGCGGGTTCTTCTGGGCTTCCGGTCAGGAAGGGCGCCGTTTGCTCCCCTTCCAGGGCCCGCGTCCTGGGGTCGGCTTCCTCGGCGAGGCGGGGGTCGCCCGGCGGATCCAGGTAGAGGGTCTTTCCATCCCATCGGGCATAGGAGGCGGGGATTACGCCTTCCCGGGATTCGCCCGCCGGGATGTCCACCGGATTTCCGGAAATAACGAGGACGGGGGGGTCGGCTTGTTCCACTGGTTCGGCCGTTGCCGGTACGGCGGTGATGAGCTGGGTGACGAGCGTGGCCGCGGCCAATGCCGCGATGGATAACCTGCGATTCATGGCATTCCTTTTCGGAGAAAGTCGAATCCATGAGCTGTGCGGTGGACCCGATGGCTCCTTTCTTGAGGGACACCGCAACAGTTGGCGATCCATCTATTGGCGACAAGAGCGCGGAACTGTTCCGAACAGTTCCGAACAGTCCTTGAAGCACTCCGGTGTCCCTCAGCTGCTGCCGGCGTGAGCTCAGCCGCAGCTTTCTGAAGATCTTGGTGAGGTGGTATTCGACCGTCGAGGTGGTGAGGTAGAGCCTCGTCGCGATCTCCGCGTTGGTCGCGCCGCCCGCGACGATCTGGGCCTCCTGCGAGGTGAGCGGGCCGGACTGGCCCACGACGCGCGTGCTGACGTGTTCCCCGGCCGCAGCCAGTTCCACCCGGGCCCGGTCGGCGAAGAGCGCGGCGCCCATGGCCACGAGCTGTTCGTACGTGGTCCTGAGCTGCGTGCGGGCCTCGGTACGCCGCCTGCGCCGCCGTAACCACTCGCCGGATGACCGGGCTCCGGTTCTGAGTTGACAACCGGGCTCCCGCTCCGTTGACGCTCCTGTAGCACGCAGGTAACATTCGGCCAATGTCACGCAAATAATCGACAATCCGATGTTGGTTGTGTGGCAATCTCTCGCAATTCTTCACCTGTGCACGGCTCAAACCACCCCCCGTTGTGCTCGACGAGAGAAGCAGGCGCATGAGAAAGCCGTTACGGCTGGCGGCGATGATGGTCGCCGCCAGCGTGTTCGTCCTCGGCTGGGCCGTACCGGCCACGGCCGCCGCCGGACCCAACCTGTCGCCGGGCAAGGCGACCCGAGCCAGCAGTTCCCACCCCGAGTACCCGGTCTCCAACATCAACGACGGCAACCAGGCCACCTACTGGGAGAGCACCAGCAACAACTTCCCGCAGTGGGCCCAGGTGGACCTCGGCACCGCCACCAGCGTCGACCAGATCGTCCTCAAGGTGCCCGCCCCCGCCGCGTGGCAGACCCGCACCCAGACGCTCACCGTCCAGGGCGGACCCGACGGCACGAACTTCAGCACGGTGAAGGCCTCGGCGGGCTACACCTTCAACCCGGCCTCCGGCAACACGGTGACGATCGGCTTCACCGCGGCCACCCATCGCTTCTGGCGGGTCCTCATCTCCGCCAACACCGGCTGGCCGGCCGGGCAGATCTCCGAGTTCGAGATCTACGGCGCCGCCACCGGAGGCGACACCCAGGACCCGACCGCCCCGGGCAACCTGGCCTACACCCAGCCCGCCGCCGGGCAGATCCGGCTGACCTGGTCGGCCTCCACCGACAACGTCGGCGTCACCGGCTACGACGTCTACGCCAACAACCAGTTCAGGGCGAGCGTCGCCGGCAACGTGCTGACCTACACCGACAACCAGCCCGCCAGTGCCACGGTCTCCTACTTCGTGCGGGCCAAGGACGCCGCGGGCAACGAGTCGGCCAACAGCAACACGGTGACCAGGCAGGGCTCCGGCGACCCGGGCACGAATCTGGCGATCGGCAAGGAGATGGCCGAGTCGGGGCACGTGCACACGTACGTCGCGGCCAACGCCAACGACAACAACCTCAGCACCTACTGGGAGGCCAACTCCAGCGCCTTCCCGAACACGCTGACCGTCAAGCTGGGCACCAACGCCAGCGTGACCTCCGTGGTGGTCAAGCTCAACCCGGACGGGAGCTGGGGTCCGCGCACCCAGAACATCCAGGTTCTCGGCCGTGAGCAGGGTGCCACCGGCTACACCAACCTCAAGACGGCGGCCGCCTACGAGTTCCACCCCGGCAACAACGGCAACTCCGTGACGATCCCGGTTACGGGCACCGTCGCCGACGTACAGCTGAAGTTCAACTCCAACACCGGCGCGCCCGGCGGCCAGGCGGCGGAGTTCCAGGTCTTCGGCACCCCGGCGCCCAACCCCGACCTCACCGTCACCGACCTGTCGTGGACCCCCGCCAGCCCCAGCGAGACCCAGGCGATCACCCTGTCGGCCACGGTGCGGAACGCGGGGAACGCGGCGGCTCCCGCCGACAACCTGGGCTTCTCGGTGGGCGGCACGCCCGCGGGCACCGTCGCCGTCCCGGCGCTGGCCGCCGGCGCCACTGCCACGGTCACGCAGAACATCGGCACCCGCGGCCAGGGCACCTACCAGGTGACCGCCACCGCCGATCCTGACAACACCCTCGTCGAGCAGAGCGAGAGCAACAACTCTGCCAGCGCGACGCTGACGGTCGGTCAGGCGCCGGGGCCCGACCTGCAGGTCACCGGCATCACCACCAGCCCGGCCAACCCCGCGGTCGGCGCGCCCGTCAGCTTCACCGTCGCGGTCAACAACCGCGGCACCGGCGCGGCGGCGGCTTCGGTCACCCGGGTGACCGTGGGCAGCACCACGCTGAACGGCAACGCCGGCACGATAGCCGCGGGCGCCACGGCCAACGTGTCCATCAGCGGCACCTGGACCGCCACCAGCGGCGGCGCCACCATCCTGGCCACGGCCGACGCCACCAACGTCGTCGCCGAGACCAACGAGGGCAACAACACCCGCACCCAGTCGATCGTGGTGGGGCGCGGCGCGGCCGTACCGTATAGCTCCTATGAGGCGGAGGCGGCCAGCCACAACGGCACCCTGCTGGAGACCGACGCGCTGCGCACGTTCGGGCACACCAACTTCGCCACCGAGTCCTCGGGGCGCAAGTCGGTGCGGCTCAACAGCACCGGCCAGTACGTGGAGTTCACCTCGGCCAACCAGGCCAACTCGATCGTGGTGCGCAACTCGATCCCCGACGCCGCGGGCGGCGGCGGCATCGACGCCACCATCAGCCTCTACGTCAACGGCGCCTTCGCCCAGAAGCTGAACCTGACCAGCAAGTACAGCTGGCTGTACGGCACGACCGACGACCCCGAGGGGCTGACGCAGACGCCGCAGGCCAACGCGCGCCGCCTCTTCGACGAGTCGCACGCGCTGCTGACGCAGAGCTACCCGCCGGGCACGAGGTTCAAGCTGCAGCGGGACGCGGGTGACAGCGCCTCCTTCTACATCATCGACATGATCGATCTGGAGCAGGTGGCGCCGCCCGCCTCGCAACCCGCCGGGTGTGTGTCCATCACGCAGTACGGCGCGGTGGCCGGCGACGGCATCGACGACACCGCCGCCATCCAGCGCGCGGTGACCGACGACCAGAACGGCGTGATCGGCTGCGTCTGGATCCCGGCGGGCCAGTGGCGCCAGGAGCAGAAGATCCTCACCGACGACCCGCTCAACCGGGGACAGTACAACCAGGTGGGCATCCGCAACGTCACCATCCGCGGCGCGGGCATGTGGCACTCGCAGCTGTACACGCTGACCGAACCGCATCTGGTGCAGGGTGGCATCAACCATCCGCACGAAGGCAACTTCGGCTTCGACATCGACGACAACACGCAGATCTCCGACATCGCGATCTTCGGTTCCGGCCGGATCCGCGGCGGCCCCGGCGGCGCCGAGGGCGGCGTGGGCCTGAACGGCCGCTTCGGCAAGAACACCAAGATCACCAACGTCTGGATCGAGCACGCCAACGTCGCCGCCTGGGTCGGCCGCGACTACAGCAACATCCCCGAGCTGTGGAACCCGGGCGACGGGCTGGAGTTCAGCGGGGTGCGCTTCCGCAACACCTACGCCGACGGCGTCAACTTCGCCAACGGCACGCGTAACTCCAAGGTGTTCAACTCCTCCTTCCGCAACACCGGCGACGACGCCCTGGCGGTCTGGGCCAGCCAGTACGTCAAGGACACCTCGGTCGACATCGGCCACGACAACCAGTTCCTCAACAACACCATCCAGCTGCCCTGGCGGGCCAACGGCATCGCGGTCTACGGCGGCTACGGCAACAAGATCGAGAACAACCTGATCTACGACACGATGAACTACCCCGGCATCATGCTGGCGACCGACCACGACCCGCTGCCCTTCTCCGGGCAGACCCTCATCGCCAACAACGCGCTGCATCGCACAGGAGGCGCGTTCTGGAACGAGGACCAGGAGTTCGGCGCCATCACGATCTTCGCGCAGGGACGTGACATCCCCGGCGTCGTCATCCGCGACACCGAGATCCACGACTCGACCTACGACGGGATCCAGTTCAAGACGGGCGGCGGCAACGTGCCGAACGTCCAGGTCACCAACGTCCGCATCGACAAGTCCAACAACGGCGCCGGCATCCTCGCGATGAGCGGAGCCAGGGGCAGCGCGACGCTGACGAACGTGACGATCACCAACTCGGCCGACGGCGACATCGTCCGCCAGCCGGGCACGCAGTTCATCATCAACTGATTCAGCACCGCCGTGGGCCCGGACGACCGGGCCCACGGCGTCAGGCCGTCTTTCGCACGTGGGTGGTGTCGGTGTTGAGAGGGGTGCCGTCGGCGCCGGTCAGCGCGATCTCCGGCACCTGGATGCCGTGCTGGTCGACGAGGGTGGAGTGGGGTTCGCCGGGCGCGAAGGCGTGGCGTTCTCCCCACTGACGCAGGGTGAGGATGACCGGGAAGAGGTCGCGGCCGGCGTCGGTGAGGACGTATTCCTGGCGGCGGCCCGATGCCGCGGTGCGCTGGGCGAGCAGCCCGTGGGCGGTGAGCTTGCCGAGGCGGTCGGTGAGGATGTTGCGGGCGATGCCGGTACGCCGCTGGAACTCGGTGAACGATCGTGCCCCGTCCATCGCGTCGCGGATGACGAGAAGGCTCCACCTGTCGCCGACGAGGTCGAGCGTGCGGGCGACGGGGCAGGTGGCGTCGGTCCAGTCGAGGGCTCGCGCGGCCATGACACCTCCCGATGAGTTGCAGATTGAAACCATTATGCCGTACGGTCAAATTGGTTGCAATTTGCTACTAATCGGGAGGTGGAGACGCGATGAACAGGTGGCGACGGCTGCTGCTCGCGGTGGTGTGTGGTGTCGCTGTGGCGAGCATCTACGCGGCACAACCGGTGCTGGAGCCGATGGGCCACGACCTCGGCATACCGGCGGAGCTCACCGGATGGATCGTGGCGACCGGCCAGATCGGTTATCTGGCCGGGCTGGTGCTGCTGGTGCCGCTCGGTGATCTGATCGACCGGCGCCGGCTCATCGCCGCGCACCTGGCGCTCACCGCGCTGGGCATGGTCCTGACGGCTCTGGCGTCGGCCGCGTGGGTGGCGTTCGCGGGGCTCGCGGCCGCCGGGGTGTTCGCGGTCGTGGTGCAGACCACGGTGGCGTACGCCGCGTCCGTCTCACCGCCCGCCGAACGCGGACGCAACATCGGCGTCGTGACCTCGGGCATTGTGGTCGGCATCCTGGGCGCGCGGGTCGTGACCGGTGCGCTGGCCGAGGCGTGGGGCTGGCGGAGCGTCTACGCCGTGCTCGCGGTGCTGTCACTCGGGCTCGCGGCCCTCGTCCTCGCCGCCCTGCCGTCAGAGCGGCGCCCCAGCCGGCCTTCGGGCTACGGCCGGGCCGTCCTCTCCCTGGCCGGACTGTTCGGGCAGCGCACCTTCCTCACCCGCGGGCTCATCACGTTCTTCCTGTTCGCATCGTTCGGAACCCTCTGGAGCGGAGTGTCCCTGCCGCTGGCCGACACGCCCTGGCAGCTGAGCGAGAGCCAGATCGGACTGCTCGGCGTCGCCGGGCTCGCCGGCGCACTCGGCGCGGCACGCGCGGGACGCTGGGCCGACGCGGGACGGGCGGCCCCGGTCACCGCCCTCGCGCTCACCCTGCTCATCCTCTCCTGGGCGGCGATCGCACAACTGCCCTGGTCCCTGTGGATCCTCATCGCCGGCATCGTGGTTCTCGACTTCGCGGTCCAGGCCGTGCACGTGAGCAACCAGCAAGTGCTCACCGCCGCGTACCCGGACCGCACCAGCAGCGTCATCGGCGGCAACATGGTCTTCTACTCGCTCGGCTCCGCCCTCGGCGCGGCCGCGACCACCGCCGTCATCGCCACTCACGGCTGGCTCGGCTCCAGCCTCCTCGGGGCCGCCTTCGCCGCCTGCGCGCTGGCCGTGTGGGCCGTCGACAGACGACGACCCGGCGGCGAGGTCACAGGGAGAACGGCGGTGGGTAGCCGGGGATCGGCCGATCCGCGCGCCACGGCTCGTGGATGAGCGCGGCGGGGACGTCGGCCAGTTCGGGAATGTAGCGGCGGACGTACGCGCCCCCGGGGTCGAAGCGCTTGGCCTGCCGGATCGGGTTGAACGTGCGGTTGGGGCGGGTGTCGTTGCCGGTGCCGGCGATCCACTGCCAGTTGCCGGAGTTGTTGGCCACCTCGCCGTCGAGCAGCAGCTCGAAGAAGTGGGCTGCGCCTGCCCGCCAGTCTACGCGCAGGTGTTTGACGAGGTAGGAGGCGGTGATCATGCGGGCGCGGTTGTGCATCCATCCCTCGGCGAGCAGCTGGCGCATGCCGGCGTCCACGATCGGGACGCCGGTCTGACCCGCGGCCCATGCCTGGGTGGCGTCTGAGTCGTCGCGCCAGCGGTGGCCGCGCGGCCGGTAGTCGGCGCGCGCGATCTCCGGGAAGGCGAAGGCGACCTGGTGGTGGAAGTCGCGCCAGCACAGTTGCCTGATGAAGGGCTCGTTGCCGTGCCCGGCCAGCTCCAGCGGTGACAGGCAGCCGAAGCGCAGGTAAGGGCTCAGTTTGGAGGTACGGTCCCCGGCGAGGTCGTCATGCCTGTCGGAGTAGTCGTCCAGATGTGCGCCGATCCAGGTACGCATGCGTTCGCGGGCATGGGTCTCGCCACCGGGTATCGCGCCCCAGCGCGCCGCGTGCGGGATCTTTCCCGGCTCCAGATCATCCGGGACGGTGATCTGGGCCGGAACCGGCGCGAGCGCTCGCCGTTCGGTTTGGGTCCAGGCTCTCCAGTAGGGGGTGAAGATCCGGTAGTGGTCGCCTCCGGCGGGCCGCAGCTGTCCCGGCGGGACGACGGTCACGCCGGGGAAGAGCCGCAGGCCGATCCGCTCGGCCGCCAGCCGCTGCTCTCTCCGGCGGGCCAGACTGCTGACGTCGGCCGAGGTGAAGACCGCCCCTGCGGCGACCTGCCGGGCCAGGCGCACGGTCTCGGCCACGGTGTCGCCGTGCCGTACGAACAGGTCGGCGCCCTTCTCGCGCAGGCCGGCGCGCAGGTCGGTGAGGCTGTCGAGCAGGAAGCTCGTGCGGCGGCCCGTCGGCACGGCCGGATCGAGCACGAACAGCGGAACCACCGTGCGGGCGCGCTCGCAGGCGGCGGCCAGCGCGGGGTGGTCGTGCAGACGCAGG
Organism: Nonomuraea endophytica; assembly: GCF_014203235.1. Classification (GTDB taxonomy): domain Bacteria; phylum Actinomycetota; class Actinomycetes; order Streptosporangiales; family Streptosporangiaceae; genus Nonomuraea; species Nonomuraea endophytica. Next base: position 85,049 of record NZ_JACHIN010000020.1, on the reverse strand, counting down.
TCCCGGTTGAACAGGACGATCACGGTATCCATCACCAGGGTGTTCGCAGCCGTCAGGGCGCTGGTTGCAACTTCCCGGGGCCGGCGTCCGAAAGAATGAGGGAGATGTCGACAGAGGACGCGCCTGCCGAGGAGCCCGGGTACGGTATCGGAGCCGTGGCCAGGCGGCTTGGCGTGCCCGCGCCCACGTTGCGGACCTGGAATCTGCGGTATGGCATCGGGCCGAGCCGGCGTAGTCCGGGCGGTCATCGTCGCTACGGTCTGGCGGATCTGCGGCGTCTGGAGGAGATGAACCGGCTGATCCACCATGGCGTCGCGCCCGCGGATGCCGCGCGTGAGGCCTTGGGGCTGCGGCTGGACGATGCGTCCTCGGTTGCCGAGAGCGCGCCGCCGGCGCCGCCGGGGGTGGCGGTGCCGTCGGCGGACATGCTGGCGCGGGCGGCGGCGGTGCTGGACGGGCGCACGCTGGACGAGGGTCTGGCGGCCGGGCTCGGCAGGTATGGCGTGGTGTGGACGTGGCAGCGGCTCGTGCTGCCGGTCTTCGAGACGATCAGCGCCGGCCAGGAGCGCACGGGGGCGGGGATCGAGGTCGAGCACGTGTTCTCCGATCGGGTGATGGCGGCTCTGCAGCCGTTGGCCGCCCGGCCTGCCGTGCCGGTCAACGACCGTCTGGCGTTGCTGGCGTGTGCGGAGGATGAGCAGCACAGCCTGCCGCTGTATGCGCTGGCCGCGGCGCTGGCGACGGGGTGCGGGGTGGAGAGCCGGGTGCTGGGCGCCCGGACGCCCGCGGCCGCGCTGGCCGGTGCGGTGCGGACGGTGTCGCCGGGGGTGGTGTTCGTGTGGTCGCAGCAGGGGGCGACCGGGGATCCGGCGCCGCTGGGCACGCTGCCCGCGGTGCGCCCGCCGTACCGGCTGATGGTGGGTGGGCCGGGCTGGCGCGGCGAGCTGCCGCGCGCGGCCGTGCGGGTCGGGTCGCTGGAGGACGCCGTGCGGAGGATCACCGCGGCGCTGACGTGATCGACGCCGCGGCGGCGATCACGTTGCGCGGCATTCTGCCGAAGATGATGCGGTGGAACGGCGCGAGCGCCCGCCAGTACACGTGTCCGGCCAGGCCGTGCGGGTGGAACAGCGCGCGCTGGTCGTAGACCGTCCGGCCGTCCTCGGTGCGGACGCCGAGTTCGAGCCAGGCGAGGCCGGGCAGCCGCATCTCGGCGCGCAGGCGCAAGAGGCGGCCGGGCTCGATCTCCTCCACGCGCCAGAAGTCGATGGTGTCGCCGACCCGCAGCAGGCGCGGGTGGCGGCGGCCGCGGCGCAGGCCCACGCCGCCCAGGATCCGGTCGAGCGCGCCGCGCAGGCGCCAGGCGACGGGCAGGGAGTACCAGCCGTTCTCGCCGCCGATGGCCTCGATGACCTGCCACACCTTCTCGGATGCGACGTCGGTGCGCTGGGTGCGATGGTCGATGTAGAGGCTGCCGCCGGCCCAGCCGGGGTCGGTGGGCAGCGGGTCGCTGGGCGCGCCCGGCGTGGAGGCCGAGGACCAGCGGGTGTCGACGGCGGCCTCCTTGATCTTCTTGAGCGCCAGTTCGCACGCGTGGCGGAAGCCGATCAGGCCGTCCGGAGGGTCGGGGACATATTGGGCGATGTCGTGTTCCCGGCAGACGGCCTCGTTGCGCAGCGACTCCACCAGGGGACGGGCGATGGTGGAGGGAACGGGCGTGACCAGGCCGACCCAGAGGCTGGACAACCAGGGGCTCAGCAGCGGCACCGAGACGATCAACCGGGGCGGCAGACCGGCCACGGCGGCGTAGCCGCGCATCATGTCGGCGTAGGTGAGCACGTCCGGGCCGCCGATGTCGAAGGCGCGGTCGACCTCGCCGGGCACCGACGCCCAGGCGGTCAGGTAGCGGAGCACGTCGCGGACGGCGATGGGCTGGGTCCGGGTGTTCACCCAGCGCGGGGTCGTCATCAGCGGCAGCCGTTCGGTGAGATGCCTGAGCATCTCGAACGAGGCCGAACCCGAGCCGATGATCACGCCCGCGCGCAGCACCACCGTGGGCACCGCGCCGTCGAGCAGAACCCGCGCCACCTCGGCGCGCGAGCGCAGGTGCGGCGACAGGTCCTCGCCGGTCGCCGGCCCGCCCAGATAGACGATCCTGCGTACGCCCGCCGCCTCGGCCGCCTCCGCGAAGACGTGCGCGGCCTTGCGGTCGGCGGCGGCGAAGCCCCGTCCCCCGCCCATGGTGTGAATCAGGTAGTAGGCCACCTCCACGCCCTCCAGCGCCGCCCGCGTGGCGACGGGGTCGAGCGCGTCGGCGGCGACGATCTCGGTCTGGGCGGCCCAGGGCAGATCCCGCAGCCGCGCGGGTGAGCGGACCATACAGCGCACCCGGTGGCCCGCGGCCAGGAGGCTGGGCACGAGCCGGCCGCCGATGTAGCCGCTCGCACCGGTGACGCAGACCCGATCAGGCGGGGACATGGTTGCGCAGCCGCAGAGCGTCGGGATACGGGGAGAAGTAGGTCTGGTCGCGGACGTATCCGGCGTTCTCTCCGCACGCGTGGTGGCGCAGCAACGTGGCCGGCACGCTGAGCGGCACCAGGCCCGCCTTGTAGGAGTCGATGACCGCGAGCAGGTCGTCCCGCCGGGTCTTGTCCAGGGGCAGCATGCCCAGGCAGTGGTGAAGCACGTTGACATTCCTGCCCGGACTCGCCTTTTTCATCAGTGACCGGCGGAAGGCTTCGGCGTAGGCGTGGGCCAGCTCCGCACGCACGCCGCGACCCGCCTCGGCCACGATGCGGCCCGCCTGCCGGTATCCGACCGGGTCATGCGCGAGAATCTGCATCTTGTGCCGGGAATGGAAGGCCACCAGGTCCCTCGGACGCCAGTCGCCGGCCAGGAGCTCGCGCAGCCGCGCGTGCGCGAAGACCCGTTCGACGAACGACTCCCGCAGCAGCGCGTCGTTCAGCCGTCCTTCGTCCTCCACGGGAAGGAGCGGATGCGCGCGCAGGATGGCGTCGGCGAACAGGCCCCGATGGCGGCGGTCGATCGGCGGGCCGTCCGGCGGATAGAGCGGCACCCCGTGGATCCCGCAGGTCGGGCTCTTGGCCTTGAACACGTACCCGTCGACGTCCAGCACGGCGGCGCGCCTCTCGGCCAGGGCGGTCATCCGGCCGGTGAGGTCCTCGCCGGTCTTGCGCACCTTCAGCCGCGGCCCGTCCGCCGCGTTCTCCAGGCGCAGCGTCTCCCTCGGCGCGCCCAGCCCGAGCTCCATCTCCGGGCAGATCGCCACCCACTCGACGAACGGCGCCAGCGGTCCGGTGAGGAACCGGTCACGGCTGTGCCCGCCGTTGAACCTGACCGGCTCACCGAGCAGGCAACTGGAGACGGCGATCAGCGGCCGGTTCACGCCGCCGCCAGGATCGTCTGCAGGCGGTGCAGTCCGCGCGCGGTCCTGGCCTTGACCGTGCCGAGCGGGACGCGCAGCCGTTCGGCGATCTCGCGCTGGCTGAGGTCGCCGTAGTAGGCCAGCTCGATGGCCTCACGCTGCGGATCAGGCAGTACGGCCAGCGCCCGGCGGACCCGGTCCCGGTCGGCCAGCCGTTCACTGTCGACCCGCCCGTCCTGCCCCGGCGGATCCGCCACCACGTCCAGCGAGACCGTGCTCAGGCGACGCACCCGCAGATGGTCGACGGCCCGCCGGTGGGCGATGCTCAGCAGCCACGTCTCCAGACTGCGGTCCGGGTCGTAGCGCGCCCGGGAGCGCCACACCTCGGCGAAGACCACCTGCGCGACGTCGTCGACCTCCTGCCACGGGATCAACCGGCGCAGGTACGACCGGACCAGCGACGCGTGGGTGCGGAAGCACTCGTCGATCGCTTCCATGACCCCTCCCCCCATCGAGATAACCTCTTCAAAAGTTATTCAACATGGAGGAGCGTCCGGGTACAACCAAGCCCGCGAAAATTCCGTCCGTCGCGCGCCGCCGGCCCCGAGATCAGCCGCAGGATGTACGGCGGAGCCGAAGCCCATGCCGGTGTCTTGCGTCAGTGTTGGGGACGACGGCAGTGATACACCAGGGCCGGAGGCAGGTTCGCCCACACGGTCCGCCCCAGGACGACCTCTTCGAACCGATCCGCCAGTAACCGGCGAAACCGGCGGGCCGGGGTGAACTGGCGGGCATGGATATAGGCGAAGGTCGTGAAGGCGCCCTCGGGTGACAGGGCGTCCACGACGGCGTCCAGCAGTTCACGCTGTCGTTCTTGCCGGAACGACGCCCACGGCAGGCCGCTGATGATGGCATCGGCCTGACCGAAGCCGCGTTCGGCGAGGATGGCGGCGAGGTCACGGGCATCCGCCGTGACCGCGTCGAGCCCGGTGAAGCGCTCGGCCAGCAGGGCGGTGAAGCGCTCGTTGACGTCGAGGGCGAGATGCCTTCCCCGCCCGTCGAGTCGTTCTTGAATGGCCCGGCTGAACGCGCCGGTGCCGGAGCCGAGTTCCACGACGACCGGCTGCCCCATCGCCGGAATCGGTGAGGTGATCTGCCGGGCGAGAGCCTTGCCGCTCGGGATCACCGATGCGACGACGGCCGGCGCCTTGGTGAACTCACGGATGAACGGAAGCCACCCCGACGATCCTGACCTGACCGAACTGATCGGACAACTCGCCACCCGCAGCACCGAGTTCCGGACCCGCTGGGCGGCCAACGACGTGCGTATCCACCGAACCGGCGCCAAAACCTTCCGGCACCCCCTCATCGGCGAGATCACCCTGCCCTACGAAACCCTCCGCATCGACGCCGCCTCCAACCAGATTCTCACCGTGTACGCCCCGCAGCCCGGCACCCCCGAAGCCGACGCGCTCCGCCTGCTGGCCAGCTGGAACACACAGCCGGAACCCCGACCACTGACTTGATCTCTGACCTCGTCGGGAACACTCGTCAGTTCTGCCGGAACCCCTTCGCCCGCCGGAGCGTGAAGGCGGTTCGGTAGGCGCTGGGCGTGAGCCCGGTCCGGCGGGTCATGTGCTGGCGCAGGGAGTCCGTGGTCACCAGACCGCTGAGGTGCGCCACCTGTCCCATGGGGAGATCCGTGCTCTCCAGCAGTTCCTTGGCCAGTTCGATGCGCTGGTGGAGCAGCCATTGCAGGGGGCTGAGGCCGGTTTCGGCGTGAAAGCGGCGGGTCAGGGTGCGAACGCTGGTGCCTGCGTGGACGGCCAGGGCGGCACGGCTGAGCGGTTCATGGAGTCGCCGCAGCGCCCATGCCCTGGTGTCGGCAAGTGAGCTGCCTGTCTCGGGTGGCAGCGGGGACGGGACGAACTGGGCCTGGCCGCCGGTCCGCACCGGTGCTGCCACGACGAGGCGGGCCACCGTGTTGGCCACGGCGGCGCCGTAATCGCCGCGGACCAAGTGAAGGCACAGGTCGATGCCGGCGGAAAGGCCGGCGGAGGTCAGCACGTTGCCGTCCTCGACGTAGAGCACGTCAGGGCGCAGCTCGACGGTCGGGAAGCGGCGACGGAACTCCTCGGTCTTGGCCCAATAGGTGGTGGCGCCGCGGCCTTCGAGCAGTCCCGCTTGGGCCAGGACGAAGGCTCCCGTGCAGATGGAGGCGACGCGTCTGCCCGTCTCGGCCGCGTGGCGCAGGGCTCGCAGTACACGCGGATCGATGTCGTCGCGGGCGCTGGTCCCGGTGACGATGACGGTGTCGGCTCCGCCGACGATGTCCAGCCCCAGGGGAATCGTGAGGTGAAGGCCGCCGTTCGTGGCGACCGGGCCGGGCTCGGCTGTGCAGATGTGTACGGCATAGCCGGGCCGGCCGTTCACGCGCGTCTCGCCGAGCACCAGTTCCGGGATGGACAGGTCGAAGGTGGTGACCGGCGGGACGGCGATGACCGCGACCTGATGCATGGCCCAAACCTCCAGATACCTGGCATTCGGGCCACTACCTTACGCGATGGCCCCCAGGGCAGGGTGGAGGCCGACCCCCGTAACGAGGAGAAATCATGTCTTTGCAGGTCATAGTTGGCGCGGGAGCCACCGGATCGGCCCTCGCACGTCTGCTGGCCGACTCCGGGGAGCAGGTCCGGCTTGTCACCCGGCGCGGTGGCGGCCCGGTCCATCCTTCGATCGAGCGGGTCGGCGCCGACGCTGCCGACGCCGCCAGGCTGGCGGAACTGACTGCCGGGGCGACCGTCTTGTTCAACTGCGCGATGCCGCCGTACGACCGCTGGCCGACCGACTGGCCACCGCTGGCCGCCGCGTTGCTCTCCGCCGCCGAACACAGCGGCGCCGACTACGTCATGCTCGGCAACACCTACGGGTACGGCCCCGTCGACGGGCCGGTCATCGAAGGGCTGCCCCTGACGCCCACCAGCCGCAAGGGCCAGGTACGGGCACAGATGTGGCACGACGCCCTGGCCGCTCACCAGGCGGGACGCGTGCGGGTGACCGAAGTCCGTGCCTCCGACTTTCTCGGAGCCGGCGCCTACTCACCGTTCACGCTCATGGTGGGGGCGCAGGTGCTGGCCGGGGTACCCGCCGCGTACCCCGGCGACCTGGACGCGCCACACAGCTGGACCTACACCGGCGACGCGGCCCGGACCCTCCTCGCCGCCGCCGGCAACGAGGAGTCCTGGGGCCGGGCCCGGCACGTGCCCTCCACCACCGAACTGCCGGCACGCCAACTGGCGGGCTGCCTCGCCGCAGCCGCCAATGCCGCCGCTCCCCGGCTGCGGCACATGCCGTTGACGGAACTGGAGGAGATCGGACGCACCGACTCGATCATGGCCGAGTTCCCCGAGATGCTGTACCTCTACGACCGGCCGAACATCCTCGACGCATCCTCGGCCATCAAGTCCCTCGGCATCACGCCCACACCGATCGACGACGTCCTCCGGGAAATGGCCGCCCGGTCCGCCGCCGTACCCTAGGCACGCCCTCGGGTGCCGTGGATTGAGGACTATGCCAGGCGCGGACTCGGTGTCAGTGTCGATTGCATGCCCCTTTCGGGATCAACCATCGACACGGACCGTTTGGGTGGTGCTGCAGCGGGGGCATCGGGCCTGGCCTATTTCGGCGGGGACGAGCCATTGGTTTCTGCAGAGCAGTTTGTGTCTGCAGTGGGTCAATGTGTCGTTGACCAGGAGTTCCTCGGAGCTCAGTGGGCCGTCGCGGCCGCAGTCGGGGCAGTGCCATTCCGGTGGCATGATGACCCATTCCAGCCGGTGGGCGGGCGTTTGGGTGGCCGTGTAGTTCAGCCAGGCGGGAGCCTGCATGGAGTCGAAGGCGTGGCCGCAGCCTACGCATCGGGCGTAGAACACGTCACGGTACGGTCGCCGGTTGCGTATGACGGCAAGGACGGTGGCCAGCATGGAGTTACTCCCGTCTCCCGGAATTGGCGGACTGTCTGCTCAGGTGATGCCGATCCAGATCTTGGCCGTGGAGCCCTTGCAGGCCACGGCTCCGGGCCGGGGCTTGACTTCGGCGATCTTGCCGATCCAGTCGTGGCCTTGCCGGTAGCCGATCTGGACGGTGAAGCCGGCCTTCTGCAGCGCCGCCTTTCCGTCCTGGAGCGGCCATCCACGCGCGTCCGGCACGCGGGCGCTTCCCGCGCCTATGGTGAGGTGGACGACGCCTGGTCCGGTGGTGGTTCGTACGACTCGGTCCACGCTCACGCCGGCTCCGCAGTCGAGCGTCACCTTTCCGGTGGTCCATCCCGCCTGCCGGATCCTGGTTTCCGCCGCCTGCCTCGTAAGCCCGGTCAAAACCGGCGGAACCGGGTTCGGCACATTCGCGCCCGTCCCGGCCGAGCCGGACGACCCAGCCGGACCGGGCGCTCCGGCCTGCGTTGTGGCGGCCACCGCGTCTGCGGCGGGCAGGTCGCCGCCCCACGGCCGCGTCGCCACGAACGCGCCCAGCACCCCTCCCACCAGTAACGCCGCCAACAGCGACCGCCGCAGCGGCCGCTTGGGCTGCTGCGGCACAGCGGCCGGAACATCCTGATTCCGGCCCAGCAACGTGAGCAGGACCTCCAGCGCGCTCGGCCGGGATGGGCCCGACTTGTTCAGGCACCGCTCCACCAAGTCGCGCAGCGGCATCGGGACGCCGGACAGCTCCGGTTCCTCGTGGACCAGCCGGTTGATCACCGCAGGGATGGAATCGTGGCCGAAGGGCGCGTGGCCGGTGGCGGCGAACGCCATGGTCGCGCCCCAGGCGAACACGTCCGAGGCCGCGGTGGCCGGTGAGCCGCTCAACTGCTCCGGAGCGATGTAGGAGGGCGTGCCCAGCACGTGGCTGGTGGCGGTCGCGGTGGCCTCGGCCTCGCGGGCGATGCCGAAGTCGATGACTCTGGCCCCGTCCGGTCCCATGAGCACGTTGCCCGGTTTGAAGTCCCGGTGCACGATGCCCGCCTGATGGATCGCGATCAACGCGGTCGCGGTGCCGATGGCCAGCCGTTCCAGGTCGCCGCCGCTCAGGGGACCGTCCACGCCGACCTTCTCCGCCAGTGACGGCCCGTCAATGTACTCGCTGACCAGGTACGGCTGGCCGTCGAGCGTCCCGGCGTCGATGACCTGGGCGGTACAGAAGCCGGCGACCTGCTTGGCCAGTGCCACCTCGCGCAGGAACAGCCGCTGGACCCGCTCGGCGCTCCAGGAGTCGGCGTTGAGGAGCTTGGCGGCCAGGCGCTGACCGTCCGGCCCCGAGACGAGATAGACCAGACCTTGCCCGCCTTTGCCTAACCTTCCCTCTACCTGGTAGATGCCCAGCTTCTGTGGATCTCCCGGACGTGAGGCCGCAATGGCACGCATGTCATCCTCCGTATGGACGCCACCTCACATTCGGAGCCGTACCGCGCCCGGATTGCCCGCTTAGTGGCATGCGCTGAGGGCCGCGCCGTCCTGCCCGAAGGTCTGGACGAACGCGGCCCTCAGCCTGGCCCTACTTGGGCATCAGGACCTTGTCGATGATGTAGACGGTGGCGTTGGCGGTGGGCACGTTGCCGCAGACCACGCCGGCCTCGTTGACGGTGTAGCTCTCCCCGGATCCCTTCACGCTCAGCGTGCCGCCCTGCAGCGTCTTCAGGTCGGCTGAGGCCAGGTCGGCCGGCGCCTGCTTACCGGCGACCACGTGATAGGTGAGGATCTTGGTCAGCGTCTCCTTGTCGGCCAGGACCTTGTCCAGGGTGGCCTTGGGGATGGCGGCGAAGGCGTCGTTGGTGGGCGCGAAGACGGTGACGTCCTTGGCCGAGTTGAGCGTGTCGACCAGGCCCGCCTTCTTGACCGCGGTGACCAGCGTGGACAGCACGGGGTTGTTGGAGGCCGCGGTGGCGACCGGGTCGTCGGCCATACCGGTGAAACTGCCCTCCCCATCAGCCGGTACGGCGGAGCAGGCCGCCCCGAACGGCCCGTCGGCCATGGCGGGGCTGGTGGCCGGAGCGGGCCGGGTGGTGGCGGTCATGCTGCCGGCGGGCGCGGCCGTGTCGGTGGCGCCGGAACTGCAGCCGGTGACGGCGATCAGGGCGGTAGCGGAAGCGGCGAGGATGCCGAGGTACTTCATGGGGTTCATCTCCTTGATGAATGACGTGCTGCGGTGATGGAGGTGTTGAGGGTGGGCGGTCACGCGACGGTGACCACGATCGAGTGCCGGCCCGTGGCGCCGTCCGGAAAGGGCGGGACCCGGGCCGGGGGCTGGGTGCGGCCGGTGGTGTCGGTCGCGCGGACCTGGAGGGTGTGGGTGCCGGGAGTCGCCTGCCAGGTCCAGCTCCACTGAACCCAGGTGTCGGCGCTGGGCGTGGCGGCCAGCCGTACCCGCTGCCAGGGGTTCTCACCGACGCGGACCTCGACGGAGGCGACGCCGCGGTGCTGGGCCCAGGCGACGCCGGCCACGGTCACCGGGCCGGGGCGGAGGGCGGCGAGCGGGGCGGGCACGTCGATCCTGGAGGCGGTCTTGATCGGCGCGTCGGTGGCCCAGCCGCGCTCGGTCCAGTAGGCCTGCCGCCGGTCGTAGCGGGTCAGGTGGAGTTCGACGAGCCATTTGGTGGCGGAGACGTAGCCGTACAGACCGGGCACGACGAGGCGGGCGGGGTGGCCGCGCTCGGCGGGGAGCGGCTCGCCGTTCATGCCGACGGCCAGCATGGCGTCGCGGCCGTCCATGATCGTGGCCAGCGGGGTGCCGGCGGTCCACCCGTCGGCCGAGCGGCTGAGCAGCTGGTCGGCGCCGGGCGGGAGGCCGGCCTCGCGCAGCAGGGTGGCGAGCGGCAGGCCCAGCCAGCGGGCATGGCTCGCGTACGGGCCACCGACCTCGTTGGAGACGCAGGTGAGGGTGATGTCGCGTTCGATCAGCCCGCGCCGGAGGACGTCGGCCATGGTGAGCTCGATCGTCGAGGCGCCGATCACGCGCAGGGTCCAGGTGGCGGCGTCGAGCCTGGGGACGGACAGGGCGGTGTCGACGCGGTAGAAGTCGGCCTTCGGCGTGGTGAAGGGGGTCAGTCCGGGGATGCGCAGATCGGTCCCGGGTGGGAGGGGTCTGGCCGGGCTCGCGGGTCTGGGCAGGGCGAAGCGGGCACGAAGCGGTTCTACCGGGAGCAACCGCGTGGCCAGCCCGCCCAGACTCGCCAGCGCGACCACGCCGAGGCCTGCTCGGAGTGCTCGCCGCCGCCCCGGCGCCACCTCGGCGGCCGGGCGGGTCAGCGCGGTGAGGGTGAACGCGCCGACAAGCGCCGCGACCAGGGCTGGCAGCAGATCCGTCGCCACCATCGCGGGCCGGGTCGCCGCCGCGAGCATGCCCAGGACGCCGAGTCCGGCGACCGCCGCCACCGCGAGGCCGTGCTGGTGGGTGGCCAGGATCCCCAGGCCCGCAGAGACGGCCATGAGGACCAGCAGGATGCCGCCCACCAGCACGGCCTTGTCCGCGGTGCCGAACGTGCGTACCGCGAACTCCTTGACCGGGGTCGGCGTCAGATCGATCGCGACCGACCCGATCGTCACCACCGGCGAGCTCTGCCCGCCGGTGAAGCGCGCGACGAACTCCGCGACCGCCAGTGCGGCGGCCACGCTCAGCAACCCGGCGCTAGCTGCCCTGATGACGTGGTGCGGTTTTCGGCTCACAGCGGGTATTCGGAGCGGGCCGCCCACCGGTTTGGTTCGGGCACGGCCCAATCCGTGAACGGCTCCGCTCCGAATACAAGGACGTGACCCACAGCCGCGAGCGCGACGATCCCGATCAGCACCGGACAGGTCCCGGGCCGGCGCCCCCGGTCCAGGAACTGCTGCGGCAGAGCGGCCGGGGTGACCGCGACGCCTTCTCCCGGCTCTATGACCAGGTCTCGGGCGTTCTGTATGGGCTCGTGCTCCGGGTCGTACGCGACCGTGGCCAGAGCGAGGAGGTCGTCCAGGAGGTGCTGCTGGAGATCTGGCGGCAGGCTCCCCGCTACGACAGCACCCGCGGCGGCGCGATGGCGTGGATGACCACGATCGCCCACCGGCGCGCGGTCGACCGGGTCCGCTCCGCCCAGGCCGGCGCCGACCGTGAGGCCGCGGCCGGACGGCGCGAGGTGGCCGGAGGCGACTACGACAGCGTCGCCGAGGCGGTCGAGGACCGGCTGGAACGCGAGCGGGTACGCCGCTGCCTCGACGGCCTGACCGACCTGCAACACCAGGCCGTGACGCTGGCCTTCTACGGCGGCCATTCCTACCCTGAGGTGGCCCAGCTCCTGGCCACGCCGCTGGGCACGATCAAGACCCGCATGCGCGACGGGCTCATCCGGCTGCGCGACTGCCTCGGGGTGGCGACATGAAAGAGAACACCCACACGCTGTCGGGCGCCTACGCGCTCAACGCCCTGCCCGAGGAGCAGGCCCGCGAGTTCGAACGCCATCTGGCCCGCTGCCCCGACTGCGCCGAGGAGACCCGCGGCCTGTGCGAGACCACGGCCCGGATGGCCGCGGCGGTCCGGCACGAGCCCCCGTCCGTCCTCAAGGCACGGGTGATGGAGGAGATCGGAGCCGTCCGCCAGGCCTCGCCGATCGTCCCCGCCACGATGGGCCGGTCGAGCCGACCGCATGCTCGGCTGCTCGCCGGACGGGCGGCCGCCGCTCTCCTGGTGGCGGCGGCGCTGGTCCTGGGAGTGCTGCTCATCCGCACCAACGGCCAGCTGAACGAGGAACGCGTTCAGGGTGACCGGATCGCCGCCGTACTGGCCGCGCCCGACGCCCGCCAGGTGTCCACCCGCGTCGGCGCCGCGACCGTCACCGCGATCTACTCCCCCGCCAAGGCGTCGGTGGTGGTCGTCACCGCGGGCATGCCCACGGCGCCAGCCGCCCACGACTACCAGGTGTGGCTCATCGGGCCGGACGCGATCCGGTCGGCGGGGCTGATGCCCGACCGGCCAGGGCCGGTGCTGGCGGGGCCGGTCCACGCGGGCGACAAACTCGGCATCACCGTGGAACCCCAGGGCGGTTCCCGGCAGCCCACGACCCAGCCATTGACCGTGGTGGCACTCACGTCATGAAAGAGACGGCTACGGTTTCCAGCTGCGTGCGACCAACGAGTCGGACACCACCAACTGGCGTATGTACCGCTCCTCGGAAAGCGGCGGCATCGGGCCGGTGCTCTTCATCCTGTTCACCCATCCCGGGCCGGAACAGATCGAGCTCACGACCTATCAAGGTGGGCCGTCGGTTCCGCTCGACGGCACGCCGTACGAATTCCATTCCCTGATGAACGTGCCGGGCATGCGCGAGGACGATCTCTCCGAGTTCGCGCAGACCGGAAAGGCGACCCGGTCGCCATCGGTGGCGGAGGCGGCGACCGAGTGGCCGCTCACCGGTGACTGGGAGGCGCCACCCAGGTACTACGAGGTGCAGCACGGAGAGCGGCCGGAACCCGGCCCTACCCCGACGCCCACCCCGACCCCCACCCCGACGTCCGGAGAGCAGACGATCACTCTGCCGCTTCAGGCCGACACCTGGATCGACGACTCGGGCTCGTCCGGGCACGACGACACGACGTTGTGGGCGGGCAAGTACGACACCGGCGAGTTCTCCATCACCGGGCGGACGTACCTGAAGTTCGACACCGCCGCGCTCGCCGGCCGTACCGTCACCGACGCGCGGCTCGAACTCTGGAACAACGACTCCTACGGCTGCGGCGGGGCGATCAAGGCCCAGCGCGTCACCGACGCCTGGCAGGCCGAGACCCTCGACTGGGGCGACCAGCCGGCCGCCACGACCACCGGTGAGAGCAGCGCCACCGATCCCGGCGCCTGCCCCGCGGAGTCGGTGCCCTGGACCTGGCGGCTGACCGACCTCGCGGCGGCGTGGGCATCGGGGCAGCCCAACCACGGAGTGCTCCTGCGGGCGGCGGACGAGTCGGTGACCGCCGGGATGTACGACCGCGGGTTCGACGCCTCGGAAGGCGCCCGTCCCCCGGTTCTCACGGTGACCGTGGCCGGCGGACCCGGGCCGTCGCCGTCCGGCCCCGGTGACACGACGCCGCCCGCCGTCACCGCGGTGACCCGCCCGCGGGGGCGACCGGGGTGCCGGCGGACTCGCCCGTCGCGGTGACGTTCAGCGAACCGGTGACCGACGCGCAGATCAGCGTCCTGGACGAGTGGTTCGAGGACGAGGTGCCCGGCACGACACAGCTGAACCCGGCGCGCACGGTGCTGACGTTCACCCCGTCGGAACCGTGGATGGACTCCCTCATGGCCGTCACGGTGTCCGGGGCGAGGGACGCGGCGGGCAACACGATGAGCCCCCACACGTGGAGGTTCGGCGAGGAGCCACCGAAGAAGAAGGCCGCCGCCGCTCCTGCGGTCGAGCGCGCCTGGACCCGTCCGGACGGACGCACCCTGATGGTCAAGGCCGGTGGTGAGGAGCGCCGGCCGTACCGTGTGACGGTTGAGGTCAGGTCCGCCGCCAAGAGCGGCGCGACACTCCTATGGTCCGGTACGGCGGGCGGCGTGCGGGCGGGCACGGTGGCGCGGCTGAGCATCCCGATCGGCAAGGTCACCGGCAGGACGGCGCACTGGCGAGCCCGCGTCGCGACCGGCGCGTGGTCCGCATGGCAGCGGGCCACCACGCCCGCGAACGACGTCGTCACCGCCGCGGCGCCGCCGCCCGACGCGTTCGCCCTGCTCGGCTCCTGGCAGAGCCAGGACGGCAAGCGGATCAACTACCGCAAGGGGTACTGGGACCGGGCACGGGACGAAGGGTTCGGCAACGTCAAGATCGTGCAGAAGCACGACCTGGACGCCCTGTCCGCTCATCAGATGACGAAGCACCCGCATCGCGGCATCGTCCCCGACCCGTTCATCATGACGCGCTACCACTACCAGGCCACGGCCTACCGGCACACGTGCAGCGGGTTCCTCTGGTGGCGAACCTGCAAGGTGACGGAAAGCCGCGACACCAGGACGATCGTGGACTTCAACACCGAGTCCAGCAAGTATCAGGGCACTCTCGGAGTTCTCACCGCGTACTGCGAGGGGATTACGGTGTGCCCCCCGTGGATGAAACGATCGTTCGGCGCCGTACTCCTGCCCGTGCCCGGATAACCGAGGAAACCTCCCCATGCGGATCGACGCCCGGACCGAAGACCAGCCTGACCTGGTCGCACCTTTACGGCTGTCGTACGACCTGGCGGCGACGCAGCGCGCCAACGCCGCGGACGGCCTGAGGTTCAGCTCGATCCGGCTCGACGGCGACACCGGCCGGTGCACGGTGACACCGGCCGGCGGCGCCGCCGTCGAGTGTCACGTCGACTACGCGATCTCCTCACGGGACGCCCTGCGCGACACGCTCGCCGCGCAGGGCGTCCCGCTCCGCGCGGCCCCACCGGACGACGGGTCCCTGGGCATGCCGGCCGGCGACGACCCACCCCTGGTCCAGCACGCCTGGATCATCAAGATGATCGCCTACGGACTCGACCCCTGGACCGTGTACGCGCGTTCGTGGACAGGCGACCTCCTGGAGATCCGGCTGTCCCCGCGGTCGACGCAGGCACGTTTCCGGATAGACGGCATGGAACCCGTGGTCACCGTAGACGTCAGCCACACCGGACCGGACCGGCGCCTCGGCCTGAACTACACCATCGTGGACCGCATCAGCCGCCTCGTCGACGAGGGAGGCGAACCGGCGATCAGCTTGTGACGCGACCCCCGGAATCAGGGGATCACCCCGAGTCTGCGGGCACGGTTGATGGCGTGCACCCGGTCGTGAACGCCCAGCTTGTCGTAGGTGTTCTGCAGGTGCTTGCGCACCGTCCGCACGCTCAGCCGCCGTAGGTGCGCCATCTGATCGGCGCTGGCACCCGCGGCCAGCAGCGTGATGAGGTCGGCCTCGCGCGGCGTGAGCCTCGCCCGAAGCCGCGCCTCATCGCGCTCCGCCGGTTGGCACAGGTCCAAGCGGCGATCGAGGAGCCGGATCATCGGCGCCAGGACTGCCGCCAGCCGCACCTGTTCGTCGGTGAAGTCGGTGACCGAGCGAGTGATGGTCCAGCCCGCTCCGGCCGTGTCCTCCCCCGGTCTCGTCAAGGCGATCATCAGCTGGTACGCGGAAGCCAGCGGGAGCATGTGATCGACGTAGAAAGAGCTGCGTCGAAGCTCCCGGGGCGGGAGGCAGTCGCTCACCCGGCGCGGCAGAAAGTCCGCACCGGAATGCCGGAAGTGGCGGACCAGCGGATGTTCCCGCACGGCCAACGCCAATGAGTCCGGCGGTGGAATGTGATCGGGCGGGTCGCCCCACATCCGGATCTGCCGTTGTTCCGGCTCGTGCCACCACCATCCGACATGATCTCCCCCGATCACCCGCTGAAGGCACGCTCCGACCACCGCGTGGCAGTCCTGGCCCGCTCCCAGCGCCTGATAGCTCAAATCGAGCACGACAACGCGAGGATCTTCCATCGTCCCGGTCCTTCATTTCCGGCACCCACGGGAATACGCGGAAGAGCGTATTTCTCTCCCCACCTCCCGCGCGAGACATTAAAAGCGGGACGCTTCCACAAGGCAGACCGGAATTCGGGATCACCCCCGGAGGCACAAGCCCTTACTCCAGCAACGAAAGAGGAGACGACATGAAAATCATCACGGGACAACAGACCCGAGCACATGGCAGGTTTACACCGGCCCCAACTCCCCCGGAATCTGGATGCAGGTAGACACCTCCAGCGCCGGTTTCCGCTCGACTCCCATGTACTTCACTTCGCTCGCCGGCACCTCCACCCACTGGAACACCACCGGCGCCACCTCGGTCTACCCGCCCGACTCAACGCTCGGCGGCGACCTGCGGCGAGGGTTCCGCATCTACCTGCGGTTCGCTGACGGAGCTGCCCTGGACCCGCTGTTCGCGAAGAACAACGGCTGGCACATCCAGTACATGGCAGTCGAGTAATCACCCCCGATCACGAACTGCCGAACAGCTCATCGCCGATGCTGTCGCGGCAGACCTCGACCGAGTACGCCATCACCCAGCCCGCATAAGCGTCGCGAAGAATGCGCTGAATAGGGGACGTGCTGAGGAAGCCGGAACCGCCGCCCGCTTTCAGGGCGAGTTGCGCGGCGTCGATGGCGACCTGGTTGCTCAGCACCTTGGCCCGCAGGGTGGCGGAGTTGAACCCGGGGTCGTTCTGGTCGGCCAGCCACGACATGTGCCGCGCGTACATGGCCGCGGCCTCCAACTGGCTGTGCACCGTGGCCAGGTCGAACCGCAGCCACTGCATCGCCGACAGCGGCTCGCCGGTCGTCGGGATCGTGCGTCCACGGGCGTGCGCGACCAGCGCCGCGACCGCCGCGTCGGCGATCCCCAGCGACAGGAACGCGATCCCGGACCCGATGTGGTTGGGCCGCGGCCCGGACGGCGGCGGGCAGCGCCGGTCCTCGCGCAACAAGGTGCCGGAGAACTCGACCAGGCGGCTGCCGTTGGCCCGCATGCCCATGGTGTCGCCGATCGGCAGATAGCGGATCGACT
The DNA here is from genome assembly GCF_014203235.1 of Nonomuraea endophytica. GTDB lineage: Bacteria > Actinomycetota > Actinomycetes > Streptosporangiales > Streptosporangiaceae > Nonomuraea > Nonomuraea endophytica. Next base: position 68,094 of record NZ_JACHIN010000020.1, on the reverse strand, counting down.
CGCCCGCCTCCACCCCGAAGAACGTCGGCACCCCGTCGACCAGCACGTTCACCAGGAAGTGGTCGGCGATCTCGCACCCGGAGGTGAACCGCTTGGATCCCGACAGCCGGAACCCGCCGGGAGCGGGCTGCGCGTGCTGCTGCGGCAGCAGGAACAGGTTGCCGCCCGTAGGCTCCGACAGCGCGTTGGCGAAGCGCCGCCCGGCGATCAGCTCGTCGGCGTAGAAGCGGCCCACCTCCGGCTCCGACATCTCGGCGAGCCCCACGCCCGCCCCGATGTGCATCACCCAGATGCACGCGGTGGCCGGGCAGCCCGCGCTCACCAGCCGCACGATCTCGCCGTAGCTCCGGTAGCTCAGCCCCTGCCCGCCGAGCCGCTTGGGCAGCAGCGCCGCGTCGAGCCCGCTGGCGTGCAGCATCTCCAGGTTCTCGCGCGGGACCAACGTGCTCTCGTCATAGGCGGCCGCGGTCCCGGCGAACTCCCTGGCCAGCTCGGCCGCGGTATCCACCCAGTGCTGCTCCTCCGGTGGCGGCCCCAGCGGATGCGCTTCCCTCTTCTGATCCGGCATGACGTGATCGTAGACAAACAGACACACACCCGCCTGCCGTACGGCTCCGCCGTCGCCACTGATCACGAGGAGGTGTTCGCACCTTCGCCGAGGAGCGGGCCTGGTCCGTGATCCAGCGGGCTCAGTCCGACCGCTCGGCCACCATGTAAGCGGCGTACCACTCCGGCCAGTCGTCGTCGCGTCGTCCGAGGCTCTTCTCGTGCTCGCCGTGCGCCGCCGCCGCGCGCTCCAGCGCCTGCCGCAGCTCGTCCACCGATGCGTACGAGGTGGGAGCGTCGTCGACGCGGCCGGGCAGCCGGGTCGTGACCTCCTGCAGCAGCCAGACGTTCCCGTCGGGGTCGGCGAAGGTGGCGAAGGAGCCGTAGCTGCCCCGCTCGGGCTCCGGCCCGGCACCGCGGCTGGGACTGCCCTCGGGCTGGAACTGGGCCCCCGGGGCCTCGATGTGGAACACGTCGCTGACCTTCACCCCACGGGCGGCGAGCTCGTCACGGGCGGCCACGATGTCGGACACCACCAGGTAGAGCCCCCGCGCCGACCCGGGCGGGGCGACGGTGACGTTCATCCCGAACTGCACAGAACACGGCGAGCCCGGCGGCGTGAACTGCACGATCCTGAACCCGTTGTCGAAGGCGAAGTCGGCGTCCAGCCGCCACCCCAGGTCCGTGTAGAACACCTTCGACCGGTCGACGTCCGACACGGGAACGGCGACGGCCTCGATCTTCATGTCAACCATGACAACCCCCCGGTTCTTACCTCGATCGTACGATCCCGGGCCTGGGAGAGTCAGGAACGCACGTGCGCTCGGAGCGCCGCGGCGACCTGCCCGGCCGCGTCGAGCTGCTCGGCTGTCAGCGCGTCGACGAACAACTCCCGTACGGCACGCAGATGCGGCACCGTCGCCCCCCGGAACACCTCGGCGCCCGCGGCGGCCAGCACCACCTCCGCCCCTCGGCTGTCGGTGACGCAATCTTCCCGCCCGATCAGCCCACGCCGCTCCATCCGCCCCAGGTGGTGCGACAGGCGGCTGCGTTCCCAGTTGATGTGCGCCGCCAGATCGGATGACCGCATCCGATGGCCCTCCGCCTCGCTCAGCGCCAGCAGTACCGCGTAGTCGCCGGGCGAGAGCGCGGAGTCGCTCTGCAGCCGCGCCGAGATCACCGCCCTGAGCGCCTCGGCCGTCTCGATGTACTCACGCCACACCCGCAGCTCATCGGCTGTGGGCAGGCTGCGCTTCCGCGTCATCCCGCCTCCTGATTGACATATCAATCACATCATACATAATTGACGTGTCAATTACATGAGGCGCAGGAGGCCTGTCATGTCTGATCTGGTGTTCGGCCTGGACACCTTCGGCGACCTGCCGGAGGACGACCACGGCGAGCTGATGACCCACCCCGAGGCGATCCGTCAGGTGCTGAAGGAGGCGGTGCTGGCCGACGAGCTCGGCGTCGACGTCATCGCGCTGGGCGAGCACCACCGCCCGGAGTTCGCGATCTCGACGCCCGAGACCGTGCTGGCCGGGATCGCGACGCGCACCGAGCGGATCCGGCTGTCGTCGGGCGTCACCGTGCTGAGCTCCGACGACCCGGTCCGGGTGTTCCAGCGCTTCGCCACCGTCGACGCGCTCTCGGACGGCCGCGCCGAGGTCATCCTCGGCCGCGGCTCGTTCACCGAGTCGTTCCCGCTGTTCGGCTACGACCTGGCCGACTACGACGAGCTCTTTGAGGAGAAGCTGGACCTGTTCGCCAAGCTGCTGGACGAGCGGCCCGTCACCTGGAAGGGCAGGCTGCGGCCCGCTCTGGAGGACGCCGACGTCTTCCCGAAGACCGCCTCGGGCAGCCTGCCCACCTGGGTCGGCGTCGGCGGTTCGCCGCAGTCGGTCGTCCGCACCGCCCAGTACGGCCTGCCGCTCATGCTGGCCATCATCGGCGGTCCCGCCAAGCGGTTCGCCCCCTACCTGGAGCTCTACCGGCGCGCCGCCGAGCAGCTCGGCACCACCGCGCACCCGGTCGGCATGCACTCGCCCGGCTTCGTGGCCGACACGGACGAGGAGGCCAGGGAGCTGTTCTGGCCGCGCTACCGGGTGCTGCGCGACCGGATCGGCGCGCTGCGCGGCTGGCAGCCGATCCGCCGCGAGGAGTACGACGCCGAGGTGGAGCACGGCTCCCTCTACATCGGCGCGCCGGAAACCGTCGCCCGCAAGATCGCCGACGCGGTCGGCACGCTCGGAGTCGGCCGCTTCGACCTGATCTACACCGCGGGCTCGCAACCGGCGAGCGCCCGCCTGCGCGCCGTCGAGCTGTACGGCAAGGCCGTCATCCCGATGGTCCGCGATCTGCTCGGAAAGAGTGACCGGTGAACGAGACCATCGGCGTGCTCGGCGCGGGCAAGGTCGGCACCGTGCTGGCACGGCTCGCGCTGGCCGCGGGCCACAAGGTGCTCATCGCCGGGTCGGGCGATCCGGCGAAGATCGCACTCACGGTCGACGTGCTCACGCCCGGCGCGGTCGCGACCACGGCGGCCGACGCCGCGGCCCGCGCCGACCTCGTCATCCTGGCGCTGCCACTCGGCAAGTACCACACGGTGCCCGCGGCGGAGCTGCGCGGCAAACTCGTGGTCGACGCGATGAACTACTGGTGGGAGGTGGACGGCGTCCGCGACGACCTCACCGACCCGGCGACGTCCTCCAGCGAGATCGTGCAGGCCTTCCTGCCCGGTTCCCGGGTCGTGAAGGCCTTCAACCACCTGGGCTACCACGACCTGGAGGACGAGGCCCGGCCGGCGGGCAGCCCGGGACGCAAGGCCATCGCGATCGCCGGAGACCACCCGGCAGACCTCGAAGCCGTCGCGGCACTGGTCGACGCGTTCGGCTTCGACCCGGTCGTGGCGGGACCGCTGGCCGAGGGCGTGCGGTTCGAGCCGGGGACCACGCTGTTCGGAGCCGACGTCGACGCCGCCGAGGTCCGGGCCAGGCTGGAGCGCTACCCCGAGTCCGACCGGGCCCGGGGCTACTCCGGCAGGTGGCGATCGAACTCGACGGCGAGTCACGCATCAGCGGCCTCACCATCGTCTGGGACGGCTCGCTGCTCGACGACGCGGCGCTGACCGCCCTGCTCAAGGCGACCATCGAACGGTGATCACGAGAGTCCTCACAGGGATGCCCTTCCGGCCAGAACGCAGGAGCGGGATGACGGCGAGCAGGGAGGTGACCCGGGGACGGCGGCCTGTCATGAACCGCCGTCCGGCTCGGTCAGCCGAGGGCGACGCCGTACATCGCCTTGATGATTGTGATGGGGATGTCCAAGGTCGTCGGTTCGAGGTTGGTGTGGATGACGACGCTCCGGCGGCCGTCGCCGGTGCTCAGGGCGAGCGTGAAGGAGCCGGGGAGGGTGCCGCTGACGCCGCGGACGGTCAGGCCGGCCATGCCCGCGCTGTCGAACTCGATCACGCCGAGGCCGTAGCGGGCGTGCGGCAACCAGACGACGCCGGTGTTGTTGTCGACCATGGTCCACATCTCGCGATGCTGAGCCGGTGGGAGCAGGGCGCCGGTCGAGATCGCCCTGAGAAAGCGGGTCAGGTCTTCGGTGGTGGAGACGATGCCGCCGGCCGCCCAGCCCCATGAGGTGTTGAGGGCGGTGACGTCGATGGGCGGTTTGTCAGGGTCGATCATTGACGCCCAGTTCTCCGCGGTGAGGGTCGCCGGGTCGACGCCGTCCTTGAGGGCGCCGGTGACGTAGGCCGTGGGGTGGGGGTGGGGGTAACCGGTGGCTTCGGCTGGGCGTACGTAGGTGTGGGTCAGGTTGAGCGGGCGGATGACCGTGCGTTCCACTTCGGCGGCGTAGGTGTTGCCGGTGACCTTCTCGATGATGGCGCCGGCGAGGTAGTAGCCGCCGTTGGAGTAGACGAACTGCCCTCCCGGCTCGCCTACCGGCGGCTGGGACACGGCGAGTTTCAGCAGTTCGGAGGTGGTCCAGACGCGGGTGGGCTCGGTGACGAGGCTGGTCTGCAACTCCGGCGCCAGGCCGGTGAGGAACAGGCCGCTGGTGTGGTTGAGCAGCTGGCGGATGGTGATCCTGTCACCGTCGTAGCCGCCCGTTTCCAGGACGCCGGGCAGCCAGGTGTTCACCGGGTCATCGAGGCTCAGCCTGCCTTCGGCTGCCAGGGTCAGCACGGTGGCTGCGGTGAAGGCCTTGCCGGAACTGCCGATGTGAAGGTGCTCCCCCGGCTGTCGCCGATGTCCGGTGGCGAGGTCGGCCGCTCCCGCGGTGCCGAACCATGTCCCGTCGGCGTCGTGAACTTCGGCGACGATGCCGGGAATGCCGTCCTCGGCCACGGCCCGGTCCAGGATGTCCTGCACGTTTTCGTGTGTCATTTTCATGCCTTTCGAGCTTTAGCGGCCTTTGCGGGAGTACGCGCGCAGCGACAGCGGGACGAAGATCACCAGTAGGGCGGCCGACCAGAGCAGGACGGTGGCCACCGGATGCGCGAGTGGCCAGACCGCGTTCGCGGACGGGGCGCCGGGGTTGCCGAACAGGTGCCTGGTGGCGGCGGTGAGTGCGCTGACGGGGTTCCAGTCGGCCAGGAAGCGCAGCCAGCCGGGCATGCCGCCGGTGGGGACGAACGCGTTGGACAGCATGGTGAACGGCAGGAACAGCGGGACCAGGGCGTTGGCGATCTGGTCGTTCTTCACCGCCAGGCCCACGTAGACGCCTGCCCAGCTGAGTGCGTACCGCAGGACGATCATCAGCAGGAACGCCTGGGTAGTGGGGACCAGACCGTGGTGTGGCCGCCAGCCCACCAGCAGGCCCGCGGCGACCATGATGGCCAGCATCAGCAGGCCGGTGAGCAGGTCGGCGCCGGTCTGCCCGAACGGCACCGCCGAGCGGGCCATGGGCATGGAGCGGAAGCGGTCCATCACGCCGCGGGAGGCGTCGCCGGCCATCCGCGTCATGACCCCCATCAGCGCGGAAAAGGTCACCATGGCGAACAGGCCGGGCATGAGGTACTCGCGGTAGTCGCCGCCGCCCGGCACCTGGATGGCGCTGCCGAAGACGTAGCCGAACAGCACGACCATGACGGCCGGGAAGATCAGCGCGACGATGAGTTCGCCGGGGTCGTTTCGCAGCCGTCCCAGTTCGCGGCCGATCAGGGTGAACCCGTCGGTGAACGTCCACCGCAGGCGGCCCAGGGGCGAGGTGAGGGCGGTCATCGGACGGGCTCCTTCTGGTCGGTGAGGCGCAGGAACACCTCGTCGAGGGTGGGACGGCGGAGCCGCACGTCGGCCGCCGCGACTCCGGCCCGGTCGAGCTCGCGCACGATGTCGGCGAGGCGGAGACCGGTGGCGGGCAGGGCGACGGTGAGCCGGTCGTCGGTCGTGGTGGGTTCGGCGCCGGCCAGGGCTTCCAGCACGGTCGCCGCCGCCGGAAGTGCGGCGGGGTCTTCGAGTTCGACGTCGAGGCGGTCGCCGATCGTGGCCTTCAGCTCGTCGGGGGTGCCGGTGGCGATCACCCGTCCGTGGTCGATGACGGCGATGTCGTCGGCGAGCTGGTCGGCTTCGTCGAGGTATTGGGTGGTCAGGAGCACCGTGGTGCCGTCGGCCACGAGTTCGCGGACGCTGTCCCAGATCTGGCCTCGGCTGCGCGGGTCCAGGCCGGTGGTCGGCTCGTCCAGGAAGAGCACGTCGGGGCGGAGGATGAGGCTGGTGATCAGGTCGAGGCGGCGGCGCATGCCGCCCGAGTAGCCGCTGACCTGCCGGTCGGCGGCGTCCATCAGGGAGAAGCGGTCGAGCAGTTCGTCGGCCCGCCGGTGCGCCTCGCGCCTGGACAGGTGCGACAGGCGGGCGAACATGCGCAGGTTTCCGCGGCCGGTGAGCTTCTCGTCCACGGCGGCGTACTGGCCCGCGAGCCCGATCCTGGCCCGCACCTGGGCGGCGTCGCGGACGACGTCGTATCCGGCGATGCGGGCGTGCCCGGCGTCGGGGTCGGACAAGGTGGCCAGGATACGGACCGCGGTGGTTTTTCCTGCCCCGTTGGGGCCGAGCACACCGCAGACGGTTCCTTTCGGGACGCTCAGGTCCAGGCCGTGTAGCGCATGGGTGTCGCCGAAGGATTTGTGCAGTCCTTCGGCGATCACGATCGGTTCTGCCATGACTCCCCCATTGGGTACGTTGTACGCGGTTACGGTAGATTACTGGGTACCGTGTACGCAAGTGGAGGAGGAAAGTGGTTGGACGGGGTGGTGCCCGAGCTTGTAGCTTGCTGCTGACCGTGACGCCGCCCGAGGAGGTGAGACCCATGAACGCTGTATCGCTGTGGGTGCTCCCCCTTGCCGTCACGGCCGGGCGACTGACGTAGGTGTCGCCGGGAGCGCCTTACCAACTCCCGAAAGGCAACACCTATGCAGGTCACTCACACCTTCGACGTGATCATCGCCGGATGCGGGCCGACCGGTGCAATGCTGGCCGCCGAACTACGGCTGCACGATGTGCGGGTCCTCGTCCTGGACAAGGAAACCGAGCCCGCGTCGTTCGTGCGCATCGTCGGTCTGCACATTCGCAGTCTTGAGCTGATGGCGATGCGCGGGCTGCTGGAGCGCGTTCTCCCGCACGGAAGAAAGCGTCCGGCCGGTGGTTTCTTCGCCGCCATTCCCAAACCCGCGCCCGAGGGCCTGGATTCGGCGCACGCCTATTTGCTGGGCATCCCGCAGCCGGTCATCGTTCGATTGCTCGAAGAACATGCCATCGAACGGGGCGCGCAGGTCCGGCGGGGTCGTGCCGTCGCCCGATTCGAGCAGGACGACGACGGGGTGACCGTCGAACTGGCCGGCGGGGAACTGCTGCGTACGCGCTATCTCGTCGGCTGTGACGGCGCGCGCAGCACGGTGCGCAAACTGCTCGGCGTCGGCTTTCCCGGCGAGCCCGCACGGAACGACACGCTCATGGGTGAGATGAAAGTGGGCGTGCCGCAGGAGGAGATCGCCGCCACGGTGGCCGCCATCAGCGAGACCCCATTCTGGCTCCGACCCTTCGGCGAAGGGGTTTACAGCGTGGTGGTCCCGGCCTCGGGAGTCAGCGACCGCGCGGAACCGCCCACCCTCGACGATTTCCGGCAACAGTTGCGTGCCATCGCCGGAACCGATTTCGGCGTCCACTCCCCGCGCTGGCTTTCCCGCTTCGGCGATGCCACCCGGCTGGCCGAACGTTATCGGGTCGGCCGGGTGCTGCTGGCCGGGGATGCGGCGCACATCCATCCGCCCATCGGCGGTCAGGGACTCAACCTGGGCGTTCAGGACGCGTTCAACCTCGGCTGGAAACTGGCCGCGCAGATTCTCGGCTGGGCGCCGGAACCACTGCTGGACACCTACCAGGCCGAACGCCATCCGGTCGCCGAGGACGTGCTGGACAACACCCGCGCCCAGAAGGAACTCCTGTCCGCCGAACCGGGCCCTCGGGCCGTGCGCAGGCTGCTCACCGAACTGATGGACTTCGACGAGGTGAACCGCCATATGATCGAGAAGATCACCGCGATCGGCATCCGCTACGACTTCGGCGCAGGCCCCGACCTGGTCGGCCGCCGCCTGCGCGACGTCACCCTGAAACAGGGGAGCCTGTACGGCCGGCTGCATCGCGGCCGTGGCCTGCTGCTGGACCGCACCGAACGCCTGACCGTCGGCGGCTGGTCAGATCGGGTCGACCACCTCGCGGATCCCACTGCGGGGCTGGATGTCCCGTGTGTCCTGCTCCGCCCCGACGGCCACGTCGCCTGGATCGGCGACGATCAGCGGGCCCTGGACGAGCACCTCTCCCGCTGGTTCGGCAAGCCCACCGGAAGCGGGCCAGGAACTGGAGCCGAGAAGGATCCGTTCATGGAGGTGTGACGAAGGACGAGGGCAGGTAGTGGGGGGAAGGGCGGCACGGTCGTCTCGGAAGCCGTTTCAGGCAAGGAGACGGGAGCCGTTACCGGTCTGGGCATCGCGTGGCATCGTCGGCAGGCTTGTCGGGCTGATCTTTGTGATCATCGGGCTGGGCGTCGTGGGCGTTGCCCTCCTTCACGTGGGCGAGGAGATCCGGGCGTCTCGCGGCGAAGGCAGCATGGGCGCCTTCGTCGCCCGGGAGCTGGACTGTTCGGGTCGTGGGCCGTGTGAGTGGCGCGGAAAGTTCACCAGCGACGACGGCGCCATCGTCAAACACGACGTGTGGCTCCATGGCCGCTCCGCGGATGAGCTGAGTCCCGATGCCCAAACCCCGGCGCTCCTCGCCGGCACCTCTGGAAACGTCTATGCGCCGGGCACATCCCAGCTGTTCCTTACGATCTTTCTGCTGCCTCTGGTGGGCATGGTCCTGGCCGTCATGGGCGTCGCATTTCTGTTCCCTCGCGCGCTGCAACGATTCCTTCGTTACGCGACCCGGCCGATCACACGCGCGATCGCGGCTCGTCGAGGGTGAGGCTTGGCACGGCCTACTTGGGCCAGAACCAGCCACCGCGCGCGTGCGTCCATCAAATCGGGGTAACGTGATGGCATGCGAATCAAGTCGTACAAGTACTTGATCCCCAATGCCCACCCCCTGGTCTGTGTGCTGGCGTTCACCGTCAGCCTCTGACAGCGGAGAACGGCAGGCCCTGCCGTGGCCCTAGGCGAGAGGCACGCCTTTGAGCAGCCAGCCGGCTGCCGACGAACCTAAGAGGCCGAACCTCTTAGCCCTCTCAGTGCCATTCGCGAGCAAGGGCCGATTTCATGATCGTGATGAACGCCACCTGGCAGCGCGTCGCGCTCGGCGGGCTTCTGGTATTTCCCCTGGCCCTGGTCATTCTTCTGATGACTCCGGCCTTCCTGGTGCTGCCGTTCTTCACGGCTGGCCGGGAGTTCATTCTCAAGCTCGTGGACAGGATCACCACATGGGCACGCGTCATCGCCCCGAAGAGCGACGCCGCGTGACGACACAAGGCTCGAACTTTTCCTACGAAAGGCGCGTCTCACTCTCATGGGATTATGGTTGCGCGGCACCGCTGCGGTCGTCGCCTTTGTCGTCGCCACAGGGCCGGCCCACGCAGCGGCGCCGACCGATCAGTGGAAGGTCGTTCACCACGATCGCCGCGACTCCTACGACGCGGTCACGGTGACTCCGGGTGGGGCGGTCTGGGTCGCCGGGACCAGGCTCTCGGAGCCGCTCCTGCTGAAGGGCGGCCGGCGGGTCAAAGGGCCGGGCTTCCGGGTGAAACGGCTGACGTCGGCCTCCGACACCAGGGTCTGGGCGTTCGGGGCGTCGCGCTACGCCCGCTGGGACGGCAAGCGCTGGCAGGTCAAACGATGGAGTCACGGCCGGGTGGATCGGGCGTACGCGATCGGCCAGAACCTGTGGGTCATCGAGAACTCCAACGTGTTCCCATCGGCCGGCAAGGCTGGATGGAAGGCGCGGTCCACGTTGCGGCGGCTGGTCGGGTCGGCGTGGCGCAAGGTCCCGACGCCGATCGTGGTCAAGGGGCTCGACGGCAAGTGGGCGGCGGGGTCGGTGCGGGGCACGGCGGCTCTGGCCCGCTGGAACGGCAAGGACTGGCGCGCGGTCGCACTTCCGGCGATTCCCTCCGCCCACCCGGGCCAGATCTCGGAGCTGACGGATGTCGCGGTCGACGGTGAGACCGCCCGGGTGATGGCGGTCGGCTGGGTCGCCTGGCCGTGCGGCGCCGGGAATCGCTCCTTCTGTGGTGAGACTCTGCTGCTGTCCGGCTATCTGGGCAGCATGAAATACGAGGTCCGCACTGAACCGGGCATCCAGCCGCGCGCCCAGGCGGAGCCCGACGGCAGAGGCGGCGCCTGGGTCGTCTACGACGCCAAGGGCGGAGGCAGCGCGTACCTGCACATCGGCCCCGACAGCGTCGAGCCGGGCGCCTTTCCGGCTTCACCGAGCCGGAACGCGTCCGTCCGCGACCTCGCCAACCAGCTGGGGAGCCGTACCGTCTGGGCGGTCGGCACGGCGCCCTCTGGCCGTGGCGGTGTCATCTGGTCGTACGGCCGCTGAGCGATCAAGCAGCCGTTTGACCTTCAAGGTCAAACGGCTGCTTGACTTTAGCGGTGCGGGCGGAGAACCACTCCATCGTCGAGGTCGAACCCCGGCTGACCGACATTCTGAGCGCCCTTCTGTCCGGTTACGCCACCGCGGGCCGGTCGCGCGTGAACTGAGCGATCGCGGAGGCGAAGGCGGCGGGTTGTTCGAGGTGTCCCATGTGCCCGCTGTCGTGCAGGAGGACGAACTCGGAGTGCGTCATGCCCTCATGCAGCATCCGCCCCCAGCGGGGAGCGCAGATGAAGTCGTGGGCACCGCTGATGATCAACGCGGGTGTGCGGATGGTGCCCAGTTTGTCGCGGACGTCGAAGGGCGGTTCGGCGGCGCGCATCGGGCTGATCCAGGCGCGCAGTCCGGCCCGGAGCGGGGCGAGGTCCGCCTCGTGCGCCCAGTAGTCGGCGAAGTAGGCGGGCAGGACCGCGCGCAGGCCCTCGGTGGCGGACTCGTTGTCGGTGGCGGCCAGAGTCTGGCGGAACGCCCCGGGGATGCCGGCGGCCTCGGGCCGGCCGGGATGGCGTTCCGGGAAGCTGTCGAGGTTGGCCAGCGCCTGGTTCCAGAACTCCTCGCCGGTGCGGGGCGAGGTGTCGTAGAGGATCAGGCCGGCCAGCGTGTCAGGGTGGGCCAGCGCGTAGTGCTGCGCGACGAAGCCACCGTGGGAGTGGCCGAGCAGGAACGGGCGCGATACGCCCAGATGCTCCACGAGGCCGTGCAGAAACTGGGCGTAGGTGCCGATGCGGTAGTCCTGAGGACCGGCCAGGTGCCCGGAACCGCCGGTGCCGACCGGCTCCAGGTAGACAAGCGTCAGATGCCGCTCCAGGTACGGCATGCGCAGATACTCCCAGCCAAGGCCGGGACCGCCCGGGTGAACGAGGCACACGGGACCGGTGCCGGCGACGTGGTAACGCTGCAGGACGCCCCGGATGGTCACGGTGTGCGCGCCGGGCGGCAGCGGGTCAGGGCTCACAAGCGGGCTCCTCAAGGGGAGAGTGCCGCCCCGGGGAATCGAGGGCGGCACTCAGGCGGAGAAACTCAGTCGACGGCGTGGATCGCGTCCTTGATGACGCGGGTCACCAGGCCGGGCCGGCTCATCATCGGCACGTGTGAGGCGCCCTTGGCCTCGTACACCTTGGACTTCGCGCGCTTGTAGAAGAAGCGCTCCAGGGCCGGCGGGATGGCCTTGTCCTCGGTGGCGACCAGCGCCCAGGACGGGATGGTGCGCCAGGCGGCGCCGGCGGTGACGTCGGTGTAGGAGGAGGCGGCGAACGGGCGCTGCGTGGCCTGCATCAGCCGGGTGGTGGAGACGGGCAGGTCGGCGGCGAAGGCGGCGCGGAACTTGTCCGGCTTGAGGTACAGGTCGACGCCGGTGCTGCCGTCGGCGTTGGCGTAGGGCACCTCGCGCACGGAGTCGGGGATCTGGCTGCCGGGGAACTTGCCGAACAGGTCGATGAGCTTCTCGCCCTCGTCGGGCGCCATCGCGGCGATGTAGACCAGCGCCCTGACGTTGTCGACGCCGACCGCGGCGTTGGTGATGACCGCGCCGCCGTAGGAGTGGGCGACCAGGACGATCGGACCCTCGACGGACTTCAGGACACTGTTGATGTACGCCGCGTCCGTGGGGATGCCGCGCAGCGGGTTGGCGGGGGCGATCGTCTTGTAGCCGTCGCGCTGGAGGCGCTCGATCACGCTGTTCCAGCCGGAGGCGTCGGCGAACCCGCCGTGCACCAGCACGACAGTGGGCTTGACACCGGAAGCCGTGGAAGCCGCGGTCGCGGACGGTACGGCGAGCAGCGCGGCGGCCAGACCACCGGCGACAGCGGCGAAGGCAAGACGGCGCGGCAGAGCGATAGGACGGTTCACAACAGTCTCCAAGAAACGGGGGGTAGGGAGAAAGGAGGACGCGGCGCTCTCCAGCGGAGCGCCGCGTATGGGCTCCAGGTCAGGCGGCGGCCTGACGGATGAGGTCGGCCACCGTCGCGGCCTGCGAGACGTAGATCGCGTGGCTGCCGACGGCTTCGACGACGGTCGCTCCGGCGCGCTCGGCCATGGCCCGCTGGGCGGGCGGCGGGATCATGCGGTCGTCGGTGGCCACCAGGTACCAGGACGGCTTGTGCCGCCAGGCCGGCTCGGTGACCGCGCCGCCGAGAGCGTTGACACCCCAGGGCACCTGGGAGTCGGCCATGAACGCGGCCGCCTGAGCGGGCAGGTCGGCGGCGAAGGAGGCGGCGAACTTCTCGCGGTCGAGGAAGAGGAAGCCGTCGACGGGAGGCAGGATCGGCGGCACCGGGGCCCCGGGCGGCGGGTCGGCGATCAGGGTGTTGACCGACTCGCCCTTGTCGGGGGCGAACGCGGCGATGTAGGCCAGCGCCGCGACGTTGGGGTGGGTGCCGGACTCGCTGATGACGACGCCGCCGTAGGAGTGACCGACCAGCACAGCGGGGCCGTCCAGGCCGTCCAGGGTCCGGCGGGTCACCGCGACGTCGTCCTCCAGCGACAGCGTGGGGTTCTGCACCACGTGGACGCGGAAGCCGTCCCTGGTCAGCTCGTCATAGACGCCCTGCCATCCGGACCCGTCCACGAACCCACCGTGCACGAGCACGATGTTCTTGATGGTTGCCATGGTCGCTCCTGACCTGGTGGAACAGGCCCAGCGCCTGTCCCTGTGCCCTCCATCCAACTCGCGGTGAAGGGCCCGGACCACGCAGAACAGCATGCAGAACTTCCGCGCGTGTCAGGTCGCCCCCGCCGCCAGGGCGCGGCACCGGTCAGCCGATTCGGCGTCGCCGGTCGCCTCGAACAGTTCGGCCGCGCGCGCGTAGGCGTGGCGGCTCTCGCCGGTTCTGCCCTCCTCGGCCAGGACGATCGCGAGCCGCTGCTGGCTGCGGGCGTACGATCCGGACGGGGGCTGCCGCTCGAAGAGGGTGTTGGCCTCGGTGTACTTCTCGATCGCCGCGGCCCGGCGGCCGAGCAGTTCCAGGCACAGGCCGGCGCCCGCCAAGGCGTTCGGCAGGCTGAGCGCCGCGATGCTCGGTGTCATCCCGGATCCCTCGTCGCCGGTCAGCGCCGCCATCTCCAGGTAGAGCTCCAGGGCCGCGGCGTAGTCGCCCTCGCCGCGCCGGCACTCGCCGATCGTGCCGAGACACTGGCAGTAGACGTCGACGTCGCCGGCGGTCTTGAACAGCCGCGCCGCCTCCGAGACCGGCTCGACGGCTTCACCGAACCTTCCCAGGCGCATGAGCGCGCGGCCGTGGTGCATGTGCGCCCAGGCGAGCTGCGGCGGCCTGGCACCCTTCTTCGTGGCCAGGTCCAGGGCCTCGACCGCGTAGCGCAGCATGGTTTCCGGGTCGGGCGGCGGAACCATGTGAAGCTGGGCCAGATGGGTCAGCTGAGGGGCCTGGTACGCGGGATCGTCCAGGGCGGTGGCGGCCTCCGCGCCGAGCGTGAAGACCTCCTGCCAGTAGGGCCAGTGCATCCACCGGCCGGAGAACCAGCGCATGGACTCGGCGCAGTCGAGTACGACGGAGTGCAGGCCGCTGGCCGCCGCCTGCCGCAGTGCGCCCAGCCAGTTGCCGGCGTTCTCGTGCAGCCAGCGCTCGGCCTCGTCCGGGGAGGACAGGTGGGTGTCCGGGCGGTCGGGCCGGGCGTAGGCGGGTTCGAACCACCGTCCGGCCGTGGTGGCCGTCTGAAGCAGCCAGGCCGTCATCCGTTCCGCCAGGGCGTCGCGGTCTTCCGCCGGTTCCTCCTCTTTCAGGCGATCGCGGGCGAACAGCCGTACCAGATCATGGAAGCGGTAGCGGCCGGACGTGCTGTCCTGCAGGAGGCCGAGGTCGACGAGGTCGTCGAGCGCGTCCCAGGCGTCCGCGACCGGGACGCCGCCGAGCACGGCGGCGAGGTCGGCGTCGAAGTCGCGGCCCGGCACCAGGGACAGACGGCGGAAGACCTGCTGCGAGAGACTGGCCAGTTGCTGGTAGGACATGCCGAACGCGGTCGCGATCTTGAGGTCGCCGGCCCTGAACTGGTCCAGGCGCCGCTCCTCGTCCGCCAGCCGGTCGGCGAACTCCGCGACGGGCCAGTTGGGGCGGCTGACCAGGCGGTTGCCCACGATCCGCAGGGCCAGCGGCAGTCCCGCGCAGAACTCGGCGAGCTCGCCGATCGCCGATTCACCGTCCGACGACCCGCGCCTGCCCACGATCCCGGTGAGCAGCTCGGCCGCTTCGTCCGGCGGCAGCGGGCCGAGGCTCAGCCGGTGCACCCCCTCCAGCCCGGCCAGCAGCCGCCGGCTCGTGGCCAGTACGCGGCTGCTGCCTCCGCCGGGCAGCAGCGGGCGTAGCTGCTCCTCCGACGCGGCGTTGTCCAGCACGACCAGCACCCGCCGTTCCCGAAGCAGCGAACGGTAGAGCGAGGCACGCTCCAAGGGAGCGGGAGGCATGTCCCGGTCGGTGGTGCCGAGCGCGCGCAACAGCAGCGTCAGGGCGTCCTGCGCGGGAAGGGGCTGGGCGGACATGCCGAACAGGTCGACGAACAACACCCCGTCGGTGAAGTTCGGCCGCAGCACATGGGCGGCACGGACGGCGAACGTGGTCTTGCCCAGCCCCGCCGCGCCCGTGATCAGCGCCACGCCGGCCGCGCCCGGCGTGTCACCGGCGCGCATGAAGTCGTCCGCCCAGGCCAGCTCGGCGGCGCGCCCGGTGAAGTCGTCCACCGAGCGGGGCAGCTCGGCCAGGCCGGTCGGCCGCGTCCAGTGATCGCGCAGCCGGCCCTCCCGCGCCCAGTCGATGAGCCGCTGGCTGTCCTCCTCCCCCAGCGAGAGCGCCCGCGCCAGCGCGACGACGGTCCGGTGCTGGGGGCCGGTGCTGCGCCCGCGCTCCATGTCGGACACCGTTCTGGCACTGACGCCCGAGGCCTCGGCCAGTTGTTCCAGCGTCAGCCGCGCCGCGCGCCGATGCCGGCGCAGCGCCTCCGCGAAGCTGGCTGGGGTGGAAATGGGGCACTCCTCACCGAGCGACTCCGACGCTTCGGGGCCGTATCGCCATATTCTGCCAAATCTCCTGATCTTGCCGGAAGTGATGACACCGGCAAGATGCGAGAGGAGAGCCGAGGTTCTGTGCCCCGCGGCCAGGTCTCATGGAGCTCCGGAGGCACGACGGAGGGCCGGCCGAGCGGGGCCGCACCGAACTGCGCGCGGCCGGAGAGAGCCGCCCCGCCCGGCAGGACGCCGCCGACCTGGTCGAACGGCTCACGCCGCAGGAACTCCAGGTGGCCGCGCTGGTCGCGGACGGGCTGAGCAACCGGGCCATCGGCGCCCGCCTGTTCCTCAGCCCGCGAACCGTCGGCTACCACCTGTCCAACGCCTATCCCAAACTCGGCATCTCCTCCCGGACCGAACTCGCCGGACTCGACCTCACCCATCGGTCCGGACCCGGCGCAGCAGGCCCGCCCCGACCGCCAGG
This sequence comes from Nonomuraea endophytica, assembly GCF_014203235.1. Taxonomy (GTDB): domain Bacteria; phylum Actinomycetota; class Actinomycetes; order Streptosporangiales; family Streptosporangiaceae; genus Nonomuraea; species Nonomuraea endophytica. The sequence goes on along the minus strand of NZ_JACHIN010000020.1, from coordinate 52,019 downwards.
CACACCATGATCACCGCGCTGAGGCCGGCGACCGTGTTCAGCCCGCGCATGAACGCCTCCCGCGCCACCCCCTCCAGCAGCCCACCCGGTACGGCCGGCGCCGCCGTACCCGCTGTCGCAGCGCGATAGACCGCGGCCCCGACACTGCCCATCAGCGCGATCCCCAGAGCGGCGCCGAGCTCGGCCCCGGTCTCCGCCATGGCCGCGGCCGACCCGGCCTTCTCCCCCGGCGCGGCGCCGACGATCGGAGCAGTTCGCCGAGGTGGGCCTGGGCCTGTCCGCCCGGCGACGCGGTGACCTCGACACCGCCGAGCGGCACCTGCGCGCCTGGCTGGACTGGTGCCGCCAGTGGCAGGGCGATCCCGGCGCCGCGCTCATCCTGGCAGAACTGGGCTTCGTCGCCGAACTCCGCGGCGACCCCGAAACCGCCCTCGACCTGCACCGGGAGGGGCTGGAGGCGGCCCTGGCCACTTCTGACAAGCGCGCCGTGGCGCTCGCCCTGGAAGGGCTCGCCGGAGCGTACGCGGGCGCGGGCGACCACCGGACGGCTGCCCGCCTCCTGGGCGCCGGGTCAGCGGCCCGTGACGCGGTGAACGCTCCGTTGCCGGCGGGCGAGCGCGGCGACGTCGACCGCATCACCGCCGCCGCCCGGCGCGCCCTGGGGGCGGACGCCTTCGCCGACGAGTTCACCAAGGGCCGTTTGGAGGCCGCCGACGCGCCCATCACCGCCCTCCACCCCCCGGGCCAGAAGAGTCGCCCGTAACAGGAACAGCACGACTGCCGCCTCTTCCCGGTCCGGTCAGAACATCTGTCCAAGTGAACGCCTGGAACTGGACGGCGAATGGCCTGGGAAATGGCGGGCCGGAGACACGACACTCGGCAGGCTGGGCCGGCGGACGGTGAACACCGTGTCGCCGGCCGCGCTGTCTCCATGCCGGTGAGGAAGGCTGATCGATCGTGACCGAACGCGTACGCGTGGCTGTGCTGGCGGGTGGGCCCTCGGCAGAGCACGAGGTGTCGCTGCAGTCGGCGCACGCCGTGCTCGACGCTCTGCCGAAGGATCTGTACGAGCCCGTCCCCGTCATCATCGACCGGCAGGGCAGGTGGCCGGTGGAACTGCGACGCGATCGGGTGGACGTGGTCTTCCCCGTGCTGCACGGGCCGTTCGGCGAGGACGGCGTCGTCCAGGGGCACCTGCGGACGCTGGGCATCCCGTACGTGGGCTGCGGCGTCCTGGCCTCGGCCGTGGCCATGGACAAGGTCGCGATGCGGCGTGCCTTCCTGGCGGAGGGCATTCCGGTCACGCCGCATGTGTGGTTCACGGCGCACGAATGGCGTACCTCCACCGACCACTGGGGTCTGGTGAAATCACTCGACTGGCCGATGTACGTCAAGCCGGCGAGCATGGGCTCCTCCATCGGCATCTCCCGGGTCACCTCCATGGAGGAACTGCGCGCGGGCGTGGATCTGGCGCTGGCCTACGACCGGGTGGTCATCGTCGAGCAGGAGGTGAACGCGCGCGAGCTCATCTGCGGCGTGCTCGGCGACCATGACACTCCGGACGCTTCGGTGCCGGGCGAGCTCATCGTGCCCGGCGACTGGCTCGACTACGAGGCCAAATACCTCAGCCAGGCAGAGATCGCCACCATCCCCGTGGTGCTGCCGGAACGCGTGGACGAGGAGGTGCGTGAGCTGTCGCTGCGCGCCTTCCGGGCGATCGGCGGCTACGGCCTGTCCCGGGTCGACTTCCTCTACGAGGAGGACACCGGGCGCGTGTACGTGCTGGAGATCAACACCATGCCCGGCTTCACCGCCCGCTCGGTCTACGCGCGGGCGTGGGCCGCGAGCGGTGTCCCGTACCCGGAGCTGCTGCGCCGCCTCATCGACCTCGCGTTCGCCAGGAGCGGCTCATGATCCCCATGACGCTGGACACGATCGCGCAGGTCGTCGGCGCCCGCCTGCACGACGTGCCCGACCCGCGGGCGCTGGTGACGGGGGCCTCGGCGGTCGACTCCCGTGAGGTGGTGCCCGGCGGCCTGTTCGTCGCGACCGCCGGCGCGCATGTGGACGGTCACGACTACGCGGCCGCCGCCATCGCGGCGGGCGCCGTCGCCGTGCTCGCCTCCAGGCCCGTCGGCGTGCCCGCGCTCGTGGTCGAGGACGTGCAGCTCGCGATCGGATTGCTGGCCAAGCACGTGCTCGAACACCTCAGCCCGGCCGTGATCGGCCTGACCGGCTCCGTGGGCAAGACCACGACCAAGGACCTGCTGGCCCAGGTGCTCGAACGGCATGCCGCGACGGTCGCCACCGACAGGTCGTTCAACAACGAGCTGGGGCTGCCGCTCACCGTGCTGCGCGCCGATGCCACCACCCGCTACCTGGTGCTGGAGATGGGCGCGGGACGGAAGGGCGACCTGACGTACCTGACCGGGCTCGCACCGCCCCACCTCGGGCTGGTGCTCAACGTCGGCACCGCGCACGTGGAACGCCTGGGAACCGGGCCCGCCGACATCGCCGAGGCCAAGGGCGAGCTGGTCGAGGCGCTCCCGGCGAACGGGTTCGCGCTGCTCAACGCCGACGACCGGTATGTCATGAGCATGGCCGTCCGTACAAAGGCCCAGATCATGTTGTACGGCAGGCCGCGGGAGGCCCACGTGCGCGCCGAAGACGTGCGGATGGCCGATCGCGCGCGGGCCGCGTTCACGTTGGTGACGCCCTCCGGACGTGCCCCGGTCGAGCTGGACCTCATCGGCGAGCACCAGGTGAGCAACGCCCTGGCGGCCGCGGCCGTCGCCACCGCGCTCGGCCTGGGCGCCGCCGAGATCGCCGACGGGCTGAACGCCGCACGACGGCGCTCGGCGGGCCGGCTGGAGATCGTCGAACGGCCTGACGGCGTCACCGTCGTCAACGACGCCTACAACGCCAGCCCCGAATCCATGCGGGCCGGGCTGCGGGCGGTGAAGGCCCTGGCGGGCGCCCGCCGTACCGTGGCCGTGCTCGGCGCGATGGGGCAGCAGGCGGACGCCTCCCGCGCCCGGCACGCGGAGATCGGCCGGCTCGTCGCCGACCTCGGCTTCGGCGTGCTGATCGCGGTCGGAGCGGGGGATCCGCTCGCGCTGGCGGAGGCCGCGGAGTCCGCGAAGCGGGGCGTGGCCGTCCACACCGCCGATGACGTGGCCGACGCTCTCAGGCTGGCCACCGCGCTGCTCGAACCGGGGGACGTGGTGTTCGTCAAGGCCTCCAGCGAGATCGGCCTCGATGTCTGCGCCCGCGCCCTGGCCATTCTGTGAAACGGAGTTCCATGCGCACGATCGGTCTCATCGGCGGCTTGAGCTGGGAATCGACAGTGGTCTACTACCAGATCATCAACCAGCGGGTACGCGAGCGGCTCGGCGGCAGCCATTCCGCCAACAGCCTGATCTGGTCGGTCGACTACACGACCGTCGAGGATCTCATCTTCGCCGACCGCTGGGGGGAGGTGAGCACGTTGCTGACCGGCGCGGGCCGCAGCCTGGAGGATGCCGGCGCCGACCTGCTGCTCGTCTGCAGCAACACGTTCAGCCGGGTCAGCGACGACGTGGAGCGGGCGGTGAGCGTCCCGGTGCTGCACATCGCCGACATCCTGGGCGCCGAGATCCGCGCCAGGGGCATGCGCAGGGTCGGCCTGCTGGGCACCCGCTTCACCATGGAGGAGCCCTTCTACCGGGATCGGCTGGCCGCCCATGGCCTCGACGTGGTCGTCCCCCGGCGTGAGCAGCGGGAACTGGTCCATCGGGTGATCTTCGAAGAACTGGTGCGCGGGGTGCTCAGCGACGCGTCCAGGGATGCGTACACCAAGATCATCCATGACCTCGCCGACGACGGCGCTGAAGGCGTCATCCTCGGCTGCACGGAGATCGAGCTGCTGATCAGCGACAAGGACAGCCCCATTCCGGTGTTGCCGAGCGCCCGGCTGCACGCGGAGGCGGCGGCCGGCTTCGCGCTCGCCGACTAGGCGCCGTACAGCTCCCGGTGCCACAGGTCGGCGCGGACGCGTTCGATTCCGGCGGTCAGGTGGCGGCGGTAGGTGGTGAGGGGGAGGCCGAGGCGTTCGGCGGCCAGTTCCTGGGTGGGGGTGCCGCTCCGGAACGTGACGGTGAGCGCCCGGTGGAACTTGGCCGAGCGCGGGTCCTCACGCAGGTCGTCGATGGCCCGGCGGAGCAGGTCGCCCAGTGCCGTGGCCGGGTTCTCCCCGGCCCCCTCGGCGATCAGCCTGGTACGCGTCAGCGGGGAGGCGGCCAGCGCGTCCTTGCGTGACAGGTGGCGCAAGGCCTGGCGAACCGCCTCGGCGAACTCCGCCCGGGAGAGCACCGCCAGTGTCGCGACGGCGTCGGGCGGCTGGTTCATCCCCTGCAGCCACGCCCGCGCCGGCACCGCGCGCCAGTCGTGCGCGAACAGGGTGTGGGCGTCGTCGGAGATGTCACGCATCCCGTAACGCTCGGCGTCCTCGATGTAGGACCATGCCAACCGGTCGGAGCGCAGGCAGTTGCCGATCACCCGCCACCGGATCAGATCCGTCACCGGCGAGTTCCCGCGATACGGGGGCAGCGTCCATGTGCGGCCGACCGCCACATGTTCACCGGCGCGCAGCGGCGTGGTGGCACGGGCGTGCGCCCATGCCTTGGCCACGATGGGGTCGGCCGCCAGCTCCTCCTCGTCTAGCTCCGCCAGCCGCAGCCACGCGGCGAAGGCCACGGGCTCGCCGGTTTCGGTCCGCCGATACAGCCGGAACGCCTCCGGCTGACGTTCCGCCCAGAAGGCCGCGGCGCCCTCCTGGAGGAGCGTGCCGATGTCTGCCTCTCGCATGACGTCCTCCCGGAACTCGCCCGGGTCGTCGCGGTCGGCCGGCGTTCTGTCGTCGCGGTGCGGGTAGAGCAGTGCCGCCACCGCGCCGGGCACGTCCGCGTCGCTCACCGTGCGCACTCTGTCGGCCAGATGCGCATGGACACGGTCGCGCATCGCCGCGTACCCCTGGGGATCGCGCCATCGCAGGTCCGCTTCCAGGACCTCCCGCACCACGTCGTCGGGGAACAGTCCGTACCTGCTCGACCGCATGAACGGCAACCGCCGCAGCCACCGGAACAACGTCCCGGCGTCCTGCGGGAGGGTCGCCCGCAGCAGGTCCTCGGTGGTCGTGTAGGCGTGCGCGCAGATCTCCAGGGCGTGCCGGTGCGCCGCCGAAGGCAGCTCGCCCACCAGCTGATCCAGCAACGTGGCCACCATGTCCTGGTTTGGCCTCCACCGCCGGCCGTCCTTCACCGTCACGGCCGCCCCCAGCAGCAGCGCGAGCGGATGACCGCCGGCGAAGGCCAGCAGCGGCCCGCGCGACTCGGCCGGCACCCCGCCGGCGTCCATCAGGGCCTGTGCGTCTCCTGGCCGCAGGTCACCGAGCGGCAGCACCTGCAGCGCCCCCGCCCAGCCCGGATCCGCCTGCCAGCGCAGGTCCGGCGGGTTCCGGCCGGCGATCACCACCAGGGCGCCCACGGGCAGGCGCGGCAGGAACCGCTCGCGCAGCCATCCCTCCAAGCCCTGCTCGACGTCGTCGACCAGCAGCACAGCGTCCGCATCGTAGGGAACCAGGTCGGCCTCCAGCGTGTCCCCGTCCACCAGGGAGACCGGCCGGCCCGCCGCCGCGGCCTCGTGCGCGAACCTGCGCAACAGGGCCGTCTTTCCGATTCCTCCGGGACCGTGGACATAGAGAACGCTGCTGCCGCCGTACAACGCCTTGTTGAAGGCCGCTAGTTCTTCCTCGCGTCCCACGAACGCCAGCTCGCGCGCCGCTCGCAGGCGCCGGCCGAGCAGCCCGGACTTGTTACTCGCCGCTGACATACCGGTTACCGTTCTCGCTCGCGTAGCGCACGCCGGGGTGGGGTCGTCGTCGTGGCGGCATGCCGCCGTACTCCGGGTGGTGCTCGAAGTGCCACCACTCGTTGTCGTACATGCGGTAGAGGTCGTAGCGGGCGCCGTGCTCCTCCAGCCAGCGCGCGCCCTCGTGCGGGCGTACGTCCAGCGCGATGCCCTGGACGTGGCAGGACTCCGCCGGTGGTAGCACGAGCATGCGGGCCAGGGCCGGGGAGCCGGTGCGGCGTACCTCGTCGTCGAACATCCGCTGCTGGACAAGGGGATCGCGGTGGCCCGACGTGAGGCCGATGAGCTGGCCGTACCGCCAGAACGCCTCGGTGCGCGCCGCCGTGAACGCCGCGAGGGCGCCCTCGGTGAGCCCGGTGAGATCCTCGGCCGGGAAGCGCATCCACAACGCCCAGCCGCAGGCCCGTTCGCGGGCCCGGCCGGGGGCGCGGAGGAGTGCCACGGGCAGCAGGAGTACGGCGAGCACCTGTGTGACCACGGCGAACAGCCGATCTCGGGGCCGGGATGGGATGGTGCGTGGTTCGTTCATGACGAACTACGATTGGCGCCGAATGTGAGTGCGTCGTCTGCCGATTGTCACCGTTTGACGACGGCGACCACCCGTCGGCGACCGTGACACAACGATGACATGCCGCGGACGGGGCGGGGACATGGCCGGCCGACAGTGGATGGAGTTGACCGGCGAACGAGTTACGGAGCGTGCTGTGGTACTCGGCGGCGTGTCGCGAGTGTTGTTGATCGAGGATGACCCGGCGGTCCGGGAGGGCCTTGAGCTGGCCCTGACCCGGCACGGGCATCGGGTGGGCGCGGTGGAGTCCGGCGAGCAAGGGCTGGACCGGCTGCGTTCCGACCCGCCCGACGTCGTCGTGCTCGATCTGATGTTGCCCGGCATGGACGGGTTCGAGGTCTGCCGCCGCATCCGGGCCATCGGCGAGATACCGATCATCATGCTGACGGCACGCGGCGACGACATGGACGTGGTGGCCGGGCTGGAGGCGGGCGCCGACGACTACGTGGTCAAGCCGGTGCAGCCCAGAGTGCTTGAGGCGCGCATCCGCGCGGTGCTCCGGCGGATCGGCCGGGACCAGGCGGAGCTGGAGCGGCACGGGGAGCTGACCATCGACCGGGCCGGGCTGGTGGTCACCAACCGCGGCGTGCCGGTCAGCCTCACCCCCGCCGAGCTGCGCCTGCTGCTCGAACTCTCCGGCACGCCGGGCCGCGTGCACAGCCGCCAGCAGCTGCTGGACTCGGTGTGGGAGCACGGCTACTTCGGTGACTCGCGTCTGGTGGACGCGTGCGTGCAGCGGTTGCGCGCGAAGATCGAGGACGACTCGGCGGCGCCCGTCTACGTGCAGACGGTGCGGGGGTTCGGGTACCGGTTCGGGCCGGTGTGAGCCGCCGATGACGCCTCGGCCGAGCCTGGGGCTGCGTGCCCGGCTGTTGTCCGCGTTCGCGCTGCTGTGTGTGGTCACCACGGCGGCGGTGGCCGGCGGGATCTACGTCCAGGCCCGCAACGACATCCTGCAGCGGGCCCAGGACGCCGCGCTGCAGGCGATGAAAAGCCGTCTGGAGGCGCTCTTCCCGCTGCGGACCTCGACGCCGGACCAGACCGAGCTCGGCAGGATCGGCTCCACCATGGTCGAAAGAAACAGCTCGGCGCTCGTCATCTACCAGAAGGCGTACGCGCAGGTCGGCCCGCCGGAGGGGGCACCGCCCGGCGCTCCGCCCGGCCCGCCGTGGGGCAGGGGGCCGGGCGGGAACACGCCGCCGTCCCTGGGTCCGGAGGACCTATCGCGGGGGCTCAGGGAGCAGGTGGCCAAGGGCGACATCACGTGGCAACGCGTGGTGCGGGACGGCCGGCCGTACCTGATCATCGGCGCGCCGTTGCTGATCGTCGAGCAGGGCCGGACGCGGGTGTCCGGCATCGAGGTCTACACCACGAGCAGCCTGCTTCCCGAACAGCAAAGCATCGACTGGCTCGCCACGCGTGCCTGGCTCATCGGCGGGGCGGCCATGGCGTTCGCGGTCCTGCTGGCGCTGCTGGCCACCCGCAGCGTGCTGCGCCCGGTGCGCGAGCTCGGCCGGGCGGCCCGCCTGCTCGGCGAGGGCGATTTGCGCACCAGGATCGCGGTCAGCGGCTCCGACGAGCTGGCCGACGTGGCGCGTACGTTCAACAACACGGCGGCCGAACTGGAGCAGCACGTCACGCAGCTGCGTGAGATGGAGTCCGACGCCCGCCGGTTCGTGGCCGACGTGTCCCACGAGCTGCGCACCCCGCTGGCCGCGCTCGCCGCGGTCGCCGAGATCCTCGACGAGGAGGCGGCCCGGCTGCCCGAGACCGCGGGTAAGGCGGCCAGGCTGGTCAGCCAGGAGACGCTCAACCTCACCGAGCTGGTGAACGACCTCATCGAGATCAGCAGGTTCGACTCCGGCGTCGCGGCCCTCACGCTGAACGAGGTCGACGTGGCCGAGCTGGTCCCCGCGACCCTGCGGGCCCGCGGCTGGTCGGAGCAGGTGCGCACCGACCTTCCCCGCACGGTGACGGCCCGGCTGGACCCGCGCCGGGTGGACGTCATCCTCGCGAACCTGGTCGGCAACGCCCTGCGGCACGGCGCGCCACCGGTGTCGGTGCGGCTCTCCGCCGACCCGCAGTGGATCACTCTGGAGGTACGCGACCACGGGCCGGGGCTGGACGAGGCGGTGCTGCCGCACGCGTTCGACCGGTTCTACAAGGCCAGCGCGGCCAGGACCAGATCCGAGGGCAGCGGCCTCGGCCTGGCCATCGCGCTGGAGAACGCGCGCCTGCACCGCGGCGACCTCAGCGTCACCAACGCCCCGGACGGCGGCGCCCTCTTCACGCTGCGCCTGCCGCGCCGGGCGGACGATTCGGACGGAGGCTCCGGGTGAAGGCCGGACGCGCCCGCCTCGTGCTGGCCGCGGGCCTCGTGTCGCTCGTCGCCGCGGCCGGCTGCGGCGTACGGCCCAGCGACGCCATCTCCGCCGGCGCGCCGCCGAGCGGAAGCGTCGCACCGGCCATGACGGTCACCCTCTACCTGGTCAAGAACAGCCGGCTCACCGGGGTGACGCGGCCGCGTATCCGTCCCATGTTCCTGCCGGACATCCTCGCGCAGCTGGCGGCGGGGCCCACCGCGGAGGAACGGGCACGCGGCCTCACCACCGACGTCCCGCCCGAGGCCAACCCGATCGCGGTGACCGTCAAGTCGCCCAGCCGGCTGGTGCTGAACCCGTCCATCCCGGGCAGCGAACTGTCCCCGCTGGCCGTCCAGCAGATCGTGTGCACCACCGCCGCCCTGCAGGAGAACCCTGACGAGATCTCCGTCGTCGGTTCAGGACAGAGCGTCGACCCCCGCGACTGCCCGGAGTAGCGGCCGGTCTTATCCGATCACGTCGCCGAACGTCTCCCTGAGGTGCTTGGCCGTCTCTTCGTCAGCCCGGCTCATGCGGGTGAACATGGCCTCCTCGTACGCGGCCGGCCGGTGCGCGCCCTGGGCGTGCCTCGGGGCATCTGGTTCGTCGCGGCTTCGACGCTCGTGCACTACATACTCGGCGCCGTCAGCCAGACCCACATCGGCGGCGAAGCCCCGGGCGCCGAGTCCGACGAGGACCGCGAGAAGTACCTTGAGGCGGCGTCGGCGGCGTGGCAGGAACTCGACCCCGCCGACTACCCGTTCATGCACGCCATCAGCGACCAGATGCGCGAGCACGACGATCGCGAGCAGTTCCTCACCGGAATCGCCCTGATCCTCGACGGCATCGCCAACCGCCGCTGAGGACCAAAAGCGAATCTATAAGGGCCATCCCTACCGTGGCCGTCATGGTGAATCCCCCGCACAAGATCGTGATCGTCGCCGCGGCGCTCGCCGCCGGACTCCTGTCGCTGCCGTCAGCGGCCGGCGCGGACACCGGCTCCCGCCTGATGGCCAAGAAGGGCTGCGCGGCCGACCTGCCCTCCTTCTGCCTCAGCATCGACAGCGCCGGCATCAGGTACGGCCGCTACGAGAACCACAAGGGCAACAAGTCGTGGCTGCAGTTCTGGGTATCCGGAAACGGCGAGTACGCACCCGTCCACTACCAGGCCATCCCCACGACCGGCACGGCCAGCTGGGTCGGCGTCCGGACGAGCCCGACCAAGTACAACGTCTGCTACTACCTGGAGATGAGGTTGCGCGACTTCAAGACGGACAAGAGAAGGACCTACTTCACCCCCTGCGTCCAACGCCCCAGATGACGCTCTCTCGTTTGGCGAATTTTCAGTCGTACACGCGAGATGCCGCACAGTCACGGATCGTCCTGGTCCAGTCGGCGAGGCCGGGATTGTCGGCGGTGGCCTCACAGAGGCCCTGCCACAAGTCCGCGCTGGTCCAGCGGGTGTACCAGCGGTGCGCCGTCGGCACGGTCACGCCGAACACGGGCGGCAGGTGCTGCCAGGCGCAGCCGCTGGTGATCACGTAGACGACCGCGGCCATGACCGTGCGCGCGTCGGCCGCGGCCCGGCCGCCGCCCTGCCGCCTGGGACGCGGGCCCGGCATGAGCGGACGGGCCGCCTCCCACATCGCGTCGGGGACCAGCCGGCGGGCGAGTGCCTCCATGGGCGTGATCCTTCCGCATGCCCACTGACCTGCCAAATGAGACACAAGCCCATAGGCGGAGAGGGATGGTCCAGGGCTAACGTCGGCGGCATCACGGAGGGAGATGATGACCTTGGACCCGAATCACGCCTTTCCGCAGGGCTTTCTCTGGGGGGTGGGCACCAACGGCGTACAGAACGAGGGGGCGCCGCTCGCCGACGGCGGTGGCCCGTCCATCTGGCATGCCTGGTCACGTACGCCGGGCAACGTGACGACGGGCGAGACCGTCGAGGACGGGCCCGACTTCTACCGGCACTACCGCGACGATCTGCGGCTCATACGCGGGCTCGGTTCCCACAATTTCGGGGTCAGCTGGGCTCGGGTGTTACCCGAGGGCACGGGCACCATCAACCACGCCGGACTGGACTTCTACGACCGGCTGGTCGACGAGACCCTCGCGGGCGGAATGTCCCCCATCTGCGGCATGTACACCTGGGACCACCCGCAAGCGCTCCAGGATCGCGGCGGCTGGCTCAACCGGGACATGGCGCACTGGTACGCCGACTACGCCGCTGTCCTCCATGACCGTCTGGGCGACCGTGTCACCCACTGGCTGCCGATGTGCGAAATCGTGTCCTTCACCCAGTACGCCTATTTCCTCGGCTACTACCCGCCGATGCTGGCCGACGTGTCCCAAGGCCTGATCGCCATCCACCACCAGCTCCTCGGCCAGGGACAGGCCGTCCAGGCACTCCGCGCAGGCGACGCCCAGGGCCAGATCGGCAACTGGCACCTGCTGATCCCCACCGCACCGAAATCGCCCAAGGAGCGCGACGTCGCCGCCGCCGCCCGCCTGGACGCCTTCTACAACGGGATCGTCCTCGACCCGCAACTGCTGGGCCACTACCCCGAAGTTCTCATCGACTGGTACGGCGAAGCCTGGCCCCACACGTCGATCCGCGACGGCGACCTGGAAACGATCTCGGCGCCGATCGACTTCATCGGAGTCGACTACTACGGCAGCAGCCGGGCCGTACAGGCCGCCAAACCAGGAGAACACGCACTGTCGGCCACCGACACCTTCAACGAGAACGACCCCGACGGCCTGCACACCGCGCTGATCGCCCTACGCGACACCTACGGGAAGATCCCCGTCTACCTCGTGGAGATCGGCGCCGCCCGCGCCGACCGCCTCACCGGCGGCGAGGTCCACGACCACGACCGGATCGGATACCTCCGCGACCACCTGATCGCCGCCCATCGCGCGATCCAGGACGGGATCGACCTACGCGGCGCGTTCGTCTGGGGCCTGCTCGACGGCTGGGAATTCCACGACGGCCTGTCCCTGCGCTACGGCCTCGTCCACGTGGACCATCAGACCAAGCGCAGAACCGTCAAGGCGTCCGGCCACTGGTTCCACACCGTCGCCACCACCAACGCCCTCCCCTCCCCCGGCCGCCACAACATGCCCTAGTGGCCGACGGGTCGAGGTCGGCGAGCGGGCGCCAGCCGACCATGCGGGATCAGGCGAAGGACCGGTCCGGAGCATCCCGGACGGGTCCCTCTGATGCTGTTGACGGCCGGCTATCCGGTCCACATGCAGTTGGTGAAGCCCCACCGGGTCGTGTCAACGGGCGGGAAGTGGGACGGCGCGACCCGCCAATACCCGATACTTCCCGGCGGAACCTCCATGCAGCGGTTGACATGGGTGTAGGAGCCGTCAAAGGCGACGGCGTAGCTGGTGGGGGCGATGACCGCGGAGGCGCCCCCGCAGTTCCGGTAGTACATGTGGATCATGGTGCCGTTGCCGCCCGGCTGCAGGATCGTGGTCCAGCAATTGATGTCCGCGGCCGCGGCCTTCTGTGAGCCCAGGACCTCTTGGTCCGGTGCCAGCTGGGAGGCCGCGGCGGAGGCGCTGCCCATGGGGGCGAGAAGACCGAGGCCGGCGAGGGATAACCCGGCCAGGACCATGCGGATGCGCGATCGGTGTGCCATGAAGCGACCTCCTGGGTCGGCTGCAGGGGGGGTGGGACGCGTGGCGTCGCTGAGTTGCCGCCGGCGTCCGGCGCTGCACTATAGTTGTGCGAGCGCTACAAGGGACATAACCACGTCAACACAGAACGGTCAACCATTGTGCAGCCAGGTTGATCAAGATTCACGATAGTCAAGCAGGGATGAGTGGATGGCGTCGCCAGCAGACGGCCGTAAGAGCTTCGCCGACAAGCTGAACCTTCTCTTCGAGACGGTCCGGCCGCGAGACGCGCACAGGGAATACACCAACAGCGAGGTCGCGGCCGCGACGGACGTCTCGGCCAGCTACATCGGCTACCTCCGCAAGGGCGTCAGGGACAACCCGTCGGTGGAGACGATCCAAGCGCTGGCGCGCTTCTTCGAGGTGCGCCCCAGCTATTTCGTCGACGAGGACGTCGACGACGAGCACGCCGAAGCGGTCGAGGCGCGGCTGCGGCTGGTCCAGGCCCTGAACGATCCGGGGATCAAGCGCCTGGCCATGCGCGCCATGGAGGCCGACCTGTCTCCGGCCGCCCTCGACGCGATCACCGCCATGATCGACCAGGTGCGCCAGTTGGAGGAATCGATCGCGCCCAAGCCGCCCCGTAAGCGTGACACCGGCCAGGCTTGACCGGTCGCGATCTTCGGTCAAGACTGATGCCGTGGCGGCGAGCGGAGCTCATGTTCGCGTACGAGGGCGTCGGCAGGTCGGCGAGTTGTGCCGTCAGTCGGAGGCGCTGCTCGACTCCCTAGGGTTACCCGGAACGTTCACGATCCCCGAGCTATGCGGCCGAGTCGAGGAACGCCGCGACCGCTCGATTCACCTCATCGCCCGAGAACTCCCGGTACGCGCTCCGCACGGCCTCTGGGTCGCCGGCGAACACGCCGACTACGTCTTCTTCGACAGCTCCATCGGCCCCGTCCGCCAGTACCAGATCATCGCCCATGAGCTCGGCCACATGCTGTTCGACGACGACACGGCGGCCGCGGACCCCCGCGAACTCGTGGCGATGCTGAGCCCGGAGATGGACCACTCGACGGTGCAGAAGGTCCAGCAGCGCACCACCTACGCGGAACTGGCCGAACTGCGGGCGGAGCTGTTCGGCACGGTGACGGTGCGGCGCACGCAGACCTGGTCATCGTTGTCGCAGAGCCGGTCGGCGGCCCCCGAGCAGCTCGCCCGGCTGATCGAGACGCTGGAAGGCAGTGCACCCCGGCCGTGACGCCGATCCAGGTGGCGCAGCTCGCCGTGGCGTTCGCCTGCTGGGTCATGACCGCGATCAAGATCGCGCATCTGGTTCGCCGGCCGCGCAACCGGCCCCTGGCCTTCATGTGCCTCACCCAGACGGCGATCACGCTGGCGCTGACCGTTCAGCCGATCGCCCCGCGACTCGACCTGGCCCTGGGCGTCCTCGGCCTGAGCCGGGCGCTGGGGAACTGCCTCACGCTGGTCGCGGTCGCGGCGGGACACGCGCTGATCATCCTTCTCACCGCGCAGGACGAGCCCGCGCTCCGGCAGGTTCGCCGCGACCTGACGCTCGCGGCGGCCTCCGTCGCCGCCATCGCGGCCGTGTTCCCGCTGGCGCCGGCGCCGTACGACCTCGCCGATGACTACGTACGCAGCATCGCGTACTACACCGCCACCCCCACCCCTTCCGAAGCCCCGCACACCGTGCTCTACCTGATCTGCCTCGGCTGGTGGGTGGTGCAGCTCGCGATCGCCGCCATCCGCTATGCCCGGATCGTCTCCCGCCCGCTCCTGGCCGTCGGCACCCGGCTGATCGCCGTGGGAGTGCTCGTCGGGCTGGGCTACATCGCGGCCAAACTCGCGGCGATGATCGCCGCGAGCGTGGGCGCGTCCACCGTCCTGCTCGACCAGGTCGTTCTGTTGCTGTATGTCGTCGCGATCCTGGCGGTGCTCGTCGGTGGCACCGTTCCCGCCTGGGGCCCGAGAGTCGGCCTGGACCGCCTGCTCGACAGCCTCCTCGCCCGCCGCGACTGCCGGCGCCTCAGACCGCTCTGGCAGATCATGTACGACGCGGTGCCACAGATCGCCCTGTGCCCCCGCCCGGTCGAACCCCGGCTCCGGCGCATCCGGCTGACCGTCGAGATCCTCGATGGTTACGTCCTGCTCAGCCCATGGATGTCCGCCCGAACCGAGCAGCGGGTACGCCGGCATCCCTCCGGGCAGCTCGACCCGGAGGCCGACGTCGCCGCCCAGATGCTCGCGCTCGCCATCTCCCTCAGACGCGCGGGCCGGCCACCGGTGGACGACCCCGCCGCGATCCGGAGCTTCGTCGACCCGGCACCCGCGCACGACCAGGCGAACGCCGCGGCGCAGGTCCAGTGGCTGGCCCGGATCGCGCGCGCGATGCGCCGGCACCCGATCACCACCGAGACACTCCCCGATCCCACCTATCGCTGATCCCGGCATCGGGTCGTCGACGACTCGGCGCAGCAGATGATCGTCCTGGATCGGAAGGTGGCCTTCGTACCATCGCGGGCCATCTGCCCAGGCCGGTGTGGTGGTCAGAAAGCGGTGTTGGTGAAGCCGGTTCTGGCCACGATGTCCGCGTAGCCGTTGACGTTGAAGTCCTCGGTGTAGAAGTAGGTGAAGCCGCCCGGCCCGGCGCTGACCGCGGTGGCGAACTGGTTGCCGACCGTGTTCGGGTTCATGCGCTCGGCCGGGAAGCGTCCGGTCGCCGAGCCGTCGGCGTTGAAGCCCTTGGCGTAGACCTCGTGCGTGCGGGACTGGTTCCAGATGTCGGTCTCGGTCCAGCCGACGACGAAGCCGCCGGACGGGTCCGCGGCGATCGACGGCGTTCCCTGCACGGCGCAGGTGTTCAGGTGGCAGAGCGGCGGGTACTCCAGGTTGCCGTCAGCCTGGTCGCCGAGGGTGTAGCGGCCGTTCTTCACCGGCCTCTCGGCGAACCGGCCGGCCAGCGACGGGGTGAATCCACGTGTGCGCACCCGCCAGATGCCGTCGAGGTTGTCGCTCCAGGCCACCACGCTGTTTCCGGACGAGGCGGTCGCGACCGCGGGGGCGAGGTGCTGGCCCGCGTTGTTGGTGTTGATCTGGGTACGGCCCGCCACGACCGTCCCGGTCACCCCGAGGCGCTTGCCGTACACGTGAGGGGCCTGTTGCCAGACCACAGTGGCGACGCCGGAGGCGTCCACGGCGACGTCGGGCCGGTTGCCGGCGCCGACTTCAACCGGGCCCCAGAGCCGGGTGAGGGAGGAGGAGTATCCGGCGGCGCGGACGGTCGAGGTGGGGCCGTCCTCCCAGACCACGGTGAACGCTCCGGCGCCGGTGACCGCGATCCGGGGCCGTGTCTGGTCACCGCGCCATTCCGGCTGGTTGACCCAGATCGGGGCGCCGAGCTGGCCGGTGACGGAGAGCTTGCGGACGGCGATGTTGTGCTCGGCGCGGCAGTCGCCGTCCTCGGCCCAGGCGATGTAGGCGTTGCCGCCGTCGTCGACTCCGGCCGAGGGCTGGATGTGGTTCCAGCCGGTGGCGCAGCCGGCGCCGCCCATGTCGACGCGGATCGGGGCGGTGACGGGCCGGCCGTACCGGAAGATTCTCGCGACGACCTGAGCGCCGCTCTCCCAGGTGAGGGCGGTGTAGCCGTTGCGTTCTGCGGAGGCTCTGGGGGTGCGCTCGTCGGCCGGGTCGTTGGCGGCCATCTGCAGGGCGGCGTTGGGGTAGACGGCGGGCACGAGCTTGATCGCCTGCTCGTACAGCAGATCCATGTTGGCGTCGTAGGCGGTGTAGGTCGCGGCGTCGTCGACCTTGACGATGGAGTCGTCGGCCGTGGTCAGCGAGCCCATGTTGATGTTGTGCGAGCCGGTGTAGACGTGCTTCCTGCCCAGCGCGTCCTCGGTCAGCATGATCTTGGAGTGGATGGTGTCCACGTCGCAGGTCGAGACGGGCTCGTGGCAGCCGCCGGGACGGAAGGTGTGGACGACGAGGCCGTCCTTGGCGAGCTCCTTGGCCACGTCCGTCGTCTGGTTGCCCTCGGGCACGAAGATCTGGATCGAGCAGCCCTGCTTCTTGCGATCGACCAGCGCGGTTCTGACCGCGACGCGATCGAGCGCGAACTGGGAGTGCGCCAGCCGGATCGAACCCGGGCACTCGACCGCGTTGATCGCCGCCGCCAGCGGGTCGTCGGCACGCGGCGTCATCCAGACGGTGACCCTGCCGCTGTCGGAGGTGAAGGAGCCCGACCAGGTGTGGATCTGCTGCGACCACAGCTTGTCGAAGACTGCGCGATATCCGGCCGCCAGCCCGGCGTCGCCGGTACTGACCAGCATGTTCTGATGGGCGCCGAACTTGCCGTCGAGGTTCTGCGAGCTCTGCGCCACCACGTCGGTCCGGCCGTCCAGCAACCGGCTGAAGACGGCGAACTTGTGGTGCATGACATCCTTGGCGGTGCTGTTGCAGGCGTCCGCGCACAACACCACGTGGCCCTGGCCGAGCTCGGTGGCCAGCTGGTCGAGAAGCGGGTCGTGCCCGGTCTTCTCCGCCACCACCCGGACGTCCACGCCGCGCCGCGCGGCCTGGACGAGCTTGTCCTTGATGACGGCCCGTGCGAGCACGAACGTGGCCAGCCGGAGGGTGGAGCCCGGCGCCGCCTGGTCGATCAGCTCGTTGAGCTTGGTCTCCAGCGAGGCGTCGGTGGCGCCGGTGAGGCTCGGGGCGGTGAAATACGCCTCGAGCTGCGGGGTGGCTGCCGCCTGAGCCGGTACGGCCAGGCCGAGCAGCATGACTAAGCTGGCAAGAATCTTGAGCATGTGACCTCTCCCGCGGGATGACGTGCCGAAGATGCCGTTCCCGGCGCTGATCCCCGAAATCGCATTTATAGTGGACTCCACAATTAATAACCGTCAAGAGGGGATCAACGCAGTGACCCTCGCTGTCAGCGGTGGCGACCTCCAGCGACTGCGGCGGCTCAACGCCCTCGCGGTCGTCTCCGCCCTGCGCACGGCCGGACCGCTCCCGCTCACCCGGCTCGCCGGGCACACCGAGCTGGCCAGGGCGACGATCAAGGAAGTGGTCCGCGACCTCGTCGCCATGGGCTGGGTCGCCGAGATGGATCCGAGCACCGGCGGCGGCAAGGGCCGTCCAGCCCGCCGCTACCGCTTCCGTGCCGAGAACGGCCGGGTGCTCGGCCTCGACATAGGGGCGCACAAGGTCCTGGCGGCCGTCGGCGATCTCGACGGCGAGGTCCTGCACGTGTCCCGCGAGTCGATCACCCCTAAGCACAGCAGGCGGGAGCGCCTGGCCGCGGTCGACCGGGCCGTCGACGCGTGCCTGGCCGCCACCGGCACCGCGCCGGCCGACGTCTGGATCACCACCGCCGGCAGCACCGGCTACGTCGACAACGAGGGCAACGTCGTCGTCTCCCGCGCCATCCACGACTGGTCCGGCGTGCCCCTGGCCGAGCACCTGACCGGCCGGGTGGCCGGTGAGGTCCTGGTCGACAACGACAGCCGCCTCGCCGCGCTCGCGGAATGCCGCCGCGGGTCGGCCCGCGACGCGCGCAACATCGTCTACCTGCACATCGGGCGCCGGGCCGGCGCGGCCATCATCCTGGACGGCGTCCCGCTGCGCGGCTCCACCGGCGCCGCCGGCGAGATCGGCCTCCACCCGCTCTTCCACCTGGCCGACTCCAGCGACGTGCTGACCTCGGGAAACTCGGGACAGGCCGTCTTCGACGCGGCCCGGCGCGGTGACGCCGCCGCGCTCAACGCGGTGCTGCGTTACGTCAAGGTGCTCGCCCTGGCCACCGCCGCCATGGCGCTGACCGTCGACCCCCAGGTGATCGTCATCGGCGGCGGGTTCTCCCGCTCGGCCGACGTCCTGATGCCGCCGCTCCGCGCCGAGCTGGAGACGATGTGCCTGCGCACGCCCGAGCTGCGCGCCTCGACGCTGGGGGACGAATGCGTGGCCATCGGGGCCGTCTGCCTCGGCGTGGAGCATCTCAACCAGCGGTTCTTCAACCCGGAGAACGGGCCGGTGGCACCCCTTCGCTAATTGTGGACTCCATCATATTTGGTGGCGGAGACAGCGTACTCGTGCTCGAACTCGCTTCAAGTCTTGTCTTTTCAATCATCATTAGGCATCTTGATCGCAACGGAACCACGCCTTGACGACTCAACGTATGGAGAGGCCGACAGAGCATGGACGATCTCCGCATTGCCGCCATCGGGCTGGGACAGAGGCGCAGCCTCGCCGTCGCCGCCCACCGCGAGTCAGGCCGCGGATCGCGTATCACCGCCGTCTGCGACCTGGATGAGACCACCCTCCGCGCGGAGGCCGACTTCTTCGGCGCGAACGCCGCCGAGACCGACTACCGCCGCCTGCTGGACCGCGACGACGTCGACGCGGTGCTGGTGGCGACCCCCGACCACACCCATGCCCAGGTGGCGATCGACGCGCTGAGCGCGGGCAAGGCCGTCTACCTGGAGAAACCGATGGCGACGACGGTGGCGGACGCCGACGCCGTGCTGCGCGCCGCCAGGGAGTCGGGCTCCCGGTTGTACGTGGGGCACAACATGCGGCACATGGAGGTGGTACGCCTGATGCGCCGGCTCGTCCAGGAGGGCCGGATCGGCACCCCGAAAGCGGTGTGGATCCGGCATTTCGTGGGCCACGGCGGCGACTACTTCTTCAAGGACTGGCACGCCGAACGGTCCAAGGTGAACAGCCTGCTGCTGCAGAAGGCCTGCCACGACCTCGACGCCATGCACTGGATCGTCGGCGGCCACACCGAGGAGGTGCAGGCGCTGGGCGGGCTGACCGTCTACGGCGACCTGCCCCGGCGCGCGGCGGGAGTGCCGAAGGCGGACAACTGGCTGAGCCTGGAACACTGGCCGCCGTCGAGCCAGCGTGACCTCAACCCGGTGATCGACGTGGAGGATCTGGCGCTGCTGAACCTGCGTCTGGGCAACGGGGTGCTGGCCGCGTACCAGCAATGTCACTACACCCCCGACTACTGGCGCTCCTTCACGGTGATCGGCGACGCCGGGCGGCTGGAGAACTTCGGTGACGAGCCGGGCGGCACGATCCGGGTCTGGAACTCGAGCCGGCGCGGCTACGACCCGGCCGGGGACGCGGAGTTCCACATTCCGGGGCCGGTCGGCGGGCATGGCGGGGCGGACGAGAAGGTGGTCGAGGAGTTCGTCCGGTTCGTGCGTGAGGGCGGGCGCACGGACACCTCGCCGGTGGACGCGCGTACGGCGGTGGCCGCCGGTGACCTGGCCACCCGCTCGTTACGGAACGGCGGCGCCGTCCTGCGGGTTCCCGAACTGGAGGCGTCGCTGCGCGCCTACTTCGACAACGGACAGGTGGAGGCGGCATGAGCGGGCGGCACGACCGATTCGATCTGAGCGGAAGGGCGGCGCTGGTGACCGGCGCGGCCGGGGGCGTCGGGCGGGTGACGGCCCGGCGGCTTGCGGCGTCGGGCGCGGCGGTGGCCGTCACCGACGTCGACGAGAGCGGCGCGATCGACCTGGCCAAGGAGATCACCGCAGACGGCGGCCGGGCGATCGGTCTCCGGCTGGACGTCACGAGCGCCGAGAGCGTGTCGGCGGGATTCGCCACGGCCGTGGAGCAACTGGGCGGCCCGGTGGACGTGCTGGTGAACAACGCCATCGTGGCCTGTCCGGTGCCGCCCCGCTTCCACGAGGCGCCGGAGCGGCTCTGGGACACCGACCTCGACGTGATCGTCAAGGGTGCGGTGCGCTGCGTACAGACGGCACTGCCCGCGATGATGGCTCGTGGCGACGGCGTGATCGTGAACGTCGTCTCGGTGAACGCCTTCGCCTTCTTCGGCCACCCCTCCTACAGCGCGGCCAAGGCGGCGATCGTCTCGCTGACACGCTCGCTGGCCGTGGAGTACGGCGGGCACGGCATCCGGGTGAACGCGATCAGCCCGGGAACCATCCGCACCCCGGCGTGGGACGAGCAGATCGCCAAGAACCCCGCCACCTTCGAGGCGCTCAAACAGTGGTACCCGCTGGGACGGGTCGGGGAGCCGGAGGACGTCGCGACGTCGATCTGCTTCCTGGCCTCCGACAGCGCGGCCTGGATCACCGGGTCGGTCCTGACGGTCGACGGCGGGCTCACCGCGGGCAACGCCCTCATGGCCCGTTCCGTCGAAGGCAGCTGACCCCCCTACCCGACAGGAAAGGACACGAACGCATGCGTGTCATGCATCTGGTGCAGTGCGGCCCCACCACCGGTGGAACGGTCAGCCACGTCGCCACCCAGGTGACCCACCAGATCGCCCGCGGACTGAAGGTCGGCGTGGTGGCCGGGAGCGACGGCGTGCTGACCGGGCACTGCCGGGAGGCGGGGGCCGACGTCTTCGTCGACCCGACCCTGCTCCCGGTGCCGGCCGCGGGAGAGCCCGGCGACCCCGCCGCCCTCCTCGCCGTCGGGTCCGCCTGGCGGCCGGACCTGGTCCACGCCCACCTGATGCACGCCGGCTTCCGCGGCGCTGAGCTTTCCAGGGCGATCGGGGCGCCGTTGCTGTACACGCAGCACATGTACAACCCGGTGGACCCGTTTCTCCAGGCCGCCCTGGCCATGGACATGGACTTCCCGGTCATCGCGGTCGCCGAGTTCGCCCAGCGGGTGATCGGCAAGTTCCTCGGCGACGCGGGCCGCGTCCACTACGTGCCGAACGGCGTCGACGTCCCGGCCCCGGCGGGCTTCCGGCTGGAGCCGGGCGCGGGGCCGCGGGTGTTGTACTGCGGACGCCTGTCGCCGGAGAAGGGCGCGGACGTCGCCGTTCTCGCGTTCGAGCTGATGCTCGGCCAGGTGCCCGGCGCGGAGCTGCACCTCGTGGGGACGGGCCCCGACGAGACGCTGCTCCGCAGGCTGGTGTCCGCTCTCGGGATCGCCGAGCACGTGCGTTTCCACGGCAGCGTGTCGGGCGCGCTGACCGCCGACATCGGCGCGGACGTGCTCCTGGCCTCCTCCCGCGGCGACGCGGCCAGCCTCGTCGTCCTGGAGGCGATGGCCTCGGGCATCCCGATCGTGTCCACGACGGTGGGCGGCATCCCGGAGCTGGTCAGGCACGAGGTCGACGGCCTGCTCGTCGCGCCGGACAACCCGCACGCGCTGGCACGGGCCGCGCTGAACGTCCTGGCACGCGAGGACCGCGGCGCCGCCATGGCCGACCGCGCCCGCGACCGGCACCGGGAGCTGTTCATGGCCGGCCGCATGGTGGAACGCACCTGCGCCGTCTACGAAACCGTCACCCGGTGAGCGGTGGCAGAGGGCGCTTGATCTGGCAGTCCGCCGCGCTGGTCATCCTGCTGGCCTCAACCTGGCTGGTCGTGGAGGCGTCCCTGCGCGACGCGAGCACCGCGATCGTGTCGGCGGGCCGCACGGCGTTCACCGTGCTGGGTCTGCTGGCGCTCACCTGGTGGACGCCTGCCCCCGCGTCGCCCGCCGCCCCGGCCGCGCGCTATCGGTGGTGGCAGATCGGGCTGCTGGCGTTGACGGGCGTGACCGCGTACACGGTGCTCTCGACCGTCGCGATCAGCCTCGCCGGACCGGCGCTGCCCGCGCTGACCCTCTCCCTGACCCCGGCCGTGGTGCTGATCGCCGAGAGCGTCATGCTGCGCACCCGGCCCTCACCACGCACGATCGCCGGAACGGTGATCGCCGTCGGCGGCGCCGTGCTCTACACGGTTCCGCGGCTGGCGGGGACGCTCGGCGACGACGTGGCGCTCGGGGCGCTGGTCGCGCTCGGGGCGATGTTCTCCATGGCCTTCTACGGTCTCTACTTCAGCCGGACGAACCGGGGTTACCAGGGGGCGATGGCGCCTCGCATCCTGCCGATCTTCGCGGTCGGGACGGTGCCGCTGGCCGCGTGGGCGGCCACGGACGTCGCGGGCGGCGAGCGGGTCAGCTGGACGGTGCTGGGCATGCTCGTCGTCCTGGGCATCGTCATCTACGTGCCCGTTTACCTCCTTCAACATCGCATCCTGCTGACCGGGGGGCCGTCCTACTCCGCTCTGCTGGGCCTTGCCGTACCGCCGCTGGTGGGGATCAGCTCGGCGCTGTCGCACCTGGCCGGGGCGCCGACGTCGCTGCAGGTCGCCGGCATGGGGCTGACGCTGGCCGGGATGGCACTCGTGATCCGGAGCAAGCTCGCGCGGGACAAGAGTCACCGGCGTGAGAGGTTAGGGGGTGACGATCGCACGCCCGCCGGCCATCACGAGTAGAGGGAACTCTAGGTTCTTCACGCCGCCGTGCCCCTTGCGGATGTCACCGGCGGCGGCGATGAGATCGGCGGGCGCGCCGGGTGCCAGGGTGCCGAGCGGAGACAGCCCCAGGTGCTCCCCGGCGAGCGAGGTGGCGGCGGCCAGCGCCTGCTCCAGGGTGAGCCCGGCGTGCGTCATCAGGCTGAGCTCCTGGGAGTCGAACCCGTGCGGGATCTCGGGGTGGGCCATGTCGGTGCCGTAGAGCAGCCTGCCGCCGAGGGAGACGAACGTCTTGGCGTTCTTCATCGCGCCCTGGGTCCGGGACTGGGTGTCGAGGGTGCCGATCATGCGTACACCCTGCCGGACGGCCTGCTTGAGCAGGTCGGCCGGCAGCGGATCGGCCGGGCTGTGCGCCCATTCGTCCACGCCCGCCGCCAGCGCGAGGCGGGCCCCGCGGTGCTCGCCGATGTGCGCGCTCACCTTCCGTCCGCGCCGGTGCGCCTCGCGCACCACGGCGAGCACCGTCTCCGGCGACGGCATCGGCCACGGTGGCGGCGTCGAGGCGTGCTCGCCGCCCCACGGCGCCCCGGACTCCCCTCCGGGCTCCAGCGCGATCTTGATCACGGCCGCTCCCCGGTCGACGAGCTCGGACACGGTACGGCGAGCCGAGTCCGCCCCGGTGACCACGGCGGCCAGCCCCGTCCCCCACGTGGGGATCGGATAGCCGCCAGGCGCGGTGACGAGCGGCCCGGACCCCAGGTAGCGCAGCCGCCCGGGTCCTTGCGGGCCGCCCCGCACCTGGCCGCCGAGGTCGCGGATCGTGGTCACCCCGTGGCGCAGGATCCGGTCGAAGGGCACGTGGTTGTGGGTGGCGTGCACGTGCAGGTCGATCATCCCCGGCGCGATGGTCGCCGCCCCCAGGACGAACCTGCGGGCCGAGGACCCGCCCACCGCCCGCGCCGGGCCGGCCCGCACGACCTTGCCATCCTTGACGAGCACCGCGGCGTCCTCGACGAAGCGCCGCCCGTCGAACATGAGGTCGGCGGTGACCAGGACCTCCTTCTCTGCGACGAAGGCCGTGCCCGACACGGCGACCAGGGCGCCCAGCTTGATGCTTTCGCGTCTGTTCATCTCACCTCATTTTTGTAGTGCTCCTACAAGAATGTTTTTGTAGTGGTGCTACAGTCAAGCGGGTGGGAGAAAGATCACAGCGGACGGACGGCCGCACCGCACGGGCGCAGGCGACAAGGGCGCGCGTCGTCGCGGCGGCGGCCGGCCTGTTCACCGGCACCGGCTACACTCTCACGAGCATCGGCGCGATCGCCGCGGCGGCCGGAGTGAGCGAGCAGACCATCTACTACTCCTTCGGCACCAAGAAGGCCGTCCTCGCCGCCGCGCTCGACCGCGCCGTCGCCGGTGACGACCAGCCGATCCCCACGCTGGAGCGTCCGTGGGCGCGGGAGGCGGTCGCCGACCCCGACCCGCGCGGCCAGCTACGCCGCCAGGCCGCCGGGGCGGGTGACATCTACCTGCGCGCCGCGCCTCTGCTCGACGTCGTACGCAGCGCGGCGCCCACCGACCCCGACCTGAGTGAGCTCTGGGCGGCCAACCTGAGGCAGCGCCTGGCCGTGCAGCAGGTCTTCGCCCGCGCCCTGGCGGGCAAGACTCCGCTGCGCGACGGCATGAAGCCGGAGATCGCCGCCGACATCGCGCTCACGATCCTGTCCCCCGAGACCTACACGCTGCTGGTCACGGAACGCCGGTGGACTCACGCCGCCTGGCAGGCATGGGCGGAAACCGCCCTCACCAGGATGCTCCTGTGACCCGGGGGCCTCAGTCGGGACCCGCGACCAGCAGAACGACCATCATGCCCGCGATCGCCAGAAAGACGAGCACGGCCAGGGCGGTGAGGACCCGCTGCCACCAGGGTGGCCGGCCGCCGACTGCCATCTGCCCTCCCCGAGAAGCGATCAGCGGCTCGTCGGGCGGGCCAGGCGTCTGGCCCAGCGGGCGATGCCCCACAACCGGTCGCCGTCTGATCGGTCCGGTACCGCCTCCGGCGCTGCGGGGACGGCCTGGCCGAGGTAATACTCCGTGAGCCCGATGGCTGTGGCGAGGTGCCTCATGCCTTCGACGCTAGATGGCATCTGGCCCAGGGTTATAGTCCAGAACCATGGCAGTTCAGTGGTCCAGATCGGGGTTGGATCTTCATCTTCAGACGAGCACGGGTGAAGGGCTGAGAGCCGGGCTCGAAGTCGCGCTGCGTGACGCCGTCCGCAGTGGGCGGCTTCCACCGGGGACGCGGCTGCCTTCGTCGCGGACGCTCGCGAGCGACCTCGGGGTCTCGCGCGGCACCGTCACCCAGGCCCTGGACCAGCTGGTCGCCGAGGGGTACCTGGAGTCGAAGCCGCGCTCCGGCCTGCGGGTGGCGCCGCAGCCCGCCCCGCCGGTCGAGACTCCACGCCCGTCGCACGCGACGCTGCCGGCCGTACCGGGGATCGATCTCAGGTCGGGTTTTCCCGACCTCGCGGTGTTCCCGCGACGTCAGTGGCTCGCGGCCACGCGGCACATCCTGCGGACCGCGCCCAACACCGCGTTCGGCTACCGGGATCGGAGCGGCGCGGTCGAGCTGCGGCAGGCGCTGGCCGAATACCTCGGCCGGGCGCGTGGAGTCGCCGCCGCTCCCGCGCACATCGTGGTGTGCGCCGGGTACGCGCACGCGCTGCGGCTGGTGTGCCAGGTCCTGCGCCACCACGCCGGCGCCGGGAGCGTGATCGTCTTCGAGGATCCCACCGAGCCGGACTATCCCGAACTCGTCGAGCAGCTGGGACACCGGGCGCGGCGCCTACCGGTCGACGATGACGGGCTGATCGTCGACCGGCTCACCGACGAATCGGCCGTCGTCGTCACGCCCGCCCACCAGTACCCGCTGGGAGTCACATTGAGCCCGGCCCGGCGGGTCGAGCTCGTCTCCTGGGCCAGGCGGTCCGGCGGGTTCATCGTGGAGGACGACTACGACGGCGAGTTCCGCTACGACCGCCGCCCGGTCGGCGCGCTCCAGGGCATGGCAAGCGACCGGGTCATCTACGTGGGCACCACCAGCAAGACCATCGCCCCCGGCCTGCGCCTCGCCTGGCTCGTCCTGCCCGGCGGCCTGGTCACCCCGCTGCAGGAGGCGACCCGCTGGGACGAGTCCTACGTCAACGTGATCGACCAGCTCGTCCTCACCCGGCTCATCCAGACCGGCGAACTCGACCGGCACATCCGCCACTGCCGGACCCGCTACCGCCGCCGGCGCGATCTTCTCGGCCAGGCCGTCACCGAGCGCCTGCCGTACGCGCGGCTGTCGGGCATCGCCGCCGGTCTGCACGCCGTGCTCCAGCTCCCCGACCAGGCCGGATCCGAGGCTTCCCTGCTCGGCCACCTTGAGCGCCGCGGCGTCCACGTCGAGGGCCTGTCGCCCTTCTACCACCAGCGGCAGAACGCCCCGCCCGCCATCGTCATCGGCTACGCCACCCCCGCCGAGCACACCTTCCGCCACGCTCTCGGCACCCTCGTCGACGCGCTCCGCGAACGCATGCCCACCGCCCCCGGCTAGCGCTTCATCAGCCGGTTGTCGGTGCGGGTCAGCACGCAGGTGGCGTAGCGCACCCTGCTCTTGTCGGCGAAGACCCGTTTGAGAGGACGGATGTAGTTGATGCTGTAGCCGATGCCGTACTTGACGTCGGATCGCGCGTCGGCCAGCCGTTCGCAGGCCACTCTCGCCTTCGCGACGAGCGCGTTCAGACCCGGCCATTTCTTGCCTTTGCCGTACAACACCGGATAGCCGATGATCTTGCCCCAGTGGGGCTGCGAGCAGGGAAGGACGGACACCGAGATCATCGTGTCGAAGCTCCGTTCGGTACGCACGCACGTGCCCACGGGCGCGTTGTCCCGGATCTTGGCCGCGTACAGGCTCATCACGGTCGTCACGCGGCCCGGCACCGGCCCACGGGGCTCGGTCGCGCGGCCGGCGGCCATCAGGCTGTCGTCCATGCTCACCGCCACACAGGTGGCGTAGTTCTGGTACACCTCCCCGCCCTCGTTCCAGGACGCCCGGACGGGGATGACGTAGTCGAAGTCATGGCTTTCGGCGAGCTTCTGGTGTTCGAGCATCCGGCCGCAGTGGAATCCCGCCAACGCGGTGACCTGGTCGTCGCCGGGGTAGCGCGAAGGAGCACGGGCCAGGCGGACATAGCCCAGGACCTCCCCCCAATGCGGCTCGTCGCACGACACGGTGGGAACACTCGACTTGTCCTCGCTGTCGTCCCAGCCCTCCTCGGTGGCGAGGCAGGTCCCGGCCGGGGCGTTGTCACTCATGCGTTCGGCGAACAACGTCGCGGGCTTCGGTCCTGCGGGGGTCGTCGGGGTGCTGGGCGGCATGGTGGCGGTGTTCGTCGTACCGAGGCGTACGGGGGCCGGCGTCGGGCCCACGCCGTACATCCAGCCGATGGCCAGGACCACCGCCACCGCGAAGGTGCCGATCACCCCTGATCTTAGCGCGCGGGCCGACAGGCCTTGCGTGGGCGGGGTACGCGGATCCGCGCGCCAGACCAGCGGCCTCTGGTTCTCCACCTGGGCGAGCATCTCCGCCAGGGCGCCCGATCCGGCTCCGCCACCGGCTTGGACGAGCAGCCGCCGGAGCACGTCTCTGACCGCGTCGGTCCGTCCGGCCGCCAGCTGTCGCCTGGCGTCTTCGCCGACGTTGTCCAGCGTTTCGACGAGCTTGTCCAGGTCGGTCAGGCTTTTCGTGATGAGCTGCCGCGTGGTGTCGTCGTCGGCGATGCTCAGCGCCAGGTTGAGCCATTCGCGGGCGGCTGCGTCATCCAGCAGCGCGGACGCGCTGACCAGCTCGCGGGCGCAGTCGTTGATCATGTTGGCGGCTTCGGCGTGTGCTCCGGCGGCGCGACGGTTCTGGCCGCGCGGGAAGAGACCGTCCAGCCGGCGCAGGAGGGGCAGGACCGTGTCTCTCACCCCGGCCACCTTCGCGGCCGGATCGCCGGGCCGGTCGAGCTGGGACCGCACGGTCTGGAACAGCGGCTCCGAGACGCTCTTCAGCGCGTCGTCGAGCACATGGGACGGCACCGGCCACGACCGGGCGATCGCGGCCAGCCGCGCCGGGTCCTCCGCCGAGCCGGCCAGCTCCACCAGCGGCTTCACCAGGAAGGCAGGAAGCTCGGAGCGCAGCGGCTCGAGCGCGGAGGCGTCGAGGGAGTCCAGTTCGTGGACGCGGTGCCGTACATGATCCCAAAGGTCGGCGCGGCCCAGCACCGACGACCAGGCGCGCGCGGCCGTGTTCCACAGGTCGGCGAGCTCGCGCCGCCCGGCCCCGTCCGGCGCGGTCAGCCGCGCCTCCCGGTCGAGCGCGGCACTGTGCGCCCGGACGGCGACGTCGTGATCCTTGTGCAGCGAACGCGCGCACGAGCAGGTGGCCTTCGGCGAGTCCCATAGCCAGAACAGCTCGTGCACCAGCCGCCGCGGGGCGTCGCCGATCCGGTCGAAAGCGTCCCGCACCTCGTCCGCGTCGAGGTCGGCGCCCATGCCCGCCGACCGCGCCGCGCTGATCCACTGCTGCCGCCCGCGGACGACCGCGGCGTCGGCCTCGGTCTCCAGCCCGGTGACGCGGAAGGCGTTGCGTTGGTACATCTCGCGGCCCGCGATCGCCCCGAGTTCGGCCACGACCACGGCGTTGTGTTCGTCAGGTCCAGACATGTCGTCTCCACGTGGATCGACGGATGAAGGCCACGTGTGTCAATAAAGCTCGAAACATCGCACGATAGGTCGGTTAAATGACAAATGCCAGGATGCGATGACTTCGTCGGCATTCTCCGGTAATTCAGCAGCCGCCAAATTCCGCGAACCCTTATGGCGCGAGGCCGCGTGGCTCCCTCAGGATTCACCGTCCGTTCCGGGACCCGTCCCCGCCCGGCCGATCGGGACGTTCCCGGCACAACGCAGTACGGCTCCCGCCTTCCCCGGCGGGAGCCGTACTGGAGGGAAGGTCAGGACGGGGACGGGAGGGTGATGTCGAGCGTGCGGTCGCGGCCCCGGGTGACGCGGACCGGGTCGGCCTTCTCGAAGGTCGCGGCGTCCTCGTGCCAGCGGTAGCCGTGGCCGGCCGCCCAGAGCTTGATCTTCATGTGCTGGCTCGCCAGCCCGCGCAGGGTGTAGGCGCCGGCGTGGCCGTACTCGGCCGGGCCCGCGACATCGCCGGTGCGCGCGTTGTAGCTCCACAGGTCGAGGAATCCGGAGTAGACGGTGCCGTCCTTGTTCAGCGTGCGGCCGGTCAGGGTGCCGCCGCTCCTCAGCGCGGCGTTCGCGGTCGCGGCCTGGCCGGACGTGACCTTGACCGGGTCAGCCGAGCGCCGGTCGGCGGCGCCGCCCGACCATTCCCAGGCGTAGTACTTGGGATAGAGCGTGGCCGTGTACTGGATCGGCCACGCGTACGGGCCCAGCCCGTTGAGCACGAACGTGCCCTCGGGAGTGGTGCACGATGCTCCGCCGACGCCGCTCTGTCCCGTGCGGATGGGGAGGATGGTCGCGCACGCGTTGCCGTACCTGATGGGCTCGCCCGTATCGGCGTCGGTGATGGTGCCGGTGACGGACCCGGCCGGGTCCAGCCGGATCTGGCTCGCCGGTGTGGCCGCTCCGACCACCGCCCTGAGTTGCTGAGCGCGGTACTGGCTGCCGGTGCCGCCAGAGGGTCCGACCCACTGGATGCCGTGGCCCCAGCCCGGCACGGCGAGCAAGGAGTAGGTGCCGCTGTCGAGCTGGCCCACGACCACCTTGCCGTCGGCGGCGCTCCGGTACTTGCAGTCCTCGTAGCGGACGTCACCGAAGTAACGAGGCAGGGCGATGACGCACACGCCCTGAACCGGGCTTCCCGTCGCCCGATCGCGCACCACCGTGGTGATCGCCGCCGACGGGGTCAGGCGGATCTCGACGTCGGTGGTCTGGCCGAGGACGGTGGTGACACGCTGGGACACCGAACGGTGCAGCCCGTCGGGGGCGTTCACGTCGACGTCGTGCTCGCCACCGGGAAGGCCGGTGAAGGTGAACAGCCCGCCCGCCTGGTCGCACTTCTTGTCGATGTGGACGGCGGCGCAGGCCGCGCTCACCGGCCGTCCCGACCTCGCGTCGACGAGCTTGACGTTCAGCACCGCACCGGGCAGCAGCGTCTCGTCCACCACGGTGGTGGCCCCCGCCGTGACGGTGAAGACGGCGCCGTCCTCATAGGTGACCTTCTGGGGTACCCATTGATAGCGGTTGTTGTAGTTGATCTGGAGCTTGTAGATGCCCGGGCGGACGTTCGGATGGGTGTAGGTGCCGTCGAGCTCGGTGAAGACCTCGCCCAGACCGATGCCGGTCGCGGCGTCCGTCAGAGCCACCCAGGCGAACCGGGCGGGCTCCCCTTCGGCTGTCATGATCTTGCCGCTGATTGCTCCCGTGTCATCAGCGGCGTGGGCGGGCTGGGCTGACGTCCAGATGGATAAGAGGAGGATGGAGATAGCGGCCAGAACCTTGCGCATCATGCCCCCTGGCATTCGGCGTCTATGCGTTCAAGGTTCTTATATCCCGATAAAACCGAATTGTCAGCAATAACCGATGCGCGCATACGCAAAAGCCCACGCCTTCACGTTCAGAGTCCGAGCAGGCGCACGCCCTCCTCACGCATTTCGACCTTGCGGATCTTGCCGGTGACCGTCATCGGGAATCCGTCGACGACGTGGACGTAACGCGGGATCTTGTAGTGGGCGAGCTTTCCCGCGCAGAACTCCCTGACGGCCTCGGCGGTCAAGGGGGCGGCGCCCTGGCGGACGACGATCCAGGCCATGAGCTCCTCGCCGTACTTCGTGTCGGGCACGCCGACCACCTGCACGTCGGTGATGTCGGGGTGGCGGTAGAGGAACTCCTCGACCTCGCGCGGGTAGATGTTCTCGCCGCCGCGGATGACCATGTCCTTGATCCGGCCGACCACGTTCACGTAGCCGTCGGCGTCCATGGTGGCCAGGTCGCCGGTGTGCATCCAGCGGGCGGCGTCGATCGCCTCGGACGTCTTCGAGGGCTCGTTCCAGTAGCCGAGCATCACCGAGTAGCCGCGGGTGCACAGCTCGCCGGGTTCGCCGCGTGGCACGGTCAGCCCGGTCTCCGGATGCGTGATCTTGACCTCGACGTGCGGCATCACCTGGCCGACGGTCTCGGTGCGGCGCTCCAGGCTGTCGTCGGACCTGGTCATGGTGGAGACGGGCGAGGTCTCGGTCATGCCGTAGCAGATGGCGACCTCGGCCATGTTCATCTCGGTGACGACGCGCTTCATCACCTCGACGGGGCAGGGCGAGCCCGCCATGATGCCGGTGCGCAGGCTGGTCAGGTCGAACCGGGCGGCGATCTCCAGTTCGGCGATGAACATGGTCGGCACGCCGTACAGGGAAGTGCATCGTTCTTCCTGTACGGCCCGCAGCGTCAACTCGGGGTCGAAGCCGGGCGCCGGGATGACCACGCACGCGCCGTGGGAGGTGGCGCCGAGGTTGCCCATGACCATGCCGAAGCAGTGGTAGAAGGGCACGGGCAGGCAGATCCGGTCATCCTCGGTGTAGCCGAGTCCCTCGCCGACGAAGAAGCCGTTGTTGAGGATGTTGTGGTGCGAGAGCGTGGCGCCCTTGGGGAAGCCGGTCGTGCCGGAGGTGTACTGGATGTTGATCGCGTCGTCCGGGCTCAGCGACGCCATGCGCTCGCGCAGCCGCTCCTCGGGGACGGTCAGCTCCAGCAGCCGGTCCCAGCCGGGCTCGCCGAGGTAGACGACGTCGGCGAACCCGATCTCCTCGACCATCGCGCGGTAGTCGCTGCCCTTGTGCGTGAGCGCGCTGATGAGCAGGCGCAGTCCCGACTGCCTGACGACGTGGTCGAGCTCGTGGCCTCGGTAGGCGGGGTTGACGTTGACCAGGATCGCGCCGATCTTCGCGGTGGCGTACTGGACGATCACCCATTCGGCGCAGTTGGGCGCCCAGATGCCGATCCGGTCGCCCTTGGCGATGCCGGAGGCCAGGAGGGCGCGGGCCAGCCGGTTCACGGCGGCGTCCAGCTCGGCGTAGGTCCAGCGGCGGCCCGTGGGCACCTCCACCAAGGCTTCGCGGCCACCGAAGCGGGCCACCGTACGCTCGAAGTTGCCGCCGATGGTCTCGCCCAGCAGCGGGGCCGGCGCGACCGCGCTCGAGTAGGACTGCATGTCAGAACCTCCGTAGATGATCAAGTGGCCAGCCTGGATCGCCGGTGCGGGCGAAGCGGACCCACGCGGCGTGCATCGCGTCGGCCAGGTCCTGCGGCGCGTCCGGCCCCGCGGTGCGCTCGACGCCGGGCGCGTCGAGCACGTCGAAGACGAAGGGCAGGTCGAGGTTGTGCACCGCGCCCACGCGGCCGCCGCCGACCGGGCTCTCGACCGGCGACTCCCACCGGAACTCGTAGGCGTAGGCGGGCCTGGCCTCGCGGATCCAGCGGGTCTCGCGGGTGAACAGGTGCTGGGTGAAGGCGCGTCCGACGCGCTCGGCGGGGGTGAGGCCGGGCTCGTCGATCTGGACGCCGAGGTGGTCGAGCAGAGCCCGCGCCGATGCCTCGTCGACGTCGGCGGCCATGCGGCGGACGAACACGTCGGCCTCCTGCGAGGTGCAGCCGACGAGCAGCGGAACGTGAGCGGTCGCGCCCAGGGCGGCCAGCGGGACGGCCGGGATCAGGTCGCCGTCGATCACCGGCTTGATCGGCACCGACGCGTTCAGCCCGCCGGAGTCGCCGGCCAGCGGCGGCGGCTGTTCGGCGACGAGCTCCGAAGGCGACAGCCGGGCGAAGGCGGATCTGGTCGGCTCGATTCCGAGCCGGGTGGCGAGTTCCTTGGCGTAGTCGCGTGCCTCCTGCTCGGTGGCGACCAGACTGGCCGAGCCACTCATCACGATCGCGCGCCGGAACAGCCCTTCCGCGCGGGGCATCGTCAGCAGGGTGGCCACCGCGGCGGCGCCCGCCGACTGGCCGGCGATCGTCACGTTGCCCGGGTCACCGCCGAAGGCCGCGATGTTGTCGCGCACCCACTCCAGCGCGGCCAGCCAGTCCAGGACGCCCCGGTTGAGCGGGGCGTCCTCCAGGGCCAGGAAGCCCTCGAAGCCGAGCCGGTAGTTGATCGCCACGCAGACGACGCCGTCGCGGGCGAAGCGGTGACCCTGGTGCCAGGCCGCGCCGTTGCCGCCGATGGAGAACGCGCCGCCGTGGATCCAGACCAGGACGGGCAGACCCGCTCCATCGAGCGAGGGGGTGCGGATGTCGAGGTTGAGACAGTCCTCGCCGGTCTCGAAGACGTCGGGCGCGTACAGGCCGATGTCCTCTCCGGCCGCCTGCGGGGCGGCGGGGCCGTGGGTGACGGCCGGCCGTACACCCTGCCAGGGAGGGGTGGGGGCGGGCGCGCCGAAGCGGTGCTCGCCGAAGGGCGGGGCCGCGTACGGCACGCCGAGGAAGGCCAGAACGCCCTCCTCGGCCTTGCCCTTGACCAGCCCGGCGGTGGTTCGCACGATCATGCCCGGCGCCATCCGGCGGTCCCTTCGACGATTCTGATCGCCGCCCTGGTGAGCGGCTCAAGGCCGGCCTCGTGCACCTTGTCGAGGGTGTCGGCCGAGTCGAACAGGTACATGGGAGCCGACAGGAAGTGCACGAG
The DNA here is from genome assembly GCF_014203235.1 of Nonomuraea endophytica. Classification (GTDB taxonomy): domain Bacteria; phylum Actinomycetota; class Actinomycetes; order Streptosporangiales; family Streptosporangiaceae; genus Nonomuraea; species Nonomuraea endophytica. Next base: position 18,563 of record NZ_JACHIN010000020.1, on the reverse strand, counting down.
CGGCACCCCCTCCGGGTGGAAGAAGGCCCCGTCGGTGGGCGGCATCGGGGAGAACACGTCCGGCGGCAGCACGTACGAACGTTTCAAGTCCTCCGCGACCAGGGCGCTCGCCACCAGGCTCTCCAGCTCCGGCTTCCTGGTGGTGAACCACCAGCCGGGTTCGGGGTCGTCGGTGGGCATCAGCTCGCCGTCCACGACCACGCACCGCCGGGCGGCGTGCTCCAGGTGAAGCTGCAGGACGACGTCGCCCAGCAGGTCGCGGTGGGTCTCGATGAAGGCCCGGGTGCCCGCGGCGTGCGCCATGTGACCTGCGGTCAGCAGGAAGATCAGGTTGTGCGGCCGGTCCCGCTCGGGCACGCCGGCCCAGTGCCGGGCGGCGGCCAGCACCAGCGCGATCCCCGTGGCGTCCTCGACGGCGGAGGCCCAGGGCGCGTCGTGGTGCGAGCCGATGATCACCCACTGGTCGGAGCGGCCGGGGAGGGTGCCGAGCACGTTGTGCGAGACGGCCGGGCCGGTCTCCGACTCGACGGTGAGCGTGCCGGTGCAGGGGCCCTCGTCGACCAGGTCGAGCACCCGGCGCGCGTCGCCGCCCGACAGCCAGACGGCCGGAATGTCGCGGTGCACGGCGTCGTAGGGCACGTAGTAGTCGCGCGTCTCCCACGGCACGCCGGTCAGCGCTCCGGCGAAGGCGGCGGCGCCGCCGTCCATGACGCCCTGGATGACGTCGAGATAGTCGAGCTGGAACGGCAGCGTCTGGACCAGCTCGTCGAAGACGCCCTCGGGGTCGTGCACGGCCGTCGCCAGCTCCCTGACCAACGACTGCGGCAGTTCGGTGAAGGTGTACTCGGGCACCACGATCGCGCCCGGCACGACCTCACGACTGACCGGCGCGCTCACGACCGCCTTCGGTGTGGTGTACGGCAGCGCCGACGCCGCCACCCGCACGACCTTCGACGGATCGGCGTCCAGGCGCACCTCCAAGGAGGCGGAGACCGGCCGCCAGACGGGCAGTTCGACCGGCTCCAGCCGTACGTCATGCAGCCCGAACTCCGTGAAGCGCTTGGCGGCCCACGCGGCGGTCCAGTCGTCGGCCGGGTAGCCGGGACGCCTGATGCCCCGCGAAACGATCGTTTCAATCCAGTCCATCATCGTTTCAGCCCTCCGAAGGTCAGCCCCGCCACGTAGTAGCGCTGCAGCGCCACCATCAGGATGAACGGTGGCACGGCGGTGACCAGCGCCGCGGTGGTGGTCAGGTGATAGGTGACGCCGACCTCGCTCTGGAAGTTGGCCAGCCCCACCGGCAACGGCCACAGCTCCTGCTCGTTGGCCACGATCAGGGGCCACAGCAGGTTGTCCCACTGCGCCAGGAAGTGCACCAGGAACAGCGTGATGAGCGCGGGCTTGAGCAGCGGCACGGCGATGCGGGCGAAGATGCGGAACTCCCCCGCGCCGTCGACCCGGGCGGCCAGCAGCAGCTCCTTCGGGATGCCGAGGGCGAACTGCCGCACCAGGAAGACGCCGAACGCGCTGATCATGCCGGGCACCATCATGCCCTGGAAGGTGTTGACCCAGCCGAACTCCTTGACGATGAGGAAGACGGGGATGACCAGCACCATCGGGGTGAGCGCGAGCGTGCCGACCACCAGCGCGAACAGGACGCGGCGGCCGGGGAAGGACAGCTGGGCCATCGCGTATCCGGCGGCGGCCGAGAAGATCACGTCCAGGAGGCCGGTGCCGACGCACAGGATGAGGCTGTTGCGCAGGTAGATGGGCAGGTTGCCCTCGCCGAACAGCACCCCGATGTTGTCGGGCAGGTGGAAGCCGTTGAAGACCAGCCCGCGCAGGTCGGTGTCGTCGGGCGCCGAGGCGACGACGAGCATGACGTACACCGGCAACAGCATCGTCCCGACCGCGGCGATCAGCCAGGCGGCGCGCAGGATCCTCATTCGTCGCCGCCCTTCAGGAACCCGAACTGCAGCGCCGAGACGATCACCATGGCGACGAGCAGCACCATGCCCATCGCGGCGGCGTAGCCCATGTGCTCGTAGGGGAAGGCGTTGGCCCAGATGTAGTACGGCAGGACCTGGGTGGCGTCGGCGGGCCCGCCGCCGGTGAGCAGGAACGCGGGCACGAACGCCTGCATCGATCCGGCCACCGAGATGACCAGGACGAACAGCAGGGTCCTGCGCAGCAGCGGGATCGTGATCCGGGTGAACGTGGTCACCGCTCCCGAGCCGTCGATGGCGGCGGCCTCGTACACCTCGCCGGGCAGCGCCTGCAGCCCTGCGGTCAGGATGATCACGAACAGGCCCATGCTCTTCCAGACGACCATCACGACCAGGGCCCAGATGGCCAGGTCGGAGCTGGTCAGCCAGGACTGCGGCTCGACCCCGACCAGGCCGAGGAGGGTATTGGCCAGGCCGCGGTCGGAGTAGATGATCACCCAGACCATGGACGTGGCGGCCAGCGGCATCACGGCCGGGATCATGACGAGCGCCCTGAGCCAGCGGTTGAGCCGTCCCGGCTTGCTCAGCGGCACGGCCACCAGCAGGGCCAGCACGATCGTCGGGACGACCGTGCAGACCGTGTAGACGACGGTGATCCACGCCGAGTTGAGGAAGCCGGGGTCGGCGAACATGCGCTCGTAGTTGGCGAGGCCGATCCAGTTGGGTGTCCCGGCCATCTCGTAGTCGGTGAAGCTGAGATAGATGGCGGCCAGGAACGGGACGAGCCAGAACACGACGAAGAAGACGGCCACCGGGAGGGTCAGCGCGACACCCGCCGTGGCCTGGGGCCGGGTTCTCATTGGATCAGTCGCACGGTGGAGTCGAAGGTCGCCGCGGCCTGGTCCGGGGTCGACTTGCCGTGGGCGACGGAGTCGACGGCGCCGGCCGCGGCCTTCGCCAGTTCGAGGGTGCCGGGGATGATCGGGCCGAAGTCGACGTGCGGGAGGCTGTCGGCGACGATCTTCATGATCTCCGACTTGCCGCGCGGGCCTGCCTCGCGCCAGCCCTTGGTCGGGATGATGATGCCGTTGTCGAGGTTGGCGGTCACCGACGGGGCGCCCTGCATGTAGTTGACGAAGTGCCAGGAGGTGAACTGGTTGGGCGAGTCCTTGGCCACGCCCCAGCCCCAGGTGTAGGCGGGGACGACGGACTGGCCGCCGGCCCAGGTGGGCATGGGGGCGACGCCGTACTGCTTGCCGAAGGTGAGTTTGTCCTTGCCCAGCTTCTCCAGGGCGGGGCCGAGGAAGGCGCCGCTGACGACCATGGCCGCCTCGCCGGAGTAGAACAGGCCGAGCGCGCCCAGCGGGTTGGAGAGCTTGGGGTTGCCCATCCCCGACATGTACGTCAGGGCGTTAATGCCGTGTTCGGTGGCGAGCGACGGGAACTTGCCGCCCTGGCCCTGGATGAGGGCGGTGAGCATCATGAGCGCCCACTGCGGGTCGCCGTAGAGCCACTGCAGGCCGACGCGTTTGCGGTCCTTCGAGGTGAGCTTCGCGCTGTACTCGGCGACCTCTTCCCAGGTGGACGGGGGCTTGTCGGGGTCGAGCCCGGCCTCCTTGAACCGGTCCTTGCGGTAGTAGAGCATGCAGGGGTTGAAGTCGATGGGCACGCCGTAGGGCACGTTCTGGTAGGTGAGCGGGGCGGTCGTGCCCGGCTCGTAGTTCTGCAGCGGGAGCGCCTTGGTGTCGACGGGCGCGAGCCGCTTCTTCTTGGCGTGCGCGGGGAAGCTCCAGTGGCCGATCTTGAAGACGTCGGGCGGGGTGCCGCCGCTGAAGGCGGTCAGCAGTTTGGCGTCGAGCTGGCCCACGGGCAGGTAGAGCAGCCTCACGTCGATCTGGAAGTCGGCCATGTAGCGGTGCACGAGCTCCTGGAACTGCCGGCCGGTGTCCTGCGAGCCGTGCAGCCAGACGTTGACCGTGCCCTGCGGCTTGCCGTCCGCGGCCTGCTGCCGAGGCTGGTCATCGCCGCATCCGGCGAGCAGGGTGAGCGCGCCGGCGGCGAGTAGCCCACGCCGCGTCAGATCCGCCATCGTGGTTCTCCTAGGTGAGGTTCTTGAGCGCCTGGTTCTGCCAGGCGGTGTTGGTGGGGAGCTCGGGGGTGCCGCCGGCGAACGCCCCGCGGGCCTGGGTGTCGGCCTGGAGGCGGTATCTCAGCCAGGCGGTCAGGTAGCCGAGGAAGGCGCCGCCGGTGTTCTGGATGTCGTTGTGGCCCGCGCCCTTGAGCAGTGCCTTGCCCGCTCCGGCGGGGGCCTGGTCGTAGTAGCCCTGGACGGTCGCGGCCGAGGAGATCAGCCAGTCGTTCGCACCGCTGAGGAAGAGCACCGGGCAGGTAAGGTCGGCGACGGAGAACTCGTCTCCCGGGCTGGCCATCCACTGCGCGGGCACGGCGATCGGCACGACGGTCTTGATCAGCCCGGCGGAGTCGTTGGCCGCGTTGATGGAGCCGCCCGCGCCCTGGGAGTGGCCGACGGCGGCGACCTGGGCGGTGTTCAGCTTGCCGTGGAAGACGCTGGCGGGGTCGGTGTTGAGGCCGACGAGGTGCTGGGCGGCGGCGAGGATCTCGGCGCCGGTGCCCGTGGTCGTGTCGGTGGAGGCGACGACCGCGAAGCCCCACGAGGCGAGGTGGTTGAGCAGTCCCGGGTAGTTGTCGGGGGTGGCCCAGGAGCCGTTGCCCCAGGTGACGATCGGGTGGGTGGCGCCGCCGGAGCCCAGGGTCGAGGGGTAGTAGAGCCGGTGACCGCCCGAGGTGCCGGTGGCGACCGGCCACGGGCCCGCTGCCTTGTAAATCGTTTCGATGGCGGAGGCGGCGTTGGCCTCGGTGGTCGTCCACGACAGGAATCCGGCCGACATGAGGCCGAGCGCCCCTGCCCGCAACGCCTGCCGGCGGGTGAAGTTTTCCATGGTCACCTCGTAGATTATTTGGAGACGTGAACGTCTCCCAACAGAGGGAAGTACGATCGGTGAGCGATGTCAAGAGATGAACAGAAGGAAGTTCCGGCGGCCCGTCCACTCCCCCGGGGGCGGCACGGACTCTCCCCCGACACGGTGCGCAACTCCCAGCGGGACCGCCTCGTGGAGGCCATGCTGAGGCTCGTCGCCAGGCGTGGATACGCCGCCACGAGCGTGCCGGACGTGATCGCCGCCGCGCGGGTCTCGCGCAACGCCTTCTACGCCCAGTTCGCCGACAAGGAGGCGTGCTTCCTCGCCGTGTGCGAGCGCGACCTGCCCCAGATGATCGACTCGATCTACACGGCCGCGGAGGAGGCGGGCGACCGCTGGAGCGAGGCGCTCCGGCTGGGGATGAACGCCTACCTGCGGTGGTGGCAGGAGCGCCCGGAATACGCGCAGGCGTACTTCGTGGAGTTGCCGAGGGCGGGTGAGCGGGCCGTCGAGCAGCGCGAGGCCGCCTACCGGCCCTTCCTCGACATGCTGGAGGCGCTGGCCGCGCGGGCCAGGCAGGAGGATCCCTCGCTGCCGCCGCTGCGCGCCGCGGTGCCCCGCCTGATCGTCTACGGGACCACCGAGTTCATCGCCTCGGAGGTGCGCGCGGGCCGCGTCGCCACGCTGACGTCGTCGGCCGGCGACCTCTACCACTCCACGGTCGTCCTGCTCACAGCATCGTGACCACCCCTTCCGCCTGAACCCGCCAGCCTTCCGGGAAGCACTCCGACGCCGCCATGTGGGCGACGGCGGCCAGCAGGCCACCGTTGCCCGGCAGGTAGAGGGGCAGCAGATCGGGCCACTGGTGGTTGTGGCCGCTGGCCAGGTAGGTGTTCTTCGGGGCGTCCATCAGCAGCGCGTCCACGGCGGTGCCGGGCTCGCCGAGCCGGGCCGCGCACATGGCGAGCATCGGATAGTCCCAGCCCCAGGTGCTGTCCAGGTCCCAGTCGGCCAGCACGTCGTGCAGGGTGGCCCGCATGGTCTCGGGGTCGATCAGCGGAGTGGGCGGCACGAACCCGAGCGCGCCGGTCATCGAGGGGTGGTCGGTCCTGATCGTGTACGGCTCCACGCCGATCGCCGCGTAGACGCCGTCGCGGACCGGCGGCCGGGCCAGGCCGTCCATGACCCGCGCCCACTCCGGGTCGGGCCCGAGCCCGAGCAGGCCCCGCCACCGCTGGGCCGTCTCCAGCCCCCACCACCAATACGCCAGCTCGAACGTGGGATCGCGCACCACCCGCCGCGCCTCGAAGTACGACTCCTGCGCCGGGACCAGCGGCGGACCCAGATGCCCGCCGCCCGCGAAGGAGGCCATGAACTCGGCCGTCTCGAACACCAGGTCCTTGTACTCCTCCAGCGCCCCCGGGCGGGCCCGGCGGAGCAGCTCGGCGAAGTAGATCAGGTGCGGCTGCTGCCAGACGATGAAGGCGCCGATCTCGCTCGGGCTCTCCCTGCCCTCCGGCCCCACCTGCTTGGGCCAGCGGGCGCCGCGGAACCCCTGCCGGGCGGCCGTGGCCCTGGCCATCGGCAGGATCTCGCGATACCAGGGCAGGCTGCGCTCCAGCAGTTCCGGCCTGCCCCACAGGGCGAAGTGGGCGCCGTGCCACCAGTGCATCTCCAGATGGAACTTGCCGCTCCAGGAGTTGACCGCCAGCCCGGTCTCCTGCGGCGGCATCGAGCCCGCGCAGTTGACCGCGGTGAGGTACTGCGAGAGCACGACCCGGCGTTCGAGCTCGGGCGCCCGAGGGTCGGCGCTGCCCTCGAAGCTCACCGCTCCCCCGCTGGTCCAGAACCTCTCCCAGTGCTCCTCGGCGGCGGCGCGTACCTCGGAGAAGGACGGGAGGGCGCCGCCGACGGGACGCGGGGAGAACTCGACGACGAGCTCCTCGCTCCGGATCAGGTAGACGTGAGGTCCTGGCGAGGTGAGCCGCGCCGGGCCCGCCCACTCGGCGGCCACGTGGTAGCGGTCCTCGTCCAGGATCCGGACGAAGTCGCAGCGGGAGCCGTTCCGCGTGTAGGTGGTGGTGTGTCTGTCTGGTTTGTCCCAGTCGGCGGTGGTGTGCCAGCCGTCGCTGGCGTAGGGGAAGGCGATCCTGATCACCGCGCCGCCCACGACGCGGACGGCCAGCAGGTCCCGCTCCGGGTGACAGACCGTCTCCACCTCGTACGGCAGGCCGCCCAGCTCGAACGAGCTGGACAACAGGCCGGTCCACAGGTCGAGCGTCTGAGCAGAACGGCCCAGCGTGTCACCCTCACGGACGTCCAGGCCGATCCGCCCGAGATGCAGGCGGTGCGGGTTCACGTGCAGCCAGCCGCCCGCCTCGGTGGCCGGATAAAGGTCCGGATAACCGACGCCGTCGTAGTCGGTGAGCGCGTCCTCCGGCACGTGGCCCTTGGGGTTGGGCATCGTGTGCCAGCCCCACTGCGCCTGCGTGCCCAGCGGCGCGAAGGTCTGCAGCCCGGTGGCGTCGGCGGTGAAGGCGAACTCCCCGTTGCCCACCGTGAGCGGACACCCGGCGTCGGCGATGGTGTGCCGACGCACGAGCGTCCTCCTGTCCATGCTCACGCACACCCCGGCGTGCCGGAGGCGCGCTGCTGGCGCATGGCGGTCACGTCGCCCGCCACCGCCGACTGCGCCATCGGGCCGAGGTCGAGCACGACGTCGGTGAAGGCGAGCGACGCCTTGCGCATCGCCGGGATGTCGAGCGCCTCGGCGCCGAACTGCGGCGAGAACAGCGTCTTGGGCGCGGCGATCGGCGAGATGACGGGCAGCAGGTGCTGGTTGTACGGCGTGCCTTCGCCACCGAAGCCGCAGTGGTGCGGAACCGTGCCGAGGTCGGCCGCGGACAGGCCCTTGAGGACGGCGGTGCGCTTCACGTCCCAGTACTGGATGTGACCCTTGACCAGCTCACGCAGCGGCGTGCTCTCGCTGACCGGGACCATCAGCAGCTCGGTGAGGTTGGGGCTGGCGACGAGCTGCTTGCCCGGCAGGCCGTTCGGCCTGGCGACGGCGTCGTAGCGCTTGGCGCCGAGGTGCTCCAGCACGACGACGGAGGAGACCCCGCCCTGGTCGTACTCGGCGTCGAGCTGGGCGGCGAGCTGGCCGGCGCCGCCCTCGCGCACGTTGGGGCCGGTCAGGTGCTGGTAGAGGTGGCCGGTCACGAACGCGAACTGCACGGTGCGCGGACGGCACTCCACCGGCAGCGTCGACAGGTAGCGGGCCATCTCGATCATGGTGAGCGGGCCGTTGTCCCACACCGGGCTCATGCCGTCGGTGTGGCTCTCCACCACGATCTTCTGTGCGCTTCCGCCGGGCAGCGTCGCGAGCAGGGTGCGGGTGGTCGTCGGCGTCCAGGCGGCGTTCACGGTCAGCTTGGCCTGGACCGGCTGCCCGGCGGCCAGCGCGTCCTTGATCTGCTTGCCCTGGTCGGCGCCGACGTACGCGCCGGGCAGGCCGTACGGCAGGCCCTCGTAGGGCGCGTACATGCCCTGGATCTGGGCGTGCGGGAGCTGGCTGACCTCGATCACGCCCAGCGCGCCGGCGGCGGCGGCCGCCTTGAGGTCGGCGTCGGCCGCGGCCGGGGCCTCCATCGACTCCGAGCCGAGCAGGTTGATCGTCATGCCCGGGTCGTACATCGAGTAGCCGAGGCCGAGCGGATAGAAGAGCAGGTTGGGCACGTTGGTCCAGGGCAGGTCCCGGACGACGATCTTCCCGGCGGCGTTGGCCGCGGTGATGTTCGTGCCCGCGGCCAGGTGGACGAGCGGCGCCGTGACGCCGCCGGCGCCGGTGGAGGAGGAGAACGGCACGGGGGCCGCGACCTGCACGGCCGTGCCGCCGACGGTCAGGCCGGTGCCGAGGCTGTCCCAGCGGTCGATGTTGTAGGGCAGGGAGGAGAACTGGAGGCCGGGGATGGCCGCCATCTCGTCCTCCAGCCAGTCGACGTAGTCGGCGTGCGCGGAGGAGCCGGTCGGCCTGGGGCCGTATGTCTCCTGCTGTTCGGCCAGGGTGTTCAGGCGGGCTTCGGAGGCGAACGCGGCGGGGTCGACCCTGACCGGGCAGGCCAGGGCGGCTGACGTCTGGGCGTTGGCCGGTTGCGCCGGCGCGACCAGCGGGAGGAGAAGGGCGAGGAGAGCGAGTCGTCTCACGTGGGGGGTCCTTCCATTGAATCGTTTTAACGCACGGCATGTGACGGCCGGAACGTTTTTATGCGTGGGCCGCGGCAGTCCCCCGACATGCGGCCCGGTTCTCAGGGTCGAGGCCGCCCGGTGGTTCCGCGGACGATCAGCGTGGGTGACACCGACGAGGTCACCGAACGTGTGCGTCCCTCGATGCGTTCGACGAGCAGGCGCGCGGCGGTCGCCCCGATCACGTGCCCGTCCTGGTCGACGCTGGTGAGCGAGATGCGCTTCAGCGAGGCGATGCCGATGTTGTCGTAACCGGCGACGGAGAGGTCCTCCGGCACCGACAGCCCCGCCTCGTCGGCGGCGCGCAGCACGCCGAGCGCCGCGATGTCGGCCCCGGCGAAGATCGCCGTGGGCCGGTCGGCGCGGGCGAGCAGCTCCCGCGCGCCCTCGAAGCCGCCCACCTCGGTGAAGGAGGTGGCCAGCACGTCGTCGGCCAGTCCGTGGGCGCGCATCGCCTGGCGGTAGCCTTCGGCGCGCACCGTGTGCGGCAGTCCCTGGGCGCGGGCCCGCTCCAGGTGGGTGATGTGCGAGATCCGGGTGTGCCCGAGCCCGACCAGGTGGTCGACCACGAGCCTGGCTCCCATCACGTCGTCGTCGACGACCGCGTCGTAGGCCGCGGCGCCGCCGTGCCTGCCCACCACGACGACCGGGGTGGCCGTCGCGATGGCGGTGAGCTCGGCGTCCGTCATGACCGGCGAGATCAGGATGAGCCCGTCCATGCTCCGGTCGATCATGGCGTCGGTCATCCTGGCCTGCGTCTTGGGCTCGATCCCGCCGGGGCCGAGCAGCACCTGGTACTCGGTGTCGCCCAGCCGGTCGGTGACGCCCTCGATGATGTCGGGGAAGAACGGGTTGCGGGTGTCGGAGAGCATGACGCCGAGGGTGTAGGTGCGTCCGCGCAGGGCGCGGGCCGCGGCGTGCGGGCGGTAGCCCAGCTCGTCGATGGCCTGCGTCACCTTGGCCTGCATCTCCGCGCTCACGCCGTAGGCCCCGCGCACCACCTTGGACACGGCGGCCGTGGAAACCCCGGCCCGCCTGGCCACATCGGCGATCGTCACCCGTCCGCTCGTCACACGCCGTCCTTCGTCGATTCTTCGTAGAACGATTTCTAAAACCGGAGGCTAGCTCTCCACCGCTACTCAGGTCTACCTCTTGACGGGCGATTCTCTCATGCCCTACCAATGGAGAACGTTCTACACGAAGACCATCCAACATGAACAGGAGGGCGGGCGTGAGAGCACCATCCCGTCTGCTCGGCGCGGCACTCGGCGCCGTCCTCGCCCTGTCACTCTCCGGCTGCGGGTCGTCCGCGCCGGAGGGGACCGGTCAGGTCAAACTGACCCTCTGGCACAACAGCGCGGACCCGGCGCCGCTGCTGGAGATGTACAAGAAGTTCGAGAAGCAGTCCGGCCACAAGATCGAGCTCGTGTCGATCCCGTCCGACGGCTTCGAGGACACCACCCAGACCAAGTGGGCCACCGGCGAACGCCCGGACATCCTGGAGTACCACGCCACGGTGAGCGGTCTGCTCGCGCTCAACCCGGCCCAGAACCTGCGCGACCTGACCGGCGAGTCGTACATCGCCAGGTCCGGCGACCTCTACCAGGCCGCCGGTTCCGTCAACGGCAAGGTCTACGCCGCCATCACCGGCTTCCCCCAGGTCTTCGGCCTCTACTACAACAAGAAGGTCTTCACCAAGGCCGGGCTGACCCCGCCCGCGAACTTCACCGAGCTCGCCGCCGCCTGCCCCAAGCTCAAGGCCGCCGGGGTCACGCCGGTCTTCGAGTCGGGCGGGTCGATCTGGCCGGTGCAGATCCTGCCCATCCTCTACCTGGCGGGCGCCAACCAGTCCAACGCGTACGGCAAGGCCATCGCCGGACACAGCAGCACGCTGGCCGACGCCGGCTCCCCCTTCGTCTCCGGCCTGACCGCCTACGCCAAGCTGAAGTCCGACGGCTGCTTCAACAAGGACATCGTCACCGCCAAGTTCGAGGACTCGATGAAGGCCCTGGTGACCGGCGAGGCCGCCATGGTCGCCCAGCACTCCGACATGCTCCCGGCCCTCCTCGCGGCCGCGGGCGGCGACCAGAAGACCGTGGACGAGTCCGTCGGCTTCGTCGGCCTGTCGAGCGACAAGCCGCTGGTGACCTACGCGCCCGGCCCGATCGGAACGTTTTACCTGCCCAAGACCGGTGACGCGGCACGCGAGAAGGCGTCGCTCGACTTCGTCCGCTTCATGACCGGCCCGGCCTACGCCGAGTACATCACCGCGTCCAAGACCTTCCCCGTGTTCAAGGACGTGCCCGACCCGCAGGGCGTCTCGTCCGTGCTGCAGGACGTCAAGAAGGCGTACGACACCGGCGCGGTCATCGCCTTCAACTCCGACATCCCCGGCATGGGCGGGCTGGCCCAGCTCATGTCCGAGCTGATCGCCGGGCAGAAGGATCCGCAGAAGGCGGCGACGCAGCTGCAGGGCCAGGTCGAGCAGGCGGCCAAGGCGGCAGGGCTGCCCGGATGGTGATGCGGAACAGGGCGGCCTGGCTGCCATGGGCCCTCCCGGCGATCGTGCTGGTCATGGTCTTCTTCGTCGCCCCGTTCCTGCTCAACGTCAGGTTCGCGTTCTCCTCCTGGACGAGCTTCCGCGCCGAGATCACCTGGAACGGGCTGGAGAACTTCAGCACGCTGATCGACCAGGACCTACTGGCCAACGCGGTCACCGTGACCGTGGTGTACGCGATCCTGTGCATGGCGATCCAGAACACGGTCAGCCTCTCGCTGGCCCTGGCCCTGCAGCGGACCAGCCGGATCAACACCATCTTCCGCTCGGCGTTCTTCCTGCCGACGCTCATCTCGCCGCTGGCCGCCGGATACATCTGGCGCGGGCTGCTCGCCCCCGACGGGGCGGTCAACTCCTTCCTCGGCCTGGAGTGGGCCTGGCTGGGTGAACCGGCCACCGCGCTGGTGGTGGTCGCGTTCATCGACGCGTGGAAGTGGAGCGGGCTGATCACCCTCGTCTACATCGCGGGACTCAACTCCATCCCGAAGTCGCTGCTGGAGTCGGCGACCGTCGACGGGGCCGGGCCGTGGACCCGGTTCCGCCGGGTGGTGTTCCCGATGCTCGCCCCGGCGCTGACCTTCAACGTCGCGGTCACGCTGGTGGGCGCGCTGAGCGCGTACGACGTGATCGCGGCGACCACCGGCGGCGGGCCCGGCGACCACACGCGGGCGCTGAACGTGGTGATGCGCCAGCAGTGGGGGCAGGGCTTCTTCGGCTCGGCCAGCGCGCTCGGGTTCACCGTGACGCTGCTGGTGATCGCCACCGCCGTGCCGCTGGTGTGGTGGCTGCGGCGCAGGGAGGTGACGGGATGAAGGCCTTGGTGAAGTACGCGGCGCTGACGCTCTTCGCGATCCCGTGGGTGATCGTGCCCATCTGGCTCGTGGTCGTCAACTCGTTCAAACCCGCGGGCGAGGCCGCCGAGCTGGGCCTCGGCCTGCCCAGGACGTGGGCGATCGCCGAGAACTACGGCATCGTGCTCGACCGGGGCGGCTACCTGATGGGGCTGGTCAACAGCCTCAAGGTGACCGTGCCGATCGTGGTGGCCGTGGTGCTCCTCGGCGCTGCGGCGGCGTGGGCGTTCGGGCGCAGCCGGTCGCGGTGGCTGCAGGCGGCGTACTTCGTGATGGGGTTGTCGATCCTGCTGCCGCCGTCGATCATCCCGACCGTCTACCTGCTGCGCGCGCTGTCGCTGGACGGCGGCTCGCTCGGCTACGTGCTGACGATGACCGGCTGCCGCCTGGGCATCGTGATCTTCCTGGCGACCGGGTTCGTCCGGGCGTTCCCCCGCGACCTGGAGGACGCCGCGGCCATCGACGGCGCCTCCCGCCCGCAGGTCTTCGTCCGCGTGCTGCTGCCCCTGCTGCGGCCCGTGCTGTTCGTCGGCGGCGTGATCCTGATCATCAACGTCTGGAACGATTTCTTCTTCGCCCTCTTCCTGCTCCAGGGCAGCGCGAACGCCACGCTGCCGCTGAGCCTGTTCCAGTTCGCCTCCGGCACCTTGCAGAGCCTGAACTGGAACCTCGTCTTCGCCCACGTCCTGCTCACCACGCTGCCGCTCGTGGCGGTGTACGTCGTCGCGCAGAAGCGCGTCCTGGCCGGTCTTACGGAAGGTGCACTCAAGGGATGACCACTCACGACTTCGCGCTCGACTGGGTCAGGCGCGAGATCAAGGCGGGGCGGCTACCGTGCGCGGTGTTCGGCGCCGCCACCTCCGACGGGATCCAGGTGCTGGAGGCGTTCGGCGAGCACGACGGCCGCGAGACCAGGACCGACGACCACTTCGCGCTGTTCTCGGTGACGAAGCCGCTGACGGGGCTGGCCGCCCTGCGCCAGGTCGAGCGCGGGTTGCTGTCGCTGCGCCGCCCGCTGCGTGACGTGCTGCCGAACTTCGCGCGGCCCGACGTGACGCTGTGGCACCTGCTCACCCACACCAGCGGCATCGCCGAGCAGACGCTGACGCCGGACAGCCTGGTGGAGCACCTCGTCACCGCGCCGTCGATGTTCGAGGCGGGCACGCTCAGCCAGTACTGCAACCTGGGCTTCGCCGGGATCGCGGAGATGGTCCGCGACGTCACCGGCCGCGACCTGGCCGACGTGATCGACTCCGACCTGAACGCGCTGGTGCCGGGCGGCGGGCGGATCACGTTCGACCCGGCGTGCGACCCGGCTGAGGTCCACGGCATCGAGCTGCTCGGGCCCGGCTTCGACTTCGACAAGTTCGTACGGCTCCGCCACCCCGCGGGCGCGTTGTTCTCCCGCGCCGAAGACCTCCTGGCGCTGGGCGGGGCGCTGCTGCGCGGCGACCGCGAGCTGATCCACCCGACCACCCTGGCCGCCATGACGACCCCGCAGACGACGGGCCTGGTCAAGCTGCAGCCCGACCCGGTCAACGCCGGACAGGACTGGGGCCTCACCTGGAACCTGCGCAACGCGGCTCCCGGGCTGCTGGAGCGGCGGCTGTACGGGCACGGCGGCGCCTCGGGGTGCCAGTGGTGGATGTACCCGGAGCAGGACGCCTGCTTCGTCCTGCTGATCAACGTGATGGCGCCGAGCCTGTCCGGCGTCGACGTCGACAATCTGCACAACGCCTTCACGACTGGGCTGGATGCGTGAACCAGAACTCGGGGGTTCGGGTCTCGGGCGCGCAGACGCCCTACATCCGTCCGGCTCCGCCCGGGTCGCGGGCGGGTCTGACGTGTGGCCTGGTGGATCCGGTGGGTGTGGAGGAGCCCCGGCTCTCGTGGGACACCCGGCTGCCCGAGGCGGCCGCGGTCACCGTGTCCGCCGGCGAGCGCGAGGTGTGGCGGTCCGTCCTGTCCGCCGGGTCACATCTCGTGGACGTGCCCGATGGGCTGCTGGAACCGCTCATGCCGTACACCTGGCAGGTCGAAGGACACGCGACCGGCGCGTTCACCACGGGCCTGCGGGGAGAGTGGACCGCTCCGTGGCTGGCGGGAGACCCGCGAGCGGCCGTGAGCCTGCGCGGGTCCTTCACCAGGCCGTCCGGGCGCGCGTGGCTGGCCGTCACCGCGCTCGGCCTCTACCGGGCGCTGCTCAACGGGGTACGGCTCGGCGATGAGGAACTGGCTCCCGGCTGGACCGACTACGGCCACCGGACGCGCTACCGGCTGCTGGAGCTGACGGAGCTGCTCGTACCCGGTGAGAACGAGCTGGAGCTGTGGCTGGCTCCCGGCTGGTACGCGGGTCACGTGGCCGGCGGCGGCCCGCGCCGCTACGGCGACCGGCCCGCCGCCAGCGCCCAGGTGCTCGTGCGGGACTCCGGCGGGGTTCGCCGCGTGGCCGCCACGGACACCACCTGGACCGTGCGTGATCTCGGTCGTCCACGGGCCGACCTGGTGATGGGCGAGACCGTCCAGGCGCCTTCGCCGCACGTCACCACCGCCTCGGAGATCCCGGCCCCCGAGATCCTGGTGGAGGCCGACCCCGCTCCCCCGGTGCGGGTGATCGGCACGGTGGCCGCCGTGTCCGTGACCGAGCCCGTGCCGGGCGTCCAGGTGGCCGACTTCGGGCGTAACGTCGTCGGGCGGGTACGGCTACGCGTCGACGCACCCGGCCCGGTGCGGATCGTGGTCCGGCACGGGGAGGAGCTGACCGCGACCGGGCGGCTCTACACCGACAACCTGCGCACCGCGGACCAGCGTGACGAGTTCGACCTCGGCCCCGGCTCACATGTCGCGGAGCCCGCGTTCACTCTGCATGGATTCCGCTACGCGGAGGTCACCGGCTGGCCGGGCACGCTGACGCCGGACGACCTGGAGGCGGTGCTGCTGTCCTCGGCGCTCACCGTCACCGGCTCGCTGACCGTGAGCGATCCCGCCGTCCGGCAGCTCGTCGCCAACATCGGCGCGTCGGCGGACGGCAACCTGGTGAGCGTGCCGACCGACTGCCCGCAGCGCGACGAGCGGGCCGGGTGGACGGCCGACATCTCGGTGTTCGGCTCGACGCTCAGCTTCCTGCGGTACACGCAGGCGTTCCTGTCCGGCTGGGTGACGACGCTGATCGACGGGCAGCGGGCCGACGGCGCGGTCCCGCACGTCGCGCCGGTCCTGCCCGAGTACGGATACGACTCCCCCGTATGGTCGGACGCGCTGGTCGAGGTGCCGTGGCTGCTGTGGCGCCGCTATGGCGACGACCGCACGCTGCGCCGCGCGTACGACCCGATGCGCCGGTGGGCCGACTACTGCCTGGCCCAGGCCGAAGGGGGCATCAGACCCGGCAGAGCCCTGGGCGACTGGCTGGCCCCCGGCACGGTCGAGACGCCCAAGAGCCTCATCGCCACCGCAGCCCTGGCCCGCAGCCTCCGCCTGGTCGCGCACGTGGCCGACGTGCTCGGCGAACCGCACGCGCCGGAGTACGGCGAGGCGTTCACCCGCGTGTCCGGCGCCTTCCAGCAGGCCTTCCTCAACGGGCCGAAGCTGCACACAGAAACGCAGACCGGCTACGCCGTCGCCCTCGCCTGGGACCTGGTCCCGCCCGAGGACCGCGCCGCGTCGGCGCAGGCCCTGGCCGAGCTGGTACGCGCCGACGGGCACCGGCTCATGACCGGCTTCGTCGGCACCCCCCTGCTGCTGCCCGTAATGTCGGAGACCGGCCACCACGACCTGGCGTGCCGGATCTTCAACCAGGAGGGCTACCCGTCCTGGCGCTACCAGCTCCGCGCCGGGGCGACGACCATGTGGGAGCGCTGGGACGCCTGGCACCACCGGCACGGCCTGCAGACGCCGGCCATGAACTCCTTCAACCACTACGCCTACGGCTGCGTGGGCGACTGGCTGTTCCGGCACGTGGCGGGCCTGGGCGACGACCCGCGCGGGACGGGCGGCGGCTTCGGTGAGTTGCTGCTGCGCCCCGGCCCCGTCCCGCTGCTGCGCGAGGCGCACGCCCGTTACGAGAGCGCGTCGGGGACGGTCGAGTCGGGCTGGCGGGCCGGGCCCGACGGGGTCCAGTTCACGTTCGCCGTCCCGGAGGGCGTGACCGCCCGCGCGGTGCTGCCCGTGCGCGGCGCCTGGGACGGGATGACCGTCAACGGCACCTTCCTGATGGGACTCAACGAGCAGCTGCCGACCACCCGCCTGGCCGACGGGGGCTGCGCCCTGAACCTGCCGCCGGGCCGCTGGTCGTTCACGGCCCCCGCGGCGGCCACGGCCCACCTGCTCCAGGAGTGGGACGACCTGGGCCGGTGACCGGTCAAGCCGCGACGCCCAGGGGTTGACCGCCCCGCAGCACCGCGAGCCCGGCCGCGACGCAGACCAGCGGGATTGCCGGGACGACGTAGCGCACGTCGAAACCGGCGGTGAAGAGCGGGGCCAGGATGAGCGCGGTCGCCGCCAGGGCGGGCAGCAGGGCGTCGTGGCGGCGCCGTATCAGCGCTGTGGCCAGGGTGCCGGCGAGCAGTGCGAGCAGCAGCGGGATCGGCAGGTAGCCGAAGCGCTGGTAGACGCGGAGCAGGCCGGCGTACGGCTCGGCGATGCGCGGCTTGACCGGTTCGCCCTCGTAGGCGGCGGCCGCACTGTCCTTGAGCGGCCGTGGCTCGAACGGGAACCAGTACGGGTTGGTCTTCCTGACGGCGACGCTTCTGTCGGTGGTGCGTTCCCAGCGCAGCAGCCAGCGCATGTCCTTGCCGACCGCCGCGAGGTAGGCGCCGGGCTGGGCGGCGAGTGCCGTACGGGCGAACTGCCCGGCCAGGGCGTTCCTGTCCGCGCCCGGCACCTTGTACAGGGGCGAGGCGGGCTGCCACAGCCAGAACGGCGCCGCAGGCCGCTCGCCGACGGGCTGGCCGGGGCACAGGACCACCAGCCGGGGCTCGGGCTTGATCACCGAGCAGTCGGCGAAGCTCATGGTGCGCGACCAGAGGAAGATGCCCTCGGACTTGGTCAGTCCGAAGGTGCCGCTGGTGGCCGCCATCCAGCAGGCGTACGCGATGAGTGGGGCGGCGGCGGCGAGCAGGTGCGGGATGACGGCGTGCCGGCCGCGCCACAGCAGATAGGCGGCGGTGAGGAGCAGGACGACCGCGCCGATCGTCCTGGTGAGCGTGGCCAGCGCGAGCAGCAGTCCGGCGCAGGCCCCCGACGCGGGCGTGATCCGGCGCAGCAGCACCAGGATCGCGCCCGTGGCCAGCACGGTGAACAGGGCGTCCGCCATGATCATGTGCTCCAGCAGGATCAGGAACTCGTCGTAGAGCAGGGGCGTGACCGCCAGCGTCGCGCCCCAGCCGGGCAGGCCGTGCCGGCGCAGCAGCGCGTAGGCCGCTACCGCCAGGCCCAGGCCGAGCAGGTGCTGGACGGCCGTGACCAGCGCCAGGCTCTGCCCCGGGCTTAACGCCGCCAGGAACAAGGAGTATCCGAGCGGCCGGAACGTTCCAGGTACGGGTTCGGCCGCGGACCTGAGATAGGTGAAGGAGTCCGCCCAGAAGAACAGCGCTGGCGGGTAGCCGTGTATCGCCAGTCCCCGCAGGGCGATGGCAGGCACCAGCGCCACCAGAAACGGGATATGTCTGGACATGGGCAGCAGCAAGCTCGGCACGAGGCTCCTTGGGGGTTGCCGGAGCAAGCCTTCCGGCGGACTCCTGGGCGACATGGCCGACTACGGCGGGTCTCGCCGCCTTCAGCCGGGTGCGACTTGCGCAAATCCAGGTCAGTTGTACCCCAGCCGAACCTGGAGTCACAACCCTCAAGGGAACACAGTTTCGAAAAAGCTGTCGAAAATGGGCCTTATGGTCGATCCAGAACTAACGGCCGCAGGCGGCTCCCGCCTGCGGCCGCCATCAGGACCAGTTGGGTGCGAGGAAGATCAGCCAGGTGAGCAGGGGGGCGATGGCGATCATGCTGAAGCCCCAGCGCATGAGGCCGCGGAAGACGT
>NZ_JACHIN010000019.1 GCF_014203235.1 Nonomuraea endophytica | reverse complement strand
GGCACAACGACAAGACCGGCCAGCCCACCGCCCGATCCCTCACCGCCTACGACCATTGATCGTAAGCAGCCGCCTTGGAATCAACCATCTAGACGAGAAATACGAGATCACCGAGGTCAGGGAGTTTCACCTGGACGCGGTGGTCTCGGAGTATCGGCTGCACCGGGTGCATCGGGACCGGCTTGAGCTGGAGTTGCCGATCCTGGTCGCGGTTCCGCTCGTTGAGCTGGTCGCGCCGTGATGGGCCCTGCTGGAGCCCCACCCGGGCTCCAGCAGGGGCGAAGCACTTACGGCCAGTTGGCGGAGGGGCGGAGGGGGATGCCGGAGCGGCCGTCCTTGTCGAGCTTCACGCCCAGCACCTGGTGCAGCTGGACCTTGTTGCGTTCGAAGCCCACGATGCAGCCGGCCATGTACAGGGCCCACACCCGGGCCGTGCCCATGCCGACTTCCTGGACGGCGTCTTCCCAGTTGGCGTCGAGGTTGTCGCACCAGGCGCGCAGCGTCTTGGCGTAGTGCTCGCGCAGGTTCTCCTCGTGGCGGATCTCGAAGCCGAGGTCCTCCATCTGCCTGACCAGGTAGCCCACCGACTCCAGCTCACCGTCGGGGAAGACGTAGCGGTTGATGAAACCGCCCTTGTTGAACGTCTTCTCCTTGCCCGTGGGCCGGGTGATGCAGTGGTTCAGGATGCGACCGCCGGGGCGGAGCTTGCCGTACAGGAAAGAGAAGTAGGCCGGCACGTTGGCGGCGCCGATGTGCTCGGTGAGGCCGATGCTGCTGACTGCGTCGAAGTCGCCTTCGGGGACGTCGCGGTAGTCCATGAAGCGGACTTCCGCCAGGTCCTCCAGGCCTGCCTCCTTGATGGCGGCCTGGGCCCATTCGGCCTGCTGTTTCGACAGGGTGACGCCGAGCGCCTTGACGCCGTAGTTCTTGGCGGCGTGCATGACCATGCCGCCCCAGCCGCAGCCGACGTCGAGCAGGCGCATGCCGGGCTTCAGGTCGAGCTTCTTGGCCACCAGGTCGAACTTGGCGAACTGGGCCTCTTCCAGCGTGGATTCCTGGGTGGGGTAGACGGCGCACGTGTACGCCATCGACGGGCCCAGGACCCACTCGTAGAAGCGGTTGGAGACGTCGTAATGGTGGTGGATGGCTTCGGCGTCACGCTGTTTGGCGTGCCGGGAGCCGAGCTTGGCCAGGGTGCTCTGCCGCATCTCCTGCGGAGGCGGCGGAACACGCATCATCAACGGCTTCATGCCCAAAGAGCGGACGGCGTCCACTTTTTCGGCGAGAGTCAGGTCGTTGGTGGTGATGTTCCACATGCGGTCGAGCAACGTGTAGATGTCACCGTGCACGTCGATGTGCCCCGAGACATAGGCACGCGCCAGACCGAGCTCCCCCGGAGCTTGAGCCAGGTACGCCACCGCGATGGGCGACTTCACCTCGATGGTGACGTCCGACCCGTCCGGCCCGGCCTTGCTGCCGTCATAAGCCAGGAACGAGATGTTCGACTTGGAACCGACGATTTTTTCAAAGATGGTTGCGAGCGCCATCACTTACCTTCCCCGCACACACTTGTCGTACAGGTCAAGCAGGCGACCGTTCGGATCGTATTCCCGCTTGACCGGCCAGTAAGCATCGCCGTTGTACAGCTGCCAGAACTGCTCACGGGCATAGAAACTGGTTGAATATAGCGACTTGTGCCCGTCCAGCTCGTGCACAGAGTTCTCGATGAGCCGGTTGTAGTACCCGTCGAACTGCCCCCGAGGCAACGGGACCAGACCCCAGAACCCGAAATTGACATACAGCTTGCCCTGCTCCAGCGGGTAGAGCGGCCAGTCGCTCGACGACTTGAGCGGGCACATCCAGACCGGCGTCATGCCGACCTTCTCGTGGAAGAACCTGAGGAAGTCCGCGCCCCGCTCGACCGGCGTCTCCACGTCCTGGATCACCGACTCCTGCACCGGCTGGTCACGCCACCGGTCGACGCGGGCGGTGAAACCGTACTTGCGATCGAGGGCGACGAGCCTGCGGTAGACGTCGGAGCGCATGTAGCGGCGCGGCATGAGCGAGCGGACGACCGGCTGCTGCACGCCGAACGCGCGCGAGCACCAGAACCAGTCGGTGTCCCAGCGCCACAGGTAGTCGCGCACGGTCAGCCAGTCGCGGTTGCGCTTGCGGATGGACTGGTAGTAGATGCGCATCCCCGTGTAGTCCGAGACGTAGGGGGCGCGCTCGGCGAAGCGGCCGAGCGTGATGTACATCTCGTCGGGGTCGAAGAACACCCCGTCGATGAAGTCGACCTGCTCGCCGTCGTGCACCATCGTGTCGCAGATCTCCTGCATGGCCAGCATGCACTTGTCCGCGTCGGTGAACTTCACGTGCGTGAGATGCACGTACGGCTGGACCGCCTTGAGCTTGATCCGGATGCGCAGGGCGTAGCCGAGCGTGCCGTAGGAGTTCGGGAAGGCGCGGAAGAGGTCGCGGTGCTCGTTGTCGTCGCGGGCGATGACGATGCGCCCGTCGCCGGTGAGGATCTCGAGCTCCTCGACCGACTCGTGCGGCAGACCGTCCTTGAAGCTGGTCGACTCGATGCCCAGACCCGTCACCGCTCCCCCGAGCGTGATCGTCTTGAGCTGCGGCACGACGTACGGCATGAGCCCGTGCGGAAGGGTGGCGTCCACGAGGTTCTCGTAGGTCGTCATCCCCTGGACTTCAGCCGTCATCGTGACCGGATCCACGCTGATGACCTCGTCGAGGTCACGTGCGGAGAGCTTGGCCGTCTTGCCGTTGTCGCGGAACCTGAACAGGTTCGACGTGGCCTTGGCCAGGCGGGGCGCGGCGTCCCCGGGAATCTCGGCGTACGACTGCCGGATGTGCTCTACGGCCCTCTGGTGTGTCGACATGTCTGTCGTCACGGAACACCCCCTGGAGCTGGTAGAGATCGTCCGTAAGACCGTATCTCCCTCCAAACACATAGAACAGACCGGGGTCTGTTAAAGACACGAAAACTGTTCACAGTGCCAGGTAGAGGCCCTACGCCGCGGGCGAATCGCCAAACTTCCTGGTGACAATCGCCTCGGCCCTGTTGACAACGTTGACTAGTGGCCGCCCGTCTACCGCCGCCTCAAGGTTGTCCATGACGGCCTTGATCAGGCGTCCCGTCGCCTGGCCCGTGACGCCCGCGATGTGCGGCGACAGCAGGACGCGGTCGAGCCCGAGCAGCGGGTCGTCGGCGGGCAGCGGCTCGGTGGGGAAGACGTCGAGCGCCGCGCCGCCCAGGTGGCCGCCGAGCGCCTCGACCAGCGCCGCCTGATCGACGACCTCGCCACGCGCCGCGTTGACGAGCAGCGCGCCCTGCTTCATCCGCCGGGGATCGATGAGCCCGCGCGTCTGCTCCGACAGCGCGATGACCACCACGAGCACGTCGGACTCGGCGACGACCGTCTCCAGCGGCGTGTAGGCGGGGTCCTCGCGGGGGGTGCGGGTCCAGTAGGACACCTGGCAGCCGAACGCGCGGAACAACCGGCCGCACTCCGCGCCGATCGGGCCGTGGCCGACGATCCCGACCTTCGACCCGGACAGCTCGCTCGGCTGCAGCTCCTGCTGGGGCCAGCGGCCCGCGCGTACCGCGGCGTCGGCTTCGCGCAGCTTCCTGCGTACGGCCAGCGCCGCCGACACGCACCACTCCGCGACCGCCACGGCGCTGACCCCGGCGGTGTTGGCCAGCGGCACCCCGGCGGCGGCCAGGGCCGTCAGGTCGTGCCCGTCCACGCCGACCGACGGCTGCTGCACGAACGCGAGCCGGGACGCGGCCGCGACCGCCTCGGCGTCGAGCGCGAGCTCGGCCGACCAGTCGCCGAGCACGATCTCGGCCTCCGGCAGGGCGTCGAGCATGGCGGCCCGGTCCCGGCGGGCGGGGACGCTCAGCCGTACCCGATCGCCGAGAGGTTTGATCAGGCCCCGCAGCAGTTCCTCGGGCAGCGGCGGCAGCGCCAGCAGGTTCCAGGGCGTCATGCGCCCACTGTAAAGCTGTTGATCACCTTGCGCATGAGTTCCCGGTGCCGCTGCCACCCCGCCTCGGTGAAGGTCCAGGACAGGACGTAGGCGGTCTCGCCGACCGTGACCGCGCGCCTGATCTCGCGGTAGCGCTGCCCGGCCCGCGCCCAGGCGCTCTCGCCGGGGCCGCCCGCGGCCCGCCAGGTGAACTCCCACTCGACCGCGGCCGCCCCGCGATGCCTGACGACCTTGCGGCCGACCGTGGTGAACTCCTGGCCGGTCTCCTTGAACATCTCTTCGGCGTCGCGCAGGAGCTGGTGCGGGTCGGTCTCGGAGTAGACGGGCTCGACGGCCAGGTGTCCGCGCTGGTCGGGCCTGGTCCAGGTGGTGGAGCCGTCGCCGCGGGCGCCTCGCCAGCCGGCCGGGCGGGAGATCGACCAGCCGTCGGGCGAGGTCCAGACCCGCATCGGCGGCCTGGTCCTGGTCGGGGTGGGGGTCGGCGTCGGTGACAGCGTGGGGCTCGGGGTCGGCGTGGAGACGCTCGGTATCGGGCTGCTGGCCGCGCGCTGCGCGAGGCGCGGGGTGGGTCCGGGGTCGGCCGACAGGATCGAGTACGCGCTCACGCCCCCGCCGATCACCAGGACGACCGCCGCCACGGCCGCGACGAGCAGCTTGCGGCTGCCCACCTTCTCCTCCGACTCCACGGTACGGCCGGCCGCCAGCCCGGCCAGCAGCCGTTCGGCCTCCTCCGGCCCCAGCCGCTCGTGCGGCTCCTTGCGCAGCAGCCCGCGCAGCACGGGATGCATGGCGGGCGGGATGCGCCGGTAGTCGGGCTCCTCGTTGAGCAGCGCGGTGAGCGTGGCCATGGGCTCGCCCCGCTCGAACGGCGAGCGCCCGGTCAGCGCCGCGAACAGGGTGGCGCCCAGCGACCACAGGTCGGAGGCCGGCCCGGCCTCGGCCGCGCGCACCCGCTCGGGCGCGAGGAAGCTGGGCGAGCCGGTGACCATGCCGGTGCTGGTCAGCGAGGAGTCGCCTTCGGCGGTGGCGATGCCGAAGTCGGTGAGCACGGCCCTGCCGTCGTCGTCGAGCAAGATGTTGCTCGGTTTGACGTCGCGGTGCAGGATGCCCAGTTCGTGCGCGGCGCGCAGCGCGGAGAGCACCTGCCTGCCCACCTCGGCGGCCTGCGGGATGGGCAGCGCGCCGGTGGTGGCCACGATCTCCTCGATGGAGCGTGCCCTGAGCATCTCCATGATGATCCAGGGGCGGCCGTCCTCCTCGACGACGTCGTAGATCGCGACGACCGACGGGTGGTTGAGCCGGGCGGCCGTGCGCGCCTCACGGGCGGTACGCAAAAGCTGCCGCTCCCGGTCGGCGGGTGGGACCCCGTCGGGCAGCAGCACCTCCTTGATCGCGATCTGCCTGTTGAGGAGCGTGTCGCGACCTTCCCAGACCACGCCCATGCCGCCGCGCCCCAGCTCGCGCAGTAACTGGTACCGCCGAGCGACGAGCTGTTCCGAAACCATGTCCAACCTCCACAACAGTGGGCAAGTTTCCCATAAGTGGGAGTGCGGAAGAGTGTGATCACATGAGCCGGGCATGGTTGCGGCCTGCTACCGAATGTTGTTCTACTGGGGTGGGCGCCGTGCCGGAACAGAGTCGAGGAGATGTCCATGCGTGAAGGTCCGCTGGCCGGAGTGCGGGTGCTGGAGCTGGCGGGGCTCGCGCCGGGGCCGTTCGCCGGGATGATGCTCGCCGACCACGGCGCCGAGGTTCTGCGCGTCGACCGCGTCAAAGCGGTCACCGACCGGCCGCGCACGGACGTGATGGACCGTGGCAAACAGACCGTCGGCCTCGATCTGAAGTCGCCCGAGGGCGTGCGCGCGTTCAAGGAACTGGCGCGGAACGCGGACGTGGTCATCGAGGTGTTCCGCCCCGGTGTCGCGGAACGCCTCGGCATCGGCCCCGCCGACCTGCACGAGATCAACCCGAGGCTCGTCTACGGCCGCATGACCGGCTGGGGCCAGGACGGCCCGCTGGCCCCGACCGCCGGGCACGACATCGACTACATCGCGGTCTCCGGCATCCTGTCGATGCTCGGCCGCGCCGGTGACAAGCCGACGCCGCCGATCAACATACTCGGCGACTTCGCCGGTGGCGGGCTGATGCTGGCGTACGGCGTGCTGCTGGCCCTTTTCGAGCGCGAACGGACCGGCAAGGGCCGGGTGATCGACGCCGCGATGGTGGACGGCGCCTCGATCCTGTTCGCGATGTTCCACCACGGCGTGCAGTCCGGCTTCTGGGGCCCGCGCGGCACCAACCTGCTCGACACCGGCGCCCCCATGTACGACA
This sequence comes from Nonomuraea endophytica, assembly GCF_014203235.1. Classification (GTDB taxonomy): domain Bacteria; phylum Actinomycetota; class Actinomycetes; order Streptosporangiales; family Streptosporangiaceae; genus Nonomuraea; species Nonomuraea endophytica. The sequence goes on along the minus strand of NZ_JACHIN010000019.1, from coordinate 176,315 downwards.
CCTACGAGACCGCCGACGGCCAGTTCATGGCGGTCGGCTCGCTGGAGCCGCAGTTCTGGGACGAGATGGTCCGCCTGATGGAGCTGAGCGACCTGCCCGACCGCGGCGACAAACAGCAGTGGCCCGCGCTCAAGGCCCGGCTCGCCGAGGCCTTCCTGTCGAAGACCAGGGCCGAGTGGGAGGCCGTCTTCGACGGTTCCGACGCCTGCGTCTCCCCCGTGCTGACCATGGGCGAGGCCGTCGACCACCCGCACAACGTGGCCAGGGAGAGCTTCGTCCATGTGGGCGACTACCGGCAGCCGGTGCCGGCGCCGCGCCTGCTCGGCGCCCCGGCGCCCGATCTGTCCCCGGCCACCCGGCTGACCGACCTCGCGGCGTGGGGACTCGACGCCGCCGAAGCCGACAAACTACGCGAAGCAGGGGTGCTGGCCTGATGGACGTCTTCGAGGCCCTCTACACGACGCGGGCGATGCGCCGCGTAAAGCCCGACCCCGTCCCGATGGAGGTGCAGCGCTCGATCCTGGACGCCGCCATCCGCGCCCCCACCGGCGGCAACGCCCAGAACTGGCGCTTCCTACTGGTCGACGACCCCGCGCTCAGGGCCGAGCTCGCCCCGCTCTACCAGGACGGCCTGCGCCGCCTGTACGAGACGCACTACAAGGACGCGCTCGACCGGGCCGACGACCAGGCCACCCGCGTCTTCACCTCCGCCCAGTACCTGGCCGACCACTTCGACGCGTACCCGCTGCTGCTGTTCGCGTTCGTCCAGCACGACCCGAGCGGCGGCTCCATCTTCCCCGCCGTCTGGAACGCCCAGCTCGCCGCCCGCGCCCACGGCGTCGGCACCGCGCTGACCACCATCCTCGGCATGTTCCACCCGAAGGAGACCCTGCGGCTGCTCGGCGTTCCCGAAGGCGAGGGTTGGCGCCTGGCCTGCACGGTGACCTTCGGCTACCCGACCGGCCGCTGGGGCGTGGCGCCCCGCCGTCCCGTCCACGAGGTCGGCTACCGCAACCGCTGGGGCGACCCGGTCGGCTTCACCGTGGACGAGCCCCTCTGGAACCCGTCGGCATGAGCACCCCGCGCGCGGGCATCGACCTGCTCGACGGCGACCTGTACGCCGGCGACCCCCTGCCGCTCTACGCCTGGCTGCGCGAGCACTCCCCCGCCCACTACGACGCCGCCAACGACCTGTGGGGCATCTCCCGCCATGCCGACATCTGCGCCATCGAACGCGACGCCAGGCTCTGGACCAGCACCGGCGGCTACCGTCCCCAGCTGCCCTCCGACCCGTCCATGATCGGCATGGACGACCCCGAGCACGCCGAGCGCCGCCGCCTCGTCTACCGCCGCTTCACCCCGCGTCACGTGCACGAACGCTACGCCGACCGGGTCAGGGCCGTGGTCACGGAACAGATCGACCAGGCCCTGTCGGAAGGCACCGTGGACGCGGTGCCCGCCCTGGCCGCCCCGCTGCCCGCCCGCATGATCGGTTGGCTGCTCGGCTTCCCCGACGCGGACTGGCCCAAGCTCAAACACTGGTCGGAGACCACGATCGCGGCCGGCGGCGGCCTGCGCTACGTCACCCACGAGGCCGCCGTCGCCGCCGGCGAGTTCGGCCTCGCCGTCCTCGACCTGGCCGCCGAGCGCCGCACCTGCCCCCGGGACGACCTCCTGTCGGTGTGGTCGGCCCGCCCCGACTACGACGACGAACACCTCGCCAACGAGGCTCTCCTCCTGCTCGACGGTGGTGCCGAGACCACCCGCACCGTGATCGCCACCGCCCTGGACGCCCTCATCCGCCACCCCGCCCAGTGGCGCCACCTGCGCGAGAACCCCTCCCAGATCGACACCGCCGTCGAGGAGTTCATCCGCTGGACCACGCCGATTCTCAACATGTGCCGCACCGCCACCCGCGACACCACCCTCCACGGCCAGACCATCGAAAAGGGCCGGCAGGTCCTACTCATGTACGGCTCCGCCAACCGCGACCCGGCGGTCTTCGACGACCCCGACACCTTCGACATCACCCGCAAACCCGGCGGCCACATCGCCTTCGGCCTCGGCACCCACTTCTGCCTGGGGGCGGCGTTGGCGCGGCTGGAGCTCAAGATCTTCTTCGAGGAGTGGGTGGCGCGGGTGGACTCGGCGGCCTGGGCTGACGCCGAGGGTCCCCGCCTGATGCGCAACTCCTTCGTCCGGGGCGTCACGTCCTTCCCCATAACCCTCCACCCCCGCAAGCCCTAACACCCTCCGGGTGGGACGCCACGCGCTCCCCAGGCCCCGCGGCCACCCTCCAAGTGCCGCGCCTTGGTTCTCCCGCGAGGCGCCCGGCTCTTCTCCTGGCCACGCCTCCGGGCTAGGCGTGGGTTCTGAGGGGGTGGTAGGGCTTCAGGGTGATCGAGTCGTGGAGGCGCAGGCCGTTGGCGCTCAGCTTGGCCAGGCGGCGGGTCAGGGGGCCGGGGAGGTGGTTGATCAGGCGGGCTCCCTGCGCCAGGGCCCAGACGTCCATGCGCGTCCCCGGGACCAGGCGTTTGGCGGCCGCCACGGCGAAGGTGCGGCTCCGCCGTACATAGTCCGAAATTTCGTGTTCGTAGGCCGGGAAAGCGCGCGTGTGGTCGCCGCCGTGCGCGGCCAGTTCGCCGGCCAGCACGTACGCGCCCACGACCGCCAGGCTCGTGCTGCCACCCACCGCCGGGCCGGGGCAGTAGCCCGCGTCGCCGACCAGCGTGACCCTGCCGCGTGACCACGTGTCGAGGCGGAGCTGGGTCACCGAGTCGAAGTAGAAGGTCTGCGCGGCGTCCGTCTCGTCCAGGAGGCGAGGGACCTCCCAGCCCATGTCGGCGAACGCCTCGCGCAGCAGTCGCTTCTGCCTGGGCACGTCGCGGTAGTGGTAGTCCAGCTGGGCGGCGGGACGGAACAGGAAGATGGCCCGCGCGTCGGGCAGGCGGTCGGCGCCGTAGATCCCGGCGATCCTGCCGACGTCGGCGGCGACCTCCATCCGCCCGTCCAGCCCCAGGTAGTTGGGTACGGTCGCTACCGCCAGGTACGCGCCGATCCAGTGCTCCTCGGCGTCGCCGAACGTCAGGCGGCGCACGTTCGAGTGCAGGCCGTCGGCCCCCACCACGAGGTCGAAGCGCCGGGACGGCCCGTTCTCGAAGGTCACCTCGCCCTGGTCGGAGATGGCGGTGATGGAGTCGCCGAAGATGTACTCGGCGCCGTCGCGGGAGCGCTCGTAGAGGATCTCGCTGAGGTCGTCGCGCATGATCTCCACGTGCCGGTCGGAGACCGCCGCGACGAGGCGGCCGAGCTCAAGCCCGACCGGGCGCTTGCCGGCGCGGTGGTAGGCGAGGTGACTGGTGCCGGTCTTGGCCTGTTCGAGCTGGTCGAGGACGCCCATGCGCTCGGCGATGTCCATGGCGGGGCGGAACAGGTCCACCGCGTGGCCGCCGGTCTTGCGCAGCGTGGGCGCGCGTTCCACGACGGTGACCTCGAAGCCGTGGCGGGCCAGCCAGTAGGCGAGGACGGGGCCGGCGACGCTGGCGCCGGAGATGAGGACACGCATGCTTTTACCTAACGGTAGGTAAGTAGCTGACTTAACGGACGGTAAGTCATACTGGGGTCCATGGCAAGACCCGGTGACACCAAGAGCCGCATCCAGGCCGTCGCCCGCGAGCTGTTCCTGGCCAAGGGCATGCAGCAGACGAGCCTTCAGGACATCGCCGACGGGCTCGGGATCACCAAACCGGCGCTCTACTACCACTTCTCCTCCCGCGAGGAGCTGGTGCGCAGCATCATCGAGCCGATGTTCCAGGACGGCGAGGCCTACGTGTCACGGCTGGAGTCGCTGGCGGAGGTCGACGTCCCCGAGCTGCTCAGGGAGTACTTCGACTTCCACCACCGGCACCGGGACATGGTGATGTTCCTGCTCAGGGAGATGATCACGCTGAGCGGCCAGGGGCTGATCGACTGGGCGTTCACCTCGCGGGAGCGGCTCGCCGTACTCCTGGTGGGGGAGAATCCGACGCTGGAGCAGGCCGCGCGCGCGACGGTCGCGCTGGGCGGGGTGGCCGACTGCGCCGTGCAGTTCGCGGACGCGCCCGTGGACCAACTGCGGGCCGTGGCCGTGCGCGCCGGGTGCGACGCGCTCGGCCTGCCCTCAGATCGCTAGGTAGAGGTCGGCGCCGTCCGCGTGGTGGATCTCCAGGTCCGTGGTGAAGGCGCGGGCCGGGCTGCCGCCGGACTCGGTGTGCTTCCAGACCTGCTGCCAGGCCTCGATGAGCGCCTGCGGCATCGGTCCGCGGGCCGCCAGGGTCAGCGACTGGCCGGCCGGCACGCGTACCGCGACCATCCCTTCCGGCAGCCTTGGAACGGTCCGCACCCCGACCCCGAGAATCTGGGTATATGCCCCGTGATGGTCGCTTTCATAGTCGGTGAGGACCGCGTAGAGGTTCTCGTCCGTTCGCCCGGGAACGTGGGCGAAAGCGCCCGGCGCCCCGCCCCGCTGCCATTGCGCGGGCAGCTTCGCGCGCGAGGGATCCATCTCGTCGGCGTTCGTCGTGCGTACGGCGTAGCCGACCACCAGCAGTTCGGCGCGTTCTGTGACGTCCACTGCTCCTCCATCCCCCATAAGTATCCAGGGCCGATCATATGGCGGGACTTGACCAGCTACCGCATAGGATGGACGAACGTGAAGTTTCTCAACGGACTCGAGCCGTCCTACGACCTGACCTACAGCGACGTGTTCATGGTCCCGTCGCGTTCCTCGGTCGGATCCCGGCTCGGCGTCGATCTCTCGACGAACGACGGCACGGGCACCACCATCCCCCTCGTCGTGGCGAACATGACCGCCGTGGCCGGCCGCCGCATGGCCGAGACGGTGGCACGGCGGGGCGGCATCACCGTCATCCCGCAGGACATCCCGATCGATGTGGTGGCCGACGTGGTCGACTGGGTCAAGAAGCGCGACCTGGTCCACGACACGCCGCTCACCCTCACGCCGCACGAAACGGTCGGCGAGGCGCTCAACCTGCTGCCCAAGCGCGCCCACGGCGCGGTCATCGTGGTCGACTGGGAGAACCGCCCGGTCGGCGTGGTGACCGACGCCGACTGCCAGGGCGTGGACATGTACACCCAGCTGTCGCAGGTGATGTCCACCGAGCTCCTGACGCTGCCCGCCGGGCTGGACCCGCGCGTGGCCTTCGACCGCCTGCACGACGGCCGCCACCGCCTGGCCCCCATCGTGGACGGCGAGGGCCGCCTGATCGGCATCCTCACCCGCACCGGCGCGCTGCGCGCCACCCTCTACGACCCCGCGCTCGACGCCGCGGGCAAGCTGCGCGTCGCCGCCGCCGTCGGCGTCAACGGCGACGTGGCCGCCAAGGCCAAGGAGCTACTTGAGGCGGGCGTCGACGTCCTCGTCGTGGACACGGCGCACGGCCACCAGGAGAAGATGCTCTCCGCGCTGCGCTCCGTGCGGGCGCTCGACCCGGCCGTGCCGGTCGCGGCGGGAAACGTCGTGACAGCCGAGGGTGTACGCGACCTCGTCGACGCCGGAGCCGACATCCTCAAGGTCGGCGTCGGCCCGGGCGCCATGTGCACCACCCGGATGATGACCGGCGTCGGACGTCCCCAGTTCTCCGCCGTGCTGGAGTGCGCCGCCGAGGCCCGCCGGCTGGGGCGCCACGTGTGGGCCGACGGCGGCGTACGGCACCCGCGTGACGTCGCGCTCGCGCTGGCCGCCGGGGCTTCCAACGTCATGATCGGATCCTGGTTCGCCGGCACCTATGAGTCGCCCGGTGACACCCGGACCGCGGCCGACGGCCGCAAGTACAAGGAGAACTTCGGGATGGCGTCGGCGCGGGCCGTACGCCTGCGTACCGCCGAGGACAGCCCCTTCGATCGGGCCCGCAAGGCGTTGTTCGAGGAGGGCATCTCGACCTCCCGCATGTACCTGGACCCGCTGCGCCCCAGCGTCGAGGACCAGATCGACGCCATCGTGGCCGGCCTCAGGTCCTCGTGCACCTACGCGGGCGCCACGACGCTGGAGGAGTTCTACGAGCGGGCCGTGGTCGGCATCCAGTCGTCCTCCGGCTACACCGAGGGCATGCCGCTGCACCAGAGCTGGTGATCACTCCTGGCCGACGTGGATGGTCGTGCCCGTGACCAGCCTCGCCATCTCCCCGGCCAGGAAGACCGCCACCGCGGCCGCGCCGGAAAAGTCGCCGGGCGGCCGTCCCGGCGCGATCGCGTTGACCCGGATCGGCGCCAGCTCCACCGCCAGCGAAGCGGTGAGCCCCGCGACGGCCGCCGTCATGGCGGCTTGGATCGCGAACCCCGGCGCCGCCCCGATGTTAATGATCGACGAGCCCGCCCGCATCAGCGGCAGCAGGCGCCGGATCATGGCCGTGAGCTGGGCGAAGTTCTCCTCGATGACAGTACGCTCGCCCATGGCCGTGGTCTCGGCGAAACGCGTGTCACAGGCGCCGCCCGCGCTGTTGACCAGGATGTCCACCCGCCCATAACGCTCTTCCACCGCGCGGGCGAACACGTCGGCGGCCATCGGATCACGGACGTCGAGCGTCATCGTCAGCCCCTGCCCGCCCGCGATCTTGACCCGGTCGCAGACCGCCACCGAAGCCCCGAAGGCCTCGAACGCCTCAGCCACCACCCGCCCCACCCCCTCGGCGCCGCCGGTGACCACGGCGACGCGCCCGGTGAGCAGGATCCCATCGGGAGAAAGGGCCATCCCGACAGCATAGAGTCGTCGGGTCCATTCGTTTCGTTCATCAGGAGTACTTTCGTGGCACTCGAGAAGCCGGAGATCGACTTCCCGGAGGGCAACCCGCCCACCGACCTGGAGATCGTCGACCTGGTCACGGGCGACGGCCCCGAGGCCAAGCCCGGCCACACGGTCAACGTCCACTACGTCGGCGTCGCCTTCTCCACCGGCGAGGAGTTCGACGCGTCGTGGAACCGGGGCGAGGCGTTCGCGTTCCCGCTCGGCGGCGGGCGCGTCATCGCCGGCTGGGACCAGGGGGTCGCGGGCATGAAGGTCGGCGGCCGGCGCAAGCTGGTCATCCCGCCACACCTCGGCTACGGCAACCGCGGCGCCGGGGCCCGCATCAAGCCGGGCGAGACCCTCATCTTCGTGGTGGACCTGCTCTCGGTCGGTTAGTCGGCTGGTCGGGCGTCGCCACGCCCCTGACGGGCGGGGCGGCGCCTCTCAGTCATGGCCCGGCGGCGCCTTTAGTCGCGCGCCGACGTCGCCTTCCCGCGCGCTAGCATGCCGGGCATGCGATCTGTGCGCGACTTCTTCGCCGGTGTCGGCTTTTTCTTTCAAGGGCTGGGATGGGTAGCACGTAACGGGCGTTGGTGGCTCTTCGGACTGATCCCCGCACTGATCGCCTTCGCCATCTATGTGGCGGCTCTCGTCTATCTGGGCAACAACGCCATCGAACTGGCCAACTGGATGACACCCTTCGCCGACACCTGGGGCTGGCGGGACGCGTTCCGGGTGATGATCGCGATCGTCGTGTTCGTGGGCGGGCTGGCTCTGGCGGTGGTCACGTTCACCGCGATCACGCTGGTGATCGGCGAGCCGTTCTACGAGAAGCTGTCGGCGACGGTGGACGTCGTGCCGGGATATGAGGAACTGCCCTGGTGGCGGACGCTGCCCCGCTCGATCAGAGACAGCCTGGTCACATTGGGATGGGTGCTGTTGATCACCATCCCGCTGTTCTTCCTCGGTTTCATCCCGGTGGTGGGCCAGACGGTGATCCCGGTGATAGGCGCCGCCGTTTCCGGATTTTTCCTGACAGTAGAACTCACGACCCTTTCGATGGAAAGGCGAGGTTTGGCACGCAAGCAGCGTTTCGCGCTGCTCCGCGGCAACAAGCCCGCCGCCCTGGGCTTCGGCGTGGTGGTGTTCCTCCTGTTCCTGCTCCCCTTCGTAGCCGTGATCGCCATGCCGGCCGCAGTAGCGGGCGCCGCCCTACTGGTCCGTGAACGCCTCTCCCCCGCATAGCCGCCTCCCCCGGATACAGCCGGCGTCTTCTTTGCTACGGCCCGCACCCCTCCCGGGACGGCCCGCACCTTCCTGGGATGGCCCGCACCCCTCCCGGGACGGCCCGCACCTTCCTGGGATGGCCCGCACCCCTCCCGGGACGGCCCGCACCTTCCTGGGATGGCCCGCACCCTTCTGTGCCAACCCGCCCCTTCCTGGTACGACCCGCACCTTCCTGGTACGGCCCGCACCTTCCTGGTACGGCCCGCTGTATCCAGTACGGCCTGCGTGTTCCGGTACCACCGCGTCCTTCTGGCCAGCGTTTTCCGGTGTGGCCCACGTTATCCACAGCCAGATCTGCCCCCACCCCGGCCCATCCCCAGAACCCCTTTCGGCCCCCCAATCCCACCCCCATCCACGGCACCCTCATGCCTCATGACCCCGTGCCTCACCCTCCTCTCCCCGTCCGACATCCTCGCCGCGGTGCCGTACCTGGTCGGCTTCCACCCGTCGGAAAGCCTGATCGTGATCGGCATGTCCGCCGACCAGGCCCAGATCGCGGCCCGCTGGAGCCTGCCCCTACCCGCGGACGCCCTGGCACCCCTGACCCCGGTCCTGGAGCGCGAAAAGATCACAGAGCTGATCCTCGTCGGCTACGGCACAGGCCAGTTGGTAACCCCCGCCATCGACGAAGCCAGACGCCTGGCAGCGGCAGAGGGCGTGAAGATCGGCGAAGCCCTGCGAGCGGAGGACGGCCGCTACTGGTCCTACACCTGCGACCTCCCCCACTGCTGCCCACCCACAGGCACCCCCTACGACCCCACGACCAGCCCAGTGGCAGCAGAGGCAACGGTCCACGGCATGGTCGCGCTCCCCGACCGCCAGACGTTGGAACGCACCATCGCCCCGTTCACCGGCCCAGTCCGCATGTCAATGCGCGCCGCCACGGCCACCGCCGTAGCCGACCTCCGCGCCCGCCTGGCAGGTGCGAAGGACACCGAGGCCTTCGCCCGCCAGTTCGTAGCCGAGGGCCTGGTAAGGGTCCGAGCCGCCATCGCCTCCCACGCGGCCGGCCGCCGCCTGGAAGACGCGGAAGCAGCCAAGCTGGGCCTGGACCTCACGATCATCCGCATCCGTGACGAGGCCTGGACCCTCATGGAAGACGCCCACGCCCCGCTCTGGAAGGACCTCACCCGCAGGCTGGAGCCCCGCTTCGTCCCAGCGCCCGCTTCCCTGCTGGCCATGTCCAGCTGGCGCTCAGGTGACAGCGTTCTGGCGGTAATAGCCCTGGAACGCGCCCTAACCATAGACCCGGCCTATTCCATGGCCAACCTGCTGATGCACGCCCTGCAGCAGCTCCTGCCGCCTTCACTCCTGCGCGGCCGCCTTCCCACGCCCGCCGAACTGAACACCGCCATGGGCACCCCCAAAGCCGCCTGGCTCCTCCCCCTGACCACCCTCCTGGACGACCCCGCCGACGCCGTAACACCCTGACCCCGCAGCCCGCAGACACCGCCAAGGCCAGCCAGCGAACCCCCACCGGCGCAACCCACCACCCGAGCAGACGCCATGACGACCTAACCCACCACCCCCGAACAGACGCCATGACGCCGTAGTTCGCCACCCCCGAGCAGGCACCGTAACGCCCCCGTCACCACGCAGATACCGTCAGCGCCTGATCCCACCACCTGGGCGAACGCCATGACGGCCTGACCACCCCGCCGCGATCGCTGCGGCGGCCTGACCCAGCAGGCCGCCGCGTCGGCTGACCCACACCCCCGGCACCCGGCACCACGCAGACGCCGTCAGTCCCACCCCGGACGCCACAGGGCATCACGCATCACCACCGACACCACCCAGTGCCGCCACTGAGAGGTGCTGCTCCGGAGCGAGGAGGAAGATTGCGGGCACACGAAAAGGGCACGCGCCAGCCCGGCGCGTGCCCCGAAGGGCAGGCGGCTACAGCCCGCCCTCCTCCCTGCGCCGCTTCTCGTTGTAGGCGCGCATGCGCTGCGGATACCCGGTCAACTGCACGTCGTACACGGGCAGAGCCAGGTCACGGGCGACCTTGTGGATGACGGCGGGCGAGCCGACCCGTCGCCGGGTCCACTCCCCGTCGTCAGCCACGGCGACGGCCGTGGTGTCAGTGGCAAAGGTCTCCGGTTCGACGTAGAACTCGACGCCGCGCCGCGACTTGGCAAAGGCGATGAGCGCTTCGATGTCGGCGTCCGTCGCCTCCCGGTCGAACTTAGCGACCTTCGGCCCGCGCAGACGCCGGAGCCCATAGCGGTCTCGCCATCTCATGGTTCCTTTTTATATCGGTTTCGCGTCCGCCGCGTCGGGGCTGTTCTAAGGGAGACTTCGGGGTTCCTCCCGATCCCACATCACAGGAAAAGGATGCAGCATAGGGAAAGACCGCCTGAGCTAAGGAGAGGCATGGCCGCGATGACAGAGGCATCCACACCCCCGGGCGGCCCGGGACCGGTGCCCCAAGCCCAATTGCGGGTGACCAACCAGGACCGCGAGCACGTCGTGGAGCATGTCCAGGCCGCCTATGCCGAGGGCCGGTTCGACAAGCTCGAGTTCGACGACCGCCTCGAACGCGCCATGACCGCGCGCACGCACGGCGACCTCATGCCCATCATGACCGAGCTGTACGGCTCCCGCCCGGCAGCCCACCTACACCAGCAGACGATGGCCCCGGCACCGCCGAAGCACCACCACGGCCCCACGGAGAGCAACGAACGCCTGGGCGCGTCCGCGGCCCACCTCGTGGCGCTGATCGGTTTCCCCATCATCGGCCCGCTGATCCTGTTGCTGACCGCCGGCAAGACCTCGCCCTACATCCGCCGGCACGCCTTGGAGTCGCTCAACTTCCACCTCACGGTGACCGGAGCCACGTTCTTGCTCCCGTTCACCATCGTGGGCGTCATCTTGCTGCCGGTCATCTGGGTCGCCGCGATCGTCCTGTCGATCGCCGGAGGCGTGGCCGCCCTCTCGGAGAACGAGTTCCGCTACCCGCTGACAGTCCGCCTGATCAAGTAACCCCACCCTCAACCCGCAACCCAAGACCCACGGCCCAAGGCCCAAAGCCCAAAGGCCAAGGTCCAAGGCCACCAGCTACCAGCTACCAGCTACCAGCTACCAGCTACCAGCAAAAGGCAACCAGAGAGGGGCCTCCGGCCTCACACCAAGCGCCAGCCACGCTAGACCTGTGGCCCACCCGGCTCCCGCCCGAAAGCGGGAGACCCGGGCCCACACAGCACCCGGCCCACGCACCGCCCGAGTCCACACGGAAGACCGGGCCCACACGGGAGGACCGGGGCCCACATGCGACACCTGGCCGACAGGCAAACCGGGCCCAGGCGATCGCGGCGAGACCTGGCCCACCGGGCTCCGGGCCACACGGGGCGACAGCTACACCCCGCCTCGGCCAGCACCGGACACCGGACGCGCTGAGCTCAGGCCCACATGGAAATCGCGCCACAAGCCGCCTGTGTCAACCGCATGCAAGGCCGGCCCATCGGCAGTCCGGGCGACACGAGGCACCGCCACAGCAGACCAGGCCCACATCGGACACCGGACTACGCGCCGCGAGAACCGCCCACGGCAGGCACGTTGCCCACCCGGTCCACGGCAATCCGCCGCCGTGTGAGGGCATCCACGCGAAGGCCACCCGCCAGACAAGCAAAAGCGCGATTACCTGGCCAGGACCTCGTACTTGACGGTCATGACGCCCGAGCCGGTGTTGCCGATGGCGTCGAAGGCGGCTTCCGACAGGTCCAGGCACCGTCCGCCCACATAGGGCCCACGGTCGTTGATGCGAACCGTCACCGAGTCGCCGTTGTTCGGGTTCGTGACCCGGACCCGGCTGCCGAGCGGCAGCGTCTTGTGCGCCGCCGTCATCGCGGACGGGTTGAAGCGCTCCCCACTGGCCGTCATCTGGGGCTCGCCGTAGAAGGACGCCCCGCACGTGCCGGTGGAGACGACCCGGGTACGCGGCTTGGTGACCCGCTCCGCCTTGGCCACCTTGGGCGCGGTCGGCGCTTTGCTGGGGCTTGACGACGGCTTGGGAGACGCCTCCGGCTCACCGGGCGATGGGGTATGCGCCGGCTTGCCCTCGGATTGGACCGTTCCGCCGGGCGGCGGCTTCGGGATGGCGGTCTGCGAGGCGGCGGACGGACGGCCCGACGGGGTCTCGGCCGACGGGGCCGAGGGGGTGGCCGTGGTCTTCATGGCGGTGGCGCGCCGGGTGTCGTCACCGTTGGTAACCGCGGCCCAGGCGGTGGTCGAGGCGGCCGCGACGACGGCTACTCCGGCGGCCAGGGCGGTCCAGCGGCGCTTGCCGCTTGCGGAAGACCGGGCAAGGGGGTTCGGACGAGACGGCTTGGTCGAATGCTGACCCAAGGGGAACCACAGTCCTAGATAGGGGACAGGACGGGGAAAGGCCAGGCGAGAAGGGGTATCGGGCGCGCTTCAGCCGTTCCCGGAAGGATGGGGCGAGTCAACGCCCCGGCAACGGAGTGAACATACGCGACAAAGCCCGAGTAAAGGCAACTTAATGAGTCAAGTAGTGATATATATCACTTTGATCACAAGTTTCACTAGAGTTTTGAGGGTACGCGCCTGATCTTGTGGTGTCCTGGATTCCCGGCCAGCACTCTGCGTGATCAATTTGGCCGGGCCGTACCCTGGCACGATGATGAACACGCTCGCCGTCGAGAACTACCGGTCACTGCGCAAGCTGTTCGTCTCACTGGGGCGGCTCAACGTCGTGACCGGCGCCAACGGCAGCGGCAAGTCCAGCCTCTACCGCGCGCTGCGCCTTCTCGCCGACTCCGCGCGCAACGGCGCCGTCGCCGCTCTGGCCAGGGAGGGCGGCCTGGCGTCCACGTTGTGGGCCGGGCCGGAGAGCATCGGCCGGAGCGTACGCGAGGGTGTCCACCCGGTGCAGGGCACGACGCGTTCCGGCCCGGTCAGCCTCAAGCTGGGCTTCGCCGGGGACGACTTCGGCTACGCCGTGGACCTCGGCCTGCCCATCCCCACCGGCGGGTATGGCGGCGCCGGCTCCGCCTTCTCCCTCGACCCGGAGATCAAGGCCGAGGCGACCTGGGCGGGACCCATCCTCCGGCCTGCGACGTTGCTTGCCCAGCGGGGCGGCCCCGCCGTACAGATTCGTGATCGCGGCGGCAAGTGGGAGTTCGTACCGCACGACCTGCAGCCCTTCGACAGCATGCTCAGCGAGATGGCGGACCCGGTGCGCGCGCCCGATCTGCTGGTGCTGCGCGAGCGGATCAGATCATGGCGCTTCTACGACCATCTACGGACGGACGCGCACGCACCAGCGCGACAAGCACAGATCGGCACCCGCACCCCGGTGCTGAGTCACGACGGCGGCGACGTGGCGGCGGCGCTGCAGACGATCCGCGAGATCGGCGACGCGGACGCCCTCGACGCGGCCGTCGACCACGCCTTCCCGGGCAGCCGGGTGGAGATCGCGCTTGAGGGCACGCGCATGGAGCTCACGCTGAGGCAGGACGGTCTGCTGCGTGCGCTGGGCAGCGCGGAGTTGTCCGACGGCACGCTGAGGTACCTGCTGTGGGTGGCGGCGCTCCTCACGCCCCGCCCGCCGGAGATGCTGGTCCTGAACGAGCCGGAGACCAGCCTCCACCCCGACCTCCTCGAACCCCTCGGCGAACTGATCGCCGCGGCCGCCGAGGAGACGCAGGTGATCGTCGTGACGCACGCCAAACCCCTGGTCGCCGCACTGGAACGGCGTAAGGCCACGACGATCGAGCTGGTGAAGGAACTGGGCGAAACCGGAGTGGCCGGGCAGGGACCGCTCGACGGACCCAGCTGGAAATGGCCCAAACGCTGACATCAGACCATGAGTGACCGGACCGTGTCGACGGTGTCGGCCTCATCGACTCGTTTGTCCGGGCGATAGCGAATTACCCGGGCGAATCGCAACGCCATGCCGCCGGGATAGCGCGGCGAGCGCTGAACCCCGTCGAAGGCGATCTCGACGACCAGTTCGGGACGCAACGTGACCGTCCAGCCGTCGGTGGGGCCGTCGGCGATCTCCAGGAACCGTTCGGTCTGCCAGGCGAGCAACTCGTCGGTCAGGCCCTTGAACGTCTTGCCCAGCATCACGAAGCCGCCCTCGGGGTCGCGGGCGCCCAGGTGGAGGTTGGACAGCTTGCCCTCCCGGCGACCGTGACCCCATTCCGCCGCGAGGACCACGAGGTCGAGCGTGTGGCGCGGCTTCACCTTGATCCATCCGGCGCCACGCCGACCGGCCGCGTACGGGGAGGTGAGGGTTTTGACCACGAGCCCCTCGTGCCCGGCGCGCACGACCTCGGCGAAGAACGCCTCCGCCTTGGCCACGTCACCGGTGACCAGGCGCGGGGTGAGCAGCCCGGGCGGAACGGTCCTGGCCAGCGCCTCCTGCCGTGCGGAATAGGGCAGATCAAGAAGATCCTCGCCACCGGCCCGCAGCGCGTCGAAGAAGAACACGCTCAACGGCGTCCGCTCACGCAGCCGCGCGACGTCCAGCTTGCTGGCCACCCGGCTCGCCGTGACCTGGAAGGGGTACGGCCGGCCGTCCGGCTGAAGCGCGATCACCTCACCGTCGAGCACCAGATCGGACTCAGACAGGCCGAGCACGGCCTCCACCAGCTCAGGGACCTGGTTGGTGATGTCGTCAAGCGTGCGGGTAAAAACCCGAACATCCTCCCCAGACCGGTGCGCCTGCACCCGAATCCCATCCAGCTTCCACTCCAACGCCACCACACCCGAGGCGCCATCCTCAGACTGTTGGGCAGCGGCGTGCGACCTCGCCTGAGCAGCCTTCTCCAGCGCAGCGGCGACATTCGCGGCACTACCTGCCAACATGGGAGCCACCGGGCGGCCAACCTCCAGCCGGAACGCCCGCAACGCGTCAATCCCCCCAGAAAGCGCCGCCGCCCCCACCGCGGGCAGCCAGCCCCGCAACGTCAACGCCCGCCGCACATCCGCCGACGGCGCCCCGGAAGCCTTGGCCACAGCCTCGATCATGACCCCATCGAGCGCCCCCTGACGCAACTCCCCGCTGAGCAACCGGGTCAAAAACGCCTGCTCCTGACTGGTCAGCCCCGCGAACAGCTCCGTCACGAGCCCCTTCCGCGCCGCCTGCGACCCCTGCCCGGAAACCGCCTTGATCCGGCTCAGCAACCCATCCACCTGGGCCAGCGTGGCAGTGGCGGCCAGCCGAGGCGGCGGAATGTCCTGAAGCGTCCGCCACCCCACCCCGACCTGCCGCTGCGGCAGCTCACCGGACAGATAGGCGATGGCGATCTCGGCCTCATCGGGGCCAACCCTGCCGAGCAGCTCGGCGAGGTGTCCCACCTTCCCCAGCCGAGCCGACGTCCGCGTCACCGCCTCCGACACCCGGACCACGTCGATCAATAGCACACCCGCTATGTTGCCGCACCCCGCCGACAAAACCCACCAGCGCCGATGCCCCATCCTCAATCAGCCGCCTACGGCGCGTTCGCTCCTCCGTCACACCCCTTAGAGTCCGTCACACCCCTCAGAGCAAGCCCCCACACCCCCACCATCCGTTACGGCAAGCCCACCCACCCCCACCCGCCGCCGTGGGCGGGCGCCGATCGTGGGGATCGCTTCTCACGTCGGACGTGGTCCCCACCGCAACGGCCCACCTTGACCAGCCCCCGTGCCCCACCTAGCCCACCTGCGAAGGGCGCCAAGCCCACCACCCACCAACCCGCCGCACGGCGCCCCAAACCCCCGCTATCGCCACCAACCACGGGCGGAAACTCCCGCGCACACCACACGCACCCAAACGACGGCAAGGCTCGTGATGAGGACCACAGCAGACCAGGACGCAGCACGGATGGAGAGGTCACCCCGGCTTGCGAGCCTCGATCAGAAAGCGGGTGGTAGTGGCCACGAACGGCCCCTCGCTCTCCAGCCGCTCATGCAGCTCCCGCAACCGTGGCAAATACTCCTCAACCGTGAACCCAGGCACCATCCAGATCACCTTCCGCAGAAAGTAGATCACCGCGCCCACGTCGAAGAACTCCGTCCGCAACCGCTCGAACCGCAGATCCACCACCTCAAGCCCAGCCGCCTCCGCACCGGCCCGAGCGTCATCCGGATGCCGAGCCCGCCGCCTCTCAGCAGACAACGGCCCCAGAAAGTACTCGACCAGCTCAAACACACTCTCCGGCCCAACCTGCTGCGACAGATATGTCCCACCAGGAGCCAGAACGCGGCTGATCTCCTCCCACCACACAGTCACCGGATGCCGACTGGTCACCAGATCAAAGGCCCCGTCCGCGAACGGCAGCGGCGGCTCATCCGAGTCCGACACGACAACGCACCCCCGCGGATGCAACAGCCGGGTAGCTTTGGCAAGATTCGGCGCCCAGGACTCGGTGGCGACCATCAACGGCGGAAACCGCCCAGCCCCGGCCAGCACTTCCCCACCGCCAGTCTGAACATCAAGCCCAGCAGCAGCTCCAGCCAAACGTTCGGCCATGAACCGCTGATACCCCCACGAAGGCCGCACCTCCGTCGCCCGCCCATCCAGCCAGGAGAACTCCCAACCCTCAACGGACACCGACGCGGCCTCGTCCACCAGTTCCTCGAACGTGCGCTTCATAAGATCACCTTCGCAGCCCAACAACCCCCCAGTCGAGCACACACCCCAACCAAAGGCCCCCTCACCCCGCCCTCTGGTCCGCCCGAGGCGCACCGCCAAAGGCCGACCTTCACACCAGTGCGTCACGTGCATGCGGCCACGCGGATCGCGGCGTCGGGCGCCCTGCGGCAGGCCTGTTTGGCGGCACACCACGCACAGCCGCCACGCGGATCACGGAGCGCGGCGTGAACGCCCCACGTCGGCTGCGTCCTGCGTCAGCGGCCCCCGCGCAACGCCCTCTCCGCAGCGCACCACATGGCGGCCGCGTCAACACCCCAGGTCGGCTGCGCCGGCAGGCCTCCGTGGGCGCACGGCGCAGCGCGGATCGCGGCATCGGCGGCCCCGTGCAACGCCTTCCCCACAGCGCACCACGTGGCAGCCACGTCGATGACCGTCGCGTCGCCTGCCATGCGGTGCCCCCGTGCAATGCCTTCCCCACAGCGCACCACGCGGCAGCTACGTCGATGACCGTCGCGTCGCCTGCCATGCGGGAGGCGCTCTCCAACGCGAGTCGCCACATGGAGCCCAGCGGCGCGGTGGACACCCGTAGTGTTGCCAACCGCAGCGGCGCCCGGCGGCCTGTTCGGGCGGCAGGGCCGGTTGTCGGTGGGCGTAGGTGGCTAGCCCCTCAAAGGTGGCTACCGCCAGTAGGACGTCACCGAGTGGCCCAGTTCTTCGAACAGGGATCGGGTCAGCGGTAGGGAGATGCCCAGGACGTTGCCGTGGTCGCCGTCGATGCCGTCCACGAACCAGCCGCCGCGGCCCTCGATGCTGAACCCGCCGGCCATCTGCAGCGGCTCCCCCGAATCGATGTACGCCTTCAGCTCGGCCTCGGTCGGCTGGCCGAAGCGGACCACTGTGGTCGCCGTCTCGGCGGCCTCCCGGCCGGCCGCCACGTCGATGACGCAGTGGCCGGTCACCAGGCGGGCCGTGCGGCCGCGCATCATCCGCCAGCAGGCGGCGGTCTCCTCGGGTGTGCCCGGCTTGCCGTACGGCCGGCCGTCCAGCTCAAGGATGGAGTCGCACCCGATGACCAGCCCCTCGTCGAGGTCGGACGCCACCGCGCGCGCCTTCGCCCGTGCCAGCACGAGGCTGAGCGCGGCGGGCGAGTGCGCGGTGTAGGCGTCCTCGTCCACGCCGCTGACGATCACCTTGGGATCGAGCCCGGCAGTGCGCAGAAGGGCCAGACGGGCGGGTGACGCTGAGGCGAGGACGATCATCACCCCAGCTTACCGGTCACCAGTCGGGGTTCGACGTGCCCGGAGCGGCCGAGGTCGGCTGCTGTTGTTGCTGTTGCTGCTGGGGCGGCTGTTGCTGCTGGCTCTGCTGCTGTTCGCCGCCGAAGATGCCGCCGAGCACCGCGCCCAGCAGGTCGCCGAGGCCGCCGGTCTGCATACCGGCCTGTTCCTGGTTGAGGTCGTTGGCCACGGCTCCGGCGTCCATGTTCTGCTGGGAGGCCCGGTTGGCCAGCAAGGACATGATCATGGGTGCGATGAGCGGCAGCAGCTTCATGATGGTGCCGGAGTTGATCCCGGCGAACTGTGCCAGCCCCTGCGCCGCCTGCTCCGTCCCCTGTGAGCCGAGAACGTGCCCCAGGATCCCCTCCCCGTCCCTCGACAGGTTGGCGACGTCACCGCTGAAGGGGTCGGCGTCTACATGCTGGTCGAGTGCGCTGCGCAGCGACTGCGCGCCATCGTTGTCCTCGGCGTTGCGGGCCATGCCGCCCGCGATGGTCCCGGTCGCGGCCTCGACGACGCTGCGCGCCGTGGCCGTGTCGGTGCCGAGCAGGCCGGCGATCTGCTGCAGTCCGGAGTCGCCCAGTTGTGCGAGTAGCTCATCATTGAGTGACACGACAAGTCCCCCCGATCGTTTGTCTCGGGTGGACCTACCCTCCGCTTTATCGAGCTATTTCCCGAATTGACCTAACTGTCTACCAACACCCCTCAGATCAGGTACGGCCCGCCTCAAAACCCACCCGATCCTCCAACCCCTCAAAAACCAAGGGAACCGGACCCTCACACAAGCCCCTAAGGGGTCCGGAACCCGCGAAAGACCAGTCCGAGCCCGGGCTTGGCCAAAGGGCGGGAAATCGGGGCTTCGCAGAAGTCAGGCGGGGGATGGGGCCGCCCTGCGGAAGACCGGCCACAGCCAGGGCCTTCGGCAACATGCTCGGAGCCTCAGGCTAGACCGGCGGAGGACCGGGCCTCTCGGGAGCCCTGTGGACACCGGGGCTCCCTCGAAGGACCGGGCCTCGGAGGACCAGGCTGAGTTCAGGGCTCCGGGAGACGCCTCAGGGCTTGGGTGCGTCGGAGGACTCGCCGGTAACCCCGTTCGGGGTGCCGCCGCTCGGGGTGCCGCCGCTCGGGGTGCCGCCGTTCGAGGCGGACGCGCTCGGCGGGGTGGACACGTCCGAAGCGTCCGAAGCGGCCGCGCCCGGGGCGGGCGTAGCCGACGCGGGCGCGCCCGAGCCGGACACGTCAGAAGCGGCGACATCAGGCACCGGCGACCCGTCGACCGACGGCTCCGGCAGCGGGGCCGGGCCGGACGGGGCGTCCGTGCCGCGGGGAAGCTCGCCGTTGGCGCGCGGAGCCTCCAACGGGGTGTTCACCGGCCGGGTGACCCCGGCCGCCGCGTACGCGCCCGCCTCGTCCAGCGTCTCGTGCTCCAGCAGCGCCACCACGATGGCTTCCAGCTTGTCGCGGTTCTCCGACAGGATGCGCACCGCCACCTCGTAGCACTCGTCCACGATCCGGCGGGTCTCCTCGTCCACGGTGGCGAGGGTGGCGGGTGAGGCCTGGGGTTGCTGGCCGTCGTTCGGGAGGATGGTGAGGGGGCCGACCTTGGCGGACATGCCCCACCGGCCCACCATGCCCCGCGCGATCATGGTGACCTGCTCCAGGTCGTTCTCGGCGCCGGTGGTGATGAGGTCGTACACGACCTGCTCGGCGGCCATGCCGCCCAGGGCGCCGGCGATGCGGCCACGCAGGTACTTCTCGTCGTAGGCGTAGCGGTCGGTATCGGGGGTGGACAGGGTGACGCCGAGCGCCCGGCCACGCGGGATGATCGAGATCTTCCTGACCGGGTCGGCGCCGGGCTGGAGCATGCCGAGCAGCGCGTGCCCGGCCTCGTGGTAGGCGGTCCTGACCCGCTCCTCCTCCGGCATGACGATGCTGCGGGCGGCGCCGAGCTGCAGTTTCTCCAGCGCGTCGGTGAAGTCGGCGGTGCCGACCTTGTCCTTGCCGCGCTTGGCGGCCAGCAGCGCCGCCTCGTTGACGAGGTTGGCCAGGTCGGCGCCGGTCATGCCGGGCGTGGTCTTGGCGAGCTGGTCGAGGCTGACCTCGCCGGCCAGGGGCACGCCGCGGGTGTGGACCTGCAGGATGGCGCTGCGGCCGGCGGCGTCGGGCAGGCCGACCTGGACGGTCCGGTCGAAGCGGCCGGGGCGCAGCAGGGCGGGGTCGAGGACCTCGGGCCGGTTGGTGGCGCCGATGACGATGACGCCCTCCGCGCCGGAGAACCCGTCCATCTCGGTGAGGATCTGGTTGAGCGTCTGCTCGCGCTCGTCGTGCCCGCCGAGGCCGGAGGCGCCGCCGCGGGCGCGGCCGATGGCGTCGATCTCGTCGATGAACACGATCGCCGGGGCGACCTTGCGCGCTTCCTCGAACAGGTCGCGCACCCGGGAGGCGCCCACGCCGACGATCATCTCGATGAACTCGGAGGCGCTGGCGGAGAAGAACGGCACGTTGGCCTCACCGGCCACGGCGCGGGCCAGCAGCGTCTTGCCGGTTCCGGGCGGGCCGGCGAGCAGCACGCCCTTGGGCAGCTTGGCGCCGAGCCTGCGGTATTTGCCCGGGTCCTTCAGGTAGTCGACGATCTCGACGAGTTCGTTCTCGACCTCGTCGATGCCGGCCACGTCGTCGAAGGTGACCCGGATCTTGGAGCTCTCGACCGGCTTGGCGGCCTTCGACTTGCCGAGCCCGCCCAGGCCGCCGCCGCCCATCATGCTGGCGCCGCGCCGCATCACCCAGATCCACAGGGCCGCGAGCAGCAGCACGGGCA
Source organism: Nonomuraea endophytica (assembly GCF_014203235.1). GTDB lineage: Bacteria > Actinomycetota > Actinomycetes > Streptosporangiales > Streptosporangiaceae > Nonomuraea > Nonomuraea endophytica. The sequence continues at coordinate 155,550 of NZ_JACHIN010000019.1, read as the reverse complement.
GCAACGACAGCAAAAGGTTCAGGAAGAGCCCGCGCCCGCCGACCGGTGCGGCCTTGATCTGCACTCCGGCGGAGGTGAGCTGCTGGTAAAGCTGGTCGGTATTGGCGAAGACCGGGATCTCGGTCTCGAACTTCGTATATTGCTTCTTGTCGTCGGGGTCCGTGGCCGCGGCCTTCAGGTCGCCCTGGACCGCGGTGCCCTCGGCGTAGACGTCCTTGACGTTGTTCGCCGTCACCTGTTTGGTGAACTCGGTGTAGGAGATCGTCTCCACCGGCTCACTGTCGAAGAAAGAGGAGATCAGGAAGAAGCCCGCGTACACCACGAGCAGCGTCACGACGAAGCGCCACCAATTGATCTTGGGACGCCCGGTGCCGGAACCACCCGGGAGGCCCTCGGCACGCCAGGGCTTCTGCTTGTTCTTGTCCTGCTCCTGAGGCGGCCCAGAGCGTTCCACGGCGTCACTCCCCCAAATCGCCGCATCCATGATCTCTACCCTAGAACACGGGCACCAGAGACGACGCGGTAGATGTCACGCCAACGCTTACGTTGCGTGTCCGGTATCGAAGCGAACACCAGTCCCGGCTTGCCCATTCCCCCGTCCAGCACGACGACGGCGGCGAACGAGGACCGCTTGCCGTACTTGACCTGGTAGGTCGTCGCCCAGCCGCCCTTGACCCGCTGTGAGGTCAGCCAGCGGACGGTGGCGCCCTTGGGGTGGAGGTTGAGCGTCCAGCGGGCGGCCAGCAGCGCGGTGTCGCGCGGATCCTTCTGCGCCTCGATCGGGACGGGACAGCTCACGACCAGGCCGCGCTCGGCGCGGCCACGCAACTTGGGGAGCACCTGCTTGCTGGTGAACGGCGCGCCGCGGTGCCGCTTCCAAGGACTTCCCAGCAGAGGTACGGCCACGCCGCTCCGCTTGTCGGCGAGCACGCGGCGGCCCGGCTTGGGCAGCACGGCCTTCTTCGGCTTCGCCGGCACCTCGGGCAGCCGGGCGTCGGCGTAAAAGGCCTCCATGGCGGTGTATCCGGGTGCCAGGGACGTACCGGGCGACGGCGTGGGCCTGGGGGTGGGCCGCGCCGCCGCCTGGGAAACCGACGGCGCCGGACTGGGCAGCGCGGGCACCGCGGCGGAGGGGGTGACGGCGGGCTCGGCCGTACCGGCGGGATGAACGGCCCCGTCGGCCGGCATCCCGGACGGGGCGGCCGGCACGGCACCGGATGCGGTGGCGGACGAGGTCGGCGGGGCGGTCGATGGCGCGGCGACCGGCCGTTCCGCGACCTCGTCCGGCCGCGAGGGAAGTGCGAGCACGACAGCGACGACGGCGACCGCCGCCGCGACGAGCACGACGAGCCCGCGATAGACGTCCCGCATGCGCAGGTCGCCGATGCGGGAACGCCTTGGCGGGGAGGCGTTTTTTGGCTTGTCCGCCGTTGTCACACGGGAACCCACGGTCCCACCTTCCCCATCGAGCACGACGGGAGCGTACGACAAATCCAGCTATTGCGTGCAAGAAGCTATGGAAGTGTCATCATGGCAGGGTGCACCAGGTGGAGCTCCGATTCCATCCCGCCTCGCGGGAGACGCTGACCCACACCAACCTGTCCGCGGTCCGCCACGACGGCGCCGGCCTCTGGCTGGCCGGTGACGAGACCGCCACGATCGAACATCTCGCCTGGAACGGCGAGCGTTACGACGACCAGCGCACCTTCCATCTCGCCGACTACGTGGACCTGCCGGCCGGCCCCCACGACGAGGCCGACATCGAGGGCCTGGCCAGGACCGACGGCCAGCTGTGGCTGGTGGGTTCGCACAGCCTCAAGCGCCGCAAGCCCAAGTCCAAGGACCCGGAGAAGGCGTCCAGGCGGCTGGCGACGGTGCTGCGCGAGGAGAACCGGTTCATCCTGGTACGCCTCCCGCTGGACCCGGTCACCAACAGCCCGCTGCCCGGCGAGATCATGTCGGGCAAGGACAACCTGGCCCGGCACCTGGACGACGACGAGCACCTCGCCCCGTTCCTGGCGCTACCCGGCAAGGACAACGGCCTGGACATCGAGGGCATCGCGGTCATCGGCCGCCGGGTCTTCCTGGGCCTGCGCGGGCCGGTGCTGCGCGGCTGGGCCGTGGTGCTGGAGGTGAACCCGGTCCCCGCCGACCGCGGCAGGCTACGGCTGGCGACGCCGTACAAGAAGCACTTCCTGGACCTGGGCGGGCTGGGCGTGCGGGACCTGTGCCCCTACGACGGCGACCTGCTGCTGCTCACCGGCCCGAGCATGGACCTGGACGGGCCGGTGCGGGTGGTGCGCTGGCGGGTCGGCAAGCACACGGACATGGTCGGCGCGCAGGACCTGGAGACCGTCGCCGAACTGCCGTTCGGGATCGGGTTCGACCATCCGGAGGGCCTGGCGATGCTGCCGGACGGGCGGCTGATGGTGGTCTACGACTCGCCGGGTTCGCACCGCCTCACCCCGCAGGGCGGGGTGCTGGCCGACATCATCGCGCTCTAGAGGAAGCCAGCCAGGGCGCTTCGGCGACGAACGTGCACGAGCCCGGCGCGATCTCGGTGAACCCGGCGTCGCGCACCACCGGCAGCCCGCTGCCGGACAGGGCGTCGAAACGCTCGCGCGAGGACGCGGTGCGGACGGAGACGGCCAGCCCGCGCTCGATCCAGGCCGCCCGCTCGGCCGTGCCGCTGGCCCACCAGGCCAGTTGCGCGGCGTGCCCGGCCTGGGCCATGGCCTTGCCCGCGCTCATCTCCAGCGCGGGGTTCTCCCACAGGACGGGCGGCTCGGCGGCCGGTACGGCGGCGCCGTCGGCCAGGTCGGTGCCGGACACCTGAAGCCTGGACAGGTCCTTGGGCCACCCGTCGAGCGGGACGGGCGGATGCACGCGCACTTCAGCCGACCGATGCTCGACGGTACGGCCTGGCAGCGCCAGCACCCGCGCCCACTCGGCCCCGCGCGCCCGGCGCACCACCTTGCGGATCTTCCCGGTGGCCTGCCAGGCGAGCAGTTCCTCGCTCCACTCCCCCGGGTCGGCCAGGACGCTCAGCACGGCCATGGCGGCCGCCTCCAGCGCGTCGGTGCGCTCGGGCGGCGCGGTCCGCTCGATCCTGACCACCAGCGGGAGGACCCTCAGTTCAAGCTCGTCGTTCATCGCTGACCAGCATGCCCGACGGCGTCCCGGTACGCGGGCGCGACCCCCTCCCGATGGCCAGCGAGAGCGCGGCGGCGACCAGGCAGAGCCCGCCGGCCGCGTACCAGGCCAGGTCGTAGGTGCCGAGCTGGTCGCGGGTGAGGCCGGCGAGCACGGCGGCGATCGCGGCGCCGATCTGGTGGGAGCCGAACACCCAGCCGAACACGACGCCGCCGTCGGCGCCGTAGATCTTGCGGCAGAGCGCGACGGTGGGCGGGACGGTGGCCACCCAGTCGAGGCCGTAGAAGATGATGAAGACGAGCATGCTCGGTTCGGTGGTGGCGGCGAACAGCCCCGGCAGCACCATCAGCGACAGCCCGCGCAGCGCGTAGTAGACGCCGAGCAGAATGCGCGAGTCCATCCGGTCGCTGAGCCAGCCGGAGGCGACGGTGCCGACGACGTCGAAGATCCCCACCAGCGCGAGCAGCCCGGCGGCGCTCGCCTGGGGCATGCCGTGGTCGTGCGCGGCGGGGATGAAGTGAGTGCTGACCAGCCCGTTGGTGCTGGCGCCGCAGATGGCGAAGCCGCCGGCCAGGAACCAGAAGGGCCGCGTGCGCGCCGCCGACCTGAGCACCGACAGCGCCCTGACCGCCGCGTTGACGGCGGGCGGTTCGGTACGGCCCGCCCCGGGCTCGGCCCCCAGCGCGGTCGTGCCCACGTCGGCCGGGTGGTCGCGCAGCAGCCACCACACGAGCGGGACGACGCCCAGCGCGCACCCGGCCACGGTCAGCGAGGCGACCCGCCATCCCGGCCCTTCGGCCAGGTGGGCCAGCACGGGCAGGAAGATGAGCTGCCCGGTGGCGCCCGCCGCGGTGAGCAGGCCGGTGACCAGGCCGCGGTGCCGTACGAACCAGCGCTCGGTGACGGTCGCGGCGAAGACCAGCGCCATGGAGCCGGTGCCCAGCCCGACCAGGACGCCCCAGAAGAGCAGGAGCTGCCACGACGCGGTCATGGCCAGCGTGCCGCCGCTGCCCGCGGCCACCAGCAGCAGGGCGACCGAGACCACGCGGCGCATGCCGAAGCGGTCCATGAGGGCGGCGGCGAAGGGCGCGGTCAGGCCGTACAGGACGAGGTTGATGGAGACGGCCAGCGAGATCGTCGCGGTGGACCAGCCGAACTCGCGCTGGAGCGGCTCTATCAGGACGCCGGGGGTGGCGCGGAACCCGGCGGCGCCGAGGATGGCCACGAAGGCCACGGCCGCCACCAGCCAGGCACGGTGCAGTCTTCTCACCGGATCATGCTGATGGATCCGGCGATGACCGCGAAAGTGGCCGGAGAGCCAATATGTGAAAGAATCAGGCCATGGTGCATCGTGTCGCGGTTGTCGTGCTCGACCATTTCGCCACGCTCGACCTGGGCGTGCCCGGCCAGGTGTTCCGGGTGGCGGAGACGCCGGACGGCGAGCGGCTCTACGAGATCGTGACGTGTTCGCCCGGCGGGCTGCCGGTGCGGTGCGACGCCGGGTACTCAGTGACGCCCGACCACGATCTCGGCGTGCTCGACACCGCCGACACCGTGCTCGTGACCGGCGTGCACGGCGGGCGGGTGATGGTCGACGGCACGCTGCCCGGCGACGTGCGCGCCGCGCTCCAGGGGCACCGGCGGATCATGTCGATCTGCACGGGCGCCTTCGTACTGGCCGCGGCCGGACTGCTCGACGGCCGCCCGGCCACCACGCACTGGCGGGAGGCGGCCCGGTTCGCGACGTTGTTCCCGCTGGTCGAGCTGGACCCCGACGTGCTGTACATCGACGACGGCGACGTGCTCACCTCGGCGGGCGTGGCCGCCGGGCTCGACCTGTGCCTGCACGTGATCAGGCGCGACTTCGGCAGCGAGGTGGCCAACCGGGCCGCCCGCCGGTGCGTGATGCCGCCCTCGCGCGAGGGCGGGCAGGCGCAGTACATCGACCGGCCGCTGCCCGACCCCGCCGGCACCAGCACCGCGGCCACCCGCGCCTGGATGCTCGGCCGGCTGGCCGAGCCGCTCGATCTGGCCACGCTGGCCGCGCACGCCGGCATGAGCGTGCGCACGTTCACCAGGCGCTTTCGCGAGGAGACCGGGCTGAGCCCGGCCAAGTGGCTGACCGGGCAGCGGGTCGGGCACGCCAGGGACCTGCTGGAGGCGACGGACCTGCCGGTGGACGAGGTGGCCAGGCGCGCCGGGTTCGGCACGGCGGTCTCCCTGCGCCAGCACCTGCACGCCGCGGTCGGGGTCTCGCCGCTGGCCTACCGCAACACGTTCACGCGGGCGGTTCAGGTCTGACGGCGCGAGTCCGCGTGCTCCTTGAGGAACTCGACGACGTCCTCGGGCAGCGGGGTGCGCAGCGCGAGCCGGAACGAACCCGTCTCCGGCTCCCGCACGATCAGCGAGTGGCCGGTGTAGACGAGCGTGGCGCGCGTCAGATCGACCCGGACGGTCCGGTACGCGACCTTCCTGACCAGCGTCGTCCCCTCCAGCCAGGCCGCCGTGCCACGCCTCAGGAAGATCCAGACGCCGATCAGCCCCAGGATCGGGACCCCGGCGAACAACCCCAGCGTCACCGCCGTCTGGAACGTCGTCATGCCCGCACCCAGCGCCGACATGCTCGCCATGGCCACAAGGATCAGCACCACGAGGCTCGCGCAGCCGCACCCGCTGCGCAGGCCCACACCCAGCGAGACGTCGAGCTTGATAGGGGAGGTCACGTCCCTAAAATAGCGGCGTGGTCGAATGGGTAGAGCGGCCACCTGCCTTGGAGAGTTGATGATCAATCCCCTCAACGTCCAGCTCTACTCCGTCCGCGACCCTTTGTCAGCGGACCGTGACGGAACGCTGCGCCGGATCGCCGGCATCGGCTACCGCGCGGTCGAGCCCTTCGACCCGATGAACGACCCCAAGGGCATGCGCGAGCTCTGCGACGATCTGGGGCTGGCCATCCCGAGCACCCACGCGTACGCGCTGCTCGGCGAGGAGACCGGCCCCGTCTTCGAGGCCATCGCCACCCTCGGCGCCGAGCTGGCGATCATCCCGGGCGGCATCCCGCACGAGGAGTTCACCGGCCGCGACGGCCTGCTGCGCACCTCGGAACGGCTGCTCGCCCTGGCCGAACAGGGCCGCGAGCACGGCGTGCGCATCGGCTACCACAACCACTGGTGGGAGATCGAGCCGGTGATCGACGGTCAGCACGCGCTCGAGCTCCTGGCCCCCGAGATCTTCCTGGAGGTCGACACCTACTGGGCCTACGTGGGCGGCGCCGACGTGCCCGCGCTCCTGCGCCGCCTCGGCGACCGGGTGCTGGCCCTGCACGTCAAGGACGGGCCGGGGGTGAAGGACCAGCCGCACACGGCCGTCGGCTCCGGCGTCGTGCCGGTGCCGGAGATCCTGTCGGCCAAGCCGGGCGCGCTGCGGATCGTCGAGCTCGACTCCTGCGACGGCGACATCTTCGACGCCCTGGAAGCCAGCCACGCCTACCTCAGCGCGCTGGAGGTGCGATGACCGGCGTGGCGATCGTCGGCGCCGGTGTGATCAGCGCCGCCTACCTGCGCAACCTGGCCGATTTCCCGGAGATCGAGGTGATCGGGGTCGCCGACCTCGACACCGCGCGGGCGGCCGCGGTCGCCGCCGAGCACGGGGTGCCGGTCTCCGGCGACCTGGCATCGGTGCTGGCGGTGCCCGAGGTCGAGGTCGTGGTCAACCTCACCGTGCCGGCCGCGCACGCGGCGGTCGGCCTGGCTGCGCTGCGGGCCGGCAAGCACGTGTACGGGGAGAAGCCGCTCGCGCTCGACCTGGACGAGGGCGAGAAGCTGCTGACGGAGGCCGAGGGGCTAGGGCTGCGTGTGGGCAGCGCCCCCGACACCTTCCTCGGCGCCGGGCTGCAGTCGGCCGGGCGGGCGCTGCGCTCGGGGATCATCGGGGAGCCTGTCGCGGTCAACGCGGCCGTGCAGGGGATCGGGCCGGAGGTGTGGCATCCGAGTCCCGAGTTCTTCTACCTGCGGGGCGGCGGGCCCATGTTCGACCTCGGGCCGTACTACCTCACGGCGCTGGCGGCGCTGCTCGGGCCGGCCGTACAGGTGGCGGGCAGCACGCGCAGGGCGCGCGAGGCGCGGGTGGCGGGCGCGGGACCGAGGGCGGGCAGCACGTTCCCGGTCGAGGTGGCCACGCACGTGCACGCGCTGATCGACCTGGCGAGCGGGCCGTCGGTGTCGGCGACGTTCAGCTTCGACTCGGCCGTCCCGAGGCACCAGATCGAGATCCTCGGCACCGAGGGCGCGCTGTCGCTGCCCGACCCCAACACCTTCGGCGGCCCGCTGCTGGTGCGCGGGCCACGGGAGGCGGACTGGCGCGAGCTTCCCGTCGAGGGTTCGCAGGTCGGCCGCGGCATGGGCGTCCTGGACCTGGTCAGGTCGCTGCGTGACGGCACGCCGCACCGGGCCTCCGGCGCGCTCGGCCTGCACGTCCTGGAGATCATGACCGCGATCACGGATTCGGCCGAGCAGGGCGAGTTCCGGCGCCTGCGCACGAGCGCGCCGCTGCCGGAACCGCTGCCCGACGGCTGGCTCGACTGATCGGCGGGGGTCGGGGAACCGAAGCCGGGATCCGCGCGTTGACCCGGACATGCGTAGCTCCTTCTTCGGCAACCTCGACCCCCAGCAGGCGCAGGGCTCCTTCGCGCTGCAGAACACCAAGATGCTGCGGGTACGGCTGCCGCAGGAAGTCCTGGCCCGCCAGGGCTCCATGGTGGCCTTCCAGGGCCAGATGGCCTTCGACTACGAAGGCTCCGGCGGCGTGGGCAAGCTCTTCAAGAAGGTCATGACCGGCGAGGGCGTGCCGCTCATGCGGGTGAAGGGCGACGGCCTGCTCTACCTCGCCGACAACGCCGACGACATCCACCTGTTTTACCTGGAGAACGAGGGCCTGACCGTCAACGGCCGCAACCTGCTGGCCTTCGAGCCGCAGCTGGCCTGGGACATCAACCGGGTGCAGGGGGCGGGCGTGGCCGCCGGCGGGCTGTTCAACACCACGGTCACGGGCACCGGCTGGGTGGCGGTCACCGCCCACGGCAGCCCGGTCATGCTGGACGCCGGGCAGGCGCCGACGTTCGCCGACGGGCAGTCGGCGGTTTGCTGGAGCGCGGGGCTCCATGTGGGTGTCAACCGTACGTTCAAGGCGGGAGCGCTGATCGGGCGGGGCAGCGGCGAGGCCATGCAGCTGGCCTTCCAGGGGCAGGGCTTCGTGCTGGTGCAGGCGAGCGAGGGCCCGCCGATCCCGAAGGCGTCCTAGGCGCTCAGCTTCTCGCACAGGTCCCAGACGGCGTCGCGGACGCGCTCGTCCAGCACGGTCCTGGGCCACGGGCGGTGCCGCAGGTTCTGGCCGAAGTAGGCGCCGCTCACGCCCGCCACCTCCGCGCTCGCGGCGAGGTGGACGCTGGAGCGCGCGGGCTTGGCCAGGTCGCCGAAGGCCAGCGGGGCGATCAGCCTGACCAGCGGCGCCAGCGGCCGGTAGACGTAGGGGAAGGCGGACATCGCGACCTGCCGGTTCATCGGGGTGTCGCCGTGGCCGGGATAGACGACGTTGACCGCCACGTCGTGCTCGCGCAGCCGTTCCGCCATCCGGTGGCTCATCGCCATGAGCATCGTCTTGGTGTGGTTGTACTGGCTGAACGTCCAGCCCATGAAGCGTTTCTCCGCCTGCAGGTTGTCCAGCTCGATCGGGGCGCCGGGGATGCCGCCGGTGACGTTGACGACCCGGCCGCCGCCGCGCAGCAGCGGGAGCAGTTCCCGGGTGAGCGTGTAGGGCGCCAGCACGTGGGCGGCGAACATCGTCTCCACGCCGTCGGCGGTCAGCCGCCTGCGGTCGGTGTTGGCGCCGGCGTTGTTGACGAGCGCGTCGAGCCGGCCGCCGCGCTCGCGCACTCGTGCGGCCAGGTCGCGCAGGCCGCGTAGGCCGAACACGTCGGCGGTCATGGCCTCGGCCCGGCCGGTGCCGCGGGCCAGCTCTTCGGCTGCCGCCTCGGCGCGGCGGGGGTCGCGGCCGACCAGGATCACGTGCGCGCCGCGCGCCACCAGGGCGCGGGCAGTCTCCTTGCCGATGCCCGCGGTGCTGCCGGTGATCAGGACTGTCTTCCCGTGCATGCCATCTCCTCATCAGAGCGATGGCCTAAAAGTGGCATTCGATGCCACAAATGTCAACGGGTATACTTCCGGCATGACGGGATTGCGGGAGCGGACCAAGCGCGCCGTGCGTGCGGAGGTCGTGGAGGTGGCCAGGCGGCTGTTCGCCGAGCGCGGCTTCGACGAGACCACGGTGGACGACATCGTCCAGGCAGCCGGCATGTCCAAGCGCAGCTTCTTCCGCTACTTCGCGGTCAAGGAGGACGTGGTCCTGGGCGAGATCGACTTCATGGGCGAGCGGATCGCCGCCGAGATCGCGGCCCGGCCGGCCGGCGAAGACGCCTGGACGGGCCTGCACACGGTGCTGCGTACGTGGGAGCAGCGCATCGACGACGAGCGGCAGGCGCTGGAACGCCTGCGGCTGATCGAGTCGAGCCCGTCACTGCGGGCCCGCTACCACCAGAAACGAGATGAGACGCGCGAGCAGATCGCGCGGGCGGTGGCGGCCAGACCGGGGCTGGACCCCTTCACCGCCGACCTGCTCACCGCGGCGGCCGGGGCCGCCCTTGACTGCGTGGCGCGCGCCTGGGCCCGCTCCGACGGGCGAGCCGACCGGCTCGCCCTCGTCGACCGGGCGTTCGCGCTGTTCGCCCCTACACGGGCAGGACGCTGACGTCCCCGGAGCCCGCCTTGACCGAGACCTTGCGGGTGGCGGACGGATCGTTCTTCACCGAGACGGTGGCGTCGCCGGAGTCGGCGACGGCCTGGATGGCGTACGGCCCCGCGGGCAGCTCAAGCACGGAGTTGCCGGAGCCGGTGACCAGGTCCACCTGGTCGGGGGCGGCGGCGTAGGTCAGCTTGGTGTCACCTGAACCGGTCTTCACCGAGACCGTCTTGCCGAGCAGTCCCGTGCCCACCAGATCGCCGGAGCCCACGCTGGCCACGATCGGCCCGGTCACGCCCTTGAGCGCGATGTCGCCGGAGCCGGTCTCCAGGTCGAGCTGAAGCCCCTTGGGCACTTCGATCTTGTAGTCAACGCTGCAGTTGTCCATGGCCGCCGGGCAGTCGTAGCGCATGACCAGCGCGTCGCCCTCGACCTTGTGCTCGGTCTTGGGCTTGTCGGAGTTCCACTTCAGCGTCTCCACGACCTTGATGGCGCCGCCGGTGCCCTCGCGGATCTCGGCGTTGCCCGAGCCGCCGGCCAGGCGGAGCTTCACCACCTTGTCGGTCACCGTGTAGTCGGCCGTCTCCTGGTTGGCCGCCTTGCCGAAGTTCGGCAGCCCGCACCCGGTCAGCAACACCGCGGAGGCCAGCAGGCCGCCCGCCAACACCATCGTCTTCATGACCGTCATCCTGTCGAACCGCCCCACCGCTCCACATCCGGGTACACCCCTGACCCGCCCTCGGGGGAACCCCGGGGGTCAGTCGCCGATCCGGGCCCTGACGCGGTCCACGTCGCGGCGTTCTGCCTCCGGCAGGGGCGCGCCCGCCGACTCGCGCAGCCGCGCGGCCTGCTCTAGAAGCGCGGCTGCCTCGGCGTGGTCGCCCGCCAGCGAGCGGGCACCGGCCAGGCCCTCCAGGGCCAGCGCCTTCGCCCGCGGATCGCCGCTGCTGAGCGCCGCGGCCAGCCCCGCCTCGTGCAGGCGGCGGGCCTGCTCGGCGTCGCCGCGCAACTCGGCGACGAAGCCGAGCTCGGCCAGGAGCAGGGCTTCGCCGTAGTCGGCCTCCAGCTCGCGGGTCCAGTCCAGCCAGCGGTTCAGGTGCGCCTCGGCGTCGTCGAGCCGGCCCTGACGGCGGGCCACCATGCCCAGCCCCACCTCGGCGAACTGCACCCCGAACGTGTGCGAGTGCTCCCGCGCCACCCGCAGCGCGTGCTCGTGGTGGCGCACGGCCGCCTCGTAGTCGCCCGTGAGCATGGCGATGCGGCCGAGGCCGGACAGCCGGAAGGAGACGTCCAGGACCAGGCCGACCTCCTCGGCGATCCGCACCCCCTCGGCGTGCAGGGCTGCGGCCCGCTCGTAGTCGCCGTTGATCTCGGCCAGGAAGCCCAGCGTGTCGCCGATCTGGACCTGGCCCCAGCGCTCGCCCAGCCGCCGGAAGCGGCGCGCGCTGTCGGAACCGTCGCGTTCCAGCCCGGCCAGGTCGCCGCGGAAGGTCGCCTGCCCCGCCCTGATGGCGAGCACCGCCGCCAGGCCCCACTCGTCGCCGGTCTCGGTGAAGTCGTCCAGGGCGACCTCGGCCAGTTTCTCGCTGGCCGACAGGTCACCGAAGTTCAGGTGGGTGAAGGCGAGGAACCACGCCGCCATGCCGCGTGCCCCCGGATCGGCGTCGAGCAGGTCGAGGGCGCGCCGGCGGCGCTCGCAGCGGTCCTCGCCGTCGGCGTTGAGCAGGGCGAAGCCGGTGTGCCAGGCCAGCACCCTGCCGTCGGCGGTCAGCTCCAGCACCGCGCCCATCGCCCGGTGCGCCTCCCGGTGACGGCCCCGCAGGTACCAATACCAGGCCAGCGCGATCACCAGCCGCACCGCGAGCCCGGCAGCGCCCCGGTGGAGCGCCTCGTCCAGGACGTTCCTGAGGTTGGCCGACTCGTCGTCCAGCCGATCCAGCCAGCGCCGCTGGTCCGCGCCCTGCAGGTACGGCGCCGCCCGCTCGGCCAGGTCCGCGTAGTGGTCGTCGCGGCGGCGGCGTACCTCGTCGAGCTCGCCGGCGGCGCGCAGCCGTTCCAGGCAGTAGGCGGCGACGGACTCCAGCAGCCGGTAGCGCGCCCCGTCGGCGGTCACGACCAGCGAGCGGTCCACGAGCCGCGACAGCAGGTCGAGAACGTCGTCGGCGGCCACCTCCCCGCCCGCGCAGACCTGCTCGGCCGCCTCCAGCGTGCAGCCCTCCGCGTGGACGGCCAGGCGGCGCAGCACCACGCGTTCGGGCTCGCTGAGCAGCTCCCAGCTCCAGTCGATCATCGCGCGGAGGGTGCGCTGGCGGGCGGGGGCGTCGCGCCGGCCGGACGCCAGCAGGCGGAACCGGTCGTCGAGCCGCTCGGCCAGTCCGCGCACGCCCAGCGCGCGGACCCTCGTGGCGGCCAGCTCCAGCGCGAGCGGGAGGCCGTCGAGGCGGCGGCAGATCGCGGCGACGGCGGCCGCGTTGTCCTCGTCGAGCGTGAACCCCGGCGCGGAGGCGGCGGCTCTGGCCACGAACAGGATGACCGCGCCGGTCTCGCGCAGGGTGGCCAGGTCGGCGTCCGGCTCGGGGGCGCGCAGCGGTGGCACGGCCAGCAGGACCTCGCCGGTCAGGGCCAGCGGCTCCTGGCTGGTGGCCAGCACACGCAGCTCCGGCACCTCGCGCAGGAGGGTGCCCACCAGTTCGGCGACGGGCTCGATGAGGTGCTCGCAGTTGTCCAGGACGAGCAGGGTCCCCCGGGTCCGCAGCGCGCCGACCAGCCGCCGGGTGATGCGCGGCGCCTCGGCCGCCGGGACCTCAGGCGTCGGGACCTCAGGCGTCGGGGCCTCGTCGCGGAGGTCGAGTGCGGTGGCGATCGCCTCGGCGACCTCGTCCGCGCTGGCGTTCGCCGGGCGGTGCCGTCCCGCGAGCTCGACCACGAGCGCGCCGTCGATGCCCCCGGCGGCGGCCAGCGCGAGCCGGGTCTTTCCCACGCCGCCGGGGCCGGTGAGCGTGACCAGCCGCGCCGTGCCCAGCGTCGCCCTGACCTCCGCCACCTCCTGGTCGCGGCCGATCAGCTCCGACGGGGAGATCGGCACCTGAGGCCGTAGCCGGGGCGCGTGTTCGAGGATCGCCTGGTGGAGTGCGGTCAGCTCGGGACCGGGGTCGAGACCGAGCTCCCCGGCGAGCCGGGCGCGCAGGTCGGCGAAGGCGGCCAGCGCCTCGGCCTGGCGGCCGGCGAGGTAGAGGGCGCGCATGTGGGCCGCGCGCAGGCGCTCGCGCAGCGGGTGGGCGGCGGCGAGCTCGGCCAGCTCGCCCGCGAGCGCGCCGTGCTCGCCCAGCTCCAGGCGGGCCTCGGCGCGTTCCTCCAGCGCGGTCAGCCGCTGCTCTTCGAGGCGGGCGACCGCGGCCGTGGCGAACGGCTCGTCGCGGAAGTCGGCGAAGGCGGGGCCACGCCACAGCGCCAGCGCCCGGCCCAGGATCGCGGCGCGCTCGCGGGGATCGGCGCTGGCCCGGCCCTCGGCCAGCAGCGTGGTGAAGCGGCCGCTGTCCACGGAGTCCGGGTCGGCGCGCAGGAGGTAGCCGGCGGGGCCGTACGCCACGAGGTCCTTGACGCCCAGCGCCCGCCGCAGCTGCGAGACCTTGCCCTGCAGCGAGTTGGCCGGGTCGCCCGGCAGGTCGTCGCCCCACAGGTCGGCGGCCAGGCGGTCGGCGCTCACCGGGCGGCCGGGCTCGACGAGCAGGTCGGCCAGGAGCGCGCGGACCTTCGCCTCGGGGACCCGCACCAGCTCGCCGTCGTCCGTCCGCACCTCGAGCGGGCCGAGCACCCCGAAACGCATGGCTCCCAACCTACCCTCAGACCGCCCTCAGCCGACCGTCAGCGCCCGGGGCCACCCTGACCGCATGAGAACCGACATTGAGCGCATGGCCGGTCCCAAGGAGTGGATCGGCCTGGCCGTCCTGGCCCTGCCCACGTTGTTGCTGTCCTTGGACGTCACGGTGCTGCACCTGGCGGTTCCGCACCTGAGCGCGGACCTGAAACCGTCCAGCACGCAGACGTTGTGGATCATCGACATCTACGGGTTCATGATCGCCGGGTTCCTGGTGACGATGGGCACGCTCGGCGACCGCATCGGACGCCGCCGGCTGCTGCTGGCGGGCGCGGCGGCGTTCGGGGCCGCGTCGGTGCTGGCCGCCTACTCCACCAGCGCCGAGATGCTGATCGCCGCCCGCACGCTGCTGGGCGTGGCCGGTGCCACGATCATGCCGTCCACCCTGTCCTTGATCAGCAACATGTTCCGCGATCCGCGCCAGCGCGGGCTGGCGATCGGGGTGTGGGCGACGATGTTCTCCGTCGGCATCGCGCTCGGGCCGGTCGTGGGCGGGCTGCTGCTGGAGAACTTCTGGTGGGGGTCGGTGTTCCTGCTGGGCGTCCCGGTCATGGTGATACTGCTGGCGGCGGCGCCGTTCCTGCTGCCGGAGTTCCGCGACCCCGGCGCCGGCCGGCTGGACCTGCCGAGCGTCCTGCTGTCGCTGGCGACCCTGCTCCCGATCACCTTCGCGATCAAGGAGCTTCCCGTGTACGGCCCGCGTCCCCTCCCCCTGATCGCCCTGGCGGCCGGGCTCGCGGCGGGAGCGGCCTTCGTGCGCAGGCAGCGGCGGCTGGCCGAGCCCCTGCTCGACCTGAAGTTGTTCGGCAACCGGGCCTTCCGCGGCGCCCTGCTCATCATGCTGATCAGCATGTCCACGCTGGGCGCCGTCTACCTGTTCGTCACGCAGTACCTGCAGCTGGTCGCCGGACTGCCGCCCATGCGGGCGGGCCTGTGGCTGCTGGCTCCGGCGATCGGGCTGATCGTGACCTCCATGGCCGCGCCGCTGCTGGCCAGGCGGATTCCGGCCGGGCACGTGCTGGCCGGGTCGCTCGTGCTGTCGGCGGTGGGGTTCGCGCTGATGACGCAGGTGACGGCGGCGACGCCGCTGTTGCTGCTGGCCGCCTTCTTCCTGCTCTACGCGGGCTCGGGGCCGGTGACCGCGCTCAGCACCGACCTGGTCGTGGGGGCGGCGCCGCCGGAGAAGGCGGGGGCGGCCTCGGCGCTCGGCGAGACCAGCGGCGAACTCGGCCTCGCGCTGGGCATCGCCATCCTGGGCAGTGTCGGGACCGCGGCCTACCGGGGCGCCATGACCGGATCGTCCGCCCTGGACGACGTGCCCGCGGCGGCGGCCGATGGGGTGCGCGAGAGCCTGGCCACCGCGGTCGCGACGGCCGACGGGCTGGGGGCGCCGCTGGCCGGGCAGGTGCTGGGGGCGGCGAAGGAGGCGTTCATCGGCGGGCTCACCACGGTCGCGGCGGCCGGCGCGGTGCTCATGGCGGGGGCGGCGGTGCTCGCGGTGATCACCCAGCGCCGCCCGTGACACACCGGTGCGCGTGCGCAGACCGGGGCGCGTGCGCAGACCGGGGCGCGTGCGCAGACCGGGGCGCGTGCGCAGACCGGGGCGCGTGCGCAGACCGGGGCGCGTGCGCGTACCGGGGCGCGTGCACCTGCCGGCCGGTTGTGCGCGTACTGGCCGGTTGTGCACGTACCGCGACAGGCCCGGACCGCCGCTTGGTGGTCCGGGCCTTTCAGGTGTCGGTCAGGACTGGCGGCCGCTGGTGGCGGCCACGTACTGCAGGTCCTGGTTGGGCAGACTGGCCTTGACCTCGAACGGGGAGACGACCTTGGCGGTGGTCTTCCCTGCCCGCACGATCGAGGCGCTGTGCTTGCCGTACACCAGCGGGAAGGTTGTGGCGGTGATCCCGGCGGCGACGTCGGCCTTCTTGGCCGTCCCGCCGATGGCGGCCTGGACGGTCGCGGCCCCGGTCAGGAAGGCGAGGACCTCGACGGTGTCGCGCGGGGTGCTGGTGCCGCCCCTCGGGACCATGAACTTGGTCTGCGCGCCGCCCGACGGCCGCTGCGCCGCCTTCTGCAGGCGGTGCGTGAGGTAGACGGTGTCACGCACGATCGGCGGCGTCTTGCCGGTCTTGAACTTGGTCAGGTAGTAGGACGTGAGGTCCAGGTACGCGCCGCCGTTGTGCGTGGACGGCGTGAACTGGGTGCCTTCGGAGAAGTCGTTCCAGGTGGTGAGCTGCACCCAGTCGGCCCCGCCGGTGATGGACTTGTCCCAGGTCAGGCGGAGGTTCTCGGTGTTGTTGGCCTCGTCGTAGACGCCCTGGTTGGGCCGCTCGTCCTGGACGGAGACCGGCTGCATCCAGATCTTGCCCAGGTCGTGGGCGAGGTTGATGTTGGAGGCGATGCCCGCCTGCTGCGCGGGGCTGCGGTTGCCCCAGTTGGAGAAGCCGTAGCTGATGGGCGCGTACGCCTTGGCGTGGGTGGAGAAGTTCAGGAAGACGGGCACGAACGCCACCTTGACGCCGTGCTTGGACTGCATGACGTCCATGAACTCCTTCCACCACGAGACCGGCTGGTTCTCCGCCTTGAACGGCGAGACGACCAGGCGCTTGTCGGCCAGTCGGTAGACGGTGGAGTTCTGGGCGAGTTCGGCCATGGACGCGGCGAGCTGGGTGGGGGTGACGCCCTTGAGCCCGTTCATGTCCGGCATCAGGACGATCTTGAAGCCGGGGTCGACGTTCTTGGCGGCCTGGACGAGCAGCTTGAGCCGGGTCCAGTGCTGGCTGGTCAGCGAGAGGATGTCGACGGTGAAGCCGTCGAGCCCGGCCGTTCTGGCCAGGCGGATCTCGCTCTCCATGTCGGCCAGCTGCCAGTCGCCGGTCTTGGGCGCTCTGGGCAGGGGGCGGTCGCGCAGGAGCCCGCCGTACGCGGCGTGCTTGCCGCTCTCGCCGGCCGGGTTGAGGTAGTTGCGGGCGTAGTAGTCCTCGGCGCCCGCCTTGTTGTCCAGCGAGATCGGGTACGGCGTGAAGTAGTGCGCGAACACCTTCTTCTCCGAGGCCCGCAGCGTGCTGATCGACGGCAGGTCGAACGGCAGCGGTCCGGCGGGCACCGGCGGCTTCTCGGCCGCGGAGTAGGTGATGACCAGGCGCGGCGGGACGGCGCCGGTGGCGGTGGCGCGCGAGGAGTGGAAGACGCCCTGGACGCCGCCGGTGCTGGTCAGCGCGAAGGCGTACGTGCCGTCGCCGGTCACCGCGCCGGACAGGTCGATCTTGGCCTGCTGGCCGGCGGTGAAACCGGTCTTGGCGCCGACGGTGGCGCCGAGCGTGGGCCGGTTGGTGTACAGAACGTGCTCGTCCCATGCGGACGTGGTCTTGCGCACGGCCAGCGCGGTGTCGGTGGTGCGCACGGAGTGGATCTCCAGCGTCGCCTTGACCTCGGCGCCTTCCGGTACGCCGGTGACGTTGAAGCGCACCAGGCCGAAGCGCTCGTTGCCGGCTCCGTTGAAGGCCGACATCCAGGTGAAGTCCGCGTGGTCCGCCGTGGGACTGGTCTCGCTGACGTAGGTGTCGGCGGAGGCCTGCACGGTCACGGTCTTGGGCTCGGCGGCGGCCTGTGCGGGGGCCGCCGGAGCACTCATGATCGCGACGGCCATCGCCATGACAGCGGATAACCAGGGCTTGCGCAGCATGTGATCTCCGGGGTGTGGGGTTTTGCTGCGCGTGATCATATTGCCCGCCTTGCCATGAAATGACCCGAAATATCAACATCCGGTCATCCGTTTCTCCGCGCGTTACTATGAACAAAAAACCAGATCGTTCATACGGAGGGAACCACGATGAGGGCCGACCTGCCGCGCATCACCGTGGGCCAGGGCCCGCCCCTGGTCGTGCTGCTGTTCACGCCTCAGGCCGCCAACCCCACCGGGCTCGCCCGCTGGTCGGCGATGCGGATGCTCAAGCCGTTCACCGAGCGCTTCACCGTCCACCTGCTCAACCGCCCGCCGGGGCTGGCCCCCGACACGACCATGGCCGAACTCGCCGCCGTCTACGCCGGCGGCTTCGACGGCCCCGCCCGGGTGCTCGGCGTCTCCACGGGCGGATCGGTCGCGCAACAACTCGCCGCCGACCGCCCCGACCTGGTCGAACGCCTCGTCCTCGCAGGTACGGCAGGCAGGCTGGGCCCGATCGGCAAGCGCACCCAGCGGGCCTACGTCGACCGGGCCCGCCAGGGCAGACGCCCCAGCCCGGCCCTGGCCGAACTCGTCACCCCGTCACCGCTCGCCCGCCGGCTCCTGTCCGGCCTCCTGTGGCTGTCCGACGGCTCGGCCGACCACTCCGACGCCGCCACCATGCTCAACGCCGAGGACGGCTTCGACCTGCTGGGTCGGCTGGCCGACATCAAGGCGCCCACCCTGCTCATCCACGGCGAGAACGACGTGGTCTACCCGCTGGAACTCGCCAGGCGGACTGCGGAGGGCATCCCCGGCGCCCGCCTCATCGTCTACCCAGGCAAAAGCCACAGCGCCACCTTCACCGACCGCCGCTTCGCCCTCGACGCCCTGACCTTCCTCACCTGACGCCACTTCACCCCACCCCCCGCGCGCCGACGCTTCCTCACCCGGTCGCCGCATCGCCGACCGCACGCCAGCCCTCCTCACCCGATCGCCGCTTCACCCCCGCGCGGCGGCGTTTCCTCACCTGATCGCCGAGCCGTCCTCCGGTGCGACCCTGCGCAGGGTCAGGACCTTGCGGCGGCGTAGGGCGGCTGTCCTGATGAACGACTCGGCCTGGTTGACGTGCGGGAACGGGAGGGTGGGCACCGCCGTACCCAGGAAGTCGCAGAGCGGCGCCCAGCCCTCGCGCACGTCGAAGACCAGCAGCCGGTCGGCGGGCACCTCGGCCAGAACCGCGTCGTTGTGCCGGCGGAACACCTCCATGGCGTGCTCCGGCTCGCCGAACCGGCCGCCGAAGGTGTCCTGCCAGATCAGCCGCTGGGCCAGCGCGCGGCGTCTGGCCAGCGACGGGTAGAACGTGTCCTCCAGCCGCATGACCAGGCCGCGCATCCCCGGCTTGCGGGCCATGAAGTGGTAGATGGTGCGGTGCGCGCTGGCGTACCAGCGGGCGGGGTCGCGAACGGTCAGCACGATCTTCGCCTTCGGGAACGCCTCCGCGAGCTCCCGCCAGAACGAGCAGGCCGGCCAGTCGCAGGCGGCGCGGAAGCCGGTCAGGAGGTCCGGCCAGTCGACCGCCTCACCCCGCACGGCCGCCTCCCACCTCGGGATCAGTTCCTCGCGCTCGCCCAGGGACGACATGTGGTGGCAGGGCCGGTACCCGAGCGTCTCCAGCGCCAGGCGCAGGGAGTAGGTGCCGGTCCGCCCCATGCCCGCGCCGATGACCTCGACCATGAGACCGCTCCTCTCATCGTGCACAACGGGCGGGGACGGAAAGCGGTTCAACATTGAAGGAGTTCGCGTGTGATCGACCGGTGTTGCTCTCGCGCGCGTCAGCGGTCGTTCATCCGCGCTTCAGCGGTTGGACGCCGGGCATCGCTAGCTTCCGTGTGCCATTGCCACACTTTTGATCGTTAGGAAGCGTCGTGTCCCGTTCATTGATCGCCGGGCTGGCTGCCGCGGCCGCCCTCACCACCGTCGCGGCCGCCCCCGCCGAAGCGGCGCCGCGGCCCAAGATCACCTCGGATGTCGTCCTGCCCGCCCCCGCCCTGGCCGACTTCGAGAAGGGCCTCGTCCAGGACGACCGCGGGGTCAAGCTGGGCGGGATCGGCAGCGGCCTTTACCCGGCCGGCCGGCGCGGCGACTACTGGATGGTGACCGACCGCGGGCCCAACGGCGAGCCGAAGGTCAACGGGGAGAAGCGGCGCACGTTCCCGGTGCCCGAGTTCGCGCCGGCCATCGTGCGCGTGTCCGTGAAGAACGGCAAGGCCGCGATCACCAGGACGATCACGATCAAGAACGCCGACGGCACCCCGATCACCGGCCTGTCCAACCAGTCCGGCCACGACGAGGTGCCCTACGGCTGGGACGGGCAGGAGGAACTCGCCTACGACCCGGGCGGCCTGGACACCGAGGACATCGTGCCCGACGGGCGCGGCGGCTTCTGGCTGGTCGACGAGTACGCTCCCTCGCTGGTGCACGTCGGCTCGGACGGACGCATCCTGACCCGTTACGTGCCGAAGGGCCTCGGGCTGAAGGGCGCGAAGTACCCGGTCAAGGAGACGCTGCCCGCCGTGTTCGCCACCCGGCAGCAGAACCGCGGCTTCGAGGCCGTCGACGTGTCGCGCCGTGAGAACGCGCTCTACGTGGCCGTGCAGAGCCCGCTGGCCAACCCGGACAAGAAGACCGGCAAGGCCTCCCACACCGCCCGCGTCCTGCGCGTCGACCTGCGTACCGGCCGGCCGACCGGCGAGTGGGCGCACACCATGGAGAACGTCGCCACCTTCGACCCCAAGGCCGAGCAGGGCGACATGAAGATCTCCGCGCTCACCGTGCTGTCGCCAGGGCGCCTGCTGCTGCAGGAGCGTACCGACGCCGTCGCCCGCCTCTACACCGTGGACCTGCGCCGCGCCACCGACCTCGCGGGCGGCCCGCACGACGACCCGGCCACGAGGCCGTCGCTGGAGTCGGCGCTGCCCGCCTCGGTGAAGCCGGCCAAGAAGGAGCTCGCCGTCGACCTGGCTGCCATCCCCGGCCTGCCCGGCAAGATCGAGGGCGTGACCCTGCTCGACCCCAGGACCCTCGTGATCGCCAACGACAACGACTTCGGTCTCGGCACGTTCGGCGAGGACGGCCGGCTGATCGACTCCGGCGTCAAGAGCCACCTCATCACCATCCGCCTCCCGCGCCCCCTCCACTAACCACCCCGCCGAAACGGCACCGTTCCTTGGGACGGTGCCGTTCCCGTGCTTTTCGACCAGGACTCCGCGGCCCTGAGCTTGTCGCCCGAACCTGCCCCAAGCTGCGGGATCACCCGCCGTTACCCGCTGCGACGCCAGAATCTTTAGGAAAGTTTCTTGATTGTTGGCGAATCGTGAGTCAAGCTTGATCTTGATCATGAAGCGGTGGCCCGCACCACCGTGGGCCACGAAAAGCACGCAGGAGGACGCTTGATGCACACGAGAAGGCTCGGTCGTGCCGGAGTCGCCGCCGTCGCAGCGACGCTGACGATCCTGGGCTCCGGCACCATGGCACACGCCGAGACCCCCACCGCCGCGCCAAGCGCGGCCGTCGCCTGCCAGCCTTCGGGTGCGCTGGCAGTCGACGGCGCCGAGCTCGACGTCAACAGCCCCGCCCCCGGGGTCGGCAACTGCTTCACCTTCACCGGCCAGGTCGGTGACAACCTCACCGTCGGCATCTACCTGCCCGGCAGCGCGGGCGAGCGGATCGGCTTCCACAGCAAGCTGATCGTCCGCGACCCGTCCGGCCAGGTCGTCGCCCAGTACCAGGGCGGCCACCCGCAGGTTCAGCCGATCTACCGCCTGGCCGTGCCCACGCTGACGACCGCGGGCACCTACGAGGTCGAGGTCGCCCCGATCGCCGCCGACGGCCTGCTGGCCGCCCGCGTCCTGCTCAACTCGGTGACCGATCTGGGCAGGGTCAACATCGACGGCCCCGGCAAGTTCGTCCACCTCAAGCGGATCGGCCAGGAGCAGCGGATCACCTTCGCAGGCACCGCCGACCAGTGGGTCCAGCTCGACCTGGCCGGTTTCGACTTCGAGACCGGCACCCCCGGGCGCGAGGCGGGCGTCTGGTTCGAGATCTGGAACAAGGACCAGACCCGGCTGCTCTTCCGCGACGTGCTGCGCGCCAGCGGCCGCCGCGAGCTCGGCCCGCTGCGCGTCGGCGGCGACTTCGTCATCCAGGCGTGGTCGGTGTGGGGCTCCGTCGGCGGTGTGACCGTCTCGGTGCCGAGCATGCCTCCGCAGAAGTAACCCGCGGAGCAGATGTGACCTGCTGAACCGTGCGGCGGCCGCCCCTTCCGGGGCGGCCGTCGCCGTCTACCGTCACGATGACAGATTCGCCGGCCCCGCCCTGGTCCGTAATTTCTTCCTCAGAAGGAAACACGACCTCGAAAGGACCGCGACATGGTCACCACCACCGCCCCCGCCGTCACCACCACCGACGCCAAGCTGCTGCGCTTCGCGCTCCGCCTCGACGCGATCGGGACCGGCGCCAACGGCCTGCTCTACCTGGGCGCCGCCGCCGTCTTCGGCGGGATGTTCGGCCTGCCCGCGGCGCTCCTCTACCCGATCGGCGTCTTCCTGTCCGCCTTCGGCGCCGCCCTGCTCGTCCTCGGCGCCCGGCCCGTGATCAGCAAGGCCGCCGTCGGGGTCGTGATGGCGGTCAACGTCCTCTGGGTGCTGGCCAGCGTCGAAGCGCTGATCGCCGGCTGGTTCCCGCTGACCGCTCTCGGCACCGCGCTGGTGATCGCCCAGGCCGCCGCGGTCGCTGGTTTCACCGCTCTGCAGTACGCCGGTCTGCGCAGGGCCTGAACCGCCCTACCATCGAAGATCATGGAGGATCTGGAACTGCTCCGCCAGGAGATGCGGGTGTGCTGGGACATCGACGACCGGGACCGCATCCGGGGCGGAGGCGAGGACCTGGCCGTCGCCGTCACGCCGGACGGCACGATGGCGGCGGCGGTGGCCGAGACCGTGCCGGACGAGGTGGCGGAGCCGCTGCTGAAGAGGGTCGCCGACGGCCCGCCACCGCCTCACGGCCGCCCGCCCGCGCTCGCGCCCGGCGCGAGGGTGTCCGGCGGCCCCTGCTACCTGGTCTCCCCGCCCGTACGCGCCGGCGTGCACGTGGACGTGCTCCGCTCCGACCGCCCGGCCGACGCCGCCCTCGTCCGCGCCCTGCGCCCGGCCAACTGGGAGCCGGAGGAATGGGCGGACCTCGTCGGCGGCGGGCAGGGAGCGCCGTGGGCGATGGTCGTCTCGGCCGGGCAGGTGGTCTCCATCTGCCACACGCCGCACCGGACGGCCGCCGGGGCGGAAGCCGGCACCTGGACCGCGCCCGGCTTCCGCGGCCGTGGCTACGCCGCCGCCACCACCGCCGTCTGGGCGGACCTGCTGGCCGCCGACTGCCCGCGCCTGTTCTACAGCACCACCGCCGAGAACCGTTCGTCGCAGCGGGTGGCCGAGCGCCTGGGCTTGCGGCACATCGGGTGGATCTGGCGGTTCGAGGGGCTCTAAGGTCATGCGGGTGGGCGAACCGTTCGGACAGTTCGGGCAGTATGCGGCGATCGAGGTTCTCGGCGAAGGCGGTCAGGGCACCGTCTACCTGGGACGCGCTCCCGACGGCACGCACGTGGCCATCAAGGTGCTGCTCGGCCAGATCGCCCGCGACGACGACGCCCGGCGGCGCTTCCGGCGCGAGGCCGAGGCGGCCCGGCGGGTGGCGCCGTTCTGTACGGCCCGGGTCCTCGACGTCGGTGTGGCGGCGCGGCCGTACATCGTCAGCGAGTATGTGCCCGGCCCCTCCCTCGACGCCCTCGTCCGCCGCGACGGCCCCCGGACCGGAGGCGGACTCCAGCGGCTGGGCGTGGCCACCCTCACCGCCCTGGACGCCATCCACCGCGCCGGGATCGTGCACCGCGACTTCAAGCCCAGCAACGTGATCATGGGCCAGGAAGGGCCGGTCGTCATCGACTTCGGCATCGCCAGGGCGCTCGACCAGACGGCCACCAGCGGCGTGATGGGCACGCCCGCGTTCATGGCGCCGGAGCAGTTCGGCGGCCACGGGCTCACGGGGGCGGCCGACCTGTTCAGCTGGGCCGCCACGATGGTGTACGCGGCCACCGGCCGCTACCCGTTCCGTGGCGAGACGATGCCCGCGCTGATGCACGCGATCCTGACCACCGAACCGGACCTGTCCGGCGTCCCCCACGACCTCCGGCCGTTGCTGCAGGCGTGCCTGGCCAAGGAACCCTCCCGGCGGCCCACCGCGGCCACCGCCCTGGGCACGATGACGGCGCTCCCCAAGCCGGCCCGCCCGGCCGACGCCGCTCCGGCACCGTCCCATCCCACCATCGCGGTTCCGGTGGCTCAGGGCCGGCCGACTGCCCCGGCTCCCCCGGCCCGGCCCACCGTCGCCGATCCCCGGCGTCACGCCGCCGCTCCGGTGGCCGAGGCGCCGGGGATGACGAGTCTGGCCGGGGCGGTGTTCGCGCTGGTGGCCGTCGTGCCGCTGCTCTACTACAGCGTGCTGTTCGCCCTGGCCACCCTGGACTACAGCGCGTCGGCGGAGCCGTACCGGCTGGACATGCCCAGGGCGATCGCCTTCTCGGTCGTGGTGTGCCTGCTCTGCGTGGCGGTGCACCACGTGTCCATGGTGGCGGCGCTGGTGGGGCTGCTGCACATCCCGCTGTCGGTGGTCTTCGCGCTGCCGTCGCTGCCGGGGGCGACGCGGGCGGCGTTCAGGGAGATGGCGGGGTTCGACGTGATGGTGCTGGTGTCGTTGTCGTCCGTGCTGACCGCGCTGGTACTGCTCGCCACCGCGCTGCCGCAGTGGCGATGGAGCCGGCTGGTCGCGGTGCCCGCCGTCATCGGGAGCGCGCTCATGATGATCGGCGGCCTCACCGGCGTGCTGGCCGAACTCCGGCTGGCCCGGCCGCGGACCGGCGCCTACACCACGGAGGCGCTCGGGCGGCTGGCCATCGGGCTCTGGGTGCTGGCCGCGGCGGGGATGGTGGTGGCGCAGGCCGTAAAGGCTAGGCGGCGACCTTCGGCGCCGCGGCCCTTCCCGCCCGCAGCACCAGCAGGGCGGGCGTGACCAGGGCCCATGCGCCCAGCGTCACGCTCGTGGCCATCGACTCCAGCTGAACCAGGTCGTAGAAGAGGTCCGGGAGCGAGCCGGGCAGGCGGACGACGAGGAAGCCGAGGGCCTCGACGGCCACCAGGCCGCCGGCGGCCACACCGAGCAGCGCGGCCACCAGGCTGAACCGCCACAGCAGGAGCGCCGACACCGAGATCATCAGCCCGATCAGCACCCCGGGCACGACCGCCAGCAGGAAGGCGGGCAGGTCGTTGTCCCCCAGGGCGAGCCCCCAGAAGATGAACACCAGCGCCGGTGGCACTGTCATCGCCATGCAGATCGCCGCGGCCACGCTGTGACGCCAGGCCGCGACGGTGTAGGCCGGGATGTAGAGGAGCAGCGACACCACGGTGATCATGAGCCATGAGGTCATGCCCAGGAACGTCTCGTAGTCGTCGTCGATCCAGTTCGCCACGGTCTCGATGGTCTGGCCGAACAGGCTGAGCGCGACCACCGCGCCGCAGATCAGCGCGGTCACCGCGGCGATCCGGTGAACGACGCCGGCCGCCGAGCGCCCGCCCCCGGCCACAGGCGCCGGAGGCTGCCGCCGTAGCGGCGGCCCGGCCTCCATCCGGATCGTCCCCTGGACAGGCGCCCCTTGAGGCCCGGAAATCGGCACCGTGGGCATGGCCTGCGGTCCCGAGGGCGCCCCGGTGAGCGTGGCCAGCAGTCCGTCGGCGGTGGGCCGCTGGGCCGGGTCCTTGTTCAGGCACGCCTGCAGCAACGGCCGGAGATCGTGGGGAACGCCGGACAGATCAGGTTCCGCGGTCAGGATGGCGTGCATGAGGGACGGCATCGTGTCGCCCTTGAACGCCTGCGCGCCCGTGGCCGCGAACACCATCGTGCTGGCCCAGCTGAACAGGTCGACCGCAGGCCCGGACACCCCGCCCGCGAACTGCTCCGGCGCCATGAACGCCGGCGTCCCCATCACGCTGCTCGTGGCCGTCTGGTCGAGCGCCCGCGCGATCCCGAAGTCGATGACCACCGGCCCCTCGGCACCCATGATCACGTTGCCCGGCTTGAAGTCGCGGTGCACCACCCCGGCCCGGTGGATCGCGGCCAGCGCGGTGAGAGTGGCGACGGCCAGCCGTTCCAGCCCGCTCCCGAACCGCGCGCCGTCGCCCTTGACCATCCGCTCCAGCGACGGCCCCGTGATGTGCTCGCTCACAATGTACGGCCGGCCGTCAGAGACCCCCACATCCAGCACCCGAGCGGTACAGAACGGCGCCACCCGCCGCGCCGCCTCCGCCTCCCGCAGGAACCTGCGATGCGCGTCCTCGTCGGCCACCTGGGAGTGAAGCACCTTCACGGCTACCTTGACCCCGGCGTCGTCCTCCCCCAGGTACACCGATCCCTGACCACCCCGGCCGAGCACTCCGCTCAGCGAGTAGACGTCGATCTGACCGGGGTCCGCGGCGGCGAGGGGCAACACGCAGACGACATTAGTGCCACCTCACCGCTGCGGCCACCGCGTACCTCGGCACCCCGCGTGGACCGGACGCGACTGAAATTCGGTTGCCTCAGGCGGGGTTGGAGTCCTAGCTTGTGGCGGTCGTTCGCGCACCGGGAGGTAACTACGTGTTTGACGCCGCCGTCCACGCCTATCTCAGGTCGGCCGCCGGGGACGGGGCTCGCCGGGCCGGGCCGTTCACGGTGCGCTTCGACGAGCACGACGACGCGCTGCCGTTCAACTACGCCATCCCCGACGACGACGTCGCGCCCACCGCGGCCGAGGTCGGCGCGCTGATCGAGCTCTTCCACGAGCACGCCCGCGTGCCGCGGCTGGAGTACGTGCCGCAGGCCGCGCCCAAGGTGGAGGCCGCGGTGCTGGCGGCCGGGTTCGAGCCCGAGGGGCGCTACCCCCTTCTGGTGTGCACACCCGACTCCGTGGTGGACGCCCCTGTGGCCCCCACGATAGAGGTGGCGCTGGTCACCGCCGACGACGACCTCTGGCAGGCCGCCCGGGTCATGAACACCGCCTTCGACGCCCCCGACGCCACCGAGAACGACGTCGCCCGCATGCGGCGCATCCTCGGCCGGGGCGGCCTGGTCGCGATCGCCACCGACACCACGAGCGGCACGGTCGTCGGCGCCGGCCAGATCGGCGGTCCCCACGAGGGAGTGGCCGAGGTCGCCGGGATCGCGGTGGCCACCTCGCACCGGCGCCGTGGCATCGCCGGCGCCGTCACGGCCCTGCTGACCAGGGCGGGCGCGCCGACGGCGTTCCTCACCCCGGCCGACGACGCGGCCGGCCGGGTGTACGCGCGAGTGGGCTACCGGAAGGTCGGCGAGATGCTGCACACCTCGCTGCGCTGACGCGGGAGCTAGCCGACGAGGGTGCATGCGGTGACCGGGCCGGCCGAGACGCGGTCGCTGATTCCCGCCTCCATGCTCATGAACGAGCCGCGGACCATGAACTCCAGGACGGCGGTCTGGCCCGGTCCCACCTTGGACGGGTCGAGGCGGAAGCCCGCGCCGCCGCTCTCCTCCTCGCCGGTCTGCGGGGCGGCCAGCCGTACCCCTTCCACCCAGGTTGTCGAGCGGGGCTGGGGTGAGCATCTCTTGCCCTCGGGGATGAAGTCGACGACCGCGTTGAGGCCGCGGGCCCGGAGTTCGGCCTGCAGGCCCTTCGGGTTCTCGGCCTGGTAGATCTTGACGGTGATCGTGCCGTCGGGGTTGTCGGTCACCGCGTAGGCCGGGCCGGTGTTGAGCAGGACCGCCGCGGTGGCGGCCGCCAGGCCCAGGGCCGCGGCGGCCAGGACGAGCGGGGTTCTGCGGCGGGGCGGGGTGGCGAGGTCGGTCATGACGCGCTCCTTGAGCAGCTGGAGACGGCCGGGGTCCAGGCTGGCCTGGGGCGCGGGTGACAGCAGGCGGGTCAGTTCGTGGTGGTCGTTCACCTGTCGTCCTCCCGTCCGGCCGCGGCCGCGCCGGTCGCGCGGTCATCTGTTACCTGCTGCTCGGGCTTGATCAGTTCCCTGGCCAGGCGGGCGCGGGCCCGGGACAGCCGGGACTTGACCGTGCCGACGGGGATGCCCAGCGCCTGGGCGGCCTGCTCGTAGTCCAGACCGGCCCAGATACACAACGCCACCACGTCCTGCTCGGGGCGGCGGAGCCGGTCGAACGCCTGCCGTACCGCGTGGATCTGGGCCGCGGCGGCGGCGCGGTCGGCGACCTGGTCCGCGAAGTCCGGCACCAGCGCGCCGGGCGGCAGGCGGTCGGCCAGCGCGCGCCGGCGGCGCTCACCGCGCCGCGCGGCGCGCGCCAGGTTGGTCGCGATGCCCAGCAGCCAGGGGCGCAGCGTCCCGCCGTCCGTCTCGATCTTGTGGCGGGAGCGCCACGCCTGCCCGAACGTCGCCGCCGTCACGTCCTCGGCCGTCGACCAGTCGCCGGTCAGCCGGTACGCGTGCGCGTAGACCTGCTGGGCGAACTCATCGAAAAGCACCGAGAAAGCGTCATGATCACCCGCCCGGAGACGGGCGCGCAGCGAAGGCTCCACACTGATAACTGTCCGCCAGAGGGCCCCGGGTTCCGTAATGTTCGGGTTCATGAGCTTCGCCGGCACAGCGCGGCCACGTCCCCGCTGGTTCCACGCGCAGACCGACCTGGACGACTTCGCCATCATCAGCTACCGGGTGGACACCGACGCCCTGGCACGCCACCTGCCCAACGGCTTCACCCCGATGACGCTGGACTTCGCCGACGGCCCCGGCAGCCTGGTCTCGGCCGTGGCGTTCCGGGACCGCGAC
Source organism: Nonomuraea endophytica (assembly GCF_014203235.1). GTDB lineage: Bacteria > Actinomycetota > Actinomycetes > Streptosporangiales > Streptosporangiaceae > Nonomuraea > Nonomuraea endophytica. Next base: position 127,157 of record NZ_JACHIN010000019.1, on the reverse strand, counting down.
TTCCACTTCCGGTTCCTCCCGCAGGTCGGCATCGACTGCGGCCAGATCAACTACCGCGCCTACGTCACCGCGAACGGCCGGCCGGGCGTCTGGTTCTTCGGCACCAGCCTCGACCACCCCGTGGTCCTGATCCCCCAGCACGTGTGGGGCATGCCGTGGCGCCGCGACCGCATCCGCATCGGCGCCGACTGGGTCGCCAGCCCCGCCCACTGGCGCCTCGACGCCGGCGACGCGAGCTGCGAGGCCGAGGAACTGCCCGAACCACCCGCTTCCCTGGACGGCTTCGCCGGCGAACCGGACTGGCTCGAACGGCTGACCCACCCCATGGACGGCTGGTATCGGCGCCGGGACGGCGGGGTCGGTGTGTACAGCATCTGGCACCCGGTCATGCGCCCCCGATACCTGACGGCGCTCTCGGCCAGGTTCCCCGTGTTCGAGCGCCTCGGGCTGATCACCGCGGACACCCCGCCGCACTCGGTCCTGGCCCAGCGGCACCTGCCGTTCGACATCCACACCCCGCCCCGCCGCCTTTGAACCTCATCCGCACTTGTTCCAGACCCACTGCACCGAGCGGGGCACGCCCATGCTGACGTTGCCGCCCGACTTGTTCTTCGTGCATCCGATCCGGCCACCGCCGTAGTTCGTCTTGCGGTAATAGGCGATGCCGGTCGATCCGTCGGCGCTGGTGCCGTTGTTGTAGATCGATTTCGGAGCCGTTCCGTTCCTCATCCAGTCGCAGTCGATGTCGCCTTTGAAAGTGTCAGGGTCGGCGAATTCCCAGGTGCAGATCTGTCCCTTGAAGTCTTTCTTGGTGTAGAAGCAGGCCACCCCCTCGTCCCTGCAGTTGCTCGGGGGCGCCGCCGTGGCGGCCGCCTGCGCGGTGACGGGAATGAAGACCAGGAACGCGGCGACGCCTGCGATCATCGAGGCCTTGGTCAGCGACATGTTCTCTCCTTATTTGAGTTTCGCCCAGAAGGTGGGGTGATCTGTCCAGTCACTCATGTCGGAGACCCCGGTCTCGACGAAGGTTTTCGTGGTGATGACGTGCTGTTTTCCGCCATCGCTCCTGCGTGTGTGTCCCACCGCGCATTCCCTGAGCTTTTCCTGCTCCGCGAGGGCGTTCCACTCCAGGTTGAGGTCCCCGGCCACAATGAGCGGGGCGCCGTCGGCGAATGCGACGGCCTCTGTCATCAGCTCCACACATTGCTCGCCGGTGACCTTCAGCCGATGGATGTACTCGGCGCCCTTTTTCAGCTGATTGGTGTGCGCGGTGCACACGGTGCCCCAGGGCATTTTCCGGCAGCCCATGACACGTTGCTCATCAGAGCCGGTGTATTGAGCGGCGAACAGCTTCTCGAACCGGTAGGTCGAGTACGGCTTGCGCAGCGGCTCCCGCGTCAGAATGGCCGAGCCGTAGATCCCGCCACCGTTGCGGCCGCCCCCGCACTCATAAGGCTTGTCTCCTTTGTAGACCTGGAAGAAGGAGTCCCCCTGGAAGCCGATCCGCTCCTTGAGCCCGTTCAGGTCGTCGCTGCAGATCTCGTTGAGCGTGATCGCGTGCGGCTTGGTCGCGAGGTCATTGATCTTGATGACCGCTTGGTTGATCGTCTCTTTCGCCGGGTCCTGATTGGGCGCCTTCGGTTTGTCGGCCCAGCACGCCGCATGGCCGCTGTTGCACAGATTCATCTGCAGGACCCGCACATGCGGGTCGGGAGCGGCGGCCGCCGGCGGGGCGACGGCGAGCGGCAGAAGCAGAGTGAGCCCCGGCAGAAGTTGTCTGGGATTGGGCATGCTCCCCCTTTGGTTTCGCGGTGCCGCGTTTTGCGGCACAGCGAAATACTGCGGGGATCACCTCCCGCGGGGAACCTCGCACATCAGAGGACGGTCAGCAGCGGGCGAGCCACTGGTGAGAACGCGCCATGTAGGTCCCGGCGAGATTGCCCTGCGCGTGAACAGAGGTACAGCCTTTACGGCGCTGATGGTCGCGCTCCATGAAAAAGGCCAGGGCGTGGTAAGGGTCCAGCTCGTTCGCGTTGTTGAAAACCGACCTGATCGGCTGGGTCAGCGCCCATTCACAACGCCCCGGCCCGGCCGCCCAATCCTTACTGGCCTCAGTCCAGCTGCACATCTCACCCTTGCCGTCCTTCTCCGAGAAGAAGCACGCGCTGTTCGCCGGACAGCGGTAATACCCGGTCGCCCCCGGCGGCTCCCGCAGACCCCCGGCGCCGAAGCCCGCGAGCGCGCCGATGACCAGCGCGGCGGCGGTGATCGCCAGGAGCGGCGGACGCCGGCGCCGCCGCGGGCTGGTCGAGGCGGCAGCCGCCGCCACGCGGGGCAGCAGGGCCGCGCTCGGGTGCGCCGCGCGCTCCTCGTGGGTACGCGCCAGGCAGTCGCGCACGATCTGCCGCCAGGGCTCGGGAAGATCCGGGGACAGCCGCATCCGCTCGGCGCCCCGGCCGTAGGCCTGCACGGCGTCCCGGCGAGCGGTCGGCGTACCGCCGGGAAACGGGTGTGCACCGGTCAGGAGGAGATGGGCCATGATCCCGAACGCCCAGACGTCCGCGCTGGGCCGGATGACCTGGCCCCGCTCGCCGATCTCGGACCAGAGCAGCTCCGGCGCGGTGTAGTCAGGGGTGGAGAACGCGGGCGCGTACGCGTGTGTGCCCTCCATCTCGGCGGCCAGGTTGAAGTCGCCGAGCCGTACCGAACCGTCGGCCATGAGCAGCACGTTGCCCGGCTTGAGATCGCCGTGCACCCACCCGGCGGCGTGCAGGTCGGCCAGGCCCTCGCAGACCTGCGCGAGCACCAGCGGCGCGCCCGGCACCGGTGCGGGCGCGACGAGCGAGACGACGGAGATCAGCGCGTCCAGCGAACTCTCCGCGCGTTCCAGTACGAGGACGGTGGCGCCGTCGAGCTCCGGCTGTCCGGCGTCGTCGACGACCAGGGTCTGGAACATCCTGATCAGGCGCGGGCGGTGGACGGAGCGGTGGAGCTCCACCTCGCGGCGTACCAGGTCCTGGTAGTGGCGCAGCTGGCGTGGCGTGCCCGTGCCGGTGGGCAGGAACTTCAGCGCCGCCTCCGCGGGCAGGTCGTCCGACGCTCCCACCCGGTGCGCGAGATACACGCTGCTGAACGCGCCGGTGGCCAGCGGCCGGCGTACCTCCCAGTCGCCCACCCGATAGCCGGAAGGGACCGAGACGGCGAAGAGCCCGTCCGACCGCCCGATCACGACGCGCCCCCGTCCAGCAGCGCCAGGTCGTCCTCATTGACCAGGTCGAACCGCAGGGCCAGCGAGACGAGGCTCGCCTTCTTGCTGTTCACCCGTGAGCCGCGGTACGCGGTCTCCGGCGCCGGTTTCAGCCGTAACTTGACGGCCAGGTAGTCGATGTTCCACTGCACGGACGTCCGTGACACATCCGGCCATATGGGCCGTAAGCGCTGCACCAGCTGCTCCACGGTCGGCGGCGGCGTGTGCAGTTCGCCCCGCAGCCGCGACTCACCCAGCGCCACCAGAACCAGGAAGTACCGCGTGCCACGGTCCAGCGGGAACGCCGGCGCGGTCAGCGCACCCGCCAGCTCACGATCGTCCACGGTGCGGTAGTCGTGCCGCGGCGCCCACACGTCGAACCCGACCAGTTCCTCCCCTGCGGGCAGCACCACCCTGGAGAACTCGAACGGCACCGGCGCCTCCACCCGTCCGGGCGCGATCTTGATGTGCTCGCCCGCGCCCTCCGGGTTCTCCACCACGTACGTCTGGCGACGGCTCAGATTGCTCAGCGTCCAGAACGTGCCGGTCGCCGTGACCTCTCCGGCGACCCGGGACACCCCGCCATGAGCGATCATCAGCTGGGCGCCGGCCCCCGCCGGAGCCCGCCCGAAGACCAGCCTCTCTCCCTGCGCCAGCCTGATGTGCCCATCCGGCCCCGCACAGCCCGCGGGCACGACGATGATGCTGAACATCCACAGCCCCTTCCCCGTGTGCCGTGCATGCCCTGATCACCTACGGGCGCGGCGCCTCGGCCAGGTGCTGCTCACGGGCGACGGCTCGGTGGCCGGCCAGTCGCGCGAAGGGCTGCCCGCTCACGAGCAAGGGCTCCTTCACTCAGGGCTGGTCCGCTTCAGAATAGCCGCGGAGATCGAACGCGCCACCGTTCGGCCCAAAGCCCGCCGACCCGGGCGGGTCATGCTTCAGCCATGCGGATGTCGCGGAACCAGACGGCGTCGCGATTCCGCAGCCCGATGCGCCCGTCCTTCAGCGAGCGCGACAGAAGTCCGTCCTCGCCCCAGGTCAGGCCCCTCGCCGCACACCACCGCCGAACTCCCCATTTCGGCCCCTTTCCCCTCCTGTCCCCGTGGGACAAAATCAGTGTTCTCCGCCGACCGTCGGCATGGACAAGGGGATGATCGCGTGTCCGAGCCCGGTACGGCCCCCACCCCGGAGCGGACTCCCGCCTGGCGCTACGCCATCGGAATGTTCGGCACCTCGATCCCGATCAACATGATCAAGGGATCGATGATCTTCTTCTATGTCGACATCCTCGGGCTCGACGTGCGCGCGTACGGCGTGGTCATGGTCATCTACGCGGTCATCGACGCGCTCGACAACCCGCTGCTCGGCCACCTCTCCGACCGCACCAGAAGCCGGTTCGGCCGCCGTCGGCCCTGGCTGGTGGTCGGCGCGCCGCTGCTCGCGGCCTGCATGATCGCGTTCTTCTCCGCACCGACCTCGCTGGAGGGTTTCGGCCTCGTGCTGTGGTTCGCGGTGTTCGCGATCCTGTGCGAGGCGTTCGACTCGATGCTCAACGCCAACTACGGCGCCCTGCTCCCCGAGCTCTACCCGCGCGAACGCGACCGGGCCGTCGCCAACAGCCTGCGCCAGGGCTTCCAGCTCGTGGCACTGGTGATCTCGCTCGCGGTCACCCCGTTGCTCACGACGCAGGTGTTCGGCACCGAGGAGTCCACCGAAGGCTTCCAGATCACCGCGATCATCTACGGCGCCATCGCCGTCGTCGTGATCGTGTTCATGGCGCTCAGCGCCCGCGAGAACCCTCGCTACTCCACCCGGGAGAGGCTGCTGCCCAGCCTGTGGTCGATCATCCGCAACCCGGTCTTCTGGAAGGTCGGCCTCACCGGCGCCTGCTACGGCGTGGCCATGGCGCTCGTCCTGGCCGGAATCCAGCTCTACGTCCGCTACTCGCTCGGCCTCCCCGTCGCCAACGCCCTCTACCTCCAGGGCATCGTCATCCTCATCTCCGCACTCGGCCTCGTCGTCTGGACCCGCGTCGTAGCGCGCCGCGGCGCCCTGTGGACCTGGCGCCTCTCCTTCGCGATCCTCGCGATCAGCTTCGCCGCCCTGTTCTTCGCCACCGACCTCATCACGGCCGTCGCCGCGGGCGCGCTCGTCGGCGCCGGATGGTCGGGAATGCTCGCGACGAACGACCTCATCGTCGCCCGCGTGCTCGACGCCGACGCCGCCCACAACGGGGAGCACCGCGAGGGCCTCTTCCTGTCCGCGTTCGGCTTCTTCGGCCGCCTCAACGGCATCGTGACAGGCCTCGCCCTGACCTCGCTCGGCGTGTTCTTCGGCTACAACTCCGGCGACGACCCCGGCACGGACCCGGGATTCGCGTTCCGCGTCTACTTATGCGTCTACCCGTTCGTCCTGACGACGATCGGCGCGGTCGCCGCCCGTTTCATCTCCATTCCCCTCGAACCCGCACCCGAACCCGAGGTGAAGGAAACCCGATGACCCGCAGCGTCATCCACCCGAGCCCCGCGTGAAGAAACCCCGATGACCCGTCGCGTCCTCCACCCGAACCCCACGTGAAGGAAACCCGATGACCCGTCGCGTCGTCATCACCGCCGACGACCTGGGCCGCGAGGCCGGAACGACCGAGGTCATCCTCGCCCTGCTCGCCGAGGGCCACGTCAGCGCGACAACCCTCATCCCCGTCACACCCGTCGCCAAGCAAGCCGCCGACCAGATCCGCGCCCTCGGCGTCGTCCCCCGCCTGCACGTCACACTCACCAGCGAGCACGGCCTCCCCCGCTGGCGCCCCCTCAACGGCGCCGCCAGCCTCACCGACCCCGACGGAACCCTCACCGACGACCCCTTCACTCTCGGAGCCCGCGGCGAGACCGAGGACGTCATCCGGGAAGCGGACGCCCAGTTGCGCTGGATGCACGACCGCGACCTCACGCCCGTAGCCGCCGACTCCCACTCCGGCACCTTGTACGGCCTGCACGGCCGATCATGGCTGGCCCCGGCGCTGGAGTGGTGCGCGCACCACGGCCTGGCCTTCCGGCTGCCCCGCGACGCCGGGCCGTACTTCGGCGGACCGCTCCCGCCGGAACTGGCGGCGGCGCACGAGAACGCCGTCGCCCTCGCCGACACGCTGGGCGTGGCCATCCCGCAGACGATCGCCACCAACCGGCAGACCTTGCATGAGCTCGGTTCCTATAAGCGACTGCGGGACGGCTATCTCCGCCGGCTCGCCGACCTTCCTGAGGGGACCAGCGAGTTGTTCCTGCATCCGTCCCATGAGGACGCTGTTAGTGGGCCGGACGGTGTGCTGCGTGCTTGGGAGACGCGGCTGCTGCGTGATGCCGCTTGGCACAAGGCCCTTGAGAGCGAAGGGGTCGAGGTGGTTGGGGGCTGGTGGTGAGGCTGCGTCGTGGGGTGATTCGTTACGTGAGCTCCCGCGCATAGCGAGGACCGACGCGGATTCAACTCCAGCGTCCGCCGCTTTCCTCGTCTCCATCGCATCATGCGGACCCTCTACCTCCTCGACTGCCTAGCGCCGTGACCGGAAAGGTTCACCGGGTTCGTGATTGCGGGCCGGTGAGGGACGCCACGCACGGTGTGAGCATCCAGACGAACTCGTCTCATGGGATCATCTGGCGGTGACATCGAGGCCGTGGAAGGACAGATTGGTGGTCACCGCCGTCATGCTGGCGATCTTCGCTGTCCTTGGCCTAGCGGTACTCCTGTGCGTGTTCATCGTCTTCAGCGTCGATTTCGAGTGATCAGGGACATGGCGTTGGCGCAAACCTGCCGTATCCCGTCCTGGCTGCCAGACACGGCATGCATTGCCCCGGGACGACCACCCTTTCGGATGACGCCGGCGAACGGGCGAAGCGCTGGCGCAGCTGTCGCAGTACGTCGAGCGCGAGTACGCCGGCGAGCTCCTGTCTGACGGCCGCGGCGGCATCGGCTACCTCCTGAAGGACCGGATCGGCCGGGTGGCCGAGTTCATCGATGCCCTGCCCGTGTCGCGGCCGACGGCACCGCCATGGACCCCCATGCGCCGCGACGTGACCTGACCAGGTCCCGCGGATTGCAGGAGGCCCCAGCCGTGTGGAATCCGATCACCGCCCGGCGTCGATGAGGTCGTGGGCCTTGGCCTGGATCTCCACTGGGGTGAACAACGGCATTGGAATGGAGATCCGCACCCCATTGCGTCGCTGGCGCCAAGCCCGAATCCCCAGGCGAATGAGCCCGATCAGGGCCAGGACCAAGGATGACTTCACCGAGTCAATAGCGATCTGGTGGGCGAGTTGGGCTCCAGCCCGGCGATTCAAATGTCCGGAACCGGCTGTTGTCACGAACCGCCGTAAGCCGCTCCTGCGGGTGGTTCAGAATGGCTGTCAGCCAGGTGTCAGCACGAAGTGCCGCGCCTGCGGCAAGGACGAGCCCGTGCAGCAGGTCCACCGTTCGCTTTTCTGGAGCCGGCGGACTTCCGCCGAGCTCCGCCACCGTTCAGCGACCTCACGGGCGCGGCCGGTGAACTCGTCGACAGCGACCAGCGCTCGGGCGGAACCACAGGCCACCGCGAACACGAGGAGCACCACGACCGGAAAGATCCGCGTATCTGCTTAAGGCCTACGCCGAGTTCTCGGCGCCGACCGGCCGGGGGCGTGTCAGCCGCGCTGGGCTTCGGGTTCGTGGGCCGCGGCCCATGTCCTGGTATCGAAGCCTTTTGCGATCAACCAGATGGCCAGGACCAGGCTTTGGAGAGCCAGTGGCGCATTGATGGCCAGGTAGACGGGCGTGACGACATCAGTCAGACCTACCAGAACCAAGAAGCTGGCCAGGATGGCCGACCCGGCCCCGGCAAGGCCCCAGACGGACAGCCAGCGGGGGACAAGCCTCGATCGGTACAGAATCCCGAACAGCAAGAGATCCCCGAGACCCAGCGAGATGATCAGCGCGACATGGTTGACGAAGTCGCGCGCGGTCCGAAGCAGTTCGCCCAGGGTCTCAAGGTGAGCCGCGCCCGAAGCGCCGGCTTGGGCGAATTCCTGACCCAGCACCAGGAACAAGGGCAGGAGAATCACGCCGATGAAATGGAACGTCGCGGCGATCAGCCTGAATCCGAGAAATCCCAGGCTGAGCGTTTCATTTACCTTTCTCAATGTGGGGTACAGGCACAGCGCGAACCCGACATAGGCCGGGATCATGACGAACTGAGAAACGGCGCCGACGATGATCTGGTTCTCGTGTGCCGAGATGAGAGCCAGGTAGTCCGATTCTTCGATGACGGGAACGACACTCAGCATTCCCGCGATCATGCCCACGATGACCAGCGCGCCGGCCATGGCGACTGCGCGCCTGTTTACCTTCATGGCACTCTTCTCGCATATGTCGAAGCAGGTTGGCCTCACCCTTCACTTACACCGTAAGGGCAGGTGATGCCGACCTTACCCTTACACAATAAGGTTCGCAAGGCGTCCTCCGTGGAAACCAGCGCGGGGACATGGGCGAGCGCGGGGCGCCGAACTACAGGCCGGTGCCAGGCGCGGCCGCGAGCGGGTCATCGGCCGCGACGGTCACCCGGGCGTGCGCCTGAACCCAGTTGGCGAGGCCTGCGCGGGCTGCGTGCAGCAGCGCGATGCCGGTCGCGCCCTTGGACAGGGACTGGGCGCGCCAGCGCGGGCTCAACGGATCATTGTCGAGGTCGCTGCTGGGCGGGAGGTACGGCGAGCGCGCCGGCGATCTGCTCCGCCGTGGCTGCGGCTCGTTCGACGACCCCTCCGCGCAGGGTCCGGCCCATCATCCCGGACATCACCCGGGCCGTCGTCTTCATCCTTGGGTTCCTCTCCAGCGGGCCTGGGCCAGGGCGATGGAGCGGCCTCGGCTGGGAAGCACCGCGCAAGCCGCGCGCCGAAGGCGCGCACGATCAAGCGCCCGAGCGAAGCGAGGACCACAGACCTGGGTGGGCTCCAACTGCCCAACCACCTAGTTGGGCAACGGGTGGGACGCCAGAAGAACGCGCGAAGCACCATGCCCTTGGCCAGAAAGAACGCCCGACCGGAGGGAGGACCTGCAGGGGTCGAGCTTCAGCTCGACTGGAGAAACGCCTGGAACCCACACGCGCGAAGCGCACCAAAGGTGAAAGACCTTGTCTGTGGAGCTATGGGGATTCGAACCCCAGACCCCCTCCATGCCATGGAGGTGCGCTACCAGCTGCGCTATAGCCCCATGCCGCATCACGGCACCGCATCAGTGTATCCGACTCCCAGACTCCCCGAGTTCGGGATTAGCATGCGTCACCGGCTTGCTACCGTGCGTAACGTGACGACTGTGGAGGCTGTGCCTTTGACGGCGCGGTGTGCGCGTATTTTCTCCGGGCGGGAGCATGCCCTGCTCGGGATTAGCGCTATGAATGGATATTTCAGTCTTGGGGCTATTACGGGGCTGCTTGGGTGGGCTCGGGGGTACTTCAGGCGGGTTGATGTGCTTGTGCCTGGTATCGAGCTGGCCGGGACGCTTGCCGCCCGGGGGGATCTGCCTCCGCACAAGGCCAACAAGAAGGCCCGTGCGGCGATCAACAACACGCGCAACCGTGTGCTTCATGCGCTTTCCGCCCTCGAAGCGGCCGATGTCGGTGTCTACTCCTGGACCGATCTGCACGACCGGCCCGCCTACACCGGGCTGCGGCGGCGGCTGGATGAGCTCTACCTGGGCGATTCCGTCTTCCGGGAGCTCTGCGACGCCGCGCTGGAGCCTGTGCTCGGGACGTCCCGGCCCACTCCCGATCAGGTCCGCGAGGCCATTCCGTTCCTTTTGTCGGAGTTGCCGCTCATGCTGGACACTCCGGCGATTTTGGAGACGGAGTCGTCGTTGTTCTGCTATCCGCGAATGCTCCCGGTAGCGAAGTGGCTTTATGCCGGGATGATGCCGGTATATCCGAGCGCTGGTCAGGGAATGTTGACGACTCGGTTGACAGGTATTGATGCAGGTGAGAACCATTAGTCCTGAGTCATTTACCGGGGTGGGGCGGGGCGGCCATGGATCCTCACGCGCGTAACGCGGGGTATGCATTCGACAGTAGTGACATGGGTCACGACGGGTTCCTCGACGAGCACGACATGATGCTCGTCGGCGTCGCCGTCTGTGATCGGCTCAGCGTTCCCGAGCCGTCCGAGCAACGCGACGCCGTCGTCGCCGCCTACCGCCAGGCCTGGCAGCACGCCGTCGATCTCATCGGCACCGACGACCAAGGGCGCATCAGCCGCGCTTCCTATGTACGGCACGCGATGCGCCCCTCCTCCGGCCGCATGACCTTCGTGGCCCGGATCGTCTGGCCCATCGGCGACGCCCTGTGGGACGCCCTGGACACCGACGGCGACGAGCAGCTGACCCGGGCCGAGTATCTGCGCCTGTTCGCGGCCTACGACGTGGCCGGCCGTACCGCCAGAGAGGCTTTCGAGCGGCTGGACGGCAACCGCGACGGCCGGCTGTCGAAGGACGAGTTCGCGCAGGCCCTGTACAACTTCTACTACGGCCGCGACCCCGAGATCCCGATCTTCGGCCGCCCCGGATAAAAGACGCCCCCGGATAAAGGACGCCCCCGGACAAGAGACGCCCCCGGGCAAGGACGCCCCGAGCGAACGGTCAGGCCACCTCCGCCGCCTTGCCGATCAAGGTTGACAGCTCGGTCACCATCGGGTCCTCCGCCGCCGTCGACAACCGCCCCGCGTGCTGCCCCAACGTCCGAAGGTTCAGGCCGAAGGCCTCCCGGTCCCGCATGTACACCGCGAACGCCGCAGCCACCACGTCCACCTGCAGCCGCACCGGCGCCTTGCTCCAGAGGTCGCCACTGAGGTCACCGACGTCCACGGTCCGCCCGGCCTCGGCCGGATTGCGCGTGTCGGGATCCTGCCAGCGCACCGAAGCCGCCGCGAGCTGACCGGCGGCCCCAGGCTTGAGCTTGACGGAGTACAGGGCCGTCACCGAGTGCCCGGGACCGATCTCGCCGCCGTCCTTGCTGTCGTCCCGGAATTCCTCGGCCGCCAGCGCCCGGTTGTCGTACCCGATGAGCTGGTAGGACTCCACCGCGCGCGGGTTGAAGACGACCTGGGCCTTGGCGTCGCGGGCGCGGAGTTCGATGGTGGTGGTGAGCTGCTTGCTGAAGATCTTGGCGGCGTCCTCCTCGGTGCTCATGTAGACGGCCGCGCCGTCGGCGTTGTCGGCGAGCTGCTCCATGAGCTCGTCGCCGTACTCGCGCCCGACGCCCACGGTCAGCAGCGTGATCTGCTTGCCCGCCTGCTCCTTGACCTTGTCCAGCAGCGACCGCCACTGGGTGTCGCCCTGGTTGGCCAGGCCGTCGGAGAGCAGGATGACCCGGTTGGTGGCGGCGGAGCGGAAGGCCTTGGCGGCTTCGTCGTAGCCGAGGCGCAGGCCGGACTCCAGGTTGGTGCCGCCGCCGATGGACAGGGAGTCGACGGCCGCGTGCAGTTCGTCGCGGGAGACGAGCGGGGTCATGGAGGCCAGCAGCGTGCCCTGGTCGCTGAAGGACACGATGGACACCTGGTCGCCGGGCGCGAGCTGGTCGAGCAGCGTGTGCAGCGACTTGCGCACGAGGTCGAGCCGGCCGGGCTCGTCCATGGAGCCGGAGACGTCGACGACGAAGGTGAGGTTGGCGGGACGGCGGGCGGCCGCCTCCGAGGCGCGCGTCTGCAGCCCGACGCGGACGACCGCGTTGTCGCCCTCGCCCATGCGGGCGCCGTCGACGTGCACGGTGAAGCCGTTGTCGGCGGGCTGCGCGTAGTCCTGGCGGAAGGAGTTCACGAACTCTTCGGGACGGATCTGGCCCGGTTCGGGCCAGCGTCCTTCCGCGAGGGTACGGCGGGCGTACCCGTAGGAAGCGGTGTCCACGTCCAGCGCGAACGTGGAGACCTGGGCCGTGGTCGTGTCCGAGTCGGTCCGGGTGGCCGCGGGCCGGGGCTGATCGGGAGACGAGTTCTGCCGGGGCGCGACCTGCGGGGGCGCCTTGGCTTCGGATCCCGAGGAGCCGCCGCCGGGCCCGCCGCACGCGGCCAGCAGCAGCACCCCCGCCAACCCGAAACCCACCGCTAAAGGACGAAATTTCATGGATAACCACCTCCACGCCCTATGACGGACCCGCATAACCGCTGGCCGGGCCGGTGACGCAAGCGAGCGCAAACCGTGTTCACCACGTGATCGGTGTTTTCGAACCGTGACCCGTTGTGCCAGGCCAGGGCGGTCCGGTAGGCATGGATGCCGTGCGCGTCTATTTAGGACTGGCCGCAAAAGGCCGGACGATAGATCCTCGTATCCTCGACCGGGCCAGGTCCGTTATCGAAACGGCCTTCCCCGTGCCCCCCGACGTCATCCGCGGCCAGGAGTGGCACGGCGCGGGCGTCTCCCTGTTCGCCTGGTCCAACGAACCCGGCGACACCCACCACCCACCCCTCCTCCACACCAACTCCGCCAAAGTCACCGGAGTCAACGGCCACCTGGCCGACCCGGCAGACGTAACCCGCCTCCCCAATGCACACGTAGGCGGCTGCTTCTCAACATGGACAGCCGGCGACCGGGAACTGACAGCCACCACCGCCGCCAACCGAATCTGCCCCGTCTTCTACACGCAGACGGCAACCCTGCACATAGCAGCCAGCCGCGCCCTCCTGGCCCACCTGATCGCCCAGCGAGACGAGCGCCTCGGGTTCGACGTGATGGCCCTGCAGACGATGGTCAGATCCGGCTACTTCCTGTCGGACGAAACCCCATACGTAGGGGTGGCCACCCTGCCGCCAAACTCCCGGCTAGACGTCCGCGGCGGCAGCCGTACCATCACCAGACAAGAGCTGCCAAGGGCAAACCCCGCACCCACCACGCGCCGAGAGAAGCGAGCGGCCCTGGACGAACTGGCGGCGGCGCTGCTGGCGACGGTGGCGCCGCTGCGGTCGGCGGCCGAGCCGGTGAACCTGACGCTGACCGGCGGGCGCGACACCCGCATCCTGGCGGCGCTGCTGCACGCGGCGAAGGTGCCGTTCCGGGTGACGACGAACGGGCTGGACACCCACCCGGACGTGATCCTCGCCCGGCGGATCGCGGCCGAGCTGAAGCTGGAGCACACGGTCATCACGCCGCCGCAAACAGAGGACCGGGACGCGATGCTGGTGGAGCACCCGCTGGCACGCGCCTGGGAGACGTTGCGCACCTGTGAGGGCATGACCTCGGCCTACGAGTCGATCGTGGGCTACCTGCCCTACTCGACCAGGCCGACCATGTCCGGGCAGGGCGGCGAGACGCTGCGCGCCGGGAGCCTCAACCTGCTGCAGACGGACCTGAGCGACAGGGCGCTGCTCAGGCGGATCGGCGCCACCTTCCTCAAGGACGAGAAGCTGTTCACCGCGGCGGCCAACGAGCACGCGCGCGAGCAGGCCCGGCCGTGGCAGGAGCGCCCGGACAAGCTGGAGGCGCTGCACCACATCTACCTGTCGTACCGGGTGGGCCGCTGGCAGGCCAGCGCCCGCGCGGGCGCGCTGCGGCGCGGCGACTCGGTGCGGCCCTACCTGGACAACCGGGTGGTACGCGCCGCGCTGAGCCTGGACCAGCGCTGGAGCCTGTCGGAGGAGCCGATCTACTCGCTCATCCTGAGGTTCGCCCCGAAGCTGCGGAACGTCCCGATCGAGGGGAAGCCGTGGCGGTTCGTCGAGGGGCGGGCCAGGCGACGGCCGTGGGAGCACGTGCCGCCGCCGCATCTGCCGACGGCCAGGACGGGCGGCGGCTGGAGCTGGCGTACCAGCCCGGGTCCGGCGCTCACCGCGGTGCTGCGCGAGCAGGTGCTGGGCAGCCTCGACGCGCTGGAGGCGATCGTGAATCCGGACGAGGTACGCGCGATGTTCGCCGACCCGGTGGTGAAGAACCCGGCCACCGCCTGGAACCTGTACACGGTGAGCACGCTGCTGACCGGTCTCTACCCGGGCAAACGCCCCGAAGCGCCCGAACGCATCAAGGTGTACAGACCGTAGGTAATATCCGGCCATGATGCCGTTCAGGCCGCACACCGTCGCCGTGCTCGCCTACGACGGGATGGCGCCGTTCGAACTCGGCTGTGTGGTCGAGATCTTCGGCCTGCCCCGCCCCGAGCTGGACGGCCCCTGGTACGACCTGAAGGTCTGCGCCGAGTCCGGCGGCCCGCTGCGCGTGGTCGGCGGGTTCACGATGCGCGCCGAGCACGGCCTCGACGTGCTCACTTCGGCCGACACCGTCATCATCCCCGGCACCGACGTCACCAGGCCGGTCTCCCCCGCGCTCGTCGGTGCGCTCCGCGAGGCGCACGCCCGCGGCGCCCGCGTGGTCTCCATCTGCTCCGGCGCCTTCACCCTGGCCGCCGCCGGCCTGCTCGACGGCCGGGCCGCGGCCACCCACTGGAGGTACGCCGATCTGCTCCAGCGACGCCACCCCGAGATCCGGGTCAACCCCGAGGTGCTCTACGTCGACGACGGCGACGTGCTGACCAGCGCGGGCAGCGCCGCCGGGCTGGACCTGCTCATCCACCTCGTCCGCAGGGACCACGGCGCGAGCACCGCCAACACCGTGGCCCGCCGCCTCGTGGTGCCGCCGCACCGGGAGGGCGGGCAGGCGCAGTTCATCGAGGCCGCGGTGACGCCCGTCGGCGAGGACGACGGTGTGGCCAGGGCGATGGCGTGGGCGCTCGACCATCTCGCCGAGCAGATCACGGTGCGGGAGCTGGCGGGGCGGGCGCACATGTCGCAGCGCTCGTTCATCCGCCACTTCAAGCGGCAGACCGGCACCAGCCCGCTGCGCTGGGTGATCTCCCAGCGGGTGGCGGCCAGCCTGAGCATGCTGGAATCCTCGACCGCGCCGGTGGAGGCGATCGGGGCGGCTGTCGGGTTCGAGAGCCCGGTCACCTTCCGCCACCATTTCACCCGCGCGATGCGTACCTCTCCGTCGGCCTACCGGCGCGCGTTCAGCGCGTGAGGGTCAGCCGCCACAGCGAGGTGACCTCGGCGGCGCGCGCCCGGTGCAGCGGGTCGTCGCTCTTGGCGGCCCGCCCGTGCCGAGGCTTGGTCTGGAGCTGACCGGCGACCGTGAGCCCGGCCTCGTCGAACCAGTCGAGCAGCTCCTGCCGGGAGCGCAGCTCAAGGTGTTCGGCCAGGTCCGACAGGATCAGCCACGCTTCGCCGCCGGGCGACAGGTGATCGCGCAGCCCGTTCAGGAAGCCGCGCAGCATGCGGCTGTCGGGGTCGTAGACGGCGTGGTCGAGCGGGGACATGGGCGTGGCCGGGATCCACGGCGGGTTGCACACCACCAGCGGCGCCCGTCCCACCGGGAACAAATCGGCCTGTTCGACCAGGACCCGGCCGGACAGGCCCAGCCGTTCCATGTTGTCGCGGGCGCACTCCAGGGCGGCGGGGTCGAAGTCGGTGGCGATCACCCGGCGCACGCCCCGCCTGGCCAGCACCGCCGCCAGCACGCCGGTGCCGGTGCCGACGTCGAAGGCCACCTCGGCGTCGGGCAGCCGCGTCTGGGCGACGAGGTCCACGTATTCGCCTCTGACCGGGGAGAACACCCCGTAGTGCGGGTGAATGCGCTCGCCCAGCGCCGGGACCTCGACGCCCTTGGCCCGCCATTCGTGCGCGCCGATCACGCCCAGCAGTTCGCGCAGCGACCCGACCGCCTCACCGCCGGCCGGGCCGTACACCTCGGCGCAGGCCTCGCGCACGTCGGGCGCGCGGCGGAGCGCGATCTCATGCTCTCCCGTGTACGGCACCAGCAGCATCCCCAGAATCCGGGCCCGCTGCGACTGCGCCTGGCGCTGCCGGTGGAACCCGCTGCCGGGCCTGGGCCGGGGACAGCGCCGGTCCATCGCCCTGAGCAGTTGCCTGGCGTTGTGGTAGTCGCCGGTCCACAGCAGCGCGGTGCCCTCGGCGGCCAGGCGGTGCGCCAGGTCGGCCTTGGTGGTGTCGTCGGCGAGCTCGACGTGTGCGGGCTCGGGTGCTCCCGCCGCCGAACGCCAGGCTGCCCGCCGCTCGTGTCCCTCGTCATTCCAGGAGATCATCGTCATCCGACGGTGTCACGCCCCCCGGCCACGGGCAACCGGTTTAACGCCTGCGATCAGCCAAAAGGGCCTCAGACCAGCACGCCCGGATTGAGCACCCCCGCCGGGTCCAGCGCGTCCTTGGCCGCGCGGAGCGCCAGCGCGAACGGCTCCGGCCGCTGCTCGTCGTAGTAGGGGCGGTGGTCGCGGCCGACCGCGTGGTGGTGGGTGATGGTGGCGCCGTGGTCGAGCAGGATGCGCGAGACCCTGGCCTTGAGCGCGTCCCACTGCGCGACCTCGGCGCCGCGCTCGGCGGGCAGGGAGACCGTGTAGTAGGGCGCCGGCCCGTCCGGGTAGACGAACGCGAAGCGGCAGGTGGCGTCCACCGCGCCCATGACCGCCGCGTGCAGGGCCGGGAACCGGTCCCAGGTGACCGCGGTCTCGAACGTCTCCACCACCTTGCCCATACCGGGAAAGGCATTGCGGAAGTACGGCATCCGGGTAAACGTGCCCTTCCACTCCTTGTCCTGGCGTACGCCGCCGACCTCGCCACCGGCGATCTCCAGCGCCCTGGCCATGGCCGCGTCCACGGGGTGGTCGGCCGACTCGAAGCCGAGGATGAGCACCGCGTGCTCGCCGTCGCCGCCCGCCGCGAGTTGTGCCTCGGCGGCGTCGAGCAGGCGGCAGTTCGACGGGTGCAGCCCCGACTGCGACAGCTCGCGCACCGCCGCGACCGCCCGCTCCCACGAGGCGAAACGGACCGACGCCGACAGCTTGTGCGCGGGCCGCCGCTGCAGCCGCACCCATGCCCGGGTGATCACGCCGAGCGTGCCCTCGGAACCCAGCAGCATCCGGTCGGGCGAGGGTCCCGCGCCAGAGCCGGGCAGCCTGCGCGACTCCCACACCCCGGCCGGGGTGATCGCGCGCACCGACTCGACCAGGTCGTCGATGTGGGTGTGCAGGCTCGCGTAGTGGCCGCCGGCCCGCGTGGCGATCCAGCCGCCCAGCGTCGAGAACTCGTACGACTGCGGGAAGAAGCGCAGCTGCAGGTCGCCGGGCAGCTGGGCGTTGAGCGCCGGCCCGCTCGCCCCGGCCTGCACGAGCGCGGCGCGCGAGACCTGGTCCACCTCAACGACCCGGTCCATCCGGCTCAGGTCCAGGCAGATCGCCGGCCCGTCGAAGCGCGCCTCGACGCCGCCGACCACGCTCGTGCCGCCGCCGCGCGGCACCACCGCCACCTGCTGCGCGGTGGCCCACTCCAGCACCTGCTCGACCTCGGTCTCGGTGCGGGGCAGCGCCACCAGGTCGGGCGCGCAGGCGAAGTCGCCCCGGTAGGCGCGGATGAGGTCGCGGTAGGCCTGGCCGTAGGTGCGCTCCGCGCGGGCGCGCGCCTCGCCGATCGCGAACTCCTTCCATGCCTCCGGTACGGCCAGCCGTGGCGGCGGCAGCCGTACCCGGTCGAAGGGGACGGGTTCCTCGAAGTCATCGCTTCCGCTGATCATGCGGGCGATGCCCCGCAGCTCGTCCAGATCCGGCTCAACGCCCCACGCCCAACGGCTCATGGGTCCTTGCTACATCATCGGCGGCCCGGACATCATCGGAGCCATGGCTCGAACGGTACTGGCGTGATCAAGGCCGTGCTGGCTGTGCTGGCCGTGGTCGTGCTGCTGCTGGGGTTGCTCTGGGTGTTCCAGCGGCGGCTCATCTACCTGCCCGACGCCGGTGCGGTGCCTCCGGCGGCCACGGTCCTGCCCGGCACCCGCGAGGTCACCTACACCACGGCCGACGGGCTGAAGCTCGGCGCCTGGTATCTGCCCGGCACCCGGAACGTCACCGTCCTGGTGATGGGCGGCAACGCGGGCAACCGCGTGCACCGGGCGCCGCTGGCCGCCGCGCTGGCGCGCGAGGGCTTCGCCGTACTCCTGATGGACTATCGGGGCTACGGCGGCAACCCCGGCTCGCCCACGGAGGACGGGCTGGCGCTCGACGCGAAGGCCGCCCGCGCGACGCTGTCAGGAAAGATCCTCTACTTCGGCGAGAGCCTCGGTGCCGCCGTCGCCACGCGCCTGGCGACCGAGATCCCGCCGGACGGCCTGCTGCTGCGCTCCCCCTTCACCGACCTGGCCGACGCCGGTCAGCACGCCTACCCCTTCCTCCCGGTACGCGCGCTCCTGCGCGACCGCTTCCCGCTGAAGGAGCAGCTCGCCACCATCCGGACCCCCATCACCATCGTGTACGGCTCCCGCGACACGATCATCCCGCCCGCCCTGAGCCGGGCCGCCGCCCCGCCGGGAGCGACCCTGGTCGAGGTCGGGGACGCCGACCACAACGACCGCACCCTGCTCGACGGCCCGGAGCTCATCGCCGCCGCGGTGGAGCTGGCTCAGAGGGTGTAGTCGAGGACATAGGAGTGCGAACCATCGGGCGCGATGAGAATGTCCATCTCGCCCCTGATCCCGGCCAGGCCGCCCACGCCGGAGTCGGGCACGACGGTGACGCGCAGCGACTGACCGGTCGGCTCGCTGACCGCCGAGTGCGCGACGGTGAAGGCGCCGGTGCGCCCGTCCAGGGTGGCGTCGATGCGCTCCAGCGCCACGTACGCCTTCGACTCCTCCACCGGAGTGGCCACCATCAGCATCGTGACCAGGCTGGTGCCGGTCAGGTCGCCGTGGAAGGTCTTGGTCAGGGTGACGACGCCGAGCGAGACTCCGTCGCGGTCGTCGTAGGGCGGCTGAGGGGTCCAGTCCGCGAGGTCGAAGGTGCCTTTCGCTGTCATGGGCACCAGCGTGGCAGGGATGCCTGTCATCTTCTGTCAGGTACCGGTCAGCCGTTCCACGACCGGGGCGAACTGCTCCATGAACTGGGCGCTGATCGAGATGTAGGAGATGCCGAGCCGGTCGCGGCGGCTGCGCAGCGTGTCGGCGATCTGGTCGGTGGAGCCGGTCATGATGCCGTAGCCGCCCCTGGCCACGATCTCGCGCGGGTCAGCGCCGAGCTGCTGCGACAGCCAGCCCGGCAGCTCGTCGCCGACGGCGGCCAGGTTGGTGTTGATCTCCAGCCGGTTGAAGCGGTCACCGGCCAGTTCGTAGAGCTCGTCGAGTTTGGCGGCCAGGTCGTCCTCGGTGGCGGTCGCGGGCAGCCCGAGCGCCACCGTGTCGGCCCGCTCGGCGGCCAGCCGCAGCAGCCGGGTGCCCGCCGCCGCGATCAGCACCGGCACGTCCTTCACCGCGTCGAGGGTCTCCACGACCCGCTCCACCCGCTCGGACGGCGTGCCGAACCGCACGCCGAGCGCCGCCGCCTCCTGCTCGGCGCCGGGCCGACCGGCGCCGATGCCGAGCTCGAAGCGCCCGCCGCTCAGCGCCTGCAGCGTGCTCACCTCACGCGCCACCACCGCCGGTGTCCGGTACGGCGCCGCCGCCACATACGTGCCGACCCGCAGCCGGCTGGTCACGGCGGTGGCAGCGGCGGCGGCGGTGAACGGGGAGAGCGTGTTGAGCGTGTCCGGGATCAACAACGTGGAGTAGCCGAGCTCCTCGGCGCGCCGGGCCAGCCCGGTCCACGCCTCGCCCGTCGCCGCGAAGCCCCCGACGGTTCCGAATCTGAACGCGTGAGAAGTCATGTCTCCCACCTTCTCTCCGGACCGCCGCCGGGACATCGTCCACAGGACCGGTGATCTCCTACCGCACCGGACGCAGCGGGCGGGCGGCGCCGTACTCCCGTGGCTGTACAGAGGTCGGCTCGTCTGTTACCTTCCGCCCGTGCTGTACCTCTACCAAGCCATGGGACTGGCCACGCTGGTGCTGTGGATCTACTGCCTCTTCGACGCGATCACCACGCCCGACGAGGCCGCGCGCAACCTTCCCAAGATCCTCTGGGTGATCATCGTCCTGCTGTTCCCGCTGGTCGGCTCGCTCTTCTGGCTGGTGGCGGGCCGTCCACAGACGCAGGCGCCGCGCGTGGCGGGCCACGCGAGGGCGACCAACCCGGACGACGACGAGGAGTTCCTGCGCCGCCTGCGCGAGCGCGCCGAGGAGCAGCGCAGGAACGCCCCGAAGGACAAGCCGGACGACAAGGAGTAGCCGGATCTACTGGGCCACCGCGCAGCGGCCGCGGTCGGCCCTGCGGGGGCCTTCAGCGTTGGGCTTGATGTCGAAGTCGAAGATCGCGGTCGGCAGGTAGAGCGAGCAGCACGCGTTGGGGATGTCGACCACGCCGCTCACCCGTCCCTCGATGGGCGCCGAGCCGAGGATCAGGTAGGCCTGCTCGCCGCTGTAGCCGAACTGCTTCAGGTACTCCACGGCGTTCAGGCAGGCGTTGCGGTAGGCCAGAGTGGCGTCGTTGTAGTGGTTCTCGTTGGTCTTGTGGTCGACGGAGATGCCGATGAACGACAGGAACTCGGTGTAGCGCGGCTCGACGTTGCCCGGCATGAAGATCGGGTTGGTGGAGACGGCGTACTTGCTCATGCCGTCCTTGATGAGATCGACGTGCATGTCGATGAAGCCGCCCATCTCGATGGCGCCGCAGAAGGTGATCTCGCCGTCGCCCTGGCTGAAGTGCAGGTCGCCGCCGGAGAGCTTGGCGCCGGGCACGTGCACGGGGTAGAGGACGCGCGAGCCCCGGGAGAAGTTCTTGATGTCGTGGTTGCCGCCGTTCTCGCGGGCGGGGACGGTGCGGGCGCCTTCCCTGCCGACGCGTTCGAGGTCGGAGCCGCCGAGGGTGCCGGCCAGGACGCCCTGCTCCAGCGGGGGCAGCGCGAGCGGGGGCACCCGGCCGGGGTCGGTGGCGATGAGGGCGCGCTCGCGCTCGTTCCACTTGGCCAGCAGGTCGTGCGAGGGCGCGGTGCCGAACAGGCCGGGGTGGGTGATGCCGGTGAAGCGCACACCGGGCAGGTGGCGGGAGGTGGCGACCTGGCCGCGGAAGTCCCAGACGGCCTTGCAGGCCTGCGGATATTCCTCGGTCAGGAAGCCGCCGCCGTTCTCCTTGGCGAAGATGCCCGTGTAGCCCCAGCCTTCGCCGGGCGCCTCGCCGCGCGTCTGGGGTACGGGGCCGAGGTCGAGGATGTCGACCACGAGCAGGTCGCCGGGCTCGGCGCCCTCGACGGCCACGGGTCCGCTGAGCATGTGCGCCACCGACAGGTCGACGTCGCGCACGTCCTTGGCGGTGTCGCTGTTGAGGATCTGGCCGTCGGTCCATTCGCGGCATTCGATGCGGATCGAGGTGTCGGGCGGGACGGTGGCGACGGCGGGGATGTCGGGGTGCCAGCGGTTGTGTCCGGGCGCGGCCTGGTCGCGCATGGATCGGGACTGGTCGACGGAGAAGACGACGTCAGGCATGGGACGGCTCCCGTTCTTGGGGAAGGCGGGCGTACATCCACAGGCCGCCGAAGGCGACGACGCAGATGCCCGCCAGGATGAGCGCGAGGGTGGCCGAGGGGGTATAGCGGCCGGTGAGCAGGAGGAACGCGGGGATGACCGCGGTCAGCCAGGCCTCGACGAGCGTCACCCAGCCGGTGTAGCGGGTGAGCTCCGCGCGCCCGAGGCCGAGCACGAGGAAGAAGAGCAGCCACAGGAACGACCACAGCACCCAGATCACCGCGAACGGGTAGTCGCGCACGACGAAGGCGTTGTGGGCGGCGTAGACGAGCGCGGCGATCGCCACGAACAGGGAGAACCACCCCACGCCCGTGCTGGAGAGCCCGGCGAGCAGGCCGATGCCCACGTAGAGGTAGGTGAACCCGAACAGGTAGATGCCGGAGGCGCCCATGATCGCAGCCGGGTCCCCGCCCGCGGTGATGATGATCACCGTGGGCGTCACGACCTGCAGCGCTCCGGCGAACAGGTTGAGGATCGCGGCGGACTTCGCCTCGACCTTGCCGAGCAGCATCATCGCGTTGACGAACAACACCGCGCCGACGTACAGCAGGCCCACGCTGGCCATGGCCGTCACCTCCTGACGACGCGGGGCTCGTGCGCGCTGGCCTCCTGCGCGTCCAGGGCCCGCCGCAGCCCCGGCGTCACCTGGCGTACGGCCGGCGGCGAGAACCGCCGGGCCGCGGCGGCGCCACATCCTTCGCACGCGGCCCGCTCGGGCGCCTGCCCGATCGGGTGCCGCGCGTCGAAGGGCCCGCAGGTCCGGCACGTGTACTCATAGACAGCCATCGCCACTCCTCCGCCCAGATACTTCACACAGAAACTATTATCCTGGGAAGTATTGTCAAGACCTCAGAGTTGCTGCAGCACGCGGAAGTCCATGCCTTCGGCCTCCGCGAGGAACACCGCCTGCTCCAGATGCCGCCCGCGCATCCGCATCGTGCCCCGCGGCCCCTCGTACACCAGGCCCTCGGCGATCCGCCCGATGCTGCGCAGGTCCAGCTCCCCCGCCCGGTTGAGCAGTTCGCCCAGCAGCAGCACGCCCTCGAAGCAGGACTCGCCCATGCTGTTGAGCACCGGCGCGTCGGGCCCGAACCTGGCGTGGTAGCGCCCGCCGAGGTCGAGGCTGCCAGCCGTCCCCAGGCCCTCGAAGAAGCCCGCCGCCGAGTACAGCCCGCGCGTGCTGGCCGCGCCGGTCGCCATCAGCATGTTCTCGTCCATCAGCGGGCTGAAGCGCACGTGGTCGCGGTCCAGCCCGGCCGCGGCGAAGGCCCGGTTGAAGGCCACCGCGTCCTGGCCGACGAGCAGCATGAGCACACCCTCGCCGCGTCCCTGAGCGATCCGGGTGAGAGCTGCGCCGAAGTCCTCGGTGCCGAGGCGCACGTAGACCTCGTCCACGATCTGGCCCCGCGCCTGCCTGACGTAGCGGCGGGCCGCCCTGGCCGACTCCCTCGGCCACACGTAGTCGTCGCCGACCACCGTCCAGCGCCGGACGCCGAGTTCCTCGGCCATCCAGCGCAGCGCCGGGCGCAGCTGCCGCCCCGGCGTCTCGCCGGTCAGGAAGACCCACGGGGTGTGCTCGCCGCCCTCGTAGAGCGGGGTGTAGAGGTACGGCACCCGCCCGGCTATCCGGGGGGCCACGGCCTGCCGTACCGCGGAGATGTGCCAGCCCGTGACGGCCTGGACCTCGCCCGCGGTGATCAGCCGGTCGACCTCGTCGGCGACCTCGCGCGGCGGGCGGCCGCCGTCGACCACGCGGAAGACCAGCTCGCGGCCGAGCAGCCCGCTCCTGGCGTTGATCTCGTCGGCGGCCAGCGTGGCGCACAGCTCGCAGGAGGGACCGAAGATGCCGGCCGGGCCCCGCAACGGGATCACCAGGGCGACCGCGAGAGTGTCCATGGCGCGCTCCTTCGCGGTCACTTTATCCGCGAAGTATTTGCGCGTGAACTGTTAATCTGGAGTGAACATGGAGACAGCACGCCTGCTCACGCTCGCGGAACGCCAGTTCACGCAGCGGATCTCGACCGCGCTCACCTCGGTCGGCGGCACGGTCGACCAATGGCGCGTGCTGGGCCTGCTCGCCGACGGCCAGGGGCACCCGATGACGCAGGTGGCCGAGCACGTCATCCTCGCCGCGCCGACCGTCACCAAGATCGTGGACAAGCTGGTGTCCCAGGGGCTGGTCTACCGGCGGGTCGACGACGCCGACCGCCGCCGGGTGCTCATCTACGCCTCGGCCCGCGGCAAGGCCGCCCTGCGGCGGTGGGAGACGGCCGTCGAGGGCGAACGCGCCCGGCTGGAGCAGGAGGCGGGCGAGGACCTGGCCCAGCTCGCCGAGGTCCTGACCAGGATCGTCGCCCGCCTGAGCTGACCTACTCGCCTTTCTTCCAGATCTGGCTGCGCAGGTCGGTGCCGCGGATCACCTGCACCCGCCACGGCTCCAGCCGCAGCACGTGCAGCTTCGGGTCGGCCGGGCCGGTCCAGAAGTTGCCCAGGTTGTAGCCGGCGCCGCGCGGGCTGGTCTTCCGGTAGAGGTCCCACACGCGGCGCTTGACCTCGATGTCCGTCACCCATTCCGCGACCGTGTCGACGTTCACCGCGTTCTGGCGCGGGGTCCAGTAGGAGAACGTGGTGTGCGGGTTGTTCGCCAGATGCGCCGCCTTCACCGGCGTCTTGTACGTGGCCAGCCAGCCCAGCGGCTCGTCGTCCACCATCTCCCAGATCGGGATCAGCACCCGGGCCCTCGGCCGGTTCTTCTTGTCCACTGTCGTCATGGTGGCGTAGACGATGTCGCCGATGTAGGCCTCGAAGGCGTCCTGGATCTCGCTGAACTTCGTCATGCCGTCTCCTCCAGCACCACGACCGGGATCTCGCCCCTGGCCGCGTTCGCATAGCGCTGGTAGACCGGTCGACTGGCCACCAGCTCGTTCCACAACCTGCGCCGCTCGGCACCGTGCGCGGTGTGCGCGCGGACGTGCAGCTTCTTGTCGCCCAACTGCACTTCCGCCTCGGGGTGGGCCACCAGGTCCCGGTACCAGCCGGGCAGGTGCGGGCCCCTTTCCGAACCCGGGCCTATCAACACCAAATGGCCGTCGTCGGAGCTGTAGGCGTGTGTCGTCGTTCGCAGACGGCCGGTCTTGCGGCCCACTGTCGTGATCACCAAGTCACTCATACGGGCAGCATGGCCGCCGGGACTCCAGCTTTCCTCCAGACCCCCTCTGGGCCCTTAGGCTGCTGTGTCATGTCTGAGGAACTCGCCCGCGTCCACCGGTTCCAGCGGGACTTCAACCTCCGCAAGGCGCGGCGGACCATCGACGTGCCCGGTGGCGTGGCTGTACTGAACGACCGCTTCCAGGCCTCGCACGACGACAACAAGCTGATCATCTGGGCGGGCGACGACCCCGCCGCCGTCGTCCAGGCGGCCGACGAGGCGATGGCCGAGCGGGGCCACCGCTACGTCCACGTGCTCGACGACGAGCTCGGCGCCGCCTTCGCACCCGCTTTCACCGCCGCCGGGTACGAGCACTCGCCGTACCTCACCATGGTGTACCGCGGCCAGGCCCCCACAGGCGTGCCCGCCGCGGACGAGCTCGGCCTGGACGAGATGATCTCGGTGTTGCGGGCGAACTGGCGCGAGACGCTGCCCGGCGCCACCGACGAGGAGGTCGAGGCGCTGGCCCTGCGCATCCAGGACCGGGTACGCGGCGCCGCCACCGTGGCCTTCCGCGGCGTCCGGGCGCCTGACGGGGAGGTCGCCGCCCGTGCCGACCTGTACGTTCAGGACGACATCGCCCAGATCGAAAGCGTCTACACCGCCGAGCGGCACCGAGGCAAAGGCCATGCCCGCACGCTCATGGAGTCGATGCTGGCCGAAGCCGCCGGGGCCGCACTGATCTTCCTCTACACCGGGACCGACAACTGGGCCCGCGAGTTCTACGCCCGGCTGGGTTTCGAGCCGCTGGGCCGTACCCACGGATTCCTGCGCATCGAGTAGAGACTGACCCGGAGTGGTAAACCCGTGTTGTGCCGGATGTCCAAGATCGCCTAGGGTGGACGCTTCCACCAGAGGCAGGGGGCCGCTGCGTGCCGAAGCGCCACCCGGCGACACCCGACGACTGGTCGGTCGCCTACACCCGGACCGTCGCCGGCAACATCCGTGCCCACCGCGAGCGCCGCCGCATGACCGTGCAGGCGCTCGCCGACCGCTGCACCGCCCTGGGCTACCCGCTCGAACGCACGAACCTCAACAAACTGGAATCCGGCGTCCGCGCCTCCATGTCCGTGGCCGAACTGCTGGTCCTCGCCCGCGCCCTGGACACCCCGCCCATGCTGCTCCTCGTCCCCCTGCACGACGAGCCGGTGGAGATCCTGCCCGGCGTCGAGGCGCCCGCCACCGAGGCCGCCGCGTGGCTGGACGGCACCGCTCCGGCCCCCGACGCCGACGACACCGAGGCGGGCGAGGAGCGGCGCGACGCGTTACGGCTGCTGCGCGACCACCACCGCGCCGTCGAGGAGTGGACGTCCCGCTCCCGCGCCGCCCGCACAGCCGGTACGCGCGCCGCCGACACCCAGGACCCGAACCAGCGGGAGTGGAAGGAGGCGGCGCACCTGCACGCCGAGCAGGCACGCCACGCCGCCGACCGGCTGGCCTTCCTGCGCGACGGCATGCGGCTGCGCGGCGTACCGCTACCGGAACTCCCACCCGCCCTGATCCACCTGGACACCCCCTGACCGTCACCGCGGTTCGGGATCGGTTCCGTCCCACTTCAGGGTGATCTTGAAGTCGGCGGCGGCGTCGGCCGAGACGAGGAGGCTGCTCAGGCGCCCCGACTTAGCCGAGACGTTCATGCCGAACTCCACCATCACCTCGTGTGGTCGAGCCTTGCGCAGCGCGTCCAGAACCGACTCCGAGACCCCGCGCAGGGTGTCGGCGACGGCGGTGAAGTCGGGCATGCCGCCGGCGACGTCGGCGGGGCCGCCGTCCTTCCGGCGCACTTCTATCCGGGCCCCGTTGGGCAGCACGACGGGGGTGGTGCCGGCAGTGCTGAGGTCATCCATCGGAACGTTCCTTTCGCGGACGGCCGGGGCGCAGCCAGCCGCCCCGGGACATGGTGATGCCAGGAAGGGCGGAGACGGTCAGCCTGCGGGCGTACGGCCGCAGGTCGACCTCGTGGCGGGCACGTGCCGGACCTTTGAGTTTCTGCTCGCCCAACGGCCAGACGAGCACTTCGAGCGGGGACCTGCGGGCTACGAGCCGCCACGGCTTCCACGTGGTGCCGATCACCAGCGGCGCGTGGCCGGCGACCTTGTGCGACATCTTCGGCAGCCAGACGTGCAGGCGTACGCGCTGCTCGCCCCGTACGACCCACAAGGTCGTCGGGAAGCCCGCCAGCCGGATGAGCAGCAACAACAGCAGGATCGCCAGGACGATCAGTTCCACTTGCCAGACCACGCCGGCGGGAGCGGCGAGGGTGAACGCGGCGGGACGGGCCGCGGGGGCGAAGCGGCCGTCCTGGCCGGCCGCGCGGGACATCAGATCGGAGTAGGTGCTGGTGAGCCGGTAGGAAAGCGTGCCGCCGACCGACATGGGCGGTGGACCGAGCGCGTACCAGGGCTGGGCCCCGGACGCCCACGAGAGCGTCACCATGGTTTTGACACCCTTCGCTCCCGGCGGCAGATCCAGGCACGGCGGGGTCGCGGAGGTCACGCGCAGGCCCGTCAGCCCCGACGCGCGCGCGGCGAGGCCGCAGACGCGCAAGGGAAGGTGGCGCGTGGCGGAGTCCGCGCTGACCTGGACTTCCGCCGTGCGGGCCGCCATGTCGACGGCGCCGGGCGTCACCTGAACCGTGACCGCCCGCCCCGCGGCGGCCGCGCGGGCGTCCTCGGCCAGCAGCGCCTCGAAGCGCCGGTCGGCGAAGGTCTCGGGCAGTGAGGCCAGGAACGGCGCCGCGTTGGCGGGCACGATCGCACCGGTCTCGGCGGGCGAGAAGACGCACTGCGCGATCGTGAAGCTGCTGCTGGCCCCGCACGAGGAGCCCGCCTGGAAGGACGGGGCGGTATCGCCGCCGCCCCAGCTCAGCACATAGCCACGGACGAGCTGCGGCACCCCGTCGCGCCGGCGCTCGCGCAGCTTCGCCACCCGCTCCCGCAACGCGTCCCACTGTGCGGGGGTGATCGTGCCGTCGGGGTTCTGCTTGGCGTCGGTCACCAGAATGACGGCGGACGGACGTACTTCGGTGGAGTGCTCCAGTTCCTCCAGGCCCTTGCTGAGGCCACCGCCGATGTCGGTGCCGCCGCTCATGGGCGGCACCCGGGACAGAAAGTCCGCGGCGCTGGTCAGCGGCCCCAGCGAGTAGGTGGCCTGGGTCGGCGCGGGCTTGGTGAAGGACACCAGCGCGACCCGGTCGACCGGCTTGATTCCGCTCAGCAGGGCATTGAGCGCCACGATCACCTCAGTACGGCGCGCGTCCATGGAACCGGACGCGTCCAGCACCACGACGTAGTCGGCCCCGGTGAACACGCCGAGGCTCTGGTACACCTCGCTCCGGCCGGCCTGCGGCGGTTCGGCCGGGCCGGTACCGGCCAAGGCCACCGGCGAGACGAGCAGCAGCACCGCAGTGATCACCACGAACATGTGCACTCTCACGAGGTCTCCTCGCCTCAATCCCCTGGGCCGTCACCCAGGCGGAGGATCTCCGGTACGGCCGTGCGGGCCTCGAGCTGAGCCCGCAGCGCCTGGTCGATCGCGGCCAGGCCGCGTTCGCACCGTCGTAGGGCGGCATCCACCTGCTCGATCCCCGGCTCGGCGCCCGCGGTGTCCGTGCCCGTCTCCAGCAGCGCGTCCACTAAAGCGCGATCCGCCTCCGCATAAAGCAGCAGCCCTTGGACGAAGTGCTCGCTCTCCCGCAGCGCTCGCGCGTGGCGCTCGGCCGCCGCGTCGTACTTCATCTTGCGGTCGGTGAAATGGGCCTCGGCGGCGCGTTCTTTGGCGATCTTGTCGGTCAGGTCCTTGAGCTGTGCCTCGGCCTTGGCATAGGCGTCGGCGACGCGCGGCTCGATCAGCGCCCGCAGTTCGTCCGTCAGGATCGGCCAGGCGTCCAGCGCCTCCTTGAGCGAGCGTTCGGCGCCGGCGTTGCCGGAGCGTAGCGGCTCGATGGCCGCGGCGAGCCGCTCCACGGTCGCGCGCAGCTCCGGCAGCCGTTCGGAGAGTTCCTGGACGCGTTCCAGGCGGTCGCGTTCCTCTCGCAGGCGGGTGTACTCAGCCTCCACGTCGGCCACGTCCTCGACCGACCGCCGCAACCGATCGATGCGCAGGCGCTGGTAGGCCGCGCGCCCGCGTAACTCGGAGATGGCCTCTCTCCGGCGTTCCAGCTCGGCCGTCACGTCGTCGCCGGGGTCGGCCGCCTTGAGCAGCTCGGCCAGTTGGGGCAGCACCGGCTCGGTCTCCTTGAGCGCGTCGTCCAGCCGGATCAGCGCGTCGAAGGCGGCCGCCTGCCCGGACTCGGCGGCCGCGGTCAGCGCGGCCTGCGTCCGGCGGTAGGCGGAGGCGAGGTCGGCCAGCGCGCCCGCCAGGTCGTCGGCCATCATCTCCCCCGGGGGACGGTCACCGGCCAGCTGACGGCGAGCCCGCCGTCGACCGGGGAGAACACGAGCACGGGCAGTTCAGGACCATCCAGCCGGAGCCCGACCTGGTATCGCCCCGGATTCAGGGGTGGCGCGCCCGCGTAAGGCAGCGGCACGTACGCCTCCGCGCCCTTTCTGCGCAGCCACAGGCGCAGAGCCTGCGGTGTGAGCACGTCGATGCGGGCGGGAGCGCCGTCGCGCGGGTCGACGGCGTAGAGTTCCGGCTCACCGGCGCGCAGACGATCGGCCAGCGGGAGCAACACGTCCTCCAGGACTCCCGCGTGCTGCCAGTGCAGTTCGAGCGCGAGGGCGTCCTCGAAGACCGCGGCCAGTCCGGGCTCCCCGGCCGCTATCAGGGCCGCGCCCCGGGCCGCGGCGTAGGCGCGGGCCTCCGCCGGGACGTCCAGCACCGAGCCCGTGCCCTCGGCGTGGCCCAGGCCGCGCAGCACGCTGCCGCGCAGCGGTCCGATCCCGCTGCCGCCGCCGAGAAACAGCACCGGGGCGCCGACCGCGTCAGGGCTCGATCGCGCGAGCGTCGCCGCCGTCTCGCCCAGCCGCGTCGCGATCGGTTCGAGCACGTCCATGGCCACCCTGGCCCGCAGGCGGCCCTGCCGGTCGTAGACCGGTGTGGCGTGATAGTTGGTGTCGGTCCGGCAGCGGTTGAGCGCGAGGTCGGCCTTGGTCAGGTCCCCTTGGGGCAGCACGGACAGCGCCCCCGCCAGCGCGAGCCGCTCCTCCCGGCCCGCGTCGGGCAACGCGGCCACGGCCAGCCGCCAGAAGGGGTCCAGCTTCCGTGTCCGCGCGCCGGTCGTGACGTGGTCGCGTACGGCCGGCAGCTCGCCCGAGGTGTCGCACAACAACAGCTCGGCGTGGCCGGCGCCGAGGTCGGCCACCACGACCGAGGCGGTGCCGCCCAGGTCGGTCCGGCCGCGCAGGACGGCGGCGAGCGCGGCCACGGGCCCCGGCACCAGCGTGACGGGCGCCGGGGTCAACGCGGCGAGGATCGGCTCGATCGGCTGCCGGCCCCGCCCGAAGACGGCGTACGGCACCGCCACGACCACCTTCGTGACGCCCTCGGGCAGCAGCTCGCGCAGCACGTCCGCCTGCCGGTCGGGGTCCAGCTTCTCGCGGCCGGGGGCGGCGGGGTCGGTGGCGGTGGCGGCGCACCGCTCGGTGAAACCCCCCGTCGCGGGCACGGCCACGGCGACGCGGGTGAACGCGCAACCGGCGTCCACACCGGCACTGGTCATGGCTTCCTCCTCGTCCGCTCGGTGAGCCAGGCGCTCCGGGCATGGCGCCGGTGCTCGCGCTCGGTGAACCGTTCCTGTTCCGCCGTGTTCGCCGCCCGGCGCCGCTTCATGGGCTCCGCCCAGGCCGCGGAGAAGGCGGCGGCGAGCGTGCGCAGCAGCCCCTCCGGCGGCGAGGTCAACGACTCAAGCGCGGCGAGCACCAGGTCCAGCAGAGCAACCGGGTCCCCCGGGGTGAGGGCCGTCATGGAGATGGCGGAAGAGGCGTCGTCCGGAACGTTGAGCGCCTGGTCGATAAGCCAGCGGCGCAGCTCCGCGTCCAGCTCCGGAGTGTGCCCCGCCAGGCACAGCACGTACGGCACGGCCCCCCAGCGACCCGTGGCCCGCCCGGACGCGGCCAGCCGGACGATCTTCGCGGCACCCTGCGGCGCGAGATCCACCACCATCCGCCGCACGGCGTGCGGGTCGCGGCCCAGCACGTCGGGCAGTTCGCGGGCCGGCGGAGGCGGCGGCAGCGCGCGGCTGGGGCTCGTGGACGAGTTCAGCAGCCTTTGGACCCGGGTCATGAGCCCGTCGGAGGTGAGGCTGACCGGCTCGGGCGCGGTGCGCATGGCGGCGACCATGAAGGCCATCGCCGCCTGCTTGTCGAGATGGCGCTCCAGGTCCTCCCAGCAGTCCTGAAAGATGCCGCGAAGGCTCCGGAACCGCCAGTCGCGGTCGTTGTCAGGGTGCCAGACCCGGTCCGTGGACGACACCTTGTCGGTGAAGTACAGATGGAAGGGTTCGGCGGGGTTCTGGCCGTGGGTGGTCGCGCGCAGTCCCGAGCGCACGCCGTACGGCAGGAGGGCGGTGACGGCGTCCAGCGCCTCCAGCCTGGCCCTCCACGGCAGGTCGGCCCCGGGGATCGCCACGCGGAACGGCTCGGCGACCAGGGACGCGCAGATGTCGAAGCACCAGTCCACGCGGAACCGCTTGTACAGGGCGACGGTCTCGTGGAGCTCGTACCGGGGTGTGGTGAGGGTTATGGCGCCCTTGTCGGGCGGCATGGGCGGAAGCACGGCCTGGAGGCCGACGTAACCCGCACCGTGAAGCCTCTCGAAGGGGATCGCGCAGCACCAGGCGTATCTAGGCCCCAGAGTCCCGGCCGAGGGCGGTTCGGCGGTGACGAGCAGATAGCCCGCCATGGCCGACGGGGTGGTGAAGGTGTACTGCGGATCGGTGTGCCGGAACGCCGGGAACCCGGTCAGCTCCTTCCCCTTCAGGCTGACGGACTTGATCAGGCCGGGCGCCGCGTGCCGTCCGCGGCGCGGATACGTGAACGTCGCTCCGGGCCGGATGTCGGTCTCGAATTCGGCCCAGGCGACGGCGATCTCCTCGTTCATGAGTCGCAGAGCCCGTCCAAGAGCAGGGAGAGCCGTTTCAGCCGGTCCCACTCCTCGTCGTCGCGGACCTGCTCGTCGAGCAGGTAGTCGTGCTGCAGCGCGACGAACTCCGCCGCGCGTTCGGCGCCCAGCAGTCCCTTCAGCACCGGTTCGGCAAGCCGGTGGTACAGGTCCTCGTCGGTCCCCGCGATCCGCCGGAACAGCTCGTCCAGCCCCTTGGCCTCGACCGTGTCGAGCGTGGCCACCAGGTCCTCCGTCGCCAGGTCCGGGAGCAGTGCCTTGCCGACCGCCTCGGCCAGCTGGGACCGTCCCCCGGTCCTCGCCACCCGGCGCACGGCGGCGAGCCCGGCCGCCCGGTGCAGGTCGGTCAGCGCCGTCCGGCGCAGGCTGTCCGTCGTGCCTCCCGGCCTGTCGTTCAGCCCGGCCGCTCTGGCCAGTCGCTCCCGCAGCCCCTCGTCTGGCGGCTGAACCCGCCAGTCCCTCGTCAGCCTCGTCTCCTGCTCCAGCATCCACACGCACAGGTCGCGGTCGAGCTCCGGATCGACGTCCAGCAGGTCGAGCGCCTGCCCGAGTTCGGTCAGCAGGCCGATCAGCCGCTCGCGCAGCGCCGGCATGTCGGTCAGGTACGGGTGCAGCGGACGTATCCGGTCGGGGGTGACCGGCACGGCGTCGATGCCGACCAGCAGGCGCAGGGCGTCGCTGGAGGGGCCGGAGCCCAGGTGCAGGAACGGCTGCAACCGGCTCTTCCCGTCGTCGCCCAGCGCGATCTCCAGCAACTGCGGGAAGATCATCCCAACCCCCTGTTCCGTGCACCCGCCCAGCCTGGCCGCGGCGAAGACCAGGGCCTCATAGCCGTCGATGTCCGCGAAGGGATCGGCGAACCTCACCGGCGGCGTCCACGGCCGCCGGCCGAGAAGGTGCCACAAGGGCAGGAGCCACTGCGGCTCAGGCCGTTTCGCGCACAGGTAGCCGACGTACTCGGTGGCCTGACCGGCATCGGTGCCCAGGACGTGGTCGACCAGCGCCACCGTGACGTCGTCCACCTCGCCCAGCCGCGATCGGAGCTCCGGCGGGTAGCCGAGCTCCCGGACCAGCCTGGCGAACGCGCCGACCTGGTCCGGGTCGTGCGAACGCAGCTTGCCGAGCACGTGAACGAGCAACCCGCCGAGCGTTCCCTGTGAACGAGCGCAGGTGGCGTACTCCAGCGCGACCCCGAGCCCGCCCGGCACGCCGAGCACCCGCGTCAGCCCCCGGGCGATGACGTGCAGGTACCGCTCGGAGCAGGGCAGGTCCAGCCGGCGCAGATGGTCGGGATCCAGGGGCGTGTGGATGTCTCTGACCAGCTCGACCCAGCAGGCCGCGCGCCCCTCCACAGTCGTGTTGGTCGCGTTGACACGGCCGGAGGAGAGCCCCTGCCGGACCATGGCGCGATCCTCCTCCAAGCCCGTCAGCCGCTTGACCGCCGCCTCCGGCGCCATCAGCGTCCTGGAGCGCAACGCCGCCACGATCGCCTCGGGACTGTCCAGGTCGAAAGGGCCGGTCTGTCGGGCCAGCGGTTCGAGCAGGCCGGTGGGCGCGCCGTCACCCGGCGCCCCGTCGTCCAGGCAGCGCCAGAGCAGGGCATGGTAGTCACGGGCGTCCCGGTCGCTCAACTCGCCCGAGGTACCATCCCAGCGCAGCTCGTAGGCCTCGGGGCCGGCCGTGTCCCCGAAGTACAGTCGCAGCTGGTGCACCGCGGCGCTGTCGGCCCATGTCGCCGCCGCGATCGAGGCCCGCACGCCGAAAGGCAGCAACCCGGCGATGGCGTCCAGGCAGGCCAGCCGTTCCGGGACCGGCACGGCCGCCGCACCGGTGATCACGACGCGACCGGCCAGCAGCGCGGCGGCGCCCGATGCCAGCCAGTCGAAGGGGAAGCGGGCCACCCCGGCCTGGATCGCCCCCCAGCCGCCGGGGCGGACGTTCAGCGTGATGTGCGGCTGGTCGGACCATGGGGAGGGCGCGGCGTCCATGGCCTCGGCCAGGTCCGTGTAGCCGGCGAGCAGCGGTTCCCCCGGACCGGGCGTCCCGACCAGATCGGCGAAGGTCGGGCTGTAGTAGCGCAGCCGGATGCTCGGGCGTCCCGCGGCGTCCAGGATGTCGGTGGCTTCGAGCCTGCTGAACGACATCAGGGGCGCGCCCTTGTTCCGCGCGGCGGGTCCGGGAGCGAAGGTGTAGTACGGCAGCGGCGGCGGATCGGCGCGGTTCGGCGGGGTCCCGGGCAGGTAGCGCCGGATCTCCTGCTCGAAGAAGGCGAGTTTGTCGTCGCTGGCCTGGAGCACCGTGTAGCCGGCGCCGCCGCCTTCGGCGTTGCCGAACACCGCCCACAGCGCACTGACCGCACGCGGCTCCACCGGCGGACCTGCGCTCATCGCCCACCACCCGGCGTGCCCGGCTTGGCCTTGCGGACCGCCATCGCCAGGTTGACCAGCGGTTCCAGCACGTTGATCGGGTGCAGCGGGCCACGGATGCCGTTGACCATCTTCCCGGTGACCGGATCGGGCACCGGACCGCTGTTCACGCAGTCGTCGAGGTTGACCTGCCCGTTCTTCTGGTAGAAGCCGATGGCGGACGTCGCGTAGTACCGCACTCGCTGTGGCAGGAATTTGGTCTCCAGCGCGGCGCGCATGTAGTTCACCCCCTCGTCCCGGTAGAGGTCGCAGATCCAGGCGAAGAACGCCTTGCCGTTCTCGTCGGTGACCCTGGGGGCGTGCGGCGGCTCCGGATCGCACAGCGCGAAGGTCTGCTTCAGCGCCTCGCGGTAGATCGCGGGGTGGTCGAACTTGGTGACGCAGGTCGCCACGTGGTGGTGCAGCCGTCCCTTGATCAGCTTGTCCGGGTCGTACGTCTGCAGCGCCTCGGTCATGTCGCGGAAGAAGCCCATGGTCAGGGCCTCGAACTCGTCGGCGTCGCGGAGCGGGTCGTGCAGGTAGATCAGCGCGTTGGCGTCGGCGAGATGCCTGATGATCGCGTTCTGGTTCGGGTACGGCTTGCTGAAGTCGTATGCCTCGCCCGGCAGG
The DNA here is from genome assembly GCF_014203235.1 of Nonomuraea endophytica. Classification (GTDB taxonomy): domain Bacteria; phylum Actinomycetota; class Actinomycetes; order Streptosporangiales; family Streptosporangiaceae; genus Nonomuraea; species Nonomuraea endophytica. The sequence continues at coordinate 92,164 of NZ_JACHIN010000019.1, read as the reverse complement.
TCCTGGATGTGCAGGGTGAAGGTGACCGTGTCGCCGGAGCGGTTCCAGCCGCCGCCGCGCAACCTGGACGGCACCCGGAACGGCATGAGGCGGCGGCTGTGCCCGCTGCCGATCAGGTCCCCCACGAACCGCCAGGCCAGCGGCTTGCCCTCGGTCAGCGTCTTGGGCGGGAAGGCGTGTCCGTCCTCCAGCGTCTTCACGATCGCCCGCTGGAACAACGAGGACTCCTCGCTCAGCGGGATGATGTTCCAGGTGCCGAAGCCCTCGATGCGCTCAGGCGCCAGGAACAAGGCGCCGAGGAAGGTGGTCTTGCCGGAGAAGGTCGGTCCCCACAGCACGATGCGCACCTCCGAGTCACCCGGCCAGGCGAGGGGCGCCTCCGGCGCGGTGCGGGTCTGCTGAGGGGGCGGTTCAGCGTGGCCGGGTTCGGCCCGCTCGTAGTCGGCCTGCGGGCCCTGCGAAGGTGTGGCCACGGTGCTCCTTTACTCAGCGCGAGGCGGTGAACGGGATGGGGACGGGCCGCGCGACGGCCGAAGGCGGGGCCAGGGTGTTGGCGGCGGTCTTGATCGCGTCGTCGTCATCGTGGGAGACCAGGTCCCAGCGGGCCGCGCGGAACTCCTCCCAGACGGCCTCCGCCCTTCTGGCCGCCTCGCGCTCGTGCATGTTGGCCGGCCTGGCGCCGGAGTCGACCAGCAGGACGGTCCTTCCGAGCCAGTCGGACGGCTCGGTCAGCGCCGTACGCCAGTCGAGTCCCAGCGGACACCGCCTGACCATCGTCTTGTGCTCCTGGTCGCCGGCGGGATGCGGCGCCCTGGTGGCGGAGACCAGCAGGGCACGGTCGCCGTGCCTCCACGTCTCCAGTTCCTCGACCGCGTGCAGCGCGTCCTCCAGCGCGACCGCCTCCGGGTACTCGTAGTCGGCGCTGTAGTCGCTGTCCAGCAGGAAGCGCAGGTCGTTCAGCGCGTCGGCGGAGTTCTGGAACGGCGTCACGCTGGGCGGCTCCTCTTTGGGAGCGGCGCCGCGCCGCTTGCTGATCTCGTGATCCCAGTAGAGGATCACCGCGACCCGCACCTGCCCGCCCGGCCGACCGCGCTGGACGTGTTCCACGATGTCGACGACGGCGGCGACCCGCTCGTGGTTGCGCGGCCCGCCGAGCTCCACCAGCACCACCAGGTCGAGCGGCAGGTCGAGCCTGGCCTGATCCAGCTCGGTGAGCAGGCCGGACCAGCTCGCCGCGGACTCGCGCACGGTTCCCGTGGACGCCGCGACGTCCACCCGGCCCGGCCCGTTCAGGGTAAAGGCCAGGGTGGCCGACTCGCCGGGTGCGAGGTCCAGCTCGACGATCCGCACCGGCTTCCAGCCGTCGCGCCGCTCACCGGTCAGCGCCACCACCGGGATCTTGAGCGCGATCCGCTCGACGCCGCCGGGGGCGGGCGGCGCGCAGACCCGTACCTCCGCGACGGCGGCGGATCCGGCGTCGATCCCGGCCGGGAACAAGGTGCGCGGCTCCAGCAGGAAACCACCCGCCACCTGCCCCGGGCGGGCCAGCACCAGCGCGTAGTCGTGGGGAAGGAACGTGCCGCCCGCCAGCCGGGCGGCGACGGCGGCGGCGGGCGCGTCGGTGGTGACCGTCTTCACCGCCGCGTACCGCGCCGCCAGGTGGGCCGCCAGCCGGGCGGCGAGCGGCCAGTCGGGACAGCGTTCGAGGATGACGACCGCCTTCTCGCCCCTTGCCGCCGGCAGGGACGCGTCGATGGCCGCCTCCAAGGCGTCCCGGCCGGGCAGCTCGGCCGCGCGGCCGCCCGCGAGCTGGAAGCGCCGGCTCAGCGGATCGGAGCTGAGCGAGGGGATCAGCCGGTCCCACGCGATCACCTCGCCGCCGAGGACCAGCCCGTCCGGCCCGATCTCGGCCACCAGCACGTCCTCGTCCGCGGGCAGGTCCTTGAGCGCGGTGGCCAGGTCCATCGGCATGAGTTCTGGTACGGCGGAGCGCGCCCGGCCCGCGTCGGGCGAATCAGGCGTGGTCCCGGCCAGGGCGAACAACGCCCGCTCCTGCTCGGCCGGGCAGCCGCGGGCGGCTCGTACCGCGGCCCGCACGTCCAGCAGCCGGCGCGCGGCGGCCAGCCGGTCTTCCAGCGAGCGCCGGTCCACGGGCGTGGCCGACCCCATGACCAGCTCTCCGAGCAGCTCCCAGCCGCATCCGCCGCACGTCCTGGCGGCGGAGACGGCTCCGCAGACCGGGCAGCCCATCTCGCCGGAGCCCCCGATCAGCACCGGAGGAATCATCGTGCCGCCTCCCGGTAGGTCGCGGGCACGTCCTCGGGCATCATCGGCTTGTTCATCGCGGCCCTCAGCCCGGCCGGTCCCGCCGTCCGGACGATGCGTTCGGCCCAGTGTTCGTCCAGGGCCTGCGCCAGGTTGCGCATCTCGCCCGCGTTGCCGAACGTGGCGGGATCCCGCCCGAGATAGAGGCCGGTGACCACCCGCTTGAGCAGGTCCTTCAGCGAGGGGTCCACGGCGTGGCGCATCGCTGTGAGCATGCCGAGAAGGATCTGCAGCAGTTCGTCGGGCTCGTAGTCGGGGAACTCGATCTCGTTCTGGGCCGGGAACCGGCGGCGCAGCCCCGGGTTGGCCGCGATGAACTCGGTCATCTTGTGCGTGTAGCCCGCGGCGATCACCACGAGCCGGTCGCGGTCGTTCTCCATCCGGGTGAGGATGATGTCCAGCGACTCGCGGTTGAAGCCGCCTCTGCCGTCCTCGGTCAGCCGATAGGCCTCGTCCAGGAAGAGCACGCCGTCCAGGGCCCGGTCCACGACCTCCCTGGTCTTGGCGGGCGTGTGCCCGACGAACTCGCCCACCAGGTCGCCGGTGTCCACCTCGACCACGTGGCCGCGGGCGAGCAGGCCGGCCTCGCGGTAGAGCCGGCCGATGATCCTGGCCACCGTGGTCTTGCCGGTGCCCGGATTGCCGGTGAACACGAGATGGTTGGAGCGGTCGGGCAGCGGCACTCCCATACGCTGCCGTTCCGCCTGGACCTGGGCCAGCGACCGGAGCCGGTTCACCAGTTCCTTGACCTTCGTCAGGCCGGTCAGCTCCGTGAGCTCCTCCAGCGCGGTGCGGTCGTCGGGTTCGCCCGTCACCCAGGCGCTGAGCGTGCGCCGGTTGAGGTGCCGCACCTTGGACAGGCGGTTGAGCCAGGTCCTGGCCGACTGCGGTTCGCCAGCGCTCATCAGACCGACGAGCTTCGCGGCCTCGGTCCAGTCGTCGATCACCAGGCCATGTCGGATGCGCAGCAGATGGATCAGCCTGGACAGTTCGGCGGGGCCCGGTTCCGGCACGCGCCCCGCCGCGCCGGTCGCGGAGTTCACGCCCTGGCGGGACAGATAGTCGGCCAGCGCGGTGGCCGAGCCCTGGTCGCGTACGGCCTGCACCACCCCGTCCATGGTGGCGGCGGAGAACACCAGAATGCAGACGTTGCCCCCGACGCCGTCCTGTACCCACATGCCCAGGCGGTCGGCGAGTTCGCGGATGGCCCCGATGTGCCGGAAGAAGTCCTCGGCCCGCTCGATCACCAGCGCCGTGCGCACGCCGGGCTGGGTCATGTAGGAGTGCAGGGTCTGCACGGCGTACGGTGCTGTGATCGTCCCGCCGGGGCGGATCTCTCCGGTGCCGCCGCGAGGCTGCGCCGGCGGCGGCAGCTGTATCCGGGCACCCTGCGGCCCGTTCAGCCGCCGCATCCGGCCCATACCGGGCGCGGCGGTGCTCCTGGCCATGCGCCCGGTCAGCGACATGTCGCGGGACTCGGCGTCGAGGAAGTGCAGCGGCTCGCCGACCGAGCCGAACACCACCCGGTCGAACCCGGCCGAGCGCAGGAGCTGCCACAGCGCCGGTTTCAGGTTGCGTTCCTGGTAGTCCAGGCAGACGAACGAGTCGCCGGTGCCGGGGCCGTACAACGCCAGGATGGACGCTCCCGAGTCGAGCCGGAGCGCTTCGGCCAGCCGTTCCACCACGACCGCGTTCCTCTCACCTCGGCTCATGTCACCTCGCCTCGTGTCTGCGGCGGGCGGCGCAGGCGTTCCACGTCGCGGGCCGCCGGATCGGGCGTGCCGGACTCCTGGGGTTCGCGGACCTCGATGCCCTCCTCGCGCAGCCGTTCCGCCAGTGCGCGGGCCCGTTCCCAGCGGATCAGGTCCGAGCCGGTCGCGGTGTCGAAGGAATCGATGTCAAGCGTGCAACCGGGAGGGTCGCCCGGCACGGGCGCGACCCGGATCACGATCTCGCTGCCGTCGTTGTGCCGAACCTTGGCCACGAGCATGGCCCGGTAGTCCTCGCCCTCGTAGGTGTAGTCGTCCAGGCCATAACCGTTCTCCTGCAGGACCTGGATCACGCTGTCGGCGATGTTCGCGCGGATCTGCGAGGCGAGCTGTAGCGCCCCCGCCTCCTGAGCGATCTCCTGGAGCCGTTGCTTCAGGATCGGGACCTGGCGGTCGACGAGGTCGCGCAGTTCGTCGGAGCCGGGCGCCCGCGTGTCGTCGGCCACCTGCTCCAGCAGATCCTCGACCTCGACGGCGAGCCGGCTGAGCTTTCCGCTGGTCCACCAGTCCACCTCGACGAGGCTGTCGTTCTCGGTATCGTCCTGGTTCACGCCCTTGCACAGATGCTTGTCCCGGATCAGGCCGGAGACCATGCGCAATTGCCCGGTGGCGGAGCCGCGCGCCTGTCTCCATTCGCGGTCGCGCATCTCCAGGTCCAGCCGCAGCTCGCTGAGCTGGAGATAGGTTTCCTGCGCCACCGAGATCGCGGCCTCGGACCGGCCCGCGGCCACGTTGCCCTCGGCCATCGCGATCCGCTGCTCCAGGGCGGCCAGCCGCCCGGGAGCGAAGCGCTCGTGCGGCAGATGTTCTCTGATGAAGTCGCGCATGGCCGCGGCGTCGGCCAGCCACGTGCGGGCCGCCCGTGCCGCGCGCTCCTTGTCCGACACCAGGTCGTTCAGCCCCTCGCGCAGCCGTGCCACCTGACCGGCGCGTTCGGCGCGTTCCCTGGCGATCGTGTCGTCCACGCGGGCGCGCTCGGCGTCGAGCAGGCGCAGCGTCTCCTGCCGGAGTTCGGCCGCGGTGGTGTCGACCCGCTGCGTGAGGGCCGTCCGCTGCTCGGTCATGCGCCGCGTCTGCTCGTCCAGGCGGACGGTTGTGGCACGTTCCAAATCACGCACGCTTTCGCCGGCGGTGGCCAGCATGCCCTCGAAGGCGCTCTGCCGGTCGGCGACGACGGACAGCTCCCTGTCGAGGTCACGACGGACGGCCCCGCGCACGTCATCGAGCAGACTGGGCAGATTCTCGTTGAGATCGCGAAGGCGCCTCGCCGCGGCCTGCAGCCGGGCCCATTCGTCCTCGTCGACCACGATGCGCTTGCCACGGCTCATGATGGCTCCTTCGCTCTTCCCGTCGCCACGCCGAGCGAGGTCAGCACGTGGCGGGGCGGGATGCCGATGATCGTCAGGTCGCGGCCGGACAGGGTGACCTCGGCGCGGCGCGGCTGATGCTCCAGGTCGACGTCACGCAGACGGTCAGTGAGATGGTGGACACGCTGGTTCGTGCTGCCGCGCAGGCCCGTGCCGTCGTTGAGCGCGGCGACGTAGCGGCCGTCGATCAGGACGTCGATCTGGCTCAGCAGCTCCGGCACCCCTGGATCGGGAGGGTCGCGCGCGAGCCGTTCCAGCCGGAAGCCCGTGAAGCAGATGAGGGACAGGTCTCTGCGCGCACGGGCGAGCTCCGCGACGCGCGCGAGCCCCCGTGCCTGAGCCATGGGCTCACCACCCGAGAACGTCAGCCCGTCCACCTCCGGATCGGCGAGCAGGCGCTCGGCGACCTCGTCGGGCGTCATCGAATGAGCCGGGATATCCGAAATCCATTCGGGAGCAATGCATCCCTGGCAGTCGAATGGGCACCCTTGAACCCACACGGCCGCGCGCAATCCAGGACCCAATGCCCGAGTGGCCGGAGTCATGGCTGCGATATTCAGTCTTGGAGCTGGAGAACGCATGACGAACAAGGCCCTTCGCACCTCCACTTACCGTAGGCGCAGATCGGTGGAAGCCCCCCCAGGCACCGTCGATGCGGAGAAAGTAGCACGACTGGTTTTCAAGAGCCAGATTGGGATTTCGGCCCAGCGAAAAAGGGGCGGTCACTAATGTCGATCTTCAGATGCGCACCCATGATGTGGACGGTGTTAATTTCCGTTTCGGTTGGCATTTCGAGCGCACGCATTACCGAAATGCGTAGTTCCATGGCCTCGATCAGGCGCTCGCCGTATTCGGCCGGATCGGCCCGTACCAGGCGATGGGCGAGCGATTCGCTCTCGTTGACCGCGTCGAGCGCCTCCCGCGGCCGTTCCCCCTTCAGCAGGTGCCGCGCGTACGTCGCCAGCGCCTGCTGAAGGCCCGCGTCGTCCGGGGGCAGGGTGGTCCGATAACAGGCAATGGCCGTTTCCGCATCGGCCCGCGCGCGGTCGTGCGCGCCCAGCGCGGCGAGGATCTCCGCCCGCCGCACCAGCCAGGACGTCGCGCCCCGCTCCTGCCCGCCGTTCGTCGCGGCCACGAGTTCGTCGCAGTACTCCAGTGCCCGCGCCCAGTGCAGCGCCGACATCTCCGCCACGGTCAGCAGGCCGAGCACGGCCAGCACCTCGGCCCGCGCGTGCACCGGCTCCGACAGGCTCAGCTCCCGGTACGCGGCCAGTGCCTCGATCATCAGGGCGGTCGCCTCGGCATGGCGGGCGCCCTGATGGAACAGGCAGATCGCCTGCGTGCGCAGCGCGCGCGCCACCTGCCCCGGGCGGCCGGCCGTACGCGCCAGAACCACCGTTCGCGCCGCCGCCGTGGCGGCCTCTTCCGCATGGCCCAGTTCGAGCAGCGCGTCGCAGAGCCGGAAGAGCGGCAGGATCATCAGCCCCGGCCGCACGCCCTCGGGCTCCCACGCGATACGATCCGCCAGTGTCCGCGCGGCCTCGGACGTCCGGTGCATGCCCGACAGCAGCCGGGCGTGCGCCATGAGCAGTTCGGCGATCAGCTCCGGATCCTGTTCGCGCAGCAGCTCAGGCCGCAGCCGGTGCCGGGCGTACACCGAATCGAGCAGCTCCGCCGCCTCCTCGTCCCGGCCGAGCCGATGCAGGGCGTCAGCGTGCTCGAACCTGGCGCGTGCCAGCAGCGGGCCGAACTGCTCGGGCAGGTCGTCCGCCTGGCGCTCGGCCAGCTCGGCGGCCCGGGTCACGGCCAACAACATCTCGGCGGCACGGCCCAGCCGCAGCTCCTTACGCGCCAGGTCACGCCACATCCGCACCAGATCCATCGCGTGCTGGGTCGCCCGATCGGCTCTGACCAGATCCTCCTGCAGCCGCACCGCCCGCTCGGCGAGGTCACGCGCCGCCTCGTGCTGCTCGTCGGCGGCCAGGAACTCGCTCAGCTCGTGGTGCAGATCGGGGCCGGGCAGCATGTTCTCGGCCATGCCCGCCTCGTAGGCGTCCTGGAACATCTGCTGCGCCTGTCGCCCGAGCGAGATCGCCGCGATGCGATCTCCGGCCGCGAACGCCGCCTTGGCCGCCCGCTGCAGCATGAACACCCGGTTCACCAGCGAGCCGTCGGCCTCCTCTGTCAGCCGTTGCGCCTCCAAGGCGATCTGCCCGATCAGCTCCGCCTCCGGCACCGGGCCACCGGACAGCCGCTCACGTGCCTGCGGAATGAGCGTGTCGAGGAAGCCCGGTAGCCGCGCGCCCATCTCCGCCTGCGTGGCGAGGGCATGCACCAGCAACTGCCCCATCCGATGATGGCCGGACTCGGTCTGCCTGCGGGTCACGGTCACAGCCTCGATCGACAGCCTGCGCGCCCTCGCCAGATCGCCCTTCTCGAACGCGGTGCCTGCCTGGCAGATCAGCAGAAGGACGAAGTGCGGGCTGAGCAGCCCGAAGCCGTGGTCGATGAGGCTGCGCAGCCGTACCACCGTGTCGTCGACCAGGTCAGCGGCGGTGACCTCCTGGAACATCAGCGCCAGCACCGACCGTATCGTCGCCACGTGCGCGAACTCGATCGCGAAGTGGTCAGGCTCTGCCTCGACCAGCGGCGCCACGGCCCGATGGGCCTCGCCGACGCTGTCGTACGCCTCGGTGATCAGACCTTGCGCGATCAGGATCGTCGCCCGGGTGGCCTGCGCCGTGGCGCGCAACGCCATGAGGTCCGGGTCCAGGTCGGCGAAGCCGTCCATGAGCTCGATGCCCTCGTCCAGCACCTGCTTCGCGTCCTGGATCCGTCCCAGGCTGTGCAGCACCTCGCCCACGGAGACGAGGGCTGTCGCGCTGGTCACCGGCAGATCCTCCAGGCCGCGCACCAGCTCCCTGATGCGCTCCGCCACCCGAAGCGACTCCTCGGCGCGGCCCGCGTTGGCCAGGCCCAGCGTCAGCGACGACAGGACGTCCACCAGATCCGCGCGGTACGTCTCGGGCTCTGCCCGATGCAGCCCCTCGTACAACCGCAGTGCCTCGGTCAGGTGCGCCAGCGCCTCGGTCAGCTCGCCCATCAGCATGAGCTGGTTGCCGCTCCCCTCGTGCAGCCCGGCCAGCTGCCGGTCGTCCAACTGCAGCGAAGCCGTCTCCTGCGTGATCAGCCGCAGGATGTACGCCATCAGCGGGTTGAGCTCGACGCTGCCGTTCGGCAGCGCGTCCACGATGTCCTGCATCACCTCGTCGTCCAGGTCGCTCTCGGCGACGACGTCCCTGATGACCGCGCCGAGCGGCTCACCCGCCTTCGGCGCCGTCCTGACCGCCAGCGCGAGGCGGTCCGCGCGCAGCAGCCGCGCCAGCAACGGCCTGGCCTTCTTCGAGCTGTGCGCGCACGCCCGCGTGAGGACGATCAGGGCGTTGGCCAGCTTGTCCTCCGGCAGCCCGTCCAGCGCCGTGTCCGCCAGCTCCGGATGCCCGGAGAACACCTGAACGATCAGATACTCACCGAGGATGTCCGGACGCAGCGGAGCCCAGTACCGTGACTCGTCGGTCGAGCGCACGGGATACAGCTCGCTCAGCCAGGCCGCCACCTCGATGCTGTGCGCCTTGGTCAGCTCGAACACGTTCCTGAGCAGCGCCGCGGCGGAGCGCGCGTCGTCCGCGCCCACCAGCGCCGTCAGCGCGACGGCCTGCTTGTGGGTGGTCTGGCCCATCCCCGTCAGCCCGCGCGCGGCCACGCTGCGCGTCCAGAACCGGTTCTCCCGCGCCAGGATCCCCTCGAGCACGTCCCGGATGTCGACGTGGTCCGCCTCCACCGGTTCCTCCTCGGCGCGCAACACGGCCAGCAACGCCGCAGCGTGCACCTGGAGCACCGGAGGCCGGTCGCCGGCCGGGACCAGCGTGGTCGACGGAGTGCCCGGCAACCCGTGCACCTGCGCGAACGCCGTACATGCCAGGGCGAACTCCTTGTGCTGGTCGGAGATCGAGTCGCTGAGGCCGGGCAGCTCGTGGACGGTCTCGCGCCGCTCCACGAACTGCCGCATCCGCCGCTGCCCCAGCCGCGACGGCAGGATCGTCGTCCACCACTCGCCGTGGTGGCGTGCCAGCAGCAGCACCCGTAACCGCTGCTCCGTGGAGAGCGGAATGTCCGCGAGCCGGTCAAGCAGATCGGCCAGTTCCGGCCGGCCCTCGGCGTAGTCGATCACCACCAGCGCGTCCTCACCGACCCGGCCGAGCTGCTCGGCCAGTTCCAGCGCCCGGTCCGCCGCACCCCCACAGGCGACCTTGGACTCGAGCAGCCCGGCGATCCAGCCGCGCTCGATCATCCTGCTCACCAGTTCCAGCGCCAGCCGGGTCTTGCCCGTACCGCCCTGACCGGTGAGCAGGCGTAACGTCACCGGCCCCGCGCGCTCGCACCAGGCGACGTACTCCTCCAGAAACCCGTCGCGCCCGTGGAAGGGCACCACCTTGTACTCAGCCCGCAGCGGCCACGACGGCCCGGCTTCCTCGCTGGTCGGATGCTCCGGCTGCTCCACCACCAGAAGCTGCTCCAGAGCCGGCCCGATAGCCCTGCGGCGTTCCTCCCGCCATCCCTCGCTGGGCCCCGCGGCGGCGTACAGGGACGGAACAGCCGCGACCAAGGGCGCCAGCGGCACGAACCACCCGCCGTTGGGGACACGCTCGTCCGCGGTCCGCTTTATCAGCCCGCACACCCGGCCTGTCCGCACGTTCAGCACCGGCGCCCCGCTCATGCCCGGCAGAATACGATCCCCGGTGACCCGCAGCAGAAGACCGTCCGCCGCCCCCGTCGTGGTGATCCGGAGCTCCTCCCGCGTCCAAGCGCCTTCCTGGTACGCCTGGGTGAACCCGACCGCCCACAGCCCGTCCCCGTCATACCCCGAGCGCGGCACCTCCCGATCCAGCTCCACGTACGGGTGGCCCGGCAGGTCCGGCGTCTCCAGGAACGCCAGATCCGGCGCCGGATACGGATCCGCCCGCCTGTCCGTCATGTCCGGCAGCCGTTCCCGCACCGTGACACCGACCTCGCGCCCTGCCCAGATGATGGTCACCTCGTCGCCGGGGACCACGTGCGCGCACGTCAGAATGGTGTTGGGTGCCACGAAGACCCCGGTCCCGGCAGTCCCGCCGCAGCGGATCGGCACCGCGCTGCGATACAGCAGGTCCTCCAGACTCATGTGCGCGTCGATGCCCCCGCCGTACTCGCCGCACACGCCCGACGCCGAATCGTGATTTACCGTGCGCTGCTTTGGCCTGGGTCCTCGTCCCCGCAACGCGGCGCCGTGAGCTTCTCGCGCGCTCGCAGACGTGGCCGCTGCAGCCACCCTTGCTCTACGCCCCCATGTTCGCCGAGCAAGAGCGGGACGCTGAATCGTCGGCCATCGCGATGACGCTGCGATCATCTGCCCTGGTCGTGGCTCTCGACGGGCACGGAATGGAGGAGCAGGAGCGACCCGACGGGCGAGAGCCCAGCACGCGGACGGGCCGGTTGCGGAGGGCCACTGCGGCTCCACCTCGACGAGCTGCCTGGTCAACTGCCCGCCCCTGGAGTCGGTCCGGACCGACTCCTGGGCGGGCCGACGTTCATGTCGGCCCGCCAGCGATACGACTGCGCCGAGTCGATGATCGGCGCCGGGGTTCGGCGGCACGGTCCTCGGCGCGATGGCGAGAAGCCTGTTCGTGGACGGCTGCGCCGGCTCTGGCTCGGCGAGAGCCCTGAGCGTCTCAGATCCTTGCTGGGCGATCTAGTGGAGGAGCGCAACAGAACCGGCGTCGTTCTCGAGGAGAATCTGCGTCGTACTCGAGAAGGCGGAGACCAACTGCCCGAATCCGGCGCGCCGACTCATGCCGATCCCGGCTGTCGACGATCTCACCGGTGCCTCGCTGAGCTGGCTGGACGCCCGGCTTGTACCGGGCGAGGCCGAGCTCCTGGACTTCTTTCTCGCAGGAACGTCGGGCTCGCCGCCAGGGACGAGACCGCTCCCTTCCTCCGTCACGCCGTCGCGCTCTTCGACCCGGGCGGACTCAAGGGAGCGGTAGTGGTGCTCGCGTTCGCCGAACACGGTAACTATCTGGGCCTGCAAAGCAGCCTGACTCAGGAAGGGTTCGCACGCCGACAATCGCTATGACGCTTCTTCCGATGGGGGCCTCAACCTGCCCGCGCTGCGAGCGCGTCGAGAGCGCATAGGGGTCTGTGGCAAGGGTCAACGAGTCACTTTGTCCACCTACGCGACCTAGGCGCCTGGCCTCGCCAAAGCGAATCCACGCCTCATCAGACGCGCAAGCTGCGCGCCGAAGGCGCACGGTCAAAGCGCCCGAGCGCAGCGAGGACCATTGTCCAGGGCGGGGTCCAACTGCCCAACCACCCAGCCGGGCAACGGGTGGGACCCCAGAAGAACGCGCGAATCTCCATGCCTTTGGCCCAGGAAAGCGCCCGACCGGAGGGAGGACCTTCAGGGGTCGAGCTTCAACTCGACTGGAGAAACGCCTGGAACTACCAGACGCGCGTAGCGCGCTGATGTGAAAGACCTTGCTTGTGGAGCTATGGGGATTCGAACCCCAGACCTCTTCCATGCCATGGAAGCGCGCTACCAACTGCGCCATAGCCCCTTGCGGTACGGCACAAGTGTATCGGAACTTGGAGGGCCTCATGTCACGCCAAACCCCGTGTGATACGTCTACCTTCTATGTTCGAGGAGTACCGCCATCTGCTGACCGGGGTCGCCTATCGGATCCTCGGATCCATGGCCGATGCCGAAGATGTTGTGCAAGAGGCGTGGTTGCGCTGGTCTGGGGTGGATCAGGGGGCTGTGGAGGATCCCAAAGCCTATTTGATCAGGGTTACTTCCCGGCTGGCCATCGATCGGTTGCGCTGGGCCAAGTCTCGGCGGGAGGCCTATGTGGGGCCTTGGCTGCCTGAGCCGATCAGTACTGGTCCGGATGTGGCTGAGCATGTTGAGCTGGCCGAGTCTGTTGAGCTGGCCATGCTGGTCGTGTTGGAGACGTTGTCTCCGCTTGAGCGGGCAGTGTTCGTGTTGCGGGAGGCCTTCGACATGCCGTTCGCGGAGATCGCCGAGATCATTGGACGGGCTGAGCCTGCTACTCGGCAGTTGGCTCGGCGGGCTCGGGAGCATGTGCAGGAGAAGCGGCCTCGGTTCGCCACGGATCGGGGTGAGCGGCGGGAGATGACCGAGCGGTTCATCAACGCTTCCATGAACGGTGATCTTGACGATTTGATCGCCATGTTGTCGCAGGACGTGACGGTCGTCAGCGACGGTGGCGGGAAGGCTCGGGCGGCGCTGCGGGTGTTGTTCGGCGTGGACAACGTCACGCGGTTCCTCATGTCGATCACCACTCCGGACAACATCGCGAAGTTCATGGCATCTATCGGGATGCCGGGTGAAACCGGGGTGGAGCTCCGGATCGAGGAGATCAATGCCGCTCCGGCCGTGGTGATGGTCGTGGGGGGTCGGGTGGTGACGGTGTTGTCGCTGCTGGTCGTGGATGGGCGGATCGAGACGATCTATCTGATGGCCAACCCGGACAAGCTCGAGCGGCTCGTCTGACACCCCGGACGCCGCGACATCGCGAAGGGACCGCCCCCGCCTCACGAAGGGTCTGCGCGGGTACGGCCAACGATAGGCCGTGAAACACCGGGAAACCTGGCGGCTGCCTGGGCATGCAAGGACCGGGTGCGGGGCCCACGAAAGAGGTGACGGTGGTCGGGTGGCTCAGCGTGGGACGGACCGGGCGATGCCCAGTGTCGACAGCTGGGCAGGGCGGTGAAGGCTCGGCGGCGAGCGGGTGGCGGGTGGCGGGGTGGTCCCAGCAGGGCTGGTGGTGGCCGGGGTGGCCCGATGCGGACCGTAGCTGTCCGGGGGTCACGGAGGGGTGGTGCTGGGCGAGGGCGGATGGATCGGGAAGTGGCCGCGCGGCGCGGTGGGGTCGGGCGGGGTGGTGATGGTGGGCGAGGTGGTGGCCGGTAGGCGCGGGGTGGTGATGGTGGGCGAGGTGGTGGCCGGTAGGCGCGGGGTGGTGATGGTGGGCGGGGTGGTGGCCGGTTGGCGGGTCGCGGCCGGTTGGCGGGGTGGTGGCCGGGGGATCGGAGTGCTGATGGTCGGCGGGGTGGTGTACGGAGTGGTGACGGGGGCGGTGATCGTGATGCGGCGGCGAAAAGGTAAGCGGTGGGGTGGTGGGACGGTGAAAGGTTAGGGGCGGGTGGGCATGCGTACCTCGTTCACCAGCGCCCGCACATTCACCCCAGCCCCCTGCAGATGCCGAGCAGCCCCGTTGCCCCCATCCGCCAGCAACCCCCACAACAAGCTCTCCCCGGTAACAGCCCCAGGCCGCCACAAAGCCACCTCGACCACCTTCCGAGCACCCCCGGTCAAAGCGATCTCCCCTCGAGGCCCATAAAGGACGACACGCAGAGGCCGCAGCCGATGGCGGGTGAGCCGCCACTCCCCCACACCAGGCAGGGTCCGCTGACGCACGTCGTCAAGCGAGATCCCCAGCCCAGCCAGCAAAGCCCGAGTGTCCCGAAGTTCGAGCCGCTCCCGCAGCGAAGCAGCGGTGGCGGTGAACGAATCCAGCGAGAACGGCCGCGTCTCAGCCAGAGCCAGCAGCAACATGTCAGTGCCCAACCGCCCGTGCCCAGCCTCCAAGGCGAGCACTCCGGCAGTGACGAAGGCATGACGAGCAGAGTCGGTGAACCTCGCGAACATGACTACCTCCCGATCCGCCGGGCGTGCTTGCGATGGGCAGTCTGCCGCCGCACGCCCAGCGCGTCGGCGACCTGCTCCCATGACCAGCCCTGTGCCCTGGCATTGGTGACGTGCACGGCTTCGAGCTCTTCCAGCAGGGAGCGCAGGGCCGCGACGGCCTGCAGGCCGGTTCCGGGGTCGCGGTCAGCGGCGGCCTGCGCCAGCTCGGTGACGTTCATGTCTGTCAGCATAAGCTGACATAGGAGGATTTGTCAGCTAGTGCTGACAAATGTCCGCATGGTAAGCGCCTGCTCCCCCAGTTCCAGCGCCACAGTGACGCTCCCGAGCTCCGAGGTCCGCCGCACGTGCGTGCCACCGCACGGAATCGAGGCCTCCCCCTCGGGCAAGGCGCAGTGCCAGGTACGCCGAGCCGTCAACCCAGGCCCCGGCACATCAATCCAGACCGGCACGTCAGCCGCCACCCACTCCTTGAGCCGCTCGTTCACGGCAGCGGCGACAGCTGAGGGCTCCAGTACATCGGCGGCGAACCCCTTCTTCCGCAACGACTTCCCCAGCCGGTACTCATCCAGGCTCGCATAGGAGGAAATCCGCGAGGACGTGATCGCACTCTGGTCGAAGTCGGGATTGCCGAGGGCATCCAGCCGAGGAGCCGACTTGCGCCACATGTCAGCGACGGCCGCGTTGAGCGCGAGCGCGGCAAGATGACAGGCGGTGTGCCCGGCCGACAGCGCCGCCCGGTACCCGGCGTCCACCTCAAGCTCCACCTGCGCACCGACGGGCAGGGCAGTGTCGGTGGCGTGGACGACGAGCCACTGCCATCCGTCCTCGCCCCGCCGTACCGGAATGTCGGCGGCGAGGAAGATCTCGCCGGAGGGAGAGCGCGCGGCGGTGACGCAGTCGGCGACCGGCAGGCCGCCGATCAGGCCGCGGTCGGCGGGCTGGTCGGGCCAGGTGTGGTCGAGCGGGTGGAAGGGCGTCTCGGCGACGACGAGACCGTGCCGGTCCCCCGCCGGCACGGTCCCGACGATCTCTGAGCGGCCGCTGACCTGGCCGGTGGGGAAGGTGACGACGGTGGAGCTCACACCTTGATTGTCTCAGGCGACGTGACGGCCTTGGGCAGCCGTTCGTCCTCCAGGTAGCGGTTGCGTCCGGCGTACAGGCCGGTGAAGAGCTGCACGACCAGCACTCCGAAGATCAGCGCGTACGGCAGCGCCCACCCACCGGTCACCTGGTGCAGCACGCCGACGACCAGGGGTCCGGCGCCGGCGATGAGGTACCCGGCGCTCTGGCCGAACGCCGACAGCGCGGCGGTGGCCTCCGGCGTGCGGGTGCGCAGGGCCAGCATCATCAGCGCCAGCGGGAAGGAACCCATGCCGATGGCCACGAACACGACCCAGACCAGCGCGGTCGAGGGCGGCGCGAACCAGAGCCCGGCGAACCCGATGACGTAGGCGACGACCAGGCCGATCACGATGGGCCGCTGGTCGCCGAAGCGGGAGGCGATGGCGGGCACGAGCATGGAGACCGGGATGTTCAGGGCGGTGAAGATGCCGAGGATCACGCCGGCCTGCGCGGTCGTGTAGCCGTTGTCGGTGAGGATCGTGGCGAGCCAGCCGAACATGATGTAAGCGATCATCGACTGGGTGCCGAAGTAGATGGCGACCATCCAGGCCAGCTTGCTCCTGAGCAGGCGCTTCGGTCCGGCGTCCGCGGCGCCGGCGGTCCTCTCCGGCTCGCTGCGCAGCAGCGCCAGCCACGGGACGACGGCGATGGCTGCCAGTGCCGCCCAGACGCCCAGCGCCACGTGCCAGTCGCCGCCCGCGGCCCGCTCGATCGGAACGGTGGCCGCGGCGGCCAGCATGGTTCCGGCGGCCAGCGAGGTGGTGTAAACGGTGGTCATGATGCCGGTCTTGGCCGGGAAGTGGCGCTTGATCAGCGTCGGGATCAGCACGTTGCCGACCGCGCCACCGGACAGCGCCACGGCGCTGGTCAGCAGGAAGACGGGGGCGGAGTCGACCAGGCTGCGCACGAGGAGGCCGATGCCCAGGGTGACGAGCGCGGCGAGGAGCAGGCGGTGCTCACCGATCTTCCTGGCCATGGCCGGGGTGACGGCGCCGACGGTCGCGAAGGCGAGCACGGGCAGCGTCGTGAGCAACCCCGTGCCCACGCTGGTCATGCCGAGGCTTCCGGCGAGCTGGTCGAGCAGCGGCCCCACGCTGGTGACGGCGGTGCGGAGATTCAGCGCCGCGAGGACGATTCCCAGCACGAGCAGCCAGGCGAGGGGTGCGGTTCTGCCTCTGGTCTCTTGGGCTACCACGCTCATGCGGGAAGAGTCCTCCAATCATGGGACGAATCAACACGCAGCCTAACAGGCCCAAAACACCTCTTTATTCCTGACCGTTACGCAGATCACACTGGGCGGCGGCGCAGCCAGAAGAGCCCGATCAGGGGAAGGACCAGCGGGATGAACAGGTATCCGCGTCCATAGGCCGACCACACGGTGTCGTGCGGGAACGCCGCCGGGTCGAGCAGGCTGGCCGTACCCACGACCAGGACGCCTACGAGCTCGATCAGCAGCGACACCAGCGCCAGCCGCCGCGCGCCCCGCCACAGCGCCACCGTGAGCAGGACGTAGACCGCGGCCGCGAACGCCGACAGCGAGTACGCCAGCGGCGCCTCGGAGAAGCGCCCGATGATCTGAACCGCCGCCCGCGCGCCCGCGGCCAGCGCGAACAGCCCGTAGACGGCGATCAGCACCCGCCCGGGACCGGTGCCGAGCGGCGTTCTCACTGCCCCTGCCAGATCTGCTGCAGCCGCGCGGTCATCACCGCGATCGCGAACCCGGCCACGACCAGGATCCCCGAGCCCCATCGGCTGCGCTCGGCCAGCGCCAGGAACACCCCGGCGGGCGGGATCAGCGCGGCGCCGCCGAGGTAGCCGTAGAGGGTGCCCTTGGCGACGTGCTCCCCCTCGCCGCCGGCGACCGCGGCGATCACGAACCCGGCCTGCACCAGCACGGCCACTTCGAGCAGGCAGAACCCGACGAGCAGGACCATGCCCATGGCCCGGTTGCGGATCGCGCTGATCAGGCTCGCCAGCATGAGCAGGACCGAGAGGGCGATGACGACGGTCGCGACGATGGTGTTCATCGCGCAAAAGGCTACCGCCGCACCCCGCCGCCCCCGGCGACAGGCCGCATAGGATCGACCGCGTGGAGAGGATCCTGGTCAGCGCGTGCCTCATGGGCCGGAAGGTGCGTTATGACGGCGGCGCCAAGACCAGCGCCGACGCGCACCTGAGCGCCTGGCGCGAGGAGGGCCGCCTGGTCGTCTTCTGCCCCGAGGTCGAGGGCGGGCTGCCCACGCCGCGTCCGGCCGCCGAAATCGAGGGCGGCGCCGGCGGCGAGGCGGTGCTGGCGGGCGCCGCGCGCGTGCTCACCACCGAGGGCGGCGACGTGACCGCGCAGTTCCTCGCGGGCGCGCAGGCCGCGCTCGCCTTCGCCCAGCACTTCGGGGTACGGCTGGCCGTGCTCAAGGAGGGCAGCCCGTCCTGCGGATCGTTGTCCATCTACGACGGCACCTTCCACGGCCGGCGCACTCCGGGCCACGGCGTCACCGCGGCCCTGTTCGCGCTGCACGACATCAGGGTGTTCTCCGAGGAGCACATCCCCGAGGCCGCCGACTACCTGCGCACCCTGGAGACGTAGAGCGTGCCGCCCAGCCCGAGCGCCAGCACGAGCGCCATGATCCGGTGATACCACATGGTCAGCGGGGTGCCGTCGCCGGGACCGAGCGCCAGGGCCAGCACGCCCAGCAGCACCCCGCCCAGCGCGGCGGAGTAGGCGTAGACCAGCCAGTCCCATCTTCGGTGCCTGATCGCGCCGTAGCCGCCGATCAGCAGGCCGGTGCCGCAGATGGTCTCCACCACCACGGCCGGCACGATCCTCGGCTCGAACCAGACCCCGCTGTGCAGGGCCGCGAAGCCGTACAGAACGGCCGCGAGTACCACGGCCAACACACCCAGCGCCTTCCCCATGAGGACAACGTTGCCACTCGGATCCGCGGGGCGAATCATCCCTCGGATGGCGCCGGTGCTACATCAGCGGCCGTAGACAGCATCCGCCGGACCACCGCGATCACCGCGTCGATGGTCACCCGCGCCTCCTCCTCCGACTCGCAGGCCGCCACCTCCCGCCCCGACTCGCCCATCACGGTCGTCAGCAGCACGACCAGCATGTGGCTCTGCCGGTTGTCGGCGAGGCCGAGCAGTTTCTTGTTGCCGCCGATCCAGTCCCAGCCGCGCTGCCTGCGCAGCGTCGTGAACTCCGCCGGCCCGTCGCTCTCCAGGAACAACCGGGCCACGTCACGCTGCTCCCACGAGCCCTCCAGGTAGGCGCGCGCGCCGGCGAGGAAACGTTCCGTGGTGCCGCCGACCGCCTTGGCCGCCTTGGCGGTGCGTTCCTCCTGGTTGCGCATGAACTGCTCCCACAGCGCCAGGAACAGCCCGGGTTTGCCGCCGAAGTGGTGGTACAGGCTGCCGACGCTGATCCCGGAGTCCTCGACGATGTCGGCCACGGTGGCCTCGCCGTACCCCTTGGCCATGAAGACCTTCCTGGCCGTGCCCAGCAGCGCCTCGCGGGTGCCGCTCGATCGGCTCCACTGCCTGCTCATCAGTACTCCCAGGTGTCGGTACGCCGCTCCGCCCCGATGCAGAACACCGCCGAGCCGTGCTCGGCCTGCACGAGGTCTACCCGGATCCAGCCGTCGTTCTTGCTCACCTTGGCGGTGTATCCGCTGTTGGGCGTCGCCGAGACGAGGCCGCACCCGGCCGCGCCGATCGTGAAGGCCACCTCGCCGCCCTTGACCGTGACCACCTTGACGTCCCCGCGTGGCTTGGGCGTCTTCTTCACGGTACGGCGGGGCGTCGGCGTGGGCGTCGGCTCCGGTGTGCTGCTGGCCGAAGGCGTCGGGCCGTCCCCTGTCCGGAGCCTGTCGTTGCCGTCGGCCAGCGTGTTCGCCGCCATCGGCTGGACCCGCACGTCGTCCACGAACTCATCGCGTAACACGCCTCGCACACCGAACCACGAGACCGATATGGCCACAGCGGTCGCACCGCACCAAGTGGCAACATATCGAAGGGTTCGCCGCATGGGTTGCATTATGTACGGTTAGGCGCCATGGCGACGGTACTCGTAGTCGAAGACGATGACTTCGTCCGGTCGGCGATGATCCGCGAGCTCGACCGGCGCAACCACGCCGTGCGCAGTGCCGGATGCGCGCTCGACGCGCTCAGGGAGATCTCCCAGCGGCCGCCGGACGCCGTCATCCTGGACCTCGGGCTGCCCGACCTCGACGGCTCCGAGGCGCTGCGGATGGTGCGCGGCATCTCCGACGTGCCGGTGATCGTGGCCACCGCGCGCGACGACGAGGCGGAGATCGTCAGGCTGCTGGAGGCCGGCGCCGACGACTACCTGGTCAAGCCGTTCTCCGGCGACCATCTGGGCGCGCGGCTGGACGCCGTGCTGCGCCGGGCCAGGTCCGCGCCGCCGCCGCAGGTGCTGCGCGTCGGCGGGCTGGTCATCGACGTCAACCGGCGCGAGGCGGCGCTGGACGGGCTCCCGCTGTCGCTGACCCGCCGCGAGTTCGACCTGCTCGCCTACCTGGCCGCCCGCGCCGACCGGGTCGTGGCCCGCAAGGAACTGCTGACCGAGGTGTGGCAGCAGTCCTACGGCGACGACCAGACGATCGACGTGCATCTGTCCTGGTTGCGGCGCAAGCTCGGCGAGAGCGCGTCCAGGCCCCGGTACCTGCACACCGTCCGCGGCGTGGGCGTGATGCTCTCCGCCCCGCGATGAGGCGGACGCTGGCCGTCCTCATGGTGGCCGTCACCTCGATGGTGGCGCTCGCCTTCCTCGTGCCGCTCGCCCTGATCGTCAAGGAGACCGCGCAGAGCCGGGCGGTCGCCGACGCCGAACGGCAGGCCTCCTCGCTGGTGCCGGTGCTGGCGCTGACCACCAGGACCGGCGACCTGGACCTGGCCATGGCCCGCACCGCGGCCGGCCGCCGCGGCCACCTGGCCATCCACGTCAGCGGCGGGCCGACCTCCGGGAGCACCCGCGCGCCCGCCGCCGAGGTCGCCAGGGCCGCCTCACAGACCAAGGCGGGCACGATCGCGCTGCCCTCCGGGTACGTGCTGCTGCGCCCGGTCGCCCTCGACGGCACCAGGAGCGCGGTCATCGAGGTGTTCGTGCCCGCCGCCGACCTCAACCGGGGCGTCTTCTCCTCCTGGGCGGTGCTGACCGGGGTGGCCGTGGTGCTGGTGTTCGGCTCGGTGCTGGTCGGCGACCGGCTGGGCGCCCGCGTCGTACGCGCGGCCCGGCGGCTGGGCGGCGCGGCCACCGCGCTCGGCGAGGGCGACCTGGCCGAGCGCATCCACCCCGACGGCCCGCCGGAGCTGGTGGCGGCGGCCACGGCGTTCAACTCGATGGCCAACCGG
Source organism: Nonomuraea endophytica (assembly GCF_014203235.1). Taxonomy (GTDB): domain Bacteria; phylum Actinomycetota; class Actinomycetes; order Streptosporangiales; family Streptosporangiaceae; genus Nonomuraea; species Nonomuraea endophytica. The sequence goes on along the minus strand of NZ_JACHIN010000019.1, from coordinate 71,441 downwards.
GTCACGCAGTTGCTGGCGGCCGAGCGGGAACTGGCCGCCGACCTGTCGCACCGGCTGCGTACCCCGCTGGCGGGCCTGCGGCTCAGCCTCGACCATCTGGGGCCGCAGGCCGAGGCGAGCAAGCAGGCGCTGACCCGGCTGGAGGGCGAGGTGGACGCGATCATCGCGGCGGCGCGCCGGCCGCAGCGCACCGCCACGTTCTGCGACGCGGCGGAGGTCCTGCGGGAGCGGCTGACGTTCTGGTCGGCGCTGGCCGAGGACCAGCAGCGGCCGTGGCAGCTCATCGGCGCCACGCTGCCGGTACGCGTGCCGGTGCCGGCCGCCGAGCTCGGCGCGGTCGTGGACGCCCTGCTGGGCAACGTCTTCCGGCACACCGGTGAGGGCACCGCGTTCAGCGTGACCCTGCACGAGGGCAAGGACACGGTCGGCATCCTCATCGCCGACGCGGGACCCGGCATCAGGGACCCGGAGACCGCGATCGAGCGCGGCGCGAGCGGCGCCGGTTCGACCGGGCTGGGCCTGGACATCGCCCGTCGCCTGGCCGAGTCGACCGGCGGCACGCTGCGCCTGGACCGCTCGTCGCTGGGCGGCGCGCAGATTCAGGTATGGCTCAGAACCCGTGCCTTGAAAAAGCCCCTAAGCCGACCTTAACGCCGACATAAGCATGAAATTTCGGCCTATTGCGTGGTCCATGGTGGGCTGCATGCAGATCAACCGCACGGCGATCGTCGCCACCTCCCTGGCCGCCCCCACCCTGCTCGTGCTCTCCCTTTTCCCCGGTACGGCCGGCGCGCACGGCACCATGAACAACCCGCCCAGCAGGGCCATGGTCTGCTACGCGGAGGGCCCCGAGAGCCCCAAGAGCGACGCCTGCAAGAAGGCCGTCCAGATCGGCGGCACGCAGCCGCTCTACGACTGGAACGAGGTCAACCTCGCCGCCGCCGCGGGCCGCCACCGCGAGCTCATCCCCGACGGCAAGCTGTGCAGCGCGGGCCGCGACAAGTACCGCGGCTTCGATCAGGCCCGCGCCGACTGGCCGGCGACCACGATGACCGGCGGCGCCAAGCACTCGTTCAAGTTCCGCGCCACGGCGCCCCACCGGGGCAGCTTCGAGCTGTACCTGACCAAGGACGGCTACAACCCCGCCCAGCCGCTGAAGTGGAGCGACCTGGAGGCGAAGCCGTTCCACACGCAGAAGGACCCGGCGCTGTCCGGCGGCGCGTACGTCATGGACGCCCAACTCCCGGCGAAGAAGGGGCGGCACCTGATCTACGCCGTCTGGCAGCGCAGCGACAGCCCCGAGGCGTTCTACTCCTGCTCCGACGTCGTGTTCGGCGGCGGCAACGACAACCCGGCGCCCACCCCGACCGGCACCCCCACCGCCACGCCGAAGCCCACCCCGACCCCGACCCCCGGTGGCGGCATCTCCCTGTCGGCCGTCAACGCCGGCGTCGGCGTCTCCCCCGCCACGGTCAAGGCAGGCGGCCAGGTGACGGTGACGGCGGTCTGCGGCGGCTCCGGCGTCAGGGCCGTCGCGTCCAAGGCGTTCACCCCCGTCCGCGCCAACGCCACCACGTCCACGACCGCTTGGGCGCCGGTTCTCAAGGCGGCCAGGACCGGCGCCTTCCCGGTGATCGCCTATTGCGAGAACGGCGACACCGCCCGGACGAAACTCACGGTCACCCCATAAACACGAACCGCGCCTTCGGCCGTCCCGTTTCGACCAATTCAACGGGGCGGCCGGAATTTTTTTCGGGAAATTTGGATTTTCCGCAACTTCTTGATGGAGCCGGGAGTCGTATTAAGTGGGGCGCGTTAGTGAACGAGGGGAATTGGACTGGCGCACAGACTGCCGCACTGTGGGTGCAATGTCCTGACTGACGCGTTAATTGGGGGCCCCTTCATCACGACGGGGAAAGGATGGGCAATGCCTGTCGACCTGAACAACGCACAACCTCTGGCCTGGGACTCGGCCTCGCTCAACGCCGACACCAAGGCGATGCTCGACAACCTGCAGCCGAACATCCTGCGGGCGCACGTACGCGAGTACCTGACCGTGTTGTTCGTGCGCTTCAACGACGTGGCGGAGGGCAAGCGATTCCTGCGCCATGTCGCCACCACGCACATGAAGTCGGCGCGCAAGCAGCTGGAAGAAATGCGGGCCTTCAGCCGTGAGCGGAAGCCGGGCAGCGCGTACGTGGGGATCGGGATCAGCAAGGCGGGCTACCGCGACCTCGGGCACTCCGTCGAGGACGTACGCCGGTTCGGCGACAAGGTGTTCCGCGACGGCATGAAGCGGCGGGTCGCCCTGGTCGACGACCCGCCCGTGGAGCAGTGGGACAACACCTACCAGCGGGAGATCCACGCGGTCATCCTGATCGGGGACGCCAGGCCGGAGCCGGTCGAGCGAGTGCGCGAGGAGATTCTCGGCGAACTCCCGCAAAGCGCCCGGCTGCTCGGCGAGGAGACCGGCCAGGGCATGCGCAACCCGGCCGGTGACGGGATCGAGCACTTCGGGTACGTGGACGGGCGCAGCCAGCCGCTGTTCCTGAAGGACGAGATCGACCAGGAGCCGAAGGAACACTGGAACCCGGCGTTCCCGCTCAGCAACATCCTGGTGGCCGACCCGTTCGCGCCGAACCCGGCCCGGCACTTCGGCAGCTACTTCGTCTTCAGGAAGCTGGAGCAGAACGTCCGCGCGTTCAAGGAGATCGAGCGGGACCTGGCCGACGGCCTGGGCCTCACCGGCGCCGACCGGCCGCGGGCCGGCGCGATGCTGGTGGGCCGGTTCAAGGACGGCACACCGGTGACCAGCAAGCCCAAGGCCGCCGGCGGCCCGGTGCAGAACGACTTCACCTTCGACGCCGACGACGGCTCCAAGTGCCCGTTCAGCGGGCACATCCGCAAGACGAACCCGCGCTCGTTCGGCCGCAACGTGCTGATGGCGCGCCGCGGCCAGACGTACGGCGAGCGCACCGACCAGCCCTGGGACGACGCGCCGCCGGAGACCAGGCCCAGCGGTGACGTGGGCCTGCTGTTCATGGCGTTCAACTCCAGCCTGGTCGATCAGTTCGAGTTCACGCAGCAGTCGTGGGCCAACAACCCGGACTTCCAGAACCCGGCCACCGGCCACGACCCGGTGATCGGCCAGGGCGGCCGGGACATCAAGGTCACCTTCCCGAAGGTGTGGGGGCGGCCGGAGCAGTCCTTGCCGCAGCCGCAGGTCGCCCAGACGGTGACGATGCGCGGCGGCGAGTACTTCTTCATGCCGTCCCTGGCGTTCCTGCGCACTCTGTAGTCCGACCTTCACGGCCTTCCCGGGGCCTCCCGGGAAGGCCGTGAGCTGGAGCTTAAGATCATCCCGGGGGGATCCGGGATGATGCGCGCGTTCTTGAAGACCGAGGCCGGAAGCACCGTCGTACTACTGGCGGCCACACTGGCGGCACTGCTGTGGGCCAACTCCCCCTGGGGCGCCAGCTACGAGAGCTTCTGGCACACCGAGGCCGGGTTCGCCTTCGGGGCCACCGAGTTCTCGCTCGACCTGCGGCGGTGGGTCAACGACGGGCTCATGACGATCTTCTTCTTCGTCATCGGCCTGGAGATCTCCTACGAGGTACGGCTCGGCCAGCTGCGCGACCGGCGGCTGGTGGCGGTCCCCGCGATCGCCGCCCTGGGCGGGATGATCGTCCCTGCCGCCGTCTACCTCGCCTTCAACGCCGGCGGCCCGGCCGCGGGCGGGTGGGGCGTGCCGATCGCCACCGACACCGCGTTCGTGCTGGGCCTGCTGGCCGTGGTCGGCGCGCGCTGCCCGGACCCGCTGCGGGCCTTCCTGCTGACGCTGGCCATCGTGGACGACGTCCTGGCCATGATGATCATCGCGATCTTCTACACGGCCTCCCTGTCGGTGCCGGCGCTGGTCGCCGCCGCGCTCCTGCTGGCCGCGATCATGACGCTCCGATGGTTGAAGATCTGGCGGGCGCCGGCGTACATCCTGCTGGGGTTCGCGCTGTGGGTGGCGACGCTGGAGAGCGGCGTGCACCCGACGCTGGTCGGGATCGCGCTCGGGGTGCTGGTGTTCGTGTACGCGCCGAGCGACCGCAAGCTGCTGCGCGCCGGTGAGGCGGTGCAGCAGTTCACCAGCGAGCCGTCGGCCGGCGCGGCCCGCGAGGCGGCCAGGTCGGTGCAGCGGGCCGTGTCGGTGAACGAGCGGCTCCAGCTGCGGCTGCACCCGTGGAGCAGTTACGTGATCGTGCCGGTGTTCGCGCTGGCCAACGCCGGTGTCCGCCTCGACGGGGAGACGCTGCGGGCGGCGCTCACCTCGCCGGTGACCCTCGGCATCGCGCTGGGCCTGGTGCTCGGCAAGTTCGCCGGCATCACGATCGGCACGTGGATCCCGCTGCGGCTCAACTGGGGCGTGCTGCCGGGCAACCTCGTGTGGGGCCAGTTGCTGGGCGGCGCCGCGGTGTCGGGGATCGGGTTCACGGTGGCGCTGTTCATCGTGGACCTGGCCTTCGACGACGCGGAGATCGCCGCCCAGGCCAAGATCGGCATCCTTACGGGCTCGCTGCTGTCGGCGCTGGTGGGGTGGATCGCGTTCAAGCTCGCCTGGAACCGGGGCGGCGTGTGCGCACCGCCCGACGTGGAGCCGGAGGAGGAGCTTCCGGTGCTGCTGGCCGTACCGGTGGGGCCGGGCGACCACGTGCGGGGGCCCGCGGACGCGACGGTCACGATCGTCGAGTACGGCGACTTCGAATGCCCCTTCTGTGGCGGCTTGCATGAGGTGCTGCAGGAGCTGATGGAGCGGGATCCGGACGTGCGGCTGGTGTTCCGGCACTTCCCGCTGCGCAACATGCACCCCCGCGCGGTCGCGGCGGCCCTGGTCGCGGAGTCGGCGGCCGACGCGGGCCGCTTCTGGGAGATGCACGACATCCTGTACGCCAACCAGCGTTTCCTGACCGACGAGGATCTCGGGCACTATGCCGCCGAGCTGGACGTGGAGCCGTGGAAGGACGTGCCGCGGCACTCCCGGCGGCTCGCCCGCGACGAACGGTCGGGGCGCGACGGCGGGGTGCGGGGCACGCCCACCCTTTTCTTCAACGGGGTCCGCTACCAGGGGGCGCTGAACGCGGCGTCGATCATCCGAGCGGTGGAGGAAGCCAGAAAATCCCCATAAGGTCGAGAAGATCTCTTAATCGATAGATATGGGGCGTGGAATTGAGCATGATCAACCTCTTGATCCATATCGTGATGTTCATCGCCTTCGGCGCGGGGGCGGTGGTCACGGGACTTGCCAGGAAGCGGCACGGCAAGGGCGCTTTGCTGGGCATGTTCGGATGCATCGTGCTGACGGTCGGAGTGCTGCCGACGGTCGCCACCTCCGTCTTCGCCCCGTCGATCGCCCATGACCTCGGTTTGTCGACGGCGTCCATGATCTTCGGGATTCTCGGGCTGGTGAACATGGTGCTGACGCTGGCGGGCTTCGGCCTGCTGGTGGCGGGCGTGGTCGCCCACCGCGGGCCCCGTCCGGCGCCGCAGACACCCGCCTGGAACCAGCCCTCCCCCTACCCCCAGCCCGGATACGGCCAGCAGAGCTACGGCCAGCAGGGCTACGGCCAGGGTTACGCCCAGCCCAACGCCACCCCACAGCCCGGCTACCCCCAACCCGGCGCAACCCAGCAGCCCGGCTACCCCCAACCCAGCGCTGCCCCGCAGCCCGGAGCCGCGCCCGGCGAGCAGCCGCCTCCGCCCGCCGGTCCTCAGCCGTGGTCCGAGCCCGGCAACCCCGGGCAGCAGGGCTAGCCGGACAAGTACTCCGACCAGGTGATCGTGCCGCTGGGCCGGGCGGTGGTGGTCAGGTCGCCGGCGCGGACGGCGCGGCCGAACCCGCCCGGCAGCCGCATGCGCAGGATCGGCCGTTGCTTCCTGGCGCGCCGCCAGGCCTTGACCGCCTCGGCGAAGTCGAGCACTTCGGGCCCGCCGTACTCCGAAATGGCCTGGGTGGGCCCGGCCGTGACCCGCGCGGCCAGTTCACCCGCCACGTCGCGCACGTCGACCGGCTGGATGCCGCTGCCCGGCTCCGCGACCAGGAGCCCGAGGCGGGCCATCCCCGTCAGCGCCTGGTCCAGGAACTCGTAGAACTGTGTCACCCGCAGGATCGTCCATGGCACCCCACCGGCTCTGACGAGCTTCTCGGCGGCCACCTTGGTCCTGAAATAGCCCCATGGCACCCGGTCCACGCCGACGATCGAGATGTAGACGAGGTGCCCGACACCTGCCTGCCGGGCGGCGGCGAGCAGGGCGGTGGTGCCGTCCAGTTCGACCCGGCGGGTGTAGCGGCCCTTGTAGGGCGCCGCGGCCAGGTGCAGGATCACGTCCACGCCGTCGACGGCCTCCGCGATGCCCTGGCCCGTGGTGAGGTCCGCGATCACCCACTCGACCTTGTCGCCCGTCCGGGCGCTCCGGCTGACCGCCCGCAGCTCCGCCTCGCCCCCCAGCCTCCCGAGTACGGCCCCGCCGAGACGTCCACCCGCGCCGGTAACCAGAATTCGCGTCATGACATCCAGACGAGCCACCCCACACAGATGTGACAATGTCTGGAAATCATCGGCGCGATTTCCGGGGGAATCATGACTCCACCGCAGCAGGGCCCGCAGTATCCCGATCCCGAGGAAACGGTGCGCCACCGCTGGCCCCACCCCGGCCGGCAGCCCTCAGACCAGTCAGATCCGCACAACCAGGGACCACCACCGCCCCCACAGCAGGTCTGGCCCCCGCAACAGCCCGGCCCGAACCCGACACGGCCCCCGCAATACTCCGGCCCCCAGCAACCAACCGACCCGCACCAGCCACACCCCGGCCAACACCACCCCCAAACCGGCCCACAGCCACCTCAGACCGGCCCGCACCACCCCCAGCCCGGCCCACAGCCGCCCCAGACCGGCCCGCAACAGCCCCCGCGGCAACCGCCCGGCCAGCATCAGACCTGGCCACCCCAGCAGCACCCCGGAATGCCGCCACAACCACCGGGCCAGCCGCGACACCAGCCCGGCCCGCACCACCCGCAGACCGGCCCGCAGCAGCCGCCCGGTCAACACCAGACCTGGCCGCCACAGGGAGTCCCGCCGCAACAGTCCGGCCCGCAGACCTGGCCGCCACAAGGGGTGCCGCCCCAGCAGCCCGGCCCCCAGTCCCGGCCACCGCAGCAGCACGGACATCAGGGTCAGGACGGCCTGGGTGAGGGCACGGTACGCCTGCCGTACACGCCGGACATGCTCCCCGACGTCGAGCAGTACGAGGCCGCGACCCCGAAGTCGGGCTGGTGGTGGGTGATCGTGGTGGGCGGTCTGCTGCTGCTGGTGGCTGCGGTGGCGGTCGGCGTCATCTTCTGGGTCAGGAGCACCGGCCTCTAGTCGGCCACCCGGGTCAGCTCCATGATCCAGTTGGTCTCCCAGGTCTTCTCCCCGTCCACCGAGAACGCCTGCTCCCACCGCGCCTCGTCCGCGCTGATCCGGGTCCAGATGAAGCGGGCGCGCACAGGTGTGCCCTGGTGCTGGTCGTCGCCGTAGAACTCGCCCCGGTCCCCCTGCCAGGTGCCGCTCATGGGCGGGTCGAAGCGGCCGGTACGGGTGCTCGCCCAGTGGATGGTCCACCGCCGCTCGTCCACGTCGAACAGCCGGACCGTCAGCCCGCTGAACCCCTTCGTGGGGAACTCCACCTCGTCGAAGTGCGCGCCACCGGCGAAGTGGCTGCTCGCGACCGACCGGCCGGGGAACTCCTCCCACTCGTCGCTGCCGGCCAGCCATTTGGTGAGCCGCTTGTTGTGGACGTTCCAGGTGCCGGTGAAGAACTCGAATCCGTTCATGGTCCGAACGCTAAGCCCGGCTCACTGACATCTATTGTCAGTGGCATGCGTGCTTCCCGCCTGGTGTCGATCCTCCTTCTGCTGCAGACGCGCGGCCGCATGACCGCGCGGGAGCTGGCCGAGCGCCTGGAGGTCTCGGTGCGCACGATCTATCGCGACGTGGAGTCCCTGCACACCGCCGGAGTCCCCCTGTACGGCGACGCCGGAACCAACGGCGGCTACCAGCTCCTCGACGGCTACCGCACCCGGCTGACCGGCCTGACCAGCGACGAGGCCGAGTCGCTGTTCCTGGCCGGGCTGCCGGGTCCGGCCGCCGAGCTGGGCCTGGGCGCGGTGGTCACGGCGGCCCAGCTCAAGCTCATGGCGGCGCTGCCGGTCGAACTACGCGACCGGGCCGGACGGGTCCGCGAGCGTTTCCACCTCGACGCCCCCGCCTGGTACCGGGAGCGCGACCCGCTGCCGTTCCTGCCCGCCGTGGCCGACGCGGTGTGGCGGGAGCGGGTGCTCGACGTGCGGTACAAGAGCTGGAAGGGCGAGGTGACGAGGCGGCTGGAGCCGTACGGGCTGGTGGTGAAGGCGGGCCGCTGGTATCTGGTCGCCCGGAGCGGCGAGCACGTGCGCACCTACCGGGTGTGGCAGATCCTCGACCTGGTCGTCCGCGAGGAGGCGTTCACCCGCCCGGACGGCTTCGACCTGGCCGCGCACTGGCAGGAGTACCTGACCGAGTTCCAGGCCCGGCTGCGCCAGGGCGAGGCGGTGGCCCGGCTGACACCGCGCGGCATGGACCGGTTGCGGGAGATGATGACGCCCGGCGTGGTGAGCGCGGCGGAGACGACCGCGCGGCCGCTGCCCGACGGCAGGACCGAGGTGACGCTGCCGATCGAGTCGGTGGAGCACGCGCTGGGCGAGTTCCTGCGCCTGGGCGCAGACGTCGAGGTCCGCAGCCCGGTGGAGCTGCGCGAGCGCGTCATCGCCACCCTGGACGACCTGACCGCCCGCTATCGCGACACTTAACCGGGGGTATGGGGTGTTATAGCCCTTGAGGAGCCGTCCATGGACCTCCGCGACCACCTGCTCATCCAGCTCTCCACCCGGGACGTGTACGACGCCCTGATCCTCGGCGACCGGCCGCATTCGGGACTGGTCTTCACCGGGCAGGCGGCGCACGAGGCGGTGCGGATGGTCCGTAGGCGCGGCTACACGGCTCCGGTCCTCTGCGACCGTCGCCGCTACGCGGGCTCAGGCCGGGTCAGGGGTACGGCGGGCCTTTCCGCACACTGGATCGCCGACCAGGTCGAGGCCCGGGTGACGGTGCCGCTGACCGACTCCGGCTACATCGGGCGAGGCGACACCGAGGCGCTGCACACCATCCTGGACCAGGCGAGCCAGTGGGGCGAGGTGGTGGCGGTGCTGCCCGTCCACGCCGACTGGCTGGGCCCCGGCCTGCCCGCCCTCACCACCGCCATCGCCACGTACGGCCTGCCCGTCGCCCTGGTCGTGGAGGACGCCGCCCCTCCGCCCGTTCGTATCCCCGGGTTGCCGCTGCTGTCGGCGGGCGTCGCGGCACTCGGGGCGCTGGCCCATGGCGCGCCCTGGGCGGCGGTGGGGGTCCGGGAGGTCTTGCGGCATCTGTACCCCGAGCCGCATCAGGCCCGCGGCGGCTGGCGCAAGGGCGGGGCCAGGAGCGCGCTGGTGCCGGAGTTGCTGGAGTTCGTGCCGGTGGAGCGGCTGCCCGAGGGCGTGTGCGGCTGCTCGGTCTGTCACGGCCGTCCGCTGCGGCACCTGGCCGGGGCCGGGGAGCTGGAGGTCAACACCCACAACGTCACCGTGCTGCACCGGCTGCACGCCCGCATGCTCCGCTCTACCCACCGGGAACGCTGGTGGGCCGAGCTTCAGCCTGCCAGCAGTGCGTCCACCGGTCCGCGCCCAGCACCGTACGGCCCGGCACCTCGCCCGCGCACACCGGCATCGCCACCGGGCAGCGCGGATGGAAGCGGCACCCGCCCGGCGGCGCGATGAGGCTCGGCGGCTCCCCGCGCGCGCCGAGCCTCGGGACGGGCGCCGAGTGGCGGGCGGGGTCGGGGGCCGAGTCGAGGAGGAGCTGGGTGTAGGGGTGGCGAGGCGACTGGGTCAGGGCTTCGCTGGGACCGCTCTCGATCAGCCGGCCCGCGTACATGACGGTGATGTCCTCGGCGAAGTACCGGGCGCTGGCGATGTCGTGCGTGATGTAGAGCAGCGCCAGCCCGCTCTCGGCCGCCAGCGTCTCCAGCAGCCGCAGCACCCCGAGCCTGATCGACACGTCCAGCATCGACACCGGCTCGTCGGCGATCAGCGCCACGGGCCGCACGGCCAGCGCGCGGGCGATGGCGACGCGCTGGCGCTGGCCGCCGGACAGTTCGTGCGGCAGCTTGTCCATGAACTGCTCGACCGGCGTCAGGCTCACCCGTTCCAGCAACTCGGCGACGAGTTCCTTCTCGTGCGCGGCCGAGCGCGCGTGGCCGTGCAGGCGCAGCGGCCTGGCCAGGTGGTAGCGGACCCGGTGGAAGGGATTGAGGGAGGCGAAGGGGTCCTGGAAGATGAGCTGCACCTGCCGCCGGTACTCGCGGAAGCCGGTCACCTTCCGCCCGCGCAGCAGCACCTGGCCCGACGTCGGTGGATACACCTGGGCCAGCAGGCGGGCCACGGTGCTCTTGCCGCAGCCGCTCTCGCCGACGAGCGCGCTGGCCGTACCGGATCGAAGGGCTAGGGAGACGTCGTCCACGGCGTGCACGGTGCCTCGGCCGCGGGCGGCCTTGAAGTGCTTGGTGAGGTTGCGGCCTTCGAGCACGATGTCGCTCATCGGACCCCCTTTCCCTCGTTGAGCAGGCAGGAGACCCCGTCGCGCAGGGACGGGCTGATCTCCCGGCAGTCCGGCAGGGCTTGGCCGCAGCGCGGGTGGAAGGCGCAGCCGGGCGGCAGCGCCCGCAGGTCGGGCGGGGTGCCGGGGATGCCGAGCAGTTCCTCGCGCGGACCGTGCAGGCGGGGGAAGGAGCGCAGCAGGCCCAGCGTGTACGGGTGGCGGGGCGTGTCGTGCAGGGCACGGGCGGCGCCGGTCTCGACGACCCGGCCGGCGTACATGATGGCGATCCGGTCGGAGATCTCCATGAGCAGCGACAGGTCGTGGGTGATGAAGACGACGGCGAAGCCGTACTCCTCGCGCAGGGCGCTGATCTCGTGCAGGATGTCGCGCTGCACGACCACGTCGAGGGCGGTGGTCGGCTCGTCCATGATGACGATCTCGGGGTTGAGCGCGAGCGCGATGGCGATCGCGGCGCGCTGGCGCATGCCGCCGGACAGCTCGTGCGGGTAGCTGCGCCGCCGGTCGGCGCTGATCCCGACGCGCTGGAGCAGCTCCACCGACCGTTCTACGCGCGCGTTTCGTTTCATGGTGGGGCGGTGGATGCGGAGCACGTCCTCGATCTGCGCGCCCACGGTGCTGACCGGGTTGAGCGAGTTCATGGCGGATTGGAAGACGACGGCCAGCTCCGCCCAGCGGAACGCGCGCAGTTCCTCGCCGCGCAGGCCCAGCACGTCCACGGCGCCGCCGTCGGCGCGGTGGTAGGTCACGGTGCCGCCGGTGATCGCCGCGGGCGGGCGCAGCAGGCGGCCGATCGCGTGGGCGAGCGTGGACTTGCCGCTGCCGCTCTCCCCCGCCAGCCCGAGGATCTCGCCCCGCCGCAGGTCGAGCGAGACGCCGTCGACGGCGTGCACGGCGCCGCTGTTCGACTGGTAGTCGACGCCGAGGTCGCGGATCTCCAGGACGTTCATGCGCGGGCCTTCCGAACCTTGATCGTACGCAGCCGGGGGTTGGCGATCTCGTCCAGGCCGAAGTTGACCAGCGCCAGCCCGGTGCCGATGAGCGCGATGCAGAGCCCCGGCGGCACGAACCACCACCACGCCCCGATGAGCAGCGCCTGCCCGTTCTGCGCGAAGTAGAGCATGCTGCCCCAGCTCACCGTGGACAGGTCGGCCAGGCCGAGGAACGACAGCCCGGCCTCGGCCAGGATCGCGCCCACGACCGTCGCCAGGAAACTCGTGGCGATCACCGGCAGCAGCACCGGCAGGATCTCGAAGAAGATGACCCGGATCGGGCCCTCGCCGCTGGCCCGTGCCGCCTCGACGAAGTCGCGCCGCCGTACCGACAGGGTCTGGGCGCGCAGGACCCGCGCGCCCCAGGCCCATCCGGTCACCGCGATCACCACCGCGACCGAGGCGACCCCGCGCTGGGGCAGGTACCCGGCGAGCACGATGATCAGCGGCAGCGCCGGCAGCACGAGGAAGATGTTGGTCAGCACCGACAGCACCTCGTCGACGGCGCCGCCGAAGTAGCCGCCGACCAGGCCCACGGCGATGGCGAAGGCGGTGGCGATGACCGCCGACAGCACGCCGACGCCCAGCGAGACGCGCGAGCCGTACACGATCTGCGTGAGGATGTCCTGACCGGTCTGGGTCGTCCCGAGCCAGTGCGCGCCCGACGGGCCCTGCAGGCCCGCGTCGCTGGTCGCGGCCGGGTCGGCCGAGATCAGCAGCGGCCCCGCGAGCGCCATCAGCGCGAAGAAGACGAGGATGCCGGCGCCTATGCGGATCTTCATTGGCGCGTCCTTGGGTCGAGGAGGACGTAGGCCAGGTCGGCCAGGAGGTTCGCGACCAGTACGGCCAGCGAGATCACGAGGAAGATGCCCTGCATGAGCGGGAAGTCCTCGTTCTCGACGCCCTTCAGGAGCATGGAGCCGATGCCCGGATAGGAGAAGACGATCTCCGTCAGGACGGATCCGCCCACCACGAAGCCGAGCGAGAGGGCGAAACTGGTGATGTTGGGCAGGATCGCGTTGCGCGCGGCGTAGGCCCACATGACGCGGCGGCTGGTCAGGCCCTTGGCCTCGGCCATCACGACGTAGTCCTCGCCGAGCGTGGTGACCATGACGTTGCGCATGCCGAGGATGCGGTCGGCCATCGAGGCGACGACGATCGTGACCGCCGGCAGCGTCGCGTGGTAGGCCACGCTGGCCAGGAAGTCGCCGGTGACGCCGGGCGTCACCTCCAGCCCGTAGGCGCGCGAGCCGGGAAACCACTGCAGCGTCGAGCCGAAGACGAAGACCAGCACGAGCGCGACCCAGAAGTACGGCACCGCGTGCAGGAAGGTCGCGGCGGGCAGCACCCCGTCCAGCCAGGTGCCGCGTTTCCACGCCATGAGCACGCCGAGCGAGGTGCCGACCACGTAGCTGATCAGCGTGGCCACGCCGACCAGCCCGATCGTCCAGGGCAGGCTGTCGGCGATGACGGTGGAGACCTCGGTGGGGAAGAACGTGATCGAGCGCCCGAGCTCCCCGCGGAAGAGGTTGCCCAGATAGTCCACATACTGCGTCCAGAGCCCCGCGTCGCTGATCCCGAACGCCTTCTTCATCGCCTCGACGGCGGCCGGGTCCACGTTGCCCTTGAGCCTGGCCACCAGCAGGTCGACCGGGTCCCCCGGCATCAGCCGGGGGATCAGGAAGTTGAGCGTGACGGCGGCCCAGGCCGTGAGCAGATAGAACCCGAGCCGCCTGGCCAGGAACCTCACGTGCCCGCTGGCCTCAGGTTGAGCAGCACCACGGCGGCGTCCGGCGAGGTGTACGGCGAGGGCATCGCGTACGGGTCCTGCTCGGAGGGCCAGCCGACGTACTTGCTGGTGCGGAACTGCGCCCAGGCCGGGCTGTAGAACAGCGGCAGCACCGGCAGCTTCTCCACCATGATCGTGCCAAGCCCCTGCGCCGCCTTCTGCTGGGCGGCCAGGTCGTCGGTGGCCGCGTAGTCGTGGATGAGCTTGTCGCTGGCCGCGTCCTTCCAGCGCTGGTAGTTGCCGGTGGCGGCGGTCCCGACGGGCTTGGCCAGCTCGCTGAACAGCAGCGAGCGCATCTGGAAGTACGGCGAGGCCCCGGCCGGCGTGGCCCGGATCGACAGGTCGTAGCTGCCCTTGCCCACCTTGGAGACCCAGTCCTGGAAGGCGACGCCGCGGGTCTCGACGGTGATGCCGACCTTGGCGAGGTCCTCGCGGATGAGCTGGGCGGCGTTGACCCAGTCGGTGAACGGCGACGGCACCAGCAGCTGGAACTTCAGCTGGGCCGGGTCGACGCCCTTGAGCAGTTCCTTGGCCTTGGCGATGTCGACCTTGTAGGCGGCGTTCTTGTAGGCGGGCGGCAGGAACGCCTCGCCGCCGGGGATCGGGATGCCGGTGGGGTGGGCGACCTTGGTGTAGCCGCGCTCGGCCACCTTGACGATCTTGTCGCGGTCGATGGCCAGGCTGATGGCCTGCCGTACCTCTGGCTTGGACAGGACGGGGTGGGTCAGGTTCGGCAGGAGGGCGACCACGCCCTCGGGCGGGAAGTAGTACTTGTTGGTCTCGGGCTTGCCCTGGACGTAGATCTTGTCGATGTCGGGGACGAACGCGCCGGCCCAGTCGATCTCGCCCTGCTGCAGCCCGGTCTGGACGGCGTTGGCGGTGTAGGCGGGGAACCTGACGGTGGGGACGACGGGCTTGCCGGGCTGCCAGTAGTCCGGATTTTTCGTCATCTCGTAGAGCTGGGCGGAGAACTTCACCAGCTTGTACGGCCCGGTGCCCACCGGCTTGGGGTTGGTGAAGGTGACCGGGTTCTCCTTCTCGAACAGGTGCTTCGGCACGATCGCCGTGCTGCCCGAGATGTTGAAGAGCTTGGCGTAGGAGGTCGACTTAAAGTCGAGCTGAACCTTGTCCGGGGCGAGCGCCTTGGCCCCGGCCAGCTCCACGGCGCTTTTGTTGAGCTCCGGGTGCTTGATCATCGTCTCGAAGGTGAAGACCACGTCGTCGGCGGTGAACGGCTTGCCGTCGGTCCACTTCACGCCCTGGCGGAGGGTGAAGGTGATCGTCTTGCCGTCGTTGCTCCACGCGTGGCTCAGCGCCAGCCACGGCTGGGTCTCGCCCGGTTTGAGCTTGTTGAAGTACTCGAGCGTCTCGTAGATCATCCCGGTGGTGCCGAAGTTGACGCCCTCCAGGTGGAACGGGTTGAAGTTCTCCTGGAAGGTGCCCGAGTCGATCGCGTGCACGACCAGCGGCGGCGCCGCCGCGCCCGGCCCCTTCTGCCCTCCCCCGCCCGAACAACCGGCGAGCACCAGGGCGACGGCCATGATCGTTAAACGTTTCATCAGAAGCTTCCTCTCACCCGCAGATCGCGGGATCCCACCGGGGCGGCGAACGCCTGCGCCCGGCGGAATCCGGCCGGCGCGCCCCGCACGATCGTGAGCGCCCGGTAGTAGTCGACGTACGGGAAGCCGTAGGTCTCCCCGCGGGCGTAGGCGTAGCCGGTGATCGCCCGCGACCAGATCTCGTAGGCCTCCTCGGCGATCTCGACGAACACGTCGGGCCGGAAGCCCTCGGCGTCCTCCCGGTTGTCGGCGTAGTAGAGCTGCGCGGCCCAGTGCGCGGGCAGGTCGCGCTCCAGCGTCTTCAGCCCGCCGTAGAAGCGGGCGTCCTCGACGACGCGGTGGGTGCGGGCGTGGTCCTTGTGGATCGAGGCGCTCCAGTGGGTGAGGAGCACGTCCGGCTTCAGCTCTCTGATCAGGTCGCCGACGCGCAGCTTGACGTCCTCGTCCTCGGGCAGCAGCCCGTCCTCGTAGTCGAGGAACCTGGCCCGCGCGCCGATCGCGTCCGCGAACGCCTCCGCCTCCTCGCGCTTCTGCGCCGCGTAGTCGGGCACGGCCATCCGAGGGTGCCCGCGCTCGCCGAGCGTGAGGTGCAGGAGCGTCGCCTGGTGCCCCTCAAGGACATGCTGCGCGAGTACGGCTCCCGCCGTCAGGTCCATGTCGCCGGCATGCGCGCCGACGGCCAGGATGTTCACGTGCTCCACCTCATGACGTGGAAGCGCCTGGTCACCTCGTAGCCCGCCTTGGTGTAGAGCACACCTGCGGGGCTGGCCTCGCCGGTCCACAGGAACCACGAGGAGTGCAGGCCCTCGGCGCGCTTGGCGGTCATCGTGAGGTGGAGCAGGATCTTGCCGAGGCCGGTGCCGCGCTCGCCCGGGTCGACGCCGAAGGGGCCGAAGCGCTCGGGGATGCCGCGGTAGGCGGCATAGAGCGCAAAGCCCACCAGCTTTTCCCGCTTTTTCGCGATAATCATGCGTTCGACGGATTTATGGTGGCGGATCGCCTCGCCCCAGTCGGGGTTGAAGACGTCGGCCGCGAAGCGGATCAGCTCCGGCAGCTCGCCGGCGGTGGGGTGGCGGAAGCCGTACCCCTCGCTCTCGCGCTTCTCGCGCAGGGCGTGCACCTCGGGCGGGGTCGCGTAGCCGACGAGCGTGCGGTCCATCGCGACCGGCGAGTAGAGCGTGGTGAAGCCCATCGCGCCGAGCAGCGCGAACGCGCGCGGGTAGAGCTCGGCGTCGACGCCGGGCAGGACGTAGTTGGGGGTGTAGGAGGCGAAGTCGACGCGGGTGCGCCCCTGACCGCGCAGGAACGCGAGCGCCTCGCCGACCAACCGCCGGCCGAGCCCGGAGCCCCGGTGACCGGGGGCCACGAAGAAGAACGGGATCCACCCGGTCTCCGGCTCCAGGTCGGTGCCGGGCGCGAGGGGCGTCCGGCGGCGTACCGCATAGGCGCAGCCCACCACCCGGCCGTCCGCGACGGCGACGCGCAGCCCGTCGGGGTCGAAGTTGGGGTCGAGCAGGACGCAGTCGCGAAACCACGTCGCGGTCGTCGGGTCGGCGGGCAGGCTCTGGTTCCAGCAGTCGATCAGTGAGGGCTCATCCCCCGCGACGAACGCGCGGACTGTGACCGTCATGAACAAGAGCTTTCCGACTGGTAAGCGCTCTGGTCAATAAGTTCGGGAAGAAATTTTCTCTGTGCCCGAACCTCTAGAAACTTTCCTTCGTCTCCGGTAAGTATGGAACGTTGCCCGACTGATTAGGCATGACAACCGACACACGCGGCGCGAAGGCGTCTAGCGTCAGGTGTATGGACCCAGACGAACCTGACATCCTGGGAACCCCCGGCTACGACTTCCGCGCCCACCAACTCTGGCGCTGGACCGACTCCCCGTGCGACGCCGCGATCCGCGCCGCACTCGACACCGGCCTCACCTCGGGCCGGCTGAGCCTGGACGACTTCTACTTACTCATCACCTTCGCCCGCCGCTGCACTCTCGCCGCGGCGAGGACCGCCGACCCCAGCCACGTGCGGTACGCCTACGCCGCCCTGGCCACCCTCGACCTGAAACGCGTCGACTGGCGCGACGGAACCTGGGCGGCGCACCTCGCCACCTGGGCCGCCCAGCGCCTCGGCCTGGACGCCCCCGCGCTGGCCGCCGCGGCCGCCGAGCACGCCCACCCCGAGACCGGCGAGGTGCTGGTGAGCTCCACGACCCAGCACGTCGACATCAGCGCCGACTGGGGCTACGTGCCCTGGGAGACGCCCGGCGGCCTCGTCCTGCTCAGCACCGAGCACGAGCCGTACTCCCCCGACGCCGACCTGGCCGCGGTGGGCATCGCCATGGCCATCGAACTGGAGAACGCCGGCTACCTGGTCGGCGAGGTCACGGTCGCCAGCGACCTGCCCGCCGTCTGGGTGGACGACCGCGAGAAGCTCACCAAGAAGCTCGCGGGCTGCGCCTACCTGCGCGGGGAGCAGTCGGGCGTCGACGACGGCGTCCTCGTCTTCTTCGCCGAGGCGCGCGGCCCGTCGCGGGCCAGGGCGATCGTGTCGGCCGCCGGCGCCTACGAGCGCGCGCTGGCCTTCGCCGAAGGGAAGGTCGCCACCATCCTCATCGCCCAGCCAGGCCACGACCTGCCGCTCATCCACTTCGAACCGGCGCTCAGAAGGGCCCTCGAAAGCGCGTGACGTCGTGTGACCTCAACCTCGGCCGACGAACGGCATCGTGGTCGCCATCACGGTCATGAACTGCACGTTCGCCGCCAATGGCAGCCCCGCCATGTAGAGGACGGCGCTCACCACGTGTTCCACGTCCATGCGTGGCTCGGGCGCCGTCGTCCCGTCCGCCTGCAGCACGCCCTGCGCCATCCTGGCCGTCAGCTCGGTGGCGGCGTTGCCGATGTCGATCTGCGAGCACACGATGTCGTACGGCCGGCCGTCCAGCGACAACGCCTTGGTCAGCCCGGTGATCGCATGCTTGGTGGCGGTGTAGGGCGCGCTGAACGGCCGCGGCGCGTGCGCCGAGATCGACCCGTTGTTGATGATCCGCCCACCCCGCGGACCCTGCCGCCGCATGATCCCGAACGCCTCCCTGGCACACAGGAAGGAGCCGGTGAGGTTGGTGTCCACCGCCGTACGCCACTGCTCGACGTCGAGCTCGTCCACGGGCACCGCGGGCGTACCGGTGCCTGCGTTGTTGAACAGCAGGTCCACCCGCCCGAACCGGTCCAGCACGGCCCCGAACAGCGCCGCCACCGACCCCTCGTCCCGCACGTCAGTGGGAACGACCAGCCACCCGCCGCCGTCCGGCGAACCCGCGGTCTCCCGCAGCCTTTCCTTCCGCCGCCCCGCGACGACGACCGCGTAACCGGCCCCGCGCAGCCCCCTGGCGACGGCCCGCCCGATCCCGGACCCGGCCCCGGTGACGACGGCGACCTTGGATGCCTCGATCATGCCCGGCAAACTACCATCATGACCTGGGACGAGTACCTCTACAGGAACCACACCCCCGAGCAGTTGAGCGCATGGGCGAACAGCCTGGCCTACTTCCACTTCTGCCGCGCCTACGGCGGCCACAACAACGACGGCGACCGCCTGCTGGCCGCCCTGAGCACCGAGGACCCGGCCGAGGTCCTGACCGCGCTGGGCCTGCCGGTCAAGCGCATCCCGCCCGGCACCCCGCTGGCCGTGCCCGGCCAGGGCTACACCGTCCAGGAGTACGCCCAGTTCCGGAACCCGGTTCCCGGCCACCCCGACCTCGACCAGCCCGGCTGGGTGACGCTGGCCGGCCACCCGGCCCACATCTGGGCGACGGCCACCACCCTCACCATCAGCGTCCACGACGCCGACGACGTCTACGAGGTCAGCGAGTCCGCGGTGGCCGCCGCCCGTGAGATGGAAAAACTCCTCGCCCCGCTGTCCGCCCACGTCATCGACCCTCCCCAGAACGACCGCAACTGCATCTGCGTCCATGCTTCGACCACGGGTGAACTGTCGGGTTCCTAGGCTGCTCGTGTGACATTTGGGGAAATGCTGGCCGTGTTCGTCGCCGGCGTCGGGGCGGGGGCCATCAACACCGTCGTCGGCTCCGGGACACTGATCACGTTCCCGGTGCTGCTGGCCACCGGCCTGCCCCCGGTCACCGCCACCGTCTCCAACGCGCTCGGCCTGATCCCCGGCTCGATCAGCGGCGCCATCGGCTACCGCGCGGAGCTGCGCGGGCAGCGGCGGCGCATCCTGCGGATGAGCGTGGGCGCGCTGCTGGGCGGCGTCACCGGGGCGGCGCTGCTGCTGGTGTTGCCGGCCGCCGCGTTCGAGACGATCGTGCCCGTCCTGGTGGGCCTCGCGCTCGTGCTGATCGTCCTGCAGCCCTGGATCGCCAAGGCGGTACGGCACCGCCGCGGGCGAAGCGGCGACCCCGACGGCGGCCCGGTGCTGCTGACGGGACTGACGCTGGCCAGCGTGTACGGCGGCTACTTCGCCGCCGCCCAGGGGATCATCTACATGTCCCTGATGGGCATGCTCCTCGACGAGGACATCCAGCGGCTCAACGCCCTCAGGAACGTCCTGGTCGCCGTGGTCAACACCGTGGCGGCGCTCTTCTTCCTCCTCGCCGCCGACTTCGACTGGACCGCCGTGGGACTGCTGGCGGCGGGTTCGGCGATCGGCGGCCGGGCGGGCTCGGCGCTGGGCCGCCGGCTCAGCCCCGCGGTGCTGCGGACCCTGGTCGTGGCCGTCGGCACCGTGGCTCTCGTCCAGCTGCTGGCACGCGCCTAGTACCTCTGCAGGAAGAGCGCCTCGGTGAGTGCCATGCGGGCGATCTCGTCCGGGTCCACGCTCTCGTTGGGCGCGTGCATGAGCGTGAGCGGCTCTTCCACGCCCATGAGGATGATCTCCGCGTCCGGGTAGGTGTCATGGAAGACGTTGCACAGCGGGATGGATCCGCCCTGGCCGAGGCTGGCGGACTCGACCCCGTAGGCGTCCTTCATCGCGCCGCGCAGCGCGGTGTAGGCGGGCCCGCCGGTCTCGGCCAGGAACGGCTGGCCGGAGGCCTCCCGCTCCACCGTCACGTGCACACCCCACGGAGCGGCCGCCTCCAGGTGCGCGATCAGCGCGTCCTGGGCCCGCACCGCGTCCATGCCGGGCGGCACCCGCAGGTTGAGCCGGGCCCTGGCGTGCGGCTGGATGGCCGAGGCCGAGCCGACCACGGGCGGGCAGTCGATGCCGAGCACGGTCAGCGCGGGCCGCGCCCACAGCATGTCCGAGACGGTCCCGTCGCCGAGCAGCGTCTCGCCGTTCAGGACGTGCGCGTCAGCGGCGAACTGCCCGGCCGGGTACTCCGCGCCGCTCCACGTCTGCGTGTTGTCCAGCCCGTTGACGGTCGTGTTGCCCTGCGCGTCGCGCAGGGACGAGAGCATGTGGATGAGCGCGGCCAGCGCGTCCGGAGCGGCGCCGCCGAACATCCCGGAGTGCATCTCGCTGCTGAGCGCCTTGACCGAGACGACCACGTTGGCCAGGCCGCGCAGGCTGACGGTCAGCGCGGGCCGGCCGACGGCCGCGCCGCCGGTGTCGCAGACCAGGATCGCGTCGGCGCGCAGCAGGTCGGCGTTCTTGGGGACGAAGTCCTCCAGCCCGCCGGTCCCCTGCTCCTCCGAGCCCTCCACGATGAGCTTCAGGTTGACCGGCACGTCGTCGCCGAGGGCGCGCAGCGCGGTCAGGTGCATGAGGATGTTGCCCTTGCAGTCGGCCGCGCCCCTGCCGTACCAGCGGCCGTCGCGCTCGGTCAGCTCCCAGACCGGGCTGTTCCAGGCGTCCTCGTCCAGGGGCGGCTGGACGTCGTAGTGGGCGTACAGCAGCACGGTCTTGGCGCCGGGCGGGCCGGGGCGCTCACCGTACACGGCCTTGCTGCCGTCGGCGGTCTCGACCAGGCGCGCATCGCTGAACCCGACCTGGGCGAAGGCGTCGAGCACCCACTGGGCGGCCTTCTCGCACTCCTCGGGCGGGAACTGCCGCGCGTCGGCCACCGACCGGAACGCCACCAGCTCCGCCAGATCCTTCTTCGCCCGCGGCATCAGCGCGGCGACGCGCTCACGCAACTCCATCGGATCACCCTTCCAAGTGGAGCCCGGCCAGCGCCTGGGCGAACTGTTCCTGCTTGTCCGGGCAATACACCTTCACCACCAGCCCCGCGCCCTCGATCAGGCGCTGCGGGGCGATGACCGGCCGCTGTCCGGGCCCGGCGGCGCCGGTGGTGAGCGCGGCGACCTTGGCGACCGTGCCGGCGGGGTCGGCGCACAGCTGACCGCCCTTGGTGCCCAGCGCCTTGGTCAGCACGTCGGGATCGACCGGACTCAGCCCCGCCGCGACAAGCTGCTCGTTGAGCTGCTTGGCCTTGCTCTGCGCTGTGGCCGTGGCGTTGGCCGTGCGGGTGCCCCACATGATGGCCATGATGATCAGCACCACCACCACGAGCAGACCGGTCGCGGTGTAGGTGATCCACCGGCTGCGCCGCTGCCCGTCGCTGACGCGCGCGTGTGCCCCCATGACGTTCCCCTCACTCGCCCTCTGCGGCGGCCCGCTCGGGGTCGCGCCAGGAGGGCCTGCTGAGCTTGATGAGCAGGTATGGCACCGCCAGCCCGACCAGGATCAGCCCGCCGCCCACGATCAGGACGTAGACCAGCGGGTTCCCGGAGCCGAACTGCGACGGCGGCACGAAACCGATGATCATCGCGGCGGCCGAGGCCAGGAAGCCGACCACGCAGAGCAGGCCCAGGGCCGGGGCGCGGAAGCCGCGTGGGTGGTCGGGCTGGGTTTTGCGCAGCCGTACCGCCGCCACGAACATCAGCAGATAGACGATCAGGTAGATCTGCGTGGTGATCACCGACAGGATCCAGTAGGCGCTGGAGACGTCCGGGATGAACGCGTACAGCAGCGCGATGACCGTCGTGACGACGCCCTGGGCGACGAGGATGTTCTGCTGGATGCCGTGCTTGTTGAGCTTCTGCAGCGACGGCGGCAGCCAGCCCTCCTCGCGGCTGATCATCAGCACGCCCTTGGACGGCCCGGCCAGCCAGGTGAGCATGCCGCCCAGCGACGCCGCGATGATCATCAACCCGAAGACCGGCGTCAGCCACTGCACGCTGAAATGGGCGAACATGGTGTCGAACGCCTGCATCACCCCGGCCGTCAGGCTCGTGCTGTCGGCCGGGACCACCCAGCTGATCGCCAGCGCGGGCAGAATGAAGATCAGCAGCACCAGACCGACCGCGAGGAACATCGACCGGGGGAAATCCCTGGCCGGGTTCTTGAGGCTGGAGACGTGGACCGCGTTCATCTCCATGCCCGAGTACGACAGGAAGTTGTTGACGATCAGCACCAGGCTGGCGATCCCCGCCCACGGCGGCAGGATGTGCGCCGCGTCCATGGGCGCGGCAGACGGGTTGCCCTGGCCGAGAAAGACCATCCCGAGCAGGATCAGCACCGTCCCCGGGATGAGCGTGCCGATCACCAGCCCCGCGCTGGACAACCCCGCCACGGTCTTCGTCCCCTGACTGGAGACCCAGACGCCCGCCCAGTAGACGACCACGATCACGATCGCGGTGTAGAGCCCGCTGCCGGCCAGTTCGGGGTTGATGACGTAGGCGAAGGTGCTGGCCACGAAGGCGAGCAGCGTCGGGTAGTAGAAGATCGTCATCGCGAACTGGCACCACACGGCCAGGAACCCCAGGGGCTTCGACAGTCCCTGGCTGACCCAGTTGTAGACCCCGCCGCTCCAGCCGGAGGCGAGCTCGGCCGAGACCATGGCCGTGGGCAGCAGGAACACGATCGCCGGAACCACGTAGAGAAAGATCGCCGCCAGCCCGTACACGGCCATGCTGGGCGATGAGCGCAGGCTGGCGACCGAGCTCGTGATCATGAACGCCAGCGCGACCCACGAGATCCACGCGGTGGCGGGCTTGGCCGCGACCGCCGCCTTCGGCACCGCCCCCGAGTCCCCCGGAACATCGACAGAGCTCATTCGACTACCCCCACCGTGACATAACCATCACAATGGGTAACCAAACGCCGTTCAGCCCGGCGGCGCGTCGAAGAGGGCGTGTTCGTCCTGGTCAGGGGCCTCGATCTGCCCGGCCCACTGCTCGATCATCGCCCTGGTGACGACGGCGGTGTCCGGCGTTCCCGTGCCGTTACGAACCTCCAGGCGCCGCCACAGCTCATCGAGCGGCACGTCCAGATACCGCAGCTCAACCGCGGCCCCGATCGCACGGGCCCGGAGCCGGACCTCGTCCCTTTCCTCGCGGGCCCAGAACCCGAACTCCAGGATCACCGTCTGGCCCAGGCTCAGCAGCTCGTACGCGTGCTCCCGGAGAACGGCCTCCAGCCGCTCCCGCGCGCTCTCGTCGAAGAGGTCGATGCCCAGCTTCGCCAGCCACTCATCCGGACACAGGCGAACTCCCGGCGATTCGGCGGCCAGCTTCTTGGCGAGCGTCGTCTTTCCCGAACCCGGCAGCCCGCACAACACGATCAGCCGCGCCTTCATCTCGCCTCCTCGCATCGCATCAGTAGAGAGACAGGCTGGGAAGGAGCTTGCGTGCCGCTTCGATCAGCTTGTCCGCCGTGGTGGTCGCCGCCTCGGCCTCGTCCTGTGCGACGTCGTCGCCGGGCCGTACCGGATATTCGATCTCGTTACGGCGACGCCGCAGCGCGCCGAAGTCCCTGAAGGCATGGCCGAACTGAGCCCGCAGCACTTCCTCCACCACGTAGTGCCCGCCCGCGGTGGTGGGACGGAGGCCCTGATGCGCCAGCACAGCCGTGCAAGCATGCCGCGCCGCGTCATAGGCGAGGATGAACGCGCTGTCCGGGTCGTCGGTGATCCCGTGCGCCGTCCGTAAGGTGCGCCGGGCGCGTTCCACCCAGTCGGTGCCGTCCGCGGCGGAACCCGTGACCTTCTGCAGCCGCCCCTCGGCGAGAAGCCGCTCCACCACCGCCTCCCCCTGGCTCCAGCGCATCACTCCCCCTCCCCGGCCAGTTCCCGAACCCAGACCAGCGGCGCGGACCGAACTTGATCGACCAGCGGATCAGCCGCCTTTTCCCAGCGCTCACGCGTCATCAGAACCGGATTGACCGGAATCCCCAGCCCGCCTTCCACTCGCTCGGCGGCCTCATACACATCGGCCCGCGAAATGCCGCCCACCACCAGGACGTCGATGTCGTTCGGCGGCGGGCCCGGCTCACCGAGATACCGGCTCGCCCAGGACCCGAAGACGGCCACCCCGTCCACGCCCGACAGGTTGGAGAATTCGCGCTCGACGAGAAGGTGCGGCCCGAACGCCAGCGTCAGCAGCTCGGTGAGCGGCCGGGCATAGCGGCCCGGGACCATGGCCCTAATCAGATGAGCCCGCCCGACCCTGCGACCACTTAGCAGTCCGGCTTCCAGCAGGCGCCCCACTTCCCGCTGCATCGTGGTCAGCGGCACCCCGACCTTCTCGGCGAGTTCGGTCACGGTGAACTCGCGGTCGGGGTGAAGGTAGAGCAGGGTGAGCAGGTCCGCCTGATGCCGCGACCGGAAGATCGGCAGCAACTTGGGCGACTCACTACGCATAGATGAAAGTTATCACCCATCTATGCGTAGCGTCATGACCTCAGCCCCAGGCGGCGACACTGAAGGCCCACGCCGCCGACACACGCCACCACGCACACGCCCACCGGAGGCGCGCCCTCCGGCCACGCGACACCCTTGAGGATCGGGCCCTTGACCGCCTGGCCGCTCCCATGTTGCCCGTATGGAGGGTGTAGCCGGGCCTGTCGGTTTCAACGGATTTCCCGCTCGGCCGCCTTCCCGTCCGGGCACGGCGAGACGTACGCCGGGAACGAGCTAGGCACCGTCCTCGCCGTCGCGCAGAGAATGGATCATGCTCTTCAGAATCCGGAACGCGGCAGATTGCTCGGCCTCGGTCATGCCGGCCAGCATTCTGACCTCGACGGACCGGACCGCCGCGGTCGCCTTCTCCAGGCTCCGTCGGCCGCGAGGCGTGAGCCGCGCGGGAAGAACCTTCCCGACGGGCGCCTCAGCGGGCCTGGTCACGTAACCCTCTCGTTCCAGGGCCTGGAGCAGCACGTTCATCGTCTGCCGGGTCACGAACGCTCCCCGGGCGAGCTCGGAGTTCGACAAGCCCGGTCGCTGAGCCAGGAGCTCAAGACAGGAGTAGTGCGTCACGCTCATCCCGAGCGGCCGCAGCACCTCCTCCATGGCTGCGCGCAGCGCGCTCGACGCCTCTTTCAGCAGGTAGCCCAGTGACGTCTCCAGGTCGACACCGCTTTGACTCATGTCAGTATTCTGACATAGATTGACCCGTGTCAGAAACCTGACACGACTAGAAGGAGCCCCATCATGCCCGCCACCGGCCCCGACTTCATCTCGCTCCAGGCGCGCGACCTCAACGCTTCACAGGCGTTCTACGAGCAGTATCTCGGCCTCGTCCGCTCACCGGCCGGACCTCCGCACGCCGTCGTCTTCGAGACGAAGCCGATCGCGTTCGCAATCCGCGACATCGTTCCCGGCACCGATCTCGCATCCGTCGCCCAGCCCGGCATCGGCGCCGCGATCTGGCTCCACGCCACAGACGTCCAGGCCATCCACGACGCTCTCGCCGCCGACGGCCACACCATCGTCTCCGCACCGATCGACGGCCCCTTCGGCCGGACATTCACCTTCGCCGACCCCGACGGCTACCACATCACTCTCCACGACCGCACCTGACAAGCCCCTCGGACAATCACCGGCCCCCGAAGACCGCGGTCGTGCCCAAGGCTCGAGAACCCGGGTGACTCCGCGCACCGAAGGCGCGCACGATCGTAGCGCCCGAGTGGAGCGAGGACCGTTGACCTGGGCTCCAACCGGCCTACCACCCAGCCGGGTAACAGGTAGGTGCTCAAGAACCCCCGCGGAGCGAGGACCGCTGGTCAGGGTGGGATCCAACTGACCAACCACTTAGCTGGGCAACGGGTGGGCTTGAGGGGGACAGCCCGAGCGCAGCGAGGACGCCAGAGGTCGGGGCCATACCGCGACTGGA
Source organism: Nonomuraea endophytica (assembly GCF_014203235.1). Taxonomy (GTDB): domain Bacteria; phylum Actinomycetota; class Actinomycetes; order Streptosporangiales; family Streptosporangiaceae; genus Nonomuraea; species Nonomuraea endophytica. The sequence continues at coordinate 45,314 of NZ_JACHIN010000019.1, read as the reverse complement.
AGGACGCGCGAAGCACCATGCCCTTGGCCCGGGAAGGCGCCCGACCGGAGGGACGCCTGGAACCCACACGCGCGAAGCGCGCTGATGTGAAAGACCTTGCTTGTGGACCTAATCACCGCTTACTCGAACACAGAGCCGCAACTGATCGGGCTCCGTCACGTGATCGAGCGCTTGGGGGCCGATCACCTCAGGAAAGATCATCGGGATGGTCTCACCCGTTGACTGGCAACAACTCATGCCATTGGGGTAGCCAGGTCCAACAATCGGAAGCAACGAGTGGTTGGCTCTTTCACATCAGGCGCACCGAAGTCCCGAGCGCCGGCTATGACCCGATGCATAACATCCAGACGGAACCACATTCTACTGTGCACCACAGCACCGCTTGAACTTCTTTCGTGATCCACACGAACAAGGTGCATTACGACTCAGTATTCCATAATTAGCTTGATGCGCCTCCGCAACAATCCATGCCAGCAAAGCGATACCTTCACGAGTGTCCGAGTGATTTTCACCTAGATGATCCATGCACGCGGCAACCATCTCACAAGCCTCCAGTTCGGCACGTGCATACAGTCGCATGCCAGCCATGGCTCCAATCTGAGTACGTCGAGCCAGCAGAGCAAAAGGATGCCACTCGCTCAATACCCGAGAGAACCGATCGATGACATCGTCAAGCACATCTACCGCTTCTTCGAACCTACCTCGCTTCACAAACATAACTGCAAGATTGTTACGGCTTGTCAGCGTATCTGGATGATCCATACCCAGCGCTGCCGCACGAAGCTCAATTGTTTCACGAATCTCCGCCTCAGCCTCACTGTGTCGTCCCATATCGTCCAGAAGATTCGCCAAATTGTTTCGACTTGCCAGCGTGTCAGGATGGCTAGTGCCGAGATAAACTGCGGAGAGCTCAACAGCTTTCCTGCTCATTTCCTCGGCCTCCGAAAAATCTCCCGACTCCCGCAAGCAGCTAGCAAGATTGCTCAGAGAAGTTAGCGTCTCAGGGTGAACCTTCCCCAACACCCTCTCCCGCACTTCGAGGATTTCTCGTAGTTCCACCGTCGCGTCCTCCACCAAGCCCCTTGCATGCAGGGTGCATGCACGCGTGTCACGAGCCGTCAGCGTATCGGGATGATCATCACCAAGCAGTCCTGCCAGGTGTTCAACCAGCCGATCTACCTCAGACTGAGCCGCCTCGAATTCCCCCAACGCGTGAAGTATGTTAACTCGATGCTTTCTTCCATGAATTAGCTCTGGCGAATCTTCATCAAGCTCCTCACTCGCATTAAGGCTCAGCTTGGAGATTTCGTCGAAGGCTTCTCTTGGTCGACCGCTCCTATTTAGGACAACAGCAAGATCAATACGACATGCAACTGTTTGAGGATGGCTATCGCCAAGCAACCTAAGAGAAGCTTCTAGATTCTTTCTGACATCTGCCTCAATTTGAATGGGATTATCCGCTAAGGCTGACAACGAAGCGGCGTTCCTGAGAAAAGTCAGAGCCCTTTGATCACAACTTATAAAAAGCCGGGTGGCCGCGTCCTTAACATTTTGCATCTCGGCCATGCTCTCGCTACGGCGCCCAAGGTCCCACAAGACAGCCGCAAGGTTATTCCGCACCATGAGACTATCTTCGTCGTCCACACCATCTAGCGGCAGAGTGAAGTCCAACGCCAGCAGGATAAGTTCGAGCGCGCTTGCGTAGCTTCCTTGAACGCGCTCAAATACTGCAGCATTATTCAGAATAACACCGATAGACCGGTCGAAGTCGTCATCACCCGGAAGCACCTGATCAGCAAGGCATCTAATATGTGGCATGAGTGCATACATTATCGCTCTATCAGATTCATTGGACTCCATGTTCTTAGGGATCTTCCTTCTAAGCCAGAGCAGGGCGATTGTTGCTAGAGATCGCGATTCTGCGCCAGAATCAACCGAAACGAGAAGGACTGCTCGCAGCAGTCGATGTAGAACTATGGAGTCGTCTCGCAGTTCGATCAAGCTATATGAGGACAGAATTCCAAGAACCTCGTCAAGATCAACGACATCACTGGGCGCAAGCGAGGCTCGCGGAATAGATGTTGGCGCGTAATGCGCGAGAACGTTCAAGACAGTAACAGCCATACGGTTTCGCGCAGGCAGTTGCCTGAGAGTAATTTTCCAGAGACGTGCGATAGTGTCGCGCGGCGCCCTCTCCTCGCTGTGTGATCTGTAAGTCCGCCGAGGATCTTCTTTTAGCAATTCAAGATAGCGAGATATACTAATTTGCGACTGATTGATATATGCAGTCGCTTGGTCCAAAGCCAAAGGAAGAAAGCCGAGTTCCTCCACAAGTTCAGATACCGTGGCCCCGCTCCCGACCAGACCGGGCTCTACGATTCCTTCCACTAGGGTCACGGAGTCTGTTGGGCTTAGAACCTCAAGCTGTAGCTTACGGATCCCGTTCGGCCAGCTAACATTCCGGCGGGTTGTGATAATCAGATGTCCGTTTGAAAGCTGCGCGAGATAGGGCCTAACGCTAGCCAGATTCTCAACGTTATCCAACACAAGGAGCCAGTCAGAATTTATCTGAAGCCAGGAGACTGCCCATTCTGCTGCCGCTTCGACGTCTCCCAATAGGCTTATCGCGGGATAGATTCGTCTTGCAAGGGCCGCGAGCCCTTCCCTAATCTCCTGCTTACTGTCCGAGACTATCCACCAGACAACCCTGTACTCTGCCCGACACCGCTCGATGTGATGTAGGACAAGCTCCGATTTTCCCACGCCACCTAAGCCACATATCACATGAGTGCAGGGCTCAAATCGCCCGTCATTCGCTGGCATCACTCGCAGACACTCCAGCATTTCCGCCCGACCGACGAAGGTCTTTGTCGGCAGGCGTGGCAGGTTGCTAACTGCATGCACATCGTTGAAGTGCGATGGCCGAAGTAGTCCATCCACGCCAAATACAATATTGGTGGCATTATCTCCAGTTGAAGCTATACCGGAGACAGCATAGGCCGATATCGACCTCTCTCCTGCAGCATTGATTTCACGTGCGACATCTTTCCGATTGTTGTCCATAAGCAAATCTCATTACGGTAGGCCAACTTCGCGTCTGACATAGATAGACAGCTGCAAGCGAGGCATCGCCTGCGCACGCCTGGCACTGCACCGAATACTTCCCGATTGGGCCCTTGTATCCGGCAAAGACAACCAGTCGGGCAACAACCTGCCCACGCGTGTACCGCCAGATCACATGATGGGCCAAGTGGCACGCCATCGCTCTATATTTCGCAAATCTGTCGGGCGGATCTTGACGAGCCTGACAAGGCCCTGGGTTCCAATACTCATCTCAACGAATTTGAGTGTCGCAAGCCGGTATTTATTCGCCTATGCGACGAATTTTGGCCAGGCCGTTTCCGTATGCAGGGCTGGCACAGTCCGTACAACCCACGGCTTGATACGCGAACTTTGTCTGCTGAGTTCGCGAGTCGATTGCGGAAGAGAGGTCGTCTGAAGCCCAGGCCAGCCTTAAGAGCCGCAGGCATGGATCCTTTTGGACAGCTCCAACGGACAGCCTGAGCATCCTGTTGATCAATCAGCAACCCCCGAAGCCAGCACGGCGTAGCATCACACCTGCAGAGCACCCAAATCGACCCGCAGGATGGCTGATGGCGGACCAAGTCCAGATCCTCACCACGGCCGAAAGCCGTGAGGACGCATACGCGCTCGCTCAGAACCTCATTCATGACCAGCTAGCGACAAGTGCCCAGGTCGCCGGTCCGATTGTGTCGATCTTCATGCAAGGCAGCGCCATGGTAGAAGCGCAGCAATGGCAACTCGTCTTGCGGACAACCGCTGCTCAGGTGAGTGCGGTGCGGGAGATCGTCTCCGCATCGGAGTTTGTCGTGGTTCCGGTTCTCGATGGAGATGCTGAGTAGGTCCAGGTCACTCAGTCAACGTGGCCAGTCGAGGTACCGCGAACTTCAATCGCCCTAGCCAGTGCCATGCCATCAGTCAGATCTGGCATGACGGTTTCGGCGCCGGCATCTTTCAGATCTGTCGCTGTGCTCTTCCCTGAGGCGACAGCGATCACATGGGCTCCGCCCTCGCGCCCTGCCGTCACATCTTGCGGCGTATCCCCGATCAGAATCGTCGTATCGCGCGTGAACCTGCGGCCAAGCTTGCGTTCGGCCCGTTCCTGGGCGATGGGCACCAGCTTGGCTCGGACCGGATCGTCCTCACCATAACTTCCGATCTCAAGATCGACGAGATGGTCCAGGTCGAAGATGCGGAGCTTGGCCTCTGCTGAGAGCCTGGTATTCCCCGTGAGGACCGATTGAACAACACCTGCCAGCCGACCCACCGATTGAAGTGCGGTCACTGCACCGGGCAGCACGCGTCCTCGTAGCCGCATCTCATGCGCCCGCTCCTCATATCCGCGGGCCTGGAGTTCGATGAAGTGCCGGAAATACTCATCCGAGCGTGGAATCTCGTGCAGGTCGAGGGTTTCGCCGAAGATGACCAGTTCGGTCCGGCCGCTGGGGTCGGCCATGTCCTTCATGGGGACGCCGGTCGTCTGCTCGAAGGCTGCGGCGAACACCTCGCGCCCGACTCCTCCTGTCTCGATCAGGGTGTGATCGATGTCCCAGAGCACGAGCCGGTGAGTGGTCACAGATCCGCCCTTCCCCTGACGAGATTGCGCATGCCAAGACTCTCACGGGATTCGGCGTTCCGGCCTACGGTGGAGAGCGGTGGTTCGCGGGCACGCTGGTGACGATGGATGTGCAGGAGGCCCCGTGGGTTCGGTGGAGATCCCTATCGGTGAGCGGGTTCGCTTTTACCGCACTGCCCGCAACAAGAAGCAAGCCGTGGTCGCCGGCCTGGCGGGTATAAGTGAGAACTATCTGAGCCAGATCGAGCGCGGGGTTCGCACGCCGACGATCGCCTTGCTTCACCAGCTCGCCCGTGTGTTGGATGTGCCTGTCGCGGTGCTGATCGGTGAGCCTTCTCTTGAAGGCGACAGTGTGCTTCACCCGGTCGCGGGTCAACTGCAACGCGTGCTGACCACCTATGACGTTCCCCTCGACGAGAGTCCCGATCTGCCCGCGCTCAGAGCGCGGGTCGAGAGTGCTTGGGGGCTGTGGCAGGGGTCCACGAATCGCTTCACTGAAGTGAGCACGCTCGTCCCGGACCTCACGCGCGATGTCCAGGGCGCCGTTCGCGCGCTCCGGTCCTCGACGGACGCCAGCTCGCGGAGGGAGGCGTATCGGATCTCGGCCGATCTGTACTACCTGCTGAGAACCTTCACCAAGCGCGTTGGGCGGACGGATCTGTCGCTCATGGTCGCCGACCGCGCCGTGACCGCCGCGGAGAACGCGGATGACCCGCTGAGAGTCGCCGCTGCCAAGTGGAACCTTGGCCAGATTCTCCTGTCCCAGGGAGAGGCTGAGGGCGCCGAGGACGTGGCCATGCGGTCCATCGAGGAACTGCGTCGTGAGGTGCCCGAGCGCCATCCTGACCAGGCCGCTCTTGAGGGCGCGTTGTGGCTCGTCGCCGCCATTGCCTCCGGTCGTCGCCACGATCATTGGACCGCGCGGGAACGCATCCAAGGGTCGGCTACCGAGGCCGCTGGTGACGCCGGTGAGGGCAACGTCTTTTGGACTGTGTTCGGGCCGCTGAACGTCGGCCTGCACCTGGTCAGTGTCGAGATGGAGGCCGGCGAAGTAGCCGAGGCGCTGCACATCGCGGACCAGCTCGACGTGAACCACTCCCCTTCGCTGGAACGCCGGATGACGTTCGCGCTGGAAGTCGCCCGTTGCTACGACCAGCGACAGGAGGACGCCGCGGTCATCCTCCACCTCATGAACGCCGAGGCGAGCGGCCCGGAGGACCTGCGCTACAACACCCTGGCTCGCGATCTCGTGCGGTCTCTGCTCAAGCGCGCACGGCCCACGTTCCAGCCTCAGGTACGCGCTCTCGCCCGCCGGGTCGGCCTCCTCGACTGACCCGCGCTACCTGCTAACCCGCGCTCACAGCGCGGGTGGCCACCTCCATCCCCACCTAGTGTCGAGCGCACTCGACACCGGGTGAAGGGAAGGAGGTGAAGGACCAGATGGGACACAAGTTCAGGGTCGTCGACGACCGTCAGGCACTGCCGTACTCGCAACTACCGGACGACTACCGGACGCGCGCCTATCTGCTGCCCCTCACCTCCGAGTCGTCGCACACAGCGCGGCACTGCATATCGGATCTGCTCCTCCTCTGGCGCCTTCCAGACCTTGTTGAACCCGCGGCATTGATCACCGCCGAACTGGTCAGCAACGCGGTCCGCCACGCCATCGGATGGAGCGACGAAGCCTTACCGGTACGGCTCCTGGCCATCTATGCGGCGCGTACCCTGCGCATCGAGGTACGCGATCCGGACGCGCGCAATCTTCCGGTCCTGCGCGTGCCCGAGGAACTGGCCACGTTCGGGTACGGCATGCAGCTCGTACACGGCTATGCCGACCGGTACGGCGTACGCGTCACTGATGCCGGCAAGGCCGTGTGGTGCGAGATCGACCGCCGCAGCGACGCTCCCTTCTCCCGCTCCGATCTGACGACGGAAAGGGGCGGTTCTCATGGGTGAGCTTTCTGAGGCGCGCTGGGCAGAGGGAGATCCGGCCTTTCTGCTGGAAGACGGAGTCGGCTACGTCCGCGAGTGGGCACGAGCACAGCATTCCGTGGCCAGCGTCAAGGAGGCGCTCACGGCCATCGGCTCTCCGGACGCCATGCCGTACCTGCGAGCGGACGTCAACGAGTTCGGCGCCGGATTCGTCGAGCTAGGCCGAGTGACGCCCCAGACTGCCGCATTGATCGCACAGGCCCTCGCCGAGATGGCCGCGCGTCGGTCGGTTGACGACGAGTGCGCGGCCTGAGCAGGGGCGTTGCCGTGAATAGCCCTGTGGGAAACGCTACTGAGATCCTGGCCGTGAGGGCGCTTGGGCAAGCTTTGGAGCGCGAGGGGATCACCGCCGAAGTGCATGCAGGCTATGGGCTGGCGCTCGCCTTCATCGACACCGGTCTGGTCGTGTGGTGCAACGGCCATCGCTTCTGGTGGCGCACCGGATGGAACGACAGATTCCACCGCGCCGTCTACGCCTGGCATCCGGCCATCGACCCGCCAAGAGCCGCTCGACGCGTCGCTCGTCAGTACGCCCTGGCCCGCACCAAGCCGCAGAGCAGGGCCAAATGAGTCATCGGAACATCAGAACCGCCCAACGAGTTGCCGACCAGCTTGAAGCACTCGCATGGGCGCACACCCGTGAATCAGCGAGCATGACCAGAGTCGAGTTTCTCGACTACTTCGGCCTGGACGTATCCGAGGCCCGGACTCTGTACGGCATGTATCTCAGAGCGTGCGCATACGCTCGCCTGCGGCAATGCGAAGAGCAGCCCACTCCACCACTGATCCAGGGACGCGTCATCGACTCCGTGGTTTCGACGCGGTGATGGTGTAGACGGCCTCTAGCGCGTCCCCACACACCACCACCTCTTCCAGTGCGACCGGTCGCTTGTCCAGAGTCGCGACGCGAGTGATGTGAAGGACCGGCGTTCCCGGCATGGCCTTCAACGTCTCTGCCTCATCCGGCAGCGGCATACGTGCCCGCACATACTCTTGCCAGCTCAGACGGCCACGCGGGTCGAAATAGCCGTAGACCTCTGACGGAGCTGGAAGCGCGGGGTCGTCGGCCCATGGGGTGTCCTGAGCGACACTGAACGGCACGCTGAGCCGGCGCATGCGCGCCACCCCATCGGCTCTCTCCAGCGCCATCCGCACGAGCATCGGTTCCCCCGGAGGGATGGCGAGGAGTTCGGCTTGCGGAAGTGCGGAGTTGATGCGCAGGTGAGACGGCGAATCCACTTCTCGCCAGGACTCTTGGTCACTGTCTACGTAGCCGCCCGTTGCTGTTCGGGTGAGGCCGCGGTGGTCGGCTCGGGCCGGGCGCGCGGAGGGCGAGCGGACGAATGTTCCCTTCGGGCGTTGCACCTCGACCAAGCCCGCGGCCTTCAGCTCGTTGATGGCGTTGCGGATCGTCGGGCGGGAGAGGCCGAACTCTTCGGCTAGCTGCTGTTCGGATGGGAGAGCCTGTCCAGCGGGGAAGGTGCCGTCGAGGATGCGTTCCCGGAGGTATTCGGCGACCTGCTTCCACCGGGAGACCGGCGCTTTGATCTCCATCACGAGTGGCTCCTACCTGGGGCTTCGCGGCGCCCCGGAGAAATTCTGCGGTTTGGGTCCCTGAACCCGTTGACACAACGTACTACGTTAGCCGTACAGTTGTAAACGTTCAACGTACTACGTTGGCCTAATCGGGTCGGCGCTCCGCTCGCGAAGGGAGCTGATCCCCATGAACGACACTCAGAACACGGCACACCGCGCTCAGCTCATCGCGGATCTGCGCCAGTTCGCCAGGTATCTGGAAGAGCACCCCGCGTTGCCCGTCTCGCAGCACGGCGTCGTGAGCCTCAGCTTCAACCCGATCTTCGACACAAACGCCGAGGCAATCGCCGAGGTCGAGCGGGTCGCGGCGCTGCACGGCCTGCCGGTGCGCAGGCGCTCCGGCCAGCACTTCGCCACCCTCGTGCTCGGCAGCGTCGAGTACACGATCGTGGCCATCGAGCAGGAGGCCGAGGACGCCTACGACGCCCACCAGTCCTACCGCTCCAACTTCCGCCTCCACTACGGCTCGGGGGCGTGAGCCGTACATGGACATCCCTCTCTTAATCATCCTCGCTGCCCTGGTCCTGGCCGTCGCCACGTTCGTGCTGTTCCTGATCGTGGTGATCGCCATCCGCGCCGAGGACGGCCGTCGCCGCCTCGACAGCGAACAGGCGAGTCACGCCGAGCGGATCACACGACGTCTGGTCGGCGCCTACACGTCCGTACCGTCCGCCCGGAGAGGAGGTGACTGCCCTTGAAACCCCTTCCCCGATCGCTCGTTGGCGAATGTCCGTGCGGCGCTGCCGTACTCCCCGGAAACCGCTCGTGCGTGAAGTGCCGCGCCCGCTACCGCTGGCGTCGGCGTAGGGCCCATCACGACAGCATCTGAGCCCGTCCAGACCAAGAAGGGAGGTGATGTGCCGTGTCGGTATCCGTTCCGCTGGTCCTGCTCATGGGCGTAGCCGTGTTCATTGCCCTGCGGCATCTCGGGCTACGCCTGTGGCAGGCCATCGTCTGCACGCTGTTCGGGTTCCTGCTGGCCGCAACCGCGCTGGCTCCCGACATCCGCCACGTACTCAATGGCCTGCTGGACCTGGCCACCAACCGATGACCCAAGGAGGCGATCGCCTATGACCCACCGACACCCCTATCCGCACGCTGATCTTCAGGAGGTTCTCTCCCGCAACCACACCGCCGTCCACCTCGTGAGCACGCTCGCGCGAGCCAACCCCGCCAACGCATCCATCTGGGAGCACCTGACCACCGCCCTCAGCGACGCCCGCACACTGGCCGACGACCTCGGCCGACTTCGCACCGAACTGGACGGCGTCCGCTACGAGCGCGCCAACCTAATCGCCGCAGCAGAGGCAACACTCGCCGCTCATCGTGAGGGCGAACACGACCCGCTGTGGTACCTCCGAGACGAACTCGCCCACCAGTCCCTTCTGCGCGGGGCGGGTGAGGCCAAATGAGCCACCGCCGCTATCAGCTACGCAGAAACGCTCGCCGTATGCGGCGATACGGCATCCAACCTGTCGCCTCCATCACCGATGACCTCGACATCGCTCCCCTGCTCATCACCAGCGTGGGCCGGTTGCTGTGGCGCTACCGTTCCGAACTGGCTCCGGTGACGATGCTCGCGCTGCTCATCGGGACAGGGACGATCCTGCACAGCTCTTATCGGCTTTGGTGGCCTACCGTCGCGGGGATCACGGCTCTCGTAGCGGGCGTGCTGCTCTACGCGGGCCGATGGGTCAACCTCACTCGCCCGATCGAACGGGCCTACGCCGCCACCGCCACGGCGTTCGCCGGCGGATGGCTCACCACCTCCACCGCTCACGGGCCGTTCACCAAGCCGTTGCCACTCGTGCTGGCGATCGGATGCGTGGTGCTGGCCGCGCCCTGGTGGGCACATCGCCGGCGCCGTGCCCGCGTACGCGTCGAACGCACCTTGGCCGCATGGCCCGACATCGCCCAAGCCGCAGGTCTGGCAGGCTCCCGCGTGCAGTCCGCGATCGTGGACCTGTGGGGCTACCGCTTCCGTCTCGGGCTCGGACTGGGGCAAACCGTGGAAGACGCCGTCGCCGCCGTACCCCGCCTCGAATCCGCGCTCGGCTCCACCCGCGGCGGGGTCCGCGTGCAGCCCGTGGCCAGCAAGAAGGCCAACCGCGCCGACGTACGCGTGATCGAAACCGACCCACACGCCAACGCCATCACCTGGCCAGGCCCATCGATCACCTTCATCACCCAACCCGCCAAGCTGGGACTCTTCGAAGACGGCGCACCCGTCCGAGTCCCCCTGCTACGGCGACACGGCCTGTTCGGCGGAGTGTCGGGAGCCGGCAAGTCCGGAGGCGTGAACGTCCTGCTCGGAGAGCTGACGGCCTGCCCTGACGTGATTCTGTGGGGCATCGACCTCAAGCGCGGCATGGAACTCCAACCGTGGGCCTCATGCATCGATCGGTTGGCGACGACCCCGCAGGAGGCAGAAGCGCTCCTGCGAGATGCGGTGATCGTTCTGGACGGACGCGCCGACGATCTCGCCCAACGGGGCAAACGCGTCTGGGACCCCTCCCCCGCCCGTCCGGCACTCGTGATCATCATCGACGAGTACGCCGAGCTGGCCAGCGAGGCGCCTCAAGCGATTGACCATGCCGATTCGATCGCACGCCGGGGACGCGCCGTCGCCGTGCAACTCGTGGCCGCCACGCAACGCCCGTCCAAGGACGCCATGGGCAAGAGCGCGGTCCGCTCACAGATGGACATCCGGGTGTGCTTCCGAGTTCGCGAAGCCCGAGACGCGGACCTGATCCTCGGACAGGGCATGGTCAAGACCGGATGGCACGCCCACAAGCTCGACGCTCCCGGCAAGTTCCTGATCTCCTCACCCGACCACGACATCCCCCGCCGAGCCCGCACCTACCTCCTCGACGACCACGGGGTGCACACCACCACAGAACGCCACTCCACCCACCGCCCCTCCCTCGATGCCGTCTCTGTTCAAGCCCTCGAACGCGCGGCTGAAATGCCCATCACAGAAGACGCACCGCCCCCTTCTCGGGAAGCCGAGAAGGTTCTCATGGCCGCCCTCCGGCAAGCTCCCGCAGAAGGCGTCCGGATCAACGATCTGATGCGCGCGACACGGATGCGCCGTACCTGGGTCTATCAGCGACTCCAGGACCTGGCCCGAACGCAGCAAGCCGAACAGGTCAGCCGGGGGTTCTGGCGAGCCACTCCCGAGAAGCACGCTCAGTAATCATCCACGTCCGCCGTCCACGTCCGTCCGCGCGTCTGCGCGTAGATATGCGCGACAGACGCGCGGACGGACGAACGGCGGACAATCACAATCCGTAGTTTCGACCACAGATCACAACAACGACGAAAGGACCGCCCTTGGCCCGAACCTGAGGAGGTGGTGAGCCCTGGCACGCATCCGCGTTCACGGCCGGCAACGCCGGAACATCGACATCGATCTCCTGACGCAAGCACTCGCCGCGATCATCGAGGACCTCGAAACCAAGCCACACAGAGCCGCTCCAAAATCGGATCAGAAGGCGTATGGTGGAGATCCACCCATGCCACGGAGCACCGCATGACCGAGAGCTTGGGCCGCTACCTCGAAGCCGCCCGCGTTCAAGCCGGACACAGCCTGCGCCACCTGGCCCGTGTCACCGGCCTGTCGTTCTCCTCTCTCTACCGCATCCTGAATGACGAAGTAGAGCGCCCTTCAGCCGCCAACCTCGCGGCTCTCGCTCGTGCCCTCGACCTTCCGGTCTCTGAGGTCTTCACCCGTGCGGGCATCACCGGACTTGCCGATCTCGACACCCTCCTGCGTGCCGAGTACGGCCTGTCCGACCAGGCCATCGCCGAGATACACGCGATCATCGACGCCGACCGACAGAAGGGAGAGCAGCCATGACCCCGAAACCAGCCCCTCCCAAGCGCGGCCTTCTCTACCTGCGCGTTTCCTCGCGCGGCCAAATGGACACCGACTACGACCCCGAGGGGAACTCCGTCCCCGCGCAACGCACCGCAGGCCACCGCAAGGCCGCGGAACTCGGCATCGAGATCGTCGACGAGTACGTCGAGGAACCCCGCACCGCCACCACCACCGACAACCGCCCCGCGTTCCGAACGATGATGGCGCGGATCAAGGCCCGCAAGGACGTGGACTGCATCATTGTCTACGCCCGCTCCCGCATGCACCGCAACACCATCGACTCGGCGATCACCAAGCGCGACCTACGCGCCGCGGGCGTGCACCTCATCTCCGTCATGGACTACACCGAAGACAATGCGGTCGGTGACCTGGTCGGCAACGTGATCGACGCCGTGAACGAGTACCAGTCCAAAGCCCAGGGCGCGGACATCGCCTACAAGATGGGCCAGAAGGTCATCAACGGCGGCAGCATCGGACGCGCCCCCATCGGATACCTCAACGTGCGCGAACGCCATGAAGGCCGCGAGATCCGCACGATCGCCCTCGACCCCAACCGCGCCCCCTTGGTCCAAATGGCGTTCGAGCTGTACGCCACCGGCCGACACGGCTTCGAGGACATCGCCGACGCCCTCACCGACGCAGGCTTCCGCATGAAGCCCACCAAGAGACACCCCACAGGCGCCCTGATCTCCATCCACAAGATCGGAGACATGCTCCGAGACCGCTACTACCTGGGCTTCGTCACTCACCAGGGCATCGAGTACCGAGGCAGACACGAACCCTTGATCAGCGAGGAACTCTTCCACCGCGTACAAGAGGTCCTGTTCGTCCAACGCGGCGCCGGCACCCGAGCCCGCAAGCACCACCACTACCTCAAGGGCTCCCTTTGGTGCCATCGCTGCAAGGCCAGGCTCATCCTCTCGCCGGGTAGGAGCAAGACGGGGACGGTCTATTTCTACTTCATGTGCCGCGGCCGTCAGCAACGCGCCTGCGACCTGCCGTACCTCCCCGTCCTCGACGTCGAGAAGGCCATCGAAGCCCACTACGCCACGATCACGCTGCCCGCGAGCCTGCGCGAACGCATCACCGCCGGCCTCGACGCAACCATGGCCGGCAACGCCGTAACCAGCAAAGCGCTTGCCCGCGAGATCAAGAAACACCTGGCCGACCTCGACCGTCAGGAAGACACCTACCTCGACCTTGTCAGCGACCCCGACTGGCCGAAAGAGAAGATCGCCAAGCGCCTACGCGGCATCCGTGACGAACGATCCCGATTGGAAGCACAACTCAGCCGCGCCCAACAGCCCGATCTCGACATGGGCCGCACCGCCCTGGAGACCGTTCTCGACCTCCTCACACGCCCACACGACCTCTACACGCTCGCAGACGAAGCCAACCGCCGTCTCCTGAACCAGGCATTCTTCCAACGCCTCTACCTCGACACCGAGGGCGTAGCAAGCGACGACCCAACGGCACCCTTCGCGCCCTTGCTCCACGTCCAACGCAAAAACGGCGGTGTCCCGAAGGACACCGCCGTCGATCAAACCTCCGCGCTACTCGCCACCGCCCTCGAAGGTGGGTGTTCGAGTAACACATCTTGGGTGGAGCTATGGGGATTCGAACCCCAGACCTCTTCCATGCCATGGAAGCGCGCTACCAACTGCGCCATAGCCCCTGGTCACCGCTTCGAGTCTGCTCGTTGCGGCGCTCGGAGAGCATATCGGGATCCTGTCGTTTCGCCTAATCGGCCTTTGCCAGTGCCTCCAGGGCGTCCAACTGGCGTCTCAGGCCGAACTCGAACAGGGTGTCCAGGTCCAGGTTCAGCTGCTGGTCGCGGAGGACTGCGGCCAGGGTCGGGTGGGTTGGCAGCAGCTTTCTCAGGGCCGCTTCTCTGGTGGTCATCCACTCGTCGTCGCTCATTCCGGTGTCCTGTACGGCCTGCGCCTCCGGCTCAAGGTTGGCCGCCAAGCCTCTGATGAACGCCGCCAGGGACACCGTCACGTGCAGCATGGTGTTCGGGTCCAGCCCCAGTCCCGACACCGCGCGCATGATCCACTCGGTGTGGGCCAGTCCGGCGGCCCCCACGTGCGGCCTGGTCAGCGGGTAGGCGTAGGCCAGCCATGGATGTCTCCGGTGTACGCCCCACTGCAGCCTGAGCGACAGTTCGATCTGCTTCTGCCAGCCATCCGGCACACGGGCGGGAAGCCGGGCCTCGCCGTACACCTGATCGACCATCTCGTGCACGAGCTCGCCCCTGCCCCGCACGTGCCGGTACAGGGCCACCGTGGACATCCCGAGCACCGTCGCCACCCGGCGCATCGACACGGCCGCCAGCCCCTCGTCGTCGGCGAGGTCTATGGCGGCGCGCAGGACCTGCGCCATGGTCAGCTCCCGGGCCGCAGCACGATCCCCCCGCTCACGGGCCGTATGGCGATCCGCCCGCTCACCGGCCGTATGGCGATCCGCCCGCTCACGGGCCGTATCGCGATCCGCCCGCTCACCGGCCGTAGCACGATCTGCCCGCCCCACCGACGCCCCACCCCCACCCGCCCCGTCCCCAGCCGAGCCAGCGCGCGTACCGGGCAGACCATCCCGCCGAGCCGACCAAGCCACCACAGTCCCCACCCCGGGAACCACCCGCACCAACCCCTCCTCCCGCAGAGCGGCCAGCACCTTGGAAGCGGTGGCCATGGCCACGCCCCACTCGCGGGTGATCTGCCGCGTGGACGGGACGAGCTCCCCTTCCCCCAACTCCCCCGAAACAATCCGAACCCGCAGCTGCTCCACAATGTCCTGAAAAATCACTGCACTAGTGCACCCTTCGCGCATCTCCCAGGTCAACCGGAGACTACGGCGTACACCCGAAGCGAAGGAATCCCATGGACGTGCTCATCTCAGGGGCGGGAATAGCCGGCCCCGCCCTCGCCTACTGGCTCACCGGAGACGGCCACCAGGTCACCATGGTGGAACGAGCCCCGGCCCCACGCACAGGCGGGCAGGCAGTGGACTTCCGCGGCCGCCCCCAACTGAAGGTCCTGGAAGAAATGGGCCTCATGCAACCCATCAAGGCAGCTCTGGGGCAAGGTCCCCACCAGGCACCTGGGCATGTACGGCGCGATCTTCGAGACAGAGCGAACCCACCCAGCCCCAGTCATGTACACAGTCCCAGGCCGCTGCATCACCCTCAACGGCACCAGAGCAGCCCTCGACTTCGCCTCCCCCGAGATCGACATCATCGACGAACGCGCCGCGGTCGAGTCGGCCTTCCAAGGAATCGGCTGGAAAGTCCCGGACCTCCTGAAGCAGATGCGCCAGGCAAAGGACTTCTACTTCAGCCAGGCCATCCAGATCCAGTCCCCCACCTACAGCCAGGGCCGCACAGTCCTGCTGGGCGACGCGGCCCACGCCCCCGGCCCAGGCGGCATGGGCACCGGCCTGGCGGTGGTGGGCGCGTACATCCTGGCGAACGAACTGAGGAAGAACCCACCAGAAACAGCACTGACCACGTACGAAACCAGAATGCGCCCCTACGTGGAGATCTGCCAGAAGCAGGCAAGAGGCGCCGACAAGTTCCTGGTCCCCTCGAAACGTTCCCACATCTGGATGCGCAACCAGATCTTCCGCCTCGTGCCGCCCAGACTCCTGAACACGAGCAAGGCGGCCGAGGCGATCAGTCTCTAGGTTTCGATGTCGTCACTGTTCACGGGCTCCGGCAGCGTTCCGGCGTTGTGCTCCAGCAGGCGCCAGCCCTTGCGCCCCTCTTCCAGCACCGACCAGCTGCAGTTGCCGAGGCCGCCGAGCGTGTGCCAGAGCTCCTCCGGCAGGCCCAGCAGCTCGCAGATGCCGAGCCGCAGCGCCGCGCCGTGGGAGGCGATGACGAGCAGGCCGTCGTCGTCGAGCTGGGCCGCCCACCGGCGCATCGCGGCGACCACCCGGGCCGCGACCTCGGTGACCGGCTCGCCGTCCGGTGCCTCCCAGGCGATGTATTCCTCGGGCCAGCGGGCCCGGATCTCTTCCCTGGTCAGCCCTTCCCAGGCGCCGCCGCCGCGTTCGCGCAGATCTTTGTCGACGGCGACGTCGAGCTTGACGATCCGCGCGAGCGCCAACGCGGTGTCGTGGGCCCGGCTCAGGTCGGAGGAGACGATGAGGGTGGGCTTCAGCGAGGCCAGCAGCGACGCCGCCCTCACGGCCTGGGCCTGCCCGGTCTCGTCGAGTGCGATGTCGGTGTGGCCCTGGAAGCGGTGCTCAACGTTCCAGAGGGTCTGGCCGTGCCTCAGGCAGACGATGCGTCTACTCAAGAGCGGGCCCGCTGGATGTTGGCGTGCGTCACGCTCTCCGGCAGGCCGATCGCCGGGCAGTCCTTCCACAGGCGCTCCAGCGCGTAGAAGGTGCGGTCCTCCTCGTGCTGGACGTGCACGACGAGGTCGATGTAGTCGAGGAGCACCCAGCGCCCCTCGCGCTCACCTTCGCGGCGTACCGGCTTGATGTCGGCCTCGATGCGCAGCCTGTCTTCGATCTCGTCGACGATGGCGCGGACCTGACGGTCGTTGGTGGCGGAGCAGAGCAGGAAGGCGTCGGTGATGACGAGCTGCTCGCTCACGTCGTAGGCGAGGATGTCATCGGCCAGCTTGTCCGCCGCGGCCTCCGCGGCGATCTTGACGAGCTGGACGGCTCTGTCGGATGCGGTCACGATGCGGGTCAGTCCTCCTCTATCGGCTACCTATGAGATTACCCTTCCTCGGTGTAGGCCCTCGACTGCAGAGTGAACATCTCGGCGTAGATGCCAGAACGTTCCATGAGCGAGACGTGGGTCCCCTCCTCCACTACTTTCCCGTGTTCCAGCACGTAAATGCGGTCGGCCCAGCGCACGCTGGCCAGCCGGTGGGTGATCATCAGCACGGTCCGCTGCACGGCGTGGCGCCGGATGCTCTCGAAGATGGCGTGTTCCGACCGCGCGTCGAGGGAGGCGGTGGGCTCGTCGCAGATGAGCAGCGGCGCGTCGCGGTACAGGCCGCGTGCGACCGCGATGCGCTGCCACTGCCCGCCCGACAGCTCCGTCCCGCCCTTGTAGCTGGGGTCGAGCATGGTCTCCAGCCCGTACGGCAGGCGTTCCACGACCGCGTCGGCCCCCGAGGCGGTCAGCGCGGCGTCCAGCGACTCGCCCGAGTCGTGCCGCCCGATCGCGATGTTCTGCCCGGCGGTCAGCGGCCAGTGGGTGAAGTCCTGGGCGATGACCGCGATCCGTTCGCGCAGGGCTGACCGGTCGATCCGGCGCTCGTCGACGCCGCCCCAGGTGACGGTCCCCGCGTCGGGCAGGTAGAGCCCGCCGATGACCTTGGCCAGCGTGGTCTTGCCCGAGCCGTTCTCCCCGACCAGCGCGACGATCTCACCGGGCTCGATCCTGATGGAGACCCCGGTCAGCGCGGGCGTGTCGGCGGCCGGGTAGGTGAAGTCGATGCCCTCGACGCGGACGCGGTCGGGCTCGGCGGGCGGGGCGGTGTTGCCGGAGACTTCGGCGCGGGCCTCGGCGTCGGCGCAGAAGTGGACGTAGTCCTCGTAGAACAGGCCCGCCTCGTAGGCCCGGTTGACGCCGTGGAGCGCCTGCGAGGTGGCGCTTCCGGCCCGCTGGATGGCCAGTACGGCGGTCGCCGCCACGGCCAGGTGCACCTGCCCGGTCCACAACAGCAGGCCGAGCGCCCCGTAGACGAGGCCGGTGGCCAGGCCGCCGAACAGGCTGCCCCAGATCCCGGCGACCTGCTGGCGGCGTACGGCGCGCAGCTCGTAGCGGGTGACCCAGCGGTAGATGCGGGCGAACTCGGCCAGCAGGTACGAACGCATCGTGTAGGAGCGGATCTCGGCGGCGGCGGGCCGTTCGGTCATGAGGTCCTGCAGCGTGCCCTGCCTGCGCCTGGCGGCGGCGATCCCGGCGGTGACCTGGTAGTTGACCCGGGCGACGCGGACCGACGCCCACGTGCTGGGCACCGCCGAGAGCAGGATGAGCGGCAGCAGTACCGGATGGAGGACCCCCAGAGCGCCCGAGATCGCCCCGAGGCCGATGAAGCCCGAAAGGGTGGACATCACCGCCCACAACAACATCGACGGCCCGCGCACCGCCGTCATCGAGGTCCGCTGCATCTGGTCGTGGAAGACCGGGTCGTCGAAGGCGACGAGTTCCACTCCGGTGGTCAGCCGGACCATCCGGTTGTGGACGGTCTGCATGAGCAGCGGATCGAGCCGGTCCCGCGCCCACTGGCCGGCCTCGCGGAAGGCGGAGCGCAGCACGGCCGCGCCGACCACCGCCGCGATGCCGGGTACCGCGGCGGCCAGCCGCTCCGGCGTCGGCACGGCGGAGAACAGCTGCGTGAGCACGTCGGTCGTGGCCAGCAGGCCGATCGCGGTGAAGATCTCCGACACCAGCGTGGAGCCCATCATGACGACGGTGTCCACCCGGCTGGTACGCCAGCTGAGCACCAGCACGTCGCGGATCAGCGCGGGCAGCCGCCGCAGCATGGTGAACAGCCCGGACGCGGTGACCTCCGCGTCGTGCGCCCACCAGGCTTCCTCTTTGAGCTCCAGTCCGTCGAGGGAATCGTCTGCCATATCCCCATGATCGCTTTAAATCCGCTTATCCCGCCCCATAGAGATTGCGCTTGCCGATGTACTGCACGATCCCGTCCGGCACCAGGTACCAGATCGGCTCGCCCTTCTCCACGCGCTGCCTGCACTCCGAGGAGGAGATCGCCAGCGCCGGGATCTCCAGCAACGTCACCTTGCCCGCGGGCAGCCCCGGGTCGTGCAGCGTGTGCCCCGGCCGCGTACAGCCGACGAAGTGCGCGAGATCGAACAACTCGTCGGCGTCCTGCCAGCCGAGGATCGCCTCCAGCGCGTCGGCGCCGGTGATGAAGAACAAATCGGAGTCCGGCCCGTAGATCTCCGAGATGTCACGCAGGGTGTCGATGGTGTAGGTCGGCCCGGGCCGATCCACGTCCACCCGCGAGACCGAAAAACGCGGGTTCGACGCCGTCGCGATGACCGTCATGAGATAGCGGTCCTCGGGCGCGCTGACCTCACGCGTGGACTTCTGGTACGGCCGGCCCGTAGGCACGAACACCACCTCGTCGAGGTCGAAATGGTGGGCCACTTCGCTCGCGGCGACCAGGTGGCCGTGATGGATGGGATCGAACGTCCCGCCCATCACCCCCACACGGCGCTTCCCCTGCACCATGGGCGCATTCATCATGATTGGGACCTTACGCGCCAGCCGTACACCGCCTCATAGCCACCCCCTTACCAAGGAACCGCGCATCACTCCCGCAGCCGACGTAGCATGCCGGGCATGACGACCACCCCGGATCGCAACCGCATCCAACTACCCGGCATCTCGTCTCGTGCCTACGAACACCCCGCAGACCGGTCCGCTCTGGTCGCTCTGCGTAAGCTGAGTGGGTTCGACACCGTTCTCAAGCAGATGTCCGGCCTCGTAAGCGAGCGGCGGCTCCGCCTCATGTATCTCGCCTCGGCCGTACGGGTGAGCGAGACCCAGTTCCGCTCCCTGCACGACATGGGGCGCGACGCCGCGTACATCCTGGATCTGCACCGGATCCCCGAGATCTACGTGCAACAGGACCCCGCCGTCAACGCCAAGGCCATCGGCTTCGACGACCCGTTCATCGTCGTGACGACCGGTCTGCTCAACCTCATGAACGAGGAGGAGCAGCGCTTCGTCATCGGCCACGAGACCTCGCACATCCTGTCGGGCCACGCGGTCTACCGCACCATGCTCGACATCCTCACCACGCTCGCCACGCGCGTGGCCTGGATCCCGCTCGGCTACATCGGCCTGCGCGCGATCGTCGCGGGGCTCGAGGAGTGGTACCGCAAGTCGGAGCTGTCCTCCGACCGCGGCGGCCTGCTCACCGGCCAGGACCCGGACGCGGCCAAGCGCGCGCTGATGAAGCTCGCCGGCGGCGACTACACCCACGAGATGAACATCGAGGCCTTCCTCGCCCAGTACCAGGAGTACGACACCGCGGGCGACCTGCGCGACGGCTTCCTGAAGGTGCTCAACCTGCTCGGCACCACCCACCCGTTCGCCGTGGTGCGCGTGGCCGAACTGGACAAGTGGCAGCGCACCGGCGAGTACGACCGCATCATCGGCGGCGACTACCCGCGCCGCGAGGACGACGCCGACGCCCGCGTCACCGACGAGATCAAGGCCGCCGCGGAGTCCTACCGCCGGTCCTGGTCGGAGTCCCAGGACCCGTTCATCGGCGTCCTGCGCGACGTCGCCGAGGGCGCCGTCAACGCCGGAGAGCGCATCTTCAACCGCTTCTCCCGCAGGGACAACTGAATCAAAGGGCTTTTCCTCCCTTACGGCGCAGCCACCCTCACGCCACCCGCCGCCGCCGGCGGGCGCCGATCGTGGGGGTCGCTTCTCACGTCGGACGGGGTACCCGCCGTCACGGCCATCCGTGCACCGTGACAGAGGTACCCCTCCGCATCTCAGAGCAGCAGCTCGATCGCCTTGACCGCGGCAGCGCACAACGCCACGAACCCGCCCAGCACCGCCAGGGCGCGTAGGCCTTCCCGGCGCAGATTCGGCAGCCGGGCGCCGATCCGCTCGATCTCGCGCCCGGTGATTCCCCCGCACAACACCCCGAACACCACGGCCGCGACCGTCACCGGCGCCGCCTGCTGCCACCAGTCGGAGGCGATCTCGCCGCCACCGGTCACCCAGAGCGCGCCACCGGCGACGAGGGCGACCGGGGCGCCCGGCCACACCACCGCGGTGACGGCCGCCCCGATCAGCGCGAACGGGAACAACACGGCTCGCAGCAGCACCCGGACCCGCTTGCCGGCCCGGTTCCGCACCATCCAGTGGCTCATCCACAACGTCCTGGTCAGCACCACGAGCGCGGTCGTGATCCCGATCGAGGCGATCGGATAGACCACCGACACCACCACACACGGCACCGCCAGCACCGCGAGCAGCAGCAACGCGGTGTTGCCCGCAGGCAACGTGGTCGCCTCCCGGCCGCGCACGCGCCGCTCGCCCGTCTTGGCCCGGACCCTCGGCACCGGCGTCTTGGGGTTGTCACCGGTCTTGGTCCGGGTACGAGGCGGCGCCTCCTCCTTGGACCGCGCCCGCACCAGTTCCTCTTTGGCCCGCCCGCGCGCGAGATCCTCCTTGGAGGTGCGTCCCCGGCCCGGATCCTCCTTCGCCGCACGGCTCCGCACCGCGGCGTCGTCCTTGACGGCCCGGCTCCGCGCCGGCTCGTCCTTGGCGGCGCGGCCGCGCGGCACCGGTGTGCCCGGATCGTCCTTGCCGCGTCCTCTGGGCACCGGCGTGTTCGGCTCGTCCTTGCCCCTGCCCCGCGGCTGCCGTGCCCGAGGTGGCGGGGTCGCGACGTCCTCGCCCACCCGCCCGCGCCCGGACTCCTCCTTGGCCTTCGCCCGCACCCGTCCCCTGGGCGGCGGCACCTCCGGCGTGATCTTGCGCCCGTCCTCCCGCTCGACCGCCGGCACGTCGGCGGCGGTCGCCCGCGCCAGCCGGGAGAGCCGGTCGGTCAGCAGCGCCGCGGTCGGCCGCTTGGCGGGCTCACGGTGCAACGCCGCCCGCACCAGCGGCAGCAACTCCACCGGCACACCCTTGAGGTCGGCCTGCCCGTTCAGCACCGCGTACATCTGCGCCTCGGCCGTCCCCCGCCCGAACGTCGGCCGCCCGGTCGCCGCGAACGCCACCGTCGCCGCCCACGCGTGCACGTCGGCGGGCGACTCGACCTGCTCGTCGGCGAAGATCTCCGGCGCGGTGTAGCCGGGGGTGCCGAGGAAGGTGCCGGTCATGGTCAGCCGGGTCGCGTCGAGCACCTGCGCGATGCCGAAGTCGATGAGCACCGGCCCGCGCTCGCTCATCAGGATGTTGGCCGGCTTGAGATCGCGGTGGATCACCCCGGCCGCGTGCGTGATCGCCAGCGCGGTGGCGATGCCGTGCGCCAGTTCGACCAGGCCGCCGACGTCGAGGGGGCCGCTCCGCCGTACCAGCTCAAGGAGGGTAGCGCCCTCGATGTGCTCCATCACGAGGTACGGCCGCGCGCAGTCGAGATCGGCGTCGAACACCTTGGCCACATAGGGGCTCTCGACCCGGCGCAGCGCACGCACCTCACGTTCCAGGCGAATGCGGGCGGACTCATCCTCGACCAGATCCCGGAGAACCTTGATCGCGACCCGTTCGCCACGACGCGTGCCGGCGAGGTAGACCTCGCCCATGCCGCCCCTGCCGAGCCGTTCGAGAAGGGTGTACGGCCCGACCTTGCCGAGCTTGCTCACCGTCCCTCCCCGCTCGGCGCACCCATAAGGGGCACAACCCTAGCGGGGTGTGCCCCGATAGCGCCCGAGGCGCGCCGAGTGTTTATCGCTTGGTCTTGTCGCGGAAGCTCTTGTCGCCAAAGCTCTTGTCGCGGAAGCTCTTGTCACCCAAGCCCGTGTCGCCAAAGCCCGTGTCGCCAAAAATGTCGTCGAGCTCCGTCCGGGGTTCCTTCGACAGGTCCCTGCGCCCCTTGCGGCGCCAGTTGACGTGCCCGCGGCTCTCCAGCCACAGCAGCAGGCGGTCGGCCCCGAACAGCACGGCGCCGGCGAAGACCAGGGCGATCACAATCTCCATGCGCCCCAGTCAAGTCAACGTCACTCTCAGTTGCCACCTTGACACGCTGAGATAACCGTGCCTTCCGACGTGCGGAGATGTCCCTCGCCCGTGTAAATCCACTTAGTTGACGTCAATTCCGGCAGCCCCATCGGGCCGCGCGCGTGCAGCTTCTGGGTGGAGATCCCGATCTCCGCGCCGAACCCGAACTCGCCCCCGTCGGTGAACCTGGTCGAGGCGTTGACCGCCACGGCCGCCGAGTCGACGAGCGCCACGAACCGGCGGGCGGCCCGCTGCGACCGGGTGACGATCGCGTCGGTGTGGCCGGAGCCGTACTTCCTGATGTGCGCCACCGCGTCCTCCAGCGAGTCGACGACGGCGGCGGCGATGTCCAGCGAGAGGTACTCGGCGTAGAAGTCGTCCTCGGTCGCGGCCACCACACCGGGATGGGCGGCCACCCGCTCGTCTCCGTGGACGGTCACGCCCTCCTCCGCCAGCCGCGCCAGCGCCTTGGGCAGGAACTCCGCCGCCACGCCGGCGTGCACGAGGAACGTCTCGGCCGCGTTGCAGACCGACGGCCGCTGCGCCTTGGAGTTGACCAGGATGTCGAGCGCCAGATCCAGATCGGCCTCGGCGTCGACATAGACATGGCAGTTGCCGACCCCGGTCTCGATCACCGGCACCGTCGACTCCTCGACCACCGAATTGATCAGGGACGCGCCGCCCCGCGGGATCAGCACGTCGACCAGCCCGCGCGCCCGCATGAGCTCCTTGACCGACTCACGCGTCTGCCCCGGCACCAACTGCACCGCGCCCGACGGCACCTCGGTGCCCTCCAGCGCCTCCTGCATGATCCGCACCAGCTCGGTGTTGGAGTCATAAGCGCTCGACGATCCACGCAGCAGTACGGCGTTGCCGCTCTTGAGGCAGAGCGCCGCGGCGTCCACGGTCACGTTGGGACGGCCCTCGTAGATGATGCCGATCACGCCCAGCGGCACCCGGAGCTGGCGTAGTTCGAGGCCGTTGGGCAGCGTGCTGCCGCGCAGCACCTCGCCGACCGGATCGGGCAGGTCGGCCACCTGCCGGACGGCCTCGGCGATGGCCTCCACCCGCTTCACGTCCAGCCGCAGCCGGTCGATCATCGCCTCGGAGGTGCCCTGCTCGCGGGCGCGCTCCACGTCCTTGGCATTGGCCTCGACGATCTGCGCGGCCTGCGCGGCCAGCGCGTCGGCGATCGCGCGCAACGCCCGGTCCTTCGGCGCCCGCGGCAGCGGGGCCAGCTCGGCGGCGGCCTCTCGTGCCGCATGGGCCACCTTCAGGAACTCTTCGGACATCGCACGCTCCATTCGCTTACTGGTGAGCCTCCAGTATGACGATGTCGTCGCGATGAATCAGCTCGCGTTCATATTCCGGACCGAGCTCGCTGCCCAGATCCCGCGTCGAACGCCCCAGCAGTCCCGGGATCTCCACGGCGTCGAAGTTCACCAGCCCCCGGGCCACCACCCGCCCGAGCGGCCCGCACAGATCAACCGGATCACCGGCGGAGAAATCACCCTCGACGGAGGTCACCCCTGCGGGAAGCAGCGACTTGCGCCGCGTGACGACCGCCTCCACGGCGCCGTCGTCCAGGTGCAGCCGCCCGCGACCGGTCGTGGCGTGGGCCAGCCACAGCAGCCGGGTGCCGGGATGCCGTCCGCCCGGGTGAAAGTACGTGCCCACGTCGGCCCCGGCCAGCGCCTGCGCGGCATGGGCAGCGGCGGTCAGCACCACCGGGATGCCCGCACCGGTCGCGATCTTGGCAGCCTGAACCTTGGTGATCATCCCGCCGGTCCCGACGGCCGCGCCGTTCCTGCCCAGCTCGACGCCCACCAGATCCTCCGGCCCGCGAATCTCCGCCAGCCGCCGCGAACCCGCCCGGCTCGGCGGCCCGTCATAGAGCGCGTCCACATCGGACAGCAGGACAAGCGCATCCGCCCTGGTCAGATGGGCCACAAGGGCAGCCAGCCGATCGTTGTCGCCGAACCGGATCTCGTCGGTGGCCACGGTGTCGTTCTCGTTGACCACCGGCATGATACCCAGCTCAAGCAGCCGGTTCAGGGTGCGCTGGGCGTTGACGTGGTGCGAGCGCCGCATCATGTCATCGGCCGTCAGCAACACCTGCCCCACCCGCAGCCCGTAACGCGCGAAAGACGAGGTATACCGGGCGACCAGCACCCCCTGCCCGACAGACGCGGCGGCCTGCTGAGTGGCGAGATCCCGCGGTCGCACGGCCAGCCCCAGCGGCCCGAGCCCGGCGGCGATGGCCCCCGACGACACGAGCACGATCTGCGCCCCCACCCCCCGCCGCGCCGCCAGCACGTCGACGAGCGCGTCGACCCGGTCGACGTCGATGGTGCCCTGCGGGGTGGTCAGCGACGAAGAACCGACCTTGACGACAACTTTGGAAGCGGAACTGATCCGATCTCGCACGCCACGACCCTATCCGAGCCACCAACCGACCGCCCGCGAGTATCAAAGCCCCCACCCAGCCGTGACAACCACCGCTCGCCTAGCGGAACGACAGCATCCTCCCGGGTTGGAGGGCTGGTCCGGGTGATTGCCGGACCACCGGGCTTGTTGCGCGCGCGACAAGCCCTCTGCGGGCCCGGGCAACCCGGCTTTGGCACGGGCGACAGCCCTACTGCCAACCAGGCAACCGGGGTCTTGCGCGGGCGACAGCCCTACCGCCAACCAGGCAACCGGGGTCTTGCGCGGGCGACAGCCCTACCGCCAACCAGGCAGCCCGGCTCTGCGCGGGCGGCAGCCCCCGTCGGCCGGGTAACCGGGGCTTGTAGCGGTGAGTGCCCTGTCCGACTGCCGGCCGCCGCCCCGACACCCGGCCCGCGTCGGCGGGCGGGGGTGGGGGCGGCTTGCCGTAACGAATAGAAGGCTTGTAACAGACAGAAGAACTCAGACGAGACGAGAGTCGGAGCCACGAGGCCCCTGGCGTGCGGATTCGGCGGACAGAGTCGGCTGCCAGTCGAAGACGTAGCCGCCCTCCATGGGGCCGATGATGACCTCGGCGCCCATGACCGCCCCCGCCTTGGCCAGGGCTTCTTCGACGCCGAGCCGCTCCAGCCGGTCGGCGAGGTAGCCGACGGCCTCGTCGTTGGTGAAGTCGGTCTGGCGGATCCAGCGCTCCGGCTTCTCGCCGGTGACCTGGAACTGGTTCTCGCTGACCTTACGCACGCTGAACCCGGTCTCGCCGAGTTGCTTGGGCCGGATGACCAGCCGGGTGGGCTCCTCGATCGGCTTCTGGGCGCGGGCCGCGGCGACCCACTCGCCCATCGCGAACGTCAGCTCGCGCAGGCCGTCGTGCGTGGCCGCCGAGATGACGAAGACGCGCAGGCCCTTGGCTTCGAACTCGGCGCGTACCATCTCGGCCAGTTCGCGCGCGTCCGGCACGTCGGCCTTGTTGAGCACGACCAGGCGGGGCCGGTCCTCCAGCTTGCCGTAGGCGGCCAGTTCGGCCTCGATGACCTCGTAGTCGGTGATCGGGTCGCGTCCCGGCTCCAGGGTGGCGCAGTCGATGACGTGGACGAGCATGTCGCACCGCTCCACGTGCCGCAAAAACTCGTGCCCGAGCCCCTTGCCCTGCGAGGCCCCGGGAATGAGCCCGGGTACGTCGGCGACGGTGAAGATGGTCTCCCCCGCCGTGACCACGCCGAGGTTGGGGATCAGCGTCGTGAACGGATAGTCCGCGATCTTGGGCCGGGCGGCGGACAAGGCCGCGATCAGCGACGACTTCCCCGCGCTGGGGAACCCGACAAGCGCGACGTCCGCGACGCTCTTGAGCTCCAGCATCACGTCCAGCCCGTCACCGGGCTCCCCGAGCAGCGCGAACCCGGGCGCCTTCCGCTTGGTGCTGGCCAGCGCCGCGTTCCCAAGCCCGCCGTGCCCGCCCTCGGCGATCACATACCGGGTTCCGGCCCCCACCAGGTCAACCAGCACCTCACCGGTGTCGGCATCCTTGACGACAGTCCCGTTGGGCACGGTGAGCACGACGTCGCCGCCGTTGGCCCCGTCCCGGTTGGACCCCTGCCCCTGCTTGCCGTTGTCCGCCTTACGATGCGGCCGCCGATGGTACTCAAGCAGCGTGGCGGTGTTGGGATCGACCTCCAGGATCACATCCCCGCCCCGCCCGCCGTTGCCCCCGTCGGGGCCGCCGAGCGGCTTGAACTTCTCCCGGTGGATGGAGGCGCAGCCGTTCCCTCCGTCACCGGCCCTGACATGCAGAACCACTTGGTCCACGAAGTCCGGCATTACCGCCCCTTACTCCCACGTGCTCCCGAACGGAACACAAACCCATCTTCCCAGCTCAATCCACGCCCCACCCGCCCAGCCACCCCAAGACCACGGCACAGCGGCATCGAGCGCCACGAGGTCCAAGACCCTGCCCCGCCACACGCCGCGAGACTGGCACGAGTCAGGTTGTCCGGCGCCGCGCGGCGAGAAGCCGTGCGGCGGAACCCGGCGCCGCAGGTACGGCGTCAAGCCGAGCCACGGTCCCCGCCCAACACACCGCCGTTACGGCGGGCACCACGTCCGACGTGAGAAGCGATCCCCACGACCGGCGCGAGCCCACGACGGCGGGTGGCGGGAGGCTGGCCTGCCGTAACCCAAAAGCACAAAACTAGCCAAAAGCACAAAAAAGAGGCCGAAAAAGCCCAAAGGGGCGGGTCAAAGTGACCCACCCCTCTAGGAACGTCAGTCGGCGTAGATTTACTCCGCGACCGGAACGATGCTCACCGCACGACGCCCGCGCTTGCGCCCGAACTGCACGTGCCCCGCGGCCAGCGCGAACAGCGTGTCATCGCCGCCACGCCCGACGTTGTCGCCAGGGTGGAAGTGGGTGCCGCGCTGGCGGACGATGATCTCGCCCGCGTTGACCAGCTGGCCGCCGAACCGCTTGACGCCGAGCCGCTGTGCGTTGGAGTCACGGCCGTTCCGGGTGGACGACGCGCCCTTCTTGTGTGCCATCTCGCAAAACTCCCGTGACTCAGGCCTGGTTGATGCCGGTGATCTTCACCTGGGTGTACCGCTGACGGTGACCCTGGCGCTTCTTGTAACCGGTCTTGTTCTTGTACTTGAGGATGCGGATCTTGGGGCCCTTGGTCTCGCCGAGAATCTCGGCGCTGACCGTGAACTTGCCCGCCTCCGTGGTCACATCGCCGTCGTTGACGACGAGCACCGTCGGCAGCGAAACCGAAGAGCCGACCTCGCCGGCGACCTTGTCCACCTCGAGGACGTCACCGACGGAGACCTTCTGCTGCCTGCCGCCGCAACGAACGATCGCGTACACCGCGGAACCCTTCTACTGTCTGCTTGTGGTCACCGATCACATCGGTTACCACCGAATGCTGCGCCCAGCACTCGGAACCTGTCGGGAAAACCGACGATCCGAGAGGCGCGCGAACAGGGCGCGCCGCTGGACGCACCGATTGACTAGGGTACCGGATGAGCGGTGCCCTGGTCGAACCGGACGGATCGACGGACTGTCAACCGAGGAGCGCTCCCTGGCGGGAGCGCCTGGCTACTCGGCCGACTTGGCTCGGCGGGAGCGTCGCCGCCCCCTGCCAGAAGTCTGGTTCGCCTGGTCATCCTCGGATGGGACGTCGTCAAGCGCACCGGTCACAGTATCACGGTTCCCGGCCCCGGAAGCCGCGGAGACCTTGTCGGCGACGGCCTTCTCGACCGCCATCTTGCCCTGCGTGCCCCGCGGCTCCGGCTTGGCCTCGACCGGCTCCGTGGAGACGATCAGGCCGCGGCCGTTGCAGCAGTCGCACGGCGTCGAGAACGCCTCCAGCAGCCCCTGGCCGACCCGCTTACGCGTCATCTGCACCAGGCCCAGCGAGGTGACCTCGGCCACCTGGTGCTTGGTGCGGTCGCGGGCCAGGCACTCCAGCAGCCGGCGCAGCACCAGGTCGCGGTTGGACTCCAGGACCATGTCGATGAAGTCGATCACGATGATGCCGCCGATGTCGCGCAGCCGCAGCTGGCGCACGATCTCCTCGGCCGCCTCCAGGTTGTTCCTGGTGACCGTCTCCTCCAGGTTGCCGCCCTGGCCGGTGAACTTGCCGGTGTTGACGTCGACGACGGTCATCGCCTCGGTGCGGTCGATGACCAGCGAGCCGCCGCTGGGCAGCCACACCTTGCGCTCCAGCGCCTTGCCCAGCTGCTCGTCGATCCGGTAGGACTCGAAGACGTCCGTCTCCTCCTCCCACCGGTTCAGGCGGTCGGCCAGGTGCGGGGCGACGTACTTGACGTACTCGTCGACCGTCTCCCACGCCTCCTCGCCCTGGACCACGAGCGAGGTGAAGTCCTCGTTGAAGACGTCGCGCACGACGCGGATCGTCAGGTCGGGCTCGGCCGACAGCAGCTCCGGCGGGCTCGCGGACTTGGCCTTCTTCTGGATGGCCTCCCACTGCGCCGACAGCCGGGACACGTCGCGGGCGAGCTCGTCCTCGGAGGCGCCCTCGGCGGCCGTGCGCACGATGACGCCGGCGTTCTCCGGCATGACCTTCTTGAGGATGCTCTTGAGCCGCGTGCGCTCCTTGTCGGGCAGCTTGCGGCTGATGCCGGTCATCGAACCGTCCGGGACGTACACGAGGTAACGACCGGGAAGGCTGATCTGCGACGTCAGCCGGGCGCCCTTGTGGCCGATCGGGTCCTTGGTGACCTGCACCAGCACCGACTGGCCGGACTTCAGCGCCGCCTCGATGCGCTTGGGCTGGCCCTCCAGCCCGGCGGTGTCGAAGTTGACCTCGCCGGCGTAGAGGACGGCGTTGCGGCCCTTGCCGATGTCGACGAAGGCGGCCTCCATCGACGGCAGCACGTTCTGGACCTTGCCCAGGTAGACGTTGCCGACGTAGGACTGGCTGGCCTCGCGGTTGACGTAGTGCTCGACCAGGATGCCGTCCTCGAGCACGGCGATCTGGGTGCGGTCGCCCTGGCGGCGCACCACCATCATCCGGTCGACGGACTCGCGCCTGGCGAGGAACTCGGACTCGGTGATGATCGGCGGACGCCGGCGGCCGAGCTCGCGGCCCTCGCGGCGGCGCTGCTTCTTGGCCTCAAGGCGGGTGGAGCCGCGCACGCTCTGCACGCCGTCGCTGGAGGTGTCGAGCGCGGCGGCCCGGCCGGAGCGCGGCGCGCGGATGCGCACCACAGTGTTCGGCGGGTCGTCGCTGGCCGGCTCGGGCGTCTCGTCGGAGCCGCGGCGACGGCGCCTGCGGCGGCGGCGCGAGCTGGAGGTCTCCTCGTCCTGGGAGTCGTCCTCGCCCTGCTCCTCGTCGTCGTCCTGCTCGTCGTCGGAGTCGTCGGAGTCGTCGCGCTCACGGGACTTGCCCCGTCCGCGGCCGCCACGGCGGCGGCGACGGCGACGGCCGCCGCTCTCGTCCTCGTTGTCGGCATCGCCGTCGGTGTCGAGCTCCGCGTCGGTGTCGGCGTCGGTGAGCTCCTCGACCACCTCGGCCACGACGGGCTCAGGCTCGGGACGGCGGGGCGCCACCGGCTGCGCCTGTGTCGGGTCGGGCGCCTGGAACAGCGGGGCGAAGATCGCCGCCGGCCGCTCGAAGGACGCGCCGCCCTGCTCCATGCGCCGCGCGGTCAGCCCGAACGGGTCGGCCAGCAGGTTGGGCTGGTCCTCGTCGAGATCCTCGCCCGCGGGCTCGTCGTCGAGCGGCTCGACCTCGGGCAGCTCGTCCAGCACCTCGGCCGCGACCTCGGCGACGGGCGCGACCTCGGCCACGACCGTCTCGACCGCGGTCTCGACCGGGCTCTCCGGCTCCTCCTCGGCCTTCTTGCGTGTACGCCGCGTCCGCTTGACCGGTGCGGCGGCCTCCTCCTCGACCGGCTCGGCCTTGGCCTTGGCGGTGCGCCGCGTCCGCTTGACCGGCGCCTCTTCCGCGGGAGCGCTCCCGAGGGCGGCAGCCGTAGCGGCCGGAAGCTCCTCGACCTCGGGCGGCGGCCCGGCGGCCCGGCGCGAAACCCGCTTGGGCTTCTCGTCGGCGGCCGGCTCCTCGCCTTCTTCCTCGGCCTTCTTGGTACGGCGGCGCGTCGTCGTCGCCGTGGACCGGCTCCTGGCAGCCCTCTTGGGCTGCTCGACGGCCTCGGCCACGGCCTCCTCGGCCGGGCTGGTCACCTGGCCGGCGGGCACCGTCAGCACGGATGGCGCGGCCTCCTCCGGCAGCTCCGGAGGCGGCCCGGCCGGCCGGGCTGCCCGGCGCGGCTTGGTTGTGGGCTGATCTTCAGTTGTCTCCCCGTCGGGGCCGTTGGCCCCGCCGTTGGGCTCGTTCTCGAGCATGCGGGCGCTCTCCCGTCAGCTCCCGGGCGCGTCGCCGCGCCGCGCAGGAGCCCTCGTGTCTCGTTGTCCGCCCCCGCCCCGTATGGGGTGTTGGCGCCAAGTCCTGTCAGCGGATACGCCTGGCGGGCCGCCAGGCGGTTCCTATCCGGCGGCGTGCTCGCCCGCCGGTCCCGCTTCGCCGCCGCGCGTGATGTCGCGGTCAAGGTCGAACGGGTCGGCAGGCCCACCGGACGCGTCCAGCGGCCCCTGCGCCAGCCTGGTTACCTCGGGGGGAACCGGCGGCGCGAAGTCGGCCACAAGGCGCAATCCTGTGAGCACGTCGTCGGGTCGAACGGCAGGAGTCATGTGCCGAACAACCATGCGCAGTATGACACACGACTGTCCGGGCACCTGAGCTGCGGTTCTCTCCGTTCCCTCGGAGATCTCAAGCATCAGCACCGCCTCCCGCGCGTCGAAACGGCGGGGGCCCTTCTTCGTGAGGCGCTCCACCTCGACGGTGCCGGCGGCGAGGAACTTCTCCACCGCCACGCCGGCCAGCTCGCGATCCGCGCCGGGCAACCGCAGCTCCCACGTCGAGACCTCCAGGCGATCGGCCAGGCCACCGGAGCGTGCTTCGACCACTTCGAGCACGTCGAGACCGGGTGGCAGCGAAGCGTCCAGGTCGGCGCGGATCCGTCCGGGATCGCACGGCTCCGTGACACCGATCTCAAGGTATTCGGCCTCGCTGGCGACGCCGGTCGGCGCCGCGCCCGCGTAGGAGATCTTGGGGTGGGGCGAGAAGCCCGCGCTGAAGGCAACCGGAATGCCGGCACGGCGAACCGCCCTCTCGACGGCCCGCGAGATGTCGCGGTGGCTGGTGAAGCGCAGGCGGCCGCGCTTGGCGTAGCGGACGCGAAGCCGCTGCACCGTGGGCGCGGGCGGTGGCCCGTCGGGAACAGGTTTCAGAGCGTTGCGTCCTTCCCGTGTCAGAGTTTCCTCCTCACAGGATAAGCCGCCGCGCGCGGAGACTGTACGCGCTGTTCTCTATGCGCGCCGATGTTGGTAGCTCTCCGTTATGGCTTTCGTCCAGAGTTACGGCGAAGCCATCCCCACGCCACCCGCCGACGTGCGCGGGCGCCGATCATGGGGATCGCTTCCCACGTCGGACATGCAGCCCGCCGTCACGGCGAAACCTTGACCAAATCCGTGGCCCGTCCGGTCGCCCGCGCGTGTCGCGTTCACACCACGGTGAGCGGCAGAAGTTTCTTTCCGGTCGGCCCGATCTGGATCTCGGTTCCCATCGTCGGGCAGACGCCGCAGTCGTAGCACGGCGTCCAGCGGCAGTCCTCGACCTCGGTCTCGTTGACCGCCTCCTGCCAGTCCTGCCACAGCCACTCGCGGTCGAGCCCGGCGTCGAGGTGGTCCCACGGCAGGACCTCGTTCTCCTCGCGCTCGCGGGTCGTATACCAGCTGACGTCCACGCCCGCCTTGGCGGCGGCGGCCATCCACCGGTCGTAGGAGAAGTGCTCGCTCCACCCGTCGAAGCGCCCGCCGTCCTCCCAGACGGCCCTGATGACGGCGCCGACCCGGCGGTCGCCACGCGAGAGCAGGCCCTCGACGATGGACGGCTTGCCGTCGTGGTAGCGGAAGCCGATCGCCCGACCGTACTGGCGGTCGTTTCTGACGACGTCGCGCAGCTCCTTGAGCCGCCGGTCGACGGTCTCGTGGTCGGCCTGGGCGGCCCACTGGAACGGCGTGTGCGGCTTGGGCACGAAGCCGCCGATGGAGACGGTGCAGCGGATGTCGCGCGAGCCGGTGGCCTCGCGACCGGCCTGGATCACCTTCTTGGCCAGGTCGGCGATGCCGAGCACGTCCTCGTCCTGCTCGGTGGGCAGCCCGCACATGAAGTAGAGCTTGACCTGCCGCCAGCCCTGCGAGTAGGCGGTGGTGACGGTGCGGATGAGGTCTTCCTCGGTGACCATCTTGTTGATCACCTTGCGCATGCGCTCGGAGCCGCCCTCAGGAGCGAAGGTCAGCCCGGAGCGGCGGCCGTTGCGGGAGAACTCGTTGGCCAGGTCGATGTTGAAGGCGTCGACGCGGGTGGAGGGCAGCGACAGCGAGGTGTTGGTGCCCTCGTAGCGGTCGGCCAGGCCCTTGGCGACCTCGCCGATCTCGGAGTGGTCGGCCGACGACAGCGACAGCAGGCCGACCTCGTTGAAGCCGGACTCCTTGACGCCGTTGTCGACCATGGCGCCGATCGTGGTGATCGAGCGCTCGCGGACCGGACGGGTGATCATGCCGGCCTGGCAGAAGCGGCAGCCGCGCGTGCAGCCGCGGAAGATCTCCACGCTGAACCGCTCGTGGACCGTCTCGGCCAGCGGGACCAGCGGCTTCTTCGGGTAGGGCCACTCGTCGAGGTCCATGACGGTGTGCTTGTGGACGCGCCAGGGCACCTCGGGCCGGTTGGGCGCGACCCGCTTGATGCGGCCGTCGGGGTGGTAGTCCACGTCGTAGAACCTGGGCACGTACACGCCGCCGGACTCGGCCAGGCGCATCAGCAGCTCGTCGCGGCCGCCGGGACTGCCCTCCTGCTTCCACTCGCGGATGACCTCGCTGACGGCGATGGCGATCTGCTCGCCGTCGCCCAGCACGGCCGCGTCGAGGAAGTCGGCGACCGGCTCGGGGTTGAAGGCGGCGTGCCCGCCGGCCAGCACGATCGGGTCGTCCTCGCCGCGCTCTGCCGCCAGCAGCGGAATGCCGGCCAGGTCGAGCGCGGTCAGCATGTTGGTGTAGCCGAGCTCGGTGGAGAAGGAGACGCCGAGCACGTCGAAGGCGCGCACCGGGCGGTGGCCGTCGACGGTGAACTGCGGCACGCCGTGCTCGCGCATCAGCGCCTCAAGGTCGGGCCACACCGAGTAGGTGCGCTCGGCCAGGGTCTGGGGCAGCTCGTTGAGAATCTCGTAGAGGATGGCCACGCCCTGGTTGGGCAGCCCCACCTCATAGGCGTCCGGATACATCAGCGCCCAGCGGACGTCCGCCTCGTCCCAGTCCTTGACCGTCGAGTTGAGCTCACCGCCGACATACTGGATCGGCTTCTGCACTCTGGGCAGCAGCGCTTCCAGGCGTGGGAAAATCGACTCGACAGACATGGGTCCAAGCCTATCCGCGCTCAGACGGTGGCAGGTCCCTGGATGTCGATGTCGTTCCCGCTCATGACGAGGACCCGGTGGTTCTCGTAACAGGTCAGCTCGACAGCGATGACGCCGCTGGCGAGATTGTGCACGGCGACGACGTGGCTGGCGGGGAGCAGGAAGCGGTCCTCGCACTCGTCGCAGTAGGCCACGAACATACTTCTAATTAAACGCCTGTTCCCTGATCCTTATCGCCTGTAGCAGCCCAATTGCGATGAGATTTGCGAACGTCGCGGTGCCGCCGTAGGAGACGAAGGGCAGCGGGAGCCCGGTGATGGGCATGATGCCGACGGTCATCCCGATGTTGACGAAGGTCTGGAAGGCCAGCCAGCACACGATCGTGCCGGCGACCAGCGTCCCGAAACGGTCCTCGCACTGCCGGGCGATCTTCAGCCCGCGGATCAGCACCACGCCGAGCAGCGCCACCACGGTCACCGAGCCGAGGAAGCCGAACTCCTCGCCGGCCACGGTGAAGATGAAGTCGGTGTGCTGCTCGGGCACGAAGCGCCCGGTCGTCTGCCCGCCGTCCAGCAGCCCCTTGCCGTACAACTGGCCGGAGCCGATCGCGATCAGCGCCTGCGTGGAGTTGTAGCCGACGCCGCGCGGGTCCACGCTCGGGTCGAGAAAGGCGGTGAACCGCGCCACCTGGTACGGCTCCAGCAGATCCAGCGCCCACACCGCCACCGCGCCCGCCAGCGAGGTCAGCACGAGCAGGATCATCCACCGCTTGCGCACCCCGGCGATCACCAGCCCGCCCACGGTGATCACCGCCAGCACCAGCGTGGTGCCGAGGTCCGGCTGGAGCATCACAAGACCCATCGAGATCGCCGCCATGACCAGCACGAACACCATGTCCAGCGCCCGCGGCCGATCGGTGCCCTCGGCCGGCTGGGCCAGCAGCATCGACAACATCAGCACCAGCCCGAGCTTGGCGAACTCCGACGGCTGCACCGCGAACCCGCCGCCCAGCATGATCCACGAGTGCGACCCGTTGACCGTGGTGCCGAGCGGCGTGACCACCAGGGCCAGCCCGACGAGCGTCACCAGGTAAACGACCGGCGCGTACGCGCGCAGCAGCCGGTGGTCGATCATCGCCACCGCCCCGCACAGCGCGGCGCCGATGGCCAGGTTCAGCACGTGCTTCTTGACCAGCCCGGTCGAGCCCGGCGCCCACGTGCGCGTGGACGACCACACCAGCAGCGTGCCGATCACGCACAACGCCGCGACCGAGACCAGCAGCACGCCGTCGAGCCGCCACACGGTCGACTGCGCGCCCACGGCGCGGGTGGTGAACGAGCGCCGCCTGGCCAGCAGCGTGCGGTCCGTCATCGGGTGACCGTCCCGTCCCGCGCGATCATCGGCAGCTTGGAGACGGGTTTCCCGTCCGGCAGCGCGGCCGGCTGTTTGATCCCGTAAATGCCCTCATAGATCTCCCGTACGGCCGGCGCCGCCGTGGACCCGCCCATCCCGCCCTGCGAGACCATGGCGACCACCACGAACCGGGGCTTCTCCGTGGGCGCGAACGAGGCGAACCAGGAGGTGTCCTCCTTGCCCCACACCTCCGCGGTGCCGGTCTTGCCGCCGATGCGTACCTGGTCCATGGGGAACCCGCTGAAGGCCCCGGCCGCGGTGCCGTCGGAGGCGACCTGGCTGAGCGCGTTCTTGATGTAGGCGCGCTCCTTCTCGCTGATCGGCAGCTTGCCGGTGACCGGCGGGTCGATGCGCTGGACCAGCGTGCCGTCCGGCCGTACCCTCGCCCAGGCCACCCGCGGACTGCGCAGCTTGCCGTCGCTGACCAGCGCGGCGTAGGCGGCGGCGAGCTGCAGCGGCGTGACCAGCACGTCGCCCTGCCCGATGGAGAAGTTGGCGGCGTCGCCGGGACGCAGCAGGTAGCCCTCGACGCAGTTCTCGTAGGCCAGGCGCTTGAGGAAGGCGGCCCGTGAGGCGCTCTTCACCTCAGGGTAGCCGGTGCGCGAGCGCTTGCAGTTGTCGGCGCTGGTCTGGCCCCAGAGGTCCTTCTTCCAGTCGCGGTCGGGGATGCGCCCGGCCGACTCGCCCGGCAGGTCGATCCCGGTGGGCCTGCCGAAGCCGAAGGCCCTGGCGGTGTTCTCGAAGGGCTGGCGTGGCGGCTTCTTCGGGTGCAGCCCGCCGTCCCTGAGCCACTGCTCGTAGGAGGACTTGTAGAAGATCGTGTCGCAGGACTTGACCAGCGCGGTGTGCAGGCTCAGCGTGCCCAGCCCGATGCCGCGGAAGTTGTTGAACGGCCGGTCGCCCACCATGAACGACCCCGGGCAGCCATAGGTCCCGTTCAGCGGGTAGCCGGAGCGCAGCATCGCCGCCACCGAGGAGACCTTGAACGTCGAGCCGGGCGCGAACGTCCCCTTGATCGCCCGCGATACCAGCGGCCGCCCCGCCTTGTCCGACAGCAGGTCCTGGTACTCCTTCTCGGAGATCCCGCCGGTCCAGATCGCCGGGTTGTAGCCGGGCGCGCTGGCCAGCGCCACCACCCGCCCGGTACGCGCGTCGAGCACCACCCCGGCCGCGCCGTCCGCCTTCGGCGCCCGCTTCATCGCCCCGTCGAGAGCCTTCTCCACGATGGCCTGCACGCGCCCGTCGATGCTGGTGATCAACGTGTCCCCGGAGACCGGCGCCACCTGCTGCTCCACCCCGATGACCTTGCCGAGCCTGTCGACCTGAACCCGCCGCAGCCCCGGCTTGCCCCGCAGCGCCTCGTCGTAGACGGACTCCAGCCCGTCCCGCCCCACCAGATCGACGCCCGAGAAGGCCGCCTTGAGCCCGTCGCGCTTCTCCAGCTCCTCCTGCGTGACCGGCTGCAGATACCCGACGAGCTGCGCCGCCCCCCTGCCGTGCGGATACTCCCTGACCGCCTGCACCTCGGCGGTCACCCCGGGAAACTCCTCCTGCCGCTCCAGAATCTGCAGCGCCTCACGCGTGGTGACCGTCTCGTCGATCGGAATCGGCTGGTACGGCGAGCCCGGCCAGCACGGCCTGGTCACCCCGGGACCGCACGACCGGATCCGCTTCTCCAGCAGCTTGACCGGCCTGCCCAGCACGTCGGCCAGCTTCTCCAGCACCTCCTGCCCGCCCCGCGGCATGCGGGTGAGCGAGGTCCGGTCCACGGAGACGACCAGCGCGGTGCGGTTGCGCACCAGCGGCTGCCCGGCGGCGTCCAGGATCTGCCCCCGCACCGACGGCACCACCACGCCGCGTGTCCTGGTCTCGGCCGCCGCCGAGACGTACTCGATCCCGCGTACCACCTGGACCTGCCACAGGCGCACGGCCAGCACCGCGATCAGCGTGACGACCAGCACGTTCAGCACGACCAGCCGGGTTCTCATCCTGTTCATACCGCATACCTCGGCTGCTTCCCCCGGGTCACCGCCCAGATCACCACCGGCGCCGCGACCAGCGTGTAGACCACCGTGACCGGCGCCTTGACGGCCACCGCCGCCAGCGTCACCCCCTGCTCGCCGACCAGCCCGCCGACCACCGCCGCGAGCAGCGGCGCGGCCAGGATGCAGGCCACCACCGTCGGCACCACGCCGCCCAGCCCGCGCCCCGCCAGGAACCCGACGACCGTGAGCACGAACGCGTACTCCCCCGCCACGTGCGCCGTCGGCGGCACCACATCAACCAGCAGCCCCGAGCAGAACCCGATCGCCGCCCCCATCGCGGGCCCGCGCATCATGGCCACTCCGACCACCGCCAGCAGCACCAGGTCGGGCATCCCGCCGCCGGGCAGCGGCAGCCGGTTGACCAGGATGAGCTGCAGCAGCACCGCCACCACGACGACCAGGGCCGGAATCATCGCGCGCTCGCCCTCGCCGGCAGGACCGCGTCGCGCGGGTCCCGCTTGGGCGCCTGGACCACCACCCCGACCACGTCCAGCGCGGTCAGATCGGCATACGGACGCGCGTACGCGATGCGCGTCAGCTCACCCGGCGTCGCCTCGACCCGCTCGATCACCCCGACGGGCACCCCCGGCACGTACGGCATGCCGCGCTGCGACCCGAAGCTGACCAGCCGGGCGCCCCGGTTGATCGGCGCGGTCGAGTCGAGCAGCCGGAAGCGCACCAGCCGCCCGTTCTCCCCCACACCGTGCACGACGCCGATCTCGTTGCCGCCCTCCATCCGCGCGCCCGTGGCCGAGGCGGGATCGCTGAGCAGCACCACCGTGGAGGTGGTCGCCGCCGCCCTGATCACCCTGCCGACCAGTCCGTCGGCGTTGAGCACGGTCATCTCGGCGCGTACGCCGTCGTCGGTGCCGGCGTCGATCTCCACGGCCTCCTCGAACCCCGGCTGCCCGCGCCTGGCGACGACATTGGCGGTGACCACCTTGTAGCCGCCCGTCCCGGCCAGCCCCAGCATCCGCCTGAGCTCCGCCGAGCGCGTGGCGTCGAGCCGCCCGGCCGCGATCTGGGCGCGCAGGCGCGCGTTGTCGGCCTTGAGCCGCTCGATGTCCGCCTGGGCACCCGGGGCGTTGGCGAGAGCCCCGAAGAACCCGGTCACCGGGCTGGCCAGCGTGGTAGCGGCCTGCTCAGCGGTGCCGAAGGCCCAGGATCCCGCCGACCTGAGCGCCGTGAACGGCGAACCGTCCCCGGTGCGGTGGTCGACCGTCACCAGCACGAGCGCCGCCGTCAGCAGCAGACCTAGGATGAGCCGGGCGCGGCGCGTGTCCTTCATCAGTGCCGCGACTCCGGAACGAGCACCTGCTGGAGCGCCTCGAACTCCTCGACGCACTTGCCGGAGCCGAGCGCGACCGAGTCGAGCGCGTTCTCCACCAGATGGACGGGCATGCCGGTCTCCGCCTTGATCCGCTCGTCCATCCCCTTGAGCAGGGCCCCGCCGCCGGTGAGCGCGATGCCGCGATCCATGAGATCGCCGGACAGCTCGGGCGGGCACTTGTCGAGCGTCGTCTTCACCGCGTCCACGATCGCGTTGACCGGCTCCTCGGTGGCCTTCCTGATCTCCTCCGCCGACACCACGATCGTCTTCGGCAACCCGCTCACCAGATCGCGCCCCCGGATCTCCGCATGGCACTCGTCCGAGGTGGGGCACGCCGACCCGATCGCCATCTTGATCTCCTCGGCGGTGCGCTCACCGAGCATCAGCGAGAACTCCTTCTTCGCGAAGGTGATCACCGCCTGGTCGAGCTCGTCACCGCCCACCCTGATCGACTGGCTGGTCACGACCCCGCCCATCGAGATGATGGCCACCTCGGTCGTGCCGCCGCCGATGTCGACGACCATGTTCCCCGTCGGCTCATGAACCGGCAGCCCGGCGCCGATCGCGGCGGCCATGGGCTCCTCGACGATGTAGACCTTCCGCGCCCCCGCCTGATAGCCCGCCTCTTTCACCGCCCGCTGCTCGACCCCGGTGATGCCGCTGGGCACCGCGATGATGATGCGCGGCTTGGCGAAGTGGCGGCGCTTGTGCACGCGCTGGATGAAGTAGCGCAGCATGCGCTCGGTGACGTCGAAGTCGGCGATCACGCCGTCCTTGAGCGGGCGCACCGCGACGATGTTGCCGGGCGTCCGCCCGATCATGCGCTTGGCCTCGATGCCCACCGCGACGATCTTGCCGGTAGCCGTGTTGATGGCCACGACGGACGGCTCGTTGAGCACGATGCCTCGGCCACGCACGTAGACCAACGTGTTGGCGGTGCCGAGGTCGACCGCCATGTCGCGGCCGAGAAAGGCGAGCTTGCTGCCCATGGGGAACGGAGCCTTCCGTAACGTCCTTCACTGATGACTACGGATCGCATTCGAATCGTAACGTGACGTACCCACCAGTGAGCACGATGAGCACCACCGTCCCAGAAAAATCTTGCGTACCTCCGGTATCGCCCTCTTTACCCCATCAGCCCTCGATCACCCCCACCCCAAGCCCGCCATAGCCAGCTATAACCCCCTTTTGACACCCCCTCCCCACAACCCTGAGAGCTGGCGCCTGGGGTGTGCGCTCAGCCCTGCCCTGTCCACGCCCCAGGAGCGCTTTCAGGCGCCGCGCGGCGGGACGTGATGGGCAGGGGACCCGGCGCCCCTCTGCGGCGCTCAGCCAGGCCACGGCGTCCGGCCAGGCGTACCTTGTGGCGGCGAGCAGCCCGTCCGACTGCCGGCCGCTCGGAAGAGGCCGCCGGCCCACGACGGCGGTCGGCGGTAGGGCGGCTTGCCGTAACCCCAAAGCAGCCCGATAGCCACAACCCCACGCCTAAGCAGAAGGCCCCCGGAAAGACGAAAGCGCCCGCACAGACAAAGCCGTGCGGGCGCAAACGAGCCGGGACCCGAAACAGGGCCCCGAGCAAGAATTAGAAGCGGTCCGGGAAGAAGATCTTGATCTCCCGGGCGGCCGAGTCCGGCGAGTCGGAGCCGTGGACGACGTTCTCGCCGATCTCCAGCGCGTGGTCGCCGCGGATCGTGCCAGGAGCGGACTTGACCGGGTCGGTCAGCCCGGCCAGCGCCCGGAACGCCTCGACCGCACGCGGCCCCTCCAGCACCAGCGCCACGAGCGGCGCCGAGGTGATGAACTCCACCAGCTCGCCGAAGAACGGCCGCTCGGAGTGCTCGGCGTAGTGGGCCTTGGCGGTGTCGACGTCGAGCGTGCGCAGGTCCATGGCGACGACCTTGAGGCCCTTGCGCTCCACGCGGGCGATCACGTCACCGATGAGGCCACGCTTCACCCCGTCAGGCTTGATCAGGACAAGAGTGCGCTCGGACACGTGAGGTTCTCCTTTGAACGGATTTGTGGGGGCGAGAATCAGCTTTCGCTCCGCCAGTCCGCACCACGAGACGGTATCCGTCCTCGCGTGGCGGCGACGCGGCACAGCTTACCGTCCCACGGCGGTTCCCCTGCTCTCGCGGCACTCAGGGCCGCTCATTGTCCTCGGGCGACTGCGCGGGCGGCGGCACGGCGGGCGACGGCCCATCGTGCTCACCGGCCACCCGAGCGGGATCGGCCGTCTCCGGCGAGTCCCCGTTGACCGGCGTGGGCAGCACGACACGAGGGATCTCCCCAGTGGGCCGATCCCCCTCATCCAGCACACCCTCATCCTCCAGAGCCTCCACGACGTCAGCCGGCGCATCCCCGACGCCGCCCGAGTCGCCTCGCTCCTCCTCAGCAGCACCCTCGTCACCCGGCTCCGCCCCAGCGGCGTCCGCCTCGCCCCGCTCCGCCCCGGTCTCTTCCGGGCCCGCCTCAGCGGCATCCGCGCCCGCCACCACGAAAGCCCTAACGTCCGACCGCACCTCAACCTTTGAGACCTCGCCAGAAGCCTCCGGACCATCCGGTACGGCACCGCCCGCCGAAGCCCCGTCGCCCTCCTCAACAGCCCCGCCCGACCGCCGGGCCAGCAAAGCACCCAGCACGATCACCGCCACCGTCAGGAACCCGCCGATCAGCGCCCACGTGTGCAACGCCTCGACGAACGCGTCCACGATCCCCTGGGCCGACCGCTGCCCGCGCAGCATCATGACCTGAACGCCGGTCCCGAGCAGGTACCCGGACAGCACCCCGGGAAAGCACAACGCCAGCCCGAACAGCGCCACACCCACACTCGTCTGCCGGAGCGCCGCGGTGAGCGCCACCGCGGCGCCGACGGCCATGAAGGTGAACGGCACCACCAGCACCGTCCCGTCCGCCGCCGGCACCATCAGCCGCACCGCGGCCAGCCCCAGCACGACCAGCAGCAACCCGGCGGGCGCCAGCCACCGCACAGCGGACCCGCCGAACAACGCCACTGCGGCCCCGGCCACGACCGTCAGCACCGCCGCCACCACGAACGGCAGCCACAGCCCCTTCAGCCCGGGCCCGCCGAGCCCGCCCATCTCCACATAAGTCACCTGCGCCACGGTCGGCAGCAGCACGACCCCGATCGCGACGAACGTGTAGGCCAGCGTCCGGCTCTCACTGGTGCCGATCGTCGCCAGGGCCAGCAGCGCCGCGATGGACAGCACGGCGACCAGCACCACCAGCCCGGCCTTCCAGTCCTGGCTGGCCGTACTGATGGCGAGAACCGCGATGCCCGCGGCGGGAACCGCCGCCAGCAGCAACCGGCTACGTTCCCTGGCCCGAGGCGTCGGCGACGCGCTCTCCCCCTGCAGCAACCACACCAGCAGGTACGCCGCAGCGAGAGCCAGCGCGATCCCGGTCAGCAGCGGGTACGGCTGAAGCGTGACCTGCCAGCGGTCGACCTGGTGCAGCGGCCACAGCGCGAGCGCCTGGGCTGCCAGGAGGCTGACGGCCAGCATGCCGGCCCACACGGCGCGTATCACCGGCGGACGTCCCCAGGCGGCCACCAGCGTGGCGGGGAGCAGCACGCCGGCGCCGACACCGTGGAGCACGCGCAGCGCGCCCACCATGAACGTGGTGCCCGCATAGCCGCCGGCCGCGTCGGCCACGGCCAGCAGGGCGAGCCCGGCGACCAGCACGTACGTGACCCGCAGGCGGCGCAGCACCACGGCGGCCAGCGGGACGGTCAGCATCATCGCCGGAAGGGCGAGCCCGTGCGCGCGCATCAGCCCGACCCGGTCGATCTCCGCCGGCAGCAGATCGGCGACGACGGAGACGGTGTTGGGGATCGCGATGATCGCCAGCGGCAGCGCCGCCACGATGAGCAGCCCGAGCACGAGATCGAGCAACCACGGGAACTTCGCGCCTGCGGTGGGCCCGGCGGCAGCCGCGTTCGGGGACCGCTGGATTGGGGGGACGGCCATGTAGGCCGACTTTAGCGGGAAGTCACGCCCTCGACACGGCGAGCGACGAATATCGCGGTGATCCACAGAGCCGCGAAGATCGCGCCGAGGAAGAACATCATGGACACGAGGAACCCCGTGGCGATCGCCAAGACCTGCACCAGGCTACCGACCACGTACCCGACAGGCCGCTTGAGCAGCCCGATCGCCACGATGCACAGCACCGCCAGCCCCAGCCCGGCCACCATGGCCAGCGCCGGAGTGACACCACTCACCGTAATCGCCACGGGCGTAATCAGCCCGGCCATGATCGCTTCCATCCCGAGCACACTGGCACCCAGCCTGCGCATGCCCGGCGTCACGACGAAACTCACCTCAAACCCCTCTCACCCCACCACAGGGTACGGCCCCCGCCACCGGAAGCCGCAGGCCCGGTCACGAACCGTCCACCTTCAGCAGGTACCGCGCGTCACCAGCCGTGATCACCGAACCCGTGATCAGCACCCCGGTCCCGCTGAACTCACCCTCCGCGTCCGCGATCCCGATCCCGCGGTCGATGGCCTCGTCGAGCCGCTCCACCACATGCACCCGATCCGCACCGAAGTACCCCTCGGCCAGCTCCCCCAGCTCCTCCGGAGCCATGGACCGCGGCGAGGAGTTGCGGGTCACGATGATCTCGTCCAGCACCGGTTCCAGGAGGTCCAGGATCGTGGCGACGTCCTTGTCCCGCATGACCGCGACGACCCCGATCACCTTGGCGAAGTCGAACGCCTCGTGCAGCCCGTCAAGCGTGGCCTGCATGCCACCCGGATTGTGCGCCGCGTCGATGACAACAGTCGGATCCCGACGCACCACTTCAAGCCGCCCAGGAGACGTCACCTGAGCGAACGCCTGCCGTACGAGCTCGATGCCAAGCGGATCGTCCCCCGCCGTCAGCGCCTCAACAGCCGCCAGCGAGGTGACGGCGTTGCCGGCCTGATGAGCCCCATAAAGCGGAAGATACACATCTTCGTACATCCCCTTGAGCCCGCGCAGGGTGAGCAGCTGCCCGCCCATGGCGATCTCCCGGTTGAGCACCCCGAACTCGAGCCCCTCCCGCGCGACCACGGCCCCCACCTCAG
This sequence comes from Nonomuraea endophytica, assembly GCF_014203235.1. Classification (GTDB taxonomy): domain Bacteria; phylum Actinomycetota; class Actinomycetes; order Streptosporangiales; family Streptosporangiaceae; genus Nonomuraea; species Nonomuraea endophytica. The sequence goes on along the minus strand of NZ_JACHIN010000019.1, from coordinate 1,204 downwards.
CGGCCCGCCGCACCAACACCTCAGCCGCCTCAAGCTCCTGCTGCGCGAGCACAGTAGTGGAGCCCGCCTTGATAATCCCCGCCTTCTCCCCAGCGATGGACGGAATATCCGGCCCCAGCCGCTCGGTGTGGTCCAGCGAGATAGGCGTGATGATGTTCACCTGCCCGTCGACGACGTTGGTGGCATCCCACGTGCCACCCATCCCCGTCTCGACAACCGCCACATCCACCGGAGTGTCGGCAAACGCCGCGAACGCCATGGCCGTCAGCAACTCAAAGAACTGAATCCGCCGCCCCGTAGTGTCATTCAACTCCACATAGGGCGCGATCTCCTCATAAACCTCAGCGAACCGCTCCTCACTCAACGGCACGCCATCCACGCAGATCCGCTCACGCATCGACACCAGGTGCGGACTCGTGAACCTCCCCACCCGAAGGTTCCGCTCCCGCAACAGCGCCTCAACCATCCGCGCCGTGCTGGTCTTTCCGTTGGTGCCGGCAATGTGCACGACAGGGTACGCCCGCTGGGGCGAGCCGAGCAGATCCAAGAGAGCCGCGATCCGGTCCAGGGTCGGCTCGAACTTCCACTCGACGCCCCGCTCCAAGATCGCACGTTCAACCGCACGATAGTCCACCCCCCAACCCTACTGACCACCCCCACCCCCCAAACCACTGACCAGCCAACCACCCCCGCACCGCCACCGAAACGCCCACCACACCAACACAAGCCACGCACCGACACACAAAACCCGGACGCCGCACACGTTGCGCCGCTCACGTCCGCGGGGTCCTCGCCGTACCGGCGCCAGACAAGCGTGGTGTGCGCAGACAAGCGTGGGCGTGTGCGCGGGAAGGTGGAGCCCACCTGAGCCGCCGTATGGGCCGCCGTGCGCGTTGCGCCGTTCACGCCCGCCCGGGTCCTCACCGCACCGGCGCCACGAGCGTAGGTGTGTGCGAGGGTTGTACACCCCGCTTGGGCCGTGTGGTGGAGATGGGCCGTGCGGCAGAGGCACGTGTGTGGAGGCCGGCGCGCTGGCAGCAACATCACGTGCCTTGGCCCGCAACGCAAAAAGAGGGGCCGTCCCGCGCGATGGCCGGGGCAGCCCCTTCGGAACGCGAAAAAGGGGTCCGACCAGTGGTCGGACCCCTTCTCCATGAAATATTGTGCGGCGGTGACCTACTCTCCCACACCCTCCCGAGTGCAG
>NZ_JACHIN010000018.1 GCF_014203235.1 Nonomuraea endophytica | reverse complement strand
CAGATCGCCTGGCCCACCGTCCTGCTCATCTGCGGCATCGTCACCTACGTCAGCCTCATGGAACGCGTCGGCACCATCGACTTCCTCGGCGGCAAGGTCGCCACCATCGGCATCCCCCTGCTGGCCGGCCTGCTCATCTGCCTCATCGGCGCCGCCGTCTCCGCCTTCGCCTCCACCACCGGCATCCTCGGCGCCCTCATCCCCCTCGCGGTCCCGTTCCTGCTCACCGGAGACATCGGCGCCGTCGCCCTGGTCATCGCCCTGTCGGTCTCCTCCTCCGTGGTCGACTCCTCACCCTTCTCCACCAGCGGCGCCCTCGTCGTCGCCAACTCCCCGGAAACCGAACGCGACTACGTCTTCCGCGGCCTCATGCGCTGGGGCTTCAGCATGATCGCCATCGCCCCCCTGCTCACCTGGCTGATCTTCCTCGCACCCAACTGGTCCTGACGCATGGTGGCCCCGCGGAGGATGTACTCTTCCGTATGGTAGAAAACGCCACCTGCCTCCGGAGACTGTGGACATGTCGGCACCACGCTCGGCCAACGGCGTGCAATCGCTGGAACGAGCTTTCGCGATACTGGAGCTGATGGCGGAAGCGGGCGGTGAGCTGCAGCTCAGCCGCCTGTCCACACTCTCGGGGCTGCCACTGCCGACCATCCACCGGATCATCAGGACCCTCGTGGGGTCGGGCTACGTCCGCCAGCTCCCCTCCCGCGGCTACGCGCTCGGGCCCCGCCTGATCCGGCTCGGTGAGAGCGCCTCCAGCATGTTCGCCACCTGGGCCCGTCCCGTCCTGACCGACCTCGTCGCCGCGGTCGGCGAGACGGCCAACATGGCGGTCATGGACGGCGACCGCGCCGTCTACGTCGCCCAGGTGCCCTCCACCCACTCCGTGCGCATGTTCACCGAAGTCGGCCGGCGCGTCTACCTCCACTGCACCGGAGTCGGCAAGGCCCTGCTGGCCCAGCTCCCGCCCGAGGACGCCCGCGCCCTCGTCGAACGCGCCGGCATGCCCGCCCAGACCCCCAACACCATCACCGACCCGGACCTGCTCATGATCGAACTCTCCGAGATCAGGCAGCGCGGCTACTGCGTGGACGACGCGGAACAGGAGCCCGGCGTACGCTGCCTGGCCGTGCCCGTAACCGGAGCACCGACCCTCTCAGCCATCTCGGTCTCGGGCCCGGAGGGCCGCATCGGCGCCGACGCCGTCGAGTCCATCGCCGCCCAACTCCAGGCCGCCGTCCCCAAACTCCTCGCCGAAATCACCTAACCCCACCCCTGGTCCCACCACCCCCGCCCCACACCGGCACCCCGACACCCCGACACCACCCACCCCGAGCTCTCCCACCCCGAGCTCTCCCACGCGGGGCCGCCCCACCCCGGGCTCTGCGCGCCCCGGCGAACGAGCCAGCACTGCATCGGAAGGCGCCGAATCCGGTCGACCCTGAACCTGGAAGGTTGTTCTCTCCAGAAGCCCTGCCGCTTCGAACGTGGCCTCGTCACGCCGCCCCTCAACAAGCTCGCCCGGCGTGACAGTGGAGAGGTCATAGGCTCCCCGGACATCAGAAAGACTATGCACCTCGGCGGCAAGTATCGGGAAGGGCGGTGGCGCGGGCGCGCTCGCCCCTGAGACCTCATCCAGCCGCCGTAGCACGTCAGCGGCCATTGCGATGAAGTCCTCGAAGCAGTGGGAGGCCCTGGACCAGATAAGTCCATCCTTCGGTGTAACTCCGATGTTTCCCGTCCGCGGGCCACCGGGAGCTCCCCACGAAGGAGCCGTACGGGCCGAGGAGTACAGGAACGAGCTGTCTTCCAACGGGCTCAGCGCATCCTGCAGGCGTTGACCATCGAGCGCCTTGGCATCCGGCCGGGTGGTGCGACGAGCATGTGTACCGCGCAACCAGAGCGCACGCGTCTCTCCTTCGCAGAAGGCGCGCTGCAGCACTTCGGGCGCGACGACGATGAAAGGCGCCGCACCAGTCTTTCGAAGCCAACGTCTAATGCATCGCTTCTGCATGTCGTCACAGTGAACCACCAAGAAATCCCTGTATCTCAGGTTCAGGACCAGTGCGTGCTCCGAATTCACGAGCGATGGAGCCGCAGTGGTGGCCCATGAAGGACTGGACTCCCTGCGATAGATGAAACCGTTGACGAGCAGTCCCGCCGCACCGGCCGATTCCTCAATACCATCGGCCAACACAGCGGTCGCGGATTCCGCCTGGTCAGCAAGGGATCTCTTGAGCACTTCGAGCAATGCTTGTGTCGCGTGCTCGGAGTCATGACGTACGCGCCGAAGCGCGACGACCGAGAAATAGGGCCTCAACCAACGACAGCGGATGATTCCCAGGCCTGCCACACCAGCAAACATTGGCCAACGCCGAGCCCCTCAATCCGTGACCCGTGCGATGGTAGCCGAAACGCAATATTCAAATTACACTATATGGCCATTTATCCGAGTTCGACGACCCGGAGCCTTGGGCACACTCCCCACCTTGCGCATCCATCAGCCCCGGCCGGCTTCGAATGCGTTCTCGATTCAGGTCGTCAGCCGGAAACTGTCAGTGCCCACGCTTACCTTAAAGCGGCGGCACCTTTCCACGGCCAGCGGCTCCGAGTCGCCAGCCCCAACCGTCAAGAAGCTAGGCGGTCGAAGCATGGAACAGGATGATGCTGACGACTCCCCATCCGATGCGCAGGCGCGGCTGGACCTCTACAGCTACGCCACAGCTGACAAGCATGCCCACGAATACATCGCGCTGATGCGCCTGTTCACCGACACCATCCTGACGGACCTGTCGGCAGCAGAAGCGGCCGCGCTAGACGCTCATGCCGTCGGTGCTCACCGATCTGAGCATCAACGGAACAACATAGAACCGTCCATGAACCTGCAGGGACACTGGCACCGGGGCTCTCAACCTCTCAGTGTGCGTTGCGAGCTGGTGCCCCTTTTGTCGTTGCGGTTGGTTGGGTGAGGTGTGCTGGTCGGTCGGCCGCCGTTCGGTCTACGGGCGTGGCCGGCGCGGACATCGGGCCGCTCGTGAGCGGGTTCTCTGGCGTATACCGCGATTGAGCTGGTCGTGGTCGGCCCGGTGTCCGCAACGGCGGGCTTCACGCCGTAGGGCTTTACATGGACGCCTGCTGTCGAAGGTTGGTCGTCTCGGGGCCGGCTGGGATGGCGGGGGTTCGAGGCCAGGTCCAGGTGGAGCGCAGGATGAAGGCCAGGAGCAGTACCTCGATGCCGATGGAGAGGCTGTAGAAGGGGGCCCAGTCCCAGGATTCCCCTGTCGCGTTGAACACCGAGTAGGGGATGTAGAGCGATGCGACGACGAGGTTCGTGGCGCGGTTGATCCGGGCGGGCAGCGTCATGGAGAGCGTCACCATCAGGGCGGGGATCGCCACGGACGCGAGCATGGCGGTCAACAACGTGGGGCTGATGTTGAACTCAAAGACGACGCCGGCGCGGAGGTTGTCGATGACGCCGGGCTTGTGGAGGTGGAAGTAGTCGACGTAGATGTAGAGGAACATGAAGCTGGTCCATGCGGCGGCGAGCTTGACCTGCAGGGGGACCGGGGGGTTGTCGAGCGGGTTCGGGGTTTTCGTCTGGATGGTCATCGGTTCTTCTTTCGAGTGGAGCGGTCCGTCCGCCGGAGTGGCGGCGGGTTGGGGCGTGCATACGCGCGGGGCTGGGTTGTTCTCGTCGGTCCGGTCGGCAGACGGTGACGACGGCCTTCCCTCGGGTGTGGCCTGCCGCGACGTGGCGGAGGGCGTCGGCTGCTTCGTCGACGTTCCGAACACCTCGTGGCCGGGGCGGAGAGCGGTGGCATCCTTTCGACCGCTGCCGCCATGTCGGCGAGGTGCCTGCCGGGGATGTCGTGGCGTGGCCGGCGGGGCCTGAACGCCAAGCGCACCACGTGCGGCTCACCGGTCATGACGAGGTAGGCGCCGGGGTGTACCGAGGCCGCGTCCACCTGGGCGGGCAGATCGCCTCGGCCGGGCGGCGGTGGCCCGGCCTCGGACGAGTCGAGCGCTGAGGGCGGCCCGCGTCGTCGCCTGGCCGGATTTGCCCCCGGCGCCAGGCGTGCTCCGGCATTCGGTCGCTGTTCGATTCCCACAGATGCCTCCTTACGTCCGAGTTGCGACTCTGGTTGTTTCGTACATCGTACGTAGTACGGTGTACGATGGCCGTACGCTGAACGATTGTCAAGCCGTTCGAGGGAGCGAGGGACCCGTTGTCTGCAAGGGAACGACGCCAGGCCGCGTCAGATGCGGGGCTGAGCAGGAAGCGGGTGGTGGCCGAGGCGGTCCGGCTCGCCGACCGTGAGGGAGTCGGCGAGCTGAGCATGCGCCAGCTGGCTCGCGCGCTCGGCGCGGGCGCGATGTCGCTCTACTACTACGTAGCGAACAGGGAGGACTTGCTGGACGCCATGATCGATGTCGTGTTCGAGGAGATCGAGCTCCCGCCTGAACAGAGCGACTGGCAGTCGGCGATGCGACGTCGGGCGGTATCCGCCCGGCAGGTTCTCGCACGCCACCCGTGGGCGATCGGCCTGATGGAGTCGCGGACATCGCCGGGGCCCGCGAACCTGCGCCACCGCGAAGCGGTCACCGCCTGCCTGCGCAAAGCCGGCTTCCCGGTCTTGATGGCGACGCACGCCAACTGGCTGCTCGACAGCTACGTGTACGGTTTCGCCCTGCAGGAAGCCAGCCTGCCGTTCGACACCGCCGACGAGCTCGCGGACATGACCGAGGAGGTCTTCCTACCCCAGCTTCCTCCGGACGAGTTCCCCTACCTCAACGAGTCCGCCGCAGTCCTCGCCGCCGCCGGCTACGACCCGGCGGAGGAGTTCACCTTCGGCCTCGACCTCGTCCTAGCCGCCCTCGAACCCCTGAGAACGGCCACGTGAGCGCTCCGTCCGTGATGTCGTCGTGTGATCGTGGGGATTCGTCGTGTCACCGCCAGTCTCCGGGTCCAGCTGCGCTGGGGATGGCGCGGTGACTGAGCGCAAGCCGTACCCGAGCTACTCAACCGACCCTCAGTAGGCGTTTTCGAGCTCTCCTATGGCGGGAGCGGTCTTGACCCTGGTCAGGGTGGGCTTCTATAGTCGGCGGCTAACCGTCTGGAAGGTATCCAGACGGTTGTGTCCAGGAGGAGCCATGTCCCCCAACCGCCGCGACGTCCTGCGCGGGCTAGGCCTGGCCGCGTTGGCCGCCCCCCTCGCCGCCTGCGCGACCGCGAGCCGTACCGCCGCTCCTGCCCCCACCGCCACGGCCGCCGCGACGTCGGCGGCCAACCCGCTCGGAGTGCAGGCCGCCGGCCCGCTCGAAGTGGTCATCTTCAGCGGCGGCAACGGCGACAAGTACGCCGTCGACCTGCACGAGGCCGCCTACAGCAAGGCCTACCCGAAGGCGAAGATCAAGCACGTCGCCACCCAGAAGGTCGGTACGCAGCTGCGCCCGCGTTTCATCGCCGGCGACGTCCCCGATGTGATCAACAACTCCGGGCCCGAGGCCCTGGACCTGCAGGCCCTCGTTCAGGAAGGGCATCTGGCGGACCTCACCCCGCTGTTCGAGGCGCCCTCGCTCGCCTTCCCCGGCAAGAAGGTCAAGGACACCCTCGTCGGCGGCGTCTACGAGAACTCCCTGATCGACGGCGTGCCCCGGGTGCTGCAGTACACCGTCGCCCACCGCGCCCTCTGGTACAACGCGAAGCTCTTCGAGGCCAAGGGCTGGCAGGTGCCGAGGACCTGGGCCGAGTTCAACGCCCTCGGCGAGGAGGCGAAGAAGGCGGGGATCGCGCTGTTCGCCTACCCCGGCCAGGTCGGCCCCTTCTACCAGCTGTGGAACCTCGTCTACAGCGCCGCCAAGATCGGCGGCAACAAGGTCATCATCGACATCGACAACCTCGCCGACGGCGCGTGGACCGCCGAGCCGGTACGGCAGGCCGTCGCGGCCTGGGCGCAGATCCAGAAGGACTTCGGCGACAAGGCCTACTTCGGCCTCGACCACACGCAGACCCAGATCAAACACCTGCAGGACAAGGTGCTGTTCTACCCGTGCGGTTCCTGGCTGGAGAACGAGATGGCCAAGGAGAAGCCGGACAGCTTCGAGTACGCCATCGCCCCCGTGCCCAGCATCGGCGCCGCGGACGCCATGCCGTACGAAGCGATCTTCGTCGGGGTGTCCGAGGCCTTCTTCGTCGGCGCCAAGGGCAAGAACCCGCAGGGCGGCCTGGAGTACCTGCGGCTGATGCTCTCCCGGGAGGGCGCGCGCGGCTACACCGAGCTCACCAAGAACCTCACCGTGGTCAACGGCGTCGTCGACGGCCTCCAGCTCACCTCCGCGGTCAACAGCGCGGCCAAGGCCCAGGAGGCGGCGGGCCGTAACACCATCACCGACGCCCGCTTCGAGACCTGGTACAAGGAGCTGTTCGACTACGCCCAGACCCAGACCAACTCGGTCATGTCCGGACGCAGCACCGCCGAGCAGTTCTGCGCGAACATGCAGAAGAAGGCGGACGAGCTCAAGGACGACTCCGCGATCACCAAGCAGACCCGGAGCGTCTGACCGATGCGGCGGCACGGCTTCGTCGCGGGGTTCCTGCTCCTCCCCGTCGCGCTCTACCTCGTCTTCGTGATCAGCCCGTACGCGCAGGCGTTCCAGATCGCGCTGACCGACTGGCGGGGCGTGTCGGCCGGGCTGAACTACGTCGGGCTGGACAACTTCCGGCGGCTGTTCGGCAACGACGCCTTCTGGCAGGCGATCCGCAACCACGCGGTCCTGCTCGTCGCCCTGCCGCTCGCCACCATCGCCCTGGCCCTGGCCTTCGCCTATCTGCTCAACGCGCAGGGCGGGGTCAAGGGCTCGGGCTTCTACCGGGTCGTCTTCTTCCTTCCTCAGGTGCTGGCGGTCGCGGTGGTCGGGGTGCTGTTCAAGGCCGTCTACCGCCCCGACTCCAGCGGCGTGCTCAACGGCGCGCTGATGAAGGTCGGGCTGGAGCCCGCCGGCTGGCTGACCGACCAGCGGCTGGCCCTCTGGTCGATCATCGCCGTCATGGTCTGGCAGGCGGTCGGCTTCTACGTGGTGCTCTTCTCGGCGGGCATGGCGGCCATCCCCAAGGACGTCTTCGAGGCGGCCGCGCTGGACGGCGCCGGCCGGCTGACCCTGTTCTTCCGCATCACGCTGCCGCTGATCTGGGACACCGTCCAGGTCGGCTGGATCTATCTCGGCATCGCCGCCTTCGACGCGTTCGCCCTGGTCAACGTGCTGTCCATCGAGCAGGGCGGCCCCGACGGCGCCACCACGGTGCTGGCCACCGAGATCTACAAGAACGCCTTCGGCTACTCGCGGTTCGGCTACGCCTCGGCGATGGGCGTGGCGCTGTTCTTCCTCACCCTCACCTTCGCCGCGGTGACGATGCGGGTCACCAGGCGAGAGAGGATCGTGTACTGATGCGCCGCAGGCTCTTCGGCGGCCTGTCGCAGGCCGTGCTCGCCGTGTGGGCGCTGCTCATCATCGGCCCGCTGATCTGGACGCTGCTCGCCTCCTTCAAGAGCAACTCCGAGATCTTCGGCGACGCCCTGCAACTGCCCGGTGAGCTGCGCTGGGACAACTGGCTGCGGGCCTGGGAGAAGGCCAACGTCGGCACGTACCTGCTCAACACCGTGGTCGTGGTCTTCTTCGGCGTGCTCGGCACGATGCTGCTCAGCTCGATGGCCGCTTACGTGCTGGCGCGCTATCGGTTCCCCGGCAACCGGGCGATCTACTTCCTGTTCGTCTCCGGCATGGCGTTCCCGGTCTTCCTGGCGCTCGTCCCGTTGTTCTTCGTGGTCGACGGGCTCGGCCTGCTCAACTCGCACGTCGGGCTGGTGCTGGTTTACATCGCGTACTCGCTGCCGTTCACCGTCTTCTTCCTGACCTCCTTCTTCCGCGGGCTGCCGGACGCGGTCGCGGAGGCGGCGATGATGGACGGCGCCTCGCACACCCGCACCTTCTTCCAGATCATGCTGCCCATGGCCAAGCCCGGCCTGGTCAGCCTGACCATCTTCAACGTGCTCGGCCAGTGGAACCAGTACCTCCTGCCGCTCGTGCTGCTGCCCGGCGACAAGAACAAGTGGGTCATCACCCAGGGCATCGCCGACATCTCCACCATCGCCGGATACGAGGCCGACTGGCCCGCCCTGTTCGCGGCCCTGAGCATGACGGTCCTGCCGGTCGTCGTCGCCTATATCGTCTTCCAGCGACACATCCAGTCCGGGCTGACCTCAGGAGCCGTGAAGTAACGATGTCCACCGGGAACCCCACGGTCTTCCGCACCCTCAACGAACGCGCCGCGCTCGAACTCCTGCTCCGCCACGGCGGGCTCACCCGCGCCGAGCTGGAACTGCACACCGGCCTGTCCAAGGCGTCGGCCGCTGAGGTGCTGCGCCGCCTGGAGAACGGCGGGCTGGCCCGCAAGGCCGGCACCAAGCCCGGCAACGCCGGGCCGGCCGCGCAGATGTGGGAGCTGGAGGGCGGCGCCGCGCTCGTCGCCGGGGCCGACCTGACCGCGAGCTCGGTGGAGGTCTCCGTCGCCGACCTGACCGGAACGACCCTGGGCCGCCACCGCGCCCAGGCGCCCGGTCCCGGGGCCGACGCCGTGGAGTTCCTGACCGCCGCGGTCGCCGCGGCCGCCGCCGAGGCCGGGGCCGGGCTCGACGACCTCGACCAGATCGTGCTCGGCGTGCCCGGCATCGTCGAGGCCGGCGGACAGCGGCTGCGCCAGGCGGTCCAGTTGTCCGGCTGGTCGCACCTCGACGATCTCGCCGACCTGTGCGACGCGCTCGGGGCCGAACGATTCCGGCTGGAGAACGACGTCAACCTGGTCGCCATCCGCGAACTGGCCGACCGCGAGGGACAGAGCTTCGTCCTGCTGTGGATCGGCGGCGGCGTCGGCGCGGGCGCCGTGCTCGACGGCGCGCTCTGGCGCGGCGTGACCGGGCGCGGCGGCGAGGTCGGCTCCGTGACCGTGCCCGACCCGGTCAGCCGCGGCCGCCTCTACGGCCCGGAGGGCGGTCCCCTCGGCGCCCTCCTCGGCGCCGCCCCGCTCGCCGCCCTCGCCGCCGCCCACGACCTGCCCGCCTCCGCCGACGGCGGGCTGGCCGAGGTGTCCGCCCTCCTGAGCGCCGGCGCCTCCGAAGCCTTCCTCGACGACGTCGCCGCCCGCGTCGCGATCGCCGTCACGGCCGCCGTCGGCGTGCTCGACCCCGGCCGCGTCGTCCTGAGCGGCCCCCTCTGCGTGGCGGGCGCCGAGCCGCTGCGCGCCCGCGTCGCCGCGCTGCTCGCCCCCACCGGCCTGGCCCCGGTGACCGTCTCCGTCGGTCGCGCCGGTGGTGGCAGCGTGCTCGAAGGCGCCGTCCGCTTCGCCCTCGATCTGGCCCGCGAGCGGGTCTTCCAAGCCGGTACGGCAGGCCGTACCGGCGAGCAAATCCCCTGAAGAAAGCTGAGACATGTTGCGCACGCTGGTCATCGCCGCCCATCCCGACGAACCCGAGATCTACGCCGGTGGCACCTCCGCCCTGCTGGCCGGGGCCGGGCACGCGGTGAAGTTTTTGACACTCACCAACGGTGACGCCGGCCATCACGAGATGGAACGCGCTCCCCTGGCCCGCCGCCGCGCCGAGGAGGCCTGGCGGGCGGCCGACGCGCTCGGCGTGACCACGTACGAGATCTTCGACGACGTGCACGACGGCTTCCTCGAACCCACCGTGGAGATGCGCGTGCGTGTCCTGCGTGAGATCCGCGGCTGGCGTCCCGACCTGGTGATCGCCCTGCACGCCGACGGTGGCGGCCACCCTGACAACCGCGCCGCGGGCACGCTCGCCGGGCAGGCGGTGGAGTTCTCCACCACCCGCAACGTCGAGTGCGGCAAGCCTGCCCTGGACCGGCAGCCGGTCTGCCTGCTGATGACCGACTACGTCTCGCGGCCCGTTCACCGGGACGACGTCGTCGTGGACGTCGCCCCGGTGCTGGAGGCCAAGCTCGACGCCTGCCTGGCGCACGCGTCCCAGTTCCTGGAGTACTCGCCGTTCCAGCGCGGGCTGCTGGGCAAGGTGCCCGATCCGGCAGACGTGGCGGCCTGCCGTACGTTCGTGAGCGAGCACTGGGCCGAGCACATCGGGCCGGAGACCTTCCAGCTCGCCCCCTACGGCCGGCGACCCGCGGAGAGCGAGCTGCTGGACCTGCTGCCCTTCGCCACGGTACGGGCGGTACTGCGGGAAACCACGGGTTAGGACGGGTAAGCGCCTCATTCCCGGAAGTGACCGGCCCGGCCTACCGTTCCTCGTCACGATCGGAAAACTGCTCGACGTCCGGCGGAGCCCGGTGGCCGGACTGACGGCCATGCTCACCCTGGCTGTGGTGATCGTGCTGTCCGCCATGGCCGACAGCACCATGCGGCCCCTGCCGGCCACCGCCCCCGTGGAGCAGTTCCGCGCCGAGCGCGCGCTGGTTCACCTGAAGCGGTTCGCCGCCGAACCTCGGCCCATCGGCAGCCCCGCGAACGCGCGCGCCCAGACCTACCTGGCAGGGCAACTGCGCGCGGCGGGGCTGGAGGTGGAGGTCCAGCGCGCGGTCGGCGCCTGGTCCGCGGCGGGACTGGCGGCGTTCGGCCAGGTCGACAACGTCGTGGGCCGGTTGCGGGGAACGGACTCGACCGGCACCGTTCTGATCGCCGCGCACTACGACTCCGCGGCCATGGGGCCGGGCGCCTCCGACGGCGGCGCCGCGGTGGCCGCGATGGTCGAGACCGTCCGGGCGCTGCGTGCCGGTCCCGGCCCGCGTAACGACGTCGTGCTGCTGAACTGGGAGGCCCGCGGGGTCAGCGGCCCCTCGCTGATGTTCGAGACCTCCGGGAACAACGCCCGCCTGGTCGAGACCTTCGCGGGCGCCGTCCCCGCGCCGCGCGGTCACTCGGCCATGGTGGAGGTGTATCGGCTGCTGCCCAACAACATCGCCGCCGAGGGGCCGCGAGCCGACGTCCTGGCCCACGGCGGGGACACCCTGAAACTGCACGTGACCGCCCCGAAGGGGGCGCGCTCGGTGACGCTGCGGTTCGACCAGCCGATCACCCACGCCATCGCGTCGGCCGGCCGGTTCGGGGCGGCGGGCGTGCCCGTCACCGGCACCCGAACCGGCACCTGGCCCGCGGAGATCCGCTTCCGCGGCCTCCCCGCGCAGGGAGTCCAGCTCACCGTGCGCGTACCGGCGAAGGACCGGATCCGCCTCACGGTGATCGCCGCGACCGACGGGTTCACGGCGGTTGGTGTCAGCGCAGGCGTCTGAGCCGGCCGGCTGCCGCGATCATGGGGGTCGCCGCGGTCGTGACGGCCGCGCCCAGCGGTGTGTCGGTGGCCAGGATCCAGCGGACCGTCCGCATGGCCAGGGTGAGGATCTCCGCGCCGCGCACGCGCATGTCCGCCTCGAACTGGCTGACGGCCACCGGCAGGGCGCTGGTTCCGGCAGTGACCTCGCACAGGTGCGTGAGCAGGCTGGCGGCATCGCGGATCGCGGCGCCGGCTCCCATGCCCGCGGTCGGCGGCGTGGCGTGCACGGCGTCGCCCAACGCGGTGATGGGCCCGGCGGGCCAGGGAGCGAGGTCCTGCGCCCGGGTCGAGGCGGCGTTGAACCGGAACGCGGCGATACTGCCGGGATCGGCCTGGGCGATGACCTCGAGCGGGCTCTCAGCCCACCCGTGGCGGCGGAACCTGGCCAGCAAGGCGTCCCGCAGCTCATCCGCGCGCAGGCCGCGCAGTGCGTCGGTCGCGGCGGACTCGGGAAACATCGCACCCCAAATGTAGGTGGGGCCGCTGGTGACCGAGGCGCGCAGGTGCGGGGCATCGAGTACGGCGTTGCCCACCGGGTCCAGGAAGCCGACGTACAGGGCGGCGCCCCGAGGCGCGAACACCATCCCCGATCGCGGGCCGAGCCGTTCGCGCTCCAGCGGGCCGAGGTCGCCGGCGGCCGTCCTGCCGGAGAAACCGATGATCCCGACGGGCCGGTTCGTGGGGCCACCGGCGAGGTGCCCGGCGACCAGCGAGTGGGCGCCGTCCGCGCCGACCAGCAGGTCGCACCGCTGAGTGGTCCCGTCCGCGAGGACGACCTGGGGCGTGCCGTCGTCGGCGTGCCCGATGGCGGTGACGGTCTGCCCCAGATGGAGATCGTCGCCGACCGCGTCGGCCAGCAGGGTCCGCAACGTGATGCGGTCGATGTCCACGCTCGGGCTGTCGGCCAGCCGCGGCCCGTGGCCCAGCAGCCGTCCGTGCCAGTCCCAGAACGCATCCGGGTCACGCAGCCGCAGCGCCGATGACGAGGCCAGCAGACGTTCGACGATCTCCGGTGGTACGAGCCGGCGCAGGGCCTCCTGGGCCCGGCCGTCGAGGGTGATGTGGTAGCCCCCTGTCGCCGTGACGTCGGTGTCACGCTCGAAGACCGCGACGTCGAACCCGTTCCGGCGTAGTCCCGCGGCCAGCGCCAATCCGCCGATTCCGCCCCCGATGACGATGATGCGCATCCTTTACAGGACTCCTTCTTGTGCTTGTTCGGCAGCTCTCGCCGGAGACAGTGCCATCGGTAGTGGACGTCGGATGTCCACTACTGGTGCAGGATGAACCTCATGGCCGAAACCTCACGACGCGCGCTGCGCCTGCTGTCGCTGCTCGCGACCGCTCGACGCTGGTCGCTGAGCGAACTCGCCTCACGGCTGGACGTCAGCGAACGCACCGTCCGCCGCGACATCGAGACCCTGCGGGCGCTCGACTACCCCGTCACCACCGTCCACGGCCCGGCCGGCGGATACAGCCTGGGCGCCGGGCACGCGCTGCCGCCGCTGCTGCTCGACGACGAACAGGCGCTCGCGATCACGGTGGCCCTGCAGACCGCGCCCAGCAGCGTCTTCGGACTCGGCGAGGACGCCGAACGGGCGCTGGACGCCCTGAAACGCATCATGCCCGCCAGGCTCAGAACGGCCATGGAGTCACTGAACCTGACCAGCCTGCAGAACTATTGGGAGTTTCCGGCCGACCCCATCGGCTCCGAACGGCTCAGGGCCGCCGGAATCGCGGTACGCCACCGGAATGTGCTGATCGTCGACATGGTCAGGGCTGACGGCACCCGCCCGGCCCCGGGCGAGGACGACTTCTCCCCCGCTCGCCGGATCGAACCCCACCACCTGGTGATCTGGGCCGGGCGGTGGTACCTCGTCGCCTACGACCTCGCCGACGACGACTGGCGGGTACGCCGCCTCGACCGCCTCCACCTGCACTCCCCCACCGGCATCCCCATCCAGCCCAGAGACCTCCCCGGCGGCGACGTCGCCCGCTTCGTCATGACCAGCCACGACCGTGGCGACACCCCAGCCACCTGGCCGTGCACCGGCACCGCCCGCCTGAACCTGCCCGCCGAAACCGTCGCCCGCTGGGCGCCCGGCGGATCGATGGTCGAGCACCTCGGCCCCGATCACTGCCGCCTCACCATCGGAGCCTGGTCATGGGCGGGTGTCGCCGGGATCCTCGCCACCTTCGACGCCGACATGGATCAGGTCACACCCACCGAGCTGGTAGACGCCTGCCGTCGGCTCGTGCGCAGGTGGCATGCCGTAGCGGCCGGTCCTGGATCTGCCCGGCCATGATCGCCGAAGGACATGGTCAAGACTGTCCGAAGTCGCGGCGGCGCAGTGCGTACAGCCCGCCGTACAGCAGGATCGCCGTGATGGTGAGCAGGGCGGCGTGGGCGCCCATGTTGAACGGCTCTCCGCCGAACGGGTTGGGGATGTAGTGGAACGGCTCCAGCGGGCTGCCGCCCCAGAGTCCGTACAGGGGCCCGGCGACCTGGCCGAGCGCGGCGGTCAGGATCCAGGCGATCCAGCAGATCGCGGTGCCGGCCCGGGGAAGCAGGCCGTACACGAGCACGCAGACCGCCCCGACGCACCACGCCGCCGGCACGAGGCTCAGCGCGCCCGCCAGAAATCTGGGCAGGTCGGTGGACAGGTCGCCCACGAGCACGGAGAAGAGCGTGCCGAAGACGAGCCCGGCCACCGCCATCAGCGCTGCCGTGCCGAGCCCGGCGACGACCAGGTGCCCGCCGGCCCATCGCAGCCGGGTCAGCGGGGTGGCCTGGACGGCTTCCGCCCGCCCCGACGTTTCCTCGTCACGCAGCCGGAGCGTCATGAGCACCGGGTACAGCGCGACGACGTAGGCCAGGATGAGGATCAGGTACCAGGAGTAGCCGCCGATGGCCGCGGCCGGCATGCCGAGCATCTTGACGATGCCGTCGGTGACGACGCTGGGCCGGGCGAGCAGGTCCTTGACGAAGGGACTCAGCCCGGCGCCGGCGGCGGCGAAGAAGGCGACGCCGGCCGCCCACGCCACCAGCAGCGTACGGTGCAGCCGCCAGGCCATGCTGATCGGGCCGCGCAGGCGGGTGGTGCCGGCGGGCCCGAGGCGTTCGGGCAGGATGCCGGAGCCCAGGTCGCGCCGGTCGCGCAGCCGGTAGGCGACCGCCAGGAGTGTGGCGCCGACCAGGACCGACAGGCCGAGCATCCACCACCTTTCGTCCTGGTACGGCCGCACCAGGTGACTCCAGCCGATCGGTGACAGGCCGATCAGATAGCGCTGCCCGGTGGCGTCACCCGCGTACCGCATCACATAGGACACGGCGAGTACGGATAGTCCGATCATCGTGGCGGTACGGGCGTTGCGCGCGAGCTGGGCGGCGACGGCGGCGATGCCCCCGAACACCCAGCCGGCGGCCGCGACGGCGGCCGCGTAGGCCAGCGAGCCGACCGGCTCGAAACCGATCCCGATCAGCACGATGGCGACGGCGAGCCCGCAGGCCACGCTGACGCCCGCCGCCACCAGGACAGCGGCGGTCAGCGGGGCGCGGCGGCCGACCACGGTCGCGCCGACCAGTTCGGCGCGCCCGCTGTCCTCTTCCCCGCGGGTGTGCCGGATGACGGACATGACGGCGGCGAACGCGCTGAACACGTACAGGAATCCGCCGCTGCGCCAGGTGGCGAGCACTTCCAGCCGGGGTTCGACGGTGCCGCCGCCGAGCGCGTGCAGGAAGGCGTTGCGGCCGATGGTCTCGGTGTATTCGACCTTGAGCGCCTGGGTGCCCATGCGGGTGGTGATGTAGTTGACCATGGTCAGGGCCAGGGCCACGATGAGCAGCATCCACCAGGGCGCGCTGGGCCGTTCGCGGCGCAGCGCCAGTCGGGCGAGCCGGCCGGTGCCGGTCAGCGCGCTCATCTCCGGGTTCCGGTTCGGTCGTGGTGGCGCAGGAACAGTTCCTCCAGCCCGGCGGCGTCAGGCATCGTCTTTCTCCTCGGCGTGGGTTCGGAGGGCGGCCACGCGCTCGGGCGAGGGAGCGCTGCCGCGATGCCTGTCGAGGGCGTCGACGGCGGCGGCGGCCTGCTCCGGGGTGAGCATGGGGTGCGAGCGGATGTCGAGCAGCGCGCGGGCGAGCAGGTCGTCGCCTTCGGGGCTGATGAGGTCGACGCCGATGGTGCGCGACAACTGCCGATGCAGAATCGGTACGGCCAGCGCCATCGCCACCCCGATCGCCGCGCGGACCCGGCGGTCGGCGAGCGGGGGGTCGAGGCGGTCACGTTCGGCTTCGGCCAGCCATTGCTCGCCCATCTCGACCATGCTGTCGAAGACCGGGGCCGCCCAGCCCTCGGTCAGGGCGCGCGCCAGATACGGCTGGTAGGGCCCCAGGGCCGCCCGGCTGAGCGCGACGTAGTTGACGTCGGCGGCGCTCACGTCGCCGGCCCTGGCCTGGTCGTTGAGCCTGCGGAGAATCTTGGCGAGGTAGGCGTCGCACTCCTCGCGCAGCGCCTGTTTGGAGCCGAAGTGGTGGCGGACCAGCCCTGCGGACACGCCCGCGGTGTCGGCGATCTCCTTGAGGGTGGTGCGCTCGAACCCGTGCTCCCCGAAGTGCCGCAGGGCCGCGTCCCTGATGCGGGCGCGGGCGGTCAGGTCTTCCGAGTCGGGTGCGGGTGTGGTCATGACCACCGATCCCTATTCAGTCATGCAGGTTACTATATGCCGAGAAAGCATACTACACACCTGTATAGTCGCACATCGCGTACGGCGATCGCGTATAGTGCACAGTGTGAACTTCTTCGACACTCCGAAACCCATCCAGGCCGTGGTCGACCTGGGGGCGGGAGATGTTCGGGTCGTGGCGGAGCGCCGCGCCGACACGCGGGTCAGGGTGAACCCGCTCGACCCGGCCAACGACGACGACGCCGGCGCGGCCGGCCTGACCGAGGTGGAGTACGCCGGCGGCCGCCTGAGGGTGCACACGCCGCACCGGTGGCGGGACCGCATCGGCGCGGTCAAGGTGGAGATCCAGCTGCCGGAGGGCTCCGGCCTCGAGATCGACCTGTCCGCCGGTCAGGTGTGGGGCCATGGCCGGCTCGGGGAGAGCAGGATCCACAGCGCCCGCGGCGGGATCCGGCTCGACCAGACCGCCGGGCTGGACGTAGATTCCGGATCGGGCGAGGTGTGCGTCGCCTCCGTCGAGGGGCCCGCCGTCATCACGATGCGCGGCGGCGACCTGCTTCTCGGCGAGGCCGCAGGCAGCCTGCGGGTCACGGCCGCCCGTGGCCGGGTCGTGGTCGAGCGGGCCCACGCCGACGTCGAGATCATCAGCGCGGACGGCGACATCAGGATCGGCGAGGTGGCCCGCGGCTCGGTGACGCTCGCGGCCTCGGGGCGGGTCGAGGTGGGCGTCAGGCGAGGCAGCGGGGCCGTGCTGAGCCTCGACTCCACCTACGGCGCCGTGCACAACCTGCTGGAGGCGTGGCCGCCGCCCGAGGAGAGCGTCGACATCCACGCCTCCACCACCTACGGCGACGTGGTGGTGAAACGCCACGCGCGGAAGTAGGCCCGCGCGCCGAGGCTCAGCCACTCACGCCAGGCGGCGATCTTCACGATCCGCTCTTCATGGAGCTCAGCACCTCCAGGTAGTGCGGGTTGTACATCAGGCCCAGGATGTTGCCCCACGGGTCGATCACGGTGGCGGTGATGAAGCCGGTGCCGCGGTCGCGGGGGGCGTCGTGTTCCTTGGCGCCCATCGCCACGAGCCGGTCCAGTGCCGCGGGTACGTCGTCGACGTGCCAGAAGACCACCGCGCCCGCCGGCCGGCCCACCGCCTCCGGAGACGGGGTCCTGGCCAGCTCACTGTCGGCGTAGGAACTGTCGATGACGCCGAACTCGTGCTGGTAGTCGCCGATACGCCACTCCAGGTAGGCCGGAGTGTCCATGTAAGGGGCGATCCCGAACAACTCGGTGTACCAGCTCTTGGTGGCGGCCAGGTCAGGCGAGTAGAACGACGTCGTGGTGAGTCCTCGCAACATGCGCGTTTCCCTTTTCTCGCGGTTGGTGTGTCCATCATCCCGCTCAAAGTGCTCATCAATTGAGCACTTTGTTTGCCAGGATGAGGACATGCGCGCCGACCGTCTCGTGGCAGCCTTGCTGCTGCTTCAAGCCCGTGGCCGGGTGACCGCCGCGGAACTCGCCACGGAACTGGAGACCTCCGTGGCCACCGCCCGCCGCGACCTGGAGTCCCTGTCGGCCGCCGGCATCCCGGTCTACCCCCAGCCGGGCCGGGGCGGTGGATGGTCGCTCGTCGGCGGCGCCCGTACCGACCTCAGCGGCCTGAACGCGGCCGAGACCCGCGCCCTGTTCCTTCTCCTCGGCCGGGCCGGCACGGCCACCCCCGAGCTCACCTCCGCCCTGCGCAAGCTCGTCCGCGCGCTGCCCGCGACCTTCCGCGCCGACGCCCAAGCCGCCGCACAGGCGGTCGTGTCCGACCCCGCGGGCTGGGGGGAGGCCGACCGGGAGCATGCCGTCCCGCACGAGTCCTTGCAGGCCGCGGTCGTGCGCCAAGTCAAGGTACGGCTGGCCTACTCCGGGCAGGAGCGGCTCGTCGACCCGCTGGGTCTGGTCGACAAGGACGGCATCTGGTACCTCATCGCGGACACGCCCGCGGGCAGGCGTACCTTCCGCGTCGACCGCGTGACCGAAGCGGTGATCACCGACCTGCCCGCGGAACGGCCGGAAGACTTCGACCTGGCGGCGGAATGGTCGCGCACCGTCGCGCAGATGGAGCGGCGGCGCTCGCTCGTCACCGCGGAGGTGCTGATCGACGCCACGTTCGTGCCCGTGCTGCGCTCACACTTCGGACGGCACTGCGAGGTCGTCGCCGAAGAACCTGGCGGACGCGTCCGCGCCCGTGTGGCCGCGCACATGCCACGCGCGATCGCCGAGCAACTCGCCGGCTGGGGCGCCATGGTCGAAGTGGTCGAGCCGGGCGCCGTACGCGACGAACTCGCCCGGATCGGACGAGAACTCACCGAGCGCTACGCGCAGTCGTGATCCGGCTCGCCGTTCAGGTGCCGGCGTGGGAGGTATGGTGGTAGGCGCTGGTCAGCGTCGCCAGCTCGCCTCGCGACAGCACTTGGCTGATGTGGCCGAAGCCGGCGGGGGCGCGGGCGGCCACGACGGCGAGGATGTCGTCGGCCGGCATGGCCCGGCAGGCCGCCGCGACGGCGTTGGCCTGCGGGAGCCGGACCGCCTCGTACGCGCGCAGCGCGGCGGCCGGATCCCGCACGTTCGACAGGGCGTCGGCCAGCGCCCGGGCGTCGAGGATCGCCTGGGAGGCGCCGTTGGAGCCGATCGGGTACATGGGGTGGGCGGCGTCGCCCAGCAGGGTGACCGGGCCCGTTCCCCAGGCGGGCAGGGGGTCGCGGTCGGTCATGGGGAGTTCGAGCACCTCGGGCGCCTCGGCGAACAGGGCGGCGACGTCCAGCCCCGGCACCGACCAGCCGGCGAAGCGGGCGTCGAGGTCGGCGCGGATGTCGTGCTGCGCGCGGCCGGGCGCGGGCGCGGGGCCGCGCGCCTCGGCCACCCAGTTGAGCTGGACCAGGCCGCCGCTGGGGCGGGTGATCGGGTAGACGACGAGCTTGGCGCGGGCGTTGCAGCCGTAGACGGCGACGGTGCGCCCGTCCAGGTACGGCGGCGCCG
Organism: Nonomuraea endophytica; assembly: GCF_014203235.1. Taxonomy (GTDB): domain Bacteria; phylum Actinomycetota; class Actinomycetes; order Streptosporangiales; family Streptosporangiaceae; genus Nonomuraea; species Nonomuraea endophytica. Next base: position 173,442 of record NZ_JACHIN010000018.1, on the reverse strand, counting down.
GGCTGATGCCACGCCACATCGTGATCCCGCAGGCCAGGGGCTCCCCCTCGCCGGGGTGGAGGTGGCGGCGCACGGCCGAGCGCAGTCCGTCGGCGCCGATGAGCACGTCGGCGTCGATGGTCACCGGCTGTCCCGACGTGCGGTCGTGGCCGGTGACGCGGACGGTTCGCCCGCCGTCCTCGACGTCCCCGACGCCCTCGACGCCCTCGACGCCCTCGACGCCCTCGACGAGCGTGCCGAAGCGGACGGCGGCGGCGCCGAGCCGGTCGTGGACGGCGCGCAGCAGCAGCATCTGCAGCTCACCGCGGTGCACCGAGTATTGGCCGGTGCGGGGCTGGCGCCAGATGAGGTTGCCGTGCCGGTCGAAGTGGGCCATCCGCGCGACCGGGACGCCGAGCGCGGCCAGTCCCGCGCCGAGGCCGAGCCGCGACAGCTCGGCGACGGCGGCGGGCAGCAGGTTGATGCCGACGCCGAGCGGCCGGCACGTCGTGCTCGCCTCGGCCAGTTCGGCGGTGAGGCCCACGGCGTGGAGGTTGAGCGCGGCGGTCAGGCCGCCGATGCCGGCGCCGGCGATCAGGATCCGCATCAGTGCGCGACCGCCTCCAGCAGGTGGGCCTCCAGCGGCAGGCCCGTGTGGGAGGCGAGGGTGAACCCGGCCGCCTGCAGCAGGTCGCGGTAGCCGTCCAGGGTGCGTTCGCGGCCGCCGGTGTTGTTGACCATCATGTGAACGTCCCAGGCGGTGGCCAGGCTCGGCCGGTCGGGCTGCTGCGGCAGGAGCCGTTCGACGATGGCCAGGCGGGCGCCCTCGCGGCAGGCCTGGCGGCAGCGCGACAGGATGCGGGCGCAGGCGTCGTCGTCCCAGTCGTGCAGGATGCGCGAGAGCACGAGCAGGTCGCCGCCGGGCACGCAGTTGAACAGGTCGCCGCCGATGGTGGTGATGCGGTCGCCGTGGCGGGCGATCAGGTCCGGCTCCGCGGCGGCGGCGGTCGCGGGCGTGTCGAACAGCACGCCCCGCACGTGCGGCGCGGCGTCGAGGATCCGGCCCAGCAGCGCGCCGGAGCCACCGCCGATGTCGGTCACGGTGGTGATCCCGGTCAGGTCGAGCCGGGCGGCGACGGCGTCGAAGATGTCGCGGCACTGGTCGGACATCGCCAGCTGGAACACCCGCGCCTGCTCGGCGTGCGCTTCGAGGTAGTCGAAGGGGGCGGTGCCGTAGGCCAGCTCGAAGCCGCTGGTATCGCTCCTGACGGCGCCGGGCAGGTGGCCGAAGCTGTGGTAGAACAGCCCGCCGTACAGCAAGGCGACGCCGTGCAGGGAGAAGCTGGACGCGCGCGCGAGCGTGGCGCCCAGCTGGGTGAGCGTGACCAGGCCGCCCGAGCTGGCGACCACACCGAGCTGTTCGAGGTAGCGCACCAGGCGGGCCAGGCGATCGGCCGGGCAGCCGAGGGTGGCGGCGAGGTCTTCGAGGGAGAGGTCGCGGCCGAGCAGCCGGTCGGCGATGCCGAGTTCGGCGGCGGTGCGCAGGGCCTGGGTCGTCCAGGCGCCGGTGAGGAGTTCGAGCATGCGGCGGCGTTCCTCGCCCGCGCCCAGGTGACGCTCCAGCTCCGCCCGCGCCTGCCCGGCCGCCACGATCTCCACGCGGTCGCCGCCGCCGCCGGCCTTGAAGTAGAAGACGCTGCGCCCGTTCGCGCCCTCGGCGGGATTGAAGCCGCCGCCGTCGGGGCGGTAACCGTCGGCGCGCAGCGACTCCAGCACCTCCAAGCCGGCCGCGGGCGCTTCGAACGCCAGGTGCGTCTCCCGGTTGTGCAACCGCTCGTCGTCGGCGATCTCCTCCGGGCAGCCGGTGGCCAGGAACAGCTCCAGCGTCCTGCCATGGCCCACGTCGAGGTGGGCGATGGTGACGGCCAGGCCGTCCAGCTCATACCTTCTCGCCAGGCGCTCCCTGACCACGACGCTGGGCAGCGTCCTGACCACGGGCTGCCCGGCCAGCGCCGCCTCGACCGAACTCGGGAACACCAGCAGCCCGACATGGTCGAACCGCAGACCTAGTGGTCCCTGTCTTCCTTCATGAGCGATCTGCGCCATCCGGCCGACCCGCAAGGTGTCGGCTTCGCCCAGTGCGCCGGGTCTGATGGCGGTCGACCACACGCCCCCCTGTTTCACGCGGGAAGGTTAGCATCACTCTGAGTAGTTGAGAAATCACATAGAGTAAGCGTCGATGTCGGCCCGTTGTGACCAAGACCGGCCACGCAAGGAGCCGCAGCGTTCCTGGACGCCCAGACCGGTGTCAGGTTGTCGGCCGGCGGGTGCCGGAAGCGATCACCCGCTCCACGCTGAAGCGGTACCGCCACTCGTCGGCGGTCACCGACATCATGGACGTCCCCGACCGGGCACACTCCCTGACCATCGACAGCGGATGCGCGAGATCGCCGAGGCGGCGCCGGCCTGGACGCGCGCGTTGAGGTTCATGGGCGAGCGTGGGCGGGGGTGTTTCGGAGCAGAGCCATGGCCAGGGCGGCGGTCAGCCAGAGGACGACAGCGGCGGCGGTCAGGGCGGTGCTCAGGCTGGTGTGGAATGCCTCGTGTGCCGCCTGGAGGAGGTTGGCCGCCTGGGCGGGAGGGAGGGTCGCCGCGCCGTCGACAGTTGAGCCGAGCGATTGGCCGGCCTCGGACGGCGGGCCGGGCAGCGTGGCGCGGTAGACGACCGACACGACCGTGCCGAGGATCGCGACGCCCAGCCCCGCGCCCAGTTCGAACGAGGTTTCCTGGATGGCGGCCGCCTGTCCGGCACGTTCCTCGCTGGCGGCCGACATCACCAGATCCGCGCCGAGCGTCATCACCACGCCGGCCGACGCGCCCGCGACGACGAGTACGAGGGGCACGATGGGCCCGCCCAAGGCCAGCGGGAGTACGGCCAGTGCCGTGCCGAGGGCGGCCAGCGCCGCGGCCACGGTCGTGCGGCGTCCCCAGCGGGCCGCCGGCCACGGTGCCCCGGCCGCGCCCACCGCGTTGGCGGCGGCCAGCGGCGTGAGCGCCAGACCGGCCTGGAAGGGGGTCAGCCCGTCCACGAGCTGGAACCATTGGGTGAGGAAGAACAGCAGCGCCGTGTTGGCGCCGAAGCAGACCAGCACGCTCACCGTCGCGACGCTGACCCGGCGGTCGGCGAACAGGGACAGATCGAGCAGTGGTTCCGAGGCTCGGCGCTGGCGCTGCACGAAGAGCACCGCCAGTGCCACTCCGGCCGATCCGGCGACCGCCGACGCCGGCGACGGATCGTCGGCCAGGTGCTTCAGCCCGTACACCATGAGGCCGAGAGCGGCGACCGACAGCGCGGCGTCCGCGGGGCTCCAGCGGCGCGGTGCGGGGTCCTTGGACTCGGGGATGAGCCGGGCACCGACGATCAGTACAACAGCCACGATGGGCAGATTGACCAGGAAGACCGAACCCCACCAGAAGTGTTCGAGGAGCAGCCCTCCGAGCACGGGGCCGAGCATGGCGCCCGCGCTGTGCGCGGCCGTCCACGCCCCGAGCGCGATCGTCCGCTCACGGGCGTCGGGAAAGACCGATCGGATGATCGCCACGGTGGACGCCATGATCATCGCCGCGCCCACGCCGAGCAGGACCCTGGCCCCGATGAGCTGGGCGGTCGTGTGGGCCATCGCCGCCGCGACTGAAATCACGCCGAACACGGCGAACCCCGCCAGCACCATGCGCCTGCGGCCGAGCCGATCTCCCAGGGTGCCGAACGTCACCAGCATCGCCGCGAGCGTGAGCGAGTAGCTGTCGACGATCCACAACATCGCGCTCGCGCCGGGCTTCAGGTCCCTGGACAGGCTGGGCAGGGCGACGTGCAGCACGGTCACGTCGATGCCGACCAGGAACAGGCTCGCGCACATGACGGCGAGGACTGCCCACTTGCGCGGGGTCGAGGGCGAATGAATGTCCTGGTGCATGGGCACCAGCCTGGTAAGAGTGCTACATATTCTACAAGTACTGTCTTTAATGTGTCATAGTGCCAATTTGTATAGGAATGGAGGTCACAGGTGCGCAAGGGGTTGCACGACAAGCCCGCCAACTGCATGGTCGAGGTGGCCATGGAGATCCTCGGCGGCCGTTGGAAGCTGGCGATCGTCTACAAGTTGCTCCAGCGCACGCACCGGTTCGGCGAACTCCACCGGGAGATGCGCGGCATCACCCCGCGCATGCTCACCCGGCAACTCCGGGAACTGGAGGAGGACGGGATCATCGCGCGCATGGTCCACCGCGAGGTGCCGCCGAGGGTCGAGTACTCGCTCACGGACACGGGCCGGAGCCTGGAGACCATCGTCGGCCTGCTCGACACGTGGGGCAGGTCGTACCTCGATGACCATCCTGCCGTCCAGGCGGGATAGCTCGCGAAGACTGCTTTCGCCAGGGAGGCGCCGTGGCGTCACCGCTTCGTCAAGGGCTGAGCGCTAGACGGCGTACCGGATCAAGACGAGTTGGGAGTACGGCAGCGGCCGGGCCTCCAGGAGCCGCAGGGACACCGGCGCGGCCAGTTCGAAGGCGGGAGTGCCGCCGCCGAGGACCTTGGGGCCGACCATCAGGTGCAACTCGTCGACGAGGCCGTGGGTGAGCAGGTCGTTCCAGAGCACGTGGCTGCCGAAGATCAGGATGTCCCGTCCGGGCCGCTGCTTGAGCGCGGCCACCGCCTCATGGGCGGCGGCGCGCTGGACGATGCGCGTGTCGTGCCAGGGCGCGGTCCGTTCCGGCGTCAGGCTGTCGGACACGACGACCTTGTCCAAGGCGTTGATCAGCCGCGACATCTCCCGCAGCCCGGCAGGGGCCGTGGGATCGCCGGCCACGCCCGGCCAGAAGGCGTTCGCCCCTTCGTAGGTCACGCGTCCCAGCAGAAGGGTGCCGGCGGCGCGCAGCCGTTCGGCGTTGTAGTCGTCGAAGGCGTCTTCCTCCGGCATCGCCATGAAGTCCTTGCCGGGCCCTTCGAAGTAACCGTCCGGGGTGACGATGTTGGTCACGACGACTTTGCGCATGGTGCTCTCCCGTTTGTCGGTTGTCAGGAGTGCAGAGACGAGAGCCGCCGCGAACTCATCGCTCCTCGGGCGAAATTTCCGGCGAAAGTCCGAAAACGTCATGCAGCTGAGCATCGAGGAACCCGGCAATCTCCACGATCTTCCCGTCCCTCAGGCTCAGCACGATGATCGCGGCCAATAGGAACACCTGGCCGCCGGGCGTCCGCTGATAACAGGCGAAGCCGAGCTGACCGTTGGCCCCGATCGGGCGCAGCCTCCACTCGAACGCGAACACACGCTCCACCAGGAAGCGGCGGACGTCCTCCCGCCCGTCGAACCAGGCGGGCAGCGGCGGCATCGTGAAGCGTGCGTCGTCCGCGAGCAGCGCCACGAGCCCGTCCACGTCCGCTCGCTCCCACGCGGCCATGAACAACGCCACCAGCTCACCCCGGCCACCAGCACCGAGCGCGCCAAGCTCCTCACGCTGGGTAGTAGCAGGCGCCCGCATGGTCCGCCCCGCCCGCTGCAGCGCGCTGTTGACCGAAGCCACCGACGTGTCCAGCAGGCCGGCGACCTCGGCCGCGGAGAACCCCAGCACCTCCCGCAGGATGAGCACCGCCCGCTGCGTACCCGGCAAGCGCTGCAGCGCCGCCACGAACGCCAGCTCGACGCCCTCCCTGCGCAGATAGCTGGCCGCCGGTCCCGGTTCGTCGGACACCAGGTCGTCCGGCCACGGCTCCATCCACACCGGTCCGCCCACGAACGTCCCGAGATCGTCGGTACGCCCGAGCGCCGGCCCCCGATCCGGCGACATGACCCGAGGCCCCCGCTTGCCGCTCAGCCGCAGGCAGGTGTTGGTGCTGATCCGATAGAGCCAGGTACGCAACGAGCTCCGCCCCTCGAACCCGGCCAGCCCGCGCCAGGCGTTGAGCAGCGTCTCCTGCACCGCGTCCTCGGCGTCGTGCGGCGAGCCGAGCATCCGGTAGCAGTGCGCGGCCAGCTCACCCCGGTAGGCCAGGACCAGACGTTCGAACGCCCCCTCGTCACCCGCGCGGGCCCGTTCCAGCAACACGTCCTCGTCCATGTGGCAAGGCTAGAACGTGGTCGGTGTCGACCTTCACCACCTGCCGGAGCCGCGCGGAGCGTCGAAGAATCGGCCGGATGCCTGCCGGGACATGGCCAGAACGGCCTTGAGGTGCTCCATGTGTCTCCTCCACGCGGGCGAGGTGAGCACATGAAGGGCGGTGGTTGACGATCCCGGCTCGCCCATCGCGTCACCCGAGGTGTGTTCGTCAGCGCCGGGCGCGTTCATACTGCAGTGATGACCGGCAGCTCTGGCACCGGGACACCGCTGCTCGGCCGTCAGGCCGAGTGCGCCGCCGTCGACGCGGTGCTCGAATCCGCTCGCGAAGGACAGGGGTCGGTCCTGGTCGTGCGGGGCGAGACGGGTGTGGGCAAGACGGCTCTGCTGGAGTACGCGGCCGCCCGCGCCCCGGCCTTCCGCCTCGCTCGGGTGGCAGGCGTGGAGTCGGAGTCGGAGCTGATGGGCGCCGGTCTGCAGCGGCTCCTCGGCCCGGCGCTGGTCGAGGAGGCCCGGCGGCTGCCCGGCCCGCAGCGCGATGCCCTCCAGACCACGTTGGGGCTGCGGGAGGGACCGGCGGCCGACCGGTTCCTTGTCGGCCTCGCCGTTCTCGCCCTGCTGAGCGAGCTGGCCGAGCGGCGTCCCTTGCTGGTCGTCGTCGACGACGCGCAGTGGCTGGACGCGGTCTCCGCGCAGATCCTCGCCTTCGTCGCCCGGCGCCTGGCCGCTGAACGGATGGCGATGCTGTTTGCCGTACGCGAGCCGGGCGGCGGCACCGACCTCGACGGGCTGCCCGCTCTGCCCGTGGGAGGCCTCGGCGATCACGACGCCCGCCGGTTGCTGAGCTCGGTCATCCCGGGCGGGCTGGATGAGCAGGTGCGCGACCGGGTCGTGGCCGAGACCCGGGGCAACCCCCTTGCCCTGCTCGAACTCCCCGCCGCGATGACGCCGGCGGAGCTGGCCGGTGGGTTCGGCCTGCCCGATGCCCGTGCCCTGTCCGGGCGCATCGAGCAGAGCTTCGTGCGTCGTATCGAGGCGCTGCCCGACGACACCCGCTTGTTGCTGTTCGCCGCGGCCGCCGAACCGGCCGGCGACATGCTGGTGCTGATGCGTGCGCTGGAGCTGCTCGGCATCGCCATCGGCGCTGCCGAGCCCGCCGAGTCGGCAGGTCTGATCGATCTCGGCTCACGGGTCGCCTTCCGGCATCCGCTGGTCAGGACCGCGGCGTACCGGGCCGCGCCGGCGCGCGTACGCCGCGGTGGGCACGCGGCGCTGGCCGAGGCCACCGATCCCGAGGCCGACCCGGATCGCCGCGCCTGGCACCGGGCCCACGCCACGGCGACGCCGCAGGAGGACGTCGCGGCCGAGCTGGCGAGCCGCGCCGCCCACGCGCAGGCCAGGGCCGGGACCGAGACGGCGGCAGCCTTCCTGGAACGGGCGGCCGAGCTGACACCCGACCCGCGGCGGCGGGGCGCGCGGGCCCTGGCCGCCGCGCAGGCCAAGCTGGACGCGGGCGCGCTCGGCGCGGCCGAGGCGCTGCTCGCCCTGGCGGCGATCGCCCCGCTGGAGGCGGCCGATCGGGCCCGGCTGGCGCGCGTACGCGCCCACGTCGCCTTCGCGCGCACCCGGGGCGGCGACACGCCGGCCCTGCTCAGCGCGGCGGCCAGGCAGCTGGAGCCGGTCGATCCGGAACTGGCCCGCGAGACGCATCTGGAAGCCATGTGGGCGCTGATGCGCAGCGGCCGCTTCGGCCGGCCCGGCGGTGTGCCGGCGGCCGCGAAGGCCGCTCTGGCCCAGGCCGGCGAGCATCCCGTGCGGGCCGTCGACCAGTTTCTCCAGGTGCTCGTCACCAGGGGCACGCAAGGGCACAGCCAGGTGGCGCGGGCGCTGGAGACCTTCCAGCGCGAAGGACTGCGCCGTGACAACATCGCCTGGTGCTGGCTGGCCTGCCAGCTGGCCATGGACGTCTGGGACGACGGGGCCTGCGCGGCGATGGCCGGCGGCCTGGCCGAGGTGGCCCGCGAGCGCGGCATGCTCACGGTCCTGCCCTTCGCGCTGAACTACTCCGCCGCCCACCAGCTGTTCGACGGGCGCTTCGACCTCGCCCACCAACTGCTCCAGGAGGCGGATTCGATCACCCGCGCCACCCGCAACGTCGCCGTCGCCGACTTCTCCATCCTGCTCGCCGCCTGGCGAGGTGACCGCGATCGAACGCTCGGCATGCGCGAGCGTATCCTCGCCGACGCGACGGCACGCGGTGAGGGGTTCGCGGTGGAGGCCGCCGAGTGGGCCGCCGCGACGCTGTATCTGGGCTTTGGCGAGTACGGCGCGGCCGCCGAGGCCGCCCGGCGGGCCTACGAGCCGGAGGGCATCGGCTTCACCGTGTGGGTGCTGCCCGAGCTGATCGAGGCGGCTGTCCGGGCCGGCGACACGGCCACGGCGCACCAGGCTTTCGAGCAGCTGGCGGAGCGTTCGGCGACCAGCGACGCGCCCTGGGCACGCGGCATCGAAGCCCGGTCCCGGGCGCTGCTGAGCGACGGCGGGGAGGCCGAGGAGCTGTATCGGGAGGCGATCGAGCACCTGGCCCGATCCCGCGTCGCCGTACACCGTGCCAGGGCTCAGCTGATCTACGGCGAGTGGCTGCGCAGGCAGAACCGGCGCGTCGACGCACGAGTCCAGCTCAAGGGCGCCTTCCACGCGTTCGACGCCATGGGCGCTGACGCGTTCGCCCGGCGCGCCGAGCGGGAGCTGCTGGCGACCGGGGAAACCGTGCACAAGCGGACCGGTGACCCGGGCGTGGAGCTCACCCCGCAGGAAGCGCAGATCGCGCAGCTGGCCCGCGAGGGGCACACCAACCCGGAGATCGCCGCACGGGTGTTCCTGAGCCACCGCACCGTCGAATGGCACCTGCGCAAGGTCTTCACCAAGCTGAACATCGCCTCGCGCAAGGAACTCGCGCGAGCGCTGCGGGCCATCGAGCCCGCGACGGCCTGACCTCGGCTCGTTCACCCGGCCCCGGGGACGCCCCGGGTAGGGCCAGTGGGTGGCCAGGGGTTGTCACGGGCGCGAGGCGAGGCGTCGGCGGGCGATCGTGAACACATCCAGCGCATCCACACAACCTCCGTCACAGGGACGGAGGAACCCCAAGGAGGGAATCCCCATGCGACGTCTCCACAAGACCCTGATCGCGACCGCCACGAGCCTGGTCCTGGGCATCGGGATCACCGGCGCCGTAGCCGGCCCCGCCGCCGCGGCCACCGGCACGTGGAAGCTGTGCGACGACTGGAACCTCTGGACCATCACCCGGGACTGCATGACCGGCACCAACACCAACCCACCCAGGGTCCCCGACCTGGGCGCCTGGGGCTACAACGACGCCATCTCCTCCATCAAGACGAACTCGGTCGCCATCGAGGCCTGGACCAACGTCAACTTCCAGGGCACCTACGGCTACTTCGCGCCGAACTCCGTCTGGAACGCGCTCGACTACCCCTACAACAACTCCATCAGCGCGATCTCCTACCCCGGAGCCTGACCCCCTTGGGCGCGGGGGTGGCCGCCCCGCCACCCCCGCACTGATGAACGGAGGCGCCATGCCAGGCGAGCCGCGCGGAACAGTCCGGTCCTTCGCCTCGATCGTCCTGCTCGTCCTCACCATCGCCGGCTGCGCGTCCGCCCGGCCGGCGGCGTCCCCCTCAGCGGGCGTGTCCGCCGAGCAGATGGTGCGGCTGCTCCAGCTCCAGCTTCCGCCGGGAAAGTTCTCCGGCCGGCAGGGGCGGGGACTGAGCGCCGGGCCCGGTCCGGCGCCCTCAGCGCAGGTGTTCTTCGAGGCGGGCGGGAGCACGGCGAAGGTGGCGGTGAAGCTGAACCGGTGGCCCGTCCCCGTTCCCCTCCAGTACGCGCAGTGCCCCGACACCGCCTACCACCCCCACAGCCGGTGCGGCCAGACCTTCCTGCCCGGCGGGGCCCGGCTCGTGCTGGACCGCTCTCCGAGCGACGAGGACGACCCGGCAGGCGGCGTACTCCTCAGCGCCCTGCTCACCTACCGGGACGGCCGGCAGGTCTTCGTGTCGGAGGCCGGTCGTCGCGCTCTTCCGCTGACGCACGAGCACCTCGCCGCGGTGGCGACCTCTCCCGTGTGGCATCCGGTTCTCGCGGCGATGCCCGCACCGCCCGCCCTCCCCCGGACCGGGTCGGTCGCCAGGCTGACGGCACCGCGGATCACTCGCATCGTCGAGCGGCTGCTCCCGGAAGGCGTGCGCGCCGGGCAACCGGGCGGCGCGGACGGCTTCGGCCACCTCGCGGTCGACGACGGCCACGGCAAGAGCCTGGTCGCGGTGAACGTCCAGCAGTGGAAGCCCGGCGACGCGGCCATGACGCAGGTGTTCCAGAAGGCCGTCACCCTGCCCGGCGGCACCCGGGTCAGCACGCGACAGGGTCCCGCCCCGCGCGGCGGCCCCGGCACGATCGAATGGACCGTCGACACGCTCGGCGCGGACGGCCTGCGGGTCGTGATCTCGGCGATCAACGCGGCCGCGTACCGCCTTCCCGCCGGCCGCGGCACACCGGCCCTCAGCCTCGACCAACTCCGGCGGATCGCGCTCGATCCAGCCTGGCGGCAGGCCATCGGCTGAGCCTCGGCGACGGGACCAGGGTGTCTCCCTGGTGCGACGACATGGCCGCAGGACGAAGCTGACAACAGCGGCGAAACCCGCCGCAACCATCGAAAGGTGAGAACCATGACCAGCACCACACCCGCCCAGGCGGACCTGAAGCTCGAAGCCATCGTGATCCCGGTCTCCGACGTCGACCGCTCGAAGAAGTTCTACCAGGACCTGGGCTGGCGCCTCGACGCCGATTTCGCCTTCGACAACGGCTTCCGCGTCGTCCAGGTGACACCCCCGGGATCACCCGCATCCATCCAGTTCGGAACCCGGATCACCAACCAGCGGCCCGGCACCGCCGAAGGCATCTATCTGGTCGTCTCCGACATCGCCGCGGCCCGCGACCAGCTCGCGGCCCTCGGCGCCGACGTGGGCGGCGTCTTCCACCCCGAAGCCCCGGGAGCGCAGTTCGGCCGCGTGCCCGACGGTCAGGCCGGCGGGCCGGCCACCGATCGTGCCAGCTACGGGTCGTTCGCGACCTTCCGCGACCTGGACGGCAACGCGTACCTGATCCAGGAGGTCACGCACCGGCTGCCCGGCCGCGTCGACTCCACCGTCACCGAGTACGCGTCGGTGAACGACCTGGTCGGCGCGCTCAGAAGGGCGGCGGCGGCGCACGGCGAGCACGAGGCCCGCAACGGCGGCGCGTTCGACGAGAACTGGCCGGATTGGTACGCGGCCTACATGGTCGCCGAGCACCACGGTGACGACCTGCCGAAATGAGCCGAGATCACGTCACCGGCCTAGAATCGAGACGTGGCAGCAGCGCCGGTCCTGCGAGGACGCCGACATGAGCGTGACCGCCTGGACCAGGCGCTGCGGCACGTCAGAGGCGGCGGAAGCGCGGTGCTCGTGCTGCGCGGCGAAGCCGGTGTGGGCAAGTCCACGCTGCTGCGGTACGCCGAGGGTCAGGCCACCCGCTGCCGGATCGCCCGCCTCACCGGCGTCGAGTCCGAGCTGGAGCTACCGTTCGCCGCCCTCCACCAGCTCTGCGCCCCGATGCTCGCCTCGGCCGGCGTGCTGCCGGCGCCCCAGCGGCACGCGCTGAACGTCACGTTCGGGCACGCCGCCGGATCGGCGCCCGACAGGCTCGTCCTCGGCCTGGCGGTGCTGAGCCTGCTCGCCGAGGCAGCCTCGGAGCGACCGCTCGTCTGCCTCATCGACGACGCCCAGTGGCTCGACGTCGCCACCGGGCAGGTGCTCGGGTTCGTCGCCCGGCGTCTGCTCGGCGAATCGGTGCTGTTGCTGTTCGCCGTACGGGAGCCCGCTCCGGACACCCTGCTGACCGGCCTCCCGTCCTTGGCCGTGGAGGGTCTCGACGACTCCGACGCGCGGGCACTTGTGACCGCGGCCAATCCGGGCCGGCTCGACAGCCGCGTGCTCGACCGCATCGTCTCCGAGACCCGCGGCAACCCGCTCGCGCTGCTGGAGCTGTCGCGCAGCGGCCGGGCCGAGCTGCTCGGCGGCTTCGCCCTGCCTGCGGCCGGCGCCGACGCCCTGCGGGACCGGTACGAGCGGCGCGTCCGGGCCCTGCCCGAGCCCACGCGGCGGCTGCTCCTGCTGGCCTCGGCCGACCCCACCGGCGACGCCACCCTGCTCTGGCGGGCCGCGCAGGGGCTCGGCCTCGGCCCGCACGTGGCGGCCCCGGCGGAGGAAGCGCAGCTCGTCGAGATCGGGCGGAGTGTGCGGTTCCGGCATCCTTTGATGCGCTCGGCCGCCTATGCCGCGGGCGCTGCCGAGGAGCGCCGTGCCGTACATCGTGCGCTCGCCGACGCCCTTGAGTCCGAGAGCGACCGGCAACGGCGGGTCTGGCATCTGGCCGCGGCCGCGGACGGTCCCGACGACCGGCTCGCGGCCGAACTCGCCGACGCCGCGCAGGGCGCGGAGTCGCGCGGCGGCGTCGCGGCGGGCGCGGCGCTGCTCCGTCGTTCCGCCGAGCTGACCGTCGACCCCGGGCTCCAGATCGAGCGGACGCTGGCCGCGGCCCGGGCCGGCCTCGACGCGGGCGACTTCGCATTGGCGCTGGCTCTGCTCGCCAGAGCCGAAGCCCTCCCGGTCGACGACCTGCAAGGCGCCCGGATCGAGCTGATACGCGGGCTCACCGACCGCGCCGCCCGCTCCGGCCGGGAAGCGCCCGCGGCGCTGCTGCGCGCCGCCCGCCGGCTTCAGCCCCTGGACGGGCGGCTGGCCCGGCACACCTTTCTCGACGCGTGGGGAGCGGCCCTCGTCGCCGGACGGCTGGCGCATCCCGGCAGCGACCTGGCCGCCGTCTCCGCAGCCGCCTGTGAAGCGCCTCCGGCGCCCGGCGCGGCCACCGCAGCCGATCATCTGCTGGACGGCCTGGCGGTGCTCATCACCGGCGGAACCACGGCGGCACGTCCGATGCTGGGCGAGGCCGTAACAGAGTTCCTCGACGGCGAGGTGCCGACCGACCTGTGGTTGCACTGCGGCGTGCTGGTCGCCAACGCGGCGTTGTCGCTGTGGGACTACGACCGCTGGGAGGCGGCGAACGCCCGGCACGTCGAACTGGCCCGCGCCGGCGGCGCCCTGGCCCCGCTCGCCAACGCGCTGAACGTCCGCCGGGTCATCGCGCTGTGGCGCGGCGACGTGGAGCACGCCCGCGAGCTGGGCATGGAGGAGTCGGCGGTCAAGGAGGCCACCGGCACGCGCAGGGCGTCCTACGGAGACCTGTTCCTGCTCGCCTACCAGGGCCACGCGGAGCAGGCGCTGCCGCTGCTCACCGAGGCGGCCGCGGAAGCCACCGCGCGCGGCGAGGGGCTCGGCCTGTACTTCACCGACCGGGCCACCGCGCTGCTCCACCTGGGCCTCGGTCACTACGCCGAGGCGGCGGCCGCGGCCGGACGGGCCGCGACCGGCGACCTCGGCCCGTTCACCGCCCAGGCGCTGCCCGATCTGGTCGAGGCCGCCGTACGCGGCGGCGCGACCGCGACCGCCGAGACCGCCCTCGTACGGCTCGCCGCCCGCACCGAGGGCTCCGACCAGGAGTGGGCCCTCGGCCTGCAAGCCCGATCCCAAGCACTCCTCAGCGACGGAGAGCAGGCCGACAGGTCCTATGCCGAAGCCGTCGACCGCCTCGGCCGGACCCGGCTGAGGTTCGAGCTGGCCCGGACCCGGCTGGTGTACGGCGAGTGGCTGCGCCGCCAACGCCGCCGGACCGACGCCCGAGGCCAGCTGAAGCAGGCGTTCGAGGAGTTCACCGCCATGGGCGCCGACGGGTTCGCCGAACGGGCCAGGCACGAGCTGCTGGCGACCGGCGAGAAGGTGCGCAAACGCACCGCCGGCACCGTCGTCGAGCTCACCCCGCAGGAGGAGCACATCGCCCGCCTGGCCAAGGACGGCCGCACCAACCCCGAGATCGGCGCCGAGCTGTACCTCAGCGCCCGTACCGTCGAATGGCACCTGCGCAAGGTCTTCGCCAAGCTCGGCATCACCTCGCGCAGGGAACTCCGGAGCGCACTCGCCGACCAGGGGTGAGCAGACGTCATCAGTCGGCGGCGCCCAAGTCGCCCAGGGCCTCGCCGAGGCCGAGTTCGGTGGCACCACGGGTCTGGAAGCCCCGCTTGAACAGCTCAGCCGTACGTCGCTGAACTTCCTGGCCGCGGACGAGCTGCTGAAAGAGCGCGGCGTCCGCGCGTACCTCGGCGGGAGCCGGCAGGCTGATGGCGTTGATGGCCGACTTGGCCGCGATCAGCGCGTCGCGGGGGAAGCGGCTCATCCGTGCGGCGATGGCGGCCACGAACTCGTCCAGTTCGGCGTCAGGGACCGCGCGGTTGACCCATCCATAGCGTTCGGCGAGGTCGGCGTCGAAGTCCGCCGAGGTCAGCACCGCTTCGAGCGCTCTGCCCCGGCCCATCAGGCGGGTGAGGTGCTGAAGGGCGCCCGCGCCGGGAGGTGTTCCGATTCCCACTTCCGGCTGGCCCAGGACGGCGTTCTCGCGGGAGGCGAAGCGCATGTCGCAGGCGAGGACGAACTCGCTGCCGGCTCCCCGAGCACGGCCGCGCAGCTTGGCGATCGTGACGACCGGCAGCTCGCTCACCTTGCGGAACAGCATGCCCAGGGAGGCGTCGCCGGGACCTCCGGCCTTCGCCGCCTCAGCGGTGTATTCGGGGACTTTCGTCATGTCGACGTGCGGGAAGAAGAAGTCGGCGTCCGCGCTCTCGAAGATCACCACGCGTGGGGCGGCCGGGTGGGACAGTTCGCGGATCAGGGCGACCAGGTCCCGCACGACCTCGGGACCGATCAGGTTCATCGGCGGCGCGTGGAACGTGGCGGAAAGGACGTCGCCGTCCTGCCTGGTGTCGATGGTCTCGTACGAGGCGGTCATCCCGGTCTCCCTGGCCTGGGGGTCTTCTCCCGGACATGACCCCGAAGCCCCAAAGTAGCTCCGGGAACCCCCGCCGGCCTGGAGCCACGGCGAGCCGCCTCGATGACCTCGGCGAAGGGCGTCTCCCGCCTACGTCGCGCCGGGATCGTGCGACTGGGCTCGCAGCCAGATCATGACCAGGACGGCGGCGACGGCGGGTCCGAGTCCCCATGCCAGGGGTGCGATCGCGCCCATGAGCGCGGTGGAGTTGACGAGGAGCCCGAGGGCGCCGCCCAGGCTGAGGACGCCCATGGCCGCGAAGGTCGTGGCGATACGGCGTTCGAGCCTGAAGGCCGGGACCAGGAACAGGCAGGCGAGGGAGAAGAACACTCCCCAGCCGAGTATCTCGAAGGCGAACGTCAGAGACGGCCAGCCATAGGGCTGGAACCATTCCAGGCCCGCCGTCCGGCCCAGACCGGGGCTCTGCCTGACCATCGTCAGCGCCAGGAACCGGTTGGCGCAGACGACCACGGCGTGCATGACGATGAACACCAGCGAGACGAGCGTGTACGCCTGCTTGTTCGCCGGGGTGGCGAGGTGGATGGCGCACCACAGCGGCACCATGACGAGGACCGCGAGCATCATGATCACGTGGAAGGTGGTGGCGAAGGGCTCCCGGGGCGGAAACGGCAGCCCGCGCGCCATCATCACGGTAAGCACCACCAGGTAGACGAGCGCCAGGGCGGCGAAGCCGGCGCCTGCCCCGATCCCTAACGACGCCACCGATGTCCTCTTCGTCATGTCCTGCCCCGTCCCGGTCAGCGGCGAATGACGTTCGCCATAATGGCGAACAACATACGCCACTATAGACTCGCGGTGAGACAGCGCAGCACGGGGAGAAAGGCCGCGATGGGCGAGCAGCACAGGACACCCACGCCGGCGGGCATCGAACTGGCCTGGCGCGCCGCCAACGACGCCGCCCACACACACGACGGACTCAAGCCCGGCCCACGCCCGGCGCTCACTCTGAACCGGGTCGTCACCGCCGCGATCGACATCGCCGACAGCGACGGACTCGCCGCGGTGTCGCTGGCCCGGGTCGCCACCGCCCTCGGCGCGGCGACGACCTCGTTGTACCGGCACGTCCGCTCCAAGGACGACCTCGTGGTGGTGATGCGGGACGCCGCCGCCGCACCACCCCCCGACCTGCCGCCGCCCGACCCCGGACGCTGGCGCGAGTCCCTGGCGGGCATCGCCTGGCAGATCTACGACCTCTACCGGCGGCATCCATGGGTCCTGCAGGTGCCCACCACGGGCCCGCCCAGCACGCCGAACGAACTGTCCTGGGGAGAACGCATGCTCCGGGCCCTGTCCGGGACCACCCTGAGCCCGCACGACCAGCTCCGCGCCGTCACCCTCATCTCCGGCTACGTCCGCGAGCAGGCCCGCCTCACCCTGGACCCGGTCATCGCCGACGGCGGTGACGACTACTTCCGGTTCCTCGGGAGCGTCATGACGCCGGATCGGTATCCCATGTTCTGCCGTCTCTTCGCCGATCAGGCCAACACCGGCTCGATCGGCTACACCGCTGAGGACTTCCAGTTCGGCTTGGACCGCATTCTGGCCGGACTGGCCGCGCGCGGTGACGGCCGCGATCAGGCCTAGAGGTCAGAGGGGGCGGTCAGGAAGCGGGTGCGCAGGGTCGCCTTGTCGGGCTTGCCCGCCGGGGTGCGGGGCAGTTCGTCGAGCAGCCACAGGTGGCGAGGCTCGCACTGGGCGCCCAGGGCGGTGCGGACCAGCGCTCGCAGCGCTTCCGGGTCGACCTGGTGTCCCGGTCTGGCGACGATCGCGCCCGCGATGATCGGGTCGGTCTGGTCCGGCAGGGCGAAGACGGCCGCGTCGAGGACGGCCGGGTGGCTGGTCAGGAGCTGTTCGATGGGGTGGGAGTAGAGGCCGGGCGCCAGGCGATCGGCCGTCCGGTCGAGCAGGAACAGGTAACCGTCGTCCAGACGGCCGAGGTCGCCCGTGCGTAGCCAGCCGTCGCGCAGGACCTGGCCGGTGCGTCGCCGGTCGCCGAGATAGCCCCGCATGAGCTGCGGGGATCGCACCCAGACCTCACCGACCTCCCCGGCCGCGAGATCGACGCCGTCGGCGTCGCGTACACACAGTTCGGCTCCGGGTACGGCGCGGCCGACCGAGGCGAGCAACTCGGGCCGTGCGTGGTCGCCGGAGGCGAGGCCGGTGATGAACCCCGCCTCGGTCGATCCGTAGGTCTGCACGAGCCGGGGGCCCAGGCGCTCGACCGCTTGGGCGATGCGGGCGGGCACCGCCGCCGCGCCGCCGTACACGAGCATTCGCAGGTGCTCCCCCGCGGTCCGGCTGGTCTTCAGGTGGTCGACCAGGGGATACAGGTCAGATGGGCGGCCGGCCATCAGGTGGCTGACCCGCTCGCGGCGGATCACCTCGGCGAGCGAGCCAGGCTGCCACTCAGGCTCCATGATCACGGTGCCGCCGCCCGCCAGCGTCCACATCTGGTAGAGCAGGCCGGTGTAGCGCAGGTGAGGTGAGACCAGGACGCGCCGGGGCCCGTCCCCGAAGAGCGCGCGTGCGGCGGTCAGGTGGGCGTGCTGGATGCGGTGACTGTAGACGGCCACTCGGCACTCGCTCGTGGTGCCGCTGCTGTAGTTCACCGTGGCGATGTCGTCCGGGTCCCGGGGATCGGGGACGGCGAGCATTGGGGCCTGCGGGTTGGCGAACAGGGTGTCCAGCCGGGCGATGACGGTCACCGGGTAGCGGGCCTGCGATGCGGCCAGGTCCTGGGTTCGCGCCGGGTCGTACAGCAGGGCCGACGCGTTCAGCTCACGCATGACTCTGGCGGCGACCGCTTCCGGCAGACCCTGCCACACGGGGACGAAGCGGCAGCCGAGGATACCGGCGACCAGCGGGCTCAGCAGTGATTCGATCCGCTCGCCGTACAGGCAGGCGATCGTTTGTCCGGCCCGGACGCCGCGGTCCGTGAGCGCCTGGGCCGCGCCCGCCGCCATGGCCAGCGCCTGGTCGCCCGTCACCCGCCGCCGCCCGTGGACCAGCACCTCGCGCGGTCCCGCCGAGCGCAACCCGTCGAGGACGAGCCGGACGTAACCGGTGCTCATCGTGCTCTCGGTCCGAGCAGCACCGGAAAGGTCCGTGCGCTGTTGCCCACGATCGAGCCCACGGGCTGCACCTCGCCGGGTGGTACGGCGGCCGCCAGCTGCGGGAACGCGGTGAACAGGGCGCTCAACGCCACCTCGGCCTCCAGCCGGCCCAACGTGGCGCCCAGGCAGAAGTGCGGGCCGTGGCCGAACGACAGGTGACCGGGCGCGGAACCGGACAGGACGAAGTGCCCGGCCCGCTCGCCGTAGTGCTCGGGATCGCGGCCCGCCGCGGCGAACGACGCCAGCACCGCCTCGCCCCGCCGTACCGTGACTCCGTCGATTTCCACATCTCGTACGGCGTAGCGCATCGGAAAGTGGGCCAGCGGCGAATCCCAGCGCAGGGCTTCCTCCACCACGGCGCTCCACGGCAGCGTCCCGGAGGTGACGAGCGCGAGCTGTTCGGGCGCGGCCAGCAGGGCGCGCACGGCGTTGGTGATGAGGCTGACCGTCGTCACGTGCCCCGCGATGAACAACAACTCGACCGTGTCCGCCAGCTCGATCGCGGTGAAGGCGACACCGTCATCGACGTGGATCGCCATCAGCGCGCTGATCAGGTCGTCGCCGGGTTCCCGGTGGCGCAGGGCGATGACCTCCGCCAGCATCCGCCGCAGGGCGGTGCGGGCCGCGCCGGTGTCCTGAGGGCCGGCGCCGACCCTGGCCAGCACGCGGTTCAGTTCGTGGAGCCGGGGACGCAGCTCCGGCGGGATGCCCATCAGCTGCGAGATGACCTCGCTCGGCAGCGGGTAGGCGAACTCCCGGCGCACGTCCACCGGGCCCGGCGGACGCCGGGCCAGCCGATCGATCAGGCCGGCCGTGATGGCCTCGATGCTCGGGCGCAGCCGGCCTATCCGGCGGGCGGAGAACGCCTTGACCAGGGGGCCGCGCAGCCTGCGGTGCGCCTGTCCTTCGGCGTTCAGCACGGAGGTGTCGAGGACGAGCTTGGCCACCGACGTGCGCGGGCAGAGGCCGGCGCGCGCCTGCGGATCCCAGTGCCGGATGTCGCGCGACAGATCAGGATGGGCGAGCACCGCCTGCAGGGTGGCGAATCGGGCGGCCGCCCACGCGCGCACCCCCTCCACCTCCACCGCGACGAGCGGCCCCGCCTGCCGTAGCCGATCGCCGTGGGCGTGCCAGTCGCGGCACGCCGGATCGATCGTGTGACGGGTGGAGGTGTCCACGGGCGTCAGACCCTTTCCGGCGTCGCCGCGAGCCGGTGGGAGTCGAAGCCCGCCTCGCGGCCCGCCTCGCGGCCCAGGTACAGGCCGGCGACCAGTTCGCCGGCGGCGGGCGCCACGCACAGGCCGTGACCGGAGAATCCGGCCGCGTACAGGAACGCCGGCCTGCCGGATGCGGATCTCACGCAGCCGATGAACGGGGTGCGGTCGGGGCTGGCGTCACGGGTGCCGGTCACGGCGGTGTGCAGCGCGGCTCCGGCCAGGCTCGGGTAGATCTCGGCCAGCCGGGCCGCGACGCGATCGCGCCAGGCCTCCCGGTCCCGGCCGGGGTGGCCCATGCCGATCAGGAGCCGATCTCCGCGCAGCCGTACCAGCAGGCCGCTGGCGGCGTGCAGGGTCACCGGGATCTCCGGCACCGGCGGCAACGCCTCGGTGGACAGCAGCTCCTGCACGACCGGCTCGCCCAGGGGCAGATCGACGCCGGCGCAGCGGGCGATCGGCGCGGACCAGGCGCCCGCTGCGCACACGACGGTCTCGGCCGTGATGGCGCCGGCGGTGGTCTCGATCCGGCCGGTTCCGGTGTCGACCGAGGTGACGGCGCAGTCCGTGCGGATCACCACTCCCGCTTGCCTGGCCGCTCCGGCGAAGCCCTCGACGATCGCCGGGGTGTCGCTGATGTACGCCTGCGGCGACCAGGCGGCCGCGCACAGCGGGATGTCACCGATCAGCGGGTTGCGCCGCCGGGCCCGCGCTTCACTGATCAGTTCGATGTCCACGCCGGCCGCCCGCTGGGCGGGCAGTTCGGCCTCGAACGCCGCGACCTGCGCGGGTTCGCTGAACAGCACGAGATAGCCGACCTGGCGCAGCGGCAGGGCGGTGCCCGTGCGCTCGGCGAAGGCCCGATAGGCCGCCAGGCTCCTTGTCGCCATCGCCGAGCTGACCGGGTTGCCGGCGAAGTAGCCGCGCAGCACGTCCGCGGTCGCCTTGGACGCGCCCGATCCCAGCCGGCCGCGCTCCAGCAGCATGGTCGGCACGCCCGCCTCCGCCAGATGAACCGCGACCGACAGGCCGATCACGCCGCCTCCGGCCACCACGACCCGCGCCCGGTCCTGGGCTCGGGTCACGCCCAGCCCCTGAACTCGCGCAGGCAGGTGTCGAGGTCCCAGGGGAACAGGTGCAGGTTCCAGCCGCCCAGGCAGTTGACGTACAGCGCCATGTGCGCCATGACCGCGAGGAAGTCGTCCCGGGAGTCGATCCGATCCAGCAGGGCCATGAGCCGGACGGTGAAGGCGTTCAGCGTGTCCAGGCCGCAGTAGCCGAGGAACTCCGCCGGGGTACCTGCCAGGACGCGCGCCATGTGCCGCAGCGCCTCCAACGGCATGCCCTCGACGGTGGCGCGGACCAGGCCGCCGTAGGTGCTGTAGCCCAGCGGCCGGGTCTCGCCGTTGACGAACAGCATCGTCGTTACCACGGTGCCGTAGCTGCCGGCGCCCGAGGCGATGCGGCCCTCGTGCAGTTCGGTCAGCTCCCTTGGAGCCTCCAGCCAGATTCGCGAGGTTTCCGCGTGTACGTCGGAGATCAGCGCGTCGGCCGCCGGGTCCGTGGCCTTCATCCGGGCCAGGCTGTGACCGCTCGTCCGGCCGGCGCGGCGTACCTCGGCGACGATCGGCTTCTTGGTGGAGTAGACCGACTCCCAGATCGCCCTGCCGGCCTCCATCAGGCTGTCCACGTCGTCGGGGACGACCTGTCCGATGGGGGTGGCGGGCATCGGCTCGGTCAGCGGGCCGTACTTGATGCCCAGGTGCTGCAACCGCGAGCAGAAGACCGTGCCGTCGGGCACGGTCCGCCGGTCGACGCGTTGGGCCGCGGGCAGGTGCAGCAAGGAATGGACGGGGGCCACATGGTAGAGATGATGACCCGCCACCAGGGCGTGGCCCTGAAGGCTCCTGTAGGGAAGCGCCTGCCACAGGGCATCGGCCAGGGCGGCGTTGCGGTCGTCCAGCGTCGCGGAGACGGTGATGCCCAGGGTGGGCCATACGATCTCGACAGATCTCTCTTCGGTCACAATAAGCGACATTAGCATTACACTATGTAATCGCCATGTGGCGGGGCTCGCGTCAACAGGGCGGCCTGTACGGTTCGCCGGGGACGTACCGCGCCCACTCGGCCGCCGTCAGAGCGCGGGAGGAGACGGTCGCGCACACCTCCGCGCGCGGGTCGCTGGGCAGGCGCAGGCGCCACATGCGGACCTGGCCGGCGTCGTCGGCGCCGGCCAGCTTCTGGCCGTCGGAGCTGAGGGCGAGGGCGATCACGGGTCCGACGTGCTCCGTGACAGGAGGGCCGAGCTGGCGCTGGGCCGCCACGTCCCACAGGCGCACACTGCGGTCGCCGCTCGCCGAGACGAGGGTGCGCCCGTCGGGGCTGAAGGCGAGATCGGTGGTGCCGCGCGACGTCCTCGATGGTGGGCTTGAGCCTGGTCATGGGGACCTGCACCTTCCGTTACACCGCCAGGAGCACCACAGCGCCCGAACCCTAGACCCGAGAGCGCTCTCAGCCGAAACACCCGGTCAGACCCGGCTGAGCCTTGATGTCGGCGCACAAGAAGCGATGATCATCCCGGAAAGGGCGACGGCCGCCGGTGATGATCCACCGGCGGCCCAACCATCCCCATGCCGCCCGCTTCGCAGGCGGCGCGAGCGCGTTAGAAGAACTGCTGGATCTGCGGCGTGTCGAAGGTGCGCATCACGTTGAAGCGAGAGTCCAGAAGCCTGATCTTGCCGAACACCTCGTCCCGGTCGTTGAGGTCCTCATCGAGCCAGAGCCGGGGAACGGTGGTCACGAAGTCGGCGCTGAGCCCGCTCTCCTCCGACGCGCCCACGCTGGTGACGGGGACGCCGAGGAGGAACTCGGGGCTGGAGTCGGCGCCGAACAGCGCTCCGGAGAACGGCTCGCCGGGCGCGTTGATGATCTGCTGGGCGCCCGCCAGGCCGATGCGGAAGTCGATGCCGAGACGGACCTCGTAGAACCCGAAACCGAGGCTGGTGATCGTCACGCACACGTTCTGCTGGACCTGACCCGTGCAGGCCTGCGCGGCCACGGTCGCGGCGGACGCGGGCTGCGCCCCGACTAACACGAGAGCGGCGATGGGGGCCATGGCGATGCCCAGAACCTTGAGCAGGCCCCGTTTGAGACTGCTGCCAGTGACCATGAAGGTCTCCTTGTGATCGTGGATGCCGTCCTTGGCGGACGGCGTTGACGATCAGAAGGCGTTCCGGCCCGTGCCGCTCCAGTGGAACATCCCCAGACGCGGTGGAACATCGGGTCAACCAGCGAGTGCGCGCCGGGCGACTGCCCGCCATGCGTCCGCCGTGCCGAGGTCATCGCGGGCCGACCCGGGGGACGACGCCGACTGCACCTGGCGGGGTGGTCAGCCAGGTGGTGATGTCGGTGTTCAGGCGGTGTTTGAGGGCGGTGGGGGCGAAGGAGGCGTTCACCGCGTTTCTGGCCAGGCCGGCCAGGACGGCGTCGCCGTAATCGAAAACCTCTCTCAGGCGCTCGTACTCGGCGGCCAGTTCCGTCTCTCCGTCGGTGTTGATCGTGACCGTCAGGCCGGCGGCCAGGAGGCGGGGAAGGGGGTGTTCGGGGAGGGAGGGGACCAGCTTGAGCAGGACGTTCGAGCTCGGGCAGACCTCCAGCGCGATGCCGGCGGCGGCTACCTCCGCGGTCAGGGCGGGGTCGTCCAGGATGCGGATGCCGTGGCCCAGGCGGGCGGTGCGGCCGGGGCCCAGGGCCGCGCGGATGCTGTCCGGGCCCGCGGATTCGCCGGCGTGGTGGACCAGGCGGATGCCGGAGGCGTGGGCGGCGTCGATGACCTCGGTGAAGGGGGCCAGGGGGTACTCTTCGTCGCCGGCCAGGCCTATGGCGACTACCTCGGGGTGGCTTTGGGCTAGTTTGAGGGTTTTCCAGAGGCGTTCTACGGGGCGGCGGCGGGAGTGGTCGAGGATCACCCGGCACTCGATGCCGTACTTGCGGCCCTCGGCCAGGCCCTCCAGCACGGACTCCAGGGGCATGTCCGGGCTGCCCAGGCGCTCGCCGTGCGCGGCCGCGGTGAAGCTCACCTCCGCGTAGCGGGTTCCCTGTGCCGCCTCGTCTTCGCAGAACTCCCTGGCGATCCGCCGGAAGTGCTCGGGTTTGACCAGGCGCTGCCTGACCTGGGCGCGGTGGTCGGCGAAGTCGCGGAAGGTGGCGAACGGGCCGCCGCGTCCGGCGGGGCCGCCGAGCTCCCCCGAGGTCTCGGGGCGGACGGTGCTCTCCAGGTGTACGTGCAGGTGCGCCTTGGGCAGCGCGCGCAGGTCTCTCACCGCACGGACCCTAACCGACCACCCACCTGCGAAGCAGCCCGTTTTCCGCCCGCCCCGCCCGGCCCTGCCCGGTATCCGGGCACGCGAAGGAGGTCTCACGAGGAGTGGAGCCGTCGGCAGGACGGGGCCGGGCGAACCAGGCGGGCGTGGCAGGGGTGACGCGGAACAGGACGGCGGTCCTGGGCGGCCGGCGATACGGGGTTCGAGCGCTGAGCAGGGGCGGGCGCTGGGCAAACACGGGTGCGGGCGCAGGACGGCGGTCCTGGGCGGGGATCAATCGGCAGGGGGCTCGGGGAGCGAGGTGCTGGGGCGGAGGTTGGTGGTCAGCTGAGGTAGTCGCGCAGGGCCAGGGCGCGGGAGGGGTGGCGGAGCTTGGACATGGTCTTGGACTCGATCTGCCGGATGCGCTCGCGGGTCACCCCGTACACCTTGCCGATCTCGTCGAGGGTCATCGGCTTGCCGTCGGCCAGGCCGTACCGCATGGTGATGACGCCCGCCTCGCGCTCGGTCAGGTCGTCCAGCAGCGACCGGAGCTGCTGCTGCATGAGCGTGAACGAGACCGCGTCGGCCGGTGAGACCGCCTCGGTGTCCTCGATGAGGTCGCCGAACTCGCTGTCGCCCTCCTCGCCGAGCGGAAGGTGCAGGGAGATGGGTTCGCGGCTGTACGACTGGACCTCGACCACGCGCTCGGGCGTGATCTCGACCTCGGGGGCGAGTTCTTCGGGCGTGGGCTCGCGGCCGAGTTCGATCTGCATGCGCCGCTGGACCCGGGCGACCTTGTTGATCAGTTCGACCATGTGCACCGGGATCCGGATGGTGCGGGCCTGGTCGGCCATGGCGCGGGTGATGGCCTGCTTGATCCACCAGGTGGCGTAGGTGGAGAACTTGAAGCCCAGGCGGTAGTCGAACTTCTCGATGGTGCGGATGAGGCCGAGGTTGCCCTCCTGGATGAGGTCGAGGAAGAGCATGCCGCGGCCGGTGTAGCGCTTGGCGATGGAGACGACCAGGCGCAGGTTGGCCTCCAGCATGCGCTCTTTGGCGCGGATGCCGTCGTCGGCGACCCATTCCAGATCGGCCCGCAGGTCGAGGGGGAGGTCGGTCTCGGTGTCGAGCCGTTCGCGGGCGAACAGGCCGGCCTCGATGCGCTTGGCCAGCTCGATCTCCTGCTCGGCGGTGAGCAGGGGGACGCGGCCGATCTCCTTCAGGTACGCCTTGACCGAGTCGCCGGTGCCCGGGGCGCTGTCGTCCAGGACGGGAAGCTCTGCTACTTCGGACAAGACGCTCTCCTCGCTTCGGTGGGCCGGCTTCGTCGGTGACGCGGTGAGTAGAGGCAAGAGGGACCCTTCTCCAAACTTAGGACGCGCCCAACTTTAGGTCGGCACCGCAATGGTGTCAACCTAAAATAAGGACCGACCTAAAATTTTTAGATGGGGATGCTGAGGTGAGGCTGCCTCTTTCACGCTACCCAACGCCGGGGCGAACAAAGCTCCATCAGCTGAGGCTCTTGACATCATCGGCGGTTTCGTTCATGAGCCCGGCCGCCACTCGATGGCCCCTCCCTCGTGGCCGGCGAAGGCCAGCAGGCGCGCGCCCTCCACGGCCAGTTCGTCCCGGGCCGCGGAGGGCAGCGGCGAGAAGGGTGTCATGACCAGGGCGCCGTCCTTGAAGTCCCACATACCACCGACGGTTCCGTCGATCAGGAAGGTGGGGTAGATGACGGCGCCGACGCAGACGGCCCTGCGCTGCTCGTCGGTCATCATGCGCCGCCGGTCGGCGAAGGCCACGATGAGGTTGTCGAACCAGGGCAGGAACCGCGCCGGCGCCGGGGTATCGGCGGAGACCAAAGGCGCCCCCGGCAGGTCATAGAGAACTTTGCCGGAAATATCGCGATATTTTGCCAGGTCCATCGCCTCCATCACCGGCTTCAACCGGGTCAGGCCCGACCAGGCCTGCACGTCCATCACGCCCGCCGGGCCGTATGCGGCCAGATACCGCGTCACCAGACGCTCCACCGGCGGCGACGACTCCAGCGCGCGGCCCAGCCACTCCTCCGCCAGCGTGAACGGCGTGGCCCCGCCCTGGTTCCAGGTGCCGTTGGGCGGCGTGTGGATGATCGGCAGCAACGACTGCGCCGACCAGCCCAGCCCGAACGGCTCGACGTCGGGCCAGCGCTCGGCCAGCAGGTCGCGTATCTGCGGCCGGGTCAGCGTCCGCCCGGTCAGGTGCTCGCGGGCCAGCTTGGCCAGCTCCTCCAGGTCCACGCCCGGCATGGCCTTGCCGAACGCGGCCTGCCGGGCCCGGCTCATCGGCACCTGCATCAGGGGCCGCAGCCAGAGGTAGTCGTCGGACAGGGCCAGGTGCTGGGTGGCGCGCAGCATGGTGCCGCGCACGACCTGCTTGCCGTACAGCAGAGAGGTGAGGTCGTCCTGGGTGAAGGCGGCCAGGCGCGACCACAGCCCGATGTACGGCGCGTTGGCCTCCTGGCCCTGCACGGCGACCAGGCGTTCGACGGCCGCCCGCGCGTCCAGGCCGGCGCGCTCCAGCAGCAGTTGCCGGTGCAACGTGGTGCGGTTGAGTACCCGCTGGCTCAGCTCCATGGACCCAACCTAGAACCCAATGCGGAAAGGTTCATTCCGCGTTGAGCAGCTCGTCGAGCGCTTCCCGCAGGTAGGCGGTCAGCTCCCACGGGTCCGGCACCATCTGCCGGTCGGTGATGACCCCGATGTCCAGCGAGCCGTCGTAGGAGAAGGCGGTGATGTTGATCCCGCCGCTCACGTCGGTGATCACCGAGACCGGGTAGTGGGTCAGCAGCCGCGCCCCGCACACGTAAAGGGGGAACTGCGGGCCGGGCACGTTCGAGATCGCCACGTTGATCGGCGGCGCCGTCTGCCCCACCAGCCCGAACGCCGAGCGCGAGGCCAGCCCCATGAGCGCGGCGGGCATCGACTCGCTGAACTCCCGCAGCCAGCGCGCGGGCGCGAGCGAGAACCTGTCCTTGATCCGCTGCATCGAGTCACGGACGTGCCGCAGCCGTTCGAGAGGATCTTCCACGTGTACGGCCAGCGGCGCCGACATGATCGTCACCTGGTTGCCCG
The DNA here is from genome assembly GCF_014203235.1 of Nonomuraea endophytica. GTDB lineage: Bacteria > Actinomycetota > Actinomycetes > Streptosporangiales > Streptosporangiaceae > Nonomuraea > Nonomuraea endophytica. The sequence continues at coordinate 146,539 of NZ_JACHIN010000018.1, read as the reverse complement.
GCCCCTCCTCCCCCGCCGAGCGCAGCGAGAACGGCACCCCGGCGGCCAGCGGCATCCTCGGCACCCCGCCGTGGGCGGCCAGCCAGCGCCGCAGGGCGCCCGCGCACACCGCCATGACGACGTCGTTGACGGTGACGCCGTTGGCCTTGCGGACCAGCTTGATCTCATCCAGCGGCAGCGAGACGAAGGCGAAGCGCCGGTGGGCGGAGACCGGCCCGCTGAACGGCGTGCGGGGCGCGGGCAGCGAGGGCAGTTCGGGCAAGGTCCCCGATCCGGCCAGCCGCCGCGCCAAGCCGGAGACCAGCCGGCTGCCGGGGATCCACGACACCACCGGGATCTCGTCCAGGTGCGGCAGCGCCCGCGCGGCGAAGCGCACCGCCTGGGCCGGGTTGGCGCTCATCCTGATCAGCGCCCGGCCGACCATCTCCAGCCCGTCGGGCGCGGGTTCGTCCCGGTCGGGGGCGGTCTGCGGCGGCGGCGCGGGCACCGGGGTGAGGTCGAGTAAGGCGGCCAGCACGTCCGCGCCGCCCACGCCGTCCACGGCCGCGTGGTGGATCTTGGTGTAGAGGCCCATGCGGCCGCCCGACAGGCCGTGGATCAGGTAGATCTCCCACAGCGGATGACCTCGGTCCAGGCGGCGTGGATGCAGCCGGGAGACCTGGTCGGCGAGCTGGCGTTCGTCGCCCGGCGGCGGCAGGCCGATCTCGCGGACGTGGTAGTCGAGGTCGAGGTCGTCCTCCTGCACCCAGTACGGATGGTCCAGCCCGAACGGCACCGGCGCGAGCTTGCGGCGCAGCGCTGCCACGTACGGCAGCCGCTGCTCCAGCAGGGCCTGCAGATCCGAGCGGTTGAGGTCGCCCTCGAGGATGGCCAGCCCGGCGATGTTGGGCACGTTGGTGGCGGTCTCGAAATGCAGGAACTGGGCGTCCAGGGCGGTCAGCTGTGGCACAGGTCACACCTCCGCCCCGAACCAATCAGACTTGCTCCGCGACTTCAAGTGCGGGGGCGTCGGGTTCGGCGAAGGCCAGCAGCCGCAGGGCCTCCTCCTCCAGCCTCGCGCGCGGCACCGGCGTGAACGGCGAGAGCAGCAGCGTCGCCTTGCGGGCGGTGCGCTTGATCTGCCAGGTTCCGGCCACGAAGCCGTCGGACAGGTAGACCGCGCGTACCCGCAGGTTCTTGGTGGTGACGGGGAAGGCCGGATCGACGATCCTGCTGCGGTCGGCGTGGCCGAGCAGCAGGGTGTCGAAGTCGGGCAGGAAGCGCACCGGCGCCTCGGCCTCGCCGCCGGGCAGCGGGGCGCCGGGCAGGTCGAACAGCTCTCTGCCGCGTTCGTCGCGCAGGTGTTCGAGCGGCATGCCGTACAGGATGGGCTTGAGGCCGCCGAGGCCCGACCAGGCCTGTACGTCGGCGACGGTGGCGGGGCCGAAGGCGGCCAGATGCCGCGTGACGAGGTCCTCCTTGGCGGCCGGCGTGAGGGTGAGGCCGGGCAGGCCGAAGGCGGCGTCGCGCGGGAAGCCCCACGGGTCTGCGGTCGGGGCCATGGTGAGCGGCATGAGCATGCGCACCGCGTAGCCGAGCGCCCGGTCGTTGACGTCGGGGAAGAGCGTCCGCAGGCGGGGCCGGATCTCGTTGAAGGTGAGCGGTCCGTCCTCGGCCAGCATCTTCCCGGCCGCCTCGATCACCCCGTCGAAGGCGACGTCGGGGAAGCGGCTGGTGAGCGCGCCGGAGAGCACCTCGTCCAGCAGCGGCCGGAAGGCGGCGAAGTCGTCCGCGGTCACCAGGTGGAGCGTGCCGCGCCACATGGTGGCGCGCACCAGCGTGCGGGCGTGCAGCGCCGCGTGCAGGTCGGCGCGTTCGAGGCGGGCGAGCCTGGCCCACGCTCCCAGGTACGGCGGCCGCGGCTCCTGAGCCTGCAGCCCGCCCACGCGCCCCACGACCTCGCCCACCGTCCCGTCGAACGGCGTGAGCAGGTGCTGTCGTGCCAGCGTGGCCCGGTTGAGATCCCTCAGCGTGAGCATGAAGACATCATGGCCTTTCCCCCCAGACAAGATGCAACCGCTACGTACTCCCCCGAAACGGTACGTGCCGCCTACCCCGCCCTCTCCGACGGCCACGCCTACCTCGATGGAGCGGCCGGTACCCAGACCCCTCGGCCCGTCATCGACGCCGTCGTCGGCGCCTATGAGGCGGGGCTGTCCAACGTGGGCGGGACCTTCCCCGCCAGCCACCGCGCCGACGAGATCGTGGCCGCCTGCCGCGCCGCCGTGGCCGACCTGGTCGGCGGCGTGCCGCACGGGGTGATCCTGGGCGCCAACATGACCACGCTCACCTACCGGCTGGCCCGGGTGCTGACCGGGCCGGGCGACGAGGTCGTGGTCTCACGCCTGGACCACGACGCGAACGTGCGGCCGTGGACCCAGACGGGCGCGCGGGTGCGCTGGGCCGAGGTCGACCCGGTGACCGGCGAGCTGCCTGTTGACCAGTTCGCCGAGCTGGTGGGCCCGCGTACGCGGCTGGTGGCGGTCAGCGCCGCCAGCAACATCCTGGGCACCCGCCCTGACGTGGCGGCCATCTGCGAGATCGCGCACGCGGCCGGGGCGCTGACCTATGTGGACGGGGTGCACGCCACCGCGCACGGCCCGGTCGACGTGCACGCGCTCGGCGCCGACTTCTACGCCACCAGCGCCTACAAGTGGTCGGGCCCGCACGTCGGCGCGGTGATCGCCGACCCGGTGGCGCTGGAGTCCCTGCACCCGGACAAGCTGCTGCCCTCGCCCGGCACCGTTCCCGAACGGTTCGAGCTGGGCACGGCCGCGCTGGCCGACCTCGCGGGCGTGACGGCGGCCGTGGACCATCTGGCGGGCCTGGTGCCGGGCTCCGGCACCCGGCGCGAGCGGCTGCTGGCCTCGATGGCCGCCGCGGAGGAGCACGAGCTGGGGCTGTTCGCCGAGATGCTGGCCGGTTTGGAGACGATGCCGCACGTCACGTTGTACGGCAAGCCCGCCCGCCGTACCGCCACCGCCTATTTCACGGTGGCGGGGCTGGCGCCCCGGCGGGTGGCCGAGCACCTGGCCGCCCGCGGGGTCAACGTGTGGAGCGGCCACAACTACGCCTGGGAGCTGACCGGCGCGCTGGGCGTGCGCGACTCGGGCGGAGCGGTGCGCGCCGGGCTGGTGCACTACAACGACCGCTCCGACGTGAAGCGGCTGCTGGAGGGGGTGGCCGAGCTCAGATCCAGCCCTCCAGCGAGGCCATGAAGCCGGGCAGGTCGTCGCGGTGGACGCAGTGGCCGGCGCCCTTGACGGTTCGGACCTCGAAGCCGCGGCGTTCCAGTTCGGCGGCGAGTTCCGCGTTGACGGTGAAGCTGGGGTCGGCCACCTGCACCAGCGAGGGCACGACGGGCCGCTCTGGCACGTAGTCGCCCTTGACGCCGTCGAAGAAGGCCGGGTCGAACAACGCGAACCCGGCCAGCTCGGCGTCGATGTCGGCCTGCGACCAGCGCGGGTTCATGGTCCTGACGCTGTCCTCGGTGGCGGTGGCGACCATCTTGCGCATGAACGCGGTGGCCTCGGCGGGCACGGCGTCGAGGGCGAAGCCGGGGTCGGAGTAGATCGCCTTCTCGGGCCGCAGCCGCTCGGCGGCCAGTGACAGCGACAGGCCGCCGAGCGAGTGGCCGATGGCCACGTCGGCGCCGCTCGGGAGGTTCTCGGCCAGGTCGTCGCCGAGCAGTTCCGGACGGTACTCGCCGCGGGGGCTGGCGCCGTGGCCGCGCAGGTCGGGGGCGATCACCCGGTAGCCGCGGGCGACGAGCTCGTCCTCGACGGCGTGCCAGGTGCGGTGGTCGGACATGCCGCCGTGGATGAGCAGCGCCAGCTTGTCGCCGTCACCGCGTTCGTGGAGGTGAAGCTTCATGGCGCTCAGTTTATACGTATAACCATGGAATGAATCAATGGTCAGGATCGCTTGCACGTACAAGAAATTCGCACGAAGAGAGAAGGCTCCTCCGATGGACGCGGCAAGGCTGTTGGTGAAGACGCTCGAAGCGGAAGGCGTCGAATACGTCTTCGGCATCCCCGGAGAGGAGAACATCCACTTCGTCGACGCGCTCAACGACTCCCCCATCCGTTACGTCCTCGTCCGCCACGAGCAGGCCGCCGCCTTCATGGCCGAGATGTACGGCCGGCTGACCGGCAAGGCCGGCGTCGCCTCAGCCACCCTCGGCCCCGGGGCCATCAACCTGCAGCTCGGCGTGGCCGACGCCACCACCAACTCCACCCCCGTGGTCGCCATCACCGCCCAGGTGGGCCTCGACCGCATCTACAAGGAGTCCCACCAGGTCGTCGACCTGGTCTCGCTGTTCCGGCCTATCACCAAGTGGGCCGACCTGGTCCCGGCCGCCGAGGCGCTGCCCGAGATGCTGCGCAAGGCGTTCAAGACCGCCCAGACCGAGCGTCCCGGCGCCGTCTACCTGGCCATTCCCGAGGACGTGGAGTCCGCCCAGGTCGCCGACGACCTGACGCCGCTGCGCGTCAACGTCGTACGCCCGCAGGACCCCTCCCCCGGGCAGGTGGCCCGCGCCGCCGAGGTCCTGGCCGGCGCCCGGCACCCGATCATCCTGGCCGGGCACGGCGCCAGCCGCGCCGGCGCCTCCGCCGCGCTGGTGCGCTTCTCCGAGCAGCTCGGCCTGCCCGTGGCCACCACCTTCAACGGCAAGGGCGTCTTCCCCGACGACCACCGGCACGCCCTGGGCGCGGTCGGCTTCATGCGCCACGACTACGTCAACTTCGGCTTCGACGAGGCCGACGTGCTCATCAGCGTCGGCTACGAGCTGCAGGAGTTCGACCCGGTCAAGATCAACCCGCACGGCGACAAGAAGATCATCCACATCCACCAGTTCCCCGCCGAGGTCGACGACCACTACCCCGTCGAGGTCGGCATCCAGGGCGACATCTCACGCTCCCTGGACGCGCTGGCCGCCGCCGCGCCCAGGCGCTTCGCCGTCAACGGCACCGGCGAGAAGATCCGCAGGCTCATCCAGGAGGAGATGGAGGAGGCCGCCGCCGACGACGCCTTCCCGCTGTCGCCGCGCCGCGTGGTCGCCGACATCCGCGCCGCGATGGGCCGCGAGGACATCGTGCTGGCCGACACCGGCGCGGTGAAGATGTGGATGGCCCGCATGTACCCCACCTACGAGCCCAACACCATGCTCGTCTCCAACGGCCTGTCCTCGATGGGCTTCTCGGTCCCCGGCGCCCTGGCCGCCAAGCTCGCCTTCCCCGAGCGCAAGGTCCTGGCCGCCACCGGCGACGGCGCCTTCCTGATGAACTCCCAGGAGATCGAGACCGCGGTCCGCGAGCGCATCCCGATGGTGGTGCTGGTCTGGGTGGACGACGCCTACGGGCTCATCGAGTGGAAGATGGACCTGGAGCTCGGGCGCAGCTCCAACATCGCCTTCGGCAACCCCGACTTCGTCAAGTACGCCGAGGCGTTCGGGGCCCGCGGCTACCAGATCACCACCGCCGACGAGCTGCTGCCCACGCTGCGCAAGGCGCTCGACGACGACACGGTGTCGGTGATCGCGGTGCCGGTCGACTACTCGGCCAACCTGGAGCTGACCAACAAGCTCGGCGAGCTGACCGGCCCGTTCTGAGCCCGGCCCCCTAAGATCGTGCCCGATGACCGACCTCCCCGACGCGGGCGGGGCGCTGCCGGTGCTCCCCGCCGGCCAGGCGCCCCCCGTCGAGCCCGCCCGCGACCCCTACCACGTCTACCTCGCCTCCCTGACCAGCGTCGAGTCGCGGCGGACCATGCGCGGCTGCCTCGACCGCATCGCCCGACTGCTGACCGGCGAACCCGCCTCCACCGGCGCCGGCCAGCCCTGGCATCTGCTGCGCTATGAGCACACCGTCCGCATCCGCACGCTGCTCACCGAGCAGGGCTGGTCGCCTGCCTACGTCAACAAGCACCTGGTCGCGCTGCGCCGCGTGCTGAAGGAGTCCTGGCGTCTCGGCCAGACCTCCGCCGAGGACTTCGCCCGCGCCTCCGACCTCTCCCCGGTACGGCAGAGCCGCCTGCCCACCGGTCACCACGTCCCGCCCGAGGTCGTCGGCGCGGCGCTGTCGGCCTGCGACGACTCGGTGGCCGGGGTCCGCGACGCCGCCCTGATCGCCGCCCTCTACTCCACCGGCTGCCGCCGGGCCGAGATCGCCGGCCTGGAACTGGCCGACTACGATCCGGGCGCCCGCTCGCTGCGCGTGCGCGGCAAGCGCGACAAGGAGCGCATGGTCTACCTGACCACCGACGCCATCGGCCTGCTCGAGCGCTGGCTGGCGGTGCGCGGGGGCGGTCCCGGCCCGCTGTTCAGCCCGGTGAGCAAGGCCGGGCGGCTACGTGCCCGGCCGCTGAGCGGGCAGGGCATCGCCGACATCCTGACCCGGCGGCTGGGCGAGGCGGGGGCGGCCCGCCGTACCGCGCACGACTTCCGCCGCACCTTCATCGGCGAGCTGCTGGACGCCGGCGTGGACCTGGCGACGGCGCAGGCGCTGGTCGGGCACTCCTCCCCCGCCACCACCGCCCGCTACGACCGCCGCCCGGAGAAGACCCGGCGCGAGGCGGTCGACCGCATCAAGCTTCCGCGGGCGCGGCCGCTGGCGTGAGGGCCGTCAGCCGGTGACCATGCCGATGACCAGGTTGATGGTGGTAGCCAGGATGCTGGTGCCGAAGACGTAGGACAGCAGACAGTGCCGCAGCACGACCTTGCGGATCTCCCGGCTGGAGACGCTGGTGTCGGAGACCTGGTAGGTCATGCCGAGGTTGTAGCTGAAGTAGAGGAAGTCGCTGTAGGCGGGCGACTGGTCGGAGTTGAAGTCGATGCCGCCCGGGGTCTTCTGGTAGTAGAGGTAGGCGTAGCGGGTGGCGTACATCAGGTGGAGTGCCGCCCAGGCCATGAACACGCCGCCGAGCGCGGTGGCGGCGGCGGCGTGGCCGGGGTCGGCGTTGCCGACCGCGAGCAGCACGACGATGGCGACCAGCCCGCACAGCGCGACCGCGACGACCACGAGTTCGTCGGCGAGGGGCCGGAAGTCCTCGCGACCGGCGTTGCGGCGGGTGGTGTGGGCGTCCATCGGCCACAGGACGGCCAGGCCCGCGACGACGAAGACGGTCTCGGTCGCGGCGATGGCGGCCAGGACGCCCAGGGGCGGATGCGTCAGCAGGCCGACGGCCGTCCCGGCCAGCGCGCCGGCGATCGCCGCGCCGATCAGCCGGGTGACCGCGGAGCGCGGGGACCACAGGTTCATGGTGGACACTCATACACGCCCGGATCACCGGAAGCCGCATCGACACGGCCGGGTAGGCTGCGGAACGTGAGTCCTTTCGACCTGCTCGCCGACATGGTCGCCGACGGCGGAGTGGTCGTGCTGAGCGGCGCGGGGCTCTCCACCGAGTCCGGCATCCCCGACTACCGGGGCCCGAGCGGCCGCAGGCGCCCGTCCAGCCCGATGACCTACCAGGACTTCACCGGCTCGGCCGCCGCCCGCAGGCGCTACTGGGCCCGCAGCCACCTCGGCTGGCGGCACATCGAGCGCGCCCGGCCCAACCCCGGCCACCGGGCGGTCGCCCGGCTCCAGGAGCTGGGCCTGGTCTCGGCGATCATCACGCAGAACGTCGACGGCCTGCACCAGGAGGCCGGCGCGGGCGACGTGATCGAACTGCACGGCAGCCTCTACCGGGTGCGCTGCCTGTCCTGCGGCGAGCGCACCCCTCGCGCCCGCCTGGACGCGCGGCTGTCGGCCGCCAACCCCGGATGGGCCGCCGACGCCACCCAGGTCAACCCGGACGGTGACGCCAGTCTGGACGACTCCCTGATCGACGGCTTCGCGGTCGTCGACTGCGAGGGCTGCGGCGGGCTGCTCAAGCCCGATGTGATCTTCTTCGGCGAGAACGTGCCGCCGCCCAGGGTGGCCGAGTGCTACACGCTGTCGGAGCGCGCCGGCCTGCTCCTGGTGCTCGGCTCCTCCCTGACGGTCCTTTCCGGCTACCGGTTCGTACGGCACGCCGCCCGCCACGCCGTACCGGTGGCGATCGTCAACCAGGGCGCCACCCGGGGCGACGAGCACGCCCGGCTCACCCTGGACGCACCCCTGGGCGACACCCTGACCAACCTGGTCAGCAGGTGCCCCACTTGACGCGGAAGATGCTGATGGCGCTGGGCAGGTTCTTCACCTGACCCCGCCGCACGCACGCGACCTCGGCGTTGGCGGCGTTGTACAGGCGCACGTCGTTCTTCCCCGGGTCGTTGACGCCGTGGTTGTAGGCGGAGCGCACGTTGAGGCACTGCACATTGGTGCTGGAGTCCTCCGCGCAGACCCGCGTGCCGGTACCACTCTTGCCCTTGTACAGGCAGACGTATCCCGGCGGGCAGTCGCTCGGCGCGGCGGCCGCCTGGGCCGGTGCGGGCAGGCCGGTCATGACGACGAAGGCGGCGATGGACAGGAACAGAGCACGCATACGATCACCTCTACTCAGAGATCAGGAGTTCTGGCCCGCCCATCGTGGTCGGCGTCGCTTTTGATCTGCTTTAGGAGCGTTCGGCGATCTGCTGGAACTTGCCGAGGAGGGCGCGCGGGTCGCCGCTGGGCCCGACGGCGGTGCCGAGTTCCGCCGCGACCGTGCCGCGCAGCTCCGACCAGACCGGCTGCGAGGTCGGGTCGAAGCGGGCCTTGGCCACCATGTCGACGATCGGGCTGACCTTCGGGTCCTCGCGCATCAGCGCCGAGGCCGAGGCGGTCGTCGGCAGCAGGCCCTCGACCTTCAGGTACTTGGCGTAGTTGTCGGCCTTGTAGAAGTAGTCGAGGAACTCGCGGACCAGCTGCTGGTTGCCGTCCTTCTTGAAGGCCATCAGGTAGTCCTGGATGCCGTGCGTGCTCGGCTCGGCGCCGTGGTTGGTGGGGTGGAGCGCGGTGCCGTACTTGACGCCCGCCTTGTCCACCGCGTCGAGGAAGGCCCTGGTGCCGAAGGAGGCGTAGACCATGCCCACCTTGCCCTGGGCGAACAGCGGCCAGGTGCCGTCCGGGCGGTTGGTCTGGCCCGGGTTCGGCTGGGTGTAGCCGCCCTGGGTCAGCGTCTTCAGGAACTCCAGCGTCTCGACCGCGCGGTCGCCGTTGACGGTCCACTTGCCGCCGGTACGCCAGTCGCCGCCGTTGGCCCGCATCCAGGTGCCGAACTCGTAGTCGCCGGCCTCCGCGCCGAGCGCCAGCCCGTACGGCACGTAGCCGCCGGGCAGGGCCTTGATCGCCTTGACCGCGGCGCGGAACTCGTCCCAGGTGGCCGGGGGCTTCTTGAAGCCGGCCTTCTCCAGGATCGTCTTGTTGTAGTACATGCCGTTGACGGTGGCGACGAACGGCAGGCCGTACTGGGCGCCGTCGTAGGAGGCGTTCTCGGCGAAGGACGGCAGGAAGTCCGCCAGCACCTCCTTGGACACCACCTCGTCGGCGCGGTAGAGCAGCCCGGCCTCGGCGTAGTCGGCGAAGACGTTGATGTTGAGGACGTCGGGGAACTGCTTGGTCTGCACCATGGTGTTCACCTGGCTCTGCAGGTTGCCCCAGTCGATCACCTGCAGGTCGACGTTCTTGCCGGGGTGGGCGGCCTCGAAGGACTTGATCAGCTCGTCCCAGTAGGGCCGGGTGCCCTCGGTGTACTGGGCGACGACCAGCTTGATGGACTTCTGCTCGCCGCCGGCCGTACCTCCGCCGGAGCCGCCGCACGCGGTCAGCGCGAGCGTGAGTGCGGCGATCGCGGCCAGGCCCGCTCTTCTTCTGATGGTCATGTCATACCGATCTTTCTCGTGGTCACTTGGTGCTGCCCGCGGTCAGGCCGCTCACCAGGTGCTTCTCGATGAGCGCGAAGAGGATGACCGCCGGCACGATCGCCATCAGCGCCGCGGCGAACAGGTACTGGTAGTTGGTCTCGTACAGGCCGACGAACTGCTGGATGCCGACCGTGAGCGGCACCCGGCCGCCGGCCGGGTCGTTGAAGAGGGTCAGCGCGATGACGAACTCGTTCCACACCTGGATGAACGTGAAGATCATCACGGTGACGAGGCCGGGCGCGGCCAGCGGGAGGATCATCCGCAGCAGGATGCGGAACTTGCCGAGGCCGTCCATCATCGCGGCCTCGTCGATGTCCACGGGGATCGAGCTGAAGTGGGCGTGCAGGATCCACACCGCGAAGGCGAGGTTGAAGGCGGAGTTGATGGCGATGATGACGGCGTAGCTGTTGATCCCGTCCACGAACAGCGCCTGCCGGTAGAGCCCGATGAGCAGCGCGACCGCGGGGAACATCTGCGTCACCAGGATCACGCCGAGGAACGCCGTGCGTCCCCGGAAGCGGGACCTGGCCAGCACGTACGCGGCCGGAGCGGCCACGAGCAGCACCAGCGCGGTGGAGGCCAGCGCGACGGTCAGGCTGACCCGGAAGTAGTCGGCCAGCGGGATCCGCTGCCACACGTCGGCGTAGTTGGACCACGCCCAGCTCTGGGGCAGGTAGTCGGCGGGCACGGCGAACAGTTCGGCGTCGGTCTTGAGGGAGCCGGACAACATCGCGGCGTACGGCGCCAGGAAGAACAGCGCCACCGCGAACCCGATGACCGGCAGCACCACCGGACGCGCCCGCGCCCACCCCCGGCCCGCTCGCGCCAGCACCGGCCGGGCCTTGACCGGGGCCGGCCGCCACGGGGCGACGGCGGAAGGGGCCTCGGGAGCGGCCGCGACGGCCGGCGGCGCGGGCTTCTCCTCCGTCGCCGAGGGGTTGCGATACGGCCGCAGCACCAGCACGAACGCCAGGATGAGCAGCAGCAGGAAGGCCACGTTGAGCACGCCGAGCGCGGCCGCCTCGCCCGAGTCGAGCTGCGCGGTGAAGGCGATCTTGTACAGCCAGGTCACGGTCGTGTCGGCGTGGTTGCCCGCCGTCTTGCCCATGATTACCCAGATGACGGTGAACGCGTTGAAGACGTGCAGCATGTTGAGGACCAGTGCGATCATGAGCGACGGCCGCAGGATCGGCAGCGTCACCCGCCGCCAGGTCGCCCACGCGCTCGCCCCGTCGATCTTCGCCGCCTCCAGAACGTCGTGCGGCACCGTCTGCAATCCGGACAGCAGCACGTAGGTGGTGAACGGCATCGAGGTGATGATCCCGACCGCCATGACCGAGTACAGCGCGGTGGCCGGGTCCTTGTACCAGTCGACGGGCGCCGAGATGATCGACAGATCCATGAGCAGCCGGTTGAGCAGGCCGTTGCCGCCCTCGTAGATGAAGCGCCACACGGTCGCCGTCATGACCAGCGAGGCCGCCCACGGGACGACCAGCGCCAACCTGACGAACCTCCTGCCGAAGAAGTCCTTGGACAGGAACTGGGCGAGCGCCAGCGAGAGCAGCACGGTGAGCCCGACGACGAGCACCAGCCACAGCAGCGTGTTGCCGGCCACCTGGCCGAACGCGTCCTCCTTGAGCAGCCTGGCGTAGTTGTCCAGCCCGGCGAAGCCCCTGACCAGCCCGATCCTGCTGATGTCGAGGAAGGACATCCAGACCATGTAGACGGCGGGGAAGCCGACGACGCAGACGATCAGGGCGGTGCTCGGCGTGAGCCAGCGCCACGGCACCGTGCGCTGCCACAGGTCGGCGATCCGGTTCACCGCGGGTTCCTGAGGTTCGCGGTCCAGGCGTCCAGCGTGGCCTGCCACTCGACCGGGTCCTCCGGCCGGCCGGGCACCCCCGGGCGCCTCTGCCAGGGCAGCGGGCCGGACTCGCGGCGGTACTCGACCCCGATCGCCGCCAGCCTGGGCAGGTGGGCGGCCAGGCGGCGGCGGAAGTCGGCCAGGTCCCGCTCGGGTCCCGACCAGACGGTCTCGGCGAAGGCGGCCAGCCTCGGGAAGGCCATGTAGTCGACGTGCCTGCTGGAGTCGATCAGCTCGGTCCAGATCCCGCACTGGGCGCCCAGGACGTGCTCGGCGGCCGGGTCGCCGCGCAGGTCGGCGGGGACGGGTTCGAAGGCGTAGACGTCCTCGACGGTGAGCACGGTCCCGAACGGCACCGGCTCGTCCTCGCGCTGGCTCTGCCGGTAGTCGAAGTAGACGGCGGTGTTGGAGCAGTTGATGACGTCGTGCCCGGCGCGGGCGGCGGCCACCGCGCCCAGGTCGGCCCGCCAGGCGGCCACGACCGCGCCGGGGGCGAGGCCGCCCTCCAGGATCTCGTCCCAGCCGACCAGGCGCCGTCCGCGCTCGGCCAGGTACTCGTCGAACTGGTGGATGAACCAGCTCTGCAGCTCGTCCTCGTCGCGCAGGCCCAGCTCGGCGACGCGGCGCCGGGCCGACGGACTGGTGCGCCACTGGTCCTTGGGGCACTCGTCGCCGCCGACGCACACGTACGGGCTGGGAAACAGCTCCAGCACCTCGTCGAAGACGTTCTTGAAGAACTCGATCGTGGCGTCCTCGACGTTCAGCACGTTGACGCCGACGCCCCAGGTGGTGCCCACGCCCAGCGGGCTGTCCAGGTTGCCCAGCTCGGGATAGGCGGCGATGGCCGACTGGGTGTGTCCCGGCAGGTCGATCTCGGGCACGACGGAGATGTGCCGGCGGGCGGCGTAGGCGACGATCTCCCGGATGTCGTCCTGGGTGTAGTAGCCGCCGTGCGGACGGCCGTCCATCTCGCCCATCCAGCCGACCTGGCTCTGCTCGCGCCAGGAGCCGATCTCGGTCAGGCGCGGGTAACGCTTGATCTCGATGCGCCAGCCCTGGTCGTCGGTGAGGTGCAGGTGCAGGACGTTCAGCTTGTGCAGGGCCATCAGGTCGATGAAGCGCAGCACGTCCGCCTTGGTCATGAAGTGCCGGGCCACGTCGAGGATCGCGCCGCGCCAGCCGAACCTCGGCCCGTCCTCCACGTGTACGGCCGGCAGCTCCAGCACCCCACCGGTTGCCGCGCGGCGGAAGGCGGCGGGCGGCATGAGCTGGCGCAGCGTCTGGGCGCCGTAGAAGGCCCCGGCCGGCGAACCGGCGTCCAGCGCGATCCCGTCGGGCGCGACGGTCAGCCGGTAGGCCTCGGGCGGCAGGTCGTCGAGGCCGAGGGTGATCGTTCCCGGGCCGGGGGCGGCGGGCAGCAGTTCGCCGCCGGTGACCGGGCTGAGCTCGCCACGCAGCCAGGCGGCGACCTCGCCGAGCGCGGGGTCGGCGGTGAGCGCGGTGCTCCGGTCGAGGATGAAACGGCCGGGCCCTGCCGCGTACCGCGTGGGCTTGGGGACGATCATTCGGCGGGTCTCCTAGGGAGGGGCGGCTGACTTACGAAGGAGTGCATCATTATTAACACCCAGGCCGATGAGGGTCAATGCTCATTTCTGCTCACAGCCCTGCTGCGCGGACATCTTTGGACCTTGGATGCGGCATAATGCATCATGACTTACAGAGGACACCTGCATTAGGACGGCGATGGCCACACTTCGGGGCGGCGACCTGTCGCGGCTCAGGCAACTCAACTCCCTGACCGCGATCGGGGCGCTGCGCGGCGCGGGACCGCTGACGTTGTCCGCCCTGGCCAAGCGCACCGGGCTGTCGCGGCCCTCCATGAAGGAGGTCGTCGACGAGCTGATGCAGCTCGGCTGGGTGGAGGAGACCCCGCCCGCGCAGGGCACGATCGGCCGCCCCGCCCGCCGCTACCGCTTCCGTGCGAGCAGCGGCTACCTGGTGGGGCTCGACATCGGCGGCCACAACATCCGCGCCGCCCTGGCCAACCTCAACGGCGAGATCCTCGCCGAGACCCGCCAGCCCGTGCGGCCGGACACGCCCGTGGAGGAGCGGCTGGCCGCGATCGAACGCACCGTCGCGAGCTGCCTGGCGCTCGGCGGCAAGACGATCGCCGACGTGTGGATCGTCGCGGCCGGCACGATCGGCGTCATCACCCCCGAGGGCCGCATCCACTACTGCGCCGCGATCCCCGCCTGGACCGGGCTCGACCTGGCCGGACGGCTGCGCGAGATGTTCCCCTGCGACGTCGTCGTCGAGAACGACAGCCGCCTCGCCGCCAGGGCCGAAGCCCAGCGCGGCACCGTCCGCGACGCGTCCGACGTGGTGTTCCTGCACGTCGGACGCCGGATGGGGGCGGCGCTCATCATCGGCGGCAACGTCCACCGCGGCTTCGGCGCCGCGGCCGGCGAGATCGCGATGCTGCCGCAGGCGCAGTGGTTCGACGCGCCGGAGCACCTGCAGAACTGCTCGATCATCCCCCCGGACACCTCGCCCGCCGACGCCGCCGGTTACACGCTGGCGGCGGCGCGGGCGGGCGACCCGGTCGCGCTGGCCGCGGTCGAGAGGTACGTGGACGACCTCGCGGTGGGGACCAGCGCGATGGTCCTGCTGCTCGACCCGCAGGTGGTGGTGCTGGGGGGCGGGTTCTCCCGCTCGGCCGACGTGCTGCTGCCCCCGCTGCGCGAGCGCCTGCGCCGCTCCTGCATCCGCCTGCCTGATGTGCGGGCGTCAACGCTGGGCGACGAATGCGTGGTCACCGGCGCCATCGACTACGCCGTCGCCCACCTCGACCACCAGCTCTTCACCCCCGACGTGCCTCTTCCCACCTCTCGTTGATCTCTCTTCCTTGTGGCTCTCTCCTTCTCTCCGGGCTTCCGGCCCCTCTCCGGACTTCCGGCCCCTCTCCGGACTTCCGGCCCCTCTCCGGGCTTCCGGCCCCTCTCCGGGCTTCTGGCCTTCTATCCCTTACGGCAAGCCGCCCCCACCACCGCCCGCCGACGTGGGTGGCGGCCCGTCGCCTCCACGCTCATCGGGCGTGTCTCACCTCACCGTGACGTCGCCCTCTTGACCGGCGCGCCGGTCCATACCGGCCGCCTCCTCGTCTCGTACTGCCCGGCGGGCCGGCAGGTGGGCGTGGTGGAGGTGGCGCATGGTGCGCGGCCCGGTGGTGGCGCCGGGACGGCGGGCACCCGCGGGTTTGGTCTTGGGCCAGAGGAGGTGGGCGGTGATCGCGGCGGTCACCGCCAGGGTCGTCAGAGCTGTCGCTGCGGCCGTCATGCCGGCGGTTGTCGCCAGCCAGCCCGCCAGCGGGTAGGTGAGGAGCCAGGCGGCGTGGGACAGGGCGAACTGGGCGGCGAAGGCGGCGGGCAGGTCTTCCGGTGACACCGCGCGGCGGATCAGGCGGCCTGTTGGGGTGAGTACCGCGGCTGTGGCGGCGCCCAGGACTGCCCAGGTGGAGAGCATCGTCCACCATGTCAGTGTTTCCGTGGCCAGTGTCGCGGTGATCGCTGCCAGGCCGGTGAACAGGGTGAATGAACCTGCCAGCATTACGGTGCGGTCGGTGAGCCTGTCCAGGATTCTGGGCAGGAGCAGGGCGACCGCCATGGAGCCGGCGCCGAACGCGCCCAGGGCCAGGGAGACCTCGCCGGTGCTTCGCTGCAGGTGCTCGCGGGCCAGGACCACCGTGTTGACGATGACCATCGCGCCGGCCGCGGCGACGGCCAGGTTCATGGCCAGCAG
Source organism: Nonomuraea endophytica (assembly GCF_014203235.1). Taxonomy (GTDB): domain Bacteria; phylum Actinomycetota; class Actinomycetes; order Streptosporangiales; family Streptosporangiaceae; genus Nonomuraea; species Nonomuraea endophytica. The sequence goes on along the minus strand of NZ_JACHIN010000018.1, from coordinate 131,009 downwards.
GGCGCGCAGGGGCGCCTTGGTCAGGAAGTGCCTGACGCCGGAGGCGGCCTTGGCGAAGGGTCCGGCGGCGTGCCGTACCGGCTGGGGCTTGGGCAGGACCACGGACAGCACGAACAGCGCGGACGCCAGGAAGCCCAGAGCGGTGCCCATGAACAGCCAGTTGTAGGTGATCACGCTGAGGAGGGCGGCGGCCAGGACCGGGCTGAGCAGGGTCTCCAGGTCGTAGGCGAGGCGGGACAGGGACAGGGCTCGGGTGTAGTCGCGCTCCTTCGGCAGGAGCTCGGGGATGGCCGCCTGGAAGGTCGGGGTGAAGGCGGCCGAGGCCAGTTGGAGCAGGAAGATGAGCACGTAGATGTGCCACACCTGGCTGACGAACGGCAGTGCGAGCGCGACCCCCGCGCGGATCAGGTCGGAGCTGACGAGCAGCGCGCGGCGCGGGAGGCGGTCGGCGAAGGCGCCGATCACCGGGGCTATGCCGACATAGGCCACCATCTTGATGGCCAGGGCGGTGCCGAGGATGGCGGAGGCGTCGGCTCCGGCGAGGTCGTAGGCGAGCAGGCTCAGCGCCACGGTGGCCAGTCCGGTGCCCACGAGGGCGACGACCTGGGCGGCGAACAGACGGCGGTAGGCACGATCGCGCAGTACCTGGAACATGGCCACGGTCCTCCCGGCTCGAAATCAACATATGCGTATATGCGCATGCGTTGAACTCGGCAGGGGCCGGGAACATTCCCGCTAGGCGTGCCAGGGGTCGCCGGTCACCTTGTGCTCGGCGTGGCTCAGGGCTTCGGTGACGAGGTTGCGCAGGTGGCCATCGCGCAGCGAGTACACCACGCGGCGCCCCTCCCTGCGCGACTGCACCAGGCTGGCCAGCCGCAGCTTGGCCAGGTGCTGGCTGACGGCGGGCTGCGCCGCGCCGCTGGCCGCGGCGAGGTGGCTCACGTCGGCCTCCCCCTCCGACAGCAACCACAGCAGGTGCAGCCGCGTCGAGTCGGCCAGCAGGCCGAACACCCGGCTCGCGGCGTCCAGCTGCTCCCGGTCGGGCACCGGCCGGTGCCGATGAACCGTAGGGGACGTGGGCTGATCGCTCATGCAGCCATCGTAGGGCGCGGTGATCAGGATAGGAGCGTGGTCACAGCTGGTTACGCGCCGTGCGTGCCGTGTTCATGCGGCAGGCGCGAACTTTCCCGGCCTCAGCGCTCTCCAACATGGAGTAAACACCAGTTCCCGACGGGGGGATCAACGATGGACATCTCAACCTGCCTGCGGTCGGCCGCGGTGGTCGCGCTGGCCGCGGTCGGCTGCGCGGTGCCGGCCGGCGCCGCTGGGGCGTCGACGGCGGGCAAGCCGCCGGCTTTACCGGAGTCCGGTGCGGGGGCCGCGGCCTTCGCCTATCTGTGTGCGGCGGGCAAGGATCTGCTGCCCACCGGCAAGTGCGACACCTGGCGCGTGGTGACGCTCGGCGGGCGGATCTACTCCTTCCCCGAGGCGCTCGCGTACGAGAAGGGCAAGAAGGCCGACGACGCCGGCGAGGCGGGGGCCTTCGCCATCAGCCCGGACGGCACCCGCGTCGCCTACCAGCGCGCTTCCGACGACCGCGTGGTGGTACGCGACCTGGGCTCCGGGGAGACCTGGGAGCTTCCGCACCGGGCGCCGAAGGGGTCGGTCGGCTCGCCGTTCAGCCTGAAGTTCGTGCGGGACGGCGGCCTGGCGATCACCCACCCGCTCTATTCCGACCGTCCGGTCACCACCTACGTCGAGGTGGAGTCCGGCACGGCGCGGAACATGCCCAGGGATCTGACGCTGCTGGACGTCGAGCCCGGTTCGGGACGGCTGACCTTGCTGAGCGAGCCCGGGATCGGGAATCGGGGATGGTTCCACACCGTCGCCGGCGGGCGGACGACCAAGGCCAAGATCCCGGAGAAGGCCGGCAAGCACCTCATCTGGGGCGCCTTCACCGCGCGCAACGGCCGGGCGGCGAACCTGGTGCCCAAGGGTCCGCCCGCGTGCGGGCCGGACATGACGCCGGTGTGGCTGACGGTGTACTCCACCACGACGGGCAAGATGACCAAGGTCAAGCCGAGGCTGCCGGTCGACGTGAACCGGGCCGACGCGATCGACTGGCTCGGCACGGAGGAGATCGTGGCGGCGGCCAGCCGGGAACGTCCGGGCAAGAAGGAGTCCACGGTGCTGGGCACCTACGTTTACGCGGTGAACGTCAAGTCGGGCGCCTCCCGGCTGCTGAGCAAGCTGTCCACCGGGGAGAGCGTCTTCGAGGGGCGCCTGGTGGTGGGCGGGTACACGGCGGTCAAGAGCGGGGCGGCGGCAGGCAAGATCGCCAAGCCGGGCAAGCGCGGCTGCGGGTGACCGCTGGTTAGGAAAGGGGGCAACCTTGGCCAGGTTGCCCCTTTGCGTCTACAGACCTCGGAGGAATGCCGCGGCGACCGGGGCCGCCACCTTGCCGCCGCCACCGCCGCCCTCCACCACGATGGCGAAGGCCAGCGAGCCCTTGTAGCCCATGAACCAGGCGTGCGAGTCGAGCTTGGGGCCGCTGCCGTACTCGGCGGTGCCGGTCTTGCCGCGGGTGCCGCCGGGCAGCCCGGCCGCCTTGGCGGTGCCCTTGGTGACCACCGCCGACATCATCGAGCCCAGCTTGTCGCTCACGCCCTCGGGCAGTTCGCGCGGCTCGGCCTTCTGCTTCATGTCGGGTACGAGCGTGGGCGGGCGCCAGGTGCCGTCGGCGATCGCGGCGGCCACCGAGGCCATGGTGAGCGGGCTGGCGGTGATGCGGGCCTGGCCGAAGGACTCGGCCGCCAGTTCCGCGTCGGACTCGGCCTTGGGGAAGCTCGGCTTGGTGGCGGGCACGCCGATCGCCAGCGGCTGGTTGAAGCCGACCTGCTCGGCCGTCTCCAGCAGCTTGGCGGCGCCGAGGTGCTGCTGGGCGAGCGGGGCGAAGGTGGTGTTGCAGGAGTAGGCGAAGGAGTCGGAGAAGCTGAGCGAGCCGAACTCGGCCCGCTCGGAGTTGCGAATCTTCAGGCCGCCGACGGTGGCGTACTTGGGGCAGGTGACCCGCTCCTGCGGGCCGACGCCTCCGGCCAGCAGGCCGATGGCGGTCACCGCCTTGAACGTCGAGCCGGGCGCGTACCGGCCGTTGATCGCCCGGTCGAAGCCGCCCCGGTTGTTGACCACGGCCTTGATCTCGCCGCTCTTGCTCTCGACCGCGACGAGCGCGGCCGGCTTGTCCAGATCCTTGACGGCGGCCACCGCGGCGTCCTGAACGCGCGGGTCCAGCGTGGTCTGCACGCTCCCGCCCTTCTCGCCGTCGATCGTCTCCAGCGTCTTGCCGCCGAGCTGGATCTCGGTGGTGGGCGTGCCGGCCAGGCGCTTCTGGAAGTTCTCCTGCAGCCCGCCGCGGCCGACGGCCTGGCCGACCTTGTAGGAGGGTCCGAGCTGCTCGATGTCCTTCTTGGTCGCCTTGTCCAGGAACCCGACCAGTTGCTGCACCGACCCGCCCACCTGGCCGGTGTCGATGCGCGAACCGGTGCTGTCGGTGATCTCGCCGCGCTCCGGCCAGCGTGTCTTGAGCGCGAACGCGGCGCCGTTGCTCATCGACGGATGCAGTGTCTGCGGCGTCCAGTCGACCTTCCAGGTGCGATCGGTCACCTTCACGGGGATCTGTCCCTGGTAGCTCCAGTCGCCGACGTTCTTGAGCTTCATACTCGCCGTGTACGGCACCGCCGAGCGCCCGTCCTTCTCCGGAGCGGCCTGGCCCAGCGTGACCTTGAGCGTCTCCATGGCCAGGCCGGTGCGCATCTGCTCATAGCCGGCCAGCGACTGCGGCGCCGCGAGCTCCTTGGTCATGGCCGCGTTGTCGCCGTTCTGCCAGGCGGCGGCGAACCGCCCAGCGGTCTCGGCCGGACTCCCCGTGGTGCGCAGCAGGAAATAGGCGCCGGTGCCGGCGGCCCCCAGTGCCACCACCGTCACCACGGAAACGATCGTGATGGTCGTGCCACGCGCCACAGCTCAGCCCCCTGCTCGTCGACGGATCCCCGAGCTTAGTAGGCGACAAATCCTGACATGTCCCACTTTCTCGGATCGCCCCACCCTGCCCACCCCTACCAGATTTCCCCCTCCGACGACTGACCGTACCCCTGCCTGAAGGTCAGCCCCGACCCGACCGATTCTCCGCCCCCGGCCCCGCCCGCGCACCACGATCGCCAAAGGCCGACCACATGGACACCGGCGCGCCACCCCCACACCGGGCCCCATCGCCGTCCACTGGCCACAGGTGCTCCCCTTCGCGCTGAAACCTCCCGCTGGTTCGAGACCTGAAGCGTCTCTCCACCAAGATCAGTCTGTGTGGGTGGGGAGGCGGGCGTGGATGCGGTAGCCGCCGTCTGGGGTCGGGCCGTTTTCGAAGGTGCCGTCGAGGAGTTCGGCGCGTTCGCGAAGGCCGATCAGGCCTTGCCGGGAGCTCGGCAGGGTCAGAGCTGGACTGGTGGGCGCGGTGTTGGTCACCGTGACTTCCACATCGCGGCCTGCCAAGTGGATGTCGATGTGGGCGCGGGTTCCGGGGGCGTGCTCGCGTACGTTGGTGAGGGCTTCCTGCACGGTGACCCGGCAACGCCGCCACCATCCGCTGACCGGCGGTCACACCCCCGCCGATCGGGGGGCGGGGCGGCTTCACACCGCTACCCGACCGGCGTGGGTGTACATCCGCCCGTTGGGGAGCGGTCGGGACACGCCCGTTGAAAGGGTCGGCACCGGTGGGGTGTCCGGATGGCGAGGCGTGATCAGGCGTGAGCCGTACCCGAGCAGGGGACTTTGCAGATTTGCCAGCTCGAAATGACCAAATTTCGGACAGGTGGATGTTCAGGCGAAGGAGGAGGAGACGATGAGGACCGGCCTGCCCGAGCGGGTGCGAGCGTGCCTGTTCGACCTCGACGGCGTCCTGACCCAGACGGCGAAGGTGCATGCGGCGGCGTGGAAGGAGATGTTCGACGCCTATCTGCGGTCCCGGGCCGAGCCGTTCGTGCCCTTCGATCCTGTGGCGGACTACGACGCCTACGTCGACGGCAAGACCCGGGCCGACGGGACCCGATCGTTCCTCGAGTCGCGCCACATCGACCTGCCGGACGGCACGCCCGGTGACCCGCCGGGCGCGGAGACGATCAACGGGCTCGGCAACGCCAAGAACGAGATCGTCCTGCGCCGGATCAGGGAGGACGGGGTCGCGGCCTATGCGGGATCGGTCCGTTATGTGGAGGCCGTGCGCGCGGCGGGGCTGCGGCGGGCCGTGGTGTCGTCCAGCGCCAACTGCGCCGACGTGCTGAAATCCGCGGGCATTGACGGACTTTTCGAGGTACGCGTCGACGGCGTGACCATCGCCAGGGACCACCTGCCGGGCAAACCGGCGCCCGACACCTACCTCGCCGCCGCCCGGGAGCTGGGTGTGGATCCCAGCCAGGCGGCGGTCTTCGAGGACGCGCTGGCCGGTGTCGAGGCCGGGCGGGCGGGGCACTTCGGGTTCGTGGTGGGCGTCGACCGAGTCGGCCAGGCCGCGGCCCTGCGCGCCCACGGCGCCGACACCGTCGTGACCGACCTCGCCGAACTCCTGCAGCGGCGATGATCCAGCATCCGTCGTACACCGTGGAGCCGTGGCGGCTGCGGGAGACCGAGCTCAACTTCGACATCCTGGGCCAGAGCGAATCGGTGTTCGCGCTGTCCAACGGGCACATCGGCTGGCGGGGCAATCTCGACGAAGGTGAGCCCCATGGCCTGCCCGGCTCCTACCTCAACGGCGTCCACGAGACCCGGCCGCTGCCGTACGCCGAGGCCGGATACGGCTACCCCGAGGCGGGCCAGACGGTCATCAACGTCACCAACGGCAAGGTGATCCGCCTTCTCGTCGACGACGCGCCCTTCGATCTGCGCAACGGGCACGTCCGCGACCACGAGCGGATCCTGGACTTCCGCACCGGCCTGCTGGAGCGCCGGGTCGAGTGGGAGTCGCCCGGCGGCCGGGTCGTGCGGGTGCGCTCGACGCGGCTGGTGTCGCTGGTCCAGCGGTCGGTGGCGGCGATCTGCTACGAGGTCGAGGCCGTCGGCGCCGATCTGCGCGTGGTGGTCCAGTCGGAACTGGTCGCCAACGAGGCGCTCCCTCAGGCCGACGACGACCCTCGGGTGTCGGCCGTGCTGGAGGCTCCGCTGCGGTCGGAGGAGCACAGCGGCCGGGCCGCCGGGGCGGTGCTGGTGCATTGCACGGCCGTCAGCGGGCTGCGCCTGGCCGCCGCCATGGACCACCAGGTGGACGCGCCGCCGTCCGCGCAGGAGACCGTGGAGTGCTTCGAGGATCTGGCCCGGTACACGGTGACCGCCGAGCTGAAGGCCGGGGAGCGGCTGCGCCTGGTCAAGTACGTCGCCTATGGCTGGTCACATGCGCGCTCGGAGCCTGCCGTACGGGCGCAGGTCGAGGCCGCGCTGACGGCCGCGGCCCAGACCGGCTGGGACGGCCTGGCCGGCGGGCAGCGCGCGTACCTGGACGACTTCTGGGAACGCGCGGACGTCGAGGTCGAGGGCGATGCCGAGGTGCAGCAGGCGGTAAGGTTCGCGCTGTTCCACGTGTTGCAGGCCGGAGCCAGGGCCGAGGGCAGGGCCATCCCGGCCAAGGGCCTGACCGGGACGGGCTATGACGGTCACGCCTTCTGGGACAGCGAGACGTTCGTCCTGCCGGTCCTGACCTACACCGCTCCTGAAGCGGCCGCCCACGCCCTGCGCTGGCGCCGCGACACCCTGCCGATGGCCCAGGATCGCGCTCGTCAGCTCGGCCTTGAGGGCGCGGCTTTCCCGTGGCGGACCATCACCGGGGCCGAGTGCTCGGGGTACTGGCCGGCGGGCACCGCCGCCTTCCACGTCGGCGCCGACATCGCCGACGCGGTGACGCGGTACGTCAACGCCACCGGTGACCTGGACTTCGAGAAGGGCGTCGGCCTGGAGCTGCTCGTCCAGACCGCGAGGTTGTGGCGGTCGCTGGGCCACCACGACGCCCAGGGCCGCTTCCGCGTCGACGGGGTCACCGGGCCCGACGAGTACAGCGCGGTGGCGGACAACAACGTCTATACGAACCTCATGGCACAGCACAATCTCCGCTCCGCTGCCGCCGTCGCCGAACGGCACGCCGACGAATCCCGCGCGTACGGCATCACCGAGGAGGAGACGGCCTCCTGGCGGGACGCGGCCGAGGCCATGTTCATCCCCTACGACGAGGCGCTCGGGGTCCACTCCCAGTCCGAGAGCTTCACCACCCACCAGGCCTGGGACTTCGCGAACACCTCGCCGGAGCAATATCCGCTGCTGCTCCACTTCCCCTACTTCGACCTCTACCGGAAGCAGGTCGTCAAACAGGCCGATCTGGTGCTCGCCATGCATCTGCGCCCCGACGCGTTCACCGACGAGCAGAAGGCGCGCAACTTCGCCTACTACGAGGCGCTCACCGTGCGGGACTCCTCGCTGTCGGCGTGCACCCAGGCGGTGCTGGCCGCCGAGGTCGGCCATCTCGAACTGGCCCACGACTACCTGGCCGAGGCCGCGCTCATGGACCTGGACAACCTTGAGCACAACACCCGCGACGGGCTCCACACCGCGTCCCTCGCCGGAACGTGGGTCGCGCTGGTCGCGGGGCTGGGCGGGATGCGCGAACACGACGACACCCTCGGCTTCACGCCCCGGCTGCCGGCCGGCATCACCCGGCTGTGCGTCAACCTGTCGGTCCGGGCCCGCCGGCTGCGTATCGAGATCACGGCGGACGGCGCCGCGTACCGGCTGCTGGAAGGCGACTCCCTGCGGATCCTCCACAACGGGCGGCCGGTCGACGTCACCTCGGGAAAGCCGGTCGTGCTGCCGGTCCTGAAGGCGTCGTCCGACGCCCCGCCGGGACAACCTCCTGGACGTGAACCGGCACGACGCAGGACCTAGGAACCCCGGTCGGCCGATGGTGCGTGGCCGATCGGCGCGGCCAGTCTGGATGGGGTGCGGGCGACACGTCACCGGGTTTGCCGTCGAGTTCCAGCGCTGCCCGCTCTCCCCCGGCGAAGCGCCGCTCGGTGATGCTGTGGGCCCACGACAGGTAGTTGAGGTGCGTCGGCTCGGCCACCCGCGCGTGCTCCCCATCACGGGCCGCCGTCTGCGGCATATCATGCTCGGCTACGGCCGATGAGAGGCTCGACTACTCCCAGCCCGGACCTTTGACGATCCTGGACGCGGCGCAGTTCAAGCTCATCGAAAGCCTGCCACGCGACCCGGTTGGTATCTGCGCCGCTGCACGAGGCTCGCACCCCCGAAACCCGGGTGATCGGCACATGTCGTGACTTTGCGATGCTTGCCTGCCCCTTCCTGCGAGCCAGGCGTATCCCGTCGCGGGTTCGGTGCGGGTTCGGGACCTACTTCGTGGAGGGCCATGGCCTTGACCACTGGATCACCGAGTACTGGGAGACCGGCGAGGGCCGCTGGGTGCGCGTCGACACCGAACATCTTGGCAAGGACTTTGTCGAGCACCCTGAAGATCTAGCTCCCGGGGAGTTTCTGACCAGTGACCGTTCCCCGGCACCCGGTCGGGTGAGCTGTGCTCGTCATGGTTTCCACAGTGCCTTGACGATCTCCTCGGCCTCTTGGCGGGCTGAGGGGGTGAGCAGGATCAGGAACACGCGTTCGGGTGGGTTCTTCTTCGGCTGGTCGTTGGACATCAGGGCGTCCAGCGCCTTCATGTCGTCGTTCGGGGCCGTGCCGGTGCCTGTGGCGGGCGGTGGCGCGGATTGGCGAGGCACCTCGGGGCGCGGCTCCGTCTCGGTTTGCGGTACGGCCCGCACGGTGTGGACGGTGGCGGGCATGGTCGTGGTTGGCGTGACGGTGCCGGTGGGCTCTGGCAGGGCCTGCTTGGCCGCGCGCCTTCTCAGGATCGTGCTGACGATGCCGTCCATGCTGATCCGGCCGGCGCCGACCGCGAGCAGGAGCAGGCAGGCGGCGCCCAGCGTGGCGACGAACTCCCAGCCCAGGTCGCCGACGAAGATGCCGTTCTTGCCGTGGACGAAGGCGATCGCGGCCACGCTGATACACAGCAGGGCCAGCGCGGCCAGGCGGGTCAGCAGGCCGATGATCAGGAAACTGCCGCCCACGAGCTCGGCCATGGTCGTGATGCCGGACACGAGCTCGGGTTGTGGCACGCCGGCCTGGGCGAACATCTGGGACGTCGGGCCCAGCCCGTTCTGCCATTTCTGCCACCCATGGGCGACGAAGATCGCGCCGATGGTTACCCGGGCGATCAGGACAGCTAGGTCGAAAACTACCCTCATGGTGGTTTCTCCCCCCGTTGCGGTAATTGTCCCCTACCCCGCTGACCTGCGACTCCTCCCCATACCGTCTCTTGAACGGCCCGTTACGCCTGGGCGGGCCGTACCTCTCGAAAGGGCCGTCAGGCCAGTGCCGAGGCCGCGCCCTCGCCGGGGGGTGCGGCCGGCGCCCGGCCCGAGCGGAGCATGAAGGCCAGGGCGACGCCGGCGGCGGTGATCATGGCGACGATGATGAACTGCTCGTCGAGGGCGGAGACGAAGCTCTGGGACTGCACCTGCTGGTAGGTCGCGAACTCGGCGGCGAGCGCCGGTGTTCCGGGTGGGCCGACCTGCGGGAGCGGGGTTCCGACGGGCATCAGGCCGCTCCGGTCGGCGACGGTCTGCGCCTGGGTGCTGGTCAGGAGCGCGGTGAGGCCGGCGACGCCGATGGCGCCGGCCGTACGCTGGACGACGTTGTTGAAGGCGCTCGCCGCACCGACCTTGTCGGGGGGTACGGCGGAGGTGCCGCCGGTCATCACGGGCATCATCGCCAGGCCGAGGCCGACGGATCTCAGAGCCAGGAGCCACATGATGGTCTCGCGGGGCGTGTCCAGGGTGATCTGGTCAAGCAAGTAGGTGCCGTACGCCAGGATGGACAGGCCGATCACGGCCGGCCAGCGGGGGCCGATGCGGTCGTACAGGCGGCCGGCGATGGGCATCATGATGGCCAGCGCGATGGCTTCGGGGAGCAGGACCAGGCCGGATTCGAAGGCGCCCAGGCCCTGGTGTTCCTGGAGCAGTTGCGGGATGTAGAAAAGCACGGTGAAAAGGCCGATCGACAGCACGGCCATCAGGAGCAGCGAGTTCGTGAACGCCCAGTATCGGAAAATGCGCAGGTCGAGCAGTGGATGGTCGACTTCCAGTTCGACCACGATGAACAGGGCGAGGCTGATGACGCTGATGATGAACAACAGGCGGATGGTGTAGGAGTCCCAGCCCCAGTCCGGGCCTTCGGTCACGGCCAGCAGCATGGTGAACAGGCTGGTGCCGATGGTCAGAAAGCCGAACACGTCGAACGGGCCCGCTTCCCTGCCGGGCAGGTGCGGCAGGGTGGCGATGGCGGCGAAGACGCCGATGATGCCGACCGGCACGTTGACGTAGAAGATCAGCCGCCAGTCCACGTATTCGACCAGGTAGCCGCCCAGTGTCGGGCCGACGCCGGGGGCGAAGACCACGCCGAGGCCGTACATGCCCATCGCCATGCCGATCTTCTCGCGGGGGACGATCATGTACAGGATCGAGATCGTGACCACGGGCAGGATGCCGCCGGCGATCGCCTGGAGAATTCTGAAGGCGACCAGGATCTCCAGGCTTCCGGCGAAGCCGCACAACGCCGAGCCGGCGGCGAAGCCGACCAGGCACAGAATGTAGAGACGCCGGGCGCCGACCTTGTCGGAGAGCCAGCTGCTGGCCGGGGTCACCACACCCAGCGTGAGCGTGTACGCGGTGGCGACCCACTGGACCTTTTCGAGGCCGACGCCGAACTCGAACTGGATCGTGGGCAGGGCCACATTGACGATCGTGGTGTCCAGCACCGACATGAACATGCCGACGATGAGCACCACCAGCGGCAAAACCCAATTCTGCTTGGGAGCCATTCAGGGCCTTCTGATTCGGACCTCGACGTTCATTCCAGGTACCAGGCCGAGGCCTTTCTGGTCGGCGATGGCTATTTTGACCGGGACGACCTGGGTGACCTTCTGGAAATTGCCGGTGCTGTTGTTCTGCGGGAACAAGGAGAATTGGCCGGCCGTACCGCCTTGTATCTCTTTGACCGTGCCGGTGAGCGGGGTGTCGGTGTAGGCGTCGACGGTGATTTCCACGTGCGCGCCCAAGGTGACGCCGGCGATGCTCGTTTCTTCGACGCGGGCGGTGACGTAGACGGCGGACAGGTCGTAGGCGACGGCCAGTTGGGTGCCGGTGGCGACGAAGACGCCGTCGCGGCCGTTGTTCACCGCGACGGTGCCGTTGGCGGGGGCCGGGATGGGCATCTGGGGCCGGGCGAAGGCGCCCTGGACCTCGATGCGGCCCATGGACTGGCCTTTCACCATCGTGGTGCCCTCGGTGACCTGCCAGTCGATCAGGATGCCGGTGGTGGGGGCGTTGACGGACAGGCTGTCGCCGTCGATCTGGGCGTTGTCGGTGGTGACCCATTTCCTGTTCTCGAGGAACGTGACCACGGTCAGGATGCCGATGGCGAGGACGGCGATCACGCCGATGATGATCAGGGCGATCCGGGTGGAGCGTTTGATACGGCGTTTGCGCGGTATGACGGGTTCGGCCTCGACCACTGCCGTCGAAGCTTCCGCCATGGCGCCCTCCTTCATGCCATCGTGTGGAAATGTCCCGGGTCACTGGATCCGGACGATACTACGTATCCCCCTTATACGATCTGTGGCCTGCATCTTTTTCCGAAAACTGATGAACTTCAAACAGAACCATGAAAGCGACTCACCACTCGGACCGGGTTAATCGGGCATACTTCGGTCTGTTCGCAGTAGACGGGGGGTTGTCCGCGACTCATGACCAGGGTGAGATTTCGTGCGGTCTCCCTACGTGATGCGTGGCCGCCGCGAATGTCGAAAGCCGCCGCGTCGATGACGGTTCTGGCCGTGGTGGTGGCCGCCGGGAACACGACGTTCGTCATGACGCTGGATGCCGCGGCCAGCACGGTGTCCGCGTCCGGCGCCCTGTCGGCGAACCGGGAGGGCAGCCTCGGTTTCCTCAAGGGCGGCAAACTCATCCGGGTGAACGTCAAGGTCGGCGACGAGGTCAGCGCGGGCCAGGTGCTCGCCGTCCTCGACAGGTACGACCTGCGGCGGGCACTGGGTGAGGAGCGGGCCCAGCTGGCCGGGGCGCGGGCCGACTGGGCGCAGGTCAAGTACGGCACGACGGTGCCGGGGGCGCGCCGTACCCTTGCCCAGGCCGAGCGGATCCTGTCGGCGACCCAGAACCAGGGCAGCGCGCTGCTGGTCGCCGACAACGTGTCGATCCGCAACACCCTGCGTGAGTACAACGTCGACGAGCAGGAGCTGTGCAAGGCCCGGGACCGGCTCGCCCATGTGAAAAGCCAGTGCGAGCTGGCCAAGGAGAAGGCCCTGCAGGAGGGCGCCGACCAGCAGGCGGCCAGCCAGGCCTGCGCCCAGATCCCCACGTACCAGACGCAGGTGTCCCAGGCCCGGCAGCAGGTGTCGGTGGGCAGGTCGGCCGTCACCAACGCCCTCGCCCGGCACTACTCCGACGCGGCGGCCAACCAGACCGCGAACGAGAACGTCCGGCAGAGCGTGGTGAGCGCCTACAACACGCTGGACTCGGCCACCGCGGACCGCCCCTGGCTGCTGCGCCAGCTCAAGGCTTCGATCCGGTCCGCCCGCCAGGCCGTACGGTCCGCCCGGCACGACGTCAGGGACGCCACGCTCCGGGCCCCCTTCTCCGGGACCGTCTCGGCCGTCAACGGAACCGTGGGCGAGATCCTGGCGCCGAGCAACGACACCACCGTGCTCGCGCCGGGCACCGACGCGCCGATTCCCGGCGTCGAGCTGACGACCGCGCCGTTCATCGTGCTGAGTGGCACCGAGACGCTCCGGCTGGTCCTGTCCTACCAGGAGGCGGACGCGGTGAAGATCGCGCCGGGGCAGTCGGCCGACGTCACCTTCCCGGCCTTTCCCGGGCTGGTGGTGCCTGGTTCCGTCCTCGCGGTCGGGCCGTCGGGCAACGCCAACGCGGACGTCAGCAACTATTACGTCACCGTCGTGCTCCAGCGCGGCGACCTCCGGCTGAAGCCCGGTCTCACCGCCGAAGCCACCATCAGGACCGGTTAAGCGACGGCTTTCCCGGGGGGATCGTCATGAGCGACGACGCGGCGGACCTGCTTGCTGGAGCGCAATGAGGGCACGGGAGTTCCGGACGATTTCTGGATCGGAACCGGATCGTCGCAGGGAACCACGTCTACGCGAAAGACAATTCTGATGACCGGTGGGGGCATCCCCGACCACGATGTGGGCGTTGGCGCACAGCGGGCGGCACGACGCGCGGGTGTCGGGTCGGGGGAGGCGAACCGGCCGGGGTCCAGGCTCAGTGGTTCAACAGGCATTCCCTCGGTCCGGATAAAACCCTGCAACAAAGGACACAATTCGACGTCAACGCCCGTTTCGGGCGTATACAAAACCGATAAAGACCGTGACTGAAAGTAGTGATTGTCAGGCTGGTGGTGAATGTGTATGAATCTCGTTTAATGTGGCGTTCACCTAGAAAGTGAGGCAGTGGTGACATCCTCGGCGGGGCTGTCCTCAGACGAAATCCAGCTTTCCGACACCAAGCGAGCCCTGCTGGAGCAACGCCTCCGCCGCCGCTCCACCGGCAAGTCAGCCGGCATCCCGCGTCGCGAGCCGGACGCCGAGATCCCCCTGTCCTACGCACAGGAGGGCCTGTGGTTCATGGAGCAGTTCGCTCCGGGAACGGCCGCCTACACCATCCCTTTCGTCCTGCGGCTGCGCGGCGACCTCGATGGTGAACGACTCCACCAAGCGCTCGAAACAGTCGCATCCAGGCACGAGATTCTGCGCACCCGATTTCCGGCCGACGCGGACGGCAGGCCCCGCGTCGAGGTATCCGAAACCGGACAAGTCGAGTTACGACGGCTGACAGCCACCGACGAGGCGCACGCCCGCGACTTGCTGGGCGAAGAGCTCGCCCGCCCTTTCGTGATCGCCACGGAGCTGCCCATCCGCGCCGCGCTCGTCCGCCTGGCCGACGACGACCACATCCTGCTGGTGACGCTCCACCACATCGCCGGTGACGGATGGTCGCTGGAGATCCTGGCCGGAGAACTGCGCACGCTCTACGCCGGCGAGACCCCGCCCGAGCTGGCCCTGCAGTACGCCGACTTCGCCCTCTGGCAGCGCACCCGCCCGGCCGACCAGGCCGACCTGGCCTATTGGCGCGAACGGCTGGCCGGCGTGCCCCCCATCGACCTGCCCATCGACGGCCGGCGCGGCGCCGTGGCCACCTTCGACGGCGCCTCCCACTCCTTCCGGCTCGGCCCCGAACTGCTGGCCGCCGCCAACCGCCTGGCCAGGGAGCACGACGCGACGCTCTACATGGTCGTGCTGGCCGCCTACCAGGTGCTTCTCGGCCGCCACAGCGGGCAGAGCGACTTCGCCGTGGGCACGCCGGTCGGCGGGCGCCCGCGCAGCGAGCTCGAACCCCTCATCGGCATGTTCGTCAACATGCTGGCCATGCGCGCCGACCTGGACGGCGACCCCACCTTCACCGAACTGCTCACAAGGGTCCGGCAGCACACGCTGGACGCCTTCACGCATCAGCGGCTGCCCTTCGAGCAGTACGTCGGGGAGCTCGGGCACACCAGGGACGTCTCGCGCACCGCCGTCTTCCAGGCGGCGCTCGCCCTGCAGAGCTACGACGAGGACAGCTTCGCCTGGCCGGGGCTGACGGCCGGGCCGTACCCGCTGACCGCCAGGGCCGCGCCCTACGAGCTGGAGTTGTTCCTCACCGAGCGCGCCGACGGCCTCGACGCGCTGTTCGTCTACAACCGGAACCTGCTGGACCCGGCCACGGTCGAGGAACTCGGCGCCCGGTTCGCCACCCTGCTGCGCGCCGCCGTCGACGGGCCGGACGCGCGGGTGTGGGACCTGGAGATGCTGACGCCTCGGGAACACGAACAGCTCCTGGCGCTGGCCGAGGGGCCGCGCGAGCCGTACCCCGGGGAGAAGACCTTGGGCGGGCTGTTCGAGGAGCAGGCCGCCCGCACGCCCGGCGCGATCGCCCTGGAGTACGGCCGGCAGCGCCTCACCTACGCCGAGCTGGAGCGGCGCTCGGCTGTGCTGGCCGGGCGATTACGCGAGCTGGGCGCGGGGCCGGGGGCCCGGGTCGCGGTCGGCTTGGAACGTTCGCTCGACCTGGTCGTGAGCCTGCTGGCCGTGGTCAGGGCGGGCGCCGCCTACGTGCCGCTGGACCCCGACTACCCGCGGGACCGCCTGGACTTCATGCTGGACGACGCGCGGGCCTCGATCCTGCTGCCGGAAGAGACGGTCCGCGAGCCCCGCCCGGCGACGGAGACGCCGCTGACCTCGGCCCATCCGGCCTACATGATCTACACCTCCGGCTCGACCGGCCGCCCCAAGGGTGTGCCCAACACGCACGCCGCCATCGTCAACCGCCTGGACTGGATGCAGCGGCGCTTCGGCCTGACCGGCGCCGACGCGGTCATGCAGAAGACGCCCGCGGGCTTCGACGTCTCCGTCTGGGAGTTCTTCTGGCCGATCACCACCGGCGCCCGTCTCGTGGTGGCCGAGCCGGGCGGGCACCGGGACACCGCCTACCTGCGCGACCTGATCATCGGCAGCGGCGTGACGACCATGCACTTCGTGCCGTCGATGCTCGCCGCCTTCCTGGAGGAGGAGGGCGTCGAGGGCTGCGTCTCGCTGAAGCGGGTCATCTGCAGTGGTGAGGAACTGCCTCCGGCCGTCGCCGCCCGGTTCTTCGAACGCCTGCCGTCCACCGAACTGCACAACCTCTACGGCCCCACCGAGGCAGCCGTCGACGTCACCGCCTGGCGGTGCGCGCCCGGCGAGAGCCGGATCCCGATCGGCCGTCCGGTGCAGAACACCCGTATCCACGTCCTCGACGCGCGGCTGCGGCCGGTGCCGTCCGGCGTGCCCGGTGAGCTGCACATCGGCGGCGTCCAGGTCGCCCTCGGCTACCACGACCGGCCCGCGCTGACCGCCGAACGCTTCGTGCCCGACCCCTACGGCCCGCCCGGCGCGCGCCTGTACCGCACCGGCGACCTGGCCAGGGTGCGGCGCGACGGCGCCG
Source organism: Nonomuraea endophytica (assembly GCF_014203235.1). Lineage (GTDB taxonomy): Bacteria > Actinomycetota > Actinomycetes > Streptosporangiales > Streptosporangiaceae > Nonomuraea > Nonomuraea endophytica. The sequence goes on along the minus strand of NZ_JACHIN010000018.1, from coordinate 114,792 downwards.
TGGAGTTCCTCGGCCGGGTGGACAACCAGGTCAAGATCCGCGGCCAGCGGGTGGAGCTGGGCGAGATCGAGGCCGTGCTGCGCGAGCAGGCGGGCGTGCGCGAGGCGCTGGTCGTCGCCGACGCGGACGGCCTGGTGGCCTACGTCGTCACCGACGTCCCGGACACCGACGTCCAGGACACCGACTTCCGGGCGGCGCTGAAAAAGATCCTGCCCGACCACATGGTGCCCGGCGCCTACGTGACCATGGACGCGCTGCCGCTCAGCCCCAACGGCAAGGTGGACCGCGCCGCGCTGCCCGCCCCCACCCGGACCGCCGGGGACGGCGCCCCGCCGACCACCCCGGCCGAGATCGCCGTCGCGGAGATCTGGGGCGAACTGCTCGGCCTGTCAGACATCAGGGCCGACGACGACTTCTTCGAGATCGGCGGGCACTCCCTGGTCGCCATCCAGGTGGTGGCCAGGCTGCGCAAGCTGCTCGCGCCGGTCGAGGGCCGCTCGGTCGGCGTCATGGACCTGTTCCGGCACTCCACCGTGCGGGCGCTGGCCGAGCTCATCGAGGGCCCGGCCCCGGCCGAGGACACGCCGCGCGAGCTGCTGCACCGCCTCACGCGTTCGCGCGCCGCACCCGCGCTCACCCTCGTCTGCTTCCCCTACGGCGGCGGCAGCGCCCTGGTCTACCAGCCGCTGGCCGACGCCCTGCCGGAGGAGTGCGCGTTGTACTCCATGGCCTTCCCCGGCCACGACCCGGGACGCCCCGACGAACCGGTGATGCCCCTGGACGAGGTCATCGACCAGTGCGTACGCGAGATCCTCGACGGCGTCGAAGGACCGATCGCCCTGTACGGCCACTGCGGCATCGGCGGCGCCGTCACCGCCGAGGTGGCCCGCCGTCTGGAGGCCGCAGGGCGCGACCTGGAGGCCGTCTACATCGGCGCCATCTTCCCCTTCGCCCGCCCGCAGGGCCGCATCGCCGGTCCCCTGGGCAGGCTGCTGCGCTCCGACCGGCTGCGCGGCGACCGTACCTATGAGAACCGCATGAAGGCCATGGGCAACGACATCTCCGGCCTGGACGAGGAGCAGGTCAAGTTCATGGTCCGCAACCAGCGCCGGGACACGCTGATCGCGGAGGAGTCGTTCACCCGCATGCTCGGCGAGCGGGCCGAGCCGCTGCGCGCCCCGGTCATCGCGGTCGTCGGCGAGCAGGACCCGGCGACCGACTACTACCGCGAGCGCTACCGGGAGTGGCAGTTCCTGTCGCCCACCACCGCGCTCGTCGTCCTCAACGAGGCCGGCCACTACTACCTGAAGTACCGCGCCGACGACCTCGCCCAGATCCTCACCAACACCCACATAGCGATGGAGTACGGCTCCGCCGCCGCGCTGAACCGCTCCGCGAGGGGGCCGGCCGCCAGGTGGTGGGTCGAGGAGACAGCCTCGCCGCATGAAGAGAGGCAGGCGCCGCCCCCGAGCATGCGGCGCTTCCTGAGCGTGTCGGCCGCCCAGCTCGTCGCCCTGGTCGGCACCGCGATCACCGACTTCGCGATCCCGATCTGGGTGTACACCACGACCGGATCCCTGCTGAACTTCGCCCTCCTGGTCGCCCTGGCGATCATGCCGGGCGTGCTGGCCGCCCCGCTGCTCGGCGCGATCGTCGACCGGTCGGGCAAACGCTCGATGATGGCGCTGGCCAACAGCCTCGCCGGCGGTGTGCAACTGATCTTCGGCGCGCTGTTGTGGACCGGCACCCTGGCCACCTGGCACATCTATCCGCTGGTCGCGACGCTCTCGGTCATGATGGTCTTCCAGCGGCTCGCCTACTCGGCCGCCCTGCCGCAACTGGTGCCCAAGCGCTATCTCGGGCACGCGGCCGGCGTGGTGCAGATGCTCCTCGGCACCTCCCAGTTCGTCGCCCCGCTCCTGGCCGTCGCGCTGCTGGCCGGAGTCGGCCTGAGCGGCATCCTGGCGATCAACGTCGCTGGCTTCTGCGTGATGCTGGGCGCGCTGGCCGTCATCCGCTTCCCCGCCACCCTCGGGCTGGAGCGGCGCGAGACGCTGGCCGCCGAGATCGCCGGCGGGTTCCGCATGTCGCTGGGCAACCGGCACCTGCGGGCCGCGCTGCTCTACTTCGCCGTGCTCAACGTCATGCTGGCCGCGGTGCTGATGTCGATCTCGCCGCTGGTGCTGTCGTTCTCCGACCTCGGCACCGCCGGGCGCATCGCGTTCGTCGGCGGCCTGGGCGCCACGCTCGGCGGCATGATCGTCGCGCTGTGGGGCGGGCCGCGCCGGCGCCGCATGCACGCCGTGCTGCTGGGCACGCTGGCGCTCAGCCTGTTCGCCGTCGTCACCGGGGCCCACGCCTCGCCGCTGACCGTCGGGCTGGGCGCGTTCGGACTGTGGTGCAGCCTGTCGGTGGTCAACGGCGTCTTCATGACGATCATCCATGTGAAGGTGCCGCAACGTTTCCACGGCCGGGTCATGGCGTTCAACCAGATGATCTCCTGGTCCACTTTGCCGGTCGGCATGGCCGTGGTCGCGCCGCTGGGCGAGCGGGTGCTGGAGCCGCTGCTCATGCCGGACGGCGCGCTGGCCGCCGGCGTCGGCGCGGTGATCGGGGTGGGGCCCGGGCGCGGCATCGGGTTCATGTACGTGCTGCTCGGCCTGGGCATCGCCGTACACGCGCTGGTGTCGATGCGGATCCCGGTCCTGGCCAGGTTCGACCAGGAGGTGCCGGAGGCCGATCCCGACGACCTCGTCGGCGCGCGGGCGCTGCAGGCCGGCGCGGGCAACACCGTCAGCCTGGCCTGGAGCGCGCCGGCCTTCGCCAAGGCTCTGACCATGCCGCTGAGCGCCGCCAAGGCCGCCGAGCTGCTCGGGGAGCCGGTCGAGCGGGTCCTGCTGCGCACCGGCGGCGAGATCAGCGCGGTGTACGAGGTCAGGACGCCGAGCCGCGAGCTGATCTTCAAGCTTTACCCCGGCCTGTTCACCGACCGTATGCGCAAGGAACAGCGGGTCTACGAGCTGCTCGGCCGTACCGGGGCGGCGGCGCCCGGCGTGGTCCTGGCCGACGACTCCAAGCGTGACCTGGCGCAGGCGTACCTGGTGATGACGAAGATCCCCGGCCGGCCGCTCTCGCAGGTCTCCGCCGCCCTCGACACCGGGACCGTCGAACGGCTCTACCGCGAGATGGGCCGCGTGCTGCGCGCCGTGCACACCGTGGAACTCACCGCGTACGGCCCGCTCGACGGCGTCCAGGAACCCACCAACGACGCCTACCTCGGCGGCCAGTTCGACCTCAAGGTCGCCCAGTTCGCCGAGTTCGGCGGCGACCCGGACGTGCACGCGGCGCTCGTCGCCCGCGTGCGCGCCGACCGCCACCTGCTGGACCGCTGCACCACGCCCGTCCTGCTCCACCACGACTTCCACGAGCGCAACGTCATGGTCGAAGAGCACGACGGGCGGTGGGAGCTGACCGGCGTCATCGACGTGGAGAACGCGCTCGCCGGCGACCCCCTCATGGACCTGGCCCGCACCGACTACTTCGCGGTTCAGGACGATCCGGCCCGCCGCCGCGCCCTCCTGGACGGGTACGGCACGCTGCCCGGCGACTGGGCCGAGCGGCTGGCCTTCTACCGGCTCTACCACGCGCTGGACCAATGGCACTGGCTGGCCACCATCGGCGAGGTCAGCGCGCTGGAGCCGATCACCCGGGAGATTCGCGCATGCCTGTGACCGAAGACGCCTTCCCCGCCTCCTCCGCGCAGGAACGGGTCTGGTTCCTCAGCACGCTGTTGCCCGGCCTGCCGCTCTACAACATCGCCGGCGTCTCCCGGCTGGACCGGCTCGGCGAGGTCGACCCCGCGCTCATGGAGGAGGCGCTCCGGCTGGTGGCCGAGCGGCACGAACCGATGCGCACCCGCTTCGAGCTGCGCGACGAGAAGGTCATGCAGCTCATCGCCCCCGAGATCCCGGTATGGCTGGCCTACACGGACCTGACCGAGACGACATCGGCTGGTCCGGAGGCGGCCTCGGTGGCGTCGGCCGGTGCTGAGGCGGCTTTGGCGGCGTTGGCCGCCGAGGACGCCGCGGAACCGTTCGCCCTCGACCAGGCGCCGCTGTGGCGGGCCAGGCTGGTCAAGCTCGGCGGCGGCCAGTGGCGGCTCGTCCAGGTCTTCCACCACGCCGTCTACGACGCGTGGTCCGCGGAGATCTTCGGCGCCGACCTGGCCGAGGCGTACCTGTCACTGAGTGAACAACGCACCCCCCGCTTCGCCAAGCTGAGCGTCCAGTACGCCGACTACGCCGTCTGGCAGCGCGAGCAGCCCTTCGAGTCCGACCTGGCCTACTGGAAGCAGCGCCTGGCCGGATCCACCCCCCTCGAACTGCCCGCCGACCACCCCCGCCCCGCCGAACTCGGCTACGCCGGAGCCAACCACCCGTTCACCGTCCCCGCCGAGCTGACCGCCCGGGTGGCGGCCCTGGCCAAGCACCGCTGCGCCACCCCGTTCATGGTGGTGTTCACCGCGTACGCCGCCCTGCTCGCCCGCTGGAGCGGCCAGAACGACGTGGTGATCGGCTCACCCGTGGCCGGGCGCGAGCAGGACGAGCTCAACCCGCTCATCGGCATGTTCGTCAACACCCTGCCGCTCCGCACCGACCTGGGCGGCGACCCCACCTTCGAAGAGGCCCTGGACCGCGTGCGCACCACCGTCGTGGAGGCGATCGAACACCAGGACGTGCCCTTCGCCCGGATCGTCGGCGCGCTCAACCCGCCCCGCGACCCCGCCCGCACCCCGCTCTACCAGGTCGCCTTCAACCAGCTCCCCTTCGACGTACGCGGCCAGATCGGCACCGGGACCACCAAGACCGATCTCACGCTGGAGCTGCAGAACGCGCAAGGGGACATGAGCGGATGGCTGGAGTACAGCACCGACCTCTATGACCCGGCGACGATCGCGGGGCTCGCGGAGGGGTACCTCGCCCTGCTCGACGCGGCCACGGCCGATCCGTCCCTGCCGTTGTCGCGGCTGCCGCTCATGTCCGACGCCCGCCGGTCCGAGGTGGTCGGTACCTGGCACGGGGCGCGCCGGCCGTACCCCTCGATGGCCCTTCACGAGCTCGTGGCGGCACGCGCGGCCGAGAGCCCGGACGCCCCGGCGGTGATCGTCCCGCATGAGGACCGCACGCTGACCTATGCCGAGCTGGACGTCCGGGCCGAAACTCTGGCCCGGACGCTGGTCTCCCGTGGCGTGGGAGTCGAGTCTCCGGTCGCGGTCTGCCTCCCGCCCGGCGCCGACCTCGTGATCGCCCTGCTGGCCGTCCTGAAGTCCGGCGCCTGCTACGTCCCGCTCGACCCTCGCTATCCGGCCGAGCGGCTGCGCTTCATGCTTGAGGACTCCGGGACCGGGCTCGCGCTCACCACTCCCGAACTGGCCGATCGCCTGCCGGGCGTCTCGCTGGTGACCGACCTGTCCGTGGAGGTTCCGGATCATCGCCCGTTGCCGGGCGTCACGCTCGACCACCTCGCGTACGTGATCTACACCTCTGGCTCCACCGGCGTGCCCAAGGGCGTCATGGTCCCGCACCGGGGCGTGGTCAACCTTGTCGAAAGCCTGGCATTCCCGGCGGCCGAGCGTGTGCTGCTGCTGACTCCGCTCTCCTTCGACATCGCCGGCCTCGAACTCTTCGGGCCGCTGCTCCGGGGCGGGGCTGTGGTGGTGGCGCCGCCGTACGGGAAACTCGCCCCGCTCCTCGCGGACGTGACGACCGTCCAGGCGCCCCCGTCGGTCCTGGAGGAGATCATCACCGAGCTCCCGGACGGCCTGCCGAAGATCCTGAGCGGCGGCGAGCCCCTCGGCCTCCCGCTGGCCCGCCGCCTGCTGGGCAAGGCCAGAGAGCTCCACAACATGTACGGCCCGACCGAAACGACCATCTGGTCCCTCACCCACCAGGTACACCCGGAGGACGCGGCGATCTCGATCGGCCGCCCCGTGGCCAACACCACGTCCTACGTCCTGGGCCCCGGCCTGGATCCGCTCCCGCCCGGCGTGGTCGGCGAACTCTACCTGGGCGGCGACGCCCTGGCCCGCGGCTACCACGGCCGCCCGTCCCTGACCGCCACCCGCTTCGTCCCCGATCCCTTCGGCACCGCCGGCGGCCGCCTCTACCGCACCGGCGACCTGGTCCGCCGCGGGCCCGACGGCACCCTCGAATTCGTCGGCCGGGTGGACGACCAGGTGAAGGTCCGCGGCGTCCGGATCGAGCTGGGCGAGGTCGAAACCGCCCTCACCTCCCATCCCGGCGTCACCCGCGCCGTGGCCGCCGTCCGCGACGACGCCCCCGGCGGTCGCGCCCTCGTCGCCTACGTGGACGACCGGGCCCCGCTGGCCGAGCTGCGCGGCTATCTCCAGGACCGCCTGCCGCCCACCATGGTGCCCAGCCTCTACGTGCCGGTCGGCGTCTTCCCGAAGCTGCCCAACGGCAAGCTCGACCGCACCGCCCTCCCCTCCCCTCAGACCGCCCCCGTCACCACCGCACCCACCACGCCGGTGACGGCCGCGGAGGAACTGGTCCACGACATCTGGACCGGCGTCCTGGGCAGGGAGGCGTTCGGCATCGACGACGACTTCTTCGACCTCGGCGGCCACTCGATGCTCGGTACCCGGGTCGTGGCCAGGATCTGTTCGGAACTGGAGATCGAGCTGCCGCTCAACACGCTCTTCCTGACCCGGACGGTCCGGCGGCTGGCGGCGGCGGTGGAGGCGCACCTGGCGGCGGAGATCGACCAGCTCTCGGAGGAGGAGGCGGCGGCGCTGATGGAGGGGTGACGGCGCCCGTCCGCTGCTGGACGGAACCGGTGGCTGGAGTACGATCCGGCTCCCCGGTGAGCCAGGGTGGTCGTTCAGTTGTGCAGGCGCTGGATGGCGATCAAGGCCAGGTCGTCGTCGAGGCTGCCCCGGGTGTACGCCAGCAGGTCGGCGTGAAGGGCGGCGATCAGCGTGGCCGGGTCGTCGGCGCGCAGGCGTGGCAGGCGGTCGTGCAGGGGGTAGAAGGCGCCCGCGGGGTCACGGGCCTCGATGATGCCGTCGGTGTAGGTGAGCAGGATGTCGCCGGGTTCAAAGGGGAATGTCGCGCTCTTGTAGTCGCGCGGAGCGAGTTCGCCCAGGCCGAGGGGCGGGGCGTCGGTGTCGAGGGCGAGCTGGCGGATCTCGGCCCGGTCGCGGCCGATGAGCAGCGGTGGCGGGTGGCCGCAGGACAACATCGTGGCAGTGTGGGCGTCGTGGCTGAACTCGATGAGCAGGGCGGTGACGAAGGATTCCCGCTGGTCGGCGGCGGCGTGGTCGGCGCGGATGCTGTCGTCGAGCCGGGCGGCCAGGTCGGGCAGGTCGGTGTGGGAGCGGACGATCTCCCGGAACGAGCCGAGAAGGGTGGCGGCTTCGGAGACCGCGGGCAGTCCTTTGCCGCGCACGTCACCGATCACGATGATGGTGCGGCTGTTGTCCGTGCTCGCTCCGTAAAGGTCGCCGCCGATCTGGGCTTCGGCGGCGGCCGCCAGGTAAAGGGAGGCGAAGCGGAGCGGGCCCGCCTGGACGGGCAGCGGGCGCAGGAGCGCGCGTTGCGCGGCTTCGGCGACCGTGCGGATCTGTACGAGCTGCCGCTGGTCGCGTTCCCGCAGCGCGCTGAAGGCGACCACGATCGCCGAGACGACGGCCAGCGCCAGGATCTGCGCTTGGGTGGTCTGGGTGTGCAGGCTGCCGTCGTGAACGCCCAGCAGAAGCTGCGCGGCGACCGCCAGGACGCCGGTGATGGCCGTGACCAGCGGGACGGCGAAGGACGCGGTGATGGCGGGCGCCACCACAAGCAGCGGCCCCAGGCGAACCTCGTCCGGCAGAATCAGATCGGTCACCGTGATCGCGGCGATGAGCCCGACCGGGACCGCGAGAAGCAGCCGGTAGTGCATGCCCTTGCCGTTCATGGCCTTCACGCTCCCCCGCGCAGCCACTCTAGTCCGTCGGACCACACCAGCCTGTAGTCGACGGTGTCGGGTGAACTTTCCCCTGCGAGGCATCGTCGTAACTCCCGGCAGTGTCGCCCGGGGCCGGAGGTTCGCCATGAGTGCACGACAAGTGGTCGCGTTATCGGCCGCCGTGCTGGCTGTTGTCGGCTGTTCGGCCCAGGTGTCCGCGCCCCGGCCCGCCATCACCCAGACGGTCACGCCTCAGGCCCTCGCGACCAGCCCGGACCCGTCGCCGCCGCCCACCCTCTCGCCACAGCCGTCTCTCTCGCCGCTGCCTGAGGCGACGGCGACCACGGATACTGCCCTCCGTCCGCGTCCCAAGATCTGCGGTCGCCGGGGTGAGCATCGCGTGCCCGCTCCCGACGTGCTGATCGTCAGCGGCGTCAGAGTCGAGGACGGCCGTGTGATGGTGGAGGGCAGGACGTCCATCCGGGTCTGCGGTCCCAGAGTCGCCAACGACAGCTACTTCGAGCCTGTCGCGGGCCCCGCCAAGACCTACCGGCTGGCCCGGCGGGCGACGGTCGTCCTGCTGGACATGAGCGACGGCCCCAAGCCCGCGCACTACGGCGTCCCGGCCTACATCCAGCTTCTCCGCGCGCCGGAACCGCGCGTGGAACGCGCAGGTCTCGACCCGCACTTCCGCTCCTACAAGTTCGCCACAATCAGCACCTCGGACGTCAGGGAAATCACTATGTTCGACCAGCACTACAACCCGTGACCGGCCGCTTCAGGGTTCGAGGGAGGCGAGGAACGCTTCCGCCAGACGGTCGGTGAATTCGCCGCCGGCGGGTTGATCGGTGACCAGTGTCCGGTAGTAGAGGGGGCCGACGAGCCGGTCGGTCGCCTCGTCCAGGTCGAGGGTCACGGGCAGTTCGCCCCGCCGTACGGCACGCTCCAGCGGAAGGCGGTCGCGGCGGCGCTGCTCGGCCAGGTAGCGCTCGCGGAAGTCGGCGGCGAAGGCGGGATCGAGCTGGGCCTGCGCGATCAGGGCGCGGAAGACGGCGCCGGAGTCGGTCTCGCCGAGGAACCGCGCGAGCAGGCGGAGGTAGGCGCGCAGGTCGAGCGAGAGGTCTCCGTGGTCGGGCGGGGTCAGTTCCTGTGCCAGGTCCTGCAGGAACGCTTCCACGAGCACTTCGGTCTTGCTCTTCCACCAGCGGTAGACGGTCTGCTTGGCGACGCCCGCCCGCGCGGCGATGCCCTCGATCGTGACCCCGGCGAACCCCTTCTCGGCCAGCAAATCGTCGGCCGCCTCCAGGACGGCTTGGCGCGCCGCCTCACTACGCCCATGCCGGTTGCCGTGGTGGGGACGGGACATGACCACTCCTAGACTAGACGCTACGGTTAGTCTACTCTAGCTCGCATGAGAAACACACTGGCAGAACCTCGCGTGGCGGACGCGCTCGACCGAATGTTCGCGGCGGCGGCCGGAGACGACGCGGTCGCCGCGCGAGTGGACGACTTCGGCAGCACGCCACAGGAGCACGCGGACGCGGCGGAAGAGATCTACATGCCGATCTCAGCCGAGGCCGGACGGTTGCTCTACAGCCTGGTGCGGGCCATCCGGCCGGCGACGGTCGTGGAGTTCGGGATGTCGTTCGGCATCTCCACGCTGCATCTGGCTGCGGCCGTGCGCGACAACGGCACCGGCCAGGTGATCACCACCGAGCTGAGCCCGCACAAGATCGCCACGGCTCGCCGTACCTTCGCGGAAACAGGGCTGGGGGAGGTGATCACCGTGCTGGAGGGAGACGCCCGGCAGACGCTCGCCGACCTGCCGCACTCGCCCGGCTTCGTCCTGCTGGACGGGTGGAAGGACCTCTACCTTCCGGTGCTGCGACTGCTGGAGCCCCGTCTCGCCCCGGGCACGCTGGTGGTCGCCGACGACGCGCAGTTCGCGAGTGTGCGGCCCTACCTCGCGTACGTGCGGGAACCGGCCAATGGGTACTCGTGCGTCACGTTCCCGGTCGAGGACGAGCTGGAGATCAGCTGCCGCCTGTAGACGGGGTTTCGGGCCGGATCGCTCGCGGATAGGGTTTCTGGCATGTCCGGACGCTGGCCACTGCTCGTCGCCCTCAGTTCCTGCGCCTTACTCGTGTCTGTGTACGCGACGATGGCGATCGCGATCATGCCGATGGTCATCATTGATCTTGGGGCGCCACCCGCGATCATGCAGGTGGGGGCCTACGGCTATCTGCTCGCGTTCCTGGGCGCGCTCATCCCGGCGCCCCGTCGCCAGCGGGTGCTGTTGATCGTCTCGATCGCCCTGGGCCTGGTCGCCTTCGGCCTGGCGACCGTGCTGTGGATCCTCAGCCCCATGCCCAGCCTGCTGGTAGGCGGCCGTCTGCTGCAGGCGCTGGCCGGGGCGGTCGTGCTGTGGGCCGGGACCGGCCTCGTCAGGGCCGCGTTCCCCGGACCCGAGCTGTGGAAGGCGATCCTCATTCCCGCCGGAGTGGCCGTGGTGGGCCTCCTCGCGGGACTGCTCATCGGGCTGATCGTCACCGAGCTCTTCTCGTGGCGCGTGACCTTCCTGCTGGGCCTTCCCCTGGTCGCGGTGGCCCTGGTGGCCGTGCTGATCGCCGCGGTCAAGCCGCCGGCGGCCGTACCGGATCATCGGCTTCCCGCGCGGTAACCATCCGGTTTCGCGCCTCATCCGGGTCGGTGGCGTACGCCGCGCGGTCCGCGCCCGACGTGCCCTCGAAGAGTGCCGACCGCCTTAGAGACGCGCCAAGTGGTACTGCCAGTGATCATGGAACGGCCGGCATGCGACGTGCCCCTGGCGAAGGGGGCGCAGGGTCTCGCCGGAGGCACGGCCGACTACGTGCCCCAGATCCATGGCGAGGACGGCTTCGGCAACGCCAACTTCCCCGACCCGGCGTACACGACTCTCGTCGGCACCGCGGCCGCCCAGCTCACCGTCGACCTGGCACGGCAACATCCCGGAGAGCTGACCTACATCGGACTGGGGCCGCTGACGAACCTGGCGATCGCCCTCCTGCTCGACCCCGATCTTCCTACCCGCCTGACCAGGATCGTCTGGATGGGCGGCGCCGTACGTGGGGGCCGAGCACCTCGACGCCGGCGGCCGAGCTCGTGGCGGCCGGCGCGCCGTAGTACATGTCGTTCTACGAGCAGATCTTGGGCCGCTACTCGTGCGCCATGCACTCGCCGCTGACGGTCGGCGTGGTCGCGCACCCCGAGCTGATCACGGCCGAGGAGACCCTCCCCATGGTGGTGGAAACCCTGGGTCTCTACACGCGCGGCATGACGATCGCCGACTGGCGTCCCGGCCAGGACTCCGACGCCCGGGACTGGGGCGACAGCCCCCGCGTACGCATCGCGTTCGACGTGGACCGGGCCACCTTCGTCCGGCGGTTCGTGAACAGGGTCACGGGGAAAGACGCCTAACCGACATCCTTCAGAAGGTGGCCACTTCAGTGAGCTGGGATGAGACTCTGTTCGACCGCCGGGCGGGCGGGCTCCGATCTGACCTGCCGACGGCGGTTCTGCACGACCACCTCGACGGTGGGCTGCGGCCCGCGACGATCATCGAGCTGGCCGACGCCATCGGCCACCGGCTCCCGTCGACCGATGATCACGAGCTGGCCCGATGGTTCGTCCGCGGCGCCGAGCAGCGTGACCTGGTGGCCTATCTGGACACGTTCCAGCAGACCACGGCCGTCCTGCAGACGGCCGAGGGGTTGCGCCGGGTGGCCCGCGAGGCCGTTCTCGACCTGGCCGCCGACGGCGTCGTCTACGCGGAGGTGCGGTACGCGCCGGAGGAACATCAGGAGCGTGGGCTGCGCCTGGACGAGATCATGCGAGCCGTGCAGGACGGCCTGGCCGAAGGGATGGCCGAGGCCAGGACCCCCGGCGGCTTCCCGATCGTGGTCAACACGATCATCTGCGCGCTGCGGACCGAGCGCCGCTCGCTGGAGATCGCCGAGCGGGCCGCCCGCTGGCGGCGCCGTGACCCCAGGATCGCCGGGTTCGACCTGGCCGGAGCCGAGACGGGCTGGCCCGCCTCACTGCACGCGGCGGCACTCGGCCTGGTCCGTGCCGAGTTGCTCCGGCTGACCGTGCACGCCAGCGAGGAGCCGGACCTGCTGCTCATCTCCGATGCGCTGGAGCACGGCGCGGAACGCATCGGGCACGGGGTCCGGCTCGCCCGCGACATCACGGACCTGGAAGGCCCTGCCCCACGGCTCGGCCGGTTGGCGAGCTATGTCCGGGACCGGCAGATCTGCCTGGAGATGGCGCCCACCTGTCACGTGCAGATCGGGGCCGTGGACTCCCTGGAACGTCATCCCATCGGGCCGATGCTCCGCCTCGGCTTCAACGTCACCGTGAACACCGACAACCGGCTGATGTCCGGAGTGAAGGTCAGCAGTGAGATGGCCGCCGGCAGACAACCAGGCCACCCCGCCGAATGACCGCATCTTCGGCGAGAGGCAAAATTTCCATATGCATGTAGATCCGCCCTTCGGCTAGCCTCGCCGTACTCCCTGGATCCGGGAAGCCCACCTTTCACCTTTGCGCGCACGCTGAGCTGCGCCGGGACATAGGAGAAGAGATGATGGCTGACCGCTGCGACATCGCCGTGATCGGCGGCGGTGTCATGGGGCTCGCGCTGGCCGTGCACCTACTCGAAGCAGGCGCCGGAGACGTCTTGCTCGTGGAGCGCGACGGGATCGGCGAGGGGACCACCGCCGCGGGCGGCGGGTTCCTCGGCGACTGGGCGCCGTTCGAACAGGAGAGCGCCGCCGCCGACTACGGCCGCGCCTTCTACGCCCGCCTGCACGAGGAGGGCGACGGCATCGGATACCGGACCGACGGCATGGTGTACGTGGCCGCCGACGAGGCGACATGGCAGGAGCTCATCGCCGGGCAGGCGGGCCGTCCGCTGCAACCCGCCGAGGTCGAACGCCTGACCGGCGGCACGGTGCGCGCGGACAACCTGCACGGGGGGCTGCTGGACACCGTCGGCGGCCAGGTGCACGCGCCGAAGGTGGCGGCGGCGCTGGCACGGCGGTTCCGCGCGGCCGGCGGCCGGCTGGAGACCCGGCGCCCGGTCACCGGGATCTCCACCACCAAGGGGCGGGTACGCGCGGTCGAGACGGCCACCGGGGCCATCGCCTGCGGCGCGGTGGTCGTCGCCGCCGGCGTCTGGAGCGGTGCGCTCACGCGTGACCTGGGCTTCTTCCTCCCCGTGGCCCCGCAGGTCACCTCGCGGGTGACCACCGAGCCGATGGACATCCCCGGCACGCTCCCCCTGGTCTTCCTGGGTGGCCTGGTTCCCGGCGGTACCCTGCTGTGGGTCCGTGAGCACGAGGGCGGCCTGTTGTGGGGCGGTACGTACTCGACCTTCCCCCGCGACGTGCTGATCGACGCGGACGTCCCCGACCGCCTGGACGAGCTACCCGTCGACGGCGTTCTGGAGATCCTGCGGATCGCCGCCGCGGGCGAGTCCGTGATGCCGGCCCTGGCGCGGCGGTCAAGGTTGAGGATCAAGCACGGCGCCCCCTGCTACACCCCCGACTCCCGGGCGCTGATCGGCCCGGTCCCCGGCGTGGAGGGCGCGTACGTGCTCGCCGGCGACAACGAGGCGGGCATCACCTACGGTCCGGGGTACGGCAAGGCCCTGGCCGACCACATCACCCTCGGCACTCCCCTGGACCAGTGGCGCCCGGACCGCTTCGGCGACCGGTTCACCACCCAGGGGCAGGTCGTGGCGGCCCTGCACGCGGCGTACTCGACGACACCTTCCTGATTCCGCCGTGCCGCGTGGAAGCCTCCTGTCCAGGGGGCTTCCCCGGCCGGCCCGTGAGAAGAGCAGCTGCGGCGCTCAGTTGACCCGCTGCCATCGAGCCTCCATCCAGACCGTGCCGTCGTGGTTCAGCGCCTCGACGTGGACGCCGGGCGCCGCCGGGCTCGGCACGTCCACCTCGCCGCAGTCCGCGACCACGCTGACCGACACCCGGTCCGCTCCGCCGATGACGGTGACCCGGGCCCGGGAGGCGGTGGTGGCCAGGACGACGAGCACCACCTCGGTGAGGTCGCGCCGTACGGACACGGGCGGCTCCGGCCACCGGCCGCGCGCGTCCAGCTCCACCACGACGCCCTTGCGGTCCGCCACGTCGACGCAGTGGCGCAGCTCGTGCAGCAGCGGGTCCGCGACGTCGTCGGCCTCGGCGAAGAGCCTGCGCATCCTGGCCGCCTCCAGGGCGCACCGCCGCTGAACCGCCGGGTCCTCGGGGCGCAGCGAGCCGTCGGCGAGCCCTTCCAGGATCGGGACCGTGGTGACCGACAACTCGGCGAAGCGCTGCCGCCTGCGCCTGTGGGACTGCGCGGCGACGGCCTCGGCGACGCGTACCCGCTCGATCTCCATGCGGGAGCTCGCCGCGGCCGCGCTGAGGTCGCGCATGACGGACGCCATCACGGCCACGCACAGCGGCAAGCCGAACACGTTCATCGAGCCGGTGCAGAACCTCGCCATGTCCGGCAGGCTGGGCTCGTCGAGCAGGAGCAGGTGGAGCAGCGCGGTGAGCTCGTGGGCCAGCAGGAACGCCACGGCGGAGCGCAGCGGGCGATCGAGCAGGATGACGACGCCCGCCCAGTTGGCGGCGCCGAAGATCCAGTCGGGGCCGGTCGAGGTGCGCCCGTCCGGCAGGGTCACGTACGACAGCGCGCACGCGACGAGCAGCGCGGCGATCGCCGCCGCGCGCAGCGGCGGGCTCCACGGACGTCCCAGGACGAGCAGCCTGGCCTCACCGGCGAGCACGGCTCCCACCACCGCGAACGCGCCCAGTTGCGTGAGGGGCGACTTGTACGCGTCCAGGTGGCTCAGCAACGTGGATAACCCGAGCACGAACACCATCACCGTGGCGACGAGCAGCGCCGCGATGCGCAGGCCCTGCTTCAGCTGCGCGCGCGTCGTCTCTTCGAGCGCGTCACTCATGACCGGCCCGCCACTCCAGGCGAACGAGGGTGCCCCGGCCCTCAGCCGAGGTGATCGTGGCCGTGCCGCCGACGCGGCTCATCCTGCCGCGCACCGACTCGCGCAGGCCGCGCCGGGTGGCCGGCACGTCCGCCGGCGAGAATCCCCTCCCCCGGTCGGCGATGTCGAGGCGCAGCGTGCCCTCGCTCTCGCTTCCGCTCAGCCGCACGCTCGCGTGCGTCGTGCCCGCGTGGCGGCGTACGTTCGTGAGGGTCTCGCGCGCCGCGTCGGCCGCCGCCCTGGCGACGTCGAACGGCAACCTCAGCCGTTCCGGGGCGTCGAACCGCAGGGTGAGTTGCGTGGCGTCGAGGTCCGCGCGGAGCAGGTCCACGAGATCCGCGTACGGCGGCGCCTGCCTGCCCGCGTCGGAGCGCAGCAAGTCCAGGTCGCGGCGTGCCTGCGGCGCCAGCCATTCCGCGTCGGAGCGCGCCTGCCCGACACCGACCATCAGCAGCGTCGTCGCCGCCGTGTCGTGCAACGCGTTGGCGAGCTCGCGTTCCTCCGCGCGGGCCGCCGCGGCCACCATCGACTCGCCGCGCGCCCGCACGACCTCGGTCGCCATGTGGTCGGCCCGTTCCGCCGCGCGTTTCAGCAGCACCCAGCCCGCCCTGGACATCGCCGCCGCGGGGATCGTCCACACCGTCGCCGTGGCCAGGCTCGCGTCCACGTCCAGCGCTCCCGCCGCGACGAGGATGCCCACCGCCCCTCCGCCGGCCGCCAGCCCAGCCACGCCACCCAGCACCGGCGCGGTGTGCCACTGGCACGTCACCACGGCGAAGGTGACCAGCAGCCGCAACCACCCGGTGTTCCTGTCCTCGACGGCGCCGGTCCAGAAGACGCTCGTGAACAGGACGAGCAGGACGACCGTGTCGAGCACCACCGGCAGGTTTCCGCGGCCCGACCGCAGCCACCACGCGTATCCGCAGGTCCAGGCGGCTGTGGCGGCGACCACGTACCCGGTGGCCGTGAGGTTCTCCGGCGCGGCGCGGGTCAGGGCGATCACGCAGAGCGGAACGAGCGTCGCCACACGCACGGCGGCCGCGTAACGGCGGCCGAAGCGCGTCAGCAGCCGCACCGTCTCCCCAGCCAACCGTCACCTCTCGGCTCACTCGCCCAGATCTCGCCGGGAGGCAGCCTAACCGCCCCTCGTCTCACGGTGGATGTCAGCGGCTGACCAGGCCTGTCTGGTAGGCGATGACGACCAGCTGGGCGCGGTCGCGAGCGCCGAGTTTCGTCATCGCGTGGCTGACGTGGGTGCGCGCGGTGGCCGGGCTGAGAAACAGCTCCTTGCCGATTTCGTCGTTGTTCAGGCCCCGGCCGACCAGGGCCAGCACTTCGCGTTCGCGTTCGGTCAGCACCGCGAGCCGTTCCTCGGCGATCTGGGTGGCCCGGCGCCGCGCGGTGAACTGGCCGATCAGGCGCCGGGTGATCCGTGGCGCGAGCAGCGCCTGCCCGGCGACGATCACCCGGATGGCGTGCAGGAGTTCGGCCGGTCCCGCGTCTTTGAGCAGGAAGCCGGCGGCCCCGGCCTCAAGGGCGTCGAAGACGTGCTCGTCGGTGTCGTACGTGGTGAGGATGAGGACCCGGACCTGCTCCAGGCCGCGCGTCTGGGCGATCTGGGCGGTGGCTTGGATGCCGTCCAGTTTCGGCATGCGGATGTCCATCAGGACGATGTCGGGGCGGAGAGCGCGGGCCCGCTCGACGGCTTCGGCGCCGGTGGTGGCCTCGCCCACCACCGTGATGTCGTCTTCAAGGTCGAGCAGCACCTTGAACCCGGACCGCACAAGCCCTTCGTCGTCGGCGAGCAGCACCCTGATCGGGGCGGGCGCCGCGCTCATGCGGCTGACCCGTTCGGGACGAGGGGCAGCCGGGCGTTGACCTCGAACCCGCCGCCGGGAAGCGGCCCGGCGTCGAGTTCTCCGCCCAGCAACTGGCAGCGCTCGCGCATGCCGATGATGCCCCGGCCGGGCTCGGCCAGGCTGACCGGGTCCCGGGTCGGCGGGTTCGCGCGGTCATTGCCCGAGGGGGTCTGGGGTCCCTCATCGCTCACCCGGACCTCCAAGTCCTCGGCCCCGGCCTTCAACGCCACCGTCACCCGGGTCGGGCCGGCGTGGCGGATCACGTTGGTGATCGATTCCTGCACGATGCGGTAGGCGGCGCCGCTCACCGCGCTCGGCACCGGCACCGCGGGCGAGATCTCCTCAACCCTGAGGTCGAGTCCGGCCGCGCGCGCCTTGGCGGTCAGTTCGCCGATCTGTCCCAGTCCGGGGTACGGCTTGCGCCCGTCGTGGTCACCGTCGTCGCCGCGCAGTACCCCGAGAATGGCCCGCATCTCGCCCAGCGCCCGCGAACTGGTCTGTTCGATGACCCGCAGCGCCTCGCGCGCCACCTCTGGCCGCTTGTCGAGCACGTGCGCGGTGACACCGGACTGCACGTTGATGATCGCTATGGCATGCGCGACGGTGTCGTGCACCTCGCGGGCGATCCGCAGCCGCTCCGCGTCGGCTCGCGCCCGCGCTTCCTCCTCACGCGTGCGTTCGGCGAGCTCGGCGCGCTGCTGGGCGTCGGCCGCGATGACCCGGCGGGAACGGACGGACTCGCCGAGGGCCGCGCTCATGACCGAGGCGCCGATGCGGAAGAACACCCACCCGATGGCCGCGCGCGGCTCGATGTCGGCCGCGGCGACCAGCCAGCAGGCGGTGAGCACCGTGATGCCCACTCCGGCGATCACCAGCGACCGCCGCCCGTCACCGTAGGCCGTGAGGGTGTACAGGGCGACGAAGAGCCCGAGCCAGCCGGGCCCGTCGGGAAAGTCCAGGGCGTAGTACACCAGGCTGGCCAGCGCCGTGGCGAGGAACACCGCCACCGGCCACCGGCGGCGCACCACAAGGACCAGGCCACTGGCGACCAGCAGGCCGTAGCCCGCGTACCCCAGGTCGGTCAGCGGCCGCTGCACCACCTCACCGGCATTCCGCACCACCGTGCCCTGAACCTGCATGACGGTGATGAACACCGCGAGCAACACGTCCTGCGCCCGCGCGGGCAGGCGTAACGGCACGACGCGGTGTTCCATGCGGCGATCCTACGGTCGCCACGCGCGACAACCCCTCCGCCGCAAGGCGCGACCACCTACGACAACGAGCGTAGACGGGTTGCCGTCGTCCACGCCGAACGGCGTAGAGGCTGCCATCCCCTGTCGCAGGCGCGGCCGCTTCGACGCGGAGACGATCGACTCATCTCGAATACCGAAAGGAGCGATCATGTCCGTCCCTCCCTTGCTCATCGCCACATCGGCGGCTGTTCCGGTGGGCGCGTACGACCTGACCTCCGGCCGTCTCTGGTCCGTGATCGCCGGAGCGATAGGGCTGGTCGGCGTGGTCCTGGGTGGGCTGGCCCTGGCCCGCTCCACCGGCCGGTCCGGTACCGGTCCCTGGAGAAAGGGGGCGACCATGGCGCTGGTGGCTGGACTGGCCGGCATGGTGATCGGGGCCCTGGTCGTGGCCGCCGCCAAGGGTGGGCCCGGCACCGGCTACGGCATCGTCGGAGGCTTCGTGGACCTGGTGGTCGGGCTGATCGCCCTGATTCTCGGCGGGCTGGCCGTGGTCCGGGCCCGCCACACCACCTGATCCGGCCCGCTGCTCGGGTCGTGAGTCCTGCTCGCCGGACACGCCTCGCCCGTATCCTTGGTGGGGTTAGGAGTCCTATCTTTTGGGCGGGTGCATGACCGAGCATGTGACGGAGACCGGCGGCATGGGCAGCCTGGCGCACGGCGCGGGAGACCTGGAACGGCGGCTGGCCGACGCGGTCGAGCGCCTCGGGCATGGCTTGCGCTCGCTCGCCCAGAGCAGCGCCCGCGAGCGCGGGTTGTCTCCGCTGCAGCAGCAGACGGTGCTCGCTCTCGTCCGCAAGCCTGCGGCTCGCCGGGAGGTGAGCGCACTGGCCGCGGAGTTCGACGTCACCTCGCCGACCTTGTCGGACGCCGTCGCCGCACTGGAGCGCAAGGGGCTCGTGGCGCGCTCGCCGGGCCCGGACGGGCGCCGGCGGCTGCTCGCCCTGACCGACGACGGCCAGGAGGTCGCGCGTCAGCTCGCGCCATGGGACGGGCCGCTGCTGGAGGCGTTCGCGAGGCTGCCGGTCGCGGACCGGGCGACGACGCTGCACAGCCTGCTGCAGGTGATCGCGGACCTGCAGCGCCGGGGCGTGGTGAGCGTCGTGCGGACGTGCACGACCTGCCGCTTCTTCGAGTCCCACGCCCACGCCGACTCCGCCGCTCCGCACCACTGCCACCTGCTGCGGGCGCCGCTGCCCCTGACGGACCTACGCATCGACTGCCCCGAACACCAGCCGGCCACGGCATAGCCAGCCCAGATCGCCCTTTCGATCAGTGGGCCGGGAACCGATGGCCGAAAGTAGGTAGGAGTCCTATCAATAGTGTGACATGCTCTCTGCAGGCCGGCCGAATCCTCATCCACCCGACACGACCGAGGAGCCAGATGAGCACCACAAGCCCGATCCCCGGATACGCCCACGACGACCCGGCACTCGCCGCATCACCGGTCACCTTGGACGACCTCGCCAAGCTGCAGGCCGGCGTACTGTTCGGCCCGGACGACCAGGCCGCGCTGAAGATCGCCGGAGAAGTCCTCGGCGGACAGATCGAGCAAATCCTCGACGTCTGGTACGGCTTCGTCGGCTCGCACCCGCATCTGCTCGCCTACTTCTCCACGCCCGCCGGTGAGCCGATCGGCGAGTACCTCGCCCGCGTGCGCGCGCGTTTCGGCCGCTGGATCATCGACACCTGCACCCGTCCGTACGACCAGCGCTGGCTGGCCTACCAGCATGAGATCGCCCTGCGCCACACCCGGGAGAAGAAGAACCACACCGATCGGGCCGACTCGGTGCCCGACATCCCGCTGCGCTACCTCATCGCGTTCATCTACCCGATCACCGCGACGATCCGGCCCTTCCTGGCCGCGGACGGCCACGACGAGGACCAGGTCGAGGCCATGTTCCAGGCCTGGTTCAAAGCCGTGACCCTGCAGATCGCCCTGTGGTCGCAGCCCTACGCCGGCCCCGCCTGGTAACTCCACCGCCGGCCATGAGGACTGATCGTGTCGACCGTTTCGGCGCGGTCGACGACATGGCCATCCGCGGTCTCACGGCAGGAGCGCCAGCGCCTCCTCGGTGTTGTGTTCCGCGATCCTGCCGTCCCGCTCGGCCGCCTCCTCCAGGTCCCGCCTGGCACGTTCGAGCACCAGAGCCCCGCACGAGGTGACACCCTGCTCCAGCAGGTCCACCCGGCCATAGCGGGGGCGTGGTGGCGGTGCATCACCTTGAGCATCGCGGCGAGGTCGCGCAGGGCTGAACCTGCCGAGGGGGCGTCCAGGAAGATCAAACGTGTCAGGAGATCCAGCCCGCGTCGGTGGCGATGCGGATGGCGTGGACCCGGTTGCGGGCGTTCAGCTTGGTGAGGATCTTCGTCAGGTAGTTGCGGACCGTGCCCACCGACAGGTGGAGGGTGGCGGCGATCTCCTCGGGTTCCACGCCCTTGGCGGCCAGGTGCAGGATCTCGATCTCGCGCGCCGAGAGCGGGTTCTCCCCGATGTCCCAGGCGGATAACGCGAGCTGCGGATCGACGATGCGCCGCCCGGCCGCCACCCCGCGGACGGCGGCGGCGAGCTGGTCGGCGGGGGCCTCCTTGAGGAGGAAGCCGGACACCGAGACGGCGAGCGCCCGCCTGAGCGTGCCCGGCCTGCCCATGCCGGTGACGATCAGCGTGCGGCAGGTGGGCAGCTTTTCGTGGAGGATCTGCGCGGCGGTCAGGCCGTCCATCTTCGGCAGGTCGATGTCGATGACGGCCACGTCGGGACTGGTCTTGAGCGCCACGGGCACGATCATGTCGCCGCTGTCGACCTCGGCGACGACGGTGAGGTCGGGCTCCAGGGAAAGGAGGGCGGCCAGCGCGCCCCGCACCATGTGCACGTCCTCGGCGATCAGCACTTTTAAGTGCAGCATCCACGCCCCCTCGCCCATTCCATTTCATGGAGCGTATAAGCATCAGCGTATACGGCAACCTGCCTGCGGGACTTTCACAGGAAGGCGGTTACCTGGAACCATCCGTCTTCGACGTCGGCCGTCAGCCGCCCGCCGACGCCGTCCAGGCGCCGCGCCACGTCACCCAGGCCGTGCTGGTCCTGGACCGCGGGCTGGCCGGATGACGGCTCCACGCCGTCGTTCCTGATGGTGAGCGAGCCTTGCTCGCTCTTGATGACGCAGTGGCGGGCGGTGCTGTGCCGGAGGATGTTGGTGACGGCTTCGCGGAGCATGGTCGCCAGTACGGCGTCGGCCTTCTGGTCGCTGGTCCGGCCGTGGAGGTCGATCGTGACCTCGATCCCGGCGGCGGCCAGGATGGCGCGGGAGGAGTCGAGTTCGCCGGTGAAGGAGAGGTTGCGGTAGTCGCTGGCCACGTTGCGCACGTCGGCGAGCATGCGCCTGAGCAGTTCGAGGATCCCCTCCAGCTCGGACGGCGCGCGCTCCGGGGCCACGTTCAGGAGGCGGCAGGCCAGCACGCCGCGGAGCGCCACCTGTGACAGGCCGTCCACGAGCACCTCGTTGAGCTCGCGTGCCATGCGCAGGCGTTCGTGTTCGACGGCCTCGTCCGTCAGCTCGGTACGCGCGGAGTGCGCCTCCCTCACCAGGGTCATCAGCCAGCTCACGCCGTACACGATGAGGCCGGTGAGCAGGGTGGAGATGGTCAGCCAGGCGATGGTGCTCACGCTGCTCCCGGTCAGGACCGCCAGCGTCAGGACGACAACCCCCAAAGCGGTGTACAGCGCCCACCGCAGCACTCCCCTCAGCTCCAGGAGTACGGCTCCCGCGACGAACCCGGCCATGCTGCCCCAGGGGGCGTGCAGCCAGAGCAGCGGCAGGAAGGTGACCGCGGCCTGCCCGGCCATCGCCGCCCTGCGGGCCCAGGGCGTGCGCAGGAGTCCGAAGGTGAGCAGCAGTTGCATGACCAGCATGGTGACCACGCAGGCCGCGGCGCCCAGAGCGCCGGCGACGCTCGGTCCCGTCCAGACGATGTTGAGCAGGATGGTGAGCGCGTAGCCGGACAGCACCAGGAGAACGATGGCCGAGGTCGTCTTCGGCCCCCACCGCTCCGCGGGGCCGGCTCCGCGCGGCCAGCGTTCGCGCGGGGAGGTGTCCGGCTGATGGCGGTCGGCGGCCGGGGCCTGCCGGCGAGCCGGGGCCTCGACCGTCAGGTGGAACCACTCGCCCTGACTTCTGGTGGTCAGCCGCCCGCCGACCTCCGCCAGGCGGGCGGCCAGATTGCCCAGTCCGCAGCCACGGCCGGCCGGGTCCTCGGGCACGGTGTCCACTCCGTCGTTGGACATCCGCAGGCGGACGGTGTCGCCTTCGACGACCAGCTCGACCTGGCACTGCTGCGCCTTGCTGTGGTGCAGCACGTTGGTGATGCCCTCGCGCAGGACGACCGCCATGACTTCGTCCAGGCGTCCGGTGAGCGTGACGTCGGATATGCGGATCGTCGCCTCGATCTGGGCGCTCGACAGCGTGGCGAGTGCCGCGCTCTTCTCCGTGGCCAGGGAGATCCGGCCGCTGCCTCCGGCGACGGCCTGGACTCCGGCCGTGGCCCGCCGTACGACATCGAGGACGTCGCGCAGTTCGGTCGCGGCCCGCGCGCGGGCGGCGGGCAGCAGGCGGTAGCCCAGCTCGTAACGCAGGGTGATGGCGGAGAGGTCGTGTCCGACGAGGTCGTGCAGGTCGCGCGCGACCCGCAGGCGTTCCTGGACGACCGCCATCCGCACCAGATCGCCGCGGGAGGCGCTCACTTCGGCGACGATCCCCGACAGCGAGCCGACCGCGTAGAGCATCAGGCCGGTCAGGAGCGTGAAGTGCACGGCGTAGGCGAGGTTGAGCGCCTGCCATCCCTGTTGTTGCAGGAGTGCCGCGACGAACACTCCGGCCGCCACCCCGGCGTAGAGGGCCCACCTGGCCCGGCTCCTGATCACCAGCAGCATCGAGCCGGCGACGAAGCCCGCGGCGGCGCCGAACTGCGGCCCCACCCACGCGGCCGGGGCGAAGGTGGCGAGCACCTGCGCCAGGAGGGTCACGGACCTGACCGGCCGCGGCCAGGCGAGCGCGCCGGGGCTGGAGTGGGCCAGTTGCAGCGTGACGACGACGCTCAGGCAGCCCAGGAAGGCGAGCAGGCCCGTGCCGCGCAGGCCGCCGACCACCACGGTGACCAGCGAGTTGGTGGCGTAGCCGACCGCGACGACGGCGGTGACGACCCGTGCCGTGCGGCGCGCTCGCGGCTCCACAGGTTCGAGCCGCACACTCTCCCGATCGTGCACCAGCGCGCCCATCGCCATGCCCTCTCCGCGGCCCGGCCGCATTCCTGACATGTACGCGGGGTTTAGCCAGCCGAGTCTATATTGTCACCATATGCCATTCAAGGTCCCTTGTCGGGGCGCACCAATCGGCGCGCCAGGTCCGCCCAGTGCGCATCATTCACTTGATGCCAACCGATTGCCGTGGTGTCTTTCGTCAGCAGCTTTCTCCCGAGCACAAGGCCCCCGACACTGGATTCGGCCCGCCAGTCGGCGCCCAATGCCTGCGCCCACAACTCGATGTCCAGGCTTTCCAGCGGATACGCCCCCAGCCCCAGCCCAGCGGCCACCAGCGACAGCGTCTGGCTGAGCATGCCGACGTTCTTCAGAACCGAGGCGTAACTGATCCCGCTGTACTTCCAGGACACGCGGCGGAAACGCGCGGTGATAATGACGAGAACAGGTGGCTGCTGACGCATTCCGGCCGCCAGCCGGGCATTCTCCAGGGCGGCGTCGACCCAGTGTATTTCGCCCGCCACTGTCCTTAGTCCGTGGTTCAGCGGGTCGTAGTGATATATGCCCTCGTCAATTCCGGTGCAGTCGCGCACGGCGACGTAAAGTTCCAGCTCATAGCCGGAGCCGATGCTCAGATACGGACGGTCGCTGGTCTCCTCCGGCGAGTACGGCGAGCCACTCAGCGAACGCACCCTGGCCACCCGGTAGAGCAGCTCGCCGAGCTCGCGCGCGGTGATCGGGCCGGAGCTCAGGTGCGCCTCGTCCACCGCCTCCACCGCCGCGCTGAGCGGCGGGTCGGCCGCCACCAGGGCCTCCCACGTGGGCCGGTACAGCCTGACGAGCCCGTTGTCGCCGCGCGAGACGACCACGGGCTCGACGCCGTGCCGGTCTCCGCCCGGATAGGTCGCGCCGAAGTCGCGATCGTGCCTGCCCAGCGTGGAACGGCTGTGAAACAGCAGGTCGACGGGTGACCACGAGATCAGCGTGTCGTCGGTGTCCTCGGCGAACTCCACCGGGCGAAACTCCTCGACACGTTCCGCGCGCACGACCATCCCCGCCGCCGCCAGATAGGCGACAAAGGCCTCGAAGTACGGCGAAGCCGTACGGACCGCGCTGGGCCGGGTCGGCCGCCGCAGATGGCCGAGCAGGCCCATGGCATCCGCGCTGTGCAGGATCACCCGGTGCAGGGCCAGCGGCGATTCGAGACGGTAGTCCCTGCCGTTGGTGCTGATGACGGCGAACCTGGACAGGCGGATCGGCACGTCGGCGGCGACCGGGGTCACGTGGAAGCGCGAGTGGTGCGTCAGCGGCACCACGGACACCAGCGGCTGCTCCCGGTCCACGCTCAGCGACCGGACCACGAGCGGTTCGAGGCGCTGCAGCAGGCGGAGGAGGTCGGCCATCTCGGCCTCGCCGCTGATCACGTTCTCCAGGTGCGTCGGCCCCAGGCTCATCCGCCGCAGCGCGCCGAACACCGCCTCGTCCGGCTGGACCACCTCGATGTCGCCCCAGCGGCTGTGCACCAGCAGGGATCCACTCTCTGGCGCGGCTTCGAGGTGGACGTCCTCACGGAGCGACCACAACACGTGGAGCTCCGAGGGTGTCGCCTCGTCCCCGAATCCGGCAGCCATGGGCGGTAACTCCTACTTCTAGAGGAACACTGGGTCTAGAGGAACAGCGGGATGGGATTGAGCTCCGTGTAAGCGGTCGGACAGCGCAGGCGCCCGAGCTCCACGGGCACGTCGTACAGCCGGCCCGGGGCGAAGCGCGCCCAGAAGTGCCGCAGACCGGGCACCACCACCTTGGCGACCGGCATGCCCACGTCGGCCCTGGTCTGGTCGAGCACGAGGATGTCCAGGCGGCGGCGTTCGGCGACGGCGCGCATGCGGTCGACGCAGGTGTCCAGGCAACCGCGCTCGGCCTCGCCGCCGCTGAAGCGCCTGGGTGGCTGCTCCGGGTCGGGCAGGAGGTACGGCTGGTTCGCCGTGGTCGCTTCCTGCCACCAGCGCCGGATGTGCTCGTCGGTGCGCGGATATCCGCTGCCGTCGGGCTTGGCGTCGATCACCGCGGACAGGAGCTGGCCGAGTTCCGTGAGCGCCCGCCGTACGGCGATACGGAAGTCGAAGTGGGCGCCGAACCCGAGCATGATGTCCTGAGCGGGCTTGTCGGTCCGGTGCGAGATCGCCGCCACGACGGGGATCTCCAGGTCGGAGGTGAGGTCGAGGAGCCACACCGCGCGGTTGAGCTCGGCGTAGCCGTCGAAGACCTCGGCGATGAACGGGTCGTCCAGGGAGATCTGGTCGATCGGCGCCTGCCGCGTCCGGTTGTACCACCACAGCGCCACCGCGTCGCGCTCGACGAGTTCGAGGAAGCCCTGGACGACCGCGTCCTCCAGGCTCGCGCCCGCGGCGTTGCCGTTGGAGGTCGCCCTGAGGGACGGCACGCCGCTGCCGCCGTTGAAGTAGAGCAGGTCCGTGGGCAGCAGCCGCTGGGCTCCCGTCATGATCGAGCGCAGCGGGGTCCACTCGATGACCGCGCGCTCGTCGAAGGGCTCCGGGATCCGCTGGAACGGCATGGCGCGCGCGTTCCAGCGCTCCCGGTCGGCGTATTGGCTCGGGTGGAAGAGCTGGCAGGTGTCGGGGTGGATGGCGTCGCCGCGCAGCTGGCCGAACGTGCCGAGGGTGACGCACTCGTCGCCGAGCCGGGTGCCGCAATATCTCTCCACCGCCTCGCCGAGGGCGCTGACCTGCGCTTCCAGGTCGGTGCGGCCTTTGCCGCCGCTCCACTGGCGCAGTCCGCCGCGCCCGTCGCCGGCGAGCGCGAGGTTCCTGCCCGACAGGTAGCTGTGCACGAACCGAGGGCAGCGCGGGTCGCGCCGGATGGGGTCGGTGATCCCGGTCAGCGGGTCGGCGAGGTGGTGATAGGTGTTCCACATGTCCTCAAGGGACATCGCGCGATGGCTGTTGCCGGGCGTGCTGCCCCTGGACCGGCAGGTGGTGGCGGCCACGCGCACGACGCTCGCGTCGTGCGTGCCGCACGCGCCGCACTGCGGGCGGCGCGTGAGGGGATGGCGCGTCATGCCCAGGTCCAGGGTGTCCAGCGTCCACATTCCGTCGCGCAGGCCGTTGGACGCCCCGGCCAGCCATTTGGTCAGCTCGTGCACCGCCAGTTGCAGGCCGAGGGCGCGGGTCGAGGGCAGGGACGCCTCGGGCGGGCAGTGCGTGCCCGAGCAGCGGTGCCTGCGCAGCCGCTCGGCCAGGCACTCCCAGCAGGGGCCCGTTCCGGGCTCGAAGGCGGGGCCGATCCAGATGTCGGGGCCGCAGGTGGCGGCCAGCAGCCAGGGCCTGCCGTCGGCCAGCCGCCCGGTGTTGACCTCGGCCAGCCGAGGGTCGAGATAGTCGGCGCACAACACCAGGAACGCGCCGGCGTCCTCGTCCGGCGCCACGGTCAGTCCGGCGGCCCGGCACGCCTCGGCGGCGGCGTCCGGCGGCTGGTCACCGAGCGTGAGCATCGCGACCGGGGTGGACGCGGTCTTGAGTTCCGCCTCGTCGAGGCCGGCGAGGTCCCAGTACGCGTCCGCCGCGGTCTTCGAGGCGCTCTGCAGACCCACGAGATTGGCCTGGGTGAGCTGGGCCAGCATGTGGCCGAGCCTGGGCGCGGAGGCCCAGGGCGCCATCGCCTGGCGGATCTCGGCCACGGTGCGGGTGCCGTCGAGCAGGGGCGCCAGCCTGTGGATCAAGGCTCCTTCCAGCGCGGTCGTGCCCTTCGCCGACGACACGTACACCGCCTCACCCGCGACCACGTCCACCCGCAGGTGCCGTTTGAAGCCGAGGAGCATCTGGTCTGCCTTGTCCACCATGGCCGCCTCACCCAGTGAAGGTGGGCCACGCCGGCCGGGCCGAGTTGACCAGGTCGTCGATGATGAGGTCCGCCGCCCAGAGCGCGGGCACTTCCGGGCCGGCGAGCACGGCGAGGTGGCGATCTGCCCGCAGGTCGGCGGCCGGAGCAACAGAAGCGATCATGACTTCTCCTTGGTCGAGGAGCTAATCCGAACAGCCAGATCATTCGTCATGAACGCCGTGCGTTCCTAGTTAGCGCATCATTTGTGCGATGTGAATATCTCACCCTGCACGCGTGATCCATTGCGTCGATCCGGCGCCGGCAAAATCTTACTCTGAGCGCAGAATCACCAGAAATGAAAGGAAAGCGATGATCAGATCTCAGCTGCGGAGACCGCCGCGGCCCCGTGCGGGCCGGCAACTCGACCTGCGCACCCCCAGCGGCAAGCTGCTCCCCTACTAGTGACCCGGCCCTTGCGACACCCGCGGAGGCTGTTGTGACCACCCGACCCGGCAGCCTCCGCACACCCCATTCATACAAATAGGAAGCGCCTGTTCCCGGCGTAACCGATAACCATGTGAACACCAGCCTAGGAAAACCATGACACAAATTCTGGATCCAGCCCACAAAGTGATCGGAAGCTACCTCGAATACGCCGTGATGTTCACCGATCAGCAACACACCACGATCGAGGACTTCGGCATGGACAGGGAGGCGGCCGAGTGCGCCCACCGCGAGATGGCCGCCATGGGCGAGTCCGCGGCGCAGGTCGTCTCGCGCGCCATCACCGTCGCCTACGGCCCCTGGGAACCGTTGCCCGTCTCACACAGGACCGGGCCATGATGGAGACGACACGCGCCCAGCGGCCCAAGGGCGCCGAGGTATCGGGCCGCAGACCTGAGGCCGCCCCGGGCAAGCTCGGCGTGGACGGCACCGCCCTCACCAAGCGCGTCGGCCTGATCCTTCCGCAGACGATGCCGTATTCCTCCTGGGAGCGGCTGGGCAAGCAGATCGCGCTCATCACCGACTCGTCGACCTGGTGGCTCGGCGACTGGATCAACTACGGCGAGCGGGTCTACCCCGACCGCTACCAGCGGGCCGTCGCCGGCACGTCGCTGAACTGCCAGACGCTGCGCAACTACGCCTGGGTGGCACGCCGCTTCCCGATGAACCGCCGCAGGGACAGGCTCAGCTTCCAGCACCACGCGGAGCTGGCCTCGCTGCCTCCGGAGGAGCAGGACGAGTGGCTGGACCTGGCCGAGCGCAACCGCTGGTCGCGCAACCAGCTCCGGCGGCAGCTGCGCAACCGGAGCGTGGGCGCCCGCGTGCGTCCCGCCGAGACCTCGGTCACGCTGCACATCGACCAGACCAGGGAGGAACGCTGGCAGCAGGCCGCCGGGGAGTCCCGGCGCAACCTGCACGACTGGATGACCATGGTGCTGGACCAGATGGCCGATCTGCTGCTCCTGCCCGAGCGGCGGGCGAGCAAGCTGGCCCTTCCGGCCGGTGACGGGATGATCGTGCTGACGCCCGCGGTCTCCGATGAAGCCGCTCCCGTCGCGGCGGGCGAGGTGCTCGTGCTGTCAGGCGGCGAACGCCCCGCTTCATGATCATCAGAGTGGCCCCGCCATGAGTTCACATGGCGGGGCCTCTTTCCGCATGCGCCCGGACGCTTAGCGCAGCAGCCGTACGGGCAGGCTGCGCAGGCCCCAGGTGAAGTTGGAGGCGTTGAAGACCGGTGCACCGGCCGCCTCGACCCGGCCGACCCGGCTGATCAGCTCCTCGAAGAAGACCTGCAGCTCCAGGCGGGCCAGCCGCGCGCCCAGGCACAGGTGCCTGCCCGCGCCGAAGGTGATGTGCCGGTTGGGTGAGCGGTCGACGCGGAACTCGTCGGCGTGCTCGAACACCGCCTCGTCCCTGTTGGCCGAGACGTTCCAGAGCGTCACCCGGTCTCCGACGCCGATGCGCACGTTGCCGATCTTGGTGGGCCGGACCGCGGTGCGCAGCGCGTGCACGCCGGGCACCGTCCACCGCAGGACCTCCTCGACGGCGTCCGGGACCCCGGACGGCCCCGCCGTACGCAGGAGGCGCCATTGATCGGGGCGCTCGATGAGCGCCAGCACACCGCCGGCGGCCGAGTAGCGGGTGGTCTCGTTGGCGCCCGCCAGCACACCGTTGCAGTTGAAGACGATCTCCTCGTCGGTGAGCGGCCGCTCCGCGCCCCCGCCCGTGCTCCTGCGCTCGGCGGCGATCCGGCTGACGAAGTCGGAGCCGGGGTTCTTCCTGCGCTCGGCGAGGAGCTCGGTGAAGAACAGGAAGATCTCGCCGTGCGCGCCCGCGCGCGTCTCTTCGTCGTCTCCTTCGAACGCCTCGGTGGTCACCGTGCCCACCCAGTCCCATTCACCGCGCGGGATGCCCATCAGCGCGCACACCACGTTGTTCGGGATCTGCTTGGCCACCTCCAGGAAGTCCATCTCGCCCTGGTCCACCGCCTCGCGTACGACCTCCCGCACGACCCGCTCGACCAGCGCGTGCAGGCGCGGCACCTCGGCGTGGCCGAACTCCTTGGCCAGCACGCTCTTCAGATGGGTGTGGTCGGGCGGGTCGGAGACGATCAGCATGCGCTGCGCGACGGCGGCGACCGCGCCGGGGTCGCTGTCCAGGCGCATCCCGTAGCGGGAGCTGTAGGACTTCTGGTCGGTGTAGACGCTCACGATGTCGTGGTAGCGGGTGACCGCCCAGAACCCCGGCCCGTCGTCCTCCTCGTGCCAGTGCACCGGGTCGTTCTCCCGCAGCCAGGCCAGCACCGGCCAGAACGTGCCCCGGCTGAACAGCTCGGGGTCCGTGAGATTCACCTTCATGGTCGGCTCCAGTACTGCCTCAGCCCGGCGACGACCTCGCCCGCCCGGTCGAGGCAGAAGTAGTGTCCGCCGGGGAACATCCGCCTGCGGAAGGCGCCGGCGGCGTAGGCGCGCCAGCCGTCGAGGTGCGCGGAGGTGACGGTGGCGTCGGTCTCGCCGCCCCAC
Source organism: Nonomuraea endophytica (assembly GCF_014203235.1). Taxonomy (GTDB): domain Bacteria; phylum Actinomycetota; class Actinomycetes; order Streptosporangiales; family Streptosporangiaceae; genus Nonomuraea; species Nonomuraea endophytica. The sequence continues at coordinate 84,553 of NZ_JACHIN010000018.1, read as the reverse complement.
GCCTCCAGCGTGGAGGGGATGGCCGCGGCGTGGTGGTCGTAGGTGAGCGACAGCCGCGCGTCCTGCCGCAGGACGTCGAGCATCAGCTCGCGGCTGTCCTCGTCGAGGTCGTCGTCGTCCAGGGCGCGCACGTCGAGCAGCTTGGCCAGCTCGGCGTCGTGGTCGGCCAGGCCCCGGCCGGCGCCTACCCACATGTGGGGCGGGCGGCAGCCGGCCACGACCAGCGCGCGGGGCCAGCGGTCGTACTCCTCGCCCAGCCTGCGGGTGATCTCATAGCCGAGCAGGCCGCCGAAGCTCTGGCCGAACACGATCAGCGTCCCGTCCGGCGGCAGCGTCGCCTTCAGCTCCTCGAGCACCGCGGTGACCGCCTGGGAGACGCCCTCCGCCGGGGGGTGCGCGAAGCGCGTCTCCCGGCCGGGGAGCTGGACGCCGACGACGGAGACCTCCTCGCCGGCCATGGCCTGCCAGGAGCGGTACTGCCCGCAACCGGCCCCGGCGGGGGCCAGGCACAGCAGGGTCACCGGCCGTGGCGCTCCCGGGTGGAAGGGCATCAGCCACGGTCCGCTCACGACACCTCCTCCGCCGGGGGCGCGCCCATCCGGTCCAGTTCGGCGGCCACGCCGGCCGCCGTCGGGCCGGCCAGCAGCTGCTTGATCGTGAGCCGTACGCCGGTCGCCTTGCGCAGGGCCGCCACCGCGCGCGCGGCCAGCAGGGAGTGGCCGCCGAGGTCGAAGAAGTCGGCGTCGACGTCGTGCACCGGCTGCGGCAGCAGGGTTCCCCACACCTCGGCCACGACCCTCTCGCTCGGCGTGCGGGGCGCCCTGCCGTGCGCCGTCGTGGCGGCGGTCATCAGGGCCAGTGCCGCGCGGTCCACCTTGCCCGCGGGGGTGGTGGGAAGCACCTCGATGGCCGTCACCTGCGCGGGGACCACGGCCGCGGGCAGGCGGCCGGCGCAAGCCGTACGCACCGATTCGAGGCACTCCTCGGCGGAGACCACCAGCGCGAGCCCGAGCGCGTCGCGGCCGGGCAGCACGTAGGCGGCGGCCCCGCGCACGCCGTCGGTCTCGACCGCGACCCGCTCCACCTCGGTCAGCTCCACGCGGAAACCACGGATCTTCACCTGCTCGTCGCAGCGTCCGCGATACTCCAGCAGGCCGTCGGGCCGTCGCAGCGCGAGGTCGCCGGTGCGGTAGAGCCGGGCGCCGTCGGCGGTGAACGGGTCGGGGAGGAACCGCTCGGCGGTCAGGTCGGGTCGGTGGCGGTAACCCGCCGCGACGGCGGGCCCGCCGATGAAGAGCTCGCCCGGTACGCCGGGCGGAACGGGGCGCAGATCGGCGTCCAGGAGGTGGACGGTGTAGCCGGGAAGCGGCCGGCCGATCGTCGTCACGTCGTCGCCTCTGGCCGTGTCGGCGCAGGTGGCGGCGATGGTCGCCTCCGTCGGGCCGTAGACGTTGAGCATCCTGCCGGTGAAGCGGGCGGCCAGCGCGGCGGGCAGCGCCTCGCCCGCCGCCACCACCACCTCGGCCCCGCGCACCTCCGCCGCGCAGGCCAGCAGGAGGGACGGCGTCAGGCACACCACGTCGGGCCGCGCGGTGGCGACGGTGTCGGCGGGGTCGTCACCGGCGATCGTCATGCACTGGCCGTTGAGGAGATACAGCAGCGCGCACCACAGCCAGCCGTCGAAGGCCGGGGACACCGCGTTGACGCCCGTCCCGCCCGTGGGCAGGTCGAGCGCGGCCAGGGCGGCCACGAAGGCGGCCAGGCCGCGGTAGGGCACCTCGACCCCTTTCGGCCAGCCCGTCGTGCCGGAGGTGTAGATGACGTAGGCGATGCCGGAGGGGTGCGGGCTGATCCGGCGCGGGGCCGGACGCGCCGCGGTCACGGCGCTCGCGGGCAGCACCTCGCACCGCTGCGGGATGACGCCGGCGGGGACGCGGTCGCCCAGCACCACCTGCGCGCCGCTGTCGCGCAGCACGAAGCTGAGCCGGTCCGTGGGATGCCGTTCGTCCAGCGGTACGGCTGTCGCCCCGGTCCACCAGGTCGCCAGCAGCGCCGGCAGGGACAGGCGGCCGCGGCCGTAGCACAGCCCCACCTGGCTGCCGGGCCCCACACCGTGGGCGGCCAGCGTCGCCGCGAAGGCGTGGGTGTGCTCGACGAGCTCCGCGAAGGTGATGCTCCCGTCGGGCGCGTGGACCGCGGTGGCGTCCGGGCGGTCGGCCGCCCATCTGTCCACGGCATCGAAGATCCGCGCCAGATCGACGTTGGCCGTCATGCGCTCATCTCCTCCACGTCAGCGGCGCCGGCCAGGAACGACGGGCGCCACACCGAGTACGACCGCATGCCGTGCAGCAGCGGCGTTCCCGGCCTCATGACCACGTCCACCAGCCGTCCGAAGATCACCTCGTGGTCGCCGTGCCTGATCACTCTGCTCACCTGGCACTCGGCCATCGCGAAGGCGTCGTCGGCCAGCCAGGGCAGCCCGGACTCCGACCTGATCCAGCGCACCGCGCCGAACCGGTCGGGCGCTGGCCCGGAGAACAGCTCCGCTGTGACGCGCGCCTCCGCGTGCAGCAGGTTCACCGCGAAGGCGCCGCACTGGCGCACGGCGAGCTGGGTGGCGCTGCCGATGCGCAGGCACACCAGGATCGTCGGCGGGTGCAGCGTGACGCTGGTGACCGACGAGCACGTCATGCCCTGCGGAACACCGGCGGCGTCCAGCGCGGTGATCACGGCGACCCCGGTGGGGAACCTGCTCATCAGCGCCCGGTGTTCGGCCACCGAGACCGCGGGCTCTTCGAAGACTCTCAGCTCGTTGCCGTTCATCGGCGCTCTCCGTGCATCCGACGGAGGAACTCGTAGTTGGTCGGCAGGGTGGCGGACAGCTCCCGCTGGTGGCGCTTGACGTCGGCGAAGAGCGCGTCGGCCGCTTCCGCCGCCTCGGGCTTGTAGGTCAGCGCGGGCAGCGGCTTGCCCGGCCGCAGTCCCAGGCCGGCGAAGATGCAGTAGTAGCTGCCGTTGGTCCAGAAGTTGCGGAACTCGGCCTCGAAGTTGCCGTAGTAGCCCTTCTCGTCGGTGATGGGCAGGTTGATCGGCAGCCCCGCCTTGAACATGGCGATCTTCCGCTTGATGCCGTCGGCCAGCTCCAGTTCCTTGTTCGCCCGCCAGAACGGCGTGTCGGTGCGCGGCGAGAGGGAGAAGTGCGCCTGGATGAAGTCCCGGGTGTCGTCGAACATCTCCTCGATCTCGCGGTTGAAGCAGTCGCTCAGCACCGGGTCGAACGTGCGGTCGGGGAAGTGCTTGGCGAGCTGGTGGATGGCCGCGTAGATGAAGTAGATCCCGGTGGACTCCAGCGGCTCCAGGAAGCAGGAGGCCAGGCCGATGCTCACGCAGTTGCGCACCCACGCGCGCCGGTTGCGGCCCACCCGGAAGCGGATGTGGTTCAGCTTGGTGTTCTCCGGGTCGAGGCCCCACAGCCCGCAGAACTCCTCGGTCGCCTCGTCCTTGGTGGCGAACTGGCTGGAGTACACGTAGCCGGTGCCGAAGCGGGTCAGCATCGGGATCTTCCACGTCCATCCCGACGACATCGCGATCGAGGAGGTGTAGGGCTCGACGCCGTTGGCGGCGTCGTCGTGCGGGATCGCGGTGGCCACCGCGCTGTCGCACAGGAGGTGATCGCTCATGTCGATGAACGGCTCCTCCATCGTCTGGTTGATCAGCAGCCCGCGAAAACCCGAGCAGTCGATGAACAGGTCGCCCTCCAGCAGCCGTCCACCGGCGGTGCGCAGCGCGGTGATGAAGCCGCGCTCGTCACGCAGCACCTCGGTCATCTCGTCCTCGACGTGCTCGGCGCCCTGCTTCTCCGTGGCGAACCTGCGCAGGAAGCCCGCGACGAGCTGGGCGTCGAAGTGCCAGGCGTAGTAGGTGGCCGGGCTGCCGTCCGCGTGGCGCGGCGCCAGGTTGCCGTCCATGATCGCGGTCTCTTTGAAGCAGGCGTAGTCGAACGGCTCGTCGGTCTCGCCCTTGAGCGTCTTGGCCGCCCAGAAGTGCGACAGCGGGATCTGGTCGGCCGACGACAGCAGACCGAAGGGGTGGAAGAACTGGTCGGTGCGCCCGTCCAGCGGCTGCGGCGTCGGCGAGCTCGGCCCCGGCGTGCGCCAGTTGATGAACTTGACCGCCACCTTGAAGCTGGCGTTGCATTCGCGCATCCACTCGTCTTCCGGGATCCCCAGGTAGTTGAAGAAAGCGCGCTGGAGGTTGGGCACGGTGGCCTCGCCCACGCCGATCCGCGGGATGGTGGGCGCCTCCAAAACGGTGATCTTGACGGTACGCTGCAACGCCTTGCCCAGATAGGACGCGGTCATCCAGCCGGCCGTGCCACCACCGAGAATGACAACATTGCGCACCCGGTTGTCCTGGAACATGATTTCCAACTCCTTTTAGATCGCGTGTGCGCGAAGCCGTGGTCCGACCGGCTCCGCCACTTCCAACGGCAACTGGAGCGACTTGGTCTCGCAGAACTCCGCCAGCCCCTCCAGGCCGCATTCACGGCCGATGCCGGACTGCTTGACCCCGCCGAAGGGGGCAAGCACGTTGAACGGCCCGCCGTTGATGTCCACCTGACCGACCCGCATCCGCCTGGCGAAGGCCTGCGCCCTGTCCAGGTCGGCGGACCACACGGCCCCGTGCAGGCCGTACACGGTGTTGTCGGCGATCCTGAGCGCTTCTTCCTCGTCCCGATACGGGATGATCGACAGCACCGGGCCGAAGATCTCTTCCTTGGCGATGGTCATGGTGTCCCGCACGCCGGAGAACACGGTCGGGCGCACGTAGAACCCGCGCGCGCATCCCTCGGGCGCGCCGCCGCCTCCGGCCAGCAGCCGGGCGCCCTCGTCCACGCCGCTCTTGATGTAGCCGCGTACACGCTCGCGGGCCTGGTCGGAGATGAGAGGCCCCAAATCGGTGGCGGGGTCGCGCGGGTCGCCGACGCGATAACTGCCGACCAGGCCGGCAGCCAGCTCCGCGGCCTCGTCGTGGCGGCCGGCGGGCACCAGCAGCCTGCTCCACTGCAGGCAGGCCTGCCCGGAGTTGAAGCACATCTGATCCACCGTGGCGGCCACCGCCGGCCGCAGGTCGGCGTCCTCCAGCACGACGCTGGCGTTCTTTCCGCCCAGCTCCAGATGGACGCGTTTGACCCGGCCGGCGGCCATCGAGGCCACCTGGCGGCCCGCGCGTACGGAACCCGTCAGCGAGACCAGGTCCACGTGCGGGCTGCGCACCAGGTCGGCGCCGGTGCCCTCGCCCGTGCCCACCACGACGTTGAAGACGCCGGGCGGCAGGCCGCACTCGGCGGTGATCTCCGCGAGCAGGTAGGCGTGCAGGGGCGTGAGCTCGCTGGGCTTGTGCACGACGGTGCAGCCGGCCAGCAGCGCCGGAACCACCTTCTGCAGGGTGAGCAGCAGCGGCACATTCCACGGGGTGATGGCGGCGACCACTCCCGCGGGCTCCTTCAGCACGAGGGAGTTGCCGACCCGCTGCTCGAAGGCGAACCCGGCCGCCAGCTCGGCGAACGAGGCCGTCATGGCGATGGCCAGGCCGACCTGCGCCTGCCGTGCGACGGTGATGGGGGCGCCGACCTCGGCGGTGATGACCTCGGCCAGCTCGTCCGCGCGGTCGGCCAGCCGGCCGGCCAGCCGCTCGACGAAGGCGATCCGCTGCTTCAGCGGGGTCTCCTTCCACCGGGGCAGCGCCCCCCGTGCGCCATGGGCGGCCCGGTGTGCGTCCCCCGGCGTACCGGCGGGGACGATGGCCAGCAGGCTCTCGTCGCTCGGGTCGAGCACGTCGATGCCCTCGACCGCCTCGGAAAGCCGCCAGTCGCCGTCGATCCAGTGCGACTGAACGAGCTGCGCGGACCGCCCCATGGTTACCTCTCCTTCTGGACGGGGAACTCGCTCAGGCCACGGAACTGCGGCGTGTCCGCCTTCCACCGGTGCGGCCGGCCGGGCACGGCGCACAGGCCGGGCACGCGCTGGGTGAGCACCTTGAGCGCCGAGGCGGTGATCACCTGTGCCAGCCCGGCGCCGAGGCAGCGGTGGATGCCGACCCCGAAGCCCACGTGTCCCGAGTCGTGGCGGCGCAGGTTGATCCGGTCGGGGTCCGGCCAGCGCTCGGGGTCGCGGTTGGCCGCGCCGCGGACCAGGTAGACGAGCTCGCCCTCGGCGATCGGCTGCCCGGCGATCTCCAGGTCGCGGGTCACCAGCCGGTGCGTGAGCTGCACGGAGGCGTCGTAGCGCAGCACCTCCTCCACCGCGGCGGGGATCAGCGCGGGCTCGTTCCTGAGCAGGTTCCACTGGTCGCGCTGCTGGAGGAGGCCGAGGACCCCGTTGCCGATCAGGTCCATGGTGGTGCCGAAGGAGGCCAGCGGCAGCAGCAGCAGGTGCGCGAACGTCTCGTGCTCGTCCAGGCGCAGCCCGTCCTCCGTGCCCCGCTCGGCGAGGGCGATCACCCGGGAGACCAGGTCCTGCTTCGGGGATCTCCGCCGGTCGGCGATGATCTCGGCCAGATAGGGCGTCATCGCGCTGAACGCCTCGGCGACCGAGCTGCCCGACGGCGCCACCTGGGTGGGGTCGGCGCCGAGGAAGACCCGCTGCATGTGCCGGATCTCGTACCACCAGTCGGTCAGCCGGCCGCCCTCGTCGGACGGCAGGCCGTACATCACCGCGAGGACCCGCCCGGGAAGCTGGTACGCGAAGTCCCTGACCAGGTCGAACTCGCCCTTGGCTGCCGCCCGGTCGATGACTCCGGCGGAGATCTCCTCGATCCGGGGGCGCAGGGCGCGGATGTCCCGCCCCCTGAACTCACTGTTCATGACCCGGCGGATGCGGGTGTGGTCGGGCGGGTCGCGGAAGAGCATCCACTCGGGCGCGAAGTCCATGAACTTCTTCATCTCGTCCGAGGAGGTGGGTCCGACCCGGTTGGAGACCATCGCGCCCAGGCGGTGGGAGGAGTACGTCTGGGGGTCCAGGTGCGCGGCGTAGACATCGTGGTGCCGCGTGATCACCCACCCGTTCAGCCGATCGTCCCAGTGGACGGGCTCTTCCTCCCTGAGCCTGGCGTAGGCGGGATAGGGGTCGCTCAGGAATTTCTTCCCAAACATGTCAACCCGCACCTTCTGGGATCGAATTTCGGTGCCGACCGTCATCAGCAATCACTTCCTTTTTTGAGCACACCGATGCCCGCGAAATAAAGAATGGGAAGCCTGGGGATAGGCGCAACCCTGCGCACACTTGCGACCAAGTTCGGCTGATTCCCGGCATTTGTCAAGAAGCGGGCCCAGCGCGCACGATGGTGAGCGTCTCCGAGTTGAAAGGGGCCTGTCGGTGAAGACCGAGAACGCACTGCTCCACGCGGCTGATAAGCCATCACGTGGAATCAGGGCAACCGTTTCGTCGATGATCGGATTTGCTCTTGACTTGTACGACCTTTATCTGATCGTTTTCGTGGCGCCCACCATCGCGGCGGTGTTCTTCCCGTTCGAGAACCCCGCGTTGGCGCTGGCCGGCGCATATGTGGCGCTGGCCGCCACTTTGATCATGCGGCCGATCGGAGCCGCGCTGATGGGCAGCATCGCCGACCGCCACGGCCGCAAACGGGCGATGGTCGTGGCGTTGCTCGGCGTCGGTTGCGTGACGGCGCTCATGGGCCTACTGCCCGGCGCCCACGCCATCGGCGTCGCCGCGCCGTTGTTGCTGCTGGCCTTGCGCCTGGTCCAGGGCCTGTTCGTGGGCGGAGTCTTCGCCTCCACGCTGACCCTGGCGACGGAGTCGGCCCCGCCACGCTGGCGCGGGCTGGTCTCGGGCCTGGTCGGCGGGGGCGGAACCGCGCTGGGCAGCCTCCTGGCCGCGCTGGCCCTGTTCGCCGCGACCAGGCTTTTCCCCGGCGACGCCTTCGCCGAGTGGGGCTGGCGGGCGATGTTCCTGGCCGGGGGCCTGCCCGTGCTGGTCAGCGTGTTCGTGATGAAGCACGTGGACGAATCGCCCGTATGGACCGCCAAGGACACACGCTCGGCCAGCCCGCTGGCCCCGCTGCTCGCCCGCGGCCGGCACCGCAGGGCACTGGTGGCCAACATCGCCGTGGTCTTCGGCGTCGGCACGTTCTTCCTGCTCACCATGGGACTGCTGCCCAGCTTCCTGCAGGTGGTCAACGGGCTGAGCCTGGCCTCGGTCAGCGTCATCCTGCTGTGGGTCAACCTGCTCGCCTTCGCGTTCGCACCCCTCAGCGGCCATCTCAGCGAGCGGTACGGCAGGCGCCGCGTGCTCCTGTGGACCTCGGTGGTCAACACGATCGCCCTGCCCGTGCTGTACCTCTGGCTGGCAGGCGTCGAGTCCTCCCTCCTGGTCATGCTGCCGGCGCTCCTGGTGTCGGGGCTGACCATCGCCGCGTTCGGACCCCTGCCCATCTTCCTGAACGAGCGTTTCCCCACCTCGATCCGCGCCTCGGGGACGGCCCTGTCGATCAACGGGGGGTTCGCGCTGGCCGGGCTGGTGCCCGCGCTGGTCAACGCCGTGAGCGGCGGCCCAGCCCAGCTCCCCTACTTCGTCGCGGGCGCTCTGGCGCTGGCCGGCGCGGTGACCGTGGCCACACTTTCGCGCACGTCAGAGCCGAAGCGCGGGCTCATCTGATCGGAAAGGACGATTCATGACAACGCTCTCCGCGGTCCGGCCCTCAGGGGTCCAGATCGCCCCGTGGGTCCCGGCCGGCGAGATTCTCTCGGCCAGTTCGGTGCTGGGCGCCGCGTTCAGCACGATCTGGGTGCCCGACCAGATGCTCTCGCGCAACGCCCACATCCTGATGTCGGCGATCGCAGCGGGGCGCCAGGTGGGGGTGGCCAGTGGCGTGACGATCCCGCTGTCGCGCAACCCCATCGACATCGCCAGCGCGATGGCCACCGTCGCCGAGCTGGTCGCCCCCGACTGCTCGGTGCAGATGGGCGTCGGCACCGGCGGCTCGCTGGTGTCGAGCATGTTCTCCAAGCGCGCGGTGCTCGATCTGCTGCGTGAGTGCATCGGGCTCATCAGGCGGCTGTGGGCGGGCGAGATCGTGCTGCTGCGCGACTACCCGCTGCTGCGCGACCGGCTGGGTTGGCGCGAGGACGCCATCGCGCAGCTGTCGTTCCCGGTCACCAAGCCGATCCCGATCCTGATGGCCGTGGGCGGTCCCAAGACCAGAGACCTGGCCGAGGACGTCGCCGACGGCATGATCTGCACCAGCACCTATCCGGCGGTGTCGTACACGGCCCTGGAGTCCGGCGATCACGCGTTCGTGGGCGAACTGGTCGCCCTGAGGGACCGGCGGGCCGCGGCCGGCCGGCCGTTCCGCCTGCTCTATGGCTTGAACTGCTGCGTTTCCCAGGACGGCGACGCGGCGCGGGAGTTCGCCCGCAGGCAGGCGGCGATCGTCGCCGGCAACCCCGCGTTGTGGCCCGATCTGTCGCGGGCCGGGTTCGACATGGAGTCGTGCGCCGGCGTGCGTACGGCGCTGCGCGGTGGCGCCCCCCTGGCCGAGGCCGCGCGGGACGTGTCCGACGACCTGCTGGACGGGCTCCTCATCTCGGGGACGCCGGAAGACTGCGCCGAGCGGATGCGGGCCGTGGAGCGGAGCGCCAGGTCAGCCGGCTTCGGCGAGTTCTACCTCGGCGCGCCGCTGGGGCCCGACATCGGCGAGGCGGCCCAGCTGCTGGTCGAGAAGGTGCTGCCCGCGGTCTGGCCGGACGAGAGATGGAGGTAGTGGCATGTGTGGAATAGCCGGTTGGGTGGCCTTCGAGCGTGACCTGACCCTGGAGGTGCCGGCGGCCGAGGCGATGGCACGGACCATGGCCTGCCGCGGACCCGACGCGGAGGGCGTGTGGACCTCGCGGCACGCCGCGCTGGGCCACCGCCGCCTGTCCATCATCGACCTGGAGGGCGGCGCCCAGCCGATGACCGCCCAGGTGCCGGGCGGCGAGGTCTGCCTGGTCTTCAGCGGCGAGGTCTACAACTTCACCGAGCTGCGCGCCGAGCTGGAGAAGCTCGGCGAGCGGTTCGGGACCGCCAGCGACACCGAGGTCGTCCTGCGCGGTTATCTGCGCTGGGGCGACGGGGTGGCCGAGCGGCTGAACGGCATGTTCGCCCTGGCCATCTGGGACACCCGCGAGGACAGGCTGGTGCTGATCCGCGACCGGCTCGGCGTCAAACCGCTGTACGTCTACCCCACGCGCGACGGGCTGCTGTTCGGCTCGGAGCCGAAGGCGATCCTGGCGCACCCGGAGGCCAGGCGCGTCGTCGACGCCGACGGGCTGCGGGAGTGGCTGGCCTTCGTCATGACGCCCCGGCACGCGATCTGGCACGGCATGCGGCAGGTCGAACCGGCGACCGTCGTCACCGTGGACGCCCGCGGCACCCGTGAGCGGGTGTTCTGGCGGCTGGAGACCCGGCCGCACCCCGACGACCTGGACTCCACGATCGCCCGCGTGGGAGAGCTCCTCGACGACACGGTGCGCCGGCAGCTGGTCTCCGACGTACCTCGCTGCGTGCTGTTGTCCGGCGGGCTGGACTCCAGCACGCTGACGGTCCTGGCCGCCGGACACCTCGGCGCGGAACGGGTGCCCACCTTCTCGGTGGACTTCGTGGGGCAGACGGACGGCTTCGCGCCCGATGACCTGCGCGGCACCCCCGACGCCCCGTTCGTGCGCGCCGTGGCCGAGCACGTCGGCGCCGACCATCGCGACATCGTGCTGGACCACGCGGCGCTGGCCGACCCGGACGTGCGCCGTAAGACGCTGGTCGCCCGCGACCTGCCGGTGGGGTTCGGCGAGATGGACTTCTCCCTGTACCTGCTGTTCAAGGCGATCAACGAGCACTCGACCGTGGCCCTGTCCGGCGAGTCGGCCGACGAGGTCTTCGGCGGTTACCGGCAGTTCCACGACGAGCGGATCCGCTGGGCGCGGGAGTTCCCCTGGATCGCCATCAACGCGGGGCCGCTCGACCGGGACGCCGTCTGGCTGGACCCGGGTGTGCGCGCCGCCCTGGACCTGGACGGATACCGGCGCGGCGGCTACGCCGACGCGGTGCGCGGCGTCACCAGGCTGGACGGCGAGAGCGACCTCGAACACCGCATGCGGATCATGAGCCACCTGCACCTGACCCGGTTCCTGCGCTTCCTGCTCGAACGGAAGGACCGGCTGAGCATGGCGGCCGGGCTGGAGGTCAGGGTGCCGTTCTGCGACCACCGCCTGGTGGAGTACGTCTACAACGCCCCGTGGTCCATGAAGAACCACGACGGCAGGGAGAAGAGCCTGCTGCGCAGCGCCATGCGCGCCAAGCTCCCGGCGGCCGTCGCGGAGCGGGTGAAGAGCGCCTACCCGTCCACGCAGGACACCTTCTACGTCAAGGCGCTGCAGGAGCAGGTGCGGGAGCTGCTCAGGCAGCCGGGCCACACGGTCTTCGCGCTGGCCGACCGGCGCAAACTGCAGGCGGCCGCCGCGCAGGAGCCGGCCGCGGTGGACAAACTGGGCAGGCTCGGCATGGAACGCGTGCTCGACGTCGCGCTGTGGATCGACCTCTACCGTCCTGACGTGCGGCTTCCCTGAGAGGCCGTCCCGCTGGCAGGACATCGCCGATGGCCCGCCGAACCACGAAATGGCATCATTCATTTATCGCCCTTATCACTATCGCTCTTATCCCTATCGCCCTTATCACTGAGGAGTCCCCATGCCGGAAGACGCATTTGTGATCGTGCGCAACCACGAGGAGCAGTACTCCATCTGGCCGGCCGGCCGGGAAATTCCGGGCGGCTGGCATTCCGTGGGCCATGCGGACACGAAAAAGGCCTGCCTTTCGCGCATCCAGGAACTGTGGACGGATATGCGCCCACTGAGCCTGCGCAAGGCGCTGGCGGAAATCTGACGCAGTGGAAGTGACCGTGTTCCCGGGCTGGAGCAGCGAACTCCGCACCTTCTTCACCGGCCTGGAACAGGACAATTCCCAGAGTTACCTGGACACCCATCGCGACCTGTTCCGGCGAGCGGTCCTGGATCCCGCCAAGGCCCTCGCGGCGCGGCTCGAACCCCGGTACGGCAGGGCGCGCGTCTTCCGGCTACGCAAGGACGCGCGCTTCACCGACGGCCGCAGCCCGTACCACACGCATCTCGGTGTGCAGTTCGCCGGCGGCGGGGCCCATCACTACCTGTCGGTGTCGGCCCGGGAGCTGATCGCCTCCGTCGGCGTCTTCCGCGCCGGCGGAGCCTGGCTGGCCGCCTTTCGCGAGGCGGCCGCCGGCCCGGCCGGCGCTCACCTGCTGACGATCGTGTCGGCTCTGGAGTCCGAGGGGTTCGCCGTCTCCGGGCAGACGCTGAAGAAGGCGCCCCGCGGCTGGTCTCAGGACCATCCCCACATCCGGCTCCTGCGTCACACCGCTCTCACCGCCACGTGGCGCTGGCCGGCGCCGCTCTGGCTGGACGATCCCGGCGCCGCCGATCTGATCACCGGGGCGTGGGAGCGTGCCGCTCCGCTGAGCCGCTGGCTGCGCCAACATTCGCCTTTGGAGGATTGACGTGACCATCTCCCCTACGAGGACGCGTGCCTCGTCGCTCAAGGACTATCAGCGTTCCGCCTGGTCGGGTGGCGACTACACCTCGGTCGCCGGAACCACGACCATCGCCAGCGAGCTCCTGGTCGAGCGGCTCGACGTACGGCCCGGCGAGCGGGTGCTCGACGCCGCCTGCGGCAGCGGCAACGCGACCATCGCCTGTGCCCGGCGCTTCGCCGACGTCACCGGCCTCGACTTCTCCGCGACGATGCTCAAGGACGCCGGGCGGCGCCTGGCGGCCGAGCGGGTGAGCGCGGAGCTCATCGAGGCCGACATCGAGAACATCCCCCTGCCGGACTCCGGCTTCGACGTCGTGGTGTCGGCCTTCGGCGCCATGTTCGCCCCCGACCAGAAGCGCACGGCCGCCGAGCTCCTGCGGGTCTGCAGGCCGGGCGGCCGCATCGGGCTGGCCTGCTGGACGGCCGTCGGCTCCCTGGGCGGCCTGTTCGACATCATGTCGCGCTACATTCCGCCCACGCCCGGCACTCCGCAACCCACCGCCTGGGGCGACCCCAGCCAGCTGCGCGAGCTGTTCGGCGACGGCATCGACGAACTCGGCGCGACCCGCAGGGAGTTCGTCTTCCGCTACCGCTCGCCCCAGCACTGGCTGGAGCACTTCAAGACCAACTTCGGACCCACCAGCATGGTCTTCTCCGTGCTACCGCCCCGCCAGTCGGCGGCGCTGGAGCGCGACCTGATCGACATGTGGCGCTCGTGGAACAGGGCCTCCGACGGCACGCTGGTCGCGCCCGTCGAGTACCTCGAGGCCGTGCTGATCAAGAAGCCCTGACCACCGTAGGGCTCCCGCGGCGCGTGGCCGGGCCACGCGCCGTCCCCTTCGCTGACAGAACAAGGAGCCAACCATGCATACCGTCGAGGACCTGGCGGAAGGCTGCCGGGTCGGCTGGCGCAACCACGCCCGATGCATCGGGCGGCTGCACTGGCAGTCGCTGCGGGTGATGGACCGGCGCGACGCGCGCACCGCCGAGGACGTGGCCCAGGCCTGTGTCGAGCACCTGAGATACGGCACCAACGGCGGCAACATCCGCAACGTGATGACCGTGTTCCCGCCCACCGGCGTCCGGATCTGGAACCCTCAGCTCATCCGCTACGCCGGTTACCGCCAGCCGGACGGCTCGGTCGTCGGCGACCCGCTCAACGCCGACCTGACCGAGATCGCCCAGCGGCTGGGCTGGCGCGGGCGGGGCGGGCGCTTCGACGTGCTGCCACTGGTGATCGAGATGCCGGGCAAGGCGCCGGAGATGTTCGAGCTGCCGTCCGACGCGGTGCTCGAGGTGGAGATCAGCCATCCGGATCTGCCGTGGTTCGCCGAGCTCGGGTTGCGCTGGCATGCCGTACCGGCGATCTCCAACATGGCTTTCGAGCTGGACGGGATCACCTACACCGCGGCGCCGTTCAACGGCTGGTACGTCGGCTGCGAGATCGGCGCCCGCAACTTCGGCGACGTCGGCCGCTACGACATGCTGCCCACCGTGGCCGAGCGGATGGGGCTGGACACGCGCACCTCGGCCAGCCTGTGGAAGGACCGGGCGCTGATCGAGCTGAACCAGGCCGTGCTCCACTCCTTCCGGGTGGCCGGCGTGCGGGTGGTCGACCATCACGTCGCCGCCCGCCAGTTCGTCACCCACGAGGAGCGTGAGCAGGTCGCGGGACGGTCGACACCGGCCGACTGGGCGTGGATCGTGCCGCCGCTGTCGGCGAGCACCACGCCGACCTTCCACCGGGGCTACTCGGTGGAGCCCGGGCTGTCGCCCGACTTCCACTATCAGCCCGACCCCTGGAAGTCCGCCGCCCGATGTCCCTTCGCCGATCCGCAGGCAGCCTGACGGACGAGGACCGATCACCCGGCGGTGGTCGGCCTTCGTCTGTCAGCCCGCCTCCGCGACGGGGGCCAGGGAATCCTCGAACGAGCCGAGCAGCGACTCGATGACGGGCAGGCACGTGCCGCAGCCGGTGCCCGCCCTGGTCTCCCTGCTGACGGCGGCCGCGGTGCCGGCGCCCGCCAGCCAGGCGGTCCTGATCCTGGTCTTGGAGACGGCGTTGCACTGGCAGATCGTCGCCGTGCCCGCCAGCGCGGCCGGGCCCGGCGCGACGTCACCGGCCGCGAGTTCGGGAAACAGCAGGGACTCGCGTGCGGCGGGGACCTCGCTCTGCCTGTCGTAGAGCTGGGTGAGCGTGCCCACGGCGTCGCTGCGGCCCAGCAGGATGGCGCCGGCCAGGCGCCGGTCGCGGATGACCAGCTTCCTGTAGATCCCGGCCGAGGGGTGGCTGAAGGTGACCGTCTCGCCGTCCGCGTGCACGTCACCCAGGGACGCCAGCTCAAGGTTGGGCGCCTTGAGCCTGGTGACGGTCCGGGACCCGCTGTAGCGCAGCGGTTCCCCGGTGAGATGGGCGGCCAGGACGGCCGCCTGTTCCCAGCAGGGGCCGACCAGGCCGTAGGTGACGCCGCGGTGCTGGGCGCATTCGCCGATCGCGTACACGGCCGGGTCGCTGGTGCGCAGCAGATCGTCCACGACGACGCCGCGCTCGACCGCGAGTCCCGCCGCGCGTGCGAGGGAGGTGACGGGCCGCACCCCGCACGAGGCGATCGCGAGGCCGGCCTCGATCGCCGTGCCGTCGGCGAGCAGCACCCGGGTGGGCTCGACCGCCGCCACGCTGACGCCGACGTGGACGGTGATGCCCAGCCCTGCCAGCGTCCGGGCGAGGACCTCGCCTCCCGCCGGGTCGAGCTGGCGTTCCATGAGGTGGCCGGCGAGATGCACGACGGTCACCCGGATCCCGCGCATCGCCAGCCCGCGCGCGGCCTCGATGCCGAGCAGGCCGCCGCCGATCACGACGGCGTCGCGGACGCCGCGGGCGCGGCCGAGGATCCGTTCGCAGTCGTCGAGGGTGCGGAACGGGATGGTGAGCTCGATGCCCGGCATCGCAGGCATGATCGGCTCACTGCCCGTCGCCAGCACACAGACGTCGTAGGCGGTGCGGCTGCCGTCCTCGGCGACGACCTGCCGGGCGGCGCGATCGATCGCGGTGACCTTCACGCCGAAGCGGGTGTCCACGCCTTCGGGCAGCGGCATCGTCAGCTGGCTCATCTGGGTGGTCCCGGCCAGCACGCCGGACAACAGCACCCGGTTGTACGGCAGGCGCGGCTCGGCGCCGAACACGGTGACGTGCGCGTGCCGGAGCCGCGGGTCACCCGCCAGCCGGGCGCCGGCCATGCCGTTGCCGATCACTACGATTCTCACCGACAGCCTCCACGCGGACGGCGCACACCTTGAGCTCCGGCATACGCGACATAGGATCCAGAGCCGGATTTGTCACGAGATTTGCCCCCGGCCAATGGAAGGGCATGAACACCGTGTCGCGCCGGATCGTGGCGGTGATCCTCGCGGGCGCGGTGACAGTGCCCCGGCGGCTGGTGACGCGTACGACCTCGCCGTCCGCCACCGGGAGCTGAGCCGCCAGATCGGGATGAAGCTCGACGAACGGCCCCGGGGCGGCACGGTTGAGCTCGCGGACCCGGCGGGTCTGCGCGCCGCTCTGGTACTGCTGCGCCACCCTGCCCGTCGTGAGATACACCGGAAAGTCGGCGCAGACGTCCTCCTCGGCGGGGCGGAAGCGGACGGGCACGAACAGCGCCCTGCCGTCGGCGGTGGCGAAGCGGTCCTGGAACATCCGCGTCCCGCCCCAGACGCCGCCGGTGTCGTAGTCGATACCCGAGTAGTCGACGGGGCCGCCGGCGCTGGCCCGCTGAAGCTCGGCGTAGACACGCCGCGGGTCGGGGGTGAACTCCCCGGGCGCGTCCAGGCGCCGGGCGAGCTCGCACATGACGTCCAGGTCGGAGCGGACACCGGGGGGCGGGTCGACCGCCCGGCGGCGCCGTACCACCTCGCCCTCCAGCGTGGTCATGGTGCCGTCCTCCTCAGCCCACTGGGTGACGGGCAGCACCACGTCGGCCAGCGCGGCGGTCTCGGAGGGGACGACGTCGCACACCATCAGGAAGTCCAGCGCCCGCAGCCGCTCCCGCACCACCGAGGCGTCGGGCGCCGAGACGGCCGGGTTGGAGCCGAAGACCAGCATCGCGCGCGGGCCGCCCGCGGTGCCGAGCGAGCGCAGGAGTTCGTAGGCGGAGGGTCCGGGACCCGGCAGGTCCTCCGGGCGTACGCCCCAGACGGCGGCGACGTGGGCACGGGCGGCGGGATCGCGGATGTCGCGGTAGCCGGGTAGCTGGTCGGCCTTCTGCCCGTGCTCGCGCCCGCCCTGGCCGTTGCCCTGCCCGGTGAGCGTGCCGAAGCCGCATCCAGGACGGCCGGGAAGGCCCAGGGCGAGCGCCAGGTTGATGAACGCGGTCACCGTGTCGGCGCCTTTGGCGTGCTGCTCAGCGCCGCGCGCGCTCAGCACGATCGCCGGGCGGCGCGCCAGCGCGCGGACCACCTCGCGCAGCCGGTGCACGGCCACGCCGGTGATGCGCTCCACCCGCTCCGGCCAGTAGTCGTTGGAGGCCGCGGCGGCCTGCTCGAACCCCGAGGTACGGCTCGCCACGTAGCCGGTGTCGACGAGCCCGTCGGCGATGGCCAGGTGCAGCAGCCCCAGAGCCAGCGCCAGGTCGGTGCCCGGGGTGATCTGCAGGTGCGTGCCGGCCAGCTTGGCGGTCGCGGTCCGCCGCGGATCCACCACGATCAGCCGTTTCGGGCCGCGCAGATGCCGCATGAAGGGCGGCATGGTCTCGGCCGGGTTGGCGCCCACCAGCAGCACGGTCCGCGCGGCGGCGATGTCGGCGGCGGGAAAAGGCAGGCCGCGGTCCAGGCCGAAGGCCCGCCGGAGGGCGGCGGCGGCCGAGGACATGCAGAAGCGGCCGTTGTAGTCGATCCGGCTCGTGCGCAGCGCGACGCGGGCGAACTTGCCGAGCAGGTACGCCTTCTCGTTCGTCAGCCCGCCTCCCCCGAAGACCGCCACGCAGTCCGGGCCGCAGGCAGCCCGCACCCGCTGGATCCGGCTGACGACCTGGCCGAGCGCGTCGTCCCACGTGGCGGGCCGCCCGTCCACCAGCGGCGTGGTGAGCCGGTCCGGCGCGCGCAGCACCTCACCCGCCGTCCAGCCCTTCTGGCACAGGCTCTCGGCGGAGATCAGGCCGCCCGGCGAGACGTCCATGGCGCACTGCAGCGCGCAGTAGGGGCAGTGCGTCCTGGTCATACCCGCGCCTCGGCGAGACTCGGCCGCCACCGCAGCAGAACCGTGCGCAGGTAGCACCACCACGTCACCCCGCAGCACACGAAGTAGAAGACGCCGAACCCGGCCAGGGCAGCGCCGGCGCCGCCGAGCGCGGCGTAGGACTCGCCGAACGCCCGGTTGATGAAGAAGCCGCCCAGCGCGCCGACGGCGGAGACCAGTCCGAGTGCCGCGGAGGCGGCCCGCCTGCCACGGTCCGGGTCCTGCTCGGTGGCGGTGAAGATGGCCGGGATCATCCGGTACGTGGAGCCGTTGCCGACCCCGGAGGTCAGGAAGAGCAGCATGAAGGCGCCGAAGAACGCGGGGAAGGCGGCGGAGTCGATCGCCGCCCACACCGCCAGGACGCCGCCGCCCATGAGGGCGAAGTTCCAGAAGGTCACCTTCGCGCCGCCGTACCGGTCGGCCAGCCAGCCGCCCAGCGGCCTGACCAGTGACCCGAGCAGCGGGCCGAGGAACGCCAGCGCCGCGACGGGCGCCTGCGGGAACTCCTCGTGCATGAGCAGCGGATACGCGGTCGAGTAGCCGATGAACGAGCCGAACGTGCCGATGTAGAGAAACGACATGAGCCACGTCTGCCGGTGGCGCGCCACGCGTAGCTGCTCACGCGCGCTCGCCCTGGCCGAGGAGAGGTTGTCCATCCCCCAGCGCGCGGCCAGCGCCGCGATGACCAGCAGCGGCACCCAGACCCACCCGGCGGCGGCCAGCCCGAACGCGCCGACGACCAGCGGAATGATCACCTGGACGGAGCTGACCCCGATGTTGCCGCCGGCGGCGTTGAGACCGAGGGCCAGGCCCTGCTTGCCGGCGGGGAAGAAGTTGGTGATGTTGGCCATGCTGGAGGCGAAGTTCCCGCCGCCGAGCCCGGCCGTCGCCGCGATCAGCACGAACATCCAGTACGGCGTCGCCGGGACGCTCACCGCCACCACGAGAAGCAACGCGGGAATCAGCAGGAGCAACGCGCTCAGCACGGTGAAATTGGCGCCGCCGAGACGCGCCGGCAAGAACGTGTAGGGAATCCGCAGGAACGCGCCCACCAGATTGGGTATCGCCACCAGCCAGAACAACTGGTTCACGGAAAAGGCGTGGTCGCCGAGCTGGAGAATGACCACGCTCCACACCGTCCACAGCGCGAACCCGAAATGCTCCACGAGTATGGACAGGCCGAGATTGCGCCAGGCGACTTTCCTGCCCCTACCATGCCAATAAGCCGGGTCATCCGGTCGCCATTCGGCGATCCAGCGACTTCGCCAAATACCTGTGTCCATGCCTCCCATGATGAAACACACCGGAGACATGCGCACCCACGGCTAGAAAGGCAGGACGATAATGCTAGAATCCCCCGTCGCCCTCATCCCCCATCATCAGCTATTGATCTTTCTGCTGCAAGTCTGCGCGCTTTTGGTCACCGCCAGGCTGCTCGGCGCATTGGTGCAGCGCGTGGGAATTCCCGCCATCGTGGGCGAGCTGGCAGCGGGCGTGCTGCTGGGGCCGACCGTTCTCGGCAAGGTGACGCCGGGCTTCTTCGACTGGCTGTTTCCGCGCGATCCCGCCCAGTTCCACCTGCTGGACGTCGTGGCGCAACTCGGCGTGCTGCTGCTGGTGGCGTTGACCGGCGCGGAGCTGGACCTGGCCGCGGCGCGCAGACGACGGCGCGCGGTCGCCGCCATCAGCACCGCCGGGCTGCTGCTTCCCCTGTGCCTGGGCGTGGCGCTGGGCCGGCTGATGCCCGCCGGTGTGCTCCCCGACGGCACGGATCCGCTGGTCTTCGCCTTGTTCCTCGGGGTGGTCATGGGCGTGAGCGCGCTGCCCGTCATCGCGAAGACGCTGATGGACCTGGGGCTGTTCGGCCACCGGGTGGGCCAGTTGATCATCACCTGCGGCGCGCTGCAGGACATCGCCGGCTGGCTGCTGCTGATGGTCGTGTCGGCGCTGGCGGTGAGCGGCCCGCCCGGCGGGAACAAGCTCCTGCTGCTCGCGTCGCTGCCGGTGATGGCGTGCCTGCTGCTCGTCGGCAGGCCGGTGGCACGCGCGGCGTTCGGCGTCGCGGGCCGTTCCGGGGTCGCGCTGATCGTGATCATGACGCTGGCCGGGGCGGCGACCGCGCACGCCGTGGGCCTGGAGCCCGTCTTCGGCGCGCTGGTGGCCGGGCTGGCCATCAGGGCCGCGGCTCCGCACGCCGAGCAGGCCCTGTCCCTGGTGCGCACGTGGGTGCTGGCGGTGCTGGCGCCGCTGTTCTTCGCCACGGTGGGCCTGCGCCTGGACCTCACGGCGCTGGCGGAGCCGGCCGTGCTGGCCGTGTCGGCCGCGGTGCTCTGCGTCGGCGTCGGCGCGAAATTCGCGGGCGCCTGGATCGGCGGCGCAGTGGCGGGAATGGGCCGGTGGGAACGCCTTGCGGTGGGCGCCGGAATCAACGCGCGCGGCGTGGTCGAGGTGATTATCGCGACCGTGGGGCTGCGCCTCGGAATCGTGGACGGCAGGATGTACACGGTGATCGTGGTGTTCGCGATCGTGACCTCACTGATTGCGCCGCCGATTTTGCGCTACACCACTCGCAGAATGCGCACGTCTGAAATAGAGGCTACCGCCGGCGGGACGTCGCCATCGTTGACTGACCCGGCGCCGCGAGTATCGTCGTTGCGAAACTGACCATTTTCCCCGTGGAGACTCGTATGAAATTCGGGATTGGCATCGGGCGCACTTTGGCCGCTCAACAGGCAGCCGTTGTCGCGGTATCGGCGGACGAACTCGGTTACGAGCACTGCACCTTCATCGAGTCGCAGAACCTGTGCCGCGACTCGACGGTCATGATGGCTTTGGCTGCGGCCGGAACCACCCGGATCAAGCTCGGGCACGCGGTCACCAATCCCTATATCCGCCACCCCGCCGTGCTGGCCAACACGATGGCGACGATCGACGAGCTTTCCGGCGGCCGCGCGTTTCTCGGGATCGGCGCCGGCGGCAGCGCGGTGGCCATGGTGGGCCACACCCCGAGGCCCCTGGGCGAGCTGGACGACCTGGTCTCCTTCTTCCGCGCGTTCGTCGCCGGGGAGGAGACGTCCTGGCACGGGGCGCCGATGAAGTCGGGGTGGTCGCGCAGGAGCATGCCGGTCGTGCTGGGCACGCACGGCGCGCGGAGCTGCCAGCTGGCCGGCCGCGTCGCCGACGGCGTGTTCCTGCCGGGGCTGGATCCGTGGATCACGCAGTGGAAGCGTGCCAGAGTGGCCGAGGGCGCCGCGCAGGCCGGCCGGCGCCCGGCCGACCTCGAGCTGTGGAGCCGCGGCGCCCTGTTCGTCCACGACGACGAGGACTACGCCAGGGAGTTCGTCCGCTCCTACGCCGCCACCTCGGCCTTCTTCCTGTGGCGCTCGGCGGTCAGCCGCACGGAGCCGGTCAACCGCGAACTCGCCGCCGCACTGCCCGGTGGCGTCGTGGACGAGATGGCCAAGCTGGCCGAGCGCTACCAGTGGGACCAGCACGAGGCCAAGGGCGCGGAACACGCCCGCGACCTGTCCCCCGACCTGATCGACTGCTTCGCGATCTACGGTCCGCCCGCGCGCTGCGCGGAGCGTCTGGCCGCCCTGGCCGAGGTCGGCGCCGACGCCGTGTCCTTCACCTTGTACGGCGTGCCGGACAAGGTCGCCATGATCACCCGGTTCATCCAAGACGTGGCCGGTCAGCTCCGCTGACGGCTGGAAGGGAATGCCCCGATGCCGTTCATCACGGTGCTCATGCTCGAAGGCAAGAGCCTGGAGCAGCGCCGCAGGTTCGCAGAAGAGGTCACCAAGTCGGCCGAGGCGACGCTGGGCGCCAGGCCCGAAGAGGTGCGGGTTCGATTCGTGGATATGGCACGCGGCGACTTCGCGCGAGCCGGGCGGCTGATGTGTGACGAGGTGCGAGGACTATGAGTCTGGCAACGCTCCCTGAAGTGGGTATCCGGGCGACGGCCCGGCAATCCCGTCTGTGGTACCTCCAGCATCTTCACGATGCCGTCGCCTCCTTCAGCGCGGGCGACGCCTTGGTACTCGACGGCCCCTTGATAGTCGACCGGCTGCGCACGGCGATCACTCAGCTCTGGCTGCGGCACGCCGAGCTCAGATCCTGCTTCGTGGCCGCCGAGGGCACCATCCGGTCGGTGCCGAGCGACCACACGTCTCCCTCTTTGGCCGTGGAGCGGGGTGAGGAGTCGACGGTGCGGCAGTGGGCCGCGCAGGAGACCAGGATCCCCTTCGACACCGCCGGTGGTCCGCTGTGGCGTGTGCGGGTGCTTTCGCTGCCGGATGACCGGCATGTGGTCCTGCTGGTCACCCACCAGTTGATCGCCGATGACGCCCGTGTGCGCTGCCTGCTTGACGAACTGCTCGCCTTCTACACGGGCGGCACGATCGCGCCACCCGCGCAGCTGGTGCCCGCCGGGGATGCGGCCGACGCCGTGGAGGCGGCCACGCGCAGGCTCGCCGACGCGCCGGCCGGCGTGGAGCTGCCCACCGACCGGCTGCGGCCGCCGATGCTCAGCTACCGGGGCGGCAGGGTGGGCGCCGACGTCGACGCCGGCCTGCTCGACCGGGTCGGCGGCGAGATCTCCCTGCTGGCGGCCTTCGCGGTGCTCGCGCACCGCTACACCGGAGCCGAGCAGGTCGTCATCGCCGTCCAGGACGAGGCGGTGACCGTCGAGGGGGCGCTGAACCCGCTGCCCGTGCGCGTCGACCTGTCCGGCGACCCCTCCTTCACGACCGTGCTGCACCGGGTGCGCGAGGCCGTCCAGCAGGCCCGCATCCACGGCGCGGTGCCGTTCGAGGCGGTGATCGACCGGCTGGAGCAGGAGCACGACCCCAGCCGCCGCCCCGTCTGCCAGCTCTCCTTCACCTCGTGGCGGCAGCGCCGCGACTCGGTCGAGGTCGACGCGGGCCTGGCCCTGTTCGACCTGTCGCTGTCGGCCAGGCTGCACGACCGCGGCGCGGCGCTGTCCTTCGGCTACGACGCGGACCTGTTCACGAGCCAGACCGTGAAGCGCCTCGCCGGTCACTTCGCCGCGCTGCTGGGCAGCCTCGCCGACAGCCCGGGCGAGCCGATCTCCCGCCAGCGGATCCTGACCGGCGCGGAGACGGCGCTCATCGCCCGCCACCAGGACGGCGGCCCCGTCGGCACCCCGGTGCTGGTGCATCGGCTCATCGCCGAGCAGGCGGCGCGCAGGCCGAACGCGCCCGCGCTGATCTCCGAGACCGCGCGGCTGACCTTCGCCGACCTCAACGGCCAGGCCAACCGGATCGCCCACCACCTGCGTGACCTCGGCGTCACCAGCCAGACCTCGGTGGCCGTGTGCCTGCCGCGATCGGCCGAGACGGTCGTGGCGGTGCTCGGCGTGCTCAAGGCGGGCGGCTGCGCCGTGCTGCTGGATCCCGCCCAGCCCGCCCGGCGGCTGGCCGCGATGCTCGACGACTCCGCGCCGCCGGCCGTGCTCACCGCCGAGGAGCAACTCGGCAAGCTGCCCGGCACCTACGCCGGTCACATCCTGTGCCTGGACCGCGACAGAGAGCTGCTGAGCCGCTCGTCCGCCAGTGACCCCGCCGAATGGGCGCATCCGCAGTCCCTCTGCCAGATCGCCTACACCTCCGGCTCGACCGGCGAGCCGCGCGGGGTGGCGTTCAACCACGCCGCGGTGGCCGGTGGCGCGCAGGGCACGCGGGAGTGCTATCGGCTGGGCCCGGACGACCGGGGCACGTGGATCTCGGCGCCGGGCTTCGGAATCTCCTTCGTCAACGAGCTGTGGCCCTTCCTGGGCGCGGGCGCGGTGGTGCACATCGCCGGCGAGCGGACCGTCAGCACGCCGTTCCGGCTGCGGGACTGGCTGGTGGAGTGCGGGATCACGGTGTCGCTGGTGACGAAGGCGCTGGCCGAGCGGCTGTGCTCCGTCGACTGGCCGGAGGAGGTGGCGCTGCGCGCGCTGCTGGTGTCCGGCGAGCGGACGGGCTGGCTGTCGGCCGACGCGCCGTTCGAGGTGGCCACCATCTACGGCTCGACCGAGACGACGAACGCCACGACCTGCCTGAACGAGTCGGCGGGCATCCGCATCACCTCCCGGCACGTCACCGGGGAGCAGCGGCGCTCGATCTCCTCACCGATCGGGCTGCCGGTGCCGGGCGCGCGCGTGTACGTGCTCGACCCCAACCTGCAGCTCATGCCCATGGGCGTGCCCGGCGAGATCCACGTGGGCGGCGACCTGCTCCAGAGCGGGTACGTCAACAGGCCCGACCTGACCGCGCGCAAGTGGCTGCCCGACCCCTTCGCCGGGCGCGGCGGAGCCCGCATGGTCGCCACCGGCGACATCGGGCGCATGGCCCCCGACGGTTCGATCGAGATCCTCGGCCGGGTGGACGACCAGATCAGCCTCAACGGCTACCGCGTCGAGCCCGGCGAGGTGGCCGCGCGCCTGCTCGAACACCCGGCGGTACGGCACGCCGCGGTCGTCGTCCGCGAGGACGAGCCCGGCGAGCGACGCCTGGTCGCCTACGTGGTGCCCGAGGTCAACCGCCGCGTGTACAAGAGCGACCTGCTGGACCTTCTGCGCGAGCAGCTGCCCGCGTACATGGTGCCGGGGGCCTGCGAGATCGTCGACTCGCTGCCCACGCTCCCCAACGGCAAGCTCGACCAGCGCCGCCTGCCCGCGCCCGACCGGGCCAGCCGCTCGGCCGCCTACGACGAGCCCGCGACCGAGGCCGAGCGCGACCTGGCCGACATCTGGGCTTCGGTGCTGCGCTGCGAGCGCGTCGGCGCCAACGACAACTACTTCGAGCTCGGCGGCGACTCGCTGACCGGGATGGAGCTGATCGCCGCGATCGGCATCGGCTTCGGCGTCGAACTCGCGCTGTCCGTGCTGTTCGAGGCCCCGACCGTCCGGGAGCTGTGCCGGGCGATCGACAGGGAGCGCGACGGCGACGGCGGCCGGACCGTCGACAAGGCCGCGCTGCCGGTGATCCGCACCGACTCCGCGTCGCGGTTCGAGCCGTTCCCGCTCACCGACATCCAGCACGCCTACTGGATCGGCCGCATGACCGGCATGGAGCTGGGCGACGTCGGCTGCCACGGATACCAGGAATGGGACGTGGCCGACCTCGACGTCGAACGGCTGGGCGCCGCCGTCGACCGGCTCGTGCGCAGGCATGACATGCTGCGCGCCGTGGTCACCGGCGACGGCCGGCAGCGGGTGCTGCCCGAGGCTCCGCCGTACCGGATCGAGCTGGCCGATCTGCGGCGGCTCGGCGCGGCGGAACGCGCGGCCGAGCTGGACGAGATCCGTGAGCGGCTCTCGCACGAGGTGCTGGCCGCCGACCGGTGGCCGCTGTTCGGGGTGCGCGTGACGCGCGTCGACGAGGTCGTCTCCCGGGTGCACATCAGCTTCGACCTGCTGATCTTCGACGCCCGGAGCGCGCGTATCTTCACCCAGGAGCTGTCGCGCCTCTACCAGGACCCCGGCGCGCCGCTGCCGCCGATCGAGCTGTCCTTCCGCGACTACGTGCTGGCCGAGCGCGCCGCGCACGAGAGCTCCCCGCTGTATCTGGCCGCGCAGGACTACTGGCGTGGCAGGCTGGCCGAGCTGCCGCCCGCGCCCGAGCTGCCGTATCTGCGCAGCCTCGGCTCGGTCGAGCACCCCAAGTTCGTCCGGCACACGGCGCGCGTCGAACCCGACGTGTGGGTACGGCTGCGCAACGCGGCGGCCGGGGCCGGGATCACCCCGTCGGCGCTGCTGCTGGCCGCGTTCACGGAGATCCTGGCCGTCTGGAGCGCGGGCCCGCGCTTCACCGTCAACATGACGCTGTTCAACAGGCCGCCGCTGCACCCGCAGCTCAACGACCTGCTCGGCGACTTCACCTCGGGCCTGCTGCACGCGGTCGACCACCGCGGCGCGACCTTCGCCCACCGCGCCTACGACGTGCAGGAACAACTCTGGCAGGACCTGGAGCACCGGCACGTCGGCAGCGTGCAGGTGCTGCGCGAACTCGGCAGGCGGCAGGGCGGCGCGCCGCGCGCGGCGATGCCCGTCGTGTTCTCCAGCCTGGTCGGCGTGCCCCGCATGGACTGGGGCAACCTCGGCCGCTACGTCTTCGGCGTCACCCAGACCCCGCAGGTGGCGCTCGACCACCAGGTGATGGAGGTCGACGGCGGCCTCGAATACTGCTGGGACGCGGTGGCCGAGCTCTTCCCCGAGGGGCTGGTTGGCGAGATGGCCGACGCCTACGGCCGGCTGCTGCGCGGTCTCGCCAACTCCCCCGAAACGTGGGACAAGGCGAACCCCGTCGAGCTCCCGCAGGCCGCCCTGGCGCGCCGTACCGGCGTGAACTCCACCGCGGCGCCGGTCACGCCGGAGTTGCTCCACGCGCCCTTCCTGCGCCAGGCCGGGCTGACGCCCGACGCGCCCGCGGTCATCGACGAGCAGGTGATCACGTACCGGCAGCTCGCCGAGGTGTCGGCGACGCTGGCCGCCCACCTCGCCGAGGCGGGCGCCGCGCCGGACAAGCCGGTCGCGGTCGTCATGCGCAAGGGCTGGGAGCAGGTCGCCGCCGTGCTCGGCGTGCTGCGCGCCGGCGCCGCCTATCTGCCCATCGATCCGGATCTCCCGGCCGAGCGCATCGCGTACCTGCTGGACAACGGTCGTGCGGACATCATGCTCACCCAGCACGACCTGGCCGTCGAGACGACGGCCAAGGTGATCGCGGTGCCCGGCTCCCCGCACGCGCTGCCGCCCCTGCCCGCGCCCCCCTGCCCGGCCCGCCCTGACTCGATGGCCTACGTCATCTACACCTCGGGCTCGACCGGCAACCCGAAGGGCGTGACGATCGAGCACAGAGCGGCGTGGAACACCATCGCCGACATCAACGACCGGATCGGCCTGAACGCCGGCGACCGCGTCCTCGCGCTGTCCTCGCTCAGCTTCGACCTGTCGGTCTGGGACGTCTTCGGTGTGCTGGCCGAGGGCGGCGCCCTGGTCATCCCGCCGGTCTCGGCCAATCCCGACCCGCGCGCCTGGGCCGGCCTGGTCGAAGGCGAACGCGTCACGGTGTGGAACTCGGTGCCCGCCCTGTGGCAGATCCTCGCCGACTACCTGCGCGGACGCGGCGAGCGCGTGGCCCCGAGCCTGCGCACGGTGATGCTCAGCGGCGACTGGATCCCGCTGACCACGCACGAGCACCTGACCGAGGTCTCCCCCGGCACCCGGCTGATCAGCCTGGGCGGCGCCACGGAGGCCGCCATCTGGTCCGTCGCGCACGAGGTCGGGCCCGCTCAGGCGGACTGGCCCAGCGTCCCGTACGGCCGGCCGCTGCGTAACCAGCGCTGGCACGTCCTGGACGACAGGCTGGAGCCGTGCCCCGACTGGGTCACCGGCTCGCTGTTCATCGCCGGCGACGGGCTGGCCCGCGGCTACTGGGCCCAGCCGGAGCTGACCGCCGAGCGGTTCATCACCCACCCCAGGACGGGCGAGCGCCTCTACCGCACCGGCGACCTGGGCCGCTACCGGCCCTCGGGCGACCTGGAGCTGCTCGGGCGCGAGGACTTCCAGGTGAAGATCCTCGGCCACCGCATCGAGCTGGGCGAGATCGAGGCGGCGCTGGCAGCCTGCCCGATGGTCGCCGCCTGCTGCGTGGTGGCCGTGGGCGAACGCACGGCCAAGCGGCTGATCGCGCACGTGGTGCCGGAGCCCGGCGCCACGCCGGAGCCCGCCGACCTCAGGGAGTTCCTGTCCGGCAAGCTCGTGCGCGACGTCGTGCCCACGCACTACAACCTCCTCGCCGAGCTGCCCCTGACCGCCAACGGAAAGGTGGACAGGCCCGCCCTGGCCGCGCTCGGCGCGCCCGAGCGCAGGAGCTCCGGCGACACGCAGGCCGCCTCGCCCGCCGAGGCGCTCCTGCTCGCCATCGCGGCGGAGATCATCGGCGTCGACGCCTTCGGCCCGCAGGAGGACTTCTTCGCCTCGGGCGGCGACTCGCTGCGGGCGATCGCCTTCATCAACGAGGCCGCCGAAGCGGGCTTCGACATCTCCGTCGAGGACTTCTTCCAGAACCCGACCATTCGCGCGGCACTGGCCGCGGGTCCCGTCGTGGTGGACATGAGAGGAGAGTCGGCGTGACCAGCTCTGTGCACTCCCTGATCCAGGAGCGGGTACGGCGTGGCCCCGGCGAGCCGGCCGTGGTGTCCGGCTCCGCGGTGCTGACCTACGGCCGGCTCAACGCCCGCGCCAACCAGGTGGCCCGCCTGCTGAGAAGCCTGGGCGTGGCCGCGGACGAACCCGTGGGCACCTGCCTGTCCCGCTCCCCCGACGCGGTGGTGTCCGCGCTCGCCATCGTGAAGGCGGGCGCCGCGCCCGTCCTGCTCGACCCCGCGGCGCCCCTGGAGCGCATCCTGGCCCAGGTCCGCGCCTGCGGCGTACGGGTGCTGATCACCTCGACGGTCGGCTGCGACCTCGCCGCCCAGCTCCTGCCCGCCGTGCGGGAGCTCGGCGTGCGCGCCGTCAGGCTGGACGCCGACCGGCACATCATCGCCGGCCTGCCCGCCGACGACCTCGAGGACGTCCGCGTCACCCCGGACAGCGCCGCGCACGTCGTCTACACCTCCGGCTCGCTCACCACCCCCAAGGCGGTGGTGAGCAGGCACGAGAGCGTCAGCGACTGTGTGGCCCTGGCCCGGGAGGAGTTCGGCTTCACCGCTGACGACCGCGTGGCCTGGTGCTCGTCACCGGGGTTCGGGGTGTCGCTGGTCAACGAGTTGTGGCCGGCTCTGGCGACGGGCGCGACGGTGCTCATCCCGGACGCCGAGACCCTGCTGGTGCCGCAGCGGCTGCGCGACTGGATCCTCCAGGAGCGGATCACCGTCATCCACCTGGTCCCGACCCTGGCCGTGCCCCTGTGCGAGCTGAGCTGGCCGGCGGACGGCCCGCTGAGGCTGCTGCTCACCACGGGCGAGCGGTTCCGGCTCGGCGCCGGCACCGACCCGCCCTTCACGATCGCGATCACCTACGGCTCCACCGAGACCACGCACATCACCGGGCGGCTGGGCCGCGGCGAGTCGGTGGGCCGTCCGCTGGGCGACGCCCCCGTCTACGTGCTGGACGAATCAGGCGAACGGCTGCCCGACGGCGACGTCGGCGTCGTCCACGTCGGCGGGCGGCGGCTGGCGCGCGGCTATCTGGCCGAACCGGCCCTGACCGCGAGCAGCTTCCTGCCCGACCCGTTCGCCGGCGAGCCCGGAGCCCGCATGTACCGCACGGGCGACCTGGGCAGCATCGACGCCGGCGGCGAGCTGGTCCTGGCAGGGCGGGCCGACCGCCAGGTCAAGGTCCGCGGCCAGGCCGTCAACCTCGACGAGGTGGAGGCCGTGGTCGCGGCGGAGGCGGGCGCCGGCGAGGTGGCCGTGGTGGCGATCGGCGACGACTCGCGCGTGGTCGCCTACCTCGCGGGGGTCGACGGCTCGGCCGTGCCGGACCTGCACCGGGCTCTTGCCGTACGGCTGCCGCGTGCCCATCTGCCCGCCGAGTTCGTGCTGCTCGACCGGTTGCCGCGTACCGTCACCGGCAAGGTCGATCGTACGGTCCTGCCGGCGCCGCGCCGTACCTCCTCCTCGTCCGTGCCGGACCCGGCAGGCGAGGACGAGCTCAGCGGCATCTGGTGTGAGCTGCTGGAATGCGAAAGCGTCGGGATCGACGACGACTTCTTCGAGCTGGGCGGCCACTCCCTCCTGGCGGCGCGCATGATCCTGGAGATCGAGGAGCGGCGCGGCGTCAAGATCGACCTCACCGCGTTCTACGAGCGGCCCACGCTGCGCGCGCTGTCCGGCCTGGTCTCCGCGGCCACACAGCCCGGCAACGTGCTGGTCCGGGTGAGCGGGCCGGAGCGGCCGCTGGTCAGGCTGGTGTGCTTCCCCTTCGCCGGCGGCGGCCTCAGCGCCTACGCCTCCTGGGGTGACCTCCTGCCCGACCACGTCGAGCTGGTGTGCGTGCAGCCGCCCGGCCGCGGGCCACGGCTGGACGAACGTCCGCTGGAGTGGGTCGCCGAACTGGTGGGCGGGCTCGGCCCGAAACTGGCCGCCGACCCGCACCCGCGTACGTACCTGTTCGGCCACAGCCTGGGCGCGATCGTGGCGTTCGAGACGGCGCGATGGCTGCGCAGGAACGCCCACCCGGAACCGGCGGGCCTGCTGGTCTCCGGCTCAGCCGCTCCGCAGACGCCGGTCACCGCCCGTGCGCACCTGCTGCCCGACGACGCCCTTCTCGCGCACGTCGGCGCCCTGGGCGGCACCGACCAGAGCCTGGTCGACGACGAGCGCCTGCGTCCGCTGCTGCTCCCGGCCCTGCGCGCCGACTTCGCCATGCACGAGACCTACCAGTACGCGGCCGACGAGCCGCTGGAGTGCCCCATCACCGCCTTCGCCGGCAGCCAGGACGACGAGGCGCTCATCGAGGACGTCCTGGGCTGGGGCGAGCAGACCGCGGGCGGGTTCCAGATGCAGGTACTGAACGGCGGCCACTTCTTCATCGCCTCCCAGCGCGAGCGGCTGCTCTGGCTGCTGAGCGAGGAGCTGGAGGCGGAGGCGGAGAAGGTGTCATGAGAGTCCACTCCAGACGGATCTCGATCGACGTCACCCGCACCGGTTCCGGACCCGCGATCCTGCTGGTGCACGGGACGGGTGACGACCAGGCCTGCTGGCGCCAGGTGGTGCCGCTGCTGACGGACCGCTACCACGTCCACGCCATGGACCGGCGGGGCCGCGGCGGCTCCGGCGACGCGGCCGGGCACACCATCGCCGCCGAGGCCGGCGACATCGTGGCCGTGCTCGACCGCATCGGTCCCGCGACGCTCGTCGGGCACTCGTTCGGCGCGATCTGCGCGCTGGAGGCGGCCCTGCGCGAGCCGGCCTCCCTGGAACGCCTGGTTCTCTACGAGCCGCCCGTCCCCGTGGCCGGCACCGCCGACTACTCCGGCGTGTCGGCCAGGGTCGGCGAGCTGTGCGCCCAAGGCCGCCTGGAGGAGGCGCTCTGCCTCTTCCTGGTCGAGGTGACCGGGCTGGACCCCGGGCTCGTCAAGCTGCTCAGACGCATCCCCGGCTTCACCGAGCGGGCCGCCGTCGCCGACACCATCGCCCGCGAGATCGACGCCACGCACCACTACGCGCTCGACCACGCGCGGCTGGCCGCGCTGACGGTGCCCACGCTGCTGCTCACGGGAGATCGAAGCACGCGGGAGCTGCGCGACGCCGCGGCGCGGATCGAGCGCCTCCTGCCGTACGCGTCGGGTGAGGTACTGCCCGGCCAGTCTCACCGGGCCATGGAAGGGGCGCCCGCCCTTCTGGCGAACGCCATCGACACCTTTGCAGGGAGATCGTCACATGAAGCGCACAGCCGTTAACCCCTGGGAGTGGAACATCAAGTTCGGCTTTCACCAGGCCGAACTGGTCGAGGGACACAGCCGCATGCTCGTGTGCGCCGGCCAGACGTCGCTGGACGAGAACGGCGAGGTCGCCCACGCCGGCGACATGGCGGCGCAGATCGGGCTCTGCCTGGACAACGTGGAGACCATCCTGCACGAGGCGGGGATGAAGCTGTCCGACGTGGTCCGGCTGAACATGTACACCACGGACGTGGAGCAGTTCCTCCAGCACGTGGGCGTCATGGGCCGGCGTCTTGAGGCGGCGGGCATCGCCCCGCCCGGAACCATGCTCCAGGTGTCCGGCCTCGCCTTCCCCGGGCTCGTGGTCGAGCTGGAAGTCACCGCGCTGGCATGAACCGTGAATCGGTCGTGCTCCGTCCCGACGTGGTCCTGGAGCGCACGGGAGAAGGCGGATACCGCCTGGCCTCCCGGTCGGGAGCGCTCTGCCACCACGTCGGGCGGACCGGCGACCCCTCGACTCTCGAAGCGCTGGCCGGCGCGGGCGTGCCGTTCGACGACGACGGCCCGATCACGCGGCTGTGGCGCCAGGGCTGGTTGTCGCTCGTCGTGAACGGGGACGACGGCACGCCCGTCCTGACGCTGCATCCCCAGTCCTGCCCACCCCCCAGGCCGCCGGGCGGCGGACCCGGCCGCCCGCTGTCGGAACTGGTCGTGCTCCGCCGGACCGGCCGGGAGTACGCGCTGGAGTCGGCCAACGCCTGGTGCTCGGTGCGGGTGACGCGGCCGCAGGACCTCGCCGCGCTGCTCGCCGGAGACGGAGAGCTGGGCCACTACCTCGACTGGGCGGGCATGACCGCCGGCGAGGCGGAGTCGGCGCAGCTCACGACGGCCCAGTGGACGCCGCACGAGCTGGCCTTCCACCAGCAGACGCGCGTCCCCGGCGCGCACCGGAGCGCCGCCTTCGGCCGCTCCTCCTGGGGCAAGGAACGCTTCGCCGAGCTTCCGGCGCGCCATGAGCGCTTCCGGGGTGAAGGCATCGCCCTCGCCAAACCGGACATGGCCGAACTGCGGCGAACCGACCAGACGCTCACCGCCGTCCTGGAGAAACGGCGGACCGTCCGCGACCACGACGAGGACAGCCCGCTCACCGTCCGCCAGCTCGGGCACCTCCTGTACCGCTGCGCCCGCAACCGCTGGCTCATCCAGCGCAATGGATCCGAGTTCCTGAGCCGGCCCTACCCCTCGGGCGGCTCGGCCTACGAGCTGGAGATCTACCCCGTGGTGCGCAACGTCGCGGGTCTCGATCCCGGCGTCTACCACTACGACCCGCAGGAGCACCGGCTCAGGACCGTGAGCGACCGCGCCGGCGACCTGCTCGCGCACGCCGCCCTCGTCGCGGGAACCGAGCATCAGCCCCAGGTGCTGCTGGTCATCACCGCCCGCTTCGGCAGGCTCATGCGTACCTACCGGGGCATGTCGTATGCCCTGATTCTCAAACACGTCGGCGTGGTTCAGCAGCTCGTGTACACCGTGGCGACCGCGATGGGGCTGGCGGTCTGCGCCCTGGGCGACGGCGACGCGACGGCCTTCGCCGCCGCCACCGGCCTGGACCCGCTGGCCGAGGCCAGCGTGGGCGAACTCGTGCTCGGGAGCAGGCCGGGTCGTGCCAATGGAGGAGGAGTTTGATGTCGACCGCGATGGTGACCAGCCACGGCCGCTGTGCCGTACTGGAGGAACCGCGGGGGCCTGAGGGCGTCCGCCTGCACAAACGTTCGGTGCCCGACCCTCCGCCGGGCAAGGTGAACGTACGGCTGCGCGCCTCCGCCCTGAACCACCTCGACCTCTGGACGGTGACCGGGACCCAGCGGGTGCGCACGCCCCGCGTCATCGCCGCCGACGGCGCCGGGGAGATCGTGGCCAGCGCCGCGGCGGACTGGTCGCCGGGTGACGAGGTGGTGCTCTACCCGGTGGCCGCCTGCTGGAGATGCGCGAACTGCAGAGCGGGCCGCCACGTCTTCTGCAGTGGCTTCGCCGTACTCGGTGAGCATTCCGACGGCACCGCCTGTGAGGTGGTGCAGCTTCCGGCGCGCAACCTCGTGCGCAAGCCGGCGGCGCTGTCATGGGCCGAGGCGGGCGCGCTGCCGCTGGCCTTTCTCACCGCGTGGCGGATGCTGACCTCGCGCGGACGGCTGACGGCCGGTGAGACGCTGCTGGTCGTGGGCGCCAGCGGCGCCGTCGGGACGGCGTCGGTGCTGATCGGCGCGCATCTGGGCGCGCGGGTGCTGGCCACGACCCGCGACCTCGGCAAGAGCGAGCAGCTACGCGCGCTCGGGGCGGATGGGGTCTTCTCCTCCGACATGTTCTCCAGGAACGTCATCGATCACACCGACGGCGACGGCGCCGACGTGGTGATCGACCACGTGGGCGCGGCGACCTTCGACGAGTCCCTGCGCTCGGCGACGATCGGCGGCCGGGTGGTGACCTGCGGGGCCACGACCGGGGTGAACGTGCCGCTCAACCTGCCCCGGGTGTTCGTGCGGCAGCTCGAGATCCTGGGTTCGACCACGGGCACCCTGGCGGAGTTCGAGAGCCTCGTGGCCGCCGCGGAGGCCGGATTGCGCCCGGTCGTGGCGCGGGAATTCGGGCTGGAGGAAATTCGCGATGCACTCACATATCTCAAATCTTCTGACAAGCTTGGAAAAATCGTGTTGAGGCAGTGATCGAGCAATTTGGTGATTACCGCCCACGACTCCTCCACGGAAATTGTCAGACCCTCGGTCTACGGTGAAAACACCTGCACTCCAGACCCCGACAGGAGTAATCACATGACATCCCCACCCGTGCTCAAGCACAGCCCGTGGTTGGCGCTGATCACCATCGCGCTGGGCTATTTCATGAACGTGCTCGACAGCACCGTGGTAAATGTCGCCATTCCCAGTATCATGTCCGATTTGCACGCCGAGACCGGGCAGATCCTCTGGGTGGTCAACAGCTACCTGCTGCTCTACGCGATGCTGCTGCTCGTCGGGGGCAGGCTCGGCGACCTGCTCGGGCACCGCACCGTTTTCATCGCCGGGCTCTGCCTGTTCGTCGTGGCCTCGCTCCTGTGCGGCCTGTCCACCACGCCCGAGCAGCTCATCGCCAGCCGCGTGCTCCAGGGCGCGGGCGCGGGCCTCGCGGCTCCACAGGCGCTGGCGATCACCGCGGCCGTCTTCTCACCCCAGCGCAGAGGCATGGCCTTCGGCGTCCTGGCCTCGATCATCGGCTCGGCCGCGGCGCTGGGCCCGTTCCTCGGCGGCCTCATCACGTTCACGCTGGACTGGCGCTGGATCTTCCTCATGAACCTGCCCATCGGCGCGCTGGGCCTCATCGGCGCGTTCGTCTTCGTGCCGAAGACCCGGGTGGAAGGTCGTCAGCGACTCGCGTTCCTCCCGGTGCTGCTCGCGACGGTCAGCATGTTCGGCGTGCTCTACGCGCTGATCGACGGACCGCGAATTGCCTGGGGCCAGATCTTTTCCGGGGTGAACATCAGCTATGTCCTCATCGCCGGGCTGGTCGTTTTCGGTGGATTCGTCTATTGGGAATGGTCCCGGACCGACGGCCTCCTGCCGCGGGCGCTGTTCAACAACAGAAACTACGGGCTCATGACATGGGCCTCCCTGGCGACATATTTCTGTATCTTCGGCACCCAACTGACCATGACCATCTATTTGCAGTCGGTCCTCCACCTCAACGCTCTGGAGGCGGGCCTGGCATTGTCACCCATGTGGCTGGCTTCCTCGCTCGTGGCCCCGCTCAGCGGCAGTCTGATGCGACGTGTCCAGCCCCGCTGGATCCTCGTCGGCGGCTTCGCCGCGTTCTGCCTCGGCACGGTGGCCACGGCGCTGTTGATCACCCCCGACGCCTCGTGGGGCGTGTTCGTCGTGACCCTGCTGATAGCCGGAGCCGGAGCCGGATTCACCTTCGCGCCGCTCACCACCGTGGCGATGAGCGAGGTGCCGCCCCAAGACCTGGGCGGAGCCTCGGGCACCATCGAGATGGCGAGAATGCTCGGCAGCGCCGTGGCCACGTCGATCGCCGGAGCCATCCTGGGCAACACCGTCGCGGCCTCGGGCGCGGCCCTGTCGGCCGAAGCGCGTAACGCCCTGCTGGTCAGCGCCCTCCTGATCGCAGCCGCGACGATCACCACCGTGTTCCTCCGGCGCGGTGGCCGCCTCCTCGCCGCCCCCGGCGTCGACGAGCACTCCACCCCGGCCAGCCCAGCCGAGACCACGCGGACCGCGTGATGCCCTGCCAGGTGGCGAGCCCGCCGGCTCGCCCCTGTGCGCTACCCCGGCAACCGCACATCCACCAGGTACGGCGAGCCGAAGTCCGTCCGATCCCCCGGGCCCGCGCCCGGCACGGGGAACAACCGGGCCGACAGCGGCTTGCGCAGGCGCACCGCGAGCGCGGCCACGTCCATCAGGATCCGGGCCACCTCCTCCACCGGCGTGTCACCGGGCAGCGGCACGGTGTCCAGGCCGGTCCCGCACACCGCCGAATAGGCCAGCAGCTGGTGGAGGTCGATTCCGCCGGATTCCCAGGCGCGTGCCAGCGTGGTGTCCTCCATGACCGGCAGCATCAGGCCGCAGTAGCCGACCCGCGAGACCTGCACCGAGCGCAGGGCCTGCGTGATCGCGGCGGCCGCGTTCAGCGTGCCTGGGGCGCCGAACGGCCCGGCGATGGCGTGTTCGATCGCCCGGCCGATGCTGGTGTCGCCGTGCGGGGCGGGCGACAGGTCGATTCCGGCGAACGGCAGGCCCACCTCGGTGGCCAGCTTCTCGGCCAGCCGTACCACGGGGAGTGCCTGCTCGGTGAGCGCTCCGCGGACCCGTTCGGTGATCTTCGCGGGGTCCAGTTCGCCAGGGATGCCGCTCAGCGCCTCGGCGACCACTCCCGCCGACTGCAGCCCGAGGCTGAACGTGCCGGGCCCCTCGTGGTAGGCGGCGGGAAAGAACGGGTGCCCGGGTCCGACCTCGGACAGGACCGCGAAGCGGAAGTTGCCGACCCCCTTGGGCGTCGCCGCCGCCAGCTCACCGACCACCCGCGCCGCCGCTACCGCCGCTGACGCCCGCGGGCCGTGCTCGCTGGTTCCGATCTGAACGGTGCAGCTCAACGCCTCACACTCGGCCAGCATGTCGGCGACTCCCGCGAGCTGGTCCAGGTCGAAATCCGGCCGGGCGGCCTGACCAGGCCCCAGCGACAGGTAACCGATTCCCTCCTCCTCCATCACATGCTGGAGTCGGGCGGCGTATTCGGCCAGGTCCGGTACCTGGCCGAAGACGGGCTGCGTGGCCAGCCGTACCGTCTGCACCTCGTAACCCGCCTCCGCGAAGCGCGCGCCCAGCCGATGCGCGACGGAGGCCGCCTCCCGCAGCACCGCTCCCTCGACGGGGTGCCGTTCCGCCAGACCTACGGTGATCGTGCGTATCGCCACTACAACCCCAAAGATCGACGACGAGTGATTACCTCGCCAATGAACCATCTGTGCGACACCCGGGCAATCGACCGCGACCAGGGCCTGGATCAGCGGCGTGGGAGGGTGAGGGCGCAGAGCGCGAAGGCGACGGCGAAGGCGGCCTGCACGATCATGCACACGGCGAGTGCGGTGGTGTAGGTGGCTGCGGCGGGCGCGGCTGACCCGACGGTGACCGCGGCGAGCAGCCCACCGGCTACGGCGACGCCGAGACCCATGGCGGCCTGTTGGGTCGTCTGGAGCGCTCCCGACGCGGCCCCGGCGGAAGCCGGGGGGACGTCGGCGATCATCGCGCCGACGAGGGGCCCGAACATGAACGCCTGCCCGACGCCGACGCCGATCAGCAACGCGGCGAGAGTCCAGGAGTTCAGGCCTTGCAGGGACACCGAGGTCGCGGTGATCGCGAGCAGTGCCGCCTGGATGACCCCGCCGATGATCAGCAACCGGCGGAATCCGAAGCGCGGTGCGAGACTCCCGGACCAGACGGAGACGACGAAGAAGCAGAGGGCGTACGGAAGCAGCACCAGAGCGGCGTGCATCGGGGTCCAGCCCAGCCCGGTCTGCGTGGTGAGGGCGTAGAGGAAGGTGAACGCGCCGAAA
The DNA here is from genome assembly GCF_014203235.1 of Nonomuraea endophytica. Taxonomy (GTDB): domain Bacteria; phylum Actinomycetota; class Actinomycetes; order Streptosporangiales; family Streptosporangiaceae; genus Nonomuraea; species Nonomuraea endophytica. The sequence continues at coordinate 47,197 of NZ_JACHIN010000018.1, read as the reverse complement.
GCCGACTGGAGCATCAGCGCCATCACGAGTCCGACCCGGTACGAGCCCAGGCGGAACAGAGGCGGCGGGACCAGGGGGACGCGGTCGCCGCTGTGCAGCCGGAGCTGCCGTCTCCAGAACGCGGCGAACAGGACGGGGACGGCGACGAGCAGGGCCCAGCACCATGCGGGCCAGCCGAGCGCGGCGCCCTGAGACAGCGGGACGAGCAACGAGAGGAGGGCGGAGCCCAGAAGCACGGTTCCGGCCAGGTCGAGGGAACGGTGGCCGGGAGAGCTGGTCGCCGGCACCCAGCGCAGGGCGGCGAGGAACGCGACGGCACCCATGACGACGCTCACCGCGAACACCATGCGCCAGCCGGCGCCGAGGACCGGGACGGAGAGCAGCACGCCGCCGAGGACCTGCCCGATGGCCGTCGCGCCGCCAGCGGTGGCTCCGAACAGCGCGACCGCCCTGGCGCGTTCGGGCCCCTGCGTCGAGGCGGTGATCGTCGCGAGCACCTGGGGAACCATCGCCGCCGCCGAGACGCCGGTGAGGGCGCGCGCGGCGATCAGGACGAGGACGGAGGGGGCGAGGGCCGCCATCAGGGAGAAGAGGGTGAAACCGACCATGCCGAGGAGGAACAGGCGGCGGCGTCCGTAGAGGTCGCCGAGACGGCCGCCGAGTACCATCGGCACCGCGAAGCCGAGCGAGTAGACCGAGACCACGAGCGATTGCTCGGCAGGCGAGGCCCGCAGTGATGCGCCGATGTCGGGAACGGCGATGCCCACGGCGGCGAAGCTGACCACCGAGAGAAGCAGCGCGGAGAGGGTGGCGAGGAGTCCGGGAAGCCCGAGCGTCCGCGGTGGGGATGAGATTGCTGTGCTCACGCGTCGATCCTGGGTGTTCGCTGATCCGGGTACCAGAAGCCTGGTTATGGGGGTACTAGCTGAACCTGGCTGGGCAACCGCAGGTGCAGCAGTATGGAGTCATGACCGACACGATCTCCCCGAACGCCCGGCGTGAGCTCGGCGACTTCCTCCGCACCCGGCGTGAGCGGTTGAGTCCCGGCAGCGTCGGGCTTCCGGCCACCGGCCGGCGTCGCACGCCGGGCCTGCGGCGCGAGGAGGTCGCGGTGCTCGCCGGGGTGGGGGTGACGTGGTACACGTGGCTCGAACAGGGGCGGCCGATCAACGTCAGCACGCAGGTGCTCAGAGCGGTCGGCCGGGCGTTGCGGCTGGATGAGGTGGAAACGCAGCACTTGCGGAGGCTCGCCGGGGTGCGGACACCGCTCGCCGATCCGGTCGTGTGCGACCCGGCTCTGCTGGCGGCCTTTCAGCCCGTGCTGGACAAGCTGGATCCCTTTCCCGCTTGTCTGCAGACGCGGCTGTTCGACGTGGTGGCTTACAACCGGGCCTACCGGCACCTTTTCACTGATATGGATCTGATCCCGTCCGGGGAACGGAACTGCGCCGTGCAGTTCTTCACCGACCCGGACTGGCGCAGCCGGTACGTCGATGACGACATCGTCGCGACCAGGATGGTGGCGAGGATGCGTGCCGTGGCGGGCGCCGGGACGGATGCCTCGAGCGTGGTCGGGCGACTGCTGGAGCAGTCGGACGAGTTCGCGCGGTTGTGGAGCCGCCATGATGTGCTGCTCCAGCACTACGAGGTGAAACGCCTTGAGAGTCCGCTGGTGGGGCTTCTCCGGCTGAACTTCGTGTCCACCGACGTCACGGAGACGGGCCACCGGCTGGTGGTGATGACCCCCGACGATGAGGAGACCTCGCGGAGGCTGTCATCGGTTCTCCAGAGCCGGTGAGGCGAACGTGTCGCGGTATTGGGATGCCCACGTGCGTTCTGAACAGGGTGCGGAAGTTGGCGGGGGTGCCCAGGCCGCATCGCCGGCCCACGGCCTCCATGGTCAGGTCGGTGGATTCCATGAGTTCACGGGCGCGGGCGAGCCTGGCGTCGAGGAGCCATCGCATGGGTGGCAGGCCGGCGTCGGCGTGGAAGCGGCGGATCAGCGTTCTGCGTGAGAGGCCCGCCTGGTCTGCGAGCTGGTCGACGGTGAGTGGCCGGTGCAGGTTGCGCAGGGCCCATTCGTAAACCGATGCCCTTTCGGACGGGGCGGGCCGTACCGGAGGGTCCATGAACGGGGCCTGACCGCCGGTGCGGTGCGGTGCGGTCACGAGCAGGCGGGCGCCGTGGTCGCGGCGGACCAGGTGCAGGCGCAGGTCGAGGCCGGCGGTGACGCCGCCCGAGGTCAGCACCTGGCCCTCGTCGACGTACAGCTCCTGCGGCCGCACCTTCACCCGGGGATACTCGCGGGCCAGCGCCGGGGCGTACAGCCAATGCGTGGTGGCGCGCCGGTCGTCGAGCAGGCCGGCGGCGGCGAGGGCGAACGCGCCCGTGCAGATGGAGACCATGCGGCTCCCCCGAGCCGCCGTCCGCGCCAGCGCGCTGGTGACCTCGGCGGACGGCGGGTTCGGTTCCAGGTATCCGGGGACGATGACGGTCCCGTCGGACGCGAGGGCGTCGAGACCCTCGGGGACGTGCAGGGCGGGACCGCCGTGCACCGGAACGTGACCCGGGTGTTCCGTGCAGACGGTCAGTGTGTACGGGCCGCACATGCGCGAAGCCGACGACGCGGCCGACATCGTCGCTTGGATGCGCGAACAGCCGTGGTTCGACGGGCGTTTCGCCACGCACGACTTCTCATCTGTTGGCTTCGCCGCGGGGGCGTTGCTGAAGGATCCGCCTGCGGAACTGGCCGCCGCGGTCATCGCGTGCGCGCCGCACAACTTCGGTGCGTTTGTCTACACGGGCGGGGCGTTTTTGCTCAGCACGGTGTTCGAATGGTCGTTCGCCACCAGCAAGCAGGAGAAGCCCATCCTGCCTCGCATCTTGGGGATTCTCTCGTCGCGTGGCCGTGTCAAGAAGGCCCTGGCGGCGCTTCCGCTGGCCGGTGCCGCCGAAAGGCTGATGGGCGGGAAGGCGCCCTGGTACCGCGAGTGGGTCAGCCGGCGGGATCTGGACCACCCGTGGTGGAAGCGCGCCGACCTGACCGAGGCGCTGGATCGGGTGCGGGTCCCCGTGTTGGTTCAGGGCGGCTGGCAGGACGGCTTTCTTCGCCAGACGCTGACGGGGTACGCGCGGCTGGCCGGGCGGGGCGTCGATGCCGGGCTCACCGTGGGCCCGTGGACGCATGCCCAGGCGGGCGCCGGGGGTGCCCGCATCCTGCTGCCCGAAGCCCTCGCCTGGTTCGACGAGCACCTTGCCGGATCGAGCGCCCGGCGGCGCGTCACGCCGGTCAAGGTGTTCCGCAGCGGCCCGGCGAGGGGTAGCGCGACCTTCCGGCCTGGCCGCCGGCGACGGCCGAGCAGATCCTTCATCCCCGCTCCGGCAATCTCCTGGCCGCTCAACCGGCCGACGCGGGAGAAGCGAGCGAGTTCACCTACGACCCCGTCCAGCCGGCTCCCACGTACGGCGGCGCGTTCGTCACCCAAGTTTCCCCGGAGTGACCGCCGGCTATGCCGATGACAGCGCGCTCGCCTCGCGTTCCGATGTGCTGACATTCACGTCGGAGCCGTTGACCACGGAGCTCGAGGTCGCCGGCAGCCCTTTGGTAGAACTGGGCCACAGTTCCGACAACCCCTTCGCCGACCTGTTCGTGCGCGTATCAGAAGGAGACGCCCAAGGACGCTCCCGCAACGTCAGCGACGGCTTCGTCCGGCTCCACCCTTCGGCACCTCAGGGCCTGAAGGCGTTCTTTGGCGGGGTCGAGACGGCGGGGTTCACCGAGGCTGACGACTTGGCGGTTGTGGAAGAAGTCGTCTTCGCGCCGCGTGGTGGATGATGCTGCGGGACGGCGCGGCCGGCCTGGTCAGGAGGGGGAGGGTGGCTGGCGATGGGTGGGCTCGTCGCGGGCGGAGAGGGTGTTGCGGACGGTGCGTAGCATCCGGGTCAGCGCTTCGGCGTCCTCGTCGGACAGGCCCATCGCCTGGGGAGCGTTGAAGGCCATCACCGCAGGAAAGACGCGGTCCAGCACCGCCTGGCCTGCCGGGGTGATCCGCAGGCTCGCGCGCCGGCCGCGACCGCCCGGCCCTTCGCGTTCGACGAGGCCCCGCTCGATCAGCGTCACCGCCACCTCGCCGAGGCTCTGTGGCCGCACCATGATCACTCGGGCGAGTTCGGCCTGGTTGAGGTCTTCGCCGTCGGCGAGCGAGGCCAGCACGCCGAACTGGACCGGGGTGAGCCCGACCGTTCCGAAGACCTCGGTGAAACCTCGGGCGACGATGTAGGAGGTCTGGATCAACTCCCAGAGCGGCAGGTCCGGCACACCGGTTTGTCCTGCCACCTGACTCGCGCGCGTCTCGGACTTCTCAGGCATTGCGGGCTCCGGCCAGGGTACGGCCCAGCCGGGCGGCCGAGGCGAAGACCGGCAGGGCCAGGCGGGCCGCCTGCGTTCCCACGGGGGTGGCGAGCCGGTTCATCCAGCTCAAGGGCTGCATGGACGTGCGTACGGCCGCGGGGGCGTAGTCGGCCATCCGGGTCTGGAATCGGTGCACCGCCAGCGGGATCGTGGACGTGCCCTCGCGTACCTGGATCAGTTCTTGCGCGAGGATGTCGGCGTCGCGGATCGCCGTGGCCGCGGCCATGCCGCCGGTGGGCGGCATCGCGTGCACAGCGTCGCCGAGCGCGGTGACGGCGCCGGCCGGCCACGGGGTGAGATCGGTGTCCTCGGCGACGGCGTGGAAGCCGAAGAAGGCCGCCGTGGCGGGGTCGGCGGCGCGTACCAGCGCGCGGACCGGCGCGCTCCAGCCGCGCAGCAGCCGGTCGGTGAGCCGGATCAGAGCGGCGCTGTCGAGTTCCCTCGGCCGACCAGGGTAGGTCCGGTCCGGCGCCAGCAGCCCCCAGATCAGTGCGGGCGGCTCGATGATCGGCTTGACCTGCGCACAGGCCGCGGGATCGACCATGGAACCGGAGCCGAGGTCGTGGAGGCTGAGGAACAGCCCGGTGCCGCCGGGACCGAACGCCAGCGCCGGCCCCTGCGCCAACAGGGCGGGCACCAGCGGCCTGGTGTCGGCGGTCAGCCGCGTGCGAGCGGCGATGCCGCTCACCCCCACGGGGGCCGACGTCGGGCGCCCGGCCAGCGCCGCCGCGACCCGCGACCCCACGCCGTCCGCGCCGACCAGCAGGTCAGCGGCCTCCGTGCGGCCGTCGGCGAAGGACACGGTGAGCGTGCCGTCGGGGTTCGTGTGGTATCCGGTGAACTCCGAGCCCAGCCGCAGCGCCTCCCCCAGGCCCTCCGCCAGCAGCCGGCGCAGCGGGATCCGGCCGATCATCAGCGTCTCCGTGGCCCCATCGCGCGGCTCCTGAAACAGCAGCCGCATCCGGTGGTCGGTGACCGCGAACCGAGTGAACGACCGCGGCCCCGCCGAGCTCGCGAGCAGTGCCTGGTAGTGACCTGGCGCGAGGTGGCGGCGTAGCGCCCGGCAGGCGCGCTCGTCCAGATGGAGCCGATATCCGCCGGTGGACTCCACCGCCTGATCCCGCTCGTGCACGACCACGTTTATCCCCGCCCCACGCAGCGCCTGGGCCAGCGTCAGCCCGCCCATCCCAGCTCCGATGATCACGACTCTCACGGCTCACCTCGAATCAGGAACCTGATACTTAAGAATAAGGTACCTGATTATGTACGCGGCGGGCTACCGCCCGACGACGCAATCCGATCAAGAACGCTCGCATCGACCGCGCCGATTCAGGTCGCTGGTTGCGACTTCGAGGGGCCGCGGCTGTACGGTGCGTCGCCGGTCGCCGAAGTCCCGCCGTACGGGCTGATGGTGGGTGGGCGCGCGGCCGTGCGGAGGATCACCGCCGCGCTGACGTGATCCGCGCCGCGATCACGTTGGCGGGCGCCGGGATCCGTCGCGGCGGGTACGGCCGGCCCGCCAGGAGCGGCGTGCCACCCAGGCGCCGACGGCCGCGCCGATGACCAGGGCGAGGATGTTGATGGATGTGCGAACTGCGTCCGAGCCGTATCCGTAGCCGTTGCCCAGGACGAGGATGGCCATCAGGGCGGCGGCCAGGACGCCGGCCCCGATCGCGGCGGCGAATCCCAGGCCCAGGGCACGGGCGAGCCGGACCGCGCGGCCCTGGGCAGGCCGTCCGACGTGCAGAAGCGGGATGCGGCTGACGATGATCTTCGGAGCTTCTTCAACCGTTCCCAGCGTCTGCCGTGACACCCGGCCCGCGGTCGTCTCGGTGACACAGACCCACTGCCGATCCTGGACGAACACGAGAATGCGCGTCGATTCGTGAACACTGAGGACGGCACACCGTGGCCCCTGCGGGAACCGGCGGATGCGGTACCGCACGAACGGCAGGTCTGCGTCCAGGGCGTCCAGCAGTGCTTCCAGCCGCGGGTCGGCGTGCTCCGCCATGCCTACCATCCCTTTGCCGAACGCCGACGTCCGTACTGCCTCGCCTGGCGAAGGCACCTGTGAGACGTAACGGAAGGAGATGTCATGGGGCTCTGGTTCGTCGTGATGATTTCCATCGGATCTATCATCGCCATCGCCATGTCGGTCCTGCTCGTGCGGGTCGTCGTCCACCAGATCGGCGACGGCGAGTTGCGCATGCGCAGGCGCTGATCAGGCGGGGTGTCTTTTAGGAGATCACTTTGCGTTTGGTGAAGGGGGCGCTGGCCAGCCGGTAGAGGACCTTGCGGGGGGTGAGCCAGCGTACGTGCGCGCCGTTGACGGCCTTGGTCAGTGCCTGCCGCGCCAGCCAGGGCGTGACGGTCTCCACCCGGTCGGCCAGGATGTCGTACATCTTCCTGGAACGGGGCGTCAGCTCGTGCAACAGCAGGTCGGTGGTGACCATGCCGGGGCTGAGCAGGCCGACCGAGACCCCGTCGGGCACCTCTTTCGCCAGGGCCTTGGTCAGGTAGGTCAGGGCCCGTTTGGTCGCTCCGTAGACGGCCAGTCCGGGCACCGCGCGGCCGTCGCTGCCGAGTCCTTCCATGTTCCAGACGTGACCGTGGCCCTGCCCGGCCATCCCCGCCAGGGCGATCGCGCAGCCGTTGATCACACCGGTGAGGTTGACGTCCACGACGTCACGCGCCTGGTGTTCGGGCAGTTCCCACAGCGGGAGACGTGATTGGGTGATCCCGGCGTTGTTGATCCACATGTCGACTCTGCCGTGGCGCTCGACGGCGGTGTCCCACAGTGCCTGGAGCCGGCGGCGATCGCGGACGTCGCTGTCCCGCGAACCGCCGGTGATGACCTGATGGCCATGCCTGGTGAACTGCTCGGCGAGCCCGCGGCCGATGCCGCGGGTCCCGCCCGTCACGACGATGACCATGTCAGCGCTTGGGCGGCAGAGGGACGAAGCCGCTGGTGCGGCGGACGTAGTCGGCATAGCCCGGCCGTGTGGCCGACAGCCGACGCTCCAGCAGGGGCTTGCCGGTCTTGGCGAGCAGGAAGTACGTCATGACGAGCGGAGACAGAAGGGTCAGGACGCCGGGCCAGTGTTCGGCGGCGATGAGGAAGAGTCCCCACCAGATGACGGCGTCGCCGAAGTAGTTGGGGTGGCGTGTGTAGCGCCACAGACCGGTGTCGAGCACGCGTCCCTTGCTCGTGGGGTCGGCGCGGAAGCGGGCCAGCTGCCAGTCGCCGACGGTTTCGAAGACGAACCCGACCAGCCACAACGCCACGCCCGCCCAGCCCAGCCAGCCGATAGGCCCGGTCGTGGTCATGCCGACCTGGACGGGCAGCGAGACGAACACCATGATCAGGCCTTGCGTCACGTAGATCATCCGGAAGGCGTAGGCGTCGCGGCTGCCCGGGGCCTTGGCCAATAGCGCCTCATAACGCGGATCCTCGCCGCCGCCGGCGACCCGCCGGCCGAGGTGCAGGGCCAGCCGCAGCCCCCACAGGCAGGTCAGAACGAGCAACAGGACCCGTCGCAGCGGGTCACCGCCGCCCAGTACGAAGGCCGCCAGCGCGATGACGGCGAAGCCGAGGCCCCAGGCCACATCGATCACGACGTGCTTGCCCGCCTTGATAGCCACCGCGAACGTGATGACCATGAGGAGAGCCACCAAGGCCAGGCAGGACAGGAAAACGCTCATCGGCCTCTCCTCAGGACGATCTGATGGACGTCCATGCGGCCCTGCTCGAAGGCGAGCATGCCACCGGCCAGGTACAACTGCCACACGCGGGTGCGTTCGGCGCCGATCAGCGCCCTCGCCTCCCGCAGGTGCGCGTGGAGGCGCTCCTGCCAGGCTTGCACGGTCCGCGCGTAGTGGTGGCCGAGCGCATCGGTGCTCTCCACCGCGAACCCCGCTGCCGCCAGCATCGCCGTGGTCCGCTCCAACGGTCTCATGTGCATGTCGGGGGCGATGTAGCGTTCGATGAACGGCCCGCCGCCGGGCCGGCGATCGCGCGACATCTGCTGGATGAGCGCCCTGCCGCCGGGACGCAGCAGACCATGCAGCGCGGCCGCGTAGCCGGGGTAGCCGGCCCGGCCGACGTGCTCGCCCATCTCGATGGAGCAGATCGCGTCGTAGGGGCCGTCGGAGAGGTCGCGGTAGTCCTGCGACCTGATCTCCACCGGTAGTCCCTCGGCCCGGTCGAGGGCGAACTGCCGCTGGGCGGCCGACAGCGTGACGCCGACGACCGCCACCCCGCGCTCGCGCGCCGCGTGCAGGGCCAGTGATCCCCAGCCGCAGCCGACGTCGAGGATCCGCATGCCTGGCCGCAGCCGCAGGTGGTCGCAGATCCGGTCGAGCTTACGGCGTTGCGCCCGCTCCAGATCGTCGCCGGGTTCGAAGACGGCACACGAGTAGGCCATCGAATCATCCAGGATGAGCTGGTAGAACGCGTTGGACAGGTCGTAGTGGTGGGCGATGGCGGCGCGATCGCGCCCCCGGGTGTGCGATCGGCCGCGCAGCCGTACCTCAGCGGCGGGAGCGGCCGGCCGGGGGCCGAGCACGCCCGGCAGCCGGATCAGCGCCAGCAGGTCGCGCGGGCGGGGACGGAAGGCGGGCGCGGCGCGTACCTGCCGAAGGGTCTGGGTGAGGTCACCGTCGAAGCGGAGGTGACCGCTGACGTAGGCCCTGGCCAGGCCGAGCTCGCCCGGACTCCACAGCAGGTACCGGGCGGCGATGGGGCTGCGCAATTCGAGTGCCGGGCCGTCGCCGTGTGTGCTGCCGTCCCAGAACCGGATCGCCACCGGCGGCTTCCCGCCGAAGAGCGCGTCGATCGAGTGTCCCGCCCGTGCCGCGATCGTCGTCAAGGGCGTCCCCTTTCCATGGTGAGCTGCCAGACGTCGAGGTAGCCGGAGCGGAATCCGGCTTCGGAATAGGCGAGATAGAACCTCCACATGCGATGGAAGGTCTCGTCGAAGCCGAGCTTGCTGATGAGGTCGCGCTGCTGCGTGTAGCGCTCGCTCCACAGCCTCAGGGTGTGGGCGTAGTGCTCGCGCAGCGACAGCCGCGCCACGATGCGCAGCGGCCCGAGCAGGCTCTCGATCGCGGGGATGGAGGGCAGCATGCCGCCGGGGAAGATGTGCTTCTGCACCCACGTGTGCGTGCCGAGTGTGGCCAGCAAACGATCGTGCGGCATCGTGATGGCCTGCAACGCGATCCGGCCGCCCGGGGCCAGGCGGCGCTGGAGCACCGCGAAGTACTCCGGCCAGTGCCGGGCGCCGACGGCCTCGATCATCTCGGCGCTGATGATCGCGTCGTAGCTGCCGCCGACTTCGCGGTAGTCGCACAGCCGGAACTCCGGCGGTGCGGGCAGGCGGGCGGCGCGCGCCCGTTCCCCGGCCAGTTGTGCCTGCTCCTTCGACAGGGTGATCGAGACCACCTCGGCGCCTCGCCGGGCGGCGCGGATGGCCAGTTCGCCCCATCCGCTGCCGATCTCCAGCAGACGCGTGCCCGGCCCGACCCTCGCCTGCGTCAGCAGCCGGTCGATCTTGCGATACTGCGCGGGCGCCAGGTCGTCCCACGTCGCGGCGGCCGGATCGGCGAACCAGGCCGCGGAGTAGGTCATGCTCTCATCGAGGAAGGCGGCGAACAGCTCGTTGGACAGGTCGTAGTGCCGCGCGACGTTGCGGCGCGCCCCGCCCGGCGTGCCGCGTACGGCCAGCGGAGCCCTCGGCAGGGCCAGCCGCCGCAACCTGTGCAATGGCGCGGGCACCAGCCGGTCGACGTCGCCGGCCAGTGCCGTCAGGACCCCGACCAGGTCGGCGGCGTCCCAGTCGCCGGCCACGTAGGACTCGCCGAACCCGATCAGCCCATCGGCGCCCACGCGGTGGAAGAAGTCCGCGGGCCTGCGCAGCCGCAGCCCCTCCAGCGCGGGCCCCATCCCTCTGACCACGTGCAGGAACAGCTGCCGGGCCAGTTGGGCGCGCAACCAGGCGGTCATCGGTTCACTCCTGGTGGCTGGATCGTGAGCCCACGCAGATACAAGCCGATCCCCTGGCGGCGGATGCGGGCGCTGGTGAAGACCGGAGCCAGGATGTGACGCGCCTTCATGGCCGGCACCCTGCGTCCGCGCACGCTGGCGGCGAAAGGCGGCCTGCCCTGCCGGTGCAGGGTGACCGTCAGGCGGAGCCGTTCGTCGGGGATCGGCAGATCGATGCGATAGAAGCCGTCGACCTCGTTGAAGGGCGAGACGTGGAAGTCCTTGGCGACCTCGCGTGCGCCCGGCCGCAGAAGGTAGCGGTGGCGCCCGCCGTAGGTGTTGCGCACCTCGGCGACCGTGGCGGCCAGCCGTCCGCCAGAAAAGCACCAATGGACCCGCAAGGGGTCGAAGGCCCAGCCCAGCAGCCGGTGGTGGGCCAGGGTCAGCACCCGGTCGGCGGCCAGCTCGTGGCGGGCCAGGAACACGTCGAGGTCACCGCGGCCCGCGGGCGGCGCGACCGGCGACCTGCGCGGCCGATCATCGGCGTCCGCCAGGCACAACACGCTGCGGTAGCGGAAGATGTTGCGCACCGGCTCGGCCCTGGCGTGGGTGATCACGCACTCGTAGAGGATCACCAGTCACCGCCCAGCGCCTGAGCGGCCAGCAGCCCGGAGCGGCAGCCGTCCTCGTGGAAGCCCCAGCCCTGATAGGCGCCGGCGAAGGCGATCGACGCGTCGTTGAGCGAGGGCAGCCGCCGCTGCGCGGCGACCGACTCGGGGGTGTAGGCCGGATGCCGGTAGACCATGCGCGCGATCTCATGGTGCGCGGCGATCGGTTCACCCAGGCTGACCAGGTACGGCTGGCCCTGAAGCCGATCCATGTCATAACTCACCCGCACGCTAGGCACGGCGCCGGCACGGCAGTCCATGCGCAGGTTCCACGACGCCCGCGCCCCGGCGGCCCGCGGAAGGACGGTGGTGTCGGTGTGCAGGACGGCTTCGTTGCGCGAGTAGGTGAAGGCGCCGAGCACCTCGCGCTCGGCGGGTGTCGGCTCGGCCAGCAGGCGCAGCGCCTGGTCGGGATGGGTGGCCACGACCGCGGCCGCGAAGGTGTGCCTGCCATCGGCGACCAGTTCCACGCCCTCGCCCGAGCGGCGCAGCTCACTCACCGCGCAGCTCGTGCGCACGGCCGGCAGGTGCTTGGCGATGCGCTCCACGTAGGCGCGCGAGCCGCCGACGACGGTGCGCCAGCGCGGAGATCCGCCCACCTCCAGCATCCCGTGGTTGCGCAGGAAGGTGAACAGGTGGCGGGCCGGATACCGCTGGGCCGTGGCCGGTGCGCACGACCAGACCGCCGAGATCAGCGGCGTGAGGAAGTGCGTGCCGAAGTAGGAGGTGAAGCCGCCGGCGAACTCACCGAGCGTCTGATCCTGACCTGTGGCCAGCGCGCGCCGCGCGGCACGGCGGAAACGCGGCACCTCACCCAGCATGCGCAGGTACGCCGGCCGTACCCGGCGCTGGGCCAGAAGCCCGGTCAGTCCCTTGCCGCCCGCGTACTCCAGCCCGCAACCCGCGCACGAAACGGACAGGCTCATCTGCGAGGCGCGGGTCTCGACCCCGAGCTCGGCGAACAGCCGCGTCAGCAGCGGATAGGTCCGGCGGTTGTGCACGATGAAGCCGCTGTCCACGGCGCCGGTCGGCACGTCGTGGGTGTGCGCGTGGCCGCCGAGCCGCTCGTCGGCCTCGAACAGGGTGACGTCGTGGTCTCGTTGCAACACGTAGGCCGCGGTGAGACCGGCGATGCCGCTGCCGATCACCGCGATCCTGCGTCGTTCCATGATCACTTCCTCAGAAAGGGAATCGGTCGAACAGCCCCACATACGCCTATTCGGAGCCGGCAGGCCGGCGGTTGCCCTCGCGGAGGAATTTGTTCAGCAGGCTGAGCATAAGCACAATAGTCAGCATGCTGAACAATTGGGGCCCAGGCCGGATCCTCACCGCGGGCGTGCTGGCCAGCGCGCTCATCACCGCCCTGGTCTGGCTGCTCGGCCAGCGCCTGCACGGCGTCACGCTCCTGCCCGACCAGGGCGCGTCCTGGTACTACTGGAAGCTGCCCGAGCCGACCCTGTGGACCCGGCTGTCGGCCTGGCTCCCCTACGCGGCCCACCAGCTCGCCCTATGGGGCCTCATCTACTACGCGCAGACCAGGGTGGGCCGCTACACACGGGGCCTGCATCCGGTCAACGTCGTCGCGCTCGTCGTCAACGCCGTCTTCATCGCCCTGCACATGGCCCAGACGCAGCTGTTCTACGACGGCCTGGCGCAGGATGTGTCGATCTTCAGTTCCCAGGGCTCGGTGATCTTGCTGCTGGTGGTCGTCCTGCTCATGGAGAACCGCCGGCGCGGCATGTTCTTCGGCAAACCGGCCCCGATCGGCGCCCGCGTGGTCCGCTTCGCCCGCCGCTATCACGGCTACCTGTTCAGCTGGGCCGCCGTCTACACCTTCTGGTACCACCCCATGGAGGCCACCAGCGGCCACCTGATCGGCTTCTTCTACATGTTCCTGCTGCTGTTGCAGGGCAGCCTGTTCCTCACCCGCGCCCACACCAACCGCCGGTGGACCCTCACCCTGGAGCTGGCCGTCGCCGTCCACGGCACGCTCGTCGCCGTGATGAGCGGCGGGCCGGACGGGATCTGGCCGATGTTCCTGTTCGGCTTCCTCGGCGTCTTCGTCATCACCCAGATGCACGGCGTGGGTCTGACGCGCGGCGTGCGCTGGTCGCTGGGACTGGCCTACGCCTTCGGCGCCCTCCTGGTGTACGGCTTGCGCCACGACCTGTCCGGCGTGCTGGCCGTGGGCCGGATCCCGGCGATCGAATACCTCCTGGTGGCCGTGCTCGCCGGGATGATCTGGCTCGGCCTGGCGGTCACGAAAAGGCTGCGATCTCCTGACCAGGTTCACGATCGTGAGGTGGAACAATGAGCGGGTGGCCGACATCGACTCCTGGCCCACCGGCCGGCTGCTGTCGGTGGCCGCACGCCTGGTGGAGGGGCGCTTCCATGAGTTCCTCGCCGCGCACGGACTGACCCACGCCGGCCTGATCGCCCTGCATCACCTGGCCGAAGGGCCGCTCACCCAGCGCGAACTGGCGGGGCTCTGCCGCGTGACGGACCAGACGATGAGCCGGACGATCGAGCACCTGCGGCGCGCCGGATACGTCGGCAAGCAGGCAGACGAGCGGGACCGGCGGCGCGTCTCGGTGACCATCACCGAATCGGGCACCGCGACCCTGGCACTCGCCCACGAGGCCGAACGCACCTCGGAGCAACTACTCGGCGCCGTGGACGACTACGACCAGTTCAGACGGCAGCTCATCAAGCTGATCGCCATCGCCTGACCAGATCGTTGGGGTACGAGGTGAAACTCGCACGGCCCGGATTGCGATCAACGGTACAAGAGTGTGTCCCGGTTCAGCGGTGGTCGCTGCGCCGGCCGTGATCTCAGGAGGCGTGCCATGACCTTGGTCGACAGGCTGTCCGGCGTCCGCCGTTCCCCCGTGAAGCTGGGAGCGCCGCTGCTGCTCGGGCTTCTCGCGACCAGCGCGCCCCTCACCGTCTACGAGGGCGCCGTCGTCGTCGAAGAGGCCATGATGATGAGCGGCAGCTTCCTCGTACGGCTGCGCGGATGGCGTCGCTGGCTGGCACGGATGCTGTACGACTGGCGCTTCGGCGTCAGCACGACCGACTTCGTCGACCTTGACGATTTCGGGCTCGAGCATCCGGAACGTGTCTACTACTCCCCCGCCCACTGGGGCACCCTGCGCCGAGCCCTGCCCGTCCGAGACATCGACGAGCGCGACGTCTTCCTCGACATGGGCTCGGGCAAAGGCCGAATGGTCCTGGAGGCCGCCAGCCGTTATGCCTTCAAGCGGGTGATCGGCGTCGAACTCTCATCCGACCTCACCGACATGGCACGCGACAACGTGGACACCACCACCCTCAGACTGCGGGCCCACGAGATCGAACTGGTGCACTCCGACGTCCTGGACTACTCCATCCCCGACGACGTCAGCGTGGTGTTCCTCAACAACCCGTTCAGAGGCGAGATCTTCGCCTCCGTCATGAAACAACTGATCGCCTCGGCCGACAGGCGCCCGCGCCCCATCACGCTGATCTACTTCAACCCCGTCGAGGAGCAGTACCTGCTGGGCACCGGCAGATTCCAGCACGTGCGCACGACGCTCCCCCGGTGGCGAGCAGCCGACGGCATATTCGGCACCACCCGCGTGTACTCCCTGATCTAAGGCCACAAGACCCGCGGCCGCGTGGCGGCGAACTCCGGATCGAGCGCGGCGACCCTCTCCAGCAGGTCCATGGCCGCAGCCGTGTCGGCCTCGCGCATGTGCGCGACGACGTGGAGCAGGGTCGCCGGGGAGTCGCGGTGGATCTCCTCCAGCTGCGGCAGCGCCTCCTCGACGGCCTCGATGGAGGACGTCCAGCGACCCGTGGATGCCGCCCTGCACCACACGTTCCGGCCCGTCCGCTCGCATCGACTTACGGCCGAGCCCGGCGGGATCCAGCCACGCGGTGAGCGAGGCCAGGTCGCCGGCCGCGTAACGCCTCGATGCGGTCTTCCAGCATCTCGATCTGGCAGGCGACGACCTCGGCGGCCCGGAAGGTGAGACGCGCCAGCGTGCGGCCCCGGCCCGGCAGCATGTCCCCGGCGCTCCTTCCCGCCGCGCGTGCTCAACTCTGGCGGGAGCCTGGAAGGATCTCCAGGCGGATGTCGTCTTCTTCCTTGAACACGAAGGTCCGGCCATGCCCCTTGGCCCAGTCGGCCCGCGGGATGGCGGGAATCAGGTAGTAGGTCTCCCCGCGGACGAGCAGCAGGCGCAGGCCCGTGTACCGGTACTTGAACGCGCCCTGGCCGAACGTCTCGCGTCCGACGTTGAGGGCGTTGACCGCCAGGGTGTCCGCGCTGTAGAGCGCCACCTGGGGTTGGTCGGCAGGCCTCTCCATGACGGACCACGCCATGTGCGTACCACGTTGCAGGGCATACACCGCGGCCGCCCACAGCAGGCAGAAGATGGAGACGGCGGCGGCCATGGCGAAGGCCACTCGTCCCAGCGGCGTTCCTCTCGATGGCCAGGTGAGCAGCAACGGCCCGACGATGGCCGGGGCCAGCAGCAGGTAGGTGCTGATGGCCCTTCCCGACAACGCGGCTGCCGCCAGGACCATGGCCGCGACGGTGATGACAGCACCGACGGCGACCGAGTGGCCCAGCCGGCGCAGGACGCGGTGCGAGCGGACGGCACCGCCGGCGGCGCGCAACCGTGCCGGAACCAAGGGCAGCAGATCTTGCCGGTGCGCGACCATGACCAGCGCCAGGGGGACGGCTGTCATCCACGGCAGGTAGGCCGGGGAGAACAGGTTGAGCCCGTACAGCGCGTACTCGTCCGGGCGGTAGTTCAGGTCTGTCGGTTTCAGGGAGAACGGTCGCAGGTAGCCGTCCAGATAGGCCCAGCCCATGTAGATGAGGATGGCCGCGCCCGTGGCGACCAGCAGCGTGATCAGGGCCACGACGTCGAGCGGCCGGGGCCGTTCTGCCTCGGGCGGGTCGGCCGTCATGGCGCGGCCGTCTCCGGGATCGCCTCGGGCTCGCTGACCGAGGGAGTCGGCGTCTCCGGATCAGTTGTCCCCGAGGGCTGGGGGACGGTGATGGCCGGCAACGGAATCTCCGTCCGTTCCAGTGACGGGCATGGAGCCGGCACCGAGTCTCCGCCGCCGGACGGGCACGGGAGCGGCGTGCGCCTCCCCGCCGGTTGCCCGGTGTCCACCGGCTCGCTCTTGGTCTCGGTGGGCGATGCGGTGACGGTGGTCGTGATCGTGGCCGGGACTTCGTCCCCGGCGCACCCGCCCGCTCCCACGAGTAATGCCGGTAGGCACCCCGCTGCCCATGCCATGCCACGCAACCGACGCACGATGTCCCCCTCGTCTCCAGAGGAACATCCCGCCCGGGAAAATGGGCGTTACAGCCCCTTGGAACGCACCACCGACGGCTGACCGAAACATCCGGGAGCGGGGCTGCGCTCGTGAGGGGTGCGCCGGCAGACATCGGCCCCCGCCTGAGGCCTGCCGGGACGGTCTGGCGCTCCGGGCTATTGGGTCGGCCTCGCGGTCAGGTCGTCGACGTAGCCCATGGCCTCGTAGGTCTGGCGGAGCAGCGGCGTCGCCTTGCCCGCTTCGATGACGTCGAGCTCCAGGAGCTTGGCGGTCTTGTCGTCGAAGATCAGCCGGTAGGTGATCCGGCCGGCCGCGCCGCTGTCATCGGGCCCGGTCGTCTCCAGGGCGACCCCGGTACGGCCCTCGCCGTCGGCCACGCCCGTCTGCGACGTCAGCTTGGAGGTGGAGTCGGCCAGCACCTCGTAGAGGGCGGCCCTGGTGCCCGGGGTGATCGGGGCGGACAGCAGGTCGGCGCCGGTCTGCCACATGTACAGGGCGAGCGGCGTCTGCTTGTCGCCCTGCTCGTACATGCTGTGCAGCTTGGCCTTCAGCGCCGCCTTGCCGGTCGGCAATTGGGCGATGCTGGACCAGGTGAGGCTGTCGTTGCCGATCGAGACGATGCCCTCGGGCGCGCCTTCCTTCGTCTTCGGCCGGTCGTCTTCGGACAACCTGGGCGAGCCCGCCTGCTGCCACTTGGCGCGGTCCTCGGGAGTCGCGAACTCGATCTTCACGTCCTGGTTCCTCACCGAGCGGCCGGTGGCGTTCTTGAGCGATCGCCAGCTTTCGGCGGTGTCGCCGCGGGTCGCGGTGTAGGGCAGTTCGGCCGTCTTCAGGGCGCCGACCTTGTCGTGGAACTCCTTGCGAGCGGCCTCCAGCTCGGCGGGCTTGTCCTTGAGCCGCGCCTCCTTGGCCTTCAGCTCGGCGTCCAGTTCCATGAGCTTGGCCTTGTACTCCAGGGGGGCGACGTGGACCATCTGCACGGTGCGCACCCGCGAGTACCAGAACTTGCCCGAGGTGATCGGCTCCTCGGCGGCCACCTTCGCCGCGGCGAGCAGGATCGTGCGGGTGTTCGCGGCGGCGCCCGTCTGTGGCAGCGCCGGGGTCGCCTGCCCGCCGGAGGGCCGCGCGGCGATCGGAGCGCCGGTCGTCTGGTCCGCGGAGACGAACTGCGGGACGACGATCACCGCGGCGGCGAGTCCCGCCGCGGCGACGGCGAACAACGTCAGGGGTCGGCGCTTGGCCATGGAGAATCTCCGAAGGTGGTGAGGGGTTCGAGGGGTCTGGAACGCGCGGGCGAGATCGGCCGAGCGGCGCCGCCGGTAGGCGTCCTCGGTGAGCGTGTCCGGGCGTAGCTCGGTGATCAGTTCATTGATGGGGTCGCTGTCGTTCATGGCTGTCCCTGAAAGACGAAGTGCGGCGGGAGTTTGAGCGCGTCGGCCAGACGACGGCGTGCGCGGTGCAGCCGGACGTTGTAGGTGCGCGGCGAGCAGCCAGCCGCCTCGGCGGCCTGCGCGGGTGTGAGGCCGTACCAGTTGGCCAGCACCACCGCCTCGACGTCCTGTTCGCTCAGGCTTGCCAGTACGGCGAGGGCCTCCTGCCGGCCGGTTACCCGCTCGGCGACGTCGCCTTCGACGAAGGAGCTCAGCCCGGACAGCCGCGCGATCAGCTCGTCGCTGCGCAGCCGGCGGACACGCTGGTTGCGCAGCATGTTGCGCATCACGCCGAGCAGCCACGGCAGCGGCTGGTCGGGCAGGTCGTCCAGACGCCGCCATGCGACCAGGAACGTCTCGCTGGTCAGGTCCTCCGCCATGGCCGGCTCGGCACGCAGCAGGGCGTAGCCGAGCACGTTCCGGTAGTGCCGGTCATAGAGGTTGGTGAATCGTTCTTCTGGATCGTCCACATCTAGAACTGTCTCGAGGGGCCCTCCGGATTACCGGTCCGCGAAAAATTTACGACATGTCGGCGGCCGGATCGCCCCGGCGGAGCCGCGTACTGCCTGATCAGCCCTGCGTGGGGCGCGAAAGTGGCCGCGGCGGGTCAGGCGAGCAGCCGGTCGACCAGCCTGTCGAGGTAGTCAGGGGTGAGCGGGTCCGCGCCGAACAGGACGCGCATGTAGATCGGCGCCAGCAGGTGGTCCAGCACCTCCAGTGCGTCGGGCGGGTCCTCGCCGCGGTCGCGGGCGCGGTCGAGCATGGCCTGCAACTGCCTGGTGCGGTCGGCCAGGAGTTCGTCGCGCGCCTGTAGGCCCTGCTGTCCCTCGCCTGACAGCGCGACGGTCAGCCGTACCAGCGCCAGGCCGTCGGGGCCGGTGACCTCGCGGACCACGATGCCGGCGTAGGTGCGCAGGTCGCCGGCCAGGCTGCCGGTGTCGGGCATCGGCGCCTGCGTGTTGAGCCGGGTCAGCAGCACATCGCTGAGCAGGGCTTGGAGGTTGCCCCACCGGCGGTAGAGGCTGGTGTCGGCCACGCCAGCGCGGGCCGCGATGTCGCCGACGGTGAAGTTTCCGTAGCCGCGCTCGCCGACCAGGTCGGTGACGGCCTGGTGCACCGCCGCGCGAACCCGGGCGCTGCGCCCGCCGAGCCGCCTGGCCCGCCCCTGTTCATCCACCCCTTCACCTTAACGCAGTCGAGACTTGCGTTAGAGTCTTTCTAAACGCAGTCGTTAACTGCTTTTAGGAGGATGTGCGTGAAAGGGTTGCTCACGCTGACCTGCGCGGGTCAGTTCATGGTGCTGCTCGACAACACGATCGTCGGCGCCGCCCTGCCCGACATGCAGCAGCGGCTCCACACCGGGCTGACCGGCCTGCAGTGGATCGTCGACGCCTACGTGCTGGTGGTGGCCATGCTGCTGCTGTCGGGCGGCGTCTTCGCCGACCGGTTCGGCCGCAGGCGGGTGTTCCTTGCCGGGGTCGTGGTGTTCACGGCCGCGTCGGTGGTGTGTTCACTCGCGCCCTCGATCGGCTGGCTGATCGCCGGGCGGGTGCTGCAGGGCGTCGGTGCCGCGGCGCTGAGCCCCGCCTCACTGGCGCTGCTCGCCGCCGCGTATCCCGCCCCGGGAGAGCGCGTCAGGGCGATCGGGTTGTGGGCCGGGTTCAGCGGCATCGGCCTGGCCGCCGGGCCGCTGACGGGCGGGATCCTGGTGGAGTCCTTCGGCTGGCCCGCCATCTTCCTGGTCAACGTGCCCATCGGGGCGGTCCTGCTGCTGGCCGGGCTGCGTGTGCTGGGAGAGTCCCGCAATCCGGGCGCGCCGCCGATCGACGTCCCGGGCACGCTCCTGTCCGTCGCGGGCGTGGGCGCGGTGACCTACGGCCTGATCGAGGGCGGCTCCCGAGGCTGGACCTCGCCGGTGATCCTGGGCAGCTTCGCCGCCGGACTGGTGCTCCTGGCCGCGTTCGTCGTGGTCGAGGGCCGGGTGCCGACGCCGATGCTGCCGCTGCGGCTGTTCCGTGAGCGGCTGTTCACGGTGTCCAACACGGCGATGGTCGTGGTCGGGTTCGCGCTGATGGGGTCCTCGTTCTTCTTCTCCCAGTTCTTCGTCTACGTCCAGAACACCTCGATCCTGGTCGCCGGGCTGCGTACCCTGCCCCTCTCCGTGGCCATGGTGATCGTCAGCCCGTACGCGGGCCGTTTCGCCGCCAGGTACGGCTACCGCGTCGTCGTCGGCATCGGCCTGGCGCTGGCCGGGCTGGGGCTGCTGGCGCTGGGCCTCGTCCACGCCGACACCGGCTACGGGAACGTGTGGTGGCGGCTGACGGTCGTCGGCATCGGGTTCGCTCTCACCATGTCGCCGCTGACCGGGGCCGCCATCCAGGCGGGCAGCCCGCAGGAGGGCGGCCTCGCCTCGGGCGTCAGCAGCACCACCCGGCAGATCGGCGCGGTGCTCGGCGTGGCGGTGCTCGGGGCGATCGTCCACACGCGGGAATCCGGCGGCGCCTCCTTCGAGTCCGGCCTCAACACCGCCTTCCTCGCCGCGGGGGCCGTGACGCTGGCCTGCGCCGTGTTCACCGGCCTGTGGCTGACCTCGGCCCGGACGCCGAGGGACGTCCGGGCCGGACAGCCGGAAGGCCAGGCAGTCCGGCCCACGTCTTGAGCCGCCGGGCGTGGGCGGACGGCCATCCTCTAGATGCCGCCGATGATCTCCCGCGCCTTCGTCAGGCCGGGGTCGTGGCCGCGCGACAGGTCGTCGGCGGTGACCGGCGCGAAGTGGTCGGGCGCCACACCGATCGTGTTGATGATCTCCTTGTTCGGGCCCAGGCCGTACTGGGTGGGCAGTTCCAGGATGCTTCCGTCGTTGAGGAGGAAGCCACCGGCCGGGCCGGAGACGATGCCGGCCGTACGGGTGCCGACCAGCTTGCCCAGGCCGAGGTCCTTGACCGCGGCGCTGAAGGCGTCGCACGCGGAGGCGCAGCCGCGGTCGGTGAGGACGACGAGCGGCAGGTTCAGCAGGGGGACGGTGTCGTCGGTGCGCTTGGGCTCGCAGGCGCCCTTCACGTCGCACAGGTGGCCGATGGTCTTGCCGTGCGCGAAGGCGCTCACGAGCTTGTTGGCGGTGCCGGGGAAGCCGCCGCCGTTGCCGCGCAGGTCGAGGATGAGACCGTGGACCTTGCCCATCTTGGCGAGGTCCGCGAACACCTTCTTCTCGCCGCCCGGGAGGAAGCCGGCGAGTTTCACGTACGCGATGTCGCCCTTCAGCCGCTGGGAGAAGCCGAGGGGCGATCCCGGGTAGGTGGCGGGCTTGATGGTCACCTTCCAGTCGCGGTTGGTGGCGGGCCTGTGGAGCGCCAGCCGTACCGGCGCCTTGGAGGTGGGGTCGCCGAGGAGGACCTCCACCGTTTTTCTGGACAGACGGCCGTCCACGAGCGCGGGGGCTCCGTTGACGGTACGGATCACGTCGCCGGGCCGCAGGCCGAGTCGTGCGGCCGGACTGCCGGAGCGCACCATGGTGATGAACAGCGGTGGCCGCCCTGCCGGGTCGTCCTCGGCCGGCGAGTATCCGGCGATGCCGGTGCCGAACTCGATGATCTGTCCAGGTTCGACCTTCTTTGGAGGCGGGCCGGGCGCCTCCCGTATCCAGGCCGCGTGGTTGTCGTGGAGGACGGCCACCATGGCCTTCATCGTGGCCTCGGCGACCGTCTGCCGGAGCTCGGGATCGTCGGGCAGCTTGTCCGTGATGCGCTGGTAGACGGTGCTGAACGCGGTCAGGTCGCGGGTGCGGTCGCCGGTCAGCGCGGGCATCGTGGCGTCCGGCTGGTCCTTGCCCCGGCGCTGAAGTTCCTGCGTGAACCCGGCGAACGCGGCGCTGAGCAGCACCTGATGGTTCAGCGCGGGACCACCGGCGAATTTGGTGAGGATGCACGCGAAGGCCTGCTCGATTGTGCCGGCGGTGGTCGGTTTGAGCGGCGGCGCCTCGCCCATGGGAGCGGGCGCGCACGGCTCCGCGACCGCCGCGGTCGCGCCCGCTCCCGTGCAGCCCAGGACGCTCGCGGTCAGTGCCGATGCGGTGAGAAACAGTCGGAGGCTCATGCGTCAAGACTGGGCGGGAGCGACGCCATCGCGGATCTGTCCACGGTCATGGTCTCGAACCTGACTTGCGACATATAGCCGCCATATGGCCCAGGTTCTAGGCTCGCCGCGACATGGACACCTTCGTGGCCGCCATCCGCCGACCGGCGATCCAGGACGCCGGCGTGGCCCTCGTCCTGCTTCTCGGCACGGCCGTACTCCATGATGCCGACAGCAGCGTGCGCAAAGGCGTCGGCCTGCCGATCGACGGGCCCTGGCCACCCCAGCTGACGTATTGGTGGCTGGCGAGCGCGATCTGCGTGCTGACCGTGATGGCGCGCCGCAGGTGGCCGATCGCGGCGCTGATCGTCGCCTGCGGGGCGACCGTGGCGCACATGGCGGTGATCGCCGGGCCGGCGCCTGCCGACCTGGCCGTCCCGATCACGCTCCACGCCGTCGCGCTGCGCCACCGGCGCACGGTGTCGCTCGCCCTCCTCGGCGGCGCCGTGGTCGCTGCGTGCGGCTGGTCGGTGTACGTGGCCTTCGACGGCCGGGTCGACGGCTGGGTCTTCCGCGGCTCGCCAGAACCCGAGGCCGAACTCGTCGTGCGCAAACCGAACGCCGCCACCCTCCCCGTGCCCGACCAGCAGCCCACGCTGCCGCTCGGACCGACGGACTGGGGCGGCATCCCCATCCTGACGCCCGTGCTCGTGGCCGGCTGGGCGATCGGGTCCAGCGCGCGCAGCCGCCGCGCGTACCTGGACGAGATGACCGCGCGTGCCCGCGACCTCGAACGCGAACGCGACCAGCAGGCCGCCCTGGCCGCCGCCGCCGAACGCGCCCGGATCACCCGCGAACTCCACGACGTCATCGCCCACGGCCTGTCGGTCATCGTGATGCAGGCACAAGGGGGAACGGCCGCGTTCCCCAAGCACCCGCAGGACACGCTCGCCGCTCTGGACACCATCGTCGAGACCGGGCGCGCCTCACTGGCCGACCTGCGCCACGTCCTGGCCGCCAGCGGGCCGTCCGCCACCCATCCGGTTCCGGGACTCGCGCGGCTCCCCCACCTCATCGACCAGGTACGCGCCTCGGGAACCCCCGTCCATCTGCACGTCGACGGCTCACCGGAGGAACTGCCGACCGCCGTCGACCTGGCGGCGTACCGGATCGTTCAGGAGGCCCTCACGAACATCATGAAACACACCGAAACCGGTGCCCGCGCCCGGGTGAACGTGACCTACGGCGAGCGTGACCTGCTCGTCGAGGTGGTTGATGATGGTCTGGCCACTTTGCTACCTGATGAGGGCGGCAACGGGCTGCGCGGGATGCGTGAGCGGGTGGCGGTGCTGGGCGGCACGATCAGCACCGGGCCTGGTGAGCGGCGGGGCTTCGCCGTACGGGTTCGTCTCCCTTACACAGGCGTGCCGGCATGATCAGGGTGCTGCTCGTCGACGATCAGGCCCTGCTGCGCGCCGGCCTCCGGATGATCCTCGACAACGCCGAGGACATGGTCGTGGTCGGGGAGGCCGCCGACGGTGCCGAGGTGGTGGCGACGGTCGCCGAATCGGCGCCCGACGTCGTGCTCATGGACATCCGGATGCCCGACGTCGACGGCCTCGAGGCCACCCGGCTGGTCCGCGACCGCTTCGACGGACCCCGCGTCCTGATCTTGACGACCTTCGACCTCGATGAGTATGTGTATGCGGCGCTCCGGGCCGGCGCCAGCGGCTTCATCCTCAAGGACACCCTGGCCGCCGACCTGCTCTCGGCGATCCGCGCGGTCGCCCGGGGCGATGCGATCGTCGCCCCCGCCGTGACCAAACGCCTGATCGAGCGGCACATCGGCACGAGCGCGGACCCCCTCCCCCGCTCCGAACACGAACTGCGCATGCTCACCAGACGTGAGCTCGAGGTGCTCGAACTGGTCGCCCGCGGCCTGTCCAACGCGGAGATCGCCGGCCGCCTCTTCCTCACCGAGGGGACCGTGAAGGGACATGTGAGCCGGATCCTGGCCAAACTTGCACTCCGTGACCGGGTCCAGGCTGTAGTGCTGGCTTATGAGTGCGGGCTGGTCAGAGCGGGCAACGTCTGAGCGGCGGGGCGATGTGGCTCACCCCTCCTCGGCCCGGTGCCATGGTTGTCGGTGCAGGGCCTGAGGCGGGTTCGCGCCGGTTCGGGACCTGAAGGTGTCCTGAACGGCCCGGGAAGTCCGATGAGCTGCGAATTCTCCGCCAGGACCGGCCAGGTCACCGCTTGGAACATGAGCCACACGGTCGCCTGACCGGCGAATACATGCCTTGAGGTTGGCCGCATCCCAGGTTCTCGGACGCGGGAGCTCCGAGCGCTGGCATCGAAGGTGCGTAGAAGGAAATGTGCGCGAGCAGGTTCACGAGCCAGCCCATCCCTCGATCGAAAGCCCCTTGTCTTCGCCTGGATCAGTCGCAACGTGCATGATGTCGCCATGACGACCAGCCCATCAAGCACCGACCTCGTCGAGGCCGGATGGCAGGACGCGCACAGGGGCCGTCGCCATGGTCGTGGAACGCCTCCCGCCCGGGTGCCGACCTGCCTTCGTCGGCAGTCCGGAAGAGCTCGCAGCCCACGAAGCGGCTTCACAACCATCGGACGGTTAAATCACTAGCTGAGCGCGCCAGGGAACTGCTCAGCCAATCACCGATCACGCAGCACTGCCCAGGGGCGGGCCAGAGCTCTACTGCGCCCGGCTCGCCGCCACCGGCGCCCTCATCACCGATGAGAACGAGCACGTTCTTCTGGTCAAACCGAACTACCGCCCGCACTGGCTCATCTCCGGCGGCATGACCGACGACAGCAAACCTCCCGAGAAAGCGCGCCCGCCTCTCATCTACCTCCTGTTCGACGACTACGCCTTCGTCCCCGATCGACAAATCGGCGCCATGCTCTTCCCTGCGGTGGGCAGCCGCATCCCCGCCGCACTCACCGCACCTGAGCAGGGACACTGCCACCCACCGGCCGCCCAGCTGAAGGCCAGGCAGTCACGTCGGGGTCGGCTGCTGGCGTCGACAAGATCGAGGACGGAGGGTCCAAGTTCTTCGCAGGACGCCAGCCAGCTGATCCTAGAAAAGGCTTCGGAGGAAAGCGACGGTGCGCGGAAGGCGTCCGGCAATCTCATCGCCATCCTGAATGTCCCAATATTCATCCGCTGGCTCTTGCATTTGCTCGAGACCTCTTTCGCTCAATGCGTTGTCGAAGCCGGTCGCCTCGCCATTGGCTTTCTCTCGATACGCGCGGCGCGCAACATAGGCCAAGAGCTCAAAGCCGGGAAAGTAGCCTATAGAAGGGTCGGCTTCGAATGCGGGGTTCATCAGTCGAACTACCCATTCCCGAACCTGCGGGACATCGCACAGGCTGTCGGCGTCGCTACTCGCCAGGTCGAATGATTCTTTTCCGAGCCCGACAAGCCAGGCTTGGAAATCCAGAAAAGAGTCGGTGGATGGTGATCCGAAAAGATGGCCGAACGCCCCCCACGTACGATACGTGTTCACCTTCTGCCTAAGGGCAAGAAAATGGGCATGGAAATCTATGATCTCCGAATGTGGCCGACGTTTCAGCTCTTCCTGTAGATGGGCGGCCCGGATTTGCTGGCGCTCCTCTCTTGAGTCGGAGTCGTCGATCAACTTCCAGAATTCGTCGATGTTCACCGTCCGCCTCCGTCACATTCTCGCTGCGTGCCAGCGAGCTTCTGCATCTCCAGACTCGACGGGCGAGTCGTGTGGCACGGCCGGGAGACCGCCGCCACCCTCCTCCACGTTGGCGAGCTAGCCAGCCAACTGGGCCTCTACCACTTCGGACCGCTCAACCAGAGGCCGGCCACGCCCTCGCTGGCCTGCTGCACACTCCCCGCCAATGAGTAACCGTCTCCGGCAACAGCGGACTACCTCGACATATGGAGCGGAGAGCGGTGGCGACGCCGCCTCGGACGCCGCTGACAGGCCAGCCAACGGGGGCCAGGCGATACTGTCGCTGCTGATGGAGCAAACAGCCGTCGCCCCCAACCCCCGCCCGGGACTCGTGAGCGGAGACCGCCTGGTTCGCCCGCCACCTCGATAGCCAGGAGTGCGCTGCATGAGTTGAGGCGCGCGCTCGGCAAGAAGGGCGTCCTCGTCATCGTCTTCACGCTGACGTTCCTACAGCTGAACTGCATGCCCCGAGGCCGTGCTCGTTCGACAGTTTTCTCGACGGCGGGCGACTGAACGGGCGGACGCCGTCAGTGATCTGCGGCAAGCGCTCGCAAGCGTGGACCGGCTTGCCTGATGAGGTACGGGTGATTCCGACGCAGATTGCCCGCGACATAGACGTCCACATTTTCGGTAACAAGTCCGCTACCCAACTCGAGAAGCCGCTCACTCATTCGGAGGAATGCCGCGATTGATTCATCATTGCCGTTCTCAACGAGGTCCTCGAAGAGTGATACGGCGACCTCGTAGATATAGTCGGCCTGAGTTGGAGTTCTCTCACCGGCCAGCATTGATTCTTCCATTTCCAGGATAGCCTCCCGCCCGACGGGGATCGAGGTCAATACGATCTCACGTGTTCGCGCCACCAATTCTTCAAAAGTGATAAAGTCATCGAGATCTGGACCTTCCACGGCGACCTCCAAGTTGCGCGGGATTCTGATTGAGCTGATCGTCTACATCGGCCCACCCTGGCGGGCAGCGCGTAGCCCAAGCCTCATTGTCTCTCTTTCACCCGGGTCGCTTCGCATGCCGGACTGGCCGCTCCCGAATCCATGGCGTGCTGGGCGGTGGCGCGTCCGGGGTCGCAGGGCTTGTGACCGGTGGAAGGGGCCTGGCAAGCTCGCATGCCCTCAGCGGGATCGATGGTGTCTCCAGATTCTGCTGACGTGACAGCAAGAGTCGGCTCTCCGGGCCTCACTGCCGGATGGGACGAAGTCCCACCCTCTCCAGCAGCGGCACTGACCTGTGGCCCGATCCATCACTGTCCAGATGATCCAGGTCCTGACGACAGCGAGCAGACGTAGGTGGATACGGCGAGCGCCGTGACGTAGATTCGTCCTACCCGCACCATGCTCTCACCGGCGCGCGGCGAGTTCTTAGGCGGATCCCCGACCGGCTGAGGACGAGCCCTTTCGAACGCGACTCCGCTCCGAGCGCGTCGTCGTACCCCTGGCAACGTGCCAGCCGACCCTCGTTTGACGCTCCGATGGCCGACGGCATCCCCCCGATTCTTCCTGCGGGCCGCCACCGGTGTTCGGCGGTTCGACGCCGGGATATCGCGTCCTGCTGTCACACGTCGCACGGCATCGGGCGGGTCCCGACCTGGCGGTAGCGGAGGTGTGGGCGGACCACGCAAGGAACCCCGGCTTCGGAGGGGCAGACGTGGTGCGCGGTAGCCGGTAAGGGCCACCCGCCAATCACCGGGGGGCGGGCTGGGCCCTTCTGACGCCCCGGGCCATGACCCTGGGTCCCCAGCGCCCCGCACAGCACGCAAGCCTGCCACCATGACGGCAGCAGGCCCGCGTACTCCCGAGGCACGCCGTAACGGTACGCTCACGCACCGCGCCCGCATAACCCAGCTCGCAGGAACCAACCCTCTGGCATCCGCCGTGGCCGACATCACGACGTGGGCGTTCTGTCTCGCCGCCGCTTCGGCAAAGAGTGCAATGAGGGAATAAATGCCTGTTTCGTTTCTCAGGGCGTGATCAACAGTCGGGCGTCGTGGCCAGTGATGCTTAGCAGATCTGGCCGGGCGGTGGTTGTGATCGCGACGTAATCTCCGCCTGGCAGGCTCGCTGCCTCGGCATACGCCAGGAGAGCGGCACGCCCGAGCTTGAGGAGACATCACGCGATGAGGAAATGGGCGGCGGTCGCGGGCCTCACGCTCGTCGGAACCACACTGCACGGCCTGCCCGCCCCCAGCGCGGCGGCGACGGTCTCGGCCGTTGATCCGGTCGCTGCGATTCAGCGGCAGTTGGTCAAAGGCCGAGGGGTGCGCGTCGTCGAATACGACACCTTCAATGACGGCGACGGCTGGCGACGCTTCAAGCCCACCAAAGGCGTCATCGGGTTCGGCGATGGCAAGGTCGTGGCGACTGACCTGGTGAACCAGCCTGGGAACGTGCGCGACATCTGCATTGGTAAACGCCAGTGGCAGCACAATCCATCACAGAAGCGGCCCAAGGGTAAGAAGTGGGTGAACGTCTCGGAGATCCTCCCGTGGTTGTGCACGCTGCACCTGGAGGCAGGAGGTCTGCAGCTGGACAAGCCGGACGTGCTCGCGGCTGTGCTGGCCACCACGACATCAGGGCAGCCTTCCGTGACCTACGACGGCGTATCCACCTCCATCCACCAGGGCGTGATGTCGTTTCGTCAGTTGTGGGCCGTCCGGCCGGAACTCCATCCGGAGCCGCGCGATGGCGAGTATGGCGAGTGGCCGATCGAGTGGCGCTTGTGGATCGGCACGGATGGCCTGGTGCGCCGAGCTTGGGTCAAGTGGCGCCAGCCTGAAGGCCGGTTCAAGGGAAGGACTGACGGTCAGGGATGGTTTGGCTTCATCGACGACATCCGCTACTCGGACTGGGGCATGAAGCTCACGATCAAACCCCCGCCGCCCTCTCAGACGACTGCCCTCAAGCTTCCGAAGGCTTAGGTGCCCGATTCCTGGCCTTGGGAGTGATCGTCGGCCGGGGCTGTGGCGCGTGCGGACATGGCCGAAGCCAAACAACAGGGCCGGCTCGGCGAAGTCGCCGCCATCGAGACCACCCTCGCAGCAGCGAGGCAGATGCTTCAAGCCATGCACGAAGCGACTGTTCGCACGAGCACCGTCCACCTCGGAATGCCCAGCGTCCGCATGACAGCCGGACGACTCACCGACGCTTCCACCACTCCCGATGTCGTGCAGCCGTGACCGGATCCGCACAGCGTCCGTTGCTCTTCCTCGACGTCGACGGACCACTCATCCCCTTTGGCGCTCTGTCGCAGCAGTATCCGACCTACCTGACCGTCTCTCCGCCGCACGCCGAGGCAAATCCGCTCTTGTCCAGGATCAATCCCGACCACGGAGCCCGGCTGATGACGCTGCCCTGCGAACTGGTCTGGGCAACCAGTTGGATGGACGACGCCAACGAGTGCATCGCACCACGCCTCGGTCTGCCTCAGCTGGCGATCGTCAGCTGGCCGCAGGCGCCCGAGACCGAGCAGCAGGACGAACGCGACGGCCTGCACTGGAAGACCCGCACCCTCGTCACCTGGGCGGCAGGACGCCCTTTCGCCTGGCTCGATGACGAGATCACCAACAAAGACCGCGCCTGGGTCTCCGCGCACCATCCCGGATCCGCTCTACTGCAGCGAATCAACCCAAGCCGCGGCATCACCGAGGCCGACTATCGCGCACTCCTGGAGTGGCTACGCAGCATCGACGCCACGCCGCCATCGAGTGCCTCCTGAAAGCCTTGATATGGGGACGGTGGAAGACAATCAGGCTCTTGCCACGTTCATGGCGACCGTGAACGTTGGCGACACCCTCGCCGGCACCGTGGCCGACGTCACGCGATCGGGGGCGGCGGTGCTCCTTGATGGCTTCGTCGCCGCTCCGGCCGGCGTCATCGGCTCCCTTGATCTTTCCTGGCAGTCCTTCCAACGTTCGGCTGGTGGGATCCTGCAGGTGGGCGATCGGGTCTCTGCCGAGGTCATCGCCGTCGATTCTCAGGGCGGGCGAGTCCTGCTCTCCCGGGCAGCCGTCGAGAACCCCCAGCTCTGGGCGTTCCTCAAGGCCTTGCGAGCAGGTCAGCGCTTGTCCGGCACCGTGGCGGCCATCGAGCGTTTCGGCATCTTCGTCGACCTGGACGACGGGCCGAAGCATCCCGTCTTCCCCGGCGTCGGCTTCATCAGCATGCCCGAGCTGTCCTGGAGCAGCTTCGAGGACCCGTCCGAGATCATCTCGATGGGACAGCACATCACCTGCGAAGTCATCACATTCGATACCACCAACGGTGAGGCCCGGCTGTCGCTGCGTGCCACCCAACCCGATCCCTTCCAGCATTTCGCCCGCGACATTCACGTTGGGCAGATCCTGCACGGCCCGGTCACCAAACTGGTGCCTTTCGGAGCCTTCGTCCGCGTCGCGGACGGCATCGAAGGCCTGATCCACCTCAGCGAGCTCTCCACCGCACCCATCGAGACACCCGACCAAGTAGTCCAAGAAGGCGAGGAGGTAACGGTCATCGTCACTGGCATCGACCTGCCACGACGCCGACTCGCTCTATCGCGCCGCCGACGCTCGGCACCCCAATGATGTCAGTACCGGCGCTATCTGGGTCTGGCGCACCTGATAGGGAGCGATCACGCAGTGCAACCTCTCAAGAGCCTCCTGCGCCTGCTGCCGTGGTGAGCCGATCGCGATCTTGTAACTGTAAGCGCATGAACACGGCCGCCCGGCAGGCGCGTACCTCGATCAGGTCCGGGCTGCCCAGCACGCCGGCCACCGCGGCGCCCGCCATGGCCGCCGAACGGCGTCGCCCCAGGACGATCGCCGCAGCCTTCGCCGCGGACGCGACCCTCCTCACCCGCGCCTACACCACCCACGAGAGCGGGCCCATCCACGTCGGGGCCTACGCCCCGATCGCCGGCCGAGGCCCGATCGAGCTGCCGCCGAGCCCGTGCGCGCTCGTGGACCCCGGGGACGGCGACTGCCTGCCCCTGCTGGCCGTCAGCCCGGACGGCGGCCTGGTCGCCTACGGCACGTACCGGAGCGCCGAACCACCCGCGCGGCCCGCACGGCTCTCCCTCTGGGGCACCCGTCGTCGGCGCACCATGGACACCTTCGCCGTCACCGAGGACGCCGCCCGCGTCGGCAGCGTCGCCTTCGGCATCGACCGCTCGACTCTGCTGATCGCGGGCGACTCCGGCGGCGGCTCCCTGCGGGTCTGGGACGTCCCACGCGGCCGCGTCGTCGGGACCGTGCCAGAGGTCGCCGGAAGCTCCCAGGCCGTTGACCTCGGGCGACGGCTCCTGGTCACGTCACACGGCGACGTGGTCGATCTGCGGTCGTGGACGAAACCCTTCACCGCGCGGATCCCCGGCGTCGACGCCCTCGCCTTCAGCCCGGACGGACGCCTCCTCGCCACAGGCAACAAGGCGGGCCGCGTCACCGTGCGGGACAGCGGACTAACCCGCCGGCTCGGCGAGCTGAGCGGCCCCTCACCTCCGAGCCCACGTCAGGGCGTCACCGCGCTGGCCTTCTCCCCGGACTCGCGCACCCTGGCCGTCGCAACGGGCACCGGCCAAGTGCACCTCTGGGACACCGCCTCGCTGCGCCCGATCGGCTCGCCCCTGCTGACGCCGGGTGACGCCATCCTCGCCCTGTCCTTCAACACCGAGGGATCGACTCTGTACGCCGCGGGCGAGCACGTTCCATTCCAGCGCTATGACATCTCACCCGAGGCCAACGCCGCGGCCGTCTGCCGACGCGTCACCACGGGACTGTCCGCGACAGCATTGACCACCCACCTACCCGGCCACACCTTCCGGCCCACCTGCG
Source organism: Nonomuraea endophytica (assembly GCF_014203235.1). Classification (GTDB taxonomy): domain Bacteria; phylum Actinomycetota; class Actinomycetes; order Streptosporangiales; family Streptosporangiaceae; genus Nonomuraea; species Nonomuraea endophytica. The sequence continues at coordinate 15,763 of NZ_JACHIN010000018.1, read as the reverse complement.
TACCAACCTGAGACGTCTCGAACGGGTTGGCCGGAAGCTGCGGATTTAGACGGTGATCGAATGATCTGGCTTCACCGCCGCCAAAGCCGGCTCCAGCCTCCCCCGCCCTCACGGCCGTGATCTGGTGGCCCGTCGCGGAAAGCCGGGCGACCGGAGTATTCGCTCGGGCCTGCTACGTGAACGCCGGTAGGCTCGCCCTCGCGGTTCCTCTCCGGGGCCGAGTCGCAGGTCCGGTAACTCCTCGACGCCCGTTGGAGGCTCGCTCGTGAGCTGGTGGACAATCGGTGGCCTGCTGCTAGCGGCCGCCGGTGTGATCGAGTTCGTGTTGTTCCGCTTCGTCCTGCGCGATCGGCCAGGCATCGCGTCGAGAATGCGATTTTTGATGATCAATGCCGGGTTGAACGTGCTGGCCGGGCTCGCCCTCATCATCGTGGGCGAGCTCAGCTGACGGTCGGCCTCTCCGATCGGCTTCATTTCCCGGTGGGAAAGTCGGCCGCGCGCGAAAGCGCCTCGTACCCCCAGATCTGGGCCAGGTTGCTCCGCAACGTGCTCACGGCCGTGTCGAAAGCGTCGTTGCCCAGGACAAGCCGTAGCGGTGGAGGGTCCAGGTCCATGGCGGTGATGACAGCCCGGGCGGCGCGTCGCGGGTCACCGGGTTGTCTGCCGTCCTGGCTGATCATCGCAGCACGAGCCCGAACCCTCCCGGTGTCCCGCCGGTGATGAACCAGGTCCTCATCTGAGATTCCCCCCTTGGTGCCGGTCACGGTTCGATGATCAGCCGGGCGATCAAGTCGGTTTGGAGCGTGAACCGGTAATGCAGGTCGACCACGCCGCCGGGGAAATCGCCTTCCAGCTGCTGTACGACGTCGTAATGCACGTCAGCGATCTGCGTGGCGGCGGTCAGCGCCGTGGTGTAGGTGTAGTCGCTCACCGAGCGGCCCAGCCAGGCCCTGATCTCATCGGTACCCCGGTGGGTACGGCCCTCGTCAACCACCACGGCATCGGCGGTGAACGATCTGATCGCGGTGTCAAGGTCGCGCGTGCGGTGCGGACAAATAGCTGAAAACCGCCTTGGGCAGCTGCTCAGGCACGATCACGGTGGCCTTGGTCCAGTCAATGGTGTTCATTCCTCGACTGTGCGCTCTCCCGCGGGAAGAGAGTCAAGCCATGGACTCTCTCCCCGCGGGAGAGCACAAACTAGGGTTATGCGCCAGGGACTCACCATCGGGCAGTTCGCCACGCTGACTCATCTGAGTGTGCGCACGCTGCGCCGCTACCACGAGGCCGGGCTGCTCGAACCCGCCACGGTCGACGCGGCCACCGGCTACCGCTACTACACGGCCGAGCAGATCCCGCCCGCCCAGGTCATCCACCAGCTCCGCCAGCTCGACCTACCGCTGGCCGAGGTAAAGTCCATCCTCGCCACCGACGATCCGCAAAGCCGCGCCGACCTGATCACCGCTCACCTGCGCCGGCTGGAAGACGCCCTCGACCGCACCCAGGCCGCCGTGCTCTCCCTACGCCAGCTGCTGAGCCCACACACGACCGATCTCCAGGTCGAGCTGAGGACGGTGCCCGCACGCACCGTCGCCGCCATCACGGGCCAGGTGGCCCTCGACCAAGCAATCACCTGGTACGGCGACGCCATGAGAGAACTGGACAAGGCCTACCCCCCGCCCGAACGCACCGGGCCACCCGGAGGCCACTACGACAACGAGCTGTTCACCGAAGGCACCGGCCAGATGTCGGTCTTCCGGCCAGTGCGCCAACCGCACCCATCCGGCCGGATCGAAGTTCTCGACCTGCCTTCCGTCGACCTGGCCGTGACCGTCCACACCGGACCGCATGACGACATCGACGTCACCTACGGCCGCCTCGGAGCATGGGTGGTCGAACACGCCCTCACCATCGTCGGACCGATCCACGAGACGTACCTCACCGGCCCCCGCGACACCCACTCCCCTACACGATGGCGCACCGAAATCGGCTGGCCCATCTTCCGCGTCACCACCGGATGAGCGCCGACCGCTTCGCCGGTCTCAGCCCTGGAACCGCCAGGCCTCCGAGACTGGTACAGGCCGAGTGATCTGAGTTCGTGCTCTGGTCTCTGCTTCTATTCACTGAGTGTGATCGTTCGGGGCGTATCGACTCCAGGTTCCGCCTGCTTCGCCGCCCCCGCTGATCCAACCACCGCCCTCGGTGCCTCGTCGGCGACTCCTCCCACCAGATCACACAATGTCACGAAGATTACCCAGAGTTAGTTTGGGGCTGGGGTCACGTTCGGGAGAAGACCCCTGTGGCGGGCAACAACCGGGTATCAGCTCAGCCTGATCAAGGAGCGCGCAGGACCATCGTGCAACGATCGGAACTGCGCGACGCCGAGTCCGGAGAGTTACCGGCAGCTGCTGTCGCCAGGCAATGTCAGAAGCCCGCCCACCCCGGGAACCGATGCGTTGCCGCAGGGAAAGTCTGGATTACGCCTGCGGTGGTGACCAGCCGTACTTGCGGATCAGGTCCTCGTCGAGCAGTTGCATCTTCCCGCCGCCCAAGGACCAGTCCTCCCGCTCGGACTCCTGCAGCATGATCAGCACATCGTCCGGTCGCACGCCGACGTCGGACAGGTTGGCCACGATCGTCTGGTAGAGAGCGAGTTTCATGTCCCGGGTCCGCCCGCGGGTGAGCGTGATCTCCACCACCACCGGATCGCGCCGATCACCGTCGAGGAAGTGGCGGTCTACGTGGAAAGCGGTGGCCGGTTGGGCGTCGACGATCTGAAATCGATCGTCCGGGGGAACGCCGATGGCGCTGACCAGCGCGCTGCGCACGCCTTCGGCAACGGCTGCGCGCATCGGTTCGGGACGATCCGTACTCAACGTGATCCGGACGAACGGCATGGGGACCCCTTCGGTAGCTACTTCGCCAATTGTCGTGACGCCTTCAGTGTCAGGTAGCGGTCCGGCGGAGCAGTAATCAAGACCTGTGGATGAAGATCTTTAGGCGGCTTCGGATCCCTCGCAGGTGAAGAAGTACGCGGCGCGGGCGCAGACGGCCCATGACCCGCCTGGATGATCGGGATGTCTACGGTTGCCACGACTTCGACGATCGGGAGTCGTGGGATGGCCGGGTGCTGGCGAAACGGTTCTTGACGTTCCTGTACGGGCGGGCGTGGACGCATGCTGGCAGCGTTGTTCGATCAGTCGGTGGCGCGCTCCAGCGGGGCCGCGACCTGGCCACCGCCGGGGAGGCGGCCAGGGGCGGTTTGCGCGGGCGTGCCGTTGGGTCAGGAAGTCTCGCCCGGCTTGTCCACGATTCCGGAGGCCAGCACGGACATCGCCATGGTGCGGCCGTCCACCTCGTTCTTCACGCCGAGAAAGTGGAAGTCGCCCGCGTCAAGGATCAACGTGCTCTTGCCCGCCCGGCCCAGGTCGAGAGCGACTCCGATGCCCTGGCGGCCGGCGCCGTCCACGGCGTTCTCCTCGACTGTGACGTTCGGGATTTTGGCCAGTGCCCGATACATTCCGGCCGTCGTGTCCGCGGGGATCATCGGCCCGAACTTCAGATACCACCCGATCGTCCCGAAGACGTCGACGTCCTTCTCGGTGCCCGCCGGGCAGTTCGGCTGGCACAGGGACAGCAACGGGCGGAGCTTGTCGAGACCGCGGAAGTGCGCCAGGAGCTTGTCGGGGTCGGTGGGCAGGGCCCCCACCTCCTGCTGCGTCTTGCCCGAGTGCGTCGGACCCTTCTCCGGCGGGCCCACTCGCAGCTTTCCGCCTTCACGAAGGGCCGCCCTGCGTCCATCCATGCGGTTCCAGGTTTCGAAGTCGGGACCTAGGTCGTGTTGTGCCTCCTTCATGTAAAACCACTGGTCGGGACGGATCTCCGCCGGTTTGGTGCGGGCGGCCACGAGCGCGGCGTTCTCCAGGACCATCACCGCGCTGGACGGGCTCGCCTCCGGTAGTGCCACGCTCTCGCTTTCGCGGCCTCCGAGCTGCGGGACCACGACTGCGGCCGCCGCCACCGCCGCCAGCACACCGGCCAGGGCCAGCCCCGTACGCAGCCGGACCACCGGTCGCCTGGGCGCGTTCCGGGCGGTTGTGACATCCCGGTCCGTGGCGCCATTCGCCGTGCGCTGGATACTGGCGAGCAGCCGTTCCTCCTCCTTCCGTACGTCCTGCTGGGCCGGCACCTCAGTACGGAACTCCTTGAGCAGGTCCATCTCGTTCATCCGTTCGCTCCTTCGTCAGCGGCCGTGGGATCCATGCCACCGAGCACCCTGCGTAGCTTGCTTCGAGCCCGATTGACCCGCGAACGGACCGTGCCCACCGGCACATCCAGCGCCAGCGCCGCCTGCTCGTAGGTGAGCTCCGCCCACGTCACCAGCAGCAGCGCGTCCCGATGACCGCCGGGCAGCCCGGCCAGAGCGGCGGCGAGGTGATCACGCACCCCGTCCGCCGCCACTCTCCGCTCGACCTGATCGGTGAACGGTTCGGTCACCGGGTCCACCCCCGTGCGGCTCAGTGCCCGGTACAGGCTGATCTCGTGACGGCGGTGCCTGCCCATGAGGTTGGTGGCTATGCCGTACAACCAGGGCCTTGCGTCCGTGCGCGTCAGGTCATAAGTACCGCGCTGCTGGAAGGCGACCACGAAGGTCTCCGCGACGATGTCCTCAGCGGCGGCGAGTCCAAGCCGACGGACGACATATCGCTTGAGCGCCGGCGCGTGCCGGGTGAACAGGATGGCGAACCGCTCGGGCTCATGCCGGGATCGAGCGATCACCGTGGCATCGCCGGCCACCTCCGTGGCCGGCTGCCCAGGTGATGCGTCCGTCCGGCTCTCGTGTCGCATCTCATGCCTTTCGGGTGTCTGTCATGACACGCTCTATTGCCACTCGCGGGCTATCCAGTTCCCTCCGCGGCCCGATTTGTTACGATCCGCGTGGGCTGCTCGCTGGAGGTGGGACCGGATCTGACTTACACACCTGCGGCCCGGCATGCGGGTGCTTGACCTCGGTGTTCCTAGTTCGGGAACACGGCGTTCACACGAGGTGCGCCCACTCGGCCGCGCACATCAAGAAGGTCGTCGCCTGGCACCGACGACAGGTGGCGATTCCCATGGCAGATCACCGAGCAGGTCACGTTCCCCCGCTCGCCTGCAGTATCTGGCTGGAGTGTTCCCATTCGCGCATCTTGGAGCAGCAATGGCGTCGCGTTGCCCTTGTAGTCTCGCTCGGGGCCGGTGAGTAGTTCGAGCTGAATGGCCGCCCGGCCCAGCCTCCGGCCGGCGCGTACATCAGCACGGGGCGAAGATAGTTAGTGGCAGTTGCGAGGCGTGGGCGCGGTTCCGGTCTCCGCGGTTCCGAGGTCGTCGGAGTGTCCGGCGTGGATTCGCGGCCACTGGGCGGTGGGGCGTCCGTTGGTCCGCATGTGTGCCGACTCCCTGTCAACCTGTGGTTGTGGCCAGCCGGAGGGCGAGTCCTCCCATGGCTCCTGGCGCCCGTACACGGTGAGGTCCATGAGCGTGTAGCTGTAGTCCATCGCCTCGACGCCGCGGCGCGACGTCCAGTAGGTCTCGAAGACGCGGTCGCCGTCCCGCACGTAGCACACGAGGTGCATCAGGCCGAGCTCGCGACCGGCGAGGAGCGCGTCAAGGGAGGGCTGTGCCGAGTACCACGGCATGTCCCAGGCCATGAAGTCGCGATAGCGAACGCTTTCGTCGTAGGACACCTGGGCGTCGGCCGGGCCGAACGCGGTGTTGCGGCCCTGGCTGAACACCGCGTAGGTGATGTCGCGGGAGTGCAGGTAGGACAGCTCGCCGACCTGGCTGAGGAACAACGTGCAGCCCTCGCACTGCTCGGGCGCGGGCCGGCCGGGCCACCACATGAAGTAGTAGGCGATGAGCTGTCGACGCCCTTCGAACGCTTTCAGCAGGGTCACCGGCCCGTTCGGTCCGATCAGCTCAAGGCCGGCATCCACCTCCACCATGGGCAGGCGCCGGCGGGCCGCCGCGATCGCGTCACCTTCGCGGGTATGGGCCTTCTCCCGAACCCGCAGCGCGTCGACGTCGGCCTGCCAGGTGTCCCGGTCGACGACCGGCGGCAGCGCGGGGGTGTCGTTGTTCTTCGAATCATCGTTCATGATCGTCCCCTAGGTTCAGTCGTGACCGTGCGTCGTGCCTCCCCGGTGGGCCCTCACCGTCCTCTCGCCGCAGGATGACCACCGGTGTCCTGATCAACATCTACCGCCGTAATCGACGGCTCGCGCTGCGCCCACTCCCGCAGAGAAGGAGAAATGCATGGTGAACGGCACCGCACGCCCTGAAGCCTCAGTCCATCGTCCTCCAGAGCCCGCAGTTGTGGGTGCGGGCCAGGTTCACCGGTCCGGTTCGCTCCATGGCGATCGACAGTGCCTTCGATGTGCCGCTCCGGTACGCCGGCCATCCCGGACCTGGATCGCCGGTCCTGGCGAACGCCGTCCAGTAGCCGATCAATCGCTCGGCGAAGGCCTGTTCCTCCGGCGTGGTCGGCGGCGGGCCCTCCTGCTCGTTGTCGAGGAAGAACCTGAGGTCGGCCCCATGGGAGGCCCCGAACGGGAAACCCTGGAGGGGTTCGCGTGGCTGGGCGTACTCGTAGGCGTACACGGGCGCGCGCCGCGCCGCCGCGTCGATCGCCGGTAGCTGGGCGCACGTGCCGGCCACGCCGCCGTGGTCGGTGAGCAGGGTGGCCAGCGCCAGGCTCGGGGTGGGGTAAGCCCTGGCGGGGTAGTGGGCGAGGATGCGTGTCGCGTTCTCCTGACCGAACAGCCGCGTCACGATCTGCGGGTACGCGGCCTCGGTCACCGGCTTGCCTTGGCGGTCGTACACCATCCAGACGAGGCTGCGCAGCTCGTGCTTGGTGCCGCCGTGGATCAGCGGAACATCGGCGGCCATCCCGAGCCGCATCGCGGCGAGCGGCTGCAGGGGCAGCGCCGGCGTGCCCGCGACGGGGAACCATGAGACGTCCGCCCGGTGCCGGCCCACCCGGCCGAAGAGCTCTTCGGCGTCGGACCGGCGCACCAGTTCTCTGACCGGCTTGGCGCGCAGGCATTCTTCGGCCGTCGTGGCGTTCGCGCAGCCCAGCTCGGCCGCGAACGCGCGGCCATGCCGGTCCGCGGCCTGTTTGGTCTTCATCGGGTTGCCGCACGGTGCGCTCTGCACGATGGCCTTGTCGAACAGGCCGCGGGCGGCGGGGGCGGCCAGCTGGGCGCACACGCTGTACCCGCCGCCCGATTGGCCCCACAACGTCACGTTGCGGTGGTCGCCGCCGAACGCCCCGACGTTCTTCCGCACCCAGCGCAGCGCGGCCTGCTGGTCGGCGAGCCCGAAGTTCCCGGCGTACGGATCACGCAGCGACGGATGGCGCAGGAATCCCAGCGCACCGAGCCGGTAGTTGAACGTGACCACGATCACTTCCCGGCCGACCATGCGTTCCGGATCATAGGCGGCGCCGAAGCCGCTGATCAGCCCGCCGCCGTACACGAAGACGAGCACCGGCAGCTTCCCCGTCCCTTCACGCGGCGTCGTCACGTTCACGTAGAGGCAGTCCTCACTGCCTGCGGGCTCCGGCGAACCGGAGAGCTGCGGACACTGCGGCCCCGGCCGGGTCGCGTCGCGCAGGCCCTCCCACGGCTTCGCGGCATGTGGCGTCGCCCAGCGCAACGGACCGATGGGAGGAGAGGCGTACGGGATGCCGAGGAAGCTGCGATGGGTCGGGGTCACCTCGCCCTTCACCCAGCCGCCGGTGGTGAGCACCCGGTCGGCCGAGCCACCGCCGTCGTCCGCAGCCACCATCATCGTCGGCGGCGTCGGCGGCAGCACGATGGTGCTCACCACCGCGGTCGGCAGTACCGCAGCGAACACACGCCATCGGCGCTGACGAGTGGCTCGATCTCGTGTGTGTCCCGAGCCGTCGGCCTTCGGCCCGTCGTATCGCTCGGCCGGCCCTGCAGGCCCACGCAGGACGAGCGCCCAGATGAGAGAGCAGAAGGCCGCCGTCGCGGTGAGAGTCCTGACGATGTCCCAGGTGACCCATTGAGTCACGAAGTCGTCGCGCACAGCCGCCAGGTCCTGGATACGGGAGGGGTCACCCGCATCCCTCAGCTCGTAGTTGAGCGGGACGTGGACGGTGAAGGTGATCAGGAGCGTCAGCGCGTAGAAGACGAGTCCGGCGACGATCCAGCCTGCGGCCTTGGCCGAGGCGGCGCGACGTGCCTGCACCAAGGCGACCGCCGCGAACACCGGAGCACCGAGAAAGATGAGGAAGAAGGCCGGATTCTCGATCGCGATGATCGTCTGTTGCATCGCATCGACGAAGGTCCGGTCATCGGCCGCGGCCAGACCCGGCATGACAGCGATCGTGAAGGCGCACAGGAGGCCCGCGGACAGCCCCGAGGCGAGCACGGCAGCGCCCTGCACCTTCCGTCCTCGGTGTCCGTTGGCGGGCTTGCGAATGGTGTCGCCGGCCATCGCGGCCTCCTTTCGACCCCAGTGGAGCCGCTGTGGGTGTACGGGGTCAGGAGCGCACCGACAGATCGCTACTGCGCGAGTCTTCGCGTCTCGGTGTCGTCCGGATCGGAGTCGGAAGTGTGCTTGCGCAGCGCTCTTGGCAGCGCGAAAGCGACGAGAACGGTGGTCAGCAGGCCACCGCCACCCGCGATGAGAAGTGTTGTCGGTGCGGAAGTGGCGTCCAGCAGAAACCCGCCTGCTATGTATGACAGCGCGGCGGCTACTCCGATCGCTCCGTAGAGGTTGCCGAAGACTCTGCCGAGCATTCCCTGCGGGACCAGGCGCTGCAGCATGGTGTTGGTGGCCACGTCCATCGCCGCGATACCGAATCCGCGGATGAACTGGGTCATGAACGCGGCCGCGACGGCCCAGGCCAGACCGGTGAGGAGGTTGCCGGCGCTGTTCACCGCGAAGCCGGCGAGCAGCAGGGTCACCAGGGATGTTCGAGTGCTGTAACGGGCCGTCAGGGCGTATCCGAAGAGCAGGCCGATGCCGACGGCGCCGAGAAGCAGGCCGACCGCCGACTGGCCGGCCGCGAAGGATTCGGTGGCCAGGAGAACCAGAGCGACATCGTCCACTCCGTTGAAGGCCACGATGGCGCAGAAACCCAGGGCGATGACCCGGACCACCTTGGCTGACCTGATGTAGCCGAGCCCGGACCTGGCATCCCCCAGGAGCGAGGTCTTCGTTCCCTCCGGGGAGGGCGCGGGGGGAAGCGACCGCAGCGTGAGCAGTACCGAACCGGCGAGCAGGAAGGAGACGGCGTCGACCAGGAGCACGCCCCGCACTCCGACGAAGGGGAAGAGCGCGGCCGCGGCCAGCGGTCCGAGAGCCTCGGCCGCGTTCGTGCCGAACCCCAGCGTGGCGTTGGCGGTCTCCAGATCCCTGTCCCGGACCAGCCCGGGTATCGCCGCGCGTGAGGCGGGCAGGAACACCTGTCCCGCGATCGCGCGTACCCCGACCAGCACCAGCAGCAGGGGAAGCGGCGGCAACGACAGGGCGATGAGCAGGAGCACCATGCCCTGCGCCAGCTCACATGCGATCATCACCCGCTTGAGATCGAAGCGGTCGCTGATCGCGCCGGCGATCGGGCTGAGAAGCGAGGGAACGAAGTCGCCGACGAGCAGCAGAAGTGACACCGCGATCGCCTGCCCCGTGGTCTCGGCGACGTGGAGCATCAGCGCGACGAGGCTGAGCGCGTCACCGCCTACCGAGACGACTCGTGCCGACCACAGCGAGCGAAATCCCGCATTGTCGCGTAATAGCTGTAACCCGCTTGTCTTGCGTGGTTCGGTGCCCGGGGTTCCGCCGGAGGCTGACATGGTCTCTTTCTTCTCGGCTTTGGAGGTGCCCTGACGGCCCGGTCGCCTCTCGACGGCGAGTGAGCGGCCTGGTCATGAGTCCTGTGCCGGTTGGGCCGATGACAGGGCGACGATGTGCTCGGCGAGCACGGTTGGGGCGTCGAGGTGCACGAAGGTCCGTACGCCAGGGATCTCGACGAACGAGGCGTCGCGAAACGCGCGTTGCAGACGCCGGCCGAGTGCGGGCTTGAAGGCACGGTCGGCGGTGCCCCACACGATCCGCACCGGTCCCGTGAAGTCCTTCAGGCGGGTGGAGACGTCGAGCAGGTCTTTCGGATCGATGGCTCGCAGGAATCGCACCGCGTCCCGGCGGATCTCCTTGCTCCGTAGGCTCGGCTCGATCCATGCCCTGGTTTGGACTGGATCCAGCTCGTTGGCGAGCAGACCGAGCCCGAGGGGTGAGTGGCGGAAGGCCCGCAGCCGCATGGGCTGCATGTTGAGGCGCATCAGGAGTTCGCCGCGGAGGAGGCGGAAGATGATGTTGTAGGGGAAGGGCGGGAAGGTGTCGAAGGCGTCGCAGTTCGTGAGTACGAGCCTGCCGATCCGGTCGGCGTCGATGTCGAGCAGGAACTGACTCAGCGCGCCGCCCGTGTCGTTGCCCACCAGCGTGACGTCGCGAAGGTCGAGGGCCTCGAGGAAGGCGAGGATCTGCCGGGCGACGCCGCGCGGAGACTGGTCGGCGTCGGCTCGCAGGGGTGTGCGATGGGCTCCGAGCGGCCAGTCGGGTGCGTAGGAGCGGATGCCTTGCTCGGCGAGGTGGTCGGCGACGGCGGACCAGGCCGAGCCGTCGACGAGGAACGCGTGGACGAAGACCACCGGAGGCGCGGTCGAGTTCTCTGGGCCCGCGACGCGATAGCTGACGGTGCCCTGTGGCAGGTCGATCGTTGTCATGGGACTATCCTCAGATAGATACAACCTGTATGTAAACTTAGGAACAGACTGTATGCAAGTTTCTCGCCGCACGCAAGCAGACCGCACGGCCGCGACCAGGACCGCCCTGATCGCCGCCGGTAGAAGGCTGTTCGCCGAGCATGGATTCGCCGGAGTCGGGACGGAGACGATCGTCAGCGAGGCGGGCGTGAGCCGAGGCGCGCTCTATCACCAGTTCGGTGACAAGACCGAGCTGTTCGCCGCGGTGCTCGCGCATGTCGAGGGCGAGATCACCGAGCAGCTCGCCGCCGAGATGTTCGCCGACGCCGACGCCGCGGGTGACTTCGTTTCGTTGATGATGCGCAGCGCCGAAGGCTGGCTCGAGGCCTGCCAACGGCCCGACGTGCAGCGGATCGTGCTGCTCGACGGGCCGTCGGTGCTGGGCTGGGTGCGTTGGCGCGCCATCTGCCAGGCCAATGTGCTGGGCTTGATCGAGGGAGTCCTCGCCATAGGGGTGCGCGACGGCGTGGTTCTGCCGCTCCCGGTCAGGCCCCTCGCGCACCTTCTGCTGGCCGTGGCGGACGAAGCGGCGCTCTACGTCGGCGCCGCCGCCGAACCGGACGCCGCTCGGCGCGACATGGTGGCCATCATCCGCCCACTCATCGAGGCGATCACCCGAGCACAAGCTGAGCGATTGATCATTACGCCTCCAGAAGGAGGCTGACTGTCAAGCAGAGCGTGTGTGCGCCAGGCGTGTAGCTGGCTCATCTTGACGCGTCATCAATGAATTGCAAAAGTTCGCAATTGCTCATTTCATTAAACTCGCAAAGGATTGCGGGGAGAGGCGGAAGCAGCCGCCTGGCCGGCGCGCATGGCATCGCGCTCACCAGCCCTGTCGCCTCCGGCACCCCTGCTGAACTGGCGCACGTGGCCGCACCCCCGGCCGCCGCGGCTCGCCGGAGCACCGAGTCCGCGGACCGGGGACGTTCCTGATGCCGGTCCCGCCGCATCAGGCCAAGGCCGCCACTAGCAGCGGGAAGAGCCTCTGAACGAGTGCGAGGAGCCTGGCCAGCCAAGGCAGGAGGTGACCGATCCCGATCAGCTCCAACGATCCCGGCGACGGTGACCACCAGCAGCGCCGCGTGCACCAGATCACGCGTATCCATCTCGACGGCGACGCATGAGGCGGTTCGCGTTTGCCGCGATCCTGACGGGCGATTTCTCGCTTGCGGCTGTCCTGCCTGCGGAGATTCGGTGGAGTCTGCCAGTTCCGCTCGCGCAGCGGCGACAGCGACCTGGTTACCGACAGCCCCTCGCAGCCAGCGCGTTCGTGCAGATCAACGCCCTACCTTCCCTACGCGGACGCTCCGCATTGCGCCAACCATCGAAGATCGTCCAAAGGAGAACCTCGCCTGGGATTGTGCGCTATTTCTTTCCCCGACCTGTAGCCCCGATGAGAATGCAACCAGGACACTCCCAGGCGCGCTGGTGAGGTAGCAGCCGAGGAACACAGCCACAGCGCCCTGGTACTAAACCTGATTTCGTGACTTGTCGGTGGAGTGCGCGATGTGGTGACTGCCGATGATCCGCAGGCGTGGATGGCGGGGCTGGACGCGCTGTTTGCGCGGATGACCGGCCGTTTCGGGAGGGTGGAGCCTCGTCGTCCGGCGCGGGCGTACGTGATGGGGCTGCTCGCGCCGGTGGAACGGAAGACCGCACAGCTCACTGCAGGCGTGTCATGACGGGTGTCGGCGACGCGCCGAAGACCCCTATGATCCACATCGTGATTCTTCGCCCCCTTTCTGGTGCTGTCGTTGGGATGCTCCTCTTCTCTGGAGTTGCGTACGCCGACCCGGTCACCGGTGCCCCCGAGCTCACCCGCAACGAGATCTACAAAGCCAAAGTGGCCAGCGTCGGCTGCAAGCTGGCCAAAGGCACGAGCGCCTCCTCCACCAAGAAATACGTCACCAGCCTGGTCGGCTGTCTGAACAAGGCGTGGAAGCCCGCGATCAAGGACTTCCAGCAGGTCAAGGTGACGATCAAGGAGTCCGACGACAGGCGGTCCTGCTCGACCGGGCTCGACGTCGACGTCTCCTTCTCCGAGATCTGCGAGACCGAGGTCCACGTACGGCTGGCCAAAGACTGGATCAAAGCCAAGAGTGACGCGGAGGTGTTCACCTCTATCGCCAAGACCTGGAGCGGCGTCGTGACCGGCCAGACCGGTATCGGTCAAGCCTGGGTGGCCATGCAGAACGACGCCTCGGACGCCGAGATGAACCAGCAGAACCGTCGCTACTACCTGCAACTGGACTGCTTCATGGGTGTATCGGCGAAGGCGCTCGGCAGGGTGGTGAAGGACTGGAAGCCCACCGCCAAGAGCAAGTTGTTCTGGGAGGACTTCCTGAAGAACAAGTACAGCGGGAAGACCGCCAACCGTCTCTACTGGCTCGAGCAGGGCTACAAGACCGGCAAGCCCGCCGCCTGCAACACGTGGAAGGCGAGCGAATCCAAGGTCGCCTGATTCGATCGCGGGCCATCCAGCGGGTGGCCCGCTGAGCGGCCGGCGAACGGTAGCGATCTGTTCAAGCCGGAACCCACGCCGCCGATCCGACTCAGGAGGCGTCCAGAGTTGCCGTCCCCGACATCAGCCGGGAGAACCGCGGGTACACCGTCCCCGCGGCAGTGAACGCGATCAACAACGGCAGCGGAACCGTGCTCTACCCCTGCGACCCTCCCGAAACCGTCGTCAGCGCATTGTGCGTGGTCAGCACCTGCGCGATCGGATTGCCCACCTCAGTCCAGATTTCTACCGAGCCCCACGAGGTGGCCCAGGCCAGCTCAACGCCGTCCTCGATCAGGCGACGCAGCCACACCCCATGATCGGGATGGAACCGCACCCCCCGGCCGCTGGCCTGCCGTCCGGGCCCGTACCGCTCGACGCATGCCGAAGATACGTCTCCGTGCCGCTCGTGCTCGCTCCATCGGCGGGCTCAGGGTTGAGCACCCCGTCCACATCGAGCGCCAGCACGGCACGCCCAGCGGCCGCGCGTTCCGCGTCCGCCGGCCGGTCTCCGGCGGGGAGGAACCGCGGCCTCGGATGAGCTCTGTTCCTCCCCGATCTCGGCGAGGATCGCGTTCACAGCGGCGATTTCGGCGCGGGCCCGGTCGACACTGCCGTTGTCAAACGGCCGGAGCGGTGCCGGTGCACGCCGGCGTCCTCGAGGTCGGCGCGGGTCAGAAGCAGCCGGTCCACGTGGCCGATCACACCGGCGGGCTGGGCCAGCTTCAGCTCGCCGTCTACGAGGACGAGGCAGGAGAAGTCGCCCTGCCGGTAGGCCATCAGCGCGGACATGGTCCAGCGTCACCACGGGCGGACACGATCCGTGTGCGAGCGTCATCGGCGTCAGCTTCCCTCCGGCCATCGAGCCGACTCCGTCTGCCGCCACCGGTCCGAGAGCAGCTTCGCTCCCCCGCCCCCCAGCACCATGATCATCAGTTTGACTTGCGACAAGGTGCATTGTCATAAGTTAGAACGTAGAATCACAAGCCCCACGCGCGACACCGCACACTCGTGTTGAACGCCGGTGTTGACCGACACGAGATGTCTTCGCCACCATCGCCAAGATCGAGGTGATCTACCGGCGGCTCGACGGCAAGAACGTCCGCGTCGTAGCCGTGTCGATCTGGCGGACCCGCGACGACGGCCTGATCTCGGACTATCGCGTCGTCGTCGACCTGGCGCCGTTGGCCAATGCGGACAGCCGCAGGCTGCGCTCGCCGCCGCGCAGGACGGCCACCTGCTTGTTCCCAGTGACGGCCACGTCCCCGTCACCGTCGAAGTCGGCGGCGGCCATCGCGGGCGCGGTGACCGGCCACGGGATCACCCTGGCCTCGCGCAGCCCCGTCTTCGAGCCGCGGAAGAGCGCGAGCTTACGGCGGGCCGAGGCGAGCATGTCGGCGTAGCCGTCGCGGTCGAAGTCGGCGGTGGCGAGCGTGCGTCCCAGGTTCTCTCTGGTGACGGGCTTGGCGAGGGTGACGATCCGGGTGGTGGCGGACACCTCCGCCGGGCCGCCGAAGTACACGACCACGCCTCCGGCGTCGCTCTTCCCCTTGGCCTTCAACAGGTGCGTACCGGCGATCACGTCAACCCGGCCGTCCCCGTTGACGTCATCCGGCAGCGCCTGCCGTACAACGGTGGTGGCCTGTGCGGGGACCGTCGTCCCCGTCAGCCCGATCGCGGCGGTCATGAGGGCGGCCCAGCACACGCGCACGGTCATCTCCTCGCGGGGGTAGCCGCTCCACAGCGTCCGTGAGTTTCAGACGAAGAAGCTGTCGTGGCGGATGAAGAACTCCGCGTGTTCCTCACCTTCCGGTGGGCCGCCTGTGGCGGGAGGTAGCAGCGCGATCACAGGGGTGTTTGTCTCAGAGGTGTCTTGTTCGGGGATACAGGGCTGTCTTGGTCATCATCCTTGTGGCCGTTGGCTCCCCATGGTTGCGGGTGATGGGTCCTCATCGTTGCGGAGGATCGCGAAATGCCTCACCGGCGACAGCATCCGCCCGGCGGGTGGGTCCTCATCGTTGCGGCTGATCAGGTACAGGGTCGGGCGGGGGCAGGCGCGGTTTGAGCGGCCGCGTGCTGGTGCTCGCCGCTCTGCTCAGCGGCACCGGAGCCGTCGACGGTGGTGGTGGCGCGGTGGTCGGGTTCGGGCAGAGCGCCGTCGAGCTGGTCGGCCGACAGGCGGCTGCCGACCTGGGTGAAGTTCAGGGTGCGCACGTACAGGTCGCGCCGGATCCGTTTGGTCTCCACCAGGCGGGCGCAGACCAGGGTGCGCAGGCGACGGGTGACGGTGTCGGGGCTCAGGTGCAGGTAGCGGGCGCAGGTGCCGGCGATCACGTTACTGGGCTCTGGCGCGATCAATGGGGAGCTGTTACTGAACGTGACGACCGGGTCGGGTGTATTGGCGCGGGTCGCGATCTTGTAACACAGTGCTCAT
>NZ_JACHIN010000017.1 GCF_014203235.1 Nonomuraea endophytica | reverse complement strand
TGCCGGGGGGGGTGGGGGGGTTGCCCGGCGGGGGGGGCGCCCGGGCCCCCGGGCCTGAGGGGGGCTGTGGGGTCAATGGGGGGGGGCCCGGCCCCCGGGGGGGGGGCCCGCCGCCGCCGGTCGTGGTTACTTGCGCTTGTTGACCTCTTCGGTCAGCTGCGGCACGACCTGGTGGAGGTCGCCCACCACGCCGTAGTCCGCGAGCTCGAAGATCGGCGCCTCGGGGTCCTTGTTGATCGCGACGATGGTCTTCGCGGTCTGCATGCCGGCCCGGTGCTGGATGGCGCCGGAGATGCCCGCCGCCACGTACAGCTGCGGCGAGACGGTCTTGCCGGTCTGACCCACCTGGAACTGGTGCGGGTACCACCCGGCGTCCGTCGCGGCGCGGGAGGCGCCCACGGCGGCGCCGAGCGCGTCGGCCAGGCCCTCGATGACCGAGAAGTTCTCGGCCGAGCCCACGCCGCGGCCGCCGGAGACCACGATGGCGGCCTCGGTCAGCTCGGGGCGCGCGCCCTTCTCCTGCTTGACCCGGTCGACGACCTTGGCCGCGCGGGCGGCGTCGGACAGCGCGACCGCGACCTCCTCGACGGCGCCGGCGCCCGCCGCGGCCACGGGGGCCGTGGAGTTGGGGCGAACGGCGACGATCGGGGTGCCCTTGGCCACCTTCGACTTGACGTTGACGCCACCGCCGAAGATCGACTGGTCGGCCACGAAGCCGTCGCCGAGGCCGACGGCGTCGGTGATGACGCCGGAGTCGGTCTTGACGGCGAGGCGGCCGGCGATCTCCTTGCCCTCGGCCGTCGCGGCGACCAGGACGGCGGCGGGCGCGGCCGAGGAGACCAGCTGCGCGAGCAGTTCGGCCTTCGGGGCCACGACGTAGTCCACGATCTCCCGGGCGGAGGCGTTGTAGACCTTGTCGGCGCCGTACTCGGTGAGCTTGGCCGTGGCGGCGTCGCTCAGGCCGGGACCTGCCCAGACGGCCGACGGGGAGCCGAGGGACTTGGCCAGGGTCAGCAGCTCGAGCGTGACCTTCTTGACCTCGCCGTCGACGTGTTCGACCAGAACGAGAATTTCCGACATATCAGCAAAACCCCCGTTCTCAGATGAACTTCTTGGACGCGAGGAAGTCGGCGGCCTTCGCGCCACCGTCGCCCTCGTCCTTGACGATCGTGCCGGCCGCGCGGGGCGGGGCCGCGGCGAAGTCCACGACCTCCGACCAGGCGGCGCCGAGGCCGACCTGACCCGCGTCGGCGGAGATGTCGGCCACGCCGAGCGTCTCGACCGGCTTCTTCTTGGCCGCCATGATGCCCTTGAAGGACGGATAGCGCGGCTCGTTGATCTTCTCGACCACGGAGACGACGGCCGGCAGCGTGGCCTCGACCTTGTCGTAGCCGTAGTCGGTCAGGCGCTGGATCGTGATCGAGGAGCCCTCGACGTCGACCTTGTTGGCCAGCGTGAGCTGCGGCGCGCCGAGGCGCTCCGCCAGCATCGCGGGCAGCACGCCGGTACGCGCGTCGGTGGACTCGGAGCCGAGGATGACCAGGTCGAACCCGATCTTCTTCAGCGCCTGCGCCATCGCGTAGGAGGTCGAGAGCGCGTCCGAGCCACGCAGGGCGTCGTCGGTCAGGTGGACCGCCTTGTCGGCGCCCATGGCCAGGGCCTTGCGGATGGTCTCGGTGGCCTTGCCGGGGCCCATGGTGAGGACGGTGACCTCACCGCCATGGGCCTCCTTGAGTTTCAGCGCCTCCTCGACCGCATACTCGTCAAGCTCGTTCACCACGCCGTCGACGGCGTCACGGTCGAGCGTCTTGTCATCGGACCGCAGCTTGCGCTCGGTCGCCGTGTCGGGAACCTGCTTCACGCAGACGACGATGTTCATGGCCGGTGGCCGACCTCCCGTATTCGCCGGATAGCTCGGTAGAAAGCTCGTGCGGTGTCCAGAGTGCCAGGCGCCAGGGGTGGACCGCGTCGGCGGGTCACCCCTCGCTTCTGAGTTGCTATGTTACCCATGAGTAGCTTGAGGGCAAACTCGCAGGTGGCCCCAGCTTACCGAACTTTGTTCCAGAGTCCGGCTATGGGGTGGATCGGGAAATGTGATCAGGCCGACATGAGGAAGACCACACCGGCCACCAGCGCGGTGCCGGCGAAGATGGCCAGAGTCATCGGGCTGAAGAACGTGCTCAGCCCGAACCACAACGCCCCCGTCCCCGCGATCGTCGCCAGGTCGGCCACCATCCTGCGGTTCTTGAACGGCCGCCGCGAGACCAGCGCCACCCCCACGTCGGCCACGATCGCCAGCGCGAAGGCCGACAGCAGGAACAGCGACACCTCGGGCAGCGGCTCACGCGCCGCCGCTGCCAGCAGCGACACGAACAGCCCCGACCCGATCACCCACCGCCTGCGCACCTTCTCCCGGTGCAGCGCGCGCTCCAGGTCCACGTTCCGCCGGCCGCCTGGCTGCCATTCGCGGGTGGGCTCGGCGTGCGGATCGGCCACCAGGACGGGCGGCCGTGCCGTACCGGATGACGGGTTGCGGGGGTGACTGCCGCGCGGGGCCGGGGTGGCGCCCAGCACGGCGCAGATGCGCGCGGCCGTCGGCCGCGCGGCGGGGTCGCGCGCGAGACACTCGCGCAGGAGCGGGGCCAGCCACTCCGGCACGCCGTCGAGGTCGGGCTCGTGATGGACCACCCGGTAGGCGACCGCGGAGGCAGGACCTTTCCCGTACGGCTCCCGCCCCGTCGCGGCATAGGCCAGGGTGGCGCCGAAGGAGAACACGTCGGCCTCGATCCCGGCCTCGCGCCCCTCAAGCAGCTCCGGTGCGAGATAGCCGGGCGTCCCGATCACCGCGCCGGAGGCGGTCACCGAGAGGGAGTCGAGCGCGAGCGCGATCCCGAAGTCGATCACGACAGGCTCGCCGTCGGCCATCATCACGTTGGCCGGTTTGAGGTCACGATGGGTCACGCCCGCCTCGTGCATGGCCGACAGCGCCTCGGCCAGCCCGGAAGCCAGCAGCCGCAGATCGGCGACCGGCACCGTGACGGCGGACAGCGGCTTGCCCTGCACGTATCTGGTCACCAGATAGGGCCGTTCGCCGTCTAAGGAGGCGTCCAGCACCTCGGCCACCCGCGGCCCGCGCACCCGCCGCATCGTCTCGACCTCACGCGCCAGCCTGGTCAGCGCGGCGTCGTCGGCGGCCACGTGCGGATGCAGGATCTTGACCGCCACCGTCCGGCCCTCGGTGTCGAGCGCGAGATGCACCTCGCCGAACCCGCCCGCTCCGAGCCGGGACAGCAAGCGGTACGGCCCCAGCTGCTCGCTCATACCCATCCTTTCCCCCGGTGGCGTGGACGGGACACTCAGGACCAGGGTGACAAGAATCCCAGGCCGGACTTCTTGAGCAGATCGTCGGCCAGGCCGGTGAGGAGGCTGACGGCGCCGTCTTGAGCTTGGGCGGTCAGGCGGTCGATGACTTCGGAGGGAGGCTCCCAGGGGGTCCAGACGGTCTTCTGACTGAAGGCGAACAACACCGCCAGCAGGGTCAGGGTGCCGACGGCCACCGTGGCGACCAGGGCGGCGCCCGGCGTGCGCAGCACGCTCGTCAGGCTGCGGGTCACGGCCTTGCGCGGCGCGCCGCCGCCCGGCAGGACGAACAGGCCGAGCGTGAAGGCTCCGGCGGCGTAGGCGGCGGACGCGTTGATGCTCATGCCGCCGCCCCAGCGCAGGATGCCCCAGACGATCGCGCCGAAGGCCAGGGCCAGCGGCACGTGCACGAGCGTCATCAGCGCGGCCTTCACCAGCGCCCACGGGGTGCCGACGATCGCCAGCAACGCGTCGGCCGAGCTGCCGCCGCCGCGCGCCCGGCGCCGGTTGACCATCTCGCCGAAGAGATACTCGCCGACGCGCAGCACCACCGCGAGCGCGATGGCGACCGCGCCGACGGTGACCGGGACCATGACCGTCATCGCGGTCAGCCCCACGAGCAGCAGGAACCCGACGAGCTGGCTGCCGACGACGAAGCGCTTGCGCTCCCCCGGCGGCGTGTACGGCCTGGCCTGCGTCTGCGGCGCGGGCGGAGGCGTGTAGGGACGCACCTGGGGCGGCGCCGGATATCCGGCGACCCGCTGGTCGGTGCGCGGCAGCGGCGCCGGCACGTAAGGCGGCGGCGTGGGGGTCCGCGGCGCGGGCGGAGGCTTGGCCACCCGCTGCTTCTCCACCCTCGGTGGCTTGGAGTATTCGACCGGCGGCAGCAGGTCGGAGTAGTTGTCACCGGCCGGCAGCACGCGCGTGCCCGACGAGGGCGGCGGCGCGGTGGGCACCTCGTGGAAGGCGGTCCTGGTCGGGTCGAGCTGCCTGGCCATCCGCAGCAGCTCCTGGGCGCCGGGCCGCGAGCGGGCGTCGACCTGCAGCGCACGGCTCAGCCAGCCGCGCAGCCACATCGGCGCCTTGTCGAGCTGGGCCCGGCCTTCCATGATGTTGAAGCAGACCGCCTCGAACGTGCCCGTGCCGAACGGCGGCGCGCCCGTGGCGGCGAAGAAGACGGTGGAGGCCAGCGCGTGCACGTCGGCCGCCTGGGTGATCTCCGAGTCGCGGATGATCTCGGGCGCCAGATAGCCCGGCGTGCCGACGAACATCCCGGTCTGGGTCAGCCGCGTGGCGTTGACCAGGTGCGCGATGCCGAAGTCGATGACCAGCGGCTCCCCGCCCACGAGCATGACGTTGGAGGGCTTGAAGTCACGGTGGATCACGTCGGCCGCGTGGATGGCCACGAGCGCCTGGCAGAGGCCGCGCGCGAGCCGTACCAGCTCGTAGTCACGCAGCGCCCCGTCGGCGAGGACGGTGTCCTCCAGGGTGCGGCCCGGCGCGAACCGGGTCACGACGTACGGCTGTCCGCCCACGAGCTCGGCGTCGAGCACCTCGGCCACGTGCGAACTGCGCACGCGCCGCATGGTCTCGACCTCGCGGGTGAGCCGGTCGCGCGCCTTGAGGTCGGCGGCGACGTGCGGGTGCAGGACTTTGATGGCCACCTGGCCGCCGTCGGCGTCCATGCCCAGGTGGACCACGCCCATGCCGCCCTCGCCGATCTTCCTGACCAGCCGGTACGGCCCGAGCCGCTCTGGAACCTGCGTATTCATCGCCTGGCTCCCTGCATCATCCCCCCGACTTCGACAGTTTCCCGAGCTGATCTTCCAGCTGCGAGACGTTCACTGGTGTCCATACTGCGCGCAAATTCGGCGACGTGCCGAAAGTAGCGATGGCGAGCACCAGTGAAAGCGCGGCGCCCGCCGCGAGCACCCCGGCCATCACCATGGCCGCTGTCCTTGAGGGTACGAGGGATGAGAGGGTCCTGCGCATCTGACGGCCAGGTCCCTCGACGCCGGGACCGGCGCAAATGGTCCAGATGGCGACAGCGGCGCCCCAGGCCAGCGCGTTCCCCGCGGTGCTCCTGCCCAGCACCGTGAGCAGAAGGGTGACCGGCAGACCGAGGATGGCGGCGTACAGGCCCAGTGCCAGCGTGATCCCCGCCGACTTGACCAGCGCCTTCGGGTGGCTGAAGACGCGCAGCACGTCGAGCGCGGCGGCGCCGGTGGAGCGGCGCGCGCTCAGCTCGGGCTGGGCCAGGTCGGCGGCGCGCAGGAGCAGGGCGGCCGGGAGCGCCACCAGGGCCACCAGGACCGGGGCGAGCGCTGCCAGGACGATCATGATGATCAGGAGCATCGCGCCGGCCACGCCATAGGCGCGGGACCGCTGCAGGAGCTGTCCAGGACGCACGCCCGGGATGTACGGCTCGCGGCGCGTGGCCGGGTCCTGCGGATATTGCTGATGCGGCGGCGCCTGCACCGGGACGTAGGGCGGCGGCTCGGAGCGCACCCGAGTCGTCGGCACGTCGCCCTCGCGCGGAGGGGGCGGGTAGCTGTTGTGCCAGCCCTGCTGACCCGGCCACGGCACGCTGGGGGCGCCGCCGCCGTCCTGCATCTGGCGCAGCTCTTCCGGAGTGACCCTGCGGGTGGGCCACGGGTCGCCCTGGGCGGGAGTCTGCTGGTAGCCGGGCGGGGGCGCGCCGTGCTGCGGCGGCCCCTGCGCTCCGGACGCGGCGTGCGGGGTCGGCTGGCCGTGCTGGGGAGGCGTGGTGACGTGCGGCGCCTGTCCCTGGCGCGGGCCCGAGGCGCCGGGCGGCGCTTGACCGTGCTGCGGACCCGAGGCGGCCGGCGGGGCCTGGCCGTGTTGCGGGCCCGACTGGCCGGAGGCTGCGGGTGGGGTCTGGCCGCCGTTCTGGGGGCCGTTGGGGAGCAGGGAGACGTACTGCTGAGGCGGCTGGCCCGGGGCCTGGGATTCGCCGGAGCGGTCCGTGCGGGGAACGGTCGAGATCTCGTCCGGGATGGACCTGGACGACTTGGGCAGCAGGCGCGCGGTCTGCTCCGCCAGCTCGGCCGCCTTGGGCCGCTTGGCGGGGTTGCGCTGGAAGGCCGCCTTCAGCAGCGGCTGCAGCACCGCCGGCGCCGCGCTCACGTCGGCCTTGCCCGCGGTGATGTTGTAGAAGATCATCTCCAGCGTGCCCTTGCCGAAGGGCGGCAGGCCGGTGCCCGCGAAGAGCAGCGTGCCCGCCCAGGCGTGCACGTCGACCTCAGGCCCCGCCTCCTGGCCCTCGATGATCTCGGGCGCGAGGTAGCCGGGCGTGCCGATGAACATGCCGGTCTGGGTCAGCCGGGTGGCGTCGACCGCCTGGGCGATGCCGAAGTCGATCAGCACCGGCTGGCCGTCGAGGATGAGCACGTTGCCCGGCTTGAGGTCGCGGTGGATCACGCCCACGGAGTGGACGGCGGACAGCGCGGAGGCCACGCCGTGCGCGACCGCGAGCAGCGCGGGCAGCTCCAGCGGGCCGTCGTCCCTGACGATCTCGTCGAGGGCGCGCCCGGCGACGTACCTGGTGACGATGTAAGGCCGATGACCCGTGACGTCGGCGTCGAGCACCTCGGCGATGTACTTGCTGCGCACCCGCCGCATGGTCTCGACCTCGCGCGAGAGCCGCCGCCTGGCGACCTCGTCGCCGGCGACCTCGGCACGCAGGACCTTGACCGCCACCTGCCGACCATGCTGATCGACAGCGAGGTGGACAACGCCCATTCCGCCTTCACCGAGCCGCCTGAGCAGCCGGTAAGGGCCAAGTCGGTCATCGTTCATGGCATGAAGCACCATACCGGCTTAATCCCCGCCCACGAGATGAACCATGGGGCCACATTCCCACTCGTACAACGTCCGGATCAGCCCCATCGGTTTCCCATCCAACGGTCTCGAATACGTCTCAGTGTCTAATGGTCGCGTCCGCTCTGACCTTCGTTGGCATCGTTCCTCGCTCTCTACGGTCAGAGCTCCTACGCTCAGTGTCTAATGGTCGCGTCCGCTCTGACCTTCGTTGGCATCGTTCCTCGCTCTCTACGGTCAGAGCTCCTACGCTCAGTGTCTAATGGTCGCGTCCGCTCTGACCTTCGTTGGCATCGTTCCTCGCTCTCTACGGTCAGAGCTCCTACGCTCCAGTGGCCAGGTCGAGCACCTCAGCGCCCTTGAGCCCGGCCAGCAGCGCCCCGGAGACGGCGAGCTTGGACCTGCGCACGCCGCTTCCGATGACGACCCTGTTATGCGATGCCACGTTCGAATCAACCAGGATAGGCCAGTCCGCCGGCAGTCCGAGCGGGGTGATGCCGCCGTACTCCATGCCGGTCAGCTCGACCGCCTCGGCCATCGGCGCGAAGCTGGACTTGCGGACGTCGAGACGCTTGCGGATGACGCCGTTGACGTCGGCCCGCATGGTCGCCAGCACCATGCACGCCGCGTACCGCACCTCACCGCCCCGCTTTCCCGCCACGATCACGCAGTTGGCCGACTCGTCGAGTGCCACGCCGTACTTCTCACAGAACGCGGCGGTGTCGGCCAGGCCGGGGTCGATCGCGGCCACGTGGACGTCGTCGTCAGCGAGCGCGCGGACCGCCTCGGCCACCGGGCCGGCGAGGAGCTCGGTGTGTGTCGCCGCGGGCTGCCAGTGCAAAGTCTCTTCCATCCTCAGGACCTTACGCCCGCCGTCACTAGGGTGACTGCAGCACTCGTTGATGCAGCTGGGTGACGGCGTTGCGCGCGGACTCCATGGCCCCCGCCTGCCAGGCGATCAGGTGGGTGAGCCAGTCACCCGCGAAGTAAACCCTTCCGCTGGGGCGTTGCAGAAGAGTGAAGGACGAATCAAAGGCGGGCCAGCGGGCCCATCCGCCCTGGATGTGCGGCTGGCGTTCCCAGGCTACGGAGACGTCGGACAGCAGCTCGGCCCGGTACTTCTCGCCGTGGATCTTCTTGCCCTGGGTGATGGCCCGGCGGCGGCGGTCCTCGGGGGTCAGGGCGCCGTACAGCTCGGCCTGCTCGTCGCTGGTGTAGTAGCCGACGACGAGGCCGCGCGGGGAGTGGTAGCCGTGGGAGGGGTACCAGATGTGGGTGATGTCGAGGTCGGTCTCGGTGATGCCGCCGTAGATCCGGTCGTCGATCTCCCACCAGCGCCGGCCGTACTCCAGGCCGATCTTGCCCGCCGCGACCGGGACGGGGCGCTTCAGGGCGGCGGTGACGTCGGCGCCGAGGTTGTGCGTCATCTTGGCGAGGATGTGCGGCGGGAGGGTGGCCAGGCAGTAGTCGGCGGTGAGGGCGCCGCCGTTCCAGGTGACCTGGACGTCCTTCTCGCGGGTGGTGATGGCGGTGACCTGGACGCCGGTCCTGATGCGTTCGGGGCCGACGGCGGCGGTCAGCGCCTTGACGATGGCGTCCATGCCGCCGACCGGCTGGAACATGGGGGTGGCCTGTTCGTAGCCGAAGTCGTTGGTGATGGCGCGGCCGGTGGCGGCGGCGAGCACCTGGTGGAGGGAGCCGGGCGGGTCGAGCTGGATACCGTTCTGGGTGGCCGGATATTTCACGAATCCGCGGCGGGCCGAGCCGTTGTAGTCGTAGGCCGGGCCGAGGTCGCCGAAGCGGCGCAGGAACTCCAGCAGCCGTTCCTTGTCGTCCTTGGTGAGCTTGCGGTTGAGCTGGCCGACATTTGTGGCTTTGGCGAGGAGTTCGGCGATATATCCGTACATGTCGGCGCGGGCGGCCTTCGCCCGGACCGTCCTCCCGTTGGTGTGCACGAACGCGTTGGCGTTGTTGTTGATGAACGCCTCGATCGGGATGCCCAGCTCACGGCAGTAGTCCATGGTGACCATCCACGGCGCGATCCGCCCGGGCCCGGCGTTGAAGTACACGCCCTCCCCGAACCGCACATCCTGCGCGGGCCCGCTCGTCTCAGTCACCCGGTCCCCGCCGCGCAACGTCAGATTCCGCCCACCCGCCTGCCCCCGGGCCTCCAGCAACGTGCAGTCGTACCCGGCCTTGCCCAGCTCGTACGCGGCCGTCAGCCCGGCGACCCCCGCCCCGATGATCACCACTTTGGCCGAAGCCCTGCCCCGCAGCGTGAAGTCACTGGGCGACGGCGGCGTGAACGCCTTCTCCTGCTCATCAGGCGCGAGCCCCAGCGCCCCCATCGCCGCGTACATCGCCCCCGCTCCCCCGGCCGCGCCGATCCCGACCAGGAGCCCACGCCGGGTGACGGTGTTCATCTGAATCTCCTAAGCGTGGAGTCCCCCGACTTCAGGCGGGAGGAGGACACGCGACACGGCGCCACGAATCGAACACAAGTATGATTCTTGGATGTTCGTGCGATAGATTGTGGGCGGTGGCGCAGATCGTGAAGCGAGCCGACAAATATCGCTTCTACCCAACCCCCGAACAGGCCGGAGAGCTTGCCCGGACGTTCGGCCGCGTTCGCCTCATCTACAACAAGGCCCTCGCTGAGCGGACCCGCGCCTACACCATCGAAGGGCGTCGCGTCTCCTACGTGGAGTCCTCGGCCCGCCTGACGGAGTGGAAGCGTAGCGGCGAGTTTGACTTCCTGCTCGAGGTGTCGTCCGTCCCGCTTCAGCAGGCTCTTCGCCATCTGCAGACGGCGTTCGCGAACTTCTTCGCCAAACGGGCCAGGTACCCGGCGTTCAAGTCGCGCAAGAAGTCCCGCGCGTCGGCGGAGTACACGCGCAGCGCGTTCCGCTGGCGCGACGGCACGCTGACGCTGGCCAAGATGGACGCCCCGCTCGCGATCGTGTGGTCGCGAGCGCTGCCGGAGGGCGCGGAGCCGTCCACGGTGACGGTGTCGAAGGACCCAGCGGGACGCGGGTTCGTCTCGATGCTGGTCGAGGAGAAGATCGAACCACTGCCGCCGGTGGCGGAGACGGTCGGCGTCGATGCGGGCATCACTGCCCTGGCCACGCTCTCCACCGGAGAGAAGATCGTCAACCCGCGCCGTGAACGGGCCGACCGTCGCAAGCTCGCCAAGGCCCAGCGGTCGCTGGCTCGCAAACAGAAGGGCTCGGCCAACCGGGCCAGAATCCGTCTGCGGGTGGCCAGGGTGTACGCCCGGATCGCCGACCGCAGGCGGGATCACCTGCACAAAGTCACGACACGGCTTGTTCGCGAGAACCAAGTGATCGCCGTGGAAGGCCTGACCGTCCGTGACATGGTCAAGAACCACAGCCTGGCCCGCGCCATCTCTGACGCGTCCTGGCGGGAGTTGCGGGCCATGCTGGAGTACAAGGCGCGGTGGTATGGCCGGACGCTCGTGGCGGTGGACCGCTGGTTCCCCTCCTCGAAGCTGTGCTCGGCTTGCGGGACCCTGCGCCACACGATGCCGCTGAACGTCCGGGAATGGGAATGCGCCTGCGGCGCCGTCCACGACCGCGATGTGAACGCGGCCAGGAACATCCTCGCCGCCGGGCCGGCGGAGAGCTGAAACGCCTGTGGAGCCGGCGTAGGACCTCAGGGGCGCAAGCTCGGCGGGCGGCTGGTGGTGAAGCAGGAACCCCAACCCGCGAGGGTGGGAATCCCCCGGCTTCGGCCGTGGAGAGGAAGTCAACCGTAGGGACCGCTGCCGCAGGCGACCTGGCCGCCGATGGTCGCGAACAGCCCGAACAGCGCCATGATCTGGGTGAAGTCGTCGGTCGTGAACTCGATGTGGCGCGTCCCCGCCGCCTTCACGCCGGGGATCAGCGCGACGGCCGCCGCGATGGCGGTGGAGTTCCACTCCACTCCCAGCGTGTACGGCGCCGCCACCGCATAGGGCGTGAAGTCCGCGACCCGGCTCAGCGCCCGCTCCGTGGCCTCGCGGATCCTGGCCTGGGCCACGCTCGGCGGCAGCAGTTCGGCGGAGAACTTGTCGATGCCCTTCTTGACCGCGACCGTCTCGACGTCGCCGAGCAGTTCGCGCGCCTCCTCGCCGACCGCCTCGTCCCCGGCGACCAGCACCACCGGCACCCCGTGGAACCCGGCGCACGCGGCAACGATCCTGGTCTCGCCGCAGACCTCGCCGTTGAGGTAGACGTTCTGGATCTCCTTGCCCATCCAGGTGTGGTTGAGCACGCCGTGCGGCACTCCGGCCATGGCGTGGTAGCCGACGAAGCAGGCGGCCTGGAAGGAGGCGTCGAGTCCCTGGGCCATCCGCTGCGACTTGCCCGGCCCCCTGATGAGCGTGGCGCGCGGGTCGAGCAGGTCGATGCGCAGGTTCTTCGTGGACCCGTGCGCGTCGTTGACCAGCACGTTCGTCGCCCCGGCCGCGAATGCTCCCTCGATGGCCGCGTTGGCGTCGGCGGTCATGAGCTCGCAGCCGCGTTCGTAACCGCGCTTGCCCGCGTGCATCTCCTCCGGGTCGGTCAACCCGGTCACGCCCTCCATGTCGACCGACAGGTAGACCTTCACGATCCCCATTCCTCCACGCGCCGTGCCTCGCCGGGGGTCATCAGCCCGGCGTTCTCCGCCATGAACGCACTCGCCGGCTCACGCCACGGCTCGGGGATCTCGGCCAGGGCGGGCGGGTAGCAGTGCTCCAGCCAGCTCGTGGACTCCTCCGTGGCGTCGAAGTAGTCGAGGGCTCCGGCAAGTATGGAGCTTTCCACACCGGGGATGCGGGCCAGGCCGTACTCGATCATCTCCATGCCGCCGTAAGGCGGCTTGCGCAGCCACTTGCGCACCACGGCGCGGTCGGCGGTGAGCGGCGTGTCGAGGGGCCGCCGCTCCACGGCGGCCTGGATGATCTCCTTGTAGAAGCATTTCCCGCAGGTACGGCAGGGCCCGTCGGCGCCCTGGAGGCACCAGCGGACCTGGGCCCTGAGCGGGGAGCCGAGCGCCAGCCGCATCGTCACGGCCTCGCTGACCCCGCCGACCGGCAGCACGATGGGCACCCCGGCGGCGGCGAACAACCGGCCCCACGCCCCGTGCGGCGCCCACATCGGGTTGTCCGGCGTGAACCGCAGCAGATACCTGTCACCGCCCAGCCACCGGGAGCCGAGCTCGTAGCCGAACGCCAGCCCGCCGAGGTCCATCCGGTCGGCCAGCAGCAGCGCGCCCGCCGCGACGGCGTGGTGCTCCGGGTAGCCGGGGCGCGGCTCGGCGAGCGTGAACTCCAGGTCGGAGGTGACCGTGGTCAGCTCGCGGCCGGTCTTCTTCGCCAGGTCGGCCAGCACGTCGGAGCGGTAGTGGGTCCACCGGTTGGGCACCCTCGGGTGCGGCACCCGCCTGAAGTGCACGAACGGCGCCTCGGGGAAGATCGCCGCGGCCGCGACCGAGTCGGCGCCGCCGCTGTAGGAGATCGCCAGCGTCCGGCCCTGGGTCCTGGGCGGCCCGCCGACCGGGCCCGCCTCGATCCCCCAGCCGTCGTGCAACGCCTGGGCCACCTCGGCGGAGACGGGCCGGTCGAAGGTGATGCGCCTGCGCGTCCAGGGCGCGACGACCGACCAGGCGGCCACCGCGAACAGGTCGGGGTGCGCGTCGTCCGGCACGCCGCCGAACGCGCACGTGCTGGTCCTGAGCTTGACCGGGTGCTCGTCGGCCGCCCTGCCGGTGATCTCGTCCTCGGGGTCGAGGCGGAAGGCCAGCTCGGCGCCGTCCCAGGCGACCTTCACGAGCGCTCCTTGAGCCCGTCGATCGCCTGCCAGACCAGCACCTCGTTCTGCAGGACGTGGTCGAGCGCGTCCGCCGTCTCCTTGGACAGCCGCTGCGCGTCACCGGTCCTGGAGGTGAGCTGCCTGACCTCCTGCTGGAGGGTGACGACCTCGCGCCGGAGCGTCTGGACCTCCCAGAGGGCGTCCTTGATGTCCTGGCGATGATCCGCGACCGAGATGTATCGGGAGTCGAACCAGCCACGTACCGCCCTACGCAGCCGTACAGGAACCAGGACGCGCATCATGAACGGTCACCATACCGGCATCAGCCCTCATATTCGGCGGTTCTACCAGGCTTCTGCCAGATCACCGAGTACCGGCGCAGCAGGTGCCGTCTGTACCGCGATCCGGGCAGCAACCGCCGGGCCTTTTGCCGTACTTGCCGATATCCCATCTGGACGTCGGCGGCGGGCATCCCCCTCGGCCCGCGGGCCCGTCGCAGCTTCTTGATCACCCATACGGCGGGCAGCCCCGGGATCCTGACCAGCCAGTCCGCGAAGGTGACGTCGCGGGCCAGCCCGACCACCACCAGCGTGCCGCCGGGACGCAGCAGCTCGCGCATCCTGACCAGGGCTGCCTCGAAGTCCATGTGGTGGATCGTGGACACCGAGCAGATGAAGTCGAACCCCTCCAGCGGCAGGTCGGCGGCGAGGAAGTCGGCCTCCAGGAGAACGACGTCCCGGCCGGTCCGCTCCCGGGCGCGGGCGATCATCTCCGGCGAGGTGTCGACGCCGGTGACCCGCTCGGCCCTCTCGGCCAACTTCGCCACGAGCAGGCCGTCCCCGCAGCCGACGTCCAGCGCCTCAGCGCACCCTTGCGGCACCTCACGCAGAATGCCGGGATGGCGGGCGATATTGGTGTTCCAGTACGTCTGGGCTGCCGGCTCGTGGGTCAAGGGGTCTTCGTTCCTTTCGCGGTGTGCCTCGACGCGATTTCACCGGTCTGGTAAGCCTGAGAAAAGGACGCTGGACAAGCGGTCGAGGTGATCTTCGATGCGTCATGGGCGATTAAACGCACTGGCAGCAGGAGCGGTCGTTCTCCTTTCCGGACTGAGCCTGTACGCGGCTCCCGCCAATGCCACCGGCCCCGTCGGGGGCAGTTCACGCGAGGCGAGCGCCTTCGGCTGCACGGTGAAGGCCGTGGTCAGCTGGAACACGAACGCGAACCGATACACCTACCGAGGCTTCGGATCCTGCGCCAAGACCCGCAAGATGCGCATCTGGTGTTTCCCCGTTCACCGCCATTGGAACGGCATCTCGGCGACCTGGCATTCTCACACCGGCTACGAGATCCGCCAGGGCCCGAACGTCACGAAACGCGTGGACACCGGCGCCTCGACGATCAGCGGCGGAAACGAGAACACCTACAAAATCAACTGCAAGATCGAACTCGACGGCACCTTCTGGATGCGCGTGAAGGTAGAGACCGCCCCCTTCCACCTTTAGCGCCTCAGGGCTGCCAGGAGGGTGCGGTGCAGGGCCGCGAGGTCTGCCGCCATGTCGATGTCCGGTTCCAGCAGCCATTGGATCTGCAGTCCGTCGAGGGCGGCGATGAGGATCCGGGCGGCCCACTCGCTGTCGATCTGGCCGGCGTCGGTGCCCGGGTCGGGAGTGAGGCCGGGGTCGGCCAGTACGGCCGCGCCCTCCCGGCGGAAACGGGCGTAGCGCTCGGTGAAGAAGTCGTGCGCCGGGTGTTCGGGCTCGGCGGCGGCCGCGGCCACGTCGAGGAAGAGCTTGACCAGGCCCGGCGTGGAGACGTTGTCGGCCAGCATTTTCGCCCCGGCCGGGGGGTCGGTGAGGGCGCTGCCGTACATCTCGGCGCTGATTTTGTCTCTGGCCTCCAGGACGGCGGTCAGCAGGGCCTCGCGGCTGCCGAAGTGGTGCAGGACTCCGGTGTCGGTCATGCCGACCCGCTTGGCGATGTCGCGCACCGACACCTTGCGGCTTCCGGCCTCGGCGTAGATCTCCAGGGCGGCGCGGAGGATCTGCTCTCGTTTGGCCGAGGTCTTGGCGTAGGGGCCCCGTGGTGCGCTCACGCGGAGGATTCTAGCGACACGAAACTATTGAGGTTCAAGGTTTTCGTGGCTACGCTGAGGCGCCATCCACCCCCCACCTGGAAGGACCCAATTCGTGCCTCTTCCTGATGGTTTCCTCTGGGGAGCCTCCACCTCCGCCCACCAGACCGAAGGCGGCAACACCAACAGCGACTGGTGGGTCATGGAGCACGGCTCCACCGGCACCGGCCACATCAAGGAGCCCAGCGGCGACGCCTGCGACAGCTACCACCGCTGGCGCGAGGACATGGACCTGCTGGCCGGGCTCGGCTTCACCGACTACCGCTTCAGCATCGAGTGGGCGCGCATCGAACCGGCGCCCGGCGAGTTCTCCCGAGCGGCGCTCGACCACTACCGCCGCATGGTCGACGGCGCCCGCGAACGCGGGCTGCGGCCCATGCTCACCCTGCACCACTTCAGCACTCCGGCCTGGTTCAGCTGGGGCGCGGCCGAGTCCGCCGAGCTGTTCGCCCGTTATGTCGCGGCGGCCGCCCCCGTGTACGCCGACGGCGTCGAGCACGTGTGCACCATCAACGAACCCAACATGATCGCCACCATGGCCGGGTTGATCCAGCTCCTGACTACGGGCGCAGCCATGCCCGAGGCGGGCCTGCCCGAGCCCGACCCGGCCGTCTCCCAGACCCTCATCGACGCCCATCGCCGCGCGGTCGAGGCGGTCAAGGCCCACGCACCCCACGTGCGCACCGGCTGGACCGTCGCCAACCAGGTCTACCAGCCGCTGCCCGGCGCCGAACACGTCGCCGCCGCCTACTCCCATCCCCGCGAGGACCTCTTCCTCCAGGCCGCGGCGGACGACGACTGGCTCGGCGTGCAGTCCTACACCCGTACCCGCATCGGCCCCGACGGCCCACTCCCCGTGCCCCCGGACGCCGAACGCACCCTGACCGGCTGGGAGTACTACCCGGCCGCGCTCGGTCACGCCCTGCGCCACACCGCCGCCGTCGTCCCCGGCGTCCCGCTGATCGTCACCGAGAACGGCATCGCCACCGCCGACGACACCCGCCGCGTCGCATACACCGGAGCCGCCCTCGCCGGCATGGCCGAGGCGATGGCCGACGGCGTCGACGTGCGCGGCTACTTCCACTGGAGCGCCCTGGACAACTACGAGTGGGGCACCTACGCGCCCACGTTCGGCCTCATCCACGTCGACCGTGAAACGTTCGCCCGCACCCCCAAACCGTCAGCCGCCTGGCTCGGCGCGATCGGCCGCACCCGCGCCCTGCCGTACCAGCCATGAAGGCAGCACGCGTCACCGTCGCCGACCCGTCGCTCCAGCCCGTCGCCGACGTCGTCGCCGCACTCGCGCACCCCCACCCGCCCCTCACCACCGGCCTGCACCTGACCCTCGGCGACGTCACCCGCGCACCGATGGCCGCGGGCGTGCCCATCAGCGGCGGCGACGAGTGCTTCCGCATCACCACCACCCCCACGGCCACCGTCTGCCAGGCCCGCACCCACCAGGGCCTGTTCCGCGCCGCCCTGCACACCAGCCTGTACGGCCCGCCGAAAACCGAGACCGTCGAAGACGGCCCCCGCTACGCCTGGCGCGGCCTCATGCTGGACACCGCCCGCCACTTCTGGACCGTTCCCGAACTGCGCCGGATCATCGACCTGGCGGCCATCCACCGGCTCAACGTCCTGCACCTGCACCTCACCGACAACGAGGGCTGGCGGATCCAGATCCCCGGCCTGCCCCGCCTCACCGCCGGCACCCCGCACTACAGCACCGCCGACTACACCGAGCTGCAACGCTACGCGGCACAGCGGCACGTGGTGATCGTCCCCGAGATCGACCTGCCCGGTCACAGCGCCGCCGCCCTGCGCGCCCACCCCGACCTGGCCGTCCTGCCCGCCCCCACCGGCTGGAACGATCAGCTGCCCATCCCCGTAGCCCTCGACCCCCGCGACCCCGGCACCCGCGACTTCGTCTCCCACGTCCTGACCGAGCTGTGCCGCCTGACCGACGGCCCCTACGTCCACTTCGGCGCCGACGAGGCGTTCGGCATGGACCACACCCTCTACGACCAGGCCGTCACACTGGCCCGCGCCGTCATCCGCGCCGCCGGCAAGGAGCCACTCGGCTGGCAGGAGTCCGCACGCGCCGGACTCGACCCCGGCGACGTCGCGCAGTGGTGGGTCGACCCCGAGATGACCGACCCGTCCACCGAACTCACGGCCCTCGGCCTGACCGGCGACCTCATCGCCACCATCACGGATTTCTTCGCGCCCGCCGCCGACGACCTGGCACGCATCGTCGCGGCCGGTGGACGCGTGCTGCTGTCGCCGCAGTCGCACCTCTACCTCGACCGGCCCTACGCCCCGGCGATCGTCCCGGAAGCACAGCGAGAACGCGCCGCCGGCCTCGGATTCATCTACAAGCCCCGCACCGTCCGGGACATCGCCGGCTGGGACCCCGGCGCGTACGGCCTCGCCGACGAGAACGTGGCCGGAGTGGAGGCCGCCCTGTGGAGCGAGACCCTGCGCGGCTTCGACGACCTGACCACCATGCTGCTGCCCCGCCTGGCCACCATCGCGCGTACCGCATGGACCGGACGGCCCGTCCCCTGGAGCGAACAACGACGCCACCTGGCGGCCGACGGACGCCTCTGGGAGGAACGCGGCCTGACCTTCCTGCGATCCACCGAAATCGACTGGACCTGACCGATGCGCCGGTTGTTCCTGTCCATTCCGTTCGCCAGCGCCGCCGCGCCCCTCGCCTACGCGGTCGCCGCCTACTACCTGCCCCTGCAGGTCCAGGCCATCGACGCCGACGCCAAGATCGAGAACCTGAGCCTCGTCCAGACGCTCAGCGCGGTCGCCGCCATGCTCGCCCAGCCCGTGGTCGGCATCCTGTCCGACCGCACGCGTACCCGGTACGGCGCGCGTACCCCCTGGATGCTGATCGGCGCGGCCATCGGCGCCGTGGGCATGGCCGTCGCGGGGTTGTCCAGCACGATCGCCCACCTCGTCGTGGCCATGATGATCCTGCAGTTCGGCTTCAACGCCTTCCAGGGTCCGCTGTCCTCGATCCTGCCCGACCGCGTCCCCACGGCCCAGCGCGGCCGTTTCTCCACGCTGATCGGGCTCGGCACCGTCCTGGCCGCGCTCCTCGGCCCCGTCCTCGCCTCCGCCTTCGCCGGCCGCATCCCCGTCGGCTACCTCAGCGTCACGGGCCTCGTCCTGCTGACCATCGTGATCTTCCTCGCGCTCAACCCGGACCGCGACAACCGGCACACCCCCAGGCCACCGCTGCCCGCCCGCGCCCTCGTCCGGGCCTTCTGGGTCAACCCGGTACGCCACCCCGACTTCTTCTGGGCCTTCCTCGGCCGCATCCTCATCTTCGGCGGCTTCGCCATGACCAACACCTTCCAGCTGTACATCGCCCAGGACCACATCGGGCTCACCCTCGACGAAGCCGCGCGCCTGGTTCCCCTCATCGGCCTGGCCGGGCTGCCCGGGTTCCTGCTGGCCATCGGGTTGTCCGGGCCGCTGTCCGACAGGCTCGGCAGACGCAAACCGCTCGTGCTGGCCGGAGGGCTCATCATCGCCGCCTCCGCGCTCTTCCCCGTGCTCTGGCCCACCGTGACCGGGCTGATCGTCTCCGCGGTCGTCCTGACGATCGGGTTCGGCACGTTCATCTCCGTCGACATGGCGCTGGTCTCCGAGGTGCTCCCCCGCAAGGACGACTACGCCAAGGACCTCGGCGTCATCAACATCGCCGCCACCCTGCCCACCACCATCGCCCCCGTGGCCGCCGGGACCATCGTCACCGCGTTCGGCGGCTACGGCGCCCTCTACCTGGCGGTCGCCGCCATCGCCGCGCTCGGCGCCATCGCCGTCCTTCCGATCAGGTCGGTGCGCTGAACCCGTATCAGGATCGGCAGGTCGCGCACACGTTCGCCGGTGGCGTGGTGGACGGCGTTGGCGATGGCCGCGATGGTGCCGGTCATGCTCATCTCGCCGATGCCTCGGGAGCCGAGCGGGTTGGAGTACGGGTCGGGTTCGTTGACGAACAGAACGTCGATGTCGGGGATGTCGGCGTTCACCGGCAGCATGTACTCGGCCAGGTTCGGGTTGGCCAGGCGGCCCAGGCGGGCGTCCACGACGCCAGCCTCCAGCAGGGCGGCGCCGGTGGCCATGATCATGCCGCCGATCATCTGGCTGCGGGCGGTGGTCGGGTTGAGCACCCGGCCGCAGTCGAAGGCGCCGCACTGCCCCTGGTCACAGCCCTTTTGGTGCCCGCGAGATCGAGATGTTCCCGGAGGGCGTCCAGCAGCGTGACGCGCGTATCGACCGACAACTCGTGCCGGACACCGTTGACCCGCAGCTCGATCGCTTCGTCCATTTTCCAACCCCCGGCTCCCCCGGGGAAAGGCCATGGCACCTTTGGCGTCGTGCGCCAATTCTCCCCACGTCAGAATTCCCGAGTTACTGGGGAATACTCCCCATATTCCGTTTTGTCGGATTGAGGAGCCATCGTCACCCCCGCCGAGCGCTCCAGCAAGGACACGCTCCTCTGGGGAAATCATGTCTTCCCAGGCCATCGCCGCTTTCTGGCACAGTGGACGGGTGAACAGCGGACCCGCAGGCCACAGCCGCATCTCGTTTCTGCTGGAGTTCGCCCGGCACCCGATGACGGTCGGCGCCGTGACACCGAGCAGCGCCGCCCTGGCCCACGCCATCACCACCCCGATCCCGCACACCGGCGACCCGATCGTCGTCGAACTCGGCGCGGGAACCGGCGCGTTCACCCGAGTGATCCAGCGGCTGCTCGACGGCCGCGGCCACCACATCGCGGTGGAGAGCAACGAACAGTTCGCCCGCCGGCTGGCCGCCCGCTTCCCCGGCGTGGACGTCGTGGCCGTCAGCGCCCAGCACCTGCCCGACGTGCTGGCCCGGCGCGGTCACCTGCCCGCCGACGTGATCGTCAGCGGGCTGCCGTGGGCCGCGTTCCCCCCGGCCAAGCAGCGCGACGTCCTGGCCGCCGTGGTCGGCTCACTCTCCCGGGAGGGCGCTTTCACCACGTTCGCGTACGCACACCTGCGCTGGGCCGCCCCGGCACGCAGGCTACGCCGATCCCTGGAGGCGTCCTTCGAAGAAGTGGTGGTGGGCCGGACCATCTGGGCCAACCTGCCCCCGGCCTTCGTCTACCACTGCCGCCGCCCCACCGAGATCTCTTCGCCTCCTTTGACGTGACGTCAGAACAGCGCGCTCCTGAGCGAGTCGGCGTAGGAGCATGTGGTCAGTTGCCGGTGAACTTGGGTTTGGTCTTTTCGGCGAAGGCGCGCATGCCGACCTTGGCGTCCTCGGTCGCGAACAGGCCGGAGAACTGCAGGCGCTCGATCTCCAGGCCGGTGTCGAGGTCTACCTCCAGGCCCTGGTCCACGGCCTGCTTCGCGGCTCGCAGCGCGATTGTGGGGCCGGCCGCGAAGGTTGAGGCCCATTCCAGTGCCGCCGTGTACACCTGGTCGTCGGCGACCACCTTGTCCACCAGGCCGATCGACAGCGCCTCCTCGGCGGTCACGTGGCGGCCGCTGAAGATCAGGTCCTTGGCCTTGGACGGGCCCACCAGTCTCGGCAGGCGCTGGGTGCCGCCCGCGCCGGGGATGATGCCGAGCAAGATTTCGGGCTGGCCCAGTTTGGCGCTTTCTCCGGCGACTCTGAAGTCCGCGCACAGAGCCAGCTCGCATCCGCCGCCCAGGGCGTATCCGGTGATCGCGGCGATCACCGGCTTGCCGATTCGGGCCACTGCGGTGAAGCAGTCCTGGAGGGTACGGGAGTGGGCGGACATGTCGGCGTAGGACATGTCGGCCATTTCTTTGATGTCGGCTCCGGCGGCGAAGACGCGCTCGCCGCCGTAAAGGATCACGGCCTGCACCACGGGGTCGGCGTCGACCAGGCGGGCCGCCTCGCCGATCTCCTGTTGTACCTGCCCGTTGAGGGCGTTCATCTTTGGACGATCGAGTCTGATCGTCGCGATCCGGTCGGCCACCTCGACACGCACGAACTCACCCATGCCAGGCACGCTACCGGAATCACTCTGCGAAGAAGAGAACCGCCCCTTCCACGCTGTCGCCGACGCGGTAGACCGCCTCTCCCCTCGCCCGCGCCCGGGTCACCCGGCAGCATCACGGTGACGGCGGCGTCGTGGCCGGAGAACTCCACCCGTTCCACCCGGCCGCGCCGCCTTCGCCCTGCGCTCGTGGTCCTGGATCCGCGTGCTGCCCGGGTCGCCCGGCGGCCAGGCCTGGGCGGCGGTCCACGTGTCGTGATCCCCGCCGTGCATCGCGAGCTCAATACGTGACCTGAGGCCTCTACCCTGCGGCCCCATGAACGCACCGGCGTTACGCCTGGCCCGGCTCGTCGCGGTCGGGGTCAGCGCGGGCTTCGCCTTCGGCGGGGTCATCGGCATCGTGTACTCCAAGGACCCGGCGCCGATGAAGGCGCTGGCCTATGCCCTGCTCGCCGTCCTGTTCGCGCTGCACCTGCGCAACTGCGTACGGCGCGCCGACGGCCGCAGACCCGCCGGCTGGCCGTGGACGCTGGCCGTCCAGGTGGTGCTGACCGGCGCCGGCCTGCTGCTGTTCCCCGCCACCTGGTACGGCAACACCGGTTTCCTGGCCGCCGCCATGCTGTTGCTGTTCCGGCGGCCGTGGCCGAAGTGGGGCGGGTTCGCGCTGGTGCTGGCGGCCCAGTTCGCCTCCACGCTGACCGTGCGCCCGGCGGTGAGCGAGGGCCTGTACGTGGCGATCGGCCAGACCGCGTTCGTGGGCATCGCCCTGTACGGCGTGGTCCGGCTGACCGACCTGATCGCCGACCTGCGCGGCACCCAGGCGGGACTGGCCGCGGCCGTCGTGGCCAGGGAACGGCTGGCCTTCGCCGAGGAGCTCAACGAACGGGTCGGCGCCGGGCTGGAGCAGGTGGTCAGGCATGGCGAGGCCGTACTGGCCGCCGAGGACCAGGAGCGCGCCCGGCACGAGCTCGACACGGGGCTGAGCACGGCCAGGCTGGCCCTGACCGAGGTCAGGTCGGTCTCGCACACCACCCGCGAGGCGGCGCGCAGCCGTCCGGTGGCCGCCGACCTGACCATCCGGGTGGCGTCGGTGCTGGTGGTGGCGACGATCCTGCTCATGATCGTGCCGCGGGAGCTGCGGCAGGTGGCGCTGGCTACACCGCCGCCGGGCCTGCTGGCGTTGTTCGGGGCGTCACTGGTGTTGCTGGTCGGGCTGCATCTGCGGGCGTGCCTGCGTACCGACCGGTACTGGCCGTGGGTGCTGGCGGGGCTGGTGCTGGTCACCTATCTGCCGAGCCTGGCTCTGGGGCCGAAGCTCTGGTACGTGGCGGCGTACCTGCCGGGCGCGGCGCTGGCGCTGGTGCCGGGACGCCTCCGGTGGGCGGTCGCGGGGGCGGCGATGCTCGGCGACCTCTACTTCCACTCGGCGATCACCGGCTGGGCCGACAACGCGCTCGACACCGCCTATGGCCTGGTCTACATCGCCGAGCGGGCGCTGATCGTCTACGCGGTGTGGCGCATGGCGCGGCTGGCCGCCCAGATCCACGAGGCCCGGATGGAACTGGCCAGGGTGGAGGTGGCGCGCGAGCGGCTGCGCTTCGCCCGCGACCTGCACGACCTGCTCGGCTACGGCCTGTCCGTGGTGGTGCTGAAGGCCGAACTGGCCGTGCGGCTGCTGGGCCGCGACCCCGTGGCGGCCAGGCGGGAGCTGTCCGACGGTCTCGACGCCGCCCGCCAGGTGCTGTCCGACATCGACTCGGTCGCCTCCGGCTACGGCACGATCGCGCTGGCCGACGAGATCGCCTCCGCCCGCTCGGTGCTGGCCGCCGCGGGCGTCGAGCTGATCGCGGACGTCTCCGCCGAGCGCCTGCCGGACACGCACGACGCCGTGCTGGCGACCGTGCTGCGCGAGGCGGTGACGAACGTGCTGCGGCACAGCGACGCCCGCCACGGCACGCTCGTGCTCGCGGTCGACGCGGACACGGTCGGGCTGCGCCTGGCCAACGACGGGGTACGCGCACCGGCCCACGAGCCGGGATCGGGACTCGGCAACCTGCGCGAACGGGTCGAAATCCTGGGCGGGCAGCTGTCGGTCGAGACCGGGCCGGACACGTTCGCGCTGGCGGCGGCGCTGCCGCTAGATCCAGCCCTCGTCGGCGGCGATTCTGATCGCGTCCACCCGGTTACGCGCGTTGAGCTTCATGACGGCTGACGACAGGTAGTTGCGCACCGTGCCTCGGCTGAGCGACAGCCGTACCGCGATCTCGTCGGGCTCGGCGCCGGTGGCGGCCTGACGCAGCACGTCGACCTCCCGCGCGGCCAGGGGGTTTTCGACCTTGCGCAGCGCGGCGAGCGCGAGCTGCGGGTCGACCACCTGCTCGCCCGCCCGCACCTTGCGGATGGCGTCGATGAGGTCGCCGGTGGGCGAGTGCTTGAGCAGGAAGCCGCTGACGCCCGAGGCCATCGCGCGGCGCAGGTAACCGGGCTTGGCCAGCCCGGTCAGGACCAGCGCGGCGCAGGACGGCAGTTTCTCGCGCAGTTCGGCGGCGGCCGTGAGGCCGTCCAGCTCGGGCAGGTCGATGTCGATGACCGCGACGTCGGGGCTGTGGGTCATGGCCGCGGGGACGATCTGGTCGCCGCGCTCCACGGCGACCACCACCTCGAGGTCGTCCTCCAGCGCGAGGACGGCGGTGAGCGTCTCCCTGAGGATGCGGACGTCCTCTGCGATCAGCACACGGATCACTGTGAACCCTTCACACGGGATCGGTGAATGCGGCACTACCTGGAGCTACTTCCGATTGGCGACTATACAGACACACGAGAGGAGCACGTCATGCAGAAGATCACCCCTTACTTCTGGTTCAACAACCAGGCAGAAGAGGCCGCGAACCACTACGTCTCGATCTTCAAGAACTCCCGGATCGTCGACGTCACGCCGATGATCGTGACCTTCGAGCTCGAAGGCCAGCGCTTCCTCGCGCTCAACGGCGGCCCGCAGTTCACGTTCAACGAGGCGATCTCGCTCTACGTCGACTGCGAGACCCAGGAAGAGGTCGACGAGCTCTGGGGCAGGCTGCTGGAGGACGGCGGCGCCGAGGGCCAGTGCGGCTGGCTCAAGGACAAGTTCGGGGTGTCCTGGCAGATCATCCCGAACGCGCTGCCGCGCCTGCTCAGCGACCCCGACCCGGCCAGGGCGGAGCGGGCGATGCAGGCCATGTTCAAGATGCGGAAGATCGACGTGAAGGGCCTGGAGGCGGCGGTCGAGGGCTGATCAGTCCTCCACGACGTGCCGGGCGCATCGGGCGCGCGCCGCCGACCAGGCGGCGCCGTCCCAGCCGCCGGTCCAGATCTCGTCGCCCACCTGGCAGGGGATCTCGAAGCACAGCACGCTGCGATCGGCCGGATCGGCGGCGCTGACGCGGTGGTTGGCGGGCTCGGAGACGCGGGTGACAGGGGTGCCGGCGGCCAGCCCCGCCGGGCCCGCTCCGCGGATCACCAGATCCGCACTCGTCGCAGCGGATCAGCCTATGAGACGTTAACTAGTGAAAAATTCCTTCGCAAAGCTCTCGCCCGAGAAGGAAAATGTTGAGACGCTGACTCCACCTGAAGCCCCCCAGTCCAAGGAGCAGTGAATGCGCAGAGCCTTGGCGATCGTCGCCTTGCTCCCGTTACTCAACATTCCGGCGGCCCACGCCGACGAACCCGCCGACCGGCAGCAGGCTTTCGCCGCGGCGGCCGAGGAGTTCCAGGTGCCGGCGAGCGTGCTGCTCGGCGTCTCGTACCTGGAGTCGCGCTGGGACGCCAACACCGGCCGGCCCAGCAGCGACGCCGGATTCGGCCCTATGCACCTGACGGACGCCGCCGCCTACACCGGCTCCAACCACCATGAGGAGGGCGAGGAGGACCCGCGCGGCGACGACAGCAGGCCCCTTCCCCCGCGCGAGGAGGCGCCGCCCGCCCCGGCCGAGATCCCCGAGTCGCTGCGGACCATGGAGAAGGCCGCCGAGCTGACCGGCGAGACCCACGAGAAGCTGCGCACCGACCCGGCCGCCAACATCCGCGGCGGCGCGGCGCTGCTCGC
Organism: Nonomuraea endophytica; assembly: GCF_014203235.1. GTDB lineage: Bacteria > Actinomycetota > Actinomycetes > Streptosporangiales > Streptosporangiaceae > Nonomuraea > Nonomuraea endophytica. The sequence goes on along the minus strand of NZ_JACHIN010000017.1, from coordinate 180,634 downwards.
CTCCTACCAGAAGGCGCTCGGGGCCCCGCTCAGCGACGACCCGGCCCAGTGGTACGGCGCCGTCGCCAGATACTCGGGCGCGGCCGAGAAGGAAGCCGCCCAGTTCTTCGCCGACGAGGTCTACACCACGATCAAGCAGGGCGCCGAGCGCACCACCGACGACGGCCAGCAGGTCAGGCTGCCCGGTGTGCCCGGACTCGGGGCGATCAAGGAGTGGCTCGACAAGCTCGGCCTCAAGCCCCCGCGCCGCGACGGCGTCGAGTGCCCGTCCACGATCTCCTGCGAGTGGATCCCGGCCAAGCAGGCCGAACTGCCCAACGGCAACTACGGCAACTTCGACACCTCGAACCGGCCCTTCAACCAGAAGGTCGACTACATCATCATCCACGACATGGAGGGGTACTGGCGGCCCTCCATCGACCTGCTGCTGAACCCGGCCCGCGCGGCCAGCTGGCACTACTCGCTGCGCTCCAACGACGGGCACATCGCCCAGCACATCAAGACCAAGGACGTCGGCTGGCAGGCCGGAAACTGGTACGTCAACGCCAAGTCCATCGGCCTGGAGCACGAGGGCTTCCTCGCCGAGCGCGGCTCCTGGTACACCGAGGCCATGTACCGCACCTCCGCCAAGCTGGTCCGGTACCTCGCCCTCAGGCACGGCGTCCCGCTCGACCGCGCGCACATCCTCGGCCACGACAACGTGCCCGGCACCCTGCCGACGACCGTGCGCGGCATGCACGAGGACCCCGGGCCCTTCTGGGACTGGGACCGCTACTTCAAGCTGATCGGCGCGCCGTTCCACCCCTTCGGCGGCCCGAACGCCGGCACGGTCATGATCAAGCCGGACTTCGCCACCAACAAGCCGTACTTCTACGGCTGCGACCGCAAGCAGCCCGAACTCGACTGCCCGCCCACCAGCGCCGCCACCGTCTGGCTGCGCAAGGAGCCGCGCGCCGACGGGCCGCTCGTGGACGACATCGGCAAGCGCGGCGCGGGACGGTCCATCTTCAGCGTCTACGACCACAGCGCCCGCGCCGTCACCGGCCAGCGCTACGCCGTGGCCGACCGCCAGGGCGAGTGGACCGCCATCTGGTACCTCGGGCAGAAGGCCTGGTTCCACAACCCGGCCTCCAGCCCGACCGCGATCCCGTCCATGGGGTTCGTCGTCACACCCAAGAAGGGCCTCGCGACCGTCCCCGTGTACGGCAGGGCCTACCCGGAGCAGGAGGCCTACCCGGCCGACATCCCGTACCAGCCGATCACGCCGCTGATGTACACGTTCTCCGCCGGTGAGAAGTACTCGTTCGGCGGCGCCCAGTTCGGCGAGTACTACCGCGCGGTCACCATCGACCCCTCCACCCACAAGGTGGTACGCGGCAAGACGCTCTACTACCAGATCCAGTTCGGGCACCGCGTGATGTTCGTCAAGGCCGGCGACGTCACGCTGTCCTGGGCCTGATCACCGGGGCGGGGCGGCCGGGCCGCCCCGCCTCTCACCCTCACCCGACCAGCGCGGGATAGTCGGTGTAGCCGCGGTGGTCGCCGCCGTAGAACGTGGCCGGGTCGGCCACGTTGTACGGCCCGCCCGCCCTGATCCGGGCCGGCAGATCGGGGTTGGCCAGCCAGTACGACCCGAGCGTGACCGCGTCGGCCAGCCCTTCGCGCAGCACCGCCGCCGCCTGCTCAGGAGTGCCGGACGGGGCGCCGGGCTCGGCCTTCGGGTTCAGGATCAGCGTCCCCGGCCACGCGGCCCTGATGACCCTGGTCAGCTCCCTGTCCCACTCCATGATGTGCAGGTAGGCCAGGCCGTACCGGGAAAGGGCGCGCGCCAGCGCCGGGTAGAGCTCGTCGGGGTCCCGCTCGCTGATGCCGTTGCTGGGGTTGCGCGGGGAGACGCGGAAGCCGACCCGCTCCGGCCCGACGGCGTCACCGACCGCCTGGGCGACCTCGGTGGCCAGGCGGATGCGGTTGTCCACGCTGCCGCCGTACGCGTCGGTGCGGGCGTTGGCGCTGCCGCACAGGAACTGGTGGATGAGGTAGCCGTTCGCCCCGTGCAGCTCGACCCCGTCGAACCCGGCGGCGAGGGCGTTGCGGGCGGCGGCGACGAAGTCGTCCACGGTGGCGGCGATGTCGGCGAGCGTCATCTCCTTGGGCGCCGGGTGCTCCAGCATGCCCTCGGGGGTGTAGAGCCGCTCACCCGACGGGATCGCCGACGGGCCGTGCGGCAGCGCGCCGTCGGGGTAGAGCCACGGGTGCCCGACCCGGCCCGAGTGCATCAGCTGGGCGAACATCCGGCCGCCGCGGGCGTGCACGGCGTCGGTGACCTTGCGCCAGCCCGCGATCTGCTCCTCGGAGTGCAACCCCGGGGTGTCGATGTAGCCCTGGCCGATCACCGAGGGCTGCGTGCCCTCCGAGATGATCAAACCGGCGGCGGCGCGCTGCGCGTAATACTCGACGGCCAGCTCGGTGGGCACCGCGCCCTCAGCGGCCCGGCTGCGGGTCATCGGGGACATGAACAGCCGGTTGGGCAGCTCCAGCCTTCCCACGGTCACCGGCTCGAACAACTCGTTCATCACAACCTCTTCCTGCGTCAACAGTGCCGGCCACGACAGTACGAGCGGCGGAATCACCGACGAATCCGTACGGTTTACTGGTCCGTGTACTTAGGAGGACGCGTGCTCTACGGCAGGACCACCGAGCAGACCGGGCTCGCGGAACTGATCGCGCGGGCACGCGACGGACGCAGCGGCGCGCTGGTGATCCGCGGCGAGCCCGGCATCGGCAAGACCGCGCTCCTGGCCTGGGCGGAACGCGAGGCGGCCGGGATCCGCGTGCTGCGCGTGACCGGGATCGAGCAGGAAGCCGACATCCCACTGGCCGCGCTGGCCCGCCTGATGTGGCCGGTACGCGACCGCCTCGACCGGCTGCCCGCCCCACAGGCGGACGTGCTGAAGGCCGTGCTGAACGGCGTCGCCGCGCCGACCGCCGACCGGTTCCTGACCGGGCTGGCGACCCTGAGCCTGCTCGCCGACCTGGCCGAGGACGAGCCGCTGCTGTGCCTGGTGGACGACGCCCAGTGGCTCGACCAGGCCAGCGCCGAGGCGCTGCTGTTCGCGGCCAGGCGCCTGGCCGCCGAGGGCGTTGCTCTGGTGTTCGCCACCCGGGAGGACGGCTTCGCCGCCGCCGGGCTGGCCGAGGTGCGGCCGTCCCGGCTCGACACCGCCAGCGCGGCCGAACTGCTCACCGAGCACGGCCTGGCCGCCGCGATGCGCCGGCACGTGATCGACGAGTCGGAGGGCAACCCGCTGGCGCTGATCGAGTTCGCCGCCGCCCAGCGCGGCAGGCCCGCCGCGTCGGTCCACCTGCGCGTGGCCGACCGGGTGCTCGGCTCCTTCCGCGCCCAGATCGTGAACCTGCCCGACCGTACGCGGCGCATGATGCTCATCGCCGCCGCCGAGGGGCGCGGCGACCTGCCGATGCTGGTGAACGCCGGTAAGGCGCTGGGCGTCGGCCTTGAGGACCTGGAGGCGGCCGAACGCGCCGGGCTGGTGCAGGTGATCGACGACACGCTCGCCTTCCGGCACCCGCTGATCGCCACCGCCGCCTACCAGGGCACGCCGATGGCCCGCCGGGTCGAGGTTCACCGCGCGCTGGCCCAGGCGAGCGTCACCGCCGACTGCCGGGTCCACCACCTGTCGGCCGCCACCACCACGCCCGACGAGGACGTCGCCGCCGAGGTGGCCGACGCCGCCGAACGGGCACTCGGGCGCGGCGCGTACTCCGCCGCCGTCCGCCTCTACCGCCAGGCCGCCCGCCTGTCGCCCGGCGACGCCGCCCAGATCGCGCACCTCGGCCAGGCCGCCGACGCCGCGCTCAGCGCCGGGCACCCCGCCCAGGCGGCCGAGCTGTCCGAACAGGCCGAGGAACTGGCCAGGACCGCCCATGGCACGGGTCCGGCAGAGCTGGCCCAGGTGCGCGCCGCCGCGTTGTTCGAGCTGGGTGAGCGGGGGCGGGCCGTACACCTGCTGATGGAGCGGGCCGGGCAGGCCGAGACGGACCGCGCGGCCGAGATGCTGCGCGCGGGCGCGACGTACGCGTGGTTCTCGTGCGAGTCCGCCGCGGTCCGCACCGCCGCCGCGAGCCTGCGCGAGCTCGGCCGACCCGACCCCGTGGTGTACGGGCTGGCGCGGCTCATGGACGAGGACTACGCCGGCGGACTGCCCCAGCTGGCCGGGTTCCTCGCCGAACCGGCGGCCGACAGGACCGCCGAGGCCATGTACACCGGCGTGATCGTCGGCGACGACGCCGCCACGCTCGCGCTAGCCGCCGCCGAGGTGGCCCGCTGCCGCGAGCGCGGCCTCGTCGGCGCCCTCCCCGAGGCGCTGCGGGTGCTCGCCGAGACACAGGTACGCGCCGGGCTGCACCGCGAGGCCGAGATGGCCGTGGCCGAGGCGGCGGAGATCATCAGGGACACCGGGCTGCCCCAGGACCTGCCCTGGCTGAAGGCGGTGCCCGCCCGGATCGCCGCCATCGAGGGCGACGCCGACACCTGCCGCGACCTCGCCGCCCAGGCGCCCGACGACGAACACGCCGGCACCGCCATCACCCTCAGCCTCCTCGACCTGGGCCTCGGCGACTACGAGTCGGCCCTGTCCCGGGTGGAGACCGCCTGGCGCGGGCCGGGCGCGAACGGCCTCGACCTCATCACCGCCGCCGCCGACCAGGTCGAGGCCGCGGCACGGCTCGGCCGCCCCGACCGCGCCCAGGCCCCGTTGCGCCGCTTCACCGCCTGGGCCGAGGCCACCGGCCAGCCCTGGGCCCTGGCAGTCGCCGCCAGAAGCCAAGCCCTAACCACCGACCCCACCCTGACCACCTCCGCGACAACCCCCTCAGACCCGACAACCCCCACAGGGCTGACCACCTCCGCTGTAACCACCTCAGGCGCAACCCGATCGGGGGCAACCCGATCCGGGATGACGGGATCGGGGATGACCGGATCGGGGATGACCGACTCCGAAGCCGGGACCGACACGGGTGCCGGGCTCAGGGCCGGGACCGGGACCGGGACCGGAGCCGGAGCCGGAGCCGCGAAGGGTGTCGAGGGCGGAGCCGAGGCCGGGAGCGGTGCCGGGGCCGGGTCTGAGGGTGGGGAGGCTGCCGGGGCTGGGGATGGTGCCGGGGTTGAGGGGTTGTTTTTGCGGGCCGTACAGCTGCATCGGGAAGGGGCGGGAAGGCCGTTCGAGCGGGCGCGGACCGAGTTGCTCTACGGCGAGTGGCTGCGGCGGGCCAGGCGGCGCAGTGAGGCCCGCGCACCGCTCCGCTCCGCGCTGGAGATCTTCGAACGGCTCCGCGCCACCCCCTGGGCCGAGCGGGCCCGCGCCGAGCTCCGGGCGACCGGCGACAACGTCCCGGCGGCCGAGGCGACCGCGGCCAACCCGCGCGACCGCCTGACCGCCCAGGAACTCCAGGTGGTGAGGCTGGCCGCCGAGGGTCACAGCAGCCGGGAGATCGCCGCCCAGCTGTTCCTGAGCAAGCGCACGGTGGAGCACCACCTGTACAAGGCCTATCCGAAGCTGGGAGTGGGCAACCGCCGCGAGCTGGCCCGCCTCGACCTCAGCAGCGCCGGTTAACGCTTCTTGACGAACTCCGCGACCGCCTGCCGGGTGCTCTGCAGCGCCTCCTGCGAGGAGTCGAACGTGCGCTGGGCCACGCCCACGAACACGCAGTCGACCATGACAAGCTGGCTGATGCGGCTGGCCATCGCGGCGGGACGGAACTCGGTCTCCCGCCCGGCGGAGATCAGCACGTGCTCGGCCAGCTCCGCGATGGACGAGCGCGGGTTGTTGGTGATCGCGACCGTGGTGGCCCCGGCCTCGCCCGCCCGGCCCAGCGGCTCCAGCACGTCGGGCGTCTCCCCCGAGGTGCTGATGCCGATCGCGACGTCGCCGGGCTTGAGCAGGACGGCGCTGGTCAGCGCGAGGTGGGCGTCCTGGAAGGCGTGGCTGGACATGCCGATGCGCAGCAGCTTCTGCGCCATGTCCATGGCCACGAGGCCGGAGGCGCCGACCCCGTAGGCGTCCACCCGGCGGGCGCCGACGATCGCGTCGACGACCAGGCCCAGCCGCTCGGAGGTCAGCTGAGCCACGGTGTCGTTGATCGCCTCGGACTCGGCCCTGGCGACCTTGTGGATGACCTCCGACAGCGGATCGTCGGGGGCCAGGTCGCCGGGCACCAGCCGGTCCGGCTGGGCTGCGGCGGCGGCCAGCGCCAGCCGCAGCTGCGGGTATCCGGCGAATCCGAGCAGCCGGGCGGTCCGCACGATCGTGGCCTCGCTGGTGCCGGAAGCGGCCGACAGCTCGGTGATCGTGCTGCGCGCCACGGTCGCGGGATCCTCCAGGATCAGCCTTGCCACGGTCTGGGCGGCGGGCGTCAGCGACGGCAGCACACCTCGGACCGTGGCCACCAGGGTGTCGGCACGCATGCCGTCGCGACTGTCGTCCACAAAAACGATTATGGGGCCAATGTCAGCGCAGTGTGCCGTTCGTCATACCCGCAGGTTCCTCGGGTACGGCGATGAGCCCGAGTTCGGCCCGCGCCACCGCCAGCGGATGCGAGGGCACCACGCGGACCGTGTAGCCGAAGGCGCCGGTGTTGTCGAGCGGGATCGTGCCCGTGTAGTGGGCGCGGCCGTCGTCGCCCGGGTGCCCGTCGAGCGTGAGCTCCAGGTAGCCGGGGTGGATCAGCTCGTCGTGCGGGCCGACCCTGCCGTAGGCCGCCTCCACCAGGACGTCGGAGGGGTCGAGGTCGCCCAGCGCGATCGTGGCGCGCAGTTCCAGCGCGGCGCCCACCTCGGGCGTGTCGCCGACTCCGGACGCCTCCACGTGCTCGACCCTGACCCCCGGCCAGGCCCGTGTCACCCGCAGCCGCCAGGCGGCGAACGACTTGGCCGGCGCGTATCCGTCGGCCGACAGGGCGCGGGCCGAGGCGGCGGCGGGCGCGTACAGGCCGACGACGTAGTCGCGCAGCATGCGGCCGGCCAGCACCTTCGGGCCCAGCGAGGCGAGCGTGTGCTTGACCATCTCCAGCCAGCGCCTGGGCAGGCCCTCGGGCGAGCGGTCGTAGAAGCGGTCGGCGACCTGGTGCTCGATGAGGTCGTAGAGGCCGGCCGCCTCCAGTTCGTCGCGACGGTCGGGGTCGGTGACGCCGTCTGCGGTGGGGATGGCCCAGCCGTTGGTGCCGTCGTACCACTCGTCCCACCAGCCGTCGCGGATCGACAGGTTGAGCCCGCCGTTCAGCGCCGACTTCATGCCCGAGGTGCCGCTGGCCTCCAGCGGGCGCAGCGGGTTGTTCAGCCAGACGTCACAGCCCTGGACGAGCAGCTGGCCGAGTGCCATGTCGTAGTCGGGCAGGAAGACGATGCGATGGCGCACGTCCTCGGCGTCGGCGAAGGTCACGATCTGCTGGATGAGCTTCTTGCCGCCCTCGTCGGCAGGGTGCGCCTTGCCCGCGATCAGGATCTGCACGGGCTTGTCCGGGTCGAGCAGCAGGGTCTTCAACCGCTCGACGTCGGAGAGCATGAGCGTCAGCCGCTTGTAGGACGGCACCCGGCGGGCGAAGCCGATGGTCAGCACGTCGGGGTCGAGCGCCTCGTCGATCCAGCCGAGCTCGGCGTCTGAGGAGCCGCGGGCCCGCCAGGAGGCGCGCAGCCGTTCGCGGGCGCCCTCGACCAGGCGGCGGCGCAGGATGCCGCGGATCGACCAGATCTCCGAGTCCGGGATCTTCTGAACGCCCTCCCAGCCCTGGGCCCGCTCGATCAGCGTCGGCAGCTCGCGGCCTGCGAGTTCCATGAGCTCGCGGCCCACCCAGGTCGGCGCGTGCACGCCGTTGGTGATCGAGCCGATCGGGATCTCGTCGAGGTCGAAGCCCGGCCACAGGGTGTGGAACATCTCCCTGCTGACCTCGCCGTGGAGCTCGGAGACGCCGTTGACGCGCTGGGCCAGCCGCATGCCCATGATCGCCATGTTGAAGCGGTCGGGCTCGGCCTCCTCGCCGAGCGCCAGGATGCGGTCGACGGGAACCGTCGGCCAGGAGTTGTCGCCGCCGAACTGCCGCTCGATCATCTCGACGGGGAAGCGGTCGATGCCCGCGGGGACCGGGGTGTGGGTGGTGAAGACGGTGCCGGCGCGTACCGCCTCCAGGGCCTCGTCGAAGCTCAGCCTGGCCTCGGTCAGCTCGCGGATGCGCTCCAGGCCGAGGAAGCCGGCGTGGCCCTCGTTCGTGTGGAAGACCTCGGGCTCGGGGTGGCCGGTGCTCTCGCAGTAGGCCCGGATGGCGCGTACGCCGCCGATGCCGAGCAGGAGTTCCTGCATGAGGCGGTGGTCGGTGCCGCCGCCGTAGAGGCGGTCGGTGACGTCGCGGGCGGCGGCGTCGTTCTCGGCCACGTCGGAGTCCAGCAGCAGCAGCGGCACCCGGCCCACCTGGGCGGCCCAGACCTGGGCGTGGAGGGTACGCTCGCCGGGCAGGCCGACGCGGACGTGGACGTCCTTGAGCAGGGTCAGCGGCAGGCCGCCCGGGTCGAGCGATGGGTAGTGCTCCAGCTGCCAGCCCTCGGCGGACAGCGACTGGGTGAAGTAGCCGTGGCGGTAGAGCAGGCCGACGGCCAGGATGGGCACGCCCAGGTCGCTGGCGGCCTTCAGGTGGTCGCCCGCCAGGATGCCGAGGCCGCCGGAGTATTGGGGCAGGGCCGCGGCTATGCCGTACTCGGGAGAAAAGTAGGCGACGGCGCGTGGCGCGTCGGAGAGTGTCTGGTACCACCTCGGCGCGGTCATGTACTCGCGCAGATCATCGGCGGCGTCGGCCAGACGGCGCAGGAAACGGCGGTCGGCGGCCAGCTCGCGCAGCCTGGCGGGGTCGACGGCGCCCAGCAGGGCGACGGGATCGTGCCCGACCTGACGCCACAGCTGAGGGTCGACCTCGGCGAACAGGTCCGTCGTCTCCGGGTGCCATGACCAGCGGAGATTGTGGACGAGCTCGCCGAGTGCGGCCAGCTCCGCGGGCAGGACGGTGCGGACGGTGAACCTGCGGATAGCTCTCACGTTGGGAACCCTAGGGCGTCGAAGGGGCGAGCACGAGGTGATCGGGACCTCTGAGTCCTTCACCAGGCGCATACCCCTTCAAACCCCCTTCCGACCAGAAGCATGAAGCGGGACTATTGGGGCAACTCCCCCATATGGCTGTCCCGGGGACACACTCGGGTGGCTTCCGCCGCCTCCCGCATCGAGATGCAAGGATCGTTCCTGCCACGTACCAGCTCTACGCGGACCGAGCCATGAGAACGGAAGCGATGATCGGACGAATTCCCATCACGGACATCCAGCCTGTCGTCGGATGCGGGCAGTGGCCCGCGAAGTCGGTCGCTGGTGAGACCTTCGAGATCTCCGCCACCGTGTTCCGGGAGGGACACGACGCCGTGGCGGCCGGGGTCGTGCTCACCTCGCCCGACGGCCTGCGCGGGCGGCTGAGACCCATGCTCGAACAGGGCAAGGGGACCGATCGCTGGGCGGTGCCGGTCACCTTGGCCGACGAGGGCGACTGGCAGTTCCGCGTGGAGGCGTGGAGCGATCCGATCGCGACGTGGCTGCACGACGCGGGGATCAAGATCCCGCGCGGGATGGACAGCGACCTGATGTGCGAGGAGGGCGCGCGCCTGTTCGAGCGCGCCGCCCGCGCCGTACGGCCGGCCGACTGCCCCCACCCGCTGCGCCCCGCCCGCACCACCTCGGCCACGGCCACCGCCTCAGCCCCCGCCTCAGCCACCGCCTTGGCCGCGGCCGACGACACGCCGGCGGCGGGCGCGCCCGGCGAGAGCCCGTGCGGACACCGGGTGGCGTTGCTGTCGGTCTCGGCGACCCTGCGCGACGAGGACCTCGACCCCCGGGCGCGGCTGTCGATCGCCCAGTTGCCGGAGACCGCCGCGCTCCTGGCCGCCCACCCGCTGCGCGACCTGGTGACCCGGTCCAAGCTGCAGCGGATCAGGGTGGAACGGCGCCGGGCCCTGTATGGCTCGTGGTACGAGTTCTTCCCCCGGTCCGAGGGCGCGATCGTGGACGCCGCCGGCATCAGCAAGTCCGGAAATTTCCAGACCGCTGCCAAGCGCCTGCCCGCCGTCGCCCGCATGGGCTTCGACGTCGTCTACCTGCCCCCGATCCACCCGATCGGCCACACCTTCCGCAAGGGCCGCAACAACACGCTGACCCCCGAGCCCGACGACCCGGGCTCCCCCTGGGCCATCGGCTCAGAGGACGGCGGCCACGACGCGATCCACCCCGACCTCGGCACCATCGAGGACTTCGACGAGTTCGTCGGCCGCACCCGGGAGCTGGGGATGGAGGTGGCGCTCGACTTCGCGTTGCAGTGCGCCCCCGACCACCCGTGGGTCAAGGAGCACCCGGAGTGGTTCACGATCCGGGCCGACGGCACGATCGCGTACGCGGAGAACCCGCCCAAGAAATACCAGGACATCTTCCCGCTCAACTTCGACAAGGATCCCCAGGGCATCTACACCGAGGTCAAGCGGGTGCTGCGGCACTGGATGGACCACGGGGTGCGGATCTTCCGGGTGGACAACCCGCACACCAAGCCGGTGGCGTTCTGGGAGCGGCTGCTGGCCGACATCCACACGACCGACCCCGACGTGATCTTCCTGGCCGAGGCGTTCACCAGGCCGCCCATGCTCCAGATGCTGGCGAAGATCGGGTATCACCAGTCGTACACGTACTTCACCTGGAAGAACTCCAAGCAGGACGTGGAGAGCTACCTGTCGGAGCTGTCCACCGAGACCTCGCACTACCTGCGGCCGAACCTGTTCGTGAACACTCCGGACATCCTGCACGAGTACCTGCAGCACGGGGGCGTGCCCGCGTTCAAGATCCGCGCCGTCCTCGCCGCGCTCTGTTCGCCCACGTGGGGCGTCTACTCGGGGTACGAGCTCGCGGAGAACGTCCCGGTACGGCCGGGCAGCGAGGAATACCTAGATAGCGAGAAATATCAGTACAGACCACGCGATTGGGTGGCAGCAGAGCGAGAAGGCCGCAGTCTCGCCCCCTTCATCACCCATCTGAATTTGTTCCGAAGAGCTCACCCAGCACTTCAGGAATTGCGTAACCTACAGTTCCACAGGGTTGACCACCCGGACATGGTCTGCTTCTCCAAGCGGCTCCCCGGAGCCTACGACACGAGCCTTCGCGACATGGCCACACGATGGCAGAGCTTGGGCGACGTCGTTCTGGCGGTCATCAACCTTGATCCGCACAATACCCATGAGGCGACGGTCGAACTCGACCTGCCCGCCCTCGGACTCGACTGGAACGCCGAGTTCGTCGTGGACGACGAGCTCACGGGTGAGTCGTACCGGTGGCGGCAGCAGAACTACGTGCGCCTCGACCCCCATATCCACCCGGCGCACATCTTCACCGTGCGAGCGGCTCACAGGTAACGAAGCCTTTCGGGGAGTCCAACTTGTCAGACACCGTGAACTCCGCTGCCATCCCCAACACCTTCGACGAGGAAAAGCCCCGCGACCCCCACTGGTACAAACGCGCGGTCTTCTACGAGGTGCTCATCCGGGGTTTCGCCGACTCCAACGGAGACGGGACAGGCGACATCAAGGGCCTCATCCAGCGGCTCGACTACCTTCAGTGGCTGGGTGTCGACTGTCTGTGGCTGTTGCCCTTGTACGAGTCGCCGCTGCGCGACGGCGGCTACGACATCGCCGACTTCATGAAGATCCTCCCGGAGTTCGGGGACCTCGGGGACTTCGTGAAGCTGGTCGACGAGGCACACAAGCGCGGCATGCGGGTCGTCGCCGACCTGGTGATGAACCACACCAGCGACGCCCACCCCTGGTTCCAGGCCTCCCGGCACGACCCCGAGGGACCGTTCGGCGACTTCTACGTCTGGAACGACTCCGATGAGAAGTACCAGGACGCCCGGATCATCTTCATCGACACCGAGACGTCCAACTGGACCTACGACCCCGTGCGCGGCCAGTACTACTGGCACCGCTTCTTCCACCACCAGCCGGACCTCAACTACGAGAACCCGGCCGTGCAGGAGGCGATGCTGGAGGTCCTGCGCTTCTGGCTCGACCTCGGCATCGACGGTTTCCGCATGGACGCCATCCCCTACCTGTTCGAGGAGGATGGCACCAACTGCGAGAACCTGCCGAAGACCCATGCCTACCTCAAGCGGGTGCGGGCCGAGGTCGACCGCCTCTACCCCGACCGCGTCCTGCTGGCCGAGGCCAACCAGTGGCCATCGGACGTGGTGGAGTACTTCGGCGACCCGGTGGGCGGCGGCGACGAGTGCCACATGGCCTTCCACTTCCCGCTGATGCCGCGCATCTTCATGGCGGTACGACGGGAGTCGCGCTACCCGATCTCCGAGATCCTGGCCCAGACGCCGAAGATCCCGGAGAACTGCCAGTGGGGCATCTTCCTCCGCAACCACGACGAGCTGACGCTCGAGATGGTCACGGACGAGGAACGCGACTACATGTACTCCGAGTACGCCAAGGACCCGCGCATGCGCGCCAACGTCGGCATCCGGCGGCGGCTGGCACCGCTGCTGGAGAACGACCGCAACCAGATCGAGCTGTTCACGGCGTTGCTGCTGTCACTGCCCGGCTCGCCCGTGTTGTACTACGGCGACGAGATCGGCATGGGGGACAACATCTGGCTCGGCGACCGCGACGGCGTCCGCACCCCGATGCAGTGGGACCCCGACCGCAACGCGGGCTTCTCCGACTGCGACCCGGGGCGGCTCTACCTGCCGGTCATCATGGACCCGATCTACGGCTACCAGGCCATCAACGTCGAGGCCCAGCAGAAGAACGGCGGCTCGCTGCTCCACTGGACCAAGCGCATGATCGAGATCCGCAAGCGGCATCCGGTCTTCGGCCTGGGCGAGTTCATCGAGCTGAACTCCTCCAACCCGAGCGTGCTGGCCTTCGTGCGCGAGCTGGGCGACGACCGCATGTTGTGCGTCAACAACCTCTCGCGCTTCCCCCAGCCGGTCGAGCTGGACCTGCGCAGATTCACCGGCGTCTCACCGGTCGAGACCATGGGCGGGGTACCTTTCCCACCGATTGGCGAACTTCCGTATCTTTTGACGCTTCCTGGGCATGGGTTCTACTGGTTCACTCTCCCACCGGCCAGAGCCCAGGAGGAGTAAGACGTGCTGGAGCAGCTCCTTGCCGCATGGCTACCACAGCAGCGCTGGTTCGGCGGCAAGGGGCGCCCGATCGACTCGGTGTCGGTCGACTCCGACGTCGTGCTGGAGCCGGGACTCCAGCACGTGATCTTCGCGGTCTGGCAGGACGGCTCCCGCGAGCGCTACCAGCTCCTGCTCGGCATCCGTGACGAACTCCCGGAAAGGCTGTCGCATGCCCTGATAGGCGTCATCGACGGCAGATACCACTACGACGCGGCACACGACTTCGACCGCACCGGCTGGCTGCTCGACGGCATGGCCCGCGACGCCTCCACCGGCGGCCTGCGCCTGCGCCACGTCCCCGGCGTCACCCTCGACACCTCCCCGCGCAGCCTCGTGCTGGGCGCCGAACAGTCCAACACCTCTCTGGTGTACGGCGACGCGTACATCTGCAAGCTCTTCCGGCGGCTCATCCCCGGCGTGAACCCGGAGCTGGAGATCGTCCGGGCCCTGGCCGCCAGGAACGCGCCGCACATCGCGCAGCCGTACGGGTGGATCGAGGGTGAGCTCGACGGGACCGCGACCACGTTCGCGATCATGCAGGAGTTCCTCGCGACCGCCAACGACGGCTGGGACCTGGCCCTCGCCAGCGTCCGCGACCTGTACGCCATGCCCGAGCCCGTGGCCGAGTCCGGCGAGCGCGTGCTCGCGGCCGAGGCGGGCGGCGACTTCGCCGCCGAGGCGGAACGGCTGGGCGCCGCAACCGCGCGCATCCACGTGGAGCTGGCCGCCGCCTTCCCGACCTCGACCGTGGAGCCGCACGAGATCAAGCGCATGGCCGAGGACTTCCGCCGCCGCCTGGGCCGGGCCGTCGCCGAGGTGCCGGTGCTGCGCGAGCACGCCGGGCCGATCGAGGCCGCCTTCCAGGACCTGGACGAGGTGGCCGTCGAGGTGCCCATCCAGCGCGTGCACGGCGACTACCACCTCGGCCAGGTCATGCGCACGACCACCGAGTGGATCATCCTGGACTTCGAGGGCGAGCCCGGCCAGCCGCTGGGCGAGCGCAAGGCCCTGTCCTCGCCGCTGCGCGACGTGGCCGGGATGCTGCGCTCCTTCGACTACGCCGCCCGCCACCTGCTGGCCGGCCACCCCGAGGCGGACCGCCTGGAGCCCCGGGCCGCCGACTGGTCGGCGCACAACCGGGAGGCGTTCCTGACCGGGTACAAGAGCGGCGGCGGCAACCTGGACGCCACTCAGGAGCCGCTGCTGCGCGCCTTCGAGCTGGGCAAGGCCGTCTACGAGGTGGTCTACGAGGCGCGCAACCGCCCCTCCTGGATCTCCATCCCGCTGGCCGCCTTCGGCTAACGGCCCGGGTGGAGCTCCTCGACGAGGCTCTGCAGGCCCTGGTCCTGGTGCCCGTCGGCGACCCGCTTGTCCACCAGATGCTTGAACGGCGCCAGCAGGTTGCCCTCGATGCCCTGCTCCCGCATGGCCAGCGCGATGCTGTCGAGGGCGACCTTGTTCACGCCCAGGTTGGCCACGTCCGTGCCCCACTGCCCGGCGTCGACCTCCTCCGCCCAGCGGTGCGCCAGTTCACCCATCGCGCGCAACCACGGCACCAGCAGCGTCGAGGCGAAGTCCCGCAGCGGCAGACCGGCCGAGCGCACCAGCGCGAACCCTTGCGTGATGCCCGCGATCTGCCCGTACATACCGGTCAGCATGGCCATGTCCAGCAACGGCGCGAGCCCCGGGTCCGTGTCCACGAACCGCGCTTCGGCCAGCTGACCCAGTGGCTCGGCGAAGCGGTCGAACACCTCCCTGGACCCGCTGTAAAGGATCAGCGCGCCGGGCGCGCCGATCATCTGGGGAACCGCCATCACGCCGCCGTCGAGGTAGCCGGCCCCGCGCGCCTCCGCCCACTCCGCGGTACGGCGGGCCTCCTCGGGCCGCCCGCTGGTCAGGTTGACCAGCGTCACGCCCCGCAGCTCCGTCTGCCCGAGCAGCCCGTGGACGGTGTCGTAGTCGAGGACGCACACGATCACCAGCGATCCCGGCCGGACCGCCTCCGCGAGGTTCGCGGCGCGCCTGGCACCCATCGCGACCAGGGGTTCCGTCTTACTGTCGGTGCGGTTCCATACGGTGACCTCATGCCCGGCCTTGAGCAGGGTCCCGGCCAGCGCGGTGCCCATGAGGCCCAGGCCGACGATCGAAATCTCAGTCATGGCTCCAGCGTGCTGGCGTGGGGTTATGGTCGGCTTCTGAGCGAGTTATGGGGGGATTATGCGGTTCGGGGTGCTGGGGCCCCTGGAGGTGTGGGGGGCCGCCGGGGAGCCGCTCACGGTGCGGGAGGCGAAGGTCCGGCTGCTGCTGGCGGGGCTGCTGGTGCATCGCGGGCGGCCGGTCTCCGCCGACCGGCTGGTCGAGGAGCTGTGGGGCGGGCGGCCGCCGCGTGACGCCCTCGCCGCGCTGCGGGTGAAGGTCTCCCAGCTGCGCGGGGCGCTGGCCGACCGCGACGCGATCAAGTTCCGCGCCGCCGGATACGTGCTCGACGTGCCCGCCGCCGCCGTCGACGCCGAACGTTTCCAGGCGCTGCTCGCCGCGCCCACCCCCGACGCCAGGGCCCGTGCCGACACGCTGGTCCAGGCGCTCGGCCTCTGGCGCGGGCCCGCCTTCGCCGGTCAGTCCGACCACGACGTGGTGCGCCCGGCGGCGGCCAAGCTGGAGGAGCAGCGCCTGTCCGCGCTGGAAGAGCTGGCCGAGCTGCGGCTGACCCTGGGCGAGCCGGTCGAGGTCGCCGACCTGGTCGCCGAACACCCCCTGCGCGAACGGCTGCGCGCCGCGCACATCCGCGCCCTCTACCGGCAGGGCCGCCAGAGCGAGGCCCTGGCCGCCTACGCCGACCTGCGCGAACGCCTGGCCGAAGAGCTGGGCCTCGACCCGTCACCCGAGCTCGCCGACCTGCACGCCCGGATCCTGCGCCAGGACCCGGCCCTGCAGGCGCCCGCGCGCGCCCAGAGCAACCTGCCCGCGCCGCTCACCGACCTCATCGGCCGCGACGGCGCGGTGGCCGAGGTGCGAGCGCTGCTGGCCGACAACCGCCTGGTCACGCTCACCGGTCCCGGCGGCGTCGGCAAGACCCGGCTGGCCCTGGCCGCTGCCGCCGCCTCGGCCCAGTCCTTCCCCGACGGCACCTGGCTGGTGGAGCTCGCGCCCGTGCGCCCGCTGCGCGACGACCGGTGCGTTGCGGCGATCGTGGGCGAGGTGCTCGGGCTGCCCGACCACGGGCACGAGTCCGTCGCCCACCGGGTCGCCGCCGCCCTGGCCGGCAAGCGCGCCCTGCTCGTCCTGGACAACTGCGAGCACGTGGTCGAGCAGGTCGCGCCGCTGACCCGCCGCCTGTTGCAGGCCGCGCCGGAGCTGCGCGTGCTGGCCACCAGCCAGGAGACGCTGCGGGTCAGCGGCGAGAGCGCCTGGAGCGTGCCGCCGCTCGCGCCGGAGGCGGCGATCGAGCTGTTCAGCGTGCGCGCGGGCGGCGGGCTGGCTGGCGACGCCGCGGTGGCCGAGATCTGCGCCCGCCTCGACGGGATCCCGCTGGCGGTCGAGCTGGCCGCCGCGCGGGCGCGCGCTCTGTCACCGCGCCGGCTCGCCGACCGGCTGGACGACCGGTTCCGGCTGCTCAGCAACGGCATGCGGGACGCGCCCGAGCGGCAGCGGACGCTCCGGGCGATGATCGACTGGAGCTGGGACCTGCTGACGGAGCCGGAGCGGCTGGTGTTGCGCAGGCTGGCCGTACACGCTGACGGGTGCACGCTGGAGGCGGCGGAGCAGGTGTGCGCCGAGCCCGGCCACGACGTGCTCGACCTGCTGGCCAGGCTGGTCGACCGCTCGCTCGTGGTGGGCGGGGCGCGGTTCCGGCTGCTGGAGTCCGTCGCCGCCTACTCGGCCGAACGGCTGGCGGAGGCGGGCGAGTCCGACCGGGTACGCCGGCGCCATCTCGACCACCACGTCGCACTGGCCGAGCGGGCCGAACCTCACCTGCGCGGGCATGACCAGCAGCGCTGGCTCGACACGCTCGACACCGAGGCCGCCAACCTGCGCGCGGCGCTCGACACCGCGGCCGCGACGGGGCTGGCTGAGCAGGCGCACCGGCTGGTGCGGGCGCTGGCCTGGTATTGGGTGCTGCGCGGCCGGCTGGGCGAGGCGCGCCGGTCGCTGGAGACGGCGCTGTCGCTGGCCGAGGAGCCGGAGACGCGGATGTGGTGGGCCGGGGTGGCGCTGTCGATGGGCGATCCCGTCGACCTCGATCCGGCCGAGCTGGGCAAGATCGACGATCCCGGGCGACGGGCCAGGCTGGGGTGGTTCCTGGGGATGGCGCTGTTCGGGTTCGAGAGCCCGGAGTGCAGCGACTCGCTGATCGGCCCGGCGCTGGCGACGTTCGTGGAGATCGGCGACGCGTGGGGCGAGGCGGCGGCGCTCAGCGTGCGGGCCAAACGGGCGATGATGCGCGGCGAACTGGCCGAGCTGCGGGCCGACGCCGAGCGGAGCCTGGAGCTGTTCAAGCTCGCCGGTGACCGGTGGGGGCAGACCCGGGCCGCCGAGGTGCTCAGCTCGCTGGCCGAGATCGTCGGCGACTACGCGCGGGCGGCCGAACTGCGGCGCGAGGGGCTGCGGGTGGCCGAGGAGCTCGGGTTGTGGAGCGACGTCACCTCGATCCTGTCCAAGCTCGGGCGGATCGCGCTGCTGGAGGGCGACTACGCGCTGGCCGACGACTACCACGAACGTTCCCGCAGGCGCGCGGTCGAGCAGGCCAACCGGCCGGCGGAGGAGGACGCGGAGGTCGGGCTGGCGCTGTCGGCCCGGCGGCAGGGGCGGCTGGACGACGCCGAGCGGCACCTGCGGCGCTGGCTGGGCTGGGTGCGCGAGGTGGCCGGCGAGCCGGGGGCGGCGCTGATCCTGGCCGAGCTCGGCTTCATCGCCGAACTACGCGGCCACGCCATCCTGACCGCCACAACAGGCCAGGACAGCTCGGGTTTCGGGGTTGATCGGCCTGCTGCCGCGCTGGTGCATGCGGACGTCGCGGTGGCCTCGCATCTCGACGGGCTGGCGGCGGCACGGGCCGTGGGTGATCCCCGGGCGATCGCGCTGTCCCTGGAGGGCGTGGCCGGGGCCAGGGCGCTCCAGGGACGGCATGAGGAGGCGGCGGCGCTGCTCGGACAGGCGACCGCGCTGCGGGAGGGGTCCGGGGCGCCGTTGCCGCCGGGCGAGCGGGGCGACGTGGACCGGATCGCCGCCCACGCGCTGGCGGGGCTGGGCGAGCAGCCCTATATGTCGGCCCGTGCCCGGGGGGCCGCCCTGCCTCTGTCCGACGCCCTCGACCTGGCCTACCGGGCCACCTGATCCGAAACGGGCTGCTTGTCCGAAACGGGCTGCTTGTCCGGGGCGGGCTGATCGTCCGGGGCGGGCTGATCGTCCGAAACGGGGTGCTCGTCCGGGGCGGGCTCCGGCCGAGTGCCCGTCGGCGGGACCATGCGCAGGGCCACGGCCGACAACAGAGCGGCGGCCAGCAGGAGCACGACCCCGGCACCGGCGGCGACGTTGACGCTGGTGGTGAACGCCTCGCGGGCGGCGTTCGCCAGCGCGCTCCCGGCGGCAGCGGGGAGGTCCTGCGCGGCCGACAGGGCCCCGCCCAGCGTGTCGAGCGCGGCCTGCCGGGACACGCCGTCGGGCAGTTCCAGGCTGCCCTGGTAGACGGCGGCGGCCAGGCTGCCGAAGATGGCCAGCCCCAGCGCGCCGCCGAACTCCTGGCCGGTCTCCGACAGCGCGGCGGCCGAGCCGGACTGCTCCGGCGGCGCGGCCCCCACGACCAGGTCGGTGCCGACGACCAGCAGCGGCGAGGCGCCCAGGAAGAACAGCACCTGGCCGCCGACCAGGAGCGTCACACCGCCGCCCGCCTCCACCTGGGTGAGCAGGGCGACTCCGACGGCGCCGACGACCAGCCCGCCACCGGCCACGTACCCGGGACGGATCCTCCTGGTCAGCACCGGCGCGACCATGAAGCCGATGATCACGGCGACGCTCGGCGGCAGCGCCCAGAGCCCCGCCTGCAGCGGGGAAAGGCCCTCGACGAGCTGCAGGTACTGCCCGGCCAGCAGGCCCAGCGGCGGGCCGATCAGGATGACGAGCATCAGCGTCCCGAGCGCGGCGCTGAACCGGCGCTCGGCGAACAGCTTCATGTCCAGCAGCGGGTCGGCGAGCCCGCGCTGCCTGCGGATGAACACGAAGACCAGGGCCAGTCCCGCGACGAGGGTGACGGCGGCCGGCCAGGTGGGGCCGTGCGTGGCGATCTCCTTGACCCCGTAGATGGCCAGGAGCACGGCGGCGACGGAGAGCACCACGCTGGCCAGGTCGACGCGGCCACTGCTCGGCGCGCGGTATTCGGGCAGCAGCAACGGCCCGGCGACCAGCAGGATCACCATGACCGGCACGCCCAGCAGGAACGCCGAACCCCACCAGAAGTTCTCCAGCAACGCCCCGCCGACGACGGGCCCGAGCACCATGCCCGCGGTGAAGCCGGTCATCCACAAGCTGATCGCGGTGGTCCGCTGCGCCGGGTCATGGAACATGTTCCTGATCAGCGACAACGTCGAGGGCATCAGCGTGGCGCCGGCGACGCCGAGCAGGGCGCGCGCGGCGATGAGCAACTCGGCGCTGGGCGCGTAGGCGGCCACCACGGAGGCCGCGGCGAAGGCGGCCCCGCCGATCAGCAGCAGTTTGCGGCGGCCGATCCGGTCGCCGATGTTGCCCATCGTGATCAGAAAGCCGGCGATGAGGAAGCCGTAGATGTCGTTGATCCACAAAAGCTGGGCGGCGCTGGGCCGCAGGTCCTCGGTCAGCGCCGGGACGGCCAGGTGCAGGACGGAGACGTCAATGGAGATCAGCAGGGTCGGCAGGATGAGGACCGCAAGACCGGTCCACTCACGACGACCAGCACGTTTCGTGTTCATGCAAAGGGACGATAAAAGCTCGACTCGACTTGAGGTCAACCTGATATCGGCGATTGCCGGCCGGGACTACACCACAAACCACTACTCTTCGTAGGCATTGTCTAACGAAGGGTAAAGGAGGCGGCATGCGGCGCGTTGTTGTGGTGGCGGCCGCGGCCACCGGAGTCTCGCTGTTCGCCGGCGCGGCCGTACTGCTCACCGGTGAAGACGCCCCGGAAGCCGCGCGGACCGCGCGGACGGCGCCCTCGCCGGGCGATCCGCTGACCCCCGGCGAGATCAGCCGCGCGGGCACGATCGCGACCGGGCCCTCCCAGGAGCACATGAAGGCCGGCCGCGTCGAACTGCTCTACGTCGAGCGCGACGACGACAAGGCCGAGGACGACCGCAGGGCGGAGGCCTACCTCTACGACTACGCCGACGACTCGCTCATCGTGCGCACGGTCGACCTCGGCGACAACAAGATCGTCAGGGAGACCCGGGGCAAGGGCGTGCAGCCGCCGCCCTCGCGCCGCGAGGAGACCACCGCCGCCGAGCTGCTGCTGGCCCACCCCAAGCTCGGCAGGGGCGTGCGGCGCGCCTACGCCAATGCCGCGGGTCGCGAGCTGCGCTCGGCCGCCGACCTGGGGCTGCGCGGGCTCATCTACTCCCAGCCCGGCGGGCCGTGCGCCACCCACCGGTGCGTGCGGCTGTTCGTCCGGCTGCCCGACGGCAAGCACCTCGACACCAGCCGCATCGTCATCGACCTGTCCGCCAAGAAGGTTCACACCCTGGAGTGGTGACTTGTTCCTGCAACTCGCTCTGGCGGTCTTCGTGGCCGCCGCCGGTTCCGTCACACCCCTCGCCTCCGGCGCTGCTTCCGCGGAGCGTCCGTGCGGCTCGCCGTACCTGGTCGACCAGGAGCTTCCCAGCGGGGCGCGCTGGCAGCTGTGCTGGGAGATGCGCACGATCGAGGGGCTGACGCTCAACCGGGTCACGTACGTGCCCAAGGGCTCGCCGGCCGTGAGCGTGCTGCGGAGCGCGGCGCTGGCGCAGATCCACGTGCCGTACGACTCGGGCGAGCCCCGCTACCACGACATCGGCTCGCTGGGCTCGGCGGCGATCCCGCTCACCGACGCCGACTGTCCTGGCGGCGAACGGCGCAAGCAGGTGGTGTGCGTGACGACCAGGCCGCGCGGCCACGCCTACCTCAAGGACGGCTTCGGCGACCCGGATCTGCGCAGGTCGAAGCAGGGACGCGAGCTCGTCGTGCTGTCGGCCTACCAGGTGGGCTGGTATACGTACATCGCCGAGTTCGTGTTCGGCGACGACGGCTCGATCACGCCGCGCGTGGGCGCGACCGGCTCGCTGGCGGGCACGACGACGGCGCCCAAGCACGGCTGGCCGATCGGGGTGGGCAGCAGGCATTTCGAGGAGTCCCACAGCCACAACGTGTTCTGGCGGATGGACTTCGACATCCAGGGCGCCTCCCGCGACGTCGTGGAGCAGTACGACTTCGCGGGAAACAAGACGAAGAAGCGGGCGCTGAAGCGGACCGTGCTACGCCGCGAGACCAAGGCGGTCAACCAGCGGATGCGCTGGTGGCGCGTGGTCGATCCGAAGGTGCGCAACACCGATCGGCACCCGGTCAGCTGGGAGATCAACAACTCCGACAGCGCGCAGTACCGCGGCCCGTCGGACGAGGCGTTCACCCGCGCCGACCTCTACGTGACCCAGTACCGCTCCTGTGAGCGCCTGGCCACCTACAACGTGGCTCCCAGATGCGGCAAGTCCGTCGACCAGTACGCCGGCCGCGAGCGCGTCAAGGACCCGGTGATCTGGGTGAACGTCGGCTACCACCACGTCGCCAGGGACGAGGACGCCGACCCGATGCCGGTCCACTGGCAGGGTTTCCGCATCACGCCACGGGATGTGACGGCGAATAACCCGCATTAACCGCAGTACGGCCGGCCTCCTGCATGGCCGTGATCCTCAGAATGACCGCGATGGCCAGCGCGGCGGCGATCCAGTAGAGCGCGATGCCGACCACGTCGAACCGGGCGGCGCGGGCGAGGTCCTCCGGGTCTTCCCCGGCGAACAGCAGCCGCCCGGCCACGTTCGAGCCCAGCCAGCCGCAGAGCCACGCCAGCCACCAGGCCCACACCAGGCCGGGGCGGCGGGCGTGGATGAGGCCGACGCCCTGGACCCTGCCGGGCGTGGAGACGATCCAGATGTCGTCCACGATCTGCTTGGGGAACCAGAGGTTGACGACGGGCACGAGCCAGCCGAGCACGAGCCACGTGCGCGAGTGCTGGTGGTGCTCGGGGCTGAGCGCCTCGGCGTTGTCGCGGGCGCGAAAGAGCCAGAACAGGAACGCGGCGATGGCGGCCAGGCGGGCGGCCATCTCGACCAGACCCGACCCGGCCCAGATCACGTCCGTCCAGGTCAGCTCGGCCTCAGTGACGGAGAAGGGGTCGGCGGCGACCTGGTCCATGAGCCCGGCGACCCACAGGTCGATGCCGGCCGCGGCCAGGCCGACCACGGAGTCGGCGACGAGCAGGGCGACGGCGAGCGTGGCCGCGCCACGGACGGGTCGCACGCGGCGCATGGGGTTGAGGGGGTGCATGGCGGGTCCTCGTGCGTTCCGGTGGGGGTTGCGTCAGTATGTCGAGTACCTGGGCACCAGGTCATCTGTATTTCGATGCCGTGATTTCGCACTTTCGGGGATTCCCATCGTGAAAGCGGGCAGGGGCTGAGGCAGACGGCCGTTGTAGGGCACTGTGGGGAGCATGCCGATGAGGACAGAGCTCGACCGCCTCGCGGGCGGGGCACATCATGATCCGCATTCCATCCTCGGCGCCCACCCCGGCGGCGGCGGGGTCACCTTCCGTACGCTGCGCCCGCTGGCCGAGCGGGTGGAGGTGGTGCTCGACGACGGCGGTTCGCATGTCATGGAGCACGTGGCGCACGGGGTGTTCGAGGTCATGGTGCCCGGCCTGGACAAGGTGCCCGGATACACATTGCGGATCCGCTATGGGGGCGGCGAGCCGTACGAGACGAAGGACCCCTACCGTTACTGGCCCACGCTGGGCGAGATCGACCTGCACCTGATCGGCGAGGGCCGCCACGAGCGGCTCTGGGAGGCGCTGGGCGCGCGGGTGATGACCCACGAGGAGGCGGAGGGCACCGCCTTCTCCGTGTGGGCGCCCAACGCGCGCGGCATCAGGGTGGTGGGCGATTTCAACCACTGGGACGGGGTTGGGCACCCGATGCGCTCGCTGGGGCGGACGGGCGTGTGGGAGCTGTTCGTGCCGGGTGTGGGGGCCGGGGAGCACTACAAGTTCCAGATCCTCGGGGCTGACGGGGTGTGGCGTGACAAGGCCGACCCGATGGCCCGGCGGACCGAGACGCCGCCGCAGACCGCCTCGGTGGTCGAGCAGTCGCACTACACCTGGGACGACGCGCGATGGATGGACGAGCGCGCCGCCGAACCGGCGCAGCAGCGGCCGATGAGCGTGTACGAGGTGCATCTGGGCTCGTGGAAGCCCGGACTCGGCTATCGCGAGCTGGCCGAACAGCTGACGGACTATGTCAGCGAGATGGGCTTCACGCACGTCGAGTTCATGCCGGTGGCCGAGCATCCCTTCGGCGGCTCCTGGGGCTATCAGGTCACCTCCTATTACGCGCCGACCGCGCGCTTCGGGACGCCGGACGAGTTCCGATACCTCGTCGACCGGCTGCACCAGGCCGGGATCGGCGTCCTGCTCGACTGGGTGCCCGCGCACTTCCCCATGGACGAGTGGGCGCTGGCCCGCTTCGACGGCACCCCGCTGTACGAGCACGCCGACCCCGCCCGCGGCGAACACCCCGACTGGGGCACCTACGTCTTCGACTTCGGCCGCACCGAGGTCCGCAACTTCCTGGTGGCCAACGCGGTCTACTGGCTCAGGGAGTTCCACATCGACGGGCTGCGCGTGGACGCGGTGGCCTCGATGCTCTACCTCGACTACTCGCGCCGCGAGGGCGAGTGGACGCCCAACATGTTCGGCGGGCGGGAGAACCTCGACGCGGTGGAGTTCCTGAAGGAGATGAACGCCGTCGCCTACCGGGAGGCGCCGGGCATCTCGACCGTGGCCGAGGAATCGACCGCCTGGCCGGGCGTCTCCCGGCCGGTTCACCTGGGCGGACTCGGCTTCGGCTTCAAGTGGAACATGGGCTGGATGCACGACACGCTCGCCTACCTCCGGCACGAGCCGATCTTCCGCCAGTACCACCACCATCAGATGACGTTCTCGCTCATGTACGCCTACAGCGAGAACTTCGTGCTCCCGCTCTCCCACGACGAGGTCGTGCACGGCAAGGGTTCGCTGCTCGGCAAGATGCCCGGCGACGAGTGGCAGCGCTTCGCGCAGTTGCGGGCGCTGCTGGCGTTCATGTGGGCGCATCCGGGCAAGCAGCTGCTGTTCATGGGCGGCGAGTTCGGCCAGGGCTCGGAGTGGTCGGAGGAGCGCGGGCTCGACTGGTGGGTGCTGGAGTTCGACGGGCACAAGGGCGTGCAGAAGCTGGTGCGCGACCTCAACGAGGTCTACCGGCGGACGCCGCCGCTGTGGGAGCAGGACTGCTCGCCGGAGGGGTTCCGGTGGATCGACGCCGACGACGCCTCCGGCAACACCTTCTCCTTCGTCCGCTATGCGGCCGACGGGGCCGCGGTGGCGTGCGTGGTCAACTTCAGCGGCTCGCCGCACGAGGACTATCGGCTCGGCCTGCCGTACGGCG
This sequence comes from Nonomuraea endophytica, assembly GCF_014203235.1. Classification (GTDB taxonomy): domain Bacteria; phylum Actinomycetota; class Actinomycetes; order Streptosporangiales; family Streptosporangiaceae; genus Nonomuraea; species Nonomuraea endophytica. The sequence continues at coordinate 155,669 of NZ_JACHIN010000017.1, read as the reverse complement.
GGCGGTGGGAAGAGGTCGTCAACACCGACGCCTTCGAGTACGCGGGCAGCGGCGTGGGCAACCTCGGCGGGGTGGAGGCGGTCGAGGAGTCGCGGCACGGCCTGCCGTACTCGACCGTGCTGCGGGTGCCGCCGCTGGGCGCGGTGTGGCTCCACAGCGAAGGCCGGCCCGCCGCGGAACCCGAGGAGAAGAACGCACCTTAACGGAAGCTCAAGCGAGGCTTAAAAGGGATCTTCACCCATTGCCCCGACAAGCCGGTCATCCTTACGCTTCCCCCCAGCAATCTGAGGCCCCCTCAGCCCCCTGCCAGGCGAGGGGGCCTCAGATTGCGCGCACCACCTCAGGGCTACCTCTGGGCTTGCGGGGCAATTCCCCCTAAACTCCGAGATCATCCCCCATCGGAGGACGAGTGCGACTTCGACGCCTGATCGCGGCAGCGGCCCTGCTCGCCGTACTCCCGGCCACCCCCGCTTTCGCCGACGACCCGCCCCCGGTCTCCGACAAGCTCGAAGAGGGCATCGCCGTCGGCACCGGCCCGGTACGCGCCATCGTCGAGCTGACCGACCCGGCCCAGAACGCCCCGATCGCCAGCGCCGCCGCGCAGAGCGACGTGCAGGTCGTTCTGCAGCCGGCGACGCAGCCGTTCGTGGTCGTGAACGGCACCGCCGAAGAGCTCGCGAAGTTAGCCGAGGACCCCAGGGTCACCGCCGTCCGCCGCGACCGCGCCTACCCGCCCACGCTCTCCTCCAGCCTCAAGCAGATCGGCGCCGACCAGGCGCACGCGCAGGGCTTCACCGGCACCGGCCAGACGGTCGCGATCCTGGACACCGGCATCGACCGCGACCACCCGTTCTTCCAGAACCGCATCGTCGACGAGGCCTGCTTCTCCGCCGTCGACCAGGGCGTGGAGTCGCTGTGCCCGAACGGCTCGACGACGCAGCTCGGCCCCGGCGCGGCCGACGTCGAGATCGACAAGTGCATGCTCGGCGGCGTGAACATCTGCGACCACGGCACCCACGTGGCCGGCATCGCCGCGGGCAGCGGCGGCGTGGCGCCCGGGGCCGGGATCATCGCCGTCCAGGTGTTCAGCCGGATCAACGACGCGGAGGCCTGCGGCGCGCCGTCGTGCCTGGCGGCGTACGAGTCCTCGCTGCGCCTGGCCATGGACCACGTCGCCACGCTGGCCGCCGCCCGCCCGATCGCAGCGGTCAACCTCAGCCTGGGCGGCTGGCCGACGCCGGCCTCCTGCGACACCAGCGAAGAGGGCGCCGCGTTCAAGCCCAAGGTCGACGACCTGCTGGCGAAGGGCGTGGCCACAGTGGTCGCCGCGGGCAACGAGTCCTTCACCGGCGCCTCCTTCCCGGCCTGCGTCTCCTCGACCGTGGCCGTCGGCGCCAACGACGACGGCGACAAGATCGCCGACTTCTCCAACAGCGGGGCCTTGCTGGACCTGTTCGCGCCGGGCGTGGACATCGACTCTTCGGTGCCCGACGACCAGATGACCTCCTACAGCGGGACCTCGATGGCCGCGCCGCATGTGGCGGGGGCGCTGGCCGTATTGAAGGCGCAGAACCCGCAGGCGCCGATGCCGGAGCTGATCGAGAAGCTGAGGACGACCGGCCGCCCCTACACCTACGGCGGTGTCACCACGCCGCGCCTGGACCTGCTGGCCGCCCTGACCGGCGCCACCCCCGGCCCGCCGATCGAACAGACCCCCACGCCCGGAAACCCGGAAGACCCCGACCCGGAGAACCCGGACCCGGGAAACCCCGACCCGGGCCCCAGCGGCCCCTCCCCCGAGCCCCAGCCGGACAACGCCCAGCCCAGCCCCGTCCCGCTGCCCACCGTGACGGTGACCGTGACCGTGAAGGCCACCCCGTCCGCCGCCATCTGCAAGAGGGGTACGGCGAGCAAGAAGCTGACCGCCAAGCAGTGGGCCGTCGAGATCCACCGCAGCAGCGGCACGATCCCGGACGCCACGCTCACCTGCTACCTGCGGATGGCCGGCAAGTCCAGCAAGGTGTTCCCCGAGGTGACCAAGGCCTCGTCGCTCGGCACGGCGTACCGGGTGCTGAAGGGCACGTCAGGCGCACGGGCGAAGCTGGACGCGGCGTTGCTGCGGGGCTGGCTGAACTGGTCGAACGGCACCGGCACCCTCCAGGCCCTCCAGGCGGCGGAGAAGGTCCGCCTGAGCGCCAAGTCCTCGACAGCTCAGCTTACAAAATCCACAAAAACCCTTAAGGCCAGCTAACCATCCGGAACTGCTGATATCCGCATAACGGAGCCATCTCAAACCCCCCAAACCACGCAGGTCCCTCAGTAAGCTCAGGCCCCACGACCATCACATGTGGGGATTTTTCCGGCTGTCATCAGCCAAATCGGCGCATGAGCTATTTGGGGGGCTTTCCAATATCAGAGCTCTGCTTCGGCGCGCCACGCCGCAGACGGCGTCCCACTGCCTCATGCCCGCCCGTGTGTCCGGGCGGGCGCCTACCCTCGGAGGAACAGTGAGACTACGGTCTCTGCTCGCCGGCGCGGTCGCGCTGGCGGCGACCTCGGCCGCCCTCGTGGTGGCCCCGGCCGCCCAGGCGGCCGCCGCTGACCCGGTCGTCAGCGCGGAGTTAAAGCAGGAAGCGAAGACGGAGGCCGTCCGCGCGATCATCGAGCTGGCGCCCGGCGCCAGCGTCCAGGCCGTCGCGGCCGACGCCGAGAAGGCGTCAGCCAAGGCCGACGTGATCGAGAAGGACGCCTCGGCGAAGTTCTTCGTCGCGGAGGTGGACGCGGCGACGCTCACGGCGCTGAAGGACGACAGCCGCATCAAGTCCATCCAGAAGGACGAGCTCAGCGCGGCCACGCTCGACGCCAGCACCAAGCTGATCGGCTCGGACAAGGCGAACGAGGCCGGCTGGACCGGCAAGGGCTACACCGTCGCCGTCCTGGACACCGGCGTCGACAGCGACCACCCCTTCCTCGCGGGGCGGCTGGTCGGCGACGCGTGCTTCTCCACGAAGTTCCAGAACAGCGCCTACAAGTCCGAGTCGCTCTGCCCGAACAGGCAGAACAAGCAGATCGGGCCGGGCGCGGCCAACGCCGAGACCCAGCGGTGCATCGCCGGCGGCGTCAACCAGTGCTCCCACGGCTCCCACGTGGCCGGCATCGCGGCCGGCAAGAAGACCACCGGCGCCCCGGCCAACGGCGTGGCCCCCGAGGCCAAGATCATGCCGATCCAGGTCTTCAGCCGCATCGTCACCGAGAGCGTCTGCCGGGGCTTCGGCATCCCGGCGCCCTGCTACCTCAGCTTCGACTCCGACCAGAAGCTGGCGCTGGAGTACCTGGCGAAGGTCGCCACCGCGAACAACGTCGTCGCGGTCAACATGAGCCTGGGGGGCAACAAGAAGTTCACCGCCCACTGTGACACGGGCGACGCCGCCACCATCAAGCCGAACATCGACGCGCTCGCGGCCCTCGGTGTGGCCACGGTCATCGCCTCAGGCAACTCCTACTTCCAGGACGGCGTCAGCAGCCCGGCCTGCATCTCCACCGCCGTCACCGTGGGCGCCACCGACGACGGCGACGCCGTCGCGCCGTTCAGCAACCGCGGCGCGCTGCTGGACCTGTTCGCGCCGGGCGTCGGCATCAACTCCTCGGTGCCGAACAACACCTACGGCAACAAGAACGGCACCTCGATGGCCGCCCCGCACGTCGCGGGCGCCTTCGCCGTGGTGAAGCAGGCCTACCCGGCCTACAGCCCGGCGCAGATCCTGGCCAAGCTCCACACCACCGGCAAGCCGATCACCTACTCGGCAGAAGGCGGCCCCCAGGTCACCACGCCGCGGATCGACCTGGCCAAGGCCACCCCGCCGAAGCCGACCCAGTCGCCGACCCCGACGCCCACGCCCACGGTGACGCCGACCGTGACGCCGACGCCGACCCCCACGGCCACTGCCACGCCGACGCCCACCCCCACGCCGACCAAGACACCGACCTCGCAGCCGGACCCGGACCCGATCGCGATCGACCCGAACCCGGAGCCGGTCCCCGACACCTGCGAGCGCGGCAAGGGCACCAAGCCGCTCAACTCCAAGGCGTGGGCCACGGAGACGCTGAAGAACAAGGGCTCGCTGTCGGACAAGACGCTGATCTGCTACCTGTCCATCGCGCAGAACGGCAGCAAGGTCTTCCCCGAGGCGACCAAGGCCGACACCCTGGCCCGTGCGTACAAGGTGCTGAACACGAAGTCGAAGGCGGCCAAGGCGCTGCTCGACCGGGAGCTGCTGGCCGCGTGGCTGAACTACGCGCACGGCGTGTACAACTCCTCGGCCAAGGTGCACGGCGCGACCACGCTGAAGCAGGCGATCACGATCGCCGAGAAGCACCGGACCGGCAAGGCGACGACGGCACAGCTGAAGAAGTCGGCCGTCTTCCTTTACCGGCACGTCAACAAGTAAGGACGACTGATCGCCGTCCCTCTCCGGGGTGCCGCCCCGGAGAGGGACATGTCGCTTAGGGTGTGAAATATGGACCCAGGCAAGGCGATCTTCGAAACCGTCGACAGGCTTCGCCAGCGGCGCACCGCCCCGCTGGTGCTGGAGCTCGATCTCACCGAGGGGCTCACCGAAGGGCCCCCGGCGGATCCGCTCTCCGCGCTGCTGTCCATGCGCAAGCCCCGCCTGGCCGACGTACTCGGCGGGCTCAAGCGGGCCAGGCACGACTCGCGGGTCAAGGCGCTGATCGTGAAGATCGGCGGGCAGCCGCTGGGCCTGGCCATGGTCCAGGAGCTGCGGCAGGCGGTCGTCCACTTCCGCGCCTCGGGCAAGCTGACCGTCGCCTTCTCCGAGACGTTCGGCGAGTTCGGGAACGGCACCGTCCCCTACTACCTCGCCTCCGCCTTCGAGCGGGTCTACCTCCAGCCCAGCGGCGACGTGGGACTCACCGGCGTCGCGCTGGAGCAGCGCTTCATCAAGAACGCCCTGGGCAAGCTGGGCATCGCCTACGAAGGCGCGCAGCGGCACGAGTACAAGACCGCGGCCAACATGTTCACCCAGGACCACCTGACCGAGCCGCACCGCGAGTCGCTGGCCCGGATCGCCGAATCGGTGACCGAGCAGGTCGTGGCCGGGATCGCGGACGGGCGGCGGCTGGATCCCGAGAAGGTCCGGGAGCTGGTCGACCGGGGGCCGTTCATCGGGAACGAGGCGGTCGAGGCCGGGCTGGTCGACCGGCTGGCCTACCGGGACGAGGTCTACGACGAGGTCAAGAAGGCCGCGGGCGCCGACTCGATGCTGCTGTTCGTGTCGCGGTACGCGAAGGCGCCGGCCGTACGGAAGCTGCCTCATCCCGGGGCGGACACGGTCGCGCTCGTGCACGGCAGCGGGCCGATCAGGATGGGCCGCAGCGGGCGCAGCCCGCTCGGCGGCGGCGGTGGCGCGATGGGGTCGGACACGATCGCCGCGGCGCTGCGGGCGGCGCGCAGGGACGAGCACGTCAAGGCCGTGGTGTTCCGGGTCGACAGCCCCGGCGGGTCGTATGTCGCCTCTGACACGGTCTGGCGGGAGGTCGTGCTGACCCGCAAGACCAAGCCGGTGATCGTGTCGATGGGTGACGTGGCGGCGTCGGGCGGGTACTTCGTCGCGATGGCGGCCGACGTCATCGTCGCGCAGCCGGGCACGCTGACCGGGTCGATCGGGGTGTTCGGCGGCAAGCCGGTCCTGTCGGAACTGCTGGAGAAGATCGGGGTCAACTCCGAGCTGATCTCCCAGGGGGCCAACGCCGGGATGTTCTCGACGTCCCGGGCGTTCTCCCCGGAGCAGTGGGATCGGGTCAACGCCTGGCTGGACCGTATCTACGATGACTTCGTGGGCAAGGTGGCGACGGGGCGCAAGCTCACCCGCGAACGTGCCCACGAACTGGCCCGCGGCCGTGTCTGGACCGGCGCCGACGCGCTCGACGGCGGCCTGGTCGACGAGCTCGGCGGGCTGGAGGACGCCCTGGTGCTGGCCCGCAAGCGCGCCGGTCTGGCCGACGACGCGCCCGTGCGCACGTACCCCCGCCTGAACCCGCTGGAGCGCCTGCGCGGGCCCGACTCCAGCGAGGACCGCGCCGCGGCACTGACGCGGATGCGCCTGGAGGCCTGGGGTCCGCTCGCCCGGCTCTCCGCCGAACTCGGCCTCCCGCCACAGGGCCCGCTCGCCCTGCCCGCCTGGTACGAGATCCGCTGATCGTCTGAGTGCGGGATCCGCTGATCTTCTGAGTCACGGCGAGATCTTCCGCGTTACGGCAAGGTCTTTCTGAGTTACGGCAAGCCGCCCTCCCACCCCCCGCCGACGTCGGCGGGCGGGTCGGGAGGTGTCGTCAGGCAGTCTGACGGGGTTGCTCGCCGTGACGGCCCACGGAGACCGCCGCGCGGGTCATAAGCGGCAACCGCAGGACGAACCGGGAACGATCCTCGACCCGGAGCGTCCCGCAGTGCCGGGTGGCGATCTCCCGCGCGATCGGCAGCCCGAGCCCGCTGCCGCCCGGGTCCCTGGTCCGCCCTTCGGCGAGCCGGGTGAAGCGCTGGAACACCCGTTCGCGATCGTCGGGCGCGAGCCCGGCGCCGTCGTCGCTGACCTCCAGCACGGCCTGCTCGGCACCGGTGTCGCCGCGCACCACGAGCCGGACGGTGCTGTCGGCGTGCCGGATCGCGTTGTCCAGCAGGTTGACCAGCACGCGGGTGAGCTGCAGCCGGTCGCCCTCGACGACGACGCCGTTCTCCAGGTCGGTCACCAGCTTCTTGGCCGGGTGCCGCCTGGCCAGCTCGTCGCGGGCCAGTTCGGCCAGGTCCACCGGCTCGGGCCGGGGCTCCATCCCGGCGTCCAGCCTGGCGACGGCGAGCAGGTCCTCGACGAGGAGCTGCAGCCGGCCGGCGGCTCGGTCCACGGCTTCGAGCGCGGCGTGTTCGGGACCGCCGCCGCGGGTCTCCATGAGCGCCAGGTCCACCTCGGCGCGCAGGCCGGTGATGGGGCTGCGCAGTTCGTGGGAGGCGTCGGCGACGAAGCTGCGCTGCTGGCTGAGGGCGCCGTCGAGCCGGTCGAGGGTCTGGTTCACGGTGATGGCGAGGGCGGCGATCTCGTCGTGGCGGCCGGTTTCGGGCACGCGGCGGTGGGGGTGGCTGCCGGTGATCTCCTCCAGCTCGGCGGTGATCGCCTCGACGGGCTTGAGCGCGCGGGCGACCAGTATCCACGTCAGCACCATCACCCCGGCGGTGCCGAGTGCGGCGGCGACGAGCAGGCCGAGCAGGGCGGGCCAGTCGTAGAGGTAGCCGGGTTTGGGGGTGGCGACGTAGACGGACAGGTCGGAGGCGGCTCCCTCCGGGGTGATGGTGAAGCCGACCGTGATGAGCTCGCGGCCGTCGCGCTGGACGACGCCGTCCCAGCGGAAGTCGTCCTTGGGCGGGAGTTGCGTGGTCAGTGGCGGCTGCCCGGCCAGGTCGGGGGTGCTGCCGAGCACTTTCCCGCCCTCGGCGACCACCTGGACGCTCTGGCCGCTGACCGACGGGATCGGGTTCGGCAGCGCGTTCTCGCTCGCCATGATGGCCAGCCGCCGGGCCGCGGTCGCCAGTTGGTCGGTCACGCCGTCGATCTCCGAGCGATATCCCTGGACTGCCAGACCGGTACACAACACCAGGCCGAGGACTGTGGACACCAGCCCGGCGATGACGCAGCTGCGCGCGCGAAGGCTCACGCGTTACCCCCCTTTGTGCGTTTTGAGGTAACGCCTACTGGCGAGTAAAGCTTCCGGATATATCAGTATTTGCCCAGGTCAGGAAGGTCCCATTCGCGCCGATCCTTCGGCCTGCCCGCCAGATCCGACATCAGGTAAAGACTCGAAGTCAGGACGCGAAGAAGGCGCGCAGCGCCGGAGCGAGGGCGGCGGCGTCGACGTTGTGCGGCTGCCCGGCCAGCGTCTCGCGGCGCGCGGCGGGAAGGGCTGCGGCGAGGGCCTCGGCGGAGTTCGTGGCCCACGGCATCGTGCCGCCGTCGAGGACCAGGGTCGGGATCGCCACCCCGGCCATACGCTCGGCGGACAGGGAGAAGTCGCCGACGACCATGGCGTCGTAGATCAGGGTGTGGGCGGCCTTCTCCATGCCGGGCCACATCGGCATGCCGCGCATCGGGGTGACGAACTCGGCCGGCAGCCCGACAGCGGCGGTCAGGAACAGCTCCACCATGTCGCCCCTGCGCCCCTGCTCGCGCAGCGCGACGAGCCGGTCGAGGTAGTCGGCGGGCACCGGCGGGCGGGAGTCGTCGACGATGTACGGGGCCTCCCAGACGGCCAGCTTGGTGATGGGAAGGCCGTTCAGCACCGCCTCCAGCCCGATGATGCCGCCGCCGGAGGAGCCGAACACGTACGCCTGACCGCCGGCCTCCCGGATGACGGCGTCGAGGTCCTGGTAGACGCGCTCGACGGTGAACGGCTCGGTGTCGCCGCTCTCGCCGGAGCCGCGCCGGTCGTAGTTGTATACCGTGAACGAGTCGGCCAGCAGGCCGGCCAGCGGCGCGTTGACGGAGCGGTCGGTGGCGCCGCCGCCGCCGATGATGACCAGCGCGGGCCCCTCACCGGTCCGGTCGTAGGCGAGGGTGGTGCCGTCCTGGGAACGCACGGTGCTCATGGTGTTCTCCCTGTCTGGGGGTCGCTTGCCTCCAGTGTTCTACCGACAAACAAAGTTGTCAAGAACAAAAAACCTTTCGGTGAACGGCATGCGGCCTCCCAGCCGGGGATCGGGAAGAAGGGTCAGACCGGGCGGTAGCGGCCGCGCAGCCGTACCAGAGGGTCGAATGTGGGGGTCACGTAGTCGACGGCGAGCACCGCCGCCACGAACAACGTGTGGTCGCCCGCCGGAATCACCCGGACGGTCTCCAGTTCCAGCGCGGCCACCCCGCCCCCGACGATCAGCGCGGAGGTACGCGGCCCGCGGTGGTGCGGCACACCGGCCACCAGATGCCGCGCCGACGGGCGCCCGGCGGTGGCGAACCGGCTGGCGACGGCCGCCTGCCCCGACGACAGCAGGGAGGCGGCCCAGAGGTCCTGGCGCAGCAGTACCTCGGCCAGGTAGCCGCGGCTGGTCAGGGAGACCAGCACCAGCGGCGGGTCGGCGGAGACCGACATGAGGGCGGACACCGTGACCCCGAGGTCGTCGCGGTCGTCACGAACGGTGACGACCGCGACGCCGGCGGCCAGTTGGGCCATCGCCTCGGTGAACTCGCTCAAGCTCAGCCGAGCCCGTTGGCCGACAGCCACTCCTTGGCCACGGTGGCCGGCTCGTCCTTGTTGACGGAGATCTTCGTCATCATCTCGACCAGCGACTGCGTGGTGAGCTTGGCCGAGACCGCGTCGAGCGTGGTCTTGATCGTGTCGGTCGTGCCCGCCTTGAAGACCAGCGGGGTGACGTTCTGGGCGGGGAAGATGTTCTTCGGGTCCTCGAGCGGGACCAGCTTGTTGGCGATGATCTTGGGGTCGGTGGTGAAGACGTTGCCGGCCTGGATCGTGCCGTCCTTGATGGCGTCCGCGGTGGTGGGGCCGGTGGGCTTCCACTCCTTGAACTCCAGGCCGTAGACCTCCTTGAAGCGGGCCTCCCAGCGCTTCTTGAACTCCGGCGGGCCGCCGACGACCATGTTCTTCGACACCTTGGCCAGGTCCTCGATCGACTTCAGCGAGTCCTTCGTCGCCGACGCCTCGGAGACCGACAGGCTGTCCTTGTCCTCGGCGGGCGAGGAGGTGAGGATCTCCAGCGTGTCGGGCAGCTTCTCCTTCAGCGCCGTGTCCACGTCGGCGGTGGTGCCGGCCGTGGTCTTGGGGTCGATGAAGGCCAGCAGGTTGCCGTTGTACTCGGGCACGATGGTCAGGCCGCCGGCCTTGACCTGGTCGTAGACGACCTCGCGGCTGCCGATGCGCGGCTTCTCCTCGACCTGGACGCCCTTGGCCTCAAGCGCCTGCGCGTAGATGGAGCCGAGCAGGACGCTCTCGTCGAAGTCGAACGAGCCGATGATGGCCTTGCCGCCACCGGCGGGCGCGCTGCTGGCGGCGCCGCTGGGCTGGGCGCTCGTGGTGTCGAGCGGGTTGCCTCCCGAGCCGGAGGATCCGCAAGCGGCCAGGGCGAGTCCGGCCGACAGCAGCACCGCAGCGGTGCTGAACATGCGTTTCATCAATATTTCCCTTCTTAGCGGGGGGTTGAGTAGGAGACTAGCGAATTCTCTGACTAACCCCCGGAGAGACGCTCACCCGCTGGACGAGAGTGAACGCCAGCTGCACCACCAGAGCGAACAGCACAATCAGTACAGAACCACCGACCACGCTCGCGTACTCCTTGGTGGCGAACCCGTCGATGACGAAGCGCCCGAGCCCGCCCAGGCCCACGTACGCGGCGACGGTCGTGGTGGCCACCACCTGGATGGCCGACAGCCGCAGGCCCAGCAGGATCAGCGGCAGCGCCACCGGGACCAGCACCCGTCCGAGCACCTGCCCGCCGCGCAGACCCATCCCGTACGCGGCGTCGCGCAACTCGGGATCCACACCCCGGATGCCCTCGAACGTGTTGACCAGGATCGGCGGGATCGACAGCAGCACCAGCGGGATGATCACCGGCAGGATCGAGGCGGTGCCCAGCAGCAGCACGAACAGCACGAGCATGCCCAGCGTCGGCAGCGCCCTGGCCAGGTTCGCGGAGATCACCACGATCACCCCGCCCTTGCCCGTGTGCCCGATCAGCAGGCCCAGCGGGATCGCGATCAGCACCGCGAGCACGAGGGCCAGCACCGAGTACTCCAGGTGCTCCAGCAGCCGCATCGGGATGCCGCCGGGTCCCGTCCAGTTCTCGGGGTTGCCGAAGAAGTCCGTCAGCCAGTTCACGACGCCCTCCTCGCCCGCACCCACGGCGTCAGCAACCGCTGCGCCAGCACCAGCAGCCCGTCGGCGACCAGCGCCAGCAGCACGATGCCGACGATGCCCACGATGACCGGCGGCAGGAACGGGTTCTGGTAGGCCCGGGTGAACAACATCCCGAGCCCGCCCTGGCCGATCAGCGCGCCGACGCTCACCAGCGAGATGCTGGAGACCGCGACGACCCGCAGGCCCGCCAGCACCACCGGGGTGGCGATCGGCAGCTCGACCTGGACGAGCCGACGCACCGGCGTGAAGCCCATGGCCACGGCCGACTGGCGGACGTGGTCGGGCACCGCGCCCAGCCCGTCGACCACCGACGGGATCAGCACGGCCATGGCGTAGAACGTCAGCGGGATGATCACCGTGGTCTGCGACAACCCGGTCACCGAGATCAGCAACATGAAGATCGGCAGCGACGGCAGCGCGTACAGGATGTTCATCAGCCCGGACGTGGGCTGATACAGCCAGCGGAAGCGCACGCAGGCCAGCCCGAGCGGCAGCGACAGCACGAGCGCCGCCACGATCGGCACCAGCGACATCACCAGGTGGTCGCTGAGCAGGTTGCTGATGCTGCCGACCCGCCCGGTGTCCCAGTTGCGGGCGAACCACTCCCAGAGTGTTGGCGGACCGTCAGACATCGGCGGCCTCCGCGAGCGCCTCGTCGAGGGCCTCACGGGTGGCCACGCCGACCACCTTCCCGTCCTCGTCCACGGCCACCGCGCAGCCCGAAGGCGACAGCAGCGCCGCGTCGAGCGCCGAACGCATGTTGTCCTTGCCGTGCAGGAATGTCCCGTACGGCTCCCGCTCCTCCGGCCGCCGGGGCGTGACCCAGGCCACGGGCCGCCGGTCCGGGGTGACGATGAGCAGCCAGGGCTCATCGGAGTCCGCGGGGAACGCGTCCTCGGCGACGGTCAGGTCGGTGCGCAGCCGTAGCCCGGCGGCCGAGATGAACTGCAGGCGCCGGATCCCCCGGTCGTGCCCCAGGAACTCGCGCACGAACTCGTCGGCCGGCTCCGACAGCAGCGTCTTGGGATCGGCCAGTTGCGCCAGCCGCCCGCCCACGCGCAGCACGGCCACGCGGTCGCCGAGCTTGATGGCCTCGTCGATGTCGTGGGTGACGAAGACGATGGTCTTGTTCAGCTCGGACTGCAGCTTGAGCAGCTCGTCCTGCAGGCTCGTCCGCACGATCGGGTCGACCGCGCTGAACGGCTCGTCCATGAGCAGCACCGGCGGGTCGGCGGCCAGCGCCCTGGCCACCCCGACACGCTGCTGCTGACCTCCCGACAGCTGGAACGGATAGCGCTGGGCCATCGCCGGGTCGAGCCCGACGACCTCCAGCAACTCCATGGCCCGGTCGCGGGCCTTCTTCTTGTCCCAGCCGAGCAGGAACGGCACCGTGGCGACGTTGTCGACGATCTTCCGGTGCGGGAAGAGCCCGGCCTGCTGGATGACGTAGCCGATCCCCCGGCGAAGCGTCGGCGGGTCGATCGTCTGCACGGCGGTGCCGTCCAGCAGGATCTGCCCGTCCGAGGCGTCGATCATGCGGTTGATCATCCGCAGTGAGGTGGTCTTGCCGCACCCCGACGGCCCGACGAACACGGTGATCTGGCCCGTGGGAGCCTCAAGGCTGAGGTTGTCCACGGCGACGGTGCCGTCTGGATAGCGTTTGGTGACAGAGTCGAACGTGATCACGCGTGACCTTCCGTTCGTGGCGGGACCGTAGCCCCCCTGCCACGTCCGCCGCATGATCTCTTGCGGACCTCAGACTACGGCGATGAGGGGGCTTCTGTCCCATCGGCCCGTGCTTAAACGCTTCACCGACCTGGGAGGATTCATATCAAATGCCGTTCTCATAGTGCGCAACACCGGTAGGAGTTGGCATGATTGCCAGCACAAACTCCGACGCCGCACCCCTCACCCCCCAGCGTCCGTTTTCCACCAGAGGATCCGGCCCAGTGACTCAACCGCTCACCGATCAGCGCTCCCGCAACGACCTGATCGCCGAGCTCTACGACCGTCACGCCACCGGGCTGTTCGCGTACTGCGCGGACCAGCTCGGCGACCCAGCCTCCGCCGGGTACGCGCTGGTCGCCGTGCTCTCCAGCGTGCCCGCCCAAGCGCCGCCGCGCGCCGCCCTCTACGCGCTCGCCCGCCGCGAGATCCACCGGCGCGACATCGTCTACGCGCCCCCGGCCGTCGACCCGCTCGTCGACCCCGCCTCCGCCCTCGTCGAACGCACCCTGCGCGAACTCCGCCAGCACCAGCGCGAGGTCCTCCTCCTGTGCGAGGTCTGCGGCCTGACCAGGACCGAACTCGCGTGGGTGCTCGACGTCGCCCCCGACACCGCCGAAGAGCTGGCCATCAGCGCCGCGCACCGCTTCCGCCAGACACTCTCCACCGCCCTGGCCTCCACCGGCGCCCGCGTCCCCACCTCCGTCGCCGACGTCTACGGCGCCCTGTCGGTCGCCCCGCTGCGCGACATCCTCTGCCGCCTGCCGTGGCCCGCCCCGCCCGCCGTACTGCGCGTGCACGTAGCAGGATCCCGTACGGCGACCGCCGCCCCCCTGTTCGTCAAGCCCTTGTGGCCCGCGCCACCCCGCTGGCCACAGCCGCTCGCCGAATCAGACCCGAGGACGGCGACGGGCATATTCCCCACGGAACTCCTCACTCCCCCGACGGGCCGCGCCGACCACGAGGCGACAACGGCCCCCATGCCCCGCCTCCGCGACCCCCTCACCGGCCCCCCACCGTTGCTGGGCGGCTACCCCACCCGAGACCGGCCGAGCACTTCCCCCACCGCTTTCCCCGTCGCTTTCTCCGTCGGCGATGTGCTGGGCGGATCTTCCACTCGCGATGTCCTGGGCGGATCTTCTACCCGCGATCAGCCGGGCGTGTCTCCCGCTCGTGACGTGCCGGGCGGCTCGCCCACCCGGAACCCGCAGGCCGGATCGCCCGCCCGGCCCTTCACCGCGTACCCGGTCAGCGACCCGCTGGCGGGGACACCGCTGGCAGGGAACCGTACACGCGACCCACTGACCGGGAACCGCACGCATGACCCACTGACCGGGAACCGCGCGGACGACCCGCTGGCCGGGAACCGTGCGCGCGACCCGCTGGCCGGGAGCCCCAGGCAGGACCCGCAGGGCGAAGCGCCCGTGCGCGGCCCGTTCACCGCCGCGCCGACCCGCGATCCGTCAGCAGGGGCGCCTCCAACCGACGCGTTCACCTCCGCGCGGGACCCCTTCGCCCCCTTCACCGGCGCCCCCGCCCACGAAGAGCCGTCGAATGCCGATGCGGACGAGCCGGGCTGGCGTGCGGGCCTGCCGCCCAGGCCCAGGGTCCGGGACGGGCTGCCGCCGAGGACCGGGTTCTTGCTGTCGGCTCCGGTGCCGGCGGACGTACTCGACGACCCGCCCACCGACATCATGCCGCCACTGGACCTGCCCTCCCCCGGAGACGTACTGGTCCACAGCTCCCGGACAGACACCCCAACCGGCCTCCCCGAGGCCAACCAGGGTCCGGCGGACGCGTTCTCCGCATTCCGGCCATCCCCCCGGACAAACCGCCCGGCCAACGAGCCCGTCTACCGGCTCCCGATGCCCTCCGACATCCTGGCCGCCAGCGACCCCGCTCACCTGGACCAGGCCGACGAGGACCCTCAGGACGCCGCCCAAGCCGACCAGACCGACCAGGATGCCTGGAACGCCTGGGAAGCCCTGACCGCGACCCACCCGTGGGCCCAAGAAGGCACGGCCTCCCCCGAAACGGCAGCTGAGTTCTCCTGGGGACGAGGCGACCGCCCCGCGCGAGGCGACCACCCGCTGGACGGCCGCAAAGCGCCGGGAGGCGACGGCCGCGTACAGGGCAGGCCCAGGCTCGCGGCGTCCCGGCAGAACATGGGCGGCAAGCAGACCACCGGCCCGCGCAAGCCGTCGCGCACCACCGGCCCGGCGGCCAAGAAGCAGGCGAGGAAGCGCAAGCAGCGTAAGCACCGCGACTGGGCGTGGGAGGTGGCCGGTTTCCTGATCTGCGTGCTGATCGCGATGCTGGTGTTCTTCGCGGTCCCGGTAATCGGCTCCCCCTGAACAGTCCCAGCAGTCGGCTCCCCTGAGCAGTCCCGGCAGTCGGCTCCCCTGAGCAGTCCCGGCAGTCGGCTCCCCTGAGCAGTCCCGGCGATCGGCTCCTCCGGCCATGACCCCGGGTGGGGGTGGGGGTGGGGTCAGGGCGAGGAGAGGATGAGGCCGCTGGTGGGGACGCCGGTTCCGGCGGTGACCAGGACGTTCGACACGTCCTTGACCTGGTTGACCGAGGTGCCCCTTACCTGGCGGACGGCTTCGGCGATGCCGTTCATGCCGTGGATGTAGGCCTCGCCCAGCTGCCCTCCGTGCGGGTTCACCGGCAGTCGGCCGTCCAGTTCGATGCCGCCGTCCGCGACGTACCCGGCCGCTTCGCCACGACCGCAGAACCCCAGCTCCTCAAGCTGCGTCAGCACGAACGGCGTGAAGTGGTCGTAGAGGATCGCCGTCTGCATGTCAGCGGGCCCCATGCCGGAAATTTCCCAGAGTTTGCGGCCGACGACGGACATCTCGGGAAGGCCGGTCATGTCGTCGCGGTAGTAGCTGGTCATCATCATCTGCCCGGCACCAGCCCCCTGCGCGGCGGCCGTGATCACCGCGGGCGAACGCCGCAGGTCCCTGGCCCGGTCCTCCGAGGTGACGACCAGCGCCACCGCCCCGTCGCTCTCCTGGCAGCAGTCGAGCAGGTGCAACGGCTCCACGATCCACTTCGAGGCCTGATGATCGGCCAGCGTGATCGGCCGCCCGTGGAACCAGGCCGCCGGGTTCGTGGCCGCGTGCCGCCGCATCGCGACGGCGACCCGGCCGAAGTCCTCCGAGGTCGCGCCGTAGACGTGCATGTACCGCCGGGCGAACATGGCCACCCAGGCCGCGGGCGTCATCAGCCCGTACGGCACGTGCCAGCTCATCTCCAGCCCCTGCGAGGAAGGCTCCCCGCCGAGCCGGGCGTCGGGCTGTCCGAAGCGGCGGCCGGAGCGCTCGTTGAAGGCCCGGTAGCAGACGACGGTACGGGCCATCCCGGTCCGCACGGCCATGGCCGCGTGCATCACCGTGCCACAGGCGGCGCCACCGCCATAGTGCACACGCGAGAAGAACGTCAGGTCCCCGATCCCGACCTCACGCGCGACGGCGATCTCCTGGTTGGTGTCCTGGGTGTAGGTCACCAGCCCGTCGACGTCCCCGGGCGAGAGGCCGGCGTCGTCCAGCGCGGCGAAAACGGCCTCAGCGGCCAGTTGCAACTCCGAGCGCCCAGAGTCCTTGCTGAACTCGGTGGCACCAATCCCGGCAATAGCAGCTTTCATCGGAAACCCTTCACGTACTAACAACATCCCGGCCCGCCCAACACGAGCGACATCCGGCCATCGAGCCAACAGAGGAGAGACAGATCTGGTCAGGGACCGTGGAGGAGGCCATGCGAGGAGATGGCCCAGCGGGGAGGCGGTCAGAGGGCCTTGCCGGTGACCCGGCAGGCAGGCGGTTGGTCAGGGGGGTGGTCGCCGGTCAGTTGGTTGGGGGTGCGATCGCCGGTCAGTTGGTTAAGGGTGCGATCGCCGGTCAGTTGGTTAGGGGGTGTGGTCGCCGGTCAAGGGACCATGGCGGGGGGCAAGGGGGGCCGTTGCGGTGGGGACCACGTCCGACGTGAGAAGCGATCCCCCCGACCTGGGCCCGCCCACGTCGGCGGGTGGCGTGGGGGTGGCTGTGCCGTAACTCCAAAGGCCCGTGACCTTGAAGGTCCGAAGGACCGTGATTTTAGAAGTCTGAAGGACCGTGATCTTGAGATCCCGAGGAGGAGTGACATCAACGGATCACGGCGTAACAGATCACGACGGGAAAGAGAGCACCACCGAACCGCTCGCGTGGGCGCCGAGGGAGACCTTGCCGCGGACCTCGACCGTGAACTCGTCGCCGTCGCGCGCGATCACCGCCCCCGTGAACGCCAGCAGGTCACCCGCATAAGCCGGCACCCCGAGCTTCACGTTGATGCGGCGGATCACCGCCTCGGGGCCCGCCCAGTCGGTGACATACCGCTCGACCAGCCCCATCGTGGTCAGGATGTTCAGGAAGATGTCCTGCGAACCCTGCGCGCGGGCGATCTCGACGTCGTGGTGAACCGGGGTGAAGTCCATGGTGGCGATCGCGGTCGAGACCACGAGGGTGGGCGTGATGCTGATGGACAGTTCTGGCAGAACCATGCCAATTTCGATCTGCTCTCCGGTCAACGTCCGCATCATGACTCCTGTGGCGTCCACATCGGAAGGATCAGTTCGTCATCCATTGCGCGAAACGTTGCCCGCACCGTCATACCGATACCCACCGCGTCCACCGGGCAGTCCACTATGTTCCCCACAATCCTCACGCCTTCCGGAAGTTCCACCACCGCCACCACAAACGGGGTCTCGCGTCCGGGAACGGGCGGGTTGTGATGAACGACGTAGCTGTAAACGGTTCCTTCGCCGCGCGCGACGATGTGGCCGCGGTTCGCCGAGCGGCAGGCGGGGCAGATCGGGCCTGGTGGATGGCGTAGTTCGCCGCAGTCGGCGCAGCTTTGGATGCGTAGTTCGCCGAGTTTCACGCCGTCCCAGAAGAACTGGGTGTCGCGGTTCACGGCAGGTTTCAGCGGGTACGGCACGCGCCTTTCCTTAACCCGCGGGCGAAATTTCAGGACCCGGAAGAGCATCTCCGCCACCGGCTCGTCGAACTGGTCGTACCAGATGACATTCCAGGTGGCGAAATATCCCTCTCCGAGGGCGGTCGTCTTCGGTCCGGTAAGTCCGGAGAAACGCGTGGCCGGAGTCAGCACGTCGCCCAGCCGGGCGTACCGGTGATAGGTCTGCTCGCAGTTGGTCGCCACCACCCCCGTGTACCCCTGGGCGTTCAGCTCGGCCAGCATGTCGTCGACCGGCGAGCGGTCCCTGACATCGCGCCGCACCCCGCCCATCGTCCACACCTGCGCCATGGCCGGAGGCGCCACCCCTTTGTCGAGATAAAGCGGGTTCTGGTCGCCCATGGCGTCGAGCCAGTGCCTGATCATCGGTTCGTTGACCGGATCGGCTGCGGGCAGGCCGCGCAGCTCGCCCATCGCCATCTGCCTGCGTGCCATCTCGTGCAGATCGGTCATCGGGGCGGCCTCGGCAGGCTCAGGCCCAGCATGGCGATCAGCTCGCGCTGCACCTCGTTCACCCCGCCGCCGAACGTCAGCACCACGGCCCCCTTCACGCCGTGGTCAAGCCGGTCGAGCAGCTCGGCCGTCTCCGGGTCGGCCGGGTCCCCGAACCGCGCCAGGATGTCGCCCACGATCCGGCCGATCTCCTGCATGCGCTCCGAGCCGTAGATCTTGGTGGCCGACGCGTCGGGCGCGCCCAGCCAGCCGAGGTCCATGTTGGCCGCGACCTGCCAGTTCAGCAGTTCGTTGGTGCGGAAGTAGGCGTAGACGCGGCCCAGCGCGCGGCGTACGTCGGGATGCGCGTCGTTGCCCGTCCTGCGGGCCCAAGACAGGAACCTGTCATATGTCTGGGCGAGGTTGCCCGCCGGGCCGAGCGTGACCCGTTCGTGGTTGAGCTGGTTGACGATGAGGTCCCAGCCTTTGTCCACTTCGCCGACGACCATGTCCGCCGGCACGCGTACGTCCTGGTAGTAGGTGGCGTTCGTGTGGTGGCGGCCGTCCATGGTGACGATCGGCGTCCAGGAGAAGCCGGGGTCGTCCGTCCCGGCGATCATCATGGTGATGCCCTTGTGCTTTTTGGCCTCGGGGTTCGTCCGCGCCGCCAGCCAGATGTACTGCGCGTAGTGGGCGCCGGAGGTGAAGACCTTCTGCCCGTTCACGACATAGTGGTCGCCGTCGAGCACCGCGGTCGTCCGCAGCGAGGCAAGGTCCGTGCCCGCCTCCGGCTCGCTGTAGCCGATCGCGAAGTGGCACTCCCCCGCCAGGATGCGCGGCAGGAAGAACTCCTTCTGCGCGGGCGTGCCGTACTGCATCAGCGTCGGTCCGACCGTCTGCACCGTGATGATCGGGTACGGCACGCCGGCCCGCGCGATCTCGTTGGCGAAGATCTGCTGCTCGAGTGGGCCGTAGCCGGCGCCGCCGTACTCCTTGGGCCAGCCGAGCCCCAGCTTGCCGTCGCGCCCGAGGCGGCGGCAGTGTTCCATGTACGCGTCGCCGAACGGGTCCTCGGCGATCTTCTTGCGGTCGTCGCCGGTGAGGCAGGCGCGGAAGTACTCGCGCAGCTCCTCCCGCAGCCGCTTCTGCTCGGTGGTGAGGTCGATCAGCATCAGGCGAGCGCTCCGATCAGGTCGAGCTGGGCGTCGGCGCCGCCGAGCAGGTGGGACAGGTGCTTGGCGTGCGCGAAGCTCTTGTGCAGGGGGTAGGTCACGTCCAGCCCGAGGCCGCCGTGCAGGTGCTGGCAGGTGAACAGCTCGCGGAAGGCCTCGCTCACGTGGTACGCGGCCACCGCGACGTCCCTGGCGTCCAAGCCCCAGACGGCCGACCACATCGCCACGTCCAGCGCCCGCGAGGCCACGTAGACGTCGGCGATCTGCATCGTCACCGCCTGGAACTCCGCCAGCGCGCGGCCGAACTGCTTCCTGGTCTTGATGTACTCGGTGGTCAGCTCCAGCGCGCCCGCCAGGACGCCGCTGGCCTGCGCGGCGACCGCGGCCATGTAGATCAGGCGGACGCCGTCGGCGTCGTCGGCGACCTTCTCCGCCGGGGTCCGGTCGAAGACCATCGTGGCCAGCGGCTCGCCGGTCGAGGCGAACTCCGGCACCACCTGGCCCGGACGGGCCAGGAACAGCCCCTCCGCCGCCGAGACCAGCGCCACGTCAGCCACCGCCCCATACGGCACCGCGCACTTTTGGCCGGTCAGCGTCCAGCCGCCGGAGTAGTGGGCCCGCGTCTGCGGCGGGTCGGCCAGTGCCCTGCCCGCCTCCTTCAGCGCGACCGTGCTCACCCTGGCCTGGCCGAGTCGTGCTTGCTGTTCGCGCGTGCCGTACCGGCTGATGGCCAGTGAGCTGACCAGGACGGGCAGGGCCGGCAGCTCGCGCGCGCCCACCTCGCGCAGCACGACGGCCATCTCGACGCCGCCGAGGCCCGCGCCGCCCACCTCCTCGGGCAGGCAGACGGCGAGCAGGCCGGCCTCCCTGAGCTGATCCTCACCGGCCTGCTTGGCGAGCAGGTCCGCGGCAAGTTTCCGCAGCTCCTGCTGCGTTTCGTCCAATGCGAAATCCACTAGCTCTCCAATAAGTGCTGCCGCCCGTGACGGGCGAACTCGGTCTCGATCTCCACGACGTCGTCGCCGGTCAGCGGCCGGTAGCCGGTCGCGGTCCGGAGGTACACGGGGTCGGTGGCGCCGTGCCAGGCCTGCCGGGCGAGGACACGCTTGAGTACCTTGTGGGATGGGGTCTGCGGTAGTTCCCGGCAAATCCGGATATATCGCGGTACGGCCTTCGCCCCGAGGTCGGCACGCGCGCCCAGGAACTCCGCGAAGCCCGCCACCTCGAACCGCTCGTCCGGCACCAGGGCCAGCATCACCTGGTCACCGGCGGCCGCGTCGGGAACCGGGTAGACCGCCGCCTCCACGATCCCCGGCGCCTCGCGGACCACCGCCTCGATGGGGGCGACGGTGAGGTTCTCCCCGTCCACGCGCAGGCGTTCGGTGCCCCGGCCGGCGAAGAAGACGTACCCCTCCTTGTCGGCATACGCCAGGTCACCCGACCAGAAGGCGCCTTCCCTGATCCGCTCGGCATCGGCCTCCGGGTCGTTGTAATAGCCGTCGAACAGCCCGAGCCCCTGGACGTTGACCAGTTCCCCGACCGCCTCCTCGGCGTTCAGGAGACGGCCGCCCTCGACGATCGCGGGCGGGCAGCGCTCACCGGTGGCCGGATCGCGGATCTCGACGCCGTCGGGGAGTCTGCCCAGGCACCCGGGCGGCCCCGACGGATCCGGCGTGATCGAAACCGCGGTCTCGGTGGACCCGAACGCGTCGATGACGAAGCACCCGAACCGCTCCCCGAACCGGCGGGTCGCGGTCGCGCTGCCCTCGTTCCCGAAGGCGAGTTTGAGCGGATTGTCGGCGTCGTCGGGGCGTTCCGCGGTGGCCAGGACGTAGGAGAGCGCCTTGCCGACGTAGTGCAGATACGTGCAGCCATATTTCCGGACATCGGGTAAGACGCCGGAGGCCGAGAAGCGTTTCCTGAGCACCAGCGCGGCCCCCGAGGCCACGGCCGGGGCATACGCCGCCATGATCGCGCCGGAGTGGAAGAGGGGCATCGAGCAGTAGACGACGTCGTCCTGCGTGAGCATGCGGGCCAGCGAGAGGCCGGGGACGGCGAGTTTGCGCTGGGTGACGCGCACCGCTCTGGGACGGCCCGACGAGGTGCCGGAGGTGAAGACGAGCATGACCAGGTCACCGGGCGGCGCGGGCTCCTGATCGGGGGTCGGTTGGAGCTCGTCCAGGGAGATCCGCCGGATGCCCAGGTCCTCGGAGATCGCCCGTGCCGCTTCGGCGTGGACGCCGTCGTACACGATCAGCTCGACGTCGGCGGCCCGCGCGTCGCGAACCAGTTCGACCGCCGACCGCGTCGGGTTGAGCGCGACCACCACCGGCCCGCCCAGCGCCGCCGCGCCCAGCAGGAAGACCATTTCCGGCACGTTGTCCAGCAAGACGCCCACATGACCGACCCCGCGCAACCACCCCGCGTAGGTACGGCAGAGCGCGACCTGCTCCCGCCACGACCAGACCCGGTCGGCGTAGTGGAGCGACGGCCTGTCGTCGTCGGCGCGGGCCGCGAGCAGGGCGGCGAACGTGTCCGCGGTCATCCGGCCTCCACCAAGCGCTCGGTCACCAACTGCCCGCAAAACTAGAACAGATTCTAATATCTGTCCAGCAGCCGCTCCTGCCCAGCTAACACGACTTTTCCTCATAACCGGATGGACATGCGGCTATGCCCCTTCTTTGTGACTCGCGAGTAACAAGCCGAGTTACGGAGAAATCAGATAACGTGTTCTTATGCGCACTCCGCCGGCGACAGTCGCCGCGCCACCTCCCGACCCCGAGGCCCCCATGGAGAGCCAGCCGAGCACCGGTGGGTCCGGCGTGCGCACCCGCAGCCAGCACCAGCGCCGCAAGCGCATCGTCCAGGCCGCCGCCGCCCTGGCCTCCCGAGGCGGCGTGGAAGCCATGCAGATGCGCACGGTCGCCGAACGCGCCGGCGTGGCCCTGGGCACCCTGTACCGCTACTTCCCCTCCAAAATGGACCTCGTAGTGGCAGTAGTGGGCGAAGAGATCGATTTGCTGGAAAACAGCATCGAACGCCGCCCACCCGGCGCCGGCACCCCCGCGGGCCGCGCGGTAGACGTCCTGATGCGCGCCACCCGCGGCCTCATGCGCGAGCCCGAACTGGCCGACGCGCTGATCCGGTCGCTGATCATGGCCGAGGTGGAGACGCCGTTCGGCGACCGCATGACCGGACTGCTGCTGAGGGTGTCGGCGGGCGGACTGACCCGCGACGAGGCGAGCGAGGAGCAGCTGGCGCTGGCGGGGTCGCTGTCGAGCGTGTGGGTCCACGAACTCCTCGAAATGCTCCGCGGCCGCCGCACCTACGACCAAATCCAACGCCGCATCGAAATAGCCGCCGCCCGGCTCGTCTCCGACCTCTAGCCATCTCCCGCCGCACCCTCCGCGTCACTGCTCCCCGCGTTGTGATGGCGTTCTCGCCGCTCGGTCGTTGGCGGCCGCCTTTCCGTTACGGCAAGCCGCCCCACCGCCACCCGCCGCCGTGGGCTGGCCCAGATCGTGGGGGTCGCTTCTCACGTCGGACGTGGTCCCCACCGCAACGGCCCCCGCTAACACGGCCGGGGTTAACACCCCTGGGTTCACACCCCCGCCTTAACACGAGGCTCAGCAAACCAAGGGGTGTGTACTCGGGGGCAGGAGGCTACCGACCGGGCGGTAGGGTGGGTTGGTGATCCAGAGTGACACCAAGGGACGGATCCTGGCGGCAGCCCTGGAGCTGTTCACCGCGCGCGGCTACCGGACCACCTCCATGCGCGAGGTCGCCGAACAGGTTGGGCTGACAAAGCCCACCCTCTACCACTATTTCCGCTCCAAGTCGGAGATCATCCAGCAGCTCCTGGATCCCTTCCTCGACAACCTCGACGCCGCCCTCGAACACCCCGAGACGTTCCTGGAGCGTTGCGTGGACACGATGGTCGGCCACCGCCGCGTGCTCACGCTGCTCCTGCGCGACACCACCGTCTACGCCGAGGAAGAGCACCTGGCGACCCGCGTCGTCACCTGGATGGACCGAGCCAACGCCCTGCTGGCGGGCCCGACCCCGACCCGCCGCCGCACCATCCGCGCGGCCCAGGCCCTGGCCGCCGTCGCCGACCCGCTGGTCCTGTCCATGCCGATCCCCGACGACGAACTCCGCTCCGAACTCCTCCGCGGCGCCCAACTCCTCCTGGCCGACGGCGACTAACCCCCCGACAGAGCGCTCGCCGCCTGGCAGCTGACGGTCTGGTCGAAAGCGGGAATTCCGTACCTGCGAGACTGGCGGGATGATGATGCGGGCGGTCACGCAGGATGTGCTCGGTGGTCCGGATGTGCTGCGGGTGGCCGAGGTCGCCAGGCCGGAGCCGGGGCCGACCGAGGTGCTGGTGCGGGTGCGGGCGGCCGGGGTTAACCCCACCGACTGGAAGCATCGTGCCAACGGCGGGCTGATCGGCGCACCGCCGTTCACACTGGGCTGGGATGTCTCGGGTGTGGTCGAGGCGGTCGGGCTGGGGACGACGTTGTATCAGCCGGGCGATGAAGTGTTCGGGATGCTCCGGTATCCGCAGGCTCATGGCGCTTATGCCGAGTATGTGACCGCGCCAGCCCGTACATTTGCCCGAAAGCCCTCTGAGATCGACCACGTGCAGGCGGGCGCGCTGCCACTCGCGGCGCTCACGGCGTGGCAGGCGCTGGTGGACACCGCGGGCGTCCGGGGCGGGCAGCGGGTGCTCGTGCACGCCGCGGCGGGCGGGGTGGGACACCTCGCCGTGCAGATCGCCAAGGCGCGCGGCGCCTATGTCATCGGTACGGCCAGCGCCGCCAAGCACGACCTCCTCCGCGGCCTGGGAGCCGACGAGCTCGTCGACTACCGGAGCACCGACTTCGCCAACGTGGTCAGGAACGTGGACATGGTCCTCGACACCATGGGCGGCGACTACGGCTCCCGCTCCCTGCGCACCCTGCGCGACGGCGGCACGATCGTCTCCTTGGTCCTGTCCAAGCTCGACCCCGCCCTCGCCGAAGAGGCGTCGGCACGCGGCATCCGAACCGCCGCGATGCTGGTCGAACCAGACCACGCCGCCATGAAGGCCATCGCCGCCCTGGCCGCGGCGGGCCGCCTGAGCGCCAAGATCGCCGCTGTGTTCCCGCTGGAGGAGGCCGCCAAGGCCCACGAACTCGGCGAAACCGGCCACACCACCGGCAAAATCATCCTCACCCCCTGATCCTCGCAGGGAGGGCGCGTGCAGGGCAGGGCCCCTCGTTCCTGCCGCTGCACGCGCCAGAAGGGCGAGCCCGAGCCCTGGCCCGCCCCGTCCAGAGGCCCCCAGCAGAAAACCTTGAAAGTTCTCAAACCGGTGCGGCCACAGGTGTAGACCCCGGTCACGTTCACCGCTCATCGCTGCGCGGACAGGTTTTTGTCACACGCATCCGCTAGACAGAGAACATGACAGTCAGCGATGACTTCGCTCAGCTGGCCGACCCGTTGCGGCGGGAGCTGCTCGCGCACTGCTATCGCATGCTCGGCTCGGTTCACGACGCCGAGGACACCGTCCAGGAGACCTATGTTCGGGCCTGGCGGGCCTATGACAAGTTCGAGGGCCGCTCCTCCGTACGCACCTGGCTCTACAAGATCGCCACTACGCGCTGCCTGACCGCGCTCGACAAGCAGGGCAGGCGGCCGATGCCGACCGGGCTGGGGGCGCCGAGCGCCAGGGGTGAGGGGCCGCTGGGCGAGACGATGGAGCTGGAGTGGCTCGAACCCGTCCCCGACGAGGCGGTCGGGGCGGACGGGCGGGATCCGGCGACCGTGGTCACCTCGCGGGAGAGCATCCGGCTGGCCCTGGTGGCGGCTCTGCAATACCTGCCTGCCCGGCAGCGGGCGGTGCTCATCCTGCGCGACGTGCTCCAGTGGCGGGCGGCCGAGGTGGCCGACCTGCTCGACACGTCCACCGCCGCCGTCAACAGCAGCCTGCAGCGCGCGCGGGCGCAGCTGGCCGAGGTCTCACCGGCCGAGGACCAGATGGGCGAGCCCGACGAGCGGGAGCAACGCGAACTCCTCGACCGCTACATGCAGGCCTTCGAGAGCTATGACGTGGACGCGATCGTCAAGCTGTTCACCGAGGACGCGGTCTTCGAGATGCCGCCGTTCCCCGGGTGGTATCAGGGCGCGGAGAACATCGGGCGGCTCATCGCCACCCACTGCCCGGCCAAGCGCCCCGGCGACCTCAGGCTGGTGCCCTGCCGCGCCAACGGGCAGCCGGCGTTCGGCATGTATCTCCTGGGCGAGGACGGGCTCTACCACGCCTTCGGTCTCCCGGTGCTCACGCTGTCTCCGGCCGGGGTCACGCACGTGTGCCAGTTCTTCGACCTCAAGCTCTTCGACACCTTCGGCCTCTCCACCACCCTGCCCGCCTGACCCGGCCACCAACGGGCCACAGTTGGCAGGAGGCTGGTCGGTGAAGGGTGTTGGGGCCGGGAGGAGGGGCGACGACGGGTTGATCGCTGGGCTGGGTGCGTTGCGGGGAGAAACTAGAACGCGTTACATTCGCCTCTAGAGCATCGTTCTGGAGGCGCTGTGGGCACACCAGTGATCGTAGAAGCCGTAAGGACTCCCATCGGCAAGCGCAACGGCTGGCTAGCCGAGCTGAAGCCGCAACAGGTTCTAGCCGCAGCGCTGACCGGCCTCATCGAACGGTCGGGCATCGACCCGATCACCGTCGAGCAGGTCTTCGCCGGTTGCGTCACCCAGGCGGGCGAGCAGGGCGGGCATGTAGGCCGCTACTCCTGGCTCTACGCGGGGCTGCCGCACCAGACCGGCGTGACCACGATCGACGCGCAGTGCGGGTCTTCGCAGCAGGCGGTTCACCTGGTGGCGGCGTTGATCCAGGCGGGCGTCATCGAGGTGGGCGTGGCGTGCGGGGTGGAGGTGATGAGCCGGGCGCCACTGGGCAGCAACGTCCAACCCGCGAAGCCGCGTGCTGACGACTGGTCGATCGATCTGCCGGATCAGTTCACCGCGGCGGAGCGGATCGCCGCCCGGCGGAGCCTGACCCGAGAACGGCTCGACTGGTTCGGCGCCCGTTCGCAGCAACTCGCGGCCAAGGCGTGGGCCGACGGCCGGTTCGACAGGGAGATCGTGCCCGTGCACGGCGTCACCAAGGACCAGGGCTTACGCGAGACCACCGCCGACGGCCTGGCCAAGCTGAAGCCGGTCGTGCCCGGCGCCCTGCACACCGCGGGCACGTCGTCCCAGATCTCCGACGGCGCCGCCGCCGTCCTGCTGATGAGCGAAAAGGCCGCTCAGAGGTACGGCATGCGTCCCCGCGCCAGAATCCTGGCCCAGACACTGATCGGGGCGGAGCCGTACTATCACCTGGACGGGCCGGTGGACGCCACGGCGAAGGTACTGACCAGGACCGGGATGGCGATGAACGACATCGAGAGGTTCGAGGTGAACGAGGCGTTCGCCGCGGTCGTCCTGTCGTGGGCGAGCGTGCATGAGCCGGACTTCGACCGGGTCAACGTGAACGGCGGCGCCATCGCCCTGGGCCACCCGGTCGGGGCGACCGGCGCCCGGCTGATCACGACCGCCCTGCACGAACTCGAACGCTCCGACTCGGCCACCGCCCTGGTCAGCATGTGCGCCGGAGGCGCCCTGGCCACGGCCACCGTCCTCGAGCGCCTCGCGTGACCACCCAACCCGACGACCAGCCCCACAAGAAGACACATCCCGACGACCAGCCGAGCGGGAAGACGCAACGCGACGGCCACCCTCCGGTGGCCACACACCATGACGACCAGCCGAGCGGGAACACGCGACGCGAGGAGCAACCTCCGGTAGCGACGCAGCGTGATGCCACGACCCAACGCGATGACCAGCGGAGCGAGAAGACACAACGCGACGGCCACCCTCCGGTAGCCGCACCCCATGACGCCCAGCCGAGCGGGCAGACGCAGCGCGACGGCCAGCCTCAGGTAGCGGGGCAACGTGACGAGCCGCCCGGTGTCACAGCGCAACGCGATGGCCAGTGGGGCGGAAACACGAGACGGGGTGGGCAGGCGGGCGGGAAGGCACAGGCGCGTGGGAAGACGCGGCGGCAGCCGTACAGTAGCCAGAAGCCGCAGGATCTGGGTGGTGGGGTGTGGAGTGTGCCGGTGCCGATTCCCGGCAATCCGCTCGGCTACACCCTGGTCTACGCGATCGAGTCGCCGCGTGGCCCGGTGCTCATCGACGCGGGGTGGAATCATCCGGATGCCTGGGAGGCGTTGAGCGACGGGTTCGCGGCGCTGGGGATCGACGTGGCCGACGTCTACGGCGTCGTGGTGACGCATTTTCATCCTGATCACGCGGGCCTGGCGGGGCAGGTGCGGGAGGTGTCCGGTGCGTGGATCGCGATGCACGAGGCGGACGCGGCCATCGTCACGCTGATGCGGGGGCTGGCCGACGACGAGCACCGGGATTTTCAGGCCGAGATGCTGAGGCGGGCCGGGGCCGAGGGGCTGGACGTGAGTGTGGCGGTGGCCGAGCGGCCGGTGCCGCCCGCGCAGCCGGACCGGACCTTGCGGGATGGGGACATCGTGGATGTGCCGGGGCGGGGGTTGCGGGCGATTCATACCCCGGGGCATACGCCTGGACATCTGTGCTTGCGGCTGGAGGATCGGCTGTTCACGGGTGATCATGTGTTGCCGGACATCACCCCGCATGTCGGCATTTATCCGTACGACCGCACCGACGTAGACCCGCTTGGCGATTTCCTGAAATCTCTGGAGAAGGTGGCCGAGCAGGGACCCCTGACCGCCCTGCCCGCCCATGAGTGGATATTTCCGGATGTGGGGGCACGCGCCCTCCAGATCCGCCACCATCACGAGGAGAGACTCCACACGCTCGCCACGCTGCTGACCAGCAGCGGCGAGCCGCTGACCATCTGGGAGATCGCCGCGATGATGACGTGGAACCGAGCATGGGATGATCTGTCCCCTATGCTCCGAGGACTGGCGGCCGGAGAAGCCGCCGCCCACCTTCGCACACTGGAGGCACGCGGCGAGATCCGCCGCGTGTCCGGGGTCGATCCCGTACGCTTCCAGGCTCTAGACTCGTAGACATCCGATGTCTAGGGAGAGAAGCGTGGCGGTCACCGACGCTGCGATCGACAAGATCAAGCAGATGATCCTCTCGGGCGAGCTAGCCCCCGGCGACCGGCTCCCCAAAGAGGCCGATCTCGCCGAACGGCTGGGCCTGTCCCGCAACTCGCTGCGCGAGGCCGTACGCGCGCTGGCGCTCATCAACGTCCTGGACGTACGGCAGGGCGACGGCACCTACGTCACCAGCCTGGAGCCCCGGCTCCTGCTGGACACCATGTCGTTCGTGCTCGACCTGCACCGCGACGACACCGTCATCCAGTTCTTCGAGGTACGCCGCATCCTGGAACCGGCCGCCACAGCCATGGCGGCGGTCCAGATGAGCGACGCCGACATCGAGGAACTGGGCGAAATCCTCCGCTCGCTGCCCAAGGACCCCACGATCGAGGAGCTGGTCGACAACGACCTGACCTTCCACCAGCGCATCGCGCGTGGTTCGGGCAACAACGTGCTGTGCTCGTTCATCGAGAGCCTGGCCGGCCCGACCCACCGCGCGCGCATCTGGCGCGGCCTCACCCAGGAAGGCGCGCTGGAGAAGACGATGGAGCAGCACACCGCCATCTACGACGCCATCGCCGCCCGCCAGCCCGATGTGGCACGTTCCTGGGCCACGGTCCACGTGGCCGGGGTCGAGGCGTGGCTGCGCAAGGCGCTCGACTGAAGGATCGGGGGGACGAGCCCCGGGTAGGTACGGATGCGTGGCCGACAAACTCGCGAAATATCGGAGTAAGCGGGACGCCAGCCGTACCCCCGAGCCCGTCCCCCAGCAACACCCGGAGCAGGGGGACGACCGCGCGTTCGTGATCCAGGAGCACCACGCGCGGTCGCTGCACTGGGACCTTCGCCTGGAGCGCGACGGCGTGCTCGTCTCCTGGGCGGTCCCGAAGGGGCTGCCGGCCGATCCGAAGGTCAACCACCTGGCCGTGCACACCGAGGACCACCCGATGGAGTACCTCGATTTCCACGGCGAGATCCCCTCCGGCGAGTACGGCGCGGGCAGCATGACGATCTGGGACACCGGCACCTACGACACCGAGAAATGGTCGGAGCGCGAGGTCAAGGTGGTGCTGCACGGCGAGCGCGCCCAGGGCCGGTACGTGCTGTTCAGGACCGACGGCAAGAACTGGATGATCCACCGCATGGACCCGCCCGCCGTGGACCCGCTGCCGCCGCTGGAGCCGATGCTGCCGGTCAAACGCGCCAAACTCCCCCGCGACCAGGAGGCCTACGCCTTCGAGTTCGCCTGGGGCGGCCGCCGCGTGCTGGTCCACGTGGACGGCGGGCGTACCGACCTGGCCCGCGAGTTCCCGTGGCTGCGTCCGATGGCCGAGGCGTTCGGCAGCAGGAGCGCGGTGCTCGACGGCGAGATCGTCGAGCTGGGCGGCGCGGAGATCCTGGTCTGCACCGATCTGCTCTACGACGACGGCCACGCGCTGGTGGCCAGGCCGTTCACCGAGCGCCGCGCGGCCCTCGACGCGCTGGACATCTCGGGCGCGCGCTGGCAGACCGCCCCGTCCTGGCCCGCCCAGGCCCAGCCCATACGGCAGGCCGCCCGCGAGCAGGGCCTGCCGGGAATCGTCGGCAAGCGCCTCGACTCCCCCTACGAACCAGGCCCGTCAAAATGGTGGGCGTTCATCCCCACATGACAGACATAATCGGCACGTGCACCTCACCAGCATCACGCCCGACCAGCGACTTCTCGACCTCCAGCACGCCGCCTACGCCATCGAAGCCGGGATCATCGGCGACGACCGCATCCCCCCGCTCCACGAGGACCTGACGGCTCTGCGGAATGCGCCGCTCTCCTGGCTGGGCGCCTTCGACGACGAGGGAACGCTGACCGGAGCAGTCGCCTGGGAGGAGACCGCCCACCTGGTCGACATCAACCGGCTCGTCGTGGACCCCGGCGCGCTGCGGCAGGGCATCGGCCGCACGCTGGTCAAGGAGGTGCTGGCCAGGGCAGGCGGCCGTAAGGTGATCGTCTCCACCGGCCGGGACAACACGCCCGCGCGCACCCTGTACGAGCGCCTCGGGTTCACGAACACCGGTGACGCCGAGGTCATCCCGGGCCTGTGGATCACCTCATACGAGCTCTAGCTCCGCCCACAGTTCCTCCGGCACCGGCTCGGCCCACAGGGCGGCGTTGCGGCGTACCTCGTCGGCCGAGCGGGCGCCGAGCACGACGGTCGCGACGGCCGGGTGCCGCGCCGGGAAGGCCATCGCGGCCTGGGGCAGCGTGACGCCGTGCCGCCGGCAGACCTCGGCCAGCCGCCGGGCCCGTTCCAGGAGCGGCGCGGCGGCGGGCTGGTAGTCGAAGGTGCCGCCGGGCTCGTCGGTGGCCAGCATGCCGCTGTTGAAGACGCCCGCGGCCAGCACCTTGACGCCCTTGGCCGCGCAGGCCTCCAGCAGCGGCAGGCCGGAGCGGTCGAGCAGGGTGTAGCGGCCGGCCAGCATGACCACGTCGACGTCGGTGTCGCGGACGAACCTGGCGGGCGCCTGCCACTGGTTCATGCCGAGGCCGATGGCCTTGACCACGCCCTGGGCGCGCAGGTCCTCCAGCGCCGGGTACGCCTCGGCCAGCGCCTGGCCTTCGTGGGCGTCGGGGTCGTGGATCAGGGCGACGTCCACGTGGTCGAGGCCGAGGCGTACCAGGGACTCCTCGAGGGAACGGCGCACGCCGTCGCGCGAGAAGTCCCACACGCGGCGCTCGGCGGCGACGACGTCGAAGCCCCCGTCGTCCTTGGCCGGCTCTGCGGGCACCAGGCGGCGGCCGACCTTGGTCGACAGCACGTAGCCGTCGCGCCCTGCCAGGGCGGCGCCGAGGCGGCGCTCGGACAGGCCCAGGCCGTAGTGGGGCGCGGTGTCGAACAGCCGCACGCCCGCCTCCCACGCGGCGTCGACCGTGGCGCGGGCCTGCTCGTCGGTGACGGCGGTGAACAGGTTGCCGAGCGGCGCGCCGCCGAGCCCAAAGTCTGGAAATTTCATGTCATCTCCCAGACCAGGCGCAGGCCGCCCGAGTCCTTGTCGAAGTCGCCGTCGAGCAGCCTGTTCATCTTCTCCTGCCAGGCCCGGTCGGCCGGATGGTCCTTCATCGCCGCCTGGAACGCGGCGTAGTCCTCGACCTCGACCAGGTGGAACAGGTCCAGCCCCTCCCGCCAGATGCGCCAGGACCGCACGCCGTGCTCGCGCATCGCCGCCTCCAGCTCGGCCGGGATGGCCGCGTGCTCGCGGTCGTAAAGCTGCTCGGCGCCGGGTTTGAGCCGGGAGCGCAGCGCGAGCCGTTCCATCAGTCCTGAGCCTTTCCGCCGGCGATGCGGCTGATCATGAGAGCGATGAGGATGATCGCGCCGTAGACGACCGGCTGCCAGAAGCCGGAGACGCCCTTGAGCGTGAGGATGTTCTGCACCAGGCCGATCACCAGCACGCCGGTGAGCGCGCCGAGGATCGTGCCCTTGCCGCCGTCCATGCTGACGCCGCCGATGACGGCGGCGGCGAAGACCATGAAGATCCAGCCGACGCCCATGTTGCTGCCGATGGCGCCCAGGCGGCCCGTCTCCAGGATGCCCGCCAGCGCCGCCAGCATGCCGCCGATGACGAAGACGCCGAACAGGACCCGGTGCACCCGGATGCCCGCGGCGCGGGCGGCGTCGGCGTTGCCGCCGATCGCGTAGAGCGAACGGCCGGCGCGGGTGTAGCCCAGGACGAAGATGCCCACGGCGAACAGCACCCCGGCGATCCAGATCGCCGCCGGGAGCCCCAGCCACGTGACGCTGCCCAGGTAGAGGATGGAGTCGGGCAGCTGGAAGAGCGTCTTGCCCTCGGTCGGGCCGAGCAGCAGGCCGTGCACGATGATCAGCATGGCCAGCGTGACGATGAACGCCGACAGCTGGAACCTGATGATCAGGAACCCGTTGAACGCCCCGATGGCCGCGCCCACGAGCAACGCCAGCGGGATCACCAGCGCGCCCGGCAGCCCGAGCCCGAATCCGCCCGCCGCCGCGGGGATGACCAGCATCACCGCGATCGCCGGCGCGGTGCCGACCGTCGACTCCAGCGACAGGTCGAACTTCCCGGCGATCAGGATCATCGCCTCGGCCAGCACCAGCAGCGAGATCGACGCCTGCTGCTGCAGGATGTTGCTGATGTTGCCGCCGGTCAGGAAGACCGGGTCGGTGAACGCGCCCACGACGAGCAGGAGCACGATCACCGGCACGAGGGTCAGGTCGCGGAAACGGGCCAGCCGCGGCTTCGGCCCGTGGACGCCCGGTGTCACGTCCGGCTTGTAGAACGGTTTGACGCTCACTGTTCGATGCCTTCCATGACGGCCACGAGCTCGTGGTCGGTCCAGCCGCGCGGCACGTCCTTGACGATCCTGCCGTGGAACATCACCAGCACCCGGTCGCAGATCCGCAGGTCGTCGAGCTCGTCGGAGACCAGCACCGCCCCCGCGCCCCGCTCGACCGCGTCCTCGACCGCGCCCAGCAGCGCCTGCTTGGACTTCACGTCGACCCCAGCGGTGGGGTTCATGACGACCAGCGCGGTGGGGTCGTCCACGAGCGCGCGGGCGAAGACGACCTTCTGCGCGTTCCCGCCCGACAGCTCGGCGACGGGCTGATCGGGCCCGCCGGTCTTGATGTCGAGCTCTCTGATCATCTGCTTCGCCCGGGTACGGCGCCGCCCCGGCGAGACGAGGCCGAAACTGCCCAGCCTGCGCATGACCGGCATGGTGCTGTTCTCGGCCACCGACAGCAGGGGCACGAACCCTTCGTGGTGGCGGTCCTCCGGCACGAATCCGAGCCCGGCGGCCAGGAACGCGGGCACGTCGCCCGGCTTGGGCCGCCTGCCGTTGACCGTGATCCGGCCGCTGTCGGCCTTGCGCAGCCCGGCCAGCGTCTCGGCCAGGCCGATCTTGCCGCTGCTCGCCGAGCCGGCCAGGCCGACCACCTCGCCCGCGCGCACGCTCAGGCCGACGCCTTCGTAACGCCCGCGCAGGGACAGGCCCGTTGCCTCCAGGACCACCAGGTCGCCGGGCGCGCGCCGCCTGGTCTGGTGGGCGACGGCCGTGGCCTCGCCGGTCATGGCCGAGACCAGTTCGTCGTGCGGGAGCTCGGCGACCGGTCTGGTCATGACGTGCCGGGCGTCGCGGAAGACGGTGACGCTCTGGCAGATCTCGTAGACCTCGTCGAGGTGGTGGGAGATGTACATCATCGTCACGCCCTGCTCGCGCAGCGCCCGCATGCGGGTGAACAGCCGCTCGATGGCCGGGCCGTCCAGGCGGGCGGTGGGCTCGTCGAGGATGATGAACGTGGCGCCGAACGACAGCGCGCGGGCGATCTCGACGAGCTGGCGCTGCTCGACGCCGAGGTCGCCGGCCAGCGCCTCGGCGTCGACGTCCACCTCGTAGGTGGCCAGCAGGTCGCGGGCCTTGGAGCGCAGCTCGCGCCACTTGACGTAGCGGCCCTGGCGGTTGAGGAAGAGGTTCTCCGCGACCGTCAGGGCGGGGATGATCGTGGACTTCTGGTAGACGCACGCCACCCGCCGCCGCCAGGCGTCCCGGTCGGCCGGCCCGGGGGCCGCCTCACCGGCGAACAGCACCTCGCCCTCGTCGGGACGCTGGAGCCCGGTCAGGATCGACACGAGCGTGGACTTGCCCGCGCCGTTCCTGCCGACGAGCGCGTGGGTCTGGCCGGGGGCGATCTCGATGCCCGCGTTGTTCAGCGCGGTCGTGGGTCCGAAACGCTTCGTGATATTTCGGGCTTCAACGTGAAATCTCATTACTTGACCTGGTTACCCCAAAGCTTCTGGTCATCCACGTTCTCCTTGGTGACAAGCGGGGCCGGAAGCTGGTCCTCCAGGCCGTTCGGCAGCTCGATGATCGTGCTGTCGTGGTCGGTCGGGCCTGCCTTGAACGTCTTGCCCTCGGTCGCCGCCTTGGCGTAGAACAGCGCGTACTTGGCGTAGAGGTCGGCGGGCTGCGAGACCGTCGCGTCGATGTCGCCCTTGCGGATCGCCTCGAACTCCTGCGGGATGCCGTCGTTGGAGACGACGAAGACGTGCTTGGGGTCGTCCGGCGGCACAAGCAGGCCCTTGGTCTTCAGCACCTGCAGCGTCGGCGCCAGGTGGACGCCGCCCGCGTGCAGGTAGATGCCCTTGATGTCGGGGTTCTGCTCCAGCCGGGTCTGCAGCATGGACGCGGCCTTGCTGCCCTCCCACTCCGTCGGCTCGCTGAAGACCGTGATGCCGGGGAACTTGCTCTTCATGCACTCCGCGAACGCCTCGGAGCGGTCGCGGCCGTTGATCGAGCCGAGGGCGCCCTGGAGCTGGACGACCTTGCCCTTGCCGCCCAGCTTCTCGCCCAGGAACTCGCAGGCCTTGGTGCCGTACGCGCGGTTGTCGGCGCGTACCACCATGAAGACCTTGCCCTTGTCCGGGCGGGTGTCCACGGAGACGACCGGGATCTTCTTGTTCTCCAGTTGCTGGAGCGTGGTGGCGATGGCGCCGGTGTCCTGCGGGGCCATCACGATCGCCTTGGCGCCCTGGCCGGTCAGCGCCTGGACGTTGCTGACCAGCTTGGAGACGTCGTTCTGGGAGTTGGTCGGGTTCAGCTTGTCGACCTTGAGCTCGGTGGCCATCTGGTCGACGTACTTCATGTAGGAGTTCCAGAAGTCGGAGTCGGCCCTGGGGTGGTCGATGCCGACCTTGCCGGCGGCGCCCGCGGCCGGGGCGCCGCCGCCGGTCGTGCCGCATGCCGTGACGATCGTGAGAAGGGCCGCCGAGGCGACCAAGGATCCGATCTTCATGTGCCAGAGATCCTGTTCGTTGGGGGGTGTTTCCTTGGCTAGGTCGCCGGGCGCAACCTCAATCCGTGCATGCCGCCGTCGACCGCGAGCACCGTGCCCGTGGTCGCGGCGGCCTCCGGCCCGGCCAGGTAGGCGATGGCCGCGGCTACCTCCTCGGCGCTGACCAGGCGGCCCATCGGCTGCCTGGCGTTGAGCGCCCGGCGCTCGGCCTCGGGGTCGTCGGCGGCGTCGAGCAGCCTGGCCACCCAGGGGGTGTCCGCGGTGCCCGGGTTGACGCAGTTGACGCGGATGCCCTCACGGACGTGGTCGGCGGCCATCGCCAGCGTCAGCGACATGACCGCGCCCTTGGTGGCGCTGTAGAGCGCGCGGTTCGGCAGGCCCGCGGTGGCCGCGATCGAGCACGTGTTGACGATCGCGGCGTGCTCGCTCCTCCTGAGGTACGGCAGCGCCGCCCTGGCCACCCTGACCATGCCGAAGACGTTGACGTCGAAGACCTTGCGCCACTCCTCGTCAGGATTGTCCTCGATGGTGCCCTGGGCCCCGATTCCGGCGTTGTTGATCAGGACGTCGATGCCGCCGAGCCGGTCGGCCGCTTCGGCGATGGCCGCGCGTACCTGGGCGTCATCCGTCACATCAGCCTTTATCCCGATAAAAGGCTCGCCGGGCGGATTGACGTCCAGGCAGGCGACGGTCATCCCCTTCGCGGCCAGCGCGGTCGCCGCGGCCAGGCCGATGCCGGAGCCGCCGCCGGTGACGATGGCCTTGAGGCTCACTGGTCCCTCCATACTTCGCCGCCCGGATAGACGTGGGCGGCGATCGACTCGGGGTGCATCTCCGCGCTGAAACCCGGCATGGACGGCGCCACGTAGTTGCCGTTCTCGATCACGACGGGGTCGGCGAAGTGCTCGTGAAGGTGGTCCACGTACTCGATGACCCTTCCCTCCAGCGAGCCGCTCACCGCGACATAGTCGAACATCGCCAGGTGCTGCACCAGCTCACACAGCCCCACGCCGCCCGCGTGCGGGCAGACCGGCACCCCGAACTTGGCCGCGAGCAGCAGGATCGCGATGTTCTCGTTCACCCCGCCGACCCTGGCCGAGTCGAGCTGCAGGTAGGAGATGGCTCCGGCCTGCAGGAGCTGCTTGAAGACGATGCGGTTCTGCACGTGCTCGCCGGTGGCGACCGGGATCGGGCTGATGCCCCGGGCGATGGCCGCGTGGCCGAGCACGTCGTCGGGGCTGGTGGGCTCCTCGACCCAGTGGGGAGTGAACTCGCGCAGCGCGCTCACCCACGCGATGGCCGAGTCGACGTCCCAGCGCTGGTTGGCGTCGATGGCGATCGGGAAGTCGGGGCCGCAGACCTCGCGCGCGGTGCGGAACCGGCGGATGTCGTCTTCGAGGTCGGCGCCGACCTTGAGCTTGATCTGCTTGAAGCCCTGGTCGAGCGCCTCCTTGCAGAGGCGGCGGAGCTTCTCGTCGTCGTAGCCGAGCCAGCCGGGCGAGGTGGTGTAGGCGGGATAGCCGTCGGCCCGCAACTTGGCGACATGCGCGGAACGGGTCGGCTCCGCCTTCTTCAGGATCTGGAGGGCCTCGTCCGGGGTGAGGGCGTCGCTCAGGTAGCGGAAGTCGACCAGGTCCACGATCTCCTCGGGGGACATCTCGGACAACAGCCGCCAGAGCGGCTTGCCGTACCTCTTGGCCTTGAGGTCCCACAGCGCGTTGACGACGGCGGAGATCGCCATGTGCATGACGCCCTTCTCGGGCCCCAGCCACCGCAGCTGCGAGTCGTTGACCAGCTCCTTGTACAACGCCCCGAGGTCTTCGGCGTCCCTGCCGATCA
Source organism: Nonomuraea endophytica (assembly GCF_014203235.1). Taxonomy (GTDB): domain Bacteria; phylum Actinomycetota; class Actinomycetes; order Streptosporangiales; family Streptosporangiaceae; genus Nonomuraea; species Nonomuraea endophytica. Next base: position 118,625 of record NZ_JACHIN010000017.1, on the reverse strand, counting down.
CATACGGCTTCAGCGCGCCGATGGCCGCCGTCTGCACGTCGTTGCCGCGCCCGATCGTGAACGCGAACCCGTGCCCCTCGAACCCGTCATCCGTCTTGATCACCACATAGGCGGCGGAGTAGTCCGGGTCCGGATTCATCGCGTCAGAGCCATCCAGCTCCCGCGAGGTCGGAAAGCGGATGTCGTGGGTCTCCATCTCCACGATCCGGTACGGCGCCGCCGTCATGCCTGGCCCACCCTCTGGCGCTGGCGGCCGAGACCGGCGATCTCCAGCTCCATGACGTCACCGGCGCGCAGATACGGCTGGCCGGGCAGCCCCAGCGCCACCCCGGCCGGAGTACCCGTGTTGACCACGTCACCCGCCTCCAGCACCATGAACTGGCTCAGATACCGGACGACCTCCGCCACGTCGAAGATCATGTTCTTGGTGTTGCCGTCCTGACGCCGCTCGCCGTTGATCCACAGGCGCATGGCCAGGTCCTGCGGGTCGCCCACCTCGTCGGCGGTGACCAGCCAGGGGCCGAGCGGGTTGAACGTCTCGCACGACTTGCCCTTGTCCCACTGACCGCCGCGCTCCAGCTGGAACTCCCGCTCCGACACGTCGTTGGAGATCGCATAGCCGGCGATCACGTCGAGCGCGGCCTCGCGGCTGTCCAGGTAGCGCGCCGTCCCGCCGATGACGACGGCGAGCTCGACCTCCCAGTCGGTCTTGACGGACCCGCGCGGCACCAGCACCTCGTCGTCGGGGCCGACCACGGTGTTGGCCGCCTTCATGAAGACGACCGGCTCCTCCGGCTCCGCGGCCCCGGACTCGGCGGCGTGGTCACGGTAGTTGAGCCCGATGCAGACGACCTTCCCGGGCCGGGCGACGGGCGCCCCGATCCGCAGGCCCTTCCCCTCGAACAACGGCAGCCGGCCGCCGTCCAGCGCGTCGCGGACGCGCGCCACTCCCCCGGAAGCGAAGAAAGCCCCGTCGATCTCGGGCTCTCCTATGTCGCGCAGGTCACCGGCGGCGTCCATCACCACCGGGCGCTCCTGGCCGACAGGTCCAACTCGCAGCAGCTTCACACCGCATCCCTAGGCTATACATCGGATGTCTCGACCTCTGATGCTCATACCAGGGTGGGGACCTGTCAAGTCGGGAGCCCTTGATACATCCGATCCGTGACCTCGGGATTTCTCGTGTTCGGGTGCAACCGGTTGCACTCCCGTGCACGATGCGTCACTCATGTCACAACCGCCACTGAGACACCCGGAAACATCGGAGGTGGCCCATTCCTTGAGTGGAAGCCAGACCTCCTACCTTGCCCGGCGTTTCGGCGGGCCGTACTCCATGAGGGTGGGTTGACTCGGCGGGCCGCGCGTAATAGAACACGTTGCAGTGCGGTGACTGACCAAGCGCTAGATCAAAGGGGTGGAGCGGGTGCTCGTTGACCTCGTTGACCAGGACCGGTACGCCGATTCTGGACCGCCACACGAACAGCTTCGATGGCTGCGTGAACATGATCCCGTTCACTGGCATCCCGGCGAACCCGGCTTCTGGGCCGTCACCCGGTACGACGACGTCGTGCACGTCTCGCGGCACTCCGAGCTGTTCTCCTCCTCGCGGCGGCTGGCGCTGTTCAACGAGATGCCGGAAGAGCAGCGGGCCATGCAGCGCCTGATGATGCTCAACCAGGACCCGCCCGAGCACACGCGGCGCCGTTCACTCGTCAACCGAGGGTTCACCCCGCGCACCATGAACGCCCTAGAACCCCACATCCGCGACATCTGCGACGACCTCCTCGACAAGTGCTCAGGCGAGGTGGACTTCGTCACCGAGATCGCCGCGCCCCTGCCTCTGTACGTGATCTGCGAGCTGCTCGGCGCGCCGGTGGCCGACCGGGACAAGGTGTTCACCTGGTCCAACAAGATGATCGGCGCCCAGGACCCCGACTACGCCGCCTCCCCCGACGAGGGCGGCGCCGCGGCCATGGAGGTCTACGCCTACGCCAACCAGCTCGCCGCCCAACGCCGCGGCGCGCCCCGCAACGACATCGTCACCAAGCTCATCCAGCCCGACGAGAACGGCGAGACGCTCGACGAGAACGAGTTCGACCTGTTCGTGCTGCTGCTGGTGGTGGCCGGGAACGAAACCACCCGCAACGCCGCGTCCGGCGGCATGCTCACCCTCTTCGACCACCCCGACCAGTGGTCCCGCCTGGTCGCCGACCCCGCCCTGTCCCGCACCGCGGCCGACGAGATCGTCCGCTGGGTCTCGCCCGTGAACCTCTTCCGCCGCACCGCCACCGCCGACCTGATGTTGTCCGGGCAGCAGATCCGCGAGAACGACAAGGTCGTCGTGTTCTACTCATCGGCCAACCGGGACTCTTCGGCGTTCGCGCAGCCCCACACCTTCGACATCGGACGTGACCCCAACCCGCACATCGGATTCGGGGGCGGCGGGGCGCACTTCTGCCTGGGGAACCATCTGGCGAAGCTGGAGCTGCGGGTGCTGTTTGAGCAGCTGGCGGTGCGGTTTCCGCGATTGCGGCAGACGGGGGAGGTGCGGCGATTGCGCTCCAACTTCATCAACGGCATCAAAGAACTACCCGTAAGACTCAACTAGCGCTCCTTCACCTCCACGAGACGCCTCACCCCCAACCCGTCACAGAGACCGCGCCCACGACTTCTGGGACACGGTGACACCGATTCTCCAGAGCGGTGGGGTGTGGGGCATGGGGCTTGAGGCGTGGGGCTGTGGGCTGTGGAAAGCCGCTGCACATCCACAGAAGAACCTACGCGCCGATGAGCGTGGCGATCTAGGGCGCGTTGGCCGTGGTCGGAGGGCTGACGCGTTCCTGACCTGCGGATACGTGGATTCCGGGGATCGCCGCGTCTCGGTTGGTCCCACTGAGTTCCGCTGAATCTGGGTGGTCACTGGCCGTACACGGGCCAGATTCCGCGGCCATTATTACAGGTCAGAGGGGGTAAGCCGGGGTTGGAACGGGCCAGTAGGGCGGCTGGTTGAAGGGGTCCCTGCGAGAGTGACCGGTGGGTTGGGGTGGCGCGTGGGTGAGGCAGGTGCCCGGCCACGTGCAGCGGCTGGGGTGTGGTCTCAGTCGGTGACGGCTCGCTTCCATGCGAGCTGCCATAGCTCTGGGTTGAGGATCGGTATGCCGTGGTGGTGCAGTTCCCATCGCGTGTCGCCGGCCGTGACGCCGCGTTCGTGGTATCTCCGGAGGACGGCTTGCCATTCGGTGGAGTCCCAGTCCATGTAGAACTCCCGGAGGGACATCGGAGACATGAAGTAGACGGCTTTGGTCGGCTCCGGAAACGCGTGGTAGGGGATCATCGGCAGGCTGTTGAGGAGTAGACAGCCGTTGATCTGACCGCGTGTCCAGCGCTGGTCCTGAAGGTGTCTCAGGAGGGCTTGCCAAGCGTCGCTGTGCCAGAGGTCGGGGAAGTTGGCGGCTGGGTCGGGGAGTTCGCCGGCGGGGATGACGTCGCGAATGGGCATGCTGTCTGTCTCCTTGGCGGCGTGAAGGAATGGAGGTACGGGACAGGGGGCCTCCGGTGCGGACGGGAGATCTGTCCGGAGGCCCCCTGCGGGGTGCTCCCTGGCGGTACCTGGCCAGGGCTTACGGCCAGCCCGTGGGGTAGAGCTAGCCGCGTAATGGCCCCGCTCCTGCGTGACGGCAGGGGTCGCCGGAGCGGGGTGGGTGCGTACTCCGTTGACCTCGCTGGGGAGTACGCGGTGCCCGGCTTCCCTCGCGCTGCCACCCGTTGCGGGGGTGGTGGGTCACCGGGGGGTTTGAGGGGCGCGTGCCTTGCTGAGTACCACCAGGACACGCGCCCCCGTCATGCCCGCCTCTCTTGGGGGATCTATCTCCCCGACCGGCCCGATTTCCGGCAAGTTGAGGCGGGGTCAGGTGGCTGGCTACGCGGGGGGTAGCAGATCAGGCAAAGGCCCTCGGCACAACGCCGCATGCAGGAGGGATGGTCGCACCGATGCCCGGTGCGGCATCGATGCACGTAGAACGGATAGTCGTCAGTGGCCTCGCGGAAGTCGTAGCCGATGCTGGACGTACCGGGTTCGCTGGGCAGCGCCAGCTGGATGGTCATTGGGGCTTCACCGCTTCGGCTCCGTACACGGCTTCGGCAAGGCGATGTGTGGGGTGCTGAGCGGCCAGCACGTCATGCCGGGCAGCGATGCGGGTAGCGGCGGTAACAGGATCATCAGCCGGAACACTCGCGTACACGGGCTGACTGCCCCGGTTGCCGTTGATCCACGTGAACCCGTTGCCGTTGCACGTGGTGGTGAGCCCTCCCCAGACCGCCACCCAAGCACACGTACGACTACTGGCCAGCAGCTCACATCTGACACCACGGGCCAGCAGTTCCACGACAAGACGCCGAGCAGCGAAATAGGGGAGAACATGATGGCTGGGCGGAAGGTCGGAGGACTCTATGGCGGAGGTCATGGTCATTCTCCGAATGTGAGTTGACTCTACGTGAGGATCTCAGTCAATCGCGGTCGACAGCGGAGCCGGAGTGCCCACTCGTTGGCGTGGAAGAAGCCAATCGTGGATCGCCAAGGAGCCAGGGGGAGCCAAGGGGGAGCCAGACGGGTGGTGGCGGACGCTCAACCCGCATATGAATAGGCTGTTGGACGCATACTTGGGCCATGACTTGCGGCGAGCTGATCAGAGAGCTTCGTGAAGCGAATGGCTGGTCACAGAGCGACCTTGCAAGCAAGCTTTGTGAAGTCGCAGCTCATGCCACCGTTACACGTGAGTTGATCTCGCGTTGGGAATGTGGTCGTCGCAAGCCAGGGAAGTTTTGGTTGAGACATCTCGCTACAGTGCTCGAAGTACCCATTTCGGCACTGGAGTCTGATCCTGTGAAACGCCGGACATTCCTCACAGACATCGCCGCTGTTGCGATAGCACCGATTGCGGCCTCGGACATCATTGAGCAAGGCTTCGCTGCTGCGCTAGGTAGGCGGCCGGGCGTGGAGCAGTGGCAGCACAAGCTAGTGGGGTACGGAAGCGACTACATGTCACTGGGTGCTGCCGAGATTCAACGTCGCCTGGCTGGAGATCTCGTGATCTTGCAGCAACAGTTGGAGACGCCGGGGTTGTGGGATGTGGCAGCGAAGCTCATGACCCTCTACGGAAAGACCTTTCCTGGTGCTGACGGTTCCAAGGCCGTTAACTGGTACATGATGGCGAGCCAGGCCGCTGATAGGTCAGGCGACGATGCGGTGCGGGTCTGGGTTCGAGGTAGAGCAGCAATCGCGCTCGGCTACGAGGGAGCGTCGCTGTCGGTCGCAGAGTCGTTCGCCAACCAGGCACTTGCAATCTCCGAAAAACCAACGCTGGGCAGGTTGAACGCTCTGGTTGGCAAGGCCCACGTGGGTGCTCTAAGGGGCGATGGGCGTGGAGCGCGTGCACTCCTCGAAGAGTCGCGGCGAGTGTTCGACATCGCCGGGTCAGACGAACAGGAATCCGACTACGCCGTACCCCTGTGGCGGATGAACGTATTCGTGAGCTTGCTCGCTGCCCGTCTTGGAGAGGAACGGATCGCGCTCGCCGCGCAGGATGAGGCGGAGAAGGCTCTGCCTCCATCACTGCCACGGTTCGCAACACATCTGGAGATGCATCGGGGCCTGATGATGGCTAGATCGGGTGATCGTGTGGGCGGGGTCGGATACGCGCGGGCGGCTCTCGATGCTCTTCCACCCGAAAAGCACAGTCTGACGCTGCGGATGCTCATGACAGAGATTGAGCACGGTTAACGTCCCCGGAGTACGGCTACGCGTGATGCGGCTCATGGTCGCTGGGAGTGTGGGGGCCTGCCAGTCTTGCCGTAGGCAACCCCGTAGGGGCAGTGGAGCGCATGCGGAGCTAGGGTGGCCGGCGCGCACGCAGCCTTGGTCACCTGCGGAAATGCGTCCCGCGGAATGGCGCCTGAAGATCTTGATGGCTGTTCGGCAAGGGTGACGGCGGGTTCGTGTAGGCGCCGCCCTGTGGTAGGACGCCTGTTGATCTTGGCAGTTGTTCGGCAATGGACTGGGCGGGGTCGTATGCGACATTCGTGCGGTGCTGGCCGCCCACGCGCCGGTGACCGGCCGCCAGGTCGCATGCTGGTGCGCGGCGGGTGCGGCCTGGGAGCGCCGCGCGGGCGGCGCGGCGCGAAGCGCCGCCCTTGACCTGCCCGTGCAACGAAAGCCTCTCAAGATCAACCTGCTGGTGGGCACCCGGACCAAGCACGAGCACAAGGACGACGCTGTCTCACCGGTCGTCGTCCCGACCCTGGTCCAGGGACAACGGATCATTGAAAAGATCAAGGGTCTGCGGTTCCAGCACGCGCACGGAGACCGGACCGCGATGCTCTGGGCGTTCTTCTCGGGGATCATGTATGCCGGGCTGCGCCCTTCGGAGTGCAAGCCCTGACCGTAGATGGCTGCTACCTCCCATGGGCGAGCTGGGGCAAGGTGACCCCCATCGGTGCCATGCCCGTTGTCGGGGCCGAGTGGACCGACGACGGCGAACGCCGCGAGCGGCGGGGGCTAAAGCACCGGAGCAAGAAGGCGGTCCGCCTCGTCCCGATTCCGCCCATGCTCGTGGCCGTTCTGCGGTGGCAACTGAGCAACCATGCCCCTGCCAGTGACGGCCGGATCGTCTACGACGGCCCCAGTGAGCGGCCCATACAGTCACATGTGTACCGGGCCGTGTGGCGGCGTGCCCGTACGGCGGCTCTGAGCGAGGCCGAGCAGGTCTCGCAGGTTGCCGGGCGTCCCTATGACCTGCGCCATTTCAACGCCTCCACGCTCATCATGGCGGGCGTAGACGTGGGACAAGTCGCGCGTCGCCTCGGCCACCCGATCTACACTCTGATGACGACCTACGCGCACTGGATCGACACTGGCGAAGATCAGGCAAACGCCATGATCCAAGTGCTGCTGAACGTGGAGGAAGCTAAGCCGCTGACCAGCCAAAACGCTGGTCACGGGCCATCCACGGGCCAACGTTTCAACGCCGTGCCCATCCCGGCGTAAAACCCCAGGTCAGCCCCTTGTCCACAGGCCAATATGCGCAATCCCCAGAACCCCGTTCGCCCCCACCACATCGAGCCCCCACAAGCCACCCTGAACCCGTGACCGACACCCTCACCACGGGTTCCCTCCTCAACCGCACCCGCCTGCTCACCCAACTGGTCCCGAGCGCCGTGGCCTGCCGCCGCACGGCCGCGCACGTCTGGGGCCTGCAAGCCATGCCCGACGGCACACGTGAAGAGGACTGGCCGGTAGAACTGGCCGTCCCGATCCACGTGGACATCCCCGGCTGTCAGTCGTACGAGCTACAGCTCCCGCCAACCGACACCACCACGATCAAGGGAATCCGCCTGACCACCCCCGAACGCACCGCACTGGACTGCGCCCGGACCCTCCCCAGAATCGACGGCATCACCATCGTCGACCAGTTCCTGAGGCGAGGCGTGAACATCGCCGGCCTCCGCACCCAGGCGACCCCCTTCCTCCACCTCCTGCAAACCCTGAGCATGGCCGACAGCGGCGCCGCCTCCCCAAGGGAAAGCCGCCTAAGAGTGGCCTTCATAGAGGCCGGCCTCCCCCGCCCCACCACCCAGATACACGTGATCCTCCCCGACTCCCGCCACGCGTACCTGGACCTCGGCTGGCCCGACTACCACCTGGCAGTCGAGTACGACGGCCGCGACCACCATTCATCCCCCAAGGACCGCACCAGAGACGCAACCCGCCGAGCAAGCTTGGAGTCCCTGGGCTGGCACATCATCCCCGTCCGCCGCGACGTGGTCCCCGTCCGCATGGGCGACCTACTGGAGCAGGTGGCCAACTCCCTCATCGAACGAGGCTGGCGCCCCCACCCAGACGAGACCACCCGCATCCTGTCCCACATCCGCACCGCCCGCCGCCACCCCAACGGCCCCCGCCCCCGCCGCAAACCGTGACGCCACAGCCCCAGAACCGCCTTCCCGCGTGCCACGGCACCAACCACCCTGCCTTCCCGCCGTGATTCCGCACTCTCCGCCACCGTGCTTACTCACCCGGCAAGCACCCTTACGAGCGCGCCAGCCACCGCGCCGGAGGCGCACGATGAAACAGCCCGAGCGCAGCGAGGACCGAGGGCGCCAGCCCGACTGGAAGCACGCGCGGAGCGAAGCGGAGCACCAATAACCAGGGCGGGCTCCAACTGCCTAACCACTTAGCCGGGCAACGGGCGGGCCACGACAAGACGACCGACCGAAGGGAGGACCTTCAGGGGTCGAGCTTCAGCTCGACTGGAGAATCGCCTGGAACCCAGACGCGCGAAGCGCGCCAGTGTGAAAGACCGTGCTTATGGCCAGGAGGAGTCTTGGTCGGGGTCGCCGCCGTTGGAGAGGAGGCGGATGTCGGATTCGACCATCATGGCGACCAGGTCGTCGAAGGAGACCGTGGGTTCCCAGCCCAGCTGTACCCGGGCCTTCTTCGGGTCTGCGCACAGCAGGTCCACCTCGGCGGGGCGGTGGAGGGTTTGGTCGCGGATGACGTACTGCTCCCAGTCCAGGCCGGCGGCGGTGAAGGCGGCTTCGACCAGTTCTCTTACCGACTTCATGCGGCCTGTGCCGATCACGTAGTCCTCTGGGGCGGCCGCCTGGAGCATCAGGTGCATCGCTCGGACGTAGTCTCCTGCGAAGCCCCAGTCGCGGCGGGCCTCCAAGTTTCCCAGCCTCAGCTCGGATGCCAAACCCAGCTTGATGCGGGCCACCCCCAGGGTGACCTTTCTGGTGACGAACTCGGCGCCCCGGCGCGGGGACTCGTGGTTGAACAGGATGCCGGAGACGGCGTACATGCCGTAGGACTCGCGGTAGTTCTGGGTGAGGAAGTGCCCGTAGGCCTTGGCCACGCCGTACGGCGAGCGGGGGTGGAAGCCGGTGCGCTCGGTCTGGGGCGTCTCGGCGACCTGGCCGAACATTTCGGAGGACGAAGCCTGATAAAAGCGCATCTGCCCGGATCGGGTATTGGAACCCCTTGAAACACCTGAACACACTCGGATGGCCTCCAGCATGCGCAGCACGCCCATACCGGTGACCTCGGCGGTCAGCTCAGCCTGCTCCCAGGACATGGGCACGAACGAGATGGCGCCCAGGTTGTAGACCTCGTCCGGCTGAACGCGTTCCACCGCCGAGATCAGCGATCCCTGGTCGAGCAGATCGCCCCGCACCACCTGAACGTCCGCGAGGAGCTTACGCATGCGCGACACCCGCGGGTTGGCCTGCCCTCTGGCCAGACCCCAGACCTCGTACCCCTGGGCGAGCAGGTGCTCCGCCAAATAGGAACCGTCCTGGCCGGTGATGCCAGTGATCAGAGCGCGCCTGGCCAACGGGTCCTCCAACTATCGCAACCACGTCCGTTGGGACGGGAATGTACAGCTATGCGTCTCGAACAGCACCAAGCCAGCTAGAACATGTTCCACCGAACTACGTTCGGTCACGCCAACGTCGCAGTTCGCGAGGGCTGCGAGCCGGGGTAGGAACAATTCCAGATGACCTACCGAATGGTAGCCTTTTCCAACTAAGGTCATCTTTCACGGTACACGCCCGTCTCAGGTGTCTACCGGCGGAGAAAGGGGTGTCCGTGAATGACACGCTGCGGATCGCGCTGTTGTCCTACCGCAGCAAGCCGACCTGCGGCGGTCAAGGTGTCTACCTTCGGCACCTGAGCCGCGAACTCGTCGCCCTCGGACACCATGTCGAGGTCTTCTCCGGCCAGCCGTACCCAGAGCTCGACGAGGGTGTGATCCTCAACAAGGTCCCGAGCCTCGACCTCTACCGCGACGAAGACCCGTTCCGGACCCCCAAACTGCACGAGTACCGCGACTGGATCGACTGGCTCGAAGTCGGGACCATGTGGACCGCGGGCTTCCCCGAGCCGCTGACCTTCACGTTGCGCGCCCACCGCGAGCTGAAGAAGCGCGTCGGCGATTTCGACGTCGTCCAGGACAACCAGACGCTCGGGTACGGCCTGCTCGGCATCCAGAAACTCTTCCCGGTCGTCGGCACCATCCACCACCCGATCAGCGTGGATCGCCGCATCGAGCTGGAGGCGGCCAAGGGCGGCAAGAAGCTGAGCATGCGCCGCTGGTACGCGTTCGTGAAGATGCAGGCCAAGGTCGCACCGCGGCTGAGCCCGATCCTGACGGTGAGCGAGTCGAGCCTGGCCGACATCCACCGCGACTTCAACGTCCCGCAGGCCAACATGCGCCTGATCCCCCTCGGCGTCGACACCCGATATTTCCACCCGAGGCCCGAAAAACCCCGGAGAAAGGGTTCGATCGTCGCCGTAGCCAGCGCCGACTCGCCCATGAAGGGCGTGTCCACCCTGCTCCGAGCCGTGGCCAAGCTGGCGACCGAACGCGACGTCAACCTGACCGTCGTCAGCAAGCCCACGCCCGGCGGCCCCACCGAGCAGCTCGTGCAGGAGCTCAGCCTCCAAGACCGCGTCACGTTCGTGCACGGCATCTCCGACGACGAGCTGGGCGAGCTGATCGCCACCTCGGAGATCTCGGTCGTCCCCTCGCTGTACGAGGGCTTCTCGCTGCCCGCCGTGGAGCACATGGCCTGCGCTACGCCGCTGGTGGCCAGCCGTACCGGAGCATTGCCCGAGGTCGTGGGCGACGCGGCCATCCAGGTGGCGCCCGGTGACCCGGAGGAGCTGGCCTCGGTGCTGCGCCGCCTGCACGACTCCCCCGAGGAGCGCGAGGCGGTGGGCAAACGCGGTTACGACCGCGTCATGGAGCGCTACACGTGGCACGTCGTCGCCAAGCGGACCGTCGAGGCCTACCGAGAGGCCATCCAGAACAGAGGAGCACGCTGACTTGCTGACCGTCGACTTCGCCAAGCTGCCCGTCGGCCCCGGAGTGCGGGTTCTCGATCTCGGTTGCGGCGGCGGCCGGCACGCCTTCGAGGTGCTGCGCAGGGGCGCCGACGTGGTCGCCTTCGACATGGACCAGGCCGAGCTGGACAACGTGGCCGCCATGTTCGTGGCGATGGACAAGGCCGGCGAGGTGCCGGTCGGCGCCGGCGGCGAGACCGTGCGGGGCACCGCGCTGGACATGCCGTTCGAGGAGGGCAGCTTCGACCGGGTGATCGCGGCCGAGGTGCTGGAGCACATCCCGGACGACATGAGCGCGATGGCGGAGATCTTCCGGGTGCTCAAGCCGGGCGGCACGGCGGCCATCACGGTGCCGAGCTTCCTGCCCGAGCGGATCTGCTGGGCGCTGGACGAGGACTACCACACGGCCCCCGGCGGACATGTCCGGATCTACACCCTGGCCGAGTTGAGCGCCAAGCTGAAGTCCACCGGGTTCGAGATCGGGCCCCATCACCATGCCCACGGGCTGCACGCGCCGTACTGGTGGATCAAGTGCGCCGTCGGCGTCAACAACGACGACCACCCCCTCGCGAAGGCCTACCACGAACTGCTCGTCTGGGACATCATGAAGCGCCCAGCCGCCACCCGCGTCGCCGAGGCCCTGCTCAACCCGCTGATCGGCAAGAGCGTCGTCCTCTACGTGCGGAAGCCCTGAGCGTGATCAGCTGGGAGCAGACCGTCCAGACCGCCCGGAGCATCGCCGCCATCCAGCAGGACGACGGCGGCGTGCCCTGGCCAGAAGGACACGTCGACGCGTGGAACCACGTCGAATGCCTGATGGCGATGGCCGTCGCCGGCCTGTCGGAGCCCGTGAACCGCGGATACGACTGGCTGATGCGCCACCAGCGACCCGACGGCTCCTGGGCGATGAAGATCCAGGACGGCGTGGCGGTCGAGCGCGGCGGCGAGTCCAACCACGCGGCGTACGCGGCCGTCGGCGCCTGGCACAACTACCTGGTCACCGGCAAGGACCCCAGCCCTCTCTGGCCGATGGTCAAGCGCGCCCTCGACTACGTGGTGGGCCTGCAGACCGCGCGCGGCGAGATCGTCTGGGAGCGTGACGCCCAGGGCCGCGCCTCCACCTACGCGCTGCTGACCGGCTGCTCCTCGATCCACCAGGGGCTGCGCTGCGGCGTCCTGCTCGCCGACCACCTCGGCGACCCGCAACCCCACTGGGAGCTGGCCGCCGACCGCCTCGCCCACGTGCTCGCCTTCCACCCGGAGGCGTTCACCGACAAAAGCCGCTTCTCCATGGACTGGTACTACCCGGTCCTCGGCGGCGCCGTCCGCGGCCGCCCGGCCTTCGAGCTGATCGACCGCGAGTGGTCCACGTTCGTGGTGCCGGGCCTCGGCATCCGCTGCGTCTCCGACCAGCCGTGGGTGACGGGCGCGGAAACCTGCGAACTGGTGCTCGCCCTCGACGCCCTGGGCGAGCGCGAGCGCGCCGTCCGCCTCTTCACCGACATGCAGCACCTACGCCACGACGACGGCTCCTACTGGACCGGCTGGCAGTTCGTCAACCGCAAGCACTTCCCGCACGAGCGCAGCGGCTACACCGCCGCCGCCACCATCCTCGCCGCCGACGCCCTGTCCGGCCTCAGCGGCGGCGCCGGCATCTTCCGCGACATTCACGCCCCCGCCTCACACACCTGTGACTGCACGCTTTCCTCGGGTTAGACCACCTTTCTCCCGTACGGCGAAGCCGCCACCCCCACCGGCGATGAGCGCAATCGGTTTTGCCGGTTCTTTGCCCCCCGAGGCGGAGCGGCAGCGGGGAATGCCGCAATGGGCTCACTAGCTTCGTGAGTGGCCGTACGAGGCGTCTTCGGGGGAAGCGTGGGCGACACGGGCACAACATCGTTCTTGGATCAGGTCACGATTGAACAGACACTGGCCCCAGCGCGTGGCCTGTGGAGGTTCCTGGAGAAAGATCCGGTCGAGTCTGACTTGGGGCGGCGACGGTTCCGGCTCAGGGCGGGCGCGGCCCCGGGGGTGCTCAGGGCGGCCGAGGAAACCTATGTGTACGGCTACAACGCGGTCATCGCCCGGGAGATCCACAAGGTCGGGCGGGTACCACTGGAGCGGCAGCCGTTCGCCTGGGAGGGCGCGGCGGCGGCCGCGACCATGCTCGACCTGATCACCATGACTCGGGGCCGGCGCCTGAACGAGCTACTTGCCGGCCCCGCCCAGCTTCACCCGCATGCCGCCCACCTGGGCGCGGGCCGCGCACACGCGTTGCTGCGCCTGCCGCCCACGTGGGGCATGCGGCGGGCCCATCCGCTGCTGCGCTGGCTGGCCATCGACGGCTACGGATTCCAGCGCAGCATGTCCAAGGCCGACCTCATGGTGGGCGAGCGGGCCATGCCGGAGCTGGCCGTACGCGCGCACTGTGCGATCTTCGACCAGGGCCTGGGGCGGCTCCTTTGGTACCACGACTGCGCCGCGCCCGACGACCTCACCGCGCACATCCACGCGTACCCGGCATCCCGCCGGGCGGACCTGTGGAGCGGCGTGGCCTTCGCCGCCGTGTACACCGGCGGCGCCGACCCCGACGAACTCGACCACCTAGCCGTCTACGCCGGCGCCGACGGCTTCCGCCAGCACGTGGCGCAGGGCGCCGCCTTCGCCTGCGCCGCCTGGCTCACCGCCGGCAGCCTCCCCGGCCACGCCGCCGAGGCCGCCCCGATCCTGACCGGCGCCCCGGCCGAGGAGGCGGCCGCCTGGACCGACGCCGCCCTCGCCTCGCTCGGCCACGACCCGCACACGCACGACGACTTCCTGACCTGGCGCGCCCAGACCCGCCGCGCGTGGGCCCGCCGCCACCGCACCGACTGACCCTCACGGAATATACCCCCCGAGGGTAGTCGTTGGGTCAGGTGAGGAGGTTGAGCAGATGTTCGACGTACACGTGATCGAGACGTCCACCCTCGGCGACCGCAGTTACCTGGTCACCGACGGAGAATCGGCCGCGGTGGTGGATCCCCAGCGGGACGTGGACCGGATCCTGGCCCTGGCCGGCGAATTGGGCGTCCAGATCACCACCGTCGCCGAGACCCACCTCCACAACGACTACGTCTCCGGCGGCCTGGAACTGTCCCGCCTGACCGGCGCGGTCTACGCGCTGGCCGACGCGGCCGACTTCCCGCACCGGGCGCTCAGCGACGGCGACACCCTGGACATCTCCCCCACACTGCGCCTGCGGGCATTGCACACCCCAGGCCACACCTTCCGCCACCTGTCGTACATCCTCGACCACGACGGCACCCCCGAGGGCGTCTTCACCGGCGGCTCGCTGCTGTTCGGCACCACCGGCCGCCCCGACCTGCTCGGCCACGAGCACGCCGAGACCCTCGCCCGCCACCAGCACGCCTCCGCGCGCAGACTCGCCGACGCCCTGCCCGACGGCGCGCGCATCTGGCCGACGCACGGGTTCGGCAGCTTCTGCGCGGTCGGTACGGCCGGCGGCGACGCCTCAACCCTCGGCCAGCAGAAACTGGCCAACCCGGCCCTGCGCCTCGCCGAGGACGCCTTCGTCACCGAGGTCCTGTCCGGCCTGGACGCCTACCCCGCCTACTACGCCCACATGGGCGCCATCAACGCCGCCAGCCCCGACCCGGTGGACCTGCGCCTGCCGGAACCCGCCACCCCCAAGGACCTGGCCCGGCGTATCGACGCCGGCGAGTGGGTCGTGGACCTGCGCTCCCGCACCGCCTACGCCGCCTCGCACCTGATCGGCACCGTCAGCCTGGGCCTGGACGGCAGCATGGCCACCTGGCTCGGCTGGCTGACCGCCCGCGGCGCCCCCATCACCTTGATCGGCGCCACCCGCGACGCGGTCGCCGAAGCCCGGCGCGAACTGGTCCGCATCGGCATCGACCACCCAGCCGCCATAGCCATAGGCACCCCGGAAACCCTGGCCACCTCAACCACCCGCGTGGGCTCAATACGCCGAGCCACCTTCACCGACCTGGCCACAGCCCTGACCACCAACACCCACACCCCAGGCACAGCGGGCACGTCAGTGGGCGAAGCGAGCGGCACGGGCGGCCTGGACGGGACAGCGCACGACCCACGAGGAGCAGGGGGCGACGCGGCGGACGGGAGGCTCGTTGTGGTGGATGTGCGGTTGGCGGGGGAATGGCGGGATGGGCATGTGGCGGGTTCGCTGAACATCCCGCTCCCCCAGCTCACCTCAAGGCTGGCCGAGATCCCGGCGGGCGAGGTCTGGGTGCACTGCGGCAGCGGCTACCGTGCCGCCGCGGCCGCGTCCCTCCTGGCGAGGGCGGGCCGTGAGGTCGTGATCATCGACGACGCGTTCGCCAGCGCCGCCGACCAAGGCGTCCCCATGGCCGCCTAAAAGCCTTAAGCCCCATGGCCGCATAGAGGCCGCAGACGGCCGTAGATGTCCCGTAGGTGGCCTAGATGCCGGGGCCGACCCGTTCCAGGACGCGCAGCGACCCCTCGCCCCCCACCTCCTTGAACGCCCCGGACGAGAGCGCCCGCAGATACACTCGATACGGTGCCTGCCCACCGCCGGAAGGGTCGGGGTAGATGTCGTGGAACACCAGCGCCCCACCCTCCATCACATGCGGCGCCCACCCCTCATAGTCAGCGGTCACCGGCTCCTCCGAGTGCCCGCCGTCGATGAACAGCAGGGCCAGCGGCGTGTTCCACAACCCGGCCACCCTCCCCGACTGCCCCACCACGGCGATCACCTCGTCCTCCAGCCCGGCGGCGGCGATGGCGGTACGGAAGGCGGGCAGCGAGTCCATCTTGCCGAAGCGCGGGTCGACCAGCGTCGGGTCGTGGTGGGCCCAGCCGGGCTGGATCTCCTCCGACCCCCGGTGATGGTCGACGGTGATCACGACGCTGCCGGTCTGGCGGGCCGCCGCGCCGAGGTAGATCGCGGACTTGCCGCAGTAGGTGCCGATCTCGCAGATGGGGCCCTGCCCTCCGTACTTCAGGGCGGCGTGGAAGAGGGCGAGCCCTTCGCCGGACGGCATGAATCCCTTGGCATGCTCGGCTGCGTAGCGCAAGTCAGGCGGCATCGTCATGGAGATGCACCCTAGTGGAACCGAACAACATTCCACTGCCCTCTTGTCGGCGATTCTGGAACCTGTTCTACTGGGCAACGTGAATCAGCGCGCGCGCATCGCGATGCCGGAAGCGGACGTCACAGCCCTCATCGAGGGCTCGCGCAAGCTCCAGCTGGCGACCATCAACCCCGATGGCACCCCGCACCTGGTGACCATGTACTACGGCCTCGACGAGGGCCGGATCGCCTTCTGGACCTACGGCAAAGCCCAGAAGGCCGTCAACCTCGCCCGCGACCCCAGGGTCAGCTGCCTGATCGAGACCGGTGACGACTACGCGGAACTGCGCGGGGTCCTCCTGTACGGCGTGGCCAAACAGGTCGGCGAGCACGAACGCGTGCTGGAGATCGGCTTGGAGATCGCCCGCCGGATGACGCCCGGCGTGCCCGACGCGGACCTGCGCCCGTACGTGGAACTGACCGGAAGAAAACGCATCGCATACGTGGTCGAGCGCACCAAAGTGGTCTCATGGGATCACAGGAGGCTCACATGAAGATCAAGGTCGACTACCTGGTATGCGAGGCGAACGCCGTATGCATGGGGCTCGCCCCTGAAGTGTTCGACGTGGACGAGGAGGACAACCTGCACGTCCTTCTCCCCGAGCCGCCAGCCGACATGCAGGACCGGGTACGGCACGCCGTACGTTCCTGCCCGAAAGCCGCCCTCTCCCTAGAGGAGTAACAGGAGGAACCCCCCATGCGCGCCGCCATTCTGCACGCTGTAGGCGACGACAAGCTCGACCTCCGCGATGACGTCACGCTGGCCCCGGTCGGGCCGACGGACGTACGCGTCCGGATCCGGGCGACCGGTGTCTGCCATTCCGACCTGTCGGCCATGTCCGGCGTGCTGCCCCAGCCGGTTCCGCTCATCCCGGGCCACGAGGGCGCCGGCGAGGTGGTCGAGGTGGGCGAGCACGTCACCTCGCTCCAGCCGGGCGACCACGTGATCATCAACTGGCGCCCGTCGTGCCAGGAATGTGCCCTGTGCCTGGGCGGCCAGCCGTACCTGTGCATGAAGTATGTGATCGAGTCCTTCTCCAAGGGCAACTTCCGCATCGGCGGCGACTCCACCGTCTTCGGCATGGCGGGCTGCGGCACCTGGGCCGAGGAGTGCGTGGTGCCGTGGCAGGGCGCGATCAAGATCGACCCGGAGGTGCCGTGGGAGGCGGCCGCGCTGATCGGGTGCGGCATCACCACGGGCGTCGGCGCGGCGCTCAACACCGCCAAGGTGCGTCCGGGCTCCACGGTCGCGGTGATCGGCTGCGGCGGCGTGGGCCTGTCGGTGATCCAGGGCGCGCGGGTCTCCGGCGCCCGCGTGATCCTGGCCGTCGACCCGCTGGAGTCCAAGCACGAACTGGCCAAGAAGGTCGGCGCCACCCACGCGGTCACCCCCGACGACCTGCCCGGCGCCGTGGCCGAGCTGACCGGCGGCAACGGTTTCGACTACGGCTTCGAGGTCGTCGGCAAGTCCGCGACCATCACCAGCGCGTGGCAGACGACCCGCGCGGGCGGCGACGTGATCGTCGTGGGCGCCGGCGCCATGGACGACATGGTGCAGATCTCCGCGTTCAGCCTGCTGTTCGAGGGCAAGAACCTGCTGTCCAGCATGTACGGCGAGGCCGACGTGCGGCATGACTTCCCCTACTTCGCCGCCCTGTACAAGGCCGGCCAGCTCGACCTGGAGTCGATGATCAGCGCCAGGATCAAGCTGGCCGACCTCAACGACGCCGTGGCCGCGCTGAAGAGCGGCGAGGTGCTACGCCAGATCGTGGTGATGGACTAGCGAGCGACGAACGAAGGGCCGGGGCGACAACCCCGGCCCTTCGGCGTGTCTTGACGTGCGCTCTCCTATAGTGCAAATTGCCATATAGGAGGTAGCCATATCATGAGAATCTTGGTTGTCGGCGCGGCCGGCCGTACCGGAAAGCATGTGCTCACCCAAGGTGTACGGCGGGGCCACGAGATCACCGCCTTCGCCCGCAGCCCCGAGAAGCTGAAAGAGCACCAAGGACTGAGCGCCGTGCACCAGGGCGACGCCCGCGACCTGGACGCGGTCCGCACGGCGGTCCAGGGGCAGGACGCGGTGATCGCCGCGGTCGGCGGGAGCGAGATCGCGCTCACCCTGATCACCGCGATGCGCGAGAGCGGCCCGCGCCGGCTGGTCATGACCAGCAGCCGGTCGGTCCCGGCGACCAGGCCGCGGCTGCCGGTGGCCCTGGCCTGGTTGTTCCTCCGCACCGCCTACGTGGACCTGGCCCGCGCGGAGGGCATGCTGCAGGCCAGCGACCTCGACTGGAGCGTGGTGCGCGGGACCATGCTCAATGACAAGCCGGCGGCCGGGCGGGTGCACGTCGACTTCGCGGCCAACGCGACGGGCGGCGCGATGCAGCTCTCGCGCGCCGATTACGCGATGGCGCTGCTCGACACGGCCGAGGACGCGGGGCTGATCGGGAAGGCGCTGGGCGTCTGCGGCCCGAAGTGAGGGCTATTCGACCACGAGGTTGACGGGGATGTTGCCGCGGGTGGCGTTGGAGTAGGGGCAGACCTGGTGGGTGGCCTCCAGCAGGGCGTGGCCGGCCTCGGCGGAGATCTCGTCGGGCAGTTCCACGCGCAGCGTGACTTCGAGGCCGAAGCCGCCGGCGCCGTTGGACACCAGGCCCACCTCGGCGGTCACGGCCACGTCGGTGACGTCGAGGTTCTGCTTCTTGGCGACGAGCTGCATGGCGCTGGCGAAGCACGCGGCATAGCCGACCGCGAACAGCTGCTCGGGGTTGGTGCCCGCGCCGGCGCCGCCGAGCTCCGTGGGCGGGGACAGCTTGACGTCCAGCTTGCCGTCCGTGGTGATGCCGCGGCCGTCGCGGCCGGAGGCGGTGCCGACGGCGGTGTACAGGGCCTTGCTCATCAGAGTGCTCCTCACGGTTGAAGACAGACAGGTCTGTCTATATATAGCTGACACTAGACAGACCTGTCTGGTAATGTCAAGGCATGACGAGTCCTGCCCGCCAGCGCATCCTGGATACCGCGACGCGGTTGTTCTATACCGAAGGCGTACGCGCGGTGGGCATCGACCGGATCATCGCCGAGGCGGGCGTGGCGAAGGCGACCTTCTACCATCACTTCCCGGCCAAGGACGAGCTGGTCACCGCGTACGTGGAGGACCAGGGGCAGCGGCAGCGGGCGTTGGCCGACGAACTGCCGGAAGGGCCGGGCCGTGAGCGGCTGCTGACGCTGTTCGAGCGGATGGGCGAGTTCGGGAGCCTGCCCGGCTACCGGGGCTGCCCGTTCATCAACGCGGCGGCCGAATATCCCGACCGATCCCACCCGGTACGCAAGGCCGTGGCCGCCTTCCGGGAGTGGTTCCGCGACCTGATGCTCAGCCTGCTCAAGGACGCCCGGCACCCCACCCCGGAGGAGACCGCCGACATCCTCATGATCGTGCGCGACGGGGTGGCCGTGGGCTTCGACCTCGACGACCCGGCCGTGGTCCGCGCCTCGATCCGCGAGACCGTCACCCGCGTGCTCGGCCCGGCGCAGGAGCTCAGCTGAGCGACCGGCCCTCCGCGAGGAAGGCCGGCCGGTGGGTTCACGTGGTGGAGAAGGCGGCGTCGAAGGAGGTCGCGGGCGGGGTGATGGAGTTGAGCGTGCGGATGAAGCCCAGGGCCTCGCGGGCGCCGTCGAGGCGGTCCATGCCCGCGTCCTCCCACTCGATCGAGATCGGGCCCGTGTAGCCGATGGAGTTCAGCGCCCTGAAGCAGTCCTCCCACGGCACGTCGCCGCGCCCGGTCGAGACGAAGTCCCAGCCGCGCCGCAGGTCGGCCCACGGCAGGTGCGAGGACAGCCGGCCGCGGCGACCGTCGCCGACGCGCATCCGGGTGTCCTTGCAGTCCACGTGGTAGATGCGGTCGGAGAAGTCGAGGATGAAGTTCACCGGGTCGATGTCCTGCCAGACCATGTGCGAGGGGTCCCAGTTCAGGCCGAAGGCGGGGCGGTGGCCGATCGCCTCCAGCGTCTTCTGGGTCGTCACGTAGTCGTAGGCGATCTCCGAGGGGTGCACCTCGTGCGCGAAGCGGACGCCCACCTCGTCGAAGACGTCCAGGATCGGGTTCCAGCGGTCGGCGAAGTCCCGGTATCCGGCCTCCACCATCGAGGCCGGCACCGGCGGGAACATCGCCACCGTGTGCCAGATCGACGAGCCGGTGAACCCCACCACGGTGTCCACGCCGAGCGCGGCGGCGGCCCTGGCGGTGTTCTTCATGTCCTCGGCCGCGGCCTGGCGCACCGACTCCGGGTCGCCGTTGCCCCAGACGCGCGCGGGCAGGATGGCCTGGTGCCGCTCGTCGATGGGATGGTCGCAGATGGCCTGGCCGACGAGGTGGTTGGAGATCGTCCACACCTTCAGGCCGTGCTTGTCGAGCTGTTCGAGCTTGCGGGTGACGTACCCGGAGTCCTCCAGGGCGGCGGCCACGTCGAAGTGGTCGCCGGAGCAGGCGATCTCCAGCCCGTCGTAGCCCCACTCCGCCGCCAGCCCGCACACCTCCTCGAAGGGCAGGTCGGCCCACTGTCCGGTGAAGAGCGTGACCGGTCTGGTCATGGGATCTCCTTGTAAGCGCCGTTGCTCTGCTCGACCGCCTCCAGCACCCGCTGCACCCGCAGCCCGTCCGCGAACGAGGGCGAGGGGTCGGCGCCGGCGGCGATCGCCTCCAGGAAGTCCTTGATCTCGTGGGTGAACGTGTGCTCGTAGCCGAGCCCGTGCCCCGGCGGCCACCACGCCCCGGCGTAGGGGTGCTCGGGCTCGGTGACGAGGGTCCGGGTGAAGCCCGCGCCGCCGTCGCTGACCCACAGCTCGTTCATCGCCTCGAAGTCGAAGTACAGGCTGCCCAGCGCGCCGTTCAGCTCAATGCGCAGCGCGTTCTTGCGTCCGGTGGCGAAGCGCGTGGCCTCGAACGAGGCCAGCGCGCCGCCCGACATCCGGCCGACGAACAACGCCGCGTCGTCCACGGTGACCGTGCCCCTGTCCGTACGGCTGCCGCCCTCGAGCGGCCGTTCCTTGACGAAGGTCTCGGTCAGCCCGGTGACGCCGACGACGCGCTGGCCGGTGACGAACTCGGCGGTGTCGATGATGTGCGCGCCGATGTCGCCGAGCGCGCCAGAACCCGCCTTGTCCTTCCGCAGCCGCCACACCAGCGGGAAGTCCGGATCCACGATCCAGTCCTGCAGGTACTGCGCCCGTACGTGCCTGATCTCGCCCAGCCGGCCCTCGGCGACCAGTTGCCTGGCCAGGGCGACGGCGGGCACCCGCCGGTAGTTGAAGGCGACCATGCTCTTGCCCGGCCCGCGCGCGGCGGCCTCGGCCATCCGGATGGCCTCCTCCACCGTGTTGGCCAGCGGCTTCTCACAGATGACGTGCTTGCCCGCGGCCAGCGCGGCGATGGCGATCTCGGCGTGCGAGTCGCCGGGCGTGCAGATGTCGATGATGTCGACGTCGTCGCGGGCCACCACCTCACGCCAGTCGGTCACCGCCTCCGCCCAGCCCATCCGGGCGGCCGCCGCCTCGGTCGCCTCCTTCGAGCGCCCGCAGATCACCCGCATCTCGGGTTTCGCGGGCAGCTCGAAGAAGGCGGCGACGTTCCGCCATGCCTGGGAGTGGACGCGTCCCATGAAGGCATAACCGATCATGCCTACGCCGTTAATCAAGATTCGAACCCCAATGCCAGGTACTTGTCGACGTTCTCCTTGGTGATGGTCTCCGACGCGAGGGTGATCGACTGGGGCACTTGGTTCTCCACGAGATCGCTCATGCCCTTACCCTGGGCGATCAGTCGCGCGAGCTTGATGGCCGATGAGGCCATCGTGGGGCTGTAGGTGACCGTGGCCTCCAGCACCGACGTGCCCGACTGGATCTCCTTCATGGCGTTGAGCGAACCGGCGCCGCCGACCATGATGAACTCGCTGCGGCCCGCCTCCTTGATCGCGGCGAGCACGCCGACGCCCTGGTCGTCGTCGTGGTTCCACAGCGCGTCGATCTTCTTGTGCGCCTGCAGGAGGCTGGTGGCGACCTGGTTGCCGGTCTCCACGGTGAACTTGGCGTCCTGCTTGGCGGTGACGCTGAAGCCGTACGTCTTGAGGGCGTCGGCGAAGCCCTTGCTGCGGTCCTGCGTGAGCGGGAGCGTCGCGATGCCCTGGATCTCCACGATCACCGGGTTGGCAACGCCCTTGTCCTTGAGCTTCTTGCCGACGTGGTGGCCGGCCGCCACGCCCATGCCGTAATTGTCGCCGCCGACCCAGGTGCGGTAGGCGAGCTTGTCCGGGAAGACGCGGTCGAGGTTGATGACCGGGATGCCCGCCGCGGTGGCCTGCAGGGCGACCTGGTTGAGCTGCTGGCCGTCGTTGGGCAGGATCACCAGCGCGGCGACCTTGGCCGCGATCAGCGACTCGACCGCGGAGATCTGCGCGTTGATGTCGTTGGTCGGCTCGACCGGCTTGAACTCGATGTCGGTGTACTGCTTCGCGGTCGCCTCGGCGTTCTTGGCGATGGCCGCGATCCAGCCGTGGTCGGCGGCCGGCGCGGAGAAGCCGATGACGACCTTCTGCCCCGGCTGGTCGTTGCCGCTCGCGGCGGGGGCGGGTGCGGGGGCCGCGCTGGAGGGCGCCGCCGCCGGCTCGTTCGAGGTGCAGCCCGTGGCCAGTAATGCGGCACCGCCCAGGCCGCCGATGAGGAATCCCCGGCGCGCGACGTTTTCGGTCATGGTGCTCTCTCCTTGAGGTTGCGCCGCTGGAGAAGGACGGCGACGACGATGATCAGGCCCTTGGCGATCAGTTGGTCGCTGGTGTTGAGGCCGTTGAGGATGAACAGGTTCGTGATGAGCGTGAAGATGAGCAGGCCGAGGATCGAACCGATGATGGTGCCCCGGCCGCCGGTGAGCAGGGTGCCGCCGATGATCACGGCGGCGATGGCGTCGAGCTCGTACAGGTCGCCGTGGGTGGACGACCCGGTGGTGGTGCGGGCCATGATCAGGATCGCCGCGATGCCGCAGCACAGGCCGGACAGCGCGTACAGCAGCATCGTGTGCCTGCGTACGTTGATGCCGGCGAGCCTGGCCGCCTCGGGGTTGCCGCCGACCGCGTATGTGCGGCGGCCGAAAGTGGTGCGGTTGAGCAGGACCCAGCCGAGCACCACGACCAGCGCGAAGATGTAGACCAGCAGCGGGATGCCGAGCAGCCGGGTGGTCGACAGCTCCACGATGGCGGTGTTGCCGCTCTGGATGAGCTGGGTCTTGCGGTCGGACATGCGCTGGGCCAGGCCGCGCGCGGCCACCAGCATGGCCAGCGTGGCGATGAACGGCACCAGCCGCCCATAGGAGATCAGCAACCCGTTGACCAGCCCGGCCCCGGTGCCGACCAGGACCGCGCAGACCACCATGACGAACGGCCCGTACGACTGCGTGGCCAGCGTGGTCGCCCACACCGAGGCGAGCGCCATGATCGCGCCCACGGACAGGTCGATGCCACCGCCGATGATCACGAACGTCATGCCGACCGTGATGACGCCGATGGTGGCGGCCAGCGACAGGATGCTGACCAGGTTCGAGGCGGTGGCGAAGTTGTCGGGTTTGGTGACCACGCCGACGATCGCGAGCAGCACCAGCGCCGCCACCAGCCCGAGGTGGCGGGCCTCGCCGACCTTTCCCCACCAGGCCTCGCGTACGGCGACGCCACGGGTGTCCACCTTCACGCCGCACTCCCTTCCATGATCATGTCGAGTACCCGGTGCTCGTCGAGCCCCTCGGCCGCGCTCTCGTGGATGACCCGGCCCTCGCGCAGCACCAGCACCCGGTCGGCCAGGCCGAGCACCTCGGGCACCTCGCTGGAGACCAGCAGCACGCCGATGCCCTGCTCGGCCAGCTTGCGGATGACCGCGTACAGCTCGGCGCGGGCGCCGACGTCGACGCCGCGGGTGGGCTCGTCGAGCAGGAGCAGCTTGCGCTCGTCGAGCAGCCAGCGGGCCAGCACGGCCTTCTGCTGGTTGCCGCCGGACAGCGTCTTGATCGGGCGTTCCGGGTCGTGGGGACGGATGTCGAGGGTGTCCACCAGGCGTTTGGCCTCGGCTCGTTCGCGGGCGCGGTCGAGCCAGCCGAATCTGGAGAAGCCGGGCAGCGTGCCGAGGGTGATGTTGGCGGTGACGCTCTGGTCGAGCAGGAGCGCCTGGGCCTTGCGCTCTTCCGGGGCCAGGCCCATGCCCTGCCTGACGGCCGCGACCGCGCTCCTGATCTGCTTTCCTTCCAGCAGGACCCGGCCTGAGCTGGGGCGGGAGCCGTACACGGCCTCAAGGATCTCTGAGCGGCCGGAGCCGACGAGGCCGGCCAGGCCGACGATCTCGCCCGCGTGCACGGAGAAGGAGACGCCGGCGAACGCGCCCGGCGAGCTGAGGTCCTCCACGCGCAGCACCTCGCGGCCTCGGCCGGAGCCGCGCGGCGGGAAGACGTATTCGACGTTGCGGCCGGTCATCAGGGAGACGATCTGCGAGGTGGGTGTCTCGTGGGCGGGCAGGCCGACGGCGACGGTGCGGCCGTCCTTCAGGACGGTGACGCGGTCGCCGATCTCGCGGATCTCCTCCAGGCGGTGGGAGATGTAGACGACGGCGACGCCCTGGGCGGTCAGTTCGCGGATGATGCGGAAGAGGTTGGCGACCTCGTCGTGGGCGAGGGCGGCCGACGGCTCGTCCATGATGATCAGGCGCGCGTCGTGGGAGAGCGCCCTGGCCATGGAGACGACCTGCTTGGCCGCCGGGGACAGGCGCCCGACCTCGGTGGACGGGCGGATCTCCGGGTGGCCGAGCCGGGCGAGCACCGCGGTGGCCGCCTTGTTGGTGGCGGAGCGGTGGACGAAGCCCAGGGACGACTTCTCGTGGCCGAGCAGGATGTTCTCGGCCACGCTGAGCCCGTCGACGAGGTCGAGCTCCTGGTAGATGGTGGCGATGCCGAGCCTGATGGCGTCGATGGGGCTGCTCGGGCGTACCTGCCTGCCGCCGAACTCGATCGTGCCCTGGTCGGGCTGGTGCACCCCGGCCAGCACTTTGATCAGCGTGGACTTGCCGGCGCCGTTCTGGCCGAGCAGGCAGTGCACCTCGCCCGCCCGCACGTCGAGATCGACTCCGTCGAGCGCGCGAACGCCGGGGAACTGCTTGACGACTCCCCTGATGACCAGCATGGGCCCTCTCAGGCGTTGATGATCCGGTTGATGTTCTCGGGTGAGAGGTAGTGCTCGATCGCGAGGATGCCCGCGCCCAGCGCGGCCGCGTTCACCCCCGTACGGCTCGGCACGATCGTCAGATGGTGGGTGGCCAGCGGCAGCGACCGGCGGTAGACGGTCTCGCGGATCCCGGCCAGCAGGTGCTCGTGCACCCGTGACAGGGCGCCGCCGATGACGATGACCTCGGGGTTGAAGAAGTTGACCAGGCCGGCCAGGACCTCGCCGATGAGCCGCCCGGCCTCTCTGACCAGCCGCAGCGCCTGGGTGTTGCCGCTCTGCACGAGCCGCACCACGTCGGCGCCGGACTCGGCGGGGAAGCCGAGTTCGGTGAGCCTGCGGGCCAGCGCGGCGCCGCCGGCGACCGCCTCCAGGCAGGCGCTGTTGCCGCAGCGGCAGCCGGCCTCCTCGTGGCCGCTGACCCTGATGTGGCCGATGTCGCCGGCCGAGCCGCTGGCCCCGCGGTGCAGGGCGCCTTCGGTCACGATGCCGCAGCCGATGCCGGTGCCGACCTTCACGAAAAGCAGGTGGCCGGTACCGGCGAAGGCGTTGCGGTGCTCGCCCAGCGCCATCACGTTGACGTCGTTGTCGACCAGGACCGTGGGGCCGCGGAAGTAGTCGGGGATGGGGTAGTCGTTCCAGCCGGGCATGATCGGCGGGTTGTTCGGCCGGCCGGTGGCGAACTCGACCGGTCCCGGCACTCCGATGCCCAGCGACCTGAGGCCGGCGCGCGGCCGGCCCACCTCGGCGAGCAGCTGGTCGACCAGCCGGTCGACCTGCGGCAGCACGGCTTCGGGACCCTCGGCGATGTGCAGCGGCTCCTCGGACTCGGCCAGCACGGCGCCGGTGAGGTCCATGAGCGCGACCCGGCAGTGGGTGGCGCCCAGGTCGACGCCGGCGACGCTGTGCTCGTCGGTGTGCAGGCGCAGCTGGCGCGGCGGGCGGCCGCCGGTGGACTCGCCGCTGTCGCTCTCCTCGACCAGGCCACGCTCGATGAGCGCGTCGACCCGCTGGGAAATGGTGGATCTGGCCAGGCCGGTGACCCGCGCGAGGTCGGAGCGGGTCGTGGCCGACCCGGCGCTGATCAGGGTCAGCACGTCGCCGGGAGAGCCGGGGGGTGAGCTCATGCGCCGACCATAGGAGCACTCGTCGGTCAGAAGCAAGACCCTGATCCAACAAACCTGGGGGACTTCCGTCGATCATCGAACAAAGTCCGGTTCAGGGGCCCAAAGGCGCAAAAGAGAATGAGAATCTGGTTTCACAGATGCGGAGAGCACGCATAGTAAATGGCGATGCACCCGTAAGGACCGTCGGTTCATCAGGCGGGTTCTGACCACACCCAAATGCACCCTTTAAAGCGTCAGTAAGCCGAAAAAACAAACAAACACCTAATAGTTAAGCTATACCTCTGCAACGTTCTGGCTTTTCAGTCCCTAAGCCATTAGTCAGGATGTAGTCGTACATCACGCTGTGTTCCGAGAGGATGCCGGTGATCCGTACTTTGCTCGCTGAGGATATGGAACTCGTCCGCGGGGCGATCGTGGCACTCCTCGCCTACGAGGAGGACATCGAGGTCGTCGCCGAGGTGGACCGAGGTGACCACATCCTCGAAGCCGCACGGGCCACCCACCCCGATGTGGCCGTGATCGACCTGGTGATGCCGGGAGCCGACGGGCTGGAGGCGGCGCGCGAGCTGCACGAGGCCCTGCCCGGCTGCGGGGTGCTGATCCTCACCGCGGTCGGCACGCCCGCCATGCTGAAACGGGCCTTAGACGCGCGGGTGCGCGGATTCCTGGCCAAGGACGCGCCGCCCGCGCAACTGGCCGACGCCATCAGGAAGGTGGCGGCCGGCGGGAGCGTGGTGGACTCCTCGCTGGCCATCGCCGCGATGACCACCCCCGACACGCCGCTGACCTCCCGTGAGCTCGACGTGCTGACCGCGGCCGCCGACGGCTCGTCCGTCTCGGAGATCGCCGGTTCGCTCTTCCTCGCGGAGGGCACCGTGCGCAACTACCTCAGTCGCACGCGCTCCAAGCTGAGCGCGCGCAGCAGCATCGACGCCATCCGCATCGCCCGAGAGTCAGGCTGGATCTGACGGCAGCGGAAGACCGGTGTGCTCGGCGAGGAAGGCCAGCGCGTCCGCCGCCAGCGCCACCGAGCGGCTGACGGCCCTCGCGCCGTGGCCGACGTCGCCCTCGTGGCGCAGCAGCAGCGGCCGGCCCCCCGCGTCCGCCCGCTGCATCGCGGCGCACATCTTGCGCGCGTGCGCGGGATCGACGCGAGTGTCCTCGCCGAAGACCGTGAACAGCGTGGCCGGGTAGGCCGTGCCCTCGGCCACCCGGTGGTACGGGGAGTAGGCCAGCAGCCAGGCCAGCTCCTCCGGGCGGTCGGCGGTGCCGTACTCCTGCTTCCAGGACGCGCCGAGGCCCGAGCGCTCATAACGCGTCATGTCGAGGATCGGCGCCGAGCAGACCGCGGCGGTGAACAGCTCGGGGTACTGCGTCAGCATGCCGCCGATGAGCAGCCCGCCGTTCGACTCGCCCCAGATCCCCAGCTGGGCGGGGGTGGTCCAGCCGTCGGTGACGAGCTTCTCGGCCGCGGCGGCGAAGTCGTCGAAGACGTTCTGCTTGTGCTCGCGCATGCCCGCGCGGTGCCAGGCCTCGCCCTCCTCGCCACCGCCCCTGATGCCGGCGACCGCCAGCACGCCGCCCGCCTCGATCCAGGCCACCGAGTCGGCGGCGTAGCCGGGCGTCAGCGACATGCCGAAACCGCCGTAACCGGTCAGGATCGCCGGGCGCGGGCGGCCGTCACCCGGCTTGGCGACCACGGTCATCCGCACCTCGGTGCCGTCGCGCGAGGTGAACGTCACCTGCCTGCTCACCACGCCCGGCACCGGCAGGCTCGCCTCCCACGCGGTGAGCGAGCCGTCCTTCGCGTCGTAGCGCCACACGCCCGCGGGCGTGACGGCGTCGGTGTAGAGGAACCACGCCTCGTGCCCGCCCTCGGGCCGCGCGGTGAGCGGGCCGACCGTCCCCGCGCCGGGCAGCTTCACCGGTACGGCCGGCCGCCCCGTGTCCAGCTCGTGCACGACGACCTCGGCGACCGCGTGCCGTACGCGGGAGACCAGCAGCCGGTTGCCCTCCAGGATCGTGAAAGCGGCCAGCACCGACTCCGGGTCCTCGGCCACCAGGTCCTTCCACGCGTCGGGACGCTCCGGGTCGGCCACGCACAACCGCCGGCGGGGCGCGTCGCGGTCGGTCAGGATGTAGAGCCGCCCGTCCGCGCCGGCCGCCGCCACGCTCCTGGCCGATCCGGCGGGCTGGATCAGCCGCTTCTCGCCGCTCTTTAGGTCGGCCAGCCACAGCTCGTTCGGGGTGCTCGGGCCGGGGGCCGCCGACAGCGTGAGCCAGCGGCCGTCCGCGCTCAACGTCAGCCCGTAGGAGCCGGCGCCGTCGGCGGTGAAGACCTCTTCGTCGGGCTCCCGCGAGCCGATCCGGTGCAGGTAGACGCCGGTGCGGGCGCGGACGTAGTAGAACGCGGCGCCGTCGGGCAGCCAGGCGACCGGCGAGTAGCGGCAGTCGCCGATCGGGCCGTCCACGTCCGCGCCGGTCCTGACATCCATGACGTGCAGCTCGGCCCGTTCCTCGCCGCGCCGCGACAGCTGGTACGCCAGCAGGGTGCCGTCCGGTCCCGGCTGCCATTCGTCCAGGGTGGTTAGGCCGGTGGGGTCCAGGCGCATCGGGTCGAGCAGGATCTCGTCGTCGCGGTAGAGGACGGGGTGCTCCTGGTCGGCCGCGCGGCGCATCACGAAGCGGTGCTCGCCGCGCCAGACGGGCGGGGTCGCGATGCCGGTACGGCTCAGCTCGCCCAGCCGGGTCAGCATGCGTTCGCGCCACGGGAGGGCGGCGGCGTGCTCGCGCCAGAGGGCGTCCTGGGCGTCGAGCCAGGCGATGGTGCCGGGGTCGGCCGGGTCTTCGAGCCACCGGTAGGGGTCGGGGATCCGGTGTCCGTGGAGCTCATCGACCAGCGGCAGCCGGGATGCGTCCGGATATTTCATGAAAGCTGGGCCTCCTCGCGGGTGCTCTCCCAGTGACCGACCAGATCGGCATAAAGCGGTGCCGCCGCGACGAGCTCCTCGTGAGTGCCCATGCTCGCCCGGGAGCCGTCGAGCAGGAGTACCCGCGCCGCCCTGCGGGCCGAGGTGAGCCGGTGGGCCACGACGATCAGTGTGCCGCCCCGCCGTACGAACGCCTGCTCGGCCCGCGCCTCCGCGGCCGGGTCGAGGTGGCAGGTGGCCTCGTCGAGTATCACCAGGCCGGCCTCGGCCAGATGGGCTCTGACCAGGGCGATGAGCTGCCGCTCCCCCGCTGACAGGCCGCCCGGGTCCAGGTCGGCGTCCAGGCCGCCCAGGCGCTCGATCAGCTCGTCGGCGCCCACCTCGCGGGCGGCGGCCAGGATGCGCTCCGGCGGGGCGTCGGACAGGTAGGCCAGGTTCTCGTGCAGCGAGCCGCGGAAGGCGTAGGCCTCCTGGGGGATGAGGACTCTGGTGGCCGGGTCGGCCAGGTGGGCGGGTACTCCGGCCACGGTGACCGTGCCGGCGCCGGGGCGCAGCAGGCCCGCGGCCAGGGCGGCCAGCGTGGACTTGCCCGCGCCGCTCGGGCCGACGATCGCCAGGTGCTCGCCGTCCCGGACCTCCAGGTCGAGGTCCTGGACGACGGGGTCGGCGTGCTCGCCGTACGAGAAACTCACGCCCGTGAAGGCGAGCGCGACCGAGTCGTCCGCAGCGGGCCGGGCCTCGCCGGCGGGGCCTTCGAGAGCGGCGGGGCCTTCGAGGGAGGCGGGGTGTTCGGAGGACGGGGAGGTCGTGTGGAGGATGCGGTCGAGGGAGGCGAACAGGCGTACGCCGCTGACGCCGACGCCTTCCACCAGGCCGCCGAGCGCCGGGGCGAGCGACTGGGTGACGTAGGCGAGCGCGCCCACGATCACACCCGCGCCGAGCGTGCCGCCCGCCACCCACGGCCCGCCGACCAGGATCAGGACGACCGGAGCCCACGCGCCGACGCCCAGGGCGGCGGTGCGCAGCGCGGTCATCCCGGCCAGGCGCCCGGCCGAGCGGGCCTGGGCGGCTATGCGGCGGCCGACCATGGCCTGCACGCGTTCCTCCGCGCCGCAGGCGGTGACGTCGCGCAGGCCGCCGGTCACCGAGACGAGCGTCTGGGCGGTGCGCTCGTCGGCTTCGAGGTAAGCACGCTGACGGTGGTACAGAACGGGCAGGGAGATCGTGAACAGCACCGCACCCAGCACGAACGGCGGCAGCACCAGCACGGCCAGCGCCGGATGCAGCGCGACCAGCCCGAGCACCGCGCCCGCCGCCGTGAACGCGAACCCGCGCACGACGGTGACCACCGCGGCGAAGGCGTCCCTGGCCAGCTCGACCTGAAGGTTGATCCGGGCGACCGCGCTCGCCGGCGCGTCCTGCGGCCCCTCGCACAGCGCCCCGCGCACGGCCAGCGTCAGCAGGTCGTCGCGGAACGGCTCGGCCACCGCGGCCACCGCCAGGATCACCTGCCGGGCCGCGAACGCCGCCAGCAACCACGCAGTCCCGAGCGCCGCCAGCCAGGCCAGCCCGACGTCCACCCGCCCGGCGGCGAACCCGTCGTCGATGGCGCGGGCGATCGCCAGCCCGATGAGGAAGGCCGGCGCCACCTCCACCACCGACCAGGCGGCGATCCTGGCCAGCGCCTTGGGCCTGGCCCGCAACGCCGTCCACACCACCCGGCCGGCCTTCACGACGGGACCCCGGCGTGCTCGAAGACGGCCCGGTATCCGGGGTCCTTCCACAGGCTCGCGTGGGGGGCGTGGCCGCGTACCCGGCCACCTTCCAGCCAGATCACCCGGTCGGCGCGGGCCGCGGTGGCGGCGCGGTGGGTGACGACCAGCCGGGTACGCCCGCCGAGCTCACCGGTCAGCGCCTCGCCCACCTGCTGCTCCGTCAGCGTGTCGAGGCCGGAGGTGGCGTCGTCCAGCACGAGGAAGCGGCCGCCCTGGGCGAAGGCGCGGGCCAGGCCGACCCGCTGGCGTTCGCCGCCGGACATGGGCGCGCGCTCCAGCGGCGTCAGGAAGCCCTGGGGCAGCCGGGACAGGAAGCCGTCGGCCCGTGCGGCCCGTGCCGCCCCTTCCGCGGCGCCGGCCGAGGCCCGGCCGAACTCGATGGCCTCTTCCACGGACTCCCCCAGCAGCACCGGGCGTTCGAAGGCGTACGCGACGGCCTGGCGCAGGGCCGAGGGCGACAGCTCGCGCAGGTCCACCCCGTCCAGCGACACCGTGCCGTGGTCCGGGTCGGTCAGCCGCCCGGCCAGCGCGGCCAGCGATGACTTGCCCGCTCCCGAACGCCCGACCACGGCCGTCACCGACCCGCCGGGCAGCACCAGGTCGCCGATCTCCAGGCCGCCCGCGCTCACGGCGCGGAACTCCACGGTCCCGTCACCGGCGGGCAGCGTCGCCGCGCCCGTCTCCGGCTCCCTCTCGTCCAGAACCTCGGCCACCCGGTCGGCCGCCGAGCGGGCCCTGGCCAGCCTGGCCACGAAGCCGAGCGCGCCGCTCAGCGCGGCGCCCAGCACGGCGTATCGGGCGGCGGCGTAGAGGTCGCCGACGGTGATCTGCCGGGTGGCCAGCAGGTATCCGCCCACGGCGAGCACCGCCACCTCCAGCACCGGCACCATGATCCCGGCTCTGACCCCGGCGCCCGCCGTGGCCCGCCAGAGGGCCAGACCGTGCGTGCGCAGCGTGGGCAGCGGCGTCAGGACCCGGCGCACCTCGCGCTCCTCGGTCCGGGCCGCGGCGATGGTCCTGGCTCCGGCGAGTGCGTCGACCAGGCGGGTGGCGATCTCGCCCTGCGTCTCCTGGTAGGCGGCGGCGATCTCGCCGCTGGCCCGCATGAAGGCGCGCAGCACGAACATGATGGCGACGAGACCGGCCGCCAGGGTGAGCGTGAGCCGGGGGTCGATGAGGGTGAGGGCCACGAGGCCGCCGACGGTCGGCACCAGCAGCGTGATCACGCTGACGGCCGCGTCCGGCGCGCCGCCGAGCTCCTCGGCGTTCAGTCCAGCTCTGGTGACCAGGTCGCCCTGGCCGAAACGGCGGGTCATCCCGGGTCCCACGCCCAGCACCCGCCGCATGAGCGCCCCGCGCATCCGGGCCGCAGCGGCGGCTCCGCTCACGCCACGGGTCCAGACGGTCAGGCACTCACAGATCATGATCACGGCTACCGCGCCGACGGCGGCGGTGAGCCAGGTGGTGCGGTCCTGGCCGTCGATGGTCCGCCCGATCAGGTACGGCAGGGCCAGCTCGGCCGCGGCCCCGGCGATCCCCGTGAACGCCAGCACGAGGGGCCAGGGGCCGCTGCGCCGTACCGCGTCCAAGACGAGCCGATCACCAGACCGCACGGTGTTCCTTTCGGTCCAACTCCGGAATCCCGGGGCGTCCTTCGCAGACGCCCCGGGACCCCGATCACTTTCTTAGTGGCACAGAGCGACGCTGAGGTTGCTCGGCTTGCCGGAGTGGCACGTAAGGACAGTAAGCGTGCTGCCGCCGCTGGCGACGTCGCTGCTTGCCGGTGCCTCCAGGCCCTGAAGGTCGAGGAGAGTCATGTTGTCTACACCTCCTTCCTGTGCTCGTGTCGGGCAGGTGACTCCAGGAAGGGGAGATGAGCCCGCGTCTCCGGCACCGCCGTTGCCAGAGCGAGTAACACACCCGCACTTCCTGTAGCCAGATCCATGGACAGCCGCAGCAGCTGATCACCGGGGAAGGCCAGGCCCCCGCCGTACGGGAGGGCGTGCCAGCGCAGATCGCGCGGGCCCTCCCCGAAGGCGGCGAGGACGCCGGCGCGGCCGGTGAAAAGGCCCGACTGCACGAAGAAGCCTGATCGCGCGACCAGCCGCAGCTTCTCCAGCTCGGGAGCGAGCTCGGAGGACGGCCGGTGGCGCAGGTAACGTTCGAGGACCATCGCGATGCCGGCCGACCCCTCGTCGAGGTACGGCAGCAGCCGCCAGCCCTGGTTGACCTGGAGCGAGCCGTCCTCCGCGGTACGGCAGCGCCGCAGGTCCAGCTTGAGCGCGGTCTCGGCCAGGTCGAGCAGGCCGGAGTCGCCGGAGCGTTCGTAGGCGTGGACGAAGAGCAGCGCGGGGCCGGCGAAGCCGTTCATGAGCCCGGCGTGCGGGTTCGTGCCGCCGCTGATCTCGGGCACCTCGACGTCGAGGCGGCCGGCGCAGAGCTCCACGGCGCGGTTGGCCGGTTCGTCCAGGCCGAGGTGGAAGAGGTTCAGCCCGATGCCCGACAGTCCGGAGAAGAGGGACGCCTCCAGGCCTTCCCACTTCTCGCGCAGCACGATGTCGGCCACGTCGAGCGCGTCCTGCCGGTGGCCCAGCAGGTCGAGCACGTGCGCGATGCCGTGCAGCCCGTCGTACAACCCGAGGCCGGAGCCCGGCGCCGGCTTGGTCGCCCGCTGGCGCAGCCAGTCCTCGTGCACCGGCTCGCAACCGGCTTCGACCAGCGCGTAGAGCACGCCGGCCGCGCCGTGGGCCAGCCCGAGACCGCCGCCCGGCTTGAACTGCGCCGGGTCGCCGGGGAAGAGCCGGTCGTCGCGCTCGGGTGTCGCGCTCGCGGTGATGGCCTTGGCCAGCGCGTCGCGTACCTGCGGCCAGGGGTCGTCGGCGGGGAGCGGCGGGGGCGTCCAGGTCGCGTCGCCGGCGATCGTGTCGACCGCTTCGCCGAGGTCGGCGCCGAACGTCTCCGTCACGATCGCGCCCAGGTGACGCACCTTGCCGTGGTGGAGCGGCTGCATGATCGTGCACTGGGGCGCGAACAACGCCATCCGCAGGCAGGCCAGCGCGTATTCGTCGACGTCGACGCCCTGCCGTTCCTGCGGGGCGACGAAGGCGGGGTGGGCCAGGGCGGCGCGGTCGCCGTTCTCGACGAGCGTGGCGACCTCGTAGTCGATCAGCACGATCCGGCCGTCGTCGGTGAGCAGGATGTTGTCCGGGTGCAGGTCGCCGAAGACGACCCCGCGCTCGTGCAGCGAGCGCACCGCCACGTCCACCTGGTCGAGGGTCTCCAGCGCCCAGGCGGTGTATTCCTCCAGGTCGGCGGCCGTACAGGTTGCCGAGGTCAGCGGATACTTGTGGACCAGCCTGCGCTGCAGCGTGGTGGCCTCCACGAACTCCTGCACGAGGAAGTGGTGCTCGCCCAGCTCGAAGTGGTCGATGAGCGCCGGGCAGGCGTCCAGGCCGGCCAGCCGCGCCAGCATGTCGCGCTCGTGCCCGAGCCGCGCCACCGCGTCCCGCCCTGCCGCGTCGAGCCCGGCGTGCGGCCTGGCCTCCTTGAGCACGACCCGCGCGCCGGTCCGCAGGTCCGCGGCGAGGTAGACGCCGCCGCCGTTGGAGAAGTGCAGGACACTCTCCACCTTGTACGGCAGGCCGTCCAGCTTGACCGCGTTCCTGACGTCCAGGTGCGGCTGGAGGAAGTCGGGCAGGCTCGTCCAGGGCGGCACGGAGAACACCGCGTTCCGCACATCAGGCACCAGGTTCCCGTCGCCGTCCTCGACGGCCAGCACCCGCTCGCCGCTCTCGGACAGGCAGTGCCGCTCGGCGAAGCCGCCGTACCGGACGAACAGCGGGCCGTCTCCGTAGCGCAGGTCGCTCAGGATGTAGGGGCCCTTCACCCCGCGCAGCAACTCGTTGAGCTCCTTGAGCACGAGTTCGAGCTGCGCCTCGTCACGCGGGTAGATGGTGACGAGCTTGCCGCTGGAGGCGCGGGATGCGGCCTTGGAGCCGAGCATCACCAGCACCGGCAGGCCGCGCAAGAACTTGAACGCCACGCCGCGGGGCACGCAGTAGTCCCAGACGGCGGAGAGCGCCTTCTCGGCGTCGTCCACCCGGGCGGAGACGTGGATCTTCCATCCCTGTGCCGGCAACGGTTCCTCGTTGACCGGCGCGTAGTACATCCAGGTGTCGGTGGGGTGATGGGTCCAACCGTCGGGCACCGGACGGCGGGCGACGGGGAAAAGAGCATCCGGCGACTTCCGCTCGTCCAGCACGTCATAAAAGACCGGATCCGCCAGACAATACATCTCGTACTGCTCCATCAAGCCCGCCTCCCTGCTGGGAACACCTCCAAAGAATGCGAGCTGGCGGGGCTATTCGTCTAGTTACACGAATCATCAGCAAGTAGGAAGACTACACAGCCATTTGTGATGTTTTCACAGACGATTGATGGGGATCCCACGGATGATTAGTTGGGATTTCCAGGAATATATACTGACATTCTGAATCGGCCATGGTGCATGGCCCTGGCCTCGAACCAGCCGCCGTACTCGACGACCCGCTCCCGCAGGTTCCGCAGCCCCTGACCCGGCGCGTGACGCGGCTTCTTGGCGCCGTCGTTGAGTATCGACAGCAACACCATGCCGCCCTCCTCCAACACCTGGATCGAGCACTCACGGGCGGTCGTGTGCCGCAGGATGTTGGTCACGCCCTCGCGCAGGACATACGTCAGCACCTGAATGGCCGACTGCGGCAGCCCGCCGCAGGCGACGTGGACATGACAGCTCAGCCCCGCCGACTCCAGCACCGATCGGGCCGAGCTCAGCTCGGTCTCCAGCGAATAGCTGCGGCCCAGGTGCGCCACCGAGCGCACGTCCTCGGTCACCCCGCGCACGAGGTCCAGCGCCTCGTCCAGCTCCTCACGCCCGCGCTCGCTGTTCTTCTCCAGCTGCCGCTGCGCCAGCTCGATCCGCAGGATCAGCAGCGTCAGCCGGTGCCCCACGAGGTCGTGCAGGTCGCGGGTGAGCCGGTGCCGCTCGTCCTCGACCGCGCGGCACACCTGGTCGGTGAGTACGGCCCGCAGCGAGTGCGCCCGCACGGTCAGGCTGACCACCGCGTACTCGGAGAACCCCACCACCGGCGCCGCCAGCAGCCACGGCTGGTCGACCACGCACAACATCAGCGGCCCGCACCCCAGCGCCACGACCACCAGCGTCCAGGACCGTTTCCGCTCGGCCACCACCAGCAGCGTCCCGGTCAGCAGCACGGTGACCGGCGCCCACCCCGTCCAGTACATGAGCGGCGCCACCGTCAGCGCCACCTGCCCGGCCAGCGGCAGCCAGGGCGTCCTGCGCAGGCGCAACGTCGCCAGCACCGCCCAGGCGTGCAGCCCGACCACGGCGACCAGGCAGCCCAGCCACACCGCGAGCAGGTCGGAGCCCGACGGCAGCACCCGGAGCACCCCGACGACGACCATCCCCACGATCCCCGGCGCCAGCGCGAACCCGCACAGCACCAGCGGCGGCAAGGCGGCGATCCCTAACGAGCGCAGCCGGGAGGGAGGCTCCATGGGTACCCTTCGCGAGCAGGCGAACCGTGACCGTAACTGCCGCGATTATTTCTTCCTCGAATCACCGGGTTCTAACGGAACATCATTCCGCCTCGGGACACGAAAAGCGGGCCCCCTCCTAGGAGGCCCGCTGGGGATCTTCGCTTCTCAGAGCATGGCCTTCATGGAGTCGCCCGCCGTCAGCACGTACGGCTGCTCCGTCATCACCGCCGCCCAGTTGTCGGCGATCGACTCGGGCGAGAGGTCGTCGGACTTCCAGCCGGGCCCCTCGGCCACGAACACCCGCGCCACCCGGCCGCCGCCCACGCTGAACACCTCGCCCGACGCCTCACACGAGTCGTGCGCCAGATAGGCGACCAGCGCGCTCACCCGCTCCGGCGTGAACTTCGCCTCGAACTCGGCCGGCAGCAGCGCCTCGGTCATCCGCGTCCAGGCGATCGGGGCGATGGCGTTGGCCTTGATGCCGTTGCGCGCGCCCTCGATCCCGAGCGTCTTGGTCAGGCCGACCAGGCCCATCTTCGCGGTGGAGTAGTTGGCCTGGCCGAAGTTGCCGAACAGTCCGGCGGGCGATGAGGTGTTGACGATCCGGCCGTATCCGGCCTCCTTCATGTACGGGTACGCCGCCTGGCTGACCAGGTAGGAGCCGCGTACGTGCACGGCCAGCACGCCGTCGAACTCCTCCACCGTCATCTTCCCGAACGACTTGTCGCGCAGGATGCCCGCGTTGTTGATGACGACGTCCACGCCGCCGAACGCCTCCACGGCCGTGCGCACGATGGCCTGGGCGCCCTCCGGCGTGGCCACGTTGTCGGTGCTGGCGACCGCCTGCCCGCCGTTCTTCTGGATGAGCTCGACCACGTCCGCGGCGGGCCCGGTCGAGGCCCCGGTGCCATCCAGTGCTCCGCCGAGGTCGTTGACCACCACCTTCGCGCCCCGCTCCGCCAGCAGCAGCGCGTGTGACCTGCCCAGGCCGTGTCCGGCCCCTGTGATGATCGCGACCCTGTCATCGAACCGAAGCATCGAACCTCCACCTCGTCGACCCCGGTTAAAGAGAACAACATTCTAGTACCCGCCCCCTTCCCCCGGAGAAGGCGTCGCGGAGGGTTTGGCGAGCACGACGGGTTGATCGTCGCGGATAGTGATCAGACAGGTCTTTTTCTGCTAGAGTTCTGGGCTCTGCGCCCGCCCTCCAAACCGGCTTGGAGGCTCTCCATGCCCGCAATCCGCGTGGTCCAATGGGCCACCGGCGCTGTTGGCCGCTACGCGCTGCGAAGCGTCCTCAGCAGACCAGAGTTAGAGCTGGCGGGTGTGCTCGTCTACGACCCCGACAAGACGGGCAAGGACGCCGGAGACCTGGTCGCGCTCCCCCGCACCGGCGTCACCTGCACCGACGACGCCGAACGCATCCTGGCCACCGACGCCGACTGCGTCCTGCACATGCCGCTGCCCGCCTCGTACTTCGGCACCGACCAGACCGCCGACCTGGAGACGATCTGCGCCCTGCTCGCCTCGGGCAAGAACGTCATCACCACGACCGGCTTCGTCTACCCCAAGTCCTACGGCCCCGGCGTCGTCCAGCGCATCGAGACCGCCTGCGCCGAAGGCGGCACCTCGCTCCACGGCACCGGCGTCAACCCGGGCTTCATGAGCGACTTCCTGCCCCTCGCGTTGAGCGGCCTCTCGTCCAGGGTCGACCACATCTACGTGCGCGAGTCCTCCGACTTCCGTGGTCACCCGTCCCGGCACATCGTCGTCGACCTGGTCGGGTTCACCCGATCGGCCAAGGACTACATCGCCGCGGTCCGGCCGTACCGGGCCTTCCAGCGCTCGCTGTTCGCCGAGAGCGCCCAGCTCGTGGCCGACGCGCTCGGCGTGGAGCTGGACGAGGTGGAGGAGAGCGACGAGTTCGAGCTGGCGACGGAGGAGTTCGAGATCGCGGCCGGACTGGTGAGCGAGGGCACCGTCTGCGCCTCGCGCTGGGTCTTCAGCGGTCTGGTACGCGGGCGGCCCTTCATGACCATCGAAGTGGTCTACAAGGCCGACGCCGCCAAGGTGCGCCGCTGGCCCGATCCCGGGTTCTCGATCCACATCGAGGGGGTGCCGCAGATGACGGTGTCGGTGGAGGAGGTCTCCCACGGCCTGGCCGCCGCCGCCTCCCACGCCGTCAACTCCATCCCCGCCGTGGTGTCCGCCCAGCCCGGCATCCGCACCCTCCTCGACCTCCCCCTCCCCACCGCCCGAGGCCAAGCCCGCCTCGCCTGACCCCACCCACCCGGGCCCCGGCCCCACCCGGTGCCGAGGTTGCCCGGTCCGCGCGGCCCACCCAGACCCGGTTGCCTCCCCAAAGCCCAGGTCTGTGCCATCCCTGCTCCGCGTCCCGGAACCTTGGAACTTGGGGTTGCCCTGGGCCGGTGCTGTGCCCGCCCCCATGCCCCGGCCCCCCAGGCTCGGGGCATGAAGAGCCGGGGCTCCCCCTGGCCCGGGGCTGTCCGGGGTCTTGACCGGCCGGGTCCGAAGGGCCGATCAAAGTCCGGAAGCCCCGGGTGGTGTGGTGCCGAGGGGACCGGCCGCCAGCCTTCGTCCGGCCCCCTCAGCCCGCCCGGCCCTCGGGCGGAGTCCATTAGTGCGGGAGGAAACGGCCGTAGCGGCCGCGGTGGTACAGGAGGGGCCGGTTCACCCCGGCCGCGCACTCCACCACCAACCCCACCACCAGCGTGTGGTCGCCGATGTCCACGGTCGTGTGCGGCACACAGATCAGATGGGCGGCCACGTCGTCCAGCAGCGGCGTCTCGAAGGGCCCCGGGTGCCAGCGGGTCGGCCCGGCGAAGCGGTCGATGCCGCGGCGGGCGAAGCGGGTGGCCAGGTCGTGCTGGTTGCCGGCCAGGACGTTGACGGCGAAGTAGTCGGCCAGCCGTAGCCAGGGCCAGGTGGTGGAGGAACGGTCGACGTAGAAGGAGACCAGCGGCGGTTCGAGGCTGACGGAGGAGAACGACGTGGCGGTCAGGCCGACCGGGACGCCCTCAGGACGGGCGGTGACGATCACGACGCCCGCCGCGTGCTGGGCCAGCGCGGTGCGGAACCCGTCGGCGTCCACGCCGTAGCCTGGCTCGTAGGCGTGGGCCGTCATCTGAGCGCCTCCTCTCTGGTCACGATCTGCGGGCCCACCCGGTCGGCCCAGCGGGCGATGGCGTCCTCGCCGGGCAGTTCGGACTCCAGGAGGGCGAGTCCGGGGGTGGGCACGTGCGCGCCCAGTTCGACCAGGAGCGGCCGGAAGTGGGTCTCGACCGCCAGCGCGTGCCGCGGGTCGCCCATGACGAGGACGGGCAGCGCGGTCTTGCCGGCCAGCGCGTCCGGCGGGAACCGGTCGACGAACGCCTTGAGCAGGCCGGTGTAGGTCGCCTTGTAGGTGGGGCTGGCGAAGACGACGACGGAGGCGGAGGCCACGAGTTCGAGTGCGACCTCCAGCGCCGCGTGCGGCCCCGGGTCCAGGATCACGGGCGCCAGCGCCGACAGGTCCACGACCTCGGCCTGATGCTCGACCGCCGCGCCGCCGAGCCCCAAAGCGTGGGCCCCGTCGCCGGTGAAGCCCAGGTGTCCGCCCAGCCGGTCCGCGATGGCATCGGCGACCGCCACGGCGGCGCCGTACGTCCTGGAACCGGTCCTTGGGTTGCCGACGACCGTCACGATGCTCATGAGACCTCCGCCAGGGACAGGCCGTAGCGCTCGCGCAGCGTGCGCCCGTCGTATTCGGTACGGAACAACCCGCGCACCTGCAGCTCCGGCACGACCAGGTCGACGAAGTCGGCCAGCCCGGCGGGCAGGTACGGGGGCATGATGTTGAAGCCGTCGGCGGCGCCGTTCTGGTACCACTCCTGGAGCTGGTCGGCGATCTGCTCCGGGGTGCCGACGACCACCCGGTGACCGCGTCCTCCGGCGAGGCGGCTGATGATGCCGCGCAGGGTGAGTCCCTCGCGGTCGGCCAGGTCGCGCACGAGTTTGATGCGGCTCTGCTGGCCGTCGGGGTTGGGCGGCAGTTCCGGCAGCGGTCCGTCGAGGGGGTAGGCGGTCAGGTCGGCGCCGAAGATGTTGGAGAGCTGGCGCAGGCCGTACGCGGGAGTGATGAGCTCTTCGAGCTCCTCGGCCCGCTGCAGCGCCTCGCGCTCGGTCGAGCCGATGATGGGCGAGATGCCGGGAAGGATCTTCAGCTGGTACGGCGTGCGCCCATAGGCGGGCAGCCGCCCCTTCAGATCGGCGTAGAACTCCTGGGCGTCCTCCAGGGTCTGCTGGGCGGTGAAGACCGCTTCGGCGAACCTGGCGGCGAACTCCTTGCCGTCCTCCGACGAGCCCGCCTGCACCAGCAGCGGCCGCCCTTGGGGTGAGCGCTGGACGTTCAGCGGCCCCTGGACCTTGAAGTGCGTTCCGTCGTGATTAATCGGCCCAATGCTTGATTTATCGGCGTAAATCCCGTTCACCCGGTCATTGATCACGGCGCCCTCGGCCCAGCTGCTCCACAGGGCGTCGGCCACCTCCAGGAACTCCTCCGCCCGGTGGTAGCGCACGCTGTGCGCGGGCCGCTCGATGCCGAAGTTCCTGGCCTCGGCCTCCCCAGCGGAGGTCACGATGTTCCAACCGGCCCGGCCGCCGCTGATGTGGTCCAGCGAGGCGAACTTGCGCGCCACGTGGAACGGCTCGTTGTACGTCGTGGACACGGTCGCGATCAGCCCGATGTGCTCGGTCACCGTGGCCAGCGCCGACAGCAGGGTCAGCGGCTCCAGCCCGCCGAGCGCGTTGTGCCGCACGTCGCCCCACAACGCCAGCCCGTCGGCCAGGAACAGCGAGTCGAGCTTGCCGCGTTCGGCGATCCTGGCCAGTTCCTCGTAGTGGCGGATGTCGGTGATGCGGCCGGGGTCGGTCAGCGGGTGCCGCCAGGCGGCCTCGTGATGGCCGACGCCCATGAGAAAGGCGTTCAGATGCATGCTCAAGGGGTCCTCCACGTGGTGCTCGCGCCGGTGTTCGCCGCTTCCGCCGCCCCGAGCGCGGCGGAAGGGGGGACGCCGGGCGCGATGGGGCCGTCGTCGTCGAGAGAAGAGGTGGCGAGGCCGGGGGCGACCGGCGACGGCCTAGGCAAGGGAGACCGCCGCCTCGCGGAGGGACACTGTGTCGCGAAGTGTGTCGTGAAGGGACAGGACGCGGCCCGGCGAGGAGGTCAGGATGGCGACCCGCCGGCCCAGGTAGGCGGCCTCGTCCAGGGACCGGGTGGCGAGAACGATGGTCTTGCCGGTCTTCTCCCAGACCGACAGCAGGTCCTCGCGCAGCGAGGAACGGGTCCGGGTGTCGAGCGCCGCGAACGGCTCGTCCATGAGCAGCACCCCGGGGTCGTAGGCGAGGCTTCTGGCGATGGCCACGCGCTGGCGGGTGCCGGCGGTCAGTTCGTGCGGGTAGCGGTCGTCGAGTGCGCCGAGCCCGACCAGGCCGAGGTAGTGACGTGCCAGGCCGGCCCGCTCGCCGCGCGGCACGGAGGTGGCCTCCAGCGCGAACTCCACGTTGCCCAGCGCGGTGCGCCAGGGGAACAGCGCGTGCTGCTGGAGCACGACGCCGTGGGCGAACCCGGCTCCGCTCACCGGCGCGCCGTCGAGGAGGATCTCGCCGCCGCTCGGCTTGAGCAGGCCGCTGATCAGGTCGAGAAGGGTGGACTTGCCGCATCCGCCGGGGCCGGCGATGGTCAGGAACTCG
Source organism: Nonomuraea endophytica (assembly GCF_014203235.1). Lineage (GTDB taxonomy): Bacteria > Actinomycetota > Actinomycetes > Streptosporangiales > Streptosporangiaceae > Nonomuraea > Nonomuraea endophytica. The sequence continues at coordinate 76,230 of NZ_JACHIN010000017.1, read as the reverse complement.
CCCTGCCGTACGTCAAAGGTGATGTCCGACAGGACGGTGAGCGAGCCGAAGTGTTTGGTCACATGGTTGATCTGGATCTTCATCGAGCGCCCTCCCGAGGCGATCGAGGGTCAGGGAGCGAAAGATCGTGATCACTGACACTGGGCGCTGACGACGCGGCAGAAGTCGACATGCGCGCGCCGGGTCAAATCCGGGCTCATGTCTACGACGCTACGCGGGAGATCTCACGTAGTCAACATTCCCTACTTGATATACATGAAATATCAGGCGGGCACCCAGAGATCCACGTCACCCGCGACACGGCGCAGCCGTCCGCGCGACTCCAGCCACACCAGGTGCGCCAGCGTCTCGTTGTTGGCCGAGCGGCGCATGAACGGCGGGATCGTCTCCCATGGGCGCGACCAGGTGAGCCGGGTGGCGATGTCCCAGCAGGAGATCCCCGAGGCCACCTCGGCGGCCACGGCCTCGATCTCGGCCAGCCGCTCCTCGTGGTGGAGCATCACGTGGTCCACGCGCTCGGCCAGTTCGAGGAAGCGGTACTCGTGGGCGGGCAGCACCTCGTCCACGTCCCACTTGCGCACGGCGGCCAGCGAGTCGAGGTAGTCGGCCAGCGGGTTCGGCCCCGACTGCGGGTGCACGGCGACGATCGGGGTGATCTTGGCCAGCACGTGGTCGCCGGAGAACAGGATCCGCCGCTCGGGCGAGACGAAGCACAGGTGGCCGGGCGAGTGTCCGGGCGTCCAGATCGCCCGCAGGTCCCAGCCGGGCAGGCCGAGCGCCTCGCCGTCCTCGACCAGGCGGTCGGGCTTGGCCATGGAGACCATGTGCCTGATCATCATCGAGGCTCCGGCCAGCTCGTCGAGCGTCAGCTGGGGCACGCCGGAGCGGACGAGGATGCGGCGCTCCTTCTCCACCAGCGCGTCGATGGCGCCGTCGTCGTAGCGGTCGTGCAGGAGGTTCGCGTCGGCCGGGTGCAGGGCGATCCAGGCGCCGCTGCTCTCGCGCACGCGGCCGGCCAGGCCGTAGTGGTCGGGGTGGATGTGGGTGACCAGCACGCCCTTGACGTCGGTGATCGAGTAACCCGCCACCGAAAGCCCGTCGCAGAGCGCCTGGTAGGCCTCGTCGGTGTTCCAGCCCGCGTCCACGATCACCACCCCGCCGGGCAGCTCCAACGCGTAGACCAGCACGTACCGCAAGGGGTTGATCGGGATCGGCACCGGGATCGACCACAGTCCCGGCCGGACCCGCTCGACCTCCGGCATCGCCACTCTGCTCTGCCAGGCGGCACGTTGTTCCTCGTTGGCGGGGGTCACCACAAACTTAGCCATTCACCCATTGTTACAGAATCATATTCTAATGGCGGCATCGTGCGCTCCGCATCTGCCCTTTGCGCACGCCCGGCCCGACCGTTGAAGCATGCCGACCGCGCCTAGAATCACGCCCGTGCACGTACGCCTGCGCCGCGCGCGGCTCGCCACCCTGGCGACGCTCAGCATGGCGGTGCTGTCCAGCCTGGCGCTGCCGGGCATCGGGGTGTTCAGAGAGCCCGACCCGGTCCGCGCGGTGCTCGGCGCCACGGGCACGCTGCTCTTCGCCGCCGCGCAGGCCGCTCTGCTGTACACCACCGTCACGCCCGACATCTCCAGGAACGTCCAGCACCGGATCGCCCAGGCCTTCTGCGTGACCGCGCTCGCCTCCATCCCACTGGTCGGCCCCCTCGCCGCCACGCCCGAAGCGGGCCGGTGGGAGTCGTGGGCCTGGATCGGCGCCTCGATCCTGGCCACCGCGCCGGTGCTCGGCCGCAGGTCCGTCGTCGTCGCCACCGTCGCCGCGACGCTCGCCGCCGCCGCGCTGCTGGCCTGGTGGCACGGCGACGTCGGCTACTTCACGATCACCGTCGCGGTCGGGCTCTGCCTCGTGGCGGCCGGCGGCCTGCACCTGTGGCTGTGGACGCTGCTCGTCGAGGCCGACGAGGGCAGGAAGGCCCAGGTCAAGCTGGCCGCCGCCGAGGAACGCCTGCGCTTCGCCCGCGACGTGCACGACCTGCTCGGGCACGACCTGTCGGTCATCGCGCTCAAGGCGGAACTGGCCGAGCGCGATCCCGGCCGCGCCGCCGCCGAGGCCGCCGACCTGCGCAGGTTGGCCGCCGCCGCGCTGAGTGACCTGCGGCGGGCCGTACACGGGTATCGGGAGGTCGATCTGCGCGCGCAGGTCGCCGCGATCGAGCAGGTGCTCCGCTCCTCGGGCGTGCGCTGCACCGCGACCCTGCCCGCGCGGGACCTCCCGCAGGACGTCGCGGCCCGCCTCGCGCCCGTCGTGCGCGAGGCTGGCACGAACGTGCTGCGCCACAGCAAGGCCACCTGGTGCACCATCGAGGTCGGCCCCGACGGCGTCATCGTGGCCAACGACGGCGCCGCCGAACGCCCGGCCGACCCCCATTCGTCCGGTCTGCGGGGCCTGGCCGAGCGGCTGGCCGAGTCCGGCGGCACACTCTGCACCCGCCTCGACGGCGGCGTGTTCACCCTGGAGGCGACCCTCAGGTGATCAAGGTCCTGCTCGCCGACGACGAGGAGCTCATCCGCACGGCGCTGGCCGCGCTGCTGGGGCTGGAGCCCGACCTGGAGGTGGTCGCGCAGGCCGCCGACGGCCGCGCCGCGGTCCAGGCCGCGCTCTCCCACCGCCCCGACGTGGCCGTGATCGACCTGGAGATGCCCGCGGTCGGCGGGCTGGAGGTCAGCGCCGAACTGGCCGCCGTTCTGCCCTCCTGCCGCGTGGTCATCCTCACCGGGTACGGCAGGCCGCCCCTCCTCAAGCGCGCCCTCGACGCCGGAGCCAGCGGCTTCCTCCCCAAAGGCGCACCCGGCGGCGCGCTCGCCGACGTCATCAGGCGCGTACACGGCGGCGCCCGCTACGTGGACCCCGAACTGGCGGCCGACGCCCTGACCGCCCCGGAGTGCCCGCTCACCCCGCGCGAACTGGACGTGCTGCGCCTGGCCGAGCTGGACACGCCGGTCGCGGTGATCGCCCGCCGTACGCACCTGTCCAACGGCACCGTCCGCAACTACCTGGCCGCCGCCGTCGCCAAGCTCGGCACCGCCACCCGCGCCGAGGCCTACCAACTGGCCAAGCGGCACGGATGGCTCTAGCCGGCTCACAAGGCCGTCCGCTCCTTGATCGGCAGGCGGAAGAACAGCAGGCTCGACAGCAGCACCACCGCCGCGACCAGCCACCAGGCGGCCGCCGTCCCCAGGCCCATGGCCAGCGGCGCCAGCGTCAGGTTGGCCAGCGCGGCGCCGCCGGAACCGGCCAGCGACGCGGCCGATGCCATCGTGGCCCGCTCCGCGGCGGTGACCCGGTGGTGGCTGAGCTCGGCCCTCAGCACGCCGTACGCGCCGAGCCCGACGAAGAGCACCGCGTACGGCAGCCCGGCCAGCACCACAGAGCCCACCCCGGACCCACCTCCGAGCAGCGCGGACAGGGCCAGCCCCGCCAGAGAGACCCCGCAGAGCACCAGCCCGGCGACCGCCCCGCGCACAGAACCCTTGGCACCGGGGGCCTCCCGCCCGGCCAGTCTCCTCGCCAGCGCGGGAGCGAGGCCGCTGCCGAGCGCGCCGCCCGCGAACCCCACGGCGGCCACGACCGCGTAGGCGGTGGCCCCGAGCTCGGCCGAGCCGGTGAGCGCGGCCAGATGACCGGGCACCAGCAGTTCGACGCAGGTCAACGCCATCCCCACGACCGCCGACAGCAGCACGAGCCGCCGCAGCACCCCGTCGCCCACCGCCACGCGCACCCCCGATGCCACCGTGAGCGGCACCCCGCGCAGCACCTCGCCCAGCCGCACCCGGGGATGGGGCGGCTCCGGCAGCGCCACCAGCACGACGCCCAGCCACACCAGCGCCGCCACCGCCCCGGCCAGCGGCGGCACGGCCAGCGCGGGCAGGGTGGGCAGTCCCAGCGGCAGGTCCAGCGGCAGGTCCAGGAGTGGCACGAAGCCGCCGGCCAGCACGCCGACGCCCAGCGCGACGTCCTCCATCACGTGCCCGCGCGCCAGCCCGGGACGCAGATCCGCCTCGGGCCCCTCGACCGCGTGCAGAGTGTCGACGTACCAGGCCTCCGCGGGCCCGCTGGACAGCGCCCTGGACACCCCGAGCACCCCGCAGGCCAGCACGAACGCCCAGAACGACGTGGCCAGCACCAGCAGCCCCAGCGACAGGGCGGTGCAGGCGGCGGCGAGCGCGAGCACCGCCCGCCGCCCCACCACGTCGGCGAGCCCGCCGGTCGGCAGCTCGAGCACGGCGATGACCAGCGAGTACACGGTCATGACCACGCCCACCTGCACGATCGTCAGGCCCCGGCCGAGCATGAGCAGGACCAGCGGGGCGATCATCAGCCCGGCGGGCAGCCAGGTCAGGAAGCTGACCAGCGCGTAACGGCGGTCGGCAGACGTCGCGTTCATACGGCCTCACGCACCCGCTCAGGCAGCCGGACGAGCAGCAGGCTCGACGACAGCAGCACGACGGCCACCAGGCCCCAGGCGGCGGCCACTCCCGAGCCCGCGGCGAGCAGGCCGAGCCCCAGGTTGGACAGCGCGCCGCCGGCCTGCAGCGACAGGGAGCCGATCGAGGTGACGGTGGTGCGTTCGGCGGCGGTGACCGCGTTGTGCGTCATGGTCTGGGCGAGCAGGCCGGTGGCGCTGAGCCCCGCGAACATCAGCACGTAGGCGATCCCGGCGCTCACCAGGCCCGCCGGTCCGTTCAGGCCGGCTGTGGCGGCCAGCGCGCCGAGTGACAGCGCCGCGAGCACGACGCCGATGCTCGCGCCCCTGGCGTTGCCGCCCGCGATCCTGGCCAGCGCCGGTCCGAGTGACGAGCCCGCCGCGCTGCCGGCGAAGCCGACGGCGGCCACCAGGGCATAGGCGGTGGTGCCGCGCTCCGCCGTACCCGCGAGGTCGGCCAGGCGTCCCGGGGTCAGCAGCTCGACGGCGGTGAGGGCGACGCCGTTGGCGACCGCGTAGAGCATGAGGCGGCGCAGTTGCGGCCCGCCGGTGGCCAGCCGCAGCCCGGCTGCCACGGTGAGCGGCACCTCGCGCAGCACGCCGCCGATCGAGCGGCGCGCGTGCGGCGGTTCCGGCAGGGCGAGCAGGACCACGACAAGGAGTACGGCGGCCGCCAGCGCGCTGGCCAGCGCCGGGGCGGCGAGCGGAACGATGGGAGCGCCGGGCGGCACGGCCAGTGGCAGGACGCCGCCGGTCAGCATACCCGCGCACAGGGCCACGGAACCCATCGCGTTGCCCCTGCCCAGTCCCGGACGCAGATCGGCGCCGGGGCCCTGGGCGGCGTGGAGGGTGTCGACGTACCAGGCCTCCGCCGGGCCGCTGGAGAGCGCTCTGGCCACGCCCTTGAGCACGGCGGCGGCCAGGAACACGCCCAGCGTGGTGGCGAAGGCCAGCGTCGCCATCGCGAGCACGCTGACGGCGGCCGAGGCGGCCAGGACCATGCGCCGGCCGATCACGTCCGACAGGCCGCCGGTCGGCAGCTCCAGCGCGATCGTCACCACGGAGAAGACGGTCACGGTCAGGCCGACCTGCGGCAGGCTGAGCCCGCGCTCGGTCATCAGCAGCACCATCGGGGCCATCATCAGTCCCGGCGGCAGCCAGGTGAGGAAGCTGACGAGGGCGTAGCGGCGGCGCGCGCTTAAGGGATTCACGCGTCCATGTCCCTTCTGGGGTATCCGGCGAGGAACACGTGCGCCTTCACGGTCTCGGGGTCGTCGGCGTAGCGCTCTTCCAGCTCGGTGAGCAGGGCGTCGGCGCGTTCGAAGAACTCGCGCAGCCCGGCGGGCGGCAGCTTGGTGAGGATGTCGGTCATGCCGCTCGCCTCGACCCACGCGATGGACCAGTCGCTCTCGTCGAAGCGCTCAATGGCGCGGACGAGCGCCTCCACCTGGCGCATCTTCATGATCTTCAGGGCTTCGCGGCCCTGGGGCGTGGCGCCCATCTGGACGTTGTCCCAGCTCGTGTAGTGGTGGCGGGCGCGCCAGCGGCGTTCTCTGCCGTCCGTCGAGTGGTCCTCCTCGATGAAGCCGTACTTGGCCAGCTCGCGCAGGTGGTAGCTGGTCGAGCCCGAGCTCTCGCCGACCCGCCGGGCGAGCTGGCTGGCGGTGGCGGGGCCGTCGGCGCGCAGCATGCCGAGCATGCGCACCCGCAGCGGGTGCGCGACCGCCTTGAGCACCTCGGGATCGGTGATCCGGTAGCCCTCTTCCATACTTTGACGGTAGACCGCAAAGACAATTTTGCAAAGTGATTTTTGCGAATTGGCCGCCTAAGCTGCCAGGCATGATTGAGCACATCCGGGTGGACGAGGCGATCTTCGAGCTCCGTCCCGACTTCGCGGTCCTGGTCATGACGGCCCACGGCATGAAGAACGGGCCCACCGACGAGCGGGCGCGCGGCTGGCTGGCCGAGGCTTCGGCGCATGCCGTTCAGACCGAGAAGATCGACGCCTGGAAGGACGCCTACCGCGCGTTCGGCGCCAAGCCCCAGCGCACGCGCCCGAGCGTCGACGCGCTGACCCGCAGACTGCCGCTGCCGGAGATCAACCGGATCGTCGACGCCTACAACTCCGTGAGCGTCACCCACGCGCTGCCGATCGGCGGCGAGGACCTCGACCAATACTCGGGACCCGCCCGGCTGATCAGGGCCATCGGCGACGAGGCGGCGGAGGAGGAGGCGCTCGGCACGCCCGAGCCCGGCGAGGTGATCTGGCGCGACGACCTCGGCGTCACCTGCCGCCGGTGGAACTGGCGCCAGGGGGCGCGCACCCGGCTGACCGAGGAGACGGACAACGGCCTGTTCCTGCTGGAGCGCCTGGAGCCGATGACGATGGAGGAGCTCAAGGTCGCCGGCGAGGAGCTGGCGGAGCTCCTGACCGAGCTCTCCCCCGGCGTGCGGATCACCAGCAGAGTCATCTCCGCCGGGAACTAAACCTCCCGCCAGCCTGTTGATACCAAACAGTAATATTGGCTGCACCACCTGGATTGACTAGGGGGGCGTGACCTCTTTGGACTCTCCTGAGAGGATCAGGCGGGGCGCGGTGGTCTCTCCGGCGCGCTCTGCCGGTCTGTGCGAGTAGCCTTGGACCGGTTCTCTAACATCAACGCCGATCTGCGGAAGAGGGCGATTTCCGCCGTGTCGTCTGAGTCGTCGCGGTCAAACCCGCTGGCAAGCTTTGGACAAAACGAGTGGCTTGTCGACGAGCTGTACCAGAAGTACCTCCAGGATCCCGAGTCTGTGGACAAGGCCTGGTGGAACTTCTTCGCTGACTACAACCCTGACTACGGACCGGGCCGAACCCCGGCCAGGGAGGCGGCGAACGGCACTACGACCGCGCCCGCCCCCGCACCAGCACCCGCCAAGGCGCCGGCCACCCCGGCGCCCGTGGCCGAGAAGCCGAAGCAGCCTGCCACTGCGGTGCCCAAGGGCGCCGAAGAGGTCAAGTTGCGCGGCGCCGCGGCCCGTACGGCGGCCAACATGGACCTGTCGCTGTCGGTACCGACAGCGACGAGCGTCCGGGCCATCCCGGCCAAGTTGCTCATCGACAACCGCATCGTGATCAACAATCACCTCAAGCGGGGACGCGGCGGCAAGGTCTCCTTCACGCACCTGATCGGATTCGCGATCGTCAAGGCGCTGAAGGCCATGCCGGAGATGAACTTCTCCTACACCGAGGTCGAGGGCAAGCCGACGCTGGTCAAGCCGGAGCACGTGAACTTCGGTCTGGCCATCGACGTCCAGAAGAGCAACGGTGAGCGCCAGCTCCTCGTGCCGTCCATCAAGGCGGCCGACGACATGGACTTCCGCCAGTTCTGGATGGCCTACGAGGACATCGTCCGCAAGGCCCGCGGCAACAAGCTGGGCGTCGACGACTTCGCCGGCACCACGATCTCGCTGACCAACCCCGGCACCATCGGCACCGTCCACTCCGTGCCACGCCTGATGCCCGGCCAGGGCACGATCATCGGCGTGGGCGCCATGGAGTATCCGGCCGAATACCAAGGCGCCGCCCCCGACACCCTGTCGAGGCTGGCGGTCTCCAAGGTCATGACGCTGACCAGCACTTACGACCACCGGATCATCCAGGGCGCCCAGTCGGGCGACTTCCTGCGGCAGATCCACCGGTTGCTGCTGGGCGAGAACGGCTTCTACGACGAGATCTTCGAGGCGCTGCGGATCCCCTACGAGCCGGTCCGCTGGGTCCAGGACATCTCCGCCTCCCACGACGACGACGTCTCGAAGTCGGCGCGGGTGATCGAGCTGATCCACGCCTACCGGGTACGCGGCCACCTCATGGCCGAGACCGACCCGCTGGAGTACAAGCAGCGCAAGCACCCCGACCTCGACATCCAGTCGCACGGCCTGACGCTGTGGGACCTGGAGCGCGAGTTCGCGACCGGCGGTTTCGGCGGCCGCCCGCTGATGAAGCTGCGCGAGATCCTGGGCGTGCTGCGTGACTCCTACTGCCGCACGGTCGGCATCGAGTACATGCACATCCAGAGCCCCGAGGAACGGTCCTGGATCCAGGCGCGGGTGGAGATGGCGCACGCCTCGCCCGACCGCGAGGAGCAGCTCAACATCCTCGGCCGGCTCAACACCGCCGAGGCGTTCGAGACGTTCCTGCAGACGAAGTTCGTCGGCCAGAAGCGCTTCTCGCTGGAGGGCGGCGAGTCCCTGATCCCGCTGCTCGACTCGGTGATCAGCGACGCCGCCGACCAGGACCTCGACGAGGTCGTCATCGGCATGGCCCACCGCGGCCGGCTCAACGTGCTCGCCAACATCGTCGGCAAGTCCTACGGGCAGATCTTCACCGAGTTCGAGGGCAACATCGACCCGCGGACCGCCCACGGCTCCGGCGACGTGAAGTACCACCTGGGCGCCTCCGGCACCTTCACCGCACCCGGCGGCAAGACCATCACCGCCTCGGTCGTGGCCAACCCCTCCCACCTGGAGGCGGTCGACCCGGTGCTCGAAGGCGTCGTACGCGCCAAGCAGGACCTCCTGGAGCGTGGCGAGGAGGGCTTCACGGTCCTGCCCGTCCTCATCCACGGCGACGCGGCCTTCGCCGGCCAGGGCGTCGTGGCCGAGACGCTCAACCTGTCGCAGCTGCGCGGCTACCGCACCGGCGGCTCGATCCACATCGTGGTCAACAACCAGGTCGGCTTCACGACCTCGCCTGCTTCCTCCCGAAGCAGCGTGTACGCCACCGACGTGGCCAGGATGATCCAGGCCCCGATCTTCCACGTCAACGGCGACGACCCGGAGGCCGTGGTCCGCGTGGGCCAGCTGGCCTACGAGTACCGTCAGGCGTTCCGCAAGGACGTGGTCATCGACCTGATCTGCTACCGCCGCCGCGGCCACAACGAGGGCGACAACCCCGCCTTCACCCAGCCGCTGATGTACGACCTGATCGACGCCAAGCGCTCCACGCGCAAGCTCTACACCGAGGCCCTGATCGGCCGCGGCGACATCACGGTCGAAGAGGCCGAGTCGGCGCTGCGCGACTACCAGGCCAAGCTGGAGCAGGCGTTCACCGAGGTCCGCGAGGCGGCCAAGCAGCCGCGTCAGGACTCCGGCGAGCTGCGCGTGCCGCCCACCGAGGTGATCAAGTGGTCGCACACCGACACGCCCACGGCGATCACCGACGAGACGCTCAAGCGCATCGTCGACACCCAGCTCAACCTGCCCGAGGGCTTCACCGTGCACCCGCGCCTGTCGCCGGTGCTGCAGCGGCGTGGCCAGATGGTCGAGCAGGACGCGATCGACTGGTCCATGGGTGAGGCGCTGGCGATCGGCTCCCTGCTGATCGACGGCCACCCGGTCCGCTTCGTCGGCCAGGACACCCGCCGCGGCACCTTCACCCAGCGCCACGCGGTGCTGGTCGACAGGATGACCGGCGAGGACCACACGCCGCTGAAGGCCTTCAACCACGGCACCACGAAGTTCTACGTCTACGACTCGCTGCTCAGCGAGTTCGCGGCGCTGGGCTTCGAGTACGGCTACAGCGTGATCCGCCCCGACGCCCTGGTGGCGTGGGAGGCCCAGTTCGGCGACTTCGTCAACGGCGCCCAGACGATCATCGACGAGTTCATCTCGTCCGGTGAGCAGAAGTGGGGCCAGAAGTCGGGTGTCGTCCTGCTGCTGCCGCACGGTTACGAGGGTCAGGGTCCCGACCACTCCAGCGCCCGGATCGAGCGCTTCCTGCAGGTCTGCGCCCTGGACAACATGACGGTCGTGCAGCCCACCACCCCGGCCAACTACTTCCACCTCCTCAGGTGGCAGGTGGAGTCCGGGCGGCACAAGCCGATGGTGGTCTTCACGCCCAAGTCGCTGCTGCGGCACAAGAAGGCGACCTCGAGGGCGGCCGACTTCACCTCGGGCACCTTCCAGCCGGTCATCGGCGACACCACCGTCGACCCGTCGAAGGTCACCAAGGTCGTGCTGACCTCCGGCAAGCTGTACTACGACCTGGCAGCGGGTCGTGACGCGGCGGGCCGGGAGGATGTCGCGATCGTCCGTCTGGAGCGCCTCTACCCGTTCCCGGCCGAGGAGCTCACCGCCGAGCTCTCCCGGTACGGCGCGCAGGCCGAGCTGCTCTGGGCCCAGGACGAGCCGGTCAACATGGGGCCGTGGCCGTACCTCACGCTGAAGCTGGCGGAGGACCCGCAACTGCTCGGCGGCCGTGCGCTGCGCCGGGTCTCGCGCACCCCCAACAGCTCCCCCGCGACCGGCTCCCACGCCGCTCACGACAAGGAGCTCGAGGAGATCGTGCACGAGCTGTTCGGCTGATCGTTTCCATCTGGAAGCCCCCGCTCCGGCGGGGGCTTTCTGTTAGAACGGAGCACCATGTACTTCACCGATCGGGGGATCGAGGAGCTCGTCGAGCGCCGCGGCGAGGAGGAGGTCAGCATCCTCTGGCTCGGGGAGCGGCTGAAGGAGTTCGTCGATCTCAACCCGGAGTTCGAGACGCCCGTCGAGCGGCTGGCCACGTGGCTGGCCCGGCTGGATGACGACGACGAGTAGGCGCGGCCGGACCGGCAAACGCGATACATCTTGAGTTTCGGCTTGACGCGACATATCGTGTATGGAGGAACACCTAACGCGGAGGGGTCATGGCTCAGTGGACTATCGACGGGCCCGAGCAGCTCACGTTCGGCCCGGTGACGGCGCTGGACGTGCGCATCGTCGCGGGCAAGCTCAACGTGCTGGCCAGCGACGGACCGCCGGGGCTGGAGGTGTCCGAGGTCGAGTCGGCCTCGCCGCTGATCGTCACCTATGACGAGGAGGCCGGGGAGCTCAGCGTCACCTACAAGGACCTCACCTGGGACGGCCTGCTCGGCTGGCTGCGGCGCGACAAGCGGCGCTCGGTGCTGACGCTCACCGTGCCGAAGACCTGCACGGTCAACGCGGGAGTCGTCACAGCGCCCGCGGTGGTCGCCGGGTTCGAGCGGCAGACGCAGGTCAGGAGCGTCTCCGGCGAGATCGTGCTGGACGGCGTGAGCGGCGACGTGAGCGCCACCACCGTCTCCGGCGACGTCGAGAGCCGCGCGATGGCCGGCGACCTGGCCTTCAAGAGCGTCTCCGGCGACCTCACCGTCGCCGACGGGATACCACGCCGGCTCAAAGCCAACACCGTGTCCGGCCGCATCACCGCCGACCTGGCGCTGCGGCCCACCGGCCACGTGACGCTCAACAGCGTCTCGGGCGGCATCCTGGTCAGGCTGCCGGAGAACGTCGAGGCCGACGTCGCCGTCCGCTCGACCTCCGGCCGGGTCGTCAGCACGTTCGACCGGCTCGTCAACCAAAGCAAGCCCGGCTCGCAGTCGATGTCGGGACGGCTCGGCGGCGGCATGGCCTCGCTCACGGTGACCACGGTCTCCGGCGAGGTCGCGCTGCTCAAGGGAGAGAAGGAATGAGCCCCGTCTTCGGCCACGGCCGCCTGCGGCTGTACCTGCTCAAGCTGCTGGAGGAGAGCCCCCGTCACGGCTACGAGGTGATCCGCCTCCTGCAGGACCGCTTCCTCGGCGTCTACTCGCCCTCCCCCGGCACCATCTACCCGCGCCTGGCCCGGCTGGAGGAGGAGGGCCTGGTCACCCACGAGGTGGTCGACGGCAAGAAGGTCTTCTCCATCACCGACAAGGGCCGCGAGGAGCTCGACGAGCGCCTCGACGAGCTGGCCGACCTGGAGCAGGAGATCTCCGCGTCGGTACGCGACATCGCCCGCGAGGTCAAGGAGGACGTCCGCGACACCGTCAAGTCGCTCCGCGAGGAGCTGACGAAGATGGCCAAGGACGTGCGTACCGGGCAGAAGGCCGACATTCAGCGCCTCAAGGAGGAGCAGAAGCGGCAGTGGACCCAGAACGTGAGCTCGTGGCAGGGCGAGAGTGAGCGCCTCAAGCACGAGTGGCGGCGCATCTGGGGCGACATCTGGACCACGATCGGCGGCGTCTCCCCCAACCGGGTCGAACTGGACAACGAGCTCGGCGGCATGCTGGCCGACTTCGTGGGGAAGGTGCGCGAGGAGGCCTCGGAGAGCCAGCTCACCCGCGAACGCCTGGAGGAGGTCCGCAAGACGCTCGACACGGCTTCACGGCAGATCCGGGACTCGCTCGGCTGACCGGCTGAAGTAGGGTGCGGCCATGTTCGCCGCAACCGCCGCACAGACCGACCCCGACAACCCGCTCGCCGGCCTGAGGCTCGGCGAGCACGCCGAACCCGAGACGCCCGACGGGTGGACGACCGTCACGGTCAAGGCCACCGCGCTCAACCACCACGACCTGTGGACGCTGAAGGGCGTCGGCATCCGCCAGGACCGGCTGCCGATCGTGCTCGGCTGCGACGCCGCCGGCCTGGACGAGGACGGCAACGAGGTCATCGTCCACTCGGTGATCGGCTCGGGCGCCGACGAGACGCTCGACCCCAAGCGCTCGCTGCTGTCGGAGACCTACGACGGCACCTTCGCCGAACGCGTGGCCGTCCCGAAGCGGAACCTGGTGCCCAAGCCGGCGGCGCTCAGCTTCGAGCAGGCGGCCTGCCTGCCCACGGCGTGGCTGACCGCCTACCGGATGTTGTTCGACAAGGCCGGGCTGCAGCCGGGCGCGACCGTGCTGGTGCAGGGCGCCGGCGGCGGCGTGGCCACGGCGCTGATCGCGCTCGGCCGGGCCGGCGGCTACCGCGTCTGGGCCACCAGCCGCTCGGCCGCCAAGCGGGAGCGAGCCCTCGAACTGGGCGCCGACCGGGTCTTCGAGCCCGGCGCGCGGCTGCCCGAGCGCGTGGACGCGGTCATGGAGACCGTCGGCGAGGCCACCTGGGACCACTCGCTGAAGTCCCTCAAGCCGGGCGGCCGCATCGTGGTTTCCGGCGCGACCAGCGGCGCGGTCCCGCCCGCCGACCTGAACCGGGTCTTCTTCCTGCAGCTTTCCGTGGTCGGCAGCACGATGGGCACCAGGGACCAGCTCCAGCGCCTGGCCGTCTTCCTGGAGCAGACCGGGGTGCGCCCGGTCATCGACAGGACGCTTCCGCTGGCCGAGGCGGCGGCCGGGTTCGCCGCGATGCACGAGGGCGAGATCTTCGGGAAGATCGTCTTCACCCTCTGAGATAAGTGCCGGGTTACTCGGGTGACTTCTGGGTGATACAAAGAGAGAGAAGATGTATCACCCAGGAGGCGCCGTCATGGACGTTGAGCCCTTCGGCCCGGGATCGATGCACTGGGACACCGCGGGCGAATACCGCAACCTGCTGGTCGCCGGCAGCGCGCTGATCCTGCAGACCATGCACCCCGCCGTGGGCGCCGCCGTCGCCGAGCACTCCACCTTCAAACAAGACCCGTGGGGACGCCTCGACCGCACACTCACCTCCGTCCAGACCTGGGTGTACGGCGGGCCGTCCGGCCTGGCCGAGGGCCGGCGGCTACGCGAGCTCCACGAGCCGATCAGCGGCGTGGACGAGCGCGGCCGGGCCTACCACGCGCTCAACGGCGAGGCGTGGGCGTGGGTGCACTGGTCGTTGTTCGAGCGGTTCCTGACGTTGAACCGGGTGTTCGGCACTCCTTACTCGGCGGCGGACGAGGAACGCATGCTGGCCGAATCACGGCAGCTCGCCCGGATCCTGCGGGTGCCCGAACGGGAGATGCCGCCGGACATGCCGGCTTTCTGGGCCTATTTCGATGACATGGTCGCCAACCGGCTGGAGGCGCACCCCACGGCGCTCGACGTGCTCGCGGTGATGCGCGGCACACCCGCCCCGCCCCGGCTGCCCGCGGCGGTGCGGCGGCTGTGGATGCCGGTGGGGGTGGCCTCCGGGGGGTTCAACGCGTTCGTGACCGTGGGGACGTTGCCGCCTGCCGTACGCGCGACCCTCGGCCTGACATGGACGGCCCGCGACGAGCGGCGGCTAGGCCGGATCGGGCGGCTGGTGGCCCTGGTGACGCCGCGACTGCCTGAGCGGTTGCGCTACATGCCCCTCGCCTACCAAGCCCGCCGCACCGCCCGCACCCACCCAGCCCGCCACCTAACCACCGCCCCCCACTAACCCACCCCCGCCAGCCGCATTGCGGCGATCACCCCGACCGGCGCCGTCGCGGCTTGCGGCTGTCGTCTCGGAGCACTCCCACGGACCCTGGCCGGTTACTTCACGGTGATCCGGATCTTGCTGACCGCCGTCCGCACGAACTCCCGGGACCCCGAGGCGGCCACCATGAAGTCGCCCATGCAGACGGACTCGGTGTGCCGCCCGCGCATGCCCATCGCGTTGGGCACCTCCGGCAGCCTGCAACCCGGTGTGGGCACGAGGGCGAGCATGTCGCTGGAGCCGCCGCCGAACAGCAGTTGCGGCCCCACCGGATCACTACGCCGCCCGTCACCCGGCGCGGCCAGCCGGATCTGCCCCGACGACTTCAGCACCAGGTAGCCGTCCTTGGTCACCGTGCCCTTGAGGCTCGTGGCCAGCTCCATCCGCTGTTCGAAGCGCATCCCGGCCGGCCGGTCGTACATCGCCATCCGCCACGGCCCGAACGCGAACAGCATCACCTGCCCCACCAGCCCAGCCCCCGGCGGCCGAGGCCAGAGCGTGACGTTGCCGGTGAACGACCGCAGCGGCTTCTCCCCCCGCGTCACCTCGATGTCACCCCCGTAGGGCGCCGTCAGCTGCCGGTACTGCGAGAACTCCCCGCCCGCGATCCACAGCCCCACGAACGGCCGCGACCCAAGGTCATCGAGCCCCAACTCCGCCGGATACCGCACATCAGCCCGCAGCCCATGCGGAAAGACCACCTGAATGACCTCGTCGGCCCCCTTGGCGTGCGCCTTGGCGTGCAGCACGTTGGGCGCCGAGGTGAGCGTCGTCAACGTCGGAATCGGATGGGCCGTGGGCCGCGCGGGCGGCTCCGCCTCCGGCGCCCGGCTGGCCAGCAGGCCGACGACGGGCACCGCGAGTACCGCGACCAGCACCACGATGCCGATCCACCGCCGGCGCCCCTTCTCACCGGCCTCGATGACGTCGAACTGATCCGCCACCAGCGATCCTCGCGGAGTAGTGCGGCTTACGCCCTCGGCCCCAGTTCAGTTGAGCGGCGACCTCCAGCGCAACCCCTCGAACCGGGCAAAGTCCTTGTCACAGGTCACAAATTCACAACCGTGCTCAATCGCCAGCGCAGCCAGATACGCGTCGGGCACGAGCTTGTGGTTTGTGCCTATCTGCTCGCACAAACCGGTGAAGATCTCCCAGTGCCGCTCACCCGGGCTGACCACGATCGCATGGGCCTGGTTACGGACCAGCTCCGCGAAGGCGAGGATCTCATCCATCGTCGCCGGGTTCTCATAGAGCGGCCGATTCGCGAGGATCCGGATGAAGCCGTTGATCACCTGATCCGAGACCGCGTACGCCGAATCGCCGTTGACCAGTTCTTCGATGACCGCACGGCAGGACCGGTGCTCCTTCGCCTCCAGCCGGAAGGCGTTGATGAGGACGTTGACGTCACTCAGCAGCATCGTTCACCGCCTTGAGGTGGCGCTCGACGCCCTCTCGGTCGAGCAGGTCCTTGATGAACTCGGGGGTGAGCTCGATCCCGTGCCTGAGCCGAGAACCGGAGACCGGGAGCTCCACATGGGGCCGTTGGGCCGCTTCTGTGGAGCGGTTGAGTAGTTGCCGCAAGGCGTCCTCCATGACCGAGGTGAGACTGCGTCCGTTTCGTGCCGCGTACGCCTTCGCCTCGTTGAGGAGCGTCTCGTCGATGCGCACCGTGGTCCTCCGCATGACTCCAGCGTTCGCCTGTGACATAAAAATGTCAACACACGAAGGGTAGCCGTTTGGCTACGGACGTGTGGGGGATCGGGTGTCACCAATCGGCTACGTTCGCCTGTCCATCGGGGCGCAGGCGCACCTGGCGGCCCACCAGTTCGCGGGATTCGGCGTCGGCCAGCAGGTCGGCCCGCCGTACGACGGCGTGAGCCCTGGAAGGACCGCCCGGGACGTCGACGACGAGGATGGCGCGCTCGGGGGCGCCGTCGCGGCCGTGGACGACCGTGTAGCCGGCCACCGTCGCGGGGCCCTCGTAGAGGTCCTGGATGGGGACGGGGGTGGCGGTGTGGACGGAGGTGGCGTCGCCGAGCGTGCCGCCGGGGTCGGTGGACCAGACGGCGTAGGTGTGTTTGGTCAGGTGCATGCCCACGCCGGTGACCAGCCCGTGGCCGCGCTGGGAGCGCAGGAGCCCGGCCATGGTGGCGGTGGAGTGCAGGACGTAGTTGCTGGCGGGGCCGCCGGCGTACGGCAGGCCGCCGGTGACCGTGAGGCCGCGCGGGTCGAGGAGGTCGAGCTTGAGCGCGTCGCAGGCCTGCCGAAGGGCGATGGCGAAGCAGCTGTAGAGGTCGAGCGCGGCCATGTCGTCCAGGCCCAGTCCGGCGCGCGTGAACGCGGCCTCGGCCGCCTTGGCGATCGCCGGCGAGGACGCGAGCGAGGGGCGGGCGGCGACCTCCCAGGTGTCCTCGGCGTAGGCCCAGCCGCGCAGGTAGACGCGCTGCTCCAGCGGGATCGACAGCCGGTCGGCCAGCTCCGTGCTGACCAGGATGA
Organism: Nonomuraea endophytica; assembly: GCF_014203235.1. Classification (GTDB taxonomy): domain Bacteria; phylum Actinomycetota; class Actinomycetes; order Streptosporangiales; family Streptosporangiaceae; genus Nonomuraea; species Nonomuraea endophytica. Next base: position 59,114 of record NZ_JACHIN010000017.1, on the reverse strand, counting down.
CGGCGGCGGCCTGGTCGACCTCCAGCGTCGCGACCGTGTTGCTGGTGTACGGCCAGCCGACGAACCGCCCGGTCTCCAGCTCCTCCGGAGAAAACGCCGCGCGCCGCCAGGCATGGGGATTGGCCGCCGCCACTTCCGACATGAGCGACATGAACCGCGCCCGCTCCGACATTTCCCGACTTATCGCCATATTTCGGGAAAAGCGGTGCGCCGTCTCCAGGATCGGATAAGTGTGGACAGGAAGGAACAACTCGTGCGCCAATTCCGCCGGATGCGGCGGCCGGTCCCACCCGTACGGCGGCTTCGGATCGGCCGGATGACTCCACGCCACATGCTCGCCCAGCTTGCGCACGTGCCTGCGCGTGGCCAGCGCCTCCGCCCCCGCCACCAGAGCGCTGTCCAGCTCCCCCGCCGCGATCCGCCCGGCCGCCGCGCCGATGAGCATCTGCGGGGCCGTACCGCTGACGTTGGAGTAGACGCTGTGGCGCGGCGTCGCGCCGAGCCGTTCCGCCAGCCGGTACGGCGGCGCGTCGTACTGCCAGGAATCGGTGTAGACCAGCCCGATCGAGTCGAGCCGCGACGGCGCGAGACCGGCGTCGCGCGCGGCCTGCCTGGCCACGTGCTCCCAGAGGTCGAGGGGTTCCGGTCCGGGCTGCGACCGGACGGTCAGCTGGGCGGCGCCAACGAGGCAGGGGGTGCGCGGATCCATGACCCCATCTAACCAGAACAAGATTCGGTTTGGCTCGCGTGTGACGTTTCTGACCGGAGTGAGCGCAGGCGGCGCACGGATGAAAGTGACCGCTGTTATCGGTGGGGAAAATGAATTCATAACGCGGCCGAGACCTGCGTGAATACCGGTTGAGAATACATGCCCAATTGCTATTTCTATAACGGAACGGAACCGGCCCAGACTTTTTCGCGTCGTTTCCTGGAACTCGCCCTGCGCCATTCATTAGCGTTCCCAGCGTTTTCCTGGCCCACCGGGGCGCCGTACCCCGCTCTGGGCCGCCGAGAACTGGAAGGAGCTCCATGATTTCCCGAGCAAGGCGCATGGCGATTCCGCTCGCCGGCCTCGTGGCCATCGGACTGGCCGCCGGCATGATGAGCGGCACCGCGTCAGCGACCCAAGCACCCAAGGACGTCGTCTCCAGGAACGCGACGACGCCCGCGACTCAGGCGGTCCAGTTCTGGACGCCCGACCGCATCCGGTTGGCCACGGACATGAAGGACTCCCTGGACATCTCATCCAAGGGTGTCAAGGGCGGCACCCAGAGCCCTGACGGTCCGCCCGGATCGGTCCCGCCGATCGGCGAGGAGAAGACGAAGACCGCGAAGAGCAAGCACGTCAACCTGCCCAACACGGTCGGCCGCGTCTTCTTCACGCTGCCCGGCGCCAACCCGAACGACCCGAAGAGCTGGCGTTTCTGCTCGGCCAGCTCTGTCCAGGGCAAGTTCCGCAACCTGGTGGCGACCTCGGCGCACTGCGTCTACGACACCAAGAAGGACGTCTTCTACGACAACTGGATCTTCATCCCGTCGTACTGGGACGGCAACAACGCGTGGGAGGGCAAGGCGCCCTACGGGATCTACGCCGCCAGGACGTTCAACGCGCACGACGACTTCGTGGTGAAGGAGGACTACGACTTCGACTACGCGTTCGTCAACGTCTACAACGGCATCAAGGTCAAGTGGGAGAAGGTCAACAACAAGTGGCAGTGGACGGTCAAGAACGTCGGCCGTCTCGGTGACAACGTCGGTGGCCAGGGCTTCGCCTGGAACCGCAGCACGAAGGTGAACGTCTTCTCCTTCGGCTACCCGGCCGGCGAGCACCCCGACGGCGACAAGCCGTTCACCGGCCGCACCATGAAGTGGTGCTACGGCAAGACCAAGCCGATGCCGTCCGCGCCGAAGTACAACCTGCAGGAGCACATCGGCTTCAAGTGCTCCTTCACCGCCGGCGCCAGCGGCGGGCCGTTCATCTACAACTACAAGAGCGCCTCGCGCACCGGCTACCTGGTCGGCGTCAACAGCGTGGCGTGGGACACCGACGGCAACGACAGGTACGACCACATCTCGTCGCCGTACTTCAACGCCGACACCTACAAGGTCTACAAGGCCGCCGCCAACCGGTGGACAGGCAACTTCCCCCTGTAGCGGTCTGACGAAAGCTGAAAGTCCCCGGGCCCTCCCCGGGGACTTTCCCCTTTCCCGAGGCCTTCAGAAGGCTTCCTTCAGAACGCGAACAGCGGGCCCGTGGCCGCGCCCATCCTGCAGCGGTTGCCGTAGACCGCGGTGTAGTTGATCAGGCGCTCCCCCCAGACGCCGGTGGCCGTGACCTTCACCGGGCTGTACTCCTCCGTGCACAGCACCTGCGCCACCGGCATGCGCGCCGGGTTGCCCGCGGCGGCCGTCAGCGCGGCGCAGGCCTCGGTTGCGCGCGGGTGCACACTGGGGTTGCCGTCGCAGACGAGAAGGACGTGGCGGGCGCCGTGGGTGAGCACGTATCCGTTCTTCGGTGGTTCCGCGGGATTTGCGGCTGGACCAGCGGCGATAGCCGTACATGAAAGGACGGCGAGACACATGAGTCGCATACTGGCAGCCTCGCTCGCAGATCATCGGCGACCAACGACCGACGCGCGGGACGCATGCCTCACATGGGCTTTATGGGACACACGTCAACCTTGATCAGATAACGAATCTCCATCCGAGCTGCCATAGAGTGAGTCGATCTGGAAAAATCCTCCCTTACGACCCCAAGAAAGGCATTTCATGATCCCCCCGGTCAGGTCCCTCGCGGCCGCCGCCCTCGGCGTGCTGCTGATGGTGCCTGCCCTGACAGGGGTCGCGAACGCCGCGCCAAGCAAGGTCATGACGGTCCCGCTGGCCAAGACCGACGCGGACATGAAGAAGGTCGCCGAGTACTGGCAGCCCGACCGGCTCAAGAAGGCCGACAGCTACTCGCCGGCCACGCCCGCGGGCAACGCCCCGGCCCCCTCCTCGACCGCCGCCGGCTCATCGATCGGCGCCGCCGTACACGCCGCTTCCTCCACCGCGAAGCAGGCGAAGACGGGCCCCCGCGACGTCGCGCCCGCGCTGCCCAAGAGCGGCTCGGCGGCCAAGACCATGGGCAAGGTCTTCTTCCGGTTCGGCAACAAGGAGTTCTGGTGCTCGGCCAGCGCGGTCGCGTCCAAGAGCAAGAGCGTCGTCGCCACCGCCGGACACTGCGCCTACGACCCGCGCCAGCCCGGCGAGGCGCACAACTGGATCTTCGTCCCCAACCCGCAGGCCGACGGCACCACGCCTGACGGCATCTACGTCGGCGCCTCGCTCAGCCTGCACGAGGACTGGGTCAAGGGCGACTACGACTTCGACTACGCCTTCGTCACCGTCCACCGCGGCTTCGTCTGGGAGAAGCAGAAGGACGGCACCTACACCATGAAGGACGTCGGCAAGCTGCAGGACAACGTCGGCGGCCAGGGCCTGGCGATCTCCAAGGGGTACGGCAACCGCGTCAACGCCTTCGGTTACCCGGCGGGCGCCCAGCCCGACGGCACCCGCCCCTTCAACGGCAAGACGCTCGAGACCTGCGCCGGCGGCACCAGCAAGACCACCGCGCCGAGCCGGGAACTGCAGTACGGCGTGCTGCTCCAGCCCTGCAACCTCACCGCGGGCGCGAGCGGCGGCCCCTGGCTGTGGAAGTTCCAGAGCTCGACCAAGCTCGGCTACCTCAACGGGGTCAACAGCCTGACCTGGAACCGCGACGCCCGCGGGGCGTACGACGCGGTGTCCGCGCCGCCCTTCATCGCCACCACCGCCGACGTCTACCGGCAGGCCGACGCGCAGGGCAGCAGCGAAAAGTGAGGCAAGTCACATTGGCCCCATAGGCCAACTCTGTGATCAGCACTCCTTCTGTCTCGGAACGATCACACCGCGTGTTGGAGCGGTTGACATGATCTACCGAAAATTCACATGACACGAGTCAGCGCTGTAAGTTCCGGGCTGTCCATTTTTGCTGAGTTCGGCGCGCACGGAGCGCCCATACCAGCGCAACCTGGAGTTACCTTGAAGCGAATCCTTCTCCCGGCCGGTGGCGCTCTGCTGGCGACCGGTCTCGTGGCTGCCGGCCTGTCTGGCACCGCCCAGGCCGCCGACGACATCGCCAAGGACCCGATGGCCACCAACACCAAGGCGGCCTACTCCGTCGCCGCGTTCTGGATGCGGTCCAACTACGCAGCCCTGCGCAACGCGACGGCCTACACCTGGGACGCCGCCGACGTGAAGAAGGTCGTCCAGAAGGGCGGCTACAGCCCCGACGGCCGTCCTGGCCAGACCGCGCCGCAGTCCGCCGGCTCCGGCAAGTCCCAGAACGTGAACCTGCCGAAGACCATCGGCAAGGTCTTCTTCGTGGACGCGTCCGGCAAGTACCGCTGGTGCTCGGCCACCTCGATCCAGTCGAACTACCGCAACCTGGTCGCCACCGCCGCGCACTGCGTCTACGACACCGACGGCAACCGCGACGTCATGGACCGCTGGGTCTTCGTCCCCGGCTACTACCAGGGCAAGGCGCCGTTCGGCATCTACGTGGGCAAGCAGGCGTTCACCCACTACGACTTCACCACCTACGAGGACTACGACCGCGACTACGCGTTCGTCACCGTCTACAACGGCATCGGCCACGACCGCAGGAAGTTCGTGGACGCCGGCCGCCTCGGTGACAACGTCGGCGGCCAGGGCATCTCCTGGAACCAGCCGAGCGGCAAGCCGGTGCGCGCCTTCGGATACCCGTACGCGCCGCACCCGGACGGCAACAAGGTCTACTCGGGCGTCACCCCGAAGACCTGCTACGGCCCGACCACCGGCAAGAAGGTCGGCGCCTCCTGGCTGAAGATCGAGGAGCACGTGGGCCTCAAGTGCGCCGTGACCCCCGGTTACGACGGCGGCCCCTGGCTGAAGAACTACAGCAACGCCAAGCGCCTCGGTTACGTGAACGGTGTCACCAGCACCTTCGCCGACCAGGACGGCAACGACCGCATCGACTGGATCACCTCCCCGTACTTCGACGGCGAGACGGCTGACGTCTACAACGCCGCGAAGAACGTGTGGTCCGGCAAGGTCGTCGGCCCGAACGGCGAGCTCTACAAGTAAGACCACCGTGTGAAGGGGCCCGGCGCCATGCCGGGCCCCTTCCGCATTTCTGGGCATATCTCCACACATGGCCGGCCACCTTCACGCCTACCTGTGGACCGGGATCGGCGAGGAACTACGCCTGGAAGAGGAGCGCCGGACCGGCACCCCCGAGTTCCCCAGCTCGCCGCTGCCTCCGATACGCACCGCCGACTGGCTCGCCCGCCCCCGCCGCCAGGTCGCCGCCACCTTCGAGTCCACCGCTGACGCGGTGGCCTGGCTGGGCCGGGAGTACACGCTCGCGTGCCGCAAGCTGCTCCTGCCCGCCGACGAAGAGCGCATCGGGCGTGCCGTACGGCTGGCCAACGCGACCGAATCCCTCACGGGCGGAGTCGACGTCCACTGGGGCTTCTGGCTATCCGGCGGCCGATTCACGTCCCTGGCGGTCGTCTGCTGCCCCAACCGGACCGCCGCGCACCCGTGCCCGCTCATGATCGGAGCGACTTAGACGGGACGAGGGCCCAATCTGGTTCCTGTGATCTACATCACATTCACCGGTTCACAGGGAGTGCCGGGGCACTTACCGCTCATTTGCACCATTCGCCACGTGCCCCCGACTGGCCAGTGAAAACATCCAAAAACGATCACCACTGGCAAAAGTATCTGACAGATAACAGCACGGTCACGACGGTAAGGGTGACTACCAGACCGGGCGAAACGGCTTCCACCTGCAAAGATCACACGGGTATGTTCCTTGCTATCCCTTTACTGACGCATGGGACGCATGTTGCGACCCACGACAGACCAAGGAGCAGTTCCCTTGAAGCGCATCCTCATCCCCGCCGGTGGAGCCGTTCTGGCAACCGGCCTGCTGGCTGCCGGCCTCGCCGGCACCGCCTCGGCCGCCAACGACGTCGACACCGACCCGATGGCGAAGAGCGCGGCCACCGCTAAGGCCATCGCCGCCTTCTGGGCGGACAACAACGGCGCCGCCCTCAAGGCCGCCAAGGAGTCCAACGTCTGGGACGGCAAAGACGTCGAGAAGCTGAAGCAGAAGGGCGGCTACTCCGCGGACAGCCGGCCCGGCACCACGCCCCCGATCGGCGCCGAGAAGAAGACCACCGCCAAGGTTCAGAACGTGAACCTGCCGAAGACCATCGGCAAGGTGTTCTTCGTGAACGGCAAGGGCGAGAAGAAGTGGTGCTCGGCCACCTCGATCCAGTCGCAGTACCGCAACCTGGTCGCCACGGCCGGCCACTGTGTGTACGACGTCAAGAACAACCAGGACGTCATGTCCAAGTGGGTCTTCGTCCCGGGCTACTACCAGGGCAAGTCCCCGTGGGGCATCTACGTGGGTAAGCAGGCCTTCACCCACTACGACTTCTCCACGTACGAGGACTACGACCGCGACTACGCGTTCGTCACGGTCTACAACGGCGTCCAGCTCGGCGGCGGCAGCAAGAAGGAGGTCTCCAAGAGCGAGTTCGACGCCTACACGGGCGAGAAGTTCGCGACCAAGAAGGAGATCACGGCTGCCGAGTACGACGCAGGCGTCTCCAAGTACGGCGAGAACGGCCCCTACAAGAAGGAGTCGGTCACCTCGACTCCCGAAACTGTGGGCAAGCCCGCCGACGTGAAGACGGCCGCGGACGTGAAGCCGTACCTCACCGCGACGGGCAAGGACGGCATCAAGCTGACCGGCGTCGAGGTCACCGAGCACGACTACACCAAGGCTCCGGCTGGTCTGGACAACAACGCGAAGTTCGTTGGCCCGACCAACTCGAGCAAGGCCGCCATCACGCAGGAGGCCTACAAGAAGCTGCAGGCCGAGAAGGCCGACGGCAAGTTCCTGGGCAAGCTCTGGGCCGACAAGGACAAGAACGGCAACGAGACCGCCTGGTACAAGCAGCAGTTCTTCATCAAGAAGTGGGTCAAGAGCTCCGTCAAGGAGGTCTACTGGCACGAGACCTACTACGTGGTCTCCGGTTCCATCAAGGACGCCGGTCGCCTCGGTGACAACGTCGGTGGCCAGGGCTTCGCCTGGAACCAGCCCACGGGCAAGAACGTCCGCGTGTTCGGCTACCCGGCCGCGCCGCACCCCGACGGCAACAAGAACTACACCGGCATCACGCCGAAGTGGTGCTACGGCAAGACCTCTTCGAAGCTGGCCGTCTCGGCCGCCAAGAAGATCGAGGAGCACGTCGCGCTCAAGTGCGCGATGACCGAGGGCGCCGACGGCGGCCCCTGGCTCCTCAAGTACAGCAACGCCAAGCGCATCGGTTACGTGAACGGTGTGACGAGCACGTTCGCCGACCAGAACGGCAACGACCGCGTCGACACCATCACCTCGCCGTACTTCGACGGTGAGACCGCGTCGGTCTACCAGGCTGCCGCCAAGGTGTGGTCTGGCAAAGCGTTCTAAGTGACGCAAAGCGATCGGCACTAGCTGTTCGTAGATCGTGAATAACCCCGTAGGGCCCGGCAACCGCCGGGCCCTACGGCTGTTCCGCCGAAAGTTGAAGCCGTTTGGACGCATGGGGTCCGCAGACGGTGCCATCAATCCGATGTGATCTGCGTCACATCGGGATCGGAGCACCCATCAGGGCAACACCCCAACCCCACACGTCACACCAGTAACACGCATCTGTTGATCTGCGAAAACATCACAGGTCTGGCCTCTCGCCCGGTCAGCCACATCGGCTGCATAAACATCACGAAGCGATCACGGCCGACTTGTCCCATCTTTTCCACCCGAAGCGGGTTCCTGTTTTCAAGATCGGCGCTGTATGTTCCTGGCTATCCCTTTACTGACGCATGGGACGCAAGAGGCGTTCCACGACAGCGCAAGGAGTTACCTTGAAGCGCATCCTCCTCCCGGCCGGTGGCGCCATCCTGGCCACTGGTCTGCTTGCTGCCGGCCTCGCCGGTGCCGCGCAGGCTGAGCCGACCTACGACGCTGAGCAGCTCACCTCGGACGCCAAGGCGTCTGAGATCATCGACTTCTGGTCCAAGTCCAACTACGCTGCCCTGAAGCAGGCCACGGCCTACTACTGGGACAACAAGGACGTCAAGAAGATCGTCGAAAAGGGCGGCTACGTCGGCAACACCAAGCCGGGCGAGCTCCCCCCGATCGGTGCCGAGAAGAAGGTCACCGTCAAGTCCCACAACGTGAACCTGCCGAAGTCCATCGGTAAGGTCTTCTTCGAGGGTCGCGACGGCAACCTCTACTGGTGCTCCGGCACGTCGATCCAGTCGAAGTACCGCAACCTGGTCGCCACGGCCGGTCACTGCGTCTACGACATCAAGGCCAACGACGAGGTCGTCTCCAAGTGGGTCTTCGTCCCCGGTTACTACCAGGGCAAGGCTCCCTGGGGCATCTACGTGGGTAAGCAGGCCTTCACCCACTACGACCTCTCGGTCTACGAGGACTTCGACCGTGACTACGCCTTCGTCACCGTTTACAACGGTGTTGGCGGCGTCTTCAACGGTGGCAAGCAGGTTTCGAAGTCCGAGTACGACGCGTACAAGGGCGAGAAGTTCGTCAAGAAGACCGAGATCACCGCGGCTGAGTACGACGCGGGTGTCTCCAAGTACGGCGAGAACGGCCCCTTCCAGAAGGAGTCCGTGACCTCCTCGCCGGAGACTGTTGGCAAGCCGGCCAGCGTTGTCGACTACAACTCGGCCAAGCCTTACCTCACCGCGACCGGCAAGGACGGCGTCAAGCTGACCTCCGTCGAGGTGACGGAGCTGCAGTACAACAACGCTCCTGGCGGGTTCGACAACAACTCCAAGTTCATCGGCCCGACCGAGGCCAGCGCTCAGTACATCAGCCAGGAGGAGTACAAGAAGCTCCTGGCCGAGAAGGCTGACGGCAAGTTCCTGGGCAAGGTCTTCGGCCTTGACAAGGAAGGCAAGGAGACCTCGGACCCGGCCAAGCAGGTCAACTGGGGCAAGAAGCAGTACTTCATCAAGAAGTGGGTCAAGTCCACCACCAAGGAAGTTTACTGGGTGGGCGAGTTCTACATCGTGGGTCACGCGGTGAAGGACACCGGTCGTCTGGGCGACAACGTCGGCGGCCAGGGCTTCTCCTGGAACCAGGGCACCGGCAAGGTCGTTCGTACCTTCGGCTACCCCTACGCGAAGCACCCCGACGGCTCGAAGCCCTACTCCGGCGTTACGCCGAAGTGGTGCTACGGCAAGACCGGCCCGAAGGCCACGAAGGTCGCGAGCCTGAAGATCGAGGAGCACGTGTCGCTGAAGTGCGCCGTCACCGGCGGCTACAACGGCGCCCCGTGGCTGCTCAAGTACAGCAACGCCAAGCGCATGGGCTACGTCAACGGCGTGACCAGCGTTCTGTACGACACGGACGGCAACGACCGTTGGGACTACATGTCCTCGCCGTACTTCGACGAGGAGACGCACGCCGTGTACTCGGCCGCTGCGAACGTGTGGTCCGGCGCGATCACCTGGGGCCTCCCCAAGTAGTTCGGTGATCGGCTGAGCTGAGCGTCCAAACCTCGGCTCACCCCGGCATCACCCGAAGGGCCTGGCGCAAGCCAGGCCCTTCGGTCTTTCTTCAGGAAATTTCCTTAGAAGATCCCTTATCAGAGGGACGCATGGGTCGATAGGGTCCTGACATCCCTCTTGTTACTCCTGTGGAGCCCTCCGTGAAGCGCCTGCTCGTCCCCCTGACCGCCGCCAGTCTGAGCGCTGCCGCCCTCGCCTTTCCCGCCGCCGCCGAGCCCAGCTGGGTCCAGGACCCGCTCGCTCCGAAGCCGGCCGATGCCTATAGCAACGCGTTCTTCTGGCTGGACGGCAACGCCGCCGCCCTGAAGAAGGCCACCCAGTACCACTGGGACGCCAAGGATGTCCCGAAACTGGTGACCACCCAGGCCAAGACGTTCGACGGCAAGCCCGGCATGACGGCCCCGATCACCTCGGCCAAGCCCGGCGCCAAGGTCAAGAACGTCAACCTGCCCCGCAGCCTCGGCAAGGTGTTCTTCCTCGACCGCAAGGGCAACTACCGCTGGTGCTCGGCCACCTCGATCCAGTCGCGCCACCGCAACCTGGTCGCGACCGCCGGCCACTGCGTGTACGAGGACGGCAAGGACGTCTACCGCAAGTGGGTCTTCGTACCCGGCTACTACCAGGGCAAGGCCCCCTGGGGCGTCTACGCGGGCGCGTACGCCTTCACCACGTATGACCTCGACGTGTACGACGACTACGACGGCGACTACGCCTTCGTGGCCGTGCACAACGGCTTCACCCTCACTGAGGAGAAGGAAGTCACCAAGAGCGCGTACGACGCCTGGAAGGGCGACAAGTGGATCAAGTCTGAGGAGATCAAGAAGGAGGAGTACGACGCCGGCTTCTCCACGTACGGTGCCGGCGGGCCGTACTGGTCCAAGGACTTCGACCTCACACCCGAGAAGGTCGGCAGCGACTACAAGGGCGAGAAGACCCTGACCAGGGTGGAGGTCACCGAGGCGACCTACAAGGCCGCCCCGAAGGCCACCGCGGCGAACCAGAACGGCGAGCAGTACGTTCAGGATGGCCCCGCCCCCATCAGCCAGGAGGCGTACAAGAAGCTGCTCGCGGAGAAGGCCGACGGCAAGGTCCTCGCGCTGCTGACCACAGACAAGGACAAGAACGGCAACGAGATCGCTTGGTACGAGACCCGCTTCTACCTCAAGCAGTGGGTCAAGACCGGCAAGCAGATCAAGTACTTCCGCGACCACTACGTCATCGGGCTCGCCAAGGACACCGGGAAGCTCGGGGATGTCGTCGGTGGGCAGGGGTTCGCGTGGAACCAGCCCAAGGGCCAGCCGGTCTACGCCTTCGGCTACCCCGGTGACCCGCACCCCGACGGCGACAAGCCGTACTCCGGCGTCACCCCCAAGTTCTGCTACGGCAAGACGGGCACCAAGACCTACCAGGTCAACACCTTCAAGGTGGAGGAGCACCAGGTGCTCAAGTGCTCGCTGACCGGCGGCGCAGACGGCGGGCCCTGGCTGATCAGGTACAACAACGCCAAGCGCACCGGCTACCTGAACGGCGTGACCAGCATCTTCCACGACCAGGACGGCAACCAGCGGATCGACTTCATCAGCTCCGCCTACTTCGACAGCGAGACCGCCGACGTCTACAACAAGGCGACCTACGCGGAGACGAAGTCCGTCGTGGGCCCGAACGGCGAGATCCTGCACTAAGGAACCGGCACGACGAAAGCCCGCGGTCCCGCCGCGGGCTTTCTCGCGTTCAGGGGGCGCCCGACGTCAGACGGAGGCCAGGTCGCGGGTGCGTTCGGAGAGTTCCTGTACGGCCCGCTCCTGCTTGTGAGGTTCGAGGCGGCGGCGTAGGTCGGCGGCGTAGGAGCGGGAGCGGGCCGACTGGAGTTCGGAGCCCAGGACCAGCGCGTCGGTCGCGGCGGCGCAGGCTTCCTCGAGTTCGCCGTGCTGCAGGAGCCCGGCTGACAGCAGGGAGAGGTTGAACATGCGGCCGCGCACGAAGCGGCCGTCCATCTGCAGGGAGCGGCGGGCGTGGCGGACGGCGCGCTCGCCGTCGCCGAGGTCGCGGAAGCAGTGGGCGAACTTGGCCGACAGATAAGCCTCGTCGAAGTACCCGAGCCACGCCGGCTCGTCCTCGGCCCGGCGTGAGACGAAGGCCTGCTCGGATTCGTTGAGTGAGACGCCGCAGGCACGGGCGTCGCCGAGTCCGGCGTGGGCGTGGGCCTCCAGGACGTGGGCGGAGGCCAGGAGCGTGCGTACGCCCGCCCGCCCGGCCGACAGCTGCGCGGCACGGGCCAGGTCGAGTGCGTGGCTGTGCTGGCCCATGTAGATGGCCTGGTGGGCCATTCCGGCCAGGATCTCGCCGCCCAGGGCGTGGTCGGCGGCGCCGCGGGCCAGACGCAGCGCCTGGATCAGGTAACGCTGGGCGAGGCCGTGCTGTTCGAGGTCGTAGGCCATCCAGCCGGCCAGGCGGGTGAGTTCGGCGGCGGCCGAGGCGAGCTGGCGGCCGGTGGCTTCGCCGTACGAGCCGTCCTTGAGGAGCGGTGAGACGGCGGTGTCCAGATATTTCACGACCGAGGAGCGCACGCGGCCGCTGCCGAAACGGTTGTCCAGTTCCCCGAACGAACGGGTCACCTCGTGGATCGCGGCGATGTCCGCGTTGCCGACCCTGCGCCCTCCGCCGCCGGTCGGCCGCCCCTCCGCGGGCGCCGCCAGCCAGCGCAGGGCCCCCACCGAGCCCGCCCCGATCGCGAACGTCGAGTCGAGCAGAAACCTCCGCCTCTCCACATCCGCGCGCCACAGTGCTGTCACGGTAGCGACCCCCTCCTGCCAGGTGTGCGTGAACTCCTGCCCGAGATCGAGGGGTGTGGTCATGGCCGGCATGCCGAGCTCTTCCGCGGTCACGAGCCTGCCGAGCCGGAGCGCGAAGATCTCCGCGAGAAGGCACGGAACCGGTTCCCTCGGCCGCTGACCACCGATCCAGCGCAGAACGGAGCTGTGGTCGTACTTGAGGCCGGGGGTGCCGCGCGCTGCTCCCAGATCGTTCAGCCGCCGGGCAAGGCCCTTGTGTGAGAAGCCCGCCTCCGCGATGACTCGCTGGAGCAGTCGGTTGGGCTCGCGTTCCATAGCTCTCCTCGCCCAGGAGCCGGCGCCCGCCATCCTTACAGAGCGCTCCCTTTATAGCACGAAGAGTAAAGAGGTTTTCTGCCGTTCCTAAAGACGGGACGGGCTAGGGCAGGTTCAGCTCCCAGACGCGTACGGCCATCGGCCGCTTGGTGTCGTCGAAGACCACGCGCACCGCCATGCGGCCCTTCTTGAGCCGCTGCCAGAGGTGGATCGGGTCGCACTTGGTCTTGCCGTAGGCCTTCTTGGTGGCGCTGTCGTGGGGGTATCCGGCGGCCCGGTTGCCGCACTTCTTGTTGACCTGTCGGTAGTCCAGCCCCTCCGTGTACGCGATCCGGATCGGCTTGCCGGTCTTCTTGTCCAGGGACCAGCCGAGCAGGCCGCTCTCCCCGATCTCGCCCAGCGACGCCTTGTGCGGGGTCAGGATCAGGTGGGAATCGCCGGAGATCTTCGCCCAGCCGTACACGGTCTTGAGACCCGTGGCGGAGGCCGGGGTGGTCGCGACGAGCAGCGTCGCGGCGGCCGCCGCGCTGACCAGAACCGCTTTCATCTGTCCTCCAAGATCGACGTTTCCGTGAGCCTCTCAAACGTCGCTTAAGAACGGCTTGCAGAAAAAACGCCCGGCCGGATCGCTCCGGCCGGGCGCTGCGATCGTGCGGTCTAGCAGCGGCTGACCCCGTCGATCTGGGCCTGGGCGGCGACGGCCGCCGTCACCGCGGGCGCCACCCGGGCGTCGAACGGGCTCGGGATGATGTAGTCGGGGGTCAGGTCGTCGGCGACCACGTCGGCCAGGGCGTCGGCGGCGGCCACCTTCATGTTCTCGGTGATCGTGCGGGCCCGCACGTCGAGGGCGCCGCGGAAGACGCCGGGGAAGGCCAGCACGTTGTTGATCTGGTTGGGGTAGTCGGAGCGGCCCGTGGCCACGACGCTCGCGTGGCGGCGGGCGACGGCCGGGTCGATCTCGGGGGTCGGGTTCGACAGGGCGAACACGATCGCGTCGGGCGCCATGGAGGCGATGGCCTCCTCGGCGACGGTCGAGCCCGACAGCCCGATGAAGACGTCGGCTCCGGCCAGCGCCGACTCGGTCGAGCCGGTGTGGCCGCCCTTGTTGGTGTCGCGGGCCAGCGCGGCCTTGACCGGGTTGAGGTCGGTGCGTCCCAGGTGGAGCAGGCCCTTGGAGTCGGCCACGGCGATGTCGCCGATGCCCGCCTCCAGCAGGATGCGGCTCACCGCGACGCCGGAGGCGCCCGCTCCGGCCACCACGGCGCGCAGGTCGGACAGGGAGCGTCCGGTGACCCGTGCGGCGTTCTTGAGCGCGGCCAGGGCCACGATGGCGGTGCCGTGCTGGTCGTCGTGGAAGACGGGGATGTCGAGCAGGTCGCGCAGCCGGTCCTCGACCTCGAAGCACCGGGGGGCGCTGATGTCCTCCAGGTTGATGCCGCCGAAGGAGGGCGCGAGCCGTACCACCGTCTCGACGAGCGCGTCGACGTCGGTGCAGGCGAGGCAGATGGGGACCGCGTCGACGCCCCCGAACTCCTTGAACAGGAGAGCCTTGCCCTCCATGACGGGCATCGCGGCGGCCGGGCCGATGTCGCCGAGCCCTAGCACAGCGGTGCCGTCGGAGACGACGGCGACCACATTCGAGACCCAGGTGTAATCGTTGACCAGCTCCGGGGAGTCGGCGATGGCCGAGCAGACGCGGGCCACTCCGGGGGTGTAGGCGAGGGAGAGGTCGTCCTTGTTACGGACGGGGATGGTCGAGCGGACCTCCAGCTTGCCGCCGCGGTGCAGCGCGAAAGCGGGATCCAGGTCGAAGGAATCGAGCGAGGTGGAAGCGGGCGTGACAGCCACAGAGACCCCTGTAGGTTCATCGGACGGAAGGACAGACGCCACAAGGAGGCCTGGCTTCGGTAGCTGCCAGGTTCCCCTCGTCGATGGGTCGTCTCGTGAGGGGTACGGGGGTCACCCGTTTCATGATTGTGCCACATGGTGAGATAGATCAGGTGTCGGAGCTGACGCCGTTCTGTTGACGCATCGTTAAATCAGAACGCACGGACTGCTACTAACCGCCATCTAAACTTCACAAAACCTTACTTTCGTGGCATACCTCATGAGGGAGGCCGAACATGGCCCTCTGGTCCTCGCGACGCCGCGGCTACGCCGTAGGCACGCTCGCTATCACCGCCGCCCTTGCGCTGTCCGCCTGTGGCGGCCAGTCGGCGGGCACCGACACCGCCAAGCCGTCCGCCGACGCCGGGGCGGGTGGCGCCAAGCTGGTGAACCCCGGCAAGCTCACGACATGCACGAACATCCCTTATGAACCTTTCCAGTTCAAGGAGGGTGACAAGGTGGTGGGGTTCGACGTCGACATCGTCGACCTGGCCGCCAAGAAGCTCGGCGTGACCCAGGAGATCGTCGACATCGACTTCGCCCAGATCAAGAGCGGCGCGGCCATGGCCTCCGGCAAGTGCGACGTCGCCGCCGCGGGCATGACGATCACTCCGGAGCGCCAGAAGAACATCGACTTCTCCGTGCCGTACTTCGACGCCACGCAGGCCCTGCTGGCCAAGAAGGGCACCGGCGCCACGTCCCTGGACGACGTGAAGGCCAAGGGCCTCAAGCTCGGCGCCCAGGCCAGCACCACCGGCCTGGAGTTCGTGAAGGGCAAGGGCTTCGACCCGGTCGAGTACGCCGACTCGGCCAAGGAACTGCTCGCCCTGCAGGCCGGCCAGGCCGACGTCATCGTCCAGGACCTGCCCGTCGTCCTCACCTGGCTGAAGAAGCCGGACGTCGCCGCCAAGTTCGAGGTGATCGCCAGCCTCGACACCGGTGAGCAGTACGGCATCGGCCTCAAGAAGAACGCCGACCCGGTCCTGCTCAAGACGATCAACGAATCGATCGAGACCGCCAAGAAGGACGGCACCTACGAGCAGATCTTCGTGAAGTGGTTCGACAAGAAGCCTGGTGAGCTGGGCTGATGAAGCCGTCTACGGTGGCTGAGCCGGGCCGGGCCCGGCTCAGCCCTCGCCAGAAGCAGCGGGTCACGCGGATCGTCCAGTACGTCGTGCTGGCGATCGCCGCCATCGGGCTGGTCTTCTACGTGGACTGGCCCAACCTGGCCCAGAACTTCGCCAAAGTCGAGGTCGCCCGGGAAACGCTGCCCGAGCTGTTTACGATCGCGTTGAAGAACACGGTCGTCTACACGCTGGGCGGGTTCATCCTCGCCTTCTTCTTCGGGCTGCTCTTCGCGCTCATGCGCATGTCCCAGGTGGCCGTCTACCGGTGGATCGCGACGATCTACATCGAGATCTTCCGCGGCCTGCCCGCGGTCCTGATCTTCATCATGATCACCTTCCTTCCGGTGGCCCTGCCCGGCTTCGTGTTGCCCTTCGGCATCTACGGCTCGGTCTTCCTCGGCCTCGGCGTGATCGGCGCGGCCTACCAGGCCGAGGTCTTCCGCGCCGGACTCCAGGCCGTGCCCAAGGGCCAGACGGAGGCCGCCCGGTCGCTCGGCATGTCGGCGAGCAGGGCGTTGTTCACGGTGGTCGTCCCGCAGGCCGTCAGGATCGTCATCCCGCCGACGACCAACCAGTTCGTGATGCTGCTCAAGGACTCCTCGCTGGTGTTGTTCCTCGGGGTGTCGAGCCAGTACGTGGAGCTGGCCAAGTTCGGCAACGACCTGGCCTCCGAGCACTCCAACGCCACCCCGATCATGGCGGCGGGCATCACGTACCTCCTGGTCACGATCCCGCTCGGCTACCTAGCGCGCAGGCTGGAGAAGCGATGACGACGCCACACGCCATCGACGTCAGGAACCTGCACAAGAGCTTCGGCGACAACCACGTGCTCAAGGGCATCGACTTCACCATCGATCCCGGTCAGGTCGTCTGCGTCATCGGGCCGTCGGGCTCGGGCAAGTCCACGCTGCTCCGCTGCGTGAACATGCTGGAGCGGCCGACCGAGGGCAAGGTGTTCGTCGAGGGCGTCGAGCTGACCGACCCCGACGTGGACATCGACGCCGTACGCCGCCGCATCGGCATGGTCTTCCAGCAGTTCAACCTGTTCCCGCACATGACGGCCCTGCAGAACGTCATGATCTCCCAGCAGCGGGTGCTCAAGCGCAGCAAGAAGGAAGCGGAGATCATCGCCAGGGAGAACCTGGACAAGGTCGGCGTGGGCGCCAAGTGCGCCGCCCGCCCGGCCGAGCTCTCCGGCGGCCAGCAGCAGCGCGTGGCCATCGCCAGGGCGCTGGCGATGAACCCCGACCTGATGCTGTTCGACGAGCCCACCAGCGCCCTCGACCCCGAACTCGTCGGCGACGTGCTCATGGTCATGCGCAAGCTGGCCGAGGAGGGCATGACGATGATGGTGGTCACCCACGAGATGGGCTTCGCCCGCGAGGTGGCCGACCGGGTCGTGTTCATGGACGGCGGCGTGATCGTCGAGGAGGGCACCCCCGCCCAGGTCATCGGCGACCCGCAGCACGAGCGGACCAGGGCGTTCCTGCGGCGCGTCCTGCACCCCGAGGGCTGATGAGCACCGCACGCGACACGACGTCTCACGCGGGCTCCCCCGCCCGCGTGAGACGTCGCGCGCTGATCTCGGCCGGGCTCGCGCTGCTCGCCCTCGCCGCCTGCGGAACCGAGCGTGTACGGCACGGCGACCCCTCGGGCGCCCTCACCATGTGCACCAACACGCCCTACGAGCCGTTCGAGTTCGAGCAGGAGGGCGTCATCGTCGGCTTCGACGTGGACCTGGTCACCCTGGTGGCCCAGGAGCTGCGCCGGCCGCTCAACGTCGTCAGCGTCGACTTCGACGCCATCCAGAACGGCAGCGCGCTCGACGACGGCACCTGCGAACTGGCCGCCGCCGGCATCACGATCACCGCGGAACGCGAGAAGAACCTCGACTTCTCCACGCCCTACTTCGAGGCCTCCCAGGCCGTCCTGGTGCGCCGGGACAGCAAGCTGAAGAAGCTGACCGGCGCCAAGATCAAGGTCGGCGTCCAGACCGGCACCACCGGCGCCGACTACGCGCGGGAGAAAGGCCTGACCGTCGTCGAGTACGACGACTCGCTGCAGCAGCTGATCGGGCTGCAGGCCGGGCACGTGGACGCGCTGATCCAGGACCGGCCGGTGATCGCGCTCTGGCTCACCAAGCTCAAGCTCGGCAAGGAGCTGAAGCTGCTGGAGAGCCTGGAGACCGGTGAGGAGTACGGCATCGCCGTACGCAAGGGAAACACCGAGCTGCTCCGCACGGTGAACACGGTCCTGGAACGTGCCAGGAAAGACGGAACCTACGAGCGGTTGCGCGACAGATGGCTGGGCAACCTGAGCAACGGCCAGTAGCGCAGCACGACACGCCCCACGATGTCGTCGACCGGGCCGAAGTCCCAGCTGTCGCGTCTGCCCGGGGCGCGCTGGTTGTCGCTCTCCAGCCACCATCCTTCCTCGCCGCGCCACTGGGCGCGCTTGACGATGAGGCGCGCGGGTTCGCCTGGCAGGCGGGCGACGACGAGGTCGCCGGGGTGGACCGTGGCGCCCCGCCGTACCAGCAGCCAGTCGCCCGGACGCAGCGCGGGCCGCATGGAGTCCCCTTCGACACGCACTCTCATGTGCTGCGACCCCCTCATCCGTGGGCGTTTGCAGCCGAGTAAGGTCGGTAACTGGACCAAGCTGACTCAGCATCAAGGAAGGACTTTCTGATGCTCGCACGACTGCTACGACCCAAGCATGTCGCTTCCGCTCACTGCGACCTGCCCTGCGGCGTCTACGACCCCGCTCAGGCCCGGATCGAGGCGGAGTCGGTCAAGGCGATCATGGAGAAGTACGCCGGCAACGAGGACCCGGTCTTCCGCTCGCGCGCCCTCACCATCAAGGAGGAGCGCAGCGAGCTCGTCAAGCACCACCTGTGGGTGCTGTGGACCGACTACTTCAAGCCTCCGCACCTGGAGCAGTACCCGCAGCTCCACCAGCTCTTCTGGGAGGCCACGAAGCTGGCCGGCGCGGCGGGCGGCAAGGGCACGGTAGACGTGGCCAAGGCCGACGACCTTCTCGGCAAGATCGACGAAATCTCCAAGATCTTCTGGGCGACTAAGGCCGCATAAATCGGGAGAAAAGGCTCTGTGTGGTACCAGCCACGCAGAGCCTTTTCGTTCGTTGGCGAGTCTGAATCCGCCAAGCACCTCTCCGGGGCGGTAAGTTGCAGTCAGCGTCGAAACCGTACGGGGTCGCTGACCCGAGGGAGGAACGTGACCGAGGAAACCGAGACGCGCGCTGAGGGCGTGGCGGGCATCCGCGACGTGGTGAGCATCAGGCTCCCCGCAGCGAGCGCCTACCTGTCCGTGCTGCGTACGGCAACCGCCGGGCTGGCCGCGCGGCTTGACTTCACGCTGGACGAGATCGAAGATCTGCGGATCGCCGTCGACGAGGCGTGCGCCATGCTGCTGACCGAGGCGGTGCCGGGCACCGACCTGACGGCCGAGTTCGAGCTGACCGGGCAGGAGATGCAGGTCAGTGTGGAGGTCGCGACCGTCGGCAATTCCGCGCCCAAACGCGATGACTTCGCGTGGATGGTGCTGACCGCCCTGGCGGACGACGTGGACGCCGTGACCGACTCCCCCGACCGCATGGCGATCGTCCTGCGTAAGCGCCGAGGCGCGGCGAGGCCGGCGTGACGGAAAGGACTGGAGCCATGGCCACCAGCGAACACGCCGTCCCCGACAGGGTGCGTGCCCGCATGCTCTTCGCCGAGCTGGCCGAGCTAGGTCCCGACGAGCCGCGCCGTCAGCGCATCCGGGACGAGCTGGTCGAGCTTCACCTTCCCCTTGTCGAATACCTGGCCCGCCGCTTCCGCAACCGCGGCGAATGGCTGGACGACCTCACCCAGGTCGCCACCATCGGCCTGATCAAGTCCATCGACCGCTTCGACCTCGCCCGCGGCGTGGAGTTCTCCACCTACGCCACGCCGACGATCGTCGGCGAGATCAAGCGTCACTTCCGCGACAAGGGCTGGGCGGTCCGCGTACCACGCCGCCTGCAGGAGCTGAAGCTGTCGCTGACGAAGGCGATAAGCGAACTGTCGCAGCGCGAGGGCCGCGCGCCGACCGTGGCCGAACTGGCCACCTTCCTCAAGATGACCGAGGAAGAGGTCCTGGAGGGCCTGGAGTCGGCCAACGCCTACTCGACCGTCTCGCTCGACGCGCCCGACTCCGGCGACGACGACGCACCCGCCGTGTCCGACTCGCTCGGCATCGTGGACGAGTCGCTCGAAGGCGTCGAGTACCGCGAATCGCTCAAACCGCTGCTCGAACGGCTGCCGCCGCGCGAGAAGCGCATCCTGCTGCTGCGGTTCTTCGGGAACATGACGCAGTCGCAGATCGCCACCGAGCTCGGGATCTCGCAGATGCACGTATCGCGCCTGCTGGCCCGCACGCTCGCGCAGCTACGCGAGGGACTGACCGCCGAGGACTAGCCGTCCTCCCCGTAGAGCGCCTTCGTGGTGGGGGGCGCCAGCAGCACGCCGAGGCCGACCAGGGCGACCGCCATCAGCGGGAACCCCAGGACCGGCCGGTCCGCCTGGATCAGCGTGACAGCCACCGGGATCATGAAGATCTGGGTGAGCACGCTCGGCGCCCTCCCCCACCGCTCCACCTTGAACAACCCGCCCCAGGCGACCCACAACAGCCCGGCGCCGACCAGCAGCCCGAACCCGGCCTCCGCGACGGCACTGGTCATGCTCTCCGGCCTGCCCACGATGGCCTCGACGGCGACGTAAACCCCCAGGCCCAGCGCCACCAGCCCCTCAAGAGCCACCAACACCGCCGCCACCAACAAAGTCCCAGGACGCCTCACCCCCCTACCCTAATGGGCTTTGCTCGTCTTGCTTTCTGTCTGAAGCTTCATGATCCGTTACGGCGAGCCAGCCTGCCCCCACCCACCGTCGTGGGTTTCCGCCGATCGTGGGGGTCGCTTCTCACGTCGGACGTGGTTCCCGCCGTCACGGCCCACGTTGACCAGCCACCATGCGCCAGGCCGGCCACCTGCCAAAAGCGCCGAGCCTCACCGCCCAACCTCCCGCCGTCTCGGCGCCCGGAAAAGCGCCGGTTAACGCCGCGCCAACCCCGACCTCGCCCCCTCGGACCTCGCCCCCTCGGACCTCGCCCCCGACTCATGCCGCGCTCCAAGCTCGCGCCACCACCCAAGCCTCCGCCCCTGGTCCACACCACCACCCAAGCCTCCGCCCCTGATCTGCGCCACCACCCAAGCTTCGCCCCTGGTCCACACTGCCGCCCGAGCTTGCCCTCTTCCTCGCGCCGCCACCAAGCCTCTGCCCCTGGTCCGCGCCACCACCCAAGCTCCGCCCTAGGTCCACACCGCCACCCGAACTTGCCCCCTTCCTCGCGCCGCCAGCTCTGGGGCACGCGCACCCCGCTGTAGTCCCGGGCCCGGCCCCCGCTCGGCGCCCTAGGAAACGCCCCGGGAAACGCCTTGGGAAACGCCGGAGCTGGGGTGTCTGGGTTGTGCTGGTATGGGGGTTTGGTGGGGGTGGGGATTTGGGTGGGTGTGGGAGGAGTGGGGCGATCGGGTAGCGGTTACGGTGGAGGCATGCGTGCGATGTTGCTGGTCAACCCCAAGGCGACCACCACGAACTCGCGGACCCGTGACGTCCTCATCCGCGCCCTGGGCGCCGCCGTTGATCTGACCGTCGAGGAGACCGGCTACCGCGGGCACGCGGCGGCTCTGGCGGGGAAGGCGACGGCGAAGGGGTTCGACGCGGTAGCCGTACTCGGTGGGGACGGGACCGTCAACGAGACGGTGAACGGGCTGCTCAACACGCC
The DNA here is from genome assembly GCF_014203235.1 of Nonomuraea endophytica. Taxonomy (GTDB): domain Bacteria; phylum Actinomycetota; class Actinomycetes; order Streptosporangiales; family Streptosporangiaceae; genus Nonomuraea; species Nonomuraea endophytica. The sequence goes on along the minus strand of NZ_JACHIN010000017.1, from coordinate 37,520 downwards.
CGCCACCAATGCGACCGAGCGGCCGGCGCTCATCGTCATCCCCGGCGGCAGCGCGAACGTCTTCGCCCGTGCGCTCGGCCTGCCCAACGACCCGGTCGAGGCCACGGGGGCGGTGCTGGAGGCGCTACGGGAGGACCGGCGGCGGGTCGTGAGTTTGGGACATGCCCAGTGGGACGATGAGGGCAGGTACTTCACCTTCTGTTCGGGCATGGGCTATGACGCCGAGGTGATCAGGGCCGTCGAGGGGCTGCGCGGGAGCGGCAGAAAGGCCACTCCGGCGCGCTATGTGAACACCGCGCTACGCCACTACGTCGCCACCGACAAGCGCCACCCGGCCATGACGCTGACCGGCCCCGGCATTCCGACCGCGCACGGGATCTTCATGGCGATCATCTCGAACACCTCGCCCTGGACCTACGTGGGCACGCATCCGGTCACCCCGACGCCGTGGGCGAGTTTCGACACCGGGCTGGACCTGCTGGGGCTCCAACGTCTGGGGCTCCCGACCATGTTGCCGCTGATCCGGAAGATCCTCACGGAGAGTGATCGCCTTCCGTCCGGACGCCACCTGGTTCAGCTGCACGACGAGGCCGAGTTCACGCTGACCGCCGAACGCCCCGTCGCCTTCCAGCTCGACGGCGACTACCTCGGCGAGCGCGAATCCATCACATTCCGGGCTACACCGAACGCGTTACAAGTTCTGGTCTAGATGGTTACATTCGGTCATTGTGTGACGCATCCGACATCCATCTCCGCCAAAACTTCCCACCAACCCTCTTGCGTGCACTCAGCGTGGCTGAAAAGCTCGTGAATGACATCGGAACGTAGGACCTTTAATCAGCCCCTTAGAGGTCCGCCGATGTTCAGCGGGCATCCCCGGGTCCACAGGATTCGGGAAAGGTTCGCGCGAGTTAGTGAATCTCTTCACAAAGTACTAGCCGCACGGAGTCAACCACCGGCTCCATCCACTAAGGAGTGACGCATGGACTGGCGCCACCGAGCTGCCTGCCGTGACGTGGACCCCGAGCTGTTCTTCCCGATCGGCAACACCGGCCCCGCACTCATGCAGATCGAGGAGGCCAAGCAGGTCTGTCGTTCCTGCTCGGCCGTCGAGAAGTGCCTGAAGTGGGCGCTGGAGTCCGGTCAGGACGCCGGCGTGTGGGGTGGCCTGAGCGAAGACGAGCGCCGCGCCCTCAAGCGCCGCCGCGCCCGCACTCGCGCCGCCGCCCTCTGACCACCATAAGGTCTTTGAAGATCATTATAAGGTACGGCACAGCCGACCTGACACCACCCGCCGACCTTGGCGGGCGCCGATCGTGGGGATCGCTTCTCACGTCGGACGTGGTACCCGCCGTCACGGCGCATCCTTGGCCGCCCAAGTGGTCCGACCCCTTGGACGACCAAGAGCGCGCCGTGGCGGCTTTCCCATGCCACCTCCGCGACATCCCACCGTCTCGGCATCGGGAACACGGCCCCACACCTCGCGCCTGAACGCCAGAACCACAGACCAACGCCGCGTGTCCCAGCGCTGAAAGCCGGGCCGTCGCCGCATGTCTCGCGGCCGCTAGCTAACGCCGCGTCATCCCAGAAGCTCGCACATCCAACCGGGCTCACGCACCCAACCGGGCTCACACACCCAGCCGTGCTCACACACCCAACCGTGCTCACACACCCAACCGTGCTCGCGCACCTAACCGTGCTCATGCAGCCAACCGGGCTTGCGCACCTGACCGGGCTCACACACCCAGCCGTGCTCACACACCCAACCGTGCTCGCGCACCTAACCGTGCTCATGCAGCCAACCGGGTTCGTGCCGTCAGGTCTGCCTCCGGCCCCCGGGCTCACACCCCGCGCATCCCCAGGATTGCGCCCGCCGTACCCCGGAAGATGGCGCCAGCCGTACCCGCAAAAGGGTCTTCTAGGGTGTGCGCCTTGGGGGTGTGTCGGGTGGGGCGGTGGGGAGGGGGATGCTGAGGGAGGCCTCGGTGCCGCCGCCTTCGCGGGGGGCCAGGGCTAGTTTGCCTGATAGCTCGCCGACCACCAGGGTGCGGACGATCTGCAGGCCGAGGCTGGTGGAGTTTTCCAGGTCGAAGTCCTCGGGCAGGCCCAGGCCGTCGTCCCAGACGAGGATGTTCAGGCGCTCGGGCTCGGCCTTCACCACTACCTGGAGGCGCTTGGGGCGGCCGTGCTGGAGGGCGTTCTGGAGGAGTTCGGTCAGGGCCATCGCCAGGGGGGTGGCGATCAGGGACGGGAGGATGCCGAACGCGCCCACTCGGCGGGGAGTCACTGCGGCTTCGGGGGCCGATACCTCCCCGGCCATGGCTATCACGCGGTCGGCGATGTCGTCGAAGTCCACGAACTCCTCGGGGGCGTGCGAGAGCGTCTCGTGCACGATCGCGATCGAACCCACGCGGCGCACGGCCTCCTCCAGCGCCTCCCTGCCTTCCGGGACGCGTAGGCGTCTGGCCTGGAGGCGGAGGAGGGCGGCCACGGTCTGGAGGTTGTTCTTGACGCGGTGGTGGATCTCCCGGATGGTGGCGTCCTTGGTCATCAGCTCGCGTTCGCGGCGGCGCAGCTCGGTGACGTCGCGGATGAGGACCAGCGCTCCGATACGGCCGCCGCCCACGATCAACGGGATCGCCCGGAGCTGAACGATCGTGCCGCCCGACTCCACCTCCGTCTCCTTGGCCGCGCGCCCGCTGGCCACGATCATCAGGTCCTCGTTGATGGGCTCGTCGGAGTAGCAGAGCTGCGCGGTGACGCGGCCCAGCTCGGCGCCCACGAGGTCGGCGTGCAGGCCAAGACGGCGGTAGGCGGACAGGGCGTTCGGGGAGGCGTAGGTGACGCGTCCGGCACGGTCCAGCCTGAGCAGTCCGTCGCCCACCCTCGGCGAACGCACCAGGATCGGCTCCTCCCCCGAGAACGGGAACCTTCCCTCCGCCACCATCTGGGCCAGGTCGGAGGCGCTCTGGAGGTAGGTGAGTTCGAGGCGGGAGGGGGTGCGGGCCGACGACAGGTTCGTGGAACGCTGGATGACGCCTATGAAGCGGCCGGAGCCGTCGGGCAGCGTGCGGCGTACCGGAATCGTCTCCTCGCGGACCGGAACACCCGTCGACCAGTCGGGGTCGCCCTCGCGGCAGATGCGGCGCTCGTTCCAGGCGGTGTCGATCAGGTGCCGCTCGCCGCGGCCTACGACGCTGCCGACGATGTCGTCGTGGTAGACGGTGGGGCCGGTGGTGGGGCGCATCTGCGCGATCGCGATCCATCCACGCTCCTCCAGCAGGGGCGTCCACAGGATGAGGTCGGCGAACGAGAGGTCGGCCAGCAGCTGCCAGTCGGAGACCAGCGAGTGCAGCCAGTCGAGATCAGCCTCGTCAAGGGCGGTGTGGCGGACGACGAGGTCGCTGAGAGTCGGCACGAGTGCATCATGCGTGCTTAACACCGCAACAACCAAACCGACCACCCACCGCGCGCCCCTCTGCCTGGACCGGCTCGCGTCGTACTAGCCGACCCCCGGGCACAACTACCCGGTTGCCCATGGGGGTGGGAAAGCCCAAGCGGGGCGGGGCAGGACGGGCATGGTGGGGAGACATGGGGCCGGGACACGAGGGGCGGGGCGGGATGCGAGACGCCGGAAACCCGGACACAGGAGAGACCAAGGACACGGGCGACGCCAGCACGTGGGCACCGGCACCCGGAGACACGAGGCGCGGGGCCGGAGACCCGATGGGCGGCGGAGGCGCGAGGTGGCGGGCGGAGTCGCGGTCCACGGGGAGCCAGAGGTGCCGTGGGCGGAAGGCCGGAGGTGCGGTGGGCAGGCGAAGGGACGAGGCGTCGTGGGCGGAAGGCCAGAGAGGCGCACGGCGGGAGGCCGGAGGTGCGGGGCGGGAGGCCGGAGGTGCGGGGCGGGAGGCCGGAGGTGCGGGGCGGGAGGCCGAGGTGTGAGGCGGCCGGAGAGGGCGGAGGTGTGGTGGATGGCCGGAGGCGTGGGCCGGCCTGGGAGGGCGGAGGTGGCGGGCGGAGGGGCGGGCCGGTGGGGAGGGCGGTGGGGTGGGGGGCGACTGGGGGTGGGAAGGGTGGGGGATTGTGCACTCAAATGGGTTTTTTCGGGAATCTCACATTGTGAGAACCGTCACACTGTCCCAATCGCTCAGTTCCCCAGCCGGAACTGTGCAAGCGCCCCCGGAGGTGACCAGCACGTTGATCGGCTCAGCGAGGGAGTTCACCTTGGACACGGCCCCAGCCCAGGCCCGCGTGAGCGCCGCACACCCCGTGGTGGATATCCTTCTCAGTCAGCCTGAGCTGCCAGTACGCGCGCGTGTCCAGGCGGGCGAGCTGGCCGCCGTGGCCCGCGAGTCCGGCCTGGAGACCGGCGTCCCGGCAGGAGCTGTCGTGCCGGTCGTCCGAGGGGCGCCGGAGACCGCACCGGCGGCCGTCGCCACCTGTGCGGAGCACGGCGTACGCGTCGGATGCCTCCGACCGACGCCAGTGCCCACACGACACTCTTGCCTGTGGTTGACCGCTCGGGCCAATCTGAGTTCCGATGATCTCGCGGTGATCAGACACGCCCTCACCGCCGTGGCAGAAGTGAAGGTGAGAGCGTGACTGAGGACCCCCCTCGCGTACCTAAGTACTACGACGTCAAACGCAGCCTGCTCGAACTGACCAAGAGCCTGCCGCCGGGCACCGCACTGCCGCCGGAGCGGACGCTGGCCGTTCGCTTCGAGACGTCGCGCACGACGGTGCGTCAGGCGCTCACCGAGCTCGTGGTGGAGGGCAGGCTGCTGCGCATCCAGGGCAAGGGCACGTTCGTCGCCCAGCCCAAGGTGGCGCAGGTGCTGCAGCTGACCTCCTACATCGGCGACCTGCGCACCGCCGGGCTCGAACCGGACACCAAGATCCTCGAGATCGGCTACATCACCGCCGACGAGCCGCTCGCCCGCCGCCTGGCCATCAACCCGGGCGGACGCGTGCTGCGCATCCACCGCCTGCGCCTGGCCAACGGCGAACCCGTCTCCATCGACACCACCCACCTGTCGGCCCGCCGCTTCCCGAGGCTGCGCCGCGAGCTGGAAGTGCACTCCTCGCTCTATGAGACGCTGCACAACGCCTACAACGTGCGCCTCACGGACGCCGAGGAGATCATCGAGACGGTCCTGGCCACGCCGTACGACGCGAAGGCCCTCGGCGTGGACGTCGGCCTCCCGATGCTCCTCCTGACCCGCCACGCCTTCGACGCCGACGGCAACCCGGTCGAATGGGCGCAATCCCTCTACCGAGGCGACCGCTACAAATTCGTCACCCGGCTACGCCGCCCATAGTCCCGCTTTCACGGCCGTGATCCTCCGCGCTCGCGGCCGTAGCTCCTGACACGCCCATCCCACGTTACGGCAAGCCGCACCCCCCACCCCCCGCCGCCGCCCGCGCGCCCCCGTCACTTCCACGCTCCTCGGGCGCGCCCGTCACCTCGCCGTGACGGCCGCGCCCTGGGCCGGCCGGGTGGTCGCTATCGTGGGCCACATGAGTGTCGTGGTAGTCACGGGGACCGACACCGGAGTGGGCATGACGGTCGTCACCGCCGCGGTCGCCGCCCTTGCCAGGCGGCGGGGCGCGGACGTGGCGGTGGTCAAACCCGCCCAGACCGGCGTGAAGCCCGGCGAACCCGCCGATCTGGACGAGGTGATCAGGCTCTCCGGGGTCACCACCACGTTCGAGTTCGCCCGCTACCCGGACCCGCTCTCGCCCGCCGCCGCGGCCAGGGCGAGCGGGCTGCCGCCGGTGTCGCTGCCCGAGGTGGCGGTGCGGGTGCGGGAGCTGGCGGAGTCCAACCAGCTTGTCCTGGTCGAGGGCGTGGGCGGCCTGCTGGTGCGCTTCGACGAGGACGGCACCACGCTGGCCGACCTGGCCCGGCTGCTGACCGCGCAGGTGCTGGTCGTGGCCGGCCCTGGGCTCGGCACGCTCAACCACACCGCGCTGACGCTGGAGGCGCTCGCGCACCGGGGCCTCGACCTGGCCGGGCTGGTGATCGGGGCGTGGCCGGACGAGCCGGACCTGGCCGACCGCCTGAACGTGGCCGACCTGGAGATGCTGTCCGCCCGTCCGCTGGCCGGGGCGCTTCCCGTGAACGCCGCCGACCACCCCGACTTCACCGCCCTGGCCCACGCCGCCCTCGGTCCCGCGCTGGGCGGCACGTTCGACCCCGCGAGGTTCCGCCAGACGTTCAGACCCGCGCGGTGACCAACATCAAGCCTTCTCGCAGCGGGCCTCCGGCAGGCCGCATACCCGGGTCGCCATCGTCCCGGCCTGCTTCACCTGCGTCCTGAAGTCCTTGACCGGCAGCCCGCGCCCCGAGTCGCCGACCTCCATGTAAATGAGCACGGCAGCGCCCCTTCGGACCGCGACGAAGCGGATGGACCCCTCGAAGTCCCGGTGGACCGCCCTGATGCCCTCGTCGCCGACCTTGAGCGGACGGCTGGTGTAGGTGGACTTCAGGAAGTCGTCGCCGCCGACGGCGCAGCGCTTCAGGTCGGCGCGCACACCCTTCATGACCGTCCTGGCCGCCTTGACGTCGCGGTAGAGGGCCACCTGCTCGCCCCACGACTCGACCTCGACCGTCTTGACGATCGTCCTGGAGGCGATCCGGCCCCGGTCGGTCGCCTTCTTGCCGGACCAGTAGCGGTGCTCGCACGGGTCGAGCAGCAGGCCCGCCGTACGCGCGTCGCTGATCTTCCATCGCTCGACGTCCTTGTGCGGCCCGCGCGCGGCGGCCTCCGTCAGCAGGAAGCCCTTCGGCAGCGCCGAAGAGGCGGCCTGCGCGGGCACGCCCCACGCCAGCGTCGCGGTCGCCGCCGCGAGCGCGATCCCTGTCTTCATCATCGTTCCTCCCCTGTCCCGATCCCCCTTCGTGAGATGCGGATCGTGGCCCACTGGTTCGGACGTAAGGCAGGGTGGGGCTAGCACCACCCTCACTTCGCCCAGCAGGCCCCTGTCGAGGATCGGCCGCCGGTCCATAGGTTGGAGAGCATGAAAGTCCCCCGCCCCTGGTCGGCGCGTACCTGGCTGGACACGGCGCATGTCGTGACCGGTCTGCCGATCGCCGTGGTGCTCGCCGCGCTGACGGTCGTGCTGGCCGTTCTGCCGCCGGTGCTGCGGCGCAGCGTGCGCGGGCTGACCGCGGTGCAGCGTTCGCGGCTGGCCGCCTTCCTGGGGTTCGTGCTGCCGCCGGTGCCGCGCAGCACGGCCTGGCGCGACCGGCGGCTGTGGCGGCAGATCGGCTTTCATCTGATGGCGCCGGTGCTCAGCGCGTTCGCGGTGGTGCTGGTCTGCGGGTTGTGGGGCGGCGGGGTGGTGGGGCTGACCGCGTTCCTGCAGCCGGTGCTGCAGCCGCCACCCGGGGTGTTCAGGTTCGATCTGCGCAATCCGCTCGTGGCGTCGTTGTACACGGCTGTGGGGCTGGCCATGCTGATGCTGGCGCCGATCGCGGCGCGGGCGATGGCCGTACTGGAGATCTCGATCGCGCGGGCGCTGCTGGGCCCGAGCCACGCGGAGCTCGGCGAGCGCATCGAGAACCTTCAGGAGAGCCGGGCGGGTGTGATCGACGCCGCCGACGCCGAGCGCCGCCGCATCGAGCGGGACCTGCACGACGGCGCCCAGCAGCGGCTGGTGTCGCTGGCCATGAACCTGGGCCTGGCCCGCGCCACCCTCACCGACCTGCCCGCGCCCGCCAAGGAGGCCATCGAGCAGGCGCACGAGGAGGCCAAGCAGGCCCTGCGCGAGCTACGCGACTTCGTGCGCGGCCTGCACCCCGCCGTGCTCAACGACCAGGGCCTGGACGCGGCCCTGTCCGGCGTCGCCGCCCGCTCCCCGGTGCCGGTACGGCTGCGCGTCGACATCGCCCAGCGGGTCTCGCCCACCATCGAGGCGGTCGCGTTCTTCGTCGTCTCCGAGGCGCTGGCCAACATCGCCAAACACGCCCAGGCGCGGGCCGCCGAGATCTCGGTGCGCCGCCGCGACCAGTGGCTGACGCTGACGATCGTGGACGACGGGCGGGGCGGGGCCAGCATGGAGGGCGGCACCGGGCTGCGCGGGCTGGCGCAGCGTGTCCGCTCGGTGGATGGATCGCTGCACCTGGCAAGCCCGCTCGGCGGGCCGACGATGATCGAAGTGGAGCTACCGTGCGAGTAGTGCTGGCCGAGGACTCCGTCCTGCTCAGGGAGGGGCTCATCCGGCTGCTCGAAGCCTCCGGGATGCGGGTGGTGGCGACGTCGGGCGACGCCGAGGGGCTGCTACGGGCCGCCGACGAGCACCGGCCCGACCTCGTGGTGACCGACGTCCGGATGCCGCCCACGCACACCGACGAGGGCCTGCGCGCCGCGCTGGTGCTGCGCCGCCAGCAGCCGGAGCTGGCCGTGCTGGTGCTCTCGCAATATGTCGAGGAACGCTATGCCGCCCAGTTGCTCTCCTCGGCGACCGGCAGCGTCGGCTACCTGTTGAAGGACCGGGTGGCCGACGTGACCGAGTTCATCGACGCGCTGCGCCGGGTGGCGGCGGGCGGCACGGTCCTGGACCCCGAGGTGGTCTCCCAGCTTCTCCTGCGCGGGCACAGCGATCCGCTCGACCGGCTCACCCCGCGCGAGCAGGAGGTGCTGAAGCTGATGGCCGAGGGCCGCTCGAACGCCGGCATCGGGCAGGAGCTGGTGCTCAGTGAAGGGGCGGTCGGCAAGCACATCGGCAACATCTTCACCAAGCTCGACCTCTCGCCCGCCGAAGGCGACCACCGCAGGGTCCTGGCCGTCCTCCACTTCCTCAAGATCAGGAGCGTGTTGTGAGAGGCGTCTGGCTGACGTTCGGCGCCGTGCTGACGGTGTTCGCGCTGCTCTTCGCCACCGGGGGGATGTGGTCGGGCTTCGCCCGCGCCCGCCCGCCGACGCACCAGAGCACGCGCACCATCCCCTTCATCGGCAAGAAGCTTCAGATCGAGGCGCGCGGCGACGTGAACGTGTCGATCGTGCCGGGCGCCGCCGGCGAGATCCAGCTCGACCAGCGGCTGCGCTGGTCGGACACGCGGCCGAACGTCTCCGAGGACTGGAACGGCACCACCCTGCGGCTGGCCGCGCACTGCCCCAACATCAACGAGGACCGCGGCCTCACGTGCGACACCGACTACACGGTCTTCGTGCCCTCCGAGACCAACCTGGACGCGACGGTGGAGGCCGGCAACCTCTCGGTCAACAGCCTGTACGGCGACGTCCGCATGACCACGGTCTCCGGGGACATCGGCGTCACCCAGACCGTGGGCAAGCTGTGGGCCCGCAGCGGCTCCGGCAACATCCGCGCCTTCGACGTGCGCGGCGAGGAGGCCGACACCGAGACCGGCGAGGGACAGGTCGAGCTCAGCTTCCGTGAGCGGCCCATGAACGTGAAGGCGCTGGTCCGCACGCAGGGCGACATCTCGATCATCGTGGAGGACGGCGCCTACGACGTCACCGTCCAGGCGGAGACCCCGGACGTCGACGTGGTCCACGACCCTTCCTCGGTCCGCAAGATCGACGCCCGCGCCCAGTACGGACGGGTCGACATCTGCTGCGGATGACCAGGAGAGGAGAACAACCCTCTGTTTGAGGCAGTGACTCGTTGGTAGGTTCCCGGCATGGAGTCCGCGAAGCATGCCGGTGACGCAGCCGTCGCCGTGTCCAAGGCCTATGGCATCGAGACCATGTTCACCCTCTCGGGAGGCCACGTCTTCCCGTTGTACGACGGCGCGGTGCACGAGGACATGCGGATCCTCGACGTACGCCACGAGCAGAGCGCCGTCTTCGCCGCCGAGGCCACGGCGAGGCTCACCCGCAAGCCCGGCCTGGCGGTGCTGACGGCCGGCCCCGGCATCACCAACGGTGTCAGCGGCGTCGCCACGGCGCATTTCAACGGCTCGCCCCTGGTCGTGATGGGCGGCCGGGCGCCGCAGTCACGCTGGGGCAGCGGCGCGCTCCAGGAGCTCGACCATCCTCCCCTGCTCGAACCGATCACCAAGCTGGCCTTTACCGCCACCGGCCCCGACTCGATCGGCCAGGACGTCGAGATGGCCTTCCGCACGGCGATCGCGCCGCACCGCGGCCCGGTGTTCATCGACTTCGCCATGGACCACCTGTTCTCCCCCTCCCCCGCGCACGCCGCCGACACCCAGACCCCGTCGCCGCTGGAGCCGGACCCGGACGACGTCGCGGCGATCGCCCGGCTGATCGGCGAGGCGGAGCGGCCGGTGCTGGTACTCGGCTCCGACGTGTGGATGGACCGCGCCGAGGAGGCGGCCCGCGACTTCGCCGAGGCGTGGAAGCTGCCGGTGGTCCTCAACGGCCAGGGCCGCGGCATCCTGCCCTCCGGCCACGAACTGCTGGTCACGCGCGCCCGCGGACAGGCGTTCGGCGAGGCGGACCTGGTCATCGTGGTCGGCACCCCACTGGACTTCCGCCTGGGCTACGGCTGGTTCGGCGGCAAGAACGGCGCCTCGCTGGCGCGCGTGGTGCACATCGTGGACGCGCCGTCGCAGCTCGCCACCCACATGCAACCGGCCGCGTCGGCCGCGGGCGACCTGTCGGTGGTCTTCTGGAGCCTGGGTACGGCATGCGGCGAAGCCGACATCAAGCCGGCCCGCTACGCCCCCTGGACCGCCAGGCTGGCCGACACCGCCGCCGCGGCCGTCGCCGCCGACGCCGACCTCCTGGCCGCCGACTCCGACCCGATCCACCCCATGCGCGTCTACGGCGAACTGGCCAAGGTGCTGGCCGACGACGCCGTGGTGATCGGCGACGGCGGCGACTTCGTCTCCTACGCGGGCAAGTACGTGGAGCCGAAGCAGCCCGGCAACTGGCTCGACCCCGGCCCCTACGGCTGCCTGGGCACCGGCCTCGGCTACTCGATCGCCGCCCGCCTGGCCCGCCCGTCCTCGCAGGTCGTGCTGCTGCTCGGCGACGGCGCCGCGGGCTTCTCCCTCATGGACGTCGACTCCCTGGTACGGCACGGCCTGCCCGTCGTCATAATCTGCGGCAACAACGGCATCTGGGGCCTGGAGAAGCACCCGATGCAGATGCTCTACGGCTACGACGTGGCCGCCGAGCTGCGGCCGCAGACCCGCTACGACCAGGTGGTGGCGGCGCTGGGCGGCGGCGGCGAGCTGGTGACCAGGCCGTCGGAGATCGGTCCGGCGCTGCGGCGGGCCTTCGACTCCGGCGTGCCGTACATGGTGAACATCGCGACGGACCCGCAGATCGCCTACCCCCGCAACACCACGGGGGTCTGAGCGCGGCTACTGCTTGAGGCTCGGCGTCGGCGTCGTGGATGGCGTCGGCGTCGGGGAGCAGAGTTCGGTGTTGACCAGCGTGAGCAGGACGGGCTTCTTGAGCTCCAGCTTGGCGCCGGCGCCCGGATTCTGCTCGACGACGGTGAGGCAGCGCTCGGGGAACTGGCCGCGTTCCTGGTCGTCCACGCGGACGGTGAACCCGGCGGCCGTGATGATCCTGCGGGCGTCCGGGTACTTCATGTTGACGACTCCCGGCACCGGCTTCTTGATCGCCGGAGTGGCCGACGGCGTCTTGGTGCCCTTCGTGGTCGACGGGGTGGCCGTGGGCGTCTTCGTCGGCTCCGGGGTCTTGGTGGGCTCCGGCTCCTCGGTGGGCTGCTGCCTGGTCGGCTGGCGCGTCGGCTCGTCGTCCGTGGGCGTCGGCCGATGCCGGGTCCTGGTGTTCTTGGGCGGCGCGGGCTTGGTGGTGGTCACCTCGGAGCCGACCTGGGTGGCGGGCGTCTCCGGGTCGCCGTCCGTGGTCATGCCGGTGATCGCGATCGCGCCCGCGCCCACGCCGAGCACCAGGGCGACGGCGATCGCGGCGACCAGGCCGCCCCTGCGGCGGGCCTTGGACGCGCGCCGGTTGCCGCGGCGCGGCTGGGCGACGGTGGTGTTGTCGTCGGAGGGCGCCACGGGCGGCCCCTGGACCGCTCCCGTCTGGTACGCCTCGACCGGCGGCGCCATCGTGGCGCCGGTGACCACGTCGGGCACCTCGCCGGCGGCGACCTGGCGGGAGGCGCGGCTCATCTCGGCGGCGCTGGCGAAACGCCTGGCCGGGTCCTTGGACAGCGCCTTCTCCACCAGCGCGCGCACGGCCGGCGGGATCTCGGCGGGCAGCGGTGGCGGAGCCTCCCTGATGTGCTTGAGCGCGATCGTGACCGCGCTGTCGCCGTCGAAGGGACGCTGGCCGACGAGACATTCGTAGGCGACGACGCCGAGTGCGTAGATGTCGACCGCGGGGGTCACGGGGGCGCCTTCGGCCTGCTCGGGCGCGCAGTAGGCGGCGGTGCCGAGCACCATGCCGGCGTCGGTGAGCCGGTTGGCCAGGTCGGCGCGGGCGATGCCGAAGTCGGTGAGCACGAGCGTGCCGTCGCGCTGGACCATCAGGTTGCCCGGCTTCACGTCCCGGTGCACGATCCCCTGGTCGTGTACGGCCTGCAGCGCGGAGGCCGCCTGCGCGATGAGCTCCATCGCCGGTTCGGGCGCGATGCGGCCGAGGCGGATCAGCAGGCGGTCGAGCGGTTCGCCGTCGACGAACTTCATCACCAGGTAGACGGTGTCGCCGCTGACTCCGTAGTCGTAGACGTCGACGACGCCCGGGTGGTTGATCGTGGCCATGGCTCGTGCCTCGCCCTGGAAGCGGGCCACGAAGCCGGGGTCGTCCATCCGACCTGGGAGCAGCACTTTGACGGCGACGGTCCGCGCGAGGACGATGTCCTCCCCACGCCAGACCTCGCCCATGCCACCGGCGCCGATGCGGGTGTCGAGGCGATACCTCCCCGCCAGCGTCGTCCCTTGCGCGACCATGTCTCCCCCGGTACCCCCTGCCTCTCCAACCCCGGACACCAACAAAGCGAACTTGTGTCGCAGCGGGGTAACACAGAGGTCACGGAACTTCGAGAGTGTATGACCCTGGCGTCCCACACGCCACTCATATGCCACAAGCCGTACAAACCCTATCCTGCGGCCTTGTGATGGACCTTGTCCGCGTTTCCCGGAGATCAGGGCCCCACAGGTGTCATCCGCACCACCAGTAGGCTGGGGCCATGACGCTCGTTCCCGGTCTCCGGTCCCAGCTGCTCGTCATGGTCGAGCGCGAGGACACCGCCACCAAGATCGGCAGCGGGGACGTGCCGGTGCTGGCCACGCCGCGACTGCTCGCGCTGGCCGAGATGGCCACGGTGCAGGCCGTACGCCCGCATCTGGGCGCGGGCGAGACGTCAGTCGGGACCCGCGTCCAGCTCGAACACCTGGCGGCCAGCCCGGTCGGCGCCCACGTCGAGATCAGCACCGAGCTCACCGAGGTCGACGGCCGGCGACTGGTCTTCAGCTTCGTCGCCCGCGACCGCACCACGGTGGTCGGACAGGGCACCATCGAGCGGATCGTCGTCGACCGCGAACGGTTTATGGAGCGCGCTACTCGATGACGGCGATCAGGTCGCCTTCCTGGATCACGTCACCCTCGGCGACCTTGAGCTGCGCCACCACGCCGGAGTCCTCGGCGAGGACGGGGATCTCCATCTTCATCGACTCGAGAATGACCAGCGTGTCGCCGTCCTCGACGGTGTCGCCCTCCTTGACGACGACCTTCCAGACGTTCGCCACCATCTCCGCGTGTACCTCGGCCACGGGTGCTCCCCTCTTCCTGACGATCCAACCATGTCACGTGCGCTATGCGCGCATACGCCCGACCAGACCCGTGTCGTAGTCCCCGCTGACGAACTCCGCGTTGTCCAGCAGCTCCGCGCAGAACGGCAGGTTGTTCTTGGGACCCTCGACGGCGAACCCGGCGACCGCGTCCCTGGCCCGCTCGATGGCCTGCGCGCGGCTGTCGCCGTACACGCAGAGCTTGGCCATGAGGGGATCGTAGAACGGGGTGACCGTGTTGCCTTCCACATAGCCGGAGTCGACCCGGGCGTCGGCCGGCTCCCGCCAGACCGTGATCTTTCCAGGTCCGGGGAAAAAGCGCTTGGGATCCTCGGCATAGACGCGGAACTCGATCGCGTGGCCGCGCGGCTCGTGGCACACCTCGGGGTTCTCGCCCGCGGCCACCCGCAGCTGGAGCTCCACCAGGTCGAGGCCGGTGACGAGCTCGGTGACCGGGTGCTCCACCTGGAGCCTGGTGTTCATCTCCAGGAAGACGAAGTCCTGCTTGTCGGCGTCGACCAGGCACTCCACGGTGCCCGCGCCCAGATATCCCACTGCCTCGCCGGCCCGCACGGCGGCGGCCAACATGCGCTCGCGCAGCTCGGGCGTGACCCCTGGCGACGGGGACTCCTCCACGACCTTCTGGTGGCGGCGCTGCACCGAGCAGTCGCGCTCGCCCAGCGCCACGACGCGGCCGTCGGGCAGGCCGAGGATCTGCACCTCGACGTGGCGGGCCCGCTCGATGTAGCGCTCCAGCAGGATCGCCGGACCGGCCAGCACGTCGCCCTCGCCACCGGCCGTGGCCGCCCCGGCGAACCGCGCCGCCGCCCTGGACGCCTGCTCGAACGCCTTTTCCAGCCCCTTCTCGTCGTGCGCGACGCTCATCCCGATGCCGCCACCGCCGCCGGCCGTCTTCACCATGACCGGATAGCCGATCTCGGCAGCCGCGGCCACGGCCCGCTGAAGATCGGTGGCCGGCTCACGCGTGCCCGCCGCCACCGGCACGCCCGCGGCCTCCATCAGGTTGCGCGCGTTGATCTTGTCGCCCATCCGCTCGATCGCCTCGGGCGACGGTCCGATCCACACCAGCCCGGCCTCGGTCACCGCACGGGCGAACGCCGCGTTCTCCGCGAGAAAGCCATATCCCGGATGTACGGCACGCGCCCCCGTCTGCCGGGCCGCCGCGAGCACCTTGTCCACGTCGAGATAGGACTGCGCGGGATTGGCCAGCCCGAGCGGCACCGCCTCGTCGGCCTCGGTGACGAACGGCAGATCGGCGTCGGCCTCGGAGTAGACCGCGACGGCGCGCAGCCCCAGCCGCCGGACCGTGCGGATGATCCGCCGCGCGATCTCGCCTCTGTTGGCGATCAGAACGGGTCCCAGGGTCCCCAGGGTCGCTGTAAGCACGCGCCCACCCTACGGCCGCGCCCTCAGCCACCCCTTCCCCGCAAAACCACCGATCCCGGCAGGGTGTTCTGTAGGAACCACACAAAGTCGAGGGGCAAGAGGCCCGCTATCTCCCCCCGAACGGCCCACCTCTTTGTACGAGGCCGGAAACCCTCCTGATCTCCGCCCCGACACCCCTAAATCCGGTGGGCAGGCGCCCGGTCGACCACGCGGGCCAGCCCGCCGATGCAGGCCGCGTCGTACTCAGAGCCGCCCGCCAGGCGCAGCCGTTCGAGTGCGGCACCGGCGCGGTCACGGTCCGTGGAGCCGCCGACCAGGTCGTCGTAAGCGTTGGCCACCTTGATGATGCGGCTCGACAGCGGCGGATCCTCGTCGATCGGGTCGCACTGGCGGCGCACCACGTCGGCCACCCGGTCCAGCACGCCGGTCTGCCTGATGACCTCGGCGCCCAGCTCGGCGATCCGCCTGGCCTGCTCGGGGTCGGTCAGCACGGTCGCGCCGCCCGGGATCGGGTCGCGCAGCGACAGCTGGCCGATGTCGTGCATCAGCGCCGCGTACTCCAGCTCCAGGAGTTCCGGCTCGGACATGCCCAGTTCGCGGCCGATCGCCACCGACAGGCGGCTCACCCTGCGGGAGTGGCCGGGCTCGACGTAGCCGCCCACCTCGGTCACCCGCGACAGCGCGCGTACCGTCTGCAGGTAGGTGGCGCGGATGCCGGCGTACTTGCGGAAGGCGACCTGCGTGACCAGCAGCGGCGCGGCGAAGACGACCAGCGCCACCAGGTCCATGCTGTGGGAGGCCAGCGCCAGCAGCACGCCCGAGGCGGCGACCGCCGCGCCCAGCGGAAAGGCGGTGCGGACCTCGTCGCTGACCGCCACCTTGAACGCGGTGCGCACCTGCTCGGCGCGGAGCATCGCGGCGATCAGCACGTCGATGCCCAGCGTGAGCGCGATCAGCGTCACCATCACCGTCAGCGCCGGCCACCAGGTGCCGCGATCGCCCAGCGTCAGCTCGTGCAGGGTGCCGGCCAGCGGGCGGAAGGCGAAGGCCAGCAACGCGCCGGTCAGCAGCCGCCTGGCCATCGCGTCCAGGCGCGGCGGGCGGCCCACCGCCAGATGCGGCAGCGCGCCGGCCATCATGCCGACCGCGATCACCGCCACCACCTGCAGCGCCGAGTGGCGCAGCGGGTTGGTGGCCAGGTCGAGCAGGAGCGTGTAGCCGAGCGCGGCGGCCGCGCCGATCGGGGCCACCTCCCTGTTGCCCGGCATGGTCAGCCGGGCCAGTTCGCCGACCGCGATCAGCGCGCCGAAGCCGATGGCCACCTCAGGACGGTCGAGCCCGACCGCCGCGGTGTGCGCCACCCCCGCCACGGCCACCAAACCGGCCGCGCAGATCAGCAGCAGTTGCCCGGAATCCAGGCCCTGAAAAGCGCGTTTCATGGGGTCGCTCACCACTCCTCATTCGCTTCGCGGAGTGCCTCCTTCGTCGGCCCTCCACTCCGCTCACTGCGTCGGGTTCGCTCGCGGTTCATTGGCCCGTCACTACTTGGATCGGCATGGTCGGGTCGTCGTGGTCCTTGATCGTGGCGGCGTCCTCGGGCGGCGGCTCCACCCGGCGCTGCGGCTGCCACGGGTTGCGTTCCAGCGCCTTGATGAACGCCGCCACCATGACCGGATCGAACTGGGTGCCCGCGCCCCGCTCCAGCTCGTCCACCGCCACCTCGACCGGGCGGGCGCCGCGGTAGGAGCGGTCGGAGGTCATCGAGTCGAACGCGTCGGCAACCGCGATGACCCGGGCGAACTCCGGGATCTCGGGCCCGGCCAGCCCCATCGGGTAGCCCTTGCCGTCGTGGCGCTCGTGGTGGTGCATGATCCCGGCGAAGGCCTCGTCGAGGAAGTCGATGCCGCGCACGATCTCCAGGCCCCGCATCGGGTGCAGCTGGATCGCGGCGAACTCCTCCTCGGTCAGCGGGCCCTCCTTCTGCAGCACCTTCGTGGGCACGCCCAGCTTGCCGACGTCGTGGAGCATGCCGGCGTAGCGGATGGCCCGCAGCCGGTCCATGCCCATGCCGATCTCCTGCGCGATCATGGTGGAGGCGAGCGAGACGCGGGTGCAGTGGCCGCGGGTGTAGTAGTCCTTCGTCTCCACGGCCTGGCACAGCGCGGCCATCGTGGCGTCGTAGGAACGCTGCTGCGCGTGATATTGGCCGAAGGCCCACCTGGCCACGAACAGCGGCAGCAGCACCAGCACCGCGGAGATCGACTGGATCGTGGCCCACAACCCCGCCACCAGCAGGCCGAACGTGCCGTAGCCGAGATAGGTCAGCAGGAACTGCACCATGCCCCGCATCGGCACCTCGCCCGCGCTCACCTGCGTGGCCAGCGAGATCATGGTGAGCGTCAGCACGATGTTGAGCGGCACGAAGACGGCCGTGGCCGCCGCGTAGGGGCCGATCAGGTCGTCGAAGGCGTTGACCTGCGGGACCCCGGAGACTCCGCCTAACTGCTGGTAGACCCAGCCGGCCGCATAGCCACACAGGGCGAACTGGGCGCCGTTGAACAGCCGCTTGATCAGCGGCAGGCCGGGCCGTACGCTCAGGACCGCCGTGAGGCCGACCAGCGCGGCGCCCTCCATTCCGATGAGCACCACCGCGGCCAGCGCGGCCGAGAAGCTCACCGAGACGGCGAACTGCTCCACGTTGAGCAGCGTCGGCATCGACTCGCACACCAGGAACAGCAGCGCGAGCACGAGCAGGATGCCCAGACTCTCCGAGGCGACCAGCTGCCCCTTGGTGATCAGGCTGTGGGCGAACAACGCGGTGGCCGCGCCGATCACGGCGAACAGATAGACCTTCGCAGGCCACGACAGATCACGCATTGCGGCTCCCCTTTGGAGCTCAGGTCCAGGAGACTCCGGGCGGGAGGGCGCCACCGCCCCCGCCGGTCGCCAAAAGGAGAACGACCGGTGTGATCAGCACGAGCGCCGTGATCAGCCGGGCGGTCGAAACCTTCAACATCCACTTCCTCCACGTCGAATTCTGTGATTCACGCTACAGAAGTTGACGTGCTGAAACGGGTGGAGTCGAGAATCGCAAGCAAAGCGTAATCAAGCCACTACCTGCGGCAACTCCGCCTCCACTCGACTGTGGCGCGCAGGCCACTGGCCAGGTCACTCGCCGGCTGCCAGGACAGCCCGTCGTAGGCGGGCACCGGGTCCACGGCCATCGCGGGCAGGTCACCCGGCCTGGGCTGCGCGAAACCCGGCTTGTCCTGGGCGCCCACCGCGTCGGCGATGAGCGAGTGCAGGCGGCGGTCGGTGGTCTGGATGCCGGTGCCCAGGTTGAAGCGGCACGCGTTGCCGTCGGCGCCGCACGCGCGCACGAAGCCGTCGACCACGTCGTCCACGAAGACGTAGTCGCGGGTCTGCGTGCCGTCGCCGTAGAGGACCGTGGGCACGCCGTTGAGCAGGGCGTCGGTGAAGATCGCGACCACGCCGGCCTCGCCGTCGGGGGACTGGCGCGGGCCGTAGACGTTGGAGAGGACGAGCGTGGTGTATTCCAGGCCGTAAAGAGCATGGAAGGTCGACAGATACGTCTCGGCGCTGAGCTTCGATGCCGCGTACGGCGAGCGGGGGTCGGCCGGGGCGTCGGCGGGAACCGGGATCGCGGGCGGCCTGCCGTACACCGCGACGGAGGAGGCGAACACCACCTTGCGGCTGCCACCCTCGCGCGCGGCGGCCAGCACCGACGCGGTGCCCTCGACGTTGACCCGCGCGTCGTGCACCGGATCGGCCACGCTCCTGCGGACGCTGATCTGCGCGGCCAGGTGACAGATCACCTCGGGCTTCCACTCCGCGCCCAGCGCGATCATCGCGGGGTCGCGGATGTCCAGCTCGACCAGCCGGAAACGCTCATGAGCCAGGGCGCCGGCCAGGTTGGCACGGCTGCCGGAGGAGAAGTCGTCCACGGCGACCACGTCATGGCCGTCGCCCAGCAGGCGGTCGACGAGATTCGACCCGATGAAACCGGCTCCTCCGGTGACCACCACGCGCATGGGGAAGATCTTAGTCGGACAGCTCCGCCCGGACCTGCTCGATACGGCCGAGCACCTTGGACCTGAGATCGGCGGGCACCGGATCGCAACCGCAGTGCTTGGCCACGAGCTGCTTCACGACCTTGTCGAGGTCGTATTCCTTGAGGCACGGGTCGCACTCGTCGAGGTGCACCCGGATGTCGACACAGTCGCCCTCTCCGAGCTCTCCGTCGATGTAGGCGTAGACCTTGTCCAGTACTTCACGACAGTCGGTGTCATGCGGGTTGCCACAGCTCATTTCGACCCCTCCGCAGGGACAAGGCCACGCTCGCGAGCATAGTCCTCGAGCAGGTTCCGCAACTGCCTGCGGCCGCGGTGCAGCCGGGACATCACGGTGCCGATCGGGGTGCCCATGATGTCGGCGATCTCCTTGTAGGGGAACCCCTCGACGTCGGCGAGGTAGACCGCGATCCTGAACTCCTCGGGCAGGGCCGCGAGCGCCTGCTTGATGTCGCCGTCGGGAAGGTGCTCAAGCGCCTCCACCTCGGCGGACTTCAGGCCGGACGAGGTGTGGGACTCGGCGCGCGCGAGCTGCCAGTCCTCGATCTCCTCGGTGCCCGACTGCTTCGGCTCCCGCTGCTTCTTGCGGTAGCTGTTGATGAAGGTGTTGGTCAGGATCCGGTAGAGCCACGCCTTGAGGTTCGTGCCCTCCTGGAACTGATGGAACGAGGCGAACGCCTTGGCGAAGGTCTCCTGAAGCAGGTCCTCCGCATCCGCCGGGTTCCGGGTCATCCGGAGCGCGGCGGAGTAGAGCTGCTCGAGATACGGCATGACGTCGCGCTCGAACCGCTCACTGCGCTGCTCCAGAGTCTCCGCGCCTGTCGCGGGCACCGGACCCACCCCCCTAAGATCACCGGTGGCCGGCTGTGGCGGTACACCGTACTCAGGGGAGAATACCTGCTTGCCACCAAGCCGCCGGTCACCGGGGGCTGGAGGCGGTATCTGAAGTCGACCGGCGGAGCGGTCGATCCCATCGGCAACTGCGAGCATGCTCGTCGCAACACGCCCGCGCCCGCGTCTGTTCCCGCAAGATAGAAGGTGACGAACAACCCGGTGCGGGGAAAATGAATACGTACCGGTTGGTAGCCATTGTCCCGGAACCCAGGAGTCGCGTGTGCTGCCCATTCCGGCCGAGGAACTGAACGGCTCGGGGACCCTCGGGCCGTACTGGACGTTCTATCGAGCGGTCGTAGCAGAACAGCTGAGCAGGTGGCTTCCCGCCCAGCCCTCGGTGATCCTCGACCTGTCCGGCGGGCGCGGACGCTGGTCCGGCCAGGCCGCGCGGGCCGGCCACAAGGTCATCGAGGTCGTCGACTTCCGCAGAACCGCCGACCAGGCCAGGCTGCGCGACATCAGAGTCCGCCAGGTGCGCTCGGACGACCTGTCGTTCCTGCCCGACGAGAGCGTGGACGCGGTGCTCGCCGAGGAGCGCGCCATGTCGGTGGAGCTCATGGCCGAGTCGGCGATGTCGGACGTGGCCCGCGTGCTGCGTCCCGGCGGGCGCGCGCTGCTGTGCGTCGACTCGCTGGTGCTGGGCATGGCCATCCTGGCCGAGCAGGGCCAGTGGCAGCACCTGCGCCAGACGGGCGAGGGGGTCATGCTCGTGCCCTGGCCCGACGGCGGCATCACCCGCTGCTTCAGCAGCGGTCAGCTGCGCGAGCTGCTGATGGGCGCGGGCCTGGAGGTCGAGTGGGTACGGCCGCGCACCGTCCTTTCCCCCTCGACCGTCGACCACGTGCTCGGCTCCGACTCCCGGTCGCTGGCCTGGCTGGTGCGTACCGAACTGGAAGCGCACCCCGACGACGACGACACCGTCGGCATCCACCTGGTCGCCAGCGCCCGCAAGTCCTAGCGGCGCCGCTCCTGCTTCGACTGGCACTGCACGCAGCGGGCGGCCTCTGGGCGGGCCTCCAGGCGGCCCTCCGGGACCGGTTTGCCGCAGTCGACGCATTCGCCGTAGACGCCGTCGTCGATGCGCCTGAGCGCGTTCACGACGGCGCGGCGCTGCGCGACGGCCACGTCGAGCATGGCCTGGGCGCGATCGGCCTCGGTGAGGTCGGACCCGGCGTCGGCCGCCGAACGCTCACGCACGGCGACGGGCTCGCCGGTCAGAACCCTGATGGAGCGGTCGAGCTCGGCGAGCATGCTGTCCAGGCGTTCACGAGCGGTCGTGTGGTCCACGAATCCGCACCTCCGGGCAGGTGAGGGGAGCCTGGCGAGACTCCCCGGTGGTCCCGCCCTGCGCAAATAGGGGGTGAAATCGGCGGTGACACCGAGTGAACGGTCGCATCGCTTTTCCACCGGATGCCCACTTGGCGCGGTTCTTACACCTTCTAGAAAAGTCCGCTTTCTTCCGGGTCAGGCAGGGGTTTGATGAGGTCGGGCCCGTTGTTCCGGACATTGTTCACATCTGTGGACACCGGGTACGCAACCAGCCGGCCCGACTGCGCCGGGATCAACAACCCCTGGGCTGTCGAGGTGTCGGTGAGCTTGGGGTCGAGCCACTCCGCCCACCGCTCCCGCTCGATCATCATCGGCATCCGGTCATGGATATGACCGAGGTCGTCCTCGGCGTCCGTCGTGATGACCGTGCAGGTGACCAGCCACTTCAGCGGGTCGTCGTCCGCGCGGGTCTTGTCCTTCCAGAACTCGTACAGCCCGGCCATCGCCAGCACCCCGCCGTCCTCGGGATGGATGAAGTAGGGCTGCTTCTTCTTTTTGTCGCCCTCTACCGGCATCCACTCGAAGTACCCGTCAGCCGGGATCAGGCAGCGCCGCTTGGCGAACGCCTGCTTGTAGGCCAGCTTCTCCGCCAGCGTCTCGGCCCGCGCGTTGATCATCCGGGAACCCACGGACGGGTCCTTCGCCCACACGGGCACCAGACCCCACTTGACCACCCGCAACTGCCTGACGGCGCGCTCGGCCTCCTCGGGCACGCGGCTCAGGACCGCGTAGACCTGCTTGGTGGGGGCCACGTTGTAGTCGGGGCTCAGCTCCTTGTCGGGCTCGGCGTCGAGCTCGACCTGGAACTCCTCCAGCAGCTCGTGCTTCTTCCGCGCCGAGGCATATCTACCGCACATAACCCCACCCTGCCACGTCCAGCCTTACCTACCTGCCGCCCTCATCCCACTTTTTCCAGAACCCCCACCCCCGCCTCCCCTGCCTGCCTCCTCACCTCCGCGATCCCTCCTCCCCTACCGCTGTCCCGCCATTCCCCACGCCTTCCTCCGGCCTCGCCCGCCTCCCCATCTCCGCACCCTTGCTGTCCCACCTCCCCGCTCCCACACCAACCCGCCCCCTGTCTCCGCCACCTCCGCGCGTCCTAGGGGTTCCCCTGTCGCTGTCCCGCCTCCCCACCCCCTGCCCCCTCATCTCCGCCTCCTGGTGCCCCGCCTCCCTATCTCCGCTGCCTGCCTCCTCACCCCTTGTCTCCCGACCCCCCACCCCCACCGCCGCATCCCCACCACCGCACCCCCACGGCCTCACCCCCTGCCTGCGGATGCCCCACCTCCCCTGCCTGCCTCCTCAGCCCTGCCTCCCCACCTCCGCCATCCCTCCTCCCCTGCCGCAGTCCCGCCTCCCGCGACGCCTTCCTCCCGTCTCGCCTTCCTCCCGGCCTCTGCGCCCTGGCTGTCCCACCTCCCCCGCACCCCCACACCAACCCGCCCCTGCCCCCACCTCCACGTGTCCCAGAGGGTCCCGTGTCCCTGCACGCGTGTTCAGGTTCGTGTGTCCTGGGTCCGGGGGGCTCCGGGCACCAGCGCTGTCTGGCGGGGGGCACCAAAGCTGTCTGGCGGGGTTGTCCACAGACCCTCCCGGCGTCCGTGCCTCCATCCACAGGCTGCGGCCTGCCGTACCGGCTGCCAGTAGTCTTTGACCATGCCCGCTCAGCACTGGCCAGCCCCGGTCGCGACCGCTCCCGTCACGGCCATCGTCGCCCTGCCCGGTTCCAAGTCGGTGACCAACCGCGCGCTCCTGCTGGCCGCGCTGGCCGATGGTCCAGGCGTGGTCCGCCAGGCACTGCGCAGCCGCGACGCAGACCTCATGGTGGCGGCCCTGCGCGCGCTGGGAGCGGGCTTCGAGGCGATAGCCGAAACCCCCGCGGGCATCGACTGGCGCGTAACCCCCGGCCCCATCACCGGCGGCGCGAGCATCGACGTCGGCCTGGCCGGCACGGTGATGCGGTTCGTGCCCCCGATGGCTGCGCTGGCAGACGGCGAGGTGCGCTTCGACGGCGACGCCCACGCCCGCAAGCGCCCGATGGGCCCGATCCTGGACGCGCTGCGCGCCCTGGGGGCGACGATCGACAACGACGCGCTGCCGTTCACCATCCGAGGCCCGCTGAGCGGCGGCGAGGTGACGATAGACGCGTCGGGTTCATCCCAGTTCGTCTCAGGACTGCTGCTGGCGGCCGCCCGCTTCGAAAAGGGCGTCACGATCAGGCACGCGGGCCCGCCGGTCCCCTCACAGCCCCACATCCTCATGACGGTCCAGATGCTCAGGGCAGCGGGAGTGAGCGTCGACGACACAGAACCGGACGTGTGGCGAGTCGCCCCAGGCCCGATCGCCGCACGGGAGACGACGGTCGAGCCCGACCTGTCCAACGCGGCACCGTTCCTGGCCGCCGCCATGGTCGCGGGCGGCTCGGTCACCATCCCCGAATGGCCCCTGAACACCACCCAGCCGGGCGACGTCCTGCGCGACCTGCTCACCCGGATGGGCGCCACCATCGAACTGACGCCAACCGGCGACGGCACGGCCAACCTCACCCTCACCAGCCCCCGCACAGGCGCTGCGGCAGGCACCCCCACTGGTACAGACACTGACCTCGGCACCGGGACTGGCGCAGACATCGGCACCGGCGCAAGCATCCGGGGCGGCACAGACACCAGCGCGGGGATCGGGCCTGGCACCGGGACCAGCGCGGGGGCTGGTGGCGGGGAGATCGTGGGCATTGACGCTGATCTGCGGGACGTGTCCGAGCTGACGCCCACCATCGCCGCGCTGGCCGCCCTGGCCACCACGCCGAGCAGGCTGCGCGGTATCGCCCACATCCGGGGCCACGAGACCGACCGCATCGAGGCGCTCGTCACCGAGATCAACCGCCTGGGCGGCGACGCGGAGGAGACCGACGACGGCCTGATCGTACGCCCGCGTGCCCTCCACGGCGGTGTCTTCCACAGCTACGCCGACCACCGCATGGCCACCGCCGGAGCGGTCATCGGGCTGGCGGTGCCCGGCGTCGAAGTGGAGAACATCGCGACAACGGGTAAGACCCTTCCGGAGTTCACCCGCATGTGGGGGGAGATGCTAGGGGGAGAAGACCGCTGAAGCGGCGGGAATACGACGAGGACGACGTCAGGGTCAGGCCGGGCAAGGGTTCGCGGCCGAGGACCCGGATTCGTCCTGCCCATGAGGACGCGGTCGAGGGCTTCGTGGTCGCCGTCGACCGGGGCCGCTACACGACGCTGGTAGAGGCGGTAGCCACCCCGTCCGGGGGTCGAAGCCGTAAGAAGGCCAAGCCCGTTCGCCGCCTGGTGGTGGCGATGAAGGCGCGCGAGCTCGGGCGCAAGGGCATCGTCGTGGGCGACCGGGTGGCGATCGTCGGTGATGTCTCCGGCGAACCCGACACCCTTGCCCGTATCGTCCGCGTCGAACCCCGTACCTCGATGCTGCGCCGTTCCGCCGACGACACCGATGACACCGACGGCATCGAGCGCCCGGTCGTGGCCAACGCCGACCAGCTGGTCATCGTGACCGCCCTGGCCGAGCCGCCACCACGGCCGCGCATGATCGATCGCATGCTGGTGGCGGCCTTCGACGCCGACATCGAGACGCTGCTGTGCCTGACCAAGTCCGACCTGGCGCCGCCGGACGAGTTGCTCTCCCTGTACGAACCGCTGGGCGTCCCCCACGTCGTCGTCCACAAGGGCGGCTCGCTGGAGGGACTCCGCGATCACCTGACCGGCCGGATCAGCGTGCTGGTGGGCCATTCAGGTGTGGGCAAGTCCACCCTGGTCAACGCTCTGGTACCGGACGCCAACCGGGCCGTCTCCCATGTGAACGCGGTGACCGGCCGCGGCCGCCACACCTCCACCTCCGCCGTGGCACTGGAACTGCCCGAGGGCGGCTGGATCATCGACACGCCCGGCGTACGCAGCTTCGGCCTGGCCCACATTTCGGTGGAGACCGTACTGGCCGGGTTCCCTGACCTGATCGAGGGCACCGTCAACTGCCCCAAGGGCTGCACCCACCGCGGCCCCGACTGCGCGCTCGACGCCTGGGTCGCCGACGGCCACGCCGACCCGGCCCGCCTCGACAGCCTCCGCCGCCTCCTCGCCACCCGCGACCCCGAACCGTCCACCGAGTAACTCCCCCATCCCGGACCGAGGGCGGAGCGGCAATGGGGCGGCGGCCGAGGGCGTGGGGGCGTCAGTCGGCCGACGATGTGGACACGGTCGGCCCATGGTGCACGGGCCGCCCAAGGTGTGGGCCAGGGCTCGGGCGGTCACCTGTGGGCTAGAGCTAGGGCGATCGCGCGTGGGGTGGATGGTTGGACGGGGCGGCGGGTCGTGCGGGTGGGTGGGTCGCACGTGGGTGGTTGGTTGGTCGGTTGGGCGGGTCGTGCAGGCGGGGTAGGTGGACGGGTCGCGCGCGTGGGTGGGTCGCACGTGGGTGGGTCGTTGGCTGGGTGGGTGGTTGGGCGGGTCGTGCGTGGGGTGTGCGTGGGTCGTGAGGGGTGGGTGGCAGGGTTCTCGGCATGATGAAAGCACTGATTTTCGATCCGGAACTGTCCATCGCCACCGTCTCCGAGCCTGTTCCCACCGCTTCTCAGGTGCTTGTTCGGGTTTCGGCGGTGTCGCTCAACTTCGGGGAGGTGGCCTATCACGATCCTCAGTCGAGGCGGGTGCCGGGGTGGGATGCCGCGGGTGTGGTTGTGCAGGCGGCCGCTGATGGGTCGGGGCCGTCGGTCGGCACTCGGGTAGTGAGCTTTGGGTGGTCGGGGGCCTGGGCGGAGTTGCGGGCCGTGGACACCGCTGAGCTCGCGGTGGTTCCCGAATCTGTGGATTTGGGGGTGGCTGCGGCGTTGCCGGTGGCGGGGGTGACGGCGTTGCAGGCCGTGCGGCGGTTTGGGCCGATCGCTGGGCGGCGGGTGCTGGTTACCGGGGCTTCGGGTGGGGTGGGGCGCTTCGCCGTACAACTTGCCGCTCGTGAGGGTGCGCGGGTGATCGCGTCGGCGAGCAGCCCGGCCCGTGCGGAGGGCCTGCGCGCGCTGGGCGCCGCCGAGATCGTCAGCGGCCCAACAGACCTGACCGACCGCGTGTACGGCGTGCTGGACACCGTAGGCGGACAGCAGTTGGCCGAGGCGTTCTACCGGCTGGAGGACGACGGCGTCGTCCAGGCCATCGGCCGGGCCGCGAAACAGCAGACGCTGATCGACTTCGAGCGCGCGGGCTCGGCCTCGGCACGCGGCCGGATCGAGAACTTCAACGTGAGCACGCCCTTCGGCCCCGACCTCGCCCACCTCCTCACGCTCCTGGAGCGGGGCGAGCTGGAGGTCGAGATCGGCTGGCGCGGCCCCTGGGACCAGGCCACCGTCGCGGCGAACGCCCTGCTGTCGCGCGAAGTCCGCGGCAAGGCCATCCTCACCCTCCCGTAAACGCCCCGACCAACCACGCCTGTCCAAGCACCCGCAGTTCGCCGTCGCCTGGATAGTGCCCCGGGTGTCAGCTCGCCTGGCTGGCGCCTCGGGGCCCAGCGACCAGCTGCATGCAGCGGGGTCCGTGGGCTCAAGGGGCGAGGACAGTTGTGCCATCTGAACGCGTGTCGGCGAGTAGGGGTCAATGGTGCCGACGGAGTGGGGGTGCCGGATGGGCCTAGAAGCGTGTGGGGCCGAAGGAATGTCGCGGGTGGGGGCTCAAGGAGTGTCGGGGCTGTGCCTCACAGCCGTGGCTGGCGAGTGGGGCTCACAAGGGGTCAGCGGTTGGGGCGGAGGGTCCAGGAGACGGTCATCTCGCTGACCAGGACGCCCTCAGCGTTCTTGAGCTCCACCGCCACCTCGAACTCCGGCCGCTCCCCCGCGTCCAACCGCCCCACCACCTCGGCCCGTTCGACCTGAAGACGCGCCTCGGCAGTCACCTCGCCCATGGCCAGCTTCCGATAGCGAACGGTCGCCCCGGTGGCCAACGGCACCGCACGCGACAACTGGTCACCCAGCGCCGACAGCATGGCCGCCCCGGACGCCGACTCGGCCAGCGTGAACAGGGCTCCGGCATGCGGTCCCGCCACATGGTTGTGCAGGTCGGCGCGGTCCGGCAGGCGACACAGGGCGTACCCGTCGCTCACCTTGTCGAAGACGACCCCGAGGGTGTTCGCGAACGGCACGGTCTGGAGCATGAAAGCGCCCACATCAAAAGACATGCCGCAATGCTACTCACCAGTAACACCCAAAGCCACGTCCAGAGTTGCGGCAAATGGTGGGGAATGTCAGTAAGAAAGGGGGAATCGGCCTCTGATGCGGCGTGTGCCCGGCACGGTAGCGTGGCTCATCGTGACGGGTTACAACGACGATCTACGCCTCGCGCACGTCATGGCGGACGCCGCCGATGACATGACCCTGCGGCGGTTCAAGGCGGTCGATCTCAAGGTCGACACCAAGCCGGACCTCACGCCGGTCAGCGACGCCGACCGGGCGGTCGAGGAGGCGATCCGCGGCACGCTGCGGCGGGCGCGTCCGCGCGACGCCGTGGTGGGCGAGGAGTTCGGGCGGACCGGCTGGGGCGCCCGGTCGTGGATCATCGACCCGATCGACGGGACCAAGAACTACGTGCGCGGCGTGCCCGTCTGGGCCACGCTCATCGCGCTCATGGACCACGGCGAGGTGGTCGTCGGGCTCGTCTCGGCGCCCGCGCTCGGCCGGCGCTGGTGGGCGGCCAAGGACGGCGGCGCCTGGACCGGCAAGAGCCTCACCAAGGCCAGCCGCATGCGGGTGTCGGCGGTGACCGATCTGGGCGACGCCTCGTTCTCCTACTCCAGCTTCGGCGGCTGGGAGAAGCAGGGCAAGCTCAACAACTTCCTGGACCTGAACCGCGCCTGCTGGCGCACCAGGGCGTATGGCGACTTCTGGTCACACATGATGGTCGCCGAGGGCGCCGTCGACCTGTCGGCCGAGCCGGAGCTGTCGCCGTGGGACATGGCGGCGCTCACGGTGATCGTCGAGGAGGCCGGCGGGCGGTGGAGCGACGTCGCCGGCGCGCCCAGCCTCGAAGGCGGCAGCCTCGTGTGCACGAATGGCGCGCTCCACGACACGGTCCTGAACCACCTCAACGCCTGAGGCCCAGAACCCGGTCCACCGCGCGCATGAGCTGCCCCCGGTAGCTCTCGCCAAAAAGCACGACATGCACCAGCAGCGGATGCAACTGGTGCAGGGGTACCCGTTCGCGCCATCCGTCCGCGAGCGGGTGCTCCTCCTGATAAGCCCCAAGAATCCGGTCCAGGTACGGCACGCCGAACAACCCCAGCATGGCCAGATCGCTCTCCCGATGCCCACCATGCGCCGCCGGGTCGATGAGCACCCCGGTCCCGCCGGACCACAGCACGTTCCCGCTCCACAGGTCGCCGTGGATCCGCGCCGGCGGCTCCTCAGGCCCGGAAATTTCCGGAAAAATAGCCGCGGCCTGCTCCACCCGGTCCCGATCCCCGGCGGTCAACGCGGCGGCCTGCCGTACAAAGGGAAGAACGCGCCGCGAGGCGTAGAAGGCGGGCCAGTCGGGCGCGGGCGAGTTGTCCATCGGGAGCTCGGCGATGAACCCCGGCCACGGCGCGCCGAAAGCGTCGGCCCCGGCGCGGTGCATCCGCGCCAGCTTCCGCCCGAAACGCTCGGCCGCGACCGGAGTGGGCGGCTCGGTCGGCACCCACGACAGCACCAGCCGGTCCGCGCCCGCCTCGACGACCTCGGGCACGTCCATCACCTCGCCCAGCCACCGCAGTCCGGCCGCCTCGGAAGTGAACAAAGGGGAAACAACTCCGGACTTGGCGAAGACCTCGCGCCCGTCAGCCAGAAAACCCCGCTCCAGCCGCCATCCGTGCGAGGAGCCGAGCCGCTCGACCACCTTCACCGGAGCTCGTCGGCCAAGTGCTTGGCAAGACCCTCCGAAGCCGCCTTGACCTGCCGCAACACCTCGTCGAAGCCATCCTGACCGCCGTAGTAGGGGTCGGGCACCTCCGCCTCCGCCGGCGCGGACGGGTCGAACGAGCGGAACAACCTGACCTCCTGCCCGGCCGGCGCGAGCCGCCTGAGCGTCCGCAGGTTGGCCGTGTCCATGGCCAGCACCAGGTCATAACGGGCGAACCAATCCCCGGTGAACTGCCTGGCCCGATGGGCAGAGCCGTCGTAGCCGTGCTCGGCCAGCGTCTGCGCGGCCCGCTGGTCCATGGGCCCGCCGACGTGCCAGTCGCCGGTGCCGGCGCTGTCCACCTGCACCTCGTCCAGTCCGTGCTCGGCCAGCGTGGCCCGCAGGACCACCTCGGCCATAGGCGAGCGACAGATGTTTCCCATGCACACCAGGCATACGCGATAGGTCATGGGGTCAAGCATGCCGCTTGAAGAGCTATTCACACGAGGCGAGGCACGACTTCCGTCGCCGGTCACGACTCGTTTCATTTCCGTTCACTTTCCCCCAGTTTTATCAGTCACGTAGCAAGCAAGGATCTCCATACGAGAAGGACACAAACCGTGACCAGTGGACAGCGCCGCCTCAGCGCGGTGGCGACGGCCGCCTTCGTCGTTTCCCTCGCGGCGGCCTGTGGCGGCGGCGGTAACAGTGCGGCCACCAGCCCCGAGGCCTCCGCCCCCTCTTCGGCCGGCGCCTCCGAGCCCGCCGCGGGTCTGAGCGGCGAGATCAAGATCGACGGTTCCAGCACCGTCGCCCCGCTCATCTCGGTTGCGAGCGAGGCGTTCGGCGAGGAGCAGCCGCAGGTCAAGGTTCCGGTCGGCACCTCGGGCACCGGTGGTGGCTTCGAGAAGTTCTGCGCCGGCGAGACCGACATCTCCAACGCCTCCCGCCCGATCAAGGACGAGGAGAAGACCCTCTGCGAGGGCAAGGGCATCAAGTTCACCGAACTGACGGTGGCCACCGACGCCCTGACCGTCGTGGTGCCCAAGGAGAACACCTGGGCCAAGTGCCTGACCACGGCGCAGCTCAAGAAGATGTGGGAGCCCGCCGCCGAGGGCAAGGTCAAGACCTGGAAGGACGTCGACGCCAAGTTCCCCGCTGAGCCGCTGAAGCTCTACGGCCCCGGCGCCGACTCCGGCACGTTCGACTACTTCACCGACGAGATCAACGGTGAGGAGGGCGCGAGCCGCAAGGACTACAGCCCCTCCGAGAACGACAACGACATCGTCAACGGCGTCGCCGGCGCCAAGGGTGGCCTGGGCTACTTCGGGTTCACCTACTACGAAGAGAACATGGACAAGCTGACCGCCGTCGAGGTCGACTCCGGCAGCGGCTGCGTCGCCCCGAGCGTGGAGGCGGCCCAGGGTGGCAAGTACACCCCGCTGGCTCGCTCCCTGTTCGTCTACCCGTCGACCACGGCCGTGAAGCGGCCTGAGGTCGCCGCCTTCCTCGACTACCTGAGCGCCAACATCGGCTCGCTGGCCAAGGAGGCGAAGTTCATCCCGCTCAACGCCGAGCAGGAGGCCAAGCTCAAGAGCGACATCACGGCGCTGAAGGCGGGCTGATGGCTGCTCAGCACCCGGCGACCGCACCGGGGACCGGAAGGTCCCTGGCGCGGTCGCGCCCGCGTTACGGAGAGGCGATCATCAAGGCGCTGCTTCTGGCGGCGGCGCTGGTCTCCATCGCGACCACGGTCGGCATCATCTACTCGCTGGTCGAGCCCACGATCGAGTTCTTCCAGGCGGTCAGCATCGGCCAGTTCTTCGGCTCGACCAACTGGGGTCCGCTGATCAAGCCCGCCACGTTCGGCGTCTGGCCGATCGTCGTGGCGACGCTGGAGATCACGCTCATCGCCATCATCGTGGCGGTGCCGCTGGGCCTGGCCGCGGCGATCTACCTGTCGGAGTACGCCAAGCCCGGCGTGCGCAAGTTCTTCAAGCCGGTGCTCGAGATCCTGGCCGGCGTGCCGACCGTCGTCTTCGGCTACTTCGCGCTGTCCTTCCTCACTCCGCTGCTGAAGGACATCTTCCCCTTCCTGAACCTGGAAGCGAAGAACGCGCTCTCCGCCGGCCTCCTCGTCGGCATCATGATCATCCCGATCGTCGCCTCCCTCTCCGAGGACTCTATGGCGGCGGTGCCGAACGGCCTGCGTGAAGGCTCCTTCGCGCTGGGCGCCTCGAAGATGCTGACCTCGATCCGCGTCGTGGTGCCCGCCGCGTTCTCCGGCATCGTGGCCGCGATCATCCTCGCGGTCTCCCGGGCAGCGGGCGAGACGATGATCGTGGCGGTCGCGGGCGGGTTCAAGTCGATCTTCACCTTCGACCCGACGAACGAGATGGCCACCATGGCCGCCTTCATCGCCCAGGCCGGCGCCGGCGACCTCTCCACCGGCTCGATCCCCTACAAGACGATCTTCGCCGTGGGTTCGCTGCTGTTCATCATCACCTTCGTGATGAACTGGTTCAGCGCCCGGATGGTGCAGAAGTACCGCGAGGTGTACGACTGATGGCAATCCTGTCCACACCTGCCTCGACCGTACGGCTGGCCAGCCAGGGCAGGCCGCTCAAGGAACACCTGTTCCGGATCGCGCTGCTCGCCAGCCTGGCCATCGCCATGATCTTCCTGGTGGTCCTGCTCGTCTACGTGGTGACACAGGGCTGGAGCCGCCTCGACCTGAACCTCATCCAGAACTTCCCGTCGCTGCGCGCGGTCAACGCCGCGACGGCCGGTGTGCTCTCGGGCATCATGGGCACGCTCTGGGTGGTCGCGCTGACCGCGCTCATGGCTCTGCCCACGGGTGTGCTCGCCGCGGTCTACCTGGAGGAGTACGCCGACAAGACCAAGTGGTACAACCGGCTGATCGAGCTGAACATCGCCAACCTGGCGGCGGTCCCCTCGATCGTCTACGGCATCCTCGGTCTCGGCGTCATCTCCCGCGGCTTCGGCCTCGGCCCGAGTGTGATCACCGGTGCGATCACGCTGTCGCTCCTGGTGCTCCCCATTGTGATCATCGCCGCCCGCGAGGCGATCAAGTCGGTGCCGCCGTCCATCCGCGAGGGCTCGCTGGCCCTCGGCGCCACGCAGTGGCAGACGATCTGGCGGCAGGTGCTGCCGGCTTCGGTGCCCGGCATCGCGACCGGTTCCATCCTGGCGCTGTCTCGCGCGATCGGCGAGGCGGCGCCGTTCCTGCTGCTCGGGGCGGCGACTCTGGTTCGCTTCAACCCCGATGGGCTGGACAGCAGCTTCTCCGTCCTGCCGGTGCAGATCTACAACCTGATCACCAACTCTCGTCCCGAGGTCCAGGTCGTCGGAGCGGCGGCCATCGTGGTCCTGCTCGCGATCCTGCTGCTGATGAACTCAGTGGCCATCTGGCTCCGTAACCGCTACCAGAAGCGGTGGTAAGGAAGAAATGACCGAGATCATGCCGAACATCACTGTTCGCGGGCCGGAGGCCCCCCGGAACATCGAGGCCCTGGACCCGGTGTTCACCGTTTCGAATCTCAGCGTCTTCTACGGCGACTACGAGGCCGTCCGCGGCGTCGACCTGACCATCGGCAACCGCGAGATCACCGCCATGATCGGCCCGTCCGGCTGCGGCAAGTCCACGGTGCTGCGCTGCTTCAACCGGATGAACGACCTCATCCCGGGCGCCCGCGCCGCCGGTTCGATCATGTACCACGGCGAGGACCTCTACGGCGACCACGTCGACCCCATCGAGGTACGCCGCCGGATCGGCATGGTCTTCCAGAAGCCGAACCCCTTCCCCAAGTCGATCTACGACAACATCGCCTACGGCCCCCGCGTCAACGGCATGAAGGGCAAGATGGACGACCTGGTCGAGCAGGCGCTCACCCAGGCCGCCCTCTGGGACGAGGTCAAGGACAAGCTCAAGCAGAACGCCCTGTCCCTGTCCGGTGGCCAGCAGCAGCGACTGTGCATCGCCCGCGCGATCGCGGTCAGGCCCGAGGTCATCCTCATGGACGAGCCCTGCTCCGCCCTCGACCCGATCGCCACCACCAAGATCGAGGACTTGATGCAGGAGCTGTCGCGCGACTACACGATCGTGATCGTGACGCACAACATGCAGCAGGCCGCACGCGTGTCCGACCGCACGGCGTTCTTCACCGCCGAAGTGGACGAGCAGAGCGTACGGCACGGCCGCCTGGTGGAATTTGACGAGACCAGTCGAATCTTCACCAACCCCTCCGACAAGCGCACCGAGGACTACATCACCGGACGATTCGGCTGATGGCCCACCAGCAGACGGCATCCGAGGTGCACGGGGACACTCGTACGGCGCCCGTGCTGCTGGTGGCCGATCCCGACGAGAGCATCGTCCAGGAGCTGGCCACCGCGCTCGAACGCGAGGGCGTGACCGTCGCCGGAGTCAGCGACGGAGCGCAGGCGTTGCTCCAAGCCGGAGCTCTCAGGCCCGATGTTGTGCTGGTCTCGGCGACCCTGCCGGTCATCAGCGCCGTGGAGTTCGTGCGAGCAGTACGGCTGACGCGAGCCGTTCCCGTACTGCTCGGCGTCGGCGACGGGCATGCCGAGCAAGCGGTGCAAGCTCTGGCGGCGGGAGCGGCGGCCTGTGTGGCCCGGCCGTACCGGGTGCTGGAGTTGCTCCCGTTCGTGCAGGCCGCCTCTCCGGAGTCACGCACGCTGCTGCGCGTGGGTGAAGTGGAGCTCGACGTACGCGCCTACCAGGTGCGGGTGGGCGGGCGAGCCGTACACCTGCCGCTGCGTGAGTTCGAGCTGCTGCACTACCTGATGCGCAACGCCGACCGCACGGTCACCCGCGAGCAGATCATGCGGCACGTGTGGAACGCCACCGACGCCACGTCCACCAACACCATCGCCGTCCACGTCAAACGGCTGCGCGCGCGGCTCGGCGACGAGGACGACCAGCTCATCCAGACGGTCAGGGGTGTGGGCTATCGCCTGGTGACGCCTTAGCGCACATCCTTCCTGTGCTTCCTGTGCTTCTTAGCACGTGCGGAAGGATCGCAGGATCCGGGTGACGACGCCTTCGACCATGGCGATGCCGTCGCCCACCTGCGGGCTGCCCTCGGTCAGGACCGCCACCGCGTACCTTCTGTCGATCAGGCCAACGCTGACCACGGCCCAGCGCTCGGTGGAGACCCGCTTGAGCCAGCCGTTCTTCAGCGCTGTCCGCCGGCCCTTGCACGCGCCCGCGCTCACGCCCCAGTTCTGGCCGTCGGCCACCGAGCCCATCAGCTTGAGCACTCGCTCGCGCTCCTTCTCCGGGAGTGGGCTCTTCTTCGACACCAGCGCGTTCATGAGCTTGACCTGGTCGTCGGCCGAGGTCCTGGTGATGCCCCAGCAATACAGGTCGAGGCAGTCGCCGGCGACGCCGCTCGTGTGCCGCAGCCCGAACTTCCTCGCCGCCTTGGTGAAGCCCGCGGCGCCGCCGATACGTGTCCAGAGCCGGTCGGCCGCGTGGTTGTCGCTGTGGCGGATCATGATCTCGGCGTCGTGGCGGGTGGCTTTGTCCAGCTTGCGCCACGGGGTCTTGCGGAGCAGGGCCATCAGGATGAGCGCCTTGGCGGTGCTGGCGGTGATGAGGCGCTCGCCCTTGTGGTAGCGGTAGACGCGGCCGGTGGCCAGGTCCTTGACGGTGGCGGTGACCGGGCCCGGACGGCCGGCCAGGTAGCGGTTCAGCCGCTTGGTGATCGCCTTGGGGTTGAACGCGGGCGGCTTGGGCTCCTGCGCGTCCGTGCCTTCCTTGGGCGGCGGCGTGGCCTGTATTGCCCGGGTTCCGCCCGGCGAAGACGGCGCTTGAGCCGGGCGCGTTCCACCCGACAGCGGCATGGCCTGGGCCTGGCGGGTTCCGCCCGGCGGCGTCGTCTGGGCCGCTCGGCTTCCGCCAGGTGACGGCGAGGCTGGGGCCGCTCGGCTTCCACTCGGCAGCGGCATGGCCTGGGCCGGCGGAGGCGTGCTCTGGGCCGGGTGCGTTCCGTCTGGTGGAGGCACGGCCTGGGCCGCTCGGCTTCCGTCAGGGGGAGGCATGGCCTGGGCCCGGTGGGTTCCGCCTGGTGGAGGTGTGCCGGGGTCGTCTTGGGTGGTTGGGCGGGTGGGGCCGATCAGTGGGGCTGCTTGGGCCGGGTGTGGGTGTGGAGCGGGTGACTCTTGGTGGACGGGCGGCAGGCCGTACAGGCTGGTGGGCAGGACGAGTGTGGAGGCCGCGAACACCCTCCACCACACGTGCCCTGCCCTCCCCCGTGATTTGTCACGCATTATCGTGATAAATCACGGGGACTGCTAGACGTGGGTAAGTTTCGCGATCGAGTCGTCGTCGCAGGTGGCCCAGAACTCCCCGACCACGTCCTCCAGATGCCGCATGGACTCCGCCCGGAACAGGACATCCTGGTACTTCGTGATGTCGTACTCCGTCTGTCCCATGTCCCGCAGATCGAGCGGCCGGATCTGCATCCCGCGGAACTCCTCGATCTCCCCATAGGACGACAGAATCCCCGCCCCGTAGGCGCGCAGTTCGTCCCGCTCCGCCATCACGCCGAACTCCATCGTGAACCAGAAGACCTTCGACACGAACTCCAGCGCCTCAGCCCCCTCGACCCGCCGCGCGGCATCCCCCGCCAGCCGGTAGAGCGCCGCGAACCGATCGTGCGCCAGCGCGTTGGCATGCCCGATCACCTCATGGATGACATCAGGCTCAGGCGTGTAGAACGGCACGGAATGATGGCGAATGTACTGAGTGGAGTGGAACAGCCCATCGGCCAGCACCCCATAGAACTCCCGCAAGGGCACCAGCCCCGCGGCCGGAAGATACCGAAACCCGGTGAGCGGCTCCAGCAGCTCACTCACTTCCTCCAACTGCGGAATCCGCTCGTACGGCAGGCCGAGCCGAGCAGCTCCCTCCAGATACTCCTCAGTGGCGTAGCGCTTGTGCTTAACAGCCAGCTCCCCCGCCACCAGCGCCCAGATCCCGTGCTCTTCCTCGGTGTACTCAGCGGCCGGAATCGGCATCCCACGCTGGTAGTTCACGGCCAACCCCGCGATAGCGTTACGCCGCGTCCGGTAGACCGGATCGGCGAACCCCGGATGCGACTGCGAAAGCTCGACCACGACCGAGCCATCCCCCTGCGTCTCGACCGGGGCGAAGTACTGTGCTTCCTCGAACATGTGCACATGACAGCAATTTCCTGATTCGCTGGCAAGAGCGAGCAGTTGGACTGCACGATCCGCCCCACATCGCCCGCCGATACCCCCAAAAGCTAGTCAATCCGCACAGCGATGAGGATGGGCCGTCAGTAGGCGAACCGCATAGCCCAATCCCCGATAGGCTCCGCTTCATACAGGGACAGCCTCGATCCCTGGTCGAATCGCACAGGGGTAGACGCATGGACGAACTGGACGCCCGCCTGCTGACGACCATGCGGGCACACCCCCGCATAGGCCTGACCGAACTGGCCCGCCTCCTGGGGGTCGCCAGAGGAACCGTCCAGGCCCGCGTGGAAAAACTGACGACCCGCGGCGTGATCACGGACTTCGGCCCCACGGTCGAACCCGCCAGGGTCGGCTACCCGATCCTGGCGTTCGTCTGGCTCCAGATAGCCCAGGGCCGGCTGACCGAGTCCGTGGAGGCCCTACACACGATCCCGGAGATCCTGGAGGTCCACGGCACCAGCGGCCAGCACGACCTGTTGTGCCGCGTGGTGGCGAAAAGCACTGAGCACCTTCAGGAGATCATCGCCACAGTCCTGGCCTCCCCCGCCGTTCAGCGCACCGACTCCACCATCGCCCTCTCCACCCAGATCCCGTTCCGCATAGAGCCCCTCCTCAACACAGCAGCAACTCCTTAACGCAAGAAAGGGCCATCCCAACAACGTGGAAGAGCCCTCAATAACAAACCAGCCGGGGTGGAACAGCCCTCGATGACAAAACAGCCGGGGAGGCCGACCAACGGGCCGGTCAACGCCAAGACGACCGCGACTGCCTGGTCGACGCGAAGTCTGGGGAACGCGAAAAAGGGGTCCGACCAGTGGTCGGACCCCTTCTCCATGAAATATTGTGCGGCGGTGACCTACTCTCCCACACCCTCCCGAGTGCAGTACCATCGGCGCTGAGAAGCTTAACTTCCGGGTTCGGAATGTAACCGGGTGT
>NZ_JACHIN010000016.1 GCF_014203235.1 Nonomuraea endophytica | reverse complement strand
GTGTTCAGTTCTGTCGTCACAAACAGATCTTGGACACCCTCGCTGCATGCCCGCAGCCGATCAACGAACCTCAGCCCTTGGAATCAACCATCTAGACGAGTAAGTCCTAAGTCGCTGTCATGCCAGAGCGGGAATGGCGAAGGGTGTCGAGGATCGATGTGTGACCAACGACCTCAACACCCTTCTCACCGCACTGTACGTGGCAATCGACGACTGGCTGAAGGACTCACCGCGATCCGGCCGACCACCGCGGCTGACCGACGCTGAGCTCCTGACCCTGGCAGTGGCTCAAGTCCTGCTCGGGGTCCGCTCCCAGACCCGCTGGCTCCGCTACGTGCCCGCACACCTGCCCGGCGCCTTCCCATACCTGCCCGGCCAATCCGGCTACAACAAACGCCTGCACCACGCCCTACCCCTACTCAAAACGTGCCATCCGCGCTCTGGCAGCCGATACCGACCTGTGGCACGACCCGCTGTGGATCATCGACTCCACCCCGGTCGAATGCGGTCGCTCCCGTCCGACCGCCACCCGTTCCGAACTGGCGGGCTGGGCCGGCTACGGCTACTGCCGCTCACACTCCCGCTGGTTCTGGGGCCTGCGACTGCATCTGATCTGCACCCCAGCAGGGCTGCCCATCACCTGGGCACTGGCCAGCCCGAACATCGACGAACGCCAGGTGCTGATGTCCATCTGCGAGCACGACCCGGTCCTGCTCACCGAGCGGCCCGATCTCCTGATCATCGCCGACAAGGGCTACATCTCCGCCGAACTGGACACCTACCTGGCCGAACGCGGTGTGCGACTGCTACGCCCGTCCTACCGCAACCGCACACCACACCCCAGCCAGCACCTGCTCAAGCCGATCCGCCAGCTGATCGAGTCCGTCAACGACACCCTCAAAGGCCAGCTCGACCTCGAACTGCACGGCGCCCGCACCCCGACCGGCGTCGGGGCCAGGATCGCCCAGCGCATCCTCGCCCTGACCGCCGCGATCTGGCACAACCGCCATACCGGCCAGCCCATCACCCGATCCCTCATCGCCTACGACCACTGACCCACTTAGGGCTTACTCGTCTAGGCCGTGGGCGAGCACCCTGGTCCGGAACTCACTCCGCACACTCGCATCGAACCCGAGATCATCCAACGCCAGCCCCAAGGCATCCTCCCAGCTCAGGTCCGCTCGCACGGTCTCGGCGGCCTGCCGATCGCTCAGGTTCTCCACCCGCTGCAACACCTTGATCAACACCGGCCTGCCCGGTGACCAGCCGGGTTACCCTCCGCTGCGAACGCAGCCGCGAACTCTGCGTCGGCGAACAGCTCACCCAGCTCATCCCTGACCCGCACGGGTAGTGGTGTCGGACCATGTCTTGGCAGGAAAACCGGATCGTCCCGGCACGAGCTCTACCTGGTTAGTCTGAGTGAGGAATTCTGTTCAAATATCCGGCGAGCCGTTCGAGAATCTCGGCAGCGGTCTTGGTTCACACAAAGGACCCTCAGATCGCCAGTCCAAGCTACTTCCTAGTTCAGGGACGAACACCCCCTACCTTTTCACGAAATGAAGCAGGGCGTAGACCACTTCCCTTCATAAGCTAAGGGACAACAGCCTTTATCAGATCGTCCACAGAATTTAGGTCACGCCGTCCTGCAAGATACCCAATGCCGCGATGCAAGTGAGTGACGAGAGTCCTTGCGCAAGCTTCTTCCGTCGGTTCGCTGCCATCACGAACACAGCGGGATCTAATCAACGCCGTATAGATATCCCCGTGCGCTCCAGCGAAAGTTCGCCAAGACATCTCGATGTTGGAGTCGGTGACAACATCGCGCACCAACGGGGGCGTTTCGTCCTGCAAAGACACAGCTAGGGCCCAGCGGCACAGAACGTTCCAGTTCTTTATACCGGTGACTCGCTTAAGTTTGATCAACTGATCCTTGGCTGGTTGAGACAAGCGGACTGTGTCAAGCGACATACCGAGTCTTCCCCCATCCGTAGCCGCGTTCGATCGTGGTTGTGAACGTCGTGTCATTGTGGACCAGTGTGTATGTCTGGGCGATCGACGGAATGAGACGCTGCAGCAGCCCATCATCGATCTCTTCGTCTGTCGACAGCAGAAGCACCTGGTGGCTTGCTTGCGGGAAGTAACGCTCAACAAGATTCTGTCTGTGCCGGCTATCCAGTCGACCCAGCGGAGTATCGATGACGCTCGGGAGCCTGTTGCCAGCTACACGAGCTAGGCCCCAAAGGAGGGATACCGCCAGGAGCTGCCGCTCGCCTGCGCTCAGACGTGCCGGGTTGAGGTCCTCACCGTCCGCGCCAATCAAGGTCAAGGTGAACTTGCTAGTGTCGATACGCAGGTCCTTGACCAGGCCGTCCTTACGCATTAGGCGATTGAAGCTGTCTAGTACAGCGACTTCCAAACGACTGATATGACGTTGCAGCAGGAGCTCGCCAAACCTGTCCAAAGTATTACGAGCGCGGTCGGAGTATGAAACCACACGGGCGCGATGCTCGATCTCGGCCAGTCCCTTAGCTCGTTTGGCATATGCCTTTTCGCGGGCTGCCTGAAGCTGCGTGTGTTCACGGACACGTGCGGCGTGATCTTCCTCCGTTGCGCGCAGTTCCCTCTCGAAGTCTTCCACGCGCTGACGGACCTTGTCCTGTCGGGCGATCAGGTCAGCGATCGCGTCTTCTGCTGGAACGCCGGCCAACTGCCGATCCAACGCGTCAAGCTGCGCTCTGAGCTCTCCGGACTCAGTGAGCAGCGCTTGCGCATGCTGTGATTCGCTCTTAAGGACTTGGTCAAGAGAGTTCAGTTGCTGAATGCCTGTCATCGACATCTGAATGACTCTCTGAACGCCCGCGTCAGCTGTGCGTTGGGCACGATCCTCTTCCATGAACCGGGTGACCTGCTCAAGCTGAACATCCGGTATGCCGCTGCCCAGTAGCGAAAGAATCTCCTTGTCCCGCATGTGCAGTGCGTCGAGTAGCTGCTCCGCGCGCCCCGCATCTTCCTCTCGAGCTACCTGCACACGCAGTGCCTCCAGCTGATCCTTAAGGAGGAGAAGTGGGAGCGGTCCTGAGGCGACGGTGTTGGCAAGAGTCGCGCTTACCGCTTCGAGTCGACCTTTCGCGTGCGCACTCTGTGCTTCTAGCTCCGCCCGACGGCGGAAGAGGTCTCCCCCTTCCTTAGCGAACGCAGCTTCGACAGCCTTCAGCTCCTTCTTCTCGTATAGGAGACCAGCCTTTGCCGAGGCGACCCGCTGAAGCGCATCTGCTCTGGCCACCTCGTTTTCCTCAAGCTGAGCTTCGATGGTGGCGATCAGCTCGAGTGCGGCCTTGTCCTCCCGATTCACCTTCTGGCGCCGTTGAAGAGCAAGTAGGTCGGTTCGCAGCTGTTCGACCGTGCTGACCCCTAGGAGCGATTGAACCGCCGACTCGATCACTGGAGCGGCCCGCTCAGGATCAGCAAGAGATTCGATCTTCTCGCCATCAAAGAAGAAGAGCGATGCGACTTCCAGCGGTAGAAGATCCTCTACATAGTCCGCCCATGTGTCGCTGACAGCCTTATCGTGTTCGCCGTTGACAAAGACCGCTAGCGACTCGCGGAGAGTCTTTCCTGTGATGGACCAATTTCGCTCAATCCGGTAATGACGTTGCGCCCCTTCGACTGTGGTCGAGAACCAGAGCTTCACACCTGCTTGCTTAGGCACTGCCTGACGGTTCACGCTGTCACGGAGAAACGCGTCGTAGGAACGGTTTCCCCTACCGCTGCACCGTGCCCGGGAGCCATACAACGCGAGTTGGATAGCATCTAGCAGCGTCGTCTTCCCACAGCCGTTGAGACCGCCGATCAGGATGATCGGCTTACCAGGCTTGGGATTCAGAGAGAGGACCTGCTTGCCGAGGTACGCTCCGAAGTTCTCGAGAGTGATCTCATGCAGGAGCATCGGTGCTCTCTTCATCCAATCCGAGAAGGGTGGGGGCAATCTTGTTCTTCTGGTTGCGTTTGGCTAGCTTGACCGCATCTTCCTCATCCGTGTAGTAGCCCCTCTTGATTGCCTTCTCAAGTGCTTCGAAGAGCCCGGAGCGACGAGTCATCGTGCGGAATTTCCGCTCGACCGCAAGTAGCTCACGCATCGTCTCGAAGTGCAGGTCGTCCCCGTCGCAGACCTCACGAAGCAGCTCCACCTCATCCGCGGCCACTGCGAGGTGCTGGTCGAGCGGACCGCCAGGGAACTCCTCGCCCGTCTCCTGCTTGTAGATCTGGGGTAGCGAATCCTCGACCTCATGCTTCTCAAAGACCCATATGCGCCGGATTTCGTGCAGCTCATCCATGGTGATGAGTTCGATGTTCCGCACATGCTCTGGAGCATTCTGCCGAATCCAGGTCTGAGCATTAAGGAGTTTGCGGAGCCACTCCTCACGAGCCTTTTGTGTGTACGGTCCAGGAACGTTGCGATCATGGAAGAGCTGAATCGTGCCGTTCATCTTCCG
Source organism: Nonomuraea endophytica (assembly GCF_014203235.1). GTDB lineage: Bacteria > Actinomycetota > Actinomycetes > Streptosporangiales > Streptosporangiaceae > Nonomuraea > Nonomuraea endophytica. The sequence goes on along the minus strand of NZ_JACHIN010000016.1, from coordinate 244,865 downwards.
GAAGTCACGCAGGTGGCTGTCGTCGGGAGCGTCGAGCTCATCGCGTAGCTCCAGGAGCGGAAGCATCCACTCCTTCTCCTCGTCGTTCTGGATCATCGCCGACATGGACTTGTCCTTGTCGACAAGGGTGCACGTCCAGCACCCAAAGCGGCTGTCGCCACAGGAAGGAGTGGTGTTGTCCACCACGAGTGGGCATTCTCCGTCGCTCGAGGCCCCTTGATACATGGTGAGGAGATCCTTGTTCGGATGTCCCCAGGGGTTGGGCTGCTGCATCAAGAACGTCCAGACCTCGTCGTTGCTCCATGCCTCGACAGGGCTATAGACGAGGGAGTTGGAGAGGTTGCCGTTGGGCGAGAGACGTTCACGGACACGTCGCTTCTCGTGGCGCTCCATTACTCGGGCGCGAGCCTGGCTCTCGGCCTTGCGGATGCCCAGGACCAGAATCGCCTCACCGTGGTCGTGCACGACTCGGCGAATGAACGAGTTAGACGGCTTGATCTTCAAGCGTTCGGTGCACCAGCGGAACTTCGGTTTCGGAGCAGGGTACCCCTTACCGATCAGGCCGACCCAGAAGGTGTCCTTCACATCAGGCACCAGCCGATTCGGCTGGATGGGGAGCTGCTGCTTCTCTGCCGCCGTACGCATGGTCTCCAGCGATTGGGTGACCCAAGCAGCAACGACCGGGTTCTCGACGAGGGTGTCCGTACTGATGACGTAGACCGGTTTGGTGCGCTGATGGGGCTCTAGGCCTTGTAGCGCCATCCACACAAGTTGAAGCACCGCGGTGGAGTCTTTGCCGCCGCTGTAGCCCACGACCCAAGGGACCTGATCGGCGAGGTATAGCTCCCGGATCTCCGCGGTCAGCTCATTCAGCACGGCAGCGAGCCCGCCTTGGCTCTCAAAGGGGACGGCGCGCCGGGTGGGCGTGTTCAGCATGACGGCACTGCGCGTCGGGGTGCTCATCGCTCTCCTCGCTGGTAGGCGTCTTCTGCCTGCTGCTCATCGGCAGTCAGTTCGAGACCGAGTTGCTTGCGTAGAAAATTCACGGTAAGTACGACGTTTTGATGATTCTTCGAGACACGGCCACCGATGATCGCACGTCCCTCCCAGTCAGGATTGGTCCGTGACCAGTCCACGTTCCGAAGCGGCGCCAGCCGTGGCTTCCACTCGTCTGGATCAAGCGAATCGCGGAGCAGTGTGTTCCCGAGTAGCCCTAGCGCATGGAGTGCGATCCCATGGGTGTGTAGGTACTGCTTACGTATCTCGGAGGCGGACAGAGATCGTCTTCGCACCTCTTCCCAGTCCGGGATGAGATCATCTACAGCTTCCCAGTAGTCCCACGACAGGCGTTCCGTGTCCTTGCCGCCAGTCAGCTCCAGCCCTTGGAGGAGGGCGCTCATCGCCGAGTACAGGGCGCTGAGCGTGAAGAGCTTGCGCGATCGAGCTGAGAGGTTGCTGCTCTCCATCTCAACGAAGTTGCGGAAGACCGGGCACTTCAGCGCAAGGAGCCGTGTCAGCTGGGAGAGCTCATCCCTGTGGTCGTAGAGGACGCCTATGGAACGGGCCGGCCGCACGGCATGGCGGTTCAGGTCGGCGAACATCTGCTGGCTGCGTTCAAGGCCGGCGTCATGGAAGAAGACGACCGCGATGGTCTCGTCGCCGAGTGGCGGGTTCTCTTTAAGTGCGGTCTCGATGGCTGCACGCCGGTGCTGACCATCGTTGATCAGGAAGCGCGAGGCCATCGGGATGTACAGCTGCCCGACCCGCAGGCCCGGGCCTTGGTCCGACACTCCCACGAAGCGCATGGCGCCATCGACGGAGGCGGTTAGCGCAGAAAAGACGTAATCGTCAGGGTTATCCAGGATGTACCGCGCGAGCGCTGGAACTCGCCCCTTGTTCAGAACGCGCTGCGCCCGCACCTCCGGTGCGAGCTCGTCCTCGTCAAACAAGAAGATCTTGGGGATGAGGCGCAACGGACACATCGATACGTAATACTCACGCCCTGCCTGCACACCGCGGATCGCTGGGAAGATGTACTCGAAGCCCGCGGTTGTGGCGTCTCCGCCTTGCTGCGCCAGCGCGTGTGTTCCCACGTGGTCCACGGTACCGTAAGTACGTGTGCGTTTTAACGTACACACGTGACCTGGGCAAACAATTATGAGAGCTGGTGTGCACGTGGTCGCCTACCTGGATGCCGCTGCAACGACGAGGGTACTCCCAGAGGTCGCCGAGGTCGTCTTGCACTGGATGTCCCAAGATTTCGGCAATGCTGGCTCGCGTACCCATGAGTACGGAACGCGCGCCAAGCGGGCAGTAGCCCGCGCTCGTGAAGGCATCGCAGCCCATCTCTCCGCCCGCCCGGACGAGCTGATCTTCACCAGTGGTGCGACCGAGAGCAACAACATCGCCATCCTGGGTCTTGCTCCCTACGGCACCAAGTGCGAACGCCGTCACATCATCAGCACTGCGATCGAGCACAAGGCTGTTCTGGAACCACTAGAGCACCTCCAGACACAAGGTTTCGAGGTGGAGCTGATCGAGCCTGGGCCATCTGGCCGTGTGAGCGCGGAAGCAGTACTGGAACGGCTACGTCCCGACACGCTCCTCGTCTCTGTCATGCAGGTCAACAATGAGACTGGCGTCATCCAGCCAGTCGCAGAGCTGGCAGAACATCTCCGCTCCACTGCCACCTATCTTCATGTTGACGCGGCTCAAGGCTTCGCCAAGCTGCCAGGCGACCTTCGTGCCCCGATCGATCTCATCAGCTTCAGTGGGCACAAGATCGGGGCCCCCAAGGGGATCGGCGGCCTTCTCATCAGACGCCGAGGGCGAGACTCCGTACCACTGACCCCGCTGATGTATGGAGGAGGTCAGGAACGCAAGCTTCGCCCCGGCACACTTCCAGTTCCGCTCATCATGGGCCTGTCCAAGGCTCTTGAGGTGTTCGAAGGCGAACGTACGCAGTGGCTGCAGGCGGCCAGCGAGTTCCGCGCCCGTCTGCTGGAGGGACTCGGCAAGACCCGGTTCAGCCTCCATGGCGACCAAGAGCACGTGGTCCCGCATATCCTCAACCTGTCGTTCGAGGGTGTGGATACTGAAGCCTTGATCTTGCAGCTGAAAAACTACGCCGCGGTGGCCACCGGATCCGCCTGTACGAGTGCGTCATACACCCCAAGCCATGTACTTGCGGCGATGGGACTGCCCGAAGAACAGGCCAGCAATGGACTGCGCCTCTCTTGGTTCCCCGACCAAGCTCAGACACTGGACGTCGACGAGTTCGCGAGCATCATCGCCGAGTACCAAGCCGGCCTTGCACTGGTCAGTCCCTCTTGATCAGGCGGTGACCACGGAGCTGGCGGCCGCAGCGGATCAGCTCGGCCTCCCAGCCATGCTCTGTCCCAATGAGATGGGGATTGGCGTATAGGCCTGCTCGCAGCTCGCTGTCGGTAAGTCGCCGATACTTCGGGACCTCGGGGTCTTCCGGATGAAGGAACTCATGCTTGCGATGAAGTAGAGGCCTGTTCTCCGACTGCTCGTAGGACATATGCGAGGTCTTGAATGTGGTGAGATCCACCATGTAGGACGCTCGCAGCCGCGGATGCGGATCCGTGTCGAACTCCGGATAATCCAGCCAACTCACTCCCCTACCCTGATGGCGCAGCTTGGCGAGAGTCCACTCCTGCGGACGTCCTGCCGCGAGCGAAGCGCAGTGCTCGTATAGGCGCAGCACAACGGGCATGTGATCAATCGCCCGGCGATGCACGTACAGGGCTGTTGGCGTGAGCTTGCCGACCTTCGACCCGTTCATCGCACCACGGACATAGGCATCGTCGCGCAGCTTGAGCAGCAGACGGTCGGACCGCATGCATGCTTCCTTGTAGGAGCTGAAGAATGCTCTCACGTCGAGCTGCACAGAAAGCGGGAGGCACCCGAACGGGCCACGTCCGTTGAACAGCTCGACGCCGAGGAACAGTAGCGTGGTCAAGGTGGATCTCTTCGCGCCTTCCACGACCTTCTCGGGGTCGGCCGACGCCCGGACAATCCGCTGCAGTTCTGCGATGCTCAGATGGGCCAGCAGTTCCGCCATCTGCGTCGGCATTTCCTCGACGCGTGGCACTCGCCCGCGTTGCTCTGTGTAGTCGACTACAGAGGCGATCGCCGATGCCGCGTCGTCGGAGGCCAGCCAGATGGCCCCGGGTGCGATCCGACGAGCCAGATAACCCAGGCGCGCCTCGTCACGTTTGAACGCGTAAACGACTCCGGGAGTCGCAGATACGCACCGGACGCCAGTAACGTCCTCAACGTAACTTCGGAGCTCACCCGCGCTGAACAGGTGCTGAAAGGTCCGCCGGCTGGTAAGGACTCCATCGCCGAAGCCCGTGCCCCTGACCTTGGACTTCTCCCAAGTGAGCCGAGTGGAGACCACCAAGGTCTCCTTTGCGAGTTCCCATGCCTTGAGGAGCGTACGACGCCGTTCCTCCGGGTCCTCGATGATGTTGAGGACGTAAGTCAGCAGCACGACATCCGATGGATCGAGGCCGCCTTCGGGGTGATAGTGGGGATCCCAGCCGACTGCCCTCATGGCGATTCCCTGTAGGGCCCGGACGTCATCCCCTCGCCCGCACCCATAGTCCAGGACCGACGAGTCAGGGATAATCTGCTGATCCACCACAGCCTGACGTGCGGGTACAGAAAGCCCCGTTCTACCAATCGCGGTCAGGCGGCGCTCGGTTTCCCAAGCGCCGCCCATCTGCTCTGTGAGGGTCACATGCCTATCATGCAGTTCAGCACTCCGGCGGGCTGAAGAATTGGCCTAGCTCTGATAGCGGCTGACTCATCCACCCCGTTTGGAGCTGACTCGCTCGTACGCTTTGGCAGCATATGGACCGTACCGTCCGCGCCTTGCGGGCGTTGTGTTGTGGGGGCACATGGCTGTGTTCCCCGGGTTCCGCAGTTCATAGTCACAGGTGAGCCTGGATTCGGGTATCGACCTGGGAGTAAGGACCGGGAGGGCCGTGTGCTGGCGCTGCTGCTGATCCGCATCCGCGACGAGTTCGACCTGCTCACCGTTGCCACCTTCACTGGCCCGACTGGCATCTTCCGCCAGCGCGCTGAGCTGACCGAGCCCCAGGGCGACATCCTGGCCAAACTCGACATCCCGACCCCGAAGAAGATCGTCGAGGGCTCCCCCGCCGCAGAGGCATGACCAAGCACAACATCGTGCGGCTGCCGGGCAACCAATGCACCACCGCCACGAGACAACTCGTGCGGCCGTATCTCTTTGCGGAGTAGACCGTGTGATTATGATGAGACAATCAAGTCCAGCTGTTCGAGCCACCGCAACGTTAGGAGTGCCTGCGTTGCGCTCATCCCTTGCGGCGGCGCTTTCCTTAGTCTCGCTCGAAGCTCACTTCGCGAATTCGCCTGCGCCATTTCTCTGATTCCGACAGCTCCAGCAATTCTCCGGAGAAAGCTAATTTTCAGTAGCTCCAAGTTCCCCCCGTCGGCGACAAACCGTTCACCCAGAGGCGTGAGTCGAACTTGATTCTTCGCGATTGATGCGAGGCCAAGAGACTCCAAATTCCTCATGCGCCGGCGCGCTTCACTACGAAGAGAAATGTTCGGGAACCGAGCTTGAAAAGCATCAAGGTAGGCATCTAGCCTAGGCGAGCTAGAAGCTAGCTGGGCCATGTCGAATATTGTCTCCAGATAGTCACCGTTCTCGTCACGAGGTAGCTTTGCCAAGAGGAAACTACCTACAGCTTCATCGGAAAGGTTGTCAAGTGCGGCGACTTCTCTGACGCTCAAACTAGACCATTCGAGAGCTGCACGAAGGCGGTCCACGCGCCCCGCTTCTTCGACTGACTTATCGCTCACCTCGACGTTAAGAACCGTCTTCGCATACTGCAATAGCACCTCAGGACGAAGCATGAACAGTCTTGTTTGAGCACGCTTACGAAGCTCACGAACTAGGTCCAGCCGTGGCCCCTTTTTCTGACCATTCTCTTCTTCCCACCAGTCCTTCTTTGTGTCACCCGTGATAATAAGAACATCAATCCTTCTTCTCTCGGCCTCCCGGATGATCTGTTCCCAGACGAAGTAGTCACCAGCGGGAAACCCATTCTTCTTATCCCTGTCCTCGTAGCCGGGAGGAATCTTCTCCCGGCTACGGCGCTCCGCTTCCGCAAGAAGACTATCGATCTCGGAAGCATCGAATGCTGCACCTACGCGTCCATGGAGTATCGGTTCGAGAGCAGTTAGAACGGGATCGTCGTTGGTGTCCTCGCTAGCAATAAATGCTTCGGCTCTCGTCAGCTTATCGACCTTGTTGATCGCTTGCTCAAAGCCTCGTTTGAGGGAGTCTCTTATGGAGTCTAGATTATCGCCAGATAGCGCCAGGCGATTCGACCACCTGTTTACAGCCTCTATTGATTTCAGCTGCAAGCTTCGCAGATCGTCGACAGTCCGTGTGTAAATATCCTTGGAGTCCCTGAGCGCGTTTTTACGGTTTTGCCAAAATTCATGTTGCACTTGATGCGGAATCCATAGCTGGTTGGATATCATCGCCAAGATTGCCATTAGATCGCTTCTTGTTCTCTTGTTATAGCGATAGAGGTTCAAGAGTGTGTTTGTGTCGGGAACCACCAGTCCCTCCGTGAGAACACGTCCATAGTCATCGGCGGATGCCGTCTTATATTCCTCGTAACCGTGGTAAAGACCGCGGGGAGGGCGAGATTGACGTGCAGGCACAGTCATATGATGTCGCGACAAACCCGTCGACGGAACCGTTTTACGCCATCTGGCCCCAATGTCGATCTATGGTTCTACCAGCGCCCACGCTCCGGTGCCATGGGACGGAGGCGGGGACACGTACGGGATGATCTTCCGGAGAAGATCTTTGGAAGACGACGTTCCTGCACGTCGTGAACCGTCCACGCCGAAGGCGGCGACTGACTGTGACTCGAAGTGCCAGTGGACCAACTGATCCCTGCGCGTGCTGCGTGGGGCCGATATCGGGCGAAATGGTTACGTAGAGCGAATCTTCTACAACATAGAGCGACCTTCCGGTAGCAACGGTGGTTATCCAAGCCCCGTCACCAACGGAAGGTCTGCCGCCGTTGTACGTCACCGCTGCCATCGCTGTCTCCCGTAACGAAGAAACTGCCTGCTCATGCGTGGCCTGCCGATACGGGCCGCGGAGCCGATCACCCGATCCGGGCACCCCCGTTACACCACCGACATGAGTGACGAGGAATGGCAGGTCATCAAGCCGTTGATGCCCTGGCCGGCCTGGTTACACGGCAACGGCGGACGACCCGAGAGTACGTTGACCCCCAGATCTTTCGCGTACTGCGCGATCGGCTTACGGGGTTTCTCGACGACGCACGTTACGACGAGCGTCGGTCCCGTCATACAGCTGTGGGACATGCGCGGGATGATCTTGCAAGCAGTGCGGACTAGGAGAAGAGTTTGCCCAGCTCACGCCATGTATACGAGCTGTACGGCCACCACTCTCCTAAAGCGGGTGCCGCAGGTTCGAATCCTGCCGGGGGCACTCTTCCGACCAGCCATCCAGGCACCGACCTGGATCTCTCCACTTGGATGCTTGGCCTATATAGGCCGCCAGGTGTAACCATTGGCACGTACCCGTAACCCGGGCTTGACGCTCCGTCCCCGGCCTGCTGCCGGATACGGCGCGACGAAAGCAGCGCTGGAATCGCTGACCCGCACGTGGGCCCTGGGGTGGGCACCTGCCAACGTCCGCGTCAACGCGGTCCTGCCGGGGGCGATGACGATGGTCGAGACGGTGGCCGCCATGGGACCGGATGTCGGGGATATGGCCCAGACCACCGCGCTGGCGCGTGCCTCCGATCCGCTCGAGGTGGCGGAGGCGGTGATGTTCGTCGCGAGTGACCAGGCTAGCTATGGCACGGGTGCGGTGATCGCGGCCGACGGAGGGCGTACGGCGATCTAGCTGTCCGAACTATGAGCCGGTACGGCCGCGCCGGCGAGTTCGATCATCTGCGGGAACACTCTTGGGATCAGGTTGTGTTGACGCGTGCGGGAGTGGCGCTCTTACTTGTGATCGCCCTGGCCCTGGTATGGCGTTCCAGCAGCGAGGAGGAGGCACCACAGCGACCCGCGCAGCTTCCCGCATTGCCGCAACTAGCACTGGTCAGCGAGGTATGGCCGGAGGCCGTCAGCGTGGTGCCCGCTGAAAGAAGGGACGGCACCCGGTTATGGCCCATCGCATCACTCGGCCAAGATGAGCTGCTCTTGACGACCGATGGGCGTGCTCCGGAATTCATCAGCTTCAATACGCGAACCAAGACGCAGCGTGTCATAGCGCGTGTCCCCAAGTGGGCAGAGTGCGGTGGATGCTTCGAGATCCAGAAAGCGGCACTTGGAAAGACACAGGTGGCATTGATCGTCAAGGACGCCTCCATCGGTGGGCAACGCCATTACGAGGTGTGGGCGATGCCGCGAGCCGGTGGAACCATGCATATGGTGGCGCGTCTGCCGAAATCCGTCCAGGCTAGGGGCCCTTATGTTGACGGCTTCCAAATCATCGGCGAGAACGCTGTCTGGTGGGGATACGACGGTGACATCTGGCGGGTCTCGCTCCGTGGCGGGGAGCCCGAGGCAGTGCTTCCGGGCAGGCGGCTTCGCGTGAGCTCGTGGCCATGGGCGTACGACACATACAAGCGGATCGTGATCAATCTCGAAACAGGCCAGGAGACCGAAGTAACCGAGGTTGAAGATCTCGATCATCGTCTTGCCTGCGGCCCCGCCTGGTGTGTCGGAGAGAACTGGCAGGAGCCGTGGAAGGTCACACAGGCGACCGTGTTGCGTTTGGATGGTTCCGATCGCGTCATTGTTCCGGGAGACGCGCTCCTGATGAGGCCTCCGATCCGCGATCGGCTTGCTCTTCTCGGCGTCCCAACGGTCGATGGTGACGACTCCATTTCCAAGACCTGGGGAACCGCGACCCTTGGACATGTGATACAGGTCTACGATCGCTGCACGGGTGAGGCCGCCCTCCTCGGGTCGTACACGTTGGCGAAACCCGAGACGCCATGGGGAGCGATAAAGACCGGCGTATGGCCGCAGGACGGCCCCGTCCTGTATTGGCCGACTACTCAGAATCGACTGATGGTCGTCGACCTGGCACGCGTCGGCGCCTCTCCTTGCTCCATATGACCTGTCAGGGGCGCCGGCCGTAGCGATCAACGATCCCGGTCGCCAGACGTACCGAGAAACTCTCGACAGTGTCCTTCTTGTACGTCCCGCCCACGGAATTCGTGTGGTCCTTGATGAATGCGGCGCGGTGGCCCCGGTAGGCGTAAGTGGTCCGGCCGAGCAGGGTCTCCTGCTTCAGATAGCCCTCGACCACCAAGGAGATGGACACCACCGGGCGGCCCATGCCGTCCACGGCAGCGAGGTCCACCGTGATGCCGGGGATCTTGGCGAAGGCGCGGAATGTCGCGGCCTCCAGGTCCGGGGGCAGCACTCCGTTGTGCAGCATCAATCCGAGGAGCGCGTTGTAGACCCTGGCGCCGGGCTCGGCGATGGGTGCGTTGATCTGGCCGGCTCAGGCGAGCAATTCGTCCGGGTCGCGTGGGAGGGCCGCCACCGACGCGTAGCCGAGGGACGTAGATTCGCCGCCGATCGACGAGACCCACACCTCGCCGTCCACCACGGTGGCGAGCCGCTTTCCATCCGCCCGAACCCATATGGGGCTGAGCTCGGGCTTCAGCGGCGACTCCGCAGTCCGCACCTCGCCCTTGCCGGGCTTGCCCACATCCCACAGGCGCGTCTCGGTGTAAACCCACTGATCCGGGCGCGGCGCGGTGAAGGCCCGTCGCTGAGCGACGTTCGCCGCCTGATCGAGTACGGCTTGCGCGTTCGCCGCCGGCAGGATCGGGCGGGGCGCGCCGAGATTCTGGGCCACGATCGTCCCGACCGCCAGACCGCCAGACCGTGACGAGCCGCACCGCCGTACGGCGTGGCAAGAATCGCCGTCGGGCGGGCGGCGCGATGATGCGGTGGTAGGCGGCGCGGCCGCGAGCATCGCAGCCGCGCCGGTGAGGGTGCCGGGGGGCTCGGGTTGGCCGGTGCGAGCAGCCGCCGGACTTCCTGAATGTCATCGTTCATGACTGCGGGCTCCTTTGCAGGTTGGGGATGGGCCGGCCTTCGGCGTCCAGTTCGGCGTGAACGGCCGACAGGCGGCGGCGCGCACGGTGCAGCCGGACCTAGAAGGTCTTCTCCGAACAGCCCGCGACGACCGCCGCGTCCTTTGTGTCCAATTGCTCCCAGCCGACGAGCTGGAGAACCTCGCGGTCGCGGGACGACAGCCGCCGCAGCGCCCGGCCGATGCGACCGCCTTCCGCCACCCCGGTCGCGACGTCGGCGACCGGCTCGTTCAGGTCGCGGTCGTCGCGTATTCGCCCCCACAGCCGCCCTCGCCGGCGGTGTCCGCGCCTCGTTCAAAAGGACGTTCCTGGCCACGTGGAGCAGCCAGGGAAACGGCCGATCCGGCGGTACGTCGGCCCGTCGCCGCCAGGCGATCAGGAACGTCTCCGCCGCGACGTCACGCGCTGTCTCGTGATCGACCCGCCGGGCGGCATAACCAGGACGTGGTCGTAATGCGCGTCCCACAATGCGGCGAATCCATCGTCCGCCTCTGGCACGAGTACCCCCTCCTCCCGTTCCTGGTTCACCCCTAGTGCAGCGACGCGTTGATGCTGCGAGGGTCATGTGGCCTTAAGTGGAGTGCCGTCGTAGGTCCACCGGAACGGGCGGGCGTGGTCGTTGTAGGCCAGGCTGAACTCGTGGATCTGGTCGATGAGGTCCTGTCGGGAGGTGAACTCGCCGCGTCGTAGCAGGCGACGCGCCAGGATCGAGAAGAAGATCTCAACCTGGTTCAGCCATGAGGCGTGCTTGGGCGTGTGATGGACGACGAAAGGGGGATGCACCGCCAGCCATGCCCGGGTGGCCTTGGAGACATGTGACGAGCCGTTATCCAGGATCAGATGGATGATCAGGGTCGGGTCGATGTCCTGGTCCAGCAGGCGCAGGAGCCGATGAAGGTGGCCGAGTCGTTGCGGATGATGTCCTCGACCAGGACCTGCCCGGTGTGCACGTCCAAGGCGGCGATGATGGAGGCGGTGCCGTGACGGCGGTATTCGAACTCGCGCCGCTCGGGCCGTCCAGGCTGGGCGGGCCGGGTGGGATGCCTGCGGGAGCGGGCGGCGATCGCGGTCTTCTCATCCACGCTGAGCACCACCGATCCGGGCGGCCCGTGCAGGTACAGGGCGCACACCTGCGTGGCCTTGTCGTGGAAGTGCGGGTCGTCGGGCCGGGTGAGCCAGCCGCGGACCAGGTGGGGCTTGAGGTCCAGATCGGCCAGGATCCGCCCCACCTGGGAAGGGGAGATCCCATAGTGCGCCAGCGCTTCGGCGATCGACTTGTGGGTCCACTGGCTGTCGATCGAGGGCCGGGCCGAGGTGATCGTGGTGACGATCGCCAGATGTACCTGGGGTCCGTAGCGGCGGGGGCGCCCGGGACGAGGCCGGTCCTCCAGCGCGGCCAGAGCCTCATGGTGGAACCGCTTGCGCCAGCGCCTGACGGTGGCGATGTGCACGCCCAGTTCGCGGGCGATGGCGGCGTTGGACGCGCCGTCGGCGCTGGCCAGCGCGGCCCTGGCCCGCTGAACGCGCCGCAGCGGCGCGGTGCGCGAGCGGGCCGTCTGCTCCAGCAGCGCCCGTTGATCGTCATTCCATGCCACCGTGAACGGGCTGCGCATCACCGTGCCCTCGAGCTCCTCGGCCACGGTTGATCATTCTTGTGGTGGGGAGCGTGATCAGCGCGGGTACGGCAAGATGCCGTCATGGCTGCCCGACGCACCGCTCCCAGCACCCGCACGGCCCCTGCCGTTCACCGGATCAAGGTCACGCTGGCCGGGTCACGGCCACCGATCTGGCGGCGTCTGGAGGTTCCGTCCACGATCACGCTGCGCGCGCTGCACGATGTTCTCCAAGCGGCTTTCGGCTGGGAGGACTATCACATGTGGGTTTTCGAAGGCTCGCTGGGCCGCTACGGCGTCGCCGACCGCGAATTGCAGATCGCCAGCGCCGCTGCCAAACGACTCGACCAGCTAGCCCCCGCACAGCAAGACCGTCTCAGCTACACCTACGATTTCGGCGATGACTGGGAGCACACCATCCTCGTCGAGGCCGTCACCTCAGCCGAGCCCACCATCGCCTATCCGCGCTGCCTCACCGGCCGGCGAGCCTGCCCGCCTGAAGACTGCGGCGGCATCGGGGGCTACGACTATCTCCTGGAGATCCTCGCCGACCCCAAGCACGAAGAGCACGAGGATCGCCTGGAATGGCTCGGCCTCGACGCAGCCGACCAGTTCGACCCCACCGCCTTCGACCTGGCCCGGACAAACACCGCGCTATCCAGCCTGGCAACCGTCCTCATCAAGGACTGACGGAGCCCCACCAGTCAGCGCGCACCCTCGCAGGATCAACGCGGTGCAGCACTAGATGTCCGGCAGGGCGGCGATCTCTACACCCCTGCTCCGCAGACCGGCCGCTGATGCCGTCGCCGCGGGATGGCCATGGCCTGCAGTACATCCACCACGAGAAGCTGATGCGCGTCGCCGCCGACGCTGGTGCGGCGTTCCGGCCGGGACATTTCGCCAACCAGGGACATGCTCTCCTGCGCCGGCATCCGGTCCGCCAGCAGCGCCGCTGGGCAATGTGGGAGAGCTCGCGTCCGCGGCGGCTCGCTAGGAGGCCCTGCGGCTGTCGGCCGCCGAGGTCCGATTCAAGGCAGAGCTCCGGCTCGGCGGGCACGAGACGATCCTGGCCGAGGTGGAGGCGGCCGGCGCCCGTCATCTTCTGTGAACGCTTGGTCGCGCTGCGCATGCGGACCCTGGCCACCGCCTGTAGGCGGTCCGAGGCGCTGGCCGTGTTCGAGCACGTCCGCGGCAGGCTGGATGAGGAACTCGGTGTCGAGCCTGGTCAGGAACTTTGCGAGGCAACCAGGCGGTCCCGCCCGCCGAGGCTCGGCCGCTGATCGACGCGTGCGTCCGCACCGGCGCGGTGGAGTGGTTCGCGGTGGCGCTTGTCCTCGCTGCCGTGACGGTGTACGGCTTCGCCGACCTGGGCGATTCCGAGCTGCGCAAGGCCCGCGAACACAGGGACCCGTGGGTGCGGGCCTCCCCACATTGGGTGGAGGCCCACACATGGCGACGACGGCGACTGGACACCGGCGAGATCTGCGATATCGGCAGCGCATCCGCCTCGGCTCGTACCCTCGTGCCGGTCGCGACATCACAGACGACGACCTCGGCCAGGGCAATTTTCGTCGCCGGTAAAGGCGAAGCGCTGCGTATAGAGCCGCGTGCTCGCGTGGAAGTACACCCAGGCTCCACACTCGGCGCAGAGGTCACGATCGTGCGTTCGCCCGCACCCTGCGTCCCCCACCTGACGCTCCCCTGACACCTCAGCCGAAGGCGATATCAGCCACTCCACAACCACCCACGGCCACCGCAACGCCAGCAATCCACAGCAGAGCGGAAGACAGCCGAAATCGCTCAGCGCAACGGGATCACCCTCACCAAAGGGCACCTGAACATCGACGTCATCCCAGCCACTACGCACCAAGCAACGCGACTGCCTCCGACAACAGGCAGTCCGGTCGCTCTGGGCCCCACCCCCTTTCGCGGAGGAATGTGCTGTTCAAGATCTAGCTGAGGCAGGATGGGATCATGGCTGCGTACTGGTGGTCGCATCGCTTGAACGAGGACCTGTTCATGGAGATCACGCGACGTGACGACATCGGTGCCGACTTGAAGGCGCCCATCACTGCTCGGGGCGGCGCGAACACGCCAGGCTACACGCTGGTTAGTGCGGTTCAGGCCAACAGCATTGTCGTTCACTATGACAGCGCAGCAGAGCAGATCGTGGGCGTCAGCCGCGCGACTGGTGAACGGTTCAACGAGCCGATTTGGTGGGCCGCACGTGGCTCATATGCGAGAAAGGCCGGCGCGGAGCCCAGGTGGCTTCCCGGCCTCGTCGTTGCCCTTGAGGGCTATCGCCCTCTGGCCGAACCACTGTCTCTGGCCGTCCTCCGGCAGCGGCGATTAGCCCTGCTGGCAGTCCGAGACGCACTGCAGGCCGAATACCCCGGACAGCCGCTCTACTTCCCATGGATCCCCTACCAGGACTCCTTACGAACCTTCCAGGCGTACGTCGCCAAATTCCCGCTGACGGTGCTTGATGTACTTCCCGAGGTGAAGGAAGCCGTCGATTTGCTCCTCGGAGAGCAACCCTCTGCGACTCTCGCACAGAGCGGCATTAAGGAGGCCGAACGTCAGGTTGCCTCCGCCGCCGGTCGCCCGCGGACGCCTCACAAAGGCCAAGGTTTCGCCACCGACCAGCGGGTGAAGGTCGCGGTCGAGACGTACGCGATGAATGAGGCTCTCCTCTACTACACGAGGCTTGGCAAGGTCACCAACACCTCTCGTACCGAGAGCTACGACTATGAGGTGGAGATCGGCGGCGCCTCTTGGCATGTCGAGGTGAAGGGAACAACCGGCGATCCGGCCGAGATCCTCCTTACACCGAGCGAAGTCCGGCACGCCAACGAATACCCGCGTGTGGCCTTGTTCGTGCTGAGCAATATCACGGTAACTCGTGATAGTAGCGGCGAAATCATCACAAGTGGGGGCAGAGCATCAATATTCCACCCTTGGCTGTTAGATCGAGCCCAGCTTTCACCCGTCGGCTACAGGTATCGGCTTGCCGGAGACGCCGAGAAGGCTGAGACATTACCTACGAATCCCGAATAGTAGGCATGAACGTGACCCTGCCAAGCGGCACATGGCCTCATCCTGCACAAAGCGAGAGACGGTCTTGAGCTCCTGAATTAAAGTTACTGATCAACTGCCCGATTCGAGCTTGCAGGTGATCATGGCCACGATGCTCTTCAGCGACGCCAGTTACACGGTAGGCAACATAGTCGAGGCCATCGAACGCGGAGATATCGCCCTGCCTGACATCCAACGTCCGTTCGTCTGGCAGGCCACCAAGGTCCGCTCGCTCTTCGATTCCATGTACAAGGGATTTCCGGTCGGCTTCCTGCTGTTCTGGAAGACCGACGCCGACCCGGGCGCACGGCAGATCGGCACCGGAAAGGCCGCGCCGCAGTACCTGATTGTCGACGGCCAGCAGCGGCTCACCTCGCTGTACGCCGTGATGAAGGGAGTAGAGGTTCTCCGCGAGGACTACTCCACCAACCGGATCCGAATCGCGTTTCGGCCCGAGGACGGGACCTTCGCGGTCACAGATGCGGCGATCGAGAAGGACCCCGAGTTTCTCCCGGACATCAGCGTCCTGTGGGCTCCGGGCAACTTCCGGCAGGCGATACGAGGTTTCCTTGCCCGTCTGGCCGGCAAACGCGAGGTGGACCAGGAAGAGCGGGATCTTCTGGACGACGCCCTTCACCGACTGCACGACCTCAGTGGCTACCTCTTCAAGATCGTGGAGTTGTCTCGTGCGGTCAACGAGGAACAGGTGGCGGAAATCTTCGTTCGTATCAACAGCGAGGGAGTCACCCTGAACCAGGCCGACTTCATTCTCACGCTGATGAGCGTCTTCTGGGAGAAGGGGCGCCGAGAGCTCGAAGACTTTTGCAGAGCGGCCAAGACACCTGCCCACGGCACGGCTTGCCCGTTCAACTGGTATATCCAGCCGCAGCCTCCGCAGCTTCTCCGGGTGACCGTCGCACTGGCATTCCGCCGTGCCGTACTGAAGAACGTTTACACCGTCCTCCGCGGCCGAGATCTTGAATCGGGCAGCGCCTCACCGCAGAGCAGGGAGACCCAGTTCGAGACGCTCGAAGCCGCACAGGCCCACGTCCTCAACCTCACGCACTGGCACGAGTTCCTGCTGTGCCTGGAGCGGGCCGGCTTCCGAGGCAGCAAGATGATCTCCAGCGAGAACGCGATTTTGTTCTCCTACGCACTGTGGCTCTTCGGCCGGGTCCACTACGGCGTGCCGATCCCCCAGCTGCGCGAGGTCATCGGCCGCTGGTTCTTCATGACGCACGCCACCAGCCGCTACTCCGGCCCCTTCGAAAGTCAGGCCGAGCGGGACTTCGCACTACTTGGCGGGATCGCACCGGGTGATGCGCACGCGTTCTGCGACGCACTCAACCACCTGATCGACGACACGCTGACCAACGACTTCTGGACCATCACGCTGCCCAACAATCTGGCGACCTCGGCGGCGAAGTCACCTGCGCTCATGGCTTACATCGCGGCGCTGAACATCCACGACGCACCTGCGCTACTGTCCCGCGTGCGCGTACGCACCCGGCTCGATCCCGCCGTCACCGCGAAAAGGGGAATCGAGCGGCACCACCTGTTCCCGCGCAAATACCTGCGCGGGACACTCGGCCTGACAGAGGCAAGCAAGATCAACCAGATCGCCAACATGGCACTCGTCGAGTGGTACGACAACATCGCCATCTCCGACAGAGCACCATCCCACTACTGGCCGGCGGAAGCCTCGGAAGCCCGCCTGCCCCCCGCCGAACTAGCGCAGCACACCTACGTGCACGCCCTGCCGGATGACTGGCATGAGATGGATTACCCGACGTTCCTTTCGGCACGGCGCCGCCTCATGGCCCAGGTCACCCGGGACGCCTTCAACCTGCTCGGCCAGCATTCCTACCAGCCCGACTATCCGGTACCCGGGAAGCCCGACAGCGCCCCGGCACCGGCAGGCGTCTCCGAGGCCGGGCTCTCTCACCTCCTCCAGCTCGCTCTCCTGGACGTCGGAGCCGAACTGGTGGACCTGCAGCACGGTACGGACGCGTCGGCGGTGGTCACTGCCGAGGGCAAAGTCGAGCTTGAGGGCCAGATCTTCGACACCCCAACTAGCGCTGCCTGCGCCGTGCTCGATGTAAAGCAATGCGACGGGTGGGCATTCTGGTACACCGGCACCGACGAAGGGCTCAAGCCGCTCGCCGACCTGCGGGAGGAATTCGTCCGGCGGATCACTCAGCCCGAGACTCCAGCCTGAGTCGACGACGGTCGGCTCAGCGTGCCCGCCGTGGGAGCCCGGCAGGTAAGCACTCCAAGCTATGGCGACGCGCACAGCGATCTTTCTACATCCGCAGCTGATTTGGCGTGGATGGACCCCGCCCACCCTGAGCTCGGACCGACGGTAGGCCGATTCTCATCGCGGCTCACCATTGGTGGAAGGAACAGATGTACGAGCGGGATACGGTCAGATAAGGTCCGGGCGTGCGCCCTACTGCGTATTCGACGGCAATTGCCGCGACACTTATCTGTTGCGTGGCCTTGACGGCGTGCTCGGGTGAGTCAGAGCGGCCGACATTGGCAGAGGCTACGCAGCAGCTCGTGAGCGACGGTGACGCGGTGCTGTCGGGCATCGAGGCAGGTCTGACCGAGCTGACGAAAGAGCGGGCCGACCAGGACCGGGACTCGACCTGCCTCACCGACGAGGAGCAACGCTTCTACATCGCCAAGGGGAACTTCGCGAAACCGTCCGCGGAGAGTGCGACCAACCTTGTCGGGCTGCTGAAAGGCCAGCTCATCGGCAAGGGCTACTCCACTCAGGTCGTGGACAACCTCGATCTCTGGGAAGACGACGTGAGCGTTGCCGTGGTGGTCAATCCCAAGGCCCGGGTGACCTTCGTCCTGCTCGCCCGCACGGATTCGACACCCAACGTCATGATCATCGGCAAGACGGAGTGCTATCCCGTCAAGGCCTGAACGCGTCACCTGGGATCAGGAACCTCTGATCCTGTGGCCAGGCACGAGTTCTCCAGCTTGGCCTGAGGCTAGCCGTATCCGTGCGCCTGGCCAGAATGACGGTCAGCCTCCCCGTCTTTCCAGTGCGTCGAGCAGGGCGTCGTGGATCCGGCCTTCCATCGCGTCTCGCATCATGGCTGTCTCGGACGCGGTCAACGCCTTCTGCCCGTTCTCTCGGAGCGACCGGCTCAGCCATTCGACCTGTTCGTTCACCAAGGTGCCGGCGACCGACCGGGCGGTGTCTGGCGTCTTCTTGTCGAAGTAGTCCGTGATGAGGTTCTTCATCGTGTCTTTGACGTCGTCGATTCCCTTGTCCTTACCCGTAGACACGAGGGCGTTGTCGACAGGCAGGTACTTGTTGCTGATGAAGTCGACGGGCATGAGGAGGAAGCCGGCCATGCGTTCGGCCTGCTCGTCATCACTCCACTCTGCATAGGTTGAGCCGGCCAGCAGCAGGTTTGTCAGCGCGCCGGTTCGTTCGGCCAGGTTGATGTGCGCTTCTCGTGCGTAGCTGCTTGGGTCGAAGGGATGGAAGCGCCCCATGTCCAGCTGCTTCATGTAGTCCGCCCCCGCCTTCATCAACGTGTCGGCCGCAGTGGAGTCCTGCATCAGCGCGCCCAGGAATCGGGCGCTCACCGTGGGGTCGAGTTTGTCCCAGGGTTCCCTGGGCTCCAGGTACGGCACGTCCGGCGAGTTCCGCATGGCCTGGCCCCGAGCGAGTTTGTCGAGGATAGGCGTGATGTCTTGGGCCAGAACCCGGCTGATCGGCGAATCGGCGAAGGTGCCGATGCCGCCGCCCACCCACCAGGTGTGCTCGGATCCGATGCTGTTGATGACCGTGATCCACGCACGCTCGCGCATGTCGACGGACCCGGCGCCGGGTTTTAGCGCCCCATGCAGTGCCCTGGCGAGCGTCTCTTCATAAGCGGGAACGCCTGATGACCTGATGGTGTACGCATCCAGCATGACCCCGGCTTCGTTCGGATGCTCGGCCAGCAGGCGGCGGAATGCCTCTGGATTCGACTCGTATGCCTTGGCCAGGTTGTGCAGGTTCCAGTTGGGATCGGTGGGAAATGTGTCGGAGTTCGGTGGGCGGTTCAGCAGGTTGGCCGCTACCCGGTTGAGGAACGTACCGGACTGCGGGGCCAGCGCAACGAGGGTGGTGAGGATGTCCGACGGAGCAGTATCGATCATCTTCTGCCACTCGTTCCCGAGCCGCCCGGAGCTCTCAGCGGTGGCGAAGACCTTGGACAGCAGTCCGGGCGAGGACTCACCGGCGCGCTTGAGCGTGTCCGAAGTCAGTCCTCTGCGCGCCCCCGCGGCCTGCGTGTTCATCCAGTCACGGAGCAATTTCTGGAAGGTCGTGGGACCGAGCGCGGTCAGCAGGGCCGCCGAGTAGCCCGGGTCGTCGGTCCTGCCCTTGAGCGCGCCAAGGGCCTTCTCCACCCCGGCCCAGCTTTGCCCGGACAGGAACTGGTTGTGATGTTCGAGCGCGGCAGTGATCGCACTCGCGTCCAGCTTGGCGGCCTCCGCGGCCTCGGTCACGCTGCCGAAGGTAAACGTGCCTGTCAGCATGCCTTTCTGCTGGGTCGGCACGATCCCTTGAATGGTGTCTATGCGCCATTTGAGATCCCGCTGCGACTCGTGGAAGAACGCCCAGACGCGGTGCATCGCGGCAGCACCCCCTTGGCCGGTCCAGCCCTCGCCCGCCTCCGTGATCGCCGCCTCAAGCCCCGGACGCGTCCTGCCGAGGATGTTCTTCCCGGCTTCCATCTCGCGGATCAACTTCTCCGCGCCAAGGGGATCGATCCCGACGAACTCCCCCATGACCCCTCCCTGAGGGCGTGGCTACACGCCAGGAGTCAAACACAACGGGCGCATCAGGTGAACCCGTAACACCTCACCGTATTGAGTGACCTGACCTCCACCGATGAATTTCGCCGTCAGGGTAGGTCTACCTCTGTGCACGGCAAGTCACAGCGATGATCAATGGGGGAACCCATGAGCACCAACGCACTTCCGCCCGTCGTCGACGCCGACACCTGGCAGCGTGAGCTGGATGCGCTGCGTACCAGGGAGAAGGCAGCGACCCGGGAACTGGACGCGATCGCCGCCCAACGCCGCCGCCTCCCGATGGTGAAGATGCCCGACTACACCCTGGAGGGCGAGAACGGGAAGATCCGGCTAACGGACATCTTCGACGGCAAGAGGCAACTGATCGTCTACAACCACATGTGGTTCCCGGACGAGGAATGGCAGTGTTCAGGCTGTACCGGGCTCACCTCGCAGTACACCCGGCTGCACTTCCTGGACAACTACGACGCCCGGTTCGTCATCGTCACGCAGGGCCCGATCGACGAAGCGCTCGCCTACAAACGACGCGTAGGCAACCAGATGGCTTGGTACTCGACGGCGAACAGCTCGTTCGGCGCCGACGTGGGCGCGGGACCGGGTGAAGGATTCGCGGTCAACGTGTTCCTGCGCGACGGCGACAGCGTGTACCGCACCTGGCACACGAACGGCCGAGGTACCGAGCAGATCAGCCACACGTTCCCGCTGATCGACCTGCTGCCCTACGGTCGGCAGGAGGAATGGCAGGATTCGCCCGACGGCTGGCCGAAGTCGCCCGCCTACAGCGGCTGGCCCGAATCACCGGACATCGCCGCTCGATACGGGACGTAGGGGCCGGTTCCACCAGAGGGACAGAGCCAGGGCCAGGGCGATGAGGACGGCGCCGCCGGCAGCGAAGTAGGCGGCGGTGTCGATCCGCTGCTGGACGACGGTGAAGCTGCCGGGCAGTGTGTCGAGGGCGGTTTGGAGTTGGCCGGCGTTCTCGGCTCGGTGGTAGGAGCCGCCGGTGGTCTGGGCGATCTGCTTGAGTGACGGCTCGTCGATCGTGCGGGGGTTGCGGCCGCGGTCGAAGCCGCCGCGACCGCCGCCGCCCCAGCCGAACCCGCGCCCGTCGAACTGGGAGTTGTCGCAGACCATCGGCGCCGGGTTCGTGGTGCCGAAGCCGATGGTGAAGACGCGGACGCGCCGCAGCGCCGCTTCCTGGGCGGCGATCTGCGGGTCGACGCCCTGGGTGTTGGCCCCGTCGGTGAGCACGACGACCGCCGCGCCGGCGAAGCCTGAGCCGGAGTCCGCGGGGACGTCCGCTCCGGTGGGGGCGACCGACGGGTCGACCTCGGCGATCGCGTCGATCGATGCGAGCATGGCCTGCCCGATCGCGGTGCCCCGGGAGACGGTCAGGCCGTCCAGGGCCTCGATGAGCGTGTCGGTGTCGTCGGTGGGCGGGACGAGCAGGCCGGCGCTGCCCGCGAAGGTGACCAGTCCGATGCGCGGCCCGCCTCGCTGCGACTCGATGAACTGCGCCGCCGCCTTCCGAGCGGCGGTGATGCGGTTGGGGTCGACGTCCGTGGAGCACATGGAGCCGGAGGTGTCGAGCGCGAGCAATATCGTCGCCGAGGTGGACGGCACCGGCACGGACGCCTGTGGCCGCGCGGCTCCGAGTGCCAGGAGCGCGAGTCCGGATATGAAGAGCGCCGGGGGAATTTTCCGAATCCATCGGGTACGGCTCGGCAACGCGCTGCGTACCAGAGCAAGTGAGGTGACACGGACGGAGGCACGCCGGCGGCGGCGCCGGGCCCACTCACGGATGGCGAAGATCAGCGGGATGAGCAGAATGGACAATAGCGCCCACGGCCATGAGAACGTCATTCAGATCACCCGTCCGGACCTGAGCACGGTGAGCGCGGCGCCCGCGGTGAGCAGCACCAGGGCGAGGACGATCAGCCCGCCGGCCAGGGGCAGCGGCTCGTCGGAGACGGTGAGCCGCAGGTCGATCGTGTCGGCGATGCCGTCGAGGCGCGCGGTGTCGGAGGCGGGGTGGTAGGCGCCGCCGGTGGTCTGCGCGATCAAGGTGAGGGTGTCCTGTTCGAGCGAGGTCTGCAGGTGGTAGCCGTCGACCTTGACCGTCGTCCCGGCTGTGGTGCCGACGCCGACGGTGTGGATGTGGACGTTCGCGCGCTGTGCGATGGTCGCGGCGGGTTCGACGTCTGCGCCCTGGTTCTGCCCGTCGGAGAACATCACGATCGTCGCCGACGGCCAGTAGCCGATGTCGGGCGCGGTGCCGTCGCGCCCGATGGTGACCTGTTTGCCGGTGATCGCCGACAGTGAGGCGGTGATGGCCGTCCCCAGCGAGGTGCCGCCGGTGATCTTCAGCCGGTCGATGGCCTTGAGCGCGACGGAGTGGTCGGCGGCGGGCCGGGCGGTGGTGAGCGCGCCTCGTTCGAACGCGACGACACCGATGTCGACGCTGTCGGGCTGCGCCGCCACGAACGCGCGGGCCGCCCGTTGCGCGGCCGCCAGCCGGGTGGGCGCGACGTCGTCGGCGCCCATGCTGTTGGAGACGTCGATGGCGAGGATGACGGTGCCCGCCGTCCGCGGCACCGGCACCATGGCGGCTGGTCCCGCGGTGGCGAGCGCGAGCACCCCGACGCCGGTGATTGTCAGACTTACTCCGAGGTACGGCCGGCGGCCATGCGGCACGGCGACCCCCGCCTCCGCGAGCAACGCCGTCCGGCGGCGCGCCGTGACGACGGCCGCCCAGGCGAGCGCAGCCATGACGAGCAGCCCGACGACCAGCAGCAGCGGGGAGGAAAGGGTCATGGCGACCGGTCCCGGGTCCGGGCGACGACCTCGACGAGGGCCTCGACCAGGTCGCGGTCGGTGCCGATGCGGTGGACGGGTACGCCGGCCCGCCGCATGCCCGCCGTGAGCCGGGCGTCGCGGGCGTCGACGGCGGCCCGGAAGCGTACCCGGAGCAGCGGGTCGGCGGAGTCGACGACGAGTTGCTCGCCGGTCTCGGCGTCCTCGACGACGATCAGCCCGGCTTCGGGAAGCACGTCGTCGGCGGTGTCGGTGATCCGCAGGGCGACCACCTCGTGCCGCCGGGCCAGGCGCTGGAGCGAACGTTCCCAGTCGCCGTCGCCGATGAAGTCCGACAGCACGACGACAAGTGCGCGGCGGCGCGCCAGCCGGCCGGCGGCGTCGAGCATCTCGGCCAGGTCCGTGGTGGTGGCGCCGCGTGCCTCGGCGGTGCGTACCAGCTCGGCGCCGATCCGCAACGCGTGCCGCCGGGACGTGCCGGGCGGCACCACGCGCAACACCCCCGCGTCGAACAGCAGCGCGCCGACACGGTTGCCACCCCTGCCGAACAGCCGGGCGAGAACAAGCGCCAGCTCGGCGAGCACCTCGTGCTTGCCGCGCCCCGGCCGGCCGGCCGCCATCGACGCCGACCGGTCGAGCACGAGCCACACCGTCAGCTCGCGGTCCTCGGTGAACACCCGCAGGTGCGGCTCGTCCAGCCGCGCGGTCACGTTCCAGTCGATGTGGCGGGCGTCGTCGCCGCTCGTGTACGCCCGCAAACCGGTGAAATCAATCCCGGAGCCGCGATGCGCGGTGCGGTGGGCGCCTTGGAGCCGACCGTCGAGCCTGCGGACGACCTTCCACTCCAGGCGGAGCAGGAGCTTCTCGGGGGCGGTGGCCATGGGTTCAGCGGTTCTGCAGGACGACGTCGGGCGCCCGGACGGCCCCGAGCACCCTGGTGATGATCGTGTCCGGGTCGACGTCGTCCGCGTGCGCCTCGTAGGACAGGACCAGGCGGTGCCGTAAAACGTCGAGTGCCAGCTCGGACAGGTCGTGCGGCAGGGCGTAGTCGCGGCCGCGCAGGAAGGCCAGCGCCCGCGCGCCCGTGACGAGCGCGATGGACGCGCGCGGGCTGGCGCCGTAGGTGACGTACCGCTCCAGCTCACCGAGCCCTGCGGTCGCGGGGGTACGCGTGACGGCGACGAGCCGAACCGCGTAGTCGACGATGGCCGGATCGACGTACACCTGCTGAGCACGGGCCCGCATCGCGATCAGGTCCTCGGCCGTCACCGTCGGCTGCGGCGGCTCGGGCGGACGCAGCGCCCGTGCGACGATCGCCTGCTCCTCCGACTGCGTCGGATAGTCCACGACCACCTTCATCATGAACCGGTCGACCTGCGCCTCGGGCAGCGGGTAGGTCCCCTCGGACTCGATCGGGTTCTCCGTCGCCATCACCAGGAACGGCTCCGGCACCCGGAACGTCTCACGGCCGATCGTCACCTGGTGCTCCTGCATCACCTCCAGAAGGGCGCTCTGCACCTTGGCCGGGGCACGGTTGATCTCGTCGGCAAGCAGCAGGTTCGCGAAGACCGGGCCGAGCTCGGTTCGGAACTCGCCGGAGTGCTGGTGGTAGACCCGCGTACCCACGAGGTCGGCGGGCACCAGGTCCGGCGTGAACTGAACCCGCTGGAAACTCCCGTCGATCGCGGCGGCCAGCGACTTCACCGCGAGCGTCTTGGCCAGACCGGGCACGCCCTCCACCAGCAGATGACCGTCCGCGATCAGCGCCACGGCCATGCGCTCCAGCAGGACGTCTTGCCCGACGATCGTACGTTTGACCTCGAACAACACCTGTTCAAGCGGATGGGTCATGGCCTTCCTTCAGATCTGGGGCCCGCCCGGCGGGCCGTCCCCTTCGTCGCCGCCCAGCGCCACGCCGATCGGCACCGCGAACGCGATCCCGGCGAACGCCTCGTCGCCGCCCGGATCTGCGATCGACACCACGACCCCGATGACCAGGCCGCGAGCATCCAGCAGCGGACCGCCGGAACTGCCCGGATTGACCGAGGCATCAAACTGGATGAGCCCCCTCAGATCACCCTCCTCGGACGTACGGTCCAGACCCGACACCACGCCCGTGGAGACGCTGTACGTCAGCCCAAGCGGATTCCCAATCGCCACGACCGGCGCACCCACCGAGACCGCGCCACCGAGCGTGGCCGGAACGACGATCTCCGGCAGCTTCTCGGGCTTGAGCGTGGCGATGTCCCGCTTGGGATTCGACGACGCCACGGTCGCCTTCGCCTTGGTGCCGTCCGCGAACGTCAGGGTGACGTCCTTCGCACCCTTGACGACGTGGTGCGCCGTCAGGATCGTCCCGTCCTCGGCGGCGATCATCCCGGTCCCGAACGCCTTGCCGGCCTGGATGACCACCACCGACGGCCCGACCTTCTGAAACACCTCGGGCGTGGTCAACGTCGCGCTGGGGGTCGGCGTCGGACTCGGCCCGGGCGCGGCCTCACCACCGTTCCCGCCACTGCTTCCCAGCCAGTACGCCAGCAGTGCCACGGCCAGCAGCGCACCGCCTGCGACGACGAATCGCCGAACCCGCCCGGCCCCGGCCCCCTGAGCCTCGACCGCACCGGCATCCTGCGGCACGCGCTCCATCGCCCCATCGTCATCAAAGTCAGCGAAAAGCGCTATAAAGCCCGCCTAAGAACTCTATGAGAGCCCATCGGGCGGGCGGGGCCGTCTACTTGCCGTCAGGGGACAGGCCGTGCTCCGCGAGGTAGGCGGCGAGCTGTTGATCTTCTGGCAGTCCGTTCATCATCCAGGTGTCGCCGCTGCCCTTGACCACGACGATCGGGCCGTACCCGGGGCCGCGCACGTGAGCGAAATCGCGCGTCTCAACGAAACGTGCCGTGTTCCAGGGGAAGACGAAACACCATCCGAGGTCGTCTATTGTTTCGTCGCCGTAAAAGGCCAACGGCTCCTCGGCGGTTGAGAAGCGTGCGAGACAGCGCTCGGCCAGCACTTTGGCCTGCTCGATGTCCAACGCTCTTTCCTCCTGGCTAGTTCGTGCGCAGAAATTCGATACGGGAATACGTCTCCGGCGTCGCCCACGTTCCGGACTGGCCGTCGACGAAGTATATCTTTCCACCACGGTTCACCACGTTGAAGACGTGACCCGCGCGAGGTAGCCCAGTTCGTGGATCGACGCGGATGCCGTGGACGATTCCGCGGGCGCCGTCTCCTGACTTGAGCATCTCCGAGACGATCTCGTCATAATCTTTGACCTGGCGGAACGCCCGTCCACCGCCGACGCTGTCGGTCACACTGCCAGGCCATTTGAATGGGTGTGCTGGATGGTGCGGAACGGCGGATATAGGCGGGGAACCTCCGAGAACACGATCCACGACCACGACGCAGCTCTGGCAATTATTGCTGTATTCCCAGGCCCGTGTGGAGAACTGCGGATTCACGTCCTTAATGTTGGCGAAGTTCGCGTCGAACTCCGTCTGCTTCGCGTTGCCGGCATGACGAGTGATGGCCGGATCCTGGAAGGGCGACTTCGCTGAGATCCCTGGGTGGCTACCGTTGTTGAGTCCCTTGGGGAGGCGGTTCGCGGACGTGATCCCGGTGCCCGCACCCGCCGTGGCGACGCTGAGCATGATGTCGGGCAGGAGACGGCCGAACCAGCGGCCAGGGTCGTTCTGCAGAGTTTCCAGATCTACGAGCGCCTTGGCGAACTCGACCGGTTGCCGCCTGGCGAAGTCGGCCGTTTCTCCCGCCCCGCGAAGGCGGTTCAGATAGCCGACCGGATCAGTGATCAGGCCGAGCTGTGACCAGTTCCAGGCGCCTTTGAGCAGCGCCCAGCCTCCCTCGTTCGCGCCCTGGACGAACGGCTCCGCGATCTTGTCAACGTACTGCTGGGCGGCCTTGCCGATCTCCGGTCTGCCCAGTTTCACGCTCAGCCGGCCGATGTTGGCCGCCCAGAAGTCTCCGTACCATGCGATCCCCTTGTCGATGAGTGAGGTCGCCTGCTCCGCGAGGTCCTCCACCGGAGAGCCGGTTCGGCTGCGCGCGCCGAGCACGCCAAGGCTGGGTGCGGGCGTCTCCAGGAGCTGGGCACGGCGTCGCCGGAGGTCATCACGCTGCTCGAGAAGCCGACCACCGGCCATCGCGACTGTTTGACCCGCCGTAGTGGCCAAGCCCAGTCTGGACAACACTCCGGAAAGCTCTCGCCCCGCGTCCTGCCAGTTTCTTCCCACGCGGCCGAATTCATCGTCCAATGCCTGCATGAGTGCGGGCGAGCCGCCGACATATCCGCCGGGTGATGGCGGGAGAGCCGCCGGAGACGGGCGGACATGCGGAGGGTTGACGCCGGCCGGTTTCCCCTGGGCCGTCGCGATCTGCTCGACAGCGTCGAAGGCGCGGAGAAATGCTTGGCGCACAATCCTGTGCTGCTCGGTCAAACCCTGGTGTATGCGTGAGGCTCCGGGTCCGAGCAAGGCGCCGTCACCGAAGAGGTGAAATGCCCGCTCTAGGGCGTTTCCCTGCTCTTCGGCCAATTTCGCGATCGCGGCCAGCATCCGCTGGGCTTCTTCGGGAGGGACCATACACTCCCACCTGACATCTGTGGGGTCGCGATATTAGCCGTACACCTGACTCACTCACAAGTCGCGAGCAAGGACCGCTTTTGGTGATTACATGAAGACGGCCTTCAGCATCATCTGAGGCCCGACTACGCGTCCGTCAGCGGCACCTGATCGACAATCTCCATCGATGGGCAGGTGTCGCTGCGGCACCTGCGCCGCTACGCTTTTGATGACCATGTGATGCGGCCCGACGGGCTTCCGCGGTCGTCTGGCTTCGGCCGGTGCGGATACGCCTCCACCCGCACGAGTGACTTCGTGCTGCCTGGGGGACGATCTGTGACGGCGCTGCGGCTCTCTGTCGAGAATCTGCTGGTCTCGCCGAACGAGGCCGCGTTCGCGGAGGTGATCGCCGAGCACGTGCGGGTGACGACGGGACGTCGCGCTTCTCCTTCCGAGGTCAAGTCCTGGCAGCGGAGCCTGCCCGTCCTCGCGCGTGATCTGGCCGACGCCGGGCTGCACCGGGTCGAGATGCTGGTGGAGTACAAGCTTCCGCTCACCAGCAAGCGGGTCGACGTGGTGCTCGCCGGAGTCCATCCCCGCACCGGCGAAGACTCCTACGTCGTCGTCGAGCTCAAGCAGTGGACCCGCGCCGAACCGTCCGAACTGGGCGAACACCTCGTCATCGTGGACGGTCTGCCGGGCGGCGAACGGCTCCACCCCGCCGAGCAGGTACGCCGCTACTGCGAGTACATGTGCGACTTCCTCGGAGCACTCCAGCCGAACACCGTGCACGGCGCCGCCTACCTGCACAACGCCATGGACCTGGACATCGACGGACTGCCGGAACAGGTCCGCGACGAACGAAGCCGCCTGTTCACCAAACAACGACGCGGCGAGTTCCTCCGCTACCTCAGCGAACGCCTGTCCGACAAACCGGGCGCCGACGCCGCCGACCGGCTCCTATCCAGCGCGGTCGCGCCCAGCAAACAACTCATGACCTACGCCGCCTAAGAGATCCGCGAGCGCGAGCAGTTCACCCTCCTGGACGAACAACAGATCGCCTACGAAATGGTCATGGGCGCCGTCGACAAGGCACGACGAGCCGACACCAAACAAGTCGTCGTGGTCACCGGCGGACCCGGCAGCGGCAAAAGCGTCATCGCCCTCTCACTACTCGGCGAGCTCTACCGCCAAGGACGCTCGGCACTGCACGCCACCGGATCACAATCGTTCACCCAGACCATGCGCCGCTACCCCGGCCGCGGCAGCACCCGGATCAAGAACCTGTTCAAATACTTCAACAGCTTCACCGACGCCGAGCAGAACGGCATGGACGTGCTGATCTGCGACGAGGCCCACCGCATCCGCGAAACCTCCACCAGCCGCTTCACCCCGGCCGCCAAGCGCACCGGACGCGGCCAGCTCGACGAACTGCTGTCCGCGGCGCGGGTCCCGGTCTTCCTGCTCGACCAGCACCAAGTGGTACGGCCCGGCGAACTCGGCACCGTCACCGGCATCGAACAATACGCCCGCGCCAAAGGACATGACGTCCGGCTCGTCTCACTCGACGAACAGTTCCGCTGCGGCGGCAGCCGCAAATACGAACAATGGGTACTCCGCCTGCTCGGCCTGGCCGACGGCGGACCCATGGAGTGGGACGGGGACCAGGACTTCCACCTCCAACTCGCCCACTCCCCCCAAGAACTCGAGGCCTACCTCAGCAACAAGAGCGGAACCGCCCGCATGACCGCCGGCTACTACTGGCCCTGGAGCGACCCCCGCCCCGACGACACCCTCGTCAACGACATCGTCATCGGCGACTGGACCCGCCCCTGGAACGTCAAGAACGACCGCGCCGTCGGCGACTACCCACCCAGCATGCTCTGGGCCAGCGAACCCAACGGCTTCGGACAGGTCGGCTGCGTCTACACCGCCCAAGGATTCGAATACGACTGGAACGGCGTCATCCTCGGCCCTGACCTGACCGTCCGCGACGGACAGATCATCACCGACCGCACCTAGAACAAGGACCCGGCCTTCAAAAGCCGCAAATCCGTCCCCGACCGCGACTTCGACCAGCTCATCCGCAACATCTACAAAGTCCTACTCACCCGCGGCATGCGCGGAACAGCCATCTACGCGGTCAACCCCGAACTACGGGACCACCTCGCCAACTTGATGCGGTGAGAAGGAGCAGCTTTCGTGGCGTCGCGCTGTCTCTACCACGCAACCGCCGGCGAACTCGCCGCGCTCATCTCCGCGGGCAGGCTATTAGCCGAGCTCAGACGCGGCTATGACGAGCTGATCGGCGGCGAACTCAACCCGCAGGAAGTCGATTCCTGGCGCAACAGCATCCCCTCCGTCATTGGCCTCCTGCTGGAAGCCGGCCTGGACGACGTGCAGGTGCTGATAGAGCTGAAGACACCCATCAGCGACGTGCGGATGGACATGGTTCTGATCGGCTCCATTCCGGGCACCGGACAGATGTCACTGGTCGTGGTGGAGAATAAGCAGTGGCAATGGGCCGCGCCCGGACCGGCGCCCGAACTGGTCATCCTCTCCAGGTCGCCGAACGCCCGGCCGTACTCACACCCCATCAGGCAGGTCTGGGACTACCGCCAGGTCCTCGTGGACTATATTCCGCTGGTACGGCAGGCGGCCCAGGTTCACTGCATCGTCAACATGCACAATGCCGTAAGCGCGAATCTGGCGGCCATCCGGCCGAAGGCCGTCGGGCTGGAATATGACACCTCCCTGGTCCGGATGTTCTGCTCCGACCATCGGGAGCAGTTCAAGAAGGCGCTGCGGGCCGTACTCTCGCCGGAAAAGGCGGCTGACCACGCTCAGGAGTTTCTCGAGACGCCGGTGCTGCCGACGGAAAGCCTGATGGCGCTGGTGAGTGAGAGTGTGTGCGAGCGGTCGGTCTTTCCTCTGCTCAATGAGCAAAGGGACGCCTTCGAGTATGTGAGGGGCTGTGAACGCGAGCAAGCGGGGTGCGCCCTAGGAGGCGGTCCTGATCGTGGGCGGTCCGGGCACCGGGAAGAGCGTGATCGCCGTGGAACTGCTGGGCGCGCTGAACCGGCACGGCATCCGTGCGGTGCACGCCACCGGCAGCAAATCCTTCACGCTGACCTTGCGCGACAACGTGGAGAAGGTGAATCGGCGTGCCGCGCGTAGTTTCTCCTACTTCAACAGCTACACCCATGCGACGCCGCACGACATCGACGTTCTGATCTGCGACGAGGCCCACCGCCTCCGGGAGACGTCCGACCGCCGCCGCCACTTCGACGGCCCGCGGCAGGGACGGCCTCAGGTGCAGGAGCTGATCGAGGCGGCCGCCGTTCCGGTGTTCTTGCTCGATGAGCACCAGCTGGTCCGCCGCGGCGAGGTGGGCTCCGTTCGGCTGATCCATGACGCCGCGAACGACATGGGGGTGAAGGTTCAGCAGATCGACCTGCGCCACCAGTTCCGGTGCGGCGGTTGTCCGGAATATGTCACCTGGGTGGAGCAGCTCCTGGGGCTTGGGTGGGAGCACGGCCCACAACCGTGGCGGCCTCTGGAGACCTTCGAGCTGTACGTCGCCCGTACTCCCGCGGGCATGGAGGATTTTCTACGCGCCAAGCAGGATGAGGGCCGCACTGCCCGGATGGCGGCCGGCTTCTGCTGGCCGTGGAGCGACCCTCTGGCTGACGGAACCCTGGTGGAGGACGTTCAGATCGGTGACTGGCGTCGCCCCTGGAACTCGCGGGCCGAGCGGGAGAAGAACGGTGTCCCTCCGTCCAGTCTCTGGGCCACCCACCCGGCGGGGTTCGGGCAGGTCGGCTGCATCTACACCGCTCAGGGCTTCGAGTACGACTACGCGGGCGTCATCTTCGGAGAGGACCTGGTCTGGAGGGGCGAAGGATGGCAGGCGAACCGGCAGGCGAACAAGGATTCCCAGGTCAATGGCGCGCCCCGGTTCGGTGAGCTGGTCCGCAACACCTATCGGGTGCTGGCCACCAGGGGAATGTCCGGAGCGGTGCTGTTCTCGAAAGACCCGGAGACCAACCACATGTTCGAGCGGCTCGGCATTCCCTTGCTCAGCGGCAGGGGGTCCAGGGGGTGGCGGTGAGGGCGAGGGTTTTGAGGATGGTGCTTCTGGAGGCCTTGTTCGCGGGTGGGCACGTCGTGCTTGCCTTGGCGCCTTCGTCGGTGTATTCGATCTGGAAGACGGGCTTTCCGGCGTCCAGGAAAGTGTCGAGGACTTCGCATTCTTTCCAGGCCTGGCAGCTTTCGTTCACCGCGTAGTCGAACCTGTCGGCGAGGGCGTCTACCTGGTCCAGGTCGTTTTTCAGGCCTACGGACAGGCCGTAGGAGTGGGCCAGGTCGGCCAGGGCCTTGTTGTAGGCGAGTTGGTGGGCGCTGGTCAGGGGGAAGCCGGTGTTCTCGTTCTGGAAGGCGTCCACGTTGTCGAATTCGACGGAGTCGAAGCCCGCCTGGTCGCATTTGGCGACTCTGGCTTCCATGATGGGCAGCAGGATGCTGCGTTTGCGGATGTCGAGCCATTTCTCGCCCGGCCAGTTGTCCAGGTCGTTGCCTTTGACGGAGGCGGGGAAGCTGTTCTTGTCGGGGCGCCAGTCTTCCCAGCTTCCGGCTGAGACGTAGCAGATGGCGTGGGCGCCCGCGTTGTGGATGGCGGTTACTGCCGCTTTGTTCGGGGTCACCTTGTCGGGGCCGTAGAGGTCGATGTTGTAGACGTTGGGCTTCACGCAGGCGCCTCCGGTGTACGGCACGGCGCAGAGGTTGAGGCGGATGCCGCCTACCGTTCCGGCCCCGGTGGCCGTGGGCTGCAGCTGGTACTGCCAGCGGTCCGACGTCGAGGGGACCCAGGCGGCCGGGCTCGGGCTCAGCAGGGTGGTCAGCAAGAGGGAGGTCAGGGCGAGGAGGTTCATGTCATCCCCTTTCGAAGAGGGCGTTGACCTGGGTGTTGGCCGCGGTGAGTGCGGAGGGGGCGTCCTTTTCGCCGAGCCATACCTGTTCCATCGCGGTGCCGACGATCTCGTTGATCTCGTCGGCGTGGTCGCTCACCGGGAGCAGGAACGTGCCGTCCTTGTCGTTCGC
Source organism: Nonomuraea endophytica (assembly GCF_014203235.1). GTDB lineage: Bacteria > Actinomycetota > Actinomycetes > Streptosporangiales > Streptosporangiaceae > Nonomuraea > Nonomuraea endophytica. The sequence goes on along the minus strand of NZ_JACHIN010000016.1, from coordinate 212,666 downwards.
CTGGTCGACGAAGAGCTTGACGTCGCGGCCCGCCGCCTCGTGTGCCTGGAGCGCCTTCTCCGATGAGGAGGTGATGGCGGGGAAGACGACGGCGGCCTTGGCGACGAGGTCCTGGCAGGCGGTGGAGCCGAGGAACTTGACCCACTTCCAGGCGGCGTCCTTGTGCTTGGTGCCGGAGTAGATGGAGTCGGCCAGGCCGTTGAAGGCGGATTTACGGCCCAGCGGGCCCTTGGGCAGGGGCGCGAAGGCGAACTTCTGCTCTTTCGCCCCCAGGTAGGTGGTGATCATCCAGGAGCCGGTGACGCCGAGCGCGCCCTTGCCGGCGGCCAGGACGGCGTCGGTGCCGAGTGTGCTGGTCTTGTCGTAGGGGGCGATGTATCCCTTTTCGATCAGGCGGCGGTACCAGGCCGCGGCTTCGGCCAGCTTCGGGTTGTCGTAGAAGTACTTGGTGCCGAACGGGTTCTTGTCGATGAAGGAGAAGCCGTTGGAGACCGCCAGGTTGCCCCAGCTGTTCTGGCCGAGGGAGCCGTCGTTGAGCTCGGGCACCATGCCGTACACGGCGACCTTGGTCTTGTCGAAGCCCGGCTCGTCGCCTCGTTTGCCGTTCTTGTCGATGGTGAGGCGGGCTATGGCCTTTTCGTAGGTGCCGCCGTCGGTGGGGTTCCAGGTGAGGTCGGAGAGGTCTACTCCGGCCTTCTTCACCAGGTCGGTGTTGTAGATGACGGCCATGGTGTCCCAGTCCTTGGGGAGGCCGTATCGTCCGCCGTCCTTCACCCAGGATTCGGCGAGGCCGGGGCGGTACTGCGCCAGGTCCACCTTGTCGGCTTCGACCATGGGCTGGATGTCGAGGAGCTGGCCGTTCTTGACGAACTGGGGGTAGTAGGACGCCTGCATGGTGATGACGTCGGGGGCCCCGCCGGCGACCATCTGGGTGGTGAGGTTCTGCCAGTACTGGTCCCAGGCGTTCTGGGTGATCTTGATGGTGATGTCGGGGTTGGCCTTGGTGAAGGCGTCGGCGCACTGCTGGTAGGCGGGTTGCTGGATGTCGTCCCAGAGGCCGTAGGTGAGCGTCACCTTGCCGGGTGTCTGCTGGGCGCCGCCGCAGCCGGCCGCCGCCAGCAGGGCGAGCACCAAGATGCCTCGCTTCATGATTTATCCCTTCATTCCAGAGAACTGGATCGAATCCACCAGGCGGCGGCCGAAGACGGCCACGAGCAGCAGCACGGGGATCACCGACAGCACCGAGCCGGCCATCAGGCCCGTCCAGTCGGGGTGGGTGTTGGGCGACTGCTTGAGGAACAGGCCGAGCGCGGTGGTCAGCACGCGGGTGTCCTCGCCGGGCGCGACGAGCAGGGGCCACAGGTAGTCGTTCCAGGTCCAGACCGCGGTGGTGAGCGCGAGCGTGAACAGCGGGCCCTTGGTCATGGGCAGGACGACACGCCAGAAGATGGTCCATTTGGTCGCGCCGTCGATCAGCGCGGCCTGCTCGACCTCGCGGGGGAAGCCGAGGAAGAACTGGCGCAGGAAGAAGACGGCGAACGGGGTCATCAGCAGGCTCGGGGCGATGAGGCCGGCCGTGCTGTCGAGCAGACCGAGCTCTTTGACCAGCACGAAGTTGGGCAGAAGCGTGAAGATCGGCGGGACCATCAGCGCGCCGACGAACAGGCCGAACAGGACGTCGCGCCCGAAGAACTGCAGGCGGGCGAAGGCGTAGCCGGCCATCCCGCAGAACAAGGTCTGAAATATCGTGATCAGGCCGGTGTAGACGATCGAGTTGCCGAGATAGCGGAAGAAGTTCAGCTCCGCCCCCGACCCCCCGGCCGCCCGCGACTCCTCAGGGCTCACCAACCCCAAAACCCGCTCAAAGTTAAACAAAGTAGGGTTCTGCGGGAAAAATCCGGAATTGTCTCCTGCCAGCTCTCTACCCGGCGTCATCGCCGTCCTGATCATCCAGTAGAGCGGGAACAACGAGATGACGATGGCCAGGATCAGGCAGGCCCACCCGAGTGCGCGTCTCATGACAGGTCCGAGGTCGAGGCGCGCAGAAGGCGCAGCTGTACGAAGGTCAGCACGCCCAGCACGAGCACCAGGGTCAGGGCCATGGCCGAGGCGTAGCCCATCTGGAAGTTCGTGAAGGCCCGCTGGTAGATGTAGAAGTAGATCACCCGGGTCGCGTTGACCGGGCCGCCGCCCGGCTTGGTGGCGACCGCGACCGTGTCGAAGAGCTGCACCGCCGAGATCAGCGAGATGACCAGCACGAACGCCAGGATCGGCCGCAGCAGCGGCAGCGTGACCTTGAAGAACAGCCGCAGTTCCCCCGCGCCGTCGATCGCGCTCGCCTCGTAGATCTGTTTGGGGATCAGCAGCATCCCCGCATAGAGAAGCAGCGCGGTGTAGCCGGTCCCGCTCCACGAGTTGATCAGCGAGATGCTCGGCAGCGCGAGGTCAGGCGAGGTCAGGAAGCCCTGGTTCTGCAGTCCGACACCGACGAGCAGGTGGTTGACGAAGCCGAGGTTGGCGTCGAGCAGCCACATCCACAGCAGCGCCGTGGTGACGCCCGGGACCAGCCACGGCACGACGAGCAGCGTCCTGACCACCAGGGATCGGGTCAGCCTGTGCAGCAGCGCCGCGAGCAGCAGCCCGAGGCCCACCTGGACGGCCACCGTCATGACGACGTAGAACCCGGTGACCTTCATGGCGTTCCAGAACAGCGGATCGGCGACCAGCCGCTCGTAGTTGTCGAGGCCGACGAACTCGGGCTCGGACAGCATGTTCCAGTCGGTCATCGAAAACCAGGCGCCGCGTACCGCCGGATAGAGGTAGAACACCCCGAACCCGATCAGGACGGGGGCCAGGAAGACGAGCGCGAGCCGGCCGTCGCCCCGTTTGCGGGTCCGGGGTGCGGCATGTTTGACGGACGCCGGCCGTACCAGCGTCGACGTCATCGGCGCCCGCCGTTCGGCGGCGGGCTGACTGGGCCGGGCATGGGACCTCCTGGCGGGGGGATTGCGTTGGAGCCCATCATGATGACTTTCGAAAACTTGTCAATGCCCTCGGAAACGAAAGTATTGACAAGTTACTGAAGGCGCTGCGAGGGTCCGGGGCATGGACTTCGACCTACTCGTCGTCGGTGACGCCAACCCGGACGTGATCGTCGCCGGCGCGCCCCGGGTCCCCGCCTTCGGTCAGCGCGAAGAGCTCGTCGAGGCGGGACGGCTGACGCTCGGCGGCTCCGGGGCGATCACCGCGTGCGGCGCGGCCCGGCTCGGCCTGCGGACCGCCTTCGCCGGCCGGGTGGGCGATGACGCGGCGGGCCGGTTCGTCCTCGATGAGCTGGACAAACGCGGCGTCGACGTCTCGTTCTGCGTGGTGGATCCGGGTGCCGAGACGGCGCTCACGGTCGTGCTCACCGACGGGAGCGACCGGGCCATTCTGACCGCGACGGGCTGCCTGGACCGGATGACGGTCGCCGACATTCCGGACGGCCTGCGGGCCGCCCATGTGCACGTCTCATCCTATTTTCTGCAGCCGGGGCTGGGCCCGGGGCTGGCGGAGTTCTTCCGCACGGTCGCGGCCACCACCTCGCTCGACACCAACGACGACCCGTCCGGCCGGTGGAAGGGCCTGGACGAACTGCTCGCCGTGACCGACTATTTCCTGCCGAACGACCGCGAAGCGCTCGCCGTCACCGGCGCCGCCACCGTGGAGGCGGCGGCGGCCGAGCTCGCCAGGATCACCACGCCGGTGATCAAGTGCGGCGCCGACGGCGCCCTCGCCGTGCACGACGGCGCCGTGATCCGCGTTCCCGCCACACCTGCCCAGGTCGTGGACACCGTGGGCGCCGGTGACAGCTTCAACGCGGGCTTCCTCGCCGCGCGGGCGAACGGCCTCGCCGTACGGCGGAGCCTGGCCGTGGCCGCGAAGGCGGGAACCCTCTCGACCCGAGCCGCGGGGGGCACAGCGGCGCAGCCCACCTGGGAGGAAGCCACTTCATGAAGATTGTTTTCGTCGGCGCGGGCAGCGTCGTGTTCACGCAGGGCCTGCTGGCCGACCTGATGGCCTTTCCGGAGCTCAAAGACGCCCATATCGCCCTGCACGACATCGACGCCGAGCGGCTGGACGTGGCCGAGGCGGTCGCCCGGCGCATCGGCGTCACCAACCTCAGCGCCAGCCTCGACAGGAAGAACGCGCTGGAGAACGCCGACTTCGTGATCAACATGATCCAGGTCGGCGGGCACGCGGCGACCGTGACCGACTTCGAGATCCCCGCCCGCTACGGCCTGCGCCAGACCATCGCCGACACCATCGGGGTCGGCGGGGTCTTCCGCGCGCTGCGCACGTTCCCGGTGCTCGACGCCCTGGCCGCCGACATGAACGCGGTCTGCCCCGACGCCTGGCTGCTCAACTACACCAACCCGATGGCCATGAACGTCTGGTACCTGTCCGGCAAAGTACGCAACGTCGTCGGCCTGTGCCACTCGGTCTACTGGACCATGCACGACCTTGCCGCCCTGGTCGGCGTGCCGTACGAGGAGGTCACCTACCTCGCCGCGGGCGTCAACCACCAGGCGTGGGTGCTGCGCTTCGAGCGCGACGGCGAGAACCTCTACGACCGGCTCGACGTCCGCGACCCCGAGCTGAGCCGCCGGGTCCGGGTGGAGATGTTCCGCCGGCTCGGCTACTACCCGACCGAGACCAGCGAACATTCCGCCGAGTACCTGCCGTGGCTGCTCAGGCACGACAGCGAGATCGAACGGCTGCGCATCCCGGTCGGCGACTATGTCCGCATCAGTGCGGAGAACCTCGCGGAATACGGGCGCACCCGCGACGCCGTACGGCATGGTCAGGCCCTGACCGTCGAGGGCACGAACGAGTACGCCCCGCAGATCATCCACAGCATCGCGACCGGCACGCCGCGCATCGTCTACGGCAACGTCGTCAACGACGGCCTGATCTCCAACCTGCCCGCGGGCTGCGTGGTCGAGGTGCCGTGCGCGGTCGACAGCGGCGGCGTGCGGCCGACCAGGGTGGGCGCGCTGCCGCCGCAGTGCGCGGCGCTCAACCAGGCCTACGTCAGCGTCGCGGAACTGACCGTCCGCGCCGCGCTGGAAGGGCGTCCCGACCATGTACGGCATGCCGTCATGGTCGACCCCAACGCCTCGGCGACCCTTCCGTTGGAGGACATCTCCCGCATGTGCGACGACCTGACCCGGGCGCACTGGGACCTGCTGCCCGATTCTCTACGCCAGCTGAACCTCTAGCCCGCCCGCGCGCAACGACTCCACGACCTCGGGATCGGCCTGCTCGCCGGTGATGAGCAGGTCGACGCCGTTCAGCGGGCAGATCGGGGCCATCTCGATCACGCCGAGCTTCGTGGAGTCGGCGACCATGATCCGCCGGGTGCCCGCCCTGAGCATGCGCTGCTTCATCTCCGCGTCGGGCAGGTTGACGTTGGTGAACCCGCCCTCCGGGTGCACCCCGCCGCAGCCGAGGAAGACCTTGGCGGCCCGCACGCCCTCCAGGAGCTTGCTGGCCAGCGGGTCCACCAGCGAATGCTGGGCACGGCGCAGGCTGCCGCCGGTCACGATGATCGCGAACCTCGGGAGCGCGGGCTCCAGCTCCAGCGCGGTGCGCAGGCCGTTGGTGAACACCGTCACGTCGGTCAGATCGGTACGCGCCACCATCTCCCTGGCCACGTACGTGGTCGTGGTGCCGGCGCCCATGAGCACGCTGTCACCGGAACGCACCAGGTGGGCGGCGAGCTTGGCGATATGGGCCTTCTCGACGGCGGCGGCGCCGAGTGACTGCTCGAACGACGGTTCGCCGGGCGCCGCCGGAGGACCGGCCGCCACCGCTCCGCCGCGGACGCGTCGTACTTTGCCGTGCTCTTCGAGCGCGTCGAGGTCCGCGCGGACGGTCACGCTCGACACGCCGAACGCCTCGGCCAGCTCGGCCACCCGCGCGAACTCCTGCTCCATCAGCAGGCCGAGCATGCGCTCGCGCCGCACCTCCGTGGGCACGGGCTCGGTCATCGCCGCACCCCTTCCGGCATGAGGTCGCCGTGGGCGTCGATCAGCTCGTCGCACAGCGCCTCGATGGCGTGCAGCGGCAGCGTCGCGGCGGTGTTGGGGTCGACCATCGCGGCGTGGTGGACGTGCCGCCTCTCCCCATCGAGTACGGCGCGCACGGTCAGCTCCACCACGTTCTGGAAGGTCCGGTTGAGCGCGACGAGCTGGACCGGGAGCTCGCCGATCCGCTTGGGGTGGATGCCGGCGGCGTCGACCAGGGCCGGAACCTCCACGCAGGACTCGCGCGGCAGGTTCTCGATGAGGCCTTCGTTCGGGACGTTGACGTAGACCTCCTTGGGCTGGCCGGTCAGCATGGCCAGCATCGCCACGGACGCGGGCTCGGGGTGCTGCCAGCGCACCAGCAGCGAGCGTCCCGCCGACAGCGCGCGCCTGGTCTCCTCGTAGCGGTGCAGGGTCTGGCCGCTGCGCCTCAGGTATTCCTCGACCTGGACGCCGAGGCGCGAGGTCTCGTCCTTGTGCCGCATGAACCAGGGGAAGTACTCGGCCGCGTGCTCGCTCGACTCCGTCGGGAAATATCCGAAACGCCGGTAGATCTCCACGCGGACATGCTGATCGTCGGCGGCCAGGGCGGCATCGAGCTCCGGATAGAGCGAACGCCCCTCGGCCTCGAACCGCAGCACGAACGACTGATGATTCAGCCCCGCCGTGACGAACTCCACCTCGTCCAGCCCCCTGCCCACCAGATCGGCGAGATACAGGTGGGTGTCGCAGACCGCGTGACACGAGCCCGCGAACCTGGTGAAACCGGTGGCGAGCTGCACCGCCAGACCGGTCATCGCCATCGGATCACTGCAGCTCAGCAGCCACGCCTCGGGGCACAACTCGGCCATCTCGTGACCCAGCTCGACGAACGTCGGGATGCCGCGCAGGCCGCGGAAGATGCCGCCTATGCCGATGGTGTCGCCTATGGTCTGGCGCAGGCCGTACCGGTGGGGGATCTCGAAGTCCTTGAGCGTCGCCTCGAACCCGCCCACGTCAATGGCCGCCACCACAAAATCGGCCCCCGCCAAAGCCCGCCGCCGTTCAGCACTCACGCTGATCACCGCCCGCGCGTCCGCCTCGGCATCCAGCGACCTGACCAGCGCCTCCGCCGTGGCCCTGAGCCCCGGATCGCCGTCATGAAGCACGATCTCCAACTGCCCGCGCAGAGCAGGGTTGAGCAGCAGGTCAGAGAGCACCCGGCGGACCAGCTCAACGTCGCCCAGCCCGACGAGAACGATCCGTCGCATCGCCCACCTCCTGTGCTGAGCAATCTAGACGACCCCCGCGCCTCCACGGTACGGGCTCTCTGATCGACCTTCGCGAGCGCCTCGTTAGGCTCGCGCGTCATGGGGAAGCTGGTGCGGGACAACATCCCGGAGATCATCCGCCAGAACGGCGGCGAACCGGTCGTTCGTGTGCTTGACCTGGCGGAGTATCGCCAGGCGCTGGTGGAGAAGCTGTTCGAGGAGGCCGCCGAACTCCGCGACGCCTCGGCCGATGAGGTCGCCGAAGAGATCGCGGACGTGTACGAGGTGCTCCGAGCCATCGCCACCGCCGACGGGCACGACTGGGCCGTGATCGAGAAGGCTGCCGCTGCCAAGCTTGAGGAGCGGGGGGCGTTCCGGGACCGGCTCTACCTGGCGTGACACCTTGACAGGTGTACGTGAGAGTACGGGTTGGGTAGTGTCCCGGTCGTGCGCCCAGACATTCGACGACTGGCAGCCGCGGCGATGCTTGTTTCGCTGGTGACTCTTACGGGATGCACAGGGGACGCCGACAAGCCCACTTTGGACGAAGCCACGAAGCTACTCATCGCGGAAGGCGACCGAATACTGGCCTCGCAAGACCTGGCCTCATCGGGTTCCGCCGCCGCCACGGAACGGGCGGATCGCAACAGTGAAGTGGGATGCCTGAAAGGTCAGGTCCAGCGTTTCTTCCGCGCCGAGGGCTACTTCAAAGACCCGCCCTATGTGCCCGCGCCGAGCAATGCGGTAGGTCTGATGGCCAGTGCACTACGGCTGCGTAGTTACGAAGTGATTGTGGATAACGCGGACCTTGGTGATGAGAATCTGGGGACCGCGGTATTGCGGCACCCGACCAGCGGGATCACCTTCCTGATTGCCGTGCGTACCGCACAGAAACCCAACATCATGATCGTCGGCAAGACCGGCTGCTACCCTCAGATGGTTAGTTGAGCCGCCTCGGTACGTGCGAGCTGGGCTTGCTTGCGCAGGCGGTCGGCAGTCGAGGTGCAACTCTCCCGTAGCAGGTCGATCTCGTGGTGCAGTTGCACGGCCCGCGAGGTGAAGCGGTCCGAGGACGGCCCCTTCCAGAAGGCGTCGACCTCCTGGGGCCGTGCCAGAACGCCGGAGAAAACCCTGTCCAGGTCTTCGGCGTACTGGATGAACGCGGTCGCGAGCAGTTCCTTTTCAGCCGCCTGTCGAAGCAGGTCACTTTGGCTCGGGACGGTCATTTCTCATCCTCCCCGCTGTTGCAGGGCCTTGAGCAAGGCATCGTAGAGCCGGCCGCGGAACGCCATGCGAACCTCATTCTCCTGGGCCGCCGTCAATGGCTTCTGACCGTGCTGAGTGAGTGAATCCTGCACCCACTCAGCCTGCCGCGCCACAATGCCATCCGCAACGGTCTCCGCCGTGGCCGGGGTCTTCTTGTCGAGGTAGTCGGTTATCGCCCCCTTTAGCCCGTCTTTTGCCGTGTCCAGGCCGAAGTCGCGGGCCGTGGCTGCTGTGGGGTCTTGGATGGGCCAGTATTTGTTGGAAAGCCATGACACAGGCAGCAAAGACACCCCCGCCACCCAATCCGCGTACTCGTCATCAGCCCACTCCGCATAAGTGGTCCCGCTCAGCATCAGGTTCGCCACTCCCCCGGCCAGCGCCGCACGGGACGTGTACTGGTCCTGGGTGGCCTCGTCGCCGAAGGGGCGGAAACGGCCTATGTCCAAGCTCAGCGTGTAGTCCTGGGAGGCTTTCATCAGCAGCTTGGCCGCGTCGCTGTCCTGCATCAGGACGCCGACGAAGCGGGAGGCGTCGTCGGGGGTGAGGGTGTCCCAGGGGGATGTGGGGTAGATGGCGGTCAGTTCGGGTGAGTCGCGTTTGGATTGGGCTCGGGCCAGCTGGTCCAGGTAGGGGCCCATGTTTCTGGCCAGGGTTTCGCTGATCGGCGAGTCTCGCCAGATGCCCCAGTCGGTGGAGATCCAGGGGCTGTCCTCGGCGCCCAGGTTGCGGATGATGTTGAACATCGCCTGGTCGCGGTGGGGGCCCTCCGACAGGGCTTGGTTGAGGACCGCGGCCAGCTTGGGTTGGAGGCCGTCTATGCCGCTGAGCTGGATGCGCTGGGGGTGCAGCAGCCAGCCTGCCGCGTTCTTGTTGGTGGCCAGCAGCGTCTGGAGGGCACCAGGGTCCTTGGAGTAGGCGTCTACCAGGGCGTTCAGGTTCCAGTTGGGGCTGGTGGGGAGGTCGGCGGCCAGGGGGCGGCCCAGGACTCTGGTGGCCACCTGGTTCAGGAGTCTGCTCGACGGGCGGGCCAGCGTGATCAAGGCGGTCAGGACGCCGGGCTGGGTGGTTGTGAGGAAGGTGTCCAGCCATTTCGCGTCGAGGCGGCCGGCGCGTTCGGCGTTCGTGTATGCCTGGGCCAGTGGTCCCAGGCCGCTCTGCTGGAGGACGCCGGGAGGCAGGCCCTTGTCCATGGCCGGGCCCCTGTTCTTCATCCAGTGCATGAACAACGCGCGGAACCTGTCAGGGCCGAGGGCGTTCAGCAGGGCGGCGGCGTAGGCGGGGTCGTTCAGGTGGGATTGCGTGGCGGCCGCGGCTGCGGTTATCGCGCTCCAGGTCTCTGGGGTGTGGTCGATTTTCAGCTTCTTCAGGGCGTCCGCTATGCGGCGGCCGTCGGACGTGCCCTGGCGGGCGGCTTCGGTTTCGCTGATGAACGGCAGGGATCCGCTCAGGAGGCCGGTGCCGGGGGCCATTTGGCGGAGCGTGTCCACGCGCCATTTCAGGTCGCGCTGGCTTTCGTCGAGAAAGGCCCAGGATTTGTGCATGGCCGTGGTGCCGGCGGGGCCGGTCCAGGAGGGGCCCGCTTCGGCGATGGCCGCTTCCAGGCCGGGCCTCGCGCGGCCCAGAACGGCCTGGCCGCCGGCCATTTCCCGCATCAGTTGCTCCGCCTGACGGGGGTCGATCCCGACGAACTCCCCCATGGCCCCTCCCCGAGGCTGTGGCTACAAGGGAGGAGTCAAGCACACCGTCAGAGCTCGGTAAATGCCAACTGATACATGGCGGATACGCGGGCACTACGGGGTGGATGGATGCGGGGGCCAGAGTGTCCGGCATGAAGAAACGACTGGCCGTCTGCGGCCTGCTGGGGCTCGCGCTGCTGGCGGGCTGCGGCGCAGAGAGTACGGCTGCCGCCCCGGAATCCGGGGCGAAGGACAAGCGGCACGAGCGGGAAACACTGATCGCGGACTGCATGAAGCAGAAGGGCTTCAAATATGTGATCCACGTGCCGCCGTTCAAGCAGTCCGACCTTGAGAAGCGGGTGGCGAGCGGCGACTACGCGAGTTTGAAGGAGGTCCGCTCCAAGTATGGGTTCGGGGCCTTTTCCCGGTTTGTCTATAAAGACGAGGGGGGCGAGCCGGAAAGGAAGGATCCCAACGAGGCCATCAAGGCGGGGTTGGACAAGGGGCAGCTGGAGGCGTACGAGCTGCAGGCCAAGACCTGCTACACCACCGCGGTCAAGAAGGTCTTCGGGTTCGAGGTCAAGTCGCTGGCCGACTTCTCGGACCTGACGGCCAAGGAGATCGAGAGGGTGGACAGGGAGCTCAACGGCGACGCCAAGCTCAACGAGCTGGCCGGGCCGTTCGCGCAGTGCCTGACCGGCAAGGGGGAGAAGGTCAGCTCCAGCAAGCCTCTCGACCTGGCCGCCAGGGGTTCGCAGGAGTGGGAGGAACTCGTCGCGAAGCAGAAGGAGCCGTCGGCCGCGGCGGCGCGGCCGTATCTCACGAGAGAGATCAAGTCGGCGCTGACCGACCTGGAGTGCGGCAAGGAGTTCTACGCCGCGTTCAACCCGCTGAGCACGCGGCTCAACTCCGAGGCGCGGGTGAAGTTCGGCTTCCTTCCGCAGTCGTGAGGAAGAAAAAGCTGCTGGTCGTGCTGGCCGGCGTCGTCGTGGTCGCGGGGGCGGGCTGGGGAGTGAGCACGCGGCTGCGCTCGCCGGCGGACGAGGCCGCGCTGCGCACGCCGCCCAAGCCGTCGCTGGTCACCGCGCTGGTGGAGCGGCGCAAGCTGGTCAGCACCGTGGTCGTCGCGGGCACTCTGGAGTACGGCTCGCCCCAGCCGATCATGCTGGCCGGAGTCGTCGGCGGCAGCGAGGCGCTCCAGCGCGCCACCCGCGCCCCGGTGCCGGGAAAGGTCAGGGACGGCGGCGTGCTCATGGAGGTGAACGGCCGCCCGGTCTTCGCCTTCACCGGCAAGGTGCCGATGCACCGCACGCTGGCCCCTGGCACCAAGGGCGACGACGTCCGGCAGTTGCAGCGGGCGTTGCGGGTGCGGGTGTCGGGGGTGTTCGATCCGGCCACGGTCGCGGCGGTGACCCGGTTCTACGCCAAGAAGGGGTACGCGGCGCAGCAGCCCACGATCGAGGCCAGGCAGCGGCGGGACGAACTTCGCCGGGCCGTACAGACTGCACAAGAAACGCTGGCCGACCAGCGCAAGGCCCTGGAGCAGGGGCGGGACGTGGGGCCGCTCAAGCTCAAGCTGGCCAACGCCAAGCAGGACCTGCGGGAGGCCGACCGGGCGCTGGAGGAGGCGGCCCACTTCACCCCCGAGGACGCGGCCAAGGTGGAGGCGGCCGAGGCCGCCGTACGCGCTGCTGAGGAGAAGCTGCTGGAGGCCGAGCAGGAGGCGAACCGTCCCGCCCCCAGCCCCACGCCGACCCCGTCGGACGGCAGGTTGAAGGAGCTGCGCGTCGCGAACGCGCGCGCCGACCTGGACGCCGCGCGCCGGGCGCTCGACCGCGTCCAGGTGGAGGCGGCGCAGGCGCGCGAGCGGCGGCTGACCGAGGCGCGCAAGGCGGTACGGCTCGCCCGCGAGACCCTCGCCACGGCCGAGCAGGCGTTGCGGCAGGCCAGGCAGCTGTCCCCGGTCAAGCTCAAGGTGGCAGGGGCGCAGAAGGACCTGGCGGCGGCCAGGGCGATCCTCGCGGAGTACTCGCTCACCTACGGCACGACCGTCCCGGCGGGCGAGGTGGTGTTCCTGCCGAAACTGCCGGCCCGGCTGCACAAGGCGGCGGTCAAGGCGGGCGGGATGGTGGACAAGGCGTTCGCCACCGTGACGAGCTCGACGTTCGTGGTGTCCGGCTCGGTCGAGACGGCGGAGGCGAAGTTGTTGAAGCACGGGCTGGCGGCGGTCATCGAGACCGAGGCGGGCAAGGCCATTCCCGCCACCGTCAGCTCGGTAGGAGCGGGCAAGGCCAAGCTCGGCTCGGAGGCGGTGCTGATCACGCCCAAGTCGATGGCCGGGCTCAAGGGCCTGTCCGGCGCGGGCGTCACCGTGCGGGTGACGGTCGGCGCGACCCGGGAGAAGGTCCTGTCGGTGCCGGTCGCGGCCGTGGTCACGGCGGCGGACGGCCGGCCTCGGGTGCAGGTCGAGGTCGGTGGGGACCGGACGAAGGAGGTCGAGGTACGCACCGGGCTGACCGCCGACGGCAACGTCGAGGTCGCCGGCGAGCTCAAGGAGGGCGATCGGGTGGTGGTCGGCGGTGCCTGAGGCGGTGATCGAGCTGACCGGGCTGACCAAGGAGTTCCCCGCCGACCCGCCGGTGCTCGGGCTGTCGCAGGTGTCGCTGCGCGTGGGCGCGGCCGACTACGTGGCGGTGGTCGGCCCGTCGGGATCCGGCAAGTCGACGCTTCTGAACGTGCTGGGCCTGCTGGATCGTCCCACCTCCGGCAGCTACCTGCTGGACGGCATCGAGACCACCTCGATGCCCGACAGCGCGCGGACCAGGCTGCGCGGCAGCCGTATCGGCTTCGTCTTCCAGTCCTTCCACCTGCTCGCGCACCGCAGCGTGGTGGAGAACGTGATGCTCGCCGAGGTGTACGGCGGGCGCGACCGCAAGAACCGCAGAACCCGCGCCCTGGAACAACTCGACCGGGTCGGACTGTCCCACCGGGTCAACTTCCCGCCCGAACGGCTCTCCGGCGGCGAACGCCAGCGCGCCGCCATCGCCCGCGCCCTGCTCGGCGAGCCCTCGCTGCTGCTGTGCGACGAACCGACCGGCGCGCTGGACAGCAAGAACACCGAGACCGTGCTCGCCCTGTTCGACGACCTGTGCGCGCAGGGGCTGACGATCGTCGTCATCACCCACGAGAACGAGGTGAGCGGCCGCGCTCAGCGCCGGCTGCGGATCACGGACGGAGTGCTCAGTGAAGATCCTTGATCTGTGGAACGAGGCGGCGGCCGGCCTGCTGGCCCGTCCCGTCCGCTCGGCGCTGACCGCGCTGGGCACCGTGCTGGGCATCGCCACCCTCGTCATCACGCTGGGCACCGCCGCCACCGCCGGCAACCAGATCGTCGGCCGCTTCGACGAGCTGACCGCGACCTCCGTCACCGTGGACGTCCCGGGCGACGACCGTCCGCTGGTCGGCTGGGACGACGTGCGGGAGGTGACGCGCCTGCGCGGGGTGACCTCGGCCGCCGCGGTGGCCGAGGCCAAGGAGAGCGCCAACATCAGCGTCCGGGCCAACGAACTCGTCGACCCCAGCCGGATGACCGAGCTGACGCTGACCGTGGTCGCCAGCAGTCCCGGGCTGCCCGAGGCGGTCAAGGGCCGCATGCTCCAGGGCCGCTACTTCGACGCCGGCCACCTGGCCCGCGGGGACAGGGTGGTGGTCCTGGGCGAGCGGGCCGCCCAGTTGCTCGGGGTGACGCGGCTCGACCGCGCTCCGGCCGTGTTCATCGGGACGCACGCGTACACCGTCATCGGAGTCCTCGGCGACCTGCGGCGGGAAAAGAGCCTGGGCAGCGCGGTACTGCTGCCGCCCACCATCGGCCAGCGCTTCGGCCTGCGCGAGGTCACCCGGGTTCTGATCAACACCAGCATCGGCGCGGCCGACCTCATCGCGAAACAGGCGCCGCTCGCGCTCAGCCCCTCCAACGCCGCCATGCTGCAGGTGACCGCGCCGCAGAGCCCGACCAGGGCGCGCGACGGGGTCGAGAACGACGTCAACGCGCTCTTCCTGATCCTCGGCCTGGTCTCGCTCGTGGTGGGCGCGGTCGGGATCGCGAACGTCACGCTGGTCACGGTCATGGAACGCGTCACCGAGATCGGCCTGCGCCGCGCCCTCGGCGCCGCCCGCCGGCACGTGGCCGCCCAGTTCCTGCTGGAATCGTCCCTGACCGGCCTCACGGGCGGCGTGGTCGGCGCGTCCGTGGGGGTGGTGGCGATCGTGGTGATCTGCGCGGTCAAGCAGTGGACACCCGTTTTGGATGTACGGCTCGCCGTCGCTGCCCCGATCGCCGGCGCCCTCGTGGGCCTCCTCGCCGGCCTCTACCCCGCCCTCCGAGCCGCCCGAATGGAACCCGTAGACGCCCTCCGCTGACCCACACCCCAGCCCGGGAAACCCCGGGAAACCCGCGACACCGCAGGGTCGCCCAGGCCGGTGGGGGTGTCAAGGTGGGGGTTGGGAGAGGCGGAGGCGGAGCCAGGTGGTGAGGCGGGCGTCGGGGGTGGAGAGGTCGTAGCCGGAGGACTCCAGGCGCCGTAGCCGGTAGCGGAGGGTGTTGGGGTGGACGGCCAGCGAAGCGGCGGCGGCGCGGATGTCGCCGTGGGCCTCCAGCCAGGCGGTGACCGTCTCTTCGCCTGCGGGCGGGGAGAAGGTGTGGAGCAGGAGGTTCGGGTGGGCGGCGAGCAGGGATTGGAGTTCGATGAGGGCGGCGGCGGGCCGTACCTCGTCGATGGTGGCCACCCGCGCGCCCGAGGAACGCAGGACGGTGAGCACCAGGTCGGCGTGGCGCAGTGAGGTGGCGAGCGTGTCGGCGGTGGCCGGGGAGCCCACGGCGGCGGTCAGGCGGTGGCGGGGGGCCAGGCGGCGGGCCAGGTCGGCGGCGGTTTCGCGGGCGGTGCGGAGGTCGGGCGCGGGCAGGAGGCAGTAGACGGTGTGGTCGCGCAGGACGCAGGCGGCCGAGCGGCGGTAGGCGTCCAGGTAGGTGGCGACGGCGTCGAGCAGGTGCTCGGGCTGGCCCTGTGAGGTGATGGCCAGGACCGTCAGACCCGTGCGGGGCAGGCCGAGGCGGCGGCAGGCGGCGGGGTCGCCGTCCAGGGCCTCACCGACCAGGCGGCCGCGCCGTTCGCGGTCGGCGTCGCGGGCGGTGCGGGCGCGCAGCAGGTGGGCTCCGGCCAGGCGGGCGAACTCTTCCGCGAGCACCAGGCGCTCTTCCGGCAGCCGCTCGTGGCCTTCCAGGATCCAGAGCATGCCGAGCGGTTCGGGACCGCTGCGGATGCCCACGCCGATGCGCCAGACGCGCTGTTCGGGGCTGTCGAACGGCTCGCCTGTGTGGAAGCGCAGCGCCTGCTGGGTGGTCAGGAGCAGGCGGCGGGTCTCGCGTGGCGCGTTGGAGGCGGGCACGGATTTGGTGAGGATGACCTGGCGCTGGAGTTCGTCGTTGACCTGGCCGGGCACGGCCGAGTACGCCAGCAGCCGCCATTCGGTGTCCAGGATGCCCACGGGGCGGTCGAACGTCTCGGCGATGACGTTGACGAGCGCGTTCAGGTCGCCGAGGGGCACGCTGCCGAGGTCGCGGCCGGGCGCTTCGAGCGGGCCGGGGGCGGAGATCAGGCTGTCGCCGAGCAGCACGGCGTCCTCGACCATCGTGTGCAGGAGGCTCCACGGCATCTGCGTATGCAGCGCGACCAGAGCGATCCCGGCGGCGCGGGCGGCGGGCGCGAGCCGTTCGGCGGCGGCGACGTCGGCGCGGACCACCGCTGCCGCGGCGCCGGTCAGGCCGTGGAGCGTCGTCTCGGCGTCGGGCGAGCCGGCGGTCAGGCCGACGAGCAGGACCAGCGTTCCCGGGCGGGGCGCGTCGTCGAGCACCGGGTCGAGGATGGCGGGCCCCGACACGGGCACGTCCACGCCGTGCGGCGCTTCGACGACCGTGACGTACTGCGGGCCGATCCGCTCGATCACCTGGGCGAGCGACGGTTCCAGATATTCGACCTGCTCCATCCTTGAAGTATCGGCCAAGGGAGAGGATGCATCATCGTCGGATCGGCCAAGGATTTATCCCGTTGGCGGGTGCGGGCCACCCGCCTAGGATCGCTGTCCATGGTCACCAAGCGCGCGGAACTGCTCGTCCACCAGCTCGACATCGCCTGGGCGCTGTTCGAGTACCACCTTGACGGGCTCGACGACGAGGCGGCGCTGTGGGAGCCGGCCCCCCACGCCTGGAACGTACGGCTCGGCGCGGACGGGCACTGGGTGGCCGACTGGGCCGACAGCGAGCCGGACCCCGTGCCGGCGATGACGGCCGGCTGGCTGATGTGGCACATGGGCTACTGGTGGACGACCACGCTGGGCCACTGCTTCGGCGACGGCGCTCCCGAGCGTGAGGAGATCGTCTGGCCGGGCGACGCCGCGGCGGCGGCCGAGTGGCTGCGCGGGCTCAAGGACGCCTGGCGCGAGGGGCTGCTCGGCCTCACCGACGCCGAGCTCGACTCCGGCGACAGGGTCGCGAATCTGCCGTGGGGGCAGGGCCAGACGATGGCCGGCGTCGCCGGATGGCTGATCGTGGAGCTGACGAAGAACGTCTCCGAAGTGGGGTACGTCCGCATCCTGCGCGCGGCTAGCTGACGCCGCCCCGGCGGGCGATCAGCTGCTCCACCCCGTCGAGCAGCAGGCTGAGGCCGAACAGGAAGTCGTCGTCGTTCACCCAGCCCTCGGCGCCGGAGAAGACGCCGCCGCGCACGGCGGCCGACAGGGCGGGGTAGGTGGCCGGGTCGAGGACCTCGGCGAGCGCGGCGCCGAACTCGTCGGCGCCGGAGATCCCGGCCTTCTCGTACGCGGGATCGCCGGCCCCGTAGACCACGGCGGCGTCGGTCAGCGCGTACCCGGTCAGGGTGCTGGCCACGTTGATGCGCTCACCGTCGTCGAGCCCGGTGCCGTCGAGTGCGGTCAGCACGCGGTCGAGCCAGAGCAGCCGGCGCGGGCCCATGGGCGGCACGAACGGGCTGATCGTCAGCACCCACGGGTGTTCGAGGATGATGTCGCGCTGGGCGCGGGTCCAGGTGGCGAGGTAGTCGCGCCAGGGCAGTCCCGCCGGGTCGGGCGGCAGCGGCGCCACGGCGTCGGCCATCGCGGTGAGGAGGTCTTCCTTGCTGCCGACGTAGCGATAGAGCGCGGTCGCCGCGACGCCCACGCGTGAGGCGACGCCGGCCATCGACACCCCGCCGATGCCGTCGGCGTCGGCGAGCTCGATGGCGGCGGCGGTGATCATGGCCAGGTCGAGTCGCGGCCGCGGCCCCCGGCGCGGCGCGGGCTCGCGGCCCCACATCCGCTCGATGACGGGGGGCAGTGGCCTTTCCTGGTCCATCGAGGTCCTCCCTTGACTCGCTCCTAGGATTCTGCATTATCTTAAAACTATGAACGCCATACACAGTACGTCATTCACAGATGCCATTGTGGCACGGGGGCTGGTGAAGTCGTTCGGCGACACGCGGGTGCTCGGCGGGATCGACCTGACCGTGCCCACGGGCTCGCTGCTGGCACTGCTCGGCCCCAATGGGTCGGGGAAAACAACGACGGTTCGCATCCTGACCACGCTGCTGCCTCCGGACGGCGGCAGCGCGGTCGTGGGCGGGCACGACGTGGTGCGGGACGGCGTCGCCGTACGGCGGGCCATCGGCCTGACCGCCCAGCAGGCCACCGTGGACGACCTGCTCACCGGCAGGGAGAACCTCGAACTGTTCGCCGGCCTCTACCACCTCGGCGGCCGCCGGGGCCGGCGGCGGGCGCGGGAGCTCCTGGAGCGCTTCGACCTGGCGGACGCCGCCAACCGGCGCGTGGGCACCTACTCGGGCGGCATGCGCCGTCGCCTGGACCTGGCGGCCAGCATGGTGTCGGCGCCGCCCATCCTCTTCCTCGACGAGCCGACCACGGGCCTGGACCCGCGCAGCCGGGTGGAGCTGTGGGCGGTGATCCGCGAACTGCTCGCCGCCGGGACGAGCATCCTGCTGACCACGCAATACCTGGAGGAGGCCGACCAGCTCGCCGACCGGGTCGCGGTGATCAGCCGGGGCCGGGTGGTGGCCGACGACTCCCCCGAGGCACTCAAGCGCCAGGTGGGCGCCGAGCGCCTCGTGCTGCGGCTCGCGCCGGCGGACGTGCCGCGCGCGAGCGCCCTGCTCTCCGCTCCGGGCGGCGCGGAGCACGAGATCACGCTGGCCGTCCAGGGTCCCGACCACCTCCGCCACACCCTGGACGAACTGCACCGGGCGGGCATCCCGGTCGAACGCGTCGAGCTGCGCACGCCCACGCTCGACGACGTCTTCTTCGAGCTCACGGCGGTGGCGGCATGAGCGCGCCGCTGACCGCCGCGGCCGACCTGCGCCGCCTGGTCGGCCGTGACCTGCGCCGCGAGCTGCGCACCCCGGACAGCCTGATGGTCAACCTGGCGCTGCCGGTGATCATCATGGTGTTGTTCGTGTACGTGTTCGGCGGCGCGATCACCACGGGGTCGAGCGGGCTGGACTACATCGACTTCGTGGTGCCCGCCGTCCTGCTGATGTCCGGCGGTTACGGCGCCGCCCTCACCGCCGTGACCATCGCCGACGACCTGACCGGAGGCATGATCGACCGCTTCCGCACGCTCCCGATCAGCGGCTGGGTGGTCCCGGCCGGGCACGTGGTGGCCTCGCTGGTGCGCAACGTGGTGGCGTCGGCGATCGCGCTGGCCGCCGCGGTCGTGCTCGGCTTCCGGCCCACGGCCTCGCTCGCCGAGTGGGCACTGGTGCTGGCGCTGGTGACGGCGTACATCCTGGCGATGTCGTCGCTGGCGGTGATCTGGGGGCTGGCCGTGCGCTCGACGCAGGCGGCGGGGGCGTTCAGCTTCGTCGTGCTCTTCCTGCCCTATCTGTCGGACGGGGTGGTGCCGGCCGAGACGATGCCGCCGGTGCTGCGCGACTTCGCCACCCACCAGCCGATCACGTCGGTGGTGGACACACTGCGCGCGCTGCTGCTGGACCAGCCGATGGGCTCGTCGGCGGCGGTGGCGGCCGCCTGGCTCGGGGGCGCGGTCGTGGTCAGCATCCCGATCGCGGCCGTCATGTTCAGGCGGCGGACCGCCGGGTGATCTCACCCCCAGCCGACGCCGCGTCTGGGGGTGAGACGGGCCGAGAGCACCGCGACGGCGATCAGCGAGTAGGCGACCGCCAGCGCGGCGCACATGAACAGGTCGAAGAACCACTGCCCGGAGGTGTGCGCCCACAGGGCCTCCCGCTTGCCGGGCAGGCCGGTCAGGGAGGCGGCGGCGGCCAGGCCCCAGCGGTCGGGCAGCAGCGCGGCGGTCACCGCGAGCGCGCCGCCGCCGGACAGGTCCGCGGTGGAGCCGTTCAGGGCGATCTGGGCGACCGAGGTGAGCGTGACGGCGAGAACGGCCTGCTCCAGCTTGCGCACCGAGACCGAGATGAGCAGCCCGAGTGACATGGCCGACACCGACAGCACCGCCAGCACCAGGAAGAGGTCCAGGGTGGGCGTCGTCCACAGGGACGCGGCCGGTCCAGGCCGGATCCAGGTGAAGACCAGCGCCATGATCAGCGCTTGCAGGATCGCCACGGCGGCGAAGACCTGCCATTTCGCCGCGAGCACGGCGGTGACCAGGACGCCGGTGCGGTGTTCGCGGGTGATCGTGCCCATCTCGGCGACGATGTCGCTGTAGGTGAGCGCCTGCCCGCTGAGCATCGCCAGCGTGGTGAGCAGGCTGATCGCGGTGACCGCGTCGCCTGATGCGCCCTTGCCGAGCCCGTCGGGGCCGGTGACCCAGGCGGCCAGCGCCGCGGAACCGGCCGCGACCAGGAACGGCATCAGCGCCACCGCCCACATCCTGACCGGCCCGGTCGAACCCGCACGTACGCCGCGGGTGGCCAGCAAGGCCACCTGACGGGACAGCAGCACGCGCCACTGGCGGGTGAACGTGGCCGGCGGCCGTCTGCGCTTGACCCTCGGGCCCGGCCCGGCTTCGCTGCCCCGGGCCCGGATCTGGGCGGCGGCGTCGCGGGCTTCTGCGTCGGCCTGGCGGCTGCCGTACCGGAGGGCGAAGGCGTCGGCCTGGACGTCGAGGTCCTTCATCAGCGCGGCCCAGCGCTCGCGCTCGAGGTCGGGCAGGACCCGCTCGGGTGGGCCGTAGAAGACGGGTCTGCCCTGTTTGACCACGACGAGGACCTGGTGGGCCTGGCCGAGGTGTTCGACGGCGTGCGTGACGATCATGACGGTGGCCTCGTGGGTCTCGGCGTAGTCGCGCAGGAAGGTCATCACCTCGTGGTCGAGCCCGGGGTCGAGGCCCGAGGTCGGCTCGTCGAGGAGCAGGAGTGTCGGCTTGTTCAGCAGTTCCATCGCGATCGACACACGGCGCTGCTGACCGCCCGACAGGGCGCTGACGCGGTAGTGGCGGCGTTCGTCGAGCTTGAGGTCGCGGCAGACCTCGCCCACCCGGGTCCCGGCGCGGCGGCCCGGCCCGCGCAGGCGGTAGGCGTAGCGCAGGAGCTGGTCGACGGTGAGCGTGGCCAGCAGGTCCGTGCCCTGCGGCACGAACCCGAGCCGCTCCCTGATCTGCGGCCCGTGCCCGGCCAGCGACAGCCCCTCGAAATACAGCTCGCCCGCGCTCAGCGGCAGCTCACCCAGCAGCGCGCTGAACAACGAGCTCTTGCCCGCCCCCGACGGCCCGAGGATCGCCAGCAGCGTGCTCTCCGGCTGCACGAACGACATGTCCCTGATCCGGAAGTACTTGTCGGTGCTCGCCTCCAGCCCCAGGGCGACGACCTTGCGTTCGCCGAGCCTGCTGACGTCGAGCGCGTCGAGACCGGGCAGCACGTAGTAGCGGTACTCGCCGAAGTCGAAGTGGTCGCCCGGCGCGAGCAGCGCCTCGCGTACCGCGCCGCCGCCGATGTAGGGGCCGTTGCCCCGGCCGAAGTCGCGCAGCCGCAGGTGCTCGCCGTCGCGGGCGAGGCGGAAGTGCCGGGGCGCCGCATAGGGCTCCCCCAGCCGGTACGGCTCCGCCGAGTCGGCCCCGAACACGTTCTCCCCCGGCCCCAGGTCGATCCGGAAGGCCGGCGGGCGTACCGGCTCCACCTCGGCCGGCGGCGCCACCGTGGCCGCCCGCCTGACCCAGGCCGGCGCCTGCCCGCCGAAGCGGAGCTGGTCGGCGACCCACGCCTTGTCCGGGTGGAAGCGCAGCAGGGAGCGGAGGTAGGCGTCGAGCCTGCGGCCGTACAGGCGTTCGGCCAGCCGTACCCGGGCCGAGGCGACCTGGAGTGACTGCTCGCGCAGCGCCTCGGCGCGCACCCGGTCGGCGGTGGCCGCGCCGAGCGCGGTCTTGGCGCGGGCGGCGGCCTCGCGGGCGGCGGCCAGGTGGCGGGCGCGGGAGCGGCGGCGGCGCTCACGCACGGCGGCGTCGTCGAGCCCGGTGTCGCCGGGACGCCGCTCGCGCTCCTCCTCGGCGGTGAGCGGGCGTTCGAGCGCGGCCACCCTGGCGTCGGCCAGGCGGGAGGTCTCGCGGGCGGCCGCCTCGCGGGAGCCGGCCTCGGCGATCTGGCCGGGCAGCGGCGCGATCTGGCGCTGGTGGCGGATGTACTCCTGGTGGTAGACCTGCTGCGCCTCGCCGATGATGACGTCGCGGTGCGGCGAGCTGATCGGCTCGGGACGCGGGGCCTTGGGCCGGTCGGGGATCTGGCGCAGGCCGTCGCGCAGGCCGTGCCACCAGTCGCTCCACCGGGTACGCACGTCGTAGGCGAGCGGCTTCATGGTTTCTGGCATTGTTCCCGCCTGATGACGACCTTGCGGTTCTGGTTGGCCTTGGCCGGGTCGAGCCGGCCGCCGGGCAGGGTGTCGTCGACGTGGTCCGGCCAGTCGGTGGCGACGCCCCTGGCGATGATCTTGTTCTCCGGCACGCCCAGCGAGACGAGGATCTCCTTGACCCGATCGGCCCTGGCCTGGGAGAGCGGGCGGTTGATCGCGTCGCCGCCCTCGGATGAGGTGGTGCCGATCAGCTCGACCGGCCGGTTGGCGCGGGTCAGGTCGGGGGCGAGCCCGCGCAGCGTGGCCGTGGCCGCCGCGGGGTGGCGGAAGTCCGCCTTGCCGCGGATGAAGCCGACGTCCCCGGCGTTCTGCAGGACCACGTCGCCGCAGGAGCGCGTCGGCGTCGGCGTCGGCATGGCGATCGTCTCGACCGGGGGCAGCCCCGGCATGGCCGAGGGCCGGCCGGGGCCCGTCGTGATCTCGGCGCAGGCGGCGCCGGCCGCGGTGGCGGCTTTGGTCCAGATCTGGCCCAGGTTCTCGCTCACCCTCGGCGGCAGGTCCACCTGCGGGTCGGCGGCCACCCCCAGCCCGTCGAACAGCACGCGCCGCCCGGTCAGGTCGGGCAGCAGCTTGCCGCCGGCGAGGTGGTCGGTGAGGTCGTCGGGGTCGGCGTCCAGCACGCCGTCCTGGGTGAAGTTCAGGTCGCCCATGGTGGACAGCGCGGAGTCGACCACGACGATGCTGCCGCCCTCCCCCGCCATGCGGGCGGCCACCTCCAGCGCCTTGAGCACGTCCGCCTCCGCCTTCACGGCCTTGGCCTGCGCGTTGATCGCGGCGGAGATGTCGGTGACGTGCCGGTTCACGCTCGCCTCCAGCGCGGGCGTGTTGGCGGCCGTGGAGCTGAACCGGGTGGAGTAGATCGGCTGCGGGTCCCCGTCGAGCCGGACGGCGTACACGCTGTGGCGCGCCATCAGGACCTTCCTGATCAGGGCATTGAGCTCGGGGGAGATCACGGGCGCGGGCGAGTTCGACCGGGCGCCGATCACCAGCGCCAGTGAGCCGCCGTCGCCGACGCAGGCCAGCGGCTTGGCGGGCGGCTGGTCCACGCCGCACGCGGTCATAACGGCCGTCAGCACAGGCGTCAGCACGATGCCCGCGAGCACGGTTCTTCTCATGGGTCCTTCTTCCAGTGCGGGCGGTGGTCGGACTGGAACATCGCGTCGGTGGCGCTCGGGTCCTGGTGGTACGCCGCGTGGTGGACCCGGACCATCTGCTTCAGCTCCTCGGCGAGCGCGGCACGGGTGCCCATCTCGGCCAGATGCCGCTGCCTGGCCTCGCGCAGTTCCTCGGCGTACTGCATGCGCTCGCTCTGCGCCCTGCTCAGCCGGGCGCTGGAGGCCGCGGCGGCCTCGGTGACCGTCCGCAGGTTGCGCATCGCGCGGGCGTAGGCGGAGCGGGCCGGATGCGTGGTCAGGTAGCCGCCGAGCGCGGCGACCAGGCCGGTCGCCAGGTAGAGCGCGAGGAAGACGCCGGCCATCCCGAGGGCGGCGGGCAGGTCGGGCGTGGCGGCGGGGCCGCCGATGACGATCGCGGGCGGCGCGCCGGCGTCGCCGAAGAAGTAGCGGAGCGCGGCGGCGCCCACGCCCAGCACCAGCCAGACCAGGAAACAGAGCACGACCCAGCGGATCCGCCGCTTGGTGCCGGCGCCCGCCTCGCGGGCCTGGACGCCGATCTGGTGGCTCAGGTACAGGGCGGTGGTGGTCAGCCCGGCCACGATCAGCGCCCCGGCCACCGGTGGCAGGTCGGCCAGCAGGATCTGCATGACCTGCCAGAACGCGGCGGCGTCCGCGCCCGCGGCCATCACCAGCGCCACCACGTGCAGGAACGTCGCCGGTGAGCGCCCGGCCAGCAGCGGCGGGTCGGCGAACCCCGGCCGCGCCGGATCCTGGCCGGCCAGGCGCTCCCTGGCCGAGTCCACGGCGGTCCTGGCGTCGGCCAGGCGGCGCTGCAGGTAGTCGTCGGTCTTCTCGTACTGGGCGAGGGCCGGCTCGATCGCGTTGAGCCTGACCACGCTCTCCACCTGGAAGCCCGCGTACTCGGCGGCGGCCTGGTGCTGCCAGGTCTCGTGCCAGGCGTTGATCAGGTTGTCGAGTGATCCCGCGGTGAGCTCGTCGGTGCCGGGCGCGAGCCGCTCGGCGTACGACTGGGTCAGCACGAGATGTCCCGCACGGTCGACCGGCGTCGGCCGGAAGCTGTTGCGGGGCGGCGGCGGGGCGTGCGCCTCCTGGAACGGCATGCCGCCCAGGCCGGTGATGCGCAGGTCCCGTCTGCGCAGCCACCACTGCCTGAACGCCCGGAACACCTTCATGCGCTCTCCGTCGGTTCGTCGCGGATCCATCGGGGCAGCTCGGGCGCGCTCAGCTTGAGCAGCAGGTTGAGCAGCCCGGGATCGGGGTGCCGGGCCAGCAGCCCGGTCAGGTAGACGGCGCGCCGCCGCCGGAAGTGCTCGTGCACGCGCAGCGCCCGTGCCCGCGCCACCTGCGGTCGCAACGCCTGCCGCTCGGCGAGCGAGACGGCCCGTTCTCTCTGCTCGTCCAGGCGCGCGTGCAGGGCCTCGAAGGCGCGCAGCGCCCGTAGCCGGGCGTTCTCTCTGGCGGTACGGCGGCGCCGTTCGATCAGCGCGTCGGGATGGGTGAGCGGGTCGAGCTCGGCCCGTCCCCTGCGCAGGTCTTCCTTGGTCAGGGGCCGCGCGCACTCCTCCACGGCCAGGTGCAGCCGGTGCCTTGCCTCCTCCAGCTCCCTGGCCAGCGCGTCCTTGGCGGCCACGGCCCGGCCGTGCCGCTCGCCGAGCCTGGCCAGCTCGTCGTCCCCGGCGACCCGTTCGGCGGCGATGCGTTCGAGTGCCTCGCTGGTCAGCATGGCCAGGTAGGCGGTCTCGGGTGCGGGGGCGCCGTCCTCGCCCTCGTCGGCCACGTGGCGCAGGAGCTCGGCCAGAAGCTTGCGCCGGCCGTCGCGCTTTCCCGCGGAATGGTCGGCGCGGCGTGTTTCCGGCGGATAGGGGATGGCTTCCTCGGGAGGGCCTGCCCAGCTCGCCGTGTCACCTATATCACCCATCAGGCTTTTCTCTAACTTTAGGTCGATGTGACCTTATCAAGGGGGCGATGTTTAGGTCAAGGTGACCTTAGGTATTCTCTAGGAGTGTCCAAGTACGACGGGACGGCGCCGGTCGCGGTGACGGTCGATCTGGTGATCTTCACGCTCCGCGAATCCGCCCTGCAGGTCCTCCTCATCGAGCGCGGCAAACCGCCCTTCATGGGCGGGCTCGCGCTGCCCGGCGGGTTCGTCCGCGACCACGAGGACCTGCGCGGGGCGGCGCTGCGCGAACTGGGCGAGGAGACCGGGGTCGACGGCGCCAAGCTCCACCTGGAGCAGCTGCGCACGTTCGGCACCCCGGGGCGCGACCCCAGGGTCCGCACCTTCACCGTCGCCTACCTCGCCCTCGGCCCCGACCTCCCCGCCCCCGTGGCCGGCACCGACGCCGCCCACGCCCGCTGGATGCCCGTGGCCCAGGCCCTGTCGCCCTCGGTCGAGCTGGCCTTCGACCACCAGGCGATCCTCCGGGAAGGGCTGGACCGGGCGCGGGGCAAGCTGGAGTACACGACCGTGGCCGCCGCCTTCTGCCAGGAGCCGTTCACGCTGGCCGACCTGCGGCACGTGTACGAGGTGGTGTGGGACCTGGACCTCGATCCGAGCAACTTCCGGCGCAAGGTCCTGAAGGCCGACGACTTCGTGGTCCCCACCGGGGCGTTCCGGGCCCCGGAGGTGGGCCGGCCGGCCGAGCTCTACCGCCGCGGCCGGACCGAACTCCTCTATCCCCCGATGGTCCGGCCCGCCTAACGGGAGCTGTCGGGCTGGGCCGGGGTGTCCAGGGCGCCCAGGTCGATCAGGCGGAGAACGAACTCGGCGGCGTTGCGGGCCGCCTTCGGCTGGTGGCGGTGGGTTTTGCCCACTCCCCAGTCGCTGATCGCCTTGATGACGATCCAGTCGGCCCCGTGTTTGGCGGCGGCCGCGTACACTCCGGCGCCTTCCATTTCGCCGCCCAGCGCGTCGGGGTGGGCGGCGATCAGGCGGGCGCGTTCCTCCTCGGAGTTGAGCAGCGTGTTGCCGGAGAGCATGACCCCGATGTGGGGTTTCACGGTGTCCACCGCATAACAGCCGTTGAGCAGCCTGACCGAGGGCTCCGCGCGGGCGCCTCTCGGGATCTCGACCGGTCCCGACGCGCCGTCGACGATCTTCTTCAGGTCCAGGACCCGGATCTGGTTGGCGACCAGCACGTCACCGATCCGCTGCTTCCCCTTGCGCAGCCCGTAGCAGATGCCGGTGAGGATGACGTAGTCCGGCCGCAGGTCCCCGATGAGCGTCTGGGCGGTGAGCATGGCACCGGCGGTGGCTGTGGTGCCGGGTTCCGACCGGGCGAGCAGGATGGTGGCCTTGCTGACCACGCCGAGGTGGAAGACGGCGTGCGAGCCGCGGAACTCCACCTCGGGCGCGTGCTCGGTGTGCGCGCGCACCACGGCCTTGACCTGCTCGTGCTCCACGCCGGTGGCGACCAGGAGCAGCACCTTCGTCGTGGCGTCCATCGCGATGAGCTCCCTGTCTAGTCTGGCGCGGCGTCGGCGGCGGGCCGCCAGGTACCAGCGGCCCGCGGTCCCCGCGACCAGGACGCCGGTGAGGGCCACGATGCTGGTGAACCAGCCGACGACGACGACTTCCGGCGTCGCGGGGCTCAGGTGCGGCGGGTCGGTCAGCAAGAGGCGCTGGGAGAGCCAACGCACGGCTGACCAGTAGGTGGCAGGACGGCCTGCGCAGTCGTTCCCGCAGGCTTCGGCCTCGGAGTCGGCGACCAGTGCCGCTTCGACGAACACGAGGGTGGCACCGGCGAACAGGTAGAGAAGGAGGCCGGAGACGGCTTGGCGTTCGCTGGGCTCCCGTGGGTGCGCCCGGGGCAGGGAGACCAGGAAGGCCAGGCCATCGCCTTGGTCATCAAGTTGGGCGTGCCTGGCTCGGGCGAGGAAGGCCGTGCGCATGGCCTCGGTGGTGACGCCGTTCAGCACGCATACGAGGCTGCCCCGGTCCTCCCCCCAGCCTCCGGGCAGCGCCGCCAGTCGGTCCACGATCGCCTTGATCAGCGACTCGGCGTGCTCAAGCCGCGCCTGGTGACAGAGGGCGACGGACCAGTGCTCGTTGCGCAGTTCCTCAGTGATGACACGATGGTCGCGCCCGCGTTCCACGACTGGGCGTAGGGCCTGCCACACCAGGTTGATCGCCATGGCGACCAGGACCACGGTCACGTGGCAGACGCCCAGCACGGGCAGGGTGAGCACCACGACCAGCCACTCTTGCCGGACCAGCGCCAGCGGGATGAGCGCCAGGCTGAGCACGAGCATCACCGCGGGCGGGGCGAAGGCTACGAACAGGTCCCAGAACCGATCGGCCAAGCGCAGCCAGGCGCCTCTGGTTCCGGGGGGCGGGCGGCGGCCGAGCGGGGGTTCCAGCACGGCGAACTCGGTCTCGCCGCGCCAGACGAGGCGGCCTTCGAGGGCGGCGCCGTACAGCTGGAGTGACAGGGGGGTGCGGGAGCGGATGGCGCCGAACACGCCGCGCGGCCGGGCGGTGCGGCGGACCTGGCGGCCGTGTTCGGCGGTGCGGGCGGCGCGGGCGGCGGCCCGTGCCTGGGCGAAGGTCACGGCGGGCGCGTAGGCGCGGCCGGGGTCAGCGTGGTCCGCGGACATGGTCGATCGTAGGCATCAGACTTGCCCACTCATGGTGTTTCGGATGAAATGCGCGGCCAGGACGAGGGTTCCGCTCCCCTCGACCGCGATGAGCATCATGAGGCCGGCGGAGTGCGGGGCGTTCATCCAGGCCGCCGAGAGTGCTATGAAGGCGGTGAGGCAGAACAGCGTGAGGTCCACGGCGAGCTGGAGGATCTTGCGTTGCCCCCGGCGCGCGTCGACGCGGTGGCGGTGTTCCCAGGTGAATACGCCGTCGGCCGGGTGGCCGAGCCGCACCAGCTCGGGCGTGATCGCGTGCTGGATGTGCCGTCCGATGGCGGTGATGCGGTCGTCGTTGATGAGATAGGTCCAGCCGAGGATCATGCAGACCGGCGGGAGCAGGGTGAGCATGGCGGACGCGCCCGTCTCGATGGCCCCCGCGATCACCAGGGCGAACGCGCCGAGCGAGGTGTAGACGAGGTTGTCGCGGGTGGAGATGCGCAGCCGCTGCTCTTCTTTGAGGTGCTCGTACTCCAGGAGCAGCAGGCCCGAGTCGTCCCGCATGCAGCCTCCCTCCCGTTTTAGGTCAGTTCGACTATAAAGACTGCCGTACGATAAGGTCAAGGTGACCTTTAAGGTGGAGGGTGAGCCGATGACGTGGTGGCAGGGCGAGGACGGGTCCCCGCGCGACCTGGTGGTCGTGCTGACGGCGCTGCCCCTGGAGGCCGACGCGGTCCGCCGCCTGATGCGCGACGTGGAACGCCGCGTGCACCCGTCGGGCACGGTGTTCAGCGTCGGGGAGCTGCCGGGCGTGCGTACCAAAGTGGTGCTCGGGATCACCGGTGAGGGCACCAAGGAGGCGGCGGTCATCACCGAGCGGGCGATCGAGACGTTCCGGCCCGCCGCCGTGCTGCTGGTGGGCGTGGCCGGGGCGCTCAAGGACAGCGTCGGGCTCGGCGACGTCGTGGTGGCCAAGCGTGTGCACTGCTACTCCGGCGGCAAGGAGACGGCAGAGACGTTCAAGTCCCGGCCGCGTACGTGGGACGCGGCGCACCGGCTCCTCATGCTCACCTACGACCTCGACGTCGACTGGCCGGACGAGCCGCCGAAGGTGCATCACAAGCCGATCGCCTCCGGCGACACGCTGCTGACCAGCAGGCGCGGCCCGCTCGCCGCCATGCTGGACGAGCGCTTCGAGGACGCCGTGGCCATCGAGATGGAGGGCGCGGGCGTGGCCATCGGCGCGCACCTGCGCGAGACCAACGCGCTGGCCATCCGGGGCATCAGCGACCGCGCCGACGAGCACAAGCAGGCGGCCGACGCGGGCGGCTCGCAGGAGCGCGCCGCCGCCAACGCCGCCGCCTTCGCCGTCGCCCTCATCGCCGCCTACGCCGCCACGCTCAAGAAGGTCAAGAAGGCCAAGCCGGTGCCCGGCCACCCCGGCGGGGAGATCCTGGCCGCCAGGCTCGCCGGCTCGGTCACCAGCCTGTGCTTCGGCCCCGGCCGTACGCTGCTGGCCGCCGCGCTGAGCGGCCCGATCCGCCGCTGGCGGCTCGACGACGGCGAGGAACTGCCCCCGATCCACACCGCCACCTGGATGCCGCCGCGCTACGGCGTGCGCGTGGCCGCCTCCCCCGGCGGCGGCCCGGTCGTGGTCCGCGACGGCTACCGGTTACGCGCCCTGCAACCGGACGAGCCGGACCACCCACCGGTCGAGCTGGGCAGCGTCACCTACCCCGGAGAGCTCTACTTCGCCAGCACCGCCTCCTACGCGCTGCTGTCCTGGGCCACGATCTTCCGCCTCCGCTCGACGGCGACCGGCGCCGACCTGCTCTCCTTCACCGCCGTGGCCGCCTCGATCTCGGCCGACGAGAGCACGCTGGCCGTCGCGAAGGGCCTGGTCAGCGGCGGCAGGCACGTCCAGGTCTACCGGCTGAGGCCCGGCCAGGACCCGGTGCCGACCGGGCCGCCGATCGAGCTGCACCAGGCGGCCGGCATGGCCCTGCAGATCGCGCTGTCCCCCGACGGCACCCTGCTCGGCGGCATGACCGCGCGCTGGGCAGGCGTCTTCGACGTCGAGCGCGGCGTGCCGATCATGCCGAGGTCCGGCGGCGGTGACCTGTGGAGCCAGTTCTTCCCCGAGGCGATGAGCCTGGTGTGCACCCCGCGCGGGCGGCTGCTGCACATGAGCAAGGGCCGGGTGCTCCAGCTCGACGTCAACAGCCGCGACGACGCGCCGTTCCTGCCCGGCGGCGGCGGGTACCGGCGCCTGGTCATGAGCCCGGACGGGCTGCTGGCCACCGGCGACGCGGCCGGCTGGGTCAGGGTGCGTCCCTGGCAGGACTGAACTCCGACAGCGCGGCCAGTTCGGTGCGCGAGCTCACGCCCAGCTTGGGGAAGGCCTTGTAGAGGTGCTGGCCCACGGTCCGCGGGCTGAGGAAGAGCCGGGCGGCGATGTCCCTGTTGGCCAGCCCCTGCGCCGCGAGCTGCACGATCTGCCGCTCCTGCGGAGTGAGCGCGGCCAGCGGGTCGCGCGCGCCGGAGCGCGAGGTGGTCCATCCGGCCGCGTCGAGCTCGGCCCTGGCCCGCGCCGACCACGGGTGGGCGCCGAGCCGCTCGAAGGTCTGCAGCGCCGAGGTCAGCGGCGGGCGGGCGTCCACCCGGCGGCGGGCCCGCCGCAGCCACTCGCCGTAGAGCAACTGGGTGCGCGCCTGCTCGAACGGGCGGGTGCGCAGCTTGAGCGCGGTCGTGAAGTGCTCCTCCGCCGGCTCGACCAGGGCGCGGCAGCGGGCGGCGAGCGCGTGCGCCCACGGCTGGTCGAGGATGGCCGTCCACTCGGCGAACCTGGCCAGCGGCTCGACCGCCCGGGTCGGCCGGCCGCAGCGCACCGCCGCCTCCACCAGGTCGGGGACGACGCGCATGGCGGAGATCTGGTTGCGGGCCCTGCCGTACAGGAGGTCCTCGAAGACGAGCAGGGCCGCCTCGGCGCGGCCGAGACCGAGGTCCAGCAGCGCCCGCGCCTCGCCGAAGCCCGCGCACGCGCTCTCGTCGCCCTCGATCGCGCCCAGGTAGGCCAGCAGCGCACCGGCCTGCGTCGCCCACTGCGGCTGGGCGGTGTCGCGGGCGATCCGCACCGCCTCGCCGGCGTGCGCGCGGGCGTCGGCGTGCCAGCCGAGCGCGAGCTGGGTGCCGGCGAGGTACGTCAGGGACTGCGGCAGCAGGCCGACCCGGCTCTCCTCCCTGGCCTGGGCGGTGGCCCTGGTGGCCAGGTCGTGGGTCTGCCGATCCGGCTGGGCCAGGCCGAGCGCGCCGACCAGCAGCAGGCCGCGCCGGTCGAGCTCGGCCAGCTCGCGCGCGGCCGCCACCACCTCGGGCAGCGGCGGCAGCCCTTCAGGGGGACGGCGCAGCGCGAGCGCGGCGAACCACCGGCACAGCAGGTAAACAGGCGTCACTGGGTCGTCATCCGGCAGCCGCAGGCCGGCGAGCTGCCGGTCGGTCCTGGCGGCCATGTCGCGGTCACCGTCGAGCCAGACCAGCGAGGAGGCGTCGAGCAGCAGCCAGGCCGCCGCCTGCGGATCGTCGTCGGCGAGGCGGTCGATGCCGATCGACAGCTGCGCGTGGGCGCTCGGCAGCAGTCCCATGCCGTAGTCGGCGCAGGCGCGCACCCGGATCAGGCGGGCGGCCAGCTCCGGGTCGGCGTAGGCGCCGGTGGCGTGCTCGGCGATGGCGCGGGCGTGGTCGAATCGCCCGCCGTACTCGGCCGCCTCGGCGGCGAGCGTGAGCCGCCTGGCGCGGTCGTGCGCGTCGGCGCTGAGCTCGGCGGCTCGCTGGTAGGCGGCGGAGGCGGCCGCTCCGCCGCCGCGCTCGGCCGCGCGCTTGGCCGTGCCTTCCAGCTCGTCGGCGAGCTTCTGGTCGGGCGCGGTCGCGGCGGCCGCCTGGTGCCAGGCCCGCCGGTCGGCGTCGCGCGGGTCGGTCAGGGCTCCGGCCAGGGCAGCGTGTACGGCCAGCCGTACCTCGTCACCGGCGGCGCCCTGAACGGCGGCCCGCACGAGCGGATGCCGGAACCCCAGGCGGCGCCCCTCGATCGTGACCAGCCCGCTCTCCCTGATCGCCGCCAGGTCGGCGGCGGTGCCGCCCAGTTCGCGCCCGGCGGCCAGCACGACGTCGAGCTGGCCGGTGCCGTCGAGGGCGGCGACGGTCAGCAGCGTCCTGGCGGCGGCGGGCAGCGCGCCGGCCCGGTGCTGGAACGCCTCCTGCAGCCGCCCGGTCAGCGGGTGCAGGCCGAGCGACTTGGGCAGCTCGACGAGGGCCAGCGGGTTGCCGCCCGCTTCGGCGAGCACACGATGGCGCAGCTCGGACGGCAGGTGGCCGGCGGTGGCGTCGAGCAGCCCGGCGGCGTCGGCGGGCAGTAGGGCGCCGAGCCGGACCTCGGGCAGTCCGGGCGCGGGGAAGCCGGGCTCGCGGGCGGCGAACAGGAGGATGACGCCGTCGGCGTCCAGCCGCCTGGCGGCCACGAGCAGCGCGTCGGCGGAGGCGTGGTCGAGCCAGTGGGCGTCGTCGACCAGGCAGAGCAGGCCGCCGTCCGCGGCCAGTTCCGACAGCAGGGACAGCACGCCGAGCCCGACGAGGAAGCGGTCGGCGGCGGCCGGACCGAGGCCGAAGGCGCCGCGCAGCGCGTCGGCCTGCGGCGGCGGCAGGTACGGCAGGTGCCCGAGCACGGGCTGCAACAGCAGGTGCAACCCTGCGTAGGGCAGTTCGGCCTCGGCCTCGACACCCGCGCCGCGCAGCACCCGCATCGGCCCGGCGACGGAGGCGGCGTGGTCGAGGAGTGAGGTCTTGCCGATGCCGGGGTCGCCGCGCAGCACCAGAGCGCCGCCGGCGCCCTCGCGGGCGTCTGACAGCAACTGGCTCAACGCGGCCTGCTCGCCGTCGCGCCCCCACAGCACGTGTCGCAGCCTATTACCTATGAGATGACTCATTCACCACATTTCGCCCGAGTACTACTGTCGCGGCATGACGCCTTTCCGGATCGACATCCCGCAAGAAGACCTTGATGACCTGCGCGAACGACTGCTTCGCACGCGCTGGTCCCCCGAGCTGCCCGGCGCCGGCTGGGCACGCGGCGTACCCGTCGACTACCTCAAGGGCCTGGCCGACTACTGGGCCAACGACTTCGACTGGCGCAAGGCCGAGGCCGAGCTCAACCAGTGGCCGCAGTACCGGACCGAGATCAGCGGCCAGACGGTGCACTTCCGGCACATCCGCGCCGAGCGCGAGGACGCGCTGCCGCTGCTGCTCCTGCACGACAACCCCGGCGGCGTCATCGGCCTGCTGGACGTCCTCACCCCGCTCTCGCGCGACTTCCACATCGTCGCGCCGACCATGCCGGGCTTCGGCTTCTCCACGCCCGTCGCCAGCACCGGCTGGACGGTCCCGCGCACGGCCGGGGTGTTCGCGGAGCTGATGGCGAGCCTCGGCTACAAGCGCTACGGCGCCCACGGCGGAGGCGGCGGCGCCAACCTGTCCATGGAGCTCGGCCGCCAGGTGCCCGAGCGGCTGGCCGGGATCCACGTCAACGCCTACGTCACGATCCCGGCCGGGGAACTGCCCGAGCTGAACGAGGACGAGCAGCGGCGACTGGGCCTCATCCAGCACTTCATGCAGGACGGGATGGGCTTCAACATCATCATGACCACCCGGCCGCAGACCATCTCGCACGGCCTGCACGACTCACCGGTCGGCCAGGCCGCGTGGATCGTGGAGAAGTTCAAGGAGTGGACCGACGGCAGCGCCGAACTGCCCGAGGACGCCTTCTCCCGCGACCGCATCCTGACCGAGGTCAGCACCCAATGGTTCACCGGCACTCAGGGCTCGATCTCGCAGAGCTACCGCGACGTCTCCGAGGACCCGAACGCCTGGGGCCCGAAGGCGCCGGTCACGGTGCCGACCGCCTTCGCGGTGGCGGCCAGCGACGTGACCGTACGCAGCCTGGCCGAGCAGGAGACGAACGTGACCCGGTGGACCGAGTTCGACCGCGGCGGCGCGTACCTGGCGCTGGAGCAGCCGGACCTGCTCATCTCCGACCTCCGCGCGTTCTTCGGCTAGACGTACTGGCCCTCGACCGGCTCGGTCAGGCGGAAGCGCATCCTGCACACCACCGCGTCGGTGCGTTTGCGCAGCGCCCTGGCCAGGACGGCACCGCGCTGGTTCTGCAGCAGCCGCTGCCAGGCGTGCTCAGGCTCCACCTCGGCGATCAGCACGAACACGTGCGCCTCCGGCACCTGCTTGAGGTAGGTGACCAGCGGGTCGTCGAGGCGGCGCCGGGCGTCGAAGAGCTGGACCAGCTCGACGTCCGGGTGCCAGAGCTCCCAGTCGGCGACGAAGCGGCGGGCGGCGCCCTCGTCCTCGGGGTGGGCGATGTTGACGGCCACCACGCGGTCGCCGAGCGAGAGGGCGGCGGCCAGCGCGTCGCGGCTGAGCCGGTTGACCGCGTGGACCGGCACCACGACCAGTGAGCGGCGCGGGCGCGGCGGGGCGGGCGTGCGGCCGAGTTCGAGGCGCTCGCCGATCCGCGTGTACGAGCGGTTGACCCACGTCATCGCCGCCACCATCAGCGGCAGCGCGACCACGATGAGCCAGCCGCCCTCGGTGAACTTCGAGACCGTCACCACGATCGCGGCCACGAACGTCAGCAGGGCGCCGAAACCGTTCAGCGCCACCCGCCACTGCCAGCCCGACGGCCGCTCGGCCAGCCAGTGGCGGACCATGCCGGTCTGGGAGAGCGTGAAGCCGACGAAGACGCCGATGGCGAACAGGGGCACCAGCAGGTTCATGTCGCCCTGGGCGGCGACCAGCAGGACGGCGCTGGTGACGGTGAGGAAGGCGATGCCGTACCGGTGGACGTGCCGGTCGGCGCGCAGCGCGAACAGGTGCGGCAGGTTGTTGTCGGCGGCCAGCAGCTGGGCCAGCACGGGCAGGCCGCCGAAGGAGGTGTTGGCGGCCAGCGCGAGCAGCACGACCGTGGAGAACTGCACCAGGTAGAACAGCCACCCGTCGCCCAGCGCCGCCTGCGTGACCTGCGCCAGCACGGTCACGCCCTCGACCGGGGCGATCGAGAACTTCTCGATCAGCGCCGCGATGCCGATCAGCATGACGGCCAGCAGCCCGCCCAGCACGACCTCGGCGTTCTGCGCCCGCTTGACCCTGGGCTGCTTGAAGGACGGCACCGCGTTGGCGATGGCCTCGACGCCGGTCAGCGACGCGCAGCCGTTGGCGAACGCCTTCAGCAGCAGGAGCAGACCGACCGTCTGCAGGCCCGTGGCGGTGTGGCCGGGGTCGACGGCGGCCTCGCCGCGGACCAGCCCGGCCACGATCACCAGCATGATCGAGCCGATGTAGATCACCGTGGGCACGATGAACGCGCGGGCGCTGTGGGCGATGCCCTTGAGGTTGATCGCGGTAATGAGCGCCAGCACGCCCAGGCACAGCCACACGGTGTACGGCAGCAGCCCGGGGAAGGCCGAGGTGAGCGCGGCGACGCCGGCCGCCACGGAGACGGCCACGTTGAGCACGTAGTCGATGATGAGCGAGGCCCCGGCCACCAGGCCGGCCCGGCGGCCCAGGTAGGCCTTGGCCACGCCGTACGCACCGCCGCCCTGGGGAAAGGCGGCGATGACCTGCCGATAGGAGAAGGTCAGCACGGCCAGCAGCGCCGCGATGGTCAGCGTGACCGGGATGGTGAACCCGAGGCCGGCGCCGCCGGCGAGGGCCAGGACGAGCACGATCGCCTCGGGACCATAGGCGACCGACGCCATCGCGTCCAGCGACAGCGCGGCCAGCCCACCGATGACGCTCAGCCTGTGGCGGTCACCGGGGGCTTGAACTGCGGACATCGAAGCCCTCCAGAAGGGGGATGACGGCCCCATGGTCGGCCCCGGCACGTCGGCGGCCACGTGCCTGGGCAACTCGTCGACGGCCATCAGAACTTCCCCGGGTGCCGGATGGCGAGGAGGAGGTATGCGAGCAGGGCCACCACGATCAGCAGCCCCACGAGGTTTTCGAGACTCACGCGCTCATGGCAGCCTTCCCGGCGCGGGCCGCACAACCCCCCTTTACGGGATCATCACGACATTCCCCTTGATTACTTCGCCTTGTTGACGCCACACCGGCTCCCCGGAGGCCGATGTCAACCAGGCGTCATCGTTGCGGCCGAACGCGTCTGGATCCCGTAGCGAAGCGGCCACCGGGGGCCTTCTCCGGCCTAGCGTCACATTCGTACGACTTCTCCCAGGAGGATCACGAAATGTCAGACGTGCCGCTATTTGTCCCGGTCCACCAGGGCCGGTTCAGCTCTTCGCTCCGGCTGTTCCGCACGGCCGCGGGCAGGCGTACGGCGGTGGCCTTCAGCTCGCC
The DNA here is from genome assembly GCF_014203235.1 of Nonomuraea endophytica. GTDB lineage: Bacteria > Actinomycetota > Actinomycetes > Streptosporangiales > Streptosporangiaceae > Nonomuraea > Nonomuraea endophytica. The sequence goes on along the minus strand of NZ_JACHIN010000016.1, from coordinate 176,400 downwards.
GCTGCGCGTGGCCGCGGTGCTGGGCAGCGAGCAGGCGTGGGTACGGCTCACCGAGCCCGCCCTGCGCGGCATGCTCCGCGACCTCGACGTCACCGGCGTCGTCGTCGACCCCGCCGGGGTCATGGCCCGCGCCACCGCCGGAGCGGCCTGATGTGCGCGCTCGGACAGGACCTCGCCACGACCACGGAGACCCCTCCCGCCGAGAACCCCTGGCCGTCGACCACGCTCTTCCGCGAGGACGGCGACGCCACGACGGCCGGCGTCTCCCTCGTGGAGATCGCCCGCCTCTACGGCACCCCCGCCTACGTCGTGGACGAGGCCGACGTGCGCCGCCGCTGCCGCGAGTACGCCGACGCGCTGCCCGAGGGCACCGTCGCCTACGCGGCCAAGGCCTTCCTGTGCCGGGCTATGGCCGGCTGGGTCCGCGAGGAGGGGCTCAGCCTGGACGTCTGCTCGGGCGGCGAACTGGCCATCGCCCGCTCCGTCGGCTTCCCCGCCGAGCGCATCATCTTCCACGGCAACGCCAAGACGCCCAGGGAACTGCACGACGCGGTGGAGGGCGGCGTCGGCCGCCTCGTGATCGACAACCTCGCCGAAGTGCACCGGGTCGCGGCGCTGGTCCCTGAGGGGCGCCGGCAGAAGATCCTCATCCGCGTCGTCCCGGACACCGGCGACGCCGTGCCCAGCCAGAAGTTCGGGCTGTCCATCGCCACCGGCGAGGCGGGCGTGGCGGTCGCGCGGGTCCTCGCCCAGCCCGAGCTGGAGCTCGTGGGCCTGCACTGCCACCTCGGCTCGCAGATCGACTCGGCGCGGCCGTACGAGGAGGCGGTGCGGGCGCTGGCCGAGCAGCTCGCGCTCATCCGCGACGCGCACGGCGTGGTCCTGCCCGAGCTGGACCTCGGCGGCGGCCAGGCGATCGCCTACCTGGACTCCGAGCGCGGGCTCGACCCCCGCTCGTTCGCCGCGGCGCTCACCGCCGCGCTGGAGGAGCGCTGCGCCGGGCTGGGCCTGCCGGTGCCGCGGCTGATCGTGGAGCCCGGCCGGTCCATCAGCGGCCCGGCGGGGATGACGCTCTACCGCGTCATCGCGGTCAAGCGCGGCGGCGGGCGCGTGTTCGTCGCGGTCGACGGCGGGATGAGCGACAACCCCCGCCCCTCCCTGTACGGCGCGCGCTACACCGTCAAGATGGTCGGCCGGCGCTCCCGCGAGGCGGCCCGCCCGGCCACGGTCGTCGGCCACCACTGCGAGACCGGCGACGTCCTGGCAGAGGACGTCCCGCTGCCCGCCGACGTGCGCCCCGGCGACCTGCTCGCCGTGGCCGCCACCGGCGCCTACCACCACTCGATGGCCTCCACCTACAACGCGACCGGGCGGCTGCCCGTCATCGCGGTGTCGGCCCGGCGGGCCCGTCTGGTCGTCAGGCGCGAGGAGCCGGACGATCTGTTCCTGCGTGAAGTGGGGCTCTGATGGGCATACCGGATTATCTACCCACCCGTGTCGGAAGGAGCATGATGCGGTCGCAGAAGCCGCGCCCCGAAACGCTTGGGCTCCTCGTACTGATCGCCGTCGCCGCGGTGATCACCCTCCTTGTGGAGGTTCTTCCCTAGTAACACCGAAGCCGCGCTCGTGAGTTCACGAGCGCGGCTTCTTCGTGTTCGGGGCGTGTTCAGGGCGTGTTCAGGGCTGGAAACGGTAACCCATGCCGGGTTCGGTGATCAGGTGCGCGGGGTGGGCGGCGTCGGGCTCCAGCTTGCGGCGCAACTGGGCCATGTACTGACGCAGGTAGTGGGTCTCCTTGACGTACTTCACACCCCAGACCTCGGTGAGGATCTGCCGCTGGCTGACCAGCTTGCCGGGGTTGCGCAGCAGAAGCTCGAGTATGTGCCACTCTGTGGGCGTCAGCCGTACCTCGCCGGAGATGGTTTTGCTGGTCAGGTCGACGAGGTGCTCGCCCACCTTGACGCGGGCCAGTTCCGACTCGTGCAGCGTGGTGCGGCGGGTGACCGCCCTGATGCGGGCCAGCAGCTCGTCGATGCCGAAGGGCTTGGTGACGTAGTCGTCGGCGCCCGCGTCCAGGGCGTCGACCTTGTCCTGGTTGCCGGCCCGGCCGGACAGGACGATGATCGGGACGGTGGTCCAGCCGCGCAGGCCGTGGATCACGTCCACGCCGTCCAGGTCGGGCAGCCCCAGGTCCAGGATGACCAGGTCGGGGTGCCAGTCGGCGGCCTCGCGCAGGGCCGAGCCGCCGTCGTGGGCCACCGCCACGTCGTAGTGGCGGGCGACCAGGTTGATGCGCAGCGCCCGCAGGATCTGCGGCTCGTCGTCGACGACGAGGATCCTGGTCATGCCGTCAGCTCCTTGATGGGCATCGTGAGGATCATGGTGAGACCTCCCCCTGGTGTCTCGTCGGGGACCAGAGTGCCGCCCATCGCCTCGGCCAGGCCCCGGGAGAGAGCCAGGCCCAGGCCGACACCGGTGTGGTTGTCGCGGTCACCCAGTCGTTGGAAAGGCAGGAAAACACGGTCGTGGGCATCGGGCGGGATGCCGGGACCGCGGTCGATCACCCGGATCTCCACGTGGTCGCCGTGCCAGCTCCCGGTGATGATCACCTTCTTGTCGGGCGGGCTGTAGCGGACCGCGTTGGACATCAGGTTGACCAGCACACGTTCGAGCAGCGTGGGATCGGCGATGATCTCGGGCAGTTCGATGGAGATGTCGCCCTCTACCCGCTCGCGCAGCGGGCCCAGGTCGTCGACGGCCCGCGGCACCACCTCCTCCAGCGCCACCGCCTGCAGGCCGACGCCGAGCACCCCGGCCTGCAGCCGGCTCATGTCGAGCAGGTTCGCCACCAGGCGGTCGAGGCGGGCCAGCGACTCATCGGCGGTGGCCAGCAGCTCGCTGCGGTCCTCCGGGCTCCAGTCGATCTCGTCGCTGCGCAGGCTCTCCACCGCCGCCTTCGCCGAGGCCAGCGGAGTACGCAGGTCGTGGCTGACCGCGGCCAGCAGCGCGGTACGCATCTTGTCCGCCTCGGCCAGCGGCTTGGCCTGCCCGGCCTCCTCCTCCAGCCGCTGCTGGCGCAGCGCCACCGCGATCTCCGCGGCGAACGACTCCAGCACCCGCCGGTCGGAGGCGTCCAGCAGCCCGCCCCGCGCGGCGAGCACGAGGTCCTCCTCGATCACCACGTCGGTGTCGCCGCCTGACGGCGTCGTGCACGGCGTGCCGCCGGTCGTGGCGATGATGCGCCAGGCCGCCGGGTCGGTGTGGTCGTCGGGCGCCCTGCCGGTGTCCGGCAGGCGTTCGAGCAGCGTGACCGAGGTCAGCCCGAACGTCTCCCGGACCCGCACCAGCAGCTCCGAGACCGCGGACTCGCCGCGCAGCACGTGCCCGGCCAGCGTCGAGAGCAGCTCCGCGTCCGCGCTCGCGCGCGCCGCCTCCCTCGTACGGCGGGCCGCCAGATCCACGATCGTGGACACGGCCGCGGCCACCAGCACGAACACGATGAGCGCGAAGAGGTTCTCCGGATCGCTGATCGTGAACTCGTTTATCGGCGGCGTGAAGAAGAAGTTGAGCAGCAACGACCCGCCCACCGCCGCCGTGATCGCCGGCCACATGCCGCCGATCAGCGCCACCCCGACGGTCATGACCAGGAAGAACAGGATCTCGCTCGGCAGCGACAGGTCATCGCGGAACGGGATGAGCCCCGCCGTCAGCAACGGCATGCCCAGCACCGCCGCCAGCCAGCCGATCAGCCGCCGGGTGCGGGTGAGCGCCGCTCTGGTGCGTTGCGGGCGGCGGCGGCCCTTCTTCGCCTCCTCGTGCGTGATCATGTGCACGTCGATGGAGCCGGACAGCGCCGTGGTGTCCACGCCGACGCCGCGCGAGAAGATCTGCGCGAACCTGCCGCGCCGGGAGGCGCCGAGCACCAGCTGGGTGGCGTTGACGCCGCGGGCGAAGTCGAGCAGCGCGCGCGGGATGTCGTCGCCGACCACCTGGTGATAGGTGCCGCCCATGCTCTCGACCAGGGTCCGCTGCCTGGCCAGGCTGGCCGGATCGCCGCTGGACAGGCCGTCGGCCCTGGTCACGTGGACCGCGAGCAGGTCGGCGCCCTTGGTGCGGGCGGCGATGCGGGCGGCCCGCCGTACCAGAGTGTCGCCTTCTGGACCGCCGGTCAGGCAGACGACGACACGCTCGCGCGCCTCCCAGGTGCCCTTGATGCCGTGGTCGCTGCGATAGCGGTCGAGTTGTTCATCGACTTTTCCCGCGACCCACAGCAAGGCCAGCTCGCGCAGGGCGGTGAGGTTGCCGACTCTGAAGTAGTTGGACAAGGCGGCATCGACCTTCTCCGGGGCGTAGATGTTGCCGTGAGCCATCCGGCGGCGCAGGGCCTCCGGTGACATGTCGACCAGCTCGATCTGTGTGGCACGGCGAACCACCTCGTCGGGGACGGTCTCCCGCTGCGGGATGCCGGTGATCTGCTGGACGACGTCGTTGAGCGACTCCAGGTGCTGCACGTTCACGGTGGAGATGACGCTGATGCCGGCGTCGAGGATCTCCTCGATGTCCTGCCAGCGCTTGGCGTTCCTGGAGCCGGGGACATTGGTGTGCGCCAGCTCGTCGATGAGCGCGATCTTCGGCGCGCGTTCCAGGATGGCGTCCACGTCGAGCTCGGTGAAGGTGGCCCCCCGGTGGACCATCATCTTGCGGGGGATCACCTCCAGCCCGTCCAGGAGGTCCTCGGTGTTGGGACGGCCGTGGGTCTCGACGAGACCCACGACCACGTCCCTGCCTCGCTCCAGCGCCCGGCGGCCTTCACCCAGCATCGCGAAGGTCTTCCCCACCCCTGGTGCGGCGCCCAGGTAGACCCTCAGCCGGCCGCGCGGCATGCCCTACTCCTTGTCGAGTGCCAGGTTGAGCATGAGCACGTTCACTCCTGGCTCGCCCATGAAGCCGAGCGCGCGGCCGGTGGTGTTGTCGGCGATCAGCTTCCTGACCGCCTCGACCGGCTTGCCGCGCTCCTTGGCCACGCGGGCCGCCTGCAGCTGCGCGTAGGCGACCGAGATGTGCGGGTCCAGGCCGGACCCGCTGGCGGTGACCGCGTCCGCGGGCACCTTCACGTCCGTGACGTTCCCGCGCACCGGCACGGTACGGCCGGCCGCGTAGTCCTCACCGGGTTTGCCGCACTCGACCTTGACGCCCTGGAACTCGGCGACGAAGGGCTGGGCTGGGCAGGCCTGGTTGACGCTGACCGCGCGGGTCGGCGTGCCGATGGCCGGGAAGACCTTCAGCACGGCGCCGACGCCGTCGGGGGCGCAGAACGGCCGGGCGCCGCTGACGCCCTCCAGCTCGCCGATCGCCTTGGAACGGGCGCAGACCTGGGTGAGCAGCGACTGCTTGCCTTCCTTGGCGGCGTCGTCGGCGCCGTTCGGGTCGGGAAGCACGTCCAGGACGTCCTCGGGGCCGAGGTTGCTGGCGGCGGTGGACAGCATGTCGTAGCCGTCACCGGCCGCCGACGGGCGGCTCTGGAAGTACTTCTTGACGGGATTGCCGTCAGCGTCGGTGAACTTCTGGCCGATCAGCTCGCTGCCCTTGTCGGTCATCGAGCCGTTGGCCTTGTGGTTGAACACGGCCTGCGCTACCCCGGTCACCAGGAGCGGGTAGATCGCGCCGGTGACCAGCGTCAGGACGATGACCGCGCGGACAGCCGCGAGGTGCTGGCGGATCCAGCTGGGCAGACGTTCCATTTATGACATCCCCGGAAGGAACTGGATGAGGAGATCAATGATCTTGATCCCGATGAAGGGGGCGACGATGCCGCCCAGGCCGTAGACGTAGAGGTTGCGGCTGAGCAGCTTGGACGCGCTGGACGGCCGGTAGCGGACGCCACGCAGGGCCAGCGGGATCAGCGCCACGATGATGATCGCGTTGAAGATGACCGCGGACAGGATCGCCGATTGCGGGCTGGCCAGGCGCATGATGTTCAGCGTGTCCAGGCCCGGATAGACCGCCGCGAACATCGCGGGAATGATCGCGAAGTACTTGGCGATGTCGTTGGCGATCGAGAACGTGGTCAGCGCGCCTCGGGTGATGAGGAGCTGCTTGCCGATCTCGACGATCTCGATGAGCTTGGTCGGGTTGGAGTCGAGGTCGACCATGTTGCCGGCTTCCTTGGCGGCACTGGTCCCGGTGTTCATGGCCACGCCGACGTCCGACTGCGCGAGCGCGGGGGCGTCGTTGGTGCCGTCACCGGTCATGGCGACCAGCCGGCCGCCCTCCTGTTCCTTCTTGATCAGCGCGAGCTTGTCCTCGGGCGTCGCCTCCGCCAGGAAGTCGTCCACGCCGGCCTCGTCCGCGATCGCCTTGGCGGTCAGCGGGTTGTCGCCGGTGATCATGACGGTGCGGATGCCCATGCGGCGCATCTCGTCGAAACGCTCGCGCATGCCCGACTTGACGACGTCCTTGAGGTGGATGACGCCCAGGACGCGGCCCTTCTCGGCCACCACCAGCGGGGTGCCGCCGCTGGCCGAGATGCCGTCCACGATGTGGCCGACCTCGTCGGTCGGGTGACCGCCGCCGTCGCGTACCCACTTCATGACCGCGGTTGCCGCGCCCTTGCGGACCTCCCGGCCGACAGAGCCCGATACGCCCGGGTCCGGCGCCATGTCGACGCCGGACATGCGGGTCTGGGCGGTGAACGGCACCCAGGCCGCGTTGTGCACGTCCCGCTCGCGCAGGCCGTACCTCTCCTTGGCGAAGACCACGATGGAACGGCCCTCAGGCGTCTCGTCGGCGAGGCTGGACAGCTGCGCCGCCTCGGCCAGGTCCTGCTCGGTGACGCCGGCGACCGGGACGAACTCCGACGCCTGCCGGTTGCCCAGCGTGATCGTGCCCGTCTTGTCCAGCAGCAGCGTGGACACGTCGCCCGCGGCCTCGACCGCACGGCCCGACATGGCCAGCACGTTGCGCTGGACCAGGCGGTCCATTCCGGCGATGCCGATCGCCGACAGCAGCGCGCCGATCGTGGTCGGGATGAGGCAGACCAGCAGCGAGACCAGCACGATTCCGCTGACGCCGTCGCCGGTCAGGGCGAGGGAGTCGGGGATGCCGGGGTTCTGGCCCTTGGCCCAGATCGCCATCGGCTGCATGGTGATGGTCGCGACCAGGAAGATGATCGTGAGCGCGGCCAGCAGGATGTTCAGCGCGATCTCGTTGGGCGTCTTCTGCCGGTTGGCGCCCTCGACGAGGGCGATCATCCGGTCGATGAAGCTCTCGCCGGGCTTCTGGGTGATCTGGACGACGATCCGGTCCGACAGCACCTTGGTGCCGCCGGTGACCGCCGAGCGGTCGCCGCCGGACTCGCGGATGACCGGGGCGGACTCGCCGGTGATGGCCGACTCGTCCACCGAGGCGATGCCCTCGATCACGTCGCCGTCGCCGGGGATGATCTCCCCGGCCTCGACGACCACGACGTCACCCTGCTGGAGCTGTGTCGCCGGGACCGTCTCGCCCGACCGCCTGCGCGCCACCGTGTCGGTCTTGGCCTTGCGCAGCGTGGCCGCCTGGGCCTTGCCACGTCCCTCCGCGACCGCCTCGGCCAGGTTGGCGAAGACCACCGTCAGCCAGAGCCACACCACGATCGCCCAGGCGAAGAAGGAAGGCTCCAGGACCGCCAGGACCGTCGTGAAGACCGCGCCGATCTCCACGATCAGCATCACCGGGTTACGCCACAGCGTGACCGGGTTCAGCTTCTTCAACGCGTCCGGCAGGGACCGCACCATCTGCTGGGGATCGAGCAGGCCCCCACCGACCCTGCCGGTGCTCTTGGGGGTCTCGACCGTCTGGGTCGTCATGACAGGAGTCCTTCTGCGAGCGGCCCCAGCGCGAGCGCCGGGAGGAAAGTCAGGGCGACGAGGATGATCGTCACGCCGACGACCATGCCGACGAACTGCGGACGGTGCGTCGGCAGCGTGCCGGCCGTCTCCGGAACCGGCGTCTGCTTGGCCAGCGAACCGGCCAGGGCCAGCACGAAGACGATCGGCAGGAAGCGGCCGAACAGCATGCACAGGCCGAGCGCCACGTCATACCACGGGGTGTTGACGGTGACGCCGCCGAAGGCCGAGCCGTTGTTGTTCGAGGCGCTGGTGAAGGCGTAGAGGATCTCCGAGAAGCCGTGCGGCCCGCTGTTCAGCATCGCCGCCAGGCCCGCCTCGTTGCCCATGGCCAGCGCGGTGCCGACCAGCACGAGGATCGGGGTGACCAGGAAGTACATCGAGGCCAGCTTGATCTCGCGGGCGCCGATCTTCTTGCCCAGGTACTCGGGCGTGCGCCCCACCATCAGGCCGGCCACGAACACGGTGATCACCGCGAGGATGAGCATGCCGTACAGGCCCGCGCCGACGCCGCCGGGGGCGACCTCGCCGAGCATCATGTTGAACAGCGTCATCATGCCGCCGAACGGCGTGTAGGAGTCGTGGAAGGAGTCCACGGCGCCGGTGCTGGTCAGCGTGGTGGCCGCGCCGAACGTGGCGGAGTTGGCGACGCCGAACCTGACGTCCTTGCCCTCCAGCGCCGCGCCGATCGCCTGCGGGACGGTGGCGTCGCCGGCCAGCTCGAAGACGTTGGTCAGCGTGACGCTGAACAGCGCGATGACGCCCATGACGGCGAGGATCGCGTAGCCCTGGCGGATCTGGCCGACCATCTTGCCGAAGGTGCGCGGGAGCGCGAACGGGATCAGCAGGATGAGGAAGATCTCGAACCAGTTGGTCCAGCCGGTGGCGTTCTCGAACGGGTGCGCCGAGTTGGTGTTGTAGAAACCGCCGCCGTTGGTGCCGAGCTCCTTGATGACCTCCTGGCTGGCCACGGGGCCGCCGGTCATGTTCGTCGGACCGGTCAGGCCGGCGATCTCGTGCGGGCCGATGAAGTTCTGCACCAGGCCGCCGGCCACCAGGACGAGCGCGCCGACGAAGGCGATCGGCAGCAGGATGCGGATGGTGCCGCGCACCAGGTCCACCCAGAAGTTGCCGAGGGTGTCGGTGCCCCTGCGGGCGAACCCGCGGACCAGCGTGATCGCGACGGCCATGCCGACCGCGGCCGAGACGAAGTTCTGCACGGCCAGGCCGGACATCTGGACCAGGTGGCCCATCGTCGACTCGCCTGAGTACGCCTGCCAGTTCGTGTTGGTGACGAAGCTGACGGCGGTGTTCCAGGCGATGTGGTCGGGGACCGGGTCGAAGCCCAGGCTCAGGAAGAGCTTGTCCTGGAGGCGCTGCAGGCCGTACAGCACAAGGAGGGAGATGACCGAGAACGCGAGAAGGCTGCGCGCGTAGACGGCCCAGCGCATTTCGGAGTCCGCCTGGACGCCGAGCAGCCTGTAGATGAAACGCTCGACCACGTTGTGCTTGACGCTCGTGTACACGCGGTACATGTAGTCGCCCAGCGGCTTGTGCGTGATGACGAGCGCGAGGACGAGGGAGGCGATGAAGATCCAGCCCACTAGAACCGCTCCGGGAACAGCAGGGCCGCGACCATGAAGATCACCAGGCCGACGGCCACGACAAGGCCGGTGGCATTGATCGCGCTCACAGGCGCTCCACCGCCTTCACCACTAGCCCCAGGATCACGAACAACGCGATCGTCAGGGCGACGAAGATGACGTCGGCCATCCCCACTCCTCAGCTCCGGAAAGTTGCTTGCTCCGTAAGCAAAGCGGGGGATTTATGCGTTTTTGCCGTTCTTGACGGGTTCCATACGCCCACAAGCCGCCTTTTGACACGATCCCGACGACCGCGCTCCAAGACGCCGTATTAACCCCCCGTCACCGCGCCTCTTCCCCTTACTGCCAACCACCCCACGGCGCCGTTACGGCAGGCCTCCGCCCCCACCCCCCGCCGATCCGGGTGCCGCCCGATCGTCAGGCGCTTCTCACGTCGGACGTGGTTCTCGCCGCCACGACGTCCGGCTGGCCGGTTCCCGCGGCCTCGGGCGCGCGCCGCGGTCCCTCGTCGAGCGCGGGCCGCTCGCTCTCGCCGACCGCCCGGGGTCCCTCGGCCGCGTTCTCCGGCTCCTTGGCTGTGTCCTGCTGCGCCGCAGGTGTCGCGGTCTGGGCGGCCTTGTCGAAGAAGCGGAGCAGTTCCACCGGCAGCGGCATGATCAGCGTGGAGTTCTTCTCCGCCGCCACCTCCACCACCGTCTGCAGCAGGCGCAACTGCAGCGCGCCCGGCGTCTGGGACATGATGCCCGAGGCGTCGGCCAGCTTCTGGGCTGCCTGCAGTTCACCGTCGGCCACGATCACCCGGGACCGCCGTTCGCGTTCGGCCTCGGCCTGGCGCGACATCGAGCGCTTCATCGACTCCGGCAGCTGAACGTCCTTGATCTCCACCCGGTCGATGTGGATGCCCCACCCCAGCGCCGGGCTGTCGATCATCAGGGCCAGGCCCCGGTGCAGTTCCTCGCGGTTGGACAGCAGGTCGTCCAGTTCGCTCTTGCCGATGATGTTGCGCAGCGAGGTCTGGGCCACCTGCTCGATCGCGAACAGGTAGTTCTGCACCTCGATCGAGGCCCGCATCGGGTCCTGGACGCGGAAGTAGACGACGGCGTCCACGCGGACCGAGACGTTGTCGCGGGTGATGCCCTCCTGCGTCGGGATGGGCATCGTGACGATCTGGACGTTGACCTTCGTCATCCTGTCCACGAGCGGGATCAGGACCCTGAGCCCCGGCTGCCGTACCCTCGGCTGCGCCCGGCCGAGGCGGAAGACCACCCCGCGTTCCACCTGGTTGACGACCCTGAACCCGGTCACCAGGAGCAGCATGACGATGAACGCGGCGAGCCCCAGCAGGATGATGGTGGTTTCCATGGCAGTGTCCCTTCCTCTTCGAGGCTAGATCCGTCTTCGCGCCACGGAAAGAGCCACGACCAGGGCACCCAGCAGGAGCGGACCGGCCATCACACCCTCCTCACCCGATTCGGCGGCCGAGGCGGCTCGGTCGACCGGTCCCCGGGTGTCTGGCCTCCGGGTGCCTGGTCGATTGGGGGTTGCCCGACGGGCCGGGGTCGGAGGGTCCGCCGGGCTCAGAGGGAGTAATGGTTGTCCGTATATCGCAATTGTGTAACGGGAAATAATGTCCGGATGGGGACGGGTCAACGGCTGCGCTGCTGCGCCGGGACAGTTTAAGGTTCAGGCAAACCTTGAGAACTGACGGGCGGGTGGCCTTGGACACGACCACGGAGCCGGTGACGAAGAAGCGGCGCCCGCGCCTGATGTCGTGGCTGGTGGCGGGGCTTCTGGCGGGCTGGGCGCTGGTCCGGCTGACGGGTCTGGAGGCGGGCTGGCCGCTCACCCAGCTGATGACGCTGACCCACTTCGGGGCGGTGCTGGCGCTGCTCTCGGCGACGGTCCTGTTCTTCCGCGACCGGCTGGCCGCGCTGGTCGCCCTGGTCGCCGCCGCCGCGATGGTCGCCGTGATCGTGCCCAGGGTCGTGTCGGATCCGGCTGCGGACGGCGGGACCGCGCTGCGCGTGCTGTCGTCGAACCTGTTCGGACGGGCCGACCCCGCGGCGGTCGTGGACATGGTCACGCGCCTTGACGTGGACGTGCTCAGCGCACTGGAGCTCCGACCCGGCCAGGTCGCCCTGCTGGAGGCGGCGGGGCTGGGGCGGCTGCTGCCGTACACGGTGCTGGAGGAGGCGGAGGGGCCGGCCGGCAGTGGCATCTACTCGCGCTACCCACTGACCAAGATCGACGGGTTGTTCACTCCGGTCGGGCACAACATGCCGGCGGCCAGGGTGGCGCTGCCGTCCGGGCCGGTCGAGGTGGTGGCGGTGCATCCGAATCCGCCGCTGCCCCGCCTCTACGACGAATGGAACGTTTCACTGGCGGCGCTGCCCGATGCCGCGCCGGGGCGGATCCTCGCGGGCGACTTCAACGCCAGCCTCGACCACCACGCCTTCCGCGCCCTGCTGGACCGGGGCTATACCGACGCCGCCGCCCAGGTGGGCAAGGGGCTGGTGCCGACATGGCCGCGCGGCCGGGCGATCCCGCCGATCATCACGATCGACCACATCCTGGTCGATCGTTCTATCGGCGTGCGCCGGGTGGAGGTCCTCGACGTGCCCGGCACGGACCACCGGGCGGTCTTCGCGGAACTTCGGATCGGACGACCGTAACCCCTAGTTTCACGTGTCCTTTCACGGGAGAGGTGGACGGAGTCACTCTCGGTCGCTAAACATGCGCCTGATGATGCCCCCCGAACATCTGCTCGTGCCCGCGGTCGCGCGCGCGGGCACGATCCTGCGCGAATGCGCGCTCCAAGCGGACGAAACCCCCGAACTCTCCACGCTGGCCGACGCCCTGCGCACCGCCGCGGCCCGGCTCGCCGAGCCCATGCGGCTGGCCGTAGCGGGCCAGATCAAACGCGGCAAGTCCACGCTGGTCAACGCGCTGCTCGGCGAACAGGTGGCGGTGACCGGCCGCGAGGAGCTGACGTTCAACGTGAACGAGCTGGTCCACGCAGCGAGCCCGACGCTGACCGTGCACTTCCGCGACGGCCCGGCGCGACAGGTCGCGCCGTCGATGTTCGCGCGCTGGACCGTCCGCGACGAGGCGCACCTGGCCGACCTCGTCCGCGTCCGCAAGGTCGAGTACGGCCTGCCCAACCCCTTCCTCAACGACTTCCACCTCGTCGACACCCCCGGCCTGGGCAGCGTCTACGGCCGGGACTCCGCCAACACCCTGGCCACGATGGGCGTCCAGGACCCCGGCGTGCTGGAGCTCCTGGGCCGCGACCCGCAGACCCTCCACCAGGAGAGCGTCGACGAGCTCGACCGGGCCGACGCCGTCCTCTACCTGTTCAGCCGCGACGTCAGCAACCAGGACGTGGCCGCGGTCTCCGCCTTCCTCGGTGACCGGGCCGGCATGCTGACGCCGTTCAAGGCGTTCGGCGTGCTCAGCAGGTGCGACCAGAGCTGGCCGCCGGTGTTCGGGGACCCGCTGGCCTTCCATCCGCTGCGCGACGGCGCGAGCCAGGTCATCGACGTCTACCGGGGCGCCACCGACCTGAGCCGCCTGTTCTACCTGGTGGTTCCGGTCGCGGCGAAGGTCGCCGCGGGCGCGCAGGCGATGGGGGAACACCATCTCGGGTGGCTGCGTGAGCTGGCCGCCGTCCCGGCCGCCGAGCTGGCCGGCGAGCTGGGCGACCTGCGCGAGTTCCAGGACGCCGCCGGTCCGCTGCGGCCGGCGTACCGGAAAGAGCTTGTGGAGCTTCTTGGCGCCTGGGGCGTGCATCTGGCGTGCGGCGCGCTGCGCGACGGCCTCGACCCCGGAGACCTCGCCGGCCACCTGGTCGAGGAGAGCGGGGTGGGCGGGCTGCGCCGGCTGATCGGCGGGCACTTCGGCAACCGTGCCGGGCTCATCAAACTGGACCAGGCCATGATCTCGGTGAGGGCGGCGCTGGCGAGCTGCCGCGAGGGCCTGCCGCCGGGCAGCGCCGCCAAGACGGCCGCCGACGAGGTGGCGAAGCGGATCGAGCGGTTCCAGCGCTCCGAGCACGGCTTCGCGGAGCTGACCGCGCTCGCCGCCCACTACCAGGGCGCCACCAGCCTGCGACCGGCGGAGGCGGAGCAACTCCTGCAGGTCACCGGCGAGAAGGGCACCTCATGCGCGGCCCGTCTCGGCTTCGAGGACGACGAGCCGGTCAGCCGGATGATGCGACGAGCGAAGGAGCGAGCGCACCAATGGAACACCCGGATGAACGATCCCCTCACCGGCAGGGTGGACAAGCAGACGGCCCACACGATGGTGCGCAGCTACGAGCGGATCATGGATCGCCTCCAGGTCGCCCAGCGCCTGCTCGACCCAGAGACCTGCTGAGCAGGCTGGTAGACCCCCTGGTCAAACCCCGCAAGCTCGCCGAGCAGCTCATGGTACGGCTGGCCGCCCTCGCCGGCCGCCGCCCGGACCCACCCGACCTCGGCACCGCCACCCTGCTGGAGCAGGCGCTGGCCGATGTGGAGACCCTCGAACGGACCCAACGCGAGCCGCGCGGAGAACTCGACCGCCACGCGAAAGGCGCCGACGATCCCCCGAGCATGGTGAGCGCGCTGGTGGACCTCGCCGAACGCCTGGACGAGCTGCGCGGCCACGACCTGGCCACCGGCCCGGAATCGCCCGCCGACCTGGTCGGCTGGGTCGCCGACCAGCTCACGCTGATGCTGCGCGAGGGCGAGGTGGAGCCGCTGGACGACAGCGGCGACCTGGTCCCCGAGCGGCACCAGGTCGTGGGCGTGCGCCCCACGGCCGAGCCCGGCCTGCCGGGCACGATCGCCGAGACCGTCCGCCCCGGCTACCAGTGGCGCGGGCTGGTCCTGCGACCCCAGCAGGTGCTGGCCTACGTCGAGGAGCCGGCGCGATGAGCCACGAGGAACTGGCAGGTGTCCGCGCCGAGGTCCTCGCCCTGCACGAGCGCCTGGTCGCGGGCATGGAACTCACCGAGGCGCTGAGGGCCAAGCTCGAAGAGAGCGTCCAGCGGGTCCAGAGCGGGACGTACCAGGTCGTCGTCATGGGCGAGTTCAGCCGTGGCAAGTCCAGCCTGATCAACGCCCTGCTCGGCCGCGGGCGCCTCCTGCCGGTGAACTCCGCCGTGACCACCTGCGTCGTCACCGTCCTGCGCTGGGGGTCGCGGGAGGCCGCGTACGTCCAGGACAGCTCGGGCGAGCGGCGCGAGATCCCGCTCGGCGAGCTCGACCGGCACGTCGCCGACGAGAAGAACGTCGACCACCTCGTCACCGTCGAAACGCCGGCCGAACTGCTGCGCGACGGGCTGGTCCTGATCGACACCCCGGGCATCGGCGGCGTGAACAACGCCCACACCGACGCCACCTACGCCTCCCTGTCGCGGGCGGACGCGATCCTCTACGTCGGCAGCAGCGAGGAGACGCTGAGCGTCAACGAACTGGCGCACGTCGAGAAGGCGTTCGCCGCCTGCCCGGTCGTGGTCACCGCGATCACCAAGGCGGAGTCGGTCTTCGACCCGGACCTCGAGGTCGGCGCCGCCCGCCGGAAGATCGCCGCGATGACGGGGCGGCCTCCAGAGGACCTCGTCGTGCTGCCCGTCTCCGCCCACCGCAGGCTGCGGGCGCTACAGCAGGGCCGCGCCGAGTCGCCCGGCGAGACCGGCCTGCCGGAGCTGGAACGGCAGTTGCGCGACCGCCTGGCCGCGACCTGCGGCGCCGGCTACCTGGAGCGCGCACTCGACCTCCTGGACGAGGTGCGGGCGGCGGCCGAGGCCCCCGTCACCAACGAACTGGCCGCGCTGGAGGCCGGCGAGGAACTGGAGCGGATCGCCACCGAGCTGCGGCGGAACCGCAGGCGGGCCGAAGAGCTGCTGGCCAGCCGGGCCGTCTGGCGCGAGGCGCTGGTGGCCTCGTTCGACGCCGCCGCCGCGCCGGTCGCCGAACGGCTGGCCGCGCGCAACCTGGCGATCCGCGACCGCTTCCTCGGCCACATCCACTCACGCGCGGTCGTCGACGACGCCGGGGGCCTCATCAACGCCACCACGCGGGCACTGGCCGACGCCCTGGACACCGCCCGCGCCGACCTCCAGGCCGCTGTCGACCGCGCCGGCGAGGAGACCACCGCGGCCACCCTGCTGCCGATCGGCGTGCTCAACGCGGAGGTGCCCGGCTACCAGCCGAGGCTGGACGTCCCCGACATCATGCTGCGCAAGCACGCCAGGGAGGGGCGGCTGTCGTCGGTCAACTCCGGCGTCACCGTGGCCGGCGCCGTCGGGACCGCGATCTTCACCGGCGCCGGCGCGCTGCTTCCCGGCATCGGCATCGCGATCGGCGCGGTCGCGGCGGTCGCGCTCGGCGCCCTCGGCGTCATGGCCGGGTTGCAGGAACACCGGCACCGCGTGCTCACACAGGTCAAACTGGAGCGGTCGGCGCAGTTCAGCCAGGCCG
This sequence comes from Nonomuraea endophytica, assembly GCF_014203235.1. Lineage (GTDB taxonomy): Bacteria > Actinomycetota > Actinomycetes > Streptosporangiales > Streptosporangiaceae > Nonomuraea > Nonomuraea endophytica. The sequence continues at coordinate 160,446 of NZ_JACHIN010000016.1, read as the reverse complement.
TGCTGCCCATGGTCGAGCGGAACGCCGCGAAGGCGGAGAAAGACCTCGCCGAGGCGGTCGAGGACTGCAAGGCGCTCCTGCTGGAGCACTTCGACGACGTGCTGCGCCAGACGCGCGACGCGCTCGACCGGTCGATCGAACGGCTGGCCGTACTGCGGGAGGCGAGCGCGCGGGACCGGAAGCGGCGGATGGCGGAGCTCACGATCACGGTGGGGCAGTACGAGCGGGTGCGAGAGGAGCTGACCGCGGCGCGCGAGCGCGTGCGGCGGCTCGGCCACTGACGGAGGGATCAGCAGCGGTGGGAGTGGTTTACGGCATCGACTTCGGCACGTCCAACTCCTCGATCATGGTGGGGCTGGCGGACGGGCGGGTCGTCGTGGTGCCCGATCCGGAGACGCGGGGCGCGGCCGAGATCCCGACGGCGGTGCTCGCGACCCGGGGCAAGCTGTACGTGGGCACGGCCGCGAAACGGCTCGGGCCCGCCTACATCCAGAACTACCGGACCGAGTTCAAGCGTGACTTCGGCGACGACGCGCCCGTCCACCTCGACGGCCGCCGCTACCAGGTGCACGAGCTGGTCGCCGAGGTCCTGCGGCACCTGCGCGCGCAGGCGCGGCGGGCGGTGCCGGGCGAGCCCGACGCGGTCGTCATCACCGTGCCGGTCAGCTGGGACGCCGGCAACCACGACCTGATGAAGCAGGCCGCCGAGCTGGCGGGGTTCGACCCGGCGACGGTCACGCTGGTGTCCGAGCCCGTCGCGGGGGTACGCGGCGCCGTCACCGGGCAGCGCTTCTTCGACGAGCAGACGATCCTGCTCTACGACCTGGGCGGCGGCACCTTCGACTGCGCCCTGACCAAGGGCACCACGGACGCGGGCTTCCGCGACGTGGGCCGGCCGGGCGGCATCCCCACGCTGGGCGGGATCGACTTCGACCGGGAGATCCTCACCGCGATCAGGGCTCGCCACCCCGAGCAGGTGGACGCGCTCTTCGCCGACCCCGAGCCGGACGTGCCCGTGCTGCGCAGGCGGCTCGGCCTCAGGGACACCTGCGAGAAGATCAAGCACGCGCTGTCGCAGCGGGAGGAGCATCGGGCGCTGCTGTCCGAGCTCGACCCGCCGGTCCTGTTCACCATGACGCGCGACGAACTGGCCGAACTCCTCGACAAGCCGCTGGCCGAGACCATGGACGAGTGCGACCGGCTGCTCGGCGACCAGGAGCTGGCCTGGGACGAGGTGACCAAGGTGATCCCGGTGGGCGGGAGCAGCCGGTTGCCGATGGTGCACGCGCAGATCTCGCGCCGCTCGGGGGTGACGGTGCTGAAGGTCGAGGAGCCGGAACTGGCCGTGGTACGCGGCGCGGCGCACCTCGCGATGGAGATCCGGGACGCGCAGGCGGTAATGGAGGAGGCCCCAGCGCCCGCGCCGCCCGTACCGCCCGTACCGCGGGTGCGGGTGCCGAAGACGCGGGCGGTGGCCGCGGGGCAGCTGGTCGTGCTCGGCTTCGCCTGGATATTGAGCGCGGTCATCTACCTGGCCGGCGCCCGCCTCAGCGGTGGCTGGCAGATCGTGCTGTTGATCGTCCTGTTCCTCCTGGCGCTGGTGGCGGCGCTCGGGCTGGCGGTGGACGCGCTCGACCGGAGGGACCCCGAGCCGGGCCTGCTCATGGCGAGCATCACGGCGATCGGGCCCGTCGTGGCCGCGATCGTCGCGGAGACCCGGCCCGCGGCGGACGCGAACGTGGTCATGGTCGGCGGGACGTTCCTCGCCGCAGCGTCCTGCTGGTGGGGTGCGCGGTTCGTCCGTGGCGGCGAGCGGTTCAGCATGATCGCGGGCGGCGCCTTCATCGCGATGGGCGGGGGCGGCTACTGGCTGACCGAGGGATCGGATGCCGTGGGATGGGTGACCGTCAGCTCGATGGTGGGCCTGTTCATAGCTATCGCCGGGTCCGGCGGCGATAGCCATACGTCTCGTGGGTCTTCTTGAAGCCGAGCGCCGCGTAGAGCTTTCTGGCCGGGACGTTCTCCGCGTCGTGGTTGACGGTGACGGTGGTCAGGCCGAGTGCGCGCATCCGGTGCATGGCGTGCAGCATGGTCGCCCTGGCCAGGCCCAGGCGGTGGAAGTCGGTGTGGGTGCCGACCGGTTCGAAGTGGCCGATGGCGTTGCGCCGGTCCACCCAGTACACGAGGAACGAGGCGATCCGGCCGTCCGGCGACTCGGCGACGATCTCGCGGCCGACGTCGTAGCCGGGCTTGAGCATGACCTCGTCGCGGTACTGCGCGCCGGTCCATTCTGAGTCGAAGGCGCTGTTGCGGGCGCGGGCCAGTTCGTCGGCGTCGGCCAGCCGGGCGGCGCGCAGCGTGAAGCCCGCGGGCGGGCTCGGCTCGGGCAGGTCGGCGAGTGCGGCCTCGTTGACGTCGTCCCAGGTACGGAACCGGGTGAAGCCCAGGCGCTCCAGGACCTCGATCCTGGCGGTGTCGCAGTCGAAGACGTCGGTCAGCACCTCGTCCTCGCCCCGGCCGGTGGTCTCGCAGGCGGCCTCGATCATGTCGGCCTCGGCCCGGGTGCCGCGCAGGTCCGGGGCGGTGAAGACGTCGAAGGCGTTCTCGAAGCGGGTGTTGACCGTCAGACCGGCCAGGCGGCCGTCGTCCTCCCAGACGTGCACGACCTCTCCGGTCGGTCGGCGGCCCCTGATGTTCTCGTAGATGCGGTGGGGCAGCTCACCGATGTGGTCGTAGGCGCAGCGGCCCGCGCCGGCGATCCACTCCGCGACGGTCTCCTGGATCCAGGGCAGGTCGGCGTCCGTGTAGGGGCGCATGGTCAGCATCTGCCCATTGTCGTTGACGTTGCCGAGGGCGGGGATCATGCTATGTATTGGAAAGGCGTTTCACTATGCGAAACATGCAGCTCTCGATCGCCGGTGGCGTGCGTGAGTTCGCCGCGGCGACGCCTGCCGCCCCGGCGGTGTCCGACGGCGGGCGGGAGCTGACCTTTCGCGCTCTGGACGATCGGTCGAGCAGGCTGGCCAACGCCCTGCTCAAGGCCGGGTTACGCACCGGCGAACGGGTCGCCGTGCTGATGGGCAACCGGCTGGAGTACCCGGAGGTGGCCTGCGGGATCGCCAAGGCCGGGCTGGTCATGGTGCCGATGAATCCCCGGCAGACGGCCGCCGAGAGCGCGTACATCCTCGATCATTCGCAGGCTCGGGCCATCGTGCTCGACGACGCCTTCGCCGGGGCCGTGGACCGGTTGCCGCGTACCGTCCTGTCGCTCGGGCCGTCGTACGAGGCGGTGCTGGCCACCTCGCCGGGCACCGATCCTCGGGTGGAGGTGGACGAGCGGGAGCCGTTCTGCGTCGCCTACACCTCGGGCACCACCGGGCGGCCCAAAGGCGTGCTCATCAGCCACCGCTCGCGTGCCCTCACCTTCTACGCCGCCGCCCTGGAGTGGGGGCTCGGGCCCGGACGCAGGACGATCGCGGTCGCGCCCATGTACCACGGCGCGGGCTTCGCCTTCGGGTACGCGCCGGTCCACACCGGCGGCACCGTCGCGATGCTCAGGGCCTGGGACCCCGGGCGCCTGCTCGCCATGATCGCCGAGACGCGGGCGCAGTCGGTGTTCCTGGTCCCGGCGCACGCCCACATGCTGCGCGCGCACGGGCTCGGCGGGCACGACCTGTCCTCGCTGGACACGCTGTTCTTCAACGCCGCCGCCCTGCCGCGCCCGCTCAAGGAGTGGGTGCTGGACGCCTTTCCCGGGGTCGGGGTGCACGAGCTCTACGGCTCGACCGAGGCGGGCATCATCAGCGACTGCCGCCCGGCCGACGCCCGGCGCAAGATCGGGTCCGTGGGGACGCCCTGGTTCATGACCGAGGTCAGGATCGTCGAGGGTGAGCTGTTCTCGCGCTCGCCGTACCTCATGAACGGTTATCTCGGCGACCCCGCCGCGACCGCGGCGTGCACCACCGAAGACGGCTTCCTGACCAGCGGCGACGTCGTCGAGCGCGACGACGAGGGCTTCCTCTACATCGTGGACCGCAAGAAGGACATGATCATCTCGGGCGGCGTCAACGTCGCGCCGCGCGAGGTCGAGGAGGCGCTGGCCGCCTTTCCCGGCGTGGCCGAGGCCGCCGTCGTCGGGCTGCCGGACGAGCGGTGGGGCGAGCGGGTGACGGCGTTCGTGGTCACGGCGCCGGGCGCGGCGGTCGAGTCTGCGCGGCTGGTCGAGCACTGCCGCGGGCTGCTGTCGGGCGCCAAGCTGCCGCGGCAGATCGAGTTCGTGCCCGCGCTGCCACGGAACGCGGCGGGCAAGATCCTCAAGCGCGAGCTGAAGGAGTGGCATGCGTCCCCACGTTGAAGTGATCCTGGAAGACGACTACATCTGGCACGCGGCCGAACTCGTCGGCGGCGAGGGGCGGGCCAGCGAGCGCCGCCTGTCCGTGGACGAGGAGGACGGCTCGTCGTCGCTGCGCGTCGACTTCCACACCGGCTGGGGGCGCGGGCCGGGCGTGCATCACGCCGACAGCGAGTTCTACGTGCTCGAAGGCTCCATGACGTACGGCGGGCGGCGCCTCGGCCAGGGCGGCTACGTCTACGCGCCGAAGGGCGTGCCGGTCGAGGCGATCACGTTCGAGGAGGGGACGCGGATCCTCCACTATCGCGAGTACGGCGACGCCGGATTCGACACCGGTGCCGCGCGCTGGGCGGAGGCCCGGGAGGACGTCATCGTGATCGACTCGGCGGCGATGGAGTGGGACGCGGTGCCGAACCCCGGCCCCATGCCCGGACTCTTTATCAAATACCTCCATGTGGACCCTTTGACGGGCTTCTACACCCGGCTGGTGCACGCGCAGGAAGGCTGGGCCGACCACCGGCTGGCCCACCATCCCTGCTACGAGGAGGCGTACACGCTGCAGGGGCACATGGAGTACAACTTCGGGACGCTCGACCTCGGCACGTACTTCTTCCGGCCCGCCCGGGTGAAGCACGGGCACTTCACCTCGATGGAGGGCGGGGCCACGTGGTTGCTGCGGTCGGACGGGGAGTTGTTCAACTGGTACACGCAGAACGAGTGGGTTCGGTGGGGCGGCGAGGCCCTGAACTACGGGCCTGCCGGGCGGTGGTCGCAGTCCAGCCACGATCTGGGGGTGGGGCTGCGCACGCCCGAAGAGCTGGCGATGTTGCGGGCGTCGCTGGACTACTCGCGGCAGACGGGCGGCACGGACGCCGACTACGTCCCACACGGCCAGGGAACCGACCACAGCCTGCTCGCCATCGCCAAGGCCCGCGACACCGCCCGCCTGCAGGGCGGCCACGAGGGGCCTCACGACGGGCACTCGCACCACGCCGAAGATCATGATGGCGCCCCGCACCACGCGGAGGCGTTGGACTGGGGTGCTGATCCGGCCTCGCTGGAGCATCCGGACGAGCGGACGGACGCGGGCGCGCACAACTGGGGCACCGGGCGGGCATGGAAGCCGGGCGACCCGATCCCGGCGCCGATCGTCTCCAGCCTGCCCGTCCGCTCCCGCTCCCGAGGCCGCTGGGACGGCGACGGAATGTAAGGGAGCCCACCGAATGCCCCACGCCCGGACCGGGGATGATTAACCGGATTTCCTTGGGGCGCATGGGTGGAGAGATGAGCATGTATCGCTGGCAGGTCATGAACAGGATCGCCGAACGCCGCGTCGTCGGCATCGTCCGCGCCATCAACGCCGAAGCGGCGGTACAGGCGGCACTCACCACCGTGGACACCGGTCTGGACGTCGTCGAGGTGTCCCTGACCACGCCGGGCGCCCTCGACGCCATCGCCGAGATCGCCCGGTCCCGTCCGGAGGCGGTGATCGGCGCCGGCACCGTCCTGGACGAACCGACCGCCCGGCTCGCCGCGCTGGCCGGGGCCCGTTTCCTGGTCTCTCCGTCGTTGCACTGGCAGGTTTTGTCCACCGGTCACCGGTACGGCCTGGCCGTACTGCCTGGCGTGGCCACGGCGACCGAGATCGTGACCGCGTTGGAGTCGGGGGCGGACGCCGTGAAGCTCTTTCCCGCCCGCGCCTCCTCCCCCGACGTCCTGCGCGACCTCCTCCAGGCCCTCCCGCAGGCTCCGGTGGTCCCGACCGGCGGCATCACGGTGGAGAACGCCCCGGCCTGGATCGCCGCCGGCGCCGTGGCCTGCGGCATAGGCAGCGCCATCACCTCCGGCGACACCACCACGGTCAAAACCCTCCTGACCACCCTGAACCCCACCCCATGACCCCCCTGGCCCACGCGCCCTCGTCACGCCGGACCGCGGCCGCCTCCTCACCCGCTCGCGCCTTTGCGCCCCGGACCGTGTGCCCGCAGCCCGAGAGCCGCAGGGCTTGGAGGCCGAGGTCGCGAGACCGAGAGGTCCGTGGCCCGGGGTCTATGGCCCGTGGCCCGAGGCCCGGGGTCCGAGGCCCGAGGCCCGCAGCCCGGGGTCTGTGGTCCGCGGCCCGCAGCCCGGGGTCTGTGGTCCGCGGCCCGGGGCCGCCCGTGGCCCATGGTCCGGGGTCCGGGGTCCGGGGTCCGGGTCCGGGGTCCGGGGTCCGGGTCCGGAGTCCGGGGTCCGGGGTCCTCGGCCCATGGTCCGGGGTCCTCGGCCCGGGGTCTGTGGCCCGGGGTCTGTGCCTCTGGGTCTGTGGCCCTGGGCGCAGGACAGGGAGCCAGGGGATGGAGGCAGTGCCGGGGTCGAGAGCTTGGGGGCCGGCGGGCGTGTGGGGTGGTCAGGCAGGTGGCGGTGGTCTTGTGGGTGCTGGGCCGATGGCGTGGCTAGTGAAAGGTGGGTTGGGTGATGGGTGGGCGGCTTGAGGGGGAGGTGGTGCTGGTTACCGGGGGTGCTCGGGGGATCGGGGCTGCCGTGGTGGAGGTGGCTGCGAGGGAAGGGGCTCGGGTCGGGGTGGTGGATGTGCTGGCGGCCGAGCGTGGCTTTGCCGTACAGGCGGACATCACGTCGGGTGAGCAGGTGAGGTCGGCGGTCGCCGAGATCGCGCACGAGCTGGGGACGATCTCCGTGCTGGTCAACAATGCGGGGCGCAACGCCTACTACGACCCGGTCGAGATGACGGAGGCCGAGTGGGACGAGGTGTTCGCGATCGATCTGAAGGCCGCGTGGATGATGTCGCAGGCCGTGCTGCCGGGGATGAAGGCGGCCGGGCGTGGGGCGATCGTCAACGTCGCGTCCATCCACGCCCGGCTGACCACGCGCGGGATGTTTCCCTACGCGGCGGCCAAGTCCGGGCTGGTCGGGCTGACGCGGAGTCTCGCCTTGGAGGTCGGGCCGCATGGTGTGCGGGTCAACGCGGTCAGCCCCGGCTGGACCGCCACCCGGCTGGTCGAGGATTACCTGGACAGACATCCCGATCCGGGTGAGCGGGCCAGGGTGGAAGGACTGCATCCGATGGGGCGGATGGGGTCGCCGCACCAGGTCGCCGAGGTGATCTGCTTCCTCGCCTCGGACGCCGCCGGTTTCGTCACGGGGGCGGAGTGGGCGGTGGACGGCGGGATGAGCGCTCGTTTTCCCTGACGCGATGAGAGGCCCGGACTGCGGTGAGTCCGGACCTCTCACATGTGGCTCAGCCGGCGGTGGTGGCCGCCACCGGCGCGGCGGCAGCGGCGCTGTGCTGCGGGATGCCGTTCAGGTTGAACGCGTACCGGGCGGTGGAGTCGGCGATGGCGTCGGCGTCCACGTCCAGCGCGGTCATGTTGATGTTGGCGATGGTGTCGCAGGCCAGGTGGTAGCAGACGTCATAGGCGACGCCCGCCTGCCCGCCGAACAGCGCGGCCTCGGCCGGGGTCTTGATGCCTTCGGCCCCGGTGAAGATGCCGCCGGACGGGATGCCTACAGCGATGAACGGTCCGTAGTCGGAGCGCCCGTCGAAGTCGGTGCCGACCGTGGACAGGTTGCGGGACTGGAAGAACTTGTTGAGCTGCTTCTCGATGTGGGCGCTGCCGGGAGGGCCGGCGGGCGAGCCCGTGGCGTCGGAGTCGTCGCCGTCGTAGAGCTTGAAGGCGTAGTTGGGCGAGCCCACCATGTCGAAGTTCAGGTACACCCTGATCCGCTTGCGCTCGGCCGCGCTCAGTCGTTCGACGTACTGGTCGGAGCCGAGCAGCCCGATCTCCTCGCTGGTCCAGAAGGCGAAGCGGACCTTGTTCTTGACCGGGAAGTGCGCGAGCTGCAGCGCGGTCTCCAGGATGGCGGCGCTGCCGGAGCCGTTGTCGTTGATGCCGGGCCCGGCCTCGACGCTGTCGAGGTGCGCGCCGACCATGACGACGTTGCGCGGGTCGCCGCCGCGGGTCTCGGCGATGACGTTGTCGCTCTTGCCGAGCGTGAGCGTGGCGTCGACCTTCAGGCGTACGGTGGCGCCGGGGGTGGCGGCCAGTTCGTTGCCGACGGCGAAGTCGGCGAAGACCATGGGCACGCCGCCGCGCCACTCGCCGATGTCCAGCGGGAAGGCGTCGGTGCGTCCCGGCTGGCCCTCGTTGAAGACGATGATGCCGGCGGCGCCGGCCCGGCCGGCGTTGCGGATCTTCTGGGCGAAGGCGCAGGTGCCGCGCTGGATGAGGGCGATCCGGCCGGCGACGAAGCCGGTAAAGTCAGCCGCTTCGCAGCCGCTGGTGGAGGTGGGGGTCGGCGTGGGCGGGAGCGTGAGGTCGACGCCCTGGACCTGCGCGGTCACGTCGCCGGGGGGCGACGGCTGGAAGGTGAAGAAGTCCTCGTTAGGCACGTAGGTCTTCTGGCTGGGCGCGGTCAGGTTGAGGGTGGGCGCGCTGTTCTCCACCCAGCCTTCGACGAAGTCGGTCGGCTGGAGGGTGACCTTGTAGCCGGCCTTGCGCAGTTTGTTGGCCACGTAGTCGCGCGATGCCGGGTATCCGGGTGTGCCGGTGGCGCGGGTGCCGCCGTTGGCGGTGGCGATGGCCTGTAGTGCGTCCAGGTGCTTCTTGACGTTCGTGCCCTTGACCTTTTTCACCATCACTTTGGCGATGATGTCGTCCAAACCACCCCCGGCTTGGGCCGGGGTGGCAAGGGCCACCGGCAGGGTGATCACCGCGATGATCGCGGTGATCCCTCTGCGCAGGGAGGTACGCATACGGGACTCCTAGGTTTTGTCTGAGAATTTCCCCGATGGTGCGCGTCGCCCTCGGAACGTAACAGGTGATGATCGACCCGCCTAGGCACGGATTGTTACACCTTGCGGGTCGTAAGGGGGTGCGGTGTGATGCCGGACAGGGTGCCGGTTTCCCATAATTTCCACCACGAACTCGGAAGATGCGGCCACCTCTGCCGGAACGTAGGCACAGAAGATGTTCTCCCCCACCGTGTGTCCAAAACCGGCACTTTTCACAGGAGTCAACCTGCCGTCAGGAAGAACGAGCAATTCGCCACCGTGCATGACCACGTCGGCACTGGCGGTGAACCACGACAGCCGCCGCGCGGGCCCCCGATCACGGATCGTGCGCAGGGCGGGTCCGGCCAACAGTTCCGGCTTGTCGGGCCTGGTGTGGAGGGCGAGGCCCGCCTCGTAGGGGTCGTCGTCGGCGGTGATGTCGGCCGCCCAGGCCAGGTAGTGCTTCTCCAGCCGCAGCGACTGGACCGCCCGGTAGCCCACGTCGACCGCGCCGAACCCGGCCTGCTGCAGCCGATCACGCCGCCGCCGATGATCACGATCTCGTGGTGGGTCACGGCGACCGAGGCTAATGGTTTCCTACCTTTCGGACAATCCCCACACCACCATGCGTGTTCTATCGCCGCGATAGACATCTCTGCCGAACTCCACCGGCCGGTCGGCGTCGTCGTAGGCGATCCGCTCGATGTACATCAGCGGGGCGCCCTCCTCGACGCCCAGCGCCGCCGTCTCCTCCGGGCCGGCCAGGATCGGCTCCAGGTACTCCACCGCCCTTACCGGGGTGTGCCCGTAGACCGCTCTGAGCAGCTCGTATATCGAGCCGTCGAGTGGGTGGTCGAGCAGGCCGGGGAACAGGGCGAGCGCGTAGTAGGTGTGCTCCAGGGCTACCGGGCGGTCGTCGGCCAGCCGTACGCGGACGATCTCGTGAACCGGCTCGCCCGGCTCGACACCGAGCGCGGCGGCGATGGCCGGGCTGGCCGAGCGGCCCCGGGCCGACAACACCCGGGCCGCGGGCTTCATGTCCTGCTCGCGCAGCTCGTCGGCCAGACCGGAGTAGCGCGACAGGTTCCGCCGAACCTTGGGCTCGGCGACGAACGTGCCGCCGCCCCTTCCCACGGTACGCACCACGTGGCCGTGCCGCTGCAGTTCCCGCAGGGCCTGGCGCAGGGTGTCGCGGCTGACGCCGATCTCCCTGGCCAGATCGCGCTCCGCCGGCAGCCGGTCACCGGGATTCAACCGGCCCTGGGCGACGGCGGTCACCACGGCGTCGACGATCTGCATGTAGAGGGCGCCGCCGTCCTCGTCGAGGTCTATCCGCCCGAGCATCCGACCAGGATAACCAAAGGACCGTACCTTTCGAGCGCCCCGGGATCCCCACGCACGGGTCCTGGGTCCGGATCCCCGAACAACGGTCTTGGGTCCGGATCCCGTGCAAGGCTCCTGGGTTCGGATCCACGCGCAGGAAGAGGGTCGGATCTCCCTCGTGCGAGGGAGAGGTGTGCGGATCCCCCGCGCGAGGGAGGAGGGAGATCGCTCGCACCGGCGATCACTTTCGGGGCCAGAAATTTCAGGATAGAGGCATGAACCTGCGCACCGCGTACATCGCCACCCCGCTCCTCGTCCTCGCCTACGGTGTCATCCGCATCCTCGACGGCCTCGACGGTTCCCGGGGCCCCGGGATCGCCTGGACGACCGGTCACCTGGCCTTCATCGCCGCCCTAGCCCTCTTTGTCCCGATTTTTCTGGACATGAGGCGCAGGCTGGGCGGCGGCGTCCTGCCCACCGTGACGGTCGTCGCCGGGATCGCCGGGATCGCCTGCGCCATGGCCCAGTTCGTCATCGACGTCGTCGTCGGCTTCCTGGCCGATGACAACGCCGGGATGAGCGTGCTGTTCGACCGGGTCCAGGAGGTGCCCGGCGTCGAGCTGCTGGTCTACCAGGGCGGGCCGTTCCTCTTCTACATCGCCCAGTTCGTGCTGGTCACCCACCTGGCCGTCGTCAAGCAGGTCAAGTACTGGACGCCCGTGCTGGTCATGCTCGACTTCATGCTGCCCCTGATGAACAAGGACCTCATGCCGCTCGGCGCCCTGTGCCTGCTGGTGTCGTTCGTCCAGCTGGCCCGCACCGCCGCCACGCCGGTCCAGGGCCGCCACATCCTCGCCGCCTGACGCGGTCTACCCTTGGTAGGACATGAACCTCGAACAGTGGATCGCCGACTATGTCCGGGCGTGGAACACCAACGACCCGGCCGGCATAGCCGCGCTCTTCACCGAGGACGCGTCCTACTACACCGAACCCCACGCACAGCCATGGCACGGCCGCGACGCGATCGTGGCCGGCTGGCTCGCCAACCAGGACGAGCCCGGCCAGACCTCCTTCACCTGGCAACCGCTGACGGTGACCGGAGACCTGGCGATCGTGCAGGGCACGACGGTGTATCCGGACCGGACGTTCAGCAATCTCTGGGTGATCAGATTTGGCCAGGACGGCCAATGCCGGGAATTCACCGAATGGTGGATGGAACACCACCCCAGATGATGCAATGAGCCTCTGCCGCCACCATGCCGAGGAGCCCCGTTGACTGACAACCTCGACCTCGCCGCCAGTGCCCAGGAACTCGCCGACAACGCGCCCGCCGGTTCGGTGAGCCGCGCGGCGGCCTCGTCCGTGGCCATCACGCTGGCCACGACCCGCGACACGATCCACGCCAGGAACACCCTCGACGGCCTCGCCCCCGCAGAGGTACGGCAGGCCGCCCTAGACCTCTTCGAACGCCTCGTCACCAGATAGCCCCGCCGGTCACCCCGGGAACAGGGGGCTCCCGGGGACCCCGAAACACCCACCACAGACAGAAAGCCGCCCCAGGCGAAAGCCCGCCACAGACGGGCCGGACAAGCCGCCGAAGGCGGAGACGCCGCCACAAACCAGGTCGGACAGGCCACCACAAGCGGAGAGGCCACCACAGACCAGGGCCGAAGGAGCGCCACGCGCGAAAGGCCCACCACAGGCGGAAGGGCCGCAGACGGGCCGGACAGACCGCCGCACGCGGACGAAGCGCCGAAGCGCCGAGGCGGGGGGTCAGGGTCGGAGGCGGTCGACGATCAGGGCGACCTGTTCGGCGTAACGCTCCCCGAACTCCGCGGAGGCTGGGTCGAGCCCCGTGGCCGCCTGGACGAGCTGCGGAAAAGACACCCCCGCCGCCGCCATCGCGAAGCAGGCCACCAGCAACATCCCCGGATCCACCTCCCCGGGAAACTCCCCTTGGCCGCCCCGCCGCCCCAGCTCGGCCACGTTGCGCCGCACGTCCTCGACGAAGGCGGGATCGGCCGGCACCCCCTCGGTGAGCCCCTCCCAGACCATGAGCTTCCCCAGGTCCCGGTGGGCCGAGTTGGCCCTGACATACCCGGCGACAAGCTCCGCCAAGGAAGCGGCCCGGTCGGCGAACGCGCTCTCCTCACCCTGCCACCGCCCGGTGAGCTCCTTGTAGAGCCCTTCCTTCCCCCCGAAGTAGTAAGAGATCAGCTGCTTGTTGACTCCGGCGCGCGCGGCGATCTCACTCACCCTGGCCCCGGCGAACCCCTTGGCCCCGAACTCCGCCACGGCAGCGTCGAGGATGCGCGCCCTGGTGCGCTCGGGGTCGCGCTGCTTCTCCTCCGGTGCACGTCTCATGCACGGCACACTATCATCCATCCGGATGGTTGACAGAATCATCCATGCGGTTGATAGTGAGCGGCATGACGACGAAGAAGCACGTGGCGATCATCGGCGGCGGCATCGGCGGGCTCTGCCTGGCCCAGGGGCTGCACAAGGCCGGAGTCCAGGTCACCGTCTACGAACGGGACCGCACACCCGCCGCCCGCCTCCAGGGCTACCGGGTGCACATCGACCCGCACGGCGCCCACGCCCTGCACGACTGCCTGCCGCCCGAGCTGTGGCGGGCCTTCCTCGACACCACCGGCACCAGCGGCCAGGACTTCGGCTTCCTGACCGAACAACTCGACGTGCTGGCGCTGATCGAGACGCCCGAGGCCGCCGACCCCGCCGACGACCACCACTCGGTCAGCCGCATCACGCTCCGGCAGGTCCTGCTGGCCGACCTGGAGGACGTGGTGCGGTTCGGCAAGACCTACGAGCGTTACGAACGGCTGCCCGACGGCCGGGTCCGCCTCCACTTCGCCGACGGCGACACCGCCGTGGCCGACATCGTGGTCGCGGCCGACGGCGGCAACTCACGGGTGCGCAAGCAGTACCTCCCGCACGCGGAACGCGTCGACACCGGCATCACCACCGTGGCCGGGAAGTTCCTGCTGACCGACGAGACCCGCGGCCTGCTCGCCCGCCGGCTCACCGACGGCCCGAACAACGTCATCCCGCCCCAGGGCATCGGCCTGTTCTGCGCGCCGCACGACCTCGACGGCGCCGCCCCGGCCGAGGGCATCGGCGCCACCGAGCAGGACGGCGCGCTCATGGACAACACCGCGAGCTACATCCTGTGGGCCGTCGGCGCCGCCGAAGGCCGCTTCCCCGCCGACGTCGCCGACCTGCCGGGCCCGGAGCTCCAGGCAGCGGTCAGCGACATGATCTCCGGCTGGCACCCCGACCTGCGCACCATGATCGAACGTTCCCACCCCGACACCGTCTCCCTGCTCCCGATCCGCACCTCGATCCCGATCGAGGCCTGGCCGGCGAGCAACATCACCCTGCTCGGCGACGCCATCCACAGCATGACCCCGATGCGCGGCATCGGCGCCAACACCGCGCTGCGTGACGCCCGCCTGCTCTGCCTCGCGCTGACCGGCGACGGTGACGAGCTCGCCGCCATCGCCACATACGAGAAGCAGATGCGCGGGTACGGCTTCGCCGCCGTGCGCGACTCGCTCAAGGCGGCCAAGCAGTTCGTCGGCGGCAACCGGCTGGCCAGAACGGGATTCAAGACCTTCCTGCGCACGGTCCAGCGCTTCCCCGCACTGAAGTCCCGCGTATTCTCCTGAAGCCACAAGGGAAAGCGATCCCGCACATCGGGTGATACTCAGCATGGCAGCCACTCACGTCGAAAAACCGCCCGAGGCGTCGCTGGACGACTTCGACGCGGTCTTCGACACCTACTTCCCCGAGATACACCGCTACGTGGCCCAGCGGCTCGGCCCCGACCATGCCGACGACGTGGTCGCCGAGACGTTCCTGACCGCCTTCCGCAAGCGGGCCCGCTTCGACCCGGGCCGGGCGGCCCTGCGCTCCTGGCTGTACGGCATCGCCACCAACCTGGTGGGCAAGCACCGCCGTACCGAGATCAGAGCCCTTCGCGCCCTCAACCGCCACGGCGCCGCACCCGACTCCCCAGGCCATGAGGAGCGCGTGACCTCCTCGGTCAGCGCCCAGAGTCTGCGGCCCGCGCTCGCCGCGGCCATCGCCGCGCTCGGCAGGGGCGAGCGCGACGTGCTGCTGCTGGTCGCGCTGGCCGGGCTCACCCACCAGGAGGTCGCCGACGCGCTCGGCGTCTCCTACGGCACGGTCGGCTCGCGGCTGAGCCGTGCCCGCACCAAGCTCCGCGCCGTGCTGGGCGGCGCCAACCCGATGGAGGGCGACCATGGATGACCTGACGCGGGTGCGCGAGCTGTATGGCGAACCGCACTCCGACCCGTTCGCCAAGGCCAGGGTGGCCGCGCGCCTGCGGGCGGGGGCCCGGCGCAGGGTTCCCTGGAAGCTCGGGCTGGCGGCGCTCGCGGTGGCCACCGGCGCGGTGGTGGTGGCGCCGGGCATGCTGCCCGCCGAGCCGGGCAAGGCGCCGACGGTAATGGGACAGCCAGTGCTGCTGGCCGCGGCCGCGCAGGCGGAGAAGGCGCCCGACGGCCGGTTCTGGCACGTCAAGCGGAAGTACACGATGCGCTGGGCCAAGGAGTACGGCAAGCCTGGCAGCCGCTACCGCCTGGAGTCCTCGAACATCTCCGAGACCTGGACCGACAAGGAGGGCCAGAGCTGGCACGGCTCCGTCAGGCTGCCCGTCCGGCCGTTGGACGAGG
Organism: Nonomuraea endophytica; assembly: GCF_014203235.1. Lineage (GTDB taxonomy): Bacteria > Actinomycetota > Actinomycetes > Streptosporangiales > Streptosporangiaceae > Nonomuraea > Nonomuraea endophytica. The sequence goes on along the minus strand of NZ_JACHIN010000016.1, from coordinate 145,286 downwards.
CGGCCTGGAAGGAGAACGGCTCCCCCACCTCATGGGGCTTCCCGCCGCCGGACAAGCCCACGCTGGTCAAGGGCAAGGGCCCGCGGACGTTCTACGTGGCGGACGGCAAGGTGAGCCTCGCCGAACTGGAGAAGCTGCCCACCGACCCGGGGCAGCTCACCGCGTGGATGAACGAGCGCTTCCTGGCCAACGTCAACCGCCCGGCCGACGGCGATCGGCCGGCGGACGTGACCCGCGTCGAGGACGGCACCGCCGCCGCCTTGCTGGTGTCGCTCCTGTACGAGCTGCCGGTCTCGCCGGACGTCCGCGCCACCGCCTACCGGGCGCTGGCCGGCATGCCGCACGTGAAGATCGTGGAAGGCGTCGAGAACTCGGGGACCGCGATCGAGTTCCGCCTGCAGGACTCCCAGCCCACCCAGGTCCGGGTGATCATCGACCCGGACACCTCGATGGTGAAGTCGTACCAGGTCACCGGCATGCCGGGCAAGGGCGACCGGATCGAGAACGTGCTCGCCTCCGGCTGGACCGACGAGAAGCCGGCGCCGCCGACGGTTGAGTAAGGGGTACTCAGGTCAGGCGGCGTGCGCGGTGCCATGGTGACGGCATGTTCACCATGCGTGCGCGCCGCCTGTTCGATGGCCAGGACCTGTACGAAGACCGGGTGGTCACCATCCACGACGGCCGGATCGCCGCGATCACCGGCCCCGGGCCCGCCGACCTCGACCTCGGCCCGGCCACGCTGCTGCCGGGGTTGATCGACTGCCACGTCCACCTGGCCTTCGACGCCAGCACGGACCCCGTCGCGCACCTCGACCGGCCCGACCTGGCCGCCCGCATGCGCCAGGCCGCCCGTCAGCACCTGGCCGCCGGCGTCACGACCGTGCGCGACCTCGGCGACCGCGACTACCTGGCGCTCGGCCTCGGCCTGACCAGCACGGAAGGCCCGGAGATCCTGGCCTCAGGCCCGCCCATCACCACCTCCGGCGGCCACTGCTGGTGGCTCGGCGGCCAGGCCGACGGCGAGGCCGCGATCCGCGCCGCCGTACGCGAGCGGGCCGCGCGCGGCGCCCATGTGATCAAGGTGATGGTCACCGGCGGCCAGCTGACCGAGGGCTCGGCACCCCACCTCATGCAGTACGGCCCCGCCGAGCTGAAGGCCGCCGTGGACGAGGCCCACGCCTTCGGCCTGCCCGTCGCCGCCCACGCCCACAGCCCGCAGGGCATCGCCGAGGCGCTGCAGGCCGGCTTCGACACGATCGAGCACTGCGGCTTCTGGACCGAGAACGGCGTCGAGCCCGATCCGCGCCTCATCGCCGCGCTGGCCGACTCGCCGGTCGTGGTCTCGCTGACCGCCGGCATCGTGCCGGTGCCCGGCGTGGCCCCGCCGCCCGAGATCCTGGCCCGCCTGCCGAAGATGATCGAGGTGCTCAGGACCATGTACGCGGCCGGGGTGACGTTCGTGATCGGCAGCGACGCGGGCATCGCCCCGATCAAGCCGCACGGCCTGGTGCCGCACGGCGTGCAGATGCTGGTCGACGCCGGGTACGCGCCGCTGGACGTGCTGCGCGCCGTCACCTCGGTGGCGGCCGGCGTCTGCCGGGTCGGCGCCAGGAAGGGCCGGATCGCGCCCGGGTTCGACGCCGACCTGCTGGTCGTGGCGGGCGACCCGCTGGCCGACGTCACCACGCTCTGCCGCCCGCTGGCCGTCTACCGCATGGGGCAGAAGGTCATGGATTCGCCTGATCGCTAAAGTGGGCGGGTGCGGATCGCGATGCTCGGGCCGCTGCTGGTGTCCGGGGCCGAGGTCGGCGGCGCGCGGGTGCGGTCGCTGATCGTCAGGCTGGCGCTCGACCCGGGCCGCGTGGTGAGCGCCGACCGGCTCGCCGCCGACCTGTGGCCGGACGACCCGCCCGCGCACCCGCAGGCCGCGCTGCAGTCGCTGGTCTCCCGCGCCCGCCGCGAGGCGCCCGGCCTGATCGCCTCCCACCCGTCCGGCTACCTGCTCGACCTGCCCGCCGACCAGGTGGACGTGTGGGTCTTCGAGCGCCTCGTCCGCACCGGCCAGGCCCGCGCCGCGCTCGGCCTCTGGCGCGGCCGCCCCCTCGCCGCCGCCGAGGGCCTGCCGTTCGCCACCCCACCCACCGCCCGCCTGGACGAACTCCGCCTGCAAGCCCTGGCCACCCGCATCGCCGACGACCTGACAGAAGACACCGCGGACGTGCTGGCCGAGCTGGAAGGGCTGGTCGCCGCGCATCCGCTGCGCGAGCCGTTCCACGCCCTGCTGGTACGCGCCCTGGCCGGCCGGGGCCGCCGGGCCGAGGCGCTGGCCGCCTACGAGCGCGTCAAAACCCTGCTGGACGAGACGCTCGGCGCCGACCCCGGGCCCGAGCTCAAGGAAGCGCACCTGGCGGCCCTGCGGGACACCGAGCCCGGCGAGGAACAACACCTGCCGACCCCACTGACCGGCTTCGTCGGCCGCGCGGAGGACCTCGAACGGCTGCGCGCGCTGCTGGCGGGCGGGCACCGGCTGGTGACGCTGACCGGCCCCGGCGGCGTCGGCAAGACCCGGCTGGCGCTGGAGACGGCATCGGGGTTCCGGCGCGTACGGCTGGTCGAACTCGCGACCCCCGGCTCAGATGTGCGGGCCGCTCTGGGGCGGGCGTTGAAGACCGCCGACCCGGTCACCGCCTTGCGCGGCACCGGATCGGTGCTCGTGCTGGACAACTGCGAGCACGTGGTCGAGGAGGCCGCGCGGGTCGCGGAATGGCTGCTCACCGAGGTGCCCGACCTGCGGATCATCGCCACCAGCCGCGAGCCCTTGGACATCTCCGGAGAGAGCACCCATCCCGTCGCGCCCCTGGACGACCAAGCCGCGGTCGCGCTGTTCGGCGAGCGGGCCGCCGCGGCCAGGCCGGGCGCCATCGGTCCCGGCGACCGGACCGACGTCGCGCGCATCTGCGCCGAGCTGGACGGCATCCCGCTGGCGATCGAGCTGGCCGCCGCCCGGCTGCGGACGATGCCGGTCTCGGTGCTGGTCGGGCAGCTGGGCGATCGGCTGAGCTTCCGCGGCGGGCGTACCGCGCAGCCTCGGCACCGCACGCTCCGCGCGGTGATCGACTGGAGCTGGGAACTGCTCGACGAGCCCGAGCGGGAGCTGCTGCGCGGGCTGTCGGTGTTCGCCGGAGGAGCCACGCTGGAGGCGGCGCTGCGGGTGTGCGGGGCTGACGTCGCGACGCTGTCGTCACTGGTGGACAAGTCGCTGGTGGGGCTGTCCGGTGAGCGTTACACGATGCTGGAGACGATCAGGCGCTACGCCGGGGAGAGCGGCGAGCCGCCCCTGGACGCGCATGCTTGCTACTACACCGAGCTGGCCGAGCGCTGCGAGCCGTACCTCAGGACGGGTGAGCAGGTGAGCACGCTGGCGGTGCTCGACGCCGAGCAGGCCAACCTGGACGCCGCGCTGGAGCACACCCGGGAGCCGCTGCGGCTGTTCCTGGCCCGGGTGTGGCCGTGGGTGATGCGCGGGCGGCGGCGCGAGGCCCGCGAACGCGCCGCCGAGGTGCTGCGCCGCAGCAGCCCCGCCGACGGCGAGCTGGCGTACGGGCTGGCCGAGGTGATCGCCGGGCGGCCGCCCTCCGCCGTGGTGCGGGCCGCCGACCATCCCGCGGCGCTGGCCGCGTGGGCGCTGACCGACCGGCTCGGCCCGCCGGGCGGCGTGGTCGAGCTGGCCGAGTCGGCCGTGGCGCGCCTGTCCGGCCATCCCGATCCGTGGACGCGGGCGGCGGCGCGGCTCATGGCCGGAATCGTGCGCTTCGAGTACGGCCGGTCGGGCCAGGCGGAGGAGCTCCTGGTGCCCGCGCTGGACGGTTTCCGCGCCGTGGGTGACCGCTGGGGGCTGGCGTTCGCGCTCTACTGGCTCTCGCTGGCCGCGGAGAACCGCGGCGACTACGCGGCCGCGCTGGAGTTCGCCGAGCGCTCCGAGCGGCCCGCCGCCGAGATCGGCGGGCTGGAGGCGCTGCCCGGCCCCCTCATGTTCCTGGTACGGCTCGCCCAGCTCCGGGCCCGTTCCGGCGACCTCGACGGTGCCGCCGCCGTGGCCGACCGGGCGTGGGAGGCGGCGCACAAGGCTGACGACCCGCTCGGCATCGTCCGTGTCCTGCACGCCAAGGGCGAGCTGGCCAGGCTTTCCGGCGACGACGCGCGGGCCCGCGCCCTGCTGCGCGAGGCGCTCGCGCTGGCCGCGACCACGCCGGTGCCGCCGCAGCTGGAGGCGCTGGTCAACGTCGAGCTGGCCCGGGTCGCCGAGCCGGGACCGCCGCTACGCCGGGCGCTGGAGCTCATGGAGGGCGGCGACGACCGGCCGGTGCGGGCGACCGTCCTGGAGGCCGCCGCTCGCGCGCTGTCGGCCACCGCCGAGCCCGGGGTCGTCGCCCGGATCGCCGGTGCCGCCGGTGCGCTGCGTGACATCCCGGCCGTCACGCGGCGGCTGCTCGCCGAGCTCGGCCTGTCCGGCCGTCACGAGGAGGCGGCGGCGGGCGCGGCGATGCCGAACCCCGAGAGGTACGCGCTGAGCCCGCTCTCCTCCCCGTGATAGCCGACGTATCCATCGGGGCGGACCAGGATCACGCCTTCCTGTCCCTCCTGGGGCGGGTGGACGCGGACGGCTTCGCCGTACCCCTGACTGGTGTTGGCGAGCAGCAGGAAGTGCGGCCCGCGCTGCTCCTCGAACAGCGCGCCGAACCGTTCGCCGCCGCGCGGCCCGCGCGAGAGCGGCGAGTCGAGGTAGGCCAGGTTGAGCTGCTGGGTCTCCTCGTCGCGCTTGAGGTCGCCGGTGCGCAGCAGCCTGGTGCTGAGCCCGAGCACGTGCTCGGCGACGGCCATCCGCTCGAACGCGTAGGTGTCGAGCAGGGCGTCGTCGCCGACGGCGAGCTTCCAGCCGAGGTTGTAGGCGTCCTGGACGCCGGTGTTGAGCCCCTGGCCGCCCGCCGGGGAGTGCACGTGTGCCGCGTCGCCCGCCAGGAACACCCGGCCCACGCGGAAGCGCTCGGCCATCCTGATGTTGACGCGGTACTCCGACTGCCAGAGCACCTCCTCGACGATCTCGGGAAACTCCGTCGCGCCCGGCGCGGTGAACTGGAAGACGTCGGTGCCGGGAATCGGGCACAGGCTGTAGTTCAGCACCTTCTTCGTTATGTCCCCCCAGACATGCCAGTGCTCGCCATCCATGCCTTTCGCGCGGACGTCGGCCACCAGCATCCGCTCGCTGTCGAACGTCTCCCCCGCGAAGCCGACGCCGAGGTGCCCTCGCACGAAGCTCTTGCCCCCGTCCGCGCCCACCAGGTAGCCGAACCGCTCCCGCTCGCCCCCGCCCAGCGTGGCCGTCACGCCCTCCTCGTCCTGCTCGAACCCGACCAGCTCGGTGCCCAGCTCGACCTCGTGCCCGAACTGGGCCAGCCGCTCGCGCAGGATCCGCTCCGTCCGCCACTGCGGCTGCATGATCAGGTTCGGGTACGGCACCGCCGCCGAAGCCTGCCTGATCTCGCTCATCCGCCCCTCCCAGACCACCTCCCCATCGGCCCAGCTGCGGATCGGCGGATAGGTGGAACCGCTGGCCAGGACCTCCTCGACCACCCCGAGATCGTCGAAGACCTCCAGGGTCCGCGGCTGCAGCCCCTTCCCCCGCACCCCGGCCGGATGGGCGGCCGACTTCTCGACGATGCGGAAGTCCAGCCCGCGGCGGGCCAGCTCGACGGCCAGGGTCAGTCCCGTCGGCCCGGCGCCCACGATCAGTACGTTTCTCATGCCGGACACCCTCCCGCGGCCCTCTGTCATGGCTCTGTCAGCCGCTGTCACTAAGGTGTCCCGCATGTTCCCGCTGTTCACTGCTGTGGAAGGCCCGTGATGAGAGCCATCAGGAACCACGGCGCCGAGGGCCCCAGGGTCGCCCCCTTCGAGCTCTTCTTCGACCTCGTCTTCGTCTTCGCCATCACCCAGCTGTCGCACCTGCTGCTGGCCCACCCGACGTTCGGCAGCGCCGCGCAGGCGCTGTTCCTGACGCTCGCGGTGTGGTGGGCCTGGATGTACACGACGTGGACCACCAACTACTGCGACCCCAACCACCCGGTCATCCGCATCATGCTCGCCGGGCTCATGCTGGCCAGCCTGATCATGGCCGCGTCGGTGCCCGAGGCGTTCGGGGACCGGGCGATGTGGTTCGCGCTGGCCTATGTGGCGATCCAGTGCGGCAGGACGGCCGTGGTCATCTGGGCCACCGCGGGCCACCGGCTCCAGAAGGTCTTCATCGGGGTCTGTTTCTGGTTCCTGATCTCCGCGGTGTTCTGGATCACCGGCGCCTGGCTGGGCGGGGCCGCCCAGGTGGCGCTGTGGATCATCGCGCTGCTGCTCGACTACGGCGCGCCGATGATCCGCTTCCCCACCCCGGTCATCGGCCGCTCGTCCACCCACGACTGGCAGATCAACGGCGCGCACATGGCCGAGCGGTGCCAGCTGTTCATCATCATCGCCCTCGGCGAGTCGATCCTGGTCACCGGCGCCACGCTGGCCCGGGCCACGCCGGACGCGCTGACGCTGGCCGCGTTCACGATCTGCCTGCTGGGCAGCGTCGCCATGTGGTGGGTGTACTTCGACACGGCCGCCGACCTGGCCGCCGAACGCATCGAGTCCTCCGACGATCCGGGCAGGCTGGGCCGGTCCGCCTATACCTACGCGCACATCCCGATGGTGCTCGGGATCATCGTCTCGGCCGTCGGCGACGAACTGGTCATCGCCCATCCCGGTGGCCACGCCGAGGTGGTGACCGTGCTGACGGCGCTGGGCGGGCCCGCCCTTTACCTCGCCGGTCACACCTGGTTCAAGTACATCGTCTTCGGGACGTTCTCGCTGCCCCGCCTGACGGCGATCGGCGCGCTGTGCGTGTTGGCCGTGCTGGCCATCCTGGTGCCCGTCGTGCCGCCGCTGCTCCTGAGCACCGGCTCCCTGGTCATCCTGATCGTGGTCGCCATCTGGGACACCCATCACTACCGCCGGCTGCAGGCCGCGGCGTGAAAGAAGAGAATCTTCCCGCCCCTTGTCCGGTACGGCTGCCGCCGATCGTCACCATGGTGAAGTCACACCAAGGAGGCCAACGATGAAGTACATGATGTTCGTCTGCAGCGACACCGAGCCCGACACCGACACCACCCCCGAGCCCGACATCGAGGTGTGGGTGGCGGAGAACGACGGGGCCGGACGGCGCCTGGACGGCTCCGCGCTCGCGCCGCCGGCCAGCGCGACCACCGTGCGGGTGCGCGACGGGCAGCTGCTGGTCTCCGACGGGCCGTTCGCCGAGACCAAGGAGGTCATCGTCGGGTTCGACCTGCTGGAGTGCGCCGATCTCGACGAGGCGATCGAGGTCGCCCGCGCCCACCCGATGGCACGCAACGGCCGCCTGGAGATCCGGCCGCTGATCGACCTCTGATGGACGACGCCGCCGCTCGCGCCGCTTCGGAGGCCGCCGTCGAGGCGTACCCGCGGATCGTCGCGGCGCTGATCCGGATCACCGGCGACTGGACTCTGGCCGAGGACAGTGCGCAGGAGGCGCTGGCCATGGCGTTGGGGCGCTGGCCCAGTGAGGGCGTACCCGACAATCCTGGCGGCTGGCTGATGACGGTGGCCCGCAACCGCGCGCTGGACGTGCTGCGGCGGGCCACCGTCGAACGCCGCAAGCTGCGGGAGCTGGCGGTGCTCGCGCTGACCGCCGCCACCGACGAGCCTCAGGAGGAGGTCGTGGACGACCGGTTGCGGCTGATCTTCACCTGCTGCCATCCGGCGCTGGCGCTGGAGGCGCGGGTGGCGCTGACGCTGCGGACGATCTGCGCGGTGCCGACGGGCGACATCGCGCGGGCCTTCCTGGTCGGCGAGTCGACCATGACCAGACGGCTGACCAGGGCGAAGACCAAGATCTCGGAGGCGGGCATCCCCTATCGGGTGCCCACGGGGGCGGCGTTGGGCGAGCGGCTGCCCGGAGTGCTCGCGGTGCTCTACCTGCTGTTCACGCAGGGCTACAACGCCGACGGGGAACCGGCCTTCGCCGAGGAGGCGATCCGGCTGGCCCGGCTGCTGACCGGCCTGATGCCGGAACAACCGGAGGCGGCGGCGCTGCTCGCGCTGTTCCTCCTGCAGCACTCGCGGCGCACCGTCCGCCGCGACCGGGAAGGCCGCCTCGTCCCCCTCGACCGGCAGGACCGCACCCGCTGGGACCACCTCGCGATCCACGAGGCCACCGACATCCTGTCCAGGCTCCGGCACCAGGGCCCCTACACGCTGCAGGCCCGGATCGCCGCCTGCCACGCCACGGCCCCGTCCCTCGACGAGACCGACTGGCCGCTGATCGCCGCCTGCTATGACGATCTGGTACGACTGCGGCCGAGCCCGGTCATCGAGCTCAACCGGGCGGTGGCGCACGGATACGCCTTCGGGCCGGAGGCTGGCCTGGCCCTGCTGGCCGGGCTGCGGTCGGGAGGGGCGCTGGCCGACTACCCGCTGCTGGTCGCGGCCGAGGCCGACCTGACGGCGCGCGCGGGCGACCGGGAACGCGCGGCCGTACTGTTCCGGCAGGCCGCGGAGAGCACCCACAGCGAGTCGGAACGGCTCGCCCTCCTGGCCCGCGCCGATGAGCTCTGACCCCGTCTCAGGCCGGTCGATTTCACCCGCCACCGCCGCGAAAACATACGACCGCCAACGCGCGCGCATCGGAACTCTAGCTGCGGAAACACGGTCCGACCGGCGATGATCTTCCCTATGTGCCGTGAATAGGACACTGTTGGGGCGTGACTACAGAGATCAGAGGAAGCGACTTCGCGCGCTTGGCTCGCAAGATCACGGAAGCCGGTCTGCTCGACCGTCGACTCGTGTACTACGCCGTACGGGGCAGCCTGGTGGGCATCGCCTTTTTCGGCGGGTGGGCCCTGTTCGTTTGGGTCGGCGACTCATGGTGGCAGATGGGAGTAGCCGTCCTGCTCGCGCTGGTCTTCACCCAGATCGGGTTCCTGGCCCATGACCTGGGGCACCGGCAGGTGTTCAGGACCAGGAAGCCCAGCGAGATCGCCGGACGGCTGATCGGCAACCTCGGCGTCGGCCTCGGCTGGGCGTGGTGGACCGACAAACACAACCGGCACCACGCCAACCCCAACCACGAGGACCACGATCCCGACGTCTCGCCCGCGGTGATCGTCTGGTCGACGGAGCAAGTGGAACGCAGCAGCGGCTTGCCCCGTTTTATCGCGAAGTATCAGGCTTACTGGTTCTTTCCGCTGCTCACGCTGGAGGCCTGGCACCTCCACATCGCCAGCTTCAAGGCGCTGACCAAGCCCGGGATGCGCAACCGCGCCATGGAGCTGACGCTGCTCCTGGCCCACTGCGCCTGGTACCTCGGCCTGATCTTCACCATCCTGCCGGTCGGCAAGGCCCTGCTCTTCCTCGTGATCCACCAGGGCGTCTTCGGCATCTACCTCGGCTGCACCTTCGCCCCCAACCACAAGGGCATGCCGATCCTGACCAGCGACGACAAGCTCGACTTTCTGCGCAAGCAGGTGCTGACCTCCCGCAACGTCCACGGCGGCTGGTTCACCGACATCGCGACCGGCCAGCTCAACTACCAGATCGAGCACCACCTCTTCCCGAACATGCCGGCGGTCAACCTGCGGCACGCCCAGCCCATCGTCGAGCGCTACTGCGCCGAGATCGGCGTGGACTACCTGACGACCGGCCTCGTCGAGTCCTACGGCCAGGCCCTCCGCCACCTGCACGAGGTCGGCGCCCCCCTCCGCAACCCCCACGCCGAGGCCCCCGTCCACCCGTAACCCGCCCCCTGAACCGGCCCGCCCCAGCTCCCACAAGCGGGCCAACCCCCAGCCCAGCCGCCCCTCCCCTTGCTGCCCTGACCTCGCCCCCGGCCCCCTCCTGCCCCTGACCTGGCCTTGCCGCCAGGTCCTCCGGCATGCCCTGCCCTGGCTCCCCCAGCCCTCGCCGCCTGCTGCCCCGACCTGGCCTTGCCGCCAGGTCCTGTGGCGTGCGCTGCCCCCTTACCCGGCCTCTGGGGCGGTTTTCCGGTGGGCTGGTCCCGGGCTGGTGGAGTGGTGGGCGTTCTAGCTTGTCTCCTGTTGCAGGCGGCGGGCGAGATCGTCGCGTCGTCCCTGCAGTTCCACGATCAGCCGGTCCTGGCCGTCGGCCATCTCCAGCAGCTGGGAGCGCTCGACCTGGTCGGTCGCTCCCATGTCCCCGATCTGCTCCCGCAGTTCCAGCGCCGTCTGGCGCAACTTGGCCAGATCATCGTCTACCTGCTGGAGTTCATCCTTGATGGTCATTCCCCTCACTTACCCACCAGACGGCGAAGCCGTACACAATGGGCGTATGCCCAGGTTGCAGCCGAGTACGTGGTCGTCGATCGCGGTGATCGCGGCGCTGATCGCGGGGACCGTGCTCACCGGCCGCATGCGTCCCGAGGTGGCGCCCAACGCGCTCGACCTGGTGCTGCCCGCGATCGCCTGCGGCGCCCTGCTGCTGCGGCGCCGCTTCCCGGTGGCCGCGCTGCTGGTGACCGCGGTGTGCACGGCGCTCTACTATCCGTACGCCCGCCTCGACGGCCCGCTGCTGCTGATCTTCCTGGTCGCTCTGTACAGCGCGGCCGACCAGGGGCACCTGATCGCGGCGATAGCCACCGGCGCCGCCTCCGTGCTCGGGATGGGGATCGGGGAGCTGGGCGAGTCCCGGCACGTGGACGACTCGCAGTTCGTGATGATCGGCGGCTGGGTGGTGGCGGCCATCGCGTTCGGCGGGGTGACCAAGAACCGGCGGGCCTTCCAGCAGGAGGCCGAGCAACGCGCCCTCGACGCCGAGCACACCAAGGAAGAAGAGGCCAGGCGCCGCGAGACCGAGGAACGCCTGCGCATCGCCCGTGAGCTCCACGACGTCCTGGGACACAACATCTCCCTGATCAACGTGCAGGCCGGGGCGGCGCTCCACGGGCTGAAGAAGCGGCCGGAGGACGCCGAGAGCGCGCTGCGCACGATCAAGGACACCAGCAAGGACACGCTCAGGCAGCTCAGAACCACGCTGGGGGTCCTGCGGCAGGTGGACGAGCAGGCCCCCACCGCCCCGGCCGACAGCCTGGACCGCCTTGACGAGCTGGTGAAACGTTCGGGGCTGAAGGTGGTGGCGACGGTCTCGGGCGAGGTGTCGGGGCTGCCCGCGCAGGTGGATCTGGCCGCCACCCGCATCATCCAGGAGTCGCTGACCAACGTCACCCGCCATTCCGGGACAGACCAGGCGACCCTCACCATCACCCGCACCTCCGGAAACATCGTGGTCAAGGTGGAGGACGACGGACCGGGCGCCGTCTACACAGACGGCGGCGGCTTCGGCGTGCAGGGCATGCGCGAGCGCGCCACCGCACTGGGCGGCACCCTGGACGTCGGCCCCCGCCCAGGCCGCGGCTTCGCGGTCGTCGCCACCCTCCCCATCACCACCCCACCTCAGCGGAACGGCTCCGCCCAGGACACTCACGCACAGGACGGAAAGCGATGATCCGCGCACTGCTCGCCGATGACCAGAACCTGGTCAGGGCCGGGTTCCGGTCGATTCTGACCGACGAGGACGACATCGAGGTGGTCGGCGAGGCGGCGAACGGCACGCACGCCGTCGCCAAGGCCCGCGAGCTGCGCCCCGACGTCGTGCTCATGGACATCCGCATGCCCGAGCTCGACGGCCTGGAGGCCACCAGCCAGATCGTCTCCGACCCCCGGCTGGACGGCGTGAAGGTGATCATCCTGACCACGTTCGACCTGGACGACTACGTCTACGGCGCGCTCAAGGCCGGCGCCAGCGGCTTCCTGGTCAAGGACACGGAACCGGCCGAGCTCATCCACGCGGTCAGGGTCGTGGCCAGGGGTGACGCGCTCATCGCGCCGTCGGTCACACGCCGGTTGATCGCCGAGTTCGCCGGGCGGGTCAAGCGTCCCGAGCCGGGTCCCGAGCTCAACGCGCTGACCGAGCGGGAGCGCGAGGTGATGGTGCTGGTGGCCGCGGGCCTGTCCAACGACGAGATCGCCGAGAAGCTGGTGCTCAGCCCGGCGACCGCGAAGACGCACGTCAGCCGCATCATGACCAAGCTGCGCCTGCGCGACCGCGCCCAGCTCGTGGTGCTGGCCTACGAGGCGGGCATGATCACGCCGGGGTGGCTTACTCCCTGAGATGTACGCCGGTGCCCGGCGGGACGGTGAAAGTTGCGGGTCAGGTGCCCGCCGGAGCATGACGCCGGGACGGTGACCGTACCGGGATCGTCCTTGGCATGGACACCGTTGAGCTCGCCCGGCTGCAGTTCGCCCTCACGGCAGGGGCGCATTTCCTGTTCGTCGCCCTGACACTCGGCCTGGCCACGCTGGTGGCGGTGATCCAGACCAGGGCGACGCTGACGCGCAGCCCGGTCCACATGCGGATGACGCGGTTCTGGGGCCAGCTCTACATCATCAACTACGCGATGGGCATCGTCACCGGCATCGTGATGGAGTTCCAGTTCGGCCTGTCGTGGAGCGGGCTGACGGACTTCGCCGGCAACGTGTTCGGCGCCTCGCTGGCGATCGAGACGCTGGTGGCGTTCTTCATCGAGTCGACGTTCCTGGGGCTGTGGATCTTCGGCTGGAACCGGCTGAACCGCTGGGCGCACCTGGCGCTGATCTGGGTGGTGACGCTGACCGCGTACGCGTCGGCGTTCTGGATCCTGATCACCAACGGCTTCCTGCAGAACCCGGTCGGCTACCGGATGACCGGCGGCGTGATGGAGCTGGCCGACTTCGGCGCGCTGGTGGCCAACCCGGCGGCCCTGGTGGCGTTCGGGCACGTGCTGGGCGGGGCGATGGTCGTGGGCGGGTTCTTCATGGCCGGGGTGAGCGCCTACCACCTGCGGCGGCGTACCACCGAGCAGGACTTCTTCCGCAAGTCGCTGCGGATCGGCGTCGCGGTGGCGCTGCCCGCGACGCTGTTCACCGCGATCTTCGGCGGGCTGGGCTTCGAGACGCTGCAGCCGGCGAAGGCGGCCGTCTGGTCGGGTTCGGCCGAGAACATGGCCCGCGCGCAGGCCGACATGGTCGCGCGGTTCGGGCCCGGCGACTATCTGCCGCCGATCGGGTGGGTGCAGGGAGCGGGCATGACGATGATGATCCTGTTCGCGGTGATGTTGTTCTTCTCTGCGGCGAGCTTCCTGTTCATGCTGATCCGGCCGGTGGTACGCGGGTTCCGGCTCTGGCACTGGATGCTGACGCTGATGATCCCGGTGCCGTTCGTCACGATGATCGCCGGGTGGATCTTCCGCGAGATGGGACGGCAGCCGTGGGCCGTGTACGGGCTGCTGAAGACCTCGGACGCGGTCTCGCCGGTGAGCGCGGGGCAGATGCTCACTTCGCTGATCGTGTTCACGAGCCTGTTCGGGGTGCTGATCCTGCTCAACTACTGGCTGCTGGCCCGTCAGGCCCGCCGGGGGCCGGACGCCGCCGCGCTCGGGGCCGTCGAGCAGGCTCCCGTGGTCCAGCCCGCCCTGACCTTCTGAGAGGACGCGATCATGGAGATCTTCATTCTGGGCTTCTTCGCCATCGGCTACCTGATCCTGGCCGGGGCCGACATCGGGGTCGGGATGCTGCTGCCGTACCTGGGAAGGGACCTCGGAGAGCGGCGTGAGGTGATCGCCGCGATCGCGCCCTTCTTCCTCGGCAACGAGGTGTGGCTGGTGGCGACGGGCGGCGTGCTGGCGGGCCTGTTCCCGCACGTGGAGGGCGAGCTGATGGGCGGGCCCGGCTTCCTGGCGGTGGTGGGGCTGCTGACCGCGTGGATCGTCCGCGACATGGGCCTGTGGCTGCGCGGACGGGTGCCGGGGGCCCGCTGGCAGGCGTTCTGGGACGGCGCGATCGTGGCGGGGAGCTGGGGACTGGCGCTGGCCTGGGGCACGCTGCTGAGCGGGCTGCTGCTGAACATCTCCTGGCCGGCCGCGATCCTGCCCGCGCTGGCGGTGGCGGCGCTGTTCGGCACGCACGGGCTGGCCTTCGCCTCGCTGCGGCTGACGGGCACGCTGCGGGATCGGGCCAGGGTGCTCTCCCCCGGTGACGGCGAGCTGCGCACGTACGCGCTGACCGCCGGCGCGCTGGCGACGATCGGCATCCTGGCCGGTTCCGGCCTGCATCTGGAGGCGGCGAACGCCTGGCTGACGCCGGTGATCCTGGTCCTGATCCCGTTCCTGGTGGGCTCGCAGGCGTGGGTGTGGTGGACCTTCCGCCACCGGGTGACCGGTCCGTCTTACCTTTGACCCATGAAGGTACGTGAATTGCGACTTGTCGTGACCGCCGAGGACTACGAGGAAGCGGTGCGTTTCTACCGCGACGCGCTCGGCCTGCCCGAACGCGCCGCCTACTCCTCACCGGACGGCCGCGTGACCATCCTGGAGGCCGGCCGCGCCACACTGGAGATCGCCGACCCCGCCCAGGCGGACTTCATCGACCAGGTCGAGGTGGGCAAGCGGGTGGCCGGGCACATCAGGGTCGCCTTCGAGGTGGACGACTCGACGGCCGTCACCCGCGAGCTGACCGACGCCGGCGCCACACTCATCGCCGAACCGACCAGAACCCCCTGGGAATCCCTGAACTCCCGCCTGGAGGGCCCCGCCGGACTACAGCTGACCCTTTTCGAAGAACTCTCCTAGCCGGTACGGCCGGGCGGCCCCCTCCTCCGCCGCCCGGCCGCACCCCAGGCCGGTCAGACCACCACGTGCACGCAGATGTCGATGTGCGACGTGCCGAAGGCGGCCATCTCCTGGGCCATCGCCGACACCTGGTCGGCGAGCTCGGGAGCCTCACCCGCCAGGTCGTCGCTGACCGCCTGGTAGACGATGGCGGCCTCCACGTAGTCGGCGGGCTCCAGCCGCATCTTGCGTATCTCGACGAGCGTCGGCTGGGACAGCGAGGGCAGGCCGGTGACCGGCCACGGGATCGGCGGGAACTTGATCCTCGGCGGGGTGCCGCACCAGTCGTCGATGATCTCCGTCACGTACGCGGACACCTCGGCCATGGCCTCTTTGCGGTCCTCGGCGAACATGACCCGGTTGACGATGTAGGCCGCGTTGGCCTCGGTGACCATCTTGGCCAGGGTGGGGCTCGGGTCGGGACCATAAGCCTCGGCGAACATCTTTCGTGCGGGCGCGTACTCGTCGCGCCGGCGCAGAAGGCGCAGGAATTCCTTGCTCACGGACATCTTTGCCATGCCTGGAGCTTGCGCCCGGAACGCCAACCCCGCATGAGTAGCCCCTACTCATTGCGCCATGACCGAGGCGTCCTCCGGCGGGACCTCGCGCGGCGCGGCGCGGAACCACCGGCACCCGTGCGGGTCCATGGGGATCTCCGCCAGCCCCTTGCCGGAGACCTCCAGCGTGCCGTCCGTCAGGAGGTCGGTGAGCAGGTAGTTCTCCAGCCCGTCGAGCTGGAGCCGGATGTCGGCGGCGCTGTCGCAGAGGTTGTGGGCGACCACGACCGTGGCGTCGTCGGCGTCGCAGCGGTGCGCGAAGACCGCCGCATGCCCGGACTCCAGCACCGTGCACTCGCCCCAGGCAAGTTCCGGGCACTCCCGGTAGCGCTCGATGAGCAGCTGGATCCAGCGCAGCAGCGACCCGGCGTCGCGCTTCTGGTCGGCCACGTTGACGCGCTCCGGTCTGAACGCGCCGTCGGGGATCTCGCGCACCGGCTCGGCGGGCGAGAAGCCGCCCTCGGCCGACCACTGCATCGGGGTGCGCACCGCCATCCTGCCCTCGGCCGCGAGGTCCTCCCCCATGCCGATCTCCTCGCCGTAGAAGAGCACCGGCGTGCCGGGCAGGGAGAACATCAGGCTGTAGGCCATCTTGATCCGGCGCATGTCGCCGCCGAGCATGGCCGGCAGCCGCCGTCGCAGGCCGCGGCCGAAGATCTGCATGTCCTCGTCGGGGCCGAACGCCGCGAAGACCTCCTGCCGCTCGTCCTCGGTCAGCTTGTCGAGGGTCAGCTCGTCGTGGTTGCGCAGGAACACCGACCACTGGCAGTCCTTGGGCGGCCGGGGACGCTCGCGCAGCGCCTCGGCGATGGGCGCGGCCTCGGATCTGGCCAGCGCCAGCCAGGTCCGCTGCATGCCGATGAAGTCGAAGCACATCGTCAGCTGGTCGCCCAGGCCCGACCCGAAGTAGGGCACCAGCTCGGGGTAGGGCACGTTGACCTCGCCGAGCAGGATCGAGCCGCCCTCCCTGCGGCTCATGAAGGCCCGCAGGTCGGCCAGGAACTCGTGCGGATCGGCCAGCTTGGGCGCGACGTTCTCGATCACGAACGGCACCGCGTCCACCCGGAACCCCGACAGCCCGAGCTCCATCCAGAAACCGAGCACCCGCACGATCTCGTCGCGCACCTCCGGGTTGGCCACGTTCAGGTCCGGCTGGTGGCGGTAGAAGCTGTGCAGGTAGTACTGCCCGGAGCCCTCGTCCCACTCCCAGACGCTGTCCTCCTTGTCCGGGAAGACGATCTGCTTCGGGTCGTCGGGCTCGGGCTCGTCCGACCAGACGTACCAGTCGCGCAGGCGCGCGTCCCGGCCCGAGCGCGAGTCGGCGAACCAGGGATGCTGATCCGAGGTGTGGTTGATCACGAGGTCGGCGATGACCCGCAGGCCGCGGTCCTTGGCCGTGCGCATGAACTCCACGAAGTCGCCGAGCGTCCCCAGCCGGGGATCGACGGTGTAGAAGTCGGTCACGTCGTAGCCGTCGTCCCGGTTCGGCGTCGGGAAGAACGGCATCAGCCACAGGCACGTCACCCCGAGCCCGGCCAGGTAGTCGATCTGCTGGGTGAGCCCGCGGAAGTCGCCCACGCCGTCGCCGTTCCCGTCCTTGAACGTCTCCACGTCCAGGCAGTAGATGACCGCGTTCTTGTACCAGAGGTCGCTCGTGTAAGTCAGTCTCACGGGCTCCCCGCTACCCGGTCCGGGGTACGGTGAACGCATGAGGAGCCGGTTGTCCGCCGCCGTCCTCCTTGTGCTGTCCACGCTCTTCCTGGGTGGCGGCCTGCCGGCGCAGCACACGCTGGCCATCTCCGCCCAGGTCACCGCCGCCCCGCCCGACCAGAGCGGCCACCGGCAGGCGGTGCCCCAGCCGGGCAAGCCGAAGGTCACCGCCGACACCGGTTCGCATCATGGGTCCGGCGGGCTGGCCGTACCTCCGTCCAGAGCTCATGAGGTACGGCTCGCGCGCGGCCTCGCCCGCACCGGCGGCGACCACCACGTGCCCGCGGCCGAGCGCCCGCGCGCCAATCCCGCCCGCGCCCCGCCACTCCACAGCGCCTGACCTTTCCTTTTCCCGGCCGAGGGGCCCTGTAGCGCCGTCTCGGTGTCAAGCCTGTGGAGGCTCCCATGTCACGTGCGCCCTTGTGGCGCGCGGTGGCGGCGCTGGCCGTCATCGCGACCTCTTTGTTCCTGGCGTTCACCATGTCGCCGCGGCTCGGGCTCGACCTGCGCGGCGGCACTCAGCTCGTGTTCGAGGCGAGGGACTCGCCGACCGTCAAGGCGGACGCCGCCGCCACCGACCGGGCGGCGCAGGTGTTGCAACGCCGTGCCGACGCGCTCGGCGTGGTCGATCCGACGATGGTCCGCTCGGGTGAGAAACGGATCATCGTCGAGCTGCCCGGCGTGCTCGATCCGCGCAAGGCCGCCGACGTGATCGGGCGGACGGCGCAGCTTTCCTTCCACGCGGTGCAGGGGCTCGACACGACCGGTAAGGGGCTGCCGGACGAGTCGGGGCAGAAGCTCACGCTCGGGCCCGCGGTCATCACCGGTGAGGGGGTGTCGGACGCCGGGGCCCGTACCGATCCGCAGCAGGGACCGGGCTGGTTCGTCACCGTCGACTTCCGCGAGCCGGGGCCCTGGCAGCAGCTCACCGGGGCCGCCGCCTGCGAGCCCATGGGCGACCCCAAGCGCCGGGTCGCGATCGTGCTCGACAACAAGATCATCTCCTCGCCCGAGGTGGTCCAGGAGACGCAGTGCCGGGTCGGCATGCCCGGCGGGCGTACCTCGATCACCGGCAACTTCACCCCCCAGGAGGCCACCGACCTGTCCGTGCTGATCAAGGGCGGCTCGCTGCCGGTGCCGCTGACGATCGTCGAGCAGCGGACGGTCGGCCCCACGCTGGGCGCCGACGCCATCGCGGCCAGCGCCAAGGCGGGCGTGGTCGGCGTGGCGCTCACCGCGCTGTTCATCATCGTGATCTACCGCCTGGTCGGCCTGCTGGCGGCGCTCGCCCTGGCCGCCTACGCGCTGATCTCCTACGCCGCCCTCGTCGCGCTCGGCGCGACGCTCACGCTGCCCGGCCTCGCCGGGTTCGTGCTCGCGATCGGCATGGCCGTCGACGCCAACGTGCTGGTCTTCGAAAGAGCCAGGGAGGAGTACGGCGCCGCCGGCGCCACCCGCGTCAAGGGCCCCAGAGCCGGCGGCCTGGGCCAGGCGCTCAACCGGGGCTTCAAGAACGCCTGGAGCGCCATCGCCGACTCCAACGTCACCACCTTGCTGGCGGCCGGGCTGCTGTTCTGGCTGGCCTCGGGCCCGGTGAAGGGGTTCGGCGTGACGCTGTCGATCGGCGTACTGGCCTCGCTGGTCTCCGCCATGCTGATCACCCGCGTGCTCGCCCACTGGATCATCGACCGGGTGCCGCCCAAGGTCTCCGGGCTCGGCTCGGTCGGCCGGATCCGGATATGGCTCACCGCGCGTAACCCCGACCTGATGGGCCGGCGCAGGCTCTGGACGGCGGTCGCGGGCGGGCTGCTGGTGCTGGCGTTCGCCGGGCTGGCCGTACGCGGGCTGAACTTCGGCGTGGAGTTCACCGGCGGGCGGATCATGGAGTTCGCCACGAGCAAGCCGGTCGGCGCGGACGCCGCCAGGCAACTCGTCGCCAACGCGGGCTTCCCCCATGCGGTCGTGCAGACCTCGAACGACGCCATCTCCGTGCGTACCGGACAGATCTCCGCGGACGACGCGGCGAAGATCCAGGAGGCGCTGGGCGAGGTCACCAAGCAGCGTGACGAGCTGATCGGGCCATCGCTCGGCGAGGAGCTGCGGCGCAACGCGCTGATCGCGCTCGGCGTGGCGCTGGCCGCGCAGCTCGTCTACCTGGCGGTGCGCTTCCGCTGGACGTTCGGTGCCGCTGCGGTGGGCGCGCTGTTCGTGGACGCCGTCGTGGTGCTCGGCGCGTTCGCCTGGCTGGGCAAGCCGATCGACGGGGTGTTCCTGGCGGCGATGCTCACCATCGTCGGCTACTCGGTCAACGACAAGGTGGTGGTCTTCGACCGGGTCAGGGAGATATGGACCGCCCAGCCGAAGACGTCCTTCGCCACCGTGGTGAACAGCGCGATCCTGCAGACCGTGCCACGCACCGTGAACACCGGGCTCGGGGCGCTGTTCATCCTCTCGGCGCTGGCCGTGTTCGGCGGCGACTCGCTGCGTGACTTCGCGATCGCGCTCCTCATCGGCATCGTGGTGGGCACGCTGTCGTCGTCGTTCGTGGCCGGGCCCACCGCCATCGCGCTGGAGCGCCGCAGCAGGCAGCCGCCACCGCAGCCGCCCCAGCCGCGCGCCCGCCGTACCCGCGAAGGCTCGGGCGCGGTGGTCTAGGGCGCGGTGGCTAGGGCCGCACGATCTCCACCGGCACGGGGGCGTCCACCTTGATCTCCGTGCCGTGGACCTCGACCACGATCAGACCGTGCGGCGAGGGTACGGCCCCGCGCGCCCAGGCCAGCTCGCCCAGCCTGGGCGCCACCCGCACCTTGGCGTAGCCGGGCTCGGCCGGCGTGATCCCCAGGGTGTGGACGAGCAGGTCGCGCGCGGGCGTGGCGGACCAGCCGTGGCAGTAGGAGCCGCCGTCCCAGCACTCGCGGAACGTCCCGGCCTCGGTCAGAGCGGTCCAGTCCCGGCAGAGCCCGGCGATCCGGTCGGCAGCGCCCAGCAGGGCCAGCGCGTCGTGCACGACGTAGCGGAAGAACGGCTGCGCCCCCACGACCTGATGGTCCACGTCCCAGTCGGGGGCCGGGCGCAGGCTGACCGGATCGGTGGCGACCGGGCCGTCCCGGTCGGCGCCGCGTGCGCCCATCGGGCTGCGGGTGAACATGGCTCGCCGGTCCAGGAGCAGCTCACGGACCGCCGGCTGGCGCGAGGTTGGCACGAGCCCGGCGCAGACCGCCGCGGCGGCCGTATGCTCGCTGACCGACCCGGTGAGCAGGTGGTCGCGGTAGGCGCCGCGCCGTACGTCCCAGAAGACCTCGAAGCCGAGGGCCAGCGCGGCGTGCAGGCCGCGCGCCCACGACGCGCGGCCGAGGTCGCCGAGCCACTCGGACATCTCCGCGAAGTCGGCCAGCGCCCGGCCCCACAGGGCGTTCAGCGCGGCGCTGGTCCCGCGCACCTGGACGGGCGACCAGTCGATCAGCACCCAGCCGGTGACGTCGTGCAGCAGCCCGTCGTCGCCGCGGAAGGGCAGGAACCAGCGCAGCACGCCTTCTGCACTGGCCAGCAGGTCCGCGACGAGCGAGCGGTCTCCCGTGTAGCGGTAGAGGTTGTGCACGGACCTGATCCAGTGCAGCGACCAGTCGGGGATCGTCGGCAGATCCTGGGCGGCGAAGTCGCCGGCGACCACCATCGGCAACATCCCGTCCGGGCGGGGCTGCGCGGCCAGCGCCGGGTGGTGGCGGGCGAGGCTCCAGTCGGGGTTGGCGACCAGGTCCACGGACTGGTGCACGACCGAGTCGCCGGTCCAGGCCCGCTGCTCGCGGGTGGGACAGTCGATGTAGGCGTCGTGGGAGGTCAGGTCCACGGTACGCAGCGCCGCCCGGAACACGGCGTCCAGCTCGGGGTCTGAGCAGGCGAAGTACGGCCCCTCCTGGCGCGGGCGCAGCCTCTCGACCACCTCGACCGAGGCCACCTCGGCGCCGCCGGTGACCTCCAGCACCGCGTACCGTCCGCCGACCGGGTCGGTCATCTCGAAGACGTCGTCGTGGCCGCGCAACGTGTAGGCGAACCGGTTGGCGATCTCCAGCCCGGCCGGGGTCACGACCTCGGCGACCGCGCCGCTGACCGTCGCCCCCGCCTGCCCGCGCGCTGCCAGCCGCAGCGTTCCGCTGACCACCTGCCCGAAGTCGGCCACCAGGTCGGGGCCGAGTTCGGCCTGCCGTACCGAGGAGGTTAGCGGCGGGATCGGCCGGAGTTGCAGCGCGCCGAACGGGTCGGAGGGCGGATGTGCGTCAGGGTTGCCACCGACGACCGCCCGCGCCTCGATGACCCGGACGGGCTGCCAGAAGCCGTCGTCGTGGTTGGGGAGGGTCCAGGTCGGGTCGAGTTTTCTGGCGTCGAAGACCTCGGGTAGTTGCGAGAGCAGGTGGTGTCTGGGTTCAGCGGGGGTCCAGGCGGTGGGTTCGTGGCACGACCAGGTCTCGTCGGTGACCAGCCACTCCTCGCCCAGCCGCAGCTCGGCGACCAGGCAGCCGCCGCCGAGTGTGAAGGTCGGCGGCGACGGTTCCCACCAGGGGGTGGCGTGGCCGTAGAAGCGGGCGAAGATGGCCACCGCGTTGCGGCCGAGGCGCAGCGCGGGCGCGGCGTCGCCGGTGTCGTAGTGCAGCGTGCGCGGACCGTGGCGGACCGGTCCGCGAGCCAGTTCCGCCCCGTTGACGTAGAGCACGTACCGGGAGTCGGCCGTCACCCGGAAGGGGGCGGTTTCGGGGACCTCGTCCAGCGTGAACACACGGCGGAACAGCACCCGCCGGTCGTACGCCTCCGGCAGCAGCGAACCGCGGGCGGCGGGGCGGATCGTGGGGCTGGGCGACCAGATCCACTGGCCGCGCCACCTACCGGGCGGAAACCGCATCGGACTCCCTCCGCTGGGCCAGCTCGCCGGCCACGCGCGCGGCCAGTTGCCGGGAGATGGGGTAGAGCGCGAACAGCACGGCGGCCAGCAGCGCCAGGCCGCCGGGCAGCAGTGACTGGGCCAGCACGATGCCGCGCAGCCCTTCGGCGGTCTGCTCCTGCCCGGCGAGGTAACCGGTCATCGCGAGCGTGTAGCCGGTCAGCGCCGCGCCGATCCCGCCACCGGCCTTGGCGGCGAACGAGCCGAGCGAGGCCATCGCGCCCTCGACGCGGTAGCCGTGCCGCCATTCGACGTAGTCCACGAGCTCGGCGACGATCACGTAGATCATGGTGAGCGCGCCGCCGCCGCCGAACGCGGTCACGCCGAGCGCGACCAGGGCCAGCGGCCAGCCCGTGGCGGGCACGACCAGCAGGCCGCCGATCGCGACCGCCTCCAACACCAGGGCGCCGACGAAGGTGGCCTTGTAGCCGAAGAAGCGCGCCAGCCAGGGGAAGACGATCGTGCCGAGGGCCGTCGGCAGGACCGTGGCCAGCGCGGCCACGGCGATCAGGCCGCGATCGCCGACGAAGTAGGTGAAGTAATAGGCCATCCCGGCGCTGCGCGCCCCGCCGGCCGCGGTCAGGGCGATGACGGTGCCGAGCAGGATGATCACCGCCTTGTTGGCCAGCAACATTCTGGCCAGGTCGCGCCAGCCGTACCTGTCCTGGCGGACGGGAGTGACGCGCTCGCGCACCCTGGTCGCGGCGAGCGAGGTGAGCAGGAGCGAGACCACCGCCAGCCCGATCACGAACGCCGGCCAGCCGATCCGGTCGGCCAGCGGCAACGCCGCCGCGGTCACCACCGCGCCGCCGAACAGATACGAGAACGCCTTGATGCCGGAGAGCTGGCGGCGGTCACCGGGATGTGTGGCCATGGCCGGGATCAGAGAGTTGAGCGGGATGTCCATGAGGTCGAAGGCGAACCCCCACAGCAGGTACGCCACCCAGACCGCCACCAGCGGCGCCGGGGACAACGCCGGAGCCAGGAACAGCGCGACGAAGCTGAAGGCGCCGATCGCCCCACCGACCAGCAGGTAGGTGCGGAACCTGCCCCACCGGGTCACCGGCAGATGGTCGACCACGTAACCCATCACCGGGTCGCTGATGCCGTCCACGATGCGCGCGACAAGGAACAGCGTGCCCACCGCGGCGGCGGCCAGCCCGATCTCGTCGGTCAGGTAGATCAGCAGAAACGAGTTGATCGTCGTGCTGAACACGATGTTGCCCACGTTGCCGGCGAAGAAGCCGGCCTTCTCCGCGAGGCCTACCCTGGGCGTTGTCATGCGTTACATAGTTGAATGGGCGGACCGAGGAATCTATTGGAGCGATTCGCAGAGTTCATTGTGACCCATGACAAAGAGCTGACGATCGGCGGCGTGAGCGTGCACCGCTGGCTCGCGCACGAGCGGACCCGGCTGGCCCGCGTGCTCGTGGCGCGGATGCTGGCCGACGTCGCGCACTACCGCGACCTGCCCGCCGGGGAAGTGGCCCACGACATCGTCACGCTCGTCGAGGAGAACCTCCTCGCGCTGTCCCAGGCACTGCGCGAGCGTAGGGTGCCCGCCGAGCCGGGCGGCCGGGTCGCCGAGACCGCGATCAGGGGCGCCGAGCAGGGCATGCCGCCCGGCGCGCTCATCGAGGCCTACCACCTGGCCTTCGCCGAGACCTGGCGGACGCTGACCTCCCGGGCCGAACCCGGCGACCTGGCCGACGTGCTGGCCTGCACCGAGCTGATCCTCGCCTACACGCGGCGGGTCACCGAGGTGGTCACCTCCACCTACTTCGACGAGCGCAGCCGCCTGTCGGCCGAGGAGCGCGACGAACGGCACCGCCTGCTGTCGGCCCTGCTCAACGGCGAGCACGTGGACGGCCTGGCCCCCGCCTACACCGTCCTGTCGCTGTCGGCCGGGGAAGGCGGCGCGGTCGCCACGCGACGCAAGCTGCACCGGATCGAGCGCGAGCTGGAGGCGTTCGCGCCCGGCACGCTCTTCGACCGGCCCGCCGGCGCCGCGCTGCTGCCCTGGTCGGGGCCGTGGGAGCGGCTGGAACTCCTGGTGGTACGGCTGGCGGAGGCGGGCCGCGGGCCGGTGACCGCCGCCGCTGCCCAGGCCACGCCAGCCGAGGTGCCCGAGCAGATGCGGCAGACCCGGGAGGTGCTGGACGTCGTGGGCTGGTTCGGCCGCGGGCCGGGTCTTTACCGGTTGACGGACGTGCTGCTGGAGTACCAGCTCACCCGGCCCACTGCTGCCTCCCGCGAGCTGGCCGCGCTGCTCGATCCGCTGGACGCGCACCCGGAGCTGCTGCGCACGCTTGAGGCCCACCTGCGCCACGGACGATCCCGCCGGGCCACGGCCGAGGCGCTGCACCTGCATCCCAACACCGTGGACTACCGGCTGCGGCGGGTGGCGGCGCTGACCGGGCTGGATCCGGCCGGGGACGCGCATGTGCAGCGGGTGGGTGCGGCACTGGCGGCCAGAATGAGCCGTTAGCGGACGTACTGAGTTTGGGTCGCTCGTGGAGGTGCCGGGCGAGTCGCTAGTGGAGGTAGTCGCTAGTGGAGGTAGAGGTCGCGGAGGGCTTGGAGGTCGATCTCGGTTAGGCCGAGGCCATGCCGTACATAACCCGAAATATCGCCGTATGTGGCTTCTACCTGGTCGAAAGCCGCGTTGAGGTAGCTCTCGCGGACCTCCAGCAGCGGGCGGACCAGCTCGCGGTCGATGCCGTGCTGGGCGGCGAGGTCGTAGAGGCCCACGGCTATGGCTTCCAGGTGGGCATTGCTGGCCAGGTAGTCGGCCATGACGGTCTCGCGGTCCACGCCCAGCAGGGTGAGGAGCAGGGCGGCGGCCCAGCCGGTGCGGTCCTTGCCGGCGGTGCAGTGGAAGAGGGTGCCGGGCTTGGCGAGGGCGCGCAGGAGGTCGGCGTAGGCCTCGTGGGCCTCCTGGGTGGTGATGAAGGAGCGGTAGACCTCGAGGATGAAGTTCTCCGCGGCCCGTGGTGAGCGCAGCGCCTTCGCCTGGTCCGGCGAGGTGAACAGGGCGGCGATGTCGGCCCCGTGACCGCCGCCGCGCTGCACGTCCAGCACGAGGTAGGGGGTGCCGTCGGCCAGGCGGTCGGGCTGCTCGGAGCGTTCCGTGGAGGTACGCAGGTCGCACACCAGCCGCACGCCGACGTCGTGCAGGCGGCGCTGGTCCTGCTCGTCGAGCCGGTCGAGAACGCCCGCCCGGAAGGCCAGGCCGGTGCGCACCTTCCTGCCGTCCCTGGTGACCTGGCCGCCTACGTCGCGCAGGTTGGGCGCGGAATGGATCACGAGATTTTCCCCCATGAGATCTGACCCTAGCCGGATGTTTCCGGCCTGCGCCCGTGATTTTTATCCGGACATATCCGGCTTGCGACCCACCCAATCAGAGCGTCGCGTCCGAGTGGAGGGTGAGGGCGGGCGGAGGGGTGAGGGCGGGTGGAGGGCAGGGGTGGGTTCGAAGGGGGGATTGGTGGGGTAGGTGGGGGCCTCGTGCCAGACGGCGGTGTGTCGACAAACGCCAGCAAGTCATGGCATTTCTCGACTCGCTCCGATGATTCGCCACTAAGGTCTGACCCGACACAGGAGGAACATCAATGAACGACTACGAGGCGACCTTCAAGCTGATCGACGCCGACAACGACGGGCTCATCTCGCCCGAGGAGTTCGTGCGGCTGATGGAGATCATGGGCCAGCCGGTCACGCTCGAGCGCGCCGAAGAGGCCGTCAAGCAGCTGGACCTGGACGGCGACGGGCTGATCAACGTGCGGGAGCTCGGCAACTTTCTCGAACGGTGACAAAAACAAGCACTTGCTACCCACTCTTCTGGCGCATAAGTCACAATGGCGTCGGGAGGGACCATGGCCATCAGGAGCGACACCCGGACGCCCGCGGACGTCGTGACGACACTCCGGCAAGGCATCGGCCGGGTCTCCACCGAGGTGATCGAGGAGATCCAGGCCCGCATCCCCGAGTACGCCCGACCGTCGGACGAGGTGTACATCAAGGTCATCCGGATGGCCGTGGAGCAGGCCATCTACGGCTTCCTCGACCGCATCGAGAACCCTGACGCCGCCTGGGACCCCGAGCCGTTCCGCATGATCGGCCGGGGCGAGGCCGCCGAGGGACGTAACCTCGAACCCCTGCAGACCGCGCTGCGCCTCGGCGCCCGGGTGGGCTGGCGGCGGCTCACGGAGATCGCCGAGCCGCTCGGCCTGTCGCCCCAGTCGCTCTACGACCTGGGCGAGGCCATCTTCGTCTACCTCGACCAGCTCGCCGACGCCGCCGCCGAAGGCTTCGACGAGGCGAAGGCGCACGCCGCCGGAGAGATCGAACGCCGCCGCACCCGCCTGCTCGACCTGCTGCTCAGCCAGCCGCCCGCCGGTCAGGAGGCCATCGCCGACCTGGCCAAGGCGGCCGGCTGGCGGCTGCCCAAGACCGTGGCCTGTGTGGCGCTGGGCGACCAGCACGGCGCGTACCGCCGGCCCGCGCTGCCGCCCGACGTGCTGACCGGGCTGGAGCGTGCCCATCCGTGCCTGCTCGTGCCCGATCCGCGTGGGCAGGGCCAGGCGATGGACGTCGCGCTGCGGGGGTTGAAGGCGGCGATCGGGCCTGCGGTACCCCTTGCCGCGGCTTCGACGTCGCTGCGGTGGGCCGGCGAGGCGCTGGAGCTGTCCGCGCGCGGCGTGCTGCCGCGCGGGCTGCTCAGGTGCGCCGACCACATGGCGACGCTGGTGGTGTTCAAGGACGAGGAGCTGATCGGCGCGCTGGCCGAGACGCGGCTCGCGCCGCTGGCGCACCTGCGGCCCACCCAGCAGGACCGCCTCGCCGAGACGTTGCTGGCCTGGTTGCGTCACGGCAGGGGCGCCGGCGAGGTGGCCGCGCGGCTGCACGTGCACCCGCAGACCGTCCGCTACCGGCTGCGCCAGCTGGAGGAGCTCTACGGCGACCAGCTCGCCGACCCCGACATCCGCTTCGAGCTGGAGATCGTGCTCAGGGCGCGGCAGGCGCTCGGCGGAACAACCTGAGCCGTTCCTCCCCGATCCGCTCACGCAGCGCGTGGTCCTCGACCCCGAGGTCCTCCCCGGGCGCGAGCGCGAGCACCCCGACCTTCCCGACGTGCCGGTTCGTCTGTACGGCCCGTGCCGCCTCACCCGCCTGATCCAGCGGATAGACGCGCGACAGCGTCGGATGCACCATCCCCAGCGAGATCAGCCGGTTGACCTCGTGGCACTCCTGGTAGTTCGCCCCGTGGGAGCCGATGATCCGCTTGAGCTTCATCCACAGGTGCCGGTTGTCGTAGGCGTGGTCGTAGCCGCTCGACGACCCGCAGGTCACCACCGCGCCGCCGCGCTTGGCCACGTAGACCGAGGCCCCGAACGTCTCGCGGCCCGTGTGCTCGAACACGATCCCCGGATCCTCGCCCACCAGCCTGCGTACCTCGGCCCCGAGCCGCCGCCAGTCCTTCTCGTCGGCCAGATCCTCGAACCCCGACCGGTCGATCACATGCTCACACCCCATCGCGCGCAGCAGTTCGCCCTTCTCCGGCGAACTCACCACCCCGACCGGAATGCCGCCCCCGTTCTTCACGAGCTGCACGCCGTACCCGCCGAGCCCGCCCGTCGCCCCCCACAGCAGCACGACGTCGCCCTGCCGCATCCGCGCGCCGCGCTCCCCCACCAGCATCCGGTACGCGGTCGCGGCGCACAGCAGGTTGCAGGCCGCCTCCTCCCAGCTCAGATGCCTCGGCTTGGCCAGCAACTGGGTCGCCTTGACCACCGCGAAGTCCGCCAGCCCGCCGAAGTTGGTCTCGAACCCCCACGCCCGGAGGTCCGCGGCCAGCATCCCGTCGTGCTGGGCGATCGGGTCCTCGCCGTCCACGTACGCGGGCCCGGTCACCACCCGGTCGCCGGCCTTCCACCGGCGTACGGCCGCGCCCGTGCGCACGACCACCCCCGCGGCGTCCGAGCCGAGGACATGCGTGGACAGGTCGTGGCGGGGGTCGGTGCGGCCCAGCCGTTCCAGGAAGGCGAAGGTCGGGATCGGCTCGAACATCGCCGACCACACCGTGTTGTAGTTGATCGCGCTGGCCATGACCGCGACCAGCACCTCGTCGGGGGCCAGCTCCGGCATCGGCACCTGGCCGACGTGCAGCGACAGCCGTACGTCCTTGTCGGTGCCTGTGTCTGTGCCTGTGTCGGTGTCTGTGTCCGTCTTGAACATGCCGACCTCGTCGCGGTGGACGTAGGCGGCGCGGTAGGTGGGGGGCACGTCCAGGCGGGCCAGTTCCTCGGGCGGCGCTCCGGCGACCACGGCCTGTGCCAGGTTCATAGCAGGTCCTCCAGGTGGGCGGCGACGAACTCGACGTGGGGCGGGTCCAGCAGGTTGAGGTGGTGCGAGCCCGGCACCTCGACGATCTCCAGGCCGGGGCTGAACGGGGCGAAGCCTCTGGCCGGGTCGTCGTGGTGCAGGTAGCGCGGATCCTCGACGGTCCAGGGGGTGGGTTCGGTGCTGCGGTAGAGGATCACGCGGCCGGTGTGGATTTCCGGGCGGTAGCGCTCGATGGCTCTGGTGTCCTCGTGGGAGGTGATCTGGTGGCGGAGGATGGCCGGGCTGAGCATGCTCAGGACGCCTGATTCGGCGATGCGGGCCTCCGCCAGGTCCAGCTGGCCCTGCTCGTCCAGCGAGGCCAGCTCGTCCCGGTCAAGCCGCACCCGCACCCCATACGTCTTCCCCAGATATCCCGCGAAGTCCGCATATCTCCGGGCATGGAGCAGCCGCCGATCCTCCTCCGGCACTACCTCGGGCAGCCCGGAGTCGATCATCACCACGACCTCGCAGTCCTCGCCCAGCAACCGCCCCGTCTCAAAGGCCAGAATCCCCCCGAACGACCACCCTCCCAGCCGGTACGGCCCCGCCCCCGTGCGCCGGATCTGCTCGGCATACCGGGCCGCCCGCTCAGGAATCCCCAGCTCAGGATCGTCGATCCGCTCCAGCCCGAAGACCGGCAGCCCCAGCCGAGCGGCCAGCAACGTGTAGACCCCAGTCGTCCCACCGGCCGGATGCCCCAAGAACAACGCCCCCCGCATGGCCGGCACAAGGCGTTCTGCTCCCTCGTCGTCCGTGGCCGTGTTCCGGGTTGCCGGGTAGTTGGGGCGGGTTCGGGCGAGGTGGTTGAGGGGGCGGAGGAGGGCGCGTTCCGCCTCTATCTCTTCCACCGCCCTGATGGCGTCGGCCAGGTCGCAGATCCGCGCCTCGGGGGTGCCGACGGTGACGACCCGGCTGCCGACCTCGCGTCCCAGCACGTCCAGCGCGACCGGCACCACCTCGGGCGGGACGGAGTCGGTGACCGAAGGCTCGTACCCCATCAACTCGGCCAGCACCCGCACCACCTGCCGCTCGGCCGCGTCCCGGGGCCCGATCACCCGGCCGGGCACGCCGGTCACCGCCGCGACCAGTTCGCCGAGCGTCCCCCCGTTGAGCAGGGGCGCCACCGGCACCACCACCCCGAAGTCGTACTCGATCAGCCCCCGCAGCCGCGTGGCCGCCAGCGAGTCCAGCCCCGCCTCGGTGAGCACACTCCCGTCGTCGAGCCGCCCCGGATCAACCCCCAGCACCGCCGCCACCCGCCCCCGGACCCGCGCGGACACATCCCCGCCCGCGTCCGCCTCCCCCTCGACCACCTCCGAGAAGTACGGCAAGCGCCCAACCCCGGGAAACGCCGCCACCGCCGCCCCGGCATCCAGCTTGACCACCCCGGCCGAACACCCCCGCCCCACAAGCGCCTCCAGCGCCTCAAGCCCTTCGTCCAAGGTGAGCGCCTCAACAGCGGGCAAGGCAGCGGCCCCTGCCCAAGTCCCCCAGTTGACGGCGACAGCCGCCGGGCGCACCTGGCAGAGCGCGTCCAGCCAGGCGTTGGCGGCGGCGTAGGCGGCCTGTCCGGGCGAACCGAGCAACGCGGCCGCCGAGGAGAACGCCACCCACCAGTCCGCCTCCCGAGTGGCCTCGTGCAGCCGGAGTCCGCCGAGCACCTTCCCCGTCCACACCCTGTGGAGACTGTCGGCGTCAAGATCGGCTACCAGCCGGTCGTCGAGCACCCCGGCCGCGTGCACCACCCCGCGCAGCCGTAGCCCACCCTCGGTGGCCGCCTCGACCAGCCGCTCCGCCGTACCGTCCGCGGCCAGATCCCCCACGACCACCACCGCGCCATCCGGCAGCGGGCCCTCGGGCGCCGAGCGGCCGTTCAACACGATCCGCGTGGCGCCCCGCCCGGCCAGCCACCGCGCGACCGCCAGCCCAAGCCGACCGAACCCACCCGTCACCACGTACGCCCCCGGCCCCACCACCTCAGCACCCCTGTGCCCTGGGGCGGCGGGCAGGACCATGCGCCTGAGCCGGGCCGCGTATCGGGTGCCGTCCCGCCAGGCCACCTCGTCCTCGGCGTCGTCGCAGAGCCGTTCCCGGTCCAGAGCGGCGAGGTCGTCCACGTCCACCAGCATGGCCCGCGACTCGGGACGTTCCAGGGCCAGCACCCTGACCAGCCCCCGCAACGACGCGGGCCCAGGATCAGGCTTCTCCCCTTCGAGTACGGCCTGCGCCCGCCGGGTCACGATCGTCAGCCGTTCGCCCGGGGACGCCTCGCGGGCGATGCGCAGAATCAGCTCCTGCGTGCCCAGAGGGTCCAGCCCCCGTGGCACCACGACCACGGACCGAGCCCCCGACCCCGCCTTCCCAGGAGCCGACTCGACCCAGACCCGCTCGACCAGCTTGTCCTCCAGCCGAGCCGGAACCTGCGGAACATCCCGGAGCTCCACCCCCTCCACCGTCCCGTCCGCCCGCACCCGCCGGACGCTCTCCAAGCCCTCTGCCGTCGGGCCGGGCGTGAGCGCGGCGGTGCCGTACACCTTCCAGATCCCGGCTGCGTCCTTGGCACTGACCCGGACGACCCCGTCGGACAGCGTCACCGTGACGCGCGCGGGCAGCGGCAGAAGAGCGTGCAGCACCACGTCGTGCACCGGCACCGCGCCGCAGACCTCGCGCGCGGCCGCGTGGGCGAGGCGGGCGACCACCGTGACCGGCAGCACCGGGCGGCCGTTGCGATGCCAGGTGCCGGGGTCGAGACGCCACGGCGCGCCGGACAGGTCGTCCAGAGTGGTGCTCCACGCGTGGCCGTCGGGGGTCTCCACGTGCGCGCCCAGCAGCCGGTGCACGCCATCGGCCGGTGTCCCGGCGCGGCGGTGCGGCGGGACCCAGTGGCGCTCGTGCCGCCAGGGCGCGTGCGGGACGTCCACGACCCGCCCGGCCGTCCTCGGCGGTACGGCGGCGGCCACCGTCGCCACCTGGGCGTAGAACTCCTCGTCGGCCTCGCGGCGAAGCGAGTGGGTGACCAGCGCGCCGCCGCCGGTGAGGGTGTCGCGGAGGGCGGAGGTGAGGAGGGGGTGCGGGCTGATCTCGGTGAAGACGGTGAAGCCGTCTTCGGCGGCGGCGCGTACGGCCTGTGCCAGGCGCACCGGGCGGCGTACCCCGGCCGCCCAGTACGCGGCTTCGAAGACCGGCACCTCCCGGGGATCATCCAGGACCGTCGAGTAGTACGGCAGAGCCGGCTTACCCGGATCGATCCCGGCCAGTTCCTCCCTGATCAGCGGGAGCAGCGGCTTGACCTGCGGCGAATGGCCGGCGCCTTCGGCCGTCAGCGTCCTGGCCAGCCGGCCCGAGGCGGCGATCTTCCCGGCGAACTCCGCCACCCGGTCGGGGTCACCGGTGATCACGGTCTGGCGGGGCGAGGTGTGGACGGCGATGTGGAGGGTGTCCGGGATCTCGTCCGCCGCCGCCTCGACGATCGCCATCGCGCCGCCGCCGCCGAGTGTGCCCAGGAGCCGGGCGCGGCGGCAGATCACCCGGACGGCGTCATGCGGGCTCAGCCCTCCGGCCACCACAGCGGCGGCCACCTCGCCCATTGAGTGGCCGATCACGGCGGCGGGGCGGATGCCGTACGCCTGCCAGAGCCGGGCGAGGGCGAGCTGGGTGGCGAAGATCAGGGGCTGGGCCTGGGCGACGCCTTCGGGGGTGATCCACGGGTCTATGCCCGCTTCGGCTTTCAAGAGCGGGGCCAGTTCGTCGAGGGCCGCCCGGTATGTGGGTTCCGTGTCGTAGAGGTGGCGGCCCATGTCGCGCCACTGCCCGCCGTACCCGCTGAAGACCCATACGGGACCCGTGCGGACGGGAGGGAGGGCGGACGGACGGACGGTGCGCAGGCCCTCGGCGAGTTCGGCGGGGGTGGCGGCCACGACGGCCGTGGCGACTCGGCCTCTTCCGGCCCGCCTGGCCAGTGTGTGTGCCACGTCCCGCGACGCCCGGTCCTGGCAGGCCCAGTCGGCCAGCAGTTCGGCGTGGGCCTTCACGCGGTCCGCATCGATGTCGCTGATCGTGAACACGTGCTTCGCCGTGGCGGGCGCGAGGACGGTGGCGGGAGGGGCGGCGGTCAGGGCTATGTGGGCGTTGGTGCCGCCGAAGCCGAACGAGGACACCCCCGCCCGGGGCCGTGGCCAGGGGATGGGCTCGGTGACGACGGACAGGCGGTCCCACGGGATGTGCGGGTTCGGGGTCTCGAAGTGGATGCTGGGTGGAATGACGCCGTGGTGCAGCGCCAGGACGGTCTTGATGAGGCCGGTCACGCCCGCCGCCGCCTCCAGGTGGCCGAGGTTCGACTTGGCCGAGCCCAGCAGCACCCGTCCGTCGGGGAACGCGGCGGCCACGGCTCCGGCCTCGATCGGATCGCCCAGGTACGTGCCGGTTCCGTGGGCCTCGATGTAGGCGGGGTCGGGGAGACCCGCGTGCACCTGTCTGAGCAGCGACTCCTGCGCCTCCGGGTTGGGGGCGACCAGGCCGTTGGAGCGGCCGTCCTGGTTGACGCCGGTGCCGGTGATCACGGCCAGCACGCGGTCGCCGTCGCGCAGCGCGTCGGGGAGCCGTTTGAGCACCACGACGCCGCAGCCCTCCGCGCGTACCATCCCGTCGGCCGAGGCGTCGAAGGCGCGGCACCGGCCGGTGGGCGAGGTGCCTCCGCCCTGGTCGAAGGCCATGGTGATGATCGGTGACAGCAGCAGGTTGACGCCCGCCGCCACCGCCAGGTCGCTCTCGCCGGCGCGCAGGCTGCGTACCGCCAGGTGGGTCGCCACCAGCGAGGACGAGCAGGCGGTGTCCACGGCCAGCGAGGGTCCGCGCAGGTCGAGCAGGTAGGACAGGCGGTTCGCGGCGATGCTCAACGCCGCTCCGGTGGCCGTCCAGGCGTCGACCTTGGCGGGATCGGCGGTGGTCAGGTAGGCATACTCATTTCCGGAAATACCAACAAACGTCCCGGTACGGCTCCCGCGCAGGCTCCGCGGCGCGATCCCGGCGTGCTCCAACGCCTCCCAGGCCGTCTCCAGCAGCAACCGGTGCTGCGGATCCATGACAGCCGCCTCACCAGGCGCGATGCCGAAGAACGCGGCGTCGAACCCGGCCACGTCCGCCAGGAACCCGCCGTGCCGGGTCGTCCTGGCCAGCGCCTCCCCGGCCCCGGCCGAGCCGTCGTCGAACGGCGCCCAGCGCGAGCCTGGCACGGTCCCGACCGCGTCCCGCCCGTCCATGAGCAGCCGCCAGAACTCCTCCGGCCCGTGCGCGCCCGGCACCCGGCACCCGACTCCGACCACCGCGACCGGCTCGTCCGCCGCGCGAACCTGCCGCTCTGGTGAAGGAGGCTCGGACAGGGCGCGTACCAGCTGGTTCACGGTCGGGCTGGCCCAGACGAGGGTGGGGCTCAGGTCCCGGCCGAGCAGCTCCGACAGCTCTCCGGCCACCGCCACGGCGTCCCTGGACGACAGTCCGTACTCCTCCAGCGGCCGGTCCGGATCGACCTCCTCGCCGGCCAGCCGGGCCGCGAGCCGTTCAAGGAGAAAGCCACGGACGTCCACGTGCGCTCCCATGCTGCCGGGGTGATCGGCCAACCTACCCAGGAGGCCGGGGCCGGGGGCAGGCCCGTACCGAACATTCCTCCGGAGCGATTTGTCACGCGGGTGACAACTGGCGGGCCGATTCGTTGCCGCGGGTTCATAGCTGGGCGGCGCGCGGAGCCCTAGCCTCACCGGCGGAGGAACCCACCATGCGATCGCGCGCCCTGCTGGCCCTGGCCATCACGTTCACCCTCGCCGCCGGCGCCACGCCCGCGGTGGCCGATCCCGACTGGTCGATCGTGCCGGAGGGCGGGCCGACGAAGGCGCCGGCCGTACCGGAAGGCACGAAGCAGAGCGTGCCCTGGCAGAAGGCGCTGCCCGGCAGCGCCCGGGTGGTGCGCGAGCGGTGGCTCGGACCGCGCACGCTGGACATCCTCATCTCCTCGCCGTCGATCGGGCGGATGACGCCGGTACGCCTGCTGCTGCCCAAAGGCTGGTCGAAGTCGGCGAAGCGGACCTGGCCGGTGCTGTACCTGCTGCACGGCGGCGCCGACGACTACACCTCCTGGACCCGGATGACCGACGTCGCGGCGTTCACCGAGAACGTGGACGCGATCGTGGTCATGCCGGAGGCGGGACGGGCCGGAAACTACTCGGACTGGCACAACGGCGGCCGCGGCGGCACCCCGAAATGGGCCACCTTCCACACCTACGAGGTGCGCCGCCTGGTGGAGATCGGCTACCGCGGCGGCCCGCGGCGCGCCATCGCCGGCCTGTCCATGGGCGCCTACGGCGCGATGAAGTACGCGGCCCGCTACCCGGGGATGTTCCGCTTCGCCGGCTCCTACAGCGGCATCCTGGCCACCCGGCTCCCCGGCATCCCCGAGATCATCATGAACGCGCAGGCCAGCGAGAAGCAGAACCCGAAGGCCCTGTGGGGCGACCCGGTCAAGGACAAGAAGGTCTGGGCGATGAACGACCCGATCGCGCTGGCGCCGGGCCTGAAGGGCACCAGTCTGTACATCTCCAGCGGCACCACGAGCTTCCTCGGCCCGCTGGACCCGCCCGGCTCGCCCTGGCATCCGGCCCACCTGGGCGAGCCGATCTCGGCGTACACGGCCAAGGCGCTGTCGCGGCGGCTGAACGGGCTCGGCATCCGGCACACGCTCAACCTGTACTCCAACGGGACGCACACGTGGCCGTACTGGACGAGGGAGTTCAAGGCGTCGTTCCCGATGATCCTGGCCGCGCTCGGAATCGGGAAGGGCGGGGTCAAGGACGGCTGGCAGCTCTCCAGCGGTCGTTGACCCCGCCCGACGCCGCCCGGCTCCGGGCCGCGGCCGTACGGCGTCATCCCCTTTCAGGGATCACCCGGGCGGGACCATGCCGTTCTTGGCCACCGGGACGGCCAGCTGGGAGCGGCCGGTCAGCGTCGCCGTCTCGCCGGGCCACTGCCCGAGGACGGGGTTGAGGTGGCGCAGGTTCAACGTCACCGGCGCGGTGGTGGCCGCGTTGAGGTCGTACTTCTCCAGGTCCAGCCAGCGCACGATGTTCAGCGTCGCGTCCGGGATGACGTCGCCGCGCTTCTGCACGGGCACGCAGAGCTGGCGGGCGGCCAGGACCTGCACGTTCGCCGGCGGGATGTTGCTCAGCACCGGGTTGAGCTGCCTGAGGTTCAGCGTCTTGTTCATGACCGGGTTGGGGGTGAAGCCGTAGCACTCGAGGTCGATGTGGCGGATCACCGAAAGGACCTCGGCTGACGGGACCACGCCGTTCTTGGCCACGGGCACGCAGAGCTGTTGCGGCTGGTTCAGCACGACCTGCTTGCGCGGCTGGTCCTGCAGCACCGGGTTGAGGTGGTGGAGGACGATGCTCCTGTTGAGGGACGGGCCGGTGATCCGGTAGCAGGACAGGTCGACGAATCTGACGAAGTCGAGGACGCCGGGCGGCGGAATCACATTGTTTTTCGCGACCGGAACACATAATTGTTCGCGGGCGCCGACGGTGACCGTCTGAATGGGCAGGTCACCTAGTTGCGGATTGAGGTGCCTGAGCGTAAGGGTGGTTGCGGGCGGCTGATATGGGTTTGTTTTGAAGCAGTCCAGATCCAGGTTGGAGACGAAGGCCCGCGGCGTGGGCAGCACCAGCGCCGCGGCCGGCGGCACCACCAGAATCGCCGTCGCGCAGATCGCGAAGGCGACGGATAACCATCGTCGGACCATTGGGGTACCTCCTCGGTCGCGGGCCGTGCATTTGACGCCTTGACTTTCTGTCAGGCAATCGGGGAAGGCAAGGCCATTGTCCGCTCTTTGCCACCGAAAAGGGAAAAGAAAAAGCCCGCGCCGGGGGCGCGGGCTCATTCTGATGCGGTTCAGGCAGCGCGTACGTACACCGTGGAGAAGACCTCGGAGAGCTTCTTCAGGTCGGTGGCCTGGTCGACCTCGGGCGTCGCCGGGTCGTAGATCGTGGCCAGCCTGGCCTTGACCGCGTCGAGCTTCTTGAGCTGCTCCCACGCGGCGTTGTCGGCGAGTTTGTCACCCAGGACCCGGTTGACCGAGCCCTTGGCGTCCTGCCAGCGGGTCCAGAGGATGACGGTCTCGGCGGCGTCGGCCTGCAGCGGGGTGGCGACGCGGTCGGTGATCGTCTGCGTGGCCTGCTCGGTGGTCAGCCGGGAGGCGCCGGGACCGGTGAAGACGGCGTCCTCGGCGGCGATGTGCGCCCAGGAGTCCCAGGCGCGGGCCCGGACCTGGATCCACTGGTTGCGCTGGGCCTCGGCGGCGTCGATCCGCCAGGTGGTGTACTCGGTGGACAGGTGGCCGTTGTCCAGGGCGAGCTGGTCGACCAGGCCCGCCTTCAGCCAGGCGCCGATCTTGTCGGGGTCGAGCAGCGGGTACTTCTTGCCGATCTCCGTCTTGCAGGCCTCGTTCGCGCCGCAGCCCAGGGCCGGGACGACGGTGTGGATGGCCAGCTTCTTGCCGGGCACCGCCTGGCGCAGCGCGTGGGCGGCCTCGGTGACGAACTTGTCCATCTCCTCGGCGGTCTGCAGCGTCTTGTTGTAGCCGATCTGCGAGCTGAACCGCACGCCCACCACGCCGGGCTGGGCGGCCAGGGCGGCGACCTTCTTGGCGGCCTCGGCCAGCTTTCCGGCCTTCCAGTCGTCGGCGAGCTCGGCGTCGATCCACACCCGCATGCCGTCGGTGCGCGCGGTCTTGGCGCTCTGCCCGGCCGCGGTCTTCTCCGCGGCGGCGGCCTCGGTCGCGGAGACCTCGTCGGGGTCGATGTGGCACTTGCCGCCGTCGGGGCAGGCGTCCGGCGTGCCGCCGTCCTCGGCCCCGTCCACGTCGGGCGAGCCGACGTCGTGCATCTCGCCGTCGCCTTCGAGGTTGGGGTCGCAGGCGTTCTCGGCCTCGCTGCAGTCGACGCCGACCTCGCTGTTGGGCCCGGCGTTCTTCATGTTCTCGCCGTCGTTGTCCAGCCAGAACTTCGCGATGTCGGCGGCCTCCTCGGGCGTGGCCAGCCACGTGCACATGACGTAGGCGGGCGTGTCGCTCGACATGAGGTCGTTGCAGCTGCGGGGGTCGTCCGCCGACCAGGCGGGGATCCCGATGCCCAGCATCGACAGTGCGAGTCCGGTGACGATGAGCGGACGAAGTCGCATGGCACCT
Organism: Nonomuraea endophytica; assembly: GCF_014203235.1. Taxonomy (GTDB): domain Bacteria; phylum Actinomycetota; class Actinomycetes; order Streptosporangiales; family Streptosporangiaceae; genus Nonomuraea; species Nonomuraea endophytica. Next base: position 107,694 of record NZ_JACHIN010000016.1, on the reverse strand, counting down.
ACTCTGGGAGGATCAAGGGGGCATGAAGCACACTACTGGGACGATCAGCTCTCTTCAATGAGATCCACAGCGTTCTTCACTCCGTCTTCAGTGCGCAGTAACCGCCCGATGTACTGGGATTTTTCCTCATATAGCGGCGCGGCCCGCAGCCGCGCGGCCAGTTCCCCCGCCACCAACCGCGAGATCGGCAACGGCGGCGGACCCGCGCCCAGCGCCGCCACCCGCAGCCCCCAGAACGGCTGATCGGAGAAGAACGGGCACACCACACTCGGCACCCCGGCCCGCAGCGCCGCACCCGTCGTCCCCGCCCCACCGTGGTGCACCACGGCCCGGACCCGCGCGAACAACGCCTCGTGCGCCACCTCCCCCACCGGCAGCACCTCCTCCGTCCGCTCCACCGGCACCCCCTGCACCACAGCCCGAACCCCCGCCAGCCGGAGCGCCACCCGAACCTGCTCGGCCGTCCGCACCGGATCACCCGGCACCATGCTCCCGAACCCCACGTAAACCGGCCGCGGCCCCGCCTCCAGAAACGCGGTCAGCTCATCCCCAAGCTCCCCGCCGCCCCGCGTCCAGTACCCGGTCTGCCGCACATGATCGGGCCAGCCCGCCGGACGCGGCACCACATGCCTGCTGAACCCACACAGAACCGGCACCTGATCCCGCCGATCGGCCGCGAACGGACTCCCCCGCAGCCTGCCCAGCCCGAGCGTTCGCGCCCGTAGCCGGTTCACCATCCCGCCGAGCACCAGCCAGCCGAGCCGCTCGACCAGGGCATAGCTGGCCCTGTTCCCAAGACGGCCCAGGGTCCGTGCGGGGATGAGCGGGTTCGGGAAGGCGGTCGTGGGGTGCCCTGGCTGGAAGTGCAGGATGTGGTACGGCATGCCGTACCGGTCGTGCAGATGCCTGCCGAAAGCGCCGAGGGCCGGAGCGAGCACCAGATCAGCTTTCCGGCAAGCCGCGTCCACCTCAGCCACAAGTGTCTCGGCCAGCGGCTCGACCACCTCCCTGAACCCCCGCACGAACCCCAGCGCCCCACTCTCCAACCAGGCCCGCCCCTCGGCGCTCCCGGCGATCGCCACCGGATCCACACTCAGCCCCGCGAACCCCACCCCGTCCCGGACCAGCGACGCATACCGCCGCGCCGCCACGACCACCACCTCATGCCCCCGCCCGGCCAGCCCATGAGCCAGCGCCACACAGGGCTGCGTGTCCCCCCGCGACCCCAAACCCAGCACCGCCACCCTCACGGCAGGCTCAACACACTGACCAGCGCCCCACCCAGCACCAGAGCGGCGGCGGCGAGCAACCCGACGGTGTACCCGGCGGCGAACGTCCCCACGGCGTGCACCACCCCGCCGACCCCCGCGATCCCGAACAGCCCGGAAACCTCCCGGCTCACACTGAACACCCCGCCCGCCACCCCTGCCCGCTCCTCAGGCACCGCCCCGAGCACCGCCGAACCCAACGGCATCGTCAACGCCGACCCCACCCCGATCGCGCAGACTGCGGGCAGCAGATCCACCCACCCATCCCCCGGCCCCAGAAAAGCCGCCACCACCATCCCGGCCGCCACCAGCACCAGACCCGCCGCGACGGTACGCCCCGCTCCCGCCCACCGCTCCACCCACGGCACCAGCGGCGCGACCGCCACGACCAGCAGGGCCAGCGGCATGAACGCCAGCCCGGAGGCCGACGGCGTGAACCCGAGCACGTCCTGCAGGAAGATCGCGGTGTAGAAGAACACCCCGTTCACCCCGAGCCCCCAGAGCACCTGCGCCACCACGCCGCCGCTGAAGCTCCGGACCCGGAACAGCGCCAGATCCACCATCGGCCGCACCGCCCGCCGCTCCACCACTACAAACGCCACCCCCGCCACCAGGCACGCAACCGCACCGACGACGATGGCCGGCCGGGCCCAGCCGTACTCGACCCCGTGGATCAGCACAAAGGTCCCCGCCCCCAGAAACACCCCCGAACACACCACCCCCGGCACATCCACCCCCACCCAAACCCGCCCCCAACCCCCACCCCCGAACCCACCCCTGACCCTGACGACCCCATCGCGGAGGCCGAAGCCAGAACGGAAGGCGGAATCCGAGCGGTACCCGGCGTGCGAGCGGGACCCGGAGTGCGGGCAGGACCCGGAGCGGGAGGCGGAGGGCGAGCGCGACCCGGAGCGGGGGTGGGAGGCCGAGTGGGAACGGGCTGCGGGTTGAGGGTCCAAGGGCAGAGTCACCAGCGCCAGCCCGATCACCGCAGCCCCCAACGGCACGTTGATCAGGAACACCCACCCCCAGTGCGCGTGCTCGCTCAGATACCCGCCGACCACCGGCCCGAGCGCCAGCGCCGCCGCCCCGGAGGCCATCCACACCGCGATCCCCGCCGACCGCCGCCGCTCCCCGACTCCCGCCAGCACAGCCAACGTGGCGGGCAGCACCATCGCCGCCCCCACCCCCTGCACCACCCGAGCCGCCACCAGCACCTCCACGGCCCCGGCCAACCCCGCGACCAGCGAAGCGGCGCTGAACACCGCCATCCCCGCCACCAGCACCCGTCGCCGCCCCCAGAGGTCCGCCAGCCGTCCCCCGGCAAGCATCAACCCGGCAAACGTGATCACATACCCCGTGGCCACCCACTCCATGGCCGCCAGCCGCGCCCCCAGTTCCCTCTGCATCGTGGGCACCGCGACCGTCACGACCGTGTTGTCCAGCGTCGTCACGAACCCCGCCAGCCCCACCACCCCGAACACCCCGGCCCAGGCCCCCTCCACCCGGGTGGCCGCGACCGTCACGACTCAACCTCCGCCCAAACCCACCCACCCGGCACAGCCCTGACCACCCTGGTACGGCCGGCCGTAACCTTGACCCACCCGATCTCCCCATCCTCGGCAGGCGCCGGAACCTCCCTCCGCGAGTAGGGCAACTTCCGCAACGGCCCACGCCCGGCCACCCGGGGGTTCACCACGTGCTGGGCCGGCGGCTCCGGCTCGTGCTCGGCCGCCACGGGCTCAGGGTCGGTATCGGCCCCGAACACCACCCGCCCACTCACCCCACCCTCGGCAGCCCGTTCACCCGGAGCGCTCTCCCAGTACCACCCGGGCCCGTCGGGATTGGGCCGGATAACCCGAGCCGACGCCGCATCACCCGTATCACCCGTATCACCCGTATCACCCGCGCTGCCCGCCGTACCAGAGTGCCGAACTCCACCACCGTCCCGACCCACCGACCCGGCGCCAAGAGCACGCGGCCGCGCCCCCTCAACCCCCACCACCGCTACGGCAGACCCACCGCTGATCGTGGTGTGGGGGTTGAGGAGGTGGGTGTGGAGGGAGTGGAGCCAGCGGGGCAGCCACCAGTTGGCCCCGCCCATGAGGCGCATCGTCGCCGGCACCAGTAACGCCCGTACCAAGGTGGCATCCACCACGATGGCCGCGAACATCCCCACGCCCAGCAGCTTCACGATCGTGATCCCGGCCGTGGAGAACGCCCCGATCACCACAAGAAGCAGCAGGGCAGCACTGGTGATGATCCCGCCGGTCTTCTCCAGTCCGAGGGCCACAGCGGCAGCGTTGTCCTGAGTGCGCAGCCACTCCGTACGCACTCTGGACAGCAGGAACACCTCGTAATCCATCGACAGCCCGAACACCACCGCCAGGATCAGCACGGTCACGGTCGCCTCGATGGTCCCGGTCGGGGTGAAGCCGAGCGCGCCGGCCAGGTGTCCGTCCTGGAAGGCCCAGACGATGACGCCGAAGGACGCGCCGATGGACAGGACGTTCATGAGCAGAGCTTTCAGGGGCAGCACCACGGAGCCGAACGCCATGAACAGCAGCACGAACGTCACTCCGCCCACGACCAGCGCCATCCACGGCAGGACGGCGGTGAGGCTGGCCATCAGGTCCATCTGCGCGGCGGTGGGTCCGCCCACGACGGCGGCGCGCATGTTGGGCTCGGGGGCCATGGACCTGATCAGGGTGACGATCTGCTGGGCGCGCGCGGACATGGGGTCGGCGTCATAGCGGACCGACAGGCGGACGGCGCCGTTGGCCTGGGAGACTCCGGCCAGGTCGACGCCGGTGACGCCGTCGAGGGCGTCGATGCGGTCGGCGAACGGCTTCGCGTCCAGCGGGCTGACGGGGGTGACGCCGGAGACGGGCGTGTAGCCATGGCCCACGGGTCCGGGGGCGGCGGGCTTTCCGGAGAAGTGGCGTTCGATGAGGACGTGCACGTCGATGGCGGCCATGGAGTTGCGCGCGAAGTCGCGGTCGACGGCCTCGGCGACCTGGCGGGACTCGGCGGCGGCGGGCAGGACGCGGTGGTCGACGTTGCCGAACTTCACGTGGGCGAACGGCAGCGCCAACGCCACCAGCACCGCCATCACCCCAACGAGATAAATACCCGGCTTTTTCATGACACTGGCTGCGATGCCCCGCCAGAAGGTGCCGTTTCCGGTGAAGACCGGGACCACCCGCACCGCGTCCACCCGCCGCCCCAGCACGCCCAGCACCGCGGGCAGCACCACGAGCGCCGACAACATGGCCACGAGCACCACCGCCGCCGCCCCGAGCCCGATCGAACGCAGGAACATCTGCGGGAACAGCAGCAGCCCCAGCAAGGACGTGGCCACGGTGAGCCCGGAGAACGCCACGGTCCGCCCGGCCGTGGCCATCGTTCGCACGACGGCCTGCTCGTTGGTGGCGCCCTGCCGTACCTCCTCCCTGAAGGCGCTCAGCACGAACAGCGAGTAGTCGATCGCCAGCCCCAGCCCGAGCATGGTGACGACGTTGAGCGAGAAGACGGAGACCTCGGTCACCTCGGTCAGCAGCCGCAGCAGAGCCAGCGCGCCGAGCACGGACAGCAGCCCGACCAGCAGCGGCAGCCCCGCGGCGACCAGGCTGCCGAAGACGATCACCAGCAGCACGAGCAGCACCGGCATCGAGATGGCCTCGGCCCTGGCCAGGTCGCGGCCGGTCTGGTCGTTGAGCTCCTTGACCAGGGGCACCGAGCCGCCCACCTTGACCTGGAGGTTCTCGACGGCGAGGCGGTCCTTGACCTCGGCGTAGGCGCGCTGCTTGGTCTGCGGGCCGCCGCGCAGGGTGATCAGCGCGTAGGTGGAATGCTCGTCCTTCGAGACCATCCGGGGGGAGGCGGTGGTCCAGTAGGTGGCGAGCTTGCGCACGTGGGCGGCGGGCAGGCGGCGCAGCGAGTCGTGCACCGCCTTCTTGAACCTCGGGTCGGCGACCTTGACCTTCGGATGCCGATAGAGGACGACCACGTCGGGCGAGTTGCCGCTGTACCAGACGTCGTTCCAGCGCGCGGCCGTGGTCGAGTCGGCCTTGGGGTCGTCGAACCCACCGTCCACCATCCGCCCGAACAGCTCCATGCCGAACGGCGCGGCCAGCACCGCCAGGGCGAGGCTCAGCACCAGCAGCGTCCACCTGCCGCGATAGACGATCCGCCCGGCCGACTCAAACAAAGGCGTCCTCCAGGTAGGCCTGAAGACAGGCCCGCCGCGCGATCTTCCCGCTGGACGTCCTCGGTACGGCTCCCGCCGCCGCCAGCACCACGTCGTGCACGGCCAGATCGTGCGTCCTGGCCACGGCGGCCCGCACGAGCCTGGCCACCTCGGACGGCTCCGCCTCCAGCCCCCGCCGGGACCGCTCGGCCACCACGACCACCCGCTCCCCCAACTCACCCGGCACCGCGAACGCCGCCACGTGGTCGCGCCGCACCGCCTCGCACGCCTCCTGAACGGTGGCCTCGATGTCCTGCGGGTAGTGGTTGCGCCCGTCGACGATGATCAGGTCCTTGATCCGCCCGGTCACGTAGAGCTCACCCTCGTGGATGACCCCGAGGTCGCCGGTGCGCAGCCAGCCCGACCCGAACACCTCGGCGCTGCGTTCGGGGTCGCGCCAGTAGGCACGGGCGACGTTCGGCCCCTGGACGCGGATCTCGCCGACGTGCCCGTCCGGGGCGTCCACGCGGACCCGTTGCCCGGTCGGGCGTCCGCAGGAGACGAGCGTGCTCTTGCCCCCCGACGTGTACGCCACCGCCCGCCCCTCCCCGAGCGCCTCCCGGTCGAACTCGGTGACCTTGGCGACCTCGTCACAGCCGACGGCCGAGACGAACACGGTGGCCTCGGCCAGGCCGTACGCGGGAGTGTGGGCCTGCGGCCGCAGCCCGCAGCGCGCGAACGCGGCGTGGAAGGCGGCGCCGGTGCCTGGCCTGACCGGTTCCGCGCCGTTGAGCATGACCCGCACCCCGGACAGGTCCAGCCCGTCCTTGTCGGCCTCGCTCACCCGCGCGGCGGTGTATTCGTAGGCGAAGTTGGGCCCGCCGGTGTAGACGTCGTGGAACTCGCTGAGCAGCCGCAGCCAGCGCACCGGGTGCATGACGAAGGCCACCGGGTCCATGAACGCCACCTGGTTGCCGCCGACGATGGGCAGCGCGATGGTGGCGATCAGCCCCATGTCGTGGAAGAGCGGCAGCCAGAGCGCGGCGACGGAGGTGCGCGGCGTGGCGTCGAAGGCCTCCCAGAGCTGCAGGGCGTTGGCCTCCACGTTGCCGTGGGTGATCTCCACGCCGGTGGGCTGCCGGGTGGAGCCGGAGGTGTACTGCAGGTAGGCCAGGTCGTCCGGGCCGAGCGCCGCCTCGTCCCACTCGTCGGCGAGCAGGTCGGAGACGGTGTCCACGGCGAGCACGGCCCCGCCGTCCACGAAGGCCCGCACACCGGGCAGCGCGGGCGTGGTCGTGAGCACGAGGGCGGGCTCGGCGTCGGTGTAGGCGCGGGCCAGCCGCTCGGCGTGGCCGGGCAGGTCGGGCGCGAACAACGGCACCGCGACGACCCCGGCGTAGAGAGTCCCGATCATGGCCACGACGTAGTCGAGCCCCTGGGGCGCGAGGATGGCCACCCGGTCACCGGGCCCGGCCAGCTCCCGCACGCGTACGGCCAGCGCGCGGGCCCTGCGGTCCACCTGCCGCCAGGTGAGCGTGTGCCATCCCCCGTCGCCCAGATAGTCGACGAAGGTGTAGGCGGGCGCGTCGGGAATCTCCCTGGCCCACCGGGCGACTCGCTGTATCAGCACGCTCACGATCCAGAAAATTACGGTAGATAGCACCGCGTTTCTTGCCAATCGCCTGCACATTCCAAAGCCGGTCTTGTTACCCGCCGACAGAAATGTCGCAGGCAGGCGGAACAATGGCGCGAGTGCAGAGCTTCCGCCAGGATCTCGGGCTTCTCCGGGATCACCGTTTCACCCTCCTGTTGTCGGCCAGGACCATCTCGGTCCTCGGCAGCGCCTTCGCGCCGGTGGCGCTGGCGTTCGGCGTGCTCGGGCTGCCGGGGGCCGACGCGTCCACGCTGTCGGTGGTGCTGACCGCCCAGTCGCTGCCGATGGTGCTGTTCATGCTGGTCGGCGGGGTGATCGCGGACCGCTTCCCCCGGCAGCTGGTCATGATGACCGGCGAGTGGGTCAATTGCGCCGCCTACGCCGCGCTGGCCGCGATGCTGTTCACCGGCTGGACTCCCCTGCCAGCGCTGGCCACCGCCGCCGCCCTCGGCGGGATCGCGATGGCTGTGCTCTTCCCCGCCCTCACCGGCATCATCCCCGAGGTCGTGCCCGCCGAACGGCTGCAGACCGGCAACGCCCTGCTCGGCCTGGGCGCCAACACCTCCCGCGTGGCCGGGGCGGTGCTCAGCGGCATCACCGTGACGCTGGTCGGCGGCGCCTGGGCGCTGGCGGTGAGCGGGCTGATGTTCGGCGTCTCCGGGCTGCTGATCCAGTTCCTCCGCCTGCCGCCGCACGTGCGTACCGGCGCCGCGCGGCCCTCGGTGCTGCGCGACCTGAAGGACGGGTGGACGGAGTTCAGATCCCGGCAGTGGCTGTGGGTGGTCGTCGCCCAGTTCTCCATCATGATCATGGCCTTGCAGGCGGCCCACGGGGTGCTGGGGCCGCTGCTGGCCAAGGAGCATCTCGGCGGCGCGGGCGCCTGGTCGGCCGTGCTCGCCGGGGAGGCCGTGGGCACGCTGGTCGGTGTGGTGGTGGCGTTGCGGCTGCGGCCCAAGCGGCCCATCCTGATCGCCACGCTGCTGTGCTTCCCTTCGGCGCTGCCGTACCTGCTGCTGGGGGTGGACGCGCCGCTGTGGGTGGTGGTGGCGGGGGCCTTCTTGCTCGGGATCTGCTTCGACGTGTTCGGCGTGCTGTGGCAGACCACGTTGCAGCGGGAGGTGCCGCCCGAGGCGCTGTCGCGGGTGAGTGCCTACGACGCGCTGGGGTCGTTGATGTTCGGGCCGCTCGGCTTGTTGCTGGCGGGCCGCCTGGCGGTCATGGTCGACGCGAGGTCGGCCATGCTGGTCTGCGCGGGCGTGGTCGTGGTGTCGACGGCCGCGGCCCTTCTCTCACCGGGTGTACGCAACCTGCGGGCGCCGGAGTTCCCCGCGAAGTAGTCGTTGGCGCTCCGCTGGAACATCAGCGTCACCGCCCCCAGTACCGCGGCCAGGTGGAGCACCCGGCTCGCGCCCATGGCGAGGCCGGCCGCGTCGGCCGAGTACAGCGCTGCGGACAGGCCGCCACCGGCCATGAAATACCGGATCGGCTCGATGACCAGCGAGATCGTGCCGAACACGCCCAGGGTCGCGGTCAGTGTGAGCCTGGCCCAGTTCTTGCCCCTGCGCAGGGCGAGCGCCAGGTAGATCGCGGCGGCGTAGATCGCCAGGCGCAGGCCTAGGCCCCCGGCGAGCTCGCCCACGCTCGCCTCGCCGCTGATGAGCAGGCCGCTGACGGCGATCGCGGTCTCGACGGCGCCGAGCGCGACCGCGGTGAGCCACAGGCCCGCGGCGGTGCGGACGGAGTGCGGAGCAGACATCTTCGTTCCTTCCCGAGTTCCTCCCCGAAGTGTCCGCCGCGCTCACCGTCCCGATCTGCCCCGCACTCCCCCGAAGCGCTGGTAGGGCTGGCCTTACCTGGACTCTCCGCTGGTCCGCAGGCCTCTGGTCGGCACCCGCTCGCCCAGTCCGAAGCGGGCGTCGGGGGCGTGCTCGCCGTCCAGGACCCCGGCCACGTACGCGGCCAGCGCCGGCGCGTGCTTGAACCCGTGCCCGGAGTCCCCGCCCAGCAGCCACACGCCAGGCGCGGTCTCGGCGATGATCCACTCCGCGTCGGGCGTGAGCGCGTACTGGCAGACCTGGCTGAACAGCACCGGCGCATCGGCCAGCGACGGGAACCTGCGTGCCAGATACGTCCTGGCCCGCTCCACGCCGGCGGCGTCCACGGTGCGCGGGCCGTGCTCCGGCTCGTACGGCTCGCCCTCCACGTCGGAGGTGGCCTTCATCCCCACCCCGTCCACGTCGCCGTGCCCGTAGAAGGAGGCGCTGTAGTCCACGAAGGCCGGCATCCCCGGCACGGTCCACTCGCTCGGCACCGCGAAGTGCAGCGTGTCCTGCTTGGTGACGGTCAGCGGCGCCTCGAACAGCTCCGGCATCCACGCCCCCGTCGCCCAGACCACCCGGTCGGCGGTGAGCGTCCGCCCGTCGATCACCACCCCGCCGTCCGAGGGCAGCGCCCGCGCCCTGACGAGCTCCGCCCCGGCCCGTACGGCCAGCGCCGCCGTCACCTGCGTGGCCCGCCGCGCCCTGACTACCCCGGCCTTCGGCTCCCAGAGCAGGAAGCTGAGCCCGTCGGGCCGGAACTCGGGGAAGAACCTGCTCCCGTCGGAGGGCTCCAGCACCTCGCAGGGGATGTCCAGGTTCTTCAGCACCCGGGCGCTGGCCTGCTCCCATCCGTCGGGATCCTGGGCCAGCCACATCATCCCGGCCTCGTGGTAGAGCTGCTCACCGGCCTTTTCCTCCAGGCGGCGCCATCCGTCGAGCGCCTGCCAGAAGAACCGGGCGTACCATTCGTCGTCGCCGTGCGCGGCGCGCAGCAGCCGGGTCTCGCCCGCGCTGGCCTGCCGTACGTGCCCGGGTTTGTGCTGTTCGATCAGCGTCACCCGCCAGCCCGTTTCGGCCAGCCGCAATGCCAGCGACGCACCCCAAATACCCGCTCCGACCACGATGACCGATTTCATGCCACCACCGTGGCCGTTCGGCACCGCCCGCCGCAAGGCCCTCAGACCACGATCATCTTCACCACGACGCCCGCGCAGTTGCCCGCCACGCAGATGCGCACGGGGATCTCGAAGTGCCCGCTCGCGGCCGGGACGCCGCCGACATGGCCGTCGGGGCCGATGCTCACACCCTCCGGCAGGTTGTCGTAGTCGGTCACGGTGAAGGTGGGCAGGACGCCGGACGGGCCCCCGTTGATCGAGATCTCGCCGTTCATCGGCTCCCCGACCTTGCCGGGGAAGGTGAGGTTGCCCGGCGCCCATGGAACGTTCCGATAGACGATGAGCGTGATCGTGTCCTCGACGCAGGTCCGCCCGCGGCAGAGCTCGATCGGCGAGGAGAAGGTGCCGGGTCGCAGCGGTTTGCCCTGCAGGCTGCCGCCCTCGTCCACCCGGACGCCCGGCGCCACCTCCTTGGGGCGGATCTGGGCCTGCTCGTCGAAGGGCAGGACCCGCTCGCCGACCTCGATGCCCTGGGTGGCGTAGAAGGTGGTCTCGACCAGCAGGCCGGGCTCGGATGTCCGGGGCGGGGCCATTCCGTTACTCCGGATCAGGGAGGAGGCACGCTCCCCGACCGAAGGCAGAGCGGGGATCAACGCACAGATAGCCAGCCCGCCGATCAGGACAAGCCACATTTGCCGCATATTTACCCCCCGGTCCGACTAACCGGGTACGTACCCGCTTCGGTGCGGAGCGTCACACCAGCACCACGCATAATCAACTGCATGGCCGCAGAATCCGCCCAGACCCTGGAGCGCGGGCTCCGCCTGCTCCGGTTGCTCGCCGACGGGCACGGGGGCCGCACACCCACCGAGCTTGCCGCCTCGCTGGAGCTGAGCAGGCCGGTGGTTTACCGGCTGGTCACGACGCTGATGAACGAAGGGTTCGCGCGCCGGGACGCCGAAGGGCGGGTGCACCTCGGCTTCGGGGTGCTGGTGCTGGCGCAGGCCGTACAACCGCTGCTGAGGGCGGCGGCGCTGCCGACGCTGCGGCGGCTGGCCGAGGAGGTGGGAGCCACCGCGCACCTGACCGTGGCCGAGGGCGACGACGGGCTGGCCGTCGCGGTCGTCGAGCCGTCCTGGACCGACCTGCACGTGGCCTACCGCGAGGGCTCGCGGCACCCGCTGGCCAAGGGCGCGGCGGGCCAGGCCATCCTCGCGATGCGCGGCGGCAACACCGGGTATCAGGTGACGGAGGGCCAGCTCCAGGAGGGCGCCCGCGGCGTCGCCGCGCCGGTCACCGGACTGCCGTGGCTGGAGGCGTCCGTGGGGGTGGTGAGCTTCGGCGGACTCGCCGAAAGCACGGGTCCGCGCGTGGTGACGGCCGCCAGGGAACTCGCCGCCGCGCTCGGTTGACAGTACGGCCCGCCATGAAGGACGGTAGTTACACATAGAGGACATAAGTGTCCGATAACCGGACGGAGTTGAGAGAGATGCCGTACTACCGGCTCGTAGGCGAGGTACCCAGGAAGCGCCACGTGCAGTTCCGGCGCCCGGACGGCGGCCTGTACGCCGAGGAGCTCATGGGCGAAGAGGGCTTCTCATCCGACTCCTCCCTGCTCTACCACCGCTACCTGCCCACCGCGATCGTCAAGGCCGAGGCGGTCGAACCGCTCCTGCCCGCCACGACCAGCCCGAACCTGCCGCTCTCCCCCCGCCACTTCCGCACCCAGGACCTCGCCTCAGCCGGAGACCTGGTGACCGGCCGCATGCTGCTGTCGGCCAACGGCGACGTCCGATTGTCGTACGCCACCAGCGACCGCCCCAGCGAGCTCTACCGCAACTCCATGGGCGACGAGTGCGTTTACATCCAGAGCGGCAACGTGCGCTTCGAGTCCACCTACGGCGTCATCGAGGCCGGAGAGGGCGACTACGTCGTCATCCCCACCGGCACCATCCACCGGTGGGTGCCGTCCGGCACCGTGAACGTGCTGGCCATCGAGGCCTCCGGGCACATCAGGCCGCCCAAGCGCTACCTGTCGCAGTACGGCCAGTTCCTGGAGCACGCCCCCTACTGCGAGCGCGACCTGCGCACCCCGCAGGAGCCCTTCACCGCAGAAGGCGAGGAGGTGCCGGTCCTCGTCCGCACCAGGGGCGGGCTGACCAGGCTCGTTTACCGCAACCACCCGTTCGACGTGGTCGGCTGGGACGGCTACCTCTACCCCTACGCGTTCCACATCAACGACTTCGAGCCGATCGTGAAGAAGACGCACGCGCCGCCGCCCGTGCACCAGACGTTCGAGGGCCCCGGCTTCGTGGTCTGCTCGTTCATGCCGAGGCCGCTGGACTTCCACCCCGACGCGGTGCCGATCCCCTACAACCACCACAACGTGGACTCCGACGAGTTCATGTTCTACGTCGGCGGCGACTACTCCGCCCGCGCGGGCTCCGGCATCGACGTCGGCTCGATCTCCCTGCACCCGGCCGGCTTCACCCACGGCCCGCAGCCCGGCGCCGTCGAAGCGGTCATCGAAGCGGGCGCCACCCACACCAGCGAGATGGCCGTCATGGTCGACACCTTCCGCCCGCTCGACCTCGGCCAGGGCGCGCTGTCATGTGAGGACCCCGGCTACGCCTGGACCTGGGCACGATGAACTCCCTGTTCACCGCCCTCGTCGACGACGCCGGCCTGTTCCCGCCGACCTCGCTGCACATGGACGAGGCCCTCGCCCGCCACCAGCGCGACCTCGAAGCGGCCAGCCCCCTGCTCACCCACCGCTTCCTGTGTCCCGCCTCCCGCCTCGACACGCTGCGCCGCGCCGAGCCCCGCCCCAACCGCATGGGCCTGATCCTCGACACCGACGACCTGCCCGCCTTCGCCGACCTCCCCATCGACTTCGTGGAGGTACGGCTGCCGCCCGAGCAGGCCGCCCGCCTGGACCTGCCCGACGGCGTCCGCCTGTTCATCGAGGTGCCGCCCCGATCCCAGGTCACCGGCCTGCCCGAGGGCGCCGGTCTCAAGGTCCGCTGCGGCGGGGCCACGGCCGACGCCTTCCCGCCCGCCGAACACCTGGGCGCCTTCATCGCCCACTGCGTGGACAACGACATCCCGTTCAAGGCCACGGCCGGGCTCCACCACGCCGTACGCCACTTCGACCCCGCGCTCGGCGTCGACCGGCACGGCTTCCTCAACCTGGTGCTCGCCGTCTGCGAGGCGGTGGAGCACCGCGATCCGGTGCCCGTCCTGCGCACGACGGACGTCGGCCACCTGGTACGGCTGGCGCTGGCCGTACCGGAGGAGAGCGCGAAGCGCGCCCGTGAACTACTCGTCAGCTACGGCTCGTGCAGCACCAGCACGCCCATCGACGACCTCAAGACACTAGGAGTGATCAGTGACGGAGCGTAGGTGGGGCGTCGAGAACCTGCCCTATGGGGTGTTCTCCCGCCAGGGCGAGGCCCCGCGCGTGGGGGTGCGCTACGAGGACCGTGTCCTGGACCTGTCCGCTTTTCTGCACGACGAGGTGTTCGCCACCGGCAGCCTCAACGCCTTCATGGCCCGCGGGCGGCACGCCTGGCACGACACCCGCGCGCTCATCCAGACCAAGCTGACCGACGACCTCTCGCTGGCCGAGCCGCACCTGATCCCGCTCGACCAGGTCACGCTCCACCTCCCCATCGAGGTCGCCGACTACGTCGACTTCTACGCCTCGGTCGACCACGCCACCAACATGGGCAAGATGTTCCGGCCGAACGCGGAGGCGCTGCTGCCCAACTGGCGCCACCTGCCCGTCGGCTACCACGGTCGCTCGGGGACCGTGGTGGTCTCGGGCACGCCGGTCACGCGGCCGAGCGGGCAGTTGCGGGCCGGGGTGTTCGGGCCGTGCGCCAAACTCGACATCGAGGCCGAGCTGGGCTTCGTGGTCGGCGTGCCGTCCGCGATGGGGGCGCCGGCCGGGGCGTTCGAGGACCACGTGTTCGGGGTGACGCTGCTCAACGACTGGAGCGCCCGCGACATCCAGGGCTGGGAGGCGCAGCCGCTCGGGCCCTTCCTCGGCAAGTCGTTCGCCACCTCGATCTCGCCGTGGGTGACGCCGCTGGAGGCGCTGCCCCGGGTGCCCGGGCGTTCGCAGGATCCTGCGCCGCTGGATTATCTGCGCAGGCAGGGTGACTGGGGGCTGGACATCGAGCTGGAAGTGCTGCTCAACGGGGTTGTGGTGGCGCGGCCGCCGTACCGGAGCATGTACTGGACGCCGGACCAGATGCTCGCCCACATGACCGTGAACGGCGCGGCGCTGCGGACCGGCGACCTCTACGGCAGCGGCACGATCTCCGGGCCCGAGCCCGGCCAGCGCGGCTCGCTCATGGAGCTGAGCTGGAACGGCACCGAGCCGATCAAGCTGCCCGACGGGTCGGTGCGCACGTTCCTGGAGGACGGCGACACGGTGACGATCACCGCCACCGCCGGTGGGATCGGCCTGGGGGAGGTTTCCGGAACTGTCCGGTAGGTGACTTGACGTGCTCAAACCGTGACTCACCGCTACCCTTGGAGGCCCCCGCCCCCAGGATTCCAGGAGTGAGATGCGGCTTGCCGCGGCGTTCTGTCTCGTCGTCCTGCTCACGGTCGTGGGGTGCTCCTCGGTCACGGCCGACACCCCCGCGGCCGCGCCCCCGGTCATCACCACCTTTCCGGCCTTCGACACCGACCGCGCCCGGCCCGACCGCGGTCTCGTGGTCAAGGCCGGAGGCGGCACGCTGCGCCAGGTCCTCGCGTACGCCGCGGGCCGCCCGGTGCCCGGCGCCTTCGACCCGGGAGGCACCACCTGGCGTTCCAACTGGGCGCTGGAACCCGACACCGAATACGCGGTGACCGCGACCGCAGCCACCGCCTCCGGTCCCTCGTCGATCGCCATGGGCCGCTTCCGCACCCGCGCCGCCGGACGCCCCTTCGGCGTCTCCTCGGTCTCCCCGCTGCCCGGCGAGGAGGTCGGCGTCGGCATGCCGATCATCGTCACCTTCGACGGCCCCGTCCGCGACAAGGCCGCCGTCGAGCGGGCGCTGGAGGTCACCGCCGCCAAGCCGGTCGAGGGCGCCTGGCGCTGGACCGGCGACACCCAGGCCGTCTATCGCACCAGCCACTACTGGCCTGCCCGGCAGAAGGTCACCTTCACCGCCCACCTGACCGGCGTCCGCCCGTCCCCCGGCGTCTTCGGCACCGCCGACCACACGCTCTCCTTCACCGTCGGCCGCAAGCAGACCAGCACCGTCGACACCCGCACCCACCAGATGGTGGTCAGGCGCGACGGCCAGGTCGTCCAGAACATGGCCATCAGCGCCGGCATGGCCACCACCCGCGAATACACCACCACCAGCGGAGTCCATCTCACGATGGACAAGGGAAACCCGGTGCGCATGGTGTCCCCAGGACGGAAAAAAGGCGATCCAGGTTTTTACGACCTGATGATCGACCACGCCGTGCGCATCTCGAATTCCGGCGAATACGTGCACGCGAAGAACAACGTCTGGGCCCAGGGCCGGGCCAATGTCAGCCACGGCTGCATCAATTCCCGCCCTGACCAGGCAGCATGGTTCTTCGCGAACTCCCTGCGCGGCGACCCCGTCAGCATCACCGGCACCGACCGCCCCCTCGAATGGAACAACGGCTGGGGCTTCTGGCAGCTTTCCTGGGAGAAATGGCAGCTGGGCAGCGCACTTCACGATCCGGCATCCGACGGCGGATGGGTGCAACAAGCGCCCGCTCCAGGTTTACGGTAGGAGAGGGAACACGATGCAGACCTAGGCCCGTTTACCTGTCAGGAGGGCCAACGCATGGAAGATTGGGTTATCTGGATAATCCTCGCCGTCGTGCTCGGCGTGGCGGAGATCTTCACCCTCACGGCCGCTCTGGGCATCCTCGGCGTCGCGTCTCTCCTGACCGCCGCCACAGCGGCACTAGGCCTGCCCATTCCGCTTCAACTGCTCGTCTTCACCCTGTCGTCGGCGGCCGGGCTGTTCACGGTCCGGCCCATCGCCATGCGGCATATACGCCAGCCCCAGCTCAAGCGCTTCGGCGTGGAGGCGCTGGTCGGCAAGCCCGCGTACGTGATCTCCGAGGTCACCGGCCGCGACGGCAGAGTGCGCATCGGTGGCGAGGAATGGTCCGCACGCGCCTATGACGAAACGCTGGTCATCCCCACCGGGGCGACCGTCGACGTCATCGAGATCGAGGGCGCCACCGCCCTCGTCTATCCCCGGGAGTGATCATATGGAGCTGCTGATCGTCGGCTTGGTCATCGCCCTCTTCGCGGTGATCACGGTACTCAAAGCGGTACGCATCGTGCCGCAGGCGAGGGCCCGCAACGTCGAGCGGCTCGGCCGGTACCACCGCACCCTCAAACCCGGACTCAACTTCGTCATCCCCTACGTCGACCGCGTCTACACGATGATCGACCTGCGGGAACAAGTCGTCTCCTTCCGTCCCCAGCCGGTCATCACCGAGGACAACCTCGTCGTCGAGATCGACACCGTCCTCTACTTCCAGGTCACCGACCCACGCGCGGCCGCCTACGAGATCGCCAACTACATCCAGGCCGTCGAACAGCTCACCGTCACCACCCTCCGCAACGTCGTCGGCTCCATGGACCTGGAGAAGACCCTCACCTCCCGCGACACCATCAACAGCCAGCTACGCGGCGTCCTCGACGAGGCCACCGGCAAATGGGGCCTGCGCGTCAACCGGGTCGAGATCAAGGCGATCGACCCGCCCAAGACCATCAAGGACGCGATGGAGAAGCAGATGCGGGCCGAACGCGACAAGCGGGCCGCCATCCTCACCGCCGAAGGCCAGCGCCAGTCCCAGATCCTCACCGCAGAAGGCGACAAGCAGGGCCGCATCCTCCGAGCCGAAGGCCAGCGCACCGCCGCCATCCTCGAAGCCGAAGGCCAGTCCCGCGCCATCGACCAGGTCTTCCAGGCCGTCCACCGCAACGACCCCGACCCCAAGCTGCTCGCCTACCAGTACCTCCAGGTGCTGCCGCAGCTCGCGCAGGGCGAGGGCAACACCCTCTGGGTCATCCCCAGCGAGGTGACCTCCGCGCTGCAGGGCGTGTCCAAGGCCTTCACCGAAGCCCTGCCCCGCTCGGCCGCCACCCGAGACGAGATCACGGACGCTTCTGCGGCCGACGAGGAAGTGGCCAAGGCATCAGAAGCGGCAGCCGCAGCCGTGGCCTCCGCCCAGGAAGCCGAGAAGCCCGGCCTGCCCCGGCAGTTGGGCGCGGCCGTACCGGAACCCTCCCCCTTCCCCAACCTCGAAAAAGACCCCCAGCAAGCAGAACGCAACCCCTAAAGGCATCGAGCTCCGCTACGCTCCGCGCGTTCTCCCAGTCGGGCCGGGGGCCCGACCCCTGTCGGACCTCGCTCCGCTCGGACAGCCTTCCTAAGGCCCACCCGTTACCCAGCTAGGTGGCCAGCGAGCTGGACCCCACCCTCATCTGGCCAGCACGGTGGGCCCACCCTGAAAGGTGGCCGAACCCGGGCCAGCCTCGCCGGCTCGACGGTGGTCATGTGAGGAGGGCTGGTCAGCCGGGGCTGGGGCGGCCGTGGCGCCAGTAGCCGATGAAGGCGATGTCCCGTTTCTCGATGTGCCGTTCGTTGACCAGGTGGCGGCGTACGCCGGTGGCCAGTTTCGACTCGCCGGCGATCCAGGCGTAAGAAGGCTTGCCCAGGTCAGGGGCATCCTTGACGGCTTGAAGGGCAAGGGCGCCGGGGACGGTGGCGGCGCCGTCGCGGGACAGCCAGGTCACCTGCACCCCCGCCGGACAAACAATGTCGCCACGGATGTCACCGGCCAGCGGAACTTCCAGGAACACCTGCCCGGTAAGGCCGGCGGAAGCCGTACCCAGGATGGAGAGGATCGCGGGGAGGGCGCTCTCGTCGCCTACCAGCAGTTGCCGGTCGGCGCCGTCGGGTGGGAGGTAGGTGTAGCCCTCGTCCATGATGCCCGCCGGGTCGCCGGGGCGGGCGCGGGCGGCCCAGGCGGAGGCGGGGCCCTCGTCGCCGTGCAGGGCGAACTCGATGTCGAGTTCCTGCTGGTCGGGGCGGTGGTCGCGGATGGTGTAGTTGCGGACCCACGGGCGGCGGGAGGCGGGCTGCAGCAGGGTTTCCGGCATCCAGGCGTCGTTCTTGAAGCTGGGCAGCCACAGGGCGGGCTGGCCTTCGCGTGGGAAGAACAGGCGGACGCCGTGGTCCAGGCCGGGGCTGGTGAAGTCGGCGAGGGCGGGGCCGCCCAGGGTCAGGCGGTTGAAGGATGGGCTCAGCTGGACGTTGGCGCGGACTTTCAAGGGCAGGGGGCGGCGGCCCTTGGCCCGCTTGATCTTGGGGATCATTCCTGGGCCTCGGCCAGCCGCAGGCGTACACCGTCGAGGAAGAGCTCCAGGCCGTAGGCGAAACGTTCTTCGGGGTCGGCGGTGATCAGGGCTTCGACGGCGCGGCGTAGTTCGGGTCCGGCCAGTTCGCTGCCGCGCCGCTCCCAGTCGCCGGCCTCGCGCTGGGCCTGTTCCTCGATGGTGTGGCCGAGCACGTAGTACATGGCGGTGAAGATCACCCAGGCGGCCCGGTCGAGCGGGAAGCCGGCGTCGGTGAGGATGCGCATGGCCTGGTCGCCGCCGCGCACGGTGTTCGGCTCCGTCACGTACGTGCCCGCCACCACGCGGGCGCCGTCGCGGTGGGCGAGCATGGCGCGGCGCAGGCGGTGGGCGATCTCCGCCAGCTGGGCGTCCCAGGGGGCGGGGGTGAGCGGGGTTTCGGTCACCTGGCCGACGATCCGGTCGGCCATGGCGCCGAGCAGGGCCTCTTTGTTGGTGAAGTGCCAGTAGATGCCGCCGGCCTGAACTCCCAGCCGCGCGCCGAGTTTGCGCATGGTCAGGCCGTCCAGGCCGTCGGTGTCGAGCAGGGCCAGCGCCCCGGTCACGACGTCCGCACGCTTCAGTTGCATGTGGGGAGTGTGGCACGGAACTTGAACACCGTTCAATCCTGAACGCCGTTCAAGTGAGCTATGTCACAGGTACGGTCAGTCGACCTCCAGAGGCGCGCCGTCGCTGTCGACCAGTTCGCACGGGGCCACGGGGCCGTTGGAGATGCCGGCCCAGATGCCGGCCACCACGTACCTGTCCTCCTTGCCCACCGCGAACATCAGCACGCCGGTCTGACCAGGACCGATCTTGGCGAGGTCGAGCTGGTAGCCGGGGTCGTCGCTCATGTCCACCGTGGGTGGGAAGACGGTGAGCTTGGACTGCTCCCGCGGCACCCAGCTGTCGCTGCGCTTCCTCGGGCTGCACTGCTTGCCCTGCGGCACGAAGTCGACCACCACGTCGTAGCCCATGCCCCGGAGGTTGGCCTCCAGGCCCTTGGGGTCGTTGGCCTCGTTGATGGTGACGGTGAGGGTGCCGTCGGGGTTCTTCTCCACGGCGTGGGCGGGGGTGCCGCCGCCCAGGACCAGCGGGAGGACCACAGCGGCGGCGGCGGCCACGCCCAGCACCGGGGCCAGGATCATCGGGCGCAACAGGTTACGGCGCGGCCGGGTCTGGATCTCTGCCATCACGAACTCCTTCAGGTCACGGTGACGGCCGCCGGAAAGGTCGCGCTCGTCCGGGAAGACGTTCATCAGGTGCTCTCCTTCACGGGCCGGACCGCGGTGCCGCGGTCACCTCTTACCTGTCGGCGGGTGGCGGCCAGTTCCAACTTCTTGCGGGCTCGGGACAGGCGGCTGCGGACCGTGCCCACGGGGACGCCGAGCGCCTCGGCCGCCTCCGCGTAGTCGAGGCCCGTGCCGACGCACAGGGCGATGACGTCCTGCTCGTGTTCGCGCAGCCGTACGAAGGCTTCGCGCACGTCGTCCAGGTGCTGGGCGTCGGCCACGCGGCCGATCAGCTCGTCGGCGAAGTCGGGGACGGCCTCGGGTCTGGGCATTCTGGCCATCGCGTCGCGGTGTCTTCTGGCGGAACGCCGCAGGTTGCGGGCCACGTTGGTGGCCACGCCCAGGAGCCAGGGGCGCAGGGAACCGCCTTCCGGTTCGATCCGCTCCCGCAGCCGCCAGGCTTCCAGGAACGTCAGCGACACCACGTCCTCGGCGGCCGACCAGTCGCCGGTCAGCCGGTAGGCGTGGTTGTAGACGGCCTTGGCGAACTCGTCGAACAGGTCGCCGAAAGCCTGCTGGTCTCCGTCCCGGATCCGGGCGCGCGTCGTCACATCCACACCTGGTACTGTCCGCGGGCTTGGCGGGGTTCCGAGGTTAGGCGTGAAGGTCGGTGATCAGCGCGGCGTGGTCGGAGTAGAACGGGCCCGGCGGGTGGTGGGGCAGGCGGTCGCTGACTACTTCGGAGTGCCGGACTTCGAGGCCCTTGGCGAAGATGTAGTCGATGCGTTCGGGGATGTTCACGTGGGCGCGGTCGGGCTGGGTGCTCCAGGTGTGGCCGGGGTCCTGGGAGACGGCGCGGAAGGTGTCGGTGTATCCGGCGTCCACCAGGATCTGGGTGGTGCGCAGGTGGGGCCAGTCGGAGGCGGGCAGCACGTTGAGGTCGCCGGCCAGCACCACCGGTGAACGGTCGCCGTCCAGCAGGCGGGGCAGTTCCTCGCCTACGATCCGGCTGAGCTCGGACAGCTGCACCTGCTCCGCCTGCCGGATCGCCTCGGGGGAAGCGCCGGAGGCGATCACGTCACCCAGCCAGGGCTCGGAGAAGTTGAGCCAGGTGATGAAGACATTGACCTCAACCCCGCCAAACAACCCGGAATCCCCAGAAAAGCCAGGATGGCCGGACAAGCCGGAATCCCCGGACAACCCCTGCGGGCCGGACACGCCGGGCAGGGCCACGCGGATGCCGCCGAAGCGGAAGTCGTCGAACGATGGCGGGAACACGTGCGTCACCGGCAACCGGCTGAAGATCCAGAGGTTGTCCCGGTCCCTGGCGGTGATCCGGGTCCCGGTATAGCCAGGCAGGCCGCCCAGGATGGTGTCGGCGGCGCCGTACGTCTCGATGGAGCAGAAGACGTCCGGGGCGACGGCGGCGACCTGCTCCACGATGAGGGGCAGGTCGGCGCGGCCGCCGTCCCAGATGTTCCACGACAGGACCCTCAACGCCACTCCAGCAGCACATACCCCCGGTGCGGAACGTCGGCTTCGACGTGCACGCGGCCCTCCGCGCGGCGCACGGGGACGGGCGCGGGCTCGGCGAGCGGGGTCAGGAGCGTCGCGGTGACGTCCTGGCCGAGGTCGACGACGGGGCGGGCGGGGTCGGCCGAGCCGTTGGCGATCGCCAGGCGCCAGCCCGTGCCGGTCCTGGCCAGGTGCGGCAGCAGGTGCGGGCCACCGGTGACCAGGGGAAACTCCGCGTTCAGGTAGCGGAGTGCGCGGTGGGCGAGTGACTGGCCGTCGTCGCAGCGGCCCAGCGCCTCGGGGGTGCAGGCGGCCAGGGTGACGACGCGGCCGCCGAGGCGGTTGGTGAAGGCGACGCGGCCGTCGCCCCAGTGTTCGCCGCGCGGGGTGAGGATCTCGGTCCAGATCTCGGCTCCGGGCAGGGCCGCGAGCCGGGCGACGGCGGGCTGCACGTTCACGCTGAGCAGCCGCCCGCTCTCCAGAACCCGCTCCATGCTGTACGGCTGCCGCGCCGGCGCGTCCCGCTCGGCCACCTCCTCCACGCGAACCCCGAGCAGTTCCCCGAACCCGCGCTCGGAGAGCACGAGCGCCGCGTGCCCGTCGAGCAGCAGCCCGCCGGACAGCAACCTCTCCACCTCGCCGGCCGGCACACCCCAGGCGACCTTGCCGAACACGGCGTTGACCGTGCCCACCCCGGCCTGGACGGGCACCCCGTAGGGCAGCAGGTACTCGGCCGCCCGCAGCGGGTCGGCCTGCAGGCCGTCGAGGCCGCCGTCGCCCCACACGTGGGCGGCGGTGTCGGGCCACCACGGCACCCCCACCCCATGTACCGAAACATCCGGACTGAACGCCCGGTCCACGGCCGGACGCGACCGCGACAACATCCGGCCCACCCGGGGATAGCGCTGCGGGTCACCGGTCACGAACGGATGCACGTCCAGCAGCAACCCGCCCGCACCGGACAGCCGGGCCGTCACCATCTCCGACCACGTCTGGGTGTCGGACTTGGTCCACTCGGTGTGGGGCCAGTTCTCGATCTCCGGCGCCACCTCCACCCCGGCGGGCCGCAGCCCTCGCTGCAGCTCCAGCATCGCGATCGAATACGAAAGCCGCCGCCCCGGCGCGTCCCCGTACGGCGCGAAGTGCGGCCGGTGTACGTCCACCCGGTCGAAGAACGCCGCCCAGTCCCGGCCCTCGACCGAGGCCACGCCCAGCCCGGAGCTCATCAGCCCGAGCTTGGCCCGGCCGGCCACGGCCTGCCGTACCAGATCGAGGACCTCCAGCTGCGCCTCGCGCCAGGTGCGCTGCAGCAGCGCGCGCCAGGGGTGCGGCGGGCCGGTGGCGGTGATCGCGGCGACCAGCTCCTCGCGGGTCGGCTTGTCACCGGCGAGCAGCGCGAACCGCTCCAGCATCTCGGGCTCGAAGCCGCCGCCCCAGGTCAGCGGGGCGTGGTTGTGGAAGCGGAAGTCGTCCTCCAGCCAGAGCACGCGGAAGCCCAGCCGGGAGAAACGCCCGTAGTGCCCGGCCAGCCAGTCGCGCCAGACCGGGCAGGCGAACGAGGCGGTCGCCGTCGCCGCCTCGCCCAGCGGCGAGATCATGGGCGCGAAGCCGAGGTCCTGCGTACGGCCACGGTCGGCGTGGCCGACGGTGACCCACGGGTTCAGGCTGGCGCCGATCCCGTGCGTGTCCAGCACGTCCTTCACCCCGGCCACGTGCTCGAACCACAGGTCCTCGCCGACGCCGACCGGATGGCCGGCGTGCAGTTCCTCGGAGCCGTAGATGAGCACGACCTCCTCGATCCCGTGCTCGGCGCAGTACTCCGCCAGCCTGGCCGGATCCCGGCCGGGCAGCACCTGGTAGCGGAGGTGGTAGGTCATGACTGCCCGCGGTCGAAGTAGGCCACCAGCTCGGGGTCGAGCGCCGGGATGTCGTACGGCATGCCGCCGTCGCGCAGCGACATCGTGGCCATGTAACCCGCTGCCACGCTCATCCGCGCGGCCACCGGCGAGGTGTCGGTCGCCCCGCCCTCCCGGACGAACCTGCAGAACTCGCCGATGATGCCCGGGTCGGCGCCGCCGTGCGTGCCCTTGGCCTCGGGGATCTTGTAGGTGATGTCGGCGTCGGCCCGGTAGTCGCTCGGGCCGGTGTTCCACACCTTGACCACGTCGCCGGGGTTGTCGCCGAAGTTCTCCAGGCGGCCCTCGGTGCCGATCACCGTGTAGTTGCGGAAGTAGTCGGGCGAGAAGTGGCACTGCTGGTAGGCGGCGATGACGCCGTTGTCCAGGCGCATGTTCATCACGGACACATCTTCCACGTCGACGACGTGGTTGAGATCGCGGCGGCTTGTAGGCGGCCAGTCGAACTCGCGCAGCCACCCCTCCGGCCTGGGCGTGTCCGGGGCGCGGCGAGGCAGGTCGCCGTAGACCATGAGGTCGCCGAAGGCGTTGACGCGGCTGGTGTAGCCGCCGGCCAGCCAGTGGATCACGTCCAGGTCGTGCGCGGCCTTCTGCAGCAGCAGGCCGGTGGTCTGGCGGCGGTCGGCGTGCCAGTCCTTGAAGTAGTAGTCGCCGCCGTAGGAGACGAAGTGCCGCACCCAGACGGCTTTCGGCTCGCCGATCACGCCCTTCTGGATGATCTCCCGCATCAGCCGGACCACGCCCATGTGGCGCATGTTGTGCCCGACATACAGCCGCGTACCGGTCCTGCGGGCCGTCTCCAGGATGTTGTCGCAGCCCTCGACCGTGATGTGCATCGGCTTCTCGAGGTAGACGGCCTTGCCCGCCTCCAGGCAGTCGACCGCCAGCCGCTCGTGCGTGTCGTCCGGGGTCGCCAGGATGATCGCGTCGATGTCGTCGCGTTCCAGCAGGTCACGGTAGTCCTCGGCGAGGAAGTCGGCCTCGAACCGCTTCGACTGGCGCTTGAGGACGGCCGGGTCGATGTCGCACAGCGCGCTCACCACCGACCCCTTGCCCGGCCGGTGCGCGGCCAGGTGCAGACTCGTCCGGAGACCGAGACCAACGGCTCCGATGCGCAGGTCTTCCACTTAGATCCCTTCTCGCGGGTACGGCGAGCCGTTCCACATCTTGCTGGCGAGGATGGCGAACGTCGGCCTGATCAGCCGGTCCACGTCCTGCTCGGTGTAGTCGAGTTCGGTCATGTCGTTCCACACCGCCGACATGGCGCCGCGCAGCAGCGGATGCCGGGGTTCGACGGACTTGCCGCCCGGGAAGACGTGCGGCTGCCACTCGCGGGCCAGGAACTCCGCGTCCAGCCCGTCCGGGTGGTAGTAGCCGGCCTTCGGGACGACGTAGAGCGTCTCGTCGTTGGTGTTGATGAACGGGTAGCCGTCCCTGATCGCCTCGACCGGGTCGTACCAGGAGTTGGCCCAGGTGTTGATCGTCACGTCCCGGTCGTAGCCGTCGGCGTCGCCGGTCATCCGGGTGAAGCTGCCCCAGGCGCGGGCCTGCTTGCCGTACGACCTGATGTGGGTGGCCATGGTGTTGAAGTAGTCGCGGAACAGGCCCGGGTCGGCGAAGTACTCGTCGGCGCCGAAGTGCACCGCAGGACCACGGAACCACGGGACGAACTCGTCGAACAGCTCCAGCATGAACGCGGTCGTCTCCGGCCGCGAGAGGTCCAGGTGGTCGCCTTCGCCCAGTTCGGGACGGTAGCGGGTGAAGGCCAGCGAGTGCGCGGGGCCGTCGATCTCCGGGATCAGCCGCACACCGTTGGCCGCGGCGACGTCCTCGAAGGAGTCCCAGTCGGCCCGCGTGTAGACGCCGTCGGCCGCCGACAGGCCGGGGAAGCGTTCGCTGGCCAGGCGGAAGGCGGCCTGGACGCCGTCCCAGCCGCCGCCGTCCTTCTTGAAGCCGTTGTCGTTGAGGTGGAGCTGCAGCTCGTTGAGCTTGAGCTCGCCCATGTGCCCGATCAGGTCGCGGATGTAGCCGGGAGTGAAGAAGCGGCGGCCGACGTCGAGCATGAAGCCGCGTACCTCGTAGTCGGGCCAGTCCACGGCCACGCCCACGGGCAGCTCGCCGTCGCGGGCCAGCGCCTGTTCGGCGGTGCGGGAGCCGTACAGCAGACCGGTGGGTGAGGGCGCCTCCACGACGGCGGCGTCGCGCGTGATCGTGAGGCGGTAGCCCTCCTCGGCGAAGCGCGGGCCGCCCTCGTCGTCACTCAGGCCGGGGACGAGCACGGTGCGGATCTCCGCGGGCCGGCAGACACCCTCGCCCGCCAGCCAGCGCCGGACGTTCACCGCTCCACCTGGCCGCGGTCGAAGTAGGCAACCAGCTCGGGGTCCAGGGCCGGGATGTCGTACGGCACGCCGCCGTCACGCAGCGACATCGTGGCCATGTAACCCGCGGCCACACTCATCCGCGCGGCCACCGGCGAGGTGTCGGTCACGCCGCCCTCCCGCACGAACCCGCAGAACTCGCTAACGATCCGCTCGTCGGAACCACCGTGTGAGCCCTTGGTCTCGGGCACCTTGTACGTGATGTCACCTTCGGCGCGATACCCGGTGGGACCGTGGTTCCACACCTTGACGTGACCGCCTTCGTTCTCCAGGCGGCCTTCGGTGCCGATGACGGTGTAGCTGCGGTTGTAGTCGGGCGTGAAGTGGCACTGCTGGTAGGCGGCGATGACGCCGTTGTCCAGGCGCATGTTCATGACCGAGAGGTCCTCGACGTCCACGACCGGGTTGAGGTCCTTTCGCGCGGCCGGCGGCCAGTCGAACTCCTTCAGCCACCCCTCCGGCCTGGGCACCCCCGGGGCGCGGCGGGGCAGGTCGCCGTAGACCATGAGGTCGCCGAAGGCGTTGACGCGGCTGGTGTAGCCGCCGGCCAGCCAGTGGATCACGTCCAGGTCGTGCGCGGCCTTCTGCAGCAGCAGGCCGGTGGTCTGGCGGCGGTCGGCGTGCCAGTCCTTGAAGAAGTAGTCGCCGCCGTAGGAGACGAAGTGCCGCACCCAGACGGTCTTGGGGTCGCCGATGTCGCCCCGCTGGATGATCTCCCGCATCAGCCGCACGACGCCCATGTGCCGCATGTTGTGGCCCATGTAGAGCCGCGTACCGGTCCTGCGCGCGGTCTCCAGGATGTTGTCGCACCCTTCGACCGTGATGTGCATCGGCTTCTCGAGGTAGACGGCCTTGCCCGCCCCCAGGCAGTCCACGGCCAGCCGCTCGTGGGTGTCGTCCGGGGTCACGACGAGGACGGCGTCGAGGTCGTCGCGTTCCAGCAGGTCGCGATGGTCTTCAGTGAGGTACGGCGAGCCGAACCGCTCCTCGGCCTTCTTCAGCGCGGCAGGGTCGGAGTCACAGAGGGCGGCGACCACCGAACCACGGCCCGGCCGGTGCGCGGCCACCGCGAGGCTGAGCCGCAGCCCGAGGCCGATGACCCCGATGCGTAGATCTTCCACTTGCCGCCGTCCCTTCAGGCTCCTTGACCAGTCCTGAAGGTTAGCGAGGATTTATGAAAGAATCTATAGAAAATCAGGCAGAAATTCCGGCGTAAGCGACACCAAGGCCGTGAACGACCCTGGAGATAAGCAACCCGGTAGCGTTAAAGCCCTACGGAGAAGAGGGTTCTGTCGGCGTGGTTGAGCGCCAGCCGTACCGCGCCCACCACGATCGACTCGCGGCCCAGCTCGGAGGCGACCACCTTGGGCGGGTAGAGGCAGACCCGGTCGAGATAGGCCTGGATCGGGCCGACCAGCAGCTCGCCGCCACGCGCGAGCGCACCGCCGATCACCACCATCTCGGGGTCGAGCGGGTTGACGATCGTGACCAGCCCCTCGCCCAGCTTCAGCGCGAACTGCTCCACCGCCTCCACCGCCGCCGGCTCCCCCGACCTGGCGCGCTCGAACGCGAACTCCGCCATGTCACTCGGCGCCCTCAGCTCACCCGGCTCGGCCGCCATCGCGTAGGCGATCACGCTCCCGAACGCCGACCAGTTGCCGTTGGGCTGCTCGCCCAGTTCACCCGAGGCCGCGTGGGCGCCCCGATAGGGCACGCCGTCGATGAGCAGCCCGAGCGCCAGCCTGTTGCCCGTGAACAGGTAGACCACGTCCCGGCACTCCTGCGCCACGCCCCGCCAGTGCTCGGCCAGGACGGCCAGGCGCATGTCGTTCTCCACCAGCAGCGGCGCGGAGAGAGCCTTGCGCAGCTCCGCCTGCAGTTCCAGACCCGTCCAGTCGCGCAGCCTGACGCTCTTGACCACGCGGCCCTCGCCGTCCACCACACCCGTGGTCCCGACCCCGACCGCCGCCAGATCCCCCGCCGTCAGCCCGAGATCGGCCGCGCTCTCCTCCACCAGCTTGACCACGGCCGCCATGCGCTCGCCCGCGTCCACCTCACGCGGCACCCCGGCCGAACGCGACCCGACCACGTTCCCCTTCAGATCCGCGGTCATGGCCCGGATCGTGGAGCCGCCGATCCCGATCCCCACCACGTGCCTGGCCGCCGCCCGGAACCGGTAGCGCCGCGCCGGCCGCCCCCGCTGCCGGTCGCCCAGCTCTTCCTCGCACTCCTCCGCCCAGCCCTCGGCCAGGAGTTCCTCCACGATCGCCTCGGCCGTCGGCCTGGACACCTTCGCCGCCTTGGCCAGCTCGGTGAGCGTGACGTCGTCGCCGGCCCGCAGGATCCGCAGGATCGCCGCCGAGTTGAGCCTGCGCAGAAGGGAGGCGTCGCCGCTCTGCTGTACCACCTGACCTCCACCCTCCTGGTTGAACGAACAGTCTACTTAGCCAACCTTGTTACGTAATCACAACCCAACCCCACCACCCCACAGACCCGCCCACCCCCAACCCCGGGATCCGCCGAGCGGGTGAACTCGTGGCGACACCCCCGGAGGCCCCCTCGGGTCGGCGGGGGCCTGGGGTGGGCGGTCTGCCCAAGGACGCGTGGGTGGTGGGGTTGCGGCCGCCGGGAACTCCGCTGGGCGAAGGGACACGGGGTGGTCCGGGAGGTGGGGGCGACACGCGGGGGAGGTCTGGGGAGCCGGGGGTGGGAATGGGGGGTCGGGCAGGGGCGTGAAGGTTCTCTGTGGGGGGAGTTAAGGAAACCTCGATGGACATGCCCGAAGCCCGCCGGGCACAGTGCGTAAGGTTCAGACGAGGGGGTTGGTTGCCATGAAGGCGCTGGTCAAGGAGCGGCCCGAAGAGGGGCTGTGGCTTAAGGACGTGCCGGAGCCGACGGTGGGGCCGGGTGAGGTGCTGATCAAGGTGCTCCGAACCGGCATCTGCGGCACCGACCTGCATATCCGGAAATATGATGACTGGGCGCGGCACACCCTTGATCTGCCGCTCATCGTCGGGCACGAGTTCAGCGGGCACGTCGTCGAGGTCGCGGCCGGGGTCGAGGACATCAAGGTCGGCGATCTGGTCAGCGGCGAGGGCCACCTCGTGTGCGGCAAGTGCCGCAACTGCATGGCCGGGCGCCGCCACCTGTGCCGCAACACGATCGGGCTGGGGGTCAACCGGGACGGCGCCTTCGCCGAGTACGTGTCGATCCCGGCCTCCAACGTCTGGGTGCACCGGGTCCCGGTCGACCCCGACATCGCGGCCATCTTCGATCCGTTCGGCAACGCCGTACACACGGCGCTGTCGTTTCCGCTGGTCGGCGAGGACGTGCTGATCACCGGCGCCGGGCCCATCGGGCTCATGGCCGCCGCGGTCGCGACCCACGTCGGCGCGCGCAACGTCGTGATCACCGATGTGAGCCCCGAGCGGCTGGATCTGGCGGGGAAGCTCGGGGTCACGCTCGCGCTCAACGTCGCGCAGACGCCCATCGCCGACGGGATGAAGCAGCTGGGGATGCGGGAGGGGTTCGACGTCGGGCTGGAGATGTCCGGCAATCCCCGGGCCATGCGCGAGATGATCGCCACGATGACCCACGGCGGGAAGATCGCGATGCTGGGGCTTCCGGCGGAGGAGTTCGCGATCGACTGGTCCACGGTGGTGACGTCGATGATCACCATCAAGGGCATCTACGGCCGTGAGATGTTCGAGACCTGGTACAACATGTCGGTGCTGCTGGAGAAGGGCCTCGACCTCTCCCCCGTGATCACCGACCGCTTCGGCTACCGCGACTTCGACGCCGCCTTCGACACCGCCGCCAGTGGCCGTACCGGCAAGGTCATTCTCGACTGGGAGTGAACGCCGCCCGCCGTACCAGATCTTGGAGGTTTGATGTTTTCCACCGTCCGCGAGCAGCTGCGTGAGACGCTCGACGAGATCACCGAGGCCGGGCTGCACAAGCCCGAGCGGGTGATCAGCACCCCGCAGAACTCCCACGTACGCGTGGGTGACGCCGAGGTCCTGAACTTCTGCGCCAACAACTACCTCGGCCTGGCCGACAATCCCGAGGTCGTCGCGGCGGCGCGGGATGCGCTGGAGCGGTGGGGGTTCGGGATGGCGTCGGTGCGCTTCATCTGCGGGACGCAGGAGGTGCACAAGGAGCTGGAAGCCCGCCTGTCGGACTTCCTGGGCATGGAGGGCACGGTCCTCTACAGCTCGTGTTTCGACGCCAACGGCGGTGTTTTCGAAACGCTGCTCGACGCGCAGGACGCGGTGATCTCCGACGCGCTCAACCACGCGAGCATCATCGACGGCATCCGGCTGTCGAAGGCGAAGCGCTTCCGCTACGCCAACCGGGACATGGGCGAGCTGGAGTCGCGGCTCAAGGAGGCCTCGGACGCGCGGCGGCGGCTGATCGTCACCGACGGCGTGTTCTCCATGGACGGATATCTCGCGCCGTTGCAGGAGATCTGCGATCTGGCCGACCGGTATGACGCGATGGTCATGGTCGACGACTCGCACGCCGTCGGCTTCGTCGGCCCCACCGGCCGTGGCACGCCGGAGCTGCACGGCGTCACCGACCGGATCGACATCATCACCGGCACGCTGGGCAAGGCGCTCGGCGGCGCCAGCGGCGGCTACGTCGCGGCCCGCAAGGAGATCTGCGAGCTGTTGCGGCAGCGGTCGCGGCCCTACCTGTTCTCCAACTCGCTCGCGCCGGTCATCGCCGCCGCGTCCCTGCGCATCCTCGACCTGCTGGAGACCTCCAACGACGCCCGCGACCAGCTACGCGCCAACACCGCGCGTTTCCGTACGCGGATGACCGAGGCCGGGTTCGACATCCTGCCCGGCGACCACCCGATCGCGCCCGTCATGATCGGCGACGCGGCCGAGGCCGGAGCCATGGCGGAGCGGCTGCTGGAGCTGGGCATCTACGTGATCGGCTTCTCCT
This sequence comes from Nonomuraea endophytica, assembly GCF_014203235.1. Lineage (GTDB taxonomy): Bacteria > Actinomycetota > Actinomycetes > Streptosporangiales > Streptosporangiaceae > Nonomuraea > Nonomuraea endophytica. The sequence goes on along the minus strand of NZ_JACHIN010000016.1, from coordinate 77,262 downwards.
ACCCGGTGGTGCCGCACGGGCAGGCGCGCATCCGCGTCCAGCTCTCGGCCGCCCATTCCACCGAGGACGTCGACCGCGCCGTCGACGCGTTCATCACGGCACGCAACGGATAGACCCTATGCTCGGCCGCGTGATAGAGACGCGGCGCCTGCGCACGCTCCGCGCGGTGGCCGACCACGGTACGGTCACCGCCGCGGCGGCTGCGCTCCACCTCACGCCGTCGGCGGTGTCCCAGCAGCTCGGCGCGCTGGAGCACGAGGTCGGGCACCGGCTGTTCATCCGCGACGGGCGCGGCGTGCGGCTCACCGCGGTCGGCCGCATCATGCTGGCCCACGCCAACGAGGTCCTGGCCCAGCTCGAACGCGCGGAAGCCGAGGTCGCCGCCTACACGACCGGGGCGGCCGGTGAGGTCAGCGTGGCCTCGTTCGCCACCGCGATCGCCGCCCTCCTGGCCCCCGCCGTACGCACGCTGCGCGAGACCTCCCCCGGCCTGGACGTGCGCGTGCGCGACGCGGAGGGCGACCACAGCCTCACCATGCTCCTGGACGGCGAAGCCGACCTGGCCATCGCGGTCGAGTACCGGGGCGCACCGGCCGATCAGCGGCTGACCCGCGTCCCCCTGTACGCCGAGCCGTTCGACCTGGTCCTGCCCACGAGCCACCCCCTGGGACAGGCCGGCAGGGTGGCGCTGGCCGAGCTGGCGGCCGAGAGCTGGATCGGCCCTTACCCGGGCAACCCGGTGCACGACGTCATCGCCGTGGCCTGCGAGCAGGCCGGGTTCACCGCGGACTTCGCCCACTCCTCCGACGACTTCCGCGCGGTGGTGGCGCTGGTGGGGGCGGGTTCCGGGGTGGCGCTGGTGCCCCGGCTGGCGCTGCGGGACCTGGATCTCACCGGCGTGGTGGTGCGGGAGGCGCCGGGCCCGGAGCGCCGCGTGTTCGCCGCGGTCCGCAGGGGCGCCGAGCACCATCCGCTGCTGCGTCCCCTGCTGATCACGCTGGACGCCACGGCCACGGATCTCTTCCCGCACACCTGAAACAAGCCCACCAAGGCGGACATCTACCGATACGTAAGCTCCCCTATCGGAAGGACCCGCTCTGTGGGACCACCCGAGCCTCGCCGCCGCTTCGAGGCGCTCTATCTCACGCATTACCCCGCCGTGGCCGCCTATGTGACCCGGCGCACCACGTCTCCCGACGATGCCGCCGACGTGATCTCCGAGACGTTCACGACGGCCTGGCGCCGCATCGACGACATCCCCTCCGGCGACGAGGCCCGATGGTGGCTGTACGGCACCGCCCGCCGCATCCTCGCCAACCACCACCGCGCCGAGTCCCGCCGCGAAGCCCTCGGCCTGCGCCTGCGCGCCGAGCTGGCGATCTGGGCCGAATCCCGCCCCGACCAGGCGCCCGACGTGGCCCGCGAGGCGTTCACCCAGTTGTCGGAGCCGGACAGGGAACTGCTCTCGCTGGTCGGCTGGGAGGGCCTGGGCATCGCCGAGATCGCCAAGGTCGTCGGCGCCTCGCGCGGAGCCGTACGTCTGCGTCTGCATCGCGCCCGCAAGCGCCTGGCCGCCGCACTCGCGCAGGCCGACCTCGACCTCACCCGGTACGGCCCGCGCGCCGTAGCACTCGCGAAGGAGAGCCAGTGAGCACCGACATCGACCAGATCGTCACCCGGCTCGCCCCACCGGCCGGACCGGGCCTGAGCGAGGGCGCGCACGACCTGATGAACGAGATCATGACCCTGTCCGCCGCCCCGGAGCAGTCCCGTGTGAGCAGGGTCCGTGCGGCGCTGGGCAGGAAGCGGATCACGCTGCCCGGGATCGCCACGGTGGCGGCCGCCGCGCTGGCCGCGGCCTGGTTCCTGGGCCCGGCGGCCCAGCCCGCAGCCGCCCTCGACATCCGGCGCGAAGGCGACCACTACGTGATCGAGGTCAAGGACCTCTACGCCGATCCCGGCAAGTACCAGGAGCAGTTGCGCGCGGCCGGGCTGAACATCTCGCTCCGGGTCATCCCGTCCTCCCCGGGCAGCGTCGGCCAGATCTTCCCCACCACGGAGGACGGCCCCGAGCCGAGGTACCTGACCGAGTTCGAGCAGATCCAGGGCACCGGCACGTGCCGCAAGGTCGACGGCTGCCCGATCGGCATCAAGATCCCGGCGAGCTTCCGCGGCACGGCCGACATCACCCTGGGCCGCGAGGCGCGTCCCGGTGAGGAGGTCCAGAGCGGCGGCCCCTTCGACGCGCCGGACGAGCCGATGAACTGCGTGCCGTACCTCAACAAGAGCGTGGCCGAGGTACGCGGCCTGCTCGCCCAGCGCGGCTGGGCCATCAACGAGTACGTGATCGAGACCGGGCAGGAGGAGCCGGAGGTGCGTGCTTCGGTGCCTGACGGCTGGTACGTCACCGGCGGCTACGTCAGCCACGGCGGCAAGGTGGGCCTCTTCACGGACTCCGAGCCGATGCCACAGGAAGAGGCGGACGCCAGGTTGGCACGACAGAACTGCTGACCGCCTTCACCGCAAACCCTTGACCAACCCGACAAGTCATGAAATATAGGTAAGGAGATATATATCGGAGCCCCGATATACCGGAGGTGTCAGTGGCGACCCAGGATCAGCGACGGGCCGAAACCCGTACCCGGCTGATCGACGCCGCCGCCGACCTCTTCGCCAGAAAGGGGTTCCACGCCGTCTCCGCCGAAGCGGTGGCCGAGGCCGCCGACCGCACCACAGGCGCCCTCTACAACCACTTCGGCGGCAAGGAAGGCCTCCTGCTCGCCCTGCTGGAGGTCTGGAAGGACCAGACCGCGGCCGACCTGCTCGCCGGGTTCGAGGAGATCACCGAACTCGACGACCGGCTGGCCGCCCTCTTCGACGTCCTCACCCGTGACGAACCGGATCGCGGTGCGGCATGGCTCCTGCTCGAACTGGAGCTGTGGCTGCACGGCGCGCGCGATCCCCACATCGGCGAACCGCTGGCCAGGCGCTACGCCGACATCCGTGCCCGACTAGCCGAGGGGTTGTCCGACTGGGCGGCGGCCGCGGGCGTACCGCTCAGGCGATCCCCCGAGCAGACCGCCGTGGCCGTGCTCGGGTTACTCATCGGTTGCGCGGTACAGCACCGCCTCGACCCGCCCGCCGTGGAGCGGGCGGCCGTGGTGCTCGCCCTGCGCGACCTGCTCGGCTTCTGACCCCCTCATCCGGTACGGCTCCGCCGTACCGGAAACCAGGCCCCGAACCCCGCGCCAAAGGGAGCCCGATGCGCATCGACCTGCTCGAGAACACCTGGGAACGGCACGTCCCCCACGACCAGTTCGCCTACCTGCGCCGCAACGCGCCCGTCTACTGGCACGACGTCCCCGACGACACCGGCTTCTGGGCCGTCACCCGCTACGACGACGTGAAGGCCATCAGCCGCGACGCCAAGACGTGGTCCACCGAACTGGGCACCACGTTCATCAGGACGCAGTCGCCCGAGTTCATCGAGATCGCCAAGCTGACCCTGCTCAACATGGACCCGCCGAAGCAGACCCGCTACCGGCGGCTGGTCAGCGCCGGGTTCACGCCGAAGATGATCGGCAAGCTGGCCGCGACCGTACAGGCCAGGGCCGAGCGGATCGCCGACGACGTGCTCGAACGCGGCGGCGAAGTCGAGTTCGTGACAGACGTCGCCGAGTACCTGCCGCTGCAGATGATCTGCGACCTCATCGGCGTCCCCGAGAGCGACCACCACCTGATCTTCGACTGGTCGAACCGCATGGTCGGCTTCCAGGACCCCGACTTCCGCACCAGCCCGGAGGACGGCGAGATCGCGGCAGCCGAGATCTTCGCCTACTGCGACGCCCTCGTGGACGAGCGCCGCACCCGGCCGCGCGAGGACATCCTGACCGCGCTGGTCCAGGCCGAGGTGGACGGCGACCGGCTGACCAGGGAGGAGATCGACTCCTTCTTCGTCATCCTCTGCGTCGCCGGAAACGAGACCACCCGCAACCTCATCTCCCACGCCATGAAGGCCCTCATCGACCACCCCGCCGCCTACCGCGAACTCTCCGCCGGGCTGGGCGACGACGCGTTGTGGCGCAGCGCGACCGAGGAGTTCCTGCGCTGGGGCTCGTCCATCCACAACTTCCGCCGCACCGCCACCACCGACACCTCGATCTCCGGCCAGCCGATCCGCGAAGGCGAAAAGGTCGTCACCTTCTACGCCTCCGCCAACCACGACGAGGCCGTCTTCCCCGACGCCCACCTCCTCGACCTGCGCCGCACCCCGAACGACCACGTGACGTTCGGCGGCGGCGGCCCCCACTTCTGCCTCGGCGCCAACCTGGCCAGACTGCAGATCACCTGCATGATCCGCGAACTCGTCCGCCGCTTCCCCTCCGCCACCCACACCGCTCCGGTACGGCGCATGCGCTCGGACTTCATCAACGGCATCAAACACATGCCCATCGCCTTCACCCCGCACTAACCCCGCGACAGACCGCCGCGCCCCACCCCGTCGGGCGACCCAGCCAGCGCCCCGCCACAGCCCGTCGCGCGGCCCGGGCGACGCCCCCCTCACAGCCGGTCGTGATCCGGCCCCGGTCCCGGAAGGGGCCAAGCCCAGCGCTCGCAGAGCCCCCGCACACCCACCGCCGGGCGAGCTCGGGTCTCGGGGCAGCGGGCCGAGGCGAGCCGCCTGACACGACGCCGTGCCACACCCCGCGGCGCGACCCGGGCAGGATCACGGCCCCCGGCCCGGGCACGTGGTCCGGGTAGGTGTGGTGCCGTGTGTCGAGTGGGTGGGGTGTCGTGGTCCGTCCGGGTGGGGTGTCGTGGTCCGGGTGAGGTGTTGGGTGGCGGGTGGGGTGTTGGGGTGGGTGGGGTGTTGGGGTGGGTGGGGTGTTGGGGTGGGTGGGGGTTATTGGCGGGCTTGGGTTAGGGCGGTGGTGAAGGCGGTGTAGCGGTCGAGTTCGGCGGTTACCGGGTCGAGGACGTCGGTCCTGGCCACTTCGCCCACGGCGGCGCGCAGGGCCTTGGCGGTTCCGCGGGCTCGCCGCCGACCGCCGATCCACGCCGCCACCCGGGACAACAACGCCACCAGCACCCCGGCCAACGCACCCAACACCAGAAGCACCGTAGGCCACGGCACCTCCAGCAAAGTGGGCGTAGGCAGCTCAGGCAGCCGCAGGTAGTCGAGCCCGAAGAGAACGCCCAGCCACAGCGCCCCGGCCGCCATGGCCGCGAACACCACCCACTGCACCAAGCCAACCGCCCGCCACCACCGAGGCCGCCGGGCGGCACTCAGCGACGTGGTGGAGACCGCCTTGTCCAGAGCGTCGGCCAGTTCCCCCGCCCGCGACCGCGCCGCCCGCCGCACCGAAGCGGCCCAAACCCCGGGCAACCCCTCGGCCGCGGCCTCGCCGACGTCCCTGATCGCCGTCTCCACCTGCGCCTTCTGCACGCCAGAAGCCTCAGGCAACGAAGTCTTCCCCACGATCTCCCCGGCAGCGGCGGAAGACCCCCCGATCCGCAACCGCCGCAACGGATCCGGCCGGAACCGCCGGACCCACCGGGTAACCGGCCACCCGGTCGCCACCACGGCCCGATGCCGATGCGCCTTCCCCACGGCGTCGACCACCAGCGGCACTCCGGCCGCCGTACTCAGCGCGCCGGTGAGCGCCTTGGACAAACCACTAGAAACCCCCACGACACCGCCACCGGACCCGCCGGCCGCGGCCAGCGCGTCGGCGGCGGTGGCGACGTCGGCCGACAGGCGACCGGCCCAGGAAAGACGGGCAGCCACCTTCTCCCCAAGTAGCGAACGAAGCTCGGGCAGCCCGGCACCGGTACGGGCGGACACGCCCAGCACCGGCACCCCGTCCAGACCATCATCGGCGAGCAGCCGCCGCAGGTCGGCCAGGCAGCGCGAGACGGCTGCGGCAGGCAGGCGGTCGATCTGGTTCAGGACCACGACCATCACCTCCCGGTGCCTGGCCAGCGGCCTGAGATAGCGCTCATGCACAGCCGCGTCCGCGTACTTCTGCGGATCCAGCACCCACACCAGCAGGTCGACCACCTCGACCAGCCGGTCCACCTCCAGCCGGTGACCGAGCTCGATGGAGTCGTGGTCGGGCAGATCGAGCAGGACGAGCCCGGCGAGGCCGGTGTCGGCGGCGACGGCGTGGCGGCGCGGGATCTCCAGCCAGTCGAGCAGCGGCCCGGCCCCGTCGCCGTCCCACAACGCGGCCTGGGCGGTGGAGGTGGTGGGGCGGGTGACGCCGACGGTGGCGAGTTCGGCGCCGGTCAGCTCGTTGAACAGCGACGACTTGCCGCTTCCGGTGGCTCCGGCGAGGGCGGCGACGGTGTGGTCGACGGACAGGCTCCGCCGTACACCGGCCCGGTCCGCGACCTCCCGGGCGGCGGCGACGACGTCGGCGGGCAGTCGTCCCCCGGCCAGGTCGGCCGCCTCCAGCAGGGCGTTGAGCCGATCGTCCAGGGACGGTCCGCGGCGCAGCAGTTTCACTCCTCCTCACCTCCGGCGGCGGGCAGGTCGTGGCGGTGGGCGGTGATGTCGGCGGCGGCGGTTCTGAGGGCGGCGGGCGTGTCGGGAGGGGGTTCGGCGTCGGCCAGGAGGTCGGTGAAGCGCGCGGACTCGGCGTCGAGCAGGGCCTGAACGCGCTCGCGGAGGTCTTCCCTGGCCTTGGTGGTCAGGGTACGGACCGCCTGGTCACCGAAGATGGCCTCCAGCAGTTTCTGCGACAGGACGCTCGTCCCTCCGGCGATCCCCACCTCGATCCCGGTCAGCCCTCCGGTGGAGGCGAACACCGCCAGCATCAGCAGCACCCCAGCCCCGTTGACGCCGAAGGAGGCGACCCGCGCGGTGGTCCGCTTGGCCGCGCCTTCCTGCCGCACCAGGTCGAGGACGTAGTCCTGCCAGCCGCGCACCGCCTTCTCCGCGGCGGCGCCCAGCGCGGACGAGGCCCGTCCCAGCCGGGCGGCCTCGACCGCGCCGACCCGGTCGAGCAGGCCGGGGCCGCCGGGCGCCGCCGACCAGCCTTCGAGCGCCCGTTCCGCCGACCCGTCGGCGGCGCCCCTGATCAGCGCCTCGACGCCGCTCTCCAGCGCGTCGCGGAGCTGGATCGTGTGGGCCTTGCCGGTGAAGAAGCCGACGATCCGGTCGCGCAGCCGGCCCACCCGGCTCTCCAGGGAGCGCATCAGGTCGCCGGTGCCGATGAAGTCCTGCCAGCGGGCCATCACCTCGCCGCGCAGCAGCGACCCGTCCCGCATGCCGGCGTCGAAGTCGGCCATGCCGCCCGCGTAGGCGGCGGCGACGATGGAACGCAGGGCGGTGAAGCCCTCCTGCTGGCGTTCGACGGCGTCGGCGAGGGCCGGCACGCGGGCGGCCAGGCTGTCGAGCGCGCCGGAGAGCGTCTGGCGCACGATGCGGGAGCGCTCGGCGGCGTCGGCGGCCAGTTCGGTGAGCCAGAAGACGATCGGGCGCACCGCCTCCTGCGGCAGCCGGGCCTTCTCGTCGGGCAGGACGGCCTCCGGCACGGTGAAGAGCTTGGCGCCGGCCAGCCCGTTGACGTCGAGCAGGCGGGTCAGGTCGGCGGAGACCGCGGCCATGGCCTCGGGCGGGACCCGGTCGAGGACGACGGCGAGAGCAGTACTCCGGTCGCGGGCCGAGCGCAGGAAGCTCCAGGGCACCTCGTCGGCGTAGCGGGCGGCGGTCGTGACGAAGAGCCAGAGGTCGGCGGCGGCGAGGAGCTGGGCGGCGAGCTGCCGGTTGGCGGTGACCACGGAGTCGATGTCGGGCGCGTCGAGCAGCGCGAGGCCGGGGACCAGCGTGTCCACCGTCACCACGCGCAGCGCGCCGGGGCTGTCGCCGGTGGCGCGGGAGAGTCCGGGCAGCACGTTCTGGCCCATGAACCAGGCGTGGTCGGCGGGGCTGACCGCGAGCGTGGGCACGAGCGTGGTGGGCCGCAGCACGCCGGGCTCGGCGACGTCGGCGCCGGCCAGGGAGTTGACCAGCGTGGACTTGCCCGCGCCCGTGGAGCCGCCGACGACGGTCAGCAGCGGCGCGTCGATCGAACGCAGCCGCGGCAGCAGATAGTCGTCGAGCTGGCCGGTCAGCTCCTTGAGCGCGAGCCGGTCGGCCGCCGCCTGCCCGATCGCGAGCGGGAAGAGCTCGCGGTCGAGGCGGCGGCGCAGTGACTCTAACGCGCTCACCAGTTCCATGAGGACACGCTAACCGGCCGACGGCTCCCTCAGCACGTAACCGACGCTGCGCAGCGTGTGGATGAGTCGCGGCTCGGTGTCATCCATCTTCCGCCGCAAGTAGGACACATAGGACTCGACGACGCCGGTGTCGCCGCCGAAGTCGTAGCTCCACACGTGGTCGAGGATCTGCGCCTTGGACACGACCCGCCCGGCGTTGGACATGAAGTAGTGCAGCAGCTTGAACTCCGTCGGCGACAGGTGCACGCTCTGCCCGCCCCGCCACACCTCGCGGGTCTCCTCGTCGAGTTCGAGGTCGCCGACCTGCAGCCGCTTGGGCGGCGTGATCTCTCCCCTGGTACGGCGCAGCACCGCCCGGATCCTGGCCTGGACCTCTTCCAGCGAGAACGGCTTGGTCACGTAGTCGTCGCCCACGGCCAGCCCGGTGATCTTGTCGTCGGTGGCGTCCCTGGCGGTCAGGAACAGCACGGGCGCCTCGATCCGCCGCGCCACCTCGAACCCGTCGAGGTCGGGCAGCATCACGTCCAGCACGACGAGGTCGGGTGAGGAGCGCTCGGCGATCTCGACGGCTTCCCTGCCGTCGGCGGCGGTCAGCACCTCGAACCCGGCGTAGCGCAGGCTCTCGGAGAGCAGATCCCTGATGCTGGGCTCGTCGTCCACCACCATGATCAGGGCCTCTGGGGTACTCACAGCCACAGGGTGCCCGAGCGACCTTAGGGAAAGCTGAAGGGTCACTCCAAGTCGAGTGGGAGTTCCACCCTGAAGACCGATCCGGCGCCGGGCGTGCTGCTCACCAGCACGGTGCCGCCGTGCGCGTGCACGAGCGCGCGGACGATGGCCAGGCCGAGCCCGCTGCCCCGGTCCTCGCCGGAGCGGCGGGAGCGGGCGGAGTCGGCCCGGTAGAAACGTTCGAAGACCCGCTCGACCTGCTCGGGCGTGAGACCGGGGCCCTGGTCGGCCACCTCGACGAACGCCGTGCTCCGGCCGGCTCCCACTCTGACGACGATCGGGGTGCCGGGTTCGGTGTGGTGCAGGGCGTTGGACATGAGGTTGGCGACGACCTGGCGCAGCCGTACCTCGTCGCCGGAGACGATCAGCGCGGCGTCGCCGACGACGTCGAGCTTGACGTTGCGGTCGGGCGCCAGGATGCGGGCGTCGTGGGCGGCGTCGGCGGCCAGCGCGAGCATGTCCACGGGCCGCATCTGCAGCGGCCGCTGCTGGTCGACGCGGGCCAGCAGCAGGAGGTCGTCGACGAGCAGGCTCATGCGGCCCGCCGCCTTCTCCACGCGCCGCATCATCTCGGCCGGGTCGGCGCCGGGGTTCTGCCTGGAGTACTCGGCGTAGCCGAGGATGGAGGTCAGCGGGGTACGCAGTTCGTGGGAGGCGTCGCCGACGAACTGCCGCATGCGGTCCTCCGAGCGCCGGGCGGCGGCCTCGGAGGCGGAGCGGGCGGTGAAGGCGGACTCGATCTGGGTCAGCATGCCGTTGATCGCGGTGGCGAGCCTGCCCACCTCGGTGCGCGGGTCGCCGTCGGGCACCCGGCGGCTCAGCTCGCCTGCCGCGATGGCGCCGGCCGTACGCTCGATGACGATGAGCGGGCGCAGGCTGCGGCGCACGAGCGCGACGCCGACGACGGCGAGGATCAGCAGGATGCCGCCGCCGCCGAGCGACTCGATCAGCACCAGTCGGCGGGTGATGTCGCGGACCTCGGCCAGGTCGACGGCGACGGTCGCCTCGCCGTAGGGGCTTCTGGTGCGCAGCACCCGCCACTCGCCGTCGCCACTGATCGCCCGCACGGTGACCGCAGCGCCCATGACCTCGGTCGGCGCCGGCTTGGACTTGAGGTCGACTTCCCTGACATTGGTGTACGGCGGCGCCAGCCGCCCGTCCGGCCGCCGGACCATGACGATCGTGTCGGACTCGATGAGCAGGCCCTTGCGCGCCTTGTCCAGTTGGTCGTGCCGGAGCTTGTTCTGGACCCGCTGGCTGAGCAGGATGATCTGCCCGTCGACCCGGTCGATGAGGTAGCGGTGCAGAATCGAGACGCTGATCACGCCGATGAACGTCAGCCCGAGCCCGAGCAGCGCGAGCATCGCGGCGATCAGCTTTATCCTCAGGGGCAGCCCGCGCATCAGGGCCCCGGTGGCAGGCGCAGGACGTATCCGACTCCGCGCAGGGTGTGGATGAGCCTCGGGTTGCCCTTGTCGATCTTGCGCCGGAGCACCGACACGTACGACTCCACGATGCCGACCTCGCCCCTGAAGTCGTAGTCCCAGACGTGGTCGAGTATCTGCGGCTTGGACAGCACCCGTCCGGCGTTGGTCATGAAGTAGTGCAGCAGCTTGAACTCGGTCGGCGACAGCGGCACCAGCCGCCCGCCGCGCCAGACCTCGTGGCTCTCCTCGTCGAGTTCGATGTCGGCGAAGGTGAGCCGGGGCGGCGGCGACTGCGCGCTGGTACGGCGGAGCACCGCGTGGATGCGCGCGATCACCTCTTCGAGGCTGAACGGCTTGGTCACGTAGTCGTCGCCGCCGAGGGTCAGCCCGCGGATCTTGTCCTCGGTGCCGTCACGCGCCGTCAGGAAGACGACCGGAGTGGCGGCGCCGCCGCTCCGCAGCCGTCTCACCACGTCGAACCCATCCATGTCGGGCAGCATGACGTCGAGCACGATGAGGTCGGGCCGGTGCCGTTGCACGGCGGCGACCGCCTCGTGCCCGCCTTTGGCGGTGAAGACGTCGAAGCCGGCGAACTTCAGGCTCGCGGCGAGGAGGTCGAGGATGTTGGGGTCGTCCTCGACGATCAGCAGGCGTGATTCCATCACTCCTAAGGATGCACTCAGCTGATGGGTGCTGGAACAACTCCCGCGATATGCCGCGCAATGGCCAGACTCGACGTGGCCGCAGGAGACGGGGCGTTACGCACCAGAACCACCCTTCCATGGACATCGACCACGAAGTCATCGACCAGCGCGCCATCCCTGGCGACGGCCTGGGCGCGGACGCCGCCGTGCGTACGCTCCAGGTCGGCGGCGGTCAGCGCGGGGACGTACCGGCGGGCGGCGTCCAGGAACGCCTGCTTGACCAGCGAGCCGTAGACCTCCTTGACGCCGGTGCGCCAGTGTTTCCTGGCCATGCGCAGGGTGCCGGGCCAGGTGAGGATGCGCCGGGCGTCACGCACGTCGCGCCACGTGTAGCCCTCGTAGGCCAGGGCCAGCACGGCGTTCGGGCCGACGAGGACCTCGCCGTCGATGTGCCGGGTCAGGTGGACGCCGAGGAACGGGTACCTGGGGTCGGGAACCGGGTATATCAGGCCTCTGACCAGGTCCTTGGCCGATCCGGCCAGCGTGTAGTACTCGCCGCGGAAGGGGACGATGCGCACGTCGCCCCTCTGCCCGGCCATGGCGGCCACCGCGTCGGTGCCGAGCCCGGCGCACACCACCAGGCGGTCGAAGGCGAAGACCCGCCTGGCGGCCAGGACCTCGACCTTTCCTGCCCGTTCCCTGATGGCTCTGACGGGGTGCGCGAGCCGTACCGAACCTCCTTGTTCTCCCACGTCCTGGGCGAGGCGGCGCGCGACCGCGGGGAAGTCGGCGATCGCGGTGTGCGGCGAGTGGATCGCGGCCACCCCGACCGCGTGCGGCTCGATCTCGCGCAGCGCGAGCGCGTCGAGCTCGGCGATGCCCGGCACGCCGTTCTCCCTGGCGCGTGCCGCCAGCGCGGCCAGTCCCGCCCGCTCGTGCCGGCCCGCCGCCACGACAAGCTTCCCGACCTCCTCGTACGGCAGGCCGTGCTCGACGCAGTAGGCCCGGAGCATGGCCACGCCCTCGCGGCAGAGCCGGGCCTTGAGCGAACCCGGCGGGTAGTAGATGCCCGCGTGCACGACGCCGCTGTTGTGGCCGGTCTGATGGACGCCCACCTGGTGCTCCTTGTCGAGCACGGTGACCTCGGCCCCCCTGACCAGGGCGAGCTCTCGGGCCACCGCCAGGCCCAGGATGCCGGCGCCGACGACCCCAATCTTCTCCGTCACGGGGCCAGTCTGCCGATTCTTCGGACGTTCAGGTGGCCTTCGGCCGACAGCCAGCGCAATGTATCCGAAACGGTGTCTTCCACCGGGCGGAGGGTGACGCCGAGTTCCTTCAGCGTGGTGCGGTCGTCGGTCGGGACCAGCGTGAGCATGAAGTCGGCGGCGTCGCGGGTGAGCGGGTAGGAGATGTGCTTGACGCGTTTGACGACGTCGAGGGCGGAGCCGAAGCTACGCAGGAGGGCGGCCGGGATCGGGAGCCGCCGCGCTCTGCGGCCGGTGAGCTGCTCACACAGGTCGGCCAGCTGACGCCAGGTCCGGAAATTTCCGCCGATCATGTAGCGTCGCGGGCCTTGTCCGGGTGTGATGCAGCGGGCGAGTACGAGCGCCAGATCGCGTACGTCCAGGACGCTCACCCCGCCCGGCACCATCGGCCAGCCCATGGCCACGCCGGCGCGGAACCCCTCGTTGAGCGCGTCGACCGTCGGCTGATGCGGGCCCACGACACCACCCGGGTAGACGATCGTGACGCCGTCGAGGCCGCGGGCGTAGAGCTCGCCGGTCACCTTGGAACGGCCGTAGCCGTTGCGCGGGCCCGCCAGCGGGGTGTCCGCGGTGATGACGGGACCGGCGGGCGGGACGAAGACGGCGACCGTGGAGACGTGCACGACCGGGTCCAGGCCCAGCTCCACGGCCTGGCCCAGGACGTTCTTCAGGCCGATGACGTTGGCGCCTTCGAGGTCGGCGGCGTGGCCGGTGACGCCCATGTCGGCGGCCGCGTGCAGGACGGCCTCGCAGGCGGACAGGGCGGCGCGGACGGCTCCGGCGTCGCGGATGTCGCCGACGTGGACGGGGAGGCCGGGGGTGACGTTGAGACGGTGGAGGACACGAGCCGCCTTTTCCGGATTTCTCACGAAAATGTGGGGTTCGTGGCCTTCGTTGACAAGCGCGGCGACCGCGTACGAGCCGACGAACCCTGAGGCGCCGGTCACCAAGACACGCATGCATCGCAAGCTAGCGCTTACTTGGTTTCGCGTACAGGCCCTGCTTCCATGGACGGGCACTCGAACATGAGTACGATGGCGGTATGTATGTCCCGCCCGAGTGGCCGGCCGAGGTCCGACCGCCCAGCGTGCCCGACTGGGAGACCTCGGCCGTGGCCTGGTTGCTCGACGCCGTCCCGCCCGACTACCGGTCGTACGAGGTGCTGCGCCGCCACCCGATCGCGCTGGCCAGGATGGCGACCTACCACGTCAACTCGGCCATCGAGGCGGCCCGCGCCGGTTACCGTGGCGCCGCCGTCGACCTGAAGGGCCACCTGCCGCCGCACGTGGTGGAGGCCGTCCTCGACGTTTATCGCGAGGAGGGTCCCCGGCTGGTCCGCCTGTCCCGCGCGATCGACGCGGTCGAACGTGCCCTGCGCGGCGAAACCTTCACCGCCACCCTCCGCCGCCCCCGCTGAGCGCGGGTCAGGAAACGAAGGAGTTCAGGGCGGACACGACCTCCGTCTGCATGGTCGGGCTGCCGGTGTGGCCGGAGTCCTCCACCACGACCACCCGGGCATCCGTCCACACCTGGGCGAGCTGCCAGGCGTTCTCCAGCGGCGACCCCAGGTCGAAGCGCCCGTGGATCAGCACGCCCGGGATCCCGGCCAGCTTGGGCGCGTCCCTGAGCAGGGCGCCCTCCTCCAGCCAGGCGCCGTTGGAGAAGTAGTGGGCGCAGATCCGGGCGAAGGTCAGCAGCGCCTCGGACGGGCGGTTGGAGTAGGCGTTCGGCTTGCCGTTCGACTCCAGGGAGATGACCGAGTCCTCCCACGTCGTCCAGTCGATCGCGGCCTTGGCCCGCACGTCGGGGTCGGGGTCGGCCATGAGCCGTCCGTAGGCGGCCAGCAGTTCGGGCACGGTGCCGGTGGCGCCTTCCGGCGCGCCCGCGCGGAAGAGGGCCCGCTGCGCGGGGAAGAAGCGGCCGACGCCGTCGTACAGCCAGTCGACCTCGTAGCGGCGGGTCATGGTGACGCTCACGATGACGATCGCCGATACCCGCTCGGGATGTGCCTGCGCGTAGGCGAGGATCAGCGTGGATCCCCAGGAACCGCCATAGAGGAGCCACTTGTCCACGCCGAGGTGCTCGCGCAGCCGTTCCATGTCCGCGATGAGGTTCTGGGTGGTGTTGGCGGTCAGGTCCGTCGCGGGGTCGGCGGCGAGGGGACGGCTGCGCCCGCAGTTGCGCTGGTCGAACAGGATGACGTTGTAGCGCTCCGGGTCGAACCCGCGGCGCTGGCCCGTGGAGCATCCCGACCCGGGGCCGCCGTGCACGACCAGCGCGGGCTTGCCGTCGGGGTTTCCGCAGGCCTCCCAGTAGACGAGGTTGCCGTCGCCGGTGTCGAGATGTCCGTGGTCGTAGGGCTCGATCTCAGGAAACATCACCCCAAGATACAACAGCACTGTTATATATCAGGACTCGGTGATCTTCTCGACCACCTCGGTGAGGCTGAGCTGGACCTCGGCGGGAAGCTGGGCGACGAGGTCGTTGAGCCGCCTGGTGACCTCGCAGTGGGTGCTCGTCGCCACCTGGCGCCCCTCTTCGGTGAGCTCGACGTAGGTCACGCGCCGGTCCTCCGGATCGCGCCTGCGCATGATCAGGCCCCGCTTCTCCGTACGGTCGACCAGCCCGCTCAGGTTGGACTTCTCCAGGTGCATCACCTTGCCCAGGTCGCTCATCCGCACCCGGTCCCGGACGATCACGGCGCACACCAGCTCGGTCTGCTGCGCGGTGAGGTCGTGACCTCGCCCGATGTCGTTGAACATGTGCAGCACGTGGTGCGACAGACCCACCAGGGCCTTGGCCAGCTCCCTGGTCCCGGTCGTGTCGATCTCCGTCATCTCGCCTCCAGGCCCAGGCTAGCCCACTTGCCAACACCTCTATGGTTCATGATAAGAACTGTTCATAATCTGAACCATTCTGGAGGACGCCATGACAGCGACCGTTACCGTGATCGGCGGCGGGTACGCGGGCATCACCGTCGCGAAGGCCCTGGACGACGTGGCAGACGTCACCCTGGTCGAACCCCGCGACACCTTCGTCCACAACGTCGCGGCACTGCGCGCGGTGACCGACCCGGTGTGGGTCGAGCGGCTTTTCATCCCGTACGAGGGCCTGCTGACCCGGGGCCGGATCCGGCACGACCGGGCGGTCAGGATGTTCGGCTCGGCCGTGGAGCTCGGCTCGGGTGACCGGGTCACCTCCGACTTCGTGGTCCTGGCCACCGGCTCGCGCCACACCTACCCGGCCAAGCTCGACGTGGACGACAGCGTGGACGCCCGCGCCAAGCTCTGGGCCACGCACGAGGCGCTCTCCCGGGCCCCGCGCGTGCTGCTGCTCGGCGCCGGGCCCGTGGGGCTGGAGTTCGCCGGGGAGATCAAGGCCGCCTGGCCGGACAAGCACGTCACCGTCGTGGATCCGGCCCCGGAGCTGATGCCAGGAGGATTCCCCGCCGAGTTCCGCGCCGAAGTGCACGCCCAGCTGGCCGCGCTCGGCGTCGAACTGCTGCTCGGCACCGCACTGACCGCGCCGCCGCCAACCGCGCCCGGTCACACCGCCCCGTTCACCACGACCACGAGCGCGGGCGCCGAACTGAGCGCCGACATCTGGTTCGCCTGCTACGGCGCCGCCCCCAACATCGGCTACCTCGTCCCCGGCCGGCGGCTCGACGTCACCCCCGAGCTGCGCCTGCCCGGCAGCGACACGATCTTCGCGCTCGGCGACATCACCAGCGTGCCCGAGATGAAGATGGCCCGCGCCGCCCAGCGGCACGCCGAGGTGGCCGCCGCCAACATCCGCGCCCTGATCGACGGACAGACCAACCTCACCGCCTACGAACCCGCCCACGACGCCATCGTGCTCCCGCTCGGCCCGCACGGCGGCGTCTCCTACGCGCCCGAGGCGGGCGTGCTCGGCCCCGAGGCCACGGTGGGCATCAAGGGCGGACTCTTCCTGGACGCCTACCTCGACCTGCTCGGAGCGGAGGCGGCACGATGAAGACCCTGTTCGGTTTCGGCCTGGCCGACGACCAGCTGCTCAGCCAGGCCGTACAGGCTGATCGGGAGGACCTCGACCTGGTCACCGTCTCCGACCACCCGTACCTCCACGACCGCCTGGACGCCTACGCCGCCCTCGGCCTCGTCCTCGGCCGCACAGACAAGATCACCGCAGCCGTCAACGTCACCAACCTCCCGAGCCGCCCCGCCCCCATGCTGGCCAGGACCGTCACCAGCCTGTCCAAACTGTCCGGCGGGCGGGTCGCCCTGGGCATCGGCGCCGGTGGCCTCTGGCGGGAGATCACGAAACTGGGCGTCGAGCCGCTGTCCCCTGCGCAGGCCGTAAAGGCCCTGGAAGAAGCCATCACCCTGATACGCGCACTGTCGGGCGGCGGCGGCCCGGTCACCTTCGACGGCGAGTTCTACCAGGTGAACGACCTGATCCCGGCAACCGTCCCGGCCCCGCCCATCTGGACGGGCTCGGTGGGGCCCAAGTCGCTGGCCGTCACCGGCCGGGTGGCCGACGGGTGGATCCCCGGCCACGCCTCCGACTGGCGCAGCGACCTCGTGTCCACCTCCCGCCCGCTGATCGACGAGGCCGCCGAGAAGGCGGGACGCGACCCCCGCGACATCGCCACGATCTACAACCTGACCGGCCACATCACCACCGCCCCCCTCCCGGCCACCCGCGACGCGAGCGGCCGCTGGCGGGGCGGCTCGGTCGCCCAGTGGGTGGAGGAGCTCACAAGCGCCGTCCTGGAGTACGGCGCGGCAGGCTTCACCTACTTCCCCACCGCCGACGGAACCCCAGCGACCACGTCCCTGAGCCGCTGGGCCACCGAAATAGCCCCCGCCGTCCGAGAAGCCACCCGCACCTGAACCGCTTACTTGAGCTTGACCACGGCGTCCTTCAGCCGGACGAGGTCGCGCTTGCGTGCCTCGTACGTGGCGCCGACGACCAGCAACAGCATGCCGCCCACCGCGATGGGCACCCACCGGGGCAGCGCCGTGACCAGCCCGGCGACCCACGGCGCCAGCTCCCGGACAGCCACCGCCCCCAACGTCAGCGCACCGAGCACGGCCGGAGCCTGCAGCCGGTGGCGAGCTCCGGCCACGGTGACCGCGAGCGCCGCCACCCCCAGCAGCAACGACCGCAAGGCTGTCGGCTCGGCCAGCAGACTAGGCCCGAACGTGAACACCAGCCCCGCCCCGTAGGCCTTCCACGACGACCCCCGCCGCCCCCGCAACCAGCCGATCCCCAGCAGCACCAGCGAGAACGGCAGCGTGTAGGCCTCAATGACCGTCACTTCCTCCGCCCACAACCGCATCCAGGAGGACGCCAGCAGGAACCCGGTCCCCAGATACCCAAGGACCGGCACCCTCTTCCACGCCGCCCCCGCCACGGCGACGACCCCCGCCCCGGCGCAGACAAGGCTGGCCGTACGCAGTCCATAGGCGGCAGCAACCGCACCCACCTCGGCAACGGCCAGCAGGCCGGCCAGCACCACACCGGCCACCCCGCCACGCCCCCAAGCACTGGCGCCGGCCGCCACCCCAGCCAGGACGGCCAGCGTCACCATCGTCCCGGTCTGAGTGGCCGCCGCCCCCGCGATGGACAGCACCCCCAACCACACCGCCACCCCGATCGCCAGGTCACCGCCCCGCGCCCACTCCCCACCCGCCGTGAACCGCCAGGCAGCGAGCACCGCCGCCACCACCGTGGCCAGCACAAGCAACCCCAAGCTCACCTGGTACGGCAGGCGAACCGTCACCGGCACCACCGCCACCAGCACCCCAGCCACGACCACCGCAGCCGCCGGCCGAGTCGCCACGACAAGCACCGCCCCGGCCACCACAAGCGCGAACAGCGCAGCCAGCCGAGCCTCCGTCATCGAAGGCGCCCCACCCCAGGGATCGAGCACCCCGGAGAGGTTCGCCACCCCCCGAACCACCACGTCAACCACCGGCAGCACCGCCACCGCAGCCAGCACCACGGCCACAACCCGCCCAAACGCCCAGCCCACCGGCACTCCCCCGACCTGCCGCACGCCCAGACCCGGCTTCGCGTCCCCGGAAGGCTGCGCCTCCGCAGCCTCCTTCGCGCCATCGGCCTGGTGGAGGTCTGAGACCGGCTTCGGCGTGGCGTACCAGCCGATGAGGGCGAGCACCGCACCCGAGGCGAACCCGAGCGCGGCCGAGTCCAGCACCGCGACCCCCAGCCCGTAGAGGACCGCCCACACCAGCCCCGAACCGCTCAGCGCGGCACCGGCCAGCGCGGCCGGACGCCGGTACAGCACCGCCCAGGTCACCAGGAGCACGCCGAGCACCGTGTAGGTCGCCGCCTCCGCCGCCAGCCCCTCGGTCAGCGCGAGCACGGCCGCCGTCCCGGCACCCCAGGCAACGGCGGGATACCTGGTCGCGGCCACGCTGAGCGCTACCGCGACCAGCAAGGGCGCCCCGACCGAGGCCGCGTACACGAGCCCGAAGGCCCCCGGCACCACCAGCAACGCCAGCAGCGCGAGCACGAGCCCGCTCCCGAACACCAGCGCCGAGAGGTCAGAAGCCGAGACCCGAGGCGCGAGCACACTCCACCGGCGAGCGGCCACCACGCACACCACGGCCAGCACAGCCAGGAACACGACACCCGGCCGCGCGAGTGCGACCTGCTCGACCTCCCACCGGGTACCCGCCCAAACCGCCGACACGTTGCGGAACGGCATGAGCAGCGCGTTCAGCACGATCGGCACCAACGGCAGCCCACCCAGCACGACCATGACCCCACCGGCCACGACCCCGGCCCGCCGGATCACCACCGGCAGCCACAGCGCCGCGACCATGACGAGAATCGCCGCGAGCGGGTACGGCAGCAGTTGCCACGAGGAGTTCAGCAACGGCCGCACCGGCGAGCCCAGCGCGAACATCAGGGCCAGCCCCGCCACCCCCAGCGGCAGCCAGCGCATCAGCGGAACAACCCGCATCCCGACGAACACCCCCGCCGCCGCCAGCACCACCAGCAGCCCGGCCGGAGCCCACACCAGATCCCCCACCACTGACTCCACGGCAGCCACGAACAGCGCCCCGAACCCACTGATCCCCAGGCAGATCGCAGCCGTCACCCGAATCTCGGCCCGCTTGGCACGACTCCAGACGGCGGCGTCGAGCAGCGCGGCGGCGGTGAACGCGGCGGCCGTCCCGGTAGCGGTCGAACCGAGCCACATGACCATCGGCACCTGGGCCAGCAGGATCGCGATGATCGGCGCCACCCGGAGCGGCAGCACCCTCCCATACACGGCCGCCCCCGCCGCGACGACAGCGATCACCCCCGCGCCGTAGTCGACCCAGGACAGCCCCCCGAGCAGCCCGACCCGATGCGCCGCGTACCCGTCCAGCGCCATCAGCGCCAAGGCCAGCACCCCGACGGTCTCGGCCGTGGCCGTCAGCCCCCGCTTGAGCAGCAGCGCCGGTACGGCCAGCGCCACCCCGGTCACCCCGACCAGAATCGCCCCCCGCCCGGCGATGCCCAGATACCCCCAGCTCACCACCGTGAACACCACAGCCGCCACGGTCAGCAGAAGCCCGCCGAGGATCAGCAACAGATTCTGCGCAGTCCGCCGAGAAACCTCCGCCGACCCCGCCACCCCCACCGGCACGCCCGGAACACCCGGAGCGCTCGCCACGCCCGGAGCGGCGGCCGCGCCCGGCATGCCTGGCGCACCCGCCACGCCCGGAGCGGCCGCCGCGCCCGGCATACCCGGAACGACGGGCATCCCCGGGACAGCCGTAGATGCTCGCCGTCTCCTGGCCCTTTCCTCCCGGAGCAGCCCGAGGAGGTGCCCGCGGCGCCGGTGCAGTTCGGCCTCTCGCATCCTGAGGTCGGCGAGCGCGGAGTCCACCTGCCACAGCTCAGCCGCCGCAGGCCCGGCCAGGGGCAGCGCGCAGCGCGGGCAGGCGCTCGGGGTGCCGGGCAGCGGAGCCCCGCAGTCAGGGCACGCCATCACCCGGAATTTCCCACTATCAGGATGCATAGTGAGAATGATGCCGCTGCAAGTCAACCCCGCACCTGGGCGAACGTACTCAGACGTACCTGGGTGGTCCTGCTCAGATCAGCGACTACGGCGCGCGATCACCGCGATGACCGCGGTGGCCCCGAGCGCCGCCGCCAGCCAGATCAGGATGTCCTGGCCGCTCAGCCCGCGTTCGTCCTGGGCGGCGGTCTCGGCCGCCGCCACCGACGGCTTCGCGGACGGCGACGGCGTGGGCTTGGAGCCGGCCGAGGCCAGCGCCCGCTCCGGCAACGGCACCCGGTAAAGCGGGCTGCGCACCCCCTCGGACCCGGTCAGCACCGCCTTGCCGTCCGCCGTGTACGCGATCGACTCGGCCTGATCCAGCGGCGGCATCGAGATCTTGGTAATGATGTCGCCGGAAGGCCGGAAAAGCGTGGCGGAGAAGTAGGTCCGCACGACATAGGAGGATCCGTCGGGCGCGTAGGCCGCGTCGGTGGCCATCATGGGCGCGGTGGCGACCTTGCGCAGGATGTTCACGCGTCCGGTGCGCAGCTTCAGGGGCGCCTCGTACACCGCCCCGGAGAACTCCTTGGACACCACCGACAGCCGCCCGGTCCTGGGGTTCACCATGATCCCCTCGGCGTTGCGTGCCCCGTCGGCGTACCGGAACCGGTAGCGCACCGCGGGCACCGTGGCGTCTCTCAGCGAGGCGGGTTCCATCACCTTGTAGATGGAGATGTCCGGCCAGGCGCCGTCCAGGTTGTCCCCGATGTCGGCGAACCACAGCACGCCCCGCCCGGTCGCGGGGTCCTTGGAGGCCGCCATCGCCTCCCAGTCGCGCGCCTGCGCCCCCGACACCCTGAAGGCCGCTTTGGTACGGCCCGCCCCGTCGACCGCGAAGAACTCCGCGGCGGCCGAACTGTCGTTGTGCGTGTAGTAGATCCCGGTGTGCGTGGGCGAGACGGCCAGCCCGCTCGACTCCGTGATCCGCGCGTCGCGGAAGGTGAACAGCTTCTCTTCCGCCTCATCGGCCAGCGCCATCGCCGGCGCCGCAGGCAGCGCGCAGGCCAGCACGGTCACGGCAATCGCCCTAATCCAGACATCCCCCACCCTGACATCATGCCCGCTCCGCGGCCCCGGCCATCCCCACCTGGGCACTGTGCTTGCGGAACCCCCAGCTCTGCAACGCATAAAGCAGGACGTTCACCGCCAACATGGTCACCCACAACCCGGTGATCCCCCACACCCGCGCCACCGGCACAGCCGCGGCGACGAGCAGGCCGTACCCGATCGCGAAGTAGATGAGCGAGACGCCGGCCCGCTTGAGCGCCGACAGCCCGAAACCCCGCACGGCCTGCGCCGCGTCCGCCATCGACGACAGCAGCATCAGCGGCACCAGCGCGAGCACCGAAGCCCGCACCCCGGGGTCGTCGCTGAACAGGCCGGCCAGCGCCGGCCCGGCGAGCAGCAGCGCCAGCCCGCCCGCGGCCGAGGCGCTCACGGCCAGCACCGCCGCGCGCCGGTTGACCCGCCGCACCTCGGCGGCGGTGGCGGCCCGCGCCATCTCCGGCACCGCCGCCTGCGCGACAGCCAGCGACGCCAGGAACGTGAACCCGGTGAGCGTCCCGAGCACCGCGTGCGCGGCGGCCTCGCGCACGCTCGTCAGCGTCGCGGCGAACGTCACCACCCCGAGCGCCCCGAACTTGACCAGCACCGTCCCCGCCATCGGCAGGCTGACCCGGGCCAGCGCGAGGATCTCCGCGACACGGGGACGCGCCTGCCCGATGGGACGGCCGAGCGCGCGGCGCAGGCAGACGTTCGAGACGAGCACGCCGGCCAGCCCGGCCGCGAGCCACGCCACGCCCATCCCGTCGAGCCCCCAGCGCGGCACCAGGACCAGCGTCAGCACGATCACCGTCGCGGTGTTGGCCAGGCCGGACCAGAGCACCTGCCGCGAACGCCCGAGCGCGATGAGCACCGTGTTGGCGCCGCCGTTCGAGGCCAGCACAAGCAGATCAAGCGCCAGCAGGTACGGCAGCGCCCCCAGCTCGGCCACGACCTCCCCGGGCACGCCCGCGACCCCGGCCAGCAGCGGCACCCCGAGCACCGCCAGCGCCCCGACGAGGCCGACGGCCAGCGTCAGCCAGCGCGCGTCGCGCAGGATCGGCACCGCGCGTGCCGGATCGTCCTTGTGCGGGGCGACGAACGGCATCAGCCCGCGCAGCGCCCCGGCCACGGCGGTGGCGGCGGGGTTGAGCACGGCGGTCATGACCGCGAAGGCGGCCAGCGTGACGGGCGCGTGCCGCCCGAGCACCCCGGCGACGACCAGGGAACCCACCATCCCGGTCACCATGGACAGAAACAGGGGAACAGCGGACCGAAGCAGCACCATCACGACGGAAAGTCATCCTAGCCTGGAGTGCACTCCAGCTACCTAGGGTGAAGTCCATGGAATACGTGAACCTGGGACGCTCCGGCCTCAAGGTCAGCCCGCTGTGCCTCGGCACCATGAACTTCGGCCCGTTCACCTCCGAGGAAGACTCCTTCGCGATCATGGACCGCGCCCTTGAGGCGGGCGTCAACTTCTTCGACTCCGCCAACGTGTACGGCCAGTCGGCCGGAAGGGGCGCGACCGAGACCATCGTCGGCAACTGGTTCGCCCAGGGCGGCGGCCGGCGGGAGAAGACCGTCCTCGCGACCAAGCTCTACGGCGGCATGACCGACTGGCCCAACGACAGCCTGCTGTCGGCCCTGAACATCAGGAAGGCCTGCGACGCCTCGCTGAAGCGCCTGCGGACGGACTACATCGACATCTACCAGGCCCATCACGTCGACCGCGGCACGCCGTGGGAGGAGTTCTGGGAGGCGATGGACGTCCTGCGACAGCAGGGCAAGATCGTCTACGTCGGCTCGTCGAACTTCGCCGGCTGGCACCTGGCCAAGGCCCAGGAGGCCGCCCGGCGCCGGAACTCCGTCGGCCTGGTCAGCGAGCAGAGCCACTACAACCTGCTGAACCGGGCGGTCGAGCTGGAGGTGCTGCCCGCGGCCGAGGACTACGGCATCGGCGTGATCCCATGGAGTCCGCTGGGCGGCGGCCTGCTCGGCGGCATCCTGCGCAAGATGGACAAGGGCCGCTCGTCATCCGAGCGGATGCTCGGCGAGCTCGACAAGCACCGCGACAAGATCGAGGCCTACGAGAAGCTCTGCGACGAGCTGGGCGCCGACCCCGCGCACGTGGCGCTGGCGTGGCTGCTCAAGCAGCGCGCGGTGGCCGCGCCGATCATCGGCCCGCGCACGATGGAGCAGTTCGAGGGCAGCCTGCCCGCCCTGGAGGTCACGCTCGACGAGGCGGCGCTGGCCAGGCTGGACGAGATCTTCCCCGGGCACCGGACGGCGCCTGAGGACTACGCCTGGTAGGTCAGGTGACCAGCGCGCCGACGACGACGATCAGCAGCAGAAGGCCGAGCACGATGGGCAGGAGCCAGAAACGGGGACGGTCCACGGTTGTGGAGCCTAGCCGGGCTCCGGCGGTGCGAGCGCCCACTCGGCCAGTGACTCGTACCTCACCTGGGCGCCCAGGGTTGAGCTGACCAGCCGTACGGACTCGGCCCGCCACGGCGAGCCGGTGAATCCGGCCAGCGACTCCACCAGCGCGCTCAGGTCCTGCTCGTGCTTGGCGCGGGCGAGCGTGAGGTGCGGGTGGAAGCGCTTCTCGTCGGTCTCCACCGCGCCCGCCCGGCGGGCTCCGGCCTTGACCGAGTCGGCCAGGCGGGTCATCGAGCCGCCGCTCATCCCCGCCCAGAAGACCCTGGCCCGGCGGACCGATGAGAAGGCTCCGAAGCCGTCGAAGGCCAGGTCGAGGGCGGAGTGGCGGGCCACGGCGCGCGCCAGCCGTACCTGGAGGTCGGGCAGGACGCGCTCGGGCACCTCGCCGAAGAACGCGAGCGTGATGTGCCAGGTGGCGCGGGCGGGCCAGCGCAGGCCCGGCACCTGCCCGACGTGCGGAGCGATCGCCGTCTCGATCTCGTCGAGAACCTCGTCGGGTGGTACCAGAGCCGCGAACAACCTCATGCGGGCATCATGCCGTGGCGAGCACCACGCTGCGGCGCGCGCCGATCATGCGTGTCATGAGCAGCGCCATGCCGGTGCCGGCCAGCACCAGCGCGCCCGAGAGCATGACTCCGACTCTCGGGCCGCCGAACTCCGACAGCAGGCCGACCAGCGGCGCCCCCAGCGGCGCGCCGCCGGTGAACACGAGCAAGTAGATGCCCATGACCCGGCCGCGCATCTCCGGCGAGGTGGCGAGCTGGACGCTGGCGTTGGCAGCCGTGTTGACGGTGATCAGCGCGATGCCGGCCGGGACCAGCAGCGCCAGGTATACCGGGTAGACAGGCGCCACGCCGACCGCGACCAGGAACAACCCGAAACTGATCGCGCCGATGAGCAGCACCTTCCTGCTGGGCTTGGCGCGGCGCGCGGCCAGCAGCCCGCCGCCGAGCGCGCCGACCGCGAACATGCTGGAGGCCAGCCCGAACGACGAGGCGCCCGCGTTGAACACCTCGCGGGCCATCAGCGCGATCGACATCGAGAACGACTGCGAGAACATCGACACGAACCCGATCAGCAGGATCGGCATCAGCAGTTCCTGCTTGCCCAGCACGTAGCGCAGGCCCTCGCGGAGCTGGCCCTTGGCCCTGGGGACGGGCTCGGCGAGGTTCAGCTCCGCCTTCCGCATGAAGATCAGGCTGGAGATGACCGCGGCGAACGTCAGCGCGTTGAGCAGGAAGATCGGTCCGGTCCCGCCCAGCATGAAGATCAGCACACCGGCGACGGCCGGGCCGACCACGCGGGCCAGGTTGAAGATCGAGGCGTTGAGCGCGATGGCGTTGGACAGGTCCTTGCGGCCGACCATCTCGACCACGAACGTCTGCCGGGTCGGCACCTCCACACAGGAGACGAGGCCGAGCGCGAAGGCCATCACGTAGACGTGCCAGACCTGCGCGGTGCCGGTGACCGTCAGGATGCCGATGGTGAGCGCGAGCATCGCCATGATCGACTGCGCGACGACCAGGATGGGCCGCTTCGGGTAACGGTCGGCGAGCACGCCGCCGAAGAGGCCGAACAGCAACATCGGGAGGAACTGGAGCGCGGTCGCCGTACCGAGGGCCGCCGCGCTGCCGTGCGTGAGGTCGAGCACCAGCCAGTCCTGCGCGGTGCGCTGCATCCAGCCGCCGAGGTTGGAGACGGCGCTGCCCGAGGCGAACAGCCGGTAGTTGTGATTCCTGAGCGACCGGAACATCCCGGTCCTGGGTTCCTCAGGTTCTAGATCTTGCTGAGCTTCTCCAGAATCGGGGCCGCCTGCCTGAGCACCGCCCGCTCCTCCGGCGTCAGCTCCTTCAACCGCTGCGTCAGCCAGGCCTCTTTCTGCCTGCGCTCCTCCTTCAGGAGCTTCAAGGCGGCCTCGGTCACGCTCACGGTCACTTGCCGCCGGTCGGTCGGGTGCGGTGTACGCGCGAGCAATCCTCGCTCCACGAGCCCGGCGATCACGCGGGTCATCGAGGGTGGCTGCACCTTCTCGAGCTCTGCCAATTCGCCGGGGGTTATCGCGGAATGCCGTTCCACGGCGGCGAGCGTCGCGACCTGAGTGGGTGTCAGTGAGGCCGCCGTCGCCTGTCGTCGTAGCCGCCTGGTCAGCCGCGCCAGTGACACGCGCAGAGCTGAAGCCAGGCCTGCGTCGCTCCGCAGGTCCATCTTTTGGGTGTTCGTTAGCATGAGTCATTACCTTTGCTAACTATATGGGTACCCAACACATTCCCTCCCGGCCGAAGATCTCACCCATTGATACAGCAGACCAGGCAGAGCATGAAAAAGGGGCGGTGACCCGGGGTGGCTCACCCCTCCAGAGGCCACGCCGGATCACCGCCCGCTGAGACATCCATGCTCCTGCGCGGAGCGGAGGTCACACTCCCACAGGGTGCCGGTACGGCCCGCGTCCCGGCTATCGGTACCCCCTACGGATTTCCCGGCGACCGGCTCCGTCGGCATACGTACTCCACGGATTGCGCGGAATGCCATAACCGATCGTTACCCAATGAATACGATCCGAACATGACACTAGGCACGTTCCGCAGACGGCCAGGAGAGCTCCCCCGCGACGTCACCGCCTTCATCGGGCGCCGGACCGAGCAATCCGAGCTCGCCGCCCTCCTCACCGGCGAGCGCCTGGTGACGGTCACCGGACCGGGCGGCGTCGGCAAGACCCGCCTGTCCCTGCGGGTCGCCGACGCCGTCAAGGAGCGCTTCGCCGACGGGATCTGCCTCATCGAGCTGTCCGCATTGCGCGATCCCGAGCTGCTCCCCCACACCGCGTGCACGGCGCTCGGACTTCCGGAGAAAGCCGGGCAAACGCAGCTAGACACACTCCTGGACCACCTCCAGGAGCGCGACATCCTGCTCATCCTGGACACCTGCGAGCACCTCATCGACGCCTGCGCGGGCCTGGCCGACATCCTCATGCGGGAGACGCCCCGGGTATGCGTACTGGCCACGAGCCGCCAGCCGCTCGACGTTCCCGGCGAGCATACGTATATGATCGCGCCGCTTCCGGTGCCCGACTCCGCCGCCCTCGCCGCCGGGAGCGGGAACGCCATCGAACTGTTCGCCCTGTGCGCGGCCACCGTCGTGCCCGGGTTCCAGCTCACCGAGGCCAACGGCGACCAGGTCGTCGCGCTGTGCCGCCGCCTCGACGGGATGCCGCTGGCGATCGAGCTGGCCACCGTGCGGCTGCGGGCCGTACCGCTGGAGCAGCTCATCGAGCGTCTTGAGGACCGCTTCCGGTTACTGACGGGCGGCCGGCGTACGGCGCTGCCACGGCACCAGACGCTCCGCACCACCATCGACTGGAGCCACGACCTGTGCACCCCGGAGGAACGGGTGCTCTGGGCCAGGCTGTCGGTGTTCGCCGGATCCTTCGACATGGAGGCCGTCGAGGAGGTCTGCGCCGACGACCGGCTGCCGGTCGAGACCGTCATGGAGACGCTGATCGGCCTGGTCGACAAGTCGCTCGTGCTGCTCGCCGACGAACCGGGCGCCCGCTACCGCCAGCTCGACACCATCCGCGAGTACGGCGCCGAGCAGCTCGCCCGCAGCGGCGAGCAGTCCGCCGTGCGCGGCCGGCAGATCGCCCGCTTCCACCGCCTGGCCGCCTACTTCGACGAGCACTTCATCGACGACGACCAGGTGGAGCGTTACCGGGCGCTGCGGCGCGACCACGCCAACCTGCGCGCGGCCATGGAGCACGCCATGCTCCTGCCCGACCCGAACGTGGCCGCCGACCTGATCAACGCGCTCTGGGGCTACTGGCAGATCTCGTGCCTGTACACCGAGAGCCGCTACTGGCTGGGCCAGGTGCTGCACCGCTGCACCGCGCCCTCCCGCCAGCGGGCAAGGGCGCTCGGCGTGCGCGCCTATCTGATCGCCTTCCAGGGCGACCTCGACACCGCCCTGTCCGACTGCGACGAGGCCCTGCCCATCGCCGAGGAGCTCGGCGAGCGGCTGCTGGCCGGGCGCATCCTGCTCTACCGGCACCTGGCGCTCTGTTTCGCCGGACGGCTCGGGGAGGCGGCCGACACCGCCGAGACCGCGCTGAAGATCATGGATGAGGTCGGCGACCGGATCGGGCTGGTCGCCCTCGACGCCCAGGACGGCTACCGCCACCACCTGGCCGGCGAACCAGAGGAGGCGCGGCGGCTGTGCGAGCACGGGCTGCTGCGGCTGGGGCACGACACCGGCGAGCGATGGCTGCGCGGATACCTGTACTACATCACCAGTGCCGCCCTGTTCGGCAAGGGCGACTACGAGGGGTGCGAGGCGGCGGGCCGTACCGCCATCGGGATCAAGACGGAACTGGGCGACATGATCGGCACGGCCTACTGCCTGGAGACGCACGCCTGGCTGGCCGCGGCGCGCGACCGCGCGCAGCGGGCGGCGTGGCTGCTGGGCGCGGCCGACCGGCTCTGGCAGATGACCGGACTACGGCTGAGCGGCACGGTCGTGATGGAGGAGTTCCACCAGAGCGCCACGGGCGCCGTGCTGGCCGCGCTCGGCGAGAAGCGCTTCGCCGAGCAGCGCGAACACGGCGCCCGCACGCCGCTGGAGAAAGTGGTCGACGCCGCGCTCGCCGACGCCGACCGGCTGCCCGGCGGCGCCCCCATGGCCTGCGGGCCCGCGATGGAGCTGCTGACCCGCAGGGAGCGGGAGGTGGCCGTGCTGCTGCGCGAGGGCCTGTCCAACCGGGAGATCGCCGAGCGGCTGCACATCTCCAAGCGGACCGCCGACACGCACGTCGAGCACATCCTGGCCAAGCTCGGCCTGACCTCCAGGGCGAAGGTGGCCGAGTTGGTCGCGGGCGTTACAACCCGATCAGGTCCCTGATCGGGCCCAGCGCGAAGTACACGACGAACAGCAGGGAGACGCCCCACATCAACGGGTGCACCTCGCGGCCCTTGCCCTTCAGCACCTTGATCAGCACGTAGCTGACGAAACCGGCGCCGATGCCGTTGGAGACCGAGTAGGTGAAGGGCATGATCACGATCGTGAGGAACGCCGGGATCGAGACCTCGTAATCGCTGAAGTCGATCTCCTTGATCGCGCTCATCATCAGGAAGCCCACGATGACCAGCGCGGGCGCCGCCGCCTCGTACGGCACCACCTTGACCAGCGGCGCCAGGAAGATCGCGACCAGGAAGAGCAGGCCCGTCACGACGCTGGCCAGACCGGTGCGGGCGCCTTCCGCCACGCCGGAGGCCGACTCGACATAGGTGGTGTTGGAGGACACCGAGCCCGCGCCGCCCGCCGCCGCGCCGATCGAGTCGACCAGCAGGATCTCCTTGGTCCTGGGCAGCTGCCCGTCCGGGCCGATCAGGTCGGCCTGGCGGCCGACTCCGACGATGGTCCCCATCGTGTCGAAGAAGTCCGTCACCAGCAGCGTGAACACCAGCAGCACGGCCAGCAGCACCGACACCCGGGTGAACCCCCCGATGGGGTCGAACTCCGTGAACAGCACCAGCGGGTTCGTGATCCCGAACATGTCGGAGGTGATGTGCGGGACGTTCAGCATCCACCCGCCGGGGTTGTCCTTGGAGAACGCACCCGGACGGAAGAGCAGCTCGACGACCGCCGCCAGCACGGTCGTGCCGACGATCCCGATCAGGATCGCGCCCTTGACCTTACGCGCCACCAGCGCGGCGGTGGCCAGCAGGCCCACGATGAACACCAGGACCGGCCAGGAGGTCAGCTCCCCGGCGATGCCCAGCGTCAGCGGCGGCACCGCGTTGCCACGGACGAAGCCGGAGTCCACGAAGCCGATGAGCGCGATGAACAGGCCGATGCCCACGCTGATCGCGGTCTTCAACTGCGTCGGGATCGCGTTGAACACCGCCACGCGGAACCCGGTCAGCACCAGGATGCCGATGATCACGCCCTCGACGAAGACCAGGCCCATCGCCTCCTCCCAGCTCATCTGGGTGGCGACGCCGAAGGTGACGAAGGCGTTGAGACCGAGCCCGGCGGCCATGGCGAACGGCACCCTGCCGACGACGCCCATGAGAATGGTCAGGACACCGGCCACGAACGCGGTCCCGGCCGCGACCAGTGCGATGTTGGGGCTGCTTCCGTCACCGATGAACTGTCCGTCGGCGTCCGGCTTGGTGGCGATGATGAACGGATTGAGTACCACGATGTAGGCCATCGTGAAGAAGGTGGCGAGGCCGCCGCGGACCTCGCGCGAGAGCGTCGAACCTCGTGCGGTGATGCTGAAGAACCGGTCAAGAGTGCTGTTCACGCGCGAACAGTGACAGGCGTCGCATCGCATGAAAAGCGTAGGTGATCGTATCGAGATGGTATTGGAAGCTACCCTGGATATTGTCAACTGCCTCCGGCTCAAGCCGGGGGCTTGCTCTCACGGTCCCGTCTGGGTGAAGGGAGGCCGGTTGCGTGCGGGGTGTTGACGGACCCCCAGACCGCGACAGCGCGGATCGCGATGTTGCGGGCTGCGATGTGGTCGGCGTGCCCAGCGAGGTCACACCCTTGGCAGACGAACCTTCCACGCGCGGGCCGGTTCTGCCTGCCGACACACCCGCAATCTGGACAGACCTGCGAGGTGTAGCGGGGATCGACCCAAGAGAAGGCGATTCCGGCGCGTGCGGCCTTGTAGCGGGTGAACGCGCTCTGCTGAGCAAAAGCCCAGCCGTGCAGGGTGCGCCGCTGGGACCGGTGAGCCCTTGTCCGGAAGCGAATGCCCTGGAGGTCTTCCAGGGCGATGCCGCGACCGGTGCGTTCGGCCTCACGCACCACGTACTTGCTGATTTGGTGATTGATGTCGGTCATCATCCGGTGTTCTCGACCGGACAGGCGGCGCAACACCCGTCGAGCCGCCGTTGTGCCCTTTGCCTGCAGACGTCGACGTTGGCGATGACGGCGTTCCCGCAGTGCGCGCACGTGCCCGGTCCCGGCGATCGTGCCGCGCAGTGCAGCGCCGGGCAGCACCACGCCGTCGCTGGTGACGGCGAGGTTCGCGATGCCCTGATCCACTCCCAGGAAGCCGTTCACCGGGTCGGCGACGTCTGGTCTGGGCAGGGTGACGGCCACCTGCAGCAGCCATACCCCGTCCCGGCAAACCAGGTCAACCTCGCCCAGCGGCAACGTCTGGACCGCCGTCACATCGCTCTCGCGGCCGGTATAGCCGACCGCGACCCGGCCGGTGGGGGTCCACAGCGAGACCGTTCTGGCATCCCGGTTCCAGGACAGCATGCGCGCGTCGAACGGCACCGCGCCCTGTCCCCGAAATACATGCGGTCGCTTCTTGGTCGCACGGCGGTTGGCGTAGGCGGCGGCAACCCGGGCGATCGCCCGGCACGCGGCTTGCGCCCCCAGTCCGGTGATCTGGGCGCGCGCCGAGTAGTAGGCCAGCCGATGCAACGCCCCGATCGCGAAGATCCGGTGGTGCCAGGCAATCCGCGAGATGAGAGTGGCCGCCGCGTTGCATGCCGCCACCGCGCCCGCCAATGCGGCGCCCTGCTCCGCGGTGGGCGAAAGCCGTACTTGGACTACGGACGGCAGGCCCGCGCGTTTGATCTCAGACCGGCCCAGAGCCATCACGAACCTCCCGTCACAAACGCATCAGGCAACACACAGATTACCGACAGTCACCAATTTTTCCCATACTATTTTCGAAAGGTGCGCCGCTAGTGACACGTGAATGGCGCCCAGAACCGGAACCGATCAAGACCAATGATCCGGCCGCCATCGCCGTGGGCACCGCGCTCTGGGCGGTCGCGCTCGTCGTTCTGCTGATCTTCCGGCCCGCGCCCGAGAACACCTGGTGGATCTGGACCTGCCTGACCGGCGCCGGGTTCGGCCTGTTCGGGATCTGGTTTGTCAGGCGCAGGCGTTGACATAAGTCACCCGCAACTACTGGCATCTCCCACTACCTGGGCAAATCCGGTCTGACCATGCTTGAAGGCATGAAGAAGACCTTGACGACGACCCTCCTGCTCGCGACGGCCCTCACCGCATGCAGCACCGCGGCCAAGCCGGAACCGGCCCCCGTCGCGAAGAAGCAGGAGACCGGGGCCGTCGCCTGGGCCCCCTGCACCGACCTGACCGGGCCCGACGGCAAGCCCCTGAAGGACGCCTCCCTGGAGTGCGGCAAGCTCCCCGTCCCCCTCGACTACGCGAAACCGGACGGCGAAAAGCTCGACCTGGCCCTCATCCGGATCAAGGCGACCGGCGACAGGCTCGGCTCCCTGGTCTTCAACTTCGGCGGCCCCGGCGGCTCCGGCGTCGACACCCTCGGCCTGGCCTCGAAGGCGTTCGCCAGCCTCGGCACCCGCTACGACCTGGTCAGCTTCGACCCGCGCGGCGTCGACCGCAGCTCCGGCGTCAAGTGCGGCGACCTCAACAAGTTCGCCTCCGTCTCCCCGCAGTCCGCCGACTTCGAGCGCATGATGAAGGAGTTCGCCAAGGCCTGCGCCGCCGAGTCCGGCAAGATCCTCCCCCACGTGGGCACCGCCAACGCCGCCGAGGACCTCGACCGCATCCGCATCGCCGTGGGCGACGAAAAGCTCAACTACTTCGGCCTCTCGTACGGCACGCAACTCGGCGCCGTCTACGCCACCAAGCACCCCAAGAACGTCGGCCGCTTCGTCCTCGACGCCGCCCTGGACCCCTCGGTCAGCTTCAAGGAGCGGGCCGTCACCCAGGCCAAGGGCTTCAAGCAGGCCTTCGACGCCTTCGCCAAGGACTGCGTCGCCCAGACCTGCGACCTCGGCGCCACCCCCGCCGCCGTCCAGAAGGATCTCCAGATCTTCCTGAAGGCCCTGGACGAGAAGCCCGTCAAGGTGGGCGACCGCGAACTCACCGGCGGCCTGGCCCAGACCGGCGTCATCGCCTCCCTCTACTCCAAGATGAGCTGGCCGGTGCTTGAGCAGGCCGTCGCGGCGGCCAAGAAGGGCAACGGCGAAGCGCTCCTGAGCATGGCCGACCTCTACACCGGCCGCCGGCCCGACGGCACGTACAACACCATGATGACCAGCCTCCAGGCCATCAACTGCGTCGACAGCCCCGAACGGCCCACCGACGCCGACATCGCCGACGTGAAGAAGGCCACGCTCGCGGTGAACCCGATGATGGAGAACGGCGGGCTCTCCGTCATCTGCCGCTACTGGCCGGTGCACGGCACCAACGACGACGCCAAGCGCGTCGACGCCACCGGTTCGGCCCCGATCGTGGTGGTGGGCGGCAAGGGCGACCCGGCCACGCCGTACGAGTGGGCGCCCCGCCTTGCCGCCAGCCTCAAGACCGGCGTCATGCTGACGTACGAGGGTGAGGGGCACGGCGCGTACCTGAGTGGCAGCAGCTGCGTGACCCGCGCCATCGACACCTACCTCCTCAACGGCACCCTCCCCCAGAAGAACGCCACCTGCCCCGCCACCTGACCCGACTCTTCTCCACGAGCGGCCCCACGGGGGCGAGCCGCTAACCCGATGCCCCTCCCACCCAGGGAGGGGCATCCTGTCTGGGGGTGAACGCGTTGATGCGGTGCGCTGATCGCCCTATTTCAGGGCGTGTTCCATGAGGAATCCTTGGACGTGCGGTCGCATGATCTGCGAACCCCAGCTGCCCCACTGGCCGGTGAAGTTGTGCTCGGCCCACGGAATGGTCACCGCGGTGGCGGGCACGCCCGCGGCGTTGAGCTTGCCGGCCAGGGCGGCTGCCTGCGGGGCCGGGATCATGTGATCGCGGTCACCCTGGATGAGCAGGGTGGGCGGCAGACCGGCACGGACGTGGTTGATCGCCGAGGCCAGGTCGTAGCGGGCGCGTTGTGAGTCGAGATCGCCGCCGAGGAAATCGGTGGTGGCGCTCGCGGCGAGTCCGGGCAGGCCGTTGCCGTTCAGGAGGGCGGGCAGATCGGTCGGCGCGTACCAGCCCATGACCGATTTCACCGGGGCCTCCGGCACTGCGCAGGAGGGCCGGAAGCGCTGGTCGCCGACGGTGTAGGCGGCCAGCAGCGCGAGCTGGCCGCCGGCGGAGTCACCGGCGATCGACACGTTCGCGGTGGCTATGCCGTACTGGCCGGCTTTGGTTCTGACCCAGCCGAGTGCGCATTTGACGTCGCCGACCGCGTCCTGCCAGCGTGGCGGGGGCGCGAGCCGGTAGTCGATGGAGAAGACGGTCACGCCCTGGTCGGCCATCCATGCGAACCACGGGGCGCTGTCGGCGCGGGTGCCGGAGTTCCAGGAGCCGCCGTGGACGTAGACCAGCGTGGGCTTGCTCGCGGCCGGTTGCCGGGGTCGGTAGACGTCGACCTGGAGGTTCTGGCCCTGGACGGTGGCATAGGTCGCGGTCGTGGTGGGCGAGGGTGTGGGCGCCGCGGCGAACTGCTGCGACCAGGACACCTCGGCGGTCCGGGAGGCCGCAGCCCACGGCACGGTGATCATGAGTACGGCCAGCACGGTGGCCAGGAGGCTGGTGGTGAGCAGGGCGCGGCGGCGGGAGCGCCATGCCCAAACGGCGATCACCGCCGTGATGAGCACCGAGCCGATCAGCGTGCTGGTCAACCAGGGGATGAACAGCGCCGTCACCCCGATCACGTCCTGTAGCGGGGAGATCGGCAGCCGGGGCGCGAAGAACGCGAGCCCCAGCATCGTGACCAGACCGCACAGCGCCCAGGCCGGCACGAGAACGACACTTCGCCAGCGGCTCCTGCGCCGGGCCGGCGTCACGGGCAGCCGTTCGGCGCGGTCGATGGTTCGCAACATGGTTGTCCTCAATCGATGGCCTGGTAGACGGTGGTCCAGAAGTCGCGGTGCAGGTTCGGGGTGACCGGGGTGTCCATCGCCGTCTGGGTGAGCAGGATGCCGACGAGGTCCCGGGCGGGGTCGGCGTAGGCGGTGGTGCCGAGGCCGCCGTCCCAGCCGAACTGGCCCACGGAGGCCAGATCGCGGCGGTGAGTACGCACCGCCATCCCGAAGCCGAACCCGCCGTGCCTGCCGAAGTGGTCGCCGAAGACGTCCTTTTCGGCCTTCTGGCCCTGGGTCAGGTGGTCCATCGTCATCAACTCGACCAAGGCGCGAGAGAGCACCCGCTCACCGCCGTGCACACCCTTGTTCAGCAGCATCCGGTAGAAGGCGTGGTAATCATCCACCGTGGAGACCAGTCCGTCGCCGCCGGCCTCGAACACCGGCGGTCGGCTGTACTTGCCGTCCGCGGCCTCGTCCCACACCACCAGTTCCCCGCTGTGCGGGTCGTGGGCGTAGCTGGTCGGCAGCCGGTGCAGCCGGTCGGCGGGTACGGAGAAGCCGGTATCCCTCATCCCCAGCGGGTCCAGCAGCCGCTCGCGCAGGAACGCTCCAAATGACTGCCCCGCCACCCGGGAGACGAGCACGCCGAGCACGTCGGAGCCGACGTGGTACTGCCACAGCTCCCCGGGCTGGTACATCAACGGCAGCTCGCCCAGCCTGCGGATCCACTCATCGGGCCCGAAAGGCGGAGCAGTGGTGTCAAGGCCGAGCTCGCGCATCGCGACTTGGATGGGATAGGTGTCCGGCGCCGCCAAGACCGCCCCGAACCCGAAGGTGAAGGTCAAAAGATCGCGTACGGTGATCGGTCGCAGCGCCGGAACCGTGTCCTCCAGCGAGGCGTCGATGCTCTTGAGCACCCGCCGCTCAGCCAGCTCGGGCAGCCACTCATCGACCGGGTCATCCAGCCGCAGCCGGCACTCTTCCACAAGGATCATCACCGCCGCCGCGGTGACCGGCTTGCTGAGCGAAGCCATCCGGAAGATCGCATCCCGGCGCATCGGCGCGTCACCGCCGGCCCGCATCGAGCCCAGCACCTCGACATGCGTGTCCAGCCCGCGGCTGATCAGGGCGACCAGCCCGGGAACGTGCCCGGACTCCACCGGGCCGGTCAGAACGCGGCCCAGCCTGCTCAGCCCCGCCTCCGACAGACCCTGCTTGTCCTCCATACTCCAGTTGCCCTGGGTGTCCCAGCTTGCGATGGTTGTCATGGTCTTCTCCTTTGAGATCCTCTACGTTTGCAGGGGCTGGACTCCAGCCGGCGGGATCCATTCGACGAGCTGGACCACGACGCCGTTGGGGTCGGTGAGCTGGACCAGCCGTTCGCCCCAGGGCTCTTCGCGCATCGGCATGGTGATGTTGGCGCCCTCCCGCCGCAGGCGCCGGTACTCGGCCTCAAGCCCGGTGACCGTAAAGGCCAGGACCAGTCCCGCGGGCCGTTCATAGCGCTGCTCGCTGGGGAGCATGTCGCTGCCCCGCCTCAGCAGGACCACGTCGCCGGCCGCGTCGTCTCGGGTGAGAGAGACGAACGACGGGTCGGCCATGACTTCACGAAAGCCCAGGTGGGTGGTGAAGAAGGCGCTGGAGGCCGCAACGTTGTCCACGGCCAGCGACACCGTGGTGGTGATGATGTTCACAAGCCTCTCCCTCTCGCCGCCATAGTCCGAAATAGGATGTTTCGGATGGATCAATCTTCGACAGGAGGCGCTCCGGCATCAACGACACATCCGGCTATGATCCGATAAGTCGGAGTTATGGATCCCGGGGTGATGGATTCCGGAGTTACGGATTCCGGAGTTGTGGATGTCGGAGTTATGGATCGAGTGAGGAGCAGGGTGGATCTTCGTGATATCGAGATCTTCCTGACCCTTTCCGAAGAGCTGCACTTCGGACGCACCGCTGAGCGACTGCACCTCACCCAGGCCCGCATCAGTCAGTCGATCAAGAAGCAGGAACGTGCGATCGGCACCGCCCTCTTCGAACGCACCAGCCGCAGGGTGGCACTCACCGAGATCGGCCGGCAGCTCTACACCGACCTCAAGCCCATACAGCGCAGCCTCGACGAGTGCCTGGAGCGCGCCAAGCTGGCCGCCCGGGGCAAGGCCAGAGTGCTGCGCGTAGGACTGATCCCGCACAACCTGCCGGAGTTGCGCACCCGCTTCGACACCTTCCCCCATCGCCACCCGGACGTCGACCTGCGTATCGGCCACATCGGGTTCGGCGACCCCTTCGGGCCGCTGCGTAGGAACGAAGTCGACATCGCGCTGCTGTGGCTGCCGGTCAGGGAGGCCGACCTGACCGTCGGCCCAGTGATGTTCACCGAACCGGTCATGCTGGCGATGTCGGCCACCCATCGCCTGGCCACGCGCGAGTCCGTCTCCCTGGAGGACCTCGGTGACGAGGTCACCGTCGGCGGCATCACCCTCGAATACTGGCGCGAGGCGCTCATCCCCACCCGCACACCCAACGGCCGCCTGATCGAGATCGGGCCAACCGCCACGACGTGGGCGGACATGGTGCCCATCCTCTCCAATGGAAAGGCCGTTTCGCCCGTCCACGCCCACGCCGCCCGTTACGCGTCACGTCCCGATCTGGCCTACGTGCCCATCCACGACGCGCCCCGGACCCAATGGGCCCTCGTCTGGCGCACGGCCACCGAATCCGACCTGATCCTGGACCTGTCCGGGACCGTCCAGGAGATGGGCCCGCTGACTCATTGACCTGCCCCATGATGAGGCCGCGGGCCCGGTGATCACTCTCACTGACCTGCCAGGTCGCGAGCCCGGTGATCACGCTCATTGACCTGCCCCATGATGAGGTCGCGGGCCCGGTGATCACGACGATCACCAGTCTGGCGGCGAACTCCAGCAGGTCGATCGGCCGGTTCGTGCCGTCAAGTCCGGCCGTAATGGCGCGGGCCTCGGCCGGCCCGCGGTAGACGCCGGCCACTGACGATGCCAGCCCCTGTTCTTGCCGACGGCGATGACCAGCTTGGCCGCGATCTCGGGCCCGGTTAGCCAGCGCGTAAGCGATCATGTCGTCATCGAACACCTTCGGCCGGCCCCCTTGACGCCCCGCGCTCACGGGACGACTCCTGGCCTTCCAGCAACTTCTCTCGGATGTACTCCCTCTCCGATCCCGCCATCCCCGCTTCTCGAGGGCTGCTAGGCGATGGACCCGAGCACCAGGGCGGCGATCACTGGGCCCATGTACAGCAGGGGGTAGACGACGGTGGAGTACGAGCGCGCCCGCAGCACGGTGACCACGGCTCCGGCGAAGTAGAGCACCAGCCCGATCCCGGCCAGGACGCCGATGACCGGCACGAACAAGCCGGCCAGCAGGCCCACAGCCCCGGCGGCCTTGGCCAGGCCGAGCCAGTTCCACCACGAGGTGGGGACGCCGTAGTCCGTCAGCGGCTTCACGACCCACTCGGCGCGGCGAAGCAGCGAGAAGGCGGAGAACCCCACCCAGAGGGCGGCCAGGACGGTGACAACGGTGGCGGTGGTGGACATGTGGACTCTCCCTAGCTGGTGCTTTCCTTGTGAAACCAATCCTGCGAGCCCCGGTTGATAACTCCGCGATGCGCTCACGATGCGCTGGAGATCAACCAGCCGGCGCGTAAGCTCTCCTCTCGCTCCGCGCGGGCGCGAGGGGCGAGGGGCGAGGGGCGATCATGCTGATGCTCTCGGCGATGGCGATGGCGATGGCGATGGCGTCGGCGAGCGCGGGCCGCGCGAATGCGCTCGTTGAGTCGACTACCTGGGGCATCAGTCGGCTTCTACCTGGGGCATCAGCCGGCTTCGGCTACCTGCACAGCCCGTCGCCGCAGTCCGACGATTCTCAGCTGATCTTTGTCCGGTCTCGGCGCCGATGACCTCGTCGGCTGGGAGAGGGCAGGGCTGGGTGGCCTGGGTCCGCCGGTCCCGGCGCCATCATAAGCCGAGTCCACGGCCTGGGCGCGATATGTCCGCAGGACGACGGCCAGGAGCACGAGGCCGGCGCAGACGCTCAGAGCATGCTCCATCACGGCGACGACCGGATACTCCGGCGTCACGAAATCACCGAGCCGTACGACGGCCCAGAGAAGCTTCCAGCACCCCCAGGCGAACAGCGAACCCGACCCGAGGAACACCAGCGCCATCGGAACCCACAGCGGCAACCGAGAAGGCCGGGCCGCGATCAGAGACCAGCCACACCCGGCACCGAGCAGCGCCCACGCGCCCCAGTTGCCGCGCATCAACAGTCTGTCCAGAGCTTCGCGCCCGACATGCACAGGGTCCGTTCCCAGCCTCCCGCCAAACGCCCAATACCCCCAGAGCAGCCCAAGCCCGGCGCTCGTCATCAACCCGATCAGGAGGAACGACCGTGCCCGCCGACTGGTGCCGGGAAGCTCACCAAGTCTCCCCAGAAAGGCTTGCGGCCAGCGTTCTCGCAGTTAGATCGGCAGAGCGACCGCCAGACCCACCGCCATCCCCGTGAATCCAACACCGATGCCGATCGCCTCCCACCCCGGCATCGCCGCGTCATCGCCGGCCTGGGCACCATCCGCGCCGAGCAAGACGCTCACAACCCCGTACGGGACCATCGGAACCAGGAATCCCGCACCAACCCACGCAAAGAACAGCAGCGGCGGGCCCGGAATCAGCCGACCCCACCGCTGAGCGAGAGCCAGCCCCAGCGCCACACCGACCAACGACATCACCACCGTGATCGCATTGAGCGTCACCCACTCCGTGGTATCCATACCGCTCTGCGCAGGCATGATGCCGAGTAGGGCCGCAGCGGCCAAGACGACCTTGACGACGAGGTACAGGGACAAGGTCGAGGCGGCGCCGTACCCCGCGATTTTCCTAACGGCACTCCACCGTGGATGGACAGACGTCTGGCTTCTCATAGTGATCACGAGTGTCCCGGCACGACCCTGACCCCCACCTCCCCCGAAGGAGCCACCATCCTCCCCCGCCAAGGGGAGACGACCCTTCGCCGTCACAGACAGTGGCACTCACTGCCCGGGCTCACAACCGCTTTGCGCGCAGGTTGGCATCCAGCCACGACGGCTGTGAGAACGCCTCAAAAGCCTCACGAGACGGCCTCCACGGGTATCAACTCAACCACCAACTCGGGCCTGTCCAGGGAAACCTGGCGAGCAGGAGTGACACCACCCGGCCATGAGACCAGAAACGCCCCCGCCCTCACCGTCACCTCAGCGGCCTTTGCCCCATCTCGCCCGTACACCAACAGCTCTGGCGCCATAGGCCGGACCACACCCTCACCACCCCGCCTGCCATCGCCGTACAACCGCAGGCTGATCCGAGACACCCACCGCGTATCCAGGCCGAGAGAAGCAAGAAGGTCCCGCACCGCCACCAAAGCCACCTCGCACCGCTCGGCCTGACCTTCGGTGAGAACTTCCGCGCTGTCTACGTGCTGTGCTGGAGCCATGCACCGACGGTAGAAGCGGCTACGAACCCAGCTCAATGAATTTGCAGCAGTTTGCGTGCTGTCCTACTGACCGAATAGCGCAATCTCACCGGGTGACTCCTCCAGGAGCCAGAACATCACGCCGACCGACCTCGACGAATGGAAGCAGCGGCGGCGCGCTCTTGAGGTCGAATTCGCCGCGCGGCCTGACCAGCACCGCTCTCGCAGCGGTACCCCCAACACAGGGCTTGCACCTGGTTATGTGGACTCCGTCGGAGATCCTTAGGCTTCGCGAGGCGACAAGACTCTAGCGACTTCGCGATGTCCCGCGTTGGGCGACAGGGTTCTGCGTTCGATACGTCGCCATCAAACTGGATTTATGCAGCCAAGCCAAGATCAACAAACGGGGAGAGGTACGCTCCTGGTGGCAGCAATCTCAACGTTCGCCGCGCTAGCCGGCTCGGCAATTGGTGCGCTCGGGACATACACAGCCACTTCTGCGCAACTCTCAAATGATCGCTACCTGGAGCGGCGAGCCGAGATTCGCTCGGCCTGCGCCGCAGTTCAGTCTAGGGCATACCGAATTGACCTCTATGTCAAATCGTCGCTAGGAAGGCTAGGAGCAATAGCCAAAACCAACAAAGGGGATCCATATAGGGCATTTGACGCCGTCAAGGAAGAGGTTAATGGCCTCTCAATGGAGCATGCCAAGTTACGGATAATTGCAGACGATGCAATCAGTACAGCCAGTGAACGCATGCTCGATGACGCTGTTGAGCTAGCACTCCTCGCTGATCGAGATTCATCCAACACAATGATCACCATCCAACTGATCGAGCTTTCCCCAAAAGAGCGGGCTCGATGGTTGCTCGAAAATCGCATTGGCTTCAAGGAAGGCTCGGAGTCACTGATGGCACATAGCGCGGCTCTTGCGAGTACATGCCGTAAGAGTCTTCAGTAGGTGCCGCCTCAGCGGTATAGCGCCGAATGGGAGATCGGCCAGGTGCTGGAGATACGCGTGACTCCACCATGCTTTCGTGTTCGGCGAGACCGCCGTCGACCAGTTCCACGAGTTCCTGGCCACACCGTACGTGGAGTGCCTGATACCCGTTGACGCAAGCGCTGAAAGAGCCGGATCGATCTCCCCGCGGCGGGCTCCTCGTCACGAGCTGAGGTCTGACTGGTTCATCCCCGCCGTTCGGTCACCAAGGAGACACGCAAGACGTGGGAGCGACTGGACCTGGAGACCAACCTCGTCGATCTTGCGAAAGAGTAGATGATTATGGATGTTGTGCTGAGCCGCGCGGTCATGGACAGCGCCGGACGGTCATGGAAGCTCGATGGCGGCTAA
The DNA here is from genome assembly GCF_014203235.1 of Nonomuraea endophytica. GTDB lineage: Bacteria > Actinomycetota > Actinomycetes > Streptosporangiales > Streptosporangiaceae > Nonomuraea > Nonomuraea endophytica. The sequence goes on along the minus strand of NZ_JACHIN010000016.1, from coordinate 35,849 downwards.
TGGCGGAGTTGGGATCTCATCGCCGACACGCTCGGCGATGAGGGCGACCCGGAGATGCCGGTCGCCTCCCTACAGCCGGTCCTCGACGACGGCAAGGTGATCGCCTGGCGCACCTGCGATCTGGCTGGCAGAGCGATGCGGATCGCCGCATCCGGCAGCGACACCGGACACGCCATCGGCAGCACCACTGTTCCGCACCCCGCGTACTCCATGCTCGGCCACATAGCTCCGAACATCAACGAGTAGGGGTTCAGCGCCGCCGGTGGCCAACTGGTGATCACTATGATGCCCGGCATGAGAGCTGACCTGGGTTCGCCCACAGAAGGAACCAGCAGCCCGCCAGCCGTATGCCTCTGACTGGCAACGGTTCACCTGAATATCTGGGCTGGACTGCCCAGGACGTCCGATCCTGGGCACTTCCAGTGGGCGAAGGAACCGGAGCGCTGCCAAAGACGGTAGGCCTCCTCGATATTCCACTCGGGTGTCAGGGCATCGGATGGGGTGGCTCGGAGCGAGAACAGCTGAAGGTCGGTGTACTGAAACAGGCCCCATCGGCGAACGCCGTTGACGTCGGGGCCGGTGATCCACAGAGGGTCGCCGGCGGACATGCACCATACGAGTTTCTGCGCGCGGTGGGCTGCGGCGGGAGGAAAGACCCGCCTAAGGCGCTCCTTGACCTGCGGTCTGGTCCACGTCAGCTGCGGGGGCCCGTCTGCGAGGAGCGCCTGGATGGTTCGCTTGTCACCTAGGCCAGTAGGCGGAAGCCGAGCTGCTACTTGGAAGGCGGTCAGCCGCATCCTGGTGTACGGTCCGAACCCGGCGTCGGCCGGCAGCTCCATAGACCGGCTCTGCAGCCGCTCCTGAATCCATTGCACACACGATCCGTAGGCACCCAGGCTCACGACGGTCGTGCACGGATGGTGGAGCGCAGTGGTGGAGACCAACTGGGCAAGCGTCGGTGACAGTGAGCTGTCCGCCACTGCGACCACGGCGAGGGCGGTGATCAGGCCGCCCAGCCGCAGCCAGCGAGGGATTCGACTGGGAGAAGAGGATCTCGAGGTAGCTGCCGGGAGCTCATGCGGCTCAGACGATGGCCCGGGCGGCGAGTTGCCACCTTCCACCGAAGGGTTGCGCACGCGCTGCCATGCCGCTTGCCAACGAGCAGTTTGCTCGGCATCGCCGCCACATGCGCGAACGATGGTCTCTAGCAGCTCTGGACGTGGCAGTCGATCCCGATTGAGAGCATGAAAGGCTGTGCTGTACGGCAGGACCTCCCCATGAAGATGGGCCCGGCGTTCCAATTGGCGATAGGTCAATCCCGAATCGACCCTTAACCGCTGCAGCGCGGCGATGAATTCCTCAACGGTCTGGATCTGCTCTGGATCTGACACTCGGACCCTTGCCCTCATCCACCAGCCGAAACATCGTTTCAAACAATGCCAAACGCTTCCTGAGGTTCTCACACCGCGTTCCCGGTGCCAAGATCGCAGTCGGGGCGTCAACAGGGGACGGAACGCCGCGGGGACTCGCGCATCCCATGGCTTTGGGTCGACTCGATCATGCTCACCAACGAACCATCCGGCCACGACGCCGCCTTCAGCCAGTTCCCTCCTCAGGGCCTGGTCAGTCTGTCATCTGGTGGCCCCACTCCGGTGCTCGCCGATTGCGTCACGTAGAGAGGAACGCCTTTGTTACGCCATCGTCTGCGACATACTCGACGGCTCATCGTCGTCGCGACAGCGCTCATCACGCTGCTAGGACTCATCACCACACTGAACCGGCATCCAGCCCAGGCAGCGGCAAGTGACAACAGGTTCACCGCACTCGTCCCGACACCAGTGCTTGACACCCGCAGCGGGCTGGGCGGTGCGGCGGCCAAAATTCCGGCCAACGGCTCGGTGACCTTCCAGATCGCAGGTGTGGCAGGCGTGCCATCCGGCGCCACCGCGGTCGCCTTGACCATCCAGGCCAACGCTCCCAGCGCCTACGGCTGGCTCAACCTCTTCCCCTCCGACCAGCCCACCACCGTCTCCTCCCTCACATACCACGAGAACGAAGCGACAGCTGGCGCCGACATCGTGCGCCTCACCAGCACTGGCAAGCTGACGATCCGCAACAACGGAGCTGGAGCTGAAGCCCACGCCATCATCACCGTCCGAGGTTACTTCGCCGACACCGCGATCGCGTCCTCAGGCCAGACCTACCACCCCACCACCTCCACACTGTTGTATGACACCCGAACCGGCGCCGGAACTCCGCCGCAGACGACCCCGATCCCGGGCAACGGTGGCTTTGTCGTCTTTGATGTGGCTGGCGCCGAGGGCGTCCCCGAAAGCGGAGTCTCGGCCGTGGCCGTCACCGTCGTGGCCACCCAGCACACCGCCAAAGGCTGGCTCACTGTCGTCCCCTCCGATCAAAATCCCGGCTCCGGCGGCTTAACGTATGTGGCCGATGAGAGCAACAGCACCATGATGATCTCCCAGCTATCCGCCACCGGCGACCTGAAGATCACCAACCACGGCACCGGCCCCGTCCACGTCACCCTCTCGATGCGCGGCTACTTCACGCTCGACACCGACGACAACCAGGGCACCCCCTACACCCCGGTCGCCACCACAACGATCTACGACACCGTCAGCGACATCGGAGGCGGCGGCACCCTCCCCCTGGCTCCCACAGAAACCGTCACCTTCACCGTGGCGGGCATAGCCGGCCTCGGCTACGACGACGCCTCCGCTGCCGCGCTCATCCTCAACGCCCGCCAGGCCACCCGCAACGGCTGGCTGTCGGCCTATCCCGCTGACAAGCCCGACCCCGGCGTCAGCAGCGTCGACTTCGCCCCCGCGGAAAGCACCAACGGCCTCGACTTCGTCAGACCCGATGCCGAGGGCCGGATCAAGGTCACCAACCACAGCGACGGGCCCGTCCACCTCACCGTGGCCGTTCAGGGCTACTACGTCGACGTCGACGACCCCTCCAGCACACCCGACACCCCCGGAGAGATCATCGAGGAAGGAGAGGAAGACGTCCCCCTAAGCACAGGTGGAACAGTCCGGCTCAGCTACGTCGACAAGACCAAGTTCGCCCGAGGAAACTGCACAGGATTGAAGGACGGCTGGGTAAAGATCACTTACCGGAAGTACAGCGCTGGGACGGTCAAACTCCGCTGGGCCGAGGCGCACACCAAGGACGACTGGTGGGCTGGCGAGAAGTTCCAAGTCGCCTGGCGCGGTAACGATGGCGACTCCACCTATTGGAGAGCCACGCGACCCTATGCTGGCCGCTTCTCCTGGAACGACCACGCCATCACAGACAGGTATCCGAACATTCGATATCACAAGCCCTACGTGAAGTACTCCGCCGAATGGGATCTGCTGCGGACGACGAGAAGATGTAAGGCATACATCACCATGAACTAAGTCTGGGACCGGCGCTTGAGGAGAGATTGACTCAAGGGACGCGGCGCCGGTCTGTTCGACGGACCGCTGCCGAGCCTGCGGCCCGGATGCGCCGCTGCTCGGTGTCGTGGGGGTGCCGGGTCCGCGCGGCAACCAGTTCGGCCTGCGCCCCCGACTGGTCGATCACCAGGAAGATCAGGCCGGAGTGGGTGAGATCGCCTGGTGATCTACGTTTTGGCAGCCTTCGCCGCCATGAAGAAGACGATCGCGGCCGCCGGTGCCCTGGTCATCGGCGGCATTCCCGCCCAGGCCACGCCCAAGACGATGCCCTCCCCCTCAGAGGGCGAAAGACCCCAACGGACCGGGGCTGCGCCGCGGCCTGTCCCCAAGAATCTGGGAGGAGTACACCGACCTGGTCAAGCGGCTGCTGGATGCCGCACCGGTCGGGCCCGACCACCTCAATTTCTGCGTGATCACGACGACCGGATCCGAGGTCCGGTCTCCTGCACTCGGCCCAGGGCCTGGCCTGCGCGTCGTACACCGCAAGAGCGCTGGGGCCATGGAACGCCTTGCTGTACAGGGCAACCTCGCGAGGCTGAGTTATGGCTTCAACATGGACCATCCGCTCCTCGCGTGCCCGAGCCGCCCGAGACCGAATTGCGCGCGATTGTGCGGTGCTCTAGCGCTGTTCGGCCGGATGAATCCCTCTGGCGGCTTGACCGTCGCCACTGTCTGTTGAGCGTCGTGTTTCTCCGTAGTTGTGGAAAGCCCTCTCGGGAGCATCTCCGCGACATCCTGATGTCCAGTGGCCGCCCGAGATCCTCGGTTCGCCGCTCCTCGCCCGGCTGGCTTCACTCGCGCCATCCGAGCCTCACCCTTCAGGACGAACTCAGGGCTTGGAACTGGCCAGGCCACTCGACGGACGTGCACCGGCGCTAGGAAGCAGGCCGAAGCCAGGGCTAGAGGTTTTCTCTAGTTTGCAGTCGGCTCCTCGCGTCTTCGATCAGCCAGCGCGCCGCCGCCCCGTAGACCGCCAAGCCTCGCAACATCGCAAAGGCTCGCAGGAAGGTCTCGATCTCCTCGGACTGATTGGACCTGAATCCACCCGACCACATTTCGCTGCGAACGAGCTGTCCGTCGAAGATATAGAACCCTTCCCCAGGGTAAAGCGATCGCACCTGGCCACGCGGAATTATCCCCAGCGAGACGTGAGGTAGCGCCGAGATCTCCAGGAGGAGGTTGTACTGCTCTCGCATGACATCCACGTTGCCGATGATCACATCCAGAGCCATCGCCTCGACGAGGAAGCTGTAGCGATTACGGCCGGTTCCCGCAGTCACCAGTCTCTGCCGGGGAATTCGACCTGCTACCGCTGCTTCAGCCTCTCCGTCGGGTAGACCGTAAAGCGTACTCGCAGCCGAAAAGAGCGCCCGTATATACCGAGGCGTCTGCAAAATACCGGGAATACGAACTGACTCGTACACACAGAGGAGCTTCGTGCTCTCATACAGGGGAATGGCCCGGGACTGGATATGTTGCTGCCCTGCCCGGAGATGGCGACGCCACTCCACCCACATCTGCTCGATTTCCCGCTGCACCGCGATCAACTCGGGGATCATCCGGGCAACACCGCAGGCGATGCACCACGCCCGGATGTCGTCCTCAGAGGGGTTCTGCTGGCCGTGCTCTATCCGGCTGATCTTGGTGTTGTGCAGGCCCGCTGCCGTGGCGAGCTGTCGTCCCGTGAGCCCAGCGTCCTTGCGCAGATCACGAAGCCGGACTCCGAACGCCTTCTTCGCGGACGCCGCCTGTTCGGACACGACGAATCAGACGCGCCGGTATTCGTGGTGCGGAATCGACAAACTCCACACGGCCTTGAAAGCGTCAGCACATAGTTTGACCACATCGGGGTCCGTGTAGAGCTGACGCTGAACCACTTCACCGTCTCCTGAGAACACCGCGAAAACAACGGTCTCTTCGTCGAACATCCAGAAGTCGTTGCCCGGCAGCGCGACGTCAGACACCAGCCGCCTCGGCACCCAATGAATCTCCTCGCCGGCGTCCACGCTGGGCCCAACAACGTCGTAGGCGAACCGGCGATATTCCGAGAGCGGCTCAGAGACAACACAGGCGCGCCGATAGCGCTTACCCTCCGCGATGGCCTTGCGAATGCGATCGCACCAAGGATTCATCCAGCTGAGATCGTCAGCTTCGCTGGCCTTCCATGCCGCGAACCTCTCGCGTTCCAGATCACTCGTTGCATAGTCATCGCGCAGTTCCAGATGAACCGCCTCTCGCTTGAAGGTCGCGAAGTATTCGCCTCGCTCTTCAGCCGAGATCAATTCCATAGCGCTCCTTGGCGTACCTGCGTACGAGTAGATCGACCAGGGGTCCCGGGACCTCGACGGAAGACTCGGAGGGCTTCAGGGCCACAAGCTGTGTGACCACGTCAGGCTCCTCCCGGCGGTCGCCCTGGACGATCCATGTTCCCCTGTTGGTCTGGTAGAAGGTCGCGCAGTCTTCGCCGGGCACGGAATCGGGGTCAGTGCAGTAGAACGCGAGGTGCAAGCCGTCCGCAGGGTTTGAGGTTTGCATTGTTTTGCTACCTCCAACGTCTGGTGAGCGTCATGAAAACCTTCGCCCGGAGGGTGCGGTTGGTCAAGCGCCTTCGGCCAATCAGGGCGTCATGAGTTCACGTGGGCAGACAGATCCAGGGGCCTGGCCAAGCCAAACCCGGCCCACGACCGGGGAGTGGGAGGGGCCGGAAGGCCCCTCGCCGGGCTTGGTTTCTATGAGTCGTCGCAACGCTGCTGCTAGTTGGCGTTGTCGGTGAGGAGTGTAGCCAGACGTTGTGCCGGGGTGGCCCATCCGAGGGTTTGACGGGGTCGGCCGTTGAGTTCAGCCGCCACCGCGCTCAGATACTCCCGGGTGTGGAGCGCCCTCACGCGAAGACCACGCCTTTAAGCCCGGGGGTGCGGGGGCCTGCCCCCGCAGTCACAGCCCGAGCCCCAAAGCGCGAAGCCCCCCAGGCGAGGACCTTGTTGTTAGGAGAGGTCGGCTTCGGCTAGGAGGAGGGGGACGGCGGCGGGGTCGCGCAAGAGGGCTGCCACCGCCAGGCGGTCGGACCATTGGCCCACTGCCCACGCCAACCCCCTCGCCAACCCGTCCACCCCCGTGCAGTGGATCGAGCCGTCGAAGTACCGCCACGAGCACGGCACTGCGTCCACCAGCAGCTTCTCGTGTTCCACGTACGTCTCGGGCGCGGTGGGAAGCAGGGACCGCACCTCCGGCGGCACAGGCCGAACCTGTCCCTCCGACGTCACCTCGCCGCTCACCAGCTCCCCCGCCAACGGCAGGTCAAGCAGCTCAGACAAGGACTCCGCCAGGTCGTAGGAGGCCAGCACCAACGGCCGCGCCGCCACCAGTTGCAGCAGGTCGGGCGCCTCCACCACGACGGCGTCGTCGGCCGAGGCCACCACGATCTCGCCGTCGAGCACGGCGCGGACCCGGGACGGCGGCGCCACCCGTGACGGTTCGACCCCGGCCAGCGCGATCCACAGGGCCCGCAGCTGGGCCCGGTCGACCACGATCGCGGAGTCGGCCATCAGGTCAAGGAGCTCCTCCGGCCCACCATGAGAGGCGAGCAGGTCAGCCAGCGTGGTGCGTACCCCCAGCATGGACAGGGCGCTCTCGTCGAGCCCGGCGGGCGCGTCGGTGTAGAGGCCCTGCAGCAGCGGGTCGGCGCCCGGCAGGCGGAGTTCGCGCGGGCGGCGGCCGTCGAGCACGGGGTGACCGGCCAGCCACCACGCCGTGTACGAGGGCACCTCCACCCCGTCCACCCGCAGCGGGTGGAGCGCGCCGCGCAGCGGTGGGCGGGTGAGGAGCGGCAGGGCGGCGGGCCAGTCGGCGACGAGCTCCAGGTCGCGTACGGCGGTGAACTCGGCCACGACCGGCGGCACTTCGAGGTCGGGCAGCAGGTCGTGGACGTGGTCGAGCCAGGCCTCCTCGCCGTCGAGGTCGTGGTCGCACTCGTCGTGGTCGAGCAGGACGTCGGCGTCGTTGACCACGGCGAACCCGTCGAGCACCCCGGCGGCGACCAGAACGCGCGAGCCGTACGCGCTGACGAGCTCGTCGGCGACCAGCGGACCCTCTTCCAGCAGCCCGGCCAGAACCCCGCCCGGCAGCAGCAGCTCTCCAGCGGCATAACGTTCGCCGTCGGCGCCGCGCAGCGCCAGCTCGGCCAGCCAGGGGAGCTCGCCGGGCGCGAGCGCGGCGGCGTCGACCAGGGAGAGTACGGCTCGCGCGATCGGCTCGGGGTCGTCGCTGTCGAGCGACTCGGCGATGGCGGTGCGGGTGAGGGTGTCTTCGAGCACGGTGCGCGGGGTGGCTTCGGCGGCGCCGAGGCGCAGCAGCAGCGGGTGGGCCGCGTCGGGGTGGACGATCCGCAGGCCCAGCGCCTCCAGGTCGAGCGAGGCCCCGGTGAGCATGAGCGTGCCGCGCGGCCCGCGCACCAGCCGTCCGTCGGCCAGCGGGACCGGCAGCGCCCCGAGCGACTCGGGGTCGTCGTAGGGCAGCACGTCGTAGAGGGCGTGCCACCAGGCGGGGTCGCGGCCCTCGACGCCCTCGCCGGACAGCTGGTCGATCACGTCGGCCAGTTCGACCTTGCGCACGCCGAGCGAGGCCATCGCCGGGTGCCGCGCGGGCCAGCCCGCGGGCAGCAGGCCGGGGACGAACCCGGCGACCGCCTCCAGCAGGTCGCTCGCCCCGGCGACCACCGCGGCCTCGCGGCCCGCCACGGTCCAGCCGTCGGGGCCCTTGTCGGGAGCGGGGTGTTCGACGTGCCACTGGGCGTCGGGCTCGTAGACGGCGGCCTCGCTGAACGACGCGGTCTCCACGTGCGGGGCGGGCGCCGACAGCGCGGGCAGCAGCGGCGCCGAGGGCAGGCGGCGCAGGATCGCGCGGCGGATGCGCGCGTCGAGCTCGCCCTTGCCCATGAGCGCGGGCACCAGGTCGAGCAGCTTGGGCGTGCGCGGCAGCTCCTTGAGCAGGCGCAGGTAGGACTCGGCGGCCTTGTCGATGAGGAAGTCGGTCAGCGGGCCCTTGGCGACGTGACGCCGGTCCGTGGCCATCGGGAAGGAGGCGATGAGCAGCGCGGGCAGGTCGAGCGCCTCGTCGCTGGGCGTGGGCGCGTGCACGACCGCGGGCACACCGGCCGGCAGCGGCCGCGGCTCCCGCGCGGCCCCTTCCGTGGCAATCCCATCCACGGGTACGGCCCAGCGCACCGACCAGTAAGGCCGGGCCCGTTCCTCGGTGGGCCGGTCGGCGAACAGCTCGGCCACCTGCTCGGCGGTGAACTCGCCGGAGTCGGCCACCAGATGCCACCCGTCGGCGTCCACCCGGCGCAGCGCGCCGTCGAGCTCGATCTCGATGGCTTCGAGCGCGGGCAGGCCGAGGAGAAGCGCCGGGCTGGTCTCGGCCAGCATCCGCCGGACCGCCTCGGTGGCCGTCTTGTCGCGCAGCGGCAGCCGTACCAGAGTGTCGAAACCGTCGGGCACCGTGAGCGGGTCGGCCGCGAACGGCAGGCGCAACAGCGGGACGTGCCCGGAACGCCCGGACAATTCACCCGCCAGGACCGGCACCCCGGCGACCAGGGCGGTGGTCTCCTCGCGCGACCAGCGCACCGCGCCGGACCCGCGGGAGCCGATGGACGGCTCGTCGGTCACCGAGACGACGGCGGCGAACCCGACGCCGAAGCGCCCGGCGGCGCCCGCCTCGTCGCGTTTGCCGGACACGCGCAGCGTGGACAGGCCCTCGACGCCGGTCGCGTCGAGCGGCGCGCCGGTGTTGGCGGCGGTGAACACGTCGCCGTCGAGGCTGAGCCGCAGCACCCCCGGCACGCCGGCGCGCAGGGCGGCGTCGGCGGCATTCTGCGCGAGCTCGACGATGAGCCGATCTCGATAACCGCCGAGGGCGAAGTCTTCCTCGGCGTTGGCGTCCTCACGGAAACGGGCGGGCGAGGCCGTCCAGGCCGTGAGGACCGCCGCGCGCATCCGGTCGGTGCCGAAGCTGTCCACGATCCTCCAATGCGGGTAGGGGTCCCCGAAGATTAGCGGCCCCGACCGACAGTGAAGTCAGGAGTGGCCGAGCTCCTCGGAGGCCGATTCGTCGACCGAGCCCGCCTCGTCCTCGATCAGGTCGAAACCCATGTCGTCGAGGATGGGCGAGGCCTGCTCCACCGGGGGCGGCATGACCGCGGCCTCGGAGTGGGCGCCGCAGCCGTGGTCGGCGGAGACCACCTTGCCGTCGTCCGGCGCGTACTCATTCGCGCACACCCCGAACTCCAGCCGCATCACACCCGCGAGCGGCAAGAAGAAACCACAGGTGGAGCACTGAGCGGGCGCGGCGTGTGCGATCGGCGTGTGCGGCCCGTGCTCGCCGGAGTGCCAGCGTCTCGCGGCCCGGTCCCTTCCGGCGGCCGAGAGCACACGGGCCCGGCCCAGGCCGTACTCGAAAATCATCTGGGTGTCGCCGTCGTCGCTGGTCTCGGCGAAACCTGGCTCAAGGCGATCGTCGTCGTCGGCCGTGGGCAGCAGGTCGCCCACGCCCAGGTCGCCGGGGCGCAGCCGCTCGCTCCACGGCAGCCACTCGGGCGCGAGCAGCGCGCCAGAGCCGGGCAGCAGCACCGCCTCGCTGACCGTCACGATCTTCGCGCGCGAGGCGCGGGTGACGGTGATCGCCCAGCGCCAGCCCCGGTACGCCCGGTCCTGGCAGGCGAAGTAGTGGGTGACGACCCGGTCGCCCTCGCTCTCGACGCCCAGGTGCTCGCCCGGCTCGCCGGGCCAGGCGAGTTCGAGCGCGGCGGCGCGGGCCAGGTCGACCGCGGCGACACAGGCCTGGTCGGGCGGGGCCACGCGTGTCCTGGTGCGGGTCATCGGACCGCCTCCGCCGAAAGGTGCTGTTCGCTCACACTTCATTCTCACCCATGGGCGGACCTGACAGCGCCCTCACAGAGAATCCAGGTCCGAGAGTGACCGCAAATCGGGTAAGACTGGTAGGCGTGGCGGAAGGCTGGAACAAGGCGCGAGAGATCTCGCGGCGTGTCGGGAAGGGCGCGGCCCAGGCGGGCCGTGCTTCCTGGCGCGCGGGCCGGGCCACCGCCACGGGCACCAAGCGGGCCGGAGTGGCCACCGCGCGGGGCGCGCACAAGATGGGGCAGGCCACGCGCCGCCTCACCCATGCCAACGGCGCCGGGCGTACCGGCCTGGGAAGGCTGATCGAGCTGTCGATCGGCAACAGCGCGGCCGACGCGTTCGTGACGGTGGCGCTGGCCAGCACGGTCTTCTTCGGCGTCCCCGTGGGCGAGGCGCGCGGCTCCGTGGCGCTCTACCTCGTGATCACCATGATCCCGTTCGCGCTGGTGGCGCCGTTCGTCGGGCCGATCCTGGACAAGTTCCGCTCGGGCCGCCGCTACGTGATCGCCGGGACGCTGTTCGGCCGTGGGCTGCTGTGCTTCGCGATGGCGGCGGCGGTGGGGCCCGGCGACCTGCCGACGTTGTTCGCGGGCGCGCTGGGTGTGCTGGTGTTGTCGAAGGCGTTCACGGTCTCGCGGGCGGCGATCATGCCGAGCGTGCTGCCCGCCGACATCACGCTCGTCTCCGCCAATGCGCGCGTGGCGTTGTTCTCGCTGGTGACGGCGGGCATCGCCGTACCGATTGGCGCGGGTCTGACGGCGTGGCTGGGCAGCGCGGTGATGCTGCGCGTCGCGATGGTGGCCTTCCTCCTGGTCGGCGTCTTCGCGGTACGGCTGCCGCGCCACGTCGACTCCCCCGACCTGGAGGAGGAGGCCCCGGAGGAGGGCGGAAGGGCCGAGCGCTGGCGCAGCCTGCTCAACGTGGGCCCGGCGGTGACCGAGGCGATGCTGGCCAACGTGGGCGTCCGCCTGTTCTCCGGGTTCCTGCTGTTCTTCATGCTGTTCCTGGTCCAGGACCTGGGCGCGCCGTGGCTGCTGGTGAAGGACACCTTCTTCGACGTGCCCAAGACGATCGGCGTGCTCGCGCTGGCCGCCGGGCTGGGCGGCCTGGTCGGGGCCGCCGTGGCCAACTGGGCGCGTAACCACTCGCCGCAGCTCATCGTGCTGCTCACGCTGGCGCTGACGGTCGCGACGACGGTGGTCACCGCGATCTTCTTCAACCTGTGGACGGCCATCGCGGTCGCGCTCGTGACCGCCTTCGCTCAGGAGCTGGGCAAGCTGGCGCTGGACGCGATCGTGCAGCGCGAGATCGGCGAGGAGGTGCGCTCGTCCACCTTCGGCGTGGTCGAGGCGCTGCTGCAGATGGCCTGGGTGTTCGGCGGGCTGGTCGGCCTGCTGCTGTCCCTGACCGAGAACGGCCCGCCCGGCTTCATCACGCTGTCGGTGGTGCTGTTCGCGTGGCTGGTCTGGCTGCTGATCCGGCGCAGGCGGCGGATCAAGGCGGTCAACGCCCAGATCCACGAGGAGCGGCAGCCGCCGACCGCGCCGGTTCCCAGGGAGCAGGCGTGGGCGCACGAGGAGCCGCCCACGCCGGACGAGCAGCCCAGTCAGATCGACCGGACGAAGCCGCTCACCAACCCCTACGGCTAGGCGTCCACGTCGTCGGCGACCGCCCGGAGCACCGCCGCGATCTTCTTGGAGTGGGCCGCGTCGGGGTGCTTGCCCCGCTGGTAGGACGTGGACAGGTCGTCGAGCAGCTTGATCAGGTCTTCGACGATGACGACCAGCTCGTCGGGCTTCTTCCGCTTGCCCTTGGGTTTGGCCTTGGCGAGCGTCGGCGGCTGATCGAGGATCCGCACCGACAGCGCCTGCTGGCCGCGTCGGCCCTCCGCCACGCCGAACTCGACCTTCTGGCCGGGCTTCAGCGGGGCAGAACCAGTGGGAAGCGCGGAGGAATGAACGAATACCTCACCGCCGTCGTCGCGGGTGAGGAAGCCGAAACCCTTGTCGGCGTCGTACCACTTGACCTTGCCACTCGGCACAGGAGGGACCTCGTTCGGAACGTTGGAAAAAAGGATGGATGTAGGTTATGCCCCGGAGAGCCCCGTAGCGACCGGGTATTTGGTGCTGAATTACACCTGACGCCAATCGCCAAACCAGGTGGCGAATTCCGTCAGGTCGCCCAGTGCCACATCCGCTCCGTGATCACGCAGCTCGCCCACGGTGTAGGGGCCGGTGGCGACCGTCACGCTGATGGCGCCGCCCGCTCTGGCGGCCTCGATGTCGGCCACGTGGTCGCCCACGTACGCGGCGGCGCCGAACGAGGTGAGCGCCGCCCCCTTGGCCGCCCCGAACACCGATCCGACCACCTCGTCGACCTTCAGCCCGAGCCAGCTCACGGTACGGCGGGCGTCGTGGACGTTCTTGCCGGTGACCACGATGACGCGCCCGCCCGCGGCCCTGACGGCCTCGACGGCCTCGTGCGCGCCGGCCATGGCGGTGGTGGCGGGAACGGCGAGGTCGGGATAGATCTCGCGGAACAACATGACCGCCGCCGCGACCTGCTCCGCGGGCACCCAGTTGGCCATCTCCAGCTCCAGCGGCGGCCCGAGCCTGGCGATGATGGCCTGGCTGTCGATCTCCACGTCGAGCCGCCTGGACAGCTCGTCATAGACGGCGGCAATGCCCGATCGGGTATCGGCAAGTGTCATATCCAGGTCGAAGCCCACATCGAGGCCAACAGAAGTGGTCACGCCAGCAGCATGCCAAAGGAAGCGTAACGAGGGTAATTGTGGGACCGTGGAGTGGGCAGAAAGGAATTACTTATCGAGGGAGTGCCCATGTCGGAGACCCCCAAGCCGCCGGAGCCGGGTGACAAGCTGGTGGCGGCCCCGCTGGAGCAGACCCGCCCCCACCGCCCCGCCAGACCCTCGGCCGTCAGGAAACCCGGTGTGTGGCAGCAGGCGGTGACGTTCGCCGTCTGGGTGATCAAGGTCGCCTCCCGCCTGGCCGCGCTCGTGGTCGTCCTTTACGCCGTCTTCACCGTCTTCCAGGCCAACCCGGGCAACGCCTGGTACCAACTGGTCGAATCCCTCGCCTCCTGGCTCTCCCTGGGCCTGTCCAACCTCTTCCAGATGGCCGACGCCCGCTGGGAAACCCTGGTCAACTACGGTCTGGCCGCCGTGGTGTGGCTCATCCTCGGCTCGGTGGCCGCGGGCCTTGTCCGGCGCTTGGCTCCATGACGGCTACGCTCCTTGCGGAGGTAACGGGTAAGACATGACAAGATCGCCGAGCACCAGCACGCGTGAGCGGATCATCGACGAGTCCCTGCGGCTGTTCGCGCAGCGGGGCTACTCCGCCACGTCCGTTGCCGAGATCGAGGCCGCCTCCGGGCTCTCGCCGGGCGCCGGCGGCCTCTACCGGCACTTCAAGTCGAAGTACGAGGTGCTGGCCGCGGCGATCAACGAGCACGCCAACCGCACCAAGGCCCAGGTGGCCGAGAGCCTGGCCGAACTCGGCGGCATGGAGTCGGCCGGGCTGGAGCTGCGGCTGTCGCACGTGTGCCGCGCCGGCCTGGCCAAGGTGCGCGAGGAGAGCGAGCTGACCCGGGTCTTCTTCCGCGATCTCAGCCAGTTCCCCGAGCTGGTCACGGTGGTCAGGGAGGGCCTGCTGCAGCCCATGTTCGACGCGATCACCACCTGGTTCACCGCCCAGCCCGAGTACGCCGACGCCAAGGTCGACTGGCCGGCGATCGCCGCGGTGCTCGGCGGCGCGGTGGTGCACTACCGGCTCTTCCAGGAGACCGTGGGCGAGACGCCGGGACACGCGGAGAAGGAGCAGTTCGTGGCGGCGTGGGTACGCCTGGCCGTGGGCCTCCTGCCCAGCCCGGCGCCGGTCAGCTGACGTTGAACAGGCGGTAGGCCAGCAGGACCACCCCGAGCCCGGCGCCGATCATGAACATGATCCCGCTGACGCTGTAGAACTCCGTGAAGAACCGCTCGAACCCGGCCGTGGCCCCCACCCGCAGCCCGCCGATGAGCACCCCGCCGACCGAGTAGCCGAGGATGGGCGCGCTGGTCCCGAGCAGCCGGTCGCGCCACGTCCAGCTGTCGCTGAGCAGCACGATCACGGTGCCGATCGCCCAGATGATGACCGGGACCGTGAAGATCGCCACCGACGGCAGGTTGAACGGCACCATCAGCGCCGCCACCAGCAGCAGCGCCATGGCCAGCGTCTCGCGCGGGTGCTCCTTGACGATGGTGCCCGCGTCGCGGCCCTCGGTGGTCATCGGGTTGGCGCTGGACATCACCGCCCTGCGCAGCCCAGCCAGCGGCATGCCGCGTCCAGGCCGCCGGGAGAGCCGGTCCTGGGCGAGTTTGATGCTCCTGGCGGCCCCGGGAGGCAGGTTGGGGTCGTCGCGGATCTGCGGGAACCGGGCGGTGGCCTCGGGCGCCCGCTCTTCCGGCTGCCCCTCGGCCAGCCTGCGGGCCTCGCGGGCCACGAGCGCCTGCGGGTCGCCGAAGCGGGCCAGCACCTTCGCCACGTCACGGGCGCTCTGACTGCCCTGGCGCTCCTGCTCGATCCGGGCGCGCAGCCGCCGGGAGAAGTCGAGCCGCTGATCCGCTCTGAGCACGCCGTGAGCGGCGTCGGCAGCCGCGCTCACGTAGTTAAGAATCAGCTGATCTGCCCGCTCTGTCACGGGAGCCATGCTGCCCGAATCACGTGCGACATACCATGGCATCGATGGAGTTCACGGAGTGGATCAGGGGGCGCACCGACGAACAGCTGAGGGCGCTCGTCTCAGCGCGCCCCGAGCTGATCACCCCGGTGCCCGCACACCTGGAAGGCCTCGCCTCACGAGCGGGCAGTCCTTCGGCGATCGGCAGGGTTCTCGACCGGCTCGACCGGTTCACGCTGGCGGTCGTCGAGACGCTGGCCGTACAGGAGAAGGCGATCTCGAAGGCGCGCCTGCGCGCCGTGATCGGCCGCGCGCTGGCGGAGGGCAAGCCCGAGCCCGAGCTTTCTGCCGCGCTGGAACGGCTGCGCGAGCTCGCGCTCGTCTACGGCCCCGACAGCGCGCTCGACCTGGCGCCCGGCGTGCGCAAGGTGCTCGACGACCCCGCTGGGCTGGGGCCGCCGGCGGCCGAGGCGTTCCGCCACCATCCGCCCGAGCAACTGGCGGACATGGCCGACGAGATCGCGCCCGGCACCGCCGGCACCGGCAAGGAACGCCTGGCCGCAGCTCTCGCCGAGCCCGGCAAGCTGATCGAGGACGTCTCCGGCGAGGCGCAGGCGGCGCTGGAGCAGCTCGCCTGGGGCCCGCCGACCGGCCGGGTGCCCAACGCCCGCCGCGAGGTACGCGTCGAGTCGGCCCGCTCACCCATCGAACAGTTGCTGGCCCGAGCCCTGCTGGCCGCCACCGGCGAGGAGAGCGTGACGCTCCCCCGCGAGGTCGGCCTTTACCTGCGTGACGGGCGCATCCACCGCGACCTGCGGGCCACCGCGCCCGCGCTGGAGGGCGCCGAGCGCGACCAGAAGCTGGCCGACCGGACCGCCGCCGGGCAGGCGTTCGCCTTCGTGCGCTCGGTGGAAGAGCTGTGCGAGCGGTGGAGCGTCGACCCGCCGGGCGTGCTGCGCACCGGCGGGCTGGGCGTGCGCGACCTCAAGCGCGCCGCCACCGACCTCGACCTGCCCGAATGGGCGGCGGCGCTGGTCGTCGAGGTGACCCACGCGGCCGGGCTGATCGCCGCCGGCGGCGCGGTGGACGGCGAGTGGCTGCCCACGACCGGCTACGACCTGTGGCGGGTCAAGCCCACCGCCGCCCGCTGGGTGATCCTGGCCACGACCTGGCTGCAGATGGACCGGGTTCCAGGCCTCGTGGGTGCCCGGAGCACAGGAGCTCGCCAGGAGAGAGCGGGCGAAGCGATGCCAACGAGTGGCGAAGCGGGTGCGACCATCAAACGCAGCGACGAGCGTGACAGGCCGCTCAACGCCCTGCACACCGACCTGCGCCGCTCGGCCGCCCCCGGCGTGCGGGCCGCGACGCTGGGCGTCCTGGCGGCCGCCTCGGGGCTCGCGCCGACCCGCGACTCCATCGCCGAACGGCTGGCGTGGGAGCAGCCCAGACGCCGGGGCGCGCTGCGCGAGCAGCTCATGGAGTTCGCGCTGCGCGAGGCCGAACAGGTGGGCGTCACCGGGCTGGGAGTGCTCTCCGGGCACGCCAGAGCGCTGCGCGACGGCCTGGACGCCGCCGCCGTCCTGGACCCGCTGCTGCCCGAGCCGGTCGACCACGTGCTGCTGCAGGCCGACCTGACCGCCGTCGCCCCCGGCCCGCTGACCAGCGAGCTCAACCGCTGGATGACGCTGACCGCCGACATCGAGTCCAAGGGCGGCGCGACCGTCTACCGCTTCAGCGAACCCTCCGTCCGCCGCGCGCTCGACGCCGGCCACGGCGCCGAAGAACTGCTCGCCATGCTGGCCCGCCACTCGGCCACGCCGGTGCCGCAGGCCCTGTCCTACCTGGTCGCCGACGTCGCCCGCCGCCACGGCCGCATGCGCGTCGGCACCGCCAGCGCGTACATCCGCTGCGACGACCCGGCCCTGCTCGACCAGATCACCGCCGACCGCCGCGCCGCCCAGCTCAGGCTGCGCAGGCTCGCGCCCACCGTGATCGCCTCCCGCTCGTCGCGGGCGATCCTGGTCGACTCGCTGCGCGCCATGGGGTACGCGCCGGTCGCCGAGTCGCTGGACGGCGACGTCATCATCAGCCAGCTCGACAGCCGCCGCACCGAGGGCATCGCCCCGGTCCGCTCGGTGGCCTCGGCGACGGGGCTGGACTCGGGCGTGGCGGCGGCCGCCGTACGCGCGCTGCGGGCCGGCGACGCCGCCCACCTGGCCCGCCGCGACCCCGTGGAGGCCCCCGACGGCCAGGTGCCGCGCGGCCCGGCCACCGCGACGATCTCCGCCCTGCAGGAGGCCATCCGCCAGGGCGTACGCGTGTGGATCGGCTACCTCGACTCCCAGGGCAACGCCACCTCCCGCATCCTGGAGCCGGCCAGAATGGAGGGCGGCTACCTGACCGCCTACGACGAGACCCGCGCCGCGGTCCACCGCTTCGCCCTCCACCGCATCACCGGAGTCGCCGGCCTCTGATTCAGCGCCGCGAACCGTTGACCGACGGCTCGCGGCGCATGAGGTCGATCGTACGGCGGTTGATGAGATCACTCACGTGCGAGCGCGCGTCGGCCTGGAGCGCTCGCTTGCGTTTGCGCAGGTCCTCTGCCTTCTCCTCCCTCTCCAGCCGCAGCTCGCCCGCCTCGGCGTGCTCCGCTGTTTCGATGCGTTCCTTGTGCAGCCTCTCCTGGCTCTTGTTCTCCTCCTCGACCAGCCGGTCGTAGAAGCTGGTGCCACCCATGAGCTTCACCAGCACCGGGAGGCAGTCGATGAGGAGCATGAGCAGGCGCATGAGCCAGGTGAAGGTCCACAGGAACACGTCGCTGCCGGTGAGCTCGTCCAGGGCCTTCTTGCGCTCCAGCAGGCCCACGGTGTCGTCCTTGGTGGGCAAGCTGGTCAACCGCCGGTCGATGGCGGCCTGAATGCGTTGCTTGTACCCGGTGTTGGCGGTGGCCACGACAGCGCCGGCGGCGAGGATCCGGCCGTCGAGGCTCTTCAGCGTGGCGGTGTCCGGGTCCACGTGCTCGCGGGCGAACCCCTTGGCTATCTCCGTCGCTCGCGCACACCGAGGACCGTACCCCTCCCTGCCGCTGAGCCCCACCCCCTTCACACCGCGGCACTCCTTCGTGGCCTGGCCCAGAAGCCCGGCGTGCTTGCGCTGGGCTGCGGCCAGGCGGACGGCGACCTTGTCGCGTTCGGCGCGCAGTGTGCGCAGGGTGGTGCTGGCCTCGGCCGGGGTCTCCGGCGTCAGCCGCGTCCCCTCGCCGCACGCCCCGGCGGGCGGCCGCGCGGGCGGCGCCGGGTTGCACCGGATCAGCGTGTCACGCAGCGCGCTGCGGGCCTTCTCCCGCCCCTCGATCACGTGGTCCACGACGGCGGTCTCGAAGAACCTGAGCACGAGCGGCTCGGCGATCACAAAGCCGAGGACGGTGGCCACGGCCAGCCGTGGGACCAGCATCGTGAGCCTGCGCTGCCACCGTCCCGTAACCGTGCTGACCAGCCAGCGGTCCAGGTTGAGCACGATCAGCGCCCACACCACCACCAGGACCAGCGCCGCGGGATGCGCCCTGCCCAGCATCTGGCTGAGAAAGAACCACATGGAGATCCCGGCGATCACGGACGTGCTCAGGACGACCCCGCCCAGGCCGGTGTAGCGGGTCCGCTCCAGGGGCACCCGGGCGAGCAGCCGTTCGTCCACCCCGGCCAGCACGCGCAGGCGTCGGCCGAGGTCGATCGTGCGCCGCTCAGTCATCCAGGTCCTCCAGACCGAGTGGTCTGGGCGCGGAACCGTCCACCAGCGGAGCGGGCGGCACGGGCGGGGCCGCGCCCTCGACGATCGTGGTGGCCTTGTCCGGGCCGAGCACGGACCTGCCGAACTGCTCCAGCAACATCCGGGTGTTGACGGGGAGGAAGTCCAGCGATCCCTGCGGCAATGCCTTGATCATCTCCAGGACGTACTCGGCGCGCCGGTTCTCGGCCTCGCTTTGGTGCAGTACGGCGTCGCCGATCGCGACATGCCCCCTGCTGACCCCGAGCGCCATTCCGGCTGCCGTACCCCGGCAAAGGATCTCCTCGATCCGGGCCACGTCCTTGTTCTCCAGTGCCTGCTTGAGCTCGGTGACCTCACCCTCGCGACGCACCGTCTTGAGGTCGATGGCATGCCCGCGGACGTCCTCCGGCAGAAGCAGGTCGACCCTGGCCAGAGCGACGGTCATGCCGTCGATCTCCGGCGGCATGACCTCCACGTGGGCCTTGACCCTCGCCACGACGTGCTGGCGGAGCTGGTAGATCTTTTCGATCGGGTAGCGCAGGCCCAGCGAGAGGAGTTCGGTGTCGGCTGACAGGTAGTGGGCGAGCACCTCGCCGATGTCCTTGAGCCCCTGCTCGACGATCTTCTCCGGGTGGGTGACCGTACAAGTGAAGGTAGCGCGCAGCGGGAAGTCGTGGGCGAGGTCGGCCGACGGCAACGGCACCTGCGCGATGACGGAGCAGGTGCGCACGTCCACGACGCTCACTGAGACGGCGTCGACGACCTCGTCCTCGGCGCCGCGCAGGTGGCGGCGCTCGGTGAAAGCGTGGTAGCCGGCCGCCACCTCGAAGACCAGCACGCTTCCCGGCGGGGTCTCGGGCAGGTCGGCGAGGTCGCGCCGGGTGCGCAGGAAGCGGCGCGGCACGGGGGCGAGCGCGCGCTCCTCGATGATCGGGTAGGTCATGATGCCTCTTCTCAGCGCAGGCGCTGGTGGTTGTAGTGCCGGGAGCCCGCCGACAGCAGGGCTTGGACGAGGATGTGGGAGCGTTCCGCACCACCGGCGTCGCCGAGTGCGTGGCGGAGCCGCTGTTCGATCGGCTCGGCCAGCTCCGCGGGGAGGTGCGCCCAGATGGCCTCGCCCAGTTCGCTCACGGCGGCGACGGCCGCCGCGCCGGATTCCGATGAGGGGATGAGGACGCGGCGCAGCGCTCGGATGGCGTGGCCGCGGTGGTGGCCGCTGCTCAGCGCCCAGGCCCATAGGCGGCCGAGGTGGGCCGCGCAGCCCGAGCCTGTGGTCAGCATGCGCTCGGCCAGCGGCCGGGTGCCGTCGAGCGTGTCGGCCTCCAGGAGGTCCACGACCACGTCGAGGGCCTTGCGTGTCCTGATCGACCCCGTCTCGCTCATCTCCGTGGCCACCAGCACCCTGAGCAGGCGCAGCACGGTCCTGGACGCGTCCTCGCGCTCGGCTGCCTGTCTGAAAAGCAGCGCGAGCGAGCGCCGGGCGACCACGTTGACGCGTACGGCCCGCAACGCCAGGAACCAGAGCCAGTTGACCGTGTCGGCCGGATACCTGATCGCCAGGCCGCCCCCGAGGGCAAGCGCGGCGGTCATCGCCCGCGCTTGGCCGACATCCGCGACCCAGCTCAGCGCGAGCGTCAGCGCTTCAGGCGCCAGGGCGTCGTCGGCGCACATGATCGAGATGGTGTTGGCCGCGGCCAGGCGCTCCATCGCCGACCCGCTGGCCCAGACGTCCAGGAACTCCTGGCAGGACTCCGTGAGCGAGACCCCTGCCAGGATCGCGACGCCCGCGGACACCTGGATCTGCAGTTCGAGGCCGCTTGCGGCGAGCGAGCGGACCCAGGCGCGCAGTGGTTGCCAGAGCGTGAAGCCGTAGCGGCCAACCAATTCGGCGATGACCTGGCGCCGGTGGTGAACGCCCTTGAACACCACACGGCGCTCGCGTGCGGCCCCGGAGCCTTCGGCCACGACCGTGACCAGCGGGTGCTCACGGCTCCAGGCCATGCGCGACTGCGGCTCTGCATCGCGGACCTGGGGCGGCAGGAGGTCGCCCTCCAGTTCGGCCCGGATGGCGGAGAGCCGGGACAACTCGCTCTCGAAGATCCTCTCGGGCATGCGATAGGCAAAGGCCAGCACGGCGACCAAGTGGACGTCCTCGCGGCTGGGCTTCGCGTCGAACCAGGCGGCCACCTCGCCACCTTCCTCTTCCGCGAGGAGTTCGGCGACGGGCCGCGGGTCGGCGGCGACGCGCCGGGCCAGGGCCACCACCCGCGCGGGGGACGGCAGTTCGACGGCGCGTTCTCGTGCCGCCGAGAGCTCCTCGGGGTTCCTGCCGGGCGGTGCTCCGACGGTGACGTCGAACAGTTCGCCGAGGTCCGGGCAGTTCCACGCGTGCTCGTCCCGGCCTTGTCCACCGGCCCTGGTCAGGACGAGGAAGGAGCCGATCTCCACGAGCTTGCCCGCCAGCCTGGCAAGCTCGTGCGCCCGTACCGCCGCCGATTCGGTTCCCGCCGCGATCCAGTCATGCAGGAGATAGGCCCTACCGGGCTTGAACTCGGTCTGCGTGGCGAGTTCGGCGAGGGTCCGCGCCGGCGAGAGCACGGTGATCCGCCCCTGGACGAGGGGCATCCGAGAGAGCAGCGCGATGGCGCCAACCCGCTTGCCGATCTCCTCGTCCCCGCTCACCACGATCAGGTGGCGGGCGGCGAGGTCCTCCAGCGCGGGTGCGAACGCCTCCGGCTCCAGGTAGTTCGTCAGCAGGCCGGCTATCTCGGCCGGGTCCAGGTCGCGCGTGGTCGCGCGAACCGGGACGCCGCCGCCCATGCCGAACCGTGCGGCCGAGGCGTCGACGTAGCCGAGGAAGTTGTTGATGACGGTCGCGCTCTGGTTGAGCGCTGACTCGTCGATATCCTCCGGTTCCTCGGACTCCTCGGACTTCGTGTTCTCCGGCGGATCCGGCTGCTCGGCCTCCTCGGGTTCCTTTGCGTCGGTCATCGGCGATCACCGCCCACCCCGAACGTGGCGCGGCGGGCGTCCACCGAGCCGTAGAGATTGTTGATGACCTCGGCCTGCTGAGCCGGCGGCCGTGGAGTCTCCGGGACGGCGAGGTCGTGCGCGATTCCCTCGGGACCCCAGACCCAGGCGACTCCGGAGAATTCCTTCTCCTTAACATTTACCCGGACGAATTCCTTCGGTTCGTACGAGGTGTGCCCCTGTGACACCACGTCGGTGAAAACGCGGTCGGAGAGTATAAGAACGAGATTCAGTTTCTGGTTCTTGTCGAGGAGCTTCTTGAGCGGTTTCCAGTCGACCAGGCGGCTGACTTCGACGACCGCCTGCCCAGCCAGGCCATTGCTCGCCGGATAGGCGACGCCGTAGTGCATCGCCACGCGAATCCGTATCCGCTCGTCCGCGTCGAGCCCCGCATTGTGCGCGCCGAGCGCCCGGTCGAGCTCCCGCACGTACGTGTCGACGACGCTGGGCTCCCGTTCCGTCTGCGGCACGCAGGCCAGTTCGCCGTCGCCGGCGGGCTGGCGGAGCCAGGAGGCCCTGTTCAGCCCCGCAGCGCGGGCAGCCTTCTCGTGGATGTGAACGAAGACTTCCTGGATGGTCTCGTGTCGCTTGTCGGTGCCGGCGCCGTAGCCCTTGGTGTCGCTGGACACCAGCAACGCGCGCCCGTACTCGGTCATTTCGATCTTGACTCCATCTACGCAAACCCATCTACCTCGGACAGGACGCAGACGAGTATCAGCGATGACGGAGCGCGAGATCCCGTACCAATACGTGATCTGACCCCAGCAGGTTCATCAAATGACCCGAAACAGCATTTTTACCTATTTAGGAGGTCCGGTCAGCTCGTCCAATGTGACTAGTCAGGACACGGGGAGGGCCGATGAATCTCTTTCAAACCGGGCGTATCAGAAAAGAAGCGACAGATGTCTCCAGGGAGGACGTTGTCGCCGCGTTGGCGACAGTGTCCGTATTCCAGAATTACGTTCAGCATGCCGACACGAAAGCCGGCATCGCGGTCGTCGTGCACGCGGCCGGCGCCACCCTGCTCGCCACCCAGTCGGGCGCCGCGCCCAAGATCCTCGGCGCGTCCGCCGCCCTCGGCTGGTCGGTCCTCGCCGCCTTCGCCGTGGGCTTCCTGGTCGCGGGCTACTACCTGGCGCGTGCCGTGAGCCCATCGCGGCGTCTCGTCCGCAGCCGCTACGGCATCTCCGGTGCCCCAGAGACACCGCCCGACCACACCGACCTGAGGACGCAGTACGCGGAGGCCTGGGCCATGATCACGACCCTCGCCGCCATCGCGCGGAAGAAGCACCGGCACGTGGCCGGTGCGATCCGCTGGAACTACCTGGTGATCCTCAGCACGACGGTCTGGTCGGTATCCGCCCTCCTCATCCGGTGAGCGCAGCGCGCAGCGCGGCCAGGTCCCGCACGACGACCCTCCGATACCCGATCTCGATCAGCCCGTGGCTCTTCAACCTACGCAAGGCCTTACTGGCGGCGGCCTCCCGCGCACCGACCAGTTGCCCTATCTCCTCATGAGACAGGCTCACGCCCACGTCCAGACCCTCCTCCGCCGGTACGCCGTGCCGCGAGGCCAGTTCGGCGAGAACCCGGACCACCCGCTCGTACACCTCATAACCAGTGAAGTCGAGTCGGCGCTGGTTGGCCCAGTCGAGCCGGTTCGCGATCATCGTGGTCAGCGCGGCCCACATCGCCGGGCGCTGCTCCAGGAACGCCTGGAAGCGCCCCGCCCAGATGCGGTAGACGGCCGTCTGCGTGCACGTGGTCACCGTCGCCGAGCGAGGGATGGACCGCATGACGGCCATCTCACCCACGAGGTCGCCGCTCACCCGGATGCCAAGCATGGTGTCCACGCCATTCGCGAGCGTGGCGGTGACCTTCACGCACGCCGACGTGCCCCTCCTCGTCGATCGGAGCAGAAGGACGTGGTCAGCCTGCGTGTCGCCCTGCCGCAGCAGGACCACGCCAGGACCGTGCACCTGCAGGTCGCCGAGCGTGACCAGCGCGTCGCGGGTCTCCTCGTCCAGGGCGGCCATGAGCGTGCCACTGGGCCAACGGCACCGGTACTCGTCGCGAGCAGGGTCAATCGGCACGACACACCTCCCCACTGTCCGCATCCTCCCCATCCAGGACCTCTCGGGCAACCCTGAGACTTGACTACCGGGCGTTGACCGCATCAGCTTGATCCTGTGACCGAGCAGACGCTGGGCAGGCTGGCAGAGGAGTCGTGGGAGCGCTTCGGCGACTACGACGCGGTGTTCTACGACGGTGCGTGGCACCGCCGTCACACGCTCGCCGCGCGGGCCAGGCGGGTCTGCGGCGGGTTCGTGGCCGCGGGGGTACGGCCCGGCGACCGGGTGGCCGTGATGATGGCGACCAGTCCCGACGTGGCCGTCGTCTACCAGGCGTTATGGGCGGCCGGTGCGGTGGTCACGCCGATCGTGTTCCTGGTGGGCCCGGAGGAGTTGCGCCACATCCTGGCCGACAGCGGCGCGGTGGCTGTGGTGACGTCGCCGGAGTTGGTGGAGACGGTGCGGCTGGCCGTACCCGATGAAGTGCGGATTTTTCTGGACACGGGGGAGTTCGGAGAGCTCGCGCAGGCACCCGAGCACGGGCCCGTCTCCGTGGATCCCGGGGATCTCGCGGCGCTGATGTACACCGGCGGCACCACCGGGCGGGCCAAGGGCGTCAAGCTCAGCCACCGCGGCCTGTGGCAGGTCGCCAAGGACGCCTTCGCCATGTCCCACCAGGAGGGGCTCAACCGGGCGATCGTGCCCGTCCCGCTCTCCCACGCCTACGGCCTGATCATCACCGTGGCCGAGATGCACGCCGACGAGCCGCAGCAGGCCGTGCTGATGCGCTGGTTCGAGCCCAAGCCGTTCCTGGCGCTGGCGGCCGAGCAGCGCGCGCAGTTCGGCACCGTCGTGCCCTCGATGATCCAGATGCTGCTGGCCGAGCCGCTCGACGAGCATCCGCTGCCCGACCTGGCCTTCCTCACCTGCGGCGCGGCCCCGCTCGGGCGCGAGACGCTGCTGGAGTTCGAGCGCCGGATGCCGGGCACGCAGATCCTTGAGGGCTACGGCATGACCGAGACCAGCGCGGTCACCACGTTCAACCCACCCGGCCGGCGGCGGATCGGCAGCGTCGGACTGCCGCTGCCCGGCTACACGCTCACCATCCGCGACAATTCCGGCGAACCCGTCGAGTCCGGTGACATCGGCGAGATCTGTATCCGCGGCTCGTCGCTGATGCTCGGTTACTGGGGCGGCCTCAGCTCCCCGATCGTGGACGGCGAGCTGCGTACCGGCGATATCGGCTGCCTCGACGACGACGGCTACCTCTACGTCGTGGACCGCAAGAAGGACCTCATCATCCGCGGCGGCTTCAACGTCTTCCCGCGCGACGTCGAGGACACGCTCAACCGGCACCCGGACGTGGTCATGTCCGGGGTGGTCGGCCGCCCCGACCCGCGCCACGGCGAGGAGGTCGTCGCGTTCGTCCAGCTCCGTCCCGGCGCCGAGCTCGCGGAGGAGGAGCTCATCGGGTGGGTACGCGACCGGGTCGGCCGGGTGAAATACCCGCGCGAGGTGCACTTCGTCGACACGATCCCGGTCACCAGCGTGCTCAAGATCGACAGGAAGGAGCTGCGGGGCAGGCTCTAGTCGTCCACGTCGAGGGCGCCGGGGAAGAGGTTCTCCAGCCCTTTCCGCGCGTCGAGCACCTTGCCGTCGGCGTCGTAGGCCGTGACGTCCACCTTGGGGAGCGTCGCGCTCCGCTTCGTGACCCGCGTCCTGGCGATGAAGAAGCCGCCGGAGAGGCTCGCCTCCATCCGCTGCCCGCTCGCCCAGGCGATCTCGACCCGGCGCACCCGCTCGGCCGCCCGCCCGGCCACCACCATGAACACCGGGTCGCCGTCCGTGCCCGGATTGACCTCCGACTGCGTCTGCGTGCCGTGGACGTCCACCGCGAGCGGCCCGTCGAAGGCCAGGCTGCCCGGCTCCTCGTGCCCCCAGTAGGTGAAGATCGGCCGCTCGGGGTAGCTGACGTCGAGCACGCCCGGCGTGCACAGCACCAGCCCCTTCCTGCTGCCCATCAGCTGGGTCACGCCCAGCTTGTCGCGCGACTCGGCCAGCAGCCTGAAGTCCTCGGCGACCCCGTGCTGCGGGACGCGCCGCTCGCCGTCCATGCCGTGCACGGGCCCGCCCTGCGGCATGCAGTCGCGCACCTGCCGGAACTGCTCGGGCGTGTTGGCCGGCAACCCCTCGATCGGCGGCGCCGTGGCCGGCGGCGGCGTGGGCGCCAGGGTCAGCCCGGTGAAGGTCGGGTCGACCTCGGCGACCGTCCGGTCGCCCGGGTCGGGGAGGTTCGTCACCGCCACCGCGCCGAAGGCCAGCGCCGCCGCCGTCCCGGCCACCCCCACCGCCCATCCGGTACGGCGCCGCCGCCCCGCCGAGCGCAGCACCAGGGCCGCCATCATCTCCCCGTCCACCGGCTCTGCCCGCCCGGCCAGGCGGCGCAGGCCGTCGCCGATCGTGCGTTCGTCCACTGCCATCGTTCAGGCCTCCTGGTTGACGCGGTCGCCGACGAGGGCCCGCAGGCGCTTGACGGCCTGATGGGCCTGGCTGCGCACGGTGCCCACCGAGCAGCCCATGATCCGTGCGACCTCCGACTCGGGCAGGTCCTCGAAGTAGCGCAGCACCAGGACCACGCGTTTGCGCGGCGGCAGTTGCCGTAAGGCGTGCTCCAGCGCGAGCCGTTCGTCCACCTCGGCGGTGGCGTCGCCGGTCGCGCGTTCCGGCGGCTTCTCGACGACGCGCTCGCGCCCCCAGCGCGCGCTGCGCCACACGCTCACCTGTTCGCGGTACATCACCCGGCGGACGTACGCCTCCGGGTCGCCGCGGATGCCCCGCCAGCGCCCGGCCGTCTTGATCAGCGCCGTCTGCAGGAGATCCTCGGCGGAGTGCTGATCGCCGGTGAGCACGTACGCCAGCCGGATCAGGCTGTCGGAGCGTGCTGCGACGAACTGGGTGAAGCCTCGGCGGTCATCCGGATGCACCTGCCCTCCTCATGTCTCGCCTCTCTAGATGCGTCCAAGCGACCAGATCTATGGCGACATCGTGATAAATCTGGAGGTGCTATGAGCGATCCCTATCAGCCGTACGGCGCGCCATACGGCGAACAGCCACCTCCCGGCTACGGGTACGGACCTGGTTACCCGCCGCCCCATCAGCCGCGCAACGACGGCCTGCGTACCAGCGCCATCGTCGCGCTCGTCCTCAACCTCATCGCGATCGTCACCTGCTGCAACTTCGTCGCCATCGCCGGCGCGATCATGGCCGGCCTGGGCCTCGGCAAGGTGGACACCGAGCCGGAGAACGCCAGGAGCAAGCTGGTCTGGGCGTGGGTCCTGTTCGGCGCCGGATTCCTGGTGACGATCGGCGGTTTCCTGTTCCTGGGCTTCGCCGGATACTTGGACGACAACGGCTGATTCCCAGTTCGGGGACTGTTCCGCCGCTTCTTTGTGTTGGATAGGCGGTAGCCATCGAAGGGGGATTTGTGAACGACGGCCCGCTCATCGTCCAATCCGACAAAACGCTGCTGCTCGAGGTCGACCACGCCGACGCGGGCGCGTGCCGTAAGGCGATAGCGCCGTTCGCCGAGTTGGAGCGCGCGCCCGAGCACGTGCACACCTACCGCGTCACGCCGCTGGCGCTGTGGAACGCGCGGGCCGCCGGTCACGACGCCGAGCAGGTCATCGACGCGCTCATCAGCCACAGCCGCTACCCGGTCCCCCACGCGCTGCTGGTCGACATCGCCGAGACCATGGCCCGCTACGGCCGGCTCCGGCTGGAGAAGGACCCGGTCAACGGCCTGGTCCTGACCTCGACCGACCGGGCCGTGCTCGAAGAGGTGCTGCGCTCGAAGAAGATCCAGCCGATGCTGGGCGAGCGCATGGGCGCCGACTCGGTCGTGGTGCACCCGAGCGACCGCGGCAACGTCAAGCAGGCGCTGCTCAAGCTGGGCTGGCCGGCCGAGGACCTCGCCGGCTACGTCGACGGCGAGGCGCACCCGATCTCGCTGCTGGAGGACGGCTGGTCGCTGCGCTCCTACCAGAAGGACGCGGCCGAGGCCTTCTGGCACGGCGGCTCCGGGGTGGTCGTGCTGCCCTGCGGCGCCGGCAAGACGATCGTCGGGGCGGCCGCGATGGCCCAGGCCCAGGCGACCACGCTGATCCTGGTCACCAACACGGTCAGCGCCCACCAGTGGAAGACCGAGCTGATCAAGCGCACGTCGCTGACCGAGAACGAGATCGGCGAATACTCCGGCACCAAGAAGGAGATCCGCCCCGTCACCATCGCCACCTACCAGGTGATGACGACCAAGCGGAAGGGCGTCTACGCCCACCTGGAGCTGTTCGACGCGCGCGACTGGGGCCTGATCGTCTACGACGAGGTGCACCTGCTGCCCGCGCCCATCTTCCGGATGACCGCCGACCTGCAGGCCCGCCGCCGCGTGGGGCTGACCGCGACGCTGGTGCGCGAGGACGGCCGCGAGGGCGACGTGTTCTCCCTGATCGGCCCCAAGCGTTATGACGCGCCCTGGAAGGAGATGGAGAACCAGGGCTGGATCGCGCCCGCCGACTGCGTCGAGGTCAGGGTCACGCTGTCCGACGAGGAACGGCTGGCCTACGCGATGGCCGAGTCCGACGAGAAGTACCGCTTCGCCGCCACCACGCCGTCCAAGACGACCGTCACCGAGGCGCTGGTCAGGAAACATCTGGGCGAACAGGTGCTGGTCATCGGCCAGTACATCGACCAGCTCGACGAGCTGGGCGAGCACCTCAACGCGCCGGTCATCAAGGGCGAGACCCGGGTGAAGGAGCGCGAGCGCCTCTACCAGGCCTTCCGCGACAAGGAGATCCAGGTCCTGGTGGTCTCCAAAGTGGCCAACTTCTCCATCGACCTGCCGGAGGCGGCGATCGCCATCCAGGTGTCGGGCACGTTCGGCTCGCGGCAGGAGGAGGCGCAGCGGCTCGGCCGCGTGCTGCGGCCCAAGGCCGACGGGGGCGGCGCCCGCTTCTACACCGTGGTCAGCCGGGACACCGTCGACCAGGAGTTCGCGGCGCACCGTCAGCGGTTCCTGGCCGAGCAGGGCTACGCCTACCAGATCATCGACGCCGACGACGTCCTGGAAGTGTGAAGGCCCGGCCGCTCCGGCAGCCGGGCCTTGCCCAAAACCTCAGGTCCACGAAACTCCGCGGGCCGTCGACAATCGAACCACCCCCCTCACCTGCGCGCTGTCGCCTACTTCACGCCAGCTGCGACATACCCGATGATCCCCCATTCCCACCTGAAATGCCCGATTTTTTGGCGATTTAGTTAGCCAACGAGGAGGCCGCCCAGGAAGAGCACACCCTCGGCGACCACCCATGCGGCCACGGCCGAGCCCATGTACAGGTTGAAGGTGCGATGGTCCTTCCTGGCCGCGGGCAGGATCCAGGCGGCAGCCGTACAGACCGCCGCGAGCATCGCGAACAGCCCGGACAATCCCGCGACGGCGTCGAGGCGCTGGCCGCACTGCGTGGCGTCGCCGTTCGCGCAGAAGGCCGCCGTCCCCCAGCCCGCGAAGACCGACAGGCCCCACAGCGCGGCGAGCAGAAAGCTCGCGATGGTGGGGACAATCGGGGAGACGCCGAACCGCACACGTGCCACGGTCTCCCCCTACCCCGCGTAAATGCTTTGGATGCCTCCCGTTTCCCCGATTAGACTGACCGATTCGCTACCGGTTACCACTCCGACAGGGGGCGCTTTCGCATGCCCGCACACCAGCTGGCACCCGACATATCCGACGACCCAGCCGACGTTCTGTCCGCCGAGCAGTCTCACCTGGCCGAATCCCGCAAGGCCCTGCAGGCGATGCGCGAGCACGCGCAGTCGCTGTCGGCCGAGGCGGCCGGCGACTGGGTCTCGCAGCAGGTCCTCCAGTCGCTGCTCGACCAGCGCGTCGCCGCCCTCGCCGACCATCCGGACACGCCGCTGTTCTTCGGCCGCCTCGACCGGAGTGCCCCCGAGCGAAGGAGCTCGCGACGAGAGAGCGAGCGGAGCGATGCCAACGAGGAGCGAAGCGGTCGCGACCATGAACACGATGACTTGCCCGGCACCATCTACGTCGGCCGCAGGCACGTCCACGACGGCGCCAGCCGCGCGCTGGTGATCGACTGGCGCGCTCCGGTCTCGCGCCCGTTCTACCAGGCCAGCCCCACAGACCCCATGGACGTCGTACGGCGCCGCCGCTTCGGCTACCACGGCGGCGCGCTGACCGCCTACGAGGACGAGCCGCTCGACCAGGGCGGCAAGCTGGGCCCCTCGAAGATCCTCACCGACGAGATCGAGCGTCCGCGCACCGGCCCGATGCGCGACATCGTCGCCACCATCCAGCCCGACCAGGACGAGATCGTCCGCGCCGCGCTGACCCAGACCGTGTGCGTGCAGGGGGCGCCCGGCACCGGGAAGACCGCCGTGGGCCTGCACCGCGCCGCCTACCTGCTGTTCACCCATCGCGAGCGGCTGGCCCGCTCCGGCGTCATGATCGTCGGGCCGAACCGCGCGTTCCTGTCCTACATCTCCTCCGTCCTTCCCGCCCTCGGCGAGGTGAAGGTCGACCAGACCACCGTCGCCGACCTGCTGGGCGCCTACAACGCGCCGGAGGAGCCGGAGGTCGCCGCGGTCAAGGGCGACGCCCGGATGGCCGCGGTGCTGGAGCGGGCGCTCTGGCTGCACATCAGCAAGCCCGAGGAGGGCCTGGTCTACACCGCCGGCGTCCACCGCTTCCGGGTGGCCGACTACGAGGTGCGCGAGATCGTCGCCTCCCTGCGCGGCACCACCCGCTACGGCCCCGGCCGGGCGGCGCTCGCGCAGCGACTTGCCCACCAGGTGCTCGTACGCATGGAGCAGCGCGGCGACTCCCCCGACGACCGGGTCCAGGACTCCGTCGCGCGGTCCAAGCCGGTCAAGCAGCTCGTGGACGCGGTCTGGCCCAAGGTGACGCCCGCCCAGGTGTTGTTCCGGCTGCTGTCGGACGCCGAGTTCCTGGCCAAGGCATGCGCCAAGTCCGACATTTCGCCTGGCGAGCAGGAAATGCTGCTTTGGCGGAAGCCGTACCGTGGATGGAAGTCCGCGAAGTGGTCGGCGGCCGACGCCGCGCTCCTCGACGAGCTCGGCGACCTCATCGAACGCACCTCCTCGATCGGCCACCTCGTCGTGGACGAGGCGCAGGACCTGTCCGAGATGCAGCTGCGCGCCCTCGGCCGCCGCTGCCGCAACGGCTCAGCCACCGTCCTGGGCGACCTCGCGCAGGGCACCACACCCTGGTCCACCACCTCGTGGGAAGCCGTGCTCCGGCACCTCGGCCAGGACTCCGGCGAGGTCACCGAGCTGACACTCGGCTTCCGCGTGCCGCGCGAGGTGCTCGACTACGCCGCCCGCCTCCTGCCGTCCGTCGCCCCCGGACTGGCCCCGCCGCAGTCGCTCCGGCCCGGCCTCGGCTCCCTGTCGGTCCAGCCCGGCGCCGCCGTCGCCGAGGCGGTCCGCGCGACCCTGTCCAGGGAGGGCTCGATCGGCGTGATCGTGCCGGACGCGCTGGTGGGGCAGGTCTCCGGTGCGCTGGAAGGCATCGGCCACGCCGTACTCGACCCCGACGCCGCCGACCAGGAACACCGGCTGCTCGTCATCCCCGCGACCCTGGCCAAGGGCCTGGAGTACGACCACGTGATCGTGGTCGAGCCGGCGGACATCGTCGCCGCCGAGCCCAGGGGCCTGGCCCGCCTGTACGTCGTGCTCACCCGAGCGGTCACCTCCCTGACCGTCCTGCACGACAAGCCGCTCCCCGCCGCTCTGGCGATGTAGCCGCTCCCCGTCACCTCTGGCGATCCCACCCTCCCGCCACGGCCCTTGCCGCCGTGGCTGGCGATCCAGTCCTGCCGCGACCTCTGGCGATCCAGGCATACCACCGCTCCGACGGTCTAGGCGGTCTGGTCGCTCTGGTCGGCCTTGTCGGTCTGGGCGGTGTTGCCCAGGGCCTTGGCGACCTCCGCTGCCGCCCGGTGGCCCGACTCGACGGCGCCGTCCATGTAGCCCGCCCAGCGGACGGCGGTCTCGGTCCCCGCCCAGTGCAACGGCCCCACGGGCGTGCGCAGGGCGGGGCCGAACCGGGTCAGGGTCCCCGGCGCGGCGAAGGCCCCGTAACACCCCCGGCTCCACTCCTCCGCGGCCCAGTCGAGCTCGATGTAGTCGATCGCGTACCGGGCAACAGGGCCGAAGTAGACGGTCAGGTCGTCCACGGCCCGGCCGCGCCGCTCGGCGACGCTCAGGCCGGCCACCGCGTCGGCGTGCGCGCCCTCGAAGAAGCCCGTGAGCACCCCGGGGCCGCCGTCCCCCTGCGGGGTGCTGTCCAGGACGGTGCCGAGCGCGCGGACGTCGCTGTTGGCCTCCCCGGTGTAGCCGTCCTCGCGCCAGAACGGGGCCCCGTAGACCAGATGTACCTTGATGACCCGGCCCATCGGCATCCGCTGGGTGAGCTGGTCACGGTCGCCGGGCAGCCCCGGGCTGTACCTGATCCGTCCGGCCAGCGGCGGCGGCACCGCGACGATCGCCCGCCTGGCACGGGTCTCGGTCCCCGGGGTGCGGAGCACGACCTGGTCGTCGTCCCAGGTGATGTCGGTGACCGGTTCGGCCTGCCGTACCCGGTCGCCCAGTTCCGCGGCGACGGCGAGCGCGACGCGCTGCGAGCCGCCCGCGACGCGGTCCTGCTGCGCCCCGCCCCTGACCTCGGTCAGCGCGTCGAAGCCGCCACCCGAACCGAAGTAATACAGCGCCCACAGGGCGGAGATCTCCTCCGGCTCGGCCGAGAAGATCGCCTCGGTGACCAGCCTGACCATCGCGCGGCCGCTCTTGGTGCGGGTGCGGGCGTGCATCCAGGCCGCGAACGTCTGCGCGTCGAGCTCGCGGGCGTCGGGCGCGGTCCAGGGCGCCTCCAGCGGGATACGGCGGGCCGCCCGGTCCAGCGCGAGCTGCGCCCGCCCGAGGTCGGCCAGCGCCAGCGCCCCGATCCGCGGAATGCGCCCCGTGTACTCCACGCGCCGCCCCACCAGCTCGGCCACCCGCTTGCCCTGGTGATGGGTGGGAAAGGTGGTCAGCCCAAGCTCACTGATGAGCGCGAGCACCCGATCCTGCCCGGGCCCGACCCACTGCCCGCCGAGCTCGATGGCCGCGCCGCCCGGCAGTTCGCCGTTGAGGGTACGCCCGCCGACCCGCTCCCGCGCTTCCAGCACCACCACGTCGTGCCCGGCGCGCACCAGATCCCGCGCGGCCACCAGCCCCGCCAGCCCGGCGCCGACGACAGCCACATCCACGCTGTATCTGACATTCATGTTGTATGTGATATCCATAACGCATGACAGCCGTCAAGACCCGGCGCGAGCTCTACGCGGAGAC
Organism: Nonomuraea endophytica; assembly: GCF_014203235.1. Lineage (GTDB taxonomy): Bacteria > Actinomycetota > Actinomycetes > Streptosporangiales > Streptosporangiaceae > Nonomuraea > Nonomuraea endophytica. The sequence continues at coordinate 2,516 of NZ_JACHIN010000016.1, read as the reverse complement.
CACCCGCCAGGCGCTCATCGACGTCGGCCGCCGCGTCTTCGCCGAACGCGGCTACACCGCCGTCTCGGCAGAGGAACTGGTACGCCAGGCGGGCCTGACCCGCGGCGCCCTGTATCACCACTTCGACGGCAAGCAGGGCCTGTTCGAGGCCGTCTTCGAAGAGCTGGAGGACACCGCCGTCCGCGCCGTCACCACGGCGATGACCACCGCCGCCGGAGACCCCGAGACCCGCGCACGAGCCGGACTGTCCGCCTACCTGGACACCTGCGGGGAGCCCGAGTTCAGGGAGATCGTCCTGAAACAGGGCCCCATCGCCCTGGGCCACGAACGCTGGCAGGAGCTCGACGTCCGCCACTTCGGCGGCTTGCTCCGCGACGCCCTGACCGCGCTGATGGACGAGGGCTACCTCACCCGCCGCCCGGTGCAGATGCTCGGCCGCGCCCTGTTCGGCGCCATCACCGAACTGGCCCTGGCCATCGCGGAAGCCGACGACCCCGCCGCCGCCCGTGCCGAGGCGGACGTCATCGCGGCCACGCTGCTGTCGGGCCTGCGCGCCTGATACCTTCCAGAACCATGGCCGAATTCGGGGTAAAGGTAAGAAACGGCGACCAATCCGACATCAAGGCTGTCCTGGACTTCTGGGCAGAGGCCGCGGAAGGCACCGACCGCCACGACTCCCCCGCCAAGGTCGAAGCCCTGATCGCCCGCGACCCCGAGTCGCTGCTGCTGGCCGAACTGGACGGCGAGCTGGTCGGCACCCTCATCGCCGGATGGGACGGCTGGCGGGCCCACCTGTACCGGCTGGCCGTCCACCCCTCCCACCGCCGCAAGGGCATCGGCACCACGCTGCTCGCCGCCGCCGAGGCCCGCTTCGCCGCGTTCGGCGCCTTCCGGGCCGACGCCATGGTCCTGCACGACAACACCCTCGCCCACCACGCCTGGTCGGCCGCCGGCTACACCCGCCAGCCCGAATGGGCCCGCTGGATCAAACACCTGTGAGCGCCGCCGACCGCCGGCCCAGGACCGTCAGGCGCCCGTGAGCGCGGTGGTGAGCTTGCGCATGGCCGACGTGGCGGACTCGCTCGCCGTGGGCCCGAGCGCGGTCAGGCTGGAGATCAGCGCGGCGATCTCCCTCAGGTCGAAGGCGATGGGCGGGATGTCGGCACGCCGCACGATGACGGCCCCGCCACCCCGGCCCGGCGCGACGTCCACCGGCACTCCGGACAGCCGCAGCCGCTCGATGTCCCGGGCGATGGTGCGCTCCGAGACGCCGAAGTCGTGGGCGAGCGTGCCGACGGTGACCCGGTCCGCGCTGGCGTGGAGCCGTTCGATGAGGTGTTGCTGGCGCTCGACGCGGCGTACCGTCAGATGATTGTCTCGCGAGGCCGCCGATGTCATGAAGAAGAGCGTAACCACGACACGGGCTTGTCAGGGTTGCTGATTAGCGTGAAGCCCATGACCGACAACGACCTGGTGCTCGACTTCTTCCACCGATACTCCCGCGCGTTGCTCGCCCGCGACGAGAAGGCCGTGGCCGCCATGTACGCGGTGCCCGCCCTGATCCTGTTTCCCGGGCAGTCCGTCGTCGTGTCGGACGCCAAGCAGACCGAGGAGTTCTTCGCCGGAGCCTGGGGCCAGTACGACGGCGTCGAGGACACCAGCACCGACATCACGGTGGTCGCGGAGACCGCCCACAGCATCTGGGCGGACGTCACCTGGCACCACGGCAACGGTGCCACGGAACGGCTGATGTACCAGCTCATCGACACCGGCTCACGCTGGAAGATCGCCACCCTGACCCCGCTCGGCCCATGACCCGTCCGTCCCGCCGCGCGCCCTCGGGCCGGATCACCTGAGCAGGACCACGTCGGCCGTGCCGCCGTATCCCCGGGCCGGCAGACCGAAAGCGCCGCTAATCCCGACAAGAGAATTCCCGGCGAATATCACTTCCAGTTGTAGCTGTAGTACCGGCCGAGTTCGTGGAGGGCTTCGTCGGTGAGTGCGGGGTAACGGGCGCGCATCTCGGATACGGCCTGGGCCGTTCCGGATTCCAGCGTGTGGTTCTCCCAGTTCACCGGGATGTTCAGCATCTCGTCGGCCAGTGCGTCCAACGTGGGAAGCACCTGGGCCGCCTGGTCGGGGCCCAACGACTTCGCCAGGGCGGCCGGGTCCTTTCGCGGCCAGGGACTCGTGCCGCCGCTCAGATAGACGATTAGTGCCTGGCTGATCGGCTCATTCACCCTTCCAGGGTCTCAGCCGCGGTCAAGACCCGCCTTCGGGTGAGCGCAAAAGCGCGCGGGGCTCGTTTGGGCGTCGCGAAAAGGGCGCCCCCCGAACCGGGAGACGCCCTCTTTGCGAAATGGCTGGACTTAGAAGTCCATGTCGCCGCCGGGCATGCCACCAGCCGGGGCAGCCGGGTTCTTCTCCGGCTTCTCGGCGATGACGGCCTCGGTGGTCAGGAACAGCGCCGCGATGGAGGCGGCGTTCTGCAGCGCCGAGCGGGTGACCTTGGCCGG
>NZ_JACHIN010000015.1:98096-268431 GCF_014203235.1 Nonomuraea endophytica | reverse complement strand
CGAACGCCGACACGCGCACAAGAACACCCAAGACCTCAACTATGCTGCCGCGTAGTCGCAAGCCCTGATGTGTCTATCGAACCGGGGCAACTCCAAGACATCGTCGAACGACTCCAATCGCTAACCGCAACTGCTACAAACGATGACGCCCTCGATCAGATCGACTCCTTTATCGGTTACTTTGTAGACGAGTACGAAACGACAGGGCCAGAGACTTTGGCTTCAAGAGCTCTCCGCCAGCGAGCCTTGGTGACCCAACTTCTCGATGGGAAGCTTCTGCCCAAGCAGCGGATCAGGCTCTATACGCAAGCCGCCAAGCTATCCGGCCTGCTGGGATACATGGCCGTAAATCTCGGCAAGTTCCCCCTCGCCAATGCGTATTGCGAAGAAACGTTCCAACTAGGTGCCCTCGTTGACAACCTAGACATGCAAGCTTGGGCTCGGGGAACAGAGAGCTTCTGCGCCTACTACGTGGGCGACTATGAACGAGCCGTGGACCTCGCACGTGACGGTCAGCGGTATGCGCGGCAAGGCCCCCAGGCGGTAAGGCTGGCTATCAACGGCGAAGCGCGGGCGCTGGCCAAGCTCGGCGAAGCGCGAGCAGTGGACAGGGCTGTCGCTCACGCTTACGACCTGTCCACGAAGTTTGACTCCGTCTCGGGAGTCTCATCCTGCATCTCCTTCGGGCTGTACAGCGCAGCCCGAACCGCTTCGAACGCAGCTACCGCCTACGTGGCACTTCGTCGCCCTGACCGTGTTCAGGAGTACGCTGACGAAGTGCTGCCTGTCTTCGAAGCCTCCGAATCGTGCTGGAGCCAATCGTTGCTCCGACTCGACATCGCAACGGCTCTACTCCTGGCTGATCGACCAGAACCCGAGCAAGCCGCAAGCCTCGCCATCGAAGCTCTGACCATCTCGGCTGAGCGTCCGATCACCTCCGTACTAACACGAAGTCGCGAGCTCCTTCATGCCGCGAATCGCTGGGCTGAACTGCCAGCTATCCGCGAAGTTGCCGACACTCTCCGAGTGGCCCACCATCGATGACCCATGTATCCGAGCTGTCTCCACAAGGGGAAGATTGGCAGCGTTTCAGCACGCTTACCACCATGCGGGACCACTGGGAAAACCCTCATTGGACCCCTGGTCGTCAAGCCTTCTTCTGGTACCTATGCGTGGATTCTCCTGAACTACGGCAACTTAGTTCCTACTGTCAACAACGGCTACCCCAACCATTTCTCAACCATGTTCCGCTCGATGCTCTGCACTTGACCCTGTCTAGGGTCGGTTGGCACGATGAAGTATCCAATGCAGATGTCAATGCCGTCTTCAATGCCGCAACATCTTCCTGCGCAGGCCTCAAGCCCTTCACTATGACTATTGGGCCAGTGTCAGGTTCACCAGGAGCCGTGCGATTCAGCGTTGGGCCATGGGAACCGATCGTCGACCTCTATCGACGACTGTTCAACTCCACTCAAGCCGTGCTTGGTACCCACTATGAGTCGGAGTTCCGGCCGCATGTAGGCATCGCCTACTGCGACAAACCCGTACCTGCCAAGCCATTGATTAAGGCAGTGTCGTCCCTGCGGGATCTACCTGTTATCGAATTGCTCGTATCCAAGGTAGATCTCGTACTGCTGCGCCGAGAAGGCCGAACGTATCGCTGGACAACCATTCAATCGCTGCATCTCAAATAGTGCTGTGAGAACTTTCTTCTCAAACTTAAAGCGGCCCTGACAGGCCGCACGCGCCGCCGACTCGGCGCGGGCCGGCTGCGTCCACTTGGGCTCCCGCACCGGGCCGCATGAGCGCCGGTCGGCTGGCGCGAACGAGGACAGGGCCGCTACGGGGGCGCGGTGCTCCGCTCACGGGGTCACGCTCGCTAAGCGCAAGCTGAGCCAGTCACGAGGCCGGGGTTACGGCATGCCTCTGGCGGGGGCGCTCCGGCTCCGGGCAGCTCAAGATCGCGACGTGCGGTGGTGGAGTGGTTGAGGTGGAAGCCTGCCCGCCTGCCGACGCCCCAGGACAAGCCCTAGCAGACCAGCCGCGGGGCCGCCCACGCTCCATCACGACCGTGGCACCGGGCGCACGCCCAGGCAGCCCCGCTATCCCTGCGGGTGGGACGACGGCAGACGGGCAGGCAGGAGGGGGTATGAGGTAGCGTTATTCGGCGATGTACAAAGGATAGGCAAGGATGTCATTGAGTCGTACTTCTTCGCCATCAATTAGAGTTGCTTGTTCATTGGTCATGTGGACGATCTTGTACACGGTCTCAATGTTGCGTTTACGTCCGGCTATGCCGCCGACCTTACTAAGCTTTTCTATGGGGTGTATTGACAGATCTCGCCCCCATGGCTCCCCATTCTTGCGGGTACACGAGTGGATCTGATCTGGTTGCCCGCACGGATCATGGCCTGCAACAAAGTTGACCACGGCACACAATGCCGAGATGCCGGACATAAAGGGACGGACACTCGCCTCTCGAATCTCCTCGACTAGGAATACGTAGGTCCCAACCCAATCCCATGCAAAGCTGCCATCGTGCTCCTTGTCGATGAATCCGACTTCCCCAATGGGATCACAAACCCAGACGGTGAGTATGGGGCCGCGAACATCCTGGAGATGCTCGGGGACGGGGAGATATACGGGGGTTGCCGCAATGTTGAACTCTCGAACATATGGCCGATCGGGCATGAGTTCGCTCCGCTTATACAATTCGTGTGTGCGTTCGGGGCGGTAATCGCGAAGCTGCCCATGCTCTCGGAGTGCTTCAACGACACTCTCTATCTGATGATGTGCGCTTGCCTGGGCACGGCCATTGGCCCTCTTGGTAGAAGCTTTTCGCCCAAAGCTCCCAACGCCAAACGTCACCCTCCCTTCCCATTCGGTGCTACGCTCGATCACGCCACTATTCGCTACCTGGCTAAGCAGAGACTCCATGAGCACGTCATTCACTACGCGATATGTCTTGAGCATCGAACACCCCTATGGTTCTTGTGGCGAAGTCGTCTGCCGGGTTCTTGGGGAAGATACGTTCCAGGGCTGACAGATTCTCAGTCATTATCCTACAAACGCGATCACCCTCTGAGAGGTTCCAGCGATTCGGGTTACATGCTTTGGAGCCAGTGACAAAGTGAGTGGCATCCGAGGTGCCCAGCAGGGGCTGAACATGCACGTCAGTGCACAGGAATCACGGCCTTGACCAGGCAGCACACCTGATTCCTTGATCGCGATGTCTGCTTCACACTAAAGAAGTCGCTGATCGAACGTTCCCAAGATCAGGGCACATCAAGGGCACATCGCAGTGGATCGCACCGTCAGATGATGACAAGGGACCGCAACGTTTTCGCAGGTCAACTAGCTCGTTGCCCGCATCGCCGCAGGTAGCAATCATGCTCATCTAGAACCCGGCCTACAGGCCGGCTCGTCACCTTCCTCCCCTCTGACCTGGGCGGAGCACCCTCCAAGATCGCCTGTTCGGTGGCTGTGAGACTCAGGAGCACGTCAACCGCTCATCGCCCGAGATCATCTTGTTCCGGGAAGAGGCGTCCACAGTCTCGGCGATGGTCGCGTGACCGAGGCAGATTGGGGATGACCTCGCCGTAACGAGGCGGATGGGTGCAGTCCGGTTCGTCACCATAGTCTGGCTGGAACGTTCCCCTTTTCCTGTCTACGGTCCGCATATGGCCGACAGGCGGCAGTACGTGAAGGGGCACTACCGGCGACGCCCTGGAGGCGGCCGGACCTGGGTTCGGCCGCACCTCCGCATGGGCCGTGTCGCCGGAGCCTCGGCGGGGCTCATCGTCGTGTTGCTGCTGGGCATCTGGCCGCCCACCGAACCTCCGCCTCCGGATCCGCCCACGGGTGGATGAGGTCCGGTTGGGGCTCGGTTAGCCTGGGGCACATGATTCGACCCGCGACCCCCGATGACGTCTCCGAGATCCTGGCCATGGTCGGTGAGCTGGCCGAGTACGAGAAGGTGCCGCATGAGGCCAGGGCGACCGAGGAGCAGTTGCACGCGGCGCTTTTCGGGGAGCGGCCTGCTGCCTTCGCGCATGTGGCTGAGGAGGATGGGGAGCTGGCCGGGTTCGCGTTGTGGTTTCTGAGCTTCTCGACCTGGCGTGGCGTACACGGGATCTATCTTGAGGATCTCTTCGTGCGCCCGCAGCACCGAGGCGGCGGGTACGGCAGGGCGCTGCTGGCCGAGTTGGCCAAGATCTGTGTGGAACGGGAGTACCAACGCCTGGAATGGTCGGTTCTCGACTGGAATGCGCCTGCCATCGGCTTCTACAAGAAGCTGGGCGCCATCCCCATGGACGAGTGGACCGTCTACCGGCTCACCGACGAGCCGTTGCGGGCCCTGGCGGAGTGAGCGGAGTGAGAGGCGGAGGCATCGGCAACCCCGCCCCTCACTCACGTCCCTGGGAGTCGGGACGCTTTACACGCTAGAACCGGAGGATGTTCCCGTCTGCGGAAGATTACGCAGAACGGGCGGCCCAGGCGGCCAGGATCGCCTGCTCCTTCTCGGGCGCGATGCCGTGCGCGTGCTTCTTGCCAAAGACCCGCTCGTCCTCGGGGATGTGCCGCAGCCATTCCCAGGTGTCGCGCACGGTGTCGGCCACCGAACGGCTGCGCAGCCCCGCCGCCTCGGCCTTGGCGGTGGAGACGGTCCAGAAGTTGGCCATGTCGGGCTGGGCGGGCGCCCACAGCGGCAGCTCCATCCACACGCCGGCCTCGTGCTCGATCAGGAAGTCATCGGCGACCCACACGAACTCCGCGTCCGACCCGGTCTCCCGCTTGCACATCTCCAGCCACTCGCCGTAGGTGGTGTTGCCCTCCGGCCCGGTCACGACGAACCGGTCGGCCACGCCCTTCTCGGCCTGGTCCAGCGTGAAGACGGCGATGTCGCGGGCGTCGATGAGCTGCATGGGCTGCGCCGGGTCGCCGGGGGCCAGCACCTTCCCGCCCTTCGAGATCCTGTTCAGCCACCACGGCAGGCGGGCGACGTTCTCGTACGGGCCGAGGATGAGGCCGGGCTGGATGATCAGGGCGTTGCCCGCGAAGCCCTGCTCGACGGCGCGTTCACAGCCCGCCTTGAGCACGCCGTAGTCACCGGCGTCGGGACCGGCGTCCGGCGCGCAGTCCCAGAGCGGGCTGTCCTCCGAGGTCTGCTCGGCGGGAAAGTTCTTGAAGGCCGAGATGGTGGAGATGAAGGCGTACGTCGCCGCCCGCCCGGACAGCAGCCGCACCGCATCGCCCACCACCTTCGGCACATAGCCGGAGGAGTCAACCACCAGATCCCAGGTGCGCCCGTCGACCAGCCGCTCCAGGTCGGCAGTGACCTCGCGATCCCCGTGCACCGCCTCCACACCCGGCAGGTCCGGCGCGCTCCGACCCCTGTTGAACGTCGTGACCTCATGTCCCCTGTCGAGCGCTTCCTGCACGATCGCGCGGCCGAGGAACGCGGAACCTCCGATGACCAGAACTCTCATAACTGCATTCTTCGCGTACGGCCCGCCAAATCCTTCACCTCTTCACCGAGAGCGTAGAAGGCAGCGGCGGCAGCATGTGCACCCGAGCCGACCCGATGTCGAAGTAGAGCCCGACCAGCTCCAGCTCCCCGGCCTTCACCTGCTCGTCCACCCGCCGGTACGTGCGCAGGTTGAGCAACTGCTGCTGCACGTTGACCCGGCACAGCCGATCCAGCGGCCCGCTGTCGCTCCCGTCGCTCTCGGTGTCGATGAACCGGGCCAGGCTGTGGTTGCCGTGCCGCAGCCAGCGCCGCAGCCCCGGCAGGCTGCCCGCCTGGACCCCGCCGCTCAGCAGCCCGGCCATCGCGCCGCAGCCCGAGTGCCCGCACACCGTGATCGTCCGCACGCCCAGGACCTGGGTGGCGTACTCGATCGCCGCCACGACCGAGTCGTCGTGCGGCTCGCCGCCGCGCCGCGGCACGAGATTGCCTATGTTGCGCACGGTGAACAGGTCACCGGGCCCGCTCGCGGTGATCAGGCTGGGCATCACCCGCGAGTCGGCGCAGGTGATGAACAGGTGCGAGGGCGTCTGCTTGTGGGCCAGTTCGGTGAAGATGGGACGGACCAGCGGAGCCGTACGCCGATGGAACTCACGCGCGCCCGCCGTCAGCTGGCACTCGGCCTCGACCGGTCCGACCTGCTGCGGCACCAGCGACGGCCGGACGGTGCGCCGTCGGCGGTGCGCCCACGGCAGCCACCAGCGGTCCGGCGCCCGCGGCGGGGTTTTCGCGGGGAACATGCGCGAGCCCGAGGCCGCCATCGCGTACCACTCGTCGTGGATGTCGTCGATGTCGACGTGGCCGCCCATCCGCTCGTGGTCCACCCGCCACGAGTGGATCGCCTCGAACGCGGCGTTGTCCATGAAGTCGATGTTGAGGTCGAGGTCGACGCTGGCGCCCTCGGGGATCGAGCGCAGCTCGTGGGTGAGCCGGGGCACGCCGAGGAAGGTGAGCGAGCCGGAGATCGTCGCGTGGTAGTGGCCGTCCTCCTCCGGGCGCACGTTCACCGTCACCCACGTCAACCGGCGCAGGGCCAGCAGCGCGGCCAGGCCCAGCCCGGCCACCACGCCCTCGGCCAGCCCGAGCACGACGACGCCAATCAGGGTCACGATGTAGACGGGCACCTCGCCGTGGCCGTGCACCTTCCTGACGTGGCCCAGGTTGACCATCTGCACGCCGATGAAGACCAGCAGCGCCGCCAGCGCCTCCATCGGGATGAGCTGGATCGACCAGCCGAAGCCCAGCGCGAACACCAGCATCCAGACGCCGTGCAGCACCGCCGACCAGCGGCTGCGCGCGCCCGCCTTGACGTTGGCCGTGCTGCGCACGATCGCGCCGGCCACCGGCACCCCGCCGAGCGCCCCGGTCACCATGTTGGCCACGCCCTGGCCGGTCAGCTCGGTGTCGAGGTCGGAGCGCGGGCCCTTGTGCGTGCCGTCGACCGCGACCGAGCACAGCAGCGACTCCACGCTGGCCAGCAGCGCGACGAGAAGCACCGCGACGACGATACGGTGCCCGTCGCCCTGCGGCAGCACCGGGAAGGCCCAGTCGGTGAAGCTGCCGGACAGGTCGACCCTTGTCACGTTCCAGCCGAACGCCCACGCGGTCACCGAGGCGACGAGCAGCGCGGCCAGCGGCGCCGGCACGGCCCTGACCGGTTTCGGGAGCCTCGTCCAGATCGCCAGCACCGCGATCGTCAGCACCCCGACCGCGAAGCCATGATCATGATGGGCGGCGATCTGCGCGGGCAGCTCGATGAGGTTGGCCACGGCCGAGGTCTGCGGGCTGCCGCCGAGCACGACGTGCAACTGCGACAGGGCGATGACCACGCCCACCCCGGCCAGTGTGCCGTGGATGACCGCGGGCGAGACGGCCAGCGTGGCCCGCGCCGCGCGGAAGAGGCCGAGGACGATCTGCACCGCGCCGGCCAGCAGAGTGATCATGCAGGTGGCGCGCCAGCCGTATGTGTGCACCAAATCCACCACGACGAGCGACAGACCGGCGGCGGGCCCGCTCACCTGTACGGCGGAGCCGCCCAGCGCACCCGCCACGATGCCGCCCACCACGCCCGAGATCAGGCCCGCGGCGAGCGGCGCCCCGGAGGCCATGGCGATGCCCAAGGACAGGGGCACCGCGACGAGGAACACCACCAGTGAGGCGGGCAGGTCGTATCGGAGCGTGCGGATCACGCTACTCTGTGTGTCCCTGATCATGCGAGCAACTCTAGTGCCCTACTGACCAGGGATTACGCCTTACGCGGGCTTTTGATGATCACCGGTAGTAGTCGGGATAGTCCTGCTGATCGGGCGCCCGGCGGCGGCCGCCCTGGCGGGCCGGCTGCTGCTCCTGGCCGTTGGGATACATCTCGCCGTAGCTCGGCCAGCCGGGGCCGCTCGCGGGCGGCTCCGGCCAGGCGGCGCCACCGGGAGCGGCGGCATTGGCCGGGGCGTAGTCGCCCGTCTCGTAGGCGGGGTAGGGGGCGGGCTGGGGCGCGGGCTGCGCGGTGGGCGCGGCCAGCACGTCGTCGTAGGCGGTGACCGCGCGGGCGGGCGCCGTCGGCGTGCCGGAAGCGGGCGTGGGGCCGGTGATCTCACTGTCGTCGGCTACGGCCCAGCCGGCGCGGACCTCGTAGGAGTTCGGGAAGTCGTTGGCGGGCCGGGGGGCGTACGCGCCCTCGAAGGCCGGCCAGGAGTCCGCCGGGCCGGGCGTCACCGGCGTCGGGTCGTCGAGCACGTCCCGCACCGGGGTCGCCGGCCACGAGCCGGAGGCGGTGGGGGCGGGCGAGACCGGGCTCTGCCACGTCTCGGCGTTGTTGACGTAGGCGGGGAAGGGGTCGCTGGTGGGCGCGCCGTGCAGGGAGCCGTTGGGGATCGCGGCGAACGAGCCGCTGTTGGTGGGGGTGAACGACGGCGAGGTCGGCGGGGTCGTGGCGGCCGCGGGGAAGGCGCCGCTGTTGTGGGCGGGCTCCGGGCGGGGCGGCGGCGGCACCGGCTGGGCGCCGGCGCCCAGGATGCTCATCACGTCCGAGGTCGGGGCGGCGAAGGTCACGGTGCGCTGGTCGGCCAGATCGGCGGCGGACGGAGCGGGAGCTGGCGCCTTCTTGGCCCGCCGCGACGGGCGCGTGGGCGGGGCGGGGGACTCGCTCGGGACCGCTTCCATGTGCTGGGTCGGCTCGACCAGGTCGGCCAGGTTCGCCTTGGCCGCCGCGGGAGCGGGAGTGCGCTGCGGGAGCGGCTGCTGGACGGTGGCGGCGTTGGGGTCGGGTTCCGCCGCGGCGCTGACCGGCTGCTCCGGCTTCACCGGGCGCGGGGCGCCCATCGGACGGTCGACGTTGACCGGGCGGGAGGCGCCCTTGCGGGCCGCGACCGTGCCGCCGGCGCCGAAGCCGCCTTCCTCCGCATCGCTGCGGATGTTCGCCCAGAACTCCTCGTCCTCGTCATCGGAGCTCGGGTTGCCCCACTCGTCGACGCCGCGTTTGCCACGCTGGCCGGTGCGTACCGGCCGGGGCTGCTTCACCTCGTCGATCGGGCTGAAGTCCGGGCTGAAGTTGTTCATCCGGGGCTCGTGCGCCGCGAACTCGTCGGTCGAACGCGCTGTCCTCATCTCTTCCCGGTCGGCCATTTCCTTCAGCCGCTCCGGAGGCAGGGAACTCTCCCTCTTGTTCATCGAACGCATGCCCAGTGCCACGACGACGAGCACGAGGAGCACGACAGCGACCAAGCTGACTACGACCGCGATCATTGCACCACCCTCAAAGCCATGGCCTCCCAGTGGCGCCGGTGAGATCGCGCGGCCATCGACGCGACCTGCCCCCATTGATCACCGACGTCTAACAATTGGATCTGATTCTGTCGGACCACTATGAGCGTTGTCACACCCTAAGTGAAGAATTGGTAACCATTACTACCTGCGGTGTTCGACCTCTCACTCGATGTGGACCACCGTCAGTCGCCCCCGGGCGATGGTCCGGTCCGCGATGTTCTTCAGGACCTTGGGGAGAGAGGCGCCCCCTTCGACCGTCACCGGCTCGTCCAGCGCGTAGACGCTGAACCGATAGGTGGCCTTGTCGTCGCAGGGGGGCTCGTAGCCTTCCTTGCCGCTCGTCACCTTGGCCTGGCCGGTGTCGTCGCCCGGCAGTGCCTCGGTGGCGTTGGGGCCGAGCTCGGTCCAATCTGGCGGAATGTTGTAAACAACCCAGTTGACCGCGGGATTCGCGCCGGTATGGGTGTCGAGCACGATCGCGATCGACTTGGCCCCCGGCAGCGGCTCACCCGACCAGCGCAGCGGCGGACTGCCCTGGTTGCCCTTGCAGGAATATTCGCGGGGCAACGGTTTGCCCTCGCGTAGTTCTGGACTGGTGACGTTGAGCTGGCCGATGTCCTTGGCCATCGACCGGCCCGGCAGGAGCGCGCAGCCCGACGACGCGAGCGCCAGCGCGACCGCCGCCGAGATGACGACGGCCCGTCGCACGCGTGTCGCCGTGTAACGCAGCCCCATGCCGGATGATGCTACGCGGCTCACGGCGGTGCGCCGACCGTTTCGCGAGGGTCGGTGGCGGGGGAAGGGCCGGAAATCATCCAGAATCGTGGGATGGAGAAGGTGAGCTTGGACACAAGCATGACCTTCGCCATTCTCGGCCCGCTCGAGGTTCGCCGGGACGGCGAGGTCGTGGAGATCGCAGGTCAGAGGCTACGCACCCTCCTTGGCCTGCTGGTTGTCGAGGCGGGCAGGACCGTTCCGCCGGCCACGCTGATGGCCGGGGTATGGGCTGAGCGGCCGCCGGACGGGGTGGCCAATGCCCTTCAGGCACTGGTTTCCCGGCTTCGGGCGGCACTCGGCAAAAACCCGGTGCGCCAGCTCGTCGTCGCGGAACAGGCCGGATACCGGCTGGTTGCCGGTCCTGACCAGGTGGACGCGCACCGCTTCGCCGTACTGGCCAGGGAAGGGCAGGCGCGGCTGGCCGAAGGGGACGCCGCGACGGCGGCCGGGGTGCTGCGGGAGGCGCTGGCGCTGTGGCGCGGGCCCGCGCTCGCCGACCTCGCTGACCGGGAGGTGGTCGCCGCCTACGTCTCTGCCACCCGGCTCCTTCGGCATCCACTTCGCCCAGGGCCACACTCTCGACAGGCCCGCCACCCTGGCCCTGGCCGATCCGCTCACAACACCCTGAGCGGATCGCTCACACGCGGGTCCTGAAGACCCTGGCCGGTTCGTTCACACGCGCGTCCTGAAGACCCTGATGGCCAGCGGCGCGAACACCGCCACGAACCCCGCCGCCCACAACAGCGAGACCAGCGCCGGGGTCGCCACCTCGCCCCCGATGAGCAGCCCCCGGATCGCGTCGGCCAGGTAGGAGACCGGGTTGACCTCCGACCAGGCCCGCAACCACGCCGGGAACGTCACCGGATCGACCAGCGCGCTGCTCGTGAAGGTCAGCGGCATCATCGCGGAGAACGCGATCATCTGCACCTTCTCCGGACTCGACGCCTTGAGCCCGATCAGCACCGACATCCACGACATGGCCAGCGCGACCACCACCAGCAGCGCCAGCGCCCCGAGCACCCCGGCCACGCTCGTCTGGACCCGGAACCCCAGCAGCATCCCGAACCCCATCAGCAGCCCGAACGCCCACACCTGCTTGAACGTGTCCGCGACGATCCGCCCGGCCAGCGGCGCGGTGCGCGCGATGGGCAGGCTCCGCAGCCGGTCGAACACCCCCTTGCTGATGTCGGTGTTGAGCCCGATCGCCGTGGACAGGGTGTAGAACAGCGCGTTCTGCACCACCAGGCCCGGCAGCGCGAACTGCAGGTAGTCCCCGGTGGAACCGGAGATCGCACCGCCGAACACGAACGTGAACAGCAGCAGGAACATGATCGGCTGGATGCTCAGGTCGAGCAGGTCCCAGGGGTTGTGCTTGACCTGCACCAGACTCCGCCAGGCCAGCGTCGCCGTCTGCCGGACGGTCGCTCCCACCCCGACCCGCCGCTCCACCGGCACGGCCTTCGTCGCCACCACAGCCACCTAAACCACCGCCTTGGCATCGGCACGGTGGCCGGTCAGCGAAAGGAACACCTCGTCCAGGCTGGACTTGCGCAGGGCGAGCTCGGAGGCCACCACCCCCAGCTCGTCCAGCCGCCGCACCACCGCGGGCACCACCTGCGGATCGTGCACCGCCACCGTCACCTTTCCGTTGGCGACCTCGGGCGGCGTCTCCACCACGGCCTCCACCACCTTGGCCACCAGGCCGAGCTGGTCGGCCCGCAGCGGGCTCACCTCCAGCACCTGCGCGCCCGTCGTCGACTTGAGCTCGTCGGAGGTTCCGGAGGCGATCACCCTGCCGTGGTCGAACACCACGATGTCGTCGGCCAGTTGGTCGGCCTCCTCCAGATATTGGGTGGTCAGCAGCACGGTCACACCGTCGGCCATCAACCCCCGCACCACACCCCACAGGTCAGTGCGGCTGCGCGGATCAAGGCCCGTCGTCGGCTCGTCGAGGAACAGCACCTGAGGCCGCCCCACCAGGCTCGCCGCCAGGTCGAGACGCCTGCGCATGCCGCCGGAGAAGGTCTTGGCAGCCCTGCCTCCGGCGTCGGCAAGGTCGAAGCGATCGAGCAACTGCGCCGCCCGCGCCCGCGACTCCGACCTGGACAGGCCGAGCAGACGGCCGATCATCAGCAGGTTTTCGACGCCGGTCAGCATCTCGTCGACCGCCGCGTACTGCCCGGTCAGGCCGATCAGCGTGCGCACCTGGTGAGACTCGCGCACCACGTCGAAACCGCCCACCGTGGCCCGGCCCGCGTCGGGGGCGAGCAGGGTGGCGAGGATCCGCACGGCGGTGGTCTTTCCGGCGCCATTGGGCCCCAGCACGCCGAGCAGCCTTCCCGGCGGCACCACCAGGTCGACACCGGCCAATGCCGTGGTCTCGCCGTAGCGCTTGGCGAGGCCCTCGGCCTCGATCGCGTATCGCATGGAGCCACTGTGGCTTACGTCACTGACAATTCTCCGACCCCGCGTGAGGGCCGCTGAGATAACGCTGACGTGAGCCGCGCCTAAGCTGGGCGGTGTGAGTGAATCCGAGCCCCGAGCGGGGACGCTGCGTGACCCGGCGCACCGCGTCTCGCCCAAGGCCAGGCAGCTGTGGATGCTGGAGTCGTTGATCGGCTTCGTCCTCCTGGTGGGCGGGGCGGTCGTGGTGGCGCGTGTGGTGGGCGGCAGCGGGTGGGGCTGGGTGCCCGGGTGGCTGTCGGCCGACTCGTGGTTGCTGCCGGTGGGGGTGGGCGTGGTGGCGACGCCGTTCCTGGTGGCCGAGCCGTTCGTGCGCTTCGCCGTCCATCGGTGGGAGCTGTCGGGAGATGTCGTGTACGCCCGGTCCGGCTTCCTCACCCGGGAATGGGTGTTCGTGCCGGTGAGCCGGATCCAGACGGTCGACAAGGCGCAGGGATGGCTGGAGCGGCTGTTCGGGCTGGCCACGCTGGAGATCCGCACCGCGTCGCACGCCGGTTCCTCCACGATCAAGGGTCTGGAGTACGGCGTGGCCGCCGGGCTGGCCGACCAGCTCGCCCGCCGGGCCGAGGACCTCAGGGACGACGCCACATGACCCACGAGCCCCACCACTTCAACCACCCAGACCAGCGACCCGGAGCCGAACAGACCCATCCCGGGACCGGAGAGCCTGAGCGGCCGACCACACAGCCCGATCCCGAAGCCCCCCAACCAGTGACAGACGGCCCGCATGACGGCGAGCCGGGCGTTCAGGGACCGGATGAGGGTGGGGCGGTGCCGTTGCGGCTGAGTCCCAAGGTGTTGCTCATCGACCCGGTCCGCATGCTGCCCTCTCTGCTGCTGCCGCTGGTCGGCGTGCTGTTCGTGGGCGGGTTCTCGCCGCGCTCGTTCCTGTGGGCGGCGCTGGGCATCGCCGGGACCGTGGTGTTCGCGGTGGTGCGCTGGGCGACGTTCAGCTACCAGATCGCGGGCGACCGGCTGGAGATCAAGCGGTCGCTGATCAGCCGTTCCGTCCGGACCATCCCGCTTGAGCGCATCCGCGGGGTGGACGTCTCCACGCCGCCCATGCACCGGTTGCTCGGCCTCGCCGTACTCAAGCTCGACACCGGAGCGAGCGGCGGCAGCGAGCAGGAGGGCGAGCTCGACGGCGTCACCCTCGCCGAGGCGGAACGCCTCAAGGCGGTGCTCCTGCGCGCCCGCGCCCAGGAACGGCGGCAACCGGTCACTGACGCCCCTCCGCAGCCGCAGGAGAACGAGCGGGTCATCATGCGCGTGCCCCGCACCTGGCTGCTCTACGGGCCGTTGTCGGGGGCGTACCTGCTGACGCCGTTCGCGCTGGCCGGTGGCGCCATCGGCCTCGCCTTCCAGTGGGGCGACCAGCTCGGCTTCGGCCGCGACGCCGCCTGGGACGCCGGGCAGTGGCTCTGGGACCATCCCTACCTGCTGCTGATCGCCGTCGTCCTGCTGGTGGTCGCGATGCCGGTGGTGGGCGGGGTCATGTACGCGGTGTTCAACTGGAACTTCACGCTCAGGGAACGCGACGGCTACCTCGTCGCCGAGCGCGGGCTGATCAACCGCAGGAGCGTCTCCCTGGAATCCCGGCGCGTACGCGGCTACGAGATCGCCGACGCCCTCGCCGAACGCTGGGCCGGAGTCGTACGCGTCTGGGCCATCGTCACCGGCCTGGGCGACTCCCAGGCCCGCGGCCAGCTCCTGCCCGACGTGCCCCGCGCCGTGGCCCACCAGGTCACCGGCGCCGCCATCGGCCCCTTCAACGCCGAACTGCGCAAGCACCCGCCGGTGGCGCGCAACCGCCGCCTGTTCCGCGCGATCGCCCCCTGGGCAGCCCTGGCCGCCCTCGCGCTGACCGCCGCCCTCCTGACCGCCGCCACGGCCTGGTGGGTGCTCGCCGTGGTCGCCCTCATCCTGGCCGGGATCGGCGTCCCGCTGGGCCTCGACCGCTACAAGTCGCTGGGCCACGGGTACGACGGGATCCGGCTGTCGGTGCGCTCCGGATCGCTGCGCCGTTCGCAGGCGGTGTTCGAACGCCGGGCGGTGGTGGGCTGGCGGATCCGCCAGACCTGGTTCCAGCGCCGCGCGGGCGTCATGACGCTGGTGGCGGGTGTGGGCGCGGGCGAGGGCGGCTACTCGGCCGTCGACGTCTCGGAAACCCAGGCCGTCGCCTTCCCCGCCGAGGTCACCCCCGACTGGCTTGCCCCCTTTGTCAGGCCCTGACGGCGCTTACCCGCTCGTCCTGGGTTGTCATGCCCTTTTCTCTTACGGCAAGCCAACCAGACGCCCCCCGCCGCCGTGCGCCGGTCCCGATCCTCAGGCGCCCGGCAGTCGCACGAATGGCCCGCCGTGACGACGCACGGCCGGCCAGTTACCGTGGCCGGCCGTACCCAGAACGTCAGTCCTGCTTGCGGGCACCGAACATGATCTCGTCCCAGGTCGGGACGGAGGCGCGCCGGCCCTTGGAACCCTTGCGCGGCTGCCGGGCCGCAGGAGCGGGCGGCGGCGACGGAACCGGCACCGTCGACGGGTCCTTCGGCTTGGGCTTCGGCTTGGCGATCGGCTCGTCCTTGCCGTCCCTGGCCGCCGGCACAGCCGCCTCCTCGCCCTTGCCCGCCTCGTCCTCCTGAACGGTCTCGCCCTTGACCACCTCGACGACCTGAGGCTCCTCGGCGACAACCTCTTCAGCCTTGGCGGGCTCGGGCTTCGGGGCTTCAGGCTCGGGCGGTGCCGCCGGAGGAGCTTGAGGCGCCTCGGCTTGCACCTCCGCAGGCTTGGGTGCCTCGGGCTTGGGCGTCTCGGCGGGCTTGGGCGTCTCGGTCGGCTGGGCGTCGGCCTTCGGCTCAGGGGCGGGCTCGGGCGCGGCAGGCTCCACCACGACAGCCTCAACAACAACCGGCTCAACGGCAACGGGCTCGACGGCAACGGGCTCAACGGCAACGGGCTCGACTACCACGGGCTCAGCGGCAACCGGCTCGGCGGCAACCGGCTCGACCACGACCTCCTCCGCGATGGCGGCGGGCTCGGCGACGGCGGCAGGCTCGGCGACCGGCTCCACGACCCGGGCCTCCTGCACGACAGCAGGCGGTTCCGGGGCGGCGGGCGCGACGGCCGGGGCGACCGGCTCGGTGACCTCCGGCTCCTGGACGTCAGGCGCGGCAACCGCCGCCTCCTGCACTACCGGCGCGACGGAGACGACCGGCTCAGCGGCCAAGGGCTCCTGGGCGGTCGGTTCGGGCGCCGAGGGCACCTGGACGACAGGGACCGGGGGCTCCTGGGCGACCGGTTCAGGGGCCACGGGCTCCTGAGCGACGGGCGCCACGGGCTCTTGAACCACGGGAGCCACGGGCGCCTGAACGATGGGCGCAGCGGGCTCCTGGACCGCCGGGGCCACAGCCACAGGCTCCTGGACGACAGGGGCCACAGGCTCCTGGACGGCAGGGGGCGCGGGCTCCTGGCTCCGGGGGGCCGGGGCGTAGATGGGGTCGGTGTCGCGGGGCTGGGGGCGTTCTGGGCGGTTGGTGGCGAAGTCCGGGTGCCAGGCAGCCGGTGCCCGGCGCACGCCCTCTCCACCCCGCCCGTCGAAGTCGGAGCTCTCGTCCTCGAACGGGTAACCGCGCTCGGCCTCACGGGAAGGCGGCTCGGGCTGGCGGTTGTAGGCGCCTTCGCCGCGGGCCGGTGAGTACGCGTCCCGGCTGGGCGGGAAGCCGTCGCGGCCGGTGCCCTCCTTGCCCTGCGCGTACCCCTCACGTCCAGGCGCGAAGCCTTCCCGGGCGGGCGGGAAGGACTCGCGTCCGGGCGGGAAGGCATCGCGGCCAGGGGGGAACCCGTCGCGTCCGGGCGGGAAGCCGTCGCGGCCGGGTGGGTAGGCGACGGCCGGGCCGTCGCCGGGTCTGACCACGGCGGGCGGCTCGTGCCGGATCACCGACGGCAGCGGCGGCACCGGCTGCAGCTTGGCGGCGCGCGGTGCGAACGGTGTGACGGTGGTGTCTTCGGCGGGCGGGTTCGGGTCGAAGTCGGCCGCCGACAGTCTCATGGACTCGTCGTCATGCGGCGTGACGTGCCGCTTGCGCGGGTCGAACAGCCACTCCGCGTGCCGGGTGTGACCGTTCCAGACGTAGCCCAGCTTGACCCGCCACAGGCCGTCGTCGCGTTTGGCGGAGTCCCAGTCGATCTCGTCGGTGGGGACGCCGCGGCGGGTAAGGCGCTCGGCGACGAGTTCGCCGAGCGTGGGTCCCGGGGCGGACTCTCCAGGCATGCGAACGGCGACGCGCTGCGCCTGCTGGGCGACGTACTCCCGCTCCTGGAGCACGGGACCCTCGAACCAGCGGACGCGCTCGACCGGGATTCCCGCGGTCGCGGCGATCTCTTCCGCGGTCTCTCCAGCGCGAATGCGTGCCTGGATCTCCTTGGGGCGCAACGGACTCTCCACTTCGATCTCGTACTGGCCGAGACGGGAGAAGTTTCCGCGGACGGCAGCGCGGAGCCGGTCGTCCACGGGGAGCGTGAACCGCGTACCCCGCCCGGCTGTCGCCAGGACGAGATACGTGCCGTCCTCACTCACCGCGACGAGTCGGAGCTCCTGCATGCGAGTCCCTTCGTCAGCGCGCTCATTCTTCCCCCGGACCCTTGAGTCTCTCGCGTGTGCCGGTTGCCTGCCAGCACCGTACCCGGCATGTCCGAACATCGCCTGCCTGGGATACTCCCCAAGCGTTGTGACGCCGGTCACATTTGTCGATTCCATCCTTTATAGCCCGCCGGAGTGCAGCAGGAGGTTAGGGGTCCTCGACGGATTCTGACGAATCACGCCACGGGTCGCCGTGGACTTGAGCCAAGACGCGAGAGTTGACGGGCTGGAGCCGCGATGGGACTCCAGGTAGAGGGCGGCGATTCCGGACACGTGCGGGGCGGCCATCGAGGTGCCGCTCTCCTCGCGCGTGGTCCCCTCCAGCCAGGCGGAACGCACGTCGACGCCCGGCGCGTAAAGATCGACACAAGGGCCGTGGTTCGAGAACGGCGCCCGCAGGTCCGCCGAGTCGCTGGCCGCCACCGCGAACGCCCGGCGGGCCGGTGACACCGAGCAGGCGCTCTCGCCGGAGTTTCCGGCGGCGGCCACGACCAGGACGCCCGCCCGGGTGAGGTTGCTCACGGCGGCGTCCAGCGCGGGGGAGGGCTCGCCGCCGATCGACATGTTGGCCACGGCGGGGCCGCGCGCGTGTCTGCGCACCCAGTCGGCTCCGGCCAGCACGTCCGACATCGAACCGAAGCCGCATCCCAGCACCTTCACCGAGGCGATCCTGGCCTGCGGGGCCACGCCGTACGTGCGACCGGCGGCGACGCCCGCCACCTGCGTGCCGTGACCGCTGCAGTCGGCGCCGTGCCCGCCGGTGGCGTCGAAGGCGCGCCACGCGCGGTCGCCGAACTCGCGGTGGCCGACGTCCACGCCGCTGTCGAGCACGTAGACGGTGACGCCGCGGCCGGTCGCGGCGCGGCCGTGGCGGCCGCCGAGGGGGAGTTCGCGCCCGTGGCGCCGGTTCAGTGCCCGGCCGCCCATAGGGTGGACCCGCCGGTCGGGTTCGAGCGAGCGTACCCGCGCGTCCGCCCGCAGTTCGGCCACCTCCCTGTCGCTCAGCCACGTCGCGAATCCGGGCAGGACGGCCGTGTAGTAGCGGCGCACCCGCCAGCGTGCCTCGCTGACCAGGTCCCGCGCGTCGCCGCGGGTGTGCGCGGTCACGATGTACGGCCGGGTCGGCTCCGTCACCACCGGCCGCGCGGACAGTCCTGAGGCGGGCTCGGTCACGGCGAGCGGGGCGACGGTCGTGACGGCCGTGGCCACGGCCGCGGCGGCATAGACGGAGGGCAGTCCGAATCGGCGGGGCACGACCCTTGAGCCTTCCTGTCACGCAGGTCACAGGAACAACAGGACACGCACTCGCGTCTATTCACGAGGAAGCTCTTTACCTGTCGAATGACAAGAGGGGACTGATCTGGAGGATGAGCGGCGAGCAGCGGAGGTTCGAGCTGAGCGTGCCGCAGGTCCTCGGTGGAGCCCTGGCCGCGGTGACCGCCGCGGTGGCGGCGTCGTATCTCGGCGTGGCGGGGACGGTGATCGGCGCGGCCGTGGCCAGTGTGGCCAGCACGGTCGGCAGCGCGATCTACACGCACTACCTGAAGCGGACCGGCGAGAAGGTCAAGGAACACACGGTGCTCGCGTGGCGCGAGCACGAGGACGGCGAGGAGGTGCCGGCGCACCGCGACGGCGAGGGGGAACTGGCCACCGCGGCCCAGGCGACGCTCCGCGACGAGCCGCCGCCGGAACCGGGCGAGGCGGACGCCACCCTGGTCATGGCCGCGGTGGACAAGCCGGAACGGCGCCGCCCGCTGCCCTGGCTGAAGCTGGGGTTCGCCGCCGCGCTGGTCTTCGCGATCAGCATGGGCGCGATCCTCGTCTACCAGGCGGCCAGCGGCTCGTCGATCCCCGACCAGCTGCCCGGCAAGCGCCCGGTCTCGGTCACGGAGGAGCCCAAGGGCCCGGTCAAGGAGGACGAGCACACCCCGCCGCCCTCCGACACCCCGTCCACCCAGGAGGAACCGGAGTCCACGCCGACCCCGACCCCCACCCCGACCCCCAAGCCGGACAAGACCAGGACACCGACGCCCACCCCGACGCCGACCAAGACCGGCCAGGTGGAGCCGTCGGGCGAGCCGACCACGGACCCGCCCGAGGAGACCGGCCAGCCCGAGGACGAGGCCACCCCACCCCCGGACGAAGCCCCCGCCGACCAGGACCGCGCCACCATCCCCTGACAAACCCCTGATCCGGTACGGCTGGCGCCTCCCAAGACCGGTATGCCGGTACGTCTAACAAGACCGGCATCCGGAAGGGCTGACGCTTCAGAAGCCCGGCGGCTGACAACCTCCGCCAGAAGACCGGCGGCTGACACGCCCCTATGGCCGCAGCCCCAGAAGACCGGCGGCTGACAACCCCGCCGCTTCAGGAGGCCGGGGGCAGGACGACCACCAGCCTGGTGGGGCCGCCCTCCGGGCTGGACAGGGTGAGGACGCCGTCGTGGGACTCCACGCGCCGCCTGATCCCCGCCAGCCCAGACCCCCCTCCTGACTCCTCAAGGGCGCCGCCCCTGCCGTCGTCCTCCACGGTGATCCGCAGCGCCTCGCCGTACAGGATGACCTCGACGTCGACCCGGGTGGCGGCGCTGTGGCGGGCGACGTTGGTGAGGGCCTCGGCGACGGTGAAGTACGCCGTGGCCTCGACCGAGAGCGGGAGCGGCCCGAGTTCGCCGACGCTCAGCCCGCACGGGACGGCCGATCCGGCGGCCAGCGCCGACAGCGCGCCGGACAGGCCCTTGTCCTCCAGGACAGGCGGCAGGATGCCGCGCACGACGCCGCGCAGTTCGGCGAGGGCCTGCTCTGCGGCGGTCTGGGCGCGTTCGAGGGCGGGGTCGGCGGCCTCGGGGTTCCGGGAGAGCGCGCGTCTGGCGGCGGCGACGGTGACGACGACGGCGACGAGCCGGTTCTGGGCGCCGTCGTGCAGGGAGCGTTCGATCCTGCGCAGTTCGGCGGCGTGGGCGCGCAGGGCGGCGGCGCGGGTGGCGGTCAGCCGCGCGACCCGCTCGGACAGGTCCACCGAGGCGTGCGGCGCCAGCAGCCTGCGGCCCGGCCAGCTCTGCAGCACGGCCAGCCGCGGCCCCAGCACGACGGCCAGCCCCAGCCAGAGCAGCCCCGACAGGCCCACGGCCAGGACACCCGGCCACGTCTCGGCGCGCACGCCGAGCGAGGAGCCCACCTCGCCCGCGGGCAGGAGCCGCCACCACAGCGGGAACGTCACGTCGCGCAGCCCCATGATCGGCAGCGCGAGGCCGACCAGCCCGAGCGTCAGTCCCATCGTGGCGTGGATGCCCACCCACGCCAGGTCGCGCCGGACGGAGGGGTCGTGCCAGGCCGCGTTCATCTGCTGGGCCCAGTTTCCCGCGGCGGGTTCGCCGTAGGGGGAGATGACCGGGTCGCCGCGGCGGCCCAGGCGGGCGCGTTCCCGCTCGGCCACGGACCTGGTCAGCCCGATCATGCCGGGCAGCGCCAGCAGGCCGACGCCGGTGAGGCAGCTCACCAGCGTCACCGTCCACGCCATCGCCATGAACAGGGCGAGTACGGCGGTGCCGAGCCCGCCCGCGAGGCGGTCCAGAGCCTCGAGGGCGTCACGCGTCATGCTCAAAGGGTATGGACGCCCGGGGCCGCCTGGCACTCCAGCCAGCTATACGACTCAGCCGAGGACGGTCTCCAGGTAGGGGTTGGTGAAGAGGCGGCCGGGGTCGAGGCGGTCGCGCAGGGCCACGAAGTCGGGCAGGCGCGGGTAGACGGTCTTGAGGTAGGCGGCGTCGCGGGTGTGCATCTTGCCCCAGTGAGGGCGTCCACCCAGCCTGGTCATGATCTCTTCGACGCCCTCGAAGTAGGCGGGGTTGGGGGTGCGGCGGTAGATGTGGCAGGCGATGTAGGCGGAGTCCCGGCCGTACGCGGTGGACAGCCAGGCGTCGCTCGGCGGCGTCACCCGTACCTCGACCGGGAAGGTGATCTTCCAGTCCATGAGCTCGACCAGGTCGCGGGTCTCGCGCAGCGCCTGGCCCAGGTGCTCGCGCGGCACGGCGTACTCCATCTCCAGGAAGCGCACGTCGCGCCGGGCGGTGAAGATCTTGTAGGAGGTGTCCACGGACTCGGAGTCGCCGAGCGCGGCGGCGCTGACGGCGTTGATGCGGGGGATCAGGCCGGGGGAGCGGGCGCCGAGCGCGCAGGCCGCGCCGAAGAGCGTGTTCTCCAGGAAGACCGCGTCCAGCCAGTGCTTGAACGCGCTCGGCGGCCGGGCCGGCCCCGGGTTCCTGTTGTTGGTCTTGACCAGGCAGGCGTCGGTGTGCGGCAGCCAGAAGAAGTCGAGGTGCTCGTTGGCCGAGGTCATGGTGTCGAGCGAGGACAGGATCTCGGGGAGCGGAAGCCGGCGGCGCCGGTTGTGCAGCAGGAACGCGGGCTCGACCTTGAACGTCACCGCGGTCAGGACGCCGAGCGCGCCGAGCCCGACCCGGGCGGCGTCGAAGAGGTCCTCGCCCGGCTTGACCGTGGCCAGGGAGCCGTCGGCGAGCACGAGCTCCAGCTCGACGACCTGGTCGGCCAGGCCGCCGGTGTCGCGGCCGGTGCCGTGGGTGCCGGTCTGGATGGCGCCGGAGACGGTCTGCTCGGTGATGTCGCCCATGTTGGCGAGCGCGAGGCCGCGCTGGTCGAGCAGTTCGTTGAGGTGTCTGAGCGGGGTGCCGGCGAGGACGGTCACCCGGTCGTCCGCCCAGGTCCTGACGCCGGTGAGGCCGTGGGGGCGGAGCATGATGCCGTCGGTGAGGGCCACTCCGGTGAAGGAGTGGCCCGTTCCGACCATGCGCAGGCGCCGTCCGGTGCGCGTGGCGTCCCGCACGGCGCCTGCCACGTCTTCGACCGAGGTGGGTGTGCGCACCTCGGCGGGGGTGCCCGACTGGTTGCCGGCCCAGTTGGTGAAGACCATGACGCGCCCCCTGGAAAGGATCGTTCCGTTAAACGTGAACGATACTCATCTCTCCCAGCCTTCGGGAACCGGGTAAATGTCGCCGGGCTGAAGGTTCTGGCTCTTGAGCAGTGTGGAAACGGTCACCAGCGTGTAGCCGCGGCTTTGGAGCAGCTTGACCAGGCTCGGCATCACGTCGACCGTCTGCTTGACCCAGTCGTGCATCAGGATGATGCCGTCTCGCTGGGCGACCGCCAAGGTCTGCTTCTTGATCTCGTCGGCGTTCTTGGTGGCCCAGTCACGCGAGCCCGCCGTCCACAACACGATCGGCATGTCGAACTCCGCCGCCACGTCCGACACCTGGATGTCGGCCATCCCGTACGGCGGGCGCAGCAGCTTGGGCGTGACCCCGGTCGTCTTGTAGATGATGTCCTGGGTCTTCTTGACCTCGTTCCGGATGGCCCCCGGTTCGAGATCGGTGAAGTTGGGATGCTTGTAGCTGTGGTTGCCGAGCTCGTGGCCCTCCTTGGCCATGCGCTTGGCGAAGGCGGGCCGCGTCTTGACGTACTGGCCCTCCAGGAAGAAGGTCGCCTTCGCGTTGGCCTTCTTCAGCGTGTCGAGGAGTTTGTCAGCGTACTTGCCCGGCCCGTCGTCGAAGGTCAGCGCGAGGCATTTGACCTGCGTGCAGTCGACTTCGGGTGCGGCCGACGCGGGAGCTGGGGCCAGAGTGACGGTTACAGCGGCGATAGCTAGAAGTGAAGCAATTTGTCGGGACATTACGGAGCTTTCGTGAGTTGAGGGTGTTGCTTGAGGGATCTCCCGACCGTAGCGGATCAGCTCTTCGCGGGAGAAGGCGCTTCCGGAATCCTCAGCAAACCCGAACCTGACACCCCGACGATGGCCGCGAGCAGCGCGCACGCCAGTGAGAACGCGTAGGCGTTGGAGGCGCCGAACGCCTCGGTGAGCCGCCCGCCGGCCCACGCGCCGAGCGCGACGCCGAACCCGATCGAGGTCGAGATCCAGGCCATTCCCTCGGTCAGCAGCGAGGGCGGCACCAGGCGCTCGGTCAGCGAGAAGCCGGTGATGAGCGTCGGCGAGATGGCCAGGCCCGCGATGAACAGCGCGAGCGCCATGACCCGCGTGTCACCCACGAACATGATCGGCAGCAGGCCGACGACGAACACCCCGAGCGCCCGCACGAAGCGCCCGCGCATCGGGATTCGCCAGTGCCGCGAGCCGAACCACAGGCCCGAGACCATCGAGCCGCCCGCGAAGCTGGCCAGCAGGAACCCCGCGGCCCCCTTGGCTCCGTGCTCCTCGGCGAAGGCCACGGTGATCAGGTCGACCGAGCCGAAGACCGCGCCCAGCCCCACGTAAACGGCCGACAGCAGGGCGATGCCCGGGATCAGGATCGGCGTGCCGCTGACCGAGCGCACCGCCACGATCGGCGGCTGCGTACGCCGCTGCGCCGCCAGCGCCAGCGACCCGCCCAGCATCGCCACCACGGCGACCACCAGCCCCGCGTACGGGTTGACATAGGTGGCCAGCAGCGTCACCGCCGCCGGGCCGGTCACGAAAATGACCTCGTCGGCCACCGACTCGAACGCGAAGGCGGTGTGCAGCTTCGCCGAGCCGCCGTGCCGGTTCGACCACCGCGCGCGCACCATCGAGCCCAGCGAGAGCGAGGTCGCGCCGACGAGCAGGCCCGAGGCGTAGAGCGTCCATTCGGGCAGCCGGAACCCGGCGCTCAGGATGAGCGAGACCAGGGCCACCGCGTTGACCACGGCGAAGGGGAAGATCACCCGATTCTGGCCGAAACGGTCGGCCAGCCGTCCCGAGAGCGGCGCGGCGATCGCATAGGAGACGTTGACCACGGCCGCGACGGCTCCCGCCGTGGCGTAGGACCCGGTCAGCGCGGAGATCAGAAGAACGATCCCGATCCCCAGCATCGACATCGGAAAACGCCCGATGAACCCGGCCAGCACGAAACCCTTGACCCCGGGCTCGTTGAACAGTCCCCGATACGGCCCGACCACAAAATCCCCCTATCGCCGCGTGACACCCTTCTGCAGACCCTCGCGGAAGCGCAAGTGATTTTGGGTAACGTGTCCCGCGTGTCCGCTCTTCCCTCGATCCGCTCCGCGGTGCTGCTCGTGGCCGCGGTCGCCGTGGTCACCGTGACGAGCGGCGGCGTGGTCTTCCTCGTCCGCGACGACCTGTTCACCGGTACGGCCCAGCCCCAGCAGACCCGGCGCGCCCCCGAACCGCAGGCCAGGCCGGAACCCCTGGAACGTCTGATCCCCGAACAGGTGAAGGACTTCGGCAGAGGCGGCCCCGGCATCACGCCCACCCCGCCCAGGGTGCTGGCGATCGCCCGCGCCACCGTGCCCAAGCAGGCCCGCCACGCGCTCGGCCGGCTCAAGCACGTGCAGAAGGTGGCGGTCGTGGACGCGGGCGCCATCAAGATCTCCGGCACCGGCCTGAACGTGCTGGCCGTCACCCCGGCCGACTTCCGCGCCTGGACCCCGAAGCCGGTCGCCGACGAGCCGGCCGTCTGGAGCGCGCTCAGCCGCGGCGAACTGGTCGCCGACACCGCCGCCGCGCGCCGCCTCGGCATGGTGCTGGGCGCGGACTACCAGGTGGACGGCGGGCCCAGGCTCCGGCTGGCCGCCTCGGCCGGGCTCGGGCTCAAGGGCATCGACGGCATCGTCAGCGCCGAGACCGGCAAGGCGCTCGGCGTCGCCCCGGGCGTGGCCGTGCTGCTGCACGGCAAGGAGGGCAAGGTGGGCACCGCCGGGGTCGCCAAGCTCCTCGGCAAGGGGGCGCAGGTGATCGGGCTGGGCGGCAGCCGTACGCCCGCGCCGCAGGAACAGCAGGTGGCGTCGGTGGGACGGCCGGGCAGCTACCTCGACCTCTACAAGCAGGCGGCCACCCGCTGCCCCGGGCTGTCCTGGACGGTGCTGGCCGCCATCGGGCAGGTCGAGAGCGGGCACGGGCGCAACAACGGGCCGTCGAGCGCGGGCGCGCTGGGGCCGATGCAGTTCATGCCCGCCACCTGGCGTGCCTACGGCGTGGACGGCGACGCCGACGGCAAGAAGGACATCTGGAGCCCGTACGACGCGGTGCCGGGCGCCGCCAACTACCTGTGCGCCAACGGCGCCGGCAAGGGCGGCGAGAAGCTCCGCAAGGCGATCTGGTTCTACAACCACTCGTGGGACTACGTGAACAAGGTCATGGGCTACGCCGAGGCCTACGCCCGCGCCTACACCTGAGGACACGTCTCCAGCGAGCACGGCACCGGCTCCGGCCCGGCCATCAGCTCGCCCACCACGCGCACGAACGCCGGGTGGGTGCCGACCGTGGCCGCCCGCGCCATCGGCAGCCCCAGCTCGGCGGCCACCTCCACGGCCTCGGTGTCGAGGTCGTAGACGACCTCCATGTGGTCGGAGACGAACCCGATCGGCGCCAGCACCACCGGGCCGTCCAGCTTGCGCAGGTGGTCGCAGACGTCCGGCTCCAGCCACGGCACCTGCGGCGGGCCGCTGCGCGACTGCCACACGAGGTCCCAGCCTTGAGTACGGCCCAGCGCCCGGTTGACCAGCTCGGCGCTGCGCCGCAGCTCGCTCTCGTAGGCGCTCTTGGCGTGGGCCAGCGGGATGCTGTGGGCGGTGAAGACGAGCCTGGCGTCGGGCTCGCTGAGCTCGGCCAGCGCGTCGCCGACCCGGTCGGCCATGGCCGTCACGAACCCCGGATGGTCGCCGTAGTGCGGCAGCTTGACCAGCTCGGGCCCGTCGGGCAGCGAGATGCGCGCGATGTCCTCGTAATACTGCCGGCAGGAGGAGTAGCCGGCGAAGGCCGAGGTGGCGAAGACCGCCGCCCTGCGCACGCCGTCCGCGCGCATCTGGCGCACGGTCTCTTCGCCGTAGGGCGCCCAGTTGCGGTTGCCCCAGTAGACGGGCACGTCGAGCGTGGGCCGCACGGCCTCGATCAGGTCGCGGTTCTGCTGGTTGATCGGGCTGATCCCGCCGAAGTGGAGATAGTGCCCGGCGACCTCCTCGAGCCGCTCGGGCGGCACGCCGCGGCCGCGCACGACGTTCTCCAGGAAGGGCATGACGTCGTCGGGGCCCTCAGGTCCGCCGAAGGACAGGATCAGCAGCGCGTCGTAGTTTCCCACGTAGGCAAGCCTAGGGGGCGCTGAGGTAGGTTCGATCGAGTGAGCGCATTCAACGACATTCGCGACTATGTGGCTATCCCTCGGGTTCTCTCGCTCAAGCTGTCCCCGGACGGCTCGCGGCTGGTGTCGGTGGTCCAGTCGCTCAATCCGGACGGCAAATCCTTCGGCACCGCGCTCTGGGCGATCCCCGTCGACGGCGCCCCCTATCGGCTGACCCGCTCGGCCAAGGGTGAGAGCTCGGCCGATTTCACCGCCGCCGGCGACGTGCTGTTCACCTCCGCCCGCCCCGACCCGACGGTCAAGGACGGCGAGGAGGAGGTCCCGGCGCTGTGGCTGCTGCCGCGCGAGGGCGGCGAGGCCCGCCAGATCGCCGCCAGGCCCGGTGGCATCGGCGCCTTCAAGACCGCGGGCGACGTGGTCGTCTTCTCCGCCGACGTGCTCACCGGCGAGGAGTCCACCGAGGAGGAGCGGCGCAAGGCCCGCAAGGACGCCGGCATCAGCGCGATCCTGCACGAGGGCTACCCGGTCCGCTACTGGGACCACGACCTCGGCCCCGGCGGCCCCCGGCTGTTCGCCGGCCGGCTGAGCGGCGACCGCCTGGCCGAGGTGCGCGACCTGACGCCGGACGCCGGACGGGCGCTGGTCAACGCCTCCTTCGACCTCACCCCGGACGGCACGGCCGTGGTCAGCACCTGGACCACGTACCTGCCGGGCGGGCAGCAGCGCTCCGACCTGGTCGCGATCGACGTGGCCACCGGGGAGCGGCGCACCGTCGTGACCGAGGAGGGCCAGGACTTCACCGGCCCGCTGGCCGTCTCGCCCGACGGCACCAAGGTCGCCGCCGCCCGCGACCGGCACACCGCGCTCGACCTGTCGGCCCGCACCGAGCTGTGGATCGGCGACCTGGCCACCGGCCAGGGCCAGACCCACGCCCCCGACCTGTTCCCGATGGACGTGGCCTGGGCTCCCGACTCCGGGTCCGTCTACATCGTGGCCGACCACCAGGGCCGCCGCCCGGCGTTCGTGGTGCCGATCGGCGGCGCGGCCTCCCGGCTCACCCGCGACGACGACGCCTACCTCGCGCTCAACCCCGCCGCCGACGGCAGCTCCGTCTACGCGCTGCGCAGCTCCGTGTCCTTCCCCGCCGGGCCCGCGCGCATCGACCTGCCCGGCGGCCAGGTCACCGACCTGCCCTCGCCGGCCGAGCGGCCCGAGGTCAAGGGCACGCTCACCGAGATCTCCGCCACCGCCGACGACGGCGCGACCATCCGCGGCTGGCTGGTGCTGCCCGAGGGCGCCTCGGCCGACGACCCGGCGCCGTTCATGCTCTGGATCCACGGCGGGCCCGTCGCCTCCTGGAACGACTGGCAGTGGCGCTGGAACCCGTGGATCATGGCCGAGCACGGCTACGCCGTACTGCTGCCCGATCCGTGTCTTTCCACCGGCTACGGCCAGCGGATGATCGACCGCGGCTGGGGCGACTGGGGCCCGCGCACGCTCGCCGACCTCGACGCGATCGTGGACGTCGCCATCGCCCGCCCCGACGTCGACGGCGAGCGCGCCGGCGCGATGGGCGGCTCCTACGGCGGCTACATGGCCAACTGGGTCGCCGGTCACAGCGACCGCTACAAGGCCGTCGTCACTCACGCCTCGCTGTGGAACCTCGACCAGTTCGCCGGCACCACCGACGCCGCCATGTACTGGCAGCGCGAGTTCGGCGAGCCCGGCTCCGAGCGCTACGCCAAGCTCTCCCCGCACCACGGCCTCAAGGACATCCGCACCCCGATGCTCGTCATCCACGGCGACAAGGACTACCGGGTGCCGATCGGCGAGGCCCTGCGCCTGTGGTGGGACCTGCAGCGCAGCGAGGTCGAGTCGAAGTTCCTGTACTTCCCCGACGAGAACCACTGGATCCTCAAGCCCGGCAACGCCGTCGCCTGGTACGAGACCGTCCTGGCCTTCCTCGCCCAGCACGTCCTCGGCCAGGAGTGGAAGCGCCCGGACTCCGTAGCATGACAGCGACATCCAGGGCAGGCTCATGACCGACTTTCTGAAACTCGCCGAGGACATCGCCAGGGAGGCGGGCGCGATGTTGCTCGCCGAGCGGCCCACGATGTCCGCGGCGGTCGAGACCAAGTCCAGCCCCACCGACGTCGTCACGGCGCTGGACAAGGCCTCCGAGGAGCTCATCAGGGCCCGCATCCTGGCCGCCCGCCCCGACGACATGATCCTCGGCGAGGAGGGCGGCGCCACCCCCGGCTCCAGCGGCGTGCGCTGGGTCGTCGACCCCATCGACGGCACCGTCAATTTCCTGTACGGCCTGGCCGACTGGGCCGTGTCCATCGCGGTCGAGGTGGACGGCGGGATCGTCGCCGGGGTCGTCAACGTGGTGCCGAGGGGCGAGGTGTTCACCGCCGCGCTCGGCGAGGGCGCCTGGCTCGGCGGCTCAAGGCTCGCCTGCAACCAGGACGTGCCGCTGTCCAGGGCGCTGGTCGCCACCGGGTTCGGATACTCGCCGGAGCGGCGGGCCGTACAGGGAGAAGTGCTCGCGGCGGTGCTGCCCAGCGTGCGCGACATCCGCCGGGGCGGCTCCTGCGCGACGGACCTGTGCTCGGTGGCCGCCGGCCGCGTGGACGCCTACTACGAGCGCGGCGTCAACTACTGGGACTGGGCGGCGGCCGGGCTCGTCGCCGCCGAGTCCGGCGCCAGGATCGGCGGCCTGCGCGGCAAGGCCCCGAACACCGAGCTGACGCTGTGCGCGGCCCCCGGCCTGTTCGAGGACCTGCACGGCCTGCTGGCGCCCCTGGACCCGGAGCGGGACGCTTGACGCGCACGTGAAACGGCCGGAGCCCCAACAGCTGGGCTCCGGCCGTTTCGTGCTTTCGGTGGTCAGCGAGGCAACGGCACCCCGTGGTCGTCCGCCAGGCGGCGCAGGTCCTCGATCTCGGCGTTGAGGGTGTCGGCGAGGTAGTCGTCGCCGGAGCACTTGGCCTCCTTCAGGCCACGGTATGCCTGGTCGAGGCGGCGTTCGATCGTAGTGGTGAACTCGCCCATCTCACCTTCTCTCTCAGGGGGTCGCAAAGAGCGCGCGAAAACCCGCGAAGCACACGTCAGCGGGTGGTCCCGACGGCATACCCCGGACCCTCCGTTCCCGAAACATGGATTCGGCCGCGGCTTGCGGCTCGCGTGCCCACACATGCCTTACCGTGCGCTTATCGTCGTGTGCGGAGAATGTGAGCCGGGACCGGAGAGAGGTGTGCACACCGTGCGAGTGCTGGTGGTCGAAGATGAGCGGGTGCTCGCCGACGCGATCGCGACCGGGCTGCGCCGCGAGGCCATGGCCGTGGACGTGGCCTACGACGGGGGCGGAGCGCTGGAGCGTACCTCCTACATCGACTATGACGTGATCGTGCTCGACCGTGACCTTCCGGTCGTCCACGGGGACGAGGTGTGCCGCCGCCTGGTGGCGCAGCGCACCGCTTCGCGCATCCTGATGCTGACCGCGTCGGGCGACGTGGACGACAAGGTCGAAGGGCTCGGGCTGGGCGCCGACGACTATCTCGCCAAGCCGTTCGTGTTCGTGGAGCTCGTCGCGAGGGTACGGGCCCTGGGCCGGCGCTCCGCGCCGGCGCTGCCGCCGGTCCTTGAGCGGGGCGGTATCCGGCTGGACCCGGGCAAGCGGCTGGTGGAGCGCGACGGCAAGGAGGTCGTGCTCACCAAGAAGGAGTTCGCGGTGCTCGAAGAGCTGATGCGGGCCGAGGGCGCCGTCGTCTCGCAGGAAGACCTACTGGACAAGGCATGGGACGAGAACATCGACCCGTTCACCAACGTCGTGCGGGTCACCATGATGACGTTGCGTAAGAAGCTGGGAGAGCCGCAGGTGATCGAGACCGTACCCGGAGTGGGATACAAGCTGTGAGCGAGCCGGTGCCGACCCACCCGATGATCAGCCCGCACTCCGAGCGGGCCGAGGGCAGGCAGGTGTCCCCGCCGAGCGGGGCGCCCTCGTGGGACGGTCCGCCTCCTCCCGAGTACCTCGGTTCGGCGCCGCAGGGGTCCCTCTGGGACCTGCCCGGCAAGGTCAGCGTCCGCTGGCGCCTCACGCTCACCTACAGCGCGATGTTCTTCGTGGCCGCCGCCGTCGTCGTGATGGCGCTGTACACCATCGCGGGCTCCACGATCGACAACGAGTGGCCCAGCCTGAACCTGCGCGGGCTGGCCCCCATCGAGGCGGCCATCACGGAGGCCAACTGGCGGGCCGAGCAGGCCAGGATCCAGCAGATCATCCAGGACGCCATGCTGCGCAGCAGCATCATGGCCCTGGTCGGCGTCGGCATCTTCGCCGTGATCGTCGGCTACTTCGTGGCCGACCGGGCGCTGCGGCCGGTCAGCAGGATGACCGCCACCGCCCGCAAGCTCTCCGAGGGCAACCTCAGCCACCAGCGCATCGCCCTGCAGGGCCCCAACGACGAGCTGAAGGAACTGGCCGACACCTTCGACGACATGCTCACCCGCCTCAACGTCGCCTTCGACACCCAGCGGCGCTTCGTGGCCAACGCCTCCCACGAGTTGCGCACGCCGCTCACCATCAACAGGACGGTTCTGGAGATCGCCCTGGGCGACCCGGCGGCCTCGGAGGATCTGAAGGCGCTGGGCCGTACCCTCCTGGAGGTCAACGCGCGCAACGAGAAGCTCATCGAGGGGCTGCTGCTGCTCGCCAGGAGCGAACGCGAGCTGGCTGTGCGCAAGCCGCTCGACATCAAGGACGTGGCACAGACCGCGGTGGAGCAGGTGATGCCCTTCGCCGAGGAGCATGGTGTGACAGTCACCACAGAATTGAGCCCGGCGGGCACCGTGGGGGATCCGGTGTTGCTGGAGCGATGTGTGAGCAATCTGCTCGAGAACGCGGTGAAGTACAACCTTTCCGATAGCGGAAAAGTCTGGATCCGAACGGGAATGGCGGACGGGGCCTTGGTTGTTCAGGTGGCCAACACCGGGCAGCACGTCCCGGCGTACGAGGTGAACAGCCTGTTCGAGCCGTTCAGGAGGCTCCATGCGGACCGTGTGGATTCGGCGAAGGGATCGGGACTCGGGCTTTCGATCGTCCGTGCTGTGGTGCAGGCGCACGGCGGAAACGTCGCAGCTGTTCCACGTGATGGTGGGGGACTTGTCGTGACCATTCGGCTTCCTGGTCGTTGATCCCGGCGTGTTGATCCACCGCGGGCGTCTCGTTCGCGCCGTACATGTGGTTGGATGTGCCGTCGAACACGGTGGCGCAAGACGCCAAGGCTGTGGGTTTAGCCATATTTGGCTAACCATTGCAGTCGGCAGCGCGTCATGACGTGTTGGGAGGTTCGTCGACCTCTTCTCGCGGGTATCCGATGCAAAATCTCCCGCGAGGAACGGGCACAAGATGAACGTCCCGGACGTTAGACCACGCGCGACGAGCGCGAAGACATATAGATGAGGGGGATGGAGTAAGCACAATGGCTACCGACTACGACAGCCCGCGCAAGACCGATGACGACCTGGGGGAGGACAGCCTCCAGGAACTCCAGGCGCGGCGCACGGACAAGTCGTCCGGCAGCATCGACATCGACGAGACCGATCTCGCCGAGTCGCTCGAGCTGCCCGGTGCCGACCTGTCCAATGAGGAGCTCTCCCTGCGCGTGATTCCGCGCCAGGCCGACGAGTTCACGTGTTCGCGTTGCTTCCTGGTGCACCACCGTAGCCAGCTGGCCTCTGAGCGGAACGGCCAGCAGGTCTGCCGGGAGTGCGCCGCCTAGTTGGGAGGCACCGTGGCAGCACCTGACAAGGAGAACGCCGAGCCCGACAGGGAAATCGGCGAGATCGTGGGCAAGCTCGCCCAACCAGGCGAGCTGGAGCCGGCCGAGCGGCGCAAGCTGCTCGGCCGACTAGCCCAGTCTCTCGCGGCAGGCGCGAGGAAGGCACGCAAGAGCGGCGAGAGCCGAGGCCGATGGCTCGCCGACGTGTTCCTCAGCATCGCGCCCCGCATCCCCATCAGGGACCTGCGGACACTGTCCGAGCACCACCACGGCCTCACCGGTGAGCAACTCGCCGACGACCTGGTGCGCACCGCCCAGAAAGCGACCATGACCGTCGGCGCGATCGGCGGGGCACTGGCCGCCGCCGAGTTCGCCGCCCCACCCCTCCTGCTCTCCGCGCCGGCCCAGCTGGTCGCCGAGACGATCGTCGTGGCCGCCATCGAAGTCAAACTTCTGGCCGAGCTGCACGAGGTCTACGGCGTCCGCGTCGAGGGCACCGGCACCCAGCGTGCCGTCGCCTTCACCGCGGCCTGGGCCAGGCAGCGCGGCATCGACCCCTTCGCACCGGCCACGGTGACGCTCGCCATCGGGGCGGCCACCAAGACCGCGCTGCGCAACCGGTTGCTCAAGGTCATGGGACGCCACCTGACCACGCTCGGCCCTTTCCTCACCGGCGCCGTCGCCGGAGGCGCGCTCAACCGGGCGGCCACCAAGCGGCTGGGCGAGGCGATCCGCAACGACCTGCGGGGCAAGCAGACGCTGCCGACGCCCGGCAAGCGGGCCGTCGACGCCGATCCCGGCCCCAAGCAGCTCGATCCCTGAGCCTTCAGACGTGCACGGCCGCCTTCAGACGCGCAGGCCGTCGAAGGTCATCTTCAGCACCGCGTCGGCCAGTTCGTCGGCCGTGCCGCCCCGGCCGGGCTGGTACCACTCGGTGATGGAGTTCACCGTCCCGAACAACAGCCGCGTCACCAGCGCCGGGTCCAGGTCGGGCCGGATCTGGCCGTCGGCCGCCGCCTCCTTCACCAGGTGCGCGATGAACCGGTCGAACTCGCGCCGCCGGTCCAGCGCCTGCTGCTCGGTCGTGCTGTTGCCGCGCACCCGCAGCAGCAGTGTCACGTACGGCAGGCGGTCCACCAGGATGCGGACGCTGTGCCGTACCACCCACTGGAGCCGCTCGATCGCGGGACCGGTGGTGGCGCGCTCGTCGGCCACCACCTCGAACAGGCCGTCCAGCGCCCGGTCCAGCGCCCGCGCGAGGAGCTGCTCCTTGCCGGGCACGTGGTAGTAGATGGCCGACTTGGTGACGCCGAGCGCGCGGGCCAGGTCCTCCATGCTGGTCCCGTCGAAGCCGCGCTCGTTGAAGACGCCCACGGCGATGGACAGCACGGACTCGGGGTCGTGTCCGCGCTTCCGCTGACGGGATGTGGTGGCCATATGGTTAATTATCCCGTCTGTCGATGACCCGTTTGAGCTTGCCGACGGATCGCTCCAACGTCTCCGGCTCCACGATCTCCACCTCCACGCTCACCCCGACCGTGTCCTTGACCGCCCCGCGCAGCGCCGCCGCGGCCTCCTGGCGGCCCTCGAAGCCCGGCCTGGCCTCGACCTTGACCGTCATCACGTCCAGCCGCTCCGGGCGGGTCAGATGCACCTGGAAGTGCGGCGACAGGCCGGGCGTGCGCAGCACGATCTCCTCGATCTGGGTGGGGAAGACGTTCACACCGCGCAGGATGATCATGTCGTCGGTGCGTCCCGTCACCTTCTCCATGCGCCGGAACGCCGGCCGCGCGGTGCCGGGCAGCAGCCTGGTCAGGTCACGGGTGCGGTAGCGGATGATCGGCAGCGCCTGCTTGGTCAGCGAGGTGAAGACCAGCTCGCCCGCGTCGGCGACCGCGCCGGTGAACGGGTCGACCGTCTCCGGGTAGAAGTGGTCCTCCCAGACGTGCAGGCCGTCCTTGGTCTCCACGCACTCCTGCGCGACGCCGGGCCCCATCACCTCCGACAAGCCGTAGATGTCGACCGCGTGCAGGTCGAAGCGCTCCTCGATCTCCCTGCGCATCTCCTCGGTCCACGGCTCGGCGCCGAAGATGCCGACCTTGAGCGAACTGGCGCGCGGGTCGAG
This sequence comes from Nonomuraea endophytica, assembly GCF_014203235.1. Lineage (GTDB taxonomy): Bacteria > Actinomycetota > Actinomycetes > Streptosporangiales > Streptosporangiaceae > Nonomuraea > Nonomuraea endophytica. The sequence continues at coordinate 234,273 of NZ_JACHIN010000015.1, read as the reverse complement.
GCCCTGCGCCTCGAACTCGTCGAGAAGCGCCAGCATGTACGACGGGGTCACCATGATGACCTCGGGCCGGAAGTCGTTGATGAGCTGGACCTGGCGGGGCGTCATGCCGCCGGAGACCGGCACCACCGTGCAGCCGAGCCGCTCGGCGCCGTAGTGGGCCCCGAGGCCGCCGGTGAACAGGCCGTAGCCGTAGGCGACGTGCACGATGTGGCCGGGGCGGCCGCCGGCGGCGCGGATGGAGCGGGCCATGACGTCCGACCAGGTGTCGATGTCGCGCCGCGTGTAGCCGACGACGGTGGGCTTGCCGGTGGTGCCGCTGGAGGCGTGAACTCGGACGACCTGCTCGCGGGGGACGGCGAACATGCCGAACGGGTAGGTGTCGCGCAGGTCCTGCTTGGTGGTGAAGGGGAAGCGCGCGAGGTCGGCGAGTTCCTTGCAGTCGCGGGGGTGGACGCCGTGCTCGTCAAATTTATGACGATAAAAGGGCACATTTTCGTACGCGTGGTTGAGCGTCCACTGCAGGCGCTCCAGCTGCAACGCGGCCAGTTCGTCGCGCGAAAGCCGTTCCGCCGGATCGAGGTCCTCCGGCGCGGGCGCATCGCTCAGTCTCACGTGCTCGCTCACCTCAACTCTCTGCTTCCGCCCCGGAACTCTCTGCTTCTGCCCCGGAACTCTCTGCTTCTGCCCCGGAACTCCGCGACCACCCGGCCGCCGGAACCCGTCACCGTGATGTCGTAGATTCCGCTGCGTCCGTAACGCGTGCGCTCGGCCGCCTCAGCGGTCAGCACGTCGCCCTCCCGGGCGGGGGAGACGAAGGTGATCTCCGCCCCGGCCGCGACCGTCACCGGGCCGTAGGTGTTGCACGCGCAGGCGAAAGCGGTGTCGGCCAGGAGGAAGACGTAGCCGCCGTGGCACAGGCCGTGCCCGTTGACCATCTCACCGGTCACCGCCATCCGGCAGGTCGCCCGGCCCTCCGCCAGATCGAGCAGCTCGATGCCCAGCGCCTTGGAGGCCGTGTCGGCGGCGAGCATGCGACGCGCGCTTTCCAACGGAAGTCTCCCTTGTCAACTGACCGAATGTTCGGTAAACACTTCACGTCCGGCGGATCCCTGTCAAGAGAGGGACAACATGTTCGAGCAGAACCGCGAGACCCTGGACCAGGCGCTCTCCGCGATCTCGGAACGGGGCTACTGGAGCGCCTATCCCGAGTCGCCGAGCCCCCGCGTCTACGGAGAGGGCGCCGCCGAGCGGGGCAAGGAAGCATTCGAGTCCTATCTGGGCAGACCCTTCCCCACCGACCAGCCGTCCACCGGTGACCCCGTCGGGGCGGAACGCTCGCCGTACGGGATCGAACTCGGCGTCACCTACCCCCGGCCGGACGTCGCGGCCCTGATCGCCGCCGCCAAGGCGGCGCTGCCCGCCTGGCGCGACGCCGGGCCCGAGGCGCGCGCGCTCACCTGCGTCGAGATCGTCAACCGCGTCAACAAGCGCTCCTTCGAGATCGCCAACGCCGTGCAGCACACCAGCGGCCAGGCGTTCGTCATGGCCTTCCAGGCCGGCGGGCCGCACGCGCAGGACCGCGCGCTCGAAGCCATCGCGTACGGCTACGCCGCCATGACCGCCTCCGGCACCGCGGCGCGCTGGGAGAAGCCGGCCAAGGGCGACCCGCTGGTGATGGAGAAGAAGTTCACCGTCGTGCCGCGGGGCATCGGCCTCGTCATCGGCTGCAACACCTTCCCGACCTGGAACTCCTACCCGGGCCTGTTCGCCTCGCTCGTCACCGGCAACCCCGTCATCGTCAAGCCCCACCCGCGCGCCATCCTGCCGCTGGCCATCTCCGTACAGATCGCCCGCGAGGTGCTGGCCGAGGCGGGCTTCGACCCCAACCTCGCGCAACTGGCCGTGGAGGAGGGCGTGGGCCTGGCCACCGAGCTTGCCGTCCATCCCGACGTACGCATCGTCGACTTCACCGGCTCCACCACCTATGGCGACTGGCTGGAGGCGAACGCCCGCCAGGCCCTCGTCCACACCGAGAAGGCCGGGCTCAACACCGTCGTCCTCGACTCCACCGACGCCTACAAGGGCATGCTCGGCAACCTCGCCTTTTCCCTGTCGCTCTACAGCGGTCAGATGTGCACCGCGCCGCAGAACATCCTCATCCCGGCCGGCGGCATCGACACCGACGAAGGACACAAGAGCTTCGACGAGGTCGCCGCCGGGATCGCCGCCGCGGTCGGCAAACTCCTCGGCGACGACGCCCGCGCGGTCGAACTGACCGGGGCGCTGGCCAACCCCGACGTGCTGGCCCGCGTCGACGGCGCGCCCGCGCTCGGCGAGGTGGTCCTGGAATCACGGGCGATCAAGCACCCGGCCTTCCCCGAGGCGACCGTCAGGACGCCCGTCATCGTGCGCGTGGACCCCGCTCGTTCCGACGTCTACACCAGCGAGCACTTCGGGCCCATCTCGTTCGTCATCCCGGTGGAGTCGACCGAGGCGGCGCTGAACCTGCTCGGCGAGACCGTCTCCGCGCACGGGGCGCTGACCGCGGCCGTGTACTCGACCTCGCCCGATGTGCTGGACCGGGCGGAGAAGGCGGCTCTGGAGGCCGGGGTCAACCTCTCGTGCAACCTGACCGGCGGCATCTTCGTCAACCAGTCGGCGGCGTTCAGCGACTTCCACGGCTCCGGCGCCAACCCCGCGGCCACGGCCTCCCTCACCGATCCGGGGTACGTGGCGGGCCGCTTCCACATCGTCCAATCCCGCCGCCCGGCCTGACACCCCACCGACTCCGTCCGCTCGTCCGTCCGCTCGTCCGTCCGCTCGTCCGCTCGTCCGCTCGTCCGTCCGCTCGTCCGTCCGCTCGTCCGTCCGCTCGTCCGCTCGTCCGCTCGTCCGTCCGCTCGCTCGCTCGCTCGTCCGTCCGCTCGCTCGCCCGCTCGTCCGCTCGGCCGGACGGACGGACGGACGAGCGGGCCGGGCCCCAGCCCCCGCCCGGCCCCCGCCCTTGCCCTGCCCCGCCCGGCCGGGGGAGCGGGGCGGGGCCTCGTCCGGCCCTGCCACCCGGTTCGGCCCCCAGCCTGTGCCGCGAACTGTGAGGAGTCCGCATGAACGCCATCCGCCCGGCCGCCGAGGGGCGACGGTGAACACCCTGCTCGTGGAGGAGAAACCGGACCGGCTCATCGTGCGGCTGCACCGGCCCGAGGCCCGCAACGCGATCAACGCCGAGATGGTCGGCGACCTCCACGCGGTCTGCAGCTTCCTGGAACGTGACCCCAGGCCGCTGCTGCTGACCGGTGGCAACGGGTTCTTCGCCGCCGGTGCCGACATCGCCGAACTGCTCGAACGCGGCCGGGACCAGGCGCTCCAGGGCATCAACAGCACGCTGTTCGAGCGGATCCGCCGCCTGCCGATGCCGACGGTGGCCGCGGTCGACGGCTACGCGCTGGGCGGCGGGGCGGAGCTGGCGTACGCGTGCGACATCAGGGTGGCCGGCACCGAGGCGAGGTTCGGCAACCCCGAGCCCAACCTGGGCATCATCGCCGGCGCCGGAGCGTGCTGGCGGCTGAAGGAGCTGGTCGGCGAGCCCCTGGCCAAGCTGGTACTGCTGGCCGGGCACACCATCGGCGCCGAGGAAGCGCTGTCGTGCCGCCTCGTCGCCTCCGTGCACGAGCCGGAGTCTCTGGAGGCCGCGGCCCACACCCTGATCGACCGCATGGCGAAGATGTCGCCCGCCGCCCTCCGCCTGACCAAGCTCGTCCTAGACGCCCCGCCTTCCGCCCACCCGGTCACCGACCACCTGGCCCAGGCCGTGCTGTTCGAGGACCCCGACAAGCACGCCCGCATGCGGAAATTTCTGGACCGGAACCGGAAGGACACCAGATGACCGACGCACCCCGAGAGGAACCCCGCCTGCGGGTGGCCGTCATCGGCGGCGGCCGGATGGGCGCCGGCATAGCCCAGGTCTTCCTTACGGCCGGAGCCGAGGTAACCGTCCAGGAACCCGAAGCCGCAGCCGCCTACGCCCGCATAGCCAAGGGCCTCGCCATAGCTGAATCCAAATCCACCCCCACCACCCAACCCCCCACCGGCCAACCCCTCACAACACCACCCAGCCCTGAGTCTGCCGACCCTGGCGCGGTCAACCCGAGGTCCGTCAGCTCTGGGTCCGTCGGCTCTGGGTCCGTCAGGCCGGGGTCTGTCAGCTCTGGGTCTGTCGGCTCTGGGTCCGTCAGCTCCAGGTCCGTCAGCCCGAGGTCTGTCAGCCCTGGGTCCGACCGTCCAGGGTCGGCTAGCCCTGGGTCTGGCAACCCTGGGTCGGTCAGTTCAGGGGTGGTCAGTTCAGGGGTGGTCAGTTCAGGGGTGGTCAACCCTGGGTCTGGTAACCCGGGGTCGGTCAGTTCAGGGGTGGTCAGCCGGGGGTCTGTTGGCGCTGGAGGGGGTGGGGTCAGTGCGGAGGAGGCCTTGTCTCGGCTGGTGATGGGGACGGTGCCGCATGGTGTGGATCTGGTGGTCGAGGCGGTGCCGGAGGATCCCAAGCTCAAGGTCGAGGTTCTGGCCGAGGCGGAGGCGCGGGCGGGGGAGCGGGCCGTACTGGCGAGCAATACGAGTTCGTTGTCCATCGGCGAACTGGCGGCGGGGCTTGAGCGGCCCGAGCGGCTGATCGGGCTGCACTTCTTCAATCCTGTGCCGGTGCAGAAGCTGGTCGAGATCGTGGTCACGGCTGGGACTCCGGATGACGTGCTGGGGCGGGCCCAAGGCTGGGTGGAGCTGATCGGGAAGACGGGGGTGGTGGTCAACGACTCGCCGGGGTTCGCGTCCAGTCGGCTGGGGGTGCTGCTGGGGCTGGAGGCCATGCGGATGGTCGAGGAGGGCGTCGCCTCGCCCGAGGACATCGACACCGCCATGGAGCTCGGCTACCGGCACCCGATGGGGCCGATCAAGCTCGGCGACCTCGTGGGGCTGGATGTGCGGCTGGCCATCGCCGAGTACCTGCACCAGAAGCTCGGCGAACGGTTCGAGCCGCCCCGGATCCTGCGGGAGAAGGTCGCCGCGGGGGAGCTGGGGCGTAAGTCGGGGAAAGGGTTCTATACGTGGGAGGAGGATCGATGAGCGGGATATTTCAGGAAGTCATCGACGCGGACGAGCGCATCGAACCACGCGACGACATGCCCGACGCCTACCGCAAGACGCTGATCCGGCAGATCGCCCAGCACGCGCACTCCGAGATCATCGGCATGCAGCCGGAAGGCAGCTGGATCACCCGGGCGCCCTCGCTCAAGCGCAAGGCGATCCTGCTGGCAAAGGTTCAGGACGAGGCGGGGCACGGGCTCTACCTCTACAGCGCCGCCGAGACGCTCGGCGTCCACCGCGACGAACTGCTCGACGCCCTGCACGAGGGCCGCCAGCGCTACTCCTCGATCTTCAACTATCCGACCCCCACCTGGGCGGACATGGGCGCGATCGGGTGGCTCGTGGACGGCGCCGCCATCGTCAACCAGGTGCCGTTGTGCCGGTGCTCGTACGGGCCGTACGCGCGGGCGATGGTGCGGATCTGCAAGGAGGAGAGCTTCCACCAGCGGCAGGGCTACGAGCTCCTCTACACGCTCGCCCACGGCACGCCCGCCCAGAAGCGCATGGCCCAGGACGCGGTGGACCGCTGGTACTGGCCGTCGCTGATGATGTTCGGCCCGCCGGACACCGAGTCGACCCATTCCGCGCAGTCGATGGCCTGGAAGATCAAGCGCCACTCCAACGACGAGCTGCGGCAGCGCTTCATCGACATGCTGGTGCCGCAGGCCGAGATCCTGGGCCTCACCCTCCCCGACCCCGACCTGAGCTGGAACCCCTCGCGCGGCCACTACGACCACGGTGAGATCGACTGGTCGGAGTTCAAGCGCGTGCTGGCGGGCGACGGGCCCCTGAACGCCGAACGCATGTCCCACCGCCGCCGCGCCCACGAGGAGGGCGCCTGGGTCCGCGAAGCCGCCACCGCCTACGCCACCCGCCCCACCCTCCACCCATCCACCTCAGATCCAACGACCTCCGGGGCGACTGGCTCCGAGAGGCAAGACCGTGGGATGTCGGCCTCCGGGTTGTCAGCTCCGGGGTTGTCGGACCTGGGGATGTCGGACCGGGGGTTGTCGGACCACGGGATGTCGAACCCTGGGTTGTCGGACCGCGGGTTGTCGGACCGCGGGTTGTCGGACCGGGGGTTGTCGGACCGCGGGTTGTCGGACCGGGGGTTGTCGGACCGGGGGTTGTCGGACCGCGGGTTGTCGGACCGCGGGTTGTCGGACCGCGGGTTGTCAGACCCTGGGTCGTCGGACCACGGGATGTCAGACCGCAGGTCGTCGGACCACGGGATGACGGACCTGGGGATATCAGAGCCCGGGATGTCAGACCGGGGGCCGTTGGACCGTGGGGTGCCGGGGGATGGGGTGGGGCTGCGGGAAGGCGGTTCCGGGGTTGGGGAGGTGGGGTGATGTTGTGGGAGGTGTTCGTGCGGCCCAAGCGTGGGTTGTCGCATGTGCACGCCGGGAGCCTGCATGCCGAGGACGCTGAGCTGGCCCTGCGGCACGCGCGGGATCTGTACACGCGCCGCCAGGAGGGCGTGAGCATCTGGGTGGTTCCGGCCAGTGAGATCACCGCCTCGTCGCCGGATGAGAAGGACGCGTTCTTCGACCCGGCGGGGGACAAGCCGTATCGGCATCCGACCTTTTACGACCTGCCCGAGGGGGTGAAGCACCTGTGAACTCCCTGGAGATCGGTGACGACTGCCTCGTACTGTCGCAGCGGCTCGCGGAGTGGGTCACGCGGGCGCCCACGCTTGAGGAGGACGTCGCTCTGGCCAACCTCTCGCTCGACCTTCTCGGGCAGGCGCGTTCGTTGCTGTCGCGGGTCGGGGACGAGGACGAGCTGGCGTATCTGCGGGGGCCTGAAGAGTTCCGCAACTGCCTGCTGGTGGAGCAGCCCAACGGGGACTTCGCGCACACGGTGGTGCGGCACCTGCTGTACGCGAGCTTCCTGTTCGAGGTGTACGGCGCGCATCCCGAGGACGGCGTGGCGGCCAAGGGCGTCAAGGAGATCGCCTACCACCGCGACTACGCCGCCCTCTGGACCAGGCGCCTCGGCCTGGGCACCGACGAGAGCCACCGCCGCATGACAGCCGCCCTGGACGCGCTCTGGCCGTTCACGGGGGAGCTCTTCGCCCAAGATGCCCAGGACGCCCGGGACACCCAGGACACCCGGGACGCACAGGAGGCCCACGACGCCCGGGACGCACAGGAGGCTCAGGACGCCCGGGACGCACAGGAGGCTCAGGACGCCCGGGACGCACAGGACGCTCAGGACGCCCAGGACGCTGGGCTTAGGGAGTCTTGGGTGGAGTATGTGGGGGCGGTGCTGGGGGAGGCGGGGCTGGTTGTGCCGGAAGGTGTCGAGCAGCGGTACGGCGGGCGCAAGGGTGTGCATACCGAGCACCTGGGTGTCCTGCTGGACGAGATGCAGGCCCTGCACCGCGAGCACCAGGGCGCCACATGGTGACGCTCGCCCAGGCCAGGGCGGTGGTCAGCGCGGTGCCGGATCCTGAGCTGCCGGTGCTCACGCTGGGCGATCTGGGCATCGTCAGGGAGGTCAGGCAGGGGGCGGATGGTGGGTTCGAGGTGGTGGTGACGCCGACGTACTCGGGGTGCCCGGCCATGGACGCCATCCGCGAGGACATCGGGCGGGCGCTGCCCGGCGCGGTGGTCACGACGGTGCTGTCGCCGGCCTGGAGCACGGACTGGATCACCGACGAGGGCCGGGAGAAGCTGCGGGAGCACGGGATCTCGCCGCCGGGCCACCTGCGCGACAGGGGGCCGGTGGCGCTGGAGTTGAGCGCGCGTTGTCCTCGGTGCGGGTCGCCGGAGACGCGCCTGGTCAGCAGGTACGGCTCGACGGCGTGCAAGGCGCTCTACACGTGCCGCGTGTGCCTGGAGCCGTTCGACCACTTCAAGGAGATCTGACGTGAGCCGCTTCCAGCCACTCACGGTCGCGGCCGTGGAACGGCTGACCGACGACGCGGTGGCGGTGACGTTCGAGGAGCGGCTGCCGTTCGTGCAGGGGCAGCATCTCACCGTGCGCGTCTTCCTCGACGGCCTGGAGGTACGGCGCAGCTACTCCATCTGCTCCCCGGCAGGCGGCCCCCTCAGGATCGGGGTCAAGCGGCTCCCCGGCGGGGCGTTCTCCGAGTGGGCCAACTCCATGCTCAAGCCGGGGGACGTGGTGGAGGCGATGCCGCCCCTCGGCCGGTTCACCACCCCGCTATATCCCGAAAAATCGCGGCATCATCTGGCCATCGTCGCCGGATCCGGCATCACCCCCGTCATCTCCCTGCTGACGACCACGCTGGAGGTCGAGCCGCTCAGCCGCTTCACCCTCGTGTACGGCAACAGAACCGCCAGAGACGTCATGTTCGCCGAGGAACTGGCCGACCTGAAGGACACCTACGGCAGCCGCCTCAACCTCCTCCACGTCCTCAGCCAGGAACCCCAGGAGGCCCCGATCGCCAGCGGCCGCATCGACGCGGACAAGATGCGCACCCTGCTGCCCCTGCTGGGCGAGGCCGACGAGTACTACCTGTGCGGCCCGATCGGCCTGGTCGAGACGGTCAGGGGCATGCTGGGAGGCAGACAGGTCCACTACGAGCTGTTCTACGCGGGGGAGCCGGTCGCGAGGACGCATGCCGTACCGGATGGGGCGGTTTTCGACTTCACGCTCGACGGCCGCACCACGCGCGTGCACCTGCGCGACGACGAGAGCCTGCTCGGCGCCGCGCTGAGGGTGCGCGCGGACGCCCCCTACGCGTGCAGGGGCGGCGTCTGCGGCACCTGCCGCGTCCGGCTGAGCCAGGGTGAGGTCACGATGGACCAGAACTACGCGCTGGAGCCCGGAGAGCTGGCGGCCGGATACCGGCTGGCCTGCCAGAGCCACCCCGTAACCGAACACGTGACAGCGGACTTCGACGCCTGAAGACGCAAGAGAGCGCCAGAGAACGCGTGAGAACGCCTGAAGACGCAAAGAGAGTGCCGGAGAACGCCGGAGAACGCCTGAGTTCGCCTGTGAAGACGCCTGTGAAGCGCCTGTTGTGAAGGAGCGGAAGAAGATGGCCAAGCCGTTCGCCTCATCGGAGGATCTGGGCGAGAAGCGGCAGACGCTGCACGTCCTGGCCGAGGGCGTCTACGCGCTCACCGCCGAAGGCGACCCCAACGTGGGCGCGGTCGAGGGCGAGGACTTCGTGGTGTGCTTCGAGGCGCTGGCCACCCCGGTCGCCGCCCGCGAGTGGCTGGCGATGCTGCGTGAGCACACGGACAAACCGGTGCGCTACCTGGTCCTGTCCCACTATCACGCGGTGCGGGTCCTGGGCGCGTCGGCGTTCGGCGCGGGCGTGATCGTGGCGCACGAGAAGACCCGCGAGCTCATCGCCGAGCGCGGCGAGCAGGACTGGGCCAGCGAGTACGGCAGGATGCCCCGCCTGTTCAAGGAACCCGCCTCGATCCCCGGCCTGACCTGGCCCACCGCCACGTTCAGCGACCGCTTCACCATCGACCTGGGCGGCGACAGGGGCGACCTGGTCCTGAAGTACTGCGGGCGCGGCCACACCGAGGGCGACCTGGTGATGTGGCTGCCGAAGCACCGGATCATGTTCGCCGGAGACCTGGTGGAGTCGCAGGCCGCCCTGTACACCGGCGACGCCTTCCACCGCGACTGGGCCTCCGGCACGCTCGACCGGGTGGCGGCGTTCGGCGCGGAGACGCTGGTCGGCGGCAGGGGCGCGGTGGCGACGGGCAAGGACGGGGTCGAGGCGGCCATCGCCCAGACCCGCGAGTTCCTGCGCGTGATGATCAGGGAGGTGGGCGGCAGCCGTACGCTGAAGGAGGCCTTCGAGCGCACCCACGCGGCGCTCGCGCCCCGCTACGGACGCTGGCCGATCTTCGAGCACTGCCTGCCGTTCGACGTCTCGCGGCTGTGGGACGAGCTGCACGGGATCGAGCGGCCGGTCATCTGGACCGCCGAGAGGGACAGGGACGTATGGGCGGCCCTGCAGTCATAGTGGTCGGCGCGGGCCCGGTCGGCCAGACGGCGGCGCTGCTGCTGGCCCGCTGGGGGCTGCGGGTGCTGGTCCTGGACCGCAGGCCCGCGCGCGACCTGGAGGGCTCGCGTTCGATCTGCCAGCAGCGCGACGTGCTCGACCTGTGGGCGTCGCTGGGCGTGCCGCAGGTGGCCGAGGAGGGCCTGACCTGGACCACCGCGCGCACCTACTACCGCGACCGCGAGCTGTTCTCGTGGAGCTTCGGCGCGCAGGGCCCGCTGCCGCCGTTCGTCAACATCTCGCAGGCCCGCACCGAGGAACTGCTCGACGCGGCCATCGCCGCCGAGCCGCTGATCGAGGTCCGCTGGGACCGCGAGGTCACCGGCCTGGAGCAGGACGGCGAGGGGGTGACGGTCCGCTGCGGCGACGGGCTGACGCGCGCGCCCTATGTGCTGGTCTGCGCGGGCGCCCGCGCCCACGGGGTACGGCAGGCGCTCGGCGTCACCTTCGACGGGCACTCCTTCGACGACCAGTTCCTCATCTGCGACATCCGGGCCGATCTGCCGGGCTGGGAGCAGGAGCGCCGCTTCTACTTCGACCCGGCGTGGAACCCCGGCCGCCAGGTCCTCATCCACCCGTGTCCCGGCTCGACGTATCGGATCGACTGGCAGGTCCCGCCCGGCTACCTCGCAACATCAGATGATATTTCGCGAAAAATCAGGCAAATCATCGGTAATCGGCCGTATGAGCTCGTCTGGCAGTCGGTCTACCGCTTCCACTCCCGGATCGCCTCCCGGATGCGCGTGGGACGCGTCCTGCTGGCCGGGGACGCCGCGCACCTCGTGGCCCCCTTCGGCGCCCGCGGGCTCAACTCCGGCGTGCCCGACGCCGAGAACGCCGCCTGGAAGCTGGCCGCCGTCCTGCGCGGCTGGGCCCCGGAGGAACTGCTGGAGACCTACCACGACGAACGGCACGCCGCCGCCCGGGAGAACCTGGAGGTCACGACGGCCACCATGCGCTTCCTGGTGCCCGCCGACGAGGCCGGGCGGGCGCACCAGCGCGACGTGCTGGAGCGGGGCGCGATCGAGGAGATCGACTCCGGGCGCTTCGCCGAGCCGTACTGGTACGTCGACTCCCCGCTCACCACGCCTGGCCGCCCGTTCGCCGGGCGCCCGCCCAGGGGGCAGAGCCCGGCTCCGGCGCCCGGGGTGATCCTCCCCGACTGTCCCATTCCAGGCGGACGGCTGCGCGAGATGTGCAGAGGTGGTTTCCTGCTACTCCTGGGTGAAATGTGTGATTCGGGTTTGTTTGCCCAGATCTTGGGGAAGGTGACTACGGCGCCGCTCGCCATTCGCGAGCTCGCGGAGATCGATGGGACCGGAGCCCTGGCCGAGACTCTCGGTGCGGCGCCGGATGAGGCATGGCTCGTCAGGCCCGACGCCCACATCGCCGCGATGATCCCCCGAGCGGGGACCGAAGAGGTGGCGGCCGCCGTGAGCCGTGCCTTGCGGCTTGCGTACAGTGAGTCGTAGGAGGGAATCCTTGGTGACCAGCCGTAGCTCGTTCCTGATCGTGGCGAACCGCCTGCCGGTGGACCGCACGGTGGGGCCTGACGGAACGGCATCGTGGCGTCGAAGCCCTGGAGGACTGGTCACCGCCATCGCCCCGGTCATGCAACGCCGGAAAGGCGCCTGGCTCGGCTGGCACGGCGCCGCCGACGAGCTCCTGGAGCCGTTCGAGAACGACGGCATGGACCTCATCCCGGTCCCGCTGACCGCGGAGGAGGTCGAGCTCTACTACGAGGGCTTCTCCAACTCCACGCTCTGGCCGCTCTACCACGACGTGGTCGCGCCGCCGGTGTTCGAACGCGAGATGTGGGAGTCCTACCGCACCGTCAACGAGCGCTTCGCGCAGGCCGCCGCCGAGGTCGCCGAGCAGGGCGCCGTGGTGTGGGTGCAGGACTACCAGCTGCAGCTCGTGCCGGCCATGCTCCGCGCGATGCGGCCCGACCTGCGCATCGGGTTCTTCCTGCACATCCCGTTCCCGCCCGTCGAGCTGTTCTGGCGGCTGCCGTGGCGGCGCGAGCTGGTCGAAGGGCTGCTCGGGGCGGACCTGGTCGGCTTCCAGCTGCCCGGCGGGGCGGCGAACTTCCGGATGTTGTGCAGGCGGCTGCTCGGCCTGCCGTACAAGAGCAACGAGATCTTCCTGGAGGACCGGGTCGTCACCACCCAGGCCTTCCCGATCTCCGTCGACTTCTCCGAGCTGGACACGCTCGTGCGCGAGCCGCACATCATGCACCGGGCCAAGGAGATACGGGTCGAGCTCGGCGATCCCGAGCACATGCTGCTCGGCGTCGACCGGCTCGACTACACCAAGGGCATCGGGCGGCGGCTCGAAGCCTTCGGGGAACTGCTGCGCGACGAGAGCCTGGCTCCCGGTGAGGCGGTGTTCGTGCAGATCGCGACGCCCAGCAGGGAGCGGGTCGAGGAATACCGGCGGCTGCGCGACGACATCGAGCTGCAGGTCGGCCGGATCAACGGCGAGTACTCGGTGCTCGGGGCCCAGCCGGTGCAGTACTTCCACCAGTCCTACGACCGGGAGGAACTGGCTGCTCTCTACCTGGCCGCCGACATCATGGTCGTGACGCCGCTGCGCGACGGGATGAACCTCGTGGCCAAGGAGTACGTCTCCTGCCACCACGATCTGCAGGGCGCGCTGGTGCTGAGCGAGTTCGCCGGGGCCGCCTCCGAGCTGCGCTCGGCGTACCTGGTCAACCCGTACGACGTGGAGGGGCTCAAACGGGAGATGATGGCCGCCATGAACGCCTCGCCGCACGAGCTGGCCCGGCGCATGCGCACGATGCGGCGCCGGGTGGCCACCTACGACGTCGACCGCTGGGCCAGCGAGTTTCTCACGGCTTTGGAGTCTTGAGCGCCTTCCAGGCGTCGTAGCGCTTCTTCGCGGTCTTGTTGACCACGATCTGCGCCACCGACATGCCGACGCCCATCACGACCGCGTAGCCGATGGCCTCAGCCATGCTGACCTCGGGGGACTCCGAGTCGATCGGGGGCTCCTTGCCCGTCGCCTTGACCCAGACGAACCCGAGCAGCTTCCTGGCCGCCCACGCGGTCGCCAGACCCACCAGACCACCGATCACCCGCCACGCGACATCGGGCTTGTCGTCCGCCATCCTGATCACTCCTTCGCCTATGTAACGAACACTAGTCTCTAGCTTCTGCGAGCCGTGCGAAGCCGTACCATAAGGAGGCATGACTCAACAGCGACTACGCCATGCCGCCATGCCGGAGAAGCCGACTCTCGACGGCCTGGAGCAGGTATGGGTAGCCCGCTGGGAGGACGAAGGCGTCTACCGCTTCGACCGTACCCGTGAGCGGCCCGAGATCTTCTCGATCGACACCCCGCCGCCCACCGTCTCCGGCTCGCTGCACGTCGGCCACGTCTTCTCCTACACCCACACCGACATCATGGCCCGCTACAAGCGGATGGCGGGCTACGAGGTCTTCTACCCGATCGGCTGGGACGACAACGGCCTGCCCACCGAGCGCCGGGTGCAGAACGTCTACGGCGTGCGCGGCGACGCCTCCCTGCCCTATGACCCGGAGTTCGCTCCACCGGACAAGCCGGGCAAGCGGGAGATCCCCATCTCGCGGCGCAACTTCGTCGAGCTGTGCCACAAGCTGACCGCCATCGACGAGCAGGCCTTCGAGGAAGTCTGGCGGCGCGTCGGCCTGTCGGTCGACTGGTCGCTGCTCTACACCACGATCGGCGACGACTCCCGCGCGGTCTCGCAGCGCGCCTTCCTGCGCAACCTCGCGCGCGGGGAGGCCTACCTCGCCGAGGCGCCGACGCTCTGGGACGTCACCTTCCGCACCGCCGTCGCCCAGGCGGAGCTGGAGGACCGCGAGTGGCCCGGCGCCTTCCACCGCATCTCCTTCTACGGCGACCAGGGGCCGGTCTTCATCGAGACCACCCGGCCCGAGCTCATCCCCGCCTGCGTGGCCCTGGTGGCCCACCCCGACGACGAGCGCTACAAGCCGTTGTTCGGCACGAGCGTGCTCACGCCGCTGTTCGGCGTCGAGGTGCCGATCGTGGCCCACCGCCTGGCAGAGATGGACAAGGGCTCCGGCATCGCGATGATCTGCACCTTCGGCGACGTCACCGACGTCACCTGGTGGCGTGAGCTGGGGCTGGACACGCGCTCGGTCATCGGCTGGGACGGGCGCCTGCTGCCCGAGCCGCCGGAGGGCGTGGACGGCGAGCCGTACAAGGAACTGGCCGGGAAGACCGTCCACAGCGCCCGCGAGCGGATCGTGGAGATGCTGCGCGAGTCCGGCGACCTCGACGGCGAGCCCAAACCCGTGCAGCGCACGGTGAAGTTCTACGAGCGCGGCGACAAGCCGCTGGAGATCGTCACCACCCGCCAGTGGTACATCCGCAACGGCGGGCGCGACCAGGTGCTGCGCGAGCGGCTGCTGGAGCGCGGCCGGGAGCTCAACTGGCATCCGCCGCACATGCGGGTGCGCTACGACAACTGGGTCGAGGGGCTCAACGGCGACTGGCTCATCTCCCGGCAACGCTTCTTCGGCGTGCCGTTCCCCGTCTGGTACAAGCTCGACGGCTCCGGCAACCGGCTCCACGACGAGCCGATCCTGCCGCCGGAGGAGATGCTGCCGATCGACCCGTCCTCCGACGTGCCGCCCGGCTACACCGAGGACCAGCGCGGCGTGCCCGGCGGCTTCGCCGGCGACACCGACGTCATGGACACCTGGGCCACGTCCTCGCTGACACCGCAGCTCGCCGGCCGCTGGGAGACCGACGACGACCTGTTCCGCCGGGTCTTCCCGATGGACCTGCGCTCGCAGTCGCACGAGATCATCCGCACCTGGTTGTTCGCCACGGTGACCCGCTCGCACCTGGAGTTCGGCAGCCTGCCGTGGAGCGACGCGGCCGTGTCGGGGTGGATCCTCGACCCCGACCGCAAGAAGATGTCCAAGTCCAAGGGGAACGTCGTCACCCCGATGGCGCTGCTGGAGCAGTACGGCTCCGACGCCGTGCGCTACTGGGCCGCCAACGGCCGCTACGGCGTGGACACCGCCTTCGACCCCGGCCAGCTCAAGGTCGGCCGCAGGCTGGCCATCAAGATCCTCAACGCCTCGAAGTTCGTGCTCGGCTTCGGCGACGTCGGCGGCGAGGTGACCGAGGCGCTGGATCTGTCCATGCTGGCCGCGCTGGACGACGCCGTCGCCGAGGCGGGCCGGGCCTTCGAGTCCTACGACCACACCAGGGCCCTTGAGGTCGCCGAGCGGTTCTTCTGGTCGTTCTGCGACGACTATCTGGAGCTGGTCAAGGCGCGGGCGTACGAGGGGGACGCCTCGGCGGTCGTGGCGCTGCGGCGGGCGCTGGAGACGCAGTTGCGGCTGTTCGCGCCGTTCCTGCCGTTCGTCACCGAAGAGGTCTGGTCGTGGTGGCGCGAGGGCTCGGTCCACCGCGCCGCGTGGCCGCAGGCCGCACCGGGCGGCGGCGACCCCGCCGTGCTGACCGTGGCCTCGGAGATCCTGCGCCGGGTGCGCAAGGCCAAGTCCGAGGCCAAGCAGTCGATGCGCGCCGAGGTGTCCAGGCTGACCGTCACCGGCCCCGAGGTGGCGCTGGTACGGCTGGCCCAGGACGACCTCTGCGGCGCCGGCAACGTCGAGGAGTTCGTCCTGGAGCCGGGAGAGTCGCTCACCGTCGAGGTGGAGCTCGGCTAGTAGTCGCACACCCCCGTCGGGAAGACCGCGTCCAGCCGGGCGCGCTCGGCGGGGGCCGGCTTCCACGTGCCGTAGAGACCGCGGGCGACCGCCTTGGCGACCGGCTGCAGCCGGCACTTGAAGACGCCGCCCTCGATCGGGCCGCCCGCCACGATCCGGCTCGTCGAATACAGCGGGAACGCCTTCGTGCAGGCGCCCGGCTCGCGGCGGTCGAGTATGCCGTTCCAGACGCCGCGGCCGGCCGCGATCTGCGTGCCGTCGGTGGCGAAGCAGCGGTCCACCGCCAGCGGCGGCTTGTTGCCCGACACCCCGCGCCACGGGCGTTCGCGGATGTTGGCCATCCACGCGTCGATGACCTCCAGCGCCTGCGGCGTCTGGTCGGAGCGCGGCCCGTCCGGGCGGGCGTCGGTGAACCAGATCACCTGGTTGCCGGCGTCGCCGTCATGGTCGAGCATCCGCTGCCGCGAGGCGAACGACTGGTGGCTGTTGTGCATGTCGAGCCGGTCTTCCAGGTAGTGGCGCCAGTCGATGACCGGGATGTCGACGTCGCCCCTGAAGACCAGGCCGCTGCGCTCGACGTTGCGGATCGCGACCGGGTCGCCGGTCCTGCGGCCCGGAGCGATGTTGCGGGCGCTCCACGGGTCCCAGTCGGCCGGGCAGGCGGCCGGGACGAACGGGCAGCCCTCCTGGACCATGTCGCGCGACTCCTTCCACGAGCCCGCCTTCTCGTTGACGTCCAGGAACTCGTCGGGGGTGATGACGCCTTCGCGCAGGGCCTTCAGGCCGTACTGCACGCCGACGTTGTCCCAGGGGGAGCGGGCGTAGCCGTCGGGGCCGACGCCGTAGACGTTCTTGAGGTCTTCCCAGTGGGTCCAGTGGACGGTGTCCTTGACGCCCGGCGGGTCCATCTTGTCCCACTCGGGGTCGTTGTCGTCGGTCCACTTCGGGTTCATGGCCAGCGGGGTCAGGCCGCGCCAGCCGATCACGCACTCGCTGGCGCCCGGCTGCCTCGTGTAGGGGTTGGCGACGGTGTCGCTGGCGTTCAGGCCGATCAGGGCGGTCCTGGAGTTCCAGTTCGCCCAGCGCGGGGTGGCGTCCATGTAGCGTTCGAGCAGCTCGCAGTCGCCGATGTGGATGGTCTGGGTGACCATGTCGGGATAGGAGTACTGGGGGATGGCGGCATCGATGATCCGGTCGCCGTAGTTCTGGGCGTAGACGTACTGCTGGATGGCGCCGCCCGAGCCGCCTACGCCCACCGTGTAGAGCGGCCTGCCGTACAGCTCGATGAAGCGCTCCTTGACCATCAGCGCGGTCTCGCCGCCGACGATCAGGTTGTAGTGGGTCGAGGTGCGCGTGCCCGAGGAGTGCAGGATCGCGTAGCCCAGGCCCAGGCCGTGCGGGTCGAGGGCGCTGCCGCCGAGCGTGCCCTGGTCGCGGCCGATCGCGACGCCGCCGTCGAAGCGGTACATGGCCCGCTGGTTCCAGCCGCCCTCCACGACCGCGATCGAGTAGAGGAAGCGGTTGATGACGCCGCGCTCGCGCTTGACCACGAAGTCGACGGTGCGCCCGTCGAGCAGCTTCGTGGTGGACATGTCGGCCGGGCGTTCCGCGGGCATCGGCTTCCACTGGCCGCCGGTCGAGCGGTAGACGCGGTCGGTGACCGACGGGGCGAAGCAGT
Source organism: Nonomuraea endophytica (assembly GCF_014203235.1). GTDB lineage: Bacteria > Actinomycetota > Actinomycetes > Streptosporangiales > Streptosporangiaceae > Nonomuraea > Nonomuraea endophytica. The sequence continues at coordinate 216,758 of NZ_JACHIN010000015.1, read as the reverse complement.
CCTTGCTCCAGCCGCCCTCGACCCGGTAGCCCCGCCGATCCTGGTTGTCGGCCACGGGCGGGCCGAGGCCGGAGCGCTCGGTCTTGCAGACGAACGGGTACTGCTGCGGGCCCGAGAAGATCGGTCCCGAGATCGGGTGGTCGCGCAGCCGCAGCACGTCCCGGTACGGCCGCGCCGTCGCGGTCACCAGGTTCTCGCCCGTGCGCAGGCCGGTCACCAGGCCGGTCGCCGTCCTGCCGCCCGGGTCGGGGGCGAAGGCCGAGGTCACGTCCTCGCCGTTACGCAGCACTTTCAGCCGTGGCGCGAGCCGTACCCTCAGCAGGGCGTCACCGCCGCTCACCTGGTCGGGGCGGCTGGAGAGCACCTCCAGCGCGAGGCCGCCGCCCGCGTGGGCGGGTAAGGCGGTGAGACCGGACAGCGCCATGAGGAGCGCCACTAAGATCGGGACAGCCTTCATGGGTCGAACGTGACATGGGCCGCTGACCTTGCACAGGCCCGAATATGTGCGCGCATCTGTCGGTGGGACGTGCCAGTCTTGAACACGTGTTCTCCGACCGACTGACGAAACTCGTGCCGCCGTTCCTAGCCCGGATGGCGGCGTGGAGTGCCTGCCTGATCCTCGTCGGAGTGGTCGTCTACGTCTTCGCGCAGGTCATCGCCCGGCTGAGCTTCGTGGCGCTGCCGGTGGCGATCGCGCTGCTGCTGGCCGCTCTGCTCTATCCGCTGACCCGCTTCTTCCGCAGGGCCGGGCTGCGCCCGATCTACGCCACCTGGATGACGATGCTGGTGGCGCTGGCCGTCCTGGGCGGCACCGGCTGGCTGGTGGGCACGCGGGCCAGCGAGGAGTTCCCGCAGCTGGCCAAGCAGATCACCGCGACGATCAACAACGTGCGCGACTGGATGCTGGTGGGGCCGCTGCACCTCAGCGAGGCCGAGCTCAGCAAGTGGACCGGGCAGATCACGAGCTGGATCACCCAGCAGCAGGCGGCGCTGACCAGCACCGCGCTGGCCGCCGGCCAGGTCTTCGTGGAGATCCTCGCCTCGATCGTGCTGCTGTTGTTCGTCACGTTCTTCCTGCTCAAGGATGGCGACCGGATCTGGGCCTGGTTCCTGAAGGCGTTCGGCGGCATGGCGCCGCGGGTCGACCGGGCCGGCACCGCCGCCTGGGTCACGATCTCCCACTACGTCCAGGGCACGGTGGCGGTCGCCGCGGTGCACGGCGTGATCATGGGCATCGTGCTGGCCGGGCTGGGGGTGCCGCTCTGGGCGGCGCTGGCCGTACTGATCTTCCTGGCCAGCTTCATCCCGATCGTCGGCATCTTCTTCGCCGGCACCGTGGCCACGCTGGTCACGCTGGGTTCCGTCGAGCCGTGGAAGGCGCTGGTCTTCCTCATCGTGCTCGTCGTCGAGCAGCAGCTGGAAAACCACGTGCTGCAGCCGTTGATCGTCGGGCGGGCGCTCAACTTCCACCCGCTGGCGATCATCCTGGTGCTGGCGGTCGGCGGCATCATGGGCGGCATCGCGGGCGCCGTGGTGGCGGTCCCGGTGGCCGCCGTCATCTACCGGGCGCTGCCCGAGCTGCGCCACGATCCGCCGCAGGAGCTCCCGCCCGCTGACCCGCCCACGTCGCAGACGCCCGCGAAGCCCGCGCCCGACCAGCCCGCCGCCCCGGCGCCCACGGAGCCGGGTTCCAAGGAATCCGGTCCCACGGAGTCCGGGGCGTCCACGGAGTCCGGTGCGCCCGCGTCCACGGAGTCCGGTGCGGTCGCCAAGGACGTGGCGGCCTCCGGCAAGGAGTAACCTCGTCACCCGTGACTCGTTCCTCCCTGACCACGCCTCCCGAGGGCGCGGACCAGCCGAAGGCGCACCTCAACGCGCCTCCGCCGGGTTCGGCGCTCGGCTCCCACTACAGCCGGTGCTTCGGCTGCGGCGCCGACCACCCGACCGGCCTCCACCTCGCCGCCCGCACGCCCGACGGGGCCACGGTCGAGGCGGAGTTCACGGTCGGCACGGCGCACCAGGGAGCGCCGGGGCTGGCGCACGGCGGCGTGCTCGCCGCGGCGATGGACGAAGTCATCGGAATGTCCATCTGGCTGTTCCACAAGCCGTATGTCACGGCCCGCCTGGAGACCGACTACCTCCTCCCGGTTCCCGTGGGCACGACACTCCACCTGCGTGCCTGGTGCACCGGTGTGGCGGGGCGGAAGGCGTACCTTGAGGCTGAGGGGCGCGTTGGCGCCCCCGACGGCCCGGTCGCCGTCCGCGCCGCGGCGCTGTTCGTCGAGGTGAACATGGAGCACTTCGCGCAGCACGGCGACGCCGAGGCCATGGCGGCCGAACATCACGAGTACGAGGTGAACCCGTGAGCGGGAGTGAGTCCGACGCAGTGGGCGGAGCGGACGGGCGGCGCGCGAGCGTCGCGCGGCCGACGGACACGGAGGTGCTGATCCAGCGGCTCGACCGCGATCTGCCGCCGCCGTCCTATGCCCATCCGGGCGACGCCGGCGCCGACCTCTACGCCGCCGAGGACGTCGAACTGCTGCCCGGCGAGCGCGCGATGGTCGGCACCGGGCTGGCGATCGCGCTGCCCGACGGCTACGCCGCGTTCGTGCACCCGCGCTCGGGCCTGGCCGCCAAGCACGGCGTGACCCTCGTCAACGCCCCCGGCACCGTCGATGCCGGATACCGTGGCGAGATCAAGGTGACGCTGATCAACACCGACACCAAGAACGCCTTCCGCCTGCGCCGCGGCGACCGGGTCGCCCAGCTGGTCATCCAGCGTGTGGAGCGCGCCGCCTTCGCCGAGGTCGAGCGCCTGCCCGGATCGGCACGCGGCAACGGCGGCTTTGGTTCTACCGGACGTTAAGGAGTGAGGAACGTGTTCCGACGCAAGCGTCGCGGGCAGGAGCCGGTCGTCGAGGAATCGGCGGCACGCGAGCCTGACCGCGAGTCAGGTCCCTGGGACGCCGACGAGGCGCACCCGGAGACAGACCGGATCGACCTGGGCGGCCTGCGGGTCCCGCATCACCCGGCCTTCGACATCCGCCTGGCCGCCATGGGCGACCAGCACGTCAGCGTGATCGCTCTCTACGAGGAGAGCACGCTGCAGGTCCAGGCGATGGCCGCGCCCAAGTCCTCGGGTCTGTGGGACGAGGTACGCACCAAGATCACGAGCACCGCGAGCGGCCTGTCCGTGAGCGAGGGCCCGCTGGGCGCCGAGCTGAGGGGCGAGGTCGAGTCCGACGGCGAACGCCGCCAGATCCGCTACCTCGGCGTCGACGGCCCGCGCTGGCTCCTGCTGGCCATCATCAGCGGCCGCGCCGCCCTCGACGAGAAGGTGGCGGAGGAGTTTCTCGACTTCGTCAGGGACATCGTGGTGGTGCGCGGCAGCGACCCGATGGCCAGGGAAGAGGCGATCCCGCTGCGCCGTCCCAACGAGAACGCATCCGAGCAGGACGCGCCCGACCCCGGGCTCGACCCGTTCCAGCGAGGACCCGAAATCAGTGAGATTCGCTGACGCCTCTCATCACATAAGCTGAGTCATCATGACGAGTACGGCAGAGCCCCACAAACGCGGCGGATTGCGCGGCTTCTTCAGCCGGCTTGCCTCCCCGCAGTCCGAGATCGAAGCTCAGGAGCTGCGGGAGGACGCCGACCAGGCCGGCGCCACTCCCATCGTCAGGTGCGGCGGCCGACGCCGCTTCTGCGTAGCCGGTACGCTACGTACCGTGACGTTGCGTCCCCGCGGTGGGGCGCCCGCGCTGGAGGCCGAGCTGTATGACGGGTCCGACGTGATCGACCTCGTCTGGCTCGGCCGCCGCAGGATCGCGGGCATCGAACCCGGACGCATCGTCAAGGCCGAGGGCCTGGTCAGCATGCAGGACGGGCGCAAGGTGATGTTCAATCCACGATACGAACTGCGTCCAGGGAGCTGATCAGGTGAGTGCCGAGGCCGAGGAAGTCGCCCACGACACCGTCGAGTCGGCGGTCCGCGCCCAGCTCGGCAAGGCGCTGGGCGGCGTGCGTGGCATGATCGAGGCAGCGGTGCCCACGATCGCCTTCACCGTCACGTGGATCACCACGGAGCAGCTGAAGACCTCGCTCATCGTCAGCATCGCGCTGGCGGTGCTGCTGCTCGTGGCGCGCCTCGTGCAGCGCTCCACGCCACAGTTCGTGATCAACAGCCTCATCGGCATCGCCATCGGCGCCTTCTTCGCCAGTCGCTCGGGCGACGCGAAGGCGTACTTTCTCCCCGGAATCCTGTGGAACGCCGGCTACTCGGTGGCGATGCTCATCTCGATCGTCACCCGCTGGCCGGTCGTCGGCTTCCTCATCGGCTCGGTCACGGGCGACCCGACGGCCTGGCACAAGGACCCGGGGATCGTGCGGCTGTGCACGCGGCTGACGTGGCTGCTGATGCTGCCGTGCGTGGTGCGGGTGGCGGTGCAGCTGCCCGTCTACGTGTATGGGGGGGACGAGGCGGTGGCCGCGCTGGGCATCACCAAGATCCTGATGGGCTGGCCCCTCCAGGTCGCCGCCCTCGGCGCCATGCTCTGGCTCCTCGGCCGCGGCCGCACGCCCATTAAGCCATCTGTGGCGTGATCTTCTTTTTCTGATCGGTGTGCGCGGCTCGGGGTGGGTTGCGGTTCTTTCTGGCTGTTTTCTGTTACGGCAAGCCCCAGCCACCCCCACCCGCCGCACAGGGCCGGGCCCCGTCCAGGGGAACGGTCGTCCAGCGTGCATGGCCGGCCGCCGCTACGACCGCCCCGCCGGCCACCTGACGCTGCCTCCGGGAACCCCGGGCTGGGGTTGCCCCGGTACGTGTGCTTTTCAGCGGTAGCCGGGTTCGTGGCGGGCGTTATGTTGGCCCGCCACGCACGCTGGACGGCCGTTTCCCTGGACAGAGGCCGGCCACGTGCGGTGGGTGGGGGTGGCTGGGGCTTGCCGTAACGGATGGTGGCGCTTGAGCGGATCGTGGCGCTTGAGCGGATGGTGCGGCTTGAACGGAAAGTCAGTGGGAGGACAGCAGATGTGCGAGATCCTGCTCGACCTCCTGGCTGGCGACGAAGAGGAGCTCGTCGCCCGCCTCAAGCGGGTCGTCGGCGGTGGGGACCAGGACGCGGCCCTCGCGGAGGATGGCGACCAGGGCGGAATCCGTGGGCCAGGGGACCGAGCCGGCGCGCTGGCCCACCACGGGGGCGTCGTCGGCCAGGGTGAGCTCGACCAGGTTCGCCTGCCCCTGGCGGAACGTCATCAACCTCACCAGATCGCCCACGCTCACCGCCTCTTCCACCAGCGCGGACAGCAGGCGCGGGGTGGAGACGGCGACGTCCACGCCCCAGGACTCGTTGAACAGCCACTCGTTCGACGGGTGGTTGATGCGGGCCACGACGCGCGGCACGCCGTACTCGGTCTTGGCCAGCAGTGAGACCACGAGGTTGACCTTGTCGTCTCCGGAGGAGGCGACGACGACGTGGCAGTTGTTGAGGCCGGCCTCGTCGAGGGAGGAGATCTCGCAGGCGTCGGCGAGCAGCCATTCGGCGCGAGGCACCGTGTCGATCTTGATGGCCTTGGGGTCGATGTCGATGAGCAGGACCTCGTGGCCGTTCTCCAGGAGCTCGGCGGCGATGGAGCGGCCGACGGCTCCGGCGCCGGCGATGGCGACGCGCATCAGTGGTCCTGTTCCGGCGCCGCGGCGAGCACCTTGTTGATCCGGTCCATGTCGTTTTCTGCGGCGATGACGTGCAGGATGTCGCCTTCCTGGACCATGGTCTCGCGCTTGACGACCAGCGCCTCGCCCATGCGGTTGACGAACGCGATCCGGGCCCCGGCCTGCTCTTCGAGGTGGACGACTCGGGTGCCGACCCAGGCGGCGTTCACCGTGACCTCGGCGAGGATGACGGTGCCGGTGGGGTCGCGCCAGAGGGGTTCGGCGCCCTCGGGCAGGACGCGGCGCAGGATCTGGTCGGCGGTCCAGCGCACGGTGGCGACCGTGGGGATGCCGAGCCGCTGGTAGATCTCGGCCCGGCGGGAGTCGTAGATGCGGGCGACGACGTTGTCGACGCCGAACGTCTCGCGGGCGACGCGGGCGGAGATGATGTTGGAGTTGTCTCCGCTGGAGACCGCCACGTAGGCGGCGGCCGACTCGATGCCGGCCTCGATGAGGACGTCGCGGTCGAAGCCGACGCCGGTGACGCGGCGGCCGCGGAATCCGGCGCGCAGTCGGCGGAACGCCTGCGGGTCCCGGTCGATGATCGCGACCGAGTGGCCGTTGTCCTCAAGGATGTGGGCGATGGTCGACCCCACCCGGCCACAGCCCATGATCACTATATGCATACTCTCCGCCGTCCGCGGTTTGGCAGGTCTCGTGTATCAGTATGGCCTGATAAGGGAGCGCCGTAACTGTCGGGCGCGAGGAGAGGGCTAGCATCGGTTTACGTGGCGAAGGTAACGGATCTCCTCAAACGCGTCCTGGTCGGCAGGGCGCTGCGCAGCGGTCAGCTGCATGAACAGTTGCTTCCCAAGCGCATCGCACTCCCCGTGTTCGCGAGTGACGCCCTGTCCTCGGTGGCCTACGCGCCACAGGAGATTCTGGTCATCCTTTCGCTGGCAGGTGTGTCGTTCTACCACTTCAGTCCCTGGGTGGCCATCGCGGTCGTCATCGTGATGCTCACGGTCGTCGCCTCCTACCGGCAGAACGTCCACGCCTACCCCAGCGGCGGCGGCGACTACGAGGTCGCCACCACGAACCTCGGCAAGAACGCCGGCCTGACCGTGGCCAGCGCGCTCATGGTCGACTACGTGCTGACGGTGGCCGTCTCGGTCGCCAACGGCGTCGACTACGTGGGCGCGACGGTGCCGTTCGTGGCCGAGCACAAGCCCATGGTCGCCATCGTCATCGTCATTCTGCTCACCGTCGTCAACCTGCGCGGCATCAGGGAGTCGGGCGCCGCCTTCGCCATCCCGACCTACGCGTTCATGGCCGCGGTCATCGGCATGATCGTCTGGGGCGGCATCCGGCTGCTGGTCCTCGGCGACGACATCAAGGCCCCCACCGCCGACTACGGGATCGTGGCCGAGCAGACGAACCTGACCTCCTTCGCCGCCGCCTTCCTGATCCTGCGGGCCTTCTCCTCCGGCTGCGCCGCCCTCACCGGCGTCGAGGCCATCAGCAACGGCGTGCCCGCCTTCCGCAAGCCCAAGAGCAAGAACGCCGCCACCACGCTGCTCATGATGGGCCTGGTCGCGATCACGATGTTCGGCGGCATCATCGCGCTCGGCCTGGTCTCCGGCGTGAAGGTGTCGGAGCATCCGGCGCTGGACATCCTCATCGACGGCAAGCCGGCCGGCGAGGGCTACTACCAGCAGCCGATCATCTCCCAGGTGGCCGACGCGGTCTTCGGCAGCGGCTCGGTGCTGTTCGTGGTGATCTCGGCGGTGACCGCGCTGATCCTGTTCCTGGCGGCCAACACCGCCTTCAACGGCTTCCCGGTGCTGGGCTCGATCCTGGCCCAGGACCGCTACCTGCCGCGCCAGCTGCACACCCGCGGCGACCGGCTGGCCTTCTCCAACGGCATCGTCATCCTGGCGCTGGGCGCCTGCCTGCTGCTGTGGGGGTTCCAGGCGGACGTGAGCCGCCTGCTCAACTTGTACATCGTGGGCGTCTTCGTCTCCTTCACGCTCAGCCAGACCGGCATGGTCATCCACTGGACGCGCCACCTGAAGACCGAGACCGATCCGCGGGTACGCCACCAGATGCACCGCTCGCGGACGATCAACTTCTTCGGCGGCATTATGACCGGCCTGGTGCTGATCGTGGTGCTGCTGACGAAGTTCCTGGTCGGCGCGTGGATCGTGTGCATCGCGATGCCGATCCTGTTCCTGATGATGAAGGCGATCCGCCGCCACTACGACAACGTCGCCGCCGAGCTGGAGATCACCGAGGAGTACGACCCGTCGATGCTCCCGGCCCGCAACCACGCGATCGTGCTCGTCTCCAAGGTGCACAAGCCGACCATGCGCGCCCTCGCCTACGCCCGCGCCACCCGCCCGTCCACGCTGGAGGCCATCACCGTCGGAGTCGAGGGCGACGAGGCCCGCCGCCTGCAGGAGGATTGGGAACGGCGGGGCATCCCGGTCCCGCTGAAGATGCTCGACTCTCCCTACCGGGAGATCACCCAGCCCGTTCTCGACTACGTCAAGACGCTGCGCCGCCGTTCGCCCCGCGACGTCATCACCGTCTTCATCCCCGAGTACGTCGTCGGCCACTGGTGGGAGCACCTGCTCCACAACCAGAGCGCGCTGCGGCTCAAGGCGCGCCTGCTGTTCAAGCCGGGCGTGATGGTGACCAGCGTCCCGTGGCAGCTGCACTCCTCCGACCGGCTCACGGGCCGTCCCGAGCCGTTCGCGCCGGGTTCCGTGCGCCGTCCCTGGCACCACGGCGTCGAGGACGAGCGGCTCACGGGGAAGAAGGAGCGCTGATCAGCGCGTGCAGGCGGGCGGTGTCGGCGGCGCTCCAGCCGTCCGGCGCGGCGATGGCCGCCCAGCCTTCCACCACGTTCGCGCCGTAGACGTGGCCGTGCCCGGCGGGCACGTTCAGCGCGACCGACATGTCGCCCAGCACCTGCCAGAACGTCACCAGCGGGAACCAGTTCATCTGCGGGTTGACGTCCGGCCCGCGCGGCGGGGTCAGCCACTCCGGCTTGGCGTAGATGAGGTCGGTCGACCACCACACGACCGGGTCGGAGGCGTTCTGCAGGTACACCACGCGCGGCCGCGCCCACGGCCCCGGCGGCCAGGACAGGTCGTCCGGGTACTGCCCGAAGCGCACCGTCCTGCCCTGCTCGTACACCGGCCGCCACACCGGGCTGTCCGGCTCGCGCCCCGCGGTCACCGCCCGCCAGATCGGGTTGGCGTCCGGCGGCCCCACGAACAACGCCCCGTCGGCCCTGGCCGCCAGATCCTCGAGGTCGCGGAAGGCGCCTTCGAGCTCGAAGCTGCCCAGGCTCTCCCCTGACAGGACCAGCAGCGGCCGCTCGCCCGGCGGCAGCCGTTCCCACCGGGCTCGCACCGCGTCGAACAGCTCCTTGCCCGCCCGCGCCGCCTTGCCGCGGTCCACCAGGAACGACACCCAGCTCGGCAGGTAGGAGTACTGCAGGGCGACCATCGCGCTGTCGCCGTTGTACATGTACTCCAGGCTGTCGGCGATCTGCTCGTCCACCCAGCCGGTGCCCGTCGTCCCGAGCACCGCGAGTACCGGGCGCGCGAACGCGCCCGTCCTTTCCAGCTCCCGTACGGCCAGCGCCGCCTGGGCCGCCGGTGTGGGCGCCGCCTGCAGGCCCACGTAGACCCGGATCGGCTCGGCCGGCCGCTTGCCGGAGAAGGCGCGCAGCCGTGGCGTCGCGATCGCGGTCCCGGTGAAGTTGCGGCCCTCGCGGCCCAGGGATTCCCAGCCCACCAGCGAACCCTCGCCGCCGGACACCTTCGCCGAACCCGGCCGCCGAATCCCGGGATCGGTGGTGCCGTTGGCGACCGACGAGGCGTCGTTGACCGTGTTGACGAACCCCGAGAACAGCACGTCGTTGGCCAGGATGCCGACGACCGCGGCCACGATGACGATTCCGGTGGCCTGGGCGATGGGCACCGGGACGAAGCGGTCCAGCCAGGTGATCAGTTTGCGGCCGCCGAGCCGTACCGACCGGGCCAGGAGCAGGAAGAGCACGAACAGCGCCACGCTCAGCGCCAGGATCGCCGGCGGGAACCAGGTGATCCGCGTGGTCATCCCCATGAGCGCGCGCAGGTCGTCCTGCCAGTCGAGGCTGTACCACAGCGTCACGCCCGCCAGCAGCGCGCAGACTACGATCAGCACCCGCCAGGCCAGCACCCGCCACCGCTCCGGTGGCCGGTAGCCGATCAGCGCCCGTCCCATCGCACCCAGGCTCGCGCCCACGGCGTAGCCGATGATGCCGGTGACCCCGCCCATCGCGCCCTGCATGAGCCACGGCCTGGGCAGCAGCGTCGGGGTGAGCGAGGCGCAGAAGAACAGCGTGGCGGCCAGCGTGCCCCCGAACCCGAGCCGCCGCCGCACCACCCGCCCCGCATGCATGGTTACATAGCGTAGTTAAGGCGGTGCTCGGTGGAGTCGGCCGGGTGAGGGCCTAGGCTGTATTGCTGTGGAACAGGCAACTCTCGAGCTGACGGTAGGCCCGGTCGCGCATGGCGGCTGGTGCGTGGCACGCCATGACGGGCGGGTGGTGTTCGTACGCCACGCACTGCCCGGAGAGCGAGTCCGTGCCCGGGTCACCGAGGAGACGACCCGGTTCCTGCGCGCCGACGCCGTCGAGATCCTCCAGGCCTCGCCCGACCGGGTCGTGCCGCCCTGCCCGTACGCCGGTCCCGGCCGGTGCGGCGGGTGCGACTGGCAGCACGCGACGCTGGAGGCGCAGAGGGCCATGAAGGCCGACGTGGTCGCCGAGCAGCTGCGCCGCCTGGCCGGGATCGACCGCAAGATCGTGGTGGAGGAGGTTCCCGGGGCGCGGGACGGGCTCGGGTGGCGTACCCGCGTCCAGTTCGCCGCCACGCCCGACGGCGAGCTCGGCTTCCGCCACCACCGCTCGCACGACATCGAGGTCGTCGACGCCTGCCTCATCGCCCACCCCGAGGTGGAGGCGGTGGGCGCCGAGGCGCACAACTGGAAGGGCGCCTCCGGCGTGGAGGTCATCGCGTCGTCGAGCGGCGAACGCAACGTCGTCATCGCCCCCCGCCCGCGCCGCACGGTGGCCGTCCCCGACCTGGAGGCCCACGCCTCCATCCTCGTCAACCAGGGCAGAGGCCGCAGCGACGCCCGCCACGGCTCGGGCAACCTGCACGAGCGGGCCGACGACCGTGAGTTCCGGGTGACGGGCAGCGGCTTCTGGCAGGTGCACCCCGGGGCCGCCGAAACCCTCCTGGACGCCGTCCTCACCTACGGCCAGCCCGAACCCGGCGAATGGGCCCTGGACCTGTATTGCGGCGTGGGCCTGTTCGCCGCCGCGCTGGCCGAGCGGGTGGGCGACGAGGGCGCCGTCTTCGGCCTCGAGTCGGAGGCCGCCGCCGTCCGCGACGCCCGCAGCAACCTCCGCGACCTCCCCCAGGCCAGAGTGGAACGAGGCCGGGTGGAGGAGGCGTTGGACCGCTTCCAGATCGAACGCGCCGACCTGGTCGTCGTCGACCCACCCCGCTCAGGCCTGGGCCGCGAGGTGGTGGACCGCATAGCCTCCCTGGAAGCCAGCCGGATCGTCTACGTCTCCTGCGACCCGGCCACCCTGGCCCGAGACCTGGCCTGGCTGGACGAACGCGGCTACCCCCTCACCGACCTCCGCGCCTTCGACGCCTTCCCCATGACCCACCACGTGGAGTGCGTGGCCCTCCTGGTCAAGCGGTGACCTAGGCGGGCGGCTCGATCGGCGCCCGGCGCCATCGGATGATCAGCGCCCGCAGCCCGGCCGCGGCGGCGATGCCCGCGGCCAGGCCGCCGGCCATGGCCCAGGGCACGGGCCATTCTTCGTGGCGACCGCCACAAGGCACTTCTCGATCACCGTCATGCCATGGATTCTGCGCCATCAACCCTTGGACCGGGGCTACAGCCAGCCCATGCGTTGGGCGGTGCGGATGGCCTCCAGGCGGTTCTGGGCGTTGAGTTTGGTCATGGCGCTGGACAGGTAGTTGCGGACGGTGCCTTCTGTCAGGTGGAGTTCGGTGGCGATGCGGGAGATGGGGGCGCCGTCGCCGGCCAGGCGGAGGGCGTCGCGTTCGCGTTCGGTCAGGGGGCTGTCGCCGGCGGCCATCGCGGCGGCGGCCAGTTCGGCGTCCAGGTAGCGGCCGCCGGCCATCACCTTGCGGATGGCCATGGCCAGCTCTTCGGCGGAGGCGTCCTTGCCCAGGAAGCCGCTGACTCCGGCGGCCATCGCGCGGCGCAGATAGCCGGGGCGGCCCAGGCTGGTCAGGATGACGATCTTGCACTGGTCGCTGATCTGCTCGGCCGCGGTCAGGCCGTCCATTCCGGGCATCTCGATGTCGAGGACGGCGACGTCGGGGTTGTGGGCACGTACCGCTGGGACGACCTCGTCGCCGCGGCCTACCTGGGCGACGACCTCGATGCCGTCCTCGAGGTCGAGGAGGGCGGCCAGGGCGCCGCGGATCAGGTGTTCGTCGTCGGCGAGCAGTACACGCGTGGTCATACCGCGGCCCGCAGCACGTAGACGCCGTCGGTGGCGCCGGCGCTCAGCGTGCCGCCCGCCGCGCTCAGCCGCTGGGACAGACCGCGCAGCCCGCCGGGCTCGCCGGCGTCGGGCGAGATCCCGTCGTTGGACATCTCCAGCACCCCATTCCTGATCGTGATCGTGCACCGCTGGGCGGTGCTGTGCTTGAGGATGTTGGTGGCACCCTCGCGGATGACCGCGGCCAGTAGCGTGCGGGCCTCGGCGGGCAGGTCGTCGATGTCGTCGGCGTCGATGGCGCAGTGCACGTCCGCGGCCTCCAGCACGGCGCGCACGCTCGCGAGCACCTCGCCGAGGTCGAGCGCCCGATAGTTCTGTACGGCGGTGCGAACCTCCCGCAACGACCTCCTGGCCAGGTCCCGCACCTCGAACATCTCGGCCGCCGCCCGCGCCGGATCGACGCCCAGCGTGGTCTCGGCCCGCCCGGCCCCGGCGCCGATGTCGACGAGGCTCTGCCCGAGCAGGTCGTTGAGGTCGCGGGCGAAGCGCAGCCGTTCCTCCGACACGGCCAGCGCCGCCTTGGCCTCCTGGCCTTCGTGGGCTTCCTGGGCGATCCGCCAGATCCGTACGTTGGCCAGGGTGCCGCCGGTGACGATCAGCGTCAGGACCACCATGATGATGACGAACGGCAGGTCGCCGATGATGGCCGAGTACACGAGGGTCACCCCGGTGACGACGGGGGCCGTGATCCAGAAGGCGCGCCTGCTCAGGAACGGCGAGACGATCCCGAGCCACACCGGCACCAGCCAGACCATGGTGAAGGCGCCGAAGGCGAGCGTGATGACGCCGGCGACGGCCAGCAGGAGGGTGGGCCGCCGCCCGCCGCGGGTGGCGATGCGCAGGGGCCGGGTAGACAGCGCGTAGAAGGCCACGAGTAGCGCGATGGCGGCGACGAGCACGGGCTTGGGCGCCCAGTTCTCCTGCCAGGCGTAGATGAGCTGGAACAGGCTGAAGAAGACGGTCAGGTTGATGAAGTCGTTGGAGTACAGGAACAGCCACCGGATCCTGTCGAGCTTGCTGGCCCGCATCATGCCGGGACCGCCGCGCGCAGGAGGAACTCGCCCGAGTCCGTGGCCGAGGCGGAGAAGGTGCCGCCGGCGGCGGTGAGCCGTTCCGACAGGCCGCGCAGGCCGCTGCCGGTGGTGCGCTGGGGGCCCTTCACACCGTTGTTGCGCATCTCCAGCACGCCCCGGTCGATGGTGATGGCACAGCGCGTCGCCGTACTGTGCTTGAGGATGTTGGTGGCGCCCTCGCGCACCGCCCACGCGAGCAGCGCGCGGGCGGCGGGGGACAGGTCGTCGGTGCTGGCCTCGACTGTGCAGCGGGCGCCGGCGGCTTCGAGCGTGGCGCGTACGGTGGCCAGCTCCAGCGTCAGGTCGAGCGAGCGGTAGCCCTCGACGGCGGCCTGGACCTCGGCGAGCGCGCCGCCGGCCAGTTCGCGGACCTGGGACATCTCGCCCGCGGCGCGGCCGGCGTCCTTGGCCGACAGCTTCGCCGCCAGCTCGCTCTTGATGCTGATCACCGACAGGCTGTGGCCGAGCAGGTCGTGCAGGTCGCGGGCGAAGCGCAGCCGTTCCTCGGCGACGGCCAGGCGGGACTTGGCCTCCTGGCTCTCGTGCGCCTCCTTGATCGTGCGCCAGAGCCACACCCACAACCACATGGCCAGCGGGGTGATCACCAGGGTGACGGCTTCCCCCAGCAGGGCCCAGACCGGGGCTATCTTGGAGACGTAGACGGCGAGGGGGACGGTGATGGCGGCGAGTGCCACACCGAAGGCGACGCTCACCCGCCAGGGGACGCTGATCGCCAGGCCGGCCAGCCACAGACCGGCGACGATCTCCCAGGTGCTGGTGCCGAGGCCGGGCGGGATGAGCGTGATCGAGACCAGCATGACCATGCCGGAGACGGCCAGCAGGACGGTGGGTCTGGGCTTGTCGTCGTAGGCGGCGCGCAGGATGAAGGGAAAGACGGCGAACTGCGTCAGCAGCAGCACCCCGACGAGGATCGCGCGCTCCCGCGAGAGCGTGCCCATGGCGGTGAGGCCGATCAGCATGAAGGTGAAGGCGACCGCGATGAACGCGATCATGCCGTCCATCCAGTAGAGCAGCACTTTTCTGGCCAGCTCCGGCCGGGCCGCCATCAAACGCTCCTCCTCCGACAAATACCCCCTGACGCGCTGAATCCTATAGTTCACGCACGGGTGCGCCAGAGGATACGGGACACGGACTGGGACGGAGCCGCCCCGCGCAGCGACAGCCAGGCCAGCTCGTAGCGGGCGGCGAACGTCGTCAGCTTGCGCGCGTCGATCTCGCCGAGGTCGTCGGCGCTGACCAGCACCGAGGTGAGCGCGACGCTCCGCCACGCCTGGGCGGGGTCGGCGATGCCCAGCGTCCGCGCGATCTGCCCATGAGCCGCCCGTACGGCTTCCGCCACCCGCCGCATCCGGCCCTCGGGCGCGTCGCGGGGCTCGATGGCGGCCAGCAGGTTGACCGTGGAGATCCGGGCGCCGGCGTCGTGGGTGAGCTTGAGCAGGGCCGTGTCGCGTTCCGACAGCCCGCCGGGCCCCAGCGGGAAGGTGAAGGTGAGGTGCAGCGGCCGCTCCTGCTGCAGCGCGCGCAGCGCCCTGGCCCGGCGCAGCACCACGTCGGCGTTGGCGCTGTCGCGGATCTCGAAGTCGGCGAAGCGGGCGCCGAACGCGCTCACGACCCGGCGGTAGGCGGCGGTGAGCGAGGTGGTGCCGTCGCAGGCGTCGGCCAGTTCCCTGCCCGCGGGGCCGCCGAAGGACAGGCCGGCGTCGGCGCCGCCGGCGCGCAGCCGGCCGATGCGGTTGGCGACCGGGTTGCTGCCGGGGTCGAGCTTGCCGCCCCACTTGGGCACGCAGCCTTCGCCGCCGGAGACCACGTGGCCGAGCGCGTACCAGCGCACGCCGGTGCGGCGGCTGTGGTCGGGCAGGTTGAACTCGGGAGTGCGGGCGGTGTCGACGAACGCCAGGAACGCGCTGGGTCCCTCGGCGGCTAAGGGGCGCGGGGTGGCGGTGACCGTGGGCGGCGGGGGCTTGGCGGCGGGGGCGGCCACCGGGGTCTCGGGGGTGGCGCGGGCCGGGAGCAGCCATACGGCCACGCCGGTGGCTGCGGCCAGGGCCAGGGCGGCCGCCATCACGATGGAGCGCGGGGGAGTGCCCGGCTCTCTTTTGTGCCGGCTGTTCGGCATAAGCAACCCTTCGTGGCGGGGCGGCTACCGAAAGTGAAACTAGCAAGGCTACACGCGGGCGCGAGGCCGTTCTCCGGATTTAATGGGCCTATGAAGTTGAGGATCTTCACCGAACCGCAGGAAGGCGCCTCCTACGACGAGCTGCTGGCCGTCGCGCAGGCCACCGAGCGGCTGGGGTTCGACGCGTTCTTCCGTTCCGACCACTATCAGCGCATCGGCCAGGGCGATCCGGGCAGCGGCTCCACCGATGCCTGGATCACCCTGGCGGGCCTGGCCAGGGAGACTTCCCGCATCCGTCTCGGCACCCTGGTCTCGCCCGCGACCTTCCGCCTGCCCGGCCCGCTGGCGATCAGCGTCGCCCAGGTCGACCAGATGAGCGGCGGCCGGGTCGAGCTCGGCTTCGGCACCGGCTGGTACGAGAACGAGCACACCTCTTACGGCATCCCGTTCCCGCCGGTCGGGGAGCGTTTCGACCGGTTCGAGGAGCAGCTGCGGATCGTCACCGGCCTGTGGGAGGCCGAGGGCCCGTACTCCTTCGACGGCGCCCACTACCAGCTCAAGGACTCGCCCGCGCTGCCCAAGCCGGCGCAGCGCCCGCGCCCGCCGATCATCATCGGCGGCTTCGGCGCCAAGCGCACGCCCCGCCTCGCCGCGACGTACGCCGACGAGTTCAACGTGCCCTTCCGCACCGTGGACGAGACCGGCACCTACTTCGACACGGTACGGCAGGCCGCCGACGCGGCCGGTCGCACCGTGCGCATGTCGGTGGCCCAGACCGTCTGCGTGGCCGCCGACCAGGCCGGGCTGGAGCGCCGGGCCCGGGCGATCGGCACCGACCTGGCCCAGCTGCGCACCAACGGCCTGGCCGGGACGCCGCCGGAGGTGCTGGGCAAGCTGGAGCAGTTCTCCAAGGTGGGCGCCGAGACCGTGTATCTGCAGGTCATGGACCTGAACGACCTCGACCATCTGGACCTGATCGCCGCCGAGATCCTGCCCCACGTGTAGGGCCGCCGGCACCGGGCGGCGATTTTGATTGGCGCCGCCCGTACCGGATAAGTCAGACTTCCGGAGTGCTACTGACGATCTCGACCACCGCCGAGCCGGCCACTGACCTGGGCTTCCTGCTGCACAAGCATCCCGATCGGGTGCAGGAGTTCCGTCAATCGACGGGAACGGCGACGGTCTTCTATCCAGAGGCGAACGAGCGACGGTGCACCGTGGCCCTGCTCCTGGAAGTGGACCCGGTGGCGCTGGTCAGGTCGACCGGCAAGAGTTCGCCCGACTTCAGCCTGTCGCAGTACGTCAACGACCGGCCGTACGCCGCGTCGTCGCTGATGGCGGTGGCGCTGGCCGACGTGTTCAGGACGGCGCGGGCCGGCCGGTGCAAGGCCCGGCCCGAGCTGCCGGGTACGCCGCTGCCGCTGGAGGTCGCGCTGGTCTGCAGGGGCGGGGCCGATCTGGCCCGCGGAGTGTTCGAGCCGCTCGGGTGGGCGGTGGAGGCGCGGGCCGTACCGCTGGACGAGGGTTTTCCCGAGTGGGGCGACTCGCGGTACGTGCGGCTGACGCTGCGCGGGACGCTGCGGCTGGCCGACGCGCTCAACCAGCTGTACGTGCTGCTGCCGGTGCTCGACGACGCCAAGCACTACTGGGTCGCGCCCGACGAGGTGGACAAGCTGCTGCGGGCCGGTGAGGGATGGCTGCGCGAGCACCCGTTGCGCGGCGTGATCGCCCGCCGGTACCTGGGGCGGCGCTGGACGCTGGCCCGCTCGGCGCTGGCCCGGCTGGCCGAGCTCGGCGACGAGACCGAGGAGCAGTTGGAGCCCGCGGTGTCGGAGGAGGCGGCGCCGGACGAGACCGCCGCCGACGAGGCGGTGGCTGCCGAGACCGAGGAGGCCCTGGCAGAAACGCCGGAGACGCACGAGACACCGGAGGCGCACGAGACGACGGAGACGCCGGAGTCTCACGCGGGAGAGCCGGAGAGGGTGAAGCAGCGGCCGCTCAACGTGCTGCGCCGCGAGGCGGTCCTGGCGACCCTGGAGGAGCTGGGCGCCACCAGCGTGATCGACCTCGGCTGCGGCCAGGGCGAGCTGGTCGGCGCGCTGCTGGCCAGGCCGCGGTTCACCCGGGTCGCGGGCGCGGACGTCTCGCCGCTGGCGCTGACCATCGCCGCCCGCAAGCTGCGCCTGGAGCGCATGTCCGATAGCAAGCGGGCCAGGCTCACCCTGTTCCAGGGCGCGCTGACCTACACCGACAAGCGCTTCGCGGGCTACGACGCCGCGGTGCTCATGGAGGTCGTCGAGCACGTCGACCCGCCCAGGCTGGCCGCGCTTGAGCGGGTGGTGTTCGGCGCGGCCAAGCCGCAGCACGTGCTCGTGACCACGCCGAACGTCGAGTACAACGTGCGCTACGAGTTCCTGGACGGCCTGCGCCACCGAGACCACCGCTTCGAGTGGACGCGCGCGGAGTTCGCCGCCTGGTGCGCGAGCGTGTGCGAGCGGTTCGGCTACACCGTCGGCATCAGGCCGGTCGGCGAGGAGGATCCCGAGCTGGGGCCCTCGACTCAGATGGGGGTATTCACTCGTGGTTAGCGTTCCCGAACTGTCCCTCGTGGTGCTGGTGGGGGTCTCGGGCAGCGGGAAGTCGACGTTCGCCGCCAAGCACTTCAAGCGGACGCAGATCATCTCCTCCGACTTCTGCCGCGGCCTCGTCTCCGACGACGAGAACGACCAGAGCTCCACCCCCGCCGCCTTCGACCTGCTCCACCACATCGTGGGCGTACGGCTCAGCCGCGGCCTGTTCACCGTGGTCGACGCCACCAACGTGCAGTACCAGGCCCGCAAGAGCCTCATCGAGCTGGCCAGGCAGCATGACGTGCTGGCCGACGCCGTCGTCCTCGACGTACCCGAGGAGGTGGCGATCGCGCGCAACGAGTCGCGGCCCGACCGCGACTTCGGCGCCGGCGTCGTCATCCGGCAGCGCAAGGACCTGCGCCGCTCCCTCGGCAAGATCAACCGGGACGGCTTCAGGAAGGTCCACGTGCTGCGCGGCCTCGACGAGATCGAGAACGCGCAGGTCACCTACGAGAAGGCGTGGAGCGACCTGCGGCACCTGCACGGGCCGTTCGACATCATCGGCGACGTGCACGGCTGCCGCGCGGAGCTGGAGAGCCTGCTGGCCGAGCTGGGCTGGCAGGGCACGCACCACCCGGAGGGCCGCACCGCGGTCTTCGTGGGCGACCTGGTCGACCGCGGCCCCGACACGCCCGGCGTGCTGCGGATCGTCATGGACATGGTCGAGGCGGGCACCGCCATCTGCGTCGCGGGCAACCACGAGCAGAAGCTCGTGCGCGCGATGAACGGCCGCAAGGTGCGCGTCGCGCACGGCCTGCAGGAGTCGCTGGACCAGCTCGCCGCGAGCGACCCGGAGTTCGTCGAGCGGGCGCGGACGTTCATGGACGGCCTGCTCAGCCACTACGTCCTCGACGACGGCAAGCTGGTCGTGGCGCACGCCGGTCTCAAGGAGGCCTACCACATGCGCGCCTCCGGCCGCGTGCGCGCGTTCGCGCTCTACGGCGACACCACGGGCGAGACCGACGAGTACGGCCTGCCCGTCCGCTACCCGTGGGCCGAGGAGTACCGGGGCCGGGCCATGGTCGTCTACGGCCACACCCCGACCGTGAAGCCGGAGTGGGTCAACAACACGATCTGCCTCGACACCGGCGTGGTGTTCGGCGGCGAGCTGACCGCGATGCGCTACCCGTCGCGCGAGCTCGTCTCGGTGCCCGCCGAGCAGGTCTGGTACGCCTCGGTCAAGCCGCTCGGCGGCGGCCACACCCGCGATCCCGGCCAGCTCGACATCAACGACGTCCAGGGCACCCGCTACGTCGAGACCCGCTTCGGCCCGCGGGTCAAGGTGTTCGACACCAACGCCGCCGCGGCGCTGGAGGTCATGAGCCGCTTCGCGGTGGACCCGCGCTGGCTGGTCTACCTGCCGCCGACCATGGCGCCGCCGGAGACCTCCAAGCTCGACGGCTACCTGGAGCACCCGGCGCAGGCGTTCGAGGAGTTCGCCGCCGCCGGGGTCACCGAGGTGGTGTGCGAGGAGAAGCACATGGGCTCGCGGGCGGTAGCCGTACTGGCGAGGACTCCCGAGGCGGCGGCGGCGCGCTTCGGCGTGACGGACGGCAGCGCGGGCGAGATCTTCACGCGCACCGGGCGGCGCTTCTTTGACGACACCGCGCCCCTGGTGGAGCGGCTGCGCGCGGCCGTGGCGCCGCTGTGGGACGAG
This sequence comes from Nonomuraea endophytica, assembly GCF_014203235.1. Taxonomy (GTDB): domain Bacteria; phylum Actinomycetota; class Actinomycetes; order Streptosporangiales; family Streptosporangiaceae; genus Nonomuraea; species Nonomuraea endophytica. The sequence continues at coordinate 197,004 of NZ_JACHIN010000015.1, read as the reverse complement.
CTCGGCGCCGACTGGGTGGTGCTCGACTGCGAGCTGCTGCCGTGGTCGGCGAAGGCGGGCGAGCTGATCAAGTCGCAGTACGCCTCGGTCGGCGCGGCGGCGCGCACGGCGCTGCCCATGGCCACCTCGGTCCTGGAGACGGCGGCCGGGCGCGGCCTGGATGTGAGCGGCCTGCTGGACCGCACCCGGCGCCGTGAGGACAACGCTGCCCGGTTCCGCGAGGCTTATGCGCGCTACTGCTGGCCCGTGGACGGTCTGGAGGGGGTACGGCTGGCGCCGTTCCAGATCCTGGCCTGCGGGGACGGGCAGAGCGGCCGCAACACCGCGCTGGAGCCGCACGCGTGGCACCTGTCCGCGCTGGGCCGGTTGGACTCCGAGCTGATCACGCCGACCAGGCACGTGTTCGTGTCGCTGGACTCGGACGACTCGCGCGCGACGGCGACGGCGTGGTGGGAGTCGCTGACGGCGGCCGGTGGCGAGGGCATGGTGGTCAAGCCCGCCGTGTACACGCCCGGCCGGGTGCAGCCCGGCGTCAAGGTGCGCGGGCGGGAGTACCTGCGCATCATCTACGGCCCGGACTACACCGAGACGCTGGAGGTGCTGCGCCGGCGCTTCCTCGGCAAGAAGCGGTCGCTGGCCCTGCGTGAGCACGCGCTGGGGCTGGAGGCGCTGTCGCGGCTGGCCGACGGTGAGGCGATGTGGCGCGTGCACGAGCCGGTCTTCGCCGTGCTGGCGATGGAGACCGAGCCGGTGGACCCGCGCCTCTGACAACTTCCGGTCGCCTGGTCGCAACTTCCGCAGGTGCCGGGGGCCGTGGCGCCGATCGTACGGTGGCGGTCCCAACGGCGTTCGGAAGGAAGTCGTCATGAGATCGTCCCTGCTCGCGGGGCTCTGTCTGCTCCTCGTCTCGGGGGCCGCGCACGCCGCGGCCCCCGAGCCCACCGTGGTCGAGCTGGACTCCGGCCGGATCCGCGGCCAGACCGAGGCCGCGGTCACCACCTTCAGCGGCATCAGGTACGCGCGCCCGCCCGTCGGCCCGCTGCGCTGGAAGGAACCCGTCAGGGCCGAGCCGTGGGCGGGCGTGGCCGACGCCACCAAGCCGGGCGAGCAGTGCACGCAGACGGAGGCGGGCAAGCAGGTCGGCGCGGAGGACTGCCTGTTCGTCAACGTCACCGTCCCGGCCAAGCGTTCGGGCAAGCGGCTGCCGGTGATGGTGTGGCTTCACGGGGGCGGCTTCACCACCGGTTCCGGCGCGGCCTACGACGCCCGCCGCCTGGCCGCCAAGGGCGGCGTCATGGTGGTGACGGTCAACTACCGGCTCGGCGCGTTCGGCTACCTCGGCCTGCCGGGCCTGGCCGGATCCGGCACCTTCGGCCTGGCCGACCAGCTTGAGGCGCTGCGCTGGACCAAGCGCAACGCCGCGGCCTTCGGCGGGGACGCGGGCAACGTGACGTTGTTCGGGGAGTCGGCCGGCGGGATGAGCACCTGCGCCCTGCTCACCTCCCCGGCCGCGCGCGGGCTGGCCGACCGGGCGATCATCCAGTCCGGCTCCTGCATGCTGGAGTGGGTCAGCGGCACCTACCTGCCGATCCCCGGCATGCCCACCTTCACGCCGTATGTCCCGCTGAAGGCCAACCACGCCACCGGCCTGGAGGCGGCCAGGAAACTGGGCTGCCCGGCGGGCCGGGAACTTCAGTGCCTGCGGGACAAGCCCGCCGCTGCGCTCATGCCGGTCAACGAGAGCTTCTCCAGCAGTCTCGCGTACGGCACGCCGCTGCTGCCCGGCGAACCGGCCGAGGCGCTGCGCCGGGGCAGGTTCCTGAAGATCCCGGTGCTGTCAGGCGGCACCAGGGACGAGGGCAACGGCTTCGTCTCCGGCGCCGCCCAGGCCGGGTTCCCGGTGACGGCGGAGAACTACCCGCAGCTCATGAAGGGCGCCTTCGGCAAGCACGCCGAGGCCGCGATGAAGAAGTACCCGCTGTCGGCTTACCGGAGCCCCGCCCTGGCCTGGGCCACCGTGGCCAGCGACCGGGCCTGGGCCTGCCCGACGCTGTGGGCGGACCGGGAGATGGCCGAGCACACCCGGGTCTACGCCTACGAGTTCGCCGACGAGAAGGCGCCCAACATCGGGCGGGTGCCGGCCGGCTTCCCGCCGGGGGCCCAGCATGCCAGCGAGCTGCCGTACCTGTTCGACCTGGGCGGGCACCCCTGGGACGACTTCACCGGCGGGCAGTGGCGCCTGGCCGACCAGATGATCGCCGCCTGGACCTCCTTCGCCCGCACCGGCCGGCCGACCGGCTGGCCCGCCTTCACCGGCGAGCGCGCCGTCAGCCTCAAACCGGCCGACCAGGGCGGCCTCGGCCCCGTCGACCTGGACCGGGCGCACCGGTGCGGCTTCTGGAGCGGGACATTGTTCTGGAGAGAGACACTGGGGTGATGACAGACTCGGCAGGCGTGATCAGGGTGCTGCTCGTCGACGACGACCCGATGGTACGCGGCCACCTGCGGACCATCCTCGGCTCCAGCCGGGAGATCGAGGTCGTGGGGGAGGCGCGCGACGGGGCCGAGGCGGTCGAGGAAGTCCTGCGAGGGCGGCCCGACGTGGTGCTCATGGACCTGCGGATGCCCGGCGTCGACGGCGTCACGGCCACCAGGGAGATCGCCGCCCTGGCCGACCCGCCCACCGTGATCGCGCTGACCACCTTCGACTCCGACACCCACGTGCGCGCCGCGCTGGCCGCCGGGGCGAGCGGATACCTGGTCAAGACCACGCCCGCCGAGGACCTGCTCAACCTCATCAGAGTCGCGGCCGACGGGCACGTGGTCATGTCGCCGATCGCCGCGCGACGGCTGGTCACCCAGTCGGAGCGCGGCGAGAGCGCCCGCGCCAGGATCGAGGAACTGGCCGAACGCGAACGCGAGGTCCTCGTCTGCCTCGGCGAAGGGCTCACGAACCCGGAGATCGCGCAACGGCTGTTCCTGTCGGAGACGACCGTGAAGAGCTACGTCTCGCGGCTGCTGACCAAGCTCGGCCTCACCCATCGCACCCAGGCCGCGCTGCTGGCCCACCGGGCGGGGCTGCTGCCGGGTGACGGTGACCCGCCGTGACCAGGCCCGACCTCACCGGGAGCGATCGCCGTACCTTGGTGCTGGCCTCCTGCGGCGCGGCCGTTCTGTGCGCGATCGCGCAGGTCCTCCTGTTCGCGGGCAGCGGTCAGGTGGCCGAGCTGGTCGTGAACCTCCTGGTCGACGTCTGTCTTCTCGGCGTGGTACGGCTCCCGCGTACCGTCGGCACGCTCACCCTGGCCGCCACGGCGGCGCTGGCCATGAGCACCGGCGCCACGCAGGTGTTCGCCCCGGTGGCGGCGCCGCTGGTGGTGTCGTTCCTGGTGTACCTGCTGCCGTGGCGTCAGGCGTTCGCCTTCGCCGCCGCGCTGGCCCTGCTGGCCATCCCGATCTGGGCGCCGACGTGGACCGCGCTGTACTTCTCCCTGTCGGCCACCGCGCTGCCCGCCGTCGTCGCGCTCTGGCTCAAGACCCGCTACGAACTGGTCAGATCGCTGCGGCGGCGGGCCGAACTGGCCGACGCCGAACGCCACCTGCTGGCCGAACGCGCCGAGGTCGCCGAACGGCGGCGGCTGGCCGCCGAGATGCACGACATCGTCACCCACCACGTCACCGAGATCGTCCTGAACGCCGAGGCGCTGCGCGTGACCGCCCGCGACGAGCCGGTCCGCACCGCGGCCGACCAGATCCGCCGGGCCGGGGCGCGCACGCTCAACGAACTGCGCGAGCTGATGCAGGTGGTCGCCGGTGACGAACTGCCCGGCAAGAGCGTCGGCGGACGGCCGCCGGACCGGGACACCGGGGGTGATCTGGCCGAGCTGGTCTCAGGGGAGGGGGTGACGCTTTCGGTCTCCGGGGATGCTGCCGAGGTGCCCGCCGTGGTGGCGCGGGCGGCGTACCGGGTGGTTCAGGAGTCGCTGACCAACGCCCGCAAGCACGCGCCCGGCGCGCCGGTGACGGTCACGCTCTCCTACCGGGGTGACCGGGTGGAGGTCGAGGTCCACAACCAGCCGCCCCACCCCTCGCTCTCGCCTTCACTGGCGGCGACGGGTTCAGGGATGGGGCTGATCGGGCTGCGCCGCAGGGTGACGCTGCTGGGCGGGGTGTTCGCGGCCGAGGACGACGGGCAGGGAGGGTTCGTGGTCAGCGCCACGATCCCCACCGACCAGCGTCCCTGAATTGTCGGTCGCGGGTGCCAGACTCCCTCGTCATGAGCGTAGACGTACGGCTTCGCGCCGTGGAGCAGGCCGACCTCGAGGTGTTCTTCGAGCAGGAGTACGACGCGGAGGCCAACGCGCTGGCCAACTTCCCCGCCCGTCCGCGCGAGCGGTTCATGAACCACTGGCAGACCAACATCCTCGGCGACCCCGACTCCATGGTCAGGACCGTCACCGTGGACGGGGTCACGGCGGGCAACATCGTGTCCTGGACCGACGAGGGCCGCCGCTTCGTCGGCTACTGGCTGGGGCGCGAGCACTGGGGCAAGGGCGTCGGCACCCGGGCGCTGACCCTCTACCTGCAGGAGGAAAAGGCCCGCCCGCTGCACGCCGACCCGTACAAGGGCAACACAGGGTCGGTGCGGCTGCTGGAGAAGGTCGGCTTCCGGCACGCGGGCACGGTCGTGCACGACGGCAAGGAACACTTCATGCTCATCCTCGACTGACCCAGGATGCCCCCGACCTTCGCGGCTCATGATGCGCGCAGGCCGCGCCGAAGGCGGGCACGATCGAAGCGCGCCGACGTGGAAGACCGTGCTTCAGGGGTGGGGGGTGAGGGTTTCGCGGGTGCGTTGGGCGTGGCGGACTGCGGGGCCCATGGCTAGGCCGGCTGTCAGGAAGAGGGCGCCCAGGACTAGCCAGCCTGCTGTGCCCCAGCCGATCAGGAGTGTGGTCATGAGCACTGGGCCCAGCATGCGGGCTATCTGCGGGCCCATGCCGAAGAAGCCCTGGTACTGGCCTTGCTTGTCGGCTGGGGCCAGGGTGAAGCCGAGTTCCCAGGCTGCGGCTCCCTGCATCATCTCGCCGAATACCTGGATCAGGGCTGCGGCCACCAGCACAGCCACTGCCACCCACGGGGCGATGTGGGCTCCGGATACCGCGTACACCAGGCAGGCGGCCAGGAAGATCCAGCCTGAGCGGGCGGCCACCTTCGCGGCGCTGGGGAGGTCGGTTACCTGGCGGGCCACCCGTACCTGGAAGATCACTACTGAGAGCATGTTCACCATGAGTAGCGCGGCGGCCACGGGTTTGGGGGCTTCGGTGCGTTCTACGATCCACAACGGCAGGCCGAGGCTCAGCAGTGGCATGTTCAGGTACATGATCGCGTTGAGGAAGGTGATCAGTGCGTATGGGCGGTCGCGCAGTACGGCCAGGCTTGGTTCGCGACTCCCGGCCGGGGTGGCGGGGGTCGGCTGTATCTCTGGTAGGCGGCGCAGCATGAGTGCGGCGAGCAGGAAGGCCATGGCGTCCAGGGCGAAGACGGTCAGGTAGGCGGGGGCGGTGTCGAAGGAGAGTGCCAGCCCGCCGATTCCGGCGCCCACCGCCAGGCCGGCGTTCAGCGTCGACTGCAGGTGGGCGCGGACGGCGGTGCGCTCCTCCGGGGGCACCAGCCCGGCCAGCAGCGCCTGCCTGGCGGAGGTGAGTCCGCCCTGGCAGCAGGCGTAGAGGCAGGCTACGAGGATGAACAGCGGGTAGGCGCGCACCACCAGGAAGGCGCTGAGGGCCAGCGCGGTCGCCACCGCCAGTACTACTGCGGTGCGGCGTGGGCCCCAGCGGTCGGCCACGTGTCCCAGCGGCACTCCGGCCAGCATGCCGCATGCCCATGCCACGGTGAGCGCCACGCCTACCTGTGCGGCCGAGAGGCCGACGACCCGGGTGAAGAACAGGGCGGAGGAGGCGTAGAAGGCGCCGTCGCCCAGGGAGTTGGTGAGCTGTGCCAGCGCGAGGGTGCGGGCAGGCCCGGGAGGTGGGACGATCCGTGACATGCAGGCACACTAATGGCCAGACTTAGCCTGATATAAGCGCCATTTTCCCTCTTTCTCATTGGGCCAAATCTGTTTCGCGGATAAACCGGGGCGGCAGCCGTAGAATGTGATCATCGTGTTTCTCCGCCCCCCAAGGAGCAGCCGTGGTCGTGGTCTCGGTAGAAGGCACGGCGGACGCGGGCGCCATCCAGATCGAGCTGCCCTCGGACGGCACGGACGCCGGCGACTTCTACGACGAGGAGCAGGTACGCGGCGCCAGAGAACGCGTGGTCAAGCTGGCCAGGCCGCTGTTCGCCGAGGCGATGGACCTCGTCCAGTCGTGTGCCGGCGAGATCAAGGCCAAGATGGACGCGATGCCGGACGGCGTGCGCCCCGACGAGGTCGAGGTGCAGTTCCAGGTGAAACTCGACGCGAAGGTCGGCGCGATGATCGCCGAATTCACCCAGGGCGCCCAGCTCCAGATCACCCTGCGCTGGAACCGCGATGCCTGAGCGCCACCCGCTGCTGCCCTACAGCTACCTCGTCGGCCAGGAGGCCCTGCGCCGCGGCCTGGAGATCGCCTACGTGATGCCGTCCGTCGGCGGCATCCTCATCAGCGGCGAGCGCGGCACCGCCAAGTCGACCGCCGTGCGCTCCTTCGCCCGCATGATGTACGGCGAGCTGCCCGTGACCCTGCCGATCAACGCCACCGACGACCGGGTCATGGGCGGCCTGCGCATCGACGCCCTCATGCGCGGCGACACCGAGGAGCAGCCGGGGCTGCTGGAGCAGGCGGGCGAGCAGGGCGTCCTGTACGTGGACGAGGTGAACCTGCTCGACGACCACATCGTCAACCTGATCCTCGACGTCGTCTCCACCGGCCTGCTCGTCGTCCAGCGCGAGGGGCTGGACAAGCCGGCGATACCGGTGACGTTCACGCTGGTCGGGACCATGAACCCGGAGGAGGGAACACTCCGGCCCCAGCTCCTCGACCGCTTCGGCCTGCTGGTGCCGATCTCGGCCGAGACCAGCGCGGAGACCAGGAACGAGGTGCTGAAGACCGTTCTGCGCTTCGACGTGGAGCGCGCCAAGGAGCGTTCCGGCTGGCTGGAGGACGGCGCCGCGCTGGACCGGGCGCACCGCGAGCGGATCGCCGCCGCCAGGGAGGCGGCCAGGGGGATGCCGGTGCGCGAGGAGCTGACGATCCTGTGCGCCAGGATCGCGGCCGAGTTCGAGCTGGCCGGGCACCGGGGGGAGATCGTGATGGCGCAGGCGGCCCGCGCCCTGGCCGCGCTGGAGGGGCGCGAAGGGGTGGGCGAGGAGGACGTCGCGGGCGTGGCGCCGTACGCGATCATGCATCGGCGGCGGGAAGTGGCCTACGGCGAGGGCATCGCGTGGACCGGCGAGGACGCGCGACGCCTTCGGAAGGTCCTGTCGGGGCCGTGAACGACCGGGAGCGGATCGACGCCGTGCTGGCCTGTGCCGCGCTGGACCGTCGGCTCGGCGGGATCCTGCTGCTGGACCTGGCGCCGCATCGGCTGGTGGAGGTGGCCGGCCGGCTGGCGGGGCTGCTCGGTGAGGGGCGGCAGGTGCGGGTGCTCGGCTCGGCCGCCACCGAGGAGGACCTGTGGGCACGGCTGCGGCCGGCGCCCGGTGGGCGGTCGTGGGTGGTGGACGGGCTGGTGGCCGGGTACGGGCGGCCGGCCGGGGTGGTCGCGGTGCCGGACCTGGCCACGATGAGCACCGCCGCGGCCAGGGCCGCCGTGATGCTGGTGGGCGCGGAGGTCGCCCACCTCGAACGGACCGGTCAGCAGGTGTCGTGGCGGCCCGAGGACCGGTGGCTCGCCGCCTGTCGGCGGGAGGACGTCGGGCGCGTCTCCCCCCACGTGCTGGACCGCTTCGCCATCCGCGTCGACGCCGCGAACCTGAGCACAGCCCGCTTCGACGCCTTGGAGGCTCTTCCACTCGCGGGGCGAGCGTTGCCTGATCTGTCGGCGGGGGCCGCGGGGCGGGTGGTTGAGGTGCTGGCGGGGCATGCGCGGGGGGCTCGGCGGGATCTGGGGCTGGCTCGGCTGGCGCGGGGGATGGCGGCGCTGGCCGGGGCGGACACCGTGCTGGCCGAGCACGTGGACGTCGCGGCTCGGGTCATGGGGTTGCTCGCCGCGCCGGAGGTGGTCGCTGCGCCGGTGCCTGGAGAGCGGGTGGTTCGGCGGGCTGGGCAGGAGCTTGCCGTGCCGCGGGCCCTTCCGGCTGAGCGGGCGGGGGATGCCGCCGGGCGGGTGCGTGATGAGCCGGAGCGGCTGGCGCCGGTGGTCGTGGCGGCGCCGGACGTTCCTGACGCCGTCGGCGGGCCGGGCTCGCCGTACCCGGAAGACGAGGTTGGGGACGGGCGCGCGCCGAGCACGCTCACGCTCGTCTGGCAGCGGGCGCTGCCGGGCACGTGGGGGCACGGGCATGTGATCGGTGACCGGCAGGCTCACGAGGTGCGGGACATCGCGGTCGTGCCGACGTTGCTGAAGGCCGCCACGCAGCAGGCGCGGCGCTGCGGGCCCGGTCATGTCCGCTCCGCGCATCCGCTGCATCTGACCGCTTCCGACCTGCGCAGTCATCGGCGGGCCCCGCAGCCTCGTCGGCTGCTCGCGCTGGTGCTCGACCACACCTCTGGGCGGCAAGGGGAGTGGTATGACGCGATCGGGCCCTATCTGCGCTGGGCGTATGCGGCCAGGGCCACTGTGAGCGTCGTGGAGGTCGGCGACGCGGACGCGGCGGACGAGTTGTGCGCGGCCGCGTTCACCGCGCGCAGCCTGCTGGACCCTCGGGTGGCGGCCGCGTTCGAACGCCGTCCCGGGCGGGCCACCCCGCTGGCGCACGGGCTCAGCCTGGTCGCCGAGACGCTGCAGCGTGAGACCCAGCAGGGCAATGCCGCGGTCACCGACGCGCTGCTCATCGTGGTCACCGACGGCCGGGGCAACGTGCCGCTGGCGGCGAGCAGGTCCCGGCGGCGGCCGGAGCGGGTCGGGCGTGAGGGCGTGGAGGACGCGCTGGAGGTCGCCCGCAAGATCGGCCGCCTGAACCGGGTGCGCAGCCTCGTGCTCGACCCGGGACCACGCACCGCCGCCCACCTCACCGCCGACCTGGCCGACGCGCTCCGCGCCACCCTGCTTCCGGGGGCGGGTCGCGATGGCTGATCGCCGTGGTCTGCTGCGGACCATCCTCGGTGGCGGCCGGGCCCCGCCACTGGCCGCCCCCGTGCGTGGAGCGGTACCGCCGGAACGGACCACCACGGCAGCGGAGCAGGGCGGCGGGGCGGCGCGGACGTTCGAGGCGGCGCGGGCTGACGTCTCCGGCGGGCTGCCGTCCGGCACGGCCCTGCTCGTGGTCACTCCGGTCAGCGAGGGGTTCATCCTGCGCGGCGCCTGCTGCTGCGCCCAGACGGAACGGCTCGGCGAGGTGTACGGCAAGCCGGCCCTGAGCCTGGCCGCCCTGGTCGCCCCCGGCGGGGTGCTGCCGGTGAACGTGCTGGAGTTCATGCAGACCTGGTCGCGCCCGATGACAGAGCTCACCCTGTGGCTCAACGAACGCCTGCACCGCCACGGCGGCGACCTGAAGCTGGTCATCTGGGACGACTCCGGCTACCAGATCCCGTGGGAGCTGTTCTGGCTGAGCAACCGGCACGGCGAGGGGGAGGGCTGGCTGGGCGGCCTGGTCACCGTGACCCGCTGGTTGTCGATCAAGACGGCGTGGCCGGAGAAGATCCGCGCGTACTCCGACGCCCACGTCTGTACCGGCCCCGTCGCCACCTTCATCGACGAGGCGATGGACGTCGACCACGGGCTGTTCGAGCCCTACCGGGTGGAGCCGTCGGCCAGCATGCGCGACCTGGCCAGGGCGCTGCGCAGCGGGGAGGCGGGGCTGTCGCTGGTGTACGTCGCGTGCCACGGCGAGTACGGCGCCAGCCCGCGCGAGTGCACGCTCGGCACGATGCCGCTGGTGCACATCGACAACGTGAACCTGGCCCGGCTGTCTGGCTCGGCCACGTTCGTCTTCCTGAACGCCTGCCACTCCGGTGCGCTGGGGTACGACACGGACATGTTCAACGACCGGGTGCTGCGCGGGTTCTCCGAGGTGTTCCTGCGCTCCGGTGCGGCCGGGGTGCTGGCCACCCAGGGCGCGGTGGGCGACAAGCTGGCCCACCAACTGGCCGGCGAACTGCTGCGCCACCTGGGCGAGCACCCCGGGCTGTCGGTGGCCGAGGCGCTGCGCGCGATGCGAGCCAAGGCGGCGGGGCTGGCGCCGATCGACCTGCCGGACGCCGCCGGGGCCGCGGTGAACCGGGAGATCCTGCCGCTTTTGTATAGGTTTATGTATGTCTACTATGGTTCGCCGGCGACCCTGATCTCCCCGGAACTCCGCGTGGGGGAGCCGTGACCGATCTGCTCCTGGAGCCCGTCGTCAGCTGGCCGCGGATCATGGACGCCGGCCGGCCGTACCGTGTGTCGGTGGACCTGCGGGTGGCCGGGCCGCTCGGCGACTGGCCCGGCGAGGCGGAGGAATACGCGTTCACCTGCGTGCTGGACGGCGGCGGCGCGTTCGAGGTCACCGCGGACAGCGACGCCTCCGTGGTGGTGCATCGCTTCGGCGGCTCGTACGGCCCGGCCGAGTTCACCGTCGTGCCTTCACCGGCGGCGGCGGGACTCTGGCTGACCATCGTCTCGCCGAGGGGACTGGTCTCCCGGGTGATCGAGCTGCCGGTGGCGATCGGCGGCGCTGACGTCGGGATCAGCTACGCCGCCCCGGACCGGAGCTGGGCGGAGTGGGTGGCCACGATGCTGGAGGCGTTCGGCTACCGGGTGGCGATGAGGGAGGAGGGCCCGGCGCCCGCGACGCCCAGGACGGTCGTGCTGCTGTCCCGGCACCATCAGCCGGAGCGCACGGAGAAGGACGACATCCTGCTCGCGGTCGACACCGCCCACGTTCGCCGGCCGTCGGCCATCGACGTGACCCGGATGTCGGAAACAGAGGCGACGGAGGCCCTGCTCGGCCGCCTCGGCCACACGGCCGGGACGGACGAGCTCCTGCCGCGCACGGTCGCCCGTTACCCGGGCAACCCGCCCGCGGCTTGGAACATGCCGCTCAGGAACGCCGCGTTCACCGGTCGTGACGAGGTACTGGCGAGGTTGCGGGAGGCGCTTGCCCGTGAACCGGTGGTGGGGCTGCTCGGGATGGCCGGCGTGGGCAAGACCCAGGTGGCGATCGAGTACGCCTACCGCCACGCGGGCGACTACGAAGTGGTGTGGTGGATTCGGGCCGAGCGGCCGGAGCTGGTCGGGCAGTCCTTGCGGGAGCTGGCCGAGCTCCTGCGCGTCAGGGACGCGGCCGACGCCCTGCGGAGGTGGACGCCGTACGGCCGCTGGCTCGTCATCTACGACGGCGCCGACGACCCCGCGTCCCTGGACCTGGTCGGCGGACCCGGGCATGTCATCGTCACCTCCCGCGACACGGCGTGGGGCAGGCAACACCACACGCTCACACTGGACGTCTTCACACCTGAGGAGAGCGTCGGCTACCTGCTCACCAACCGCCTCCGCATACCGGAGGAAGAAGCGTCGGAGCTGGCCGACGAGCTCGGCCACCTGCCGCTGGCCCTTGAGTCGGCGGGCGCGTGGATCGCGCAGACCGCCCTACCGGTGGAGAACTTCCTGGAGCATCTCAGGACGAGGACGGCTGAAGCGCTGGGCCTGATCGTGCCGCCCGACTACCCCACCACCGTCGCGAAGGCGTGGGACCTGTCACTGGAGCGGCTGCGTGAGCGCTCTCCCGCGGCGCTGCGGATCCTGCGACTGGCCGCCTTCTGCGCCCCCGAGCCCATCCCCATCTCGCTCCTCGGCAGCGCCGATTCCGTGGCGGTCGCGGAGATCGAACGCGTCTCCCTGGCCAAGGTGGATCGGGAGAACGACACGATCCAGGTGCACCGCCTGCTCCAGGCGGTGGTCCGCGACCAGTCGGTCGACGACCTCCGGCACGAGATCGACGCCCGCCTGATACGGGCACGTGACGATGGCGACGATCTGGAGAACCCGGACGCCTGGCCACGATACGAGCTGTTCCGGCGGCACCTGCCGGACTTCCACGACGATTGGGCGATGCGCGAGCTCTTGCTCGAACGCGTGGACTACCTGCACACCCGCGGCCGCTACGTGGACGCGTTGCGTTACGGGGAGGCATGGCTGGCGCACGAAGAGCCCGAGGACGTCCAGCGGCTGCGCCTGAGGGATGACCTGATCACGGCGCGGCGCGCGCTGGGCCGCTACGACGAATTGGACGAGCGCCGATCGGTCCTCGACAGGCTGCGCGACATCGCCGGCGGCACCCACGTGTGCACGCTGACAGCGGCGGGCGGACTGATCGCCGACCATCGCGCCCGCGGCCGGTACGACGAACTGGTGGAGCAGAGCAGCGACCTGCACCGGCAGTGGGCGGAGACGTTCGGTGAGAACCACCCCCACACCCTGACCGCCGCCGAGCAGTACGCCGCCAACCTGCGCCTCATGGGCGTCTACGCCGCCGCCCGAGACGTGGACGCGCGGACCCTGGAACGGCGCAGGAAGCTGCTGGGCCCCGGCCACCCGCACACGCTGCGCTCCATGATCCAGCTCTGCGACGACCGCCGCGACCTGGGAGAAGCCTGCGCCGACACCCTGCTGCCAGTGTTCCGGGACTACCGGGCAAGGTTCGGTTCCACTCATCCCGGCACACTGACGGCCGCGGTGAGCCTGTCCGCCTCGCTGCGCGCCGAGGACAGGGCGGTCGAAGCACTGGAACTGATCGGGGCCTTCCGCCACACCGGATGGAACGCCATCGCGGAACACGCCGCCTGCCTGCATGCGACCGGCCAGGCGGAGGAAGCGGTCAGGCCGGCCCGGGTCCTCCACCAGGACCTCACGGACTGGCTCGGCATCCATCCGGTCGTCGCCGTGGCCCGCCACAACCTGGCCGTCTACCTGAAGGCGACCGGCGCACGGGAGGCCGCCGCACACGCGGCTCAGGCGGCCGATGCCCTGACCCACTACTTCGGCCGGCCCCACCCCTGGACCCGCACCACAAAAGTCCTGCAGCTCCCTCTCTTTGCCTAAGTAGAGCCGTTTATTGATCAATCTCCGGGTACGTCCGGAAACATGGCCACACCGCAGTCGCAGCAGGAGAACCTCGGGCACGTCATCTTCATCACGGCCGCGGCCGCCATCGGCGGCTTCCTGTTCGGCTATGACAGCTCCGTCATCAACGGCGCCGTCACCGGCATCCAGAAACACTTCCAGGTCGGCTCGGTGGAGACCGGCTTCGTGGTGGCGATCGCGCTGCTCGGCTCCGCCATCGGCGCGTGGGTCGGCGGCGGGCTGGCCGACCGGTGGGGCAGGACCCGCACCATGCAGGTCGCCGCCGTGCTGTTCGCGATCAGCTCGATCGGCCAGATGCTGCCGTTCGCGATCTGGGACCTCGCGCTCTGGCGGGTGCTGGCCGGCGTGGCGATCGGCATGGCCTCGGTGCTCGGGCCGACGTACATCGCCGAGGTGGCGCCGCCCGCCTACCGGGGGCGGCTCGGGTCGTTCCAGCAGCTGGCGATCGTGCTCGGCATCGCGGTGTCGCAGCTGGTCAACTACCTGCTCGCGCGGGTGGCCGGCGGCGACGTGAACAACCCGCTGTGGGGCCTGCAGGCGTGGCAGTGGATGCTGGGCGCGTGCGTGGTGCCGGCGCTGCTTTACCTGTTGTTCGCCTCCACCATCCCCGAGTCGCCGCGCTACCTGATCGCCGCCGGGCGCTCGACGCTGGCGCGGAAGGTGCTGGCCGAGGTCGAGGGCCCGGACATCGACCTGGACGCCCGGGTGGCCGAGATCCAGCACTCGCTGAAGACCGAGGCCCGCCCGACGATGAAGGACCTGCGCGGCAAGGCGCTCGGACTGCTGCCGATCGTCTGGATCGGCATCATCCTGTCGGTGTTCCAGCAGTTCGTCGGCATCAACGTGATCTTCTACTACTCGTCGGTGCTGTGGCAGTCGGTCGGCATCGACCAGAGCAACTCGCTGCTGATCAGCTTCTCCAGCTCGGTCATCAACATCATCGGCACGTTCATCGCCATCTCGCTGGTCGACCGGATCGGCCGCAAGCCGCTGCTGCTGATCGGCTCGGCGGGCATGGCGATCTCGCTGGGCACGGCGGCATGGGCGTTCAGCGCGGCCCAGACGGTCAACGGCGCGGTCATGCTGCCGAACCCGCAGGGCACGATCGCGCTGGTCGCCGCCAACGTGTTCGTGCTGTTCTTCGCCCTGTCGTGGGGCGTAGTGGTCTGGGTGCTGCTGGGGGAGATGTTCCCCAACCGGATCCGCGCCGCCGCCCTCGGCGTCGCCGCCGCGGCCCAGTGGCTCGCGAACTGGCTGATCACGGTCTCGTTCCCGGCACTGTCCGAGTGGAACCTGCCGTTCACCTATGCGATGTACGCCGCTTTCGCCCTCCTGTCCTTCCTCTTCGTCACCAAGTGGGTCAAGGAGACCAAGGGCCGCAAGCTCGAAGACATGGGCTAATCTCGCCGCTGTGATCGACGACGTGCTCGGCCCCCACCTCAATGTGCTCTTCTGCGGCATCAACCCCGGGCTCATGTCGGAGGCCACCGGGCATCACTTCGCCCGGCCGGGCAACCGGTTCTGGCCCGCACTGCACCTGTCGGGGTTCACGCCGCGCCTGCTGGCGCCGGCCGAGCAGCACCTGCTGCCGTCGTACGGGCTGGGGATCACCAACCTCGTGCCCAGGCCGAGCGCGAAGGCCGCCGAGCTGTCGCGGGCCGAGCTCGCGGAGGGGGGTGTACGGCTGGCCGCGCTGCTGAGCGAGCACCGGCCCAGAACGCTGGCCGTGCTCGGGGTGTCGGCCTTTCGCACGGCCTTCGCCGTACCCAAGGCGACGATAGGGGCGCAGGAGCGGAAGATCGCTGACACGCCCGTGTGGGTGCTGCCCAACCCGAGCGGGCTGAACGCGCACTGGACCCTCGACGCCATCGCGGCCGAGCTGCGCAGGCTGAGGGAGTCGCTGACGCCGGGCGGGGAGCCCGGCGCGTCAGCGTAGGGACCGGCGGATGGCCGCGCGGCGGATGGAGCTGAAGATCATCGCGCCGATCGCGAAGAGCAGCACGAACTTCAGTGCCCCGAAGCCGCCCACGATCATGGCGACGATTCCGAACACCACCAGGAACGGCACGATCGGCCCCGGTCCGTGATGGTGGTGGCGAGGGCGGCCCTGGTGCCGCATCTTGTGGCGCATGTCGTGCCACTGCCGGTGCGCGTCGTGCATCTGGTGACGCGCTTCGCGCATCTGGTGACGGTGGGCGCGCATCATTTCTTGGTAGGCGTGCCGGTCGTCCCAGGCGCCCTCCTTGGCCGGAGCGGGCGGCGCGTAGCCGTACTCCGAGGAGGGCAGGTCCGCAGTGATCGCGGTCAGGTCGCGTGCGGTGCGGGCGGCCAGCGTGCGGTCGAGTCGCTCGTCGAGCTCCTCATGGTTCAGGCGGCCCTGCGCGAAGTGCTCGCGCAGGGAGGCCATCGTCCGCTCACGCTCGGCATCGCCGATCCGGAGGTCGTGCGCGTCCACTCAGGTCACTCCTCGCCAGGGTCGCCGTCTGCCAGGATCTGGTAGAGCTTGCGGCGCGTCTCCGTGAGGACCTTCCGGGCCTCGCGGATCTGCGCCTCACTGCCAGTCTGCAATACCTGCATCATGGCGAAGGCGGATTGGCGAGCAATATCCCACAAATCTGCGGTGTTGTCGTCAATGTCCGGTCGCATCTCGTCCCACGGGGCGCGTACCTCGTCGGCGTGTTCCTCGATGTAGGCGCGGCCCGCGTCGGTGAGGCGGAAGGTCTTGCGGCCCTCGCTCTCGTCGGCGACGACCAGGCCCTCGTCGGTGAGCTGCTGGAGCGCCGGGTAGACGGCGCCGGGGCTGGGCTTCCAGCCGCCCTCGCTGCGCTCGGCGATCTCCTGGATGATCTGGTAGCCGTTGCGGGGCTCCTCGGCCAGAAGGGCGAGGATGGCGGAACGGACGTCGCCCCGCTTGGCCTTGCGGGGCCGGCCGCCCCAGCTTCCCCAGCCGCCGCGACCCCCGCCGAAGGGGCCGCTTTGGCCCCAGGGGCCACCGGGACCGAAGCCGAACGGACCGCCGGGACCGCCGCGCCTGCCGCGGCCTCGGTGCTCGTGCGGACCGCCGCCACCCCTGTGGCGGTGGTGGTGCTCGGCGCTCTGCTCGAAGGCCTCGGAGAGGTTTCTGATCGCCTCACGGGCGGCGCGCTTGAACTCGTGTGCGTGGGGCCAAGGGCCACCTGACGCTTGTGCGGAAGACATGTCTTGCTCCTATCGTCGAATGCTGTCGATGCTTCAAAGATATATCGACAACCGGTCGATGACAAGCCTACGTCGTCCGCTGCCGTTCCGCGTGCGCGCGCACCTTCGCCCGGTTTCCGCACACGCGCATCGAGCACCATCTCCTGGTACGGCTGCGCGTGCCGTCCCAGAAAACCCAGGCGCAGGCGTGGTTCGGGCACCGCTTCAGCCGCTGCCACTCGCCGGTCGCGACAGTGTTCGCCCAGGCCGCGGCGATGGCCGCCAGCGGGCCTTCCGTCCGCAGCGGCGCCTCGGTGCTGAGGCTCACCGTCACCGGCAGGTAGTCGAGCACCTCCTCGGCCTTCGCGATGGCCCGCTCGTCGGGCTCCTCGCCGTTGTTGGCGAGCAGGCGTTCCCTGAGTCCCGCCCGCAGCAGCCTGGCCTGCTGGAACGCGCGTTCGTCCACGCTGCCGGCCAGGCCGTGGG
This sequence comes from Nonomuraea endophytica, assembly GCF_014203235.1. Taxonomy (GTDB): domain Bacteria; phylum Actinomycetota; class Actinomycetes; order Streptosporangiales; family Streptosporangiaceae; genus Nonomuraea; species Nonomuraea endophytica. The sequence continues at coordinate 180,138 of NZ_JACHIN010000015.1, read as the reverse complement.
AGGCCAGCCAGCTCCGCAGCCCACCGGGCTCGGACAGCAGATCGGTGCCCTCTTCGACGTCGATCGTGTTCGCGAACGCCTCGACGAGGAGGGTCGCGGGAGACGGTTCCATCATGGTTTCCATCTAATCACTTAGGCGGTTAAGATCTAACCAACTAATGGGATAGGTGGTATTGATGAGAAACGAAGGCGCCCTGGTCGGGTTCACCGCTGTCACGAACCTGGCCGACGGCATCGGCCGGATCGCCCTGCCGATGGCCGCGGTGGGACTGACCTCCTCACCGGCGCTGATCACCGGTGTGGGTGTGACGCTGACGTTGCCTTGGCTGCTCGTCTCACTGCACGCGGGCGTCCTCGCCGACCGCGGTGACCGGCGGCGGCTGGCCGTCATCGCCAACCTGGTCCGGCTCGGCGCCATCGGCGTCCTGCTCGTCGCGGCGATGGCCGGCTGGCTGTCCATTCCCCTCCTGTACGCCACCGGTCTCACGCTGGGCGTCGCCGAGGTGGTCGCCAGCGCGGCGATCGGCGCCCTGGTGCCAGCGGCCGTGCCTGCCAAGCGGCTGACCCGGGCCAACGCCTGGATCGCCGGGGCCGAGACGCTGATGAACGAGTTCGCCGGTCCCGCGGTCGGCGGCCTGCTGGTCGGGATCGGGCTCTCGGTGGCGCTCGGCTCGGCGGGCGTCGGTTTCGCGCTGGGCGCGGTCCTGCTGGCGCTGCTCGTCGGCCGCTTCCGCGCGGCGGCCTCCCCGGAAAGAGGCCAGAGCTCGGTCGGCGGCGAGATCCGCGAAGGGCTCGCCTTCCTCTGGAACCACCGGCTCCTGCGCACGCTCAACCTGGCCGTCACCGTGCTCGGCGCGAGCTGGGCGGCCTGGCTGGCGCTGCTGCCGATCTACGCGATCCAGGAGCTCCGGCTGGACGCGGCCGGATACGGCCTGCTCATCAGCGCCATCGGGCTCGGCGGCCTGGCCGGGGCGCTGACGGTCGCGCTGATCAACCGGCTGCTGGGCGTGCGCTGGGCGTTGTTCGCCGACCTGGTCGGGACGTTCCTCATGGTGCTCGTCCCGGCCGTGCTGCCCATGGCCTGGGCGGTCGGCGCCACCGCCTTCGTCGGCGGCATGGGCGGCACGCTGTGGACGGTCAACTCCCGCACGATCGCGCAGCGCATCGTGCCGGACCGGCTGCTCGGCCGCTACACCTCCGCCGGGCGCATGCTCGGCTACGGGGCGATGCCGGTCGCCTCCCTCGTGGCCGGGCTCATCGCCCAGTTCGCCGGGGTCCGGGTGGCCTTCGCGGTGTTCGCCGCGTTCGCTCTGGTGATCGTGGTGCCGTTCTTCCGGGCGGTCACCCCGGCCGCATTGGCCGAGAGTGAGACAGATCACGAAAAAGTTGCGGAATCCGGGAACAGCACGGGAAAGACGGCCGTTATCTAGAGCAGACGAGGTCGTTCCGCGTCGGCAGGGCTGGGGGGTGCTGTCGCCGCTGGAAACGACCTCGTCTGCGTTTTCCGCAAGTTTCAGTAGATGTCGACGGTCATGAACTTCCACGGGTCCGGCCGGCGGCTCTCACCCGGGGCCCATGTTCCCGTCCTTTGCAAGGTCACCGGCGTGTTGTCGGCCGAGCCCGCCGCGCCGATCAGCCATGACGGGTCCTTGCGGGAGGCATAGCCGCCGCCGGACAGGTTCCAGCGCATCGACGCCGAGAACTGACCGATCGCCGCCGAGCAGTTCGCCACCTGCACCGGCTGGCCCTGGGCCATCGTGCCGCCCTCGACGTCGGCGCACATGCCGGGGTCGGCCAGGTTGTGCAGCTGCCCGGAGACCGTGTTGAAGCCCCAGAACTGGTCGGCCTTGCCGTCGCAGGAGTAGAGCAGCAGGTTCGTGCCGCTGGCCGGTTTGGTCCCCGGCACGTCCAGGCACTTGCCCGACAGTTTCAGCTGCTGGTAGACGACCGCGGTCTTGGCCTCCCAGGTGAACACCTGGCGCTGGTCGCCGCCGTCGCACGGGGCCAGGACCATGCCGTCGCCGAGGGCGCGGGCCGTACCCGGGAAGGTGGCGCACAGCGACGGCGCTCCCGCGGCGTGCAGGCGCGCGCCGTCGAAGGTCCAGCGCTGCGCCTGGCTGGCGTTGCAGTTCCACACCTGTACGGCGGTGCCGGCCGCCAGGTTGCCGCCGTTGATGTCGGCGCACCGGTCCTGCGACAGCTGGGTGTGGACGGCCTGGGTGGACGGGTCGTACCAGAACGCCTGGTTCCTGGTGGCCTCGCACGGCCAGTTGAGAAGCTTGCGGCCGTTGCGCGAGGAATTGCCCTCAACGTCCACGCAGGTGCCGGTCGCCGCATGCCTGAGCTGCTTGAACTCCGGCAGCCCCGCATACAGCCGCGGGCTCAGCGAGCCGGCCGGGTTCATGCAGGTGGCCGCACTGGTGTTGGCGTTGAAGAACTGGGTCAGGCAGGCGCCGAACGCCGCGTGCCCGGAGGAGTTCGGGTGGAACGACTGCCGGACCGCGTTGGGGTTGAAGAAGTCGCCGTTGACCGCGTGCAGGCCGGTTACCCACGTGGTGTCCTGGCACGGCTCGGCGCCGTGGAAGAGGCGGCTGGCGTCCAGGTAACGCGCGCCGGCCTGCTGGGCGGCGGCGCGGATGCCCTGCTCGAAGATCGGGACCGCCTTGTTGCGGGCGAAGGCCAGGTCGGACAGGTAGCCGAGGCAGCCGCCGTTGTACCAGCCGGGGAAGTTCGGGTTGTCCTCGACGTCGGGGCTGGCCGGGCCCGGGTAGGACATGGCGACGAGCTGGTAGTCGGCGGGGGCGTACCCGGCCTCGGCCATGATCTGCTTGATGTCGGTCAGCGCCTTGGCCACGCGCGGGACGATGAAGTCGACGCGCTGCTGCCAGGTCGGGTCCTGGTTCGGCCAGCAGTTGCCCTGGAAGAGGACCCGCCGGGTGACGCAGTCGGTCATCGTGGGGCCGAACTCGGGCCCGCCGTCGTCGTTGGCGCCGGCCACCACGGTGACCATCTTGATCCGGGTGTTGCGGGCCTTGATCGACAGGTTCTCGCCCTGGTTGAGCTCCTCGTACTGGTGGGTGCCGCCGATGGTGATGTCGTTGGTGGCGCCGCCGGAGCAGGACAGGTTGTAGGTGACGTCGGCGGGGATCCGCGTGACGTGCACCGCCGCCTTGGTGGAGCGGTGGCACCAGTTGTCGGGGCCGTCGGTGCCGGGCTCGTAGAGGGAGCGGTCGACGGCGCCCTCGCCGGAGATCTCGCTGTCGCCGAGCGTGGTGAGGGAGGTCTTGCGCTGGGCGAGCGGGCGGATGGCGTCGTCGCCGTAGAGCTTGATCGCCTCGGCCTTGCGGATGGTCTCCAGGTGGGGCGGGAGGGGGTTCGCGGTGCTTGCCTGGGCTTGGGCCGGTGTGACGAGCACGGTCAGTGCCGCCAGCAGGGCCAGGGGTAAGCGCATCGGGGGGTACCTCCGGCAGTCATGAGTGATACTCACAAGTAACCCCAAGATTCGGGAAATGTGAACAGGGCTCATGTGAATTGGCTGATGCTCACTCTGGGCAGCGTGATGATCGCGGATTGCACTCGGTGGGCGTCAGCCGTACACCGTGGTCCGGGGTCGGCTCGGCCAGCAACAGCGCGTACTCCGGCAGGCTCTGCAGCGTCGGCGGCTCCACCACGTACTCGTGGACCCGCTGGCGCGCCTGCGCGTCCGACCAGTTCGTGCCCTCCGTGAACGCCACCGCCGACGACCACGTCCGGGTGAACGACCGGAGTGCGGGGCCGGGCCGTGCACGCTGCGGCAGATGCGCCGCGCCCAGCGGCTGGGCGAGACGCGGCCCTGGCTGGCGGCCTGGGCGGAACTGTCGGTCATCTCCCACCTGCTCGGCGAGATCCCCGTCGTGCCGCGCATCGACCTGCTGCAGAGCGTGCGCACCATGGACCGAAGGCTGCTGGACTGCGCGCTCGCCCACGCCGTGGACGACGCCGTCGCCGCCCGCTCGGCGGCCATGTCCGGCTCGGTCAGTCCGGGCGCGCTGGCCGGGCACGTGGTGGCGGGGCTGCGGGCGCGGCTGGAAGGGCGCTGGTACTGCGCCAAGAGGGTCGAGCCCGAGTGGGTGGCGGGCGACGGGCTCTCGGTCGCGCTCGGCGAGCGGCGGCCGTGCGCGGTGGAGCGGGCAGCGGGGTGTACGGCCGGCGCGCGGGGCTGGAGCGAGGCGGTTTCGCAGGTTCTGGCGGACTTTCTGGAGTGTCAGTGGCCGTTGGGATACCTCCGCCAGGCCGGGATTTTGCATTACAGTAACTCTTTGTGATCTTCGCATGATGGGGCATTCGCACGCGATGACCGGAGCGATCGCGTGGCTTGGACTGGCGCCGGCATTCGCGGCGCTGCCGTTGCTGAACGAGTCGAGCCGGTTCATCGAGACCGGGATCATGGCCGGCGCGCTGACGCCGTCCGAGCTCATCGCGGGGGCGCTGGTGTGCGCGGGGGCGGCGATGCTGCCCGACCTGGACCACCCGAGCGCGACCATCGCGCAGACGTTCGGGCCGGTGACGTGGGCGTTGTCGAAGGTGGTCGCGTGGGTCAGCGGCGGACACCGGGGGATGACGCACTCGCTGGCGTTCGCGGTGGCGGTGGGGTTCGGGGCGCACTGGCTGGCGAACACGTATCCGATCGGGCGCGACATCATGGTCGTCCTGCTGATCGGCCTGGCCCTGCGCGCCATCGGCATCGGCATCCCCGGCAACAAGACCGGCTCGGCGATGGTGAACGTCGGCCTTACGGCGGGGTTGTTCGTCGTGTTCATGTCGCTCGGGGTGGGTTACGCGTGGCTGGGGCTGGCGGTGGGGATCGGGTGCTTCATCCACGTCGTGGGTGACTGCATGACCGAGAGGGGGTGCCCGGTGCTGTGGCCGCTGGCGGCGCGGTGGGTGCTGCCGTGGAAGATCGGGATCAAGACCGGCAAGAAGTTCGAGCAGAAGATCCTGGCCCCGGTGCTGTCGGTGGCGATCGTCGGGCTGTTGTTCTGGCGGCTCGCGCCGCTCTGAGCCACGGTCCGGGCGGTTTAACTTGATGTCGAGATACTTTAGGGATATCTTGATGTCGAGATATCCGCTGCAGCCTGCGGGTTAGGGTTACCTAACGTCTTGTCCGGTCCCCGGGTGCGGCAGGATTTGAGCTGAGTATTTGGTCCACCGAGGAGGCGATTCACCGTGTCCGCGAACAGCTTCGGCAGCCGTGACACGCTACGCGTCGGCGACGCGTCGTATGAGATTTTCCGGCTGGACGCCGTCGAGGGCTCGGCGCGCCTGCCGTACAGCCTGAAGATCCTGCTGGAGAACCTCCTCCGCACCGAGGACGGCGCCAACATCACCGCCGACCACATCCGCGCCCTGGGCGGATGGGACCCGAAGGCCGCGCCCAGCGTCGAGATCCAGTTCACGCCGGCCCGCGTGATCATGCAGGACTTCACCGGCGTTCCGTGTGTGGTCGACCTGGCCACGATGCGCGAGGCCGTACGCGAGCTCGGCGGCGACGCGACGAAGATCAACCCGCTGGCCCCGGCCGAGATGGTCATCGACCACTCCGTCATCGTCGACTTCTTCGGCCACCCCGACGCCTTCCAGCGCAACGTCGAGCGCGAGTACGAGCGCAACCGCGAGCGCTACCAGTTCCTGCGCTGGGGCCAGACGGCCTTCGACGAGTTCAAGGTCGTCCCGCCCGGCACCGGCATCGTGCACCAGGTCAACATCGAGCACCTGGCCCGCGTGGTCATGACGCGCGACGGCAAGGCGTACCCGGACACCTGCGTGGGCACCGACTCCCACACCACGATGGAGAACGGCATCGGCGTCCTCGGCTGGGGCGTCGGCGGCATCGAGGCCGAGGCCGCGATGCTCGGCCAGCCGATCTCCATGCTGATCCCGCGCGTCGTGGGCTTCAAGCTCAGCGGCAAGCTCCCGGCCGGCGCCACAGCGACCGACCTGGTGCTGACGATCACCGAGATCCTGCGCAAGCACGGCGTGGTCGGCAAGTTCGTCGAGTTCTACGGCGAAGGCGTCTCCTCCGTGCCGCTGGCCGACCGGGCCACGATCGGCAACATGAGCCCCGAGTTCGGCTCCACCTGCGCCATCTTCCCGATCGACGGCCAGACCACCGACTACCTGCGCCTCACCGGCCGCTCCGAGGAGCAGATCGCGCTCGTCGAGGCCTACGCCAAGGCCCAGGGCCTCTGGCTCGACCCGAACGGCGCCGAGCCCAAGTTCTCCGAGTACATCGAGCTCGACCTGGCCACGGTCGTCCCGTCGATCGCCGGGCCGAAGCGCCCGCAGGACCGCATCGCCCTGTCGGCCGCCAAGGACACCTGGCGCCACGACGTCGCCAACTTCGTCTCCGACGACGAGGCGGGCAAGGAGAGCTTCCCGGCCTCCGACCCGCCCGCGCAGAGCGCGAACGGCCGGCCGCACAAGCCGTGCCCGGTGACGCTGGCCGACGGCACCACGTTCGAGATCGACCACGGCATCGTCACCATCGCCGCGATCACGAGTTGCACCAACACCTCCAACCCGTACGTGATGCTGGGCGCCGCGCTGCTGGCCCGCAACGCGGTCGACAAGGGCCTGACCCGCAAGCCGTGGGTCAAGACCTCGCTGGCTCCCGGCTCGCAGGTCGTCACCGGGTACTTCGAGCGGTCGGGGCTGCAGCCGTACCTCGACAAGATCGGTTTCAACCTGGTCGGCTACGGCTGCACCACCTGCATCGGCAACTCGGGCCCGCTGATCCCCGAGATCTCCCAGGCGGTCCAGGACAACGACCTGGCCGTCACCGCGGTGCTGTCCGGCAACCGCAACTTCGAGGGCCGCATCAACCCCGACGTGAAGATGAACTACCTGGCTTCGCCGCCGCTGGTGGTCGCCTACGCGCTCGCGGGCACGATGGACATCGACCTCAACAACGAGCCGCTCGGCGTCGGCGACGACGGTCAGCCGGTCTTCCTCAAGGACATCTGGCCCGCGCCCGAGGAGATCGCGCAGGTCGTCCATTCCTCGATCGGCCGCGAGATGTTCGAGCGCGACTACGCCGACGTCTTCAAGGGCGACGACACGTGGCGCTCGCTGCCGATCCCGACCGGCAACACCTTCGAATGGGACCCGGACTCCACCTACGTCCGCAAGGCCCCCTACTTCGAGGGCATGCCGGTCAAGCCGGAGCCGGTCACCGACATCTCCGGCGCGCGCGTGCTGGTCAAGGTGGGCGACTCGGTCACCACCGACCACATCTCGCCCGCCGGCGCGATCAAGGTCGGCACCCCGGCGGCGCAGTACCTCGACGAGCACGGCGTCGCGGTCAAGGACTTCAACTCCTACGGCTCGCGCCGCGGCAACCACGAGGTCATGATCCGCGGCACGTTCGCCAACATCCGCCTGCGCAACCAGATCGCCCCCGGCACCGAGGGCGGCTACACCCGCGACTTCACCCAGGCCGGCGCGCCGGTGTCGTTCATCTACGACGCCTCCGTCAACTACGCCGCCGGCGGCACGCCGCTGGTCGTGCTCGCGGGCAAGGAGTACGGCTCCGGCTCCTCGCGTGACTGGGCCGCCAAGGGTACCGCGCTGCTCGGCGTCCGCGCCGTCATCGCCGAGTCCTACGAGCGCATCCACCGCTCGAACCTGATCGGCATGGGCGTCCTGCCGCTGCAGTACCCGGAGGGCGCCTCGGCCGTCTCCCTGGGGCTGACCGGTGAGGAGACCTTCGAGATCACCGGCGTCGTGGCGCTCAACGACGGCGGCATCCCGGAGACGGTGCACGTTAAGGCCGGCGACGTCGAGTTCGACGCGGTCGTCCGCATCGACACCCCCGGCGAGGCCGACTACTACCGGCACGGCGGCATCATGCAGTACGTGCTCCGCTCGCTGCTGACCAAGTAGCCGCACGAGAGGCCCCGCCGCTGTCCCATCGCGGCGGGGCCTTCTCATGGGGCCGTCACGACACCCTGGATCGCGCCGCCGACCAGGTGTCGCAGGAGGCGGGTCCGGCGCCGGTGAAGCCGCGCTTGAGCCAGTAGACGCGGTTGGCGCCGCTGCCGTGGGTGCGGTAGAGGTCGTCGCCGCTGGCCCGTACCGCCTCGACCAGGGCCGTCCAATCCTTCGTGGCCCGGGGCAGCGACCGCCACACCCCGGCCAGGAACACCCCGGCCAGACAGTCGGCCTGCAACTCGTAGCGGCGGCCACGTTCGGCGGTGGCCTTGCCGCGCTCGTAGGCGGCCCGGATGCCGGTCAGGCTCTGCAGGTGATGCCCGTACTCGTGGGCGGCGACCTTGAGCGGCAGCAGATCGGTCCGTCCCTCGATCCAGTCGCCTTCCAGCGGGAACACCAGCGTGCGCGGCCCCGGGCAGTAGAAGGCGGCGGTCCCCTCCGGCCAGTCGAACCCGCAGATTCGATCCTGCGGCACGTCGAAGTAGCGGACCTTGGGCTTGCTGAACGGCATGCCCGCCCGCCCAAAATGCCCACCCCACGCCTTGTCCAGACATTTCACCATCTTGATGAGATACTCCCTCGGCCGGGCCACCCCGCCGGAGATCAGCTCGGGCTCCTTGCACGACTGGACGGCGAGCCTGCCGGTGCCCGCCCACGGGTCGGCGGCCGGGGCGGTGGTGAGGCTCAGCGCGGAGAGCACGGCAATGGTCTGCATGAGGGGCACAGACACGGATCATAGGGCTCACTCCCGGCGGGTCGCGGCTTTCGGGGAGGGTGGTTGACTCTCCGGCATGAGTGAGCTTGCGCTTGTCCTGACATTTGGTGGTTTGGCGGTTTTCATCGGGGCAATTGTCCAGGGCGGTGTCGGGTTCGGGCTGGGGCTGATCGCCGCTCCGGTGCTCACGATGCTGAACCCCGGCGTCATGCCGGGCGCGATCCAGGTGGTCAACTTCACGTTGCCGCTGTTCACGCTGGCCGTCGAGTGGCGCAAGGTGGACTGGCGGGGGCTGGGGTTCGCGCTGCTCGGCCGGTTGCCCGGCACGGTCATCGGAGGATTCGTCGTCGTCTACGTGTCGGTCCACACCCTCGGCGTGCTCGTCGGCGTGATGGTGCTCATCGCGGTGGGGCTGACGGCGCGGGCGCTGAGCGTGCCGCGCAACGGCGCGACGCTCGCCACCGCCGGGTTCGTCTCCGGCGTCACCGGCACGGCCACGGGCATCGGCGGCCCGCCCATCGGCCTGGTCTACCAGAGCGCCAAGGGGCCGCAGATCCGGGCGACCCTGGCCATGTTCTTCGCCCTCAGCGCCGCCCAGTCGCTGGCCGTCCTGGCCTTCGTGAACCGGTTGCCCGGCGAGGCGCTGGCCACGGGGGCGGCGCTGCTCGTACCCATGATCGCCGGATTTCTCGTGTCGGGGCCGCTGCGGCGCTACCTCGACGGCGGGAAGGTGCGCGCGGCGATCCTGATCGTGGCGGCCGTCTCCGCGCTCGTGCTCATCGGGCACAGCGTGCTGCGGTGACGGCTCAGGCCGAGCAGCAGTCGCAGCCCGAACAGCAGTCGCAGTCCGAGCAACAGTCGCAGTTCGAGCAGCACTCGGGCAGATGGCAGCAGACGTCCCCGCAGTTGGCGCAAGTGGTGCACCGGGAGTCCTCCTCCTCCCACGGAGGCTGGTAGAGCCCGCAGGTGCAGCAGGAGAAGGCGGCGCAGGCCAGCGAGATCAGCCCGCCCGGATTCGCCTTACGGGGATGGTCGTCGGGCGGCGACTCGGGTGAGGGGGACGGCGGCGTCTCCGCGAACGTGCGGCTGATCGCCCGGGACGTCTCGTGGACCAGGAGCGACGTGGCCAGCCGGGGCCGGGGCAGTTCCAGCCCGTGCACGGCCTCCCGCAGTTCGCCCTGCGCGCGCTCGCAGTGCGTACGCGCGTCCGCGAGCGCCGTGCCGCTGGCCAGGAGCGGGTTGTAGGCTCCCCGCTCGCGATCCTCGGCCAGGTCCTCCACGGCGTCCAGCAGGTGTGCCAGCCGCCCGAAGGCCCGCCCGGCCCGTTCGAGCGGCTCGCGGTTGCCGGGCCGACCCGTCAGCACGGCCGTGTGCGCGAAGGCGGCGGCCACCGCCTCCTCGGTGGGCGCGGTCAGCGTGGCGAGCGCACCGCCGCCGGACCGCTCCAGCTCCACCTGGGCCTGGGCCGCGCCGGTCAGCGGGGCGGGGTCGAAGGACAGGGCGGCCGCCGTCGAGGCGCCCGCGCCGGACCAGCGTCCGGCCAGCCGCCCGGCGGTCGCGGCGACGAGCCGGCGCCGGTAGGGGCCGTCGCCGTCGGCGATGTGGTCGCGCAGCTTGGCCCCGGCCAGGATGAGCGAGACGGACGCGGCCAGCCGCGCCCCCTCCGACTCCACCACCCCCGCCGTCCTGAACCCCCGCAGAGCGCACGGCCCGGCGGTACGCCGCCGCGTGGGCGCGTCCGTCTGCGCCTCGGCCAGCACCGACACGAGCAGCGCGTCGTAGTTGGTCGCCAGCCGCGCGGCCTGCCCGTGCTCGTCCCGCAGGGCCAGGCACAGACCGCACAGATGCCCCAGCCAGTCCTTGAACATCCCCCCGCACATGCCGTGCCGACATGGCCGGACAATCCCGAACATATGACCCCTTATCCAGGTACGGCGGAGCTCACCGTAGCACCAGTGACCTAGGACAGGGGAGAGGGCATCGAGAGCTCAGTACATGGTGCGCCAGGTCTGTTCCTCCACCAGTTCCCGGCTCCGCCAACCATCAGGAGTCCTGGCCATCCGGTGGTGATACCAGCCGCCGCCCTGCAGGATCCCGGACGGCTTGGCCAGCTCCCTGCTCGGCGCCAGCGTGTCGGTGAACGAGGCCGAGACCTCCGCGGCGTCACCCCGCACCGCGACCCGGGTGGCGCCGATCAGATGGAGCCGTCCCGGCCAGTTCGGCAGCACGTCCGCGAGCCAGGCCTTGACCTCGGGAAACGGCCCCTTGATCCCTCCGGCCGAGGTGTAGTCGAGCACGGCGTCGGGGGTGAACACCTCGTCGAGCAGGTCCCAGGCGCCGCTGTCCAGCGCGTAGGCGTAGGTGGCCAGGCGGTCGGTGATGGCCAGGTGATCGTTCATGGGCCCAGACAACGCGACAGCGCGTACCCGAGCAAGACCCACGTTTCACGATTGTTATGCGCAACAACAAACTCCGCCCTCGGAGCCCCTTCCCAAGAGGTCCCAGGCGGAATACGTTGCCGCAAACAACATTCAGGGAGGTCTGCCATGCGCAAGGGGATCCTGGGCGCCGCCGCGCTCATCCTGGGTCTGGCCGCCTGCGGGGGCGAGAGCGGCACGACCACCGGCACCACCGGTGCCACCGCCACGACGGGAACCGCTGCCGCCAAGCCCGGCAAGGTCGGCGTCATCCTGCCCGACAGCAAGTCCTCGGCCCGCTGGGAAACGGCGGACCGCAAGTTCCTGGGAGAGGCCTTCACGGCCGCCGGGGTCGCCTTCGACATCCAGAACGCCCAGAACGACAAGTCCGCGTTCCAGACCATCGCCGACCAGATGATCACCAACGGCGCGACCGTGCTGATGATCGTCAACCTCGACAGCGGCACCGGCAAGACCGTCATCGACAAGGCCAAGGCGCAGGGCGTGCCCACCATCGACTACGACCGGCTCACGCTCGGCGGCAACGCCGCCTACTACGTCAGCTTCGACAACACCAAGGTCGGCACCCTGCAGGGCGAGGGCCTGAGCAAGTGCCTGGCCGAGAAGAAGGCCGACAAGCCCATCGTCGCCTACCTGAACGGCTCGCCCACCGACAACAACGCGACGCTGTTCAAGGAAGGCTACGACGGCGTCCTGAAGCCCAAGTTCGACGCCGGAGAGTTCGTGAAGGGCCCCGAGGAGTCGGTGCCCGAGTGGGACAACACCAAGGCGGGCACGCTGTTCGAGCAGATGCTCACCAGTCAGCCGAAGATCGCCGGCGTGCTGGCGGCCAACGACGGGCTCGGCAACGCCGCCATCACCGTGCTGAAGAAGAACAACCTCAACGGGAAGGTCCCGGTCACCGGCCAGGACGCGACCGTCCAGGGCCTGCAGAACATCCTGGCGGGCGACCAGTGCATGACCGTCTACAAAGCCGTCAAGAAGGAGGCCGACGCCGCGGCCAAGCTCGCGGTCGCGCTGGCCAAGGGTGAGAAGCCGACGGCGAGCGGCACCGTCAAGGACTCCCAGACCGGCGCCGACGTCCCCGCCGAACTCCTCGACCCCCAGCCCATCACCTTCGACACCGTCAAGGACGTCGTGGCCGACGGCTACGTGACCAAGGACGAACTGTGCACCGGCGACTTCGCCGCCAAGTGCACAGAAGCCGGAATCAGCTAATCCAACCCCCTCTAGATCCCGAAATTTCGGCTTAAGGTACGGCAAGCGGCCCACAAGGCGGCCTGCCGTACCCTCCTCCGAGGGAGCCCCATGACGACCCCACTTCTCGAAGTACGCGGCCTCGACAAGAGCTTCGGCCCCGTCCAAGTGCTCCACGACGTCGCCTTCTCCGCCTACGCCGGCGAGGTCACCGCCCTGGTGGGCGACAACGGCGCCGGCAAGTCGACGCTCGTGAAGTGCGTGGGCGGCATCCACCCCGTCGACGCCGGCCGGATCCTCTTCGACGGCGACGACGTCCAGGTGAGCACCCCGCGCGACGCCGGAGCGCTCGGCATCGAGATCGTCTACCAGGACCTCGCGCTCTGCGACAACCTCGACATCGTCCAGAACATGTTCCTCGGCCGCGAGCGCCGCAGCGGCCTGGTCCTGGACGAGGCGACGATGGAGGAGATGGCCGAACGCACGCTGTCCGGCCTCTCGGTACGCTCGGTCAAATCCATCCGGCAGCAGGTCGCCAGCCTGTCCGGCGGCCAGCGCCAGACTGTGGCCATCGCCAAGGCGGTGCTCTGGAACTCCCGGGTGGTCATCCTCGACGAGCCCACCGCGGCGCTCGGCGTCGCCCAGACCGCCCAGGTGCTCGAACTGGTGCGCAGGCTGGCCGACCAGGGCCTGGCCGTGGTGCTCATCTCGCACAACATGAACGACGTGTTCGCCGTCTCCGACCGGATCGCGGCGCTCTACCTCGGCAGGATGGCGGCCCAGGTCCGCACCGCCGACGTGACGCACGCGCAGGTCGTCGAACTGATCACCTCCGGTCGCAGCGGAGAACTGGGGATCGCGCCATGAGCAAGCTCGTGCAGGACAAAGAGGCCATCATCGCGGCGGTGCAGGCGCCGTCGATCGGGCACAGCGCCCGCGCCTACGGGGAGCGGGTCCGCGGCGGCGACATGGGCGCGCTGCCCGCCGTCATCGGCCTGGTCGTGCTCTGCACGGTCTTCGCGATCGCCCGGCCCTCGTTCCTGACCGCCATCAACTTCGCCAACCTGTTCACCCAGGGCGCCGCGGTGACCGTCATCGCGATGGGCCTGGTCTTCGTCCTGCTGCTGGGCGAGATCGACCTGTCGGCCGGCTTCGCCAGCGGCGTCTGCGCGGCGGTGCTCGCCGTGACCCTCACCGACCTCGGCCAACCCTGGTACGTGGCCGTGGTCGCGGCCATCCTCACCGGCTCGGTGATCGGGGTGGTCCTGGGCTCACTGGTGGCCAAGGTCGGCATCCCGTCCTTCGTCGTCACGCTGGCCGCCTTCCTCGCCTTCCAGGGCGTGGTGCTGATCATGCTGGACGAGGGCACCAACATCTCCATCGTCGACCCGGTCGTCGTCGCCATCGCGACCAAGAACATGACGCCCGCGCTCGGCTGGGCGCTCTACGCCGTCAGCGTGGTGATCTACGCGGCGGTCCAGCTCACCCGGGCCCGCCGCCGGGCCGCCCGCGGGCTGGTGGCCGACCCGTTCTCGCTGATCGCCGCGCGGGTGGGCAGCCTGGCGGTCATCGCCGGGCTCGCCGTCTACGTCCTGAACCTGGAGCGCAGCCGCAACCCGCTGACGATCTCGCTCACCGGCGTGCCCATCGTGGTGCCGGTCATCCTGGCGCTGCTGGTCCTGTGGACGTTCGTGCTGCGCCGTATGCCCTTCGGACGGCACATCTACGCGGTCGGCGGGAACGCGGAGGCGGCCCGCAGGGCCGGCATCGACGTCGACCGCATCAAGATCGGCGCGTTCGTGATCTGCTCGTCGATGGCCGCGATCGGCGGGATCATCGCCGCCTCCCGCGCCAACTCCGTCGACCCGAACACCGGAGGCAGCACGGTCCTGCTGTATGCCGTCGGAGCTGCGGTGATCGGCGGGACGAGCCTGTTCGGCGGCAAGGGGAGGGTCCTCGACGCCGTGCTGGGCGGGGCCGTGGTGGCGGTCATCGAAAACGGCATGGGCCTGATGCAGTACGGTTCCAGCGTGAAATACCTGGTCACCGGATCTGTCCTCTTGCTGGCCGCGGGCGTCGACGCGCTGGCGCGCAGGCGGGCGGCCGCAGCGGGTCTGAGGTGATGCGGGCGGGGCCATCCCAGGAGGACATCAGGCGGCACAACCTCGGCACGCTGCTGCGCCATGTCCATCTGGGCGGGCCGATCTCACGTGCCGAGCTGACCTCGCGGATGGGCCTGAACCGCAGCACCATCATGGCGCTCACCTCCGACCTGACCGCGGCGGGCCTGGTGCGCGAGGAACTGCCGCGCGAGACCGGCCGCGCCGGCCGCCCGTCGCTGGTGGTGCGCCCGGAGTCGGCGCGCGTCTACGTCTTCGCCTTCGACGTGGGTCCCGACCGCCTGGCCGTCGCGCGCGTCGGGCTGGGCGGAGTGATCCTCGACCGCAGGGAGTCGGTACGGCGGCGCGGCCCGTTCGACCTGACGGAGCTGACCGGGGAACTGGCCGCCGCGGCCCGGCAGATGCGGCGCAAGGCCCGCCACGACGCCGTCTGCGTCGGGGCGGGCGCCGCCGTGTCAGGCGGCGTGCGCAGAAGCGACGGCGTGATCAGGTTCGGCCCGAACCTGCACGCCGACGAGGCGCCCTTCGGCGAGGCCCTGGGCAGGAGGCTGGCCTTCGGGCTGCCGGTGAGCGTGGGCAACGACGCGAACCTGGCCGCGCTCGCCGAGCACAGCCGAGGCGTGGGCGTGGGCGTGCGCGACCTGGTCTACCTGCACGGGGACGTCGGCGTGGGCGGCGGGATCATCGCCGGCGGCCACCTGCTCGGCGGCCACGACGGCTACGGCGGTGAGATCGGCCACATGGTGATCAACCCGGGCGGCGGGCAGTGCGCCTGCGGCTCGCGCGGCTGCCTGGAGGCCGAGGTGGGCGAGCGGGCCCTGCTGGAGGCGGCGGGCCGGAGCCCGGAGGAGGGCCACCAGGGCCGCGACGCGGTACGCAACGTGGTCGACGCCGCCGACCGGGGGGACATCGTCGCCCAGGAGGCGCTGCGCCAGGTCGGCGACTGGCTGGGGCTGGGCGTGGCGAACCTGGTCAACCTGTTCAACCCGGAGATGGTGATCTTCGGCGGCATGCTGCGCGAGGTCTATCTCGGCTCGGCCGCGCAGGTGCGCAGTCGGATGGCGGTCAGCGCCCTGGCGCCCCAGCGGGAGAAGCTGCGCCTGCGCACCTCCGCGCTGGCCGACGACGCGACCCTCGTGGGCGCCGCCGAACTGGCCTTCGCCCACGTGCTGGCCGACCCGCTCGAGGTCCTGGCCCGCGCGGGCGGCTGAGCGCATCCAAAGTTGCCCGGACCCGGGGTGGATCGTCCGGCTGACCGAGGGCGAGACCGGGCGTACGGCCGATCCCCAAGCATGATCGTGTTCCTAGTGTCGGATACAGCGGCATTCCGACACGGAGAAGAGTTCATGCGCCCCACCTATCGAGCAGCCTTGTTCACCGCGGTCACCGCGGCCGTCCTGTCCGTCGCGCTGCCCGCCGGGGCCGGCGCGACCGCCCGCCCCGGCTACGGCAGGGCCGACCTGCAACGTGACGTCGACGCCATCAAGGAGGTGGGCACGATCGGCGTCCAGGCGAGGGTCACCGACCGGGGCGAGGATCTGGTGGCCACCGCCGGCACGGCCGTCCACGGCACCCGTCGCCCGGTCCCCGCCAACGGCTACAGCAGGATCGCCAGCACCACCAAGACGTTCGTGGCCACCGTGGCGCTGCAACTGGTCGCCGAGGGCAGGATGTCGCTCGACGACACCGTGGAGAAGCTCCTGCCCGGCGTCGTCCGGGGCAACGGCAACGACGGCGACAAGATCACGCTACGCATGCTGCTCCAGCACACCAGCGGCCTCTACGACGCCTACCCGGGCTACGGCTCGATCGAGGAGATCCTGGAGCACCGCTACGACCGCTTCACCGAGGCGGAGATCGTGGCGAAGGCGGTCAGGCACAAGCCGGAGTTCCGGCCGGGCGCCGAGTGGCGCTACAACAACACGGGCTACCTCCTCATCAGCCTGATCATCGAGAAGGCGACCGGCAGGCCGTGGCACAAGGAGGTGGCGGCCCGGGTGAGCAAGCCGCTGGGGCTGAGCCGTACCTTGTGGTCGGGCAGGTCGAACGAGGTGCCCAAGCCGCACGCCAGGGGCTACCTCGTCATGCCGCCGGCCAAGCCCGTGGACCTCACCTCGAAGTTCGACGGCGACGCGGCCGGCGGGCTGATCTCGACGACAGCCGACACCGGCCGGTTCCTCCGCGCGCTGCTGGGCGGCAAGCTGCTGCCGGCCGCGCAGCTCGCGCAGATGAAGAAGACCGTGCGCGCGCCCGCCCACGAGGCCGTCTGGCCGGGCGCGCGCTACGGGCTCGGCCTCAGCTCCCGCCCGCTGTCGTGCGGCGGCCTCTACTGGCACCACGGCGGCGACGACTACGGCTACAAGACGCGCACCGGCGTCAGCGCCGACGGCCGGCGCAGCGTCGTGGTCTTCATGTCCACGCAGATCGGTGACGAGCGGTCGCTGAAGCAGGAGAAGGCGGCCGGCGACCTGATCGACCGCGCGCTCTGCGCGTCCTAGGCGACCCGCGAGGCAGGGGCGGTCCAGGTGTTGCAGGCCGACGGGGCGGCGGCGGTGAAGCCCCGGTCGAGCCAGTAGCGCTGGTTCCTGCCCTTGCCGTGGTCCTTGATCTTCGTGGTCTCGTCGCCGGAGCTCTTGACGATGTCCAGCAGGTAGTCCCAGTCGTCCTCGGTACGGTCCAGCGACTCCCACACGCTGCCCATGAAGACCCCGGCCAGGCACTCGGCCTGGAGCTCGAACCGGCGTGTCTGCTCCAGTTCCTCCTTCTTGCTCCGGTATGGCTCGTAGACGTAGGCGCGGTGCATGCCGGCGATGTTCTGGAGGTGGTGCCCGTACTCGTGCGCGACCACGTCCATGAGGAACAGGTCGGAGGGGTCCTCCAGCATCTTGCGGTCAAGGCTGATGGCGAAGCGCCGCGACTCGACGCAGTAGCTGCCCGCCTGGTCGGCCCACTTCTCGCCGCAGAAGCGGGCGCTCTTCTTGGTGACGAACGTCAGCGACGGCTGCCCGAACTCCAGCCCCGCGCCGGTGAAGTGCGCGCGCCAGGCCTTGTTGAGGCACGTGTAGACGGTGCGGACGTAGGCCTTGGCCCGCGCCACGCTCCCCGCCGCGACCGGCTTCTCCACACAGGCCCCCGGCGCCAGCGCGCCGGTCCTGTACAGCGTGTTCTTGGTCAGGACCGCACTCTTGATCGGGTACGCGGACGCGGCCGCGGCGCCCGTCGCACCGGCCAGGACTACCCCGGCCAGGAGGACCGACACCACGGCATAAAGGGGGAACCTCATAGAGAAAGTGTGATACGTCCAGCTTGACAATCAATTGCCATTCAGAGAACGCGTGACTTTCCCGCCTTCCACGTGTTGCAGTACTGCGCCGAACGGCCGCCGTAACCGCGGTTCTGCCAATAGGCGAGATTGGCCGGCCGTCCGTGGGTCTTGCTCTCCCCGGCCCTGCTGACCGACTCCATCCACTGGTCCCAGGTGATGCCGGGATTGATGGATTCGAGGGTGGAGCTGTAGAAGGCGCCCGCGAAGCACTCGGCCTGCATCTCCAGGCGGTGGCTGAGGATCGTGCGCGCGCTGCTCGACGAGCGCCAGTACATGGCGTTCTGCGCGGTCAGGATGCCGGTGAGGTGCTGGACGTGGTGTCCCCACTCGTGGGCGACCGAGTGCGCGATGTTCATCTTGAACGGGTCGGTCAGATCCCGCTTCATGATCCGGATGGCGACCGTGCGCTGCTGCGGGCAGTACTGCGCGCCGTTGCTGGTGATCTTCCCGCAGACCGACCGGCTGCCCGTCGTCACCTGCACCTTCGGCGGCGTGTACCGCAGCCCCGCGGCCTTGAACCTGGCCGTCCAGAAGCGGTTGGCGCACCGGGCCATCCCGATGTGGAAGGCTCTGAGCGAGGCGGCGCTTCCCCGGCGGATCTCCGGAATGGCGCACGAGAGCGCCGACGTGGTGCCGGAGCGGTAGATCTTGTTCTGGGTCAGTACGGCGGGCGGCACGGCGGCCGCCGGTTCTGTCGAGGCGCTGGCCGTACCGGAAATGGTCAGACCCGCGATCATGCACATAGATGCCGCAATAAGGGGAAGTCGCACGATCGCGGATCCTAGACCAGTTCGGGGTGCTCCGGTTAGGAGACCCGGGATTTCGGCGCCGCCCAGGTGTTGCACGCGCTGGGGGACTCGGCGTCGAAGCCGCGCTTGAGCCACCAGGCGATGTTCTTGGCCTTGCCGTGCGAACGGAAGTCGTAGCCGTTCTCGGCGACCTTCACGATGTAGCGGAAGTCGAACTCACGCCGGCCCAGCGAGTGCCAGACCGAGCCGATGAACGCGCCCGACATGCACTCGGCCTGCAGCTCGACCCGGCGGCTCTCGTCGAACAGGCGGGCCTTGCTCTTGCCCTTGACGTTGTCGACGATCCTCAGCATGCCGGTGAGCTGCTGGATGTGGTGACCGTACTCGTGGGCCAGGACCTCCATCAGGAACAGCTCGAACGGCTCGGCCAGGATCGCCTCGTCGAGCAGGAAGGTGATCTTCTTGTTCTTCGGGCAGTAGATGGCCTGCGCGCCCGCCGGGAACCTGCCACACGAGGTCCGCGCGCCCGGCTTGGCGATGACCTCGAAGCCCGGCTTGCTGAAGGGGATGTTCTTCTTGGCCAGCTGCCTGCTCCAGGACTCGTTCAGGCAGTCCATGAGGAACTCGAGGTAGACACGGGCGTCGTCCAGGTCCCCGCTCTGGACCGGCTGCTCGTCACATTCCTTGAGCTCCAGCGCACCTGTCTTGTAGACCGGGTTCTTGGTCAGCACCGGTGAGTAGGAGGGCGGAGCGGCGTAGGCGACACCGGTGAACAGCACGCTCGCCAGGGCGCCGGAAATCAGCGCCAAAAAGGGGGTACGCATGAGAAGGCACCTTATTTGGCGCATATGCCGTAGGTAAAGCACATTGCGGCCCGTGCCGCGGGGGGCACGGACCGCAATGTGATGATATTTCGGGCTGTAGGAGGACTAAGGGGCTATGCGACGTAGCGGGCGGAGACCTTCCACGTGTTGCACGAGCCCACCTGGCCGGAGTTGAAGCCCCGGTTCATCCAGAAGGCCTGCGAGGAGCCCTTGCCGTGGTCGTTCTGGGCCCAGGCCTTGTGACCGTTCTTGCGGAACCAGTCGACCGTCTGGTCCCACTCGTCCTGGTTGACCGGCAGGGAGTCGGCCACGGTGTTCATGAAGACCGAGGAGAAGCACTCGGCCTGAAGCTCGGAGCGGCGCGACAACTGGAGCTGCATCGACTTGCCCGAGCTGTTGCGGGCCGCCCAGTAGTAGTTCCAGATGCCGGAGATCTGCTGGACGTGGTGACCGTACTCGTGCGCCATCAGGCGGGTGATGCCCAGGGCGTACGGGTTGCGCAGCTGCGTCTTGGTGATCAGCATGTACATCGTGCGGTCGCCCGAGCAGTAGATGCCGTCGGCCCCCGCGCTCCACGGGCCGCAGGCGGTCCGGACCTTCTTGGTGATGATCCGCAGGCGCGGCTTGCTGAACGACAGGCCCGCCTTGCGGAACTGGCTGCTCCAGGAGGCGTTCAGGCAGTTGGTGACGCGCTGCAGGAAGCGCTTGTAGGCGGCGGTGCTGCCACGGGGCAGGCTGCCGGGCGAACAGTTGGAGTCGGCGAGCCGGCCGGTGCGGTAGAGCGGGTTCGCCGTCGCGGCTGCTTTGCCACGGGGCGGCGCTGCCTGCTGCAGCTGCGCCCCCTGGTTCGCGGGCTGCGCTTCGGCGGTCGCCGTACCCACGCCCGCCAGAGCAAGCACCAGCCCAGCGGCCACGAGTGACGAGAGTTTCCTCATGGGGAGAGTGTTCATAGTGAGGGAAAGACTAGGTCAAGATCGGACAAATGTGGGCTGATTTGACTCGATGCAGTCAGCGCCGGGGGCACGAACTAGACTCGTGCGCAGTGGCGAGCACGAGCAGGAGGGGCTGATTCCGTGAGCGGGCTGCTGAGCTCAATCAAGGGTCCGGAGGACGTCAGAAGGCTCGGAGCGGCGCAGTTGCCGAGGCTCGCGGGGGAGATCCGCGACACGCTCGTCGACTCGTGCGCGCGCTTCGGCGGACACCTGGGGCCCAACCTCGGTGTCGTGGAACTCACGATCGCTTTGCACCGGGTCTTCGACTCCCCGCGCGACCCGATCATCTGGGACACCGGCCACCAGGCGTATGTCCACAAACTGCTCACCGGCCGCCTCGCGGGCTTCGACGCGCTCAAGCAGGAGGGCGGCCTGTCCGGCTACCCGAGCCAGGCCGAGTCCGAGCACGACTTCGTCGAGAACTCCCACGCCTCCACCGCGCTGTCCTACGCCGACGGCCTCGGCAAGGCGTTCAAGCTGCGCGGCGAGCGCGAGCGCAGGGTCGTGGCGATCATCGGCGACGGCGCCCTGACCGGCGGCATGGCCTGGGAGGCGCTCAACAACATCGCCGCGATCAAGGACCTCCCGGTCGTCATCGTGGTCAACGACAACGGCCGCTCCTACTCGCCGACCATCGGCGGGCTGGCCTCCCATCTGTCCTCGCTGCGCGTCAACCGCCGCTACGAGGACATGCTGGAGTTCGTCAAAGACAAGATCGGGAACGTTCCCGTCCTCTACGACGCCCTCCACGGGATCAAGAAGGGCGTCAAGGACGTCATCGCCCCGCAGGTGATGTTCGAGGACCTCGGCCTGAAATACCTCGGCCCCATCGACGGCCACGACGAGCAGGCCATGGAGGCCGCGCTGCGCAAGGCCCGCGACTTCGGCGGCCCGGTCATCGTCCACGCCCTCACCCAGAAGGGCCGCGGCTACTCCCCGGCGGAGAACCACGACGAGGACCAGATGCACGGCCCCGGCGCCTTCGACAAGTCGACCGGGCTGGAGAAGCCGAAGCCCCGCATCTGGACCGACGTGTTCAGCGAGGAGATGGTCAAGCTCGGCCGCGAGCGCTCCGACATCGTCGGCATCACCGCCGCCATGCTCCACCCGGTCGGCCTGGCCGCCTTCGCCGAGGCCTACCCCGAGCGCATCTACGACGTCGGCATCGCCGAGCAGCACGCCCTGACCAGCGCCGCCGGACTGGCGCTCGGCGGCATGCACCCCGTGTTCGCCGTGTACGCCACCTTCCTCAACCGCGGCTTCGACCAGTTGCTGATGGACGTCGCCCTGCACAAGCTGCCGGTCACCATGGTGCTCGACCGCGCCGGCGTCACCGGCGACGACGGGGCCAGCCACAACGGCATGTGGGACCTGTCCATCCTGCAGGTCGTGCCCGGCCTGCGAATCGCGGTGCCGCGCGACGGCGAGCGCATCGTCGAACTGCTGCGAGAGGCCGTCGCCACCACGGACGGCCCGACCGTGCTGCGCTACCCGAAGGGCGCGCTGGCCGAGACGATCGAACCGGCCGGCAAGCTGGGCGAGATGGACCTGCTGCGGGTGGCCGAGTCGGACGAGCCCGACGTGCTGCTGGTCGGCGTGGGCCCGATGGCGCACATCTGCATGGACGCGGCCAAGCTGCTCGACGCCCAGGGCATCAACGCCACCGTCGTCGACCCGCGCTGGGTCAAGCCGCTCGACGACGCCCTGGTGGTGGCGGCCGCGGCCCACAAGCTGGTGGCCGTGGTCGAGGACAACGGTAAGGTCGGCGGCGTGGGCGACGCGGTGTCGCGGCTGCTGCGCGAGGCCGACGTGGACGTGCCCGTCCGCTCCTACGGCATCCCGCAGCGCTTCCTCGACCACGCCAAGCGCGCCAAGATCCTCGGCCAGATCGGGCTGACCGGGCAGGACCTGGCCCGCGAGATCACCGAGGCGATCGCCAAGCGCGGCGCCCCCATGGAAAGCCCGAGCGCCCGCAACTAACCCCAAGCGCCGCCGTGCCCACCCCGCACGGCGGCGTGTGTTGTCCGGAAAGTCCCTGGTCGGCGGGGGATCGGGGGCTGTTCGTGATGGGCGGGGAAGGCATGACAGCGGGGTAAACGGGCACTGACTGATCGTGGATATCTTTCGCACCAAGAGCGTCGAGCAGTCGGTCCAGGACACGGAGGCGCCGGAGCACCGGCTGAGAAAGCGCCTGACCGCCACGGACCTCACGGTCTTCGGCATCGGCGTGATCGTCGGCACCGGCATCTTCGTGCTCACGGGCCAGGTGGCCAAGCAGACCGCGGGACCCGCGGTGGCCCTGTCCTTCATCGTGGCCGCCGTCGTGTGCGGGCTGGCCGCGCTCTGCTACGCCGAGTTCGCCTCCACACTGCCCGTGGCGGGTTCCGCGTACACGTTCTCCTTCGCCACGCTGGGCGAGTTCCCCGCCTGGGTGATCGGCTGGGACCTGATGCTGGAGATGGCGCTGGCCGCCGCCGTGGTGGCGGTCGGCTGGTCGGGGTACTTCGCCTCGCTGCTGCAGTCGATCGGGCTCACGCTGCCGGACTGGATGGCGGGCGACGACCCGGTGGTCAACATCCCGGCGATGGTGATCGTGCTGATCCTGACCGCGATCCTGGTGGCCGGCATCAAGCTGTCCTCGCGGGTCAACCTGATCATCGTGATCATCAAGGTGGCGGTGATCCTGCTGGTCATCGTGGCGGGGCTGTTCTTCGTGAACGCGGCCAACTACACGCCGTTCATCCCCGACCCGATCTCCACACCGGCCGTCGAGGGACTGAAGGCGCCGCTCATCCAGGTGCTGTTCGGCATCACGCCGGTGGCCTTCGGCGTGATCGGCATCTTCTCCGCCGCAGCGATCGTGTTCTTCGCGTTCATCGGCTTCGACATCGTGGCCACGGCCGCGGAGGAGACCATCGAGCCGCAGCGCGACCTGCCGCGCGGCATCATCGGCTCGCTGGTCGTCTGCACGGTGCTTTACGTGGTGGTCTCGCTGGTCGTGGTCGGCATGCAGCCGTACAGCGAGCTCAGCACGCGGGCGCCGCTCGCCGACGCGTTCACCGCCGTGGGCCAGAACTGGGCCGCCGCGCTGATCAGCATCGGCGCCATCGCCGGACTCACCACCGTGGTGATGATCCTCATGCTGGGGCAGAGCCGGGTGCTGTTCGCGATGTGCCGTGACGGCCTGCTGCCGCGCGGCCTGGCAAAGGTCCATCCGAAGTACGGCACGCCCGCCCGCCTCACGATCATCATCGGCGTGGTGACGGCCCTGCTGGCCGGGTTCATCTCCCTCGGCGCGCTGGCCGAACTGGTGAACATCGGCACGCTCTTCGCGTTCGTCGTCGTCTCGATCGGCGTGATCATCCTGCGCAGGACCCGCCCGGACCTGCACCGCGCCTTCCGCACGCCGCTGGTCCCGCTGCTGCCGATCCTGTCGGTGCTGGCCTGCCTCTACCTGATGCTCAACCTGCCGGTGGAGACGTGGCTGCGCTTTTTCATCTGGATGGTGATCGGCGCCGCCCTCTATTTCCTGTACGGCTACCGCCACAGCCGCGCGCAGCGCCTCGTACCGGGAATCAAGCCCGACTAACCGCCCGGAGCCGTGCCGGGAAGCCCTTCCCGGCACGGCCCGCGACGCTCAGAGCGTGTAGACGGCGCGGCCCGCGGCCTTCATCAGGCAGCCGTTGCTGAACCTGCCGGTGAAGGCGATCCTCTTGCCCCGCCACACGCCCGTGACCCGGACCCGGTGCGGCAGATATTCCTTGGTGCACATGGCCCGCTCGTTCCTGAGCTTGGCCGGGTCGCCCTTGACCGAGCGCAGCAGCCGGCAGGCCGCCCGCGGCGACGGATGGTCGCCGCCGTCCCGGTCGCAGGTCAGCCGGACGGTCTTGGTGTTTTCCCCCGTAATGACGCTGATCTTCAACGTCGCGCGGGGCCGTTGCGAGGCGGCTGCCGGGGCGGCGTTCCCCAAGACCACGGCACCGGCCAGCACGACGAGCGCGAGCGTCTTCACATGTGTTCCCTTCCTCGGACGGCGAGGTCACACACGCTACTTTCTTCCGGCGTGGAAGGGCCCCGTGACACGAGGCCCTTCCGCCGCCTACGGCACGGAGGCGACGCCAGGCTCCAGGAAGCGGGGCCGGGAGATGCCCGCCCTGTCCAGGTACGGCGTGACGCCACCCAGATGGAACGGCCAGCCCGCGCCCAGGATCATGCACAGGTCGATGTCCTGGGCCGCGGCCACCACGCCCTCGTCCAGCATGAACCGGATCTCCTCGGACAGGGCCGACAGTACGCGCTGCCGTACCTCCTGCGCGGTGGAGGGACGGGCGCCGCCCGCGAACAGCGCCACGGCCTCGGGGTCGAGGGAGAAGTCGGGCGCGTAGACGCCCGGCTTGCCCGAGGCGACGAGCTTGGCCATGTTGTCGCTGACGCCGAACCGCCCGGGGAAGGCGGCGTGCAGCGTCTCCGACACGTGGTGGCCGACGGCGGGACCGACGAGCTGCAGCAGCGCGAACGGCGACATCGGCAGGCCCAGGTCGTCCAGGGAGTGCTCGGCGACCTCCAGCGGCGTCCCCTCGTCCACGGCGGCGATGACCTCGCCCATGAAGCGGGTCAGCAGCCGGTTGACCACGAACGCGGGCGCGTCCTTGACCAGCACCGACGACTTGCGCAGCGACTTGCCGACCGCGAAGGCGGTGGCCAGGGTCGCGTCCGAGGTGGCGGCGCCGCGGATGATCTCCAGCAGCGGCATGACCGCGACCGGGTTGAAGAAGTGGAAGCCGACCAGCCGCTCGGGGTGCGCGAGATCGGCGCCCATCTCGCTCAGCGACAGCGAGGAGGTGTTGGTGGCCAGCACGCACTCGGCGGAGACGTGCGCCTCGACCTCGGCGAACACCTTCTTCTTGACCGCCATGTCCTCGAAGACGGCCTCGATGACGAAGTCGGCGTCGGCGAAGGCGTCCTTGGTGAGGGAGCCGGTGACCAGGGCCTTGAGGCGGTTGGCCTGGTCGCCGGAGATCCGGCCCTTCGACAGGAGCTTGCCGACCTCGGCGTGCACGTAGCCGACGCCCTTGTCGAGCCTGGCCTGGTCGAGGTCGGTCAGCACGACCGGGACCTCCAGGCGGCGGGCGAACAGCAGCGCCATCTGCGAGGCCATCAGCCCGGCGCCGACGACGCCGACCTTGGTGACCTTGCGGGCCAGCGACTTGTCCGGCGCGCCGGCGGGCTTCTTGGCGCGGCGCTGGACGAGGTCGAAGGCGTAGAGCCCGGCCCGCAGCTCGTCGCCCATGAGGAGGTCGGCCAGGGCCTCGTCCTCGGCGGCGAAGCCCTCGTCGCGGGTGGCGGTGCGGGCCAGGGCGACGAGGTCGAGGGCCCGGTAGGGGGCGGGGGAGGCGCCGCGCAGCTTCATGTCGAGGAGGAAGCGGGCGTCGTTGACGGCCTTCTCCCAGTCGGCATCCGGATATGTCGCGCGTTCGATGGAAATGTCGCCCGTCAGGACCTTCGCGGCCCAGCGGAGCGACTCCTCCAGGAAGTCGGCCGGCTCGAACATCGCGTCGCCCACCCCGAGCTTGAACGCGTCGCGGCCCTTGAGCATGCGGTTCTGCGACAGCGGGTTCTCGATGATGAGCTTCAGCGCCGCGGCCGGGCCGATCAGGCGGGGGAGCAACTGTGTACCGCCCCAGCCGGGCACCAGGCCGAGGAAACACTCCGGCAGGGCCAGCGCGGGCACCCCGGAGGAAATCGTCCGGTACGTACAGTGGAGCGCGATCTCCAGGCCGCCGCCCATGGCCGCGCCGTTCACGAACGCGAACGACGGCACGGGCAGCTCGCCCAGCCGCCGGAACACCTGGTGCCCCAGCCGGCCGATCTCCAGGGCCTCCTCGCGCGCGCGGACCAGCGCCGCGCCCTTGAGGTCCGCGCCCACCCCGAAGATGAACGGCTTGCCGGTCACCCCCACCGCGGCCAGATCGGTACGCGCCGCGATCCCGTCCAGCGCCGCGCCGAGCGACGTCAGCCCGCCGGGCCCGAACGTGTTCGGCTTGGTGTGGTCGAACCCGTTGTCCAGGGTGATCAGCGCCATCGTCCCTGCGCCGCCGGGCAGCTCGACG
Source organism: Nonomuraea endophytica (assembly GCF_014203235.1). Classification (GTDB taxonomy): domain Bacteria; phylum Actinomycetota; class Actinomycetes; order Streptosporangiales; family Streptosporangiaceae; genus Nonomuraea; species Nonomuraea endophytica. The sequence goes on along the minus strand of NZ_JACHIN010000015.1, from coordinate 153,700 downwards.
TCGCGTACCAGCGCCTTGGTGACGACCTCGTCCTCGAACAGGCCGGTGATGTCGCTCATGCCAGGTTCTCCCAGATCACGGTGCCGCCCATGCCCATGCCGACGCACATGGTGGTGATGCCGTAGCGGACGTCGGGCCGCTCGGCGAACTGGCGGGCGAGCTGCGTCATCAGCCGAACGCCCGAGGAGGCCAGCGGGTGGCCGAAGGCGATGGCGCCGCCGTACGGGTTGACCTTGTCCTCGTCGATCCCGAAATGGTCGAGGAAGGCCAGCACCTGCACGGCGAAGGCCTCGTTGATCTCGAACAGCCCGATGTCGGAGATGTTCAGACCGGCCAGGCGCAGGGCGCGCTCGGTCGACGGGATCGGGCCCACGCCCATCACCTCGGGGTCCACGCCGGCGAAGGCGTAGGAGACCAGGCGCATCTTCGCGTCGAGGCCGAGCTCCTCGGCGACGTCGGCGGCGGCCACGACGCAGCCGGTCGCGCCGTCGTTGATGCCCGAGGAGTTGCCCGCCGTGACCCGGCCGTGCGAGCGGAACGGCGTCTTCAGCGCCGCGAGCGCCTCGACCGTCGTGCCGGGCCGCGGAGCCTCATCCTGTACGGCCAGCCCCCAGCCCTTCTCCGCCGTCCGGATCGCGGTCGGCACCAGGTCCGGCTGGATCTTGCCGTCGGCGTAGGCCTTGGCCGCCTTCTCCTGCGACAGCGCCGCGTAGGCGTCGGCCCGCTCCTTGGAGATCTCCGGGTAGCGGTCGTGGAGGTTCTCGGCGGTCATGCCCATGACCAGGGCGCTGCCGTCGACGAGCTTCTCCGACAGGAAGCGCGGGTTGGGATCCACGCCCTCGCCCATCGGGTGGCGGCCCATGTGCTCGACGCCGCCGGCGATGGCCACGTCGTAGGCGCCGAACGCGATGCCGCCCGCGACCGAGGTCACCGCGGTCATCGCGCCCGCGCACATGCGGTCGATGGCGTAGCCCGGCACGCTCTTGGGCAGCCCGGCCAGCACGGCGGCGGAACGCCCGATGGTGAGGCCCTGGTCGCCGATCTGGGTGGTGGCCGCGATCGCCACCTCGTCCACTCGCTCGGGCGGAAGATTGGGGTTACGGCGGATCAGCTCGCGGATGACGCGGACGACCATGTCGTCCGCGCGGGTCTCCGCGTACAGTCCCTTCGGCCCTGACCTGCCGAAAGGCGTGCGCACGCCGTCGACGAACACGACGTCACGAGAGGAAGGCACGGATTCGCTCCTCGTTGCTGGACAGCTTCCGTGCCTATGCTACTCGCCAGTAACTACTCCGCTGACTAGGGCGGTGAGCAGGAGTGCGCCTACTGTCAGGGTGGCCGGCTCCCATAGATGGGCCCGGCCGCCGAGCAGGGCGATCACGGCCAGGGCGGTTGCGGTCCAGGTGACGGCCGGGCGTCTTGTGGCGCTGATCGCCGCTCTCATCCGGTAGGTCCTCTTGATCCGGTACGGCTTCGCCGCTGCCCCTGCCCCTGCCCCTGCCCCTGCCCCTGCCCCTGCCCCTGCCCCTGTCGTTGCCGTTGCCGTTGCCGTTGCCGTTGCCGTTGCCACCGTTGTTGTGGCCGGTTCTGTGGCGGTCGCTGTCGCCGTTTCTGTCGTTGTCCGCGTCGCTGCCGGTGCCGCTGTCTGTGCCGCTGTCTGTGCCGGTGTCTGTGCCGGTGTCTGTGTCGTGAAGGGCAGGGTTGGGGTGTCGGGGGCGGCGTGGGCGCTGTGATGTGCCGTGTGGGCCGGGGCGGCGCTTTGGCTGGTTTGATCTGGTTTGGTGTGGGTGTGGGCCGGGTCCCAGGGGTCGCCTGGGGAGCGGCCGGAACGGGCGATGCCGCTCAAGGTGGACAGGGCGCCTCGGGCCCACCAGGTGGCGAAGAAGACGGCGGCCACGTAACCCGCCAGTGTGAGGAGTTCGACGGCGCGGGTCAGGGCGTCGGCGGCGCCGTACAGGCCGGAATCGCGGAACAGGCGCGGCACCGTGTAGCCGAGCAGCAGCGTCACGACCCAGCACGCGGCCACCCCGAGACGGCTCAGCGCGCGGGTGAGCGGGGCGGCGGTGACGGCGTAGAGCTCCAGCTCGCGCCGCCGCACCCGGCGCATGCGCACGCCCCACACCGCCTGTGTCGCCGCGAGCGCGGGCACGGAGGCCAGGGAGAGCAGGAGCGCCGCGATGGCGTACGGCAGTGTCTCCTCCCTGGTCGCGGCCCGTTCGGCGAGCATCTGGACGGAGGCGGGCAGCGCGATCGAACCGGAGAGCGCGATGAGCGCGAGCCGGCGCGCGGCCCGGGCGTGCGTGCGCAGCCCGGTCACCACCCGTGCGCCGGGGAGGGGGGAAATCTCGGTCGAAAGCATGACGTCATGATGGCGTCACCGAGCGTGTTCGTGCCGGTGAATGGGCTACTCGGATGGAGCCCTAGATCCTTCGTAGACGATCAGGTCGAGGAGGCCGGGGAAGCGGTCGTCGAGGTCCGCACGGCGGAGCCTGATGAACAGCTTGCGGCCCTCGGGGCGCTGACAGATGACGCCGCTCTCGCGCAGCACCCGCCAGTGGGCGGTCAGGGTGGATTTGGGCACATCCGGCAGGATCGAGCCGCAGAACTCTTCCTCTTCCGAGGCGGCCAGTTTCCGCACGATCGCGACGCGGACCGGGTGCCCGATGGCGGCCATCACATCCACCAGGTCGATCTGGTCGCGGGTCGGATGCAACATAGGGCCCATTGTACGCATCTCCCGAACAGTGATTTGACAGCCACGGTACGTCCGTACGAGGATTCCGAACTAACGAACGGGCCCTGTGCGGGTGGGGTCGGGGCGGTGGAACCGGTCTGGGGGTTGTGGTGTTCGGGTGGGGGAGTCGGCTTTGGAGGGTCGGATGTATGACGTGGTGATCGTGGGCGGCGGGCCGGTCGGGATGTTGCTGGCGGGGGAGCTGGGCTTGCAGGGGGTGCGGGCTCTGGTGCTGGAACGGCTGGCCGTACCGACTGGGGAGTCCAAGGCGGGGACGCTGCACGCGCGCACGGCGCAGAGCCTCGACCGGCGCGGACTGCTGGAGGCGGAGGGCAGGGCGAGCTATGGGAGTCTGCGGTTTCACTTCTCCGGGATGTTCGAGCTCGATCTCGGGGCGGTGGCCGGGGACGGGCCGAGCCTGGTGGGGAGTCCGCAGGCGTGGGCGGAGCAGGTGTTCGCGCGCCGGGCGGCGGGGCTGGGGGCGGAGATCCGGCGGGGGCAGGAGGTGACGGAGCTGGTTCAGCATGAGGACCGCGTGGTGGTGACGGCCAACGGGCGGGAGGTGGCGGCCCGGTTCGTGGTGGGGACCGACGGGGCGCGGAGTGTGGTGCGGAAGGCGGCCGGGATCCCGTTCACGGGGACGGGGGCCCGGGTGGCCGCTTTGATGGGAGACGTGCGGCTGGAGGATCCTTACGGGCTTCCCGGCGGCTACCACCGCACGCCCCGTGGCTGGCTGATCGCATGGGTGAATCCCGCCGGGCACAGCCGCATCACCACCTATGACTTCCGGGCGCCGCACGCCGACCGGGAGGCGCCGGTCACGCTGGAGGAGCTGCGGGAGGCGGCCGAGCACATCGCGGGCGTTCCCGTGCCCATGCGCGATCCGCGCGCCCTTTCCCGGTACGGCGACGCCGCCCTGCAGGCCGAGCGATACCGGACCGGCCGGGTCCTGCTGGCCGGGGACGCGGCGCACGTGCACTTCCCGTGGGGCGGGCAGGGCCTCAACACCGGGCTGGAGGACGCGGTCAACCTGGGCTGGAAGCTGGCGGCGGAGGTTCGGGGGCAGGCGCCGGACGGACTGCTCGACAGCTACCACGCCGAGCGGCACCCGGTGGCGGCGCGGGTGCTCTGGAACGTCAGGGCCCAGACGGCGCTGGCCAACCCGGATCCGTCGGTGGATCCGCTGCGGGAGCTGTTCGCGGAGCTGATGGGCTTCGACGAGGTGAACACCTATCTGAGTGGGATGATCAGCGGCGTCGACACCGCCTACGACGTCGGCGTACCAGGGGCCGGGCGGATGGCCCCCGATCTGGCGATCAAGACCGACGACGGCGACATACGGCTGACAGAGTTGCTGCGCGGCGGGCGACCGTTTCTCCTGGACCTGGCCGGGCGGGACGATCTTGTCGAGGCGGTGTCCGGATGGCCGGTGGAGGTGGTCAGAGGCAGGGCGGAAGACGAGGCGGAGGCCCTGTTGATCCGTCCCGACGGTTACGTGGCGTGGACCTCGCGGGCCGGGGCGGACACGCTGGGTGAAGCACTGGGGCGCTGGTTCAAACCTGTTACGGACGACTATTTGTGGTGATCGAGTGAAATTTCCGGACAAGAGGTGGTGGAGTCTGTTAGGAAGGTCGCGATCCACACCCGGTAGCTAGAGAGGTACACCGTGTCGCGCGACGAGAAGGACAGACCATTCGAGGACGAGCAGGGCAGGTCGTTAAACCCGGACATGACCGGTGACGTGCTCTCCGACCGGTGGGAGACGGACGCCGCGGACACCGACGAGCAGCCGGCCGTCGTGCTCAGCGAGACCTACCACCTGCCGGGCGACGCCGGCACGCCTGGGGAGCGTTCGGAGACCTACCACCTGCCCGAGCCGGACGCCCTGGTCCACCAGGACATCCTCCTGGACCAGAGCGCCCTCAAGAGCCACACCGACCCGGCCGACCCCCTGGACCTGAACTCCGGCGCCGACCTCGGCACGCCCGGCTACGAGTCCATCACGGGCTACGACCCCACGGCAGGACACGACCCCGGCACGAGTTACGAGGCCGGAACAGCGGGCTACGAGGCCGGCACAGGCTATGAAGCGGGAACAGCAGGCTATGAGCCCGGAACAACGGGCTATGAGTCGGGCACGACGGGACCTGGATACGACGCCGGAGCCGCGGGAGCCGGTTACGACGCCGTAGCAGGGCACGACGGAGACCGTGACGAGAACGAGCCCGGATACCTGCCACTGGACAAGTCCTACGAACGCCCGTTCGGCGACGATGACGACGAGCCGCGCCGGGGCTTCCTCGGTTCGGGCTGGAGCGGTACCGACGAGCCGGATTCCGGACAGAGTGAGGTACGCCGCCGCACCAAGATGCTGGTAGTGGCGGCGGCCGCCATCGTCGTGATCGGCGTGGGCGCGGGCTGGATGCTGACCGGCTCCGGCTCCGAGGCCTGCACCGGCGCCCAGTGCTCAAGCGCCGGCCAGGTGAGCACCCCCGTGGCCCCGCCCGCCGAAGAGACGGAAGACCCGGCCGACCAGCCCATCGAGGCCACCCCCGAACCCGACATGTCCGAGTCGGTCACCCCAACGCCCACGGTGAGCCGCGCCCGAGCCACCCGCACCCCGGCTCCCCGCGTGACCCCGACCCGCGACAGCGACCCCACCCCCAAGGCAACCTCCAAGGGCACCCGTGCCCCGGAGCCCAACGACCCGGTCACCGACAACGCCGACGACCCCAATCCGCCGCGCGCCACCCAAGCCCCCTCGGCCAAGCAGACCACCCAGGCGCCCACCGAGGCCCCCACCACCTCCGCCCCGGCCCCCGCGCCAACGGAGAGCAAGAAGCCCGGCGGCCTCCTGGACTGGCTGTTCGGCTGACGTACTCCCGGGGCTCGCTTGGCAGGACGAGCCGCGGAGAGATAGCGCGGGCGGCCCAGCCGCCCGCGCCATCATGCTGTCCTACGCGGCTCTTGCGCAGCCCGGACTGTTCCACGCGGCGCTCGCAGCCCGGTTGTTTTCCGCGGTGCTTGCTCAGCCCGGCTGTTCTGCGCGGCGCTCGCAGCCCGGTTGTCTTCCGCGGTGCTTGCTCAGCCCGGCTGTTCTGCGCGGTGCTCGCTCAGCCCGGCTGTTCTGCGCGGTGCTCGCTCAGCCCGGCTGTTCTGCGCGGTGCTTGCTCAGCCCGGCTGTTCTGCGCGGCGCTCGCTCAGCCCGCCATCCGCTACGGCACAGCCGCCCCACCGCCACCCGCCGACGTGAGCTTGCGTGTCGTGGGGATCGCTTCTCACGTCGGACGGGTCCCCACCGCAACGGCGATGCGGTGACCGGGCGATCGGTGACCTTGGCGACCCGGATGGCGACGTTGCCTTGTTGGCCCTACGGGGTTGATTCCCCTCGGACATGGGGCTGATTTCCCTCGGACATGGCGTGGCTGGGTGGCGGGTTGCCACTTGGCTGGCTGACGGATCGCCGTTGCGGCGAGTACCACGTCCGACGTGAGAAGCGATCCCCCCGATCGGCGCCAGCGGGCGTCGGTGGGTGGTGGGGGTGTGGCTGGCCGTAATGGATGGGGAGGGTTTTGACCCTCAGTGCCGAGGCATGGATGGGGAGGGTTTTGACCCTCAGTGCCGAGGCATGGATGGGGAGGGTTTTGACCCTCAGTGCCGAGGCATGGATGGGAGGGTTTGACCTCTCAGCGCCGAGGTGTGGATGGGGACGGTTTGACCGCAGCGCCGAGGTGTGGATGGTGTGGGTTTTGGCCCTCGGCGTCGAGATGTGTGAGGCGGGGGGAGGGGGGAGTCTGGCAGACTGGGAAATCGCTTTCCAGGAGGTGTCGTGGTCACCCTCGAAGATGTGGCGAGGCAGGCGGGTGTTTCGCTGGCGACCGCCTCGCGTGTGCTGAACGGCAGTACCCGCCAGGTGGGCGCAGGCCTGCGTGCCCGCGTTGAGCAGGCCGCCGACGAGCTCGGCTATCGGGCCAACATCGCAGCCCAGACCCTTGCCCGCGGTGCCAGCAACGTGATCGGCATCGTGGTGCACGATCTCACCGACCCCTACTTCGCGGCGCTGGCCGACGGGGTCATGCGGGCCGCGGCGGGGGAAGGGCTGCTGGTGATGGTCGGCACCACCCACCGCGACCCCGAACAGGAGATCGCCTACGTCGCCACGCTCAACGCGCAGCGCGTGCGGGCGGTGCTGCTGGTGGGTTCGCGGCTCGACGACCCCGAGGTCACCGGACGGCTGCGCGCCGAACTCGACCGCTACCTGTCCAGCGGCGGCCGCGTCGCCTGCGTCGGCCAGGACCTGCTCGGCGTCGACACCGTCGCCCCGGCCAACGGGGAGGGGGCGGCGGCGCTGGCGCGTTCGCTGGCGGAGCTGGGGCACCGGCGGTTCGCGGTGCTCGCGGGCCCGCCGCGGCTCATGACCGCCGCGGACCGTTGCGCCGGATTCGTCACCGCCCTGGAACAACTGGGACTCCCGCGCCCCCGCGTCATCCACGGCCCGTTCGACCGCGACGGCGGCTACCAGGCGGCGCAGGAGACGGGCGACGCGACCTGCGTGTTCGCGGTGAACGACGTCATGGCCGTGGGCGCGCTGGCCGCGTATAGGGAGCGGGGCGTGCGGGTGCCGGAGGACGTGTCGGTGGCGGGGTTCGACGACATCGCGACCCTGCGCGACCACGCGCCAGCGCTGACGACGGTGCGGTTGCCGCTGGCGGACATGGGTTCGCGGGCCCTGGAACTGGCCCTCACCTCGGCCGACAAGCCCGTGGTGGAGCCGGTCCGCGGCGAGGTGGTCCTGCGCGAAAGCGTCCGCCCCCTCTGATGCCCCACCCCACCCCCGCCGCACGCCCGCGCCCAGCCGTCTTGCCTGCCGGATGCGCGCACCCACCCCCCGCACCTCCGGGATGCGGGCATCCAGCCCTCGCGCCTCGGGGATGCGGGCATCCAGCCCTCGCGCCTCCGGGATGCGGGCATCCAGCCCCCGCACCTGCTGGATGCCCGCGCTCAAGTTCACTCACCTGCCGTTGTCTGCACCCAACCCCCACCCGTGCCCACCGCGTCCCCACCCCGGGTGTGCGGCGGGGACGTCTGTGTCTTTGTGCTGGTACGGCGGCGGCCCCGCCGTACTCCCGCGTGTCGCTTGACCGGCGGCGCGCGTGCCACCACCCCCTTGGGAGAACACTGTGAAACTGTCCGTCAGCACGCTGGGAATGCCGGGCGACAAGCTCGACCGGGCGATCGAGATAGCCGTGGGACATGGCTGCCAGGGGTTGGAGCTGCGGCTGCACCCCGACACGGGCGTACACGCGGGACTGAGCCGTGACGAGCGTGCGGCGGCGCGGAAGGCGGTGGAGAGCGCAGGTCTGGAAATCTCCGCCCTGGCTGGCTATGTGCGCGTATGTGAGCCAGGTCCCGACGAACCCCTCATCGAGGCCCTCACCGCCGACCTCAAGCTCGCCGCCGACCTGGGGGCCCCGGGCGTGCGGGTGTTCCCGCGCGGCGACGACCCGGCCGTGGGCGCCCGCCGCCTCCAGGCAGTCTCCGGTACGGCACGCGAACTGGGCCTGCGTGTCCTCGTCGAAACCCACGACCTGATGGCCACCGGCGCCAAGCTCGCCGAACTCCTGGACGCCGCCGACTCCCCGGACACCACCGGCGCCCTCTGGGACCTCCTCCACCCGTGGCGCCACGGCGAAGCCCCAGCCGACACCCTCTCCGCCCTGGGCTCGCATCTGGCGTATGTGCAGGTCAAGGATGCGGTGTCGGCCAACGACAGTACGCCGGTGCCGATGTGGTCGGGTTCCGTGCCGCTGGACGAGTGCGGGGAACTGCTCCGGTCTGCCGGGTTCGACGGGTGGGTGTCGCTGGAGTGGGAACGCACCTGGTATCCCCAGGTCGCCCCGGTAGAGGACATCCTCCCCGGCGCCGCCGAATGGGTCCGCCGCTACCAGCCCTGACCCGACACGCTCCAAGCGCCTCCACCAACGGCCGGGCCGCCTGCCCGCCCCTCGATGCCTCAAGCGCTCCCGGCACCCGCCTACCTGCCCGCCCGGCCCTCTATCCCTTCGGCTCCCCCTACCTGCCCAGCCCCTCTATCCCTCCCCTTACCTGCTCAGTCGACTGACCCTCCAGCCCCCAGGTCATGCCCACCTGCCCAGTCGGCGCCCACAAGCCCGCCTGCCCGCGGCGTGCCGTCACGGGGTCCCTGAGGCTCTCCGTCCGCCGGTGGGCACCGGTGGCATGCGGCAGGTTGGGGATGCGAAGCCGCTCGGTCGCGCCTCCCGTCGGGGATGTCAGCACGGCGGGGTTGGGTGGCATGGCGGGCGGCGGCCCGAGGCCGGGTGGGGCGTCCGGTGATCTGTGGCCGGGAGGTGGTCGGTGGGGTGGGCTTGGGGGGTGGGTGGGGCGCGCGTAGGGTGGCCGCGGTGTGTCGTTGGGATGGTGGGAGATGGGAGTCGCGTGAAGGACAAGGTGCTTGTCGTCGGGATGGACGGCCTGCGGTTCGACCGGTTGCTGGCGCTGCGTCCCAAGGTGCTTGGGGAACTGCTCGATACCGGTGTGCATGGGACGAGCCTGTTGCCGTACGGGGAGGCCGAGGCTGTCTCCACGGGGACCAAGGGGGAGGTCGTGCGGCTGGGGGAGCGGGCGATCGCGTCCAGGACCGACTCGGGGCCGGGGTGGTCGTCGATCGCCACCGGTGTCTGGCCGGACAAGCACGGGGTAGTGGATAACAGCTTCACCGCTCCCGATTTCGCGAAATATCCGGACTTCCTGACGCGGGCCAAGCGGGCCGACCCCTCCCTGACCACCTCAGCACTGTTCTCGTGGGCCGCGCTGGCCGAGCACGGGGCGTTCGGGCCGAAGATCGACACCCGCGTGGTCCTGGACGGCTTCGCCATCACCTTCACCGAGGGCGACAGGCAGATAGCCGACGCCGCCGAACGCCACTTCGCCGAGCAGGATCCCGACCTGTCCTTCGTCTACTTCGGCGACACCGACGAGGTGGCCCACCGCCTGGGCCCCCACTGCCCGGAGTACACGGACGCCCTCCACACCCAGGACAACTACCTGGGCCGCGTCCTCACCTCGATCAAGAACCGCCCCTCCTACCCAGCCGAACGCTGGACCATCCTGGTCACCACCGACCACGGCCACCTGGACGAAGGCGGCCACGGAGGGGTCTCTCCCGAGGAACGCACCACCTTCGTGATCGCCGCCCGCCTCGGCGAGAACCTCGGCGGCCGCCGCCTCCCCGAGGCCCGCCTGGTGGACATCGCCCCCACCGCCCTGACCCAACTGGGCATCACCCCCACCCCCGCCTGGAACCTGGACGGCCACCCCCTCCCCCTCTAACCCCTCGACCCAAGAGCCCCAGCTTCACCCGTCCCGGTGTCGCGCCCGCCGGAGTTACCGCGTGCCAAGGAGGGCCCTCGGACCACGAGGGTGTTCGCGTGCCGCGAAGAGACGCGAGGAGACGCGAGCCATGAAGGTCACGTGGCGTGAGGAAGTGCATGCGCGCCGCGAGAGGGCGTGCCGCGTTAGGGGCGCGGCGCGTTAGAGGGCGCGTGCGCCGCCAGGAGGCACGTGCCGTGAGGGCCGCGACGCGTGCGTGTGATGCGGGAAGACGCGGGTCATGAAGGTCGCATGGCGTGGGGAAGTGCACGGGCGCGGGCATGCGCGCCGCGAGGGGACGTGCGCCGCGTGGGGGCACGTGCTGTGAGGGGCGGTGCCTTCTGTCAAAGTTTTTCATCACTTGTTGAATTCTGGCCGCCCACGCGCCACACTGTGAACGAAGGGTGTCTCTCAGGAGGACGGCGCATGAAAACCGCACTGGAGTTTTCCGAGATCCACGCCGGCATGCTCGCCGAAGTAGGCGGTAAGGCGGCCAACCTGGGCGAGCTGACCCGGGCGGCCCTCCCGGTCCCCCCAGGATGGGTGCTGACCACGGACGCCTACCACCAGGCAGCCGAAGCCGCCGGCCTCCAGGAGATCATCGCCCAAGGCGGTGACCTGGCGACGAAGGCACGACAACGCCTCCTGGAAACCAAGATCCCGGCCGAAGTGGCCGAGGAGGTCAGGAAGGCCTACGCGGGGCTGGGGGAGGCGGCCCCGGTGGCGGTGCGGTCGTCGGCCACGGCGGAGGATCTGCCGTTCGCGAGCTTCGCCGGTCAGCAGGACACGTTCCTCAACGTGGTGGGGCCGGAGGAGGTGCTGCTGGCGGTAAGGAAGTGCTGGGCTTCTCTCTGGACGGACCGGGCGGTCGCCTACCGCGAGGCGAACGGGATCGACCACGCGGCGGTTCGCATCGCGGTGGTGGTCCAGACGATGGTGGACGCGCAGGTGGCGGGGGTGATGTTCACCGCGAACCCGGTCACCGGCCGCAGGCGGGAGGCGGTGATCGACGCCAGCCCGGGACTCGGCGAGGCGGTGGTGTCGGGGGCGGTGAATCCCGACCGGTTCGTGGTCGACGTGGCCACGGCCGAGATCCGCGAACGCCACGCCGGTGACAAGAAGATCGCCATCAGGTCGTTGCCCGGCGGCGGCACCGAACGGGTGGAGACCGACGTCGACGGCTTCTGCCTCACCGACGCGCAGGTGCGGGCGCTGGCCGAGCTCGGGGCCAAGGTCGAGGGGCATTACGGCGCGCCGCAGGACACCGAGTGGGCGATCGACGCCGGCGGGCGGCTCTGGCTGACGCAGGCGCGGCCGATCACCACGCTCTACCCGCTGCCCGAGACGCCCGAGACCGGACACGACGGGCTGCGCCTGTTCTTCTCGGTCAACGTGGCGCAGGGGGTGATGGGGCCGTTCACGCCGATGGGGAGCGCGGGCATCAAGCTGATGAGCGCGGGCGCGGCCAGGATCGCGGGGTATCCGCCGGCCGACCCCCACGACGGCGCCGGTCCGGTGGTCGAGGCGGGGCAGCGCCTCTGGATCGACCTGACCAAGGCGGCACGCAGCCGCGTCGGCCGCGCCGTACTGCCGAGAATGTTCTCTGTCGCGGAGGCGCGTACGGCGGTGCTGTTCAACGCGCTGATGGACGACCCGAGACTGTCGATGATCTACCCGTCGCGGCGGCCGTTCCTGCGCGCGGCGCGGCGGATCGCGCGGGCGGCGGGCGCGCCGAGGCGGGTGCGATGGGCGCTCACGCGGCCGGAACGCGCGCTGGCCTACTCGCGGCGCATCGGCGACGACCTCACGCGGCGCCTGGAACTCCCGCCGGACGTTTCCCCGCAGGCCCGGATCGATCACGCGGAACGCCTGCTCGGCGCGACCTTCCCGATGATCTTCTCGATCATGCCGATCGTGGTCGCGGGCTACGGGATGTTCGGGCTGGCGTCGAAGCTGTCGGGTGTGCCGATCTCCGACATGCAGGACGTACTACGGAGCATGCCCAACAACCCGACCACCGAGATGGACATGGAGTTGTGGCGGCTGGCCACGCGCATCGAACCGTTCGGCGACCGGTCGGTCGACGAGATCACCCGCCTCTACCAGGCAGGACAGCTCCCCAAGGTGACCCAGGACGCCATCTCCGGTTTCCTCGCCACCTACGGCCACCGCGGCGTCGCCGAGATCGACCTCGGTGTCAAGCGCTGGTCGGACGATCCATCCCACATCATCGGCGTCCTGGCCAACTACCTGCGCATGGACGACCGCCTCGCGCCCGACGCCCTGTTCGAGCGCGGCGCCGCCGACGCGCAGGCCGCCGTCGAGCACATCGTGGCCGCCGCCGCGCGCAAGGGCCGGTTGCGCGCCGCGATCGTCCGCCGCGCCCTGGACCGCACCCGCCGTCTCGGCGGGCTGCGCGAGCTGCCCAAGTACTACGCGGTGCTGATCTTCGCGGGGGTACGGCGGAGCATGCGCGTCGTCGGCGAGCACCTGGTGGCGCAGGGCGTCCTCGGCACCCCGGACGACGTCTACTTCCTCACCTTCCGCGAGACCAGAACCGCCCTCACGAACGGCTCCCCGCTCGGCGGGCTGGTGGCCGAGCGCAAGACGGCCTACGAGCAGGAGACGCGGCGCAGGCACGTCCCGCGCCTGCTGCTGTCGGACGGCACCGAACCGGAGGCGCTCTCGATCGCCGCCGCCGACGGCGCCATCACCGGCACCCCGGCCTCGGCGGGCATCGCGACCGGCCCGGCCCGCGTGGTCATGGACCCGGCCGGCGCGCACCTGGAGCCGGGCGAGATCCTGGTCTGCCCGTCCACGGACCCGGGCTGGACGCCGCTGTTCCTGACGGCCGGCGGTCTGGTGATGGAGATGGGCGGCGCCATGTCACACGGCGCGGTCGTGGCCAGGGAGTACGGCATCCCCGCCGTGGTCGGCGTCGCCCGCGCCACCGAACGCGTCACGACCGGCGAAACCGTCACCGTGGACGGCGCCGCAGGCACGATCACCCAAGAACCCGCCCAAACGACCACCCAAGAACCCGCGGCCACGACCACGCAGGAAGCCGCAGGCACGGTCAACCAGGAAGCCGCAGGCACGATCACGCAGGAGCACGACCAGGCGCCTGCCCAGGGCCCCGCCTAAACGACCACCTCGGCATAACGCCGCTTCATCGAAGCCACCACCTCGTCCGGATCGGCGGCCCAGATGTCGGCGTTGAAGATCTCCACCTCGATGTCACCGGTGTATCCGGCGGCGAGCACGGCACGGGTGATCGGCGGAAAGTCGATCACCCCGTCGCCCATCATCCCCCGCCCCAGCAGCACGTCGGCGGGCAGCGGATGCAGATAGTCGCACACCTGGTAGGAAGCGATCCGCTCACCCGCCCGCGCGATCTGCTCGAACACCTGCGGATCCCACCACACGTGGAAGGTGTCCACCACCACCCCAACCTGCTCACTGGGGTACATCATGGCCAGATCCAGCGCCTGCCCCAGCGTGGACACGACAGCCCGATCCGGGCAGTAGATCGGATGCAGGGGTTCCAAGGCCAGCCGCACGTTCCGCTCCCCGGCATAGGGCGCCAGCTCCGCCAGCGCCTCGGCCACCCGCTCCCGCGCCCCAGCCAGATCCCGAGAAACCACACCCTCCAAGGGACGCCCAGGCACCACCCCCGGCAACCCACCCACAACCAGCACAAGACAGGCGGCCCCCAGCTCGGCGGCCTCGTCGATGGCCAGCCGGTTGTCCTCCAAGGAGGCGTCCAGGGAGGCGGCCGCGGTCAGGAAGCCGCCCCGGCACAGCGACGACACCCGCAGCCCCGCGGTACGAACGAGCTTGGCACTGGCCGCCAGCCCCTGCTCGGCCACCTCCTCCCGCCACAACCCGACGGACTCAAGCCCGTGCCGCACACAGCCGTCCACGGCCTGGGCGACGGTCCAGCTCTTGGTGGTGCGCTGGTTGAGCGACAGCGGGTTCACAGGCCGTTCACCGCCAGCAGCGCCGTCATCCGGCGGACCGCGAGCTCCTGGTCAGACAGCAGTCCGGCCTGGTCGGCCAGCCGGAACACCTCAGCCAGGTGGCTGATCGACCGGGACGACTGCGCCCCGTTGACCATGCTGAACGCCTCCTGATGACCGTTGAGCCACGCGAGGAAGACGATGCCGGTCTTGTAGTGGAACGTCGGCGTCTCAAAGATCTTTCGGGACAACGCCACCGTAGGCTCGAAGATCTCATCGTAAAGCGCGAGATTCCGGGCGCGGATTTGCTCGTCGGGCGCCGACTCCGCGGCGGCCAGCGCCTGCAGGGCGGCCGCAGCCGCGGGGGCGATCGCGTCGAAGATGCCGAGGAGGGCGTGGCTGCCGGACTTGATGAGCGACGGGTAGTTGAAGTCGTCGCCGGTGTAGAGCCTGACACCCTGGGGGAGGGCGGCGCGCAGCCGTACCTCGTGATCCTCGTCGAGGAGCGAGACCTTCACGCCGTCGACCATCGCGGCGTTGGCGTGGATCAGCTCCAGGAACGACTCGGTGGCCGCGTCGACGTCGCGGGAGCCCCAGTATCCGGCGAGCTGGGGGTCGAACATCTCGCCCAGCCAGTGCAGGATCACCGGCCGGTCGGCGAGGCCGAACAGCTTGCCGTAGACGCGGTGGTAGTCCTCGGGGCCGGTGGCGGTCCTGGCGAGCTGGCGCGAGGCCATGATGATCACCCCGGCGCCGGTTTCCTGGACGGTGTCGATCTGCTCGGCGTAGGCGTCGGTGATCGCCTGGACGGTGTCAGCTCCGGGCGCGTGGTCGGTCCCGGCGCCGCAGGCGACCAGCTCGGCCGGGTCGCCGAACTCCCGCGCCGCCGCGGCGCTGCGGGTGATCAGCTCGCGGGTCGCCGCCCAGTCCAGGCCCATGTTGCGCTGGGCGGTGTCCATGGCGTCGGCGACGCGCAGGCCGTACGACCAGAGGTGGCGGCGGAAGCGCAGGGTGGCCGCCCAGTCGACCGCGGCGGGCGCGCCGGGCGTGTTGTCGCCGAGCGGGTCGGCCACCACGTGCGCGGCCGCGTAGACCACCCGCGCGCCGGAAGGGGAGGCGCCGCGCTCGGGCCAGGTGACGGGGTCGCGCAGCGTGTACGCGCCGCCGGGCAGCCGGATCCTCACAGGCCCGCCACCTCGATCCTGCGGCCCTCGGCCGACGAGCGCAGCCCCAGCTCGGCCAGTTGCACGCCACGGGCGCCCGCCGCGAAGTCGTAGGGGAACGGGGCGTCCTCCAGCACGTGGCGCAGGAACAGCTCCCACTGGATCTTGAACCCGTTGTCGAACTCCGCGTTGTCCGGCACCTCCTGCCAGTCGTCGCGGAAGCGGGCGGTGACCGGAAGGTCCGGGTTCCAGACGGGCTTGGGGGTTCCGGCGCGGTGCTGGATCCGGCAGTTGCGCAGCCCGGCGACGGCGCTGCCGTGCGTGCCGTCCACCTGGAACTCCACCAGTTCGTCCCGGTTCACCCGCACGGCCCAGGAGGAGTTGATCTGCGCGACGATGCCGCCTTCAAGCTCGAAGATCCCGTACGCGGCGTCGTCGGCCGTAGCGTCATAGGTCACCCCCTGCTCGTCGACCCGGGCCGGGATGTGGGTGACGGCCTTGGCGTAGACGGTCTGGACGCGGCCGAACAGGTTCTCCAGCACGTAGTGCCAGTGCGGGAACATGTCGAGGATGATGCCGCCGCCGTCCTCGGCCCGGTAGTTCCAGGAAGGACGCTGCGCCTCCTGCCAGTCGCCTTCGAACACCCAGTAGCCGAACTCCCCGCGTACCGACAGGATCCGCCCGAAGAAGCCGCCGTCGATCAGCCGCTTGAGCTTGAGCAGGCCGGGGAGGAACAGCTTGTCCTGGACGACGCCGTTCTTGACGCCGCGGGCGGCGGCGGCCTCGGCGAGCGCGACGGCCTCCTCGACGGACTCCGCGGTGGGCTTCTCGGCGTAGATGTGCTTTCCGGCCTCGATGGCCTTGAGCACCGACTTGACCCTGGCCTGGGTGACCTGGGCGTCGAAGTAGATCTCGGCGCGCTCCAGTGCGGCGTCGAGGTCGGTGGTGTAGTCGGTGAGCCCGTGCCTGGCGGCGATCTCGGCCAGTTTGGCCTCGCTGCGGCCGACGAGGATGGGATCGAGCCTGACCCGGGTGCCGTCGGAGAGGGCCAGCCCGCCCTGCTCGTTGATGGCCAGGACGGACCGGACCAGATGCTGCCGGTAGCCCATCCTGCCGGTGACGCCGTTCATCACCACGCCGATTCTGCGCATCGAGACCCCTTCTTCGGAAAGCGCTTTCCAGGACCGTACGGCGGGCGCGGGTGCCGTTGCAATACTGTGTGCCACACAATAACGTGCGGCCATGCCCGACGACGCGCCGATCGCCACCCATCTTCAGGAGCTCCGGCGGGGCACCGCCGTGCTGGCCTGCCTGCTCGCGCTGGAGCGGCCCAACTACGGCTACGCCCTGCTCGACGAGCTCGCGAGCAGCGGCTTCGCGGTCGAGGCCAACACGCTCTACCCGCTGCTGCGGCGACTGGAGCGGCAGGGGCTCCTGGTCAGCGAATGGAGCACGAAAGAGTCGAGGCCGCGCCGGTTCTACCGTACGAGCGAGGCCGGAGCGGAGCTCGCCGCGGTCCTCGGCCGTGACTGGGCACGGCTCGACGAGGCGCTCGCGACCCTGAGAGGGGCTCCGGGAAAGCACGTACCCAAGAGGCAGGGGACGGCTGGTACCTGAGGCTGACGCCAGCGGGGCGCGCCGTCGCATACGGTCGTGAACCATGCGTCGTTTCCTGCTGGGTGCCCTGCTCGCCCTGACCGTGGCGGGTGCCTCCTCCCAGCCGGGCACACAACCGCTCGACCTGCCCGCGATCACCGCGCCCGCCCTGGCCGCACGCTACGCCGCCAACGCGGGAGACGGTTCCGGGCGGCAGTTCCTGGCCCTCGACCGGGCCGGCGACGGGCGGGCCGTCGAGGTGGTGGGCGACCTGGCCGCCGCCGACTCGGTGATCATCTTCGTGCCGGGCACCGGTTATGGCCTGGCGCAGTTCAACGACAGCACCGCCGCGCCGGGCGGCGCCGCCCGTGCCCTGCACGCCCGCGCCCAGGCCCTCGCCCCCGGCACGAACGTCGCGGTCATCGGCTGGCTCGGCTACGACGCGCCCGAGATGACCGACCCGGGCGTCATCACCACGCTGCCCGCCGCGAAGGGCGCCAAGGCCCTGCGGACCCTGGTGACCGCCCTTCTGCCCAAGAGGGTGGCCCTGGTCTGCCACAGCTACGGCACGGTCGTCTGCGGCGAGGCCGCGCCCGCCCTGCCCGTCACCGACATCGTCGCCCTGGGCAGCCCCGGCATGGGCGTCGCCGACGCCGCCGCCCTCCGCACGCCCGCCCGCGTGTGGACGGCGCTGTCCGGCCGCGACGACGTCTTCCGCCCGGGGGTCACGCTCGGCCCCGTCGGATTCGGCGCCGACCCGAACGTCGCCGCCTTCGGCGCCCGGATCGTCGACGGCGGCGACGGCCGCCACACCGACTACCTCCGCCCCGGCCCCACCCTCGACCGGATCACCAGGATCGCCCTGACCGGCCGGGCCTGAGGCCGCGACCCAACAAGGGGCCAACGGCGGTCCAACGGGAGCGGCCTAGCGTGGCTCGACGACTGGCTGAAGGAGAACCGCAGAAAGGTCGCCATGATCGACGGGGACATCACGACGACACGCCCGGACATGCACTGGACCGAGGGATAGAAGCGCGGCGCCGCCTCCGCGGAGGCGGCGTCAGACCTCGCCCTTGGTCTCCAGCCGGTCCAGGGCCTTGGTGAGCGGATGCGCCGTGAGGCCGACCTGCCACTCGCGGGCCCCCAGCGAACGCAGCCGCTCGGCCACCGTCTCGTCGTCGAGCACCTCAGGCGGCTCCCAGGTGAGGCGGCGGACGGCGTCGGGCTGCAGGAGGTTCTCGGTGGGCATCCGGTGCTCGTCGGCCAGTGCCGCCACCACCGCGCGCGCCGCGGCCAGGCGCTTGGCGGCGGCCGGGTCGCGATCGGCCCAGCGGTTGGCCGGAGGCGGGCCGTCACCGGGCGAGCTCGGCGCGGGCAACTGGCCGTCGGGCAGCGCCCGCGCGCGGCTGACCGCCGACAGCCAGTCGGACATGTAGCGCCGCGCGCTGCGGCCGGTGAACGCGGAGATCTCGGTGAGCGCCTTCTTGGTGCGCGGCACCTCCAGCGCGGCGGTCACGATCGCGGCGTCGGGCAGGACGCGGCCGGGGGCCAGGTCCTTCTCCCTCGCGATCGTGTCGCGCATCGTCCACAGCTCGCGCACGATGGCCAGCGCACGTACGTTGCGGACCTTGTGGATGCCGGAAGTGCGCCGCCAGGGGTCGGAACGCGGCGACGGCGGCGGCGTGGCCAGCACGGCGGCGAACTCCTCCTGGGCCCACTCCAGCTTGCCGCTCTCCACCAGCTGCGCGTGGAGCGCGTCACGGAGCTCCACCAGCACCTCGACGTCGAGCGCCGCGTAACGCAGCCAGTCTTCGGGCAGCGGCCTGGTCGACCAGTCGGCCGCCGAATGGCCCTTCTCGAGCCGCAGGCCGAGGACGGTCTCGACCATGGTGCCCAGGCCCACCCGCTCGTACCCGAGCAGTCGCCCGGCCAGCTCGGTGTCGAACATCCGGCGCGGCCGGAAGCCGATCTCGGCGAGACACGGAAGGTCCTGCGAGGCGGCGTGCAGGACGACCTCGGCGTCGGACACGGCCGCGTCGAGCGCGCTCAGGTCGGGGCAGCCCATGGGGTCGATGAGCGCGCTTCCCGCGCCGGTACGGCGCAGCTGGACGAGATAGGCGCGGTTGCCATAGCGGTAGCCGGAGGCCCGCTCGGCGTCGACCGCGACAGGCCCGCTGCCGGCGGCGAACGCCTCGATCGTGCGGGCCAGCCCCGCGGCGTCGGCGATCACCCGCGGGATGCCCTCGCGCGGCTCTAGCAGCGGGACGACGGTCTGTTCTTCTGTCACTGCCGAAAGGACTCCGGATCTTCACGATGGCGCGGCAGCGTGGCCACGTCGGGCGGGAGGGGTGGGATCCCCGCCGCCAGGCACATGAGGTCGCACCAGGCGGCGACGTGACCCGAGAGGTCCTCCTCCGTCGGGGACCAGGACGCCCTCAGTTCCAGCTCGGTGGTGACCGGGTCTTCCGCTTTGTTGCCGAACCCCTCGGACACGGCCCTTGTCACAGTACCGCCAGCGGCGGAGTAAGCGGCGTGGTGGGACTCCAACGCCTCGGTCAGCCAGCTCCACGCGACCGGGCCGAGCAGCGGATCGGAGGTGATCTCCGGCTCCATGTCGGCCCGCACGTAGGCGACGAGGCGGAAGGGGCCGTCCCAGCCGCGCTGGCCGTCGGGGTCGAACAGCAGGATCAGCCGCCCCACCGCCAGCTCGTCGTCGTCGCGGTAGACGGACGCGCCGATGGCGGCCGAGTACGGCGCGAGCCGCTGGGGGGCCGGCAGGTCCTCGAGTTCGATCTCGGGCCGCACGTCGATCGGCCGCAGGCTCTCCGCGGCGCGCAGGAACGCCGGGGGAGGCGGCGGCCGGTCACCGACGGTCATAGTCGAAGCGTAGGTCGCTGACGGACGGAAGGGGACCACGGGGGTGCTCATACGATGTGCTCAAGCCGCGGCCGTCACCAGCGTCCGAGTCCGCGCGGGCACTTGTGGCGCCCCGAGGAACACGGCCAGCCCGCAGTCCGTGCACGCCCAGTCGGGGCACGTGTCAGGCTCGTGCCCGTCAACGCAGAGCGGCTGCTCGAACATCCGCTCGCCGGCGCAGTCGGGGCAATGTTCACTGCGGAGGGAGCTCCACAACGCGGTCATCGCACGGGGCCTTTCTTGTGATCGTGGGTCTGACGGTGACACGGCTCGCTGACAATTCCCCGCAACGCGCTCGGCGTGTCCCGAAAGTGGTTGCCGAATCGATGCCGCGCGGCGGCTTGGCGAACTCTTGATCCAGAATTTCCCGCCTTGCTCCGATGCACCGACCACACGGGTGCCGTGGCAGGCTTGGAGCGTGAATCTCGACGACTCCGCCTTTCTGCGCGCCTGCCGCCGTCAGCCCGTCCCGCACACCCCCGTGTGGTACATGCGGCAGGCCGGCCGTTCGCTGCCCGAATACCTGAAGGTGCGCGAGGGCACGGCGATGCTGGCCGCGTGCGCCGACCCCGACCTGATCGTCGAGATCACCCTGCAGCCGATCCGCCGCTACGGCGTCGACGCCGCCATCTTCTTCAGCGACATCGTGGTCCCGCTCAAGGCCATCGGCGTCGACCTCGACATCAAGCCGGGCGTCGGCCCGGTCATCGCCAATCCGATCCGCGACGCCAAGGGCCTGGAGGCGCTGCGCCCCCTGGAGCCCGGCGACGTCCCCTACGTCACCGAGGCCATCGGGTCACTGGTGGGCGAGCTCGGGTCCACGCCGCTCATCGGCTTCGCGGGCGCGCCGTTCACGCTGGCGTCGTACCTGATCGAGGGCGGCCCCTCCAAGAACCACGACCGAACCAAAGCCATGATGTACGGCGAGCCGCACCTCTGGCACGCGCTCATGGACCGCCTGACCGGCATCGTGCTGGAGCACCTGCGCATCCAGGTCAGGGCCGGGGCCTCGGCCATCCAGCTGTTCGACTCCTGGGTCGGCGCGATCGCGCCCGCCGACTACCGGGAGTTCATCGCGCCCCACACCAGCCGCATCTTCGCCGGGGTGGCCGAAGTGCCGCGCATCCACTTCGGCGTCGGCACCGGAGAGCTGCTCGGCGTGCTCGGCGAGGTGGGTCCCGACGTGGTGGGCGTCGACTGGCGGGTGCCGCTCGACGAGGCCGCCCGCCGCGTCGGCCCCGGCAAGGCGCTGCAGGGCAACCTCGACCCGGCCATCCTGCTGGCCCCGTGGGAGGTCGTCGAGGAGCGCGCGCTCGACATCCTGCGCAGAGGCCGCGCGGCCGAGGGCCACGTCTTCAACCTCGGCCACGGCGTCCTGCCCAGCACCGATCCGGACCAGCTCAAGCGGTTGACAGATTTGGTCCATTCCTTTGACCCCGATACCTCCCGGCTGTAACCCCCTGACATACTTCGGGCGACTTAGTATGGTCGGGGACGTCGGGTGCGAGGCAACCGGGGGGAACCGGCGTGGAGTTCGGCGTTCTGGGGGAATTGGCGATCGTCCGTGAGGGCGGCGCTGTCGCGCTGACCTCGGCCAAGCAACGCAACATCCTGGCCGTGCTGCTGAGCAGGGCCAACCGGGCCACCACCGACGGCATGCTCGCCGAGGCGGTGTGGGGGCAGGCGCCGCCGTCCCCCGCCACGGTCCGCTGGCACGTCCACCACGTACGGCAGGCGATCGGCGACGACCGCGTCACCCGGCGCGGCGAGGCCTACACGCTGCTCCTCGACCCCGCCGAGCTCGACGCCGCCCGCTTCGAGCACCTGCTCACGCAGGCCCGTGCTGAATGTTCCCCCGATTCGGCGGCCGCCGCGTACGGCGAGGCGCTCGCCCTGTGGCGCGGCGACGCCTACGCCGGCCTGCACGCGGTGAGCTGTGAGGCGGCTCGCCTGGAGGAGCTGCGCCTGGCGGCGGCCGAGGAACGCGCGGAGCGACTGCTCGTCCTCGACCGTCCGGCGGAGGCCGCGGCCGAGCTGGCGCCGCTGGTGGCCGCCCATCCGCTGCGCGAACGCCTGCGCGCCGCCCACCTCCTGGCCCTGCACCGCTCCGGCCGCCGGGCCGAGGCCCTGAGCTCCTACCGGGAGGGCCGTTCACGCCTGGTGGCCGAGCTGGGCGTCGAACCCGGCGGACACCTGCGCGCCGCCCACGCCCAAGCCCTCGATGGCGACCAGCCGCCGCCGCACCCCGCCCAGCTGCCCCAGGACGTCGCCGCCTTCACCGGCCGCCGCCCGGAGCTCGCCGCCCTCGACCGCTCGCTCGAAACGGGCGCCACCGCCGTCATCACCGGTCCGGCCGGCATCGGCAAGACCGGCCTGGCACTGCGCTGGGCGCACTCGCGCGCGGCCCGCTTCCCCGACGGCCAGCTCGCCGCCGACCTGCGCGCCAGGACCGGCCCGCTGCCGCCCGCCGAAGTATTGGCCAGGTTCCTGCGCGCGCTCGGCGTCACCCGCGTCCCCGACGGCCTCGACGAGCGCGCCGCCCTCTACCGCACGCTGCTGCGCCGCCGCCGCGTGCTGCTGGTCCTGGACGACGCCGCCTGCGCCGCCCAGGTACGCCCGCTGCTGCCCGGCGCGCCCGGCTGCCGGGTGCTGGTCACCGGGCGCGGCCGGTTCGAGGGCCTGGTGGGGGAGGGCGCATCGTCCACCCGGCTGGACGAGCTGCCCCGCGACCAGGCGGTGAACCTCCTGCGCCGCCTCATCCCCACCCAGATGGCAGGAGAGGACGCGGGCCTCTCACAGCTCGCCCAGCTCTGCGACGGGCTGCCGCTGGCGCTGCGCATCGCCGCCGCCCGGCTCGCCACCCGCCCCGGCTGGACCGCCGAACTCCTGGCCTGCCGGATGCGCGCCGAGCACAGCCGCCTCGACGAACTGCGCGCCGGCGACCTGGACGTCCGCGCCGCCATCGCCTCCGGCTACCACGCCGTCGGCGAGCGCGAGCGCCTGCTCTTCTGCCTGCTCGGCCTGCTGCCCGCGGCCGTCGAGTGCACCCCGTGGCTGGCCACCATCATGCTCGGCACGGGCATCGAGGAGGCCGGCGGGCTGCTCGACCGCCTCGCCGACGAACAGCTCCTGCAGCACGAGCGCGCCGACGAGCAGGGCTGGGAGCGCTACCGGATGCGGCACCTGGTCCGGCTGTTCGCGGCCGAGCGGGCCGCCGCCGACGTGCCCGCCCGCCTGGGCGAGCAGGCCGTCGCCCGAGCCATGGCCTCCCCGATGGGCCGCCGCCGGACCATCTCCTCCAAGCTCTGCGTGGTGTGAGCTAGGCGGCGGGCGTCTCCTCCGGCGCGGCGGGGGCAGCCGGTCTGGCGGTACGGCCGCGCCGTACCAGGAAGATCACGAGCAGCACCACGGGCGCGACGATCAGCAGCCAGGGCAGCACCACGCCCACGACGGTCACCACGACCTTGAGGAAGTCCACGAGCGCCCGCCACCCCGCGGCGAGGCCGCCCAGGAAGCCGGGCGGGTCGTCGTCGGGCGGCAGCACCTCGGCGGCCGGGCCCATGAGGCGCAGCGTCACCGTGGCCATGCCGACCTGGGCGGCGAGCTCCTTCTGGCGGGCCTGGAGAGACTCCAGCTCGGCCTCGCGGTTCTGGATCTCCCGCTCGACCTGCAGCACCTCGCCGATCGTCTTGGCCTTGCCCAGCAGCGAGCGGAGCGAGGCGAGCGCGCCCTCGGCCGACTTCAGCCGGCTGTTGACGTCGGCGATCTCCATGGTCACGTCCTGCGTGCCCTGGGTCATGGACAGCCGCTTGCCGAGGTCGCGGCCGAGTACGGTCAGGACCTCCTGGTAGCGGGCGGGCGGGATCTTGAACTCGAGGGTCGCGCTCGCCTCCTGCTGCTCGGCGGCGCTGGACTCCTCCTTCGACAGGTGCCCGCCGGCGCCGGTGACGATCGTCTTGGCCCGCTCGGCGGCGGCCGTGACGTCCTTGGCCCGCACGGTCAGGCTGGCGATGTAGATGATCTGACGTTCCTCGGCGGTCACCTTGACGTCCGAGGTGATCGTCTTGCCGCCCGTGGCGTCCTTCGCCGTGGAGTCGGCATCCGCGCGGGCCGGCCCGACCGCCGCGCTCTCGGGCGCGGACGCGTTGCCGATTTGGGCGACACCGCCGCTGCCGCTGCCGCCGCAACCGGACAGCAGTACGACGGCCAGCGCCGCCGCCAACGCCATTGTCTTCATGACCATAAGGACGGGTCGTGCCCGGCGCCGGTTCTAACGGGGGCGTCTCGATAGGGTCACGCGTCCGACCGGCGCCGCCAGGCGGTAGCGTCAGGAGGCGTGGAAGGGAACCGGGCGCACGTCGTCATCGTCGGAGGCGGGATCTCAGGGCTGGCCGCGGCGTGGTATCTGCGGCACAACGGCGGCGAACGCCTCAAGGTGACCGTGCTCGAAGGCAGCCCGCGCATCGGGGGCAAACTGCACGCCTCCGAGGTCGCGGGGGTCCGGGTCGACGAGGGCGCCGAGGCGATGCTGGCCAGGCGGCCCGAGGGCAAGGACCTGGCCAAGGCCGTGGGGCTCGGCGACGACCTGGTCACCCCCGGCACCACCTCGGCCGCCGTCTACTCGCGTGGAGCGCTGCGCACGATGCCCAAGGGCCAGGTGATGGGCGTCCCCGCCGACCTCACCGAACTCGCCAAGTCGGGCATCATCTCGCCGGCCGGGCTCCTGCGGGTCCCGCTCGACCAGGTGCTCCCCGCCACACTCGTGCGCACCGACGTCTCCGTCGCCGCCTACATCCGGGCCCGCATGGGCGCGGAGGTGCTCGACCGGCTCGTGGAGCCGCTGCTCGGCGGCGTCTACGCCGGGCGCTCCGACATGCTCTCCCTGGAAGCCACGATGCCGAGCATCGCGATCGCCGCCCGCACCGAACGTTCCCTGCTCGGCGCGGCGCGCGAGATCGTCGAGGACGCGCCCAAGGCGGCGGGACCGGTCTTCAACTCCCTGCGCGGCGGGCTGGGCAGCCTGCCCGAGGCCGTGGCCAAGGCCTGCGGCGCCGACATCAGGACCGGGGTGACGGTCAGGGAGCTGCGCCGTACCGAGTCGGGCTGGCAGCTGGTGACCGGCCCGGTGCCGCGGCCCGAGGTGATCGAGGCCGACGCGGTGATCCTCGCCGTCCCGGCCGCGCCCGCCGCGCGGCTGCTGCGCGATGAGGTCCCGAAGGCCGCCGCCGAGCTGGCCAGGATCGAGTACGCCAGCATGGCCATCGTCACCCTCGCCTACACCCCCGACGCCTTCCCCGAACTGCCCACAGGCAGCGGCTACCTGGTGCCCCCGGTCGAGGGGCGGCCGGTCAAGGCGGCCACGTTCAGCTCCGTCAAGTGGCCGCACCTGTCCGACGACCTGCTCATCGTGCGCTGCTCGGTGGGCCGGATCGGCGAGGAGCACCTTCTGCAGCGCGCGGACTCCGAACTGGTCTCGCTGGCCACGGCGGAGATGGCCGAGGTGATGGGGGTGCGCGGGCTGCCCGTGGACACCCGCGTCACCCGATGGGGCGGCGCGCTGCCGCAGTACAACGTGGGCCACCTGGATCGGGTGGCCAGGGTTCGCGCGGCGGTGGCCGTGCAGCCGGGGCTCGCCGTCTGCGGCGCGGCCTACGACGGGCTCGGGATCCCCGCGTGCGTCGCCACGGCTCGCACGGCGGCCGCCCGGATACTGGGAGAATTGACTCATGACTGAGGGTGCGCAGCGGCCGAAGGCCCGCGATCTTAACCAGGTGATCCGCTACACCATGTGGTCGGTGTTCAAGGTCACCGAGCCGTGTCCCGGCAACCGCGAGGGTCTGGCCGACGAGGTCACCGAGTTGCTGGAGCAGGAGGCGCGCAAGGGCGTCGTCACCCGCGGCCTCTACGACGTGGCCGGGTTCAGGGCCGACGCCGACTACATGTTCTGGTGGCACGCCGCCTCGCCGGAGGACCTGCAGGACGTGTACTCGCGCTTCCGCCGTACCGGCCTGGGCCGGGGCAGCGAGCCGGTGTGGTCGGCGATGGCGCTGCACCGGCCGGCGGAGTTCAACAAGTCGCACATCCCGGCTTTCCTGGCCGAGGAGGATCCGCGTGCCTACGTGAGCGTGTATCCGTTCGTGCGCTCGCTGGAGTGGTACCTCCTGGACGACGCCGAGCGGCGGACGATGCTGGCCGAGCACGGGCTGATGGCCCGCGACTACCCGGACGTGCGGGCCAACACCGTTGCCTGCTTCGCTCTGAACGACTACGAGTGGATGCTGGCGTTCGAGGCCGACGAGCTGCACCGGATCGTCGACCTGATGCGGCACCTGCGGGGCGCGAAGGCGCGTGAGCACACCCGGATCGAGATCCCCTTCTACACCGGCGTCCGCAAGCCGGTGGGCGAGCTGGTCAACGCGCTGCCGTAGGCGGGTGTTTTCTGACTGGCCGGGCAAAACCTCCGTCTCCCATATCTGATCTCCTGGTTCTTGCCACAATCGGGAGGGAAATCCCTTGGGAGCGGGGGTGTACGGGTGGCACGTTCCAGAACTCCCGGAAGACACGGACGGCGGCGGGCGAAGCCGCGGTGGCCGTGGCGGGCGGGTGCCGGTGGGGTGGCGCTGGTGCTCGGGGTGCTGGCGGGGTGGTTCATGCTGGATCGCCCGGACGCGGGTGGCGGAGGTTCACTGCCGTGGGCCGCGGCTGGCGACCGGAAAGCTGTTGAGCGCTCGATGAGCAGGTCGGGGGCAGGCGCGGTCGTGACGGACATGCCCGCCGTGACGGATACGCCGGTCGTGACGGGCGCGCCAGCCGTGACGGGCCCGCCGCTCGTGACGGAGACCGGCGCCGCGAGCCAGGCGAGCGCGCCGGAGCCCTCTGCGATCAAGGGCGAGGGGCCGCACACCGACAAGAAGGCGGCCGAGCACTTCCGGACCCGCTGGGGACCCGGCGACCCGGCCGTCAAGCACCTCAAGGACATCCGCACCGTCGGCGGATATCTGCGCATCTACACCGACCTGCCGGAAGAGGCGGACAATTCCAAGAACGCCCTCACCCTGTGCGAACGCGGCCTCGACTACCTTCGCGAGCAGGGCGTCACCGACCCGGTGGTCTTCGTCCAGGCGGAGTTCGGGGAGAACGGCAACCCGATCCTCGCCAACATCCTCGGCCCCGCCGACACGACCTGCCGTGTCACCCATCCCGACACCGACTGACCGCTGAACCCGGGGGTGCTGCCCTGGAGCTCAGCGGATACGGACGCGGGTTTTGAGGCAAACCTCGCACCGCTGCGTGACGACGCGGCCGATCGCCTCAATCGTCACCCAGCGATGACGAAAATGGACAAGGCTCACATAGATTTCCCTACCCGCGCCGGGCGGTCGGTACGCGCTGTCGCCAGCTGATCACTCGGTGGGTTCGAGTCTGAGCGAAACGGAGTTGATGCAGTACCGGTCGTCGGTGGGCGTGGCGTACCCCTCGCCGTGGAAGACGTGCCCGAGGTGGGAGTCGCAGCGCGCGCAGCGCACCTCGGTGCGGACCATGCCGTGCGTATGGTCCTCGATCAGCGTGACGGCATCCGACTCCGACGGCTCGAAGAAGCTCGGCCACCCGCAGTGCGTTTCGAACTTGGCCTGCGACCGGAACAGCTCCGCCCCGCACGCGCGGCAGGAGTAGACGCCTTCGGCCTTGGTGTCGACGTACTCGCCGGTGAAGGGCCGCTCGGTGCCGGCCTCGCGCAGCACGTGGAACTCCTCGGGCGAGAGCTTCACTCGCCACTCGGCCTCGCTCTTGACCACCTTGTCCATGAGTCCAGCGTACGAGATCCGGCAAAAAAGAGATCTCCGCAGGGGGAAGCATCCTTTCTGGGGCGAATCTGCGTCTTTATCAGTATGGGGGGCGTCATCGCCTCCTGTACTGGGGTGAGATCACCCGTCAGGTCGTACGAGCGGCACAGCCCACGCCCGTGCTGGCGCCGCCGACGACCGTAAGGCCGGCCGGGCGACGCGCCAGCGCCCGGAACGGTGTCGAGTGATCTTCTGTCCGTCCGTCGAGCCCCCGGTCCCGCCACCGGCCGGGCTCCGGACGGCGCCCCTATTTTCATCTTCTGCTGCTTCTCTATGGTCTCTTTTGTCGCGGCGAGCTGTTGTCGCGGCGCTTTGCCGCCGCGAGCTGTTCTCACAGCGCGTTTCCGTTACGGCAAGCCGCCCCACCGCCACCCGCCGACGCGGGCCGGCGCCGATCGTGGGGGTCGCTTCTCACGTCGGACAGATACCTCGCCGTCACGGCCCTTCCTTGACCACCCGACCGGGAACCGCCTTTCGGTGCCGGGTGGTTGGTGCGGGTTTATTGACGGGGGTGGCGAGTATGGTCGTGGGCATGGCATCGCCGTACATAGAGCTTGAAGTCGGAGAGCGGATCGTCAAGGTCACCAACCCCGACAAGGTGTACTTTCCTGACATTGGCATCACCAAGCGTGAGCTGGTGGAGTACTACATCAGCGTGGGCGAAGGCGCCCTGCGGGCCATGAAGGATCGCCCCACCAACCTCAAGCGTCATCCCGACGGCATCCAGACCGACGCCATCTACCAGAAGCGCATGCCGCCCAAGCATCCCGACTGGCTGCAGACGGCCACGGTCACGTTCCCGAGCGGGCGCAAGGCCGACTCGTTGCGGGTGACCGAGGTCGCCGCCATCGCCTACTGCGCCAACCTCGGCACCATCGACTTCCACCCCTGGCAGGTGCGGGCCCAGGACGTCGAGCACCCCGACGAACTCCGCATCGACCTCGACCCGCAGCCCGGCCTCCCCTTCGACGCGGTGAGGAAAGCAGCCTTCCTCACCCGCGAAGTGCTGGACGAACTGGGCATGACCGGCTTCGCGAAGACGTCCGGCAACCGGGGCGTCCACGTCGCCGTTCGTATTCAGCCGAACTGGGACTTCATCGAGGTGCGGCACGCCGGGATCGCCCTGGCCAGAGCCGTGGCCGATCGCGCCCCCGACCTGGTCACCACCGCCTGGTGGAAGGAAGAGCGGGGCGACCGGGTGTTCATCGACTTCAACCAGAACGCCCGCGACCGTACCGTCGTCAGCGCCTACTCCGTCCGCGCCCGCCCCGAGGCGCTCGTCTCCGCCCCCGTCACCTGGGACGAACTGGCCGACGCCGAACCCGCCGACTTCGACCTGCGCACGATGCCCGCCCGCTTCGCCGACAAAGGCGACGTCCACGCCACCATAGACGACCAGTCCTACCCCCTGGACCAGCTCCTGGAGTGGTACGCCAAGGACGACCGCGGCGACATGCCCTACCCCCCCAACTACCCGAAAATGCCCGGCGAGCCCATGCGCGTCCAGCCCAGCAAAGCCAGAGCCAACAAGGACAAGGACTAGCTCGCCGCGCTGAGACTCCCGCGTCCGCCGGATCGTGATCATCGCCGGGTTCATGGCTCGCGACACCTTCGCCATGCTGGCCGCCGGTCCGCGCGTCCGCCCGGCCGCCGGTATGGCTCGCGACACGCTTGCCTGGCAGCGCGAGTCCGGCCATGCGGTGAGTCGCTCCGGCCTTGCCGCGGTCGAAGAGATGCTCACGTTGCCTGGCTGATCAGGTCGGCTTGTGGCTGGGGGCTGTTCTGTAGAGGGCGAAGTGGGTCAGGTATGGCTGGGCGCGGTGGGCGGTGATGTGGAGCCGGAACTCCTGGGCGGTTACCGGGTTGGCGAGGGTGAGGATGCGTTTGTAGCCGATCGTGCCTGTCGTGGCGATCTGGTGCCAGGTGCCGTCGGCCTGCCGTACCTCCACCACGGCTGACTCGACCTGCTGGCCGTGGCGGATGTCCTCCGCGAGGACGAGCTTGTCGATCTCGCGTGGGGTGGGGAGCGTGAGCTGGAGGGGGCCGGTGACTTTCCAGGAGGTGTCTGGGTTGCCGTCTATGGCGTGGTGGGCGGTGGGGTTGGTGGGGCTTGCGTCGGTGGCCAGGTTTGCGGGGAATTCGCGGGTCAGTCTGGCTTGCCATTCGCGCAGTCTGGCCACGTCTGTGGTGGGGAGCTTGCCCTCTTTGTCCGGGGGGATGTTGAGCAGCAGTACGGCGTTGCGGCCTACGGACGTGAGGTAGATGTCCATGAGCTGGTCGACCGTCTTGGGCTGCTGGTCGGGGTGGTAGAACCAGCCTGGGCGGATGCTGACGTCCACCTCGGCGGGCCACCACTGGAGGTGGGTGGCGGCGGCGTTGGCTATGGCGGTGCGGCTGCCGGTGTCGGGGGTGTTGGGGGGTGCGGCGTAGTCGATGTGGGCCTCGCCGGTTAGGCGGATGGGGATGGGGCTCCACTCGTTCTCGCGGGCCAGGCCGCCCTCGTTGCCGACCCAGCGCACGTCGGGTCCCGCCACGGCGATGGTGGCGTTCGGGGCCAGGTCGCGGATGAGGGCGTACCAGCTGTCGAAGTCGTAGTTCTCGGTCTTGCCGGGTGGGATGCGGCCCAGTGAGCCGTCGAACCAGACCTCGTCCACCTGGCCGTATTCGGTGAGGACCTCGTGGAGCTGGTTGAGCATGTACGCGCCGTAGTCGGTGGCCTCGTAGGTTTTTGTACTTGTTGGGGGGCGGGGGTCGTCTTCCACCGGGGTGGGGATTTGGCGGGGGGAGCGGGGGCTGCCATTGGCGTAGACGCCCTGGGCGTAGGAGTTCTCGTCGGCGGGGGAGATGTACACGCCGACCTTCAGGCCGTGCTCGCGGGCGGAGTCGGTGAAGGCGCGCAGGACGTCGCCCTTGCCGCCGCGCCAGCTGCTCGCGGCCACGGTGTGGCCGGTGTAGCGCGAGGGGTAGAGGACGAAGCCGTCGTGGTGCTTGACGGTGAGGATGGCCAGCGCGAACCCGGCCGCCTTCAGCTCGCGGGCCCACTGGTCGGTGTCCAGGCCGGTCGGCTGGAACAGGTCGGGGTCCTCGTCGCCGTGGCCCCACTCCTGGCCGGTGAAGGTGTTGACGCCGAAGTGCAGGAAGGCGGTCTGTTCCAGGCGTTGCCAGTCGTACTGGCGCTGGGTGGGCCGGAGCATCGCGGCCTTGGCCACCAGTGAGGCGGGGTCGTCGGTCGCGCTCACGGGCAGCCGCCAGCTTGGTTCCAGACCGGCGATGGGGAGCGGTCCTTCGTCCGAGGATGGGGTTCCGATCTGCTCGGGGGAGAGGTGGGGAGTGAAGGCGGCGGTGAACGGGGTGGCTACCGCACGGCTGATCAGGGCTTTTATGCCCTTGTCAGAGGGGTGCACGTCGTTGCCTACGCCGATGGTGTCGGCGTGTTTCGGGGCCCTGCCCTTCGTCGAGGTGATCGGGGGGAGCTCGACGCCGTTCAGGTAGGCGTGCAAGGTCGCGCCGCTCGGGGTCGGCCGGTAGGCGAGGGCCACGGTGTGTCGCGTGCCTGGCTCGGGGGCCTGCACGGTGGCCTTGCACTCGGCGAAGCCGTACTCCAGCTCGGTGGGCGTGCGGTGGCGGAACCAGATGCCGCCGCCGATGGACAGGATGGTGGCCGACGGGTTCTGGGCCGGTTCTGGGGTGTATGCGGCTTCTACGGTGATCGGGTGGTCCACGGTGGCCGCGCCGAGCGGGTGGGTCGGGTGGAAGGTCAGGCCTTCCGGGCCGCCCCTCAGGCGTATTCCGGCGCCGATCTCGTGTACCTCGTCGCCGGTGCTCCTGGTCAGCTGCCCGGCGGCTACCTCGCCGGTGGCCGGGGTGTAGCCGGTCCTGGTCGTGAACGATCCGCCGAACCCGACATCCAGCACCATGCTCGCCCCTTGCTTCATCGGAAAGCCGAGATCGTATGCGTGTTTCTGCGTGGTTGGCCAGGGTTACCGGCAGATTCATCCAGCCTTGAACGGAACCGAACAAGGTTCTAGAGTCGGGCCCATGAGCATCGGACTGACCGAGGAACACCGGGCGCTGGCCGACTCCGTACGCGGGCTGGCCGGACGCGGGATCGACCGGGCCGTGCTGGCGCGGCAGGGCCTGTTCGGCGTCCACGTGCCGGAGTCGCGCGGCGGCCAGGGCTACGGGCTGCCGGAGCTCTGCGTCGTGCTGGAGGAGCTGGGCCGGGCCCGCGCCGGTGGCGCCTTCCTGCCCACCGTCCTCGCCGCCGCCACCCTCGCCGCCGACAACCCCCTGCTCGAAGGCCTCGCCGACGGCACCCTCACCGCCGCGGTCGTCCTTTCCGGTACGGCTACCGCCCTCGGCCCCGCCGACGCCGACCTCTTCCTCGTGCCTGTGGACGGCGGCTGGGCACTGCTCGACGGATCGTCCGTCACCGCCGAGCCCCTGGAGGGCGTGGACCTCGACCGCCCGCTCTGCACGGTGACCGTGACCGAGGTGCCCGCGGGGCGCGAGCTGGGGCCGGTGCCGGTCAGGGAGCTGGCGGCCGTGCTGATCGGGGCCGAGGCGTGCGGGCTGGCCGCCTGGGCCGTGGACACCGCCGCCTCCTACGCCAAGGTCCGCGAGCAGTTCGGGCGGCCGATCGGGCAGTTCCAGGGCGTCAAGCACCGTGTGGCCGCCGCGCTGGTGGCCTTGGAGCAGGCTCGGGCCGCCGTCTGGGACGCCGCCCGTGCCCTGGACACGGCAGGCCGTACAACATCAGACCGCGCAGAAGAAGCAGGCCGTACAGCATCAGACCGTGCAGAAGCGGCAGGCCGTACAGCATCAGACCGTGCAGAAGCGGCAGGCCGTACAGCATCAGACCGCGCAGAAGCGGCAGGGCCCGCGGACGAGGATGAGGTGTGGCTCGCGGTGGGGGTGGCGGCGGTGCTCGCGCCCGACGCGGCCGTGCGCTGCGCCGCGGATGCGATCCAGGTGCTCGGCGGCATCGGCTACACCTTCGAGCACGACGCGCACCGCTACTACCGCCGCGCCCTGTCCGGCCGGATGCTGGCCGGAGACCCGGGCGAGTGGAGCGAGCGCGTGGCCCGCCTGGCCGCGGCGGGCACGCGGCGCACGATGGAGCCCGACCTGCCCGAGGAGGCGGCGGCGCTGCGGGCGGAGATCCGGGCGCGGGCGCGGGAGCTGGCCGGGGAGGAGCCTCTCGCCCGGCTCGGCCGTTTCGCGCGGGAGGGCTGGATCATGCCCTATCTGCCCAAGCCGTGGGGAAGGGCCGCCGGCCCGCTGGAGCAGGTCGTCATCCACCAGGAGTTCCGCGAGCTGAAGCGCCCCAACCTGGGCATCGCGGCCTGGGCGGTGCCCTCCATCGTCGCCCACGGCACCCGCGAGCAGCAGGAACGTTTCCTGCCCAGGACGTTCACCGGCGAGATCGTGTGGTGCCAGCTGTTCAGCGAGCCCGGCGCCGGATCCGACCTGGCGGGCCTGTCGACCAAGGCCACCCGGGTGGAGGGCGGCTGGTCGCTGAGCGGGCAGAAGATCTGGACGTCGCTGGCCCAGTACGCGCACTGGGGCATCTGCCTGGCCAGAACCTCCCCGGACAAGCACAAGGGCATCACGTACTTCCTGGTCGACATGGCCACGCCGGGCGTCACCGTACGGCCGCTCAAGGAGATCAACGGCGAGGAGATCTTCAACGAGGTCTTCCTCGACGACGTCTTCGTCCCCGACGACCTGGTGGTCGGCGAGGTGGACAACGGCTGGAAGGTGGCCCGCGACACCCTCTCGCACGAGCGCGTCGCCCTCGGCGACTCCTGGGGGCCCGGCTCGCAGCACACCGACATGATGCGGCTGGTCACCGCCCGCGACGGCCTGCGCCCGGCGCAGTGGGAGCAGGCCGGGCGGTTGTGGGCGGAAGGCCAGGCGATCTCCGCGCTCGGCCTGCGGGTCACGCTGTCCCAGCTGGAGGGCGGCGGCGCCGGCACCGCGGCGAGCGTGCGCAAGCTGCTCGGCATGCGACACGCGCAGGCGATCTCGGAGTTCTGCTGGTCGGTGGACCCGTCCAGCCGCTACTGGAACCGCATGATCCTCACCACCCGCGCCTTCACGATCGGCGGCGGAACCACGGAGGTGCAGCTCAACATCATCGCCGAGCGCGCGCTCGGGCTGCCCCGCGACCCTTAGAGTGATCGTCGTGAGTGAGGCAGCCGACACGATCCGGGCGCGGCTGCTGGCCGCGCTGCGCCGCGAGGCCGGGCCGCCGCCCGCCGCGCCGGGCTCCGACGGGCTCTGGGCCGACATCGACTACGCCGACCTGGACGTGACCGTCTGGGGACCGTTCGAGCACCTGGTCAGGCTCAGGGCGCTGGCCCCGGCCGAGCCCGAAGCGGCCGGGCGCGCCCTGGACGCCTGGCTGCGGATGGACCTGCGCTGCCCCAACTGGTGGTACGACCAGCTCGGCGCCCCGCGCGTCCTCGGTGACGCCGCGCTGCTGCTCGGGATCTCGCACGACCCGCGGCTCACCCGGATACTCGGGCGCGCCGCCGTGGCCGGGATGACCGGCCAGAACCTGCTGTGGGCGGCCGAGGTCGTCATCCGCCGCTGCCTGCTCGACGGCGACGACGAGGGGCTCGCCGAGGCGTTCCGCCAGGCCGCGACGCTGCTGGTCCCGGGCGACGGCGAGGGCATCCAGCCCGACCACAGCTTCCACCAGCACGGCCCGCAGCTCTACTCCGGCGGCTACGGCCACAGCTTCGCCGTGGACATGGCCGCCCTGGCCGCGCTGGCCGCCGGCACCCCGATGGCGCCGCCGGAGGAGGCGATGGACGTCCTGGCCGCCTACCTTCTCGACGGCCAGCGTTGGATGATCCACGCCGGCCGCTACGACATCGCCTGCATGGGCAGGGAGAGCACCCGCGAGGGCAACGCCGCCCGCGGCCCCGCCCTGGAGACGGCCGCCAGATCCCTGGCCGCGGGCGGCGGGCCCCGCGCGGAGGAACTGCTCCACTTCGGGCAGGGCCCCGGCACCGGCGCCCGCTACTTCTGGCGCTCCGACTACCTGGCCGTTTACCGTCCGAGCTGGTCGGCGGCGGTCAAGACGTCCTCGACCCGCACGGTGCTGTCCGAGGCGGGCAACGGCGAGGGCCTGAGCGGGCGGCACCTGTGCGACGGCGTGACCCACCTGTGGCGCACCGGCGAGGAATACCACGCGCTCTGGCCCGTGCAGGACTGGCGTCACCTGCCGGGCACCACCGTCGCCTACCGCGGCGGGCCGCTGCCCGCCGCCGACTTCGGCCAGGACACCGGCGGCTCCGACTTCGCCGGCGGCCTCACCGACGGCCCCTACGCGATGGCCGCCATGCACCTCGACCGCGACGGCGTCCGGGCGCGCAAGTCGTGGTTCTTCTTCCTGGACGAGTACGTGGCGCTCGGCGCCGGCATCACCTGCGCCGACCCGGACGTCCCCGTGCACACGACCATCGACCAGACCACGCTGACCGGCGAGGTACGCCTGTCCGATGGCACACTCCACCACAACGGCGTCACCTACTTCTTCCCGCACCCGGCCCCGCTGACGGTCCGCTCCGGCGCGCGTTCCGGCAGCTGGGCAACGGTCAACCGCTCGCAGTCGGCGCGCGAGCTGTCGGCGGACGTCCTGGAGATCTGGCTCGACCACGGCCGCGCCCCCTCGGACGCCTCCTACGCCTACATCGCCGTGCCCGGCCCGCCCGCCGACACGCTGACCGCCCCGCGCCCGCTGACCGTCCTCGCCAACACCCCCGACATCCAGGCCGTACGGCACAGCACCCTCGACCTCACCCAGATCGTCTTCCACCGCCCCGGCACCCTCGCGCTGCCCGGCGGCTCCATCACCACGGACCGCCCGATCCTGGTGCAGGTACGCGGCCCGTCCGCCCTGTCCGCGGCCTGCCCCTTCGGCGCCGGCGGCCAGGTCAACCTCACCCTCGACCACCACGGCACCACCCGCGAGCTGGCCCTGTCCCTGCCGCCGGGCCCGACCCTCACCCTTCCGGCCGGCTAGACCGGGGGTAGTACGGGGCGGCCAGGTGGGCGTAGACGATCGTGTTCTCCTTGTAGCTGCCCGCCCCGGCGTCGAAGGCGCCGCCGCAGGTGACCAGGCGCAGGCCGGGGTAGGCGAGCTTGCCGTACACCTTGCGGGTGGGGAAGCGGGTCTTGGGGGTGTGCTCGACCTTGTCCACCAGGAACACCGCCACCGACCGGTCGGCGCGCAGCACCTGCACCTGGTCGCCCTTCTTGACGTTGCGCAGGTACGCGAACACGGCCGGCCCCGTCCTGGTGTCGAGGTGGCCGGTGATGACGGCGGCGCCGCGCTGGCCGGGGACCGGGCCGTAGCGGTACCAGCCGGCCAGGTTCGGGGGGTTGAGCGGCGGGTTCTCGATGGCGCCCTTGGTGTCCAGGCCCAGCTCCATCAGCGGGGCTGAGACGCCGATGGCGGGGATGTAGACGGCGGTGGGGCGGGCCGGCTCCATCGGGGCGGCGATCCGGCCGCCCTTCGGGATCTTGATGTCGCGTGGCGTGGCGGGTGTGGCGGCGGCCGGGGCCGGAGGCGGGGTGAACAGGCCGTTCAGGCCCAGGGCGATCAGCGCGATCCCGGCCAGGGAGACGGCGCCCGCCCCGGCCAGGATGAGCTTCTGGGCCAACTACGCGCCGCCCTTGCGCCGCCGTACCGCGAAACCGGTGAGACCCGCGCCGGTGAGCAGGGCTGCTCCGCCGACGGCGAACGGCCAGACGGCGCCCTCGCGCGCCAGCCCGCCGGCGCCCGTCTCGGGGTGGCCGTCGGGGACCCTGCGCTCGTCCTCGTCGACGGGCTTCCACGGGTCCTTCGGCTCCTCCTCGCGCGGGGGCGGGCCCTCGGTCCAGGGATCTTCCGGCTTCGGGTTCTCCGACCAGCTGTCCATCGGGTTCGGGGCCGACGACCAAGGGTCCTCGGGCTCGCCCTCGCTGGAAGGCTCGTCGCAGGGGATCAGCGGGAGCGGCAGGCAGGTGGAGACCACGGTGGCGGCTTCGGCACCGGTCTCAGCGGCGGCCGTGCCGATGCCGGCGGCGAGGCTCACCCCGCCGATCACGAACGCCACCAGGGCTCCGGCGGCTGCGAGTCGTCGCGCTAATGCCATGGGCCGAGCCTCGCGAACTATTGGACCTGGAGTCAAGTAGTGTGACCGAAGTGAAATGCGTCACTCCTAGGTCTGGATGATGGCCGCCTTCTCGCGGGTGTACTCCAGGACGGCGTCGTGGCCGTAGCCCGAGTCCTTCACCCCGCCGAACGGCAGGCCGGGCGGCATCTGGCGGAAGGTGTTCACCCAGACGGTGCCGCTCTGCAGGTCGCGGACGAACCGGTGGGCGCGGGCCAGGTCCCGGGTCCAGACGCCGGCGGCCAGGCCGTACGCGGAGTCGTTGGCGATGGCCAGGGCCTCGTCGTCGGTGTCGAACGGCATGGCCACCGCCACCGGCCCGAAGATCTCCTCCTGGCAGACGCGCAGCGCGTTGTCGCCCGCGGTGTAGAGCGTGGGGGAGACCCAGTAGCCGCCGGGCAGCCCGGGGACCACGTCGGCGCCGGTCAGCCCGCCGAAGACCAGTCCGGCGCCCTCCTTCTCGGCGATCTCCAGGTAGGAGGCCACGCGCTCGTACTGGCCGGCTGAGACGATCGGGCCCATCGTGGTGGCCAGGTCGAGCGGGTCGCCGAGGATGATGCCCGTGGCGGCCGCGGTGATGCGGGCGAGCATCTCGTCCCAGATCGAGCGGTGGATGAGGATACGCGAGCCGGCGACGCAGACCTGTCCCGCGTTGCCCGTATAGATCGAGTTGACCGTCACGCCCTCGGCCGCCTTGTCGAGGTCGGCGTCCGGGAAGACGATGTTCGGGGACTTGCCGCCGAGCTCGAACGTCATCGGCTTGATCCCGGCCGCCCTGGTGATCGCCAGGCCGGTCTCGGTAGAGCCGGTGAGGCTGATCTTGTTGACGCCGGGGTGGCGGACCAGCGCGTCGCCGACGTCCTCGCCCATGCCGCTGACGATGTTGAGCACGCCGGGCGGGAAGACCTCGGCCAGCAGCTCGCCCAGCCGCAGCACCGAGACGCTGGCCTGCTCGGCCGGTTTCACGATCACGGTGTTGCCGGCGGCGAGGGCGAAGGCGGCCTTGGCGGAGAACGTCGAGATCGGGCTGTTCCAGGGGATGATGCAGACCGCCACGCCGTACGGCTCGCGCCGCGTCATGCCCAGCGCGTCGGGACCGAGGATGACCGTGTCGCCCTTGACCGCGTCCAGGCACTGGCCGGCGGCGATCTGCCACAGGTAGGCCATGCCGGGCAGGTCTCGCTTCAGGGTGTCGCGCAGGATGCGGCCGTTGTCGGTGGTCTCCAGCGTGGCCAGTTCCTCGGTGTGCCGGATGAAGATCTCGGCCACCTGCCGCAGGAAGTGCGCGCGGCCCAGGGCGGGCAGGGCGGACCATCTGGGCTGCGCCTTCCTGGCGGCGGCGACGGCGGCTTCCGCGTCGGCCTTCCCGCCGGCGGGGATGCGGGCCCACACCTCTCCGGTGGCCGGATTGACCGAGTCGAGGGTCCTGCCGTCGGCCGCGGGGACGAGCATTCCGCCAATGAGGTTGCGGTAGTCAATCACGGGACCAAGCATATGCTTGGTTGGGATCAGTGACCATAGGATGGTCGCCATGCAGCTGGCTCCCGGCGTCCGTGCCGCCGTCACCGACCGCCATGGCGGCGTGAGCGCACCGCCGTACACCTCTTGCAACCTCGGCGGGCTGGTCGGCGACGACCCGGAGGCCGTGCGGGCCAACCGGGCGGCCGTCGCGGCCGAGCTGGGCGTGCGCGGGATCGTCTTCATGAAGCAGGTGCACGGCGCCGACGTCGTCCACGTCAGCGAGCCCTTCGGGGACGATGCGCCGCCGGTGGACGCCGTGTTCACCAGCGAGCCCGGCCTGGCGCTGGCCGCGCTCGGGGCCGACTGCCCGGCCGTGCTGGTGGCCGATCCGGTGGCGCGGATGGTCGGCGCGGCCCACTCCGGACGGCCCGGCACCGAGGCCGGGATCGCGGACGCGCTGGTGCGGGCCATGATCGGCAAGGGGGCGCTGGCCGAGCGGATGGTGGCGCTGATCGGGCCGGGGGCGTGCGGACGTTGCTACGAGGTGCCCGATGACCTGCGCACGCGGGTGGCGGGCCGCGTACCCGAGACCCACTCCACGACCTCCTGGGGCACACCCGCGCTCGACCTGCGCGCGGGCATCGAGGCGCAACTGCTGGCGGCGGGCGTGGGCGAGGTGCGCCACGACGCGCGCTGCACGATCGAGACCGGCGACCTCTACTCTCACCGCCGCGAGCAGGTCGGCGGACGGTTCGCCGGGCTCGTCTGGCTGGAGTGAGTCCCGGTCAGCTCTTGTTGTCGCGGTTTGACCGGGCGAAGGCCCAGTTGACCAGCGCGAGGCCGCCCCAGATCGGCACCAGGCCGCTGGTGCTGGAGTCCAGGGCCAGCAGGACGATCGTGGCGGCGGTGCCCAGAACCAGCGAGACGATCGCCAGCGCCAGCCGCATGGCGTCGGACACGCTGCTCTGGCGGGCCACCTGCTTGGCGCTGGGCATCCTGGCCACGCGCTCGTCGACCCTGCGGTCGATCTCGGCGCTCATCTTGTCGATGAAGGACTCGACCACCGCGTCCTCGTACTCGGGGCCGAGGTCGCGACGGGCCGAGACCGCCGCGCGTACGTCATCGCCGGTGCTCATATGTCGAGATATAACGGCTTTGGGGGTCAGCGGGCAAGGATGTCGTCGAGGTTATAGGCAACAGGCCTTTCAAGCTGCTCGTAATTGCAGGATTCGGGTGTCCGATCGGGTCGCCAGCGCCGGAACTGAGCCGTGTGGCGGAACCGGTCGCCCTCCATCGCGTCGTAGGCCACCTCCATCACCAGATCCGGCCGCAGCGGGATGAACGACAGGTCCTTCTTGGCGTTCCACCGCGAGACCGCGCCGGGCATGCGCTGGCCGCCGCGCGCGGGCGTCGCGGCCGGGCCGCCCTCCTGCGCCTGCAGGATCGCCTGGTCGGCCCACGCGCCCCACGGGTGCTCGCCGAGCTGGGCGAGGTACGGCTTGAGCTCCTCCACCAGCTCCGCCCGGCGCGCCATCGGGAAGGAGGCCGCCACGCCCACGTGGTGCAGCTTGCCGTCGGGGCCGTAGAGGCCGAGCAGGATCGAGCCGACGATCGGGCCCGTCTTGTGCTCGCGGTATCCGGCCACGACGACGTCGGCGGTGCGTTCGTGCTTGACCTTGAACATGGTGCGCTTGTCGGGGATGTACGGCTGGTCGCCGGGTTTGACGATGATGCCGTCGAGTCCGGCGCCCTCGAACATCTCGAACCACTCGGCGGCCTGCTCGTCGTTCCTGGTGACGGGGGTGAGGCGGATGGAGCCCTTTTCCTCCCCCGTTTCAGGAAATATCCCCTCAAGGCGGGCGCGGCGCTCCGCGAACGGCGTCTCCATCAGCGACTCCTCGCCCAGCGCCAGCAGATCGAAGGCGATGAACGACGCCGGAGTCGTCTCCGACAACATCTTCACCCGCGAGGCCGCCGGATGGATGCGCTGCTGGAGCTGCTCGAAGTTGAGATGCGTGTCATGGATCAGCACGATCTCGCCGTCGACCACACACTTGTCGGGAAGCTCGCGCTTCACCGCCTCGACCAGCTCGGGAAAGTATCGGGTGAACGGCCGCTCGTTGCGGCTGCCCAGGAACACCTCGTCGCCGTCGCGGAAGATGATGCAGCGGAAGCCGTCCCACTTCGGCTCGTAGAAAAGGCCGCCGTCCTGCTTCGGCATCGCCTTGACCGCCTTGGCCAGCATCGGCGGCACCGGCGGCAGCACCGGCAGGTCGAGCTGGATCTCGGTGGGCTCCTCCATCGGGCTCACTCCCTCACGTAGCGGTTGAACAGCACGCCGTCTTCCTCGAGCACCTGGGCCAGCGTCAGGCCGACGTTCGCGCTCTCGCCGTTGAGTATGCGCGCCGCCGTGCCGCCCACCAGCAGCGGGCTCACCGACAGGCACAGCTCGTCGATCAGGTCGGCCGCCGCGAGCTGCGCGTTGAGCCGCGGCCCGCCCTCGCACAGGATCCGGTCAAGGCCACGCTCACGCAGCGCCTGTACGGCCAGCGGCATCTCGACCCGATCGGCTCCCGCCAGAATCACCTCGGCCTGCCTGCCCGCCGCGGCCCGCCGGTCGGCCGGGGCCGCCTCGCAGGTGATGACGATCGTGGGCGACTCGGCCTCGGTGAACAGCGGGCTGCCCAGGTCGAGGTCGAGGCGGCGGGTGATGACGGCGATCGGCGGGGGGACCTGCCTGCCCGGTCGGCGTTTGGCGGGGCCGTAGCCCTCGGTGCGGACGGTCGCGGCGCCCGCCAGGATCACGTCGGCCAGGCCGCGCAGGACCCCGAACAACCTCCGGTCGCCCTTGCTCGACAGTCCCCCGGACAGGCCCTTGAGCCAGGCGGCGCCGTCGGCGCTGGCCACCATGTTGACCCGCAGCCACGGGCGGCCCTCGGGGTAGGCATAGGCCTGGGCGAGGTCGGGGTTGTCATGGGTGTCCGGGTGTATGCGACGCACCCCTCTACCTTGGCACACGCCCCCGACAACCAACCCCACATCCCACCCCGACGAGACGCCTGGCGACCCGGAACCCGGAGCGCCCGGCACCCAGAACCAGGGGCCGTGTGATCGCCGAGGACACGGCCCCTGGTCCTGGGTGCCGGATTGCGCGGGAGAGGGGTGGTGCGCTCCCGGAGGCAGGGCACGTGCCCGGTCAGGGGCCCATGCGGCGAGGCGGGTCTGGGGACCGGGCGTGCGCAGAGCGGTGGGTGCGCCAGAGCGGTGGGGAGGAGGGCGTGTGCGGGATGGGGCGCTTGCCCGGGATGTGCTCAGTGCGCTTGGAAGAGCCGGTGTGCCAGGTGGT
This sequence comes from Nonomuraea endophytica, assembly GCF_014203235.1. GTDB lineage: Bacteria > Actinomycetota > Actinomycetes > Streptosporangiales > Streptosporangiaceae > Nonomuraea > Nonomuraea endophytica. Next base: position 112,125 of record NZ_JACHIN010000015.1, on the reverse strand, counting down.
GGTGTGCCGAGGTGCGTGGGCATGGGTGTGCGTGAGCGGGCCGGGAAGGGTGTGGGGGCGGGAAGGGTGTGCGTTCGGGCCGGGAAGGGTGTGCGTGGGCGGGCGGGTGAGGTGGGCGCGGGAAAAGGGTGTGGTGGGGAATGTGGTGGTTTGGGGGGTGGAAGGGCGCAGGACGGGGCGGGCAGGTGGTTGGTGGGGGATATAGCGCTTTGGTGGATCTGAAAGACGTACGTGATGACTTGTGCTTAACGTGGCGATAGGGCGTGGGGACTACAAGGAGGCCCGGTGGGTCTGGTCACTGTCGTGACATGGCTGTTCACTGCGATCGTCGGCATCTACCTGCTCTACCTCTGGCTGTCGGGCGGCGGCCTGCGACAACAGGCGACGAAGGTCACCCGCTTCCCGGTGGCGCTGATCTTCTCCCATCCGGCTCTCGCGATCTGCGCGCTGGCCTGCTGGGTCGCGTTCCTGCTCACCGGGAACCGGGTGCTGGCCTGGGCGGCGTTCGGGGTGCTGGCGGGAGCGGCGCTGCTGGGGTTCACGCTGTTCACGCGCTGGCTCGGCGCGGGACGGCACGCCAGGGGCGCGGAACGGCGGCTGCCCGTGCTGGCGGTGCTGCTGCACGGGGTGGCGGGGGTGGCGACGTTCGTGCTGGTGCTGCTCACCGCGGCGGTGGCACGGGGCCAGTAGAGCCCCTGACCACCAGCTCGGGCCGCATCAGCAGCGAGCGGCCGGTGGCCGGCTCGTCGGACTCGACGCACTCGCGCAGGTGGGTGAACGCGGCGGCGGCCATGTCGGCCATGGGCTGGCGGACGGTGGTGAGGGGCGGCGCGGCCAGGTCGGCGAGGACGATGTCGTCGAAGCCGACGACGGAGACGTCCTGGCCGACGCGCAGCCCCGCGTCGCGCACGCCCGCGCTGACGCCCAGCGCGCACATGTCGTTGATGGCGACGATCGCGGTGGGCGGGTCGTCCCCGCGCATGAGGTCGGCGGCGGCGCGCCTGCCGAGCCCGGCCACGTCGAGGTCGCCGTAGGGCTCGTCGGCGGCTCCCGACCACACGATGGCGTCGTCGGGGGAGAGCCCGGCGTTCTCCAGCGCGTCGCGGAAGCCGCGGAAGCGCTCGCGCCGGTTGACGCTGCGCAGCGCGCCGGAGACGAACGCGATCCGGCGGTGGCCGAGCTCCAGCAGGTGGCGGGTGGCGAGCTGGGCGCCGATGACGTTGTCGACGCTGATGTTGACCATGCGGGACGGGTCGCCAGCCTGGGCGGTGCGGTCGAAGGCCACCAGGTTGAGCCCCTGCTCGACGAGGGGCAGCACGTGGTCGAGCGAGGGCAGCGAGGAGCAGAGCACGACGCCGCGGATGCCGTCGGCCCACAGCTCGTCGATGTACGCGCGCTCGCGCTCGGGGTCACGGGCGCTGTTGCAGAGCAGCACGTGGTAGCCGGCGGCCAGCGCGGCCCCTTCCAGGTGGAGCGCGAACGCGCCCCAGAACGGGTTCGCCACCGACGGCACGACCAGCCCGACCACCTGGACCCGCCCGGTGCGCAACTGCCGCGCGGCGCGGTTGGGCCGGTAGCCGAGGTGCCTGATGGCCTCCTCGACCCTGGCCCTGGTCTCCGGCAGCATGCGGCCGGGGCGGCCGTTGAGGAAGTTGGACACGGTGCTGGGCGAGACGCCCGCGGCCTTCGCTACCTGGTGGATCGTTGCACCGCTCATGGCGGTCATTGTAGCGCCCTGGTGGAGGTCCCTGCTGCCCATGGTCTAGGGTGAAGCCTTGGTAAAACGTTGCACAAGGAGGTCGTGTGTTTCCCGTCGACGGCCTGAGGGACCTGCTCACCACGACGCACGCCGCGCAGTGGCGCCGGTTGCACGAACAGTGTGACTGGTACCGCCGCCAGAAGCCGCCCGCCGAGCACCCGCGCGCCAGCATCACCTACTTCGGCCCCGCCGCCGCCAACCTGGCCCTGGCCTACCGGCTGACCGGCAACCGCGCGTACCTGGAGGAGGCATGGCGCTGGATCTCGACCGCGATCTCCTATCCGCACTGGGGCAAGGCGCACCTGCCCGACCACGACCTGGACGCCGGCTGGCTGCTCCACGGGCTGTCGATGGCCTCGTCAGGTCCATGGGATGCCTCTCAGTTCTGGGGGGAAGGGCGCCGATGAATCGATGCACCAACCATAGGGACGCCTCTTGCCGTGGTCAACAGCGAGTTCACCGGGAGGACGGGTGGATGTTAGGTCTCTGTTGGTGCATCGGTACACCAATCAGGGGCCGTAACGGCGGGGACCACGTGCGACGTGAGAAGCGACCATAGGTTGCCGGGTAGTGTGCACGGTGTAGGGAGACAAGCCACCGGGAAGGACCCCAGCCGTGACCCTCGCCGCCGCGTTCACCCGAGTCAGCACGGGCAGCCAGGATGAAGCGTCGCAGATCCAGGCCATTGAGGCCCACGCTCAAGAGCACGGCATCACCATCGTCAAGACCTTCCGGCTGCGGGGCTATAGCGCGTCGGCGGGCACTCAAGAGCCCGCCCTCCGTGACGCGATCGCGGATATCCAGCGCGGGGAGTACACCACTCTCATCGTCACGGAATCGTCCAGGCTCGATCGGCGCGAAGATCTGGATGTGCAGGCAGAGATCCTGCTGGCGATCCGTGCGGCGGGTGGCGATGTGGTTGCGATCGCAGAGCCGGAGTTCGGGCGGACGGATTTCGCTGGCCGCATCGTGACCTTGGTCGCGCAGCACGCGAATGCGGAGAAGTCCCGCGAGGTCAAGGACACGACCTACCGGGGGATCATGATGGTGCGGGACAACCGTGCCCATCATGGCCCGTTGCCGATGTTCTGGGCCACCAAAGGAAAGCGCTACTCCCGGCAGGCGTACTGCAAAGATCCGGAAGCCGTCAACGACATCTTGCGGCGGGTGGCGGACGGTGAATCCATCGCCTCTGTTGGGCGGGCGTATGGGATTTGGGCAGAAACGATCAAGGCCGTGCTCCGGTTCGCCGCTGCCCACACGGGCGTTATCGAGTGCTCCTACAGGCACCGGGGGGTTACGGAGACGTGGCAGCACACGGTGACTCCGGTGGTGGATTCCGCCCTGTGGTGGCGGGCCAACAAGGTTCTCGACGCGAACAAGACCCAAGCGCGCGTCAACGTCGGCGGTCGCCCGGTGGCGCGTCCCGCTGACTGGATCTCTGGCGTTCTCGACTGCCCCGAGTGTGACGGGAAGCTCTACATCAACGCGGGCAAGTTGCCTTCGGGCAACAGGCGCACGCCCAAGCTGCGCTGCAACGGCAAGAGGAAGCAACGTCTGGCGTGCGGGAGATTCAAGGGGTGCGAGGCTCAACCGATCACCAGTCTCGTTGAAGCCATGTTCGCAAGCGACACGACCGAGATTCTCGCTTTCCAGCGCGTAGCCGGTAACGCGCACGAGCTTGACGCGCTCAACGCCTCACTCAGCAAAGTCCAGGCACGGCTGAGCGTCACCGACGATGACGACGAGCTAGACGCGATGATCGCCGAACGCAAAGAGATCAAGGCGCGTATCAGGGGGTTCGTCGTCGTGCCGGACTCCTTCGACTACGCCCCCACCGGGCAGACGGTAGCCCAGATGTGGAGTGACGGTGACGACACCGTCAAGCGGGGCATGGTACTAGCGGCGAAACAGGCATGGGGGCTGACTCTGGCCCATCACGAGGGACGATGGGAAATCGACCTCGCACCGGTCACCACAGAGAGCGGAGAAGACACGAGGATTGTCGATCTAGGCGACGGCTTGTGTTTCCGGCGTTAGACGAAAGCGCCGCCCTGGGGGACTCCAGGGCGGCGCATTACTGTTGTCAGGTGCGGGACGATGCCGGGGGCTCGGGGTCGGGCCGGATGCGGACGTGCTTTCCGGCTTCAAGGTGACGCAGTACTACGGGAAGCCTGAAGTCCTCGGGCGACAGGATCACCACGTCGTCGTCTTGGTCGTGTGTGCTAGCGGCGTTCACCTCTTCCGGTTCCGGGTTGTCTGCGGGTTGGGTTGTGATGGGGCCTCACCTCCTTTCGGTCTGATCGGTACGGGGGCTGCGTGTCGCCGGGGTCACTCCCCCCGGTTCTGGTCTTTCAGCGGTGTTGTTCGTTGCGCGGCCTACCTCCTTGGGCGTGTCGGTGGTCGGTGCATCTTTCGCGGCGGATTCCCGTTGGAGCCTGCGGACGTGGTTCCAGAGGCGGCGTCCGATCCTGAGCCGGTATCCAATGCCGTTGCAGCGGGGGCAGAAGCGCCAGCCACGACCGAACAGATAGGGGATGCGGCCGGCGCCCTTGCATCGGGTGTGCTCGCGGAAAGGGCGGGCGTAGCACAGGTAGGCGTAACGCAGCGCGAGAAGCATGACGAGACTGAGAAGGATGATCACGGTGGAAGCGAGGAACGTGTCTGGGGTCAAGAAACCACCTCCTGTGGGGGTTGCGGGACTGGTCGACGGATTGGCTGCTATCTGCTACCAGCCTGGTCAGAGCATGTTTGCGGGTGCTAGCGGGGGTGCTTCCGGAAGCAGGGTCAGGTGCTTCCGGAAGCACCCATTCTGATCAGTTGCCAGGGCGGTTCTGGCTACGTTCCGCGATGGCTTCGGCAAGATCGGAGCGGTAGATTCCCCGTCTGGTGTGCTTCTTGCCGTCGATGCGTCGGCCGATCGCTCCGACCTTGACCCCGAGTGGCTTGAGTGCGCTGGTGAGCTGTTCGGAGCGCCAGCCGCCGTAGATGTGCGGCCGAAGGCCGGCCAGTCGTTCGCACAGGTTCATGTTCCAGGCGGCTTCCTCCCCCGCTGGCCAGACGTTCGCGAGATCGGATAGCAGATCGTAGGCGGGGGGTTCGGGTCGGGTCTGGGTGGCGGGTGCGGGCATGGTGCCCATGGCGACGCGCGCATTGATCGCCCGTTGGACGACCTGTTTGGCTTGATCGGCGTTGACCTCGAAACTGCGGCGGGTACCCGGCCTGCCGACCCCGACGACCACCCCCACCCGGCATCGTCGCCAGGCTCAAACACGGTCGCGCGGTACCCCGCCTTGTACATCCCGGTGCCCAAGATCATGTCGTTGGCGACCTGGTCACGTACCGACATGCACACGCGGGTGTTGATGTTGCGGGTGATTCCCGTGGGCAGGCTGTCTTTGTCCGGAATCTGGGTGTCCAGCAGCAGGATCACGCCGAGCGCACGCCCGAGCTTGATCACCTTTTCGGCCAGTTCCCCGGCTTCGGCACCGTGATCTTTGTGCTGGAACAGCTCTTGGGCCTCGTTGAGGAACACCACCAGCGGGTGAAGTCCCGAGTCCTTTCGGGAGGCCAGTTCGGGCGTGACCTTGTTCTCGGGGGCCATGCCCAGCGCGTGATAGTGGGCGATCTTCGCCGCGCGTTGCTGGCATTCGGTGTGGTAGAGCCACTTGATCAGCGCTGCGGCCCGCCCGATCGTCTCGTCATCCTGGCCGTTGCCGTACTCGGCGCAGACCGGCTCAACCACGGTGAAGTCGCCAACGCCCTTGAACTCATACCCGCGTAGCTCGGCGCGCGGGTCCAGCGTCGCGGCCAGCACCAGCAGCCGGAGCAGGTTCGTCTTGCCAGAGCCCGGCTGCCCGCCGATCAGCCAGTTCCGGAAGATCAGAACGGCTTTGATGATCTCCAAGCGCGGAGTGGTGAACAGAGGGAAGGACTGGAACACATCCACGGTGCCGCCCTTCAGGAGCGGCCAGGGCGGCGTTTCCGTCTTACTGGCCGGTTGGTAGCCGACCCACAGCGCCAGCCGTCCAGGGTGGTCTGTGCCGACGTCCGGCCATACCTGGTCGAGTGGCAGCCGCATGGCCGACGCGAGCCGGCCGCGCCGCGCGACGACATCGGCGGCTTCGACCCCGTGCGGCAAGTCCACGATGGCCAGGTGCCCCGGTCCGTCGCGGTGGATGTCGGTCGGGAAGCTGATCGCGTGCTGGTCCTTGGACACGGCTTGATTGATCGCCGCGATACCGACGCTGAGCAGGGCACGCCGTACCAGCTCAGCTGTCAGCTTGCGGTAGCGCGGACCCTGGCTGACTCGGTCGGTGATCGGCTTGTCGGCCGGACGTCCGGCGTGCGCCAGCACGGGTACCAGCACGGCCAGCAGCACCAGCCACACCCGTTCGGGCACGGTCACGTCCAGCGCCAGCACGATGGGCACCGAAACGCCCGCGAGGATGATGCCGAGCAGCAGCACCGACCAGCGCCAGCGTGATTGCCGCTCGCGTTGCTTGTCCAGCCGAAGCCAGGTGGCCGCGTCGTCGCGGTCGGCGGCGGCTTGCCGCAACGCCCAGTTGCCCTCTTCCGCGCTGGCCCAGCGCAGCACCCCGGCTATGCCGGAGAAGAACCCCACGGGCGCATACAACAGGGTCTTGCCCGCGTACTTGGGCACTCTGACCGCGTGATACCCGATGACGTAGGCGGCGTCCTTGACCCACCAGGCCAGCATCGCGCGCCTACCGGCCGTCGTGCGCATCCACGGGGGCAGGATCGGGGCACGGTGGCGACCGGTCGCCACCTGGTCGGGCGGCGCGTCGTCATCGCGTCGGTCAACCGGCGGTCCGATCGCCTGCTGGCCAGCGGGCACCGATTCCCGGTCGAAAAACTCGTCGTCGTGCCCGTGCTGGTCGTCGTCGCGATCCGGGATGTCTGCGACGACATCGGCGGCATCCGGCTGGTCAGATGCCGGGCCTTGCTCCGTCCAGGTGAACCCCCCGATCGGGGCGGTGACGGACGGGCGGGGCTCGCGGTCGGGACTCATCCGGCACCCCCGGGTGTCCGGCGTGCGTCGGCGCGCTGTTGGGCGTGCAGCTCGTCACGGACGTAGAACAGCGGATCACGTTCGCCCTCCGCGTGCGCGGCCAGCGTGGCGCGCATGGCCGCGATCAGGTCGGCACGGCGGCGGCGGTCGGCGGCGCGCTCGGCGCGCAAACCTGCGACCTCGTCCAGCAGGGTGCGCGTGTCCACGAGCGCAACGTGTAGGTGGTCCCAGATGGGCGAGTGCGCGGGGGTGGCACGCGCGAGGGCGGTCAGCAGGTGGGCGGCGGTGTGGTTGCGGGAGAGAACCTCCTGTAGATCAGCGTCCGGGTACGGGTGTCGATGGGTCAACGGCGATCGCCTCCTTTGGTCGGTGGTACGGGGTCAAGGGCGGCTCCTGTGGAAGGGGGGTGCCAGCGTGCTGCGGCGCTGGCATAACGGGGTGTTCTCGCGAGAGGCTCGCGGGCACGTTTTCGCAGGTCAAAGGCGTTCTGGCCCATCCCGCGGCTAACCTATAAATGATCTTGGTGTTGGTTGTCGGCGAGCCTGGCTTGCTGTTGGTTCAGCGACCGGTGATCAGGTCCATGAGACCGGTCAGTACGTGCCGGATGTCCGGTGCCAGCGCGGTAGCGGCCAGCAGGAATCCGAACAGGGTGCAGACGATGGCCTGCCAGAGGCGCAGCCCGAGAAACCGCAGGGCGATGACCAGAGCCACGCCCAGCAGGGCGACCAGGGGAATCGAGACAGTCATGCTCACCTCCTCTCAGGGACTCGGCGTAGGGGTGTCAGATGCCGTCGTGCAGGGCCTTGCGGCGGTGCCAGCGGTGGCGGGCACGGCACTTCACACACCTACGGCAGTCAGGCAGTACGGCCGCGCCGCACAGACACGCGCCAAGCACGCTCCGGGGGACAGTGATGTTCTTCAAGGGCGTTCACCTCCCTTCTTTCGCGTCGCGGCGGTGTCGTCGTGGCGGCGGGAGTAGGCACCGACCAGCCGGCGCGTCATCCACTCGGCGTGACTCGGAGCGGTGCCGTCCAGACGTCGGCGGTTGTCCTCGGACCGAATGGAGACCGCCACGACCGCGAACACGATCACCGTGGTGACAGCCAGCAGCAGGGCTACCAGGACGACTAAGACGGGGATGTCCACGGTCATCGCCTGACCTGCCGTTCGCTCGCCTCAATCGCCACGACCTTGTACGCGACACGACCGAACAGGAGCTTGGCCACGTGATGGCCAGAACGGACCGTCACCGGAACCCCGAGAATCTCCGCGATGCGCCCTACCTCGGCGATCGCCCCACTCTCGTCGGTGACCTCGGAATCGAGGAGCGGGTTGACCTGGAGGTACATGCCGACGTGGCGGGGGATCGGAACCTGGCCATGATCTTCGAGGTAGGTCGCCAGGCTGCGCAGATCACCGATGAATTGCTGTCGGCGGGTGGCATCAGTTGGACTCATGGAGATCACTTCCCTTCGGCAGAGCAGTTCTGGAGGACTTCGGCAACCAGGTGGAGCGTCACAGCGGTCAGCAGCAGCACCGTGGCGACCAACTCACTGGGCATCCACGTGTCGGGGCAGTAATCCAGCAGGTCAGCGAGAGCACGCAAGCCATCGATCCCTTCGCGGCGACCTATGCGGGGTGCAGGGCTCATGTGGATCACTTCCTTCCGAGGCTGTGGCCAGATCCCGACAGGACCGGACATGTTGAGTGCGATCGGGCTACGCTGTGCAAGTTCCTGACACCTACTCAGCCGGGCTAGGTCGGATGGTGAGCGAATGGGCGCGAATTCTTCTCTTCAACTCGTTGGGTACTTGGAAGAATTGGCCGCGCTATAACCTCTCTGCTTCGGCTTCTTCTTGCTCATCTCCTCGCATCTCTAATTCAACGGAAGATTCGCGAGAGATTCGATGCGGGAGCAGTGCAGGAGCAGTGCAGGAGCAGTGCATTAACCAGGCTTCTTTGCGGCGGCGACCCTCTCTAGAGGGGGGTTCATGTCCGTTGTAGACGTCTGGACGGGTCGGCGTGCATGCGCACTACAGGCCGCACTACGTATGAGTAATGAAACCTTCGCCGCACATCTTGGTGTTGGTGTCCGAACTGTTGCCTCGTGGCATGAAAACCCGAGCCTCAGCCCCCGCCCGGAGATGCAACAGGTACTCGATATCTCTTTGGAAAGGGCCTCGCAAGGCGCACAGCGCCGCTTCGAACTTCTCTCGGGCGTCGTTACCAATTCCGAGGAAGCAAACGAGGCTGCGATACGCCTAGCAGATGATGCCAACATCGCTGCCGCACTCGAATGGTTGGATCAGGGGGCAGGGTGGGAGCATGGCGTAGCGCGTCGCCTGGTTGCGGAGAGATTGTCGTCGCTGAACGCCATTGACATCCACGACAAGGGGCTTGCTAGGGCAAGGATCTCGCAGGGTCAAATAGCCCGTGGGCTCGCGCACTATTATCGAGATGTCGGCGAGTACCGCCTATATCAGGCGCGCATTGATGGCGATGTGATCGAGACCAGTGTTTTAACGAAGACATCTTGGCTTGATATCAGAGTCACGCTATCCACTGACGACTATCTACAGTTCACGGGCATTACCGATGAACCAGTATTTGACTTGGACGCTCTTGGTGCGGAATCCGCAGTCAATCGTCTGGCAGTTGCGATACAAACCAATGCCCGACTTATCAACGCTCCACTCTATCGACTTCATCAGGTGAACGTTGAGTCGGGAAGGATCGAAGGCTCCTTAGGGATAACGCGCTTCGTAAACTATGCGCTGACCATGGATCTAATGGAGGCCGAGCTCCTTGACGCATTGGTAGCGGGTATTGATATCACTGCCGGCCAACTGCCGTTGCGTGATCGGTATCTCCCGGACGTCCGTTCTGCTGTGAACGTGGGAGCAAGGCTTTGTGCGGGAGGGACACCGACAGTATTCGCTGTGGCCAGGCCGGGACGTAGATTGCGTCACGATTCACCGGACTACCTACTGCTGATTCAGGAGCGATCAGGCCACGTATTAAATGCTGCGCGTCGTCTCGCGGTCATCCCTAAGGCTTTCCATGAGCCGCTAGTTGATTACAGCAGCGATGCCTGTCTTCTCGCGACAATAGAACGAGAAATGGAGGAGGAGCTCTTCGGGCGCGACGACGTCGATTCGACGCTAGGGGAATTCATGGATGCGGACCCGATGCATCCAAGCCGCCTCTCGGAACCGATGCGCTGGCTTCATGAGCGTTCCAGCGGTGGGGACTGGCGCGTGGAAGGCACCGGGTTCGGTTTCAATCTAGTGAGCGGTAATTGCGAGTTCGCAAGCCTAATCGTCATCGAAAACGAGGATTGGTGGGCGAACTTCGGTGGACACATCAAGGCCAATTGGGAGTCGCACGGTCTACGACGTTATTCGACGCTGGATCGGGCCGCCCTTAACGGCCTAATCGCTGATCCAGCGTGGAGCAATGAGGGGCTCTTTGCACTCACGCAGGGTTTGCGGCGGCTATCTGAGATTGGCGGATATCGGGTAAATGTCCCGAATATAGAACCGAGGATGGGTGGCGAGAATGGCTGACAACTGGTACATCGGCAATGCTCACGACGATTCTGAAACCAACAGAGGCTGGATACTCGGACACTTCATGGACTCGGCAGCAGGCGGCGTCCGCCGTACTGAAGACCTGGAAGTTAAATGGGGAATTCATCCCGCCGGCCAACAGCGCGAATGGACTACAGGCAGCGAACACACATGCCTCGTAATTTTAGTCGAGGGGAAGTTCTACGTTGATATGTCTGTAGGCGTCGCTGCCCTCACGCGACAAGGCGATTATGTAGTCTATGGCCCCGGTATCGATCATCGCTGGCGGGCGGAAACTGACTCAATAGTGGTCAGCGTGCGTTGGCCATCAACTTCCTAATCATGCCTCAGTCACTGCGGATAAACCTTCCAAATCCATGCCTGACAACAACTATACCTTCGCGCTCTAGTTCGCTCATTGCTCGTCTCACAGTATTGCGAGACACAGAGTAATGACGACACAAAGTCGCCTCGCTTGGCATTGGACATTCAGGAACAAAGTCACCACGGCGGATTTTCTCGCGAAGGTCGCGCGCGATTCGTCTGTAGAGAAGTGGCGTGACACTGAAGTCACTCCTAACCATACGACCCTTCGCTGGGACCGTAATGATCAGCCCTTCGCACTCAAGAACGATAAATGCGCGCCTCACGGCTGTGCGTTTAACGCCGAACTTTCGGCATAATGTCCATTCTGACGGAAGCATGCTGCCCGGCTCGTACGATCCGTCATTTATGTAAGTACGCAGGTAGTTAGCGATTGATGCGTAGCCCACAGGTTGCGCGTCCATCGATGCCGCCAATCTAAGCAAGGCAATAAGTTGCTATGTGAGCACATATGTCAATCGGCGAAATTCGTCGAATTGAACGAATATGTTGTACTCGTCCAGGATCACGCGACCCACAGGGAGGGTCACGCAACCCCTCGTCCACGCGAGGTCGGGAAAAGCTGTTCCTGAAGCCGCATCTCTTGCTGCAAGTGCTTGGCTAGCTCTTCCAGAGTCGCGCCACAGCGCACGTTCGAGAGCCGTCTCCCTTGAGGGACAGAAACGGTTCGCACCGCATACCATCCGCCGCCTGCGCCATCCTCGATCAGCCATCCAGGAAATGCCTGGAGTAGAGCACCCAGAGTTATCGCCATACCCCACCCCCAGTGGTCGTTGCGCACAGTGGTTGAGATCCAGGGGTATGGGCGTAAATGAGGGGATTCGATACTGCTTCGCCTGACCACGTAGCGGTGTAGGGCGCGAGTAGGGCTGGTGCTTCGCCGGCCTGGGTTGTCGGTGGGATCACACTCGCCCTCCCGCCAACCATGCATAGAGAACGCGTGCAGCGAGGAACTGGAGGCGGCGCGGATGGTCGGCATGAACCTCGACACCTGACGCCCGATGTCTGGCACGTAGCTCCCCGACCTGGTCTCTCCATACGTCGAACTCGGGTACTTCCATGTCTCGTATAGTAGACCTGAAATACCTAGTGCACCTAGAGCACGAACGATGCGCTGGAATGCCTAGCACACCTATCGTGCTGAGGTGATCGTATGGAAGCCAAGTATCCCCAGGTGGAAGCAGCTCTATGAGATCCTCGCTGAGCGCATCAAGACCGGCGAGTACTCGCCCGGGGAGCGCATGCCGTCGATCACGGCGTTGATGAACGAGTTCGGCCTAGCCGTCGCGACGACGCAGAAGGCCGTCGCCCAACTGCGCGAAGACGGCTTGATCTACACCGAACCGGGATTGGGGTCGTTTGTGGCCGATCAGGGCGAGGTTTCCCGCGACGAGTCATAGCGGGAGATGGACCCACCCCTAAGCAGGGTGCCGTTGGTGGCCGAGGCTGCGAGGAACGGCCACCCGATCAGCGGTGACCATCGGCGCACCCTGCACAGGCTCAGTCAATCGCCCCGGCAAGGCTACAGATGGCGGACGGCTCGACTTTCGTGATTGTTTCGAGCAAATGGATTGACGGGGCCATGGTTAGGCCCCAGGTGAGCACTCGACGACTTAGTGATACGTCACAGTGGCTCACGATCATGATTATGGATTGAGCTTGGTACTGCGGGCTGGTGATGGAGCGGGCAAGGGTCTCGGCATGGTCGAACTCGCCAGCGCCGACCAACACTTTCACCAGCGCCGTCAGAGCCCGAGCTTGGAAGTGCGAGTTGGTGATGGAGCGGGCGAGGGTCTCGGCGGTGTGCGCGATGCGGCGAGCGTGGTCGAACTCGCCAGCGCCGACCAACGCTTCCGCCAGCGCCGCCAGGGCCCACGCTTGGTACTGCGGGCTGGTGATGGAGCGGGCAAGGGTCTCGGCATGGTCGAACTCGCCAGCGCCGACCAACGCTTCCGCCAGCGCCGTCAGAGCCCACGCTTGGTAGTGCGGGCTGGTGATGGAGCGGGCAAGGGTCTCGGCATGGTCGAACTCGCCAGCGCCGACCAACGCTTCCGCCAGCGCCGCCAGGCCCCGAGCTTGGGAGTCCGGGCTGGTGATGGAGCGGGCAAGGGTCTCGGCATGGTCGAACTCGCCAGCGCCGACCAACGCTTCCGCCAGCGCCGTCAGCGCCTCAACTTGGGAGTCCGGGTCGGTGATGGAGCGGGCAAGGGTCTCGGCGGTGTGCGCGATACGGCGAGCGTGGTCGAACTCGCCAGCGCCGACCAACGCTTTCACCAGCGCCGTCAGAGCCCGAGCTTGGGAGCCCGGGCCGGTGATGGAGCGGGCGACGGTCTCGGCGGTGTGCGCGATACGGCGAGCGTGGTCGAACTCGCCAGCGCCGACCAACGCTACCGCCAGCGCCGTCAGCGCCTCAACTTGGGAGCCCGGGCCGGTGATGGAGCGGGCGACGGCCTCGGCGGTGTGCGCGATACGGCGAGCGTGGTCGAACTCGCCAGCGCCGACCAACACTTTCACCAGCGCCGTCAGAGCCCGAGCTTGGGAGTGCGGGCTGGTGATGGAGCGGGCAAGGGTCTCGGCGTGGTCGAACTCGCCAGCGCCGACCAACGCTTCCGCCAGCGCCGTCAGAGCCCAGGCTTGGGAGTGCGGGCTGGTGATGGAGCGGGCAAGGGTCTCGGCATGGTCGAACTCGCCAGCGCCGACCAACACTTTCACCAGCGCCGTCAGAGCCCGAGCTTGGGAGCGCGGGTCGGTGATGGAGCGGGCAAGGGTCTCGGCATGGTCGAACTCGCCAGCGCCGACCAACGCTTTTACCAGCGCCGTCAGAGCCTGAGCTTGGGAGCGCGAGTTGGTGATGGAGCGGGCGAGGGTCTCGGCGGTGTGCGCGATGCGGCGAGCGTGGTCGAACTCGCCAGCGCCGACCAACGCTTCCGCCAGCGCCGTCAGAGCCCAGGCTTGGGAGTGCGGGCTGGTGATGGAGCGGGCAAGGGTCTCGGCATGGTCGAACTCGCCAGCGCCGACCAACGCTTCCGCCAGCGCCGTCAGCGCCTGAGCTTGGGAGTCCGGGTCGGTGATGGAGCGGGCAAGGGTCTCGGCGGTGTGCGCGATGCGGCGAGCGTGGTCGAACTCGCCAGCGCCGACCAACGCTTCCGCCAGCGCCGTCAGGGCCCACGCTTGGTAGTGCGGGCTGGTGATGGAGCGGGCAAGGGTCTCGGCGGTGTGCGCGATGCGGCGAGCGTGGTCGAACTCGCCAGCGCCGACCAACGCTTCCGCCAGCGCCGTCAGAGC
>NZ_JACHIN010000015.1:39830-98000 GCF_014203235.1 Nonomuraea endophytica | reverse complement strand
GAGCCCGAGCTTGGGAGTCCGGGCTGGTGATGGAGCGGGCAAGGGTCTCGGCATGGTCGAACTCGCCAGCGCCGACCAACGCTTCCCCCAGCGCCATCAGCGCCTGAGCTTGGGAGTCCGGGTCGGTGATGGAGCGGGCAAGGGTCTCGGCGGTGTGCGCGATACGGCGAGCGTGGTCGAACTCGCCAGCGCCGACCAACGCTTTCACCAGCGCCGCCAGAGCCCGAGCTTGGGAGCCCAGGCCGGTGATGGAGCACGCGACGGTCTCGGCGGTGTGCGCGATACGGCGAGCGTGGTCGAACTCGCCAGCGCCGACCAACGCTTTCACCAGCGCCGCCAGAGCCCAGGCTTGGGAGTCCGGGCCGGTGATGGAGCGGGCAAGGGTCTCGGCATGGTCGAACTCGCCAGCGCCGACCAACGCTTCCCCCAGCGCCATCAGCGCTTGAGCTTGGGAGTCCGGGTCGGTGATGGACCGAGCAAGTGCTTCGGCGCGAATACTGTTTCCCAGTCTGGCCCACACCACCGGTAGATCGAACGGGATGTTCGCATTGCGATCAGCGAGTTGTTCCCGGGTATAGGCCAACCGCAACATCGCGGACAGATCGGGAACTGCTTGCCCACAGATAGTGCTCTGACATGCCATGATCTCAGTCAGTGCTTCACTATCGCCTCCGCTGACATCCAACATCCGGTCGAGCCGTCTCCGATCGGTCGCGCACGCCACCATGCGCTTCAGATCATCCGCTTCCCTTAGCAGGCGGTGATAGCCGCGCAGCAGATACTGCGGCGTCCCTTCCGGCCATCCCTGCTCCTGATATCCCTGTGCCCACGCATGGATCCGCTCGCGGAATCCCGCCAGCCCGCTTTCCCCGAAAGACTCTCTGGCCGACACTTGAAGCTCTTCATGCGCCAGCACGAACACCTCCGGCCGCACCTCTGGCTGCCAGTGGCTATTCCGGCTAGTGAAGGTGCGCCCTAACACTGCGCAAAGCCACTCACGCACCTCACCAGGGCTAATCTCGGTCAGCTCCGCCAGATCACCGACAGTCAAACCACCACCGGCAGCCACGAGCAATCCTAGGATGTTGCAACCGACAGGTTCTCCGTGCAGCACATGCGCCAACTCCCGCATCGCGTCATCACGGATGACCTGCGCCTTACGCGACGGCGTCAAATGGCGGACGATCCGCCAATCCCGCAACGGATGACGCGCGGGCACATCGGTCGGCACCGGAGGGCGGGGCCGGCCCGACACCACAATCCGCAGTCCCTCTACCACCACCGAAGGTAACAACGCTGCGATGCTGTGCGCACCCGGCCCGACGGTCACCCCTCGATCCTCATCCAGGCCATCGACCACTAAAATCAGCCGCTCACCCGCCTGTGTACACGCCTGGGCAGCTTCCTCCAGCAACTGGTTGAACCATCCTTGCTGTGTCGAAACTCCCAACAGAGGAGGCAACGACTGCCCCAGCAACTCCGCCAACTGCGGCAACACCACGTCCAGGAACGCCTGACGATCACTCTGGCCCGCATACCGCGCGGTGATGAAGAACGACACCACCCGCACTCCAGGTGGCGGATCCAACACCAACGTGGCCATCAACGCGGATTTGCCCGACCAAGCCCTTCCCTGCCACCACACATAACCCGACCCCTGATCTGCTGTGCAGAACGCGGCAAGCTCGGCCAACTCCTGCTCGCGCTCCTCCAACTCCCAGGGAAAGATTTCTCGGACCTGCTTCAGATAGGCCGACCGAGCCACAGGCTCCCGATGCCCTAGATGGAAGTTACTTTCAATGTGGAGACCCGTGTTCGCGTACCCGCCAGACGCTGCGTGCGCCGAACCGCTCCGGCGCACACTCCCCTTCCACGGCCAGCGAATCCTCAACGTCAACGCCCCTTGCCCTGGTCTTCAACTCAGTTGGACACCGGAGTTGGCCTCACCGTCGCCAGATGCTTTGGCATCGCCTGTACACTCGACGATCACCTGATCGGGGAATGCGCCAGCATCTCCCACCAAGCCCGTGTTGGCGCGCCCACCACTCGTTGAGGTCGCCCGACCAGTTTTGGATACCCGCAACCGCGAACCACTCCGGCCGGCCGCAGGCCATCCCGCCCACACGGCGACCCCTACCGCCGCTGCTCCCGCCAACGCTGACAGCCCAGTAGCGATCTTGTTTGCGGTATCCCACTGCACCACCAACAACACCACAGCCACCACCGCCACCAGCACGGCTGTCCCCACCAGCACCCACCGTCGAGCTGTCATTCTGGAATTATCCACCCGCATCGCGACGAATGCAGGCTAATGAGCAACCCATGGCATCAGCGAGGAGCGCGCGGCGTAACGCACCCACCCCCTTCGCCGGTCGTCACCGCTCATAACCCTGGCCGGGCAGTGATCATGGATGAGCCTGTTCTATCGTGTGAACAACCCGAGTTGTAATGACCCCCACGATCGGCGCCCGCTGGCGTCGGCGGGTGGCGTGGGGGTGGCTTGCCGTACTTCTGAAGCGGTTAGGAGAGTTTGCGCTGCATGAGCTGAAGGCTGCGCGAGGCGACGGCGACCAGCGCTTCCGGGAGCCACTGCTCGTCCGGGAAGGGCTCGTCGCGGGCGGTGTCGTCGCTGGTGTCGAAGACGGTCTGCCAGGCCGCGCCGAACTCCTCGCCCGGCAGCGTGAACGTCATGTCCTCGTGGTGGGCGTTGATGAGCAGCAGGAACGAGTCGTCCTGGATGCGCTCGCCGCGCGGGCCAGGCTCGGTGATGGCCTCGCCGTTGAGGTAGACCATGAGCGACTTGGCGTAGCCCGTGTGCCAGTCGCCGGCGCTCATCTCCTCGCCCGCCGGGGTCAGCCACACCAGGTCGCGGCCGTTGTCGGCGGTGCGGCCGCGGAAGAAGCGGCGGCGCTGGAAGACCGGGTGCTCGCGGCGCAGCCTGGCCAGCGACCGGGTGAACTCCAGCAGGTCCGACTCGGTGTGGACGGCCGTCCAGTCGATCCAGGTCAGCTCGTTGTCCTGGCAGTAGGCGTTGTTGTTGCCGCGCTGGGAGCGGCCGAGCTCGTCGCCGTGGGAGATCATCGGGACGCCCTGCGACAGGAAGAGCGTGGCCAGGAAGTTGCGGCGCTGGCGGTGGCGCAGGCGGACGATCTCCGGATCCTCGACCGGGCCCTCGGCGCCGCAGTTCCAGGAGCGGTTGTCGTCGGTGCCGTCGCGGTTGTCCTCGTTGTTGGCCAGGTTGTGCTTGCGGTCGTAGGAGACCAGGTCGGTGAGGGTGAAGCCGTCGTGGCAGGTCACGAAGTTGATCGAGGCGACCGGGCGGCGGCCGGACGTGGCGTAGAGGTCGGCCGAGCCGGTCAGGCGGGAGGCGAACTCGGGCAGTGCCGAGCCGGTGCCGCGCCAGAAGTCGCGCACCGTGTCGCGATATTTGCCGTTCCACTCCGTCCACAGCGGCGGGAAGTTGCCCACCTGATAGCCGCCGGGGCCCACGTCCCACGGCTCGGCGATCAGTTTCACCTGCGAGATCACCGGGTCCTGCTGGATCAGGTCGAAGAACGCGCTCAGCCGGTCCACGTCGTGCAGTTCCCTGGCCAGCGCCGAGGCCAGGTCGAAGCGGAAGCCGTCCACGTGCATGTCCAGCACCCAGTAGCGCAGCGAGTCCATGATCAGCTGCAGCGCGTGCGGCGAGCGGACGTTCAGCGAGTTGCCGGTGCCGGTGTAGTCGAGGTAGTAGCGCCGGTCGCCGTCGTGCAGGCGGTAGTAGGCCGAGTTGTCGATGCCGCGGAAGCCGAGCGTCGGCCCCATGTGGTCGCCCTCGGCCGTGTGGTTGTAGACCACGTCCAGGATGACCTCGATGCCCGCCTCGTGCAGGGCGCGGACCATGGCCTTGAACTCCAGCACCTGCTCACCGCGCGAGCCCGCGCTCGAATAGGGGCCGTGCGGGGCCAGGAAGGCCATCGTGTTGTAGCCCCAGTAGTTGGTCAGCCCGCGCGCCACCAGGAAGTGCTCGGGCACGAAGTGGTGCACCGGCATCAGCTCGATCGCGGTCACCCCCAGCGAGACCAGGTGGTCGATCACCGCCGGATGCCCGATCCCCGCGTAGGTGCCCCGTTGCTCCGCCGGCACCGACGGGTGGCGCATCGTGAGCGCCCGCACGTGCGCCTCATAGATCAGCGTCTGGTGGTACGGCGTGCGCGGCGGCCGGTCGTTGCCCCACTCGAAGAACGGATTGATCACCACGTTCTTCGGCATGTAGGGCGCGCTGTCGGCGTCGTTGAACTCGGCCGGATTGGTGAACCGGTAGGCGAACAGCGCCTCGTTCCAGGTCAGCTCCCCGTCGATCGCCTTGGCGTACGGGTCGAGCAGCAGCTTGGCCGGGTTGCAGCGATGGCCCTGCGACGGCGCGAACGGGCCGTGGACGCGGTAGCCGTAGCGCTGGCCCGGGGCGATCCCGGGCAGGTACCCATGCCAGACGAACCCATCCATCTCGGGCAGATCAACGCGCTCCTCGGAGCCGTCATCCTGAAAAAGGCACAGCTCAACTCGCTCGGCGACCTCGGAGAACACCGAGAAGCTGGTGCCCACGCCATCCCAGGTGCCGCCAAGTGGATAGGGCTCGCCCGGCCAGACCTCACGCATGTGACCCAATTGTCGCACGCGATCGTCCCGTTGCTAGAGCAGTTCTGCTTTCAGGCTGATCGTGGTTCCCGAAAGGGCCTTGCTGACGGGGCAGTTCGCCTTCGCCGTCTCGGCCGCCTCCTGGAACTGGTCCGGCGTCAGGCCGGGGACGTGGCCCTTGACGCTGAGCACGATGCCCGTGATGCCCTCGCCCGGCTGGAAGGTCACCTCGGCGCGGGTCTCCAGCGACTCCGGCGGCGTACCCGCCCCGGCCAGGCCGTGGGACAGCGCCATCGAGAAGCAGGAGGAGTGGGCGGCGGCGATGAGCTCCTCGGGTGAGGTCTTGCCGTTGGCCGACTCGGCCCTCGACGGCCAGGAGACCTCGAAGGTGCCGACGCCCGAGGTGTCGAGCGAGACCGTACCGGAGCCGTCGAGCAGCGCGCCCTTCCACTGCGTGGTAGCCGTACGCGTGGTCGCCATGGCGATTGTCCCTTCATCGATTGCCGATACAGGTCCGAACATATCCTGTATCGCCGCCGTGACCATGAGTGGTCGGTTGTAATCGGAGCGGAGCGTCGTAATCCCCGCAGCGGAGGGCCACCGTGCCGGAGGACGATGAACGGTATGCCGCGTTGTACCACCGCCATTACTCCACGGTTCTGCGCTACGCCGCGCGCAGGGTAGGGCGGGACGCGGCGCCCGACGTCGCCGCCCGCACCTTCACCGACGCCTTCCGCCGTCTGGGCCAGGTGCCCGGGGAACGCCGGGCCGAGCGGGTCTGGCTGCTCGGCATCGCCCGCGGCCAGGTCAGCAACGAATGGCGCGGCCTGCGCAGACGCCAGGCACTGGCCGACCGGCTGGCCGTCTGGCGCGCGCCGCCCGCCGACCAGGGCCTCGACGGTGAGATCGTCACCCGCCTCGCCTTCCACGAGGCGCTGGCGCGGCTGGCCGGCAAGGACAGGGAGGCGCTGCGCCTCTTCTACTGGGAGGGGCTCAGCGTGGAAGAGGCCGCCACGGTCGCCGGCTGCCGCGCCGGCACCATGGCCACCCGGCTCAGCCGGGCCAGAGCACGCCTGCGCGAGCACCTGCGCACACTCGGGTTCCAGGAGGGGAGCTGATGGACGAGCTCGCACGGCTGATGGCACGCCACGACCCGGCCCCGCACGAGGTGCCGCCCGACGAACTGCTGCTCGCCGAGATCCTCGGCACCGCCAGGCCGCGCCGCTGCTCCACGCTGTCCTGGCGGCTGACGTTCGGCGCGGCGCTGGCCACCGGGCTGGTCATCCTCGCCGCCGGCGCCATCCCCACCGCCAGAGCGCCGGGACAGATGACCGTCACCGCCTACTTCCGCTACCCCGGCGCGCCACTGGCGCTGTGCGGAGAGCCGGGCTCCCGGCCGCGCAAACTGCCGGGGACCGGCGGCGGCGCCCGGCGCGTCGTACTCGGCCTGGCCGAGACCGCGGCCCGAGCCGGCCGGGTCGCGGCGCGCGGCCACGGCCGGATCACGGTGGCGTCGTCGCTGCTGAGGCCGGGCGGGCGGACCAGCGTGCTGTCCAGGCAGTGGACGCCTCTCCCCGGGCGCCGGGTGGAGCACACGCTGAACCTCGACGGCGAACGCCTCGTCCAAGCTCAGCCGGGCCGGGAAGGACCGTACCGGCCAGGACCGTCGCTCCCCGCCGACCTGCTCGCCCGCCTCTCAGCGGAGCCCGAGACGTACGGCCTGCTCACCGCCGTCATCTCCCTGAACGAGACCGAGATCCTCGACGCCCCCCGCACCGCCGCGATGTGGCGCGTCCTGGCCGACCGGCCGGGCCTGCGCACCCTGGGCCGGGTCACCGACCGCCGGGAACGCAGGGGACAGGGGGTGGCCTTCGACGTGGGCACGACCGACCGGTGGGTGCTGGTGGCCGACCGGGGGAGCGGCGACCTGCTGGGGGTGGAGCGCGTGATGCTCCGGCCCGCCGACGGCCTGGACATCACGCCACCCTGCGTCCGCGACTTCTGGACCTTCCTCGACCGCGCCACCGTAGCCACCGTAGGCGACTGACCCGGTTCGTTGTACGGCGCGGTGAGCCCCCTCGGCACGACGGCGCGGCGAAGCCCTTGAGACGGCGGCTCGGTGGGTTGGCTTCGTGGGCCCGTGAGAGATGTGGCTGTGCGGGGCCGTAAGGAAAGCCGGGCGGCCGGACTATTACCGGGCATGATGATGACGCCCGCTTGGTGCCCGCCCCACCCCGAGGACCTCCGCCCCACCCCGCGCGACGGCCGCCGCTGGTGCGGCCCGCTCGAAGGCGTGCTGCGCCGGTTGTGGTCCCCCAAGGACGGCCCGCCACGCCCCGACTTCGTCACCGCCGTGGACGACCTGGCCAC
Organism: Nonomuraea endophytica; assembly: GCF_014203235.1. GTDB lineage: Bacteria > Actinomycetota > Actinomycetes > Streptosporangiales > Streptosporangiaceae > Nonomuraea > Nonomuraea endophytica. The sequence goes on along the minus strand of NZ_JACHIN010000015.1, from coordinate 91,013 downwards.
TCTTGAGTACGGCCCCGCCACCCGCCTGGCCACCGGCCTGGCCATGCTGTGGATAGGCGGCACCGGCATCGGCTACGTGGTCAAGGACCCGGACGGCATCACCGGCCGCAGCCTCCCCTTCTCCCGCCCGGCCCTGTGGCGCGACCTCCCACCGCCGTCCCCGGCACGCATGCTCGCCGCCCACGCCCTGTGCGACCTGGACGGCCTCTCCTCAACCTTGGAGTGGCGCGCCCTGACCCGCCGCTGCCTGCCCCTCTTCCGCGACCGCCCCGCCCCGGGCCCCCGCGACTGGTGGGCCGAGTCCTTCGCCCTGAGGTCGCAGCCCCGCATCGCCGCCATCCTGAGCGGCGACCAGGGAACAGCCGAAACCGTCGCCGCCTACCACCACCGCATCACCACCTCCTACCCCACCCCGCCCTACCCCTCCTCCTAACCCACCCCGCAGCCCCACCTCCGCAGCCTCCACATCTCGGCAACCACACCCCACCGCGTCTCCTCCCGAAACTCCGCGCGGCGCCCCTCCCCGCGCGGGTCCCGGGCAGGACCCCCACCTCCTGCCCGGGACACCCTCAACCACCACACCCCCACCCATGCCTCCGGCCACCCCTCGGGACCCACGCCTCGTGTCCCCCCGTCTGCCTGGACCGAGCGCCGCCCACCCCCGCGACCGGATGGTCCCAGGGCGGGCGGGGGTCGGGCCAGCGGGTGGGTGCTGGGGTTCGGGCGGTGTGGATCCTGGGGCGTGGGACTCCGGAAACCGGGTCCAGGACGGAGGGAACCCAGGCGCCCGAGCCCGCCCAAAGGAGGGTGGGGAAATCGGGGCGCTCGTTTGTCATCCGGCTCAACATTTCCGGCGAATAGTGACATGCTCGGGTCGCGGCGCACCCGCCGCCTAGGTCCGGATCACGGGAGTGTGGTGCCAGTGGAGGCACCGTTCGACGACCGCCTGTTGCACCAACGGGTGGTCGGCGGCGATGAGTCCGCGCTCGGGGAGGTCTATGACCGCCTCTCCTCGCTGATCTTTGGTCTCTCGCTCCGCGTCACCAGGGACCGTGTGATCGCCGAGGACATCACCCAGGAGGTGTTCCTGATCTTCTGGGAACGGCCCCTGGCCTACGACCCCGACCGCGGCACCCTGCGCGCCTGGCTGGCGACGATCGCGCACCGGCGCGCCGTCGACCACGTTCGCGCCGAGGAGCGGCGCCGGGTCTCCGTCCTGGGGCCGAGGCTGTTCGAGCCTCCGCCTGAGAGACTGGAGGAGACCGTGCTCGCCGCCGACGAGGCCAAGCGGGTTCGCCAAGCGGTCACCCGGCTGCCCGAAGGTTTACGCGAGGCGATTGAACTGGCGTACTTCGGTGGCCGTACATATCGGCAAGTAGGCGAGGAGCTGGGCGTGCCCGAGGGCACGGCCAAGTCGCGCATCAGGCTGGCGCTGCGGCGCCTGGCCGACGCGCTGGCAGAGGAAGAGGTGTGATGGAGCCCGTCGAGCGTCTGTACCTGGACGCCCTCATGGAGGAAGCGGCCGTGCCCGAGCGGTCGCTCCGGCCGCAGCTGCTGGCCGGGGCGCGGGCCCGCCGCCGGCCCGCCGCGCCCACGGCCGCGTGGGCGGAGCCGTACGCCGGACGGGTGGCCGCCATGGACGCGCTGCTGGCCTCCGCGGTGGACGACGACTGGGCCCGCGAGATCGTCGAGGGCTGGACGCTGCAGGAGCTCGTCGCCCACCTCGCCGCCAAGGACGGGCTGCTGGCCGCCTCGGTCGGCGCCCCCGTGCTCGGCCCCGCGCTCGACGCGCTCGACGCGATGGGACGCACCCTCCAGGTTCAGGAGTACGAGCGGGCGCGCAGCCCCGAGCAGACCCGGCGCGACTGGCGGGCACAGGCGGACGCGCTCTGCCGGCACCTGGGCGGCCTGACCCCCGACACGCCCGCGACGCTCGACGGCGTGGCCGGCGCGGTCAGTGACCACGTCCTGGCCCGCGGCCTGGAGACGTGGATCCACACCGACGACGCCGCCTCCGTCGCAGGGGTACGGCTGCCGCACCCCGTCCCCGCCCACATCCGGCCGACCGCCGACCTGTGCGCCCGCCTGCTGCCGTGGACGATGATGTTGTCCGGGGTGGACGGCGCCGGCCGTACCCTGCACCTGATCTTGACCGGCCCCGGCGGCGGGGAGTGGACCATGCCGCTCGGCGTCCACGACACCGCGCCCGGCACCCCGGACGTCTCGATCACCACCGACGTGATCGACTTCTGCTTCCTGCTGGGCGGGCGCGCCGAGCCGGAGTCGTACCCCGCCGAGATCACGGGCGACCACGCCCTGGCCGCCGACATCCTGCGCACCGCCCCGGCCCTGTCCGGCCCCTGACGGCCCACATGCCTAGAGCTTGGCGGCCGCCTCGGTGACCATCTCGCGTTCGTAGGAGTCGTCGCTCTCGGCCAGCACCCGCTTCACCCCGGCCTCGGCCCGCGCGTCACCCCGCTCGGCCAGCCCCCGGGTGGCCTCGGCCACGGTGCGCAGGTCGGTGTCGTCCAGCCGCTCGGCCAGCACGTCCCTGATCTCCGGGGTGTCGGCGTCGAGCGAGGACAGCCCGGCGGTCGCCCAGTCGCGCACCTCGGAGTCGTCGTCGCGCGTCATCGAGACCAGCAGCGCCAGCCCCTCGGCGTGGCCGGGCGGCAGCACGTCGGCCAGCGCGATCGCGTCGGTCATCGTGCGCTGGTGGTCGGGGCGGCCGAGCACGTCGAGCACCTGCGGCAGCGCCCGCGGGTCGCCCTGGTGCCCGAGCGCGGCCAGCACCGAGCGCAGCACCTGCGGGTTCCCCTCGGTGGTGGCCATCTTCTGCAGCAGCGGCAGCGTGCGCTCCAGGTAGGGCTTCTCGCCGTCCTCGGTGACGCCGTACTGCGCGATCGCGTCGACGCCGAACTCCCGCTCGCGCGCGTCCTCGCTCACGCACAACCGCGCCAGCGCCTCGTACGTCTCCTCGTCGGCCCGCTTGCCCAGCGAGTCGGCGACGACCCACCAGGTCTCGGCGTCCTCGTCGACGTCGCGGTGGGCCAGCGCCCTGGCGACGAGCTGGGGGATGGGCGTGTAGATCCCGGCGGCGTCCTCCAGGAGCGTGGCGACGGCGGCGTGCCCGCGCTGGGCCTGCACCTGCTCGCTCTCCTCGCCGTCGGCCGAACGGCCGGCCACGGTCACCAGCTCGGTGCCGTCCTTGGCGAACTGCCTGCCCACGACGTACTCCCAGTCGTCCTGCCCGATCTGGTCGAGCAGCGCGGTCTCCAGGTGGACGCCGACCCAGTCGATCGCGATGTCGTGGGGGCTGTCGCCGTCGCCGTCGTACTTCTCCGCGTCGGCCCCGGCCGCCAGCAGCTCCCGCACGACCCCGAGCGCGCCCCGCCTGGAGGCCAGGCTGAGCGGGGTGTCGCCGTCCTCGTTCGGCTCGTCGACCTGGGCTCCGGCCTCGATGAGCGCGCGGGCGGCGTCGGCGTTGCCGTTGGCGGCGGCCCACAGCAGGGCGTGCCAGCCGCCGCTCTCCTTGGCGTTGACATCGGCCCCGGCGGCCAGGAGGGCCCCGATCACGGACACCCGGTCCCAGGCCGCGGCCGCGCAGAGCGGCAGCCCTTCCTCACCGGCCTCGTTGGCGTCCGCCCCGGCGGCGAGCAACGTGCCCGCCGTCTCCAGGTCGCCCTTCAACGCCGCCTGGTACAGCTCTTCCTCACGCATGACAGCGACCCTAACGCCTCACTGCCCCAACGCCGACGAACGTCCCGGCGGGTGCACGGTTCGATGGATGAGGAATCCTCCTTCTGGAGGACCGCGACACCCACAAGACGCGATATGTTGCGACTATGACAGACTCTGGGGAACTGCGTGCCTCCGACGCCGAGCGCGAGGCCGTCGTGGAGCAACTACGCGTCGCCTCAGTCGACGGCAGGCTGACCCTCGTGGAGCTGACCGACCGCACCGAGGCCGCCTACACGGCGACCACCCATGCCGAGCTGGCTCTTCTCACCCAGGACCTGCCCGCGGCCGGCTTCACGCCCATGGTGGCGCCCGTGCCCGCGCCCGAGCGTAAGAAGCGCTGGTTCATGGCGTTCATGGGCGACACCAAGCGGCGCGGCAAGTGGCGGGTCGACCAGGAGCTCGGCGCGGTGGCGGTCATGGGCGACGTGGTGATGGACCTGCGCGAGGCCGAGGTCCGCACGGACGTCATCGACATCACCGCCGTCGCCGTCATGGGCGACGTCAAGATCATCGTGCCCGACGGCGTGGAAGTGGACATCGACGGCTTCGCCTTCATGGGCGACAAGAAGGTCGACGTGCTCGAGGCCGCCCCCGGCATGAAGGTGCCCGTCGTGCGCGTGCACGGCTACGCGGTGATGGGCGACATCAAGGTGTACGGCGACGCCCGCGCCAAGCCGATCAAGCGCGGATGGGCAGCCTGGCGCGAACACCTCGGCCTGACCCCCGGCCAGCTCTCCGGAGACCCCCGCCGCCTCGGCGACTGACCACCCCTGGAGACGATTCCACCGGGCGCGTGCAACGTCCGGCGATGGCTCGCGCGTACTGATCGGTGACATCCACCGCGCAGTGAGGACCACCGGAATGCGGGATCGCGCAGACTTCGAGCGCTACGTCGGCGAGCGCGCGCCGCGCCTGCTGAGGACCGCGTACCTGCTGTGCCGCGACTGGGCGACCGCCGAGGACCTGGTGCAGACCGCGCTGGCCAAGGCGTGGACCGCGTGGCGGCGGGTCGGCGCCAACCCCGACCCGTACGTCTACCGCATCCTCACCAACACCCACGCCTCGTGGGGGCGGCGGCGCTGGCGCGGCGAGGTGCCGACCGGCGAACTGCCCGACACGCCGCAACCGTCCGACCCCGAGGCCCGGCTCAGCACCAGGGACGCGCTCAGAACCGCCCTGACGGCCCTGCCCGCCCGGCAGCGCGCGGTGATCGTGCTGCGCTACTTCGAGGATCTGCCGGACGCGGCCATCGGGGAGATCCTCGGCTGCTCGGTGGCCACCGTACGCAGTCAGGCCAGCCGCGCGCTGGCCAAGCTGCGGCTCGACCCCGCGGCCAAGTCCGCGGTCAACACGGGGAGCTGACCCAATGACCCTCACCGAGCGGGATCTGCGCGAACTGCTGGAGTCCGACAGCCTCGACGGGCGCCACCGGGGCGTGTCCGTCGCGGACGTCGACCGCAGGGTCCGCCGCATCCGCACCCGCCGCCTGCAGGCGGTCACGGCCGTGGCCGCGGTCGTCGTGGCCGTCGCCGCCCTTTCCTCCGGTAGGGCCACGCCCGCCCGCGAGGAGGTGTGGGAAGGCGTCATGGCCCAGCAGGCCCCCAGCGGCTACACGCTGAAACACCCGGTCGTGGTCAGGGAGTTCGCCGAGGGCGGCAAGCCGCAGACGATCACGTTCAAGAGCGGCGAGCCGAACCCGATGGCCCTGCTCGTGAGTTGCCGGCCCGACACCTACCTGCTGGTGTGGCTGAACGGCCTGCGGGTGGCGAACGAGCCCTGCGGGCAGACGGCGGCGGGCGCGCCCATGTGGATGCGGTCCGACCTGCGGTCCAAGGTCGGCCGGAACACGGTCACCGCCCTCCTGGTGCCGAAGTCGGCGGTGCCCGGCGGCAGGCTCAGCGCCGCCGAGGCCGACGAGATGGCCGCCTGGGCCAGCTCGTTCGAGGTGACCTGGACGCTGCAGGTCATGGAGCGGGAGCCGGCCGGCGCGTGCAGTCAGCGGCTGGTCATCGTCGACCCCGGCAGTGGGCGCGAGGTGCTCTCCTGGAAGTGCCCCGAGCCCGTGCTCGGACCGGATCGGACGGGCCCGTGAGGCGTCAGGCGACCGGCGCGGCCGCCACCGCGGCGAACGCCTCGGAGTAGCGCTCCAGGACCACGTCGACCAGCTCGGGAGCCGGGCCCAGGACGTCGGCGACCACGTCGGCCCCCGACTCCCGCCGCACCTTGTCGGCGAAGAACCCCGGCGCCAGCAGGTACGGAGCCACAGCCACCCGCGGCGCCCCGGCCCTGCGCAGCGCGGCCACCGCCTCGGCGGGCGTGGGACCGGCGGCGGAGGCGTAGGCGGGCACGACCCGCCACCAGCCGGCCCGCCGGCCCTGGCCGCCGTCGGACCACAGGCGCGCCAGGTCGGCGATGACCGCGTTGGCCCTGGCGTCGCTGGAGCCCGCAGAGACCAGGACGACGGCGGTGTCCGGGTCGCCGGGCCGTACCCCCGACTCCGACAGGCGGCGCTCCAGCGCCGCGAGCAGGAGCGGGTGCGGGCCGAGCGTCGTGCCGTAGTGGACGCGCAGCCGGGGGTCGCGGGCGCGCGCCTCGCTGAGGGCGGCCGGCAGGTCGACGCGGCTGTGGTAGGCCTCGGTCAGCAGCAGCGGGAGCACCGCGGCCTCGCGCAGGCCGTGCAGCGCCTGGCCGAGCGTGGGGGCCGCGTGGTCCAGATAGGCGGTGCGCACCGGGAGGCCGGGGCGGGCCAGCCGTACCTGGTCGAGGAGGGCTTCCACGGTCGCGGCCGCGCGCGGGTCGCGCGAGCCGTGCGCCACGGCGACCAGCGGCACGCTGTCCGGCAGCGATGGGGTGGCGAGTGGTGGGCGGGTCCCTGCGAGCCCGCCCACCCTCGTCACCGGGACCTCGCCCCTGCCAGAACGGGGTCCCTCGCCCGACGGATGCCGCCCGTCGGGCGAAATTTCGGTGGTCAGAGGTGAATGCCGCATTCGGTCTTCCCCAGGCCCGACCACCGGCCGCTGCGCGGATCCTCGCCATCGGCCACCTGGCGCGTGCACGGCGCGCAGCCGATGGACGGGTAGTTGTCATAGTGCAGCGGGTTGATCAGCACGCCGTTGTCGGCCATGTAGTTGTCCACGTCCTCCTGGGTCCAGGAGGCGATGGGGTTGACCTTGACCATCTGCCGCCTGGCGTCCCACTCCACGACCTTGGTGGCCGCGCGGGTGGACGACTCGTCGCGGCGGATGCCGGAGATCCAGGCCAGGTACGGCTCCAGCGCCCGGTTCAGCGGCTCGACCTTGCGCACGTAGCAGCACAGGTCCGGGTTGCGGCCGAACAGCCGGGGCCCGAGGTCGCGCTCCTGCTCCTGGACCGTCCGCGACGGCTGCACGTTGATCACGTTGACGTCGTAGACCTGCTGGACGGCGTCGCGGGTCCCGATCGTCTCGGCGAAGTGGTAGCCGGTGTCGATGAACAGCACGTCGATGCCCGGCTTGACCCGGCTGACCAGGTCGATCAGCAGCGCGTCGCTCATCGAGGAGGTCAGCGTGAGCCGGTCGCCGAAGGTGGCGGCGGCCCAGCGGATGATCTCGCGGGCGGGCGCGCCCTCCAGGAAGATGGCGGCTGACTCGACGATGTTCTGCAGGTCGAGTGTGCCGCGTTGTGCTCTTAAACCGGTCTCGATCTCGACCAGCGTCATATCTTTACCCCGATTCCCAGGAATTTCAGCTTGAAGGCGCGAGCGCAGGCGCGGCAGTACCAGCCGCCGTCGCCCTCGTAGGGCTCCAGATCCTCATCGCCGCAGTACGGGCAGTGGAAAGGAACCGCGCGGGCGCCGCTCATTTGAGGTCCGCCTCGTCGGCGCGCTGCACCCAGTCGGCGAAGCTCTCGCCTTCCTTCTTCTGGTCCTCGAAGTGGGTGACCACCCGCTCGACGTAGTCGGGCAGGCCGTCGGAGGTGGTCTTGAGCCCGCGCACCTTACGGCCGAAGCCCGGGTTGACGCCGAGCGAGCCGCCCAGGTGGATCTGGAAGCCCTCGACCTGCTCGCCCTTGTCGTTGACGACGAGCTGGCCCTTCAGGCCGATGTCGGCGACCTGGATGCGGGCGCAGGAGTTGGGGCAGCCGTTGACGTTGATCGTCAGCGCGTCGCTGAAGTCGGGCAGGCGCCGCTCCAGCTCGTCGATCAGGTTCGAGGCGACCGCCTTGGTCTCGACGATGGCCAGCTTGCAGTACTCGATGCCGGTGCAGGCCATGGTCTGGCGGCGGAACGTGGAGGGGCGGACCTGCAGGTCGTTGGCCTCCAGCTCGGCCACGATGCTGTCGACCCGGTCGGGCGTGATGTCGAGGATGACCATCTTCTGCTCGACCGTGGTGCGGACCCGGCCGGAGCCGTGGCGCTCGGCGATGTCGGCGATCGCGTGGAGCTTGTCGCCGTCGAGGCGGCCGACCTTGGGCGCGAAGCCGACGTAGAAGTTGCCGTCCTTCTGCGGGTACACGCCGACGTGGTCGCGGCGGTTGCCGCGCGGCGCCTCGGGGGCGGGGCCGTCGGGCAGCGGCTCCTTGAGGTACTCGGTCTCCAGGACCTCGCGGAACTTCTCCGGTCCCCAGTCGTTGACGAGGAACTTGATCCGGGCGCGGTGCCGGAGCCGGCGGTACCCGTAATCACGAAATATCCCGATAACGCCGCCGTAGACATCCGCGACCTGGTCGGGCCGGACGAAGACGCCGATGCGCTTGCCGAACATCGGGTTCGTGGACAGGCCGCCGCCCGCCCACAGGTCGTAGCCCTTCTCGCCGGTCGGCAGCTGCACCGCCACGAACGCCACGTCGTTGATCTCGTGCACCGTGCAGTGGGCCGGGCAGCCGCTGATCGCGGACTTGAACTTGCGCGGCAGGTTGGAGTACGCCGGGTCGCCGATGTACTCGTCGTGGACCTCGTGGATCTCCCCGGTCGAGTCGAGCAGCTCCTCGGCGTCGATCCCGGCCAGCGGACAGCCGAGGATCACCCGTGGGGTGTCGCCGCAGGCCTCGGTGGTCGACAGGCCGACCTCCTCCAGCCGCCGCCAGATGTCGGGCACCGACTCGATCTCCACCCAGTGCAGCTGCACGTTCTGGCGGTCGGTCAGGTCGGCGGTGCCCCGGCCGTAGTCGTTGGAGATGTCCGCGATGACCCGGAGCTGGCGCAGGTCGAGCTGTCCGCCGTCGATCCGGATGCGGAGCATGAAGTAGCGGTCGTCGAGCTCCTCGGGCTCCAGGATCGCGGTCTTGCCGCCGTCGATGCCGGGCTTGCGCTGGGTGTAGAGGCCGTACCAGCGCATGCGTCCGCGCAGGTCGGCCGGGTCGATGGAGTCGAAGCCCAGCTTCGAGTAGATGTCGATGATCCGCTGGCGAACGTTGAGACCGTCGTCGTTCTTCTTGTTCTCTTCGTTCTTGTTGAGCGGTTCGCGGTAACCGAGGGCCCATTGGCCTTCTCCGCGCGGGCGCTTGTGGTGCCGGCTGGCAGGGGTGCTCATTGCGCGTCCTTCAGGGTTTGTGGGCGCGCGCGGGATGTACCTCCTGCCTCACCATTGAGTGCAGGGGTCCCAGAAGAGCTTGTGCGACGCGCGCCGCTGCGAAATACAGGCAGGGATTAGCGGGCGTCGCAACAGATGGCACTGCGGACACGCTGGAGGTCGACGTGGCGTCGACCGACAAGCATGGGGTCCGCTGGCATGTTTCAAACGATACCCCGGCGCGTGTGGATGTCCAAGAAGGGGTCCAGACTCTGGGACCAGAACAGGGGTACCCCTATTCATCCCTGCCGCGGCCAGTCGAGGTCGGACTCCTTGGGCTCCTGCGCGGGCTGGTGCTGGCAGTCGCACCAGGAGCCGCCCCTGCACTCCTCGTGCCGGCGCTCCGTGCAGCTCTCGCAAATCACCTTCGACATTGTCGCACTGGAATGTTGTTCGGTTAGAGTGCGGTGCCATGGACCTCATGCGCGAGCTCGCCGCCGACCTGCGTGATGAGACCGCCTCACTGGAGGCGCTGCTCGTTCCGCTCGCCCCCGTGCAGTGGGAACTGGCCACCCCCGCCGATGGCTGGGCGATCCGGGACCAGATCAGCCATCTCGCCTACTTCGACGACGCCGCCGTGAGCGCCGTCACCGACCCCGACGCCTTCCGCGCGGGCGCCGCCGCGCTCATGAAGGGCCCCGCGTCCGTCGACGACCTCGCCGTCCGCGCCCGCGCCCTGTCACCGGCCGAGGTCCACGCCTGGTTCGGTACGGCCCGCGCCGCCCTGCTGACCGCCCTGTCCGGCCTCGACGCCAAGCGGCGCCTGCCCTGGTACGGCCCCGACATGTCGGCCGCCTCCTTCGCCACGGCGCGCCTGATGGAGACCTGGGCGCACGGCCAGGACGTGGCCGACGCCCTCGGCGTGACCCGCGAGCCCACGGCCCGGCTGCGCCACGTGGCCTCGATCGGGGTGCGGGCGCTGCCGTACAGCTTCGTGATCAGGGGTCTGCCCGTCCCCGAGCGGCCCGTCAGGGTCGAACTCGTCCTGCCCGGCGGGACACCGTGGACGGCGGGCCCGCAGGGCGCGGCGGACACGGTGCGCGGCCCAGCCCTGGACTTCTGCCTGGCCGTCACCCAGCGCGCGCACCTCGACGACACCGCGCTGGAGGTGCGCGGCGAGACGGCGGCGGCGTGGATGGCGATCGCGCAGGCCTTCGCGGGTCCTCCGGGCAAGGGCAGGGCCGCCTCAGGGAAGGCCCCGATGACCTGACCGGAGGCACACTGACATGCTGGACACATGCGGACACTGCTGAACGTCATCTGGCTGGTCTTCGCCGGGATCTGGCTGGCGCTCGGCTACGCCGTCGCCGGGGTCATCTGCTGCATCCTGATCATCACGATCCCCTTCGGCATCGCCTCGTTCCGGATCGCCGGTTACGCGCTGTGGCCGTTCGGTCGCACCGTGGAGCGCTCGCCGGATGCCGGCGTCATGTCCACGATCGGCAACGTCATCTGGTGCGTGGTGGCCGGGATCTGGCTGGCCATCGGGCATGTGCTCACCTCGATCCCGCTGTTCGTCTCGATCATCGGCATCCCGCTGGGTGTCGCGAACCTCAAGATGATCCCCATCTCCCTGCTGCCGCTCGGCGCGCGCATCGTGGACGTCAGATAGTCCGGCCGCGGCGGAGCATAAGCTTGCGGGAAGTACTCCTGCGAGAGCGTTGGTGCCATGACGTCGACCGATGCGCCTACCCGGCGTACACAGCGCAAGCGGCGCAGGCAGGTCCTGAGCAAGGTGAGGACCCACCTGAGCTGGGTGCGTGACACCAAGTCGTGGGCGCTCGTGCGCGCGACGACGAACGCGGGTGTCGACTACCGGGTGACCGGGCTGGCCGGGGAGGCGGCGTTCTTCGCGCTGCTGTCGCTGCCGCCGTTCGTGCTCGGGCTGATCGGTGTGCTGGCCAAGCTGGGCGTCTGGCTGGGCCGCGAGAACGTGGGCAAGGTCGAGCGGTGGGTCGTCGATCAGGCGGCCGTGCTGTTCACCACCGACGCGGTCGAGAAGGTGGTCAAGCCGCTGATCGCCGACATCCTCAGGGACGACGCCAGCAAGGTCTCGATCATCTCGCTCGGTTTCCTGCTGTCGCTGTGGTCGGGCTCGCGGGCCCTCTACGTCTACGTCGACCTCATCTCCGTCGCCTACGGCCTGGGCGAGGAACGCGGCATCGTGCGCACGCGGCTGATGTCCTTCGGCCTCTACCTCGTCGGCCTGGCCATCGGGCTGCTCGTCATGCCGGTCCTGGTCATCGGGCCGACGCTGCTCAAGGAGGCGCTGCCGGCGCAATACACGCCGGTGATCGACCTGGCGTACTGGCCGGTCGTCATCGTCGGCTCCGTGCTCTTCCTGACCGTGCTCTACCACGTGAGCGTGCCCGTGCGCACGAAGTGGTACCGGGAACTGCCGGGCGCGATCCTGGCGCTGTTCATCTGGATCGTCTGCGCCGGCGTGCTGCGGTCGGTGCTGGCCGCCTGGTTCTCCCCGGTCTCCATCTACGGCTCGCTGGCCGCGCCCGTCGCCGTGCTCCTCTGGCTCTACATCACCGCCCTGGCCGTGCTCATCGGCGCCATCCTGAACGCCGAGGTCGACCGCCTGTGGGGCGACACCCGCGCGGCCATCGCGAAGTAGGCTCCGCACCGGGCCCGAGCGCCTTCCGCTATCGTCTAGGGCGTCGCGACTGGCGCATAGGGTGGGCCTGAACCACCGGGGAGCGGAATCGTGCGGAGGCCGAGCGCCTGGGTCTTCGCGAGGATGTCAAAGACGACAGGAGTGCCATGTCTTCTCTCGCTAGCGTTGACCCGCAGATCGCGGAGCTGGTCAAGGCGGAGGAGCGCCGCCAGGCCGACACCGTGAAGCTGATCGCCTCCGAGAACTACGTCTCCAAGGCGGTCCTCGAGGCCACCGGCACCGTCCTCACCAACAAATACTCCGAGGGCTACGCGGGCAAGCGCTACTACGAGGGCCAGCAGGTCATCGACCAGATCGAGACCGTGGCCATCGACCGGGCCAAGGCGCTGTTCGGGGTCAACCACGCCAACGTCCAGCCGTACTCGGGCTCGCCCGCCAACCTGGCCATCTACCTGGCCTTCTCGCAGCCGGGCGACACCGTGATGGGCATGGGCCTGCCGTTCGGCGGCCACCTCACCCACGGCTGGTCGGTCAGCGCCACCGGCAAGTGGTTCAACCCGGTCCGCTACGGCGTGCGCAAGGACACCGGCCGCGTCGACATGGACGAGGTCCGCGCCCTGGCCCTGGAGCACCGCCCCAAGCTGATCTTCTGCGGCGGCACCGCCATCCCGCGCACCATCGACTTCGAGGCCTTCGCCTCGGTCGCCAGGGAGGTCGGCGCCGTTCTGGCGGCCGACATCGCGCACATCGCCGGCCTGGTCGCGGGCGGCGCGCACCCGTCTCCGGTGGGCCACGCCGACGTCATCTCCACCACCACCCACAAGACCCTGCGCGGCCCGCGCGGCGCCATGCTGATGGCCACCGCCGACGAGCACGCCACCGCGCTCAACAAGGCCGTCTTCCCCGGCCTGCAGGGCGGCCCGCACAACCACACCACCGCCGCCATCGCCGTGGCGCTGCACGAGGCCTCCACCGACGAGTTCAAGGCCTACGCCCACCAGATCGTCGCCAACGCCAAGGCGCTGGCGGAGGAACTGTCCAGCCGGGGGTTCGACCTGGTCTCCGGCGGCACCGACAACCACCTGATCCTGCTCGACCTGACGCCCAAGGGCATCGGCGGCAAGCCCGCCGCCCAGGCGCTCGACCGCGCCGGTCTCGAGACCAACTACAACGCGGTGCCGTTCGACACCCGCAAGCCCTTCGACCCGTCCGGCATCCGCATCGGCACCCCGTCGGTCACCAGCCGCGGCATGAAGGAAGCCGAGATGCGGCAGATCGGCGCCTGGATGGACGAGGTCGTCACCGCGCTGGCCAAGGGCGACGCCGAGGACGTCATCACCCGCGTGCACCACGAGGTCAGCGAGCTGACCTCGCAGTTCCCCGCCCCCGGCCTGTCCTAGAACACGAAAAGACCGGCGCCCGCCGCCCCCTCTGATGGGCGGCGGGCGCCGGCGTCTCCGGAGAGGGCAGGCTCCGGAGCGGAACCGGTCACCGGGACAGGGGGACGGGAGCCCGGTGACCGGAGGCTCAGCCGAGGTAGAGGTAGTCGGCGCCGTAGGGGACCTTCACCTGGGCGCCTTCCTCGCAGGCGCCCTTCGGGGCCACGCCGCCCTCGGTGTTCAGGCGCAGGATCGTGGTGGCGAAGGCCAGCAGGCCCTTGCCCTTGCCCGACTGCTGGGCGTCCAGGACGAGCTCGGGGATGTTCCCGTCGCCGTTCGGGGTCTTGGTGACGAGCTTTCCGCGTACGGCGCTGCCGTCCGGGGCGATCCACTGTGGCGGCCCGTCGAACGTGTTGACGAAGTCGTGGTCGATGCCCCTGCGCAGCTTGGCCGTCACGCCGAACTGGACGAACGCCCCGCCCTTGCACTGGTAGATCTGCGCGCCCCGCAGCACGTCCGCCGTCATCGCGCGTGGGTGGGCGAAGGACTCACCGGACAACTGCCCGCGTACGGCGCCGCCGTCGAAGTCGGTCGTGTGCAGGTTGGAGTAGTAGTTGCCCGGCTTGGCGGCGATCCGCTTGACGACCTTGCGGGGGACGGGAGCCTCGCCCGCCACACCCGTCAGGTTCGCGGGCAGCCCCTTGGCCGCGGCGAACAGGTCGGCCACCACGTCGCCGTTCCTGCCCTTGACGGCCTTGTGCACGTGGCCGTTGGTGGGGGCGCCGACGCCGCTCCAGGTCGCGGTGTAGGTGAGGGCGGCGCCGTGGGGCCGCAGCCACCAGGTGGCGGCGCCGTCCTTGTCGCCGCGCTTCTTGCCGTCGGCGGCCTGCACCTCCTGGGCGCCGTCGGCCGTGGAGGAGAGCGCGGCGAGGTTGCTGCCGTGCAGGACGCCGTTGAGGTCGACGGGCTTGGCGAGCCGGTGGAACTGGCCGCGTACCGCGCCCTTGGGGAAGGCGGCGTTGTGGAGGTTGGCGTAGAAGCCGCCGGGGTTGTCGGCGAGCTGCTTGAGCAGGCCGGCGTCGGCGGTGGCCGAGCCGGCCACGCCGAGCACGGTCCCGGGCAGCGGCTGCTTGAAGAAGTCGACCTTGACGGCGCCGTCGACGCCCTTCGCGCCCAGGTGGATGTGGGCGGCGGTGGGGGCCTCCACCTTGTTCCAGCGGATCGCGAAGCTCAGCCGGTCGCCGCTGATCTTCAGCACCACGGTGGAGCGCCCGTCGGCATCGGCGCCGCGTAGCCCGGCGGCCAGATAAACGTCGGCGGCTGCGCCCTGCATTGGGGAAAGCGAGGTGACCAGAAGTGCACCTGAAAGGGCAAGCGTCAGCATGGTAAACCTCTTTACTGGGGTGATTCTCGCTCGGTACGCCAAGCTGTACGCAAACCCGCAGGAAAAGGTTCAGACGAATTCCCGGGCATGTAAAAAGCCCTCCCACCAGCGGTGAGAGGGCTTTGGGAAGGCTTTTCAGATGTCGACGGTCAGCAATGTCCTGCCCGCCGTGGTGACGACCTCGAAACGGTCAATCTTGTCCGGGTTCCATGGGCTGCCGCCGTGCATGTAAAGCGGCGGCTCCCCGTCCACGCCATATCCCTTGGGCGGAACGGCCCAGCCGGTCATCGCCTTTCGCTCGCCCGTCGTGGAGACCGCGATCAGCTCGCACTCCAGCGGCCCCCTGACGCCTTCGAGCTTCAGCGCCGCGTGCGTGCCCCAGCCCTTGGACTCATAGACCACGCCGCCCTTGACGCCGGTGACGCCGACGCCGCCCGCCGGGGTGCCCTCCTCGTAGAACTGCTCGGCCGGGCCCGTGCCGTGGTGTGTGCCGCCCACGGCGACCTGTGAGGAGGGGGCGTTGAGCCCGGATCCGACCGCGATGCCGCCGGCCACCAGCGTGACCGCCGCCGCCACCCCGATGATCAGGGTGCCGCGCCGGGTCCGCTTGTCGGCGGCCTTGCGCCGCCTGAGCAGGTCGATGACCTCGCCCTCGCCCGGCTGCTCCCGCTCGGTCTCCACCCGGCCCACGCCGGTCAGCACGCCCGCCATCCCCGACAGCTCGGCCAGCTCCGCCGTGCAGGCCCGGCAGGTTTCCAGGTGCGCCTCGAACGCCCGCTTGTCGTCGGCCTCCAGCAGACCCAGGGCGTAGGCGCCCACGTCGGTGTGCTCCACTCGCGCGCTCACGCCGTCACCCCTCTCTCCTCCAGCGCGACGCGAAGCGCGCGGACCGCGTAATAGACCCGGGACTTCACGGTGCCCACGGGGATGCCCAGCGCCAGGGCGGCGTCGTTGACCGACCTGTCGCGCAGGATCGTCTCGTTGAGAATCTCGCGGTGCGCGGGCGACAACGACTTCAGCGCCTCTGACACGACCACCTGATGCAGCAGACTCTCCATCTCGTCGGGGACGGGGACGCTCTCCAGCGGCCCGTCACCTGACTCCTGTGGACGAGCGTCCTTGCGCCGCCGGTCATCGATGACGATACGACGGGCGACGGTGGCGAGCCAGGGCATCAGCGAAGACGTGTCAGGGTCCAGTTGCCCGGCGCTGCGCCAGGCCCTGATCATCGTCTCCTGCACCACGTCCTCCGCCCACTGCCGATCCCCGCCGACCAGCCGGATCACGAACCCCAGCAGCGGCCGGTGGTACTCCCGGTAAAGCGCGGCGACGGCGATCTCGTCGTCATCGCGCCCGGCCGGGCGCAGCCGCCGGACAAGGTGGCGCAGCGGGGGTTTCGGCATGTCGGCGGCTCCGTCGGCCGAAGGCGCGGGGTAGGTGCTCAGTCGCATCATGCCCCTTTCCATCGTGGCCGGCGAAATCCGGCGTCGGCAGGGAGTACGGGGCTCGCCGCCGCCAAGGTTCAACGGTTTAGGAAGTTGCCCCGGACGCGCGCGCGTGCGTAAAGTGGCTTCCGCGCCCATACGGGTGCCCTGAGCTGGGAGGTGAGGACTATGCGGGTTGTTCTGCTCGACCTGACGTCCATCAGCCTCCGGGTGCTCATCTGACGAGTGACCCGGGATCCTCTTCCCGAAGGTGTCACCTCCGTTGACTTACGATCTTTCTCTGCTCGGCTGGACCGAATCCCAGGCCGCCGAGCTGCCTCACGGCACCATTCCCGCCCGCGTGGCGCGCGTCGACCGCGGCGCCGCCGAAGTGATCGCGGACGACGGCCAGCATCACGTCAAGTACGGCGCCCGCGTGCGCAGGTCCTCGGCCGAGGACCCGGTCATGCTGCCGTGCGTGGGCGACTGGGCCGCGCTGCGGTGGCTCGACGAGGGCCGCTACGAACTCGACGCGGTCCTGCCCCGGCGCACCTCCTTCGTCAGGGGCGGCGTCGGCCGTACCTCACGAGGGGGCCTGTCCGCCGATGGCCAGGGCCAGGTGCTCGCCGCGAACGTCGACATCGTCTTCGTCGCCGAGCCGTCCATGCACGCCACCGACTTCGCCGATCTGGCCAGGATCGAGCGGCTCGTCGCGCTCGCCTGGGAGTCCGGCGCCACGCCCGTGGTGCTCATCACCAAGTCCGACCTGTTCGAGAACGGGCTGGAGGACCTGCTGGCCGACGTGCGCGTCGCCGCGCCCGGCGTGGACGTGCACGCCGTCTCCTCGCAGAGCGGCGAGGGCGTGCAGCTCCTGCACGGCTACCTGGAGGGCTCCAGGACCGCCGTCGTGCTCGGACCGTCCGGCGCGGGCAAGTCCACGCTCGTGAACGCGCTGGCGGGCGACGGCGTCATGGAGACCCAGCTCGTCCGCGCCGGCGACGGCCGGGGCCGCCACACCACCGTGCACCGGGAGCTCATCCCGCTGCCCGGCGGCGGGCTCATCATCGACACGCCGGGCATCAGGCGGGTCGGGCTGTTCGGCATGACCGACGGCGTGGACATGGTCTTCGCCGACATCGACGCGCTGGCCGGCGCGTGCCGCTTCGCCGACTGCGGGCACGACGGGGAGCCCGGGTGCGCGGTGCTGGCCGCCGTGGAGGGCGGCGAGCTGCCCGAGCGGCGGCTGACGAGCTGGCGCAAGCTCCAGCGGGAGGCCGCGTGGATGGCGTCCCGCACCGACGCGCGGCTGCGTAAGGAGCAGCAGAACAAGTGGAAGATCATCCACAAGGAGATGCGCCGCTCCGGCCGCAACCGCCCCTGACCCGCACCAGAGTGGGTAGATAGAGGATGTGGGGCACCTGTTCGCGGATCGGGCCGAGGCGGGGGCGTTGCTCGCCGAGCGGCTCCTGTTCGCGCGCGATCCCGTGGTCCTCGCGCTGCCCCGCGGCGGGGTCGCCGTCGCCGAGCCCATCGCACGGCGGCTCGGCGGCGTCCTGGACGTGCTGGTCACCAGGAAGATCGGCTATCCCCCCACGCCGGAACTGGGCGTGGGGGCGATCGCCGAGGGCGGCGAGCCGGTCCTGGACCTGGAGCTGCTGCGGCGGCTCGGGATGACGCCGGCGTCCGTGGCCGGGGTGGTCGAGCAGGAGAGGATGGAGCTGGCCCGGCGGGTGGCCGTCTACCGGGGGGAACGGCCGCTGCCCGACCTGACGGGCCAGGAGGTGATCGTGGTGGACGACGGGCTGGCGACGGGTGGCACGGCCAGGGCCGCGCTGCTGGCGGTCGCGGCCGCCGCTCCGGGCAGGGTGACGCTGGCCGTACCGGTGGGGGCTCGGGAGACGGTCAGGGCGCTGCGGGGGGAGGCCGACGAGGTCGTGGTGCTGGCCACCCCGGCGGACTTCCGCGCGGTCGGCCAGTGGTACGCGAGCTTCGACCAGCTGACCGACGCGGACGTCCTGAGGCTGCTGGGGGAGCGGTAGCTGAGGACGGGCTGTGAATTCTGGTACGGATCGGTCACGCCCCGTCCCGGAGGGCTCACGGTGAATATTCTGCCGGTGTCGCACGAGAACGAAGGGCGGGCATGAGCTCTCACGACATCGTCATCGACCTCGACGGCCCCTTCCCGGCCGGGCACGTGCGTCGCTGGCTGTCCGAGGTGCCCGCGGCGCTGGCCCCCGGCCTGCGTTCCGGCGTGGTGTGCGTCGACACCGACGCGCGCGGCTTCGAGTACCGCCCGCTGACGGTCGCGAGCGTCGACTGGCTGCTGACGGTGGCGGCGGGGGAGTTCAACGACGCGTGGGTGGAGCTGTGCGACGGCGACGGCCACGACGACGCGCTGATCGTGGGTGTCGAGCGCTTCACCGACCGGCCCGCCCACACGCAGCTGCGCGCCTGGTCCTTCCTGCGCGCCCCCGAGTACGGCCTGGCCGCCCCCGGCGTGGCCGAGCGGTGGGCCGGCGTGCTGCGTGACTTCGCCGCCCCCGTCGACCCGGCGTTCGGGCACGTGGCCGACGACTCGATGGGGCAGGGGATGACCGCCCTGGACGGCGCGGTGGTCCGGGGCGGCCGGATCCCTTCGGCGCGCCAGGCGCGGCGGTTCCTGCGCGGCTACTCGTGGATCACGATCTGCCCGGCGGAGCTGGCCGGGCGGGTGGACACGGCGGCCTTCCACGAGGCGGAGAAACTGCCCGGGGGAGCGCTGTGGCTGCGGGCGACGCGGGAGCTGGCCGGGTACGACGAGGTGGCGGTGCGCCGGGTCTTCGAGGCGCTGGCTCCGGTGCTGCCTCCGGGGCGGCCGAGCCGGAACCCGTTCGACACGAGGACGCGCCGGCTGGTCTGGGAGGACGCCGGAAGGAGATGAGCGAGGTTCAGCGCAGGGACATGCAGGCCCAGACGAGCTTGTTGGGGCCGGGCGGCGTGAGCCAGCCCCACGCGCGGGTGAGGCCCTCGACCAGTGCCAGCCCCCGCCCGAACTCGGCGAACACGCCGGGTGCGGCGGGCACGGGCGCGGCCCTGCTGTAGTCACTCACCACGCAGGCCAGTTCGGCGGCGTGGGCGAGCAGGCGCAGATGCAGCGCGCCGCCGCCGTGCCGCATGGCGTTGGTGACAAGTTCCGAGACCACGAGCTGGGCGTCGAAGCAGATTTCCGGCGCGCCGCCCCACTCCTTCAGCGTGCGCTCGACGAAGCGCCGTGACGTGGCCACACACGCGGGCTCGAACGCGCTGAGCTCGTGAAACCGGAAGACCGCCTCCTGCCCCTCCGCTCGCCCATGGAGCAGGACTGCGGCCAGCCATGGTGGCGGTACGGGACCAGTGGCGGCTCGCGGACGTGCGTCGAAAGTCGTCATCATGTCCCCGATCTGGTGATCCAGTGCCCATCTTTACCTTGTGTGCTTACAGATGCAAGACTTTTCGTGTTTTACGGATGCAAACCGCAAATGCACGTGCAGATGATCTGTCATGGTATGTCAACGCCGTGGGAGACTGGGTGCTTTCGAGAATCGGGGGCCCCGGGTGAGTGCACAGTGGAACCTTCTGTCCGACGGGCAGGGGAGTCCTACGGTCCTGCGCATCCTGCTCGGTACCCAGCTCCGCAACCTCCGTACCGCCCGCGGCATCTCCCGCGAGGACGCCGGTTACGCCATCAGGGCCTCGCACGCGAAGATCTCCCGGCTGGAGCTTGGCCAGGTCAGCTTCAAGCAGCGCGACGTGGCCGACCTGCTCACCCTCTACGGCGTGACCGACGAGGCCGAGCGCGCCCCGCTGCTGGAACTGGCCAAGCACGCCAACGCGCCCGGCTGGTGGCACAAGTACGCCGACCTGCTGCCCGCCTGGTTCGAGGTCTACATCGGTCTGGAGGGCTCGGCCTCGCTCATCCGCACCTACGAGAACCAGTTCGTGCCCGGCCTGCTGCAGGTTCCGGCATATGCACGTGCAGTCATCCGGCTCGCCCACGACGAGGCCGAGACCGGCGAACTGGACCGGAGGGTGGCCCTGCGCACCACCCGCCAGCGCCGCCTGTCCGCCGACCCGAAGCTGACGCTCTGGGCGGTCATCGACGAAGCGGTCCTGCGGCGTACGCTCGGCGGCCCCGACGTCATGCGTGAGCAGGTGGAACACCTCCTGGACACCACCGCGGAGCCGAACGTGACACTTCAGGTCATGCCCTTCGACAGGGGCGGCCATGCCGCCGCGGGCGGGCCTTTCAGCATCCTGCGCTTCCCGGAACGCGAACTGCCCGACGTGGTGTACATGGAACAGCTCACCAGCGCGCTGTATCTCGACAAACCCGCCGAGGCCGAGCACTATGTGCAGGTCATGGACCGGCTCAGCGTCCAGGCGGACTCGCCCGCGGAGACCAGGCGCTTCCTCGAAGGTCTGCTCCAGGTGTGATCCACCCCATACGGCAATTTTGGTCATCCCGTATATGACGATCAGCACGCTCCCGTAATCTGCGCATGCACGTGCATCTGTAAGCACGCAAGGAGTGTCCCCCATGCATGAGTTCCGCAACGGAACGCCCGCGAGTGCCCTGCCCGTCCGCTGGCGCAAGGGCCGCCGCAGCAACCCCAACGGCAACTGCGTGGAGGTGGCGGCCCTGCCGACCGGTGAGATCGCCATGCGCAACTCCCGCTTCCCCGACGACCCCGCCCTGATCTACACGCAGGCTGAAATCGAAGCCTTCGTCCTGGGTGCGAAAGATGGGGAGTTCGACGATCTGATCGCCTGATGGTAGGCGTGTCGTAACAATACGCGTCCGAGCACCTCCATAGGGTGATCTTTCATGGACGCGCTGGATCTCGCACGGTGGCAGTTCGGCATCACCACGGTGTACCACTTCCTGTTTGTGCCGATCACCATAGGAATGTCGCTGCTGGTGGCGATCCTGCACACGGCGTGGGTCCGTACCGGCAAGGCGCACTACCTTCGGGCGACCAAATTCTTCGGCAAGCTCTTCCTGATCAACTTCGCCATGGGCGTCGTGACCGGGATCGTGCAGGAGTTCCAGTTCGGCATGAACTGGAGCTCCTACTCCCGCTTCGTCGGTGACGTCTTCGGGGTGCCGCTGGCGCTGGAGGCCCTGCTGGCGTTCTTCCTGGAGTCCACGTTCCTCGGGCTGTGGATCTTCGGCTGGGACCGGCTGCCGAAGAAGATCCACCTGGCCTGCATCTGGGTGGTGGCGGTGGGGAGCGCGCTGTCGGCGTACTTCATCCTGGCCGCGAACTCCTTCATGCAGTGGCCGGTCGGCTACAAGATCGGGGCCGGGCGGGCCGAGCTGACCGACTTCGGGGCCGTGCTGACCAACAAGGTCGTGCTGGCCGCGTTCCCGCACACGATCTTCGGCGCCTGGCTGTCGGGCGGGGTCATCCTGCTGGCGGTCTCGGCCTGGCACCTGGCGCGCGGCCGCGACGCCGACGTCTTCCGCCCCACGCTCAAGCTGGGCCTCTGGACCACGCTCGTGGCCTTCGTCCTGGTCTTCTTCTCCGGCGACACGCTGGGCAAGATCATGACGGAGACGCAGCCGATGAAGATGGCCGCCGCCGAGGCGCTCTACGAGACCGCCCAGCCCGCCCCGTTCTCGCTGTTCACCATCGGCACGCTGGACGGCGGGCGGCCGATCTTCCAGCTGGAGATCCCGGGCGCGCTGTCGTACCTGGCCACGGGCTCCTTCGACGGCAAGGTGCAGGGCATCAACGACCTGCAGGCCGAGTACGAGCAGCGCTTCGGCCCCGGCGACTACCGCCCCTACATCCCGGTCACCTACTGGGGCTTCCGCCTGATGATCGGCTGCGGCGCCCTCGCGGCGCTGATAGCGCTCGTGCTCCTCTGGCTGACCAGGAAGGGCCGCCTGCCGGACAAGCCCTGGATCTGGCGGACCGCCGCCTGGTCGGTGGTGCTGCCGGTCGCCGCGCACAGCTTCGGCTGGATCTTCACCGAGATGGGCCGCCAGCCGTGGATCGTGTTCTCCCAGATGAAGACCGAAGCGGGCGTCTCACCCGCCGTCGGCGGGGGCACCGTCCTCACCTCGCTGATCGTCTTCACCCTCCTGTACGGCGCGCTCGCCGTCGTCGAACTGGGCCTGATGATCAAGTACGGCCGGCAATCCCCGCCCCAGGTCCAGGACAAACCCGAGGACGACACCACCCTGACCTTCGCCTACTAGGAGAGCCCGATGACGCTGAACGACGTCTGGTTCGTGGCCATCGCCGTCCTGTGGGTCGGCTACTTCGTCCTGGAGGGCTTCGACTTCGGCGTGGGGATGCTCCTGCCGGTGCTGCCCGCCGACCCGACGGAACGCCGGGTGATGATCAACACGATCGGACCCGTCTGGGACGGCAACGAGGTGTGGCTGATCACCGCGGGAGGGGCCACGTTCGCCGCCTTCCCGGAGTGGTACGCGAGCCTGTTCAGCGGCTTCTACCTGCCGCTGCTGATCATCCTGGTGGCGCTGATCCTGCGCGGGGTGGCCTTCGAGTACCGGGCCAAACGCGACTCGGCACGCTGGAAGGCGGGCTGGGACCGCTGCATCGTGGCCGGCTCGTTCGCGCCCGCGCTGCTGTGGGGCGTGGCCTTCGCCAACATCGTGCGCGGGGTGAAGCTGGACGCCGACCACGAGTACGTGGGCACGTTCTGGGATCTGCTCAACCCGTACGCGCTGCTGGGCGGGCTGGTGACGCTGACGATGTTCGTCGCCCACGGCGCGATCTTCCTGTCACTGAAGACCACGGGGGAGATCAGGCGTCGGGCCAGGTCGCTGGCACTGCGCACGGGCGTGGTGGCCGCGGCGCTCGCGGTGCTGTTCCTGGGCTGGACGCAGTTCCACGGCGGGACGGCGGTGACCGCGGTGCTCGCGGTCGTGGCGGCGCTGGCGTGGCTGGCCGCGCTCGGCGCGATCGCCAGGGCGCGGGAGGGATGGTCGTTCACGCTGTCGGCGGTGGCCATCGGGGTCGCGGTGACCAGCTTGTTCGCCGTGCTCTACCCGGACGTGCTGCCTTCGACGCTCGATCCGGCCAACAGCCTCAACGTGCAGAACGCCGCGTCCACGCCGATGACGCTGGGCATCATGACGTGGATCGCGGTGTTCTTCCTGCCGCTGGTGCTGCTCTACCAGAGCTGGACGTACTGGGTGTTCCGCCGGAGGATCGGCGTTCGTGACATTCCTGCCTGATCAGGCAGTTGTTCCGACCGGGTTCGCGGGAGCGCGCACGGGCGCGCTCCGCTCATCGGAACAACTGCGTGATCACGCGGGGAGAATCTGTGGTGCCGGTGGTGAAGTTCAGGCCGCGGAGATGCCGGCGCTGGCCGCGCGGCGCATACGACGGCGACGCTCGCTGGCGCGCTCGTCCTCGTTGAGACCGCCCCACGTGCCGTACTTCTCCGGACGGGACAGCGCGTAGTCAAGGCACTCGTTGCGGACGGGGCAGCCGCCGCAGATCGCCTTGGCCTTCCGCTCGCGTACGTCACGCTCGGGCTGCCGCTCCCCATCGGGGCCGAAGAAGAGCACGAGGTCCTCACCCCGGCACGCGGCATCATCCTGCCATCCCCAGCTGGGGCGCGGGCGGGCGAGCTGCCGACGTACCTGAGACATGAGAAAACCACCTTCGTGAGAGGTATTTCAGTAATTGAGCCGCATTGGACGCTTTCGGCGTCACTGTTCCAACGCAAGGCCTGGCCGTGATGTTCCCGTGATCAGGTAAGGGCGGGCGTGGCGTACCGCACAGGCGTGAGCCTGTCCAGCGAGACCAGCCGGTAGGTGGTGATTTTCTCGGCGCAAGCCGTACCACACGGTGCTTGGAACACCGATGGCTCAACCACAACCTGGATCCGGACGTCTCCGATGCGCACGATGGCTTCGGTGACGTCGCCGTCCGACCTGGCGGATTCCACGGCCACTCCGCCGAGTCCGCACTCTCCCGTATGGGTTCGGGCGAAGTGCTCCGCGGCTTGCAGTGGCTCAGGGATGCCTGCGCGTCCCCGGAAACGGTCGAGAATCACCTCGCCGGACCGGTACGCGTTCGCTGCTGCGAGCGCAGCAGCCTGAGACATGCTGCCGTAGAAAATTCCGTGTGGCAAGCACACGAGGTTGGCGGCGTAACGATCGCCGCCAACGTGTGATGTTTCCCACACTCTGTCCGGCAGGAATTCCGCCAGTCCACGAGCGAGGGGTAGTCCAATGCGGGCGCAACACGCATTGCGCTTGGCGTGCGTGCAGACCAGAAATACCGGCTCGTCTTCAAGTATGCAGGACTCCGGGACCACTCCGGCCACCAGCGCGTCCAGGTCAAGATCGTCGGGACCTGCGATGACACCCCCGGCCAGCCAGGGGTTGTCGCCGATCGCATACCCGGCTAGCACACGGATCCCCTGCTCCTGCGGGCGGGTCCGGCGCCCGGGGCGGCGGATCAGCTGCGGCCTGACGCCCCGCGCCACGGCCCGGCTGATCAGCTCGGAGATTTTCGGCGGAAGCGTCCCGTCGTCGACGTGCGAGGGCCAGGCTCCGGAATACTCGATGAGCAGCCAGAGCTTCGCGCCCACCGTCGCGCTGGCGAAGGTGGGCACGCCGCCGGTGTGGCACCCGTCCGGATGATCACAACCCCTGGCCACGTTCCACCCTCCCCCGACAGCAATTTAGGTAAGACTAACCTAACGCCAGGGTAGGGGTCGGCGCGGGGGCGACACGCCGATGAAAAGGATCTTCTTACCCGCGGATCCGGGATCTCAACCCTTCAGCACGTCACGGGCGGCAGGCAGGGCCGCCGCGCGGTCCTCCGGCACCAGGCCGATGCGGGTCCTGCGGTCCAGGAGGTCGTCCTCGTCGAGCGCGCCCTCGTGCTCCACCGCGAAGCGCAGCTCGCCCTTGGTGACGCCCGCGCCGACCGGCTCGGGCTCCGCCTCGGCATAGGCCTGTACGGCCCGGCCTACGAGAACCACCTCTTTGGTGACACACGGCCCGGCGGGCAGGTTCGCCCGCCGTACCGCCCGATCGACGGCGTCCTCCGCCATGCGGCGATATGTCGTCAGCTTTCCCCCGACCACCGTGACGAACCCGCCCGCGTCCAGCACGGCGTGCCGCCGCGACAGGTCGGCCGTGCGGCCCGACGTGTGCCCGTCGGGGGCCAGGAGCGGCCTGAGGCCCGCGTAGGCGCCCGCGACCGCCTCACGGGTCACCGGAACCTCAAGGATGCCGTTCAGCACCTCCAGCAACGCCCTGATGTCGTCCTCGGGCGCCTCCGGCACGTCGGGGACCGGTCCGTCCAGCGGCACGTCGGTGAGGCCGACGTAGACGCGGCCGTCGTGCTGGGGCAGGACCAGGGCGAAACGATTGCTCTCCCCGGGAATCGGGACATGCAGCCCGGCCCGCAGTCCCGGCAGCGTCTCGCCGCGCAGGACCAGGTGGGTGCCGCGCGAGGGGCGCAGCGTGACCTCCGGGTTCAGCTGCCCGGCCCACACGCCCGCCGCGTTGATCACCGCGCGGGCCCTGATCGTGAACTCCTCGCCGGTCAGCTCGTCGCGGGCCCGCGCACCGGTCGCCGTCAGCTCCAGGGCCCGGCACCGGGTCAGGATCCGCGCGCCGTACGCCGCCGCCGTGCGGGCGATCGCGACCACGAGCCGGGCGTCGTCCTCCAGCCGTCCGTCCCAGGACAGCAGGGCGCCGCGCAGGCCGTACCCGCTCAGGACGGGAGCGGCCGCGCGGGCGCGTTCGGCCGTGAGGCGGGAGGGGCCGGGCAGCAGGCGGCGCGGCGTGCGCGCGGCGGCCCGCAGCCCGTCGCCGAGGCGGTAGCCGGTCATGACCAGCGCCTCCTGGCCCCTGGAGACGCCGGGGTTCAGCGGCAGCAGGTATGGATGGGCCCTGACCAGGTGGGGCGCGGTGCGGCTGAGCAGGATGCCGCGCTCGACGGCGCTCTCGTAGGCCACGCCCACCTGCGCCTTGGCCAGGTAGCGCAGCCCGCCGTGGATCATCTTCGAGCTCCACCGCGAGGTGCCGAAGGCCAGGTCGTGCGCGTCGATCGCGGCCACCGACAGTCCGCGCGAGGCGGCGTCGAGTGCCGCGCCGGCGCCGGTCGCGCCCAGTCCGACGACCAGGACGTCGACGGTCCCCTCCGCCGTCCTGGCCAGCTCGGCCGAGCGGCGCGCGGCGTTGAGGGAGGAAGCTTCAGGCGAGGAAGATCTAGGCAAGGTAGCGCTCCAGGAGGGTCGTGAGCTCGGCGTCGAGCGCGTCGTCGCCGAGCATGGTCGGGCCGGACAGCAGGAACGACTGCGCGACCAGCAGGATCGCCCTGGCCTTCGCGCGGTCGCCGACCGCCGGTTCGAGGACGGCCAGGACCGCCTCGTGGGTGGCTCCGGTGCGCTGGAGCAGGTAGGGCAGCAGCATCTCGGGGTCGGCCTCGACGATCTTGCGCAGGAGCGGGTGCCCGCGCAGCGCCCTGACGCCCTCGACCACCGCCCCTGCCGGATCGCGCACGTCCAGCCCCTCGACCACCCTGACCCACTCCCTGGTCATCAGGTCGCCCACCAGGCTGCGCACGTCCGGCCAGCGCCGGTAGAGGGTCATCCTGGACACCCCCGCCCGGCGGGCCACGTCGGTCAGCGTCGTGCGCCGCACGCCGTAGGCCATCACGCACTCGAGGGCCGCATCCAGGACGGCGTCATTGTGACGAATCGACGTCATGTGTCACAGTGTAGAGCGTGAGTGAACCCATGCTCTGGTCCGGTTGGGGCGATCCCGCCAAGGCGCGCGAGCTCCCCGAGGCGGTCCGCACGCTTCTGCACGACCTGCTCGGCGTGCGCGCCCCCGCCGAGCCCGCCGCCACCCTCTCGTCGGTACGGCTGGCGCCATCCCGCCTGCCCGGCTCCGCCCTGGACGCGCTGGGCGAGATCACCGGCCCCGCGCACGTCGGCACCGGCCACGAGGCGCGCGTCCGCCACGCGCGCGGCAAGTCCACGCCCGACCTGCTGCGGATGCGCGCGGGCGACGGCGCGCACGCCCCCGACGCCGTGGTCGCGCCGGCCACCCACGACGAGGTGGCCGAGGTGCTGCGCGTGTGCGCCGAGGCCAGGATCGCCGTCGTCCCCTTCGGCGGCGGCACCTCGGTGGTCGGCGCCCTGACACCGTCCGGCGACGGCTTCACCGCGGTCGTGGCGCTCGACCTCGGCCGGATGGACCGGCTGGTGGCGGTGGACCCCGAGTCGATGATCGCCACGTTCGAGCCCGGCGTGCGCGCCCCCGAGGCCGAGCGGCTCCTGGCCGGGCACGGGCTCACGCTGGGACACTTCCCGCAGTCCTTCGAGTACGCCACGCTCGGCGGCTTCGCCGCGGCCCGTTCCAGCGGCCAGGCGTCGGCCGGTTACGGGCGCTTCGACGACATGGTCGCCGGGCTGACACTCGCCACCCCCGCCGGGACGCTGGAACTCGGCCGGGCCCCCAAGTCCGCCGCCGGCCCCGACCTCCGCCAGCTCGTCCTGGGCTCGGAAGGCGCGTTCGGCGTCATCACCTCCCTGCGCCTCCGGGTGCGGAAGGCGCCCGCCGAGAAGGCGTACGAGGGGTGGCGCTTCGCCTCCTTCGCCGAAGGCTCCGCCGCCCTGCGGACCCTGGCCCAGCAGGGCCCGCTGCCGACCGTGCTGCGGCTGTCCGACGAGACCGAGACCATGATCGGCCTGGCCAAGCCCGACGCGATCGGCGGCGGCGACAGCGGCTGCCTGGTCATCGCCGGATACGAGGGCACGGACGTGCGGGCGCGGGCCGAGGCGGCGGGCGAGGTGCTGGCCGGGCTCGGCGGAGTCCCGCTGGGCCCGGAGCCGGGGCGGGCGTGGGCGCACGGGCGCTTCTCCGCGCCGTACCTGCGCGACTCGCTGCTCGCCGCCGGCGCCACCGTCGAGACGCTGGAGACGGCCGGGTTCTGGGCGAACCTGCCACGCCTTTACGACGCGGTACGGCTGTCGCTGCTCGGCTCCCTGGGATCGCCCCTGGTCATGTGCCACATCTCGCACGTCTACGAGACCGGGGCCTCCCTCTACTTCACCGTCGTCACCGCCCAGCACGGCGACCCGGTCGAGCAGTGGGAGCGGGCCAAGGAGGAGGTCAACGCGGCGATCGTGGAGGCGGGCGGGACGATCTCGCACCACCACGGCGTCGGGCGCGACCACCGCGACGCCTACGCCAGGGAGATCGGGCCGCTCGGGGTGGACATCCTGCGTGCGGTCAAGGACCGGCTCGACCCGGCCGGGATCATGAACCCCGGCGCCCTCATCGCCTGACGGCTACTGGCGGATCTTGTCGGCCTCCGTCATCGCCTCGGCGGCTTCGGCGTAGCGCTGCAGGGAGTTGAGTATCTCGGCGAGGGCGACCAGGGAGACCACGAGCGGCGCGCCGCCCGAGGCGCGGGCCAGGCTGACCGCTTCCTCCGCCAGGGGGAGCGCCCGCGCGGGGCGGCGGCGTTTGAGCAGCATGGTGGCGGCCGTGCGTAAGGAACGGGCGAGCAGGCCGGTGTGCGCCGCCGGGTCACGGGTGGCCAGGACCCTGCTCATGGCCACCGCCTCCAGGGCGCTGCGCACTCCTGCCCGGCCCCACCCTGACCTGCTCTGGGCGTAGGCCAGCAACCCTTCGACGGCCTCAGCCCCCACCGTGCCGCGCTGGATCGCATCGTCGAAACCGTTACGGGCCATCCCAGCCCCCCTCGTACGGTTGACCGTTGAGCGTACACCATGCGTGTTCTCAGCGGTACGGAGAGTTCGGGGTGCGATTCCGCAAGATCGCGGCAAAGATATGGTCATGGTGGAAGTCGCGGCGGAGCGCGGAAAGCAGCAGTCGTCCCGGACATCGGAGGAAGGCGCCGGGTGGCGATGTCAGCAGGTCGGCGCCTATAGGGATTTACGGCCGAACAATGACACGTTTTCCTGGCTGCATCCACGCACTTTGTGGCGCTCCCGCAACGAGATCCTGGCCGGGCTCTTCGGGGATCCGTCCGGCAAGGTACGCCGCCGCTGGATGGAGGCGCAGCACGCCCGTGGCGTCGGACGGGACTACCGGATCACGCCGCCGGTTGGCGACTCCTTCCAGTTCCTGATCCTGGGGGATCCGGGCGAGGGCGACGCCTCGCAGTACGCCGTGGTGCCGGGAATGCTCAAACTGGGCAAGGACACGGCGTTCACCGTCATCGCCAGCGATGTCATCTATCCCACGGGTTCGGGAAACGAATACGGAGACAAGTTCTTCCGTCCGTATCAGGCCTATGACGCGCCGATCTACGCCATTCCCGGGAACCACGACTGGTATGACGGGCTCGGCGGGTTCATGCGGGTCTTCTGTGACGCGCCCCCTTTGCGGCCCACGCCCGAGCGCGGGCCGCGCGGGCTGCTGTGGCGCAAACCGGAGAAGATCGACGAGGCCCGCCTGGCCGAGGCGCGCAAGCTGCGCGGGTCGCCGAACCAGCAGTCGGTGCAGCCGGGTCCCTACTGGGTGATCGAGAGCGGGAGCCTGCTCGTCGTCGGCATCGACACCGGCATCAAGGGCGTGATCGACAAGGAGCAGGTGGAGTGGCTGCGCCGTACCTCACTCGACCCCCGCCCGAAGATCCTCGTGACCGGCAAGCCCATCTACACCCGCAACGACTACAAGCCCTCGCGGCTGGAGGGCGGCGGGACCGTCGACGACATCGTCCGCGACCCCGCGCACCGCTACGTCGCCGCCATCGGCGGTGACGTGCACAACTACCAGCGCTACCCGATCCGCGTCGGCGACCGCGTGATCCAGTACATCGTCACCGGCGGCGCCGGGGCCTTCATGCACGCCACGCACACGATCAGGCGCGTGGACGTGGCAGGCGTGCACGAGGACGACTTCCGCTGCTACCCGCTGCGCGGCGATTCGCTGTCGTTCTACAGCCAGCTGTACGCGCGGCGGCTGCGCATGAAGTGGCTCTACCTCACCCCGGCCGAGGCCGCCTGCATCATGGTCGACCAGATCGGCAACTCGCCGGTCCGCGCCCTCGACGCCACCACCGTGATCACCCGGCGGATGCGGTGGGCGGCGCGGATACTCGGCGCGTACCCGTGGCCGTTCCGGCTGCCGGTCGACAAGGTGTTCCACCGCTATCTGTCCGAACTGTCCGACTGGGACGAACCGCCGTTCTTCAAGCAGTTCCTCCACCTGTCCGTGACGCCCGAAGCGCTCACGGTGCGCTGCTTCGCCGCGACGGGCTGCCTGCCCGCCGAGCAGGACCCGCCGCTCGAGGACGAGGTGGTCATCGGATTGTCGTAGTGACCTGGCACTCTGGGGTGCGTGTACGCGCTGATGGCGGGGGAGGCGATCCGCACCCTCCCCGAGGAGAGCGGCCCCGCCGAGACCGGGGCCGCGTTCCTGGAGCGGGTGGAGGCGGTGGAGCGCGCCCACCCGCGATGGGTGTGGGCCGACACCCGCGAGTCCTACCCGCCGCTGCTGTCGGCCGGGCGCCGCGTCTCGCGCTGCCACGACATCACGCTCACCGAAAACCTGCTGCTGGCCCACGAGGGCCGCTACGGCGAGGCCCGCTCGGCCGAGGCCGCCCACGCCAGGCTGCGCGGCCTGCCGGTCCCCGACGACGGCGACGGCCCCGCGGCCAGGCAGGACACCCTGTTCGAGCCGGAGCGGCGAAGACTGGACACCGATGAGCTCGCCGAGGTCCTCGACGACCAGCTCAGGCGCATCGACGCCCTGCCGGAGCCGGGCCGCTTCCGCCTGCTGGTGGCCGCCGAGTCCGCCGGCGCGCTGGTCGCCGCCGAGATGGCCCGCGACGGCATGCCGTGGCGGCGCGACGTCCACGACGCCCTGCTGACCGAGATGCTCGGCCCCCGCCCCGTCCACGGCATGCGCCCGGTCAAGCTGCAGGCGCTGGCCGACGAGGTGTCGGCGGCGTTCGGGCACCCGGTCAACCCCGACTCGGTGCAGCAGCTCGTCAAGGCGTTCAAGGGGGCCGGCCTGGCGATCAAGTCGACCCGCTCGGAGGAGATCAAACAACTCGACCATCCCTCGGTACGCCCGCTGCTGGCCTACAAGGAACTGGCCCGCCTCTACTCCTTCCACGGCTGGGTCTGGGCCGACCAGTGGGTCCACGACGGCCGCTTCCGCCCCGAATACGTCGTCGGCGGCGTCGTCTCCGGCCGCTGGGCCACCAGCGGCGGCGGCGCGCTGCAGATCCCGAAGGTCATGCGCAAGGTCGTGGTGGCCGACGACGGCTGGACACTCGTCGTGGCCGACGCCGCCCAGCTGGAGCCGCGCGTGCTGGCCGCGATGGCGGGCGACGTCGGGCTGGCCAGGGCGGCGGGCGAGATCGACCTCTACTCGGCTCTGGCCAAGTCGTTCGGCGGCGAGCGCGACCAGGCCAAGCTCGCCATGCTCTCCGCCATGTACGGCGGCACCAGCGGCGACGCGCCCAAGCTCCTGGCCGTGATGCGCCAGCGGTTCCCGAAGGCCTACCACTTCGTCGAAGACGCGGCCAAGGCCGGGGAGGAGGGCAAGCTGGTGCGTTCATGGCTGGGCCGTACCTCGCCGCCGCCGTCCCAGCGCTGGCGCGACCTCGTGACCGGCCCCGACGGCGCCCGCGCCGCCCGCGACCGGGGCCGCTTCACCCGCAACTTCGTCGTCCAGGCCACCGCCGCCGAATGGGCGCTGGCCCTGCTCGCGGTGCTGCGCGGGCGGCTGCCCTCGGCGGCGCGGCTGGTGTTCTTCCAGCACGACGAGGTGATGGTGCACTGCCCGCAGCCGCTGGCCGACGAGGTCATGGCCGCCGTGACCGCCTCGGCCGCCGAGGCCAGCCGCCTGCTGTTCGGTCAGACGCCGGTGCGCTTCCCCATGGAGTCGGTGGCCGTCCCCATCTACTCCGACGCCAAGTGAGCCCGCGTCGTCAGCGGCGGGTCGTCAGGTAGAGCCAGATCCCGGCCGCGGTGACCATGACGCCGACGACCAGGCCCAGGATGCCGTAGGACAGAACACCCACGATGGCGCCCGCGACGACCGTGCCCGTGGCGCCGCAGACGTTCATGATCAGGTCGGACAGCCCCTGCACGGCCGGGCGGCGGTCCAGCGGCACCGACTCCGTCACCAGCGCCGAACCCGCCACCAGCCCGCACGACCAGCCCAGACCCAGCAGGACCAGGCCGGTGGTGACCTGCCAGACGCTGTGCTGCGCGGTCCCGGCCAGCACGGCGGAGGCGAGCAGGAGCGACATGCCCAGGATGAGCACCGGCACCCGGCCCGCCTTGTCCGCCAGCCAGCCGACGACCGGCGACAGCACGTACATGCCGGCGATGTGCAGGCTGATCACCAGGCCGATGACGTCGAGGCTGGAGCCGTCGTGGTGCAGCTTCACCGGCGTCATCGACATGACCGACACCATCGCGGTGTGGCTGATCGCGATCATCACCAGCGCGCGCCTGGCCATGGGGGTGGTACGCAGAGTGCGCCAGCCGTCCCGCAACGCCCTGTCCCGTACGGCAGGCGCTGCGTCCGGTTTGCCCGGCACGCCCGGCCTGATTTGCGTGCCCGGTCTGCCCTGCGCGGCCGCCTCGCCCCGTGCGCCCGGTTCGCCCGGCTCGGACGGGTCGGCCAGTGAGCGGGCCAGTTTGAGTGGGTCGGGGCGGAGGCCGGCCGCCACGACCAGCCACGCGAGCCCGAAGGCCAGGGCGGAGAACGCGAAGGGACCGGCGTTCGCGACCAGACCGGCGGACATGCCGACGTGGTCGGCGGGCTTTGCCAGGTTCGGGCCCGCGACGGAGCCGACGGTGGCCATCCAGACCACGAGCGACAGGTGGCGGGCGGCGTGACCCTTGGGCGACAGGTCGGTGGCTGAGTAGCGGGCGGCCAGGTTGCCCGCGCTGCCACCGCCCACCAGCACGAGGCCGACGAGCAGGAGCGGCCAGGACGTGATGGTGATCGCCAGCACGGAGATCGCGCACCCGGCGGTGGCGGCGACGTAGGCGAGCGAGAGTCCGGCGCGGCGGCCGCTCCTGGCGGCGGTTCTGGCGATGGGGAGGGCGAGCAGGGCGGCGCCGAGGACGGTGGCGGTACCGGCCAGCCCGCTGATGACCGTGGACCCCGAGAGCTGATCGACCACCACGGAACTCAGCGCGAGGCCCACAGCCACACCGACGCCGCCGACGATCTGGGCGATCGACAGGACGGCGAGGGTACGCCGCTGGATGCCGCGGACATCGGCGGGCGATGAAATGTCGCGCTTTGTTGGGGTATCGGTCACCGGTGAAGTGTCCCATACCACCGGAAAGCTGCCATTTACGGTCTAGGTGGGGCGGGTGTGGGGGATCGGTGGACGACCGGCCATGACGTCCCGATGGACGGCTTTGCGGGCAAGGGCCCCTACTGGGCGGGATCAGCCAACCAGCCGTCGTCTAGACGACCCACGAGCATCCCAGAACCCGCCCGCCCACTCCGCCCTCTCGCGCACTCCGCCTCATCACCCGTCCGCGCTCAGCCCGTCCGCCCGCTCGGCCCGCCCGTCCGTCCGCGCTTCGCTCGGGCTGCTTCGCTCGGGCTGCTTCGCTCGGGCTGCTTCGCTCGGGCTGCTTCGCTCGGGCTGTCCTCCCGCTGCGCTCTGCCCGCTCGTGCGCTCGCGCCGGCCGCCCGCTCTGCTCCGCCCACCGGCCCGCTCGCGGGCTCGTGCGCTTGTGTGTTCGTGAGACTCGTGGGGTTGTGTGGCGCGTGGGGTTGTGTGGCGCGTGGGCTTGTGTGGGTTGTGGGGCTACTTCGCGGGCGAGGTGGGTTCTTGGGTGGGATGTTGGTGGGTTTGTGGGGGTGTGGCTACAGGGGGGTGACTGGGTCGCCCAGGGTGATGTGGCCGGGGGTGTCGGGGATGAGGTTGATGCCGAACCAGACCTTGCCGTCCCACCTGCGGTGCTTGGAGAGGGTGCGGATGGGTTCCTTGCCCTTGGTGTAGGTGGTGGGGTCGATGGTGGTCAGGACGCATCGGTCGCAGCCCTTGGTGACGCGGAAGTCCAGGTCGCCGATGCGTACTCGCTTCCAGTGGTCTTCGGCGAACGGTTTTGTCACCCCGTCCACCACCACGTTCGGACGGAAGCGGCGCATCGGGAGCGGGTCCGGCAAGTTTTCGCCGCGTTCGATGGCGGTTTCGGCGATCCAGTCGTTCAGCTGGGCGAGGGAGGTCGTGGTGGTGAGGTGCAGTGGGTAGCCGTCGGCCAGGCTGACCCGGTCGTCCGGCCTGCTGTACTCGGGGTTGATGGGGCGGCGGGTCGGGTCGTCGAGCCACTTCAGGCGGGCCGGGCGGTCCAGCAGCGCCGACAGCCAGGCGGCCGCCTCGTCGCCGCAGTCGCGCAGCTCCACTACGGTGCGGCCGATGGTGATACCGGTCATCGCCGCGGCCGGCCGTACCAGGAGAGGATCGGCGTGCGGGCCCGTCAGCGTCAGCGTGCCGCCCGCTACCTCGGCCCGGCAGGCCAGCAGCCTCGGGAGCTGGCGAGCGGTGATCATCTCACCACGCTCGTCCACCACCAGGTACCGCCGATCGTCGGCCAGCCCCCACGGCTCCACCTCGGCGCTGTCGAGGTCGTGTCCCTGGGTGGACTTGATCGGATAGACATGAAGCGCGTGCACCCTCATGCCCGCACCGTACAGGCCGCCGTTCCTTTCCCGGTACGCGCATCGAAACCCAGGACCGAAAGCCGCCACCAACCCGCCCACGCCTCCGGACGGACCACATCCCCGGTCCGGCTCCCGGCGGGGGCTGCGGGGCTGGTCGGGCGCATGGAGCCCGCCTAGGTGTCCGGCCCGCCTCTGGTTGGACGCCGTAGCGGTTCGCGCCAGAGGACGCAGGGTGTGGGCGGGCGCACGGTGCTGGCCGGGGCAGTGCCGGGAGGGGCGTGACGGGGTGCCTGGGTGTCGGGGCCGGGGTTAGGTGGCGGGGCGGAAGGTGCTGAGGAAGGTGTTGCGGGTTTCGGTTTGGTCGTCCCACTTGAGTTCGGGGATGGCGAAGGTGATTTTGTAGGCGGCGGCATCGTCGATGCTGACGAAGCGGGTCAGGGCGTGCATGGGGACGCCGTTCTCCAGCGCGTAGGTGTACTCCCAGTCGGCCGACTTCCAGCCGCGCCACTCCAGGGCCTGGAGCTGTACCTGGATGTAGCCCTCTACGCCGCCGTCCGCCTCCTCCTTGGACAGTTCGGCCACGCCGCCGTCCGGCTGCGGGGCCGTCTGCTGGACGGTGATCTTCATGCCCGAGTCCTTGGGGCCGGTGAACGTGGCGGCGCCGTCGGCCGTGGCGGCCTTCCATGTGTCGGGCAGGGCCGCGGTGAAGCCGGCCGCGGTGTGTTCCCTGTAGCCGTCGGGGACGGTTGCCACTGATGGCTCGGGCGCCGTGCTCGACGACGATGACGGTGCGGTGCTCGCGGCCGTTGGCGGGGTGGAGGTGCCGCCCGAGGTCAGGAGCCAGATCGCCACCGCCACCGCGCCCACGCCGGTCAGGGCGGTGATGATGAGGCGCGGGGTGGGGCGGCCGTCGCGCATCCAGCCGGAACCGTCGTCGGCGGGGCGTCTGCGGCTCCTGGTCAGTCGTTCCGGCGCTTTCGAGGTACGGCTCGCGCCGAGGCCGCGGGACAGGTCCCTGGACTGTTCGCGCAGGTCGTCCGCCGAGGCCAGCGGCCAGGGCGCGCTGCGGACGTCGCTGGTCAGCGGCAGGATCGGCTGAGGCCCCGACACACCTCCGAACGTCGGCTGCACGATCCCGGGCCCCGACGCCGACTCCAGCGAGGGCGGCCCCACAGGCGAGGACACGCCACCTGACGGCGAGCGCAGGTCATGCGACCCGGACGACGACTGCGGCCCCGAGAACGCGTGCGGCCCGGAGGGCGAGCGCAGGTCGTGGGGTCCGGAGGGCGAGCGGAAATCGTGCGCGTCGGGCTGGGGTTGCGCGGCAAAGGGGTCGTGGGGGCTGGAGGGGGAGCGGAGGTCGTGCGGGCCCGATGGTGACCGCAGGTCGTGGGCGCCCGACGGTGACTGCCCCCCCGGCTGTGGGTGGCCGGTCAAGGGTGCGTGGCCGGTCTGGGGCGGGTGGCCGGTCTGGGATAGGTGGCCGGGCGATGGCGGGTGGCCGGTCTGCGATAGGTGGCCGGGTAGGGGTGGGCGGGTTGGCTGGGGGTGGGGGCCGGGGGTGGCGAGGGGGAGCGGGGGGAGGGGGTCCTGGGTGCCCGCCAGGGAGTCGTAGCCGCCTGCGGGGAGCGGGCCGGAGTGGCTGGTGAAGGCGTCGAAGGAGGTGCCGGGCTGCTGGATCTGCTGGGTGTTGTGGCTGCCGGACGGGCTGGCGAGGCCGTCGTACGGCATGACGTAGCCGCCGGACGGGCTCTTCAGCGGGTCGTACGGCACGCGTACCGGCCCGGAAGGCGTCTCCACGATCCGCGAAGGCATCGGCCCCGACGGCGGTTCCAGCGGAGGCAGCAGCCCGACCGGTGTCGGGTCCGCCTGGGTGGGCAGGCGGCTGGTCTCGGGGCCGCGCGGCGGCCGGGAGCCGTGGGCGTGCAGGACCTTCTCGAGCTGCTCGGCGACCTGGGCGGCGGCCATGCGCTCGGCGGGGTTCTTGCGCAGGAGGCCCTCGATGACGCCGAGCAGGGCTCCGGCCCGCTGGGGTCTGATCGGGTCCTGGGTGAGGACGGCGCCGAGTACGGCGATGGCGTCGGGCCCCTCGTACGGCGGGCGGCCCTCGACGGCGGCGTACAGTGTGGCGCCGAACGACCACAGGTCGGCCGCCTGCGTGATGGGCTGGCCGGACAGCCGCTCCGGCGGGATGTAGGCGGGCGAGCCCATGAGCAGCCCGGTCTGGGTGATGGTGACGTCGCCTTCGATGGCGGCGATGCCGAAGTCGGTCAGCACGACCCGGTCGGAGGTCAGCAGTACGTTGCCGGGTTTGACGTCGCGGTGCAGGATTCCGGCGGCGTGCGCGTGCCGCAGCGCGTCGAGGACCCGGATGCCGATCTCGGCGGCCTGGATGACGGGCAGGGGGCCGCTCTGCCGTACGGCCTGCTCAAGTGACCAGGCGCGGACGAGTTCCATGACGATCCACGGCCGCCCGTCCTCTTCGACGACGTCGTGGACGGTGACGATGCCGGGGTGGGTGAGGCGCGCGGCGGAGCGGGCCTCGCGCAGCATGCGGCGGTTGGCGACCTGGGCGCCGGAGTGGTCGAGCCCGTAGGGGAGGATCAGCTCCTTGACGGCGACGGCGCGGTCGAGCAGCACGTCATGGGCGTGCCACACCATGCCCATGCCGCCGCGTCCGACAGGCGACATCAGACGGTAGCGCCGGCCGATCAGTCGGCCCTGGCTCTGCGGAACGCCCTCGGCGCCTGGCCCGCTGAGCACGCGGTCGGCTGACATCTCCCGCCCCCATCTCCAGCCTCATCGGTAACACGATACTTCTAGATTATGAGGTTCGACACGATATAGGCAGTTGATTGACGAACGGAAGTTGAACGCTGATATATCACTCTAAAAGGCTGGCTGACCTGGTAAAACGTGTTATTTGAATGGATCACTTACTGAATTGCGGCCCGCTTGGTCAATGCCGCCAGCGCTTTGGTGAACGCCTCAGCCGGAGGGCTCACCAGCCCCGCGCCGACCTGCCCCGTCCCGGCCACGCGGCCCGCGATCCCGGTGTTGACCACCGGCAGCACACCGGTCCGCGCCACGAGCGTGACGTCGATGCCCACCGGCGTCCCGCGGAACCCCAGACCCGGGATCTGGTAGGCGGGATGCTCGGCCAGCGTGATCTCGTACATGGACCGGGTGGCCGCCACCGCGTCCCCCACCTCGCCGCCGACGAAGCGCACGATCGCCGGGGCCGCCGCCATCGCGAAGCCGCCCAGGCCCGCGGTCTCGGTGATCGTCGAGTCGCCGATGTCCGGGTTGGCGTCGGCGGGGCCGTACGCGCCGAGATAGAGACC
Organism: Nonomuraea endophytica; assembly: GCF_014203235.1. Lineage (GTDB taxonomy): Bacteria > Actinomycetota > Actinomycetes > Streptosporangiales > Streptosporangiaceae > Nonomuraea > Nonomuraea endophytica. Next base: position 52,923 of record NZ_JACHIN010000015.1, on the reverse strand, counting down.
GTCGGGCACCCCGGCGGGACCGGTGAACCACTGCGAGCCCAGCCCCGAGACCTGCACCCCGAAGTCGGTGCCGTTGCGCGCCATCGCCACCACCAGCGAAGAGCCGGGGATGTCGCGCGCCGCGTCCGTGCCGGCCTTGGCGGCGGCCATCGCCGCGTTGAGGAAGAAGTGGTCGTTGCCGCCGGCGAAGCGCAGCACCTCGGCCGCCGTGCCGGGGGCCGCCTCGACCAGTGCCGGGGCCAGCTCACGCAGCAGGAGTGACGTGGCGGCGCGGTTGCGGTTGTGGAGCTCGTCGCCCATCTGCAGCGCCTGGGCGATCAGCGCGCCCAGGTCGATCGGCCCGCTCACCCGCAGCGCCGCCGCCAGCGCCGGGCCCAGCACCGCGTCCATCCAGCGCAGCCGGTCGAGCACCTCGGGGCCGTAGGCGCCGTAGCGCAGGACCTTGCCGAGGCCCTCGTTGAGCGAGCAGTACGCGGCGCCGCCGTGCTCCTCGTCGCGTACCTCGAACATCCACATCGACGGGCTGACCACGCCGGCCATCGGGCCGACCGCGCGGTGGTGGTGGCAGGGTTCGAGCGCGATCCGGCCGTCGGCCAGCAGATCGTTGGCCTCGCGTTCGTCGGCGGCCCAGCCTTCCAGCAGGGTCGCGCCGATCAGGGCGCCGCGCATCGGTCCCGAGGCCCGGTCCCAGGTGATGGGCGGGCCCGCGTGCAGGAACGTGCGGGGCGGGAGGTCGAGCGCCTCGGCGGCCCGCCGTACCCCGGCCAGATGGGGGCGGGCGGCGGTCAGGCGGCGCACGGCCCGCTCGTTGGCGGCGGCGCGGCGCGGATCGAGCAGCACCCGCGTCAGCGCGCCGGCGGTGCCCGGCAGCGGCGGCCGCCACGCGACAGCGGTCCGCGGCACCGCCTGCGCGTCCAGCGCCTCGCCCAGCAGCTCGGCGCCGACCGTGATCACCCGTGGCGGGCCGGACAGAAGGCTCACAGCAGGCTCCTGGCGTGCCGGGCGGCTTGGGCGTTGGAGGTGAAGACGGCGGCGCCGGCCTCGCGGAAGGCGGCGGCCTGGCGGTGCAGGTCCTGCGGGTCGCCCGCGCTGCCGATCAGCGCCACGACGACCGTGGCGGGGCAGCGGGCGATCGCGTGCGCGTAGGAGGCGGCCGGATCGGGGTCGGCCCCGTGGCCGAGCACGACGTCCATCAGCACCACGTCCCCCTCCGCGACCGCGGCCAGCGCCTCCAGCCGCAACGTCGGGTCGATCATCGGGTGCGGCCGGCCCCGCGTGTAGGCGTCGTCGCCGTAGTCGACGAACGTGCCGGTCCCGGCCACGCCCCCGGCCTCGGCGCAGAGCGTCCCGCCCGAGTAGATGCCGCGCAGCGCGCCGGTGACCGTCCTGCCCGCCCACGCGGGCCAGGCCGGCCACTCGGGCACGGGCCGCCCCAGCTCCTTGAGGACGTGTTCGGCCGTGGCCGTCAGATCCGCCGACGCCTCCACGAACCTCTTCGCCGGTACGGCCGGCCGTACCGGCGGCTGCTTGGACACCAGCACGATCAGCTCGGTGGCCGGATCCTCGTCCAGCATCGCGATCGCCCGGTTGGCCGAGCGCCCGCCGACCTCGGGAGACAGGTCCCGCCCGCCGACGCCCAGCACGTGGCTGACGCCGACCCCGGCCAGGTCCAGCAGGCACGACAGCTGCTGCGCGCCGGTGCCAGAGGCGGCCACGATGCCCACCGGACCGGGCCGCAGGACGTTCGCGAAGCCCAGGCCCACCCCGGAGATCACCGCGGTGCCGCAGTCGGGCCCCATGACCAGCACGCCCTTCTCCGCGGCCAGGTCCTTCAGCGCGATCTCCTGCTCGACGGGCACGCCGTCGCTGAACACCATGACGGACAGCCCCGCCTCGACCGCGTCCACCGCCTCCGCGTACGCGTGCTCGCCCGGCACCGACACCAGCACCACCCCGGCCTCCGTACGGCGGGCGGCCGACCGGGTGGTGAGCGGCGGCTGCTCGCTGTCGGAGGCGGCGGCGAGCGGGGCGTTCGCGGACAGCAGGGCGTCGAGCTCGGCGTGGGCGGCCTCGGCCCGCTCGCCCCTGACCGCCACCAGCAGGTCGGCCGGGTCGGCGGCGGGCAGCTCGAAGCCCAGGTCGCGGGCCAGGTCGAGGTTGAGCGGCGTGGCCATGGCGACCACGGCCACCTCGACGCCGTCCAGGTCGGACAGGGTCTTGCTGATCCGCATCAGCGTGACGGAGTCGCGGTAGACGCCCTTGCGCAGGACCACCTCGTCCGTGCTCACCTGGCACCCGCCAGCGCGGGCGGCACCGGGGCGGCGGCCAGCGCGCGGATGGTCGCCAGCCCGATCCCGACGCCCTGGGCCAGGTCGGCGCCCGAGGTATGGCCCAGACGGCAGAGCCGGGACACGGCCGGTTCCAGCGCGCCGCGGCCGGTCAGCGCGCGCAGGACCCCGGTCACCTCCGGGCACGACTCGCCGCGGGCGGCGCAGTGCAGGAGCGTCGCGGAGATCGGCGTGGTCCTGGTGCGGGCGTCGTAGGTCACGGTCGCGGCCAGCCAGTCGGCCAGCCAGACGGCCCGCTCCACCCCGGCGGACTTGCCCAGGTGGCGCAGGGTCACCAGCAGCCCGGCCAGGACGTCGTCTCCGCTCGGGGTGAGTCCGGGGCCGAGGCCCACCAGTTGCTCGGCTGCGGTCACGACGCCGAGCAGCCAGCCGCGGGCGCAGGATTCGGCCAGCAGTTCTATCGCCTGGTGACCGGCCAGGCCGGGTGCCGGGCGTACCGGATCCAGGGATACGGCCAGCCGTACCGGATCGACGGGAGCGAGCGGCGGGGCGGGGTCCCACCAGCGGCGGGCGCGCAGGCTGAGGCGGCCGAGCTCGATCGTGCCCTCGCCCACCGACGCGTCGTCACCCACCGTGACGTGCGGCAGGTCGGCGGCGAGCAGGACCGAGTTGGGCAGGCGGGTCGCCTCGCCGGTGATGATCGCGATCACCGACGGTTCCAGATCGGTCCTGACCTCCAGGTAGATGCCGGTCGGGAATGCGGCGAGCACGCGGGCGCGGCGTCGCGGCGACTCCAGGACCGGGCGCACGGCGGCGCTGGCCGCACCGGTCACATGGGTGCGGGCGCGCCTGGGATGTGTACTGACCGTCACCGGGCCTCCCTTCCGACCTTGGACCTGACCGTAGAACGGCCCCACGACACCCCGTACGGAGAAATTTGCCAACAGTGACGGAGAAGGTTGGCTCTTCCTGACAGACCGCTTCTGGGGTCACAATCACCACATGGAGCCCCCCGTACGCCTGGCCAGCACGGGCACGATCATCCACGGCGTATCCGTCGGGGAGGTGCTGGGCGTCTCGACCCTCGCCGACGCCCGCCTGATCGCCGGCGAGAGCGGGCTCGGCCGCATCGTGCAGCGCCTCAACGTCATGGAGGTGCCCGACATCCTGGCCTGGGTGAAGCCGCACGAACTGCTGCTCACCACCGGCTACCCGCTGCGCAACACGCCGCAGTCGCTCGGCCGGCTCGTCGCCGACCTCGACGAGCGCGGGCTGGCCGCGCTGGCCATCAAGCTCGGGCGCTACGTGGACGAACTGCCCGGGGAGATGGTCGAGCAGGCCGACCGGCTGGGCTTCCCGCTGATCATCCTGCCGAACGACGTCGGCTTCGACGACATCCTCAACCAGGTCCTCACCGACATCCTCAACCGGCAGGCAGCCGTGCTCGCCCGCGCCGAGGAGGCGCACCGGGCGCTGGTGCAGGTGGTGCTGGCCGGGGGCGGGCTCAACGAGGTGACCGCCGAGGTGGCCGCGCTGCTCGACGTCGCGGTGGCCGCCGTCGACGGCAGCGGCCGGGTGCTCGCCGCCGCCGGGCCCGCCGACCACGTGTCGGCGTTACGCGAGTCGATCGCGCGCGAAGGGCCGCCGCCTTCGGCGCCCGCCGATCTCCCCGGTACGGCCGGCCGTACCCTCGCCTCGGTCCCCGTGGTCGCCGGCGGCCACCACCACGGCCGGATCATCGCCTACAGCCCGACCGGCGCGATCCACGACAGCGACATCGGCATACTCGAACGCACCGCCACCGTCGCCGCCCTGGTCGTCACCCGGCAGGAGGCGGTCAACGCGGTCGAGAGCAAGTACCGCGCCGACTTCCTGCGCGACGTCCTCACCGGCCGGGCCGGCGGCGCCGAACGCATCAGCGCGCGGGCCCGCGCCTTCGGCTGGGACCTGGAACGGCCGGTGACCGTCCTGGTGGCCGAGCTGGACCCCGACGGCGACGAGCGCAGCGCCCAGGACCGCATGGTCAACGGCTGGACCGCCGCCGTGCGCAGGCACGACCCGCGCGGCGCGGTCGCCGGCTTCTCCCACGAGGTCGTCGCCGTCGTCGACGCCGCCCTGGACGCCTCCCGGGTGGCCAAGGACGCCGCGGCCGCCCTGGCCGACGCCCTGCCCGCCACGTTCTCGACCGGCACCTCCCGCCGCTGCACCGCCCCGGCGACCCTGCCCGAGGCCTACTCCCAGGCGCTGAAGGCGGCCAGGGTCGGCCGCCAGCTCCACGGGCCCGGCGCGGTCGCCCAGTTCGACCAGCTCGGCGTTTACCGGCTGCTGTCGCTGGTCAACGACACCGACGAACTGCACGCCTTCGTCCGCGAGACCCTGGGCCCGCTGGCCGGCGACGACGACGCGGAGAACGGCGACCTGCGGCGTACCCTGCAGGTCCTGCTGGAGACGAACCTCAACGTCGCCGAGACCGCGCGCAGGCTGCACTTCCACTACAACACGCTGCGCTACCGGATCGGGAAGCTGGAGCGCATGCTCGGCAACTTCACCGAGGACCACCACCTGCGGCTCAACCTCACGCTGGCCCTGCACGTACTGCGGATGCGGGGCATCTAAGCTGTGCCGTTGTGGACCTGGACTTCGAGCTGAACTCTGACTTCATCCCGCTGTGCGACCTGCTGAAGTACTGCGGCGTCACCGACACGGGCGGCATGGCCAAGCACCTCATCGCCGAGGGCATGGTCTACGTCGACGGGGAGGTCGAGCTCCGCAAGACCCGCAAGATCCGCTCCGGCCAGGTGGTCGCCGGAGACGGCTTCACCATTCACGTGGCCTGACGACCACGCGTGTCACTCCTGCCTCTATTGTGCTCTCCGACATCAAATAGGAGACATCTCCGCTGGTAAGAGGCAAGGGCAGGCAAGATGGCGTTCGGGTGGAAGCTGCACGGCGACGGGAAGCGGCTCGCGCCGGGTGAGGTGGTCAAGCCGGACGAGCGGCTGACCTGGCCCAGGATGATCGGGTTCGGCGCCCAGCACGTGATCGCCATGTTCGGCGCGACGTTCGTGTTCCCGCTGGTCATGGGCCTGGACGCGAACCTGGCCGTGATGATGTCCGGCGTCGCGACGATCCTGTTCCTGCTGATCGTGCAGGGGAAGGTGCCCAGCTACGTCGGCTCCAGCGCCTCGTTCGTGGGCGCGGTGGTCGCGATCAGGGCCGTGGGCGGCGACAGCGCCACGGTGACCGGGTCGCTGCTCGCGGTCGGCGTGGTGCTGGCGCTGGCGGGTCTGGCCATCCACCTGCTGGGGGTCCAGGTCATCCACCGGATCTTCCCGCCGGTGGTGACCGGGGGCATGGTCATGCTGATCGGGTTCGGCATGGCGTACGTGGCGGCGGACGTCTACTGGCCCCAGGATCCCTGGGTCGCGCTGCTGACCATGGCGGCCTCGTTCGTGTTCATCGGGGTCCTGCGCGGGTTCCTCGGCCGGATCGGGGTGCTGCTCGGCCTGGTGTTCGGGTTCGTGCTGTCGTGGGCCTGGGACCTGATCGGCGGGCCGATCACCGCGCCCGGCGGGGACGGGAAGGTGAGCGAGCACCTGCGCGTCAACCTGGACGCCGTCGCCCAGGCCGACTGGATCGGCCTGCCCAAGCTGCACGGGCCGGTCTTCGAGGTCTCCGCGATCCTGGTCTGCCTCCCGGTGGTGATCGCGCTCATCGCGGAGAACGTCGGCCACGTCAAGGCCGTCGGCGAGATGACCGGCGCGGACGTCGACAAGTACATGGGCCGCGCGGTCATGGCCGACGGCGTCGGCACCGTGGTCGCCACCTCGGTCGGCGGCTCTGCCACCACGACGTACGCCGAGAACATCGGCGTCATGGCCGCCACCCGCGTCTACTCCACCGCCGCCTACTACATCGCCGCGGTGATCGCGATCCTGTTCGGCCTGTGCCCGAAGTTCGGCGCGCTGGTCGCCGCCACGCCCGGCGGCGTGCTGGGCGGCGTCACCACGATCCTCTACGGCATGATCGGCCTGCTCGGCGCCAAGATCTGGATCGAGAACAAGGTGAACCTCGCCGAGCCGGCCAACATGGTCCCGGTCGGCGCCGGGATCATCTGCGCGATCGGCCCGGTCGCCTTCCCCGTCACCCAGACCTTCTCGCTCGGCGGCATCACGCTCGGCACGATCGTCCTCCTGGTGGGGTACCACGTGCTCAGGGCGGTGCGCCGGTAACGGCGCCTCTGGTCATCGGCCCAGCTTTGGCAGATCATGACGGTGTAGGACAGTGACATCGGGCCTAATGTGCCCGACAAGCGAGGAACCGCCGCGGAGGAGCCTGCGGGGCGGCCACCGAACCGACGGCCCGGTAGAAAAGGGGCTCTCATGGTTTTGGGTTGGACCAAACAGGGCGACGGAAAACACCTGGCTCCCGGCGAGGTCGTCAGGCCCGACGAGCGCCTGACCTGGCCGAGAATGGTCGGGTTCGGCGCCCAGCACGTGATCGCGATGTTCGGCGCGACCTTCGTCTTCCCGCTCGTGATGGGCCTGGATCCGAACGTCGCCATCATGATGTCCGGCGTCGCCACCATCCTGTTCCTGCTGATCGTGAAGGGGAAGGTGCCCAGCTACCTGGGCACCAGCGCCTCGTTCGTCGGCGGCGTAATCGCCATCAGGGCGCTCATGGGCGGCGACACCCCGGCCGCCGACGCCATCGTCACCGGCGCGATCCTGGTGGCGGGGATCGTGCTGGCCCTCGCGGGGCTGGCCATCCACTTCCTCGGCGTGCAGGTCATCCACCGCATCTTCCCGCCGGTCGTGACCGGCGCCGTCGTCATGCTCATCGGGTTCGGGCTCGCGTTCGTCGTGGCCGACGTCTACTGGCCGCAGGACCAGTGGATGGCCCTGGTCACGATGGCGATCACGTTCGTGGTGATCGTGGCGTTCAAGGGGTTCATCGGCCGGATCGGCATCCTGGTCGGCCTGGTCGCCGGATTCCTGCTGTCGTGGGGCGTGGACAAGGTCTTCGGCAACGTCACCGCGTTCAACGCCGCCACCGGCAAGATCGACACGCACCCGAGGGTCAACCTCTCCTCCGTCGCCCAGGCCGACTGGATCGGGCTGCCGAGCTTCCACGGGCCCGACATCAGGTTCGGCGCGGTCCTGCTCGTCCTGCCCGCCGTCATCGCGCTGATCGCGGAGAACATCGGCCACGTCAAGGCCGTCGGCGAGATGACCAAGACCGACGTCGACCCGTACGTGGGCCGCGCCGTCGCCGCCGACGGCATCGGCACCGTCGTGACCAGCGCCGTGGGCGGCTCGCCCACCACCACCTACGCCGAGAACATCGGCGTCATGGCCGCCACCCGCGTCTACTCCACCGCCGCCTACTACATCGCCGGCGTCATCGCGATCCTGTTCGGCCTGTGCCCGAAGTTCGGCGCGCTGGTCGCCGCCACGCCCGGCGGCGTGCTGGGCGGCGTCACGGTCATCCTCTATGGGATGATCGGCCTGCTCGGAGCCAAGATCTGGGTGGAGAACAGAGTGGACTTCGCCGACCCCGTGAACATGGTGCCCATCGGCGCCGGCATCATCCTGGCGATCGGCCCGGTCGAGCAGATCATCACCGAGGAGTTCCGGCTGCAGGGCATCGCGTTCGGCACCATCGTCGTGGTCGGCGGCTACCACCTGCTGAGATGGATCGCCGGTCGGCCCGCCGAGATCAGGGAGACCGCCGGGTGAAGCCCGCCCCGTTCGAGTACCACGCGCCCCGCGAGGTGGACGCGGCCCTCGACGCCCTGGCCGAGGCCGGGGCCGAGGGCAAGGTGCTCGCCGGCGGCCAGAGCCTGATCCCCATGCTCAACATGCGCCTGGCCGCCCCGGCGCACCTCGTCGACATCAACCGCGTCAGCGCGCTGGCCGCCGTCGAGACCACCGCGCGCGGGGTGCGGGTGGGCGCGCTGGCCAGGCACGCGCAGATCTTCCGCTCCGCGCCGGTCGCCGCGGTCCAGCCGCTGCTGCGGCAGGCCCTGGGGCTCGTCGCGCACCCCGCCATCCGCAGCCGCGGCACCGTCGTGGGCAGCCTCGTGCACGCCGACCCGGCCGCGGAACTGCCGGCCGTCCTCGCCCTTCTCGGAGGTTCGGTACGGCTGGCCGCCCGCGGCGCCGAGCGCGAGGTGGCGGCGCGGGACTTCTTCGTCGGCCCGATGGAGGCGGCCATCCGGCCCGGCGAACTGGCCGTGTCCGCGTTCTTCCCCGCCCTCGGCGCGCGATCCGGGACGGCCTTCGCCGAGGTGGCCCGCAGGCACGGCGACTACGCGCTGGCCGGCGTGTGCGCGCTGGTCGTCCTGGACGAGGATCTGCGGGTGTCGGCGGCCCGGGTGGCGTGCATCGGGGTCGGCCCGGTGCCGCTCGTGTTGGACGTGTCCGGGCACGGCGCCGACTGGGCTTCCGCGGCGCGTGCCGTACAGGATGAGGCGGAGCCCGAGGCGGACATCCACGCGACGGCCGAGTACCGGCGGCATCTGCTGGGGGTCCTGACCGAGCGGGCGCTGCGCGCGGCCGCCCGCAGCGCGGGCAGTGACGACGGCGAGGGGGAGGGCGGTTGAGCGGGCACGAGATCACGCTCGTCGTGAACGGGGTGGCGCGGCGGGTGAGCGTCCCGGCGCGGCGGCTGCTGTCGGACTGCCTGCGCCACGACCTCGGGCTGACCGGGACGCACGTCGGATGCGAGCACGGCGTGTGCGGGTGCTGCACGGTGCTGCTGGACGGGGAGCCGGTGCGGTCCTGCCTGACGTTCGCGGTCACGGTGGACGGGCAGGAGATCACCACGGTCGAGGGGCTGGCCGGGCCGGACGGGATGTCGGCGGTGCAGCGGGCGTTCGCGGAGTGCCATGGGCTGCAGTGCGGGTTCTGCACGCCGGGGTTCCTGTGCACGGTGACGGCGCTGCTCAGGGAGAACCCGGCGCCGACCGAGGAGGAAGTGGTCGAAGGGGTGTCGGGCAACCTGTGCCGGTGCACCGGGTACCAGAACATCATCAAAGCCGTGCACCGGGCGGCGGACCTGATGGCGGAGGAGTCGTGAGCACGCGGTTGTTCGGCGAGCCGGTTCAGCGGGTGGAGGACGCGCGCCTGCTGACCGGCCAGGGACGCTACCTGGACGATCTGGGTCGCGAGGCGCTGGCCGCCGCGTTCGTCCGCTCGCCGCACGCGCACGCCCGCATCCGCGACATCGACGTCACCGCGGCCCTCGACGTCGAGGGCCTGGTCGCCATCTACACCTGGGAGGACCTGCCGCCCCGGGTGGCCGAGCCGCTTCCCCTGCTCATCCCGCACCCGGCCCTCACCCACGGCCGCACCGCCTACCCCCTGGCCAAGGAGACCGTCCGGCACGTCGGCGAGCCCGTCGTCATGGTCGTGGCCACCGACCGCTACCTGGCCGAGGACGTCTGCGCGCTGATCGAGGTCGACTACGAGCCGCTCAAGCCGGTCGTGGGCCTGGAGGAGGCCGCGCAGGGCTCCCGGCTCGTGCACGAGGACGTGCCCGCCAACCTGGGCGCCCACCTCGTCCAGGAGGTCGCCTCGATCGGCGGCGCGAGCGCCAGGGAGTGCATCGAGACCTCGCCGCACACGCTCGCGTTCCGGCTGGACATCGAGCGCAGCGCCAGCATGCCGCTGGAGGGCCGCGGTGTGTACGCCCGCTGGGACGGCCGCGACCTGCGCGTCTACTCCAGCACCCAGACCTCCACCAGCGTCAGGATGGCGATCGCGGCGAAGCTCGGGCTGCCGCTGCCCCAGGTCGAGGTGATCGCGCCCGACGTGGGCGGCGGGTTCGGCGTCAAGATCGTGCATCCGTGGCCGGAGGAGGTCCTGGTGCCGTGGGCGGCCATGACGCTCGGGCGCGAGGTCAAGTGGGCCGAGGACCGGCGCGAGCACTTCGTCGCCAGCGCGCACGAGCGGGCACAGGTGCAGTACGTGCGCGTCGGGTTCGACGACGCCGGGCGGGTGCTGGGGCTGGAGGTGACGATCCTGCACGACCACGGCGCGTACACGCCTTACGGGATCATCGTGCCGATCGTCACGTCCACGCAGCTGCTCGGGCCGTACAAAATCGGGTCTTACCGGGTCGAGTTCAGCTCCATCTACACCAACACCGTGCAGGTCACGCCTTACCGGGGCGCGGGGCGGCCGCAGGCCGTCTTCTGCATGGAACGGACGATGGACAAGATCGCCCAGCATCTCGGCACGGACCGGGCCGACGTGCGCGCGGCCAACTTCATCGGGCCCTCGGAGTTTCCCTACGACCAGCGCATGACCTTCCAGGACGGGCGGCCTCTGGTCTACGACAGCGGGAACTATCCCGAGATGCTGCGCATGATCAAGGAGCTGATCGGGTGGGACTCCTTTGAGCGTGCGCCGAATCGGGGCATCGGGCTGGCCTGTTACGTCGAGGGGACCGGGGTGGGGCCGTACGAGGGCGGGCACGTGCAGATCACCTCGGACGGGCGGGTGCACGTCTCCACCGGGCTGACCTCGCAGGGGCAGGGGCACGAGACGGTGTTCGCGCAGATCGCGGCCTCTGAGCTGGGGGTGCCGCTCTCGCAGGTCTCCGTGGTGACCGGGGACACGCGCCGGTTCGGCTACGCGGTGGGTACCTTCGCCTCCCGGGCCGCTGTCGTCAGTGGCAACGCCATCGCGCTGGCCTGCCGGAAGGTGCGGGAGAAGGCGTTGCGGATCGCGGCCGAGGCGCTGGAGGCCGATCCTGCCGATCTCGACATCGCCGATGGGCTGGTGCACGTGGTCGGCTCGCCGTCCGCGTCGATCCCGCTGTCCACCGTGGCCGTGCTGTCCAATCCGCTTCGGTACTCCTTTGACGCCGAGACTGCCAAAGCTACGCAGTTCGCCACTGCTACTCCGGTGGATCGGCCGCCTGTCGCCGAAGGGGAGGAGCCTGGGCTGGAGGGGCGGGGGTTCTACTCGCCGCTTCGGTCTACTTTCGCGGCGGGGATGCACGCGGCGATCGTGGAGACCGATCCTGACACCGCGGAGATCCGGATTCTGCGTTATGCGGTGGTGCATGACTGTGGGCGGCTGGTCAATCCGATGATCGTCGAGGGGCAGGTGCATGGTGGGGTTGCCCAGGGGATTGGGGGCGCCCTTTATGAGCGGATGGCTTATGACTCGGATGGGCAGCTGCTCAACGCCTCGTTCATGGACTTTCTGATGCCCTATGCGAGTGAGATTCCGCGGATCGAGACGGCTCATCTGGAGACGCCTTCGCCGTTGAACCCCTTGGGGATCAAGGGGGCGGGGGAGGCTGGGGTGATTCCGGTGTCGGCGGTGATCGCTTCGGCTCTGGAGGATGCTGAGGGGTTCGACATCGACCGGATGCCCATCTCGCCGTCTGACCTGTACCACCTGCGGGAGCGTCCTGCTCCCGGGGACCGCTAGGTCCCGCTTCCGGGCCGGCCCGCTCTTGCTTCTGGGCCATTACGTCGCCGCCCCGACTCTTGCTTCTGGGCCGGTAGGCCCCGGCTCGACGTCGGCCCGCTCTTGGTTCGGGGCCGGTGGGGCCCGGGGCTGGAGCCGCTAGGCTCCTGCGGCATGCGTGTTGATCTCGCCTGGCGTGGGCTGACTGCTGTGCCGGATCCTGCCGGGGTTTCGGTGTTGGTGTTGGATGGTAACCGGGTGGCGGATGTTCCGGATTTTTCGGGATATAGCGGGTTGCGGGAGTTGCATCTTGACGGAAATTTGCTGACTCGGGTGCCTTCTTGCCCGCCGTACCTTGAAGTGCTTTTCCTGTACGGCAACGCCATCACCACCCTCCCCGAACGTTTGCCCAGCGGCCTCAGGCACCTGGCGGTCGGCGGGAACCGGCTCACCTCCATCCCCGACACGCTGTGGGAGCTGACCGGCCTGGAGACCCTCAACCTGGCCGAGAACGCGCTCACCGAGATCTCCCCGGCGATCGGCAGGCTGGGCTCGCTACGCATGCTCGACCTCGGCCACAACCAGATCGCCTCCGTGCCCGCCACGATCGGCGACCTCAACCTCACCGACTACCTGTACCTGAGCGACAACGGCCTCACCCAGGTACCGGCGGAACTGGGCAAGCTGGACCGCCTGGCGTACCTCAACCTGACCGACAACCACCTGGAGTCGTTGCCCGCCTCCCTCGGCGACATGGCCGGGCTGGTGGAACTGCGCCTGTACAACAACCGCCTGGAAACCCTGCCCGCCACCCTCACCCGCCTGAGCCGACTGCGAGAACTACATCTTCAGGGGAACCGGCTCCGCGAACTGCCCCCTCTGCCGCCGGCACTGACCCACCTCGACCTGCGGAACAACCTGCTGTCCCGATTGCCCGCCCTCCCGTCCGGCCTGCTCGAACTCGACCTGCGCAACAACCGGCTACGCACCCTCCCGGACGAGCTGCCACTGGGCCTGCGCAAGCTGGATCTACGCTGGAACAAGCTGGCCGACGAGCCCCCGATCCTCGACCGCCTCCGGTCCTCGGGCTGCATGGTGCTCCGCTAACCACCCTCCCGCCCCCGGCACCCCGCACCCTTCACCCTTCACCCCTCACCCCTCATCCCTCACCCCTCACCCCTCACCCCTCACCCCTCACCCCGCGCCCCCTACCCCGCACCCCGCGCCTCGCACCCCGCGCGCTCTGCGTCGCGCTCCTCCTGCGCTTTCCGCGCCCTGCACCCGCGCGCCCTGCACCCGCGCGCCCTGCACCCGCGCGCCCTGCACCCGCGCGCCCTGCACCCGCGCGCCCTGCACCCGCGCGCCCTGCACCCGCGCGCC
>NZ_JACHIN010000015.1:12496-39732 GCF_014203235.1 Nonomuraea endophytica | reverse complement strand
CCCTGTGCCTCCTCGGCCTGGGTCTTGCTGTTCTGGGGGTTGGGGATCTTGGGGTGAACTCTGGCGTTCGGGGGTGCGTATCTTCGCGCATGACGACATTTACGCGGCTGACCATCTGCGGGATCGCTGTCGCGCTGGCCGCGGCCTGCTCGCCGGGTGATGGGTCCGGGGGCGGTTACGTGGCCGCCGCCAAGAACCCGCTGCCCGTGGCGCTCACCGTCGAGGAACTCGCCGCCAAGGTCGACTGCAGGCCGAAGATCCAGATCGACGCCACCGAACTCCGGCAGGGTCACTGCAAGACGGGCGACGGCGAGTTCTTCCTCACGACGTTCACCACCCAGGAGGGCAAGGACGCCTGGATGGACACCGCGCCCGAGTACAACCCGCACCTGGTCGGGCACCTCTGGACCGCGCTGTCCACCCGCAAGGTGCTCGACCGCATCAGGAAGCGGCTCGGCGGCGACCTCCATCTCAAGGATCACCGCACGCAGACGCCCACGCCGTCCCCCTGACCGTTTCGTCACCCCCACGGACGACCGCCGGGCCGGTGTGGCGGCACCGGTCCGGCGGTGGCTCACCAGTGCCGCGCGACCAGGAGGTACTGGGCCAGAACCTGGCCAGGCGTGGCGATCCGGTCAAGGAACATGAGGCTGTCCATCCGGCAGTTGCAGGGGTTGCCTTCGCGGTTGTTCTGCGGGTAGCTGCCTCCGATCTTGATGCCGCGCGGGTCGGTGGGTGAGGCGAGGTCGGGTTCGGGCGGGCCTTCGATCGTCCACGGGTCGCCGGTCAGCGTGTAGAAGCCGGAGAGCGGGCGGCCGTTCTTGTACAGGCGCATGGTCGCGGTGTCGTAGTCGAACGTGGCCGCCAGGAACACCCACTCGCCCGGCGGCAGAATCTCCTGCCATGGCCGATCTGCCGCGAACGTCTGCGAACTGCCGCCGTCCACCCGCCGCCCGAGCGCCACGACCCGCATCTCGCCGTTGACCGTGATCAGCTCCAGCAGTGCGCGTACGTCGTGGCCCTGCGAGTTGCCGCTCAGCACCCCGGCCAGGCCGATCGCGCCGTAGAAGTCGTCCGGGTTGGCGGAGTTGGAGTTCGGGCTGGGGTTCTGGCCGGTCATCTTGAACCAGCCCATGATGGTGGCGCCCCGGACGGCGTTGAAAGCGTTCAGCGTGGGCACGCCGGTGGGGGAGTAGACGCCCGCCTTCCAGTCGTCGCTGCTCACCGTCGTGGGGCTGACCTGCCGCACCTGCACGGAGGTACGGCTGCCGCGATGCGCGCCGTCCTGTACCCGCATGTCGGCTCCGCCGTTGACCAGGGTGATGCCGGTGCCGGAACGTCCCCGGTCCTGTTCCACGGCCGGGTTGGCGGGGTCGGGGTGCTCGAAGTCGTAGTGGGCCACCAGGTTGCGCCGCAGACTGGGCAACACAGTGGGCCACCCCCACCCCTTCCCAGCCGCCTCCACCCGCGCCGCCTCAACCTCAGCCTCGACCGCTTCTACCTCGGGTGAGGCCGCTTCGGCCTGGGGTTGGGTCGCTTCGGCCTCGGTTGTGGCCGCTCCAACCTCAGCCACGGTTGCCTCCGGCCAGGCCTTCGCCGAGCCGGCCTCGGGTTCGCCTGCCGCCTCCCGCCTGCCCGCCCCGGTCCCGGAGGCTGCTCCGGTTCTGGAGGTTGCCTCGGTTGCCGAGGTTGCCCCGCGTGCTGCGGGGTCGGTGGATGCGGGGTTTCCCGCCGCGCGGGGAAGCCGCGTGGCAGCAGCCGTGCCGGAGAGCCGCGTGGTGATGGTTGTAGCGTCGCCGGACAGCTTGGTGGCGGCAGCCGTACCGGACAGCTCGGTGGCGGCAGCCGTACCGGACAGCTTGGTGGCGGCAGCCGTACCGGACAGCTTGGTGGCGGAGGCCGCGCCGGAGAGAGGGGTGGTCAGGGCGGTGGTGAGGAGGAGGGTCGTGCCGACGGACAGATGCCGAAATCTCATGACGGGAACTCCCAGCGAGCACCCGTGATCTTCCAGATCTTGCCGTTCGCCTTGGACAGCACGTACAGCTCGCAGTGGCCGTCGCGGCCGAAGCGCAGGTCGACGCGGTTGCTTCCGGCCAGGTCCTTCATCGTGACCAGCTGGCCGGTGGCGGCGTCGCGGAGTTTGGGCTCGTACATGACCGCGCGGTCCTTGCCCCGGCGCATCTTCGAGGCGTACGTGAACCAGATCCGCCCGTCCACGATGTCGCCGAACACGTACTTTCCGTACAGGAACGGCAGGCGCCAGCTGCGGTAGACCAGCCCGCCGACCACCGCGTGCCCGCTGTCGGCCGTGCAGGGGAGGCCGGGCGGCGGGTCGTGGTCGTATGCGGCGACCGGGTAGGTATAGCCGTATTGAGCGTCGTCCGCGGGCAACGTGTACAGGTTGCAGCGGTCTTCCCTCTTGAAGACGAACGACCCTTCGCGCACGCTCCAGCCATAGTTGTCACCCGCGCGCACGTCATAGATCGCTTCGATCTCGTGTTCGCCGATGTGGCCGAGGAAGAGACGGTTCGATCCGGCCGGGTCCCAGGAGAAGCGGTGCGGGTCGCGCATGCCGTACGCGTAGATCTCGCCGAGCGCGCCCGGCTGGGTGACGAACGGGTTGCCGGCCGGGATGCCGTATTTGCCGTTCGCGCTGTTCGTCCCGGCGGGGTCGATGCGCAGGATCTTGCCCTGCGGTATGCCCAGATCCTGGGGGTTCGTGGTGGTCACGCCGCGTCCGCCGTCGCCGGCGGCCACGTACAGCAGACCGTAGTCGGGGTCGCGGCGGCCGGCCGTGGGGTTGAAGTCGATCTGCTGGATGCCGTGGACGTTGCTGCCGAACCCGAGGCGCAGGACCTCGCGGCGGGTGCCCTCGAAGGTGCCGGCCTTGGGGTCGGTGGCCGTCCATTCGTCGATGACCCCGTGGACGATCGAGTTCGGCTGCGGCGTCAGGTCGGGCGTCTTCGTGGTGAGCGCCGCGCCGGCCTCGGTGTGGACGGTGTAGAACTTCCCGTTCCTCGCGAACTCCGGATGGAACGCCACAAACCCAAACCCACTCCCCAGCCCGCGGCCAGAGATGAAGTCCGGGGCGAACGTGGCGCCGACATCCAGATACTCCTGCCACGTGCCCTTGTCGCGCAGGTACAGCTTGCCGTTGAGATCGTTGACGAACATCCTGCCCGAACGGTCGGGCACCTGGCCTAAGTAGTTGATCCGCGCCCACCTGACCAGGCGCTGGTCCGTCGGGGTCGGCACCGGCTCCGTCTTCGGGAACTGCGCGAACTCCTCCAGCGTGAGGGTCAGCGCCGACGGGGTCGGGTTCTCGGGGATCGGGTCGTCGACGGGCACGTCGGGCTCCGCCACCGCCGGAGTCGTCGCCAGGACGGTCACCAGCAGCGCGGCGGCCAAGGTTCGGAGGGGTTTCACGGTCATGGCATCACCAGAGGGGGTTGAGGGTGGTTTCTGGGGGTTTCGGGCGCTTTAGGGGCAGCGCTTTCTGGTACGGCACCGCGGTCTCGCCAGCCGGTGCCGTGCTCGGTCGACGGAGAATTGCCTGTGTTACTGGTTAGCTCGTGTCGGCCTGCTTGTGCTGGTCTGCTTGCGTTGCCTGTTGCCTGTTGCCTGTTGCCTGTTGGCCTGTTGGCCTGTTGGCCTGTTGGGGTTGCGTGTTGCCGGGTTTCCCTGCTGCGGCACCGCCCGCGCGCGTGCTTCCCGGCAGGTGCTTGCTCCGGACTGACTGTGCTGTTGTTGGCCCTTTGCAGGGCATTCCTGTGGTGCCCCACGCGCTCGTACCGGAAGGAAGCGGGTGCATGCGTTCTGCGGATGAGGATTCCTGGGGCGCATGCATGCGGCTGGGAGGGGTTTGGGGTCAGGAGTCGGCGTGGGTGGTGTCGTCGCCGGGGCCGCCGATGAGGACGTCGGTGCCCTGGGTGCCGTAGAGGTGGTCGTTGCCGGGGCCGGCGTTCAGGACGTCGGGGTCCGGCCCGCCGTACAGGGAATCGTCGCCGCGACCGCTGGACAGGACGTCACTGCCCGCACCCCCATAGACCTGGTCATTTCCCGAGCCGGTGAGCACCACGTCCCTGCCGTCGCCGCCGCAGACCACGTCATCCCCACCGAGCCCCCACACGAGGTCGTCGCCGCCGAGCCCGGAGACCACGTCGGCCCCCGAGGTGCCGGACAGCAGATCCCGCCCGTCGGTGCCCACGACGGTGGACGCCACCCCGGCGCAGACCGGTGTGCCCGTGAGCGCCATGTCCCGCATGCGGCCGATGTTGTCGAACGAACCGAACCCGACCCGGCCCGTGCCGAACGTCCTATCGGTGGCGGTCATGAGGGGCGTGGCCGAGCCGTCCATGTACACGGCTATCTCGCCGGTTGCCACGCAGTGCCGTACCCGCACCCGGTGCCACTGCGCGTCGGTGACGGCAGGCGGCGCCCCCACCTGCCCGTTCCACTGGTGATCGAGCCGCAGGCGATCCGCGTTGTTGACGACGAAGATCCCGTTGTGCGGGTAGATGGTGTTGTCCTGAGACAGATGCACGTAGTAGAACTGCGTGTCCGACCGGTACCCGAACACGATGATCACGTCCCGGTTGCTGACGCTGACCGGCGTGTCCAGTCGTACGGTCGCCTCGATCTCCACCGACGCGAACTCCGGCCCGACCGTGAGCACCGCGTACTCGAACGGCCGCCGCGGCCCCGGCCGCGCCACCCCCGCCTCGGCGAGAATGACCTGATTCCCGGGCAACCGCCACTTGGACGGCGTAACCGGCGCCCAGTTGCCGGCTCCGTTCACATTCCGAACCACAGCGCTGCCCGGATCACAAGCAGCATGGCCGGGACCGGCGGACACGACGCCCCCCGAATCGTTGGCGACAGCGGACCCCGGCGCGAGCATCGCCGCACCGAGCACAGTAGTGGTGGCCAGGGCACATAAGCGCACGCGAAGGGCCGACATCCGGATCCTCTCGGTCGAGTGATCGACGGTTGTTATTCGTAAGCGCTTCCGAAAGCGCTTACGTTAGCCTCCGGCCGAAGCGTAACTCGCCAAATCCCCCTGTCAATCCTTCACCCAACACGCGCCCCCCACCCCCACCCACCGCACCCCCCACACCACTCCCCGTAACCCCCCTTCCGCGCGACTAGCGTTCCCCGCCCTCACTCGCGTTCCCCGCTCCACCGCGCTCTCCGCTCCACCGCGCTCTCCGCTCCACCGCGCTCTCCGCTCCACCGCGCTCTCCGCTCCACACCGCTCCCCGCCCCCACCGCTCCCCGCCCCCACCGCGCCATTCGTGCTCCCTGTCCCACCGCCTTCACCACGTCACCCGTCGCACCGCGTCATCCCTCGCGCCGCTCCAGGTCTCCGCACACCCGCACCGTGCCGACGCGCCTTCGCGTCTGCATGCGTTGCCGTCAGATGGTCTCCGTGCCGTCTACAGCCAGTGCCGCGTGCTCAAGCGCCACCGGAGCCAGCGTCACCACGCCCTCGGCTGCTGCCTCGCCTGGTCCGGGTTCTTTGGGCATGCCTCAGCCGGTAGGACGCGCGTGTGGCGGCACGGCGCGTGGTTCGGTGAACCCGCAACCCGTTGACCTGGAGACCCGCTGGTCCGCTGACGCCGCGGCGGGTGGCGTGTGGGCGGCGCGTGGTGCAGCGGTCCGCATGCCCGCTGACGCTCGGAGACCCGCTGGGCGTCTGACGCGGCGGCGCGACGCGGCGCGGTGGGTGGTTGGGCGGGGTCTGGGGGGTGGGTTAGGGGTGGGGTGGGGCGGTGCTGGCTCGGGGGACTAGTTCGTGGGGGGTGCGGCGGCGGCGGGGGCGGGAGACGGAGGGTTTGAGGACGAGTTCGAGGGCCTGGCGGCCCATGCTGATCATGGGGAGGCGGATGGTGGTGAGGGCGGGGTAGACGTCGGCTGCGGCTGGGATGTCGTCGAAGCCCGCTACTGAGATGTCGTCCGGGACTCTGTGGCCGGAGCCCAGGAGCCAGGACAGGGCGCCTACTGCCATGGGGTCGTTCAGGGCGATTACGGCGGTTAGGTCGGGGTGGGCGTTCAGGAGGGTTGCCGCTGCTGCTGCGCCGCCTTCTCTGGTGAAGTCACCGGGGACTACCGGGACCGTGTGCCATGGGAGGCGGGCGGCGCCTATTGCCAGGCGGAGGCCGGCCAGGCGGTCCTCCACGGTGGTGAGGTTCGGGGGGCCGGACAGGACGCCTATGCGGCGGTGGCCCAGGTCGAGGAGGTGGCGCATCAGGGTGACGCCGCCGCTGAGGTTGTCGGGGAGTACGGCGTCCACGGGGAGGTGGTGGCGGCCGATGACGGCCACGCGGCCGCCCGCGTTGGTGAAGGAGCGGACTTCTGCGGCTATGTCGGTCTCTGTGCTGGCGTCTACGTAGCCTGATCCGGCCAGGACGATGGAGTTCACGCGGTGGGCCCGCAACGCGCGGATGCGGGCCAGTTCGGCGGCCGGGTCGCGTTCCGTCTGGCTGATCAGGGCCATGTAGCCGCGGGACTCGGTCTCACGCAGGACGCCGCGGGCGATCTCGCCGAAGTACGGGTCGCCGACGTCGTGGACGATCAGGCCGACGATCGTGGACTGTCCTCCGGCCAGGGCTCTCGCGTGGCTGTTCGGGACGTACCCGATGCGGTTGGCCACGGCCTGTACGTGCGCGGCGACCACGGCGCTCACCCCCGCCGAGCCGGTCATGGCCCGAGACGCGGTGGCCAGCGAGACCCCCGCGGCTCTGGCGACGTCGACGAGCCGTGGCGGAGCCGGACGATTGGCCATGGGCGCGCGACCCCCTTGTCCGCCGCTGAAACACGTGCCATCGTAACCGAAAGCGCTTACGAAAGCGCTTGCGTACGCCGGGAGGACCGGAAATGTCATATGTGCGCAAGGCAACGTTGGTTCTTGCATTATCGAGCTTGAGTATTTCCGCTTGTGCCAAGGCGGAGGACCAGCCCAGTGGTCAGGCGCCCACGACGGGTCCGGTGAAGATCGGCATCTCGCTCCCCCTGACCGGCGACTTCGCCGAGCCCGGCAAGGGCATCCAGGAGGGCTACAAGATCTGGGCCGAGCACGTGAACGCCAAAGGCGGGCTGCTCGGCAGGAAGGTCGAGCTGATCTTCCGTGACGACGCCTCCGACCCCAACCGCGTCACCTCCGACTACGAGTCCCTGATCACCCAGGACAAGGTGAACCTGGTCTTCGGCCCCTTCTCCTCCCGCCTCGTCATCCCCGCGGGCAAGGTCGCCGAGTCGTACGGCATGCTGTTCGTCGAACCGGCCGGAGCCGCCAAGGAAGTCTTCCAGCAGGGCTTCAAGAAGCTGTTCTACGCGGCGCCCGCCATAGCCGACGACCACTACAACTACCTGGCCGACTACCTCATCAAGCTGCCCCCGGACCAGCGGCCCAAGACCGCCGCCTACGCCAGCCTCGACGATCCGTTCGCCCAGGGCACCGCGTACGGCCTGCGCGACAAGCTGGCCGCCGCCGGGATCAAGACGGTGGCCGACGAGGTCTATCCGCCGGAGACCACCGACTTCTCGCCCATCGCCGCCAAGATCGCCCAGGCCAAGCCGGACATCGTCGTCGGCGGCACCCAGTTCGAGGACTCCGTCGGCCTGGTCCGCGCACTGCAGGAGCTCAAGGTCCAGCCCAAGCTGGCCGCCTTCAGCACCGGGCCGACGCTGCCCGAGTTCCCGGCGGCGGTGAAGGACGCGGCCGAGAGCGTCATCTCCCCGGTCGGCTGGTCGGCCGGATCGGGGTTCACCGGCAACGACGCGCTGGTCAAGACCTATAAGGACATGTTCGGCGGCGAGGCCAACGAGGACGCCGCCAACGGCTACACGGTCGGGCAGGTCGTGGAGGCGGCGGTCAACGCGGTCAAGTGCGTGGAGCCGAGCAAGGAGTGCCAGGACAAGCTCGCCGCCCACCTCCGCCAGGCCACCTTCGACACCGTGGTCGGCCCCCTGTCCTTCGACGACCAGGGGCGTCCTGAGCAGGCACACATGATCCAGCAGTACGTGAACGGCAAGGTCGAGATCGTGCTGCCGGAGGGCTCGAAGGCGCAGACGGCCAAGCTCGTGTTCCCGAAGAAGGAGTGGTGACCATCCACAATCCCATGGGACCTGGTGCAGCCGGGGGTCCTTTGCGCCTCGGGGTGTCGGACGGGAGTTCGACAGACCTGAGGGTGACGGACCTGGGGATGACGGACCTGAGGGTGACGGACCAGGGTCTGACGGACCGGGGTCTGACAAACCGGGGGATGACGGACCCGAGGGTGACGGACTGGGGTCTGACGGAGTCGCGGGTGACGGACGAGGGTCTCTCGGGCTGCGGGGGTCTGATGGGCCGGCCAAGGGTTGATGGACCAGAGGGTGATGGACCAGGGGTTGATGGTCGGAGGGCGGACAGGCCGTGGGCTTACGGGCCGCTGGGTGCTGGCGGGTCGTGGGGTGGCGGGGTGCTGGGTGCTGGCGGGTCGTGGGGTGGCGGGTCAGTGGGGGTTTGTGGGTCGTGGGGTGGCGGGGTGCTGGGTGCTGGCGGGCCTCGTGTTGGCGGGCCGTTGGGGGTTGGCGGGCTGTGGGGTGGCGGGGCGCTGGGGGCTCGTGGGGTGGCGGTTCGCGGGTCGGCGGGGGCTGGTGGGGAGGGGTGGTTGGACGGGGGTCGGGTTCGGGAGCAGTGGGGTGTGGGCTTGGGGGTTAGGGGTTGGTGGGGGAGGTGGGTGGTTTGACGTTGCTTTTGCAGGGGTTGGGGCTGGGGATCTTGACGGGTGGGCTTTATGCCTTGCTGGCCTCCGGCCTCTCCCTGTACTTCGGGGTCATGCGGGTCGTCATGGTCGCCCACCCCGCCTTCCTCTTCCTGGCCGCCTACCTGACCTACACCCTCCACACAGCCCTGGGCATAGACCCGCTGCTCACCATCCCCCTCACCGTCCCGGTCTTCTTCGTGCTGGGTGTGCTGGTCCAGCGCCTCCTGCTGGCCCGTCTGGCCGCCGACCAGGTCCAGATGATGTCTGTGCTGCTGACGTTCGGCCTGGCGCTGACGATCGAGGGGCTCCTGGGCACGATCTACACAGGCTCCTACAAGTCGGTCACCGTCGGCTACGACACGAAGAGTCTGACGATCGGAGCGGTCAGCCTGCCGTACGACAAGATCATTGCTTTTGGGGTGGCGGGGCTGACGCTGGCGGTGTTGTTCGGGGTGCTGGTGAAGAGCCGGTTCGGGCAGGCGTTGCGGGCGACGATTCAGCATCGGGAGGCCGCGCGGCTGGTGGGGATCAGGACGGATCGGGTCACGGGGTACGGGTTCGGCGTCGGGTTGGCGACGGCGGCCGTCGGGGGCGGGGTGCTGGCGTTGATCACGCCGTTCTTCCCGGCCTCGCACTGGGCGTGGATCGGCAAGCTCATGGCGATCATCGTGGTCGGCGGCCTGGGCAGCGTGGTGGGCGCGGCGCTGGCGGCCGTGCTGCTGGGCGTCGTGGAGGGCATGGTGCTGGTGACGGTCGACGCCACCTGGGCCACGCTCATGTTCTACGTCTTCCTGTTCCTGACGCTGCTGCTGCGCCCGCAGGGGTTCTTCGGAGGCCGGCTTGCGCACCGTTTCTAAGCTCCTCCTCCTCGCCGGTACGGCCGGCGCCCTCGCCTACCCCTGGCTGGTCCCGAACTACTACCTGGTCTACGCAGGGGTCCTGACGGTCATGTACGCCGCCATGGCCACCTCGTGGAACATCCTGGGCGGCTTCACCGGCTACGTCTCGCTGGGCCATTCGGCCTTCTTCGGACTGGGCGCGTACGGCACCGGCCTGCTGATCACCCGGGCCGGCATGCCGTGGGTCCTGGCGCTGCTGGTATCGGCGGTGCTGGTCACGGTGGCCGCGGCGGTCATCGGGGTGGCGGCGGTCCGGGTGCGCGGAGCGTCGTTCGTGATCGTGTCGATCGCGCTGGTGTCGGTGATGAACCTGCTCGTGCAGGGCTGGCGGTCGCTGACCGGCGGCGCCACGGGCCTGCAGGTGCCGGCGCCGTTCGAGCTGAGCAGGGGCCAGACGCACATGGTGTTCTTCTACCTGTTCCTGGCGCTGCTCGGCCTGGTGCTGCTGACCTGGTGGTTCATCTCGCGCTCGCGTTTCGGCGGCGGGCTGAAGGCGATCAGGGAGGACGAGGACAAGGCCGAGATGCTGGGCGTGCCGACGGCGGCGTTCAAGGTGGTGGCGTTCGCGGTGTCGGCGTTGTTCGTGGCATTGGCGGGCGGCCTGTACGCGGTCTGGTTCCGCTCGCTCGACCCGATCTTCGTCTTCTCCATCGTCAGCGGCGTCTACATGGTGCTGATGAGCCTGCTGGGCGGGGTACGCCACCTGTTCGGCCCGCTGCTGGGCGCGCTGATCATCGCCCCGGCGGGGGAGTACTTCCTCATCGCGCTCGGCGAGTCGCAGATCCATCTGACCGCGACCGGCGTGCTGCTGGTGCTGGTGGTGCTGTTCATGCCCGAGGGCATCGTGCCGAGGCTGGTCGGCCGGCCGAAGGGCGCCTCGATCAGGGAGGACACCGCCGAGCAACGCCTTCAGGAGGTCAAGGGATGAGCCTGCGAACCGAGGGGCTGGCGAAGGCGTTCGGCGGGGTCACGGCGGTGGACGGGGCCACCGTGGAGATCCGGGAGGGCGCGATCAACGGCCTCATCGGCCCGAACGGCTCCGGCAAGACGACGTTCTTCAACCTGGTCACCGGCCTGATCCGGCCGGACGCGGGCCGGGTGCTCTACAAGGGCAAGGAGATCACCGCCTGGTCGCCGCACCGCATCGCGCACGCGGGGCTGGGGCGCACGTTCCAGCTGTGCCGGATATTTCCGCGCATGACGGTGCTGGAGAACATGCTCGTCGCCGTCCGCCGCACCCGCCTGCGCGAACTGCTCGCGGGCAGCCGCAACGCCGCCGAGGTCGAGCGGGCCCGCCACTGGCTGCACAGGATGGGCATCGAGCACCTGGAACACGCCGAGGCGCGGCACCTGTCGTACGGCCAGCAGAAACTCCTCGAGCTGGCCGCGATCTTCATGGGCGACCCCGACCTGGTGCTGCTGGACGAGCCGGCGGGCGGCGTCAACCCGGCGCTGATCGACCGGATCGTCACGCTGGTGCGCGACCTCAACGCCGAGGGCAGGACGTTCCTGGTCGTCGAGCACAACATGGATGTGGTCATGGGCATGTGCGATCACGTGGTGGTCTTCGACCGCGGCGCCCCGATCTGCGAAGGAACCCCCGAGACGGTCCAGAGCGACCCGCGCGTGCTGGAGGCGTACCTAGGTGTCTGAGCCGCTCCTGTCACTCAAGGACATCACCGCGGGGTACGGCAGGGCCGCTCTGGTCCTGCGCGGCCTGTCGGTCACGGTCGAGGCGGGCCAGGTCGTCTGCCTGGTCGGCCCGAACGGCGCCGGCAAGTCGACCGTGCTCAGGGTCGCCAGCGGCCTGCTCGCCCCCCGCTCCGGCAGCGTCGTGCTGGCCGGCGAGGACGTGACGGGACGCTCACCCCAGGCGCTGCTGGACCGCGGCCTGTCGCACGTGCTGCAGGGACACAGCGTCTTCCGCGAGATGACGGTCGCGGAGAACGTCCGGCTGGGCGGCTACACCGTGCGCGACAAGGCCCGCCTGCGCGAGCGCGAGGAGGCGGTGAAGGAGCTGTTCCCGATCGTGGCCGAGCGGTGGGGCGGCATCGCCGGCCTGCTGTCGGGCGGGCAGCAGAAGCAGGTGGAGTTCGCCCGCGCGCTGATGCTGGAGCCCAAGGTGGTCCTGCTGGACGAGCCGTCCATGGGCCTGGACCCCAAGACCACGCAGACCGTCTTCGACCAGATCGACCTGATGCGCCGTGCCGGCGTGGCGGTCCTGCTGGTGGAGCAGAACGCCCGCCGCGCGCTGGAGATGGCCGACGTGGGCTGCGTTCTCGACCTGGGCGCCGTGCACATCTCCGGCCCGGCCCGCGAACTGGCCGCCGACCCCCGCCTGGGCGCCCTCTACCTGGGCGGAGCGGCCGCCCGAAACGGCCCGCAGGCGTGACCAGAAATGGCCCTCAAACGTGACAAGATATGCCAATGGCTCCAAAGGACTGGAAGCGCAAAGAAAACTGGCTTGACCAGGACAATCTCATCTATGCCGGGTTCATCGCCATCGGCATCGTCCTGGTCCAGCCGTTCCTGACCGTGGCCGACCTCGACGTCGCGGCCCTGGTCTGCGTGCTGGCCTTCGCGGTGGCCATCCCGCTGCTCGCCGTGCTGACGATGATCAACCAGCTGCGCAAGACCCACCAGTTCCTGGGCTCGACCCCGCTGCTCAACCTCGCCAAGGGCATCGCGCCGCTGACCTCCTGCATCGGGGTCGTGGCGGCCTTCTGGCACATGTCGTGGATCGCCGGATTGGTCGTGCTGGTCAGCGGCAGCGTCGCGGTGATCGCCTACGGCGGGTTCTTCTCGGTGCTGCCCCGCGAGATGGGCGGTGAGGGGATCGTGCCTCCGGAGGAGTCGGTTCCGCCGGAGCTCGATGAGTCCTACCCCACCGCCTGACCGCGCTCAGGCGGCCACCAGGACCCGCTTCCTGAACACCCAGTACGTCCAGCCCTGGTAGAGCAGCACGAACGGCAGCGTGATCAGCCCGATCCAGCTCAGCATCGTCAGCGTGTACGGCCCCGAGGCCGCCTCGGCCAGCGTCAGTCCCGGCAGCGGCATCGGCGCGAGCTCCATGAAGACCGCGACCGAGGCCAGCACGATCGCCCCGGCGGTGGCGGCGAACGCCCAGCCCTCGCGCCGCCGCCAGATCAGCGCCACCGCCGCAGCCAGAGCCACGGCCCCGCCGAGCGCCACGACCATGCCGCCCGCACCGCTCATATCACCCGCACCGCCCGCACCGCCCACGCCACCCGCACCGCCCAAGCCGCCCACCTGCGAAAGAGCCAGGACGCCCACCGGCACCGCGAGCCCCGAGGCGGCCAGCGCCGCCGTCCGAGCCCGCCGCCGCAGCGGCCCGTCGGTCCTGAGCGCGAGGAACACCGCGCCGTGCAGCACGCTCACCACCAGTGAGAACACCCCGCCGAGCAGCGCCGCGAGCCCACTGGCGAACAGCATGTCGGCGAACACCGCCCCCCACAGGAACGCGGGCAGCGCGCTCCCGGCCACGATGCCCGCGTCGCACCAGAACGTGTTGGTCACCTTGCCGCGCCACTCCAGCCCGACCCCGCGCACGATCAGCCCGACCAGCACGAGCGCGACCGGCAGGTAGAACGAGCTGAACATCCCCGCGTACCAGGCCGGGAAGGCGGCGAACATCGCGCCCACCGCGGTGATCAGCCAGACCTCGTTGCCGTCCCAGACCGGGCCGATCGTCTGCAGCGCCTGCCGCTGCTCGGCGGCGCCGCGCGAGACGAACGGCGCCAGCATCCCCACCCCGAAGTCGAAGCCCTCCAGCACGAAGTAGCCGGTCCACAGGAAGGCGATGATCACGAACCACAGTTCGATCATGGTCAGCTCCTCAGTACGCCAGCGCCGGTTCGGGCTGGGCGGCGACGGTCGCCGGCTCGTCGAGCCCCTTGCGCACATGCCTGGTCAGGAGTACGGCTTCCGCCACCGCGAGCCCGCCGTACAGCAGAGTGAAGATCACGAGGGTGGTGGCCACCTCGGCGAGGCTCACGCCGGGCGAGACGCTGGAGGCGGTGAGCAGTTCGCCGGCGACCGTCCAGGGCTGGCGGCCCACCTCGCTGAGCAGCCACCCGGCGATCACCGCCAGGAACGGCAGGGGCAAAGCCAGCACCAGCACTTTGGCCAGCCAGTCGGGCAGCGGCCGCTTCCTGCGGGTCAGCCACAGTCCCAGCACCGACAGCGCGACCGTGCCGAGCCCGAAGACGAGCATCACGCGGAACGACCAGAAGACCACCTCGGGGTTCGGCCGGTAGTCGCCGGGGCCGAACTGCCGCTCGAAGCGCTGCTGCAGGTCCTCGGTGCCGGCGATCACCGCGTCGGGGTCGTGGGTGGACAGGAAGCTGAGCACCTTCGGGATCTCGAGCCCCGGCACGATCGAGAACGGCGCACCCGCGGTGTCGTGCTTGAGTCCTTCTGCGGCGGCCAGCTTCATCGGCTGCTGCTCGTGCAGGAGCCTGGCCGACGTGTCGCCGGTGCCCGCGACGACGACTCCGGCGACGGCGGTCATCAGCAGGGCGGCGCGGGCGGTGCCGCGCCACATGTCGTCGCGGTCCTTCAGCCAGCGGTAGCCGCAGACGGCCAGGACGAACCCGCCCGCCACGATGAACGCCGACGCGATCACGTGCGGCACCTGGGCCAGCGCGGTGGAGTTGGTCAGCACCGCCCACAGGTCGGTCATCCTGGCCTTGCCGTTCTCGACGACGTAGCCGACCGGGTGCTTCATCCAGGCGTTGGCGGCCAGGATGAAGTACGCCGACAGGTTCGAGCCGATGGCCGCGGCCCAGATCGTGGCCAGGTGCACCTTCTTCGGCAGCCGGTCCCAGCCGAAGATCCACAGGCCGAGGAAGGTGGACTCCATGAAGAAGGCCAGCAGCGCCTCCATGGCCAGCGGCGCCCCGAAGACGTCGCCGACGAAGATGGAGTACTCACTCCAGTTCATCCCGAACTGGAACTCCTGCACGATGCCGGTCACCACGCCCATCGCGAAGTTGATCAGGAAGAGCTTCCCGAAGAACTTCGTCAGCCGCAGGTAGTGCTCCTTGCCCGTGCGGTGCCAGGCGGTCTGCAGCCCGGCCACGAAGATGCCCAGGCCGATCGTCAGCGGTACGAAAAGAAAGTGGTAGACGGTGGTGATTCCGAACTGCCACCGTGCCAGGTCAAGTGCGTCCATCTGTCCCTCACGGGTCCCGAGCTCTACAGCCTGTAGTTCATCTACTAAAAGTAGTACTACAAGCCGTAGAGCAACGGGACGCCAGGCTCTGCGATCTTCGTCACAGCCGGAGAAAACTCATCCGCCGAACGTGGAAAAGTGCGATGACTTCCCACCCGGACCGGGGTCTAAATAGGCACAGACTCAGAGAAAGGCACGGGAGATGACCACCATCGAGCTGGCCCAGGTGCTCTTCACCTCAGCCCTGCAGCCCTCCGACATCCTGACCTCCGACCGCGTGCGCACCGTGATCGACGACCGGCTCTGCGCCTGCGGCGGCGACACCGCTGTCTGCGCCGCGTACGTGGCGCAGGAGGCCGGAGACCACCCCGACGCGTTCGCCGCCCGCATGCGCTGGGCGCTCGGCGCGGTCACCGCCGCTTACCCCGCCTACCGGCTCGCCGCCTGAGGAGGACCGTCATGCACCCCTTGTTCCGCGAGATCATCGCACCGCCGCTGTGGCAGGCGCCGCCGGAGGAAGAGCGGCGGCACCGTCATCGCCGCCGCGCCGTCCTGGTCAGGCGTCAGGTCGCGGCCAGATAGGCCTGAAGGTCACCCAGCTCGTAACCCCGCCGCTTGATCTTGTCGATCAGGACGCGGAAGTCCCTCGCCAGGTTGGGACGGAAATGCAGCAAGAGGATGTCACCGGGGCGCAGCCTCTTGTCGGGAACCTGGTAAGCGATCTTGCCGCCTGGCTGGACACTGGCGGTCCACAACAGAACGTCCCTGATGCCGCAGGACTTCGCCGCGGCCAGGGTGTCGGCGTTGTAGTTGCCGAACGGGGGCCGGAACAACGCCGGACGGGCGCCGATCCGCCTGTCGATCAGCCTGGACGCGCCGCAGATCTCCGCCCGCTGGGCGTCACGGCCCAGCAGGAGCAGGTTGGGATGGGTGAGCGTGTGGTTCTCCACCGCCACCCCGGCCTCGCGCAGCTCCTGGAAGTACCCCCACTTGCCCGCGCCGACGAAACGGCCCGTGCCGCCCGCCGGGTCGGGCGTGCCCTTGGCCTCGACCGCGTCGCGCATGGCGAAGGCGGTGATCGGGATGCGTTCCTCGCGTACCTGCCTGACGAAGCCCGGGTCCTGCTCCCAGCCGTCGTCGATGGTCAGGAAGACGACCTTGCGCCGGGTGGGGATCGAGCTGATCACCCTGGGGCGGGGGCCGGCGATCTTG
The DNA here is from genome assembly GCF_014203235.1 of Nonomuraea endophytica. Lineage (GTDB taxonomy): Bacteria > Actinomycetota > Actinomycetes > Streptosporangiales > Streptosporangiaceae > Nonomuraea > Nonomuraea endophytica. The sequence goes on along the minus strand of NZ_JACHIN010000015.1, from coordinate 23,677 downwards.
CGTACTTCCCCTGGGCGGGGCTTCACGCCCGCGGGCTCTTGGGTTCGCGGTGTGGGTGACGTTTCCTCCGGTGGGGGTTTGGCGGCCGGTTGGGCCTGCCCCGCCGTACAGGCCGCTGTCATCGCCGACAGCGCCACCATCCCCGCCGCGCACGCGTGGCGCGGCCCCCCGAAGATCCCCCTGGCCATGGCGACCCATCATGCCAGCTCGACGAGGACTTCCCCCGGTTCTCGGCGGGAGTTGCCATGCGGGCCGAGGGGGTCGTGTGCCTAGAGTGGCCGTGTGAAGCTCGCAGGCAGTGCCGTGATCGGCATCGAGAGAGATCGTGTGTGGGCGGCGCTCCAGGATCCGGCGGTGCTGGTACGCACCATCCCGGGCTGTGAGCGCCTGGAGGAGAGCGGGCCGGACACCTACCGCATGACGGTCACCGCGGGCGTGGCCGCCATCAAAGGCGTGTACCACGGCGAAGTGGGGCTGTCGGAGCCGCTCGCACCCGAGAGCTTCGTGCTGCGGGCCCGGGGACAGGGCGCGCCGGGCACCGTGGACGCCACCGTCCATGTCCGGCTGAGTGAGGTCGAGGACGGCACCCGGGTCGACTACGACGCCGAGGCCGTGGTCGGCGGCATGATCGGCGGGGTCGGGCAGCGCATGCTCGGGTCGGTGGCCAAGCGGACGGCGGGGGAGTTCTTCACCGCCGTGGAGACCCACCTGCGCGAAGGTCCCGCACCCGCCGTGCGGACGTCGCCGGGTGATCCAGAAGCCCTCGTGCCAGCCGGTACGGCTCCCGCCGCTCCCCAGGTCTACGAACGGCCGGCCAAGGAGCACACGCAGACCCGGCCCTGGGTCGTGCTGGCCTCGTTCGGCATGGGCGCCGGCATCGCCCTGACCGGCGTCGTGGTCGGCTGGCTCCTGGGCCGGACCACCCGCCGCCGCCCCGGCCCGCCATAAGCAGCCCCGGCCCGCCGTAAGCAGCCCCGGCCCGCCGCCCCAGCCCGCAGTAACGGGTGTCGGGGGCCGGGCCCGGCGTAGCGGAAAAGGATCTCCCGGCGTAGCGTTGCACGTATGCGCCAGGCACATGCTGAAGACGCCAGGACCGAGGCCAGGCGAGTCGTCCGCAACCTGCTCGGCGAGGACCGGCCCACCGCCGAGCTGCTCATCGGCGACGCGACCCCGGTTCTCGGTCACGAGCGCACTTCCCGCTGCCTCGACCTGGCCCTCGGCGCGTCGCTGACCCGCCGCTCGGCGGAGCTGGCCGCGATCGCCGCGCTCCTGGTCGGCACCAGGGAACTCGGCGAGGCCTGGTGGTCGCAGACCAGGGGCGGCAAGCTGCCCGCACCCGACGAGGTGCTGCGCACCGCCGTCGCGATCGAGCCGTGGACCGATCTCACGGCGCTGGAGATGCTCGGCGCCTGGATCGCCGACGACGCCGCCGACCAGCTGTGGGGGCGGCCCGTCGCCCAGGTCGACCTCAACTCCTGGCAGGCCGAGGACCGCTTCGACCTGCCCGACGGGGTGAAGCCGGGGCAGCGGCTCGTGGTGCACTTCGACGCCGGCGGCCGCCTGGACGCGGTGGTGACCCGGCGGCCCGACGAGGACCTGGGCTCCAACCTTGACTTCCACTCGCTGCGCTACTCGCGTCCCGCCGAGGCGCAGTGGAGCTGGGGCGTGGCCGCCGGCCTCGGCCCCCACCACCTGCCCGGCGACTCGCCCGACCCGTACGCCAGGAAGGTCGACCAGCGGGCCGTGGGCATCCTGCGGGCCTGGGCGCTGCGTCACGGCGTCGGCCAGGACCTTCTCGGACCGGCCTGGGAGTCGGTCGGCGACGTGGTCGCCGCGATCGAGCGGGTCGACTGGATGTGGCGCTCGGCCGAGTGGTTCGGCTGGTGGCGCGGGGCCTCCGCGCTGGTGGACGACTCGGGCTACCTGCCGTACCGGCTGGACGAACTGGCCGCCGGATAGGAATGCGGGGGCGGGTTCCGCTGGTTGTCGTCCTACGTGAAAGTTGAGATCTTTTCCGACGTCGTCTGTCCCTGGTGCTACATCGGGCACACCCGCTTCGCCCGCGCCGCCGAGGCCTACCGCGCCAAGGGCGGCACCGTCGAGATCACCATGCGCCCCTTCCAGCTCAACCCGGACGCGCCCGCCGAGGGCGAGCCGCTGCTCGCCGCGCTGGAGCGCAAGTTCGGCCCGGACATCGCCCAGATGACCTCCCAGGTCACCGGCGTGGCCGAGCAGGAGGGCCTGGAGCTCCGCTTCGAGCACGCCGTCAGCTCCAACACCGCCCAGGCGCACCGCCTCATCCAGGTCGCCACCGCCCAGGGCCGGGGCGAGGAGATGGCGCAGAGGTTGTTCCAGGCCCACTTCACCGACGGGCTTGACGTCGGCGACACCGAGGTGCTGGCCAAGCTGGCCGCCGAGGCGGGCGTCACCGACGACGGCGAAGGTTCGGCCGAGGTGGACGAGCAGCTCGCGCGGGCCCGGCAGCTCGGGATCAGCGGGGTGCCGCTGTTCCTGTTCGAGGGACAGTTCGCGGTTTCGGGCGCGCAGCCGTACGAGACGTTCGTCGCGGCGCTGGAGGAAGTGGCCGAGCGGACGGGACAGAAGCCCATCACGGTGCTGGCCGCGCCCGCCGACGGCTGCGCCGACGACAGCTGCGCGGTCTAGAGGCCGCGCAGCGGCTCGCCCAGATCGCCCGCGCGGTGGTGGCGGCGGCACAGCACCTGGTAGCGGACCGGTGAGGCGGCGGTGTCGCCGATGACGACCTGCTCGCCGGTGCGGGCCATCACGCCGCCCACCACCCGGGCGTTGAGCTGGCCCGGCCGCCCGCACCAGCACAGGACCTCCACCTGGAGCCTGCTCACCTCGTCGGCCAGCTCGAACAACCGCTGCGCCGCCGGGAACATCACCGACCGGAAGTCGGAGGCCAGGCCGAAGGCGTACACGTCGACGCCGTGCTCGTCCACGAGGTCGGCGAGCTGCTCGATCTGCGCGACGGAGTAGAAGCACGCCTCGTCGCAGATGAGGTAGTCGATGCGGTCGTGCGCGGTGACCAGGGCGACCAGGTCGAGGCCGTCCTCGACCTCGATGGCCTCAAGACCGAGCCCGATCCTGCTGGTCACCTTGGGCCCGCCGGAGCGGTCGTGCTTGGTGAGCACGAGCCCGCGCCGCCCCTGCCTGCCATGGTTGTAGTTCAGCTGCAGCGCGAGGGTGGACTTCCCGCAGTCCATGGGCCCGAAGTAGAACTTCAGCACGGCATCGCGGCCGGCGGCGGAGGGCGCGGCAGACAGAGCAGACGAATCGGTCACGGAGTGCCACCTTAGTGGTTGGCTTATGGGAGATTTGTCCCAAGAGCCTCAGGAGGACGCCTTGGTCGCAGAGAAGCCCGCAGAAAAGCCGCCCGCGCTGGACGCCATGATGAGTCCAGACGACATCACCGCCGCCCAGGCGGACGCCGCACGCTGGCGCTACGGGTTCTTCGTGGTGGTGACCGGCATCATCGCGGTCCTCGTCGCCTTCGGGGCGGCCGTCTTCGCCACCAGGGAGTTCGCCGCGCTGTTCGCGGGCGTGGCCGGGGTGGTCGGCACCATCATCGGCGCCTACTTCGGCGTGCAGGCCGGCCAGTCGGGCAAGGCGCGCGTCGAGGCCGAGCTCTCGAAGTCCCAGGAGATGGTCGTACGGCTGGCTGCCTACGTGGGCACGCAGAACGCCCCACGGGTAATTGACGAAGTTCTGGGCCGGCGCCGGACATGATGGCAATCCGTCTGTTATCCGAGCCCAGTACACCTATGAAGCATGCGTAGCGTGCGTATCGGAGTCGACACCGGCGGCACGTTCACCGACGTCGTGGCGGTGGACGAGCGTACCGGCGAGGTCGTCACCACGAAGACGCCGTCGACCCCGGCCAATCCGGCCGACGGGTTCATCACCGGCATCGAGAAGCTCGGCGAGTTCGACGTCAGCTCGATCGTCCACGGCACCACCGTGGCCACCAACCAGCTGCTCGAAGACCGCATCTCCGAGCTGGGCTTCATCACGACCGAGGGCTTCGAGTACGTCCTGGAGATCGCCCGGCAGAGCGTGCCCGACGGGTACGGCAACTCCTACTTCTGGGTCAAGCCGCCCAGGATCGTGCCCGTGCACCTGGTGAAGACCGTCGGCGGGCGCCTGGACCACCTCGGCGAGGAGGTGCGGCCGTTCTCCGAGGAGCAGGCGGCCGAGGCCGCGCGCTGGTTCCGGTCCAAGGGGATCACCGCGATCGGCGTGTGCTTCCTGCACTCCTACGCCAACCCCGAGCACGAACGGCGCATGCGCGAGGTGCTGGAGCGCGAGCACCCCGAGGCGGTGGTCTCGATCTCCAGCGACGTGCTGCGGGAGTACCGCGAGTACGAGCGCTCGGTCACCACGCTGGTCGACGCCGCGGTCAAGCCCGCCATGCGGCGTTACATCGCCAACCTCGCCGACCGGCTCGGCATGCCGTTCTCGGTGATGAAGTCCAACGGCGGCATCCTGTCGGCCCGCGAGGTCGTCAACCAGCCGATCACCACGGTCCTGTCGGGACCGGCCGCCGGCGCCCTCGGCGCCGCGCTGATCGCCTCCACCGCGGGCCACCCGTCGGTCATCACGCTGGACGGCGGCGGCACCTCCACCGACGTCGCCGTCGTCATCGACGGCGAGCCCTCGACCACCACCGAGGGCTCCATCGGCCGCTACCCGTGCAAGATCCCGATGATCGACATCGTCACCGTCGGCGCGGGCGGCGGCTCGGTCGCCTGGATCTCACCCGAGGGCACCCTCAAGGTCGGCCCCCGCTCGGCCGGCGCCGACCCGGGCCCGCTCTGCTATGGCAGGGGCGGCGCCGAGGTCACCGTCACCGACGCGCACGTCTACCTCGGCCGCATCCCGCCCCACCTGCTCGGCGGCGAGATCCCGCTGGACGTGGCGGCAGCCCGCGCCGGCATCGAGGACCTGGCCGACAAGCTCGGCCTCAGCCCCGAGCGGACCGCGACCGGCATCCTGGAGATCAGCGCGTTCAACCAGAGCAACGCCATCCGGCGCCTGACCGTGAAGCGCGGCCTGGACGTGCGCGACTTCCCTCTCGTGACGTTCGGCGGCTCCGGGCCGCTGCTGGCCTGCCGCCTCATCGACATCCTGGGTCTGCCCGCGGTGCTCGTGCCGCCGGGGCCCGGCAACGTCTCCGCCTTCGGCCTGCTCACCGTGGACGTCAAGAACGACTACGTCCGTACCCATGTCACCCGCTCGCTCGACCTGGAGGCGGCCGCGCGGATCTTCGGCGAGCTGGAGTCCACGGCCGCCGAGGCGCTGGACCGCGAGGGCTTCGACGACCCCGTCCACGCCCGCAGCGCCGACCTGCGCTACTACGGCCAGGCCTACGAGGTCCGGGTCCCCGCCCCGCCGGGCGAGGTGGACGAGGGGTGGCGCGCCGAGGTGACCGCGCGCTTCCACGACGCCCACGAGAAGTTGTACGGCTACGCCTACCGCGACGACCCCCGGCACACGGTCGAATGGGTCAACCTGCGCGTCTCCGGCATCGGCCCCATCACCCGCCCGGCCATCCGCCGCCTCGAAGGCGACTTCCCCGAGCGGGAGCCGCACACCAGAGCGGTGCACTTCGACCACCCCACCCCGGAGACCCCCATCCACCAACGCGCGGCACTGGCGCCCGGCGCCGTGGTCGAGGGCCCGGCGGTCATCGAGGAGTACGGCTCCACGATCCCCGTCCACCCCGGCTTCCACGCCGAGGTCGACCCCTTCGGCAACCTGGTGGTACGCCCCGGCAAGCCGGAGCGCGCCGCCGACGAGGAGGGCGAGTAACCCATGAGCGCCGACCCGATCCTGATCGAGATCGTCGAAGGCACGCTGGCCTCGGTGGAACGCGAGGTCGAGACCGCGATCGCGCGCACCGCCCGGTCGCCGATGATCCGCGACGCGCACGACTTCCGCGCCGGCATCCACGACGTGAAGCTCAGGAAGCTCACCGGCCGCTCCTACAGCGCCCTCGTTCAGCCCGTCGTCAGGGACTTCCCCACCGAGACGATGAAGGAGGGCGACGTCTACTTCCACAACGACGTCTACCTCTCAGAAGGCGGCATCGGCCACCTGCCCGACCTGTGCGTGACCGTCCCGGTCTTCCACGAGGGCGAGGTCGTCGCGTTCGTCCAGGCGTTCGGCCACCACGACGACATCGGCGGCTCGGTGCCCGGCAGCATGCCCTCCCACGCGCGCAGCGTCTTCGAAGAGGGCCTGATGGTGCCGCCGATCAAGCTCTGGGACCAGGGCGTGCCCAACGAGGCCGCGCTGCGCATCATGACCCGCAACTCCCGGATGCCCGACTCGCTCGCCGGCGACCTCGACGCCGAGTGCTCGGCCTGCCTCATGGGCGCGCGCCGCCTCTCCGAGCTCTTCCAGAGGTACGGCAGGGCCGCCGTCGAGGAGTGCTTCGACGCGATCATCTCCAAGACCACCGAGACCTTCCGCCGCGAGCTCCTGGCCAAGATCCCCGAAGGCGTCTACGTCTGGGAGGACTACGCCGAGCACGACGGCGTCGACGAGCCGCGCCTGCACGCCCAGCGCATCACGCTGACCGTCGACCACGCCAGGCCCGCGCCGCTGATCATCGACTTCACCGGCACCTCGCCCCAGGCCAAGGGCCCGATCAACCACGCCGGCGACTACGCCGACGGGGTGTTCCTGAAGAAGTGGCTGGCCCCGGTCCTGCGCAACCTGGCCGACACCCCTGAACGCATGGCCGAGCTGGACGTCAACGAGGGCGTGGTGCCGCTCATCGAGATGCGTTTCCCCGGCAAGGGCACCCTGCTCACGCCGGTCTTCCCGGCGCCGACCAACGCCCGCACCTTCGTCATCCTGCGGCTGCTCGGCGTGCTGGCCGGGGTGCTGGCCAAGGCCACGCAGGGCAGGATGCCGGCCGACCAGGAGACCATCCGCTACACCGGTGTCCACGGGCTCGACGGGGAGGGCCGGCCGTACCTGATGCGTGAGGTTCTCGGCGGCGGCTCCGGTGGGCGGTGGTACGCCGACGGCGAGGACACCATCCACGTGGTGCCCGACTCGCGCAACATCCCGGTGGAGTTCGCCGAGGCGCGCTGGCCGTTCCGGGTGGAGCGGCTGGCGCTGGCGTGCGACTCGGGCGGGCCCGGCATGTACCGGGGCGGGCTCGGCTACGACAAGCACATCAGGATGCTGCGCGACGCGTCCTACATGTCGATCGCCGACCGTTCGATCCTGTCGTGCTGGGGCGTCAACGGCGGGCTGGCCGGGCGGCCGTTCCGGGTGGAGGTCGGCGGGAAGGAGATGGAAGGGCTGATGGACGACCATCCGGTGCAGGCCGGCGAGGTCGTCCGCATCCGTACGACGGGCGGCGGCGGGTGGGGCTCGCCCTACGACCGCGACCCCCGGAAGGTGGCCGCCGACGTGCGCGACGGGAAGGTCTCCATCGCCGGCGCGCTCGGCGACTACGGCGTGGTGCTCGACGGCGACCGCATCGACGAGCAGGCCACGGCGGAGCTGCGCGCCCGGCTGCGGCCGGTGAACGGCCGTTTCTTCGATCGCGGGCCCGGCTACGCGCGGCTGTCGGGCGGCAGGCCGGCGCCGGACGTCGACGAACTGTAGCCGAGGGCAGGTGCCATGATTTCCCCCATTCGTGGAAACGATGGGGAGGAATCACCATGCGGATCGCACTCGCCGGTCTGGCCACCAGTCACCCTTACACCGACGCCAGGACCTTGGCGCGGCATGCCGAGCTGACCGTCTGGGAGCAGGATCCGGAGCGCCTGGCGCGGTTCGTGGCGGAGCATCCGCGCGCCAAGGTCGCGGGCGGCCTGGACGAACTGCTGGCCGTGGAGCCGGACGGGGTCGTGCTCACCGTGCCGAACCCGCAGGCGCCGGCGGCGCTCGGCGCGGTGCTGCGGACCGGTGCGCCGGTCTTCATGAACAAGCCGGCCGCCGCCTCCAGGGAGCAGCTGGACGCGCTGGACCGGCTGGACATCACCGACCGGGTGCTGTCGACGTCGGTGCTGCGCTTCGCGCCGGCCTTCGCGGGAGTGCGCGTGGATCCGGCGGAGGTGCTGGCGGTGCGGGCCACCGTACGGCACGACGTGGGGATCTGGGCGACCGGCTACAACCCGTGGCAGGACACGCCCGGCCAGGGCGGCGGGACCATCGTGACGATGGGCGTGCACGGGGTGGAGCTGCTGGTCGCGCTGCTCGGTCCCGATGTACGGCTGGCCGGCGCGGCCGGTGCCGTACGCCACTACGACGGCCTGCGCTCGGAGGACACCGGGGTGATGGCGCTGCGGTGGGGGAGCGGGATCACCGGCACGGTGGAGATCATCGGGGTCTCCGAGGACGAGGCGTACACCGTCACCGTCCACACCCGCGACGGCTCCAGGGAGATCGCCATCGAGGCGGGCGACGACCATCTGAAGGGCCTCGGCTACGAGGGGACGGTCGACGCGTTCCTGGACATGGTCGGCGGCGCGCCCAGCCCGGTGCCCTGGGAGCAGACCCGCGCCATCCTCGAAGTGCTGATTTCGGCGCGCGAAGCGGTCCCTACCCATTGACAGGGCAAGACTCCGATAGTTACGGTCTGGACCGTAAATGAGAGGAGTTCGGGGTGCGGACGGTATCGGAGCTCGAAGAGCGGCTGGCGCGACCGAGCGCGGGGCTCGTCGACGACCTGGCCAGGCTCGACGGCGACATCATGATCCTGGGCGCGGGCGGAAAGCTCGGCCCCAGCCTGGTCAGGCTGGCGCTCAACGCCACGCGGGGCGACAAGCGGGTCGTGGCGGTGTCCAGGTTCTCCGAGCCCGGCCTGGCCGACGCGCTGACCTCGGAGGGCGCCACCGTGGTCAGCGCCGACGTGGCCGACGAGGCAGCGCTGCGCGACCTGCCCGACGTCGAGAACGTCGTCTTCCTGGTCGGCGCCAAGTTCGGCACCCAGGGCGCCGAGCACGCGACCTGGTTCACCAACTCCTACCTGCCCGGCCGGGTCGCCGACCGGTTCAGGCACAGCAGGATCGCCGCCCTCTCCACCGGCAACGTCTACCCGCTCGCCCCCGTCACCAGCGGCGGCGCGACCGAGGAGACCAAGCCGGACCCGGTCGGCGAGTACGCGATGAGCTGCCTCGGCCGCGAGCGCGTCATGGAGCACTTCAGCGAGAAGTACGGCACCCGCCTGGCCCTCATCCGGCTCAACTACGCGGTCGAGATGCGCTACGGCGTGCTGGTCGACCTCGCGCAGAAGATCGTCGCCGGCGAGCCCATCGACCTGGCCACCGGGCAGGTCAACGTCGTCTGGCAGGGCTACGCCAACGAGGTGACGCTCCGGGCGCTGCTGCACGCGGACGCGCCGCCGTACCTGCTGAACCTGACCGGACCCGAGCTGATCTCGGTGCGGCAGGCGGCGCGGGACCTCGGCCGGGCGATCGGCAAGGAGCCGATCCTCGTCGGCGAGGAGGCGCCCACCGCGCTGCTGTCGAACGCCGGCAAGTGCCACCGCCTGTTCGGCTACCCGGAGCTGACGCCGGCCGAGCTGATCGAGCACACGGCGCGCTGGGTGTCAGAGGGCGGGCCGCTGCTCGGCAAGCCGACCAAGTTCGAGCGGCGCGACGGCCGGTTCTGATCAGCATGCTCTTCGACCAAGGGGGAAATCACGTGCTCAGCACGGCTCCAGATGCTCACACGTCCGTGCGCGACCTGTTCAAGCGCGGTCTGGTCATCCCGGCGCACCCGCTCGCGCTGGACGCGGGCAGGAAGCTCGACGAGCGCCGTCAGCGGGCGCTGACCCGCTACTACGTGGACGCGGGCGCGGGCGGGCTGGCCGTGGGCGTGCACACCACGCAGTTCGCCATCCACGGCACGCCGCTGCTGGCGCCGGTGCTGGAGCTCGCGGCGGAGACCTCGCGGGAGGCGGAGCGCGAGGTCGTGCTGGTCGCCGGGGCCACCGGGCCGACCGCGCAGGCCGTCGCCGAGGCCGAGCTGGCCAGGACGCTGGGCTACCACATGGTCCTGCTCAGCCCCTACGCCGAGCTGGACGAGGACGCGCTCATCGAGCGGGCGCGGGCGGTGGGCGAGGTGCTGCCGGTGATCGGCTTCTACCTGCAGCCCGCCGTGGGCGGCCGGACGTTGTCCAGGGACTTCTGGACCCGCCTGGCCGGCATCGAATCCGTCGTCGGGATCAAGGTCGCGCCCTTCGACCGCTATCGGACCCTCGACGTGTTGCACGGTGTGGTGAGGGCAGGGCGCTCCGACGAAGTGGCGCTCTACACCGGCAACGACGACCACATCCTGGCCGACCTGATCACCTCGCACCGGGTCATCGTGGACGGGCGCGAGGTCGAGGTGGAGTTCGTCGGCGGGCTGCTCGGGCAGTGGGCGGTGTGGGTGCGCAAGGCCGTCGGCCTGCTGGAGGAGGCGCGGCGGGCGCGCGGGGGTGACGACGAGGCGGTACGCCGCCTGCTGAGCCTCGACGGCCACCTGACCGACGCGAACGCGGCCATCTTCGACTCGGCCAATGGGTTCCATGGGTGCATTCCGGGCATCCACGAGATTTTGCGGCGGCAGGGGCTGCTGGCCGGGCGCTGGTGCCTGGACCCGGAGGAGGACCTGTCGCCGGGGCAGCTGGCCGAGATCGACCGGGTGTGGGCTGCGTACCCGTGGCTGCGGGACGACGAGTTCGTGGCCGAGGGCCTGGACCGGTGGCTTTCCTAGAGAACTTCCCCGAGCCCCGGCGCCGCATCCCGGCACCGGGGCTCCACCACGCCCACCCCCAGCAGTCCTCCACCCGGCAGTCCTCCACCCAGCAGTCCTCCACCCGGGACGACCTCACCCAGGACGACCCCACCCGAGACCGTCTCACCCGGGACGGCCTCACCCGGGGGAAAGTCACCCGAGACCGCTCCACCCGAGACTGCCTCACCCAAGGCCGCCTCACCCGTGGCTCAACCTCCCCGGGTCGCACGCCTTGTGGGCTGACACCCTCTGGGTTGTCAGTCCGAGGGTTGTCAGCCCTAGGCATGTCAGCCCGAGGGCTGATGTCCCTGGGTCTGACGTCCCTGGGTCTGACGTCCCTGGGTCTGACGTCCCTGGGTCTGACGTCCCTGGGTCTGACGTCCCTGGGTCTGACGTCCCTGGGTCTGACGTCCC
>NZ_JACHIN010000015.1:0-12397 GCF_014203235.1 Nonomuraea endophytica | reverse complement strand
CGTCCCTGGGTCTGACGTCCCTGGGTCTGACGTCCCTGGGTCTGACGTCCCTGGGTCTGACGTCCCTGGGTCTGACGTCCCTGGGTCTGACGTCCCAGGGTCTGACGTCCCAGGGTCTGACCACCCACGGTCGGACATCCCCAGAGCTGACATCCCCCGGGTGGACATCCCCTGGGTGGACATCCCCTGGGTGGACATCCCCTGGGTTGACGTCCCCGGCTCTGACATCCCCTGGGCTTACACGCCCTGGGGTTGGGGGTCTTGGGCTAGAGGGTGAGGCGGTAGAGGGTGAGGGGGCGGCCGCTGCTGCCACTGGTGAGGTTGCCGGTGCGTTCGGCCAGGCCGGCGAGCTCCAACCGGTGCAACATCCGGCGGGCGGTCCGCTGCTGTACGGCCAGCCGTTCCGCGATCTCCCGCGTGGTCAGCGGCTCACCCCCGGAGGCGTCCCGCGCCTCCAGCAGCCGTTCCAGGGTGGGCACCGACAGCCCGACCCGCCGGGCCAGCACGGACAGGTTCTGTTCACCGGCCGGCGTGCTGGTCACCGACTCCAGCACGATGTCGGTGTCGGCCCGCAGCGACAGCACCGCGGCCACGTCCCCGATCCGCCGCGCACGGGCGAGGGCCCGGCGCGCCAGGCTCTCGGCTTCGGCGGCGCTGCGTCCAAGGCCGAAGCCGACCCGCACCACCCGGCCGCCGGCGGCCAGCCGCCCGAGCATGGGCAGCCCGGTGAACCCGCCGGTCGCGTCGTACAGCGGGCCGCGGGTGGTCACCAGCAGATGGGTGCCGCCGCGGAACCCGGCCAGCGTGCCGCCGAGCGCGGTGGCCTCGCGCAGCAGCCCGTCCTCTCCGTCGACCTCGATGAGCCCGAGCGCGATCTGCGCGTCCTCCTGCGCCTGGCCTTCCGCGGTCAGCAGGAGCTGGCGCAGCGCCACCCGCACCGAGTGCACCGACGGCGCCAGCCGCAGCACGTGCATCTCCTCGCGCAGCGCCTCGTGCACCGAGCTGAGGCAGGTGATCACCGGGTGTCCTGGCCCGCGCCGGTGGAAGGCGATGGCCTTCTTGGAGGTCATCTCCGGCCGGTAGCCGAGCGTGCGCAGCTGGTCGGTGGGCAGTCCCGCCTCGGTGAACGTGGCGGTGACGTCGGCCGGCGCGAGCGTGTCGATGGACAGCCGGGTGACGTCGTAGCCTTCGTGCTGCAGCCGTACCAGGCCGCTGAGCAGCGTGGCGCCGGAGTAGTCCACGAACGAGGCGGGCCGCGAGAGCATGTCGGCGTCGCGGGCCAGCATGTAGGGGACGATGCCGGTGAACAGCCAGCCCTCCACGGCGTTGGCGTGGGCCTCGACGATGGCGGGGGCCTGCGACTCGTGGTCGTAGTCGAGGCGCAGCGCGCTCACCCCGGGCTGCTCCTCGCAGGTGGCCGCGACGTCGTCGACCAGATCATGCGGGCCGACGACCCCGATGACGATACCCACCCTCGCCTCCTTCTTCACTATTACGGTCAAGACCGAAAGGTTAACTTGTGACTCTCAAGTTTCCAAGCATGGCCGAATCCGCCGGCCGTACCCTCGGTGACGAGGAGATCGCGGCGCTGGAGCGGGTGATCCGCTCCGGCATGCTCAGCTCCGTCTGGGGGACGGAGGTGCGCGCGCTCGAAGCCGAGATCGCGCGGATGTACGGCTCCCGCCACGCCATCGCGTGCGGCTCCGGCACGGCGGCCCTCCATCTCTCGGTAGTGGCGGCCGCACCGGACCCCGGGGACGAGATCATCACGACACCGATCACGGACTTCGGCACGGTGGCCCCCATCTTGGCGCAGAACGCCGTCCCTGTCTTCGCCGACGTGGACCCCTGCACCGGCATTCTCGATCCCGGTTCCGTCGCCAAGCTCATCGGCCCCCGCACCCGGGCGATCATGGTGGTCCACCTGTTCGGCGCCCCGGCCCCGATGGCCGAGTTCCGCGCGCTGGCCGACGATCACGGCCTGGCCCTGATCGAGGACTGCGCCCAGGCGTGGCTGACCGACCTGCCCGGCGGCCGCTACGCGGGCACCGTCGGCGACGTCGGCACCCTGAGCCTCCAGCAGTGGAAGCACATCACCTGCGGCGACGGCGGCCTGACCCTCACCGACGACGACGAGCTGGCCAGGCGCATGCGCCTGTTCGCCGACAAGGGCTGGGACCGCGCGCGCGGCCGTTCCCACGAGAGCCTCGGCCTCAACTACCGGATGACCGAACTGCAGGGCGCGGTGGCCCGTGCCCAGCTGGCCAAGCTGCCCGGCGTGCTGGCCGACCGCCGCCGCACCGCCGTACAGCTGATCGAGGAGCTTCAGGGCCTGGAGCGGGTACGGCTGCCGCGCCCGGACGGCCACGCGTGGTGGTTGTTCCCGCTCGTCTTCCCGGGCGGCGAGGCCCGCGAGGTGGCGGAGAAGCTGCGCGAGGACGGGATTCCGGCACGGGCCGGATACCTGACCCAGACCCTCAACCACGCGCCGGTCCTGAATGCTCCCATTTACGGGAGTTCGTACTACCCGCTGGAGGGCTACCAGGCGGCCGCCTGCCCCGAGGCGGAGCGGCTGGTCGGAGATACGCTCCTGGTCATCGACTGGAACGAGAACTATACCGGCGAGCACGTGGCGGCGATCTCCGCGAGTGTGCGGGCGCACTGCCGATGACCGATATCCAGGAGGCCCGCCTAGTTACGGTCATGTATCAGGCATTGACCCCCTGTTCTCCCGATCGCTAGGTTTCGGTCTAGACCGGTATTACGAAGAAAGGAAGGCCCATGAGGAAGGTAGCGGTAGCCGGCCTCGCGGCCGCCTTGGGAGTGACGCTCGCCGGATGCGGTGGATCCGATGGCGGATCCGACAGCGGCAAGAGCACGGTGACGATGTGGATGTACCCCGTCATCGACGACCAGGCCAAGAGCAAGGCGTTCTGGGACAAGGTCGAGAAGGACTTCGAGGCCAAGAACGCCGGCATCGACGTCAAGATCGAGCAGCAGCCCTGGGACGGCCGCCAGCAGAAGGTGACGGCGGCGCTGGCCTCCAAGAAGGGATTCGACCTGGTTCTGCTGGGCCCCGACCAGATCCCGCAGTACGTCAAGCAGGACACCGTCGCCCCCCTCGACGACGCGATCGCCGCCGACAAGGCGTCGTTCCGCCCCAACGCGCTGACCGCGCTGAGCGTCGACGGCAAGCTCTACGGCGTCCCGATCTACCAGACGATCACGGCGCCCATCTGGAACAAGAAGCTGCTCACCGACGCGGGTGTCACCGAAGTGCCCAAGACCTGGGACGAGGTGCTGGCCGCCGCGCCGAAGCTGGCCGCCAAGAAGACGCCGATCCTGCTCTACCCCGGCGCCCCCGAGACCTCGCTCAACCTCAGCTTCTACCCGATCCTGTGGGCCAACGGCGGCAGCGTCTTCTCCGCCGACGGCAAGAAGGCGGCCTTCAACGGCCCCGAGGGCGTCAAGTCGCTGCAGTTCCTGCTCGACCTGCAGAAGGCCGGCGGCCTGCCGGCGAACGCGGCGACGCTGGCCAACGTGATCGAGGGCAGCCCGCTGGCCCAGGGCAAGGTCGCCATGTACCACGCCGCGGCCCCGATCGGCGCCACGCAGCTCGGCGCCGGCGTCGGCGAGGAGAACGTGGTCGTCGGCGGCCCGATCGAAGGCGCCAAGAAGGTGGCCTTCGGCATCCCCGGCGGCGTCGTGCTGGCCAAGGCGTCCAAGGTCGCCGACGCGGCCAAGAAGTTCGCCGCCTACCTGGGCTCGGCCGAGGTCGCGACCCAGCTCGCCACCGAGTCCGGCTACTTCACCGCCCGCACCGACGCCTCGCCGACGAGCGCGTCGCCGCTGGCCAAGGAGTTCGAGAAGTCGCTGGAGTTCGCCTTCCCCGGTGACACGCACCCGGCCGCCCGCCAGGTGATGACCGCGCTCGCGCCGGAGCTCCAGTCGGCGCTGCAGGGCAAGAAGACCGCCCAGCAGGCGCTCGACGACGCCGCCAAGCTGGTCGACGACCAGCTCGCGGCCACGGGCTGATGTACTCGGGGAGGCCGCCCGGCGGCCTCCCCACCCCTTTGTGAAAGGCGTGAACCTGTGCGACACCGGCTGCGCGACCCCATCACCGGGTTGCTGTTCGTCCTGCCGATGCTCGTGCTCTTCGTGATCTTCCGGTTCGTTCCCTCGCTGGGCGCGGCGGGCTTGAGCGTGACGGACTACCAGCTCGGCGGGAGCTGGAGCTTCGTCGGCGTGACCAACTACGCCCGGCTCTTCGACGATCCGATCTTCATGGGAGCGCTGCGCGTCACGATCGTCTACGTGGCGATCTACGTTCCGCTGACCCTGCTCGTCTCGCTCGGCACGGCGCTGCTGCTGAACTCCGTCATCTTCATGAAGGGGATCTTCCGGAGCGCGCTGTTCCTGCCCTACGTGACCAGCTTCGTCTTCGCGGGCGTGATCTGGCGGTGGATGTACGAGTTCGACGGCTTCATCAACGGCCTGCTCGCCAAGATCGACCTGGGTCCCGTCGGCTTCCTCGACGACACCGCGCTGGTCCTGCCCGCGCTGGCCACGGTCTCGGTGTGGAAGGGCTTCGGCTACTCGATGCTCATCCTGCTGGCCGGGCTGAAGTCGATCCCGTCCTCGTACCTGGAGGCCGCCCGCGTCGACGGCGCCAACGCCTGGCAGCGCTTCCGCAGCATCGTGCTGCCGCTGCTGCGCCCCGCCCTGTTCTTCGTGATCGTCATCGAGACGATCGGGGCGTTCCAGGCCTTCGACGTCATCTACGTGATGACCGGCGGCGGGCCGTCGCGGGCCAGCTACAACCTCATCTACGCGCTCTACGACCAGGGCTTCGGGAACTTCAACGTGGCGTACGCGGCCACGATCGGCATCGTGCTGTTCGTCCTGGTCTTCATCGTCTCGATGATCCAGCGCCGTCTGCTCGATCGGAGCAACACATGACGATTACCGAGACCAAGCCGGTGAAGGCGGCGCCCGCGCGGGCGGCCAAGTCCCGGCGCAGGAGCGGCCGGCAATGGCCGTTCGCCCTCCTGCTCGGGCTCGTCGCCGTGCTCACCGTCAGCCCGTTCCTGCTGATGCTGGTGCTGGCGCTCAGCCCCAAGAACGAGCCGACCCTGCCGCACCAGTGGCCGGAGTCGCTCACGCTGGACAACCTGGTCACGAACCTGACCTCATCCGGCTTCCTCGGCTGGACGCTCAACTCCTTCATCTACGCCGCCGTCTCCGTGGTCATCATCCTGCTGACCGCCTCCATGGCCGGCTACGCCTTCGCCAAGAAGCGCTTCCCCGGCCGCGACGCGCTGATGTGGGCGTTCCTGGCGACGATGATGGTGCCGTTCCAGGCCACCCTGATCCCGTTGTTCATCCTGATCTCCGACCTGAACGGCGCGGACACCTTCTGGGGCCTGATCGTGCCCACGCTGGCCAACTCCCAGGCCGTGTTCCTCATGCGGCAGTTCATCCGCGACCTGCCCGACGAGCTGTTCGAGGCCGCCAAGGTGGACGGCGCCCCGGAATGGCGTATCTACCTGCAGATCGTGGTGCCTCTCACCAAGCCGATCCTGGCCACGCTGGGCGTCTTCGTCTTCCTGTGGCACTGGAACGACTTCCTGTGGCCGCTCGTGGCGACCAGCAGCGAGGAGATGCGCACGCTCACCGTCGGCCTGTCCTCGCTGCGCGGCGAGCAGTTCCCGCAGTCGATGGAGATGGCCGCCGCGGCGATCTCGGTGGTGCCCTGCCTGGCCGTCTTCTTCCTGCTTCAGCGCTATCTCGTCAACAGCATCGCGATGACCGGGTTGAAGTAACCCTTAGGCTGGTGCGACATGAGCACGGCAATCGACCCACGCGCGGCCGACCTGCGCGAGCGCCTGCGCGGGACGCTGGTCGCCGCCGCGGCCACCCCCATGACCACCGCGGGCGAGGTCGACCTCGACCTGGTCTCCGCCTACCTCGCCGGGCTGGTCGCCGACGGGGCCGGCGGGCTGGCGGTACTGGCCCACACGGGGCGCGGGCCGTACCTGAACGAAGGGGTGCGCGCCGCCGTCGTCGAGCGCGCGGTCGCGCTCAGCGTGCCCGTCGTGGTCGGTGTAGGGGGTGTCGGGAGTACGGACGTCGTCGCGCAGGCCAGAGCGGCGGCGGAGGCGGGGGCCGCGGCGCTCATGCCGTTCCCGTCGCCCGGCGACCGCGTGGCCGAGCACCGGGCCGTGTGGGAGGCGACCGGGGTGCCCCTGATCGCCTTCGACCTCTACAGCCTGCCCTGCCCGCCGGACGTGCTGCGCGCGCTGGTGGCGCTGCCGGGCGTGGCCGGGCTGAAGGCGGCGCTGCTGTCGGACGCCATGGCCTGCCAGCGCACGATCGCCATCACCCGCGCGGCGGGCCGGCTGGCCATCACCGGCGAGGACCGCATGTTCGGCCCGTCGCTGCTGTGGGGGGCCGAAGCCGCCCTGGTCGGTCTCGCGGCGGCGCACGTGGGCGTCACCGCCGACGTGCTGCGCGCCTACCAGGACTCTGACCTGCGGGCCTTCGAGGACGCGTCGGCCCGTCTCGACCGCCTGGCCGAGGCCACGTTCACCGAGCCGATGGAGGGCTACGTCCAGCGCATGCTGTGGCTGGCCGCCGAGGAGGGCCGCATCCCGGCCACCCACGCCCACGACCTGTACGGCCCCGACCTGGGGTCGGAGCCGCTCAGCGTCAAGAACATCCTCACCGGTACGGCGAGATCGCCACGCTGACCAGGTCGCGGCCCTTGATGGCGAACAGGGACCGGTGGTCGGGGGCGATGTTGAGCTTTGAGCCGCCGCCGAACCAGTCGCTCGCCAGCCCGGTGACGATCTTCTTGACCGTCCAGGCGCGCAGGTCGACGCGGTAGACGGCGTTCACGTCGCTGGTGTAGGCGGTGAAACCGGCGATGAGCAGGTCGCCGCCGCGCTCGCTGACCTTGAGCGTGCGGGTGATCTTCCGCTTCAGCAGGTGGTACTCGAACAGCACGCCCGTGTTGGTGATGCCGTAGACGGCCAGCGGGGTGTGGGCGAGGTCGGTGACGGCGGCGATGCCGGGCAGCGGTTCGAGCTGCCATTTGACCGTGCGGGTGCGCAGGTCGAAGGCGGCCAGCTTCGCGGTGGGGGTGACCGGCGGTGAGCCGAGTCCCTCCTGGGTGCTGGTGCCGCAGTAGAGCGTGCCGAGGTAGGCGGTGACCGAGAAGACGGTCTGGCGGTCCACGACCGGGCGGTAGGTGTCGAGCTTGCCGGTCCTGGGGTCGTAGACGTCGAGGGCGCCGTTCTGGTGGCCGGGCTCCGGCTGGGTCGGCATCGCGATCAGGCCGGTCAGGCGGTCGTATGCCAGGTCCTTGGGGCGGTCCTGGTTGTGGCCGGTGCGGAACAGCAGCCTGGCCTCGGGCTGCCCGGCCTTGTGGGCGTACAGGGCGCCCTGGGTGTAGACGCCCAGGTACGTGGTGCCGCGTACCGTGATCATGGTCTTCGGTTCGCCGGGGATGGGCAGCCTGGTGACCTTGCCGGTGGCCAGGTCGTGCAGGTCGGCGCCGCTCTTGCCGCCGACGTAGACGGTCCTGCCGTCGGAGTGCACGGACATCGGCGCCTCGGCCGCGGCGCGGAAGCCGCGCTGCACGTGGCTGAGGTAGTCCATGGCGCCCGTGGCGGGGTCGTAGACGAAGACGCCGCTGTCCTGCAGGCCGTAGACCTTGCCCTTGTGCTCCAGGATGCGGACCGTCTGCGCCTCGGGGAACGGCACGCCGAGCACCTCGCTCTTGCCGCTCGCGAGCTCGTGGCGGTAGACGGTGCCGGAGGGGCGGCCGGCGAAGTAGACCCAGCCGTCGAAGATGAGCACGGCGACGGTGTACTTCTCGCCGGGCGCCGACGCCTTGACGATCTTGTAGTTGGCCGGGTTCGCCTTCTCGATCACGACCAGCTCGGCGGTGGAGTTGAGGCCGCCGGCCACATGCGTGTCGTTGCTCGCCATGCTGGAGACCCAGTCGCGGTCGGCCAGCTCGGCGGGCAGCAGTTCGCGCTTGTCGCCGGTGCGGCGGTCGATGGCGATGAGGTGGGCGTTGGCGCCGACGCCGGCGTAGACGTACTGGTGGTCGGCCTGGATGCTGCGCACGTACGCCTCGCCGGGCGCGGGCTGGCCCAGGTCGCGGCTGGTCTGGGTGGCCGGGTCGTACTCGACCACGCGGCCCGGCTCCGACATGCCCATGTAGATCTTGCCGTCGGGGGCGGCGGCCATGGTCCAGATGAAGTGGTCGGGATACTCGGCGAGCTTGGTGGTGATCCCGGTCAGGGTGTCGATCTTGTACAGGTCGGAGCGGGAGTGGGTGCCGACGTAGACGTCGGTGCCGGACTTGCACATCGCCCAGACGCCGACGCCGGTGGGGATGTCGTGGTGGGCGGTGATCTTGTCCTGGTTGAGGTCCCAGGCGCCGACCACGTTGGGCGACAGGCCGCGCGAGCCCATGTAGAGCACGTCGCCCACGAACTCGCCGTTGCCCAGCGGGCTGGCCACGCTGGCCGGGCCCAGGTTGGTGAGCGTGCCCTCCGCAGGGGCCGCCGCGGCCATGGCCGGTGCCGCGGGTAAGGCGAGGGCGGCGGTCGAGGCGGCGGCGGCCTGGAGGAAACGTCGGCGGGGGATCATGCGCTTGCTCCTTGAGGTAACGGTCTGGGCCGTAATTTGCTCCGGCGAGGGTGCGGCCGGGTGGCAGGGGGATGTCGGACGGGCGGGCCGGGCCCGCGCGCGATGTCAGACGGGCAGGTCGAACAGGGCCGCGGCGTTGCGCCAGGCGACCTTCTCGGCGGTCTCCGGGTCGAGCCGCGCGGCGGCGACCGCGCCGAACGCGGAGGCCGGGTCGATGAGCGTGGAGTCGGTGCCGAACAGCAGCCGGTCGGGGTTCACCGCCGCGGCCACCTCGGCGATGCGGCGGGCGGGCGCGTGGGAGTAGCAGGGCTCCAGGTAGAGGCGGTCGCAGCCGCGCGCGGCCTCGATGGCGTGGCGGTGGCCGTCGGCGCCCATGTGCCCGGCGATGACCTTGAGCCCGGGGGTGTCCTGGCAGGTCGCGGCCAGGTCGAGGACGGTCGGGCCCCACGTGTGGACCAGCGCGGGCACGCCGTGCGCGGCGACCAGTGCGAGCGCCTCGCGGGTCTGCGGGGAGTCCGCGGGGGAGCGGGTGTAGTCGGTGTGGATCTTGACGCCCTTGAACCGGCCGGTGGGCAGGTACTCGCGAAGGTCCTTTTCCGCCTGCTCCAGGCGGCGGGGGTTGATCGTGACGTAGCCGTAGTGGCGGTCGGTCGTGGCCAGCCAGCCGTCCAGCGCGCGGTTGCCGGTGGCCGGGTCGTAGATGACCGCCTCGGTGGCCGACACGATCGAGCGGCCGATGCCGTAGCGGTCCATGGCGGCGTGGTTGAGCGCGGCCACGTCCATGGTGAAGAACCACGGGCCCCAGTGCGCGTGCACATCGATGATCATCCGAGCAGCCTCCTCGCGTTGCCGCCGGCCACCGCGGCGATCTCCTCGGGCCTCAGCCCGCTGGTCGCCAGCCGCAGCAGCGGGACGACGGGCTCGTAGTGCGGGGTGCGCGAGCCGTACAGAAGCCGCTCAGCCGGTACGGTCTCCAGCGCGTCGGGGGAGTTGAGCAGCCGGGTCGAGGTGTGAAAACCCGGCTCGTCGGCGGCCACGACCAGGAAGTCGCCCAGGTGGTAGAAGTGCGTGTCCAGGAAGACCACGGTCGCGCCCAGCCCGGCGAACGGCTGCCAGAACCTGCGCACGTCCCCGCCCGTGAGCACGGTCAGCCCGAGTTCCGCCGCCTTGCGCGCCACGTGCCGCACCGACGGGAACCCGGCCTCCACCCCCTGCTCGTCGGGGAACAACCGGATCGCCCGCACGCCCAGCGGCACGAGGCGCTCGATCTCGCGCACCGCGCCGAGGGGGTCGCGCAGGTCGACGGCGCCGACCGGGACCACGTCCGGCAGCGCCAGCACCTCGTCGTTGCCCGTGCGCATGTCGAACAACGCCGCCCGCAGCGACGCCACCGCCCCGGCCCGGATGCCATGTTCGGCGAGCGTGCCCAGGACCGACGCCGGGTCGCCGGGCGGGCCGTCGCGGTCGGCGTACGCTCCGACCAGCACGTCCACGTCGAGGGTCACCGTGAGTTCGCCGATCAGCTCGCGCGCGTCGAACGCCGTCACAACCGCCTCCATTGACTATTCGCGCTCAGAACATTACGGTCTGGGCCAAAATTGAGCAAGAAATTTGAGCAATCGGTGCATCCGCTCACCCCCACTCGCAGAAAGCCTCCCATGCGCGCATTTTCCGCGATCGCGGCCGCCGTGCTGGCCCTCGCTCTCGCCGCCCCCCTGCCATCCCACGCCGCGCCGCCCGGCCCGAAGCCCGGGAGGTGCGACGGGACGCGGGTCGAGACGTTCGGGCCCGCCTCGGTGACCGGGGCGATCGTCGGCGCGGCCGTACAGGACGATCACGCCTATGTCGTGACGCGCGGCCAGAAACCTCCGGTGCTCGCCGAGATCAACCTGAGCACCCGCAAGGTGGTCAGGAGCGTCACGCTCCCGGACGGCCCCGCGACCGGCGAGCCGGAAGGCGGATGGGCCACCGCGATCTCCGGCGGAAAGGTGTACGTCGGGACGTATCCCGTGCCCGATCTGTATAGCTTCGACCTGGCCACCGGTGAGGTGAAGCACCTGCACTCCTTCGGCAGGAGCGGCGGCTTCGTGTGGAGCCTGGCCGCCGCGCCCGACGGCAAGCTGTACGCCGGGACCTACCCCGACGGTCGCGTCTGGGAGTACGACCCGGCCACGGCCGGCGTCAGGAACTTCGGGGTGCTGGCCGCCGGGGAGCGATACGTCAGGGCGCTGGCAGCCGACGCCACCCACGTCTACGCGGGACTGCTCGACAAGGGCAAGCTCATGGCGATCAACCGCCAGGACGGCACCGTCCGGCAGCTCGCCCAGGGCACGGGCGGCATCGGCGTCGTGGCCGAGCACGGCGACCGGGTGCTCGCGGTCAGCGGCTCCACGCTGATCGACGTCCGCAAGGACGGCTCCGATCTGCGCACCGCCGCCTCGGCCCCGCTCGACGCGCTCGTCTCCGCCCCGGACGGCACCGTCTACGGCACCTCCCGGCCCGACGGCGCCGTGCACCGCTACCGCACCGGCGACGCCGCCACCACCCGGGTGGCCGACCCGCCGTCGCAGGAGGACGAGACCCGCCGCCTGGTCCTGACCGGCGCCGGCACGCTGACCGGCTTCTCGGGCAGCGGCGGGATGTGGTGGCTGGACCTGCGTACCGGGAAGTCGGAGTTCACCGACCTGATCGACGCGGGGCTGCCCGCGGGGGCCGAGCGCGTCCAAAGCATGTTGCTCGTGCCCAACCGGGCCGTGTACATCGGCGGCCACTTCTCCATGGAGGTGCGCGACCTGCGTACCGGGAAGCAACGCCGCTTCCGGGTCCCCGGCGAGCCCAAGGACTTGGTGCGGCGCGGGAACAAGATCTACGCGGCCATCTACCCCAGCGGCCAGATCCTCGAGATCGACATCCGCACCGACAAGCTGCGCAGCCTCGGCTACCTGGGGCACGACCAGGCGCGGCCGTGGGACATCGAGTACGACCCGGTCCGCGACAAGCTCCTGGTCGCCTCGGCCCCGCTCGGCGCCAGGCTGAACGGCGCGCTGTCGATCGTGGATCCGGACACGGGCGCCAAGGATGTCTACGTCGGGGTCATGCCGGACCAGAGCCTCATGAGCCTGTCCCTGGACGCCGTGCGCGGCATCGTTTACCTGGGCGGCGACGTGCTGGGCGGCGGCGGCACCCCACCGACCCGGACGGCCGCCTCCATCGCCGCCTTCGACCTGAAAAGGCGCCAGATCCTCTGGCAGGTCGAGCCTGTCGCTGATTTCCGCACTTTTCAGGACATCAAGGTGCATCGTGGCCTGATCTACGGGGTCTACAAGCGCAACTCCGGCGCCTGGATCGCCCTCGACCTCGCCACCCGCACCGTCAAACACCAGGGCGCCCTTTCCGGGTACGGCGAGCTGACCGTGCACCGGGGCCGGGTGTTCACCTCGGCCTTCTTCGGCGGGGGCAACGCCTACCTGCTGGACACCGAGGCCAAGCCGGTGGCGGCGGGGCTGGGCGACGACTGGTACACCAACCCGCAACTCCACTTCGAACCCGGCTCCTGGAAGGCCTGGGCCCTCGTCGGCCGCACCCTGGCCCGCCTCGACCTCACCCCCACCTGCCCACCCCTAACCCCACCCACCCCCTAACCCCAATGCCGGGTAGTTAAGGCGCTTGGGCGGTTGTCGATTCGGGTTCGGTAAGGACGTCGATGGCGATGGCCGCTCGGTGGTTGGTGCGGTCG
>NZ_JACHIN010000014.1:266452-335669 GCF_014203235.1 Nonomuraea endophytica | reverse complement strand
GGTGCGGCGATCGTGAAGAAGGCGCTGGAGGAGCCGCTGAAGCAGATCGCGGTCAACGCCGGTCTCGAAGGCGGCGTCGTGGTCGAGCGCGTGCGCAACCTCACCCCGGGTGAGGGTCTCAACGCGGCGACCGGCGAGTACGTCAACATGTTCGACGCGGGCATCCTCGACCCGGCCAAGGTCACCCGCTCGGCGCTGCAGAACGCCGCCTCCATCGCGGCGCTGTTCCTGACCACCGAGGCCGTCATCGCCGAGAAGCCGGAGAAAACCACGGCCGTTCCGAGTGGCGGGGAGATGGACTTCTGATGCGCGCCTACGGAATCACCTACGACACCGGCTTCACCTCCGCCGGATCCACCACCCACGAGCCCTTCGACCCCGGCATAGTCCGCCGGGAAATGCGGATCATCCGCGACGACCTGGGCTGCGACGCCGTACGCATCACCGGAGGCGTCCAGGACCGCCTGGAAACCGCCGCCCGGCACGCCACGGAAGCGGGCCTGGAGATCTGGTATTCGCCGTTCACCAACGGCTTGACCCAGGAAGAGCTGATGGCGTTCCTCCTGGACGCCGCCGAACGAGCCGAACGCCTGCGCCGGGCAGGAGCGCGCGTCGTCCTGCTCACCGGGTCCGAGATCAGCCTGTTCACCAGCGGCTTCCTGCCTGGCGACACCCTGGAGGAGCGTCTGGGCCTGTTGAGCGACCCCGAGCGCATGCGCGCCGCCCTCCCCGCCCTGCACAGCGCGATCAACGCCTTCTTCAAGGAGGCCGTGGCCGGAGTGCGCGAACGTTTCGGCGGTCAGGTCGGCTACGCCTCGCTCCCTTTTGAAGGGGTCGACTGGACACCGTTCGACGTCATCGCCACCGACGCCGGATACCGCGACGCGACCACGCCACCCGCCTGGCTGGAGGGCCTGCGGGCGCAGGTCGCGCAGGGCAAGCCGTTCGCCGTCACCGAGTTCGGCTGCGCCACCCACCGAGGAGCCGCCGCGCTGGGCGGCCGCGGCGACTCCATCGTCAAGTACGACGAGCACGCCCGGCCGCGCCTGCACACCCAGGTCACCAGAGACGAGGACGAACAGACGCAGTACGTGCGGGAACTCCTCGCCATTTACGAGGAAGCGGGGGTGGACGCGGCGTTCGTCAACACGTTCGCCAACCGGCACCTGCCCCACTCCGACAGCCCTGAGCGCGACTTCGACACCGCCGCCTTCGGCGTCGTCAAGATCCTGGAGCACGGCGGCATGGGCACCGCCTACCCAGGACTCCCATGGGAACCCAAATCCGCCTTTCACGCCCTGGCCGACTACGGACGCGTACGACATAAGCCTTGAGACGCGAGTGAGGGCCCGCCACGCACAGGCGGACCCTCACCGGAGTGTGGTTGTCAGTGCTCGACGGGGTTGTCCGATCGGGCGGGAAGGATCAGGGCGGCGATGACCACGGCCACGGACAGCACCGCGCCGATGATGAAGGCCAGTCGCATGCCGTCGAGGAGCGCGACGGTCCCGATGACTCCCTCGGCCTTCAGCGAATCGGCCCGCGCGCTCATCACGGTGATCACGAGCGCGGTGCCGATGGCCGCGGAGACCTGCTGCAGCGTGCTCAGGATCGAGCTGCCGTGAGAGTACAGATGCGAGGGAACCGCGCCGAGCCCGAGGGTGAACACCGGAGTGAACAGAGCCGCCAGGCTCACCATGAGCAGAGCATGCAGTCCGAGAATCTGCCAGAACGGCATGGTCATGGTGACCTGAGTGAACCCGACCAGCGCCAGCATGATCCCGATAGAGCCAGGAATGACCAGCACCCGTCCACCGAACTTGTCGAACAGCCGCCCGACAGTCGGACCGAGCAAGCCCATCGCGAGACCACCGGGCATCACCAGAAGCCCGGTCTCCAGCGGGCTGAGCCCGCGGATGGTCTGCAGATACAGCGGCAGCAGGATCATCGAGCCGAGCATCGACATGAAGGCGACCGACATCAGAATCAGCGCGACGGTGTACGTGCGGTGGCGCAGCGTGCGCAGGTCCATCAGCGGCACACCGCGCTTCTGCAGCGACATCTGACGAAGAACGAAGGCACCGATCAGGAGCAGTCCGACGCCCACGATCGCGGCGGCCATCCCCGGCGAGCCGCTCTCGAACCTGCTGAGCCCGTAGACGAACCCGCCGAAACCGGCGGCGGCGGTCACCACGCTCAGCCAGTCGATCGTGCTGAACTTCGGCTCCCCGACGTTCTTGAGCTGCTTGAGTCCGCCCCAAGTGATCAGCCCGGCGATGGGAAGCACGACGATGAACAACATCCGCCACGTCCCGAACTGAAGAATCAGACCCGACACCGCCGGCCCCATGGCAGGCGCGACCGAGATGGCGAGGGAGAGATTCCCCATCACCCGGCCGCGGTCAGACGGGGGCACGACCTGCATCAGCGTGGTCATCAGCAGCGGCATCATCACAGCCGTGCCGGACGCCTGGACGATCCGGGCGCCCAGCAGCACCTCGAACGTCGGCGCTGCGGCGGCCAACGCGGTGCCCAGCAGGAACAAACCCATCGCGGTGGTGTACGCACTGCGCGTGGACACGCGCTGCAGGAACCATCCGGTGATCGGGATGACAGCGGCCATGGTCAACATAAAGGCGGTCGAGAGCCATTGGGCGGTCTGCTCAGTGATGTGCAGAGCTTCCATGAGCTGCGGGATCGCATTGATCATGATCGTCTCATTGAGAATGACCACGAACGTGGCGAGCACCAGCAGCCGGATCACGGCCGGAGTACGACCTGCGGCGACGCCGGTCGTTGGCTTGGCGGGTGAGTCGAGCTGAGGACTGGACACGGAACCTCGATCTGGATTGTCGGATATGACGTGGTCACGGCTGGCATCCCAGCCTTGGGTCTCACAAGAAGTTGTGGTCATGCAAAGACTGACCGGCACCACCGACAAAACTCATCGCCCCCGCACAACATTCCGGGAAGAGACATGAAATGTCACCCGGTTTTCACCCGGAAGTCGATCACCAAATCACCCGTGTAGGCCCCCAAGCAGCCCCATGACCAGCACAAACACCCGCAAGAGGCGCGCGTGAGCGCCAAAGGGGCTCCCTCACCGACGAGTCGGCGATTTCATGTCAGCGGCCGCGTCAGCACGGTGACCACCCGGTATCAGGGCACATGGCGATGCTTTGGAGCACCGCAAGACCGCAACTCCCAAAAGATCCAAAGGAGCACACCATGTCTGTCACCCTCACCGACCAGGACAAGGCCACCCTGCGCACCGCCGCCTACGGCGCCGTCTCGCTGATCTCCGTCGCCGATGTCGCCGGCTCGCCCCACAAGGCCGCCACCCACGGCTCCGTCGCCCTGTCCACCGCGACTGGCCTGATCGGGCACGTCCTCGCCGCGAAGAGCAAGGACATCAACCTGTACGGCAAGACGGTCGCCGAACTGGCCGACCGCGTGCTGCCCGCCCTGACCGAAGCCGTCAGCCGGCTCAAGCAGCAGGACCCGGCCGAGGCCGGCAACTTCCGCGACACCGTGATCGTCGCCATCGAGGCGGCCGCCCGTGCCCACCAGGCTCAGCCCAGCCCCACCGTCGCCGACATGACCCGCAAGATCACCGAGGCCCTCGACGCCGCCTGACAACACACCTCACCCGACGTACCAGATCAAAAGGAGCACCACGATGACCACCACCCACGAGACTCGCCCGGAACTGCAGAAGGCCATCCAGGAGTTCGTCGACTCCGGCCTGGCCACCGGAGTGCAACTGCGCGTGAACGACGAGCAAGGCGAATGGGTCGGCAGCGCCGGAGCGCGCGAACTCGGCCGGCCCGACAAACCGGCGACCGACGGACTGTTCCGGATCGGCAGCACCACCAAGACCTTCACCGCGACCCTGGTCCTGCAACTGGTGGCCGAAGGCCGGATCACCCTGGACACCCCGGTCGACGACCACCTGCCCGAGTACGAGCTGGACCGCCGCATCACCGTCCGCATGCTGCTGCAACACACCAGCGGCGTGTTCAACTTCACCGGCGAGTACTACCCCGACGGCACGTTCGCACCGGGAATCCCCGGCCTGGGCAAGGAGTGGGTGACCGACAACCAGTCCCACACCTACAAGCCAGAGGAACTGGTACGGCTGGCGCTGTCCAAGCCGGCGCGGTTCGAGCCGGGAACCGGCTGGAGCTACTCCAACACCAACTACGTGCTGGCCAGACTCCTGGTCGAAAAGGTCACCGGCCGCACGTTCCCGGAGGAGATGGAGGCGCGCATCCTGAGCCCGCTCGCCCTGTCAGGCACAGTGGTGCCGGAGGCCTCACCCGACATCCCCGAGCCGCACGCCCACGGCTACTACCGCTACCAGGACGGCGAGGAGTGGAAGACGGCCGACACCACCCGCTTCAACCCCTCCTGGATCTCCGCCGCCGGTGACATGATCTCGACCACCAAGGATCTCCACACGTTCTTCTCCGCCCTGAACTCCGGCAAGCTCGTGCCCGCCCCGCTCCTGGCCGAGATGCGCAAGCCCGACCCCACGATCGGGTACGGCCTGGGGGTGTTCGTGGAAACCACCGAGGACGGCGTCACCCTCCTCCACCACAACGGCGGCTTCTGGGGCTGGGCGGCGATCATGTACAGCACCCCCGACGGCAGCAAGACCATGACCGCCTCGGTGACCACCGGCGAAGCCGAACTCGACCTGGTCGCCATGTCCGGGGCCTTCGAGAAGGTGAAGCAGCAGCTGGTCAAGGCGGTCTTCGGTGACGAACAGACCCAATAGCCGCACCCACCGTGCCCACCCGGCCCCCGGTCACCCCCGACATGGTCTTTCCGGCCAGGGTGACGGGGGCACTGCGCTGGTGCGACGCAGCCGCTCCGGCCTATATGGGGTACGGGTCTGTGTCCGAGGCCTGGCGCCACCGGACGCACATGGCTTGCCGCCGTCCCTGACGGATCAGGTGGAGACCTTCCACTCATTGGTCAGCCAGGCCAGATCCACTTGGTGGCGCTCGCGGGCGAGACTCTCGCGTTCGAAGAGGGCTTCTGTCTTGGTCAGCACCAGGGTGTACGGGCGGCCTTGCCGTCTGGTCTCGTGACGGACCGGCAGTTCGGCGTCATCTATCCGGGCGTGGACATGCCTGCGCCTGTCCTTGGCGAGCGGCCAGTCGAGAGCACGTCGTTCAGGATGCCGGAGAAACGTGCCGAGCACTTCGCAAAGCTCGCACGCGCATCCGGTGGGCAGTGCGATCGACCAGTCGCCCGGCGCCCGTTGCGGCTGTGCCAGTGCTGCCCGGATCTGTTCGGCAGAGCTGATCGCCAGCTCGCCGAAGCCCGCCCGGTGCGACCCGGCGGCGCGCAACGTGGCCATCGCCAGTGCGTGTGCCCGATGGCCGGCTGTCCGCGCGAGGTTGTGGGCGTCATCCAGCACGTTTGTTGATCCGAGTTGGGCCGCGGCCGCGATGATCCCGGAGCAGGGCGCGCCCAAAGTGGTAAGCCATGCTTCCTGTCGGGAGGTGAGCGGCCCGTCGAGCGCAGGACCGATCTGGCCCGCGAGCATCGTCCACGACAGATCGACGATACGGCGGGCGGCCGCGGTGGACGGGCTCCCCTCCACCGAGAGCGCGGCACACAGCCGGGGGAGGTTCTCGAGCCACTCCAGCGGCGCCTGGACGAGACCGTAGGAGGCGGGTCGCCAACCCTCGGACCAGTCGTGCAGCAGGCCGTCGATCCAGGTGCCGCCGTAGTGCGCCGCCAGGCCGGCGAACGCTGGGCCGTGCCCGGGGGCCAGCCGCTCCAACGCGAACGGCCGCAGGAGCATGACGGCGAGCTGCGCGTCGTCAAGCTCCCTGGCAGTTTCCAGTGCCTTGCCGAGAAGTTCGGCCTGGGCGGGGTAACGTCCCGCGGCGTGCCAGAAGGACTCCAGCGACCGCGCCGCTTCACGGGCCTGCGCGTTCATTCCGGCGCGGGCCATCGCCGTGAGCTCGTCCAGCGCCCACCCCGGAGACGCTTCGGCCCGGCTGGCGAAGCCCTGGCCCCGTGGCCAGATGACCAGCGCCGCCCGCCGGTACCAGCGGTCCAGGGTGTTGCCGTAGTTGCCCATGTATCCCTCGTACTCCGAGGTGTAGGGCGTCATATCGGCCGTCGGGGTCGTCGAGGCCACCTCGGCGTCGCTGATGTCCAGCGCAATGTCCTCGAGCCGCCCTGTTTCCGGGCCGATCCAGTGGGCGAGGGTGGTGGACGTCTCGATCAGATCCTGAAGGACGTAATCCCGGTCGTCCGCGCTGCCCGAGCCCTCGTCACCGGGGTCCTCGTCCTCATACTCGCCGTACCACTCATCCTCATCCTCGTCAGGATCGTAGGCGCCCCAAGTCTCCTGGATCTCCGCAAGGGCCAGAGTGATCTCGCAATCCGCCTGCTCCGCTGCGGCCCGCAGGAGGGCGCCTCGCGTGGCGTCGGCGCCCTTCAACCGGGACCAGCTCAGCCCGCGGGCTGTGTATTCATGGTCGAGGAGGTACGCCAGCCGCGTCGGCGGGTTCCCCTTGCGAGTGCTGTACGGCAGGACGACCGGGGTGGCGAAGTGAGCGAGAAGACTGGTCGCGAGCTTGTTGACCAGCGGACTCTCGGCCATCGCAGCCTGGGTGTCTCCTGCCAGGAGGAGGTTGTAGGTGAGGGTGACACGGTTGCCCGTTGTGACGGGAAGAACCTGGTGACGGCAGTCCGCGTAGAAAGCCACCAGCGATGCCGAGGTCTTCAGCCCACGATATTTCCTGGACTGGCCCTGATGCTCGACGACGAGCTCGCCACCGGTGTGCGCGGACGGCAGCGCCACCACCAAGGTCGCGACCATGGCATCGTCCTTCTCGGAGTCCTGGTGCGCGACGAAGAACTGCCCGGTCTCGTACAGGAGCATGGAGTGCAGCTCCGGCGTGAGCTTGCAGTGCGGCGGCAACCCCAGTTCCTGGCGCATCCCGTCGAGGACTGCCGCGAACGACTCCGTCCACTCGACGCGCACCAGCTCCTTGGGAATCTCCCAGGTGTCGCGCACCTCCGGATCGGTCAGGGTCTGCTCGCCCCGCCCGAACCGGGCACGGTGACCGAGCCCGCGCAACTGGGCGGCTTGCTCATCGGAGACGGGAAACCGCAGCGGGCCGACTCCAGCGACCGCCACCAACAGCTCGGTTTTGGGAAGCTTTCGACAGACGCTGGACGCGATGGGTTCCGCCGATGCATCGAGCAGCTCGGCCACTCGTTCACGAGCCATGCCGGGCACGAAATCCTCCTTGTCGTGAAACCAAATTACTGCGCAATGAGGGTGCTCCGGAGGGGCATTCAGGAATGCCATCGCGGATGCCGAGGAGCACGATCGGGACCTCTACGCCACCAACCGATCACGGGAGGAGGCGGCGTGCGCCGCGAGCGTGGCGGGATGAATGCGTGAGGAGCAGTCCCGCCGCACGGCCCTGGAACACTGTCGCCACCGACTTCCATCCGCCAGCTCGGCCAGCCTCGACCGCGACGCGCTGGCCGGAAAGGTACGTGAGCTGGGAAGTCTGGCAGACGTCCTAGGGCGAGCCGAACCCGTCGGCGAGGCCAAGGTCTACGCGGAGCTGACTTACCACCCCGGAAAGCGAAAGATCCTGGTCGCATCCAAGAGCGACCAGGATCACATCGGTGAAGGGTACGTGTCCGAGGGGGGACTTGAACCCCCATGCCCCGCAAAGGGCACTAGCACCTCAAGCTAGCGCGTCTGCCTATTCCGCCACCCGGACTTGGTGCCTGCACGCGGGACCGTCATCCCGCGTCGGCGAGAGAAAGGTTAGCAAACTCTGGGGGGTGCGTCATACCTGGTTTCGCCGCCGGCCCAACGAAGAGCATGGGGAACCCCGGCCGGCCAGAGAAAAGCGTGCCCAATCAGCGGGTAGGGGATGGTTTGGGGCGGTGGTTCTTGACCTCTTCCTGGATCTCTGCTGAAAAGCCCTTGCGACAACGTTGGGTGCTGCTACGGTTACGGACCGTTGAGGGGTGAGTCCATGGACCGGCCTCACATGGTGGGGTCGGTTCTGGAGCTTGGGAGGTCACGTGGCACGCACGCCGGTGCAGCAGCTGAGGGCGATGTCCCTCGTTGCGCGGCGTGTGCGCGTGGCCGTTCCCACGGAGGGCGCGATCACTGATCGGCAGGACCGGATGGCGCGGTTCGCGGCCGGCGCCGGTCAGGTCATCGCCCGGGCAGTCGCGGTTGGGGCCCTGGTGGCCGCCGGCTGGCTGCTCGCTCTTCTCTTCGGGATGCTCACCGCCGCTCCCGCGGCGGCCGACACCTCTCACGCCACGGTCGCCGCCGGGCCCGTATCGGGCGATTTCCCCACGGCGGGCGACGCCGTCTCGGTCACGGACAATGCCGAGGCGATGGCAGGCCTGAAGGTCGACGGGCTGACCAGCCAGTCGACCCCGGGCATGCCCGATCCATCCACCGCGTCCAAAAACCTGGGCGCCAATGGGCTGGCCCCCAATGGCGGTGGCAGTGGCCCCTTCGGGCCGAGTATGGGGGACGTCGCGAGGTCGGTGTTCGACCCGCGGCTCCTGGCACAGCGCGCCCCCCTGGCGTGCGTGCTGCCCCCCGTCGTCCGTACAGCGGCGGACGACCCTTCTTTCTCACCTGACTGATCTAAGGCGTCATCGGCCGGCCCTGGTCTAAGGCCCGGCGGCGGAGCGTGGGCGAATCTCTGAAGCCCCTCCGCGAGCGAGCGAGCCAGTCAGTCAGTCAGTCAATCAGTCACAGGTTCGCATGCCCCGTGATCTTCGCTGAGCGGTGCCCCATCCAGAGGGCGCGCACGGTCTCGGGCTGCCCGCGAACTGTCAGGTAATCCCCCCAAGAACCACTAGGAGCATTCATCATGCGTACGTGGGCAAAGGCATCGGCCCCGGCGGCTCTGCTCGCCGTAGCGGTCATGTCCTTCGGCGGCGGTACGGCTGTCGCCGACACCTCGGGCAACTCATCGGTTGGCGGCGGAAACCAGGTCAACCTGCCCGTCTCCCTGCCGATCGACATCAGCGGCAACGCCGTCGGCGCGGCCGGTCAGTCCAGCGCCACCTCACAGGGCGGCGCCTCGGTCGAGAACACCGCCAAGGGCGGCATCCCCGGCAAGACGTCCGGCAACAGCAGCGTGCTGGGCGGCAACCAGGTCAACGCGCCCATCAGCGCGCCGGTCAACGCCTGTGGCAACGCGGTCTCGCTGTTCGGCAGCTCCGACGCGGGCTGCAAGGGCGGCGCGACCGTCAAGAACTCCGGCAAGGGCGGCGCCGGCGGCAACAAGACCTCGGGTGACAGCAGCCTTCTCGGCGGCAACCAGGTCACCGCGCCGATCAGCGCGCCGGTCAACGCCTGCGGCAACGCGCTGGCGATCTTCGGCGACGCGACCGCGGGCTGCAAGGGCGGCTCGTCCGTCAAGAACACCGGCGTCGGCGCCGGCGGCAACACCACGTCGGGCCGGAGTTCCGCGCTCGGCGGCAACCAGGTGATCGCGCCCATCAGCGGCCCGATCAACATCTGCGGCAACGCGATCGCCGTCTTCGGCCAGGCGTTCGCCGGTTGCAAGGGCGGCTCGTCGGTCACCAACGGCGGTGGCAAGCCCGGTCACGGGTACCACTCCGCCCACGGCAGGGGTTCCAGCGGCAACGACACCGACGGGCGTTTCGGCGCCGGCAGCGGCAACCAGGTCGTCGCGCCGGTCAGCCTGCCCATCACGGCCTGCGGCAACGCGGTCGGCAACGCGCCGGCTGGCTGCAAGGGCGGCAGCACCGTCGAGAACACCGCCGCGGGCAGCGGGGCGGGCGGCAACACGACCTCCGGGCGTTCCGGGGTTCTGTCCGGCAACCAGGTGATCGCGCCGATCACCGCTCCGATCAACGTCTGCGGCAACGCCGTGGCCGCGTTCGGCGAGGCCTTCGCCGGGTGCCGCGGCGGCGTGTCGGTGAAGAACGGCGGCAAGGGCGCCGGCGGCAACACCACCTCTGGCAAGTCGGGTGTCGGCTCGGGCAACCAGGTCGTGGCCCCGATCACCGCTCCGATCAACGCCTGTGGCAACGCGGTGGCCGCGCTCGGCCTGGCCGAGGCCCACTGCAAGGGCGGCGCCAGCGTCAACCCGCACAACGGCATCGGCGGCGGTGGCAACACCACCTCCGGCCAGTCGGGCGTGCTCGCCGGCAACCAGGTGATCGCGCCGATCACCGCTCCTGTCAACGTCTGCGGCAACGCGGTGGCCGTCCTGGGTGACGCCGCCGCCGGGTGCCTCGGTGGTTCGCACGTCGGCAAGCCGGTCGAAGAGGGCCACGGCTACGACCACTACGCGCGCCCCCGTTCGGGAAGCGTCGCCAAGAGCAGCGGCCTGCTGCCCGCACTGCCCCTTCCGGCTCTGGCCAGCCTGAAGGACGCCGGGAACGTGACCCAGCAGATGCGCTCCGGCGGTCTGCCCCCGCTGCCCGTCGTGGGCGACGTGACCCAGACCCTGGGCCTGCCCGCGCTTCCCGGCCTGCCCGGTCTGCCCGGCCAGCCGGCCACCCCTGCCACGCAGGGCAAGAACCACCTGCCGGTCAAGACCAAGAACCACACCGCTTCCGGCAACCCGCTGTCGGCACTCGGCCCGGTGGGCGGGCTGGCCTCCGCGACTCCGGTCGGCGGCGCCGTAGCCTCGACCGCGGGCACGCTGCCCGTCGGCGACCTGGGCCTGATGAGCGCCGCCCAGCCCGCGGGGGTCACGGGGATGAACTCGACCTCGTTGTTCGCGCTGGTGCTGGGTGCGATGTTCGCCGCGTCCACGACGCTGTTCGCGACCACCCGCCGGCTGCGGCTCGGCAGGAAGTAGTCCAGGTACGGCTCTCGCTCACAGCCAGTGAGTAAGTAGCGTGAGACGCTTTGCCCGTTCTGGGGGGCGCGGCCCCGGGACGGGCAAAGCCATGTCCAGAAGCGGTCAAACAAATTAGAGGGTGCGGCGAACTCGGATGATCTTGCGGCGCAGCCGTACCCGACGGCTTCCATCGGGATACACGCGCACGAGAGACAGCTCCCACTGGCCGTACTCAGCGTGTTCTGTCAGCAGTTGACGTGCTGCTTCGCGGGAGGTGTCGCGTGGAATGAAGATATCCATGTAGGAGTAGTCGGGCACAACGATTAGTCTCCAGGGTGAGTCAGGGCGCGAGGCTGCTCGGTGGGCCTTATTCTGCGTCCTTGTGGGTGGACCCGAAAGCTAGTGGGTAGCCCGGGGGAAGGAAAAAACCCGCAATCCGGGTTACCTTGCAGATCTGTGCCGGACTCCGGCAGGGGGAAGCGCGAACGAACAGCGAGGTAGGAAGCAGCGTGCCAGCCAACAACGGCGCCGGCGGAACACGCCTGGTGATCGTCGAGTCGCCCGCCAAGGCGAAGACGATTGAGAAGTACCTGGGGCGTGGCTACGTCGTCGAGTCCAGCATCGGCCACATCCGTGACCTGCCGGAGCGGGCCGACGACATCCCCGAGAAGTACAAGGGGGAGTCGTGGGCTCGGCTCGGCGTGAACGTGGAGCACGAGTTCGAGCCGCTGTATGTCGTCAACGCCGACAAACGTGCCCAGGTCACCAAACTCCGGCAGCTCCTGAAGGACGCCGACGAGCTCTACCTCGCCACTGACGAGGACCGCGAGGGCGAGGCCATCGCGTGGCACCTGCAGGAGGTGCTGAAGCCGAAGGTGCCGGTGCACCGCATGGTCTTCCACGAGATCACCAAGCAGGCGATCCAGGAAGCCGTCGCGAACCCGCGCACCCTCAACCTGCGCCTGGTCGACGCCCAGGAGACGCGCCGCATCCTCGACCGCCTCTACGGCTACGAGGTCAGCCCGGTCCTGTGGAAGAAGGTCAAGCCGCGCCTGTCCGCGGGCCGCGTGCAGTCGGTCGCGACCCGGCTGGTCGTGGAGCGCGAGCGGGACCGGATGGCGTTCACCGTCGCCAACTACTGGGACCTTTCTGCCCTTTTCGACACCGGCAAGGCCGAGGAGCGGCCGCGTGACTTCACCGCCACGCTGTCGACGGTCGACGGGAAGCGGGTCGCGCAGGGCCGTGACTTCGCCTCCACCGGCCAGCTGAAGACGGCCGGCGTGCTCCACCTGTCCGAGGCGGCCGCCGGTGAGCTGGCCGGGCGCCTGCGCGCCTCGTCGTTCCGGGTCAAGTCGGTCGAGCGCAAGCCGTACACGCGCAAGCCTTATGCGCCCTTCAGGACGACCACGTTGCAGCAGGAGGCCAGCCGCAAGCTGGGCTTCACCTCGAAGCACACGATGCAGGTCGCGCAGCGCCTGTACGAAGAGGGCTACATCACCTATATGCGTACCGACAGCATCACGCTGTCGGAGACGGCCATCGCCGCCGCGCGCTCTCAGGCCATCAAGCTGTACGGCGCCGCCTACGTGCCCGACAAGCCGCGGGTATACGCCAGCAAGGTGAAGAACGCGCAGGAGGCGCACGAGGCGATCCGCCCGTCGGGTGAGGAGTTCCGCACTCCTGGTGAGACCGGGCTGAGTGGCGACAAGTTCCGCCTTTACGAGCTGATCTGGCAGCGGACCATCTCCTCGCAGATGAAGGACGCGGTCGGCGAGTCGGTCACGGTGAAGGTGGCGGGCGCGTCGTCGGCTGGTGAAGAGGTCGAGTTCAGCGCCTCCGGCCGCACGATCACCTTCCACGGCTTCCTCAAGGCCTACGTCGAGGGCGCGGACGATCCGTCGACCGACCGCGACGACTCCGAGAAGCGCCTGCCGAACCTGGCGGAGGGCGACGCGCTGGACCTGAGCAGGCTCGACGTGGCCGCGCACGCGACCAAGCCGCCCGCCCGTTATACGGAAGCGACGCTGATCAAGGAGCTGGAGGATCGGGAGATCGGGCGTCCTTCGACGTACTCCTCGATCATCGGGACGATCCTCGACCGCGGCTACGTGTTCAAGAAGGGCACGGCGCTGATCCCGTCGTTCCTGGCGTTCGCCGTGGTCAACCTGCTGGAGCAGCATTTCGGCAACCTGGTCGACTACGACTTCACGGCCGAGATGGAGAAGGTCCTCGACGACATCGCCAATGACCGCGCCGAGCGGGTGCCCGAGCTGCAGCGCTTCTACTACGGCGGCGACGGCGACGAGGGCCTGAAGGAGATGGTCACCGATCTCGGCGAGATCGACGCCAAGGAGATCAGCTCCTTCGCGATCCGGGACAGCGACATCGTCCTGCGGGTCGGTCGATACGGCCCGTACCTGGACAGGGAGGGCTCGCGGGTCAACGTCCCCGAGGACATGACGCCGGACGAGCTGACCGCTGAGAAGGCCGAGGAACTGTTCTCGCGGCCGACCGGCGACCGTGAGCTCGGGCAAGACCCGGCGACGGGCAACATGATCGTGGCCAAGGACGGGCGGTTCGGCCCGTATGTCACGGAGGTCCTGTCCGCTCCGGCCGAGGACGAGACGCCCAAGAAGCGGACGAAGAAGGCGGATGCCGCGAAGCCGCGGACGAGTTCGTTGTTCAAGACGATGTCGCTGGACACGATCACGTTCGAGGAGGCGCTCAGGCTGCTGGAGATCCCGCGGCTCGTGGGTGAGCTGGAGGGCGAGCCGGTCGTCGCGCACAACGGCAAGTTCGGTCCCTACCTGAAGAAGGGCACGGACTCGCGCTCGCTGGCCGCCGAGGACGACCTGTTCACGGTCACGATCGAGCAGGCCAAGGAGCTGTTCGCGCAGCCCAAGCAGCGTGGCAGGGGCCGCGCCGCGGCCGCGGCGCCGCTGCGTGAGCTGGGCGAGGACCCGCAGTCCAAGAAGCAGATCGTGGTGAAGGAAGGGCGTTTCGGCCCCTATGTCACCGACGGCGAGACCAACGCCTCCCTGCGCAAGGACGACAGCGTGGAGGAGATCACCACGGAGCGGGCGGCCGAACTGCTGGCCGAGCGGCGTGAGCGGGCGCCCGCGCCGAAGAAGAAGACGACCACGACCAGGAAGGCTCCGGCCAAGAAGGCTCCGGCGAAGAAGCCGGCCGCCAAGTCCTGAGAAGGCTCTCAGGCGGCGCCGCGCGCGTTGTCGGCGCCGCCTCGTAGCATGACCGCGTGGGATTCGCCGTCATGATGATCGTGGTCGTTCTGGCCGTGCACTACTACCTGTGGCGCAGGCTGGTCCGTTCGACCACCGCGCCCGGCCGGTCGCGCCGGGCCCTCACCTGGGTCATGGTCGGCCTGGTCCTGCTCGTGGTGGCGACCTTCATCGGCACCCGGGTGGAGGCGGGGCTGTGGTGGCTGGCCTGGCCTGGCTACATCTGGTTCGCCATGATGTTCTACCTCGTGGTCTTCCTGGTGGTGCTGGAGATCCCGCGGGCCGTGCTGAGCCGGTTGTGGCGGCGGCCTGCCGTACATGAGGTGAAAGAGCCGGTATTGGTCGCGGGCGGGGCGCCGCCCGCGACGGAGCCCGCCGAACCGCCGCCGCCGTCCGGCGGCGAGGACGTGAGCAGACGCCTGTTCATCGGGCGCGGCACCGCGCTGGTCGCGGGCGTCGCGGCCATGGGCACGGTGGGGTACGGCATGCGTACCGCCCTGGGGCCGCCGGTGATCGAGGCGGTCAAGGTCACGCTGCCGAAGCTGGATCCCCGGCTGGGCGGGTTGAGGTTCGCGGTGGTCAGCGACATCCACCTGGGGCCGCTGACCGGGATCGGGCACACCGAGCGCATCGTCCGGATGATCAACGAGCTCGAGCCCGACGTGGTCGCGATCGTGGGCGACCTGGTGGACGGGACGGTGGCGGAGCTGGGGGCGCTGGCGAAGCCGTTCCGGAGCCTAGAATCCCGATATGGCGCTTATTTCGTGACCGGTAACCACGAGTACTACACGGCCAACGGGCCGAACGAGTGGATCAAGGAACTCGACGGGCTGGGCGTGCGGTCGCTGCGCAACGAGCGGGTGGAGATCCGTCATCAGGGCGCGGTGCTCGACCTGGCCGGGGTCAACGACATCAACGGCGCGACCATGAACGACGGCCCCGACTTCGACAAGGCGCTCGGCGGGCGGGACGCGGCGCGGCCCACCGTGCTGCTCGCCCATCAGCCGGTGCAGGTGGACCGGGCCAAGGATTATGGCGTTGACCTGCAGTTGTCCGGGCACACGCACGGCGGGCAGATGGTGCCGTTCAACCTGGTGGTGCCGTTCCAGCAGCCGGTGGTGTCGGGGCTGGCGACGGTCGACGGCGTGCAGGTTTACGTCACCCGGGGCGCGGGTTTCTGGGGGCCGCCGGTGCGTGTGGGCGCGCCGCCGGAGATCACACTGCTGGAGCTGAGCTGACTTCCCGATTCCCCTGACGGGCCCGGCCCACCCGGCGTAGTATCCAACCGGATACCGAGGAGGTGGGCGGTTGCGTACGCCTGACGTCAGATTCTGGGCCGAGCGCGGCGGGTTGCTGCTCAAACGGGCCAGACAGGCCGCCAGCATGAACCAGACCGTGCTGGCCGACCTGAGCGGCACGTCGCGTACGACGCTGTCCGCCTACGAGCACGGCCGCAAGTCGCCGACGCTGGAGACCGCGGGCCGCATCCTCGACGCGGCCGGCTTCCACCTGGCGCTGGAGCCGAAGATCGAGTTCACCGAGCACGAGGGCTCCTTCCACGTGCCCGACCGCCTGCCACGGTTGCCGGCCGAGCGGGCGCTGGCCACGGTCGACTATCCGGCGGGCCGGCGGCGCGACCTGGCCGACAGAGCCGACCGCGGCGCGGTCTACTCCGCCGTGCTACGCGAGGGAAGCCCCGCTGACCTGCTGCGCTATGTCGACGGAGTGTTGCTGGTGGAGCTCTGGGGAGAGCTGGATCTGCCCGAGGCGGTCAGAGCCGCCTGGACGCCCCTGGTGCGCGAGTGCCGGACGGCATAGCGATGGGGGCCCATTCGGGGTCTGTGCCCTGCACAGGGGCCCCAGGACGTAATACCCTCAGGCGCGAGCAGCCGGGCTTTTCCGGCACGTCTCGTGACCTCCCACGCCCGGCGAGCACCTGGATACGCTGACACTATGACCGCCCCTGGCCGACCCAGACCAGCACATGTGCTGGCTCACGCCCCATTCCGCAAGCTGTGGACGGCCATGTCGGCGTGCAGCCTGGGTGACTGGCTGACCATCCTGGCGTTGACCGCCGTCGCGGGAAACCTCTACCAGGGCGACCCGCGCGTGCAGGCGCTGGCCATCGGCGGCGTCTTCGTCGCCAAGATCCTGCCGGCGATCCTGCTCGGACCGCTGGCGGGCGCGCTCGCCGGCCGTTTCGACCGCCGGATGATCATGGCGGCGACCGGCCTCGCGAGGTTCGCGGTGGTGCTGTCGGCGGTGTTCGTGGGCGGCTACCAGTGGCTGATCGTCACGATGGTCCTCGTGGAGTGCGTCACCCTGCTCTGGACGCCGGCCAAGGACGCGACGGTGGCCGACCTGGTGCCCAGGGAGCGGCTGGAGCCGGCCAACCGGCTCGACCTGCTCGCGACCTACGGCACCGCGCCGCTGGCGGCCCTGCTGTTCGCCGTGCTGTCGGTCGCCGCCGGCCTGCTGCGCGCGGTGACCCCGTTCTCGCCCGCGACGGAGACGGCCGGGCCGGCGCTGATCGTCGCCGCCGTCGCCTACCTCGTGTCGGCGGTGCTCATCTTCACGCTCCGCGACATCCCCCGGCGTACCGGGGCGATCCCGACGCCGTCGGTGCTCAAGCAGATCGTCGAGGGCCGCCGGTCGGTCGGCGGCAACCGGCTGGTCCGCGGGCTGATCATCGGGATGCTCGGCGCGTTCGCCGCCGGCGGCGCCGTGGCGGTCCTGGCCAAGCTGTACGTCAGCCAGCTCGCAGGCGGCGACGCGGCCTACGGCATGGTGTTCTTCGCGGTCTTCGCCGGTATCGCGCTCGGCATGTTCTTCGGGCCGAGGCTGCTGGCCGGGCTGTCGCGGCGGCGGCTGTTCGGGCTGTCGATCGTGGTCGCGGGCGTGGCGCTGGTGGCGATCGCGCTCATCCACAACCTGGTGATCGTGGTCATGCTGACCGGGCTGCTGGGCGCGTGCGCGGGCATCTCGTGGATCATCGGCTACACGCTGATCGAGCTGGAGGCCGAAGACTCGCTGCGCGGGCGCGTCCTGCCGTTCCTGCGGGCGGCGGCGCGGTTGACGCTGCTGCTGGTGGTCCTGGTGGGCGGCGCGCTGGCGGCGGTGTTCGGGGTGCACGAGCTGGCCTTCGCCGGATACGACTACGACTTCGACGGCGTCAACCTGGTGCTGGTCGTCGGTGGCGTGCTCGTCACGGTGGTCGGGGTCCTGAGCTTCCGTCACCTGGACGACAGGAAGGGCGTCCGGCTGTCGGAGGACCTGGTCGCGGCGGTGCGCGGTGACCATTACGCGCCGGGGTTCGACGAGGAGACCCCCGGGCTGTTCCTCGCCTTCGAGGGCGGGGAGGGCTCCGGCAAGACGACGCAGTCCCGGCTCGTCGCGATCTGGCTGCGCGACCAGGGCTACGACGTCGTCCAGACCCGCGAGCCCGGATCCACCAAGGTCGGCATGCGGCTGCGGGCCATCCTGCTCGACGCGGCCGAGCGCGGGCTGTCGGCGCGCTCCGAGGCCCTGCTCTACGCCGCCGACCGGGCCGAGCACGTCGAGAAGGTGATCCGTCCGGCGTTGGAGCGGGGCGCCGTGGTGGTCACCGACCGCTACGTCGACTCGTCGCTGGCCTACCAGGGCGCCGGGCGGGAGCTCGACCCGGCCGACGTGTCCAAGGTCAACGCCTGGGCGACCGGCGGGCTGGTGCCGCACCTGACCGTGCTGATCGACACGCCGCCGGAGATCGGGCTGACCCGGCTGGGCGGGGCGGCCGACCGGATCGAGTCGGAGCCGCTGGAGTTCCACGAGCGGGTGCGCAAGGAGTTCCGCGCGCTGGCCTCGGCCGCGCCCGAGCGCTACCTGGTCGTCGACGGCACGCTGAGGCCCGAGGAGATCACCCGTTCGATCCAGGACCGGGTGCGGGAGATCCTGCCTGATCCGGTGCCGGAGGCGTCCGAAGACATCACGGGCACGATGCCGGCCATCCGCGACTAACCTTGCTCTGTGGGCGTCTTCGATGACCTTGTCGGCCAGGGCCAGGCGGTAGCCGTACTCTCGCGTGCCGCCGCTGCCGCGCGCGAGGTCGTCGGCGGCGGGCGGGGCGCGGGCATGACGCACGCGTGGTTGTTCACCGGCCCGCCGGGCTCCGGGCGTGAGGAGGCCGCGCGAGCCTTCGCCGCCGCGCTGCTCTGTCCGGACGGCGGATGCGGCCACTGCGACCAGTGCCATCAGGTGATGATCGGGTCGCATCCCGACCTCGAATCGGTCCGTCCCCAAGGGCTGTCCTATGGCGTGAAGCTGACCCGTGAACTCATCCTGCGGGCCGCGGGCGCGCCGACGCAGGGGCGGTGGCGGGTGATCCTCTTCGAGGACGCCGACCGGGCCACGGAATCGGCCCAGAACGCGGTGCTGAAGGCCATCGAGGAGCCGCCGCCGCGTACCGTGTGGCTGCTGTGCTCGCCCGCGCCGGACGACATGATGATCACCATCAGGTCGCGCTGCCGGGTGATCACGCTGACCACGCCGGGCACGGAGGCGGTCGCGCACGTGCTGGCGACGCGTGACAGCGTGCCGGCGCCGATGGCGCAGTTCGCGGCGCGGGCGGCGCAGGGGCACATCAGCCGGGCGCGGTCGCTGGCGCTGGACGAGGGGGCGCGGTCGCGGCGGGAGGCGGTGCTGGCGATCCCCCGGTCGCTGACGGGGGTGGGGGAGTGCATCACCGCTGCAGAGCGCCTGGTCAAGACGGCCGAGGAGGAGGCCGCGGCGGCCACTGCGGCGCTCAATGAGACTGAGACGTCCGAACTGCGCAAGTTGTATGGCGAGGGGTCGACCGGGAAAGGTCTCAACCGCGGGCTGGTGCGTGGGGGCGCGGGGGCGTTGAAGGAGCTGGAGGACCGGCAGAAGTCGCGGGCCACACGGATCAAGCGGGACTCGCTGGACTCGGCTTTGCTGGAGCTGGTGTCGTTTTATCGGGATGTGCTGGCCATGCAGTTCGGGGCTGGGGTGGAGTTGGCCAACGACGATCTGCGGTTCGACCTGGATCAGGTGGCTCGGGGGGGTACACCTGAGGAGACGTTGCGGCGGATCGAGGCGATCATGGTGTGCCGGGAGCGGCTGGACGCCAACGTCAATCCGCAGATCGCGGTGGAGGCCCTGATGCTGTCCTTGCGCGGCTGACCGCTGTCTTTGTTCCCGGCCGCAGCTTGCTGCGGGCCGTTCTCTCTTTTTCGTTTCTGGTTTTTGTTACGGCAAGCCGCCCCCACGCCACCCGCCGATGTTGGCGGGCGTGTCGTGGGGGTCGCTTCTCACGTCGGACGTGGCGAGCACCGTCACGGCCTGCGTGCACCAGACAGGTGGCTGTGGAGTCGGCATGACCATCCAGGTGGCGCGCAAGCCCTGTGCCGCTGAAGACCTGCGGTGTCACAGACTGCCCGTGGCCGCCTGGGGTGTCACGGTCGGCCCGCGGACGCCGGGAGGTATCAGGACGCCGGGAGGTATCAGGGACAGGCTGCGGGCGCCGGGAGGCATCAGGGACAGGCTGCGGACGCTGGGAGGTGTCAGGGACGGGTGGCGGTGGCCGGCAGGTGCTAGGGACAGCCTGGGTCGCCGGGGTTCGGACAGCTCGCGGATGCCGCAGAGTGTCACCGGCTGCCTGGGCCCGCCGTGGGGTGTCACCGGCAGTTCGTGGTCGGCGCGGGAGGCTTTGGCGGGGCGAGAAGATATCGCGGTGACCGAAGCAGCAGACGGGCCCCACATGCGTCTCTGTGATGTGGAAGTCGAACTGCTCACCCATGGTGAACCCCTGACGCGGCAGCATGTCGACGTCGCGGCCATCTTCGCCGAGCATCAGCTGGGCCTGGTCCGGCTGGCCCTGCTCATGCTCGGTGATCGGGCCAGCGCCGAGGACGTGGTTCAGGAGGCGTTCACGCGTACCCATGCCAGCCGGGACAGGCTGCGAGATCCTGACAAGGCGCTGGCCTACGTGCGTTCGGCGGTGCTCAACGGGTGCCGGTCGGTGCTGCGGCGGAGGGCCACGGTGTTCCGGCGCGCCCTGCCGTACGATCCGCCGGTCTGGTCGGCGGAGAGCGCGGCGCTGGTCGGTGAGGAGCGCCGTGAGGTGCTGCTCGCGCTCCAGCGCCTGCCCCGCAGACAGCGTGAGGCGCTGACGCTGCGCTACTACCTCGACCTCTCCGATCCGGAGATCGCCGAGACCATGGGGATCAGCGGCGGCACCGCTCGATCCACGATCGCCCGGGGGCTTGCCGCCCTCGCCAAGCAGTTGGGGGAGAGGTCATGAACAGCCCTGTGGAAGAACGTCTGCGTCAAGCGCTGTCCGAGGCGGGGGCAGTCATCGACCCGGAGACCCTGCGCCCGTTGAGTGCGGGGTCGGCGGTGCGACGGCGCAGGGTTGACATGCGGTGGATCGGGGTGAGCTGGGCGCGTGTGCGGTTGCTGATCCCGCGGGCGAGCCGCCGGTGGGTGACGGTGGCCTCGGTCGTGGTGGCGGCCGGTGTGATGACGGGGGTCATGGTCACCTCGCCCTCCGAGGGCACTCTGAGCACCGCCGCCGCGGTGCTGCCGCCGAACAGCGGCATGGCCGATCTGTCCGTCTTCCTCTGCCACGGGGATAACCCCGCGCTGCCGTCCTGCGGGGGCGAGGCCATCACGAAGGAGCAGCGCCTGGCTGTCCAACGGGCCCTGCGGAGCGCTCCCTGGGTGGAGACCTTGGTTTTCGAGGGCCAGCGAGAGGCGTTCAAGAACTTCCAGGCCGATGACCTCATCTCCGAGAGCGTCAAGAAGGCTGTCCGGGTGCAGGACATGCCGGAGTCGTTCCGGGTGAAGATCAGACCCGGGGCGGACTACCAGTCGCTGATCGCCGAGGTCAAGGCCATGCCCGGTGTCGCGCAGGTGGTGGATTCCAGCATGCTCCGGCGGCAGATGACCGCGGGGCTGCCGGAGGGGTGGCCGCAGGAGCGTACGATCTCGGTCTTCATGTGCCGACGCGGCGGGGCCAGCGCGCTGTGTGAAGCCACGCCTTCGGAACGCGGGGCGACACCTGAGCAGGTGAAGGTCGCGCACGACACGCTCCGGTCGCTGCCCGAGGTGGCGAACACCCAGGTCGAGACTCGGGAGATGGCCTGGAAGGCGCGGCAGAGCATCGGCGCCACAGCGG
Organism: Nonomuraea endophytica; assembly: GCF_014203235.1. GTDB lineage: Bacteria > Actinomycetota > Actinomycetes > Streptosporangiales > Streptosporangiaceae > Nonomuraea > Nonomuraea endophytica. Next base: position 314,415 of record NZ_JACHIN010000014.1, on the reverse strand, counting down.
GCCAGACACCCGAGGACATGAACGAGTCCATCCGGCTGCTGCTTCACCCGGACGCTGATCACGCGCGCGTCATCAAGGTGATCGAGTCCCTGGCAGGCGTGGAGCGGGTGGTGGAGCACCCGTGCCCCACGTCGACGTCATGCTGACCGCTCGGCCCAACCCTCTGGGTTGATCACGCACGGGGTTGGGCCGAGCGGGCTCGTACACGAGGGGATCTTGGGTGGAGTGGGGAAAGTAGTGCTAGTGACTCTCACGTTTGGGCGGTCTACGCACGTAGTGTGGCAATGGTAGGCACCCCCGAGGCCGTCAGGAGGCGAGCTCTAGCCCATGGGAATGATCATGGCCGTGAGCTTCACACGCTACGGGAGGCTCTACTACCTCGACCCGGGCGGGCACACCCCCAAGGTGGGTGACAAGGTTCTGGTGCCCACCGACTCGGGTCCCGAGGTCGCGGAGTGCGTGTGGGCGCCGCAGTACTCGAGTGAGGACATCGACGGGCTGCCCGTGTGCGAAGGCGTCGCCGGAGACGAGCACCTGGCCCGGGACGAGAGCAACAAGCGCCGCCGCGCGGAGGCCCGCAGCGTCTCCAAGCGCCTGATCAAACGTCATAGCCTGCCCATGAAAGTGGTCGGCGTCGACTACCTCGACAAGGACAACGTCTACACCGTCTACTTCTCCGCGCCGCACCGGGTCGACTTCCGGGCGCTGGTCCGCGACCTGGCCCGTAACCTCCGCGCCCGGGTGGAACTCCGTCAGATCGGCCCCCGCGACGAAGCCCGCCTCCAGGGCGGCATCGGCCCCTGCGGCCGTGACCTGTGCTGCGCGACGTTCCTCAAGGACTTCGAACCGGTCTCGGTACGCATGGCCAAGGACCAAGACCTGCCCGTCAACCCGCTGCGCATCGCGGGGGCGTGCGGACGCCTCATGTGCTGCCTCAAGTACGAGCATCCGCTGTACGTCGAGACGCGCTACCGGATGCCGAAAGCGGGAAGCCGCGTGGCCACACCCCAGGGCGACGGCACGGTGATGGGCCACAACGTCCCGTCGGACACCGTGCTGGTCCGCCTGGACGACGGGGGGCGCCGATGCGCCTGCCCGTCGGCGTCGGTGTGCTCCCCCCGCCAGCAACACGAAAAGCAGTACGGCCCCGAAGGCGCCAACCCCGACGGCACCCCAACCCCCTGAACCCGGCCGCGAGAACGTCGGATTCCAGGCGGGCTGTGGAAGCCCGTGTGACGCAGGGCCGAGGTTGTCTGTTCCCGGGCTGGGAACTCACGGGCCGTATGGGCATTTGGGGCTAACTGCGCCGCTGTGGCAACCGAATGATCGGCTCGGTCGGGCGTTCGCCGGAAGACCGTGGACGGCTCGCGTCCCTCCACGCGCCACCTCCACGCGCTGACCCCGCAGCGTCGTCACAGGCGGCGCGGTCATGCGGCGAGGCACACTGAACGGTGTAGTTGACAGTAGATACTGAACGGTTTAGTTTCGAAGGGAGATCATATCCGGAGGTTCTCATGGAGTTCGGTTTCTCCCTTGTCCCGACACCCGACATAGCCGCCCATCGCGAACTGGTCACCGTTGCCGAGGAGTCCGGCCTCGACCTGGTCGGCGTACAGGATCATCCCTATGCCCCCTCCCAAGTCGACGCCTTTGCCCTGATCGGCACCCTGTTGGAGCACACCGAGCGGATCCGGTTCTTCCCTGATGTCGCCAGCCTGCCGTTGCGTCCGCCGGCCGTACTCGCGAACACTGCGGCGACTCTGGATCTGGCCTCTGGCGGGCGGTTTGAGCTGGGCATCGGTGCGGGCGGCTACTGGCGGGCGATCGCCGGCATGGGCGTGCCCGAGCTCAAGCCCGCGGCGGCCCTTGACGCGCTCGGCGAGGCGATGGAGATCATGCGCGCGCTGTGGAGCCCAGACCAGCCGACGGTACGGCTGCGCGGCGAGCACCACACGGTCAACGGCGTGCATGCCGGGCCACCGCCGGCCCACCCGATCAACATCTGGGTCGGCGCGCAGGGGCCGAGGGCACTGCGGTTCACCGGCCGGCTGGCCGACGGGTGGGCGGCGCCGATCCCGTCCTATCTGCCGTATGAGAGCTGGCCCGAGGCGAACGCCCTCATCGACCAGGCCGCGCGCGCCGAAGGCCGTGACCCGGCCGCCGTCATGCGGATGGCGCAGGTCGTCGGCACCATCACCACCACCTCGGGCGAACTGCCCGAACACGGCTCCGATCCGGTACGCGGCACGCCGGACCAATGGGCCGATTTCCTGGCGAAGCTCGCCATCGAGCAGCCGTTCACCACGTTCATCTTCTGGCCGGAGCAGCAGTCGGTCGAGCAGGTGGTGCGCTTCGCGACCGAGGTCGTCCCGCTGGTCAAGGAGAGGACACCAAACGGTGTAGTTTACGCGCATGAACGTTGACGAATTCGGCCTCCCGATCATCCCCGATGCGGTCAACGTTTCGCAGCGCAAGCGCGAAGCGATCATCGACGCGGCCAAGGTCGAGTTCCTCAAAGAGGGATATACGGCCGCATCGGTGGATGCCATCGCCTCCCGGGCCGGGGTGTCCAAACCCACGATCTACAAGCATTTCGGCAACAAGGAGCGGCTCTTCCTGGCGGTGATCGGGGGGATCCTGCCGCAGACGTACGCGCATCTGGAGCCCTGCAAGTCGAAGATCGCCCAGGCGGACGACCTGCGGACCGCCCTCATCGGCCTGATGACCGAATGGGCGGAGATCCTCCTACGTCCCGACATCATGGCCCTGCGGAGGCTGGTCATCGGCGAGATCGACCGCTTTCCGCAGCTCGGGAACGCGTGGTACCGCATCAGCGACAAGATGAACAACGAGCAGCTCGTCGAGGCGTTCGAGATCCTGGATGAGCGCGGGCAGATCAGCGTGCCCGACCCGGTCCTCGCCGTGCGGCAGCTGGTGGCGGCCACGATCGGCGTGCCACAGCTGCTCCGCACGTTCGACCCCCGCGCGGAGATCGACCTCAAGCGCACCATCACCTCAGGCGTCGACCTCTTCCTCGCCCGCTACCGCGCGACCTAGTTGACCCGGGTGATCAGAGAGCAGCACCCGGGTCGAGGGGCGCTGCTCCGCGAGGGGAGTACCCACGTCGTGGGGCGCCGCTCCCGCGAGGGGGAGTGCCCGCGTCGAGGGGGTGGTTCGCGACGGGGAGAGCGTCCGTGTCGAGGGGGTGTCGGTTCGGGAGGGGGCAGTGTGTGCGTCGAGGGGTGCCGGGTTGGGCGCCTGTGCGAGGGGATCCGGTTCGCGACGGGAGGCAGGGTCGGGTCGAGGGGCGCTGGTTCGCGACGTGAGGCAGGCCCCCGGGTCGAAGGGATCCGGTTCGTGACGGGAGGTAGCAGGGCCCGAGTCGAGAGGCGCAGGTTCGCGATGGTTGACGCAGTAGGGCATACCAGGACCGAAGCCACCCTCTCCGCCGTCAACCGCCCCATGGCGGCGATCGACTCGGCGTAGCATGGCGACAGTGTGGTGCCGAGCCCTGCTAGCCGCCCTGATGCTGCTGACCTCCGGCTGCGCGAGCGCCCAACCCCCCGCCCCGGCGACCCTGGCCTGGTCAGACTGCGGCGACGACTTCGAGTGCGCCCGCCTCCGGGTCCCCCTTGACCACGCCCAACCAGCCGGCGAACACATCGAGATCAGCGTGATCCGCCTCCCGGCCGGCGGCGACCGTATCGGCTCATTGGTGATCAACCCCGGCGGCCCCGGCGGCTCCGGCATCGATTACGCCCGCGCCGCCCCCGCCATGCTCAGCCAGGACATCCGCGAACGGTTCGACATCGTCGGCTTCGACCCCAGAGGCGTAGGCGCGTCAACCCCCATCAAATGCCTGACCGACGATCAGTTGTCCGCATTCATAGCCCTGGACGCCACCCCCGACACCCAGCCCGAGCAGTCCGCCCTGGAACAGGCGTCGAAGGACTTCGCCCAGGCCTGCCAGGCAAGCTCCCCGAAGCTCCTCCCACACGTCAGCACCACGAACGCCGCCCGCGACATGGACCTCCTCCGAGCCGCCCTGGGCGACGAAAAGCTAACGTACCTAGGCAAGTCCTACGGAACCCTCCTAGGCGCGACATACGCGCATTTGTTCCCAGGCAAGGTACGCGCCCTGGTCCTGGACGGCGCCATGGACCCCGCGATCACCCGCCAACGCCTCAACCTCGACCAGGCCAAAGGCTTCGAAACCGCCTTCCGCGCCTACGCCAAGGACTGCCTCACCACCCAGTCCTGCCCCTTCACCTCAAAGACCCCAGAACACGCCCTAGCTGAGATGTCAGAACTGCTCCGCCGTACCGACAAAGACCCCTTGACCAGCGAAACCGGCCGCCCAGTAACAGAAGCCTTGGCAACCCTGGGAGCCCTAACCCCGCTCTACGACCGAAACTCCTGGCCAGCCCTGTCCGAATCCTTGGCCGAAGCCCAAAAGGGCAACGGCACCCTGCTCCTGTCCTCTGCCGACCAGTTGGTAGGTCGCGCAGACGACGGCACCTACTCCAACCAGACCGAATCCGGAATGGCCATAACCTGCGCCGACACCCCAACCCCACCCAGCACCTCAGCACTGGCCCAAGCCGCCACCAAAGCCGCACAAGCCGCCCCAGTCTTCGGCTCCTACGTCATGTGGAGCATCCTCCCCTGCACTTTCTGGCCCCCCGCCCCAGAACCCCCAGCAACCCTGCGGGCCGCAGGCGCCGCCCCCATCCTGGTCCTAGGCACCCGCCGCGACCCCGCAACCCCATACCAATGGTCACAATCCCTAGCCGACCAACTCGAATCCGGCACCCTCCTCACCTACGAGGGCGACGGCCACACCGCCTACGGCAGCGGTTCCACCTGCATCGACACCCACGTGGACCACTACCTCATCACCCGCACCACCCCCCGCGACGGCACCCGCTGCTGATCGACGGGAGCGAGAAGTGCCGCACCTCCTGTAGACTTCATCACGCTGTACGGCAGTGCCGCCTTAGCTCAGTCGGCCAGAGCACTTCACTCGTAATGAAGGGGTCTCGGGTTCGAATCCCGAAGGCGGCTCCGCGGGAAAAGGGCCCTCCCGGATCATCCGGAAGGGCCTTTTTCGATCTTGTTCAGCTGCATAGCTACGAGGTCAACCGCTTGTTCAGCGCTTGAGCGCCTTGCGGTCTCCGGAGAGGGGACCTGGGTGTAGACGTTCACCGTGACCGTTATCCGGGAGTGGCGGACGTGGACCGGGTGAGGGCGTGCTCGCAGGCGGTCTTGTCGCGCAGGGACGACCCGGGCCCTCGCCTCCCAGGTGGCCAGGAGGGACTGGTGCATGGCCCCGCCTTTCCCCTGCGGTCCCTCGCGGGCGATGCGGATCAGCCGCAGGGACGGGCGGGAATCCCGCCCCGCAATTCCCCGTCCGTAATGGGCTCGCCGAGCTGGTCCGTCAGAATTTGCGCGAAAGGCCCCGGCGGGGCCGGGCACCTTCAGCCATTTATAGCGAGCCTTTCTGCTGATCGTGTCGGCCCAGCACTCTCTTGTTGATCTCAGGCGCTGGTGACCATTGCCGCCGGGCCAGACACTTGGCCGGCAACGACGGCATATCCTCCACCGTCCTCGAATTCTCGGCCTATGCGGTCCTCGCAGGGCCTCCTGCCGCTCCTTTCGCGGGGGGCGATTCACGGACGGTGAAGGATTTTCGGATGGCGTTATGACTCAGCGTGGATATCGCTGCTTGATGACCCCGCCACTTTCTTCGCTCGGTCAGGGGTGGCCTCCGGTTGCTGTTTCGGCAGGAGGGCGCAGAAAGTGGTGGCGGCGATGAGGATGGCGGCGGTGGCCAGGAGTGTGGTGTGAATGGCGCCGGTGAAGCTGGTGGTGAAGGCCTCGTTGCCCAGGCGTTGGAAGAGGGCGGCTTCGGTGGTGCTGAGGCCGGGGGGCGGGGTGGGTGGGCTGAAGTGCTCGGCGGCTCTGGTGATGGCGGTCATGAACTTCTCGCGCAGATGCGGGGGTAGTTGGGCGGCCTGCTGGGTGGCGTTGGTTTGCAGGGCGGCGGTTAGGCGGGTGGAGAGTAGGGCGCCCAGGACAGCCAGGCCTACGACGCTGCCGATCTGGCGGATGGTGTTGGCCACGCCGGAGGCGGCGCCGGCCAGTTGTGGGTTGACGCCGTCCATCGTGACCTGTTGCAGAGGGGCGTACGTGGCGCCGTTGCCGAAGCCGATGATGATCAGGCCGGGCAGCAGGCTCCACGTGCTGCTGTTCGGGGCGGTGGTGAGGGTTAGGACGAGCAGGCCGGCGGCTAGCATGGCCAGCCCGGCCATCAGGATGTACTTGCCGCCGAACTTGTCCGACAGCCGGCCGCTGTATGCGGAGCCGAACGCGGTGATGACGGCGCCGGGGAGCAGGAGCAGGCCGGTGTCCAGCGGGGTGTGGCCGCGGGCCGTCTGCAGGTGGAGGACCATGACGAGCGGGATCGCCATCATGCCGACGTAGAAGATGAAACCGACCCCGTTGCCGATCGAGAAGTTCCGGGCGGTGAACAGGGCCATCGGGATGAGGGGCTCGCTCTTCTCGCGGGTCTCCCAGAGGACGAACAGGGCCAGCAGCACGATTCCGGCGACGATGATGGAGCCGATGGTGGTGCCCCAGTCGTAGCGCTCGCCTTCGATGAGGCCAAAGACGATGCCGGTCAGTCCTGCGGTGGCCAGCGCGACGCCTACCAGGTCGAGGCTGCGGGTGCCGGCGGAGCGCATGGGCGGGGCGTAGATCAGGGTCAGGATGATCGTGATTACGCCGATCGGAATGTTGATGAAGAAGATCCACGGCCAGCTGAGCTTGGCGAGGATGAAGCCGCCGACGATCGGCCCGGCTACCGGAGCAAGCCCCGCGATCGCGCCGAAGAGGCCGAACGCGCGGCCGCGCATGTTCCCGGGGAAGATCGTCAGGATCGCTGAGATGACCTGGGGGAACAGCAGCGCCGTACCCACGGCTTGCAGCACCCGTGCGGCCAGTAGCTGGGCTCCGGTGTCGGCCAGCCCGCACAGGCCCGAGGCGACGGTGAAGAGCGTGATGCCGATCAGGAACATCCGCCGGTAGCCGAAGATGTCCCCGAGCCGTCCTGTGGTGATCAGCAGCACCGTGAAGACCAGCAGGTAGGCGTCGAGCACCCACAGCACCTGGTTGTACGAGGCGTCGACGCTGCTGATGAGCGTGGGGACGGCGATGTTGACGATGGTGCCGTCCAGCAGGGCCATGAAAAAGCCGGCGCAGAAAATGCCGAGAACCAGCCACGGCCGCCGCGTGACCGGTGCCTCCGCCGAATTGACTTCTGTCACTCTGGTTACCTCCATGAGCGGAAAACCGGTCATGGCCAAGGGACACGCCTATTCGGCACGGTGGCGAGCCCAGGGCTCGCGACCGGTAATGGAACTCTCCTCCGCGGCGGCAGGCGAACGCCGCGAAGTGGCACTGAGTGCGGTGAGAACCCGAACCGATCGCGATTAACGGCAGGAAACGGGTTCCCGCGCACTCCGAGGCATACAGAGATGATCAGAACGTCGGACGTCCGATTGCGTCACCGCGGCCGCGACAAAAGGCGGACTCACGCGCCGTATTGCCAGCACCATCGCAGAGATACTCTCTTCCAGGTGTGGAACGACTCCCACCTTTTCCGCGGCCATCGGGGCCCGAAGAAGCTGGTTGGCGAGGCGTGAGCCCGCGGTGAGAAGTCTCGTTCGAGACTTTAGCAAGCCCGTCGCGGCCGGGAAACCAGATCTTCGGCGACGGCGGTCTCGACCACTGGGCACCCAAAAAGGTCAACACCCGGGACGGCGGCCGATGGGTCTCCGTCGAGGAGCCCACCGGCCACAACATGAAAATCATGACCCGCCCGTACGGCAGCGGCGGCCGGGGAACCCACGGCGGACGTGCCGCTCGGCAGGACCCCGGAGACGAGGTGAAGGCGCGGCCGGCGAGCCCGGTCTCGGCTACGCCTGCTGGATGCGCACCATGTTTCCCGACGGGTCGCGGAAAGCCGAGTCGCGTGGGCCCCAGGGGCGGTCGATGGGTTCCTGGAGTACTTCGGCGCCGAACGCCCTCACCTTCTCGAAGGTGGCGTCTAGGTCGTCGGTGCTGAAGACGATCATCGGCAGGATGCCCTTGACCAGCAGTTCCCGCAGGGCGTCGCCGTCTTCCTGGGAACGGCCGGCGTGCGGCTGCGACAGCACGAACTCCAGGCCGGGCTGCGTCACGCCCCCGAGGGTGACCCATCGGGACACGTCCGAGCCGACGTCGTTGCGCACTTCCAGGCCCAGGGCGTCGCGGTAGAACGCGAGCGATTCGTCCAGGTCGTTGACGGTGATGTGGCAGTACTGAAGTGCGAGGTTCATGCCGTCGACGTTAGGTGGCGGGGGCCGTTGGATGCTTCTTCATTCCTGCTCGGACGTGGAGGCGCGCGATCAGGGTCCGGCGTACGGCGGGCCACTCGGGAGCGATCATCGAGAACATCGCCGAGTCCCGGAGCTGCCCTTCCTCGCCGGGCGCCCAGGAGACGGACCAGCTCCGCAGTACACCCTCGAAGGTCGCGCCGAGACGTTCGAGGGCGCGGCGGGAGCGCTCGTTACGGGCGTCGGTTTTGAGGTCGACGCGCGCCACGCCCAGCACGTCGAAGGCGTGGTCGAACATCAGGAGCTTGGCCTCGGCGTTGATGCCGCTGCCCTGGGCGGAGGCGGCCAGCCAGGTGAAGCCGATCTCGATGGCGCGCAGGTCCGCGCGGCCGGGCCAGGTGCGGGGGTCCCAGAAGCCGGTGCAGCCCACGGCCATGCCGTCCCGGGTGCGTACCTGGGCGAAGGGGGTCAGGCCTGGGCGGGTGAGCTGGGCGGATATGTACGACTCGACCTCGTGGGCCCGAGGGACCATGGTGAACGTGTAGGACGAGCGGTCCTCCTCGGCGGCCTTCGCGAGGTCGGGGGCGTGGCCGAGGGTGAGGGGCTCAAGCCGGACGAGCGTGCCGTGCAGCGTACTCATCGGGCGATCATGCCGGACCCCGGCCGTCGGCAGCCAATACTTAAGGGAGGATTAAGCACACTTAAGGGCGGACTTCGGGTCTCGACTCGACCGCCGTAACGTGTCAATCTCGGGTTCGAGATGAAAAGAGCATTCGCCCTGGGGCTTCTGTTACTGGCGGCCGCCTGCTCCGCGCCCGAGACGGAAGCACCGGCCAACTCCGAGGACGTCATGTTCCTCCAGATGATGATCCCGCATCATCGGCAGGGCATCGAGATCGTCAAGCAGGCTCGGGCCAAGCCCGTCCAGGACCAGCTCAAAGTGATGGCGATGGCGATCGAGTCCACGCAGGGGGACGAGGTCAAGAAGATGATGGAGTGGCTGCGGTCCTGGGACCAGCCGACCGTCGCGCCTTCCAGTGCCCACGACCATCATGGCGGGATGCCGGAGACCGACCGGGAGAAGATCGAGCGCCTGGCGAAGTCGAAGAACTTCGAGCCCGACTTCCTCAACCTGCTGATCGCGCACCAGGATGACGCCATCCAGATGGCGAAGATCGAAACCATGAACGGGATCAACCCGGACGTGAAGCAGTGGGCCGACCAGATCAGCAAGTCACGCAAGGCCCAGATCGACCAGATGATGACCCTGCTCAAGAAGAAGCCGTAGGACAGCGGGGAACAGGCCCGTAGGTGCGCTTCGCGCGATGAGGGCGGTCCTGGTCATGGAGAAGGCGCTGGGGAAGAGAAGGCGCGGGGTCAGAGGGATGCCATGGGTAGTTTTGTGGCGAAGTCGGTGACGGTTTTCTCGTAGGCCTCCGGATCGACGTTCCATGAGCCGACGTGCCCACCCCCTTGCGTACGCACCACGTTCACCAAATCCGACCGAACCCGGGCAAACTCCAAAGCAGGCCCAGGCGGCACCCCCGTGTCGGAGTCGTCCACGAACAGCAGCACAGGCATCCTGAACTCCTGGGCGTGCGCCACGTGATTCAGCTCCGCCAGCGAGATCCCCGTCCGCCGCTCGATCACGAACTGCCCCACCGAGGCCAGCCACAAGGGCACACCCTGCTCCCGAGCCCCCGCCTCGATCGGCCCGTTCCAGTCCATCACCGGACTGTCCAGGACGATCCCCCTGATCGGCTCCTTGGGGAGCTTGCGGGCAGCCATCGCGACGATCCCGCCGCCCATCGAGTACCCGTAGAGCACCACCCCGCCCGCCCCCTGCGACCGCGCGTAGGAGATGGCCGCCGCCACCTCCTCCCACTCCGTCGCGCCCAGGTGGAACTTCCCGTCGGGCCCGGCCGGCGCTCCGGCGTCGTTGCGGTAGCTGATCCCCAGCACCGGCATCCCCAGCCTGTGGAAAGCCGGGGTGATCCGCAGCGCCTCGCTGGCGTTCGCGTTGCGCCCGTGCACCGCGATCACCCACGTCTTCGACTTGCCCTCCGTCTGCCACGCCGGGAACTCGCCCAGTTCCGAGCGGATTTTCACCTTCTTGTACGGCAGGCCGAGCGCCGACTCCGGATCCTCGTTGGCCCACACCCACCGGTCGAGGTAGCCGCGGACCCCGGGCTTCAGTTCGCCCCGCCGTACCTTGAGGACCTCGCGCGTCACCGTCCCGGGACCGGTGGAGATCACCTTGCCCAGGGTGGCGTTGCCGTCCTTCCACGTCAGCCCGTAGGTGCCGGGCGCGGCCGTGTCGCCGCCGCCCTTGAGCGTGACCTGGTCGGCGGTGGCCTCGGTGACCTCCAGCGGGTAGGAGTTCTGGCCGCCTGACGGGTCGATGACCATGCCGGAGTAGTACCAGCCGGCCGCGCCCAGTCCGGCCGTGCCGAGCACGAGGAGGACGGGCACCGTCCACGCCAGGATCCTTTTCATGGGCTGCAAAATACTCCGAAAGCACGCATAGACGCAGTGCACGTAAGGTGATTAGATGACTTGATATGTCGGCCGAAGTCACCCGTCCCACGCTCTCCGACGCGCTTACCGAGCGCATGCTGGAGCTCATCCGTACCGGAGGTCATCGTCCGGGCGACCGGCTGCCCTCGACAAGAGAACTGTCCCAGCGCTTCGCTGTCACCACCCCGACGCTCCGCGAGGCACTGCGCAGGCTCGAAGCCACCGGCGCGATCGAGATGCGCCACGGCTCCGGCATATACGTCGGCTCCGCGATCGAACGTCTCGTCATGCCCAACCCCAACATGCGCGAGATGCGCGGCGCCCAGCTCCTGGAGCTGCTCGGCGCCCGCATCGTCATCGAGCCGCCGCTGGCGGCCATGGCCGCGCAGCACGCCACCGCCGAGGGCATCGCCGCACTGCGCACGATGCTCGACGAGGCGGCGCTCCACCTGCGCGGCGAGGACGCCGAACTGCACGACGCCAACATGACCTTCCACCGGGCCACCGCCCGGCTGGCCGGAAACGGCGTCCTGCACGAGATCGTCGACTCGCTGCTGACCGTGCACGCCAACGAGCAGCGGGAGATCCTGCAGATCTTCGATGACCGGCGGCGTGACTACGACGAACACCTGGCGATCCTCGAAGCGATCGAGGCAGGTGACCCCCAGGCCGCTGAGCGGCTGATGAAGGCCCATCTCGCGGACGTGAAGAGCGTCGTCGAGCTGAGGCTGCACCATCCCCCCATGGAGTAAGGAGTCCGGCATGCGCACTCTGGCCGCGCTCGGATTGGCCGCCACCCTCACCCTGGCGGCCTGCGGTGGCAACGACGCCGCAGCACCGCAGAAGAAGAGCGAGCTGTCGCTCTACAACGACAAAGGTGCCTGGAGCAAGTATTTCGACGGCATGGGCGCCCTGTCCAAGCAGCAGATCAGCCTGTCGATGAAGCCGGTGGGTTACACCGACTCGGCGCAGTACCAGGCGTTCATCAAGGCCTCGTTCCGCACCGACGTGAAGCCCGACCTGTTCACCTGGCAGACCGGGGGGATGCTCGAAGAGATCGTCAAGCAGAAGCAGGTCGCCGACACCACCGCAGTCTGGCAGGAGGCGATCAAGGCGGGTGACCTGCCGCAGGATCTGGCCCCCTATTACACGGTCGGCGGCAAGCAGTACTGCGTCCCGCTCAACGTCGCCTACTGGGGCATGTTCTACAACATGCCGGTCTTCGAGAAGCACGGCGTCAAGCCGCCGACCACCTGGGAGGAGCTGATCAAGGCCGCGGACACGCTGAAGAAGGCCGGGGTCACGCCCTTCTACCACACCAGCGTGTTGTTCTCCTTCGTCTGGTTCGAGCAGCTCATGGCCGGGATGGATCCCGACCTGTACGACCGGTTGTCCACCGGCAAGGCCAAGTACACCGACCCGGGCGTGGTCGCGGTGATGGACAAGTGGAAGGAACTCATCGACGCCGGATACTTCGTGAACGCCGGTGACAAGACCGACCCGGCGGACCTGCTGAAGACCGGCAAGACCGCGATGGTCTCCTTCGGCACGTTCTTCAACACGAGCATGACCACCCGCAGCATGGCGCCGGGCAAGGACTACGGCTTCTTCGTCATCCCGAACGTCAACACGTCGCTGCCCAAGACCTCGGTCATCTTCGAGAGCGGCCCGCTCTGCGCGCTGGACAAGGCCGCCGACCCCGCGGCCTCGATGAAGTACCTCAAGTGGTGGACGAGCGCCGGAGCCCAGGAGAAGTGGGCAAGCAGCAGGGGCGACGTCAGCGCCAACCCCAAGGTCACGGTCAAGGACGAGGCGCTCAACTCGATCACGAAGGACGCGGGCAGCGGTAAGTACCGCCTGGTCAACCGCTACTTCGAGGCGACGCCGCCGCCGATCCTGTCGGCCGCGCTGGACGGCTTCGGCAAGTTCGTCTCCGACACCAGCACCACCAAGGAGGTGCTGGAGACGATTCAGAAGGCCGCCGACGAGTACTGGAGCACGCACCAGTGAGAACCGCTCCCATCCTCGGGCGGTTCCGGGGCGGGTACGTGGCCCCGGCGGTCCTCCTGGTCGCCGGGCTCCTGTACGCGCCGTTCCTGTGGACGGCCTACCTCAGCCTCACCGCCTACGACGGCCTGGCCGACCCCGAGTTCGTCGGCCTGCGCAACTTCACCCGGCTCTTCGACGACCCGGCGCTGCTCACCTCGACCAGGAACACGCTGATCTGGGTGGTCGGCACGATGGTGCTCCCGGTCGGGCTGGGCCTGCTGGTGGCGGTGCTGTCCTACGACATCAAGGGCGGTGCCTGGTTCCGGGTGCCGTTCATGCTGCCGTACGCGCTGAGCGGCGCCGGGCTCGGCATGGTCTGGAGCCCCATCCTGTCCCACGACGGGATCGCGAACCTGCTGCTCGGCACCGACACCGCGTACATGCAGGAGGCGCCGCACAACACGATCGCGATGCTGCTGGTGTGGACGTGGCAGCAACTCGGCGTGAACACGCTGTTGTTCGTGGTCGGCCTGCAGTCGATCCCGAAGGCGCCGATCGAGGCGGCCAGGCTCGACGGGGCGTCGGGCTGGTCGTTGTTCCGGCACGTCATCTGGCCGCTGATGCGCCCGCTGACCGCGGTCGTGGTGGGGCTGGCGCTGGTGGCGGGGCTGAAGACGTTCGACATCGTCTGGGCGATGACGCAGGGCGGGCCAGGACGCAACTCCGAGACGCTGGCGGTGATGATGTACCGCGAGACGTTCGTCGCCACCAAGTACGGCTACGGCTCCGCGGTCGCGGTGCTGCTGACCGTGGTGGCCGGACTGGCCTCCTGGCTCTACCTGAGGAGGCAGGTCAATGGCTGAACGAAGTGAAGCCATCAGTGGACACAGCATCTTGATCATGAGGCCGACGAAGGAGGCCTCGTGATTCGCCGACTCGTGCTGGTGGTGCTCGGGCTGATCTGGCTCGGTCCCACCTACCTGCTGCTGGTCAACGCCTCGCGCCCGGCCGACGCCTACGACCCGGCCAGCGCATGGGTCCCTTCGGGCGACTTCGCGCTGTTCCAGAACTTCTCGACCGCGTTGGAGCGGGCCGACCTCGCCCAGAGCCTGGCCAGCACCGCCCTGTACAGCGTGGTCTCGCCCCTGCTCGGCGTGCTCATCGGCGCCATGGCCGGATACACGATCGTGGTGCTCAGGCTGCGCTTCGGCTTCCTGTGGTTCATGCTCATCTTCGGCGGCACGATCTTCCCGTCACAGATGCTGCTGGTGCCGCTGTTCATCGGCTACAGCGACGCCGGGCTCTACGACGACCGCTTCGGCATGCTGCTCCTCTACACCGCGATCAACGTGCCGCTGGCCGCGTTCGTGCTGCGCAACTTCTACTCGGGCGTGGCCTTCTCCATCTTCGAGGCGGCCAGGATGGACGGCGCCTCGACCTTCCGCATCTTCTTCCGCATCTACCTGCCGCTCTCGATGAGCGCGCTGGCCGCGGTCTTCATCCTTGAGTTCACCTTCATCTGGAACGACCTGATCTTCGGCCTGGTCCTGACCCAGTCCGAGGGGGTGCGGCCGGTCATGGTCGCGCTCAACGGCCTGATCACCGACGTCTACGCGGGCACGCCCGTCCCCGTCGGCCTGGCCGCCGGCCTGATGGTCTCGCTGCCGACGGTCGCGTTGTTCCTCGCCACCCAGCGCCTCTTCGCCAGGGGCCTTTCTCTAGGGAGTGTGTGATGACGAGCCGGTTGCTGCAGAGGAGCCTCGGTTCCCCGGACTACGACGGAATCAGGCAGGCGCTGCGGCACGACACCTCGACCCCGGTGATCAGTGTGCGCGGCTTGGAGGTACGGCTGGCCGTACTGCCGTTGTTCACCCATGACGGGCGCCAGGCGGTCAGGGTGTCGTGCACCGGATTGATCGGCTCCGACCTGATCGTGTCGCTGAAGGACGTTGATCAGAAAACGGGCGCGGACGTCACCCTGCTGGTGCCGGAGGTGACCGAGCCCAGGACGTTCACGCTGGAGGTGCGCGACGCCGCGGGCGTGATCGGCTCGGCCGAGGTCACGGTGACGCCGCAGCGCAAGTGGAGCGTCTTCGTCGTGCACCACTCCCACCTGGACATCGGCTACACCGACCCGCAGGGCACGGTCCTGCGCCACCACTTGGAATACCTCGACGCGGCGGTACGGCTGGCCGACGAGACCGCCTCGTGGCCGGACGACGCCAAGTTCCGCTGGACGGTCGAGTCTTCGATGCCCGCGGCCAAGTGGCTGGCGGCCCGCCCGGCCGAGCAGGTGGAACGCTTCAACCGGGCGGCCCGCGAGGGGATCATCGAGGTCACCGCGCTGCCGTTCCAGCTGCACACCGAGGCGTGCTCGACCGAGGAGCTCTACCGGCAGCTGCGCCAGGTCTTCGACTTCCCGGTCAAGTCGGCGATGCACACCGACGTGCCCGGCGCCGTGGTCGGGCTTGTCGACGCGCTCAACGCGGCGGGGGTGCGGTATCTGGCCGCGGCGCACAACTGGGCCGGGCGGTCGGTGCCGTATCTGCACGGCGGCGACAAGCTGACCAGGCCGTTCTGGTGGCAGGCGCCGTCGGGGCAGCGGGTGCTGGTGTGGTTCACCGACACGCCGCACGGCATGGCGTACATGGAGGGCAACACGGTCGGGCTGACCGACTCCTACGAGTTGGCCGACGACCTTTTGCCGCGTTACCTGTCGGCGCTGGCCACCCGGGGGTATCCGTATGGGCCTGGCACGTTCGGGTGGCAGGGGCCGGACGCGCCGCGGGAGCCGTACGAGCTGGATGTGTTGCATCTGCGGGTGCAGGGCGCGCACGCCGACAACGCGGGGCCCTCGATCGTCCCGGCGTCGATCGCGCGGCGCTGGAACGAGCAGTGGGCCTGGCCGAGGCTGCGCTCGGCGGTCAACAGCGACTTCTTCGAGCACGTCGAGGAGCGCTACGGCGACCGGCTGGCCGTGCACGAGGGCGACTGGACCGACTGGTGGGCCGACGGGCTCGGCTCCGGCGCCCGGCCGCTGGGATATGTGCGGCGGGCGCAGTCCTCGCTGAGGGCGGCCGAGACGCTGCACACGCTGGCCGGTGTCGACGCCACCGAGCAGATCTCGCTGGCCTACGACAAGGTGGCGCTGTTCAACGAGCACACCTGGGGCGCGGCCAACCCGTGGGAGGACGCCGAGGAGGCGGGCGACTCGGGCGGGCTGCAGTGGACCAGGAAGTCGGCCGGGGCCTACGACGCCCAGGACGACGCGGCCGACCTGCTGCACGCGGCCATCCGCCGGTTCGGCGCGGCGCTGAGCGGGGAGGGCGCGGCTTCGTTCGCGGTCTTCAACCCGGGCACGCACGCCAGGACGGACGTGGTGAAGGCGTTCCTGCCGCGCGACCTCGTGCCCATCGACGCGCCGATCGCGCTGAAGGACGCCAGGACCGGGCAGATCCTGCCCCACCACGAGGAGGTCGTGCTCCCGGAGGACTGGCCGACGCGGCCGATCGGGCGCCACCTGCACGCCGTGGTCCCCGACGTCCCCGGGTACGGCTACGCCCGGGTGGACGTCGTCGCCGCCGAGACGCAGGCTCCGGAGCCGGTCGACATGGGCACGGAACCGGTGATCGAGAACGAGTTCTACCGGGTCACCTACGACCTGCGCGAGGGCTACGTCCGCTCGATCTTCGACAAGGTGGCCGGTCGCGAGCTGGTCAACGCCGACGCCGCCGCCGGGTTCGGCCAGTACGTCTACGACCGCTACGCCACCGCCCCGCATTTCAACCACATGTCCGGACACGTGGGCGCGCACGACCGCACGCTGCTCGGCGACCGGGCCATCGCCAGGAACGCCGCCGTGGTCAAGGCGCAGCGCACCGCGGTGAGCGAGAAGCTCGTCGTGGAGCTGCAGGGCAAGGGCGTCGACTGGCTGCGTACCACCATCGAGCTGCACAGGGGCGTGCCCAGGCTCGACCTGACCTACCAGCTCGCCAAGCAGGGCACTCCGGCGAAGGAGGCGGTCTTCCTGGCCTTCCCGTTCGCCGCGGGCGCCCCGGCGGCCTGGGAGCTGACCGGTGGTGTCGGCGGTCCCGGCGTGCCCCGGGTGCCGGGTTCGGCGGAGTACATGCTGCCGATCCGCCACTGGATCGCCTACGAGGACCCCGAGCTGACCATCGCCTGGGCCACGATGGAGGCGCCGCTGGTGCAGCTCGGCACCATCCACATGCCGTACGCGCCATTCCCGCCCACGCTGGAGGAGGAGGCGGGCACCGTCTACTCCTGGGCGCTCAACAACATCTGGGACACCAACTTCCCCGCCCAGCAGCAGGGTGAGACCACGTTCCGCTACGCCGTCACCTCCTCGGCCGGAGTCGAGGCCAGACGCCTGGGCGCGCGGGCCGCGGCGGGGCTGACCGAGCCGTTCATCGGGGTCCTGACGACCGGCGCCGACGCGGAAGCACACGAGTACGTCCGCGTCGACCACCCCGACGTGCTGGTCACCTCGCTGGGCCGGTCGCCGGAGGGCCTGGTGGTGCGCCTGCAGTCGCTGGCGCCGCGGCCGGTGGAGGCGCGCGTGACGCTGCCCGGCCTGCGCGAAGCCCAGGTCAGCTCCGGGCTGCTCACCGACCTGGCGCCCGCGGCGGTCGACGGCGAATCGGTCAAGGTAGCGCTGCCCGCCTGCGGGGTGGCCGCCGTTTGGGGGACTTGTGAAGATCGTTGACATCCGGGCGACGACGGTCGCCGTCCCGCTCGAAGCGCCGCTGCGGCACAGCAACGGCGCCCACTGGGGCCGGTTCGTCCGCACGATCGTCGAGGTCGAGGCGGACAACGGGCTCGTCGGGCTGGGCGAGATGGGCGGTGGCGGCGAGAGCGCCGAGGCCGCCTTCAAGGCGTTGCTGCCCTACCTGACCGGCCACGACCCGTTCCAGCTCGAAGCGCTCCGCTTCAAGATCGCCAACCCCACCGCCTCGCTCTACAACAACCGCACGCAGCTGCTCGCGGCCATCGAGTTCGCCTGCCTCGACCTGGTCGGGCAGCACCTCGGGGTGCCGGTGCACGACCTGCTCGGCGGGCGCGTACGCGACGAGGTGGCCTTCGCCTCCTATCTGTTCTTCAGGTACGCGGCCGAGGGCCACAAGGAGATCAGGACCCCCGACCAGCTCGTGGAGCAGGCGCGCGAGCTCAAGCGGGAGCACGGCTTCACGGTGCACAAGCTCAAGGGCGGCGTCTTCCCGCCCGGCTACGAGCTGGAGTGCTACCGGGCGCTGGCCGCGGCCTTCCCCGAGGACCGGCTGCGCTACGACCCGAACGCCGTGCTCTCGATGGCCGAGGGCCTGCGGTTCGGCCGGGCCATCGAGGACCTCAACAACGACTACCTGGAGGACCCGGTCTTCGGCCTGGAGGGCCTGCGGCAGGTCCGCGAGCAGGTACGCGTGCCGCTGGCCACCAACACCGTGGTGGTCAACTTCGAGCAGCTGGCCTCGAACGTCATGCGGCGCAGCGCGGACGTGATCCTGCTGGACACGACCTTCTGGGGCGGCATCCGGCCGTGTGTGAAGGCGGCGGGCGTGTGTGAGACGTTCCAGCTCGGCGTGGCTGTGCACTCATCGGGCGAGCTGGGCATCCAGCTCGCGACCATGCTCCACCTGGGCGCGGTGCTGCCCAACCTCGGGTACGCCGCCGACGCCCACTACCACCAGCTCCGCGACGACGTGATCGAAGGCGGCAAGCTGCCGTACGTGAACGGCGCGATCGCGGTGCCCTCAGGCCCGGGGCTGGGGGTCCGGCTGGACCGCGACAAGGTGGCGCGGTACGCCGAGCTCTACCGGGAGACGGGCGGCTACCCGTACGACCGCGATCCGGGCCGGCCGGGGTGGTACGCGCAGGTGCCCAACGAGCGCTTTGCCGACCCTGATATTTCAGTAGAAGTCCGGACATAGTCTCATCCTCATGACGAACACCACTCCCGCCGACAACCTGGTCACCACCCTGCACACGCTCACCTCCGGCCAGCCGTACACGGCCAGGACCGGGACCATGGTGCTGCGGGAGGAGACGTTCACCGACGGCGCCTTCGACGGGCACCAGGCCAAGGCCGAGATGTTCGTCACCGCCTACACGCTCGACGGCGCCGACCCGCTGACGCGCCCCGTCACCTTCGCCTTCAACGGCGGGCCCGGGTCGTCGAGCGTGTGGCTGCATCTCGGGGTGCTCGGCCCGCGCCGGGTGGTCATGGGCGACGCAGGGGCGCTGCTGCCTCCGCCGTACGGGCTGGCCGACAACGCCGAGACGCTGCTCAACGAGAGCGACCTGGTGTTCATCGACCCGGTCTCCACCGGTTTCTCCCGGGCCGCCGAGGGCTCCAAGCCCGACGCCTACCACGGCTTCACCGGCGACGTGGAGTCGGTCGGGGAGATCATCCGGCTCTGGACCACCCGCAACGGGCGGTGGATGTCGCCCAAGTTCCTGGCCGGGGAGTCCTACGGCACGCTCAGGGCCGCCGCGCTCGCCGACCACCTGCAGACCCGCTACGGCATGTACCTCAACGGGCTCATGCTGATCTCCTCGGTGCTCGACTTCATCACCGGCGAGTTCAACCCGGGCAACGACCTGGCCTACGCCCTCTACCTGCCCACGTACGCGGCCATCGCGCACTACCACGGCCTGCACGGCGAGCGCCCGCTGGCCGAGGTGCTGCGCGAGGCCGAGGAGTACGCCGCCCGCGACTACCCGTGGGCCCTGGCCCGCG
The DNA here is from genome assembly GCF_014203235.1 of Nonomuraea endophytica. Lineage (GTDB taxonomy): Bacteria > Actinomycetota > Actinomycetes > Streptosporangiales > Streptosporangiaceae > Nonomuraea > Nonomuraea endophytica. Next base: position 294,783 of record NZ_JACHIN010000014.1, on the reverse strand, counting down.
GCAACCGCCTCACCACCGAGGAGCGCGCCGCAGCCGTCGCCAAGGTCGCCGCGCTCACCGGCCTCGGCCCCGACTACGTGGACCGGGTCGACCTGCGCCTGGAGCACATCCGCTTCTTCACCGAGCTGCTGCGCTCGCGCCGCCGGATCGTGGGCCGCCTCGACGGCCGCTTCACCGGCTGGGACGAGGACGGCGGCCGCGAGCACTTCGACCGCGACCCCAGCATGAGCGCGATCGTCGGTCCCTACAGCGCCGCGCTCAACCACTACCTGCGGGCCGACCTCAGCTACACCAGCGACCTGCCCTACGAGATCCTCACCGGCCGGGTGCAGCCCTGGTCGTACAAGGAGTTCGAGGGCGCCCACGTCCACGCGGCCGACAGGCTGGCGGCGGCCATGCGCGACAACCACCACCTGCGCGTCCACGTGGCCTGCGGCTATCACGACGGCGCCACGCCGTACTTCGCCGCCGAGCACACCTTCGCCCAGCTGCGCATTCCGGGCGAGCTGAGCGGCAACGTCGAGTTCAAGTACTACGAGGCCGGCCACATGATGTACGTCCACGAGCCGAGCCGCCTGCGCCAGTCGGCCGACCTGGCCGCCTTCGTCAGAGGCTCACTCGGGTAGCGCGACCGGTACGCCGGACAGGAGGCCGCCGTCCACGCGGTGCTCGGAGCCGGTGATGAACGAGGCCCGCTCGCTGGCGAGGAACGCGACCAGCTCGGCCACCTCCGCCGGCCGGGCCACCCGGCCCAGCGGGTGGGAGCGTCCCCACTCGGCCACCATCTCCTCCTGCGTGCGCTCGCCCCGCCACAGGTCTGCCGCCCAGCGCAGCATGGGCGTGTCCACCGAGCCGGGGCAGACGACGTTGGCCCTGATGCCGTCGGCGGCGTGGTCGAGCGCCATGGACCTGGTCAGGCCGAGCAGGGCCGCCTTGCTGGTGGAGTAGGCGGCCACCCGCGTCTGCGAGGCGAAGGACTGGACGGAGGCGACCACGACGATCGCCCCGCCGCCCCGGGCGCGCAGATGCGGGACGGCGGCCTGGCAGGCCAGGAAGACGCCCTTGACGTTGACGTCCATGACCTCGTCCCAGGTCTCCTGCGGGGTGTCCTCGACGGTGCCGTAGCGCTGCACGCCGGCGCAGGTCACCACGATGTCGAGGCCGCCGTGGCGGGAGACCGCCAGCTCGGCGAGCTCGCGCATCTGACCGGCGTCGCGCACGTCGGCCGCCACCCCGGTCACCCGCTCGCCCTCCACGGGCAGGCCATCGCCGAGGCCGCAGAAGACCACCGAGGCCCCGCCGGCGACCAGCCGGTCGACGACCGCCCGCCCGATCCCCGTGGACCCGCCGGTCACCAAGGCCACCTTGCCCTCAACGTCTTTGCCCTCAACGTCTTTGCCCTCAACGTCTTTGCCCTCAACGTCTTTGCCCTTAACGTCTTTGCCCTCAACGTGGTTCACGCCAGCACCTCCGCGCGCCATCTCAGCACCTTGCTCTCGTACGGCCCCAGCGCCATCGCCGTGCCGTTGCCCACGGCCGCCGCCAGCCCGTCGGTCGGCATGCCCGCGAACGGTTCGAGCCCGAGCACGTAAGCCCGGCCCCACCAGGGATAGTCCACCGACGCGCCGAACTCCTGCCACATCCACAGATACGGCAGCATCTCGGCATCCCATTCCACCCGCATGCCGATCTCTCCCGAGATCTCATACCAGCCTTCGCTGAAGCCGGTCAGGTACACCATGTCGCTCGGCGAGCCGGGCGCCTGCACCACGCCGAGATCGGTGGTGCCACCGCCGTCGGCGGGCACCAGCGGCCAGTCCCAGGGCCCGCCCGGCGCCACCCTGCGGCCCGCCGGGTTGATGGCCGTCTCGTGCGGGACCACCTTCACGCCGCCGGGCAGCCTGATCCGGTGGCCGGGCTTGAGGAACGGCGCGCCGTACACGATGTGCTGGCCCCACATGGCGTGCAGGGGCAGGCCGCTGTCGTTGGCCGCGCGGCCCTCGACCTCCAGCGCGGGCGATCCGGCCGCGAGCGTGAGCGTCCTTTCCAGCCGGTACGGCAGGCGCCGGGTGCGCACGCTGAGCCGTACCGAGACGAGCTCGGGCGTGTCGGCCACGACCGCGCACTCCCACGGCAGCCCCGACACCTCGCCGTGCTGGGCCAGGCGGGCTCCCCGGTAGAGGCTGGGCGCGCCGCCGCTGGGGAAGATCTCCTGCCAGCCGCCCTCGTAGTGGTCGATGAACTGGGCCACGTCGTCGGCGGCGCCGTGCAGGTGCCCGGCGGGGGCGCGCAGGCCCTGCGGGGAGAGCCAGACGAAGTCGGTGTCGGTCGGCCTGTGCAGAAACTCGACGACGTCGCCGCCCTTGCCCGGCAGGACGGTGACGCGGAGAAGCTCGTTCTCCAGCGTCACCGCGTCCATGCCGTCAAGGGCGAAGCGACGAAGACGGGCGGCCCAGTTACGCCTCAACCAAACCTCACGTCGATGAACCGCGGGCGGTAGATCGACACGTCGCGGTAGTGGTCGGTGTTGACGAAGCTGTTGACGTTGTAGGAGACCACGAGGCCGTCACCGGCCACCGCCGGGTGGGCGTGGGCGTTGTAGGTGAAGACGTTCCCGTTGGTCTCGGGGGTCGTGTAGAGGACCTGCTTGCCGGTGAACGGGCCGGTCGGCGAGCAGGAGGAGTAGGCCACGATCTTGGCGCTCAGCGCCTCGGTCGTGTCGTGGGTGATCAGGACGTAGCCGTCGCCGACCTTGGTCACGCTGTACTCGTTGGCCACGCCTTCCATCATGCGCGCCGAGTCCCGCTCGGACGGCGACCAGGTGCCGGCGGCGGTCCTGAACTCCCAGCGGCCCAGCAGGCTCTCGCCGCGGACCCTGGCCAGGTGCATGTACTTGGTCGCGCCCTTGTCCTCGACGCCGTAGACGTAGGTGTAGCGGCCGTCCTTGAGGATGCCGGAGGCCCAGGCCACGCTGTTGCCGGAGGGCAGGTTGTGCACGCTGAGCGGGCGCTCCATGCGGCCCTGCGCGAAGCGGGCCACGACGTTGCGGTGCCACTTCCAGTCCCAGGCGCCGTCGCCGAAGCGCTCGTACTCCTGGTAGGTCACCTCGACGATGCCACCGGCCAGCGTCACGTCGCCGGCCCAGTACCAGTGCTTCTTGTCGCGGGGCGGCATCACGGCCGCGGGCTTGCCGGGGCGGCCGCCGTAGATCGTGCGCAGCCGTCCCTCGCGCTCCAGCGCGAAGGTGTTGTTGAGGAACACGGTCGTGCCGCCCTCCTCGACCACCGGCGGCCGGGACCCGTCCGGGTTGACCTGGCCGAGGAAGGTGTCGGAGAAGACCCAGAGCTCCTTGCCGCTGGGCAGGCGGACCGAGTAGGTGCCGTCGGCACCCGTCCAGTCGTCGAGGCGGGAGTTGTCGTTTCCGTAGGTGCTGAACAGGCTGGTCAGCCGGGGGTTGATCGACGAGCCGCGGAATTCGGGCGCGCAGTTGGCCTCGGCGGCCATGGCCTGCTGAGGCAGGAGGAGCGCGAGTAGGAGTGGGACTAAGACCAGGCGCAGACGCTTCATCACACATCCAGGGGGGGGAGGAGGTGAGCCGACTACAGTTCTAGTCATCAGATCACTTATTGTCTACCCCCGAAAACCCGGATGACCCGCTGCCGATCACGCTCGAATCGTTAGACTCCGCATATGAGCGCGATCCGTGATGAGCTCCACTCGCTGGTCGATCAGCTGCCCGAGGACCAGGTGCCGCCGGTCCTGGCGCTCGTCCGTGAGAACATCGCGGCGACACACCGCCGTGGGGGAGCAGTACGGACCCTCGAACGGATCCAGAAGCGGATGCGTGGAGTGACGGGCGTGGACGAAGAGCTCCACCGCCTTCGGGACGAGTCGCGTGGCTGACGCCTACGTTGTTCGATACGGGCGTGTTTCTGAGGTGGTTCGTCGATCAACCCGGTTTCGAACACGCTCGCGAAGTCCAAGTGGCTTTCCTGCATGATCGGTCGGGCTGGAGACAGCCGATTTCGCGCGCATCGAAGTCGCGGGAGTTCTGCGGAAGAAGGGGCTTCTCTCCGGTCGCCTGACGGCTGAGGAGTTCGTCGCGGCCGTTCGAGTCATCGATGAATTCGGGATTCACGTCCACCAGGTCGACGCGGACAGGCTCGAGAGAGCCGCCGCCCTGGCGGTCCGGCTCACGCTCCGCATGTATGACGCGATCTTCGCCCAACTGGCGCTGGACAGAGCCATTCCGTTGCTCACAACCGATACCAAGCTCTGCGCCGCGGTCGAGGGAGTCGTGAAGACCGAACTTCTCCGGGGTGTGGTCGATCGCACGAGCTGAAAAATCGGATGCCCACCCGCGAAACGCCCATGTAGCCTGCGCGAGGAGCTTGGGGGAGGGATCGGAGATGGGTCACGTCGAGGTCGGACACCTGACGTACGTGCTGCCGGACGGCCGGCCGCTGCTGAACGACGTGTCTTTCCGGATCCCCGACGGGATCAAGGCGGCGCTCGTCGGTCCCAACGGGGCCGGCAAGACGACGCTGATGCGGCTGGTGGCGGGCGACCTGCAGCCGGTCGAGGGGAGCGTGGCCAGCTCCGGCGGGCTCGGCGTGATGCGCCAGTTCATCGGCAGCGTCCGTGACGGCTCCACCGTGCACGACCTGCTGCTCAGCGTCGCGCCCCCGCCGGTGCGGGCGGCCGCGGCCAAGCTGGAGAAGGCCGAACTGGCCATGATGGAGCGCGAGGACGAGAAGACGCAGCTCCGCTACGCCCAGGCCATCACCGACTACACCGACGCCGGTGGCTACGACATCGAGGTGCTCTGGGACACGTGTACGGTTGCCGCGCTCGGCGTGCCGTACGACAACGTGAAATATCGGGACGTGGCCACCTTGTCGGGCGGCGAACAGAAACGGCTCGTGCTGGAGGCGCTGCTGCGCGGCCCCGACCAGACGCTGCTGCTCGACGAGCCCGACAACTACCTCGACGTGCCGGGCAAGGAGTGGCTGGAGGGCCAGCTCAGGGAGACGTCCAAGACGGTCCTGCTGGTCAGCCACGACCGGCAGCTGCTGGCCAACGCCGCCGACCGCATCGTCACCGTGGAGTCCGGCAACATCTGGATCCACGGCGGGAACTTCACCACCTACGCCGACGCCAGACGAGCCCGCAACGAACGCCTGGAAGAGCTGCGCCGCCGCTGGGACGAAGAGCACGCCAAGCTCAAAGCCCTGGTCAACATGCTCAAAAACAAGGCACGCTACAACGACGGCATGGCCCCGGCCTACCACGCCGCCCAGACGCGGCTGCGCAGGTTCGAGGAGGCGGGCCCGCCGGAGGAGGCGCCCAGCGAGCAGAACATCCGCATGCGCCTGAAGGGCGGCCGCACCGGCAAGCGGGCGGTCATCTGCGAGGAGCTCGAGCTGACCGGCCTGATGAAGCCGTTCTCCACCGAGATCTGGTACGGCGAGCGCGTCGCCGTCCTGGGCTCAAACGGCTCGGGCAAGTCCCACTTCCTGCGCCTGATCTCCGGCGATGACGTGCGCCACACCGGCGTCGCCAGGCTCGGCGCGCGCGTGGTCCCTGGCCTGTTCGCCCAGACCCATGCCCGCCCCGACCTGCGGGGACGCAGCTCGGTCGAGATCGTCATGACCGAGCACGCCAGGCTCAAGAACGAGGCCATGAAGATCCTGGCCCGCTACGAGCTGGCCGGGCTCATCGCCGACCAGCGCTTCGAGACGCTGTCCGGCGGCCAGCAGGCCCGCCTGCAGATCCTGCTGCTGGAGCTGTCCGGCGCGACGCTGCTGCTGCTCGACGAGCCCACCGACAACCTCGACCTGGCCAGCGCCGAGGCGCTCCAGGTTGGCCTGGACGCCTTCGACGGCACCGTGCTGGCGGTCACCCACGACCGCTGGTTCGCCGCGGACTTCGACCGATACCTGGTCTTCGGCGCCGACGGCACCGTTTACGAGGCTCCTGAGCCGGTGTGGGATGAGACGCGGGTCGTGCGCCCACGTTAAAGAATGGGTACGCCATGCGCGTGTCTCACGCATGACGTGCCCATTAACCGGCTATCACGGCAAAGTGATCCTGCGTAGCCGAACCGTCACTGTCCTCGCACTCGGCGCGATCTTCCTGACCGGGTGCTCAGAAGAAGCGCAGCCTGCCCAGCTCAAGCCGCTGGCGCTGAAGGAGCAGGTGTCCAACACCGTCAAGACCGCCTCCGGCTACGCCGTGAACTGGGCCGGCGTGCTCACCAACGCCAACCCCTGGCACTTCGGCGAGCACGTGGTGGCCACGGTGATCGGCCGTGACGCCGCCGGCGCCGAGGTCGTGCGCATGGACCAGCCGCTGGACGCGGTCCCGCCGGGCGGCTCGCTGTCGTTCGCCGGCCAGGCCAGCGCCTCGGAACGACCGGCCAAGGTCACCATCGAGTACCGCCCGGCCCAGTGGCGCGCGGCGGCCAGGATCGCCTCGGCCTTCCGCACCTTCCCGGTCTCGGGCGTCCAGACGCTCAAGCAGAAGGACGGCACCTACCTGGTCACCGGGTACGTGGACAACCCGTACTCGCTGCCCGCGAGCAGCCTGGTGGTCAACGCCCTGCTGCGCGACCCGGCGGGCAAGCTGGTCGGCGGCGGCTACGCGTTCGTGGACGACGTGAAGGCGGGCGCGCCGCCGCGCTTCATCCTCACCGTCGAGGGGCTCGCGCCGGGGGCGAAGGTGGCCAAGACCGAGGTGGTGGCGCGTACCTGGGGCTCGACCGGCCGGCCGTTCGAGGAGCTGGCGCTGGCCGGAGCGGTGCCGGTGCACACGGTCATGCCGACGACCGAGCCGTTCGCGGTGGACCGCGGGCGTACCGCGCTGCCCGGCGACGACCACAAGGAGTGAACCGCCGCGCCCTCGGGCGCGGCGCTTTCGCAACAATTCCTTTTTATTCGGACTTTTTATCTGCGGGCCATTCTGTCATTAGCGCTGAATCGGTAGAACTACTAGTTACCAATCCATTACCTTCAGCAACATGACTGACCGCGTCCTGGTCGAGGCTCTCCGCGCCGACGACCCGGGTGCTCTGGCTGCGCTCTACGACACGTATGCCGAGGGCATCTACCAATACTGCTGGTCCCTCCTCCAAAGCTCCGACAGCGCCCAGGTGGCGTTGCGCGACACGCTCATCGCCGCGGAGGCGCACATCGGCGCGCTGGCCGAGCCGGAGCGCCTGCGCCCCTGGCTCTACGCGCTGGCCCGCGGCGAATGCGCCCGCCGCCGCCTCGCGGCGCCCCAAGGCGCGCAGACGCTGACCGAAGCCCCGGAGCCCGACGACCCCGACGACGCGGATCTGCGGGTCATGGCATGGAACGCGGTGCGGAGCCTGCCGGCCGGCGACCGCGAACTGCTGGAGCTCAGCACCCGCCACGCCCTGCCCACCTTCGACCTGGCCGCCGTCCTCGGCACCTCGCCGCGCCAGGTCGAGACCGCCGAGGAGGAGGCCCGCGAGCGCCTGCGCGACGCGATCACCGCCGAGTTCCTGGCCAGGAAGGGCCCCTACGACTGCCCGCGCCGCGCCGACATCCTCGCCGGCTTCTCCGGCGAGCTCACCAACGAGATGCGCAGGCAACTCGTCCGGCACGTGGCCCACTGCGACCTGTGCGCCCCGCACCGCAACCGGCAGATCTCCGCCGCCAAGGTCTTCGAACTGCTCCCGGCGGCCCGGCTGCCGCAGTCGCTGAGGGTCCGGGTAATGAGCTGCTTCATCGACCCCGAGCTCCTGCCGTACCGCCGCTACGTCGCCAGGCGCTCGGCCGCCCTGGACGCCGCCGGCTTTCCCAGCCCGGGGGAGAAGAAGGCTCGCAAGTGGCCTCAGGCGCTGGCTGGCGCGCTGGCGGCCGTAGCCACGGTGATCGCGATCGGCGTCGTCTTCCACCAGTTCGGCACCGAGACCGGCGGCCTGTCCGGCCTCGCCACCGGCGCATTCCCGGCCACCGGCGAGCCGCCCGGCATCAGGCTGCCCTGGGCCCCCGACCCACAGGACACCGCGATCCAGGTCGAACCCATCCCCGACAGCACCGCCACCCGCCCCGTCGGCGTCCTGGCCGCCACCGAGCCGTCGGCGGTCACCCCGCCCGCCGCCCATCCCACCACCACGCCGCCCGCCCGCACGCCCACCCCGCCCACGCCGACTCCCACCGCGTCCACCACCCCACCGGCCGCCCCCGACCCGGGCGAGCCCGGTGACCCCGGCGGCGAACCCGGAGCCGGCCGTCCCACCAGGGACCCGCAGGGCCGCCCCACCCGCACGCCCTGCCCGACCACCCCCGCGCCGACGCCCACCCCCACACAAAAGCCCACCAAGACCCCTGCTCCGTCGGCCACCCCCACGCAGACCCCCACCCAGACCCCCACCCAGACCCCCACGGCCACGCCGACCGCCGAGACCCCCACCGCCGCCCCCGACCCGACCGCGAGCTGAGCGATGGAGGCATTCGAGCTGCGCCACGACTCGCACCTCGGCTGCCGCGTCTGCCCGCTGACCGTCCGCGACGAACTCGCCGCGATGGTGCACAGAAGCCACTGCGTCGCCTGGCCCACCTGGCTCGACCCGGGCCCCCGCATGCTGCGCGACCTGCTCGAACTGTGCCGGTTGCGGACCGCGCGGGGCCTGGCCGTCCTGTCCTGGCTCGCCGGTGGCGAGCCGCCCGCCGAGCTCGACTGGCTGTGGACCTCCCGCCGTCTCACCGGCGCCCGCCAGGAGCGCATGTACGGCGCCGCAGCCACCGTGCCCGACCCCGTGCTCGGCCTCGTGCTGGCCAACTGGACCTGGGCCCTGGACACCACCCACGGCGGCCGGGTCACCGCTCCCTACCTTGCGGGAACCGCCTACCCCGGCGACGGCCACCTCGCAGCCGCCGCCACGATGACGCTCTTCCAGACCTACGACCGCCACCAGGAGTCGCGCCCGGCCATCGCCGCCGCCTGGGCCGCCGCCCGGGTCAGCGCCGACTGGTGTAAAGCCGCCGAACTTCACGCTGCGTATGGAAGCCAGACACCTGTCTTCACCTATCCCCGTGGTGCGAAACCTCCCTCTATTGGCGTCCGTCCCTGGATAGAACGCCTGTTTCGCCTGTGATGATTACGTTGCGTGTGATTCATGTGTGCGGTGAGTGACGAACGGGCACTGTGTGCATAGAGTGACCGAGAGCGAGGGGGATCTATGCACTCCGTCAGAGCCGGACTCCTGGTCGCCTGCCTGATCGCCACCCTTTGCCCGCCCGCCTACGCCGACCCGCGGCCTTCGGCCGACGACGTGGCCGAGGCGCGCGACGCCGTACGGGACAAGAACAAGGCGCTGGGGGCGGCGGCCGCGAAGCTCGCGGCCGCGCAGGGCAGGCTCGACGAGCTCGACGCGGCCGCGGAACGGCTGGTCGAGGCCTACAACGGAGAGCAGGTCAAGCTCGCGGCGGCCAAGGTCGCCGCTGAGGCGGCACGCACGCGGCTGCTGGACGCCGAGACGATGGCCGAGACCGCCAGGGCGGACGTGGCGGCGATCGCCGCGCAGGCCTACGGCGGGTTCGACCTCGGGCGGCCGATCCTGACCATGATCACGGACGGCGGCGACGGCTTCCTGCACCGGGCCTCGGTGCTGGAGCAGATGGGCGGCGAGCGCACGCTCGTCCTCGACCGCATGCGGGCCGCTGAACGCGTGGCCGAGATCCTGCGCGAGCAGGCCGACGACGCGCAGACAGAGCAGCAGGACGCCATGGAGCGCGCCGAGGAGGCCAAGACCGCCGCCACGGCCGCCGTGGCCGAGCAGACACGCGAGACCAAGACGCTGCTGGCCACCAAGAAGAAGCTGCAGGACCAGGTCGACTCAGCCCGCAGCCTCGCCGACCGGCTGGCCAGGGAACGCGCCGCCGCCTTCGAACGCACGAGCTTCAGCGCCGGGGCGCTGCCAGTGGCCGGGTCCACCAACGGGGACATCGCCGCCAACTGGGCGCTCACGCAGCTCGGCAAGCCGTACGTGTGGGCGGCCGACGGGCCGAGCAGCTACGACTGCTCGGGGCTGACCATGCGGGCGTGGGAGCGGGCCGGGATCCGGATCGACCACTGGACCGGAACCCAGTGGACCTCGGGACCCCACATCCCGCTACGCGAGCTGCGCCGGGGCGACCTGCTGTTCTTCGGCCGCATCACCAGCGACCCCGGTGACATTCACCACGTGGGCATGTACATCGGCCGCGGCCTCATGGTGCACGCCCCGCAGACGGGTGACGTCGTCAGGATCGCCTCCATGTGGCGCCGCGACCTCGTGGGCGCCACCCGTCCTCGTTGAGGGTCGTCAGTGGTGGCCCTGGTCCTTCAGGCGCTGGAAGGAGCGCTTGATCTCGACCTCGGCCTCCAGGCGGCCCACCCAGTTGGCGCCCTCCACCGACTTGCCGGGCTCCAGGTCCTTGTAGACCTCGAAGAAGTGCTGGATCTCCAGCCGGTCGAACTCGGGCACGTGGTGGATGTCGCGAATGTGCTCCATCCTGGGGTCGGTGGCGGGGACGCACAGCACCTTGTCGTCGCCGCCCTTCTCGTCGGTCATGCGGAACATGCCGACCGCGCGGCAGGTGATGTAGCAGCCGGGGAACGTCGGCTCCTGCAGCAACACCAGCGCGTCAAGGGGATCGCCGTCCTCACCGAGGGTGTTCTCGATGAAGCCGTAGTCCGCGGGGTACTGCGTGGAGGTGAACAGGAGCCGGTCAAGCCGGATCTTCCCGGTCTCGTGGTCCACTTCGTACTTGTTCCGTTGCCCCTTGGGAATCTCAACGACAACGTCGAACTCCACCGCTGTTCCTCCGCTCAACCCCCCGGGCACCCCCGGCTGGGCGTTAATGTCTCGTAGGCGAACTACAGGAGAGAGGGACAGGCGACGTGGTACGGCGCGAGCGTTGGGTGGCGGTGGCCACTCTCGTCCTGCTCCAGGCCACGACGATCGCCACCGGCGTCTACGCGGTGCGGAACGACTTCAGCCTGGCCGCCCTGACGAGGCAGGCCCCGCACCCAGCCGATCAGCCGACCGCGTCTCCTTCCGTCCCGGTGATCACCGCTGGACCAGTGCTGGCCTCGGGTGGAGACGGACCTCTCCCGACTAAGGGTACTTTGACGCAACAGCTCACCGATGCGCTGGGTGACAAAGCACTGGGGAACCGTGTCGGCGCCGTCGTTCTGGACGCGACGACCGGCCAGCGCATCTTCGCCGCCAACGCCGACACCGGCATCGTCCCCGCCTCCACCACCAAGATCGTCACCTCGGCCGCCGCCCTGGCCTCGCTCGGCCCGGACACCCGCCTGTCCACCCGCGTCGTCCAGGGCAGGACGTCCAGCTCGATCGTCCTCGTCGGCGGCGGCGACCCCATGCTGTCCGGCCCGGCGGCCAAGCCCACCACCTACCCGAAGCCCGCCTCCCTGGCCGTGCTCGCCGCCCGCACCGCGGCCAAGCTGAAGGAGCAGGGCGTCAAGAAGGTCACGCTCGGCTACGACGCCTCCCTCTACACCGGCTCACCCATCGGGCCCGGCTGGAAGCCCAGCTACATCCCCGACGGCAACGTCGCGCCCGTCTACGCGCTGGCCATCGACGAAGGCCGGCAGAACCCGGCGCGCTCCCAGCCCCGCGTCGCCAACCCGCCGCAGTTCGCCGCCGCCGCCTTCGCCAAGCTCCTTTCCCGGTACGGCATCGCCGTGTCGAAGAGCATCGCCCCCGCCAAGGCCGGTCAGGGCGCAGCGGAACTCGGCAAGGTCGACTCCCCGCCCGTCTACGCGCTGGTCGAGCACGCGCTCACCTTCAGCGACAACGACCTGTCCGAGGCGCTGGCCAGGCAGATCGCGCTGAAGGAAGGGCAACCGGCGTCGTTCGACGGCGGGAGCAAGGCGGTGCTGGCCGTCCTCAAGAGACTGGGAGCCTCGCGCGGCATCCAGGTGTTCGACGGCAGCGGCCTGTCCACCAAAAACCGCATCAGCGCCGACGGCCTGGCCAGGCTCGTGGCACTGGCCGGCTCGCCCAAGCACCCCGAACTCCACGCGGTCACCTCCGGCATGCCGATCGCCGGGTTCACCGGCACGCTCGGCAACGGGCGGCGTTTCTCCGGCTCCGACAGCAAGGGCCAGGCCGGACTCGTCCGCGCCAAAACCGGCACGCTCAACAACGTCAACACGCTCGCCGGCCTCGCCACCACCAAGGACGGACGGCTCGTCACCTTCGCCTTCCTGGCCGACCAGGTTCCCCTCTCGGCCGAACCCGTTCTGGACCGGCTCGCCGCCATCGTCGCCCGATCCTGACGCCATGCCGTCGCGGGTCGGCCTCCGACCACGTACGGTGGAGGCATGCAGGTGATCGACTGGGAACTGGCCGTATCGACCGGCACGCGCCTGGTGCGCCCCGGGCCGCAGGTTAGCCGGGAGGAGGCCAGGCAGGCGGTCACAGAGCTACGCACTCTCTCCCGCGAGGCCGAGGGCCACGTGCGTGACTTCACCAAAATCCACACCGAGACGCCCCCGCAACCGGCGACCATCGTCGACCGGCCCGGCTGGATCAGGGCAAACGTCGAAGGCTTCCGCGTCGTGCTGGAGCCGCTGACCGAGCGGATGGGCAACAGCGACAACCCGCCGCCCGCCATCGTGACGGCCGTCGGCTCACGCATCACCGGGGTCGAGGTCGGCGCCGTGCTGGCGTTCCTGGCCTCGCGCGTACTCGGCCAGTACGAACTGTTCCTCCCCCCGGACCCGACCGGCCAGGAGGCCGCGGGCCGGCTGACGCTGGTCGCGCCCAACATCGTGCACGCCGAACGCGAGATGAACGTGCACCCGCGCGACTTCCGCCTCTGGGTCTGCCTGCACGAGGAGACGCACCGCGTGCAGTTCACGGGCGTACCGTGGCTGCGGGAATACGTGCGGTCGCAGATGACCGAGTTCCTGCTCGCGTCCGACCTGGACCTCCCGACGATCCTCGAACGGCTGCGCACCGCGGCCGACACGGTCGCCGACGTGGTACGCGGCGGAGACGGCAGCCTGATCGACGCCATCCAGTCACCGGCCCAGAAGGAGATCCTCGACCGCCTCACCGCGGTGATGACCCTGGTAGAGGGCCACGGGGACTACGTGATGGACGCGGTAGGGCCGTCGGTGGTCCCGTCGGTGGCCGACATCAGGGCCAAGTTCGCCTCCCGCAGGGAGAGCACGTCCAAGCTGGACAAGACGGTACGGCGGCTGCTGGGCATCGAACTGAAGATGAAGCAGTACGCGGAGGGCTCGGCCTTCGTCCGCCACGTGGTGGGCAAGGTGGAGATGGACGGCTTCAACAAGGTATGGACCTCCCCGGAGACGTTGCCCACCATCGCCGAAATAGCCGACCCCGACGCCTGGATCGCCCGCGTAATCGGCCAACCAGCTCTGGAGTCCTAAAGGCAAGGAGCCTCGCGCGCCCAGCCAGTCGAGCTGAAGCTCGACTCCTGTGGGTCCTCGCTGCGCTCGGGCTGCCTTCTGGGCGTCCCACCCGTTGCCCGGCTGGGTGGTCGGCACGCCGCCGGCCACAGAGGCGCGCTGGGCCGGTTGGGTGCACGCAGGCCGAGTCGTCGTGAGCCCCGGTTAGGTGCCGGTGGTCACCCGATGGCCAGCTGGAGATCCGGCGTGGATGGGCGGTGCCTGTAAGCAGGGCGGGGACAATGGGCGGCATGGGGCCGCATCCCGCCGTAGCCGACGTTAGGCGAGCTGTCAGAGAAGCCCTGGGCGACCTCCCCCAGGGCGACCTGGTGCTGGCCGCGTGCAGCGGCGGCGCCGACTCCCTGGCCCTGGCCGCGGCCCTGGCCTTCGCAGCACCCCGAATGGGCCTCCGGGCAGGCCTGGTGACGGTCGATCACGGCCTGCAAGCGGGCTCAGAAGATCGGGCAGCCAAGGTGGCCGCGCTCCCGCTGGACCTCGAACCGGCAGAGGTGCTGCCGGTAAAGGTGGGAACCAAAGGCGGCCCGGAGGCGGCGGCGAGAGACGCTCGCTACACGGCTCTCAAGGACGCGGCGACAAGGCTGGGCGCCGTGGCGGTCCTGCTTGGTCACACGATGGACGACCAGGCCGAGACAGTACTACTGGGCCTGGCGCGGGGAAGCGGCCTGCGGTCGTTGTCGGGGATGGCGAAGGTTCAGGGGATCTATCGGCGGCCGTTCCTGGAGTTGGGGCGGAGCACGACGGTGGCCGCCTGCCGGCAACTGGGGCTGGAGCCTTGGGAGGACCCGCACAACGACGAACACCGGTTCACCCGGGTACGGGTGCGCAAGGCGGTGCTGCCGGTGCTGGAGGGAGAGCTGGGCCCCGGAGTGGCTCAGGCGTTGGCGCGGACGGCCAAGCTGGCCCGGGATGATGCCGACGCGCTCCAGGAGTGGGCGGAAAGGGCGTTTGCGGATTGCGCTCTAAGCGATATCCCGGGGAAGGTGACGCTGGCCGTACCGGCGCTGGAGGATCTTCCTGGCGCGGTCCGGCGGCGGGTGATCAAACGGGCGGCGATCGACGCGGGGGTGCCTTCTGGGGCCCTGTCGGCCGTTCATGTGCACGCTGTCGAGCGGCTGGTCACCGAGTGGCGGGGGCAGAAGGGGGTTGACCTGCCCGGGGGTCTGACCGCCGTGCGGCGGTATGGGACGCTGATACTCGCCATCAGTCCCATCCCGTAAGGAACTCGCAGGTGGACGCTGCCGACATGGGCCACGACCTCGAGAAGGTCCTCATACCCGAGGACGAGCTCCAGGCGAAGATCAAAGAGCTTGCCGGCCGGATCGACGAAGACTACGCGGGCCAGGAGCTGCTGCTCGTGGGCGTGCTGAAAGGGGCGGTCATGGTCATGGCCGACCTGGCCAGGGCCTTGCACACCTCGGTGCAGATGGACTGGATGGCGGTGTCCTCCTACGGCGCCGGCACCAAGTCGTCGGGTGTGGTCCGGGTGCTGAAGGACCTGGACAACGACATCATGGGCCGCCACGTGCTGATCGTCGAGGACATCATCGACTCCGGCCTGACCCTCCACTGGCTGCTGGAGAACCTGAAATCGCGCAACCCGGCCTCGCTGGAGATCTGCGCCGCACTGCGGAAGCCGGACGCGGTGAAGGTGCCGATTGATGTGAAGTATGTCGGTTTCGACATCCCGAACGAGTTCGTCATCGGCTACGGGCTGGACTACGCGGAGAAATACCGCAACCTGCCGTTCATCGGCACGTTGGCTCCGCATGTCTACACGTAACTGTCTGTGCGGCATTTCCGACATTGCACGCAGGGACCGGGAACATCGCTCTACCTGACGTACGTTGGTAGGGCAAGGCCGGTCTAGCGGGCGGTGCCACCGCGCGTTGTCCGGTGTACCTTCTGACGACGGGAGGGTGACCACGTGGTCCCCTTCGGGTAGTCAGTAGTCGCGGTGTCGGATGCCGCGGCCCCGGGCTCTGCCCGGGGTTTCCAGGCCATGGTCAGGAAGGGACGGGCCCGCAAGGGGTTCCGCATCGGATGGATCTCAAGCGATTTACACGTGGGCCACTGCTGTGGATCCTGGGCATCGTCGTGCTGCTCCTGCTCGTCACCCAGCTGTGGAGCGGCGGTGGCAACTTCAAGCAGGCCGACACGTCCACGGTCCTCGAGCAGATCCGCACCGGCAACGTCAGCAACGCGAAGATTGTTGACAAAGACCAGCGGATCGAGCTGACCCTCCACAACAAGATCACCGTCAAGTCGGGCGACGCCCCGACCAACATGATCCAGTCTGACTGGGTCACCGGCTACGGCCCGACGCTTACCGAAGAGCTCAACAAGCAGGTGGGCGCCGGAAAGACCAAGAGCTTCACCACCGAGGTGCCGCAGGAGAACTTCCTCGTCGGCCTGCTGGTGAGCTTCCTGCCGATCGTCATCATCGTGCTGATCTTCCTGTTCATCATGAACCAGATGCAGGGCGGCGGCTCCCGGGTGATGAGCTTCGGCAAGTCGAAGGCCAAGCTGATCACCAAGGACACTCCCAAGACGACGTTCGCCGACGTCGCTGGCGCCGACGAGGCCATCGAGGAACTCCAGGAGATCAAGGAGTTCCTGCAGGCCCCGGCCAAGTTCCAGGCGATCGGCGCGAAGATCCCGAAGGGCGTGCTCCTGTACGGCCCGCCCGGCACCGGCAAGACCCTGCTGGCCCGCGCGGTGGCCGGTGAGGCCGGAGTGCCCTTCTACTCGATCTCCGGTTCCGACTTCGTCGAGATGTTCGTCGGCGTCGGCGCCTCCCGCGTGCGTGACCTGTTCGAGCAGGCGAAGGCCAACGCCCCGGCGATCATCTTCATCGACGAGATCGACGCCGTCGGCCGCCACCGCGGCGCCGGTCTGGGCGGCGGTCACGACGAGCGCGAGCAGACGCTCAACCAGCTGCTCGTCGAGATGGACGGCTTCGACGTCAAGGGCGGCGTGATCCTCATCGCCGCGACGAACCGGCCCGACATCCTCGACCCGGCGCTCCTGCGCCCCGGCCGTTTCGACCGGCAGGTCACCGTCGACCGTCCCGACCTGGAGGGCCGCAAGGGCATCCTCAAGGTCCACGGCCGCGGCAAGCCGTTCGCGCCGGAGGTCGACCTGGACGTCATCGCCCGCCGTACCCCCGGATTCACCGGTGCGGACCTCGCGAACGTGATCAACGAGGCGGCGCTGCTCACCGCGCGCGCCGACCAGAAGCTGATCTCGATGGACACCCTTGAGGAGGCCATCGACCGCGTCATGGCAGGACCCGAGCGCAAGACGCGGGTCATGTCCGACAAGGAGAAGAAGATGATCGCCTACCACGAGGGCGGTCACGCGCTCGTGGCGCACGCGTTGCCCAACAGCGACCCGGTGCACAAGATCACGATCCTTTCCCGCGGCCGTGCGCTCGGCTACACGATGACGCTGCCGATGGAGGACAAGTTCCTCGCCACCCGCTCGGAGATGATGGACCAGCTCGCGATGCTGCTCGGCGGCCGCGCGGCGGAGGAGCTCGTCTTCCACGAGCCCACCACCGGCGCCTCCAACGACATCGAGAAGGCCACCGCCGTGGCCCGCCGCATGGTCACCGAGTACGGCATGAGCGAGCAGCTCGGGGCCCGCAAGTTCGGCAGCGGTCAGGCCGAGGTGTTCCTGGGCCGCGAGATGGGCCACGAGCGCGACTACTCCGAGAAGATCGCATCCACGATCGACGAGGAAGTCCGCCGGATGATCGAGACGGCGCACGACCAAGCGTGGGACATCCTGGTCGAATACCGCGAGGTGCTCGACAACCTGGTGCTCGAACTCATGGAGAAGGAGACCCTCTCCCGCCAGCAGGTGGTGGAGATCTTCTCGTCCGTGGTCGTCAGGGAGCACCGCCCGTCCTACGCGGGCTACGGCAAGCGGCTCCCGTCCGACCTGCCGCCCATCCTGACGCCGAAGGAGCAGTCGGCCAACGGCTCGCTCACCGCGGGGCACCAAGACGCCCTGCCGTCCGGGGACAGTGCGTGAACGTAGATCAACCACGGATCGAGAAGGCCGTCCGGGAGATCCTCATCGCCATCGGTGAGGACCCCGACCGTGACGGCCTCCTCGATACCCCCTCTCGGGTCGCCCGGGCGTACGCGGAGCAGTTCTCCGGCCTGCGCCAGCAGCCGGAGGACGTCCTCACCAAGGTCTTCGACGTCGACCACGACGAGATGATCCTGGTGCGCGACATCGAGGTCTACTCCACCTGCGAACACCACCTCGTCCCCTTTCACGGCGTGGCCCACGTCGGCTACATCCCCAACGAGAAGGGCCAGGTCACCGGCCTGTCCAAGCTGGCCCGCCTGGTCGACGTCTACGCCCGCCGCCCGCAGGTCCAGGAACGCATGACCTCCCAGATCGCCGACGCCATGATGCGCGTACTCGAGCCGCGCGGCGTCATCGTGGTCATCGAGGCCGAGCACCTGTGCATGACGATGCGCGGCGTCCGCAAGCCCGGCGCCAAAACCCTCACGAGCGCGGTCCGCGGCGACTTCCGCACCAGCGACAAAACCCGCGCCGAGGCGATGAGCCTGATCATCGGCCGCTGAGTCAAACCACGCCTCAGTGTTACGGCAAGCCCACGGCACCCCACCCGCCGCACCCCTTCCCGCCCTTCCAGGGAAACGGTCGTCCACCTCAGGGGTGTCCCGCCGTTACGACCGCCCGGCTGGCCGGGCACGCGACCCCACCCCGGCCACCGCACATCGGCGCCGACCTCGCCCGTGCCCCATCCCGCCGCACCGGCGCCTCGGGAGTTCCTCCCCGCTCCCATGCTGGATGCGGGCGGGGGCGTTACGCTGGCTGCGCTTTGTCGGATACACACGTAATCCGGTGACACGGCGATAAAGACAGAGTTGGGAGCGGCGGGGAAAGTGCCACCCACGACATCGAGAGCGAACCACCACCGCCTAGGCTTGGGGGCATGATGAGGGTGCCGGGACTGCCTGCCGAGGATCGGTGCCTCGTCATGGGTGTGGTCAACGTCACGCCCGACTCCTTCTCCGACGGCGGGTTGTGGTTCGACGAGGCGGCGGCGATCCGGCATGGGCTTGAGCTCGTGGCCGAGGGCGCCGACATCGTCGACGTGGGTGGGGAGTCCACGCGGCCGGGTGCGGCGCGGGTGGCGTTGGATGAAGAGCTGGCCAGGGTGGTTCCGGTGATCCGGGCGCTGGCCGGTGAGGGTGTCGCGGTCAGTGTGGACACGATGCGAGCCGAGGTCGCCAAGGCGGCCGTCGAAGCCGGGGCGCGGCTGGTCAACGACGTCAGCGGCGGGCTGGCCGATCCGGACATGCCGCAGGTCGTGGCCGCCACCGGCGTGCCGTACGTGGTCATGCACTGGCGTGGGCACTCGCACGACATGGACAATCGGGCCGTCTACGAGGACGTGGTCACCGAGGTGGGTGAAGAGCTGGCCAAGCGGGTCGACTACGTGCTGGCCGAGGGTGTTTCTGCGGAGCAGGTGGTGCTGGATCCGGGGCTGGGGTTCGCGAAGAACGCCGAGCACAACTGGGCGGTACTGGCCGGCATCGAACGGCTGGCCGAGCTGGGGTTCCCGCTGCTGGTCGGGGCGTCGCGCAAACGGTTCCTCGGGCGGCTGCTGGCCGACGCCGACGGCACGCCGCGTCCGTTCAGCAGGAGCGACCACGCCACTCTGGCGGTGACGGCGCTGGCCGCGCGGGCGGGCGCGTGGTGCGTGCGGGTGCACGAGGTAGGGCCCAACGCGGACGCCGTGCGTGTGGCCGCCGCATGGAAGAGAGCCGAAGGATGAGCGTCGACACCGCGGCCATCGAGACGGTCAACCAGGCCTTCTATACCGCCATAGAGAACGCCGATCTCGACAAGATGACCGAGATCTGGGCCGAGGACACGATCAGCGATCAGGTGAGCTGTGTTCATCCTGGCTGGTCGCTGCTGGCCGGGCGCTCCGAGGTGCTGCGGTCCTGGGCGTTGATCATGGCGAACACCACCTACATCCAGTTCGTGCTCACCGACGTGAGCACGGTCGTGCTGGGTGACGTGGCGGTCCTGACCTGCGTGGAGAACATTCTTACCGCCGGCGAGGAGGGCGAGGCCAGCTTCGCCGCCGGGAAGGTCGTGGCGAGCAACGTCTACATCCGCACGCCGCAGGGCTGGCGGTTGTGGATGCACCACGGCTCACCGGTGCTGCAGGGCGAGGACGATGAGGAAGAGGGCGAGCTTGACCGCTGACCGCATCACGCTGAAAGGCCTGCGCGCCCGTGGCCGCCACGGGGTGCTGGCCGCCGAGCGCGAGCTGGGCCAGGAGTTCGTGCTCGACGTGACGCTGTTCCTCGACACCGCCCCGGCGGCGGCCGGCGACGACCTCACGCTCACCGTTCACTACGGTGAACTGGCCGAGGCGCTGGTCAAGGTCGTCGAGGGCGAGCCGGTCGAGCTGATCGAGACGCTGGCCCAGCGGCTGGCCGACGTCTGCCTGGCCTCTGAGCTGGTGGAGCGGGCCGAGGTGAGCGTGCACAAGCCGGCGGCGCCGATCCCGCTGCCCTTCGACGACGTCGTGGTCACGATCGAACGGAGCCGGCTATGAAAGTGGTTCTCGCGCTGGGCAGCAATCTCGGGCAGCGTTTCCAGACGTTGCAGGGCGCGGTCGACACGCTGTTCGACGCGCCGGGGCTGGAGTTCGTCGCGGCCTCGCCGGTGTACGAGACGGACCCGGTGGGTGGGCCGGAGGGGCAGAAGCCGTACCTGAACGCGGTGATCATCGCGGAGGCGAAGTTGCAGCCACAGATGCTGCTCGACCGGGCGCAGAGCGTGGAGAACGCCTTCGGCCGGGTACGGGCGGAGCGGTGGGGCGCCCGCACGCTCGACGTGGACCTGCTCGTCGTCGGAGCGGTGATCAGCGACGACCCCGAGCTGACGCTGCCGCATCCTCGGGCGCACGAGCGGGCGTTCGTGCTGGTGCCGTGGGCACAGGTGGATCCCGACGGTCAGATTCCCGGGCGGGGGCGGGTGGCCGACCTGCTCGCCGGGCTCGACCGGACCGGGGTGTGGCTGCGCGAGGACCTGAAGCTGCAGGGGCCGGCTTGAGACCCACCAAACCCGGCGTGCTCGTCGGGATCGTCGTCGTGCTGGCCCTGCTCACGTGGATTCTGGTGCGGCAGGTCTACTCCGACCTGCCGGTGATTCCATGGACCGCGATTCCGACCGTGCTGCTGCTGGCCGTCGGAGAGGCTTACAGCGCGTGGATGACGCGGGCGCGCATCGCCCGCAGGCCGGGCACCAAGCCGGTGGAACCCCTGGCGGTGGCCCGTCTGGCCGCGCTGGCCAAGGCTTCGGCGTACGTGGGGGCGGTGTTCGCCGGGATCTTCGCCGGGTTCTCGCTGCACACCATGTCGATGCTGACCAGGTCGACGCCCCGGGCCGAGTTCTTCGTCGCCACGGGCTCGTTCCTGGCCTTCGTCGTCCTGATCGGCGCCGCCCTCTTCCTCGAACACTCCTGCCGCATCCCCAAGGACCCAGAAGCCGAGCGTCAGAGCTCAAGGTAGCGGGTGAGCGCGCTTTCGACGGCGGCCAACTCGTCCCCACCAAGGTAGTAGACGGCTTCACCGCGGATGTAGTCGGTGTCGATGGTGCGAATCTGGTCCACCAGGAAACGTGTAGGGGTGCCGAGCAGGTCGATCTCGGGTCGATAGAGGGAGGGCTGTGCGCTGGTCGACGTCGGAATGACGGTCACCACGCTCCAGGCCATGTCGCTGGGGCTCACCACCAGTCCGTAGCGCTTGCCGCGCTGCTCGTGGCCGCGTTTGGCCTCGCCCAGGTCAACGCGGTAGACCGCGCCTCTGATCACCATGCGTCCGGTTCCGTGGAGAGGTCCTCGTCGGCCAGTCGCGCGGCGTCGGCGCGGGCCTGCTCCAGCCATGCTTGTCGATCCAGCAGGCGCAGTGCCCGCCGGATGACGTCCGTGGTGTTCTCACCCTCGTGCATCGCGCTTTTGATGATCCGCTCGTCGTCCGGCGTCGCCCGGAAGCCGATGTTCGTCATGGCTCCAGGTTACGGTGCCGTTCAACGCTTGTCAGGCACTTGTTCAACGCTGCGGCGGTTGCGGCCGAAGAGGTAGATGACCGGGAGGGTGCAGATCAGGGGGCCGAGGATGGCGAGGGGGCGTTCCAGCCACCACGTGAAGTCCGGCGGGATGGTGCCGCCGAGCGTGCCGAACAACCACCAGCCGAGCCCCAGCGCGATCGCCATCCCGGTGGTGTGGAACAGGAACAGCGGCAGCGCGAACCGGTTGATGGTGTCGTTGACCCGCTTCCATCCGGGCTTCTCCAGCACCCGCTCCATGGCCGGGCGCAGCACCTCGACCAGGCCGATCTGGAAGATGAGCAGGGCGACGATGACGAAGGTCGGCGGCGCCATGTTGGACCACTTCTCACCGGGTACGCCGACCATCGAGCCCGGGTAGATACCGGAGTAGACCAGGCCGATCAGCATGAACAGGCCGGTCCAGAGCACGCCGATGTCGTAGCGGCGGGGGAGTGCGACCACGCGGTCGTAGAAGAAGCCGGCCTGGTGCGCCAGCCCCCACACGATGATCATGTTGAACCAGCCGGCCCACTCCAGGTGGTAGCGGAACCGGAGCACGTCCACGACCAGCGCCGCGCCGCCCAGCCAGATGAGGGCGAGCACGTCATAGCGCCGGTGCATCCACAGCGCGACCGGCAGCAGTGCGATGAGCACCAGGTAGACGCCCATGAACCACAGCGGGCTGAGGACCAGCAGCACGACCCGCCAGGTCCAGGGCGGGGCGTCGAACACGGTGGTGGCGACGGTTCCGATGGCGATCCAGGCGGCCGACAGGCCGAGCGCGGGCAGTGCCAGGGCCCGTAGCCGCCGCCACACGAAGGCGCCGATGCCGACGCCGCGCTCGCAGGCCCGGTTCCAGGACAGCAGGTGCACGTGCCCGCCAACGTAGAAGAACAGCGGGAGCACCTGCAGCAGCCAGGTGAGGATCCACAGGCCGGTGGTGAAGCCGAGCGGGCTGGTCGGCGAGGGTCCGTCCGGCGTCCACTGCAGGATGGTGAACGCCCAATGCCACACCACGACGACGATCAGGCTCAGTGCGCGCAGCCAGTCGACGTATTTATCGCGTTTCACTTGTCGATGTCACCCACGACGAAGAACATGGATCCCAAGATCGCCACCATGTCGGCCACCAGGTGCCCCGGCAGGATCTCGCGCAGCACCTGGATGTTGCTGAAGGAGGCGGAGCGCAGCTTCATCCGCCACGGCGTCTTGTCTCCCTTGGAGACCAGGTAGTAGCCGTTGATGCCGAGCGGGTTCTCCGTCCAGGCGTAGGTGTGGCCCTCGGGCACCTTCAGCACTTTGGGCAGGCGCTGGTTGATCGGGCCTTGCGGCAGTGAGCGCAGTTTGTCGACGCAGGCCTCGGCCAGGTCGAGGGAGACCTTCACCTGCTCCAGCAGGACCTCGAAGCGGGCGTAGGAGTCGCCTGCGGTCCGCGTGACGACCTTGACCGGCAGCTCGGAGTAGGCAAGGTACGGCTGGTCGCGGCGCAGGTCGAAGTCGACACCGGCGGCTCTGGCTATGGGGCCGCTCACGCCGTACTGCATGATCGTGTCGCGGTCGAGCACGCCGACGCCCTTGGTGCGCGCCAGGAAGATCTCGTTGTGCAGGATGAGGCCCTCGATGTCGGGGACCTTGCGGCGGGTCATCGCGACCGTCTCGGCCACGCGGTCCAGCCAGCCGAGCGGCAGCTCCTCCTTGAGCCCGCCGACGCGGTTGAACATGTAGTGCATGCGCCCGCCGGAGATCTCCTCCATGACGGCCTGGATGCGCTCGCGCTCCTCGAAGGCGTAGAAGAGCGGCGTGATCGCGCCCAGCTCCAGCGGGTAGGAGCCGAGGAACATCAGGTGGTTGAGCACCCGGTTGAGCTCGGCCAGCAACGTACGCGCCCACACCGCCCTGACCGGCACTTCCATGCCCAGCATGCGCTCGGCGGCCAGCACCACGCCGAGCTCGTTGGCGAACCCGGACAGCCAGTCGTGCCGGTTGGCCAGCATGATGATCTGCCGGTAGTCGCGGACCTCGAACAGCTTCTCCGCGCCCCGGTGCATGTAGCCGATGATGGGCTCGGCGCTGGAGATCCGCTCGCCGTCGAGCGTGAGCCGCAGCCGGAGCACGCCGTGGGTGGAGGGGTGCTGGGGGCCGATGTTGAGGACCATGTCCTCGGTGGCCAGTTCCTTCGCCCCTGCGCCGATCCCGATGATGCGCTCGGTCATTTCCCCATGCTCCCACCGGCCTCGCGCACGATCTACTGTGCGGTCCTTTCATTCTGTACGGCGCGCCCTGGCGTAACGGGCCGTTCAAGAGACGGTATGGGGAGGAGTCGCAGGTCAGAGGGGTGGGGGACAATTACCGCAACGGGGGGAGAAACCACCATGAAGCTAGCTTTCGACCTAGCTGCCCTGATCGCGCGGGTGACCATCGGCGTGATCTTCGTGGCCCACGGGTGGCAGAAATGGCAGAACGGGCTGGGACCGACGTCCCAGATGTTCACCCAGTCCGGCGTGCCCCAACCCGAGCTCGCGGCCGGTTTCACGACCATGGCCGAGCTCGTGGGCGGCAGTTTCCTGATCATCGGACTGCTGACCCGGCTGGCCGCGCTGGCCCTGCTGTGCGTCAGCCTGGGCGCGATCATCTTCGTCCACGGCAAGAACGGCATCTTCGTCACCGACATGGGCTGGGAGCTCGTCGGCGCGCTGGGCGCCGCCTGCCTGCTCCTGCTGGCCGCCGGGGCCGGCCGGATCAGCGTCGACGGCATCGTCCGAACGTTCCTGAGGAAGCGCGCGGCCGACCAGACGCTCCCGGAGTCGACCGGCAGCGCCACGACGACCACGACCATGCCCACCAATGTCCGCACGGTACGGGAAGTGCCCCGCACCGACACGGACCCGCCGAGCAACGGCACACAGTCGCCGCCCACCGAAGCTCCGAGCAACGGGACCGAGCCGCGTGCCGACGTGCCGCGTCAGTCCACGCCGCCGCCCGCCACGAGCAGCGGCGCGGCCCTGAGCGACGACGACATGAAGGCGCTCGACGCGCTCATGTCCGACGACCAGCCGAGGAAGAACCCGCCTGAGTGACGCCTAACGGGCGGCGAGGTCCCGCAGCGCGGTGATCAGCCGGTCGACGTGCTCGTCGGTGGTGCCGATGCCGATCGAGGCGCGCACCGCCGAAGCCGTGCCGTCCTCACAACCACCGTCGGCGGTGCCCAGCAGATGCCTGACGAAGGGATGTGCGCAGAATTTGCCGTCGCGCACGCCGATCCCGTACTCGCCGGACAGCGCCTCGGCGACCTCGCGCGCGCTGTAGCCGTCCACGACGAAGGAGACGATGCCCACGCGCGGGTGGTCGGGGCCCCACAGCGACAGCTCCCGCACGCCCTCGATCGTGGCGAGCCCGTCGCGCAGCCGCCCGATCAGCCGCTCCTCCTCGATGACCAGCGGCGCCCAGCCGGTCGCGCTCAGCGCGTCGCACGCCGCGGCCAGCGCGATCGCGCCGATCACGTTCGGGGTGCCGGCCTCGTGCCGGGGCTCGGGGTCGTCGTGCCACTCGGTGGACTCCCCGTCCGATCCGACCGACTTCACCGCGCCGCCGCCCTTGAGGTACGGCTCGCCGTCAGCCAGCCAGTCACGGCGCCCGATCAGCACACCGGCGCCGAAGGGCGCGTACAGCTTGTGGCCGGAGAAGACGACGTAGTCCAGGTCCAGGGCGGTCAGGTTGAGCTGGCGGTGCGGGACGAGCTGGGCGGCGTCGACCAGGATGCGGGCGCCGTGCCGGTGGGCGATGTGGGCGAGGGCGGCGATGGGCCACAGTTCGCCGGTGACGTTGGAGGCGGCGGTGACGACGAGCAGCTTGGGGCCGGAGATGGCGGCGAGGGCCTCGTCGGCCTGGCGGACGGCTTCGCCGGGGAAGGCGGGCGGCGCCAGCCGTACCGTCTTGTCCCAGGGGAGCAGTGACGCGTGGTGCTCGCTGTCGAAGACCACGGTGGTGGTCCCCGCGGGCAGGACGCCGGCCAGCAGGTTCGTGGCGTCGGTGGTGTTGCGGGTGAAGATGACCGCGTCGTCGGGGCGGGCGCCGGCGAAGGCGCGGACGGTGTGGCGGGCCTGCTCGTAGCGGGCGGTGGTGAGCTGGGAGGCGTAGCCGGCGCCGCGGTGCACGCTGGAGTAGGCCGGGAGCGCGGCGGTGACGGCGGCGCTGACCGGCTCCAGACAGGGGGCGCTGGCCGCGTAGTCGAGGTTGGCGTAACCGACCAGCTTGCCGCCCTTGACCGGGACTTCCAGGTCGGCGCCGAGCACGGCCGGGATGGCACGGGCCTCGCCCTGCCGGGGCTGCTGCGACTGGGTCTGGGCGGGGACGGAGCTGAAGATGGTCAGCGTGGACACGGCGAATCTCCTGGGTCGTCGGGACCCCTGGAATCGCCACGGAGCCCGCGCTTGCCCGCCACACCTCGTGACGGACCAGGTCTTCACCCGGGGCACCCCGCCGCGGACGCGAGGGTTGCCGGCCAGCTAGCCGGGGCTTGTCGCTGGCACTCATGACCTACACGCAGCACTATAAGCGACACCCGGCCATAAATGGCAACCCCTCACCTCACCCGCACGAGGTGATGTGTTCGGTGTCGTTAACGCCGCGACCCGTCGTTGATCACCCTGAGCGGATGGGTCATCCCAGGTCAGCGACATATCCGAACTACTAAGGAGGATCGTGAACTTCTGCGGGGGTTAGGTCGTTGGTACCGGGAGATAGTTCCCGACAACGGAGGTGCGGCGATGTGGGACTGGGTAAGCAGCCCGGAGATCTGGATCGGGTTCTTCACCCTGGTCGCCCTGGAGATCGTCCTGGGGATCGACAACATCATCTTCATCTCGATCCTCGCCGGGAAACTCCCTGAGCACCAGCGCGACCGGGCCCGCGTGCTCGGTCTGGCCGCCGCACTGATCAGCCGTCTGCTCCTGTTGTTCGCCCTTTCGTGGGTGGTCAGGCTGACCGAGCCCTTGTTCAACGTCTTCGGCCATGACATATCCGGCCGAGATCTGATCCTCATCCTCGGTGGCCTGTTCCTGCTGGCCAAGAGCGTCACCGAGATCGGCCACAGCATGGAGCTGAAGGGCGAGGACGGCAAGCAGCGCAAGGTCGCCTCGTTCGCCTCGGTGATCATCCAGATCATGATCCTGGACATCGTCTTCTCGCTCGACTCGGTCATCACCGCGGTCGGCATGGTCGACGAACTGGGCGTGATGGTCGCGGCGGTGATCGTGTCCGTGCTGGTCATGCTGTTCGCCTCCGGCCCGATCAGCCGCTTCGTCGACAAGCACCCGAGCATCAAGATGCTGGCCCTGTCGTTCCTGGTGCTGATCGGCGTGGTGCTCCTCGCCGAGGGCTTCGGCCAGCACATCTCCAAGGGCTACATCTACTTCGCGATGGCCTTCTCGGTCATCGTCGAGCTGCTCAACATCAGGATGCGCAGCAGGCACGCCAAGCAGTCTGACCAGGAGAAAGCCCAGGGCACCAGCTCGTAGGATGAAGCGGTGCGCTTTGACCCGTGGAATCCGGATTTCGTCGCCCATCCGTATGACGTCTACGCCGAGCTGAGACGTGCCGAGCCGGTCAGCTTCTTCGAGCCGACCGGCCAGTACCTGATCTCGCGGCACGCCGACGTCAACGCCCTGCTGCGTGATCGCCGGCTCGGCCGGTCGTACCTGCACGTCGCCGCGCACGAGGAGTTCGGGCAGGAGGCGCCGCCGGACTTCCAGGAGCAGTTCTGGCGGGTGGTCAACGCGGGCATGCTCGATGTGGAGCCGCCCGTCCACACGCGGCTGCGCCGCCTGGTCTCCAAGGCGTTCACCCCGCGGATGGTCGAGTCGCTGCGGCCGCGCGTACGGGAGATCGCGGGCGGGCTGGTGGACGCCTTCGTCGCCGAGGGCGGCGGCGACCTGCTCGCCGAGGTGGCCGAGCCGCTGCCGGTGACGGTGATCGCCGAGATGCTCGGCATCCCCGACGCCGATCGGCACCTGCTGCGTCCCTGGTCGGCCGACATCTGCCTCATGTACGAGCTCAACCCTTCGCCGCAGGCCCAGCACACGGCGGTGCGCGCGGCGGCGGAGTTCGCCGACTACCTGAAGGTCCTGGCCCGCGAGCGGAAGCGGCAGCCCGGCGAGGACCTGATCAGCGCGCTGGCCCAGATCGATGAGCTGACCGAGGACGAGCTGGTCGGCACCTGCGTGCTGCTGCTCAACGCCGGCCACGAGGCCACCGTGAACGTCACCGGCAACGGCTGGTGGTCGCTGTTCAGGAACCCGGCCGAGCTGGAACGGCTGCGCGCCGACCGCTCCCTGCTCCCCACGGCGATCGAGGAGCTGATGCGCTGGGACACGCCGCTGCAGATGTTCGAACGCTGGGTGCTGGAGGACATCGAGGTGGAGGGCGTGGCGATTCCGAAGGGCGTGGAGGTGGCGCTGCTGTTCGGCTCCGCCAACCGCGATCCCGAGGTCTTCACCGACCCCGACCGCCTGGACGTGGGCCGCGCCGACAACCCGCACATCTCCTTCGGCGCCGGCATCCACTTCTGCCTGGGGGCGCCGTTGGCCAGGATCGAGCTCATGGAGTCCTTCGGCGCCCTGCTGGAGAAGGCGCCGAAGCTGGAACTGGTCCGCGAGCCGGTCTGGAAGCCCGGCTACGTCATCCGCGGCCTGGAGTCTCTGGAGGTCACAACGAGCTGATCGCCCGGCCGTGGCCTGGAGTGGCTG
>NZ_JACHIN010000014.1:0-266354 GCF_014203235.1 Nonomuraea endophytica | reverse complement strand
CGGAGGTGACGACGGGCTGATCGCCCGGCCGTGGCCTGGAGTGGCTGGAGGTGACGACGGGCTGATCGCCCGGCCGTGGCCTGGAGTGGCTGGAGGTGACGACGGGCTGATCGCCCGGCCGTGGCCTGGAGTGGCTGGAGGTGACGACGGGCTGATCGCGCGGTCGCCGCCGAACATGCCGGCCGGGTCGTGCCGCTGTTTGACCTCGGCCAGCCGCCGCAGGTGCCCGGGTGTGAACGCCCGCACCGCCTGCTCAGGCACGCCCATGAAGTTGAGCGGCACGAACCCGGTCGCGCTGCCCGCCAGCGCGGCCGAGAACCGATCGCCGAAGGCCGCCACCTCGGCCGCCGCCCGCTCGTCCGGCACCATGCTGACGGCCCCGACGGCGAAGTCCCCCTGCCAGTAACCAAGCCCGGCGTCGTCCGCGTGCGGGAGCCCGGCCACATGCCTGACCAGGATGAAGACGTACGGCTCCGCCCCGCGCGGCGCCACCTCCACCAGGTAGTCGATCACCGCGTCGGACAGCTCGGTCACCATCTCACCCCGCATCGTGTACGGCAGCGGGTCGACCGGATCCCGGGTCACCGCGTCGATCTCGGTGAACGGCAACGGCCCGGCCAGATCCGCGACCAGGCCGGGCACCGCCCGCATCGGCGCGACCAGCTCCTCGGCATCGGAGCCGGTGGCGCACAGGCACACGCGTGCGAACGAGCGCCCGCGCATCGGCTCGGGCACGAAGGGCGCGTCCGGCAGGTGGATCGTTCCGGCGGCCGAGGTGAGCGAGGCCGGAAGGTCCGCGGTCCACTCGCGGTAGGCGGTCAGCACCTGCCGGGTCAGCTCGACCGGCCAGTACAGGCCGCCGCCGTAGATTCGCGGCTCACGGATGAGCTTGATCCGCAGCGCGGTGACCACGCCGAGGTTCGGCCCGCCGCCGCGCAGCGCCCACATGAGATCGGGCTCGCTGGAGTCGTTGAGCCAGCGCGGGTTTCCGTCGCCGGTGACGATCTGGGCGGCGGTGATGGCGTCGCAGGCCAGGCCGTACTCGCGGGACAGGAAGCCGAGTCCGCCGCCGAGGCTGTTGCCGACGGCGCCGACGCCGGTGCTGGATCCGGTCAGCGGCACCAGGCCGTGGGGCCGGGCGGCGGCGATGACGTCCTTCCACGTGGCTCCGGCGCTGACGGTGGCGGTGTCGTCGGCCAGGTTGATCTCGACGCCGGTCAGCTCGGAGGTGACGACGAGCAGGTCGCCGGCGGTGGCCGGGCGCAGCGCGCCGTGGCCGGTGCTCTGCGCGCGCACGCGTAGGTCGTGCGCGGCTGCGTAGCGGACCGCGTCCCTGACGTGCTCCGGGGACTCGGCCAGCACGGTGAGAGAGGGCTCGTGGGTGACGGCGAGGTTCCACGGGGCCGGAGCCGCGCGGAGCAGACCCCTGGGCAGATCCATGTGGGTAATCGTCTCATGGCGGACAGTGATCGCCTATGGGTGAATCACACCTGCTGCTGGAGCCAGCCGAAGCCGCCCAGGCCGCGGGGGTCGATCAGCTCGCCCTCCTCGGAGGCGCGTGCCAGTGCCCGCAGATATCCGCGGGGGTCGGTGTGGGCCAGGTCGAGTGGCGGGCGGGCGGCGGTGATGCCGAGGGAGCGCAGCGTGTCGCGCTGTGTGGACAACGTTGTGGATATCGCGCCGGCTCGCTCGCCGGCTGCCGCACAGGAGTCGAGTGCCACGTGTGCGGTGATGTCGCAGGTCCCGTCTGGTATGGGCGGGACGACCGAACCGTCGCGGTATCCGGTGAGCGTTCCACAGGGCGGCCGGTTGTCCACAGGGTGTGAATAGTCGACGGCCACGGCCAGGCCGCGGGCCAGCCGTACGATGACCGCCGCCCACGCGGCGTCGCGGGCGCGGCCGATCTCCGCGCGGGCGCCGACGCAGGACAGGGGCCACCAGCGGGCGAGCCACTTCTCGTCGGCGGGGTGCGGCGGCTCGCCGAGGCGTTCCTCGCCGGTGTCGGTGTCGACCATGACCAGGCGGGGGCCTTCCGCGGTGTGCTCGGCCACGTCGAGCGGGATGTTGTCGAGCCACTCGTTGGCGATCGCCAGGCCGGTGATGCCGTCGGGGATGGTCTGCGACCAGGCGATGCGCTCGGGCAGATGGGACGGCCGGGCGGAGAGGTCGACGGCGGTGACGTTGAGGCGTACGGCCAGCTCGGCGGGCGCGGCCGCGAGCACGCGGCTGACCAGGACCCCCTCCCCGGCGCCGACGTCGACGAAGTCGAGGCGCTCCGGGTGACCGAGATCGGCGTCGACCCGGAGAAGGAGGGTGAGCGCCGCGTCGGCGAAGGCGGCCCCGGCGCTGACCGAGGTGCGGAAGTGGCCGGAGGGGCGTTCGCGCAGGTAGAAACCCCTGTCGCCATAGAGTGCGCGTTCCATCGCGGCACGCCAGGTGAGCCACATTCCAGGACTATCTCATGACCAAGCGCCGACACGCACAGTGATGTCATGACTACTTGTTGTGGCGAGATTGCGCTATCGTTACTCATGGTCACCGGCGATCGTCCCGGCCCGCCCCCCAGCGGGCTCGGTCCGGTCACACCGGTAGCCGAGTAAGTAGCTGAAGCGGCCACCCGGGGCCGCGTCACCGAGAGGAGCCCCCCAAATGCTCAAGAAGACCTTCGTCGCGGCCGGCGCCTTCGCCATGCTGGCCCTGGCCACCCCGGCCCACGCCGACCTCACCACCTCCGGTAACAACGGCGTGCTCTCCGGCAACCAGGTGTTCGCCCCGGTCCGGATCCCGATCAACATCTGCGGCAACGCCGTGGCCGTGCTCGGCCAGGCGATCGCCGGCTGCAAGGGTGGCGCGCACACCTGGTAGACGGACGGAGGGCTCGGACCGGTTATGGCTAAACCCGGCCCGAGCCCTTTTCGGCCGGCCAGTCGGCGGATGGCCGGTCGATGGTGCACTCCCAAGGGGGTAGCACATCGTCATTGCGGGCGTCGGGTCCACTATGGGCTCGGCGCCCGCTGCCATGCGATGAAAATCCCCTCTCCTCATCTCTCCCGACAGGGGGTGCACGTTTTGTATGCCCTTGTCGGTTTTGTCGTTAACGCAACATGCGGTAAAAGGCCGGTCACCTGTGCATGGCAAGGCTCCAGTTACGCTGGTCGGCAGTGCCAACAGCGGGACAGGGACGGGACGACATGGACGCAGGTGATCGCCCGGCACGGCTGGCCGTCGGCGTGGTCGGGGCGGGCAAAGTGGGCTCGGCACTCGGTGCCGCGCTGGCCCAGGCCGGCCATCGCATCGTGGCCGCCAGCGGGGTCTCCGACAGTTCCCAGCGCTGGGCGGCCGAGCGGCTCGGCGTCGCCACCTCCAGGCCGGAGGACGTGGTCGCGGCCGGCGAGCTGATCCTGCTCACGGTGCCCGACGACGCCCTGCCCGGCCTGGTGGCAGGGCTGGCCGCCACCGGCGCCGACCTGCGCGGCAAGCTGGTCGTGCACGCCAGCGGCGCGTACGGGCTGGCCGTGCTCGACCCGGCGGCGCGCGCTGGAGCGCTCCCGCTGGCGCTGCACCCGGTGATGACGTTCACCGGCCGTGACGACGACATCAACCGGCTGACCGGCATCTCCTACGGCGTCACCGCGCCCGACCCGCTGCGGCCGATCGCCGAGGCGCTGGTCATCGAGATGGGCGGCGAGCCGGTCTGGATCGCCGACGCCGACCGCCCGCTCTACCACGCCGCGCTCGCCGGGGCGGCCAACCACATGGTGACGCTGATCGCCGAGTCCTCGGAGCTGCTGGAGGGCATCGGCGTCGAGCACCCCGGCCGCATGCTCGGCCCGCTGCTCGGCGCCGCGCTCGACAACGTGCTCAGGCTGGGCATCGCCGGGCTGACCGGGCCGGTCGTGCGCGGCGACGCCGGCACGGTGCGCAAGCACGTGGACGCCCTCATCCTGGCCGCGCCCGAGGCGGCCGACGCCTACATCGCGCTGGCCCGGCTCACGGCCGACCGCGCGCTCGCGGCGGGTCTGCTCAAACCCGAGGAGGCGGAGAGGTTGCTCGACGCGCTGGGCGGCAACATATGGACCTGACAGGGACCGGATGGCCCTGATCGTGGCATAGGAGGCTGTGGCGTGGAGCTGATCGTCGCGCGCAATCGCGCTGACCTGGTCAAGGCTCGGGGAGAGGGCAGGGTCGCCCTGGTTCCGACGATGGGGGCGCTGCACGAGGGGCATCGGGCGCTCATCCGCGAGGCCAGGGCGCTGGCCCCCCGGGTGGTGGTCAGCATCTTCGTCAATCCCCTGCAGTTCGGCCCGTCCGAGGACTTCTCCCGCTACCCGCGCACCCTGGAGGCCGACCTCGACGTCTGCCGCGCGGAGGGCGTGTGCGCGGTCTTCACCCCGGCGGCCGAGGAGATGTACCAGCCCGAGCGGCAGGTGAGCGTCTCCTCCGGGCACATGGGCACGATCGTCGAGGGCGCGGTGCGTCCCGGGCACTTCGACGGCGTGCTGACCGTCGTGCTCAAGTTGTTCAACCTGGTCCAGCCCGACGTGGCCGTCTTCGGGCAGAAGGACGCCCAGCAACTGGCGATGATCCGGCGGATGGCCGCCGACCTGGACCTGCCGATCGAGATCGCCGGCATCCCCACCGTGCGCGAGCCTGATGGCCTGGCGATGTCCAGCCGCAACCGGTACCTGTCGCCGGGCGAGCGGCAGACCGCCCTCGCGCTGTCGCGGGCGCTGTTCGCCGGCGCGGCCGAGTCCACGCCCGCGCGGATCAAGGCGGCGGCGCGGTCCGTGCTCGACGGGGCCGGCCTCGCCCTCGACTACCTCGTGCTGGTCGATCCGGCCACGTTCGCCGAGGTCGGCGAGTCCTACACCGGTGAGGCGGTCCTCGCCGTCGCCGCGAAGGTCGGCAGCACGCGGCTCATCGACAACGCCGTCCTGCGCCTGTCCTGAAACCGCCCACCCCGGCGACAGGTCACTCATCGGCAGGGGTTATCGTCATAATGACGAAATTCCCTCGGATGAGGAGACCCCCATGAGTGGACCGGCGATCCCCCTGCGGCTCAGCGCGCCGGAGCCCGGCTGGACCCGCGAGGCCGACGTGGTCGTGGTGGGCTCGGGAGTGGCCGGGCTGACCGTGGCGCTGCGCCATGCCGAGCTACGGCCCGAGGCCAAGGTGCTCGTCGTCACCAAGGACGTGCTGGGGGAGGGTTCGACCAGGTTCGCGCAGGGCGGGATCGCGGCGGTGCTCGATCCCGGCGACACCCCCGAGGAACACCTGAACGACACGCTGATCGCCGGGGTCGGACTGTGCGACCGGCGGGCCGTACGCGCTCTCGTGACCGAGGGGCCGCAGGCGCTGCGGCGGCTGATCGCGCGCGGCGCCAGGTTCGACCTGACCGACGGCGGCGAGCTGCAGCTCGGCCGCGAGGGCGGGCACCGGCGCGACCGGATCGTGCACGCGGGCGGCGACGCCACCGGCGCCGAGGTGCAGCGCGCGCTCGTCGCGGCGCTGGGCGAGCGCGGGATCGAGGTCATCGAGCACGCGCTCGTGCTCGACCTGCTCAAGGACGCGGACGGCCGCGCCGCCGGGGTGACGCTGCACGTCATGGGCGAGGGCGCGAGCGACGGCGTCGGCGCGGTACGAGCGGGCGCCGTCGTGCTGGCCACCGGCGGCATGGGTCAGGTCTACCAGTCGACCACCAACCCGCCGGTCTCCACCGGAGACGGCGTGGCGCTGGCGCTGCGGGCCGGAGCGGTGGTGCGCGACCTGGAGTTCGTCCAGTTCCACCCGACCGTGCTGTGGCTCGGCGAGGACGCCACCGGCCAGCAGCCGCTGATCTCCGAGGCGGTCAGGGGCGAGGGCGCGTTCCTCGTGGACGAGCGCGGCACGCGCTTCATGGAGGACGTGCACGAACTCGCCGACCTCGCCCCCCGAGACGTGGTCGCCAAGGCGATCATGCGCAGGGCCGGGCAGGTCTACCTCGACGGCCGCCACTTCGGCGACGACAAGTGGCGCACCCGCTTCCCCACGATCCGCGCGCTCTGCCTGGAGCACGGCATCGACCCGGCCGAGGAGCTGATCCCGGTCGTGCCCGCCGCGCACTACGCCAGCGGCGGCGTCCGCACCGACCTGCACGGCCGCACCTCCATCCCCGGCCTGTACGCCTGCGGCGAGGTCGCCTGCACCGGCGTGCACGGCGCCAACCGGCTGGCCTCCAACTCGCTGCTGGAGGGGCTCGTCTTCGCCGAGCGCATCGCCCAGGACATCCATCCCACGGTACGGCCGGCGCCCACGGACACCCACGCGCCGGAAGGACTGTTCGACCCGCGCGTCCGCCCGCGGATCCAGGCCCACATGAGCAGGGGAGCGGGCGTGCTGCGCAGCCGCGAGTCGCTGGTCCTGACCGCGAAGGCGCTCGGCGACGCCCGCTGGACGCCGGTGCGGGTGCTGCCGTGCACCGAGGCGTGGGAGACGACGAACCTGCTCACGGTGGCGACCGTGCTGACCGCCACCGCCGTGGCCCGCGAGGAGACCAGGGGCTCGCACTGGCGGGAGGACTTCGGCGAGCGCGACGACGAGCGCTGGCTGGGACATCTGGACGTGCGACTGACCGAGGAAGGCTTGCAGATGACTTACACGCCCCACGGGCTCGCGCTGGACGCCGGCGCGCCCGAGATCCAGGACGTGATCGACCGGGCGCTGGCCGAGGACCTCCAGGAGGCCGGTGACGTGACCAGCCTGGCCACGATCCCGGCCGAGCACCGGTCGGCCGGGGACGTGGTGGCCCGCGAGGCCGGCGTGGTCGCGGGGCTGTCCGTGGCCGAGGCGGTCTTCGCGCGGCTGGGCGCGAGCCGTACGACGAGGCTGGTGGAGGACGGGCAGCGGGTCGCGGCGGGAGAGGTGCTGATGACGGTCGAGGGGCCGACGCGCGCGCTGCTCACGGCCGAGCGGACCGCGCTCAACCTGCTCACGCACCTGTCGGGCATCGCGACGCGGACCGGCGCGTGGGTCGCGGCGCTGGAGGGCACCGGGGCGCGGGTGCGCGACAGCCGTAAGACGCTGCCGGGGCTGCGGGCGCTGGAGAAGTACGCGGTGCGGGCCGGCGGCGGGGTCAACCACCGCATGTCGTTGTCGGACGCGGCGCTGATCAAGGACAATCACGTGGTCGCGGCCGGGGGAGTCGGGGCGGCGTTCAGGGCGGTGAGGGAGCGGTACCCGGATCTGCCGGTCGAGGTCGAGGTCGACACGCTGGAGCAGTTGCGGGAGGTGCTGGCCGAGGGGGCCGAGGTGGTCCTGCTGGACAACTTCACCGTCGAGGAGATGGCGCTCGCCGTACAAATCACGAAAAATCAGGCGAAGTTGGAGGCCAGTGGGGGACTGACCTTGGAAATGGCCCGTGATGTGGCTGAAACTGGCGTTGACTATCTTGCGGTGGGAGCGCTTACGCATTCCGCGCCGGCCCTGGACATCGCACTGGATCTACGGGGGTAATTGATGCTGCTCACGATCGACGTCGGCAACACGCACACCGTGCTCGGCCTCTTCGAAGGCGAAGAGGTGATCGAGCACTGGCGGCTGGCCACCGACGCCCGCCGCACCGCCGACGAGATCGCCGTCGTGCTCCAGGGGCTGCTCGGCCAGTCACCGCTGCTCAAGGGAGCCGACGTCAGCGGCATCGCGATCTGCTCGACCGTGCCGTCCGTGCTGAACGAGATGCGGGAGATGTGCCGCCGCTACTACGGCGACGTGACCGCGGTGATCGTGGAGCCGGGCATCCGCACCGGCGTGCCGGTCCGCATGGACAACCCCAAGGAGGTCGGCAGCGACCGGGTGGTCAACGCCCTGGCCGCCATCGACCAATACGGTGGGCCGTGCGTCATCGTCGACTTCGGCACCGCCACGTCCTTCGACGCGGTCTCGGCCAAGGGCGAGTACGTGGGGGCGGTCACCGCGCCCGGCATCGAGATCTCCGTCGACGCGCTCGCCGCCGCCGGCGCCCAGCTCCACAAGGTCGAGCTGATCAGGCCGCGCTCGGTCATCGGCAAGAACACCGTCGAGGCGCTCCAGGCCGGCATCATCTACGGCTTCGCCGGCCAGGTCGACGGCATCGTCGAGCGGATGGTGGCTGAGCTGGCCGACGACCCGGACGAGGTGACCGTGGTGGCCA
Organism: Nonomuraea endophytica; assembly: GCF_014203235.1. Lineage (GTDB taxonomy): Bacteria > Actinomycetota > Actinomycetes > Streptosporangiales > Streptosporangiaceae > Nonomuraea > Nonomuraea endophytica. The sequence goes on along the minus strand of NZ_JACHIN010000014.1, from coordinate 258,187 downwards.
CCGGCGGGCACGCCGCGCTGGTGGTGGGGGAGTCGCGTTCGATCGACGTGCACGAGCCCTGGCTGACCCTGATCGGCCTGCGGCTCGTCTACAACCGCAACACGACGTGAGCGAGCGGCCCCCCGCTCGGGAATGGGGGGCCGCTCGCGGCTTTCTGGCTCCGTCGTTACTCGGACTCGGCCGTGTACAGGTACTTCCACGAGCCACACTTGGTCGGGTGGCTGCTGTGCGGGCCGATCTGGCAGACCTTGACGCGCAGGCTGAAGACGTCGTCCTCGGAGAAGGCGTACTTCTTGTAGCCGGGGTAGCCGCAGTACTTCTTCGTGTAGACCGTCGACCAGTCGTAGTCGAAGTCGCTGGCCTGGAACTTCACGTACGCGCACTTGCCACCCTGGTTGTAGGTGCGGGAGTCGAGGTCATAGAGCCGGCCCGTCACGGAGACGGTGTTGGACTCCTGGTGCTCGTCCCACTCCACGCCGACCCAGCCGTGCGACTTGGCCTGGAAGTGCTTGGCGTAGACGGGTCCCCAGTACGAGCTGTAGTCGTCGCTCGAGGTGCTGGCGGAGGCGGCGGTCGGCAGGCTGAGGGCGAGGGCGGAGGTGGCGGCAACGGCGAGGGCGCCGATCGCGATCTTCTTTATCATGGTTTCTCTCCTGGAACCCGGAGGTGCTGTGCTCCATTGGTAACGGAGAGTGCTTGCAGTGCCCCTGCAGAGAGCCGACGAGCCCTTGCAGTTCGCCATATCCCCTACCCTTTGTTCTTGTGAGCGACGAACTTCCCGAGCAGATGCGCATCCGGAGGGAGAAGCTCGACCGCCTCCGCAGCGAGGGCGTCGAGCCCTTCCCGGTCAACTTCCCCCGCACGGCGACGAACGCCGAGGTCAGGGAGAAATACCAGGGCCTGGAGCCGGACACCGCCACGGGAGACAGGGTCGCGATCGCCGGCCGCGTCATGCTCAACCGCGTCGGCGGCAAGCTCTGCTTCGCCACCCTGCGCGACGGCTCCGGCGACCTGCAGGTCATGGTCTCGCTCGACAAGGTCGGCGAGGAGTCGCTGGCCGCCTGGAAGAGCGACGTCGACCTCGGTGACCACGTGGGCGTCGAGGGCGAGGTCATCACCTCGCGCCGCGGCGAGCTGTCGATCCTCGCCGACTCCTGGCAGATCACCGCCAAGTGCCTGCGCCCGCTGCCCGAGAAGCACCTCGGCCTCACCGACCCCGAGGCCCGCGTACGCCAGCGCTACGTCGACCTCATCGTCAACGACGAGGCCCGCAGGATGGCCCACCTGCGCAGCGCCACCGTCCGGGCCGCGCGCGACTTCTGGCACGAGGAGGGTTACCTCGAGGTCGAGACCCCGATGCTGCAGCCCATCCACGGCGGGGCGACGGCGCGGCCGTTCAAGACCCACATCAACGCCTACAACATGGAGCTCTACCTTCGCATCGCGATCGAGCTCTACCTCAAGCGGCTCGTGGTCGGCGGCATCGAGAAGGTCTTCGAGATCAACCGCAACTTCCGCAACGAGGGCGCGGACTCCACGCACAACCCCGAGTTCACCATGCTCGAGGCCTACGGCACCTACCTCGACTACAACGACATGGCCGACCTGACCCAGCGCATGTACCAGAAGTGCGTCGTGGCAGCGCTGGGCACGTCCGTGGTGGAGCACGACGGCGTCGAGGTGGACCTGGGCATCAAGCAGTGGCCGCGCATCACGCTCTACGGCTCGGTCTCCGACGCGCTGGGCGAGGAGATCACGACCGAGACCTCCCTTGAGCAGGTCCGGAAATATGCCGACAAGCGGGACATCCACTGGGACCCGAAGTGGGGCCAGGGCAAGCTCGTCCAGGAGATCTTCGAAGAGCTGGTCGAGCACACGCTCATCCAGCCCACCTTCGTCATGGACTACCCGCTGGAGACCTCGCCGCTGGCCCGCAACCACCGCGACAACCCGCTGGTCACCGAGAAGTGGGACCTCATCGGGTTCGGCACCGAGCTGGGCACCGCTTACTCCGAGCTCAACGACCCGATCGAGCAGCGCCGCCGCCTGGTCGAGCAGTCGCTGCTGGCCGCCGGCGGCGACCTTGAGGCGATGCAGCTCGACGAGGACTTCCTCCAGGCTCTGGAGTACGCCATGCCGCCCACCGGCGGCGTAGGCGTCGGCATCGACCGGATGATCATGGCGTTCACCGGCAGGAACATCCGCGAGACCATCCTGTTCCCGCTGGTCAAGCCCACCGGCTGACCGTCACGGAGTGAGGACGAACCGCCCGCGCTGCCCTCCCGCCGACAGCCGGGCGTAGGCCTCGGCCGCCTTGTCCAGGGGGTGGGTTCCGGCCAGGCGTACCGTCAGCCGGCCCGCCTCCGCCCAGCGGGCGACCTGGGCGAGCTGGGCGGCGTCGGCGCGTACGTAGACGGTGGAGACGCGGATCCCGCGCAACGGGATCGGCGCCGCCCCCGCGGCGACCGCCACGTACGCACCGCCGGTCCGCACCGAGTCCAGCGCGGTGAGCCCCACGAGCGCGGCGTCGACCACGCCGTCCACCCCGCCGGGCACCAGGGCGCGCACCGACGCGGCCAGGTCGGCGTCCCGGGACACGAACCACTCCGCGCCGAAGCCGCGCACCAGCTTCTCGTCGCCGGCCCCGGCCAGCCCCACCACCCGCAGCCCGCGCACGGCGGCGATCTCCACCAGGTAGCCGCCCAGCGCCCCGGCGGCCCCGGTCACCAGGAGCGTCCGCCCGGGAGCCAGGTCGGCCAGGTCGAGGGCCTGGACGGCGGTCAGCGTGTTCAGCGGCAGTGTGGCGGCCTGCTCCGGCGTCAGCCCCTCGGGCGCGGCGGTGACCTCCTCGCCGTCCAGCACCACGTACTCGGCCTGCGCCTTGTACGGCAGCATCAGCCGCACCGACAGCCCGAACACCGCCTGCCCTGCCGTCAGTCCGTTGACCCCCGGTCCCACCTGGTCGACCACTCCGGCCACGTCCCACCCGAGCCCGTACTGTTCCAGGGGGTCGGTCAGCTTGTAGTCGGGCAGCGTCCCCGAGGCGGTGAACAGGTCGACCGGCTGCACGGCGGCCGCGGCCACCTTCACCCGTACCTGCCCGGGTCCCGCCTGCGGCACCGCAACCGTGACGATCTCCACTTCACCTTCGCGCCCGACCAGCGCTCGCATCGTTGTCATGCGCCCACGGTAGGAAGGCGTACTCTCTCCTGGTAAGAAGGCACCTGAAGGTGCGTAAGCAACCCGGAGGAATGCCGTGCCCACCCAGTCGGCCGCGGACAGGCGCGCGGCAGCCCGCCTGGCCTACGACGCGTACATCGCCAAGTGCCCCTCGCGCCAGCTCCTCAGCACGCTCAGTGACAAATGGGTCAGCCTCATCCTCACCGCGCTCGCCGGCGGCGCCCAGCGCTACAGCGACCTGGCCAGGACCATCGCCGGAGTCAGCCAGAAGATGCTCACCCAGACCCTGCGCAGCCTGGAGCGCGACGGCCTGGTCTCCCGCACGCTCACCCCGTCGGTGCCCGTGCGCGTCGACTACGAGCTCACCGACCTCGGCCGCACACTCCTGCCGATCATGGCCTCGATCAAGGAATGGGCCGAGGCCCACATCGAGGACGTCCAGACCGCCAGAACCCGCTACGACAACCTCACCTGAAGCCTGGCCAGCCCCCGCAAAACCACGTTCTCCTTGTACGGCGGCGCCTCCTCGACCAGCTTCAGCTCCGGCGCCGCCTCAGCCAGCGCCCGCAGCGCGATCTCACCCTCCATGCGCGCCAGCGTGGCCCCGAGACAGAAGTGGATCCCGAGCCCGAAGGCCAGATGCCGCTCCGGTGCCCGTCCCGGATCGGAACGCCCCGGATCGGAACGTCCCGGATCAACGCGTCCCGGATCAACGCGTCCTGGATCGAAGCGTCCTGGATCGAAGCGTCCTGGATCGAAGCGTCCTGGATCGAAGCGGTCCGGATCGGGGAAGGCGGCCGGGTCGCGGTTGGCCGCGCCGACCAGCGCCATCACCGCCGTGCCCGCGGGCAGGGCGGTGCCGCCCAGCTCCGCCTCCCGCAGGGCCGTCCTGGCGGTGAGCTGCACCGGCGGGTCGTAGCGCAGCACCTCCTCGACCACCGGCCGGGGATCGTCGGCCGCCAGGTGGAGCATGCCGTGCCTGGCCAGGTTGAGCACTCCGTTGGCGATCAGGTTGACGGTCGTCTCGTGCCCGGCGACCAGCAGCAGCACGCAGGTGGCCAGGAGTTCGGCCTCGGTGAGCTCCTCGACCTGGACCAGGGCACTGAGCAGGTCCTCGCCGGGGCGTACGCGCCGCTCGGCCAGCAGCTCACGGAAGTACGCGCGGAACTCCAGGCTGGCCCGCTCGGTGGTGTCCGCCTGGCCGGAGGGCAGCATCGGGTCGAGGCTGCGGGCGAGCGTCTCGCTCCAGCCGCGGAAGCGCTCGTAGTCCTCGGGCGGCACGCCGAGCATCTCGGTGATCACCAGGACCGGCAGCGGATAGGCGAACTCGGCCACCAGATCGGCCTCCTCGCCCATGGCGCCGATCAGCTCCGCGGTGATCGCCTCGACCCTGGGGCGCAGCCGTTCGACCATGCGGGGTGTGAACGCCCGGCTGACCAGAGCCCGCAGCCGCGTGTGGTCGGGCGGGTCGAGACGCAGGAACGAAACCCGAGGCTTGTCAGGGTCGTCCGGGTCCGCCGGGACGGCTCCATGTCCGAATCGGGGGTCGCGCAGCATCGCCGAGACGTGCTCGTGTGATGTCGCTACCACCAAACCGCCCCGGGTATGAAATAAATCGCCACGCTCGCGAAGCTCGCGATATTTTCCGTACGGGTCACGCCGGAACCCGGGATCGAACGGATCGAATCCCAGCACGTCGGCGGGGGTCAGTGTCGGTGACTGAGGGGCGTTGTAAGGATCAGTGAGATCGCTCATCGTGCCCCGAAGTGTGACGACATATGGCGAGTAGTTCACATAGATTTGATCATGTCAATACAGCTGGTCAAGCTGGGCAATTGTCGAGCTTGACGACCTTTCCTGAATGCGTTTACCGTCTGCGGGACGAGCGCGTTGCGCGGTCCGATACGTCTGCGAGTTCTGCTGTTGGGGGGAGGGCTCCCGATGGATGTGCTCACCGAGGGCGTTGAGCTGAGCCACGCCGATTTAGCCTTGCTCGCCGAGCTGGCCAAGGGAGTCACGGTCGATCGGGTAGGGCGGCGGCTGGAAATCAGCGGACGCACGGTACGCCGCCGTTTGCGCGGGATATGCGACAGGATCGGTGTGGCCACCGCCATCGAGGCGGTGGCCTGGGCGGCACGCCGCCAGCTGATCTAGCAGGGCTGAGACCCGACCCCGCCGGTTGGACCGGCGGGGTCGGTTTTGGCTGGCGTGAGACCGGGTGCTGCCCGGCTCCTGACGGAGTCAGCCCGCGGTCTCCTCACGGTCCGCCCGCGGTCTCCCGCGGTTTCCTCACGGTCCGCCCGCGGTCTCCCGCGGTTTCCTCACGGTCCGCCCGCGGTCTCCCGCGGTTTCCTCACGGTCCGCCCGCGGTCCGCCCGCGGTTTCCTCACGGTCCGCCCGCGGTCTCCCGCGGTTTCCTCACGGTCCGCCCGCGGTCCGCCCGCGGTCCGCCCGCGGTCTCCCGCGGTCTCCTCACGGTCCGCCCGCGGTCTCCCGCGGTCTCCTCACGGTCCGCCCGCGGTCTCCCGCGGTCTCCTCACGGTCCGCCCGCGGTCTCCCGGCGGTCCGCTCGCGATCTCTTGGCGGTCCGCTCGCGATCTCTTGGCGGGCAGTCCCTTCGGTTGGGTCAGCTCTTCGGTTGGGTCAGTCCGCGATGCGGACCGCGCCCGCCCATGGGCGGCGTGAGATCGAGGCCAGGCGCACGACGTCGCCGGTCTGCGGTGCGTGCACCATCATGCCGCCGCCGACGTAGATGCCGACGTGGTGCAGGTCGCTGTAGAAGAACACCAGGTCACCGGGGCGCAGCTCCTCGCGGGAGATGCGGGTGCCGGCAGTCCACTGGTCACCGGTGTAGTGCGGCAGCGAGATGCCGACCCGCTGGTAGGCCGCCATGACCAGACCGGAGCAGTCGTAGGAGCTGGGCCCCTCGGCGCCCCACACGTATGGCTTGAGCTGCTGGGTCAGCGCCCACCTGGCCGCCTCGGCCGCCTTGCCGGAGCCGCTGATCGGCAGGCTGACCCGCACCGCGCGGGTGCCCGGCCGGCCGGCCTCGCCGATGGCCCGCTGGAACAGGTCGCTCTCGACCTTCTTGACCAGCTTGCCGATCTTGTCGCGGCGCGCGTCCAGGTCCTCGACGATCTCGGTGACCTTGTCGATGCGGGTCTTGGCCTCGGACTGGGCCTGCTCGGCCAGTGCCCTGGCGCGGGTGACCTGGTTGACCTCCTCGCCCTGCTGCTGCTCCAGCGCGTAGCTGGTCGCGGCGCGGTCGAGGAAGAGCTCGGGGTCGTCGGAGGCGGCGAAGGCGAGGGCGCGGCTGAAGCCGCCCATCATGTACTCGCTCTGGGCGAGCATGCCGGCCCGCTGACGCTTGGCGGCGAGATCGGCCTCGCTGGAGGCCAGCGTCTTCTTGGCGGCGTCGACGGCCTTCTGGGCGTCCTTGAGCTTCACCCGCTGGCCGTTGAACTGCTCGCTGAGCGTCTCGATCTCCGTGTGGAGCTTCTCGGCCTGCTCGGAAAGCTGCTTGAGCGACGGCTTCGGATCGGCGGCTGCGGAACCGAGAGGCGTGACGGTGAACGTCACCGCGGCTACGGCTGCCGTGAGGACGACCAGCCGCTTCCTGATGCCTGGTTCGGGAGGGCGGGCGTGCTTGCCCGCGGGCTTCCCTTCGCGGTTGCGCGTGCGCTTCACCAACCAGCTCCTCTCATGGCCGCCTACCGGGTTAGCTGACGGGTTCGGGCCGGAGCAGCCCTACCGAGCCGTGGCTCGGATTCACCCCGGGATGGCCTGCGGCCACTGGCGGGTCCCCGGCTCCCCAGGGGAGGGGATTAGGCGTGCCGCCCCGCGCCGGAGCACGGGGGACATCGACGCTGGACACTAGTGCACTCCAGGTTCGTGCTCAACCAGAACTGCCAAGTCTGTTGAGGTTTCACAACTGAAGTGTCACGGGGGGATCACGTGCTCCGCCGTACAAGAGCGACTTTATGCGCACTTTGCGGGTGTGTGGGACGTACGTGAGGTTCGGCGTCACCGGGGGAGTCTTTCCTCGTCACCGGCTATTCGCCTGATGGTTGAGGGGGCGACGCCTGTTGTCGGGCATGCTCGTCCACTAGATGAGATGGTTGAGGAAGTAGGTGGGTAAATAGGGGGCAGCCGTAATTGCGTCTGTACTCTGAAGTGCCATGGAACAGGTCGCCGAACGGGCGGTACCCGACATCGAGGTCGTCGTCAGGCGAGCTCGCACGCCGGACGTCCGGACGATCAGGCGCCTGGTCGACACCTATGCCGGAGCCGGGCCGCGCCTGCTGGAAAAAGCCACGGTCACGCTTTACGAGCACGTCCAGGAGTTCTGGGTGGCCGAGCGTGACGGGCAGGTCGTCGGATGCGGTGCTCTGCACGTGTTGTGGGAGGACCTCGCCGAGATTCGCACCGTGGCGGTCGACCCCGACACCCGCGGTCTCGGAGTTGGGGGTCAAATCGTTACCGCTTTGATCGGAACGGCCCGCGAACTCGGCCTGCGGCGGGTGTTCTGCCTGACATTCGCGGTGGATTTCTTCGCCGCGCATGGGTTCCGCCCGATCCAGGGCACGCCGGTATCTCCCGAGGTCTATGCCGAGCTGCTCGCCTCCTATGACGAGGGCGTAGCCGAGTTCCTCGACTTGGAGCACGTCAAGCCCAACACCCTGGGCAACACCAGGATGTTGCTCCACCTGCCGTCGTTTGACTCGGACCTCGACCAAAGGGAAAGGTGATTGTAGATACCTATGTCGATACGTTGGGCAGCTAAGGCATGTGTCCTGACATGTGCCACATGCACACTCGAAGCGAGGTGACACGGTGAGCACCGGACAGCCGCCGTATCCACAGGACGATCCCGGCGACAACTCCGGGACCCCCGAATACGGACAGCACAACGCGGGCCACGCACAGGGCGAGCCCGACCCGGACGTGACCGTCGTGGGTTACCGCCAAGACGGCGACCCCTACGGCCAGCAGGGATACGGACAGCAGTCCGGCTCCCAGCCCGGTTACGGTCAGCAGCCCCAGTACGGCCAGCAGCAGGGATACGGTCAGCAGCCCGGCTACGGCCAGCAGCAGCCTGGCTATGGTCAGCAGGCTCAGTCGCAGCCTGGCTACGGCCAGCAGCAGCCCGAGTACGGCCAGCAGCCCGGCTCCCAGCCCGGTTACGGCCAGCAGCAGCCTGGCTATGGCCAGCAGCAGGGCTCGCAGCCCGGCTACGGTCAGCAGCAGCCGGAGTACGGCCAGCAGCCCGGTTACGGTCAGCAGCCCGGCTCCCAGCCGGGTTACGGCCAGCAGCAGCCCGGCTATGGCCAGCAGCAGCCTGGTTACGGTCAGCAGCCCGGTTCGCAACCTGGCTACGGTCAGCAGCAGCCCGGCTACGGCCAGCAGGCCCCGTCCGGCCAGCAGTACGCCCAGCCGGGCTACGGTCAGCCTGGCTACGGCCAGCAGCAGCCGCAGCAGGGTTACGGCCAGCCACAGCAGCCGCAGGGCTATGGCCAGCAGGGCTTCCAGCCCGGCTACGGCCAGGCGTACGGTCAGCCGGTGGGCGTCCAGCCGCCCGGCGCGCCCGCGCCGCTGGCCGAGTGGTGGCAGCGTCTGGTCGCCCGAATCATCGACGGTGTGCTCTTCGGCATCGTCTACTGGGTGATCACGCTGATCATGGCCGGCCTGTTCCTGGCGACCTACAGCTCGCTCGACGGCTCCAGCTCGGGCATCTTCGGCTCGGTGGTCATCGGGCTCATCTCGGGTGTGCTGCTCGGGGCGATCTACATCGCCTACGAGCTGATCATGACCAAGATGAACGGGCAGACGCTCGGCAAGATCGTCATGGGCATCAAGATCGTCCCGGTCGGCGGCGCCATGCCGCCCGGCGGGCTGTCCACCGACGTCGCGCTGAAGCGGGCCGGCGTGACGTGGGGCGGATACCTGATCTCGGGCATCCCGTTCCTCGGCTGGCTCGGCTACATCTTCGTCGCGCTGAACGGCGCCTCGCAGCTGTGGGACAAGCCGCTGCAGCAGACGTTCGCCGACAAGGTCGCCCGTACCGTGGTGGTCAAGATCAAGTAGCGGTCGTGTCATGGATTCAGGGGTCACCGCCAGGGTGGCCCCTGTTTCATGTGGCGCCGTGGAGTATCAGAATGAGGGGACAGCCGATCTAAAGGCCGTCGAGAGGTTGAGGCTATGGCCGCGCCCGCCCAACGAGCAGTGACCGCCGAATGGTGGGAGCGGCTGGTCGCGCGCCTCATTGAGGCCCTGGTCTTCGGCGTGTTCTATTACATTCTGTTCATCGGGCTGTGGACACTCTTCCGGTCTGTAGGGCTGCTGGAGCTCTTCGGGGGCCGCTGGCCCGAGGTCATCGCTTGGTTTGGCGCCGGCCTTGTCTATACGGTCTACGACTGGGTGTCGCATTCCACGGGCGGCCGCACCTTCGGGCAGGCGATCATGCGGATTCGCGTGATTCCGGCGGACGGCGCCGTTGTCACCTCCCGTGGGCTGCTGAAACGTTCGCTGCTGTATCCGGGGCCGACCATGTTGATGGGCATTCCGGTGCTCGATCTGGGGGCCGCGGTGATCGCCTTCGGCGTGGGGATGCTCATCCTCATCGACCGTCCCCAGCTGCGTGGTCCGCATGACCGGCTGGCGGGAACGCGGGTGGTCAAAGACCTGGGCAGGCCGGATAGCCCAAAAAATTTCCCTTGATCCGGTAAGGAGCCTGGAGAGACTGGCATTAGGCTGTCAGTCGCCCGGGTCACCCCTTGTCGGCGGCCTGCGGCACGGGTGGCATCCGCGTGGCGCTATGGTCTGGCGACGGCGGTAGTCCGCCACACGGCCCCCACGCGCGGCGCCGCGCCCGAGGCGTTCAGCCGGCTCCCGGGAAATCCGCCGCCGTGGAAACCCGGATCGGCGCGCGGGCCGAGGACGAATGGAAGGCCTTACGGAAGCATTGGCGGCCGCCGTGACACCGGCTGGAGTCACCGGCCCCTTCGACTTTGGCGTGCGCTGAAGGCGCCCCGCCGACCCTCGCCGCCCGGTGGTCAAACCGCCAGGATCGGGTCGAGAACCACAACTGATCCGCGAGTCAGCCGAATCCGTGTCTCGCTGAATTGTCTTAGCGCCTTTCCGGGTATATGTTTGGGCAGGCGAATGAAACAATGCTCCGGGAAAGGATTGCGTAGATGGCCAAGCAGATCCAGGAGATTCTCATCGATGACCTCGATGGGGGCGAGGCCAATGAGACGGTCAGCTTCGCTATTGACGGCGCTTCGTATGAGATTGACCTCAGTGACGTTAACGCCAAGAAGCTGAGGGATGCGCTCTCGCCTTTCGTGCAGCACGCTCGGCGCGGCGGTGCCGTCTCCACGCGTCGTCGGGGTCGCGGCGGGCAGCGCGCGATGACCCGCGAGAAGAGCTCCGAGATCAGGCAGTGGGCCAAGGCTCACGGCCTGCCCGTCAGCGAGCGCGGCCGCATCGCCTCCACCGTGGTGGAGAAGTACGAAGCAGCGCACTAACCGCTGTCGCGATGGACCATGCGCTTATGACAGTTGCCTAGAACCCCGGCGACTGCCATAAGCGCATGATCGTTTTTTAGGGCGGTCTTTGTCCTGGTTTGCGCGTCTCGCATCGTGGACCTGGGGGCCCATTGTGCCGCATTTGGTACCTGTGATTCCCGACGATTTCGCTCCGCCGTACCGCGGGAGTACTCACTCCCCGCAGCCGGATTTGCCGATGCACTCGCGGTTTACGCGTCCTTGATTCCTGAATGCCGATCAGTGCGGAGTCGCTGGCTGATCGCATGCCAACCGCTTGCCGGGAGGCCATAGGATGTCAAGTACGGCTTACGGATGTGTCCGGCGCCTCGTCGTGGCGGTCCGTACGCGTGGCGGGCGGTAATTTCCCGACGCTCCGCCGAGGGCGTCCTAAACCTCGTTCGCTTGCGGCGTATCGGGAACACACCACCCCCGAACGGTAGTTGGATGGAGGGTGAACGCCCTGCTCTCGGGGAACGTCTCTGCTATAGAGCGTGTCAGCGGCAGTGGGCACGGTTCGCCGAGCCAGGGCTAGCATGCGGGATGACGGGACCGGACTAAACCGGCCTGACTGACCGCTCTGTGAGGAGCGACGAGATGTTCGAGAGGTTCACCGACCGAGCGAGGCGGGTTGTCGTCTTGGCCCAAGAAGAGGCCAGGATGCTCAACCACAACTACATCGGCACTGAGCACATTCTTCTTGGTTTGATCCACGAAGGTGAGGGCGTTGCCGCCAAGGCTCTGGAGAGTCTCGGCATCAGCCTTGAGGGTGTGCGCCAGCAGGTCGAGGAGATCATCGGCCAGGGCCAGTCGGCTCCGTCGGGGCACATTCCTTTCACCCCGCGGGCCAAGAAGGTCCTCGAGCTGTCGCTCCGTGAGGCTTTGCAGCTGGGCCACAACTACATCGGCACCGAGCACATCCTGCTCGGTCTCATCCGCGAGGGTGAGGGTGTGGCAGCCCAGGTGCTGGTCAAGCTTGGAGCCGATCTCAACCGTGTCAGGCAGCAGGTGATCCAGCTGCTGCATGGCTATCAGGGCAAGGAACCGGCGGCTGCGGGCGGACCGCAGGAGTCGGCGCCTTCGACGTCCCTGGTGCTCGACCAGTTTGGCCGCAACCTGACCCAGGCCGCCCGCGAGGGCAAGCTGGATCCGGTCATCGGCCGCGAGAAGGAGATCGAGCGGGTCATGCAGGTCCTCTCCCGGAGGACCAAGAACAACCCCGTTCTCATCGGCGAGCCCGGCGTCGGCAAGACCGCCGTCGTCGAGGGGCTCTCCCAGAAGATCGTCAAGGGCGAGGTGCCCGAGACGCTGAAGGACAAGCAGCTCTACACGCTTGACCTCGGCGCTCTGGTCGCCGGCTCCCGCTACCGCGGTGACTTCGAAGAGCGCCTGAAGAAGGTGCTCAAGGAGATCCGCACCCGCGGCGACATCATCCTGTTCATCGACGAGCTGCACACGCTCGTGGGTGCGGGCGCCGCCGAGGGCGCGATCGACGCCGCCAGCATCCTCAAGCCGATGCTGGCCCGCGGTGAGCTGCAGACCATCGGCGCCACCACGCTCGACGAGTACCGCAAGTACCTCGAGAAGGACGCCGCGCTGGAGCGCCGGTTCCAGCCGATCCAGGTGGCCGAGCCCTCGCTCAGCCACACGATCGAGATCCTCAAGGGTCTGCGCGACCGCTACGAGGCGCACCACCGCGTGTCCATCACGGACGACGCGCTGGTCGCCGCGGCCCGGCTGGCCGACCGCTACATCAGCGACCGCTACCTTCCCGACAAGGCGATCGACCTCATCGACGAGGCCGGTTCCCGGATGCGCATCCGCCGGATGACCGCACCGCCGGACCTGCGCGAGTATGACGAGAAGATCGCCAACGTCCGTCGCGACAAGGAGTCCGCGATCGACGCGCAGGACTTCGAGAAGGCGGCTGCCCTCCGCGACCAGGAGAAGCAGCTCCAGCTCAAGCGCGAGCGGCGGGAGAAGGAGTGGAAGGCCGGCGACATGGACGTCGTCGCCGAGGTCACCGAGGAGCTCATCGCGGAGGTCCTCGCCACGGCGACGGGCATCCCGATCTTCAAGCTGACCGAGGAGGAGTCGCAGCGCCTGCTCCGCATGGAGGACGAACTCCACAAGCGGATCATCGGCCAGGACGACGCCATCAAGGGTCTGTCCCGCTCCATCCGGCGCACCCGCGCCGGCCTGAAGGACCCCCGCCGCCCCGGTGGCTCGTTCATCTTCGCCGGCCCGTCCGGCGTCGGTAAGACCGAGCTGTCCAAGGCGCTGGCGGAGTTCCTGTTCGGCGACGAAGACGCGCTGATCATGCTGGACATGTCGGAGTTCATGGAGAAGCACACCGTCTCCAGGCTGTTCGGCTCCCCGCCCGGCTACGTCGGGTACGAGGAGGGCGGCCAGCTGACGGAGAAGGTGCGGCGCAAGCCGTTCTCCGTGGTCCTGTTCGACGAGATCGAGAAGGCCCACCCCGACATCTTCAACTCGCTGCTGCAGATCCTGGAAGACGGTCGCCTGACCGACGCCCAGGGCCGCGTGGTCGACTTCAAGAACACGGTCATCATCATGACCACCAACCTCGGCACCCGGGACATCTCCAAGGGCATCGGGGTCGGGTTCGCGAAGGCCAACGACGCGGAGTCCAACTACGACCGGATGAAGTCCAAGGTCCAGGAGGAGCTCAAGCAGCACTTCCGGCCCGAGTTCCTCAACCGTGTCGACGACATCGTGGTCTTCCACCAGCTCACGCCGAAGGAGATCATCAAGATCGTCGATCTGATGCTCGCCCAGGTGTCCGAGCGGCTGAAGGACCGGGACATGTCGCTGGACGTCGCCCAGGACGCCAAGCAGCTCCTGGCCGACCGCGGCTACGACCCCGTCATGGGGGCCCGGCCGCTGCGCCGTACCATCCAGCGTGAGCTGGAGGACTCGCTGTCGGAGAAGATCCTCTACGGCGAGCTGCGCGCGGGCCAGGTCATCAAGGTGACGATCGAGGGCGAAGGCGACAACGCCAAGTTCGTCTTCACCGGCGAGACGGCGCCCACCGAGGTGCCCGACTCGGCGGCCGCGATCGCCGCCCCCATCCAGAACTGATCCGCTCAGTTTGATCGAGCCCCCGCGGGTTTTTCCGCGGGGGCTCTTTCGCGCGTTCGGGCGCTTTTCGTTCGATGCGGTGCCGCCCACGCCCTTGTGTCCGTTACGGCGCCGCTCTCACGCCTTGTATCCGTTACGGCGCCGCTCTCACGCCTTGTATCGGTTACGGCGCCGCTCTCACGCCTTGTATCGGTTACGGCAAGCCTGGTCGGCCCCACCCGCCGTCGTGCCTGCACGGCCCTCCAGGGGCACGCTCCTCCGCCTCACCGCTCCCCGCCGTGACGCGCGCACACTTGCCCAGGCTCCCCGTGACCCAAGGTCTTCACCTCTAGGCCAACCCCCTCCTGGGCCAACCAGTTCCTGGGCCAACCCCCTCCTAGGCCGTCACCTTCCGGGTACTGCCTCCCGGGTCACTACCTCCTCGGCCACCGCTTGCATGGTCACCGCCTCCCAGGCGTCCACACCTTGGCCGCCGGCGTCTGCGGCTGCTGCTACGCCCAGGACTGGGTGGTGGGGGTTCTGGGGTGTTGGTGGGGGTTGGGGGGAAGGGTTTCGGTGGTGGGGTGGGGTGGGCGGCAATGTTTCCGAATCGTTGGGCAGACGGGGTGTATCACCACGGCAGGTAGTACTACACTGCGTAGAGCATGAGGTCGCCAAGTCTCGTCCAAGTGCGCCACAAGAAGGTGCGCCTACCGTGAGGCTGCTCCCTGGGGAGTAGTGAGGAATCAACTCAGGGCGGACGCGTCGGCCACCCGGGAGCAGACATGCTCGGACAGTGGCCGCGCTATCCCGAGGCGGGCGACCGGAACAACACCAGTGCAAGCCGTGGAGGAAGCCGATGCGCCTGCGTCACGACGACGGAACGCTCGTTCACCTGGCCTACAACGCAGGCGTGCACCCCGCGGAAGACCTCGAGAACCTGATCGCCCACCTGACCCGCTACGCCGTACCGGTGCGCAAGCGGCTTGGGGTGGAGCGCATGGGGATCGGGCTGTGGCTGTCGCCCGCCGTGGCCGATCATCTGACGGCTGACCGCATTGAGCTGGTACGCCTGCGCCGTTCCCTGGAGGAACGCGGGCTTGAGGTCGTCAGCCTCAACGGGACCGGCGGCCGCAACCAGGAGGTTCCGGGCCCCGACTGGGCCAAGCCCGAGCGCTACCGCTACACGATGGCCCTGGCCAAGATCCTGGCGTTCCTGCTGCCGGAGGATGTGCGGTTCGGGAGCATCTCCACGATTCCGATCGGGTGGCGGCGCGACTGGCCGTCCGATCTGCACACGATCGCCACCAAGCGGCTGGAACGGCTGGCGCGCGAGCTCCGCGGCATCTACAGCGTCACCGGGAAGACGATCCGGGTCGGGTTCGAGCCGTGGCCCGGGTGTGTGCTGGAGACGACCGAGCAGGCGCTGGAGCGGGTCTGTGGCATCGACTCCGAGCATCTCGGTGTGTGCCTGGACGCCTGTCATCTGGCCTGTGGTGCGGAGGAGCCCGGTGCTGCTCTGCGCGGCTTGGCGGCCGCCGGTGCGCCCGTGGTCAAGCTGGGCCACGTGCACAACCACACCGACGAGAACCCGAGCACCGGCGCCGTACTCCATGACACGCTGACGGCGATGCTGTCCGGGGCGGTCAACGGCACGGCGCACATCGAGGTCGAGACCCACAACCTCATCGTCCCCGGTCGCGCCAAGGGCCCTGGCGCTCTGGTGTCCCTCCTCGCGGAGGAGCTCGACTGGGCCCGTACCAACCTCACCAGCCTCGGCCTCCAGCTGGCCGCCTAGTCCCCTTCGGGGGCGGCGCAGTGCTTCTCGGCGCGGTGCTTCTCGATAATGTGCCGCGTCGCGCGTTGGGCAGGCGCTTCGTGTCGATGGCCAGGCGGTGGTTGTCACAGGCCGCCGAACCAGCCCGGGATGTCCAGGCGGAAGAAGTCTGGTGGGGTCATCGTGCGGAGGTCCTCTTCGAGGGCGCGTAGCCGGTCCTCGCCAAGGGTGTGGGACCAGGTGCGCCGCAGGTCGTCGAAGATGGCGGCGGACTTCATCAGCGCGTCTATCCCGTGCGGGGTCAGCTTGACGATCTTTCGGCGGGAGTCGGCCGGGTCGGTGCTGCGTTCCACGTAGCCGAGGCGTTCCAGGGTGTCGATGGTCTTTCCGGCTGCCTGCTTGGAGACGCCCAGGGTGCGGCCCAGGTCCACGGCTGTGGTGCCGTGGGGGCCGACTGCCTGCATGACGAAGCCGTGCATGGGGCGAACGTCCGGGTGGCCCTGGCGGGCGAGCTCGGCGTGCAGCTCGTCGATGATCATGCGGAACCCCATGAACAGGCGCAGCGGCAACTCGAACCCCGGGGGATCGCTTGACATGATAGACAACCTCGTTTACCTTATGGACAACTTGGTTGTCTATTTTACATGAGGAGCGCGCCATGACAGTAGTTCGCAACGCCGACGCCCGCGTGACCGAGACGCCCGGAGGCGTCATGACCACCCTGGCCTCGCCGACGCTGGGCGGTGCCAGCCGTTCGCTGTGGCGGGTGGAAGTCAAGCCGGGCGGGCAGGGGCCGCTGCACGACTTCGACGTCGAGCAGGTGTGGACCTGGATCACCGGGAGTGCCACGGTGTCGCTGGGTGAGGAGACGTTCACGGTGGCGGCCGGTGACACCGTGATCATGCCGGCGCGTACGGCTCGCCAGATCGTTGCCGACGCCGCCGAGGGCTACACCGCCGTGGTGACCGCACCGGGCGACGCCCATGCCTTTGGAGCCGACGGCAAGGAGTTCGGCACCCCGGCCTGGATCGTCTGACCCCCGCCAGAAGGCCGCCCGGGAAACTGGGCGGCCTTCACGCATTCCACGCGCTCCGCGCCTGCCGCCCCTTCACGTGCTCCGCCCCTTCACGTGCTCCACCCCTTCACGCGCTCCGCCCCTTCCGGCGCTTCGCCCCGTCCGGCCCTCACGAGGGTCACATCCTCGACACGGCCGGTCTCCACCTGGCGCGCCCGCACCCCAGAAGCATGCGCCGCACTTGGGCGGCCATCAGCCATCGGCTACAGGTCACGCTGGGGCGGATCTCATCTGGGCGGTGTCCGGTTCGGGGGCTGGGGGGCAGGGGCGCCCAGGCGGCGGACGGTTCTCGGGCATGACGGGCCCGGTTGGCAGGCCACATGACCGGCCCGGTGGTAGGCCGTGGGGCTCGGGGGCTTCGAGTGCGTCGGGCTGGGACTGTCCGTGCGGTGTCCGGGGCGGGGGTTAGGTGGGGAGTTGGTAGGTGCCGTCGGGTAGGTGTTCGGCTAGGCCGTCGGTGATGAGGCCGTCCAGGGCGCGTTCGCGTTGGACGTGGTCGTCCCAGACCGCGTCCAGGGCCACCTTCGGGACGGGGCCGTGGGCGGCGCGGAGGACGGCCAGGAGGCGGCCGCGGCATTGGCGGTCGGTTCCGGCGTACGTCTGGCCTTTGCGGGCTGGGCCGTCGTGGGCTGGTTTGCCGGTGAGGCGCCATGTGCACAGGTTGGAGATCGGGCAGTCGGCGCATTTGGGGCTGCGGGCCGTACAGACCAAGGCGCCCAACTCCATGACGGCCACGCCCCAGCGGGGCGCGCCCAGGGCGGGCAGGAGGGCTTCGGCGAGGCGGCGCTCGGCGGCGGAGGTGGCGGTCGGCGGGTATTCATCGCCGCGCACGGCCCGCGCGAACACGCGGCGGACGTTGGTGTCCAGGACGGCGTGGCGGCCCCCGAAGGCGAAGCTGGCCACGGCTGCGGCTGTGTATTCGCCAATGCCGGGGAGGGCCAGCAGCGTCGCGTGGTCGGAGGGGACCTCGCCGCCGTGCTCGTCCGCGATGGCCTTGGCGCACGCGTGCAGGCGCAGCGCGCGGCGCGGATAGCCGAGGCGGCCCCAGTGGCGCACGGCCTCGCCGGGCGGTTCGACGGCCAGGGCCTTGGGGGTGGGCCAGCGTTGCATCCACTCGTGCCAGATCGGGAGCACCCGGACGACCGGCGTCTGCTGCAGCATGATCTCGCTCACCAGCACACCCCACGGCGTCGCGTCATCGGCGCGCCAGGGGAGGTCTCGGGCGTTCTCGGAATACCACTCCAGAACGGGGGTGTGGAGGAGGATCGGCTCGATCACCCGCCTTAGCGTACGCGGAAAGGGCCGTTGACGGCGTGTCGTCACCCTCGGTGGCCACAGAATTACCATGCTGTGCGTATGGATTCGGATGCGATGCGTGGCGATGGCGGCGACGTCTACTGGCGTCGGCGCATGAGCGTGCTGGTCGGCGTGCTGGTGGTGGTCGCCGTCGTGGCGTGGGCGTGCTCCAGCGGCGCCAGCGGTCCGCAGCGGACCTCCAGCGCGCAGACCGCGACGAGCAGCGGTCCGCCCGCGGCCGATCCGCTTCTGGCCGGCTTGCGTACCCTCGCTCTCGGTACGGCCAGCCCAAGCCCCACCCCGTCCCCCACCAAGAACCCCGCCACCACGGCCCCGGCCAAGGTGAAACGCCCCGGTGCGCCGTGCGAGGAGACCGACCTGGTCCTCAACCTGCAGGGCAGGCAGGACGTGTACGCCTCCGGCGCCATGCCCAACCTGATGGCCACCCTCGTCAACACCGGCCAGGTCATGTGCACGACCGACGTGGGGCCGCGGGCCATGGAGATCCGCATCACGTCCGGCGAGGACCGCATCTGGTCCACGGCCGACTGCGTGAGCGGGGAGACGGGCACGGCGCAGGAGTTGGAGCGGGGGATCCCGTTCGTGCGCACGGTGGACTGGGACCGCAAACGCTCCCGTACCGAATGCACCGCCAAGGGCCCCACCGCCCTCCCCGGCACCTACGTGGCCGTCGCCCGCCTGGGCAAACTAAAAAGCCCCCTAGTCGTCTTCCACCTCCGCTAACCCCGACAACCCTCGGAACCCACGACACAACACACCCGGGCAAGCAAGGCGCGGGGCAGCGGTAAGACGCGGTTCGGCCCGAGTCGTGCGCCCGAGGCAGCGGCGGTTACAGAGAGTCGGCCTGTGGCCGGTGGGGATCGCTGGGTTGCCGGGAACCCGGGAAGCAAGGGTCCTCAGGGGAAACCCGGGAAGGCCCCAGGTTGTCCGGAGAACCCGGGAGGCGCCGGGGCGGTGGGGTGGGGGTCGGTGGTGATCCGGCGCCTTGGACGGCGGCCGGGTGGGCCACGCCGCGGGCCAAGGGCGGAGTTGTAGCGGCGAGCACCCCGTGAGCCCTCACGACCATCGCTCGACGGGCGCCCAGGGGGACGGCGGGACGGGTTAGTGGGCTTGCCGTAACAGACACAAGCCGAACAGACACAAGCCGAACAGACACAAGCCGAACAGACACAAGCCGTCAGAGAACGCGCGGCGCAAAAGCGGCGCCGAGAGAGCTGCCGCGCGGGACGGAAACGACAGAAGAAGGATCAGTCACACATAGCGCTCTAGGATGCTGGACTCGGCGAGGCGGGAGAGGCCCTCGCGGACGCTGCGGGCGCGGGACTCGCCGACGCCGCCCACCGCCTGAAGGTCGTCGATGCTGGCCGCCAGCAGCTTCTGGAGGCCGCCGAAGTGGTCCACCAGGCGGTCGACGACCGTGGCGGGCAGGCGGGGGACCTTGGCCAGCAGGCGGAAGCCGCGCGGGCTGACCGGGCTGTCGAGGGTTTCGTTGCCGCTGTGGCCCAGGACGTGGGCGACGGCGGACAGGTCGAGGAGTTCGCTGCCGGTGAGGTTGTCGAGGGAGTGGAGCGATTCGGCGAAGTTGCGGTGGCGGCGGCCGGCGGGAGCTGGGAGGTAGTCGCGGACGACGAGCTCGCGTTCTGAGTCGACTCCGGCCACCAGTTCGTCCAGTTGCAGGGAGAGCAGGCGGCCGTCGGTGCCGAGTTCGACGACGTAGCCCTTGATCTCGTCGCTGATGCGGCGGACCATCTCCAGTCGCTGCGCCACCGCTGCCACGTCGCGTACGGTCACCAGGTCTTCGATCTCCAGGGCCGACAGGGTGCCGGAGACCTCGTCGAGGCGGTGTTTGTAGCGTTCGAGCGTGGCCAGCGCCTGGTTGGCGCGGGACAGGATGGCGGCCGACTCCTCCAGGACGTAGCGGATGCCGTCGAGGTAGAGGGCGATGATGCGCATGGACTTGCTGATCGCGATGATCGGCAGGCCGGTCTGGCGGGCCACGCGCTGGGCGGTGCGGTGGCGGGTGCCGGACTCGTCGGTGGGGATGGAGGGGTCGGGCACGAGGTGGACGGCGGCGCGGACGATCTTGTCTTCGTCGTGGTGGACGACGATCGCGCCGTCCATCTTGGCCAGTTCGCGCAGGCGGGTCGGGGAGAACTCGACGTCGAGCAGGAACCCGCCGCTGCACAGGTCTTCGACCGAATCGTTGTAGCCCAGCACGATCAGGCCGCCGGTCTGCCCGCGCAGGATCCGCTCCAGGCCGTCGCGCAGCTGTGTGCCCGGCGCCACTGCGGCCAGGGCTTCGCGACGGCGGTCGTCAAGACTCCTGTCGTTTGGCACCTGACCCCCGTGTAGATACGTCAACTTCAGCTTAGCGGGGCTATGTGACGTGTGTGAGTGCGTCCCACACGTTCTCAGCCTGGACGACTTCGAACCCGGGCGCGAACGACACCGGCCCGACCGGCACCAGCGAGCGCTGGCCGGCGCGCTTGTTGCCGGATTCTTCGAGCGATCCGGCGGGCACGAGCGCGCGGGTGAAGCCGAGCCGCGCGGCTTCGGTGAGCCGCCTCCGGACGTCCTTGACCGGCCGCAGCTCCCCGGCCAGCCCGACCTCGCCGAGAGCGACCAGACCGGACGGCAGCGGCTTGTCACCCGCTGCACTGGCCACGGCGAGCATAACGGACAAATCCACCGCAGGGTCAGCGATTTTCAGCCCGCCGACCGTGGCGGTGAAGACGTCGCACCCGCCCAGCTTGGCGTTGAGCCTGCGTTCGAGTACGGCCAGCACCAACTGCACCCGGTAGGAGTCGAGCCCCGAGGTGGTGCGCCGGGGCTGCTGCGCCTCGGTGCGCGCGACCAGCGCCTGGACCTCGGCGGGCAGCGGCCGGGTGCCCTCGACGGTCACGGTCACGCAGGTGCCGGGGACGGGCTTGCTGCGCTGGGAGACGAACAGCCCGGTGGGGTCGGTGATGCCCTCGATGCCACGCTCGTGCAGGTCGAAGCAGCCCACCTCGTCGGTCGGGCCGAAGCGGTTTTTCACCGCGCGCACCAGGCGCAGCCGCGAGTGGCGGTCGCCCTCGAAGTTGAGCACCACGTCGACGAGGTGCTCCAGCGTGCGGGGCCCGGCGATCGAGCCGTCCTTGGTGACGTGGCCGACCAGCACGGTCGCCATGTTGCGTTCCTTGGCCAGCCGGACCAGGTTTGCCGCGACCTCGCGCACCTGGGTGACGCCGCCGGGCACGCCGGTGGCCTGCGCCGAGCCGATCGTCTGCACCGAGTCGACCACGAGGAAGCGCGGCTGGACCTTCTCCACGTGGGTGACCAGCGCGGACAGCTCGGTCTCCGCGGCGAGGTAGAGGTTGTCGCGCAGCGCCCCGATGCGGTCGGCGCGCATCCTGACCTGCGCAGCCGACTCCTCGCCCGTGACATAGAGGACGGTGGCGCGCTGGGCGATGGACGCGGCGGCCTCCAGCAGCAGTGTGGACTTGCCGATGCCGGGCTCGCCGGCCAGCAGGATGACGGCGCCGGGCACGACGCCGCCGCCGAGGACCCGGTCGAGCTCGCCCACGCCGGTGGTGCGCGCGGTCGCGAGCTCGGCCTTGACCTCGCCGATCGGTACGGCCGGCCCCGTGGTGGCCCCGGCCCGCACCACGTGGACGCCCTTGGCGCCCTCCTCGTCGACCGTGCCCCACGCCTGGCACTCGCCGCAGCGGCCGACCCACTTGAGCGTGCGCCAGCCGCACTCGGTGCAGCGATAACCCGTCGCAGTCTTGGCCATGCGGAGCAGGCTAGCGGGCGGGGGCGACAATCTTTGTGAGGAAGGCGGTCGTGCGCGGCCGGACCTGCACACTGCCTTCCGGAACCCGGTATCCGGGGATCACCGACATGTCGTACTCCTGCTGGTAGACGCGTATCTTGGCCTCGCCCGCGCGGAGCGTCAGCGTGACCTCCACCCCGCCGGCGGGCGGCGCGTGGAAGGCGAACCCGACGCGCTCGCCCAGCTCGCGCCCCGCCACGGTCATCTTCGGCCGCTGTCCCTCGACCTCCAGCCCCACCATCGGCGCCGCCCCGGACGGGGTGAGGCGGAGCGTCATGGTCCTGACGCCGCCGGAGGTCGTGTCCTTGAGCACGGCCAGTTCGGGCGCGCGCAAGGGGGCGACGGGCGCCCGGCTCGTGGCCATGCCCGGCCCGCCGAAGAACCGGACGCTGTCGGCGCTGTCGCCGCCCGGTCGTCCCCAGCGCGCCTCGCCGGTGCCGGTGTCGATCGCGTAGGCGACGCGTTCCTGGCGCGGGTGGGCGGGGTCGAAGCGGTCCGCGAACAGTCCCGCCGCGATCAGCGCCACCGCCGCCACGGCCAACCCCGGCAATACGGTACGGCCCGGCGGCCGCGCCACCACGGGCAGCGCCAGCAGCAGCAGGAGCGCGAAGTGCGGAGCCGACAGCATGCCGCCGATGCCCAGCCCGATGTCCAGCGAGGTCAGCGCGGTGCCGCCGAGCATGACCGCCGCCGGCGCCAGCCCGATGGTCAACGCCACGACCCCGCCCCGCGGCACCATCAGGGAAACCAGCCACCCGAGCGCCGCGAACAACGCCGGCCAGGCGAACACGTGCGACCCGCCGGGCAGCAACAGGGCCGACACCAGCCCGAGCAAGGCGACCAGCAGCAGTCCGCCGGCGGCAAGCCCACCAAGCACCCGCCCGTCAAACCCACGCCCGTCCAGTACCTGCCCGTCAAGCACCTGCCCGTCAAGCGCCCGCCCGTCAAGCGCCCGCCCGTCCCGCCCACGCGCCTTCATCGACCGGCGGCGCGACAGCGATGCGCACGCCAGCACGATCGCCGCCGTGAACACCAGCAACGCCGCCCAGTACAACCAGGGCCGGTAAGGATCCCCGGTGAACATCATCGTGTAGTCAGGCCGCAGTAGCCCCAGCAGCGGCCACAGCGCGTATCCCCAGGCCCCGGCCAGCACCACGGTCACCAGGGACACCCCCAGCCCGGCAAGAGCCCGGGGCCAGCTCACCAGCCCCCGCCGCCGCACCACGAACACCACGGCCAGAGCCACCACGAAGGAAAGCCCGGCAACCGGGAGCTCCAGCCACCCCGGATACCTGACCAGCATCCCGGGCACGGTGAAGAACACCGACTCGCCGGCGGACGCCAGCCCGCCCAGGTCCCGGGACCCCAGCGCCGAAGCCACGGCCAGCGTGTTGTCGCCCATCTGCTGCAGGCTGCCCCGGTCCAGGTGGGCGGGGTCGTCGAGCGGGGTGTGGTAGTAAGCGCCGCCGCCGACGAACGCCGAGTCCAGCCCCATCCACCGGGCCTGGTCGAAGACGTGGAAGTCGGTGTTGTTGGGCAGCAGGCCCATCAGGGAGGCGAAGGCGGAGTCCGCCGCGGGGTGCGGGGCGGCGGTGCCGTACACGTCGATGAGGCCACCGGAGGAGCGGAACATCTGCACGGTGCCGCGCACACCGCGGGCCTCGTGGTTGAGGACGACGACGGGGCCGTCGAAGCGGTTCTGCCGCGCGAAGGACTCGGCGCCGAGCAGTCCGGCCTCTTCGCCGTCGGTGAGCAGGACGACGACGTCGTTGCGGAGCTTCGGCGGCAGGGTGCGGGCGACCTCGAGGACGGCGGCGATCCCGGCGCCGTCGTCGGCTGCGCCGGGAGCGCCGGGTACGGAGTCGTAGTGGGCGGCCAGGATGATCCGGCCGGTGGAGGCGGTGCCGGGGCGGGTGGCGACGACGTTGCGCACCCGGCCCACGGCCGTCGTGCCCGCGTAGGGCAGGGGCAGCACGCCGACGCCCTCCTGGACGCGGGTGTCGAAGCCGAGCGACTTCAGCCGGGCGACGAGGTGCTCGCGGACGCGGTCGTTCGCGGGCGAGCCCGTGGGGTGCGGTTCCCTGGCGACCGCCCGCACGTCCTCGAAGGCGCGTGCGGCGCTGAAGTCCGTGGCACCGCTCCCGGGCGGCGCCAGGTCGAACATCGTGACCGCCACCAGCACGGCCAGCGCGAGAAGGCTGAGAACTCGGCTCATGACCGGCCACGTTAGGGCCGTCACTCAGCGGAGCGGATCGCTCGCGATGACGATCCGAACTACACAAAAGGGACTACGCGAGGCCCAGTTCGCGCTCAAGCAGCCGCTTGGGCTTGGCGCCGATGACCTGCTTGACCGGCTCCCCGTTCTCAAAAAGGATCATGGTCGGAATGCTCATCACCCCGAAGCGCGCCATGATCTGCGGGTGCTCGTCGGTGTTGAGCTTGCCGATCGCCAGACCGTGCGTGGCCTCGATCTCCTCCAGCACGGGCGCGACCATACGGCAGGGGCCGCACCATTCGGCCCAGAAGTCCACGAGCACCGGCTTGTCGCTCTTCAGTACCTGCTCGTCGAAGTTGTCGGTGGTGAGCGTGATCATTTCTCTCCCTTGAAGACACATCCGGAACACAGTTGCGCGGCCACCTCGGCGCGGCGGGCGAGCAGTGTGCGGATCTCGGAGTCGATCTCCTCCAGCTTGCGGCGGTAGACCTCGACCGATCCGGCGCACTCGCCGCCGGAGGAGTGGCCGGAGCGCAGGCACTCGACGAACGGACGGGCGTCGTCCAGCGTGAAACCGTTGGTGAGCAGCGTGCGGATCTCGCTGACCAGCCGGACGTCGTCCTCCTGGTACTCGCGATAGCCGTTGGCGGCGCGCCGGGCGCTGATCAGGCCGTGCTGCTCGTAATAGCGCAGTGACCTGGTGCTCACGCCCGCCCGTCTGGCCAGTTCACCGATCCGCATGTGTCCACGCTAAACGTTGACACCAACGTCAATGTCAATAGGTACGCCACCGCAGCACGTTCGGATACGCCACTTCCAGCCCAGGAGTCTCTTTGATCGCCTCGGCGGCCACCTCCGGCGTGAACTCGATGCGCAGCACCGCCTCCAGGTCGGCCCGGCGCTCGAAGGACATGCGCAGGTCGAGGGGACGGCGCAGCCAGCCCTGCCGGGTCCAGAAGGTCTCGACGGCCGTGGGGTTGTAGCCGGGCACGGTTCGCTGGAACCAGCGGCCGAAGTCGCCCCTGGTGGCGTCCAGGTCGACGACGAAGGCGGCGCCGCCCCGCCGTACCACGCGGTCGAGTTCGCGCAGGCCCGGCTCGCAGCCGGGACCGAAGAAGTACGCCCAGCGCGCGATCACGACGTCCACGCTCGCGTCGGGCACCGGCAGGCTCTGGGCTGTGGCGCGGTGCACCTCGACGCCGGCCAGGCCCGCGCAGCGCCGCAGGGCCAGCTTGACCAGGTCGCCGTGCGGCTCCACGCCGATCACCCGGGCGGACTCCGCGGCGAGCGCGGGCAGGTGGTAGCCGGTGCCGCAGCCGATGTCGAGCACGACCGCGCCGTCCCGCGGACGGATCTCCCGCATCGCCGCGTCCGCCGCGCCATCGGGGTCGACGGCGCGGTTCTCCAGCTCGTAGACCTGCGGCGTGTGCCAGATGTTGGGGCTCGGGATGGCACCGTGGGCAATGCGTGACATGCGTCAACCGTAGGCGCATGCGCCACGCCGCAGCCTCACCCCGCTTAGGCTGGCAACGTGGCTGACGTCATCCGCGTGCCCAATGCGAAGATCGCATTGTCCACTGCTTCGGTATATCCGGAACGCACACCCGATGCGTTCGAACTGGCCGCGCGCCTGGGCTACGACGGCGTCGAGATCATGGTCGGCGCCGACCCGGTGAGCCAGGACATCGACGTGATCGAGCGGCTTTCGCAGCACTACGAGGTGCCCGTGCTGGCCATCCACGCGCCCTGCCTGCTGGTCACCCAGCGTGTCTGGGGGCGCGATCCGTGGGCCAAGCTGGTCAGGGCGCAGAAGGCCGCCGAGCGGCTGGGCGCGCAGACCGTCGTGGTGCATCCGCCGTTCCGCTGGCAGCGCGACTACGCTCGCGACTTCGAGACGGGTCTGGCGCGCATGCGCGAGGAGACCGACATCATCTTCGCCGTGGAGAACATGTTCCCGCTGCGCGCCCGTGGCAACGACGTGGTGCCGTACTCGCCCGACTGGAACCCGGTCGACTACGACTTCCCGCATGTCACGCTCGACCTGTCGCACACCGCGGTCTCCGGCTCCGACGCGATGGAGATGGCGACCAAGCTGGGCGACCGGCTCGCCCACCTGCACCTGGCCGACGGCCTCGGCACGACCAACAAGGACGAGCACCTGGTGCCGGGTCGCGGCAACCAGCCGTGCGCGCCGATGCTGGAGCGCCTGGCCAGGAACGGCTACGACGGCCTGGTCGTGCTGGAGATCAACACCCGCAAGGCGGCCTCGCGGACCGAGCGGATCGACGACCTCGCCGAGGCGCTCGCCTTCGCCCGGCTGTTCCTGGCGGCGCGCACATGATCGAACGTGAGCTCGGCAGCATGTTCGACCGGGTCGCCGAGGCCTACGACGCGGCCCGCCCGCACTACCCCGACGAGGTCTACGGGGCGGTTTCCGAGATCACCGGGATCGAGCTCGCGGGCGCGACGGTCGTGGACGTCGGCGCGGGCACCGGCATCCTGACGCGTGCCCTGCGGGCCCGCGGCGCGCGGGTGCTGGCCGTGGATCCGGGCGCGGAAATGCTCTCCTACCTCGTCTCCCGCCTCTCCGGTACGGCCGGCGTGGCCGCCGTGGTCGCGGACGGCAACGCGTTGCCCGTGGGCGACGCCAGCGCCGACCTGGTCACCTATGCCCAGTCGTGGCACTGGCTGGACCCGGCGGTCTCGATCGCCGAGGCCCGGCGGGCGCTGCGCCCCGGCGGCGCGATCGCGGCCTGCTGGAACCTCGCCGACGCCCGCCAGGCCGAGTGGCTGGCCGACCACGAGGCGCGGCTGTCGGCCGAGGCGCCGCGCTACTGGGGCCCGGCGCACGAGAAGTGGACGGTGCCGCCGATCGCGGCTGCCTTCGAGGTGGTCGAGGAGCGCTGGATCCCGTGGAACCGGCTGGTCGGCATCGAGGAGTTCCTGCTCGACCTGCGCTCGCACTCCTACATGGCGGCGCTGTCGGCCGAGCTGGCCGACGAGCTGGTGGAGCGCCGCCGCGGCGAGCTCAGGCGGGCCTTCCCCAACGGCATGCTGAGCGTGCCGATGCGCGTCTACCTGGCGGTGGGGAGATGACCGTCAAACGGCGTCCCGGCCGCCGGCCGGGCTCCGTGGACACGCGGGGCGAGATCCTCGCCGCGGCCAGGACGGTCTTCGCCGAGAAGGGCTTCGACAAGGCGACGGTACGCGGCATCGCCAGGCAGGCGCAGGTCGATCCGGCGCTGGTGCACCACTACTTCGACACCAAGGAGGGCATGTTCGCCCAGGCCATGCACCTTCCGATCAACCCGGAGGAGGTGGTTCCGGCGATCCTGGAGGGCCCGCGTGAAGAGGTGGGCGAGCGGATGGTCCGCCTGTTGCTCAAGCTGACCTCCGAGGACTCGGCCCGCCAGCCGGTGATCGCGCTGCTGCGTTCGGCGATGACCAACGAGGCGGCGCTGGTGATGCTGCGGGAGTTCATGACCAACGCGGTGCTCTTCCGGGTGGCCGACGGGCTGGGCGTGCCGCACCTGCGGATCGAGGCGGCCTTCGCCCAGATGTTCGGGCTGGTGATGGCGCGCTACGTGCTGCAGCTGGAGCCCCTGGCGTCCGCTGACGACGAGGAGCTGGTGGAGCTGGTGGCGCCGACGATTCAGCGCTATCTCACAGGCTAGAGCATTGTTCTAGAAGGCGGGTTGACCTTAGGGTGGGTCGCGTTGGGCCCGGAATGTTACTCGTGGGTAGGATTCTGGGGAGACCTGGTCATTGCGTGGATGACCGGCAACCGTACGCTGGCAGCCAACGCCGTCTGTGGGAGGACCTGTGCTCTGGGTAGCCGTGCTCGCGCTCGTCATGACCGTGGCGGCGGTGGCCGTCGCGGGCCGCAGGGCCCTGTTCCTGTTCAAGCTCGCGACCGTCGGACCACCGGCCCCCGAACGCATCGAGTACGCCAGGACTCACGTACCCGATGAGCTCAAGGCCCAGATCGTCGAGGTCTTCGGGCAGAAGAAGCTGCTGAAGTGGACGCCGTCCGGCGTGGCGCACTTCTTCGTCATGTGGGCCTTCTTCATCCTGCTGACCGTCTACATCGAGGCGTACGGCGGGATCGTCCAGGGCGCCATCACCGGGCGGCCGAACTTCCACATCCCGCTGATCGGGCAGTGGTCGGCGCTCGGCTTCCTGCAGGACTTCATCGCGGTGGCCTGTGTGCTCGGGCTCATCGCGTTCGCGGTCATCCGGATCAAGAACTCGCCGAAGACGCTTGGCCGCAAGTCCCGCTTCTCCGGTTCGCACCTGGGCGGCGCCTGGCTCGTCCTGTTCATGATCTTCAACATCATCTGGACGTTGTTCCTGGCGCGTGGTGTCGCCTCGGCGAACGGCAACCTGCCGTACACCGGCGGCGCTTTCGTCTCGATCGCGCTCGGAAAGGTCCTGCCCGCCAGCGCTCTGCTGGAGGAGATCGCGCTGCTCCTGCACATCGGCTTCATGCTGGTGTTCCTGGTCATCGTGGTGAACTCCAAGCACCTGCACATCTTCACCGCGCCGCTGAACGTGCTGTTCTCGCGCCGCCCCGACGGCCTGGGCGCCGCTTCCGAGCTGCGGGTGGACGGCAAGCTCGTGGACTTCGAAGACGAGGACCTGGACCCGGAGAAGCTCGGCCGGGGCAAGATCGGCGACACGACGTGGAAGGGCTTCCTCGACTTCTACTCCTGCACCGAGTGCGGACGTTGCCAGTCGCAGTGCCCGGCGTGGAACACCGACAAGCCGCTGTCGCCGAAGATGCTGATCCTCGACCAGCGCGACCACGCCTTCAAGGTCGCCCCCTATCTGCTGCAGGGCGCCGACACCAGCCACGCCGACACTGACGTGCTCGCGCTGCTGGAGAAGCCGCTGGTCGGCGAGGAAGGCATCATCCACCCCGACGTGCTGTGGTCGTGCACCAACTGCGGCGCCTGCGTCGAGCAGTGCCCGGTGGACATCGAGCACATCGACCACATCCTCGACATGCGCCGCTACCAGGTGATGGTCGAGTCGTCGTTCCCGTCCGAGGCGGGGGTGATGGTGAAGAACCTGGAGAACAAGGGCAACCCGTGGGGCATGTCCGAGATGAAGCGGGCCGACTGGATCGAGGAGCTCGACTTCGAGGTCGAGCTGG
Source organism: Nonomuraea endophytica (assembly GCF_014203235.1). Lineage (GTDB taxonomy): Bacteria > Actinomycetota > Actinomycetes > Streptosporangiales > Streptosporangiaceae > Nonomuraea > Nonomuraea endophytica. The sequence goes on along the minus strand of NZ_JACHIN010000014.1, from coordinate 229,029 downwards.
TCGAGGACAAGATGCCCGAGGACGCCGAGTACCTCTTCTGGGTCGGCTGCGCCGGCGCGCTGGAGGACCGGGCCAAGAAGACCACCAAGGCCGTCGCCGAGCTCCTGCACATCGCGGGCGTGAAGTTCGCCGTGCTCGGCCCGATGGAGGCCTGCACCGGTGACCCGGCCCGCCGCCTGGGCATGGAGTACCTCTTCAACATGCTCGCCCAGCAGAACATCGAGACGCTGAAGGAGGCCGGGGTCAAGAAGATCGTGGCCACCTGCCCCCACTGCTTCAACACGCTGGCCAACGAGTACCCGCAGCTCGGCGGCACCTTCGAGGTCGTCCACCACACCCAGCTGCTGTCGCACCTGGTCGACACCGGCAAGCTCACCCCGGTCACGCCGATCGAGGAGAAGATCACCTACCACGACCCGTGCTTCCTCGGCCGCCACAACAAGGTCTACTCCCAGCCCCGCGACATCATGTCGAAGGTGCCCGGCGTGCAGACCCAGGAGATGCACCGGCACAAGGACCGGGGCTTCTGCTGCGGCGCCGGCGGCGCCCGCATGTGGATGGAGGAGCGCATCGGCAAGCGCATCAACACCGAGCGCGTGGACGAGGCGCTGACCACCAACCCGGACACGGTCTCGACCGCCTGCCCGTTCTGCATGGTGATGCTCGGCGACGCCATCAACGAGAAGAAGAACAGCGGCGAGGCGAAGGAGTCGCTGGAGGTCGTGGACGTGGCGCAGCTCTTGATCAAGTCGGTCAAGGGCACGTCCTGACGCGGGAAAGTCGGACTCCTTCACTGCCCTTGTGGAGGAGTTTCGCACGTCAGACCGGTCAAGCGCCGGAAATCCGCCATCCACATAACGGGAAAATCACGGTAACCTCAACGTCGCATGGCTTCATTCGACGGGGAGGGGGCTCGCGATGCGCGTCGTCGTCACAGACGCGGAAGTCACTCTGGCTGACGTGCTCTCCCTGCGACTCGCGATCGACGACCCGCTCGATGAAGGCACCGAACTGGTGCTGCGCCATCGGGGAACGGGCGTCGAGCGCGACGTGGTGCTCGGCAAGCCGGGAGGCAGGTCGCGCGAGGCCACGCTCGCGGTGTCGCTGGCGCCGCTGGGCCTCATCGCCGGCAGATGGGACGCCTACCTGCGCCACGACGGCGCCAGGACCAGGCTCAGGAGCGTGGATCCCGGCTTTTCGCTGGACCACCTCGACACCTACGCGCTGTGCAAACGCACCTTCGCCTACCGCTCCTACCGCACGCGCAACGGCTTCCTCGCGCTCAAGATCGACGAGGCGGAGCCGGTGGCCGAGGTGCGCTCGGTGTGGTTCAGGGAGGGCCGGTTCGAGGTGATGGGCCTGCTCGCCTACACCGGCCTGGACGACGACGACGCCCGCCACGAGGCCAGTCTCGCGCTGCGCCGCAGGCAGTCGGCCGCGCACCTGTCCGCGCGGGCCACCGTCCAGGGCGTGCGCTTCCACGCCGCGATCTCCCTCGTGGACGTCATCGCCGCCGACCCGGAGGCCTCCGGCACCTGGGAGCCGTCCCTGGAGGTCGAGGGGCTGCCGGAGCCGCTGCGGCTGGGCTCGCGGCTCGACGACGTGGACGGCAAACGCCGCCGCCTGCACTATCCCGCGACCAAGGTGGACGGCGTGCCCGTCCGGCCCTGCTACACCGCGGACGACGAACTGCGGATCGAGGTGGGCGGGTGAAGGTCAGCCTGATGCTCCCCTCCGCGTACGGCATGCGCGGCGACATCCGGTCCACGCTCAACCTCGCCAGCGCCCTGGCCGAGCGGCACGAGGTCGAAGTGATCAGCATCAGGCGGCAGAAGGAGAAGCCCTTCTTCCCGGTCGGCTCCAAGGTCAGGCTCCGCTCGGTGGTGGACGTCCGGCCGGGCGTCAGGCATCTGTTCCCCAGCGGGCAGATGCGCACGGAGGTGGCCCTGTGGCGCACGTTGCGCGGACTGAAGAGTGATGTTCTGATCACGACGCGGCCAGGATTGTCTGTCCAGGCCGCCAGGTACGGCCCGCGCGAGATCCTCCGCATCGCCCGCGAATGGGGCCGGCCGTCGGTGCCCGCCCCGGTGCGCAAGTTCTACCCCCGGCTCGACGCGGTCGTCACGGCCACCGAGTCGGCGCGGGAGGAGTGGACGCGGCTGGTCGAGGGTGGGCCGAAGGTGCTGGCCGTACCGGACGCGCTGCCCCGTGGGCCGTGGCCGCGCTCGCGGATGGACAACCGGATCGTGGCGGCGGGTGGACGGTGGGTGCCGGCCAAGGCGTACGACCGGTTGATCAGGGCGTTCGCGATGGTGGCCGACAAGCGTCCGGACTGGCGGCTGCGGCTCTACGGTGGCGGGCCTGAAGAACGGCGGCTGCGGGCGCTGGTGCGCGAGCTGGATCTGCACAACCACGTCTACTTCATGGGCACGACGCCCGATCTGGCCGGCGAGTTCGCCAAGGCGTCGATCGTGGCCACGACCTCGCGTACCGAGGACCTGGGGATGACCGTGCTGGAGGCGATGGGCTGCGGGGTGCCCGTGGTGGCCTTCGACGGGGCCAGAGGGCCGAGCGAGTTCGTGGCGACCGGCTACAACGGGGTGCTCGTGCCCGAGGGCGAGGAGCAGATGTTCGCCGCGGCCCTGCTGGCGCTCATCGACGACGAACGGCGGCGCCGTTCGCTGGCCGCCGGGGCGCTGGAGACGACCGCCCGCCACTCCGCCGACGGCGTGGGCGAGCAGTGGGAGAAGCTGATCAGCGAACTTCGCTGAACGCGGCCCGTCATACCGCTTACGGGTACCGTAGGACCATGCATGGGTACAGCGGAGACAAGCAGGCCTACCTCACGCGGCTGCGCCGGGTCGAGGGCCAGATCAGGGGCCTCCAGCGCATGGTGGAGGACGACGCCTACTGCATCGACATCCTCACACAGGTCTCCGCCGCCACGCGGGCGCTTCAGGCCGTGGCTCTCGGGCTGCTGGAGGAGCACATCTCGCACTGCGTGGCCGACGCGATCAACACAGGGGGACCTGAGGCGGACGCGAAGGTGAAGGAGGCGTCCGCGGCCATCGCGCGTCTGGTTCGCTCCTAGTCGAAGTGACTAGTCCTGTCACTGCGGTCCCGGACCCCTGGGGAGTCCGGGACTAGGTCTTTGTATCGGCCCATTTCAGTGACTCGCTGAAGTCCGCAATCCGAGCGCGTCGTCGAGCTCGGCCAAGGTGAGTCGCCGGTCGCTGATTGCCACGGCGGTCAGCACCTCGGCGTAGAGTGCAATCTCGTCCAACGCGACACGATCGTGGACCCGAGAGTCCAGGTCATCGTGCCCCACCGCGTCGTCCTTCCTTCCGCAGCCCACACCCTCTACGAGGTTACGGCCCGGGGCCCTTCAGGCGACATGGCCCATCGGGGTCATTCCTTTCTGTACCGCCGGGCCCCATCAGGATCATTTCCCGTTTCAGAGATCACAATTCAGCCAATGTCCGGTTGTTCAGGAGAAAGAACGATATAGGGGGAGTAAGAGAGAAATTACGGTATTAGTGGTTTAGGGGTGGATGTCGTCGCGCTCGTGCACGAGCCTGCGGACGATCGCCCGCGCCCCCGCCAGACCTTCCTCCGGCAGCCGCGCCCCCGTCAGCCTGCACCACGTCAGCCCCGTCGCGTACGCCGCGCCCAGCACCGCAGCCGCCGAACCCCTGTCCGGCGGGGCCACCAGGACCCCGCGCGCCGTCGCCGGCGAGGTCGCGCGCTCCGGCCAGCCGCCCGTCGCCCCCGTCCACAGGAACGCCGGTACGGCGAAGCCGTCGGGCTCGGTGTGCTCCCCGTACTCGGCGACATGCGCGGTGAGCTCGGCGTAGGCGTTGCGGACCCGGTGGTCCAGCCAGTTGTGCAGCCGATCGCCCGCGCCCGGCAGATCGGTCAGGAAGGACGCCGCCGCCCTCGGCGCGTCGGAGGTGAACGCCAGGGACTCCACCAGGTCGTAGACCGTGTGCCGGAAGGCGGTGCCGGGGTCGGTGTCGGGCAGGATCCACCTGGCCAGGTCGGCGGGGACGCGGGCCAGCCACGCCCGCCGTACCGTGTCGTCGCCCCTCAGCGCCGCGGCGTGGTCGAGGGCGGGCTGGTGGAGCAGGGGCTTGAGCATGGCCAGCAGCGCGTGGGCGCGGGGGGCGAAGCGCGGGTCGTCGGCCAGGATCTGCGCGGTGTCGGCCATGAGGGCCACCAGCCGCAGCCCGGCCTTTTCCGGGGTGTCCTTCGCATTCCGCGCACCGCCGGTCGGTCCTGCGCCGCCGCCGTGGGAGTGCTCGGTGGTGCCATAAGCGGAGTGGTGACCAGATGTCGAGTGGCCGGGGCCCGTGTGCCAGGGGTAGGGGGCGGACAGTGGGGGGTCGGATCGGCCGGTGGCGCGTACGCGCTCGGCGTACAGCGTGACCAGGGCCTCCAGGGACGGGCGGGTGAGCCAGCGGACCCACTCGTCGCCGGGCAGGGGCCGCCGCAGGTACTCGCCGAAGATGGTGAGCAGGCGCTCGTTGCCGTCGAACGCGGGCGCGTACGCGCACCACATGATCGTGCCCCAGACAGCGGCCACCGTGCTCGGGACGTCGGCGGCGAAGACGTCCCTGAAGGAGGTCAGCGGGTAGTCGAGCTCCGACTTGCGGCCCGCGCGGCGCAGCAGGACCCGGACCTCCTCGGTGAGGCCCGGGTGCACGTCGGGGCCGATGAAGGCCTGGGTGGACCCGTCGGGGCCGATGAAGTCGGCGCCGGTGGGCAGCAGGACGGGGTTCAGGACCGGCGAGCCGTGGCGGCCGGCGCGGACGGGCAGGCCGCGCGGCGGGGCGGCCAGGTGCCAGCGGCCGTCGGCGGGGTCGTGGAGGTACCAGCGGGCGTGGGCGCCGAAGAGCCAGCGGCCGCCGTCGGGGGTGACGACCGTCGTGGTGGCCAGCGCCTCGGCCCTGAGGTGATCGGGGAGCCCGGCCCAGCGGGGGTTCGCCACGAGCGCGCGCACGTCCGCTTCGACGGCCGAGAAGGGGTCCAAGGGGTGCACGGCGGCAATCGTACTTCGCCGGTCAGCCACGGACGGAGGCAATAGGGGGCAGAATGTCCGTTATGACGATCGGAGGGGGGACGCCGAACGGTGTCTGATCGCCTTGGCCATATAGGAATCCGGGGTACGCGCGAACGTGTCCCTGTCGTCGTCGGTGAGCTCGCGCACGACCTTGCCGGGGACGCCTGCCACGAGCACGCCCGGCGGGATCCTCTTGCCCGGCCCGACCAGCGCGCCGGCCGCCACGAGGGTGCCCGCGCCGACCCGGGCGCCGCCGAGCACGATGGCGCCGATGCCGATCAGGGCGCCGGTCTCGACGTACGCCCCGTGGACCATCGCCTTGTGGCCCAGGCTGACCCGCGGCTCCAGGATCGCCGGCTCTCCCGGATCGGAGTGCAGGCAGCAGAGGTCCTGGACGTTGCACTCCTCCCCGATCTCGATCCGCTCGTCGTCTCCACGCAGGACGGATCCGTACCAGATGGACGCCGCCCGGCCCACGCTGACGCGGCCCACGACGACGGCCCCTGGCGCTATGTACGCCTCGGGATGAATGTCCGGAACTGCCCCGTTGTCCAACGCTGCTATGTACACCCGGGACATCGTAATTCCTGCCCCAGGTGTGGCGTTCCGGTTGCGGACGTGGGCAGATGGCAGGAAAGTCGATTCCTGACGTCTCGTCGTCAGACACTCACAAATTGCAGTCCCCCGCCTCACGCAGACCATAGGTAACCCCCATGAAAAACCAGCACGAGAGCATCCCCGATCTGATGCAAGAGGACACCTTCGAGGTCGTGATGCGCGGCTACAACCGCCGTCAGGTCCACGACTACATGATGAGAACCCGCAATCAAATCCGAGATCTCGAAGAGCGGCTGGCACGGGCGATCGACCAGGCGGAACAAGGTCGCATCGAACTCGCCGAGGCCAGGCGGCGCATGGTCGAGGCGCCGCAGAGCTACGAGGACCTGAGCCCGCGCCTGGCGCAGATCCTCAAGCTGGGCGAGGAGGAGGCGGCGGCCAAGAAGGAGGACGCCGCCAGCGAGGCCGCCAGCGTGCGGGAGAGCGCCAGGTCGGAGTCCGACCGCATGGTCACCTCGGCCCGCGAGACCGCCGACAACATCCTGACCTCGGCCCAGGCCGAGGCCGAGCGCCGCGTGGGCGAGGCCACCTCGGCCGCCGAGCGCATGCTGGCCCAGGCCGGCTCTGACGCGGAGGAGACCCTGACCACCGCACGGGCCGAGGCCGAAGAGGCCCTGCGCGATGCCAGGTCGGAGGCCGACCGCGCGGTGACCGCGGCCACCACGGAGTCCGAGCGCCTGGTCGAAGGGGCGCAGGCCGAAGCCGAGCGGACCATGAACTCGGCCAGGACCGAGGCGGAGCAGACGCTCGACACGGCGCGTGCCGAGGCCGAGTCCACGCTGACGGCCGCGCAGCAACGGGCCGCCTCGCTGGACGAGCACGCCGGGCGCCGGGTCAGCTACCTCACCGACACCCACGGCGAGGTGGTACGCCGCTTGACCGAGATCAGTTCGGTGCTGGGCGACCTGATGCGCAGCGAGTCGGCCGCCGGGCCGCTGCTGGAGGGGCCGCCGGCCGTTCCGGCTGACGAGGCGCTCACGCTTCCCGCCCGGGAGACGCCCGCGGCTCAGGACGTGGTCACGTTCCCGGCTCAGGACGAGCCCGCCGTACCCTCGCAGGAGGACGTGCGGGTGATCGTGGCGGACTCGATCGAGGAGCCCCAGCCCCAGCCCCAGCCCCAGCGTGGGAGTGACGACACGGACGTCAACATCGGCGGGCTGACCGACGTGCGCAAGTGATCGACGGTGTCGCGGGCCCCGCTACGGCGGGGCCGGCGTCATGTCCAGGTACGCCCGTCCGCGCGGTGAGATGCGGTAGCCGGTTTCCAGGCTGATGGTGAGGCCGAGGTTCTTGAGCTTGCGGACATTGATCTTGAACTCGCGCAGTTCCTGGCCGATCTCGGGGGCGAGGTCGCCGGCCCGCACTCCTGGGCGCTCGGCGATGAGGCGGAGCGTGGGCAGCGCCCAGGGGCCGAAGCGGGTCAGCCGGGTGCGCAGGCCGGCGAGGTCGTCCGGGGAGAGCTCGGCGGATTCGGCGAGCGCGTCGCGCGGGTCGCTCGCGTCGGCGAGGTGGAACACGACGCGGTGGATCGGGTCGTCGCCCCGGGCGTCGAGGTCGCGGCGGAGCGTCGCGGCGTCGGGGAAGCCGGCGGCGCGGGCGTCGGCGTCGGTGATGTCGGTGACCACCTCGACCGAGGAGACGCCGGCGATGCGGCCGTCGCCCATGCGGTAGCGGCCGCCGGGCCTGACCTGGCTGCGTTTCCAGCGCCGGAAGGCGAGCGTGATGGTGCCGTCGGCGATTCCTTCGCGCAGGCGCTGTTCGAACAGCATGCCTTCGACGCTACTCCGTGGGCGGAAGCCTCCGCCCCCGATAGGGTCGGAGGCTTCCGCGACCTTGGCCCCGTTTTGGCGGCCCCGTTTTGGTGGCCCGGTGCCGGAGCCGCCGAGACGCTGGACCCGGCACCGGGCTGCTCGTGTCGCCCGAACCGCTGGGACGGTTCGGGCGTGTGTGGGTCTGGGCCGTGAGAACGGTCCAGATTTCAGGCGGGCGGCGGGGTTCCCGCCCGCCTTTGCTGGTCCCGGAGCTGGTCGCGAAGACCGTCCGGGTCGTCGGCGTCGATCGTCATCGCGCACCCGGCATCACGCTGCTCGGCGCTGAGCGGGTGATGCCGAGTGGCCCACCAGCGTCCCGCGTCGCTCCGCCAGATGGTCCAGTGCGGAAACTCCCGGGCGATCTCCGCGAGGTGCCGGTCAAAGGACATGACCACCCTTCCCGGGACCCGCTGCTAGGCGATGATTCCTTCCCTTTCGACGATGCGGTACCTCTCTAGAGAAGGCAAGATCCGCGAGGGACAGGTCAACCTATCGCTTGACATTTCGGCTTGACCTAAGCATCGAAATCGTACTGAAGTACATAGGCTGCGGAGTCCAAAACCATCTCGTTCAGCTCGACCGGAAGTCCGCCCGAGGTGTAGGCGGTCCGGCAGACCTCGATGACCGGGGTGCCGCCGGGCAGGCCCAGGAGGCCGGCCTCGCGGGGGCGGGGCATCCTGGCGCGTACCTCCTCGGTGAAGTGGGCGGGGGGCAGTCCGAGGTCGCCCAGGCGGGCGTAGACGCCGCCGGGGCCGGTGTCGGCCACCGTGATGGCCGAGCCCTCTACCAGCGCGGCTGGGAAGTAGGAGGTGGCGAGCTGGACCGGGCGGCTGTCGACCGAGTAACGCCGCCGCCGTACCCAGACCTCGCCGCTCTCCAGCACCGCTGAGACGTCTTCCGTGGCGTTCTCCCTGGCCACCTCCACCTCGTCGACGGTGAACGGACGGCCGCGCGTGTCGGCGTCCCAGATCGCCCGCCCCTGCCCCCACTGCTCGCGGGACAGGCGGCGGGAGCCGTGTCGTCGGATCGGTTTGAACAAGCGCACGTAGACCCCCGAACCTCGCTTGGGTACCGCCAGCCCTTCGTTGATGAGTACGGCAAGCGCCTGCCGAGCGGTGGCGCGTGCCACGTCGTGCTCTGCCATGAGCGCGTTCTCGCCCGGTAGCCGATCCCCGTCACGCAGTTCGCCGGCCATGATCCGCGCGCGGAGGCCGTCGGCGATCCGTCGATAGATGGGGGGCTCGTGGGGTACCGGGGATTCAGACACGTTTGACCACCCTCTGTCACCAACCGGGTTTGGCGTCTCCAGAGAACTTGCCCCGTCTTGTCCACGATCGCACAGATACGCAGGTTGGTCGCGTGCTTCTTTTGAGTGGATCGTGCCTGTGTGGTGATCTTCGGGGGTTTTCGCGGGCCGTTACCTTGGAACGGTCCTGCCCGGTATTACGGGTGCCCACCAGCGGCGAGTAATCACGGCAGCCAGTACGGCCCCGGCCGTGTTGACCAAGACGTCGTCGGTGGCTGAGTCGCGGCCCAGTCGCAGGCCGTACTGGAGGCACTCGACGGTCGTGGAGGCCAGTGCCGCGATGAGGGCGATGCGCGCCAGGGAGGTGAAGCGCGCGGAGCGGACCGGGAGCAGTCCCCCCAGGGCGGCGAATACCAGAAGATTCCCGCCAACCTGCACGAATGCCGTCTGCCACGGTCCTGCGGCGAGGTCGATCAAGACCTGGAAGGGGACGGGTTCGACCGTGTTCCGGCGGCTGGAAGGCGTGAGGATCATCCAGATCCAGGGCGCGGTGCCGATGACGATCCCGACGTCGGCGACCGCGCTGCGGAGGGGCGCCGGGTGCGCGCGGCGGGCGCGGCCGCGGGTGAGATGGGAGATCGCCAGCACCGCCGCCGGAACGGTCAGAAGCGTCGCGATGATGACATTTCCCCACATGGTGAAGATCTCTGCCACGGCTTCATCGTGGGGTACGGGGAAGTGGCGTACCAGACAGGGTGTGTGGGGGGCGTGTGCAGCTTTCGTGCACGGCTATTACGGACGGACCGGAATGTGCTTCCCGAGGAAGTCGACGGCCACCCGCCAGAGGTCCGCCGCGGCCTCCTCGTGGTAGAAATCCGGGGCCTCATGGTTGTGGAATGCGTGTCCGGCCCGCTCGTCCACGTACACCGTGACGTTGGGGCGGCCCGCCGCCGCCCGCTCCACCTCGGCCACCCGCTCGCGGGGGATGTAGGGGTCCTTGCCGCCGAAGGCCAGCAGCAGGGGAGCGTCGACGCGATCCATCAGGGCGAGGGTGTCGGGCACCTGCGAGCCGTAGAACGACAGCACAGCGTCCATGGGCTCGTCGGCGGCCAGCGCGAAGTTCAGCGAACCGCCCAGGCAGATGCCGAGCGAGCCGACGCCGCCGGTGACCTCGGGCAGCGCGCGCAGGTGCGCCAGCGTCGTGCCGCTGTCGGCCACGCCCTGGGCCCCGTCGAACTGACTGGCGACCTCGATCGACGCCTGGAGCCCCGCCATGTCGTGCGCGCCCTCCCAGTTGCGCCGCACCCGCCAGAACAGGTCGGGGGCGGCCACGACGTAGCCGAGCGCGGCCAGGTCCTCGGCGACCTTCCTGATGTACGGCCCCACGCCCCAGACCTCCTGCAGCAACAGGATGCCCGGCCCACGGCCGGAGTCGGGCACCCAGACGTGGACGTCGAAGGAGCCGTCATGGGCGTTCACCTGATCGGTACGAGTCTGCATAACAGGCAGCGTAATTGGCATAGATCTCCCGCAGGGGAGACGATGGCGAGAGCCCACCATCAGGCTGGAGTGATTCAGATGCACGATGAATGGTCGGAAGCGGTCGACGTCCGCACCCAGGCGGCCGACCGGCTGCTGGACGCGGCCACGTCGGGCAAGCCGTGCCCGCCGGTACGCGACCTGGTCGGGTCGGTGCGGGACGGCTACGCCGTACAGGAGATCAACACGCGGCGCGCGCTCCAGGAGGGGCGCAGGCTCGTCGGCCGCAAGGTCGGCATGACCAACGCGGAGGTACGCGGCAGGTTCGGCATCGTCGAACCGGACTTCGGGATGTTGTTCCAGGACCGCTGCCACCTGGACGGGCAGCCGATCCCGATCGGGGACTTCCTGCAGCCGAGGGTCGAGGGCGAGGTGGCGTTCGTGCTCAAGGAGGACCTGGAGGGCGGGCCGTTCACCACGGCCGAGGTGATCAGGGCGGTGGACTTCGCGCTGGCCGCCATCGAGGTGGCCGACTCCCGGATCGAGGGCTGGGACATCACCCCGGCCGACACGATCGCCGACAACGCCTCCAGCGGCGCCTTCGTCCTGGGCAGCGACCCTCGGGACCTGCGCGGGCTCGACCTGCGTTCTGCGGCCATGACGATGACGCGCAACGGCGAGCAGGTGTCGTCCGGGTCGGGGGCGCAGGTCATGGAGCACCCGCTCAACGCGCTGGTCTGGCTGGCGGGCGCGGCCGGGCGCTCGGCGTTCCCGATGCGCGCGGGCGACGTGGTGCTGACCGGGACGCTGGGGCCGTTCGTGGAGGCCGTCAGCGGGGACGTCTTCGAGGTGCGGATCGACGGGCTCGGCTCCGTGCGCGCCGCGTTCGGATGAGAGGAGTGGCCATGCTGCCGCCCATCGACTTAGGCAAGTGGATCGAGGAGCATGAGCACCTGCTCAAACCGCCCGTGGGCAACAAGGTGGTCTTCGAGGAGGCCGGCGACTTCATCGTGATGGTCGTCGGCGGTCCCAACCAGCGCACCGACTTCCACGTCGACCCGTACGAGGAGCTGTTCTTCCAGATCAAGGGGAACATGCGGCTCAACGTGATGACGCCGGAGGGCCCGGACACCGTCCACATCCGCGAGGGGCAGATGTGGTTGTTGCCGGCCGACCTGCCGCACTCGCCGCAGCGGGAGGCGGACTCGGTCGGCCTGGTCGTGGAGAAGATCCGCGAGGAGGGGCGGCTGGAGACCTTCCGGTGGTACTGCCAGGAGTGCGGGGCCATGGTGCACGAGGTGGAACTCCAGGTACGCGACATCGTCAAGGACCTGCCACCCGTTTTCTCCGCCTTCTACGCCGACCAGGCGGCGCGGACCTGCCGCGACTGCGGGGCGCTGCATCCGGGCAAGGGATAGCGCTCTTCCCTTCTGCCGCCGCACGCGCGAGGATCTCGGAAACGCTAGCGGCAGCGGGAGCCTCCGATGAGATTTGCCTTGCTCGCTCTGGCCGTCGCGCTGGCCGCAGGGTGCGGTGGCGCGGCCACTCAGCAGGCGGCAGACGACTCCGTGGTGAAGGTCGGCGCGATCATCTCGCAGACCGGCGTGTACTCGGCGCTCGGCGACGACATGGAGGCCGCCATGCGCCTCTACCTGGACGAGCACGGCGGCAAACTGGGCGGCAAACCGGCGCGGTTGGTGGTCGCCGACGACGCGGGCACCCCGGAGACCGGCCAGCAGAAGGCCAGGCAGCTCACCCTGCAGGACCAGGTGAACGTGATCACCGGGCTGATCGCCTCCCCGGTCGCGGTGGCCGTGGCCAAGGAGGCCGCAGCTCAGAAGACGCCCGTGGTCATCGCCAACGCCGGCGCCGACGCGCTGGGCGGCCCCGGCGTCTTCCGCGTCTCCTACACCAACTACATGCACGGGTACGCGGCCGGCCGCTACGCCGCCGAGTCCTACGGCAAGGACGGCGCGGTCCTCATGGGCGCCGACTACTCAGCCGGCACCGAGACGCTGAAGGGCTTCGCCGAGGGCTACGCCAAGGGCGGCGGCGCCAAGCCGCTGAAGCAGATCCTCACCCCGTTCGGCAAGACCCAGAACTTCCAGCCGTACCTCAGCCAGATCCCCGCCGAGGCGAAGTTCCTCTACGTCTTCTACGCCGGCGGCGAGGCCATCACGTTCGCCAAGAACTTCAAGCAGTTCGGCTACGACACCAAACTCAAGCTCCTGACCTGCCAGAACATCACCGACGAAGACGTACTGCAGGCGATCGGAGCCGACGCCGAAGGCATCACCAGCGTCGGCCTGTACTCGCCCGCCCTCGACAACCCGGAGAACCAGGCGTTCACCGCCAAGTGGAAGGCGAAGACCGGCAAGAACCCGTCGGCGGTCGCGCTGCAGAGCTGGGACGCCATGAGCCTCATCGACCAGGCCGCCAAGCGGGGCGGCGACCTCGCCCAGGCATTGGGCCAGGTGGGGGAGATCGCCAGCCCGCGCGGCCCGTTCACGCTGGACGCCAAGCACAACCCCGTGCAGAACTGGTACGTCAGGGAGTACTCCGGCGGCGTGAACAAGGTGATCGCCACCATCGCGCCGGAGGCCTCGTGAGCCTGCTCGTCAACGCGTTCGACGGGCTGGCGTTCGGGGCGCTGCTGTTCGTGCTCGCGGTCGGGCTGACGCTGATCTACGGCATGCTCGACGTGCTCAACCTCGCCCACGGCGCCCTCTACATGGCCGGCGGCTACATCGCCTACCTGCTGCTCGGCGGTGCCTCGGTCTCGCTGGGCTTATGGGCAGGGGCCGCGCTGCTCGTGGCCGCGCTCGGCGTGGCGCTGGGCGGCGTGCTGTCGGCGGCGATCCTGCCGTTACGCGGACGCGGCCATCTTGACCAGGCCCTGCTCACGCTGGGGCTGGCGATCCTGCTGTCGGAGTTCCTGCTCGGCGTGGTGGACCGGGGCTTCCACACGCTTCCGCCGCCCGACGGGCTGGACGGGAGCGTCCTCGGCAGCTACCCGCTTTACCGGGTGGCGGTGATCGCGGCCGGTCTCGTCATCGGCGGGATCGTGTACTGGATCTTCGAGCGGACCAGGGCGGGGGCGCTGGTCAGGGCCGCGGTGGACGATCCCGGGATGCTCGCGGCGATCGGGGTGAACGTCGCCCGGGTCCGATTATCGGTCATGCTGGCCGGCTGCGGGCTGGCCACGTTCGCCGGGGTGCTGGGGCTGCCGCTGCTCAACCTGCGGGCCGGGCTGGACAGCGAGGTGCTCGTGCTGGCGCTCATCGTCATCGTGATCGGCGGTCTCGCCTCCATCCGCGGGGCGGTGGTGGGGGCGCTGCTGGTCGGGCAGGTGCAGACGGTCGGGGTGGCGCTGGCGCCGGAGCTGGCCGCCTACCTGCTGTTCGCGGTCATGGCCGCGGTGCTCTTGTGGAATCCGTCCGGGATGTTCGGGCGGGCCAGGTGAGGGCGATCCTGGCCGCCGCCGTCCTGGCCGCGATGCCGTTCGTGCTGGGGGCCTACCAGCTCAGCCTGCTCACCGGCGGGCTGGCCTACGGGCTGATGGCCGCCAGCCTCGCCCTCCTCGTCGGGCACGCCGGGCTGCCGTCGCTGGGGCACGCGGCCTTCCTCGGGGTGGGCGCCTATGCCGCGGGGCTGACGGCCAAGCATCTCAGCGAGTCGGCCGTGGTGCAGCTGGGTGCGGCGGTGCTCGCGGGGGTGGTGTTCGCGCTGGTCACCGGGTGGTTCGCGGTGCGTACGCGGGGGTTCTTCTTTCTGATGTTCACGCTGGCGATCGGGGAGATCGCCGTCCAGGCCGCCACCCGGTCGGGCCGCGTCACCGGTGGGGACAACGGCCTCTCTGGCATTCCGGTCAGCACGTTGTTCGGGCTGGAGACGGCCATGCCGTACGTCGTGGTCTTCTACTGGTGGGCGCTGGCCGTGGTCGCGGCCGGGTTCGCGGTGCTGGCGGCGGTGCGGCGCGGGCCGCTCGGCGCGGCCATCGCGGGCACCCGCGAGAACGAGGCGCGGATGGCCGCTTTCGGCTACTCCGTTCCGGGGGTACGGCTGGCCGCCGTCACCGTGGCCGGAGCGGTGTGCGCGGCGGGCGGCGCGCTGGTGGCGCAGAAGGACACCTTCGTGGCCCCGACCCACCTGGGCGTGGGCGTCTCGGTGTTGCTGCTGGTCATGGTGCTGCTCGGCGGGCGCGACTCGCTGGCCGGGCCCGCGCTGGCCGCCGTGGGCCTGATCGCGCTGCGCGATGTCACCTCCGGCGCGCTGGGCGACAAGTGGCTGCTGGTCGAGGGGGCGTTGTTCGTGCTCTGTGTCTACCTGCTGCCCGAGGGGCTCGCCGGGCTGTGGAGGAAACGTGCTCGTGCTGCGTGAGGTGACCGTGCGTTTCGGTGCGCTGGCCGCTGTGGACCGGGTCTCCCTGTCCGTCGAAGAGGGTGAACGGCGGGCGCTCATCGGGCCCAACGGCGCGGGGAAGTCGACGGTGTTCGCGGCGGTCGCCGGGGCGCTGCGGCCGGTTTCGGGGCGGATCGAGTTCGCCGGGCGGGACGTGACCAAGCTCTCCGAGCCGCGCCGGGCCAGGCTCGGGATCGGGCGGACCTTCCAGCACAGCAGCCTGTTCACCGGGCTGACGTGCCTGGAGAACGTGGCGCTCGCCGTACGGGCGAGGCGGGGTTTGGGGTTGCGGGCGTGGCTGCCGCGCGGGCGGCGCGCCGAGATCGAGCGGGAGGCGGCCGGGCACCTGGCGGCGACGGACGTCTCGCCGGACGGGCCGGCCGGTGCGCTCTCGCACGGGCAGGGGCGGCGGCTGGAACTGGCGATGGCGCTCGCGGCGCGGCCCAGGCTGCTGCTGCTCGACGAGCCGGCCGCGGGCATGTCGGCCGCCGAGAGCGCTGAGCTGGCCTCGATGTTGCGGGCGCTGCCCCCCGAGCTGACCGTGATGATCGTGGAACACGACCTCGACCTGGTCTTCGCCGTCGCCTCCCGGGTGACCGCGCTGGCGGCGGGCCAGGTGATCGCCGACGGCACGCCCGCGCAGGTGCGGGCCTCGCCCGAGGTCCAGAAGGCCTATCTGGGGACATGATGCTGACCGTCCAGAACCTCACCGCCGGTTACGGCACCGCGCAGGTGTTACACGGCGCCGATCTCACCCTCGACCAGGGCCGGGCCGTGGCCGTGCTCGGGCGCAACGGGGTCGGCAAGACCACCTTCGTCCACGCGCTGATGGGCCTGGTCAGGCCGTCGTCCGGGTCTATTCGTCTGGCCGGGCGCGAACTGTCCGGCCTTGACACGCGGCGCATCGCCCGCTTGGGGGTGCGGATCGTGCCGCAGGGGCGCCGGGTGTTCCGGTCGCTCACTGTCGCCGAGACGCTGGAGATCTCCCGGTCGCCTGGTGAATGGACTGTCGAGCGCGTTTACCAGATCTTCCCCGCCCTTGCCGCTCGCCGGAGGCATCGTGGTGATCAGCTCTCGGGGGGTGAGCAGGAGATGCTGGCCATCGGGCGCGCGCTGCTTGGTAACCCGCGGCTGTTGCTGCTCGACGAGCCGTCCGAGGGGTTGGCGCCTCGGCTGGTTGAGGAGCTTGGGGTTGTGCTGGCGGGGTTGCGCGCTACTGGGATCTCGGTGGTGCTTGTTGAGCAGAACCTTCGGCTGGCTTTGGAGGTCGCTGACGAGGTCAGGTGCATGGTGAAGGGGCGGTTCGTATACGGGGCGGCGGCTGGGGAGTTCGCGGGTGATGGGGCGGCGATCGCTGCGTACCTGGGGGTCGGGTCCTGAGGCCGGATCTGTGTGGGGGTGGGTCGTGAGCAGCGACCTATGTGGGGGTCGGGTCGTGAGGACCTATCGCGTCGCCTAAGATTAGGTCCGCCCACAAGGCATATTTGTGTTCACCCGCGTTCTCGTGCGGCCTGCGCACCAGCGGGTTGGCGGGAGCGCGCCCCCAGTGCTTCCGGGAGACCCCCGCCATGCTGCTGACCTTCTCGGTCACCGCCCTGATCATGATCATGATCCCCGGGCCTGACGCCGCGCTCATCATGCGCAGTTCGCTCGCGCACGGCCGCACCGCCGGGCTTCTCACCATGACCGGTGGGCTGCTCGGGCTCGGAGTGCACGCCGTCGCCGCCGCGATCGGGCTGTCGGCGCTGCTCGCCGCCTCGCCTACCGCCTTCTCCGTGTTGCGGTGGCTGGGGGTGGCGTACCTGTTCTGGCTGGGCATCCAGGGTCTCAGAGCCCGTGCCGTCGCCGCGCCGATCGCCGAGCCCGCCTCGGGCACCGGTTTGCGGCATGTGCGCAACGGGTTTCTGTCGAACCTGCTCAACCCCAAGGTGCTGCTGTTCTTCGTGACGTTCCTGCCGCAGTTCATGGAGGGGGCGGCGCCGATGCTGCTGTCCGCGATCTTCGCTGCCCTCTACGCGTTGTGGTTCAGCTTCTACAACGTGGTCGTGGACAAGGTGGGCGCTTTGCTGCGGCGGCCCAAGGTGCGTGCGCGGGTGGAGCGGGTGACAGGGGCGCTGCTCGTCGGGTTCGCCCTACGGCTGGCCGTCCAATAGCTTCCCCGCTAAGGCAGGCTGTCCCGTCGCTATCGCGCGTTGTCTCACCGCGATCGCGCTACGGCGGGCGTCCCATCGGGCTCGCACTACGGCGGGCTGTCCCATCGCAATCACGCTAACGCTGGCCGTCTCATCGGGACCGCGCTACGGCGGGCCGTCCCTTCGCCTTTGCCTACGGCGAGTTGTCCCGTGGCCATCGCGCTAAGGCTGGCCGTCCAAGAGCTTGATGGCCCGTTTCGGGGCGATCGCCCGGTAGCTCTCCTCGACCCAGTCGAGCAGGATCTCGGTCTCGGGCAGCTCGCTCATGAACGGCACCGTGACCCACCCGGCCTTGCCGAGTCCGTACCCGCTGGGCTCGGCGCCTTGGACGGTGAGGGCGTGGCCGTGGGTCTCCGACAGCAGCTTCACACCGAAGGTCGGGTCCCACTTCTCGGTCGGCTCCTCCATGCCGAGAAAGAGGAAGACCTTCTTGTTGACCTTGATGACCGATTCGCCCCATGGATGGTCTTCATGGGTCTCCGGCAGACCAAGTGCGAAATTTCGTAGCTCGTCCCTGATGTCGTGCCAATTGCGCATGTGATAGACGCTATCCCGTGACGGTAGACGAACTCATGGACATCCTCACCCGCTGCGAAGACGCCTGGGACACCCCCGACCGGACCGGCGACCCGGTCGCGCTGCTCGACCACGGCCTGCAGGTCGCGGCCGTAGTGCGCGAATGGCACCCCGACGACCTCGAACTGCAGGTAGCCGGGCTGGTACACGACATCGGCCACCTGCTGCACCCGGGCGACGAGGCAGGACACGCGAGCGCCGGCGCCGACGCCGTCCGGCCACTGCTGGGCGACCGGGTGGCCGCCCTGGTAGAACTCCACGTCCCGGCCAAGCGCTACCTGGCCACCGTAGAGCCGTCACGCGCCCTGTCCCCAGAATCGGCCAGAACACTGGACCTGCAGGGCGGGCTGATGACCAAGGCCGAGGTAACCGCCTTCGAGTCCAGCCCGTACGGCATGGCCGCCGTAACCCTCCGCCGCGCCGACGACCTGGGCAAGGTAATCGGCCTAATCCGCCCACCCCTCGAAGAACTCGGCACCTGGCGCCCCATCATCGAACACCTCACCCGCTCACACCCGGCCTAACCCCAGCACGGCGAACCCCCAACCCACCACCGCCACCCGACCCGCCATCGCCACCCAACCCCCTACTGCCGCCCACGCCACCGCCACCCGACCCCCACCACCGCCCGCGCCGCCACCGCCCACGCCACCGGCGCCCGTGCTGGCACCGCCACCCGCGCTGCCATCAGCGCCATGGTCCTCGCCTGACCCGCGACAGACCGCCCCCACCGGCCCTCGCCCCTCGAACCTCGGGCTGAGACACTGACCCGACACGGAGCGGGCAGCTCGGCGAAGGGAAACGCTACTGCCGCGACCCTCTCTGATCAGGAGATTCCGGTCGACATCACGATGCTGACCGACGCCACCGAACGCACCGCCCTGCTCAACCGGCTCCTCAAGCAGGCTTCCCTCCATGAACGTCACGACACGAGGAAGCACCACCAGGTCCCCATCGCCCGCCTGACGCCGCACTACACGCCCACACCTCGCAGCCCGGTCGCATCTCCCGAACTGTCCCGAAGACGTTCACCTGACGACCTGGGCAGGTGATCGGCCTGATCGGGCCGTCGCGGAAGAGCTTGGCACGTGCCCATCATCGAGCACCTCACCCGCTCGCTTCTGGCCTGACCTCTGACCCGAGAAGCCGCCACACGAGCCCGCGCCATCCACAAGATCTGCCAGCGCCAGAGCGCACCGTCGCGCTGCGCGCCCGGTTCGGAGGGCGCCTGTTGGCCGTGGCCGTTCAGGTCTCACGCGCGTCTGCTCGCGTAAGGGCGTGCATCGGGATGCGTGCCCCAAGGCCGTCGTGCGGTTCTGGGTGATCGTGGTCGCCGATGGATTCCGGCAGCCGCAGTGCTTGTGGACATGACCAGTGCAGGGCATGGCGACTCTCCGATCAAGACGGGGTAATGGTGAGTGAATCGTGGGGATGTTTGCGATGATGAAGGGGCTGATTCAGGCGGAGGGAGGTGAAGTGGGTGTCCTACAGTCCGAAGCTGGCGGCGGCGTTGTCGGGTGCCACGCTTCGCCAGCTCGCGCACTGGCGTAAGGCCAGCTCAGGCCGTGGGGCCGTGCTGGTGCCGGAGACCTCGCCGGTGCGCCCCGTGCTGTACTCGTTTCGAGACCTGGTCGCGTTGCGCACCTGTGTGAAGCTGCGCAACGACGCGTCCCTGCAGAAGATTCGCCGAGCCTTGGACACACTCCGCGACGACCTGCGACAGCGCGAGCACCTATCGGCTTATCAGTTGGTGACCGACGGCTCGACGATCTACTTGGTCGAGCAGGGTCAGGCCACCGATCTGGTGCACCGCAGGGCCAACATCGTCATCCATGACATGGTTGAGGTGTTGCGGCCGTTCTACCGCGATGGACGGCATATCCCGGACCTGCTGCGTCCCAGGGAACACGTCACCGTCGACCCGGCGGTCCGTGGTGGCATGCCGGTGATCGAAGGGACCCGCGTGCCGTACGACGAGATCGCGGCACTGCTGCGGGACGGTGTCCCGGCCGAGCGGATCGCGGACTACTACCCGAGCGTGTCTGCCACCGCGGCGATGGACGCCGCTGACTTCGCCGCCTACGTCGACAGCTACGACCCTCCTCGGGAGCAGCGTGAGGCTGTTGCTGGATGAGAACGTCCCCCGCCCCCTGCATCAGGTCCTGACCAGCTTTGTGCTGAACCATGACATCGTCCATCTCCTGGATCTTCCTGGCTGGTCGGGCACGCGTGACGAGACCTTGTATCCGCGAGCCGCGGCCGAGGGGTTCCACGTTGTCCTGACCAACGACGGTCGTCAGATGCAGCGACCGCGGGAAGTGGCCGCGATCGCAGCCTCTGGCCTGCACCGGATCGAGTACCCGCACAAACATCCCGGGCTGGTCGGGATGGGCATCGCCATCGCGACGGTCGCCGCTGGGTTGCCGAGCGCGCTGGCGGTGCTGGAAGAGGCCGGAGGGCCGCGCTTGATCACTTTGAAGGGTGTCGATCCCACGGTGGCCAGCCGGCTCCGGGTGACCGATCCTGCGGTGAATCTGCCCAAGTTCTGGCCCACGTCTCCGTAGTGTGGGCGGGACCGCAGGGCTCCTGAGATCTCAGGCCGGGTTCGCGCCCCATGAGGCGCCGGAGACCCTTGAGTGAGTGCCCACGCCCGGACTTCGGCCGTGGAGGGTGCGTGCGTGAGTGGAAATCACGGGCGAGTCGGCCGATTGCAGAGGCCGCGGACGGAGCGGCGTTCGCGCAGGCGTTTCGGTGGCGGTAGCACTGAGGCGGGTCAGAGTGCGGTGGCGCTCGCAGCGCATCCGTTCCAACTCAGGGGACCTGCGCATCGAGGTAGCCGGCTCTTGTCCACCGCAGCCCCCTTCTTGCCTGACGGGCAGGCATTCTTGGGGATCTCAAGCGCTCGGCCTTTGACGGTTCGACCATGCGGTGCGCCGCTGGTCATGCCTGGGCTTGCCCCTGGGTGGGCGGGCGAGCGGAGCGAGTTCCTTTGCGCGGGGTGGGTGTCAGCTGGTTGGTGCTCCAACTGGGCAAGGGGTGGGGCCGGAGGGGCGTCTGAGCGGAGCGAAGTCTTTTTGGGGGGACGCGGGAGCGGTGCGACCACCATGCCTTTAGGGGCGGAAGCTGGCCAATTTGGTGGCTATGGCGTCTCGGATTTGGTCTCGGGCTTCTTTTCGGGGGACGCCGGACATGAGCAACTGGTCGTAGTCGGTGTCCTGGTGGCGGATTGAGGCCACCACGGCCAGGGTGATCGCGGTTTCGTCCAGGGCTCTGGCTGCTGCTGAGCGGCCTACTCGGCCGCTGCCGCGTTGGCCGGCGTGTTCGGCGATTTCTCTTGCTCGTTCGGGTGGGCAACCTGGGAAGAGGCGGGCTATTTCGGCGGCCATTCTTGTCTGGTACTCGACGTCCTGCTCTTCTCGCCTGACGCGGTCGCGGTCGCGGCGGCGGAGCCGTACTTCCTCGTCTGCCAGGCAGGATTCCTCGGCCTGGGCCAGTGCTGATTCCTCTACCAGCACGCCCACTCGCTGGTAGATCTTGCGTCTGCGGTTGTATTCGACCACCAGGGCTGACAGGCCGCTTTCCTTTTTCGCTCTTCGGCTCAGGGTGGCGTTGCCTGCGGGTAGAAGTACCAGGTGGTCCAGGTCGGTGCAGGTCAGGCAGTGGGGGCGGTCTTCTTCCATGATCAAGTAGTCGCCGGTGTCGCCGCATTCGGCGCAGGTCCAGGGGTCGACTGGGCGGATCGCCACCAAGTCCGGGGCTTTGGCTTGGCGTTCGGTGATCTGCTTGACTCGGGCTTCGCTCAGGTCGGGGGAGAGCCAGTGGGTTCTGTAGGGCTCCTGGTCGCCTTCTCTGGTGAAGCGCAGGTCGCGGCGGTCGCGGCTGCTCGACACGTACGGCGTCGCCACCGGCAGCAGCCCCTTGCCCAGTGCCCATTCGCGCAGGTGCGCGGCGGCGTCCAGCAGGCGGTCGTCGTCCACCGCGGCCAGGTCTGCCAGTGTGGCTGCTCGTCCCTGGCGCCAGGTGTCTACATGTCGCGTGTGCAGCCAGCGCAGGCCGGTGACGACGTCGACGAAGGTGACGTATTTGCGGTGGGTCAGCGCGATCTCGGCCGTTTCCGCCACCCGCCGCGCGAGGTTGGGCCTGCTCACCCACCCAGCATGCCGCATCTTGAGAGGGCATCGGCCGTGTGGTTTTGGGGGTAGATGCCAATCCCTTGGAGTGATCGCGGCAAAGAAGCGAAGTGTGCGACTGATCTGTTTTGCCGCGATCCTGCTCGTCGCCTCCTGCGGGCTCGCCACCGCCACGGCCACCCCGCGGGTGTCCGGGGCCTTTGGGACCAAGCCCGTTATCAGCCTGCCCACTGAGGCCCCGGGTCGGGAGCCTCGGGTCACCGTGCTCTGGGAGGGCGGCGGGCGGGTGACGCAGGAGGGCGACGTGGTGGTCACCGATGTCGAGGTACGCCGGTGGGAGGGCAACAAGCCGTACATGAACACCTATGACACCCGCCAGCCCGCCACCGTGGTGCTCGGCGACGGGCAGGTGCCTTACGCCTGGCGTGAGGCCCTGGCCGGGCACGCGGCGGGCAGCCGGGTGATGCTGGTCGGGCCGGCGGGCGGTGGGGCGCCGCCGGGTGTCGGACCGGGGGAGACGCTGGTGGCGGTGTTCGACATTCTTGGTGGGTATCCGGCCGATGCTCGGCTGCTCGGGGAGGGGCTGCCCGCGCTTCCGGCGGATCTTCGGGCGCCTGGGCCATCGCGGACGCTCATCGACGGGTCCGGGCCTGTGGTCAAGGCGGGGGCCAAGGTCGTGGTGCAGTATGTCGGCGCCCGGTGGCCGGCGCGCACGGTCTTCGACTCCTCTCGCCGGCGCGGCGGGCCGCGTGGCTTCACGCTGGTGCCCGGGGCGGTGCCGCCCGGCTGGGTCGAGGCGCTGACCGGTAAGGCCGTCGGCAGCCGGGTGGCGATGATCGTCCCGGCCGTCAAAGGGTTCACGACCACGGGTGGCATCGGCGTCCCGGGCGGTGGACCGCTCCTTTACGTCGTGGACATCATCGACACCTTCTGACAGGTCTGGACAACAGGTGGTGAGGGCTGCGCAACCTTGACCGGTGAGCCGCACTTTCAACCTGGCCGACCTGTTCGAGAGCGTGGCGCGGGCGGTGCCCAGCCGGACGGCGCTGGTCGCGGGTGAGCGCCGCCTCACCTACCGCGAGCTGGACGAACGCGCCACCAGGTTCGCCTGCCACCTCAGCGGGATGCGGGTCGGGCGGGGCGACAGGGTGGGCATTCTCGCGCGCAACAGGGCCGAGTGGAAGGAGAGCGAACTGGCCTGCTTCAAGCTGCGCGCGGTGCCGGTGAACCTCGACCACCGCTGCCGCGAGGACGACCTCACCCACGTGCTGCGCGACTCCGGGTGCGCCGCGCTCGTGGGCGAGGCGGGTCTGCTGGCGCGGGTGCCGTGGTTCACGAACACGATCTCGTACGGCCCGCCGTACGAGAGGGCGGTTGCTCTTCCCCGGAGTCTGCCGGAGCCCCAGGAGCGCTCCGGCGACGACCACTACCTGATCTACACCGCCGGCACGACCGGCCGCCCGAAGGGCGTGCTCTGGCGGCACGAGGACGTGTTCTTCGCCGCGATGGGTTCGTTCGTGAGCGAGCCGGTGGCCTCGGCGGAGCAGGTCGCGGAGAACGCGGCGGCCGGAGCCGGGCTGCGGATGCTGGTCTGCGCGCCGCTCGCCCAGGCCGCCGGGCAGTGGCTCGGCTGGACCTGTCACACCACGGGCGGCACGCTCATCCTGTGGACCGGGCGCGGCTTCGACCCTCGCGCGGTCGTACGGCTGGCCGAGGCCGAGCGGGCCCAGGTCGTGGTGCTGACCGGTGACGCGATGGCCAGGCCGCTGCTGGCTGCGGTGAAGCCGGGGGAACTGGCCGGGCTCATGGCGGTGGTGACGGGGGCGGCGGCCATGTCGGGGGAGACCAAGGCGGGGTTGCTGGCGGCCGTTCCCGGTCTCGCGGCGGTCGTGGACGCGCTGGGCGCCGCCGAGTCCGGTCTGGCCTGTCAGGCGATGGGCGCCGGGTTCGGGCCGGCGGATGGCGCCGGCGCAGGGTTCGGTCCGGCGGATGGTTCTGGGGCGGGGTTCGGGCTGGCGGACGGCGCTGCCGTACTGGCTGATGGGTTTGAGCTCGCCGCGCCCGGCGAGGAGGGTGTGCTGGGCAGGACCGGGCGGGTCGCGCGCGGCTACTGGAACGGCGCGGACTTCCCGTGCGACGCCCGGGGCCGCAGGTGGGCGGTGCCGGGCGACCTGGCCAGGGTCGAGGACGACGGGAGCGTCACCCTGCTCGGCCGCGTGGCCAACGTGATCCGCACCGGCGGCGGGGAGGTGCGTGCCGAGGAGGTGGAGGCGGCGGTGCGGGCGCATCCGGCGGTGTACGACGCGGTGGTGGTCGGTGGTCCTGAAGGCCGGGTGACCGCTGTGGTGGCTCCGGTCGCGCCGCTGTCGCTGGCGGAACTGGCCGCGCACTGCGCGGGGAGGCTGGACGCGCACGCGGTGCCTGGCGTGTTGCGGCTGGTCAGCGAGATCCACCGGAGTCCGGCCGGTCAGCCCGACTACACCTGGGCGAGAAACGTGGCCGGCACATAGAAAGGCCCGCATATGGAAGGGCCGCGCGTAGAAGGAGCGCGGCGCTTGATCGCGCCGCGCTCCCTAAAGGGGGCTGTTAGCCGCAGTGTTCGAACGGGCTCGTGTAAGTGGAGCTGCCCGCGGACCCTCCCCACCTGACGCACTTGTCCGGTGCGGCCGCTCTGACCGGTCCGGCGTAGTAGGCGAAGTTGCCGGAGTCGGTGGTCCTGGGGCTGCCCTGGACCTCGAGGAAGGCGCTGGTCGCGGTGGCCGTGCCCAGCGACGTGTGCTTGATCGTGACCACGCAGTTGTTGCCGTTGGCCGGGTTGTACAGCAGGTAGACCGTCCCGGCGCTGCCGAGCGACTGCGAGTCGATGATCTTGAAGCCGCTGCCGCAGACCGACTCGGGCGTGTGCGGGTTGCCGCTGCCGCCGGTCACGTAGCTCATGTACTTGTTCCAGTCCCAGTTCGGGCCCGGGTCGGTGTGGTCGTTGCCGGGCACCTCGACGTGGCCCACGATGTTCGAGCGGGTCTTCGCGATGCCGTAGCGGTCGGCGATGTTGCGGGTCAGCGCCGCCGACGCGCGGTACATCTGGTCGGTGAACCACGAGGCGTCGCTGATGTAGCCCTCGTGCTCGATGCCGACGCTGTTGGTGTTGGCGCCCTTGACGTGCCAGGCGACGTCCTTCTCGCGCACCATCTGGGTGATCTGCCCGTCGGACGAGCGGACCACGTAGTGGGAGGAGACCTTGGCCGCCGGGTTCTTGAACCAGGAGATCGTCCCGGCGTAGGAGCCCTGCGCGACGTGGATGACGATCTTGTTGATCGCCGCGCTGGACGGACGGTTGGCGGCCGTGTAGTTGGAGGTGCTGGCCGCCGACCACAGCGCGCCGGGGTAGTCGACCGCCGCGGCGGCGAACGGCGTGTAGTCCTCGCCGCGCTCCGGCTGCACCGGCTGCGGCTTGACGCTTACGCCCTTGGCCTGGAAGCCGCTGGACAGCGCCTCGTAGACGGCGTCGGCGTAGATGTTGGCGGTGCTCTTCGCGCCGCCGTACGCGCCGATCGCCGCGTACCACCGCGCCGGGTCCTTGCGGGCGCTCGCGTCCATGCCGAGCGCGTCCGCCTTGGCCCGCAGTACGGCGGCGCCGCCGAGCACGTTCGCCGCGTCGTCGGTCCTGAGCCGGTCGGCCGGGGTGGAGGTGAGCTTGGCCGCCTCCTCCAGAGCCTTCGGAACCAGGTGCATCAGGCCGTATCCGCCGCTGGCGCTCGGCTCGCCCCGGTGGCCGTCGAGGTGGGTTTCGGCGTAGGCGAGCGCGGCCAGGAGGTCGCGGGGGACGTCGTAGCCGCTGGCCGCCCGGTCGAAGGCGTCGGCGAGCGGGCTGGATTCAGCGGAGGCCGTTGCGGCCTGCTGGCCGGACATCACGAGCAGTCCGGCCAGCAAGAGGATTCTCAGTTTCATGATCCACAATGCTCGAAGGGAGAGTCGTACACGGCCGTTCCCGCCTTGCCGCCCCACTTGACGCACTTGCCGGGCGCCGCTGCCCTGACCGGGCCCGCGTAGTAGCTGAAGTTGCCCGAATCGGTTATCCGTGCGCTTCCTTGGACTTCCAGATAGGCCGCCACCGCGGAGGCGGTGCCGAGCGAGGTCTTCTTCAGCGTGACCACGCAGTTGTTGCCGTTGGAGTTGTTGTAGAGCAGGTAGACGGTGCCGCTGGTGCCGAGGGCGGCCGAGTCGACGACGCCGTAGCCGGCGCCGCAGACCTGCTCGGGGGTGTACGGGTTGCTGGACCCGCCGCAGTTCCTGGAGGTCAGCGTCTGGACCGGGTAGCCGAAGGTGGTGCCGTTGAAGACGGCCTTGCGGATGTTGCCCGGGTAGCCTTCGCCCTGCCGTACCTCGTAGTGGAGGTGGGGGCTGATGTTGTTGCCCGGCTTGCTCGTCTTGCCCACGGTGCCGATCTGCTGGCCCTGGGAGACGGCCTGGCCCGCGCTGACCGAGCGGACGTTCAGGTGGGCGTAGTAGGTGGTCCAGCCGCTGCCATGGTCGATCTTGACCAGGTTGCCGTAACCGTTGGTGGAGCCCTGGTGCGCCGAGATCACCACGGTGCCGGACGCGGCGGCGACCACGGGGTCGCCGAGGTCGGCGTCGGCGGTGCTGCCGCGGTTGAAATCGATCTCCCACGACTGGTGGGCGCTGCTGGCGCTGGAGTTGCCCGTCCAGCTCTGTCCACAGGGGAACGGCAGCTGGAAGTTGGTGGCAAGGATCTCCGCTTCCGCGGAGAACGGCTCCGGGTCGGCCGACGCGACTGACCCCGTGGTCAGCATCGCGCCGAGGCTGAGTAAGAGGGTGACGCCTGCGACCACTGCTCCTCTGAGCTTCATGATGATCCTCTCGGGGGGTTCTGGGATCTCTGAGACCAGGGTGTGCATAAGCCGCACAAGAAACGTCCAGAACAGATACAAAGGGCTGTCAGGTCTCCATAAGGGAGCGGATGCGGTCATGTCGGTCACTTTTCATGTGCTCGGACCGTTGGAAGTCAGGTCCGCCGGCGACCCCGTGCGGGTCTCCGGCAAGAAACCCCGCATGCTGCTCGCCACCCTCCTGCTGAACGCGGGACACGTGGTGGGCGCCGACCAACTCGTCGAGATCCTCTGGCCGGAGCGGCCGCCGCGCTCGGCCCAGGCCAACATCCGCACCTACGTCAGCTCCTTACGCACCGACCTCGGCGGCGGCCACCTGCGCGGCGACGGCAGCGGCTACGCCATCGACGTGCCCGGCGACGCGCTCGACCTGCTCGTGTTCGAGGACCTGGTGACCCGCGGCGACTTCGCCGGCGCGCTCGCGCTCTGGCGCGGCGCGCCGCTCGCCGACCTGCCCGGCAGCCCGCTCTGGGACCGCCGCCTCGAACCCCTTCTGGAGGTACGGCTCCGCGCCGCCGAGAACCTGATCGCGAACCACCTCGAAGGCGGCGACCAGGCCGGCGCCATCGCCCTGCTGAGAAGCCTGATCGCCGAGCACCCCTACCGCGAGGACCTGTGGCAGCAACTCCTGCTGACTCTGCACCGCGGCGGCAGGAAGGCCGAGGCGCTCAGGGCCTACGGCCTCATCCGGGCCCAGCTCGTCGACGAACTCGGCGTCGAACCCGGTGCCGACCTGCGCCGGGCCTACGAGACGATCTTGGCCGACGAGGGCGCGCCGGTCGTGCCCAGGCAACTGCCGCCCGACACGCCGGACTTCACCGGGCGGGCCGAGCCGCTGGCGAGCCTGGCGGCGCCGTTCGGGGTGGCGATCGTGTCGGGGCCGCCGGGGGCGGGCAAGACGGCGCTGGCCGTACATGCCGGGCACGCGCTGCGCGAGCGCTATCCCGCCGGGCAGCTCTATCTGGATCTGGCCGGACGAGAACCCGGCGAACTGCTCGCCGAGGCGCTGCGGGCGCTGGGGGTGGACACGCCGCCGCCCACGGCGCACGAGCGGTCGGCGCTGCTGCGCACGGTGCTGGCCGAGCGGCCGATGCTCATCCTGCTCGACGACGCCGACGGCGCGGACCAGATCCGGCCGCTGCTGCCCGGCAACGGCTGCGCGGTGATCGTCACCAGCCGCAGGAAGATCACCGAACTGCCCGGCGCCCTCCAGCTCGACCTGGGCGAGCTGCCGCCCGCTGACGCGCTGCGCCTGCTCGGCCGGATCGCCGGCGCCGACCGGGTGGCCAGGGAACCGCAGTCCGCCCGGGCGATCGTGGCCGCCTGCGGCGGGTCGCCGCTGGCCGTGCGCAGCGCGGGGGCCCGGCTGGCCGCCCGGCCGGGGTGGTCGCTGGCCGTACTGAAGGAACGGCTTGAAGAGGACCTGCTCGGCGAGCTGAAGGAGGTGCGCGCCAGCCTCGACCGCAGCTACGCGGCGCTGCCCGACGAGGCGGCGCGCACGCTCGGCACGCTCGGCCTGCTCGGCGGCCAGGCGCAGCCCGGCTGGGTGGTCGGCGCCGTGCTCGACCGCCCGCGCGCCGACGACGTGACCGACCTGCTCGTCGACGCCAACCTGCTCAGGCTCGTCGGCACCGACCCCGTCGGCCAGCCGCGCTACGTGGTGCCCGGCCTCATCGGCGCCCACGCCCTCGAACGGCACGCCGACCCCGACGCCCTCGGCCGCGTGCTGGCGGCGTGGACGGCCACCACCGAGCACGCCATGACCCGCCTGCCCACCGTCGTCTTCAGCCTCACCTCCGACCGGGCGCCGCGCTGGCGGCTGCCCGCCCGCACGCTCGACCGGCTGACCGCCGACCCCACCGGCTGGTTCGAGGCCGAGCACGACACCCTGGTCGGCGCCGTGCGCGTGGCCGCCGAAGCCGGTCTGGCCGCGTCGGCGTGGGGGCTGGCCGCCGCGATGGTCCCCTACTTCGACCTGCACTGCCACTTCGACGCCTGGTCCCGCACGCACGCGCTCGCCCTCGACGCCGCCCGCTCCTCAGGTGACAGGTACGGCGAGGCCGCCATGCTCAGAGGCCTCGCCCAGGTCAGCCTCTACCAGGACAGATACGAGGAGTCCGCCGGCCAGTTCAGCCGCGCCCGCCGCATCTTCCGCGAACTCGGCGACACCAGGGCCGAGGCCACCACGCTGTGCGGGCTCGGCGCGGTCCGGCAGTTCCGCGGCGACGTGGCCAAGGCGCTCGGCCATTACCGGCGAGCACTGGCGATGTTCCTGGCCGCGGGCGACCAGAACGGCGAGGCCTTCGTCCGCCAGGCCATCGGCCGCCTCTGCCTCAGGAACGGCGACCTCGCCCAGGCGGGCAAATGGCTCAAGCAGGCCATGCGGCTGGCCCAGGAACTCGGCGACTCCCACCGGGAAGGCTGCGTCAGCCTGCAGATCGGCCGGCTTCAGCAGGCCGTCTCCTTCCACCGGCACGCCCTCGACATCTTCGAATCACTCGGCGACCGGCACTGCGGCGCGTACGCCATGCAGAGCCTCGCGGGGCTCCAGGTGGCACGCGGCGAATGGGCGCCGGCCTCCGCCGGTCTCGAACGTTCCCTGGAGGTCTTCCAGGAGCTCGGCGACCGCAGCGGCGAGGCCCAGACCACCGAGATGCTCGGCGAGCTGCACCGCTCGGCCGGACGCACCCTTCTCGCCAACGACTACCTGGAGCACGCGAGCACGCTGCGCCGCAGCCTCTAGTTGAGGTCCGCGCGCAGGATGCTGTAGAGAACCCCGTCCTGCCATCGGCCGGCCCGGAAGCCGATGCCGCGCAGGACACCCTCCTTCGTGAACCCGGCCTTCTCCAGCGCCCGCTGCTCGGCCAGGTTGGACAGCTCGGTGGCGGCCTGGATCCTGTTGACCGTCGAGTGGTCGAACAGGTATCTGACCAGGAGCTGCTGGGCGTGCGTGCCGTAACCCCGGCCGCGGAACTCGGGGGCGACGATGAGCCCCATCTCGTAGCAGAAGGAGACCCTGCTGGTCGTCAGCTTGTGCCACGACAGGAAGCCGAGCCGATCGTCGTCTCTCGTGATGATCAGATAACCGCCCTCGTCGTTGAGGAAGCCGTTCTCCTCCCAGCGCCGGCGGTGGTGGTGCGGGTCGTGCCAGCCGTACCACTGGTGGGCCCCCGAGCCCTCTAGGTCGTTGGTCAGATGATTGAGGAAGGGTAGGTCGTCTTCGCGCACAGGACGCAGTGAAACATCCATGATCAAGACAGTACGCGGCGGAAGAGGCGCCTGAGACGGGATTCCTGACGAATGCCCTCCAGAGACGCCAGGCTATCCGCGGCGGTAGGTCGCCTGGCGGGAGCGTCGTCGAGCATCCTGGCCACGACCTCGGGAACGTCCTTGGCCTCCGTGTCCTCTGGCAGGCCGCCGGTCAGGAGCTGGTAGGCGATCACGCCCGCGGCGTACACGTCCGAGGCCGGGGTCATGCGGTCCGGGCCCTCCTGGCACTCCGGGGCCACGTAGTGCATGTCGAGCACGTTGCCGAGCTCGTGGGCGACGGTGAAGTTGCGGGCGCCCGGCTTGGCGTAGTCGAAGCCCGTCAGCACCGCGTGGCCCTCGTCCGTCACCAGCACGCTGGCCGGGGTGAGAGCGCGGTGGATGACGCCGTTGGCATGGGCGTGGGCCAGGCCGCGCAGCATGTCCTGGACGACGGTCAGGCGGGCGCTCTGCCGTACGTGCAGGGCCTGGCCGTGCACGTCGTCCAGGACCAGCACGAAGCGGCTCTCGTCGTCGATGGCGAAGAAGTCGCGCGAACGGACCACGTTCGGGTGGGGCGGGATCCGGGTCAGGGACTGGTAGGCGTTGGCTATGCGCTGGCGTTCGGCGACCCGGCTGGGCTGGTCGGCCAGGGGATCGGCCTGGTAGACGCGGAGCAGGACGGTCTCGCTGCCGGGCAGGGTGGCGTTGAAGGCCCGGTATTCGGTCACCTTGGCGTCGCCGCCCAGTTGTTCCTCCACCTCCCAGTTGCCGAATCTGGGCGGGGCGGTGCTGCGCCGTACGGACTGGTGGAGGGCGTCCAGGATCGCGGTCACATAGGGGCGCACGTCGGGGCTGCCGCCGCGGCGCACCCGCGTCACGTCGGCCAGCGTGGAGATGAGGTCGTCGAGGTCGGCGACGTTGACGGCGTCGCGGCCGGACGGGTCGTGCAGCTCGGCGTCGGGCGAGGTCAGGACCACGAGGCTGTCGACGTAGACGCGCTCCAGCCGGCGGTGGGCGTCGACCAGCAGGCCCTTCAGCGCCCTGGCCGTGCCTCTGAGCTTGGTGACCGGCGAGCCGACCGCGCCGCCGCGCTGCGGGAACCACCGTCCGCCCGACACTTCGATACGGCCTCGCGTGCCCTTGACGTCCACGACCACGAGGGAGTGGGGGGTGAGGACGATCAGGTCCACCTCGAACAGGTCGTCGCCTCGGGGGACCTCGACGTTGTGCAGCAGGAGCCAATCTTGGGGGGCGTGGTCGCGTAGGTGGGCGATCACCCTTCGCTCGGCGTCGTTGACCGGAATGCCTCCGCCGACGATCTCTGCCATAGACGCCATCCTCGCACGCCCCCCACCCACCCCCCGCCCTCCCAAACCCCACCCCCCCTGCGGACCCCGGCACCCAGGAGACCCCTTGGTGCCCGCCCCGGCACCCATCCCAGGCCGCACGCCTCCGGACCCGCAATCCTGGGACCCCGGTCCACTGGATGCCGCGCTCCAGCGCTCCTTACCGCCCACGCTCCCAAGGCCCACGCTGCCGAGGCCCGAGGCCCGAGGCCCGAGGCCCGAGGCCCGAGGCCCGAGGCCCGAGACCCGAGGCCCGAGGCCCAGGGCCCAAGGCCCGCATCCCGGGGACCGCGTCTCGCATCCCGGGGACCCGCGCTCCCGCGCTCCTTGCCGCCCACGCTCCCAAGGCCCAAGGCCCAAGGCCCAAGGCCCAAGGCCCACGCTGCCGAGGCCCGAGGCCCCAGGCCCGGGTCCCGAGGCCCGAGGCCCGAGACCCGGGTGGGGGGACCCGCGCTCCGCCCTCTGGGAGCACGCGCGTCCCGAGGTTCCTGTCTCTGAGGTGCCCTGCCCATGGGGCTGGGGCTTCGGGGCCTTGGAAGGTTTGCGGGCCAAGAGGAGTTGACAGCATGCTGTCGTCATGACAGAATACTGTCATGACGAAAACAGTTCACCACGCCGTGTACAACACCCTCGCCGACTGGGAGACCGGGCACACCACGGTCCACCTCCGCAACGGCGCCTGGCACCGCGAGCCCGGCGGGTTCGAGATCGTCGTGGTCGGGGAGACCCTCGACCCGGTCGTCAGCTCCGGCGGCATGCGGATCATCCCCGACATCACGCTCGACCAGCTCTCTCCCCAGGACAGCGAGCTGCTGATCCTGCCCGGCGCCGACACGTGGGTGAGCGGGGAGCTCGACGCGTTCGGGCGCAAGGCCAAGGAGTTCGTGGCGGCGGGCGTCCCGGTCGCCGGGATCTGCGGCGCGACCGTGGGGCTGGCCAGGCAGGGGCTGCTCGACGAGCGCGCGCACACCAGCAACGTGCTGGAGTTCCTGACGATGACGGTGCCCGGGTACAAGGGCTCGCAGCTCTACGTCGAGGCGGACGCCGTAACCGCGGACAACGTCATCACGGCGGGCGCGACCGAGCCCGAGGCGTTCGCTCGCGAGATCTTCGCCCGGCTCGGCGTCTACGAGCCCGAGGTGCTGGACGCGTGGTTCCGGCTGTACAAGAACAGCGACGCCTCGGCCTTCGCGGTGCTTGAGGCCGCCGGGCAGTCATGAGCGAGGAGGCGGATCTGCTGTCCGGGAGCGCGATCACCTCGTTCCGGCTCAACGGCCAGTTCCTCGCGATCGCCGAGGAGCTGGCCCGCCCGGCCGGGCTCACCGCCGCCTGGTGGCAGGTGCTCGGCGCGGTGCTGCGTGAGCCGCTGCCGGTGGCGGGCATCGCCCGGGTCATGGGGATCACCCGGCAGAGCGTGCAGCGGATAGCGGATCTGCTGGTGGAGAAGGGGTTGGCGGAGTATCTGCCCAACCCGGCACATCGCCGGGCGAAGCTCCTCCGGCCCACCTCTGAGGGCTTCGCCGCCGTGGAGCGGATCGGCCCGGCCCACCAGAAGATGGCCAAGCGGATCGCGGACGCGGTCGGCGACGACTGGCCCGCCTGTCTGGCAGCCATGGAACGGCTCTCGCAAGCCCTCGACACCCTCGCCGACGAGTAACCCGCAACGCCCGCCATGGCTCCGGCCAAGGCGGGCGTTGGGCTGCCAGGCCTCTCCATCAAGTGATTGACTGAGGGAAATGTCCGGAATATGGTGACCGGGTGCACCCCCAGGAGAACATCGTCAAGGTGGCCACGCAGCTCTTCGCGGCGCTCGGCTACGACGGCACCTCCACCCGCCAGATCGCCGACGCGGCCGGGCTCAACATCGCCACCGTCAACTACCACGTGGGCGGCAAGCGCGAGCTCTACCTCACCGTCATGGAACGCGCCCACACCGCCGAGCGAGCCGCGCTGGAAGCGTCGCTGGCCAGGTTGTCCGAGGCGGATCCGGTCGAGGCCATCCACCGCCTCATCGACGACTACCTCGACTTCTGCGTCGAGCACCCCGAGGTGCCCGCGCTGTGGATGCACCGCTGGCTGTCCGACGCCGGTGACCTCTCCGACCTGGAACGCCACTACGTGCGCCCGCTCGTCGACGCCGTCACCCGTGCCCTGGAACCCGCCGTCACCGCCGGGGTGATCGACCCGACCGTGGACGTCGAGATGGCCATGTGGTCGGTCATCTGGTGCGTGCACGGGTTCGCCAAGGGCGGGATCCTGGACGCCGACGGCAACCGCAGGGGCGCAAGCGACCGGGCCGCGTCACGCCGCTTCCGCACCCACCTGCACCAGACCGTCCACCGCACCCTCGCCCTCCCCGGCACCCTCCCATGACCCCGCCACCCAGCAACGGCGCGCAGCCGCCGCCAAACGAGGGCACGCCACAGCCGCCCAACAACGGCACACAAGGGCAGCACCGCAACGGCTTACAGCGGTCGCCAAACGACGGCGCACGACAGCTGCCCAACGAAGGCACGCCGCGAGGACTCGGCCGGGGCAGGTTGTTCGGTTATGGGGTGGGATCCGTTGGGACCGGGGTGTTCTCGGCGGTGCCCGGCCTGTTGCTGCTCTACTACCTCACCGACGTCCTGGCCGTCCCGGCCGCGATCGCGGGCGCCGTGCTGGTCGCGCCCAAGATCTGGGACGTCCTGCTCAACCCCCTGGTCGGCGCCGCCAGCGACCGCGAGGCCGTACGCACCGGCCGCAGGACGAGGCTGCTGCTGGCCGGCGCGGTCGCGTTGCCGGTGGCCTTCGCGCTGATGTTCGCGGTCCCGGCCGGCGGCACGGGGTTCGCCGTGACCTGGGCCGGAGGAGCGTTCCTCCTGGCAGCCACGGCGTTCGCGTGCTTCCAGGTGCCCTATGTCGCGCTGCCCGCCGAGATGGCCGGGGAGCAGCGCGGGCGGACCAGGATCATGTCGTGGCGGGTGGTCTGCCTGACGGTCGGCATCCTGGTCGCGGGCGGTCTGGCCCCGGCGGTGGTGGATCTGGCGGGCGGCGGCCGGACCGGGTACGCGGTCATGGGGGTCGCGGTGGGCGCGGTCATGGCAGCGGCGCTGGTCGGGGCCACGCTGGGCACCCGCTGGGTCACGTCGAGGCCGGGCCCGCACCAGCTCGGCCCGGTCGCCGCGTTCCGCATGGCGCGGGGGAACCGGCCGTTCTTCGCGCTGCTGGCCGCCTTCGTGACGCAGGCGCTCGGGGTCGCGGTGATGCTGGCCGGAGCCCCGTACGTGGCCGCGCACCGGCTGGGCGACTACAGCCTGACGTCGCTGATGTTCGTCTGCCTGGTCGGGCCGAGCCTGCTGGCGGTGCCCGCCTGGTCCCGGCTGGCCCGCGCGTATGGGCATGTGCGCTGCTACTTCGCCGCCACACTGGGTTTCGGGCTGGCCGCGCTCGGGCTGGTCCCGGCGATCGCCGTACGCTCGCTGGCCGCCACCCTGGCACTGACCGCGCTGGCCGGGGTCTGCTACGCCGCACTGCAACTGCTGCCGCTCTCGCTCCTGCCCGACACCGTCCACGCCGACACCGCCCGCACCGGCCAGGCGCAGGCGGGCGCGTTCACCGGCCTGTGGACGGCGGGCGAGACGGCGGGGCTGGCGCTGGGGCCGGGTCTGTTCGCCGCGGTGCTCGCCCTGTCGGGCTTCACCTCGGCCGCCACCCAAGCCACTCAAGCCACCCAAGCCGCACAAGCCGTGCAAGCCGTGCAAGCCGTGCAGACCGAGCAGGCGCTCACCGGCATGCTGCTCGGCTTCACCGCGCTCCCGGCCGCGCTCATGCTGCTCAGCCTCCCCCTCATCAGCTGGTACGGCCGGCTCGCCGTACCCCGTGAAGAAGCCCAGAAGGAGACCGCGTGAGGACCGCCGAGGAGTTGCTGGCCGAGATCGCCGCGATGAAGCAGCACGACCTGCCGGTACGCGGCGGCCAGGTGACCGCCTACGTCTACGACACGGGCCGGCCGGAGGTGCACGAGGCTGCGGCCCTGGCCTACTTCGAGATGCTGGAGGTCAACACCCTCGACCCGACCGCCTTCCCCAGCGTGGTGGAGATGGAGAAGCAGGTCGTCGGCGAGGTGGCTGCGGTGCTCGGCGGCGGGTACGGGATCTTCACCAGCGGCGGCACCGAGTCGATCATGCTGGCGGTGAAGGCGGCGCGTGACAAGGCGGGACGGGCCAGGCCGAACATGGTGGTGCCGGTGACGGCGCATCCGGCCTTCCACAAGGCGGCGCACTACCTGGGCCTGGAGGTCAGGGCGGTGCCGGTGGACCTGGAGACGTTCAAGGTGGCGGCGGCGGACGTGCGGGAGAGGATCGACGGGGAGACGGTGCTGGTGGTGGCGTCGGCGCCGTCGTATCCGCAGGGCGTGGTCGATCCGGTGGCGGAGGTGGCGGCCGTCGCGGCCGCGGCGGGGGTGCCGTGTCATGTGGACGCGTGCGTGGGCGGGTGGCTGCTGCCGTGGCTGCGGGAGGCGGGGGCGGAGGTGCCGCCGTTCGACCTGTCGGTGCCGGGGGTGACGTCGATCTCGTGCGATCTGCACAAGTTCGGGTACGCGCCCAAGGGCGCCTCGGTGGTGCTGTTCGCCGATCCGGCGATGCGCAGGAAGGCGTACTTCGCCGCGGCGGCCTGGCCGGGATACACGGTGATCAACGCGACCGTGCAGAGCTCGAAGTCGGCCGGGCCGCTCGGCGGCGCGTGGGCGACGTTGCGGATGCTGGGTCACGAGGGGTACCGGGAGCTGGGGCGGGACACGCTGGAGGCGGCGCGGCGGCTGCGTGAGGGGCTGGCGGCGATCCCGGGGCTGCGGGTGCTCGGGGATCCGGCCGGGTCGCTGATCGCGTTCACCTCGACCGAGATCGACGTGTTCGTGCTGGCCGACGAGGCGCGGGCGCGCGGGTGGTTCATCCAGCCGCAGCTCTCGTACGCCGGAATCCCCGCCAACCTGCACATCACGGTCACCGGCGCCACGCTCAAGGGCGTCGACGCGATGCTGCAGGTGATCGCGGAGTCGGCCGAGGCGGCCAGGGAACGCGGACCCGCGCAGGTGCCGGACGGCCTGGTCGAGATGGTGGCCGAGCTGGATCTCGAAGCGCTGGGCGACCGGGAGTTCGGCGATCTGGCGGCGGCGGTCGGGGTGGATCTCGGCGGCGGCGGCCAGCCGGGGATGGCCGCGGTCAACACGATCCTGGACGCGCTGCCGGCGGCCAAGCGGGAGGAGATCCTGGTCAGGTTCCTGGCGGTCATCTACACCTGACACGATGGGCCCCATGGCCAAGCGTCCCTGTCCCTGCGGGCTGCCCGCCCTCTACGCCGAGTGCTGCGGGAAGCTGCACCGCGGCCAGGCGCGGGCGGTGACCGCCGAGCAGCTCATGCGCTCGCGCTACAGCGCCTTCGCCGTGGGCGACTCCGCCTACCTGCTCCGCTCCTGGCACTCGAGCACCCGGCCCGGCCGGGTGGACATC
Organism: Nonomuraea endophytica; assembly: GCF_014203235.1. Taxonomy (GTDB): domain Bacteria; phylum Actinomycetota; class Actinomycetes; order Streptosporangiales; family Streptosporangiaceae; genus Nonomuraea; species Nonomuraea endophytica. The sequence continues at coordinate 192,523 of NZ_JACHIN010000014.1, read as the reverse complement.
GAGCGCGGGCTGCGCTGGGACCGGCTGGAGATCGTCGCGGCCACGGCGGGCAGCGCGATCCACACCGAGGGGACCGTGGAGTTCCGCGCCCACTTCACCCAGGCGGGCGCGGCGGGCTATTCGCACGAGGTGAGCAGGTTCGTCAGAGAGGGCGGCGCCTGGGTCTACCTGGACGCCGCCCCCTCCTAGTCACCTAGGCGAACGCCCAGGTGAACAGGTGCATCGCGCCTTCGGGAACGGGTCCGAAGGTCAGGCTGCGCACCTGCTTCGACGGGTCCAGCGCGATCGGCTGGGCGGCGAACAGGTATGACGGAATCGGCTGGAACGCCCACGAACCGCCGAACAACCGGTTGGGGAGCCTGGCCACGATCTCGTTGCCGTGCTGCGGCTGGGCGCTGCTGAAGTTCAGGATCCAGTCGCTGAAGCCCAGCTTGCCGCTGCCGGTGGTGCCGTCGGTGTAGGTGATCGTGACGTCCACCTCGGGGTAGCCGAACGTGGCCGAGCCCAGGAAAGCGACCTTGGAGGCCCCGGCCGGCGCCTTCACCTCGACCGGCCCGCTGCCCACCCGCAGGTGGTCCCACTCGCCGGGCTTGCGGTCGGGCCAGGTGAACTCGAACTCCTTCCACTTGTACGGCTGGCCGGGCACGAACCCGTTGGCCGCCAGCCCCTCGTTGGAGTAGCTGAAGTTGAAGCCGTCGAGGTTGGCGATGCCCGGATGGTCCGGGTCGCCGACGCCGGCGCCGTTCTGCGCCCAGGCCACGGTGCCGCGCTGGGCGACGTTGAGCCGCACGCCCGCGCTCACCTCACCGGCCACGACGTCCCCTGCCTTAAAGGCGACCTCCTGGAACCCGGTAGCCATCCCCGGACTCACCGAGATGACCACCTTCTGCGTGGCCCGGCCGCCCGCCGGGACGCGCAGGGTCCCGCTGGCCGGGGTGACGGTGATCCCGGCCGGCGCCTTGGCCGTCCACGCGAGGGTCTGCGCCCGCCCGGACGACTGCACGGCCAGTTCGCTGCTGAAGCTGCCGCCCGGCTCGACCGGCCCGCTGCCCGGGCTCAGCCCGGCCAGGTACGGCTTGACGCCGTCGCCGAAGCTCGGCGGCGCGTTCCAGGTCTCGCTGCCGAACTGGGTGTTGGGCTTGGCGCCGAGAGTGAAGTCGAGCCGCCCGCCCTGCTGCGCGAACGACTCGGGCAGCCACGCCTTGCCGGTGGCCGTGCCGTTCACCCGCAGTGTCTGCACGTAGGGGTTGGCGGCGGCGCCGGGCGCGCTGACCGTGATCGTGCCCTGCGGCCTGGTGACGGTGACGCTGTCGAACAGCGGCGTGTTGACCATCAGCTCCGCTCGGCCGGGGATCGCGGGGAAGAGCCCCATCGCCGACCACACGTACCAGGAGCCCATGGCGCCCAGATCGTCGTTGCCGACCAGCCCGTCGGGCCCGGACTTGAACAGATCCTGCTGCACCCGGCGCACGAGCTCCTGCGTCCGGTACGGCCGGCCCGCCCACGCGTAGAGCCACGGCGTGGCCAGCGAAGGCTCGTTGCCCAGGTAGGCGTACGGCTCGTGCGGCCCGGCGTTGAGCTTCTTGAAGAAGGCGTCCAGGCGCGGCAGCACCTGGGCGTTTCCGCCCATCACGGTGAACAGCCCGCGCACGTTGTGCGGCACCATCCAGTGGTACTGCGCCCCGTTGCCCTCCACGTAGAGCTGCATGCTGGCCGGGTCGAACGGCGAGACGAACGAGCCGTCCTTGGCCCTCGGCTGGATCCAGGCGTTGGCCGGGTTGTAGAGGTTCTGCCAGTTCTGCGACCTGGCGGTGAACTCCTGCGCGATCTGCGTCTGGCCGAGCCGGGAGGCGAGCTGCGCGATGCCGAAGTCGGCGACCGTGTACTCCAGGGTGGTGGCGGGGTCGATCGGCACGTAGCCCTGGCTCATGTAGGCGGCGTTGCCCGGACGCTCGTCGTAGCCGAGCAGCGGGCTGCCGATGTCCTGCGGGCCGACCCTCCTGGCCGCCTCGGCCATCGCCTGGACCGCCTTCTGGGCGTCGAAGTCGCGGGCGCCGAAGGCGTACATGCTGGCCAGGATGGAGTGGTAGGGGTCGCCGACCATGACGCCGGTGATCGCGATTTGGTGGGACCAGCGGTCCCAGACGTTGCCGACGGCCTGGGCGTTGTCGTACATCGACTGGGCGATGTCGGCGCCGACGACCGGGTCGAGCAGGGCGATCAGCTGGACCTCGCTGCGGTAGATGTCCCAGCCGGAGAAGAGCGCGTAGTGGTGGCGGCCCGGCCGTACCTGTTTGGGCTTGTGGTCGAAGCCGGGGTACTGGCCGTCCACGTCGTCGGCGACGTGGGGTTGCAGCAGCGCGTGGTAGAGGTTGCTGTAGAAGGTGCGCTGGCGGTCCTCGCCGCCGCCGGTGACCCGGATCTGGCCGAGCCGCTTGTTCCAGGCGGAGAAGCCCTGGTCGCTGATCTGGCCGAGGTTCTGCGTGCCGACCTCGGCGGCGAGGTTCTTCCTGGCGCCGTCGAGGCTCACGTACGACAGGCCGACGCGCATCTGGACCGGCTGGCCGGGGTCGAACTGCAGGTAGGCGCCGGATCCCGGACCGCTGGTGACGACGTCGCCGTCGCCGACGGTCTCGGCGTTCGCGACGCGGGCGGGGCCGTTGTTCTTGACGCTGGCGGCGCCTGGGGTGACGGTGTCGTTCTTCCACGTGCCGTACGCGGTGACGGGCCGGTCGAAGGTGGCGTGGAAGTAGACCTTGTAGCGCATGGGCGGGCCGCAGAAGCCGCCGGTCTGGATCCAGCCTTCGACGGTGTTGCCGCTGACCCTGGTCTCGCCGTCGTCGACGCCGTTGATGGAGCCGCTGGTGTTGAGCAGCACGGTGCCCGGCTTGCCGGTCGGGAAGCTGAAGCGGCCGACGCCGGCGCGGGTGGTGGCGGCCAGTTCCACCCCTACGCCGCTGTCGAGCGTGGCCGAATAGGAGCCTGGCCGGCCTTTCTCATTCTCGTGCTTGAACGTCTGGACGTAATCCCAGCCATTGGTGGCGGGGGAGCGGCCGATGACACCGGAGAACGGCATGATCGGGAAATCCTGGGCGCCGTTGCACCCCGGTCCCGATATGTGCGTCATGGAGAATCCGCGCAGGCGGTTGTCCTCCCACGCGTATCCGCCGCCGGCCTCTCTGACGGTGTCAGGGCTCCACTGCATCATGCCGAACGGAAGTACGGCGCCGGGAAAGGTCATGCCTCCGCCACCGCCGTGCCCGAAGTCGGGGGCCGCTTCCTTGGTGCCATGGAAGACGTTGACCAGCGCGGCAGGGTCGGTCTGGGGGGTTTGGGCGGTGGCCCCCGGCGGAATCGCCAGCGAGACCAGAAGCGCGGAAACGATAGGTAAGGACCATTGGGACACGTCAGTCCTCCAAAAGTGAAGATCCCGATATGGAAGCGCCTATGACGAAGGCCGGTCAACGCGCAGAAAGGGCGGCAACAAGCTGTCATCGGCAATCGGACAATAAGGGTTGGCAGGGCGTTGTGATCTTGGCACTTTTGCCATTAACCACTGCCGAGCGTCAGGAAATCTCCAGCGATGACAGTTCTGTCAGAACGAATCACTGATACGAGAGCGCCGTCGGTCCGCCTTTCCCGCCTGCTCGACCCCGACACCGCCGTGCCGCTTCACGAGGAGGACGGCAGCGGCGTCACCGCTGTTCGCGGGCTGGTGGACGGGGCGCCCGTGGTCGCCTTCTGCACCGACGCCACCCTCAAGGGCGGCGCGCTCGGCGCGGCCGGAGCCCAGCACATCGTCGAGGCGATCGACGTCGCGGTGCTCCAGGGGTCCCCTGTGATCGGACTGTGGCACTCGGGGGGCGCCCGGCTGGCCGACGGGGTGGAGTCGATGGACGGCGTCGGCCGCATGTTCGCCGCCATGACCAAGGCCTCGGGGGTGGTGCCGCAGATCTCCGTCGTACTCGGCCCCGCCGCCGGCGCCGCCGCGTACGGCCCGGCGCTGACCGACGTGATCGTCATGACGGAGGACGCCCGCCTGTTCGTGACCGGCCCCGACATCGTCAAGACCGTCACCGGCGAGCAGATCGACATGGCCGGGCTCGGCGGGCCCGCCGCCCACGGGCCCAAGTCGGGCGTCGCCCACATCACGGTCGCCGACGAGGAGGAGGCCTACCGCAGGACCCGCCGCCTGGCCGGGTTCTTCACCCGGCACGGAAGCTTCGACTTCACCGAGCTGAGCGAGCCCAGGGATCTCGGCTCCCTGCTGCCCGACTCGCCGCGCCGCGCGTACGACGCCCGCAAGCTCGTCCGCGCCATCGTGGACGACGGCTTCGAGGAACTGCAGCCCAAGTGGGCCGGGAACATGTGCACGGGCCTCGGCAGGCTCGGGGGGCGCACGGTCGGCGTGCTGGCCAACAACCCGCTGCGCAAGGGCGGCTGTCTCGACTCCCTGTCGGCCGAAAAGGCCTCCCGGTTCGTACGCATGTGCGACGCGCTGGGCGTCCCGCTGCTCGTCCTGGTGGACGTGCCCGGCTACCTGCCGGGCGTGGACCAGGAGTGGGGCGGGGTGGTACGCCGCGGCGCCAAGCTCCTGCACGCCTTCGCCGAGTCCGTCGTCCCGCGCATCACGCTCATCACCCGCAAGTCCTACGGCGGCGCCTACATCGCCATGAACTCCAGGTCGCTGGGCGCCACCCGGGTCTTCGCCTGGCCGGGCTCCGAGGTGGCCGTCATGGGCGCCGAGGCCGCGGTCGGCATCCTGCACCGCAAGGTCCTGGCCGCCGCGCCGGAGGAGGCGCGGCCTGAGCTGCTGGCCCGCCTGACCGAGGAGCACCAGCGGGTGTCCGGCGGCGTGCAGCGGGCGCTGGCGATGGGCGCCGTGGACGAGGTCATCGCCCCCGAGACCACCCGGCTGCGGCTGGCCGAGGCTCTGGCCGAGGCACCGCCGTCGAGAGGGCGCCACTCCAACATCCCCCTCTGAAAGGAGGCAGTCATGTCCCAGTCCCAGTTCAAGGTCATCCTGCTCGGCGGCCCGCCGCACCTGCCCGCCGACCGCCGCATCCAGCGGGTCGTCGCCGTCGAGGAGACGTTCAAGCTGCCGCTGGGCGCCGGGTACGAGCACTTCCGGCACCAGGGCGAGAACACCTCCGTCGACGGCGAGGACCTGCCGGTCATGCGCTGGGTCATGCACACCGCCATCGCGGAGTGAGACCCGATCAGGTGTGCTCACGGGCCAGGCTCGTCGGCAGATCGGTGCGGCGGGTGACGCTGAGCTTGCGGAAGATCCTCGTGAGGTGCTGCTCCACGGTGCTGACCGTGATGAACAGCTTCCCGGAGATCTCGCGGTTGGTGAAACCCTCCGCGGCCAGCGTCGCCACCCGCAGCTCGGCGTCGCTGAGCACCGGGCTCTCGCCGTGGTGCTCGGGCTCGGGCGCCGGTTCGGTCCTGCGCCCGCGCGACAGCGCCCGGCTCAGCGGGGCGGCGTGGCAGGCTTCGGCCAGCACCCGGGCCCGCCGCCCGAGCATCCCGGCCCGGCGCGCCTCGCCCTTCGCGTGGTAGGCCTCGGTGAGATCGAAGAGCGCTCTGGCCAGCTCGTACCGGTCGCCGCACGACTGCAGCAGGTCGCTCGACTGGCGCAGCAGCATCGGCCGGGTACGCGGCTCGCTCACCGAGGCCAGCACCCGCAACGCGATGCCGTGGACCCGGTTGGACCGGCCGCGGCAGCGGGTCAGCTGGTCGTCGATGAGCCGGCGGGCCTCCTCGTTCTGGCCGAGCTGGATCAGCGCCTCGGCCGCGTCCACCCGCCAGGGCAGGAAGCCGGGCACGTCCATCTCCCACTTGCGGATCAGCTCGCCGCAGTGCATGAAGTCACGCAGCGCCTGCCTGGGCTGGTCGGCCGCGAGGTTGAAGCGGCCTCTGCCGTAGAGGTACTGCAGGCCGTAGCGCGTCTCCAGCATCGCGTCGGGGACGGGCTCGTCGAAGCGTGACAGGCACTCGTCCAGGCGGCCCATGGCGGCGCCGGCCAGCAGCAGGGTCCCGAGAGGGCTGCCGACGGCCACGCCCCAGCTGCCGGCCGGGATGATCTCCAGCGCCCGGGTGGCGTCCTCGGCGGCGGCGGCCAGGTCGCCCCGGCGCAGCGCGATCTCGGCGCGGATGGCCGAGAGCCTGGCCTGCCTGCTCGGGGCGCGGCGGGCCGCCGCCTCCTCGATGAAGGCGTCGCACCAGGGCGCCGCCTTGCCGGAGCGGTCGGTGTAGGTGAGCGTCAGCAGCGCGCTCTCGACCGTGTCCATGGACATCTCGTCCAGGTGCGAGCCGCGCAGGATCTGCTCGGCCGTGGCGATCGTCTCCTCCTTCGGCCCCTCGGCCAGCACGCCGGCCAGCGCCTCGGCCGACTCCATCCGCCGGCCCACCCGCAGCGACGAGGCGGCGCTGCCCGCCTGCTCGCGGGTCAGGCCGGGCAGGTGCTGCAGGAACGAGGGATACGTGCCGCGGAACCACGGCCGGGCCGCGGCCACCTCGGCCATCGCCTCCTGGTCGAGCCGGTCGGGCTCGGCGAGGTGGCCGAGCACCTCCTTGGCGTCGCCCGCGTGGCCGTGCCACAGGAGCGCCTTGGCCAGCACCACCGCGTCGGAGCCGCCCAGATTGCCCTTGTGCAGGGCGTCGGTGAGCTCGGCCAGCTGGCCGGTCGGCGTGCTGGGGTCGATGCGCCACTTGGCGCGCACCAGCATGGTCGCGATCCTGGCCCGCCGCCGCTGGTCGTCGCAGGCGCGCGAGGCGAGCTTCAAGTATTCGATCGCGATCTCCACGCCGTCGTCGCGCAGCGCGTGCGAGGCCGCCTCCTCCAGCACCGACAGCGCCCACGGTTCCTCGGCGTGCCTGGCCTTCAGCAGGTGCTGGGCCACGACCGCCACCGGCGCGCCCTCGTCGTAGGTGAGCTCGGCCGCCTGGCGGTGCAGGCCGACGCGCTCGTCGGGGTCCAGCTCGCCCAGCACGGCCGACGTGGCCGTCTCGTGGCGGAAGCGGCCCTCGTCGAGCAGGCCGACGCCGTCCAGGGCCAGCAGCGCCTTGGCGGTGGCCGGCTCGCTCTCACCGAGCAGCTTGCCCAGGCGCTCCGGCTCGCCCAGCACCGCCAGGCCCCTGGCCGTCACCAGCATGCGCAGGTCGGCCCGGTGCAGGCAGGTCAGGACGGCGTCGCCGTAGCGGGTGGCGGGGGCGCCGGTGTCCTGGAGGTCCTCAAGCAGCGCGTCGGCCAGCAGCCGGTTGCCGCCGCTCAGCTCGTGGCAGGTGGCCGCGTGCCGCTCGGCAGCCTCGGCGCCGGCGCGTTCGGCCACCCGCTCGGCCACGCCCTCCGCCGACAGGTGCGACAGGCGCACCGGGCGGCAGTGGGGCTGGCGCAGGACCTCGGTGTGGAAGAGGCTCTGCAGGTGCGGGCTGTGGTCGGCGGCGCTGAAGACCAGCATGATCTTGGCGAACCTGACCCGGCGCGCCAGATAGGACAGGCACAGCTGGGAGCCCCGGTCGGCGTAGTGGACGTCGTCCACCATGATCACCAGCGGGCAGCGCTCCGACAGGTCCAGCAGAACCCTGGCCAGCGCGTCCACGACCTGGACGTCCATGTGCTCGATGGCCTCCGAGTGCGGGCCCATGCCGAGCTTCGCGCGGGCGTCCTCGCTCATCAGGCCGCGCGTGGTCTCCTGCTGCTCCTCCGTCAGCGGGGCACTGTGGATGAGCTGGGAGAGAACGCCCAGCGGGACCTCGGACTCGGCCCGGGAGCCGGTCGCGGTCAGCGGTAGCGCGCCCTGCTCGAAGACGCCTTCGGCGAAGCCGTACAGGAGCTTGCTCTTGCCGGTGGCGATGGCCCCGGTGACCATCGCGATGCGGCCCTTGCCGGACAGCGTCTCGTCCAGCAGCGCGCGCAGAGTGGCCAGTGACATCGCTTCTCCCCGTTCCTAGTGCCCCACCGCGGCGACGCTCACGGCACGGCTGGTGTGGGTCTCGCGGACCAGGCGCGTGCCTGCCGCCCGTACGGCCAGGAAGGCGGCGGTGGCGATGTCGGCGTCGATGCCGACGCCCCAGGCCACCTCGTCGCCGAGCGCGCACTCCGCGTAGATCACGGTCTCTTCTCGCGAGCAGCCGCCGAGCAGCCGCTGGTGGGGCTCAAGCTCCTCGTGGTCGAGGGACCGGCCCGTACGGTGGACGACGCGCACCTGGATCCCCCAGGGGCCGAGCAGCGCGCCGAGCGTGCGGAAGGTGTCGGCCCGCGGGCCGCAGTGGTCGAAGGCCCCGTCCACGTAGAGCGAGGCGGTGATGGGGGTGTGCCAGCCGGCCGCCTCCGAGGCGTCCCCGTGGTACAGGTACTCCTGCACGAACAGCGTGCCGATCAGGCTCGGCGACAGCTCGCCGCCCATCGCGTCCGCGTGCGCCTGCACCTTCGCCGCCAGGTCGGCCTGAAGGCCGCGCGGCAGGTTCATGCCGTGCCACGCGCTCATCACGTAGGCGACGCCGCCCTTGCCCGACTGACTGTTCACGCGCACGACCGCCTCATAGGTGCGGCCCACGTCCTTGGGATCCACCGGCAGGTACGGCACCCGCCACGGCAGCTCACCGGCGGGCAGGTCACGCGTGAGCGCCTGCCGTTCGAGCTCGTCGAAGCCCTTCTTGATGGCGTCCTGGTGTGAGCCGGAGAAGGCGGTGTAGACGAGGTCGCCGCCGTAGGGGTGGCGCGGGTGGACGGGGACCTCGTTGCAGATCTCGACGGTGCGCCGGATCGCGCTGATGTCGGAGAAGTCGAGCCCGGGGTCGACGCCGTGGGAGTACATGTTCATGCCGAGCGTCACGAGGCAGACGTTGCCGGCCCGCTCGCCGTTGCCGAACAGGCAGCCCTCGACCCGCTCGGCCCCCGCGAGCAGGGCGAGTTCGGCCGAGGCCACGCCGGTGCCGCGGTCGTTGTGCGGGTGGACGGACAGGCACACGTGTTCGCGCCTGGACAGGTTGCGGCCGAGCCACTCGATCTGGTCGGCGAAGACGTTGGGCAGCGAGCGCTCGACCGTGGTCGGGAAGTTCAGGATGATCCCGCGTCCCTCGCCGGGCTGCCAGACGTCCATGACCGCCTCGCAGACCTCCAGGGAGAAGTCCAGCTCGGTCTCGTTGAACAGCTCGGGGGAGTACTGGAAGGCCACGTCGGTGCCGCGCAGCCGGCGCTCGGCGCCGTCCATCATCACGCGGGTGGCCCGCACGGCCATGTCCTTGCAGCCGTTGCGGTCCATGCCGAAGACGACCTCGCGGAAGACCGGGGAGGTGGCGTTGTAGATGTGGATCATCGCGCGGGGCGCGCCCTTGAGGCAGTCGATGGTCTGCTCGATGAGTTCCTCGCGCGCCTGGGTGAGCACGGTGATGCGGACGTCGTCGGGAATGCGGTCCTGCTCGATGAGCATGCGCACGAAGTCGTGGTCGCTCCGGCTGGCCACGGGAAAACCGACCTCGATCTCCGTGAATCCCATATCCACCAGAAGCTCGAACATCATGAGCTTGCGCTCGGGGGTCATCGGATTGGCGAGGGACTGGTTGCCGTCGCGCAGATCCGTCGACAGCCAGCGCGGCGCGGTGCGAATTCGATTGCCGGGCCATGTGCGGTCGACCAGGTCGATGGGCGTGAATCCGGCGTAACGCTCGACACCCTTCATCGGTTTTCCTTTCGCAGGCCTTTTCAATGCAGAGCGGGGAGCTCGAACGTGGGCTTCACGCCCAGCTCGGCGTCCAGGAGAATGCGCAGCCCCTCGTAGGCCCGCCGGGCGTCGGTGCGCCGGCCGGCGCGCGTGAGCGCGGTGATGAGCTGGGAGTGGAAGGTCTCGTTCAGCGGATGCGCGGCGACCAGCGCGCGCACTTCCTCGATCAGCTCCGTGTGCCTGCCGAGCTTGATCCGCAGGTCGATGGAGGTCTCCTGGGCGCGCAGCCGCTGCTGGTCGAGCGCGGTCGCGGGCGGGCCGAGAACGAAGCCGAGCGGCACGTCGGCCAGGGCGGCGTGGCCGCTCCAGAGGCCGAGCGCCCGCTCCAGCAGTCGTTCGGCGGCGGCGGTCCTGCCCTCGCGGGCCTGCTCCCCCGCCCGCGCGACCAGGCGGGGGAAGACGAGGGCGTCGACGCGGTCCGCGTCGGCGTGCAGCACGTAGCCGGCGGGTTTGGTGGCGACCAAGGGTCCCGCCGCGGGCCCGAGCATTCTGCGTAGGTAATAGATGTGGGTCTGCAGGGTCTTCAACGCGTCTTTCGGCGTCCTGGCCGGCCACAGTTCATCGATGAATTGATCGAACCCGACGGTACGGCCGGCATTGAGCGCCAGCAGGGAAATCGCCTGGCGAATCTTCGGGCCACGCAGTGCCAGTATTCCAGCGTATTCGTCGCGCACCTCTACAGGCCCGAGCAGCTTGAAATCCAGCATGACATTCCCTATCGTCGCGTTGGTCGACTTGAGGCGAAGCTAGCTGGGGTTTCGCGGGCCGGGCAAGACGGATTCGCGGGAGGTTGTAGGCCGGGTATCCGAGGAATCATCCGGGACTACAACTTTCGTATCACCCCCTTATCTTTCGCGGCTGCTGGGGGCAAGAATCCGGCCATGGCTGGAGTGACCGCGTCAAGGAACGCGACAGGTTCGATCCCTTCGATGCTGGCGATGTGCGTGGCCGAGGCCAGGCCGGCCGTCCTGACCGTGTCCGCGATGCGCTTCCTCACCGGAGTCGTGCTGGCCCTGCCGGTCACGGCGGTGGCTCCGGAGCCGCTCAAGGTGCTGCAGGGCGCCGCGGCGTGGGTTCTGTCGATCTTCGCCATCTACCTGTTCAACGGCGTCACCGACGTGGCCGGCGACCGCGTCAACGGATCGGCCAGGCCGATCGCCCGCGGGGCGCTGGATCCGGGGTCGGCGCTGTTCGTGGCGGGTGTGGCTGCGGTGCTGTCGCTGGCCGTCACGCTCGACCTGCCGGGCCCGATGACGCTGATCGTGGGCGCCAACCTGGTGCTCGGCTACCTCTACTCAGGCCCGCCGGTGCCGCTCAAGGGCAGCTCGGGCGGCACCGTGGCGGTGCTGGTGCTCTCCGGGCTGCTGTCGTACCTGGGGGGCTTCACGCTCGCGGCAGGGGGACAGGCCGTCGGGACCCCTGTCGGGCTGCTGGTGTTCGCCGCCGCGTCCATCTACTGGATGACGCTCGTCGGGGTGCCGGCCAAGGATCTGTCGGACTGCGAGGGGGATGCCGCGGCCGGGCGGCGCACGGTCGTGGTGACCAGGGGTGAGCGGGCCTGCAGGTGGTTCATGTCGGTGGCGGCGTCCGTGCTGGTCGTGGCGTTGTTCGCGGCGGTGCTGCTGCTGGGGGTGGAGCTGGTCTGGGTGGTCGTGGCGACGGCCGTGGGGGCGGTGGCGGTGGTCGGGGCCGGGCGGGTGCGCTTAGGCGGGGGAACCCGGCGCGAACAACGCCGGCCGTACCGCGCGTTCATGGCCACACAACATCTGGTTCACATTACCGCGCTGATATCTGGCATTTGACGTTATATGTTGCCAGGATGGCCAGCCTGCGAGATAGTTGAGTGCTCGGTCCCATGGGCGGAAGGGACATCCTTGGATGCGGCATACGGGGTTGGGGGCGACCCGGCGCGAATCGTGGACGCATGTCGGGAAGAAATCCTCGTCGAATTCGAGGCCGCCCTGCTCACTGCCGGCAACGTTCTGTACACGGACCCGCAGGCCAAGCGACAGGCCCTAATGACCGCGCGTTACGTCCTGGACGATGTGGCGGCTACTCTCCGTGCCGGAAAGGTACAGATTAACAACCTGTATAAATTCCACGCGTGGGAAGTGGGCAGCCGTCGTGCCGCGACCGGCGTACACCCGAAAGCTTCTCTTGAGGCAGGCTCACTTTTCTTTCGTGTCGCGATGACGCGACTGGCCCTTCAGGTCGCCGCGGAATCGGAATCGCCGGCCGAGGCATTCACGCTGGTGGCCACCGGCATGGAGGAGAGCCTGTCCCTGCGCATCCGCGAGGCGTCGGAGAGCTACCACGGCTTCCTGCTCAACCAGGTCCACGAGGCGCAGGAGGACGAGCGCCGCCGGATCGCCCGCGAGTTACACGACCGCATCGGCCACGGCATCAGCGTCGCGCACCAGCAGCTCGCGCTGGCCGAGGTCTACCGGGTCACCAACGCCGCCCGCGCCTCCACCAAGATGGGCGTCGCCCAGCAGGCCATCCAGGAGACGATGGAGAACCTGCGCCAGATGACCTCCGAGCTCCACCCCCAGGTGCCGCTGAAGAGCCTGGAGAAGGCGCTGCTCGGCTTCCTGGAGGCGGTCGAGGACGACACCGTCTCCGTCGGGCTCCACGTCAACGGCGACGAGGGCTGGGCCGACGCCCGGGTGCTCGACGAGGCCTTCCTGGTCGTCAGGGAGGCCGCGCGCAACGCCTTCAACCACGCCGCGCCCACGATGATCCTCATGCGCGTCGACATCGCCCCCCACGAGCTCGTCGCCACCGTGCAGGACAACGGCAGGGGCTTCGACCCGGCCGTGGTGCGCCGCAAGGGCGGCGTCGGGCTGAGCTCGATGCGCGAGCGCACCGAACTGCTCGGCGGGCGGGTCACGATCTCCAGCGCCCCCGGCAGCGGCTGCCTGGTCGAGGTGTTCATCCCCCTGAAGAAGCGGCACGATGACCACGACCCCGGGTAGCGCGCTGATCTCCGTCGGCATCGTGGACGACCACGCCCTCTTCAGGGAGGGGCTGCGCGAGATCCTGGAGGCCGGCGGCGACATCGGCATCGTCGGCGAGGCCGGCGACTCGGCGGGCGCCGTCGCCATGGTCGGCGCCACGAAGCCGGACGTGCTCCTGCTCGACGTCGAGATCCCCGGCGACGAGGTCACCGAGACCGTCGGCAAGGTACGCAGGATCTCGCCCGAGACCCAGATCATCATCCTCAGCATGTACGACGGCCCGCAGTTGCTCACCCGGCTGCTGGCCGCCGGCATCCGCGGCTACCTCCTCAAGAGCGTGCACAGGCACGAGCTGATCGCGGCGGTCAAGAGCGTGCACGAGGACCCGTCCAGGGTGGTGCTCGCGGTCTCCCGGCACAGCCTGGCGCACGTGGAGTCGGCGCCGCCCTCCGGCGGGCTGAGCGAGAAGGAGCTGGAGGTCCTGCAACTGGCCGCCCAGGCGCTCAGCAACGCCCAGATCGCCCGCCGGCTCGGCCTGGCCGAGGCGACCGTGAAGCGGCACATGCGCAACATCTTCGTCAAGCTCAACGCGGTCTCGCGGATCGACGCCGTCAACAAGGCCGTGGCGGCCTCGCTGCTCGCGCCTCAGAGCAGGAGCGAGGGCGAGTAGTCGGGGAAGATCCCGGTCAGCTCGTCGCGGGTCTCGCGGCCCAGCGCGACCGTGGTGGCGGCCAGGTTCATCTCCAGGTGCACCTGGTCGCGGGTGCTGGGCACCGGCACCACCCGCTCGTCCTGGGCCAGCAGCCAGCCCAGCGCCAGCCGTCCAGCGCCCAGGTCGAGCTCGGCGGCGGCGGCCTCCAGGCGGCGCAGCGCTGGCACGTCGCGTTCGGGCAGGAAGCGGGCGTCGCCGTGGCGCCAGTCGTGAGGGCCGAGCACGGCGGCCGACCTGATCCGGCCGGTGAGGAAGCCCCGGCCCAGCGGGCGGGCGGCGAGCACGCCCACGCCCAGCCGGTACGCCTCGGCCAGGAGGGCGGCGTTGGCCCGCCGTACCCACAGGGAGAACTCCACCGCCAGCGCCGTCACCGGATGGACGGCGTGCGCCCGGCGCAGTTGCGCGGCCGTGGCGCCCGACAGGCCGATGTGGCGGATCTTCCCGGCCGCCACGAGCGCGGCCAGCGCGCCCACGCTCTCCTCGATCGGCACGCGGGGGTCCTGGCAGTGCAGGAAGTAGACGCCGACGCTCTCGGCGTCCAGGCGCTTCAGGGAGGACTCGCAGGCGCGTTCCAGGTATTCGGGCCGGCCGTCGAACTCGATCCTCCTGCCGAGGACGCGGGCGCCGCCCCTGGTGCAGACGACGACCTCGGGCCCGCGCCCGGCCACGGCCCGGCCCACCACGCGTTCGACCTGGCCGGCGGCGTAGAAGTCGGCGGTGTCGACGAGGGTCACGCCGGCGTCGAGCGCGCGGCGGATCAGGCCGGCCGCCTCGTGCTGGTCGGCGTGGCCGTAGGCGCCGGCCAGGGCCAGGGAGCCGAGCCCCATGCGGGACACGGCCGGTCCCGCCCGCCCCAACCGTGTATAGCGCATCCTCCTTGATAGCGAATATCGCTCAAAAAGCGGTCAAATTCCGGGTTAACTCGCACACCGTCGCCCCTATAGGACGCACCCCTAATTTCGTGGGACCGCCCGGGAATCATCTTCGCGGCCCTATTGGCGAATTGCCTTGTATGGGTAAGTTGGCTGGGTGATCGAGGACATCCTCCCCCCGGAGGTCGAGGCCTTCGAGACCTTCGACGATCCTCCCGGCACCGTGCTCTTCCCCGAGGAGGAGGCGCTGATCGGGCGGGCGGTGGAAAAGCGCCGCAGGGAGTTCGCGACCGCGCGCTACTGCGTCCGGCGAGCCATGGGGAAGCTGGGGATGGCGCCGGTCGCCGTGCTGCGCGGCCCGAGGGGCGAGCCGACCTGGCCGCCCGGCATCGCCGGCAGCATCACCCACTGCACCGGCTACCGCGCAGCCGCGCTCACCAGGAAGCCCGCCATGCTCGGCATCGACGCCGAGCCCGACGCCCCGGTGGGCGACGACGTGATCGAGGCGGTCTCGCTGCCGCACGAGCGCGACATGCTGCGCAGGCTGGCGGCGGAAAGCCCCGGGCCCTGCTGGGACCGGCTGCTGTTCAGCGCCAAGGAGTCCGTCTACAAGGCCTGGTTCCCGATGACGAACCGGTGGCTGGGCTTCTACGACGCCGAGATCGACGTGGACCCGTTCGGCGGCACGTTCTCGGCCCACATCATGGCGGAAGGCCTGCGGTGGCAGGGGCGGTGGCTCATCCGCAACGGCCTGATCGTCACCGCGATCGCGAGGATCGGGATGACATGATCAGATTTGGCGTGGTGCTCATCACCGAAGGCTGCTCCAGGAACGAGTGGATGGACAAGTGCCGCAGGGCCGAGGCGCTCGGCTACGACGTCGTCGCCGTCCCCGACCACCTCAACCTGCTGGCGCCCTTCCCCTGCGCCGTGCTGGCCGCCGAGGCGACCACGCGCCCGAGGATCGGCACGTACGTGCTCAACTCCAGCTTCTACCTGCCCGCGCTGCTCGCCAGGGACGTCGCCACCACCGCCCAGCTCCTCGGCGACCGGCTGGAGCTCGGGCTCGGCACCGGATACGTGAAGGCCGAGTTCGAGCGGGCCGGCATCCCGTTCGGCACCGCGTCCTCGCGCGCCGACCGGCTGGAGAGCCTGGTCAAGGAGCTCGACGCGGCGCTGGGGGAGTCGGCGCCGCCGCTGATGATCGGGGGGCACGGCGACCGCATCCTGCGCCTGGCCGCCCAGCGCGCCCAGACGGTCAGCTTCACCGGCGCGCCGTACCGGGCCGAATACGGAAGGACCGCCCTCGTGGACGCCGACGCGCTCGCCGAGCGCGTGGCCTTCGTCAGGGCCGAGGCGGGCGGCCGCGCGCCCGAGCTCAACCTGCTGCCCAAGGCCACCGTGATCACGCGCGAGCGCCGCGCGGGCCTGGAGAGCCTGCGCCGCTACGCGCCCGACCTCACGGCCGAGCAGCTCATGGAGGTCCCGACGCTGCTCGTCGGCACGCCCGCGCAGCTCGCCGAGCAGGTTCAGCGCGACAGCGAGAGGTACGGCTTCGCCTACTTCACCGTGACCGAGGCGGCCATGGAGGACTTCGGCAAGGTCATCGAGCGGCTGCGCTGAGACTGTCGAGGCAGGCGCTCAGTGTGCGGGCCTGGACGTTGAGGTAGTAGCTGTGCCGCAGCAATTCCACGACCTGGTGCATGGCCAGCCAGCGGAAGTCGGGGTGGCCCGGGGCCGGGTCCTCGCCGGTCTCCACGATCAGGTAGCGGTTCCTGGCGTGGTAGAAACGCCCGCCCTCCTCCGAGAGCACGGTGTCGAAGCGGATGCGCTCGGGCCCGGCGCCCAGCACCTCGTCCAGGAACAGCGGGCGCGCCGCGGGCGGCAGGTGGTCGTAGTTCTCCGGCACGCACTGCACGGTCGGCGCCAGCTCGACCACGTCGGTGTAGCCGGGCTCCACGCGCGCGTGGACCAGCGCGTGCAGGACGCCGCCGATCTGGCGCACCAGGAAGGCGATGACGCCGGTGCCCACCGGCTCGATCATCGGCTGTGTCCAGCCGCTCACCTCGCGCCCGTTGGAGGCGACGCGCACGCCGATGATGTCGAAGAAGCGGCCGCTGTCGTGCGAGATCCGGCCGTCGTCGCGGCGCCACTGCCGCAGCCGGTTGAGCGGGATGGGCTCGGTGCTGATGTCGACGGTCGAGCGGATGCCGCTGAGCCAGCTCAGCACCTCGCCGATGCCGTGCACGGCGGCCTGACGCGGGTCGCGGGAGCGGATCAGCGCCGCGCGGAAGCCGTCGTCCTCGGGCACCCGCGCCCCCAGCGCCGGCATGCAGGCCAGCACCGTGCGCGCGTCCATGTTCACCAGGTCGGGAACGGCCAGCATCTCGTGGACCCGCCCCAGCGGCAGCCACCGGAACCCGTCGAGCACCTCGACGTCCTCGGCGGTCTCCACGACCATGTTCCTGTTGCGCTTGCGGTAGAACCAGGCGCCCTGCTCCGACTGACGCACGTCCGCCAGCACCCGCCCGCTCGGCTCCCTGAAGTGTTCCAGGTACGGCACCGGCCGCCCCTGGTGCACGCGGGTGTAGTTGCTCCTGGTGGCCTGCACGGTGGGCGAGACCTGGGGGCCGTCGTGGTTGCCGGGCTCGTTCTTGGCCTGCATCAGCAGGTGCGGCACGCCGTCCACCCGCTTGACCAGGATGCCGAGGATGCCCACCTCGGGCTGGTTGATGATCGGCTGGGTCCAGGCGTCCACGGGGCTGCCGGGAAAGCGCACGTCGAGCCCCTGGACGGTGAAGAACTTGCCGCTGTCGTGGCTGATGTTCCCGGTGCTCTCACACCGGCGCCATCCGCCCAGCTCCTCCAGAGGAAGCCGCTCCACCGTCATCGCGGTGTGCTGGGCGACTTCCTCGAACCAGCTCCGGATGTCAAGAATGGCGGTCTCCTAACAACAGGCCTTTACCGCCGAAGTTCGCATGAGCCGCCATAACACCTCAACCCCTGCTTTTCGGCGATGGAAAATAGGGGTTATCTCTGGGACCCGCCATTCATACGCTCTTAGGGTGGACGCCATGACCGATCGTCCGGAAATCCGAGCCAGTGACCAGGATCGCGACAGAATTGCGGAAATGCTGAGAGTCGCGGTCAGCGAGGGACGCATCGACCTCGAAGAGCTGAACGAGCGCCTGGACCGCACCTACGGCGCGCGTACGCTCCGTGAGCTGGACGAGGTCGTCGAGGACTTACCCCAGGCCGGTCCGCCGCCTACGGCGCTGCTGCCGGCCACCGTGGCGGCGGCCGCTCCGTTGCCCGCTCACCCCGGTGACGTGCTGGAGCTGCACACGCGCAGCGGCAAGATCCGCCAGGACGGGCGCTGGGTGGTGCCGCCGCTCATCACGACCAAGGCACACCGCTTCGGCACCGTGCGCGTCGACTTCACCAGGGCCGAGTGCGCCTACCGTGAGGTGACCGTCGACGTGCAGATCACCTCGTGGTTCGGCGACGTCGTCATCGTCGCCCCCTACGACTGGTGGGTGCAGGACGACGCGGTGACCCGCCGGCTCCTCGGCGCCGTCCACAACAGGCCCATCGTCTCGCCCACCCAGGCCGCGGTCGTCGTGCGGCTCACCGGCTACGTGCAGACCGGTGACGTGTGGGTGAGGTACCGCCGCTGACGGCAATCTTCAGGAGGATCGCATGGCGTGCCGCATCTGTTCCGGCCGGCTCCGCGAGTTCGCGGACTTCGGCCGGCAGCCGATCTCCGACGCCTTCGTCGAACCCGGTGACCCACGCGAGGAGTTCTTCTTCCGGCTCGCGGTCGGCGTCTGCGAGAGCTGCACGATGGTGCAGCTTCTCGAAGAGGTGCCGAGGGAGCGCATGTTCCACGAGGGCTACCCCTACGTCTCCTCCGGCTCCTCGGTCATGCGCGAGCACTTCCACACGCTGGCCAAGCGGCTGCTGACCACCGAGCTGAGCGGCGATGACCCGTTCGTCGTCGAGCTCGGCTGCAACGACGGCACCATGCTGGAGGTCGTCGCCGACGCCGGAGTCAGGCACCTCGGCGTCGAGCCGTCGGGCGGCGTGGCCGACCTGGCCGCCGCCAAGGGCGTGCGCGTCACCAAGGACTTCTTCGAGGCCGAGACCGCCGCCCGGGTACGCGCCGAGGACGGCCCCGCCGACGTGATCTACGCGGCCAACACCCTGTGCCACATCCCCTACATGGACTCGATCCTCAGCGGCGTCGACACGCTGCTCAAGGTGGACGGCGTCTTCGTCTTCGAGGACCCGTACCTGGCCGACATCGTGGCCCGCTCCTCCTTCGACCAGATCTACGACGAGCACTTCTACTTCTTCTGCGCCGGCTCGGTGAGCCGGATGGCCGCCCGCCACGGCTTCGAGCTCGTCGACGTCGAGCGGCTGCCCGTGCACGGCGGCGAGGTGCGCTACACCCTCGCCAGGACCGGCGCCAGGACGCCCGCTCCGGCGGTCGCCGCGATGCTGGCCGAGGAGGACGAGGCCGGCATCACCCGGCTGTCCGCCCTCGACCGCTTCGCCGCCACCGTCGAGGGCAACCGCGACCGGCTCACGGCACTGCTGAAGGGGCTGCGCGCCCAGGGCGCCACCATCTACGGCTACGGCGCCACCGCCAAGAGCGCCACCGTGCTCAACTACTGCGGCATCGGCCCGGACCTGCTCACCTTCGTCAGCGACACCACCCCGGCCAAGCAGGGACGGCTCACGCCCGGCTCGCACATCCCCGTGCTCGGGCCCGAGGCCTTCCGCGACCCCTACCCCGACTACGCGCTGCTGCTCGCCTGGAACCACGCCGAGGAGATCATGGCCAAGGAGGCGGGCTTCAGGGAGTCGGGCGGCCGGTGGATCCTGTACGTCCCCGACGTCCACGTCGTGTGATGCGCCATCGCGAACTCGCCGTCGCCGGCGCCTTCGAGTTCACCCCTGCGGTCTTCCCCGACGAGCGTGGGTCGTTCGCCTCGCCGTACCAGGAGGGGGCCTTCATCGCCGCGACCGGGAAGGCGCTCTTCCCGGTCGCGCAGGCCAGCAGGAACGTCTCCCGGCGCGGTGTGGTCCGCGGCATCCACTACACGCTGATCCCGCCGGGCACGGCCAAGTACGTGTACTGCGCGGCGGGGCGGGTGCTCGACTACGCGGTGGACCTGAGGGTGGGCTCGCCCACGTTCGGGCGGTGGGAGGCGGCGGAGCTGAGCCTCGCCAACGGGCGCGCGGTCTACTTCCCGCCCGGCGTGGGGCACGCCTTCGCCGCGCTGGAGGACGACTCGGTGGTGTGCTACCTGTTGTCGGCGGAGTACCGCAAGGAGAACGAGCTGACGCTGTCGGTCTTCGACGCCGACCTCGCGCTCGACCTGCCCGCCGAGCCGGAGCCGATCCTGTCCGAACGCGACGCGGCCGCCCCCACGCTGGGTGAGGCGGCCGCGCTCGGACTGCTTCCCGAGTGGTGATCTAGAGCACCTCGCGCAGGGCGGCGATGACCTTCTCCTGCACCTCGACCGGGAGCGAGGGGTACATGGGCAGCGAGAAGATCTGCCCGGCCAGCTCCTCGGTCACCGGCAGGCTGCCGGGACGGTAGCCGAGGTGGGCGAAGCCGGTCATCGTGTGGACCGGCCACGGGTAGGAGATGTTGAGGTGGATGTCGTAGGCGCGCAGCGCCTCGATGATCTCGTCGCGCCGGGGGTGGCGCACCACGTACACGTAGTAGACGTGCTCGTTGCCCTCGGCGGTCGCGGGCAGCACCAGCTCGGTGTCGCCCAGAGCCCGCTCGTAGCGCTCGGCGACCGCGCGGCGGCCGGCGATGTAGGCGTCGAGGCGGGTGAGCTTGCGGCGCAGGATCTCCGCCTGCACCTCGTCCAGGCGGGAGTTGTGGCCCGGCGTTCGCACCACGTAGTAGGTCTGCTCCATGCCGTAGTAGCGCAGCCTGCGCAGGTTGGCGTCCACGACGTCGTCGGAGGTGATCGTCGCGCCGCCGTCGCCGTACGCGCCGAGCACCTTGGTCGGGTAGAAGGAGAACGCCGCGGCCCGCCCCATCGAGCCGGCCACGCGGCCGTGGTGCCTGGCGCCGTGCGCCTGGGCGCAGTCCTCCAGGATCACCAGGTCGTACTTCTCGGCCAGGCGCTCCAGCGGAGCCATGTCGACGCACTGGCCGTACAGGTGGACGGGCAGCAGGCAGCGGGTGCGCGGCGTGATGGCCGCCTCGACCTGCTCGACGTCCATGAGGTAGGTGTCGCGGTGCACGTCGGCGAAGACCGGCGTGGCGCCCACGCCGTCGATGGCGACGACGGTCGGCGCCGCCGTGTTGGACACGGTGATCACCTCGTCGCCCCCGCCGACCCCCAGAGCCTGGAGGCCGAGCTTGAGCGCGTTGGTGCCGTTGTCGACTCCGGTGCAGTGGCGCGCGCCGTGGTAGGCGGCGAACTCGGCCTCGAAGGCGCGCACGCTCTCGCCGAGCACGAGCTGGCCGGATTGGAACACGGTCTCGACGGCGTCGATCAGATCGTCCCGCTCGACGTCGTATTCCGGCAGGTAGTCCCAGACACGAGTGGCCATGACTCAACGTAATCACCGGGCCCCGTACCGGCGGTACCCCTATCACGGGGTTAGGGGTGACACGTTATGCCCCGTCCTCACTAGCTTTGTGCGTATGGCACGGCATTACCTTTTCATGTGTCAGCCCGATCATGGCCACGTGATTCCGAACCTGGCCGTGGTCGCCGAATTGGTGCGCCGGGGAAACCGGGTCACCTACGTCACCGGTGAAAGCATGGCCGACGTCGTCCGCGCCGCGGGCGCCACCGTCATCGGCTACGACTCCATTTATCACAAGGCCGATCTGCGCCGCCTCGAAGACGACCCGCTCGGGCTCATCTCGCTGTTTCTCGACGAGAGCCGGGTCATGCTGGAAAGTGTCGGCGAGGAAAAGGCGGACGTGGTCGTCTATGACATCTCCGTCTTGCACGCCGGGCGGATTCTGGCGCGTAAGTGGGGGCGGCCGGCCGTACAACTCATTCCGGTGTTCGCGTCCAACGAGCATTTCTCCTACCTCTCGTCCATCTACGGCGACGGCGGCGCCGGCGGCGCGCTGCCCGGCTGGGTGGATGACATGCTGGCCAGGACGGCCACGCTCGCGCGGGACCACGGCGTGGACGTGCCGCCGGCCGACCTGTGGTGGCAGGTGCAGGACTTCAGCCTGGTCAACCTGCCGCGCTCCTTCCAGTTCGCCGGGGAGACCTTCGACGAGCGCTTCGCCTTCGTCGGGCCGTGCCTAGGTGAGCGGGCCTTGGGCGAGCGGAGCTTCCTGTCGGACTGGACGCCGCCCGGCGACGGCCGCCCGATCGCGCTGCTCACCTTCGGCACCGTGGCCAGCAGCCGTCCCGACCTGTTCCGCACCTGCGTGCGGGCCTTCGGCGAGCTGCCCTGGCACACCGTGGTGACCGTGCCGGAAGCCGTCGACCTGGGGCCGCTGCCGTCCAACGTCGAGGTACGCCGCTGGGTCTCGCACATGAGCGTGCTGCGGCACGCCGACGTGGCCGTCACCCACGGCGGCATGGGCACCGCCATGGAGGCCCTGTACTGGGGCCGCCCCACCGTCATCGTCCCGGCCACCGCCATCGACGGCCCGCCCGCCCGCCGGGTCGCCGAACTCGGCCTCGGCCGCGTCGTCGACCCCGCCGAGCTGACGCCCGAGCGCCTGGTCGCCGACGTGCTCGCGGTCGTCTCCGATGACCGGGTACGGCAGGCCACCGCCGCCATGGCACAGGAGATCCGCGAAGCCGGCGGCACGGCCAGAGCGGCCGACGAGTTAGAGCGGTACGCGGCATGAGCAGGCTCTTCGAGTTCGGCGTCCTCGGCCCGCTCAAGGTCGCCAAGGACGGCGCCGAGCTGCACATGAGCGCCAACAGGGAGCTGGCGATCCTGGCCAGCCTGCTGCTCAACGCCAACCGGGTGGTCAGCGTGGACCGCCTGGTGGAGACGGTGTGGGCGGGTTCGGCCCCGGCCAGCGCGTGGCGGCAGATCGCCATCTGCGTCTCGCGGCTGCGCCGTACATTGGGGGCGGGTGTGATCGAGACGTCCAGTCCCGGCTACATGCTGCGCGCCGAGCCGGACAGCATCGACTGGCTGCGCTTCGGCGCGCTGGTGGCGCGGGCGCGCACGACGGCGGCGGACGGCGAGCGCGAGGCGGCGGTCAAGCTGCTGCGCGAGGCGCTGTCGTTGTGGCGGGGCAACCCGTTCGAGGACATCAGGGGCCTGCGCTACGACGTCGCCAGGATGGAGGAGTCGCGGCTGGAGGCCATGGAGGCCTGCCTGGAGCTGGAGATCGAGCTCGGCCGCCACCACCAGGTGATCCCCGACCTGCTGGCGCTGGTGAACGAGTCGCCGTTCCGCGAGCGGGTGCGGGCCCAGCTGATGCTGGCCCAGTACCGCGCTGGACGGCGGGCCGACGCGCTGCGCACCTACCAGGAGACGCGCCGCTACCTGCTGGAGCAGATCGGCCTGGAGCCCGGACCCGCGCTGCGCCGCCTGCACGACCAGATCCTCAGGGACGAGGTCGCGCTGATGCGTCCGGTGCCGCGTCCCGCCGTGGCCGCGCAGGTGGTCCCGTCGCAGCTGCCGCCGCAGATCCTGCCGTTCGTCGGCAGGGAGCGGGAGCTGGCGGCGCTGGACGCGGCGCTGAGCCAGGAGCAGGCGGCGGCCCCGGCCACCACGGTGGTGAGCGGGCCCGCGGGCATGGGCAAGACCGCCCTGGTGCTGCGGTGGGCGCACGAGCGGATCGACTGGTTCCCCGACGGGCAGTTGTTCGCCGACATGGCGGGGACCAACCCCTCGACGGTGGTCGAGCGGTTCCTGCGCGCTCTCGGTGTGCCCGCGGCCGACCTGCCCCTCGACGCCGAGGAGCAACTGGCCTTGTACCGCAGTTGGACGGCGCGGCGCAGGCTGCTGGTGGTGCTGGACAACGTCACCGACGCCGAACAGGTCGTGCCGCTGCTGCCCGGCGGCGCGCACTGCCGGGTCGTCGTGATCAGCACGGACCCGCTGGACGACCTGGTGGCCAGGCAGGGGGCGCACCGCGAGTTCGTCCGGCCGCTGCCCGCGACCGACGCCCGGCGGCTGGCCGACCTGCTGGTGGGCACGGCCCGCGGCCGCGTCCTGGCCGCGACCTCGGGCAGCCCGCTCTCGCTGCGCCTCGCCGCGGCCAAGATGCGCACCCGCTCACGCCCCCACCACGACCCACCCCGCCACGATCCCGCGCGCCACGACCCTGTGCGTCACGATCCCGCGCGCCATGACCCTGTGCGTCACGATCCCGCGCGCCATGACCCTGTGCGTCACGATCCCGCGCGCCTTGACCCTGTGCGTCACGACCCGGCCCGCCTTGATTCGGCGCGCCTTGATGCGGCTCGTCACGACTCCGCCCGGCTTGATGCGGCCCGGCACGATGCGGCTCAGCCGCATCGTGACCTGGCCCATCATGACCGCGCCAGGATCGTGTCCAGCGCCTCCAGCAGTTCCGCCTGTGAGGGCTGTCCGGCGCACGAACGCCACCCCACGTGACCGTCGGGGCGGACCAGCACCGCCCCGCTCTCCTCCAGGCCGTACTCCCCGGCCCAGGTCGGCGAGGTCAGCCCGCCGGACCCGTCGGCCGAGATCTCGACCGCCGCGATCGCCACGCCGCTCGATTCGGCCGCCTCCTTCGCCGCCTGCAGCCAGCCGCTCCCGGCCGGCGTCAGCAGCGTGAACCGGGGCCCGAGCAGGTCGAGCGTGGAGATCCTGCCGTCCTCGCCGGTCAGCCAGGCGTGCGGGGCGCGGTGGCCGGGACGGGCGGTGGGGAGGTAGGCGCGGTAGGGGTCCTCGGGCTCGGGGGCGGGCGTGCCGTCGGCGACCACGGCCGCCGACTCGTAGTGGAAGCCCAGCACCAGGCCCTCCGAGCTGCGCCGGCCCGCCTGCTGCTCGATCGCCTCGGTCATCGACAGGTGCCCCTCCATCATGTGGAAGGTGATCAGCGCGTTGTTCAGGCTCTCGTCCACGGTCCTGGCCGCGATCGGGTGCCGCTCCGCGGTGTAGGTGTCCAGCAGGTACGGCCCAGCCGTACCGTGGAGCACGGCGGCGAGCTTCCAGGCCAGGTTGTGCGCGTCCTGGATGCCGCAGTTCATGCCGAACCCGCCCTGCGGCGTGGCCACGTGCGCGGCGTCCCCGGCGAGGAAGATCCGGCCCTTCTGGAAACCGGTCGCCACCTTGGCCTGCTGCAGCCAGGGCATGACGCCCAGGATGTCGACGGGCAGGCCGGGCACGCCGACGGCGCCGCGTACCGCGTCGAGGCAGACCTGCGGGGTGAAGTCGGCGGGGCTGCCGCCGTCCTCGGGTTCGTAGCCGGTCTGCACCATCCAGCGCCTGCCGCCGTCCACGGCCTCGACCGCGCACGGCGGGTTGCGCAGGAACGACAGCGCGGCCCGGCGCTCGGAAGGCAGGAAGCTCAGGTCGGCCTCGAACATGATGCTGATCATGTGGCCGAGCGTGGGCGGGCCCTCGACCTCGATGCCGAGCTGCTCCCTGACGCCGCTCTTGGCGCCGTCGGCGGCCACGGCGTAGCGGGCGCGCACCAGCGTACGGCCCCGCCCGTCCTCGACGACCGCCTCGACGCCGTCGCCGACGTCGCGCAGCCCGGTCATCGTCGCGCCATAGCTGACCTGGGCGGACGGCATCGACTCCGCGAGCCGGCGCAGGATCACCTCCAGGTGGTCCTGCGAGCACAGGTAGGCGTAGGTGGGGCTCTGCGGGGCGTCGCGTTCGATCGCGGCCGCGGAGCGGATGAAGTCGTCGGAGGACAGCGAGCTGCCGACGCCCACGGCGAGGAACTCCTCGCGGGGCATTCCGGCGCGCTCGACGTCCGCCACGATTCCCCAGGCGCGGAAGATCTCCATCGTCCTGGTGGTGATGAGCCTGGCCTTCGGGAATATCGAGGTGCCCGCGTGTTTCTCGACGAGCAGCGTCGATATTCCGTGGCGCGAGAGCTCAATTGAGGCGGACAGGCCGACCGGGCCGCCGCCGACGACCAAAACTTCTACGTCGAGCTCGTCCATGACGCAAGGGTGATATATCCAATTTCCCCAGTCAATGCGCTAATAACTGAATGATACAGGCGTGATATCGCCCTTTAGTAACTTGTTCAGTGAAGATCCAGATAATGTGCTGTCGAATTCCTGGAGAACGAAGATGCTCTTTGCCGAAGGCTCAGTGGCCCTGGTGACGGGCGCCTCACGCGGAATCGGCCGGGCGGTCGCGATCGATCTGGCCAGAGAAGGCGCTCATGTCATCGTCAACTACGCCAGGTCGGAGCGGGACGCCAAAGAGGTCGTGGCGCTCATCCAGGAGGAGGGCGGCAGCGCCGAGGCCGTACGCGCCGACGTCGCCGACGAGGACGCCGTGCGGGAGATGTTCCGCGGCATCCGCGCCGACCACGGCCGCCTCGACGTCCTGGTGACCAGCGCCGGCCTCACCCTCGACCGATACCTCATCACGATGAGCCAGGAGCAGTTCCGCACCCCGCTCGACGTCAACGTCGTCGGCACGTTCCTGGCCTGCCGCGAGGCGCTGCGCCTGATGCGCAACAACAAGCGCGGCTCCATCGTGACGATCTCCTCCACGAGCGGACTCGACGGAGGCTTCCCCGGCCAGACCAACTACGTGGCATCGAAGGGCGCGATCATCGCCTTCACCTCGGCCCTGTCGAACGAGGCCGCGCCCCACGGGATCAGGGCCAACGTGGTCGCCCCCGGCTTCGTGTCCACCGACATGACCCGCAAGGTGCCCACGGACATCAGGAAGCAGTACGAGTCGCGCATCCGCCTGGGCCGCATGGGCCGCCCGGAGGAGATCGCGTCGATCGTCAGCTTCCTCGCCTCGGACAAGGCGTCGTACATCTCCGGCTCCGTGATCGTCGCCCACGGCGGCGGCCTCGGCTGACCCCGGTCACTACTAGGAGGACAGATGACCATCGACGAGCTTCGCGCGAAGGCCGCCGAGCGCCAGCAGACCTGCACCCAGATCAAGAAGATGATCGTCTCCCGGCTCGACCTGGAGATCGAGCCCGACTGGATCACCGACGACCAGCCGCTGTTCGGCCGCGGCCTGGAGCTCGACAGCCTGGATGTGCTCGAGCTCTACGTGGCCATCGAGGCCGAGTTCGGCGTTGCGCTCTACGACAGCGAGATGGCCGTCTTCGGGTCGGTCTCCCGGCTGGCCGACGAGGTCAACCCCGCACTGCGGGCGTCATGACCGCGACGACGGCGCCGCCGGTCCTGACCGGCCTCGGCCACGACCAGATCCGGGCCGTGCTCCCGCACCGCTGGCCCATGCTCCTGCTCGACCGGGTCACCCGGGTCGAGCCGGGCGTCAAGGGCAGCGCCACCAAGAACGTGGCCGGCACCGAGCTGTGGTTCCAGGGCCACTTCCCGAACGAGGCCGTCCTGCCCGGCATCGTGATCATCGAGTCGCTGGCCCAGCTCGCCGGCGTGGTGTTCGCACTGGCCGGCGCGAGCGAGATCAGCTACCTGGCCGGAGTCAGGTCGATGCGCTTCCGCCGCCCCGTGGTGCCCGGCGACCAGCTCGTGCTGAGCGCCGAACGGACCGCGGGCGGCAGGGGCTTCGCCGAGTACAAGGTCTCGGCCCGGGTCGACGGCCAGATCGCCGCCGAAGGAAACCTCACGATCGCTGACCCGAAAGGTGTGAAGAATGGCTAGCGTCCTCGCGAACCTTCATCCGGAGGACACCGTCTACGGCGACGTGGGCGACGCCTCCCTGCCGCGGCGCTTCTCCGCCGCGCCCGACGCGCTGTCGGCCGAATACAAGGTGCTCAGGGAGCGCGCCGCGATCCTCGACCTGAGCGCCCACCTGCTGATCGAGGTCACCGGGGCCGAGGCGATCGACTTCGCGCAGCGGGTGCTCGCCCGCGACGTGGAGTACCTCACCTCCGAGCGCTGCATGATGAGCCTGGTCCTGGACGAGTCGGGGCAGGTCGTCGACCAGGTCCTGGCCTTCGGCCGGGAGGACGGCATCCTGCTGGAGAGCTCGGCGGGCGCGGGCGCGCGGCTGCTGGAGCACCTGCGCACCCACAACGACGAGGGCGTCGAGATCACCGAGCGCGACGACCTGACCGTCCTCGGCCTGGAGGGCCCGTACGCCTGGGGCGTCGTGGGCCGCCTGATCGACGGCGAGCTGGCGGCGCTGCCGTTCGAGTCGGTCGTCGACACCACCTGGAACGACTCCGAGATCATCTTCGCCCGCACCGGCTTCACCGGCGAGTACGGCTACCAGATGCTCGTGCCCAAGTCCGCCGTCGGCGAGTTGTGGACGCAGTCGCTGGAGCACGCCCAGGCCGCCGGCCAGGACGCGCTGGAGCTGGCCATGCTGGAGGTACGCCAGCCGATCCCGCGCCACGAGGTCACCGGCGGCGCGAACGTGATCGAGATCGGCGCCAACTGGCTGGTCGACGTCACCAAGGACGCGTTCGTCGGCAAGGATGCCGTGCTTGAGGCGTTCGAGGCCGGCACCGGCCGCCGCACCGTCGGCTTCACCGGCGGCGAGGGCGTCCCGACCGCCGGCACCCGCGTGTACGCGGGCGGCGAGGACGTCGGCGAGGTCGTGCACGCCGTGCACAGCGTCGGCCTCGGCACCACGCTCGGCCTGATCCGGGTGGACGCCGACCTGGCCGCCGCCGGCCTGGAGTTCACCGTCGCCGGGTCCGAGGTCACCACGCTCACCAGCCCGTACATCGTGCCCAAGAGCTGGAGCATCCCGATCATCTGAAGGAGAAGGCAATGGCGCTGCGGCCCATCGTCGTCACCGGTCTGGGGATCATCTGCGCCGCCGGGCGCGACCCGGCCGAGTTCTGGCAGCGACTCCTCGCCGGCCAGGGCGGTCTCGCCCCGGTCGAGGACGAGGCTTACGCGGTGTTCGAGGCCAGGTACGCCGGCCAGGTCCCGGACGCGTGGATCACCAGTCAGCTCACCGGCTCCGACGCCGACCTGGACCGCACCGCCCAGCTGGCGCTCATCGCGGCCAGGCAGGCGGTCGAGCAGGCGGGTCTGAGCGGGTTCGACCAGGACCGGTTCGGGATCATCCTCGGCAAGTGCCAGGCCACCCCCGACGCGGCCGGGCTCTACCAGCCCATGCACCGCACCCAGGACGTGGTCGCCGAGCGCCTCGGTCTGGGCGGCCCCCGCATCCTCGTCTCCACGGCGTGCGCGGCCGGCGGCAACGCCGTCGGCCTCGCCAAGGACAAGATCCTCACCGGCGAGGCCGACATCGTGCTCGCCGGCGGCGTCGACCCGCTGCTCTTCGGCACCTACGCGGGCTTCGCCGGCCTCCAGGCACTCAGCACGGGACCCTGCCGCCCCTACAGCCACTCCGACGGCCTCAACCTGGGCGAAGGCGCCGCCTTCCTCCTGCTGGAGCCGCTGGACCTGGCCCTGGCCAGGGGCGCCACGCCGCTGGCCGAGGTCGCCGGCTACGGGCTGTCGGCCGACGCCTACCACGCGACCGCCCCCGACCCCACCGGCCGGGGCGGTGCCAGCGCCGTCCGGCGGGCCCTGGCCGACGCCGGCCTCACCACCGATGACGTGGGTTACGTCAGCGGCCACGGCACCGGCACCCCCGCCAACGACGCCATGGAGGCCAAGGTCATGCGGGTCGTGTTCGGCGAGCGCGCCGGACAGGTCCCGACCAGCAGCATCAAGTCGTACGTCGGCCACACGCTCGGCGCCGCCGGCGCCGTCGAGGCGGTGGCCAGCGTGCTGGCGCTGCGCCACGGCGTCGCGCCGCCCACGATCGGCTTCGACGACGACGCCGAGCCGCGCGACCTGGACTTCGTGCCCAACACGGCCAGGCCGATGCCCATCGACACCGTCGTCTCCAACAACTACGCCTTCGGCGGCAACAACGTCTCGCTGGTGCTGACCACCCCCCAGCCGCCACGCGAGTACGAGGAGTTCCCGCACCGCGAGGCCGTCATCACCGGCCTCGGCCCGGCCATCGGCGCCGCCACCGGCATCGCCGAGCTCAGCGCCGCCATCCTGGCCGGCCGCGAGGCCACCGGCGAGGCGCCCTCGCTTGAAGGCCGCACGTTCGCGCCGCGCTCGCTGTGGCGGCACATGAACCAGCTCTCCCGCATGGCCATCGCCGCCTCCCGGCTGGCCTGGGAGGACTCGGGACTCAAACTGCCCAGGAAGGAGCTCGACGACGTCGGCCTGGTCTTCGCGACCGGCGCCGGATCGGCCGAGAGCACCGGCGGCTTCGACGAGAGCATCGCGCTCAACCCCAACAAGCCCGCCGTGCTGAGCTTCTCCAACGTGGTGCTCAACGCCACCGGCGGCGCGGTCTGCCAGACGCTCGGGCTGCGCGGGCCGACCACCACGATCTGCAACGGCGCCGCCTCCGCCTCGCTCGCGCTGGACTGCGCGGTCGAGATGATCAGGGCGGGCAAGGCGGAGGTCGTGCTCGTGGTCGCCGCCGACGAAGCCGTCTACGGTACGGCCCAGCCGCCCGGCGAGCCGGTCAAGGGGTCGGGGGCGGTGGCCTTCGTGGTCGAGTCCGCCGACCACTGCGCCGGGCGGGACGGCATGCCGTACGCCAAGATCCTCGGCACCAGCCACCTACCAGGCGAGCCCACGGACGGCCCGGAGCAGGCGCGGCCCGCGCTCGCCCGCGGCCTGGAGCGGCTGCACGGCGCCGAGCCCGCGCTCACCAGCGGCCTGGAACGGCTGCGCGGCACCGAACCCGCGCTGGTGCTGGGCACCGGCGGCGCCGGTGAGGCGGCGGCGGTCCGTACGGCGCTGCCGCACGCGGCGCTGACCACGAGCGTCGGGCTGGCGGGCGACTGCCAGGCGGCATCGGGCGCGCTCAACCTGGCGCTCGGCGCCCTGGCGATCCGCGACGGGATCACCCCGGCGCACGCGGGCACCCCGGAAGGGCCGGGCGGGTTCGTGGCCGAGCCGGAGCTCGCCGCGCCGGTGGCGCAGGCGCTGGTGTTGTCGGAGTCGCCGGGATCGGTGCGCGGCGCGGTGCTCCTGGGGGCGATATGACCGCCCCCGTGGATCTCCTGGCCGGCCTGCCGTTCGACGTGACCGAGACCGACCGCCTGCTGACCACCACCCGGTCGGTACGCCGCCGCCTGGACCTCGACCGGCCGGTGCCGCGCGAGGTGGTGGAGGAGGCGCTGGAGATCGCCATCCAGGCCCCCAGCGCCAACAACCACCAGAACTGGCGGTGGATGGTCGTCACCGACGACGGCGTCAAGGCCCGCATCGCCGAGCTGACCTCGCTGTCGTGGCAGTTCCACCGCATGGACATGTGGACCAACGCCGGCCGGCGGCGCACTGACCGGCAGGCGCGCAAGAACTACGAATCGGCGCAGGCGCTGGCCGAGGCGATCGCCCGGGTACCGGTCCTGGTCATCCCCTGCGTGCTGGGGCGGCCGCCGGACATCTCGGCCATCGACGAGGCGTGGCGCAGGCGGATGGCGACCAAAGAGGACGACGACCCCGGCCACCGCTCCACCCACGGCTCCATGCGGGCCAGCATCTTCTACGGGTCGATCTTCCCCGCCATCTGGTCCTTCCAGCTCGCGCTGCGCAGCAGAGGGCTCGGCAGCACGATCACCTGCCTGCACGTGGCACATGAAGGGCCGGTCGGCGAGCTGCTCGGCATCCCGTCCGGCGTCACGCAGGTGTGCATGATCCCGGTCGCCTACACGGTGGGCACCGACTTCCGCCCGGCCGATCGCGTCAGCGCCAAGGAACGCACGTTTTGGGAGAGGTGGGAGTCATGACCGACGTCGTCATCGTCGGCGGTGGCATCGCGGGAGCGTCGGCGGCGTGCAAGCTGGCCGCCGGAGGGCTCTCCGTCGTGCTGCTGGAGAAGCAGGAGAGCTACAACGACCTGGTCCGCGGCGAGTGGCTGGCCCCGTGGGGCATCAGGGAGGCCCAGCGCCTGGGCGTCTACGACTGCTTCGGGGCGGGCGGCGCCTGGGAGATCCGCGAGTGGATGACCTGGGACGAGGCGGTCGACCCGCATGAGGTCGAGGCCGTGGACATGACCCGGTTCATCCCGGGGATCGGCGGGCCGTACTCGTTCCCGCACCACCAGGTCTGCGAGCTCATGGCGGCCCAGGCCGCCGACAGCGGCGCCACCCTGATCATGGACGCGGCCAAGATCGAGGTGACCGCCGGCCCCAGCCCGTCCGTCACCTACACGAACTCCGAGGGCCGCCGCGAGGAGATCCGGCCCAGGATCGTGCTCGGCGCCACCGGCCGCGGCTGCACCGTCGGTCGCCAGGTCGGCATCACGATGAGCAACCACATGCACCACTGGGGCGGCGGGGTGATGGTCGAGGGCCTCGACGACTGGCCGGCCGACGTCCAGGCGATGGGTACCGAGGGCGACGTCATGTTCATGGTCTTCCCCCAGGGGTACGGCCGCGCCCGCCTCTACCTCAACTTCGGCACCAAGGACAGCCGCAAGTACCGCGGCCCCGGCGCCATGGACCGTTTCCTCAAGGCCTTCGAGCTGGAGTGCCTGCCCGACCGTGGCCGTGCCGTCGTGGAGTCGCGTCAGGCGGGTCCGCTGTCGGTGTGGCCGTCGGTCTCCAGCGTGCCGGAGGGCCCGCCGCTGACCGAGGGCGTCGTGCTGATCGGCGACGAGGCGGGCAACGCCGACACCGTGCTCGGCACCGGCCTGTCGTGCGCCATGCGCGACTCCAGGACCGTGTGCGAGATCCTCCTGGACTCCGACGACTGGTCGCCGCCGGTCTTCGAGCCGTACGTGAAGGAGCGCGAGTTCCGGCTGTCGCGCCTGGACTTCGGCGCCCAGATCATCAGCCGGCTGCACGTGGAGTTCGGCCCGGCCGCCGTCGAGCGGCGGCGCAGGGTCCGCAAGCTGATGGCGAAGAACTTCGCCGCGCAGGTGACCGGCTTGCTCAACATGGTCGCCCCCGAGGAAGTGCCCGAGTTCGGTTTCAGCGAGTTCTTCGCCGAGCGGTTGTTCAGGGAGTCGGCATGACCGAGAAGAAGATCATCCACGTCAACGACGTGGACATCGCCTACGTGGACGAGGGAGAGGGCGAGACCGTCATCCTGCTGCACGGCTTCCCCGACTCCTCCTACCTGTGGCGGCACCAGATCCCCGCGCTCGTCGAGGGCGGCTTCCGGGTGATCGCGCCGGACCTGCGGGGCTTCGGAGACTCCAGCAAACCGCAGGAGATCGAGGCCTACACGATGCAGACGATCGTCAACGACATCGTCGCCATGACGATCCAGCTCGGCATCAAGCGCCCGCACGTGGTCGGCCACGACTGGGGCGCGGCGATCGCCTGGATGTACGCCTTCCTCATGCCGCGCCGCATCGACCACCTCGCGGTGCTGTCGGTCGGGCACCCGGGCGTCTTCTCCTACCCGACGCTGGAGCAGCGCGCGGCCTCCTGGTACATGCTCTTCTACCAGTCGCCGGCCGCCGAGGAACTGCTCAAGCGCAACGGCTGGCGGCTGTGGAAAGAGATCATGGGCCGCGAGGGCGACTACGACCGGCACCTGCGCGACATGGCCAGGCCGGGCGCACTGACCGCGGGCCTGAACTGGTACCGCGCCAACCGCTCGCCCGAGGCCGAACTACGTCACCAGCGGCCCTTCCCGCCGATCTACGCCCCGACGCTCGGCATCTGGTCCACCGAGGACAAGGCGCTGCTGGAGGAGGGCATGGCCAACTCCGGCAAGTTCGTCAAGGGCCCGTGGCGCTACGAGCGCGTCGAGGACGCCGGCCACTACATCCCGCTCGACGCCCCGGAAACGGTCAGCAAACTCCTGCTGGGCTTCCTCGGCACGGAGCAGCCCGCAGAGCCGGAGCGGCGGCCCCGCCGCCGCCTCTAAGGAGCAGATCATGGTCGGCTACCTCTTCCCCGGGCAGGGCACGGTCCGCGTCGGCATGGGCGCGTGGCTGCGGCGCAACCCG
This sequence comes from Nonomuraea endophytica, assembly GCF_014203235.1. Taxonomy (GTDB): domain Bacteria; phylum Actinomycetota; class Actinomycetes; order Streptosporangiales; family Streptosporangiaceae; genus Nonomuraea; species Nonomuraea endophytica. The sequence continues at coordinate 159,225 of NZ_JACHIN010000014.1, read as the reverse complement.
GTGGCCAGGAGAGTGCTCGACGAGTTCGACGAGCGGCTGTCCCGGCCGATCTCACCCATCTGCACGCGCGGGCCGCTGGACCGCCTGGTCTCCACCGAGCACGCCCAGATCGCCGTCACCGCCTGCAACCTGGCCACGCACGCCGTACTGGAGGAAGAGGGATTCCAGCCGCACGTGGTCGCCGGGCACAGCGTCGGCGAATTGAGCGCGCTCTACGCCGCCGGCGTCCTGGACCTGGCCGAGACCGCCCGGCTCGTGGAGCTGCGCGCCCGGCTGATGTCGCGGGTGAACGTCATCGGCGGCATGCACGCGGTCATGGGCCTTGAGGTCGAGCAGGTCGAGGAGATGGTCGGGTGGGCCGCGGGCCCGGACGAGCCGCTCGTCGTCGGCCTGGAGAACGCGCCGGGCCACGTCGTGGTCTCCGGCGCCATGGGCGCGCTCGACCGCCTGGCCAAGCTGGCCACCTCGGCCAGCAAGATCGTGGAGCTGTCGGTGGGCAACGCCTTCCACTCGCCGCTCATGGACCCGGCCGTGCCCGAGTGGAGCGCCGCGGTCGAGGTGGCCGAGATGCGTACGCCGCTCGTGCCGGTGGTGCCCAACATCACCGCAGAACCCACCACCGACCTGGACGTCATCAGGCGGGCGCTGGTCGGCCAGCTCACCGGGCGGGTCCTGTGGACGCGCACCGTGGCCGTGGTCGACGCGCTCGGCCCGAGCGTCGAGGTCGGCGACAGCAAGGTGCTCGCCGGGCTCTCCCGCCGCTCCGGCGCCCGCTGCCTCAGCATGGCCGAGCCCAGCACGCTGCGCCGGCTGGCCAGGGAGGTGGCGGCGTGAACCGGTGGGGCAGCGCGCTCGTCCGATTCGCCGACTTCACCAGGCCGCAGGACCTGGTCGGGGCGATGGCGCTGGACGCCGTCTACACCCCGGCCGAGCGGGTCAGGTCGGGCGCCGGCCGGACGCTGCAGCACTGGGCCGGGCGGCTCGCGGGCAAGTACGCGGTCCTGCGGCTGCTGGACCTGCCGCCGACCGCGGAGCTCCTGGGCTCGGTCGAGGTGCTGCCCCGGCCCACGCCCGTGTGCGAGCAGTCGGCGGCCTGCCTGGACGGGCATCCGCCGGCCGTACAGCTGAGCGGGGAGTTGACCGCGCGGGCGAGGTCGGGGGAGCGGATCCGCATCTCGCTCAGCCACACCGACGGCCACGCGCTGGCGGTCGCGGTCGCGGCCGCGCGGCTTCCGGAGGACGACTGATGGACGCGAGGAAGATCGCCGAGGAGCACCTGGACGCGTGGCGGCGCGAGGACGCGGCCATGGTGGCCGGCTCCGTCACCCACTACGAGGACCCCGACTCCGGCGGGCCGCTGAGCGGCGACGAACTGGCCGCGCACGTCGCCGGTCTCATGGAGAGCTTCAAGGGCCTGCGCTTCGAGGTCGAAACGGTGACCGGCGACGAGGACGGCGTGACCGTCTCCTGGACGCTCACCGCCGACCACCGCGCCGCCTACCTCGGCATGCCCGCGACCGGCGGCGCCGCCCGCGTGTCCGGCACCGACCTGGTGACGGCCGACGGGCGGGTGCGGCGCGTCTTCGACCGGCTGGCGCTGGCCGAGGCGCTCGGCTACTCGGCCCGCTTCGTGCCGGAGGCCGATGACGTGCGCGAGTTCGGGGTGAGCGCGCGGGCGGCGAGCGGGCGCACCGACCGGCCCGGCGCCTTCTCCCTGACCTGGCTGGAGATCCGCGACGCCGCCGAGGCGGCCGACGTGGACCTGCTCAGCGTGGAGATCGTCAAGTCGCTGCGCGCCTCGCGCGGCTTCCTCGGCGTGACCACCGTCGACGTCGGCAACCGCAAGTACACCCTGAGCGCCTTCGACCGGCCGGAATCGGTACGCGCCGTGCACGCCAGGCCGCACCAGCGGGCCATGCGCCGCTTCTTCAAGAGCGGGCTGTGCACCCGCGTCCACACGAGCATCTGGGTCCCCGCCAAGTCGCGGGAGTACGCACGCTGCCCGAGCTGCGAGTCGGTCGTCCCGGTCGGCACCGGTACGGCCTGCGGCTGCGGATGGATCCCCGACGACGCCTCCCTACTGTGAACGGAGCCCCGATGACCGACTTCACGACCGAGCACCGGCTGGACGGCGGGTCCAGGCCGGCCGTCGTCTTCATGTCCGCGTTGTTCGCCGGCGGCTGGATCTGGGAGCACCCCTACCGCCGCCTGGAAGAGCAGGGCTGGCCGGTGCTCCGTACCCACGAGGCCATCTGCGCGCTCGACCGCCGGGTGGCTGGCTCGATCGAGCGGCTCGGCGACTCTTTCCTGGCCGCCTGTGACGAGGCGGGCGCGGGCGAGGTGATCGTCTGCGCCAACTCGCTCGGCGGGCTGGTCGCCATCGACCTGGCCGGGCGCTACCCCGAGCGGGTACGCGGCATCGTGGTCAGCGGCGCCCCCGGCCTGACCCCGGACCCGGACGTCGGCCTCAGCTTCGACCGGCGCGGCAGCGTGCAGCCCTTCGGCCAGGAGTTCGGCGACCGTATGCTGGCCGCGCTCTTCCACGACCGCTCGCGCGCCTTCTCCGACGAGCGCAAGGACGAGGTCGGCGAGATGCTGCGTCAGCCGGAGTCGATGGTCAGCATGGCCCGCAGCCTCAAGGCCACCCGCACCTACCAGGTCAAGCCCGCCCTCGACCGGGTGGCCTGCCCGTCGATCTACATCTGGGGCCGCCACGACCGCATGACGCCGGTCGACCCGTGGCTGGACGTGCTGGCCGACTACCCGGTCGAGATCGTGGTCGTCGAGGACAGCGGCCACATCCCGATGATCGAGCGCGGCGACGAGTACACCGCGGCGCTGGAAGGCTTCGCCGGGCGCTGTGCGGGGGCGCTGGCATGACTGTGTTGCCCGCCTGCCTCCTGCGCTCCGCTCCTCGGTCGCTGGCGCTCCCTGCGATGCTCACTCCGGAGGCAGGCTCATGAAACTGCCCGCCGTCCTCCTGGGGGTCGACATCGTCGCCGCCGACCGGCTCGCCACGGCCGCCCGGCGCGGTGGCGAGACGTTCGACCGCGTCATGGGCGGCGGCGGGCCGACCTTCTCGGTCAAGGAGAGCTTCATCAAGGCCGTGGGCGGCCGCCCGCCCGGTTTCAGCTGGCACGACTTCCAGGAGACCGGCGAGCGGCCGGCCGGCTGGGCCGGCCGCCTGCTCGACGAGGCCGCCGCGGAGCTGATCGCCTCCACCGGTCTCGACCTGCCCGGACGCGCGGTCTTCACCGTCAGCGGCGCCAGCGAGAAGGCCGCCCTCGTACGGCTCCCGCCGCACGCGGGGCGCGTCACCGGCGCCGCCCGCTGGGGCCACGGCTCCGGCCTGTTCGTCTCCCTCGCGATCGTTTACGTCCGTCGGAAGGGAACCCAGTGATGCACGTGGTCAAGCCGGGTGAGTCCATCCAGCGCGCACTCGACGAGTCGGGCCCCGGAGCCGAGATCCTCCTTGAGGAAGGCGTCTACGCGGAGACCGTCTGGATCAGGCACGACGACGTCACGCTGCGCGGCGCCGGAATGGGCAGGACGGTCCTGGTCCCGGGCGGCGACGTGCTGCCCGACATCCCCAAGCTGCACGACGCCGACGCGAGCGTGCTGAGCGGCATCAGCGCCAACGGCGTCGCCCGCCTGAAGGTCTCCGGCCTGACCGTGCGCGGCTTCACCGGCGCCGGCGTCTACGCCCACACGGTGACAGGCGTCTCGGTCCGTGAGGTGGAGGCCGCCGACAACGCCGTGTGGGGCGTCTACCTGCGCGAGTCGAGCGGGTGCGAGGTCGTGGCCTGCCGCGCCTACGGCACCCAGTACGGCGGCATCGCGCTGAGCTTCTGCCCGGACGCCGGCGGCGAGGTCACCGGCAACGAGGTGCTCCGCAACGCGTTCGGCATCTTCGTCGACAACTCCTCGCGGACCCGGGTGCTGCGCAACTCCTGCCACGAGAACGCGATCGGCATCATGCTGCTCAACCAGGTCTACGAGGGCGAGCCCGAGGGCGGCGTCAGCGACTGCCTGGTGGCCGGCAACGAGCTGTTCGGCAACAACCTGGCGGCCGGCATCCAGCCCGACGGGCTCGGCGCGGCCGGGCCGCCGATCTCCGGCGTGGGTCTGGCGCTGATCGGCACCCACCGGGTGAGCGTGGTGGACAACCGCATCCACGGCAACCATCCGAGCGGCGAGTCGGTCATGGGCGCCGCCTTCACCGTCGGCTCCTCCAAGGACTGGGGCGGCGACGACGCCCTGGACAACCACATCCTGTGGAACCGCATCAGCGGCAACAGCCCGCTCGACTACCAGCTCGGCTGCGATCTCGACCGGCAGACCATCTGGGGCAACCGCGCCGACAAGGGCGAGCCCGTGGACGCTAAGGGGTGGAACCCGTGAGCGCGACCCTGTCCTGCCACGGCCTGAGCAAGCGCTACGGCGACGTCGTCGCCGTACGGGACGTCGGCTTCTCCATCGCGCCCGGCGAGGCGTACGGGCTGCTCGGCCCGAACGGCGCGGGCAAGACCACGACCATCTCCATGCTGGTCGGCCTGCTGCGTCCCGACTCCGGCGGCGTGACGGTCGGCGGCGTGGACCTCGGCCGCGAGCCGCTGCGCGCCAAAGCCAAGATCGGCTACGTGCCCCAGGAGATCGCCCTCTACCCCGAGCTGACCGGCCGGGAGAACCTGCGCTTCTTCGGCCGCCTGTTCGGCCTGCCGCGCAAGCAGCTGGCCGGTCGCGTCGCCGAGGTGCTGGAGCTGGTCGGCCTCACCGACCGCGCCGACGGCAAGCTCGACACCTACTCCGGCGGGATGAAGCGGCGCATCAACATCGGCGCCGCCCTCCTGCACCGCCCCGAGATCCTCATCCTCGACGAGCCCACCGTCGGCGTGGACCCGCAGAGCCGCAAGGCCATCCTGGACGGCGTCGAGCACCTGGTCGCCGAGGGCATGGCGCTGCTCTACACCTCCCACTACATGGAGGAGGTCGAGCGCGTCTGCGACCGGGTGGCCATCATCGACCACGGCCAGATCGTCGCCGAAGGCACCCGGCAGGAGCTCGTGGCCATGGTCGGCAGCGCCGACAAGATCGAGCTGGTGCTCGACGGCGACGTGGACGCCGCCTTCGCGAAGCTCCGTACCGTCGAGGGCGTGCTGGAGGCGGCCAGGACCGGCGACAGCTCGGTGCGCCTGCTGGCCGAGGGTGGCCGATACCTGCTTCCCGCGCTCATCACCGCCGTGGAGGGCTACGCCACCGTCACCGCCACCGAGGTCATCGAACCCGACCTGGAGGCGACCTTCCTCCACCTGACCGGCAGCACGCTCAGGGACTGAGGATGATGCGACCCCTGCTTACAGTGAGCGCCCTGGAGCTGCGTACGCGGCTGCGGGACGGCACCGCGCTGATCATCGCGGTCATCGTGCCGGTGGCGCTGGCCACGCTGTTCGGGCTGGCGCTCGGCGGCGACGACCCACCGCTGCGCGCGACCGTCGGCGTCGTGGACCTCGACCGCGGTCCGCTGCCCGCCGACGTGCGGCGCGAGATCGCCGCGGCGGAGCAGTTCAAGGGCGTGCTCACGCTGCGCGACCTGCCGAGCGAGCAGGCGGCGCGGCGGGCCGTGGACGACGGCGGCGTCGGCGCGGCGATCGTGTTCGGCCGCGACTTCAGCCGCACGGTCGGCGCCGGCGGCTCGGGACAGGTCTCCGTGCTCACCACGCCCGAGTCGCCGCTGGCCGGAGTGGTGGCCAGGTCGCTGGTGGAGCGGATCGCGGTGATGGTGGAGTCCAGGGCGCTGACGGAGCGGTTCGCCGCGGGCCCGGCGGAACCGCTGACCGTGGTGAGCGACCCGCTCGCCGGGGGCAAGGTGGACCTTTCCGTCTACTACGGCGCCGGCATGGCGGCGCTGTTCGCATTCTTCGTGGTGGGCGCCTCCTTCCGCAGCCTGCTCACCGAGCGCAAGCTGGGCACGCTCAACCGGATGCGCGCCGGACCGCTGGCCCCCTGGGTGCCGGTCGCGGGGAAGGCGATCGTGGGCTTCGCGCTCGCGCTCTTCGGCGTCTGCGTGACCTGGGCCTCCTCGACACTGATCTTCGGCACCACGTGGGGCGACCCGGTGGCCGTCTTCGCGGTGCTGTGCGCGCACGTGCTGGCCGCCGCCGCGATCACCATGCTGGTCGCCAGCCGGGTCAAGACCGACGCGCAGGCCGACGGTGTGATCATGGCGGTCTCGTTCGTGGCCGCCTTCTTCGGCGGCAGCCTGGTGCCGATCCCCAACCTGCCCGACGCCCTGCAGGTCGTGGCCCTGTTCACGCCCAACGGCTGGACCTCGTACGCGCTGATCGGATTGGCCGGCTCCGGCGACGGACTGGCCAGCGTGGCGCTGCCGATCGGCGTCCTGTGCGCGATCGCGCTCACCGCGGGCGGCCTGGCCGCCGTGGGACTCAAGAAGGGACTGCTCGGATGAGGCCCCGTCCCGTGCTGGCGCTCGTGCTGGCCAATCTGCGCCGCCACACCCGCGACAGGACCGGCCTGTTCTTCATGGCGGTCATGCCGTTCGTCTCGATCATCTTCGTCGGCATGGCGCTGGGCGGCGGCACCGTCGGCGAGCGGCTGCCCGTCGGCGTCGTCGCGCCCGGCGGCGACACTGCGACCGACACTGCCTCCGACACTGCGACCGACACTGCCTCCGACACTGCCACCGACACGGTCACCGCCGCCGTGCTGGCCGAGCTCCGCCGCCACCCCGACCTGGAGATCACCCCCGTGGCCGCCAAGTCCGAGCTGGAGTCGGGCGTGCGCGAGGGCTCGCTGGCCGCCGGCCTGGTGGTCACCCCCGGTTCGTCCCGCCTCGACCTCGTCGCGACCGAGAACAACGGCAGCGGAGTCGCCGCGCGCGCCGCGATCGAGGTCGCCGTCGGCCGCGTCTCGGGCGTCCTCGCCGCGACAGCCGCCGCCGAGCACGCCGGCTCCACCCCCCAGCAAGCCGCCCACCTGGTACGGCAGGCGCAGTCGCAGACCGGCCACGTCACCGTCGTCGACACCGAGTCGCCCGGCGGCGAACCCCGCGGCTTCGCCTACACCGCCCCCGCCAACCTGCTCCTGTTCACCTTCATCAACTCCATGGCCGTGGCCGCCGCCATGGTCGAGAGCCGCCGCCTCGGCATGCTCCAGCGGGCGCTGACCGCGCCGGTGCGGCGCGGAGCCGTGCTCATGGGCGAGGCGCTGAGCCGCTTCGCGGTCGCGATCGCGCAGGCCGTGCTCATCGTGGTGGTCAGCTCGCTGGCCTTCGGCGTGCGGTGGGGCGACCCGCTGGGCGTGGCCGCGGTGGTGGGCGTGTTCGCGCTGGTGGCGACGGCGGCGGCGATCCTGGTCGGCACGCTGCTGAACAACCCCGACCAGGCCCCGGCCATCGGCCCGTCGCTCGGCGTCGTGCTCGGCATGCTGGGCGGCTGCCTGTGGCCGCGCGAGGCGGCGGGCGAGACGCTCAACACGATCGGCCACTTCTTCCCGCACGCGTGGGGCATGGACGCGCTGCTCGCGCTGTCGCGGCCGGGCACCGGCCTGCTCGCGGTGCTCCCCGAACTGGCGGTGCTGTCCGCGATGGCCGCGCTGCTGCTGGGCGCCGCGCTCATCCTCTTCAGCCGGCGTACGAGAGCGGGGACCTGATCGCCATGCGCACCCTCGTCACCGGCGCGGCCGGCTTCATCGGATCCGCGTACGTCAGGCACCTGCTCGGCCGCCAGGCCGGGCGGGTCACCGTGCTGGACAAGCTGACCTACGCCGGTGACCCGGCCAACGTGCCGGCGGACCCGAGGGTGCGCTTCGTCAAGGGCGACGTGTGCGACACGGGGCTGCTGGCCGAACTGGTCCCCGGCCACGACATGGTGGTGAACTTCGCCGCCGAGACCCACGTGGACCGCTCGATCGCGGGCGCCGCGGAGTTCGTGCGCACCAACGTCGTGGGCACCGAGGCGTTGCTGCGGGCCGCACTGGACGCCGGAGTGGGGCGATTTATCCAGATATCTACGGATGAGGTGTACGGCTCCATCGACACCGGCTCCTGGGACGAGACCTGCCCCCTGAAGCCCAACTCGCCCTACGCCGCCGCCAAGGCCGCCGCCGACCTCATGGCCCTCGCCTACCACCGCACCCACGGCATGGACGTGCGCATCACCCGCTGCGGCAACAACTACGGCCCGCGCCAGTACCCCGAGAAGCTCATCCCGCTCTTCGTCACCAACCTCCTGGCCGGCAAGAAGGTCCCCCTGTACGGCGACGGCCGCAACGTACGCGACTGGGTCCACGTGGACGACCACTGCAGAGGCATCCTCCTCGTCGCCGAGAACGGCGCGCCCGGCGAGGTCTACAACATCGGCGGCGGCACCGAGCTCACCAACCACGAGCTCACCAACCACGAGCTCACCCACCTGCTCCTGCGGGCCTGCGACGCGGGCCCCGACATGATCGACCACGTCGCCGACCGGCCCGGCCACGACCGGCGCTACTCGCTCGACGACTCCAAGATCCGCGGTCTGGGCTACCGGCCCGAGGTGCCCTTCGCCGAAGGGCTGGCCGCGACCGTCCAGTGGTACCGAGCGAAAGGCGGACCACGATGAAGGGGATTCTCCTCGCCGGCGGGCGCGGCACGAGGCTGCTGCCGACGACGCTGGCCGTCTCCAAACAACTCCTCCCGGTCAACGACAAGCCGCTCATCTACTTCCCGCTGTCGGTGCTCATGCTGGCCGGCGTCCGGGACATCCTGGTCATCACCACTCCGGAGGACCTGCCGCAGATCCGCCGGCTCCTGGGCGACGGCTCCCAGCTCGGCCTGCGCCTCGACTACACCGAACAGCCCGAGCCCAACGGCATCGCCGAGGCGTTCGTCCTCGGCGCCGAGCACATCGGCGACGACGGCGTGGCCCTCATCCTGGGCGACAACGTCTTCCACGGCTACGACTTCCAGGGCGTGCTGCGCCAGGAGTGCAAGGACGTGGACGGCTGCGTGCTGTTCGGCTACCCGGTCAGCGACCCCCAGCGGTACGGCATCGCCGAGACCGCCCCCGACGGCCGCCTGCTCTCCCTGGAGGAGAAGCCGGCCGTACCCAAGTCCAATCGCGCGGTCGTGGGCCTGTACCTCTACGACAACGACGTGGTCGACATCGCCAAGAACCTCGCCCCGTCCGCGCGCGGCGAGCTGGAGATCACCGACGTCAACCGCGACTACCTGCGACGCGGCAAGGCCACGCTGGTCGACCTCGGCCGCGGCTTCGCCTGGCTGGACGCCGGGACACCCGAGTCCCTGCTCCAGGCCGGGCAGTACGTGCAGCTTCTGGAACAGCGCCAGGGGGTCCGGATCGCCTGTCTCGAGGAGATCGCCCTGCGCATGGGATACATCGACGCCGAGGCCTGCCACCGGCTCGGCGTCGCACTGGAGAAGTCCGCGTACGGCCAGTACGTGATCTCGGTGGCCGAGCAGTTCGCAGAACAGGGGAGGTAGATCATGACGACGAGTGCGTTCTTCACGGGACGGGCGCCGGTCGAGGGGGACCACGTTTCGGCTGTATACCGGTATGCCGCGCGTAAGGGGGCGATCGAGGCCGTCGAGGTGGCCGCGGCCGACCTGGGCATCGGCATCCATGAGATGCGGGAGGCGGTGGACCAGCTCGTCGGCAGCCGCCTGCTGCGACCCGGCGACGGGCGCGGCCAGCGGTTCCTGCCCGTCGACCCCGAGGTGGCCGCCGCCTCTCTCGTGTCCTTCGTGGAGCGGGAGATCTACCAGCGGCGGGAGCTGATCGACCAGATCAGGGAGCGGATCGACGTCTTCCGCGGGGACTACGTCGGCGACGGCGCCACACCCGGCGGCTCCATCGACTACCTGGTGGGCAGCATGGAGGTGCGCGGCTTCCTGAAGATGGCCGGTGACGCCTGCCGCGACGAGGTCCTGGTGCTGCAGTCCAGCGGGATCGACGGGGACGAGCTCGCCCAGACCTACCTGACGCTGCTCGGGCGCGGCATCTCCGTCCGCATCATCTGCCAGCACCGCAACCGCGCCGACCTCGCCACCCGGATGAAGATGAAGCGGCTGACCGAGGCGGGGGCCACGGTCTACACCGTCAGCCACATCCCGCGCTCGGCGATCGTCTTCGACCGTTCGCTCGTCGTGCTCTTCGGCGTGGCCGACGGCGAGGCGAACGTGGCGCGGGTGCACAACCAGGGCGTGGCCCAGTTCTTCCTGGACCTGTTCAACCACCTCTGGGAGACGGCCACGCCGCTGGAAGGCATCGAGGCGGGGTACGCCGACGTCGCCGACGACCTCCAGCAGTCCATCGCCGCCCTGATGGCCAAGGGGTACACCGATGAGGTGGTGGCCCGCAAGCTCGGCATGTCCGTGCGCAGCTGCCGCCGGCACATCGCCACCCTCATGCGGGACCTCGACGCCACCAGCCGCTTCCAGGCCGGCGTCCAGGCCGCCCGCAAGTTCCTCGCCAACGGCCACTGACCCCACCTCCCTTCCCGGCCCGACGCCCCTAACCGGCCGTCGGGCCTTTTCACACCCTCACAACCCCGGATCCGGGCTACCCGCTGACCTGCTTGGGTGCCTCCGGGCAGTCCCTTTCGGGTTGTAACCCCAAGGCCGCGCTTCCGCGTGCGCTTCCCCATCGGGGCACAACTCCCAAGGCCGCAGCTCCGCGTGTGTCGCCCCAGGGTTGGGGTTGCCCTTGCAAGGGGTCAGCGGTAGTGGGTGGAGGCGCCGGTGACCACCTCGGCCAGGCCTCTGGCGCGTTCGCACACGAGCTCCAACCCCGTCACCAGGTCCTCCTCGGACAGCTGGGGAGAAAGGCAGATGCGCACAGAGCTGTTGGCGTCGTCGGCCGCGACGCCGATCGCGGTGAGCACGTAGGACGGCTCCTGCGAGTCGGAGTTGCACGCCGACCCGGTCGACAACGCCACCCGGTGCAACCCGGCGACCAGGCTCTCGCCCCGCACCCCGGGCAACACCACGTTCAGGACATGGGGCACCGAGATGTTCGGGTCGCCGTTGAAGCGGAACCCCGGCACCCTGTCCGTCAGCACCTTCAGCGCCACCTCACGAAGGCGCGTGATGGCCGTCCAGTTGTCGTTCAGGCGCCGCTGGGCCAGCCGGCAGGCCGCGCCCAGGCCGACGACCAAATGGGTGGGGATCGTGCCGCTGCGGAGTTCGTGCTGGCCGCCGCCGTACATGACGGGGCGCAGTCTGCGGCGCACCTCCCGGCGCGCGTAGAGCGCGCCGACGCCCTTCGGGCCGTGCACCTTGTGGGCGGACAGCGACAGGGTGTCGATGCCCTCCGCGTTCACGTCGATCGGGATGCGGCCGGCCGCCTGGGCGCCGTCCACGTGCAGCAGCGCGCCGGCCTCGTGGCAGAGCGCGGCCATCTGGGCGATCGGCTGGATGGTGCCGATCTCGCTGTTGACCCAGGCCGCGGTGGCCACCCGGGTGTGGGCGTCGAGCTTGGCGCGCAGGTCGGCCAGGTCGGCCTGGCCGTCCTCGCGCACCGCCATCGTCCTGGTGTCCACGCCGCGGGCGGCCAGCGCGCTTCCGATCGACAGCGAGGACTTGTGGTCGGTCGGGCAGAAGACCGCGTTGACCGGCGCCCGGTCCTCGTGCTCGAACAGGCCGAGCAGGGCGATGTTGTTGCTCTCCGTCGCGCCCGAGGTGAAGACGATCGTGCTCGGGTCGGCGCCGAGCAGTTCGCCCACCGACGCGGCGGCCAGGTCGACCGCGCGGCGGGCCCGCTTGCCGAGGACGTGCGGTGAGGACGGGTTGCCGAAGTCCTCGCGCAGGTAGGGCAGCATCGCGTCGAGGACTTCCTCGTCCACGCGCGTGGTGGCGCAGTTGTCCAGGTAGATGATGTTCACGGAATCAGCTCCTGATGGTGCACACCGTGACGAGTCCACCGAAGATCTCGTCGGCCGACATCTCCCCGCTGCCGCCCGGGTCGGTGATGATGACGGTCATGCCGGGCAGGCCGTACAGGCTGAGGGCGATGTCGACGCCGGTCTCGACGGGGTTCAGGCACTCGCCGGGCGCGTAGACGAGCAGCGTGCGGTAGCCGGCGTTGTAGACCTCGGCCACCATCTCGGTCATCTCGCCGGCGCAGCCGGTGATGCCGCAGCTCATCAGCGTGCGGTAGTTGCCGTTGTCGTCGAGGAAGGAGACCTCGGGCTTGCTCTCGCCGGACTCCAGGTAGCGCTTCTCCAGGCGGCCCTGCTTGACGAGCTTGGCGGCGGTCTTCTGGAAGCGGTACTTGAGCCAGGTCTCGGGGAAGGCCAGCGGGTGCTTCCTGCTGGGCAGCATGCTGTCGGGGGACAGGCCGACGCTGCGCAGCTCCTTCTCGTAGGAGGAGGGGAGCTGGTTGAAGCCCTCGTAGTACTCGGCGCGCAGCTCGCCGGCGGGCCGGCCGTTCTGGGGGACGTACTGCCAGTCGTTGATGAGCAGCAGCAGGCGGGCCTCGGGGTGGTCGTGCAGCAGGTCCACCGACATCCGCCAGGTGTAGGCGGGGAAGATGCCGACGCGGCCGGCGATGCGGCGCTTCATCACCTCGGAGTCCTGCTCCTCGATGATGCCCGAGACCAGTTTGCCCTCCTCGTTCTCGAAGAGCATGAAGTGGCCACCCATGATGACCAGGTCGGAGCCGGTGCCGGTGCCGGCCAGCTCGCGGTTGACGACGTCGCGGAGCTCCTGCTCGGACGCCACCAGCTCGTGGTGCTTGGAAACGCTCATGATGTGACCACTCCGAGTCTGTTCCGATCTTGCGTGGAAAGGGGGACGAGCCGTCGGGCCAGCGCCCGGAGCGGCGTGGGACCGGCGAGCTGGCAGACGTCGAGTCCGGTCCAGCCCTGGGCGCCCAGTTCTGCGAGCACGCGCGGGATCCGCAGGGCGCGGCCGCCGGCGAGCGTGTAGCTGCGCGTGAGATCCGTCTTCCGCAGGCCGTTCACCTGCCGGACGATCTCCGCGAGATCCTGCTCGGCCGCCGGGTCGGCGTCCGAGGTTCCGAGGTACGGCCGCGCGCCTCCACACCCCGGCGTTTCGCCTTCCGGCGGGGTGAAGCCCGCGAGCCGGGCCGCTTCGGAGAGCCGGAGGCCGTCGTCGCGGGCGGCCAGCAGCACGGCCTCGAAGCCGCGCAGGAACCGTTCCACCGCGTCGCCGTCCATGACCGAGGAGGCCGCGTGCAGCGAGACCGCCACCGCGTCCTTCCACTCGTCCACCCGGACGTAGGTGTCGGTGCCGGTGTGCGCCCACGACTCGGGCACCGGGTTCGAGGTGAACGCGGTCCGCGTGCCCTTGTACTCGCGGGAGGCCTGCTTGATGAAGTTGAACTCCGAGGCCAGCCGTACCGGATGGGCGCGGCGTGAGCCCTCGCGGGACAGCAGCTCGACCACCTCGTCGTAAGGCAGGTAGGCGTGCTCGCGGGCGAGCGTGAACGCGGCCGAGACGCGCGCCAGCAGTTCGCCGAACGTGGGGTCGCCCGAGCAGTCCACCCGCACGAGCGTCGGCGAGAACATGCAGGTGAGCACGTCGCCGAAGGGGTGGGCGTCGCGGTTGCCGACGAACGACAGGTGCCCGACGGTGTCGCCGCCGGTGTAGGCGGCCATGGTCGCGGTGTAGGCGGTCAGGTGGATGAGGGACGGCCACGCCCGGTGCGTGGCGGCCAGCTCGCGGGAGGCGGGCAGGAGCGCGGGGGAGATGAGCGTCGCGTGGCGGGCCGGCGGGCCGGCCGGGCGGGTGCGCCGGGCGGCGAACAGGTCGTAGGGGAGCTGGGCGATCTCGTTCTCCCAGTGCGCGACCGCGCGGGCGGCGGTCACGGCCGCCTCCGCAGAGGCCTCGTAGCGCGCCAGGTCGGCCGGCTGGTGCCGGACCGGCTGGATCGCGGCCGGGCGGCGGCCGGCGAAGCCGGCGCGCTGCATCCGCAGCTCCCGCTTGAGCTCGCCGATCGTCCAGACGTCGACGGCCAGGTGGTTGAGCACCACGACCATCTGCTTGGGCACGCCGCCGGTGGTGATCACGCAGGCCCGGATCGGCCACTCGGACTCAAGGTCGAACGGGCGGCTCGACAGGTCCTCGACCACCTCGGCGGGCGACGGGGTGCCGTCCCGTTCGGTGGTCACCTCGATCGCCCGGACCGGTCCAGGGGGGTCGACCTTCTGGTAGGGGTCGCCGTCGCCGTCGAGGTGGAAGGTCGTGCGCAGCGCCTCGTGCCGGCGGGCCAGGTACGTGAGCGTGGCCCGGCAGTTGGCCAGCGTGATGCCCTCGTGCACGCCCAGCCTGAGCACGACGTGCGTCTCGTGGCGGTGAGCAGGGGGTAGCTGGTGGAATCGCAGCCACATGTAGCGCTGGCCCCAGCACAGCTTCGCAGTCTTCACGCTTTCAGAATTGGGTTTCTCTGGGGTTACCACAATGGGTGCGCGGTGGCCGCTAGGGGATAGCGAGAAGCTGCCACTAGCGGTTCCCCTTAGGAATAGGGGACGGTTAGTGGTAGGCAGATTTATTGCGAGGTGGCATATGTTGGAAATACCTGCTGACTTTCAGCGTCTCCTGCGTCCGCACCTGCCGTACGCCGATTCCGGCGCGTTCTCGGCCCGCGACGAGCTGGCCGGGCTCGGGCTCGACTCGATGGGCGTGGTGCAGCTGCTCGTCGACATCGAGAACGGCTACGCGGTCGCGCTGCCGGACGACATCCTGGACGAGGAGACGTTCGCCACGGTCGGCTCGCTATGGGAGGCGCTGGCCGTACATATCGGCTAGGGCGCGCCGGTCGACCTTGCCGTTGCCGTTCAGCGGCAGCTCGTCGAGGACGGTCACCGCGCGCGGCACCATGTAGCGCGGCAGGACCTGCGCGACGCCCCTGAGCAGGGTGGCGGTGTCGACGCCCGCGCCCGTGCAGGCGGCCTCCAGGACCAGCTCGCCGTCGGCGCCGGGCAGGGCCAGTACGACGGCCTCGCTCACGCCCGGCTGCAGGCGCAGCGCCGCCTCGATCTCGCCGAGCTCCACGCGATGCCCGGCGATCTTGACCTGCTGGTCCAGCCGCCCGTGGTGCACCAGCAGCCCGTCCTCCCAGGCCACCCGGTCGCCCGTGCGGTACCACTCGCCGAAGAAGCGCCCTTCGTCGTCGGCCGGGTCGAGGTAGCCGGGGAAGCGCTGCACGCCTTTCAGGCACAGCTCGCCGTCCATGACCGTGTGCTCCACCTGCGGGTACGGCACGCCGATCGGCACCGTCCCGTTGGCCGGCTCCGGCCAGTCGGCCCGCTCGGCGGGCAGGCGGTACTGGGTGCAGCTGATGGTCAGCTCGGTCGGCCCGTACAGGTTCTCCAGGACGCTGTGCGGCGCGGCCGCCCGCCACGCGTCGGCCTGCTGAAGCGTCAGCGGCTCCCCGCAGAACAGGCTCCAGCGCAGCGACGGCATCGTGCCGGTGCCGAGCCGGCGCAGCCGCGCCGCCACCGAGACCACCGACGGCACCGAGAACCAGTGCGTCAGCTCGTGCCTGGTCACGAACGTCACCGGCTTGAGCAGGTCGTACTTGAGCGGCACGACCAGCGTCGCCCCGCTGCCCCAGGTGGCGAACATGTCGAAGACCGACAGGTCGAAGGTCAGGTCGAAGGTCTGCGACACGCGGCAGCCGGGGCCCAGCTCGTAGCGCGGGATCACGTACGACAGGTAGGCGTCCACGCTGGTGTGGCGCAGCGGCACGCCCTTGGGCACGCCGGTGGAGCCCGAGGTGAACAGGATGTAGGCGAGGCCGTCCGGATCCTGGGCGCCCGCGGGCACGGTTCGGTCGGCGGGCGCGGGCGTGGCGAGCACGAGTCCGGCGGAGCGGGCGATGGTGTCGTTGCGGGCCTGCGGCGCGGCCGGGTTCAGCGGCACGACCGTGCGTCCGAGCCGCTGGATCGCCAGGTAACCGGCATAGGCGAGCACCGTTCTGTCGGCGCGCAGCCCGACCCGCGGGCCGTCGCCGCCGATGCCGGCGGCGATGCGCCCGGCCAGCTCGTCGAGCTCGGCGTAGGTGAGCCGGTCGCCGGCCACCTCCAGCGCCACGGCGTCACCGTGGCGGGCGACGCTGTCGGCGAACCACTGGTACAGGGTCCGTGCCACGGTATGACTCCCGGAAGTGGCTAGCGCGGCGGCCCGTCGGCCTCGCGCGGGAAAAGGGACGGATCAAGCTCTTTGCCGCTCCACAGCTCCTTGAGCCCGGCCTCCGGCCCGGTGGCCGCCAGCTGGACCCCGTGGCCCACGCCGCGCAGGATGTCGAGCATGCCGTCGGCGGGGACGACGTCCGGGTCGGCGAGCATCAGCAGCGAGGTCCTGCCGCGCTGCACCTGCACACGGACGCGGAACGGCTGGCCGTACTGCTGGGCCAGCGGCGTCCAGACCAGCTCGGCGGGGCTGTCGTCGGCCGGGTCGGCGACCTTGTCGTCGATCTGCAGGTAGTTGAACCAGCAGCGCAGCAGGTGGTTGAACCAGCAGCCGTGCTCGGGCCTGCCGTACTCGGCGGCCACCTCGGACATGCGGTCGATGTCGTAGCTGCCGTGCCGGTAAGCCTTGGTGGCGGCCCAGTGCAGCCCGCGTACGTGCTCGGCGAGGGTGGCGCCCTGGTCGACGGGCAGGACGACCGGGACGAGCTGGTTGAGCGTGCCGACGGCGCGCTGGTTGCCGGCGGAGAACCGGTTGGAGGCCATCAGGCTCATCGTGACCCGGTCCGCGCCGGTCTGCCGGGCGACGCCCGCCGCGACCAGCGCCATGACCACGGCGGGCGCGGTGACGCCGAGCCGTTTGGCGGCCGCGTGGGCCAGCCCGCCGATGCGCCGCGAGTGGAGCGTCGCCTCCAGGCGGTTGCGGTAGGCGCGCGAGGGCAGCGTGGGCAGCTCGTCCATGAGCCCGTCCTCCAGCACGCCGCGCCAGTGGCGCTCGGCGCCCGTCCGGCGGGCCGCCCACTCCTGCCCGCGCTGGCTCGACGCCAGCGTGCGCGGGACGGGGCCCAGCTCGGCGGTCGCGCCCGGGTCCTTGACCAGCGCGCGGAACTGCGTCCGCAGGTGCTGCACCGACCAGGCGTCCAGGATCAGGTGGGAGATCGACAGCGCCAGGAACTTCGGCTCGCCCTTCACGCTGACCAGCAGCCCACGCCAGTTGAGGTCCGCCTCCATGGGGAAGGGCCGCCCGATCAGCTCGGCCGCGGTGCGCTCAGCCTCCTGCTGGTCGCCGCCGTCACGCTCGACGAGCTCGATCGGCAGCGCCACCGTCTCATGCACTCTCTGGTACGGCACGCCGTCCCGCACGTGGTAGGTGGTGCGCAGCGCCTCGTGCCGCTCGACCAGGGCGCTCAGCGCGGCGGTCACCCGGTCGAGCGTCAGCCCGCGCAGGTCCCACATCGCCGGCAGGTTCGCCTCGTGGATCCAGTCGTGCGGGTGCCGCTCGATATCGCGCCAGCTGAACAACTGGCCGAAAGTGAGTGCAGCTTCTACGGGCATGTTGCCATTCATTGCCCAGCCGTGCCCACACCGTCAACTGTGGCTGGGCGGCCAACAGTTGCGGTAACTACGTGCCACCGTCCTTCCATGGGCCTCAGCAAAGTCCGCGATTAGGGTCTTAATTACTGGCCAATAGTCGCGAATATTCAATACCCCGGCTTGAGGTGGCGCATTGATGGTTGGTGAGTCGAATCAGCTGGCTGGGATCGCCGTCGTCGGCATGTCCTGCAGGCTCCCTCAGGCTGCCGACCCGGCCCGGTTCTGGCACCTGCTGCGTGATGGAGTGGACGCGGTCACCCCGGCCCCCGAGGACCGGTGGCCCAACGCCGCCGGCTACCGCTTCGGCGGATTCCTGGAGGACGTCGAGGGCTTCGACGCCGCGTTCTTCGGCATCTCCCCGAACGAGGCCGCGGCCATGGACCCGCACCAGCGTCTGGTGCTGGAACTGGCCTGGGAGGCCCTGGAGAACGCGCGGGTGCTGCCCGCGGAGCTGCGCGGCAGCGCGGCGGGCGTGTTCCTGGGCGCGATCTCCAACGACTTCGCGGCCCTGGGAGCCGGTGGCCGCCACGGCTACACCGGCGCCAACCGGGCGATGATCGCCAACCGGGTCTCCTACCTGCTCGGCCTGCGCGGCCCGAGCCTCACCCTGGACGCCGGCCAGTCCTCCTCGCTCGTGGCCGTCCAGATGGCGTGCGAGAGCCTGCGCCGCGGCGAGATCGGCCTGGCCGTCGCCGGCGGCGTCAACCTCAACCTCCTGGGCGAGACCACCAACGCCATCGGCGAGTTCGGCGCGCTGTCACCCGACGGCCGCTGCCACACCTTCGACGCGCGGGCCAACGGCTACGTACGCGGCGAAGGCGGCGGACTCGTCGTGCTCAAGCCCCTCGCCGCGGCCGTAACCGACCGGGACGTCATCCACGCGGTGATCCTGGGCGGCGCGGTCAACAACGACGGCGGCGGCGAGGGATTGACCGTCCCCAGCAGCCGGGCGCAGGCCGAGGTCATCGAGTTGGCCTGCGCTCAGGCGGGGGTCGCGCCCGGTGCCGTGCAGTACGTGGAACTTCACGGCACCGGGACCAAGGTCGGCGACCCGATCGAGGCCACCGCCCTCGGCTCCGTGTACGGCAAGGCCCGCCCGGCCACCGAGCCCCTGCTGGTCGGCTCGGTGAAGACCAACATCGGCCACCTGGAGGGCGCGGCGGGCATCGCCGGGCTGCTCAAGGTCGTGCTGAGCCTCAAGCACCGCGAACTGCCCGCCAGCCTCCACTGCGAGACGCCCAACCCGGAGATCCCCTTCGACTCGCTGCGCCTGCGCGTCGTGCCCGAGACCCTCCCGTGGTCCGCGCGCCGCCTGGTCGCCGGCGTGAGCTCGTTCGGCATGGGCGGCACCAACTGCCACCTGCTCGTCACCGAGCCGCCACGCCTCAGCATCGGCGGCTCCCGGCGTCAGCCCGTCCACACGGAGTCCGACGGCAGCGCCCCCTGGGTGTTCTCCGCACGCTCCCCTGGCGCGCTGAAGGAGCTGGCCAAGCAGCTCGCCGAGGTCGAGGCCGACCCGGCCGACGTGGCGTGGAGCCTGGTGCGCAGCCGCGCCGGCTTCGAGCATCGCGCGGTGGTGCTCGGCGCCGCCAAGCAGGAGGCGCTGCGCGCGCTGGCCGACGGCCTGCCGCACGACGCCGCCGTCACCGGCACCGGCGCCGGGCGCACCGCCTTCGTCTTCCCCGGCCAGGGCGCCCAGTGGCCGAGCATGGCCCGCGAGCTGCTGTCCGGCTCGCCCGCCTTCGCCGAGCGGGTCGCCGAGTGCGCGCTCGCGCTCGCCCCCTTCACCGACTACGACCTCATGGACGTGCTGCGCGAGAAGCCCGGCGCGCCCGGCCTCGACCGGGTGGACGTGGTCCAGCCCGCGCTGTGGGCCGTCATGACCGGCCTGGCCGCGCTCTGGCAGTCGCACGGACTCCGTCCCGACCTGGTCATCGGACACTCCCAGGGCGAGATCGCCGCCGCCACCGCCGTCGGCGCCCTGTCAGCCCAGGACGCCGCCCGCGTCGTCGGGCTGCGCAGCAAGGCCATCGCCGGGATCGCCGGCAAGGGCGGCATGATGTCGCTGGCCGCGCCACTCGGCGTGATCGAGAGCACGATGGCGCGCATCTCCCGGCACCTGGCCGTCGCCGCCGTCAACGGGCCCACGTCCTTCGTCGTCTCCGGCCCGCACGAGGCGCTCGCCGAGCTGAAGTCCCGGCTGCCCGAGTACCGCAGCCGGATCATCCCGGTCAACTACG
This sequence comes from Nonomuraea endophytica, assembly GCF_014203235.1. Taxonomy (GTDB): domain Bacteria; phylum Actinomycetota; class Actinomycetes; order Streptosporangiales; family Streptosporangiaceae; genus Nonomuraea; species Nonomuraea endophytica. Next base: position 139,444 of record NZ_JACHIN010000014.1, on the reverse strand, counting down.
CCTCCCACTCCGCCGAGGTCGAGCAGGTCCGCGACGAGGTCCTCGCCGCCCTCGCCCCGGTACGGCCCGCATCCACGTGCACCACCTTCGTCTCCACGCTCACCGGCCGCCCCATCGACACCGCCGAGCTGGACGCCTCCTACTGGTATGCCAGCCTGCGGCGGCCCGTTCGCTTCGGGCAGGCGGTCAGGGTCGCGCTGGAGCACGAAGCCGGGGTTTTCGTGGAGTGCAGCCCGCATCCGGTGCTGGTGTCGGGGGTCAGCGAGACCGCCGAGGCCGCCGGGCGCGAGGTGTCCGCCGTCGGCACCCTGCGCCGCGACGACGGCGGGGCGGAGCGGGTCATGCGGTCGCTGGCCGAGGCCTACGCGGGGGGCGCCGAGGTCGACTGGGCCGGTCCCTGCGGGGGCGGGCGGCTGGTCGACCTGCCTACCTACCCGTTCCAGCGGCGGCGTCACCGGCTTGCCGTACCGGCGGGAAGAGCCGCGGCTCTCAACGGCGGGACGCGCTCGCACACATCAGGCGAAACGAACGGCGCTCACCACGCGAACGGTGCTCACTCCGCGGACGGTGCTCTCCACGCCGACGGCGCTTCCCACGCGGACGCTGGTGAGGCTGCGGGCTTTGGCGGGGATGTCCGGGAGCTGGTGCTGGCCACGCTCGCCGGGCTGCTCGGGCACGAGGACGCCGCCGGGATCGAGCCTTCCAGGACGTTCAAGAATCTCGGCGTCGAGTCCGCCACCGCGCTGGACCTGCGCAACCGGCTGCGCTCGATCACCGGGCTGCGGCTGCCCACGAGCCTGCTGTTCGACCACCCGACCCCGCAGAAGCTGATCGACCACCTGCGCGCGCTGCTGGCGCGGGAGGCGCCGCGGGCGACCGTTCAGGAGCGGGCGCGGCTTGACGACGACCCGGTCGTGGTGGTCGGGATGGGCTGCCGGTATCCGGGTGGCGTGGCCACGCCCGCCGACCTCTGGAAGCTGGTCAGCGAGGGCACCGACGCGATCACCGAGTTCCCGGCGAACCGGGGCTGGGACATGGCGGCGCTGTTCGCCACCGGCCAGGACCGTTCGGGCACCAGCGACACCGGCCACGGCGGCTTCCTGCACGACGCCGACCGCTTCGACGCCGGCTTCTTCGGCATCAGCCCGCGCGAGGCCGCCGCCATGGACCCGCAGCAGCGGCTCCTGCTGGAGATCAGCTGGGAGGCGGTCGAGCGCGCCGGGATCGACCCGGCCGAGCTGCGTGACACGGCGACCGGCGTGTTCGTGGGCGCGATGGCGCCCGACTACGGTCCCCGGCTGCACCTGTCCGGCGGCGTCGCCGACGGCCACCTGCTCACCGGCACCGCGCTGAGCGTGGTCTCCGGCCGGATCGCGTACACGCTCGGCCTGCGCGGCCCGGCGCTCACCACGGACACGGCCTGCTCGTCGTCGCTGGTGTCGATCGTGCTCGCCACGCAGGCGCTGCGCCGCGGCGAGTGCACGATGGCGCTGGCCGGCGGGGTGACCGTGATGTCGACGCCCGGCATGTTCGTGGAGTTCAGCCGCCAGGGCGGGCTGGCCCGCGACGGCCGCTGCAAGGCCTTCTCCGCGGACGCCGACGGGACCGGCTGGGCGGAGGGCGCCGGGATGCTCCTGCTGGAGCGCCTGTCCGACGCCCGCCGCAACGGCCACCCCGTGCTCGCCGTCATCAGGGGCGGCGCGGTCAACCAGGACGGCGCCAGCAACGGCCTCACCGCGCCCAGCGGGCTGGCCCAGCAGGCGGTCATGCGCCAGGCGCTGGCCGACGCCCGCCTGACCTCCGCCGACGTGGACGTCGTGGAGGCCCACGGCACCGGCACCACGCTCGGCGACCCGATCGAGGCCGAGTCCGTCATGTCGGTCTACGACGACGTGTGGCTCGGCTCGCTCAAGTCGAACCTCGGCCACACGCAGGCCGCGGCGGGAGTCGGCGGCGTCATCAAGATGGTGCAGGCGCTGGAGCACCGGGTGCTGCCGCGCACCCTGCACGCCGACGAGCCCAGCCCGCACGTGGACTGGTCGGCCGGGAACGTCAAGCTGCTGACCTCACCCGTGGACCTGCCCGAGGGCCGCACGCTGCGGGCCGCGGTCTCCAGCTTCGGCATCAGCGGCACCAACGCCCACCTGATCATCGAACAAGCCCCCACCACCCCAGAACCCGCGCCCATCGGCCCGGAACAGGACGCCCCGGAGACCGCGTCGCCGGCTGGGCAGGAGTTGCTGGCCTGGGTGTTGTCGGCCAGGTCCGAGAGCGCGTTGCGGGCCCAGGGGGCTCAGCTGCGTGAGGTCGCCGCCGGAACGTCTGACCTGGCCGCCGCCGGACGGGCGCTGGCCAGGAAGTCCGGGTTCGCCCACCGGGCCGTCGTGGTCGCCCGCGACCGCGGCGAACTGCTCGCCGCCCTGGACGCGCTGGCAGAAGGCACGCCGCACGCCGCGCTCGTGACCGGCGTCGCTGACAGGGACGTCCAGCCGGTCTTCGTCTTCCCCGGCCAGGGCTCGCAGTGGGCCGGGATGGCCGTCGAACTGCTGGACTCCGACGAGGTCTTCCGCACCGAGCTGCGCCGCTGCGACGCAGCACTCAGGGCGCACACCGGCTGGTCCGTCGAGGACGCGCTGCGCGCCGAGGGCAAGCTGGAGGGCTCGGACGTCATCCAGCCGGTGCTCTTCGCGGTGATGGTGGCGCTGGCGAAGGTGTGGCGTTCGCTGGGCGTCGAGCCTTCGGCGGTCGTCGGGCACTCGCAGGGCGAGATCATCGCCGCCTGCGTGGCCGGCGCCCTGTCGCTGGAGGACGCGGCCAAGGTCGTGGTTCTGCGCAGCCGGGCCCTGATGCGGCTCGGGGACCGCGGCGGCATGACCGCCCTGCCGGTCCCGGCCGAGCGGGGGCGCGAGCTGATCGAGCCGTGGGCGGGCCGGCTTTGGCTGGCCGTACACAGTGGGCCGGAGAGCTGTGTGGTCGGCGGGGACGCCGACGCGCTGGAGGAGTTCACCGCCGCGCACGGCGAGAGCCTGAACGCCCGGCGGGTCGCCATCGGCTACGCCGCGCACACCCCGCACATCGAGGCGCTGCGCGAGGAGATCCTCTCCGCCCTCGACGGCATCGCGCCGCGCGCCGGCGAGGTCGCCTTCTGCTCCTCCTACGCGGGCGGCCCGGTGGAGCACACCGAGCTGACCGCCGAGTACTGGTACACGAGCCTGCGCAACCCCGTCCGTTTCCAGGAGGCGGTGGAGTCGTTCGCGGGGACGCCGTTGTTCGTCGAGACCAGCCCGCACCCGGTGCTGACCGGCCACGTCCAGGACACGCTGACCGCCGCCGGCCGCCCCGGCGGCGCCACCGGCACGCTGCGGCGCGGCGACGGCGGGCGTGCCCGCCTGCTCACCGCGCTGGCCCAGGCGCACGTCCTCGGCGCCCGCGTCGACTGGCCCGCCGCCCTGGGCACCGGCCCCCTAGCCGAGCTGCCCACCTACCCGTTCGAGCGGCAGCGCTACTGGCTCGACGGTACGGCCGGCGCCGACGTGTCCACCTCCGGCCTGGACGCCACCCGCCACCCGCTGCTCGGCGCGGCCGTTCAGCTGGCGGCGGGCGACGGGCACCTGCTGACCGGCAGGCTCTCGCTCGCCGCCACCCCGTGGCTGGCCGACCACGCCGTGGACGGCACGGTCCTGCTGCCGGGCACCGCGTTCGTGGAGCTGGCCCTGGAGGCCGCGGCCACGGTGGGCGCCGCGTCCGTCGAGGACCTGACGCTGGAGGCTCCGCTGCGTCTGGCCGCCACGGAGGCGGTCCAGATCCAGCTGACCGTCGGCGCTTCTGACGAGGGCGGCCACCGCGACCTGTCCGTCCACGCCCGCCCGGCGGGCGACCCCGACGCGCCATGGACCCGCCACGCGACCGGCGCCCTGTCAACCAGCACCCCCGCAACGGCTGAGTCGCTGACCGTGTGGCCGCCTGCCGACGCCACGGGTGTGGACCTCGACGACGCCTACGAGCGGCTGGCCGAGCGCGGCTACGGATACGGCCCCGCCTTCCAGGGCCTTCGTGCCGCCTGGCGCGCGGGCGAGGACGCCTACGTCGAGGTGGAGCTGCCCGAGCACGTCAGCGAGGGCGCCGACCGGTTCACCCTGCACCCCGCGCTGCTCGACGCCGCCCTCCACCTGCTGGTGCTGGACGCCGGGGGCGAGCCGGGCACGCTGCTGCTGCCGTTCTCGTGGAGCGGCGTGCACGCGAGCACCGGCGGCGCGCGCACCCTCCGCGTACGGCTGACGCCCCAGGGCCAGGACCGTCACGTCCTGACCGTGCACGACCTATCCGGCGCCCCGATCGCCACGGCTGAGTTGACCCTGCGCGCCGTCCCGCGCACCGGCGCAGCCCCGGCCGCCGAGACCTACACGGTCACCTGGACGGAAGTGCCCGAGCCCGAGCGCGACGCCGTCACCTGGGCCACGGTCGGCTACGACGCCTTCGCCGACGAGGTCGGCGGGCAGCGCTACTACGACCTGGCCTCGCTGGCCGACATGAGCGTGGACGCGCCGGGGGCGGTGCTGGTCCCGTTCGAGCCGGACGCCGATGACCTGCCCTACTCCGTGCACGACGCCCTCTACCAGGCCCTCGACCTCGTGCAGGGCTGGGTGGGCGACGAGCGGTTCTGGCAGTCCCGGATGGTCTTCGTGACCAGGGGACCCGCGGTCGTCACCGGGCCCCTGTGGGGGCTGGTGCGCTCCGCCCAGGCCGAGCACCCCGGCCGGTTCGCGCTGGCCGACGTGGACGCGGGCTTCACCGACTGGGAACTGCTGGCCGCCACCGACGAGCCCCAGCTGCGGGCCCGAGGCGGCAGCCTCCAGGTTCCCCGCCTGACCCGACGGACCGGGGGTCCGGCGGGCGCGACGCCGGCGGGCCCGGGCACGGCGGACCCGGGCTCGCCGGCCCCCGCTCCCGACCACACAGCGGCCCTCGCTCCCGATCCCGACCAAACACCGGCGAGTGCTCTGGCCGAGGGGACCGTGCTGGTCACCGGTGGCACCGGGGCGCTGGGTGGGCTGGTGGCCGAGCGGCTGGCCGCCCGGCACGGCGTGCGTGACCTGGTGCTGGTCTCCAGGAGCGGCCCGGACGCGCCCGGCGCGGCCGAGCTGGCCGGGCGGCTGGAGTCGCTGGGCGCCCGCGTCACGATCGCCGCCTGCGACGTCTCCGATCGGGACGCGCTGGGCAGGCTGGTCGGCGGGATTCCGGAGCTGGCCGGGGTCGTGCACACGGCCGCGGTCCTGGACGACGCGACCGTCGCCGGACTGTCGGCCACGCAACTGGACACCGTGCTCGCGCCCAAGGCGGACGCCGCGTGGCGGCTGCACGAGCTGGCCGGGGACCGTCCGCTGATCCTGTTCTCCTCGGTGGCCGGTGTGATCGGCACCGCGGGGCAGGCCAACTACGCCGCCGCCAACGCCTTCCTCGACGCTCTCGCCGAGCACCGCCACGCCCTGGGGCTGCCCGCGGTGTCGGTGGCGTGGGGCGCGTGGGAGACCGGCATGGCCGGTGAGCTGTCCGGCGCCGACGTCGTGCGGATGTCGCGCGCCGGTGTCGCCGCCCTCACCGCCGAGCAGGGCCTCGAACTCTTCGACGCCATCCTGACCGCGCCGGCCGACGAGGCCGTGGTCGTGGCGGCCCGGTGGGACGCCGCGGCGCTGCGGTTGCGGGCCGAGGCGGGGGAACTCGCCTCGATCCTGCGCGGGCTGGTGCGCGCGCCCCGCCGTACCGCGGAGAAGGGCGGTTCCACGAGGAACGGCACGGCGTCCGCGGCCGGGCCGGTGGCGCTGGTCGAGCGGCTGGCCGTCATGGCCGAGCCGGACGCGCGCAACCATCTGACCGGCCTGGTCCGCTCGCACGTGGCGGCGGTGCTCGGGCACGGCGGCGCCGACCGCGTCGGCGTGGACAAGTCGTTCAACGAACTGGGCTTCGACTCGCTCACCGCGGTCGAGCTGCGCAACCGACTCAACGCCGACACCGGGCTGCGGTTGCCGGCGACGCTCGTCTTCGATCACCCGACGGTCAGCGCGCTGGCCGAGCACCTGTTCCAGTCCCTGGCCCCGCGGACGCCCTCGCCCGAGGACACGCTGCGCGGCGCGGTGGAGAAGGTCGAGTCGATGCTGCTGGCGGCCAACGGGGAGGGCGAGGGGATCAAGGGACGGCTGGTCGCCATCCTGCAGAGCGCCCTCTCCCGGTTCGGCAGCAGTGGCACCGCGGCGAACGGCGCCGCCGAGAAGATCGTTTCGGCCTCCGACGAGGAGATCTTCGCCTTGATCGACAACCGGAGCATGGCGGAAGGACCCGATCATGGCAACTGAGGAAAAGCTCCGCGATTACCTTAAGCGGGCCACGGTCGAACTCGCCGAGACCAGGCAGCGCCTGGCGGACGCGCAGGCGCGCAGCCACGAGCCGATAGCGATCGTGGGGATGGCCTGCCGCTATCCGGGCGGGGTGTCCAGCCCCGAGGAACTGTGGGACCTGGTCAGGTCCGGTGTGGACGCCATCACCGAGTTCCCCGCCGACCGGGGCTGGGACGAGGACGTCTACGACCCGGACCCGGAGGCTCCCGGCAAGTCGTACACCAGGCACGGCGGTTTCGTGCACGACGTGGCGAGCTTCGACGCCGGCTTCTTCGGGATCAGCCCGCGCAACGCGCTGGCCACGGACCCGCAGCAGCGGTTGTTCCTGGAGGCGTCGTGGGAGGCGTTCGAGCGGGCCGGGATCGACCCGGCGACGCTGCGCGGCAGCCGTACCGGGGTCTACGCGGGGTGCATGTACAACGACTACTCGGTCAGGTTCACCCACGGCGCGATCCCGCAGTCGGTGGAGGGCCTGTTGCTGACCTCGAGCACGCCGAGCGTGCTGTCGGGGCGGGTTTCCTACACGTTCGGTCTTGAGGGCCCGTCGATCTCGGTGGACACCGCCTGCTCATCGTCGCTGGTGGCCGTCCACCTCGCGGTACGCGCGCTGCGCAACGGCGAGTGCGGGATGGCGCTGGCCGGGGGCGTGACGGTGCTGGTGCCGCCGGACACGTTCGTGGAGTTCTCGAAGCAGCGGGGGCTGTCGCCGGACGGCCGGTGCAAGTCGTTCTCCTCGACCGCCGACGGGGTGGCGTGGGGCGAGGGCGCCGGGGTGCTGTTGCTGGAGCGCCTGTCGGACGCGGTCCGCAACGGCCGGCCGATCCTCGCGGTCATCCGGGGCACCGCCGTCAACCAGGACGGCGCGAGCAACGGTATGACCGCCCCGAGCGGGCCCGCCCAGGAGCGGGTGATCGCGCAGGCGTTGTCCGACGCCAGGCTGACGACGGCGGACGTGGACGTGGTCGAGGCGCACGGGACCGGCACCAAGCTGGGCGACCCGATCGAAGCACAGGCCATTTTGTCCACATATGGACGTAATCGTGCGGCGGATCAGCCCTTGTGGCTCGGCTCGGTGAAGTCGAACATCGGGCACGCCCAGGCCGCCGCCGGAGTCGCCGGCGTGATCAAGGCCGTGATGGCGCTGCGGAACCGCGTCATGCCGCCCACCCTGCACGTGGCCGAGCCGACCCCGCACGTGGACTGGTCAGCGGGCGCGGTCGAGCTGCTCACCGAGGCCCGCGAGTGGGCGCCGCACGACAAGCGGCCCCGCCGCGCGGGCGTCTCGGCCTTCGGCATCAGCGGCACCAACGCCCACGCCGTCCTGGAGGAATACACCCAGGAGCCCGTCCCCGCCACCGGGCAGGCCGGTCAGGGCCCGCTGGTCTGGGCGCTCAGCGCGCAGACGGCCAAGTCGCTGCGCGGGCAGGCGGCCAGGCTGCGTGACTTCGTGCTCGACCGGCCCGCGACCGGCGCCCAGGACGTGGCCCATTCGCTGGTCACCCGCCGCGCCGCCTTCACGCACCGCGTCGCCGTACTCGGGAGCGACCGTGAGGCGCTGCTGGCCGGGCTCGGCGGGCACCTGCGCGGCGAGTCCCCGGCCGAGGTCGTGGAAGGCGTGGCCAAGGAGCACCTCAAGCTGGCCTACCTGTTCACCGGCCAGGGCGGCCAGCGGCACGGGATGGGCCGCGAGCTGTATGCCGCATTCCCGGCCTTCGCCAAGGCGCTCGACGAGGTCTGCGCCGAGCTGGACCGCCACCTCGACCGCCCGCTGCGCGAGGTGATGTGGGCCGAGCCGGGCACCCCCGAGGCCAAGCTGCTCAACGAGACCTCCTACACGCAGCCCGCGCTGTTCGCCTTCGAGGTGGCCGCCTTCCGGCTGCTGGAGTCGCTCGGCGTGCACCCCGGCATCGTCGCCGGGCACTCGGTGGGCGAGTTCGCCGCCGCCTACGCGGCCGGCGTCTGGTCGCTGCCCGACGCCGCCCGGCTGATCGCCGCCCGCGGCCGCCTCATGCAGGGACTCGACACCCCGGGCGCGATGGTCGCGATCGAGGCCACGGCCAAGGAGATCGCCTCGTCGCTGACCGGGCAGGAGCACCTGATCGGCCTCGCCGCCGTCAACGGGCCCAAGAGCGTGGTCATCTCCGGCGAGGTGGCCGCCTGCCTGGCGGTCGCCGAGGAGTGGACCGACCTCGGCCGGCGCATCCACCGGCTCGCCGTCAGCCACGCCTTCCACTCGCCGCTCATGGAGCCGATGCTGGCTCCCTTCGCCGCCGTGCTGGAGGACGTCGAGTTCGCCGAGCCGAAGCTGGAGTTCGCCACCAACCTCAACGGCGGCTCGTGGGCCGACCGCGAGTACTGGCTGGCCCAGATCCGCCGCGCGGTCCAGTTCCAGGCCATGATCGAGCGGCTGGACTCGCTCGGCGCCGACGCCTACCTGGAGATCGGCCCGCAGGCCGTGCTCGCCAGGATGGCCCACGACTGCCTGGAGGGCCGCGAGGCCGCCGTCCTGACGCTCAGCCGCCGCCAGCGCGCCGAACCCGACGCCCTCGCCACCTGCCTCGCGCAGGCGTGGGTGATCGGCGCCCACGTCGAGTGGTCCACGCTGACCGGCCACGGCGCCCCCGTCGACCTGCCCACCTACGCCTTCGACCGCGAGCGCTTCTGGCTCGACCCGCCCGCCCGCGTCGCCGACCTGGGCGCGACCGGCCTGCGCGAGGTCACCCACCCGCTGCTGAGCGCCGCGCTCGACGTGGCCGGCGACGGCGTGAGCGTGCTCACCGGCCGCCTCTCGCTGGCCGACTCGCCCTGGCTGGCCGACCACGCCGTCAACGGCGTCGCCGTACTGCCCGGCGCGGCCTTCGTCGACCTGCTGCTGGAAGCGGGCGGCCAGATCGAGGAGCTGGTCTTCGAGGCGCCGCTGGTGCTCACCGAACGCGGTGGCGTGACCGTCCAGGTCGTCGCCGACGCCCCGGACGACCAGGGTGTACGGCAGGCCCGCGTCCACTCCCGCCCGGCGGCCGACCCCGACGCCCCCTGGACCCGCCACGTGCGCGGCACCCTGTCACCGGAGCCCGCGGCCCCCGCCGCCTGCGACTGGGCGGCGACCTGGCCTCCGCCGGGCGCCGAGCCGGTCGAGGTGGCCTACGGTCCGCTGGCCGACGCCGGCTACGAGTACGGGCCCGCGTTCCAGGGTGTGCGCGCGCTGTGGCGCTCCGGCGATGAGCTGTTCGCCGACGTGGCGGTGGGCGAGCTCGACGTGACCGGCCACTGGATCCACCCGGCGCTGTTCGACGCGATGTTCCACGTGCTGCTGATCGGCGCGCCCTCGGCGGAGCTGCGGCTGCCGTTCGAGTTCCGCGGCGTGCGGCTGGTGAGTCCGGGGGCGACGGCGCTGCGGGTGCGGCTGCTGCGCGAGGGCCAGGACGGCTGCTCGATCGAGGCGGCCGACGCCTCGGGCGGGCGGGTGTTCGCGCTGGAGTCCGCGCGCATCCGCGCGGTGGCGGCGGGCGCGCTCGGCGGCAACTCGACCGGTCCCGCGCCCTACGGCCTGGACTGGGTGGAGGTCGCGCCGGCCGGCGAGCCGGTCGGCGAGTTCACCGTGGTGCCGCTCGCCCAGGGCACGCCGCGCGAGCTGACCGCACGGGCGCTGGCCGCGATGGCCGGGGAAGAGCGCCTGGTGGTCTTCGCGCCGCGTGGCCTGGACGCCGCGGTGGTGCGGGGCCTGGTGCGGACCGCGCAGACCGAGCAGCCCGACCGGTTCGTCCTGGCGGAGGTGCCGGACGGCTTCGAGGACTGGGAGCGGGTGCTGGCGACCGGCGAGCCGCAGGTGCGGGTGTCGGACGGCAAGGTGCTTGCCCCCCGCCTGGTGCGCCGGTCCGTGGAGGGGCCGGTCACGCTCGGCTCCGGCACGGTCCTGGTCACCGGCGGGACCGGCGACCTGGGCGGGCTGATCTCCCGCCACCTGGTCGAGCGGCACGGGGTTCGTGACCTGGTGCTGCTGTCCCGGCGCGGCCCCGGCGCACCGGGAGCCGCGGTGTTGAAGGCGGCGCTCGAAGAGCTCGGCGCCCGGGTCGAAGTGGTCGCCTGCGACGTGGCCGACCGGCGGGCGCTGGCCACGGTCGTGGACGGGATCAAGGACCTGACCGGCGTCGTCCACACCGCCGGCGTCCTCGACGACGCCACCATCGACGGGCTGACGCCCGAGCGCATCGACCGGGTCTTCGCCCCCAAGCTCGACGCCGCCCACCACCTGCACGAGCTGACGAAGGACCGCGACCTCAAGGCCTTCGTGCTCTTCTCCTCACTGGCCGGCATCCTCGGCAACGCCGGACAGGGCAACTACGCCGCCGCCAACACCTACCTCGACGCGCTGGCCGAGCAGCGCAGAGCCGAGGGACTGCGCGCCGTCTCCATCGCCTGGGGGCTCTGGGACGGCGGCATGGGCGGCGAGCTCACCGACATGGAGATCGCCAGGCTCGCCCGCGCCGGTGTCGCCCCGCTCGGCGTCGAGCACGGGCTGGCCCTGTTCGACGCCGCACTGGCCGGGGACGAGCCGGTGGTCGTGGCGGCCCGCTGGGACATGGTCGGGCTGCGCGCCAGGGCCGAGGACGGCAGCCTGCCGCCCCTGTTCAGGGGGATGGTGCGGGCGCCGCGCCGTACCCCGTCGCAGAAGAAGGGGGCGGGGCGGCTCACCGAGCGGCTCGCGGCGCTGACGGAGTCCGAGGCCATGCGGCTGCTCACCACGACGGTCCGTGGCCACGTGGCCGCGGTGCTCGCCCACGCCAGCGCCGACCACGTGGACGTGGACAGCGCCTTCAACCAGCTCGGGTTCGACTCGCTCACCGCGGTCGAGCTGCAGAACCGGCTCAACGCCGAGACCGGCCTGCGGCTGCCCGCGACGCTCATCTTCGACCACCCGACGGTCTCGGCGCTGGCCAAGTACCTGCACGAGACCCTGGCACCCGCCACCCCGTCGCCCGAGGACCTGCTGCGCGGAGTCCTGGAACGCGTCGGCTCCATGATCACCACAGCTAAGGACAACGGCGAGGACATCCGCGGCCGCCTGGTCGCCGTGCTGCAGAGCGGCCTGACCAGGTTCGGGGGCACCGCGAGCAATGACGACGAGGGCGTCGACATCGACACCGCCTCCGATGAGGAGATCTTCGCACTCATCGACAAGGAACTGTGAACCATGACAGGAAAGGCCCGAGCGATGGGTACCGAGGACAAGCTCCGCGACTATCTCAAGCGCGCCACCGTCGAACTGGCGGAGACCCGTAGGCGCCTGACCGAGGACGAGAGCCGTCGCCACGAGCCCATCGCCATCGTGGGCATGGCCTGCCACTTCCCCGGCGGCGTCAGCAGCCCCGAGGAACTGTGGGAGCTCGTGCGCTCCGGCCGCGACGCCATCGGGGACTTCCCCGAGGACCGCGGCTGGAACCTCGATGACCTGTACGACCCTGACCCTGACGCCATCGGCAAGAGCTACACCCGCAACGGCGGCTTCATCCCCGACGCGTTCGACTTCGACGCCGCGTTCTTCGGCATCAGCCCGCGCCACGCGCTCGGCACCGACCCGCAGCACCGGCTGTTCCTGCAGGCCACCTGGGAGGCGTTCGAGGCGGCCGGGATCGACCCCGGGACGCTGCGCGGCAGCCGTACCGGCGTGTACGCGGGCGTGATGTACGAGCACTACTCCAACCGCTTCCTCGACGGCTCGCCCGAGGCGATCGAGGGCACGCTGTTCACCTCCTCGGTGGCCAGCGTGCTGTCCGGCCGCGTCTCCTACGTCTACGGCCTGGAGGGCCCGTCGATCTCCATCGACACCGCCTGCTCCTCCTCGCTGGTCGCCATCCACCTCGCCGCCCAGGCGCTGCGCCGGGGCGAGTGCACGCTGGCCCTGGCCGGCGGCGTGACGCTGATGCCGTCGCCGGTGCCGTTCGTGGAGTTCTCCCGCCAGCGGGCGCTGTCGCCCGACGGGCGCTGCAAGGCGTTCTCCTCCACGGCCGACGGGGTGGCCTGGGCGGAGGGCGCCGGGGTGCTGCTGCTGGAGCGCCTGTCGGACGCGCGCCGCAACGGCCGCCGCATCCTGGCCGTCGTGCGCGGCAGCGCGGTCAACCAGGACGGCGCCAGCAACGGCATGACCGCCCCCAGCGGGCCCGCCCAGGAGCGCGTGATCGAGCAGGCGCTCGCCGACGCCCGCCTCGACCTCCACGACGTGGACGCGGTGGAGGCGCACGGCACCGGCACCACCCTCGGCGACCCGATCGAGGCGCAGGCCCTGCTGGCCACCTACGGACGCATGCGGCCGCACGACCGGCCGCTCTGGCTGGGCTCGCTCAAGTCGAACCTCGGGCACGCCCAGGCGGCGGCCGGGGTCGGCGGCGTGATCAAGATGGTGAAGGCGCTGGAGCACCGGGTGCTGCCGCGCACGCTGCACGTGGCAGAGCCGACCCCGCACGTGGACTGGTCGCAGGGCGGCGTGCGGGTGCTGGTCGACGAGGTCGAGCTGCCCGAGGGCGAGCGCCCGCCGCGCGCCGGCGTCTCCAGCTTCGGCGTGAGCGGCACCAACGCGCACCTGATCCTGGAGCGCGGCCCCGACGAGGAGGCGGCCCCCGAGACGGACGCGCCGCTGGTGTGGGTCGTCTCGGCCAAGACCGAGAGCGCGCTGCGCGCCCAGGCCGCCAGGCTGCGCGGGCGGGCGGCGACCGCGACGCTCGCCGACCTGGCCGCCGCCGGCCCGGTGCTCGCGCGCCGGGCCAGGTTCGCCCACCGCGCCGTCGTGATCGCCGCTGACCGTCCCGAGCTGCTCGCCGGCCTCGACGCGCTCGCGGCCGGAGCCCCGCACCCGGCCGTCGTGGAGGGACTCGCCGCCGCGGCCCGCACCATCTTCCTCTTCCCCGGCCAGGGCTCGCAGTGGCCGGGCATGGCCGTCGAACTGCTGGAGTCCAGCGCGGTCTTCCGCGAGCGGCTGCGCGCCTGCGACGAGGCGCTCAAGCCGCACACCGGCTGGTCGGTGGAGGACGTGCTGCGCTCCGGCGAGAAGCTGACCGGCTCCGACGTCATCCAGCCCGTGCTGTTCGCGGTGATGTGCGCGCTGGCCGAGCTCTGGCGCTCGCTCGGCGTCGAGCCCGCCGCGGTCGTCGGCCACTCGCAGGGCGAGATCGCCGCCGCGTGCGTCGCCGGGGTCCTCTCGGTGGAGGACGCCGCCAGGATCGTCGCGGTGCGCAGCCGGGTCATCGTCGAGCGGCTCGGCGGCACCGGCGGCATGCTCTCCGTCGCGCTGCCGTCCGAGCGGGTCCGCGAGCTGGCCGCGCCGTACGAGGGACGGCTGTGGATCGCCGTGGACAGCGGGCCGAGCGGATGCGTCGTCGCCGGTGACGTGGACGCGCTCGACGAGGTGGCCGCGGCCTGGGAGGAGCCTTACCGGGCGCGCAGGATCGCGGTGGACTACGCCTCGCACACGCCGCACATCGAGATCCTGCGCGACGAGCTGCCCGCCCTTCTGGGCGAGGTACGGCCGGGCCGTACCGACATCGAGTTCTGCTCCTCGATGGCCGGGGACTTCATCGACACCGAGCGGCTGACGGCCGGCTACTGGTTCGAGAACGTGCGCAACCCGGTCCTGTTCCGGCAGGCGATCGGGTCGGTCAGCGGAGCGCCGCTGTTCGTCGAGGTGAGCCCGCACCCGGTGCTCCAGGCGGACGTGGCCGAGATGAACGAGGCCGCGGGCATCTGCGGCACCCTGCGCAGGGGCGCGGGCGACTGGCGGCGCTTCCTGGCCGCGCTCGCCCAGGCGTTCGTGCTGGGCGCCGAGGTCGACTGGGCCGCCGCGCTCGCCGCCACCCCGTTCCGGCACGTGGACCTGCCGACCTACGCCTTCGACCGGCAGCGCTACTGGCTGGACGGCGGCGCGCGGCCCGGACGCGTCCCCGGCGTGGACGGCTCCGAGCACCCGCTGCTGAACGCGGTCGTGCCGGTGGCCGACGGCGGGTTCGTGCTCAGCGGTCAGCTGTCGGCCAAGGCCGCGCCCTGGCTGACCGACCACGCGGTCGAGGGCGGCGTCCTGCTGCCCGGCGCCGCCTTCGCGGAGCTGGCACTCGAAGCGGCCGCCGCCTCGGGCTGCGAGCTGGTCGAGGAGCTGGTCATCGAGGCCCCGCTCATCCTCACCGGCACCGCCCGCCTCCAGGTCGTCGTCTCCGCCGAGACCGACGCCCGGCGCGGCATCACGATCTTCTCCGAGACCGGCGACGCCTGGGTCCGTCACGCCTCCGGCGCCCTGGCCGTCACCGGACCCGCCTCTCCCGGCTGGGCGGCCGCCTGGCCTCCCGAGGGCGCCCAGCCGGTGGAGGTGGCCTACGAGCGCCTGGCCGCCCAGGGCTACGAGTACGGGCCCGCCTTCCAGGGTGTGAGCGCGATGTGGCGCGCGGGCGATGAGCTGTTCGCCGAGGTCAGCGCCCCTGACGGGGTGGACGTGACCGGCTTCGGCATCCACCCGGCGCTGCTGGACGCCTCCTTCCACCCGCTCGTGCTGGCGGCGGAGGAGGGCGCGCTGCGGCTGCCGTTCGCCTTCCGCGGCGTGCGCCTGTCGGCCGCGCAGGCCTCCCTCCTGCGTGTACGGCTGACGCCGCGCGGCGCCGACGACGCCGGGATCGAGGCGGTGGACGCCGCCGGTCACCCGGTCTTCTCGATCGACTCCCTCCGCGTACGGCAGGCCGCACCGAGACCGGCCGCCGCCCAGGTCGCTCCCTACGGCCTGGACTGGGTGGAGATCACGCCCACGGGCGACCCGGCCGGCACGTTCAAGGTGGTGCCCCTGTCCGAGGGGACTCCCCGCGAGCTGACCGCCCGCGTGCTGGCGGCGGTGGCGGGCGAGGACCACCAGGTGGTGTTCGCGCCGAGTGGCCTGGACGCCGCAGTGGTCCGGGGCCTGGTGCGGACGGCGCAGACCGAGCAGCCGGGCCGGTTCGTCCTGGCCGACGTCCCGGACGGCTTCGCCGACTGGGAGCGGGTGCTGACGACCGGCGAGCCGGAGGTGCGGGTGCGCGCCGGCAAGCTGTTCGCCCCGCGCGTGGCCCGCAGAACCGCCGGGGAGCCGGAGCCCATCGGCTCGGGCACGGTCCTGGTGACCGGAGGGACCGGCGGTCTGGGCGGCCTGATCTCCCGCCACCTGGTCGAGCGGCACGGAGTGCGCGACCTGGTGCTCCTGTCCCGGCGCGGCATCGACGCACCGGGAGCGGAGGAGCTCCGCACGGCGCTCGAGGAGCTGGGCGCCCGGGTCGAGGTGCTCGCCTGCGACGTGGCCGACCGGCGGGCGCTGGCCACGGTCGTGGACGGCATCGCGGACCTGACCGGCGTCGTGCACACCGCCGGAGTCCTGGACGACGCCACGATCGAGGGCCTGACGCCGGAGCGGATCGACCGGGTCTTCGCCCCCAAGCTGGACGCGGCCTGGCACCTGCACGAGCTCACCAAGGACCGCGACCTCAAGGCGTTCGTGCTCTTCTCCTCGCTGGCCGGGATCCTCGGCAACGCCGGTCAGGGCAACTACGCCGCCGCCAACACCTACCTCGACGCGCTGGCCGAACTGCGCAGGGACGAGGGACTGCCGGCCGTCTCCATCGCCTGGGGACTCTGGAACACCTCCACCGACCTGACCGGCGGGCTCAGCGCCGCCGACCGGGGCAGGCTGGCCCGCTCCGGCGTCGCCCCGCTCGACTCCACTCAGGGGCTGGAGTTGCTGGACGCGGCGCTGGCCCTCGACGAGCCGGTGGTCGTGGCGGTCCGCTGGGACACCGCGGGGCTGCGGTCCAGGGCCGAGAACGACGACCTTCCGGCCGTGCTGCGCGGGCTGGTGCGGGCGCCCCGCCGTACCGCGTCGAACGCGACGGCGGGGGGCGGGCTGGCCGAGCGGCTGGCTGCGCTCCCGCACGCCGAGAGCCTGCGGCTGCTGACCGCCACCGTCCGCGCGCACGTCGCGGCCGTGCTCGCGCACGCCAGCCCCGACCAGATCGACGTCGGCACCGCCTTCAGCCAGCTCGGGTTCGACTCGCTCACCGCGGTCGAGCTGCGCAACCGGCTCAACGCCGAGACCGGCCTGCGGCTGCCCGCGACGCTCGTCTTCGACCACCCGACCGTGACCTCCCTGGCCGACTACCTGTTCCGCACGCTCGCCCCCAAGACGCCCTCGCCCGAGGACGTGCTGGAAGGCGCACTGGAGCGCGTCGAGGCCATGCTCACCAGCGCCAACGGGGAGGGCGACGCCATCCGCGGACGGCTCGTCCCGATCCTGCAGACCGCCCTCGCCAGGTACGGCACGGGCCAGAACGACGCCGACGGCATGGTCGAGAAGATCGACGCCGCCTCCGATGAGGAGATCTTCGCGCTCATCGACAACGAACTGTGAACCCATGACTCCCGTTACCGGAAAGGTTCGCCCGATGGGGACCGAGGAAAAGCTGCGCGCCTACCTCAAGCGTGTGACCGTCGAGCTGGCCCAAGCGCGCCGGAACCTCACCGAGGCCGAGGACCGCCGCCACGAGCCCATCGCTGTCGTCGGCATGGCCTGCCGCTACCCGGGTGGCGGCGACACGGTCGAGGGCCTGTGGGACCTGCTGCGCGAAGGCCGGAGCGCCGTCGGCGAGGTGCCGCCGGCGCGCTGGGACATCGATGACTATTACGACCCCGACCCGCAGAAGCCGGGCGGCATGTACACGCGCTACGGCTGCTTCCTCGACGACGTGACCGGCTGGGACGCGGAGTTCTTCGGCATCTCGCCGCGCGAGGCGCTGCGCATGGACCCGCAGCAACGGCTGCTGCTGGAACTGGCGTGGGAAGGCTTGGAGAACGCGGGCCTGGCCCCCGACCGGATGGCCGGCAGCAGGACCGGCGTGATGGTCGGCTACATGGACACCCTCCAGTACGGCCGGCTCCAGATGGAGCTCCAGGGCCGGGACGCGGTCGCCGACCCGTACCTGGGCCAGGGCGCCATCACCAGCGTGGCCGCCGGCCGGATCGCCTATCAGCTCGACCTGACCGGCCCCACGATGAGCGTGGACACCGCCTGCTCCTCCTCGCTGATCGCGGTGCACCTGGCCGTCGAGAGCCTGCGCAGGGGCGAGTGCGACCTGGCGCTGGCCGCGGGCTGCTCGCTCACCCTGCACCCGTCGATGTTCATCCAGGCGTGCGCGGGCATGATGATGTGCTCCGACGGCCGGTGCAAGACCTTCGACGAGGGCGCCGACGGCTACGTCATGGGCGAGGGCGGCGGCCTGGTGGTTCTGGAGCCGCTGTCGAAGGCGCTGGCCAACGGGCGGCGTATCCGGGCGGTCATCAGGGGCTCGGCGGTCAACCAGGATGGGCGCAGCAACGGGCTCACCGCGCCCAGCAGGAGCGCCCAGGTCGACGTGATCACCCGCGCGCACACCGCCGCACGGGTCCGCGCCGACGAGGTCGACTACGTGGAGGCGCACGGCTCCGGCACCCAGCTCGGCGACGCGATCGAGCTGTCGGCCCTGCACGACGTGTTCGGCGAGCGTCCGGCCGAGCGGCCGCTGCGGGTGGGCGCCATCAAGACCAACATCGGCCACACCCAGGCCGCGGCCGGGGTGGCCGGGCTGATCAAGACCGTGCTGGTGCTGGAGAACGGCCTGGTGCCGCCCAACCTCAACCTGGACCGTCCCGCGACGGCCATCCCCGAGGACGGCACCGTCCAGCCGGTCAACGAGGTGCTGGAGCTGGCGCCGAGGCTGGCGGGCGTCAGCTCGTTCGGACTGTCGGGCTCGAACGCCCACGTGGTCCTGGAAGCCGCCCCCGCCCCCGAGGCGTCGTCAGCGCACGCCCCCGTCTACGCCCTTCCCGTCTCGGCGGGCAGCGAGGCGGCGCTGCGCGAGCACGCCGGACGGCTGGCGGCCCACCTGACCGAGCAGCCGGACCTGCGCCCCGCCGACGTGGCCCGCACGCTGCAGAACGGCCGCGCCCACCTGGACCACCGCCGCCTGCTGGTCGTCGAGGACCTGCGCGAGGCCGTCACCCGCCTGCGCTCCCTGGCCCAGGCCCCCGCGATCCCCAGGGCCAAGGACAACCCGAAGATCGCCTTCCTGCTCCCCGGCGTCGGCGACCAGTACGCCGGCCTGGGCAAGGAGCTCTACGCGAGCGAGCCCGTCTACGCACAGGCTGTGGACGAGTGCGTCGAGCGGGTGCTCGCCCACGCCGACCTGGACCTGCGCCCCTTCTTCGACGCCGACGCCGCCCCGAGGCAGGACGACCTGGCCGCGCTGCTCGGCCGCGACACCGGCGAGCGCGCCGACGACCCGCTCGACCACGCCCCGATCGCCCACCCCTTCCAGTTCACGGTCGAGTACGCGCTGGCCAAGCTGCTCGCGCACTGGGGCGTCGCCCCCGACATGCTGATCGGCTACAGCCTCGGCGAGTACGTGGCCGCCTGCCTGGCAGGCGTCTTCACCCTTGAGGACGCCCTGCACGTGGTGATCGAGCGGGCCCACCTGATCAACGCGGTCCCGGCGGGCCGCATGGTCGCCGTGGCCGCCTCGGAGGAGCGCATCCGCGAGGCGCTGCCCGACCTGGAGGTCGACGTCGCCGCGCTCAACGGCCCGTCGATGACGGTCCTGAGCGGCCTGCCCAGCCAGATCGAGCAGGCCACGGCGGTGCTGATGGCCGCCGGGCTGGCCTGCCGCCCGATGCGCTCGGCGCACGCCTTCCACAGCTCGTTGCTGCAGCCGGCCCGCGACAAGCTGCTGGCCCTGCTGGAGACCGTGCCGCGAAAGCCGCCGGCCACCACGATCGTCGCCAACCTCACCGGCGCCGCCCTCACCCCTGAACAGGCCGTCAGCGCCACCTACTGGGCCGACCAGCTCGTCAGCCCGGTCCGCTTCGCCGACGGGGTACGCCACTGCGTCGACCAGGACATCGACGTCTTCATCGAGCTGGGCGCCGGGCAGACGCTCGGCGGGCTGGTCCGCCAGAACCTCATCGGCGCCGGTCCCGCCGCCGTCCTCGGCACGCTGCCCGCGCTGTGGACGACCGGCGAGCGCCGCGACGCCAGGACCGAGCTGCTGGAGAGCGCGGGCCGGCTGTGGGAGCTGGGCGCGACGCTCCGCTGGGACCTGACCGGCCCGTCCGGCGCCGGCGTGACCACCCTGCCCGGCTACCCGTTCCAGCGCACCCGCTTCTGGCCCGAGCCCGGCCACGACATCGTCCCCGCCACCGTCATCAGGACCGGCGGCACTTCCCCCGCCGTTCCCGCGCGGTCGAGCGACCCGGCCGACTTCCGGTTCGTGCCCGCGTGGCAGCGGGCCGCCGCCCGGCCCGCCCTCCCGGCCTTCCTCTCCCTTCCCGGCCCGCTCGTGATCTTCTCCGACGGCCTCGCCGGTACGGCTCTCGCCGACCTGGCCGAAGCCGGCGGCACCAAGGTCATCGAGGTCCTCCCCGGCACCCACGCCCACCGTGCGGGCCGCCACCTGACCATCGACCCCGCGGACCCGGCCCACTACGCCGAGGTGTTCGGCGACCTGCCCGACGGCCCCGTGCACGTGGCGCACCTGTGGAGCCTGCTGTCCGACCGCGCCGACCTGGTGGCGGCCATCGGCCACGGCTTCGACAGCCTGCTGCTGGCCACCCAGGCCATGAACGTCACCCCCGGCTCCCGGCTGCTCACCGTCACCCGGGGCGCCACCGAGGTACTCGGCGGGGACGCGCTCGCGCCCCAGCAGGCCATGGCCCACGGGTTCGGGCGGGCGGTGCAGCACGAGTTCAAGGACCTGAGCTGGACCGGCGTCGACCTCGACCCCGACGCCCCGGCCGGAGCGCCGGTGGCCGGGCAACTGGCCGCCGAACTGATCGCCGAGATCGGCGGCAGCGACGCCCTGGCCGCCTGGCGCCGCGACCACCGCTGGCTCCGCGCCTGGTCCGAGGTGCCGTCCCAACCTGCCGGCGAGGGCACTCCCTGGCGGCTCGACGGGGTCTACCTGATCACGGGTGGCACCCGGGGGCTGGGGATGGGGCTGGCCAGGCATCTGGTGCGGACCGGGGTCAGGAAGCTGGCGCTGCTGAGCCGTACCCCACTCGACAGGGACGTGACGCCGGAGCCGGGCAGCCGTGCGGAGCGCACGCTCCAGGACGTCGCAGCGCTGGAGGCGGCGGGCGCGCAGGTGCTGCTGGTGGCCGCCGACACCGGGAACGCGGAGGAGTTCGGGCGGGCCATCCAGGACGTGCGCGGCCACTACGGCGCCCTGCACGGCCTGATCCACTCGGCCGGACTGCCCGCGGGCGGGCTGATGCAGCGCAGGACCGTCGCCGAGGCCCGCGCGGTGCTCGCGCCGAAGGTCCTGGCCATGGGCCCGCTGGCCGAACTGGTCAGCGAGAGCACCCCGGAGCACGAGCGGCCGGAGCTGCTCGTCCTGTACTCATCGGCGGTCACCGCGTTCGGCGGCATCGGCGAGGGCGACTACTGCGCCGCCAACAGCGTCCTCGACGCCTACGGCGAGGCGCTGGCCGCCACCGCACCCTCCACCAGGGTCGTCTCCATCTCCTGGGGCCCTTGGCTGCACGACGACTGGCAGGCCGAGAACTTCAAGGGCACCGGCGGCCTGGCCGAGCGGGTGCGCGCCTACCGCGAGAGGTACGGCTTCGCCGAGGAGGCCGGCAACGAGCTCCTCGACACGATCATCCAGGGCGGCCACGGCTACGTCCTGGCCGCCAGGCAGCCACTCGGGGAGGTGGTCAAGGAGTGGACGGCGATGCTCGACATCGACAACCTCATCGGCGCCGCCTCCGCGGTCCCGCGCGGCGAGCGCTTCCCCCGGCCGCAGCTGCGCACCGACTACGCGCAACCGCGTAACGAGCGGGAGACGCTGATCGCCGAGATGTGGGGCGCCTACCTCGGCATCGCCCAGGTGGGCGTGCACGACCCGTTCTTCGACCTCGGCGGCAACTCCCTGGTCGGGATGGCCATGGTGCTCGCCATCGAGAAGGAGCTCGGCGTCCCGATCGCCCCGGCCGTGCTGTTCGAGCACCCGACCGTGGCCGCGTTCGCCGCGGCCGTCGACGGCGGCGAGTCGGCCACGCAGGAAGTACTGACCAGCAGCTCGGCGAGGGGTCAGCGGCGCCGCCGCGCCCGGTCCGCAAGCGGAAGGCCCAGCACCGGAAGGGACAGGAACCGTGAGTGACGAGAGCGCCGGCACCGACATCGCGATCGTCGGGATGTCCGGGAGGTTCCCGGGCGCGCCCGGCGTCGCCGAGTTGTGGTCCGCCATCAGGGCGGGCAGATCGGGGATCACCCGCTTCACCGACGAGGAACTGCGCGCCGAGGGTGTCACCGATGAGCAGCTCCAGGACCCCAGCTATGTGAAGGCCAACCCGGTCATCGAGGGCATCGACCTGTTCGACGCCTCGTTCTTCGGGCTGGGCGCCAAGGAGGCGCAGATCCTCGACCCGCAGCACCGGTTGTTCATGGAGCACAGCTGGGCGGCGCTGGAGGACGCGGGCTGTGACCCGACCCGCTTCGACGGCTCCATCGGCGTCTTCGGCGGCTGCGCCCACAGCTCCTACATGCAGAACAACCTGCTGCCCGGCGGCATCGGCGAGGTCATGGGCCATCTGGCACTCGGCCTGGCCAACGACAAGGACTCGCTGACCACCCGCGTCGCGCACACGCTCGGCCTGACCGGGCCCAGCTACGGCGTGCAGAGCTACTGCTCGACCTCGCTGGTCGCGATCTGCGCCGCCGCCACGAGCCTGGCCGGGTTCGAGTGCGACATGGCGCTGGCCGGCGGCGTCGCCGTCAACGTCCCGCACCGGGTCGGCTACATCTACCAGCCCGGCGGGATCGCCCCGCCCGACGGCGAGTGCCGCGCCTTCGACGCGGCCGGACTCGGCAGCCCGCTCGGCAGCGGCGTCGGCGTGATCGTGCTGCGCCGCCTGGAGGACGCGCTCGACGCCGGCGACCAGATCTACGCCGTCATCCGGGGCTGGGCGGTCAACAACGACGGCGGCAAGAAGGTCGGCTTCACCGCGCCCGGCGTGCAGGGACAGGCCTCGGTCATGGCCGAGGCGCTGGCCGCCGCCGACCTGGCGCCCGCCGACATCGACTACGTGGAGGCGCACGGCACCGGCACCGCGCTCGGCGACGCCGCCGAGCTCGCCGCGATCCAGCAGGTCTTCCGCGGCGAGTCGCTGCTCGTCGGCTCGGTGAAGACGAACCTGGGCCACCTCGACCGGGCGGCCGGGGTCACCAGCCTCATCAAGGCGGCGCTGGCGCTGCGCAACGACGAGATCCCGCCCACGCTCAACCTGGTCACGCCCAACCAGCAGCTCAGCAGCGGCGACGCCGAGATCGAGGTCGTCACCGAGCTGCGCTCCTGGCCGAGGGCGGCGGGCCGTACCAGAAGGGCTGGGGTCAGCGCCTTCGGGATCGGCGGCACGAACGCCCACGTGGTTCTGGAGGAGGCCCCTCCGGTGCCGAGGCCGGAGACGGAGCCGAGGGCCGAGCTGCTGGTCTGGTCGGCGCGCACCGCCGAGGCGGCGGACGCGATGACGGACCGGCTGGCCGCCCACCTGGAGGGCGAGGACGGCGTACGGCTGGCCGACGTGGCCCACACGCTGCAGTCGGGCCGCCAGCTGTTCGGGCACCGCAGGATCCTGGTGGCAGGCGACGCGGCCGAGGCCGTGGCCGGGCTGCGCGAGCCGGCCGTGCTCACCCGCTCCGACACCCGTGACGACCGGCCCGTGGCGTTCCTGCTGGCGGGCACCGGCGAGCAGTACGCGGGCATGGCCGCCGACCTCTATGACACCGAGCCGGTCTTCGCCCAGGCGCTCGACCGGTGCCGTACGACGCTGCGCGGGCTCATGGACGGCGCCGACCCGCTGGCCGGCATGCTCCGCCCCCGCGTGACGGGCGAGGCGGGCGCGCTGGCCAGGATGCTGGGCCGCGCCGAAGCCTCGGACGCCACCTCGACCGACCTGCTCCAGCCCGCGCTGTTCGCGGTGGAGTACGCGCTGGCGCGGCTGGTGCGCTCCTGGGGCGTCGAGCCGTCGATCCTGGCCGGCTACAGCCTCGGCGAGTACGTGGCCGCGACCCTGGCCGGGGTCATCTCGCTGGACGACGCGCTCGCGCTGGTCGCCCACCGGGCCAAGCTGATCAACCAGCTGCCCGCCGGGACCATGAGCGCGGTCCCGCTGCCCGAGGCCGAGGTACGGGCGCGCATCGCCCCGGTCCCCGGCGTGGACGTCGCCGCCGTCAGCGGCCCCGAGCTGACCGTGATCTCCGGCGAGCCGGAGGGCATGGCGGCCGTGCGGGCGCTGCTGGAGGCCGAGTCGATTCCGTGCCGCCCGCTGGCCACCACCCACGCCTTCCACTCGCGCATGATGGAGCCGATCCGCGGCGAGCTCACCGCGTGGATCGCGGACACCATCACGCTCAACCCGCCCCGCGTCCCCTACGTCTCCAACGTGACCGGCGCCCTCGCCACCGCCGAGCAGGTGACCGACCCCGGCTACTGGGCCGAGCACATGTGCGCGCCCGTGCAGTTCGACAAGGTCATCGGCACGCTGCTCGGGCACGACGACGCCGCGCTGCTGGAGATCGGCCCCGGGCCGTCGCTGGGCGCGATGGTCCGCGGGCACCGCGACTGCCCGCGCGACCGGTGGCCGCTCATCGTGCAGGCGCTGCCCGCCGAGAGCGACCAGCGGCCCGCCGGGAAGGTGCTCGCCGAGGCGGTCGGCCGGCTGTGGCTGGCCGGGGTGCCGGTGGACTGGGCCGGCTACCAGCAGGACCGGCCGGTGGCCAAGGTGTCGCTGCCGCCGTACCCGTTCCAGCGCACCCGCTACTGGGTGGACGCGCCCACCGCCACGCCGGCGGCCGTCGCGCCGATCGACGTCCCGGCACCGGCCGCCGAGCCCGTGCCGCACGTGCGGGTGATGGCCGAGAAGTGGACCGCGGCCGAGACCGCGGGGGCGTCCGCGCCGGTCGGGCGGGCCGTGCTGGTCGCCGACCGCGGCGGCGTCGCCGAAGCCCTGGCCAGGGTCCTGCGCGCCGCGGGCACCGACGTGGAGATCGACGCCGGGCCGGGACCGGCAGACGTGGTGGCCGACGCCGGGCACGGATCGGCCGACGTGGTCATCGACCTGCGCATGCTCGACCACACCGACGCCGGCAGCGACGGCCGCGAGGCCCTGCTGCCCGTCTCCGCGCTCCTGGACGCCTGGGCCGAGAGCGGCGACAACACCCGGATCATCGTGGCCACCTCGGGTGGCCAGGCCGTGCTTCCCGGCGAGAGCCCGTCTCCCGCCCAGGCGGCCGTGGCGACGCTGCCGCTGGTGGCCAACCAGGAGTACCTGAACCTCGACTGCCGCGCCGTCGACCTGCCGCCCGGCCTCACCGCCGAGGAGGCGGCCGCGCTGCTGGCCGCCGAGATCGCCGCCCCGCAGGGCGACGTCCTGGCCGCCTACCGCGACGGCCGCCGCCTCCTGCGCTCTTTCGAGCCGGTACGCCCCGCCGACCCGTCCGCCGAGATCCGAGAGGGCGTCAAGAAGGGTGGTGCCTACCTGGTCACCGGCGGCCTGGGCCCGGTGGGCCTGCTGCTGGCCGACCACCTGGCCGACGCCGGAGCCGGCCGCCTCGTCCTGACCAGCCGCAACGGCCTGCGCAGCCTCAACGGGCAGGCCGCCGACCCACGGCGGGCAGGCGTGGAGCGGCTCAGGGCGCGCGGCGTCGAGGTGCTGACCCCGGCCGTGGACGTCACCGACCCGGACGCCATGCGCGCCGCGCTCGACGGCGTGGACGGCGTGATCCACCTGGCCGCCGAGAGCACCCCCGACACCTTCGTCTCCCTGCGCGACCTGGACGAGACCGCCGTGGACAGGCACTTCGCCGCCAAGGTGGCCGGCGCCAAGGTCCTGGAGCGGGTCTTCGACGAGATGGAGCGGCCGCCCGCGTTCTGCGTGCTGTTCTCCTCCACCTCCTCGATCCTCGGCGGCATCACGTTCGGCAGCTACGCCGCCGCCAACGCCGCTCTGACCGCGCTGGCCCACCACGTGCACGCCCGCCGTACCCCGACGACGTGGGTGGCGGCGGGATGGGACACCTGGGCGGTGTCGCTGGAGCGCCTGGGCGGCGGGCTGGGCGCCGCGATGGTGGCGCACTCGATGAGCACGGAAGAGGGCATGGCCGCCTTCGACCGGCTGCTGGCCGCGCCCGAGCCGGGCCTGGTGGTGGCGGCCGGCGGGCTGGACGACCGGCTGCCGCGTGCCGCCGCGACCACGCCGGTGACGGCCAAGGGGGACCGGTTTCCCCGTCCTGAGCTGCCGCAGCCGTACAGCCCGCCGCTCACGGACGCCGAGCGCGGCCTGGCCGAGCTCTGGTCCGAGGTGCTGGGCGTCGAGCCGGTCGGCACCCGGGACAACTTCTTCGACCTGGGCGGCAACTCGCTGGTCGCGCTGCAGATGCTCCGGCTGGTGAAGGAGCGGTTCGGCGTGGCCGTACCGACGGTGATGTTGTTCGAGGCGCCGACGGTGAACCGGCTGGCGGCGATCCTCGACGAGCGCGGCGCGGCGGTGTCCACGGCGCCGGCGAGGGTGCCGGCGAGAGTCGTCGAGCGGGCCGCGCCCAGCAAGGACGACGACGACCGGCGGATCGCGATCGTCGGCATGGCCGGGCGCTTCCCCGGCGCCTCCGACGTCGGCGCCTTCTGGCGCAACCTGCGCGACGGCGTCGAGTCCATCACGTTCTTCTCCGAGGAGGAGCTGGTGGCGGCGGGCGTGGACCCCGAGCTGGTCCGTGACCCGGCCTACGTGCCGGCGCGGCCGGTCCTGGACGAGGTCGCCGAGTTCGACGCGGCCTTCTTCGGGATGAGCCCGCGCATGGCCGCGATCACCGACCCGCAGCAGCGGGCCTTCCTGGAGGTCTGCTGGGAGGCGCTGGAGCAGGGCGGGTACGCCGCGCCCGAGAACCGGGGCCGGGTCGGCGTGTTCGGCGGCGCCAACATCAGCACCTACCTGCTGCGCATGAGCGACCACCTGCTCGGCGCCGACAGCGACGACTTCAGCGACTTCGAAGTCATCATGGGCAACGACAAGGACGCCCTGACCACGGTCGTGTCCTACCTGTTCGACCTGTACGGGCCGAGCGTGGCGGTGCAGACGTTCTGCTCCACCTCGCTGGTGGCCGCGCACATGGCGGTGCAGAGCCTGCGGGCCGGCGAGTGCGAGCTGGCGCTGGCCGGCGGCGTCTCGATCCGGGTGCCGGACCGGGTGGGACACAAGTTCGGGCCGGGCGGGCAGGAGTCGCCCGACGGGCACGTGCGCACGTTCGACGCGCAGGCGCGGGGCAGCATGTTCGGCGACGGGGCGGCGGCCGTACTGCTCAAGAGGCTGCCGGACGCGATCCGCGACGGCGACCACGTCTGGGCGGTCATCCGCGGCGCTGCCATGAACAACGACGGCGCGCTCAAGGTCGGCTACACCGCGCCCAGCGTGGTCGGCCAGGCCAGGGTCATCGCCGACGCGATGGCCGACGCGGGCGTGAGCGGCGACGACATCAGCTACATCGAGGCCCACGGCACCGCGACCGAGCTCGGCGACCCGATCGAGGTGGCCGCGCTGACCCGGGCCTTCGGCCAGACCAGCGACAAGAAGTACTGCCCCATCGGCTCGGTGAAGACCAACGTCGGTCACCTCGACCGCGCCGCCGGCGCCAGCGGCCTGATCAAGACGGCGCTCGCGCTGGACAGCGGGATGATCCCGCCGAGCCTGCACTACACCAGCCCCAACCCGGAGATCGACTTCGACGACAGCCCGTTCTACGTCAACACCGAGCTGGCCGAGTGGCGCACCCGCGACGGGCGCCCGCGCATCGCCGGCCTCAACTCGCTCGGCATGGGCGGCACGAACGTGCACCTCGTCGTCGAACAGGCGCCTGCCAGGGACACCGCCCCCGAGTCCCCGCGCAGGTACCAGGTGCTCCCGCTGTCCGCGCGCAATGCCACGGCGGCGGACCAGGCGTGCCAGCGCCTCGGCGAGCACCTGCGAGAGGCGACCGGGGCCCGGCTCGCCGACGTCGCGTACACCCTTCAGGTGGGACGCAAGACGTTCGAGCACCGCCGGGCCCTGGTCGCCGCCACGGTCGGCGAAGCCGCTGAGGAACTGACCGGCACCGGAGTGCTGAACCGGGTCGACACCGTGCAGGGACGGCAGGTCGCCTTCCTGCTGGGCGGCGTCGGCGAGCAGTACCCGGGCCTGGTCGGCGGGCTCTACGCGCACGAGCCGGTCTTCAAGGCCCACCTCGACACCTGCCTTGAGCAGCTGCGGGACCTGGACCTGGACGACGTCCTGACCGGCGCGCGCGGCGGCGCCCCCGGCCTGGCCGCGCTGCTGGGCCGAGGCGGCGACACCGACGAGCGCGCCGCCCGGCTGGAGCGCACCGAGCTGGTCCAGCCCGCGCTGTTCGCCGTCGAGCACGCGCTGGCCCGCACGCTCATGGACTGGGGCCTCCAGCCGCGGATCATGCTCGGCTACAGCCTCGGCGAGTACGTCGCCGCCACCCTGGCCGGAGTCCTGTCCCTGGAGGACGCGCTCAAGCTCGTCACCCACCGGGCCAGGCTCATCGCCGGACTGCCCGGCGGCGCCATGCTCGCGATCTCCCTGCCCGAGGACGGCCTGCGCCGCCGCTTCCCGCTGGACGGCCTGGACGTGGCCGCCGTCAACGGGCCGCAGGTGACGGTCGTCGCCGGGCCCGGCGAGGCGGTGAACGCCCTGGCCGAACGGCTGCGGGCGGCCGAGGTGCCGTGCCGGCCCCTGCAGACGACGCACGCCTTCCACTCCAGGATGCTGGAGCCGATCGCGGCCGAGCTCACCGACTGGGTGAAGAAGAACGTCCGGCTCAACGCCCCGGCGCTGCCGTACGTGTCGAACCTGACCGGCGAGGTGGCCAGCGCCGAGGTGCGCGACCCCGGCTACTGGGCCAGGCACATGTGCGAGACCGTGCGCTTCGCCGCCGGGCTGGAGAGCCTGCTGGCCGACCCGGAGCTGGCGATCGTGGAGATCGGCCCTGGCCAGTCGCTCGGCGCGCTGGTGCGCGGCGCGGGCTGCCCGCCGCAGCGCTGGCCGCTCATCTCCCACGTCCTGCCCGCCGCCGGTGACAACCGGCCCGACGACGAGGTGTTCGCCGGCTGCCTGGCCCGCCTCTGGCTCGGCGGCGCCACCCTCGACTGGGACGCCTACCACGGCCGCGTCGAAGGCGCCGACCCCGCCGGGCTGCCGGGCCGCGTACCGCTGCCCACCTACCCGTTCCAGCGGCTGCGCTACTGGATCGACCCGCCCGCGAACAAGGGCAGGAAGCGGACGGTCGAGGACGCGATCGCCGAGGGCTCGCTGTTCGACGCGATCACCAGCCTGGGCAAGCTGCCCGAGGACCAGTGGCTCTACCAGCCCGTCTGGCGCCAGGTCACCGCCTCGCCGAGGGTCGAGCCCGCCACCTGGCTGGTCTACACCCGCGACGGGCTGGCCGAGCGCGTGGTGGCCGAGCTCCGCCGTACCACGGACAAGCCCATCTCGCTGGTACGGCCCGGCGACGCCTACACCGCCTCCCCGGACGGCTACACGATCAGGCCCGGCAACGTGGCCGACACCGCGGCCCTGCTCAGAGACCTGCGCGGCGCGGGCCGTCCCCTCGACCGGGTCGTCCACCTCTGGGGGCTGGACGCGACGGAGCAGGGCCCCCACACGCTGGTCGCGCTGGCCAGGGCGGCGGGCGAGTCGGGCGTGGACAGCTGGTCGCTGGACGTGGCCGTCACCGGCACCCAGCAGGTGCTCGGCGAGGACGTCCCGAACCCGGACAGCGCGCAGCTGATAGGCCCGAGCCTGGTGATCCCGCTGGAGTACCCGAACGTCCGCACCCGCTTCATCGACGCCGAGCAGGACGGCCCCGCCGACCTGGCGGCCGAGCTGCTGCGCGAGCAGTCCGCCAGGACGGTGGCGCTGCGCCGCGGCAGGCGCTGGGTTCCCGGCTACGACCGCATGCCGCTGCCGGAGGCCGAGCCGCTGCGCGACGGCGGCGTCTTCCTGATCACCGGCGGCCTGGGCGGCATCGCGCTCGGCCTGGCCGAGCAGCTCGCCAAGGAGTCGCGGGCCAAGCTGGTGCTGCTGGCCAGGAACGGCCTGCCGGAGCGCTCCCGCTGGGCCGCGATCCTGGGCGGCGCCGAGCAGGCCGGCGAGACGATCCGGCACCGCGTCGAGCGGGTGCTGGCGATCGAGGCGGCCGGCGGCGAGGTCGAGGTGGTCGTCGGCGACGTGTCCAGCGCCGCCGACGTGGCTCGCGCGGTCGAGCGGGCCCGCGAGCGGTTCGGCGCGCTGCACGGCGTGCTGCACGCGGCGGGCGTGCCCGGCATGGGGCTCATGCAGTTCAAGCGGCCGGAAGAGCTCGACGAGGTGATGGCGCCCAAGATCGCCGGCATGCGGGCGCTGGCCGAGGCGCTGCGCCTGGGCGAGCCGGACGAGGCCGAGCTGGACTTCCTGGTCCTGTTCTCCTCGATCACCTCCGCCACCGGCGGCGGGCCCGGCCAGGTGGACTACTGCGCCGCCAACGCCTACCTCGACGCCTGCGCCCACGGGCTGGCCGCCGCCGGCACCCGCGTGGTGTCGGTCGACTGGGGCGAGTGGACCTGGAACGCCTGGGAGGCCGGCCTGGCCGGCTACGACGAGGGGCTCCAGGACTTCTTCCGCAAGAACCGGGTGCGCATCGGCATCGGGTTCGAGGACGGCTGGCGCTCGCTGCTGCGGGTGCTGGCCAGCGGCGAGCCCCGCGTCGTGGTCTCCACCCAGGACTTCCCGACGCTGGTCGAGGGCAGCTCGATGTTCACGCTGGAGGCGGTCACCGCCGCCGAGTCGAGCGGCGAGCGGCACCCACGCCCCGAACTGGTCACCTCCTACCAGGAGCCCACCGGCCCCGGTGAGGAGAAGATCGCCGGCATCTGGTGCGACCTGCTCAAGCTGGAGCGGGTCGGCGTCCTGGACAACTTCTTCGAACTCGGCGGCAACTCGCTGCTCGGCGTCACCATCGTGGCCGCGGTCCGCCGCGCGTTCGAGCTGGCCGAACTGCCCCCGCACATCCTCTACGAGGCGCCCACGGTGGCCGCGCTGGCCCAGACCGTGGAGGCGATGGCCTCGGGAGAGGCGCAGACCGACGGCGGCACCGAAGGCGGCAGCCAGGTGCGCGCCCAGCTCCGCAGATCAGGACTCGAAGCCTCGGCCGCCCGCAGGCGTGGCCGGTAACGAAGGGAATGTCATGGCTTTGATCGGCGTAATCGGCGCAGGCGTGATGGGCGTCGGCGTCGCCCAGAACCTCGCGCAGACCGGGCACGACGTGGTCCTGGTCGACAAGGACGAGCAGATCCTCAAGGAGGCGCTCGAAACCATCGCGCGCAACGCGCGGATGAGCCGGCTCATGGGCGGACCGGCGCTGGACGCCGACGAGATCCTGTCCAGGATCACCACGTCGGTCGGCGTCGGCGGCGCGGCCGAGGCCGAGGTCGTCATCGAGAACGTCACCGAGAACTGGGAGGTCAAGCGGGCCGTCCACGAGGAGCTCGACAAGGTCTGCGGGCCCGACACGGTCTTCGTGGTCAACACCTCGGCGATCCCGATCACCAAGATGGCCTCGATCACCCAGCGTCCCGACAAGGTCGTCGGGGTGCACTTCATGAACCCGGTCCCGGCCAAGCCCGCGTGCGAGCTGATCCCCGGGTTCCACACCTCGACCGAGACCGTGGAGCGTACGCGCGACCTGCTCAAGGCCATGGGCAAGAAGGCCATCGACGTCAAGGACGCCTGCGGGTTCGTCTCCAACCGGGTGCTCATGCTCACCGTCAACGAGGCGGCGTACCTGGTCCACGAGGGCGTGGCCACCGCCGAGTCCGTCGACGAGGTCTTCCGCAGCTGCTTCGGCCACCCGATGGGCCCGCTGGAGACCGCCGACCTGATCGGCGTCGACACCATCCTCTACTCCGTCGAGGTGCTCTACGAGCACTACGCGGACAGCAAGTACCGGCCGTGCCCCCTGCTCAAGCAGATGACGGACGCCGGGCTGCACGGCCGCAAGTCCGGCCGCGGTTTCTACACCTACAACTGAGAAGGGTTCACCACCATGTCCAACACCGCTCAGGGCCAGATCCTCGACTTCGTCCGTGGCCGCTTCCCGCAGGCCGAGCTCGACGCCGCGCAGGACATCTTCGCCCTCGGCTTCGTCAACTCGCTGTTCGCGATGGAGCTGGTGATGTTCGTCGAGAAGACCTTCGGCGTCACCATCCCCAACGACGAGCTGCGCATCGACAACTTCCGCACGGCCGACTCGATGGCCGAGCTGGTCGACAGGCTGGCGAGAGTGGCGGCGTGACCACGAGCAGGGTCACCGACCGGCGCTCGGCCCGCGAGTTCGTCGACGCGCACATCGTCCCCCACGCCGACGCCTGGGACCTCGACGGCCGCGTGCCCGAGGACCTGATCCGCAAGGCGAGCGAAGCGGGCCTGTGGGCCCCCTTCCTCCCCGAGCAGTACGGCGGCGCCGGCATGGACATGGTGACGCTGGGCGAGGTGCACGAGGAGGTGGGCCGGGGCTGCTCCTCGGTCCGCAGCCTGCTCACCGTGCACACGATGTTGTCGTGGACCGTGCAGCGCTGGGCCACCCCGGCCCAGCGCGAGCAGTGGGGCCCGGCCCTGGCGAGCGGAGCGGCGCTGGGCGCCTTCTGCCTGTCGGAGCCGGGCGCCGGCAGCGACACCTCCGGCATCACCACCACGGCCACCCAGACCGACCGCGGCTGGGTGATCAACGGCACCAAGAAGTGGACGACCGGCGGCCAGCGGGCGGACGTGTTCCTCGTCTTCGCCCGCACCGCCTCCAGCATCGGCGCCTTCCTGGTGCCGAGGGACACCCCGGGCGTCCGGGTGCGCCCGATCGAGGAGATCCTGGGCACCCGGGCGTCCATGCTGGCCGAGATCACCTTCGCGGACGTGGAGGTCGAGCGCGAGGCGTTGCTCGGCCCGAGCGGCTTCACCGCGGGCATGGTGCTCACCGGCACCCTCGACCTGGGCCGCTACAGCGTGGCGGCCGGGTCGGTCGGCATCGTCCAGGGCTGCCTGGAGGCGAGCGCGGCGTACGCCGCCAAGCGCGAGGTCGGCGGCAAGCCGCTGCGCGACCTCCCGCTCATCCAGGCGAAGCTCTCCGACATGGTCACCGACGCGCGGGCGGCCCGCCTGCTGCTGGCGGAGGCCGGCCGGCTGAAGGACGAGGGCGACTCGGCCACGCTGATGGCCACCTGGATCGCCAAGTACTTCGCCTCCACCGCGGCGGCGAGGCACGCCTCCGAGGCGGTCCAGATCCACGGCGCCAACGGGTTCACCCCCGACTACCCGGTGGCGCGCTTCTACAGGGACGCCAAGGTGATGGAGATCATCGAAGGCAGCAACGAGATCCAGCGCATGACCATCGCTGGTCAGGCAGATCGGGAGAAGCCATGACCGTAGAGACCGTCGCCCTCCTCCCCGAGAAACCCGTACAGGGGCGGATCAAGTGCATCGTCTGGGACCTCGACCACACGCTGTGGGACGGGGTCCTGCTGGAGGACGAGGAGGTGCACGTCCGCGAGAGCGTGGTGGAGGCGATACTCGAACTCGATCGCAAGGGCGTGCTCCACTCGGTCGCCAGCAAGAACGACCGGGACACCGCGCTGGAGAAGCTGCGCGTGCTCGGCCTGGACAAGATGTTCCTGTTCCCGCAGATCGGCTGGAACGCCAAGTCGGACTCCATCCGCCGCATCGCCAAAGCGCTCAACCTGGGCCTGGACGCCTTCGCCTTCGTCGACGACCAGCCGTTCGAGCTGGCCGAGGTGGCCCACGAGGTGCCCCAGGTGACCTGCGTGGACATCCTGGAGCTGCACGACGCGCTGGAGCGGCCGGAGTTCCAGCCGCGCTTCGTCACCGACGAGTCGGCGCTGCGCCGCGAGATGTACCAGGGCCAGATCGCCCGCGACGAACTGGAGAGCGAGTTCGTCGGCACCAACGAGGAGTTCCTCGCCAGCCTGGAGATGTCGTTCACGATCGCGCCCGCGCTCCGCGACGACCTGCAGCGGGCCGAGGAGCTCACGGTCCGCACCAACCAGCTCAACTCCACCGGCCGCACCTACTCCTACGAGGAGCTCGACACGCTGCGCGAGTCGCCCGACCACCTGGTCCTGGTCGCCTCGCTCACCGACAAGTTCGGCAGCTACGGCAAGATCGGGCTGGCCCTGGTGGAGAAGCAGGAGGAGGTCTGGCGGCTCAACATGATGCTGATGTCGTGCCGGGTGATGTCCCGCGGCGTCGGCATGGTCCTGCTGAACCACATCATGCGCCTGGCCGCCGAGGCCGGGGCCGCGGTCCGCGCCGACTTCGTGGAGACCGGCCGCAACCGCATGATGCAGGTCACCTACGCGTTCGCCGGGTTCCGGGAGGTGAGCAGGGACGGTGCGCACGTGGTGCTGGAGGCCGACCTGAGCGTGGTCCAGCCGCCGCCGTCGTACGTGCAGCTTGAGATCGTGGAATGAGGCGCCCCCCATGACCGTCAACGACATGATGAGCACGGACGCGCTCAACCGTTGGCTGCCCTTCCGCACGCAGACCGGCGCCGAACCCGGCGCGCTCCCGCTGTACTGCCTGCCCCACGCGGGCGGCGCGGCCTCGGCCTTCCGCCTCTGGCAGCGCAAGCTGCCGGGGGTGGCGGTCCAGCCGGTGCAGCCGCCCGGCCGGGAGGCCAGGCACAAGGAGCCGGCCTACGAGCGGATGGGGGCCCTGGTCTCCGACCTGTCGGATGTCGTCCTGGCCGACGTGGAGCTGAACGCCGCCGGGCGGCGCTATGCGCTCTACGGGCACAGTCTCGGCGCGCTCGTGGCGTTCGAGCTGGTCAGGGAGATCCGGCGGCGCGGCGGGCCGGAGCCGGTGCACCTGTTCGTCTCCGGCTGCGACGCGCCGCAGGTTACCTACGAGGACGGCCAGCCGGTGCGCACGATGACCAGGCCGCAGCTGGTGTCGTTTCTCCGCGGGCTCGGCGGCACGCCGGAGTGGCTCCTCAGCGACGAGGGCGCCATGGCGATGATCCTGCCGGCCATCCAGGCCGACTTCACGATCAAGGAGACCTACACGTACGCGCAGGAGCCTCCTCTGGACCTGCCGATCACCGCGCTGCCGAGCACCAGGGACCCGCGCATCGCCGAGTCGAAGGTGATCGGCTGGCGGGACCAGACCGCGGCGGCGTTCGTGCTGCGGCCCTTCGACGGCGGCCACTTCGCCGTCTTCGAGCAGGCCATGCTCACGCACCGCATCCTCGCGGAGGCGCTGCGGCCGTGGGTGTGAAGGTGTGGAAGGTGCACCTCGACCGGCCGGGCATGCCCGGCTGGTCGGCCCTTTCCGAGGCCGAGTGCGAGCGGGCGCTGCGTTTCGCCGACCCGCTGGAACGCCGCCGCTGGGTGGTGGCGCGCTCGACGCTCAAGCAGATCCTGGGCGAGCTGTGCGGCATCCCCGCCGCCCGGCTCGCCTTCAGCACGGAGGGCGGCGGCCGCCCCCGCATCGCCTTCCACACGGAAGGACCCCACACGGAAGGACCTCAAACGGAAGGACACGGCGGCGGGCTTGGTCTCGCCCTCGCCGCGGACGGGTCCGACCGTCCGCTGGATGGGTGCGGCTGTCTGTCGGACGGGTGCGACCGTCCTAGCGCTGGCCGGGGTTTGGACTTCAATCTGTCGCATTCGGGGGAGTGGGCGCTGATCGCGGTCGCTCCCGAGGGCCGAAGGGTGGGGGTCGACGTCGAGCGCATCAGCCCCGACGCCGACATCCTGGAGCTGGCCGCGCGCATGTACCAACCGGAGGAAGTCGAGCGCGTCCGCGCGGCGGGCGCGCCCGAGTTCTTCCGGCTGTGGACCGCCAAGGAGGCCTACATCAAGGCCACCGGCGTCGGCCTGGCCGGGCTGCGCGACACCCGGGTCACCCCGGCACGCGAAGGGAGCGCGGCCCTGGTGGGCTCGCGCTCCCTTGACGGTGAGTGGCCGGTGCGCTGGCTGGACGTGGCGCCCGGCTACGCCGCGGCCGTCGTCACGACCGCTTCGACACCGGAACCACGTACCGGCTGAAGACCAGCTCGCGCAGGACGTCGTCGCCGCCCTCCACGATCGAGACGTAACGCATGTCGCGCAGCAGCTTGCCGATGACCGACTCGTGCGTGTAGCCGAGCCCGCCGAACATCTCCGACGCCGCCGAGGCGATCTGCCAGCCGGTCTGGCCGCAGAACATCTTCGTCGTCAGCGCCTGCTTGAGCGTGCCGACGCGCAGGAACTCCTCGCCGGCGTCCGGCCTGGCCGCCACCTCGTCGTACGCCCGCGCCGCCGCCAGGCACTGGTTGGCCATGACCTCGATCTGCATCTCGAACTGGCCGAGCCTGGAGGCGAAGACCGCGTTGTTGGCCAGCGGGGCGCCCTTGACCTGCTTGGCCTTGCCGTACTCCATGCAGACGTCGCGGATGCGGCGGGCGATGCCCAGCGCCGTGGTGGCGATGAGGATGCGGCTGGCGTTCAGGCCGATCTCCAGCAGGCGCAGGCCGTTGCCGCGCAGCACGTTGGCCGCGGGCACCCGTACGCCTGACAGGGAGACCTGGTAGGTGGCCGACGAGCGCAGGCCGATGACGTCCCAGCGCTTGTCGACCTTGACGCCGGGGGTGTCGCGCGGGACCAGGACGGCGAGGTAGCCCGCCGGGTCGTCCTGGGCCCGCGCGACCACCACGAGGAAGTTCGCGAAGCCGGTGTTGGTGGAGAACGCCTTCTCGCCGTCGAGCACGATCTGGTCGCCTTCGCGGCGGGCCGTGGTGGTGATCCTGGCCAGTTCGCTGCCGGCGGCGTGCTCGCTGCCCAGGGTCGCCGCGTAGCCGCCGTTGACCAGCGGCTTCAGGTGACGTTCCTTCAGTTCGGCGCTGCCGTACCAGGAGACCATGCTTGTCGTCAGGACCGGGATGAAGAGCGTGAAGGCCACCCCCGCGTCGGCGTAGGCCAGCTCGGCGGTGATCCGCACGCTCTCTTCCAGGCCGAGGCCCAGCCCGCCGCTCTCCTCGGGCAGCCACCAGTTCGCCAGGCCGGTCTCCGCGAACCGCTCGTAGAGCGGCAGCGGAGCCTCGGCCAGCGAGTCGAGGTAGGCGTCCTTGCCCAGGAGTTCGCGGCGGGCGAAGGCCTGTACCGTTCGCAGGTACTCAGGCTGCTTCATCCTCGTCCCTCGCGTCGAGAAGAGCGGCGAGCTGGCGGACCGTCGGGCACTCCAGCAGTCCCGTGACCGGGATCGAGGCGCTCACGGCCCGGCGGATGCGGGTCGTCAGCTCGATCGCCAGCAGCGAGTGGCCGCCGAGCTCGAAGAAGTTGTCCAGCGCGCCGATCGGCTCGATGCCGAGGACGCGTGACCAGATGTCGGCCAGCGTGGTCTCGGTGCCGGGGGCGGGCTCGACGTAGGCGTTGTTCAGCTCGGGCCGGGGGTGGCGCTCCTGCTCGTCGAAGTCGCCGTCGGTGTCGTGGATGTCGCCGGTGACCCACTGCGCGATCCGGGTCTCCAGCCAGCCCGTCGAAATGACGAAATGTCCGGCGCGGTCGGCGGCCGACAGCGTGCGCTCGAAGACGTCCACGCCCTCGGCGGGCGCCATCGCGTAGCCGACCACGGCCTCGCTGTGGCCCTCGACCCGGTCGGGGTCGATCGCCCAGGTGTCCCAGTCGACGGTGACCCAACGGCCCTCGCCCGCGGTCCTGGCCTGCCTGACGTAGGCGTCCAGCGCGGCGTTGGCCGCCGCGTACGGCGCCAGCGTCATCCCGCCCAGCACCGAGGCGATCGACGACAGCGTGATCCGGCGCTCGGGGCAGCGATCGCCCAGGACCTTCTGCAGCACGTGGAACCCGGTGACCTTGGCGGCCAGGTGGGCATCGCACTGCTGACGGTCCATGAGGTGGGCGAAGTTGAAGTACGCCCCGTCCTGCACCCCGGCGCCGTGGACCACGACGTCGATGGTGCCGAACCGGCTGACCGCGGCCTTGACGACGGCCGCCATCTGCTCCTCGTTCGCCACGTCCGCCGACAGCGGGAGCACGGTGGCGCCCCGCGCCTCCAGGTCGCGGATGTTGCGGATGTGCCGCGAGGTACGGTCCCCGTCGTGCCCGGCCAGGTAGTCGTCCCATTCCTCGCGCGGCGGCAGCGGGGAGCGGGCGGTCAGCACGAGGCGGCAGCCGTACGTGCTGGCCAGGTGGCGGGAGAGCACCAGGCCCACGTCGCCGAGACCGCCGGTGATGAGCACGGTGTCGCCGTCGCGGATCGGCCGGGCCTCGCCCTCGGGCTCGGCGATGGGGTGCTGGTCGTAGGCGCGGACGAAGGTCTCGCCGGCGCGTACCGCCATCGGTCCTTCGTAGGGGGCGACGGAGGCGGCCAGGATCTGGGCGGCCAGCAGGTGCAGGGCGTCCTCGGCGACCTCGTCGGCGTCGATGTGCCGCGCGCGCAGCCGGGGGTTCTCCTGGGCCAGGCTCGGGGCGAGTGCCGCGAGCGTGGAGTGCTCGGGGTGGCGCAGGTCGGCGCCGGCCACGCCCACCGCCTGCGAGGTCAGCAGCACCAGCTCCGCGCGCGGGGCCGAGCCGGTGTTGTCCACCAGTTCCCTGGCCAGCGCGAGCACGGAGTAGAAGCCGCGGTTCTGCTCGGTGGTGAAGTGCTCGACCGGGTCGCCGGAGGCCTCCGGGCTGGCCAGGCTGAAGCCGTGCACGATGGCGCGGGGGCCGGCCACGAGCGAGTAGATCAGCTCGGCCACGTCGTCGGACTTGTCCACCCGGATGGTGAAGTCGCCGGCGTCGTCCTGCTCGAAGCGTTCGCCCGGCCGTACCGCGGTCACCTCGGCGCCGGCCTGGTTCAGCCGCCCGACGAGCGCCTCGCCGCGCGCGTCGGCGGAGAACACCAGCCACGGTCCCGCCAGCCTGAGCCGCTCGTCCAGGTCGGTGGTGGACAGCGGCCGCTGCTTCCACGTGGGCAGGTACGTCCACTGGGAGCGGTCGAAGTTCTTGCCCTCGGCGACCGGCGCCTGCGCGTTGCCGGGCAGCGGCTTGACCCAGAACCTGCGCTTCTGGAACGGGTAGGTCGGCAGCAGCACGCGCCGCCCCTCGCCCTTGTGCAGCGCGGGCCAGTCGACGGTCACACCGCCCTGCCACAGCCTGGCCAGCGCGGCCAGCACCCACTCGGCGGCCGTCAGGTCGCCGTCCGGCTCGACCACGAGCTCCTCGACGCCGTTGGCCTGGTCCTTGCCGTCGCGCAGGGTGCGGATGCCGAGCGCGGTCAGGCTGTAGGCGAACGCGGTGAGCGCCGCCTCACGGCCGCTCGGGTCGTCCTCGCCGGCGGTCTCATCCGGTACGGCCCGCAGCTTGGCGGCCGCCTCCCCGGTGGCCAGCTCGGTGGCGGCGGCACGCAGGTCGGCCCACCAGCTGTCCGGGACCTCGCCCGCGGGCCGGATCAGCTTGACCTTGGCGTGGCGGCGCTGCGTCTTGCCGTCGATCCAGCGCGACGGGTCGGACAGTGCCGCGATCGCGTCGTCGCGGTCGCGGACCACGACCGCCCGGCGCTTGGCGAAGCCGCCGCGCGAGACCTGCAGCGTGTAGGCCACGTCGGCCAGGTCCACGCCGTCCTCGTCCTCCAGGTAGCGGCGCAGCTGGGTGGTCACGTCGGTGAGGGCCTGGTCGTCGCCGCCGGAGTAGACCAGCAGGTGCGGGCCGGGACGGGCCGGCCGCTCCTCGCGCGGCGGCGCCTGCTCCAGGACCACGTGCGCGTTCGTGCCGCCCAGCCCGAACGAGCTGACGCCCGCCCGCCGCGGGTGCGGGCCCTCCGGCCACGGCTGGTGCTCGGTCAGGACGGTGAAGCGGTCCTGCGCCGAGGCCAGCGCCGGGTTGGGCGTCTGGTAGTTGGGTGTGCCGGGCAGCAGCTCGTTCTTGAGGTTCATGGCGGCCCGCATCAGGCCGGTCACGCCCGACGCCCGGTCGAGGTGGCCCAGGCTCGGCTTGACCGAGCCCAGCACGCACGGCGTGTCACGGCCGGTGCGGAAGACCCGGTTCATGGCCGCCAGCTCGATCGAGTCGCCCAGCATGGTGCCGGTCGCGTGGCACTCGACGTAGCCGACCGTCTCGGGCTTGACCCCGGCCACGCCCAGCGCGGACTCGATCACCTCGGCCTGGCCCTCCACGCCCGGCGCGGTGTAGCCGGCCCGCATGCGGCCGTCGTTGTTGGCGGCCGAGCCCAGGATCACCGCGTGGATGACGTCGCCGTCGGCCAGCGCCTCCGACATGCGCTTGAGCGCGACCACGCCGGCGCCGCTGCCCATCACGGTGCCGCCGGCCTCGGCGTCGAAGCTGCGCACGATCCCGTCGGGCGACATGATGCCGCCCTGCTCGTACAGGTAGCCGGAGGGCTGGGGCAGCGGGGTGAAGGCGCCGCCGGCCAGCGCGATGTCGCACTCGTAGGTCAGCAGGCTCTGGCAGGCCAGGTGGACGGAGACCAGCGAGGTCGAGCAGAACGTCTGGACGGAGATCGCCGGGCCGCGCAGGCCCAGCTTGTAGGCGACCAGCGAGGCGAGGGAGTCGCGCTCGTTGCCGACCGCCATGAGCAGCGCGCCGCCCGGCTGGTAGATGAGGTGGTTGATGTTCTTGACGATGTAGTCGGGGAAGCCGCAGCCGCCGAACACGCCCACCTGTCCGGGGACGTCCGTCGGGCAGTAGCCGGCGCTCTCCAGCGCCTCCCACGAGCACTCCAGGAAGAGCCGGTGCTGCGGGTCCATGGACTCCGCCTCACGCGGGTTGATCCCGAAGACCGAGGCGTCGAACATCGCCAGGTTGTCCACCGGTCCGCCGACGCGGACGTAGCGGGGGTCGGCCAGCGTGCCGGGCTCGGCGCCCGACTCCGTCAGCTCCTCCTCGGTGATCTTCCGCAGGCCCTTGACGCCGGCCAGCAGGTTGCTCCACAGCTCATCGACGTTGCTCGCCCCGGGGAACCGCCCGGACATCCCGATCAGCGCGATGGCTGAGTCATAGTCGGTGGTCTCCGTCATACGTTGTTCCTCCCACTCCTGAGCATGTTGCGGCGCTGCGCGATCCTGGAGCGCTGCTGGTCCCTGGCGTCGTCCTGCTCGTCGTCGTCGCCGCTGTCCTGCGCGGTCGCGGCCTCGGCCAGGGAGGCCACCGTGGGCGCCTGGTAGAGGATGTGTGGCGGCAGGTACGACAGCTCCAGGGCCTTCCTGACGTCGGCGATGATCTCCATGCCGAGCAGCGAGTTGCCGCCGAGCTCGAAGAAGTTGTCATGGATGCCGACCTGCTCCAGGCCGAGCGCTTCTTCCCAGACCCCGACGATCTTGGTCTCGGTCTCGCTCTGCGGCTCGACGTAGGCCGTCGACAGGTCCGGCCGCGGGTGCCTGCCGAACGCGTCGCGGATCTTCTTCACCGTCGCCTGGTGGCTCTCGATGGACGAGCGGCGGCTCATCGCCACCAGCGGGGCGAACTCCTGCGTGGAGGCCACCACGTGCCGCTGGCCGCTGGCCAGCACCCGCTGCAGCGTCTTCCAGCCGTCGTCGAACGACAGACCGAACTGGCCGCGGTACCACTCGAAGTACTGCTTGGAGCCCTCGTCGTAGTTCTCCAGGCCGTCGGTCCAGCCGTTCCACTCCCACTCGCACCAGTCGATCGAGGCCAGCGCCACGCCGGGCAGCGCGTCGCTGAAGGCGAAGGAGTCCAGGAACGCGTTGGCCGCGCAGTAGTCCACCTGGCCGGCGCCGCCGCCGGTCGCCGAGGTCGTGGAGGAGAACAGCGCCAGGAAGTCCACCGGCACGTCCTTGAGCACCTCGGCCAGGGCCAGCGTCCCGGCCACCTTCGGGGCCAGCACGCGGTCCATGTCGGCGCCGGTCTTGAACTGCATCAGGCCCACCGCGGGCACACCGGCCGCGTGCAGCACGCCGTTCAGCTCGCCGAACCGGTCCAGGGTCTCGCGTACGGCCCGCCGTACGTCGTCCAGCTTGGAGACGTCGGCGGCGACGGTGAGCACCTCGATGCCCGCCGACTGCAGGCGGCGCAGGCCCTCGATGCGCCGGCGCACCTCGCTCGCGGTGCTGTCGGCGGCCAGGATCTGGTTCCACTGGTCCTGCGGCGGCACCGGGGTGCGGCCGAGCAGGACGAGGCGGGCCTGGTAGTCCTCGGCCAGGCGCTCGGCCATGGCCAGGCCGATGCCGCCGAGACCGCCGGTCACCATGTAGACGCCGCCCTTGCGGACGGTCGCCGCGGGCGGGGCCGCCTCGATGTAGGCGGCGTCGAGCGACTCGTAGTCGGGGATCCAGCGCCGGCCGCCGCGCAGCGCGACGACCTGGTCGGTCGGCTCGGTGAGCAGCTCGGCCACGACCTCGCGGGCGCTGACCTCGTCGATGTCGATGAGGCGGGTCTTCACCCTCGGGTACTCGACCGGGATGAGCCGGGCCGGGCCGAGCAGCGTGCCGCGCTCGGGCGTCATGCGGTCGCCGGGCAGCACGTGGTGGCTGCCGCTGGTGACGATGTCCAGCCACCAGCCGGGCAGGCCCAGGTCGCCGGCGGCGCGGGCGAAGGCCACGACGCTGTGCAGGCCGCGCTGCAGGCAGGTGTCGATCGGCTCGCTGCCGTGCTCGGCGTTCCACATGTGCACGATGCGCTCGGGCAGCCAGTCGCGGCCGTTGAGCTCGCGCAGCGCGGACACGGCGTCCTCGGGGGAGCCCGGCCGGACGGTCAGCACGTCGCCGTCGCTGGTGAAGCGGTCGCCGGGCCGTACCAGAACGATCTCGCGGCCCTCGGCGCGCAACTGCGCGGCGAGCGAGTCGGCGAGGCCGTCGTCGGTGTAGACGAGCCAGCGGGTGGCCTCGTCGGCGCGGGCGGGGCGGTGCGCGGTCTGCTTCCACACCGGCGTGTGGATCCACTCCGTGTCGGGCAGGCGCGGGAAGGCCTTGGCGATGCTCGTCGGGTCACTCTCGTCGAACAGGGCCGCGCCGCTGCCGCCGCCCATCATGGGCGAGTTGAGGTCGATGTCGAGCCAGTAGTCCTGGCGCTCGAACGGGTAGGTCGGCAGCGGCACCCGGCCGGGCCGCCAGCCCTCGTCGTCGTGGAGCACCTCCCAGTCGACCGGCACGCCGGTCAGCCACAGGCGGCCCAGCGCGGCGGCGAGTGCGGCGTTGGCGTCCTGGCGGTCGCCCGCTGCGGGCAGCGTGGTGACGATCAGCGGCCACTGGTTGCGGTCACATGAGGCGTGGCCGCGGGTCAGCGCGCCCAGCGACTGGCCGGGGCCGATCTCGGCGAGGGCCAGCTCGGGAATGCTCAGCACGTGCTCGAGACCGGCGCCGAACTCCACCGTCTCGCACATGTGGCGGGCCCAGTAGCCGGGGTCGGTGACGACCTCGGCGGTGG
Organism: Nonomuraea endophytica; assembly: GCF_014203235.1. Lineage (GTDB taxonomy): Bacteria > Actinomycetota > Actinomycetes > Streptosporangiales > Streptosporangiaceae > Nonomuraea > Nonomuraea endophytica. The sequence continues at coordinate 96,555 of NZ_JACHIN010000014.1, read as the reverse complement.
CGAGCTCGCCGGTGACGTTGCTGACGTAGGGGATCTCCGGCGCGTTGAGCGTGATGTTGTCGCTGATCCAGGTGGTGAGCTCGTCGGCGACGGGCGCCAGCATCCGGGAGTGGAAGGCGTGGGTGGTCTCCAGGCGCCGGTGGCCGATCTTGACCTCCAGCAGCTTCTGCATGGCCGCCTCGACCGCCTCGACCGGTCCGGCCAGCACGACCTGCGAGCCGGTCCTGACCGCCACGTCCAGCTCGTCGGAGAACAGCGGGCCGAGAACCGTCTTCAGCCGCCGCTCGTCCGAGGCGATCGCGAGCATCGCGCCCTCGGGCTGCGAGGTGATCAGCTTGGCCCGGTAGGCGACCAGCTTCAGCGCGTCCTCCAGCGACAGCACGCCCGACAGGCACGCGGCCACGTACTCGCCGAGGCTGTAGCCGACCATGACCTCGGGCCGCACGCCCCAGCGGATGAACTGGCGGGCCAGCGCGTACTCGGCCACGAAGACGGCCGGCTGGACCAGGTGCGCCTCGGTGGCGGAGGCGGGCGCCGGCGCGGCGCGGCCCAGCAGCCTGGCCAGGTCGCCCGCGGTGTCCTCGGTCTCGGCCGAGGGGGTGACGAAGATGTCCGACAGCTGGCCGGGCTCGGTCAGGCCGAGCACCGTCAGGCACTCGTTGACGTCGGCGCGGTAGGCGGGCTCCTCGGCGTACAGCTCGGCGACCATGCCCGGGTACTGCTCGCCGACCCCGGCGATGAGGAACCCGGCCTTGCGGCCGACCGTCGCGTCGTTACGGCCCAGCGAACCGGCCGGGTCGGCCAGCCGGGACGCGGCCGCGCCGGTCGAGTCGGCGATGACGATCTTGCGGTGGTTGAAGACCCGGCGGCCCAGCTGCAGCGTGTAGGCCACGTCGCCGAGGTCCACGTCGTTCTCGCGCAGCCGTTCCGCCAGCCTGGCGCAGGAGTTCTCCGCGGCGGCGGCCGACTTGGCCGAGACCGGCAGGATCTGCCAGCGGCGGGCGCGCTGCTTGCGCGGCGCGGGCACCGGCGCCTCGGTGAGGATGACGTGCGCGTTGGTCCCGCCCATGCCCAGCGAGCTGATGCCGGCGATGCGCTTGCGCTCGTCCTGGCGCGGCCACGGGGTGTTCTCGGCCGTCACGCGGAACGGGCTGTTGTCGAAGTCGATCTCCGGGTTGGGCGAGGTGTAGTGCAGCGTCCCCGGGATGAGCTCGTGGCGCAGCGACTGGATCACCTTGATCAGCCCGGTGACGCCGGAGGCGCGGTCGAGGTGGCCGACGTTCGGCTTGATCGAGCCGAGCACGCAGTATTGCTTCTTCTTCGTCTGGCCGAAGGCCCGGGTGAGCGCGGCGGCCTCCATCGGGTCGCCGACCTCGGTGGCGGTGCCGTGCGCCTCGACGTAGGAGATGTCGTTGGGGTCCACGCCCGCCCTCTTCAGGGCGGAGGACACGCAGCGGCGCTGGCCGTCGATGCTCGGGGCCAGGTAGCTGAACTTGATCGCGCCGTCGTTGTTGATCGCCGAGCCGCGGATCACCGCGAGCACGGTGTCGCGGTCGCGCACGGCGTCGTCCAGCCGCTTCAGCGCGACCACCGCCGCGCCGTCGCCGAACATGCTGCCCCGGCCCTGCGCGTCGAAGGTGCGCACGTGCCCGTCGGGCGACTCCTGGCCGCCCTCCTCCCACAGGTAGCCCATGCGGTCGGGGATGCGCACCGAGACGCCGCCGGCGATGGCCATGTCGCACTCGCCGCGGCGCAGGCTCTCACCGGCCAGGTGGACGGCCACCAGAGAGGTCGAGCAGAACGTCTGCACCGACAGGCTCGGGCCGTTCAGGTCCAGGCGGAAGGAGACGTTGGTGGCCAGGGAGTCCTTGTCGTTGCCGATCATCAGGGCGGAGGTGTCGATGCCCATGTTGAACGCGCCGAGCCGGGTGAGGAGGTAGCCGCTGATGTTCATGCCGGCGAAGACGCCGACGCTGCCTCGGCCGTCGGTGGGGGCGTACCCGGCCGACTCCAGCACTTCCCAGACGCACTCCAGGAAGATGCGCTGCTGCGGGTCGGCCAGCGTCGCCTCGCGCGGGTTGTAGCCGAAGAACGCGGCGTCGAACCCCTTGATCCCCTCCAGGATCGGCCGGATGCGCACGTAGTTCGGCTGCTCGAAGGTCGCGGGGCTGACGCCGGACTCGATCAGTTCCTCGTCGGTGAACGTCGTGAACGACTCGGCGCCCGAGCTGATGTTGCGCCAGAACGTCCCCACGTCGGAGGCCCCTGGGAACCGGCCGGCCATGCCGATGATCGCGACATCGGATTCGCCCGGTGAGTGGTGCTGGTCCATCAACATGCCCCTCTTCACGGAATTGGCTTGTGCTTCTCGTCGGCCCTTACATCAACTTGCCGCGGCTCCAGCCACGGGCCAGCCGCCGGGCGGCGAAGGCGCCGGCCACGAGGCCGATCGCGAGCAGGACGGAGGCGGGCAGCAGCATCGCCGACTCGTTGCCGGCCACCGCCGCCTGCAGCATCGTGAGCGCCCAGTACCCGGGCGAGGCGTGACCGGCGATCTGCGCCCATTCCGGCATGATGCTGAGCGGCACCAGTGCGCCGCCGAGCGAGCTGAGCGTCAGCGCGCCCACGTCGGAGATCACGCTGAGCTCGCCGTGGCTGCGCACCAGCGTGGCCAGCGCGGCCCCGATCGCCAGCAGCGCGAAGGCCCAGATGAGGATGGCCAGCGCCACCCACCAGGGTTCGGCGGGCAGCGGCAGGCCGATCGCGATCACGCCGTAGATCACCAGGATGGTCTGCTGCAGGACCATGACCAGGAAGATCGGGAACGTCTTGCCGACGAGCAGCTCGATCGCCGGGGCCCGGCTGACCCGCAGCCGGTCCCAGGTACGCCAGGTGCGCTCCGACAGGATGGAGTTGCCTGCCAGCCCGATCGCGAAGACCGAGAACATGACCATCAGGCCGGTGGCCACCTGGGTGGAGCCGGCGTCCAGCGCCCTGACGTACAGGGGCTTGAGCACCAGCATGAGCACCATGGGCATGGCGATGTAGCTGATGATCTGGCCGGGGTCGCGCAGGCGGACGATCCAGTTGTGCCGCGCGATGGCGGCGATCCGGTAGAACATGCCCCCCGCTCGGGGAGCGGCGTCAAGAAGCATCGCGGGCCGCCAGCGAGTGGTAGAGGTCGTCCAGGGACGGGTTGCGCAGGTCGACCGCGCTGACCGGGCGCTCGGCCCGGTTGAGCAGATCGATGAGCGTGGCCGTGGGCTCCGTGGTGGAGACGCTGATCTCCTCCTCGTTGTCCAGCGTGAGGCGTACCTCGCCGGGCAGGCCCTCGATCAGCTCGTCGTAGGTGCCCCGGGCGATCACCCGGCCGTCGCGGGCGACCGCGATCGTGGCCTGGAGCTCGGTGATCTCCGGGAGGTAGTGGGTGGTGTACACGACCGCCGCGCCCTCGCCGGCGCGCTGCTTGACGACGTCGAGGATCGCCTGCCTGGTCTCCAGGTCGGCGCCCGCCGTCGGCTCGTCCAGCAGCATCAGCCGCGGGCGGTGGATGAGCGCGGTCGCGGCCTGGATACGGCGCTGCTGGCCACCGGAAAGCCGGCCGGTGCGCCGGTCCATCAGGTCGGTGAGGCGGAGCAGTACCGCGAGGTCGTCGATGGCGGTGTCCAAGGCGGCGCGCCGCAGCCCGCCGAGCCGGCCGAACAACACCAGGTGTTCGCGGACCGTCACGGTGGGATAAAGCGCGATGTGCTGGGGCGCCACACCGACCTGGCCGCGTACGTCGGCCGGCGGTTTGCCGTCGATGGTCACGTGGCCGCTGTCCTGGCGCAGCAGGTTGGAGACGATCTCCACGAAGGTCGTCTTCCCCGCACCGTTGTGCCCGACCAGTCCGACGATCTCGCCGGACGCGACGCTCAGGGTGAAACCGTCCAATGCCGTGACCGGGCCATAACGCTTGACAAGATCGACTACTTCCAGCAACGCGCACCTCCTCAGGTGCCTTATTGAATGCAGCCCAATAAGCAGTTGAATTCGATTTAATCGGCTGTTGTCGCCACCATAGCTCCATATCCCTAAGGCGGCTTATGGCAGGAAGTCCCCCGTGAATACAGGACATCAGGGCAGGTGAGCGCCGCCACTGACCACTAGTTACCGCAATTTCTGGCCAGTGCGGATTTTGTCGATCCGTGCTTAGGATTAATGGCATGCATGCGGGAAACCTGATCGCTTCCGGCCGTGACTGCCACATCCTGGCCTCCGGCTCCGGCAAGGTCATCCGGCGCGCCCGCGACGGCCGCAGCCTTGAGCGCGAGGCGTCGATCATGCGGCACGCGCGGCGGCACGGCTTCCCCGCTCCCGAGGTGTACGACGCCGACGGCCCCGACATCCTCATGGAGCACCTCGACGGGGTGAGCGTGGCCGACGACGCCCGCGCTCACCCGAACCGCCTGCCCGCCCACGGCCGCCTGCTCGCCGACCTGCTCACCAGACTCGGCTCGATCCGCGCCCCCGGCTGGCTGCCGGCCGCCGACGGCTGCCCCGGCAACCGCCTGCTCCACCTGGACCTGCACCCGGCCAACGTGCTGCTGACCGCCGACGGCCCCACCGTCATCGACTGGGCCGACGCGGCCAGGGGAGCGGCCGCCGCCGACGTGGCCTCGACGTGGATCGTGCTGGCCTCGGCGCCCCTGGACCCGGAGCTGGAAGAGCTGCGCCCCGACCTGCTGGCCACCTTCCTGGAGCACGTCGACACCGACGCCGCCCGCCGCTACCTCCCGGTTCTGGGGTCGCGCCGCAGGGACCACGAACACACCGACGAGGCCGAGCGCACCAGGATCACCGCCCTGCTCACCCTCTAGCCTGGGGTGCATGCGTACCTGGGTGACTGAGCGGTTCGGCCTGGAGGTGCCCCTGGTCGGGGCGCCGATGGCCGGTGCGGGCGGGGGACTGCTGGCGGCTGCCGTGTCCGGCGCCGGGGCCCTGGGCATGTTCGGGGTGGGCCCTTCGGACACACCGGAGTGGATCGCGGAGCAGGCGGCGCTCGCGGGCGGCCTGCCGTTCGGGATCGGGCTCATGGCGTGGACGCTTCCCGGGAACCCGGCGCAGGTGGAGGCGGTGATCGCGGCCCGGCCGAGCCTGGTGTCGGTGAGCTTCGGGGACTACACGCCGTATGTGGAGCCATTGCGGTCGGCGGGCATCGCCGTGGTGACCCAGGCCGGGACCACGCGGGAAGCTGTTGCGGCGGAGCGCGCCGTGGTGGCGCGCGGCGGCGAAGGCGGCGGGCACGGCAGAGACGCCGTGGCGACGTTGCCGCTGCTGCAGAGTGTGCTGGACGCGGTGAGCGTGCCCGTGCTGGCCGCCGGAGGCATCGCGGGCGCGCGTGGGCTGGCCGCCGTGCTGGCCGCGGGCGCCGAGGGCGCCTGGGTGGGCACCGCGTTCCTGGCCTGTACGGAGGCGCGGGGGGCGGCCCCGGCCAAGCGGCGGATTCTCGAAGCGGGTGAGGAGGACACCGCCTACGGGCGGGTGTTCGACGTGGCCCAGCGGCTCGCCTGGCCCTGGGAGTACGGCGGCCGCGCCCTCCGCAACCACTTCTTCGACACCTGGCACGGCCGCGAGCGCGAACTGGCCGAAGACGACCAGGCGGCGGCCGAGCTCAGCACGGCCCGCGCCGCCGGCGACTACGACACCGCCTACATCTACGCCGGCCAGTCGGCCGGCATGGTGCGCGAGGAGCGCCCGGCCGCCGCGGTCGTCGCCGAGTTCGCCGGGGCGGAGGCGCTCCTGCGCCGCTGGTCATGACCGGCAGACGGCCCCGGGCGGAGGCAGCTTCAACCAGGTCAGGTACCTGTTGACGTGCCCGATCGTGCACGGCTCCGCGCTGAGGTAGAGGCCGTGGCCGTGGCCCTCGAACCGGATCGTCGCCGAGCCGGGCACCTGCCTGACCAGTGCGTCCACGTCGGGTTCCGTCCAGCTGGCCGCGCCGAGCAGGGGCGGCAGGCCGGTGGACGGCAGCGGCCTGGGCGGGTTCGCCGGTGGCTCAGGCCAGCCGGGACAGGCGAGACCGTGCCAGAGCTCCTGCTGCGGGTAGTTGGGCGCCAGCCGTTTGTTGCGGCTCCTGGCTTCGGTGAAGTCGGCGTAGTCGCGGAAGCCGACGCCGTCGAGGCAGTGGGTCATGTTCATGCCGACCGGCGACGGCGGTTTCAGGCTGCCGGTGCCCGCCTTGACGTAGTCGGCGAAACCGGAGGCGTCGCCCGCCCTGGCCAGCACGATCGCCTTGGCCAGTTCCTTCCAGCGGAAGTTGTCGGCGCCGGGGGAGATGAAGTGGGGCGCGGCGGCGATCTGGACGTCGAAGCCGTCGTAGGAGACCTGCCGGCCCCTGACCGGGATGCGCTTCGCCGAGGCCACCTCCCGCCAGACCTTGACCACGTCCTGGTCGTTCAGCACGCACTCGGCGGTGCCCGCGCACCACGCGGCGAACTTGACGAGCTGCCCTTCCATCACCTGGTAGCGCAGGCGCCGCTCGTCCAGCAGGTTGACCGCGCCGTCCAGGACCATGGCGCGGACCCTGGAGGGGAACAGGCGGGCGTAGTTCGTGGCGGTCACGCCGCCGTAGGAGGTGCCGAGGAAGCTGAGCCGTTCCTCGCCCAGCGCGACCCTGATCGCCTCGACGTCCCTGGCCACGGAGTCCGAGCCGAGGTTGGCGAAAAGCTCGGGATCCTTGGCTCGGCACTTGTCGGCCGCCGCCCGGTTGACCTCGGCCTGGCGGTCGAACTCCGCCTCGTTCGACGGGAGCCGGATCCAGGGGCCGCCCAGCAGGCAGTCCTTGGACAGGACGCCCAGGTCGAGGCCGTTGCGCGGGGTGAAGCTGACCACGTCGAAACGTTGGCGGAGCTGGGCGAAGGCCGCGCCCTTCTTCTCCAGGTCCTCGATGCCGGAGCCACCCGGGCCGCCGGGCAGCGCGAACACGGTGCCGATCCGGCGGTGGGATCCTGTGGCGGGCAGCCGTACCAGGGGGAGGGTGATCTTTCGCCCTTGAGGTTTGTCCCAGTCCACCGGCACCTGTACGGCCGCGCACTCCATCTCCTTCTTGCAGGCCTTCCAGGGGAAGTCCGACGCCTGCGCGGGCTGCGCCACGACGACCGTGGCCAGCAGGACGCCGGTGGCGGCGAGCCCGGCGATCAGCGGGTGCGTCCTGCGGCCCCGGAGCGCGATCGCGACCGCGCCCGCGCTCAGCGCCGCGACCGGGTAGGCCAGCAGCAGCGCCAGCGCCGCGACCGGCGGCAGCAGCCCGTCGCCCACGAGACCCTCGAACATGACCGAGCCGGCCCGCGCCCGCCACGGCTGCGGCAGCGTGGCCGCGGCGGTCGGCAGCACGAGCACGATCATGATCAGGACCACCAGCGTCCCGGCAGTCGAGCGCACCACGGCCCCGATGCCCAGTCCGACCAGCGTCACCAGCCCGATGGCCACGCCCGACAGCAGCACCGAGCGCAGCGCGCCGGGCTCCGACAGCGGCGTGCCCAGCGTGCGCCCGTCCATCAGCACGTGCCCGGCATGCCCGCCCAGCACCGCCATCGCGCCGTAGTGCATCGAGAACGCCAGCACCTGCCCGGCCACCAGCCCCACCCCGAGCAGCACCGGAACCTTGGCCAGCAACAGCACGTGCCGCTTCGGCACCGCGGTCAGGCTCGTCCGGATCTGCCCGGTGGCGTGTTCCGCGGTCATCGACAGCGCGCCCAGCACGCCCATGACGAAGAGCGCCACCTGCAACCCCGGTCCGAGCCCGTCGCCGATGCCGGTGAACCGCAGACGATCCGCCGTGTCCTGCCCGGCGAAGCCGCGTACCACCATGGCCGCCACACCCATGCTGATCAGCACCGACAGCAGCGAGGCCGCCAGCAGCCAGTGGTTCGAGCGCAGCGTGCGGAACTTCATCCACTCCGCCGCGATCGCGTCCCCGATCATGCCCGTCCCCCTGCCGCGAACTCCACGCTCGCCTCCGTCAGCTCCATGTACGCGTCCTCCAGCGACCCGAACCGCCCGACCAGCGAGGCCATCGAGGCGTCCTCGATCAGCCGTCCCCGCCCGATGAGCACCACGTGCGCGGCCGTCTTCTCCATCTCGCCCATCAGATGGCTGGACACCAGCACCGTGCGGCCCTCGCCGGCCAGCGTGCGCAGCAGCCCGCGGATCCACCTGATCCCCTCCGGATCCAGCCCGTTGACCGGCTCGTCGAACATCAGCACGCCCGGATCGCCCAGCAGCGCCACCGCGATGCCGAGCCGCTGCCGCATGCCGAGCGAGAAGCCGCCCACCCGCCGCCCCGCGACCCCCGCCAGGCCCACCAGCTCCAGCACCTCCGCCACCCGCCGGGCGCCGATGCCGTTGCTGCGCGCCACACACGCCACGTGCGCCCGCGCCGTGCGCCCGCCGTGCGCGGCGGACGCGTCCAGCAGCGCGCCGACCTGCTCAAGCGGCCTGCCGATCATGCCGTACGGCCGGCCGTCCAACAGCGCGACGCCCGCGTGCGGAGCCTCCAGGCCGACCACCGCGCGCATGGTGGATGACTTTCCCGCGCCGTTGGGTCCCAGGAATCCGGTCACCTGGCCGGGTTTCACGGCGAAGGTCAGGTCGTCCACGGCGACGGCGGCGCCGTACTTGATGGTGAGTCCGTGTATCTCGATCACCGCTCCAGGCTCGCGCGCCGCCTACGCCCAGGCCATGGGCGCACTCCCCCTCCGGGGGTAGGCCTAGGCCTACCGACGCACAACCGGCGAGAAGGCAGACTGCAGGAGTGAAGAGGATCGGACGGGGCTGGGCGGTGCGCGCCGCACGCGACGTGCTCACCGGGGTGGCGGCACTGGCGCTGCTGCTCGCGCTGCCGTTCGCGCCGCGCCCGATCCTGCGCGCCGCCCGCACCCTGGGCCGGGTACGCCAGCCGGACCCCGGCGACCTGCGCGTCATCGCCTGGCTGGCGGCTCACGGGGTGCTCGGACCCGGCACCCTCCTGGTGATCGGCAGCATGCTCTCGATGATCGGCGTCATCTGGCGCGTCTACACCCCGTACCCGTCGAAGAACCTGACGGTCGCCTTCACCCTGTCGATCCTGGCGATCACGCTGCTCAGCGTGCTGACCGCCTACACCTCCGTCCGCGTCCAGGACTACCTGGCGCTGGTGCTGCTCGGCGAGACGCCGGAGGCGCGCCGCATCAGGGAGCTGACCGCCTCCCGCGCCGCCGCCGTCGACGCGCAGGCCGCCGAACTGCGCAGGATCGAACGCGACCTGCACGACGGCGCCCAGGCCAGGCTCATCGCCATGCGCATGAACCTCGGCCTGGCCAGAAAGAGCACCGACCCGGCCCAGACCCGCGAACTCGTCGAGGAGGCCTGGCACTCGGCCGCCCAAGCGCTGGACGACCTGCGCGGCCTCGTGCGCGGCATCCACCCGCCGGTGCTGGCCGACCGCGGCCTCACCGGCGCGATCCAGGCCGCCGCGATGCTCTGCCCGGTGCCGGTCGAGCTCGACATCGACCTGCCCGGCCGTCCCGAGGCGCCGGTGGAGTCCGCGCTGTACTTCGCCGCCGCCGAGGCCCTCTCCAACGTGGCCGCCCACAGCCAGGCCACCCGCGCGTGGGTACGGCTGCGCTATCCCGGCGACCGGATCAGGCTCACCGTCGGCGACGACGGCCGGGGCGGCGCCGACTCCTCCGCCGGGACCGGCCTGCTCGGCATCGAACGCCGCCTGTCCGCCTTCGACGGCACCCTCACCGTGACCAGCCCTCTTGGCGGGCCGACCGAACTGACCATGGAGCTGCCGTGCGCGTTGTCATCGCGGAAGATCTCGCACTCCTCAGAGACGGCCTGATCCGCCTGCTGTCCACGCACGGCTTCGAGGTGGTCGAGGCGGTCGACAACGGCCCGATGCTGCTCGCGGCCCTGCTCAAGCACCGCCCCGACGTGGCCGTCGTCGACGTACGGCTGCCGCCCACCCAGACCGACGAAGGCCTGCGCATCGCCCTTGAGGCCCGCCGCCGGGTGCCGGGGCTGCCGGTGCTGATCCTGTCGCAGTACGTGGAGCAGCTCTACGCCCACGAGCTGCTGTCCGACCGATCCGGTGGCGTGGGTTACCTGCTGAAGGACCGGGTCGGGGATGTCGAGCAGTTCGTCGACTCCGTGCGTACGGTCGCCGCCGGCGGCACCGCCATGGACGCCGAGGTCATCGCCCAGCTCCTCACCCGGCGCGGGCGCGACGAGCCGCTGGCCGCCCTGACGCCGCGGGAGCGGGAGGTGCTCGGGCTGATGGCCGAAGGGCTGTCCAACCACGCCATCGCCGCCCGGCTGGTCGTCACCGAGAAGGCGATCGGCAAGCACACGTCCAGCATCTTCGCCAAGCTCGGGCTGCCACCAAGCGATGACCAGAACCGCCGGGTGCTGGCGGTTCTGGCCTACCTGGAGTCCTGACGTGCTCAGACCAGGGCCCTGCGGTTGAGCGCGGTCAGGCCGGCGGCGGTGAGCACGGCCGTCAGCGCGGCCATGACCAGCAGCGGGACGGCGCTGAAGGCCTCGCCCGACAACACCATCGGCAGGTTGGGGAAGGGGACGAAGTACTTGGCGATCCAGTAGTCGATCCCGATGATCGGGCCGAGCACCTCGCCGAAGAGGTTGACGAACAGGAACGCGGCCCAGCTGATCGCGGCGGCCGCCCTGGGCAGCACCCCGAAGGCCAGCATGCCCACACCGGCCAGCACCCAGACGGCCGGGACCTGCACCAGCGTGCCGGGCAGCACCGACAGCGGGTCGCCGGCGGCCACGCCCATCGCCAGGCCCGCGAGGCCCAGGATGACGACCGGCCCGGCCAGCGCGAAGACCAGGTGGCTCCAGGCCCAGCGCAGGCGGCCGACGGGGTGGGCCAGCAGGAGTTCGGCGCGGCCGGTGGTCTCCTCGGCGCGCAGCCGTAGCAGAACCAGCAGGGGGTAGAGGGCGGCGACGTAGCCGAGCGAGAGGCTGATCAGCCACAGGTACGCGTCGGTCATGCCGGCCTCAGGGGAGGCGGTGTAGCGGCGCAGGAACTCCTGGACCGAGGCGCCCTGGCGGGAGACTTCGGGAATCGACAGGGCCAGGGCGCCGAGCGCCAGGCCGGCGATGGTGTAGCCGATGCTCCAGCCGGTCAGCAGCCCCTTGTGCAGCCGCCAGGCCAGGGCCAGCGGGGAGGACAGGTGACGCGCCTGCGCCGGGCCGGGGCGCTGGGCGAGGACGCCGTGGCCGAGGTCGCGGCGGGCGTTGAGGCGGTAGGCGGCTGCGATGGTGGCCAGCGTCAGGGCCAGGCTGGGGAGGAGCGCGGCCAGGTCGTTGGCGGCGTACGGCTGGACCAGATGCGACCAGCCCTGCGGCGAGGCCCACTTCACCGCCGCGCCCGCGCCGCCGTCGGCGACGAAGCGCAGCAGGTACGACAGGCCGAGACCCATCGCGGCCAGACCGATCGCGGTCCTGGCGCCCTCGGTGAGCTGGGCGGCCAGTGCGCCTATGCCGGTGAAGACCAGGCCGATGCCGGTGATGGCGGCGCCGAAGGCCAGCGAGCCGGTGACGTCGAAGCCGAGCTTGATCATGGAGAACGCGGTGACGATGCCGGCCAACAGCATGGAGGTGGCGGTTACGGTGAGGGCCGCTGTCAGTGGGGCCAGGCGGCCTATCACGCCCGCGCCCAGCAGTTCCGCGCGGCCGGACTCCTCCTCGCTCCTCGTGTGCCTGACCACGGTGAGGATCGCGATCAGGGCGAGGATCGTGTAGATGGCGTCGGCGTTCTTCCAGATGGCCATGCCGGCGATCGTGGGGGAGTAGACCTCGCCGGCGAAGGCGGTCAGCGCCTTGTTGGCGGTCATTTCGCGGGCGAAGTCGGCTATGGACTGGGGGGTGGAGAAGGCTTGGGCGTACCTGTTGGCCTGGCCGGCGGCCAGGACCGCCAGCAGGAGGATCCAGGCGGGGGTGATGAGGCGTTCGCGGCGGATGATGAGCTTGATGAGGGTCCAGGTGCCGTGCATGATCAGTTGCTCTTCTCGGCCGCGTGGCGGCTGGTCTTCTTGGCCGCGTAGCGGCTTGTCTTCCCAGCCGCGGAGTGGCTGTTCTTCTCAGCCGCGGAGTGGCTGCTGTTCTCGGCCGCGTAGTGGCGCATGAAGAGGTCTTCGAGGGAGGGTGGGGTGCTGGTCAGGCTGACGATGCCGGACTGGGCGAGGGTCAGCATGGTCTTGTCGAGGTCCTGGTCGTCGACCTGGAAGCTGATCTTCCGGCCGTTGGTGGTGAGGTTGCGGGCGGTGGGGAGCGCCGGGATTTGGCCCGAAATTTCGGCGGAAATCTGGGTCATGGTGAGGTGGCGAAGTTCGGACAGAGTGCCCGACTCGACCGTGTGGCCCGCGCGGATGATGCTCACCCGGTCACACAGCGCCTCCACCTCCGACAGGATGTGCGACGACAGCAGCACCGTGCGCCCCAGCGCCTTCTGCTCGGCCACGCACTGCTGGAACACCGCCTCCATCAGCGGGTCCAGGCCCGAGGTGGGCTCGTCCAGGATGAGCAGCTCGGCGTCGGAGGCGAACGCGGCTACCAGGGCCACCTTCTGCCGGTTGCCCTTGGAGTACGTCCTGGCCTTCTTGCGCGGGTCGAGCTCGAAGCGTTCCAGCAGCTCCGCGCGCCGCGTCCGATCCTGGCCGCCGCGGATGCGGCCCAGCAGGTCGATCACCTCGCCGCCGGTCAGCGACGGCCACAGGTTCACGTCACCCGGCACGTACGCCAGCCGCCGGTGCAGCTCGGCCGCGTCCTTCCAGGGGTCGCCGCCCAGCAGGCGTACGGAGCCGGAGTCGGCCCGCATCAGGCCGAGCAGGATCCGGATCGTCGTCGACTTTCCTGCACCGTTCGGGCCCAGAAAGCCGTGCACCTCACCGGTGTGGACGGTCAGGTCCAGCGCGTCCAGCGCGTGCGCCTTGCCGAAGCTCTTGTGAAGCCCTTGGACGGCTATCGCGGTGTTCATGTCGCTCCTCGAAGCGGGAATTCTTGCAGGTCAAAACGCTAGATTTCCCGGGCTTCCGGCGGTATCGGGCATCCGCCCTAACTGTCAGCGACCTGCAAGTCCGGAGCAATGGGACGAGCGCACAGTCCGACCATGAGAACACCCAGCAAGTTAGCCACGGTCGCCACAGCGACCCTCCTGATGGCGTTAGGCACTTCCCCCGTCTACGGCGCTTCCGCCGTGGACACCTTCGCCCGAGTAATGTCCGGCGAGCTGGAGTACAAGGCAGCACCGGGCCAGGTCAACCACGTGACCTTCACCGCACCCGACGCCAACACCTACCTCGTGGACGACATCGTCCCCATCACTCCGCTGAACGGCTGCGCCCACCCCGACCCAGCCGACCTCACCCTCGTAGAGTGCACCGCGACAGCAACATTCAGCGGCCAGCTCATCATCGATGTAGGCGACCTGGACGACATAGTCAACCCGACGGGCCCGAACCACGCCCTGGTAGGACTAGGCGCAGGCAACGACGTGGCCTACGGCTATCCCGGAAGCGTCGGCTCGCTAGTGAGCGGCGGCACAGGAGATGACCTCATCTATTCGGGCCCCGGCCGCCACACCATCGACGGCGGCCCCGGCACCGACACCGTCAGCTACGCGTCCAGAGTGGCCGCGGTAACCGTAAAACTAGCTGCCTGCCCATGCGGCGAACCAGGAGAAAACGACGGCCTACCCGCCATAGAGAACGTCACAGGCGGCACAGGCAACGACCGGCTAGAGGGCACGTCCGCAGCCAACGTACTGAGCGGCGGCGCAGGCGAAGACACCATCATGGGCTGGGACGGCAACGACAGCGTCTACGGCGGCACAGGCAACGACTTCGTAAGCGGAGTAAAAGGCAACGACACCGTATCCGGAGGCTCCGGAGACGACGAAGTGTTCGGCGACTGGGACAACGACATCCTGTACGGCGACGCAGGCCACGACACCGTATACGGCGGCCCAGGCGCGAACACCATCACAGGCGGCAGCGGCAACGACACCCTCTACGGCGGCCCCCTGACCGACACATTGAACGGCGGCACAGGCAACGACACCATGGAAGCAGGCGCAGGCAACGACACACTACGCGGCAGCTACGGAACCGACCACCTCGACGGCGGCCCCGGAGCCGCAGACGACTGCGACGGCGGCCCCGACCCCGACACCGAAACCAACTGCGAAATCTAAGAAGGAGCTCCGCGCGTTCTGCCTAAGGGCCCACCCGTTGCCCGGTTAGGTGGTTGGGCAGTTGGACCCCACCCAGGACAAAGGAGCTCCGCTTCGCTCCGCACGTTCTGATGACGCTATCGCCCCACTCGGTGACACGTGCCTTGATAAGACGCCACCCCCAGTACGAACGGAACAACCAGATCAGGCGGCGAACCGCGCCCTGGTCGCCTGATCCGGCATCATCGGCAAGTCAAGTGCTATGAACCTGCCCGGCGCTGACTCTTGTAGGAGGTCTGGTTATGGGAGGTTCAGGTCGCAGGCTAGGCCGTAGTGGTCTGAGGGCCAGATGTTGTTCTTTGGGGTGGTGAACGTCAGCCAGGTCCGGACGGGCTTCGCGGTGGTGAAGATGTAGTCCAGGCGTCTGGTGGGCTCGTCGGCGTATTGGCTGACGAAGGCGTTTTCTCGGGAGAATGTGTCGCCTGGTGTGCCGTCGCCTGTCGCGGTCCAGGTGTCGGTGAATGCCTTGGTCAGGTATTTGATTTCCGGGGAATCCGGGGTGGCGTTGAAGTCGCCCAGCAATACCGCGGGGGAACTGGTCATGTGGGCGGTGATGAAGTGGGCCTGCTCTTGGCGGATGGCGCTGTGGTCGGGTTGCCAGTTCAGGTGGGTTACGTAGACGGGGAGGGGGCCGGCCTGGACGTAGAGGAGGGCTCTTGGTTCGTATCCGGCCACGGGGAGGGGGATGTGGTGCTGTTCCTGGATGGGGAGGCGGGTCAGGATGGCGTTGCCTTGGATGCGGCCGTCGTCGGCGGTGGAGGCGGGGGCGTAGGCGATTTCGTAGCCTAGGTCTCCGGCTATTTCCTCTGCCTGGCAGCGGCCCTCGTGGCGCCAGACTTCCTGGAGGCCAATTACGTCTGGGCTGAGGTCGGCCAGTTCTTGGCGGATCAGGGCCAGGCGGGACGGCCAGGGGCCTTGTCTGCCCCAGACGTTCAGGGTGGCGACGCGGATCATGGCTTTGACCTCTCGATCCAGGGTGGGAATTCATGGTCTATTCAAGCGGTCTTGCTCTTGCTGTGGGTGAACGCGAGACTTCTTCCGTGGCGACCATCGGGGTCCGCAACGCTCCGGTCGGTTCGCCGCGGAAGGGAACCCGTTGTGGAAGCGGTGTTCGAGACCGCGTATCGCGGACTGCCGCCGGACGCGGCGCGCCTTTATCGGCTGTTGGGGCTGCTGCCTGGGAGCGATTTCACCGCTGCTCTGGCCGGTGCGCTCGCGGGTGGTGAGGTGCGGCCGTTGATCGGGACGCTCCTGGAGACCTACCTGGTCGTGGAGGCTCTGCCGGAGCGATATCGGCTGCATGAGCTGGTACGGGGGCATGCGGCGCACGCTGCCGAAGGCGAGCCCGCGGCTGAGCGGGACGAGGCTTTGCGGCGGGCGGTGGCCTGGTATTCGCGCATGGTCACCGCCGCTCACTGCCTGGTCCTGGATCGGCCCGGGGAGTCGGGGGTGTTCGACGGCCCCGGTGAGGCGCTGGACTGGCTGGAGAGTGAGCGCGGGAACCTGCTGGCGTTGCTGCGGCAGGCCTCCACCGCGGGGTGGGATGAGCTGGTACGGCGGAGCGCCGAGGCCATGTGGGCGCTCTATGCCAACCGCAAGCACTATGCCGACTGGCTGGAGACCAGCAGGCTCGGGACCCTGTCCGCGCACCGGCTCGGTGACTGGGCGGCTGAGGCGCGGATGCGCGATCAGACGGCCAGGGCGTTGATCGAGCTGTCGGACTTCTCGGCTGCCGCGGCCGAACTGGACAGGGCTGCTGCCGGGGTGGAGCGGGCGGTGGGAGGACCGACGACCGCCGGGCCCGACAGAGAGACAGGCGCACAGACCGCCGATCCGGCCAAGACGCCTGTGGCCACGAGCGTTGGAACCGATAGCTCTGGGGCCGAAAGCACAGAAAGCGCCGCGAGCATCGGCGACGCCGGGAACGCCGGGAACGCCGGGAACGCCGGGAACGCCGTGAGCGCGGGGCGTGAGAGCGCTGGGGCCGAGAGCACAAGGAGCGCCGGGAGCGGGGAGCGCGGGAGCGGGGAACGTGAGAGCGAGAGCGCTGCGGCGGGGGCTGTTGCCGGGAAGGCGGCTGCGGTGCGGGCGGTGATGATGGAGACCCGGGGGTTGCTCGAACTGGCGCGAGGTAACCCCGACGCCGCGGCCGCGCGTTTCGAGGAGGGGGCTCGGGCCTATGAAGCGCTTGGGGATACGCGGGGCAAGGCTCTGCTGACCTATCAACGCGGGCGGGCGCTGGCCGTTGCCGGGCGAAACCAGGAGGCGGCCCAAGGGCTGGAGGCCGCCGCCGGTCTGGCGCACGATGACGAGCTCACCCGGGGCAGGATCGCCATCGTGCTCGGGCAGGTCTATCGGCGGCTGGGCCGTACCGAGGAGGCGGAGGTGTGGCGGAGAGAGGGCGCGGAGATCATGCGGGTGCGGCGGATTCCGGTCAAGGAATGAGTCATGGCATGCCGGGCCGGTCGGTGATGATGCCGTCGACGCCTTGGGAGGCCAGGCGGCGCCAGTCGTTGCGGTCGTTGACGGTCCAGGTGAAGACCTTCATGCCCAGCCTGTGGATGCGGTTGACGTACGCCCGGGTGACGTACTGGTAGGGCGGGTTGATCTGGGTGGCGTAGGCGGACAGGGTGCGGAGTTGACTGACTGCGGGGGTGCCCAGGAGGCCTACCGGGATTCGCGGCATTCTGTGGTGGAACGTACGCATGAAGCGCCAGTCGAAGGACTGCACGACCAGGCGGCCGGGCTGCAGCCACCAGGAGTTCTTGCGGAGCTCGGCGGCCACGCGGCGTTCGATGCCGGGGTACTGGTCCGGGTCCTTGATCTCCAGCAGCAGGCCCATGCCGCGGCCCTTCATGGTGTGCAGGGTCTCGCCGAGGGTCGGGATGCGTTCGGCCGAGTGACCGGGGCCGAACCATGAGCCCGCGTCCAGTCTGCGGATCTCCTCCAGGGTGAAGGCGCTCAGCGGCCATGGGGCGCGGTCGGGGAAGACGCTTTCGACGTTGGTGGTCCTGGACAGCGTGGGGTCGTGTAGGAGTACGAGCTGGTGGTCCTTGGTCTCGCGGACGTCGAGCTCGAACATGTCGGCGCCTTGCCGGCCGGCGAGCTTGAACGCGGCGAGGGTGTTTTCTGGGGCGTCGGCCGAGGCGCCCCGGTGGGCGACGTTGGTGGGGTTGTCGGCGGCGGCGGCGTAGACCGCCGGCGTCAGGGTCGTCAGGGTCGTCAACGCGGTCACGATGATGAAGCCCAGTCGTCGCATAAGACCGAGCTTGACAGGCTAACGTGACTCCGAGTTAAGCACAGAGTGACGCGTCGCTTACAAATCAGGTCAAGCGTCCCACATGTGCTAGTGCCTGCTTGAGCAGGACGCCCTGCCCGCCGGCCATCTCCTGCTGCACCATCGGGGACGACGCCTCCTCGGGCGTGAACCAGACCAGGTCGAGCGCGTCCTGCCGCGGCCGGCAGTCACCGGATACCGGGACGATGTAGGCCAGCGAGACCGCGTGCTGTCTCGGGTCGTGGTACGGCGTGACGCCCGGCGTCGGGAAGTACTCAGCGACCGTGAACGGCTGGGGCGAGATCGGGATGTTCGGCAGCGCCACCGGCCCGAGATCCTTCTCCAGGTGCCGCATCAGCGCGTCGCGGACCCGCTCGTGGTGCCGGACCCGGCCGGAGACCAGCGCCCGGCTGACCTCGCCGTCGGAGCTGATGCGCAGCAACAGGCCGACATGAGTCACGACACCGGTCTCGTCGACCCGCACGGGGACGGCGTCGATGTAGAGGATCGGCATGCGTCCGCGAATCGACTCCAGCTCTTCGGGAGCGAGCCAGCCAGGTACGGTTTCGGTCTTTTCGGTCACCCGCTGATCGTACGTCCTCCCCGGCTGCGAGGCTGGCAGCCGGGGTCAACGTCGGACCTGGTCGCGACCACAGCCCCGGTCAACGCCTGTCCTGGCGGACGGACAAAGCGTCGAGGTCGCCGGGCAAAGGGCCGCCGGGCAAGGAGCCGGGGTGGCCGGGCTAGGGGGCGCTGCATGTGCTGGGTGTCGGGTCTTCGGTGCGGGGCGATGCCATGAACCGGGCGAGCCGGCGCAGGCGCTCCGGGCTGGCGAGGATGTCCATGGCCACGATCTTTCCCCCGGACACGGTGACCGCGGCGACGATCTTGGGCTTGCCGTTCGCCGCGGACATCATGCCCACGGCTCCGTTGACCAGCACCGGCACGTAGCGGTCGGCCATCGTCCGGAACGCCATCGCCTGGCCCGCCACCTCGCTGGCCCCGCGAACCACCCGCAGCGTCCCGATCGGCACGTCGGCGCCCTCGACGCGCAACACCACGTCCGGGTCGAGCACGGAGACCAGTGCCCCGAAGTCGCCGTCCCGGGCGGCGGACAGGAACGCGGCGACGACCTCGCGCTGCCGGGCCAGGTCGGGGTCGGGAGTGACACGGGCGCCCTGGACCCGGCGGCGGGCCCGGCTGGCGAGCTGGCGGGTGGTGGCGGGGGAGCGTTCGACGATCGTCGCGACCTCCTCGAACGGCACGCTGAACATGTCGTGCAACACGAACGCCAGCCGCTCGGCGGGCGCCAACGTGTCCAGCACCACGAGCAAGGCCAGCCCGACCGAATCGGCCAGCAAAGCCTCGTACTCCGGATCCACATGGTCGCCGACGCTGACGATCGGATCGGGCAACCGCTCTCCGATGGGCTCCTCGCGCCGGGACTCACGCGAGCGCAGCATGTCGAGGCAGACACGCCCGGTGACGGTGGTGAGCCAGCCGGCGAGGTTCTCGACGTCGCTCACATCGGTCCTGCTGAGACGGAACCAAGCCTCCTGAACGGCGTCCTCGGCCTCGCTGAGCGAGCCCAGCATGCGGTAGGCCACGGCCCGCAGTTGTGCGCGATGCGTCTCGAACCGGGCCGCGAGCAGGTCATCGTCGTTCATCGGTCACAATCTTTCACGGTCCGTCATAAAGGGTGAAGCCCAATGTACGGGGGCAAAAAGGCCACAAGGACTAAGGGGTGGGGCGTCCGGCGATGGCGTCCTGAACCGTGTGCTTGAGCCGTTCGATCGGCTCCCGGATCCTGCGCTCACGCCACTCAGCCCGCCGCAGCTTCCGCGACCCCTCCCGATACCGCCACCGCGCCCAAGGCGAGCCGGGCCGGGCCAGCCGTATGGCACCGACGAGTGCCAGCGGAGTGAGGTAAACCCCGATCAACCCGGTCCAGACCTTCCCCTTGCTCAGGCTGAGCACCGCGAACAGGATGTTCGCCGCGACGACCAGCCCGCCGTTGATCAGGTCCTCGCCGGTGAACAGTTCGTCGACCTCCAGCGGGCTGATCCCGAGCAGTCCGAGCCCGCACAACGCCAGCGCCATGAACACCGTGTCCACCGACAGCCGCCCCTGCTCGGTCCAGTAGACGTCCTGCAGATGCAGCACCAGCGCGAACTCGTCCAGCACAAGAGCCGCACCCACGCCGAAAGTGGCCGCGGTCAGAGCCGCGGGAGGAGAGGTCCCATCCTGTACGGCCAGCCCCCCGATCCCGCCCAGGCACATGAAAACCAGCCCGAACACCACATGGTGAATGTGCATCCCACCAGGGGTGACGTTCCCCGGCCACCACCGCACCCGCTTCCTGATCATCCGCACGCTGAACCTGATGAACAGAAACGTGAGCAGGAACATCACGAAGAAGCAGAACAGCCGGAGCTTCCCCGCGTCGACGATCTCCCGGGCGAACCAGTGCCCCATCTACCCCCCAACGACCGGCCGAGGGGGTAGTGCTAGGTGTACCCGTAATACTCGTCTCTGTGCCAATGTGCCCGCTGACCTGCGCCGATTGAATGATCGGCATGACGCGGACACACTCTCTCCCCGGCCCCTGGGTCGAGGCGGCCGGGCTGCTGCTCGGCCCGCTCCTGCTGCTCGCCGGGATGCTGACCCGGATCGGCCAGGACGACTTCTTCCCCGGCCAACTGGCCGCCTACGCCCGGCAGCCCGGCACGATGACCCTGTCCTACAGCCTGTTCGCCGCCGGGCTCGTGCTCCTGTGGCCGGCCGCGGTCGCGCTGGCCCGGCGGATCTCCGCCACACATCCGGGCTGGGCGCGGTGGGGCGTCACGCTGGTGGTGCTCGGGTTGTTCGGCCGGGTGTTCCACGCCGGGGTCAGCCACCTGGCGTTCCAAATGGTCGACGCGCTCGGGCTTGAGGCCGCGCAGAAGGCCGTGGCGGGCACCTACGGCGCGTTCCACGTCTTCAAGGCGGTCAACGTCGTCATCATGGCGGGCTGGATCGTGCTGGCGATCGGCGCTTACCGCGCCAGGGCGTTCGGCCCCGACGTGGCCGGCGTGGCGCGTTGCGTCGCGCTCGCGCTGGCCACCGGGCTGCCGCTCGGCGTGCTCAAGGGCAGCACGGACCTGCCCTCCCTGCTCGCCGTCGGCGGCCTGGTCGTGGCCATGGCGCCGCTCGGGGTGAGCGTGCTCAGGCAGGCGGGCCCGGCGCCGCGGTGGTGGGCGGTGGCGCTCACCGTCGCGGCCGTCCCGGCGGCGTTCCTACTTGGGCTCAGTGGGTGAGCCCCAGATCTTGGGGTTCTCGTCCGGCTCGGGGAGCTTGGACAGGAGGTCGGCGATGCTGTCCCAGTTGGCGACCCGGACGAGGTCGCCCATGAGGCGCAGGCGCTCGGCGAGCTGCTCGTGGGCCTTGTCCAGGTGGACCAGGCCCTTGGCGATCTGGTCGGTGTGGGCCTCGTAGCCACGGGCGCCGCCGTCGCCCTTGAAGAACGTGACGCCCTCCTGGGTGCCGCCCCAGAAGGCGCCGATGGCGGTCAGTTCCGCGGCGGCCCGCCGTATGTGCTCGGCCAGGTCGTGGCGCTCGGTGTCGTAAGCGTCGGCGACGGCGCGCAGCCTGGCACGGTCGATTTCCATCCTGCTCACCCCGCGGGTTTGTGGGCCATCGTGAAGTAGAGAAGCATCCGGCCCAGCGTTTCCTTCCAGGTCGGGATCAGGTCCTCGCCGCCCTGGCCGTTCATGGCGTCGTAGCTGGGGCCGTAGCCGACGGAGCCGCCGGCCATGCGCCCGACGAAGTACTGCAGGTCGAGGTTCTTGGTCATCGCCCTGGCCGCGGGCATGGCCGCGTCGAACGCGCCGTAGAAGGCCACCGAGGCGGCGAACTCCTTGAGCGCCTGCCGGGCGTTGTCGCCGAGCGAGCCCGGGTCCTCGCCGCGCGCCGCCTTGACCCCGGCGACCACGCTCACGTCGCCGATGGCGAAGAAGGCGCTGCCGATCGAGTACTCGGTCAGTTTGGCCAGCACGACCCGCGCGACCGCGTGCTCCAGGAGCTTCGACAGCAGCTTGGCCTGCGCCCTGCGCATGAGGAACTGCGTGATCTGGTACGCCGCCCCCGCCTGCCACGGGAACGTCGTGATGAAGATGAAGCTGGCGAGGTTGGCCAGCGCCATGGTCCAGTAGGCGTCCCTTACTGTCTGGACGATCTCCGCGAAGTCGTCGCAGGCCTGGGCGTTCGCGCGGCAGGCGGCGGCCAGCTTGCCCGGGTAGCCGAGAGCCGGCGGCATCGGGTAGAGGCCGGTGGTGACGGTCCTCTTGAAGGCGTCCACGCCTTCGCCGCTGTTGCGCCGCCAGACCGACTCGGCGGCGGGGTAGGTGTTGCCGGAGCTCTTCTCCGCGCGTTCGGCCAGCCGTAGCCAGGTGTCGCGGGCCTGGCGGGCGCGGTCGGGGTCGCCTTCGGGATAGTCGACCGCGAGCATCTGGAAGACGAAGGCGGTGATGCCGAGCGCGCCGAAGCCGTAGATGGAGGCGCGCGTGGGGTTGATCTTCATCGCGGCCCGTCAGAGCCGAATCGCGGCCCGTCGGGAGTGAGCCGCGGCCCGTCGGAGGTGAATGGCGGCAGGTCGGGGGTGAACGGCTCGGTCAGCGCCCTGGCCTGGTCGCCGGCGTCACGGGCGGCAGCAGCGGCGGCCTGGAGGACGGCGGCGGCCAGTTCGTCGGAGCCGAGCCGCATGGCACGGGGGTCGATGGTGAGCCCGGCCAGCGCGCCGGTCATGGTGGCCTCGGCGACGACTCGGCCCTCGGCGGCCTCACCGCGGCCGCGTACCTGCTCGATCTCTTGCTGGAGTCCCTGAAGTCGGGCGATCTCCCCGTGGAACTCGGCGAACATCCGGTCCAGCTCGTCTGTCATTCGGCCCAACGTAGATCGTGACACCGACAATGGCAACTGAACTAGTAGGTAAAGCGTTTCACCTCACATTCAACAGAATCCGGCCCTCGTGCGTCCTGGGATGTGATGGAACCGGTCCAGGTGCCGCAGGATCCGCGCGAACGTGCTGGTGGCGGCGGTCGCGGTCGTGGTGATCGCCGGAGGGGCCGCGGTGGCGCTGCGCGGCGAACCCCGTCAGCACCCGATCCCCGCGATCCGCCCCACCCCCACCCTGGCCCCGAACACCCCGACCAGGTTCACCGGGGCCGAGCCGGTGGAGAAGGTGTGGCCGGCGGCTGTCACGAAGATCCCCGGCAAGCTGCCCGGCGGCGCGAAGATCCGCCCGCCGAAGGGTGTCTCCATCAGCAGCTGGACGGTCGGCACGGACCGGGTCTTCTGGAGCACGGTCGAGGCCGGCGGCTCCGGCCTGTGGTCGGTCCCGCTCGAAGGTGGGAGCACGAAACGCCTGGCCACCGTGCCGGGACGGGTAGACACGATGGTGGTGGCCGGTGACCGGCTGGCGGTCTCCCTGATGGACGGCGGCGGCGTCTCCACCGTCCCCCTCGGGGGCGGGAAAATGGAAGCGGTGCGGGGGCCGGGCGTCATCACATCCTGAGCTGGCCCTGGGTGGGGACGCCGGGCGATTACACGCCCAGCGGCGAGGCCGGTTACGAGGAGATCGTCAACGCGGAGACGGGCGAGACGAGAAAGGCGGTCGTGCGCGCGGGCGAGATCAGGGTGCGGTGTGGCGTGCTCATCTGCGTCGGCGCCAGGGCGAACTGGACCGCCTTCCTGCGCCTGCGCGACGGCACCCAGGAGCGCGACCTGCCCGAGGCCCCTCCGTTCGGACTCGCCGGCGACCGGTTCATGACGGCGCACTTCGACAAGGCCGGCCGTGGTCAGGTGCTGCTCGTCCTGGCCACGGGCCGCTTCGGAAGCCTCGGCATCCGGCCCGGTGACGATGGCGGGATGCGCGTCATCTACCCGGGCATGGGCGACGGCCGGCTCGTGCACTATCCGCTCAAGGGCGAAAACGTGATCATCGGCCTCTCGAAGATCACGTGACTGTTGACGAGAACCGGAGGAAAGGATACGTTCCGGTAGATTTCACGGTTGTCAGGGGAAATCCGGTGAGATGCCGGTGCGGACGCGCCACTGTATCCGGGACTTAGATCCCGGGAGCCAGGTCACCTAACGGCCGTGACCTCACCTGTTGGGACGCGTCATCCCTGAGGAGGCCTTGATGAGTGGTGGGACCACTTCCACGTCCGTGCCCTTTCCCCGTTTGCGGCCCTGGCTGTTGAGCGTGCCGTTGTTCCTGTTGATCGCGTACCTGGTCCTGATGGACAACGGCGCGGTTTCGCAGACCGGTACCTTCCTGCACGAGCTGATGCACGACGGGCGCCACCTGCTCGGCGTGCCCTGCCACTAGGGGCCGGGCACGATGGTGCGCACCCTTGTGGTCAGAGGCCTGCTCCTGGGCCTGCTGGCCGGATTGTTCGCGGGCGCCTTCGCCTTCCTGGCGGGGGAGCCCCACGTGGACAGCGCGATCGCCTTGGAAGAGGCCGCCGCTGCCGCTGCCCCGGCCGAGCCCGCCGACGATCATCACGGTGAGGAGGCCGAGGTCAGCAGGCCGGTGCAGAAGGCCGGGCTGTTCCTCGCGACGGGCCTCTACGGTCTTGCCGTCGGCGGCATCTTCGGGCTGGTCGTGGCGGGACTGCGCGGACGGGTCGGGCCCAGGTCGGACACCGCCCTCGCGTTCGCCGCCGCGGGCACGGCCTACCTGGCGATCGTCCTCTTGCCTTTCCTGAAATATCCCGCCAACCCGCCCGCCGTCGGCGACCCCCACACGATCGACAGCCGGACCCTGCTCTACGTGGTCATGGTGCTGGTCGGCCTGGCCGCCGTCGCCATCGCGGTCGCGAGCGGACGCCGGGTCACCGGTGGTCCGTGGGCGCGCTGGAGCGTCACCGTGGTGACCTTCCTCGTGCCGGTGGTCGCCGCCCTTGTGCTGCTGCCCCGGGTCGACGAGGTGCCGGCTGGCTTCCCCGCCACGTTGCTGTGGGAGTTCCGGCTCGCCTCGCTGGGGACACAACTCGTGTTCTGGGCGGCGCTCGGGGCGCTGTTCGCCTGGGCGGGCGAGCGCGCCGCCCGCCGGACCACCGCCGCCGTCCCAGCCGCCGCACCGAGCTGAGCGGAGTGCTTTTCGTACGGCACGCCAGCACACCAGGCATGCGCACGGCCTGCTTCCCCGCACCGGAGCAGGCCGATCGCGCCAGCCTGGCGAAGGCCGCCCTTCTGGCCGGGACCGCCGACCTGGCCAGGACGGCGTCCTATGCCGGCCCCGGCACCCGGCCCGACGAGTCCAATGACCCCGAGCTGGGGGAGATGCTGACGGCAGGGCAGGCGGGGGCGGCGTTCGTCGCGCCGTCGGTCGCCGCGCTGCAGACCGCCTCGGCCATGGGGCTCGCGCCCATCGTGGTCGACGCCCTGGCCGAGGCGGATCACGGCCGGTGGGGCGGCCTGCCGTACACACGGGTCGCCCAGGACGAGCCGGACGCGCTCGCGAGCTGGCTGGCCGACCCCGGCGCGGCGCCCCACGGCGGCGAGAGCCTCGACCGGATGACGGCGCGCGTCACGGGGTGGCTCGACGAGACGCGGGCCAGGTTCGACGGCCGGCGCGGACGGCCGTTCCTGGTCATCTGCGACTCGGGAGCCATCCGCGCCGCGCTCGGGCACGCGCTCGGCCTGCCTCCGCTGTACGCCGCCCGTTTCGACCTCGCGCCACTGTCCACCACCGAGCTGGCCGTCACCCGCGGCGGCTGGCGGGTCGCCCACGTCAACCGGGACGCCCTCGAACACCGGAAGGTCACCTCTTGATCGCCACCTACCCGTTCAGCGCGGTCGTCGGGCTCGACGACCTGAAGCTGGCGCTGGTGCTCAACGCCGTCTCGCCCCGGGTGGGCGGCGTGCTCGTCCGCGGGGAGAAGGGCACCGCGAAGTCGACGATCGTCCGCGCGCTGGCCGCCCAGCTGCCGTCGGTGGACGTGGTGGCCGGCTGCCGGTTCGCCTGCGACCCGGCCGCGCCGGACCCGGACTGCCCCGACGGGCAGCACGACCCCGGCGAACACCGCCACCGCCGGCCCGCCTCCCTGGTCGAACTCCCGGTCGGCGCCTCCGAGGACCGGCTCGTCGGCTCCCTCGACGTCGAACGCGCGCTGACCGAAGGCGTGAAGGCCTTCGAGCCGGGGCTGCTGGCGAGCGCCCACCGCGGCGTGCTCTACGTGGACGAGGTCAACCTCCTGCACGACCACCTCGTGGACCTCCTGCTCGACGCCGCCGCGCTCGGCACCTGCTACGTCGAGCGCGAAGGTGTGTCGGTACGGCACGCCGCCCGCTTCCTCCTGGTCGGCACCATGAACCCCGAGGAAGGCGAACTGCGCCCCCAGCTCCTCGACCGGTTCGGACTGACCGTCGAGGTGAAGGCGTCGCGGGCCCCGGACGAGCGGGCCGAGGTGGTACGGCGGCGCATGGCCTACGACGCTTCACCCGAGGAGTTCGTGGCGCGCTGGACCGTCCAGGAGTCCGCGCTCGGTGAGCGGATCCTGCGGGCCAGGGCGCTGCTGGCCGGCGGGGTCGTGCTGCCCGACGCGAGGCTGCTGCAGATCGCGGCGGTGTGCGCGGGGTTCGAGGTGGACGGGCTGCGCGCCGACCTGGTCACGGCGAACGCGGCCATGGCGCACGCGGCCTGGCAGGGGCGGGACCGGGTCACGGAGGAGGACGTGCGGGTGGCTGCCCGGCTGTCCCTGCCGCACCGGCGGCGCCGGGACCCGTTCGACGCGCCGGGGCTGGACGAGGACATGCTGGAAGAACTCCTGGACCGGCACCGGGGCGACGACGACCCCGACGGCGGCGGCCCCCCTGACACCCCACCGGACGGCCCCGGCCCCCAGCCCGACCAGGGCGAGGCCCCGGGCCAGGGGGAGACCGCGGGCCAGGAGGAAGCGGGACCCACCCCGGACCCCGGGCACAACTCCCAGCTTGACCAAGGAGAGGCGCCGGGCCGGGGGGAGACCGGGCACAACTCCCAGCCTGACCAGGGGGACTCTCAGCCGGACCGAAGAGAGGTGGGCGACCAGGGGGAAGGCGGAGACGACTCCTCGGGCGGTGTCACGGCGGTGGCCGGGGTGGGGGCGCCTTATCGGGTGCCGGTGTTGAAGGTGCCGGGGCTCGGGGCGGGTGCTTCGGGGCGGAGGTCGCGGGCGCGTACGCCGCGTGGCAGGGCGACCGGGGCGCGGGTGCCGCACGGCAAGGTGAAGGATCTGCACCTGCCGGCGACCTTGCTGGCGGCGGCGCCGTACCAGAAGGAGCGGGGGAGGACCGGCCCTGGGCTGCTGCTGCGCGGCGGCGATCTGCGCGAGGTCGTGCGGGAGGGCCGGGAGAGCAACCTCGTGCTGTTCGTGGTGGACGCCAGCGGTTCGATGGCCGCGCGCAGGCGGATGACCGCGGTGAAGACGGCGGTGCTGAGCCTGCTGCTCGACGCCTATCAGCGCAGGGACAAGGTGGGGCTGGTGACGTTCAGGGGGAAGGGCGCGGAGGTGGCGTTGCCGCCGACGTCGTCGGTGGAGGCGGGGGCGGCGCGGTTGCGGTCGTTGCCGACCGGTGGGCGTACGCCGCTGGCCGAGGGGCTGGCCAGGGCGGCCGAGGTGTTGCGGGTGGAGCGGATGCGCGATCCGGACCGGCGTCCGCTGGTCGTGGTGGTGACCGACGGGCGGGCGACCGCGGGCGGGGACGTGGACGCGGCGGCCGGGCTGCTCAGGGGCGTGGCGTGCGTGGTCGTCGACTGCGAGAGCGGTCCGGTCCGGCTGGGCCTCGCCGTACGGCTGGCGGCCCGGCTGGCCGCCGAGGTGGTCACGCTGGACGACCTGGGAACGGTGGTCCGCGAGCACAGGAAGGCGAGCTGAGATGCCGCAGGGCAAGCCGGACGTCGTGCCGGATGACGGGCTGACCACGCGCCAGCGGCGTACCCGGCCGTTGCTGATGGTGCACACGGGTCCGGGGAAGGGCAAGTCCACGGCGGCGTTCGGGATGGCGCTGCGGGCGTGGAACCAGGGCTGGCCGATCGG
This sequence comes from Nonomuraea endophytica, assembly GCF_014203235.1. GTDB lineage: Bacteria > Actinomycetota > Actinomycetes > Streptosporangiales > Streptosporangiaceae > Nonomuraea > Nonomuraea endophytica. The sequence continues at coordinate 68,942 of NZ_JACHIN010000014.1, read as the reverse complement.
GGTGTTCCAGTTCGTGAAGTCGGCGAAGTGGCGCATCGGCGAGGAGCGGGCGCTGGTGGTGCTGGGCGAGTCGGGCGAGGGCGGCTCGGTGACCTGGCACAAGATGGGCGAGGGCTGGTCGTGGATCCAGCGTCCCGGCACCGAGGAGGACCACGCGGCCGACGCCCGCGAGGGCTGGGAGCAGATCAAACGCGACCTGGCCGCCGAGACCTACCGTTTCTACGTGCTGGACGAGTTCACGTACCCGCTGAAGTGGGGCTGGCTGGACCTGGACGACGTGCTCGCCACGCTGGCGGGGCGGCCGGGCAACCAGCACGTGGTGATCACCGGCAGGGACGCGCCCGAGCGGCTGCTGGAGGTGTCGGACCTGGTCACGGAGATGGGCAAGGTGCGCCATCCCATGGACGCCGGGCAGAAGGGGCAGAAAGGCATCGAGTGGTGATCCCGCGGCTGGTCGTCGCGGCGCCGTCGTCGGGCAGCGGGAAGACGACGGTGGCCACGGGGCTCATGGCGGCGCTGCGGGCGCGCGGGCTCCGGGTGTCGCCGCACAAGGTCGGCCCCGACTACATCGACCCCGGCTACCACGCGCTGGCCACCGGCCGCCCGGGGCGCAACCTCGACCCGTGGCTCGCCGGGGAGGAGCGGGTGGCGCCGCTGTTCCTGCACGGCGCCGCGGGGTGCGACGTGGCGGTGGTCGAGGGCGTGATGGGGCTGTTCGACGGCAAGGGCGAGACGGACTTCGCCTCCACCGCGCACGTCGCCAGGCTGCTGGACGCGCCGGTCGTGCTGGTCGTGGACGCGGCCAGGCAGAGCCGTTCCGTGGCCGCGGTGGTGCACGGTTTCGCCACCTTCGACCCGCGTGTGCGCGTCGGCGGCGTGGTGCTCAACCGCGTCGGCTCCGACCGGCACGAGGAGCTGTGCCGCGCCGCCCTGGACGCGGCCGGCGTCCCGGTCCTGGGCGCCATCCGCCGCGACGACGCCGTGGCCACCCCCTCCCGCCACCTGGGCCTGATCCCGGCCGCCGAACGCGAGGCGGAAGCGGTCTCCGCGGTGGCGCGCCTGGGCGAGCTGGTGTCCCGCTCCTGCGACCTCGACGCTCTGGTACGGCTCGCCGCCACCGCCCCCGCCCTCCCAAGCACCCCCTGGAACCCGGCGGCCGAGGTGAACCCCGGACCCGGAGGTCCGGTCGTGGCGGTCGCGGGCGGCGCGGCGTTCACGTTCGGCTACACCGAGCACGTCGAGCTGCTGCGCGCGGCCGGAGCCGAGATCGCCGTCTTCGACCCCCTGCACGACGAGCGGCTCCCACACGGCACCGGCGCGGTGATCATCGGCGGCGGCTTCCCCGAGGTCTACGCCGCCGAGCTGGCCGCCAACGAGCCGCTGCGCGCCCAGGTCGCCGCCTTCGACGGGCCGATCGCCGCCGAATGCGCCGGGCTGCTGTACCTGTGCGAGGAGCTCGACGGCCGGCGCATGTGCGGCCGGGTCCCCGGCAAGGCCCGGATGACGGGCAAGCTGACGCTGGGCTACCGGGAGGCCACGGCGGTCAGCCGGTCGCTGCTCACCCGGCCGGGCGAGCGGTTCAGGGCCCACGAGTTCCACCGGACCGCCGCCGACCTGGGCGGCTGGGCGCTGTACCGGTGGGAGGGCGGCGCCGACGGCTACGGCGACGCCCTGCTCACCGCCTCCTACCTGCACCTGCACTGGGCGGGCAGCCCGGTGCTGGCTCAGCGGCTGGTGTCGTCCTCCAGGTCGCCCTCGGTCTTGAGGTAGACCTCCTGCACCCCCCGCAGGATCTCCGGGTCCGGGTGCTCCCACATGTCCCGCTCGGCCGCCTCCAGCAGGCGTTCGGCGATGCCGTGCAGCGCCCACGGATTGGACTTGGCCATGAACGCCTGGTTCTCCGGGTCCAGCACGTACGCGGCCGCGAGCTTGTCGTACATCCAGTCGGCCATGACGCCGGTGGTGGCGTCGTAGCCGAACAGGTAGTCGACGGTCGCGGCCAGCTCGAACGCGCCCTTGTAGCCGTGCCTGCGCATCGCGGCCAGCCAGTTCGGGTTGACCACGCGGGCGCGGAAGATCCGGGAGGTCTCCTCCGACAGCGTGCGGGTGCGGACGGCGTCCGGGCGGGTGCTGTCGCCGACGTAGGCGGCCGGGGCCTTGCCGGTCAGCGCGCGGACGGTGGCGACCATGCCGCCGTGGTACTGGAAGTAGTCGTCGGAGTCGGCGATGTCGTGCTCGCGGGTGTCGACGTTCTTGGCGGCGACGGCGATCCGGCGGTAGGCGCTCTCCATGTCGGCGCGCGCCGGCACGCCCTCCAGGTCACGGCCGTAGGCGTAGCCGCCCCACACCGCGTACACCTCGGCCAGGTCGGCGTCGTCGCGCCAGTTGCGGCTGTCGATGAGCGGCAGGATGCCCGCCCCGTAGGCGCCGGGGGCCGAGCCGAAGATGCGCATCGTGGCCCGGCGCTCGTCGCCGTGCGTCTCCTCCTTGACGTGGGCGCGGACGTAGTTGTCCTCGTCGGCCTCGTCCAGGCCGGCGGCGAGCCGTACCGCGTCGTCGAGCATCGCCACGACGTGCGGGAAGGCGTCGCGGAAGAAGCCGCTGATGCGGACGGTCACGTCGATGCGGGGGCGGCCGAGCTCCTCCAGCGGGATCGGCGCGAGGCCCGCCACGCGGCGGGAGGCCTCATCCCATTCCGGGCGGATGCCCAGCAGCGCCAGGACCTCGGCCACGTCGTCGCCCGCGGTCCGCATCGCGCTGGTGCCCCAGACCGACAGGCCCACCGAGCGCGGCCAGTCGCCGGTGTCGGTGCGGTAGCGCTCCAGGAGCGAGTCGGCCATGGCCTGGCCGGTCTCCCACGCCAGCCTGCTCGGGACCGCCCTGGGGTCGACCGAGTAGAAGTTGCGGCCGGTCGGCAGCACGTTGACCAGCCCGCGCAGCGGCGAACCGCTCGGGCCCGCAGGGACGTAACCGCCGTTCAGGGCGTGCAGGACATGGTCGATCTCGTCGGTGGTACGCGCCAGCCTGGGCACCACCTCGGTGGCGGCGAAACGGAGAATGCGCTCCACCTCGGGAGTGGGCGCCACGGCCGCGGCCGCCTCTTCCGTCCAGCCGCGCTCCTCCATCGCCTCCACCAGCGCGCGGGCGGTGGCCTCGACCCGGTCCACGTCCTTCAGCGACGCGCTGCCGTCCTCGGTCAGCCCGAGCGCCTGGCGCAGACCCGGCAGCGCCTCCTTGCCCGCCCACATCTGCCTGGCCTGCAGGATCGCCAGCACCAGCCCCACCCGGGCGGGCCCCTCGGGCGCCTGGCCGAGCACGTGCAGGCCGTCGCGGATCTGCGCGTCCTTCACCTCGCACAGCCAGCCGTCCACGTGCAGGATGAAGTCGTCGAACTCGGTGTCGTGCGGCCGGTCGGCCATGCCCAGGTCGTGGTCGAGCCGGGCGGCCTGGATCAGCGTCCAGATCTGCGCCCTGATCGCCGGCAGCTTGGCCGGGTCCATGGCGGCGATGGAGGCGTGCTCGTCCAGGAGTTGTTCCAGGCGGGCGATGTCGCCGTAGGACTCGGCCCTGGCCATCGGCGGCACCATGTGGTCCACCAGCACCGCGTGCGCCCGCCGCTTGGCCTGCGTGCCCTCGCCCGGGTCGTTGACCAGGAACGGGTAGATGAGCGGCAGGTCGCCGATCGCGGCGTCGGTGCCGCAGGACGCCGACATGCCGGCCGACTTGCCGGGCAGCCACTCCAGGTTGCCGTGCTTGCCCACGTGCACCATCGCGTGCGCGCCGAACTCCGCCGAAAGCCAGCGGTAGGCGGCCAGGTAGTGGTGGCTGGGCGGCAGGTCGGGGTCGTGGTAGATGGCGATCGGGTTCTCGCCGAAGCCGCGCGGCGGCTGGACCATGACGACCACGTTGCCCGCGCGCAGGGCCGCCAGCACGATGTCGCCCTCGTGCACGAACAGCTCGCCGGGCGGCGCGCCCCAGTGCCGCTCCATGCCGGCGCGCAGGTCAGCGGGCAGCGTGCGGTACCAGCGCTCGTAGTCGGCGGAGGGGATGCGCACCGGGTTTCCGGCCAGGTGCTCCTCGGTCAGCCAGTCCTGGTCCTGGCCGCCGGCGGCGATCAGCGCGTGGATGAGCGCGTCGCCGTCCTGCTCGGCGACCCCGGGGAAGCCGTCGCCGAGGTCGTAGCCGGCCTCGGCCAGCCTGGCCAGCAGCCCGACCGTGCTCGCGGGGGTGTCCAGGCCGACCGCGTTGCCGACCCTGGAGTGCTTCGTCGGGTACGCCGACAGCATGACCACCAGCCGCCGCTCGGCCGGCGGCGTGTGCCTGAGCAGGCCGTGGCGTACCGCGATCCCGGCCACCCGGCGGGCCCGCTCCGGGTCGGCCGCGTAGACGGTCAGACCGTCCTCGTCGATCTCCTTGAACGAGAACGGCACCGTGATGATCCGGCCGTCGAACTCGGGGATGGCCACCTGCGAGGCGGCGTCGAGCGGGGACAGGCCGTCGTCGTTGTCCTCCCACTCCTTCTTGCCGCTGGTCAGGCAGAGCCCCTGCAAGATCGGGACGTCCAGGGTGGCCAGCGCGCCGACGTCCCACGCCTCGTCGTCGCCGCCCGCGCCCGCGGTGGCCGGACGGGAGCCGCCCGCCGCCAGGACGGTCACGACCAGGGCGTCGGCGGTGCGCAGGACGTCGAGGAGCGCGGGCTCTGCCGTTCTGAGCGAGGAGCAGTACACCGGCAGCGGCCGGCCGCCGGACTCCTCGATCGCCTGGCACAGGGACTCCACGAACCCGGTGTTGCCCGCCACATGGTGGGCCCGGTAGTACAGGACGCCGATCACCGGGCCCTCGGTGGCCTTGGAGCCGCGCTCCAGCGGGCCCCAGGAGGGCATGGGGGCCGGCGGGGCGAAGCCGTACCCGGTCAGGAGGGCCGTGTCGGACAGGAAGCCGTGCAGCTCGGCGAGGTTGGCGGGGCCGCCGTGCGCGAGGTAGGCGTGCGCTTCGGCGACGACGCCCGCGCTCACCGTGGACAGTTCCATCAGCTCCGCGTCGGGGGCCTGCTCGCCGCCGAGCACCACGACCGGGCGGGGGCCGGCGAGCAACGCGTCGAGGCCTTCCTCCCACGCGCGGCGGCCGCCGAGCAGCCGGACCACGACGAGGTCGACGCCGTCCACGAGCGCGGGCAGGTCGTCGGTGAGCAACCTGGCGGGGTTGCCCAGGCGGTAGTCGGCGCCGCTGGCGCGCGCGCTCAGCAGGTCGGTGTCGGATGTAGAGAGCAGCAGAACGCCAGGCACGCCGCAGTCCTCCCTCGGGGTCCTCGCCCCGTTCGCAGGTGTCGCGACGGCAGGAGTCTCCTGGCTCCCGGATCGATGCTCACCCCGGCCTTCCCGTCCATCGCTGGACAGTGGCCTGTGGTGGGGTTCGCTTCCCGGTCACAGTGGCGGGACCGCGCCGGTTTCTCACCGGCTTCCTCCCATTGCCGTCGCCTAAGGGTGAGCCTACTGGCGTTACCATCCTCATCGTGTCCATAGCCGACTTTTCCGGACGTCTCCGCCCAGATGCCTGTCCGGGAGCGCTACAGACGCACGCCGCGGCCGACGGCCCGCTCGCCCGGATCCGCCTGCCCGGCGGTGCCATCACCCCAGCTCAGCTACATGAACTGGCCGCCTTCGCCACGAGCGGGATCGAGCTGACCTCGCGCGCCAACGTCCAGGTGCGCGCGCTGAAATCTCCTGCGCTCTTCGCCGACCGGATGGCCGCCGTGGGCCTGCTCCCGTCGCCGACACACGAGCGGGTCCGCAACATCGTCGCCTCGCCGCTCGGCGGGCGGCTGACCGGCTTCGCCACCCATCCCCTCGTGGAGGCCCTGGACCGCGCCCTGTGCGCCCGCCCCGCCCTGGCCGAGCTGCCGGGCCGCTTCCTGTTCGCCCTGGACGACGGCACCGGCGACGTCTCCTCGCTGGGCGCCGACGTCACGCTGGTCGAGGACGGCATCCTGCTGGCAGGCACGCCCTTCGCGCTGCCCGGCGCCGGAGTCGACACCCTGGTGGCCGTGGCAGAGGCCTTCCTGGCCGAGCGCGGAGACAGCGGCGCCTGGCGCATCGCCGAACTCCCCAACGGCCCCACCCGCATAGCCACCCACCTCGCCGCCACTGGTCTCCCCGCTCCCGCTCCCGGTCTCCAGGCTCCCGGTCTCCAGGCTCCAGGTCTCCAGGCTCCCGGTCTCACCGCTGCCGGTCTCGGGGCCGACCGCGCCGGTGCTGCCGCGGGCGCGTCTCCGGTGCGGGGGGCCCGGGTGATCGGGTTGCCGGACGGGCGGGTGGCGGTGGAGGCCGTGGTCCCGCTCGGGCGGCTCACCGCGGCTCAGGCGCGCCTGCTCGCCGCCCTCGATGTCCCGGTACGGCTAACGCCCTGGCGTACCGTCGTGCTCCTCGACCTCGCCGAAGCGCCCGACCTGACCGGATCCGGCCTGGTCACCGACCCGGACTCGCCATGGACGGGGGTGAGCGCGTGCACCGGCAGCCCCGGCTGCGCCAAGTCCCTGGCCGACGTCCAGCACGACGCCGCCCAGTGGGTGGCCGCCCGTGAACGCAGCCCGGAACTGCCCGTGCACTGGGCGGGCTGCGAGCGCCGCTGCGGCCTGCCCAAGGGCCGGGTCACCGAGATGGTCGCGACCGGCGACGGATACCAAGAAAGGCAGAAGTGAGCGACTACATACGCGACGGCGCCGAGATCTACCGGCGTTCGTTCGCCACCATCCGCGCCGAGACGGACCTGTCCGGGCTCCCGGCCGACGTGGCCCGTGTGGCGGTGCGGATGATCCACTCGTGCGGGATGACCGACCTGGTCGGTGACCTAGGCTGGTCGCCGCACGTGGTCGGGGACGCGCGTACGGCGCTCATGGCGGGGGCGCCGATCCTGTGCGACGCCATGATGGTCGCCTCCGGCGTGACCAGGAGCAGGCTGCCCGCAGACAACGAGGTGATCTGCACGCTCGGCGCGCCCGGCCTGGCCGAGCTGGCCGAAGAGCTGGGCACCACGCGCAGCGCGGCGGCGCTGGAGCACTGGCTCGACCGGCTGGACGGCGCCGTCGTGGCCATCGGCAACGCGCCCACCGCGCTGTTCCGGCTGCTGGAGATCGTCGCCGACGGCGGGCCCCGACCGGCGGCGGTGCTGGGGATTCCCGTGGGGTTCATCGGCGCTGCCGAGTCCAAGCAGGCGCTGGCCGAGAGCGGGCTGGAGCACCTCGTGGTGCGCGGCAGGCGCGGCGGCAGCGCGATGACGGCGGCGGCGGTCAACGCCATCGCGAGCGAGGTGGAGTGATGGAACACAACGAGCCGGTGGGAGACAGCGCGCGGGTGGCGGGTGTTGGGCGGCTTTTCGGGGTGGGGCTCGGGCCCGGGGATCCGGAGCTGATCACGGTCAAGGCGGCCAGGCTGATCGGTGAGGCCGACGTCATCGCCTATCACGCCGCCCGGCACGGACGCAGCATCGCCCGCTCGATCGCGCGGCCGTACCTGAAGGAAGGGCAGATCGAAGAGCTGCTGCTCTACCCGCTGACCACGGAGACCACCGACCACCCGGGCGGCTACCAGGGCGCGCTGGACGACTTCTACGTCGAGTGCGCCGCCAGGCTGGCCGCCCATCTCGACGCCGGGCGGACGGTCGTGGTGCTGAGCGAGGGCGACCCGCTCTTCTACGGCTCCTACATGCACATGCACAAGCGCCTGGCCCACCGCTACCCGACCGAGGTGGTGCCGGGCGTCACCTCGATCAGCGGGGCGTCGGCGGTGCTCGGCCGTCCGCTGGTGGAGCGGGACGAGACGCTGACCGTGCTGCCCGGCACGCTGCCCGGCGAGGTGCTGGCCGAGAAGCTGCGCGCCACCGACTCGGCGGCGGTGCTGAAGCTGGGCCGTACGTTCGAGAAGGTACGCGACGCGCTGGCCGAGGCCGGGCGGCTGGACGACGCCTGGTACGTGGAACGGGCCACTATGGACGCCCAGCGGGTCGCGCCGCTGAAGGACGTGGATCCCGAAGGCGTGCCGTACTTCTCGCTGGCGCTGCTGCCGAGCCCGGCCGAGCACACGTTCGTGCCCGAGAAGCCCGCCGGGCCGGGGCCGGGCGAGGTCGTCGTGGTCGGGCTCGGGCCCGCCGGGCGGCCGTGGCTCACGCCGGAGGCGCAGGAGGCGCTGGCCGCCGCCACAGACCTGGTCGGCTACGGCCCCTACGTGGACCGCGTGCAGCCGAACCCGCGCCAGCGCCGCCACCGTACCGACAACCGGGTCGAGGCCGAGCGGGCCAGGCACGCGCTGGAGATGGCGCGCGACGGCGCCCGGGTGGCTGTCGTGTCCTCGGGCGACCCGGGGGTGTTCGCGATGGCCAGCGCGGTGCTGGAGGCGGCGTCCGACTTCCCGGACGTGCCGGTGCGGGTGGTGCCGGGGCTGACCGCCGCGCAGGCCGTGGCCAGTAAGGCGGGGGCGCCGCTGGGGCACGACTACTGCGTACTGTCCCTGTCTGACCTGCTCAAGCCGTGGGAGGTGGTGGCCGAGCGGCTGAGCGCGGCGGCGCGGGCCGATCTGGTGCTGGCGTTGTACAACCCGGCCTCGCGCAGCCGTACCTGGCAGGTGGGCGCCGCGCGGGACCTGCTGCTTGAGCACCGCGCGCCGGGCACGCCCGTGGTGATCGGCCGTGACGTCGGCGGCCCGCGCGAGTCGATCACCGTCACCACGCTGGCCGACCTCGATCCGGCCGACGTGGACATGCGCTGCCTGCTGATCATCGGCTCCTCGACCACCCGGGTGAGCGAGAGCGGCGCCGTCTACACCCCGCGCCGCTACCCGGCCTGAACCCAGGCCACCGCCTCGCCTACACTCGCCACCAGCCGCACCCCCACGGGCAGCGGCGGCCGATCCACCATGATCACCGGGAGCCCGACCTCCCGGGCCGCGACCAGCTTCGCGCTCGTCATGGCGCCGCCGCTGTCCTTGGTGACCAGCACATCGAGGCGGTGCTCGCCGATGAGCGCGCGCTCACCCTCCACGGTGTACGGCCCGCGGTCCAGCACCACGTGCGCGTTCGCGGGCACCGGCGGCTCGGGCGGATCCACCGACCTGGCCAGGAACCACATCGAGGTCAGCCCGGCGAACACCGGCAGACTCCGCCGCCCCGTCGTCAGGAACACCCGCCCGCCGGGGAACGACCGTCCCAGTTCCTCAGCCGCGGCCTCCAGGGAGGGCACCCGGAGCCACCGGTCGCCCGGCCCCTCGCGCCAGCCGGGACGGCGCAGCACCAGCAACGGCACCCCGGCCAGGGCCGCGGCCCCGGCGGCCGAGGCGGTCATCCGCTCGGCGAACGGGTGGGTGGCGTCCACCAGCCTCTCGATCCCCTCGGCCGCGATCCACCGGGCCAGCCCGTCAGCACCGCCGAACCCGCCCTCGCGCACCTCGCCCACCGGCAGCCGCGGATTGGTGACCCGCCCGGCCAGCGACGACACCACCCGCATGCCGGACGGCACCAGCTCGGCGGCCAACGCCCTGGCCTCGGCCGTACCACCAAGGATCAGCACCCCACCCCCACGCGACCCCACAACCGAGACCGGAGGCAGCCCCCCGGGCGTGCGTTCGGACGGGTCTGCGGGCGGGGTCATGGGCGGGGTCGGGTGGCGCTGTACAGGTGGCTGTCGGGGAACTCCGAGGCCGACAGGACCCGGCCCACCACGATCACGGCGGTGCGCTTCACCCCGGCCTCGTGCACACGGGCGGCGATGTCGGACAGGGTTCCGCGCAGGATCAGCTCGTCGTCCCTGCTGGCCCGCGCCACCACGGCCACCGGGCACCCGGCGCCGTAGGACGGCAGCAGTTCCTCGACCACCTGATCGATCCGCTGCACGGCCAGGTGCAGCACCATCGTCGCGCCGCTCGCCCCCAGCGTGGCCAGGTCCTCACCCGGCGGCATCGGCGTGGCCCGGCCGGACACCCGGGTCAGCACCACGGTCTGCCCGACGCCGGGCACGGTCAGCTCCCTGCCCAGCGCGGCCGCGGCGGCGGCGAACGCGGGCACCCCCGGCACCACCTCGTACGGCACGCCGATCCCGTCCAGCCGCCGCATCTGCTCGGCCACCGCGCTGAACACCGACGGGTCACCCGAGTGCAGCCTGGCCACGTCGTGCCCGGCGGCGTGCGCGGCCTCGAACTCGGCGACGATCTGGTCGAGCGTCAGGTTCGCGGTGTCCACCAGCCGGGCCTCGGCCGGGCATGCCTCCAGCAGTTCCCGCGGCACCAGCGACCCGGCATAGAGGCACACCGGCGCCCGCTCCAGCACCCGCAGCCCGCGAACGGTGACCAGATCGGCCGCCCCCGGCCCGGCTCCGATGAAATACACGGTCACGACACATCCTCCTCGGGCTCGACGACCACAGACACGGTCACGGCGCATCCGTCCGAGACGGGCTCCACGACCGGCCACACGGTCACGGCGCATCCACTTCGTCAGGTTTCACGACCGACCACACGGTCACCGGCATCATCGGGCGCCATGCGGTGAACCCGCCCACCGGTCCGGCCCGTTGCACCGACAGCCGCACCAGGTCGCCGCCGTGCTCCGCCTGCCAGCGGACGGCGAGGGCCTCGGACTCCAGCGTGACCGCGTTCGCCACCAGCCGTCCGCCGGGGCGCAGCGCGGACCAGCACGTCTCCAGCACCCCGGGCACCGTGAGCCCGCCGCCGACGAAGACCGCGTCCGGCTCGGGCAGCCCGGACAGTCCTTCGGGCGCGCGGCTCTCGACGATCTCCAGGCCGGGCACGCCCAGGGTGTCGGCGTTCCGGCGGATGGCGGCGGCTCTGGCGGGGTGGCTCTCGACGGCGCTGGCCGTACAGGTGGGGTGGGAGCGCATCCACTCGATCGCGATGCTGCCCGCCCCGGCGCCGACGTCCCAGAGGTGCTCGCCCGGCAGCGGGGCCAGCCGCGACAGGGTGACCGCGCGGATTTCGCGCTTGGTGAGCTGCCCGTCGTGTTCGAAGGCGGTGTCGGGCAGGCCGGGCACGCGGGCCAGCGGTTCCAGGCCGGGGTCGGGGCGGCAGGTGACGGCGATGACGTTCAGGGCGGAGCCGGGTTCGCCGGCCCAGGTGGCGGCGGTGCCGTTCAGGCTGGTCTCGGTTTCGGAGCCGAGGTCGGACAGGACCGTGAGCGTGCTGCGGCCGTATCCGCGCGCGGTGAGCAGGGCGGCGACGTCGGCGGGTGAGGTACGCCCGGACCCGAGCACGGCCAGCCGCCGCCCCGGCGAGAAGGCGGCGTTGAGCGCGGCCACCGGCCGGCCGACCAGGCTGATCACCTCGACGTCCTCGACCGGCCAGCCGAGCCGCGCGCACGCCAGCGACAGCGAGGAGACGTGGGGGAGCACGGTGAGACGTCCGGCGCCGAGCAGCCGGACCAGTGTCGAACCGATCCCGAAGAACATCGGATCGCCGCTGGCCAGCACGCAGACGGCGCGGTCGCGGTGGGCTTCGACGAGGTCTTCGAGCGCGGGCAGCAGCGGCGACGGCCAGGTGACGCGCTCGGCCTCCGAGGGCGGCAGCGTGCCGAGCTGCCGGGCACTGCCCATGATCACTTCGGCTTGCTGGACGGCGGTCCTGGACCCCGGCGCGAGTCCGGCCCAGCCGTCCGCGCCGATGCCGACGACGGTGATCACACGTTGCCCAGCACGCGGGTGACGTGGATCTCGATGACCACGCGGGCCGGATTGACGCGCGGCGGCTTGTAGCGGGCGGTGTAGCGCCGTTCGGCGTCGGCGATCCGTTCGGGCTCATCCCTGAGTACGGCCCGGCCTTCGAGCGTCGACCAGCGACGCCCGTCCACCTGGCAGACGGCGACCTGGGCGCCCTGGGCGGCGTACCTGGCCTTCTGCGACGTCCCCGAGGTGATCACCCGGGCCACGCCTTCGGCGAGGTCGAGCGTGACCCCGACCGGCACCACGTGCGGGGTGCCGTCGGGCCGGACGGTCGTGAGCGTACAGAGGTGACGTTCTTCCCAGAACGCTGCAAAGCCGTCACCTTGCTCGAACAGGTTCACACGTCTCCTTCTGGCCGACCGAGGATGTCGACCGGGGGATATCGTAATCGCGCCCGACATCTCCTCCGAAGGCAGACTCTCTCCGGTGAAACGCATCCTCATCATCGGCATCGGCGCCGGTGACCCCGACCACCTCACGCTCCAGGGCGTCAAGGCCATCGCCGCCGCGCAGGTCTTCTTCGTGCTGGACAAGGGCGCGGCCAAGCACGACCTGGTCGATCTCCGGCAGCGGATGATCGAGGAGCATGGGCGGCAGCCGTACCGGATCGTGGAGGCGGAGGATCCGGAGCGGGACCGCACCACGCCCGCCTACACCGGCGCGGTCGAGGACTGGCGCTCGCGCCGGGCCGCCGTCTACGAGCGGCTGATCGCCGAGGAACTGCCCGACGGGCAGACCGGGGCCTTCCTGGTGTGGGGCGATCCCGGCCTGTACGACAGCACGCTGGCCATCGTCGAGGAGATCCTCGCGGCGGGCCGGGTGGCCTTCGAGTACGCGGTGGTGCCCGGCATCACCAGCGTCTCCGCGCTGACCGCCACCCATCGTGCCAGCCTCACCCGCGTGGGACGGCCGGTCCAGATCACCACCGGCCGCCGACTGGCGGCTGAGGGGCCGCCGGCCGACGACGTCCTGGTCATGCTCGACGCGCACTGCTCCTTCGGCGAACTGGGCGCGGACTGGCACATCTACTGGGGCGCCTACCTGGGCACGCCGGACGAGATCCGGGTCGAGGGGCCGGTGCCCGAGGTCGCCGACGAGATCCGGCGGCTGCGCGCGGAGGCCCGCGAGCGCAAGGGCTGGATCATGGACACCTACCTGCTCCGCAGGTCGTAGCGCAGGATCAGCACGGCCGGGACCGCGAGCAGAAGCCCGAAGATCATCTGGTGGGCGGTGCTCGCGGAGCCCGGCGTCATCGTGACGGACAGGTTGACCCCGGCGTGCATGAGGACCACCGCCCCCATGCCGCGCCCCGTCCGGTTGAACAGCCACACCATGATCAGCCGCTGGGCGAGGGTGCCCAGCGTCCATCCGGCGATCCAGAGGGCGCCCCTGCCCATCATGAGCAGGGCGGGCAGGTGCCAGGCCGCCCAGAACGCGCCCAGGATCAGGCCGGCGCCGGTGGGGCCCCACCTCTCCTGCAGGGGCCCGGTTGCGTAGGCGGTCCAGCCCAGTTCCTCGAAGACGGCCAGCACCACGAAGACCGCGAACAGGAGTGGCAACGCGGCGAGCGGCTGCGCCAGACCGGTCCACGCCGCCGGGCCGACCAGGTACGCCGCCATCCCCAGGACGGGGCCGACGGCCACGGCGGCGACCGACCAGCCCCAGCCGGGGGCGGGCCCGAGCCGCAACCGGCCCTTCCCGCGCAGGGCCAGGATCGCCGCGGCGATGCCGGGGACGAAGACCATCAGCGAGCCGAGCGAGACGCCGAACGGCGCGTCCTCGGTGACGTCCACGAGCGCGCCGGCCACCCAGACCGGTATCGACAGTGCGGTGACCAGGATGAAGAACGCCTTCAAGGGGAGACCTCGTGCTAACATTTGGGACATAAGACTTGAAACATCATGTCTCAAAGTGCGAAGGATGGGCAAATGGCGGACGAGCCGACCGGGGTGGCCAGGCGGCGGCGCCGGCTGAGTGACGCGGAGACCGAGCGGCTCATGCTGCGGGCGGCGCTCGACATGGTCGGCAGGGCCGGGCTGACCGTGAGCCTGGAGCACATCAGCTTCGAGGAGGTCATCCGGGAGGCGGAGGTGGCCAGGAGCGCGGTGTACCGGCGCTGGCCGTACAAGGATCTGTTCTTCAGCGACCTGCTCAAGGAGCTCGCCAAGGGCGAGACCCCGGCGCTCGCGGGAGACGGGGCGGCGGCGCTCGCGGCCGTGCGGCGGGTGGTCGGCGCGCACGCGGAGTGGCGGCGTGATCCCGGGCTGCGGCTCGCGCTCGCGGGGGAGGTGCTGCGCGGGCTGGCCTGGGAGGAGTTCGAGGGGTTCCACCGCTCGGCCGAGTGGCGCACTTACCTCGCCCTGCACGCGACGTTCCTCAGCCTGCCCGACGGCGGGCTGCGGCAGGAGGTGGCCGAGGCGCTGGCCGCCTCTGAGCGGGCGCTGACCACCAGGCTGGCGGCGGTCTACCGGGAGGCGGCCGGGCTCTTCGGCCTGCGCCTGCGGCCCGGCGCCACCTACGAGAGCGTGGCGGCGATGGCGGGCGCCGCCGTGCGAGGACTGGTGCTCATGACGCCGGCCGACCCCGGTATCCTCACGCGAAGGATCATGGCCAGCCCCTTCGGCGCCCCGGAGCCGGCCGAGTGGTCGGAGCCCGCGCTGGCGGTGGCCGCGGTGATCCTGGCGTTCTTCGAGGCGGACGCGTGAACTATTGGGAGCGCTCCCAATTGGGCGGTGAAGTCGCCTGGAAGACCCTGGCCAAGGCCTCGGCGGCCAACCTGCCCGCGGGCGCCAAGCTGCTGCTGCGCCGCGGCGGCTCCTGGACGGGCCGGTTGGCCGTCACCGAGTCGGGCACCGCCGCCGCCCCCATCGTGATCGACGCCTACGGCACCGGCGCCAGGCCCATCGTGAAGGGCGACGGCGAGGCCTGCGTGGATCTCGCCGGCAACTATGTGGAGGTCTACAACCTCCAGGTGGGCGTGGACGGCGACGCGGGCCGCTGCAGCTGGGCCGGCGTCAAGGTGCGCGGCGATGACAACGTGGTCGAGCGCAACTACATCACCGGCGCCGCCGCGGGCGTCTTCATCGAAGAGGGCACGAAGTACACGGCGGTGACCGCCAACGAGTTCGTCAACAACAACCACATGAGCAAGAACACACCGGTGCCGGACAACGACGACTCCGGCGCGTTCGCGATCCTCGTGCACGGCGACGACTCCAACATCGGCTGGAACACGATGAAGGGCTCGATCGCCGACAGCCACGACTACGTGCTGGACGGCGCCGCCGTCGAGATCTTCTACGGCTCCCGCAACCGCGTCCACCACAACATCTCGATCGACAACGACACCTTCACCGAACTCGGCACCTACGACGACGACGCGGACGGCATCACCACCGGCAACGTCTTCGAGTACAACGCCATCTACGGCGCCAAGGGCCGCGGCGGCCTGGTCACCCGGGGCCCGGTCCACGAGGACGGCCGCCCCGAGCCCAACGGCCCGGTCTTCGCCACCGCCTTCAACAACAACTCCGTCTACTTGACCAACGCGGTGGCCGAGGGCGTGGTCTGCGACGCGGGCTGCACCAACCGGCACCTGTCGATGTCGCAGAACATCGTCTACGCGGCCAAGAAGAGCGCGTACTCCGAGTCCGGCTTCACCGACAACCACCGCAACGTCTTCTCCGGCGGCCAGTACCAGATGCCGCACAGCCCGGACAGCAAGTACGCCGACCCGCGCTTCGACCCCGCCGGCCCGCTGCGCCTGCGCGCCGGCAGCCCGGCCATCGGCCTGGGCGTCACCAAGTTCAACGACCTCGACCTGGCCGGGGTCGCCGTGGGCAAGGACGGCGCCATCGAGGCCGGCGCCTACGAGTACTGACCCACGGGTTCAGGTCTCGCCGCCCGGCTCCCGAGCCATCCCAGCGAGACCGCGCCACCCACCAGCACCACTGCGGCCACCACCAGGTACGCGGCGCCGGTGCCCCGAGCGGCCGCGACCGTTCCCATGACCGCCACGCCGACGGCGCTGCCCAGCTCGCGGGCGGCGCTGTTGAGCCCGGAGCCGAGCCCGGCCCGCTCGGCCGGCAGCGCCGCCATGATCTCGTGGGAGAGCACGGGCAGGCACAACCCCATGGCCGCGCCCATCACCACGAGACCCACCGCATACACCGGGTACGGCATCGCCGCGTCGGCGAACGACAGCAGGACCAGCCCGGCCACGTTCCCGGCGAGCCCGGCGGCCACCGCGGGCAGCCTGGGCAGGCGGCCCGACATCCGGGAGAGCACGATCATCGGGACCGTCATCGGCAGGATCGCCAGCCCGGTCAGCAAGGGGGAGAACTCCTTGACCTCCTGGAGATAGCGGGCGTTGACGAAGAACAGGGCGAACATCCCGAAGAACGTCACCGCCACTCCCAGGGTGCCCGCGCGCAGCCCGGCCACGCGGAACAGCCTCGGGTCCAGGAGCGGCAGCGCCGTACGGGACTGGTGGAGGGCGAACCAGGCGAACAGCAGCAGCGCGCCGGCGAAGGCGGCGAGCACGAGTGGGCTGGTCCAGCCCGCCTCCGGGCCCTCGATGATGCCGCCGACCAGCGCGACGGACGCGGCGGTCAGCAGCGCGGCGCCCAGCAGGTCGAGCGCGGCCTCGTGCCGGGGCACGCGGGGCGCGAGCCGGGCTGCGAGCACCGCGAGGACCGCGGCGATCGGCACCAGCACCGCGAAGAGCGCCTGCCACGGCAGGAACTGCATGACCAGCCCGCCGCCGACGTTGCCCACGACTCCGGCGATGCCGGTGGCGGCGGTCCAGACGGCGACGGCGTGACCGCGTCGTTCCGGCGGATAGGCGTGGACGGACAGGGCGAGCGAGGCGGGCATGATCATCGCGGCGCCCGCGCCGCTGAGCGCGCGGGCGGCGATCAGGACGGCCACGTTCGGGGCGAGCGCGGCGGCCAGGCAACCGGCCGCGAACACGCCGAGCCCGGTCAGCAGCACGCCCTTGCGGCCGAAGCGGTCGCCCGCCGCGCCGGCGGGGATGAGCAGGCAGGCGAAGACCAGCACGTAGGCGTCGACGATCCAGACGAGCTGTGACGGCGACGGATGCAGGCCGCTCGCGGCGAGCGTGGGCAGGGCGAGGTTGACGGCGGCGACCAGGGCGATCGCCGCGACCACGGCGGCCGACATGACGGCGAGGACCGGGCCGGGCCTGGTTTCGGGCATGGATGTCCCCTTGGAGTGAGGTGAGTGGATTTCGCAGGCTCACCGTAAGGTGGAACGCGACCTAACCTCAAATGCAACTTTGGCAGGTGATATATGCGTCAAACGCAACCGAGTCTCGACCTGCTGATCGCGCTCGACGTGCTGCTCGACGAGGGCAGCGTCTCCGGGGCCGCGCGGCGGCTGCATCTGTCGGAGCCGGCGATGAGCAGGACGCTCGGCCGTATCCGGGTGGCGATGGGCGATCCGATCCTGGTCAGGTCGGGTCAGCGGATGGTGCCGACGCCGCGCGCCCTGGCGGTGCGGGCGGAGGTGCGCGCGGTCGTGGAGGCGGCGCGGCGGGTGTTCACGCCGACGGGCGAGCCGGATCCGGCGACGCTGGTGCGCGACTTCGTGGTGCAGGCCTCCGACGCGGTGATCCAGGCCGCGGCCGCGCCCCTGCTGACCGAACTGGCCGTCTCGGCGCCGGGGGTGCGGTTGCGCTTCATCCCCGAAGGGCCGGGCGACCAGCGTGTCCTGCGCGAGGGCCTGGCCGACCTGGAGGTCACCGTCATCAGCGACCCCGAGCCGGAGACCCTGGTCGAGCCGCTGGTCAGTGACCGTCCCGTGGGGGTGGTGCGGGCCGGGCACCCGCTGCTGGACGGCCCGATCACGGCGGAGCGCTTCGCCGCGGCCGATCACGTCATCGCCTCGCGCAGAGGGCGCACCCGCGGCCCGATCGACGACGCGCTGGCCGCCCTGGGGCTCTCCCGCCGGGTGCGGGGGACGGTCCCGACGTTCACCGCCTCCCTCCTGCTGACGCGGGAGACCGACCTGGTCGGCATGGCCGGCGAGTGGCAGGTCAGGTCGGCGGTCGAACTCCTGGGCCTGGTGACCTTCCCGATCCCGGTGGAGCTGCCCCCGATCGAGCTCTCACAGGCCTGGCACCCCCGCCACGACGCCGACCCTGCTCACGCCTGGTTGCGCGCCCGCATGCGCGCCGTCTTCAGGGCTCCGGACTGATCCACGCGGGGTCGGCGGCGAGTCTCTCCGCGATCCGGTCGTGGAAGCTCCTGCGCTCCAACGCCCGCTCGACGTCCAGGACCACCTGACCGAGCGGGTAGGGGATCTCGGCCTCGAGCTCGGCCAGGGCGCTCTCGGTGGCGCGCCACTCGGCCATCAGCCGGTCGATCATGCCGGTGGCCCGCTCGGTCAGCATGACCTGCTTGCTGCGGGCGTCGGCGCCGGTGACGGTCTCGACCAGCCCCGCCCGCCGCATGGCGGCGACCTTCTGGCTGAGCGCCGAGTGCGTGCGCTGCACCGCCTCGGCCAGCTCCTTGATGGTCATCGGCCCCCGCAGATGCAGCTTGATCAGCTCCATCACGTAGCTGGGCTTGAGCCCGTCGATGCGCGCCTCGGTGTAGAGCCGGGCGATGTCCTCGTCCATGCGGGCCTGGAGGAGACGGAGGGCCCGCCAGTGGCTGATCTCGGTGGGGTCCTGGGTCACGGGCCCACATTATTGGCCAGCGTCTCGGCCACTCGGAGAAAAGCCGCGCGGTCGCCGGGGGACAGGGTCGCGAGCAGGAGTTCCTCGCCCTCCTGAATGTCGGCCTGCGCCGCCCGCCGCCTGCGCCGGCCTGCGTCGGTGATCGCCAGGAGCCGGGCCCTGCGGTCGCCGGGATCCGGCTCGCGGGTGATCAGCCCGGCCTCCTGAAGCCGGTCGAGGGTCCCGATGATGCGCGTCTTGTCCGCGCCGACCGCCTCCGCGAGCGCGGCCTGGGTACGCACCGGCCCGTCGTCCAGCGCGCTGAGCACCACATAGGCCCACATGGAGATCCCATGGGGCTCCAGAGCCCGGATCTCCGCGGCGATCAGCGCCTTCACCAGCGGATGGAGCATCGCGGCGAGGTCGCGGCGTTCGGTCACCCGGCCACGATATCGATTGACTTACGATAAGCGCATGTAGATGATAGGCGCATGCTTATCGAAATGGACGCCCGAGCCGTCAGGGTGAGCGTCGACCTCGTGGATCAGGTGCGCGCGGCCGACCTCGCCAGGCCGACCCCGTGCGCCGGATGGACGCTGCGTGACCTGCTCTCGCACATGACCGCCCAGCACTACGGCTTCGCCGCCGCCTCCAGAGGCGAGGAAGCGCTCGACGTGTGGCGGCCGCGCGAGCTGGGCGAGGACCCGGCCGGCGCCTACCGCGCGGCGGCCGGGCACGTGCTGGAGGCTTTCGCGGGCGCCGTCGTGTCCGAGTTCCCGCTGGCGGAGCTGGGCGTTACCGTCCCCGCGGAGCGGGCGATCGGCTTCCACTTCATCGACTACGTCGTCCACGCCTGGGACGTGGCCAGGACGCTGGGCGTGGCCGTGGAGTTCGAGGCCGATCTGCTCGACGCCGCGCTGCCCGTGGCCGAGGCCGTGCCCGGAGGTCAGGTCCGTACGGCTCCCGGCGCGCCCTTCGCCCCGGAGGTAGCGTGGCCCGGGGATGCGCGGCTTGACCGGATCGTCGCGATGCTGGGCCGCTCCCCTGTTTGGCCAGACTAAGAGGAGAGATCATGAGTGTTCGTCTTGAGTACAGCGACCGCCTGGCGCGGGTCCAGTACGCCTACGCCGCCGTGGCCGACGCCCCGGTGCGCAACATCTGGGTGGCCGGCGCCTGCCCCCTCGACACCGAAGGCAGGACGGTCGCGGTGGGCGACGTGGCGGGGCAGGCCGACCAGGTGATGCGCAACCTGGTGATCTCCCTGGAGGAGGTGGGCGCCAAGCTGACCGACATCGCCAAGACCACCGTGTACGTCGCCTCCACCAACCAGGCCGACCTGGTCGCCGCCTGGAACGTCTACCGCGAGTACATGGGCGGCCACGAGGCCCCCAGCACCCTGCTCGGCGTGGCCGCGCTCGGCTACCACGACCAGCTCGTCGAGGTGGAGGCGGTGGCCGTCCTCCCGCTCTAGTCCAGCAGCCGCTCCAGGTAGCGGTCCACGATCGTCTCGACCGCCTCCGGGCTGTAGTGGCCGATCAGAGCCGGGTGCACCAGCCCTTGGGCCATGGCGAACAGCGCGCTCGCCTCCTGCTCGGCGTCCAGGTCCGGGCGCATGGCTCTGATCACGCTCGCGTAGAACCCCAGCACGAACGGCAGGCCGTTGCGCAGCACCTCGGCCAGATCGTCCGCCACGACCGACCTGGCCAGGTACGCCATCCCGATCCGGGCCTCGGTCCGCCGGGCCTCGTCCAGCGGCAGGAGCTCCAGAATTCCGGCCCGCAGGACCTCCCTGGGCGTGCCGTGCACCTCGCCGATCCGCTCGGTGATGCGCAGGTGCAGATGGTCCATGGCCAGCAGCAGCATCTCGTCCTTGGTCGTGAAGTAGTGCTGCACCAGACCCATGCTGACGCCGGCCTCGGCGGCGACCTCGCGCAGGCTGACGCCGTCGATGCCGTGGGCGTCGATGAGCCGGTGCACCGCCTCGGCGATCTGGCGGCGACGCAGCGCGTGGTCGACGACTTTGGGCATCTTGACTCCTTTGCCATGCGACTGCATTGTAAAAAGCATGCGCGTTGTGATCATAGGAGTGGGCACCAGGGGTGACGTGGCCCCCTACACAGGGCTGGGCGCGCGGATCCGCGCGGCGGGCCACGAGGTGGCGATCGCCGCCCACGCACCCTATTCAAGCCTGGTCACCGACGCGGGGCTGGACTTCCGCGTGATACCCGGCGACCCGACGGCCTTACTCGGCACCCGGAACTGGGCCGCGTTCGCCGGCTACGCCAGGCAGGTCACCGACGGCATCGTGGATGCCACCACCGCCGGCGCGGACCTGCTGCTCCTCGGCGCCTCCGCCTCAGCCGGCTACCACGTGGCCGAGGCCATGGGCATCCCGAGCATGGGCGCGCACCTGCAGCCGGTGGAGCCGACCGGCGACTTCCCGCCGGTCATGGGCGCCTTCCGCCGCTCGCTCGGCAGGTGGGGCAACCGCGCGGCGGCCCGCCTCCTGTTCGCCGCGCCCTCACCGGCGCACTCCGGCTCCGCCAAGAAGCTGCGCGCCCGGCTGGGGCTCGCGCCGATGAGCTCGCGGGCGGTCTTCCGGCGGCGCGAGTCGAGCCGCTGGCCGGTCTTCCACGGCTACAGCCCGAGCGTCCTGCCCCGCCCGGCGGACTGGCGTCCCGGACTGGAGGTGCCCGGCTACTGGTGGCCGGCGCCCCGGCCCGGATGGACGCCGCCCGCCGACCTGGCCGGCTTTCTCGACGCGGGGCCGCCGCCGGTGTTCGTCGGCTCGGGCAGCCACAGGGGCGCCGCGGCCGAGCGCTTCACCGAACTGGCCCTGGCCGCGCTGCGCCTGGCCGGGCTGCGCGGCGTTCTGCAGACCGGCGTGACGGGGCCGCTCGCCGACGACATGCTCGGTGTGGGCGAGGTGCCGCACGAGTGGCTGTTCCCGCGCATGGCCGCGGTGGTGCACCACGCGGGCGCCGGGACCACCGCGGCTGGGCTGCGGGCCGGGGTTCCCGCGGTGACGATGCCGGTCTGGGGCGACCAGCCGCTCTGGGCGGGACGGCTGTGGCGGCTGGGGGTCGCCCCGGCTCCGCTCACCGGGCGGATCACCGCCGAACGGCTGGCGCGGGCGGTGGCCGAGGCGGTGCCGGGCCGTACCCGGGCGGAGGAAATCGCGGGCCGGATCGCGGCCGAGGACGGCGCCGCGCCCGTGGTAGAGGCCGTGGAACGCGCTTGCATAACGTCCTGATAAGGACCCCTTTGGGATGGAAAGGCCGGTACAGCAAACGTTAATTTGACAGCACCCCCCGAAAAGGAGTGCATATGTCGAGTCAACGCTCCGCACTCGTCACCGCCACGATCGTGGCCCTCTGCTTAGCGGGCCCGGTTACCGCCGCCCACGCAGACCCTCCGTCCGCCGCCCCCGAGCAGGCACCACCGGCCATGGTCGACGCCATGGAGCGGGACCTCGGTCTCACCGAACAGCAAGTGCACACCCGCCTCGCCAACGAGCAGCGCGCCGCCGCCGCGGAAGCGAAGCTCACCACCCAGCTCGGCGCCTCGTACGCCGGCTCCTGGCTGAACGCCGACGCCTCCAAGCTGAACGTCGCCACGACCGACAAGGCCGCCACCGCGTCGATCGAAGCGCAGGGTGCTCAGCCCGTCGTCGTCTCACGGACGCTCGCCCAGCTCACCGCCGTCAAGGACCAGCTTGACGCGGCCGCCGCCAAGGGCTCGGGCGCACTGTGGTTCGTCGACGTGACCACCAACACCGTCGCCGTCCAGGCCGCCACGCAGGAAGCCGGGGAGGCCCTCGTGGCCGCCGCGGGCGTGGACCGCGCCGCCGTGCAGATCTCGGTCACGACCGAGAACCCCCAGCCGTTCATCGACATCATCGGCGGCGCCGCCTACTACATCGGCTCCAGCCGGTGCAGCGTGGGCTTCTCCGTCACCCGCGGCTCCACGCCCGGCTTCGTGACCGCCGGTCACTGCGGCCGCGCTGGTTCCCGCACGACCAGCCCGACGGGCACCTTCCAGGGCTCGTCCTTCCCCGGCAACGACTACGCGTGGGTCGCGGCTCCCGGCAACACGGTCCGTCCGTGGGTGCGCGGGTCCGGCGGCCAGAACGTCATCGTCCGCGGCTCGACCCAGGCTTCTGTCGGAGCCTCGATCTGCCGCTCCGGCTCCACCACCGGATGGCGCTGCGGGACCATCGGCCAGCACAACGCCACGGTCCGCTACCCGCAGGGCACCGTCACCGGCCTGACCCGCACCAGCGCGTGCGCGCAGCCCGGTGACTCCGGTGGCTCGTTCATCTCCGGCAGCCAGGCCCAGGGCGTCACCTCTGGCGGTTCTGGCAACTGCTCCAGCGGAGGAACGACCTATCACCAGCCGGTCAACGAGATTCTCGGGGCGTACGGCCTGACGCTCGTGGTCGGCTGACCACAGACCCGGGTGGATTCCCCCGCCTGACCCGGGTCGCACCGCGTGCCCGGCGCGATTCGCGCCGGGCACGCTCATGTCCGGGGGGCGTGCCGGGCGAACTCCCACGGGTCGTGCGCGGAGATCACGTCCACGCCGTGCTCGTGCCGCAGTGCGCGCAGCCGTTCCCGGTTGGCCAGCCGTAGTTCGGCGTCCACCTGGGAGGAGTTCTGCAGGATGTCCATGAGCGGGTGGACCTCGGGGCCCTTCTCGTCCAGTTCGCGGTGGTAGAAGTAGGCGTCGCCGGCGTGCAGCAGCCAGCCGGTGCCGTTCCGCACCGCGACGCCCGCGTGGCCTCGGGTGTGCCCGCCCAGCGGGACCAGCAGGAACTCGGGCGGCAGGCCGTTCAGGGGCACCGCGCCCGCCATGCCGTACCAGCTCTCGCCCGTTGGGTGGTAGGTCTCCCAGAGCGGGCCGTGCGCCCAGTGGCCGGGCCGGTAGCGGCGGCTCGGCGCCTCCTCCAGCGCCGCTTCCAACTCGGCCGCCATCACGTGCACCCGTGCCCGGGGGAAGTCGGGCAGCCCGCCGCTGTGGTCCACGTCCAGGTGAGTGAGCACGATGTGCCGCACGTCGGCCGGGTCGTACCCGAGCGCGGCGACCTGCCGCACGGCCGTCTCCGCCGGTCGCAGGGCGGGCTCGACGGCTTGTGTCCATTCGGGGTCGAGCAGTTCGCCGGGCCTGGCCACGTCGTCCTGCCCGAGCCCGGCCTCGACCAGCACCAGCCCGGAGGCGGGGGTCTCGACAAGCAGGGCGTGGCAGACGGCCGCGGCGGCCGGCAGGGAGTCGTCGGTGGCGTCGATGGTCCGCATGGAAGCGAGATTGAGGTGATGAACTCTCATGCCGGATAGGCTCCTACTTGAACCGCGCTTCAAGTCAAGGAGTCAGATGGAACTCGACATCGGCGAAGTGGCGCGCCGCACCGGGCTGGCCCCCTCGGCGCTGCGCTTCTACGAGCGCAAGGGCCTCATCGAGGCCGACGGCCGCAACGGCCTGCGCCGCGCCTACCACCCCGGCGTCCTCGACCGGCTCGCGCTCATCACCTGCGCCCGCGACGCCGGATTCACGCTCGCCGAGATCGCCCGCTTCCTGAGCGCCCGCCCCGGCGACGAGGCCCTGCGCGCGCATCTCGCCGCCAAGGAGCGCGAGGTGGACGAGCGCGTCGAGCAGCTCACCCGCCTGCGCGACAGCCTGCGCCACGCCGCCGTCTGCGATCACGATCCGCTCGTGGAGTGCCCGGAATTCAAGCAGGCGGTACGCCGAGCCCGCAGGTAAAGATGGGCACATGGACGACACCACGCCCGAAGAGCTCCTGGCCGCCGCGCGGGCCGGTGACGACGACGCCTTCGGCAAGCTGGTCGGCCCGCTCCGCGACGAGCTGCGCGCCCACTGCTACCGCATGCTGGGCTCGCTCCACGACGCCGAGGACGCGGTGCAGGAGGCGCTCGACCGGGCCTGGCGGGCCCTGCCGCGCTTCGAGGAGCGGGGCGGCATCCGGCCCTGGTTGTACAAGATCGCCACGAACCGGTCGCTCACGCTGATCGAGCGCCGCGGGCGCCGCGAGCTGCCGGCCGATCTGAGCCCGGACGGCGCGCCGCCGGCGGAGAAGGCGTGGCTGGAGCCGTACCCCGACCGGCTGATGACCTGGACCGCCGAGCTCGGACCCGAGGCCAGGGCGCTGGCCAGGGAGAGCGTGGAGCTGGCGTTCGTGGCGGCCCTGCAGCACCTGTCGCCGCTGCAGCGGGCGGTGCTCCTGCTGCGCGACGTGCTCGGCTACGCCGCGCGCGAGGCCGCCGACCAGCTCGACACCACGGTCGCGGCGGTCAACAGCACCCTGCAGCGGGCCAGGAAGGTCCTGGCCGAGCTCCTGCCCGAGACCACCCAGCACCGGACGCTCGACACGCTGGGCGAGGCCGCGCAGCGCGAGCTGGCCCGGCGCTACATGGCCGCCTGGGAGGCTCGCGACGTCGCCTCGATCGTGGCCATGCTCACCGACGACGCCAAGTACTCCATGCCGCCGCTGACCGTCTGGTACCAGGGCCACGCCCGCATCCGCGGCTTCCTGGAGGACGGCCCGCTCACCTACCGCTGGCGCATCCTGCCCGCCCACGCCAACGGCCAGATCACCTTCGCCACCTACATGTGGGACACCCGGCGCGACGCCTACGTCCCCACCGGCCTGGACCTGCTCCGCCTGGACGGCGCGCGGATCGCCGAGGTCGTCTCCTTCCTCCAGGCCGACTTCTCCGAGTACGGCCTGCCGACGTCGCTGCCCCGCGATGAGTTCTCGCCACCACCCGGGTTGTAGTCCCGAAGGCGCCAACCGAAGGGACCGACCATGAAGACCGACGAGCAGCGGATCCGCACCCTGATCGAGAGCTGGGCCGAGGCGGTGCACCGCGGCGACCTGGAAGGCGTGCTGGCCGAGCACGCCAAGGACATCGTGATGTACGACGTGCCTCCGCCCCACCAGGGCGTGCGCGGCATCGACGCCTACCGCGAGACCTGGCCGCCCTTCTTCGAGTGGCAGGCCTCGGGGGCGGTGTTCGAGATCGAGTCGCTGGAGGTGACTGCGGGCGAGGACGTGGCCTTCGCGCACGCGCTGCTGCGCTGCGGCACCGCGCGGGAGTTCGCCGCCGACCCGGACAACCGGCTGCGGCTCACGATCGGCCTGCGCAGGGAGGACGGCCGGTGGGTCGTCACCCACGAGCACCACTCCTTCCCGCTCAGCGCGCCCGCGGACGCCGAGCCGGAGATCCGCGACCTGCACGAGACGTGGTCGCGCCAGACCGCCGCCGGCGACCTGGACGGCATGATGGCGACGATCGCCGGCGACGTGGTCTCCTACGAGCACGAGACGCCGTTGGAGTATCGGGGCGTCGAGGCCGTGCGGGAGGTCTGCGCGCGCGGCCTCGAGACACCGGACGTCACCCTGGACAACCCCGGCATGACGGTGCTGACCGGGGACGACCTGGCGGTGGCCTGGTGCGTCAACGTCGTGCGCGGCGCGGGCTTCGAGACCTGGTCACGCGCGACGCGGATCTTCCAGCGCAGGGACGGCCGGTGGCTGATGGTCCACCAGCACCTGTCCTACCCCCGTGACCCGGAGACCGGCCAGGCCCGCACCGACCTGCGGCCCCCGGCCTAGCCGAGGTTCTTGGCGTCCACCCGGTGCCCGGCCCGCTCCAGGACCTCGACGGCCTCCCTGGCGCGGTGCTCGGGCACCAGGACCAGGTCCGCGTGGAAGGTCGAGGCCACGAACACCGGGATCGACGCCTCGGCCAGCGGGCTCACCACCGCCGCCAGCATGCCGGGGGCGTCCAGGCCGTGGGCGGTGGCGCCGCCGTACAGGCCGATCCAGCGCTCGCCCGAGCCGGTCGGCCAGGTTTCGCGCACCACGGTCAGGCCTTCGGGAGCGCGCACCAGCGCGATCCACTCGTCGTCCTCGGGGAAGGTCGCGTGGGGCAGGTGCTCCACCGCGAACACGGACGGCACGACGCCCAGGCGTTGGGCAGTGGGTGAGCTCATGAGGCTCACCCTAGGGCTCCTGGGCGGGAGGCGGCTTTCCGAAATAGCCTGGTAGCTGACACAATCGACGTGCTCATGCCGACCATGGACGGGCTGACGATGTTTCAGAGGATCCGCAGCCGCTCGGCTCCGACCGAGTCGGCGGCCCCGCCCGAGCCGCCGCGGCCCCAGCCCCCGGTACGGCCCCGCCCCGCCGCCCAGGTCATCCGGGCCGGCAAGCTCGTCCTCGACATGGGTGAGCACGCCGCCTACGTCACCGGACGCCGCCTGGACCTGCCGTTCGTCGAGTTCAAGCTCCTCGCCCAGTTGGCCGCCCACCAGGGCGTGCCGCAGTCGATGGGCCGCCTGCTGATGGCCGGGTGGGGCACCGGCGACGTGCCCGGCGGCCGGGACATGGTGAAGTCGGCCGTCTACCGCCTGCGTTCCCGGCTGAGCCAGGCCGACCTGAACACCACCTACATCCGCACGCTGCGCGGCGTCGGCTACGTGATGCCGGTCCAGCCCACATACCTATACCGCGACTGATTCCGGCCTGGTTCGTCGTCCGTAAGGTCGAAGGCATGGGTTTCAAGTCTTGTGTCTTCATCGGCGTCAGCGTCGACGGCTTCATCGCCCGGCTCGACGGCGACCTCCAATGGCTGATCAGCAGGGGTGAGGCGACCGGCGAGTACGGCTACGACGACTTCATCGCGGACATCGACACGATCGTGATGGGCCGCGGCACCTACGAGGCGGGTCTCGGGTTCGGCGAGGAGAACTGGCCGTACACCGGGCTGAACGTCGTGGTGCTCAGCACCGGCCTGCAGAGCGACGATCCGCGGATCACGATCTACCGCAGCCTGGACGAGGTGGTCGAGGGTCTCAACGCGCGCGGCGTCAAGTCCGCCTACATCGACGGCGGCCAGGTCATCCAGTCGTTCCTGCGCGCCGGGCTGATCGACGAGATGACGATCAGCGCGGTGCCGGTGCTGATCGGCACCGGCATCCCGCTGTTCGGTCCGCTGGAGGCCGACATCTCGCTGCGGCACCTGTCGACGCGGACGCTGGAGGCGGGGATGGTCCAGACGAAGTACGCGGTCGAGCGGGGTTAACGCTCCGCCGGGCGGACGGCCTTGAAGACGCCGTAGAGGAACTCGAGGCCGCCGACCACCATGAGGACGACGCCGACCTTCGACGGGGTGAAGATCACGATCTCGACGTCCAGTCCCCACAGCCACAACGCCAGTCCGGCGGCGAAGGTGACCAGGCCGGTGATGAGGGTCTTGCGGGCGGATGTCATGTCAACCTCTTCTGTTCCTGCGACGACTGTCTGATCAAAACGGTACTGACCAGGACGCCGTGCATCTTCCTGCCGGTTGACGATCTGGGACTACATCTTTCTGCTCATGCCGGACAGCGCCATGGTGATCGTCGCGGCCGCGAAGTCGTGGTCGAGGGGGCCGGTGCGCAGCAGCCAGCGGCTGAGCAGGGGTGCCCACAGCAGGTCGACGGCGGTGTCGAGGTCGAGGCCCGGGTCGAGCTGCCCGGCCTGCTGGGCCGCGCGCAGGCGGCGGCGTTTGAGCTCGCGCACCGGGCCGTCGATCCGCTCGGCGTAGATCGCGGCCAGGCCGTCGTCGTGCGCGATCTCGCTGATGAGCGCCCGCATGACGCCGTCGAGCCGGGGGTCGCGGAACTCCTCCACGGTCGCGAACAGGATCGTGCGCAGGTCGGCTTCCAGATCACCGGTGTCGGGCAGGTCGCCGACCGGCCCGCCCATGGTCATCAGCAGAGCGTCGAGGAGCACCGCCCCCTTGGACGGCCACCAGCGGTAGATGGTTTGCTTTCCCACCCCGGCCCGGGAAGCGATGCCCTCGACGCTCAGCTTGCTATAGCCGATCTCGCCCACGAGGTCGAAGGCAGCCGTGAGAATGGCCTGCCTGGAGGCCTCGTTGCGGCGGGTCACGAGATCGACGTTATCAGAGACGAGACGGTCCGTCTCTGTTATTTATCTCCCTTGCAAGGCCTTGACGTTGTCACCGAACGTCCAGTTCTTGGAGCCGTCCCAGTTGATGGACCAGGTCATCAAGCCCTTGAGCTGGCCGCTGAAGCTGTTCCAGCTCTGGGAGACGAGCGAGGGCGACATGTAGCCGCCACCGGCGCCGGGCTGCGCGGGCAGTCCTGGCACCTGCTTGTCGTACGGCACGCGGATCGTCGTCCCCTGGATGACCAGGCCGTTGTTCAGGCAGGTCGTCTGGGCGACGAAGCCCTGGACGGTCCCGGCCGAGTAGGAGTCGCCCGCGCAGCCGTACATGCTGCCGTTGTAGTACTGCATGTTCAGCCACCACAGGCGGCCGTTGTCGGCGTACTTCTTGATGATCGGCAGGTAGGCGCCCCAGATCGAGCCGTAGGTGACGCTGCCGCCGGTCACGTACGCGGTCTCCGGCGCCATGGTCAGGCCGAAGTTGGAGGGCATCTGGGCGAGCACGCCGTCGATGATGCGGATGAGGTTCGACTGCGAGGCCGACAGCGTGTTGATGTTGCCGCTGCCGGTCAGGCCGGTCTCGATGTCGATGTCGATGCCGTCGAAGTTGTAGCGCTTGAGGATCGGCACGACGGTCGCGACGAACCGGTCGGCGACGGTGCTGGAGCTGAGGTCGATGCCGGCGGCGGCGCCGCCGATGGACATCAGGATGGTCGCGCCGGCCGCCTTGGCCTGGCACATCTCGGCCGGGGTGGAGACCTTGACGGTCACGTCCATGCCGTCCTCCCACAGCACGGTGCCGTCGGAGCGGATGACGGGGAAGGCGGCGTTGATCACGTTGTAGCCGTGCGCCTTCATGCGCGGGTCGGTGATCGGGGTCCAGCCGAAGGGCGGGTGCACCCCGTTGATCGCGCCGTCCCAGTTCTCCCAGTAGCCCTGCAGCACCTTGCCGGTGGGCCGCGACTTCACCGCGCAGGTGGTGTCGGTGGGCGTCGGCGTGGGCGTCACGGTGGGGGAGATGGTCGGGGTCGGGGAGATGGTCGGGGTGGGGCTGATCGTGGGCGTCGGGGTGATGGTCGGGGTCGGGGACGGGCCGCCGGGTCCGTCGAAGCTGACGTCGTCGGCGTAGTAGGTGCCCTGGCCGTACCAGCCGTGCAGGTAGATTTCGGCCGTGTTCTGGTTCGCGCCGGTCGTGAAGGCGACCGACAGCTGTGTGTAGGCGGTGGCGGAGGTCCAGCGGGCGCTGCCTCCGGTGACGCCGAGGTAGACGTAGCTGCCGCGCACCCAGGCGGTCAGCGTGTACGCGGTGCTCGGCCGTACGCTCACCGACTGGGTGCACTTGGCGTTGTCGGATCCGCTCGCGGCGCCCGCCAGCGCCTGTGAGCCGGAGCGCACGGGAGTCGTGACGACCGATCCGAGGCCGCCGGTACACGACCAGGGGGACAGGCTCCCTGACTCGAAGCCCGGATTCACGAGGAGATTGGCCGCTTGGGCCGAGGTCTGGACGACCAGGACGCCGGCCAGCGCCAGCAGTAACGATGCGGCCAGCACGAGGAGACGCGATGATGTTCGCTTCATTGGCGGACAACCCTTCTGCCGCTTTTGTGCGCGGCAGGTCACAGGACATGACGGAAAAACAGGGTTGCGAGGCTGGGGGCTCGCGCCGGGTTAACCCGAATTATCGAGATAAATCACCGCGATGTCTACGACGAGGATCATCCGGAAACCTCGGGCATCGTGCCATCCTTGCGATCATGAGGGGGAACGGCTGATGGAGTCCGATGACTTCCCGCACATGCCCGCGGCGCGGACACAGGTCGTGCTGCACGGACGCTCATCGGAACTGGCCGCCGTCGACCGGCTCGTCCAGACCGCGCGGGAGGGCGGCAGCGGCGCCCTGGTCCTGCGCGGTGAGCCGGGCATCGGCAAGTCCGCGCTGCTCGACAGTGCCGCCTCCGGGGTTGAGGGCATGCGGGTGCTGCGCGGCTGTGGGATCGAGTTCGAGGCCGAACTGCCCTTCGCCGGACTCCACCTGCTGCTCCGGCCGGTGCTCGACGGGATGGCGGGCCTGCCGGGGCCGCAGCGGCGGGCGCTGGAGAGCGCGTTCGGGCTGGGGCCTGCCGTACCGGCTGACCGGATGCTCGTCGGGCTGGCCGTCCTGTCGCTGCTGTCGGAACTGGCCGCCGACGTGCCGCTGCTCTGCCTCGTCGACGACGCGCAGTGGCTCGACCGGCCCTCCGCCGAAGCGCTGCTGTTCGCGGCCAGGCGGCTCGGCGCCGAGTCCACCGCCATGATCTTCGCGGCCCGCGACGGCCGCCCCGCCTTCCCCGCGCCCGGCCTGCCCTCGCTCACCCTGGCCGGGCTCGCGCCGCGGGACGCCGCCGCCCTGGTCGACGAGCGCGACGCCACACTGCCGCCGGACGTACGCGCCCGCGTACTGGCCGAAGCCGCCGGCAACCCGCTCGCCCTCATCGAACTGCCCCTCGTGCTCGACGCGGGCACGAGCGGCCCCCTGCCCCTGACCGACCGCCTCCAGGCCGCCTTCCACGGCCAGGTCGCCCGCCTGCCCGCGCCGACGCGCGACCTGCTCCTGCTCGCCGCCGCCGACGACAGCGGCGAACTCGCCGTGATCCTGCGCGCCGCGCCCCATGACGTACGGCACCTGCCGCCCGCGATCGAGGCCGGCCTGGTCCGCCTCGACGAGGCCGACCGGCGGCTGGCCTTCCGCCACCCGCTGGTACGCGCCGCCGTCTACCAGGGCGCCACCCTAGACCGGCGCCTGGCCGCCCACCGCGCACTGGCCGAGGCGCTGGCCGGGACCGAACGCGCCGACCTTCGAGCCTGGCACCTGGCCGCCGCCGCCACCGGCACCGACGAGCGGGCGGCAGCCGAACTGGAACGCGCCGCCGCCCAGGCCGCCGAGCGCAACGGCCACTCCGCCGCGGCCGCCGCCTACGAACGCGCCGCCGAGCTCAGCCCACATGAGCGCGGAAGGCTGTTCGTCCAGGCGGCCGAGTCGGCCCTGGCCGCCGGCGACCTGGACAGAGCCCGCAAACTGGCCGAACGAGCCCACCCCGAGCTGCGTGGCACATCGTTGGGCCGGAGGCTCGCCCGAGCGCTCGCCGCCGCCATGTCCGGGCAGGGCGCCTTCCGGCAGGCCAACCGCGTGCTCATCGAGCAGGTCGCGGCGGGCAGGGACGACGACCCCGACGCCGCGCTCGGCACGCTCATGGACGCGGTAGGCAACGCCTGGTTCGCCGGGGACCGCGACATGGTCGCGCGCACCGCCGACCAGCTCGACGCCATCGGCGGGGGAGCGGGGCCGCTCCGCCTGGTCCAGGACTGGATCGTCTCGCTGGCCATGGAGCGTTCCACGGAGGGCCTGCCGCCCATGGGCGAGGTCGTGGCCGCCGCCCGCCGAGGCCACGCCAGACCGCTCCACCTCATGCACATCGCCGGCCTCGGCCTCATCGCGGGCCTCGACTACCAGGCGTACGACCTCATGGCCGAGGTCACCGCCGAGAGCCGGGCGGCGGGAAAGATCGGTCTGCTGCCCCCGGCCCTGTACCACCTGGCGGTCGCGGAGAGCACGCTCGGCCGCCACCGCGACGCCGCCGGCAGCGCCACCGAGGCGCTCACGATCGCGGAGGACACCGGCCAGTGGCAGTGGAGCAGCCTGTCCGCCGGCGTGCTGGCCTATCTCGCGGCCGTCGAGGGCGACGAGGAGCGCTGCCGCGCCATGGCCGCGCGGACCAGGTCCTCGGACGGGAAGATCTTCTCGCCGGGCGCGCCACGGGCCGACTGGGCGCTGGGGCTGCTCGACCTCGCCCACGGACGGGCCGAGCGGGCGCTGGAGCACCTGGAACGGGTGGCCGACGGGCCCGCCCGCCACCAGTTGCCCGGTCAGCGGTGTGCCCCCGATCTGGTGGAGGCGGCGGTACGCCTGGGCAGCCCGGAGCGGGCGGCGGAGCCGTACCGGAGATTCGCGGAGCTGGCGCGGCGGCTGCGGCGGGCCGCGGTCGGCGCGCTCGCCGAGCGGTGCGCCGCGCTGCTGGAACCCGCCGCCGAGGAGCACTATCGTGCCGCGCTGCACCTGCACGAGCAGGACAGCAGGACGTTCGAGCACGCGCGCACCGAACTGCTCTACGGCGAGTGGCTGCGGCGCGCCCGTCGCAAGGCGGAGGCGCGCACGCACCTGACCGCGGCGCTGGAGCGTTTCGACCGCGTCGGCGCCCGGCCGTGGGCCGAGCGCGCCGACGCCGAACTGCACGCCACCGGCCTCACGATCCGCCGCGCGGCCCCCGGCGTGCTCGCCGGGCTGACCCCGCAGGAGCTACAGATCGTACGGCTGGCCGCGCAGGGCCTGTCCAACAGGGACATCGCCGCCCAGCTGTTCATCAGCCCGAGGACCGTGGGCCATCACCTCTACAAGGCCTTCCCCAAGCTGGGCGTCGCCTCGCGCGGCGAGCTGGCCGGCCTGCCCCTCCACGAGTGAACGACGAGCCGCCGCACCCCCGGGGCCGCCCCGATGACGTATCCGCCGATCGCCGCGGCCGCCAGCACGCCGAGCCTGATTAGGTCGCCTTCGGCGAACGTCAGCACGCCCAGGCCGTTGACCAGGAACCCGGTCACGAACAACCAGGCCATCCCGGCGGCGGCCAGCGCCACGAGCAGGCTCCGCCCCCACAGGGAGTAGGCCCCGGCCAGCACCGCCACCACCACCGTCCGGGCCACGGCCTCCGGGAACAGCGGCGCGGCCACCGCACAGGACAACACGGCCGTGACGAAGGCGCCGACGACCAACCCTCCGAGCGGCAAGGTACGCATACATCCAGATAACACCGCAGGTCAGCCGGTGTCCGCTATCTATACGCCATCTCCTCGCAACACATACGTGTTGTTGACACCGCTATTTCCAGACGATGTCGGCGAAGTCCGTCGGCGGGCGGCCGAGTGCCCGCTGGACACCGTCCGACAGGTACGCGTCCATGCCCAGCCGGGCCGGGGCGACGCTGGCGGCGTACCCCTCGGCGTCGGCCACCGGCCAGCCCTCCTTCACCAGTTCGGCCACGAACGCCTCCGGGTCCACGTCCACATAGCTCAGCGGCCGGCCGGTTGCCGAGGAGTAGGCGGCGGCCGCCTCGGCCATGGTCAGCGCTCGTGGTCCCGACAGCTCGTACACCTGCCCGGCATGGCCCTCACCGGTCAGCGCGGCGGCCACGACCTCGGCGATGTCGGCGGCGTCCACGAAGGAGACGGCGCCGTCCCCGGCCGGGAGCCTGAGCTCGCCGGCGGCCACCGCCTCGTGGAAGAAGCCCTCGCTGAAGTTCTGCGCGAACCAGCCGGGCCGCACGATCGTCCACTCGACGCCGGACGCGCGCACCGCCTTCTCGCCTTCGGCGTGCGTGGCCCCTACGCCGCTGGTCACGTCGCCGTACCCGGGAACGTCGACGCCGCGCCCCGACAGCAGCACGATCCGCCGCACGCCCAGCTCCACCGCGCGCTCCACGAACGGCTCGGTGAGAAGCTCCCCGTCCAGCGGAACCACGTACACGGCCCGCACGCCCGCCAGCGCCGCGTCCCACGTCGCCCGGTCGCTCCAGTCGAAACGCGGCTCCCCGGAGCGGGACCCCACCCGCACCGCGACCCCGCGCCCGCGCAGGAGTGACACCACCCGGCGGCCGGTCGTGCCCGTGCCGCCCACTACCAGGATCGGATTCTGTTCGTTCATGCGGACCAGTCAATCCGGCCGCCGTCAGACGCTCCATGGCCGTGACACTCACCTGGATGTCTCAGCGTCTACAGTCAAGGGCATGGACGCGCTTGCTGAGCTGCTGGATGGGGTACGGGCGCGCGGCGCCACGTTCGGCCGGACGGTCATGGACACGCCGTGGGCCGTGGGCTTCGCCTCCGGCGCACCGCTGACGCTGACCACGATGATCCGAGGGCAGGCGTGGGTCGTGCCGGAGGCGGGCGAGCCGCTGCGCCTCGGCCAGGGCGACGTGGCCGTCGTGCGCGGGCCCCACACGATCGCCGACCCGCCGGGCACCGCCCCGCAGTTCATGGTCACCCCCGGCTCCTACTGCCTGCTCGCCGACGGCACCGAACTCGGCGACGAGCTCACCCAGGGCCCGCGCACCTGCGGCCCGAGGCCCGACGCCGACGCCCTGATGCTCAGCGGCGCCTACGAGGGCCCGATCGGCGAGCGCCTGCTGCGCGCGCTGCCGCCCGCCCTGGTGCTGCCCGCCGGCCGCCATCCGGCCCTCGACCTCCTCTCCGAGGAGATCGCCGCGGTACGGCCCGGCCAGCAGGTCGTCCTCGACCGCCTCCTCGACCTGGCACTCGTCGCGGCGCTGCGCGCGTGGTTCGACCGCCCCGGCGCGTCCGTGGAAGCGGACCCGGTGGTGGACCGGGCCCTGCGCCTGCTGCACGACAAGCTCGACCGCCCGTGGACGGTGGCCGACCTGGCAGCCGAGACCGGAGTCTCCCGCGCCGCCCTGGCCCGCCGCTTCGCCGCCCGGGTCGGCAGCCCGCCGATGGCCTACCTCGCGGGCCGCCGCGTCGAGGTGGCCGCCGACCTGCTGCGCGGCTCCGACGCCACGCTCACGACCATCGCCAGGAGGGTCGGTTACTCCGACGCCTTCGCGCTCAGCGTCGCTTTCAAGCGCCTGCGCGGTGTCACCCCGAGCGAGCACCGCGCCGCCGCGTATCCGGCATAGTCTGAGATCTCTACCGCGGAGGGCAACCGTGATCAACAAAGTGTTCGATCAGGAATATCTGCGCGACCCGCACGGCGTCTACGCCCACCTCAGGCGAGAGCAGCCCGTGGCCCACACCATCACCTCCCAGGGCGTCCGGGTATGGCTGGTAACCAGGTACGAGGACGTCAGGGCCGCGCTCAACGACCCGCGCCTGAGCAAGGACTTCCATCGCAACCCGCACGTCATGAAGGACAACGAGATGGAGGGCGGCGACAGCAGCGGCGCCGCCGCCGTGGTCCCCGACAACATGCTCTTCTCCGACCCGCCCGACCACGAACGCCTGCGCCGCCTGGTCGTCAAGGCCTTCACCGCCGGACGCGTCCGCGCGATGCGCCCCAGGATCGAGGAGCTCAGCACCGGCCTCCTCGACGGGCTGGGCGGCGAGTTCGACCTGATCAAGGAGTACGCGGTCCAGCTACCCGCCATGGTCGTCGGCGAGCTCCTCGGCATCCCCGAACCCGACTGGCCCAAGGTGATCCGCTGGTCCAACACCACGATCGAGGGCTCCGCGCTCGACCCCGGCGAGGTGGTGGCAGCCGCCCAGGCCACCATCGCCTACCTGGGAGAGCTGTGCGCCGCCAAGCGCGACAACCCGGGCGACGACCTGATCAGCGCCATGGTCCAGGCCCACGACGACTCCAGCCGGATGACCGCCTCCGAGCTGGTGAGCACCTCCTGGCTGCTGCTCGTCGCCGGGCACGAGACGACCGTGCACCTGATCGCCAACGGCATGCTGGCGCTGCTGAGCCGTCCCGACCAGTTCGCCGCCCTGCGCGCCGACCCGGCGCTGGTGCCGCAGGCCGTCGAGGAGTTCTTACGCTTCGACGGCCCCATCAGCACCTCCACCTACCGCTTCACCACCGAGCCGGTCACCATCGGCGGCACGGACATCCCGGCCGGGGCGCTCGTCCTGGTCTCCCTGCTGTCGGCCAACCGCGACGCCGGGCAGTACGAGCGGGCCGACGAACTCGACGTCACCCGCGACCCCGGCCAGCACCTGGCCTTCGGCCACGGCATCCACTACTGCCTGGGCGCCCCGCTGGCCCGCGTCGAAGGCGAGATCGCCTTCAGGCACCTGCTCGAACGCTTCCCCGACCTCGAACTCGCCTCAGCCGACCTCACGTGGCGCCCCGGCATGCTCATGCACGGACTGGAACGCCTGCCGGTGCGGACCGGATCGCCTTCCACCCGAACGTGACGCTCCCGGCCAGCAGCACCGCCCCCGACAGCACCCCGCTGACGAACGGCACCCAGGCCAGGCCCCCCGTGGCGGCCATGACCAGCCCGGCCACGCCGAGCACGGTCAGCACCGCGCCGGGCACCGCGATGGCCCAGTCCTTCCAGACCGGCGCCAGCGCGACGAAGTGCACGCCGACGACGAACGCCACCCAGGCCACGTTGGCCTGGGCCGGCACTCCCAGGGCGGCCAGCACCCGCAGGCCGCCGAAGAGCAGCACCACCTCCGCCGCCACGACGGCGAGGTAGCCCTTCCCGAACATGCTCGGCCGCGGCGCCTGCTCCCGCGCGGGCCGCTCTCTCCTGACCGCCACGAACCACATCGCCACGACGCTCGCGGCGGCGAGGCAGGCGAGAACCCGCAGAACGGTCACCACCGGCCCGCCGAGCGGTTCCTGCGCGTTGACGACGACGAACACCGCGCCGAAGACGGCGCCCACCAGCAATCCAGACATTCGCTGCATGACCTTCATTGAAGGCTTCGTCGCGAGGTCCGCGCGCTGGGGCTGGACCGAGGGTGAGGTAGTGCTCGCCCTACCTCACCGATCCCCGGACATAGGCGAGGACCGCCAGCACGCGCCGGTTGACGTCGTCGGTGGCGGGCAGGTCGAGCTTGGCGAACACCCCGGCCACGTGCTTGCCGACGGCCGCCTCGGAGATCGACAGCGCCCGCGCCACGGCGCTGTTGGAACGCCCCTCCGCGATCAGCGCGAGCACCTCGCGCTCGCGCGGGCTCAGTTTGGGCACCGGATCGGTGACCTCCCTGGCCCTGGCCCAGGTCTGCTCGAACAACGCGATCAGAATGCTGATCATGCTCTGCTGCCTGATCAGCAGCGCACCGGGCGACCCATGGACCGGAGTGATCCGGACAAAAGCCACCGCGCGGTCGAAGACGAGCATCTGCTGGATCGGCTCGTCGACGACCCGATGCTGATCCCCGGCCGCGTGCAACTCCCGGAGCCGGGCCGCCTTGCGCGGATCGTCCAGAACACTGGCGTGCACGATCGTCCGCATCGTCATGCCGCGCTCCAGCGAGTCGAGCACCTCACGCCGGTTCCGCTGCTCGGCGCGGCCGGTCTCCGTGGCGCCGACCGGCTGCATGGCCCGCAGCTCACGCGAGGTCCGCGCCAGCTCCGTGATGCGCAGCCTGACTTCCTCGCTGTTCTCCAGCCGCTCGACCTCGACGGGCAGGCCGCGCAGCTCACCGACGATCTCTTCGAGCTGCCGGGCGAGCCGCCCGAGTGACGCCCGCTCCTCCACGTGCCCCCCTTGTCCCCCCGACCCTGTTACAAGCCGCTTCACTGTACGCGGCCGGCGTTTCCCCGAGATCCTGGTGTTTCTCCGAGCTCCCGGTGCCTTCCCGAGATCAGCGTGTGTCTCCGCAGAGGGCGGCCGGTGTTTCCCCGAGCTCAGCGTTTGTCTCCGCAGAGGGCGGTGTCGAAAGCGGCGATGAGCCGACCACGCGCCTTGCCGGTGGCCGTCCCCGTCACGTACACGGTCGCCGTGCGCCCCGACCGGAGCCGCCCGCTGAAGATGGAGGTGCCCGGGATGTCACCGGCGTGCCCCCACATCGGGCCGCAGCTCAGCGGGACCTCCATCAGGCCATACCCGTAGCGCGACCCCTTGGGCCAGCCGGACTCCGCCACCGCCACGAACCTGTCCTTTAGCGACCTGGCCTGCCAGAACCGGTCAAGGTCCCGCGGCGTGGACACCAGCCCGCCACTGGGGCCGAACTCATAGCCGGGCAACCGGGTCACATCGACAATCCCGTCCTTGGGCCGCACGGGATTCACGCCGTAGGAGTGCGCGTGCGGCCCCCGGATCTTGGTCTCGCCCTTGGCCGGCCAGTAGGTGTCACGCATCCCGAGCGGCTCCAGCACCAGCTCCCGGCTGACCACCCGGAAGTCCCGCCCGGTGGCCGCCTGGACGACCATCCCTAGCACCAGGTAGTTGGTGTTGGAGTAGGCGAACTTGCCCCGAGGGGTGGGCTCAAGGGACAGCGCCACCTTGAGCAGATCCTGCTTGCCGATCTTCGACCAGTCGGCCGCGGCGGAGAAGTCGGCCAGCCCGCTGGTCTGCTGCAGCAGCATCCGGACGGTGATCTTCCGCCCATCGACCCCCTTGCCACGAACGACACCGGGCAGATAGCGCTCGACCGGCGCGTCCAGCTCCACCTTCCCCTGATCGACAAGCTTCAGGACCGTGGCCGCGACGATCGGCTTGCTGACACTGGCCACCCTGAACCGCCCGTCCGCGCCGGGCATCGGCTTGTGCGTGCCGCGCTCCGCCGTACCGGCCTTGAAGGTGCGACCCTCACCACCACGGTCACGTACGTACGCCACCGCGCCAGGGAAGTCAGGCGAGGCGGTGAGCTGATCCAGCCGAGTCTGCAACGAGGGCGCGGCAACGGCCAGCGCGGGCGCCACGGGCGCCAGGGCGACAGGGACGGCGATCGCGAGAGCGAGCAGGCGGGGACGCATTGGTGCTCCTTGGGGGTAGAAAAACCTACCCCGACCTTCCCGCGACACCCGCCCACGCCGCAGTCACGGCACCACCCGAGGTCCCGGTAGTGCTGCCCCTACACGCGGGCCCCGGGCCGTCGGGTCACATGTCGGCGATGAGCCGGTCGACCCGCTCGTCGACGCTGCGGAACGGGTCCTTGCACATCACCATGCGCTGGGTCTGGTCGTTCAGCTTGAGATGCACCCAGTCGACGGTGTAGTCGCGCCGCTTCTCCTGCGCCCTGCGGATGAACTCGCCGCGCAGCCGCGCCCTGGTCGTCTGCGGCGGCACCGTCTTCGCCTCGACGATCTTGTCTTCTGAGGCCACCCGCTCCACCGCCCCGCGCCGCTGCAGGAGGTAGAACAGCCCGCGTTCGCGGTGCACGTCGTGGTAGGTCAGGTCGAGCTGGGCCACCCGCGGCGAGGAGAGCGGCAGGTCGTACTTCTTCTGATAGCGCTCGATCAGCTGATGTTTCGTGACCCAGTCAATCTCGCGGGACACCAGGTCGAGGTTGCCGGTCTCGACCGCGTGCAGCGTGCGCTCCCACAGGTCCAGCACCCGGTGGGCGATCGGGTCGCCGCCGCGCCGTTCGACGAAGTCCTTCGCCTTGGACAGGTATTCCCGCTGGATCTCCAGGCAGGACGCCTCGCGGCCGTTGGCCAGCCGTACGCGCCGCCGCCCGGTGATGTCGTGGGAGAACTCGCGGATCGCCCGGATCGGGTTCTCCAGCGAAAGGTCGCGCATCACGATCCCGGCCTCGACCATGCGCAGCACCAGGTCGGTCGCGCCGACCTTGAGCAGCGTCGTGGTCTCGCTCATGTTGGAGTCGCCGACGATGATGTGCAGGCGGCGGAACCGCTCGGCGTCGGCGAGCGGCTCGTCCCGCGTGTTGATGATCGGCCTGGAACGGGTGGTCGCCGACGAGACGACCTCCCAGATGTGCTCGGCCCGCTGCGACAGGCAGTAGACGGCCCCGCGCGGCGTCTGCAGCACCTTGCCCGCGCCGCAGATGATCTGCCGGGTCACCAGGAACGGGATCAGCACGTCGGTCAGCCGCCCGAACTCGCCGTTCCGCTCCACCGAATAGTTCTCGTGGCAGCCGTAGGAGTTGCCGGCCGAGTCGGTGTTGTTCTTGAACAGGTAGATGTCCCCGGCGATGCCCTCCTCGCGCAGCCGGTTCTCGGCGTCCACGAGCAGGCCCTCCAGGAGGCGTTCGCCCGCCTTGTCATGGGTGACCAGCTCGACCGCGTTGTCACACTCAGGGGTGGCGTACTCAGGATGGCTGCCCACGTCCAGGTAGAGACGCGCGCCGTTGCGGAGGAACACGTTGCTCGACCGGCCCCAGGACACCACCTGCCGGAACAGGTATCTGGCCACCTCGTCGGGGGATAGCCGACGCTGCCCTCGAAACGTGAACGTGGTGCCGTACTCGTTCTCCAGGCCGAGGATGCGACGATCCATTACTTCACACTATTCTGCCGAGGCCCGCAGCGGGGAAGATCTTGCCTGCCGTGCCGGCGCTGACTGGTCGCGCAGTTGGTCACGCACAAACGAAAACGCCCCGGTCGTGTGATCACGACTAGGGCGTTCTTGCTGTTCAATAAGGGTGGTCAGGGGCAGGGTCGAACTGCCGACCTTCCGCTTTTCAGGCGGACGCTCGTACCAACTGAGCTACCTGACCCAGAGCGGTCCTGACGGGACTTGAACCCGCGACCTCCACCTTGACAGGGTGGCGAGCACTCCAAACTGCTCTACAGGACCTTGTTCGCTCGGCCTCGCGGCCTCGCTTAGCTTACCAGTCTTTCGGTGGTCTTCGACCAGCCGGTTTTCCGGTGAAGCCGTGCCCCCAACGGGATTCGAACCCGTGCCGCCGCCTTGAAAGGGCGGTGTCCTAGGCCGCTAGACGATGGGGGCTCAGGATTCGCATCCTGTTCCTGACGTCTTCCGTCGGAGACCTCTGAAGCATAGGGGACGATTGCCCCTCATGCCAAAGTGGCGGACCGGCGGCCGGCGTCGTCGTGCCTGTGACCGATCCCGCTGGCGACGGGGCGTTCGTTGGCTCTGGAGAAATCATACGTCGAGGGTTCTGCTCCACGTGACGCTGGATGTGCACCGACTGCTCTCCGAGGCCGCCGAGCGTGACATCGTCCCAGGCCTGGAGGCGTTTGGTCTTCTTGTCGAAGTACAGAACGGAGGCCTGGACGGGGGTCGGCTCGGCGTGTTCGAGGGCGCGCAGGCCGGCTCCGCCGGTGGATCCCTGGACGAGGACGCGGCTGCCGGATGGCAGGAGGGTGGTCGATCTCTGGTGGGAGTGGCCGGTCAGGATCATCGGGGCGTATCCGGAGAATCCCTTGGCGATAGTCGGGTCGTGGACCGCGACGAGGTCGGGTGGGACGGCCTGCCGTACCGCATGGGAGCGGCCGAACTGCTCCAGGCGGGACAGGTCCGGATCGACGGGTACGGATTTGTCGGGCGTGAAGCGGGGGTCGCCGACGCCGTAGATGCGCAGGCCGTTCACCTCGGCGGTCTTGTCGTCGAGGACGATGGCGTTCTTCTGCTGGGCGACGGCCTTCTGCGTGATGGCCGAGTCGTGGTTGCCGCGCACGAAGACGTACGGCACGCCGAGCTTGCCGATCTCCTCGACGAACTTGTTCTCCGGCTTGCTGCCATGGTCGGAGATGTCCCCGGTGTCCACGATGAGGTCCACCTTGAACTGGTCGGTCATGGAGCGGATGACGTTCCAGGCGATCGGGTTGAGGTGGATGTCGGAGACGTGCAGGACCCGGATCGAGGTGGGGTCGGCGTCGTAGACGGGCAGGTCGCGCACGGTGTCGTACAACTTGGAGACGTTGGTGACCAGCTTGGTCAGCTGGGCGCGGTACGACTCGAACTTGGTCACGATCGACTCGGCGCTGCCCACCAGGGAGGGCGCGGCGGCGATGATCCCGGAGTAGCGGGGTTCGAGGACGGCGTTGGGCTTGAACGTGGCGGCCGCGAGCGTGCCGGTGCCCGCCAATGCCACGGATGCCACCAGAAGCCCCATCAGGGCCACTCTGGGGCGCCGGAAGACCAGAACGGTGGCCACGAGGGCGCCCGCCCCCGCGCACAGCAGCGAGCGGATGACCAGCAGGCTCACGCCCTCGCGCAGGTCGCGTTCGAGGATGCCGGGCAGCCGGTCGGCCAGGCGCGGGTCCTCGATGAGCGCTTTCGCCTGCTCCTGGTCGATGTTCTCGAGCGTGATGCGCAGGCGCAGCGGGGCGTCGTGGGTGCGGAAGGTGAGCGTGCCGAGCGGGCTCGCGTCGACGATCGTCTCGCCCTTCCAGGCAGGTCGAAGGGACATTCCTGTTTCTACCGGGCCGATCTGGGCGGGGACCGTACCGCTGAGGACGATGCCCAGCCATGCTCCTACCGCCGCGACGAACAGGACCGCGACGGAGGTGACCCATCTGGACTTCAGGTACTTCATACGCTTTCTTGCTTACCCGACGGACAGGGCAGAATGGAAACTGTGATCGAGGTTCCGCGGGAGAAGTTCGAGGAACTCGTGGCCGAGGCATTGGACACGATTCCGTCGGAGCTGACCAGGCTCATGGACAACGTCGTGGTTGTGGTGGTCGATGATCCGCCGGAGCCCAACCTCCTCGGGCTGTACACCGGTATCCCCCTGACCGAGCGTGGCGACTGGTACGCAGGAGTCTTGCCCGACCGCATCGAGATCTACCGCAATCCCATCTGCCAGATGTGTGACACCGAGGACGACGTGGTGGAAGAAGTCCAGATCACCGTCGTGCACGAGATCGCCCATCATTTCGGGATTGATGACGACAGACTTCACGAGCTCGGCTGGTAACGGCTCCTCGGCGATTACAGTTTGCAAGTGCTTGGAAGCTTTCGGTTGCGGCGTGCCAGGTGATCGGGCACCTTAGGTGACATACCGAACACACTGAGTCAGGCGCAGCGGAGTCCTATGGGGGCCAGGCTTCCGGGGCGGCACAGACGTGCCGTCGAGCGACAGGCGACGTATGGCGAGGTCATCGCCATACGCGAGTTCCGTGCGCTCTGGTACGCGCAAGGTCTGTCCCTGCTCGGGGACCAGCTTGCCCAGGTGGCGCTGGCCGTACTGGTGTATGAGCGGACGAAGTCCCCGGCCGCCACCGCGGCCGTCTACGCGCTCACCTACCTGCCGTCCATCCTCGGCGGGCCGCTGCTAGCCGGGCTCGCCGACCGGTTCGCCAGGCGCGGTGTCATGATCACGTGTGACGTCCTGCGGGCGCTGCTGGTCGCGGCCATGGCCGTGCCCGGCATGCCGTTCCCGGTCCTGTGCGGGCTGGTGTTCTTCGTCGTGCTGCTCAGCGCGCCGTTCTCGGCCGCGCGGGCGGCGCTGCTGCCCGAGATCCTGGTCGGTGACCGCTATGTCGCCGGCTCTGCGCTGCAGAACATGACCAACCAGGCCGTCCAGATGCTGGGGTTCGCCGCGGGTGGCGCGCTGATCGCGACGCTCGGGCCGTACCGCGCGCTCGCTCTCGACGCGGCGACCTTCCTCGCCTCCGCGCTGATCCTCGTCTCCGGGGTACGGCGGCGCGCGTCCGCGACCCGCGAGGGCGCGAAACCATCCATGTGGACCATGACCCGGGCTGGAGCCGGGCTCGTGTTCGGCGACAAGAAGTTGCGGACGCTGGTGTTGTTCGCGTGGCTCTGCGGCTTCTACGTGCTTCCTGAGGGCATCGCCGTACCGTATGCGGCGACCTTGACCTCGGAGCTGCCTGTCGCCGTCGTCACCGGCCTGCTGATGGCGGCGATGCCGACGGGCACGGTGCTGGGCGGGTTCCTTTTCAGCAGGTTCGTCACACCATCGGGACGCCTGCGGGTGATGGGGTGGATGGCGATGCTGAGCTGCGCCCCGCTGATCTTGTCGGCTATGCGGCCGCCGCTGGCCGTCGTGCTGGCGCTGTGGATCCTGTCCGGCATCGGAGGCGCCTATCAGCTCGCGGCCAATGCCGCGTTCG
This sequence comes from Nonomuraea endophytica, assembly GCF_014203235.1. Taxonomy (GTDB): domain Bacteria; phylum Actinomycetota; class Actinomycetes; order Streptosporangiales; family Streptosporangiaceae; genus Nonomuraea; species Nonomuraea endophytica. The sequence continues at coordinate 25,072 of NZ_JACHIN010000014.1, read as the reverse complement.
TACAGTGTGTTCCGGCCGAACGCCGGGGTCAGGCGTTCGGCCTGGTGCAGTCGGGGCTGATGGCCGTGCAGGGCATGGGCATCCTGGTCGGCGGATTCGCCGCGGAGAGACTCGGTCCTGAGCCGGTGGTCGCGCTGGCCGGGGTCATGGGAGTGACCTCGGCGGCCGTGCTCGCCATGCTCTGGACCGAGTCCCGCGGTGACGTCGCCGCCCGGGTGCGCGCCCGGGCCACCGCCTGATCACTGCTGCCAGACGTCGTCGTTCTTCTTGGCCTGCTGCTTGCCGATCAGGTCCTGGACGATCGACTCGTTCCTGCCCTCTTCGGGGATGAGGAGCCAGCCGATGGCGTAGAGGCCCACGCCCAGGCCGCCGAACAGGGTCGCGATCGCGAGGCCGATCCGGATGAGGTTGGCGTCGATCCCGACGTACTCGCCGACACCGGCGCAAACGCCGCCCGCGATCTTGCCCTTGTTGGTCCGACGCAGCTGCTTGATGTTCGATTCGCTCATGCCTCAAGACTGCCCCGGGACCCGGCGTTCGCACATCGGGATTCCCCCTGGTAGAACCCTGGTAGCCCCTTACGCGAGGAGAGGACCGTCATGGAAGACCTGCTGCGTATAGACGATCGGCTCAACCCTGACCAGCGCCTGATCCGTGACACGGTCACGTCTTTCGTCACGGACCGCATCCTCCCCGACGTGGCCGACTGGTTCGAAAGGGGCACCTTCCCGGCTCGCGAACTCGCACCCGCCCTGGGGGAACTAGGCCTGCTAGGAATGCATTTGGAGGGGTACGGCTGCGCCGGCACCGATGCCACCTCCTACGGCGTGGCCTGCCGCGAGCTGGAGGCGGGCGACTCCGGACTGCGGTCGTTCGTCTCGGTTCAGGGTTCCCTGGCGATGTTCCCCATCTGGAAGTACGGCTCCGCCGAGCAGAAGGAGGAATGGCTCCCGCGCATGGCGTCGGGTGAGGCGATCGGCTGCTTCGGCCTGACCGAGCCCGACCACGGCTCCGACCCCTCCAACATGCGCACCTTCGCCAAGCGCGACGGCTCCGACTGGATCCTCAACGGCGCCAAGATGTGGATCACCAACGGGTCCATCGCGGACGTCGCGGTGGTGTGGGCGCAGACCGACGACGGCATCAGGGGCTTCGTCGTCCCGACCGACACGCCCGGCTTCTCCGCCCCTGAGATCCACAAGAAGCTGTCCCTGAGAGCATCGGTGACCTCGTCCCTCTACTTCGACGACGTCCGCCTCCCGTCAACCGCAGTCCTCCCAGAAGTCTCCGGCCTCAAGGGTCCCCTGTCCTGCCTCTCAGAAGCCCGCTTCGGCATCCTCTGGGGCGTAGTGGGCGCCGCCCGAGCCTGCCTGGAATCCGCCGTCGACTACTCCAAGACCCGAGTCCAGTTCGGCAAGCCGATCGGCGCGTTCCAGCTGACCCAGGAAAAGCTCGCCTGGATGTACGTCGGCACCGCCCAGGCCTCCCTGACCGCCTTCCACCTGGGAGCCCTGAAGGACGCAGGGAATTTGAACCCCCGCCAGGTCAGCTTCGGCAAACTGGCCAACGTCCGCGCCGCCCTGGACATCGCCCGCCAGGCCCGCTCGATCCTGGGCGGAAACGGCATCACCCTCGAATACCCGGTGATCCGCCACATGAACAACCTCGAAAGCGTCCTGACGTACGAGGGAACGCAGGAAATCCACACCCTCGTCCTGGGCGAAGCCCTGACCGGCCTGTCCGCCTACCGCTGACCCGCGTGTCCCGGTGCGGGCTTCACACCTGCCTCACTGGGACGCGTACGTTATCGTGACCGGCGGGAAGCCGGTCGCGTACTGACGGGTAACCTCGGTACGCTGCATGTTGCAAGGGGCGTTAGCTCAATTGGCAGAGCTGCGGACTTTTAATCCGTAGGTTCCGGGTTCGAGCCCCGGGCGCCCTACCACCTTGACGTGCAGATTCACCCACCCCTTGATCAAAGAATCAAGAGATGGGTCATACCTGGGTCACGCCTGGGACATGCGGCACTACGGAGCCTTCCAGCACTGTGCTTAGAGCTCCTAACAAAATGATCTAGAACCGTGTCCTGTAGCGCTGCTGGTCGTTGATCTTCGTGTGAAGAAGGGCGAGCAACTACCGTGGATCGTGCCGGACAGTCTGTGGGAACGGATCGAGCCGCTGCTGCCGAAGGCGGAGCGGCGCCGGCACCATCCGGGACGTAAGCGGCTGGATGACCGGCTGGCGTTGCAGGGCATCTTGTTCGTGCTCTACACCGCGATCCCGTGGGAGTTCCTGCCGCAGGAACTGGGCTCCGGCTCCGGCATGACCTGCTGGCGGCGGCTACGCGACTGGCACCAGGCCGGCGTCTGGGATCGGCTGCACCAGCTCCTGCTCGCCGAATTGCACGCCGCCGGCCATCTGGACTGGTCCAAGGCGGTGATCGACAGCTCGCACGTCCGGGCGCTCAAAGGCGGCCCAAAACCGGCCCGAGCCCGGTCGACCGCGCCAAGCCGGGCTCGAAACACCACGTCATCACCGACGGAGGTGGCATCCCCCTGGCTGTCTCCCTGACTGGCGGCAACCGCAACGACGTCACCCAGCTCATGCCACTCATCAAGTCGATCCCGCCCGTCCGGGGCCGGGTGGGACGGCCTCGCAAGCGGCCCGCCTGCCTGTACGCCGACCGCGGCTACGACCACGACAAGTACCGACGCCTGGTCTGGCGCACCGGCATCAAACCCATCATCGCCCGCCGAGGCACCCCACACGGCTCCGGCCTGGGCATCCACCGATGGGTCGTCGAACGAACGATCGCACTCCTACACTGGTTCCGCCGCCTGCGCATCCGCTGGGAAGTCCGCGACGACATCCACGAAGCCTTCATGAAGCTCGCCGCGGCGATCATCTGCTGGCGACGCCTCGCCCGCTGACCATTCTGTTAGGACCTCTTAGCGTGGCGGCCGGTTCGTGGGGCGACGCCGGAGCCGAAGTGTGCGTTTCCGCAGCCGGTGACCTGTCCTTCGCGCTGTGCTCATGACCAGGCGTGCGGTCGCCTCGGCCGCCTCGTGATGGAGTTCGGGCAGGACCGAGGTGTAGGTGTCGGAGGTCAGCACAATACTGGCGTGCCCGAGCTGGCCCTGGACCGTCCGCAGGTCCACATGCGCGGCCAACGCGGTAGAGGCAGCGCCGTGCCGCAGGTCGTGCAGCCGTACCGGAGGCAGTCCACTGGCCGCCACCAGATAGCGGAACCGGTAGGTCAGGTAGTCCGGTCGTATCGGCTGGCCGTCCTCACGGGTGAACACCCAGCCAGCGACATCCAGCCCCTTCTGGCGCTGGCGTTGCTGATGGCGGCGCAGGAGGCGGATCGTCTCGGTGTCCAAGGCGATCGTGCGCTGACTCGCCTCACTCTTAGGCGGGACGACGTGCAGCCGGCCATTGACGTGGATGAGCTGCTGGACGACCGTGAGCTCGCGAACTTCCAGGCCGATGTCCACCCACCGCAGCCCGGCGAGCTCTCCGCGACGCAAGCCGCGCAGGGCAGCCAACCACCACAGCGGATACAGGGCATCTTCACGGACATAGTCCAAGAACGCCGTCAGGTATTCGGTCGTCCACACCGCCACCGCCGGACGCTGCCCCGTGGCCTGCCACACCGTTACCCGGCTTCGAGTCCAGACCTGGGCATGGGGACGCCGGGTACGCGGCAGCCGCAACCGGCGCGCCGGGTTCGTGTCGATCAAACCTTCGCGAATCGCTTCGTTGAGTGCCGCCCGCAAGGTGGCGTGGATCCGCTGCACGGTGGACGGCGACAGCGCCTTGCCGTACCGAGTGCGCCGTTGAACCAGGCTGGCGAAGAAGCGCCGCAGGTCAACTGGCCCCAGTTCCCCGAGCGGGATCCGGCCCAAGCCGGGGATCAGGTGGATCCGTACATGATCGGCGTAACCCTGCCTCGTCCGCTCGCGGACAGGTTGGAGAGTGGTCAGCCAGTGGCGCAGCCACTGCGCCACTGTGAACGCTGCGCTCACCGAACCAGGACTATCGGCGGCAGCGAGTTCGCGGGCAGCCTGCATGGCGTGCTCCGCTGCCTGGAAGCCGCCCCTCCGCACCCGCTCCTTGCGTCCGTTTGGGCCCAGCACCTGGATCGCGAAGTACCACGAACCGTGATCTTCATCAGCCAGGAAGGGGCACGCCCTGTCCTGAGCTGAGCAACCGCACCGTTTGTACACCACCGGCTCACCCATCTTGCCCTCCTCCTCATCTGCAAGACGGGCGCATCAGGAAGACATGACGTCGTTCGGGAAATTCCATATCTCGCAGCTCCCGGCAGCAACAGCCGACACGCGGCTCAAACGCCGGGTGATCTGGCCTGTTGCAACCCCTGCTGAGCCACCATCCGTGTCACTCGCCCCAGCCAGCCTCGTCTCGGCGCTAGCACAGTTCAGTCGCGATCCCACAGACGGGGTTCGGGCCTGAACAGAGCCGGTACGCAACAGACTCGAATCCAGGACCCGCTGATTAAGGTCAGACGTCAGGAAGAGGCCAAGCACCATCTTGCGTTGGCTTCGGCGGCCTCGTCGCTGATTCCGGGACCGGGAGCACGCCAGCAGCGGCGAGGTCGGCCTGACCGATTAGCGGCCCCGAGCACACGTCGGCCAGTACCTGGTCCTGCTCAGGGTGCCTCAGGACGCATCCGGTTGGGACGGAGAGAAGCGCCAGGAATTCGAGTGTCAACTCCCGGTTCCAGGAGGTCTGAGTGATGTCGTCGAGGCCCGATGTTCGGCGCTTGTTTCGAGGCTGGATGGTCCGGTCGTTCAACCACCGCCACACGATGCGCCGGGTGGAGACCGTGTAGTCGATGACCTCTTGGCGTACGGGGCCAATGTTCCGCTGCCCACGGTGAGTATCTGTGCTCTGGGGTCATAGTCGAGGTGCTCGCCGAGCCGGTCACCAAGTGCTCTGACGGAGGTCAGGCATTTGACGCCGAATCGTTCGACAAGGGCGCGTTCTGAGCGTCCCCGCCCGGCGGCGGGACCGACGCAGCGGCTGCCGTAGGTGTGGAGCCAGAGGATCTCGCGTCCAATGGCTACGGCGCGATTCCACAGCGTCGGATTCGCGGTGAGCGGGACGCGGACGCCCGGTTGCCGAAGATGCTCTCGGAATCGGCGGGTGTATCCGGGGTGTGAGGTGATCGCCGCGATATACGCCAGCACGTCATCTGCGCAGACGGGAATGCCCAGCCGAATGTGGAGGTGTTCGAGCAGGTCCCGGGTCATATTGGGAACGCTGCCCTGGCAATCGCGCCAGAGCGGACGCACGCCGCCACTCCTGCCGTTAAATGGTGCAGATCGGGGATTAGTCCAGAAAACACCAGCGCGGGACCGTCGGTGATCTCGTGCACGTCCTGCTCCGAAACGTAGATCTGGCGCTCGGAGCGGACCTGCCAGAGCGGCGGACGGGCCATGACGAGAAGCCGGTTGTCCGGGATGAGCCACTGCCGGTCGAACGAGCGGTAAGCAACTTGGATCGGCTGGGGACACTGCGCCTGCCGAAAATTACGTCCGTGCAGGTCAAGCGGCGTGTGAGTATTCGTGAAGGATGCCGCCGAGTCGGTCACGTCGGCTGACGTTCAGGTCGAGGATGCGCGCCGGTTCGAGGATCGGGCCGGGGACGCCGCGAAGTGGAGCCGCCTGATCGAGGGCCTGATGAGCACGATGCTCGTTGTAGAACTTCTCGTACTCGGCCAGGGCGTGGCGTAGATGGCGTTCGTTCCAGATCAAGCAGCGGTCCAGGAGTTCGCGGCGGCACGTCTGCACCCATCGCTCCATGATGGAGTTCATCCGCGGCATCCGAATGCCGATGAGCACAGTCTGGATGCCGGCTTCGGCGAGTATCTCGTTCACGAGTGCGGGGAACTTGCCGTCCCGATCGCGGATCAGGAACTGGACCCGGCAGCCTGCATCCTCCAGGTCCATGACGAGGCTTCTTTTCGCCTGGGATACCCAGGCCGCGGCCGGATGGGCGGTGGTGCCCAGCACGCGGATACGCCTGGTGGCGTGCTCGATGACGGCCAGGATGTAGAGGCGCTGCCCGGCAATGGTGGCTGGTGCGATGAAGTCGCAGGCCACGAGCGCTTCGGCTTGCGTGCGCAGGAAGTCGGCCCAGGTGGTGGAGGCTCGTTCGGGTGCAGGGTCGACGCCTTCCTGCTTGAGGATCTCCCAGACCGTGGACGGCGCGACCTTGAGGCCGAGTGTGGTGAGTTCGCCGTGCACCCGCCGGTAGCCCCAGGATGGGTTCTCCCGGACCAAGCGCAGCACGAGTGTGCGGGATGGAGCGGGCCGTGGGCGGGCGCCCTCGTCGCTTCGGCCGGCAGGTCCGGGCATGCTGCTGTTTCACGATCTCGCGGTGCCAGCGCAGGATGGTGTCCGGGCGGACGACAAGCCGCAGCTGACGTAAGACGGTGCGGGGCAACGAGGTCAGAAGTGCCGCCAAGAAGAAGCGGTCTTCAGGGGCGAACCCTACCCGCACATCGGCACCGAGCTGCCGTTCCAAGACCATGATCTGATGACGCAAAGCGAGAATCTCGACATCCTTGTCATGATCACTCATCGGCAGTAGCCGTAGCGCGGCGAACGCGTTCGTGACGGTCAGATAGGCCAGACGAAGAAGAATGAACGATCATCATGCCGCACCAGTCATCCTTCACGAACGAGCGGAGGCCTCCCATGCCGTCCGGGGCTTCGCAAGGCCATGACCTGGCCGGACGGAATTATCGGCAGGCGCACAATCCAGCAGCTTCCACTTGACGAAGCTATTCTCCTGGCATCCTGGGCTTCGCGGCGACTGCGACCCTTACGGTCTTCTCGGTAACCCATAGCATGCGCGTAATAGTTAATACCGCAAAGAGAATGGCAGTAAAGCAGAGAGCCGCTGCAAACCGATTCGGATTGGTGTCATTATCAACCAGTAGCGCTGTTAGCGATAGGAGAGTGGCCATAGCGGCCCATCTCACACTTCTTGTGTAGGAGCCAAACAGGCGAGGCCACTGCTCAGTCCTGCGCAATATTTCAAATCTGGGAGAGCTTACGAAAGTCAGAGCGATAGTGATAGCCGCAATAATGAAGCCTAGAAGCGTTCCATGGAGTCCGAGAGTTGCGGCATAGATCTCCTTACGGCGACCTAGAAGGATGCCTCGCAGCAGGCCATCCAACTCCGGTAGATGTGATAGTCGATAGAATATCACGGATATAGCGGCGAATGCGCAGAATTCTTTAGCGAAGGAGGGAAGTCGCCGCCACACCATCGGTTGCACCTCTTCGGGAGATTGGCTTTACCCCTTTGAGGACACACTAGCGGACGAGGCCGACAAAAGATCTTCGCGTAGCTCTCTGTAGGCTTCCTCTATCTTTCGGTAAGCATCGTCGCTGTTGAGCACCCTAGATCGCGAGGTTTGCCGAAGAATCGTCTTCTTGCTGATGAGCTGATCCTCAAGCAGGTTGATTTCATCAGCTCTTCCGGTTTGCTCGTCGACGATGGTCGCCTTGAGTTCCCGAGTCTGCTCACGAAGATCCTCCTTAAGCATGATTCGGCGCAAGAAGTGAATCAGATCCGCCTTGAGGTCCACCCTCTTGTAAGGCTCCGGCTGGAGTATGAGTCCGACAACTGCAGCATCGCTTCCCAAGGCGGCAGCATCGAGGGCCTCCCCAAGAGACCTGCTAGCCTCACCGATAGTGGACGTATAGGATTTACGGACGCGCAATGTCAGCTTGCGGACAGATTTATTTCCTTCCAATTGCTTGGCTGTATTGTGATTAAGCAAAGCTTCCATCGCGAATGACGGAATTGCTCCAGAAAGGGCGTGCGCCATATATACGGGCAAGCGCTTTGCGCGGGGGCCGTAGAAGTTGTGCTCCACCCCGACGATCCCATCAGGGAAGAGACAAATATGCGACGTCTCACACAGTCCTTCGTCTGTGTCGAGTGCGAGATTGCGGAGGGTGCCTCCCAATTCCGACTGTGGAAGAGCATTTTTTCTAATAGTCCCGAGCCGCAGCCTGACTACTTCTCCCGTGGCGTCTATCCACGCGCACAAGCTGCTGCCATCCGATTGGTTCATATATCGACGATTTACAGAGTCGAAGGGAAGGTCATCGATTGCCTTAAGCCCAGCGTCAAGATCGGCATCGATGTTCTTCGGGATGCCCGTCTCGTCGGCACCCGCATCGATTCGATAGAAGTAGACGCTGCGCTTGACCGTCGGAGGCTTTGGCCGTTGGGGGCGACGCTGAGGTGGCGGCGAACTCATGGCTCTAGGGTGCCACGAGTTGCTGGGTATCGCGTCCGTTGCGCATGCATTCCCATTGATATGCCCGATCAAGGTGGCCCGTTTGTGCCACTATCGACCGTGAAGAGAACTCGAGACCTTAATGGTTAGGGTTAGTACTGCAGCCGCACTTGGAGAGGTCGGGCTGGGCGGAGGCCCGGACGTTAGCCGACCACCGCCGACACCATGGCCTTGTGACGTACCAAGGCGATCCGGCAGCGACCGTGCCGTCCACGGTAGCCCAGGGTGTCGGTGCTGAGTGGGGCGATGCGCTGAATGAGTTGTTCTCCCAGGTGCTGGCCCTATTCTTCGCCCGCAGTGAGTCGCGGCAACGCGCGGGCCTTCATAGGGGCCTGCTGAGTGGTCTGGAACGCAAGAACAGCTGATCGCTGGCCGAATATGCCGGGGATATGACGCCGGATGGGATGCAGCGGTTGCTCAACCATGCCCGGTGGGATGCCGATGCGGTACGGGACGCGTTACGGGCCCAGGTGGGCGAGCGTCTCGGCTGCCTGGAGGGGTGCTGGTGGTCGATGACACCGGGTTTGAGAAGAAGGGCCACTGCTCTGCGGGGTGCAGCGGCAATGCACCGGCACTGCAGGGAAGATCACCAACTGCCAGATCGGAGTGTTCGCCGCCTACGCCGCCCCTGATGGGAGCCGCGTGATGATCGACCGGGAACTCCACCTGCCCGCGTCCTGGTTCGCCGAGCCCGCGCAGCTGGTGGCGGCCGACGCCTCGCAGTACGCGGTATTCGCGACCAAACCCGAGCTGGCCTGGACGATGATCGAACGCGCCGCCGATGACGTGCTGCTGTGCTTCGGCTGGGTGCGCGGCGATGAGGCCTACGGCGACAACACCGTCCTGCGACAGCAGTGCCTCAGCCGAGGCCTGAACCAGGTGTTCGCGGTCTCGCATGACCACCCGATCACAGTGGCCGGGATCAAGACGCGGGCCGATATCGCGGTCGCCGCCCTGGACCGGGCGGCCTGGCAGCGCTACTCCTGCGGGGGATGAGGCCGTACGCGGACACCACCTTGGGTTCTCGCGCGCCAGGCGGAGGACCAGTTCCTGAACCTCCCTGCTGATCGCAGGACGGCCGGCGTGGTGTGGGTAGGTCCATGCGCGTTTGACCAAGCGACGATGCCAGGCCAAGAGGGTGCCAGGGGTGACCAGCCGATGAGCTCGCAGCGCTGTTGGCAGGAAGCGGGCCAAGGCCGCGAAGAGCGCCCGGATCACCCAGTCCGGCTTCGGCCGGCCGACCTGACGCTTCAATACGGCCACCTCGCGGCGGAGCACCATGATCTCGACATCCTTGGACGCCTGACCACGACCCAGCGACACCAGCCAGCCAAACACCCGGATCAAGGTCAGATGCACCAAACGAACCGACACGAACTGCGATCTTGCCTGCGGGGCCTCCGGAGGTCAAAGCCGCAGATCAAGCACCACGCGATGAGATATCAAGCGGTACAAGCTCGTCTCGCGCGTCGCTACCGTTGGCCGAAAATGGCACGCGCGTAAGTTTGGATGATCGATATCTGAGTGCCCACTCAACGAGAGCGTTCTCAACCCCAGATGACCTGCCAGGGAATTGTGCGGCACTGCGGCACTCTATCCTGCACGCCATCTCAATGAGATTTGACTACTGTCAACTGAGCGGCTCGCCAAATAACATCCGAAGAAACTTGCGCCGATCAATACAAGTTCTAGGAGCCTCAATTATGAGCACGAGACCGGAGCGGCCAAACTCGGATCATATCATCATAGCCGGCAAGGGCAGGCCCATGAGGTATAGCGACGCACGACTGCCGCCGAGTCAGCTCTAGGACATATTTGAAGGTCATGCTGATTCTTGGCGCCGAGCGTGATACGATCAATCGACCCCAATACGCTCCCCGGATTGTTCGGCTTCACAGGATCTAGGCCTCTAGTTGTCTAACGTAACTGCCTCACCTCAAATGGAAACCAGCGCGCTTGTATCAAAGATAATTGCATGGTGCGTAGATCCGGTCAGAGGGATTGGACCTCTAGACGAAGAGGTTGTTCGCGGCGCCGATGCGGCAGAGCGACGCCTCCTTGGGGCCTTGGGCGGGGTGGCTAAAGCACTGGTGATCCGCAGGGAGATGGATACGAGTAGCTGGCCAGCCGACATTAACAAGTGGATGGATGCGGCACCAGCGCTTGAAGATGCGCTGACCGATGCCATCATTGCTGAGCTCGATGCCAATCGAGAGATCCTCGGCCTTGTATATGAACGAATTGTTGCTGGCAAGAATCGTCGGAAGCTCGGTACGTTCTTTACCCCTGCCGACATCATGGCATACATTGAGACCTTGATACGTCATCATCACGTGCAGGCCAAAGCCATTGCTGACCCGGGGGCAGGTGTCGGTGCTTTTAGCGAGGTGGCGCTTAAAATCTGGCCTGAAGCCAGGGTCAATGCCGTAGACATTAACCTAGTAACCCTAGGGTTGCTTGCCGCCTCGGCTCGCCCGGAAATCCACGGCCTCTCTGCGCGTCTCCGTCTCTGGCGTACCGACTTTCTAGGTTGGCTGGCGGACGAGTGGGTGCGGATGGAGGGACCGAGATTGATCTTCGGCAATCCGCCCTACACCAGGCATCAGCTACTTACCAAGCAAGAAAAGACAGACGCGTCCAACGCTGCAGGCCAGCTTTCTCCATCAGGCCGGTCCGGGCTCTCGACCTATTTCCTAGCGGCCTCACTAAGTTCGCTTCGCGATGAGGACTCGCTATGCCTTCTTCTCCCTGTGAACTGGTTGGAAGCGGACTACGCTAGGTCGGTTAGAACATATCTTTGGAATGAGGCCGAGCGACTCGTCGAAATTCACCTTTTTCCAGACAGTGAAATCGTTTTCCCTGGCGCGCAAGTTTCCGCGATGCTTTTGTTTGTAGGCCCTCGTGCAGGGAGAGAACAAGCGCTTCGCATTTGGGAGGCTAAGCGAGTATCGGGTGTCTTTAAAGCGGAACCCTCAATTGAGATATTCCGTGCTGGAGGCGAGCCTGCAACTTTGATGCCGAGTTCGTTGACACCACCGGTAGACCCCATTAATGGCACTACCGAGCATATTGCACTGAAAGATATCGCTTCAGTTAGGAGGGGAGTGGCGACGGGCAACAACAAATTCTTCTTGCTCACGGATGAACAGATTAACGAGCTGCCTACCTGGACTTATGCACCTGCGATTGCGAGGATCCGAGAAATTCAGAGTGACGACTTCTCGGCAGAGCTTCATCGCGAACTGAGAGACAAGGGGGAACGTAGCTGGATTTTGCGCGTCTCGTCCACAGATCGAGCTAATCCGGCAGTCAATAGACTTCTGACCGCCGGCGAGGCCGCAGGGGTGCCTGAGGCCTACCTCTGCAAGACTCGGTCTGTTTGGTATGAACTAGAGCAGATTCCGACCCCTCATATCATCGTGAGTCCTATGAGCAAGGAGAGGTTCCGCGTGATGCTGAATAGTATTGGTGCCACTCCTACCAATACGCTCTACGGTTTGCGCCTTCTCGAACTTTTTGATTCCGAGGAGAATCGCAGGGCGCTTGTACGGTGGCTCCGAGGGCATGATGGCCAAGCTGCACTGACCGCGATTGCACGGCGACATGGCGACGGACTCCTGAAGCTGGAACCTAAGGCGCTACTAACCATCCGGATCCCGAAAACCCTAGTCCAAAAGGCGACGTCAGATAGCTGTTCTCCCGCGGGGCAGATCAGCGCGTTCTAGGGTATTGCGCTTGGGAATCCTGGGAGAAGCACCCCCCGCGGCAAAACAACCATGGCCTCGGTCCACCGGCCGTTGTGATCTTCGGGTAGGTATGGCCCCAGAGTCTCCCCTCGGCACCACCCCGCTATAGAAATGTCACCGTCAGAAGCCCCGGCCATGTCGCAGCAAACTAGTGCCCAATTTGCCTCGGTTCTGCCAACCTCATATTCGTTTCGCGAAATGTAGAGCCTAAACTGAGACGAGCTAGGTACGCACTGAGTTTTTATCTCTAGTAAACGTAGTTCGCCTCGTATGTTAGGCGCGCTAATATCATAGCCAAACCCGTCGGATATTAGGCTCACGCGAGCTACTTGCTTACCTAGATCGTCGCGGCCGAGGTCCGTAAGTTCTGCTTCGCAAGCAGCCTTCACGAATTCCTCACCCAAGGCCCCGATTCTGGCGCGAGCTTCTGGGTCAATGTTCGCCAAGTTTGCTGGCTTCGAATATTCTCCCTTGTGTACAAGTCGACGCGCCACGGGGCTTTCTATACCAAGGGAGATGGCGAGGAATATTAGCGCTTGATGATCGTCGAGAGCCTTCATCGCGGCCAGCCGTGCATCCGGCACCACCCGATCGCCTCCACCCCGCCTCAGGAGGCCAGCGCGTTGGAGTATTTGCTGCGCATCACTGAGGCTTTCAATCTGATATCTGCCTCCAGTTAGAGCGTGGACATAGGTAGAGTGAATTACTTGATCGATATTTCCATCATCATCTATCAAGCGGGCGACTTGGAGTGCGCTGCAAAGCTGGTGGTAGCTGACAGTGCCATTTTCAGTCACCGATCTTACCGAGTCCACGACTCCTGAAGGTGTCGTAGGATCTCTTCGAGGTCTGCTGGCTCGTCAATAGGTGCACCAAAATCTTCATCATCCGGTAGGGCCATCTGTGCGAGACCGTTGTCCGCGAGAATTCGTGCGAGCCTTCGAGTTTTATCTTCAATACGACGCGACACTCGCTCATCGATGGTCCCCTCGGTGACCAATAGGGTCACTTTGGTGACGACATCTTGCGCGAGTCCCAGGCGGTGAATTCTGTCAATGGATTGAAGATACTGACCCGCATTGAAAGTTCGATCTACATAGATCGCATGGTGACATGTTTGGTGCAGACTCACACCTTCGGACATGGCGGCTGGGTTGGCAAGAAGCACGTAGCATTGAGGATCATTGCGAAATCGCTCTAGTTCCCGCTCTCGGGTCCGAATACCGATAGGAGCATCATTGATGCTCGGAATCGCACCATAAATGAGCGCAGGAGCTAGGCCAGACAACTGTTGCTCGAGGTCCAACAGATTATCGGGGAAGTTAGACCAGATGAGCGTCTTCTCGCCAGCCAAAGCGTTCTCTCGTGCCATCGCACAGGCTTGCGCAATTTTGGGGGCAATCTCGTGCTGGGAGTACGATTCAACGATATGTGCAAGACGGCTTCCCGGAGGAATCGCAAGCGGTGGGTAGCGATAGGCGCGGCCCGGGTCTGCGTCCTGCGCTAGCAGGCGTGGGCTGCTGGCCGCCTGCAACAGATACATTGCGACTTCGCCCATCTGGGAGAACATTGCACTGTCTCTACGGTCGAGGTCAAACATTCCCGCATATCTATTACGCATCGCGTCATAGATATCTCTTTGAATGGGTCCAGGCCTCACGCGAACAAGATCGATTTTGGTCTTCGGAAGCCCTAGCTCCTGTTTGGTCGTTCGTACGTAAAGCCCGCTTAGCGAGATGTTCAGCTCCGCAAGAGAACGTGTTGAAGGTTCCGCATGAAAAGCGCTGCTCGGCAGACTTTGCGTTACTTCGCCACTCGGCCAAAGGATATCCAAGAGCGCTCTGACATCCCTAGGATGATTGGGTGCGGGAGTCCCTGTGAGGATATCCCTGCGGGATGCTTGCGACGCAATATCTAGGATTGCCCTTCCCCACTCGCCGCCTATCCCTCTCTTGGCCCGGTGCGCCTCGTCTACAATGAGATGGACTGAGTGTTCCTGCATCCATATGCTTAGCGGAACCTTTGCCGAAGCGATTCTCTGGTAGTTAATGAGCACAATATCCGCGTCGCGGATCGGTCCACCGGCCCATCTAGATATAGACATAGGCGGATCATGGAGCTGGCTTGCTTCTTCCTGCCACGCATCGAAGGCTGACAGCGGAGCTATGATCAGCAAGCGATCGACACGTCCAGTTGAGCGCTCGTGTTCGTGAAGCGCAAACGTTACGGTCGTCTTGCCAGCACCCGGAACTGAGAAGTTTGCCCCATGGGGAAGGCTCTTGAGCTTCGTAAGGTCTCTGACTTGGAAGTCGCGAAGGTCGCGCCGAAACCGTGAAGCCCTTCGATCTGAGGGAATGGTAGGGGCGACCGCAACTCCTTTGGGATTAGCCCCGCCAGAGATGACAGTGCGAAGCGCCCGAGAGTCGCTATTAGCTCGCGTAAGTAGATCGACAACGCCAGCGTCCGCTTCGAGGGATATCTGATGCCGACGCAGAACTCCCTTCAGGATCCGACGCCGGGATATCAGGCTGTCAGGTCGTATCCGGGTGTCTATTCCCGTGGAAGATGATCCATCATGAAGAGCAATCAGAACGTCTTCCCACGCGTCATTATCGACGTTGATCCGATCAACCTGTATTTGCGGTGGGATTCCTTGCAGGCTCAAGCTAATGGTCGGCTTCATCGAACCCCGTATTCTCACTCGTTGGGAAGAGTCCGCTGTACGGGAACGCCGTTTAGGGCCGAGGTCAGCTCGGCGATAAGGCTACTTATCTCGGCGATCAGCTCAAGGACGGACTCTTTGCTGGCTTCGAACTGTGAGTCCCCCTTTACGTCTTCAAGGGCCCTAAGGGCGTCTCGAAGCTGCACCTTTGCGGTATTTAGATGCCCGCTAGGCCTCATTAGGCGATCGCCGGCAGCGTTCTTACGCTTTTCAATGTCCAGCCCTTTGCGTACCCGACCACCAACTTCTTGAAGAACGTCTGCAGCGGGCGTGCGTTGGCCCGTAGAAAGCAAGATCTCGGAATTCTGATCAGCCTGACGTGCTTGAGCGACAACGTTAAGCAGGGCCCGAACTTCGGGATTCGTCTGGTGATTGTCGTCGGCAATATCGTCGTCATCATCCAATAGGCTGATGCCCGTGGGGGGTGGCGCCTGGACTGTTGGTAGATCTGCGCTCTGCGGGATGATGCGCTCTTTGTATTGACCCAATTCGTGGAGCACGTGGTCTTCGATCAAGCTATCCGTGGCGAACCGCAGCTTATGAACCGAGCTATTTCCGGTTAGATACGCAATTAGCCAATTTGCAATTAGATGCTCTGCCGCCACCGTGCCGACATTCTGTTCCGTGGCTTTCACTTTCTTGAGTAGCTCTTGCCAGTTCTGGAGTTTGTCGTCATCGCTAGCAAAGACCGACATGGGCATCGGTGGGAAGACGAGCCGACGAGCACGTTCCATCAGCCGTAGAATCTCTCGGCGCTCTAGAATACGCTGAGCTCCAGTCTGGCCATTCGATGCGCGAAGCCGCAAGGTACGCGCGATCTGTTCGTCCGTCATGTCCGCTTCATGCAGCCTCTTGATCATCATCAGATGATTAGTGAGGCGATATGAGTCCTTTAGCTCTACTTGCTGCTGAAGCAGCATTTCGACTTCAAGCAATTCCCTGTTAGACAGGGTGTCATTAAGTACCGCGACCTTGAGAGTGGTTGCGCTGCCACGTCCTTCTCTGTCCAGCTGACGGAGCAGGACGCATCGAGTGTTGCCGTTGATCAACTTGCCGTCACGCGTGATCAAACCCGCCTGTTGCTGGCCGTCTTGTACGAGGTTCTCCTTGAGCTCGTCGGAGTACCGATGAACTTCCTCGACGAGCTGTGCGATGATCACCTGAGATTCGGGCGAGTACGGATCAGCCCTCACCTGGGCGCACGCCGGGTGATCGTCAAGCTGGGGGGCGATCCGGAAGCTGTCCTGATTTAGAACAGGAATCTCCAATGGAATCTCGACCACCGGCAGGACGGTTCCGCCACGGAGCTGCAGCGTAAGGGTTTCCTTGGGGGCTGGTGCCTCCTCATAGGCCTGCAATGCGCGAGCGATGAAGGTCCTGCGGTGGCTATCGGTCGTCATCGTTCCTACCGTGAGTTGCTTGGCTTCTCGGTGAACCTAGCAGCGGGGTCTGGCAGAAGCATGCTTCAAGCTCGCCTACTCAAGCGTGGGCCTTAGCTGGAGCATAGGACCTCAGGCTGCGACGGAACGGATTCTTTCAAGAATCTTCGGATGCAAACCCCAGCAGTGAGCGCTTTTCATCCTGGGTAGCGGTTGGTTTCGATGGCGTGCAGGATGAGGATGGCCTGCACGATCGCAGTAGCGCGGCGCGGGCAGTAGCGCAGCTTCACCAGGATCTTCCACGTCTTCAAGGTCGCGACGGCGCGTTCTCCCACACCGGGGATACGCGCGTGGGCCCAGTTAGCATCCTTTGGGGCGCACGACGGCCGGTGCCGGTGATGCGTGAACGGGGTCCGGATGGGGCCGCCCCCTTGATAGCCCTTGTCGGCGCCGGTCATCATCTCACCGGTGGCCGGGGCGTCGATCAGCCTGGTATCGCGGGCGGCGGTCAGATCGTGCACTGCCCCGGGCGCAGCCGGCGACGCTCAGATCAGCCGGCCGACGGAATCGGCGACGATCGGGACGTTCTCCCCGTGGCATTTGTGCTTGCCCGAGTAGTATGGTTCCTGGTCGACCACGCGGTCGATCCCGATGGGGGTGCCGTCGACAAATCGCATAGGCCAGGCGGGGCGTGCGAGCGGCCGCGGCGTGGGAAGGTGGCCCGTGTCGACGGAGGCTTCTTCGGCGAGGCGATCAGCGAGTGTGAATACGAGGATCGTCAGGCGCTTCAGCTGTCTCGCAGGTCGATCCACTGGGACCACCACTCCACAATCCATCAGAGCGCGGCGAGGCGGCTTGACTCACGATAGATCCACCTTTCGGGCATGATCGCCCCAAGGTCTGCTGCGAGAAGCGGCTCCGCAGCCCTTTGGTTCCGGCAAGCTGATGCGACCTACCTACCATCGAAACCGGACTGTCAAATTTGCGCATGCGCCATACGGCTGCTCGGTGGTTGCTCTTCGGCATTCGATTCGGCGTGGCACGGGGCGTCATTCATGGACATTTCAATGGGCGACATTGACGCCGAGGGTGGTACATTAGAATATGGATTGGCAGGGCCCGACATTAATGCCGTGGACTTTTAATCCGTAGGTTCCGGGTTCGAGCCCCGGGCGCCCTACCATCCTTGACCTTGAATCTGGCTTCTGAGCTGGAGTTTCTCCCTGATACAGCTTGCACCGCGTAGGTAGGCAGATGCCGCCGAACGCAGCCGTATGCCACCCATCCCGGACTATGCGCGGAATGGCTCCTGGCGCGTTTACCCAGGTCGCGCTACACATAGAAGGACCCCGAGAGCGATTCTCGGGGTCCTTCTGCTTGCCTTCGCGATCATGCTGCTTCGAGGGCGTCGAGGATGCGTTGGTTCGCGACGTCTCGTTGTCCGTCGATGCATTTGGCGTAGACCCTGAGCATCACGTCCTGTGGGTGCCAAGAACTCGGCCACCCTATGCGACCTGCGCGTATTCGTGGATTAGCCCGCCGAGGCGGTCATGTCGGATGACCTTGATATCGTCTTCGACCGGGTCGGGAAGGGCTCGCAGTGGAGCGGCCTGGCCCAGAGAGCGATGGGGGCGATGCTCATTGAACTGGGTTTCGTAGGTGGCCAGCACGCGTCGTAAGTGGCGGGCGTTGACGATGAGGATCCGATCAAGGAGTTCGCGGCGCAGGCCCCCGATCCAGCGTTCGGCGAAAGCGTTGGCCCGCGGTGCGCGAGGTGGTGTCTTGATGATGCGGATGCCTGCGGCCGTGAAGACGTCGTCGAACATCGTGGTGAACTTCGTATCCCGATCGCGGATGAGGAACCTGAACCCCTCCGCCTTGTCCCCCAGCTCGATCATCAGGTTCCTGGCCTGCTGTGCCACCCATGGCCCGGTCGGGTGCTTGGTGACACCAAGGATGTGCACCCTGCGGGTGCAGAGCTCCATAATGACCAGGCAATACAGGCGCTTGAACAGTACGGTGTCGCAGTGGAAGAAGTCGCAGGCCAAGACCCCGGTGGCTTGAGCGCGCAGGAACTCACTCCAGGTCGGGCCCGCGCGTCGTGGCGCTGGGTCGATGTCGGCCTTCCTCAAGATGAGCCACACCGTGGAGGCTCCCACCCGGTAGCCCAGCGCGGCGAGTTCACCGGCGATCCGTCGGTAACCCCACAGCGGATTCTCCCGGGCCAGACGAAGTACCAAGGCCCGGATGGAGGCGCGGGTAACGGGCCGCCCCTGGCTGCGGCGTTTGAACGTCCAGCGCCGCCGTACCAGATCGGCGTGCCAGCGCAGCAGCGTACCCGGTGTCACGAACAACCGCCGACGACCGGAGGGAGACAGCAGCCGCGCCAGCGCGCTGATCACCGCCCGATCCGACCACGACGGCCGCGGCCTCGCCACCTGCCGACGCAACACCGCGAGCTGATGACGCAAGACCAGAATCTCCACGTCCTTCGACTGCTGTGAGCGAGCCAGCAACACCAACCAACCCGCGAGCCGGGCGAAGATCAGATAAAGCAACCGCAGCGCCATGAACAGCGATCATGCCCTCCAGAACGGGAACGCCAACCCCAGGCCAGCCCCAACGGCCGAGTTCCGGGCACCTACAGGCGCGGTACAGGGCGATCTGGGGCAGGCGATCCCCCTGCTGGAATCCACGCTCGCCGACTCCGAGCGTGTACTGGGCACGGACCACCCCAACACCCTGCAATCCCGCAATAACCTGGCTTGCGCCTACGAGTCGGCGGGCGATCTGGGGCGTGCCATCCCCCTGTATTGGGCCACGCTGGCCGATCGGGAGCGGGTGCTCGGCACCGACCACCCCGACACGCTGCAATCCCGCAGCAACCTAGCCAACGCCTACCGGATGATGGGGGATCCAGACCGGGCCATTCCCTTGTTCAAGGCCACGCTCGCCGACTGCGAGCGGATCCTGGGCTCCGATCATCCTCATACCCTGATCACTCGCCACAATCTGGCCGCCGCTTACGCGGCAGCTGGGGACTTGGACCGTGCTCGTCTCTTGTTCGAGGTTGTCCTCACCGACTGTGGACGGGCGCTAGGCAGCGACCACCCCTTAACGACGACCGCCCGCGACATCCTCCGGATGATGGCGCAACATTACAACAACTCTGACACGGCATAAGCGAAGGTCAGAACTAAAACGACAAGCTGACGCGTCTGGGCGGTGATCTGCCCCACATTCCCGCTGGCCCCATCTGTCCCGGCGGTCCTTCGCGTGCAGCGGTACCTCCGCAGCATCAGGAGTTCGAGCCTCGGGATTGATCGCGTGGCGTCGGTCTCGGCGCGGTCACGGCCTCCTTTCCTGAAAGTTTCCTGTGAGTCCAGGTGCTAGCTTTGCGGTCGCTTTGTCCGTTTTATACCCATAAGGGTGATTGATGAGATCCTCCCGCAGGCTGGCGACCGCATGCGCGCTCACCGCGTTCACCGTGCTCGGCACGGTCACGGTCGCCTACGCGGCGCCCACGCCCACCCCCACGCTCCCGTCCACGGATGACGGCAAGCGTGCCGTCGTGGAACGCACCGAGACCTCCACCACCTACCGGGGTGCCGACGGCCGCACCGTCACCGAACTGCACGCTGGCCCCATCCGCATCAAGCAGGACGACGGCGGCTGGGCCGACATCGACACCGACCTCATCGAGGACGGCGCCGCCATCCACCCCAAGGCGGCCAAGGGCGACGTGCGCTTCTCCGGCGGCGGCAAGGACGCCTTCGCCCAGCTGATGCGCGAGGGCGGAGACGGGGTGGAGCTCGGCTGGGACGGCGACCTGCCCAAGCCCGTCCTGGACGGCAGCAAGGCCGTCTACCGCGGCGTCGCCGCCGACGGCGCCGGCGACCTGGTCGCCACCGCGCTGCCCACCGGCCTGCGCTTCGACATCGTCCTCAACCGGCGGCCCGCCGGCCCGGTCGAGATCAAGATCCCGGTCGCGGCCGAGGGGCTCACCCTCGCCGACAACGGCAGCGGCCAGCTCGCGTTCAAGGACGGCGGCAAGGTCATCGCCTCCTCCTCCAAGCCGGTCATGTACGACGCCACCTCGCCGCACGCCTACCGCGCCCGCGGCGGCAAGCTCGCGCGCAGCGCCCCGCAAGGCGGCCAGGGTCAGGACCGCGTCGGCGAGATCACCACCGACGTGCAGAACACCGCCGACGGCAAGACGCTGGTGCTCAAGCCCGCCGACAGCTTCCTCGCCGACCCCGCCACGGCCTACCCGGTCACCGTCGACCCGTCCGTCGTGCTGCCCCTCAACGGAGACACCGACGTCAACAGCGCCTTCGACGGCAACAACGTCTCCGGCGGCTACCTCAAGGCCGGCACCGAAGCCGACGGCGAGAAAGCCCGCGCCTACCTGCGCTTCAACACCGCCGGGCTGAAGACGCCCAGCAAGGCCGTCCTCAAGCTCACCAATCTGGACGCGCCCGCATGCGGCCCCAAGGTCGGCGCCGGCATCCAGGTGCGCCGCGTCACCGACTTCTGGGACGCCACCAAGCAGACCTGGACCCCGCAGCCGTCCAACACCACCGAGGACGCCGTCACCTCCACCGAGGGCTCCCAGCTCGGCTC
Source organism: Nonomuraea endophytica (assembly GCF_014203235.1). Taxonomy (GTDB): domain Bacteria; phylum Actinomycetota; class Actinomycetes; order Streptosporangiales; family Streptosporangiaceae; genus Nonomuraea; species Nonomuraea endophytica. The sequence continues at coordinate 4,261 of NZ_JACHIN010000014.1, read as the reverse complement.
CTGCGGCACCGGCACGATGACCTGGGACGTCACCCCGATCGTGACCAAGTGGGCTGCCGGGACCGCCAACCACGGCCTGGTGCTGCAGGCGCCCACCGAGACCAAGGTCAAGAACTACCGCGTCTTCGCCGCCACCGAGAACACCGACGGCCTCGACGCACCCATGCTGGAAGTCACCTCGGATGAGCCCTTCACCCCCGGCGAAGGCGACGACCCGGCCGATCCCGGGCCCGCTCCGGAGGACCTGTATCCCGGCCGGGCGGACACCGACACCGGCGTGTGGATCACCGATGCCACGGACTTCACCGACACCGGGCTGATCGTCACCCGTAGCCACAGCGCCGGCCAGCGCATCGACCTCACGCTGCCGAACGAGGCCGTCCTGGGCCCGAACTGGCGGCTGGAGCCGCTGGGCGGCATCCTCGGCAACCGCCTGAAGGACTACAGCAGCAACGGCTACATCCAGATCAACCTGGGCAAGGAGTCCGCCCGATTCACCGCCGACGCCGCAAAGCCCGGCACCTTCGCCGCCGCGAACGGTGACACCGTGGTGAAGAACGCCGACGGCGGCTTCACCCAGACCATGGTCGCGGCCGGGGAAGGCGCCCCGACGCTGACCTACACCTGGACGAAGGTCGGCGACGACCACCTGATCACCAAGATCGGCAACGCCGACGGCGTGGCCGTCATCAGCTACGACGCCCAGGGCCGCTACAGCCGCCTGGCTGCCCCGGCCACACCGCAAGACGACTGCATCACCGCTGCCTGCGCGACGGTGACCTTCACCTACGCCACCGCCACCACGGCGACCAGCAGCGCCCTGGGCGATGTGACCGGCCAGCTCAAGGCCATCGGCTTCACCCCCGCCGGGGGCGGCGCGAGCGGCGAGGCCGTCACTTACGGCTACGACAACGCCAAGCGGCTCCGTCAGGTCACCGACAACCGCAAGATTGACGACGAGCCGGTCCAGGTCAGCACCTACACCTACGACACCAAGGGCAACATCACCGCGCTCAACACCCCCGCGCTAGGCTCCTGGAACCTGACCTACGAGGCGATCGGCAAGCTGAAGACGGCCACCCAGCCCGCGACCGTCGGGCTGCGCGCCTCGGCCAAGTGCCAGTACATGTCCCAATACCTGTACGGGCGCGACGGCTGCAACTTCGGCCCCGTCCCGATGGAATACGGTGGCAGGTTCCTGACCCCCGCCCGCAAGGTCACCCCGACCAAGAAGTGGGTGATGGGCGTCAAGAACGATCACTGCTCCAACGCTCCCGACCGGCCACGCGGCTACAACTTCGAGAGCGCGTGCGACATGCACGACTACGGCTACGGCATCATCTACAAGAGCAAGACCGACAAGTGGAACAAGTCGAAGAAGGCCGCCGCGGACTCCATCTTGTACTCGGTGCTCAAGGACAATACCTGCCCCGCCTACGGGGTCAGGCGAGCCGACTGCTGGTCCATCGCCTACGGCTACTGGTGGGGCGTCACCTACGGCGGCGGCTGGTCCATGTAGGACCGCAACCCGCCTAGCCTGTCACCTGCAACACGGTCAGGGTGTGCGCGGTGCCATCTCGTGCACACCCTGCGCCTCCGGAGAACGGATACGCCTTGTGAACTGGGTTAAGGGACTGAGCATCGCGCAGCGGGCCGCCGCCGCCTATGCCGTCCTCATCGTCGTCGCCGGTGCCGCGGCGTTGATAGCCATGCTGTCCGGCAAAGACAGCGTGGCCATGTGGCCGCTGATGCTGCTCAGCTTCCCCACGAGCATCATCCCGATACTCGTTTTCAGCAGCGACGCCATCAGCTTCCAAGCTCTGCCCGACTCGCTCAACGGCCTGATCCCGGTCCTGGTGTGGGCCCCGCTTCAGATCGCCGGCATCGTGCAAGCCGTCATCGTGTGGTGGTTCGTCTCGCGCAGAAGCCGAGGAGAGCGCAAAGGGCGCGCCCGTCAGTAGCGTGCACTGAGAAGCGTCGCCGGGTACGCGGCGCTTCTCATGATCGTCCATCGCCTCAACGGCGGTCTGGCGTGGCCACGCCAGAAGAAGACGGGCCTCAACCCAGCCATGCCCTGTCGGCACGGTGTTCACGCGACTGCCCGAGCACCGCGCGGCACGGCACGCTCCCGCCTTGCCCGCGCCCTGGCCCGGGCCAGCGAGGGTGGCATTCGGTCCTCGCGCTCCCGCTCACCCCGCTGCGGAACCTGCGGGTTCTGTTGCCGAGTCAGCATCGCCTCGAGATGGCCCGGGACTTCTATAGCTTCGGCGAGCCGCCACTCGCTTGATCGGTCTCTGCGGTGAGTTCGAGGCGTTGGGAGGGGACGTCGATGGTCTGGCCGTCAACGCTCGTCATCAGCTCGGGCACGTACTTGTAGATCGTGGACCGGCTGACCCCGAGCAGCCGGGCGATCGAGGCGATGGTCGCGTCGGGCTGGGCGAGCAGGGCCTTGGCGTGGCGTACCTGTTCGGGCGTCATCGCGGGCGGCCGGCCGAGACGCTGACCGCGAGCGCGAGCGGCCGCCAGGCCCTCGTTCGTGCCCTCGATGATGAGTTCACGGATGAACTCCGCCAGGGCGGCGAACACGTGGAAGACCAGGCGTCCGCCGGCGGTCGTGGTGTCGAGCGCTTCCTTCAGCGACCGGAAGCCGATGCCGCGCTTGCGGAGGTCGGCGACGATCGCGATGAGGTCCTGGAGCCCCACGCCGTGACGTTCGTTGGCCGACGGCCTCACTGGCTGTGACCCCCGAGACGCGCCTATCGGGGTGCGGCTACCGCGTCGCATTCCGATGTTCCTCAACCCCCGAGAACGTCCGGGAGTGGACCCTCGAAGGATTCGACGCGGCGGCCCGCAAGGGCAGCACGGCGGTCGGCCGCCCGTCATCACCGACGACATGCTGCACACCGTGCTCCGCCGCCGGGCAGGCGGCGAATCGGTCGGCGTCAGTCGAGAGTTTCCGTCACGAGGTCGAGGTAGGCGTGCCCGGCAGCGACGCTGTCGGGCAGTCCGAGCGTCGCGAATCCATCCAACAGCTGGCGCAGCGTGGCAAGGTGGTGCTGCCAGGAGGCGACGAGCGTGTAGGGGCCTCCGAGAAACTCGATCATCCGGGCCGTCTCCGGCGAGCGACGGGCGATCCGCTTGCCCGCGATCGGGACCATCACCAGCCGCGCAATCTGGTGATCGATGGGTTGCCTGAGGGTCGGCAGCTCGAATTCGCCGGTGCTGAGCAGTTCGGAGAAGGTGGCAGGGATCCGGTCGAAGCCTCGCCGGTCGAAGATGACCACGCTGTCGGCAGGCCAGGCCGCCTGCGAGACCGGGTGGATGTGCCAGTCGACCCAGAGCGGAAGTCCGTCCACGAGATGCTGTCCGCTGATCGCCCTGATGCCGCGAGGGCCGTTGTGGCGGGCATCGAAGGCCGCCGTCAAGGTCCCCGAACCGGAAGGGAGACGGCCGAGTACCGCGTAATCGTCGGGATGCGCGTCGTTCACGACCACGAGCAGATCAATGTCGCTCCAGTCGTCGGCTCGGCCCGCGCCCAGCGACCCGACCAGAGCCGCGCCGGCCACTCCGGGGTCGTCGTGGAGGTTGGTGCTCGCGGCACTGAGCCAGCGGGACCGGATGCCGGCGAGGCGGGGAGCCGACGGGATCTTGCTGCTTGCCGTGCTCATCAGGACACCTCAGCCGCTCTGGCGAAGCGGCAGTGTCGACGATCAGGGATTTGGGCTCTGGCGCGATCAATGGGGAGCGATCACGTTCGGTGATCTCAGTTGTGCAGAGCCATGGCGCGGAGGAGGTCGTAGTTCGCGCGACCGAACATGAGCCTCTTCAGGAACTTGAGTTTGCAAACTCTGCCCTCGACCGCGCCGCTGCTGTAGGGCAGGGTGAGTCCGTTGCGGACGGCGTCATGGTCGCGTTGGAGTCCGTTGGCGAAGACGTGGAAGGCGGGTAGCGGGTCGGCGCGGACGGCGGCGATCCACGTCTCGAGGTGGTGGCCCTGGAGCTCGGTCATCATGTGGGCGAACGCGCGGACGTGGCGGGCGGTGGCCGCAAGGCCGGGGCTGCGCTCCAGGATGCGCTGCAAGTGGGTGGCATCGGTGCTGCTCAGGTGGTCGGGGCGGGTCATGAGCCAGCGGACCACGCGGCGAGGTTTGGGCGGGGCTGGGGCTGTGGGAGCCGCTGGGCGGACTTGCGAGGTGTTGGCCGCTCGGGCGCGGCCGTCGGCGGGACGGAACTGGTTCAGGTAGCGGCGAACGGCTTGGAC
>NZ_JACHIN010000013.1:246924-373781 GCF_014203235.1 Nonomuraea endophytica | reverse complement strand
TCCACGCGTCGAGCGAGCGGGGCGATGACCCGGCGGCACCTCGGGTGCATCAGCAGCCTCACGGCTACCGACAAGAGGATGGTGCACCAGTGAGCGAGGGGAGGGCCGGCGTGAGGATCATGTTGTCGACGGTCAGGACCAGCAGCGCCGTACACAGAACGCCGAGGATCCACCATCGGCGTGGATGAGACATCGGGAACTCCCCCGGATCGTTGGGATCGATTGCGTCCCCAACGATGCGGCGGAGAGCTGACGCGGACCTGACGACCGGAAGCGGCCCCTGTCAGGCCTCGTCAGCCGACGCTGGCCGCCACGTGCCTGATGTGCTCGGGCGTGGTGCGGCAGCAGCCCCCGATGAGGGAGGCGCCCAGCTCCTGCCATTCCTTGGCCGCCTGGCCGAACTCCATCGGGTCGGACAGGCCCAGCCAGCGGCGGTTCTCGGCGTCCCAGGTCTCGCCCGAGTTCGGGTAGACGACGACGGGCAGTTCGGTCAGCCGGGAGATCAGGCCGGGGATGTGGCGGGGCGCGGTGCAGTTGACGCCGACCGCCACCACCTGCGGGTTGCCGGAGAACAGCGCGGCCGCCTCGGTGATCGGGGTGCCGTCGTTGAGGTGCGCCTCGTCCCGGCAGGAGAAGCTCACCCAGGCCTTGACCTGCGGCGTCTCCTTCAGCAGGCGGGCGATCGCGCGCGCCTCCGGGTAGGAGGGGATGGTCTCGACGGCCATCATGTCGGGCTCGGCGGCCGCCAGGATCTCCCAGCGCGGCTCGTGCCAGGCGCGCAGGCCGTCCTCGTCGAGGTCGTAGTCGCCGGTGTACTCGGCGCCGTTGGCCAGGTAGGCGCCGTAGGGGCCCACGGAGGCGGCGACCAGGCCGCCGCCGGCCTCGTCACGGGCCTGCGCGGCCAGCTCCACCGACAGCGTGATCAGCCGCGCCGCCTCGGAACCGTCGAGTCCGCGCGCCATGAAGCCGTGCACCGAGGCCTGGTAGCTGGCCGTGGTGGCGACGTCGGCGCCGGCCGCGAAGTAGGCGGCGTGCACGGCGCGGATCAGGTCGGGGTTCTCCAGGAGCAGCCGTGCCGACCAGAGCTCGTCGCGCAGGTCGGCGCCGAGCGCTTCGAGGTGGGTGGCCAGGCCACCGTCCAGGACGAGGGTTTTCACCTCAACAGCCTATTCGCCCTATTCAAAGCGTAAGCCGATCTCCCTGACCAGATCCACGAAGTTCGCCCCCGCGTCCGGCGCGTGGTCACCCGGCGTATAACACACCTCACGCAACCGCCCGCTGAACGGGAAGGGCCCATGGCGTTCAAACACCTCCCACGATACCGGCGAGCGCCGGTCGGCCCCCACGTCGATGCCCTCCATCGGGCAGAACGCCGCCAGCATCGGCAGTCCGGCCAGCTTTCCGCGTTCCTGGCCGTCCACCCGGACCACCGCGTCCCACACCCAGTCGCCCGGCGCGCGCACCTCCACCTCGATCCGCTCCCCCGGCCTCCCGGCGCGCAGTTCGCGTGACTCTCCGTAGCTGTTGTGGAAGAAGACGACCTCGTCGTCCTCCACGTAGAGCAGGTAGCCGCCGCCCTGGCCGCCGTGCGCCACCAGCACGCCCTGCCCCGGCTCCGCGACGGTCACCGTGATCGTGAACGAGCGCCACTGGATCAGCTGCAGCGCCCGCCAGCGCTCCAGCGTGGGGACGGGGGGCGTCAGCCGTACCGGGGAGGGGTCCTGCTGCCACGGCGGGCGCAGCAGGTAGCGCAGGCGCGAGCCCTCGTCGAGCGGGTAGACCTGACCGTCGCGGGCGGCGCGCTCCCACGCTTCGGCGAGTTCGCGCACGATCTCGGGGTGGCGGGCGGCGAGGTCGCGCGTCTGCGTGCGGTCCGACGGACGGTGGTAAAGCTCCCACTCGTGCTCGCCGAACGGCGTCAGCGGCGCGTGCCTGGTCACGATCTCCCACTCGCCACGCACATGTCCGCGATGTCCCTGCAGCTCCGTGTGCTGCTCCACATGATCGTGTACGGCCAGCGGATCGAGCAGCGCCTTCACCAGCGACGAACCCGAGCGCGGCAGCCCCTCGGCCGCCTCCACCCCGGTCAGCTCGATCAGCGTCGGCAGCACGTCGGTGACGTAGGCCCACTGGTGGCGCAGATCTCCGCGCGCGGGCAGCCCGTCCGGCCACGAGACGAGCAGGGGCACGGCGTGGCCGCCCGCGTGGGCGTTGCGCTTGTACAGGCGGAAGGGGGTGTTGGAGGCCATGGCCCAGCCGCGCGGGTAGTGCGAGAGCGTGCGCGGGCCGCCGACGAGGTCGATCCTGGCCAGGTCGGCGGCCGGGTCCTCGCGGTCGTGGCGGCTGTTGGCCGACAGCAGCGTGCGCAGGTACTGGGTGGTCCCGTCCCGCTCGCCCTCGCGGGAGGCGCCGTTGTCGGAGGTGAACACGAAGATGGTGTTGTCCAGCTTGCCCAGCTCGCGCAGGGTCTGCCGCAGGGCGCCGACGCTGCGGTCGATCCCGGCGATCATGGCGGCGTAGACCTCCATGTAGCGCTGGAACAGGCGGCGGGTGTCCTCGTCGAGTGAGTCCCAGGCCGGGACGTCGTCGCCGTCCTCGGCGTCGCGCTCCGGCAGGACGGTGCCCTCGGGGTGGAGCCCCAGCTTCCGCTGACGCGCGAAGCGCCGCTGCCTGATGGCGTCCCATCCCGTGGCGTAGTGACCGGCGAAGCGCGCGATGTCGGCCTCGGGGGCCTGCAGCGGCGCGTGGGCTGCGCCGTGGGCCAGGTAGAGGAAGAACGGCTGGTCGCCCGCCTGCCTGACCATCGCGACCGCCTCGCGGGTGAGGTCGTCGGTGAGGTGGTAGCCGTCGGGGTAGCGGTCGACCTCGACGGCCGAGTTGTCGCGGACGAGGCGGTGCGGATGGTGGAAGTTGGTGAACGCCTCCAGGAAGCCGTAGAAGCGGTCGAAACCCCGCTGGAGGGGCCAGGCGTGGCGGGGGCCGGCGTCCGACATGTCGGAGTCCTTGGTCAGGTGCCACTTGCCGACGGCCAGTGTGAGCCAGCCCGCGTCCCGGAAGACCTCGGCCATCGTGACCGCCTCGGCGGCCAGTTCGCCCGCGTACCCGGGGAAGCCGGGATCGGAGTTGGCCACGTGCCCGACGCCCGCGCGGTGCGGGTCGACGCCGGTCAGCAGGGCCGCCCTGGTCGGGGAGCACATGGGGGTGACGTGGAAGTCGGTCCACTGGGTGCCGTGGGCGGCCAGCTCGTCCAGGTGGGGGGTGGGGATCTCCGATCCGTAGCAGCCCAGGTCGGCGAAGCCCACGTCGTCCACCAGGACCAGCACGATGTTGGGGGCCTCGGGACCCGGCGACGGCCGGGGCGGCCACCAGGACTCGGAACCGGCGAACGTCCGCCCAACACGTCCCTTGAACTCCATGGTTCGGGTTATAACCCGAAAGATCACCACAACCAAGCCCCACCCACCACGGACGCCATCCGGCCCCTGGGCGTGATGTGTCGCGAGCGCCGAGAACCGGCCTCGTGTGGCGTGCTGCCGGCGCCGGGTTGTGGCCCGGCGCCGGCAACGAGGCGGTCAGGGACGCTTCCAGAAGGCGGTTCTGGGGGTGTCGCCCGAGGTGCCTCCCCCCGAGGTCAGGGAGGTGAGGACCTCGATGGCGCGGGCCCACAGCGCGGCCGGGTCGGCGCCCGGCTGGTCGGCGGACTCCAGTTCGCGGGCCAGCGCCGCCAGTTCCGCGTGCCCGCCCAGGAAGGCGGCGAGCACGGCCAGCCGGGAGGCCAGGTCGGCCAGGTACAGCGGGTCGGGTACGCCTCGGGTCGCCTTCAGGCGGTCCAGTTCGGCCACCAGCTGCGGGCGTACCGCGTCGAGGGAGTGACGAACCGCGCCCGGGGCCATGGGCTTGGCGGCGGGCATGGCCCTCGCGAAGCCCCGGCCGCGCTTCATCGCCTGGCCGCCGCCCGTGGGAGGAGGCGGCGTGAAGCCGCGCGGACCGGCGGCGCCGCCCGTGCTGCCCCCCACGCCGCCGAACGTCGCGATGCCGTCGGCCGCCTCGTGGATCTCGGCGGCCGGACCGGACAGGGGTGAGCCGGGCGACGGCATGCGGAAGGCGGCCGCGGCCATCGGGGCGGCGGCGGGCATGTCCCAGCCGCGTGGCATCTCGACCGGCTGCACCACCCGGTGCTCCGGCCCGCCCTCGGCGACCTGCCGGGTGTCGGCGGCCACGTAGGCGGTGAAGCGGCACAGCACGCCGTACTCCAGAGAGGCCCGCACGATCTGGCCCTCCAGCTCGTGCTCGCCCATCGCGTAGCGGTCCTCCAGCTCGCGCAGGTGGGCACGGGCCCAGACGGCCCTCAGCGCGGGGTTGTCCACGACGGTCGCGGGCACCTGCTCCTCCCACGGCGCGCCCCCGGCCAGCCCGCGCACGGTGACGGCGGCCGCCTCGCGGTAGCGGCCGTACACGCGCAGCGGCACCCCGGGGAAGATCGAACCCAGGTGCGTGACCGTGCCCGGCTCGGTCTCCAGGCCCTTCAGCGACAGGTCGGTCACCAGCGGCGCGCCGATCCTGCGGTGGATCTGCTCCATCGCGGCGTCCAGCCGGTCCTCCGACTCGACCAGTTCACAGCGCCCGGCGCCGAGACCGGCCAGGCGGCTCAGGAACCCGGCGTTGACCGCCTGGTCGATGCCGACCGTGTGCACCCGCATGGCCGACAGCGCGCCGCCGGTCTGCTCGAGGATCTGGTCCTCGTTGCCGACCTGGCCGTCGGTGACCAGGACGATCACGCGTTCGCGGGTGGTCTCGCCGAGCAGGGTGATCGCCTGGCGCAGGGGTTCGAGGAGTTCGGTGCCGCCGCGCGCGTCCATGCGCGACAGGTGCTCGACGGCCCGGTAGCGGTTGCGGTCGCTCGCCTCGCGCAGGCCGTCGAAGGCCGCCTCGACGTAGGAGTCGAACGCGAGTACGGCGAAGCGGTCCTGGTCGGTCAGCGTGTCGACGATGCGGGAGGCGGCGCGGCGGGCGGCGACCATCTTCCAGCCGCCCATGCTGCCCGAGCGGTCGAGCAGCAGCACCAGGTCCCGCGGGGTGCGCGTCCCGGCCAGCGGCGGCGGCACCACGGTGAGCGCGAACGTCCCGGCGCCGTCGAGCTGCAGCGCCGTCGAGGCGTCGAACCCGAGGCGCAGGATGAAGTCCCGGTCCAGCCGTTCGCCCGGCTCCAGGCTGAGCCGGTCGCCCTCCTGCCGGACCACGTGCAGGCTGGAGGCCAGCTCGCGCAGGTCCAGACCGGCGGCGTCGACGTCGACCGTGAGCGACAGCCGTACCGGATGGGGGAAGCCCGGCAGCAGCACCGGCGGCGAGATGCGGGAGGCGTCCGGCACCGCGTCGGTGTCCGGCGCCACGCCGTCACCCGCGGGCGGCCCGTCCAGCGGCGTGCCGGGAACGTAGCGCGGCGCGACCACCAGCGGGAAACGGAAGGTGGCGGCGCCGTCCTCGTAGGGAAGCGGCTGGCTCAGCGTGAGCCGGACGGTGACCCGCTCGCCCGGCACGATGTTGCCCACCCGGATCGTGAACACATCCGGCCGGTCCTCCTCCGCGATCGCCGCCCGCCGCCCCTCGCGAAGCGCCTGGTCGTAGTCGGCCCTGGCCTCACCGCGTTCCTTGAGCACACCCTCGATCACCCGGTCGTCGGCCTCCATGCGGAAGGCGGTGACGGCGGCGCGGTCGGGCAACGGGAAGACGTAGGTGGCCTCCAGCGGCACCTCGAACGGGTTCCTGAACCCCTGCGCGACCTCCACCCCCGCGACCAGCCCCGAGATCGAGGCGGCCACGTCGACGCTCTCCAGCGGGAGGTTGCCGCGCTCGGTCTCCATCGCCCCCAGCCCGGCGTCGGGCAGCGGCAGGCAGCGGGCCGGATCGAGAGAAGTGATCTTCATGTGAGCTTCCTCTCCTGTAGCACCTGAAGAAGCGGTCCGGCCGCGGCGAGGACTGCCTCGATGTCATCGTCTGTGGGCGTACGGCCGGCGCCGTCCAGCACCAGCACCACCCCGGCCGCCAGCCGAACCCCAGAAACCCGCCCCCCACCCCGAGGGGTTTCCTGAGCGGTTTCCCGGGCGACACCCCGCCCGGCTTCCCGGGTGGCATCGCCCACAAGCCCATGGACGACCGCCGCCTCACGCTGACCGGCACCGGCATCAGCGGCGGCGCGTGGGAAGGGCTGTGCCGGGGAAGGCGGGGTGGGCTCCGCTGTGGGGTGGGCGGTCCAGAAGCGGGGGCGGGGGCCCTCGGCCTGGGTCCCGTCGGGAAGGTCGCCCCCCGGAGCGCCGCCCTGGTCGCCGTTCGGAGGTTCGAGGAGGGCGGTGGCTTCCAGGGTGGCGTCGGTGGCGCCGGTCAGGCGGGTTTGGATCTCGGCGATCGAGTGGCCCTCGGCCTGCAGGCGTTTGACCGCCACCACCTGCAACAGGTGCCGCCTGCCGTACTGGGCGAGGCGGCCGCGTCTGGTCAGGGGCGGGTCGACGAGGCCGATGGTCGTGTACCAGCGGATGAGACGCTCGCCGGGCACCTCGCGGATCCGGCCGTTGGCGCGCTGGAGGCCGGGCCGCAGCGCGTCCGCCGCCCGCTCAGCCAGTTCGCCGATGGTCCAGGTCTCCCTCATACCCTCACAATTACACTGTCATTATTGCAGTGTCAATGGAGGAAGAATTGGGCAGCAAGATCTGTTGAATGGAGAGAAGCGGATTTAGAAGGAGGATTCAGGCATGGCTCCGATTACCGGACCTCTCTCCGGAGACGCCAAGAAGGTCGTGGCCGACGCGCTCCAGGGCGCGCTGGTGGACCTCATCGACCTCTCCCTGGTCGCCAAGCAGGCGCACTGGAACGTCATCGGCGCGCACTTCCGCCCACTGCACCTGCAGCTCGACGAACTCGTCGCGATCGCGCGCGAGCACGCCGACACGCTCGCCGAGCGGGCCGTGGCACTGGGGCTCAACCCGGACGGCCGGGCCGCCACCGTCGCCGGCGCCACGAAGCTGGCCCAGCCCGAGCGGGCGTGGATCGAGGACGGCAAGGTCGTCGCCCTGTTCACCGACATCCTGGAGGGCGTCACCCAGCGGCTGCGCGAGCGCATCGCGGCCACCGACGAGCCGGACCCGGTCACCCAGGACCTGCTCATCGCGGTAGCGCAGGACATCGAGAAGCAGCACTGGATGTTCCAGGCCCAGCGTTAGAGGCGCTACAGCAGCGTCCGGGCCAATGCGGCGATCGGTGGCCGGGTGGCCAGGAGCTGGCGCAACGCCTCCTCCTCAGCCAGCCCGGCCTCCGCCATCGTCCGCGCCCACCCGTCGCCGTCGCACGACAGCGCCGCCTCCTCCAGCCGTTCGAGGACGGTGGCCCCGGGGTGCGCCTCCTGAGCCAGCGCCCACAGCAGGTGCGGCCACCTGATCGTCAGCGCCGCGACCTTGGCCACGCACTCGTCACCGTGATGCGGCTGCCCGGCCAGATGGCGGCGGTAGGTGATGAAGGAGTAGAAGCGGAACACGTTCAGGTACCTCTTGACCTCGCGCGGATTGGTGAGGTTGAGCGCGGGCAGCGCCGTCTCCACCGCCCGGCAGGCCCGCTCGTCGCTGTAGAGCTCGTCGAACACCCGGTCGGCGGCCCTGGCCGCGGCGAGGGAGGCCGCCTCGGACGGCCCCGCCGCCGCCTGCGCGCTGCGGGCGGCCTGGTCCAGCGTCTCGATCGTCGGCGACAGGCTGCGGATCGCCGTCTCCAGCCGGTCCACGAGCTCCGCCCTCGGCTCCGCCACGGGCTGGGCGAGAGGCGCGGACGAGCGCAGCCCCAGCACCTCCTTGATGTAGTCGGGCGCCCCCTCGTCCAGCGACGGGACGCTCAACGGCAACTGCACGATCTTCTCCAGGAACCGCCAGCCCAGCCGGTAGGTGCGCTCGTCGGGCAGCGTCCCCATCAGCTCCCGGTAGGCCAGCCCGACGTGCGCCGCGACCACCTCGGGCTCCATGCCCAGCACGAACACGCAGTTGCCGAAGTCACCGGCCACGAACAGGTTGATCGCCTCGATCACCTGCGACACCGTGCCGGGCGAGCAGCGGTCGAGGTCGTCGACGAACACCACCAGCGGGCGTTCCTCGGTGGCGACCAGGTCCAGGACCCGCCGCATGTCGCCCTGGACCAGGTGGAGCAGCCCGGCCTGGTTGCGGTAGCCCTGGTCGGCCATGCCGAAGCGGGCCAGCGGATCGGGCTGGCGCACCAGCGGTCCGAAGGCGCCGTCGGCCGACTCGGCCAGGAACCTCGCCATCCGCATCACCCCCGCGCCCACCGAGGCCAGGCAGCCGGCCGAGGCGACGGCGGCAGCCGTACCGTGCAAGGAGGGGAACAGGGCGCTGGCGGCCACGCAGGCGGCGGTGACCAGCCCGGTGGCCAGCAGCCCGAGCGCCACGGGCGCGAGGCGGGTCAGCGCCAGCCAGTACATGCGCCGGCGCACCTCCTCGGTGTCGATGCGCGACAGGTTCAGCTCCAGCCAGAAGCGCTCGCGCTCGGCGGCCGGCAGGCGGCCGGTGATCTGGCTGATGATCTCGTGCGCGAGCCCGGCCCAGACCTGCTCGCCGTTCTGGTACATCCAGGGGTTGAACCACACCGTCGGCCGCCAGCCCGCGTCCGCGGGCGCCTGCGCGCACGCGTCGGCCGGCCGCCGCACGCGCAGCCGGCCGAGCACGTCGAGGTTGGTCAGCCTCCCGGTACGGCGCCGCAACCGCAGCCCACCCGACCCCGGCGGATCCAGCAGTTCCTGCACCATCCGCATGAGCGAGGTCTTGCCCGCCCCCCACGGCCCCTTGATGCCGATCGTCAGCGGCGGCGAGGTGTCCCGGTGCCGCAGGAACGCCGCGATGGCCTCGGCGTAGACGCGGTGGCCGAGCCGGTCGTCGAGCGTCCAGCGGTCGGAGGCCAGCAGCGTGCGCGGCCGTATGGCCCGCCGCTGCGCGTCCCGCCGCCGCCTGGCCGGATCGGCGGCGAACCGCTGCCCGGTGCCGACCGGCACGTGCGCGATGTCGCCGTGGCTGAAGAGCATCGCGGTCAGCCCCGAGCCCGCGTACCTCTCGGTGGCCAGCTCGTGCAGGTCGGCGATGGTGAGGGGCCCGTCGGCGGCCAGCAGCGCGTCGGCCAGCACCCCGGTCAGGCTGGGCGCGCTGCCGGGCCGGTCGCTGGTGGAGGCCATGGAGGCGGTCAGGGCCGCGGCGACGACGGGCGGGTCGCCGGGCACGTTCAGCCGGGCCTCGCCGTCGCCGTTGACGACCCAGCCGAAGTCCACGACCAGCACCAGCGCGGCGGCGGGCGAGTCGCCGAGGCGGCGGCCGAAGTCCACGATGAGCCGCGTGAACGAGCTCGGCGCCCACCCCGCGCCCGACGGCCAGCGCACCAGCAGCAGTTCGTCCGGCTGGGCCGAGGTCAGGAACGCGGCCAGCTCCCGCGGCGCCGCGTCGGCGGCCTCCACGGTGCGTACGTCGTAGCCGGTCATGCGCAGCGCTCTGGCCAGGCGGGGCGCCGACGGGGTCCCGTCGAGATAGACCAGGGCCCGGCGGGTTTTGATCGCGGGCGCCAGCCGTACAGCTGTCATGATCGAAATGTGCCGACTCCGCGGTAGCGGTGGCCCCGGGTTTGCGGAGAGTTTGGCCTTGCGAGTACCTCCCATTCACGTGGGTGCGATCGACTGACGGCATGTTGCCCAGCACGCCCCTCCGCGCGAGCGCCGTCGTCGCGGTGGGCACGCTCTGGCAGGGCACGGCCCGCGCCGGCGCCGGCCCGTACGGGCCGCTGCTGCCTCCCAACGGCGACGGGCTCGCGCTCCCCGAGGGCTTCACCAGCCGGATCGTCGCGAGAAGCGGCCGGAAGGTGGCGGGCCTGAAGTGGCACGCGGCGCCCGCCGGCGGCGCCTGCTTCCCCGACGGCGACGGCTGGATCTACGTCTCCAACTCGAAGGTCCCGCTGCTGGGCGGGGCCTCCGCGCTGTGCTTCGGCGCCAACGGCACCGTGATCGAGGCCTACCGCGTCCTGCCGGGCACCACGCTCAACTCCGCCGGCGGCGCGACCCCGTGGAACACCTGGCTGTCGTGCGAGGAGACCGAGAGCGGCCGCGTGTTCGAGTGCGACCCGTACGGCGAGCGCGCCGCCCGCCCGCGCCTGGCGATGGGCAGGTTCCGGCACCAGGCGGTGGCCTGCGACCCGGAGCGCCAGGTGGTTTACCTGACCGAGGACGAGCCCGACGGCTGCTTCTACCGCTTCCGCCCGCGCGACTGGGCCGACCTCACCGAGGGCGCGCTGGAGGTGCTCACCACCGGCGGCGCGTGGCGCGCGGTGCCCCATCCGGCGGCGCCGGTCGAGCCGACCCGCTTCCAGGTGCCCGACGCCCTGCGCTTCGACGGCGCCGGAGGCTGCCACTACGCGGACGGGATCTGTTCCTTCACCACCAGGGGCGACGGCCGGGTGTGGAGCTATTCGGCCGGCACCGGCCGGCTGGAGACGGTCCGCGACGTGGACCACCTCAGCGGATCGGGCCGGCGGTTCGTGGCCCAGGACGGCGGCAGCATGGAGATCAGCGTGATCACCCGGGCCGGCGAGGTGGCGCCCTTCGCCCGGCTGGAAGGGCACGGCCACTCCGAGCCGGCCGGTCCCGCCTTCAGCCCGGACGGCGCCCGCCTCTACTTCTCCTCCCAGCGCGGCCGCACGGGGGCCAGGGCCGGCACCGACGGACACACGTTCGAGGTGACCGGCCCCTTCCGCGCGTGAGAGGTGATCGCGCGAGCGCCCGCCCGGGGTGGTGCAATAGTGGGGTGACACAGACACGGTGGCTCGACGAGACGGAGGCGGCCGCCTGGCGGGCCTTCCTGTTCACCGCGCACCTGCTCGAACGGCGCATCGAGGAGCAGCTGAAGACGGAGGCCGGACTGACGCATCCACAGTACGAGATCCTCGTGCGGCTGTCCGACGAGCCTGACCGGCGGCTGCGGATGACGCAGCTGGCCAGGGAGGTCGTGGTCACCAAGAGCGCGCTGACCTACCAGATCACCCAGCTGGAGAAGGCGGGGCTGGTGGAGCGTGCCACCTGCCCGTCCGACGACCGGGGCGTGCTGGCGGTGCTGACCGACGACGGCATGCGCTGCCTGGAGCGCACCGCGCCCGGGCACGTGGATGTGGTGCGCGAGTTCCTCATCGACCAGCTCACCCCCGACGAGCTGCGCACGATGACACAGGCGCTGCTCAAGGCGCAGGCGGTGTTGCGGGACTAGGACTGCGGGCGCGCCGCTCGGGCGGCGCGCTCCATCTCGACCCTGGCGCTGGCGGCGTACTTGTCGACGTATTCCTGGCCGGACAGCTCCATGAGCGCGTACATGATCTCGTCGGTGACGGCCCGCAGCACCAGCCGGTCCTCCTCCATGCCGTAGTAGCGGGAGAAGTCGAGCGGCTTGCCGAAGCGCACGCCGGGCCGGATGCCGAGCTTGGGCAGGGCGCGGCCGGGAGGCATCATCTCGTAGGTGTTGACCATCGCCCACGGGATCACCGGGACCCGGGACTCCAGGGCCATCCGGGCCACGCCGGTCTTGCCCTTGTAGAGGCGGCCGTCGGGCGAGCGGGTGCCCTCGGGGTAGATGCCGAGGACGTTGCCCTCGCGCAGGATGCGCTTGCCGGTGCGCAGGGCGGCTTCGCTGGCCTTGCCGCCGGAGCGGTCGATGGGCACGGTGCCGACGCCGCTGAAGAACATCCGGGTGAAGAAGCCCTTGAGCCCGCGACCGGTGAAGTAGTCGGACTTGCCGAGTGAGATGACCTTACGGCGGAGCTGGAGCGGACCGAAGAAGTGGTCGGCGAACGACAGGTGGTTGCCGGCGAGGATCGCCGGGCCGTGCTTGGGAACGTTCTCGACGCCCTCTGCCCAGGGGCGGAACACCACGTGGAGGATCGGCGCCAAGATGGCCTTGACCACCCAATAGAACACCCGGCCACCCCTTCGCGAATCTGGTTCTGCGAGCAGAGTCATCTTCGCATCCCAGGGCCGATGCTCCTACACATGCTCTCGCACAACGGCGATAACCGTGCGACGATCGGGCAATTCCGGGATGAATTACTATCACGCCGATGTTGTGGGAGCTGTCATGCCGCTCATGTCTGGCGCTGAGCCATACCACCACGAGGCCGGTCCGGTCGGCGTGTTGCTGTGCCATGGATTCACCGGCACGCCGCAGTCGCTGCGGCCGTGGGGTGAGTTCCTCGCCGGGCACGGGCTGAGCGTGTCGCTGCCACGTCAGCCGGGACACGGCACGACGTGGCAGGAGATGAACCACACCCGCTGGGAGGATTGGTACGCCGAGGTGGAGAAGGCGTTCCAGGATCTTCTCGGACGGTGCTCGGAGGTGTTCGTGGCCGGGTTGTCGCTGGGCGGCTGCCTCGCGCTGCGGCTGGCTGAGGTCCACGGACCGGCGGTGAAGGGGGTGGTCGTGGTCAATCCGTCGATCGCGCTCGACGTGCCGCTGCTCAGGCTGGCGCCGTTGCTCAAGTGGTTCCTGCCGTCGGTGCCGGGAGTGGCCAACGACGTCAAGAAGCCCGGGGTGCGGGAGCTGGCGTACTCGCGGACGCCGGTGAAGGCGGCGGCGTCGCTGCCGAGGTTGTGGTCGCTGGTCCAGGCGGACCTGACCAAGGTCACGCAGCCGCTGCTGGTGTACCACAGCACCGATGACCACGTAGTCAAGCCGACCTCTGTCGGGATACTACGAAAAGTCCTCAAACACGCGACGATCGAGGAACTCTCCGATAGCTACCATGTTGCGACGCTGGATAATGATGCCGACAGGATCTTTGCCGGGAGCCTCGACTTCATCCGGACACATGCCTCGGTACCCTTGCAGAGGGACTGAACGCACCCAGGGGGAAGGCGCGTAGGTGACGCCCCAGAGTGACGAGGACGAGGTCTGGCGTCAGATCGTCGCGTCCTTCAACGAGACAGCCGAGCGTGACTCGGCCGACCAACCATGGCCCGACAGCGAGAACGTGCCGGAGGAGCCGACCCGGCGGGTGGTGCGGCCGCCCGAGTTCCGCGAGGTCGACACCGACCTCGCCGAGCCGGAGGGCGAGACCGAGCCTGAGCGCGAGGAGGAGGAAGAGGGGCATTACGTGCCGCCTCCCCCGCCCCCGCTGCCCAAGCTCGACCTGCCCACCAAACTGGCCTGGGTGGCGCTGTTCGGCGGCCCCGCCTATCTGCTGCTGGCCGCGATGGCCGAGTGGGAGATGGAGGGCTGGGCGCTGTTCACCGCCGTGGCCGCCTTCATCGGCGGCTTCGTGGCGCTGGTGGTGCGGATGGGCGACGGCCCGCCCAACGACTCCGGGTGGGACGACGGCGCGGTCCTGTAGCGCCCGCCCTCAGGACTGGGTGGGCGTCTTCAGGCCGAACGTCTCCACGACGTCGGTGTAGCGGTCGGTGGCGTCCACGACGTGCCCGACCGCCCACACCGTGCCCTTGCCCGGCAGATAGGTCACCGCCTGCAGGCGTACGGCGTCGCGGCCCTTGAGCGTGCCGCCGCCCCTGATCACCTGGAAGCCGTCCTTGCCCTGGCGCATGAGGAAGCCCTCGGTCGGCCGAGCCGCGTCGTACCCGGCGATCCAGTAGCGGCCCTTGCCGTCGCCCGTGACGCCGTAGAGCCTGGCCTCGATCGCGGGCAGCTTCTCGCGGGTCCACTTCTTGCCGTTCCACGACAGCACGAGCGGCTCGACGCTGCCGGGCCCGTGATAGACGCCGCCGACGGCCAGCGCCCGCTTGGCGTTGTCGACCTGGATGTCGCGCAGATAGCCGCCGGGCACCGACGGGACCGGCATCGCCTTCCACGAACCGCCCGACTGCCGCACGATCAGCGGCTGCTCCCCCGTGTCGCCGACCGCGAAGCCCGAGGAGACCGCGTAGAGCGCGCCCTTCTCCTTGGTCTTCTGCACCGTCCAGGAGTTGCCCTGGCCGGTGACGATCAGCCCGGTCTTGTCGCGCCGCCCGACCGCGACGACCTTCCCGCCGCGCGCGTCGAGCCCGCCGAGCCAGTCACCGCTCCACAACCCCGGCACCTGCACGCGGTCGAAGCCCGCGAGGTCGCCCTTCGCCAGGTACGGCAGGCCGTCGTGCCCGTCGCCCAAAGCCCAGACCTCACCCGGCGCCGCGGCGGCCACGCTGCGCAGGTTTCCGGCGCCGGTGGAGTCGCGGATGGCGACCTCGCCCCAGGCCTTGCCGTTCCAGTGGCGGATGGTGCCGCGGTTCTTCCAGACGTCCCAGATGGCCTGCTGGCCCACGGCCCAGATGTCGCCCGCCGACAGCGCCAGCACGTCGGAGAGCGAGCCGTCGGCGTCCAGGCGCGCGCTCGTCGACTGCTGCCACGCCTCGATCGTGGCAGGGCGAGGGTCAGCATGCGCCACTCCTGGCGGGACGACCAGCGAGGACGCCAGACACACCGCCGCGGTCAGGGAGAGCGCACGCCGCCGAGAGCGACGGGTCATGAGCAAATGGTACGGGCTGCTCGGGCACGCCCGCCCGGGGACCCCGTCATGTGGCATCGTCCGGCACCGGGGCCCGCAGGGCACGCCGGTCCGGCATCACCCGGCCCGACCTGGGCATGATCACCCAGCGTGCGCGAACCGACACGGGAGAATGTTCAGCTGACCGTTGCCGGGGCGTGACCAGTTCCCGGGCCGATCAGCTCGGCGACGACGGGCAGGTGGTCGGTGGCGGCGACCAGGTCCTCCCGGGCGGCTCCGACACCCCCGCAGGCGGCCACCCGGACTCCGGTGCCCGTGAACACCCCGTCGATCCGCTTGCGCGGCTCCCTGGCCGTGAACGTCATCCCGTCCCCCCGCGGCGCCCACGCGTACGCGTCGGCCAGCCGCCCGGCCAGATACCGCCAGGTGGGCGCGTCGCTCTGCTCGTTGACGTCCCCGCAGACCACCGGGACCGCGCCGAACCGGGCCGCGGCCTTCTCCAGCCGCCCCAGCGCCTCCACCGCGTGGTGGAAGCGGGCCGCCGGGCTCAGGTCCAGGTGGATGGAGGCGACCGCCAGCCGTACCCCTTCGAGCTCCACCACGGCGATCGCCACGCCACGAATCTCCAGCCCCAGGAAGATCTTCAGCACGTGGTGCTCGGCGTGCACGACCCGCGCCCGAGGACCCACGTAGATCGACACCCCGCCGAGCCGCCCGCCGGCCGCCACCCGCATGCCCGCCGCCTCGGCCAGCGCCTGCCGCCGTCCGCGCCAGTAGAGGAAGCGCGGCGCCTCCTGCACGCACAGCACGTCGGCGCGCATCGCCGTGATCACGCGGACCAGCGCGGGCACGCTGTCCTTCAGCCCGCGCACGTTGTAGGTGCCGACCCTCACGCTGGGGAATCTAGCCCCGTCCGGCGCCGCTGTCAGCGCTGCCGCGCCAGGTCCGCCGCGCCGACGACCCCGGCGGAAGCGCCGAGCTCGGCCAGCCGGATGTCGGCGACGGGACGGTGCCCGCGGCCGGTGAGCTGCCGGGCGAAGGTCTCCTTGGCCTGCTCGAAGAACAGGTCGGCGGCACGCGACACGCCGCCGCCGATGATGAAGCAGCCGGGGTCGAGCACCGCGGCCAGGTCGGCCATGCCCTGCCCGAGCCAGTCGGCCAGCGAGGAAAAGGCGGCCAGCGAGGCGTCGTCGCCCTTGCGGGCGGCCTCGGTCACCTCCTCGCCCTCGATCTTCTCCCCGGCCAGCTCGAACAGGATCCGCGCCCGCTCGGGCTGCAGCCTGGCGATCTCCCTGGCGTCGGCGACGAGGGCGTTGCCGCTGGCATATTGCTCCCAGCAGCCGAGGTTGCCGCACCCGCACAGCCGTCCCTCGGGAACGACCTGCATGTGCCCGAGCTCGGCGCCCATCCCCCACCGGCCGCGGAACAGCTTGCCGTCGAAGACGAGCCCGCCGCCGATGCCGGTGCCGACGGTGATGCAGACGACGTGGGTCTGCCCGCGCCCGGCGCCGAAGTTGGTCTCGCCCCACGCCATGGCGTTGGCGTCGTTCTCGACGACGACCGGCAGGCCCACCAGACCGGTGATCTTCTTCTGCAGGGGCTCCTCGCGCCAGGCGAGATTAGGGGCGAAGCGCACGATCGAGCGGGTCTCGTCGACGAAGCCGGCGGCGCCGACGCCGATCGCCTCGATCTCGCGGCCCTCGGCGAGCTCCTTGACCACGTCGGCCACGGTCTCGGCGACGAGGTCCGGCTGGTCGGCCGGCGTCGGGCGCAGCGCGTGCGCGACGATCTCGCCGTCCTCGTCGACCACGCCGGCGGCGACCTTCGTGCCGCCGATGTCCACCCCGATAGTCAGCATGCTCACCCCAGGTCGATGTGTTCCACGTCGTCGCCGCCGCGCTCGTCACGCGTGCGGTCGCGAGTCCTCTCGGCTGCCCCGGGGGTGGGCCTGTTCAGCGCGTCGAACGCGCCACGGACCGCGGCGAACAGCTCTCCGCCCGCGGCCACCAGGTGCCCGGCCACGTCCGCGCCGGATTCCCGCCGCGCCGCGATCGCCCGGCAGACCGGGCAGGCGCGGCAGATGTATTCGTCGTGGGGCTCGGACACGGCCTCGCCCCACACATCCTTCTCCTTGCGCCCGCCACCGGTGACGGTGCTGGCGACGGAGTTGAAAACGGTCTTGCCCACCTGCCTGGTCGCGCGGTCCTGGATCACGCCGAAAAGCTTGCGCGCCTCGTCCGCCACGGATCCGATGGGATCCCTGTCGTTGCCCGTCTCAGTCATCTGACCCTCCCTGCTGAAGAGTCGCTCATCCTCCTCACTCACTTCGCGGCCGACCTCCTCCGTCGGTCGTCCACTCCGTTCGCTGCGTCGGATTCGCTCCTGAGACGAACCGTACCTTCAGGAACCCGTCCTGGAGCACCGCGGCGCCGATCTTCCTGCGGGCGAGCGCCGCCGGCAGCGCGATGATCCTGCGGTACGGCCCCGCCGTCACGATCAGCTCGTCCCGCTTGCGGGCCAGATCCACCTCGCCCTTGGCGGCCCCGGGCAGCGCCAGGCTGAGCTCGTCGGCGGTCAGGACCAGCGGCGGCTCGACGGCCGGCGGGGCGAACGGGTCGGTATCGCCGTAGAGGCTCTCGCCCAGGGCGGTGAGGGCGTCGGCGCCGACGGGCTCGGCGGGCAGGTAGGGCACGACGTGGATGGGCAGGGGCGCGAACGACTCCTCCGCCTCGGCCAGCAGCCGGGCCTGGGCGCGTACCCACTGGGCGCGCCACTCGTCGGCGTCGCCGGCGGGGAAGACCCGGTTGGCGATGACGGCGTCGACGCGGTAGCCGTACAGGTTGAGCGAGGTGAGGGTGCGGCGCGCTTCGGCGAGCACCACCGACTCGGGCGTGAGCACGAGGCGCACGGACGCGCCGGGGCCGGTGAGCAGCTCGCGGATCTCCATGAGCCCGCGGTGCAGGCGCTCGCCGGCGCTGACCACGTCGTCGCCAGGCGCGCTGACGTGGGCGACGCTGCGCATGAACGGCGAGACGACCTTCATGATCCGGCGGCCGACCGGCAGCAGGCGGCTGACGTGCCAGTCGAGCGCCTCGGGCAGGGCGAGCAGGCGCAGCGTCTCGGCGGTGGGCGCGCAGTCGACGACGATGACGTCCCAGCTGCCGGAGCGGGCGTGCTCGCGCAGCTCCAGCAGCGCGATGACCTCTTCGGCGCCGGGCAGGATGGTGATCTCCTCGGCGGTGATCTGGTCGAGGCCGAGCTCGCCGAGCACGCCGCGGGCGTAGTCCTGCAGCTCGCCCCAGTGCTCCTCCAGGGACTTCTGGGTGTCGACCTGGTGCAGGCGCAGGCCGGGGGCGATCTCGCCGGGCTGGGCGGCCAGCGCGTCGGCCAGCGAGTGGGCGGTGTCGGTGGAGATCACCAGGGTCTTGAGCCCGCGGCTGGCGGCGAGCGTGGCGGTGGCAGCGGCGACGGTGGTCTTGCCGACGCCACCCTTGCCGGTGAACAGCAGGACGCGAGGGCTCACCCCTCCACCCGCTTCTTCAGGCCTTTGAGAGCGGTGTCCACGATCACCTTCTCGGCCTTGCGCTTGATCATGCCGATCATCGGGACCTTGAGGTCGACGGCGAGTTCGTAGGTCACCTCGGTGCCACTGCCCGTCTCGGCGAGCTGATAACTCCCGCTGAGCTCGGAGATCATCTTGCCCTGCTCGACGACCCGCCAGCTGACGCCGGTGTCGTCGTCCCACGTGTAGCCGAGGGTGTAGGAGTCGCTGATCACGCCGGCGTCGAGCACGAAGCGCACGTCGGCCGGACGCCCGTCGGCGCCGGTGGTGCGGACCTCGGCGCTCTTGACCGCGCCGGCCCATTCCGGGTACGCGGGAAGGTCCGCGATGACCGCCATGACAGCGGCCCTGTCGGCGGAGATGGTGATGCTCGAAGTGGTGCGATCAGCCATGCGACCACAGTATCGGTCCGCTCACCACTCCAGCACGAACGGCTGTCCCTTTCCCCGGAAATGGCCGACGTTCACGCACTCGGTGCGACCGATCCTGGTGCGCTGGTAGAGCGGCTGGTGAACGTGCCCGAACAGGGCGTAGCGCGGCTGGACGCGCCGGATGTAGTCGAGCGTCGCCTCGCTGCCGCGTTCGAAGCGCCTGGCCACCGTGTCGTACAGCAACTGCGGGACCGCGGGCGGGATGTGCGCGCACAGCACGTCCACCTCGCCGAGCGCGGCGACCTTCGCCGCGTACTCCTCGTCCTCGATCTCGTACGGCGTGCGGTACGCCGTCTTCAGCCCG
Organism: Nonomuraea endophytica; assembly: GCF_014203235.1. Classification (GTDB taxonomy): domain Bacteria; phylum Actinomycetota; class Actinomycetes; order Streptosporangiales; family Streptosporangiaceae; genus Nonomuraea; species Nonomuraea endophytica. Next base: position 354,985 of record NZ_JACHIN010000013.1, on the reverse strand, counting down.
CCCCCGACGAACCCGAAGCGCCATCCCCCGATCTCCGCCTCCTGCCCGTCGAGCACCCGGTGCCCCGGTTTGAGGTAGTCGGCCCACAGCCGCGGCACGTCCACGTTGCCGTAGGTGAGGTAGGCGGGCTCGGGCATGGCGGCGAACAGCACGGCGTACTGCCTGCGCACGTTGGCCTCGATGTGCTCGCGCGGGTCGCCGCCGAGCCCCTTCCACAGCTCGGCCGACATGGCCCTGGCCTCGTCGAAGCGCTTGGCGGTGCGCAGCGCGATGAACGCGGCCGCGTTGTCGGCGCCGAACAGGTCGGCGAAGATCCCCTGCGCGTGGTCGTCGTAGTCGATGTAGAGGATGAGGTCGCCGAGACAGATCAGGGCGTCGGCCCCGTCGCCCGATCGGGCCAGCGCCTCGGCGCTTCCGTGGACGTCGCTCACGACATGGACCCGCATGCGGGAAATCCTACGAGCGGCGGCGGCTAGCATGAGGTTTGCCCTTCATAACGCCTGTATGACGAAGCTACCGGTGCGTAACTTAACGCGGTAACGTCTCGCCGGTCCCCGAAGAGGAGTTTGATCCGTGCGCGAGTACAGCGTCCCCGTCCTGGTGGATGTGCCGGCCTCGGCCAGCCTGACCGACACCGTGTTCAGGCGCGGCGAACAGGAACCGGGCGCGGTGGTGCTACGGCGCAAATCTGGAGACGACTGGCCGGCGGTGACGGCGGCCGAGTTCAGGGACCAGGTCGTGGCGCTGGCCAAGGGCCTGGTGGCGGCGGGCGTCGAGCCGGGCGACCGGGTCGCGATCATCTCCCGCACCCGCTACGAGTGGACGCTGGTCGACTACGCGATCTGGGCAGCGGGCGCGGTCTCGGTGCCGGTCTACGAGACCTCCTCGGTCGAGCAGGTGCGCTGGATCCTGTCCGACAGCGGCGCCAAGGCGGTCTTCGCCGAACTGGACAACCACGTGGAGACCGTACGCGAGGCCGCTCCCGAGCTGAAGCCGGTCTGGCGGATGGACGAGGCGCTCGACGGCGCCGCCGTGAGCGGCGAGGAGATCGAGCGCCGCCGGGCCGCCCTGACCGGCGCCGACCTGGCCACGATCATCTACACCTCGGGCACCACCGGGCGGCCCAAGGGCTGCCGCCTGACCCACGACAACATGCTGTTCACCGCGCGCAACGTGGCCGGCGGGCCGCTGGAGACGGTGTTCATGACCGAGGAGCCGGGGGTGCTGCTGTTCCTGCCGCTGGCCCACGTCTTCGCCCGGCTGATCCAGGTGGTCGCGATCGAGACCGGAACGGTCCTCTCGCACACGCCGAACATGAAGAACGTGGCCCCGGACCTGGTCTCGGCCAAGCCGACGCTGCTGCTGGGCGTGCCGAGGGTCTTCGAGAAGGTCTACAACGGCGCCGAGCAGAAGGCGATCCAGGGCGGCAAGGGCAAGATCTTCGCCCGCGCGGTGGACGTGGCCGTCGCCTACAGCAAGGCGTCCGGCAAGGCCGGGTTCGGGCTGCGGCTCAAGCACGCGGTGTTCGACAGGCTCGTCTACTCCAAGCTGCGCGCGGCCACCGGCGGCCGGCTGTCCACGGCGATCTGCGGCGGCTCGGCGCTGGGCGAGCGCCTGGGCCACTTCTTCCGCGGCGTGGGCATCGAGGTGCTCGAGGGCTACGGCCTGACCGAGACCTCGGCCCCCTCGACGGTCAACCTGCCCGGCGGCAACAAGATCGGCACGGTCGGCAAGCCGCTGCCGGGCGTCACGGTGCGCATCGGCGAGGACGGCGAGATCCTGGTCAAGGGCCGCCACGTCTTCGCGGGCTACTGGAACAACGACCAGGCCACGGCCGAGGCGGTCGACGCCGACGGCTGGTACCACACGGGCGACGTGGGCGAACTGGACGACGACGGCTACCTGCGCATCACCGGCCGCAAGAAGGAGATCCTGGTGACCGCGGCGGGCAAGAACGTCGCCCCCGGTCCGCTGGAGGACGCGCTGCGCGCGTACCCGCTCATCTCCCAGGCCATGATCGTGGGTGACGACCGGCCGTTCGTCGGCGCGCTGATCACGCTCGACCCCGAGGCGCTGGAGCACTGGAAGAAGGAGAACGGCGCGGAGAGCGCGACGGCGGCCGAGCTGAGCCGCGACCCGCGCATCCTGGCCGAGGTGCAGAAGGCGGTCGACACCGCCAACCTGATGGTCTCGCGGGCCGAGCAGATCAAGAAGTTCGTGGTGCTCGACATCGACATCACCGAGGAGAGCGGCCACCTGACGCCGACGCTGAAGATCAAGCGCAACATCGTCATGCGCGACTTCGCGGACACGGTCGAGGGCCTCTACACCACGTAACCCCTCCGATCACTTTTCTGTTTGAGAACGGTTGCAGGGCCGATATTGACAACTTGAGACGGATCACAGCTACTAGAGGTCGTATCATTCAGCGGCCCTGACTAGCAGTGCTCCGATGAATGGGCCGCACAGTCAACCCGCCGGTTCGTCACGCCCGGCGAGGAAGGCGGCAAGGGTGCACAAGACCCTCGCAGCAGGCTTAGCGGCCCTGCTCGCGCTCACCGCGTGTTCGGTGAACGAGGCGGCCGCGCCGTCATCGCCGGCCCCGGCAGGCGCCAAGGAAGTCACGTTTCTGCTGTTCGAGTCGCCCAACCTGAACGCGGCCTACTGGGACGCGCAGATCAAGCGGGCGACCGACGCGGTTCCCGGCATCACCGTGAAGAAGGTCGTGGCGCCCGCGGCGGGCAGCCGCGACGAGTTCGCCAAGCAGCTCATCGCCTCGGGCCAGTTCCCCGACGTGCACATCGGCCTGCAGGACATCCTCGGCTTCGCGCCGAACCTCTACGCCTGGACGCCCGAGGACCTCAAGGACTTCGAGTGCGCCACCTGCGGCGCGACCGGCGGCAAGGTCGTGCAGCTGCCCACCAACACGCAGACGCACTCGAACGTCTACTACAACAAGGGCCTGTTCGAGAAGGCCGGGATCACCGCCCCGCCCAAGACCTACGCCGAACTGCTCGACGCCGCGGCCAAGCTCAAGGCCAAGGGCATCACGCCGTTCGTGACCGGCGGCGGCCCCGACGCCTTCGCCTCCACGCTGGCCTGGACGGGCGTCCTGACCACCGACGTGTACGGCAAGAACCCCGACTGGATGCGCCAGCGGCGCGAGGGCAAGGTCACGTTCTCCGACCCCGACTTCAAGGCCGCCACCCAGAAGTTCGCCGACCTCGCGGCCAAGGGCTACATCGACAAGAAGGACCTCTCCCGCGACTACGGCGCCACGCAGACCGCCTTCCTCGAAGGCAAGGGCGCCATGTACCCGATGGGCAGCTGGTTCGCCTCGCCCGGCGCCGGCGACAACCCGGAGAACAAGATCGAGATCGGCCGCTTCAACTGGCCCGGCGAGGCCGACTCCGCCAAGCTGGCCGCCTTCACCGGCGGCGGGCTCACGGTCAGCGCCGCCGCCAAGGACCTGGAGTCGGCCAAGAAGTTCGCCCTGGCCTTCCAGCTCGACAAGGCCAACCTGGACGCCTCGGTCAAGGCCGACGCGCTCTTCCCGGCGATCAAGGGCTACACGCCGCCGTCGATGGGGCCGGTGTTCACGGAGTCGTACAAGGCCTGGTCGGACGCCAAGACGGCGGGCGCGATCGTGCCGTCGTTCGGCTGGGAGGCCGGCGACGACGCCATGCTGCCCGGCATGAAGGAGAAGTGGTGGTCCTCGGCCCAGGACCTCGTCAGCGGCAAGAAGAACGTGGACGACGTGCTGAGCTACCTCGACGACGAGTGGGACAAGTCCTCTTGAGAGTCGTGTACAGGAGGGCCTGGTACTTTCTCAGCTTCGGCGCGCCCGGACTGCTCATCTACGTGTGCTTCGTGCTCGTGCCGATCCTGCTCAGCGTGGGCTACAGCATGACGAACTACAGCCTGCTGCGCCCCGGCTGGACCTGGGTGGGGCTGCGCAACTACGAGCTGCTCCTCACCGACCAGGCGTTCCTGACCTCCCTGCGAGTCACCACGATCCTGACCGTCATGGTCCTGGTCGCGCCCAACCTCCTCGGGCTGGCGATCGCGGTGCTGCTGGATCGGCGCGGATGGTTCTACAACGCCATGCGCAGCGTCTACTTCACCCCGATGGTGCTCAGCTCCGTCGTGGTCAGCGTGATCTGGACGCGGGTCCTCGACGACGAGGGCCCGCTCAACCAGGCGCTGCGCTTCCTCGGCGTCGCCGACCCGCCGGGGTGGCTGTCCGACCCCGACTACGCCCTGTTCTCCCTGGGCGGCATCGTCTCGTGGCAGATGCTCGGCTTCTGCGTCGTGGTCTACCTGGCCGGGCTGCAGGGCGTGCCGAACGAGCTGGCCGAGGCCGCCTCCATCGACGGCGCCGGACCCTGGACGCGCTTTCGCCGCATCACCTGGCCGCTGCTGGCCCCCGCCCTGACCGTCAACACCGTGGTCCTGCTGATCACCACCTTCAAGATCTTCGACCACGTCAAGGTCATCACCAACGGCGGGCCCGGCACCGGCACCACCGCCACCGTGGCCTTCACGATCATGCAGGAGGGCTTCGTCGAGAACCACCAGGGCTACGCCTCCGCCATGGCCGTGGTCATGCTGGTGATCATCGCCGTGGCCTCCGTCGTCGCGTTGCGCGTACTCCAGCGCAGGGAGGTGCAGCTGTGAGACGCCCGCTCGTCACGCTCGCGGTCACCAGCGTCTTCTTCGTGCCGCTCTACGTCGCGCTGGTCAACGTCGTCAAGCCGAGCGCACTCATCCCCGGCGCGGGCGCGATCGCGCTGCCGATCCCGCCGACGCTGGACAACCTGAGCGCGGTCCTCACCGACCCCACCAACCTGTTCTGGGCGAGCCTGGCCAACAGCGTCATCGTCACCACGCTGTCGGTGATCGCGCTGACGCTGCTGTCGGCGATGCTCGCGCACTACCTCGCCCGTACGGCGGGCCGCTGGGGCCGGCTCATCACCGTGCTCCTGCTGTGCGGCCTGATGATCCCGCCCCAGGTCATCCTGGTGCCGATCACCCAGGTGCTGCGGGCCTTCGGCCTCATGACGACGGTCCAGGGGCTCGTGCTGTTCAACGTCGGCTACTACATCCCGTTCGGGGTGTTCGTGTTCACCGGGTTCCTCAAGGGCATCCCCGCCGACCTGGAGGAGGCGGCGGCGATCGACGGCGCGGGGCGCGGGCAGGCGTTCTGGCGCATCGTCTTCCCGCTGCTGCGCCCGGCCACCGCCAGCGTCCTGATCTTCCTGTCGGTGTGGATCTGGAACGACTTCCTCAGCCCGCTCATCATCCTCGGCCCCGGGCAGGGCACCACGGTCACCACCGGCATCTACCGCTCGCTCGGGCAGTACTCCTTCGACTACGGCGGCGTGTTCGCGCTCATGTTCCTCTCGACGCTGCCCGTCCTGATCTTCTATCTCGCGCTGCAGAAGCAGTTCGTCAAGGGACTCACCGGCGGTGCCACGAAGGGTTGAGTTTAGCCGCCCTGACAAACGGAAAAAGATCTCAGTCAACGCAAGGAAGCAGGTGCACCCCCCATGATCCTGCCCTCCACCAGAACCGCCGCCGCGTTGCTCGCCGCCGCGCTGGTGCTGGCCGCGTGTTCGTCCGGCAAGGAGGCCACCACCGCGGGCGCGAGCAAGGCGCCGGCGGACGGCAAGGTCTCGATCGCCTACCTCCAGAAGCAGGGCGACCAGGAATACTTCATCGGCGAGGCCCAGGGCGCCAAGGACAAGGCCGCCGAGCTCGGCGTCGACCTGCAGGTCGTCGACCTCGGCGAGGACACCAACAAGGCGGTCACCGAGACACAGGCCGCCATCGGCAAGAAGGTCGGCGGCATCATCATCGTCGTGCCCGCCCCTGCCGTCGGCCCCCAGATCGTCCAGCTCGCCAAGGACGGCGGCGTACCTCTGCTCACCTCCGACGACCAGGTCTGCGTCGACGGCCCCGACCCGGCCGCCTGCGACAAGTCCAAGCTGGTGCCGCGCGTCGGCTTCTCCGGCGCGCAGATGGGCGAGTCCGTCGGCACCCGGGCCGGCGAGGAGTTCAAGAAGGCCGGGTGGAAGAAGGAGGACTCCGCGATCATCACGGCGTGGCAGCAGGACGTGACCGTCTGCACCGACCGCGTCAAGGCCGCTGTGCCCACGTTCGAGGCTGCGGCGGGCGTCACCGGCGTGAAGGTCATCGAGGTCGGCACCGACAACACCCCGACCGGCGCCCAGGACAAGGTCGCGGCCACGATCAGCGGCAACCGGGCGGTCAAGAACTGGGTGATGCTCGGCTGCAACGACGAGAATGTCAGTGGTGGCGTCACCGCCATGCAGAACTCCGGAATCAAACCTGAGAACATCATCGGGGTGGGTTTGGGCGCCTATCTCGCGTGCAAGGACTGGAACAGCGGCAAACCTTCGGGTATGAAGGCAGCGTTGTTCATCAACGGATACGAGGTCGGCAAGCTCGCCGTGCAGACGATGTACGACAACATCAAGAACGGCACCGCCATGCCGGCCGAGGCCTTCGCACCGACGAAGATGGTGGATGCGACCAACTGGCAGGCCGAGGGAGTCAAGTGCAGCGCCTGACACGGTTATCGGTGGCCGCCGCGGCGGCGGCCACCGCTCTGGCAACGCTCGCGAACCCGGCGGCGGCCGACGAGGTGCCCGAAGGCGCCCTGCTCGGCGACGGCAGCCGGGTCGTGCGCGTCGACGACGGCCGCTGGGTGGTGGCCAAACACCTGCCCAACGGCGACATGGCGGTGGCGCTCTACAACGACAGCGGGCACCCGCAGCGCATCGCCACCACGGTCACCGACATCGGGCTGCCAGCGGCGGCGCCCGCCTACCGCGTCCGCGAGCTGTTAACCGGCGCCGACGCCCACACCGCGGGCGTCCTGGCCGCCAACGTGCCCGCCAGGCAGGCGATGCTCTACCAGATCTCCCGGGATGCCGCCTGGTCCTCCTACCCGCCGCTCCTCGAGTTCGACCTCCAGGTCCCCACCCCCTATCAGGGGGCCGCCGCGCTCATCGAGCCCGGCGCCACCGCCCGGGTGACCACCGTCGTCACCAACCACGGGCTCACCAACGCCGCCGACATCGCTTCGGCGCTGCGCGTGCCCGACCGGTGGCTGTCCGCCGCCGCGACCCCGGCCGCCGCCAAGGTCCTCGGCCCCGGCCAGCGCCTGGCCACCGCCTGGAACCTCACCACCCCGGCCGACCTGCCCCGCAACGCGTACTGGCTGGAGGGCAGCGCCGCCAAGCTCCGCGCCTCCTCCGTCTTCGTCGTGCCCCCGCCCGCCCCCACCGGCGCCGCCTACGTCAGCGACCTGCGCTGGCTCAGCATGGCCAACGGCAAGGGCGCGGTCGAACGGCGCAAGGTCGTGGTGAACGGCGCCACCTACGCCAAGGGCCTGACCGCCCACGCCCCCGGCACCCTCGACTACTACCTCGGCGGGCGCTGCACCAAGCTCACCGCGCACGTGGGCGTCGACGACGCCGCCGGCACGGGCGGCACCGTCACCTTCGAGATCTGGGCCGACGGCCGCAAGGCCGCCGACTCCGGGGTGCGGACCGGCGCCATGGCCGCGCTGCCGCTCGCCGCCGACGTCACCGGCGCCCGGCTCGTCAGGCTCGTCGTCACCGACGCGGGCGACGGCCCCAACGGTGACGCGGCCGCCTGGGGAGACCCGGTGATCGCGTGCTCAGGGTAGAGGAGCTGGCCAAACACTTCTCCGGCGTCCAAGCCCTCCGCGGCGTCACCTGCGACTTCCCCGCCGGCCAGGTCACCGCCCTCATGGGCGAGAACGGCGCCGGCAAGTCCACGCTCATCAAGATCGTCAACGGTGACCACCGCCCCGACGGCGGCCGCGTCCTGCTCGACGGCCGCCCCCTCGACCTCCACTCCCCCGCCGACGCCCGCAGCCACGGCATCCGCGTCATCCCCCAGGAGCCGGAGATCATCCCGCACGTCTCCGTCGCCGAGAACGTCCACGCCGGCGCCCTGCCCCGCCGCCGCGGCCGCCTGCTCGACCGCGCCGCCCTGCGCGAGCGCGTCCAGTCCCAGCTCGTACGGCTCGGCTTCGAGCACGCCCTCCACCCCGACACCCTCGGCTCAGCCCTCACCCCGGCGCAACGCCAGCTCGTCGAGATCCTGCGCGCCCTCACCGGCGAGGCCCGCGTCATCGCCTTCGACGAACCCACCTCCTCCCTCGGCGAACACGAGACCGAAGCCCTCTTCGCCCTCATCACCCGGCTGCGCGAGCAGGGCCTGGCCATCGTCTACGTCTCCCACCGCCTCAAGGAGATCTTCCGCCTGGCCGACCGCATCGCCGTCCTGCGCGACGGCGCCCTGGTCGGCGTACGGCAGGCCGCCGAGGCGAGCGAGGGCGAGATCGTGCGCATGATGGTCGGCCGGGACCTGTCATCCATGTTCGAACGCCCCGGCACCGAGGCCGGCGACGTCGTCCTCGACGTACACGAGGTGACCACCGACGACGTGCGCGGCATCACCTTCCAGGTGCGGGCCGGCGAAGTCGTCGCCCTCGCCGGACTTGTCGGGGCCGGCCGCTCCGAACTCTCCCGCGCGCTGGCCGGCGACCTGCCCATCCGCTCCGGGACTGTCAGCGTGGGCGGCCGGGTGCTGCGGCTGCGCCACCCGGGCGACGCCGTACGGGCCGGGCTGGGCTACGCCCCCGAGGAACGCAAGGCCCAGGCCCTCTTCCTCGACCGGAGCGTACGCGACAACACCTCCCTGGTCATCCTCGACCGCCTGCGCACGTTCCGCTTCGTAAACCGCGCCGCCGAGAACCGAGCCGTAGCCGAGTTCGTCACCCGCCTCCGCGTCCGCACCCCGTCCCTGGAACACGAGGTACGCAAGCTGTCCGGGGGCAACCAGCAGAAGGTCGTCCTGGCCCGCTGGCTGGCCCGCCGCCCCAAGGTGCTCATTCTCGACGAGCCGACCCGGGGGATCGACGTGGGGGCGAAGGCGGAGATCTACCACATCATCGCCGACCTGGCCCGCTCCGGCGTGGCCGTCCTCGTCGTGTCCTCGGAACTCCCCGAGGTCCTGGGCCTGGCCGACCGCATCCTGGTCATGCAGAACGGCCGCATCACCGGCGAACTCCCCCGCACCACCGCCACCGAGGAATCCATCCTCTCCCTGGCCATGACCGACGACCTAACCCCCACCCCCTCGTAAACCCCCGCCCACCCCCGCGGCACGCCCCGCCCAGCACGCCCCTCCCCGGCCGGACCATCCCCCACGCCCCCGCCCCGCCCTCGGCCGATCCATCCCCACACCATCCCCGGGCCCACCACCCAGCCCTCATCCCGCAGACCCCGCTCAGCCCGTGACATCACCGCGAACTGCCATCTCACGCACCATGATCGGCCGATGTCCCCACGGCCTGGCCGACGCACCGCCGTACCCCATGACCGCCACTCCCCGCCGAGGCCCGCACACCCATGACCAGCGCAGCAGAGCACGCCGACCCCATGCCAGGAGGCGCGCGATGACCTCCCAGACCAGCGCCCACAAGGCCCCCACCGACCCACGCGGGAACCGCGGCCGATGGGCAGGAGCCGTCACCGCCATCGGCGCCCAGAACCTGATCCTCGTGCTGGCCATCGTGGCCGTGGGCGCGCTGTTCGGCGTGCTGGACCCCGGCTACCTGGCGTGGAGCAACGTCCGGGTGATCGGCGACGCCGTGACGATCGCCGGACTGCTGGCCGTCGTCCAGACGGTGGTGATCATCTGCGGCGCCCTCGACATCTCCGTCGGCTCGGCCACCGGCGTGGCGTCCGTGGTCAGCGCGATGGCCTTCATGTCCACCGACCGCAACCCGATGCTCGGCATGGCCGCCGCCCTGGCCGTGGGCCTGCTGCTGGGTCTGATCAACGGCATCATCATCGTGTACGGCCGCGTCAACGCCGTCATCGCCACCCTGGCCACGCTGGCCGCGTACAAGGGCCTGGCCCAGCTGCTGTCCGGCGGCGCCGCGCAAGGCTACGTCCTGGGTGACGACCTGTTCATCTTCATCTCCCGAGGCAGCCTCGCCGGCCTGCCGACGATGGTGTGGATCCTCATCCTGGTGGCCCTGGCCATCCACATCCTCCTGAAGTACACCGACATTGGCCGCAACCTCTACGCCATAGGCGGCAACGACACCGCCGCCCGCCTCGCAGGCATAAACATCAACAAATACCTGATAGCCGTGTACGCCCTGGCGGGCCTGGTAGCCGCCATAGCCGGCATCATCCTCACCGCCCGAATCGGCTCCGGCCACCCCACCTCGGGCAGCGCCGGCCTGGAACTCAAGGCCATCACCGCCGCGGCCCTGGGCGGCTGCGCCCTGAAGGGCGGAAAGGGCGGAGTGGGCGGCACCCTCCTGGCCGTGGTGCTGCTCGGCGCCCTGGAAAACGGCCTCACCTTCCACGGCATCAGCACCTTCTGGCAGAACGTCGCCCAGGGCGCCCTCCTCGTCGTCGCCGTGGTGATCCAGCAACGCCGCAGCGGCGAACGCGCCGTGGGCCTCCCCACCTGACAACCGGCTCCGAGAGGCGGCCCGGCGGTGGGTGTCGGGCTGGCCAGCCCAAGAGGCCAAGCCAGCGGCAAGGGCGAGCGACGGGCCGGATCCAGGACGTTGGCCTCGTCTCGGGATGTCCCGGGAGAAGGACCCAAGAGGACCAGCGCGAGGGTTCGGGCGGACCAAGCGACGGGTCTTGGCGCTGGGCCAGGCGAAGGGCCCAGAGCTGTGGGTCGCGGCGGTTGTGGCGGGGCTAGTAGGCAGTCAGCCTCGTGGGGCCGTGGTGGTGGGTCGTGGGGTCGTGGGCTGATGCGGTCGTGGGCTAGTGCGGGGTCGGGTGGGGGTCTATGGCGTTGGCGAGGGTGTGGAGGGCGCGGGCGGCTCGGCGGCGGAGGCTGTGTCCAGTGCCGGAGGCTGTGGGGCCTGGGGTGGCGGGGCTGGGATTGGGGCCGCCGCGTCGGTTGGCGGGGGTGGTGGGGCGGCGGCGGTGGGTTGTGGCGGTGCGTTCGGCGGCGGCTTCGGCCAGCAGGTCGGCGTGGCGGGTGCGGACGTAGTCGGTGATCATCTGTTCGTTCATCGGGTGGACTCCGCTCGGGTGATGGCGATGTCGCCGCTCAGGCTGCGGGCGGTGATTTCGACGGTCTGCTCCGTGGGGGACGGCTCGGTGGTGTCCTGGGTGAGGGCGGACGTTACGCGGCCGGTCAAGGAGTTGACGTCCAGCCAGGCGGCGGTGCCCTGGTGCACGGCGACCGTGGCGTCGCCGGAGGTGGTCTGGATGCCGATCTTGCCGCTGGTCACGCAGTGGAGGGACACGTCGCCGGAGGTCGACTTGATGGAGGCGTCCGAGGCGGCCTTTGCGATCACCAGGTCGCCGGAGATGACGGTGGCGGTGATGGGGCCTCGGGCTTCGGTGACGCGTATGTCGCCTGATGCGGTGGTGATGGTGGCGACGTCGTCGATGACGTCAAAGGTGATGTCACCTGACGCCGTCTTGGCGATCGTGGTGGCGGAGTGGGTGGCGTCCAGGTCGCCGGACGCGCTGGTGAACTCGATTCCGGCCACCTGGCCGCGGATTCTGACGTCGGCTGAGGCGGTGTCGACCACTACCCGGGAGCCGGTGGGAACCTCTACGACGATGTCCAGGCTGGGGGTGCGGCGCAGGCGGGAGCTGTCGGGGGCCTTCACCTGTACGACGCCGTCACGGTGGGTGATCTTGACCGATTCGAGGTAGTCGGCGGCGCCGTAGTCGTCCGGGGTGACCTCGACGGTGGTGTCCGCCCGGTCGGACGCGGTGACGACCAGGTCACCGGCCGGGAAGTTCACGTGGAGGGCGATGGGGTCCGGGGTGCTGAAAGTGGGCATGGCGGGATCTCCGATCGGCGTGGTGAAAACACCCTCCCGGTCAGGCGCGGCGAGGGCGTGATGGGTGCCCGCCCAGGACGGGCCTGGGCGCATGTTCTGCCCGCGGGTGACGCTGCGAGCGAGGCCGGCGGGTTGGCGGGCCCAGCCGGTGACGTGCTGCCCGCGGGTGACGCTGCGGGCGGGCCCGGCGTGGTTAGCGGCCTGGCGGGGTTAGCGGGCCCAGCCGGTGATGCGTTGGCCGGGGAAGCCCGAGGGTGGGGCCGGTTGGCCGGAGACGGCCTGGGTCAGGGCGCGGACCATCCAGGCGTTCACCGACAGGCCCGCCTGGCCCGCGACCTGTTCGATGCGGGACTTCAGCGGCTCGGGCAGGCGGAGGGTCATCCTGGCGGTTCCGGCGTCGCCGTCTCCCGGGCCGGGGGGCTCGGGAGGCGCGGGCGGGGCGGAGGGGGTTGGCGGGATGGGTGGGGTCGGGCCTGGCCATGCGGCGTCGGGCCAGCCGGGCGGACCGGGCGGGCCGTAACCACCAGGGCCGTAACCACCACCAGGGCCGTGGCCAGCTCCGGGGCCGGGGCCGCCACCAGGGCCGGGGCCGCTGGGGCCGTAGCTGCCTGGGCCGTACGCGCCCGGACCGTAGGCGCCCGGGTGGCCGCCGGGGCCGGGGTCACCCGGGCCGCCTGGACCGTAGCCGCCTGGGCCGCCTGGGCCGCTGGGGCCCTGGCCTGGCCAGGCGTCGGGGGCCCAGCTTGGGTCGCGGACGGGTGGGACGGTGACCACCAACTCCGGCTCCCTGCCGCGGATCCGCAGCTCGACCAGGCCGGGCTCGATCTGGCTGGTCACCGACTCCGCCGCGTCCGACAGCACCTCCAGCAGCGTCAGCCGCACGGAGGACTCCAGCGCCGAGGTCAGCGAGTCGGCCGCGGCGCGCATGTCCGCGCCGCCCACGTCGGCGGCGGCGGTGAGCTCCCTGCGGAGGGTGTCGATGTGGGGCGTCAGGTCCATGACGTCATCATGACATCAGAGTGCTGTCATGGCAAGGGGCGGACTGACACAGGCAAGCATCACCCCGACGTCACTCGGAGAGGATGTCGTGGAAGCGCCTCGCCACCAGCTCCCATGACCAGGCGGAAGTGATCCACTCGCGCCCCAGCGCCCCCATCTTCCGCGCCCGTTCCCGGTCTTCTAGCAGCTCGACCAGCGCCTGAGCCACCGCCCCTGCCGATCCGCCGTCCACGACCAGCCCGGTCTCCCCCTGACGTACGGCATCCGGCGCCCCGCCGGAGGCCCCGGCCACCACGGGCAGCCCGGTGGCCGACGCCTCCAGGAAGACGATCCCGAGCCCCTCCACGTCGGCCCCCCGCAACCGCGTACGGCAAGGCATCGCGAAGACGTCACCGGCCGCGTAATACCCGGGCAGGCTCTCCCCCGGCACCGCTCCGGCGAACACCACCGACCGGGTCCGGGCCGCCAGCCGTTCCAGCCGCCGCCGGTCAGGACCGTCCCCGACCAGTAGCAGCACCGCGTCCGGCACCGCCCGCAACACCCGGGGCCAAGCCTTGATCAGCTGGTCCTGCCCCTTACGCCGCACCAGCCGGGACACGCACACGACCACCGGCCCCCCGAAGGCGCCCGCAGGGGGCACACCGGGATGGAAGGCCGCCGTGTCGACGCCGGGCGCCAGCCGTACCAGCTTGGCGGCAGGAACGACCCCGGCGAGCCGCGCCCGCGTGTACTCCCCCAGGTAGGTCACCACGTCGGCGTGCGCCCCGATGCGGCGCAGGACGGCGCGCAGCGGCGGGGTGCTCGCCCAGGAGGCCTCGTGGCCGTGCGTCAGCATCACCACCCGCCGCGCCCCCGCCGCGCGCAGGCGGGGCGCGAGCAGCCCCAGCGGGGCCGCGGCGCCGAAGACCACCGTGTCGGCGCCGAGGCGGGTCACGAGCCGGGCGGCCCGCCGCGCGACGCCGGGCGTGGGCAGCATGAGCGAGGTGGGGTGCCGGACGATCGGGTACGGCTGCCGCCGGTCGAACTCGGCGCTGCCCGCCCAGGCCGGCGCGTAGACGACGGCCCCGGGCGTGCGCACCGCCAGCCCGTGCACGAACGACTGGATGCCGCCCTGACGCGGCGGGAAGTCGTTCGTGACGATGAGGACGCGCCTCACGGCTCCGGGACGCCGTTCAGCAGCGCCCAGGAGCGGGCCATGGCGATGCGCTGCGGCGCGGTGGGGTGGGAAGAGTAGAGGACGTACTCGACGGCGTCCGGCGCGAGGTCGGAGATGTTGGTCGTGGCCAGCCGCTTCTGCATGGACACGAACGTCGCCGGGTCGCGGGTGAGGTCGAGGGCGTGGGCGTCGGCGCGGGCCTCGACGTGGCGGCTGACGACGTTCTGGGCGGGTCCGGACAGCACGGTGGCCAGGCTCATCAGGCCCATGACGGCGCCCACGGCCAGGGGTTCGGTGATGGCGGTGACGCGGGCGCGCCGCCGTACCAGCGGGAAGAACGCGAACAGCAGGGCGGCGCCGAACGCGGCGCCCAGCGCGCCGATGAGCGTGCCGTTGAGCACATCGTTGTACTTGGCGTGGCCGAGTTCGTGGGCGACGACGAGTTCGACCTCCCGCTCCGGCGCCTTGAGCAGCGTGTCGTAGACGACGATGCGGCGGGTGGCGCCGAAGCCGGAGACGTAGGCGTTGAGCGCGGTGGTGCGGCGGGAGGCGTCGGCGACGAGCACGTCCTCGACCGGTACGCCGTCGCGCTCGGCCATGGCCAGCAGGCTGGTACGCAGCGGAGACGGCGGCATGGGCCGGAAGTCGTTGAACAGCGGCTCGAAGACGACCGGGTACACGAAGGAGGCGGCGACGGTCAGCGCGGCGGCGCCCACGGCCGCGGGCACCCACCAGCGCCGGAACCTGCGGGCCAGCCCGACCAGCGCCACGATCATGATGGACAGCAGCACGACCCGGACCGCGATGTTCTTGAGCCGGTCGCCGCTCCAGCCCGCCCAGTCCTGGGTGGACAGGCCGAAGTCGCGCAGCCGTACCTCGAACCACATCCCGAGCGGCCAGCGCACGACCTCGACCAGCACGGTGAGCAGCAGCACGCCCAGCACGACCCGCAGCCACCACGGGCCCTTGAGCCGGCCGAGGACCTTCGCGCCGAGCGGCGTGGCGACCAGCAGCCCGGCGAACAGGATCGTGAGCCCGAACGACAGGTACGACGGCACGCTGGTGGCCGCGTCGAACGCCTGCGACCTGGCGATCTCGGCGGCGGAGAAGTCGCGGGCCGGATCGGGGGCGACCTGGGGCGCTCCCGGCGGCAGTGCCCGCCACGGCGTGGTGAACGCGGCGACCGCGACCACGACGGCGCCGAGCACGACGGCGGCGATCCCGGCCTGCCGCCGTGTCCGCGCGGGGGCCTTGTCCCGCTGATCGGTCACTCGAGTTCCTCCCGTAGATAGGCGCGCCACCCGGCGACGAGCTCGCCGGTTGGCAGGGGCAGAGCCCGCTCCACGCCCAGGCGCCGCGCGTCGCGGTAGAGCCTCACCAGCCTGTCCTCGCCGAAGCGCGCGGCCAGGAAGCGACACGCCAGCCAGGCCTCCTGGTAGGACTGTGCCAGCCGCGCGGCCCCTGGCGCGAACGCGTCCGCCCCGGGCAGTTCCTTGGGCATCCGGCCCGCCCGTATCTCGGTGGCCAGTTCGGCGGCCGCCACGGGGACGGCCAGGCCCGCGTCCTTGTAGGCCACGTAGTCGGCGAAGCCCTCGTACAGCCAGGGCGGCAGCCCGCCGGTGCCGGCGGCGACGTGGGTGAGTTCGTGGGCGAGGACGACGTCGCGTCCGGTGGGGGTGAGTTTGGCGTAGTTCTCCGGGATCACGATGACCCTGCCGTCGTGGGCGAGCGCGGCCAGGCCCTCGACCGAGTCCACGCCGGCCGTCCGGGCCGCGTGGGCCGCGTTCTCGGCGAGTTCGACGCTGGGCCGTACCGGCCGGCCGAGGATCGCCGCGACGCGCTCCGCCGCCCGCTCCGCGCGCCGCTGAAGGTCCGTTCCCGCATCGGGGGTCCGCTCGGGGGCGCAGCCCAGCGCGAAGACCAGGAGGGCCGCGAGGGCGGCGCGACGGCTCACGACCACGGCCCCGATGGTAGCCGGACGCGCGAAGGCCCCGTCCCGGGAGGGGACGGGGCCTTTCGGACCGGGCGACTACGTACCGGGCCGGACGGCTCCCGCGAAGGACGACTTGCGCCATCCGCTGAGCCGCTCGATGCGCACCCGCTTGCCTGAGCTCGGCGAGTGGACCATCTTGCCGTTGCCGACGTACATGCCGACGTGGCCTCGACCGCGGAAGAACAGCAGGTCACCCGGCTGTAGCGACTTCCACGAGATCTTCTTCTTGATGCGCGCGTACTGGCTGTGCGTCACGCGGGGGATCTTTACCCCGGCCTTCTTCCAGGCGTACTGGACGAGACCGGAGCAGTCGAAGGCGCCGGGTCCCGTTCCGCCGTAGCGGTACGGGTCGCCGATCTGCGCCCTTGCAGCGGAGACGGCCTTGCGGGCCTTGCTTTTCTGCCGGGCAGTCGCCGACTGCGTCGCCGTCTTGGCCGAGATGGTGGTCTTGGCCTTGGTACTCGCCTGGGCCGCCGGGGCATGGAGGGCGAACCCTCCGGCCGTCACGGTCATGGCGAGCGCCGCGCCACCGAGAACAAGACGGGGGTTGTGCAGGGAGGTAGACAGGATTTCTCCTTGGTTCTTCCACGAACGCCTACCGGGTTAGCTGACGGATTCGGGCCTGGAAGTCGCCCTACGGCACGCTGAACGCGCCGATTCACCCCTTGATCCCGGGGGAATGGGATCGGTGGTTCCCCGGCTCCGTGCCTCCTGGCTGCACGGACTCGGCAGGTCGCTGGCCCTGGTCGTACGGGGGCGACCGGCGGATCTCTATGGGTCCTCATCGAGCCCGGACGGGGCTGATGCCGGTTCGCGGCCACATGGCTTGTTCGCCGCGACGCCAGAACGTACTCCCGGGTTCACGGCCCGGCAAAGTCCCGGCAAAGTTGTAAAGATCAGATAGAGGACCCTGTCAGGACGGGAACTCCTGCTGGGCAGCGGGGTCCCGTTACTCAAATGTGACCCTCCTCACACTTGGAGCTCCAGGGCTGAGTCAGGTCCCATCCGCCCCTCCTGTCACACGCGTCACAGCGGTCAGCCGGAAGCCGGTCGGCGCGTGCCGTACCTCTTCGATCTCCTTCAGCCGCGCGGCGTGCTCGCCGCCGAGATAGCGGAAGAGGTACGGCACGCGCCGCGTCCGCCGGATCTCGAACCGGGCGGCGATGGCCTCGAGCATGTCCCGCGCGGGCGAATGGTCGACGTGCGCCTCGCGCCAGCGGATCATCGGGTCCGGCTCGGGCCGGTCGAAGCGGCCGAGCAGGGTTCCGGCGTCGTAGAACCAGGTGGCGGCGGCCTCGTCGGCCCAGTCCCAGGCGAACTCGTCCACCACGAGCAGCCCGTCCGGCCTCAGCAGCGCGGCCGCCCGGTCGAGCGCGGCCTCCAGCGGGTGCATGTGGTGCAGCGACAGTGACAGCACGATGACGTCGAACGGGTCGTCCTCGTAGCGCGTCAGGTCGGCGCGCTTCGCGGGCACTCCCGCCGCGAGGGCCGCCGACGGGTCGAGGTCGATGGCGGTGACGTCGTGGCCGTGCGCGATCAGCGCACCGGCCAGCTCGCCGTCGCCGCAGCCGGCGTCGAGGACGCGGGCGGGAGCCTCGGGCAGCGCGGAGAGAATCCAGGTGTCCATGCCCCGATCGTGCAGCGGCCGAGCCATGCGCACCACTGCGGGTTCGGCATGAAAGGCATAAGCTCCATGCATGCTTGACGTCTGGTCGCTGAAGGTGCTGTCAGAGGTGGGGCGGCTCGGGTCGTTCTCGGCGGCCGCCGAGGCGCTGTCCATGACCCAACCGGCGGTTTCCCGGCAGATCGCCGCGCTGGAGCGCCGGTCTGGAGTGTTGCTGTTCCACCGCCTGCCACGCGGCGTACGTCCCACCGGCGCCGGGCAGGCCGCGCTGGAGCAGGCCGCGCACGTGCTCGACGGGATCGCGCTGCTGGAGACCCGGCTGGCCGCGCACGCGGCGGGCGAGCACGGGCGGGTGCGCGTACAGGCGTTCCCGAGCGCCGCCACCGCGTTCGTGCCCGAGTGCTTCCGCCTCTTCGCCGCCCGCCACCCGGCCGTCGAACTGTCCCTGACCGTCGGCGGCGGCGCGTCCGCCGTCCTCGCGGGAGAGGCCGACCTCGCGCTGGTCACCTCGTGGGACCCCGCGCCCGCGGGCCTGGACCTGGTGCCGCTGCTCGACGACGAACTGCTGGTCGCGCTGCCGGAGAGCCACCCGCTGGCGGCCGGGGAGAGCGTGCGGCTGCGCGCGCTGGCCGGGCAGGCGTGGATCGACGGCAGCCACCCCGACTGCCTCGGGCCGCTGTCCGAGCTCGCCGCCGCGCTGGGGACGCCGCCGCGCGTCAGCCACCTGTGCGATGACTGGAACGGGCGTCAGGGGCTCGTGGCGGCCGGCGTCGGGGTGATGGTGTTCCCGTCGATCGCGGGCGGCGCGGCCCTGCGCCCGGACATCAGGCTCCTGCGGCCCGAGCCCGCCCTGCCCGCGCGCCGCGTCTTCGCCGCCGTCCTGCCCGCGCCCGGCCGCTCACCGGCCGTGGAGGAGCTGCTGCGGACCATGTTGGGGTACGGCGGGCCGTAACGTGGGCCGGGGCTTCAGGGGCGGATCGCGCCCACGACGCGCCTGCCGTACGAGGAGAACTTGACGACCTTGATGACGTCACCCGTCTGGGGCGCGTGCACGATATTGCCGTTGCCCGCATAAATCGTGACGTGACCGAGGCCCTCGCTGAAGATCAGGTCACCGGGGCGCAACGCGTCCAGCGAGACCCGGCGCTTGGCCCCCCACGCCCACTGCTGCCAGGTCGTACGCGGCAGCGAGACGCCGGCCGCCCGCCAGGAGGCCTGGGTGAAGCCCGAGCAGTCGTAGCCGCGCGGACCGGTGCCGCCGTAGATGTACGGCTTGCCCACCTGCCCGAACGCGAACTTCAGCACCGCCGCCGCGTTCCCGGTCGCCGGGCCCGTGTACTTGATGCCGGTGCTGTTGGGATCGCCCGACTTGTACGCGCCGAGCTCGCGCAGGAGCTTCTTCTGCTCCTGGATCAGCTTGAGGATCTCGGCCCGTTCCTTCTCGACCTTGTCGCGCTCGTCATCGGCCGCGACCAGCGCGTCCTGGGCCAGGTCGCGCTGCGTCTTGAGTCCCTTGTTCTCCCGGTCGAACGCGGCCAGCTTCTCCGCCCGCTCCGCCTGGAGCTGGCCGCTGAGCGCCATGCCGTTGAGCATGCTCATCGGGTCGCCCTGGCCCAGCATCGCCGGCCACGAGGTGACGTCGGAGCCCATCTGGTAGTCGTTGACCGCCATGGTGATGACCTGGGCCCTCAGCCGGGCGACGGTGGCCAGCTTGTCCTTGTAGGAGGAGTTGAGCTGGCCGTACTTCTTCTTCGCCGTCTTGTGCCGCTCGGTGGCGGTGTTGAAGCGCTCGACGACGTGGTCGGCCTTGTTGTTGAGGCGGGACAGCTTCGCCTTGGCCTGTTTGATGGTGGGCTTGGGATCAGCCACGGCCACGCCGACCGGCGACGCCAGCAGCCCGATCGCCAGACCAGTCGCCAACGAAACCCGGCCAAACCTCACAGCGTCGCCTCCCAGTGATCACACCTGGGGGCAAATAGTACAGAAGTGATGGGTGTGTTCTCAGCGTTTACCCCGATTTGTAACCCACGCCCCACCACTCTCACCTCCCCCACCCGCCACCAGGCCGTCCCCGTCACACGCAGCGGGCGCCGCACCGCGCGACCGGCCGCCGTCCGGATGCCCGGGACCGCTGGGGGTGCCCGTCGAGCGGCCGGCCGCGCCAGTGGGCGCAGATCGGAAGTTACGCCCAGCCGAGGCACCCGCGCACCCAGGCAGACCAATCCGGTCTGACACTCCTCCTCACTCCCTCCGCCAGAGCACGAAACCCAGAGCCAAGGCGTCACGTGCGGAGGCCACGGGACGCCCGGCACAGAACGCAAACCCAAGGACAAGGCCGGGAGCACAGGCCGAGCGCGAGGACACGGAGGCGGGACGACGCGGGCCGAGGGACGCGAGGCGCGAGGGGGTGGGGGCGAGAGGGTGTGGGTGGGGGTCAGACGCGGCCGAGGCGGCGGAGGATGAGGGCGGAGGGGACGGGGCGGGCGCCCATGCGGCGGACCGACTCGGCCACCTCGCGGTCCGATGACACCACGGCGATCGCCCGGCCCGGCGGCTCGGCGCGGACCAGCTGGCGGATCACGTCGTCGGCGATCTCGCCCGGGGCGCTGAACAGCACGCGCACCCCCCGGGGCGCCACCACCTGGACGGGTGAGTTGAGTTCGGCGCCGTCGAAGACCACCGTGACCTCCACCCGGGTCTGGGCGACCAGCCCGCCGAGGCCGGTCATCAGGCGGGCGCGCTGGTCGGCGAGGGTGAAGTTGCCGTAGCCGGTCTTGGTCACGTTGTAGCCGTCGATGATCAGGTGCACCTGCGGCAACGCCAGCAACTGGTCAAGCAGCTGCGGGTCGTCGTCGGCCAGTGCACGGGCCGGCACGCCCCGCACACCGGGGGCGCCGGGCGACACCGCCGCCACCGAGTCGGCCGGGCGGCTGATGGTGGTGGGCAGGGCCAGTTCCCTGCGCAGACCGGCCGAGGCGTCCTGCAGCGCGTCAAGGAGGACCCTGATGCGGGCGTCCTCGATGCTCCGGCCCTCGCGGGCGGCCCGGCGGGAGGCCTCCAGCTGCTTCTCCACGTCGCTCAGCCGCTCACGCAACCGGCGCAGCTCGGCCTCGCCCGCACTCCCGGCGGCCGTGGCGGCGGTCTTCACCTCGACGGCGGCCTGCTCCACGGCGGTCACGCGCTGCTCGGCCGCCTTGGTGCGCTCACGGGCCTCGTGGAGTTTGCGGCGAAGGTCGGAGTTCTCGGCGCGGGCGGTCTTGAGCTGCTCGCGCAGCCGGTCGGACTCCTCCTTGGCGGCGGTCTTCGCCCCGGCAAGCTGTTCGCGCAGCCGTACGACCTGCTGCTCCTGCGCGGACCCCTCGGCGGCGACGGCGGACTGCTCCAGGTCGGCGCGCGCCATCTCCACCATCTCCGCCCAGCCGGGCGGGCGGGTGAGGTACGCGGCGGCGGCCACCAGCACGGGGTCGGCGGCCGGCGGCACGCTGCCCTCGGCCAGCGCGGCGACGAGCTCCGGCCAGCCGGCCGCGACCGACTCGGCGACGGCCTCGCGGAACTCCTTGTCGCTCTCCAGCTGAGCGGCGATGGGCGCGCTGCCGAGCTTCGCGCGCTTGCGCGGATCGAACTTGGCGATCCCGCGCAGCGGCGGAGGCACGATGGCGGCCGGCATCGACCCCAGGACCTGCGCCGCGAGGTCGACGACGTTAAGTCTTACCTGCTCAGGGAGCGGGCGAGACAGGCCTTCACCGGCTGAACTCATCCCGTTGTGTCCCTTCGCGCCTTGCTCTTTCAGTCAAGGGTACGGCTGCCGCGTACCTAACCGTAACTGTGCGTTGCATCTGGACAAGCGCTTGGTTGGCGGTATACGACTGTGCCAGGCCAGGGAGGTCCAGGGTGACGGAGCAGATGCGCACTTCCACGCGTGACCTGGAGGAACTGCACGATCGGGTGTCCGCGTGGCTCGGGGCCAAGCTCGGCCGGGCGGTCCCGGTGTCGGAGCTGGAGCGTCCTTCGGGCAATGGAATGTCCAGCGAAACGTTATTTTTCACAGCACAATGGGCCGAAAAGCCCACACGGTGCGTCGCTCGCATGGCGCCCACCGCCGAGGCGGTGCCCGTCTTCCCCGCCTACGATCTCGGCGCCCAGTTCGAGGTCATGCGGCTGGCCCGCGAGCGCGCGGGGGTGCCGGCGCCCCGGGCGCTGTGGTTCGAGCCGGACCCGGCGCCGCTCGGGATGCCGTTCTTCGTGATGGAGCGTGAGGAGGGCCTGGTCCCGCCCGACGTCATGCCGTACACGTGCGAGGGCTGGCTGCTGGAGGCCGATCCCGAGGGCGCGCGGACGCTTCAGGACGAGACCGTCGCGATCCTGGCGGCCGTGCACGAGGCGCCCATCCGCCCCGCCGAACTGGCCTTCCTCGGCGCCGCCGGGCTGCGGGCGCACGTGGAGGACCAGCGCGCCTACTACGCCTGGGCGCACGGCAGGCGCCGCATCCCCGTGCTGGAACGGGCCTTCGACTGGCTGGAGGCGCACTGGCCGGAGGACCCCGGCCCCGACGTGCTGACCTGGGGCGACGCCCGGCCGGGGAACGTCATGTACCGGGACTTCCGCCCGGTGGCCGTGCTGGACTGGGAGATGGCCGCCGCGGCCCCGAGAGAGCTGGACCTCGGCTGGATCATCTTCCTGCACCGCTTCTTCCAGGACATCGCGGAGATGCTGGAACTGCCCGGCATGCCAGACTTCATGCGCCGCGACGACGTCTGCCGGAAATATCAGGAACTAACCGGCTACCAGCCCCGCGACATGGACTTCTACGAGATGTACGCCGCCCTCCGGCACGGCATCATCATGGCCCGCGTCTGGCAGCGGCGCATCCACTTCGGCGAGCAGGCCGACCCCGAGGACCCCGACGACCTGGTCATGCACCGCGCCGCCATCGAGCGGATGCTCGCCGGCGATCAGGGCCCGGCGTCGTAGACGGTCAGCGCGATCTGGACCCGGTTGTTGAGCTCCAGCTTGGTGAGGATGCGCGACACGTGCGCCTTCACCGTGGCCACGCTCATGTAGAGCTCGGCCCCGATCTCCGCGTTGGACCTGCCCTGCCCCACCGCGACGGCCACCTCCCGCTCGCGCTCGCTCAACCGGGCCAGCAGAGCCCGCGCCCGGTCGGTACGCTGCCCCACGCCCCCGTCGGACACGTGCGAGATGAGCTGCCGGGTGACCACCGGCGACAGGATCGGCTCCCCTGCCGCCACCTTGCGGATCGCCGACACCAGGTCGCCGGGCGGGATGTCCTTCAGCAGGAACCCCGCGGCCCCGGCCCGCAGCGCCCGCAGCACCTGGGCGTCGGCGTGGAACGTGGTCAGCACCACCACCTCCGGCGGCGACGCGGTGGCCCGCAGGGCCTCGGTGGCGGCCAGGCCGTCGACGCCCGGCATGCGGATGTCCATGAGCACCACGTCGGGCCGGTGCTCGGCCACGCTCGGCGGCACCTGCGCGCCGTCGGCCGCCTCGCCGACGATCTCGATGTCGCCCGCCCCCGAAAGGATCATCGACAGCCCCGCTCTGACCAGGGCGTCGTCGTCGACGATCAGTACGCGGATCGGTGCGGTGGTCATGTCGTCCACGGTAGCCATGCCTTCACCAGAAAGTCCCCATCGGGTCGCGGGCCGTGCTCCAGACGGCCGCCGGACAACTCCGCGCGTTCGGTCAGCCCGATCAGCCCGGCCCCCGCGCCGGGGATGCGCGGGCCGAGCCGTACCCCGACCGGGTTGCGCACCTCCACCGTGAGACCGTCGCCGGGACCGCCGGAGACCCGCACCGTCACCGGCGCGCCGGCGGCGTGCTTGCGGGCGTTGGTGAGCGCCTCCTGGACGATGCGGTAGGCGTTGCGGCCCAGCGCGTCGGGGACGCCCTCCTGGTCGGGCAGGATCAGCGCGACGTCCATGCCGGCCTGGCGGCCCTCGGCCACCAGGGTGCTGACGTCGGCGAGGGTGGGCTGCGGGCGGTCGGGGACGTCGTCGTCGCCGGCGGAGTGGCGCAGCACGCCGATCACGCCGCGGAGGTCCTGCAGCGCGTGGTGGGCGCTCTCGCGGATGGCGGCGGCGGCCCTGGCGATCTCGGCTGGCTTGGCGTCGGGGCGGAACTCCAGCGCGCCCGCGTGCAGGCTCAGGATCGACAGGCGGTGGGCGAGCACGTCGTGCATCTCCCGGGCGATGCGCTCGCGTTCGAGGTGTTTGGCCTGCTCGGCCGCGGTGTCGGCCTGGACGCGCAGCGACCAGACGAGCTGCCGCCTGGCGCGCACCATGAGCCCCCAGGCGAACAGCGCGGTCACGATCGAGGCGCCCAGCACGAAGGTGCCCCAGAAGCCCAGATCGGGGGTGGGCCGGAAGTAGGCGAAGGGGAAGAGCGTGACGATGTTCGCCAAGGCCACCGGGGCGGAGATCCTGAACGGGCGGTGCACGGCCACGGTGAACATCGCCACCGCCGAGGCCCCGCCCACCAGCACCAGCCCGGTCGACAGCACGGTGAGCGCGAGCGCCAGCGTGACCGGCCAGCGCCGCCGCAGCCACAGCGACGCGCACGCCAGCGCGCCGAGCACCTGCTCGGTGGCCTGCAGCGGCTCGGGGACCTGGCTGATCTCGGGCAGCGTGAGCAGCGTGAGGACGCAGGCCAGCGCGAACATGAGCGTGTCGACGATCCAGTCGCGCGTCGAGCGCTTGACCGGCCGTCCCTCCTCGCCGTCGCCGAGCAGGACCGAGGGCAGCGCCCATCGATATTCCTGCCCGGGTGCCCGGGCGCCGTCCGACTCCTTCATCGTTTCCCGAGGTTAGAGCCTTCCAACGACAGAAAGACAGCGACCAAAGTCGATGTGTCGCTCAACCTACGGCCGAGGCGGCGTCAACGGGCCCGGGGCCAGGCTGGAGCCATGAGAGTGGTCCTCGAGATAGCCGGCTGGCTTCTGCTTCTGCAGGGAGCGGGCGGCGTGATCAATACCTTGTTCGGCTGGTGGAGCTGGGCGCACGACCTGCTGCTGGTCAACAGGCTGTCGTTCCTGAGCGGATACGAGGTGTTCGCCAGCATCGTCCTCGGTGTGCTCGGCGCCGCGCTCCTGGCCGCCACGAGCGCGGCCAAGAAGCGGGAGGCCTGAGATGAGCACGCTGGCCCTGCGCCCGCCGCGCCACCAGGCCGACCCGAGGGCCGTCTCCTGGTGGACGGTCCAGTCGTTGCTGCTGGCCGTGCCACTCGCCGCGGCTGCCGCCGCCGCGTTCTGGTTCTTCTCCGACCGGCCGTTGTGGCTGGGGCTGGTGGTGGCCGCGTTCGTCGTGATCTGCCTGGTGCTGGCCCTGGTGGCGCCGCGTGCGTACTACCGGGTGCAGCGCTGGGAGGTCACCGACGACGCGGTCTACACCCGCCAGGGTTGGGTGACCCACACCTGGCGGGTGGCGCCGATGTCGCGCATCCAGACGGTCGACACCGCGCGGGGGCCGGTGCAACGGCTGTTCGGGCTGGCCGACGTCACGGTGACCACCGCCTCGGCCGCCGGCCACATCAAGATCGAGGCGCTCGACCACGAGCAGGCGGCACGGCTCGCCGAGCGCCTGACCGCGATCACCCAGGCCACTCCCGGAGACGCCACGTGACCACCGCTCAGGAACAGGAGATCCTGCCCGAACAGGGCGGCTGGCGGAAGCTGGCGAGCAGAAGCGTGGCCGCCTCGATGGTGATGTCGGTGGCCGTCATCGTGCCCGTCGTCGTGGTGCTCGGCCGGATCCTGCTCGGCGAGAACTGGTCGTTCCCCGCCGTGGCCGGCGTCAACGCGCTCGCCGCCGTCGTCATCATGGCCGCCGTGGCGGTCTACGACCTGCTGCGCCTGCGCACCACCCGCTGGCGGCTGACGGACGAGCGCCTGGAACTGCGCTCCGGCATCGCCGAGCGTCGCCACCGGTCCGTGCCGCTCGACCGCGTGCGCAGCGTGGACATCACCGCCGATCCGGTACGGCGGGCGTTCGGGCTGGCCGTGGTCAAGGTCGGCACCGGAGAGCACACCGGCGAGAGCAAGGAGCTGACCCTCGACCCGCTGGTCAGGCCGGAGGCGGAGGAGCTGCGCCGTACCCTGCTGGAGACGGAGCGCCCGCAGGAGGGGACGGCCGCGGCGGCCGACGCGGCGGTGGCGCGGCTGGACTGGGCCTGGATCAGGTACGCCCCGCTGAGCATCTGGACGTTCGTGGGCGGCGCGATCGTGGCCGGCGCGCTCTACAAGCTGCTCGACGTGCTCGGCTTCAACCTGGTGAGCGACGGCACGCTGACCCAGGCGTGGTCGTGGGTGCGGGCGCACCCGTGGCTGGCCGCGCTGGCCTTCGTGGCGGCCAACGTGTTCGTGGGCCTGGTGGGGGCGCTGGGGCTCTTCGCCGAGACGTGGGGACGCTACCGGCTGGAACGCGAGCCCGGACGGCTGCGCCTGCACCGCGGCCTGCTGACCACCCGCTCGCTGACGCTGGAGGAGCGGCGGCTGCGCGGCGTGGAGGTGGCCGAGCCGTTGCTGCTGCGGCTGGGCGGCGGCGCCAAGGTGAAGGCGGTGGCGACGGGCCTGCGCAAGGCCGAGGACAACGAGACCGAGGACGTGGCCGCGCTCACCCCGCCGATGCCGCGCGAGCTGGCCTGGCAGGTGGCCGCGGCCGTCTACGGCGCGCTTCCCGGCGAGGAGCACCCGGTGCTGCTGCGCCACCCGCGCGCGGCCAGGCTCAGGCGGCTGCGCTGGGCCGTGGCGTACGTGGTGGTGCTGGCCGCCGCTGTGGGCGTCCTGGACGCGGTGTTTACGTGGGTGCCGGTCTGGGCCTGGGCGGCGCCGGTCGTGGCCCTGCCGGTGGCGCTGGGGCTCGCGGTGGACGCGTACCGGGGGCTGGGGCACGGGCTGGGGCCCAGGCACCTGCTCACCCGGTCGGGTTCTGCGCTGCGCAGCACGGTGGCGCTGGACCGCTCGGGCATCGTGGGGTGGACGGTGCGCCAGTCGTTCTTCCAGCGCCGGGCCGGGCTGCTGACGGTCTCGGCGACCACGGCGGCGGGCAAGGGGCACTACGACGTTCTGGACGTCGCCCAGGACGAGGGCCTGCGCACGGCGTCCGTCGCGGTGCCCGGGCTGCTGGAGCCGTTCGTCGTCAGGCGGTGAGAAAGTCGCGCCTTGCCCAGGCCCCTGTGCTGGGCAAAGCGCGACTTCGACCGATAAGCGTAGCCATCGCACTTGCAACCCAATTGCAGGAGGTCAGCTGCCGGTCGGCTGCTCCTTCATCGCCGCGGCGAAGGCCCGGGCCAGCTTGAGCGCGCCCTCGCGGGCCTCCCTGTCGGCCAGCAGCCGGGCCTTGGCGGAGTTGGGCGCCGCGCCCTCGGGGACGTCCACGCCGGCGTAGTCCACCAGGACCACCTTGGCGCCGACGCGCAGGACGACCGTGCCGCTGCCGTTGTGGAGCAGCCCCTTCTTGAACGTGACGTACTGGCTGAAGGCGCTGTCGCCCAGGTCCTTGACATCCGTGATCTTGCTCCAGGTGATGCCGCCGAAGCCCATCTCCTGGTTGGCGCCGCGCTTGCGCGCGTACAGGCCCCTGGCCGCGCCCTGGTCCTCGGCGCCCGCCCGGTTGGTGAACTCGTGGATCGTGATCATGGCGCTGCGCAGCTTGTAGCCGGCGCCCTCCATGGGGATCTTCTTGTTCAGCCAGCGGCACTCGCTCTGGCGCTCCTGGCCGGCCTCGGCGTCGCGGGCGCGGGTCTCGCCCTCCGGGACGAGCTCCAGCGCCACCTGCGCGACCTTCTGGCACACCGGCGGGAAGACCGCCACCGGCGTGGGCGACAGCGTGGGCCGGGCCGTGGGCGAGGTGGAGACCTTGGGCTTGGGCTGGGCCAGCACGTTCGGGTTGGCCGCCTGCCAGGCAGCCATGCCCTTCACCACGTGCCCGACCAGGGCGCTCGCCTCGCGCAGGGCGTTCTCCTCGTTGATGGACTTGGTGCCCTCGTTCGTGAGCATCTGGGCGTCCTTGGGCTGCTGGCTGGCCTGGAACTTGACCTTGACGGTCATGTCGCCGTTCCTGGCCTGGGCCTCGCCGAAGGAGTACCAGAGCAGGTCGCCGGAGCGCCGCCAGGTGTACTGCACGAAGGCGCCCTCGCCCACGCCCGGGATCTCCCGCATCGGGGAGATGTACTCCTTCTCGCCCTTGCGCAGCTCCGGCTTGGCGGTCTCGCGGTACTTGGCGCCGCTGAGGTCGAGCTCGTAGGAGCTCTGGGCCATGGAACGGCCGGTCTTGGCGCCCTCGCCCTTGTGCTGCTCGACCCGGATGTCGATCTCGCGGCTGCGCCAGAACTCGTTGTAGGAGATGCGGCGGTTGGCCCAGTTACACGTGAAGGAGATCGTGTAGGAGTCGGGGGCGTCGCGCGAGTCGCCGCTGACCGTGGCGCCGGGCACCAGCCGTTCGGCCTCCTTGGGCGGCACCATCGCGCAGACGTCCAGCGCGGACGGCGCCGCCGGCTTGCCCGAGCCCGAGCCGGACGGCACGCCCGTCGGCTTGGCCGCGGTCGGCCGGACGCCGGGCAGCGTGGCCCTGCCCGTGAGCACGAGCGCCGCCACCGCCCCCGCGCCCAGGACCAGCACGACCACGGCGGCGACCAGGGCGACGATCCAGCCCCTGCGACGGGGCGGAGGCAGCTGGGCCGGCGGCATGGTCGGCTGCTCGAACGGTCCGCGGTACGGGTTGGTCGGCGGCTCGAACTGGCTACCGGGGTTCACTGCGTCACTCCTGACTTGCCCGGGAACGGTGGGGAAACATGCTAGTCATGGGGCTTGCAAGGCACTTGCACGCATCAGCGGTCCCATGGCATCAGCTTTGTCCCATGCGCATCAGCCCCTCAGGGCGCCGGCCACGGCCTTCGCGGCCCGCGCGGCCAGGTCCTTGTCGTCCGCGCCGACCCCGCGGGCGTCCTGCTCGTAGACCAGGACCTCCCCGATGAGGTTGCTGTCGCGGAACAGCACCCGCGCGGTGCCCTGCCCGTTGCTCCCCGTCAGGTGCTTCTTGAACGTCGACTGCCCGAACGCCGCCTCGCCCACGCCCGGCACGTCGGCGACCTCGCCGGTGGTCAGCCGGAACGTGGTCCCCTTCGACGCGGTGCTGTTGGCCCGGTCGGCGTCGAACAGCGCGCGGGCCGCGCCAGGCCCGTCCAGGCCCCCGCGCGGCTGCTCGGCACGGGTGCGCACGGTCAGCTCGCGGGCCGGCCGCGAACCCCGCCAGACCCGCCAGCGGCACTCCCCCTCGCGGGTGCGCTCCGCCTTGGCCGAGGTCGCGAGCAGCTCGGCCGCCTTGGACGCCGGGAGCAGGGCGCACGGGTCGGGGGCCGCGGCGTACCTTCCGGCGTCCGGAGCGGTCAGTACGGCCACGCCGTACCAGACCCCGATCCCCAGCACGAGAACGGCGGCGAGCGCGGCGGGCAGCAGCCACCGCCGCCGGCGCGGCCCGGAGACCTGGACCCGAGGCGGCGGCCCGCCCGACAGCGCGGCGCGGACCTGCGCGGCCGTGGGCCGGGCGGCGGGCTCCTTGGCCAGCATCGCCATGAGCAGCCCGCCCAGATCCCGGCCCGCGCGCGTCGGGAAGGGCGGCTCGTGCAGCAGCACGGCGGCGGCCACCGCGGCGGGCATGGCCCGTTCGAACGGCGGGCGCCCCTCCACCACGGTGTACAGGCTCGCGCCGAGCGACCACAGGTCGGAGGCGGGCCCCGAGGCCTCGCCGTTGAGCCGCTCGGGGGCCATGTAGCCGGGCGAGCCCGCGCTGCCGTAGCGGTCGCCGCGCCCGCCGACGGGGGCGGCGATGCCGAAGTCGGTGAGCATCGCGGTGCCGTCGGCGTCGAGCAGGATGTTGGCCGGCTTCACGTCCTGGTGGACGATCCCGGCGGCGTGCGCCGTCTCCAGCGCCGACAGCACGCGCAGCCCGATCGCCGCCACCAGGCCGGGCGGCAGCGGGCCGTGCTCCTTGACGACCTTGTCGAGCGAGCGGCCGGTCGACAGGTCCATGATGATCCACGGCTGGTCGCCGTCGAGCACCACGTCGTGGATGAGCACGATGGCCGGGTCGCGCAGCCGTCCCGCGGCCCTGGCCTCGTGGATGGCGTGGTGGGCGAACTCGGCGCGCTCCTGCGGGCTCAGCCCGCCCGGCACCCTGACCTGCTTGACCGCGACGGAACGGTGGAGCGTCTCGTCGAGCGCCCGCCACACCGTGCCTGCGCCGCCCTCGCCGAGCCGCTCCAGGAGGCGGTAGCGGCCGGCGAGGAGATAGGAGCCGGAGCCGTCAGCTCGCACGGCGCAGCCCCTGTTCGACCAGTTGCGCGGCCTTCTGCGCGGTGTTCCTGATCTCGACGTCGGTGGGCTTGTTGTTGATCGTGGTGTACTCGACCTGCACGACCAGGTTCGCCGTCCTGAAGAGCACGAACGAGCTGTGGATCCGCCCCGTCTTGCCGGACAGCTCGAAGGCGAAGCCGCCCTCGCCGGGAGCGGTGACCTTCCTGATGGCGCCGCGGTTGGCCGGCAGGCTCTGCTTGACCCCGATCTCCGGCCAGGTCCACTGGAGCTTCTCCGACCGGTTCCAGTAGCGCTCCTGGTTGGTCAGGAGGCGGCCGGCCGTGACGGGGGTCATCCGCCAGGGGTCGGGCGTGTCGGAGTCCTTCTGCACCTGCAGGCCGACGCCGGCGCCCGGCGTCGTCCATCCGCACTTGGGCCCGACCTCGTCGGCCGACGGCTTGACCGCCGGCGCCTGGCGGGTGTCGAGCAGCGTGCCCACCTCCTCGGGGGTGAGCAGCTTGCACAGGTCGAGCGGCACGTTGTACGCGCTCGGCGGCGCGTTCTCCCCCGGCCGCAGCAGGAAGAAGCCGCCCACACCGGCCACCAGCAGCACGGCGGCCGCGGCGGCGATCCAGATCCAGACCCGGCTCCCGCCCTTGCGGCGGGTGGGCACGGTGGCGTCGTGGCCTCTGGGCAGCTCGGGGTTCTGGCCGGCGGCCAGTCGCCGCAGCGCGTGCAGGGCTGTGGCGGCGTCCGGGCGGGCGGCGGGGTCGCGGGCGAGCATGGCGGCCAGGAGGAGGCCGAGCGGGCCGCGGGCGGGTCTGGGCGGCCTGGTGAGCGTGTTCTTGATCCGCTCGGCCACCGGCCCGTCGTACACCGGGCTGCCCTCGGCGGCCAGGAAGAGCGTGGCGGCCAGGGACCACAGGTCGCTCGCTGGGCCGCCGGGGTGGCCCTCCAGGCGTTCCGGCGCGATGAAGCCGGGCGAGCCGATCATCAGCCCCTGCTCGGTCAGCGTGGCCTGGCCCTCCTGGCGGGCGATGCCGAAGTCGGTCAGCACCACCCGGCCCGAGTCGGTCAGGAACACGTTGCCCGGCTTCACGTCCCGGTGCTGCAGGCCGCGGGCGTGGGCGGCCGACAGCGCGTCGAGCGTCTCGGCGCCGATCCGGGCGACCTGGGCGGGCGGCAACGGTCCCTGGGCGGCCACCAGCGCGCCGAGGTCGCGGCCGCGCAGCAGTTCCATCACCAGCCAGGGCCGGTCGTGCTCGACGATGACGTCGTGCAGCGCGACGATCCCCGGGTGGCGTAGCTGGGCGGTGGCCTGGGCCTCGCGCACCGCCCTGGTCACGGCCTCGTGGCGCTCGCGCGGGGCCAGGTGTTCGGGCAGCGTGAGCTCCTTGACCGCGACCTCGCGATCAAGCATCTCGTCTCGTGCCAGCCAGACGCGGCCCATGCCGCCGCTGCCGAGCGGCCGGAGCAGGGCGTACCTGTTGGCGAGTCGTCCCCCGGACATAGGTAGGAGACTAACGAAAGATCGTGATTTATCGGTCAGGTACGCTCCCGAACCCCGATCCGATCGGCCGGACAGGGGATGCGGGCGGATAACTGTCGGTCCCCCCTTCTATGGTCTTGGTTCGTGGACGCGGTTCAAGGCACTCTCGACGAGCTAGGCACTCCCCTCAGCGAAGTCACGTTCGTCGTCTTCGACCTTGAGACGACCGGCGGATCCCCCGCCGAGCACGCGATCACCGAGATAGGCGCGGTGAAGGTCAAGGCGGGCGAGGTGCTGGGCGAGTTCTCCACGCTGGTCGACCCGGGTGGACCGATCCCGCCGTTCATCTCGGTGCTGACCGGCATCACCGACGCCATGGTCGTGGCCGCCCCGCGCATCGAGTCGGTGCTGCCGAGCTTCCTGGAGTTCGTCAGCGGCGCCGTCCTGGTCGCCCACAACGCCGGGTTCGACACCCGCTTCATCAAGGCCGCCTGCGCCGCGCTCGGCTATCCGCCCCCGCTCAACCCGGTGGTCGACACCGTCGACCTGGCCCGCCGCGTGCTCACCCGCGACGAGGTGCCCAACGCCAAGCTCGGCACGCTCGCCCGCTTCTTCCGCAGCCCCACCGAGCCCTGCCACCGCGCCCTGCAGGACGCGCGGGCCACCGTGGACGTCCTGCACGGCCTGATCGGCCGGGCCGGCTCCTTCCAGGTCCACACGCTGGAGGAGCTCAAGTCGTTCGTCCGCGCCCCCACACCCGAGCAGCAGCGCAAGCGCCACCTCGCCGAGTCGGTGCCGCACGCCCCCGGCGTCTACCTGTTCGAGGACGAACGCGGCGAGGTCCTCTACATCGGCAAGTCCAACAACCTGCGCAACCGCGTCCGCTCCTACTTCACCGCCAGCGAGACCCGCCCGAGGGTGCGCGAGATGATCGGCATCGCCGAACGCGTGCGCCACGTGGTCTGCGCCACCGCCCTGGAGGCCGAGGTACGCGAGCTGCGCCTCATCGGCGGCGCCAAACCCCGCTACAACCGCCGCTCCCGCTTCCCCGAGAAGGTCGTCTGGCTGAAGCTGACCCAGGAGCCCTTCCCCAGGCTCTCGATCGTGCGCGAGGTGCGTGACGACGACGCCGCGTACCTCGGCCCCTTCAGCAGCGCCAGAGCCGCCGACGACGCCAGGACGGCCCTGCACGAGGCCGTCCCGCTGCGCCAGTGCACCCAGCGCCTGACCGCCTCCACCCGCGTCGCCGCCTGCGTCCTGCACGAGATGGGCCGCTGCGGCGCCCCGTGCGCCGGCCACGAGAGCCCCGCCGACTACTCCCTGCACACCGAGGCGGCCAGACGCGCCATGCAACACGACGCCGGCGCCGTCTACACCGCCGTCAGCGCCCGCATGGAACGCCTGTCGGTCGAGCAGCGCTACGAGGAGGCCTCCGTCGACCGCGACCGCCTGGCCACGTTCATCCGCGCAGCGGCCCGCATGCAACGCCTGGCCGCGCTGACGGGCATCCCGCAGATGGTCGCCGCCAGCCCCGCCTTCGACGGCGGCTGGGACATCCACGTCATCCGCTACGGCCGCCTCGCCGCCGCCGGCGTCATGCCCCGCGGCACCCACCCCGTCCCCTACGTGGAGTCACTGGTCGCCACCGCCGAAACCGTCATCCCCGGCCCCGGCCCCACCCACGCCGCCACCGCCGAGGAGACGGAGTGCATCCTGCGCTGGCTGGAGTCCCCCGGCACCCGCCTCGTGGAGGTGGACGGCCAATGGAGCCTGCCCGCCCGCGGCGCCGCCCGCCACAAGGCCCGCATCGACCTGGCCTACCGCGGACTCGACCACAAGGCGCTGCGATAAGGTGGCAGCCATGGTCACGGCAATCGTTCACATCAACGCCGAAGTCGACCGCATCCCGGAGGTCGCGCAGACGATCGCCGAGATCGACGGGGTCAGCGAGGTCTACTCCATCACCGGCGAATACGACTTGCTGGCCATGGTCCGCGTGTCTGCCTACGAGCAGATCGCCGAGGTCATCCCGGGCCGCCTGAACAAGGTCGCCGGCGTGCTCCACACCGAAACCCACATCGCCTTCCGCACCTACTCCAAACACGACCTGGAGTCTGCGTTCTCCATCGGCCTGCCCGAGACCGACTAGCTTTTCTTCCCTGTCGCTCCTGACGGCCCTGATGGCATCCTCGCCGCACGGTCCTTAAGGCTCTTTCTCCATTACGGCCGGCCACGCC
Source organism: Nonomuraea endophytica (assembly GCF_014203235.1). Taxonomy (GTDB): domain Bacteria; phylum Actinomycetota; class Actinomycetes; order Streptosporangiales; family Streptosporangiaceae; genus Nonomuraea; species Nonomuraea endophytica. The sequence goes on along the minus strand of NZ_JACHIN010000013.1, from coordinate 321,287 downwards.
CCCACCACCCGCCGCCGTGGGCTCGCGCAGGTCGGGGGATCGCTTCTCACGTCGGACAACGCCCCGCCGCAACGGCCACGGGTAACACGCGCCCGCGAACCCACAACCTCCCTTGGTTGCCCGCGAACCCGCGACGTCTTGTGCCCGGATCTTCCGGATCTTCCGATCGGCGCAGCCTCCCTCACCACAACGCGGCAGGAAAGCACGAAGGGCCCGAACGTGTGATTCGGGCCCTTCGTGTTATGCGAGTGAACTAGTGCCTGGTGATGGACTTGTCGTCGCCGGAGCCGACGGCGGCATGTTCGTCGTCGTCGTGGCCGTGACCGTGGCCGTCGTCGAGAGGGATCTTCTCCCCGCCGTACGACTTGGACATGGCCGCGCGCAGCTTGCCCAGCGGCCCGCGCATCCCCTTGGGCGGGATGCCCGCGCTGTCCTCCTCGACCGGCAGCATCGGCACCGGCTCCTTGGCGCGCAGCGAGTCCTCGACCGTGTCGATCGGGGCCGTGTGCACCTCGATGAACTCACCGTGCGGCAGCCGCTTGATGACGCCCGACTCCACGCCGTGGCCGATGACCGCGGCGTCGGAGCGCTGGAGTCCGAGGCAGATCCGGTAGGTGATGATGTACGCCAGCACCGGCCCGACCAGCACCAGCACGCGGCCCACGTAGGTGGTCACGTTGAGGCTGATCTGGAAGTTGGCCGACAGCTCGTCGTTGGCGCCCAGCAGCCACAGCACGCCGTAGAACACGATGGCCGACATGCCGATCGAGGTCCGGTGCGGGTTGTTGCGGGGGCGGTCGGAGACGTGCAGGGCGCGGTGGTCGCCGGTCACCCAGCGTTCCAGGAACGGATACAGCGCCAGGCCCGTCATGATGATGCCCATCGGCAGCAACGCCGGAATGATCACGCTCAGTGGCAGCGTGCCCGCGTGGGCCGTGCCGAAGAGGTTGATCTCCCAGGCGGGCATGAGCCGCAGCGAGCCTTCCAGGAAGCCCATGTAGAAGTCGGGCTGCGATCCTGCCGAGATGTCCGCCGGGTTGTAGGGCCCGAAGATCCAGATCGGGTTGATCTGGGCGAACGTCCCGAGCCCCGCGACGAGCGCGAAGGTGAACAGGAACATCGCCCCGGCCTTGAGCATGAAGGCCGGGTAGAAGGGCGCGCCGACCACGTTGTGGTTGTTGGCGCCGCGGCCGGGCATCTGCGTGTGCTTCTGGACCCAGGTGAGGACCACGTGGGCGCCGATCAGCGCGAGCAGGATGCCGGGGATGAGCAGGATGTGCAGCGAGTAGAACCGGGAGATGACATCCATGCCCGGGTACTCACCGCCGAACAGGAAGAACGTGATGTACGTGCCGACCAGCGGCAGCGAGATCGCCACGCCCTCGGTGATGCGCAGGCCCGCGCCGGACAGCAGGTCGTCCGGGAGCGAGTAGCCGGTCAGGCCCTCGGCCAGCGCCAGCGTGAGCAGGATGACGCCGATGAGCCAGGTCAGCTCGCGCGGCTTGCGGTAGGCGCCCATGAAGAACACCCGCAGCATGTGCACCATCATGCTGGCCACGAACAGCAGCGCGGCCCAGTGGTGCATCTGCCGCATCAGCAGGCCGCCACGCACGTCGAAGCTGATCTCCAGCGACGACGCGTACGCCTGGGACATCCCGACACCCTTGAGCGGGGCGTAGGAGCCGTCGTAGATCACGTGCTCCATGCCCGGCTTGAACCACAGCGTCAGGAACGTACCGGTCAGCAGCAGGATGATGAACGAGTAGAGCGCGACCTCGCCCAGCAGGTACGTCCAGTGATCCGGGAAGATCTTGCGGAGGTTGCGCTTGAGGAAGTTGCCCGCCCCCAGCCGGTCGTCGAGGAAGCTCGACGGCCCGCTGATGGCCTTGGGCACTGACGTGAGCTCACTCATGCCGTGCTCCCTTCCCTGGCCGCCTGCTCGGCGTCACCGCGCTCCCAGTAGCTGGGCCCGACGGGGACATTGAAGTCATCCTTGGCAATCAGGAAGCCCTCGGCGTCGACACCGATGTTCAGCTGCGGCAGCGGCCGCGCGGCCGGACCGAAGATGACCTTGGCGCCGTCGGCCGCGTCGAACGTCGACTGGTGGCACGGGCACAGGATGTGGTGCGTGGTCTGCTCGTAGAGGGCCGCGGGGCAGCCGACGTGCGTGCAGATCTTGGAATAGGCCACGATCCCGTCGTGCGTCCAGTTCTTGTTCGTGCCCGGCTTGAGGTCCTCCGGCCTGAACTTGATCAGGATCAGCGTGGCCTTGGCCAGAGCGTTCATGTCGTGCTCGTAGCCCTCGGGCACGACCGACAGGATGCCGCCCGGCGAGTTGAAGTCCGCGGCGCGGATCGGCTGCCCGGTGCCCTCGACGATGAGCTTCATCGGCTTCTTGCGCGTCTCCGCCCAGACGGTGTGGCGCAGGAGCTTGTTGAAGTTGGCGCCGGTCATCTTGGAGTTGTCGAGGTCGCGCAGCAGTACCAGCGGCAGCAGGCCCAGCGGCGCGGAGGCCAGCAGCAGCGTGCGGCGAAGGAGCGGCCGCTTGACGAAGCCGCTCTCGTTGGCGCCCTGCAGGAACGTGTCGGCGACCTCTTCACGGGTCGTCTCGTCCGTGGCCAGGTCGTGGCGTTCCTGGATCAGGTTGTACTTCGGCATGATCGACCGCACCCACACGGTGATGCCGACGGCCAGTCCGAGCAGCGCCAGCGTCAGCGTGCCGCCGAGGGCCAGGTTGGACTGGCCCGTCGACTCCGGCGTGCCGACCTGGATCTGCACGTAGAGGATGATGAAGGCGATCGCCGACAGGAACGTGATCGTGAAGCAGAGCGCCACGATCTTCTCTGCCTTACGCGCCGACTTCTCGTCGGGGATCATCACGCCGGGTACGTCGGCGTCCTCGACGGTCTCCTTGGCCCCAAGCATCGAGGTGCCCGGTGCGGGGGTGCCGATGACACGCTTGGGTACGCGTTCGTCCGGCTGCTCGATCTCGTGCTCGTTGTCTGTCATGACTTCTTCCGCTTCTTCGCGGTGATCCAGATGGCGACGAGCGCCATGAAGCTGATACCCACGACCCACGCCACGAGACCCTCGGTGACCGGGCCGATGCGGCCCAGACCGAACCCTCCGGGGTCCCTCTGGGAGCGGACCTCGGTGATGTAGGCGATCATGTCGCGCTTCTCCTGCGGCGTGATCGTCGTGTCGTTGAAGACCGGCATCGCCTGCGGGCCGGTGACCATCGCCTCGTAGATCTGCTGAGGAGAGGACTCGTTGAGGCTGGGGGCGTACTTGCCCCGGGTCAGCGCGCCACCGGCGCCGCCCCAGTTGTGGCACTGGATGCAGTTGGCGCGGAAGAGCTCACCGCCCTTGGCCGCGTTGCCCATGGCCGGGTCGACCTGGTCCTTGGAGGGGATCGTCGGCCCGCCGCCCAGCGACTGCACGTATGCGGCCAGCTGGCGGGTCGTCTCCTCGTTCACCCACCGAGGGGTGGGCTTGCGCGGCGCCTGGGCGCCGGGGTTCGCTGCCGGCATGCGGCCGCTGCTCACCTGGAAGTCGACGGCCGCGGCGCCCACGCCCACGAGCGTGGGGCCCGTGGAGGTGCCCTCCGCGCTGAGGCCGTGGCAGCTGGAGCAGTGGGCCTGGAAGAGGCTCTTGCCCTGTGCGACGTCGTCGAGCTTTCCGGACGCGAGAGCCGCGTCCGCCGGCCGGCTTCCCTGGACGAGCGTGGCGTAAGCCACCCCGATCAGCGCCAAGGCCAGTACCAGGACGGCATATCTCGCGAGGGGATGCCGCCGCCAGGCGGTGGTCCTAGTCACAGAGATCCCGTTCCTTAACGAATGATGTAGATGGTCGCGAAAAGACCGATCCAGACGACGTCGACGAAGTGCCAGTAGTAGGACACGACGATCGCGCTGGTGGCCTGCTCATGCGTGAAGCGCTTCGCGGCGTACGTGCGTCCCAGCATGAACAGGAACGCGATCAGGCCACCGGTCACGTGCAGGCCGTGGAAGCCCGTCGTCAGGTAGAACACCGAGGTGTAGGCGTTCGCCGACAGGGTCGCGCCCTCGCTCGCCAGCTCCGCGTACTCATACAGCTGGCCGGCCACGAAGACCGCGCCCATGAGGAAGCTGACGAAGTACCAGAATCGGAGCTTGCCGACCTGGCCCTTTTCCGCGGCCCACACGCCCAGCTGGCACGTCACGGAAGACAGAACCAGGATGATCGTGTTGACCGTCGCGAACGGGATGTTCAGGTGAGCAGCCGCCTCCGTGCCCGCAGGCTGGAGGGACGGGCCCCATTCGAAGCCGTCACCGATGCTCACCGACCGGATGGTGAAGTACATCGCGAACAGCGCCGCGAAGAACATGAGCTCAGAGGACAGCCACACGATCGTCCCGACGCTGACCAGGTTCGGTCTGCGCGACGAATGTGCTGTCGTCGTCGAAGTTATTGCGGATGCTGTCGCCACGGGCAGCATTATTGCGGTTCCTGTGGTCGGTCCGGCGCACGACCCCCCGTTAGCAGGAACAAACACGCCACCAACCTGGGATAATTGGGGCAAATCACCCGCCGGGCCCGGCGGCCTGGGATTCCGTCCCACGCCCCCGGTACGATCCAGTTGACCCTACCTCTACGACCGATAGCGAGCGCAGCAGTGAGCACCACTGGGAGCACCGACGAGACCATGAAGGTCCTCGTCTACAGCGACGACGCCGGCACCCGGGACAAGGTGCGGCAGGCGATCGGGCGCCGCCCTGCGGCCGACGTGCCGTTCGTGGAGATCGTCGAGTGCGCCACCGAGCCCAAGGTGCACCAGTGGCTCGGCTCCGGCGAGATCGACGTGGCCGTGCTCGACGGCGAGACCCAGCCCGCGGGCGGCATGGGCGTCTCCCGCCAGGCCAAGGACGAGGTCTACGACTGCCCGCCCATCTGCCTCATCATCGCCCGCCGCGACGACCGCTGGCTGGCCGACTGGTCCAAGGCCGACGCCGTGGTCCCCCAGCCGATCGAGCCGATCGTGCTGGCCGACGCCGTCGCCGGTCTCATGCGCCGCCGTTCCTCCTCCCGACTCAACGCGAAGTAGGTACCCGACGATGGACTCCCGCACGACCTGGCCGGCCCTGCTGTCAGCCCTCCTCGCCGGAGAGCACCTCACCGCGGACGAGACGGCCTGGGCCATGCGGGAGATCATGTCGGGGTCCGCGACCCCCGCCCAGATCGCCGGGTTCGCGATCGCGCTGCGGGCCAAGGGCGAGACCGTGGCCGAGGTCGTGGGCCTGTCGCGCACCATGCTCGACCTGGCCACCCCGCTCCACGTGGACGGTCCCGTGGTGGACGTCGTGGGCACCGGCGGCGACCGCGCCCACACCGTGAACGTCTCCACGATGGCGGCGATCGTGGCCGCCGCCGCGGGCGCCCGCGTCGTCAAGCACGGCAACCGGGCCGCATCCTCCTCGTGCGGCGCCGCCGACGTGCTGGAGCACCTGGGCATCCGCCTGGACCTGACGCCCGAGCAGACGGCCGGCGTGGCGCGCGAGGCCGGCATCGCCTTCTGCTTCGCGCCCGTCTACCACCCGGCGCTGCGCTTCGCCGGTCCGCCGCGCAAGGAGCTGGGCGTCCCCACCGTCTTCAACTTCCTGGGCCCGCTCACCAACCCCGCCCGCCCCACCGCGCAGGCCATCGGCGTCTACGACTCCGACATGCTGCCGGTGCTGGCCGGGGTGTTCGCCGAGCGCGGAGTCTCGGCGCTGGTCTTCCGCGGCGACGACGGCCTCGACGAGCTCACCATCGCGACCACGTCCACGGTGTGGGTGGTCAGGGACGGCACCGCCACGCAGACCACGTTCGACCCGGCGGTGCTGGGCATCCCGCGTGCCGAGGTGGGCGCGCTGCGCGGCGGCGACGTCGACTTCAACGCCCAGGCGGTGCACAACCTGCTGCGCGGCGACAAGGGCCCGATCCGCGACGCGGTCCTGCTCAACACGGCCGCGGCGCTGGTCGCGCTCGACGGTGCGGGCGACGACCTCGACTCGGCCATGATCGACGGCTATGCGCGCGCCGTCCAAGCCATCGACTCCGGCCGCGCCGCCGCCACCTTGGACCGCTGGATCGAGACCAGTCGTTCTCATCGGCCGTTGTGACAATCAAGGGCTCTTCTATCTGTTACGGCTTCGCCGTGGTTGCCCGGACTCGCCGTCGTGAGCTGAGGTCTGTCGAGCGCCGGTCGTGAGGGCTCACAGGGTCGCTCGCCGCTACGACTCCGCCCTTGACCGGCCACCGTGCCCCACCCCGGCCACCGCCCAACGGCGCCGACCTCCACCGACCACCACCCCACCGCGCGGCGCCGCAGAAACCGTGCGGGTCTCCGTCTCACTGGCATCCACGCCTCGGCGTGCAAACCCGTGTGGGGTGCCCGTCTCACGGACACCCCTCCCACAGGTCTTCCGAATCAGGGGTCTCAAGGGTGATCTGGGTTGGTTCGAGGGGTTAGTGGGCTGCCTGGGTGAGTTCCTCTGTTGAGGCCGGCTGGGTGGGTGGGATGTGGCGGAGGAGACGGGCTATCAGGATGGCCATGGCGGCCAGGGCCACCGCGGCGACCAATGCCACCACGTTCAGGCTGGTCGTGAAGGCCTCTCTGGCGGTCGTCACGAGGGCTGCGGCCGTTTCTCCGCCCACTCCTTCGGCGGCGGCCAGTGCGGTCGCCAGCGTGTCTCTGGAGGCCGTCTCCACGGCTGGGGCCAGGGAGTCGGGCAGGGTGAGGGAGCCTCGGTAGAGGGCGGCTCCCAGGCTGCCCAGGATGGCGATGCCCAGGGAGAAGCCGAGTTCGCCGCTGGTCTCGTTCAGGGCCGCGGCCGAGCCTGCCTTCTCCGGCGGGACCGAGCCCACTACCAGGTCGGTGCTCAGGGTCACCAGGGGGCCCGCGCCCAGGTTGATCAGGATCCAGCCGGTCGCCAACGTCAGCGGGCCGGAGACCGCGTCCACCTGGGTGATGACCAGGAGGCCGGTGACCGAGACGGCGAGGCCGTACCCGATGAGGTAGGCGGGGCGGACGCGGCGGGCGAGCAGCGGCGAGAGCAGGAAGCTGACGCCGTTGGCGGCTACGGCGGGCAGCATCCACAGGCCGGCGGCCAGCGGCGACAGGCCCTCGACGAGTTGCAGGTGCTGGGTGAGGAACAGCATGAGCGCGCCCATCAGCAGGGTGGCGGCCATCATGCCGGCCAGGGCGGTGCTGAAGGCACGGCGGGTGAACAGCTTCAGGTCCAGCAGCGGGTGGGCGAGCCTGCCCTGTCTGCGGGCGAACAGGATGCCCATGGCCAGGCCCACGGCGAGGGAGGCGAGGGCGGCAGGCTGAAAGCCGTGCTTGGCGATCTCCTTGAGGCCGTAGATCACCGGAAGGATGGCGGCCAGCGAGAGTGCGACGCTGACGAGGTCGATCCGGCCGGCCGATGGGGCGCGGTACTCGGGCAGGAGCACCGGGCCGAGGATGAGCAGCAGCACCATCGCGGGCACGCCCAGCAGGAACGCCGCACCCCACCAGAAGTGCTCAAGGAGCGCGCCGCCGGCGATCGGGCCCAGCGCTGCGCCGCCCATGAAGCAGGCCAGCCATACCCCGATGGCCAGCCCTCGCTGGCGGGCGTCGGTGAACATGTTGCTGATCAGCGCGAGCGTGGACGGCGCCAGCGTCGCCCCGGCCAGTCCCAGCAGCGCCCGCGCGGCGATCAGCATGCCGGGGCTGGTGGAGTAGGCGGCCGCGACCGAGGCCAGGCCGAAGGCCGCGGCGCCGATCAGCAGCAGCCTGCGGCGGCCGATCCGGTCCCCGAGCGTGCCCATCGTCACCAGGAACCCGGCCAGCACGAACCCGTAGATGTCGGTGATCCACAACTGCTGGGTGCTGCTCGCGCCCAGGTCGGCCGCCAGGTGCGGCAGGGCCAGCAGCATCACGAACACGTCGATGGAGACCAGCAGTGAGGTCAGGGCCAGCACCGCCAGCCCGATCCATTCGCGGCGTCCCGCTTTCGTCGCCGTCATGGCGCGTCCTTCCGTCGTCTCCCCCGCTTTCGCGGAAGAGGTCTCTCCTGCTTTCACGGGAGAGTCGGAACGGCACGCGCGTTCTCTACATGACCGGCGGCGCTACATCGCGTCGGTGCGGCCCGCCTTGATCGAGCTCCACTGCAGCCACTGCTTCCAGTCCTCCTGCCAGTGGCCCCAGCCGTTGGTGGGCTCCAGCTTGCGCGGCGTGCCCGTGATGATGATCGGGTCGCCGATCAGGGTGTTCCTGATGAACCAGGAGGCGTTGGTCGGGCTGATGTTCACGCAGCCGTGGCTGACGTTGGAGTAGCCCTGGGAGCCGACGGACCACGGGGCGCTGTGGACGTACTCGCCGCTGTTGGAGATGCGGACCGTGTTGTAGACGACCATGCGGTAGTAGCCGGCCGAGCCGGGGCCGATGCCGGGCGAGATCATGACGGTGACCGGTTCGCGGGACATCGCCAGGTGGACGCCGGAGGTCGTGTGGTACTTCCAGACTCCGCCCTGGCCGGCGCTCATCGGGATGTCGCGGATCTTCTTGCCGTCGCGGCGCACGGTCAGGTAGTGGGTGTCGGTGCTGCCCTTGGTGATCTGCTCGCGGCCGATCTTGAAGTCGAGGACGTGGTCGCGCTTGCCGTACATGCCGGGGGCGCCGCGCACGCCGGCCAGGCGCGCTTCGAGGCGGACCTTGGTGTGCGCCGGCCAGTACGTCTTGGGGCGGAAGTCCACGTGCCGGTCGTCGAACCAGTGCCAGGCGCCCTCGACGGGCTTGCTCGCCCTGACGTAGAGGTTGCGTTCGACGTTGACCCGGTCGGTGATGGCCCGGTCGAAGGCGATCATGATGGGCATGCCGACGCCGACGGTCAGGCCGGTGTTGTCCTTGTGCGGGGTCAGCTGCTCGATCTCGAAGCTCTTGGTGGCCTTGACCGTGGTGAACGTGCTGGTGGTCTGCTTGCCGTCGCCGGTCGTGACGGCGATCGTGTAGGTGGTGCCCGGCTTGGTGGTGCGGGTGCTGCGCCAGCGGGTGCCGTCGGCGCTGAGCACGCCGGGCAGCGTGATGCCGGGGCCGGTGGCGCGGACGCTCTTCAGCGTGCCCCCGCCCGGCGCGGCGACGATCACGGTCTCGTCGGTGCCGATGTTCACCGCCTGGTTGGCCGGGACGACCGACACGGTGGTGGTTCCCGCCGCGGCCGCCACCGGGCTCGGGCCCTCGTCCGCTCCGGCCGCGTTGCTCGCTGAGCACGCGGTCGCCAGTGCCAGGGCCAGCAGCCCGGCCGATCCAGTCGTTACGCGCCCCACGACAACTCCCCCGTATGTGATCACTCCGCTCACGTCCCGTTACTACCCTCAGTGAGCGAAACGCCACGTATGGCAAGCGGTAAAAAACGCGAAAAACGGGTGCCCTCCCCCGGTTCGGAGGAGAACACCCGTTATCGCAGGCTCAGTGGGAGAAGTTGCCCCGGTAGTACTGGAAAACGAACCCGATCATGGCCATGACGACCATGAACAGCCCGATCAGGAACATCCAGAGGCCGATCGCGAACCCGGCGAAGGCGAAGGCCGCCGCCAGGCAGAGGAACAGCGGCCACCAGGAGCTCGGGCTGAAGAAGCCGATCTCACCGGCGCCGTCGCTGATCTCGCCCTGCTTGTTGTCCTCCGGCTGGTCGCCGATGCGGCGCGCCGTGAACATCAGGTAGTAGCCGATCATGAAGGCGAAGCCGACCGAGATGGCCATGGCCGTGGTGCCGACCGGCTCGCCCTGCCCGGTCGCCGACTTGGTCCAGAACCAGTAGGCGACGTCGACGGCGGCGAAGAACAGGCCGCAGAGCAGGAACAGCCAACCCTGTACCTTCATCAGGCCTCAACCTCCTGCTTGGCCGAAACGTGCGGGTAGTGCAGGTCGAACGCGGGCCGCTCGGAGCGGATGCGCGGCAGCGAGGTGAAGTTGTGCCGCGGCGGCGGGCACGAGGTGGCCCACTCCAGCGAGCCGCCGTAGCCCCACGGGTCGTCCACGGTGACCTTGGGCGCGCTGCGCGCGGTCTTCCAGACGTTGTAGAAGAACGGCAGCACCGAGATGCCCAGGACGAACGCGCCCACCGACGAGATCATGTTGAGGTCGGTGAAGCCGTCGGCCGGGCTGTAGTCGGCGTAGCGGCGCGGGAAGCCGAGCACGCCGAGCCAGTGCTGGACCAGGAACGTCGTGTGGAAGCCGATGAACAGCAGCCAGAACTGCAGCTTGCCGAGCCGGTCGTCGAGCATCTTGCCGGTGAACTTGGGCCACCAGAAGTAGAAGCCGGCGAACATCGCGAACACCACGGTGCCGAAGACCACGTAGTGGAAGTGGGCGACCACGAAGTAGGTGTCGGAGATGTGGAAGTCGAGCGGCGGCGAGGCCAGGATGACGCCGGTCAGGCCGCCCAGGAGGAAGGTCACCAGGAAGCCGACCGAGTAGAGCATCGGCGACTCGAACGACAGGTGTCCCCGCCACATCGTGCCGATCCAGTTGAAGAACTTCACGCCCGTCGGCACCGCGATGAGGAACGTCATGAACGAGAAGAACGGCAGCAGCACCTGCCCGGTCGGGAACATGTGGTGCGCCCAGACCGTGATCGACAGACCGGCGATGGAGATGGTCGCGGCGACCAGGGAGATGTAACCGAAGATCGGCTTGCGGCTGAAGACCGGCAGGACCTCGGTGACTATGCCGAAGAACGGCAGCGCGATGATGTACACCTCGGGATGGCCGAAGAACCAGAACAGGTGCTGCCAGAGCAGCGCGCCTCCGGTCTCGCTGGCGAAGATGTGGGTGCCGAGCTTGCGGTCGGCCTCCAGGGCGAGCAGCGCGGCGGCCAGCACCGGGAAGGCCATCAGCACGAGCATGCTGGTGAGCAGCACGTTCCAGGTGAAGATCGGCATCCGGAACATGGTCATGCCCGGCGCGCGCATGCAGATGATCGTGGTGATGAAGTTGACCGAGCCGAGGATCGTGCCCAGGCCGGACAGCGCCAGGCCCATGATCCACAGGTCACCGCCGAGTCCCGGCGAGCTGATCGCGTTCGACAGCGGCGTGTAGGCGAACCAGCCGAAGCTGGCCGCGCCGTTGGGGGTGAAGAACCCGGACACCGCGATGATGCTGCCGAACAGGTAGAGCCAGTAGCTGACCATGTTCAGCCGCGGGAACGCCACGTCGGGGGCGCCGATCTGCAGCGGCATCAGCTCGTTGGCGAAGCCGGCGAACAGCGGCGTCGCGAACATCAGCAGCATGATCGTGCCGTGCATGGTGAACAGCTGGTTGAACTGCTCGTTCGAGGTGAACTGCAGGCCCGGCTGCGCCAGCTCGGCGCGCATGATCAGCGCCATCACGCCGCCGATCAGGAAGAACGCGAACGACGTGATGAGGTACAGGTGACCGATGATCTTGTGGTCGGTCGAGGAAAGCCACTTCGCGATGATCCGGCCCTTGGGAGTCGGTCGCGCCGTGGTGATCGGCTCTTGGATGGCGGTCACTGGGTGCTCCCGGCCTGTGCGAGGTACTTGTCGTATTCATCCTGCGCAACGAGCTTCACCGAGAACAGCATGCGGCTGTGGTCGACGCCGCACAGCTCCGCGCAACGACCTGCGTAAACGCCGGGCTCGTTGAGCGTCTTGACCTCGAAGACCCTGCCGGGGTTGCCCTCCTTGATGCCGGGGATCACGTCACGCTTGAACCGGAACGCGGGCACCCAGAAGGAGTGGATCACGTCAGGCGAGGACAGGTCGAACTGGACCGTCTTGCCGACGGGCAGCACGAGCTGCGGTCCCTGCCTGTAGTCGCTGACCGGCTGGCCCACCACGGGCGTCAGCTTCTTGCCGCCGACCTCGGTGGTGAAGCGCCAGCTCCACTGGAAGGCCTCGACCTTCACCTTGACGTCGGGAGTGGCCGACACCTTCTCCAGCGTGTTGCTGTCACGCGCGGTGTAGAAGAAGAACACCGACACCATGACCAGCGGAACGAGCGTGTAGAAGATCTCGATCGGCAGGTTGTAGCGAACCTGCGGCGGCAGCTCGGCCGACTTGTTCCGCTTGCGGTGGAAGACGCATGCCCAAAGGATCAGGGCCAGGACGACGGCACCGGTGGCGAGAGCGGCGATCCAGGCCCCGTTCCAGAGGCTCTCGACGACATTGCCCTGCTCGGTCACGCCCTTCGGCAGGAGGCCGCTGGACCAGTCGGCCTCGGGGACATCATTCGCACACGCCGTAGCGGAGGCCAGCAGCAACGCCAAAGCGGCGGCGCGTGGCACTCTGCCCCGGACCAACGAACGCCGCGTCGAACGGCGAGTCGGACTCACGGATCGCCTACCCCACAGATGAAGCCCAGGAGTCACTCCTGGGCGCTCGTATTTCCAAATGCACAGCTGATTGCAGACACATTAGCGCGGAGGGGCCCCGCCCTCCCGCCCGCCCCCTCGATGGCGCGCCGGGAGTGGGACGATAAGTCGCGTGGCGTACTTCGACGCGGCCTCCACCGAGCCGCTTCACCCCCAGGCACGCGAGGCGTATCTGGCGGCCCTGGACGTCGGCTGGGCCGATCCGGCACGGCTCTACAACCAGGCCCGCCGCGCGCACATGCTGCTCGAGCAGGCCCGCACGGAGGTGGCAGAGGCGCTCGGCGCGCGTCCTGACGAGGTGTCGTTCACCTCGTCCGGCACGCAGGCCGTGCATCTCGGCGTGCTCGGCACCCTACACGGGCGGCGCCGTACCGGCCGCCATCTGGTCACCAGCGCGGTCGAGCACTCCAGCGTCCTGCACGCGGCCGGGGTGCACGAGCGCGACGGCGGCACGGTCGAGACCGTGGGCGTCGGGCTGAGCGGCCGCGTCGACCTGCCCGCCTTCACGGCGGCGGTCGCGGCGGAGGGCACCGCTCTCGCCTGCCTGCAGACCGCCAGCCATGAGGTCGGCACGCTCCAGCCGGTGGCCGAGGCGGCGGCGGCCTGCCGTGAGCACGGGGTGCCGCTGCTGGTCGACGCGGCCCAGACCGCGGGGCGGCTGCCGATGCCCGAGGGCTGGTCGGTGCTGACGGCCAGCGCGCACAAGTGGGGCGGACCGGCCGGGGTGGGCGTGCTGGCGGTGCGCAAGGGCACCAGGTTCCGCTCGTTCCTGCCGGAGGACGAGCGCGAGCGCCGCCGGGTGCCCGGTTATGAGAACGTTCCGGCGATCGTGGCCGCGGCGGCGGCGCTGCGCGCGATGAGCGCGGAGGCGGCCCAGGAGAACTCGCGGCTGTCGGCCCTCGTGGACCGGATCAGGAACACGGTGCCGAAGATCGTCCCCGACGTGGAGGTCATCGGGGAGCCGATCGAGCGGGCGCCGCACATCGTCACCTTCTCCTGTCTGTACGTCGACGGGGAGGTGTTGCTCACCGAGCTGGACAAGGCGGGATTCGCGGTATCGTCCGGGAGCTCGTGCACCGCTAGTACGCTTCGACCATCGCATGTTTTGGAGGCGATGGGCGTGCTCACCCACGGGAACGTCAGGGTCTCGCTGCCCCGTGGCGCTTCCTCGGCCGAGGTGGACAGGTTCCTGGAGGTCCTTCCCGACATGGTGCGCCGGATCCGGCAGGACGCAGGAGTGGCATGACAGAAGTGACTCAGCCCGCACTGACGATCGACGCGCTCGGGAAGAAGTGCCCGATCCCGATCATCATGCTCGCCGAGCAGATCAACCACGTTCCGCTCAACGCGGTGGTGGCGGTGCTGGCCGACGACCCGGCCGCCTATACCGACGTGCCCGCCTGGTGCCGGCTGAAGTCGCATCCGCACGTGGGCACGTACGAGCTGCCCGGGGGCGGCTGGGCCATCCACGTCCGCCGCAACTACTGACCCCGGGGTGGCGCGCAGGTCAAAGGGGTAGAACGTCCAGGTACGTCATCTCTTTTCGGGGGGAATCCGATGACCGCTGGACACCCGCACGAGACCGCCCGCGACCTGATGAGCGCGGGCGTGGAGTGCATCGCCGCCCACGAGACGCTCGACCGGGCGGCGCAGATGATGCGCGACCGGGGTGTCGGAGCGCTGCCGATCTGCGGTTCCGACGACCGGCTCAAGGACATCGTCACCAAGTGCATCGCCGAGGGCCACGACCCGTCCAGGGTCACCGCCGGCGACCTGGCCACCGGGCTGGTGTGGGTCCCGGCCGACGCCACCGTGGAGGAGGCGCTGGCCAGGATGGAGGAGAACCAGATCCGCCGGCTGCCGGTGATCGAGAACCACCGCATCATCGGGATGATCAGCGAGGCGGACCTGGCCAAGCACCTGCCGGACGACCAGCTCGCCGGGTTCGTGCACCGCGTCTACGCGGGCGTCTGACGGCCCGGCCGTAGCGGGGAAGGAGCGGGCGCGGCGTTGACGGCCGCGCCCGTCGCCGGGGTCAGGCGTAGTGGCACTTCACGTGGCCGGCGACCTCGGCGGCCGCCTCGGCGCCGTAGGCGGCCGTGAAGCGCTCCATGAAGGACCGCTGGCCCAGCTCGTACTCCTGGCCGCCGACGCGCTCCAGCACGTGCGTGGCGGTGAGGTTGCCCACCTGGCCGCAGCGCTCCAGCGACAGGCCCCACGCCAGCGCCGACAGGAAGCCCGCGCGGAAGGCGTCGCCGACGCCGGTCGGGTCGGCCTTGCCGAGCTCGGGCGCGGGCGCGACCTGGATGGACGGCTCGCCCCTGCGCGCGATGACGGCGCCCTTCGGGCCGAGCGTGGTGATGCGCACACCCACGCGGTCCAGGATCTCCTCGTCGGACCAGCCGGTCTTCTGCTCGATGAGCCCCTTCTCGTAGTCGTTGGAGAAGAGGTACGCGGCCCCGTCGACGAGCTGACGGATCTGCTCGTCGGCCATGCGGGCCAGCTGCTGGGAGATGTCGGCGGCGAACGGGATGCCCCGCTGGCGGCACTCGTCGGTGTGCCTGAGCATCGCGTCGGGGTCGTTGGGGCTGATCAGCACCAGGTCCAGCGCGCCCACGCGGGCGGCGGTCGGCTGCAACTCGATGTTCCTGGCCTCGGCCATCGCGCCCGTGTAGAAGGAGGCGATCTGGTTGTGGTGCTCGTCGGTGGTGCACAGGAATCTGGCGGTGTGGTGAGTCTCCGACACGTGCACCGAGTCGCAGTCGACGCCGTGGCGCTCCAGCCAGGAGCGGTAGTCGGCGAAGTCGGAGCCGACCGCGCCCACAAGGATGGGGGTCAAGCCCAGGCAGCCCATGCCGAACGCGATGTTCGCCGCACAGCCTCCCCGCCGGATCTGCAGGTCGTCGACCAGGAACGAAAGTGACACCCGATCCAGTTGTTCGGCGATGAGCTGATCGCCGAAGCTTCCTGGGAACGTCATCAGATGGTCTGTCGCGATGGAGCCGGTGACGGCGATGCGCACGGGATTCTTCTTCCTCGTTGTCTGCAGGCCAAGTAGAGCCTCACGAGGATATGCGAAGGCCACGTCCACACCAAGGTGAACGCGGCCTCCCACCAACCGGCCACCAGACCGGCTGGACGACGACCACAACCCCGGCGCCCTCAGGCGGTCCGGGGCGGATCGGCGTTGACGCCTTCTTAGTTGAAGGAGTCGCCACAGGCGCAGGAGCCGGTGGCGTTGGGGTTGTCGATGGTGAAGCCCTGCTTCTCAATGGTGTCGACGAAGTCGATCGTCGCGCCCAGCAGGTACGGCGCGCTCATCCGGTCCGTCACGACACCGACGCCGCCGAAGTCGGTCACCACGTCGCCGTCCATCGAACGGTCGTCGAAGAAGAGCTGGTAGCGCAGGCCGGAACAGCCACCGGGCTGGACGGCCACCCGCAGCTGCAGGCCTTCCTCACCCTGCTGCTCCAGCAGGCTCTTGACCTTCGCCGAGGCCGCGTCGGTCAGGATCAGGCCCTGCGTCGTGGTCTCGCTGCTCTCAACCGTCATGTGCGAACTCCCGCGGTCTGTTTCTGACTTCCTACTAAGACGTTAGCAACACCGGCCGACCTCTTCACATTCCCCACCGTCGGTGCGGCCGGCCGTACCCCCTCAAAAGGGGTGGGGTACGGCAAAGCTCCGGGAAGCGTATGCCATCATGAGTATCGTCAATCCGACGATAAGGGGTTCGGCCATGACCACCACCCAGCTGTTCATCCTTGGCAGGAGCGCTGACGCGGGCAGCGAGCGCGGCGTCGACTGTCCCGGCGAGCTTCCCGCCGCCTCCGACCCTGACCTGGTCGAACGGGCGCGCAAGGCGAAGGCGGCGCTGGGCGAGCGCGTGTTCGTGCTCGGCCACCACTACCAGCGCGACGAGGTCATCCAGTTCGCCGACGTGACCGGTGACTCCTTCAAGCTGGCCCAGCAGGCGGCCGCCCGGCCCGAGGCGGAGTTCATCGTCTTCTGCGGCGTGCACTTCATGGCCGAGTCGGCCGACATCCTGACCGGGCCGGGCCAGCGTGTGGTGCTGCCCGACCTGGCGGCCGGGTGCTCGATGGCCGACATGGCCACCTTCGACCAGGTGGAGGAGTGCTGGGAGGCGCTGGAGGAGGCGGGGCTGGCCGACGACGTCGTGCCCGTCACGTACATGAACTCCAGCGCCGACATCAAGGCCTTCTGCGGACGGCACGGCGGCGTCGTGTGCACCTCCTCCAACGCCAAGCGGGCACTGGAGTGGGCGTTCGAGCAGGGCAAGCAGGTGCTGTTCCTGCCCGACCAGCACCTCGGGCGCAACACCGCGGTGCTGGAGATGGGCATGTCGCTGGAGGACTGCGTGCTGTGGAACCCGCACCGGCCCAACGACATGGGCAAGGTCGCCGGGGCGAAGATGATCCTGTGGAAGGGCCACTGCTCGGTGCACGGGCGCTTCACCGCCGAGTCCGTGGACGACGTGCGCGCCCGCATCCCCGGCGTCAACGTGCTCGTGCACCCGGAGTGCCGGCACGACGTGGTGCTGAAGGCCGACTACGTGGGCTCCACCGAGTACATCATCAAGACGCTCCAGGCCGCTCCCGCCGGGTCCAGCTGGGCCATCGGCACCGAGCTGAACCTGGTCAAGCGGCTGGCCCAGATGTTCCCCGACAAGAGCGTCTCGTTCCTGGACAAGACGGTCTGCTACTGCTCCACCATGAACCGGATCGACCTGCCCCACCTGGTGTGGGCGCTGGAGTCGCTCGCCCTGGGCGAGACGGTCAACCAGATCACCGTCGAGGCGGACACCGCCCACTGGGCCAAGGTGGCCCTCGACCGCATGCTGGCGCTGCCGTAACGGCTCAGCCGCCGAAGGCGTAGACGACCCGGACCGACACCGTGACGGACTGCTCACCCGGGCTGATCGAGGACTGGTCGGCCATGGCCGCCGCGGCCATCATCATCGGCCGCGGCGGGGCGTCGGCCTCCTCGCTGATGGACACGACCTGGCCGAGCGGGCGGCCGGCCAGGCCCGCATATTGCTCCGCCTTGGCCCTGGCGTCCTTGAAGGCCCGGTCGCGCGCGTCCTTGAGCGCCGAGACCGGGTCGGAGATCTCGAAGCTGACGCCGTTGAGCCTGGCCTCCTCGCCGACCCCCGCCACGAGGTCGATGATCCGGTCGGCCTGCGACAGGTCGCGCACCACCGCCTCGACGCCCTGGGCGGCGCGGTAGGCGGAGACCTTCGGGTAGTTCTCGTACTCGGGTCCCAGCGACAGCTCGCTGGTGCGCAGGTCCTTGGCGTCCAGGCCCGCCTCGGTCAGCGTCCGCAGGAGCCGGACGGCGGCGGCGCGGACGGCGGCGAAGGCCTCACCGGCGCTCGCCTTGCGCACCTCGACGCCGGCGTTGAGCCGCATGGCGTCCGGGGCGGCCGAGACCGCGCCCTGACCGAGCACGGTGATCTGCTGGCTGTCCACGTGTACCCCCTGAGGAGTCCGGAGCTTCGGGCCTTCTTGATCCTAAGCGCCTAGTGCGCTCCTCGCGTGTAGAGGAAGCCCATGGCGTCGAAGTCCTTCTTCTTGGGCGCGGTGGCCAGGACCCGCGTCGTGTCGCCCTTCATGTCGACGACCACGGCCTGGTAGCCGCCGGCGTGCACACGCCAGATCGCCACGTGGTCCTCGTCCCACCAGCCGATCAGCCGGTTGGTCTGGATCGGGATGGGCGGCCTGCTCTCGCCCCGGCCGGAGACGGGCTTGGCGCACAGGCTGCTGCCCGCCTCGTCGCAGTAGGCGAGGTAGTGGGTGCCCGAGGGCGAGAGCACGTCGCTCTCGACCCACAGCGGGTGGCCGCCCTCGGGCAGAGTGCGGGCCAGCGGCCTGCCTTCGAGGTCGAAGAAGCGCATGTCGCCGTTCGCCCAGTTGCCGACAGACTCGCCGTCGCCGTCCCAGAAGTAGTCGTAGGTGCTGGTGTTGATGTCCTTGACCTGGAAGACGCTGGGCTTGCCGGTGGCGATGTCGAGGATGGCGTAGCCGTACGGGATGCTGTCGTTGTCCGTGGCCTTGTACAGCGTGAACAGGCCCAGCCTGCCGTCCGGCGACCAGCGCGGCGCGCTCGGGTAGACGGGGGCGGCGGTCAGCTTGATCGTGCGCTTGACGCCGGTGACGTGCTCGACGATCGAGACCTGGGAGTAGCCGTCGCTGCTGTAGTCGGCGTCGGTGGCCAGGGCGCGGGTGCCGGTGGTGTTGAGCGCGTACTCGAAGTAGGCGCGGTTGAGCACGAAGCGGTCGGCGCCCGCCTTTCTGACGTAGACGCGCTTGCCGCTGTCGGCGCTGTAGGAGACGAGCTTGATCGGGTCGTCGTCGTGCTCCTCGACCGTCACCACCGTTCCCGGCAGCGTGAACCGCTTGGTCGCCGCCGGTGGCGGTGAGGGGTTCTTGGCGGTGGTGGGGGCGGGCGTGGCCGGGCGGGACGTCCTGGGGGTGGCCGAGGTCGTGACCGGGCCGCCCGCCATCCGGGTGGCCGTGACCACGCCGACGACCGCCAGCACCAGCACCGCGACGGCGGCCGCCGCGATCACCCAGCCCGTGCGCATGCCGCGCGGCCTGGTGGGCGGTGGCTGGCGCAGGGGCCGCGAGTGCTGCGGGGGCGGCAGATGAGCAGCCGGTACGGCCGGCGGCCCAACCCACGTCCCCTGCCCGGGAGGCACTCCGTGACCGGGAGGCACTCCTTGACCGGGCATCCGCTGTCCGGGCGGCATCCCCGGCGGCGGTGGCGTCGGCGGCGCCCCCTGCCGCTGCGGCATCCCAGGACCCTGCTGCATCCCAGGACCCTGCTGCATACCCGGGCTTTGCTGCATACCGTGGCTCTGCTGCGTCCCCGGGCCTTGTTGCATGCCGGGGCCCGGCGGCATCCCGGTGTTGTGCGGCGTTCCGGGGCCCGGTGGCATCGCGTTGGGGCCGCTCTGGGGGCGGGCGTCCGGGGGTGCGAAGGGGGCCCCGCCCGGTCCCGCTGCCACGGCCGTGCCCTCGACCAGCAGGCCGGGTGACGGCGGGCCCGAACCCGGCGCCTGCCCGAACGGGCCGCCCGGCGCGTGCCCCAGCAGGCGCATCAGCGCGTCCCCCGCGCTCGGCCGCCGGTTCGGGTCCTTCTCCAGGCAGTCCTGGACCAGCGCGCGCAGTTGCGGATCGGCGATGCCGCTGATGTCGGGCGCCGCGTTGAGGATGCGGTTGACCATGGCGGGCAGGCTGTCGGCCCCGAAGGGCGTGTGCCCGGTGGCGGCGTACAACATCGTGGACGCCCACGCGTGCATGTCCGCGCGGGGACCGGGCACCGCGTCGGTGAGCTGCTCGGGCGCCATGAACGCGGGGGTGCCGATGGCGGTGGCGGTGAGCGTGGAGGTGAGGTCGAGCGCCTTGGCGATGCCGAAGTCGATCACCCTCGGGCCGTCGGCGGCGAGCACCACGTTGGACGGTTTGAAGTCGCGGTGCACGATCCCGGCCTGGTGGATCGCGACGAGCGCGGTGACGGTGCCGATCGCCAGGCGGTGCAGCGCGGGGCCTGAGCGCGGCCCCTCCCGCTGGACGACCTCGTGCAGGGTCGGCCCGTCGATGTACTCGCTGACGATGTACGGCCGGCCGTTCAGCAGCCCGGTCTCGATCACCTGGGCGGTGCAGAAGGGCGCGACCCGGCGGGCCATGGCGACCTCGCGGACGAAGCGCTCGGAGGCGTCCTCGTCCCCGGCCAGGTCGGCGCGGAGCAGCTTGACGGCGACCTGGCCTCCGGCGGAGTTCTCGCCGAGGTAGACGGTGCCCTGTCCGCCCTCGCCCAGGCGGGCGGTCAGGTTGTAGGCCCCGACCCTGCCGGGGTCTCCCGCCCGCAGGGCAACGAGCTCCGGCATCCCCACCCCCACATTTGGCGACTTTCCCGGCCATTGTGGTGGGTGTCTGGCAATCTCGTCATCTCTTTGCGGGACGTACCAGCGGGAAAGGCAGCGTCTGGCGGATGGGCGCGCCGGTCAGGAGCATGACGAGCCGGTCCACGCCGAGTCCGAGCCCGCCGGTCGGCGGCATCGCGTACTCCAGCGCGGCCAGGAAGTCCTCGTCCAGCTCCATCGCCTCGGGATCGCCCCCGGCGGCCAGCGAGGACTGCTCGGTCAGCCGCCGCCGCTGCTCGGCCGGATCGGCCAGCTCGGAGTAGGCGGTGCCCAGCTCCGCCCCGAACGCCACCAGGTCCCAGCGCTCGGCCAGCCGGGGATCGTCGCGGTGCGGGCGCGTCAGCGGCGAGACGTCGGCGGGAAAGTCGACGTAGAAGGCGGGCGCGGTGGTCCGCGCCTCGACCAGCCGCTCGTACAGCTCCAGGACCAGCTCCCCGCGCCGCCACTTCGGGTTGTACGGCACGCCGAGCCGGTCACAGAGCTTCCGCAGTTCCGGCGCCCCGGTGGCCGCGGTGACCTCTTCACCGGCGGCGGCGGAGATCGCCTGGTTGACCGGGACGACCGGCCACTCGCCCGAGATGTCCACCCCTTGCACGATCTGCCCGCCCAGCGCCGCCTGGGCGCCCTCCTGGATCAGCGAGCGGGCGAGGTCCAGCATGTCCCGGTAGTCGGCGTAGGCCTGATAGGCCTCCAGCATGGTGAACTCCGGGTTGTGCTTGTGTGACACGCCCTCGTTCCTGAAGGTCCTGCCCAGCTCGAACACCCGCTCCACCCCGCCCACGCACAGCCGCTTGAGGTAGAGCTCGGGCGCGATCCGCAGGTACAGGTCCAGGTCGTAGGCATTGATGTGGGTGCGGAACGGGCGCGCGCCGGCCCCTCCGTGCACCGGCTGCAGGATCGGGGTCTCGACCTCCAGGAAGCCCCGCC
Source organism: Nonomuraea endophytica (assembly GCF_014203235.1). Taxonomy (GTDB): domain Bacteria; phylum Actinomycetota; class Actinomycetes; order Streptosporangiales; family Streptosporangiaceae; genus Nonomuraea; species Nonomuraea endophytica. Next base: position 300,023 of record NZ_JACHIN010000013.1, on the reverse strand, counting down.
GTACCAGGCCGTCGCGCAGGGCCCGGACGGCGGCGGCGCGTACCCGCAGCATCTCCCGCGCGGCGGGCGAGGTGATCAGGTCGAGGTGGCGGCGGCGCACGCGGGCCTCGGGGTCGGTCAGCCCGCGGCGCTTGTCGGGCAGCGGGTGCAGGCACTTGCCGGTCAGCGTCCAGTCCTCGGCCAGCACGGAGACCTCGCCCGTGGCGGAGCTCTCGACCCGCCCGTGGACCCCGACGTGGTCGCCGAGGTCCACGACGCGCCGCCAGCGTGCCAGCAGCTCCGGATCGGTGATCATGAGCTGCCGCTCCCCCGCCCAGTCGCGCAGCGTCGCGAACAGGATGCCGCCGTGGTCGCGCACCAGCATCACCCGCCCGGCCACCGCCACCCTCTCGCCGACCCGCCCGGCCTGCGCCGTCGTGTGCGTGCGCGGGAAGTTCACCGGGTACGGCTCCGCGACCAGCGCCAGCTTCCCCGCCCTGACCCCGTCCTGCTCCGGCGGCGCGGCGGCGGCCTTGGGCGGGGCCTCGGCGGCGGGCGCTTCCAGGGCCACCGGCGTCACGGGCTCGACCGCCCGGCCCTCACCGCGCCGCAGCAGCGTGGGCAGGCTCGGACCGGCCAGGAACCCCTCCGCCACCGCCGAGGCCAGCCCGACCTTGGGCAGGTCGCGGTTGTCGGCGTAGGCGAGAAAGCGCGGCACCCACTCGGGCCGGTACTTCACGTTCGACCGGTAGAGCGACTCCAGCTGCCACCAGCGCGAGAAGAACAGCAGCAGCCGCCGCCACGCCCGCAGCACCGGACCGGCCCCGATCCTGGCGCCCTCCTCGAAGGCGGCGCGGAAGACGGCGAAGTTGAGCGAGATCCGCTCGACGCCCAGTTCGGGCGCCCGCTCGACCAGGCCGGTGACCATGAACTCCATGAGCCCGTTGTCGGCCCCCCGGTCGCGGCGCATGAGGTCGAGCGAGAGCCCGCGCTCGCCCCACGGGACGAACGACAGGATCGCCGCCTCGTCGCCGTCGGCGGTGAGCGCCTCGACGAGCACGCAGCGGCCGTCGGCGGGGTCGCCGAGCCGGCCGAGCGCCATGGAGAAGCCGCGCTCGGTCTCGGTGTCGCGCCAGGCGTCGGCCCTGGCGATGACGCTGCGCATCTCCTCGGGTGACAGCTCGGCGTGCCTGCGTACCCGCAGGGTGTATCCGGCGCGCCCGACCCGGTTGACCGCCTGCCGCACGCCGCGCATCTCGCGGCCGCCGAGGGTGAAGGCGGCCACGTGCAGGACCGCCTCGTCGCCGAGTTGCAGGACCTTGAGCCCGGCGCGGGCGTAGGCGCGGGCGCCCTCCTCGCCGGCGCCGATGGCGGCGGGCGTCCAGCCGTACTCCTCGGCCTGGCGCCGCCAGCGGGCGATGGCCGGTTCCCACGCCTCCACGTCGCCGATCGGGTCGCCGCCCGCCAGGCTCACCCCGCTGACGACGCGGTAGGAGATCGCGCTCTTGCCGCTCGGCGAGAAGATCGCGGCCCGGTCGCGGCGGGTGGCGAAGTAGCCGAGCGAGTCGCGCTCGCCCTCGGCGGCCAGCAGGTGGCGGATCCCGGCCTCGTCGGCGGGCAGCAGTTCGGCGATGGCCCACTGCGAGCGGAACAGCACCGCGAACGCCCACAGCAGCGCGATCGCGCTCAGCAGCCCGATCGTGAACGCCACCCAGGCCGGCCCGTACCCCACCCGGTCGAAGTCGAGCGTGATCGCGCCGCCGAGCGCCTTCTCGATCACCCACGGCAGCCGGTCCTGCCGCCGGAGCGTGCCGTGGAAGGCGCTGATCAGCGCGTACCCGACGCCGATCGAGACCAGCAGCCCGGCCGCCAGCGTCAGCAGCGCCTTGCGGAAGGCGGCCCGCTGGGTCTTGGCGAAGAACTCCGCGCGCGCGGCCACCAGCAGCACGAGCAGGACGAGCGTCACGCCGAAGTTGACCGCGACCCGCCAGACCGGGTAGTCATCGCCCGCCTCCGGCTCCAGCCAGACGATCAGCCCGTAGAGCGCCAGCAGCACCAGCGTGAAGACCAGGAAAACCAGCATCAGCCGGTACGCGGCCCGCTTGCGCCGGGCGACGGCCCCGGCCAGCAGGGCGAGGAAGACGGCGTAGGCCAGGTTGGGCTCGGCGGGGAAGACGAGGTCGTTGAAGGTGTCGGTGACCGGCCGCAGCAACGCGTGCAGGGGCCGGATCAGCGCGATCAGCGCGCAGTAGACGGCCAGGGCGGCCAGGGTCCCGGCCAGGACCTTCGGCACCCACCCCCAGCGTGTCGTCATTGACCGGATATACCCGGCTACTTTCCGTTAAATGACCTGGTGATGGCCTCGGGAGCGTCAAGCTGGACCTGGTGCCCGGCCCTCGGCAGCCGCAGCAGCTCCGCGCCGAGCGCGTCCGCCAGCCGCTGCTGGCAGCGGTCGGCACGCCCGGCCGTGATCACCAGTGTCGGCACCCGCGGATAGGGATGCTCCCGCCGGACGCGCTCCAGCTCGGCGGCCATGTCCCGGTAGGCCAGCCACTCCCCCGCCACCGCCGCCAGCACCTTGCCCTCGCGGTAGACGCCCGCCCGGTCGGGCCCGCCACCGGCCAGCCGGTGCGCCAGCGGCCCGAAGCAGCGCGCCAGCGCCGCGGCGGCCCACGTCCCGCCGAAGGCCGGCAGCCAGCGGCCCAGCGCCCGGCCGGGGGCCGACGTGCCGCGGCCCGGCTTCCTGCGGCAGCTCGGGTCCACCAGGACCACGCGGGAGACGCGCAGCGGGTGCAGGCGGGCGAACGCCTCGGCGTGCCAGGCGGCCACCGAATGGGCGATCACCGCCACCTTCTCGGGATGGGAGGGGGCCAGGGCGGCCAGGCGGGCGGCCTCGCCGTACAGGGTGGGCGGGGTGTGGGGTGCGGGGCTGCGGCCGAGTCCGGGGCGGTCGAAGCGGATCACCCGGTGCGCGGGGGCGAGCCCGGCGGCCACGGCGTCCCAGTGGAACCAGGCGCCGCCCATCCCGGCGGCCACCAGCACGGCGGGGCCGCGGCCGTCCTCGATCACGTGCGGGCTGCGCTCGTCCCTGACGGAGTGGGGCGCGGCCAGCAGGCGCGCGGCCACGTACACCAGCCAGAGCGCGATCACCAGGACCTGGAAGCGCTGGGCCACCCCGATGAAGTGGGCGGCGATGACCGCGACCAGCGTGAGCACGCTGGCCAGCACGTACGCGCCGGCCAGGAAGACTGCGGTGCGCGTACGCCAGATCCTGGCCAGCTCCACCATCGCGGCCAGCGCGGAGACGGAGGCGAGCGTGCTGGTGAGCGTGTGGAGGTGGTGCGGCAGCGAGAGCGGGCCGCGCGCGCACGCCGGATCGCTGACGACCGCGCAGTCCAGCGGGAGCGCGCCGTCGGCGATCGTGAACACCCCGAACAGCGTCAGGGCCAGCCAGCCGCCCCACGCGGCCGGCTCCCTGGGCGCGAGCGCGACGCCGGCCACGACGGCCAGCCCGGCCAGCACGTCGGCCAGCCGGAACAACCGCGACCAGGGCTGGTCGCGGGCGGCCAGCTCGCTGAGGTAGCCCTCGGCCGCGTCGACCGCCGGGCTGGCGAACTGACCCGGCACCCAGGCGCTGTACACCACGCCCGCGACGAAGAAGGCACAGGCCGAGACCATGATCAGACGACGCTCCACGTCGCCATTAGATCACTCTGCGTGACAATTCCGGCGCTCCGGGGCACCGTCTCAGAGACCGGGCGCGCCCCAGACCGGGAACCAGCGCGCCAGATCCTCCTCGATCGGCAGCTCGCCGGCCAGCGCGCCCCTGGCCTGGAGTTCGAGCGCGTTGTCCCGGCGCTCGCCCGGCAGCGGGGCGAACGGGTAGAAGGTGCCGCGCTTGTAGAGGTAGACCACGGCCATGCGGCGGCCGGCCGGGTCGGCGAAGGACACCAGCGAGCACAGCAGCGACGGGCCGAACCCGGCGCCCTCCAGCGAGGAGTTCACCGCGTGGAGTTCGGTGACCAGGTCGCTGAGGTCGGACGGGGCCCGCCGTACCAGGAGCCAGGTGTAGCCGTAGGCGTCCGTGGAGCGCTCGACGCGCTCGCCCAGCAGCGCGCGCACGTCACTCTCCAGCGTGGCGAACGCGCCGCCCTCGGCCGCGCGGAAGCTCACCGAGCCGAGCCCGGTCGGCGCCAGCCCGGTCGCGGCCTGCAGCGTCACCGCCGCCGACGGCAGCGCGAACAGCGCGTCGAGGTTGGGTTTGGCGGCCTTCGTCCGGCCCAGCAGGGAGTCCAGCCACTTCATCGGCCCAGCTCCGCCGAGATCTTGGCCAGGTTGTCCAGCCGCTTCTGCAACGGCGGATGCGTGGCGAACAGGTTCGCCAGCGACTGCCCCCTCGACAGCGCCGGGGCGAAGTAGAAGGCGTTGAACGGCTCCGCCGCCCGCAGGTCGCGGGTCGGGATCCTGGCCATCTCCCCGCTCACCTTGGTCAGGGCGCTGGCCAGCGCGCTCGGCCGCTGCGTGAGCAGGGCGCCGGCGCGGTCGGCGGCGAGTTCGCGGTAGCGCGACAGCGCTCTGGTCAGCAGGAAGCTGACCGCGTAGACGAGGATGGAGACGAGCAGGATGATCAGGCCGATCGGCAGGCCGCCCCGGTCGTCACGGCTGCGCCCGCCGAGGCCGGCATAGAGGGCGAAGCGGGTCATCAGCCCGGCCACGATGCCGAGGAACGAGGCGATCGTCATCACCGCGACGTCGCGGTGGGCGACGTGCGAGAGTTCGTGGGCCAGCACCCCTTCGAGCTCCTGCGGCTCAAGGCGGCGCAGCAGGCCGGTCGTGACGCAGATCACGGCCTTTTTCTGGTTACGGCCCGTCGCGAAGGCGTTCGGCACATCGGAGTCGGCGATGGCGACGCGCGGCTTGGGCATGTCGGCCAGCGCGCACAGCCGATCGATCAGGCCGTGCAGCTCGGGCGCCTCCTGCGGCGATACTTCCCGCCCGCCCATCGCGAACAAGGCGATCCGGTCGGACAGGAAGTACTGCGCGAACAGCATGACACCGGCGATGACCAACACGGTCAGCGCCCTCACCCCCAAAGCGATGAGAACGCCGACGAAAGCAACGTAGAGCAACCCGAGCAGGAACATCGTCACGACCATGCGACGAGTCAGGCCGCTGTCGGACGCGAACCGCGTGCGCACGGGTTAACCAGGAATCAAGCCCTGGTCGCCCAGCATCTCCCGGACTTCCTCGATCGAGGCGTCCGCGGGGGGAAGGATCAGCTCTGACGGCTCAAGGCTGTCGTCGGAAAGCGCCTTGCCCACGTGGCGCACCTTGTCGAGCAGGGCGTGCAGCCGTACTCGGAAGTTCTCCTCGTCGTCGGCCTCGATGGCCGACTCAAGCTCGCTGTCCAGCTGGTTGAGGAGGGCGATGTCGTCGGCGGAGATCTCCACCTGACCCTCGCCCATGATCCGTACGATCATGCTCCGTCCCCCTGCCTGGGCAGCTGCTGGGTCTGGGGCTGCTGCTGCGGCTGGGCCTGCGGCTGAGGCTGCTGGGCCTGCTGCGGCTGTCCCTGCTCGATCGAGCCCTGCGGCGCCGGGCCCTGGCCGAGCTCGGCCTTCATGCGGGCCAGCTCAAGCTCGACGTCCATGCCGCCGCCCATGCGGTCGAGCTCGGCCTGGATGTCGTCGCCACGGGTGCCGCTGAAGTCGTCGAGCGCGCCGCTGGCCAGCAGCTCGTCGATCGCCCCGGCCCGCGCCTGCATCTGCGCGGTCTTGTCCTCGGCACGCTGGATAGCCAGGCCGACGTCGCCCATCTCCTCCGAGATGCCGGAGAAAGCCTCGTTGATGCGCGTCTGCGCCTCGGCGGCCGTGTAGGTCGCCTTGATCGTCTCCTTCTTCGTGCGGAAGGAGTCGACCTTGGCCTGCAGGCGCTGGGAGGCCGTGGTGAGCTTCTCCTCCTCGCCCTGAAGGTTGTCGTGCTGGATGCGCAGATCGGCCATCTGCGTCTGCAGACCGGAGCGACGGCTCAGCGCCTCACGCGCGAGGTCCTCACGGCCCACGGACAGCGCCTTGCGGCCCTGGTCCTCCAGCTTCCTGGATTGCTGCTCCAGTCCATTGATCTGCAGCTCGACCCGCTTACGGGAGGTGGCGACGTCGGCCACGCCCCTGCGTACCTTCTGCAGCAGCTCAAGCTGGCGCTGGTACGAATAGTCGAGGGTCTCGCGTGGATCCTCCATTTTGTCCAGGGCCTTGTTGGCCTTGGACTTGAAGATCATCGAAAGTCTCTTCATCACGCTCATGCGCGTCGGCCGTCCCCTTCTTAGGTCGTGCTGTTGGTCACCCACTGCAGCGCAGCCGCCTTGGGATTACCCTACGCATAACGCACGAGGGCGTCACTAAGTTGCAGTACAGGTAGGGTTGACGACGTGTTGCGACGCCGTTCCCAGACCTCCGTGGACGACACCCCCGTCCCCGCTGACGATCCTAAACCCCAGGGTAAGGGTCGTCCCACACCCAAGCGCCGGGATGCCGAAGGCAGAAGGCGCCAGCCCGTCTCCGCGCCGAAGGACCGCAAGGAGGCCTACCGCGCCATGCGGGCGAAACAGGCCGCCGAGCGGGACCGGGCCAGGAAGGGCATGCTGGCCGGTGACGAGAAGTACTTCCCGGTCCGCGACCGGGGGCCCGCGCGCAAGTTCGCCCGTGACTGGGTCGACTCGCGCCGCCTGCCCAGCCAGTACTTCCTGCCCTTCTCCCTGCTCATCCTGCTGCTGACCTGGATTCCCTGGCCGGCCGGCCAGCGGGAGGTCGTCCTTTACTGGGTGATGCTGACGGGCTGGCCGATCATGATGGTCGGCGTGCTGTTCACGTCGGTGTACGTCTCCTGGAAGGTCAAGAAGGAGGCGACGGCCAAATTCCCGAACGAGCCCATGAAGGGCGTCGGGTTCTACGCCGCGATGCGGGCGCTGCAGATCCGCAAGCTGCGCTTCCCGCCGCCGCAGCTGCTTCCGGGCGGCAGGCCCGTCCCGCCCAAGAAGTAGGAGATCTTTTTCCGGTACGGCGCCGCGGTCAGTTTTCCAGGTACTCCAGCTTCCACTGGAGTACCCCGCGCTTCACCTTCGGCGTCCAACCGGCGACGTCACCACCGCGTTCCAGTACGTCCGCAGTGGTGCGCAGCAGGAAGGTGACGGGCGTGGGCGCCGCGTCGAGGCCGAAGTCCGCGACGTCGTCGTCCCAGCTCACGTTGTGTGACGCGGCGTCGACCACGGCCCATCGCCCCGACCATCGGGACTGGAACGGGATCATCCGGGGAGCCTGCCACCACTCCCCGTCCACACGGCACTGCCCGCGCCAGGTGTCGCGGATCTGCCTGATCGTCAGGTCGAGACCGCCGGGCAGCACGTCGTTGCCGCCGTTGTGGCGCAGCAGCGAGGCCCTCAGGTCGTCGGGGAAGTCCAGGCCCATCTGCGACTCGGCGACCGCGATCGTGCGCGCCCTGCCCGGGGCGCCGAGCGTGCGGTAGGTGGTGGGCGCGTTCGCCCTGAGCCACCGCTCGATCCTGCGCCACTCCTTGATGACCTGCCGCTTCACCGACGTGTCGATGGGCCGGATCGCCACCGGCCGCCTGACGGGGGTGCAGGTGACCGGCCCGGCAAGCACCTGCGGCGTCGCCTCCGCGGGTGATGGCGTGACCGCCGCGGACGACGGCGTTGCCGCTGCGGTTGACGGCGTTGCCACCGCGGGGGGTGGCGTGGCGTCCGCGCCGTCGGGGGTTTCAGCCGACAGCACCTGGCCGTGCGAGTTCAGGGTGAGCGTCTGGCCGGGCTGTTCCTGGTCCGTGCCTTCGGCCCGATTCCGGCCCTGCGCGGGTATCAGCGCCACGGCCAGGACCACCGCCACCACCGCCGCGATGACCACCCAGGCGAGCCACATGCCCGTCTTCCCGCGGACCTCCACCGGCCGGGGAGCGGGAGAGGGCGGCACCGGGCTCGGTCTCCGGGCGCGGCGGCGCAGCCGTACCCCCAGTGCGACCAGAATCGCGGCCGTCAGCGCGACCCGCACGAGCTTCAGCACGCCGGGCACCCTATCCCGAAAACCCCGCCCGGACGGCCCGGTGGTCGGCCGCCTCGCCCATACCGCCTAAGGTCGGATGTATGGAATTCCGTCACCTCGGCCGCAGCGGTCTCCTGGTCAGCGAGATCAGCTACGGCAACTGGATCACCCACGGCTCACAGGTCGAGGAGGACGCCGCCAAGCTGTGCGTCCGGGCGGCGCTCGACGAGGGCATCACCACCTTCGACACCGCCGACGTCTACGCGGGCACGAAGGCCGAGGAAGTCCTCGGACGGGCGCTCAAGGGCGTGCGCAGGGAGTCGCTCGAGATCTTCACCAAGGTTTACTGGCCCACCGGCCCCGGGCAGAACGACCGCGGCCTGTCCCGCAAGCACATCACCGAGTCCATCCACGGCTCGCTGCGCCGCCTGCAGACCGACTACGTCGACCTCTACCAGGCGCACCGCTTCGACAACGAGACGCCGCTGGAGGAGACGCTCAAGACCTTCGACGACCTGGTACGCCAGGGCAAGGTCCTGTACGTGGGCGTCAGCGAGTGGACCGCCGGCCAGATCGCCCAGGCGCTGAAGATCGCCGACGAGATGGGCTTCGACCGGATCGTGTCGAACCAGCCGCAGTACTCGGCGCTGTGGCGGGTCATCGAGGCGGAGGTCGTGCCGCTGAGCGAGAAGGAAGGCGTCAGCCAGATCGTCTGGTCGCCGATCGCCCAGGGTGTGCTGAGCGGCAAGTATCTGCCCGGCCAGCCGCCGCCCGCGGGCTCGCGCGCCACCTCCGAGTTGGGGGCCGGGTTCATCTCCCGCTTCCTCGATGACGACGTGCTCACCCGCGTGCAGGAGCTCAAGCCGATCGCCGCCGACCTGGGTCTCACCATGGCCCAGCTCGCCGTCGCCTGGGTTCTGCAGAACCCGAACGTGGCCAGCGCCATCGTCGGCGCCACGCGGCCCGAGCAGGTGCGCGACAACGTGAAGGCGGTCGGCGTCAAGCTCGACGCGGAAGTGCTGAAGCGCATCGACGACGCGCTGGGCCCGATCGTGGAGCGCGACCCGGCCAAGACGGTCAGCCCGGAGAAGCGCCCCTGACGTCATTCAACTGAATAAACAAAAACCCCTTGAGTCACTCAAGGGGTTTTTCGTTACTCCGCGCGCAATGCCATTCCCGCGTATTCGACGCGGTCCTCCTCCAGCAACGCAACTTGTTCGACACCGGCTTCGAGCAGCTCACGGTAGTTTTCCCCGAGCCACGACTCGGCATCGGCCTGACTCGGAAAGACTTCTCGCGGCAATGGGCGGTCCGTTACCTCACCACCATTTGCATTTTCATAACGCCACCGCCATGTCATGCCATACGCTCCTTTTTCCGCGGGTTCGCCGGTGCACCTTCCGACGGTTATGGAACCCTACTCCCCACCTGGAGGTCATTCGATGCTGCGCAGAATTCGTGTTGCCGCGGGAAGTGCGGCGGCGGCGGTGGCGCTCCTCACCGTTCCCGCCCTCGCCACTCCGCCGGTCTCTCCCGGCGGTCCGGTGCCGGGGGCGCCCGATCCGAACGCCGTGCGTATCTGGAGCGTCTGGAAGAGCGACGGCACCGCCTGGCTGGCCGCCGCGCCCGCGGACGTGCCCGCCGAGGGCGACGTGGTCGGCTGGCGCTTCGCCGCCTCCCCCGACGGCACCGCCGCCGAGCCGCCCGGCGGCGAACTGGCCGACTTCACCGCCGTGTGCGGGCAGCAGACCGGCGGCGACGGCAAGCGCGTGGCCGTGCTCGTGGACTTCGGCGACGCCGACAACGACGCCTACCCGGGCGAACGTCCCCCCGCGCCGATCCGCACCTGCGTGCGCGACGCCAAGGAGGCGAGCGCCGCGCAGTTGCTCGCCCAGGCCGCCAGGACGCGCGTGGACGAGCGGGAACGGGTCGTCGCGGTCAACGACTACCCCGCGCAGGAGAAGGGCGGCACAGAGGCATCGGCGCCCGCGTCCGTGTCCGCATCGGGCGGGCTGCCGCTGCCGCTGATCCTCGGTGGCGCCGGCGTCCTGGTCCTGCTGGCGGGCGGCGCCGTCGTCGCCACCCACCGCCGCACCCGACCCGCCGCCCACAGCGCCCGCTCCTGACCCCGCCGCCCTTTCCGCCCGGCGCTAGGCTCCGGACAGTGAAGATCGTGCTCTCCGGTACGGCGGGGCCGCGCGGCCGGCCGGAACCCGGCTGCCCGTGCGCCTCCTGCCTGACCCTGCCCGGCGGCCACCGGCGGCCCACCGAGGTGCTCGTGGACGGTCAGGCCATATCGCCCGGCTCGCATGTGCTCGTGGACGGTCAGGTCTTGCCGCCCGGCTCGCATGTGCGCGGAGGGGTGCGGCTGCTGTTCGAGCCGGACGCCGCCTTGCCCGATGACGGGGCTGGCGGGCCGTATGACGTGGTGCTGCTCGATCTGCTCGGGCGGCCGGAGCGGCTCGGGGAGCTGCGCCGGGCCGGGATGGTCGCGGCGGGCGCGCAGGTCGTGGCCGTGGGGCTGGATCACCGGGTGCGCTCGGAGGAGGAGCTGGGCAGGCGGCTGGAGTTGTGGGGGGCGCGGGCCGTACCGGATGGAACGGTCCTGGAGCTGCCCGGCCCCGCGCGGGTCCCGCACCCGCGCAGGACGCTGCTGCTGGGCGGGTCGCGGTCGGGCAAGTCGGCCGAGGCCGAGCTGCGGCTGGCGGCCGAGCCGCACGTGACGTACGTGGCGACCGGGCCGTCGGGGGCCGGTGACGGAGAGTGGGCGGCGCGGGTGCGCGCGCACCGGGAGCGGCGGCCGGCGCACTGGGACACCGCCGAGACCACGGACCTGGCCGGGACCATCGCGACGGCCACCACGCCGCTGCTGGTGGACGGGCTCGGAACGTGGGTGGCGGCGGTGTTCGACGAGCACGGGGCCTGGGAGGGTCCGCGCGAGCCGGTCTGGCGGCGCTGCGACGAGCTGGTCGAGGCCTGGCGGCGGACGCCGGTCGAGATCGTGGCCGTCTCGGACGAGGTGGGCCTGGGCGTGGTGCCGGCGACCGCGAGCGGGCGCGCCTTCCGCGACGTCCTGGGCAAGCTCAACGAACGGCTGGCGGCCGAGTCCGAGTACGTGGCGCTGGTGGTCGCCGGGCGGCTGCTGCCGCTCTGATCAGACGTAAGCACGTGTCTCCCGCACGACGCCGGGCAGCCAGTCGCCGACGTTCGAGAACCTGAAGCCGAGTGTGGTGGCGCGGCCGTTGTCCATGGTGTAGTCGCGCTCGAAGGAGTACGGCGAGTCCCCGCGCGTGTAGAGCGGCCGCCCGATCGTCTCGCACAGCCGCCTGACGTCGAGCGTGCCGTGGGAGCAGGCGTTGACCGGCCCGCTGAAGTCGCCGAGCGCGGCCCAGGCCAGGAAGGCGGCGATCTCACGCTCGTGGATGAAGGAGGCAGGACGCGGATCGGCGCAGATCCCGACCGGAACCCCCGCGTCCACCCGCCGCACGTAGTGGTCGAGCCGCCCGGTGAAATCGTCCCCGCCGAGCACGTGGGCGGTCCGCACGGCCGTGAACACGAACCCCGCCGACCGCAGCACCGCCTCGGCCAGCCGCTTGCCCGCGCCATAGTGACGTTCCCCGCCCCGGAGCAGGTCCGCACGGACGATTCCGGCCGTGAAGTCGAGCGCGTCCTCCCGGTACGGCGCGCCGCCGCCGAGATCGGCGTAGACCTCGACCGTGGAGGTCATCACGTACCGCCGGGTCTTGCCCTCGAAGACCCGGCGGGCGACGGCGGCGTGCCGCGGGGTGTAGCAGACCTGGTCGACGACGGCGTCGAAGGAACGGCCGGCCAGCGCCAGCCGCATGGCCTCCTCGTCACCCCGGTCGGCGCGCAGGTGGGTGACCCCCTCGGGCGGCGTGGACGAGCCCCGGTTGACGACGGTGACGCGAGCTCCGTGGTCGCGCAGGTTCTCGATCAGCCGCCGCCCGAAGTAGCGGCTGCCGCCGATGACACAGATCTCGTTCATGCGGGCCAGCATGCGACCATATAGTCGACAGTGGTAGTGATGACCTACTCAATCGGCCATTAGGAGAACTGTTGATTGACGTTCACCGGCTGAAAATCCTCCGCGAGGTGGCGAAGCACGGCAGCTTCAACCGTGCCGCCGGCGCCCTGCGCTTCACCCCGTCGGCGGTCTCGCAGCAGATCGCCGCGCTCGAACGCGGGCTCGGCATCGCCGTGGTCGAGCGCAGCACCCGCGGAGTGACGCTGACCGAACCCGGCCGCATGCTCGTGGAGGCGGCCGACGCCATCGCCGCCGAGCTGAGCGACGCCCAGGAGCGCATCGACCGCCTGTCGGCCGCGCGCGCCCAGCTGACCGTGGCGGCGTTCACCAGCGGCGGCCGGGTCGTGCTGCCCCAGGCGCTGGCCGCGTTCGTGGCCGAGCATCCCGAGGTGGAGCTCACCATCGTCGAAGGCGAGCCCGAGGACGCGCTCCCGCTGGTCCGCGCCGGCCGGGCCGATCTGGCGCTCGCCTACCACTTCGACGGCCTGCCGCCCGCCCGGCCCGGCGACCGCTCGGGACTCGACTGGACGCCGCTGGCACGCGACCCGCTGCGCCTGGTCCTGCCGGGCGGGCACCATCTGGCCGGGCGGGAGCGGGTCGCCCTGGGCGAGCTGAGCGGGGAGCGCTGGGTGCTCGGCTGCCTCAAAACCATGGCCCTGCTGCGGCAGTACGCGACGATGGCCGGGTTCGAGCTGCGGGTCTCGTGCAGCGCCACCGACTACTTCTTCGCGCAGTCGCTCGTGTCGGCGGGCGTCGGGGTCGCGCTCATCCCGGAGATCGCCCTGACCGGGGCGTCCGATCTGGCCGTGCTCACGCTGGAGGCGCCCAGCCCGTCGCGGTTCATCGGGGTGGCCACCTCCCGGCGGCGGGGCGGGGCGGCGCGGCCGTACGTGGACAGGCTGACCGAGCTGCTGGTGTCAGGGGCGGACGGCGCGGGCGTACCAGCGGCCGTCGAGGCGGTCGGCGTGTAGCGGGCGGCCGAAGCAGTCCGAGAGGTTGTCCGGGGTCAGCACGTCGTCGACGGGGCCGGCGGCGAGCACGCGGGCGTCCTTCATGAGCATCGCGTGCGTGGTCGTGGCCGGCACCTCCTCCAGGTGGTGGGTGACCGTGACGGTGGTGAGGACGGGGCGGGTGGCGGCCAGGTCCTCGATGGCCGAGATGAGGTCCTCGCGGGCGGGCAGGTCGAGGCCGGCGGCCGGCTCGTCGAGCAGCAGGACGGCCGGGTCGGCCATGAGCGCCCTGGCGATGCGTACGCGCGCCCGCTCCCCCTGCGAGCAGACGCGGAACTCCCGGTCGGCCAGGTCCTTGCAGCCGAGGTCGGCGAGCAGGCGCAGGGCGCGCTCGCGCTCGGCCTCGCCAAGCTTGTCCCACAGCGGGACGCTGGTCCCGGTGTGCCCGGTGAGGACCACGGTGAGCGCGGTGGCGTCCTCGTCCTCCATCAGGCTCTCGTCCACGAGCCGCTGGCTGGCGGCGACGAGGCCGATGTGGCGGCGCAGCTCGCGCAGGTCCACCCGGCCGAGGCGGTGGCCGAGCACGTGGACCGACCCCTCGGTCGGGTGGCGTACGGCCGAGGCCAGCGACAGCAGAGTGGTCTTGCCGGCGCCGTTGGGGCCGAGCACCACCCAGTGCTCGCCGAAGTCGACCCGCCAGTCGATCGAGGACAGCAGGGTCTTGCCGACGACACGGACACCGACACCTTCGAGTTCCAGCACGTGCATCCGGCCACGATAACGTCCTAAATCATGCTGAGTGACAAGGTCCGCCAACTGATCACCTACGATGCACGGCTGCGGATGGTCGTTGCGGACCATCCGAAACTCCGGGCGCTGGTGGAGCGGGCGGCGGCCGACGGGGCCGTCGATCATGAGTCGCAGCGGGCGCTGGGCGTGGCGCTGCTGGCATTGGGCGAGTACGAGCGGGCCGCCGTTCACCTGCGGCGCGCGGTGGAACTGGCCGGGTCGCCCGGCGAGGTGATCGCCGCCCGGACCGACCTCGCCGACCTGTATCGGCACGACGGCGACCTGCCGGGCTCTGAGCTGATCTGCCGGATGACGCTGGAACTCGCCAGGGCGCAGGCGCCCGAGCTGGCCGCTCTGCCGCTGCTGCGCCTGGGCTGGACGCTGGCCGAGCAGGGCCGCCCCGACGAGGCCAGGCAGGCACTCGCCGAGTCACGGGAGCTCCACCGGCGGTTCGCCGGGACGCCGGAGCTTCGCCGCCAGTTCGGCCAGGCGCCCGATCCACGCCAGGAGTTCGGCCAGGCGACGGAGGCGGGGCGGGAGTTCGGCCAAGGGACGGAGGCGGGGCGGGAGTTCGGCGAGGTGGTGGAAGCGAGGTTGTTCGCGGACGTGGATCTTGCGGGGCTTGTAGTGCCTTTGCCGCCTTCTGTCGCCGCGCTTCTGGGTGAGGAGCCCGAGTGGGATCACGACCATGACGGCGCCAGCGGGTCGCTGGCCCGTGCGGGCTCCTACTTCGTCCGCCGGGGGCCGGAGGCGGTGGCCGAGCACGCGCGGCTGGTGTGGCTGCGGGAGCGGGCGGGGGTGGCCGGGGTGGTGGCGTTCGAGGGGGACGTGCTGGTCACCGCCGACACCGGGGTCGAGACGCTGGCGGCCTCGGACGATCCCGGCGCGGCGATGGGCAGGGCGTTGCGGGAGCTGCATGCCGTACCCGTGGCGGACTGTCCTTTTGACGGGCGGCTGGACGTACTGCTCGCCCAGGCGCGGCGCAACGTGGTCGAGGGGCGGGTGGACGCCGACGACTTCGACGACGACAACCTCGGCCGCACGCCCACGCAGGTCTACGAGCGGCTGCTGGCCGAGCGGCCGGACCAGGAGGATCTGGTCGTGGCCCACGGCGACTTCACCCCGTCCAACGTGATGACGAACGGCGTGCTCATCGACCTGGCGCGGCTGGGCGTGGCCGACCGCTACCGGGACCTGGCCATCGCGCTGCGGGACCTGAGCGGCGACTTCGGGCCCGAGGCCGTGGCCGCCTTCCTGTCCGCCTATGGCCTGGACGCGCCCGACGAGGCCAAGCTGGCTTACTACCGGCTGATCGACGAGCTGTTCTGAGCATGGACGGGCTGAGGTTCGCGTTCGGCACGCTGTCGGTCTTCCCGGTGCGGGTCTCGCGGGTGGACCGGGAGGTGGCCGGGCGGGCGATGGCGCTGGCGCCGCTGGCCGGGCTGGTGCTGGGCGTGGTGGCGGCGGTGCCGTTGCTGCTGCCGCTGGTGTCGCCGGGGCCGCCGCTCCTGGCCGCCGCGTTGTCGCTGGGGCTGCTCGCCCTCCTCACCCGGGGCCTGCACCTGGACGGCCTGGCCGACCTCGCCGACGGGCTGGGCAGCGGCAAGCCCGCACCTCAAGCCCTCGACATCATGAAAAAGTCGGACATCGGGCCGTTCGGGGTGCTGACGCTGGTCTTCACCCTGCTCATCCAGGCCGCCGCCCTGTCCGGCCTGCCCGCGTGGCTGGGGGCGGCGTCCCTGGTCACGGCCTGTGCGACGGGACGCCTCGCGCTCACGTGGGCCTGCCGGGCGGACGTCCCCGCCGCCCGCCCCGACGGCCTGGGCGCCATGGTCGCCGCCACGGTACGGCCCGCCGCCCGCTGGACCACCACCCTCGCCACGCTGACCCTGATCCTCGCCCTGGCCGTCGGCCTCCAGGCTTGGCTACCCGGCTCGCCCGGCGCCCGGCCAGGTCTCGGCTGGCTGCCGGTCGCGGTGGTGCTGCCGTTGGCGGTGGTGGCGGGGCTGGCGGCGGCCATGGCCCTGCTCGGGCACGCGCGGCGACGGCTGGGCGGGATCACCGGTGACGTTCTCGGCGCCCTGGTGGAGACGGCCACCACCGCCGCCCTGGTCACCTGCGCCCTGCTCACCTGAAGGCAGGGGGCTCAGATGGTGGCCGGGCTCGTCTGAAGGCGGGGGTTCAGATGGTGGCCGGTTCGGCGGGCCGTACCGGATAGAGCTTGAGCAGGGCCGCGCCCAGCAGGGCGAGGACCACCCACCCCACGAGGCCGGTGACGCCGACGACGGCCGGGTTGGGCGGGGCGGCGGCATCGCCCAGCAGGAGGGACGTGCCCGTGACGCCGTTGATCGCGCCGTGCGCCACCACGGCGGGCCACACGCTGCCGGTGCGCAGCCGCAGCCAGCCCATCGTGACCCCGAGCAGGACGCAGGTGACGATGAAGTACGGCCCCGCCCACGGACCCAGCGCCGGATAGTTGTAGCCGAGCAAGGTGATCGGGAAGTGCCACACGCCCCAGATCACCCCGGACAGCAGCAACCCGCCCAGCACCCCGCGCGCGGCCACCAGGCGCGGCAGCAGCCATCCACGCCAGCCCAGTTCCTCGCCGAGGACGGGCAGCGCGTTGAGCAGCGGCGTGGCCACCACGGCGAACACGATCTGCGCGATCACCAGCCCGCTCACGTCGGCGGGCACCGGGACGCCGGCCGCCTCCATGCCCTGCTTGAACAGGCTGAGCCCGCCCAGGTCCAGCGAGACCAGCCCCAGCGCCGCGCTCAACGCGAGGCAGAGCGCGACCACCAGCGGCGTGCCGATCCAGGCCGCGGCCATGAGCAGGAGGGTGCGGCGGCGGTCGGGGCCGAACGTGAGGCCGTTCTCGCGCGCCCACTCACGGAACGGCGTGCGGGTCCTGGCCCACACCGCCAGCACGCCCAGAGTGGGCGTGAACATGAGCGCCGTGGCACTGATCATGAACGCCGGCGAGGCCAGCCCGCCACCGAGCCACAGCGGCAGGCTGAACGCCCACGCCAGCCCGAACGCGACCACCAGGAAGAGCGCCATCACGCCACTTTCTCCTCGATCAGGGCGTTGATCAGCGAGGCGCCGCGCCGGGCGTCGTCGACGCTGATGAGCAGTTGGCCACCGGAGTGGTAGCGCAGCACGAGGCAGTCGCCGCCGCGCAGCATGATCGCGGCCATGCCGGGCACCCCGCGGATGCCCCAGCCGCCGACCTGGCTCGGGTAGCGGACCTCTGACCACGCCTTCTCGATCTTGGACAGCCGGATCCGCCGCACCGGCCAGCCGAACGGGCCGAAGCCGAGCGCCAGCCCGTCGTCGGTGACCCGCACGATGGCGGCGCTGGTGAACAGGCCGGACACGAACACCACCGCACTGGCGAACAGCAGCGAGCCCCAGACCGTGTCCGGGGTGGCGCCGATGAAGGCCACGCCCGCGGCCACGATGAACGTCGCCCCGCCCACCACGGTCATGGCCAGCAGCCAGGGGTTGCTGACCCGGCTCACCCATACGGACCGCTGACCGGCGCGCAGCCGCAGCTTGGGCGGAGCCTCACCGGCGGGCGGCGGCTGGTCGGGCTCGCCCCTGCCGAGGAAGCCGGCGGCCAGCCCGCCGCTCGCGGCCGCCACGACGACGGCCAGCACGATCCAGGCCGGCAACTCGGCCTCGGTCCAGACGGGCCGGTCGAGGTTGGCGTAGACGGTGGTCAGCGTGATGCCCACGGCGAACAGGCCGACCCCGACCAGGAAGCCCCACCAGTAGCCGCGGCTGAGGCGGCGGCGCAGCATCCGGCCGTGCAGGGCCATGCCCACCATCACCGCCCACGTCACCACCCACGGCAGGACGGCCATCAGCATGAACTGGGTGAACGACGAGGACCTGTCGGCCCGGTCGGACCAGTGGGTGGCGAGCGGATCCGGCAGGCGGTCACGGAAGGAGAGGGGCACCGTGACGAGCACAGCGGTGATGATCAATCCCCACACCGTGCCGACGATCCGGGTTGTCATGGCAGTTCCTCCAAAATCGCGATGAGGTCGTCACGGCGGTAGCCGTATCTTCTGGCCTCTTCCAGCAGCTCGCGGGCGCGCTGAACGAGCAGAGCACGGCCGTCCAGCTGGCCGGCCACGCTGATCCCGCGCCCTCTCCTGAACTCCAGCAACCCCTCGTCGCGCAGGTCGCGCAGGGCGCGCAGCACGGTGTTGGCGTTGATGCCGAGCACGTCGGCCAGGTCGCGGGCGGACGGCAGCCGGTCGCCGGGGGCGTACGAGCCGTCGCCGATGGCGCGCCTGATCGCGCCGGCCACCTGCTCGTGCAGGGGGCGGGCGTCGTTGAGGTCCAGAGTGAGCAGCATGGTGCTAATGACACTAGCACCATTCCCTTGATGATGCCTACCAGCGATTCATGGGATGAACCCCTGTTTGTGACTAGACAGAAAGCGCGGATAGCATCGGTTTACGTGACCACTGTGCGGCTGAACTCAGCAGATCCCGTCTCGTTCGACACCGACGCACTGATCGTCGGTTTCCACCCCGGCGCTGAGGGCCCACGCCCCGTCGCCGAAGGGCTCGACGCCGCTTTCGGCGGGAAGCTGACCGCCTCGCTCGCCGCGGTGGGCTTCACCGGCAAGGCCGGCGAACTGGCCAAGATCCCGGCGTTCGGCGCCATCACCGCGCCGCTCCTGGTCGCCATCGGGCTGGGCGACGACCCCGACGCCGAGGCGCTACGACGGGCCGCCGGCGCCGCCGTACGGTCGCTGGCCGGAACCGCGCGCGCCGCGCTCGCGCTCGGCGGCGAGCCCGAGGCAGTCGCGCTCGGCGGGCTGCTCGGCGCCTACTCCTTCGCCCGCTACCGCACCAACGGCGAGCAGAAGAACCCGGTCGGCGAGCTGACCGTGCTGGCCGCCGAGACCGCCGGCGCCGCCGAGCGCGCCGGCGTCCTGGCCGAGTCCGTCTCGCTGGTCCGCGACCTGGTCAACACCCCGCCGTCCGACCTGTTCCCGGCGCGCTTCGCCGAGATCGCCGAGGAGGAGGGCGGCAAGGCCGGGCTGAACGTCGAGGTGCTCGACGAGGTCCAGCTCAGGAACGGCGGCTTCGGCGGCCTCGTCGCCGTCGGCCAGGGCTCGGTCAACCCGCCCCGCCTGGTACGCCTGTCCTACAGCCACGCCGACGCCGCCAAGACGCTGGCCTTCGTCGGCAAGGGCATCACGTTCGACACCGGCGGGCTCAACCTCAAGCCGTCCGCCTCCATGGACTGGATGAAGTCTGACATGGGCGGCGCGGGTGCGGTCCTCGGCGCCCTGCTCGGCATCGCCAAGCTCGGCCTCAAGGTCAACGCGGTCGGCTACCTCTGCCTCGCCGAGAACATGCCCAGCGGCACCGCCCAGCGCCCCTCCGACATCATCCACAGCTACAGCGGCAAGACCGTCGAGGTGCTCGACACCGACGCCGAGGGCCGCCTGGTCCTCATGGACGGCATCGCCCGCGCCGCCGAGGACGAGCCCGACGTCATCGTGGACGTGGCCACGCTGACCGGCGCCCAGATCGTCGCGCTCGGCTGGCGCACCGCCGGCGTCATGTCCAACGACGACGACCTGCGCGAACTGGTCGTCGACGTGGCCGGCTCCGTCGGCGAGGGCGCCTGGGGCATGCCGCTCCCCGAGGAACTGCGCAAGGGCCTCGACTCCCCCATCGCCGACATCGCCAACCTCCAGCCGGAGCGCTGGGGCAGCATGCTGGCCGCGGGAATCTTCCTCAAGGAGTTCGTGCCCGACGGCGTCAAGTGGGCGCACATCGACATGGCCGGACCCGCCTTCAACAAGGGCGAGCCGCACGGCTACACCCCCAAGGGCGGCACCGGCGCCATCACCCGGACGCTCATCGGACTCGCAGAGCGGCACGCGAGCGCCTGAAACAAATGAAAAGATGACGGCATCACGATCCCGACAAGGAGCCTTCCTGTGGCCTACGACATCGTCGTCCTAGGTGGCGGCAGCGGCGGTTACGCCTGCGCGCTCCGGGCGGCCGAGTTGGGCAAGTCGGTCGCCCTGATCGAACGAGACAAGATCGGCGGCACCTGCCTGCACCGGGGATGCATCCCCACCAAGGCCCTCCTGCATTCGGCGGAGGTCGCCGACGAGACCCGCGAGAGCGAGTCCTTCGGCGTCAAGGCGCGCTTCGAGGGCATCGACGTGCCCGGCGTCCACGCCTTCAAAGACAAGATCGTCACGCGTGCCTGGAAGGGCGTGCAGGGCCTGCTGAAGTCGGCCGGTGTGACGGTCGTCGAGGGCGAGGGGCGCCTGGCCGGCGCCAACCGCGTCCAGGTCGGCTCCGAGGTCTACGAGGGCGGCGCCGTCGTCCTCGCCACGGGGTCGGCGCCCAAGTCGCTGCCCGGCCTGCAGATCGACGGCGAGCGCGTCATCACCAGCGAGCACACGCTGGTGATGGAGCGCGTGCCGAGCTCGGTCGTCGTGCTGGGCGGCGGCGTCATCGGCGTCGAGCTGGCCAGCGTCTACCGCTCGTTCGGCGCCGAGGTGACCATCGTCGAGGCGCTGCCGCACCTGCTGCCGACCGAGGAGGAGTCCAGCTCCAAGCTGCTGGAGCGGGCCTTCCGCCGGCGCGGCATCAAGTACGAGCTCGGCGTCTTCTTCGACAGCGCCAAGACCACCGACACCGGCGTGGTGGTGACGCTCGCCAACGGCAAGACGCTCGACGCCGAGCAACTGCTCGTGGCCGTCGGCCGCGGCGCCGTCTCGGCCGGCATGGGCTTCGAGGAGCAAGGCGTCCAGATCGAGCGCGGCACCGTCGTGGTCGACCAGCACTGCCAGACCTCCGTCCCCGGCGTCTACGCCATCGGCGACCTGATCGACACCCCGCAGCTGGCCCACGCGGGCTTCGCCGAGGGCATCCTGGTGGCCGAGCACATCGCCGGGCTCAACCCGCCGCCCATCGACTACGCGGGCGTGCCGCGGATCACCTACTCCGACCCCGAGGTCGCCTCCGTCGGCATCACCTCCAAGCAGGCCGCCGACCGGGGCATCGAGATCGTCGAGCAGGTCTACGACCTCGCGGGCAACCCCAAGAGCCAGATCCTCGGCACCTCCGGAGCCGTCAAGGTGCTCGCCCAGAAGGACGGCCCGGTCGTGGGCGTCCACATGGTCGGGCGCCGCATCGGCGAGCTCGTCACCGAGGCTCAGCTCATCTACAACTGGGAGGCGCTGCCAGCAGAGGTCGCCCAGCTCATCCACGCGCATCCCACCCAGTCAGAAGCCATGGGCGAGGCGATGCTGGCACTGGCCGGCAAGCCCCTGCACGTCCACAACTAAGAACTCGAGGAAGACATACCCATGCCGGTCTCCGTACAGATGCCCCAGCTCGGCGAGAGCGTCACCGAGGGCACGGTAACCCGTTGGCTGAAGAAGGAGGGCGAGCGCGTCGAGGCTGACGAGCCGCTCCTCGAAGTGTCGACCGACAAGGTCGACACCGAGATCCCGTCGCCGTCCGCGGGCGTCATCACCAAGATCGTTGTGGCTGAGGACGAGACCGTCGAGGTCGGGGCCGAGCTGGCGATCATCGACGAGAACGGCCAGGCGGGCGCCCCGGCGGCCCCGGCCGAGGAGGCCCCCGCGCCGCAGCCGGAGCAGGCTCCCGCCTCTTCGATCCCGCAGCCCGAGCCCACCCCGGCCCCCGCCCCGGCGCCCGCTCAGGCCCCGGCGCCCGCCGCCCAGGCTCCGGCTGCCGAGGCTCCCGCCGCTCCGGCTCCCGCGCCCGCCGCTCCGGCGCAGCCCGCCGCTCCGGCTCCGGCGCCCGCGCAGGCCCAGGCTCCGCTGTCTTCGTCGGGTGAGAGCCCGTACGTGACGCCGCTGGTGCGCAAGCTGGCCAACGAGCACGGCGTGGACCTGGAGGCGATCTCGGGCACCGGCGTGGGTGGCCGCATCCGCAAGCAGGACGTGCTGGAGGCCGCCAAGTCCCAGCGCGAGGCCGCCGCCCCGGCGCCCGCTCCCGCCGCCGCCCCGGCCGCTCCGGCTGCCCAGGCTCCGGCCGCCGCCGCTGCCCCGGCCGCGCAGGCTCCGGCCGCTCCGGTCAGCGCCTCGCCCGAGCCGGTCGAGGTGGACACGACGCTGCGGGGCCGTACCGAGAAGATGACGCGGCTGCGTCAGACGATCGCCAAGCGCATGGTGGAGTCGCTGCAGACGGCGGCGCAGCTCACCTCGGTCGTCGAGGTGGACGTCACGAAGATCGCCCGCCTGCGGGCCAAGGCGAAGGACGACTTCCTGCGCCGCGAGGGCGTGAAGCTGACCTTCACCCCGTTCTTCGCGATGGCCACGGTCGAGGCGCTCAAGCAGCACCCCAAGCTCAACGCCACGATCAACAACGAGACCAACGAGGTGACCTACTTCGACGTCGAGAACCTCGGCGTCGCGGTGGACACCGAGCGCGGCCTGCTGGCCGCCGTCGTCAAGAACGCCGGCGACCTCAACCTGGCCGGGCTGGCCCGCAAGGTCACCGACCTCGCCGAGCGCACCCGCAACAACCAGGTGACGCCCGACGAGATCACCGGCGGCACCTTCACGCTCACCAACACCGGCAGCCGCGGTGCCCTGTTCGACACGCCGATCCTCAACCAGCCGCAGGTCGGCATGCTGGGCACCGGCGCGGTCGTCAAGCGTCCCGTGGTGGTGGACACGCCTGAGGGCGAGGTCATCGCGGTGCGTTCGATGGTGTACCTGGCTCTCACCTACGACCACCGGCTCGTCGACGGCGCCGACGCGGCCCGCTTCCTGACGACGATCAAGCGTCGCCTCGAAGAAGGCCGCTTCGAGGCGCAGCTGGGCCTGGCGTAGTAGCTCGCTAGAAGGGCCGTCCGACGCTCCGTCGGACGGCCCTTTGCGTTTTCTCCGTGCGTTTCTCTGTGCGGTCCTTTCCGGTGCCTTTTCCGTTACGGCAAGCCCAGCAGGCCACCGACCGCCGCCGTGGGCGGGCGGCCTCGTCCGAGCGGCCGGCAGTCGGACGGGGTTCCCGCCGTCACAAGGCACGATTGACCGGCCACCATGGCCAGGCTGAGCACCGCACGAGGGCGCCGAGCCCCACCGCACCACACCCCACCGCGCGGCGCCACACACCCCGGCCTGCGGCCCACACCACGCCGCGCTGCGCACCGCGCCCTTGCTGGTCGGAGGCGCGTAGCGGGATTGGTGGGGTGGTGGAGCGTAGGGTGGGGGCATGGTGATCATCGTTACCGGGGGTTCTGGGCTGCTTGGGCCGGCGTTGATGGGGGCGCTTCGGGAGCGTGGGCACGAGGTGCGGCAGCTGGTGCGGCGGCCGGTGCGGGCGGAGCATGAGTCCTTCTGGGATCCGGGTGCCGGCGTTGTTGATCCGGGGGTGTTCGACGGGGTTAGTGGGGTTGTGCATCTGGCTGGGGCTTCTATCGCCGGGAAGCGGTGGAGCGGGGCGTACAAGAGGCTGCTGGTTGAGAGCCGGGTGCGTAGCACGGACACGCTGGTCGAGGCGATCCGGGGGCTTTCGGTGCCGCCTGAGGTGTTGGTTTCGGCCTCTGGGGTGGATTTTTACGGGGATACCGGGGATCGGGTGATTGATGAGGGTGCGCCGCTGGGGACTGGGTTTCTTGCCCGGCTCTGCGAGGCCTGGGAGGGGTCGGCTCGGGGGGCGTCCGTGCGGAATGTGCAGCTTCGGACGGGGCTGGTGCTGAGCGGGAAGGGCGGGGCACTGGGGCCCATGTTGCCGATCTTCCGGATGGGGCTGGGGGCTCCGCTGGGCTCTGGGCGGCAGTATTGGTCGTGGATTGCCGCGGAGGATTGGGTGGGTTCCGTGCTCCATGTCCTGGAAAATCGGGAAATCTCGGGACCGGTGAACCTTGTGGGGCCTTCTCCCCTGACCAACGCGGAGTTCACCAAAACTCTTGGACGGGCGCTCCGGCGGCCGACGATGCCGATAGGGGTGCCGGGGTTCGCGCTGGAGCTGGGGCTGGGCGAATTCGCCAAGGAGGCGCTGCTCCCGAGCCACCGCATCGTGCCGAAGAAGCTGGTGGACAGCGGCTATGGCTTCATCCATACGCGTCTCGATCAGGCACTGGCCGCCGTACTCTAGTCTGTCCGACACGATGTGGGGGAGCACAGTCATGACCAGAACCGGCCAGTCACACATCCTTGCCATCGGTGGTGGATCGTTCCGCCAGACGCGGCGCCACGGCTTCATCGAAGCCAGCCCGCTGCTGCGCTACGGACTCGACCTCACCGGGCAGGACCGTCCCAAGCTGGGACTTATCGCCACGGCGATGGGCGATGACGCCGACTGGTTGCTGAAGATGTACGGCGCCTTCTCCCACTGGGATGTCGAGGTGAGCCACTTGACGGTGTTCCCCATGCCCAACCGGGAGGACCCGCGGGCGTGGATGCTCGATCAGGACATGATCTACGTCTGCGGCGGCAGCGTCGCCAACCTCATGGCGTTGTGGCGGCTGCACGGCTACGACGAGATGCTGGAGGAGGCTTGGCAGTCCGGCGTGGTGCTGTCCGGGCAGAGCGCCGGCGCCCTCTGCTGGCACGTGGGCGGCAACACCGACTCCTTCGGCCCCGACCTGCACGTATGGGCGGAGGGCATGGGCCTGCTCCCCTACTCGTGCGGCGTGCACTACAACTCCGAGCCGCAGCGCCGCGAGATGCTGCAGGCCTCGGTGGCGTCCGGCGAGCTGCCCGGCGGGTACGCCGCCGACGAGGGCGTCGGCCTGCATTACGTGGGCACCGAGTTCATCCAGGCGGTCACCGCCGACCCCAGGGGCTACGCCTACCGCCTGGAGCACGACGGCGACGGCGGCGTGAAGGAGTTGCGGATCGAGCCCCGGCTGCTGACGTCCTGAATTACCCTTCATAGGTGAGGGAACGGCACAATGGACACATGCGCCACGCCTTGGCCATTGTGCGGCTCGGTGTCGATGTCCCCTACGAGCAGGCCTGGAACCTCCAGCGCTGGGTGCACGAGAAGCATCTCGCCGGAGAGCTGGGCGACACCGCCCTGATCCTGGAGCACGCGCCCGTCTACACCGCGGGCAAGCGCACCGCCCCGCACGAGCGCCCCGCCGACGGCACCCCGGTCATCGACGTCGACCGGGGTGGCCGGATCACCTGGCA
This sequence comes from Nonomuraea endophytica, assembly GCF_014203235.1. GTDB lineage: Bacteria > Actinomycetota > Actinomycetes > Streptosporangiales > Streptosporangiaceae > Nonomuraea > Nonomuraea endophytica. Next base: position 275,051 of record NZ_JACHIN010000013.1, on the reverse strand, counting down.
TGGGCCCGGCCAGCTGGTCGGGTACCCGATCGTGGCGGTCTCCGACGTCAACGAGTACGTGCGCCGGCTCGAAGAGGCCATGGTGCTGGTCTGCGCCGACTTCGGGGTCAGCGCGCGGCGGGTGCCGCGCAGGGGCGGGGTGTGGGCGGTCGGGGACGCCGCCCTGGGCCTGCCGGACCGCATGCTCGGCGCGGTCGGCATCCGGGTGACGCGCGGGGTGGCCATGCACGGCTTCGCCCTCAACTGCGCCAACGACCCGCGCTGGTTCAACCGCATCGACCCGTGCGGCATCCCGGGCGCCGGCGTCTCCACCCTCTCCGCCGAGACCGGCCGCCGCATCGTGGTCGAGGAGGTCATGCCGATCATGGAGAAGAGGCTGGCGGACGTGCTCGGCCTCGAGTCCTACGACGTCCACGAAGAAGACCTCCTCCGCCACCGCTAACCCACCCGGGACGGGATGCGCCTGACCCGACAAGCCCGGATGGCCGAGCCAAGTGGGCCAAACCCCAAGGCATGGGCCGCAGGTTCAGACACCGGAAGGTCGCAGGCTTGACCGGATGAGGCAGGGGTGGCCGGGCGGGGGTGGGGTCGAGGGGCGTGGGGCTGACCCGGGAGTGGGCTGCGGGCCGGGTGCGGCTGGGTGGGTGGGGAAATGTCGGGCTGGTAATCGAATCGGCATCTAATTGCGGTTGATTCCGGATAAGGCGTTTCTACGATCGGGCCTGTGAAGCGTCTCTTGGCTCTCGTGCTGTCGCTGATCGTTCACGCGCTGACCCTGGCCTTCGTTCTGGCGGGCGGTGCGCTCATCGTGTTCAACCCGGGCGAGGTCCCCGCCTGGGTGGCCGGGGCTCTTCTGCTGGCGGTCGGGGTCATGTTGCGGCCGAGGCTGGGGCGGCTGTCCGCCGATGCCGAGGTGCTGGCGCCTTCGTCCGCTCCCGAGCTTTACGGCGCCGCCGCCCGGGTAGCCGACGCGCTGGCCGTCAAGCGGCCCGCCACCGTGGCCATCATGGATCTGGGCGTCGACGCCACCTCCACGCGGATCGGGCTGCGGCGGACCCCGGTGATGGTCGTCGGGCTGCCGCTGTGGCTGGCACTGACGCCGAGGCAGCGGGTGACGCTGCTGGCCAGGGCCTACGCCGCGGGCAAGATCGGCGAGGGGCTCATCGTCGGGGAGGCGTTGTCGACGCTGGCCGAGTGGCGGATGGGGCTGGTCGGCGCGGCGCCGCTCAAGCAGCGCGAGGAGGCCCGGGTGGTCATGGACCGGGCGTCGCTGGGCGTGATGCACGCGCCGGGCGCCTCCTACGAGGCGGCGGGACTGCTCGGGCGGATCTTCGGGCGGGTGCTGGGCGGCCCGGTGCTGCTGGCCGAGTACGCGCTGACCCGACTGGTACGCGCGGGCGACAGCCGTACCAAAGAGGAAAGGCGGGCGTTGACGGCCAGGGTGACGTCGGCGGAGGAGCTGGACGAGCTTGAGGACCTGATGGCGAGCGGCCGCTATCTCGCGCCGATCCAGGCGGCGGCGCTGCGCGGGGAGAGTGTCGCGGAGATCAGGCAGGACGCGCTGACCAGGGCCAGGCTGTCCGACGACGGTGTGCTGACGTCGGCGCCGGGGTCGGAGTTGCTGGGGGCGCGGGAGTCGGAGCTGATCGACGCGGAGTTGCTGAAGCACTACACGCGGGCCATCCGCGGGTTCGGGCTGATTTCGTGATACAGGTCGGGTCATGGGATGTTCTCCCGGGGACGTAAGCTGGGTCCGTGACCGTTGCCCCTGAAGGCCGAAAGCTCCTCCGCTTGGAGGTGCGCAACGCCGAGACCCCTATCGAGCGCAAGCCCCCGTGGATCAAGACCAAGCTGAAGACGGGCCCCGAGTACACCGAGCTCAAATCGCTCGTGCGCCGGGAGGGCCTGCACACGGTCTGTGAAGAGGCGGGCTGTCCCAATATCTACGAGTGCTGGGAAGATCGCGAGGCGACCTTCCTCATCGGCGGCGACCAGTGCACCCGCCGGTGCGACTTCTGCCAGATCGACACGGGCAAGCCCAAGGAATATGACAGGGACGAGCCGCGCAGGGTCGCCGAGTCGGTCCAGCAGATGGGCCTGCGCTACGCGACCGTGACCGGCGTCGCCCGTGACGACCTGCCCGACGGCGGCGCCTGGCTCTACGCCGAGACGGCCAGGCAGATCCACACCCTGCTGCCCGGCTGCGGCGTCGAGCTGCTGGTGCCCGACTTCAACGGCGACCGCGACCAGTTGGAGGAGGTCTTCTCCAGCGAGCCGGAGGTGTTCGCGCACAACGTCGAGACCGTGCCGCGCATCTTCAAGCGGATCAGACCGGCCTTCCGGTACGAGCGTTCGCTCGGCGTCATCACGATGGCCCGCGAGGCGGGGCTGGTGACCAAGTCCAACCTGATCCTGGGCATGGGCGAGGAGCGCGAGGAGATCGTGCAGGCGATGCGCGACCTTCACGAGGCCGGCACCGACCTGCTCACGATCACGCAATACCTGCGGCCCACGCCGCGCCACCACCCGGTGGAGCGCTGGGTGAAGCCGGAGGAGTTCGTGGAGCTGCAGGCCGAGGCCGAGGCGATCGGCTTCGCCGGTGTGCTGTCGGGTCCGCTGGTCCGCTCGTCGTACCGGGCGGGCAAGCTCTACAAGCAGGCGATCGAGGCGCGGCAGAGCGCCTGATCCAGCCGGCCGGAAACCGCGTCCCTCACCGAGGGGTGCGGTTTTTTCGTGCCCTCTATGTAACGCAAAGGTAACAAACCTAGCTCTCGGTCGGTTTTCTGGTTAACACTGACGGGGTGGATTTCGACGAACTGATCAACAAGCTGGATCTCAGCACCAAGATCCGCCTGCTCACCGGGGCCGACATGTGGTCGCTGCCCGCGATCCCCGAGATCGGGCTCGACCGGCTCGTGATGAGCGACGGCCCGATCGGCGTACGCGGCGAGCAGTGGAGCGCCGTGGACCCGTCGATCGCCCTGCCCAGCCCCACCGCGCTGGCCGCGACGTGGGACGTCGACCTGGTCAGGCGGGTCGGCAGGCTGCTCGCCCAGGAGGCCCGGCGCAAGGGCGTCCACGTGCTGCTGGCTCCGACCATCAACCTGCACCGCACGCCGCTGGGCGGACGGCACTTCGAGTGCTTCTCCGAGGACCCGTTCCTCACCGGGGAGGTCGGCGCGGCCTACGTCGAGGGCGTCCAGGACGGCGGGGTCGGCACCACGCCCAAGCACTTCGTGGCCAACGACTTCGAGACCGACCGCTTCACCGTCAACGTCAAGGTGCCCGACAAGGTGCTGCGGGAGATGTATCTGGCGCCGTTCGAGCGGGTCGTGCGGGCGGGCGCGTGGGGTCTCATGAGCGCCTACAACTCGGTCAACGGCACGACCATGACCGAGCACTCCGACCTGGTCAACGGGGTGTTGAAGGACGAGTGGGGCTTCGACGGGTACGTGGTGTCCGACTGGACGGCGGTGCGCTCCACCGAGGCGGCCGCGCTCGGCGGCACCGACGTGGCCATGCCCGGTCCGAACGGGCCGTGGGGCGAGAAGCTGGAGGCCGCGGTCCGCGAGGGGCGGGTGCCGGAGTCGGCCGTGGACGACCGGGTCCGCCGCATCCTGCGGCTGGCTCAGCGCACCGGCGCGCTCGGCGGGGGCGCGGGCCGTACCGGCGGATCGGTGGACTCGATCGACGGGGTGGCGCTCGCGCGCGAGGTGGCCGCGCGGTCGTTCACGCTGCTCAGAAACGAGGGCGCGGTGCTGCCGTTCGCGGGCGTGCGGACGCTCGCGCTCATCGGGTCGGCGGCCGACGAGGCGCGGATCATGGGCGGCGGCAGCGCCCAGGTCTTCCCCGACCGGATCGTCTCGCCGCTGCAGGGGCTGAGTGAGCGGGACGGCGTCGAGGTGCGCTACGCGCTGGGCACCGACCCCCGGCTGCGCTTCTCGCCGCTCAACGCCCCCGCCACCGCGCTCTTCCTGGACGGCGAAGGAGAACTGCTGGCCGAGGCGGCGGTGCCGATCGCCGAGGCGCGCTGGGTGGGCCAGCCGCCGGCGGGCGTGGACCTCGACCGGCTGGCCGCGGTGGAACTGCGCGCCGGCTACACGGCGGACGTCGCCGGGGAGCACCAGTTCTCGGTCACGGGTGTCGGCCGCTACACCTTCACGATCGACGGCACGACCGTGTTCGACGACGCGATCCTCTTCGAGGGCGACGACCCGGGGGCCGCGCTGCTGCACGCGCCCGAGCGGCGCTTCACGCACGTGCTGGAGGCCGGCCAGAGCGTCGAGCTGTCGCTGCGCCAGCACGAGGTGGCCAGCTTCGCCGGGATGACGCTGATCATGTTCGCGATCGGGCACGCCAACCCGTCGGCGGGCGAGGACGAGCTGCTGGCCGAGGCGGCGCGGCTGGCCGCCGAGAGCGACGTGGCCGTGGTGGTGGCCTCGACCACGCTGGAGGTGGAGAGCGAGGGCTTCGACCGCAAGGACCTCAAGCTGCCCGGCCGCCAGGACGAGCTGATCGCCGCCGTGGCCGCGGCCAACCCGCGCACGGTGGTCGTGGTCAACGCCGGCTCCCCCGTCGAGATGCCTTGGGCGGGTGACGTGGCGGCCGTGCTGCTGACCTGGTTCCCCGGTCAGGAGGCCGGGCTGGCGCTGGCCGACGTGCTGTTCGGCGACGCCGAGCCGGGCGGGCGGCTGCCCACGACCTGGCCGGTGTCGCTGGAGGACAGCCCGGTGGTCGACGTCACGCCGCGGGACGGGGCGGTGCCGTACGACGAGGGCGCCTTCATCGGCTACCGGGGCTGGGAGAAGTCCGGGCGGGCTCCGGCCTTCTGGTTCGGGCACGGCCTCGGGTACACGTCGTGGACCTACGACGCCGTGGACGCCAACACCGAATCGGTCACGGTTTCCGTCACCAACACCGGTGAGCGGCGCGGGCGGGAGGTCGTGCAGGTGTACGTGGCTCCGGCCGGGCCCGGTGAGCGGCCGGCGCGCTGGCTGGCCGGGTTCGCGGTGGTCGAGGCGGGACCCGGGGAGACCGTCGTGAGCACGGTTTTCCTGCCCGAGCGCACGTTCCAGGAGTGGGGCGAGGACGGCTGGACCACCGTGCCCGGCGCGTACACGGTCGAGGTCGGAGCCAGCTTCGCCGACCGGAGGCTGACGGCGGACATCAGCGTCTGAGACCGAGAAAAAGGGGCGTGCCCGGTTTGGGCGCGCCCCTTTTGTGTGGTCACGTTTTCATCTCAGGGGGCTGGGCTTTGTATCCTTCAGAGCATGGCAACCGCAGAAGAGAAGCCGGGGCGTATCAAGCAGCTCCGCATGATCGCGCAGATCATCAAGCAGGCCAACCCCAAGGGGCTGCCGATCGTCTTTCTCTCGGCGGTCGCCACCCTGGCCGTGGCCGTCGTCATCGGCCTGGTCATCGACCAGCTGATCTATTCGATCATCCTCGGCATCATGCTGGCCTTCACCGTCGGCCTGGTGGTCTTCGGCCAGCTCGCCCAGCGGGCCCAGTACTCCATCCTGCACGGGCAGACCGGCGCCGCCGCCGCGGTCCTGCAGGGGATGCGCGGCAACTGGCAGGTCACCCCGGCCATCTCGGTCAACCGCGACCAGGACCTGATCCACATGGTCGTCGGCTTCCCCGGCGTCGTGCTGGTCTCGGAAGGTCCCGGCAACCGGGTGGCCAAGATGCTCACCGCGGAGAAGAAGCGCCTGTCCCGAGTGGCGCTCGGCATCGAGATCTACGACCTCCAGTGCGGTGACGGCGAGGGCCAGATCCCGCTGGCCAAGCTGCAGCGGCACATCATGAAGCTGCCGCGCAACCTGAAGAAGCCCGCGGTCAACGAGGTCAAGGACCGGCTGCGCTCGCTGCCCAAGAACATGCCGCTGCCCAAGGGCCCGATGCCCAAGGGCGCGCGGGTCCCGCGCGGCCCCAAGATGCGCTAGTGCTGTCGCAGTCGTCGCGGGCCAACCGCTGGTGGTGGGACGGCAACGCCGACGACTACCAGGTCGAGCACGGCCCCTTCCTCGGCGACGCGCGGTTCGTGTGGTGCCCGGAGGGTCTCGACGAGGCCGACGCCCGGCTGCTGGGCGAGGTGCGCGGGCGCGAGATCCTGGAGATCGGGTGCGGGGCCGCGCAGTGCGCGCGGTGGCTGGCCGGGCAGGGCGCCCGGGTGGCCGCCTTCGACATCTCCCACCGGCAGCTGCGCCATTCCCAGCGCATCGACCTGGAGACCGGGGTGACGGTTCCGGCCGTCCAGGCGGACGCCGAGGCGCTGCCGTTCCTCGACGCCCGGTTCGACCTGGTCTGCTCGGCGTTCGGGGCGCTGCCGTTCGTGGCCGATCCGGCTTCCGTCTTCCGTGAGGTGCGCCGGGTGCTGCGGCCGGGCGGGCGGTTCGTCTTCTCGGTGAGCCATCCGATCCGGTGGGCGTTCCCCGATGATCCCGGGCCTCGGGGGCTGACCTCTGACCGGTCGTACTTCGACCGCACGCCGTACACCGAGACCGGGGAGCGCGGCGAGGTCACCTACGTCGAGCACCACCGCACGCTGGGCGACTGGATCGGGTTCATGGCCGCGGCTGAGCTGCGGATCGACGGGCTGGTCGAGCCCGAGTGGCCGCCGGGGCACGAGCGGGTGTGGGGTGGCTGGAGCCCGTTGCGCGGGCGCAACCTGCCCGGCACCGCGATCTTCAGCTGTAGCGCCTAGCCATGGCGTGGAAGACCGCCTTCGGCTCCCAGCGGGTGTCGTCGAGCATCCTGACCACGCCGTAGGAGCCGAGGTCGGCGGCGTTCTGGCGGGTGTAGCCGGCGAAGGTGAACCACAGCGCGGTGTCGACGCCCTCCCGCTCGAAGACGTCCATCAGGTCCTCGAGGTAGCGGACCTGCTCCTGCTCATCGGGTACGGCGTCCGCGGGCGGCTGCCAGGCCATGCCGCCGAGCAGACCGGCGCCCTGGTAGGCGCAGGTGCCGAACTCGGTCACCACGACCGGCTTGCCGTGGCGGGCGTGCGCGCGGATCTCCTCGGGAAAGCTCTCCTGGTTGTACGCCGCGCGGTAGGCGTCGACGCCGACCAGGTCGAACGGCGTCCAGTCGATGGGCTCCCACGGCGCGCTGGCATAGGTGACCGGGCCGTCGAAGTGCTTGCGGACCGTCTGGGCCGCCTCGGCCAGGAAGGCGTCGAGCCGCTCGATGATCGGGCCGAGGTCCTCCCACCAGGCGCTCTCCTCGTCGGCCATCAGCTCCAGGCGCTCCGAGTAGGTGTCGCCGGGCATGAACCCCTGGCCGAAGGCGCTGGTCTCGCAGCCGGTGACCAGGATCGTCCGGCCGTCGAGCGCCTGGGCGCGGCGGGCGCACTCGGCGTAGAGGTCGAGCATCTCGGCCGTGGACAGGTCCACCGGGAACGGCGCGAAGTAGACCTCCAGCCCGGCCGCGACGGCCTCCTCGGCCGCGACGCTCAGCCGTTCGGGATCTCTGCCGGACACGCGTACGGCCGTGCAGTGCAGGTCACCGGCGATGACCCGCATGTCGGAACGGGCCGTCTCCCGGTCGAACACCGCTCGGGTGCCGGGCTCCGGCAGGAAGCCGGTGTCGTAGTTGATGCCTTTCCTCATGTCCCATGTCCTCTTTCCAGCAGGTCGAAGGCCCGGTTCACGTCGGGACGCAGCGACTCCCCCGCCTCGCGCAGGCTCATGCCGCCGGCCAGGCGATCGAAGAAGGCCTCCTGCAGCAGCAGGATCGTCGCGGTGATCTGGGCCGCCATCAGGTCGGCGGTGAGGTCGTCGGCGGGCAGGTGCCAGGTGTCGCGGCCGCTGAGGACCATGGCCAGGGCGGCGCGCTGGCCGTACTGGATTTCCTGCATGGCGGCGGTCAGCGTGGGGCTGGCGATGATCACTTTCATCCTGGTCATGAGCTCCGGGATGTCCACCTCCGCCTCCAGGTGCTCGGCGAAGAGCAGGTAGTGCTCGCGCAGGGCGCCCAGGGGGGTCTGGCCGCGGCGGCGGCAGCCGACGACGCCGGCGACGTCCTCTTCCACGCCGTCGAGGACCAGGGCCTCCTTGTTCGGGAAGTAGTTGAACAACGTCACCTTGGCCACGCCGGCGGCCTCGGCGATCTCGTTGACCGTGACGGCCTCGAAGCCTCGTTCGGCGAACAGGCGCAGCGCGGTGTCGCCGATGTGCTTGCGCCGCTGCGCCTTCTTCTCCTTGCTCACCCCGACCATGAGAGGAACGATAATGCGTACCGGGTTCAAAAGTAAACCCGGTATGGATTCGCGGATCGGCCATTGACAACGTTGTCTTTTCGGTTTCTTCTGGTGACAACGTTGTCAGGGAGGCTTGTATGCGCAGAACGCATCTGGCGGTCGTGACGGCCGTCGCCGTGGCGGTGTTCGCGGGGTTATCCGGGGTGGCGGCGGCCGATCCACCGCCGTCACCGCTGCCGTCGGACGCCCCGTCCGCGGCCCCCACCCATCCGGCTCCGCTCGACGAGCAGCCCTCGGCCCAGCGGCCGGCGGGACAGAGCCGGGTCAGCGCGGCGCCGCCAGGGGCGCTGTTCCACTCCTCCTTTGAAACGGGGCAACCCCAGCCCGACTGGGTCAACACGCCCGAGGAGGGCAGGCCGGGCGACGGGGTTACCGGGAGTAGCACGGGCGGGATTCCGGGCAACATCACCGACGAGATCGTCGAGGTGGCGGCCAGCGGCGAGTACTCCCAGGCCGGAGAGGTCAAGGAGAACCTGCTCGACGGGGACGTCAACACCAAGTGGCTCGTGTTCACCTCGACCGGCTGGGTCTCGGTCAAGCTGACCAAGCCGATCAAGGTCGTCCGTTACGCGCTGGCCAGCGCCAACGACGCGGCCGAGCGGGATCCGCGCGACTGGGCTCTGGAGGGATCCCAGGACGGGCGGAGCTGGACGGCCGTCGACACCCGTGCGGGCGAGGTGTTCGACGCACGGCTGAAGACGCGGGAGTTCGAGGTGGCGAACGCGGCGCCGTACCTGCACTATCGGCTGAACGTGACCCGCATCGGGTCCGGCGGGATCGTGCAGCTCGCCGAGCTGCAGTTGTCCGACGGGGACACGACGCCGAAGCCGCCCTCGCCGATGCGCAGCGTGGTCGGGCCGGGGCCGGGCAGCGGGTTCGCGGCCAAGCTGCGCGCCGGGTACACGGGGCTGCAGGCCTTCCGGTACTCGGGCAGCACCACGCGTGAGCAGGGCGGGCGGGCCACCAACAAGGTGTTCGACACCGACATCGCGGTGGCGGCCGACACCGAGCTATCCTACAAGATCTTCCCCGAGTTCACGGGGGCGTCTCTCGCCTATCCGAGCACCTTCGGCGCGGTGGATCTGGCCTTCGACGACGGGACCTACCTCAGCGACCTCAGGGCGGCCGACCACCACGGGATCACGCTGAACCCGCGGGCCCAAGGGGTTTCCAAGACCCTGTACGCCGACCAGTGGAACCACAAGAAGGTACGCGTCGGGGACGTGGCCAAGGGAAAGCGGATCAAGCGCGTCCTCGTGGCCTTCGACGCGCCGGTGGGACCGCTGTCGTTCAAGGGATGGCTGGACGACGTCACGCTCGCCCCGGCCGACGACGGCAAGCCGGGCAGCGTGGCGGACTACGCGCTGACCACCCGGGGCACGCACTCGACGGGCGGTTTCTCACGGGGCAACAACTTCCCGGCCACGGCGGTGCCGCACGGGTTCAACTTCTGGACCCCCATGACCGGGTCGGGGTCGAACTCGTGGCTGTACGAGTACCACCGCAACGGCAACGCCGACAACGTGCCGACCATCCAGGCGTTCGCCGCCTCGCACCAGCCGAGCCCGTGGATGGGCGACCGGCAGTCGTTCCAGGTGATGCCGTCGCTGCTGGCCAGGCCGAACGCGGACCGGGTGGCCAGGGCGACGCCGTTCTCGCATGACAGGGAGACGGCGCGGCCGTACTACTACGGGGTGGACCTCCTGAACGGGATCCGCACCGAGATCGCGCCCGCCGACCACGCGGCGGTCTTCCGCTTCACGTTCCCGGGTGACGGCGGCAGCCTGATCTTCGACAACTACAACAACGACGGCGGGCTCACCGTCGGCGCCGACGGCGTGGTGACCGGCTTCACGGACGCGCGCAGCGGACTGTCCGCGGGCGCGACCAGGATGTTCGTGTACGCCACGTTCGACCAGCCCGTCACCGCCGGTGGCAAGCTGACCGGCGCGGGCCGCGACAACGTCACCGGCTACACCGCCTTCGGCGCCAAGCAGGTGACCATGCGCATCGCCACCTCGTTCATCAGCGTGGAGCAGGCGCGGCTGAACCTGGCCGAGGTCGCCGACGGGTTCGAGCCGGTGAAGGCGCGGGCCAAGCGGGCGTGGGAGGACAAGCTGGGCGTGATCGAGGTGGAGGGCGCCTCGCATGACCAGCTCACCACGCTCTACTCCAACCTGTACCGGTTGTTCCTGTATCCGAACTCGGGCTTCGAGAACACTCCGCAGGGGCCGAAGTACGCCAGCCCGGTCTCGCCTCTGGCCGGGCAGAACACGCCCACGCAGACCGGGGCGAAGGTGGTGGACGGCAAGATCTACGTCAACAACGGGTTCTGGGACACCTACCGCACCACCTGGCCCGCGTACGCGCTGCTGTCGCCCCAGGCCGGGGAGCTGGTGGACGGCTTCGTCCAGCAATATCGCGACGGCGGCTGGATCGCGCGCTGGTCCTCGCCCGGCTACGCCGACCTGATGGTGGGCACCAGCTCGGACGTGGCCTTCGCCGACGCCTACACCAAGGGGGTGCGCGGGTTCGACGCCAAGGCCGCCTACGCGGCGGCGCTGCGCAACGCGACCACGGTGCCGCCGAACGCCTCGGTGGGCCGCAAGGGCATGGCCACGTCGGTCTTCCGCGGGTACACGGCGCTCAACGAGGTCGGCGAGGGCCTGTCGTGGGCGGTGGACGGCTACATCAACGACTTCGGCATCGCGGAGATGGCCAAGGAACTGGCCAAGACCGCCACCGGGGCCGAGAAGACGAAATATCTCGACGAAGCCGAATATTTCGGCAATCGGGCGCTTAATTACCTGAACATGTGGGATCCCGCCACCGGCTTCTTCCAGGGCCGCGACTCCACCGGCAAGTGGCGTCACACCAAGGACACCTACGACCCCCGCGTCTGGGGCTACGACTACACCGAGACCAACGGCTGGAACATGGCCTTCCACGCGCCGCAAGACGGCGTGGGACTCGCCGGCCTGTACGGCGGCCGCCCGGCCCTGGCCAAGAAGCTCGACGACTTCTTCACCAGCCCGGAGACCGCCACCTTCCCCGGCTCGTACAACGGCGTCATCCACGAGATGCGCGAGGCCAGGGACGTGCGCATGGGCCAGTACGGCCACAGCAACCAGCCCAGCCACCACATTCCCTACATGTACAACTACGCCGGGCAGCCGTGGAAGACGCAGGCGAAGGTCCGCGAGGCCCTGTCCCGGCTGTACCTCGGCAGCGAGATCGGGCAGGGCTACGCCGGTGACGAGGACAACGGCGAGATGTCGGCCTGGTACCTCTTCGGCGCGCTCGGCTTCTACCCGCTCCAGATCGGCAGCCCGCACTACACGGTCGGCTCGCCGCTGTTCACCAAGGCCACGGTCCACCTGCCGTCGGGCCGGGACCTGGTGATCAACGCACCGGCCAACAGCGCGAAGAACGTCTACGTCCAGGGGCTCAAGGTCAACGGCAAGGCGTGGTCGTCGACGTCTCTGCCGCACGACGTGCTGGCCCGCGGCGCCGTACTGGACTTCGCGATGGGACCCGAGCCGTCCACCTGGGGAGAGCCGCTGAACTCGATCACCCCGGACGGCGCGACGCCGCGCCCGCTGCGTGACATCCCGGTGAGCGGCGGCCCGGCCGCGCTGTCGGACGACACCTCGGCCACGACCGCGCAGCTGTCAGGCCCGGTCACGCTCCGCGCGGGCACCAGGGAGAAGGTCTCCTTCTACACGCTCACCTCGGGACAGACCGGGCCGTCGTCGTGGACGCTGGAGGGCTCCCTGGACGGCGCCACCTGGACCGTCGCCGACCGGCGGCAGAACGAGCCGTTCACCTGGTCCCGCCAGACCCGCCCCTTCAAGATCGCCAACCCGGGCCGTTACGCCCACTACCGCCTGACAGCCACCGGAACGCTGGCCGAGCTGGAACTCCTGGCCCAGCCCGACCCCCCCTGCACCCAGACCGTGACCGGCACCCGTCCCGGCCCGCTCACGGTGAGCTCCGGCGTCACCTGCCTGGCCGCCGGGGCGAAGGTGTCGGGACCGGTGACCGTCCGCAGGGGCGCCAGCCTGTACGCGCTGGACTCGGCCACGATCGGCGGCCCGCTGAGCGCGGCCGGCGCCGAAACCGTGGCACTGCTCGGCACGTCGATCGGCGGCCCGCTCGCCGCGACCGGCGTGGCGGCGCTGTCCCTGGAGGCGGTGACCGTCGGCGGACCGGCGGCGCTGACCGGCAACACAGGTCCGCTGATCGCCGCCTCGGCCGTCCGCGGGCCGCTGACCTGCACGGGCAACCAGCCACCCCCGACGGCCAACGGCCTGCCCAGCACCGTGGGCGGGCCGGTCACCGGGCAGTGCCGTTCACTCTGAACCGCGCTCGGCTCATCCGGCGAACGGTGTGGGCGGGACTCCCCCGCCCACACCGGTCACCGCCAGCAAGGACCCGCCGTCGGGCGCGGCGGTGGTCACGTAGAGCGTGTCGCCGCCGAAGGCACAGCTCGTCGGGCGGGCGCAGGGCGTCTCGACGACCGTGTCGAGACGCCCTTCAGGCGTATAGCGGTGTACGGCGGCGCCGTCCCAGACCGCCACCCACACACAGCCGTCCACGTCGACGGCCAGACCGTCGGGCAGCCCGCCCCTGACCTCGGCCACCACGCGCCTGCAGGTGATGCGGCCGTCGTGGGCGTCGAAGGCGTCGAGGGTGTGGGTGGGGGTGTCGACGTAGTACATGGTCCGGTGGTCCGGGGCCCAGCCGAGGCCGTTGGAGCAGGTAACGCCGGTGAGCTCGGTGGTGGCACGGCCGTCGGGGGCCACCCGGTAGAGGGCGGCCGTGCCGGGGCGGTCGGTGCACATGGTGCCGATCCAGAAATGTCCCCACGGGTCCACGGCACCGTCGTTGAACCTTGTGTCCGGCGGCAGATCCCACCATCCCAGGGGCACGCCCCCGGGCTCCAGCGTGAGCCGGTCACCCCGGGCCACCACCAGACCCCCGCCGCGCCGCGTGGCGATCGCCGTGACCATCCCGCCCCGAGGATCGGCCCCCCGCCCTCCGGAGTCCCCGCCCCGAAACCCCGCAGCTGGGCCACCCGCGCCCGAGGACCCCGGGCCGGAGGACTCCACGCCTTCGAGATGGCCAGGGGCGAAGGGGTCGGTGAGCGAGCTTTCGGGAGAGGAGGTCATGCGGCCGAGGGACGGGGAGGTGGCCGAGCCGAGGAACGAGGAGGCGGCCGAGCCGGGAGAGGGGGAGGTGGCCGAGGCGTGGGAGGGAGAGGTGGACGAAGCGGGAGAGGTGGGAGAGGTGGAAGAGGCGGGAGAGGTGGGGGATGTGGGGGTGAGGGAGGTGGTGGGGGTGGGCGGAGTGGAGGTGGTTGTGGTGGGGTTGTAGGTGTGGATCTGGCCGGTGGGGAGGTCTACCCAGAGCAGGCGGCCGTGGGTCTGGTCCCAGATCGGGCATTCCGCCAGTTCGGCCGTGCCCGGGACCACGATCTCCGCGCGGAGGCGCCTCACAGGGAGTTGCGGTAGGGCGGCATGAAGCGGAGCCGGGGCATCTGGTCGGCCAGTACGCCGCCGTCCACCACGAGGGTGGCGCCGGTGACGTAGCGGGCCTGGTCCGAGACCAGGTAGCGGACCGCCCCTGCCACGTCCTGCGGCGTGCCGTACCCGCCGTGGAGGGGGATGCGCTCCTCCCACGCCCGCTCGAAGGCGGCGCGGTCGAGGGGGAAGTCGCCGTCGATGGGGGTGGCGATCATGCCGGGGGCGACCGCGTTGACGGTGATGCCGTGCGGGCCGAGTTCGGCGGCGAGCGATTTGGTGGTGAGTTCCAGGGCGGCCTTGGAGGCGTTGTAGTGGGCGAGTCCGGCCTCGGCCATGAGGCCGTTCTTGGAGGAGATGTTGACGATCCGGCCCTGGACGCCGTCGGCGATCATGTGTTCGGCCACGCGCTGCGCCAGGAAGAAGGGGGCCTCGCTGTTGACCCGCATGACCCGGCGCCACTCCGCGACGGTGATCTCGTTGAAGTGGCGCAGCGAGGCGATGCCCGCGTTGTTGACGAGGACGGCGATCGGGCCGTGCTCGCCCCGGACGCGGTCGACGAGGGCGGCGATGGCCTCGGTGTGCGCGAGGTCGAAGGCGTAGGAGGGCGGGGGTTCGGCGCCGGGCAGGTCGATGGTCACCACGCGGAGCCCGGCCGTGACCAGGTCGGCGGCGATCGCCTGGCCCAGGCCGCGGGCGGCGCCGGTGACCACGGCGAGTTCGGTGCTCATGACAGGCCCAGCAGGTCGAGCGACGGGCGGTGGATGAGCTTCTCGATCTCCTCGCGGTCCAGGGGCGGCAGGCCGGGGATGCCGGGCACCTCGCCCACCGCGCGCAGGCCGTCCACGGAGGCGTTCACCGTGGTGAAGGGGTAGTCGCTGCCGAACAGCAGCTTGTCCCACACGCCGTAGTCCTGGACCAGCCGCAGGCTGTGCCAGAGCTGGAAGGGCCGGTAGTGCAGGGCGGAGACGTCGGCGTAGACGTGGCGGTGTTTGCGGATGACCGCGATGCACTCCCCCTCGTACGGATGGCCGAGGTGGGCCAGGACCATCCGCAGCCCGGGATGGCGGATCGCGACCTCGTCCAGGTGGACGGGCAGCGCGTAGCGCAGGGGCGCGGCCGAGACGAACGTGGTGCCGGTGTGCACGAGCAGGGGGAGGCCGTGGGTCTCGGCGTAGGTGTAGAGGTCGTCGAGTGCCGGGTCGGCGGGATCGAATCCGGCGTACATCGGCATGAGCTTGATGCCGCGCAGGCCCAGGTCCTGGTGGCCGTGGACAAGTTCGTCGCGCCAGCCGGGCTGGGTGGGGTCGAGCGCGAGGTAGCCGATGAGGCGGCCGGGGCGGGCCGCGGCGTAGGCGGCCACCTCGGCGTCGTCCACCCACAGGCCGGACCGGCGCGCCTTGCCGCCGACGACGATGGTGGTCGTGTCCCCGGGCGCGCTGGCCGCGTAGTCGGCCCAGCGGACGGTCAGGTCCACCTCTCCCCCGTGGGCCCTGGCCGACTCGGCGGCGAACGGGTCGCCCAGGTCGCCGGGGCAGGAGAACAGGTGCGAGTGGACGTCAACGATCACGCTTTTCCCAGCCTTCGGCGAACATGTTCCAGAAGCGGTGGGACGGCGGGTGCTCGGCGAAGACCTCGTCGACCAGTTCGATGCCGAGCCCCGGCTGCTCAGGAATGCCGATATATCCGGACTCGACGGGCAGTGCGCCCCGCACCGCGTCGTGGACATGCGGGTCCACCATGCCGTCGAACGTCTCCAGGATCAGGAAGTTCGGCATCCCGAGCACCGCGTGCACGCTGACGGTGGTGCAGACCGGCGAGTTGGAGTTGTGCGGCGCGACCAGCATCGCGTGCACGTCCGCCTGCGCCGCCAGCTTCCTGACCTCGGTGAACCCACCGGCCATCGACAGGTCGGGCTGGATGATGTCCACCGCGCCGGTCGCGAACAGCCGCGCGTACTCGTAGCGGTTGTGGAAGTGCTCGCCGCCCGAGATCGGCATCGTGGCCCGCTGCCGAAGCTCGGCGTAGCGCTCGATGTGGGTCCAGGGCAGCGGCTCCTCGAACCAGCCGAGGTCGAACGGCTCCAGCTCCCGCACCAGCCGCTGGGCGGTGGGCATGGCGAAGCGCGCGTGCCCCTCCACGAACAGGTCGGCATCGGGTACGGCCGCGCGCACGGCCGCCACGATCTCCACCGACAGCCGCAGCTCCTGCCGGGACAGGGACCCCAGCCCGGCCCCGAACGGGTCGAACTTCAGCGCGGTGTAGCCCCGGGCGGCGACCTCGCGGGCCTTGGCGGCGAACGTCTCGGGGTCGCGCTCGCCGGTGTACCAGCCGTTGGCGTACACCCGGACGCGCTCGCGGCAGGCGCCGCCGGTCAGGCGGTAGGCGGGGACGCCGAGCGCCTTGCCCATGATGTCGTAGAGCGCCTGGTCGATCCCGGAGACCACGATCCCGCCGACGTCGCCGCCGCGCAGGAAGTCGCCCTGGTACATGCGCAGCCAGATCTCCTCCACGTCGAAGGGATCGGCGCCGATCAGGTGGCGTTCGGCCATGGACTCGGCCAGCGAGCACGTCTCGCGGCCCCGGTAGGGATGGGTGATCTCGCCGACACCCGACAGTCCCTCGTCGGTGTGGACGCGCACGTAGGAGAAGTCCCGCCACGCGGTGCCGAGCGAGAGGGTTTCCACGCGGCTGATGCGCCCGGCCGGTCCGGTGGGGCGGTTCTTGTCGACGGTCAGCATCAGCGGGCCCCGCCCATCGTGCTGGCGCCGCTGAGGTCGAGCTCGGCGCCGGTGGCGAGCTGGGCGCCGGCGGCCAGGGCGGCGGCCTCCAGCAGGTGGTCGACGTCGGCGTCGGTGTGGGCGTAGGAGACATGGCTGCGCTTGAGGTTCAGCGGCAGCTCGAAGATGCCGTGGTCGAGCAGCCGGCGCCGGTAGCCGATGAACATGCTGGCATCATTGCGCAGCAGGTCGTCGTAGGTGCGGGCGGGTCCGTCCATGAAGTACTCGACGAAGACCGAGCCGTATCCGGTCACCAGCGAGGCGACGCCCAGCGAGGAGAAGACCTCGGCTAGGCCGGTGCGGATGCGCTCGCCCAGCCGGAAGACGTGCTCGTGCACCGGCTCGGACCGCAGCTTGCGCAGGGTGGCCAGCGCGGCGGCGACCACGGCCGGGTGGCCGTTGTAGGTGCCGGCGAAGAAGGCGGGCCCGCCGGGCCGGGAGCTGAACAGGTCCATGAGGTCGGCGCGGCCGCCGAGCGCGCCCACCGGGTAGCCGTTGGCGATGGCCTTGCCCAGGGTGGTCAGGTCGGGGGTGATCCCGCTGATCGCCTGCCAGCCGCCGAGGTGGTGGCGGAAGCCGGTGATCACCTCGTCGAAGACCAGCACGCTGCCCGCCCGGGTGCACTCCTCGCGCAGCGTGCGCAGGAACTCCTGCTCCGGCAGCAGGCAGCCGACGTTGTGCGGCACCGGCTCGACGATGACCGCGGCGATGTCGGCGCCGTGCTCGGCGAAGGCCTGCCGTACCGCGTCGGCGGAGTTGAAGGGCAGCACGAGCGTCGCGTCGAGCACCTCGGGCAGGATCCCGGCGGAGATGGGGTCCTTGCCGCCCACGCGGTCGGGGGCGGAGATCACGTTGAGGCTGACCGCGTCGTGCCAGCCGTGGTAGCAGCCCTGGAACTTGACCACGAGCCGCCGCCCGGTGGCCGCCCTGGCCACGCGCAGCGCGTGGAAGGTGGCCTCGCTGCCGGTGCTGGTCAGCAGCACCTGCTCGACGCTCGGGACGAGCTCGGTCAGCGCCTCGGCGAGCTCGACCTCGTCCTCGGTGACGCCCACCCCGCACAGGTCGACGGTACGGCCGGCCTCGGCGACGGCCGCCGAGACGTCGGGGTCGTTGTGGCCGAGCAGGGGCGGGCCGAAGGCCGCGTGGTAGTCGACGTACTCCCGGCCGTCCCGGTCGCGGAAGCGGGCGCCACTGGCCTGGGCGATGACGAGGTCGCCGAGGCCGGGGACGTTGCGCTGCCCGCTGTTGACGCCGCCGGGGATGACCCGGCGGGCGCGCTCGGAAAGGACACGCTGATTCAAGATCTCTCCTCGAAGCATGCAGGTCGCGGCCCAGCCCGGCCGCGGCGAGCACTGACGATCCACCGCTGATGTGCATTTGCCGAACACTGTTTGGCATAACCGAACAGCTTGGAAGGACCATAAACAGCCCAAGGCCTGGGTGTCAACGACGAACTCCGCTACGCTGTTCGGTTGTGACGAACACTCCTGCTGAGGATTCGCGATATTGGGTGCGGAGCGTGGCCCGCGCCGCCGAGGTTCTGGAGGCCCTGAGCAAGAGCGACGGGGGCGTGAGCGTGACCGACCTGGCCGCCGCCTGCGGGCTGAGCAAGAGCGCCGCGTTCGCGACCCTCTACACGCTGCGCCAGTACGGGCTGGTGGCCGACGACGGCGAGGGCATGAACCGCCGCTACCGGCTCGGCATGGCGCTGGCCAGGCTCGGCTCCCGTGCCCAGGACCAGCTCAGCCTGCGCGACGTGGCCCGGCCGGCGCTGGTCGAGCTGACCCGGCAGACCGGGATGAACTCCCGCCTCGCGGTGCCCGACGAGGGCCAGGCGGTCGTCGTCGACCAGGTCAGCAACGGCGAGCGCATCCAGGTCGACCTGCGCATGGGCACCCGCGAACTGCCCCACTGCACCGGCCTGGGCAAGGCGCTGCTGGCCGAGATGACCGACGAGGAGGTGACGGCGCTGGCCGGGCGGGTCGGCCTGCCGTACCGGACGGGACACACGATCACCGACCTGACGGTGCTGCTCGCGCACCTCAAGATGGTCAGGGAACTCGGCTACGCGGTCGACGACGAGGAGGACGCCGACGGGATCTTCTGCATCGGCAGTGCGCTGCGCGACCACACCGGCGCCTGCGTCGGCGCGATCAGCATCACCTCGCTGAAGCGCGACCTGCCGGCCTGGCGTTATCAGGAGCTCGGCCGCCAGGTCAGGGCCACCGCCGAGCGGATCTCGGGGGAACTCGGCGCTTGACAGAACCCTCGGACGCTGTCTAGCGTCCACGGCTAATCGTTTCGGGCGCATCACTGGCTCCCGCCGCCGCAGCCCCGGCGCCGGGAAGTACGGCCAGCAGCACCGCCGCCTGCACGCCTCAATGCGTGTCGCCCGGCCTTCCACCCCCTTTGAGGCCTGAACCATGAAACAGGTGGCCAGTGTCGCGCGCCTTCTCACGCTCGATGCTTCCAAGCTCGCCGACGGCACGGTGCTCCGTGTCGCCGGCTACCGCGCCGCGGGCGACGGCGGCGGCATGCTCGTCCGATGGGACGCGCGCTCGACCGCCCAGGCGAACGGCGGCACCGTCCTGGGCACGTCCAGGAAGGGCCGCTGGCTGCAAATTCACGACGGATGCCTAGATTTCCGGAAATTTGGCATCTTCGACGCCAAGACCCCCGCAGACGCCGCACTCGACGCCATGGTCAACGACCCCGGCGTCACCCGGATCGAAGCCCGCACCGACCTGAACTTCACCAAGCGGCACGTCTTCCGCCGCTCGGGCATCGTGCTCGACTTCGGCGGCCACCTGATGACCACCGAGGGCATCGAGAAGAACTCCCATGACAACCCCTTCGGCGCCGTCCTGTTCTTCCAGGGCGAGCGGACGAAGACCATCCGCGTCCACAAGCTCACCGCCGTCCTGCCCGATCTGTCCGACGTCTTCGAGGTGGGCGACTCGGCCGGCTTCGAGATCGGCCAGTGGTGGGCGGTCGAGGTGGACGCCCTGTCCGGGACGTACGAGCGTGAGCTCCAGCGCCTGGTACAGATCACGCAGGTCGTGGACGGCTCCCACGTCCGCGTGAACTACAAGAACGGCTGGGAGCTAGCTCCCGGCCGGTCGCTCACCTGGACGCGCGTAATACCGGTCGAACGCGTCCAGGTGAGCGGCCTCCGCTTCACCGGCGTCCCCGGCGGCGACCAATACACCGGCTCCCACCCGCTGGCCTACGAGTACGCGGTCCACTGCGACGTCGCCGACGTCCACGCCGAGGGCTCCTTCTGGCCGGTGATCATGCGCCGCTGGTGCACGTTCTTCCGTACCGAGCGGTGCGGGCTCAAGAACCCGCCCACGGTCATGTACGGCGGCGCCGGCTACCTCACCCAGCAGATCTACTGCCTCTACGGCCACGTGGCCGACTGCACCACCTCCAACGTCCGCCACCTCAACGACTTCACCGCCAGCGCGTACTGCACGGTCGAGAACTGCCACGGCGACGGCGACGACGAGGGCGGCAACCCCTTCACCACCCACGGCCAGTACGAGCACGACCTGGTCTTCACCGGCAACTCCGGCCTCATGGACCTGGCCAACAGCGGCGCGCTGTGGGGCACCAGCGCCAAGCGGATCACGGTCAGGAAGCACCTGTGCTCCTGGTTCGTGGCCGGAACCAAGATCACGGACCTGACGCTTGAGGACGTCAGGGTCATCCCCCGCTCGACGTTCGACCCGGCGGGAACGCTCCAGGTGAACGCCGACGGCCTGCAGATGCGTGGCTGCTCGGCGAAGACGTTCGCGATCGGCCAGCGCTCCGGCCGCTCCACCCGGCCCAACGTGATCGAGGGCTGCTCCTTCGAACTGCCCAAGGGCCAGGTGGTCGTGCAGACGCCGGTCACGAACGCGGTGCACTTCAAGGACTGCGTCTTAACCGGCCTCGACGGCGCGACCATGCGCGGCGCCGGCCCGCTCACGTTCACGGACTGCGTCCTGGACGGCGCCGGCCCCCTCCTGCTGGGATCAGCGAGCATCACGGTCAGGGGCGGGCGCATCACCGGCACCCCGATCCAGCTCACCGCCGTGCGCGACCAGATCCTCAGGCTGGCCGGCGTGGAGCTCGACGACTCCCCGCTGACCAGGGCGGACGGCCCCGGCGCCATCACCTGGGAGCTGGCCGGCGTGCGCAGCCGGGCCGAGCGCTCCCACCTGGAGCTGACCGGCGGCAAGAACCGCTACCTGGCCACCGGCTCCGCCTTCACCGGCGGCACGCTGACGCTGACCGGGGCCGCCGAGGTCCTGCACACCGGCTGCGCCGAGGACGGCGTCGAGCGCCGGTTACCGCCGTCGGGCCCGCGCGTGCTGGTCAGCCACACCATCACGCTCTGAGCCGATCACCCCCCACTCCTAGCAAGGAACCACCCATGGAACGTCGTGACATCCTGCGCGCCTCCGGCCGGGCAGCCGCCGGCACCCTCCTGCTCGCCCAGCCGGCGCAGGCCGATCCGGGCAAGAAGCCCAAGGACGAGGTACGCGCTGTCGCCACCGTCGCCGAACTGCTCGCCTACGGGGCGGCGAAGCTGGCCGACGGCACCCTGACCCAGGTCGCCGGCTACCGCTCCCCCGGCGACGGCGGCGGCATGCTGGCGCGCTGGGACGCGAACTCCACCGCCCCGGCCAACGGCGGCACCGTCCTGGGCGCCGCCGGGAAAGGCCGTTGGCTCCAGATTCACGACGGATGCCTAGATTTCCGGAAATTTGGCATCTTCGACGCCAAAACACCCGCAGACGCCGCACTCGACGCCATGGTCAACGACCCGAGCGTCACCCGGATCGAAGCCCATACCGACCTGAACTTCACCAAGCGCCACACCTTCTCCCGCTCCGGCCTGGTGCTCGACTTCGGCGGCCACCTGATGACCACCGACGGCATCGAGAAGGCCGGCGCCGACGACCCCTTCGCGGCCGTGCTGCTGTTCCGCGGCAAGGTCACCGAGACCAAGGTCACCCACAAACTCACCCAGGTCATGCCCGACCTGTCGGACGTCTTCGAGGTCGGCGACTCCGGCCGGTTCAAGGTCGGCCAGTGGTGGGCGGCCGAGGTCGACCAGGGCGCCGGCCGCTGGGAGAAGGAACTGCAGAAGCTCGTCGAGGTCACGCAGATCGTCAGCCCCACGCAGATCCGGGTCAACTACAAGAACGGCTGGGAGCTGAAGGCCGGCCGGAGCGTCACCTGGACGCTGGTCGATCCGGTCGCCCGGGTCCACGTCCGCAACCTGCGCTTCCGCGGCGTCGTGCCCGGCGACCAATACACCGGCTCCCACCCCCTCGCCTACGAGTACGCCGTCCACTGCGACGTCGAGTCCATCCACGCGGAAGGCGCGTTCTGGCCGGTGATCATGCGCCGCTGGGCCACGCACTTCCGTACCGACCGCTGCACGCTGAAGAACCCGGCCAGCGTCACGTGGGGCGGCGCCGGCTACCTCACCCAGCAGATCTACTGCCTCTACGGCCACGTCGCCGACTGCCACGTGTCCAACTCCCGCCATCTCAACGACTTCACCGCCAGCGCGTACTGCTACGTCGAGAACTGCCACGGCGACGGCGACGACCAGGGCCCCTTCGTCACCCACGGCCAGTACGAGCACGACCTCACCTACACCGGCAACTCCGGCCTGATGACGTTCGCCAACTCCGGCGCAGCCTGGGGCTCGGCGGCCAAGCGCATCACGGTGCGCAAGCACGTCTGCTCGTGGTTCGTGGCCCGGGTGAAGATCACCGATCTGACGCTGGAGGACGTCCAGGTCATCGGCAAGCCCTCGCTCAACGGCTCGGGCATGATCTGGGTCAACGCCGACGGCGTGCAGATGCGCGGCTGCTCGGCCAGCCACACGCTGATCGTCTCGCAGCAGTCGAAGCTGTCGGGCCGCCCCAACCTCATCGAGGGCTGCGCGTTCACGCTGCCCGCCAAGAGCGAGATCGTCCAGGCCGGCGTCACCAGCCCGGTGCACATCAGCCGCTCGGTCCTGAACGGCCTGGACGGCAACACGTTCAACGGCGCGCAGACGGTCTTCACCCACGTCGTCTTCAACGCCGCCCAGAACGCCGCGCCGCTGACCCTCGCCGGCTCGGCGACGCTGACCGGCTGCACGCTCAACGGCCTCGGCCTGCGCGCCGCCGGCAAGGCCGACCAGCGCCTGCGGCTCGACGGCGGCACGGACATCTCGGGCGAGGGCGCGGGCGCGCTGCTCTCCCGCGCGGAGCCGGCCGGCCTCGTGTCCTGGGAGCTGTACGGCATGCGCAGCCGTACCACCGGAGCCCACGTCCTGCTGGAGGCGGGGCGCAACCGCTACACCGCGACCGGCAGCCAGTTCAGCGGCGGCAAGCTCACGATCAAGCAGTTCGAGCTGGTCCAGCACACCGGCAACGTCGAGGAGGCGGTGACCAGGGAACTGCCGCCGGACGGCCCGAAGGTCCTCACTTCCGGAAATTTGGTGATTTAGGTGCGGAAAGTCACGCTGGCCATCGCGGGAGCGGGCAACAGGGGCCAGACCTACGCCTCCTGGATCGCCGCCCATCCCGGCCGGGCCGAGCTCGTCGCGGTCGCCGACCCCGATCCGGCCAGGCGGCGCGCGATCGGCGCGCTGAGTCCCGGCGTCCAGGAGTTCGACGACTGGCGGGACCTGCTCAGCGAGAGGGTGGCCGACGCGGTCATCCTGTCCACGCAGGACCGCCTGCACGTCGAGCCCGCCATCGCGCTGGCGGGCGCGGGCTACGCGCTGCTGATGGAGAAGCCGCTGGCCCCCACCGAGGAGGAGTGCCGGCGCATCGTGCGGGCGGTGTCGGAGTCGGGGGTGCTGTTCGCGGTCTGCCACGTGCTGCGCTACACGCCCTACACCGAACTGGTGAAGCGGGTCGCCGGCAGCGGGGTGATCGGCGAGATCATGAGCGTCGAGCACCTGGAACCGGTCGGCTGGTGGCACCACGCCCACTCCTACGTGCGCGGTCCCTGGCGCAGCGAACGGCTGGCCAGCCCGATGCTGCTCGCCAAGTCCTCGCACGACCTCGACTGGCTCACCTACGTCACCGGCCGCCGGATCCGGCGGGTCTCCAGCTTCGGCTCGCTCGGCCACTTCCGGCCGGACCGGCGCCCGGCCGGGGCCGCCGACCGCTGCCTCGACTGCCCGATCGAGCCGGTCTGCCCCTACTCCGCGCCCGGGCTCTACCTGAACCGCGGCTACGACTGGCCGACCAGCGTGCTCGGCGGCACCGAGGCCGAGGTCATGGACGCGCTGCGCACCGGCCCGTACGGCAGGTGCGTCTACGCGAGCGACAACGACGTGGTCGACCACCAGGTGCTGGCCATGGAGCTGAGCGGCGGGGCCACGGCCACGTTCACGATGTCCGCCTTCACCGAGCAGACCCACCGGCAGACGAAGATCTTCGGCACCCACGGGCGGCTGATCGGCGACGGCGAGTCGGTGGAGGTGCTCGACTTCCGCGACAGCCGTACCACCAGGTGGGAAGGCGCGAGCAGCGGGTCGAACGCGGGCGACGGCCACGGCGGCGGCGACGCCGGCGTCATGGACGCCTTCGTGAGCGCGCTGGCCACCGGCGACCGCTCGTTCGTGCGCTCGGACCACACCGAGTCGCTCCACAGCCACCTCGCGGTCTTCGCCGCCGAGCGGGCCCGTCACACCGGCACGGTCGTCACCGTGCCCCATGCCTGAAAAGCCCGAATCATAGAAGAGGAACGATCATGCGACCTCGCGCACTGGCAGCCGCGCTGCTCGCCGTCGGAACGCTCGCCGCCTGCGGCGGGTCCGGCGGCGACGGCAAGCAGACCGTGACCATGTGGATCTACCCGATCATCGCCGACCAGGCCAAGCACCAGGCGTTCTGGGACGGGCAGGTCAAGGCCTTCGAGTCGGCCAACCCGAATGTCGACGTCAAGGTGGAGATCTACCCGTGGGCCAAGCGGGACGAGGCGCTGTCCACGGCGATCGCCGGCAACAAGGCGCCCGACGTGGTCTACCTCATCCCCGACCAGCTGCCCAAGTACGTGAAGACGCTGGAGCCGGTCGACTCCTACCTCGCCGACAAGGCCGGCTACCGGCCCAACGCGCTCCAGGCGGTCACCGTGGACGGCAAGGCCATGGGCGCGCCCGTCCTCATGTCGGCCAACCCGCTGGTGTGCAACCAGAAGGCCTTCGACGCCGCCGGGATCAAGGACTTCCCCAAGACGTGGGAGGACGTGCTGCGCCTGGCCCCGCAGTTCAAGGCCAAGGGCGTGGACGTCACCAACTACTGGGCCGACCCGGCCGCGACGCTCAACCAGTCGTTCTACCCGCTGCTGTGGCAGGCCGGCGGCGACGTCTTCACCGCCGACGGCAAGGCCAGCGCGTTCGGCGGCCCCGAGGGCGTCAGGGCGCTGACCTTCCTCAAGCAGCTCGCCGACGGCGGCTATGTGGAGAAGGACCTGCTGACGGGGCTGCCCAAGTTCGAGCAGACGCGCACCGCCCAGAACAAGGTGGCCTGCACCTGGCAGCAGCTGCCCGCCGACGTCGAGTCGTTCTGGGGCAAGGAGAACATCAAGGTGGTGCCCCCGCTGACCGGCGCCAAGCAGGTCGCCTACGGCACGGTCGGCTCGCTGAGCATGCTCAAGGCGAGCAAGAACAAGGAGGCGGCGGGCAAGTGGATCTCCTTCGCCACCGGGGCCGAGCCGAGCAAGGCGTTCAACCTGGCCTCGGGCTTCTTCTCGCCGCGCACCACGACCGGCGCCCTGTACGCCGCCGACCCGGTCCAGTCCGAGGTGGAGAAGACGCTCGACCTGACCACGGCCGGGCCGCTGCACGACAAGGCCCGTGACGTCATGGGCGTGCTCGCGCCGGAGATCCAGGCCGCGCTCATCGGCAAGAAGACGCCCGAGCAGGCGCTGGCCGACGCGGCCAAGGCCGCCGACGCCCTGCTGGGCCGATGAGGTTTACGCTGCGCTGGGAGGCGCGGACCGGACTGCTGTTCGTCCTGCCGTGCCTCCTGCTCTTCCTGGCCTTCCGCTTCGGCCCGTCGATCGCGGGCGTGCTGCTCGGCTTCTTCGAGTTCGGCATCGGCGACAGCCCGGCGTTCACCGGCCTGGACAACTTCCGCCGCATGGCCGGCGACCCGGTGTTCTGGGACTCGCTGCAGGTCACGCTGATCTACACCGTGCTCTACGTGCCCGTCTCCATGGCCGCCTCGGTCGGCATGGCGCTGCTGGTGCGCCGCTCCTTCCGCGGCGCGCGCTTCTTCCGCTCGGTCTTCTTCCTGCCGGTCGTCACCAGCCTCGTGCTCGCCGGAACCGTCTTCACCTGGCTGTTCTCCTCCGAGGGTCCGATCACCAAGCTGACCGGCCTGTCGTGGCTGGCCTCGCCGACGCTGGTCCTGCCCGCCCTGGTGATCGTCTCGGTCTGGTCGAGATTCGGGTACGGCATGCTCATCGTCCTGGCCCGCCTGCAGGATCTCCCCCGCGAACTGGAGGAGGCGGCGCTGTCCGACGGAGCCTCGACCTGGCAGCGCTTCCGCCACATCGTCCTGCCCCAGCTCCGCCCGGCGCTGTTCTTCGTGGCCGTCATCGAGACGACGACCTCCTTCCAGGTCTTCGACCTCGTCTACGTGATGACCGGCGGCGGCCCCGCGCACGGCAGCTTCACCCTCGTGATGGCGCTGTACGAGCAGGGGTTCAAGAACTTCGAGTTCGGCTACGCCAGCGCGATCGGCGTCGCCCTGTTCGTCATGACCCTCGTGGTGGCGCTCATCCAGCGCCTGATCATCGGGAGGAGCAAGTGACCATGCTGGCCACGCGGCCGCCCGCCGTACGCTCGAAACATCCGTCCTACAAGGCCCTGGAGCCGTCACGCGGCGGGAAGATCGCCCGGATCGTGCTGCTGGCGATCGCGACGCCGGTGACGCTCTTCCCCTTCTACGCGATGGTCGTGCTGTCGCTGAAGCCGGGCGCCGCCGTCACCTTTCCGCAGAGCATGCTGCCCTGGCCGGTCGACTTCAGCGCCTACGGCGAGGTGCTCGGCGGGCGCGACCTGCTGAAGTGGACGTTCAACACGCTCGTCTACTCCGTGGTGAGCGTCGTGGCCGTGCTGCTGCTGGCCTCGCTGGCCGGGTACGCCTTCGCCAAGAAGCGTTTTCCGGGGCGCGAGCCCATGTTCTGGTCGTTCCTGGCGATGGTGATGGTGCCCTACCACGTCACGCTGATCCCGACCTTCGTCCTCATCGCGCAGCTCGGCGGCGTGGACACCTACTGGGGGCTGATCCTGCCCACACTCGCCAACGCGCAGGCGGTGTTCCTGATGCGGCAGTTCATCATGGGGCTGCCGGACGAGCTGTTCGAGGCGGCGCGGCTCGACGGGGCGTCCGAGTGGCGGATCTTCACCAGGATCGTGCTGCCGCTGTGCAAGCCGATCCTGGCCACGCTCGGGGTCTTCGTCTTCCTGTGGCACTGGAACGACCTGCTGTGGCCGTTGATCGTGGGCGGCAGCGCGGACATGCGGACGCTGACGGTCGGCATCGCCTCGCTGCATCAGGAGAACGTGCCGCTCAGCGTGGTGCTGGCCGGGGCGACGGTGGCGTTCGTGCCGATCTTCGCCGCGTACCTGGTCGGGCAGCGCTACTTCACCGAAGGCGTCACGATGTCGGGGATCAAGGGCTGATGGGCGGCCCCGAGGGCGGGATGATCAGGACGGCCCGCCCCGGCGACCGCGACGCGCTCTACGCGCTGTGGGCGGCGTGCTTCGACGCGCCGCACATCGTGCCGTTGTACGAGAGCGACCCCGGCCGCCACGAGCGCACCTTCGTCGTGCCCGGCCCCGGCGGCCTGCTGGCCTGCGTCTACTACCTGCCGCGCCCGATCCGCGACGGCCGCGGCGGGGTGCTGCGCGTGGGCGGCGTCGCCAACGTCGCCACCCGCCCCGACGCCCGCGGGCAGGGCCACGTCCGGCGTCTCCTGGCCGCCGCCGTGGCGGCGATGGCCGCCGACGGCTGCGCGTGGTCGCTGCTGTTCACCGGCACCCCGGCCGTCTACTCCGGCTGGCGCTCGTTCGAGCTGCCACTGGTCAGCGGGCCGCTGGCCGTTCCCGGCGGGGTGTGCGCGCCGCTGCGGGCCGCCGTGCCCGAGGAGCTGGCCGGCCTGCACGAGGCGCACAACCGCCGCCGTCCGCTGACCACCGTCCGCGACCCGGCGCACTGGCGGGTCAGGGTGCCGCTCTGGTACGGCGAGCTCCTCCGCACCGGGGACGCCTACGCCGCCGTGCGCTGGCACGCGGACGAGCTGGAGATCCTCGAGGTCGCCGGGGACCTGGAGACCCTGCTGCCGGCGCTGGCCGGTGAGGCCCTCCGGCGCGGGATCCGGCGGGCGCGGGCGCGGCTCGCGTGGGACGATCCGGCGGTGCCGTACCTGCTGGCGAGCGTGCGGCGGGACAGCGATCGGACGGGGATGGCCCGCGCGGTGCTGGCCGACCCGGACCCGGTCGTGCGGGCCCCGGGCGCGGCCCACTGGCCCGCCGACTACTTCTGAGCTACATGT
>NZ_JACHIN010000013.1:0-246831 GCF_014203235.1 Nonomuraea endophytica | reverse complement strand
TACATGTTGACGGTGCTACATGTTGACGGTGCTACATGTTGACGGTGCTACATGTTGACGGTGCTACATGTTGACGGTGCTACATGTTGACGGTGCTACATGTTGACGGTGATCGTGTTGGACGCGCGGTCGTGCATGCCGCGGTTGTCGCGGTCGTAGATCACCGCGGGCACGGCCAGGCACAGCAGCACGGTGCGGACGAACACCGGCAGCAGCCGGGGGATGCCGCCGTCCATGGCGACGACCTTGATCTTCAGCAGCCGGTGCCCGAACGTCTGGCCCAGGAAGGCCACCAGCAGCAGATATTGCAGGGCGAAGATGAGCACCGGCGCCCACGGCGAGGCGGTGGGACTGATGCCCAGGATGAGCTGCGCGATCGCCCAGGTGCAGATCATCCAGTCGATGACCAGCGCCGCGATCCGCCGCCCCCACCCGGCCACCGACCCGCTGCCCCGCTCTGGCAGCCCCAGCCGCTGACCCGGGTACCCGAGGTCGACCCCGGCGGCGCGCACGCCGCCGAGCCAGGTCTGCGTCCAGCGCGGCTGCTTCTCACTCATGCCCACCACGGTATCCGGCCGGGGCGCCGGTCGCGATTGTGACCCAATCGCGCTTCTGCCTGGGCGTTTCCGCACGCATGATGTCTCCTCATGGACGACCTCGACGCACGCTTCCAGGAGCTGGTGTCCCAGATCGGGGAGGGCGAACAGCGCAGGATGCGCGAGGCCGCCGCCAAGGCCGCGCGCCAGGCCGCGCCGCCCGCTTCCCGGCGGCCGTCCTCACCCGCGCGGCGGTGGGCGCTGGCCGTCGTCCTGGTCCTGGCCGTGCTGGTCGCCGCGGCGAGCGTGCTGGCCTTTCGCCCCGAGTTGCTGACGCCCGAGCCGGCCGTACGGCGGATCCGGCCCGCGCCCACGAGCACGCCGGAGCCGCCCGCGCCCGCCGACCCCTTCGAGGGCTCCCCCGCCGCCGGGTACGCCTCGGGGGCGGCGGGGTTCGAGCTGCCCGAGCCGAAGGCGGTCGGCGGGTTGTCGGCGAAGGAGGTGGGCAAGGGGCTGGCGCGGGTGCGTGACCTGCTGACCGCCGCCTACCTCGACCCGGCGACGCTCATGGGCGGCGAGCCCAGGGCCTTCGCCGGCCTGGCCGACGCGGAGCAGCGTAGGAAGGTCACCCGGGCCTGGGTCAACAGCTTCGCGCCCGGCACCACCGAACTGGCCACCGACGTCATCAAGGTCCGCGGCGAGGCCACGCTCTCCCGCTACCGCGAGGGCGCCCGCGTCAAGATCACCTACCTGGTCGTCTACGCCGTCCAGCCACCGGGCCGCCCCGACCAGGTGGTCCGGCTGGTGACGCACGCGCGGGGCTCATTCGACATCTTCGAGTCGGCGGGCGGGGTCCGGGTGTGGGTCGAGAGCCTGGGCGCCAGCGCCACCCCGGTGCGTTGCGACACCGACGGCTACATCCACCCGCAGTTCCCCGCGTCCGACCCGGGCCAGGTACGCGGCACCGGCGCGCCACGCGACCCCTATGACCTGCATCAGCCCGTGGGCGACGGATGCACGGCTTCGTCGGCCACGTGAGGCCCCTTAACACCGGCGAAACAAACGAGACACGGCGTGGAAATCGCCTCGCCCTAACGTCGGGCTGATACCCGTCCCCAGGGAGGTTCGAGAGTGTTCAACTCCGCCGACGACGTCCTGAAGTTCATCCGGGACGAAGGGGTGCAGTTCGTCGATGTCAGGTTCACCGACCTGCCGGGGACGACGCACCATTTCACCTTCCCCGTCGAGAACTTCGGCGCCAGCGTCTTCACCGACGGCCTCATGTTCGACGGCTCGTCGATCCGCGGGTTCCAGGCCATCCACGAGTCGGACATGCTGCTCCTGCCCGACCCGACGAGCGCGGTCGTGGACCCCTTCCGCCAGCACAAGACGCTCAACATCAACTTCTTCGTGCACGACCCGCTGACCGGCGAGGCCTACAGCCGCGACCCCCGCAACGTCGCCCGCAAGGCGGAGGAATACCTCAAGGGCACGGGCATCGCCGACACCGTCTTCTTCGGCCCCGAGGCGGAGTTCTACATCTTCGACGACGTCCGCTTCGAGACGAGCGCGAACGCCGGCTACTACTACATCGACTCCATCGAGGGCGCCTGGAACACCGGCAAGTCCACCGAAGGCGGCAACCTGGGCTACAAGCCGCGCTACAAGGGCGGCTACTTCCCGGTCCCGCCCATGGACCACTTCACCGACCTGCGCTCGGAGATGGTCCGCAACCTCATCGAGTGCGGCATCGACGTCGAGATGCAGCACCACGAGGTCGGCACCGCGGGCCAGGCCGAGATCGACTTCAGGTTCGGCACGCTGCTCAAGACCGCCGACAACCTGATGCTCTACAAGTACATCATCAAGAGCACCGCCCTGGAGTACGGCCACACGGTCACCTTCATGCCCAAGCCGATCTTCGGTGACAACGGCTCCGGCATGCACTGCCACCAGTCGCTGTGGAAGGACGGCTCGCCGCTCTTCTACGACGAGGTGGGCTACGCGGGCCTGTCCGACACCGCCCGCTACTACATCGGCGGCCTGCTGAAGCACGCCCCCTCGCTGCTGGCCTTCACCAACCCGACGGTGAACTCCTACCACCGCCTGGTGCCCGGCTACGAGGCCCCGGTCAACCTGGTCTACAGCCAGCGCAACCGCTCCGCGTGCGTGCGCATCCCGATCACCGGCTCGAACCCGAAGGCCAAGCGCATCGAGTTCCGGGTGCCCGACCCGTCGTGCAACCCGTACTTCGCCTTCGCCGCCATGCTGATGGCCGGCATCGACGGCATCCGCAACAAGATCGAGCCGCCGGAGCCGGTGGACAAGGACCTCTACGAGCTGCCGCCCGAGGAGGCCCGCAACATCCCGCAGGTCCCGGGATCCTTGACCGACGTCCTGAACGCCCTGGAAGCCGACCACGACTATCTCCTGGAGGGCGGCGTCTTCACGCCCGACCTGATCGAGACGTGGATCGCCTACAAGCGCGAGAACGAGGTCGACCCGATCCGCCTGCGCCCGCACCCCCACGAGTTCGAGCTCTACTACGACGTGTAGGACGGCGAGCACGGCCCGGCGTCGACCGCGATGCCGGGCCGTTCGCTCGCTCAGGGCCCGGTCTGGTCGCGCCGCAGGTGGGCACGGGCCTGTTCGATCACCACGTGGCCGGGGCCGAGCACACGTTCGCCGGTTTCCAGGAGTTCCGCGTATATCGCGTGGGCCACGGCCGGGGAGCCGGTCGATGCCAGGAAGTCGGCGAACACCAGCTTGGTCTGCAGGGTGAAGACGTTGTCGGCGCCGAGCACCCGCTCGTATCCCGCTATGCAGGCGCGATAGAGCCCGGCCGCGCGTTCGTCGTCTCTGGCGTTGCCCACCACCATCGCCAGCCCCCGCTTGGCCATCAGCGTGTCGGAGTCGTCCCCGCCCAGCACCCGGACGCTGTCCGCGCAGGTCGACTCCATGAGGGCGATCGCGCGCTCGTGCTCGCCGGCGTGGCTGACGGTCAGGGCCAGCAGGCCGCGGCGGGCCAGGGTGACGCGGTGGCCGGAGCCCAGGACCCGGACGTGTTCGGCCACCGCCCGCTCCTGCAGGGGCACCGCTTCGGCCGGGTCGTAGTTCAGGCTGTAGACGTCGGCCAGGCCCGCGTACGACTTGAGCGTGCCGGGGTGGTCGGGGCCGAGGACGCGGATGTAGTCGGCGATGGTGCGCTCGTAGATCTCCACCGCGCGTTCGGGCCGGCGCAGGTGACTGTAGGAGAAGGCCAGGTCGGCCCTGGTGTTCAGGGTGATCTCGTGCTCGGGGCCGAGGACGCGTTCGAAGTCGGCCAGGCACTGCTCGAAGAGGGCCACGGCGTCGGCGTTGCTGGAGTGGCGGGCCCGGTAGCCCACGCCCAGTTGCCGCAGGGTGGCCAGCACCGGAGCCGCGCGCTCGCCCACGTGGGCGTAGACCGCCTCCGTCTGGGTGACGAAGGACTCCCATTTGCCGCGGTTCACCCAGGTGTCCAGCGGGCGGTACAGCTGCAGGAGGTAGGCGGCCCGGTCGAGGGCGCGGCCCGTGGCGTCGGGGTCGCGTTCCCTGAGCACCCGCTGCGTCACCCGGTGCATCACCACGGACTGGCGGTCCTGGCTCCAGGTCAGCAGCGACCTGCGCACGAGGGCGGCCAGCCGGTCGAGAGCGTCGTCGTCGATCTCCGGGTAGAGCAGGCCGCGCGGGACGCCGTCGGGCGACAGGACGGACAGGACATTGAGCACGTCGGCCGCGCCGTCGATCTCCGCCTCCGCCGCCTCCACCGCGAGGGTCACGGCCTGCACGGCGCTGTCGGGATAGGCGTCGCTTTCGACGCTGCGCAGGCTCCTGGCCAGCGGCACCCGGCGCAGCGTGGCCAGGTAGCCGGCGTAGGTGGATCCGCGATCCTCGATCAGGGCCGCGGCCTGGGCCAGGGCGAGTGCCAGATGGCCGAGTTCGGCGGCCAGGGCGGCGGCGCCGGCGGGGTCGTCGAGGCCAGTGGCCCGTTCCAGGAACGCCACCGCCTCGCCCTCGGTGAACACGTCCACCGGCACCCGCGCGCCCAGCCGGTCGAACGCCCGGTCCCTGGTGGTGATCACCGTCTGCACGTTGCCGGTCGCGGGCAACCATCGGCGCAGCTCGCGTACGCTGGCCGCGTTGTCGAAGACCACGAGGCACGGCTCGCGGGCGGCGGCCAGCCAGTCGCGGGCCTTCTCGGCGGCCTCGGCCCAGGAGTCGTTCGCGCCGCGCAGGCCCGCCCGGTCGGCGAGCCGGCCGAGCCCGGCGACGATCTGCTCATGCGTCTCGGCGTGGACCCAGGCGACGACGGCGAACGAGGCGGCCTGGCATTCGCGGGCGTACGCGGCGGCCATCGTGGTCTTGCCGACGCCCGGCGCCCCGCTCACCGAGCGGACCACGCTCACCCGGTCCTCGCCGCGCAGCCCGGACATGATGCCCGGACGCTCCTGGAAGGAGGCGGGGAGCTGGGGGATGTCTCCCACGACGAGCCGTCCGGCGGCGGCCGGAGGCGCCCCTACCTGAACGGTGTTGTGATCGCCTGGGATGACGATGGCGCGCTCGCCGACAGAGCCGGCGGCCACGGCCCGATCGCCCGCCGCGTCCTGGGTCATAGCCCAGTATGTGCATTTCGGGGGTCCGTCGCGGGCGTGATCCGCGGATCGCATTGCGGGCCGGGCGCGCCGGGGTGTATCAAGGCGCGGGGTGATCCATTTTGCTATCTCTTTACGTCGATCTGGCGATCGGGCTGATCCTGTCGTTCCTGCTGCTGTCGTTGCTGGTCAGCGGCATCAACGAGGGAATCGTGCGGTTGCTGGCCATCCGTAGCAAGTTCCTGTGGGCGTACCTGCGCGACACCATGGACGGGTCTTCCAACGGCAGGGCGTGGTTGCCGGCCAAGATTCGCGACGTGTTCACGGCGCTGCCGTTCCTGCACGATCCGAGGCCCAAGCACAGCGACCAGCCGTCGCCGGTGGAGTCCACGATGCCGGCCCACGAGTCGGTGGCCGACGACGCGATGACGAAGCTGCTCTACGAGCGGGTCCGCGAGATCGACCACCCCAAGACGGGCAAGACGAGCATCTCCAACATCCCGCCCGCCCGCTTCGCCGTGGCGCTGATGGAGCTCGCGGCCACCGACCCCAACGGCGTCGAAGGCTGGCTGGCCAAGCTCAAGGCGATGAAGAGCCCGTTGTACGGCCACCTCATGGGTGTCTGGGAAGGCGCCCAGCGCGACCTCGACCGGTTCAGGCAGGGCGTCGAGACCTGGTTCGACGGCGAGATGCAGCGCCTGTCGATGCTCTACAAGCGCTACGTGAAGTGGGTCATGGCCGCGCTCGGGCTGGTGGTGACGCTGCTGTTCAGCATGGACGGCCTGGAGTACTCCAAGACGCTGCTGCGCGACAACGGGCTGCGCACCGGCGTGGCCGCGGTGGCCGCCGGCGACCCGGCCACCGTCAACGAGCTCAAGGCCAAGTGCACCGAGAACGTCCAGCTGACCGACTGCCTCACCGAGACGCTCAGCTCGCCCGCGCTGGTCAAGATCTTCGACAACGCGATCATGCACATCACCATCCCGGCCGACGGCGACCCCAGCATCAACTGGAACGGCGGCGTGTGGTGGGACCGCCTCACCACGCTCAGCCACTGGCCCGGCTACCTGCTGACCTATGTGGCGCTGCTGTTCGGGGCGCCGTTCTGGTGGGACCTGTTCCGCCGCATCACCGGCCTCAAGAGCCGCCGATAGGACCGTCGTCACCGGGCTCAAGGGCCGCCGATAAGATCGTTCTCACTCCCGGCAGTGAGGACGACCTTGATCGACGACTACGCCCGCGCGATGGGCCGCACCCCGGACGGCCTGCGGCTGGTCCGCGGCGAGCACGCCGACGTGGTGCTCGACGACGACACCGGGCTGGCCTGGCGTTTCCCCCGCTACGGCGCCCCGGTGGAGCCGCTCGCCGAGCGTGTGCGCCTGGTGCGCGCCCACGGCCTGCCCGCCCCCGAGGTGCTGCTCGTGCGCGCCGACTGCCTGGTGACCCGCCTGCTGCCGGGCGCGCCGCTGTCGGAGCGGACGCCCGTGGACCCTGACGCGCTGGCCGCGCTCCTGACAGCCCTCGCCTCCGTCCCGCACGACGACGCCGCGTCCTGGCGCGGCTCCACTTCCTGGCGCGCGGAGTGGCAGACCCTCGCCTCCGAGGTACGGCACCGCGTCGCCCCCCTCCTGTCCCCCGAGGCGGGCCGAAGGGCGCTGGCCGAGGTCACCGCGGCCGCCGAGACCGCCGCGAGCGCCCCGGCCGGGTTCGTCCACGGCGACCTGGGCGGCGCCAACGTGCTGATCGAGAACGGCCGGGTGAGCGGCGTCCTCGACTGGGACGAGGCGGGACCGGGCGACCCGGCGGTCGACTTCGCCGCGCTGTCGGTCTCCTCGCCGGAGCCGGTCAGGCGGCGGCTGGCCGTACGGTTTCCCGATCTCGCGGAGCGGGCGCGCGCCTATGCCGCGACCTTCGCCCTCCAGGAGGCCGTGCACGGGCTCCTGCACGACGAGCCGGAAGCTGTGGAGGCGGGGCTTTCGTCCTATCGTTGACGGGATGGAGACCGAGCGACTGATCATGCGCCGCTGGCGCGAGGAGGACCGCGAGCCGTTCGCCGCCATGAACGCCGACCCGGAGGTGATGGAGCACTTCCCGGCGCGGCTGACGCGGGTACAGAGCGACATGATGATCGACCGCATGGAGATGGGCTTCGACCGCGACGGCTACGGGCTGTGGGCGCTCGAGGTGCGGGAGAGCGGGGAGTTCGTCGGCTTCACCGGGCTGATCTACTGGGACTTCCCCGCCCATTTCACCCCCGCCGTCGAGGTCGGCTGGCGGCTGAGCAGGGCCGCGTGGGGCCGCGGCTACGCCACCGAGGCGGCCAGGGCGGCGCTGGCCCGCGGCTTCGGCGAGCTGGGCCTGAAGGAGATCGTCTCGATGACGGCCGTGGCCAACGTCCGTTCGCGCGCCGTCATGGAACGCCTGGGCATGACCCGCGATCCGGCCGACGACTTCGACCATCCGAACGTGCCCGAGGGCAGCCCGGTCCGCCGTACCGTCCTCTACCGGCTGAGCCGTCCCTAGAGCGCGCCGTCCCCGAACACCGTGTTGAACGCCGTCGTGGCCACGTCGCCCTTGCCTGCGCCGCCGTAGTAGGCGAGCAGTTCCTGGCCGACCCAGTCGCCGGCGACGAGCTCGTCGGCCCGCGCTGTGTCGGCGCCGGGGAACAACTGGGGCAGCAGGCGCGCGGCGTACACCACGGCCAGCACCGCGGCGGTGCGGGGGGTGACCTCCGCGCCGCCGAACCCCGCCTGGATCCGGGCCCTTACCTCCTGCTCGAAGGCGGGGTCGCCCTGCGGGTAGCGGGTGCTGGTGAAGACGCCGAAGCTCCTGCGCCGCTCGGCCCGCAGGGCGCCGGTCTCGGCCAGGCTCTCCAGGATCGGGGCCGGGTTCTGCTCGGCGTGCAGCCTGGCGAACCACGTGCGCGGCAGGAGCGTGGTCTCGACCTCGCCGATCCTGGCCAGCACCGCGTCCAGCGCGGCGTCACCGGTCGGCGCGCCGTCCAGCAGCAGGACGCCGCCGTCCTCGTCGAGCTCGATCCGCTCCCTGAGCGCGAGCTCCGACATCAGCGCCGCGACGAGGACGAGCTTGACCCGCTCCTCCTTGACCAGCGGCTTGCCGTCCTCGTCCGCGTGTGCGAGGAGCACGAACTCCTCGGCGATGCTCAACGTCATGCCCCGAGTGTGCCTCCTGCCCCTGGGGCAGGTGCAGACTCCGCCGTCATCGATCCCGCCTGACAAACGTCATCCCGGCTCAGGAGCCGTAGAAGACACGTTCCACCACCTGGCGGGCGCGGCGGGTGACCCGGCGGTAGTCGTCCATGAGGTCCTCGGAGCCGTCCGGCGGGTAGCCGAGGGTGCGGGCGATGAGGCGGCGTTCCGGGGCTCCGGCCGGGAGGCTGTCGCCGGGACGGCCCTTGACGAGCATGATGGCGTCCCTGATGCGGGAGGCGGCCCGCCACGCCTCGCCCAGCACCGCCTCGTCGGCCGCGTCGAGCAGGCCCTCCTCCACCGCCGCGCGCAACGTTCGCAACGTCTGGGTGGTACGCAGGGACGGGTGCTCGTGGGCATGCTGGAGCTGGAGCAGCTGGGCCACCCACTCCACGTCGGACAGCCCGCCGCGGCCCAGCTTGGTGTGCAGGGCCGGGTCGGCGCCGCGCGGCAGCCGCTCGGCCTCCATCCTGGCCTTGAGCCGGCGGATCTCCCTCACCGCGTCCTCACCGACGCCGCCCGTCGGGTAGCGCAGGCCGTCGGCCGTCGCGGTGAACTCCGCCCCCAGCCTGGCGTCCCCGGCCGAGAAGCGGGCGCGCAGCAGCGCCTGCGACTCCCAGGGCGACGACCACCGGGCGTAGTAGGCGGCGTAGGAGGCGAGCGTACGCACCAGCGGGCCCTGCCTGCCCTCCGGCCGCAGGTCGGGGTCGATCAGCAGCGGCGGGTCGGGCGCGGGCAGCGCCAGCAGCCGGCGCAGCTCGTTGGCCACCGCGAACGCGGCCTCCGACGCCTCCCGCTCATCCGAGCCCGCGGGCGGCGAGTGGACGAACATGACGTCGGCGTCGCTGGCGTACGAGCATTCCATCCCGCCCAGCCGGCCCATCGCGATCACCGCGAAGCGGGTCGGCAGCGGGGCCCGGCGTTCCAGGGTGACCTTGGCCACGGCCGCGTCGAGCGCCGCCTGGATGGTGACGTCGTTGAGCTCCGACAGGGCCACGCCCACCTGTTCGATGTCGATCAGGCCGGAGATGTCGGCGACGGCCGTACGGAAGAGCTCCTTGCGGCGCAGCGCGCGCACGGCGGCCACGGCCGCTTCGGCGTCGTCGTGCCGGGAGACCGCCGCGGAGGCCTCGGCGAGCAGCGCGGCGGCGGGACGGGTGGCGAGCTCGTCGTCGGAGCCCAGCAGCGCGACGGCGTCGGGGGCGTTGGTGAGCAGGCCGGTCGCGTAGCGGCTGGTGCCCAGCACGCGGGCCATCCGCGCGGCGACGGCGGTCTCGTCGCGCAGCAGCCGCAGATACCAGGGGGTCGAGCCCAGCTTGTCGCTCACCTGGCGGAAGCCGAGCAGGCCCGCGTCGGGATCGGGGGTGCCGGCGAACCAGCCCAGCATCACCGGCAGCAGCGTGCGCTGGATGGCGGCGCGGCGTGAGACTCCGCTGGTCAGCGCGGCGATGTGGCGCAGGGCGCCGGGCGGGTCCACATAGCCGAGCGCCTCCAGCCTGGCCGCGGCGGCCGAAGTGGAAAGGCGCGACTCCGACTCGGGCAGCCGGGCGACCGCCTGCAGCAGCGGCCGGTAGAACAGCTTCTCGTGCAGCCGCCTGGCCTCCATGGCGTGGCGGCGCCAGCGCGCGGTGAACTCGCCCACCGGGTTCACCTGCGTGCCGAGCGCGCGGCCGAGGCGGCGCAGGTCTTCCTCGGCGGTCGGCAGGACGTGGGTGCGGCGCAGCCGGTGGAGTTGGAGCAGGTGCTCGACCTGGCGCAGGAACGTATAGGCCTCGGCGAGCTGGCGGGCGTCCTCGCGGCCGACGTACCCGCCCCGGGACAGTGCGGCCAGGGCGGGCAGCGTGGCCTTGCGGCGCAGCAGCGGGTCGAGGCGGCCGTGCACGAGCTGAAGCAGTTGCACCGCGAACTCGATGTCGCGCAGCCCGCCGGGGCCCAGCTTGATCTGCCGCTCGCCCTCCGCCCGCACGTGCTCCTCGACCCGGCGGCGCATCGCCTGGACGTCCTCGACGAAGTTCTCGCGAGTCGCGGCCGACCAGACCAGGTCGTTCACCGCGGCGACGTAGGCGGCGCCCAGCTCCAGGTCTCCGGCGACCGGGCGGGCCTTGAGCAGCGCCTGGAACTCCCACGTCTTGGCCCAGCGGCGGTAGTAGGCCAGGTGGCTGGCGAGCGTGCGTACCAGCGGGCCCGAGCGGCCCTCCGGGCGCAGTCCCGCGTCGACCTCCCACAGGGCGCCTTCCGAGG
Source organism: Nonomuraea endophytica (assembly GCF_014203235.1). Taxonomy (GTDB): domain Bacteria; phylum Actinomycetota; class Actinomycetes; order Streptosporangiales; family Streptosporangiaceae; genus Nonomuraea; species Nonomuraea endophytica. Next base: position 236,232 of record NZ_JACHIN010000013.1, on the reverse strand, counting down.
TGGCGGCTGAGCAGGCGCGCATCATCGCCTGGGCCAGGCGGGTGGCGGTGCGCAGCGCCTTGGTCTCGTCGGCGCCGTCGCGTGGCTCGGCCACGAAGATGACGTCGACGTCGCTGATGTAGTTGAGCTCGCGGGCGCCGCACTTGCCCATGCCGATGACGGCCAGCCGTACCGTGTCGAGGCCGTCGGGGGCCTCGGCGCGGGCGATGGCGAGCGCCGCCTCCAGCGCCGCGCCCGCCAGGTCGGACAGCTCCGCGGTGACCTCGGCCGGCGCGGCCTGCCCGGTCAGGTCGCGCGCGGCCAGGTGGAGCAGGCGGCCGCGGTAGGCGACGCGGAGCGCCACCAGGGTGTCGGTCGTCGTGCTCGCGCGGGGCTCGGTCGCGGCGGGCTCGGCGCCGACCGCGCGGAGCAGCTCCGCGCGCGCCTCCTCCAGCTCCGGTACGGCCAGCAGCCCCACCTGGCCGGGGTGGCGCACCAGGTGTTCCCCGAGCGCCGCGCTCACCCCGAGCACGGCGAACAGGCGCTCGCGCAGCGGCCGGTCGGCGTGGAGGGCGGCCAGGACGTCAGGGTCGCGTTCGGCGAGCCGGGTGAGCGAGGTCAGCGCCAGGTCGGGATCGGCCACCCGCACCAGGTCGTTGAGCAGTTCCTCGACGACGGAGGCGGTGGACGGGGTCGGGGTGAGGCCGGCTACCAGGCGGGCCGCGCGGGCGCCGTCGGCGAAGCCGAGCTTGGCCAGGCGGGCTGCGGTGGACTCGATCCTGGGCACCTCCCCATCTTGACAGGTGGCCTCGCGGAACGCTTAAAGTAAAACGCAACGGTGCGTTGTGTTTGTGGTCGGGAGGGCGATGATGGGACAGGTTCCGAAGACGGTGACGTGGGGGCTGCTGGCGGCGTGGGCGGTGCACGACGCCGAGGAGCTGGCGACGATGGCCACGTGGGTGCGCGACAACCGGGAGCGGCTGGAGGAGCGGTTCCCGCAGGTGCCGTGGGCGCGGCTGGAGGTGTCGCAGCGACATGTGAACGTGGCGATCGGGCTCATGGCCGGAGTGATCGCCGCCGCCGCTGCCGACGGGGCGCGCACCGATGGGCGCAGCCCGCTGTTCCAGACGGTGCTGGCCGGGTTCGGGCTGCACGGGCTGGTGCACCTGGCCCAGGCCGCGATCACCCGCGGCTACACGCCGGGGCTGGTCACCTCACCGCTGGTGGTGCTGCCGTTCGCCGCCTGGGCGTGGCGGCGGCTGAAGGCCGAGGGCGTTCCGGTGCGCGGGAGCACGGCGGGCCTGCTGTGGTTTCCCGTGGTGCTGGGCGGGGTCCACGCGCTGGCCCACCTGCTCACCCGGCCGAGGAAGCCCCGGGAGAACGACCGCTGGTTCTGACGACGGCGGCGAAGGCCTCCGCGACGGGCCGCCAGGTCGCGACCAGGCTCGCGTCGGCGGCCTTCACCTCGGTCGCCAGCTTCTGGTCCTGCCCGGAGGCGGCGATCCAGCGGTCGAAGATCTCCGGGGTGACCTCGGGGTGGAACTGCACCGCCCAGGCGCTCGTGCCCAGCCGGTAGGCCTGGTGGGGGTAACGCTCGCCGGTCATGAGCAGGGTCGCGCCCTCCGGCAGGGTGGTCATGGCGTCCCGGTGGAACTGCGCGGCGGGGACCGTTCCCGCCAGGCCCGAGCCGGACAGAAGGGGATCGGCGACCGGGAGCAGCGTCACCTGGCAGGCGCCGATCTCCAGGCCGGCCGCGCCGCGTTCGACCGTTCCGCCGCAGGCCAGCGTCATGAGCTGGGCGCCCAGGCAGATGCCCAGCACGGGGGTTTGCGCGGCGACCGAGCGGCGGATCAGGTCGCGGGTGGCGGGCAGCCAGGGGTAGGCCTCGTCCTCCCAGGCGGCCATCTCGCCGCCGAGCACGATGAGGCCGTCGGCGGCGTCGGCGGGGATCGGGTCACCGAGGTAGGGGCGGACGACGTCGCAGGGCAGGTCGAGCCAGGCGGCGAAGTACCCGAGGGGCGCGTCGGCCTCGTGTTCGATGACGGTGATCCGCATATTGCGTAATTTACCGGCAACCATCCCCTGCTCAGCCGCATCCAAGTGGCCATGGGGAAGTTGATCGACGGGGACCCGCAGCGGCTCGGCTCGTACTGGCTGGCGGGGCGGCTGGGCGCGGGCGGTCAGGGCGTCGTCTACGAGGGGTACGGCGAGGACGGCCGCCGGGTCGCGGTCAAGGTGCTGCACGGCGACCAGACCGCCCAGTTGGTCAGGGAGGCGGAGGCGGCGCAGCGGGTGGCGTCGTTCTGCATCGCCGAGGTGGTCGGTGCCGATCTGGAGGGGCCGCGGCCGTACATCGTGAGTGAGTACGTCGAGGGGCCGAGCCTGCGGGCGGCGGTCGCGGACGGGCGCCGGTTCGCGGGCGGGGACCTGCACCGGCTGGCCACGGCGATCGCCACCGCGCTGACCGCGATCCACGACGCCGGGGTGGTGCACCGCGACCTCAAGCCGGACAACGTGCTGCTCGGGCCGGACGGGCCCCGGCTGATCGACTTCGGCATCGCCAGGACCGCCGAGATGTCGCTCACGACGACGGGGCTGGTGACCGGGACGCCCGCCTACATGGCGCCCGAGGTGTTCACCGGGCAGCGGGCGGGGGCGCCGGCCGACGTGTTCGCGTGGGCCGGTGTGCTCGTCTTCGCCGCCACCGGCGCCGATCCGTACGAGGCCGACAGCCTGGGCGCCATCATGCACCGCGTGCTGTCGTCCACGCCCGACCTGAGCGTGCTGCCGGACTCGCTGCGCCCGATGGCCGAGGCGGCCATGAGAAGGGACCCGGCCGAGCGGCCGAGCGCCCGTGAGCTGCTGCTCGCGCTGGTCAGCGGCGACACCCGGCTCGACGCCGCGCACCTGAACCGCGGCGGGCCCGCCCTCCGGTGGTCGGCGGACGGCCTCGACACCGGGCGCCTGCTGGCCGCGGGCGGGCGCGAGGCGGCGCGGATGGGCGCCGCGGCCGACGACCCCGCCCTGGGCACGCTCGCCGAGGAGACCTACGGCCTCCTCGATCCGGCCGAGCGGGAGCTGGCGCCCGAGGTGTTCCTGCGGCTGGTCACGGTCGGCCCGCGCGGCGAGCTCACGGTACGGCAGGCCGCCCTGGCCGAGATCCTCGACGGCCGCCCCCTGCCGGAGGCGGCCGCGGCCAAGCGCCTGCTGGAGGTCTTCGGCTACCTCTTGACCAGGACGGACGACGAGGTGACGCTGGCCCGCCCGGCGCTCCCCCACGCCTGGCCCAGGTACCGGCGCTGGATCGAGGCCAACCGCGACGGCCTGGCCGTACACCGGGAGATCCTCGCCGCGGCGAGCAGGTGGGAGGCGGCGGGACGCAGGGACGGCGACCTGTTCCAGGGCAGCAGCCTGGAGAACGCGCTGCAGTGGGCGGCCACCGCGCGCAGGAACATCACGCTGTCCACGGCCGAGCGCGACTTCCTGGAGGCGGCGGCGCGGCTGTCGCGCGGCCGGGCCAGGCGCTCGCGGCTGGCCGCGCTGAGCCTGGCGGGGCTGCTGGTGATCGCGCTGGTGGCCGGAGGGCTGGCGATCCACCAGGGGCGGCTGGCCGATCAGCGGTCCGAGCAGATCGCCGGGCAGTTACGCAGGTCGGAGGCGGACCGGCTGGCCACGCTGGCCGCCTCGACCCGGCGCGCCGACCCGATGCTGGCGGCGCTGTTCAGCGCGACGGCGTGGAAGCTGGACCAGACGCCGCACACGCGGGCGGAGCTGACGGTCTCCGCCAACCAGCGGGAGACCGGCATGTTCCGCGATCCGGCGACCAGCCCGGACACGATGCGGGCCATCAGCGCGAACGGCCGCTGGCTGGTGAGCGTCGGCGACGACGAGGCCCGGCTGTGGGACCTGCGGACGGGGCGGCGCGCGGGCGGGGTGCGCGCGCTCGGGCTCAAGGGCGAGCTGACGGGCGCGGTCGCGCTGTCGCCGTCCGGGCGCACGCTCCTGGTGGTGACGGCCGGGCGCGCCCGGGCGTGGGAGGCCCGCACGGGCCGGCCGATCCGGAGTGTGACCTTCACCAAGCCGTTCGACCTGGTCTACGGGTGGGTCGGCGTGGTCTTCCCCACGGAGGACACGCCCGTGGTGACCGACGCGGACGGAGGCACGCGGTGGAATCTGCGCACGGGCGCGACCAGTCCCTCACGCGTGCGGGACGGCACGGCATACAGCCAGGACGGACTCTGGCGGGCCGAGGAGGTCGGCGTCCCGGACCCGAAGCGGGTGCGGCTGACCGGGCGCGGGCGCGTGGAGGAGCTCGGTGACCTCGACGGCGCGGGCACACAGGGCGTCTGGAACAAGGGCGGCCCGGTCTTCAGCGGCGACGGGCGGCTGGTGGCCACCATGGCGGAGGAGACCATCCAGTTCTGGCGGATGTCCGACACCCAGTTGCTCGCGTCGGCGCCGGTCAGGGGCGAGGCGGAGGAGGCGTCACGGCCGACCGGCGGCTTCGACGGCACGACCTTCCGCTATCTGCAGGCCGACCAGGTCTTCTCGCTCGACGTCGGCGACCTGCGAGGGAGGCCGGCCAACCCGCTGGAGATGGGGCAACTGGCGCCGGACGGCACCAGGATGGCGATCGGCGGCCTGGGCGACGGCGTGCGGATCCGGCGGGTGTCCGACGGCAGGCCCGAGGGCGGGGCGCTGGAACTGGAGACGGCCCATTTCAGCCCGGACGGCCGTCTGATGGTCAGCATCGACCTGGAAAGACGGCGGGTGACGGTGGTGGAGGACGGCACGGTCCACACGTTCACCCCGGACGGAAAGCTGGGGCCGGAGCTGGTCTCCGTCAGCCCGGACGGCGCCCTGCTCGCCCTGTCGATGACCTCGTCGGGGTTCAAGCGAAAAGACGACTATCTGGTCCAGGTCTGGGACTGGCGGGCCCGCCGGATGTTGTGGCAGTCCACGCACGACGGCCAGCCGCTCACGACCTTCTCCCCCGACGGCCGGCGGCTGGCCGTGGGCGGGCGGCACGTGACGGTCGTCGACGCCGCCACCGGCAGACCGGCGGGCCCCGCGTTCGGCGGCACCGGAAGGGAAAGCGCCGTCGTCGGCCTGCACTTCGACCGCGCCGGCGGCACCCTGTTCGTCATCGACTCCCGTGAGCGCATGACCGGCTGGGATCTGGCCACCTGGCGGCGTACGGGCGGGGTCTCCACCGGCGTCGGCACGATCAGCGCGCGCTCGCCCCGCGAGGACGTGGTCGCGGCCTGGACCACCGCCGACGGCAGGGTCCGCCTGTACGAGCCGGTCAGCGGCACCGAGCTCGCGATGCTGCGCGACACCGGCGGCGCCCTGGACCCGCAGGTGCGCGAGGTGCTCTCGCTGGCCTTCAGCGCCGACGGCTCCACCCTGCTGACGCTGGACCGCGACGGCCACCTGAACGAGCACCCGGTCGCCCCGGCCAAGGTCGCCGCCGCCGTCTGCGCCCGCGCGGGCCGCTCGCTCAGCGAGGCGGAATGGCGTACGTACGTGAATCCAGGACTCCCCTACACGAAAGGCTGCTCCTAGGATCACGTCATGCGATACGACGAGGTGGACGGTATGCGGTTCGCGGTCTTCGGATCCGGGCCGAAGCTGATCGTCGCGGTGCACGGCATCACCGCATCGCTGATGGCGTGGAACGCGGTGGCCGCGCACCTGCCGCCGGAGTGGTCGCTGGTCGCCATGGACCTGCGCGGGCGCGGCCACAGCGCGGACCTGCCCGGCCCCTACGGGCTGGAACGGCACGCCGAGGACGTGCTGCGGGTGGCGGAGCACGTGGGCGCCGGTGCCGGGGCGGTGCTGACCGGGCACTCGATGGGCGCGTACGTGGCGGTGCTGGCGGCGGCGCGGCGCGCGTTCGAGCGGGTGGTGCTGGTGGACGGCGGGCTGCCGTTCCCGCCCCTGGCGCCGGGTGCGGACGTGGACGCCGAGATCGAGGCCACGCTCGGCCCGGCGATCGCCCGGCTCAGCCAGACGTTCCCGTCGGCGGACGACTACGTGGCCTTCTTCCAGGCGCATCCGGCCTTCGTCGGCCACTGGACGCCGACGGCCGAGGAGTACGTGCGCTACGACCTGACCGGTCCGGAGGGGGCGCTGCGCTCGCGAGCCGTCGGCACCGCGGTGCGCGAGGACGGCCGGTGGATGCGGCTCAAGGGGGACGCGATCGGGTCGGCGCTGGCCGCGATCGAGGCGCCGGTGACGTTGCTGCGGGCGCCGCGCGGGCTGCTGAACCAGGAGGTCGGGATGCTGCCGGGCCCGTTGGCCGCGCACTGGGAGCGGCGGGTGCCGGGGCTGCGCGACGAGCTGGTGCCCGACTGCAACCACTACACGATCATGTTCGACGAGCGGTGCGCGGCGCTGGTGGCCGCCCGCCTGTCAGGGGTACGGCCGGGCCGTACCCCTTGAGGGGTCAGCGTGGAGCGATCCACGTGGCGCGGGCGGCGGCGACCAGGGTGCCGTCGCCGTCGTAGATGGCGCTCTCACCGAAGAGCTTGCGGCCCTCGCGGCCGGTGGCGCGGCCGACGACCGAGTAGGTGCCGTCGGGGTAGACCCGCCGGTGGATCTGTACGGCCAGCCGCCCGAGCAGGGCCGACTCGCCGGGCCCGAAGTGCGCCCAGCCGGTGACGCAGTCGAGGGCGGCGCCGACGATGGCGGCGGGCACGCCGTCGTCACCGGCGACGCTGTACGGCACCCGCCAGCCGGCCGCCACCAGGTCGGTGCCCTCGACCGGGCCGGGGTAGATCCGCAGGCCGTCGCCGGGGTCGCGCAGGCCGCAGACGAAGCACTCGGGGAAGGCGTGGCCCTGCCAGCCGGGGAACCCGGCCTCGGCGCGGGCGGCGTCGGCGAAGCGCACGTACTCGGGGGCCTTCAGGTCCTCGTGCACGGGGATGGCCTCGACCAGCAGCTTGTCGCCGTGGTAGAGCGAGGCGGTGTTGGCCACGTGCTCCAGGCGCAGTTCGGTCTCGACGGGGGTGGGGGCGTGGAGGGTGACCTCGACGGCGTTGCCTCGGCCTCCCAGAGCTTCGGCGACCGTACCGGCCAGCCAGCCTCCGTTGACGATCCCCTGGGGACCCTGGAAGCGCTCGGGAACGGTCAAAACAGTCTGCAGAGCAGCCGTCGTCATGCGTCATCCTCCTTCATCGCGATATAACGCCCACGCCAGAAAGTTCATTTCAAACAGACCTATTTTAGGGTGTCTTGCCTGGGCTATTGCGCTCGCCCCACGTTCGTCGGCGACCCCAGGTGTGCGGGACATCCGGAAAGGTCCGTAATATACGGACCTCATTGAGACGGATGTGACTCGGGGGTCACCTGTGAGACTACCCGGCCTCGGCCGGGGCGCAGCTGACCCGTCATACCCCTAGGAGATCCCACCCGATGACCGTCAGCCGCCGGACCCTGCTCAAGACCGGCGCGGGACTGCTGCCCGCCGCCGCGCTCGTCACCCGCCCAGCGCAGGCCGCGCCCGTCCCCGCCGTCGAGGCGAACGGCGTCGCCCCGTCGCAGCTCGCCGGGTTCGACAACCTGATGAAGAAGTTCGTCAAGGACCGCAACATCTCGCAGTCCCAGCTGGCGATCATGAAGAACGGCCGGATCGTGCTGGCGCGCGCCTACCGCTACAACGACGGCTCCCGCGCGGTGCCCGCGATCACGCCGACCTCGCAGATGCGCATCGCGAGCCTCAGCAAGAACATCACCGCCGCCGCGATCATGCGGCTGGTCCAGGACGGCAAGCTCAGCCTGTCGGCGAAGGTCGCGCCGCTGCTCGGCCTGTCCACCACCACCGACCCTCGGCTCGCCCAGGTCACCGTGCTGCGGCTCATCCACCACCTGGGCGGCTGGGACCGCGACGTCTCCAAGGACCAGCTCTGGCTCGACCACACCATCGCCGCCGCCCTCGACGTGCCGCTCCCGATCGGGCACGCCGAGATCATGAAGTACGGCTCGCAGCGCCGCCTCGACCACGACCCCGGCACCAAGATGGTCTACAGCAACTACGGCTACATGCTGCTGGGCCGGATCATCGCCAAGGTCTCCGGCCAGTCCTACGAGTCGTACGTGCGTGCCAAGCTCCTCGCCCCGCTCGGCATCACCCGGATGCGGCTCGGACGCAGCCTGCGCGCCGAGGCGTTCCCCGGCGAGGCGATCTACGAGTCGAAGTACACCAACAAGAGCGTCGTGGACGCCTCCGGCAAGGTCCTGCCCTACCCGTACGGCGGGTTCAACATGCCCAACCAGGACGCCAACGGCGGCTGGCTGGCCTCCGCCGTCGACCTCGTGCGCTGGACGCTGGCCATGGACCGGCCCGGCAAGGTGCTCAGCTCGGCGTCGATCGCCAAGCTGATCGCCAAGCCGGAGACCGGGGTCAACGAGTTCGGCTCCTGGTACGGCGGCGGCATCTGGGTCCGTCAGGTGCCGGGGAACGTCAACACCTGGCACAACGGCTCGATGCCGGGCACCTACACCTACCTGTGCCGGATCCAGAACGGCTTCAGCTACGCCGCCTGCTTCAACCGGCGCGAGGAGCAGGGCTCGCCCGACTTCGACGGGTTCTCCGAGCTGATGAACAAGGTCCCGGTGAGCTCGTGGCCCACCGGGGACCTCACTTCGCGTTACTTCTAGAAGCTCGCGTTACTTCTAGAAGCTCGTCGTCACCGCCGCTCCGGTGAAGGCGGCGGTGCCGTACAGGCTGATGTAGTGGTAGCCCGCGGGCGGGTTGGTGACGGTGAGCGTGTGCGCGTTGCCGGCGCCGGTCGCCCGCTGGGTGTAGGAGCCGGTCGTGGCCCACGACGATGAGCTGTAGTAGAGGTCGGCGTCACCGGTGCCGGCGTCGCTCTTGATGGTCAGCTTCGCCGTACCGGCCGGGACGAGGATGTACAGGTAGGCGTAGTTGCCCTGGCCGGCCGACAGGCCGCTGCGGCGGCAGTTCTGGCCGAGCGCCCGCGTGTCCGAGCCGGTGCACTCCGGCACGGGCGGCTCACCGGTGTCGCCGCCGCAGGCCCCGGCCGCGCAGGCCGTCAGCCAGGTGTCGAAGCCGGCGTTGTAGTTCAGCGACCTGAGGTGGGTGCGGGCGGCGTTCCAGTTGCCGGTGCGGTAATGGCCGAGGACGGTGTTGACGTCCGCGCGGTGCTTTTCGAACATGAAGCGGACCGCGAGGTAGCCCCACCGGTAGACGCGCTGGGTGTCGTGGTCGTAGGTGGTGTCGAAGACCGTGCTCAGCGGGTACGTGTGCCTGGCCGCCTCCTCGATCGCCGCGTCGTAGGCCAGGCGGCGGTAGCCGTAGGAGACGTACTCGGCGAAGCCCTCGATCCACCAGATCGTCGGCGTGCTCACGCCCGCCTCGAAGTCGCCGTGCATGTTGAAGCGGCCGTCGAGATAGTGCGTGTACTCGTGGTTGAGGTTCCAGATGTGGAACGCCGGGCGCAGCCACTCGGCCTCGTAGGCGATGAACCTGGGCAGGTTCCCTGCCGCCGACGGGTCGCCCTCCAGGTACATGCCGCCGTTGTTGGTGTCGATGCCGAAGATGGCGCCGGCGTAGGTCTGGTAGTCGTCGCTGGAGTCGAACGCGTTGACCTCCAGCGTCGCGTTGTTGTCACCGGCGACCGGGCCGTTGTCGGCGGCCAGGTTGTGGAAGTAGGCGTCCTGGCCACTCAGGCTGGAGCAGGTGCCGCTCAGCTCGGCCGCGGTCATCTGCTGGGCGCGGATCCTGAGCGTGGGGCCGCACGTGTGCCGCACGGGCAGGGCGGCGGCGGTCAGGCGGTTCTGCAGGTCGCAGGTGTCGTAGAAGGCGCAGTTGGCGCGGTCGTAGAAGTCGGCCATCTCGGCCACGCCCACCCAGAGCTTGGCGGTCGGGCCGGTGATCCGCGAGCGCTGCAGCAGGTCGCGCAGCATCGGGCGGACCGTCGCCCTGAGCTGGGCGTGCTGCACGAAGCGGGCCAGCTCGCGGCCCGCGTTGCCGGTCAGGTAGGCGCGCTCGGTGTTGAGCAGGTTCAGGTGGTTGACGGCGAAGTCGCGCAGCGTGGTCAGCGTGCTGGGGTCGTTCTGGACGGCGGTGACGAACTCCGGGAGCTGGTGGCCGCGGAACAGGACGGTGTAGACGCTGTTGACGGCGTTGACCATGTACCACGAGGCGTCGTAGGAGCTGTTGTAGGCGGTCAGCAGGCGGCGTACGACGGGGAGGTAGCGGGCGTTCTCCTGGGCGCTGTCGATCAGGATGACCGCTTCGCCCAGCACCTCGCCGTTGGCGTCGCTGACCGTGCCGGACCGGCTGTTGTTGTGGAAGGCGTCGAGGCCGCCGCGGATGGCGGTCCTGAGCGCGGCGCCGTACTGGCCGACGTCCTGCGAGTAGTACCACTGCACGTAGTAGCCGGCGCGTAGATAGAGGACGAGCTGGAGCGTCTTGGTGCTGTTGTCGCCGGGGTATGTGGCGGCGGTGTCGCGCAGGGCGTTCGCGACCGTCACCATCTGCGACTCCTGGAAGGCCGCGCGGGCCCGGGAGCCGGTGAGCGAGAAGAGCCCGTTCAGACAGCTCATGTCGGCGGCCTTGACGGCGGTGACGAGGGCGGCTCCGGTGCGGCCCTCGACATCGCAGGCGGCCAGCGACCTCTGCCGCTGGGCGGGCTGGTCATAGTCCTGCTTGAGCCGGTCCGTGGTGGCCGGGAGGGGCGGGCGGACATCAGCTTTGAGGGGTTGGTCCTGCTGGTGCCGGGCCTCGGTGGCTTCACTGGCCGGCTGGGGGGCCGGGTCCGTGCGGGGGGCCGGGTCCGTGCGGGGGGCTGCGTCCGTGCGGGGGGCGGGCTCGGTGCGCTGGGTTGCGGTCTGTGGGGCGGGCGTCTGGGCATTGGCCGGTACGGCGAGGCCGCCGAGCACCAGCCCGGCCGCCACGAGTAAGGATCCTGCGACTCGCATCGCATACTCCTGGGTTGGGGGGTGGGTAATGTGATATGTAAAATTTCACATTGCGCATAGGCGAATCAACCCCAAACCTCACGGAAAATCCCGCGCGGACTCCGGACGCGTCGATCCCGTCCCGGTAGGCCTTCGGCTCTGGCTGCGGTTGTCCGCTCTCGAAGGGGGACACCCCGCGTCCCCGCGCGGCCCAGCCCGAGACCCACCTACCGACCAAGTGGTAGGTCCTGGGCTACGGGCCAACTCCTGAAGGGTCCGCGAGGCTGGGCGCTCATAGCCGGAGGCGAGGTGGTGCAGTGGCGAGGCCGGGGTTGGGTGGGTGAAAGGATCGGGTGGTGGAATATGACGAACTGATCGCACAAGGACTGACCACGCCCTTCGAGGGCTGGGACTTCGGGGTGTTCCAGGGGCGGATGGTCGAGGACTCCAAGGCCTTGCCCTGGGACTATGAGGAACTGGTGCGGGAACGCCTGCCGTACACGGGATCGCTGCTGGATCTTGGGACGGGTGGGGGCGAGTTGCTGGCCTCGCTCGCTCCGCTGCCCGCGCGGACGGCGGCCACTGAGGGGTATGCGCCCAATGTCCCGGTGGCCAGGAAGCGGCTGGAGCCGCTGGGGGTCGAAGTCGTGGAGGTGGGTGACGATGATCGGCTGCCGCTTCCCGACGGGTCGTTCGAGCTGATCGTCAGCCGGCACGAGTCCTACGATCCCGCCGAGTTGCGGCGGGTGCTCAAGCCTGGGGGGACGTTCATCACCCAGCAGGTCGGCGGGCGGGACCTCGCGGACGTCAACCGGGCGCTGGGGGCGCCGGCGCACGAGTACGCCGAGTGGGATCTCGCCTCAGCCGTCGAGGAGCTGGTGGAGGAGGGGTTCGAGGTCTCCTGGCAGGACGAGGCTCTGGTTTCGTCCACGTTCCATGATGTTGGGGCGCTGGTGTTGTTTCTGCGGATCACGCCGTGGCACGTTCCCGACTTCGACGTCATCCGGTACGGCGACCGCCTCCGCGCGCTCCACGACCAGATGCGCACCGGCCACCCCCTGACCGCCACCGCCCACCGCTTCGCCCTGACCGCCCGCAACCCCACCTGATCCCCCGGGCTCGGGCCCTGGCGCCTCGGGCTTGCCTTCGCGCCCCCGGGTCCCGTCTTCGCGCCCCCGGGTCCCGTCTTCGCGCCCCCGGGTCCCGTCTTCGCGCCCCCGGGTCCCGTCTTCGCGCCCCGGGGTACCGCCTTCGTGGCCCGGGGTACCGCCTTCGTGGCCCCCGGGCTCGCCTTTGTGACCCTCGCCTCGCACCCTTGTGCCCCCGGTTGCCTCGGCATGGACGGGCTTCGGTCAGGGGTGTTGCCGGGCGGCTTCGCCGTCGAGGGCAGGGAAGTGCGCGGAAGGGTTGCGAGCACTGAGGGCGGCGACGGAGCGGCCCAGTGCGCCCCGGCCGAGTTCGTCCTGGCTGAGGAGGCGCCGGGCCGGGTGGCGGTGGTGCTGTTTCTGGCCCGGTCTGGTGGCGGTGCGGGTTCTCACCCACGAGCCGCCTTCCAGACCGGCGCAGGCCGTACCCCAGACCTCCCGACGCCAGATGCGACAACGCCCGAGGAGCGTGGGAGGAGCTAGACGGCCGTGGCTGTCACCACGCTCGATGCCGTCAGCGCGTGCACACCCTCAGCGTCGGTGCGGTCGGCGAGGTTGGCGCGGACCGCGTCCAGCAAAGCGGTACGCCGCTCACTCCCCAGCCCGGCCACCTCAGGCCCCACAGCCGAGAACGAGAACAGGCACGACAGCGCCTCGACCCCACCGGCCACGGTGACCGGCACCGTCCACTGGTCCAGCCGCACCTGCCCGAACCCGGCGAACGCCACCAGGTCCGCGACCTCCTCCCCGGCGAGCGACCACGGTTCCTCGAACAGCGCCGCCGCCTCGTGCCCGAGCACGGCGGCGAGCGCCTCGTGCAGGGCCTGGAAGAGCGGGTTGCGGTCCAGGGGCAGCCAGGTGGCGATCGCGAGCCGCGCCCCCGGCCGCAGCGCGCGGCGCAGTTCGGCGACGGCGGCCCGGCGGTCGGGGACGTACTGGAGCACCTGCTGCATGGTGACCAGGTCGAACGCCTCGTCGGAGACGTGGAGCGGCGCGGCGCCGCATTCGACGTACTGGATGGCGGCGCTGCCCGCCGCGGGCGGCACCTCCTTGGCGAGGGCGAGCATGCCGGCGCTGATGTCGGTGCCGACCACGGCTCCCGCGGGTCCTACTGCGGCGGCCAGGAGGCGGGCGACCGTACCGGGGCCGGTGCCGACGTCGAGGGCCCGCGCGCCGGGCGCGGGGGCCAAGGCGCCGACGAGCGCGTGGCCCCACGGCTCGAAGATCCCGGGCATCAGGATCTCCTTGTAGGGGCGGACGGGGCGGGTGTCGGTCAGTTCGGGCGGGGTGGCGTAGACGGTGGTGGTGGAGCGGGTGCGCTCCAGGGTGTCGGCGAGGAAGTCGACCTCGGCGGTGGTGTTGTACAGGTAGAAGGAGGCGCGCACGGCGGCGGGGATGCCGAAGCGGCTGCAGGCCAGCTGGGCGCAGTGGTGTCCGGAGCGTACGGCGATGCCGGCCTGGTCGAGGGCGGTCCTGACCTGCTGGAGCGGCACGCCGTCCAGGACGAAGGACATGAGCGGCAGCCGGTCGGCGGTGTTCTCGGGGCCGATGAAGCGGATGCCGGGGACCTGGGCGAGCCGGTCGAGCGCGTACTCGATGAGGGCCTGGTCGTGGGCGGCGATGGCGTCCATGCCGAGGGAGTCGAGGTAGTCGCAGGCGGCGCCGAGCCCGACGGCCTGGGCGACCGGCGGCGTGCCCGCCTCGAAGCGCAGCGGCGGCGGCGCGTAGGCCATGGCGTCCAGGGTGACGGTCTCGATCATCTCGCCGCCGCCGAGGAAGGGCGGCAGTTCGGCGAGCAGGTCGTATTTGCCCCACAGGACCCCGATGCCGGTGGGGCCGCACATCTTGTGCCCGGAGAAGGTGACGAAGTCGGCGCCGAGCGCGTTCACGTCGATGCCCAGGTGCGGCACCGACTGGGCGGCGTCGACCACGAGCAGCGCGCCCACCTCGGCGGCGCGGGCGGCGATGGGCGCGATGGGGTTGACGGTGCCGAGGATGTTGGAGGCGTGCACGACGGCGACGAGCTTGGTGCGCTCGGTGACCCGCTCCTCGAGGTCGGACAGGTCGAGGCGGCCGTCGTTCGTGATGCCCAGGTAGCTGATCTTCGCGCCGACCCGCTCGGCGAGCAGCCGCCACGGGATGAGGTTCGAATGGTGTTCCATCTCGGTGACGACGATCTCGTCGCCGGGGCCGATCCGGTGCTCGTCCTCTGCCCACATGAGCGAGTAGGACAGCAGGTTGACGGCTTCCGTGGCGTTCTTGGTGAACACGATCTCCTCGCTGCGCCGCGCGCCGACGAAGGCGGCCACCTTGCCGCGGGCGCCCTCGTACAGCTCGGTGGCCTCGACCGCGAGGCGGTAGACGCCGCGGTGGACGTTGGCGTTGGAACGTGTGTAGTAGGCGTTGAGCTGGTCCAGCACCGCCGATGGCTTCTGCGTGGTCGCCGCGCTGTCCAGGTAGACCGGTGGGCCTGAGCCGTCAGCGGCCGGGTCGAAGAAGGGGAAAGACTTCCGAATCGTTTCGACGTCCAGTAGCCCCATCGTGATCTCCTTCTGCCGAAAGGTGTAGGGGCAGTCTGGGCACGGGAGATCGGGCTAGATCCAACTGCTGTTGTACGGCAGGCGATCCTTTCCACGGTAACCCGGATCCGCCCCCGCGGAACCGGCAGGAAGTGGCCGCCTTTCCTGGCCGCCGGGAGCCGCGGGGCGCCACCGGATCCTCGCCTACGGTGAAATCATGACCAGCGACTTCATGGTCGACGGAGCCAGGATCATGGCCGTACGCCGCTCGCGCGGCATCTCGCGGCGGATCCTGGCGAACCTCGTGGGCTGCAGCGAGGAGTGGCTGCGCCTCATCGAGAACGGCGCCCGGCCGCTGGACCGGCTGTCCACCATCCTGCGCATCGCCGACGTGCTGCGGATCAGCGACCTGTCGGAGCTGGTCGGCGGCGACGTGGCGCTGCCCGCGATGGGCGCGCAGGGTGAGTACGACGAGATCGGCCACGCGCTGCTCTATCCCAGGCGGCTGTCCGGGGAGCCGGGCGAGAGCGTGCACCGGATCGCCCGCCACGTCTCGGCCGCGTGGGACGTCTGGCAGCGTTCGCCGCGCCGCTATTCGGAGGTGCGCAGGCGGCTGCCGGAGCTGCTGGTGATGGCCGAGACGGCGCCGCTGGACGAGGAGCCGGCGGCGGCCGGGCTCACGCAGGTCTACCGGCTCTTCTCCACGTTCCTGCGCGGCTGCGGCCAGCACGCGCTGGCGCTGCTGGCCGCCGACCGGGGCGTGGCCGCGGCCGGGCGCGCCGGTGACCCGCTGCTGTCGGCGGTGGCGCGCGCCGAGCTGGCCGAGGTCCTCATCCACCTGCGCAGGTACGGCGACGCCCGCCAGCTCTGCCTGGCCGCGATCGACGGCGTGGGGCAGGCGGGGCCGTCCGCGATCGCCGTGGCGGGAGGCTGCTATCTGACGGCGGCGCAGGCGGCCGCCGAGGAGAACGACGTCCCGCACACCGAGGAGCTGCTGCACCGCGCGCGGAAGATCGGCGAGTCGCTGGGCGAGGACCGCGACGACCTGCACGCCCCGTTCGGCGCGGCCGAGGTGGAGGCGCAGGCGGTGGCCGTGGCGGTGCGCCTGGGACGCTACCGGCAGGCCATCCGCCTGTCCGGGGAGATCGACCCGGCCCGGCTGCGCGCCAGGGACCGCCAGGCCCGCTACTTTTTGTCGCTGGCCAGAGCCCACTCGATGGAGCGTGACGCAGCGGGCGCCACGGCGATGCTGCGCAGGGTGCTGGACGGCTGCCCGGAGGAACTCGCCTACAACCCGCAGGCCGCCCGCGTCATGGAGCAGCTGCGCCTGGTCGACTGCGCCACGACCCGAGGGGAACTGCGCGAGATCACGCTGTCGACGCGGCTCAGAAGAGCGTCCCCCGCTCGAAGTCGAGCAGGTAGCGCTTGACCGGCAGCCCGCCGCCATACCCCGTCAGGTCGCCGTTGGCGCCGACGAGCCGGTGGCAGGGGACGATGATGCTGACCGGGTTGTGGCCGTTGGCCAGCCCGACCGCGCGGGCCGCGCTGGGCGGGCGGCCGAGCCGTCGCGCCAGCCCGCCGTAGGTGAGGGTCTCGCCGTGCGGGATCTCCATGAGCGCCGCCCAGACCTCTTTCTGGAACGGCGTGCCGACCAGGTTCATCGGCAGGTCGAAGACCTTCAGGTCACCGGCGAAGTACGCCCGGAGCTGGCCGGTCACCTCGCCGAAGGGTTCGGGGTCCGGATGCCCGAAGAACTCCTCCGGCGGCCGGTAGCGCTGCTCGCGCATGTAGAGGCCGGTCAGCAGCCCGTCGAGGGCGACCAGCGTGAGCGGCCCGACGGGGCTCTCGATGATGGTGTGCGTGCGGATCATGGCATCTGCCAGAATTTCACACTTTGCGGCGGCGGTACGCCTTCTGCTGACAGGCCCGCGAGCAGTAGGCGCGGGGCCGTCCGGTCTCGGCCGGATCGATCACCTTCCCGCAGACTGCGCATCGAGTTTCGTCACGCACTTCATCACGGATGAGCGCCTCGATCCCGTCGAGCACCCGCTGCAGCCCGAACTCGAAAGGGTCGAGCGGCTCGTCGAAGCCGCCCTCCTCGTAGATGCGCGTCAGCGTGGGATAGCGGTCGAGGTGCTGGTAGAGCGAGTCGCGCGCACCCCACCACTCGTCGTGGCCGACGCCGGTGCGCCGCTCGATCCTCGTCGTCTCGACCACCTCGCGGGCCGCGCTCTCCACGAAGTGGCCGACCAGCCCCACCACCGCCACCACCTGGGCCGGCCGCAGCCCGGTCGCGGCCACGATCGCCAGCGCCTGCTCGAACCCCGCGATGGAGTTCGGCCCCGGCACGTGCCGGACGCCCGCCGACTCCAGCAGCCACGGATGGCGCCGGTAGAACTCCAGGCCCGAGCGCGCCCACGCCTCGGTGTCCGCCCGCCACCCGCGCGGCGGGCCGAGGTCCGGCTCGGTCCCCAGCGCGGTGTCGCGCATGAGGTCCACGAGCTCGGCCTTGCCGGGAACGTGACGATAGAGCGACATCGTGGTGTAGCCGAGCCGCTCGGCCACCCGCCGCATCGACACCGCCGCCAGCCCCTCGGCGTCGGCCAGCTCGATCCCGGCGCGCACGATGCGCTCCAGGTTGAGCCCGCCGCGGCCCTTGGCACCCCACAGCAGTTCCGTGCTGCGCTCCGGATTGGCCACCTCTTGACTCCTCTCCCTGTATATGCTGTATACCAGATGTGTACACCGCATACCTGGAAGGGATTCCTCATGATCTTCGTCGACCCCTCCGGCGACGACTCCGGCCCCGGCACGATCGAGCGCCCCTTCGCCACCCTGGAACGCGCCCGCGCCGCCGGCGGCGTGATCACCCTCAGGGCCGGCGTCCACCGGCTGACCGAGACGCTCCGGCTGACCGAGGCCGACTCCGGGATCGTCCTTCAGGCCCACGGGTACGGCACCGCCGTACCGGAGAAGGTGGTCCTCAGCGGCGGCACGCCGATCACCGGCTGGCAGGAGGGCGACGGCGGCGTGTGGACGGCGGCGGCGCCCGCCACCCCCGTGCGCCAGCTCTACGTGGGCGGCCGCCGCGCCGAGCGCGCCTCACTCCCACTCGGCGAGACGGCGATCACCACCACCGAGACCGGCTACGTCCTGGAGGAGGCCGTGGACTGGCCGGGCGCGGTCGAGTTCGTCTACCGCGGCGCCTACCCCTGGTCGGAGGCTCGCATCCCGGTGGCGTCGATCTCCGGCACGAACATCACCATGGCCCAGCCCGCCTTCGGCTGGGCGCGCAAGCTCTACCACTCGATCATCTCCTGGGAGGGCTTCGGCGAGCAGTACGCCGTGGACGCGCCGACCTCGGCGGAGAACAGCCCCGCCTTCCTGACCCCTGGCACGTTCGCGGTGAGCGAGGGCGTGATCCACTACCTGCCGCTGCCCGGCGAGAGCCCGGACGACGTGGTGGCGCCAGCCCTGGAGACGCTCGTGCACGCCGAGGGGGTGCGCGGCGCGACCTTGCGCGGCATCACGTTCGCCGAGGCCGCGTGGACCCGGCCGAGCGGGCAGGAAGGCTTCCTCCACTACCACGGCAACGGCTTCTACGTCGGCGGCGACCTCCAGATCGTCACGTTCGACGGCGGCCAGGTCACCGTGCCGGGCGACAGTGCCGCCATCCCCGGCAACGTGGTCGTCGACGGCGCCTCTGACGTGCTCGTGGAGGGCTGCCGGTTCACCAGGCTCGGCGGCGTGGCGCTGGAGTTCCGCGGCGCCGGGGCGCGCAACGTGCTGCGCGACAGCGAGATCGACGAGGTGGCGGGCGGCGGCGTGGTCATCGGCGACGGCGCCCGCGAGCACCGGATCGAGCGCACCTGCCTGCGCCGCGTCGGCCTCGACTACCACGGCTCCCCCGCGATCCTGATCGCCGGGACCGAGTCCGCGGTCGTGGCCCGCAACGACATCGGCGAGGTGCCGCACAACGGCGTCGTCGTCAACGCGAGCCGCGGCACCCAGGTGATCGGCAACCTGATCCACGACACCATGCAGGTGCTGGCCGACGGCGGCGGCCTGTACGTCTCCGGCCCCCAGGGCTCCTCCTACGCCAGCGGCGCCCAGATCCGCGGCAACGTGATCAAGGACACGCTCACGCCGTACAACTACGGCCTCTACACCGACTACGGCGCGGCCTGGGTGACCGTGCAGGGCAACGTGGTGCACCGGGCCGACAACCCGGTGGTGCTGGAGCCGTCGCCGCCGCTGGAGCACGTGGCGTTCATCGGCAACTTCTGGGACGCCGACCCGGGGCAGCCGCCGAAGGGCGTGACGCTCTTCGACAACACCGTGCTCGGCGAGGGCGTGCTGGAGTCGGACCCGGCGGTGGCCGACATCGTGGCGGGCGCCGGGATCTAGGCGGCCAGCGCCTCGTGCCAGCGGGCCGTGTCGGTGTATTGGTGCAGCCAGGAGATCCGGCCGTCGGCCACCCGCCACAGGTGGACGAACTCGGCCTCGTACTCCCGGCCCGTGGCCCGAGCGCGGCCCCGGTAGTGACCGGTGACCACGACCGTCCCGTCGGCGGTCTCCTGCCAGGTCTCGTCGTAGGGCGCGGTGTCGTACTCCGCGAACACCGCGCCCCACACCCGGGTCAGCACCTCCGCCGGCCCGCTGAAGGCGCCGCCCGCCCCGCACGGCATGCCCGGCGCGGTGCGCGCCTCGAAGTCCGGATGCAGCAACGCCAGGATCGCGCCCCCGTCGGCGGTCTGGGCGGCGCTGTAGAACCCCTTGACCACGTGGCTCGCAGTGGACATGCCCGTCCTTCAATTAGATGGTAGATTCTAGAACTCCTCCACTAATACCATCGAAGGGCGAGCGTGGGAAGACCGGCGAAGTTCACCCAGGACCAGATGCTGGACGCCGCGCTGGCCATCCTCGGTGACGGCGGCCCCGCCGCCGTCACCATGGCCGCCGTCTCGGCGCGCACCGGCGCCCCGATCGGATCGCTCTACCACCGCTTCGCCTCCCGCGACCTGCTGCTGGCCAGGCTGTGGCTGCGGTGCGTGGAGAGCTTCCGTGAGGGCTTCATCGCCGCCATGGCGGACGACGACGTCGAGGCGGCCGCCCTGCACACGCCCCGATGGTGCCGCGCCAACCCCGCCGCGGCCGCCGCCCTGCTCCTGCACCGCAGGGAAGACCTGGCCGCCCAGTGGCCGGACCAGCTCGGACCCGAACTGGCCGAGGTCAACACGTCGACGGCGGACGCCCTCGACGCCTACCTCGCGCGCCACCCGGGCGCGGACCGGCAGCACCTGATGTTCGTCCTGGCCGACGTCCCCTACGGCGCCGTACGCCGCCATCTCCTGGCCGGGCGCACCCCTCCCCCGGAGCTGGACGCCCTCATCCTGACCACTTGCCGGGCCGTGCTGGCGACAGGCTAGGCCTGCTCGCGCCAGCGGTTGGTGATGGGCAGGCGGCGGTCGCGGCCGAAGTTCTTCGGGGTGATCTTGGGGCCGGGCGGATACTGGCGGCGCTTGTACTCGGCCAGGTCGACCAGCCTGATGATCCGGGTGACCAGCGCCGGATCGTGGCCGGCGGCGATGAGCTCGGCCGAGCCCATGTCCTTCTCCACGTAGTCGTCCAGCAGCCGGTCCAGCACCTCGTACGGCGGCAGCGAGTCGGTGTCGCGCTGGTCGGGGCGGAGTTCGGCGCTCGGCTCCTTGGTGATGGAGTTCTCCGGGATGGGTGCCGGCACGTCCATCGCGAACAGCGGGCTGTGATGGGCGTTGCGCCAGCGGGCCAGCTCCCACACCATCGTCTTCGGCACGTCCTTGATGGGCGCGAAACCGCCGGCCGAGTCGCCGTAGAGGGTGGAGTAGCCGGTGGCGAGCTCGCTCTTGTTCCCGGTGGTCAGCACCAGGTGGCCGTGCTCGTTGGACAGGCCCATGAGGATCATGCCGCGTACCCTCGCCTGGAGGTTCTCCGCGGCCAGGCCGGACAGCTCGATCTCCTTCTCGAAGCCGCTGACGATGTCGCCGATGGGCACGACGCGCGAGTGGACGCCCTGCCGCCGCACCAGCTCCTCCGCGTCGCCGATGGAATGCTCGGAGCTGTAGCGCGAGGGCATGAGCACGACGTGGACCCGCGAGGGGCCGACGGCGTCGGAGGCGATGGCCGCGGTCAGCGCCGAGTCGATGCCGCCCGACAGGCCCAGGATGACCGACTGGAAGCCGTTCTTGGCCACGTAGTCGCGTACGGCCAGCACCAGCGCGTGGTAGACCTCGGCGGGCGCGTCGAGCGGCGCGGCCAGCGGCGCCGGGACGGGCTCGTAAGGGGCGACCGGCTCCTTCGACAGCACGAACCGGTCGACGGTGATCGTGGAGCCGTCGCCGGCGTCGTAAGCGACCTGCGAAGGCGGCGCGTCGGAGGTGGCCAGATCCAGGTCCACCACGAGCAGGTCCTCCTGGAACTGCCGCGCCCGCGCCACCAGCACGCCCGTCTCGTCGACGACCAGCGAGTCGCCGTCGAAGACCAGCTCGTCCTGTCCGCCGACCTGGTTGACGTAGACGAGCGGGCAGCCGGCCTCGCGCGCGCGCCGCGCGCACAGCTCCAGCCGCACGTCGTCCTTGTCCTTCTCGTACGGCGAGGCGTTCGGCGCGACCAGCAGCCCGGCCCCCGCCTGCGCGACGGCGGCCACGGGCCCCCCGTCCTGCCAGAGGTCCTCGCAGACCGCGACGGCCACGTCGACCCCGTGCAGCCGGAAGATCGGCAGCCGGTCGCCGCGGACGAAGTAGCGGTACTCGTCGAAGACGCCGTAGTTGGGCAGGTGGTGCTTGGCCGTGCGGTAGACGACCTCGCCGCGGTGCAGCAGCGCGGCGGCGTCGAGCGGCGCGCCCTTCGGCCGGCCGGCGCGCGGCGCGAGCCCGGCGCGGTCGACGTAGCCGACGATCACCGGCAGCTCGCCGAGCCCTTCCAGGGCCAGGCGGGTCGCCGACTCCTCCAGCGTGCGGATGCTGGCCTCCACGAAGGAGGTGCGGAGCACGAGGTCCTCGACGGGATATCCGGTGAGGAACATCTCGGTGAAGACCGCGAGGTGGGCGCCGCGCCCGGCCGCCTCGCGGGTCCACGCGAGCAGCTTGTCGGCGTTGGCGGACAGGTCGCCGACCGTCGGGTTCGTCTGGACGAGCGCGATGCGCAGTTGAGCCACGCGACCAGCCTAGTCTGCGGCGCATTCGTACCTGCGGAGGCGTCGCCGTGCCGGGATGTCCCTGGCTCTAGGCTGCCAGGGCGCTTCTGCGGCGGACGGCGGGCCCGAGGGCGATCATCCCGGCGGCCGAGAGCATGCCGACGCCGCCGAGCGTGAACCACAGCGCGCCGGGGCTCACGCCGAGCAGCGCGCTGCCGGCCAGCGGCGCGAGCACGGTCGAGGCCGACCAGGCGAAGCCGTACAGCCCGGAGTAGCGTCCGCGCAGGTGCGCGGGGGCGAGGGCGGCCACGATGGTGCCGACGATGCCCGCGGTCACGATCTCGCCGGCGGTCCAGACGACGATGGTGAGCGCGAGCATGGCCACGTTGGTGACGAACGCCGTGAGGGCGAAGCCGACGGCCATCACGGCCAGCCCGGTGGCCAGCGTGATGGGCGCGTCCAGGCGGCCCAGCCAGTTGGACACCAGGGGCTGCACCACCACGATGAGCACCCCGTTGAGCGCCATGGCCAGCCCGAACTCGCCGGTGCTGAGCCCGACGACCTTGGTCATGGCGACGGGGAGCATGGTGAACGTCTGCGAGTACATGATCGCGTTGCCCAGCACGACGAGCGTGAAGCCCACCATGACCCGGTCACGCAGCACCGTGCCGAACCCGCCGCCGGCCGTCCCCTCGGCCGGGGGCGGCGGCGCGGTCTCCGGCACCGCCCGCCACACCAGCACGGCGAAGGCCACGCTGGTGGCGGCGTTGATCCAGAACAGCCAGACGAACCCGAGCTCGGCCAGCCAGCCGCCAGCCGTCATGCCCACCGCGTAGCCGAGGTTGATCGCCCAGAACAGCAGCCCGTAGGCGCGCGGCCGTTCGGCGGGCGGGACCAGGTCGGCCACGAGCGCGTTGGAGGCGGGCCGGTAGGCGTCGATCACCACGCCGAGCACGAACATGGCGGCCAGGATCGACGGCAACGAGGTGCTGTAGCCGAGCCACATCATGGCGGCGGCGGTGGCCAGCATGCCGCCGGCCAGCGTGGCGCGGCGGCCGATCCGGTCGGTCAGCACCCCGGCCAGCAGCTGGGAGATCAGCGACCCGGCGCCGAAGAGTGCCATCACGAGTCCGGCCGCGGCGACCGACAGCCCGCGCGCCTGGGTCAGGTAGACGCCGGTGAACGGCAGCACCATGGTGCCGAGGCGGTTGACGAGCGTGCCGCTCCACAGCGCCCAGAAGGGCCTGGGCAGCCCGCCGACCTTCGACCGCAGGAAGGATGGCTTCTCGGCCAGTGCGTTAGTCACCCCCAGAGCATGAGATATCCGCTTTTGGGGCTCCAACGATTTAGGGCACACTAAAACCTATGGGAGTCACCTGGGTGCTCAAGAGCGAAGACGTGGCCAGGATCCGGTTCGGCTTCTCCCCGCTGTGGGAGCTCGTCGCCAGCCTGCGCACGCTCCAGGACCCCGCCCGCCAGCTCGTCCACCTGCCGTGGATCAAGGCGGTCCGCCCCCGCCTGGCCCAGCTCGACATGGACGAGCTCTTCGCGCTCGTCCCCGCCGAGGGCTACATCGCCGACTTCCTCACGCCGCCGCCCGACACCCCTTTGCCCGACTTCGCGCAGGAGCTCGACCGGGTACGGCGCACGCCGCCCGAGACCGCGGCCCAGGAGGCGGACAGGGTCGCGAACGTCGACCGGGCCGTCACCGAACGCTTCCGCGCCGACCCCGAAGCGGGCCTGCGCCGGGCCGCCGACGCGCTCCAGGCCTACTGGGACGCCTGCTTCGCCGAGTACTGGCCGCGCGTCTACGGCCTGCTCGAACGCGACGTCCTGCGCCGCTCGCGGCAACTGGCCACCGGCGGCGCCCGCGAGCTGTTCGCCTCCCTCGACTCCGCCGTCGTCTGGACCGGCGAGCGCCTGCTCGTCGACCGCCCCTGGTGCGAAGACAGCGGCCTGCACGGCGACGGCCTGGTCCTGGTGCCGAGCGCCTTCTACTGGCCGTCGGTCGCCGTGATGACCGCGCCGTACCAGTCGGCGCTCATCTATCCCGTGCTGGGCGTCGGCACGCTGTGGGAGGACGGGCCGCCGCCCGCGCCCGGCGCGCTGGCCGCCCTCATCGGCAGGAGCCGGGCGCAGATCCTGCTCGCGCTGGCCGAGCCGGCGACGACCTCGGCGCTGGCCCGCCGCATGGCGCTCACCGCCGGCGCGGTCAGCCAGCACCTCGGCGTGCTCAGCGACGGCGGGCTCGCGGTCGGCATGCGCGTCGGCAAGCAGGTCGTCTACCGGCGCACCTCAACAGGAGACGCGCTGGCTGTCGGCAGCGGCGGGAGCCGGCGTGGGAGCGGGTGAAGGGCGGGCGGGGCCGTACAGGAAGACGCCGGTGCGCTGCACCTCGCCGGGAGCCAGGTCCAGGTCGTCGACGGTCCTGCGGTGCGCGCGCACGTCGGTGACCCGGAACGCGAACGGCCCGTCGCCAGCGCCGTCGCGCGCCACCCAGTAGCCGTCAGCGCGCCGCCGCAGGTCGCGCCAGCGGCCGTCCACGCGGACCTCGACGCTGCGCAGCGGCCCGCCGTGATCGAGCACCTGTACGGCCAGCCACTCCTCGTCCGAGCCCGGCTTCACCACGAAGCCCAGCGACCGCTCCGCCTGCGGATCGGCCCGCGGCACCGCGCAGGCGGGCCCGTTGAACAGGTTGACCGTCCACAACACCACGCCCGCCGCGCCCAGCGCCGAGATCGCGCTGAGCCCCCGCCGACCCCGCCGCCTCCGCCGTCTGTGCCGCGCCACATGAGTACATAGTGAAATCGCGCGGTCACGTTACGTATATCGCGCCGACTCCAGCAGCCAGTCCAGGTGGGCACGCGGCGCGGCCAGGTAGGCGCAGGCCACCTTGCTGGCGTCGCGGGCCTCCTTGGGCTCCAGCTCGTCGAGCGGCAGCATGCGGGCCGCCGCGCGCATGTCGGCGCAGCGCTCCTCGACGCGGTCGAGCACCCACCCGGTCGCCGCCCGCTCGTCCAGGTCGAGCTCGTGCATGGCGATGACGACCAGGTTGTGGGCGTCGCCCTGCTCCTTCGGGCGCGAGGCGACGTCGTTGCACCAGGCGATCGTGTCGCTGCACGCCTCCACCAGCTCGCGCCAGGCGTCGCAGGCGTGCACCCAGTCCGGCACCTCCACGCGCAGGCACGGCTCGACCAGGTCGTAAAGGTAGGGGCCGACGGTGCCCCTGCGCAGCGCCGGGTATTCCTCGATCGTGGGGATCCGGCCCGTCGCCCGGTTCCTGGCCTCGGTACGGCAGGCGTCGTGCTGGCGCTGCAACCCCATCGCGAACCTGGCACGCCACCGGTCGCTCATCCTGGCACTGGTCACCCGCCACAGGTCGGCGAACGCCGACTCCAGCGGATGCTGCGCCGTACCCTGGAGCAGGCCCTGGAAGATCTCCAGCGGGCACGGCCCCTCGTCGAGCTCGTCGTCGAAGTGGTAGAGCCACGTCAGCCACTGCGCGAACAACGCCGCGGCGGCCGCGTCGAACTCCGCGAACGCCCGCCCGGCCATCCGGTGGAAGCCCACGCCCGGATCGGCGCGCAGCCCCGTCCTGCGGGCCCAGTCGAGCACGGCGGCCTCGATCGCGTACACCGACGGATGCATACGGCAGGGCGCGGCCATCGCCGGCACCCGCTCGACCAGCGGCAGCAGCGCCTCGGCCGGACTGCCGCCGCGGCGGGGCGCGGGAAGCACCGGCTTCCTCGCGAGCACGGAACGCAGCACGTCCCTCATGGAGGCGATCACCATCACAGGGGCCCGAAGAACCAGTTGCCGCGGGCGTGCGGGTCCTCGCCGGTGTAATACTCCTTGGCCGCGTCGACCAGGTCCGTCACCGACAGCACCCCCTGCCCGGTGCGGTCGAGGCGGTCGAAGGCCTCGTCCACGTCGTCGTAGGCGGTGCCGAAGGCGCTCAGCATCGTGCGGAACTCGCCCGGCCTGACGAACCCGTCGCCGTCGGCGTCGCAGAGTTCCGCCACCGCCTGGATCGCGGGACGGAAGACCGGCTCGTAGCGCTCCCCGTCGATGAACGCCGCCGCCATCGCCTTGTGGAAGTCCTCCCGGGTCATGCGCGCGTCCGCGTCGCGGTCCAGCACCCCGGACAGGGCGGCCCAGATCCCGTCGAAGCTGTCGACGAGCTTGGTGCCCGTCGCCGAGGTCGGCGACTCGCCGAAGCCCACCAGGATGCGCGCGCCCAGACCCAGAAGGTCCGCACGCTCGATCTCGCCGCCGCCACTCACGTCGATGTGGTCGAAGGCGCGGTCGAGTTTGTGATTGCGCAGGTCGATAGCCACGAAATGCCTCCCCCGAGACTGATCTGCGTGCTCACATTAGGTGGACGCGGGTGGTTTGTCAGTGAGCCACGCACCGGAGGGGCACGTAACGTGTGCGAAACACGGACACGGCATCCTGTAAGCGACCACCAATGTCTTCACGAGGGGCTGCCTTGGACCGCCAGCAGGAGTTCGTGCTCCGCACGCTCGAGGAACGCGACATCCGGTTCATCCGGCTGTGGTTCACCGACGTCCTCGGCTTCCTCAAGTCGGTCGCCATCGCCCCAGCCGAACTCGAGGGCGCCTTCGCCGAGGGCATCGGCTTCGACGGCTCGGCGATCGAGGGCTTCGCCCGTGTCTACGAGTCGGACATGCTGGCCAAGCCGGACCCGTCGACGTTCCAGATCCTGCCGTGGCGCAGCGAGAACCCGGGCGCCGGCCGGATCTTCTGCGACATCCTGATGCCGGACGGCTCGCCGTCGCACGCCGACCCGCGCTGGGTGCTGAAGCGCGCGCTCGCCAAGTGCGCCGACATGGGCTTCACCTTCTACACCCATCCCGAGATCGAGTTCTTCCTGCTGAAGAACCGCCCGGTGACCGGGGAGAGACCGGAGCCGATCGACGCGGGCGGCTACTTCGACCACACCCCGCACAGCTCGGGCCACGACTTCCGGCGCCAGGCGATCATGATGCTGGAGTCGATGGGCATCTCGGTGGAGTTCAGCCACCACGAGGGCGCGCCCGGCCAGCAGGAGATCGACCTGCGCTACGCCGACGCCCTCACCACCGCCGACAACATCATGACCTTCCGCCTGGTCATGAAGGAGGTGGCGCTGGAGCAGGGCATCTGGGCGTCGTTCATGCCCAAGCCGTTCACCGAGCACCCGGGCTCCGGCATGCACACCCACATGTCGCTGTTCGAGGGCGACCGCAACGCCTTCTACGAGGCGGGCTCCGAATACCAGCTCTCCAAGACCGGCCGCTCCTTCATCGCGGGCCTGCTGCGGCACGCCGCCGAGATCACCGCGATCACCAACCAGTGGGTCAACTCCTACAAGCGCCTCTGGGGCGGCGCCGAGGCCATCGCCGGGATGGGCGGCGAGGCCCCCTCCTACATCTGCTGGGGCCACAACAACCGCTCGGCGCTGGTCCGCGTTCCCATGTACAAGCCGCACAAGGGCGGCTCGACCCGCATCGAGTTCCGCTCGCTGGACTCCGCCTGCAACCCCTACCTCGCCTTCGCCGTCATCCTCGCCGCCGGCCTGAAGGGCATCGAGGAGGGGTACGAGCTCCCGGCGGCCGCCGAGGACAACGTCTGGACCCTGACCAGCGCCGAACGCCGTGCCCTGGGCATCCGGCCCCTGCCTCAGTCGCTGGACGAGGCCATCGGGGTCATGGAGCAGAGCGAACTGGCCGCGGAGACGCTGGGCGAGCACGTCTTCGACTTCTTCCTGCGCAACAAGCGCGCGGAGTGGCGCGACTACCGCCGCCAGGTCACCGAGTTCGAGCTGGGCCGCTACCTGCCGGTTCTGTAGGGGCTTCCCGAGGGGCCGAGGGATGCATCCCCTCGGCCCCTTTTTGTGAGCTTCCTTACGAAACGGGACCGTTGCGTATCGGAATCTCTTGCGATACGGTGACGTTGCGAAACTTTCCCGTATCGAAATTAAGGACCATTCCCCCATGGAAACCACCAACGGACACCCCCGCAGATGGGCGATTCTTGGCGTGCTCGTCTTCAGCCTGCTGGCGGTCGTGCTCGACAACACCATCCTCAACGTGGCGATGAAGA
This sequence comes from Nonomuraea endophytica, assembly GCF_014203235.1. GTDB lineage: Bacteria > Actinomycetota > Actinomycetes > Streptosporangiales > Streptosporangiaceae > Nonomuraea > Nonomuraea endophytica. The sequence goes on along the minus strand of NZ_JACHIN010000013.1, from coordinate 208,384 downwards.
CGATCGCCGATCCGGTCCAAGGATTGGGCGCCACCCAGAGCGAGCTCGAGTGGGCGATCAACTCCTACACCCTCGTGTTCGCCGGCCTCTTGTTCACCTTCGGCGTCATCGGTGACCGTACCGGGCGCAAGAGGATGCTGTTCATCGGCATGCTGCTGTTCGGGCTGGCCTCACTGGCCTCCGCCTATAGTCAGGATCCGACGCAGCTGATCCTGGCCAGGGCCGCGATGGGCATCGGCGGCGCGGCGATCATGCCGGCCACGCTGGCCATCATCTCCAACGTCTTCCCGCCCCACGAGCGCGGCAAGGCCATCGGCGTCTGGGCCGGCGGCGTCGGCCTGGCGGTGGCGATCGGCCCCATCACCGGCGGCCTGCTGATCGAGCACTTCTGGTGGGGCTCGGTCTTCCTGATCAACGTGCCCATCGTGATCATCAGCATGATCCTCATCGGCACGATCGTGCCCGAGTCGCGTGACCCGAAGCCCTCCAAGCTCGACCCGGTGGGCGTGATCCTGTCGATCATCGGTCTGGTCGCGGTCGTCTACGGCATCATCCGCGGCGGCGAGCTGGGCTCGGTCCTCAACGCCGAGGTCCTGCTGCCGACGCTGTTCGGCCTGATCGTGCTGGGCGCCTTCGTCTGGTGGGAGCGGCGCGTCGAGCACCCCGCCTTCGACGTCCGCAACTTCTCCAACGTCCGCTTCAGCTCGGCCATCGGCATGATGGGCATCGTCTTCTTCGCGATGATGGGCGGGATGTTCTTCCTGACCTTCTACCTGCAGATCGTGCTGGGCTTCAGCGCGCTGCAGGCGGGGGCCATGATGATCCCGTTCGCCGCCGCGCAGCTCATCTTCGCGCCGCTCAGCCAGCGGATCAACGAGCGCTTCGGCGCCAAGCTCTCCTCGACCGTGGCCATGCTGATCATCGCCCTGATCCTGGCCAGCTACGCGCTGTTCGATCAAAATACCCCGATCGTGCTCATCGAGATCGTCTTCTTCATCCAGGGCGCCGCGATGGCCAACATCATGCCGCCCGCGACGACCGCGATCATGGAGGCGCTGCCCCGCGAGAAGGCGGGCGTCGGCTCCGCGATGAGCAACACCGTCCGCCAGGTGGCCGGCGCGCTGGGCGTGGCCGTGCTGGGCGCGGTCCTGTCCTCGGCGTACCGCAGCGAGATCGCCCCCGCCCTGACCGCCCTTCCCGAGGCGGCACGGCACGCGGCCGGCGAGTCCATCACCAACACGGTCGCCGCCGCCCAGGGCGATCCGGCGATCCTCGGCCCCGCCTTCAACGCCTTCATCGACGGCATGCACGTGACCGCTCTGGTCTCGGCGGTCATCGCCCTGGTGGGCGTCGGGGTGGTCGCCAAGTGGATGCCGGGCAAGGCCGCGGCGGTCCTGCCCGTGGAAGACAAGGAACCAGCGGTAGTGTGAGGCCGCGATGACGATTCAGGATGCAGGGGCGGCCCGTCCGGCGGGCCGGCCGCGTAGCGAAAAGGCCGAGAAGGCCATTCTCGAGGCCACCCTCGACCTCATCGGTGAGGGCATGGGCATCTCCGAGCTGTCGATCGAGGCGATCGCGGCCAGGGCCGGGGTCGGCAAGACGACGATCTACCGGCGCTGGTCGAACAAAGAGGACCTCGTGGTCGACGCGCTGGCCACGCTGAAGGCGCCGGTGCCGCCGCTGGCGGGCGAGTCGGTGCGCGACGACCTGGTCACGCTGCTCGACCAGATGCGCGACGAGTCCGGACATGTCAGGACCAAGTGTGTGATGAACATCGCGCTGAGCGAGTCGGACCGGTATCCGCACCTGTTCGAGAAGTTCAGGAAGATCGCGATCGAGCCACGCCGGGCGGCGATGCGCCAGGTCCTGGAGCGGGGCATGGCCAGCGGCGAGCTCCGTTCCACGCTGGAGATCGAGCTGGCCATGGCCATCCTGACCGGCACGATGGTCTGGTTCACCAAGTGGGGCGACACCTCGGACCGCGGCCCCGAACTGGCCGAGGGCATCGTCGACCAGGTCCTGGCCGGAATCGCCCCCTGACCCGACCCACCTAGATCGCGCCCTGAGCCACTCTTGATCGGCCCCCCTGAACCATCCCTCGATCGCACCCCGAACCTATCCCTTGCTTGTACGGCGGGCGATCCGCCGTACCAGGGGGCAGGGAACGGCGGTGTCCGGCGGGGCGGCCCGCCGTACGAGGGGCGGGGAATGGCGGTTCCGGGGCTGGGCAGAACGTGAGCAATGTTCTAGTCTCGCGGCCATGCCCCCCATGCGCAGGATCGTGGCCTTAGGCGCCCTGACATTAGGGCTCCTGTTACCCGCCACCGCCGCACTGGCCCACGAGGAGCGGAAGGTCACGCTCCCGGACGGCAGCGGCAGTGTCCCGGCCCACCGGCAGGCCGAGCCCGATCTGCTGGTCTGCAAGAGCGACCGGCCCGACTTCGAGCGCCGCGTCGAGAACTTCCCCGCGGCCCTCAAGCAGCGAAACATCCAGCTCTACGAGTTATGTCAGCAAAAGGGCGTCAGAAACCTCCAGGAAGCCATCGACAAGGTCGACAGGCCGGGCATGGCGATCGCCATCCTTCCCGGGCTCTACCTGGAAGAGCCCGGCAGGGCCGCCCCCACCGGCGCGTGCGCGAACCTCCCCGCCCGCTGGTCCAGCTGGGGCTACCAGATCCTCTCCTTCGAACAGCAGCAGGCCTGCCCGCACAACCAGAACCTCGTCGCGATCCTCGGCAAGAAGGATCTGCAGATCGAGGGCACGGGCGCCGGGCCGCTGGACGTGGTCATCGACGCGGAGTACCGCAAACTCAACGCCATCCGCGCCGACCGCACGAACGGCATCTACTTCCGCAACTTCACCGCCCAGCGCACCACCTTCAACTCCCTGTACGTCCTGGAGACCGATGGCTTCGTCATCGACAAGGTGCTGACCCGCTGGAACGACGAGTACGGCTTCCTCACCTTCGCCAGCGACCACGGCCTCTACACCGACTGCGAGTCCTACGGCAACGGCGACGGCGGCCTCTACCCCGGCAGCGCCTCCAACCTCAACGACGGCCGGGGCCACGAGGTCCCCCGCTACGCCATCGAGATCCGCCGCTGCAAGAGCCACGACAACGCGCTCGGCTATTCGGGCACCGCGGGCGACTCGATGTGGGTGCACGACAACGAGTTCTACGACAACATGGTCGGCGCCACGATGGACAGCCTCTGGCCCGACCACCCCGGACTCCCGCAGAACCACGCGAAGTTCGAGAACAACAAGATCTACAACAACAACCGCGACTACTACCGGTACACACGCGACGGCACCTGCGCGAAGCCGCCCGCCGAACGCGGTTACGAGAAGGGCGTGGTCTGCCCCCAGGTCGGCGTGCCACCGGGCACCGGCATCCTGGTCGCCGGCGGCAACTACAACGTCTTCAGGAACAACCGGGTCTGGGGCCACGCCGGCAGCGCGTTCCACCTGTTCGGGGTGCCGGCGTTCATCCGGGGCGAGGAGGCGCTCGCCAAGCAGGCCGACACCTCCAACCACAACCGCTACGAGGGCAACGTCTTCGGCGTCAGCCCGACCGGCGAACAGCGTCCGAACGGGCGGAACGTGTGGTGGGACGGGCAGGGCACGGGCAACTGCTTCCAGGCCGACACCGGGGCGTCCTCACCACAGGCGCTGCCGGTGTGCGGTGCGTCGGCGCCCGGGGTGTCGGGCGGGTCGCATCGGTGGGTGGCGGAGCCGGTCAAGATCCTCAAGCTGTACCTGTGCTCGGACTTCTCGGCCCAGGACGCCCAGCTGCCGGCGGGGTGCGACTGGTTCGGGGCCGCGGGGCTGGGGAAGGTGGAGACGCAGCTGGCGTTGGGGGGATCGTTGGTGCTGGGGTTGCTGGCCCTGCTGTTCTGGTACCGCAACCCGATCCGCCCGCCCGCCACGACATCGCCCAAGTCGGCCTTCGAAACGCAGGCACTCCCCATGCCACCTCCCGAGACACCAAGCCCTGAAGAGAGCGCTCCCGCCGTGGTGGCGGATGCTCCGGGTGCGGCGAATGCTCGGGTCATGGCAGACCCGATGGTTGCGGATGCGTCGGGCGCCCCGGACACGGCGGATGTTCCCGGCGCGATGGACACGGCGGATGTTCCGGGCGCGGTGGACGCCCTGGACACGACGGGCGCCGCAGACCCGGCGGTTGCGGGTGCTTCCGTGGGTGTCGGGAGGGTGCTTGTGGTGGGGACCCTGGTTGGGGTGGCTGGTCTGGGGCTGGATGTGGTGGCCGCTTCCGCGGACTCGCCTCTGCTGACGGCGGTCGCATTGGCCGGGGTGGCGGTGTGGCTGGTCTGTCTGGGTGCTGTCGCGCGGCGGGTCCGGCCGGTGTTCGGGTGGTTCACGGTGGTGCTTGGGGTGCTGACCGCGGCCGACGCCTTTGATCGGGCGGTTCATCTCATTCCACTCATTCCGCTGGGTCCCGGCTGGGTGCGGGGGCTGCTCACCGGGGTCTGGGTGTTGTGGGCGGTGGTGGTGCTGGCGCCGCGCCGCCGTACCGGGGAGCGGGGGGTGGTCGGGTGAGGTGGCTGTTGGTGGCGGCCGTGGTGGTGGCGGGGTGCGGGCAGTTGTCCGATACGCACCGTCGGCCGGGTAACAGCCATGAGGTGGCCACCGCGGCGCCCAGCACGGTCAACGGCGAGGTCGTGGTGCCGATCACGATCGCGCAGGGGCAGGTCAGCCCGCCGTCGGGCTGGGTGGAGATCAGGAAGGGGCAGCCGGTCGCCATCACCGTGACCAGCGATGTCTCGGACGAGGTCCACGTGCATGGTTATGACGTCGAGGCCGAGCTTCTGGCGGGTAAGGCGGTTACGGTGCGGTTCACGGCGGATGTGGCCGGGGTGTTCCAGGTGGAGACGCATGAGAACAAGCTGGTGCTCACCCAGCTGGCGGTGAAGTGAGCGGGATCCTGGCGCACGGGGTCGGCAGCCGGGGTGACCTGCCGATCCCGCTGTTCTACGCGTATGCGGGGGCGTTCGCGGCGCTGGTGGTGTCGTTCCTGGCGCTGGGGCTGCTGTGGCCGGACTCGCGGTTTCGGGGTGAGGTCGCTGGACGGGCGCTGGCGCTGCGCCTGCCTGCTGTGTCGCGGATGTTGCGGGTGATCACGCTTCTGGTGGTCGGGTACACGGTGGGGTGGCTTGTTCTGGGGCCTGAGGAGGGGAACGCGGGGCCGCATCTGGTCTATGTGATCTTCTGGGTGGGGCTGGTGCCGGCTTCGCTGGTGTTCGGGCCGGTGTGGCGGGTGCTGAGCCCGTTGCGGCTGCTGCCGGACCGCGCCCGCCGGCCGCTGCCCCCGCGGCTCGGCTACTGGCCGGCCGCCGCCGGGCTGCTAACGTTCACGTGGGTGGAGCTCGTCTCGCCGGAGCCGGCCGCGCCGTACACGCTGCTGGTCTTTCTGCTGGTGTACGGCGGCGCGCAGATCCTCGCCACGCTCCGGTACGGCCACGCGTGGCTGGCCCGAGGCGAGGCCTTCGAGGTGTATTCAACGCTGATCGGGCAGCTTGCCCCGTTCGGGCGGCGGGGTGACGGGCGGCTCGTGCTGCGCAATCCGTTCGACGGGCTGGATGCCGTCCAGCCGGCGTCTGGGCTGGTCGCGACCGTGTGCGTGCTGCTCGGGAGCACCGGGTACGACGGGTTCTCCGGCGCGCCGGTCTGGGTGGACGCGCTGCAGTCGGGTGCGGCGGGCCGGGTCGTGCTGGGCACGGCGGGGCTGGTGGGGGCGATCGTGCTGGTGACGGCGCTGTACGCGGGCTGTCTGTGGCTGGCGGGGCGGATCGGCGGCGCGCGCGGGCTGGCGCCGAGGTTCGCGCACTCGCTGGTGCCCATCGCCGTCGGCTACCTGGTCGCCCACTACTTCTCGCTGCTGGTGATCGAGGGGCAGCGCGCGTTCGTGCTGGCGCTGGGGCTGCGGGCCGAGGTGGACCTGGAGGCGGTGGGGCCGGGGACGATCGCCACGGTGCAGGTGCTGGCCATCGTCATCGGCCACGTCGCGGGGGTGGTGGCCGCGCACGACCGGTCGGTACGCCTGCTGCCGCCCGCGCGGGCCGTCGCCGGCCAGATCCCGATGTTCGTGCTCATGATCTGCTACACGATCGGCGGCCTGACCCTGCTGCTGGCCGCATGAGGCGGGCACCGGTCCAGCGGCGCAGCGCCGAGCGGGTCGAGCGCATCCTCGACGCCGCCGCCCGGCTGCTCGACGAGAGCGGCTACGAAGGGCTCAGCACCCGCCGGGTAGCGGCGGTGACCGGGCTGCCGATCGGCTCGGTCTACCGGTACTTCCGCGACAAGCGGGAACTGGCCGACGCGCTGGCGGCGCGGAACCTGGCCGCGTTCGTGCGCCGGGTGCGCGGGCGCGGGATCACGCACTGGGAGCCGCTGGTGGAGGCGGTGGTCGATGAGTACCTGGAGATGAAGCGGACCGTGCCGGGGTTCGCGGTGGTCGACTTCGGGGCGAACGCGGAGGTGGCCGAGGCGCTGGCGGAGGTGCTCGCCGTACAGGCTGGGCTGGTTTGTGACAGTGGTGTGCTGCTCGTCGCGGTCGAGGCGGCGGACGCGCTGCTGCGCGCCCACCACGACGAGCCGCACCTGATCGCCGAGACCAAGATGATGCTGCGCGCCTACCTCGCGCTGCGGCTAGACCAGGCTGCTCCAGTACGTCCAGAAACGGATGGTGATGAGCGCGAGCACGGCTAGGTACCACAGCGTCAGCACGATCACGTGGTTGCGCGCGAAGGGGCGGGCGAGGTTCCTGAGCGTGACGTAGAGGAAGATCGGGATCGTCACCGCCCACACGACCATGCAGTACGGGCAGAGCGCGCCGATCACGTAGAGGCTCTGATAGATCAGCCAGTGCACGAACACGACGCCCGCGGTGACCCCGATCTGCAGCCCCGCCCAGAACCACCGCTTCAGCACCGCCCCGGCGAGCAGCGCGACGCCGGTGGTCGTGACGATCGCGAACCCGGCCACGCCCAGCAGCGGGTTGGGGAAGCCGAACAGCTCCGCCTGCGGCGTGGACATGATCGAACCGCACGACAGGACCGGGTTGATGCTGCAGCTCGGGACGTACGCGGGATTCTTCAGCAGCGCGATCTTCTCGACGGCCAGCACGAACGCCGCGACCAGCCCGATCCCGCCACCGATCAGCAGCAGGTACGGCAGCAGCCGGGGGAACGGCTCCGCCCGCTGCTCACTTGGCGAGAGCCGCATCGATGGCCGCCTTGATGTCGTCGGTGGACTTGGGCTGGAGCTTCTGGCCGTTCAGGAAGAACGTCGGGGTGCCCTCGACGCCGAGCGCCTGCCCGTCGGCGACGTCCTTGTTGATGCGGGCCAGCGTCTCCTCGGCGGCGTAGGCCTTGTCCCAGGCGGCCATGTCCAGGCCCATGCTCTGCGCGAACTCCCTGAACAACTTGTCGGCCGGGGTCTGCTTCTCCGCCCACTGCTTCTGCGTCTGGTACATGCGCTGGTACATGGCGTCGAAGCGGCCCTGCTTGGCCGCCGCCTCGACCGCCCGCGCGGCGCGCTCGGCGTTGAAGTGGCTGGCGATCGGGAAGTAGCGGGCGACGAAGGTGACCTTGCCCTGGTACTGCTTGCGCAACTGCTCGATCACCGGGAACGCGGCGCCGCAGGCCTCGCACTCGAAGTCCAGGAACTCCACCAGCGTGACCTTGCCGTCCGGGGCGGTCTGGAGGCGGTGGCTGTCGGCGCGTACCACCTGGGCCTGCTCGGCCGGCGCCTCCCCGCCGGACCTGCTGACCACCAGGACGGCGGCGACCACGACCGCGAAGACGGCGATGGCGGTCAGGACGAAGGCGGTGTTGCGCTTCCTGGCGCGCAGGCGGTCGTCTTCCTCGCGCATGGCCTCGACCTTGGCGCGGCGCGCCTGGGCCCGATCCTGCTCGTCCGACACGTGGCCTCCCTGGAGTTTCTACGTCACGTAGAAAATTGGATTTCTACATAGCGTAGAAGACAAGGGCAGTGGTCGGTCCCCCGGTTCACACAACATCGGGCTACCCGGGCTCAGCCGGGCCAGAAGGTGACGCAGGCCACCGGGGCGACCAGCACGGCCAGCGGGCCGCTCATCAGGGCCAGCGCGGCGGTGTACACCGCGGCCGGGACCCATCTCCGGCCCCGGGACGTGCCGAGCAGGCGTTCCACCCGCTGCACCACACCCTCGTCGGCCAGCCCGAACGCCACCTCGGGCCCCTTCGGGGCGGCCATGAGCACGATCGCGCGGGCCAGCGTGCGATCGCCGCTCACCTGCCGGGCCCGATCGTCGGCGAGCATCTCCAGCAGCACAGGTACGGCCTGCCGCGCCGCCTTCACCACAGGCAGCCAGGGAAAGGCGGCGGCCAGCGCCGCGAACGGCATCAGGAACAGGTCATGCCTGCCCCGCGCGTGGGCCCGCTCGTGCGCGAGCACCGCCCGGAGTTCGGCGGGGTTCAGCAGATCGAGTGCCCCGCGGCTCAGCACCACCCTCGACCGCCATCCGGGCACGCAGTAGGCCACCGGCTCGGCGCCCGGCAGCACGTACACCTCACGATCGATGGGCAGACCCACGCCACGCCCGTCGACCGGCACGCCCATGTCGCGCTCGTCGATCCGGTCGGCCAGGATGTCCACGAGCGTGCGCTGGCGGCGTTGCCTGGCCACGGTCCTGACAGCGGTGCGGGCCGTGTGTGCCACGAGCCAGGCGATCAGCGCGGCCGACCAGGCCAGCGCCAGGTTGTGCCCTGGACCGAGCCCTGCCAGGCCGCGCCCGTCGACCACCTGATGCCCGAACGTGTGCATCCCATGCGGAAAGGCCGCCGCCAGCGGGGCGACCGCCGCGACCAGCCCCACCCCCACGGCCCCGAGCCCACCGGCCAGCGCGATCGCCTGCCACAGCACCAGCGCCGCACGAGGATGCCGCCGCGCCCACTCCGCCCCGGCCAGCGCCGAGGCCACCCGCCCGCCGAACACCACCGGCAGGAGCGCCACCCCGGTCACGACCAGCCAGAACGTCACGACCCCCCGCCCCTGACCGAACCACTACGATCCGCCGTCAGAGCTTCCGGGGTCGCCGTAAGGTCGGGGCGGTGCGTTTCCCCGGGCGTCGTCAGGTCGGGGCGGTCTGTCAGGGCGGCGCGGAGGGCGGCGGCCACCTCTGGTGAGACCGCGCCCACGAACCGGTTCACCGCCGCTTCCACGTCACCGGCCTCGTCCAGTGCCTCCCGCATGGCCTCGGCCACGAAGGCGTCCTTGCCGGCCGCAGCACGGTAGAGATGCGCCCGGCCGGCCCGTTCCCTGGTCGCCAGGCCCTTGCGCGACAGGCGTACCAGCACGGTCAGCACGGTCGTCACGGCGGGTGAGGAGGGCAGCGCGGCGGCGAGGTCCTGGGCCAGGATCCCCTCCGGGTGCGCCCAGAGGGCCTCCATGACCGAGCGCTCCAGGTTGCCGAGCCGCACCGCCGTACCCCTCTCGCGAGATTCTCGCTCTACGGTAGACGCTCCTCCGCGATGGCCGGAGCCGGCCGCCCTCAAGGGCCTTTCCTGGGGGGATAAATCCGCACAAAATGCGTCTATGACCGGCCATCTGCACGTGTACACGACAGTGGACAGCGCCGATGCGGCCGAAAGCCTGGCCCGCGACATCCTGGGCGCCCGACTGGCCGCCTGTGTCCAGATCATCGGGCCTGTCCGGTCCCTGTCCTGGCGGGAGGGAGTGCTGGACGACGCCCAGGAATGGCAACTGCTGATCACGACGCCCGCCGCCGACTACCCCGCCCTGGAAGCGCACATCGGGGTCAGCCACGGCTATGCGACCCCGGAGATCGTGGCCACCGAGATCGTCGCGGGCAGCGCCGCGTATCTGCGCTGGCTCGATGCTCCCGACCAGGGGCTCTCACAGAGGTGAGGTCGTGGCGACCGTCTCCTCGCGGACCGGGGCGGGCGCGAAGGCGGCCGGGCGGCGCCGCCACAGCGGGAGGGCGATGAGCACCATGACCACGCCCACCAGGCCGGCCGCGGCGAACGCCCACGCGGGGCCGTACCCGTCGATGATGGCGCCCGCGATCGGCGCGGACGACGCGCCCCCGATCAGCAGCGCGGTGCCGTGGAAGCCCATCGCCTCGCCCCTGGCCGCGGCCGGGACCCAGCGGCTGGCCGTGTCGACGGTGCTGGACAGGGCGGGCGCGCACAGGATGCCCGCCGGGACCAGGGCGAGCAGCAGCAGGCGCCAGTCGCCGCCGGCCAGCCCGACCGGGATCGTCAGCGCGCCCATCAGCCCGATCAGGAGCAGCGGCGAGAAGCCCCGCGACAGGCCGCCGTAGACGAAGCCGCCGGCCAGCGAGTAGAAGCACCAGATCGCCACCGCCAGGCCCACCCAGCCGACGTGGCCGGCGTTCTTCATCGTGGCCACCATCGCGAGCTCGGAGGCGGTCAGGATGAACGTGGCCGCCGCGGTCGTGCCCAGCAGCGCCACGAACGCGGGCGTCAGCCACTGCCGACGCGGCACCTTGACCTGCTCCACCAGCAGTTCCTCGGCCGAGCGGGTGGGCGGGTTGAGCAGGGTCAGGGCGGTGCCGGAGCCGACCAGGCCGACGGCGACGACCGTCATCGTCCACGTGCTGCCGAGCGTCGTGACGCCCGCGACGGCCAGCGCGGGCCCGGCCATGTACGCCAGCTCGACCAGCATCGAGTCGAGCGAGAAACCCATCCGGCGCTGCTCCGGCGGCACCAGGGCGGCCAGGCACTGCCTGATCACGCTGAACACCGGCAGCGCCAGCAGCCCGGCGACCGCCGCCGCGACCGCCAGCACGGGGAACGGCAGCGCCCACGCGGTGGCCCAGAACACCGCCTGGGCGAGGGTGGTGGTGATGAGGACGGGACGCAGGCCGTATTTGTCGACGAAGCGCCCCGACAGCGGCGAACCCACCGCCATGCCGACCGTGCTGGCCATCGTGACCAGGCCGGCCTTGGCGAATCCGAGGTCGAGGGAGTATGCCACGTGCAGGGTCAGCGCCATGCCCGTCGCCGTGGACGGGACACGGGCGAACAGCCCGATCAGCAGCAGGTTCCGGACACCGGGCAGCCGCAGCAGGCGCCGGTAAGGCTCGATCGCCATGATTGTTACTTACCTCCGACCCCTATTGTGACGGGTCGCACTGACAGTTTCCGCCCGGATGAGGCATCATCGATGGTGTCCGGGTACGCCACTGGGGCGACTCGAGGCTTTGTTCAGGAGGGTTGTTCCATGTCCTCTCTGTATGGCGGCGTCACGGGCCGCCGGGTCACCATCCGCGATCTGGCCCAGGCCAAGGAGCGTGGCGAGAAGTGGCCCATGCTCACCGCGTACGACGCGATGACCGCCCGCGCGTTCGACCGGGCCGGGGTGCCGGTGCTGCTGGTCGGCGACTCGGCGGCCATGGTCGTCTACGGCTACGACTCCACCCTGCCCGTCACCGTCGACGACCTGCTGCCGCTGACGGCGGCGGTGGTGCGCGGGTCCTCGCGCGCGCTGGTCGTCGCCGACCTCCCGTTCGGTTCCTATCAGGCCTCGCCGGCGCAGGCGCTGGAGACCTCGGCCCGCTTCATGAAGGAGGCGGGGGCGCACGCGATCAAGCTGGAGGGCGGGCGCCGCGTGCTGCCGCAGGTGGAGCTGCTGGTGTCGGCCGGGGTTCCCGTCATGGGGCATCTCGGGCTGACCCCGCAGTCGGTCAACGCGCTCGGCGGCTACCGCGTCCAGGGGCGCGGCCAGTCGGGCGACGAGCTCATGGCCGACGCCAAGGACCTCGAACGGGCCGGCGCGTTCGCGGTGGTGCTCGAATGCGTGCCCGCCGAACTGGCCGAGCGGGTCACGACGTCGCTGTCCATCCCGACGATCGGCATCGGCGCCGGTGACGCCACCGACGCCCAGGTCCTGGTATGGCAGGACATGATGGGACTGACGGAGCACCCGGCCAAGTTCGTGAAGGCCTACGGCACGCTGGCCGCCGACCTCGACCGCGCCGCCCGCGCGTTCTCCGACGAGGTGGTGTCGGGCGCGTTCCCGTCCGCCGAGCACACCTACACCTGACGTCCACCTGACGTCCACAGTTCCGCAGGGCGGTACCTGGAGGCGGCTCCCGGCGGCCGGGCTGGCATGATCTGAGCCATGACAGACGTGAGCGGGCTTTCGATCGGCATTCTGGGCGGCACCGGAGACCAGGGCAAGGGGTTGGCGCGGCGGTTCGTACTGGCCGGGCACACCGTGCTCATCGGGTCACGCAGCGCGGAACGAGCACAGCAGGCGGCCGAGCCCATCGGCGCGCGGGGCGCGGGCAACGCCGAGGTGGCCGCCCAGGCGGACGTGGTGATCGTGGCCGTCCCCTGGGACGGCCACAAGGAGCTGCTGGAATCCCTCCGCAGCGAGTTGTCCGGAAAAATCGTGATCGACTGCGTCAACCCGCTCGGCTTCGACAAGCAGGGCGCCTACGCGCTGCCCGTCGAGGAGGGCAGCGCCGCCCAGCAGGCCGCCGCCGTGCTGCCGGACAGCCGCGTGGTGGCGGCCTTCCACCACGTCTCGGCCGTGCTGCTCCTGGACGAGACGGTGGAGAAGGTCGACCTGGACGTGCTGGTCCTGGGCGAGGACCGCGAGGCCACCGACACCGTCCAGGCGCTGGCGTCGGTCATCCCGGGCGTGCGCGGCGTCTACGGCGGCCGCCTGCGCAACGCCCACCAGGTCGAGGCGTTCACCGCCAACCTGATCTCCATCAACCGCCGCTACAAAGCTCACGCCGGCCTCCGCATCACCGACGTCTGACGGCTTCCGCGCCGACGCATCCCTTAAGGCTCTCGCGCCGACGCCTCTCTTATGGCTTCCTCGCCTACGCGTCTCTCAAGGCGCCCATCCCGTACGGCTCCCGCCACCAAGACGCCACCCTCCGACGTGAGCGGCCCCCGATCATCGGGCGCTTCTCACGTCGGACGTGGTCCCCGCCGCCACGAGGCACGTACACCGGCCAAGTGGTTCACAACCACCCGGCATCCTCGGCGATCCGCACCGCGTCGATCTTGTTACGGGCCCCGGTCTTGGTGATGGCCGAGGTCAGGTAGTTCCGTACCGTGCCCGGCGACAGATGCAGCCGCCCGGCCGTCTCCTCCGCGCTCACCCCCTGGGCCGCCTCCCGCAGGACCGTGGTCTCGCGCTGGGTCAGGGGGCTCTCGCCGTACTCCATGGCCGAGCTCACCAGTTCGGGGTCCAGCACCCGCAGCCCCGCGTGCGTGCGGCGGACCGCGTCGGCCAGCCGCTCCCCCGGCGCGTCCTTCACCAGGAACGCGGTGATTCCGGCGGCCAGCGCTCTGCGCACCTGGCCTGGCCGGCCGAGCGCGGTCAGCACCAGGATGCGGCACTGCGGCAGCCGTTCGCGCAGTTCGGCGGCGGCGGTGATGCCGTCCACGACGGGCAGGTCGATGTCGACGATCGCCACGTCGGGGCGGTGTTCCAGGGCGGCGGGCACGATCTCGTCGCCGCGCGTCACCTCGGACACCACCGCGAGGTCGGGCTCCAGCCGCAGCAGCGCGGAGAGCGCCGCGCGGATCATGAGCATGTCTTCGGCCAGCAGCACCCGGATCACGCCGGCACCTCCACGACCAGCCGGAACGCGCCGCCTTCCGCGCGCACGGCGACGGTGCCGCCGGCCTGCCCGGCGCGCTCGGTCAGGCCGGTCAGCCCGCTGCCGTCCTCGCTGGGCGCGTCGGGCGCGCCGTCGTTGACGATCTCCAGGCGCAGCCGGCCCGCCTGGGCCGCCGTGGTGATGGTGCAGGTCGTGGCGGCGCTGTGGCGCAGGACGTTGGTGATGCCCTCGCGTACGGCCCAGGCCAGCGCCTCCTCCGACGCCCGGGGCGGCACGCGGTCGGCCAGGTTGACCTGCACGCTCACCCCGGACGCCTCCAGCAGCGAAGCGGCCCGTTGCGTCTCGCCCCGGAGCGTCAGCTCCCGGTAGCCGCGGGCCACCTGCCGTACGTCCTGGGCCGCCTCCCTGGCCACCTTCACCAGGTCGCCGACCTCGGCGCGGGCCGTACCGGGATCGCGGTCCATGAGACGGGCGGCCAGATCGCCCTTCAGCGCGATCGCGGTGAGGCTGCGACCGAGACCGTCGTGCAGGTCGCGCGAGATGCGCAGCCGCTCCTTCAGCACGGCCGCCTCGGCCAGCCCGGCGCGGGCCGACTCGAGTTCGCGGCTGACGGCGACCAGGCGGACGACGACGTACACGATGATGCCGCTGATCGGGATCGTCACCGCGTAGAGGGCGGCGACGACGGGGATGTTCAGCGTGACCATGATGCCGCCCGCCTGCACCACGGTCATCAGCGCGAGCAGCGGACCGGCCGCCCACAGCGGCAGATACAGCAGGAGCGTGCCGGCGAGCAGCTGCGCGGTCACCCCGGACCACCCGCTCGGCAGGAACGGGTCGGGCAGGTAGGTCGCCACGGCCTGGAACACGACCGTCAGCGGGAACAGCGGGGGCCGCACGCCCCGCAGCGCGGCCCGCATGTTGAGGAAGTGGGGGATCCAGCAGCCGGCGAGCGCGGCGAGCACGAGCAGGGTGACGTCCATGCGGCCCGAGCTCAGGTAGATCAGGCCGAGCATCGGATAGCCGACGGAGATCACCGCGATCAGCCAGGTGGCGAGGCGTTGAGCGGAGGAAGCGGTCATTGTCCGACAAATCTACGAGCGCCGCGGCTCCCAGCGAAACCAGAGCCGGATCGCGACCAGCCCGGCGAGCGTCCAGAGCGCCAAGTTCAGGGCGGGCGCGGCGAACTCGCCGGTCTTCATCGCGTGTACGGCGGCGCTGGTCGGCAGCAGGTCGAAGACGGAGCGCACCCAGGAAGGCAGCAGGTCGAGCAGCGGCCCCATCGCGCCGGCCCCGACCCCGCACACCAGGAACACCGGCACCGTCATCGCCGCGGCCAGCTCCGCCCGCGGGATCGCCGCGGTGTAGGCGGCGCCGAGCACCGCCACGCAGACCGCGCCGCCGAGCGTCGCCGCGACGAAGACCACCGGATTGTCGGGAAACGGCACGTCCGCCACGAACCGCACCGCCACCAGGCAGCCGACCACGAGCGCGACCGTCTGCGTCACCGTGCTGGCGATCTCCCCTGCCAGGATCTGCCCGTCGGTCAGCATCGTCGAGCGCAGCCGCTTGAGCACGAGCTGGTCGCGCCGCATGGACAGCGCCACGGCGATGTTCATGAACCCGGTGATCGACAGCACGAGCGCGGTCGAGCCGTAGAAGGTCTGGGTGGCCCAGGCGACGCCGTCCGCCTGGACGTGCCGCATGAGCAGCGGCATCCCGACGGTCAGGCCCACCGGCGTGATCACCGACCCGGCCAGCATGGCCTTGTCCCGCCAGAACAGGCGGGCGCCGAGCTTGTAGGTGGCCGCGAGGCTCATGAGGTGCTCCTGTCGAGGAAGAGGTCTTCGAGGGTGGCGGCGCGTACGTCGAGGCCGGTCAGCCGCAGGCCGCGCCCGGCCGCCCAGCTCAGCAGCGTCTGCGCGGCCAGGTCGGGGTCCTCGGCGCGGCAGACGGCCAGCTCGCCCTCGAGCGTGACCGGCAGCGGCAGCTCGTCGGGTGCGACGCCGGGCGGCATCCGGAAGGCCACCCGGCCGCTCTGGGCGGCCAGCGTCTCGGCCATGCCGCCCGCGGCGACGATCGCGCCGCCGTCCAGGATGGCCAGCGACGAGGCCAGCCGCTGCGCCTCCTCCAGGTAGTGCGTAGTCAGCAGCACCGTGGCGCCATCGGCGGCCAGGCCGCGCACCAGCTCCCAGGTGTCGCGGCGGGCCTCCGGATCCATGCCGGTCGTCGGCTCGTCCAGAAAGAGCACCTCGGGACGTCCCAGCGTGGCCAGCGCCAGATCCAGCCGCCGCTTCTCCCCGCCCGAAAGCTGCCGCACCTTGGTGCCCGCCTTGTGCGCGAGCCCCGCCAGCCGCAGCGCCTCATCGCGCGGGCGGGCCGCCGCGGTGAAGTCCCGCCAGGTGTCGACCGTGCGCGCCACCGTCAGGTCCGGGAAGAACCCCGCCTCCTGCAACATCACGCCGGTACGGCGCCGCGCCTCTCCCCGCTGCCCCGCCGGATCGAGCCCGAGCACCCGCACCGTGCCCTCGTCCGGCCGCTGGAACCCGGCCAGCACCTCGACCGTCGTCGTCTTGCCCGCGCCGTTGCGGCCCAGCAGCGCGAAGATCTCCCCTTCCGCGACCTCGAAGGAGACGCCCTTCACGGCCTCGAACGCGCCGTAGCGCTTGACGAGGCCGGATACCTGGATGGCTGTCATGCCTCCGATCGTCGCGGGGTCAGCGTTCGGGGAACAGTGAAGAATTCACGATCCGCAGCAGCGTGTCCGCGACCCCTTCCGGGTCGACGACCTGGTGAAGGTGGGCGCCGGGCGCCCGGGTGACCGGCCAGCCGCGGGCCGCCGCCCGCTCGGCCACCTTGTCGTACGGCGGGCCGTACCAGAGAAAGCCGCACGGAACCCCATCCCAACCGGCCGGGACCGGCACACGCTGGGTGTAATAGACCAACGGCAGCCGAGGCTGCTCCTCGACCACCCGCCGCCTGACCTCGGGGTCGGGCAGCATCGGGGCGACGTCCTCCTCGCTCCACC
This sequence comes from Nonomuraea endophytica, assembly GCF_014203235.1. GTDB lineage: Bacteria > Actinomycetota > Actinomycetes > Streptosporangiales > Streptosporangiaceae > Nonomuraea > Nonomuraea endophytica. The sequence continues at coordinate 191,725 of NZ_JACHIN010000013.1, read as the reverse complement.
AGTCGGTCCAGCGCGGCAGCAGCCCGTCATCTCCGGCGAGATCCCGAAGAAACGGCAGGAACGCCTCCTCCGCCGTCCTGACCAGCCCGTCACGTGGCGGCAGATGGGCGTCCGCGAACACGCAGGCCACCACCCGCTCCCCCAGCCCCTCCTTCACGACCGGCAGGAACAGCCCCGCGTTGCTGTGCCCGACCAGCACCAACGGCCCTTCCTCCGGTACGGCCGCGCGCACCGCCTCGACCACCCTGGGCCAGTGCGGCGGACCGCCCTCGGTCACCGCGGTCAGATCCGGCACCACGGCCCGCCTCCCCCGCCGGCCGAGCGCCTCCGCCACGGGCCGCCACGTCGAAGGACCTACCGAGGGGCTGTGCACGAGCACGAAGATCGCCTGCATGCCCGCCACTTTCCCACGCCCGCAAACCCCACCGCCCCGATATCGCTCCCAGCGTGACCCCCGTTCCCTGGCTACTTCACTGCCTGGGTAACCCAAGGCATTGGCTACCCGGGTCGGGGGTTACCCGGAAGGGCGGCGCCCCTGGTGAGGGTGACAAAGCCCGCCGACCGCCACGGCAACACGGACGTCACCCCGTGGAAGAGCCTCAGCTGGACGAGCGGCCTGAGAGGGCGAGGCCCGCAGGGATGCCCACGACCCGGAGGGATGGCCCGCGAGGGGTGTCCGAGAGGGCGTGGTCCGGCAGGAGTGAGCGGAGGCGCAGGCGGGAGCGGGCCGGAGGAGGGAGCGGGAGCAGGAGCGGGCCGGAGGAGGGAGCGGGAGCAGGAGCGGGCCGGAGGAGGGAGCGGGCGGGACGAGGGAGCGGGAGCAGAGGCGGGAGGGGGGTGGAGGAGGGGGTTGGGGGGTTAGACGATTAGGGCGTGGGTGGTGGTGGGGTGGTGGGTGCCGTCGTAGGAGTGCCAGGCGGCCGACAGCCCGGCCACGGCACGGCTGAGCTCGCGGGGCGTGAACAGGAAGTGCAGCCGCGTGTAAGAGCCCTGCCCGCCCACCGGGTCGAACGCGCGCCCGGGCGGGATGGCGACGCCGTGGCGCAGGGCGACCTGGGCGAAGGCGTCGGTGTCGCCGTGCGGCAGCCGTACCCAGATCGTCTGGCCGCCCTGGGCCGGCTCGAACGACCACGACGGCAGCCACTCCCGCAGCTCAGCGCACAGGTGGTCGTGACGCTCACGCAGTACGGCGGTGCGGTCGCGGCGGATCTCCGGCAGGCGGCGCAGCAGCGCGACGGCGGCCAGCTGGGAGACGGCCTCGCCCGCCAGGTCGTGGATGGCGCGCAGCCGGGCCAGGCGGGTGGCGAGCGGGGCGGCGGCGCGGATCCAGCCGATCCGCAGGCCGCCCCACACGACCTTGCTCAGCGAGGCGATGGTGATGATCTGCTCGCCGGAGGTGAAGGAGGCCAGCGGCGGCGGGGTCTCGCCGGAGAAGCACAGTTCGGCGCAGACCTCGTCGTCGATGAGCGGCACGTCGTGCTCGGCGGCGAGCGTGGCCAGGCGGCGGCGGGTGGGCACGTCCATGACGGCGCCGGACGGGTTGCTGGCGGTGGGGACCGTGTAGGCGAGGGCGGGGCGTGCGCGCAGCGCGCCGGCCACCCCGTGTTCGGCGCCGCGTACGACGGCGGCGGCGTGCCGGAAGACTTCCAGCGCGCCCGGGTAGGTGGGCGTCTCGGTGAGGACGGTGTCGCCGGGCTGTACGAGCAGGCCGGTGAGCAGTGAGAGCGCCTGCTGGGCGCCGTTGGTGACGACGATCTCGTCGGCGGTGGTGGGCAGGCCGCGGGCGCGGTAGTAGGCGGCGATGGCCTCGCGCAGCGCGGGCTGGCCTGCGGGGTAGTAGCCGAGGTCGTGGGGGCGGGCGGCGAGCCGTTCCGCCGCCTCGGCGTAGGCCTCGACCATGAACGGCGGCGGCACGTCCGGTGCGGCGCAGGTGAGGAGCTGGACCCCGTCGGGCGGGTGGAGCATGTGCTGGATCAGCGGATTGGCGGGCACGCCGTCGACGACGCGGGCGGCCGACAGCTGGGCGGCGGCGACGCGGGTGCCGCTGCCCTGGCGGCGTACGACGCGCCCTTCCTGCTGGAGCAGGTCGTAGGTGGCCACGACGGTGCCCCGGCCGACGGCCAGGAGCTTGGCCAGCACCCGGTCGGGCGGCAGCAGGTGGCCGGGCGGCAGGACGCCGTCGTCGATGAGCGCGCGCAGCCGGGCCGTGAGCAGGAGGTACAGCGGCCCCCGGCCGGTGGCCCACCGGCCGAGCAGATCCACCAGATTGGCTCCATCCATGGACCAATTCTCCACCATTGGATCTGACATTGCAGGACATTTCCGGAGATGCTGTTGACATGGAACTTCGTCCCGAGACCCGAGCCGTCCACCTGCCCCAGCCGGAGATCACCGGCAGCCGGCCGATCACCGTGCCGATCTACCAGACGTCCGGGTTCGTGTTCGACGATCCCGCGGTCTTCGCCGACGCCATGGGCCGCCCCGACGGCTCCTTCGTGTACGGCCGGCTCGCCAACCCCACGGTCCGCTCCCTGGAGACGGCGGTCTCCGGCCTGGAAGGCGGCGTCGCCGCCCTGGCCACCGGCTCCGGCATGGGCGCCATCAACTGCGTGCTCCTCGGCCTGCTCGGCCCCGGCGACCACCTGGTCTCCCAGAAGGCCATCTACGGCGGCACCGCCGCCATGATCAACGAGCTGGTCCACCGCTTCGGCATCACCGTGACCTACGTCCCGGAGGACGACCCGGAGGCGCTGCGCGCGGCCGTACGCCCGGAGACCAAGCTCGTCTACCTGGAGACGCTCGCCAACCCCGCGCTGCAGGTGGCCGACCTGCCCGGCATGTGCGCCGTGGCGCGCGAGCTCGGCATCGTCTCGGTCGTGGACAACACGTTCGCCACACCGCTGCTCTGCCGCCCGATCGAGCACGGCGCCGACATCGTGGTGCACTCCACCACCAAGTACCTGTCCGGCCACACCGACGTCGTCGGCGGCCTCGCGGTCTTCGCCGACGACGCGCTCTACCGCAAGGTGTGGCACTTCTCGGTGGAGCTGGGGGCCACGCCGGACCCGTTCGCCGCGTGGCTGACGCTGCGCGGGCTGCAGACCCTGCACCTGCGCATGGAGCGCCACTGCTCCAACGCCCGCTACCTGGTCTCCCGGCTGGCCGCCCACCCCGCCGTGTCCGCGGTCCACTGGCCCGGCCTGCCCTCGCACCCCTCCTACGAGCTGGCCGGCAAGCTGCTGCCCGACTTCGGCGGCGTCTTCTCCTTCGAGCTCGCCGGCGGCCGGGCGGCGGGCGAGAAGTTCATGGCCGCGGTACGGCTGGCCCTGCTCGCCCCCTCACTCGGCGGCGTCGAGACCCTGGTCATGCACCCGGCCACCACCTCCCACCGCTCGCTCAGCCCCGAGGAACTGACCCGCCACGGCATCGGCGAGGGCACCATCCGGGTGGCCGTGGGCATCGAGCACCCCGAGGACCTCTGGGCCGACCTTGAGCAGGCGCTGTCCTAAGGTCGGATGGAACGACGACTCCGTGGCGAGGGGATGACAGATGACGGTGACGCACGCCGACGTGAAGGCGGCCGGGGAACGTGTCGCGGACCACGTCCTGCGCACTCCGATCCTGGAGATCTCCCCCGGGGTGATCTTCAAGCTGGAGCAGGTGCAGCGGTCCGGCTCGTTCAAGGTGCGCGGGGCGTTCAACCGCATCCTGTCGGCGGGGACGCTGCCGCCCACCGGGGTCATCGCGGCCAGCGGCGGCAACCACGGCCTGGCCGTCGCCTACGCCGCCCGCGCGCTCGGCGTCCGCGCCGAGATCTTCGTGCCCACGGTGACCAGCCCGGTGAAGCTCGCCGGGCTGCGCGCGCTGGGCGCCGAGATCACCCAGACCGGCGCCATCTACTCGGCGGCCGCCGAAGCCGCGGCAAAACGGGCCGCGGAGACCGGCGCGCTGCCCGTGCACGCCTACGACCAGCCCGAGGTGATCGCCGGGCAGGGCACGCTGGCGCTCGAACTGATGGAGCAGGCGCCCGGCGTCGACACCGTCCTGGTCGCGGTGGGCGGCGGCGGCCTGGCGTCCGGCGTCTCACTCGGCCTGCGGGAAGGCGTGAAGCTGGTGGCCGTGGAGCCCGAGCTGATCCCCGGCCTGCACCGGGCGTTGCGGGCGGGCCACCCCGTCCCGGTCGAGGTCAGCGGCGTGGGCGCGGACGCGCTCGGCGCCACCCAGGTGGGCGGCCTGGCCTTCGGCATCCTGTCGGGCGCGGGTGTGGAGAGCGTGCTGGTCTCGGACGAGGCGATCATCGACGCCCGCCGCCGCCTGTGGTCGGAGCACCGGCTGGTCGTCGAGCACGCCGGCGCCGCCGCCTACGCGGCCCTGCTCAGCGGCGCGTACCGGCCCGCAGACGGGGAACGCGTGGCCGTGGTGCTCTGCGGCTCCAACACCGACCCGGCGACGCTGACCGCCTGACGCGGGAAGGGGTCGCGCTGGGGGGTGTGAGGCGCGACCCCTTGGTCCGCGGATTTCAGCAGTTGCCGAAGGCGGGCAGGCCGTACACCCTCAGGGCCAGCCACTCGATCGCCAGGGGGCCGCCCTCGACGGCGCCCAGCACGTGGTTGCCGCCGGGGATCGACAGCCAGCGCGCGTTCACGCCGGCCCGGCAGTACTCCGAGCGCAGCGTGGAGCCGACGGCGTGCGGGATGATCTCGTCGCCGCGGGCGTGGTAGAGGAAGATGGGCACGCGCGGGGGCCTGGCGCCCAGGCGGTTCTCGGCCAGGCGGGCCAGCCACTTGGGCTGGTTCATGAGGTCGATGGGCGACAGGTCGGAGAAGCGCAGACCGGCGAGCTTGGAGAGGTCGCCCACGCAGTCGTCGGCGGCGTCGGTCATCAGGGCCTTGCCGCGGTCGTTGAGGTCGTTGAAGAGGTCGAGCTCGTCGTAGGCGGCGTCGAAGCCGACACCGGCCGCGGCGGCGAGGCCGAAGTTGGCGCCGCCGTCGAGGCTCTGCGCGACGGCCTTCAGGTCGGCGGGCACGCCACCGGCGGCGACGCCCTTGAGGCGGAGGTCGGGAGCGTAGGAGGGCTGGAGCTGGCCGGCCCACCCGGCGGAGGCGCCGCCCTGCGAGTAGCCCATGACGCCGACGGGCGCACTGGCCGACAGGCCGGAGCCGGGCAGCCGGATCGCGGCGCGTACCGAGTCGAGGACGGCCTGTCCCTGCGAGATCCCGGCCATGTACGTGTGCTGGCCGGGCGTGCCGAGCCCCTCGTAGTCGGTGACGGCCACCGCGAAGCCCTTGAGCAGGAACAGGCTGACCAGGGCCAGCTCGGTCTCCCTGCCCTCGCGCATGGCGAGGGACGGGGCGCACTGGTCGCCGAGTCCGTGGGTGCCGACGGCGTAGCCGATGACGGGGCGGCGGCCGAACGGGTAGGACGCCTTGGGCACGAGCACGGTCGCGGAGACGGCATTGGGCGCGCCGGTCGCGGAGGTGGAGCGGTAGAGCACATTCCAGGCGTTCACCGGGACTTCGAGGAGCTTGCCCGGCAGCAGGTACACCGTGGTCGGCTGGGCGGAGATCACGTCTCCGGCCGAGGCCGCCTGAGCGGGCACCGGTAACAGGATCAGCGAGATGATCAGGGATAAGATCACGGACAGTCTCATGGCGCCGTCCTCCCGCGCGAAGACCACGCTGGCCGCGTGGAAACCACGCTGATCGTTACCCGGCGGTAACCTTCTGTCAAGGCCCGAAATAACGCCGGTCAGGACATCCGTCCGGCAGTATGGTCGGATGGACTCAGGGTCTGTGGCCTTCCTCCGCGAGCTCCTCGCCGACACGGGCTGGATCGAGCGCACCCGCGAACTCGGCATGGCCCTGCGGGCCACCCGATCCCCCGGCGGCCTGCTCCTGGTCGGCACCCCCCTCGACGAGCCGTGGCACCTGACCGCGCACCTGGGCGACGAGGCGCGCCTGTCCGGCCTGCCGCAGCTCGCGCCCACGCTGGTGCGCTGGCAGCCGCCCGCCGACGCCCCCGCCCACCTGCGGATCGGGCTGGAGCGCATCGAGGCGGCCCGGCGCGGTGAGACGTTGTTCGTGGTCGCCGAGCAGCAGGCGCCGGTGCCGCTGCTGGAGCGGGTGGACGACGCCCGCCGTACCGGCGCGACGATCATCGCGCTGGAGAGCGGCGACCCCGAGCTGACCGGCCTCGCGCACGAGGCGCTGGCGATCCCGCAGCACGGGCTGATCACCTTCGACGGCGCGCAGCACCTGGTCAGCACCGCCGCGGGCGAGATCCCGCAGCGGCCGAGCCTACGCGACCGGCTCGCCAGGCTCCTCGACCGCGTGAGCGGACCGCAGGTGGCCGACTAGCTCCCGCGTCGCGTCCTCGATCGCGCCGATCACGACCGCCTGCACGGGGTCGGGCTCCCCCGACCGGGTACGGCTGACGCGCGTCACCGCGTCCAGCCGCCGGGCCCCGACGTCCTTGATGTAGCTGACCCGCACCTCGCCATCCGGCACGTCGAGCAGGGCCAGCTCGGGCACGATGGCGACCCCGTGCCCGGCCACGACGAGCGACAGCGTCGGGCCGAACTCGGTGATGACGTGCACCTTGCGCGGCTCGAACCCGTGGATGGCGGCCAGCCGGTCCAGCGCCTGCCCGCAGGCCTGCGAGGGCTCACCGGCCACCCAGGGCATCCCGGCGAGCTCCCCGATCGTGCGCGGCGTCTCGGGCCAGGCGGGCGGCGCGACGATGCGGTACTCGTCGACGTAGAGGGTGCGCGTGGACAGCGACGGCTGCGACAGCGCGGGCAGGCTCATGTCCTGCTCGGTGATCAGCACGTCGACCTGGCCGAGCCGGAGCTCCTGGAGGGCGGGCGGGCCGTACACCTCGTGGATGATCGGAACGATCTTCGGATGGTGGACGGCGAGCCGCTGAATCGCCGGGACCAGGATGTGCTTGATCACGGTCGGGAAGGCGGCGATCCGCACCGGCCCGGCCAGCCGCTCGGTGAACCGGGTGAGCTCGCGCCGGGCCTCGGCGAGCTCGTCCTCGACGCGTTCCGCGTACCCGGCCAGCACGCGGCCGGCCGGCGTGAGCGACACGCGGCGCTGGGAACGGTCGATGAGCGCGAGGCCGACCTCGCGCTCCAGGTGGGCCAGTTGCTGGGAGACGGCGGAGGGGGTGAGGAAGAGCGCCTCGGCCGCGCGCATGACGCCACCGCGGCGGGCCACCTCGTGCAGGACACGCAGGCGCCGAGGATCGATGTCCATGCAGGTCAGCTTACGCGCAACTGTAGATTTCATTACTTGTGCTTTAGCTCAGGAAATCCGGAGAATGTCCGCCATGGAGTTACTCCTCGACGCCCTGGGCTGGCTGGGCGCGGCCACCCTGCTGTACGGCTACGCCATGGTCTCCTCGGGGAAGATGTCGGGCGACGGCCTGCCGTACCAGGTGATCAACCTGTTCGGATCGGTCAGCCTGATGATCAACAGCGGCTACAAGGCGGCGTGGCCGTCGGCGGCCCTGAATCTCATCTGGGCCGGGATCGGTATCGTCGCCCTCGTCAAGCTCTACCGTCTGGGAGTCGCCCGATGATCGTCGAACTCAGCCACCGCATCGTCGAGGGCATGACCACCTACCCGGGCGTGCCGGGGCCCGTTCTCGGCCTCCACCTGAGCAGGGAGGACTCCCGCGAGGTCTACGCGCCCGGCACGGAGTTCGAGATCGGCGTGATCACGCTGACCGCCAACACCGGCACCTACCTCGACACCCCGTACCACCGCTACGCCGGCGGCGCCGACCTGGCGCGGGTCCCGATCGAGAAGCTCGCCGACCTGCCCGGCCTCGTGGTCCCCGCCGAGGGCCGCCGGGCGATCGGCCTCGACGCCTTCGACGGCCTGTTCGTACGCGGCCGCGCCGTCCTCGTACGGACCGGCTGGGACGCGCACTTCGGCACCGAGACGTACCTGAGCGGGCACCCGTACCTGACCTCGGAGGCCGCCGAATGGCTCGCCGAGCAGGGCGCCGCGCTGGTCGGCATCGACTCGCTCAACATCGACGACACCCCGCCAGGCGGCGAACGCCCCGCGCACACCGTCCTGCTCGCCGCCGGCATCCCGATCGTCGAGCACCTCACCGGCCTGTCCGCGCTGCCGGCCGGCGGTTTCCGCTTCCACGCCGCGCCGCCGATGGTGTCCGGCATGGGCACCTTCCCGGTGCGCGCCTACGCCGTCATCCCGTAGGGCGGCGGCGCGTCAGTCGTCCTCGTCCTGGTCGGCCTCGTCCCACGCCTTGTTCCTGGCGGCGGCGCGTTCCAGTGCGCCTGCGGCCTCCTCCTGGGTGGCGTAGGGACCCATCCGGTCCTTGTTGGGGCATCCCTGGTCGGGCTCCACCCTCATGTGCTTGAGGCAGAACCACCACTGGCCTTCGCTCACGTGAGCAATGATGCCCCTTTGATCCCTTCCCAAGCATGAACATCAGAGGCCGAGTCCGGCCAGTTCCCCCCGCGAGGCCACGCCCAGCTTGGGAAACGCGTTATACAGGTGGTAGCCGACCGTGCGCGGGCTCAGGAACAGCCGTGCCCCGATCTCCCGGTTGCTGAGCCCTTGGGCGGCCAGCCGTACCGCCTGGAGCTCCTGGGCGGTGAGGCGTTCCGCGAGGTCGGGCGCGTGCGCGCGCACCGCGCGGCTCTCGCCCGTCGCGCGCAGCTCGCGCCGCGCCCGCTCGGCCCACGGCGGCGCGCCCAGGCGTTCGAAGGCCTCTGCGGCGGTCCGCAGCCACGTGCGTGCCTCGCTCATCCGGCGCTCGCGCCGCAGCCGCTCCCCGTAGAGGAGCTCGGCGCGCGCCCGGTCGAGGGGAAACGCCTCATGGTGTACGGCCAGCGCGTAGTCGTCCGGGTCGTCGGTGAGCAGCGCCCGGTTGCGCAGGGACACGCCCTCGGCCCAGGCCTGTCCGCTCTCGCGGGCCCACCGCTCGTAGGTCGCGGCCGGGCCGGCGGCGTCGGCGGGGCGGCCGAGCCGTACCGCGGCCTCGACCATGAGGGGCAACGCGGACAGCATCCCCATCGGCCGCGAGCCCGCGAGGACGGCGGCCAGCCGGTCGAAGGCCGGCTCGTAGCGGCCGAGCCCCAGGTCGAGCAGGCTGAGCGCGGCGGCGGCGTGCACCGAGCCGGGGGCCAGCCCGCGCTCCAGCGCCTCGGCCGACAGCTCGCGGCAGCGTTCCTCGTCGCCCTCGATCGCGGCCAGTTCGGCGAGGACGGCGCGCAGCTCCAGCGCGGGCCGGGTCTGCCCGGTGTCGGCGGCGATCCGCAGCCCGTCCTCGGCGGTGAGCCGGGCGTCGCGGTGCGCGCCGGTGAACAGCTGGCAGCGGGCCAGGATCACCTGCACGGCGGGCAGCGTGCCGAGCGCGCCGTGCTCGCGGGCGTCGCGTTCGAGCCAGGAGACCTCGCCGTAGGCGCCGGCGATGTCCCCGGTGATCAGGCGCATCCGGGCGAACAGCAGCCGGTCGCGCACGTCGGCGGCCTCGCCCGGCGGGTCGGCGAGCAGTGCGCGCAGGGCGGCCAGGCCGTCGGCCACCTCGCCGCGGTCGATGCGGTTGGCGGCCAGGGCGGCGGTGGCCAGCGTGGCGACCGGGGCGCCGCCCTTCAGCGTGCCCGCGAAGCCGCCCATCATCTCGACGCACTCGAAGTCGTTGTTGCGCCAGGCCGCCGCGACCGCGTCGCGCAGCAGGACGACGGAGTCGCTCGGGGCCGCCGGGTCGGTCTCGTGGAGCAGGATGCGGTAGGCGTCCTGGGCGTCGTCGCGGGACTCGGCGAGCACGGCGCGCAGCTTGGCGGCGTGCACCCGCTCCTCGAAACCGGTCAGTCGCAGCAGCTCGGTGGCCTTCTCGAACTGCCCGGCGTCGGTGGCCGCGCGGGCGGCGGCGACGCGGCGGCGGGCGCGCACTGCCGGGTCGGGGGTGAGCTCGGCGGCCCGCGTGTAGGCGGCGGCGACGGCCGCGTAGCCGCCCCGGTCTCTGGCCCGCTCGGCGGTGGCCGCGAGCGCGGCGGCGACGTCCTCGTCGGGTTCCGGGGTGGCGGCGGCCAGATGCCAGACGCTCCGGTCGCCGTCGAGGACGTCGGCCAGCGCCCGGTGCGCGGCCATCCGCCTGGCCAGCGGGGCGCGCTGGTAGACGGCGCTCCTGATCAGCGGGTGGCCGAAGGCCAGGCGGGCGCCTGAGGCGGTGAGGAGCTCCGCGCGTTCCGCCGGTTCGAGGTCGGCGGGCCCGGCGCCGAGCAGGCCCGCGGCGGCGAGCACGGCGGCCGCGTCGCCGGTGTCGTCGGCCGAGGCCACCAGCATGAGCGTGCGGGTGGCTTCGGGCAGGGCGGCGACCCGCTCGGCGAACCCCTGCTGAATCCGGCTCTGCACCGGCACGATCCCCACGGAGTAGGGGCCGGACTGCCGACGCGCGGCCGACAGCTCCAGCAGGGCTAGCGGGTTGCCCGCCGACTCGACCAGCACCTCCTCGCGCTCGCGGGCCGACAGTTCGCCCGCGCGCTCGGCCAGCAGGGCCTGGGCGCTCTCGTCGGCCAGGCCGCCCAGGCGCAGCTCGGCCAGGCCCGCCGCCTGGAAACCGGGGGCGTGCGGCTCGCGTACCGTCAGCAGCATCACCACCCCCTCGGCCTCCAGCCGCCGCGCGGCGAACAGCAGCGCGGCGGCGGAGGCGTGGTCGAGCCACTGCGCGTCGTCGACGAGGCAGAGCAGCGGCCCCGCCTCGGCCAGCAGCGTCAGCACGGCCAGCCCCACCAGGAACGGGTCACCCTCCCCCGCCGGTCCGGTGCCGAGCGCGGCGGCCAGCGCCCTCGCCTGCCCCTCCGGCAGCCGGTCCAGCCGCTCGGCGGTGCGGCCCAGCAGCAGGCTGAGACCGGCGTAGGGCAGCTCGTGCTCCGACTCGATCCCGGCGCCCCGCAGCACCGGCAGCCCCCCGGCGCGCGCGGCGGCGGCGTCGAGGAGCGCGGTCTTGCCGATGCCCGCCTCACCCCTGATGACCAGCGCCGCGCTGGCGCCTTCCCGGGCTCCGGACAGCAGCCGCTCGATCATGGCCGTCTCGTCCGTCCGCCCGTGCAGCATGTCTCAGAGGCTACCCGCGAAGTCCCGGGCGTGATCGGCGGCCCACTCCCGGTAGGTGCGCGCGGGCCTGCCGGTCAGCTTCTCGACGGTGTCGGTGACCCGCTCGGGCGGGAAGTCCTGGAGCGCGTCGGCGAAGTCGCCGTAGAGTGCGGCGATCTCCTCGCGGGTCATGTTCTCGAAGCGCAGCGGCCGCCGCAGGACCTCGCCGAGCACGCGCACCCGCTGCCCGGCGTCGAGAGGCTCCGGGCCGGTGAGCACGTAGCTCTGCCCGGCGTGGCCCGGGTCGAGCAGCACGCGGACCCCGGCGGCGGCCAGGTCGGCCTCGTGGATCAGCGTCCGCTTCCAGTCGCCGAAGGGCCCGCGGGCCACATCGCCCGTCGCGAGGCCGGGCGCCCAGCGCAGGTCGTTGGTGGCCAGGCCGGTGATGCGGAGGAACGTCCAGTCCGCGCCGGACTCCCTGACCAGGCGTTCCATCTCACCGTGGGCGTAGTTGATCGGGTCGGCCGCGCCGGCCTCGGCAGAGGAGAAGTAGACGACGTGCCTGCCCGGCCGGGCGATCCTCCCGACCGCCTCCGCCTTCCTGGGATCGCCGAGCACGGGCCAGACGAGGAAGACCTTGTCCACGCCGTCGAGCGCGGCGTCCAGGGTCGCCGGGTCGGTGAGGTCGCCGTAGACCTCCCCCGGCCGCTTCGGGTCGCGGGTCAGCGCCCGCGCCTCGACGCCCTGCTCGCGTAGCCGGTCGACCACCTGGCCGCCGACGCTTCCTGTTCCTCCGGTCACCAGGATCATGACGCTTCCCCGATCAGCTCGTAGAGGGTCTCGACGGACTGGGCGCCGGACAGCGTGCGCGATCCGGCCTCGAACACCGGCACCCCGCTGACCTGGACCTCGGCGAGCCTGGCCCGCAGCTCGTCCGCGCCGCCGTCCTGCCAGGTCACGCCGGTCTCGGCGGCCAGTTCCCTGAGCGTCGCGAGGTCGGACAGGTCAAGGCCGTCGGTGAAGTAGGCGCGGAACAACCGCTCGGTCATCTCCTCCCCGCGCCCCTGCGCGGAGGCCAAGGCGATCAGCCGGTGCGCCTGGAAGGTGTTGGCGAACCGGGCCCGGTCGAAGCGGTAGTCGAGGCCCTCCGCCGCGCCCAGGCGGGTCATCCGCTCGGTCGACGTGGCCGCCTCCGGGCCGAAGGCCCGCTCGTGCACCAGCGTCAGCGGCTCGACCTCCCGCACGCCGGGAGCCAGCTGGTACGGACGGAAGTCGACCTCCACCCGGGCGTCCTCGGCCCGGCGTCGCTCCAGCGCCGTCCGCAGCCGGTTGAAGCCCAGGTAGGACCAGGCGCAGGCCAGGTCCAGCGTCATCACGACCGTGGGCGGGGCGAAGTCCGCGCGGTGGTCGGCCACCCACTCCCGGTAGGTGCGCGCCGGCCGCCCGGTGACCTCCTCGACCGCGCCGGTCACGGGCTCGGGCCGCGCGGTGAGCTGGCGCATGTCGTCGAAGGTGTCGTCGACGGCCTCCGGCGGCAGCCACGTCTCGAAGTGGGCCCTGGCCTCCGTCAGCGGCATCTCCTCGAAGCGCAGCGGCCGCCCGATGACCTCGGCGATGATCTCCACCCGCTCTTGCTGGGTCTGCGCCTCGGGCCCGGTCACCTCGTACGCGGCCCCCACGTGGTCGTCGTCCAGCAGCGCCCGCACTCCCACGGCGGCCAGGTCAGCCTCGTGCACCAGCGACCTGGCCCACCCGCCGAACGGCTCCCGCACCACCCCGCCGGCCCGGATGCCCGCCGCCCAGCCCAGGTCGTTGCCGGCGAAGCCGCCGCCCCGCACGAACGTCCACTCGACGCCCGACTCCCTGATCAGGTCCTCGATCATCCGGTGGGAGGAGTTCACCGGATCGGTCCCCTCCTCCGCCCCCAAGGAGGACAGGTAGACCACCCGGCGCACCCGCCCGGTGATCTTCTTCAGCACCTCCGCGGCCCGCCCGTCGGCGGCCAGCGTCGGCCACACGAGGAACACCTTGTCCACGCCGTCCAGCGCGGCGTCCAACGTGGCGGGGTCGCCGAGGTCGCCGTAGACCTCCCCGGGCCGCTTCGGATCGCGGGTCAGCGCCCGCGCCTCGACACCCTGCTCACGCAACTGTGCGACCACCTGGCCGCCGACTTTTCCGGTAGCTCCGGTAACAAGAATCATGTCTGCGACCGTAGGCTCCGGTGGCGGGACACAGCATCTGTCAACCGACTGGGGCTCGGTAGACTCGTGTCCCATGACGACACTGCTCCAGCCCGGACGGATCTCGCCCATGCGTAAGGTCCCCGCCCACATCGAGCGGCCGGAGTACGTCGGCAAGAAACGCCCCAAGACCGGTGAGTCCGATGTGAAGACGCCGGAGGTCATCGCGCGCATGCGGGTCGCCGGCAAGCTCGCCGCCCAGGCGCTGGACGAGGTCGGCAAGCACGTACGGCCGGGCGTCACCACCGACGAGCTCGACCGGGTCGGCCACGAGTTCCTGCTCGACCACGGCGCCTACCCGAGCACGCTCGGCTACAAGGGCTATCCCAAGTCGCTGTGCACCTCGATCAACGAGGTCATCTGCCACGGCATCCCCGACGACACCGTGCTGCGCGACGGCGACATCGTCAACGTCGACATCACCGCCTTCATCGGCGGCGTCCACGGCGACACCGACGCCACCTACCTGGTCGGCGAGGTCGACGAGGAGTCCAGGCTGCTGGTCGAGCGCACCCGCGAGGCCATGATGCGCGCCATCAAGGCGGTCGCGCCCGGCCGCCAGCTCAACGTCGTCGGCCGCGTCATCGAGTCCTACGCCAAGCGCTTCGGCTACGGCGTGGTGCGCGACTTCACCGGGCACGGCATCGGCACGAGCTTCCACTCCGGCCTGATGGTCCCCCACTACGAGGACCCCTCGCTGCGCGTGGAGCTGCGGACCGGCATGACGTTCACGATCGAGCCGATGCTCACGCTCGGCACCATCGACTACGACATGTGGGCCGACGGCTGGACCGCGGTCACCAAGGACGGCAAGCGCACCGCGCAGTTCGAGCACACCATCCTGGTGACCGACAGCGGCAGCGAGATCCTCACCCTCGCCTAGGCACCACTCCGGTCACCGTCGTGCCCTCGCCGCGGACGCTGTTGACCGACAGGCTGCCGCCGATCTCGGCGAAGTGGGCGCGCATCCGCGTGATGCCGCGCCCCACGTTCGCCGCGTGGAACCCCGTGCCGTCGTCGCTGACCGTCATCCGCAGGCCGCTCTTGCTCGCCGTCACGGCGACGGAGACCACCCGTGCTCCGCTGTGCCGTTCGACGTTGGCAAGGGCTTCCAGAACAACCGCGAGCACCGCACGCGCGATGGGCTGCGGGACCTCGACCGTGGGCAGCGCCCAGGTCTCCACCGTGATCCCGGTGCGTTCGCCCCAGTCGCCGAGACAGCCTTCCAGCTCCTCGGCCAGGCCCCGCCCCCCGCGCATGCGCGTCTCTTCCGCCAAGTGATCTCGCCCTTCTACAAGCGGGCAACGCACCGGACCTGACTCCGGCACCCCTCAGGCCACCGCGTGCGGCCGTAAGAACTGCCCGGCTCCCCCACGTGAAAGCCTACTAGGGCATACAACGCACGTGGGGGTGACAAGGTTGCTTTCATGACGCGGGAGTTACTCGCCCTTGTCCGCCTTGTTGAGCCGCGCGAGATAGTCGTTGTAGTCGTTGAGCGCGGTGTCGCCCGCCGGGTTGCGGTCCGCGCGCCGGTCCTCCCGCCGCGCCGTGCGATCCTCGTCGCGATACCACTGAACGGCGATCGCCAGCAGAACGATCAAGGTCGGGATCTCGCCGAACCCCCACGCGATGGCTCCGCCGTTGTTCTGGTCGGCCAGCAGCGGCCCGCCCCACGTGCGCCCGAGCTGCTCATACCAGTCGGCGGCCAGCACCGTGCCCATCATCATCAGCGCGATGCCGAAGAACGCGTGGAACGGCATGGTGACGAACAGCAACAACAGCCGCCCCACGTACGGCAGCTTGTGCGGCGACGGGTCCACGCCGATGATCACCCAGAAGAACAGGCTGCCGCTCAGCAGGAAGTGCAGCGTCATCGCGATGTGGCCCAGGTGCTCCTCCATCGCGCCGGCGAACAGCGGGGTGAAGTAGAGCGCGTAGGTGGAGGCGATGAAGATCGCGGTGGCGATCGCCGGGTGCGCGATGACCTTCACGGCCCTGCTGTGCAGGATCGTCGTCAGCCACTCGCGCGGGCCCCGGTCGCCGCGGCGGGCGGCGGGCTTGAGCGCGCGCAGCGCCAGCGTCACCGGGGCGCCCAGCACCAGGAAGATCGGCACGATCATGGACAGCGTCATGTGCTCGACCATGTGCACGCTGAACATGACCTTGGCGTAGCGGGCCACGCCGCTCTGGGTGGCGATCACCAGGATGGCCACGCCGATGAACCAGGACGCCGTGCGGCCCCAGGGCCACTTGTCGCCGCGCTTCAGCAGGCGGTAGACGGCGGCGCCGTACAGGATGGCGAGGGCGGCGGCGATGGCGGCGAAGAACAGATCGAACCACCACATCGAGGCCAGCGTCTGCAGCGTCATCGGCGGCGGCATCGCGAAGCCCAGCAGCTCGAACGCGCGGTCGGCGGGCAGGCTCACCACCGGCGGCGGGGTGCGCGAGAGCGCCACCGCGAGGCCGACCGTGGCGAACATCAGCAGCGCCTCGCCGGCCGCCAGCCGGGTGAACGCCCTGGGCTGACCGGCCGCCAGGCCGACCATGGTGCGCTGGCGGTGGAACCAGCCGATGTAGCCGAGCAGCACGAAGCCCACGGTCTTGGCCACGATCAGCACGCCGTAGCTGGAGGTCCACAGGTCGGAGACGGCGGTCAGCCGCGCGACGACGCTGAGCACGCCCGACAGGCCGACGATCACGTAGAACCAGAGCGCGGCGCGGGAGAAGCGGGCGGCGGTCTGCTCCAGTTGCGGCGCCTTGCGCACCGCGTGGACCACGAGCACGACCAGCCCGCCGACCCACAGCGCGAGGCCGGTCAGGTGCAGCGACAGGCCTGCCGTGGCCAGGTCGTGGTTGGGCGAGGAGGAGGCGTGCCCGGTCAGCGCCGGGGGAAGCAGCGCGACCAGCCCGAGCACGAGCAGCCCAGCGGCCGCCCCGGCGGTGATGGCGCCCCGCGAGAACAGCGCGATGGCCACCCCGAACAGGATCACCAGCGTCAGCGCGATGCCGTTGCCGACCTGCGTGGCGTAGCTCGGGATGTAGTTCTTGAGAACGACGTTCGCCACCGAGTCGGTGTAAAGGTCGGAGAGCTGGAAGAGCATCAGCAGGAACGCGAAGCCCGACCACGACAGCGCCGTCCACGAGGCGGCCTTGACGTAACCGAGCGCGCTCTTGCCGAGCATGCCCTTGTCGCTGGGCAGCAGCAACGCCGCCACGAGCAGCAGTCCGACGGTCGCCACGGCCGCCGCGTCCATGCCCAGCTTCGACAGCGGCAGCCCCCAGCGCGTCAGCGCCCCTGCCACCGGAATGCCGGGAATGACCCGGGGGAACGCCGCGCCACCGGCGATCAGCGCGATGACCAGCCCGGCGACGGCTGCGGCAACGGTCCCGAGCGCCACCCGGGCGGTTTTGCTCACGGCTTCTTTCTCCGCATGCTCAGCAGGAACCCGATGCCGATGCCCGCCAGGGCGCCGACCACGATGATCAGCCAGATCGGGAACCCGGCCGGCTGGTCCTGTTCGGCGCTGGCCGGAGTCTGGTCCGGCGTCTGCACCTGCTCGGACGGCGACGGCGCCGCCGCGCTCGCGCTCTCCGACGGGGTGGCCGAGGTCTCGGGCTTGGGCGCGCCCTTCACCGTGAACGGGATCTCACCCTCGATCGGGTGCCCGTCGGAGGAGACCACCCGGTAGGCGATCGTGTACTTCCCGTCCTGCAGCGCGCCCTTGAGCGCCTGAGTCACCACCTTGCCGTCGAGCTCCGGCTTGCCCTGGTGGAACTCGACGCCGTCACCCCTCACGATGACGAACGGCATGCGCACCTTGGCGGTGAACTCCAGCTTCACCTGGTCCACGGACTTGACCGTGCTGCCCTTGGCCGGGTCGCTGGTCCGCAGCGCGTCGTGCGCCAGAGCGGGGGAAGCGGTGCCGAGGAGGATCAGGGCGGCGAGAATCGCGGTGAGTGCCGCGAGCGGGGATTTGTTCATGGCACCCCCAAGGCTACCCACGACACCACCCGGTCCCGCCGCCGCGCCGGGCTACAACCCGGCCGACGCCAGCGCCCGCTGGTACGCCCCGACAGCGCCCTCCATGTCCCCGAGCTGCTCCATGCCCTCGGCCGCCGCGTACCAGGTGCTGGCGACCTTGCTGGAGTCCGGCATGGGGCTCAGCCACGCGCGGACCGCGTCGATCTCGCCCGCGGCGGATTCGAGCCTGCCCAGCCCGATGTAGGCGCGGCTCAGCAACAGGTGGGACTCGGCGCCGGCCGCCCGCGCGGTGCCGGGAGCCTCGTCGCGCCCCATCGCCGCGTGCTCGAGCGCCTCCTCCAGACGTCCCGCGACGATCTCGCTGCGTGCCAGCTCCATCAGGCCGTGGGCCTTGTCGAAGGTGCTCGCGGAGGTCTCCGAGAGCTCCTGGTTGGCGCGCAGCACCATCTCGCGCGCCTCGCCGCTGGCCTGCGGACGCACACGCAGCAGCAGGGCCGCGTACGCCAGCCGCATCCGGGCGAGGTTGCGCGGCTGCCCGGTCTCGGACTGCACCGCGAGCGCGCGCTCGGCCAGCGCCAGGGCTTCCTCGCCCTGGCCCATGGCCAGCGCGACGAGCGAGGCGTTCCAGGACGCGGCGACGGTGGAGCGGGGTGTCCCGAGCGCGTCCGCCGCGTTGAGCAGTTCGGCGGCGTACTGCCGTGCCCGCAGCAGGTCGCCCCTGTAGAGGTAGGCGGCCAGCAGGTTCGCGCCCAGCTCGATGAGGGAGTCGGACCAGGAGGGGCGGCTCGGGGAGCCGAGGACGGCCTCCCCGACCTCGACCGCTTCGGTGAGGCGGT
The DNA here is from genome assembly GCF_014203235.1 of Nonomuraea endophytica. Taxonomy (GTDB): domain Bacteria; phylum Actinomycetota; class Actinomycetes; order Streptosporangiales; family Streptosporangiaceae; genus Nonomuraea; species Nonomuraea endophytica. The sequence continues at coordinate 173,592 of NZ_JACHIN010000013.1, read as the reverse complement.
CGCTGACCTTGTAGACGCGTACCAGCGCGCTGGCGACCTCGATCTGGCGCTCGGAGGGGAGCTCGTCCTCGCGCAGCCTGCAGAGGATCTCAGCGGCGCCTGCCAGGTCGCCGGACGCCTCCGTGGCCAGGGCAAGTCCGAATTGTACGTCTTGACGCAGTGAAGTGAGACCTGTCAGGTTGTTGTCGGCCAGCAGCTCGGCGAACCGGGTTCTGGCCTCGGTGACCTCACCGTTTTCCAGCGCCAGACGGGCGTAGCCGAGTGCGAGCTCGATGTCCTCCATCTGCTCGGCGGTTACGCCGTTGACCAGATAGGAGAGTGAGCAGTCGAGCTTCTGGGCGAGGAGCTCGAGGACCGCAGGAGTCGGGGTACGCTTGCCACTCTCGATCAAGGAGACATAGCTGTCGGACAGTTCTGGGTGCGCCAGTTGGGCCTGCGACAGCCCTCGCTGTCGCCTGACAGTCTTAATCCGCAGGCCGACCAGGTCAGATGTGGTCACCGCTGACGCTCCCTGAAATGATAGATCCCAGTATCACCCACAGGCGAGGGAGAACCCCCCATGCGCACGCGTCTTGCCATGTCCGCACTAGCTGTAGTGATTGCGACCATTGCGGTCGCTGGAGGCAATGCTACGGCGGCCAATGCCGAATCGCCATCCATCCCCTCAACCAGCGCCTGGTACGACATTCCTTCCTGCTGCTGACCGCATCGGCAGCTGCGCCACCCACTTGCTCAGCCGCACTCTGTGTGAGTGGGCGGCGTGATCGCCGATCCCATTGATGCGCCCCCACACGCACCCCGTACAGACAGATTAGGTCGCGCATCTATATTTCACCTACATTCGGCGCCAGGCTCCGACGCGGTGGGGGGATCCGAGTGGGCTCAGACGTTCACATCCGCCTTCTCGGGCTGGTGGGCGGGTCGACGACACGTGGTGCCATCGACCCGGGGCCACCCCGGCAGCAAGCGGTCCTGGCCATGCTGGCCTGCCACGCGCCGCAGCCGGTCGGCATCGGCGCCCTGGTCGACGGGCTGTGGGACGGCGAGCCGCCGCGCAGCGCCGAGCAGAGCATCTACACCTACATCGCCGGCCTGCGCCGGGTTCTCGAAGACGCCCGCGCACCCCGCGCGCGGGCGTCCGTCGTCGTCGCCGCCAACCGCGCCTACCAGCTCCGGCTCGACCCGCGGCAGATCGACGCCCGCCTGTTCGCCCTTCACCTCGAAGAAGCACGCCTGCTGCAGGGCGGTGGCCGCCACTCGGAAGCGCTCCCGCTTCTGGAGCGCGCCCTCGAACTTCCGCAGGGACCGCCGCTGAGCGGCGTGCCCGGCCCCTTCGCCGACGCCGAGCGGGCCCGGCTGGGCGAGCTTCAGCTGACCGCGGTCGAGCGCCGGGCGGAGTCGCTGCTCCAGCTCGGCCGGCCGGACGACGCGCTGCCCGCGCTCCAGGAGTCGGTTGCGCACCACCCCTTACACGAACGGCTCCGCGAGCTGCTCATGCTGGCGCTCCACCAGGCCGGCAGGCAGGCGGAGGCGCTGGAGTCCTTCGTGGCCGGACAGCGCGTCCTGGCCGATGAGCTGGGCGTCGACCCCGGAGCGGGCTTGCGCGCCGCGCACGAGCTCATCCTGCGCGGGACGGACGTCCCCCGGCCCGGCGTGCCGCGCGAGCTGCCCCGCCCGTTGTCCGGCTTCGTGGGCAGGGCCGGGGAGATCGTCCGGCTGCGGTCGCTGCTCGCCCCCGAGGGCGGCGAGGCGCCCCACCCGTTCGTCGCGATCTGCGGCCCGCCCGGGGTGGGGAAGTCCGCCCTGGCCGTCCACCTGGCCGACGCGGTCAAGGAGCGCTTCCCCGACGGGCAGCTGTTCGTCAACCTGCGCGGGGCGACTCCGGAGATCGCACCGCTGTCGCCGATGGACGTGTTCGGCCGCTTTCTGCGTGCGGTGGGCATCGCCGGTCAGATCGTCCCGGCCGATCTCGACGAGGCGGCCGCGCTGTGGCGTACCCACATCGACGGCAGGCGGCTGCTGATCGTCCTCGACGACGCGGCCGGCCTGGAGCAGGTCCTGCCCCTGCTCACCACGCCCCTCGGCACCTCCGTTCTGGTGACCAGCCGCGAGACGCTGTCGGCCGGCGACGACTGCGAGCAGCTCGTGCTCTCCGGCCTTTCCCCGGAGGACTCGTCGGCGATGCTGGCGAAGCTGGCCGGATCCGAGCGGGTGGCGGCGCGGCCCGCCGACGCCGCGCGGGTGGCGCGCATGTGCGGCGGCCTGCCGCTGGCCCTGCGCATCGCCGGGGCGCGGCTGGCGGAGCGGCCGGAGTGGAGCATGGCCACGCTGGCCGGGCGGCTGAGCGACGAGCGGACCCGGCTGGACGAGCTCCAGATCGGCAGGATGGCGGTCCAGTCCAGCCTGGAGTCGAGCTGGACCGCGCTGCGCGACGCCGGGCGGCCGCGCGACGGCGCCGCCGCGCGGCTGCTGGCGCTGCTCGGCGTGCTTCACCTGCCCGATGTGACCGCCCAGATCGCGGGCGCCCTGCTCGGCGGGCCGGAGGGCGCGGCTCGCGGGGCGCTCGACCGGCTGGCCGAGGTCCACCTGCTGGAGCCGGTCCAGGACGACCGCTTCCAGATGCACGATCTCGTCCGGCTCTTCGCGACCACCTTGCGACCGGAGGGAGCGCGCGAGACCGTCGTCAGGGTCCTGACGTACCTGGTCGTCACGGCGCGCCGGGCCGTCACCCTGACCAATCCCCAGCGGGTGCTGGCGCCCGCCCCGGACCTGGAGGCGCTCCCCGCGCCCCTGAGCGACGCCGGTCAGGCCCAGCAGTGGCTGCTCGCCGAGGAGGCCAATCTCCTGGCCGCCGCGAAACAGGCGATGTCGGACGACGGCGAGGAGATCGCCAGGCTCGGGGTTATGCTCGCGTTCGCCCTCAAGTGGTTCCAGTACGGCACGTTCCGCCTGGCGGAGATGTCGGCCTGCAACGAGCAGGCCCTGGAGGTGGCCACCCGCCTGGACGACAGCTCCCTCGCCTGCCACGCCCACAGCCACCTCGCTTTCACGCTGGCCCATCGGGGCCTGCTCACCGAGGCCGTACGTCACCGTGAGCTGGAGCTCAACCTGGCCCGGCAGACCGGCGACGCCTTCAGCGAGCAACGATCCCTCGGCAACCTCGCGAACATCCACATCATGTGGGGCAACCACGAGATCGCCCTCGAGTACGCCGCCCGGCAGTTCGAGATCGCCCGCGAGCTCGGCTCGCGGCTCGGCATGCGCTACGCCCAGATGATGCGGGGTGATGCCCTTCGCTACCTCGGCAGGCGCGAGGAGGCCGTCAGAGCTCTCGACGAGGCGCTGGACGCCGCCGTCACCGACGGCGACGCCCACCACGAAGCGGCGCTCCACATGATCCTCGGCGAGATCTCCCTGGAGGAGCAGCGTCCGCGGGACGCCCTGGGCGGCCTCCACCGCGCCCTGGCGCTCAACCACCAGGTGATCTACCGCGTGGCCGAGGTCCGCGTTCTCATCCGCATCTCGCAGGCGCACCGTCAGCTGGGGCAACCGGCCATCGCCCTGGAGCACGCCGAACAGGCAGTGCTCGTCTCCCGCACGCTCGGCGACTCCATGTGGGCGGACGAGGCACGCCAGGAGCATGCCGCCGTCTACCGTGAGCTCGGCATGGCGCCGGTGGACCCGGGCTGATCAGGGGGCGCGCAGGGCGAGGTAGAAGTCGACGCGGTCCGGCATCGTGGACAGGTCGCGGCCGGTCAGGTCCTCGATGCGTTTGATCCGGTAGCGGACCGTGTTCACGTGCACGTGCAGATGCTCGGCGCACAGCTGCCACGAGCCGGCCGCGTCGAGGAAGATTCCCAGCGTGTGCATCAGGTCGGACTGGTGCCGGCGGTCGTAGTCGCGCAACGGCCCCAGCAGGCTCGCGGCGAACGAGCGGCTGATGTCGGCGGGCACGGTGGCCAGCAACAGTCCGTGCGTGTAGATCTCGGCGCTGGTGACGACGCCGCCGCCGCGGGTCTCGGCCAGCCGGCGGGCGTGGCCGGACTCCGTCACCCCGCCGCGCAGCCCGGCCGCGCCGGACAGCGCGCTGCTGAGCCCGGCGCACACGCTGGTGCCCGGCAGCGACGACAGCACGTCCATGCCCGCGCGCAGCCGGTCGGCGAGCTCGCTCACCGACCTCCCGCGCAGGGGCACGACGGCGATCGCGCCGTCCGGACCCTCCGCGGCCACGACCTCGCGCCCGAGCAGCTCCTCGATCACCTGGCCGCCGAGTGTCACGGGGCCGGGGTCGCGTCCGGGCGCGCCGGTCGCGGTGGCGTTCACGATGGTGTACGGCTCCGCCGCGTCGATCCCGCAGGTACGCAGCCCGGCGTTGAGCTCGGCGGCGTCGCTCTCGGCCAGGGCGGCGGCGATCAGCTGCCCGGCCAGCCGGCGCTCCACCCGGCGGCCGGCGTCCAGGCGGATACGTTCCAGCGCGACGCAGGCGGCCAGCTCGTAGCCGAGGTCGGCCCGGTCGAGCAGGTCGCCGTCGCAGGCCAGGGCCCATCCGGCGGCGCGATGGCCGCGGCCGACGGCGAAGACGGTGTGCCCGCCGGTCACGAACGGCAGCCGGGGCGCGGCCAGGTAGGCGCGCGCGAGCCGTACCCTGGCGGGCTCCTCGGTCCGAGCGGCGCCTTCAGCGGCCGGATCTCCTTCGGAGGCCGGGTCTTCGAGGGCGCCCGCGATCAGTTCGCCTGAGGCGGAGACGACCGCGCCCGTCACGCCGAGCTCGGCGGCCGTGAGGGCGACGAGCTCGGGCAGGTCGGCGCCTTCCGCGACGGCGGCGACGATGCGGCGGTGGCGGCCGAGTTCCTCGCGCAGGTCGCCCGACAGGCGCGGCACGACGATCTCGCTGAGTGTGCGGAAGGAGACGGCGGTGGGGACCTCGATGAGCGGAAGTCCGGCGGCGGTGCAGGCGGCGACGAGGTCGTCGGGGATGTGGCCGAGCCAGGCCTGCCCGGCGCCGAGCGCGGCCACGCCCGCCTCGCGCAAGGCGGCGACGAAGCGTGGCGAGTCGCCGGGGCCCTGGCGCCACAGCATGCCGGTGAGCACCAGCTCGCCGCCGGACAGGTAGCGGCCGGGCTCGGGCAGGTCGGTGATGTGCACGGTGCCGAACTCGGCGGAGGGGTCGCCGGTGAGCAGGTTCAGGCGTAGCTCCGGGATCGCCAGCAATTCACTGATGCGCACTTGGAGGAATATACAAGTGTGCCCGCCAACCGCTGACCGTGATTTCACCTGTCGCGCATAGGACGCCCGCGCGGGCCGGTGCTGTACTCGGAAGATGACGGAGACGGTCGGCACGGCGCGGCAGGGCGTCGGTGAGAGCGCGCGACGGCCCGACGCCGCGCTGAAGGTGACGGGCGAGTTCGCTTATGCGTCCGACCTGTGGCTGGACGGCATGGTCTGGGGCGTGACGCTGCGCAGCCCGCACGCCTCGGCCTGGATCAGGTCGATCGACGTGGGCCCGGCGCTGCGGATGGCGGGCGTGCACGCGGTGCTGACGCACGAGGACGTGCCGGGCGAGAAGTTCTACGGCCTGGAGCACCACGACCAGCCGGTGCTCGCCATCGACCAGGTGCGCTACCAGGGCGAACCGGTGGCGCTGGTGGCTGCCGACCATCCGGAGACGGCGCGGCGCGCGGCGGCGGCGATCTCCGTCGAGTACGAGCTGCGCCCCGCGGTCACCGATCCGAGGGCGGCGGCCGACGATCCCGGCCAGCCGCACGTGCAGCCGGGCGGGAACATCCTGCGCAGGCAGCCCGTCACGGTCGGCGACACGTTCGAGGCCGACGTGGTGGTGACCGGCGAGTACGAGGTCGGCATGCAGGACCAGGCCTTCCTCGGCCCGGAGTCCGGGCTGGCGGTGCCCGACGGCGAGGGCGGCGTCGACCTCTACATCGCCACCCAGTGGCTGCACGTCGACCGCGACCAGCTCGCCCCCTGCCTGGGCCTGCCGCCCGAGCGGGTGCGGCTCACGCTGTCGGGCGTCGGCGGCGCGTTCGGCGCGAGGGAGGACCTGTCGATGCAGGTCCACGCGTGCATGCTGGCGCTGCGCCTGAACCGGCCGGTCAAGATGTCCTATGGGCGCGAGGAGTCGTTCTTCGGCCACGTCCACCGCCACCCGGCCTGGATGCGCTACGAGCACGGCGCCACCCGCGACGGCGAGCTGGTCTACGTCAAGGCCGAGATCCTCCTGGACGGCGGCGCCTACTGCTCCTCCTCCCCCGCCGTCGTCGGCAACGCGGCCTCGCTCGGCGTCGGCCCGTACGAGGTGCCGAACGTGCGGGTGGTCGCCACCGGCGTCTACACCAACAACCCGCCGTGCGGGGCGATGCGCGGCTTCGGCGCCGTGCAGGCGTGCTACGCCTACGAGTCGCAGATGGACAAGCTGGCCGCCGCCTGCGGGCTGTCGCCGGTCGAGATCCGCGTCCGCAACGCCGTCTCGCAGGGCTCGCGGCTCATCACCGGCCAGCTCATCGACGCGCCCGCCCCGCTGGCGGACATGCTGCGCACGCTGGAGTCGATGCCGCTGCCCGCCGCCGCCGACGACCGCGCCGACCTGCGCGACCTGCCGGGCGGCGTCTCACAGACCACCCACGGCGAGTCGGTACGGCGGGGCGTCGGCTACGGCGTCGGCATCAAGAACATCTGCTTCTCCGAAGGCTTCGACGACTACTCGACGGCCAGGGTCCGCGCCGAACTGGTCAACGGCGAGCCGCACGTCACCGTGCACACCGCCGCCGCCGAGGTGGGCCAGGGGCTGGTGACCGTACAGGCGCAGATCGCCAGGACCGAGCTCGGCGTCGACGACGTCACCGTGGCCACGGCGGACACGGCGGTCGGCTCCGCGGGGTCGTCGTCCGCCTCGCGGCAGTCGTACGTCACCGGCGGCGCGGTGAAGGCGGCGTGCGAGGCGGTCCGGGCGCGCTTCCAGGGGCTGGAGGCGCGGGCGGCGCTGGAGAAGTTCGGGCCGATCGAGGAGACGAGGGAGTACCGGCACCGGCCGACGTACCCGCTGCACCCGGTGACCGGGCAGGGCGACTCGCACACCCAGCTCGCCCTGTGCGTGCACCGGGCGGTCGTGGACGTGGACGTCGAGCTCGGGCTGGTCAAGGTGGTGGAGCTGGCGGCGGTGCAGGACGTCGGGCGGATACTCAACCCGCTCGCGCTGGAGGGGCAGATCCACGGCGGCACCGCGCAGGGGCTCGGGCTGGCGCTGATGGAGGAGATCCAGGTCAGGGACGGGCGCGTGGTGAACCCGTCGTTCACCGACTACCTGATCCCCACCATCCTCGACATGCCGCCGATGCGGCTGGAGATCCTGGAGAACGCCGACCCGGCCGCGCCGTACGGGCTGAGGGGGGCGGGTGAGCCGCCCACGCTGTCGTCGACGCCGGCGATCGCGGCGGCGGTGCGCGACGCGACCGGCCTGGCCCTCGCGCGGGTGCCGATCCGGCCCGAGGAGATAGCGCTCCTATAGGTTGTCGGGATGAGCAACATCGAGGCTGAGGCGAGAGAAGAATTCGCCAGATTCGACACCGACGGCGATGGCGTCATCACCGTCGAGGAGATCCGGAAGGTCAACGAGGCACTGGGGACGCACGGCCTCGACCACACCGAGATCGAGCTGTTCATCAGATCGGCGGACAAGGACGGGGACGGGCACATCGGACTGGAGGAGTTCGTCGCCATGGTCGGCGGCGGACGGCACGAGAAGGCATGACCGGCTCCCCCGCCGGGTAGGCAACCGGCAATCCCCCTTGATCGCTAGGGGGGACCGCTGTGCTCGACCGCTTCTTCGAGCTGTCCGGGCGGGGGACGACCGTAGGCCGTGAGGTACGCGGTGGCATCACCACGTTCATGGCCATGGCCTACATCATCCTGCTCAACCCGATCATCCTGGGCGGCGCCAAGGACGTCACCGGCGCGCAGCTCACCATCGCCCAGCTCACCACCTCCACGGCGCTGGCCGCCGCCATCTGCACGCTGCTCATGGCCGTGGCCGGAAACGCGCCGTTCGGCCTCGCGGCCGGGCTCGGGCTGAACGCGGTGGTGGCCTACCAGGCGGCGCCGTTCATGACCTGGGCGCAGGCGATGGGCCTGGTGGTGCTCGAAGGCGTCGTGATCATCATCCTGGCCGTGACCGGGCTGCGCACCCTGATCATGAACGCGATCCCGCTGGCTCTCAAGCACGCGATCAGCGTCGGCATCGGCATGTTCATCGCCCTGATCGGCCTCGTGGACGCCGGTTTCGTGGGCCGCGGCACCGGCACGCCCGTGCAGCTCGGCGCGACCGGCCACCTGTCCGGCTGGCCCGTGGCGGTCTTCTGCTTCGGGCTGCTCCTCATGATCGTCCTGTACGTCAGGAAGACGCCGGGCGCCATCTTGATCAGCATCGTCGTCACCACGATCGTCGCCGTGATCGTGAACTCGCTGGCCGTCATCGACCCCAAGACCTGGGGCATCGTGGTGCCCCGGCTGCCCGAGTCGCTCGTCGCGGCGCCCGACTTCGGGCTGGTCGGGCAGGTCGACGTGTTCGGCGGCTTCGCGCGGGCCGGCGTGGTCACCGCGACCGTGGTGCTGTTCACGCTGGTGCTGTCCGGATTCTTCGACGCGATGGGCACGATCATCGGGGTCAGCGACGAGGCGGGCCTGGTCGACGAGAAGGGCCGGGTGCCCAGGCTCGGCGCCATCCTCACCGTGGACGGCGTCGCCGGCGTCGTGGGCGGCTCCATGAGCGCCTCGGCCAACACCGTCTTCGTGGAGTCGGCTGCCGGGGTCGGGGAAGGGGCGCGTACCGGTCTGGCGAGCGTCGCGACCGGGGCTTTGCTGGGGCTGACGCTGCTGTTCACGCCGCTGGCGGCCGTGGTGCCGCCCGCCGCGGCCACGCCCGCGCTCGTGCTGGTCGGGGCGCTGATGATGACGCAGTCGCGCAAGGTTCCCTGGGAGGACCTGGACCTGGCCATCCCGGCGTTCCTGACGATCGCGCTGATGCCGTTCACGTACTCGATCACCAATGGCGTCGGCGCCGGAGTGATCGCCTACACGCTGATCAAGGCGGCCCGCGGGCGCTTCCGGGAGATCCCGTGGCTGCTCTGGGTGGTCTCGGTCATCTTCGTGGCCTACTTCGGGATCACCGCGCTGGAGGGACTGTTCGGCTGACGGCCAGCGCCTCGCGGACCGCGTGCCGTTCCACCCGGACCCGCGCCTCCCACCGCGGATTCTTCAGTACGGCGGCCAGGGCCGCCGCCCGCTCGGCCAGCTCCCCGGCCTCCTCCAGGCGCCCCAGCTCGCGCAGGGCACACGTGCGGCCGACCATGTTGCGCAACTCGCCGATGCGGTTGGCCACGCTGCCGAGCAGGGCGGCGGCGTGGTCGAAGCGGCTCAGCGACCGCTCGGGCCGGCCCAGAGCCAGGCAGGTCTCGCCCAGGACCAGGTGGGCCATGCCCTCCTGGTAGGCGTCGCCGTCGCTCATCGCGCCGGCCAGGACCTCGGCCAGGGGTTCCGCCGCCTCCTCGGGACGGCCCAGCCCCAGCAGGGCGTTGCCGATCATGAGCTGGGCGTAGCGGATGCCGACCGGCGTGCCGATGTCCCGGGCGATCACCAGCTGCGCCCGCGCGAAGGTCAGGGTCCGGCTGTAGCGTTCGGAGATCAGGTTCAGGTTGGCGAGGTTGCCCAGGGCGCGCTGCTCGCCGAAGCGGTCGCCGAGCCGTCTGGCCAGGTCGAGCGCGGCCTCGTGGTGCCCGGCCGACTCGCCCAGCCGGTTGGCCATCCACAGAGCTCCGGCCACGTAGGCGTGGGCCTGCTGGGCGAGCGCCGGGTCGTCCAGCCGCCGGGTCACGGCCAGCGCCAGCTCGTTGCACTCCAGCATGTCGATGGTGTGGTAGGCCATGCTCTGGAACCACATGAGCGAGAAGGCCAGCGCGACGCCCAGCCTGGCGATCTCGTCGTCCTGGCCGGACATCGCCTGCTTGGCCGCCGAGACGAGGTTGGCCGACTCGGCCACCAGCCACTCCTGGCCCTGCCGCGGGGAGTCCAGGGCCGCGGGCTCGGCCTCGACAGGAGGGATGACGGGCTGGACCCGATGCGGGTCGACCAGGACGCTGGCGTGCCGGGCGGACGCCACGCAGAACGCCAGCGCCCTGACCATCGCGGCCTGGGCCCCGGCCGGCCTGAGCTCCGCGGCGAACAGGCGGACCAGATCGTGCAGGTGGTAACGCTCGGCATGGCCGCGTTCGACCAGATGGGCGTCGGCCAGGCGGCACAGGGCCGCGGCCGCCTCGGCGGTGTCCGAGCCCAGCAGCGCGGCCGAGAACTCGACCGTGATCTCGGGGAAGTGGAGCTCGCCGAGCAGCGACAGCAGGCGGGCGGCGGCCCGGTCGCGACGGTGCGGGCTGTCGTGGAGGGCGCTCCAGCTCGACATGAGCGCGGAGCGGACGGCGAAGTCGCCGATCTGCAGCTCGTGCAGGCGGCGGCGCTCGTCGCCGAGCCGCGTCACCAGGTCGGCGACGCTCCAGCTCGGGTGGTCGGCCAGGCGCGCGCCGGAGATGCGCAGGGCCAGCGGCAGCCCGTCGCACAGGCGCGCCAGCCGTTCCGCCTGGGCAGGGTCCGCCGCCACCCGCTCCGCGCCCGCGAGTGTGGCGAGCATCGCGGAGGCCTCGGCGGGCAGCAGCCCCTCCAGCCTGACCTGCGCGCAGTCGTCGCTCGCTGCCAGCGTCTCCCTGCTGGTGACGATCATGGCCGTGCCCGGCGGCGGTGACAGGAGCGGCCGCACGTGGTCGAGACCGGCGGCGTCGTCGAGGATGACCAGGACGCGCCTGCCGTGCATCCTGCTGCGCCACTCGGCCGCCGCCTCGTCCAGATCCACCGGTACGGCACTGCCCGGCACACCCAGCGCCCGCAGGAACCGCCCGAGCACCTCCAGCGGAGTCAGCGGCGGCACGCCGGGCGTCCTGCCGCGCAGGTTCACGAACAGCTGGCCGTCGGGGAAGCGGTCGGTGACGGCGTGGGCCAGCTTCAGCGCCAGGGCGGACTTGCCGATGCCGGGCGGCCCGGAGATCGCCACCAGCGGATGACCCCGCTCGGCGACCAGCTCGGTCAGCCTGGCCAGCTCCCCGGCCCGGCCCACGAACCCGATGAGCGCCCGGGGAAGCTGCCGCGGCACCGGATCCCGGCTGCCCTGCGGGTCCGCACCATCGGGGCCGACCTCCCCCGCCGTCACGGGCCGCCCGCCCTGCGAGCCCGCGCTCTCGTGAGCGATCTCCCTTCCGACCGGCGCCTCCACGAGCCCGCCCGAATCCGGCGTCGCTGCGAGCCCGCGCTGACCAGGCGCCTTTGCGGGTGTGCTTCCGCCCGCGACCCCCGGGACGGGGTCGCCGCGGAGGATCAGCTCGTGGCAGTGGCGCAGGCTGGTGCCCGGGTCCACGCCCAGCTCGTCCGCCAGGACGCGGCGGCCGTCGGCGAAGACCTCCAGCGCCTCCGCCGGACGTCCGCACTGGTAGAGGGAGAGCATGAGCAGTTCGCGCAGCCGTTCACGCAACGGGTGGTGGGCCAGCAGGCCGTTGAGCGAGTCGATCGCGGCGTCCGCGCGGCCGGTCTTCAGCAGGGCGTCGGCGCGCAGCTCGGACGCCGACAGCTGTAGCTCCTGGAGACGCCGCCGCTCCGCCTCGGCGAACGGGCCCGGCACGCCGCCCAGCGGGTCGCCCCTGACCAGCCCCAGCGCCCGGTCCAGAGCCGACAGCGCGGCCGGGTGATCGTCGTGCTGCCCGAGCCGCCTGGCCTCATCGACCAGCCCGGTGAACTCGCGGGAGTCCACCCGGTGCGGATCCAGCCGCAGCTGATAGCCGCCCGCGCCGCCCACCAGCACGCTCGGCGGCTCCCGCCGTCCGCGCACCGGCTCCAGCACCCGGCGCAGACCGGCCACGTACGTGTAGACGCTCTGCCCCGCCGAGCGCGGCGCCCGTGCGCCCCACAACCCCTCGATCAGCGCCGTCATCGCGACCGGGTGCGGCGCTTGCGCGGCCAGCATCACCAGGACCGCCTGCCGGCGGGGCGGCCCCGCGACGAACGCCCCCGCGGCCGTGCGCACTCCCACCGGTCCGAGCAACAGAATCCGCACCTGACAACCCTCCGAAGGCCAGACTCACCGGGGAGCCTAGCCACCGCCCCCGACAATCCGGGCGCGGCTCAGAGATCGGCTGAGTTGCAGGCCGTGCCGTTGTTGTCCTTGTCCACGTACCAGGTGTATTCGGTGTGCCGGCCCTTGGTGTAGGGGCCGAGACCCGCGGCCACCGCCTCCTTGCAGGACGGGTAGCGCTTGTCCTTGGCGGGCAGCAGCGAGCCGCCGGTCGGGTTGGCGCCGACCGGGGTGTTGGCGGCCGGCGCGGTCGCGGTCGGGTTGCCGGTGCCGGTGTTCGGCAACCCGGTGTTGGGCAACCCGGTGTTCGGCAATCCAGTGTTGGGGGCCCCGGTGTTCGGCGACCCCGTGTTGGGCGCGCCGGTGTCCGGCGACCCCGTGTTGGGCGCGCCGGTGTCCGGCAGCCCCGTGTTCGGGGATCCGGTGCCGGTCGGGGCTCCGGTGCCGGGGACGCCCGTGCCGCCCGCGCCCAGGCGGACGGCGAGGGCCTCCGCCTCGGCCTTCGGCAGCGGGCCGATGCTCACGCTGTCGCCGTCCATCGCCTGCAGGACGGACGGCGCGGCCACGACGACGTTCGCCGGCGTCAGCACCACGGCCAGCGGCCGCTGGTCGCCGGCGAGCTCCTGGATGATCGTGGCCACCCGCGCCTTGAAGGCGGGCGCCATGGCGATGCGGACCGAGTACGTGCCGTCGTCCTCGGCCACGGTCTCGATCTGCTGCACGGCGTTGACCGTGACGCCCTTGCCGATCAGGTAGCAGGTGGTCTTCAGCTCGTCCAGGACCGCTTCCTCACCGGGGCACGGCGCTTCCTTGGACTCGCGCACGGGCGCGAAGTGAATGGGGGTGGCGAGCTGCATCGGCGGCACCGCGCCCAGCAGCGGGGCGTCGGGGCTCCTGGTCATGAGGACGGCCACCGCCCCCAGCACACCGGCGATCACGATCACCAGGACGAGCGAGACGATCAGGACGATCGTGGTGAGCTTGCTGGCCTGCGGCTGCTCAGGCCGCGGCGTGTCGGAGACCGGTGGATTCTCCATCGACATGGACGACGACCCCATCCTGGCGTTCGCGGGCTGCCGGTGAGCTTATCGAGGACAAGCCGGACCGGGGTAATCAGCCGGAATTTCTCCACTTTCCACCATGGTGTGAGGAAGAATGGAAGAACAATTACAGATTGTCGATAGTTCTGTTTGACTGGCGAGTCGAGAGTGGTCTCATGAAGGTCGGAGTACCCCGCGAGATCAAGAACAACGAGTTCCGCGTGGCTCTCACCCCCGCGGGCGTCCACGAGCTCGTACGGCACGGCCACCAGGTCCTCGTCGAGCGGGACGCGGGCACGGGCTCGGCGATCCCCGACGCCGACTTCGCCAACGCCGGCGCGCTCATCCTGGACGGCGCGGACGCCGTCTGGACCGAGGCCGATCTGGTCCTGAAGGTCAAGGAGCCGGTGGCCGAGGAGTATCACCGGATGCGCAAAGGGCAGGTGCTGTTCACGTACCTGCACCTGGCGGCATCCGAGGCGTGCACCCGCGCGATGCTGGAGTCGGGGGTGACCGGCGTCGCCTACGAGACCGTGCAGACGGCGAACGGCGCGCTGCCACTGCTGGCCCCGATGTCCGAGGTGGCCGGACGGCTCGCGCCCCAGGTCGGCGCCTACCACCTGATGCGTTCCAAGGGTGGAAGGGGCGTGCTCATGGGCGGCGTGCCCGGCGTGCGGGCGGCGAACGTCGTGGTGATCGGCGCCGGCGTCTCCGGGATGAACGCCGCCGCCATCGCGCTCGGCATGCAGGCCGAGGTGCTGCTGCTGGACCGCAACATCGACAAGCTGCGCCAGGCCGACGCCATCTACCAGGGCCACTGCCAGACGGTCGCCTCGAACACGCTGGAGGTCGAGCTCGCGGTGCTGGAGGCCGACCTGGTCATCGGGGCGGTCCTGGTGCCGGGGGCGAGGGCGCCGAAGCTGGTCTCCAACGACCTCGTACGCAGGATGAAACCCGGCTCGGTGCTGGTGGACATCTCCATCGACCAGGGCGGCTGCTTCGAGGACTCGCGCCCGACCACCCACGCCGAGCCCACCTACCGGGTGCACGACTCGATCTTCTACTGCGTGGCCAACATGCCCGGCGCGGTGCCGCACACCTCCACGTACGCGCTGACGAACGTGACACTCCCCTACGCGCTGGCGATCGCCGACCTGGGCTGGGCGCGGGCCCTGCGCGAGGACCCCGCGCTGGCCCACGGCCTCAGCACACACGAAGGGCACCTCACCAGCCGGCCCGTGGCCGAGGCGCACGGGCTGGAGTGGGTGCCCATCGAGGACGTGCTCGGCTAGCCCTACTGGTTGGACGACGACGGCGTCGGGGCGGGGCTGCCGGTCGGCTGCTGCTGCGGCTCGGGCGGCAGCGGCTGCTGGTCGGCGGTCGTGGTGATCGCGTCGGCTCCGCCGCAGGTCGCGCCCGGCTCGGGGGTGTCCTTGCCGTTCTGGTACTTCTTGATGAACGCGGGCAGCTTCTCGTCGGTGGCCTTGTCCAGCTTCAGCTGGTGTCCCCAGGAGGAGGCCACGATCGGAGCGGGCAGGTTCGCGAACGGGCTGACGAGCATGTACTCGATGTTGCCCGTCTCACTGGCGACCTTCTTCAGCGCGTCGACCTCGGCCTTGGGCAGATCGGGCCGGTAGGTGATCCAGACCGCCCCGTGCTCCAGCGAGTGCACCGCGTGCTCGGGGTGGATGGGCTTGTCGTAGATGTCGCACTTCTGCCAGTAGTTGTTGTGCTCACCGCCCACGGGCGGGTTCTCCTTGTAGGAGACCGTCTTCCACACGTGCTGCCCGGCCTCGTACTTGACGCTGGTGACGGCGTCGAGGGAGCTGGCCCTGGACTGGTTGATCAGGTAGAAGCCGACCACGCCGACGAGCAGCACGATGACCGCGCCACCCGCTCCCCACATGAGGAACGCGGTGCGGCGCTCCTTACGCCTCTGCGTGGCCCGCATCTTCTCCAGATGCTCGCGCCGCGCCTGCGCTTTCTCCTTCGTCATCGCGATTTTCCTCCATCGGCATGCCAACTGCGGGTCACCCTATGCCCTCCGGGCGTATATGGAGAATAAGAAGCTTAACGACGAGCTCACGCCAGCCCTGGGTACGCTGGAAGCGACATGAACAAGCTCATCGCCGTCGCCGCGGTCGCTCTCGCGGCCATTGCCGCATTCCTGCTCTTCGGCAGGGGAGGCACGCCTTCCGAGACCTCGCCGGAGGCCGGGTTCGCCCGTGACATGGCCACCCACCACGCGCAGGCGGTGGAGATGTCGTTCACGATCAGGGACAAGGGCCCCGCCCCCGAGGTGCGGAACCTCGCCTTCGACATCATCAACACCCAGGCGAACCAGCGCGGCATGTTCCTCGGCTGGCTGCAGCAGTGGGATCTCAGCCAGACGACCGACCTGCGGCCGATGGCGTGGATGAGCGGGCACGGGCACGGCGGGCAGCCGGTGAAGGCGGGCGTGATGCCCGGCATGGCCTCGCGCGAGGAGCTGGACAAGCTCAAGGGGCTGCAGGGCAAAGAGGCCGAGGTGCAGTTCCTGCAGCTGATGATCCGCCACCACGAGGGCGGGGTGCAGATGGCCAGGGGGCTGCTGCCGCTCTCGCAGCGCGACGAGGTGACCGACATGGCGCAGAAGATCATCGACGGCCAGAACGGCGAGATCAAGCTGATGACCGAGATGCTCAGGCATCGCGGGGCGCAGCCGCTGCCGTCCATCTTGTGACCTACGACGCGGCGGTGGTCGGCTCCGGCCCCAACGGGCTCGTGGCCGCGATCACCCTCGCCGCCGCCGGACGCCGGGTGCTGCTGCTGGAGGCGGCCGACGGGTTCGGGGGCGCGCTGCGCTCGGCGGAGCTGACGCTGCCCGGCCTTGTCCACGACGTGGGCGCGACGGTGCTGGCCATGGCGCTGGTCTCGCCCGCCTTCCGGGCGCTCGGGCTGACCACGATCGTGCCGTTCGCGCAGCCCGATGTCGCCGTGGCGCATCCGCTGGACGACCGGCCCGCCGCGCTGGTGCATCGTGACGCCGGCCGTACCGCGGAAGGGCTGGGGCGGGACGCGGCGGCGTGGCGCGCGTCGATCGGGGCGGCGGCCCGCGCGGGCCTGCCGCTCGTCGAGACGCTGCTGTCGCCGCTCTCGCCGCCCAGGGCTCCGGTGGCGGCGGCGCGGTTCGGGCTGCTCGGGGCGCTGCCCGCGACCGTGCTCGGGCGCGCGCTGTTCCGCACCGTCGAGGGGCGGGCGCTGCTGGCGGGCATGGCCGCGCACTCGGTGCTGGACCTGCGCGCGCCGATCACGGGCGGGTACGGCATGCTGCTCGCCGCCAGCGCGCACATGGTGGGCTGGCCGCTGGTCAGAGGCGGTTCGCAGGTGCTGGCCGACGCGCTGGTGGAGCGGCTGAGGCGGCTCGGGGGCATCACCGTGAGCGGCCACCGGGTGCGCGACCTGCGCGAGCTGGACGCCCCGATCGTGATGCTCGACGTGACGCCCCGGCAGTTCCTGCGGATGGCCGAGCTGCCCACCGGCTACCGCGACCGGCTGCGGCGCTTCCGGTACGGGCCGGGCGTGTTCAAGATGGACTGGGCGCTCGACGGTCCGGTGCCCTGGAGTGATCCGGAGGTGGCGCGGGCGGGCACCGTCCACCTGGGCGGCACGCTGGAGGAGATCGCGCTGAGCGAGGCCGAGGTGTCGGCAGGACGCCACTCGCCGCGGCCGTACGTGCTGCTGGTGCAGCCGTACGCGGCCGATCCCACGCGGGGCGGGCACACGCTGTGGGCCTACTGCCATGTGCCGCGCGGCTCGCCGGCCGACATGAGCGCGGCGATCGAGGCGCAGATCGAGCGGTTCGCGCCCGGCTTCCGCGAGCGGGTCCTGGCCCGGCACACGATGAACACCGCCGACCTGGAACGGTTCGACCCGAACCTGGTCGGCGGCGACATCAACGGCGGCACCGGCTCACTCGGCCAGTTCGTGAAAAGACCGGTGTGGTCACCGGCGCCGTGGCGCACGCCGCTGCCCGGCGTCTACCTGTGCTCCGCCTCCACCCCGCCCGGCGGCGGGGCGCACGGCATGGGCGGCTACCACGCCGCCCGCCTGGCGCTGCGCGAGCACCCCTGACGGCTCAGGCCGACATCTCCTCGCGCACCGCGGCGGCGAAGGCGTCCACGTCGGCCTCGGTGGTGTCGAAGGAGCACATCCAGCGCACCTCACCGATCGCCGAGTTCCAGGTGTAGAAGCGGAAGCGCTTCTGCAGCCGCTCCGTCACCTCCGGCGGCAGGATGGCGAAGACCGCGTTGGCCTCCACCGGCCTGGGCACCTCGACGCCGGGGATGTCGCGCACGGCCTCGGCCAGGCGGCGGCCCATGGCGTTGGCCCGCTTGGCGTTGCGCGACCACAGGTCGCCGCCGAGCAGCGCCTCGAACTGGGCCGAGACGAACCGCATCTTGGACGACAGCTGCATGTAGGTCTTGCGGATGTAGTCGACGCCGCGGGCCGCGTCGGGGTTGAGCACCACGACGGCCTCGCCGTACAGCAGCCCGATCTTCGTGCCGCCGAAGGAGAGCACGTCCACGCCCGCGTCGGTGGTCAGCGCGCGCAGGGGCACGTCCAGCGCGGCGGCGGCGTTGGTGAGGCGGGAGCCGTCCAGGTGGACCTTCAGGCCGAGCCCGTGGGCGTGCTCGCAGATCGCGGTGATCTCGGCGGGGGTGTAGACGGTGCCGAGCTCGGTGGTGTTGGAGATCGACACGACGCCGGGCTGGGCGCGGTGCACGTCGCCGAAGCCCCACGCCTGCGTGTCGATCAGCTCCGGGGTGAGCTTGCCGTCCGGGGTGGGGACGGTGAACAGCTTGATGCCGCCCGCCACCTCCGGCGCGCCGCCCTCGTCGGTGTGGATGTGGGCGGTGTCGGCGCAGACGACCGCCTGCCACGTGTCGAGCATGGCGCGCAGCGAGACCACGTTGGCGGCGGTGCCGTTGAAGACCGGGTAGACCTGGGCCCGCTCGCCGAAGTGCCGACGGAAGACGCCCTGGAGCGCCTCGGTGTAGACGTCTTCGCCGTAGGAGATCTGGTGGCCGCCGTTGGCGCGGGCGATGGCCTCCAGGATCTCCGGGTGGACGCCCGCGTAGTTGTCGCTCGCGAACGCCTTCAGTTCTGGGTCGTGCCGGGAAATCACGCGGTGAGGTCCAATCGGGTGCCGTTGATCTGCGCGGCCGGGCGCTCGTAGAGGCCGCCGATGGCCTCGGCGAGAGTACGCACGTCGGTGAACCCCTCGAACCGGGCCTCCGGTTTGGCGGCTCGCATGGCGTCGTTGACCAGCGCCTTCACCACCAGGATAACGGCGGCCGAGCCGGTGTCCCTGAGCGCGTCGGCCAGCGACCTGGTCCACGCCTCCGACGCGGCCTTGGCCGCGGCGTAGCAGGCGCCGCCCGCGGTGGGCGTCTCGGCGGCCTTGGCCGAGACGATCGCGAACCGGCCGTTGCCGCTCTTGCGCAGCAGCGGCTCGAAGGCCAGCGTGACGTGCTGGAGGGTGCGCACGAGCAGGTCGTGCAGCAGGTTCCAGTCGTCCAGGTCGGTGTCGGCGAACGTCTTGCCGCCGCGCCAGCCGCCCACGAGGTGCACCACCCCGTCGACGCGGCCGTGCTCGGCGTCGACGCGCTCGGCCAGCGCCTGTACGGCGGCGCGGTCCAGCAGGTCGACGTCGTCCTTGTCCACGCCGACGACGGTGTGGCCCTGCTTCTCGAAGTGCTCGGCGACCGCCCGGCCGGTGGGCCCGGCGGCGCCGGTGATGAGGATGATCATGCGCGGATCCCCTTGGTGCTCTCGACGACGTCTGCGAGCTTACGGCGCAGCGCCTCGTAGAACATGCTCAGGGGGAACTCGTCCGACAGCACCGCGTCCACCTTGGCCTTCTGCTCCTCCGGCAGCGCCTGGATGCCCTTGGACCAGGTCGAGGCGGGGTTCGGCTCCACGTAGGCGCTGACCAGGTCGTACGCGGCCAGCCAGTGCGCGATCTTGGACCGGTCGATGCTGTCGCGGTAGAGCTTCTCCACCTCGCCGCGCAGGTCGGCGACGCCGTCGGCGACCCGCTCCCAGTCGATCGTGAGCCGGTTGTCGGTCCAGCGCACGACGTCGTTGCGGTGCAGGTACGCGAAGAGCAGCTGGCCGCCGAGCCCGTCGTAGTTGCGCACCCGGGCACCGGTGATCGGGAAGCGGAACAGCCGGTCGAACAGGATCGCGTGCTGCACGTAGCGGGCGTGCGGCACCCCGTCCTTCTCCAGCTTCACCGCCTCGCCGAACGCGGTCAGGTCGCAGCGCAGCTCCTCCAGCGAGTAGAGCCAGTACGGCATCCGCTGCTTGATCATGAACGGGTCGAACGGCAGGTCACCGTGGCTGTGGGTACGGTCGTGGATCAGGTCCCACATGACGAACGTGTCCTGGGCGAGCTGCTGGGAAGCCAGCAGGCGGGCGGCGTCCGGGGGCAGGTCCAGCTTGAGCGTGGCGGCGGCGGCGCCGGAGACCGCGCGGAACCTGGCCGCCTCGCGGTCGGCGAAGATGCCGCCCCAGGTGAAGCGCTGGGGCGCCTGCCGTACCGCGACGGTCTCGGGGAACAGCACGGCCGAGTGGGTGTCGTAGCCCGAGGTGAAGTCCTCGAAGGCGATCGGCACGAACATCGGGTTGTCGTAGCCTCCGGCCTCCAGCCCGGCCAGCCAGTCGGGCCAGATCGTGCGGATCCAGACGGCCTCGACGTTGCGGTTGGGGTTGCCGTTCTGCGTGTACATCGGGAACACCACCAGGTGCTCCAGCCCGTCCACGCGCTGGGTGTCGGGGTGGAAGAGCTCCAGCGACCCGAGGAAGTCGGGGACGCCGAGGTCCTGCTCCGACCACTGGCGCAGGTCGGCCTGAACCGCCTGGAGGTAGGCGGCGTCATGCGGGAAGTGCGCCGACATCCCGCCCACCTGGCGGGCGATCGAGTCGACGAGTTCCTTGGCCCGCTCCTTCTCCTCCGGCACCGAGCCGTCCTTGACCTGCAGCGGGCGCAGCTCCTCGACCGTGGCCTTGAGCGCGGCGAACCCGGCGGCCTTGGCCTCGTCCGTGCCCGTCGCCGCCCGGTCGTCACCCGGTACGCGCGCGGCCCAGGTGACCACGTTGCCCCAGAGGCGGCGGTGGTCGTAGTCCTCGATGGAGTCGTCGCCGAACAGGTCGGAGTCGGCGAAGACGACCACGCGGCCCTTGCCGTACGCGCGCGCCACGGCCAGCGGGGCGGCGGCCGGGGTGGCGGACGGCGAGGACGCGAACAGGACGGTGGCCCCGTCGGCGGACAGGACGCCCGACCGGTAGAAGCAGGCCTCCCTGACGCCGGCGAGCAGGCCGTCGGAGGTGTTCTTCGCGGCCAGGACCCAGGTGGCGACGTCCCGGTGGGCGTTGCCTGGGTCGCGGACCGTGGTGTGCTCGACGGTCACGCCGAAGCGGGCGAGCAGGTCGTTGAGGTTGTTGCCGTACTTGTCCTGCTCCTCCTCGGCCAGCACGACCAGTCCGCCGCCGTCCTCGACGTAGGCGGTGATGGCGTCCAGCTCGGCGGCGGAGAAGACCGGGCTGCCGTGGCCGGTGGTGCGCTCCCAGCGCTCGCCCGACGGGTGCGCGATGACCAGGACGTCCTTGTCCTGGAGCGTTCCCTGGTCGAGGGCGCCGGTGGTGTGGGCGGTGACGGTATGCCCAAGGTGTCGCAGTTGCGCGGCGGCGCGCGCGTAGCTGTTGTCGTCGGGGTGGCCCGGGTTCATCGCCTCGGCGACGTCGCGCCGGATGGTCCACGACTCGCTGTGGGCCTCGTCGAAGAGCACCTTGGGGAATGACTTCATGAAATATCTCCTGCCAAAGTCACCTATTGACGGAAAATATACACGAAGGGTGGGGGTGCAACGCTAGTCCCTTCATGATCCGAGGGTGGGCACCGAAGGCGTCGATGCTGGCGGCGGCCCTCCCGCGCCCGCGGCATGCCGATGGTGGCGGCATCTCCGGACATACGCGCTTTCTACGACCCCGAAGCCATGGAGGTCGTGATCCGCTTCGCACCTTCATGGCATGCTTAGTGGCCGTTTGGGCGGTATGACGCTGAGGAAGGCTGATAGAGAGTGAGCGAGGAGCTGGCGGGGCGGCTACGGCAGCTGCGTGACCTGACCGGCCGGCCGGAGCCTGCGCGACCACGGCGCGGCGGAGCGGCACCTCGGGCGGGCTCTGGAGCTCGCCGTCGAGCTGGGCCTCTCGTCCGGCACCCAGTCCCTGGACGCCCGCGCGATCCCCTCCACCTGCTGCGGGCCCATGCTCAGATAGCCGGTACGGCCGTGTTGCACGGGTGTCCCGTCCCGGGACACCTGCGCGACGGCCGTGCGGCGGGGTGACGGCGCAGGTCGGCAGGGTGTCGCCGGGATGTCTCGTGTCCCGCGAGGCCTGACGCGGCTTGTCCCGGACCGCCCGCCGGATCAAGGCTCTGGGCCATGCACACGACACCTTCCCTGCTCGCCGAGCTGGACGCGCTGCCAGGTGGGAAGTGGACGGGACGCTCGCCGCGCCCGTGGCGGCGGTGGCCGAGCTCCTGCTCGCCGTCACCGCGGGGCGGGTGGGCGATGACAACCTGCTGGTGCTGGCCAGGGCCTCGGCGGCACGGCAGGGAGCGATGAGCGTGGTGGCCGGCTCCGGCACCGGCGCCTATCGCGCCGAGTTCGCCGGACCGGTGGAGCCGGTGGAGATCGAGGTGGACCCGGCCCGGTCCAGGCTGGCGGTGCGGAGCTGGTACGCCGGGGTGCACGCCGTCACCGCCTGCCCCGAAGGGGCCCGGGTGACCCGTCGCGTGTACCAGGTCCTGCCCGGCCATCCGGGATTCGCCGGCGGGATCGCCGAGATCGGCCTGCGTACCCGCATGTCACGCGATCTGCGGCAGGTGCTGGACGTGATCGCCGACCGGCTCGGCTGCTGAAGCGGCGGCGTGTCAGCGGCCGTGTCAGCACGACGACGGTCCGGCGTCAAGGCGGTCGGCGATCGTCTACCTCATGAACAGCGCGGCGATCGCGGCCTCAGGGCCCGGCGCCTGGCGCATCGAACACTGAAAACGAGGAGATCATGATGGAACACGGCAAGAGCGGCTTCTCCGAGTCGGGCCTGCGCCGGGTGCGTGAGGTGCTGGGGCGGCACGTCGAGTCCGGGCAGATCCCCGGGCTGGTCGCCCTGGTCAGCCGCGGTGACGAGACGCACGTCGAGACCATCGGGACGATGCGGCACGACGGCGGCGCGCCGATGAGCCGGGACACGATCTTCCGGATGGCCTCCACCTCCAAGCCGGTCACGATCGCGGCGGCGATGGTGCTGCTGGACGAGTGCAGGCTGCGGCTGGACGACCTGGTCCAGGAGTGGCTGCCGGAGCTGGCCGACCGGCAGGTGCTCAGGAGCATCGACAGCCAGCTCGACGACACCGTGCCGGCCCGTCGGCCGATCACCGTCCGCGACGTGCTCGCCTCCACCTTCGGGCTCGGCATGGACATGACCGTGCTGGGCACCCCGATCATGGGCGCGATCTTCGAGCGGGGCCTCACGCCCAACCTGCCGACGCCGGTGCCCGAGCAGGACGAGTGGATGCGCCGCCTGGGCGAACTTCCGCTGATGCACCAGCCCGGCGAGCGCTGGCAGTACCAGATCAGCAGCGACCTGGCCGGCGTGCTCGTCTCGCGCGTCACCGGCCGGCCGTTCGAGGACTTCCTGCGCGAGCGCGTTTTCGAGCCGCTGGGCATGAAGGACACCGCCTTCCACGTCCCCGCCGACAAGATCGACCGCCTGCCCACCCTGTACGCCCCCGACCCGCAGACCGGCGAGTTCCAGGTCTGGGACGAGGCCAAGGGCGGACGCTGGAGCGCCCCGCCGGCGTTCCAGGGCGGCGGTGGCGGCCTGGTCTCCACCGCCGACGACTACCACGCCTACTTCCGCATGCTGCTCAACGGCGGCACGCACCAGGGTGAGCGCATCCTGTCCCGCCCCGCCGTACAACTGATGACCACCAACACCCTCGCACCCGAGCAGCAGGCGGCCAGGCACGCCATGGCCACCGAGAACGTCCACATCTCCTTCGGCCAGGGCCAGCAGGGCGGCTGGGGCTACGGCATGGCGGTCCGCACCCAGCGCAACGACTACGCCCCCATCGGCCAGTTCGGCTGGGACGGCGGCAGCGGCACCTCCACCTACGCCGACCCCGAGAACCAGCTCACCGGCATCCTCCTCACCCAGGTCGGCTACACCGTCCCGGCCCCGGCCCGCCTGATGACCGATTTCTGGACCACCCTCTACCAGGCCATCGACTAACCATGGTCCTCGCGCTGACGCGCTCGGGCTCCTCTCACGGGGGAGCCCAGCTCCCCCGCGCCCCCTCGCCGGGGGGCCTCCCGGCCCCCGGTCCCCCGAGCGCTGGCCGGGTTCCGTGGCTCAAGAGCATGGAGCTCGCTACGCTCGCGCGCCTTTCCGGGTTTCCCCACCCGTTATCCCGATCGGTGGCCGGCCAGCTGGACCCCACCCAACCAGGAGATTCTTCATCCCAACCGCTAGTTGACCAACCACCGATGGACCCAACCAGACCGGACCCCTCGCGTAAGCGTGACCGGTTGGCCGACGGCCCCGGCATCCATGGGCCTACGCGTAGTCCCGCGGAGCTTCACGATGGCCACTCACGACTCTGATGCCGGAGGTACCCCACCCCAGCTCTATGGCTGCGAATCGCGCAGACTTCGCAGCCAAAGGGGCCTCACCAAAGAACAGCTGGCCGAGGCAATCACCACGGCGGGCTCGTCGCGCATGTCGATCAGCCGCACCCACGGCTGCTTCCCCAGGGCCACGCGCAACAGCCGGTCGTGACCCTGGCCGTACGGGATATTCACCTCGTGCGCGAACTTGACCGGCGTCTCATCGAACTCGCTCGGCATGTACAGGTCTGCCGTCACGGCGTACGGCTCGGTCGCGGCCACGGAGACGATGCGGAACCGCTCGACCAGCCGAGGGCACGTCTTCAACGACTCGGGGATACACGCTGGGCACGTGGGCGGCAGGTTCGTGATGGGCGTTCCGTCCGGCGCTGTGGCGGGGTCGTCGACGAACAGCCACGAGATCCGGCCGTCGTCGCGGACGCATGACGCGGAGTCCACCATGCACAAGTGATCCCGCAGCATCACCCGCGTGCGCGGGGTGTTGACCGCCTTCCACCTGTACAGGCCAGCCCGGTCCTGGCCGTGGCGGACCCACAGGACGCCCTGCTCGAAGTCGTCGTCCGCAGGGTCAACGTAGGACAACCGGATGTCGTCCACCGCCGGGTCCCACCGGAACGCCAAGGGCAGAGCGCGGCGCTCTCCCGTCCAGAGGGTCTGATCGGGGATGCGCAGACCCCGCCGGGTACGCGTCTTCACAACTGCTCCGCGGCCAGCAGCCGACCGACCCGCGCGCAGTCCTGCGGCGCCACCACACCGTAGCCCTGGACGAGCAGGACGCTCTGCCCGGCCGCCCACGGCCGCCACAACTTTGCCAACCCCTCGGCGTCGACCACGCCCAGCGCATCCACCACGGCAGTGATCGGGGCCTGCTGAAGCAGCGCCCCGGTGGCGGAGGCCATGGAGTGGCTGTAGGTGGTCTGGTGCATGGCTGAGACCCACGCGATCTCAGCGAGTCGGAACTCGACATCCCGCTCCCGGAGCGAGGAGCCCAGCAGTCGCCGCCAGTGCTCGAACTGCTCGGCAAAGGTGTACTCCATGGCTTCGCGGCACGTCGCGACGATCGTGTCTGGGGCACTGCCTGCGGGTTCATCCACGAGACCCATCTCAGCCGCCTGTGATACGACTGCGAAGAGGACACTGGAGGCGGAGCCCGGATATCCGCCGTGTCCGCCCCGCCCTCCGGAGGTACCCGCGATGAGCGAAGTTCCCGCCTGGTCACGTCGGCTACGCGCCGAACGGACGAGGCGCGGATGGTCTCAGCGAGACCTCGCCGTTCAACTGGCCACAGCAGCGAACAGGCCCTTTCCCGAACCGGAAAGCGTGGTGCGCCGTATCCGCGACCACGAGAGCGGCAAGCACCGGCCCGACGACGAGTACGCCGAGCTGTACTGCCGCGTGTATGGCCTTAGCGAGCATGCATTCTTCGGCGATCCGGCTGACGATGCCGACCTCGGCGACGAGATCGACGCGATAGAACTCGCCCGCCGGGCGGCAGCCAGCGACGTCGGTAGGGAGACCCTGGAACGGCTGGAACTCGCGGTGGACGACCTGGCATCCGCCTACCCGCGCACACCACCCGCCCAGCTCCTGGGACGTGTGAGGCGACACCTGGAGTACGTCGGCCGCCTCCTTGATGGCAAGAAGACCCTCACCGAGCACCGGCGGCTGCTTGTGACTGGAGGCTGGCTGTCTCTACTCGGCGCGACCTGCCACATCGACCTGCGCCAATATCCCGCCGCCGCCGCACGGCTCCGGACCGCCGCCCAGTTGGCCTGCCACGCTGAGCACCAGGAGATCAGGGCCTGGTGCCTGGAGACCGAGGCGTGGCAAGCCCTCACCGAGGGCGAATACCACCACGCCATGGTCCTCTCCCGGGGCGCACAGGATGTGGCGCCGCGCAGCAGCTCCGCTTACATCCAGGCGACCGGCCAGGAGGGGCGGGCGTGGGCACGGATGGGCAAGGGTCCGGAGACGCGGGATGCGCTCACCCGGATTCAGCAGCTCGTCTCGCCGATGCCAATGCCGGACCGGCCAGAGCACCACTTCCGCTACGACCCAGTCAAGAGCGAGGCGTACACGGTCACGACCCTGTCGTGGCTTCGAGACCCGGCAGCCGTGCAGTACGCGCGCCAGGTGCTCTACCGCCTGGAGTCTCGGGAGGACGGCGGGCCGCGACCGCGCCGCGCCGCCTCCGCGCGTCTGGACCTCGCGCTGGCTCTGCTCGCCACCGACGAGCCGGGTGAGGCGGGGCACGTCGCGCTGCAGGCGATGACGACGCGGCTGCTCGTCCCCTCGAACTATTGGCGGGCCAAGGAGGTCATCGTGGGTGTCGAGCAGCACGGTATCCCGGAGGCTGACGAACTACGCGAGGTTTACCACGAGTTGTACGGCACGCCAGCCGAGGCACAGCGCCAGATTGGCCCCGGGTTCTAAGCCTATCCGTGCCCTCCGAACCGAGCGCGGATCTCCCCCGCATGCCCGCGCCGCGGGCATGGCCGCCAGCGCCACGGCAGCACCGCCGAGCGAAGGACTCCGCGCCCGTAGAAGGCTTATCTCCCCGTAAGGAACAAAGGGCGTGATCACGCACAAATGCGGAGTTATCGTGACGGCATGCGAGAGTCACTCGCAATCGGGGGCGATGACGTGGAGCTCGGCGAGGGAAAACGTCACACGGCCAAGACGACCGCCTTCCCAGGCGTCACCTGGTCGTGCGGCCACCTATGCTCATGCACGTGATGACCATCGTCCTCGACGTCGGTGAAACCATCGTCCGCGACGACCGCTATTGGGCAGCCTGGGCCGACTGGCTCGAAGTCCCTCGACACACTCTGTCTGCCCTGGTCGGGGCCGTCGTAGCGCAAGGCCGCGACAACGCCGACGCCATCCGGCTCTTGGATCCCGATGTGGACATCGCCGCCGAGTACGCGGCCCGGGAAGCGGCAGGTCTCGGCGAGGTCCTTGACGAAGCCGACCTCTATCCCGACGTTCGCCCCGCTCTGGCCGCTCTCCGAGAGGCCGGCCACCGAATCGTGGTCGCGGGCAACCAGACCGTTCGCGCCGCCGACCTACTCCGGCGCCTGAACCTGCCCGTCGACGCCATTGCCACCTCCGGTGAATGGGGCGTCTCCAAGCCGGACCCGGCCTTCTTCACCCGAGTATTGGAGCTCACCGGATCCGCTCCGGCCGCCACCATTTACGTCGGCGACCATCCCGCCAACGACATCACCCCCGCACGCGCCCTCGGGATGCGCACGGCTCACATCCGTCGCGGCCCATGGGGGCACCTGTGGGCAGACGACCCGGCGGCGGCTGCGGCGGACTGGCGGATCAACAGCCTCGCCGAACTCGTCACGATCGCCGCAGAATAGCGCGCTAACTGGGCAAGTTGGTAGTCGGCTCGCTACAGTCCGAGATAGACGTCTCCGGAATCGAGCTCCCCATGCCCCCCAGCAGCGGGATTGGTCGACGCATCGCGTACCACCGGGGCGTCGCGAGCATGACCCAACAGCAGCTCGCTGACGCCGCGAGCATCCATGTAGGCACTCTCCGAAAGATCGAACGCGGCGCCCGCGGTGCGGGCGACAGTGTGTTGGAGGCCATCGCGGCCGGCCTTGGGCTCGACCCGTCGATACTGCTGGCGGACCGCGCCCAGGCCAGCGCCCGGATCCAGCACGCGCTGCCTGATCTGTCTGCGGTCATCGCTGCCTACGACGTGCCCGAGGACGGCCCCGTCCGCGCACTCGAAGAGTTGCAAGCCTCGGTCGCGGAGTCTGCTTCATGGAGGCTGGCCGCGCAGTATGTGCGGATCGTGCGCCACGTGCCGGAACTGCTCACCGAGCTCTTCCGCGCTTTCCATACCGCGACCAGCGAGCAGCAGCCAGAGATCGCGCGACTGCTCGTGTCCGCCTGCCGTTCCGCCGATGCCGTGGCTTACAAACATGGCGCCCACGATCTGTCAGCCCGGCTCATCGACCTGATGCGCTGGGCGGCGCCACACACCGACGATCGCCTGATCGACAGCGTGGTCGCCTACGTACGAACCGAGACGTTCTTCGCGGCGTACGCGCATTCGTCGGGACTGCGCGCTCTGCAGCGGGCTATGGATGCCGCACCCCCACCGACGCTGGCGCCGTCCATCGCGGCACTTGGGGCACTCCACATGAGGGCCGCGGTCATCGCGGGCCGGGCCGGCGACGTCGACGCTGCGGACTTCCACCTCACCCAGGCTCGACACCTCGGCGACCAGGTGGCCGAGGGCATCTACGCCGGCACCGCCTTCGGTCCCTGTTCCGTCAGGATCCACGAGGTCTCCGTAGCGGTGAGTCTCGGCAGCGACCACGTGCAACGCGCACTCGACGTCGCTCGCGAATGGGTACCTCCACCAGATCTACCAGCTGAACGGCGCAGCGGCTTCTACATCGAACTCGGCCGAGCCCAGCTGTGGGCTGGCCTGCCAGACGACGCCTTCGAGTCGCTCAAGGTGGCCAGAAGGATCGCGCCACAGCACACCAGAGACCATCGCTGGGTGCGCGAGGACGCCGCCACGCTGCGCCGGCTCAAGCGGGCCGACGCCGAATCGCTGAGCAGCTTCGCGGAATGGTGCCACGCCGTCTGATCACGCAATCCAGGTGACCCACACTGGGTCACCTGTCGCCAGATGCACACCGGATCATCAGGTTGTCCAACGGCGACAGATCGGATTGCCCCGGTGTCCAAGGTCACGCGAGCGCCCGAGATAAGCATTGTTCGTCTCCACGGCGAAGCCTGCATTCGCTGCGGCTCTGTATCGCGGCCTCTGCATGCAGCTGGCCAGATCACGTATCGAGGCCGTCCCTGGAACGTGGTTGCGTGCGACCGCCACGCTCCAGGCCAACAGCTCGACGGATTCCGCAAGGACCTTCCTGATTGGAAGTTCTGGCGTGGTCGCGATGAGCAAGGTGCTCAGGCCGGTTGGTATGCCACCCGGATCAACGACGCGCCTGTCGAGGAGACCGTCGCCCACGGCCTGAGCCGGACCGTGGGGGCCGGCTCAGCCGACGAACTGCGCCGACTCGTGGTGGAACAGGACGAAGCTCGTGCCGAGCTGGGAATCATCAGCCTGGCCGCAGGGAGCACTTCATGACCCAGCGCGGCGGCGGCCAGACCGTTTCCCAGGCTGCCGACGCCGCGCTGCCCTCACCCGACCGGCAGCTGAACCTCCTGCGACAGGACTACCCCGGCTGGGACATCACGGTCGAGGACGGCCAGTGGACCGCCCGGCTGCGCAGGCCCCTCACCTCGGACCTCGCGCGGGCAGGCATCAGCGTGGTAATCACCGCACCATCCGCCGCGGAGCTCGTAGCCCGCCTCGGGCGCGAGGTGATGCGGTTCCAGGCCGTCCGCCAGGCGGCCTCCCAATGACAGTCCGGCCGTGGCAGACGCCGAAAGCTGCCGCGGCCGGGCGGGTGGTGGCCCTGTCCCGCTCTGGAGGGGTGACGGGGCAGGGCCACCACCCACGCAAGCGTCCGGCTGCTGCCATCGCCGGACCGGCCCGCCGGGTCCACCAGCCCGCGGGCCACCACAAGCCCGGGATCTACCCCCACGGTTCCCGGCTGACGTGGCCCCGCCCGGCCCGCAGTGTGAAGGCTGACCCGGGCGGGGTCACCCCGTCTCATCAGGAGGACCTTATGAGCACGGCACCACCCGCCCTGGACTTCTTCTGGGCTGAGATCACCGGCAAGTGCCAGCTGTCCTGCACCCACTGCTACGCCGGCTCCGGGCCGGACGGAACCCACGGCACCATGACCGCCGCCGAATGGGTCACGGCCATCACGCAGGCCCGCACGCTGGGCGCCCGCATGGTGCAGTTCATCGGCGGGGAACCCACGCTCCACCGCGACCTGCCGACGCTGATCGGGCACGCGCTCGGCGACGGGCTTGAGACCGAGGTGTACACCAACCTCGTCCACGCCACCCCCGCGATGTGGGAGGTGTTCGCCCAGCCCGGCGTGCGCCTGGCCACCAGTTACTACACCGACGACCCCGACCAGCACCGGCAGATCACCGGCCGCAAGACTCTGCACCTCACCCGCCGCAACATCGCGCAGGCGGTCACCATGGGCATCCCCATCCGCGTGGGCATCGTGGGCGTCGTCAACGGCCAGCGCGTCGACCAGGCCAAGGCCGAGCTCGCGCAGCTCGGCGTCACGGACGTCGGCATCGACCGGATGCGGCTCCTCGGCCGCCCCGCCCGTGCCGCCTGCGACGCCTCCGAGCTGTGCGGCCGGTGCGGCGACGGTATCGCCGCGATCCTGCCGGATGGCACCGTCACCCCGTGCCCGCTCGGTCGCTGGCTCAAGGCCGGCAATCTCCGCGACCTCGGCCTGGGCGAGTTGTACGCTGGCGCCAACCGTCTTGCCGCCGACTCGGGCGTCCACGCGCGGCGCATGCCGCCGTGCGAGCCCGACGGAGACGGCCAGTGCGAGCCGAAGTGCCGTCCCGGCTGCGATCCGGCACTCGGCTGCAGACCTCCAGGCGGCGACCCGCCGCCGCCCCCGCCCGACGACCGACGCAAGGTGGCGTCATGACCGTGACCGGCGCGTATGGCCCGTCGGACCTGACCGCCTATCTGATCTCCTCCGGCGTACTCGACTCCGACGATGCGCGCCAGCGCCTCTGGCTGCGCGCGTTCGACGAGATACCCCGGCACCTGTTCGTCCCCGAACACGCCTGGGCGCAGCCGCAGTACGACACTCCAGACCACGCGATCAGCCGCGACCACGACCCCACCAACTGGTGGAAGGCCGTCTACACCAACACCGCCATCATCACCCAGCGCGGCGAAGGCACCACCGACGTGGCCGACATCAGCGCCTACCCCACCTCATCGGTCTCGTCCCCGCACGTCGTCGCCGAGATGCTTCACCTGCTCGACCTGGAACGCCACCACAACGTCCTGGAGATCGGCACCGGCAGCGGTTGGACTGCCGGCCTGCTCTCGTGGCGGCTCAGCGACGACCAGGTGACCACGATCGAGGTCGACAAGGCCGTGGCCGACGCCGCCGAGGAGAACCTCCGGCGGATCGGCGGGGTGGTCGAGGTCATCGTCGGCGACGGCCAGTTCGGCTGGCCCGACCATGCGCCGTACGACCGCGTACACGTCACCTGCGGAGTGCGCGACATCCCCTACGCGTGGGTCGAGCAGACCCGGCCCGGCGGCTCGATCGTCCTGCCATGGATGCCGATGCCCGGCCAATGGGGCATGCAACTACGCCTGGACGTGCTCGACGACGGGACCGCGATCGGCACCTTCCACAACGACTGCGGGTTCATGATGCTCCGCTCTCAGCGCGACGCGTGGTCGACGTTCCCGGACGACAGCGCCGACAGCGTCACGACCACCACGCGGACCGACCCCCGCGAAGCCTGGGCCGCGCTCAACCGCGGGTTCGGGCTGGGGCTGGCCGCCACCGCCCCGCACATCGCCATCACGTCGGCCGGACGCGAGGTGCTGGCCGACGGAAGCGGCTGGGTCATGCGGCTGCGGGACCTGCGCGACGACGGCTGGGCGATCGCGACCATCCGTCCTGGCGAGGACACCGAGGTCGTCCAGAGCGGCGCCCGCCAGCTCTGGACGCAGCTGGAGACGGCGTTCATGGAGTGGCTGCGCGGCGGCCGGCCGGACAGGTCCGCGTACCGGATGCTCGTCACCCCGTCGAAACAGGACGTGTGGCTGACCTAGGCCCGCTCGACCACATAGATGCCCATGCCGGGCTCGGTCTCTACGAGGCCCTCGTCCTTGAGGACCTTGACCGCTTTGCGGAGCGTGTCGCGGGCGAGGCCACCGGTCTCGGCCTCCAGCTCGACCAGGCTGGGGTTCCGGGGGCCTGGCGGGATCTGGCCCGAGAGGATGCGTTCGCGCAGCTCGGCGGCGACCTGCTGGTAAGGACGCTTTGGCATCCGCGACACCGAGCGCCCGATCAGCCCCCGCATGTCGTCAGCGCATCCCTCTGGGACGCCTTCCTTGATGGTGCCAGGAAGGGGAGGCGTTGCCGGATCGTGTCAGGGACTACCGCGAGGGGTCCGGTCTGGTTGGGTCCATCGGTGGTTGGTCAACTAGCGGTTGGGATGAAGAATCTCCTGGTTGGGTGGGGTCCAGCTGGCCGGCCACCGATCGGGATAACGGGTGGGGAAACCCGGAAAGGCGCGCGAGCGTAGCGAGCTCCATGCTCTTGAGCCACGGAACCCGGCCAGCGCTCGGGGGACCGGGGGCCGGGAGGCCCCCCGGCGAGGGGGCGCGGGAGAGCTGGGCTCCCCCGTGAGAGGAGCCCGAGCGCGAAGCGCGAGGACCGTTTAGCCCACCCGTACGGACTGCCGCACCCGAACCTGCGTGGCGTCGTCGCAGGTGGCTCGGGCGCAGAAATACAGGAGCAGCATCGGCTTGGCCGGACGGTCGACCACGTAGCCGACGAAGCCCAGTCTCGATCCGCCTCGGGGGTCCTGGAGGGTGCCCTGGAAGCTGCGGGCCTGGCTGCTGCCTGCCTGGTCCTCCACCGGGTTGCGTGGGATGGTCACCTGGCCGGGCAACAGACCCTCCAGCGTCGACTTCATCTGGTCGGCCGTGGCGGTGCCGTCCAGCGTGTCCGAGAGCTGGACGTATACGCCGGACGCCGACTCCGGGTCCTCCGCGATGATCGGGGCCACCTTTGACCAGTCCGCGCTGGCCCCCGACACGAACAGTGACTCGAACTCGGCCGCCCGTGGCGAAACCACCGCGAACAGGTCCCCGTGCGTGATGGCCGTCCAGTCTGCCGGGTGGTCGAACGTCAGCGGGGCAGCCGCCGTCTGCCCGTAGCCGGTCCACGCGTCGGATCGCTGGTTCATCAGCACCAGCACCGCCAGGACCAGCGCCGCCACCGCCGCCATCAGGGCGGTCAGCACGATGGGCAGCTTGCCGCCTCGCGGTATCGGCCTCGCGACCGCGCCGCTGCCCGAAACGGCGCCTCCAGCGGATCGGAAGATGGGCAGTTGCGCGCGCGGCGCGGTCTCCGGGACGTGGCCGCTGATCGCGTCGCGCAGCGCGGCCACGAACGCGGTGCAGCTCGGGTAACGCTGTTCCGGCGCCTTGGCCAGGGCCCGCATCATCACCCCGTCCACCTCGAGCGGCAGGTCGGGCCGTACCTGCGACAGCGGCGCCGGCTGTTCGGCCAGGTGCGCCCACAGCAGCGCGATGTCGTTGTCCCGCTGGAACGGCAGCCGCCCCGTCAAGGCCTCATAGACCACGCAGGCAAGGGCGTATTGGTCACACCGCCCGTCCACGGTCTCCTTGTTGATCTGCTCGGGCGACATGTAGCGCGGCGTGCCGATGAACTGGTCGGTCTGGGTCAGCCCGGAGATCGAGGTGCGGTGCTTGGTGATGCCGAAGTCGGTCAGGTACACGTGGTCGCCGGCCATCAGGATGTTGGCGGGTTTGACGTCGCGGTGGATCAGATCGTGGGCGTGGGCGGCGTCGAGGGCCGCCGCCACCTGGGCGAAGATCGTGTTGGCCTGGGCGACGGGCAGCGGGCCCCGGTCGTAGATGTGGCGGCGGAGGTCGGAGCCGTCGACGTAGCGCATGGCGATGTAGAGGACGCCGGAGGGATCGGCGTTGGCCTCGTAGATCGGGATGATGTTGGGGTGTTCGATGCTGGCGACGGTGCGCGATTCCAGGATGAAGCGCTGGCGGAAGCGGTCGTCGACGCTGAGGATCGGGTTGAGGATCTTCAGGGCCACGCGCCGGCTCAGGCGCGGGTCGAGTGCCAGGTAGACGACGGCCATGCCGCCTTTGCCGACGATGTTCTCGATGAGGTACCCGGCGACCTCCTGCCCGATCAACGATCTGTCGTTCACGTCGGCAGCCCGCAGTAGCCGCAGAACCGGTGGCCGTGTCCGAGCCTCATGCCGCAGCCGGTGCAGTAGCGCTGTTCCGGGGCGGTGAGCACGGGGTTGGGTGTCGGCTGGAGCGCCTGGTCGCGGCGTACGACGACGGTCTCGGTGGAGCCTTCGTCGAGGCGGGGCCGTACCGCGGCGACTGGGCCGTCCGGTGGACGGGGCGGCGCGGCGGCGGCGGGCGCGCGGCCGCGGCGCCACAGGAAGAACGCGCCCAGCAGGGCCGCGACGAACAGCACCCCGGCGGCGGCGATGAACGGCCACAGCGGGATGGAACTCCCCTGCCGCAGCGGCGTCTGCTTGGTGCCGGCGTCCTCGGGGGTGCCGCGCTTGGCCAGCGAGGTCTTCAGGTGCGCCCCGGCGACGATGTGGCCGGGGTAGAGCTCCAGCACGCGCTGGAAGCCGGGCGCGGACTCGGTGTAGTACTTGGTGTGGAAGCGGGTGAGCGCGGCCTCGAAGGTGGCGTCGACGGCGCCGCGTCTGGGCGTGACGCCGGCCGCGGCCAGCGCGGCGGTGATCTCCCTGACGCCGACCATCCTGGCGTCCTTGCCGCCGCCGACGAGCATGCCGATGACGTGGCCGTCCTTGTCGCCGATGACCGGGGCGCCGATCATGCCGCGGTCGGCGAGGCCGCCGAGCTTGACCGGTTCGTCGACTTTCTTCTCCGGGTCGGAGAAGGGCCGCCCGCCCTGGCCGGCGCCGCCCTGGCCGAGGTGGGCGATCTCGACGGTGTGCTGGAGCTTGGCGGCGGGGCGGCCGAGGAATCCGGCGACGTTGGTCGGTGAGCCCGGTTTGTCGGGCACCTTGTCGGCGAGGGGCGCGGTGGGCATGCCGACGCTGCCGTCGGCGCGGCCGGTGGGGACGAGCACGGCGGGGGTGTCGGGGCCTGAGCCCGCCTTCACGACCTCGGCGGTGAAGCCCTTGGCGTCGGGTGGCGAGATGTTCGGAAAGATCGTGATGCTGGTGGTGGCGTTGATGATGCAGGTCGCGGTGGGACGCTTGGGCGGGTAGCAGTCGCGCAGGTGCCGGTCGAGCTGCGGGTCGTCGAGCTTGTGCCGCTTGAAGTCGGCCGGGACCTTCACCTTGTGGTGCTCGGAGAAGACCTTGTTGGCGGCGTAGATACGCACGTCGTCGGGGCTCTGCACGATCCTGGTGAGCGTCACGATGGCGCCCTCGGGATTGACCACGATGCCGGTGCCCTTGCCGATCGGCAGATCGTAGGCACGTTCCACGTGGACGAGGTCGCCGATGTGGTCCAGCAGGGTGATCTCCACGTGCGCCGTCGCCTCCACCCTGACCACCGCCGGCGTCACCAGATCGGTGATGCCGCTGGGGTGTTCGTGAGCCAGCGCGGGCAGGCCGAGCACGACCACGGTCATCGCCGTGGCGCCCACCAGAGCCGTGAGACGCGACATTTCCGCTCCCCTACGAAATGGATAGAAACAGCGTCCCAACCACCCGGCATAAGTCAAGGTCCCGGCACATAGACAAGCGCTTGCTAGGCGACCTACGGTGAACCCGATGAGCTACGTGATCGCCGTCGATGTGGGCGGCACCTTCACCGATGTGGTGCGGCGCGGATCCGATGGCCGGACCGTGGTGGCCAAGGTACTCAGTACCCATGACGATCCGGTATCAGGCGTAACGACGGGAATCCGCCGCGTCCTCACCGACCCGTCAGAAGTGACCAGGGTCGTCCACGCCACCACGCTGGCCACCAACGCCGTCCTGGAGCGCAAGGGCGCGCGCGTCGCCTTCGTCACCACCCGCGGGTTCCGCTCGGTCATCCCGCTCGGCCGCTACGCCCGCGTCGAGGAGGACCGCTACGACCTGCGCTTCACCCCGCCCCCGCCGCCGGTCGCCGCCGAGGACTGCTTCGAGGTGGCCGAGCGCGTCTCCAGCCGCGGCGCCGTACTCACTCCCCTGGACCTTGATTCTGTACGGCGGGCCGCCGCGGACATCGTCGCCCGGGGCATCACCTCGGCGGCCGTCTGCCTGCTGCACTCCTACGCCAACCCCGTCCACGAGCGCCAGGTGGCCGCGATCCTGCGGGAGAGCGTCCCCAACGTGGCCGTCTCCAGCGAGGTCTGGCCGGAGATCCGCGAGTACGAGCGGGCCACGACCACGATCATGTCCGCCTACATCGGCCCGCTGATGTCCGACTACCTCAGCCGCCTGCGCGGCAGCCTGCGCGAATTGGGCATCGACGCCCCCGTGCACGTCATGGACTCGGCCGGCGGCGTCATCTCCGCCGAACTCGCCGCCCGCCGCGCGGTGGCCACGATCGAGTCGGGTCCCGCCGCCGGGGTCCTGGCCGCCGCGGCCACCGGGCTGCCCGCGGTCGTCTCCTTCGACATGGGCGGCACCACCGCCAAGGCCTGCCTGGTGCGCGACGGCGTCCCGGAACTGACTCGCGAGTTCCACGTCGGCGGCAAGGGCAGCTTCGGCGGGCGGCGGGCGGGCACCGGCGTGCCGATCAAGACGCCCGCCATAGACCTGGCCGAGGTGGGCGCGGGCGGCGGCAGCATCGCCTGGGTGGACGAGGCGGGCGCGCTGCGCGTGGGTCCCCGGTCGGCCGGGTCCTCCCCCGGGCCCGCCTGCTACGGCCTGGGCGGTTCCGATCCGACGGTCACCGACGCCAACCTCGTGCTCGGGCTGCTGTCGTCGGCGTCGATCCCGTTGTCGCGGGCGCTGGCGGTGAAGGCCATGGAACGGCTGGCGGTGCCGCTCGGGGTGTCGGCCGAGGAGGCGGCCGAGGCCGTGCACGAGATCGTGTGCGCGTCGATGGCGTCGGCGGTGCACGTCGTCACCGTGCAGCGCGGCATCGACCCGCGCGGCTTCACGCTGGTGGCCTTCGGCGGGGCGGGGCCGATGCACGCCTGCCGGGTGGCCGAGCGTTTCGGCATCACCGAGGTGCTGGTGCCCGCGCACTGCGGCGTGGCCTCGGCGGCGGGCCTGCTCACGGCGGTGCCCGCGACGGAACGGGTCCGCTCGGCCCTGTCCGCGCCCGACCCGGCCCGGATCTTCGCCGAACTGGCCGGAGAAGCGGCCCACGACCTCGGCCTCCCACTGTCGGAGCTGCGGGTCACCCGGCTGGCCGACGTGCGCTTCGCGGGTCAGGCGCACGACCTGACCGTGGAGTGGAGCGACGACCCCGGCACACTCTCCGCCCGCTTCTTCGCGAAATACACGCAGGTGTACGGCATAGCCCAGCAAGGCGCGACCGAGCAGGTGAGCTACCGCGTCCGCGTCACCCACGAAGCCGAGACCCCGGAGCCGGGCGGCATCCCCGCGGAGAGCGTCGCGGCGGCTCCGACAAGCAGGACCGTGTATCTGGGCGGCCCCGTCGAGGTCCCGGTGCACACCCGCGCCACCTTCACCACCCTGGACGGCCCGGCCGTCATCGAGGACCCGGAGGCCACCATCGTCGTCCCGCCCGGCTGGCGCGCCCGCCTCGGCGGGGCGGGAGCCGTACACCTGGAGCACGCATCGGACCTGACCGCATGGACCTGACCGCGGAAGTGCTGCGCCACGCGCTGGTCGTGGCCGCCGAGGAGGCGAGCATCGTCGTCGTGCGCTCGGCCTACTCCACCTTCATCGTCGAGGGCTCCGACGCCTCCGCCGCGATCCTCGACGCCGACGGCGCCCTGATCGCGCACTCCATGGCCACCACGCTCATGAACAGCATGGCGCTCAAGGTCGCCCTGCCCGAAGTGCGCAAGGACCACCCGGCCATGCGCGACGGCGACGTCTACGTCACCAACGACGCCTACCGGGGCGGCGTCCACACCAACGACCTGCTCGTCTTCCGCCCCGTCTTCGTCGGCGGCGTCCCGCGCTACTTCACCGCCACCATGATCCACGTCTCCGACCTGGGCGGGCTGTCGGCGGGCGGCATGGCGCCGCTGGCCACCGACATCTTCCTGGAGGGGCTGCAACTCCCCCCGATCCTCCTGGCCACCGACGCGGGCGTGGTGCCCTCGGTCGAGGCGGTGCTGCGCGCGAACAGCCGTACCCCGGACAAGGTCATGGGCGACGTCCGCGCGCTCGTGTCCGGGACCGCCGTCGCAGCGACCCGCCTGCGCGCCCTCATCCAGGAGTACGGCGAAGCCGGCCTGGCCCGCGGCATAGCCGGATACCTGGACTACACCGAGGAAAGGACCCGGGCAGCGCTGGCCGAGCTGCCGCGTGGCCGCTTCACCGCCGCGTACCCCATCGACGACGACGGCCTGGACCCCGACGCCCCGCACCACGTGCAGGTCGCGGTCACGCTGACGGGCCGCGGCGCGGTCCTCGACTTCGCCGGCACCGGCCCGCAGGTGCCCGCCGCCATCAACGCCTCGGCGTCGCAGTCGCTGGCCGCGGCGGTGTTCGCGCTGCGCTGCTTCCTGGACCCGTCGATCCCCATGAACGAGGGCTGCCTGCGCGCCCTGGACATCCGCCTGCCCGAGGGCTCCCTGCTGAACGCCCGTTCCCCCTACCCGTGCGGCGGCCGGTTCGTGCCCATCTACGCGGCGATGGAGGCGGTCATCCAGGCGTTGTCCGAGGCGGTGCCGGAACGGGCGATCGCGGCCAGCGGGATCCTGCAGCCGTTCTCGATCGCCGCGATGGGCGCGCCGTACTGGATCCACCTTTCCTACGACTTCGGCGGCGTGGGCGCGCGGCGCGGCCTGGACGGCCCGGACGCGACCGGCGTGCACTTCGGCATCGGCCGCAACTCGGTGCCGCAGGCCGAGCCGGTGGAGAGCCGGTGCCCGCTGGTGGTGGAGTCGGTGGAGACCATCCCGGACTCCGGCGGTCCCGGCCGCTGGCGAGGCGGCCTGGGCACGCGCACCGTCTACCGCTTCCTGACGCCCTGCCACGTCACCACCCGAGGCGACCGCCTGCGCATCCCGCCCCCGGGCCGCGAAGGCGGCAAGCCCGGCAGGCTGGGCGGCTTCTTCAAGCGATCGGCGGACGGAACGGTCGAACGCCTGGCATCAAAGGTGAACAACGTCCTGTTCACGGAGGGCGAGGCGTTCATCGTCGAAACCACGGGCGGCGGCGGCCTCGGCCCGCCCTCCGACCGCCCCCGCGAGGAGATCGAGGCCGACCTCCGCTCGGGCCACATCACCGAACCCGGCGCCCACCGGGACTACGCGCCGCGCGGCCTGACCAGGTCGCCAGGGTCGAACGCGACCTCATAGGGCGTGCTGAGCTGGGCGACCTCGCCTGCCTTGTAGACCTCGGGACCCGCGTAGCTGCCGTCTTGGAGCGTGTAGACGTAGAGAGCCTCGGGCTCGATCCGCCAGTAGGTGGGGATGCCCGCTTTGGCATATTCAGCGGTCTTAAATGTGCGGTCACGTGCCCTCGTGCTCGGGCTGACGACCTCCACGGCGAGCAGGATGTCCGCCGGGGCGAACATCAGCTCGTTGGCTTCTACCACAGCCGTCGGCACAACCACCAGATCAGGGATGAAGAAGTCCTTCTCGGTCACCCTGAGGTTCACTGTCGACAGCGGCTCCAGTGTCGGCGGCGCGAACTCCTCAAGGAGCAGCTCCAACCGTCGGATCGCACGCTGATGCAGGGGGAGGGGGGCAGGGCTCACCAGTAGGCTCCCGTTGAAGAGCTCGTAGCGGTTCCCGTCGTCGGGGAAGCGCAGCAGGTCATCGACGGTGAACGGCGGCTTTCCCGGAAGAACCGTGCTCGTCTCGGTCGGTTCGATCACTGCCATCGCGGTCACCCACCCAGTATCGCGATCGTTGCCCTAGCTCACATGGTACTTCCCAGATTTCCGTCACTTTCCGTTGCGGTGTCGCCACTTTTCGGCGCCGGTGCGGACCGCGGTGTGGACGGCGCGGGCCATGCGGGAGCCCCAGTCGGAGCGGGGGCCGCCGAAGAGTTCCTCGGGGCCCGAGGAGCGGACGGCCACGCAGACCGCGTCCGAGGCGGTTCCGGTGCAGGGGAAGCCGGTTTCGGCCAGCGCCTGTGATTTGGCCTCGGTCACCGTCATCACGGTGTTGACCAGGGCGGCGTCGGTCATCGCCACCGGCGCCACCACCACGATGTTGATCGTGCCCACGCGGATCGGGGCCAGTTCCGGGTCCACGGCGTCGGGGGGTGCGGCGGCCCAGGTGGGAACGCGTAGGCCGACCGTGGCCCAGGCGGTCGCGTCGCCGTCGGCCGCCGTCTCCACGCGGTCCACGGAGGCGGCGGTCATCATGCCGACCCCGGAGCCTCCGGGGCCGAGTGCCGTGAGGTGGTCCACCGGGTCCATGCGGGAGTAGCCCGCCACGACCTGGGCGTTCAGGATCCAGGAGCGGGGGCCGATGCCGCCGCCGAGCATGGCCGAGGAGATCGTCCGCCAGCCGGGCCCCAGCTCCCACAGCAGCGACCCGAGCCGGACGCCGTCCTCGGCGCGATAGGAGAGGTTCACGGTCCTCCTCGGATCAGGTGGACGACGGGCCGTCCGTCGGGACCGGGTTCGATTTTGACGTGGGCGTCGAAGTGCTTGCCTATCAGCGCCCCGGTGAGCACCTGGACGGGCTTGCCGTGCGCGGCGGCGCGGCCTTCTGCGAGCAGGAGGAGGGTGTCGGCGTACTGGCCGGCGACGGTGAGGTCGTGCAGGGTGGAGACGACGGTGAGGCCGTCGGCCAGGCGCAGGCGGTCGACGAGTTCGAGCACCTGCTGCTGGTGGCCGAGGTCGAGGGCGGTGGTCGGCTCGTCGAGCAGCAGGACGGGCGCCTGCTGGGCCAGGGCCCTGGCCAGCACGACGCGCTGGCGCTCGCCGCCGGACAGCTCGCCCAGCCGGCGGGCGGCGAAGGAGCTCAGGTCGAGCCGGTCCAGGACGGACGCGGTGACCTCCCGGTCGTGGCGGCTCTCCCGCCCCAGATAGGGGATGTACGGCGTGCGGCCCAGCAGCGCGTACTCCGAGACGGTCATGTCGGGCGGCAGGGCAGGCGTCTGGGGTGCGTAGGCGACCAGGCGGGCCCTGGCCCTGGGCTTGAGTGAGGCGGCGGGACGCTCGTCGATCGACACCTCGCCCCGGTGGCCGACGATGCCCATCACGGCCTTGAGGAGCGTGGACTTGCCGGCGCCGTTGGGGCCGATGACGGCCAGCCATTCGCCGCGCCGTACCTGGAGGGTGACGTCGGAGAGCACCTCGCGCTCGCCGAGCGTGACCGACAGGCCGGAGACGCCGATCATGTCGAGGTCCTGCGGGTCATGCGGAGCACGGCGACGAAGAACGGCGCGCCGATGAACATGGTCACCACGCCGATGGGGAGTTCGGCGGGGGCGATGACGGTGCGGGCGAGCAGGTCGGCCAGGACGAGGAAGGCGGCGCCACCGATGAGCGAGAGCGGCAGCACGATCCGGTAGGAGCCGCCGGCGAGCCTGCGCACGACGTGCGGGACGACGATGCCGACGAAGCCGATCAGGCCGCTGACCGCGACGGCCGCGGCGGTGGCGAGGGAGGCGGCCAGCAGGACGGCCAGCCGTACGCGGGAGGCGCGCACCCCGAGCGCGGTCGCCTCGTCGTCGCCCACGGACAGCACGTCGAGCATGCGCCCGTGCACGAGCAGCGCGACCGAGGAGACGGCGGCGTAGGGCAGGACGAGCCAGAGCTGGTCCCAGCCGCCGCCGACGTCGCCGAGGATCCAGGAGTAGATGCGCTGCAGCTCCTCGACCTTGAACTGCTGCACGAACGTCTGGATCGCGGTGAGGAAGGAGGTGACGGCCACCCCGGCCAGCACCAGGGTGGCGGTGCCGCCGGAGCGGCCGGCGGTGTTGCCGAGCGCGAAGGCCAGCATGACGCCGCCGATCGCGCCGACGAACGCGGCGACGGGGATGGTCAGGACCGGCGCCGGAACCATCACGATCACCAGGGTCGTGGTGAGCCCGGCGCCCGCGGCCGCGCCGAGCAGGTACGGGTCGGCCAGCGGGTTGCGGAAGACGCCCTGATATCCGGCGCCGGCCATGGCGAGCAGGCCGCCGACCACGGCGGCGACCAGGACTCTGGGCAGGCGCAGCTCGTACAGCAGGCCCTTCTCGATCGGCGCGAGGCCGGAGTCGATCTCGACGAACGGCAGCCAGTCCAGCGCCTGGAGCACGACCTGCCACGGCGAGATGCCGGCGGCGCCGCCGAGCAGGCCGGCGACCATGCTGGCGGCGAGCACGGCGAGCGCGCCCGCCACCCAGAGCGGCCGCGCCCGTGCGGGCCTGAGCTGCGTGTCGAGCACTACTTCGCGGCCGCCTTGTTCACCGCGTCGCCGATGGCCTTGGCCAGGTCGACGACGCGCGGGCCCCAGCGGGAGGCGATGTCATCGTCGAGCAGGACGACCTGGTCGTTCTTGATGGCCGACAGGCCCTTCCAGCCGGGCCGCTTGGCCAGGGTGTCCTTGTTCTGCTGGCAGCACTTGACGTCGGCCAGGAAGATCAGGTCGGGGTCGGACTTGGCGACGAACTCGGCCGAGAGCTTGGGGTAGCCGCCGGCGGCGCCGGGGGCCTTGTCGGCGATGTTGGTCAGGCCGAACATCGAGTAGATCTGGCCGATGAAGGTGCTGGACGTCGCGGCGTAGGGGGTCTGGTCGAGCTCGTGGTAGTAGGTGAGCTTCTTGTCCTTGGGCGCGGCGGCGGCGAGCTTGTCCATCTCGGCCTTCATGCCGGTCACGACCTGGTCGGCCTTGTCCTTGTTGCCGGTGGCGGCGCCGAGGTCGGCGATCTCGTCGTAGGCCTCGTCGATCTTCGTGGGGGCCGGTTCGAGCAGGACGGGCACGTTGAGCTTGCCGAGCTCGGCGACGATCTTGTCCAGGTCGTTGGAGAGCACGACGAGGTCGGGCTTCTTGGCGACGATGGCCTCGACGTTGGGCTTGAACCCGGACAGGTCGCTCTTGGGGGCCTCGGCAGGGTAGTTGGACTGGTCGTCGACGGCGACGACCTGCGGGCCCGCGCCGATCGCGAAGAGCGTCTCGGTGTGGGCGGCGGACAGCGAGATGATCCGCTCGGGCTTCTTCGCCAGTGTGACGGAGCCGTTGCCCGCCTCGATCGTCACGGGGAAGCCTGCGGCGGCGGAAGGCGCGGCCGAGGTGGGCGCGGCGGAGGTTGGCGCGGCGGACGAGGTGGTGGTCGTGCCGGTCTGACCGCAGGCGGTCAGGACGAGCGTTCCCAGCAGCGCGCCCGCGAGGGCCGTGCGTACGGGCCTCACGAGAAGTCCTTTCAGATCGGAACCGAGAGACCCGCGTTGAAGCGACGGATCACCCTTTTCCACGAGGGTTGATGACGTCAGCGCGGTGGCAGGCGACCTGGCTTTGACAGTTGCGGGACAGCGCCGGATTCACACCGGACTTCGCTGCGACACTGCGCGTCGGACAAACGCTATCAATGCTCCGATGCCGATCGGAGTCAAGGGGTGGTGACTTGATTCTCCGCCTCGGAGATGATGCGCTGCAGCCGCAGGCCGTGGGCGGCGTCGAGGGGGTGCCCGTCGCCCTGCCGTACGGTCTGGGCGAACTCGGCGGCCACGACCTCCAGGGGGTCGTCGTCGAAGTGCGGCAGCGTCACGTTGCCCGTGCGGCCGTAGACGGCGAACGTCGAGGGCGGCAGATCGCCGGTGCCGGCCATGCAGAGGGAGATCTCGCTCACGGCGCCGCCCTCGTGGTCGAGCAGCAGCCCGACCCAGCCGAGCGGGTTGCCGTGCGCGCGCACGCCGGTCACCCGGCCGAGCGCGGCGTCGAGCAGGTCGATGACGTGCGGGCCGACGTCGAGCAGCGCGCCGCGCTGAAGCCGCCACGGGGTGCCGAACGGGTGCTCGCCGCTCAGCACGTCGCTGACGTTGACGGCGTGCCCGCCGAAGGGCTCGATCTCGGCGCACCGGCTCAGGAACTCGCGGACCTGGGGCGCGTACCTCAGCGTGAGCAGCATCTGGGACGGCACGCCCGCCTCGGCGACCGCGTCGGCCAGCCGCTGGGCGCCGTCCAGGGAGTCGGCGAGCGGCTTCTCCAGCAGCAGCGCCTTGCCCGCGCGCGCCGCCTTCACCCCCAGCTCAGCCTGTACGGCCGGCGGCACGCAAAAACACACCGCCTCACAGGCGTCGAAAAGATCCTCGATCCGCTCGAACACCGGCGCCCCGAGCCGGGCGGCGGCCTCCGGCCGGCGGGCCCAGACCCCGGCGAACTCGATCTCCGGGCTCTTGGCCAGCATCGGCGCGTGCGCCATCTCCGCCCACGGACCTGCCCCGACCAACCCGACCCTCACCGGTTCCATGTCACCATTTAACCGGCAATTCGGTCAGCCCTCGACCGACGATCGACTTGCGGTACACCACAGGCCCCGGGACCAGGCGCAGGCCGGGCAGCCGCTGCCCCAGCACCTCCAGCGCGGTACGCAGTTGCAGCCGCCCGAGCGCCGCCCCCACGCAGAAGTGGATGCCGTAGCCGAAGACCATGTGCCCGTCGGCGTTGGGCCGGTCGAGGTCGAAGGTGTCCGGATGGGCGAAGACGGCCTCGTCGTGGGCGGCCGAGTCGGTGGACAGCAGCACCAGCGACCCCGCCGGAATGCTCACCCCGTGCAGGGAGATGTCGGCCGTCGCATACCGGAAGGAGCCCAGCGAGGCCCCGTCGATGCGCA
Source organism: Nonomuraea endophytica (assembly GCF_014203235.1). Lineage (GTDB taxonomy): Bacteria > Actinomycetota > Actinomycetes > Streptosporangiales > Streptosporangiaceae > Nonomuraea > Nonomuraea endophytica. Next base: position 129,133 of record NZ_JACHIN010000013.1, on the reverse strand, counting down.
TGCACTCCTCGACCGCCGCGGTCAGCTTGTCCGGCGGCACCGGCCAGATGCCCTCGCGCAGCAGCCGCAGCACGCTGTTGCCGAGCTGGTTGGGGACGGTGTCGTTGCCGCCGAGCAGGATCGTGGAGATCAGCTCCACCACCTCGCGATGCGACAGCTCCTTCCCGATCAGCCCGGTCATCAGCGAGGTGAAGTCGTCACGCGGCTCCCGCGCCCGCGCGGCGACCAGCCGGTCCACGTAGTCCAGGTACTCCAGGAAGCTGTCGGCCAGCACGAGCTGCCGCTCCGCCGGCTGCGGCGACAGGAAGAGCTGGAACCAGTCCTTGACATGCGCCCGCACGAACGCCTCGTCCGCCTCCGGCACCCCGATGAAGCGGGCGGTCAGCTTGACCGACGGCTCGTGGCCCAGGTCGCGCACGAAGTCCGCCTCGCCCCTGGCCTCGATCCGGTCCAGCAGGTCCTCGTTGAGCTCGCGGAAGCGCTGCTCCATCGCGGCGACCGCGCGCGGCGTGAACGCCCGCGACACCGACCTGCGCAGCCGCGTGTGGTCCGGCGGATCCACGTTGGCCACGAAGCTGGACAGGAACGAGCCGTGCTCCCCCAGCTTCTCCCGCGTCTGCTCGGTGAGGCTGCGCGAGATCGTCAGCGACCCCTCGGAGGAGAAACGCCCCGGGTCGCCGTAGGCGGCCCGCACGTCGGCGTGCCTGGTCAGCACGTACGCGCCCAGGTGCTCGCTGCGGAAGACGGGGTGCTCGCGCCGCAGCCGCCTCAGGAAGCCGTAGGGGTCGGCGACGTGCCAGTCGGAGCTGACGTCGAAGTCCATCCAAAGATCCTTCGCGGGTTGTCGACCAGCATCTGGCGGATCTGGTCCTCGGTGACGCCGCGCTTGCGCAGCTCGGGCAGGACGTCGCGGGAGATGTGCAGGAGGTGGTAGTCGGGGTGGCGGCGCCGTACGACGTCGGCGTCGAAGCGGTCGTTGAAGCAGTAGGAGTCGTGGGACAGGACCATCCGCCCGGCGTGGCCCCGCTCGCAGAGCGCGGCCACGACCGCGACGCGGTCCTCGAACGTGCTGATGGTCGCGATGCCGAAGCGGTCCATGCCCAGGTAGGAGCCGGCGGCGAGGAGCTCTTCGAGGTAGTGCAGGTCGGTGGAGTCGCCGGCGTGGCCGATGACCACGCGGGTGAGGTCCACGCCGCAGGCGGCGAGCAGGCGCTGCTGGTCCAGGCCGCCCGGCTCGTGGCTGTGGGTGGTGATGGGCGCGCCGGTCTCCACGTGCGCGTCGGCGACCGCGCGGAAGACCCGCTCGCAGCCCGCGGTCATGCCGGGCCGGTCGGTGGCGCACTTGAGCATGGCGGCCTTCACGCCGGTACGCCCGATGCCCTCGGCGATGTCGCGCACGAAGAACTCCGCCAGCCGGTCGGGCCCGCCGAACAGCGAGCCGGGCCCCCGGTTGCCGAAGTACGGCGGCAGCGCGTCGTAGGTGTAGAGCCCGGTGGCGGCCACGATGTTGACCGAGGTCAGCTCGGCCACCCGCTGAACGGCCGGCACGTAGCGGCCCAGGCCGAGCACGGTCAGGTCGACGATCGAGTCGATGCCCTCGGCCTTCAGCGCGTCCAGCTTGGCCGCGGCCTCGCGGGCGCGGGCCTCCAGGTCCCAGCCTTCGGGGATGTCCGGCCAGTTCCAGAGGATCTCCGGGCTGAGGCCGAAGACGTGCTCGTGCATGAGCGTCGCCCCGAGGTCGGCGACCGGCCCTCTCACGGTCTCAGGCACGGGAACCTCGGGTGGTCGAAGGGCCGGTTGACGGTCAGGCCGAGCCCGTCGGTCTGCCCGTACGGCGCGCCGGTGTAGAGGGCGTCGGCGTCGAAGTAGGTGGCGGTGAACGACAGGCGGGCCGCCTCGCGCCGGTTGGCCGGCGCGCCGTGCACGGTCAGCGCGTGGTGCACGGTCGCGTCGCCGGCCTTGAGGTCCAGCGGCGGCGACAGCTCCAGTTCCTTCAGCCAGGGATGCTGGCTGAGCTGGTCGTCGCCGGCGCCGACGAAGCTGCGCCCGAGCAGGCCGTGCCGGTGGGAGCCGGTGTAGAAGCGCAGCGCGCCCATGTCGGCGGGCACGTCCGCGAGCGCGAGCCAGACGGTGAGCATGGCCGAGCGGTCCATCGGCATCCAGGGGAAGTCCTGGTGGAACACGGTGGAGCCGTGCTCGCCCGGCTCCTTGACCAGCAGGTTGGTGACCTGCACGCGCACGGCGGCGACGCCGTGGAGCATGGCGGCGGCACTGGCGGCGATGGCCGGGCTCCTGGCCAGCGCGCCGAAGGCCGCGTCTCGCTCGGCGATGTCGCGGGACTGGCCGAAGGCCTGGTCGACGGCGGTGGCGCCGGCCTTCGGGCGGGCGGCCAGGTGGGCTTCTGCGCGTTCGCGCAGCTCGGCAACGCCGGCCGGGTCCACCAGGCGCGCCAGCCGTACCCACCCCTGGTTCTGGAAGGCGGTGATCTCGTCGGCGGTCGCCTGCCGTGCCTGGATGTCCATGTACCCGATATTGGTAGCAAGCGCTTGGTAAGTCTAGTCACCCTTGCTTCTCAGCCAAGCGCTTGTTTGGATTGCCGCATGCGTCCCTTCAGGTTCGGTGCGGTCGTACGGCACGCGGAGTCGGCCAAGGCGTGGGCCGAGCAGGCCAGGAGGCTGGAGTCCTCGGGCTTCGACGTGATGCTCGTCCCGGACCACCTCGTCGGCGCGCGCTTCGCCCCGCTGCCCGCGCTCGCGGCGGCGGCCACGGCCACCACCCGGCTGCGGCTCGGCACGATGGTCCTGGCCAACGACTTCCGCCACCCGGCGGCACTGGCCAAGGAACTGGCCACGCTCGACGTGCTCTCCGACGGCCGGGCCGAACCGGGCATCGGGACGGGCTGGCTGGCCGCCGACTACACGGCGGCCGGGCGGGTCCTGGATCCGCCGGGTGTGAGGGTGGGGCGGCTGGCGGAGGCGCTGGCCGTACTGAAGGGGCTGTGGGGTGAGGGGCCGTTCAGCCACGACGGCGCGCACTACCGCGTGGACGCCCTCGACCTCTACCCGAAGCCGGTCCAGCGTCCGCACCCGCCGCTGCTGCTGGCCGGCGGCGGGCCGCGCCTGCTGCGGCTGGCCGCGCGCGAGGCCGGCTCGGTCAACCTGGCGACCCGCGTGCGCGCCGACGGCTCGGGGCCCGACCCCGCCGACGGCGGCCTGGACGCCTTCCTGGCCAAGATCGCCATCGTCCGGCAGGCCGCCGAGTCACGCCCGGTCGAGCTGGGCACCAGCATCCTGGAGCTCGGCGAGGGCGGGGCGGAGGCGTGGAGCCACGCCGACACCTCGGCCATGGCCGAGACCCCGCAGGTGCTGCGCGGGACCCGGCACGACATCCGCGACAAACTGCGCCACTGGCGCGACGAGCACGGCCTCACCTACTTCGTCCTCCACCACGAGCGGGACCTCGACGCGTTCGCCCCCGTGGTGGAAGACCTGGCCTGACCTGGCGGGAAGTCAGCCGATGGCGTCCTGGTTTGATGGGTGCATGAGGGAACTACTGCTGCTCAGGCACGGCGAGACCGAGTGGAGCAAGAACGGCAGGCACACCGGCCGCACCGACCTGCCGCTGACCACGCACGGAGAGGGCCAGGCAGCGGCCCTGGCGCCGCTGGTCAAGGGCAACGGTTTCGACCTGGTGCTGGTGAGCCCGGCGCAACGGGCCAGGCGCACCGCCGAGCTGGCCGGTCTGACCGACTACGAGGTGGATCCCGATCTGTGGGAGTGGGACTACGGCGGCTACGAGGGCATCACCACGGCCACGATCCGCGAGACCCGGCCCGGCTGGTACCTGTGGCGTGACGGCGTGATCCCCGGCGACGCCGAGCATCCCGGCGAGAGCGCCGCCCAGGTGGGCGCCCGCGCCGACCGGGTGATCGCCCGCGCCAAGGCCGCCGACGGCGAGGTCGCGCTGGTGGCGCACGGCCACTTCCTGCGCGTGCTGGCCGCGCGCTGGCTCGGGCTCCCGCCCGAGGACGGGCGCCTGTTCCGCCTCGACACCGGCACCTACTCCAAGCTCGGCTTCGAGCACGCCGAGCCGGTGGTGCTCAACTGGAACGCCCCGGTGCTCAGCTGACCCCCGGTGCTCAGCTGACCGCGCTGCGCAGGGCCGACTCGTGCAGGCTCCTGGTGACCAGCCAGGCCCGCAGGGTGCCGTGCCGGGGGTCGTAGGAGCCCGGCCGCTCCCACAGGGCGGCGAAGACCTCCTCGGTGATCGCCTCGGCGGTGGCCGCGCTGCCGGTGACCCTGACGGCCACGCCGTACACGGAAGGGGCGTGCAGGTCGTAGGCGGCCTCCAGCGCGCGCAGGTCCCCGCACAGGAGCCGCGCGCGCAGATCCTCGTCCTCGGCCATCAGTCGCAGCCCAGCGTGGCCGCGGCGGCGACGAGGTCGCGGGCGAGCCCGGGGTCGCCCTCGGCGGCGTAGGGGAACTCGCGCGCCCGCCCCGCCAGCAGCGTGCAGAACCCTTCGGCCTCGGCCGACAGCAGGACCGCGACCCGCTCGGACGGCTCGGCCAGCGGCACCGTCCAGGTGCCGCCGCCGGGACCGGTCAGCACGAACGTGGCCGAGACGTGCCGGCGCGGCCCCTTCAGCGCTTTCGGCAGCATGCCCAGCCCGAACTCCACGATCTGCCGCAGGTGATCATCGGCGGGCGGCGCGCCGCGGGGGCGGCCGACGGCGGCCCTGATGTCCTCGGCGTGCGTCCAGGTCTCGAACGCCCGCTGCACCATCGCCTGCCGCAGCGACCCGCGCGCCGGACGCGTCCCGGCCAGCGCGACCTCGACGCCGAGCAGCGCGTGCGCGCCCCCGGCGACCCGTTCGAGCAGCGCGCCCGCCTGCTCGCGCCAGCGCCGGTGCACCGGCGCCTCCCGCGCCCGCACGCCCATGAACTGCGCCACCCGCGCGTCGTTGGCGGCCAGATGCTCGACCATCGCGCGCACGGTGCCGTGCTTGACCACCGGCGCGTCCCACTGGGGCACGCTCAGCTCGGCGAGCAGCTCGTCCATGAGCGCCACCTGCGTCGCATACGGTACGGCTACCGCCGCCACCTCCGCCGTCGCCGGCTGCCTGCGCCCGCGCGCCCTGGACAGCACGCGCTCGCGCAACATGGCAGGCGGCGCCTGCGCGTGGCCGGGCCGCTCCACGAGCGCGATCGCCGCCGTGCACTCGGGGCACTCGGCCACGTGCTCGTCGGGACTGCGACCGTTGAAGAGGTACGGGTCCGTCATTGGGGACACCTCCGCAGCCCGACGCTACGTCCGCGCGCGCCCCGCGTCGAGTGCCAGCTTGCTACCGGGGAAGGGCGAGAGCACCGTCTCCCGCCAGGGCCCCTCCAGGAAGTCGCGCGCTCGCTTGCGCCAGCCGGGCAGCCGGTCGTCGGCCTCGGCCTCGTCGTCCAGGCCCAGCGCGGCGTCGTGGGCGCGCTGCGCGGCCAGGTGGGCGTCGAGCGACATGCCCCAGACGGTGACCGCCTCGGTGTCGCAGAACAGCACCTCGTAGAGCCCGACCAGCCGGTGGCCGTGGTCGGCGAGGATCGGGGCGCGCTCGGTGCGGACCGCCTCCAGGTAGTCCAGGGCGGCGCCGGGGCGTACGCGGGCGCTCTCGAACAGGTAGAACTCCGCCCCGTAGCCCTCGGTCACCAGGTCGGCCAGCACGGGCGAGCCGGGCGCGGCGCCGAGCGGGCGGGAGAAGGCGGAGAAGCGCAGGTCGTCGATGTCGGACAGGAAGAGCCGGTCGTCGACGCCCTGGTAGATCTCCATCATCTGCCGCCAGCCGCCGTCCCAGCCGCCGTGGCAGTCCCAGAGCGTGACGGCCTTGAACTGCGGGTGGCCGGTGATGCCGACGGCGTAGAACGCGCCGACCAGGTCGATCTCGCGTGACCTGATCGACATGCCCTCGGTCAGGGATGGCTCGCGCCTGCTCTGGTCCTCGCGCTTGTAGCGGGTGAGCCAGGTGAGGTACTCCATCGGCCTGCGGGAGTTCATGGGCCGGAAGTCGACCTCTTCGAGCAGGTAGATGCCACGCCGCACCACGCCACCTCGCCTCTGCCAAGCGTTTGCTTGGTAGATACGCTATCAGGCGGGGACCGGTTGCGGACCACGCCCGGTGAGCCATTCCAGGACACGCCGGTGACCCGAGGCCGCGTCCTCGAAGTGCCCCCAGTGCCAGTAGCGCGGCTGGTCGCGGATGCCGGTCACCCACGTGCGATAGGAGATCGAGCCGTGGGCCGGGGCCACGCCGTACGTGCGGACGACGACCTTGCCGCCGGGCGCGAAGAGCACGTCGTCGGCGATCGGATAAAGGGTCAGCGAGTCGAGCATGGAACGATCCTCACAGCGCGCGAGGTCCGGCCCATTACACCCCCGGCGCGCCGCCGTTACGCGGCGGCGCCGGAGGTAAAAATGACGTTAAACGAGGAGGCCGTCGAACTCTCCGTCCTTCACCCCGAGCATGAGCGCCCGGATCTCATCGCGGGTGTAGATCAGGGCCGGCCCGTCGGGGAAACGCGAGTTGCGCATGGCGATACCCCCGTCGGGGAGCTCGGCGAGCTCCACGCAGTTGCCCTGCGAGTTGCTGTAGCGGCTCTTGCGCCAGGCCACCTGCTTGAGGTCGGCCGCGGGCATGCCGTTATACGTGTGCTTCATCTAGATCTTTCTGAGAAGACCGCCGATGAGCTCCACGGTGCCCCCTGGCGTGGTGCTCTCCACGCACAACTGCTCCATAGCGGTGAGGTACGGATCGACGTCCTCACGCTTGTCGAGGTACAGGGCACCCCAGAGCTGTTCGACGTATACGACGTCCGACAAATCGGACTCGGGAAACCGCAAGATGCTGAACGCGCCACCTTCAGCGGCGTGCATGCCGTACCTGAAGGGCATCACCTGAATGGTGATGTTGGGGAGGGCGGCGACCTCCAGCAGGTGCTGGAGCTGCTCGGCCATGATGTCTCTCCCGCCGATGGTCCTCATGAGCGTCGCTTCGTCGATGACCGCCCACAGTCGCGGGCCGTCCTTCTGGGTGAAGCGCTCCTGCCGCTGTAAGCGCAGATGCACGCGGCTTTCTATCTCTTCGGAGGTTGCATCGGGGTTGCCGAGCCGGTAGACGGATCGCGCGTAGTTGGCCGTCTGCAGCAGACCGGGCACGTGCTGCACCTCGTAGGTGCGGATCACGCTCGCGGCCTCCTCCAGCCCCACATACGTGGTGAACCAACCGGGCAGGACGGACGAGTACTTGTGCCACCATCCCGGGGTGTTGGCCTCGCGGACCATCTCCAGCAGCGCTCGCCGCTCGGCGTCGTCGCTGACGCCGTACAGCGTGAGCAGGTCTTCAACGTCACGTGTCTTGAACCCGACGCGGCCGAGCTCCATCCGGCTGATCTTGGACTCGGACGCCCGGATGTGGAAGCCGGCCTGGCCGCGGTCAAGTCCGCAATCCTCGCGCAGGCGCCTCAGGCTCGCCCCGAGCATGATGCGCCGAACTGTCGAAGCTGAACCCGGCGGATCGATGGACACGTGCTGCTCCTTGGTCGATTCCTTGTCACACAGTCTGTCACTTCACGGCCGAAAGATCATGGGCCGCGGACAAGATCCCCTTTCCCGCCGATTGACCATTTGATGGCCAACCGTAGCGCGCAGCGCGTGCTTCTGCACGTGCATTCGCTCTTGCACCTGCACGATAGTTTGCCCCAGAATGATCAACGTGCAATCCACCTTGGCGCACGGCCAATGGACCACGTTCGACTGGTGGCCCCCGGTCGGCTGGTGGCCGGAGGCGGCGCGTGATCTTCTGGTGTCCGGTCCCCATGCGAGCGCCACCTTCGTACTTCCGCCCGCCGCACCCTCCGTGCACTCCGCCCGCGTCTTCACCTCCGGCACGCTGAGCGGCTGGGGTCTGCCGGAACTGGCCGAGAACATGGAGCTGGTCGTCTCCGAGCTGGCGACCAACGCCCTGCGGCACGGCCTGCGGCTCAACGAGCCCCAGTGCCGGCGCCCCGTCCACATGTCGCTGGTACGGCGCGGCCCCCTGGTCACCTGCGCGTTCACCGACCCGGGCTCGTCCGTCCCGGTCCTGCGCTACCCGGGTCCCCTCGACGCCGGCGGACTGGGCCTGCACATCGTCGACTCGCTCAGCATGCGCTGGGGATGGTCCGCGCTGGCCCCGCACGGGAAGATCGTCTGGGCAGTCCTGTCCTGACAGCCCCATCCCGGCGGGTCATCTGCACTACCGTGGTTGGTCATGGCTCACGGTGAGTCCCGCGCGACCCCATGAGAGTGCTGACAGATGGATGATCACCTGCTCGGCTGGCTCCGAACACTCGACGAAGACAGGCTCGGCCGTGTCCTGGCCAACCGGCCCGACGCCATCGCTCCCCCGTGGCCGCGCCGCCTCGACATGCTGGCGCAGCGCCTCGGCAACGGCTTCGCCGTCATGGAGTCGATGCGCGGCCTTCCCCTGCCCTGCCTCGAACTCGCCCAGGCCTGCCTGGTGATCCACGCGCCCACGCCCGGCACCGTCTCCGCGCTGCTCGGCGCGCCGGTCGAGGAGACCACGCCCTGGCTCGACTGCCTCTACGACCACGCGCTGGCCTGGCCCGACGGCGAGGGCGTCATCCACCTGTCGGAGGCGGTCTCGCGCTGGTGGGCCGCCCCGCTCGGCCTGGGCGAGCCGCTCGACCACTACCTCAACTCCTGGACGATCAGCAACGACGCGCTGCGCGCCATGGCCCGGAGCCTGGGCGTGCCGCCCCACGGCAACAAGCGCCGCACAATCGTGCGGGCGACCGAGGTCCTGGCCGACCCGGCCCGCATGGAGGCCATGCTGGCCAGCGCCCCCGAGGGCACCAGGCAGCTGCTGGAGTCCTTCGCCTGGGACGGTCCCGTGCGCGGCGTCGAGGGCGGCCGCTTCGTGCTGCCCGGCACCCCGGAGAAGTGGGCCGCCGACCACGGCCTGCTCTACCGCCCCCGCTGGGACCTGGCGGAGATGCCCCGCGAGGTGGCCCTGTGCCTGCGCGGCCCCGACTACCACCCGCCCTTCACCCCGCACCCGCCCGAGGTGGCCACCATCCCGATCGACCCGGCCGAGGTCGACCACCTGATGACGCTGGCCGCCCCGCACGTGGTCGAGCGCTGCGCGGCCATTCTCGACAACACCTCCAAGACGCCGCTGCCGCTGCTGAAGACCGGCGGCGTCGGCGTGCGCGAGGTGCGCAGGGTGGCCAAGGAGACCGGCTGCGACGAGGACGAGACCCGGCTGCTGCTGGAGGTCTGCGCGGTCTCCCGGCTGCTGGCCTGGGACGAGCAGTCGGGCGGCATGGTGCCCACCGACCGCTTCGACCGCTGGCGCCTCGACGAGGGCTCGGCCCGGCTGCGGGTACTGCTGTCGGCCTGGTGGCGGATGGAACGCTCGTCGCTGCGGAAGATCGACGGCAAGTACGGCACCGTGCTCGGCGACGACCCGTCCGGCTCCTCCGTGGCGAGGGTGCGCAGGGCCGTGCTGACCGGCCTGGCCCACCTGCCCTCCGGCACCGCCTTCGCCGACCGGGGCAGCCTGGTGCGTAACGTGCACTGGCACGCGCCCCTGCTCGACCAGGCGCTGCTGGCCGAGTGCGCGGCCGGGGTGATCGACGAGGCGAGGCTGCTCGGCCTGCTGGCCAACGACGGCCTGACCGACCTCGGCCGGGCCCTCGCCGGTCTGGCCGCCCAGGCCGGGGACGAGAACGACGACTCCGTTCCGCTGGTCGAGCACGATCCGGTGCTGGTCGGCGCGTCCACCCGGGCCCTGGCCAGCGTGCGCAGGAGCGCGCTGTTCGGCCCCGACCTCACCGCCGTGGTGACCGGGCCGCCCTCCTCGGAGCTGGCCGCGCTGCTCGACCGGGTCGCCGAGCGGGAGTCCAGGGGCGCCGCCTCGGTGTGGCGCTTCACCACCGAGAGCGTGCGCCGCGCCCTCGACGACGGCTACGAGGCCGACGAGTTGCTGGAGGAGCTGAGCGGCGTGGGCTCCATCCCGCAGCCGCTGGAGTACATGGTCCGCGACGTGGCCAGGCGCCACGGCGAGGTGACGGTGACCTCGGTCGGCTGCATCGTGCAGGCCGGCGACCCGGCGCTGCTGGCCGAGATCGCCGGGCACCGCCGCCTGGCCAGGCTGGGGCTGCGGCTGCTCGCGCCCACCGTGCTGGTCAGCTCGGAGCCGGCCGAGCGCACCCTGGCCGTGCTGCGCGAGCACGGCTACTCCCCCGTGCCGGTGGCCGACACCGGCGAGATCGCCATCCGGCGCACCCGCGTCGAGGAGCGCCAGGGCGGCAAGCTCATCCTGCTGCCCGGCGGCCAGGTCGCCGAACTGTCGGAGATGGACGACCCGGCCCACCTCATCCCCGAGCCGGGGCCCGACCCGCACGAGCACGCCAGGCGGCTGGTCGCCTCCTCCACGCAGAACGGCCAGGCCGGGCGCACGTGGGCGGTCATCGGCCGGATGGCCTCCCGGCTGCCCACCGCGCAGCAGTCGCTGCTCGGCTTCGTGGTCGACCGCGGGGTGCGGGCCGGGATCACGCTCACCGACGGGCTGACCGCCACGATCAGCCACGGGGAACTGCGCGGCAGCGCGCTCGACGCGTGGTGCGAGGAGGCCGGCGACTACCTGGAGTTCCCGCTGGCCGAGATCGTCGAGGTCAGGGCGACGTACTAGCCAGGGATCCGGCCAGGTCCAGCGCCGCCTGGCGGGCTCTGGGCTCGCCGTACTCCTGCTTGAGTATGTTCGCCAGTTCGCCGCCGACGGCGGCGAGCATGAGGTGGGCCAGCGCCTCGGCGTCGGCGCCCGGACGGGCTTCGGTCAGCAGGATGGCGACGTGGCGGTGCCAGAAGCGGTACGCGCCGATGCGGTAGCGGGCGCCGGGGCTGGCGGTCTCCGACATGCGCACCAGGTCGAGGTGGGCGAACAGGTAGTCCAGGTACGCGGCGGCGAAGGCGGCCAGGCGCTCGGCGGCGGGCGCGCCGGGGCCCAGGGGCGGCGGGCCCGACAGGATGCGCTCCTGCAACTCCTGCTCCCGCCGGTCGAGCAGCGCCACCGCCAAGCCCGACTTGTCGCCGAACCGGCGGAACAACGTGCCCTTTCCCACGCCCGCCTCGGCCGCGATCGTGTCCATGGAGACCGCCTCGACGCCCTTCTCCGCGAACAGGCGGGCCGCGGCCTTGAGGACCTTCTCCCTGTTCCTGGCCGCGTCGGCGCGTTCGGCGACCGGGCGGGCGCGCAGGATCTCCAGCGTCTCACTTGACGAAGCGGACTGCGGTCCGCTAGTTTTCGAGCCATCCACGAAACGGACTGTAGTCCATTTACTCTGGAGGTCGCAATGACCGCGCTCATCTCCCGCGAAGAGCTCAAGACCGCGATTGAGGACGGCTCCGTGACCGTGCTCGACGCGCTGGGCGGGCAGTACTACGAGCAGCAGCACCTGCCCGGCGCGATCGCGCTGGTCGAGGGCGAGGTGAACGAGCGCGCGGCCGGGCTGCTGCCCGACCGCGACGCCGCGATCGTCACCTACTGCTCCAACCCGGCCTGCGGCAACAGCCAGGCCGTCGCCAACCGGCTGGAGGCGCTCGGCTACACCAACGTCCGCAAGTACCGCGAGGGCATCCAGGACTGGGTCGAGGCCGGGCTCCCGGTCGAGTCCGGGGTGCTCGCCTGACTCAGAGCGTGCCGCACCGGCGCAGGGTGAGCAGGGCGAGCGCGCGTGTCACCTCGCGCACCTCGGCCAGCTCGACCTGCTCCCTCGGGGCGTGCGCGAAGGCCACGTCGCCCGGCCCGTAGTGGAGCGAGGGGATCCCGCCGCCGTTGTACAGGCGCAGATCGCTCCCGTACGGCGCCGCCGTCTCCGGGGGCCCGGCCCCGCGCACGGCGGCCACGGCGGAGGTGACCTCGGCCAGCAGCGGGTGGCCGGCCGGCAGCCGCCCGCTCGCGAACTGCCCGCCCGGCCAGGTGACGACGGGCGGGTTGGCCCGCAGCCACGGGTCGGCGGCGGCCAGCACCGCCTCCTCGAACGCCTCGCGCGCCTCGGCCGGATCCTCATCCAGCCGCACGCCCATCCGCCCCTCGGCCACCAGCAGGTCCGGCACGCTGCTGGCCCAGTCGCCGGCCCGCACCGTCCCGACCTCGATCGGGTACGGCATGCGGTTGCCGTCGAAGATGACCGGCAGGTTCCGGTTCCGCTCGGCCTCCAGGCGCCGGATCGCCTGGAACACCGGCCAGAACACCTCGATCGCGCTGACCCCCTCGTACCGGGTGGCCCCGTGCGCGGCGCGACCGGCCAGTTCCAGCCGGAAGGTGAGCGCGCCGGCGTTGGCCGTGATCACCGCGCCGCTGGTCGGCTCGGTGATCACCGCGGCCTCGCCGGTGTGGCCCCTGGCCAGGGTGGCGAAGGCGCCCAGGCCGCCGTCCTCCTCGCTGACCACGCAGTGGACGGCCAGCGGCCTGGCCAGCCGTACCCCCGAGCGGTGGAGCGCGCGGACCACGGCCAGGTTGACGGCCACGCCCGCCTTCATGTCGCAGGCGCCGCGGCCGTGCAGGGTGTCGCCGGTGATGCGGGCGGCGAAGGGGTCGCTGCCCGCCCACTTGGCCAGGTCGCCGGTGGGGACGACGTCCGCGTGGCCCTGCAGGATCAGCGCGGGCGGGCCCTCGCCGGAGGTGGTGCCCACGACGCCGTAGCCCTCGGCGCGCGGGGCCTCGGTGCCGGGGAAGCCGTCGCGGGCGCGCAGGTCGTCGAGGTCGAGTTTCCAGACGTCGACGTCCATGTCCGCTTCGGTGAGCAGGCGGGCGAAGCGGTGCTGCAGGTCGGACTCGGCGTCGGTGCCGGTCACGCTCGGGATCCTGACCGCTTCGGCCAGCAGGTTCACGGTGTCCGCGTCGTCGATGGCGTCCAGGACGCGGGCTTCCACATCACGCATACGGTGAACCGTATCCGGCTTGTCCGGCAATACAGCCATGTGATGTGGATTCTGGTGGTTCCCTTCGCGGGGTGGGCGGTGTTGCGGGTGGCCGGAGTGGTGCCCGCCTGGCCGTGGGTGCCGCTGGTGGCGTTCACGCCGTATGTGGCGATCGTGTCGGTGGTGCCGCTGGCGCTGGCCGCCGCGCGGCGGCGGTGGGCGGCGGCCGGGGTGGCCGCGGTCAGCTGCCTGGCCCTTGCCGGGAGCGTGCTGCCCCGTCAACTGCCCGAGGCCAACCCGCCTGCCACGGGCGCGCGGCTGCGGGTGCTGGCCGTCAACCTGCGCGTGGGCCAGGCCGAGCCCGAAGCCCTCGTCGCGCTGGTACGGCGGCTGCGTCCCGACGTGCTGACGCTGCAGGAGTTCACGGCGGAGTCCCGCGAGCGGGTCGATTCCGCGGGGCTTGGCGGGCTGCTGCCGCATCGGGTGGACCGTTCGGCGCCTGGGGCCAGCGGGTCGGCCGTCTACGCGCGGTATCCGGTGACCGAGCTGCCGATGATCGCGTACGGGGACTTCCGGCAGACCCGGGCTACGGTGACCGTGTCGGGTGTCGCGGTCGAGGTTGTGTCTGTTCATCCTTGCGCGCCCCGGTACGACGGGCGGGTCACCTGCTGGCGTGAGGGCCTCGACGCCCTGCCACGGGCCGGGGACGGGCTGCGGGTGCTGGCCGGCGACTTCAACGCCACCCTCGACCATCCGCCCATGCGCACCCTGCTGACGTCCGGCTACCGGGACGCCGCCGACGTGACCGGGCAGGGGTTCACGCACACGTGGCCGGTCGTGGGGTGGAAGTATCTGCCCGGCGTGCAGATCGACCACGTCCTGGCCTCGCGGGAGATCGCGGTGACCGGGTTCAGCGTCCACGACCTGCCCGGCACCGACCATCGGCCCGTCTTCGCCGGCCTCCGGCTTCCCTAGGCGGATCAGGCGGCGGCTATGCGGACGTCGGTGAAGCGGAGCGGGAAACCCTTGCCCACCGGGGCCGCGGCCATCGCGCCGGCCAGGACCGGGGCCTCCGGCGGGAAGTAGGCCACGCGTAACAGGTGTTCCGGGGGTTCGCCGGCCAGGCCGTACCGGATGCTGACCGCGTCGCCCACCCGGTCCAGCTCGAAGGTGACACCGTCCGGGCTCTCGTGCAACGGCAGCATCGAGGCGTCGGAGTAGTCGCGGGTCACCACCGTGGCCAGCGAGAACACCCCGTCGGCGAACTCCACGCCCGCCTTGATCCAGGTCGTCTCGTCGATCCGCAGGACGGCGCCGGCCTGGTCGTGCTGCTCGGAGTACTCGCCGGTGAAGGTGACCGAGAGCCGCAGGTCGCCGTTCTGCGTGCGGCCGAAGACGTGGGCGTTGTCGAAGGTGTAGCCGTAGCGGGTGCGCCGCCACAGATCCGTGCCGCCGTCGCAGAACAGGGTCAGGCCGTCGTCGGCGGTCCACTCGCGGGGAGGGTTCAGCCACTGCCAGCCCGTGGCGCCGAAGGCCATGATCATGTTTTTATCCTGCCACGATCCTCCGACCGTAGTAAGCGGGCAGGTCTGTCCAACCGGGGCCGTCACTGAGGTGGACCGTTCCCGCCAGCCTGGCCGCCTTCCGCAACGTCGCCACCCGGACCCGCTCGCCCACCCCGTGGATCAGATGGCAGAAGCGGCCGCGCGCCAGCGCCCTCGCCCAGGCGGGCTCCCTGATCGCGCGATAGGCGGCCAGCGGGCCCTCGAACGTCACCAGCACATCCGCCAGCGCCGCGTAGCCGGGGTCGGGGTAGACGCCCGGGTTGAGGACGATCGTGCCTCGGACGCCGTCGACGATCTCGCGGTAGTGCTCCAGGCGGTCGGCGTCGGCTGCGACCTGGTCGAGGAAGACGCCGCGCAGGCCGTACCAGGACCTGATCCTGCGCAGGTCGGCGCGCACCTCAGCCGCGGCGCGCAGCCCGAAGTCGGTGTCCACCCGCGCCAGCACCTCGCTGCCCGCCGCGACCAGCCTGCCCACGATCGGCGCGTAGGCGGCCTCGCGCTCCTCACCGAGATCAAGCACCACCAGCCTCGGCGGTACGGCCAGCAGCCGCCGCCACGTGTCCGCCGCCTCCCCCGGGTGAAAATAGGCCGGCACACAGGCCCCGACCAGTGCCTCCCCGACCTCCAGCAAGCGCACTTCCTCCTGCTCACCCACCCGTCCCCCACCTCTCCCCAAAACCGCCCCACTCCTCCGCAAACCAGCCCCACCCCGAGACTCCGCCCCGACCACCCCACGTCCCAACTCCGGCCAGCCCCCGCCCGCCACATGCCCCGGCTCGGCCCCAAGCTCAGGCCGGGTCTCGACAGCACCATGCCTGGGCTCTGGCCGGGTCTCGACAGCACCGTGCTTCCGACCGGCCCCGGGCTCCGGCCGGGTCTCGACCGGCCTGTGCCCGTGAGACCACGGCTCTCCGGGTTTCGCATGGCCGGACAGCCATGGCTCGCCCGACCTTTCGCGGGTGCCCGGCGTCACGTGCACGTCCGGGCTGCCGGGTGTCGTGGGCGTTGTGTGGCCGGGTGGTGTGTTGCCCGGTGTCCAGTCCCGTGCCGCGTTGCCGCTCATGCCCGCCCCTTGCCGATCCGGTGACCGCTCATGGTTTTCCGCTCTCCACCGGCCGGGCCGGGACGTTCAGGGCCGACCACAACGTCTGGAGCGAGTCGCGCAGCGTCGTGCGCGGCCGCCAGCCCAGGGAGTCGGCCGCGCGGGTGATGTCGGCGCACTGCCATGGAACGGCGGGCGAGCCCTGCCCGCCGGGCAGCACGCGGGCGCCGGGCCTGGCGACCTCCACGAGGGTCGAGACCAGGTCGTGGACGGGGGTGGCGCGCCCGCTGCCGATGTTGAGCACCGGCGGCAGCGGCCCGTCGGCCCTGGCGGCCATCGCCACCGCCTCGGCTACGTCGCGCACGTCCACGAAGTCGCGGTAGACGTCCTGGCCGCCGACGACCAGGTCGCCGCCGTCGCGCAGGGCGAGGACGAGTTTGGTGGGCAGCGTGGCGGGCGGCGCGCCGGGTCCGATGACGTTGAAGACGCGCAGGACCGAGGCGTCGAGGCCGTCGGCGGCGGCCGCGCGGACGAGTTCGGTCCCGGCCAGCTTGGCCAGGCCGTACGCGCCGATGGGGTCGCAGGGGGCGTCCTCGGAGATGGGCGGGCCCATGGGCACCCGGCCGTATTCGGCGGCGCTGCCCACCTGCACGTACTTCGCCCTCGGGGCCGCCACGGCGAGCGTGGCCAGCAGGCGGGCGACGGCTACGACGTTGTCCTTGGCCAGGGTGGCCGGGTCGCCGCCGGTGGCTCCGGCGCAGTTGATCACGACGTCGGGGGCGATCTCGTACATGAGCCCGGTCAGCTTGGCGTGCCCCGAGGCGGCCAGATCGATCCGGCCGCGCGGGACGGCGACGACGTTCCGCTCCCCCAGCGCGGCCCGCACGTGCCGACCGATGAATCCGGCGGCGCCGAACATCACGATCACCGCGAGCCGCTCCCCATATCACCACAACCCCGCACTCAGCCAGATGCCCCCCTTGACACCGCGGCTGAGCAAGTTATAGCCGAGCTCCGGGAAGGCCCGCCGGAGGTTCCCGCAAACCAGGCTCTGACCTGCGCAAACACCATCCACCGACATTTCCGCAAATTTCGCGCGAAAGGCCTCAAGCGGCAAATGTCCCCCGGCCGGAGCGCCAGACCGTCCGGGGCATGCGGGCGGGCCGAGGTTCCCGATGGACGTAAACTGCGGATGTGGCAGAACCGAAGTTCGAGATCCAGATGCTCCACGACCGGGTGCTGATCCGGCTGGAGCGCGAGGCCGAAGAGCGGCGCAGCGGAGCGGGGATCGTCATCCCGGCGACGGTCAAGCTCGCCAACCGGCTGGCCTGGGGCCAGGTCTGCGGCGTGGGCGCGAGCGCGCGCACGGTCAAGGTCGGCGACAAGGTCCTGCTCAACCCGGAGGAGCAGTTCGAGGTCGAACTGCACGCCCAGACGTACCTGGTCATGCGCGAGCGCGACCTGCACGCGGTGGCCACCACCGAAACCGACCACGGCACCGGCCTCTACCTGTAGCCACGCACCGCACGACCGGCCAGGCCCGCACCACGCACCGCGCAACCGGCCAGGCCCGCACCACGCACCGCGCAACCGGTCAAGCGCGCACCACTGACCGCGCCACCTGCCAGCCGCGCACCGGTGACGGCGCGACCGGTCAGGTGCGGATCACTGGTCGCGGACGAAGTGCAGCCAGAGGTCGCCGCGCCACGTCTTGGCGGGAACCCCGGCGAGCACGCGCTTGGTCTTGCCGGTCAGGTCCAGGACCACCAGCCGGTACGCGCCCTGCCACGCCGTGACCGCGATCACGTGGCTCTCGTCCCACCACCCGAACAACGCCTCGGGCTGGGCCCGCACCCGCCGGACGATCTTCCCGCTGGCCGGGTCGACGACGCACAGTTGCTCGACGAACGACGACGGGCACCACATGGCCAACTGCCGGCCCGACGGCGAGAAGGCGTCCTCGGGTCCGGTGGGCAGCCCGATCGCGGGGAACGTCCGCACCACCTTGCCGTCGGCCGGGTTGTAGACGCGCAGGCCCGTGCCGTACTCGGCGATGAGGTTGCCGTCGGGCGTCCACCAGAAGCCCGCGCGCGCCGCGGTGCCGGTCACGGTGACCGTGCGGGCGGTGGAGGTGAGCGCGTCGACGACGGTGAACCCGGTGGTGCGCCACTTGCCGCTCACCTTCTTCTCCACGGTCAGCACGACCTTGGTGCCGTCGCGTGACCATGAGGCGTAGGAGGCGGTGAGCGGCTTCCTGACCGTGCGGATGCGGGCGGGTTTGCCGGCGACCCGGTCGGTGACGACCACCGAGTCCCAGCCGGCGCGGTAGGCGTCGGGCACCGCGGCGACCCTGCGGCCGTCGGGTGAGAGCGCGGCCTCGGAGAAGCCCTTCTGCCGGACGAAGGTGTCGCCGGTCAGCGCCCTCAGGTAGGTGCGCTTGGTGCCGAATCCGTACGAGCTGAGGCGTACCGGATCGTTGGTCTGCTCCTGGACGGTCACCCCCGTGCCGGGCAGGGGCACGTTGGCGGCCACGCCCGCAGGGGCGAGCAGCGCGATCACCGCGAAGACGCTTTTGACGAGCACGCCCGCAGATTAGACACTCCTGGGGACAAAGTCCCGCATGATGCCGAACGGGTCTAGAGGTAGTCCTTGGCCATCTGCAGGAGGTCGACGCCGAGGGTCCTGAGGCCGAAGTAGACGATCACGCCGGCGGCCGCGACGGTCACGACGGCGACCAGGATGCGGATCGTCCAGCCCTGCCGTTTGTACCACTGGGTCCAGGCGTGAAGCGTGCGCTTGCCGAACTCCAGCACCTTGTGCGCCCAGTGGAACTCGGTGGCCAGCACCGCGAGGCCGGCGAAGACGACCAGCCAGCCGGGACCGGGGAACGGCACCATGATGAGGCCGCCGATGACCATGACGGCGCCGATGACGCCGATGACGATCTTCAGCGTCAGCGCGCCGGATCGGGTGGACCTGATTCCGTCCAGCCACCCGTGTATGCCGGACCTGCGCGCCGCCTCGTCTTTGAGCTTGTCGGCGTCGCCGGTTTCGGAGTTCTGGATAGGCACGATCCCCCCGCGACTGTCGGTGTGCGAACCACGATACCGGTGCGGCTTTCATTTTCCTTGCAGGTAGATCTTCGCCTCAAAACAGGCATTGAGCGGCAAATATCGGTTAATGTCTGGCATGCCCGAGGTCATGCTTCGCACCGTCACCGGCCCCATACGCGCGGCCGCGATCACCGGTGCCGTTCTCCCCCATGAGCACCTGCGCAACGACATGCGCTGGGCGGTCGGCGTCGACTCCGACCCGCACCGCTGGCTCGACGAGGAGCGTCCCGTCACCGAGGAACTGCGCTCGCTGCGCCAGCAGGACGGGCTCGGCCTCGTCGTCGAACTCACCTGCATGGGCATGGGCCGCGACGCCGCCTCCCTGGCCCGGATCGCCGCCGGCAGCCGGGTCCCGCTCGTCGCCGCCACCGGCCTGTACGCCGAGCCGTTCGCCGACGCCCGCGACGCGAGCGTCGAGGAGCTGACCAGCCGGCTGATGAGCGAGATCACCTCCGGTCTCGACGGCACCGGCGTCTTCCCCGGCGTCATCGGCGCCGTCGGCTGCTGGGGCGAGGAGCCCACCCCGGTCGAGGAGCGCTGCCTGGTCGCCGCCGCCCGCGCCTCGCAGTCCTCGCGCCTGCCGGTCGCCACCCACGGCCAGGACCCCACCGGCGTCCTGGAGATCCTGCTCGGCCAGGGCCTGCCCGCGAACCGCGTCAGCGTCGGCTACACCGGCACCGACCTGGGCGCCGCCCGCAAGATCGCCGAGGCCGGCGCGTATGTCGGCCTGTCCTCCCTCGCCCAGGGCCCCGAGCAGGCCGCGCGCCTCGTGCTCGGCCTCATCGAGGACGGCCACGCCGAGCGGATCCTGCTCGGCTCCGGCATCAGCCGCGTCGCCCAACTCCAGCGCTACGAAGGTCCCGGCTACGCGCACCTGTTCCACGCGCTGCTGCCCCGGCTGTGCGAGGCCGGCGTGCCCGACGAGACGCGCCACCTCCTCACGCACACCAACCCGCTGCGCTGGCTCACCGGGACCGGCTGACGACTGGTTAGGATCGTGGGGTGAGCAAGCTCCCCCGCCTGTCCAAGCTGAGCGACCTGCCCGCGGTCGTCGTGCTGGCGTGGGCGGGCTGGCTGGCCGTCCCGTGGTCGTTCAGCGGCCTCGCCCAGGCGCAGGCCGCCGCCGCAGAAGCCGCCGCCCAGACCGTCCCCCACGATCCGGCCCGCGTCGCCGCCGAGGTCCGCGAGGCCCCCGCCCCCGCCGAGATCCGCGCACCGACCGTGGACGCGCGCCCTCCGGCCGTGGAAACGCGTGGCGTGGAAGCGCGCGGTGCGGGCGTGGACGTGCGCGGGGGCGTTCCTGCCGACGATCCGGTACGGCAGGCCGAAACGGTCCGCCAGGCCGGGCCGTACAAGACATGGGGCATGGCGGCGCGGCGCGACGCCGTCGCGATGGAGCGGGCCAGGATCGCCGGAGAGGTGCACGACGCGGCGGGCCACGGCCTGGCGGCGATCGCCATGCAGGCGGGGCTGGCCCTGGTCACCCTCGACGAGAACCCCGAGCAGGCGCGTGCCTCACTGCTGGCCATCAAGGAGACCAGCACCCAGGCCTTGGCACACCTGCGGGCCGCGCTCGACGGCATCGAGGCCGAGGGCGATCTGCCGGGGCTGATCGACGGCGTGCGGGCGGCCGGGCTGCCGGTGGACGTCGAGCCGGCCGAGCCGAAGGTGCCCGCCGACCTGAGCGGCGCCGTCTACAAGGTGGTGCGGGAGTCGCTGACGAACGTGTTGCGCCACGCGGGCCCGACCAGGGCGCTGGTGCGGCTGTCGGCCGACCCGGGGGTTTACGTGGTGGAGGTGGCCGACCGGGGCGCGGGCTGGTCGGGCGCGGCGGAGGGCCGAGGGCTGACCGGGATGCGGGCGCGGGTGCAGTCGGCGGGCGGGCAGTTCGCCGCAGGTCCCCGTGAGGGCGGCGGCTTCCGGGTGATCGCCCGCTTCCCCAGGACCGGCGACACCGCATGACCGGGACCCCGGCGTGAACAGCGCGAACCGAGGCGACGCGTGATCCGGGTCGCGGTGGCCGACGATCAGGCGGTCGTGCGGATGGGGTTGCGGGCGCTGATCGAGCGTGAGGGCGACCTGGAGTGCGTGGGCGAGGCGGCCGACGGCGCGCAGGCGCTCAGGCTGCTCCGCGACACCCGCCCCGACGTGCTGCTGCTGGACATCCGCATGCCGGGCATGGACGGCGTCGAGACGCTCAGGGCCATCGCCGCCGACCCCGGCCTGAGCGGCACCCGGATCGTGGTGGTGACCACGTTCGCGGTCGACGAGTACGTGTTCGCCGCCCTGCAGGCGGGCGCCAGCGGCTTCGTGCTGAAGGACAGCGCCCCCGACGAGCTGGTCAGCGCGATCCGGGTGGTGGCGGCGGGCGAGGCGCTGCTGTCGCCGTCCATCACGCGCAAGGTCATCGGCATGTTCGGCCGCCACGCGGGCGCCGAGCCGGTCGCGGGCGTGGAGACGCTGACGCCGCGTGAGCGGGAGCTGGTGGCGTGGGTGGCGACCGGGCGCTCGAACGAGGAGATCGCCAGGGAGCTGGTGATCAGCCCGGACACGGTACGCACCCACGTGAGCCGGGCGATGGTGAAGCTGCACGCCCGCGACCGCGCCCAGCTGGTGGTGTTCGCGATGCGGGCGGGCCTGGCGCTGCCTACCTGAGCAGCCCTTCGTAGTTGCGCTGCTGGAGCTGGGCCTCGATCTGCTTCACGGTGTCGAGGCCGACGCCGACCATGATGAGCACGCTGGTGCCGCCGAAGGGGAAGTTCTGCTGCGTGGACGGGTCGCGCAGCAGCGCGAAGGCGACCAGCGGCAGCAGGGCGAGCACGCCGAGGTAGACGGCGCCGGGCGCGGTGAGCCGGGACAGCACGTACGACAGGTATCCGGCGGTCGGCTTGCCGGGCCGGATGCCGGGGACGAAGCCCCCGAAGCGCCGCATGTTGTCGGCCACCTCGACGGCGTTGAAGGTGATCGACACGTAGAAGTAGGC
Organism: Nonomuraea endophytica; assembly: GCF_014203235.1. Taxonomy (GTDB): domain Bacteria; phylum Actinomycetota; class Actinomycetes; order Streptosporangiales; family Streptosporangiaceae; genus Nonomuraea; species Nonomuraea endophytica. The sequence goes on along the minus strand of NZ_JACHIN010000013.1, from coordinate 107,467 downwards.
GAAGGCCACGATGAGCGCGAAGTATCCGGCCATGTACAGCGGATGGTCGCCTTCGAGGTACGGCGCCAGCCACGGCACCTGGTTGGCGAAGAGCGTCGGGATGTAGAGCAGCGAGGAGGTGAAGATGACCGGCACGATGCCCGCCTGGTTGACCTTGAGCGGGATGTAGGTGCTGGTGCCGCCGTAGGTTCTGCGGCCGACCATGCGCTTGGCGTACTGCACGGGCACGCGCCGCTGGGCCTGCTCCATGAAGACGACCGCCGCCACCAGGAAGACGCCGGAGACGAGGATGACGACGGCGGCGAAGCCGTTCATCGTGAAGATCGTCGACATGTAGGCCGGGAAGACCGCGACGACCTGCGTGAACATCAGCAGCGACATGCCGTTGCCGATCCCCCGATCGGTGATCAGCTCGCCCAGCCACATGACCGCGCAGGTGCCCGCGACCATGACGCTGACCAGCACGGCGATGCTGAGCAGGCCGTCGTCGCGCAGCACCGGCTCCTGGCAGCCGGGGAACAGCTGCCCGCTCCTGGCAAGCGCCACCACGGTGGTGGCGTTGAGCACGGCCAGCGCGACCGTGAGGTAGCGGGTGTACTGGGTGATCTTCTGCTGTTTGCCCTCCTTGCGCAGCGCGTCCAGCCTCGGGATGAGCACCGCCATGAGCTGCATGATGATGCTGGCCGTGATGTACGGCATGACGCCGAGCGCGAACACCGACAGCTTCAGCATCGCCCCGCCGCTGAACAGCTGCACCATCTCGGCCAGCCCGCCGCGGACGCTGCCGAGGCACCGCTGCACGGCGACCACGTCCACGCCCGGCGAGGGCAGGATCTGGCCCAGCCGGAACAGTGCGATCAGGCTGAGCGTGAACAGCAGCTTCCGGCGCAGATCCGCGACACGGAACGCGCGTACGAACAGGGTGAGCATGCGCCGAGTCTGGCCACGCGCCGCGTCAACGGCGTCCGACGGCAGGAGGCTGTCGGGTACGCAGATCCGCGTAGGCTCTGACCTCGTGGTTCCTGTCTGGGTGATCAGCGGCCCGCCGGGCGCGGGCAAGTCCACCGTCGCCGCCGCGCTCCTGGCCCGGCTGACGCCGGTCCCGGCGCTGCTGGACAAGGACACCGTTTACGGCGGCTTCGTCACCGAGACCCTCCGCGCGTACGGCCGGCCGCCCGGCGAGCGCGAGGGCCCCTGGTACGACGAGCACGTCAAGCGGCACGAGTACGCAGGCCTGACCAGGCTGGCCCGCACGATCAGGGGCCACGGCTGCCCGGTGATGCTGGACGGGCCGTTCACCTCGCAGGTGCACTCGGCCGGGTTGTGGGAGCGCTGGGTGGAGGAGCTCGGCGGCGGCCCGGCGCGGCTGGTGTGGGTGCGCTCGGACGGGCCGACGTTGCGTGAGCGGCTGGTGGCCCGGGGTCTGGAGCGGGACGCGGGCAAGCTGGGGGCGTTCGAGGACTATCTGGTGGCGATCCGGGTGGACGAGCCGCCGGCCGTTCCGTATCTGGAGATCGACAACCGGCGGGGCGCGCCCGCGGTCGGCGACCAGCTCACCGCGGCGGGTATGCCCCCGCGAACACCTCGGGCAGGCGCGGGACCAGGCGCATGAAGACGCCGTCCTCGTAGGAGGCGTCCGGCTGGTTGGCGAGCTGCTGGGAGACGACGCCGGCGATCAGGCTCGCGGCCAAGGCCAGGCCCTCCTCCTCCGCGGCCTCGGGGGCGAGCTCGCCGCGGGCGACCGCGCCCTCGACCAGCATGGCGAAGTGCCGGCGGATGGCGAGGGCCGGGGCGTAGGCCTGCTCCGATGGGGTGAATCCGGGCACCGGGCGCCAGAACAGGAGCTGGGCGAGGATCTGGTTGGCCATGATCCAGCGGGCTCCGGCCTCCAGGGAGGCGCCCATGGCGGCCAGGCCCGGTTCCATGCCTTCGGCGGCCTGCCGTACCGCGTCGAGATAGCCCTTCTGCCCGTGCTCGAAGAGCGCGTCGTAGATCGCGGCCCGCGACGGGAAGTACTTGTACAGCGAGGGCGGCTGAATGCCGAGCCGTCTGGCGACGGTGGCCATGCTCAGCGCGGCCACGCCGTCGGCGGCCATCACCTCCAGGGAGATCCGCAGGATCTCCTCCTGGGTCTCGGTCCGGCGGCGGGCTCGACGGTCTGTCACAGCCATAGCATAAGCTATAGGTAGTAGCTAAAGCTATGAGGAGTTCCCCGTGGACATCATTCTGGCCGGACTGAAGCAGAACAACCTCAAGGACATCTCGCTGAGCCTGCCCAAGGAGCGCCTGACCGTCTTCACCGGCGTGTCGGGCTCGGGCAAGTCGTCGGTGGTGTTCGGCACGATCGCCACCGAGTCGCAGCGGCAGATGAACGCGACCTACAACGCGTTCATCCGCAACCGGCTGCCCAAGTTCGAGCGGCCGCGCGCCGAGCGGCTGGCCCACCTGACGCCCGCCGTCGTCGTCGACCAGAAGCCGGTCGGCGGCAACGCGCGCTCGACCGTCGGCACCATGACGGAGATCCACCCCATCTTGCGCGTGCTCTTCTCCCGGTACGGCAGGCCGTCCGCGGGCCCGGCGACCGCCTACTCCTTCAACGACCCCCAGGGCATGTGCCCCGAGTGCGACGGCCTGGGCAAGACCGTCCAGCTCGACCTTGACCTGGCCATCGACAAGACGCTGTCGCTCAACGACGGCGCGCTGCGGCTGTGGTCGGTGGGGTCGTGGACGTGGAAGCTGTATGAGCAGTCCGGCCTGTTCGACATGGACAAGCCGGTCGGCGAGTTCACGCCGGAGGAGACCCACCAGTTGCTCCACGGCGAGAGCTTCAAGCTGGAGCGCGGCACCTACGAGGGCGTGGCCGACCGCTTCAACCGCCTCTACCTCAAGCGCGACAAGGAGCTGGTGTCGGCGAAGAAGATGCTGGCCGAGGGCCCGTGCCGGACCTGCGGCGGCGCCCGGCTCAACCGGGCGGCGCTGGACTCGCGCATCGGTGAGCACAACATCGCCGACTACGCCGCGATGGAGGTCGCCGATCTGATCGTCGTGCTGGAGGGCCTCGGCAACCCGGTCGCCGGCCCGGCCGTGGCGGCGCTGCGCCGCATCGAGGCGGTCGGCCTCGGCTACCTCAGCCTCGACCGGCAGACCGGCACGCTGAGCGGCGGCGAGGCGCAGCGCCTGAAGACCGTGCGCCACCTGGGCAGCTCGCTGAGCGGGCTCACCTACATCTTCGACGAGCCGAGCGTCGGCCTGCACCCGCGCGACGTGCACCTGCTCGGCGAGCTGCTGCTGGAGCTGCGCGACAGCGGCAACACGGTGATCGTGGTCGAGCACGACCGCGACATCATCGAACTGGCCGACCACGTGGTGGACATGGGCCCGCGGGCCGGCACGTCCGGCGGCGAGGTCGTCTACGAGGGCAGCGTGGCGGGCCTGCGCGCGGCCAGGACGCTCACCGGCCGCATGCTGCGCCGCACCACCGGGCTCAAGCCGGAGGTGCGCGCGCCGTCGGACTGGATGACGATCACGGGCGCCTCCCGCCACAACCTCCACGACGTCTCGGTACGCGTCCCGCTGGGCGTGCTGACGGCGGTCACCGGCGTGGCCGGATCGGGCAAGAGCACGCTGATGGCCTTCGCCGACGGCATCGCGATCGACCAGTCGCAGATCGGCGGCTCGATCCGCTCCACGCCCGCCACCTACCTCAACGCCATGGACGCCATCCGCAAGCTCTTCGCCACCGCCAACGGCGTGGAGCCCGGCTGGTTCAGCTTCAACGCGCTGGGCGCCTGCCCGGCCTGCGAGGGCAAGGGCGTGATCAAGACCGACCTCGCGTTCATGGACCCGGTCACCTCGGTCTGCGACACCTGCGGCGGCAGCCGCTACAACCCGACGGCCCTGTCCTACCTCTACGAGGGCCGCACGATCGCCGACGTGCTGGCGATGACGGCCGAGGAGGCCGACGGCGTGTTCGGCATGTTCGGCGCGCTGAGCGAGCTCGGCCTCGGGTACCTGACCGTCGGGCAGCCGCTGAGCACGCTGTCGGGCGGCGAGCGGCAGCGGCTCAAGCTGGCCCACCGGCTGCGCGAGAGCGGCAACGTGTACGTCTTCGACGAGCCGACGACCGGGCTGCACATGGCCGACGTGGACACGCTGCTGGCGCTGCTGGACCGGCTGGTCGACGGCGGCAACACGGTGATCGTGGTGGAGCACGACCTGGACGTGGTCAAGCACGCCGACTGGGTGATCGACATGGGGCCGGAGGCGGGCCAGCACGGCGGCCGGGTGGTGTTCACCGGCACGCCGGCCGAGCTCGTCCACGCCTCCACCCACACGGCGAAGCACCTGGCTAGGTCACTCGAAAGTCCTCGTCGCGCGCGTCGATGATCGCCATGTGGCCGGGCAGGTGGCCGATGGCGAAGTCCACGGCGCCGAGCGCGAGCTGGGGCGTCACGCCGCAGGCCCAGAACACCGGCACCTCCCCCGGCCGCAGCGGCACCTGATCCCCGAAGTCCGGATTTTTCAGGTCTTGGATCCCCAAAGCCATCGGATCCCCCACGTGCACGGGCGCACCGTGGACCGCCGGGTAGCGGCCGGTGATCTCCCGCGCGGCGGCCACGAGCTCCTCCGGGATGGGCCGCATCGAGACGACCAGCGGCCCCGCGAAGACGCCGGCCGGCTCGCAGGCCACGACGGTGCGGTACATCGGCACGTTCACGCCCAGCTCGACGTGCCTCATCGGAATGCCCGCCGCCATCAGCGCCGCCTCAAAGGTGAAGCTGCAGCCGAGCAGGAACGCGACCAGGTCCTCGCGCCAGTCGGCCACCACGTCCGCTGCGTCCTTGACCGCGTGGCCGTCTCGGTAGACCCGGTATCCGGGCAGGTCGGTACGGAGGTCGCCGGGGAACAGGCGGGTGGCGGTGGCGCCCGGTTCGCTCACGTCCAGGACGGGGCATGGTTTGGGGTTGCGCTCGGTGAAGCGCAGGAAGTCACCGGCGTGCCGGGAGGGCAGCGCGATGAGGTTCGCCTGCGTCCAGCCCGCGCACCAGCCCGCCGTCGGGACCCGCTCCCCCTGCCTGAACCTGTCCCGCGCCCGCGCCGGGCTGAGCTCCGATTCCCGCACGTCATCTCCCCTGGGCTTTTCGGTCGGGCGCGAGTAGAAAGTGACTCGTGCCCCCAACGGACTGGAACGCCGCGGAGACCCGCCTCTGGCACGCCTTCCGCCAGGGCGCCGAGCTCGACCTCGCCGCCCTGGACGAGGCCGAGCGCAAGGTCCGCGCGGACGTCGTCGCCGAACTCCTCCTGCACGGCCCGGACGCGCTGCCCGGCAGGGTCGCCGCGCTGAAGCTCACCGGAGCCGAGATCCAGGGCCGTCTCGACCTGGAAGGCGCCGTCATCGAGCCCGCGCTGGCCCTGGTGGGCTGCACGTTCGAGCACGGCGTGAACCTGACCACGGCGACGGCCGGCGCGATCTGCCTCAACGACTCCCACCTCCCGGAACTGTCGGCGGAGCTGCTCAGGGCCCGGACGTTCATGATGCGCGACGCGGAGCTCGACGGGAACCTCTGGATCCAGGGCGCCCGCGTCGACATCGACATCGACCTGGACCGCACCCGCGTCGCCGGGTTCCTCAACGCCAACCTCGCCGTCACCGGCGGCTGGCTCAACGGCCGCGGCTCCCCGCGCCACGACGACGTCGAGCCCGGCCTCACCATCGGCGGCGAGCTCGACCTGGTCGGCGCCCAGCTCGGCGGCCTCGACCTGCACGGCGCCAGGATCGGCGACGGCGTGTGGGCCAGGGGCGCCGTCATCGGCTACGCCTGCCTCGCCACGGCCGAGATCGGCGGCCCGCTCAGCCTGCGCGCCGCCCGGATCACCGGGGAGCTCGACCTCGACGCCGTCGTCATCCGCCCTCCGTCCGACCCCATGATGATCGACCTGACGGACGCGGAGGTGGCCACCGCCGTCGTCACCCCCTCGCCCGACAGCTCCGGCCGCCTCTCGCTGCGCAATGCCCGCATCACCGCGTACGCCGACCAGCCCGGCGCCGGCCACGAGACCGACCTGGACGGCTTCGCCTACCAGCGGCTCCACCCCCTGTCACCGGAGTGCGCCGACGAGCGCCTGGCCTGGCTGGAACGCGGAGCCGCGCCGAGCACACCACAGCCCTACGAGCAGCTCGCCGCCGCCTACCGCGCCGTCGGCCTGCACCGGGAGGCCGGGCGCGTGCTGCGGGAGAAGCTGCGCCGTACCTCGCGGGCGCGGGGCGGCCTCGCGCGGGCGTGGGGCGCGCTGCAGGACCTCGTGCTCGGGTACGGCTTCCAGCCGTGGCGGGCCGTCGTGGCGTTCGCGGCGATCCTGGCGGCGGGGACGGTCTACTTCGCCACGGTCAGCTGCCCGTCCCTGTGCCCGATCAAGGCCGGTGAGCATCCGGCCTGGGATCCGTTCCTCTACACCCTCGATCTGCTGATCCCGCTCGCCAACCTGGGCCACGACGGCGTCTGGAACCCGGTGGGCCTGGCCAAGGCGGTCAGCCTGATGGTGATCGTGGCCGGGTGGGCCCTGGTGACCACCATCGCGGCCGCGGCCGCCCGCGCCCTGACCCGGCCGTGAGAATCTGTCGGTGACGGCGTGTTCAATGGCGAACCATGGAACATCGGAAGGGCCCCTTCTGGGACGTGCTGGCCGGTCGGGCCGACCCGCCGCAGGCCGCCGCGCTGCTGGGCTGGGAGCTGATCACGGTCGACCCCGGTCAGGGCACGATCTCGGTGGCCTTCCGGGCCGACGAGCGGTTCACCAATCCGGTGGGGGCGATCCAGGGCGGCTTCCTGGCCGCCATGCTCGACGACACCCTGGGCCCGGCGCTGGTCGCCACGCTCGCGCCCGACCAGTTCGCACCCACGCTCGACCTGCACGTGCAGTTCCTGCGACCGGCCCGGCCCGGCCGTCTCGTGGGGCACGGGCGCGTGGTCGGGCGCGGCGGGGGCGTCGCGTTCCTGGCCGGTGAGCTCGTCGCCCCCGATGGCGAGCAGGTCGCCGTCGCCACCGCCACCACCCGCATCCAGACCGTGCGGCCGTGAGCGCGGTGGTCAGGCGCGGCCGCTGGCCTTCTGGCTGCGGCGGCTGACCGAGTCGATGACCACGGCGGCCAGCAGCACCGCTCCGGTCACGATGAACTGGATCGCGTTGCTCACCCCCTGCAGCGCCATGCCCGAGGCGATCGACTGGATGACCAGCATGCCGAGCAGAGCCGAGTAGGTGCTGCCCCGGCCGCCGAACAACGAGGTGCCGCCGATGACGGCCGCCGCGATGGCCATCATGAGCACGTTGCTCTGCCCGGTGGCCTGGCTGGCGCTGGAGATGCGGGAGGCGGCGAAGATGCCGCCCAGCGCGGCGAAGGCGCCGGAGATGGCGAAGACGGACATGCGGATGAAGGCCACGTTGATGCCAGCCCGCCGGGCGGCCTCGATGTTGCCGCCGACCGCGAAGATGCTGCGGCCGTACTTGGTGCGCCGCAGGACGAAGTCGGTGACGATCACGACGGCCAGGAAGATCAGCAGGGCCAGCGGCAGGCCCCGGTAGAGGTTGAGCACGTAGGCCACGCCGAACGCCACGACGGCCAGCACCGCGGTGCGGAAGACGATGTCGCCGACCGTGCGGGACGGGACGCCGGCGGCGCGGCGGCGGGCGTTGCCCACGAGCGAGACGAGCAGGAACCCGGCGGTCGCGGCGGCGGCCAGGCCATAGGCGGCGATGACGTAGGCGAAGTAGGTGTCGGTGAGGTTGGAGATCAGGCCGTCGGGCAGGTTGATGGTGCCGTTGGGGCCGAGCACCCACAGCTGGAAGCCGGTCCAGGCGAGCATGCCGGCCAGCGTGACCACGAAGGACGGCACGCCGATCTTGGCGAAGAAGAAGCCGTGGAACAGGCCCATCGCGCCGCCGACCGCGACCGCGACGACCATCGACAGCAGCGGGTCCCACCCCTGGCCGACGCTGAGCACGGCCAGCACCGCCGCGCAGGCGCCGCTGACCGCGCCCGCCGACAGGTCGATCTCGCCCAGGAGCAGCACGAAGACGATGCCGACCGAGATCAGGCCGGTGGCGACGATGTCGACGCTGAGGTTGGACAAATTCTGCGGCGACAGGAAGCGGTCGTTGAGCGTCTGGAAGACGAGCCAGATGACGACCAGCCCGACGATCACGGGGAGCGGGCCGAGCTCGCCGCCCTTGATCCGGCGCCGGAACTCGCCGAGGTAGCCGGCGAAACCCTCCTCGCGCACCAGCAGCCGGGGGTCCACCTGCGCCTCGCCCGCCGGGCCCGCCGGCTTCTCCTGCGTCATTCGCCCTCCTCGGAGCGGGCCCGGCGGCGGGAGACCGCGTTGTCCGTGGCGCCGGTGATCGCGGCGATGATCTCCTCCTGCGTGGTGCTCCGCGCGTCGAAGACGCCGTTGTTCCGGCCCAGCCGCAGCACGGCGATGCGATCGGCGACCGCCTTGACGTCGACCATGTTGTGGCTGATCAGGATCACGCCGAGTCCTTGGGCGCGCAGCCGTTCGACCAGGTCGAGGACCTGCGCGGTCTGCTCGACGCCGAGGGCGGCGGTGGGCTCGTCCAGCAGGACCACCTTGGGCTCGCCGAGCAGCGAGCGGGAGATCGCCACGGTCTGGCGCTGGCCGCCGGACAGCGAGGCGACCGGGATCCGCACGCTCGGGATCTTGATGGACAGCGTGTTGAGCAGGTCGCGCGAGCGCTTCTCCATGGCGACCTCGTCGAGCACGCCGAGGCGGCGGATCTCGTTGCCGAGGAACAGGTTGCCGACCACGTCGAGGTTGTCGCAGAGCGCGAGGTCCTGGTAGACGGTGGCGATGCCGAGCGACTGCGCCTCGCTCGGACTGTGGATGGTGACCGGCCGGCCCTGCCAGCGGATCTCCCCCTCGTCGGGCGGGCCGACGCCGGCGATGACCTTGATCATCGTGGACTTGCCCGCGCCGTTGTCGCCGACGAGCGCGAGGACCTCGCCGGAGTTGACCTCCAGTGAGACGTCCGACAGCGCCTGCACGGCGCCGAAGCGCTTGGAGACGCCCTCCAGGGCCAGGACCGGTGCCACGTCAGTTCAGCCCGGCGGCCTTGCAGGCGGCCTGGACCTGCGGAGTGCAGATCTCCTTCACGGTCCAGAACCCGTCCTTGACGACCGTGTCGTCGATGTTCTGCTTGATGACGACGATCGGCGGGATGATCTGGGCGGGGATCGAGTCGTTCGTCCCGTTGTTGACCGTGACGGTGCCCTTGACGTCCTGGCCGGTGCCGAGCGCGATGGCCATCTCGGCGGCGTTGCGCGCCTCCGGCTTGATCGGCTTGTAGATCGTCATGGTCTGGGTGCCGAGCAGGATGCGCTGGATGCCGGCGAGTTCGGCGTCCTGGCCGGTCAGCGGGGTGCCCGGCCTGACGCCCGAGTTCTGCATGGCCTTGGCGATGCCGCCGGCCATGCCGTCGTTGGCGGCGTAGACGCCGATGACGTTCTGCGCGCCGAGTGCGGTGAAGGCGCCGTTGGCCTCGGTGTTGGCCTGGTCGGGGCTCCAGTCGGGGGTGTCGTACTCCTTGCCGATGGTCACCTGGCCGTCGAGCACCGAGTGGGCGCCCTTCTTGAAGTCACCGGCGTTCGGGTCGGTGGGCGAGCCGTTGATCATGACGATCGGGCCGCGCTTGGGGTCGCCGCCCGCCTTGACCGCGTCCAGCAGGGCCTGGCCCTGCATCTTGCCGACCTCGATGTTGTCGAAGGAGGTGTACGCGTCGACGGGCCCGCTGGCCAGCCGGTCGTAGGCGACCACCTTGGCGCCCTGGTCGGTCGCCTTCTTGACCGCGCCCGCGATGGCCTTGGCGTCCACGGCGTCCAGGATCAGCACCTTCACGCCGTTGGTCAGCATGGTGTCGACCTGCTGCTGTTGCAGGTTCGGGTCCTGGTTGGCGTTGTTGTAGACGACCTCGCACTTGGGGCACAAGGCCTTGATGCCCGCGGTGATGTACGGCCGGTCGAACTTCTCGTACCTGGCGGTCTTGGACTCGGGAAGCAGCAGGCCGATCTTGAAGCCCTGCTCCACGGTGCCGATCGCGCTCGGGCTGCCCGGCGCGCCGCCGCCGGTGCTTCCGCCGCCCGACTGGCCCGCCGTACCGCAGGCCGCCGCCAACCCCAGGACGGCCAGGAGACCGCCGATAACCTGTGCTTTCACACGGCGAGCCGTACCCAGGCGGCATACCGGCGCGCGCCGGCTTGCCAATCCTTGCCCAGGTGATGTCGGGGTCTTGGTCAGATGGGCTGGACGGGCTCCGCGGCGCGTTCGTCGTAGGCGCGGCGGGCGGCGAAGACCTCGTCGGCGTGCTCGGCCGACCACTCCGCGATGGCCGCGAGCAGGCCTCCGGCGCTGCGGCCCAGTTCGGTCAGCTCGTAGTCGACGCGCGGCGGGATCGTCGGGTAGACGGTGCGCCGGACGAGGCCGTCGCGTTCGAGTGCGCGCAGGGTCTGGCTGAGCATCTTCTGGGTGATGCCGTCGAGGATGCGGCGCAGTTCGTTGAAGCGGCGCGGGCCGTCCAGGAGCGCGCCCATGACCAGCGTGGACCACTTGCCGGTCAGCATGTCGAGGATCGCGCGGGGCTTGCAGGCCCGCAGGAACGCGTCGGCGCCGCCGTACCTGCGCAGGTCGGGAAAGGTGGTATCCATCAGGTACCTGGATATCAAAAGGGTGCCTTCTTCACAAGTGATACCACCCGCGGCCACGATGGCAGGCATGAGAACGATCGTTTACCGCTCCTTCGGCGGGCCCGAGGTCCTGGAGCCCGCCGAGGTCGACAGGCCCGTGCCCGAGCCGAACGAAGTGCTGGTCAAGGTGCACGCCGTCGGGGTCAATCCGCCCGACTGGAAGTTGCGGCGCGGGCCGTACCCGCCGCGCTGGGTGACGCCGCCGCTGGTCCCCGGCTTCGACGTGTCCGGCGTGGTGGAGGCGTCCGGGGCCTACCAGGGCAGGTTCGTGCCGGGCGACGAGGTGTTCGGCATGATCCTGTTCCCGAACCCGGCCAACGCCTACTCCGAGTACGTGGTGGCCAGGCCCCGCCAGTTCGCCCGCAAGCCCGAAGGGCTGAGCCACGTGGAGGCGGCGGCGCTGCCGATGTCCGGCCTCACCGCCTGGCAGGGCTTCGAGGACTCCTGGGACGTACGGCCCGGCCGGCGCCTGCTCGTGCACGGGGCGGCCGGCGGGGTCGGCCACCTGGTGGTCCAGCTGGCCAAGCAGCGCGGGGCGTACGTGATCGGCACGGCCAGCGCGGGCAAGCACGACTTCGTCCGGCGCATGGGCGCCGACGAGGTGATCGACTACCGCGCCGGGGACTTCGCGCGGGCGGTCGAGCCCGTGGACGCGGTCTTCGACATCGTCGGCGGCGACTATCCGGAGCGCTCGCTGCCGCTGGTGAAGGCGGGCGGCGCCTACCTCGGCGCGGCTGACATCTCCGACGAGGTCGGCGCCCGCTACACGGCCCGCGGCGTGCGGTGGCGGCGTTTCCAGGTGGAGCCGGACCACGCGTCGCTGGCCGAGCTGGCCAAGGTGCTGAACGTGCACGTGGACCGCACCTTCCCGCTGGAGGAGGCGGCCAAGGCGCACGAGCTGGCCCAGAGCGCGGACTTCGTCGGCAAGATCGTCCTGGAGGTTTGACATCACCCTCGCGTCAATCTACGTTGACTTATCTAACGTCAATGAACGTTGACGCGAGAGGAGTCCGCATGCATGCGCTGGCCATGGCCGTGAGCGCGAACCTGCCCGTGATCCTGTGGGGCGCGCCCGGCACCGGGAAGACCTCGTCGGTGCTCGCCCTCGGCGAGCATCTGGGGCTGCCCGTCGAGGTCGTCGTGGGATCCGTCCGGGAGCCGAGCGACTTCGCCGGGCTGCCCGTCGTGCGCGACGGCGGCACCTGGTTCGCACCGCCCCGCTGGGCCGAACGGCTCGCCGCCGCCGGGCAGGGCATCCTGTTCCTGGACGAGCTGACCACGGCGCCGCCCGCCGTACAGGCGGCCATGTTGCGGGTCGTGCTCGAACGGGTGGTCGGGGATCTCGCGCTGCCCGACGGGGTGCGGATCGTGGCCGCGGCCAATCCGCCCGCGCTGGCCGCCGACGGGTGGGATCTGTCGGCGCCGCTGGCCAACCGGCTGGTTCATCTGGATTGGTCGATCAGTGCGGCTTCGGTGGCCGACGGGTTCATGGGCGGCTTCGCCGTACCGGATCTCGCGGGGGTCGGGGCGCCCACCGCGGCCGAGGTCGGGGCGGCGCGGGCGCTGGTGGGGGCGTTCCTGCGGGTACGGCCCTCGCTGGTGCTGGCGGTGCCGGAGGACAGCGGGCGCGCGTGGCCCAGCCCCCGCACGTGGGAACTCGCCGCGACCGCCCTCGCCTGCACCTCCTCCCGGCCGGGCGAGTGGCTGGAACGGGTGCGGGCCGAACTGGTGGTGGGCGCGGTGGGCGAGGCGGCCGGGTTCGAACTGCTGTCGTGGGTACGCGACCTCGACCTCCCCGACCCCGAGACCCTGCTGTCCGACCCGGCGGCGCCCCTGCCCGAGCGCGTGGACCGGCTGCACGCGGTGCTCGGCTCGGTCGTCGCCCACGTGCGCGCCGACGGCGGCGGCGAATCCTGGCAACGCGCCTGGAGCCTGGTCGCCCGGGTGGCCCGCCGTACCCCGGACGTGGCCGCGGGGGCCGCCCGCTCGCTGGCCTCCCGCCGCCCGGACGGCGCTCCGCTCCCGCCCGCGATGCTGGAGCTGGCCCCGATCCTGCGCGCCGCCGGCCTGATGCCGTGAACGTCGCCGCCGCCCGCCTGTGGGCTGTCACCCAGGCTCCCTACCTGGCCTCCGCCCTGTTCGCGCTGCGTCCCATCGAGCACCCCGACGGCCCGCCCGGGGTGAGCGCGGACGCCGACTGGAACGTCCACGTCTCGGGCGACCTGCCCGCCGAGGAGGCCGGGTGGTGGCTGATCCACCACGTCGGCCACCTGCTGCGCGACCACCCCGCCCGCGCCCGTGGCGAGTCCTGGCCGCTGGCCTCCGACGCCGAGGTCAACGACGACCTCCCGCCGCCGCCCTTCCCCGCCGTCTCCCCCGACACCCTGGGCCTGCCCCCGGGGCTGCTCGCCGAGCGGTATCTGGAGCTGGTCGGCCTGATCGACGTTCCCCCCGAGCTGGTCGCGTGCTCGGCGCCGCCGTACACCGGACCCGCCGTCATGACCGACGTCGAACGCTCCCTGCTGGTACGCGCGGTCGCCGCCGACATCGACGCGCACCGGGGCGCGGCCCCCGGCGGCTGGCGGCGCTGGGCCGAGGAGGTGCTCCGCCCGGCCGTGGACTGGCGCGCCCTCCTGGCCACCCTCGTCCGGCACGGCCTCGGCCGGGCGACCGGCCGCGTCGACTACAGCTACGCCCGCCCGTCGCGCCGGTCCGTCCCGTCCGTGGTGCTGCCGTCCCTGGTCCGGCCCGTCCCGCGCGTGGCCGTCGTCGTGGACACCTCCGGCAGCGTCCGCGAGGAGGCGTTGCGCCGCGTGCTGGGCGAGGTGGACGGCGTGCTGCGGGCGGGCGCGCAGGTGGACGTGATCTGCTGCGACGCCGCCGCCCACCCCCCTCAGCGGGTACGGCGGGCGCAGGAGGTCACCCTGGTCGGCGGTGGCGGCACCGACCTGCGCGAAGGCCTGAAGGCGGCCGGTGCCCTCCACCCCGACCTGACCGTCGTGCTGACCGACGGCGACACCCCCTGGCCCGCCACCCGTCCCCGTCACCCGGTCGTCATCTGCCTGATCACGCCTCCCGATCCGGCTGCCGTCCCGGCGTGGGCGCACGTGGTGCGGGTGGAGTCATGAGCGGGTGGAAGGGGTTCACGCAGGGCGAGATGCGCCTTTGGCGGCGGGCCGGGTTCGGCGAGGAGGAGGCGGCGGCCTGGCGGGAGGCCGGGGTGGAAGATCCGGATGACGCGCGGCTCTGGCGCACCACCGGCGCCACCCCCGCCGGCGTCGTCTCCTGGCAGCGCGGCGGGCTGACGCCCCGGGACGCGGTGCGCTGGCACGAGCTCGGGGTGGCGCCCCGGGAGGCCGCCGCCCGCCACCTGGCCGGCGAACGGCCGCACCGGGTGTCGCTGCCGGCCCGGCTGTTTCCGGGGATACGGCTGAGCGATCTCGCACCCGGGCCGACGGCGTCGCTGCGTACCCTGCTCCGCGCGGGGGTGCCCGTGGACGTGGCGCGCGCCTACACCGACGCCGGGTGGGACGGCGACGCGGCGCGCGACTGGGCCGAGCGGCGGATCCCGCCCGCTGAGGCGGAGGTGTTCAGGGCGATGGGGTTCACCGCGGCCGAGGCAGCACGTGCGGGACGACCGCCCATGGAGGTGCTGGCCGCCTGGTGGGGCGCGGTGCCCCTGGACGAGGTGGCCGCCTGGTGCGCCGCCGGGCTCGGACCGCGGGAGGCGGCGGCGCAGCGGGCGGCGGGCGTCACCGCCGAGCAGGCGGCCGTCCTGCGCGCCCTGCGGTAGTCCTGACTCATCTAGACCACTGCTCCGGACAGCGGCTGTGTGACTGCCAGTTTCGGGGGCGATGGCAAGTGACGCCACCATGAATGCCGACGTCGGATCGGGCTCGCACGTCATCCCCTCTCATGTCGAAATCCTCCCCGTATAGTCGTGCTTAACCCCCTACACTAGGAGGCCTCGACAATATCTGTCATATTTCCTGACTTATCCCCATTGCGACCCAAGAAAGGCCGTCTTACCTTCCCGTTATGGACCTCGAGCTCAGGCACCTCAGAATCGTCCGCGCCGTCGCCGACGCGGGCAGTGTGAGCAAGGCCGCGAACCTGCTCGGCCTGGCGCAGCCCGCGTTAACCGCCCAGCTCAAACGGATCGAAAGGGTGCTCGGAGGCTCCCTGTTCGAACGTGACAGGCGCGGCGCCAGGCCCACACTCCTCGGCGAACTGGTACTCGAACGCGCCCGCGTCCTGCTCCCCGCCGCCAAAGAACTTCAGGATGAAGCCCTGCGATTCGCCAGCACCCCCTCCGTGCGCTACCGCATCGGCGCCACCAACGGCCCCGTACTCGGCGGGCTCGTCGACCGCCTCGCCGCGGAGCGCCCCGTCACCACCCACACCTCCTGGTCGGAACACGAGCTGACCACCATGGCCGACCTCGGCCGCCTCGACTACGTGCTGATCGGCGCCTGCGGTGACAGCGGCGCGCCCAACGGTTCGCTCGAATGGGAGACGATCAGCGTCGATCCCGTGTTCGTCCTGCTCGGCGCCGGTCACCGGCTGTCGGAGGAGAAGGAGCTCGAACTGGGCGACCTGGCCGGCGAGCAGTGGTCGGTCACCCCCGGCGACGGCTGCTTCGCCGACTGCTTCGCCATGGCGTGCGCCCGCGCCGGCTTCACCCCCGGCACCATCTACGAGACCGACGTCTCGACCTGCGCGCACCTCGCCCAGGTCGGCCGCGCCGTCGTGCTCTGCCAGGCCACCCACCAGCCCGCCGCGGGCCTGGTGAAGGTGCCGCTGACCGGCGCGCCCCTGCGCTGGCGGCAACTCCTCGGCCGCCATCCCACCGCCCCCGACCCCGCGTGGGTCCTCGCCCAGGCCAAGGCCGCCCATGCCGACGCGGTACGGCGCAGCCCCGTCTACCAGGATTGGCTGGTGAGAAATCCGGGTTTTGGTACCGCGCCATAACCCGGTGATATGAGCAAGCTGATACTCCTCGCTCCCTGGGGCCCCGTCTACCGTGACGGCACCCCCAGCAGCGAGGAGACACCATGCTTCGTCGCACCCCGGCTCTGGTCGCGATCGCGATCGGGGCCCTGGTCGTCACGACCACGCCCGCCGTCGCCAAACCCCCGTCCGACGGCATGATCGGCGCCCTCCAGCGCGACCTCGGCATCACCAGGGAACAGGCTCTCGACCGCCTGGCCAACGAGGCTCGCGCCAGCCGTACCACGCCGTCCTTACAGAAGCGGCTCGGTGAGCGCTACGCCGGCGCCTGGCACGAGGGGCCGCAGGCCGCGCTCGTCGTGGCCACCGTAGACGCGGCCGACGCCAGAACGGTCACCTCGGCCGGCGCCCGGTTCAAGGTGGTCCAGAGGACGCTGGCCCAGCTGACCGCGGTCAAGGACGGCCTGGACCGGGCCACTCCGCCGGCCTCCGTCCACGCGTGGGCGGTGTCGCCACAGGACAACTCGGTCCTCGTCCAGACCGCCTCCGAACAGGACGCCCGCGCCTGGATCACCGCCAGCGGCGTGGACGCGGCCGCCGTACGCGTAGAACTCTCGGCCGAACGACCCAAGCCGTTCTACGACATCCGGGGCGGCGACGCCTACTACATCCCGTCGAAGGGCTACCGCTGCTCCGTCGGCTTCGCCGCCCGCCGAGGCACCACCCTCGGCTTCACCACGGCGGGCCACTGCGGCGACGTAGGCGACGCCACCCAAGGCTTCAACCGGGTCGACCAGGGCGTCTTCCGCATCTCGTCCTTCCCGAGCGACGACTACGCCTGGGTGGAGACGAACTCCCAGTGGACCGCCCCCGGCGTCGTCAACGGCTACAGCGCCGGAATCCTCCCGGTACGCGGCTCCGCCGTCACGCAACCCGGCGGCTCGGTGTGCCGCTCCGGCTCCACCACGCAATGGCACTGCGGCACCGTCCAGGCGCTGAACTCCACCGTCAACTACCCAGAAGGCACCGTCTACCAGCTGACCCGCACGAACGTCTGTGCCGAAGGCGGCGACTCCGGCGGCGCGTTCATCTCCGGCGACCAGGCCCAGGGCATGACCTCCGGCGGCTCCGGCAACTGCAGCAGCGGCGGCACCACGTACTTCCAGCCCCTCGCCGAACTGCTGTCGATAGGCGGCCTCACCCTGGTCACCGCCGGCGGCGACCCGAACCCGCCCACCGGCTGCGCGAACTACCGGGAGAAGTACACCGGCTCCCTCACCGCCAACCAGAACCAGATCCAGCCGAACGGCACCTACTACCAGTCCACGGTCTCCGGCACCCACGCCGGCTGCCTGGACGGCCCCAACGGCGTCGACTTCGACCTCTACCTGGAGAAGTGGAGCGGATCGTCCTGGTCCATCGTGGCCCGCGGCGACAGCGCCAACCCCGATGAGGCCGTGAGCTACAACGGCACCTCCGGCTACTACCGCTACCGCGTCCACGCCTACAGCGGCGCCGGCGCGTACACCATGGGCCTCAACCGCCCATAGTCCCCCATACGAGTACTCGCTCGCCCGCGCCCCGATAAGCGCAGGTCGTAAGGCTCAGGCGAGCGAGTACTCCCACCCCGGCCGCCAGTCGAACGGCGCATCCACCAGTTCCTCCAACGGCACCCCATGCAGCAGATTCTGCAAAGCCCACCGATTGGCCGAATGCGCGATGACCAGCACCGTCCGCCCCTGCCAGCGCTCCATCACCTCTTCGAGAAACGCCGCCGTCTCCGCGACAACCTGCCGATAACTCTGCCCACCCGGCCAAGGCACATCGACATGCCGCCGCCTCAGCCGAGCCAGCTCATCCACCGGCCGCCCGTTGTAGATCCCGTAATCACACTCCCGCAGCCGCACATCCCGCAAAACCTCCCGCCCACCCCCAAACGCAACCTCCGCAGTCTGTACGGCCCGCCGCAGGTCAGAGCTGTACACCACATCCACCCCGGCCCGCCGAACCCCCAGCTCCACCGCCAGCTCCCGCCCCCGAGCCGACAACTCCCCCGGCAGCCAGCCCGTGGCGATCCCTGTCTCGTTGTCCACGGTGATGGCATGCGTCTCATAGATCAGCTTGACGGCCATAGGTCCGAAACTACCGCTGCCGAGCGCCGAGAAAGCCACGAATGTGATCGCCTTGGACTCCATCTAGGCTGCGGGGCATGGAATGATGTCCCAGGCGGTGCTGCAGGCTCCGCCGTACAACTCCATCCAGGGGCGGTAGCTCAGCCGGTCAGAGCATCGGACTCATAATCCGTGGGTCGTGGGTTCAAGTCCCACCCGCCCTACTCTAAAGACCAGCCTCAATCCCTGCCTGACCTGCGCTAACGGCTGTTCATGGGCTCTCGACATGTGCCAGCGTGTGCCAGCCCCGGCCCGCACGTGCCGCCGTTCGCGGAATAGACGCGGAATGATCTTGCCGTCCGTGTCCGTCGCTGCTTGCTTGGGCGGGGTCAGGTGATGGCGCTTGGCGCGGCCACTTGAGGAAGAGCCAGCACCCGGCGATGCGACTGCGCCCTCTTCTCGATCGGTGCCGCGGGGGCACGTGCAGGTGCCTCGTTCTCTGCTGCGCTCGGCGTCACATGACGCTCTGGCGGTGGTCGCGTGGGCGATGTACGAGACGTTGATGCCGCGTGCCCTGGGGGGTGGCCGGGCGCCGGCCTACGCGCGGCGTTGCTGGGTGGCCGACGCGTTGAGTGTGAGTGAGAAGACCCTGGACGGCGCCCGCCGCCAGCTGCTGGCCGAGGACGTTCCGGGCGGGCCGTGGCTGTGCGCCTGCCGAAAATTACGTCCGTGCAGCTCAAGCGGCGTGTGAGTATTCGTGGAGAATGCCTCCGAGCCGGTCGTGTCGGCGGACGGTCAGGTCGATGACGCGCGCCGGTTCGGTGATCGGGTCCGGGACGGCGCGAAGTGGAGCCGCCTGGCCAAGGGCATGGTGAGCGCGATGCTCGTTGTAGAACTTCTCGTACTCGGCCAAAGCGTGGCGTAGATGGCGTTCGTTCCAGATCAGGCAGCGGTCCAGGAGTTCGCGGCGGCAGGTCTGCACCCACCGCTCCATGACCGAGTTCATCCGCGGCATCCGGATGCCGGTGAGCACGGTCTGGATACCGGCTTCGGCGAGAATCTCGTCCATAAGTATGGGGAACTTGCCGTCCCGGTCGCGGATCAGAAAGCGCATCCTCCAAGTCCATGACAAGGTTCCTCATCGCCTGGGTGACCCAGGCCTTGGTCGGATGGGCGGTAGTGCCAAGCACGCGTACGCGCCTGGTGGCGTGCTCGACGACGGCCAGGATGTACTGGCGCTGCCCGCTCAGGGTGACGGTCTCGAGGAAATCGCAGGCCAGGAGCGCGCCGGCCTGTGATCGCAGGAAGTCGGCCCAGGTGGTGGAGGCTCGTTCGGGTGCCGGGTCGATGCCTTCCTGCTGGAGGATCTCCCAGACCGTGGATGCGGCGACCTTAAGGCCGAGTGTGGTGAGCTCGCCGTGCACCCGCCGATATCCCCAGGACGGGTTTTCTCGGACGAGACGCAGCACGAGCGCGCGGACGGAGCGAGCCGTGGGCGGGCGCCCTCGCCGCCTATGCCGACAGGTCCGAGCGTGCCGCTGTTTCACGATCTCGCGGTGCCAGCGCAAGATGGTGTCCGGGCGGACGACAAGCCGGAACTGGCACAAGACTGCGCGGGGAAGCGAGGTCAGGAGTGCCGCCAGGAAGAGGCGGTCTTCGGGGGTGAATCTCACCCGCACATCGGTGCCGAGCTGCCGTTGCAGGACCATGATCTGGTGGCGTAGAGCGAGAATTTCGACATCCCTGTCACGATCACTCATCGGCAGTAGCCGCAGCGTGGCGAAGGCGTTCGTGACGGTCAGATAGGCCAGACGAAGAAGCACGAACGATCATCATGCCGCACCAGTCTTCCTCCACGAACGAGTGGAACAGCGGCTATGCCACCCCAGCCCTCACAGGGCCCTGAACTGGCCGGACGGGATTATCGGCAGGCGCAGAGCCCGCGTACGTCACGCGAAGCCCTCGCAGCGCCATGACCTGGGTGGATGTAATTATCGGCAGGCGCAAGTCGCCTAGCGAGCTCGGCCGCCTGCGCCGAGAAGGAATCCGGTCATGGCCCTGACCCACAAGCAAGGGGTGGTTGGCTTCGGCCGATCCCCTGGCGAAACCAACCACCCCTGTCACATCACATGACCCGTCGGCCGTGTCCGACAAGGTCACGAGCCATACCTGATGATGACATCGTGCCTGCCCGCCGCCATGGACTCGATCGTGAGTGTGCGTGCTGAACTGTCATAACTATACTCGTTCGACGGCACCGCGACGCCGTCGACAACCACCGATGATGGACTAGTGCGGGAATATGCCGTCACGTCCATCACGTCTGGAATTTCAACGACGCCAGAGTCTTTTCCTGCACTGGCGTCATAGCTGAACGAGCTGCTAAGCCGACCGCCGCCCGTCAACAGCACCTGTCCGTTAAACGTGAGGCTCGCTCCCCTCGTCATCGCGTACCCTTCAATCTCCCCTTTCCCGTCATAGCTCACTACCATCTGTTCCGCGTCACTCGTCACGCCGCTCAGCGCATACGTGCCTTCACCCTTTCTGAACAGAACAAGATCAGTAAGCGAGGGTGACCGATTTACCTTAGTTCCTAACGCATCGCTATTCTCGACACGTATTGCGTCAATAGCGGTCTTCGGGCCCGGAATAGCCCCAACCTTCTCAAGCATCACCGAATCTAGGCCGATATAGAAGTTTGATGCTTGCTCATTCTTACCTACCACTTCAAGACGCAGCTCGTGGTCGCCCGCGGTTAGGAAGAATTGCCCGAACTGCTCCTTCGGAGAAATTTGATAGGCAAAATTCGATGAGTACAAGTCAACTTCATTTCCGATTGGCACCCCGTCTAGCTTGGCGTGAATCTTCCCATTTACCGTCCATCGCATGAAATGCGCACCTAGATCATAAATTCCTGACTCATCAACAGACAACTTGTATGTGATGTAGTCTCCGACACTTTCTGCCTGATAATAGCCAAAGTTGGTGTCCAATAAGGCAGAGATTGAGTAGCCCTTGCCTGAGGAGGACACCACCGGCAGATCCTTGACGTGCATGAAGCCGGAGTCCTGCCGCTTCTCGGCCTTTAGCACACTAAGGAAACGGGCGTGCGTTTGCGCTGCTCCTGTGCCGACCTTTAGGTACCGTCCAAAGTTCTCGGCGCCCGTGTATTCAGATACGACTACGGGCCGCGGTGACGAGTCCAGGACCTTCACTGCCATTTGCGCGTCTCTCTTCGCAATATGGAGATCGTTACCGTTGGTCGTTGAACCATTCGCCACCGGCACGCCATCCACTTCAATGGTGGCCAAGTTCCCAGTGTACAGGTTCCACCAGAACGGCTTTGCTACGGTGGACTCCAAGTCATCTAAGATCACATAATAATCGCGATCAACCTGAACAATGTGGCGATCGAAACGCTCCAGGCTCGGGACTTGATAGGCGTGTTCCGCCGATCCCTTTACATAGGAATACGTCGGTGCCTGAAGTCCGTCGAGGAGAACGCCGCCGCCCTTTTGACTTTGGCTCGCGTCATCCACCAGTACGGTGTTATGACCGTACCTCATGGTGAAATCGTTCGCCGGCCCTCGGGAGAAGTCGGCGTAGCCCGGATCAGCAGCCAACCAAGTCGTCCCGTTGGCGATGATGAAGCTATTTTGGTCGTAGTGATTGTGCCCCAGCATTGAATTGTTAGAGGTAAATGCCAGCAACGTGTCGTCGCTTTCCCATCCGGTACGCATCGACGCCCAACCGACTTCCTCCAGCACGGATGAGACTTTCGAAGCGTCGGGAGCCGTTATGGTTCCGGCAACATTGAAGTAGATATATTGATCGAACAGATTGGTCTCAGGCTTCGCCTTCGCCAGGTACCAGCCAGCATCGCCATTGCCCAGGCGCGCATTGATAATGCTCATCGTTACATTGAAATAGTAGCTATTCCTGGAATCACCAAAGTTTGCGAGTCCCGCGCCGCCAGTGGACACGAAGTTCACGGCCCATTGAACAACAAAATCATCAATGAACGGGTGCTCCAAGAGCGATGAGTTCGAGCCTGTCACGCGGCTAATCTGATCGGCGACGCGTAGCAGATTGTCAGTAGCATACGAGTAATAGGACATCCCTTCGTTCTGGCCGGATTCCATCCTTTCATCCAGATACCACGTCAGATAATCTTCGGCCCGGGACAAATACTTGTCGGCGTCGGGGTTGTTACCCAACACTGCGGCGCTAGCGCTTGCCAGAGCAACCACTCGCAAGACTTGGATATTGTTGTCATCGAGTATTCTTGCATCTTGGTAAAGCAGCTTCAGGCCCAGATTCTCTAGTTTCGCCTCGACAGTGGACCGTTCAGCGCTAGAGAGGTGGTTATACAGCATGTCGTATGTCGTGGCAGCGGCCAATGTTAAATGAGCATGCTCGAGGCTTCCATTGAAATAGCCGTAATCGATACTCGGGTCCGACCACGTGTCCCACGTTGCCAGGGTCAAGAGGTATTCTTTCGCACGATCGCCATAATCCGCATTGTTCGACACCAGATACGCTAGGCTCAGTGTTTCCATTCTCAGCTGTATCTGCTTTGACAGGGCCGTCCAATACGGATAGTAATCAGTCCCCGTCCAGTCAGGGGGCACTGCCATAGGTGAGGGCTGCACGACTGGCACGTTATATGTTACTTGATATCCACCATAATAGGAGATTCTAAAGTTGGTTTCCACGAGGTATTTATTCGCACTAGCGATGATGTCAGACCAGATTTTTTGACCCGATGAGCCGAACGGTGAAGTCGTGGGATCCGTTGACCTAGTCTGAAGCTTGCTTATGTCATCGCTCGTAAAATAGAGCCTCGGATGACCCGGTACGGCCAGGTTGTGTTGCCTGATCACATCCGCCAGCTTCAGACGCAACAGGACGTTGTCATAGAATACGGTTCCGACGGTTTTTACATCAATGTACAGCAATATTGTTGCATAAGTCGTATTCGCCGGCGCTTCGAAGGCGACGGATATTCGTCTCCACTTGCTGGCAGCGGCGCCTACCACTGGGTACACGCCGATGCGCTTGTCGCTGGAATCCCAGAATTCTAGAAATACCTGGCCTTTGCCCTGCAGCACATGTATGTCGGCTGACGCCTCGTACGTTTTCCCGGCGTCGGCCGGATACTTGCTGCTACGAGCCGCGGCTCCTGTCGTCGTGCTATCGTCGGCCAGCTTAGCGCTGTAATGACCGCTTGAGACCTGTTCCGTTGACGATTCGAATTGACCAGCAACAACCTTCCAATCCGCAGGAAGGCCATCACGAACGAGCTCGAATCCACCATTTGCAAGCTCAGGTCTTATTTCAGCCGCGTCGAAATAGGCTGTGCCCACATTCGCCACGGACTGATAGACGAGAAGCGTCGCATACGATGCATTGGCCGGCGCTGTTCGTTCCAGGTTGATGGCGTTCCAACGCTGCGATGTGGAGTTCGTTCCGACGACGTAGTCAATTCGCACGTTGCTCGAGTCCCAGAACTCGAGGTAGAGCTGTGATTTTCCCTCCAGATTGTATGAATAGATGCTTGCCTTGTATGTCTCGTCCGGCACAACGGGAATATTGAGGCTACGTACACCCGTGCCCATACCGCCGGCGGGATCGAACAGCTTGATACTCTTCGATCCGTCGTACACGACCTCCGTGGACGATTCATAATGACCGGAGTGGCTGATCCATCCTGTTGGCTTGCCGTCAACAGCTTCCTCAAATTTCCCATTGAAGGGGAACTGCGGCGCAGGCGGAAGCATTGTTAGCGACGTGTCATCAAAATATGCCGTTCCTATATTTGAGGAATGCTGATACACCAAAAGCGTCGCGTAGGCCGCGCTTGCTGGCGCGACTTCTTCCAGGTTGAGTTTATTCCATGTACTTGTCGTGCTGTTCGTCTTTATTGCGTAATCAATTCGGACATCGCTCGAGTCCCAGAACTCTAGGTAGAGCTGGGACGTTCCCGCCAGGTTGAAGGAGTACGCAGAAGCTTCATATGTCTCGCCTGGAACTACACTGACACGTGAACTGCGTAGCCCGGTTGATCCGCTGCTGGACGAGTCGATCAGCTTAGCGCTGTACGCACCTCCGCGAACCTGTTCGGTCGAAGATTCATGCTGTCCGGCGAGGGATACCCAACCATCCGGCTTTCCGTTGGCGACGGTTTCGAACCCGCCGTTGAAGGCTTCAGCCGCCTTTACTGACCCTGATCCGATGATGAGAAATTGAACTAGCAATAGGCAGACCACTGACACCGACATTATGCCGCGCTGTACCTTTGTACGCCCGCGGCTGGTCTTTAGACCTGGCCCTGCGTATACGAGCGGACCGGTCATCTCTACTCCTTGTCGGTACTGTCGCACCCGGCATCTACCTCATGATTGGTCCAGAGATAGATCTCTGATTCTTTTGGTTCCGTCGACCCGTTCGGTACTACTGAACGCGGAGCGGAGCCGACACTGGTTGAGGTAGCACCAGAATCACAATTCCTCCGGGACGCAGCATGCGGTTGCTGCGCCAATAATGGGCGAGATGCTGACAAGCGATGCACACGTCATCGTCATGGATGTCCGCGCGGTTGGTACTCCCGAGGCGTGATCCCCGACATGAGCATCTGCCTCTCGTCGTGCCATCGGTCCCGTCTCCACTGGGTGCCCATAACGTGCGTGAGTATCCTGCGCCACCCGAACAAAGATCATCTAACCGGCGACCAGTACATATACGAAGAACCAACATGGCCGAGGTCACGACCTACGCGGGAGCAGTTGAGTACTCAGGTCCTAGGTCAGATGTAGGGCATGCTGCCATCTGATCCATGCACCGTCAAGAGTTCAGGAGGGCCATTCAGAAGTCGATCTAGGAGCTGTTCGAGGTTCGGATCATGGAGATGAGGTGAGGAGTTTCAGCCACATGATCGAGCCTCGTAAGTGAAGCCCTGCCTCGTAGCCTTCCGGGGTCTCGTCGTAGCGAGTGGCCAGACCGCGCCAGGTCTTGATATTCTGGAAGCAGCGTTCGACCGTGTTCCGCTGCCGGTAGCGCAAGGGATCGAAGCCGACGGGCCGCCCACCGGCCGACCCCTTCGTCTTCCGGTTGGCCCGCTGATCGCTCTTCTCCGGGATGACCGCCACGATGGGACGGCGACGCAAGTAGGCGTGGTTGGCCTTGGAGGAGTAGGCCTTGTCCGCGGCCACCGCGGCGGGCCGGGTCCGAGGCCGGCCAGCCGGACCCGGGACGCGGATCTTGTTCAGGACAGCGGTGAACAGCGGGCAATCGGCGGCTTGTCCAGGCGTGAGCAGGAAGGCCAACGGCCTGTCCGGTGCCAAAACTCGCTCGTGGTGCTGGCCTGCGGTTTCGTACGTCGTCAAGCAGCGCTGCGGTACTCATTGATTAGGCCGCAGCCGGCGCTTCGTCTCTCTATTCGGGCCGTGAGATCGACCACCTCGGCCGGATCGTGAACCGGAACGTGAAGGGGCTGACGTAGTGACAGCGCCTGATGCGGACGGTGCTCGTTGTAGAGGCGCTCGTACTTGGCCAGGATCTGTCGCAGGTGCCGCCCACCATACACAAGAAGGTGATCAAGGCATTCGCGCCGGAGCGTGCCAACGAACCGCTCGGCGAACGCGTTCGCCCGTGGCGAGCGCGGCGGAATCTTGACGATGTGCACGTCCGCGCCGGCGAGCACACCGTCGAAATCTCTGCCGACTTTGCCGTCCCTGTCCCGGATCAGGAACCGGAACCTGTCGGCTCGTTCGCCGAGTTCCATCAGCAGGTTGCGCGCTTGCTGCGCCGTCCAGGCACCGGTCGGGTGAGCCGTGACACCGAGGATGTGCACGCGCCGCGTTTCGATCTCCATGACGAACAGCACGTACAGACGCTTGAGGAACACCTGTACCGCGCCAAAAGGCACGAATGACGGTTGAACTGCAACAACGCGACCGCCCACCGGTAGAAGCTGAGCGCTCGCTCAAGTATGTTTGAGCGAGCGCTCGGATGAAAATGATCACCCTCCGGGCGTGGGGATGTCCTCTTTGAGCCTTCAACCCTGGTGCGAGAGGCCCGATTCCGCGGTCTCAGCGATCAGCGCCGCGTTGTGGCTGCCCGATCTTCTCTGGTCCCTTCGGGATTGTTGCTTGGTGGCGGCGCAACACGCCTACCTCGCCCCCGCTCTGAACAACTTCAGCACCGCGCATGATCAACTGGGCCAACGCAGTGAAGGCATCGCTGCCCGGCAGGAGGCGTTGACCACCTAGCGCGCGTTGGCTGAGCGGTCTCCGGAGCAATACCACCAGCGCTACATCGACCAGCACGCCGCGCTGCGCCGCCTGCTTGCCCGGGGTGACCAGCCGATGAGCTCGCAGCACCGACGGCAGGAAGCGGGCCAATGCCGCCAAGAACGCCCGATCGGCCCAGTCCGGCTTCGGCCGGGCGACCTGGCGCTTCAATACGGCCGTCTCATGGCGGAGCACCATGATCTCGACGTCCTTGGACGCTTGACCACGACCCGGCAACACCAGCCGGCCAAACACCCGAATCAAGGTCAGATGCAGCAGATGAACCGGCACGGACTGCGATCTTGCCCGCGTAGTCTCCGAAGGTCAAAGCCGCAGATCAAGCACCACGCGATGAGTTATGAAGCTGTACACCCAGCCCGGCTTGCCATCGAGCCGGCGGTGGAGCACGTGGTTCTCGTGACGTAGCACCAGCAGCTCAGCCTCTTTGGACAGATCAGAGCGAACCAGCACGGCCAGCAGGCCAACACGCTGCACCAACCGGTAGACCAGTGACTACAACACCCGCGATAGTCGCAGCCGCCGGCCACGCAGCAGAGCAACAGCTCACAGCACGAAGCCGTGTTTCCGAACGGCGCAGGATGGTCTACAGGCTGTGGGTCGAAAGGTCAGGAGGCCGCGCCCGACCAGTAGGCGCTCGCCCTGTCCCAGGCGGCCTGGCCGACCTCGGCGCCGAGGGCGCGCCCGCGCAGGTCGCCGTCCCGGAAGTGGATGCCGCCGTAACGCCTGGACTGGCCGGCCTGATCGGCCGCCTCGGTGAAGGTGTGCCAGCGCAGCGTGACGTCCTGCGCGGGGCTCACCCCCGGCTCGACTGTCGAGGAGCCCTTGGCCACGACCGCGCTCGCGCCGAAGTAGTCGCTGCCCGTGAAACGTTTCAGTACACGGGCGGCGGCGGCGCTGAAGGTCGAGTGGCCCGAGACGTGCTCGCCGAACGGCGGTGTGGGGAAGGTCGACGGCTGGTAGGGCGTCCAGGTGGCGCCGTCGATGTCGCGCCCGTCCCAGGTGCGGATCGTGGTGCCCTTGTAGAGGTGGCGGATCGCGGTGATCGGGCGAGCCGAGTCGTTGTCGCGTTTGGTCTCCCACGAGGCGATGCCGGCGTCCATGACGGCGTTGGACAGCGCGAAGTACATCTTCACGTCCTGGTCGAGGGTGTGCCTGTCGCGCTGGGAGACTGTGCGGGCCAGGAGTGACCAGTGCCCTGGGGGCGTCTCACTGCTCGGGCCGTCGCTCCAGTAACCCGAGATCGCCTTGTGCCGGTCGGTGAGCGCCGCCGTGGTTTGGACGATCTCCGCGGCCTGCTGCTGGTATTCGGCACTGCCGTACAGGGCGGCTCTCGGCACGGCGTCGGCGAGATCGCGGGCCTGACCGCTGAAGGAGGCGACGCCGCCCCAATGCGGCGCGAGGAACGGCGGGGTCACCTCGACTCCTGCCTTGTTGACGAAGGTGAGCGGCTGCCACCTGCTGGGGTCGTTGAGGGCGGCCAGCGGCTGGCTGACCTTCATCGGGGTGTTCACCGGCTGGTAGCCGGTGGTGTCGGCGTAGCCGCCGAGTTGGTTGGAGCCGTCGGTGTGGCGATAGGTGAGTACGGCGGAGCAGGCCCGGGCGCCGATGCCCGCCGCGGTGCTCGAGGTGTCGGCAGGGTCGTAGCCGAGCTCGCGCATCAGGGCGTCGAACGACGCACGGCCTGCCGGATAGAGGTCGACGGCGGCTGCATGGGCGGCATAGCTGATCGCTTCGTTCTTGTTGGCTCGCGTGTGCTCGGCGGGCGGCCTGCGCAAGGAGGCGCCGAGCCTGGTGCCGACGGCGACCGTGTCGTAGGCGGCCCAGGCGTCGTAGGCGCAGGTGTGCATGATGGCAAGCGCCCGGGCTACCTGGGGCGGACCGAGCGTGCCCGTGCGTACGCTCTGCAGGAGCGCATCATTCCAGCGCAATGCCATGTTG
Source organism: Nonomuraea endophytica (assembly GCF_014203235.1). Taxonomy (GTDB): domain Bacteria; phylum Actinomycetota; class Actinomycetes; order Streptosporangiales; family Streptosporangiaceae; genus Nonomuraea; species Nonomuraea endophytica. Next base: position 79,403 of record NZ_JACHIN010000013.1, on the reverse strand, counting down.
GGAGGTGGCGGGGTGGCTGCGTGGGTGGGGACGAGCATGGTCGCGGCGATCAGCAATGACGGAACCTTCATGATCCCTCCTTTGAACGGGTTCACCAAGATTCCATAGTATGTTCGAAAGATGAGCTATCTTTAGCGTAAGTGTTTGGTATCTTCGCCGAAGAGCGCAGCATGGGCTCGAATAGTTAGCCACAGCTCCCAATCTGCGGATTCACTCCACAGGTCAAGTCCCACGCTCCCGTTTGAGTTGTCGCTCAAATGGTTTGAGCATCGCTCAGACCGTGGCACCCAAGATCTTCGGGCGTGAAAGGAATTGCAGGTCACCACGTGAACCGAATATTTGAGCTCCACAGGAACAGGGCGCTCAGCTGGAGCGGGACCTCAACCACCGGCTCGTCTGGCCAGTTGTTGCCGCAGTCGAGCTCAGACCCGACTGCGTCATCCAGCAGCTCGACCAGAATGCCTCCATCTGCACCGTGCCGGTCGCGAGGCTGCCCACCAAGCCGATCCCGACCCCAACCAGCAAGCTCGCCATCGCCAGTAGTCGAGCCACCGGTGCGTGTCGCCCGCACCCGCCATGCCCCACAATCAAGGCCGCCCAACACAGCGGCAACCCGAAGGCCGTGCCTCCCGACCCGTTACCCAAACGCTCCTGCTTCAAAGCGAGGAGCGATGACACGCCTAACGCTCCTGTCCCCGGCCACGGAGTAGCGGTGGTGTCGGAACACTGGGCCCGCGTGACGAGGAGAGGCTTTGCGAATGGCCCGATGTCGTCTACGTCTAACCCTCGTCTCCTCAAATTGATCTTCTCCGACACTCACTGACAGATTGTTCACCATTCCGGACTGCAATCACCGGTCCTGCAGTCAGCCGTAAATCGCCCACTCAAATTACGTACCATCCCCTATGGATATCCATCAGAGCTGTGTCTACCATCAAGCAGGAAACATCGACACCGAAGGAGGTAACCAATGAGCCGTGTCAAGAAGTTGGGTGTTTCGGCGGCCGCGATCGCCGCCGTGACAACTCTAATGTCACCGACTGCTTCCGCCCAGGCACCGACCTGCAACGATAGTGCGCAGATTGGCACTATCGGCGGCACTGGCTGGGCGATGTGCAGCGGTACCGGAGTGACTCAGACAAGGGTCGTGCTCTTCTGCCAGAATAGTAGCGGTAGCTACACCACGGTGTACGGCCCCTGGGTTGCTAATTCCGTTAAATCAAATGCCCGATGCAGCAGCACCGCATGGCCGATATCGGTCGGACATCAAAGAATCTGAACCACCACACGCTAATCCGGTCGCAGCGTCAATTCCGCTCGACCGTGACCCGGCCGTTCCAGGCGAACCCTGAACCACCCGAAGTCATGATCATTAGTTGCCCGCAGGGACGCAGGCTAGTCTCGGTCCTTAAGCCGGTACCTGTCGCCTTTCAGCGAGACGACCTCGGCATGATCAGCCAGGCCCCTGGAGGGCATGGCGCTACTCGCCGCGCAGCAGCCGGGTCAGGCCCAGGCCGGCCAGCACCGGCTGGATGGTTCCCGGATAGGAGAAAGAGACGTCCGGGGCAGGCCAGCGGGTTCTTCACACGGTGGGATTCGACATCCAAGCCGGCCGGTCGGGGTCGTCTGGGGCGAGGCGGAGGGCCAGGTGTCCGAGGTCAGCGATCGCCCCACGGACATAGGTGGCGCTCACGCCTTGGCCTGTCGGTAAGCCTGGCCCCACCGGCCGCCACCTGTGACATTCCCGCAGCTAGGTGTGCCGTTGATGAGCTCGACCTAGGACAGCGCAGGTATCACTCGCCTTTGAGCCGAGCCAATGCTTGTCGAGCAGCCGTCGTCATCAGTTGGTCGGGTCCCAGCACAGCTTCTATGCGTTCGGCGACGTGCGCGTACTCGGCCCTGGCTTGCGCCAGTGCCCCAGCGGCCTCGTACGTCGAAGACAGGCCGAACCAGGTGATCAATCTGTCCGGATGGTCTGCCCCGACTACCCGTTCTTGGGCGGTGAGCGTCTGTTCGAACTGCTCGATCGCCTGATCGGGACGCCCGGCCTAGGCTGGCTGGCTGGCTGACGCGAGCCGTACCTCCTGGTCTTGGAGAACGCGGTCGCCCCGACGCCGTCGCGCCGATATTGCCGGCGACCGGTGTCGTGCGGGTGCTCATCACCTCCACCTCGCACGCCTTCGAGTGGCTGGCCGAACCTGTAGCGGTCGAGCGCTTCACTGCAAAGGAAGCACTCGACTCTCTGCGCGAGCGGGTCGGTCCGGGCGACGTGGCCGCGGCACGGGTGCTGGTAAGGCAGTTGGACCGGCTGCCTCTAGCGCTGGCCGTGGCCGCGGCGAGCATCGTTGGTCCGCCGCGGATCCGCTACAGCGCCTACGTCGAGCGCCTGCGCGCTGAACCCATCGATGGGCTTCTGGCTCGCCCCTCGGGAGAGGCGTATCCGCGCGGTGTGGCGCAGGCGACCCTGCTTGCGCTGCACGCGGTGAGCGGGCAGTCGAGGGTCCTGCTGAGGGAACTGTCGGTACTGTCGCCGCCCACCGGGGCTCGCTGCCGCCTGCCCACTAACTCTCCGATTTTCGGACTAGATCGAAGGCTGATCGAGTGAGTCCGGGCGCTGACCGTCGTCACTACCTGGCCTGCTGGAGGCTCCAAGCGGCGCGTGTTGTCAGGTGTCGAACATGCTGACAGCGCCCGCCGACCGGCGACAGGATGGCGCAATGGACGACCCGCTCGGCGAGCTGGGAGGGAGCATGCTGGTGCGATTCAGCACTGGTAGCAACCACCCCGAGGAAAGCAACCTGGGAGTCTGGCCGGCGCCCGCATCTCCTTCGTAGCTCGATTGCCGGCCGGACGTGGAAAACGGGCCCGTCCAAGGTGTGGCGGACCCGCTTCCCATGCTAAACGGCTCAGGTGGAGACGTTGTCGCCGGTCTTGGTCTGCAGGTTGATCAACCGACCTGCCTGGCCGTTTCGTGCTGCGGTGGTGACGAGGGCGGCGGTGGATTCGGCGGCGGTCTTGGCCAGCTCGGGGTAGACGCTGGTGTAGGTGTCACGAGTGAAGGTCGAGGAGACATGCCCCAGGGTTTCCTGCACGATCTTCACATCGACCCCGGCAGCCAGCATCCGCGACGCCGCACCATGCCGTAGATCATGCAAGCACACCGACGGCAGCCCCACATCGAAAGCCAGCACATAGAACTGACCACTGACCTGCGGATGCAACGGCCTGCCCATCTCGTCGGTAAAGACGAACCCGCAGTCCACCCACGCCTCCCCCGCGGCCAAGCGCTCAGCGGCTTGAGCCTTACGGTGCGCACGCAGCGCTGTGACGGTGTCATCATCGAGCGCGATGGTGCGGTCGCTCGCCTCGGTCATCGGCTTGCCTTGCACCGGCCGCCAGCCGAGCTGGGTGACCTGCCAGTGCACCCCAGCAAGTCCCCGCCGACAGGTCGACGTCCCGACAGCGCAGCCCTACCGCCTCACCCCGGTGCAACCCCCGCAACGCGATCTGCCGATACAGCGCGAACAACCGGTGCGTGACCGCGTGGGCGAGGAAGACATAGGTGTGCGACGGCGTCCACACCATCACCGGAGACGGACGCAGCGTAGAGGCATACACGGCGAGCATCACCGCCCGGCTCAGCGCGCCACTGCGCCGCTGCTGGTCGGCCATCAGCCGCTGCCGCAACGCCAGGTTCCAGTCGGCGACACGTTCGTCAGTCCACACCAGCGCCTTCGGCGAAGCAGTTCAACAGTCCCAGCTCGCGATCAGGCTGGTTCCAATGGGATACGCGCTGAACGCCTGCACCGCCCACCTGTCCACCTCGGAACTCTGGGCGCTCAAGCAGTGCAAGTACCTGCTCGGCGGAGTGGTGAACGACTTCGATTCCCAGCCCGGCAATATCGTCTCGACGATCACTGTCGACGAACTCAACACGGAGTGCGACCCAGAGGACGAGGACAACGTGCAAACTTCCTGCCCGGCGGCGACCCACTACGCAAGCCACAAGATCGGGCGGCTGTGGCACCCATCAGACCATCGCGGGCACGGTCATGCGCACGATGCCGTACTCCGGTGTGCGGTTCCCCGTGGCGACGCTTGCCTCGAACGAGGCGCCCGCGGCGCCATACCGAACGGGGTTCGCCCACACAAGGTGTGACGCCCCCGGAGCGGCAGGCACTCCGGGGCGGTTGTGTGTGGACGGACCGTCAGCCGAAGCAGTCCCTGGAAATTACCTTCCCAGTCTTCTCGTTTTGGCAGACTCGGCAAGTACGGTTCGGCCGGTCCGCGGTCGGCGACTTTACGTTGTCGCAGTTGATCGTCCCGGTGTCCTCCGGTGTCTTCTTGGAGTCTTCGCAGTACTTCTTCTTCCAGCCGCCGCCCTTCTTCTTTTGTTTGCAGTAAAGACACCTGCGGTCCTTCTTTTCGAACCATTGACATTTCGGCGCGAAGCTGAGCGCCGTGCCGCAGGGCGAGCTGGTCGCAGTGGTGGTGGTGGTGACCTGGGCCTGCACGTCAGACGAGGGGAGAAGAACGGCAGCCACAAGGGCGCTCACAGCGGACACTTCTTTGAGCATGAGATCCTCCCCGCTGTTTGATTGTGCTCTCGCCTTCCATCGTGACCCGCCGCCGCATGGAAGCGTCAAGATGTGCGGAGAAGATTCTTTTTTCTTGACCAAGGAATCCGTTTCGGATGTTTAAACATAACTTTAGTCGACTGCCCTGCAGTGGACCCGTGTGATAAGGGTCGGCGGAAATGTGGTCGACGGGCCGGGTGCTCGGCGGTTCAGTGGCGGATTGTTGTGGAGACGAGGTAGGAGCCGTCGTACGTACCCGATCACGGGGACGTCGCCGGGAACGTCCGGCTTGGAGACCGGGACATCCGGCCCGCCCCGGTCGCCACCTGCCCCTCCGTGACCTCCTGGGCGCGGGCGAAGTCCCGCGAACGCCTGGACCATATGAGCCAACGTCGCGCCGCTCTGCCGTGGTCAGCCTTCGACCTTCAGAGCAGGCTCCACAACATTCTCCACGGCTACGAAGCCGACCGACGCAAGGGGCAACTGGGATTCACGACCGCTTTCCTGCTGGAGAGATCCTCGACGGGACGCTCATCCACACCGACCGCGTTCGTGCCGACCGGCCCTTCTCCGGCAAGCATCACGTGCACGGCATGAACATCCGGGTCATCGCCAGTCCAGATGGGACGGTTCTGTGGGCCTCCGGTGCGCTGCCGGGCAAGACCCACGACCTGACCGCCGCCCGCGTCTGGGGCATCCTGCGGGAACGGGAGAAGACCGGGATCCTCACCACCAGGGCGCCGAGACCACCGTCATGATCTCGCCCTACAGGGGCAGGAACAAGCCAGCCTCGCAGAAACAGCCAACCGCTCCCATGCCAGTCTCCGCGGGCCAGGCGAACGGGCGAACGAGCAGCTCAACTGAAACGCGACGCGGCATTGAATCTGTCGTCTGCGGATCCCGCTGCACCCGGACGACCTACTGGCCGCGGTCTGCCGGCGCGCCTGCATGGTGATCACCGGCGACGAGTGGCGCCGCCGCGCGACTGCGGCGGCTGACCACTCAGGCGGCCACGAGCACGAGCGCGATCCCGGTGACAACGACGAGCGAGGGCGCCACGAGCCAGATCAGATCCTGACCACGTCGGACGACCCCTACGCACCCCGGCGACAGGCCGCGCGGGTGCCGACTTCCCCGGGCGAGGGCGGGCGGATGGACACGATACGGCTGGCCGTACTGCACGCACCAGGAGGCGACGCGTTCGCGGACACCCTGACCGAGCGCCTGGCCGGCCTGCCGGTGGAGATCGTTCAGGACGTGGCGCAGGCCGACGCCGTGGCGGTCGTGCTCACCGGTGACCTCCAGGTGACGGATCCGGCCGTAAGCCGCGACCTGCCGGTGGTGTGGTTACGGGTCCATCCGGTGGACGTGCCACCAGGCTGCCGCTGCTACGACTTCACCGGACCGGAGCAGTGGGAGGAGCTGATCGGCCACCTGCGCTGGATCGGCTCGCCCGCCTACCTGATCGACCGATACGAGCAGCGCCTGCGCACGCTCGACGAGCGGTACCCCGACACGGAGCGCCGCGCGCGGAAGCGCATCGAGCAGGAACGTCAACTCCTGAAAAGCCGCATAAACTCCCAAAAGGTTCGCCAGGCTGATCGCGGACGTCCCGCCACCCATGCGCCACCGGTGACCGGCCGCGCCCCGGCGGCCGGCAGCCACGCCGGCGGATTACGGTTTTACGGCCAGCCCCTGCCACTGGACGAACCACTGGACCGGCTGGAGGAGACGCAGACGCTGATCGACCTCCTGGCCTTCGGGCATGGGGCGATCGCGCTGATCGGCCCCGACGGCAACGGCAAGACCGCAATGATCTCACGACTGTTCCACCGGCTCCCCGAGGTCCGCCACGTCCTGCCCATCGACGGCTTCGTCTACCTGCCCGCGCGCGGACCGTACCCGATCAACACGGTGACGGTGCTCAGCGCGATCGCGGTGCTCGGCCTGGACGCGCACCGCGGCGTGGCCGCCGACCTGACGACGCTCACCGCCGGGCATCCACGCGTGCTGGAGCTGATGGTCACCCTGCTGCACGGCGAGCCGGACCTCACCCTCACCGGCCTGGTCTTGCAGCTCAAGCGCGAGGGCCTGACGTGGACGGCGCTGGTGCCACCGCTGCTGAGGCGGGTGCCGGCCGCGCTGGACCGCACCGAACAGCGCGTCCTGCAGGCCCTCGCCGTGCTCGGCCGCCCGAGGAGCCCGCCGCCGTGGACGCGATGCTCGCCCCCTACCTCCCCGGCCAGCTCAACGCACCGACCCTCGACGACCTGGTACGGCGCCGCCTCATCCGCAAGGACGGGCACCGATACGCCCTTCCCCGCGAACCCGACGCGGCCTGCTTGCTGGATGGCCTGGACCTCGGCTTCGCCGCCGACCGCACCCGCGAGCCCCGTCCCCTGACCCGGAGAGCCCTGTATGCCCTGGCCGCCGACTACTTCGCGGCGTCCGCGCCCCAGGTGCTCGGCGAAGAAGACATGATCCGCCGCCTGGCCGAAGTGGAGATGCGGCTGGCCGGCGGCGAACGGGACAAAGCCGGCGAGGTCATGGCCTGGCTGGACACCACATGGTCCCACGAGCAGAGAGCGAACCCCTGGCTGGCGCAGTTACGCGCCCGCGTGCCGATGGAGGACGACTACCTTGACGTGCAGAACCTCTCCTCCCGAGCCATGACGCTCCTCAACCAGGACGACCCGGACACGGCGATCGACGATCTGGAGGAGGCGATCGAGATCTGCCTGCGCCCGGACCTGCTCTTGCACCTGAGTGCCTGCGACCTTGCCATCCAGCTCGGGGGCGCGCATCTTCAACGCGGCGACTGTGCCACGGCCGGAGAGCGGTACACCTATGCGCTCGACGAGGCCGAAGAAGGTGACCTGCATCTGCTGGCAGGACAGGCGAGGGGCGGGCTCGTGCGCTGCCTCTACGAGCACGGGAAGTTCAAGGACGCGCTACGTGAGTACAAGCGCGCCAAGGCACACCTCGACCGCGGCGACGAACCCGGCGCGACGGGTTCCAGCCTCGTCCTGGAGCTGGCACACGCCGCGGTTGTGGCCGCGACCGGCAGACTGGGACCCGCCGAAGAGGTTCTCGACCAGGGGCGGCGCAAGGCCGGGGAACTCGGGCAGCGTCACCTGACGGGCGCCTTCATCGGGCAGCGTGCCACGCTCTGCCTCGACATGGGCCGGCCCGGCAGAGCCCGCGAACTCGCCACGCACGTGCTCGACCTGGGGATGCAGATGAACAACGTGCCCCTGCGCCGGGAGGCGGCCATCGTCCTGGCGCAGGCGTACCTCGGCATGGACGGGAGCGCCGACAGCCTCCGGGCCGCCCAGGCGGCCGCCAACCACGCCGTGCTGCGGCCCGACGACGCCGTCACCACGCACGTGCGCGCGCTGGCCGCCGGAGCCGTCGCCGCGGTGCCCCGCGACGTGCAGCCCTCAGCGGTGCGGGCGACGGTGGAGTCCGTCGTCGCCGGGCGCACCGTGCTGCCCATCGACGTGCTGCGGGGCCTGACCACGCCGGGCGCGGTGACGCCACCGGAGGCGGTGCCGCCCTCGCCGCGGGAACTGGGGTGGCTGCGCGAGCTGTCCACCGGGGCGACCGTCGCGGACGTGGCCGATCGCGCGGGGTACTCGGAGCGGATGATGTTCCGGCTGCTGCGCGAGCTCTACACGAGGATGCGGGCGGGCAACCGTACCGAGGCGCTGCTGCTGGCCCGCGAGCGCGGATGGTTGTGAGTGCGGAGAGTGCAGAGGGCGGACGCACGGATAGCGTCGTGGACCCGTACGACGATCGCTTTCTAGCGTCGAAGGATGCGAGCCTGCCGACTTCGGGGGAGGCGAGAGCGATGATGACGCGCTGGGGGGACCGCTTCGGGAGGCTTCTGCCGTTCAAGGTACGGCCCGACGACGCGAAACCGACGTGGCGGCCCCGGCCGACGCCGAGTCAGCGCGCCCAGGAATCCGGTACGGCGAAGCCGTCCGGGCCAGAGCTGGACTGGTTACGCCGCCTCGCCCGCGGCGACACGGTCGCGGATGTCGCCCGCTCGGCCGGGGTGTCGGAGCGCACGATGTTCCGCAGGCTCCGTGGGCTCTACAAGAAGATGAAGGTGCGTGACCGCGCCGCGGCGCTGGGGCTGGCCAAGCGACGCGGCTGGCTGTGACCCTCCCTTCACAGCCAACGTATATGCGAGCCGGGTTGGGCCACCTCGGATTGGCGCGGCTGCTTGTGACAGAGATCAGGCCGGCTTCTGTGAAAGCGCCGGGTGCTTCCACGAAGGTCGTGGAAGCACCCGGGCGGTTCAGAGGATGGCCGTCAGGCCGTGGGAGTGCTGCTCACCGCGATGTAGTCCTCGAAGTCGAAGTGTGACCGTTGGAGCCTGTTGAACAGCCGTTGAGTGTCGCCCCGGACATAGACGTACGCTGTGGGTCGCCGGTGAGAGCGGCACCGGCGCCCGGGCTACCGGTGAGGATGCCGCGGAGGTTGACATAGCCGATGAAGTTCGTCGCTCCCGGGGCTCTGCGGTTGACGTAGAGCTGGTCGGTGGTTCCGCGGACGAAGATCTCCACCGAGCCGTCGGACAGGTTGAGCACGGCGATGTCACTGTTGGCGACCCCGCCGAGGCCGCGCCGGCCCGGCTGGTCGAAGTTGTAGGTCATGACCGCCCGCGTGGCCGCGTCCTGGAGGAAGATCTCGTTGGGCTGGACGCCGGGGCGGTGCCCGCCTGTCAGAGCGATGTTCCCGCGTACGGCGGGCCCGCCGGTGCCGGTCCATCCCGTGGTGCTGCCGTCGCTGGACAACACGGTGGTGGACACGCGGTTGTCGGCATCACGGACGACCACGCGGAAGGTGTTTCCCGCTGCCCGTGGTAAGAGCGGCCGATATCTCGCTGGTGGTGAAGCCGCCGAGGTTGCGCCAGCCGTTCCAGCCGCTGGTCGTCAGCAGATTGGTGTGGACGGCCCCGTCGTCGAGCCCGCGGGCGAAGATGCGCACGAGCTCGCCGTCGGCGCCGGACAGTTGCACGACCTCGATCTCGCTGGACACCAGCAGCCCGGGTACCACCGTGAACCCGGTCTGCACGCCGCCGTTGGGGAAGAGGTTGGTCACCACCTGGTTGCTGGTGTCGCGGGCGAAGACCCGGACGCCGACATCGGGGATGGTGGCCGCCTGTGGATCACCTTGCGGGCTTCCTCCGGCGTCTGCCAGAGCGGTTACCCCACGGACCGGGATGGTGGGATTCCTGCGCCTGGACAGGAGGGCGTTGGTCGTGGCCCGGGTGACGACGTAGTTGCTGCCCCGAGGGTCCGCGAGCGGTGTGCTGAGTTCGGTGACGTCGGACGGCAGCGGGGGCGCCACCGGGTTCCTGACCTGAACCCCCAGAACCTACTTCCAGGCCTGCGAGCGCAGGGGCTCGTCCAGCTCGACCCGTCCGGCGAGGTTGTCGACCAGGCCGACCAGCGTGGCGAACGCGCACTCGGTGACCAGCTGCAGCAGGTCAGCCGGTCCGAGCCCGGCGGCCGCGGCCCGCCGTACCACTGCATCCGGTACGGCGCCGCGGTCGATCACCAAGGCCGTGGCGAAGGCGTAGACGGCGGCGTGGACCTCCTCGCGCGGTTCGGCGCCGCGCCGCATCGCCTCGATGTCGTCCTGACCGACGCCCAGGTGGCTCAGCACGGTCGAGTGGAAGGCGACACCGTAGGCGTTGCCCACGGCGACGCCGACCGCGACCCCGGCCACCTCCCGGCGTACCGGGTCGAAGGAAGGGTCGCCGACAGCGCGGCGCAGGCCGTCGAAGCCCTTCAGGAGGGTAGGGCTGGCCGCGATCGTGGCGGCGAGGTTGGGGACGAAACCGAGGTCGGCCTCGATGCCGTTGAGGATCGGCCGGGACTCGGCCGGAGCGGTCTCGGGAGTGAGAATCGGAAGGTTCATGGGTGGACCTTCTCCCGGGCGCCGGTCGGGTCGCGATTCCCTCGCGGGGAAGGGACGCACGCGCCCGCCGGCCGTAGGGTCGGCCCTATGGAGTCGTCCTTCGGTACCCTGGTGCGCTATTGGCGCCGGGTGCGTGCGATGAGCCAGCTCGATCTCGCCTCGGCCGCGATGACGACCCCGCGGCACATGAGCTTCCTGGAGACCGGCCGCTCGAACCCGAGCCGGGAGATGGTGCTCAGGCTGTCGGGCGCGCTGGACGTCCCGCTGCGCGACCGCAACGGGATGCTCCTGGCGGCCGGGTTCGCTCCGCTGTTCGCGCACAGCGGGCTCGACGACCCTGCGCTGCGGCGGGTCGTGGCCGCCATCGACCAGATACTCGACCGGCACGACCCGCTGCCCGCCGTCGTGCTGGATCGCGGCTGGAACCTGGTGCGCGCCAACCAAGGTGCGGCGCGCCTGTTCGGGACGCTCTTCGCGCCCGCACCGATCCCTGAGGACGCCAACGTGCTGCGGCTGATCATCGAACCCGGTCCGATCCGCGACGCCGTCGCCAACTGGGACGAGGTCGTGCCCGCCCTGCTCGAACGCGCACGGCGCGAGGCGGTGGGCGGGGTGCTCGACCTGGTCACCGCCGAGCTGGTGCAGGAGCTCCGGTCGCGCCCGGAGGTCGAGGCGCTCATCGCGGCGCCGCGGACCACACCGGCGCCGATCCCGATCGTCGACGTGCACTTCCGGCTCGGCGGCGCAGTCGTACGGTTCTTCTCGGTCGTCTCCACCATCGGCACGCCGGTCGACGTCACGGCGCAGGAACTCCGCGTCGAGGCGTTCTTCCCCTCGGACGAGGAGAGTACCGAACGCTGGAGTGCCGATTACTCGCGCATCCACCCCGGGAGACGACGACAGGCCAAGTCGTCGCCGCCGAATGTGAGAACACACGAGAACGAACTGCTCACTTAGATTTCCACCACGCCGGACGTTGCAAGGCCTGGAGCTCGCTCCGGCCGTCCTGCAGAAGGGACGGCACGGGGGATGAACGACACCGAACGCCAGCCCACCTGGACGGTCCTGACCAACCATGCCCGGATGTTGCGCATCGTCGTCGGCGACCCGCACGCGCGTTCAAGAACTACGGGGTCACCACGTGACCGGCAGGCGACGTGGACGACGGCCTCCGGTCGTGTCTCCCAGGTGAGTTGCTTCCACGGGACGCCGAGTTCGAGGCGCGGCAGCCTTCGTACCAGAAACCCGAGAGCGATCTGGAGTTCCGCCCGGGCGAGCGGTGCGCCGGGGGCACTGCCGCGCGCCGTGGCCGAAGGCCAGGTGGGGATTGGGCTCGCGGGTGAGGATCACGTGATGGGGATAGGCGAATTCCGCCGGGTCGTGGTTCGCCGCGAGGACCGCCTCGCCTTTCCGAGGGGAACTCCCGCGATCTCCGTGTCCTCGGTAGCCACGCGCATGTGGCTGCGGCTCCGGGCGAGGGGGTCGAAGCGGAGCAGTTCCTCCACGGCTGCGGGACACGAGTTGAGGAACGTGATTCCGCCCGGATGGCAGAGGAGGACGAGAATCGCGCTGGTGAGCGATGCGGCGGTGCTCTCGTGGCCGGCCGTGATGAGATGGGTGCCGAGGCTGAGGAGATCTTCCCGCGCCGCGGCGGGCGAACTGAGCAAGTCCTCACGCGGCACGCCGAGAAGCTCGAATCCGGTGACCAGCTCGGCGGGGGAACCGGCCGCGAGTAAGCGGGTCAGCAGATCGTCGGCGATCTCGTGGATGACCGGGCGCGGGCGTTCCACCCGGCGCTCGGTGAGTCCCTCCGAGGGCACGGAGAAGGGAAAGTACAGTTCCGCTCGCTGAGCCGGCAGGGCACGCTCCTTGCGGCACTGGCGGACTGAACCGATACACGACGGCGATACGCGGAGGAGCTTCGGAGAGCCTCCTAAATCAGCGGAAACCAGATTAGAAAATCACCATGCCCGACTATTTCCCCCTTAGTACACCAGTTTCTCACTCTTCGAGCCCAGTGGCGGCGAAGGCTCCAGCGGGGTTTGAGCCGGGCTCTAGTTACCCACGCCACTATTGGCAGATATGTCCGAAGTCCCGCGTCGATGAACCGGTGCTCCGTAGCAGGAGAGGGTCACATGGCCACCGAAAGTCGCCCGGCATTCCCCCACAGGTGGCTCGCGCTGCTGATTGTGCTCACGGCCATGTTCATGAACCAGCTCGATGTGACGATCGTCAACGTCGCCCTGCCGTACATCCAGCGTGATCTGAGGGCGGGCTTCTCGCTGCAGCAGTGGATCCTGGCCGGGTTCGCGCTCGCGTTCGCGTTGCTCCTGGTCACCGGGGGGCGTCTTGGGGACATCGCGGGCCGTAAGAAGGTCTTCCTCGTCGGCGTCGCGGGGTTCACCGCCGCGTCGGCGCTGGCGGGTCTGGCCCAGAGCGGCGAGATGATGGCCGGAGCGAGGGTGGCGCAGGGGGTGTTCGCGGCGCTGATGGTGCCGCAGGTGCTGTCCGTGATCCAGGTGATGTTCCAGCCGCCCGAACGCCTCAGGGCGATGGGCCTGCTCGGTGTGGTCGTCCCGATCGCCTCGGTCGCCGGGCCCGTCGTCGGCGCCCTGCTCACCGCCGGGCCCGGCTGGCGCTGGATCTTCTGGGTGAACGTCCCGATCGGTGTGCTCACGTTCGCGGGCGCGGCGCGCATGGTGCCGGAGTCGAAGTCCGACCGGCCGCTGCGCCTCGACATCCCGAGCGTGCTGCTGCTCGGGCTCGCCTCGGTCATGCTGATGTTCCCGCTGGTGCAGGGGCACGAGCTGGGCTGGCCGCAGTGGGCAGTGGTCTCGATGACCGCCTCGCTGCCGGTGTTCGTCGTCTTCGGCCTCCGCCAGTTCCGCCAGGAGGGTCTTTCTCCGCTGGTGCCACCGGCGCTGTTTCGCAACAGGTCGTTCGTTGCCGGCTCCATCCTGATGGCGCTCGTCTTCTCCGGCATCATGTCGTACATGATCGTGCTGGTTTGGAACTTCCAGATCGCGCACGGCTGGACTCCCCTGCGCATGGCCCTGACCGGCCTGGGCTGGACGATCGGCCTCGGCCTCACCGCCACCCTCGCGATCAGGTACGGCGCCGTCGCCGGCCGCCGGCTCATCGCCCTCGGCCTGGCCGTCATGGCCGCGGGAATGGGAGCACTGATCGCGCTGCTCCGGCTTCACGGCGGCGCCCTGAACTCCTGGCAGGTCTTCGCCTGCCTCCTCGCCGCCGGCATGGGCTCCGGCCTGGTCGTCCCCATCCTGGTGGACCTGGTCCTGGCCGGAGTTCCCGCCCGTGACGCGGGGGCCGGGTCCGGCGTGGCCAATGCCACTATCCAGCTTGGCACCGCCGTGGGCGTGGCGGTCGTCGGCGCGATCTTCTTCGGCCTGGTCGGTGCTGGACCGCGCGATCCGGTGGCGTGGGCGGGCGCCACCTGGCAGACCCTGTTGTACAACGCCGGGGTGTTCCTCGCCGCGATCCTGCTGGTCCCGCTCCTGCCCCGGCGCACCAGGACGCGTGGAACGCCGGTGGGTGACCAGCAATTGCCCACGGGCACTCCCTGAATTCTTTCCGCCCTTAATAGGCGCAGGCGCATGCACAAATAGGGGAGAGAAAACCGCTTTGCGTTGTTGAAGGAATCTCGGCATAATCGTAAGGGATTCTTGTCAAGGCGGTTTAAGTTTGTAAGACTGTCCAAGTGGGGGCGGCGAGGCTCCGCGGTCCGGCGACGCGCGCACCAAGCGGGAGCCGGCGGGAACCACCCCGCGCGTAATGGTCGAGTGCACATCACGTGCCATTCATTACATTCCTGCACGGGGGGCAATATCAATGGAAAAGGGGATAAGGTTCGCAATCTTGGGGCCGTTGGACGTGCGGCGCGGAAGTCGGGCGATCGCGGTCAACGCCGAGAAACAAAGAGCGATCCTCGCCACACTGCTGTTGTCGGCGAACCGTGTGGTGCTCGCGGACGACCTCATGGAGCGGCTCTGGGAGGACCGGTTGCCGCGCTACGCGCGCGCCTCGTTGCAGACACATCTGGCCCGGTTGCGCCGCACGCTCGGCGACGTGGAGGTGATCCACACAAGCCCCGGCGGTTATCTCATCGAGTCCGACCAGGACCATCTCGACCTGCTGCGTTTCCGCGCTCTTGTCGATCGAGCCGCGAGGGTGGAGAACGCGGGCGACCTGCCGGGCGAGCTCAACCTCCTGCGCGAGGCGCTGGCGCTGTGGCGCGGGACCGCGCTGGCCGGCATCCGCTCCGACTCCATCCTGCGCGACGAGGTGCCGCAGCTGACCGAGGAGTGGTTTCGGTGCCTGCATCGGCGTTTCGACGTGGAGCTCATGCTGGGAAACCATGACGGCGTCGTCCCCGAACTACGAAGACTCGTCCGCAAATATCCCTTACGCGAACGATTGTGCAGCCAATTGATGATCGCGTTGTTCCGCTGTGGTCAGCAAGTGGAGGCGTTGAAGGCGTTCGCGTCCGTTTCCGCCGTGCTGCGGCACGAATACGGGCTCGATGTCGGCGACGAATTGGAGCGCCTTCAACATGCCGTGCTGACCGGCGACCCTGACCTCGTATCCGTAAACGGTTACAGAAGAGGAGGCAGGGATCTGAACACGGCCGTCTCCTCATGGACGACGCCGCGCCAGTTGCCTGTCGGCATCTCCGATTTCGTTGGACGGACCGAACTTCTGAATCGCGTCGACACCGTCCTGGACCCCGGCCGGACCGGCTCGATGGCCATCGTCACGCTGACGGGGCCCGCCGGCGTGGGCAAGACCACCACGGCTGTCCAGATCGCCCATCATGTCCAGGACCGGTTCCCTGACGGCCAGATGTACGTCCGGCTGAACGGGACGGGCGAGCATCCGCGCACGCCCGCCGAGGTGCTGGGCGAACTGCTGGAGGCGACGGGGCTGAGCCTCTCGGTGATCCCGGTGGGCCAGGAGCAGCGATCGGCGCTCTTCCGGTCCCGGCTGGCCGACCGCCGGGTCCTGCTCGTCTTCGACGATGTACAGGACGTCGAGCAGGTACGCCCGCTTCTTCCTGGCACGCCGGCCTGTGCCGTGGTCGTCACCAGCCGCCGCCTGCTGTCCGCGCTGGCCGGGACCGTGTCGGAACGCCTGGTCTGCCTGTCGAAAGGCGAGTCGCTCGACCTGCTGACCGTCCTGGCCGGGCGCAGGCGGGTCCAGCAGGAGGCCCAGGCGGCCGAGGAGATCGCCGCCGCCTGTGGATACCTGCCGCTGGCGCTGCGGATCGCGGGAGCGAGGCTCGCTGCCCAGCCGCTGGCACGCCTGGCCTCCTTCGCCGCCCGGCTGCAGGACGGGCACCGCCGTCTCGACGAGCTGAGGATCTGCGATCTCGACCTGCGGCGCAGCCTGGAGCGCAGCTACGTCGCGCTGGATTCGCCGGCTCGTGCCGCCTTCCGGCGACTTGGGCTGCTGTCCGACACCGTGGTCACGCCCCTGACCTTGGCCGCGCTGGCCGATCCCGACGACGAGCGGCTGGCCGACCGGCTGATCGATCACAACCTGCTCGAACCGGTCGGCCTCAACACGATGCTCGACCCGACCTACCGCCTGCACCCCCTGTCCTCCCTCTACGCGGCCGGGCTCGCCGAGCACGACGACCCGGTGATCACGGACGCCGCACTGCGCCGCTACACGGACGCCATCCTGGCGTTCGCGGAGCGGGCGTCGGGGCACCTGCCCCGGGCCGTCGGCCAGCTCCCGCCGGAGAGCGGTTTCGGGGCGCCGGTCCCCGCGCACGACATCTCCCGCATCGACGAGCGTCCCTGGCGGTGGCTCGCCGCCGAGCGCGACCATCTCCGGGCGATGGTCATCCGCTGCTGCCAGTACGGCTGGCACGAGCGCGCCGCCCGCATCACCGAGATCATCGCCCAGCTCGCCAGCCACAGCGACGACCTGGCGACGCTCATCCGGTTGTGCATCGTGGTCCGCGACACCGCGTGGGCCAACGGCGACGAGCGGACCGGGTGGCGGGCCGAGCACTGCCGCGCCCTGTTGCTGCTCAGGCAGGGCCGGGTGAGCGAGTCACACAGGCTGATCGTCAAGTGTGTGAGCAGCTTCGAACGGCTCGAGGCCGCCACGGAGCTGCCTTACAGCATCGCGGTCCTGGCCTTCGTGAACGTGACGCAGTTGAAGGCGAGTGACGGGCTGACGCTGGCGAAGCGCGCGTACCATCTGGCCAGAAGGCGCTCTGACCCGCACGCCGAGGTCCTCGCGCTCGGCACCACCGCCGACGCGCTGCTGGGCCTGCGGCGCAAGGTCGAGGCGCGCGCCACGCTGGAGAGAGTGCTGCGGCAGTCGCGCGAGCTGGGCGAGACCCGTCTGGAGGCGGTGACGCTCAATCGGCTCGGCTGGTCGTCGCTGCGCGTCGGTGATCTGCGGTCGGCGCCCCTCAGGGCCCACGAGGCCAGGGAGCTCACCGGCATCGGCGACCGCTACGGCAAGGCGCGTCCGCTCGCGCTGCTCGGCGCCGTCGCGCTGGAGCAGGGACAGTTCGCCGAGGCGATGCGGCTGGCCGAGGAGAGCCGCCGCACCTTCGCCCGGCTCGGGGACACCAGCGGCGAAGCGGAGGTCGCCTGCCTCGAAGGAGAGATCCATCTACAGGCCGGGCGGGCGCGGGACGCCGTCGCCCTCCTGGTTCCGAGCCTGAGCCGGCTCAACGAACTGGGCGCGTACCGTGTGCGGGAGCGTGCCTCGCGCGTCCTCGCCGAGGCCAACATCGCGCTCGGCGAGCACCCAGAGCGCAAGCGGGGCGGCCGGTGGGCCGGGGAATTACCGGCGCGTTCGCTCAGACGGGATGGTCGCAGCGGCGCCGCCTGAGCCGGGCGCGCACGACGCGGACCGCCCCGACGGCGTAGAAAGTTCTCCGCCCTGTCCCATTTCCGGGCACCGATGCGCCGCCCCACCCAGCTGTGCCGGATCGACGGGCCGAACCGGCGCCCCAGCACGTACCCGAGCGTCTCCCCCGCCAGGCACCCGGCGGTGGTCCCCGCCGGCAGGACCACCGCCTCGCCCGGGACGAAGAGCCCTACCAGCGGCGAGGTCTCCGTGGGGCCATCTCCTCTGAAGGCATCGTTTTGCCTCATCGTGCCGTTGACTGCGGCCACCAACTAGCCGATCGCCACATTGTCAGGGTCATCTCAGGGACGGCCGGACGAACGTCAGGGTTGTTCCTGATGGCATCCGTCCCCGTGGCTGAAGAGCATGGTGGTGTGCGGTCGGTGACCGACGCCCACCCCTCCCGTACGAAAGACAGCTGCGAAGCATGATTCCGACGTAGAAGGAGTGGCCCCATGATCTCCGTCACGCGGGGACGATTCCGTCCTTCGGGACATTCGATCGACGGAGCCGAGGGCGAGCCACGAGCGCTGCGGCTACTCATCGGCACCGACACCTACCCGCCCGACGTGAACGGCACCGCCGGCTCCGCCTACCGGCTGGCTCACGCCCTGGCCGCCCGGGGGTACGAGGTCCACATTGTGTGCCAGTCCGAGCACGGGCCGCCCCGGGTGGAGAAGATGGGCGGCGTGACGGCGCACCGGCTGCGGTCGGTACGCACGCGGGCGCGGAAGACGAAACGCGTCACCGTGCCGCTCCTGCTCATGGGCACGGTCACGAGGTTGCTGCGGCGGATCGCCCCCGACGTGGTCCACGTGCACAGCCACTTCCTGGTCGGGCGCACGCTGATCAACGCGGCCCGCCAGTTGTGCATGCCCGTGGTGGCCACCACCCACGTCACGCCGCCGATCCACCCGCCGCACCGCACGCCGTCGCCGGCCGGGCTGGGGTTCGTGGCGGGTAACGCGGTGGACGATCTCGTGGGGGCGCTGGCCTGGCGCGATCTCGCCCGGGTGCTCGGACGCGCGGACCACGTCGCGGTCCCCACCCGGAGCGCCGCGGAACTGCTCGCCGACAAAGGCCTCACCCGGCCGGTCGAGGCGGTGCCCTGCGGCGTCGACCTGAGCCGGTTCCGGCCGCGGGAGGAGCCGAAGACGTGGGCGCGCACGAAACTCGGCCTGCCCGACCGGGAGACCGCCTTGTTCGTCGGCCCGCTGGATGCGGAGAAGCGGCTCGACGACCTGCTCCGCGCCCTCCAGTACGTGTGCCAACAGGCGGACGCGCAGGCCGTCCTGGTGGGCGTCGGGCCTGCGCGGCCGCAGCTGGCGCGGCTGGCGAAGACGCTCGGCGTGGGCCGCCGCACCTACTTCCTCGGGCACGTCGCGGAGGACGACCTGCACCTCGCCTACGCTTCGGCCGACGTGTTCGCCATGCCGAACGTCTCCGGCCTCGAGAGCGTCGCCACCCTCGAGGCGATGGCCAGCGGCCTGCCGGTCGTCGCGGCCGAGGCGAACGCGCTCACACACCTCGTCCAGCAGGGCAGGACCGGATATCTGTACCGCACCGGCGAGGTGCCGGCGTTCGCCCGCCTCCTCACCCGCGTGCTGACCGACTCCGAACTCGCGGCGACCATGGGCGGGATCGGCCGCGCCGTCGCGGTCACGCACGACCATCTACGCTCGCTCGCCAGGCTGGAGGAGATCTACACCGGCCTCACCCAGACGTACGGCCGGCGGATCCAGCGGCTGGCCTAACCGGCGGCCTTGTCCGCCACCAGAACGCGGAAGGCCAGGCCGGGGACCTCGTGCCGATGGCTGTTGGTGAACCCGGCCGCGGACAGCATCCTTGTGTAGGACTGGACGGTGTGCACCTCGCCCTCGAATGTCCAGGTCAGCATCAGGATCGAGAACAGGTGCGGGGCCGGGTCCTCGGCGGGCGGCGCGTCCAGGGTGAAGCCGACCAGCACGATCTTGCCATCGGGCTTGACCGCCGGGGCGAGCCTGCGCAGCAGTTCACCCGCGCGTTCCTCGGAGAAGTGGTGCAGCACGTTCGTGACCAGGACCACGTCGTACGGCCCGCCGAGCGGCACCTCGAACATGTCGCCCGGCAACCGGTGGACGCGGTCGCGTACCCCCATGCGCTCGGCGTGCTGCTCGGCCAGCGGGAGCACGTTGGGCCAGTCGAGCGCCCACATCCGCGCCTGTGGGTTGCGCTGAGCCAGGGTCAGCCCGTACATGCCGTGGCCGCAGGCGACGTCCAGCACGTCGAGGCTGTCCCGCCCGGCCGCCCAGGGCTCCAGCGCGTCGGCCACGACCTGGGCCGTGGGGCGGGCCACCGCGACCGCGTGGGACGCGAAGTCCTCCCAGTACTCGTAGCCGGGGGTCTCCGCGTGGACCTCCATGACGGTCCCGCCGTGGCGTACCGCCTGGTCCAGCTTCTTGAGCGCGTCCCACTCCCAGTCGCTGGCCATGACCCGGACCATGTCGCCGAAGTACGCCGGGCTCTTGCTCACCAGGAACTGCTCGGCTCCGGCGAGCAGGGCGAAGCGGCCGTCGTTCTCCTCGGCCAGGCCGACGGCGGCGAGGGCGTTCAGCAGGATGCGCATGCCGCGCACGTCGCTGCCGAGGCGGCCGGCCACGGTCTCGGCGTCGGCCGGCCCCTCGTCCAGGCAGTCGAACACGCCCATCGAGACACCCGTCCTGAGCAGGCTGGTCGTCTTGTACGCCTGCATCATTCCGAGCAGCGACTCGCGGGTGACGGATTTCTTGCTGGTGCTCATCGTCCCTCCCTGTCGTCAACGAGGTGGACGGGAGAGCCTCCCGGCTCGGCCTCCCATCGGTAGAACTCCCGGGCCATCGCATCCCGCGGGGAACGCCAGGTCTGCGGGTCGTACGGCTCGATGAACTCCGTGAGCCGCTCGCTCAGCCGCTGGAACTCCGGGTGCCGGCGGATCTGGCTCATCGTGTGCTGGGCGTTCTCGCGTACCTCCATGAGCTGGAAGTACAGGTCGTGGAAGGAGAAGAGGCTGCGGCTCACGGCGCCGCCGAGCCGGGGCAGCTCGGTTTGGTCCGATTCGGCGAACAGCTGGGCGACCTCCGCTTCGGCGGAGGGCCGCATGCGCGCGACGACCAGGATGCGTTCCATTCGGTTTCTCCTCGGCGTTTCGCTGACGGCCCTTGGCCCCCGCCCGCGTCGGGGGAAGCAGGGACGGGAAACCAGACGACGATCTGGCCGTCAGTCTGCATCGGCGGGCTAGCACGCGGCTCGAAACCACCTCGAGGGCCGGGCCTCGACCGGCCTTCGATCCGTGCTCTAGCCGCGGCCAGGAGCATGGCAGGTGTCCGGAAGCCTTGGAGGCGTCATGCACCCCCCTTCCAGCACCCCGAAGCCGCGCGGAAGGCCGCGCTGGCTCGTCACGCTGTTCCTGACCGACATGTGGGAGAGGTTCAGCTTCTTCGGGATGCAGGCAATCTTGATCTTGTTCGCGGTCGCCCCCACCGGGGAGGGCGGGCTGGGTCTGCCGCACTCGACCGCGGTCGCCCTGTACGGCGCGTACGTGGGCCTGATCTTCGTGCTGTCCCTGCCCGGCGGCTGGCTCGGCGACCGGGTCCTGGGCGAGCACCGCGCGACGCTGTACGGCGGGATCGTCATAGCGCTGGGCCACTACCTGCTGATGCTGCCGACCCGGCCCACCGCATACCTCGGGCTCGTGACGATCGCCGTGGGCACCGGGCTGCTGAAGCCGAACATGCTGGCGCTGCTGGGGCGGTTCTACGGCCCCCACGAGAGCAACCGGCGCGAGGCCGCGCTCGTCGTCTTCTACGTCGGCATCCAGATCAGCGCGCTGCTGGCGCCGCTGGTCACCGGTTTCCTGGGCGAGCGCATGGACTGGCACCTCGGGTTCGGGGCCGCCGGGCTCGGCATGACGCTCGGGGTGATCCAGTACGCCGTCGGCTCGCGGAGGTTCGGCGAGGTGGGCCGTGCGCCGGCGCACCGGGCGAGCCGGGCCGAGCTGCGCACCGTGGCGTCCCGGGTGGCATGGGCGGCCGGCGTCCTCGGCGTGCTGCTTTCGGTCGCCGTCCTGTCGGGCGGCTTCGCGATCACCCACGGGATCGCGCTCGTGGGGCTCGTCGCCCTGGTCGCGCCGTTCGCCTACCTCGCGATCCTGCGTCGGCGGGCGCGGCTCAGCCGGGCCGAGAACCGCCGGCTGTCGGCGTTCCGATGGATGCTGCTCGCGGTGGCGCTCTTCTGGATGTTCGTCATCCAGGCCGGCTCGACGCTCAGCCTGTTCGCTCAGCGGCATACCGCGCGCGAAGTGGGCGGTTTCCTGATCCCGGCGAGCTGGTTCCAGGCGGCCATCCCCTTGTTCATCCTCGTGACCGCGCCCGTCGCGGCGTGGTTCTGGACCCGCGGCGGCGGACGGATCGGCGTGATAGACAAGATCGCTCTCGGGCACGGGCTGGCGGCGGCCGGCTTCATCGCGATCAGCGTGGCGGCCGTGCTGGCGGCGGGCGGGCAGGCGGTCTCGCCCGCGTGGCTGCTGTTCGTCCTGCTCACGCTGGCGATCGGGGAGGTGATCCTCGGGCCGACGGTCATGAGCGCGACGGTGGATCTGGCGCCTTCCGCGTTCGCCGGCCGGACCATGGCGCTGTACTGGATGTTCGCGGGTGTCGGGGGCGGTCTCGGCAGCCTGCTCGGCCGGGTGGTCTCCGCTGGGGATCCGCAGCCCGGGTACTTCCTCGGCCTCGCCGTACTCGCGCTCGTGACGGCCGTGGGATTCGCCGCGGCCAGGCGGCGGCTCGCGGACGCGATGGCGCCCTCGGCCCCGGCCGCCGTGCCCTCGGCGGTCTCCTGAGTACCTGTTCGTGTTTCCAGGATCTCACGCCAGATAGTGCGCGAAAGAAAGACGAAAGCGGCAGTTTAGGAGCATCGACTACAAAGGGTGAAGGGACCGCACTCCCACCGAGAACCCCGAACGAGCCGACGCCGCTACGTGAGGAAACGATGCGACATGCGCTTTCAAGTGCTCGGAACCCTGGAGGTACAGGCTGGTACACGTCGGTTGACACCAAGTGCGCCGAAGCAGCGGACCGTGCTCGCACTGCTGCTGTCCTCGGCGAACGAGGTCATGCCGACCGAAGCGCTGGTCCAGGAACTCTGGGAGGGGCACCCGCCGGTGAGCGCGCCGACCACTCTCCAGACTTACGTCTACCAACTGCGCAAACTGCTGTTGCGGGGCGACCGGGAGGCCGACGGGCCGCGTCTCGTCACCAAACACGGCGCGTACCTGCTGGCCGTCGAGGACGACATGCTGGACGCCGTCCGCTTCGAACGGCTCGTCAACGCCGCGCAGCGGGATCTCAGGGCGAACAAGCTTGAGCCCGCGTCGGCGGCGCTGTGCCAGGCCCTCGGCCTCTGGCACGGATCGGCGCTCGCGGACGTGGTCACCGGGTCCCGGCTGGCGATCTACACGACCCGGCTGGAAGAGCTGCGTGTACACGCCACCAAGCTCAAGATCGAAGCTTGGCTGCGGATGGGCCGCCACCACGAGGTGATCGCCGAGCTCAAGCAGCTCACCGCGGTCCACCCGCTCGACGAGTGGTTCCACCTGCGGCTGATGGAGGCGCTCTCATTGGCCAGCCGGCGGCATGAGGCGCTGGAGGTCTATCACCGGCTTCGCTACATCCTGCGCGAGGAACTGGGCCTTGAGCCTGGCTCCGAGATGCAGGAGCTGCAGCGGATGGTGCTGGCCACCGGCCACGGTCCCGTTCTCGGCCGCGCCGCGCCGAACGGGCGCCGCGGGCCGGCGTTGCCCCAGAAGGCCGACTGCGTCCTGTGAGCAGCGCCCGGAGCTCACGACCTCATGGCCACCATGAGGTCGGCGAGCGACGTGGTGTGCCGCGCGTCACGAAACCGCGGATCCGCCAGCACGTCCTGTAGAAAGCCGATCGTCGTGCAGATCCCGCGTCCCGTGACCTGGAACTCACTCAGCGCACGTTCCATCCGGGCGATCGCCTGGTCGCGGTCGGGCGCCCACACGATGACCTTGGCCAGGAGGGAGTCGTACTCGGCGCCGATCGTGACACCGTCGGCGCCGTGGGTGTCGACCCGGGTGAACGGTCCTCCGGGCGGCACGAAGTGCTCGACGACGCCCGGCGTCGGGAGGAACCCGCGCCGCGGGTCCTCGGTGTTCACCCGGCACTCGATCGCCACGCCGCGCAGCACCGCGTCTTCCTGGCGGAGGGAGAGCGGGCGGCCGGCGGCGATCAGCAACTGCTCCCTGACCACGTCGACCCCGGTGACCATCTCGGTCACGGGATGCTCGACCTGGACCCGGCAGTTGGCCTCGATGAAGAAGAACCCGCCCGCGTCGTCGACGAGGAACTCGAACGTCCCGGCGCTCACGTAACCCACGCGCCGCGCCAGGGCCACGGCCGCCTCGCGGATGCGCCCGACCAGCTCGGCCGGCAACCCGGGCGCCGGGGACTCCTCGATCAGCTTCTGCCTGCGCCGCTGGACGGTGCAGTCGCGCTCGCCCAGGCTCAGGATGCCGCCGTGGAGGTCGCCCAGAACCTGAACCTCGATGTGGCGAGCGTGCTCGACGTACTTCTCGACGAAGACCCGTGCGTCGCCGAACACCGCCTGGGCGTTCGCCCTCGTCTCGGCGAACGCCCGCGGGAAGTCTCGCGGCTCACGGACCACGGCCATGCCGCGGCCGCCGCCACCGGCCACGGCCTTGATGATGACGGGGTATCCGATCGTGCCGGCGACCTCCTTGGCCTCCTGGCCGCTTTGGAGCGGGCGCGGGCTGCCCGGAAGGACGGGCAGCCCCGCGGCCGCGGCGAGGTTGCGCGCCTGCGTCTTGTCCCCCAGGGAGGCGATCACCGACGGTGACGGGCCGATGAAGGCCAGCCCCTTCGACTCGCACATCTCGGCGAAGTCGGCGTCCTCGGACAGGAAACCGTAGCCGGGGTGGACGGCCTGCGCCCCCGTGCTCAGCGCCGCCTCCAGGATCGCGGGCGGGTAGAGGTAGCTGCGCCTGGCCGTCGCCGGGCCGATCTGCACCCGCTCGTCGGCCAGCCGCAGCGCGGGCGAGTCGCGGTCGGCCGTCGAGTGGATCATGATGACGCGAACGCCCAGCTCGCGGCAGCTCCGGGCGATGCGCAACGCTATCTCGCCCCGGTTGGCGATGAGGACCGACGAGAACATGGAGCCTCCAGGCGCGCGATCGTTCACTGTGTGGCGAGCGGGGCGACGGCGAACAGCTTCTGCCCGTACTCCACCGGCGTGCCGTCGGACACGAGGATGTCGATGAGCCGGCCGGAGGTGTCGGCTTCGATGGGGTTCATGAGCTTCATGGCCTCAAGGACTCCGATCTGCTGCCCCTTCTCGACCGAGTCGCCGATGCGGACGAACGGCGCCGCCCCGGGCTCGGGAGCCCGGTAGAAGGTGCCCACCATCGGTGCGCAGACGTGGCGCAGGTCGTCGCGCTCGGCGGGGGCGTCGGGCACCGGGGCCGGGGCGGGCGCCGCGACCCCGGCGGCCTCCGGCCGTTCCAGTTCGACGACCATGTCGCCGGATCGCAGCCGCACTCTGCGCATGCCACCGCCGACGGCGATGAGCTCGGCGGCGTGACGGCACAGCTCGGAGATCAGCGGCCGTTCCATGGGGTCCTCCGCGCTCATCGTGACCCCGCGTCGAACTGGCGGAACCGCTGACGGCGCTCCGCGATCAGCTTGCGCGGCTCGTGGATGGCCAGATCCTCGAACGCCTCGGACACCGCCGCCGCCAGCAGCCGCGCGGTCGTCGCCGGGTCCGAGTGGGCGCCCTCTCCCGGCTCGGGGATCACGCCGTCGACGATCCGGTGCCGCAGCAGTTCGCGGGCGTCCAGGCGGAGCGCTTCCGCGGCCAGCGGCGCCGCCGTCGGGCTCTTCCACAGGATGGACGCGCACCCCTCGGGGCTGATCACCGAGTAGACGGCATTGGACAGGGCCAGGACGCGGTTGGCGACGCCGAGCGCGAGCGCCCCTCCGCTGCCGCCCTCGCCGGTGACGACGGTGACGACCGGCACGGGCAGCGTCGACATCAGGCGCAGGTTCTCGGCGATCGCCCACGCCTGGCCGTCCTCCTCCGCCTCGATTCCGGGGTACGCGCCGGGCGTGTCGACCAGCGTGAGAATCGGATATCCCAGCTTGGCGGCCAGCCGCATCAGCCGGGCCGCCTTGCGGTATCCGGCGGGCGTGGGCATGCCGAAGTTGCGCTCGACACGCTCCCTGGTGGTGTGGCCCTTCTGGTGGCCGATGAAGACGATCGGCCTTCCGCCGAGCCGGCCGAGACCGCCGACGATCGCGGGGCAGTCACCGCTCAGCCGATCACCGTGCAGCTCCACGAACTCCTCCAGCATGTAGCCGGCGTAGTCGAGCGTGGTGGGCCGGTCGGCGTGCCGGGCGAGCTGAACGGCCGTCCAGCCGTCCCTGACCGGCAGCCGCTCCGGCTGGAAGAGGAGCTGGGACGGCTCGGCGGTGGGCGGGCGCTCGGCCGTCCGCCGCAGGGAGCAGAGGCGGGCGAGAGTGAATCGCAGCGCGGCGCGGGGCCGTACGTCGTCGATGAGCCCTTTCGCCCGCAGGAACTCCGCTGTCTGGAATCCGTCGGGCAGCTCCTGGCCGATCGTCTGCTCGATCACCCGTGGGCCGGCGAACCCGATGTGGGCGCCCGGCTCGGAGAGGATGACGTCGGGAAGCGTCGCGAAGGACGCCGCCACCCCGCCATACGTCGGATCGGTGATCACCGCGATGGTCAGGATCCCGGCCTCGTCGAGCTCGGCCAGGGCCTGGCTGGTCTTGGCCATCTGCATGAGCGACAGCGCGCCCTCCTGCATACGCGCTCCGCCCGAGGCCGTCACCAGCAGGAAGGGCACCTGCTCCACCAGCGCGACCTCGGCCGCGGCGACGATGCGCGCTCCCACGCCGACGCCGAGGCTGCCGCCCATGAACCGGAAGTCCATGGCGGCGGCGACGGCGGCGTGGCCCTCGATCGTGCCGCGCACGCACAGCACGGCCTCGTCCATCCCGGTCTTCGCGCGCGCCTCGCGCAGCCGGTCGGGATAGGGCCGGCTGTCGACGAACCCGAGCGGATCCTCGGGGGTCGGCGGCGCGTCGATCGCCCGCACCGATCCGTCGTCGAAGAGCTGCTCGATCCGCTGCCGGGCGGTGAGCCGGGTGTGCAACGCGCACCCCGGGCACACGCCGAGATCGCGGGTGAACCGCTTTCCGTACACGATCTCCCCGCACCGCGTGCAGCGGATCCATTCGGCGACTTCGACCGTGGGGGGAAAAGTGATGGTCATCGTCGCTCCTCCTTTTCCTCGCTCGACCACCCGTCGGCGAAGTTCGTCCGCCCGATTGCTTGCAAACCGGTCCATACGTGCTGCCCCACCGCGTGCATGATCTGCCGCAGGTCCCCAGGGCCCGGCCGTCCTTCAGAACTGGTCCACGACTTCATAGATCCCGTAGCCTTTGCCGCTGTCGTCGTCGCGGTATGACCGGAGCGCTGACGTCTGCCCCTTGTGCCGCGAGCCCTGCTCCCAGGAGTTGAACTGCGACAGGCTCGTCCACTCGCTGAGCACGGCGAACTCGCTCGGGTCCAGCGCCGACTGGAGGAGCTGGCTGCTCAGCAGGCCCGCGGTGCCGCGCATCCCCATGCTGACCCGCCGGTAGGCGTCGATCACCGAGCTTTCGTGACCGGCGGCGGCCGAGTAGAAGACCAGGACGCGGACCGCGCCGCTCATCGGCCCGCCTCTGAGCGTTCGCGGCCGAGGTCGTACACCACGTGCAGGGTCGTCATCGTGCCGTGCGAGCGGTAGGGGTGCAGCTTCCTGCGGTGCTCGACGTGCGCGTCGCTGCGCTCGAACGCGCGGAACCTGGCCTCGTCGACCCAGTCGCTCATGATGTAGTAGACGCCCTCTTCCTCGGCGCTCTTCGACAGCCACTGGCCGACGTTGGCCGGATCGCCGCCGACCACATCCGCGACGGAGTACCAGACCCGCTCGAAGTCCTTCTCCTTGCCCGGGATGATCTGCATCCTCAGCATCACCCGGAACACCTGCGCGTTGTCGCCCATCTCAGATCCCTCCGTCGACGTGGACGGTCTCGCCGGACATGTAGCGGGAGCGGTCGCTGGCCAGGAACAGCACGACGTCGGCGATCTCCTCCGGCTCGCCGAGCCGGCCGAGCGCGGTCATGTTGCGGTAGCGCTCCTCCTGCTCGGGGGTGAGGCCCTCCGCGGCGTGGGTGGAGATGATCCCGGGCGCGATCACGTTGATCCTGATGCCGCGCGGGCCGAGCTCCTTGCACAGCGATCTGGCCAGGCCGAGGACTCCCGCCTTCGAGGCCGTGTAGTGCGTGCGCAGGGGTACGCCGACCATCGCCGCCTTGGAGCCGATCGCGACCACGGAGCCGCCCTCCGACATCAGCGGCAGCGCGCCGCGCACCACGAGGTACATGCCGGTGAGGTTGGTGTCCAGCACCCGCTGCCACTCCTCCAGCTCGAGCTGGGCGAACGGTATGTGGCTGATGGCGCCGGCGTTGTGCACGACGACGTCCAGCGTGCCGAGTCGCGTACGGCATTCGTCGATCAGCCTGACGACCTCGTCCGCCTTGCCCACGTCGGCCTGGATGACGCCGTGCTTGCCCGGTGTGACGGACAGGTCGTGCTCCAGCCGTGCCGCCGCCTCGGTGTCACCGCGGTAGCACGCGACGACGTTGCAGCCCTCCTGGGCCAGGCTGAGCACGACCGAGCGGCCGATCCCTCTCGTCCCTCCGGTGACCAGGACGTTCTTGCCCTCAAGCCGGAAGCTCATGATGGGTCTCCTCTGGGTTCGCGGTTGGTGTCGCGGGCTGCTGTTCAGAGCAGCGCGACTGCGGCGCCGGTGTTCAGCGTGAGAGCGAGTACGGCCAGCCCCGTCCGGGTCTTGTTCCACCGCGCCCACCGGCGGCGGAAGGCGTCCATGTCCCAGCCGGGTGGCAGCGCGTCAGGATCCTGCGCTTTGACCCAGCGGTTCATCGGAACGTTCCGGGTGAGCGAGATGGCCACCACCGAGCCGGCCGCCAGGGCGGCGGCCGCGCACAGCAGCCGCCCCGCCCAGCGCGGCTCCACCGCCGCGACGAGCACGTCGGCGAGGAGGGTGACCACCAGGCAGGCGGGCTGGAACGGGTCGTACCGCCCGACGGCGAACGCGTGGGCCCTGACGTAGTCGCCGGCCGTGAGCGTCATGTAGAACGGGACGACCCCCAGCACGGTGGCCATCAGCACGCCCGCGGCAAGGCCGTTGGCCAGCAGGGCCAGCGGCAGCGCCACCTCGGTCATGGCCGGCTCACGACTTCCCGGCCCGCTGTGCCGCCTGCTCGACCTTCTCCTTGATCAGTTTCATCTGGCCGGGCGAGCTGCCGTTGATCCGGTTGGTCATCTGCTCCAGGTTCACCGGGGAGTCCGGCTTCATGCGGAAGTCCTGGATCCAGCGCATCTCCACGCCGCCGGGGACCTCCGCGTACTCCCAGTGCAGGTGCATGTACTCGAACCAGCCCAGCTCGGTGCGGTGCGCCTGCACCGTGCGCGTCCTGGCGTTGGCGGTCCGCTCCGACACCCACGACCAGGCGTTGCCGTCCTTGTCGGGGTGCATCGTGAGGCGGAAGCGGACCATGTCGCCCTCGCGGTGCAGGACCTCGACCTTCGCGTACTCGCTGAACAGGTTCGGCCACGACTCGACGTCGTTGGTCATGGTCCAGACCAGCTCCATCGGCGCCGCGATCACGATCGCGTTCTCGGTGTGTCCTCCGGCCATGGCTAGTTCACCGCCGCCCGCTCGTTGACGTAGTCGAGGACCGCGCGGGGCGTCTCCAGCGTGGCCGCCACCTCGTCGGGCACGATCACGCCCCAGTCCCGCTCCAGGCGGCTGGCCATTTCGAGCACGGCCAGGGAGTCGTAGGCGAGGTCCTTGAACGTGGTGTCGATGATGTCGCCGTCGAGGTCGATCGACTCGTCCTCACCGGCGCTGAGCCGCATCAGGCTTCGCAGGTCGTCAAGCGTGAGTTCCTTCATCGGTCTCCTCCTGTCGCGGTGCTGTTGGGTGCGCGCAGCACGAGCGCGGCGTTGAACCCGCCATAGCCGCGGGCGATGATCAGTGCGGAGCGCACCCGGCAGGGGCGGGGTTCGTCCCTGACCAGGTCGATCTCGTAGTCGGGGACGAGCTCGGCCACGCCGACCGTCGGCGGCAGCACCGAGTCGCGCATGGCCAGCAGCGCGGTGGCCACGTCCAGGGACGGCCCGCCCGCGTACAGCCGGCCGGTCATGGTCTTGGGCGCCGTCACCGGCACCCCGTGGGCGCCGAAGACGGCCGCGATCACCTCGGCCTCGGCCCGGTCGAGCTCCGGAGTGCCGGCGGCGTCGGCGAAGACCACGTCGACGTCCCCCGGCGCCAGCCCCGCCTCGGCGAGTGCCAGCTCGACGGCCCGGCGCAGCGCGGGCGGGCGTCCGGTGGCCGGGGCCGGATCGAACGTGGCGGCATGGCCGGCGATCACGCCGTAGACCTTCTCCGCTCCGCGCGCTCGGGCGCTCGCGGCGTCCTCGACGATGAGGATGGCTCCGCCCTCGCCGGCCACGTAGCCGTTGGCGCCGGTGTCGAAGGGCCGGTAGGCGAGCGCGGGATCGCCCTGAGTGCTCATCAGGCCGTTGGAGATCTGGCACGTCAGGCCGTACGGGCTGAACGGGGCCTCGGTGCCGCCGCTCACGACCAGGCGGGCGCCGTCCTCCAGCACCCGGCGGGCCTGCGCGAGCGACTCCAGGGCGCCGGCCTGCTCGGCGACCACGACCCCGCACGGGCCGCGCATGCCGTACCGGATCGAGATCTGACCGGTGGTCGCCGCGTAGAACCAGGCGATCGACTGGTAGGCGCCCACATGCCTCGGGCCTTTGCTCCACAGTTCCTGGATCTCGCGCTGGCCGAACTCCACCCCGCCCGCGGAACTCGCCGTGACCACGCCCATCTCGTACTCGGGCAGGGCCGACGGGTCCACACCCGCGTCGGCGAGCGCCATGTCGGTGGCCACCAGCGCCATGTGGGTCCAGTGGTCGGTCTGCGGGATCAACCGGCCGGGCACGTTACCGGTCGCGACGAAGTTCCTGGCCTCTCCGGCCACGCGCACCGGGTAGTAACCACTCTCGAATCGCCTGATCGTGTCGATCGCCCTCGTCCCGCTCAGCGTCGCGGACCAGTGCGCCTCCGCGCCGAGACCGGTGGGGGCGATGACACCGATCCCCGTGATCACGGGGGCGGTCGTCATGCGACCTCCAGTCCGGGCGCGGTGAGCACCATCGCCGTCTGGAAGCCGCCGAAACCGCTGCCCACGCTGAGCACCACGTCGACGGGCTGCTCGCGCGCCACGTGGGGCACGTAGTCGAGGTCGCACTCCGGGTCCGGCGTCTCGAGGTTGGCCGTCGGCGGCACCGTGCCGTGCTCGATCGCCAGCGCGCTGGCGGCCACCTCGATGGCCCCGATCGCGCCGAGCGAGTGCCCGACCATCGACTTGATCGAGCTGACCGGGGTCCGGTAGGCGTGCTCACCCAGGCTGCGCTTGAACGCGGCCGTCTCGTGCCGGTCGTTCTGCTTGGTGCCGGAGCCGTGGGCGTTGATGTAGCCGACGGCGTCCGGGTTCAGCCTGGCCTGGTCGAGGGCGACCCGGATGGCCTCCGCCATCTCCCGGCCGTCCGGCTTCAACCCGGTCATGTGGTACGCGTTGCCGCGCGTGGCGTACCCGGCGATCTCGCAGTAGACATGAGCCTCGCGGCGCCGGGCTCGCTCCAAATCCTCCAGCACGAACACGGCCGCACCCTCGCCCAGCACGAAGCCGTTGCGCTCGCGGTCGAACGGGCGGGAGGCGTGGGCCGGGTCGTCGTTCCTGGGCGACGTCGCCTTGATCGCGTCGAAGCAGGCCACGGTGATGGGTGAGATCGGGGCATCTGTCGCACCGGCCAGCACGACGTCCGCCGAGCCCTCGGCGATCAGCCGCGCCCCGTACCCGACGGCGTCGAGCCCAGAGGTGCAGCCGGTCGAGATGAGCGTGACCTGGCCCTCCGCGCCGGACGCCCAGGCGACCTCGGCGGCCAGCGAGCTCGGCACCAGGTGCCCGTACAGGTGCGGGACGCCGTAGGAGGAGTCGACGAGCCAGCCTCGGCCGGAGTCGCTGACGACCACGTACTCCTCTTCGAGGCTCATGGTGCACCCGACGGCGCTGCCCAGGGTCACGCCGGTGCGCATCGGCTCCAGGTCGGAGGGGTCGAGGCCGCTGTCGGCCAGCGCCTCGCGGGTGGAGACGACCGCGAACTGCGCGGCGCGGTCCATGCGCCGGATCTCGCGTGCGCTGAGTCCCTCCACGGCCGGGTCGAAGTCGCATTCGGCCGCGATGCGCGACCGGAACGCGCCGGCGTCGAACATCGAGATCGTCCGCGTCGCGGTACGGCCGGCCGTCAGCAGTTCCCAGAACGCCTTGCGGCCCGTGCCGCCAGGAGCCACGACACCGATGCCGGTGAGGGCCACCCGCCTGCGGTTCATCGCTTCTCCCCCACGTTGAGCGAGGGCTCGGCGGGGTTGGGCTGCGGCTCGGTGTCGACGTGGCCGAGGTCCGGCCGCGGCGCGAGCGGGCTGAGGTGGAACACGACCATGGCCTGCGCGTCGCCGGTGTTCTCGACCCGGTGCCTGACGTCGATGGGAATGTGGAGCGCCTCACCCGGACTGAGCCGGACCGGCGTGCCGTCCGCCAGAACGGTCAATTCACCCCGAATGACGCAAAGGAACTCCTCCGAGTAAGGGTGGTAATGCTCGGACACGAACTCCCCCGGCTCCAGCGTGAGCATTCCCATGAATCCGGACGTCGCTCCCACCGTCGCAGGGCCGAGCAGAACACGAATGTCACCGCCACGCCGCCGATTAGGTGTGATCTCGCTGGCTATGATCTTTGATGCCCGAGTAATCGTCACGTCGAAGCCTCCCATTCAGGCGGACGACTCTGCTGACAGCAGCATGGCGGCGCCGGCTAGAGGAATACT
Source organism: Nonomuraea endophytica (assembly GCF_014203235.1). Taxonomy (GTDB): domain Bacteria; phylum Actinomycetota; class Actinomycetes; order Streptosporangiales; family Streptosporangiaceae; genus Nonomuraea; species Nonomuraea endophytica. Next base: position 46,905 of record NZ_JACHIN010000013.1, on the reverse strand, counting down.
CGAAGCGTGCTCAAGCCCTCCGCAAATGGCGCTCGGCGCTATTCCCCCACCGATATTCGAGTCCGCCTCAAGGTGCCGGCGGGATACTTCGGGTGGTGACAGAGGAAGGAGCGACATACGTGATGGCCCACATTCTCACCGCCGCCGTGCTGGTCACCAGCGGGCTCGCCGCCGGTGTGCTGTTTACCCACGCCATCGGCGTGTGGCCGGCCATGCAGGCGATGACACCGGAGCGCTACGTCGCGGCCCACAAGTTGCTCGGCCGCGCCTACGACCCCATGATGCCGATCATCGTCGGCACGTCGACGGTTCTTGACATCAGTCTGGCCTTTATCGCCGAAAACAGCCTGAGCCAGAATCTGTTCATCGCCTCGGCCGTGTGCCTGGTCGGCGTCGGCGCGGTCTCGCAGACCAGGAACGTGCCGATCAACCGGCGGGTCAAATCACTCGACCCCCGGGCCATTCCAGCCGACTGGAAAGACCCGAGAAGCGCCTGGGCCAAATGGAACATGGTCCGGACGACATTCGCCGTGCTGGCCCTCGTGGGAAATGCCGCGGCGGCGGTCTCCGCGTTCTGAAACAGAGCTCTGCGCGTTCTGATACCAGATCTCAGCCGAAGGGATTCACATGTCCGCGACCGGCACCGCGCGGGGCGTCGGCCTCGCACCGCCCCGCGACCTCGCCCAGCGCAAGGCCGACGTGCTCGGCAAACTCGAAACAGAGAGGTACGCCTGGCTGGCGACCGGCGGCGAGTCCGGCGCCCACCTCGTCCCGCTCGGCTGCGTGTGGGACGGCGCCCGCCTGGTGATGGCCACGCGGAAGCAGCACGTGACCGTGCGCAACCTGCGCCGGCGCGCCGAATGCCGCGTCGCGCTCGGCGATCCCACCGACGTCGTCCTCATCGACGGCACCGTGGAGATCATCGCGCATCGTGACCTGCCTCCCGACGCCCCGAGCGTGCTCGGGGACCTCCCGGTGAACCCGACCCGCGTTCCGGGCTGCGTCTATCTCTTCCTCACGCCCCGGCGCGTCCTCGCCTGGCGGCACCGCGGCGAGATCCCCGGCCGCACCGTGATGACCCACGGCCGCTGGGTCGTCTGACCTGCTTGAGAAACCTCTCAGACCTGAGGAGCGCAGATGATCGGCGACATCCCTCATTCGGCCCTGATCGACCCCTACCCCTTCTATGAACTGTTGCGCGCGCAGGGGCGGGTACACCACCTGGACACCCCCATCGGGCTGAAAGCGTGGTTCGTCCCGCACTACGAGGACGCCCGCCCTCTGCTCAGCGATCCCCGCTTCAGCAAAGCCGCGCACCACTCCGACGTGGTCAAGGAGGACGGGCAGAAGGCCGAGAGCTCGTTCGCCGACAACATGGTCAGCACCGACCCTCCCGAACACACCCGGCTGCGCAAGCTGGTGCAGAAGGCGTTCACCCGCCGCCGGATCGAGCTCCTGCGCCCCCAGGTGGAGCGGTTCACCGACGAGCTGCTCGACAAGATGGAGAAGGCGGGCGAGGTGGAGCTCATGGAGGACTTCTCCTTCCCCCTGCCCATGATGGTCATCGGGGAGCTCCTGGGACTGCCCCCGGAGGACCTCGCCAACCTGCGCGAGAAGAGCATCTTCTGGTTCATGGAGGAGGAGTTCACCGGCAGCCCGGTCGACGTGTTCCGGGCTCGGCAGGCCAGCATCGGGGCGTACGTGCGCGATCTCATCGAGCGTCGGAGGGGTACTCCCGGCGACGACCTCATCCAGGGGCTGATCGAGGCCCGCGACGGCGAGAACCAGCTGTCCGAGCGGGAACTCGTCGCGACGGTGATGCTGCTCATCTTCGCCGGCTTCCTGACCACCGTGAACCTGATCACCAACGGCATGCACGCTCTGGTGCGCAACCCCGGCCAGCAAGCCCTGCTCGCCGCGCGCCCCGACCTCATCGGCTCCGCCGTGGAGGAGTTCCTCCGCTACGACAGCTCGCTGGCCCTGATCGAAGGGCACGCCAAGGAGGACATCGAGATCGCCGGAACCGTGATCCCGGCGGACGCCCTGATCATCGTCCCCGTGCACTCGGTCAACCGCGACCCGGCGGCGTTCCCCGACCCGCACCGGCTGGACATCACCCGCAATCCCAACCCGCACCTGGCCTTCAGCCACGGTGTGCACCACTGCCTGGGCGCGCCGCTGGCGAGGCTCGAAGCGCAGGTGGCCATCACCGCGCTGCTGCGCCGGTTCCCGAACATGACGCTCGCGTGCGACCCCGCCGAGGTGCGCTGGCACCGCGACTTCTTCCAGCGTTCCCTGCACGCGCTCCCTCTGCGGCTCAACCCCTGACCTTTTCCTCTGGATCGTTGAGAAAGGACGCCGGATGTCCGCAACACCCCTTGTCAGGACAGCGACGGGATTCTTCCAGGCGCAGGCCCTGTTCGCCGGGATCGAGCTGGGACTGTTCGCCCGCATCTGCGCCGCGCCAGCCACCGCCGAGGAGATCCAGCGCGAGTTCGGCCTGCATCCCAAGCTGACGAGCGACTACCTGGACTCGCTGGTCGCGATGGACCTGCTCGCGCGGAACGGCTCCGCGTACAAGGCGGGTCCCCTGACCGCGACCTACCTCGACCCGCGCCGGCCGGAGTACATCGGCGGCTTCCTCGCCCACAACCAGCGCCGGCTCTACCCGGCGTGGGGCAAGCTGCCCGACTTCCTGCGCTCAGGCGAGAGCCTGGTCCAGCAGTTGTCGGAAGCCGACTTCACCGAGGGCCTGTACGCCGACCCCACGCGCACCCGCCACTTCGCCGACGCGATGGACGGCTACGCGGTGCTGCTCGGCCGCCCGCTGGCGGAGAGGTACGCGTGGGACACGGTCAAGTCCTTCACCGACCTCGGCGGCTGCCGCGGACTGCTCACCATGCGGCTGGCCGCCGCCCACCCGCACCTGCGCGGGGTGACCTTCGACCTGCCCCCGCTGGAGCCCCTTTTCGACGAGCTCATCGAGAAGGAAGGCGGCGAAAGCGACCTGCGTGACCGGGTCAGCTACCAGGCGGGCAGCTTCTTCACCGACGACCTGCCCGACACCCAGGTGTACATCTTCGGCCACGTGCTGCACGACTGGGCGGACGAGCGTCGCCGGGCGCTGGTGAACCGGGCGTTCGAGCAGTTGCCCCCCGGCGGCACCTTGCTGATCTACGACAGCATGATCGACGACGAGCGGCGCGACGCGGCCTTCGGGCTCCTGATGAGCCTCAACATGGCGATGATCAGTGGATCCTCGGAGTACACGGTCGCCGAGGGCCTCGGGTGGTTGAAGGAGGCCGGATTCGAGGTCCGGCCGCCGGTCGCGCTGAACGAGCTCAGTACCCTGCTCATCGGCGACAAGCCGGTCTGATGACACCGGGCGGTGTCTTGCGGTCGGGGTTCAGGCGGCTCCGGCCGCGAAGGCGCGTTCCTTCAGCATCGGGATCCGCTGGGCCGTGCGCAGGAAGGTGCGGAAGCCGAGGCGGGCCAGCGGGCTCCTGGTGACGAACCGCCGGGCCGTGTTCAGGGAGTCGCGCACCGCGGCGAAGCCGTACACGGTCATCTGGCTCTCGTACGCGGCGATCGCCGCGACGACGTCCTTCGCCTGAGCAGCGGTCAGTTCCTGACACAGCAGCCGGGCGTCGCGCAGCGCGGTGTTGGCCCCGAGGCCCAGGTGCGGGGCCATGGTGTGGATGGCGTCACCGAGCAGCGTGACGTTCGTGGCGGCCCATGGCCCCGTCGGTACGGCGCTGCGGATCGGCAGCAGCGACACCGTCTCCGGAGGAGTCATGTCGATCATCCGGAGCAGGTCCGGGTGCCAGTTGCCGATCATGCCGGTGACGAGGTCGCGGATCGCGGCGCCCGGCATCTCGGCGGCGTCCGCCGGGAACTGCCGGGTCTCGGCGCCGAAGGCCCACAGGATGTAGCTGCTGGTGTTGTCGTGCATCGCGCCCTCGCGTTCGCTGGCTCCGATGCCGCCGGGCAGCACGACCGGATCGCCACCGAAGTCGTGCGGCGCGCAGAACATCGAGTAACCCCTGGCCGGGACGATGTTGGTCAGGCCCTCGTACAGGTGAGCCGGAATGAGCCGCTTCGTCTCCTCGGTGAGCGGGAACTTGCCGGCGACGCGGGTGATGCCGGTGTCGATCCGCTCGGCCTGCGGAAGGTACTGCTGCCGCACCCGCGAGCCGCTGCCGTCGGCGGCCACCAGGACGTCGGTGGTCGCGGTGGAGCCGTCCGCGAAGTGCAGCGTGATCCGCCCGTCTCCCCTGCGCTCGTACCGCTCGAACGTCCGGTCGAAGCGCACCACCTCGTGCAGGCCGGTCAGGAGGATCTGGCGCAGGGTGATCCGGCTGACCGAGTGGTGGTCGCGCCAGTTGGCGTCCCGCTCGCCGGCCTCCAGCTTGATCAGCGGCCGCAGCCGCTCGGTCATGAACACGAAGTCGAGGCCGCCCTTGCCCGTGGTGGCCAGGAACGCCTGCCACAGCTCGGGGGACATGCACTCGCGGAGCGCTTGGGCGCCGAGGGGGTTGATGTGCAGGCGGTAGCCCTGGAGGCGGTTGGTCGGTGTGCGGTCTCGCTCGTACACGGTGACGTCGACGCCCGCCTTGTGCAGGCCCTGGGCCAGACAGAGCCCGCCCACCCCGGCGCCGATGACTGCTACGTGGAAGGTCATGCTTCCCCGTCCCCGACAGTCATCCATTCGGATGAATGTCTCAACCAAACGTATGGATGCTACGAAGGTAACCCGGATCAGGGCACGCGGCAATCGCTGCGGTCCGCAGCGTCGTCGATGACGACCACCTTCGCGTCGTTGACGACCACCTTCGCGTCGTTGACGACCACCTTCGCGTCGTTGACGACCACCTTCGCGTCGTTGACGGCGTCAACGCCCACCGATTGCCCTGACCAGCCATCACCCGCGCCCGCGCCGGGCAATATTTACGTTTTTTTGACGCCTTGATCGCGCGGGATCGACCTTCGGGCTCAGTAGCGTGCATTCGTCTGACATGCCGCAAAAGTGGAGGTGGCCCGGTGGCCGGCGCTGTCCGGGAGCGAACGCTGCGGCAATGGCTGCTGAAGGGTCTCAAACGCCCCGAAGGGCTGAGCAGCGCACCCCACGAAGAAGAAACCCCCGAACATCAGCATTCCTGGTGGCAGGTCATGTGCCTGACCGGCGTGGACTACTTCTCCACGCTGGGCTACCAGCCTGGCATCGCCGCCCTGGCCGCCGGCGCACTGAGTCCCATCGCGACACTTGTGCTGGTGGCGCTGACGCTCTTCGGCGCCCTGCCGACCTATCGGGCGGTGGCCGAGCAGAGCCCGCACGGGCTCGGGTCGCTGTCGATGCTGGAGCGGTTGCTGCCCGGCTGGCGCGGCAAGCTGCTGGTGCTGTTCCTGCTCGGGTTCGTGGCCACCGCCTTCATCGTCACCATCACCCTGTCGGCGGCCGACGCCACCGCGCACATCCTGCACAATCCGTTCGTGCCGGAGTTCCTGGCGAGCTGGCAGGTTCCAGTCACGCTGGTACTGATCGCGGCGCTCGGCGGAGTCTTCCTTGCGGGTTTCAGTGAGGCGATCTCCATCGCTGTCGTGCTGGTGGCCGTCTACTTGCTGCTCAACGTGGTCGTGGTGGGCTCGGCCGTACAACATGTGCTCACGGCGCCGGAGAAGGTGGCCGGCTGGCAGAACGCGCTGAGCACCGACTACGCCAGCCCGCTCGCCATGGTCGCGGTCGCGCTGTACGTGATGCCGAAACTCGCCCTGGGCCTGTCCGGTTTCGAGACCGGTGTGGCCGTCATGCCGCTGGTCAAGGGTGACCTCGCCGAGCGGGTCAAAGGCGCGCGCAAGCTGCTGACCACGGCCGCTCTCATCATGAGCGTCTTCCTGATCACCTCCAGCTTCGCCACCACCGTGCTCATCCCGCCCGCGGAGTTCGCCGAGGGCGGCTCGGCCAACGGCCGAGCCCTGGCCTACCTCGCCCACGAATACCTGGGCGACTGGTTCGGCACCGCCTACGACCTGTCCACCATCGCCATCCTGTGGTTCGCCGGAGCCTCCGCGCTGGCCGGCCTTCTCAACATCGTGCCGCGCTATCTCCCCCGGTACGGCATGGCCCCGGACTGGACCCGAGCCTCACGCCCGATGGTCCTGGTCTTCACCGCCATAGCATTCGTCATCACCATGGTCTTCGGCGCCGAAGTCGAGACACAGGGCGGCGCCTACGCCACCGGCGTGCTGGCCCTCATCCTGTCCGCCGCCGTCGCCGTCACCCTCTCGGCCTGGACCGCAGGCCGTACCCGGCCCGCCCTGTTCTTCGGCTTCGTCACCCTGGTCTTCGCCTACGCCACCGTCGCCAATATCATCGAACGTCCCGACGGGCTCGTCATCGCCTTGCTGTTCGTGCTGGCCATCGTGGTCGTCTCCCTCGTCTCGCGCGCCACCCGCTCCACCGAACTGCGCGTCACCCGCATCTCCCTGGACGACGAGGCCCGCCGCTACATCAACGAAGCGGCAGAGCTCTACCTCATCGCCAACGAACCCCACGGCAGGGACGCCAAGGAGTACGTCGACAAGGCCCGCGAAGCATGGGAACTGCACCGCCTGCGCACCGGCGAAGGGCTCCTCTTCCTGGAGGTCACCGTCCCGGATGCCTCCGAGTTCGCCGGGGAACTCCGCGTCACCGGCGAGGAACGCCACGGCTTTCGCATCCTGCGCATGCACAGCACCACCATCGCCAACTCCATCGCCGCCCTACTGCTGCACCTGCGCGACCAGACCGGCAAGACCCCGCACGTCTACTTCCACTGGGCCGCCGAAGGCAATCCCATCGGCGCTCTGCTGCGCTATCTCGTCTTCGGCGGCGGCGACATCCCTCCCCTGACCCGCGAAGTCCTCCGCCAAGCCGAACCCGACCCCGACCGCCGCCCTATCGTTCACGTCGGCTAGCCTCGCGCTGCCTGTGGGGCCTCAATCATGGGATTCGACGTCCGGCCGTTCAGGGAACTTGGCGCCCTGAACGCGGCTGATCGGCTCCCTCGTCATCCTTCTATCGCGACGGTGGCGGCACCGTCTTCGAGCGGTACGCGGTCGTCAGCCGTATTGACGTGTTGCGCGCAAAAGATTACGGTCCTGACCATAATTGAGCACGAATGGACAAGCTGGAGGTCTGCTGTGCCGCGACTCTGTGTGTCCTTACTTATGGTCCTGACCGTTGTGGTAGTCCCAACCTCCGCCCACGCGAGCTCCGCGCCGGACTGCGGCGCCCAGGCGGTCACCACCTACGGCCCGGCCTCCGTCACCGGCGCGATCGTCGGTGCCGCCGTCCACGACGGTCACGCCTACGTGGTCTCCCGCGGGCCGAAGCCTCCGGTCGTGGCCGAGATCGACCTGGCCACCCGCAAAGTAACGCGCACGGCCACCCTGCCGGACGGCCCCGCGGCAGGCGAGCCGGAAGGTGGTTGGGCCACCGCCGTCGCCGACGGCAAGCTGTACATCGGCACCTATCCCGTGCCCGACCTGTACAGCTACGACCTGGCCACGGGCCAGGTGACGCACCTGCGCTCCTTCGGCGCGAACGGCGGCTTCGTCTGGAGTATGGCAGCCGCGCCGGACGGCGCCCTGTACCTCGGCACCTCCTCCGACGGCCGACTCTGGGAGTACATCCCCTCGACCGGCGCGGTCCGCAGGTACGGCGTGCTGGCCCAGGGCGAGCACTATGTCAGGGCCGTCGCCGTCGACGACACCACGGCCTACGCCGGCCTGCTGGAAAAGGCCAAACTGCTGGCCGTTGACCGGGTCAGCGGCGCGGTCAGGGAACTCGCCCAGGGACCCGCGGCCGTCGGCACGGTGACGCTGTACGGCGAGCGGGTACTGGCGGCGAGCGGGAGCACGCTGATCGACGTGCGCAAGGACGGCACCGACCGCCGGCAGTTCGAAGCCGGAGTGGGCGTCATCGACGCCTTCGAGGTCGCCCCTGACGGCACGGTCTACCTCACCTCACGCCCCGACGGCGCCGTCTACAGCTACCGCACCGGGCAGAACACGGTGATCAAGGTCGCCGACCCGCCCTCCCCCGGCGAGGAGACCCGGGCGCTGCAGCTGAACGGGCAGCAGCTCATCGGCTTCGCCGGCAGCGGCGGCATGTGGTGGCTGGACCTGCCGAGCGGGACTTCCGAGTTCGTCGACCTCATCGACGCGGGCTTGCCGGCGGGTCCCGAGCGGACCCAGAGCATGCTGCTGATGCCAAACCGGGCGCTGTACATCGGCGGCCACTTCGCCGTGGAGGTGCGTGACCTGCGGACCGGAAAGCAGCGCAGAATCCGCGTCGTGGGCGAGCCGAAGGCCATGGTACGGCGGGGCAACGAGATCTACGCCGCACTGTATCCGAGCGGTGAGATCATCTCCATCGACGTGCACACCGACAAGGTACGCAGCCACGGCTACATCGGTCATGACCAGTCACGCCCGTGGGACATCGAGCACGACCCCGTCACCGACACCATCCTGGTGGCATCCGCGCCGACCGGCGCGAAGCTACACGGCGCCCTGACAGTGCTCGACCCCGATACCGGGAAACTGGACGTCTACCCGAACGTCATCCCCGACCAGAGCCTGATGAGCCTGAGCGTCGACGCCGCGCGCGGCGTCGTCTACCTCGGCGGCGACGTGCTCGGCGGAGGCGGCACCCCGCCGACCAGGGCGACGGCCTCGATCGCCGCCTTCGACCTGCAGCGGCGCACGGTGCTGTGGCAGATCGATCCCCTGCCGAACCACCGCACCTTCCAGGACCTCAAGGTGCACGACGGGCTGCTGTACGCGGTCTACAAACGTGTGCTCGGCGCCTGGATCGCGCTTGACCCCGCCACCGGGACCATCAAGCACCAGGGCCTGCTGTCGGGCCACGGAGAGCTGTACGTCCACAGAGGCCGGGTGTTCACCTCCACCTACTTCGGCGGCGGAAACGCCTACGAGCTCGGGCCGAAGCCCAAACTGCTGGCAACCGGGCTGGGCGACGAGTGGCACACCAATCCGCAACTGCAGTTCGAGCCTGGCTCGTTCAACGCCTGGACGATCGTCGGCAGGGACCTGGCCAAGGTGCGACTCGACCCGCGCTGCCCGCCCGTGACGATCCCGGACCAGCACGGCTGACACGCACCCGAGCGAGGAAGGGGCGGCGGCGCACCCTTGGATACGCCGTCGCACCTTCCTCCCCCCGGCCAGACAGCAGCTACTGCCTGGCGCCAACCGTCCACATTGACGGCCGCCAGAGACAGCCCTGAACGGCGACCGCCCGGTGCGAGCCACCACGTCGTCAGCACCTCGGTGCGAAGCGCGTTCGTTGGCGGCGTGATGGACGGTGAGTGCGACCGTTCACGCGCCGGCGACGGGCAGGAGCAGAAGCCGGGACTCCTTGGGCGGCCAGCGAGAGGCGTAGCGTCGAGCGGGTGAGCGCGCTTCTGCCCTTGGGCTGGGTCGGGGGTCGATCCGGAGCTGGTGCCCGACGAGCGCACCCACTACCTGGTGCTGCCCAAGCAGGGCGACACCAACGGCCGGCACGCAACGGTGTGCGGGCGGCGAGTCGCCCTGCTGGTATACCGGCGCCAGACGTGGGCCTATGCCGAGGCCGGCGACCCGCTGCCCTTCGCCCCCGGGTATCAGTCGCCTGCGGAGAATGCCTGGTGGCGGCTGCCGCGCTCGCCGAGGCCGCCCGCACGACCGCCGAGTCGGCGCCGCGGCCGCGCTTGACCAACCGCTGACCGCCCACCGCTCTGGCCGGTCTCCCGGAAGGCGTAGCGATCACAGTTGCCGGCATGCGGGTCGGCGACTTTTCGGTGGCGAATTCCGGGGCCATTTCCGGGGTGCGCGGCCAGCTCGGCGGCGGCCATCCAGCTCTGGGTATGGCCGCAGAAGGCCAGGCTCACGACAGTACCGTCGGCGATGGTGTCATCGCCGTACTCGCTCACCTCGCCCGGGTCCCGAATACCGCTGTGGTGCCTGCCGACTTGCAGCCGAGTGATCCATCGGCCGTGATCGCCGCCGAGCGCGCCCGGCTGGTCGACCTCGTGAACCAGCGCACCCGCGAACAGCAAGAGCGGTGACCCCCCGCGATCACAGATCAGCCTCACGCCCGGCACCGAGCGCGCCACAGCCCCGAGTCCTGAGGAACTGCAGGCGGCCCCGGAGGAACAGGAAGACGTCGACGCGGACCGGGTCGACGAGCGCGCCCACGCCGCACTCACTGGCAGAGCGGCCGACCGGCGGGGTTCAGCAGGACCGTCCATTGACCACCGCCGGGCTGGTGGTCGGGCTTGGTGGCGCCCAACTCCAGCTCCCGCGACGGTCAGGATGTGAAGTCAGCGGAGCGCCACGGCATCTCCTGGAGCACCCAGGTGTTGCCGTCGGGGTCCGCGAACGGCACGAACAGCATGGCGCCCTCGTGCTCGTCGACCTCACCCACGTCGACTCCCTTCGCGGCGAGCTCGGCGCGGGTGGCGCGCGCGTCGGCGACCACCAGATGCAGGCTGCGCAATGAGCCCGGCGTCATCTCCGCGATGCCCGGGAGTGCGGTGCTCAACAAGATCGAGCACGCCGACCCCGGTGGGGTCAGTTGCACGATCCGCGTTCCCGGCACGGGTTCGATGTCCACGTCGACCGCGAACCCGAGCTTGTCGGTGTAGAAGGCCTTGGCGCGGTCCACGTCGGCGACCGGCACCGGTACGAGTTCGAACTTCATCTGTGTCATCACGCACACTCCAGGTAGAAATCAGATCAGATGGTAGGGACGGAACGGTAGATCAGGTGTGTCACCCCGGTGCCGGCAATCACCTCTGGGTCGCCGAAGTCGACCGGCGCCGAGCCGACGCCGTCCAGCATGCGTACACCGCCGCCGAGCACGACCGGCACCAGGTCCAGCCGCAACTCGTCCAGCAACCCCAGGTCCAGGGCCTGGCCGACCAGGCTCCCGGGGCCGACGCCGACATCGCGCGCGCCGGCGGCCACGACCGCCTGCCGGATCGCCGACTCGACGCCGTCGGTGACGAAGGTGAACGGGGTGACGGTGTTCACCCAGCCCGCTGGTGGCTGGTGGGTCACCACGAACACGGGCACGTCCCCGATCGGATGCGCCCCGCTCCATCCACCGGTCAGATCGAACTGGCCCCGGCCGACCACCAAGGCCCCGGTACGCGCCATCGTGTCGCGCAGATAACCCGCCGTCTCGGCCGAGGTGCGGTACGTGAGCCGGTCGGGTTGCGCCGACGGCGTCGCCACCTCCCCAGCGGTGCACCACGCGAACAGGCGGTCGAATCCCGAACTGCCCGGCCCCGCGATGAACCCGTCCAGGGACACCGATGCCTGCGCAACAACCTTGCCCATTTCGCCTCCGCCTCGTCGATCATGCCGTGCTACCAAGAGAGACCCCGGGCGGGCGGAGAAGTCATCGGTCGCGACCGACCGCGACCGGCCGCTGTAGTCGTCCCGACCTGTCTCGCAGTCCGCAGGTCAGCGTGATCACTTCCTGCGAGGTTCACGCGGACGGGACAGGGGCGTCCAAGACGTCCCCGAGGACGGCTTTGCCCCCCGAACCGGCCCGACTGGTCATCGTCACCGTCCTGGAGCAGCGGCATGCGCCATGTCACGAAACCCGTACGGAAGGGCGGCGCTCGGTGGGAGTCGTCGATCAGATGCGCGCCAAGGCCGGGCAACTGCCCGCCGAGCCCTGGCCGCGGTCGACGTCGTCGCGCAGGAAAATCCCACCCAGCTCAAGACGATCGCGGGCTGGCGCTCGACGCCCTATCTCCTCTACCTCATCAACACGCCCAAGCCGGCGGCCCACGACAGGGAGGTCTGCGTCATCAAGCCCGCCATCACCCAGTACAAGGAGAACAAGGGCCGGCTCCCCCTCTGGGACCAGGAACTCCTCGGCGACGATGGTAGACGGCTCGGCGTGGTGCGGTGGGGACAGGGCATTCCCAGCGGCAGCATGTACGCGCCCCATTATCGCTGCGACCGGAAGAAACTCGGATTCGGCAAGAACGAGGAGAAGAACACCGGCGGCTGCATCTACGTCACAGCCGATCGGGTCTTCACGATGTCCAAGAGCTAGGACAGAAACTTCATCGGGGTGATCAACCACATCGAGAAGGCCCTGAGCAGGGAGACGAACCTCCACACCAACCTGCAGTTCCGGCCCGGCGACACGACGAGCAACCGCTTCATCGAATACCCGCCGCACAAGAACACGACGGGTACGGAGCGGCCGAAGGACATCCCCGGAAACTACCGGGCGGCGCCGAACACCACCGAGGGCGCCGCGCTGTGGAGAGGCACCGACGACGGCTACGCCAAGAACCGGGCGATCTTCTCGGGGCACCGATTCTGGATGCACAGAGGATTCCCGGAGGAGTTCTACATGAAGGAAAGTTACGGCTCGAACTACTGCAAGTACTACAACTCCGACCTCTACGCAATCCACGGCAACGGCGCGCTCAGGTGTGACGAGTACCCTTTCGCCTCCACCCAGGAAGGAACGGCCAAGGACAAGATTAACTACTCGGTCCAGGCCGTCTTCACCAGCTACAACGCCAGGCACGGAGAGGCGCTCCAGGCGTTCTACAGCCAGTACCGCCTGCTCACCTACGGCCCGGTCAACACCATTACAAAGGTAAGCGACAGCCCCTTCTGGGTGCAGATCGTAGAGTAAGCGGCGAAAAGCCGGGGCCGCCCCGGGCGGCTCCGGCTGCCACCAGATGTGAGGACGCGACAATGACGCACCCCGAGCAGGCGCTGCCCGCGGAGAACCAATGGGATCTGCTGGTCGAATACGGGCACGGACTCCACAACGGCCTCCACGGCCTCTGGGTCGAGAGCGACGACCCCGAAGAGGTGTCCCGCCTGCTCCGGGTGAACCCGGACTCCCGCCAGGACTGCGACCTCGAAGCCGCCTTAGCCGTGTACGGCGCCATCCCGGAACGAACCGCCGCGTGGATCGGCCCACACTCCCCCGGCTGGACCCATGTGTTCGCCTTCGGCCTGCACCCGTACCACCCCGCCATCCTGAACCTCGGAAAGCGGCGGATCTTCGAGATCTTCTCCCGCGAGGAACTCGGCGAGCTCGACCCCCTCAACCTCTACAACGACGGAGAACACCTCGGCGACGTCACCCCGCCCTACGACGAAGGCGGCGAGATGGATCTGCCCGAGTACCTGCCGCTCACAGCCGGACTGGAACTCGGGCACACCCGAGACCTGAAGCGGGACCTGCACCTCATGGCGGGCATGGTGGGCCGCATCACCGGCTGCTTCACCGACCGGGAATGGTGGACGGCGATGCGCGCCTTCTACCGCGTCCCCGACGGCTCCTGGGAAGCCTGACGAAACACCGGACGGCGTGGGTACGGCGCGCGCACGCCGTACCCACGCCATCAGGTCGTCAGGTTGTCAGGTTGTCAGGTTGTCACGCGTAGACCTCCAGTTCGTCGATCCGCGTCGCGGTGTCTGAGGTATCGGGCGGGGTGGTCACGTTCAGCTGGCCGTGTCTCGCGGCCGTGACGGGGATGGTGCCAGCGTTCCGGGAGGTCGGTGACCGGCAGGGCGTTGAACAACCTCGGCAACGCGCTGCAGCAGGAGCGGCGCTTCGACGAAGCGATCACCGCGCACGAGCAGGCCGCCACCATCTTCGAGTCGTTTGGTGACGACTACAGCCGGGATGTCGCCCTGGGCAACCTGGCCGATGATCGTCGCATGCGTGATGGGTGAGCGGGGGTTGCCAGATGCTTCAGGTGGCAGATCCTTGCGGTGCCGCGCGGAGTTTTCTTGGAGGTCGGGGATGTGGTTGTACAGGGGGCCCACGCTTACTCCGAGCAGCTTGGCGATCGAGGTGACCGATGGGCCCTGGTCCGGCAGCAGGTCGCGAGCGGCTTTGAGGAGTTCGGCGTCGACCACGGTGGGGCGGCCGCCAACGCGGCCGCGCGCTCGTGCGGCGGGCAGGCCTTCGTGGGTGCCGGCGATGATGAGTTCGCGGATGAACTCGGCCAGGGCGGCGAAGACGTGGAAGACGAGCCCTTCCGCCTGGGGTGGTGGCGTCGAGGTTTTCATGCAGGCTGGTGAAGCCGATCTCGCGTTTGCGGAGGTCAGGTCGTGCAGGGAGCGGCCGTAGCGGGCGAGTTCGGGGACGATGAGGGTGTCGCCGGGGGTGAGGAAGGCGTGGCAGGCCTGCAGCTCGGGCCTGAGTGCGTTCTTGCCGGATTTCTTGTCGGCGAACACACGCCGACAGCCGACCGGCTGCAGGGCGTCGATCTGGCGGTCGAGGCTTTGGCCGCGGGTGAAGACGCGGGCGTAGCCGATGCGGATCTCGGACCGGGGGGCGGGGAAGGCTGCCAGGAGGTCGTCGGGCAGGTCCAGGGGAGTGCTCGTCGCCCCCGAGTTCTCTCAACAAACGGTCTCAAGGATTGTTGAAGACACGCGGTTGTTGAAGCGGGTTTGAAGATCTCCGCCCCAGGTCGGCACCACTCCATGATCATCGTCATATGGCGATCGCTTAATGAAGCCTCCGAGCCTCAGCCTCATCACTCCAGTAGGCGAGGTTGGCGCGGGCGGTTAGCGTGCTGGGGTGTTCGGGAGCGGACGCGCGTTCGCGGACGGGCAGCAGTCCGGTGTACATGTCCTGGGCGGCCACTACAGTCCCTGCCAGGCCCCCGTCCAGGAGGCGAGGTTGGCACGGTCGGTCAGCGTCGTCATCGTCTTCACGCTGACGTCGCTACAACTGAGCTGCATGCCAGGAGGTCGTGCTCGTTAGACAGCGTTCTCGGCGGCGGGCAGGTGGTGTCAGCGATCTGCGGCAAGCGCCTGCAAGCGTGGACCGGCTTGTCTGATGAGGTACGGGTGATTCCTGCGCAGATTGCCCGCGATATAGACGTCCACATCTTCAGTGACAAGTCCACTTTCCAACTCAAGAAGCCGCTCACTCATTCGGAGGAACGCCGCGATCGTTTCATCGTCTCCGTTCTCGACGAAGCTCTCGAAGGATTTGACGGCAACCTCGTAGATGTAGTCAGCTTCAGTTGGAGTCTTCTCGTCGGCGAGCATTGATTCTTCCATCGCCAGGACGGCTTCTTGCACGACGGGAATCGAGGTCAATATGATCTCGCGTGTTCGCGATACCAGCTCTTCGAAGGTGATGAGCTTATCAAGGTCTGGACGTTCCACTGAGACCTCCAAAGTTGTGTTGGATTCTGCTTGAACTGATCATCTAGGTCGGACTATCCGGCGGGCAACACCGCCGCATTACGTCAAAGAAGTAAGTAAGACCACCGAGAGCGCCAAGCACTTTGCTAAGATCCATCATACCTTTAAGGAACCCACTGAGCGGCTTACCCTCAGTTGGGTGCATATAGCTTTTGGCGTTCGGATTCCGTGCCTGACCGTATGGGGCTCAAAATAGGGTTTGGTGTCTGGCCTGCTGGTTCTTGGTGGCTTCAGTTGGCGATCTGGTTCTTGTTGATGAGGCCACCAAGGATGGCTCTGCGGTGGACCCGATGGCTGGCCAGGTCAACTGGCGATGGCGGTCAGGTTTCAGCTTGGGATGGGCTCAGCTGACCGATGCCGCGGTGGGGCTGTGGGCAACAGCACGAACGCTGATCCCCGGAACGCCCCGCCCGACCAGGCGATGAACCCCGGTGCTGGGGACGAATCGTGTTCTTGAGCCCCACAGGCACGACCGTACGGCAGACGGGAAAGAGAGGGCTGCGCTGATTGATTCTGGTTTCCCCGATTGCCGCGACCCCATGCCCGCCCGTAACTAGGGTGAGTTCTGCCATCGTGAGCGCCTGGAGGGGCGGATGAGCGAACCATCCGCTCTGGGGGCGGAAGAACAGATCGCCGCCGCCCGCGACGGTGCGCGCGACTGGTTGCATCACACGGCCAGGCTGTCGGCGCGGGGCGTGGCGTGGGCCGGGCCCCGCGGAATGCTCGTTGGGCTGTGCGCCAGCGCGCTGGTTCCGGTGGCGTTGGCCGAGCCGGGACTGATGGCGCTGGCTGCAGGTCTGAACGTGGTGGGGTCGGTTGGGGCGAACGTGCTGGCTGACATCGTCGGCGCGTCCTTGGCCGCCGCCCGTGCCCGCACACGCGCGTACCCGGAAAAGGAACAAGCGGATGATCCCGAGCAGGTGCGCGAGGAGATCGCCGCCCGGCTGGAAGCGGCGCTGGCGGTTCGAGATCAGCAGGCCGAGGAACTGTCCAGGACACTGGCGGTGGTCCTGGAAAGGATCGGCGCCGGTTCTCTCGTGGTCAGCGAGGCTGTCGCCGGCGGCCAGGCGCAACTTCTTCGCCACCTCACGGCGGGGTTCGCCGAGCTGAGCGGGTTCGGTCCACTGCTGAAAGACCTCGACGCCGCGATCGTCAAGATCCAGCAGAACCTCGCGTGGAAGGACGCGGAATACCGCTTCGACCGAGCCCAGGCTCAGCGGCAGATGGCCCTGTTAGAGGAGGTTCACGAGCAACTGTCCGAGCTGACCCACCCCCTTCGCCCGCTAGGCTCCGGCTCAGCGAGCTCGGCCCTCTGGGAGGGACGCTGCCCCTACCAGGGGCTCGCCCCGTATGGATCGGCCCACGCCGCGGTCTTCCACGGCCGCGGCCAGGACACCGCGCGACTGCTGAGAATGGTCGCCACCCACAGCGCGAACGGGCCCATCATCGTCACCGGGGTGTCGGGGTCGGGCAAATCCTCACTGCTGCACGCTGGATTGCTGCCCGCGATGGGCGCGCCCGGCACCGCGTACGGCACGGCGAACTGGCCCCAGATCACCTTCACTCCCGGCATCCAGCCGCTACGGGAGCTGGCGACCCAACTGGCGGTGCGTTGCAGCACAGACCCTGACCAGGTGCTGGCTGAGCTGCGCGCCGATCCGGCGGAAGCCGCGCTACGGCGGGCGCGGCAGGTTCTGACCGCCGAGCAGATCCACCGCCGGGCCCAGCCGGGTGACGGCACTGCGCGGCTCGTCGTGGCCGTCGACCAGTTCGAGGAGCTGTTCACCCTCGCCGGTCAGGGCGATCAGCCGGCCGATGTCGAGAAGTTCGTGGCCGCGCTGGAGGCACTGGCCACACCAGCCGGTCCCGTCGTGGTGTCCGCCATACGTGGCGATTTTCTGGACCGCTGCTCCGCCTACCCCGTCCTGGCCCGCGCGCTGGAGGAACAGGCGTTCGTGCTGGCCCCGATGAGCGAACAGGATCTACGCCGGGTCATCACCGGACCGGCTGCGGCCGCCGGTCTGCGCGTACAGGACGGCCTGGCCAGCCAGATCGTCGACGACCTGGTTGCCCATGTACGCGGCGCGGGATCGCCGGGGCAGGCGGGCGCGCTGCCTCTGCTGTCGATGGCCATGGTGCGTATTTGGGTCAACCGCGAAGGCACCCGGCTGACTCACGCCTCCTACGACCGTGCCGGCGGTATCACCTCCGCGCTCACCGACACCGCAGAGGACACCTATGCCCGCCTCGATCCCCCACTACGGCAGATCGCCCGGTGCGTCCTCACCGCCCTGACGATCACCGGGGCTGACGGTCAGACCAACCGCAGGGGCGTCCCGCTGAAGGAGCTGACGAGTCGATCCGCGGATGGTGGCCGCGTCCTTCAGGTGGTGGAGGCGTTCACCGGTGCCCGTCTCATGATCGCCATGGCGGCCCCCTCAGGGGGCATGGTCGAGCTTGCCCACGACCTGCTGCTGAGTGCCTGGCCACGTCTGCGGTCCTGGCTCGCCGACGACCAGGCCGAGCGCATTCTTCACGGCCAGCTCGTGCGCGACGCCACGGCATGGGAGGAGTGCGGCCGGGACCCGGCATTCCTGTACCGGGGATCCCGCCTGGAGGACGCACGGAATGCAACCACCCGCTGGCGGGCCGATCCCGGCCGGTATCCGGCCATGAGCATGCCCATGGCCGTCGGCACCTTCCTCCTGTTCAGTGACCGCGCGGCCGCCCGCGGCCGCCGCCTCAGCCGGACGGTGATAGCGCTGCTGGCCGGGCTGCTGGTGATTTCGATCATGACCGCGCTGGCCGCCGTTCGTTTCGGTCGTGAGGCCGACCGGCAGCGCGCTTTCGAGTCGAGGCGCAGTGCGCAGATCCTGTCCCGGCAGGCGGCCGCCCACAGCCAAGCCGTCCTTGGTGACCCCGTCACCTCGGCACGGCTGGCCGTCGCCGCTTGGGCGATCTCGCCGACCGACGAGGCCGCGGCTGGTCTGACCGCCCTGTTGAGCCGGCCTCAGCGTGCCGTCCTCACCGGCCACGGCGACACCGTGAGGTCGGTTGCCTACTCTCCCGATGGCACCCAGCTGACAACCGCCGACCAAGGCGGGGCCCTGCGTGTCTGGGACGCCCGCACCGGCGCCCTGATCGGAACACAGCACGCCGAGTCGGTGGACGCGATGGCCTACTCTCCCGGCGGGAGCCGACTGGCCACCGCCGGCCGTGACGGGACGGTCCGTATCCGCGACTCCCGCACCGGCGTCCCGGTCGGAAGGCCCATCACCGCTCACACGGGCAGAGTGTGGGGAATCGCCTACTCCCCGGACGGCACCCGACTGGCCACCGCCGGAAACGACACGACCGTGCGCCTCTGGGACACCCGCACCGGCACCCAAGTCGGCAGCGCCATGACCGACCACACCAAGCCTCTGACCGCGGTGGCCTACTCTCCGGACGGCACCCAACTGGCCACCGCCGGAGAGGACAATGTCGTCCGCATCTGGAACACCCGCACGGGCGTCCCGGTCGGAAGGCTTATCACCGCTCACACGGGCAGAGTGTGGGGAATCGCCTACTCCCCGGACGGCACCCGACTGGCCACCGCCGGAAACGACACAACGGTGCGCCTCTGGGACACCCGCACCGGCGCCCAGGTCGGCAAACCTCTGATCGGCCACACCGACTGGGTTGGCTCCATAGCGTATTCCCGCGATGGTACCCGGCTGGCCAGCGGTAGTGGCGACCACACCGTGCGGCTCTGGGATGCGCGCACCGGCGCCCCGATCGGCAAACCTCTCACCGACCACACGGGCAAGGTGTGGTCGGTGGCGTTCTCCCCGGACGGCATCCACCTGGCCAGCGGCAGCGGCGACCGTACAGTCCGCGTCTGGGACACCCGAACCGGCACCTCCACAAGCACTTCCCTGGCAAGGCGCACCGGCCGGATCGTGGCACAGGCGTTCTCGCCGGACAGAACCCGGCTGGCCACCGGCGGCAAGCGCGCCGGGAGGATCTGGGATGCCCGAACCGGCACCCCCATCGGCAAACCCTTGACCGGCCACACGGGCCATGTGTGGTCGGTGACCTATTCCCCCGACGGCACGCGGCTGGCCACCGGCAGCGAGGACACAACCGTGCGCATCTGGGACGCCAGTACCGGCGCGCCCATCGGCAAACCCCTGACCGGCCACACCGGCTGGGTGTGGTCGGTGGCGTTCTCGCCGGACGGCACGCGGCTGGCCAGCGCCAGCGAGGACTCAACCGTGCGCCTCTGGGACACCCGCACCGGCACCCCCATCGGCCAACCCTTGACCGGCCACACCGGCCCGGTAGGAGTGACGGTCTTCTCGCCGGACGGCACGCGGCTGGCCACCAGCAGCGAAGACACAACCGTCCGCCTCTGGAACGCCCATACCGGCGCGGCCATCGGCGAACCCTTGACCGGCCACACCAGTTGGGTCGGATCGATCGCGTACTCCCCCGACGGCGCCCGGCTGGCCACTGGCAGCGAGGACAACTCACTGCGGATCTGGGACACTCGCACCGGCACCTTGATCGGCACGCCGCTGACCGGCCATACCGGCACCGTGGCGGCAGTGGCCTTCTCCCCCGACGGCACGCGGCTGGCGAGCAGCGGCGGCAACGGGGCAGTACGCGTCTGGGACGCCCGCACCGGCACCCCGATCGGGACACCGCTCACCGGCCATACCGGCACCGTGACGGCAGCGACCTTCTCCCCCGACGGCACCCGGCTGATCACCGCTGCCGAGGACAAAACGGTGCGTGTATGGGAGGTCGCCCTTCCCTCGGATCTCCTGAACGCCGCGTGCGCCATCGCAGGCCGAGGATTCACCGCCGCGGAATGGCGACGCCGACTCCCCGACGCACCCCACCTGCGCACCTGCCCGCCACCCGGTTGAGGCAAAGCTCTGCCCGAAGCGGCACCTTGAGGATGCGGGTGCCTGCGGTCATGAAGACCCCGGGTGAGGAACGTTCCCAGGTGACACAACCGGCCCGCCCGCGTCCGCGACACCTGTCGGTCACAGCCGCACGAGGAACCCGTCCACGACGAGCGTGCGGGCCAGCTCGATCTGTTGCGCCTCGGACAACTCCGGCAGGTCGCGTACCTCGAACGGCTCGGTGTTGCCCGACAGGAACAGCATCGCGGCCCGATGGTCCGCGTCGGCGTTCACCAGCGACTGCGCGAACTGCAGTGCGACGCCGTCCGCCATCATCAGCACGCGCGAGTAGAGCGGCTGATACTTGACCACGCGGGTCCGCCCGTCGATCCGGGGCGCCTCGACGGCATTGGTGACCAACTGCCCGACGGGCCGGCATCGGCCACGCCGTACCAGAGCGTCTCCCAGAGCCCCGAAACCTTCGGCCATGACGGCCGGGTCCTCGATCGCCCTGGCCATGTCGCGCAGGAGGCCGTCGAGGCTCGCGCGGACGCCCACGTCGTCGACGTGCCGCGGCGGCAGCTGGGCGAGGACCCGGTCGTCCCGATAGCTCAGCGACTCGAGGGCCTCGGTGATGAGCTTCAGCACGGTCGGTGCGTGGATCCCGACGGTGAGGTGGATGGACGGCTCGGCGTTGGCCGTGGCGGCATGGACGCGGCCGCGCGGGAGGTACAGCACATCCCCCGCGTTGAGCCGCAGGACGGCCGGCGCCGGGAGGCCGGACGCGACGACCTTCTCCCGGCGTCGCATCTTGTGCGGCGGTACGCCCGCGTCGCCGTGGACATGCCAGGTCTTGGATCCCCGGACCTGGAGGACCAGCACGTCGTGGTCGTCGTAATGAGGCAGGAAGCCCCGCGACCCGGGTGGCGTGATGTAGGCGTTGACCTGTGTCTCGAAGTTCAGCTCGACCTCGAGGCCGTGGGCCAGCGTGGCGATGGCGGGCACGTAACGCTCGACACCGTTGAGGACGATGGTGTCGCCGTCCGCGAAGGCGTTGCGGATCCGGACGAGGTCGACGGTGCCGTCGGCGAACCGGTAGGAGTCGGGGCTCCTGTGGTCGTCCTCCCGCACGACCACCACCGCGGACGGCTCCGGCCGGACGATCTCCAGGACGTCCTCGACGGCGGCCGGGCCGAACAGGCTGTCGAAGTAGTCTTCGCGGCCGCGTTCGACGTGGTAGTGCGTGACGCCCCACACCTTCTGCAGGAAGGTCTCCACCGTGAGTGGCTGGAGCAACTGGGCCAGCGTGAATTCGACGGTCATGCGTTCCCAAACTTTGCCGTGATCAGTTCACCGGGATAGCCGTTGCGCACCAGTTCATCGCAGACGTACTGGTACATCACCTTGTAGGCGTCGCAGTACACCGACGGGTTGTCGAACCCGTTCCGCTTCGAGAAGCGGTTCTCCAGGTCGCCACCGCGGCAGACCTGCCGCCACCGGCACCCGGCGCACCCTCCGGGCAGGGTGTTGAAGGTCTCCTCGACCTCCAGGAAGACCGGTTCGGCGAGGAACTCGCGCAGGCTGGTGTCGCCGGTGGAGCACACTGGCGTCCCGGAGTACCAGCCCAGTGCGGGGATGAACGTGTCATCGATCGCGACGGTCCCGTCGCTGCGCGCGATGACGACCTGGTTCTCCTTGCGCGGCCGCCGGAATGCCTGGCCGGGGGCCACGTCCGGCCGGAAGTGGTCGAGCATCTGGTCGACGAAGCGGATGTGCACATCCGTGTTGTCTTCGCTGAACCATGCGTGGAAGAGATCCGAGAGGCACGAGCCATACTGCTTCGCCGCGCCCGAGGAGATGAACTCGACGTCGTCGGCGTTCCTGTCGGGAAGCAGGAAGGTCATGTCCCGCACGCCCAGCGCCCGCAGATAGCGGTAGACCTCGCGATAGTCGTTGTCACCGTGCATGACGCTGACGGTCGACGGCAGCGGAGTCCCCGGCCCATGGGCCGCGACGAGCCGCCGGATCGCGTCCTCCGTCCGGCCGAAGCTCGAACGACCGTGGCGGTCGAGGCGGAAGCGGTCGTTGACCGCCTGCGGCCCGTCGATGCTGACGCCCACGGCGACGCCGTGCTCGGCGAAGGCCGCGATCCACTGGTCATCGAGCAGCGTGCCGTTCGTCTGGATGCTCAGCAGGACGCTCGCGACCGGCTCGATGATCTCCCGGAGGCGCCGGCACGCCTCACCGAACCTCCTGACCCCGATGAGGGTCGGTTCGCCGCCGTGGAAAGCGATCTTCGCGCACGGGATGCGGAGCTCTTCACAGCCCTGGGCGATCCAGCGGGCGAGCGCCTCCGTGACATCGCCGGAGGCGAGTGACGGCCTGTCGAACGCCGTCTCCTCGCCCATGTTGAAGTAGTAGCAGTACGTGCAGTTGATGTTGCAGCGTTCGGCCACCTTGTAGACGACCTGGAGCGCCTCGATCGAGCCCGGCTCCGCGGGGCTCCACGCCGGCCGGACCACCCTCTCCGTCACTGCGCGGGCCTACACCAGCCGGGCCTGGTCGTAATTCCCGCCGCCGCTCTGGCTGTAATTGCCGCCGCCCCGCTGCGTGTAATTACCACCGTGCTGGTTGTAGTCGAGGGAACCCGCGATTACCTCGCCCGGCGCGATGATTCCGTTCAGGATGCTTTCCCCGAGGATCTTACGACCCTCGGTGGACAGCGTCGTCCGGCCTTTCGATACCTTCTCGTCATTCGCTTCTGGCATGACGGAATCTCCTTTCATATCAGTTTTCACGTTTCTTACGATCAGGGGGCACACCGCACAGGCACTCGGACCGGCCTGCGCGAACCAGCGACATGCTCTCCGGATCGAACAAACCGGCAGGGATTCTGCGGCGGCCCCGAATGCCAGGGCGTCGTCGATCACCGCGCACCGCTCGCCGGTCCAGTTCCTGCAGCCGCTCTCGACGCAGGGCTGGGCGAACCGGAAACGCTCCTCAGGAGTCCGACCTTCGGCAGCGCCGGCCACAAAGTCGTCATCGACCTTGAGAGCTGGCCGTATGTATCCCAGCCGACCGGAGGCATCGAGGACTCCCAACAGGATCGCGTCCTTCTCGCACCGGGCGCTCGGGCAGAGGATCTCCGCCGCCTTCTCCCCGTGGACGCTCACCGCGTCAGCTCCCGAAGTCCGGCTTCCTGAGCCCGGTGGCCGCGATCTGCTCGCCGGAGATCTCGACCGTCCAGATTCCCTGCGTCCCCCCGCCGCCGCTTCCTCCCCGTGCGGCCAGGATGGGATTGTTGATCCATGCCCTGTCGCTCAGGTCGACGTTCGCGAGCTCGACGGCCACCGCTTTCTGCACGGCTTGGTTGATCCTGCTGACCACGCTTTCGTCGAGCTCGAAATCGAGCACCACACGAAATTCATGTCGCGCCACGGCCGCCTCCCCCACAGTGTTTCCCGGGCGTCTATTCCACTGCGGCTCCGGCCACAACCATGGGAAAACCGAGACGTTACCCTCTTTGTTCGATGAATAGCGTCGCCGGGGCGCGGGATCACCCAATGCGGACGTTCCTGCTGGTCGGGGAGGGAGGCGCCCTTCAGCACGCCCATCCAGCATCAGCGTCTGGGCGCGGGCGGCGCGAGGCGACGCCGTCATGGTCCTGCGCCCCGAAGACGCCGACGGCGTCAACAACGTCTTCGACGAGTTCTTCTCAGACGTACGGCTGCCGCCGCTGCGTGAGCGAGCTGACTGATCGTCGGACCTGACCCAGCCTCCCGGGACGACCGCCCGGAGCCGAAGGCGCGGCGGGACTGCGCGAGCCGGCCGCGGCCAATCCGATCACCCGGGCGGCGGGCCGACCGGTTGTGGCGCTTCGTCCGCGCCGAGAGGCGATGATCGGCCTCAGGTCGGGATCCAGTTGCCGTGGAAGCCCGTGGGGATGCGCACCGGGACGTGTACCTCGGCGAGCGGAGGTGCGGCCAGGTCGGCAGCGTCCAGGATGGCCAGGTAGCTCGTGCCGGCGCCACGGTCGTGCGCGAACGTCATCAGGAAGCCCTCGTTCTCACCGGTCCCGGATCGGGGTACGAAGACGGCCTCGCCACACGTGTGGCCTGGAGGGAGGCGGTGCACCGCCCGTTCGCCTCCGCTGGTGAGGTCGTAGGCGTAGATCCGCGACCGCTCGGGCTCGGCGTCCAGGGAGAAGCTCGTCGTGTAGCCGTAGCGGTGAGGGAGCCCGAGCTTCGAGTCGGCCACCCGTGGGTATTCGCTGGGCGCGTCGTCGAGCGCTTCCTCGGCGACCGCGCCCGACCTCAGGTCCAGCGTCCAGCGGTACACGAGCGGGAGTCCGCCCTCCAGGTCGTCGGCGCCGCCGCGCCACAGCGAGGGGACGCGGGTGCCGGTGACGGTGATCGTGTCGCCTCGCGGGTCCTCGAAGGCGTTCATGGTGTGCCACACGTAGCACGGAGCAACGTCGAACCAGCGTACGGGCGCGTTGTCGCCGGCCGTACGCGCCAGCACGCCGAACCGGGCGCGGTGCGCGTCATCCCAGCGCCACGGCGGCCCGCCCGCCGCAGCCTGGGCGGAGTCGAAGACGACCGGCAGGTCCATGAAGATCACGTGGTCGCGGGTGATGGCGAAGTCGTGCATCATCGTCGCGCGCGGCACGTCCACGACCCGCGTCTGCACTACCTCGCCGGCGGGCGAGACGCGGTAGCAGGTCAGGTACGGCGGGCGTAACTGATAGCCGAAGAACAGCAGCTCACCCGTGATCGGGCAGGTCTTCGGGTGTGCGGTCATCGGGGTCCGGAGGGCTCCGTCGAAGGTGTACGCCCCGATCGTGGCGAGGTCCGGCGTCACCTCGTACGGGAAGCCACCCTCTTCCAGCGCGAACAACCGGCCCGCGTGTGCGATCAGATGGGTGTTGGCCGTGGTGACCCGGTAGTCGATCCGGCTCGTCTCCTGGTCGAAGGCGAGAGCGAATCGGGACTGTCCGGGGTGCTCGTACATCGGCGTGCGCACGTACCGGTTGCGATACCAGCGGGCCCTGCCGCCGTCGAGCGCGATGGTGTGAATCATTCCGTCGCCCGCGAAGGAGTGCGGCGACCAGCCGGTACGCGGGTTGGGCCCGTTGCGGAAGAACTGCCCGCTCAGCTCGGCCGGGATTTCGCCGACGACCTTGAGAGGCTTCAGGGTCACCTCGTCGGCGACCGGGGCATTGTTGCCCGCGAGATGCAGCGGCACCGTTTCGGACATGCTGAAACTCCTATCGGCATGTGGTGGAGACGCCCACAACCGTGCACGAAGGAATCCGCGGATAACAGTCTTGTTCTTCCCGCCCGCCTCAGCCGCCCGAAAAGAGCCCAGGTGAGAGCCCCATGAGAAACCCGCACGGGCCGCCGGGAAGCCCTCAGACGGGGCGAGACCAATCCGGGACAAGGTCCTCTCACGGAGGCTAGCCTTGAGCCATAGCCGGGCGTCCCCCAAGGTCCGCCCATGACCGACCGTCGAGGTCGGCATGGGAGCCTGCCCGCGCCGATGACATGGCGCAGGCCCTGTGGTCCGAGCTCGCACGCAAGCACCGCGTCTCCCGCGAACGGCCCGACACGTGGACCATCGCGGAACCTCGCGGCTTGGGCGCGCTGCGGAAGGCCGGTGCCTTCGACAGGCTCGCCTCCCCATCTGTCGTGGCCGCGATCGACGCGCTGCCGGGGCGCGCGGACTGGCCTCAGCCGTTCAGCCGGGGTGACCCGCTCGTCACGTTCCCGACGCCGGGCGTATGGGACGTGCCGCTCAGCGGCCGGCACATCGACTTCCCCGCCAGGAGCGCCCTGCTGCTGAAGTGGCTGGGCTACCTCGCCCCCGTCGAGCCGGCAGGAGGCGGCACCGTGGTCCTGGCCGGTTCACACCGGCTGGTCGCGCACTTCCTCCGGCGGGCAGGCGAGGCGGAGCCGGGCCGTTCACCCACCGTCCGCGACGCGATCTTCGACGCACATCCTTGGCTGAACGGCATCCGCCGCCCGGGGCCCGCGACCGAACGCGTCGCGCGGTTCGTCGAGCGGGGAGCGCACCGGCGGACTGGCCTGACCCCTCATGCTCGACCACCACCTCTCCGTGGATCCTCTGAGAGCCGAACTCATCCGCCACTGCGCCATGAGCGTCGAAGGTAGCTAGTCATGATCGATCTGCCCGCTTGGTCACGTATCCGCCAAGCCGCACGCGCCGATGTCAGGGCACTTCGTCTCCGGCAAGACGTCGCCTGTCGTCATGGCCGTCCCTATCATCTCGCCATGGTGTCGAACATGGTGCCCCGGCTCGGCCGGCGGGCGGTGCTCGTGGCCGCCGGCGGGCTGCTGGCCGGGTGCGCCGCGGGACCGGAGGCCGACGAGGTACGGCTGCGCCTGGCGACGGGCCCGGCTGGGGCGGTGTACCGGCGGATCGGCGGCGCGCTGGCCGAGCACGTCTCGCAGCAGGTGCCGGGCGTGACCATGAGCACGGTGCCGAGCGGTGCGTCCACCGACAACATCCGGATGTTGCGCGCCGGGGAGGTCCACCTCGGGTTGTCCAGCCTCGACGCGCTCATCACCACCGACGGCGGCGCGCCCCCGGGGCTGTCCGCGGTCTGCCGGCTCTACGACAGCCATCTGCATCTCGTGGTCATGGCCGGATCGCCGATCAGGGCGCTGCGCGACCTCGTGGGCAGGCGGGTCTCCCTGGGTGCGCGTGACTCGGGCACGGAGTTCACCTCGCGGCGGGTGCTGGACCTGAGCCGGGTCGCGGCGGAGGTCCGGCTCCTGAGCCAGGCGGAGTCGGCGCCGGCTTTGCGGGACGGGGCGATCGACGCGATGTTCTCGCTGACCGGGGTCCCGACTCCGGCGATCACGGAACTGGCGCTGCGGCACCGGGTGCGGCTGATCCCGCTCGACTCGCAGGTGGACGCGCTCTTCACCGCCTATCCCGGCCCATACAGCCCGGGGACGATCCCGGCGACCGCCTACGCGGGGGTCCCGGCGACGCCCGCCGTCGCCGTGCCGAACATGTTGCTCGTGCGCGACGACGTGGCCGCCGATCTGGTGTATGCCATCGCCGACGCGATCTTCACGCACACCCGGGCGATCACCGGGGGCGGGAGCTCCGGTCCCGAGGCGGTGCCGGAGGCGTGGCACATCAACGTGCGTACCGGGATCTCCACCGGCCCGGTGCCACTGCACCCGGGCGCGGCCGCGTGGTTCCGCGACCGCAAGCACTGACCGGCCGCCATCTATTCGGCCTCGTCCCGTACGGCCGGCAGTGTGATCACCGTCGCGAAGCCGTATCCCCGGCCGTGGGTGGAGCCGTCGGGGCGCGGCAGCCCGTCCTCGATGCGCAGCCCGCCCCCGGCCGCGCCGACCAGGTCGGCGCTGATCGCCAGGCCCAGACCGGTTCCCGGGATGTTCTGGTGCCGGGGTGAGCGCCAGAAGCGCTGCAACGCCTGGCCCCGTTCGGGCTCGTCCATGCCCTGGCCGTCGTCGCGGACGGCGATCGTGATCACCTCGTCGCGGGCGCGGGCGGAGACCTCCACGAGGCCCGCGTCCGACAACCGCAGCGCGTTGCTGACCAGCTCGTCCAGGATGCTGCCCAGCCCGCCGGAGGGCTCCAGGACCCGCAGGCCCGGCGGCACGTCGACCGACAGCCGTTGCCCCGCCGTACCCGTCAGTGCCCGCCAGCGCTCCACCCGGGTGGCCAGGACCTCGTCGAGGTTGACGGGCGAAGCCGTACGGATGCTCTCCATGCGGGCGCTGGCCTGCAGTGAGTTGAGCAGGTCCTGCATCGCCTTGGCCTCGTCGACGGCCATCTCGTAGACCGGCCGCCCCTCCGCCCGGAGATACGGCTCGACGCTCTCCACCGCCAGGCGCAGGCTGGTCAGGGGGTTGCGCAGCTGGTGGGAGGCGTCGGAGACGAACGCCCGCTGCCGCCTGACCGCGTTCTCGACCGCGTCCATCATCGTGTTGAACGAGCCCGCGAGGCGCCGCAGCTCCATCGGGCCCGCCTCGGCGTCCGCCCGGATCGTGAGATCGCCCTGGGAGATGCGCGAGCTGGCCGCGTCCAGCTCGCGCACGGGGCGGAGCACCCACGCCGACACCGGCCAGGCGACGGCCACCAGGCCCATGAGCGGCAGCAATCCGAGTCCGGCCAGCTGGGCCCAGCGGACGAGGATGCGGTGCCTGGTTTTCGACAGGTCCGAAATGGTGACGACCGCGCCGACGACCTCGCTGTCGCGGCCCACCGGCTCGGCGACGACCAGGGCGGCGTCGTCCCACGGCGCCCACTCCCCCGACGGCTCCGAGCGTGTGCCTGCCAGTGCCGCCGTCACGATCCTGGGCAGGGCCGGCTGGGCCCGCGCCGCCTCCAGATAGGCGCCCGACGTCCCCAGCAGCACCGCGCCCGAGGTGTCGATGACGGCGGCCCGGATGCCGTAAAGCTCGTGGTAGGTGGCGAGCTCCTGCTGCAGCGCCTGCGTCCGGCCCGTCGACAGGGCGGCATCGGCCAGCGAGGCGAAGCGGCCCGCGTCGTTGAGCCGGTCGACGTAGGTCTCCTGCATCTCCCGCTCGGCCACCGTGACGCTGAGCGGCGCCCCGAGCGCCACGACGAGCAGTACCGCGAGGGGTACCAGGACGACCAGCAGGCGGCGGTGCACGGCGGGTCAGGCCTGGACCCGGTAGCCGACCCCGTGGACCGTCCGGATGGGAACCGCCGGACCGAGTTTGTGGCGGACCGCGGCGATGTGGGTGTCCAGGGTACGGCTGGAGGCCTCCCAGGCCGCGCCCCAGACCTGGTCGAGGATGGCCTCGCGGCTGACCACGTTCGGCGCCCGGCGGGCCAGCAGCAGGAGTAACTCGAACTCCTTACGGGTCAGCGCCATGGGCACGCCGTCGACGCTCACCTCCCTGGTGCCCAGGACGATCCGCAGCGGGCCCAGTACCAGCGGCTCGTCCGGGTGACTCAGCGACCGGGCGACCCTGGTGCGCCTCAGGACGGCGTCGATCCTGGCCAGCAACTCGGGGACCCCGAACGGCTTGACGATGTAGTCGTCCGCGCCGGCGCGGAGCCCGCGTACCCGCTCGTGCTCCTCGGAGCGCGCCGTCACCGCGATGACCGCGGTCTCCGGACGGTCGCGCAGCTTGCGGATCACGTCGAGCCCGTCGCCATCGGGCAGCCCCAGGTCGACGAGGACCACATCGGCCGGCTCAGCCTGTACGGCTTCCGCCGCGGTGGCGATGCGGCTGACGTCGAACCCCGACTGAGTCAGCACGGTCATCAGCGCCCGAGCCACGCGGTCGTCATCCTCGATGATGGTGATCCGCATGAAGGCGGATTGTAGGGGTATGCCCGATGTTTGTGTTACCCCCAAATTTCTTGGGATTCTTTTGACACCATCCGCGTTCCCGCCATCCCAGACTTAGGCCGCGCGCTACGACACCTGCGCCTGCCCTGCCGAGGAGGCCGCGATATGCCTACGACCAGCACATTACGGATGATCGCCGCGATCGGCGTCCTGTCCCTCACCGCAGCCTGTGGCGCAGGCGGGAGCGCGAGCGGCGGCTACCCGGAGCAGAACATCACCATCGTGGTCCCGTTCAGCGCGGGCGGCCCTACCGACACCGTCACCCGCATGATCGCCGAGCCGATGGCCGCCAAGCTCGGCGCCAAGATCGTCGTCCAGAACGTCGAGGGCGCGGGCGGCACTGTCGGCGCGGACGAGGTCGCCAACGCCAACCCCGACGGCTACACCGTGCTGATGCACCACATCGGCATGTCCACGGCCCCAGCCCTCTACGCCAACCTCGGCTTCAAGCCGCTGGAGAGCTTCGAGATGATCGGCCTGGTCACCGAGGTGCCCATGACGATCGTCGCGCGCAAGGACTTCGAGCCCAAGACGCTGCAGGAGCTGGTGACCTACGTGAAGGCGAACGCCGCCAAGGTCACCCTGGCCAACGCCGGCGTCGGCGCCGCCTCCCACCTGTGCGGCCTGCTGTTCCAGACGGCCGCCGGGGTCAAGCTGCAGGAAGTCCCGTACAAGGGCACGGGACCCGCGCTGACCGACCTGGTCGGCGGCCAGGTCGACTTCATGTGCGACCAGACGACCAACACCAGCGGCCAGATCACCGCCGGCGAGGTCAAGGCCTACGCGGTCACCACGCCCGAGCGGGTCAAGAGCCTGCCCAACCTGCCCACCACCGCCGAGGCGGGCCTGCCCGGCCTCAAGGTGAGCGTCTGGCACGGGCTCTACGCGCCCAAGGGCACGCCACAGGACGTCGTGCAGAAGCTGACGGAGGCGTTGAAGACCGCGCTGGCCGACCAGAAGGTCATCGACCAGATGGCCAAGCTCGGCACAGAGCCGGTCAAGGCCGAGGACGCCACCCCGCAGGCGCACCGCGCCAAGCTGGAGGAGCAGCTCGGCATCTGGAGCAAGGTCATCGCCGACGCAGGGGTCAAGGCCTCCTGAGGTGAAGCGCAGCCGATCCTTTCCCGACGTCCTCGCCGGGGGAATCTTCGTCCTGATCGGCGGCGCGTTCGCGGCGGGGTCGCTCGGCTACGAGCTGGGCACCCCGCTGCGGATGGGCCCCGGCGCTTTCCCGCTGCTGGTGGGGTTGATCGTCGCCGCCTTGGGCCTGGCGATCGTCATCAAGGGCCTGGTGGCGGGCGAGCTGATCGAGTTCGGGCCGATCCCGTGGCGGGCCGTCGCCGCGATCACCGCCGCGCTCGTCTTCTTCGGGCTCACGGTCCGCGGCCTCGGCTTCGTCCCGGCCTCGGCCGTCACCGTCCTGCTGACGACGCTGGCCAGCACCCGCGTACGCCCGCTCATGGCCGTGGCGGTGACGGCCGGGCTGACCGCGGCCGCCACCGTCATCTTCGTCGTCGGACTGCGGCTGCGGATCCCGCTGATCGGCCCGTGGCTGGGAATGTGACATGGACCTCCTCGACAATCTCGCCCTGGGCTTCTCGACCGCCCTGCTGATCCAGAACGTCGTCTACTGCTTCGTCGGCGTCCTGCTCGGCACCGCGGTCGGCGTCCTGCCCGGCATCGGGCCGACGGCGACGGTGGCGATGCTGCTGCCGATCACCTTCAACTTCGAGCCGGTCACGGCGCTGATCATGCTGGCGGGCATCTACTACGGCGCGCAGTACGGCGGCTCGACCACGGCCATCCTGATCAACCTGCCCGGCGAGTCATCGGCGGCGGTCACCGCCCTCGACGGCCACGAGATGGCCCGCCGGGGCCGGGCGGGCGCGGCGCTGGCGGCGGCCGCGGTCGGCTCCTTCATCGCCGGAACGGTGGCGACCGTGGTGCTGGCCGTAGCAGCCCCGCCCCTGGCCCGCGTCGCGTTGCAGTTCGGGCCCGCCGAGTACTTCTCGCTCGTGTTCCTCGGCCTCATCGTCTCGATCTCGCTGGCGCGCGGCTCGGCGCTGAAGGCCCTGGCGATGATCGCGCTGGGCGTGCTGCTCGGCACGGTCGGGCAGGACATCTACACCGGCACCCCCCGTTTCACCCTCGACCAGCGTGAGCTGTTCGGCGGCATCGACTTCGTATCGGTCGCGGTGGGCATGTTCGGCGTCGCGGAGATCCTGCGCAACCTGGAGAACGAGCACGCCCGCACCGCCGTCGCCGGCCGGGTGCGCAACCTCTGGCCCACCCGCGAGGACCGCCGCCGGATCATCGGCCCGATCCTGCGCGGCACCGGGCTAGGCGCCGCGCTCGGCGTGCTCCCGGGCGGCGGTCACGTGCTGGCCTCCTTCACCTCCTACGCCGTCGAGAAGCGCGTCTCGAAGCGCCGGGAGGAGTTCGGCCACGGCGCGATCGAGGGGGTCGCCGGTCCCGAGTCGGCGAACAACGCCGCGGCGCAGACCTCCTTCATCCCGCTCCTCACCCTCGGCCTGCCCGCTCACCCGGTGATGGCGCTGATGGTCGGCGCGTTCATCGTCCACGGCATCACCCCCGGACCGAACGTCATCACCGACGAGCCGGCGCTGTTCTGGGGCCTGATCGCCTCGATGTGGATCGGCAACGTACTGCTGGTGCTGCTCAACCTGCCGTTGATCGGCATCTGGGTACGCATGTTGCGCATCCCCTACCAGGTGCTCTTCCCGATGATCATCCTGTTCGCGGCGATCGGGACCTACTCCCTGGGGTTCAACGCCTTTGACGTCTACGCGATCGTCTTCTTCGGGCTCCTGGGGTACGTCCTGATCAAGTGCGGCTGCGAGCCGGCGCCGCTGCTGCTCGGGTTCGTGCTCGGACCACTGACCGAGGAGAACCTGCGCCGAGCGCTGATCATCTCGCGTGGCGACGCGACCGTCTTCCTGACCCGGCCGATCTCGGCGGTACTGCTGGTGCTGGCCGTGGCGGCCCTGATCATCGCGGCGCTCCCGGCGATCCGGCGGCGTCGCGAGGTCGTGTTCACCGAGGAGGACTGACCCCACGACCGGTCCCGCGCGAAGAGGACACCAGTCTGGAGATGCATTTGGTCCCTAATAACCAGGGCGATCAGGTGGCTGAAGTATCGCTGCAATTCCACGCTGCACCTGGCGAGATAGTCGAGTTCGCCAGGTCGTGGGCCGAAGACATGTAATTGCAAGTCGCCGGCGAAAGGATTCGCGCGGACTGGGTGGAGCCGATCGCGGCCGCCCGGACATTTTCGATCGCTTGGGCCCCGTTGAACCCACCTACGTTGTCGGCGCCCCATTGAGCGCGACGACGAGACTGGCCGCTGCGAGCATGAACGCAGCAGATGTTCCGACGTACCGCTCAGGCTTGCTTCGGGACACCGCATTGGGGATGACGCTGAGCGCAGCGAACCCGAACACTGCCCAGGTGCCGATACCCGCGACGGGCTCTGCGACTACGTCGATCCATCCGGCACGGTCCAGGACCACGACTGCGAACGCGACATAGAGCACCAGCGCAATACCGCTGCCGACCCGCAGCGGTCCCGGTAGGACCCGGTGCCGCCCGCCCCAGGCAAGGCTTCCCCATGGCGCGCCGTACACGAGCCCTAGTTGTAAGACCGACAGCAGGGCGAGGACGACGACGAAGAGGACGACCAGGACAGGCACCAGTTCGTTCATGAGATCGTCCCTCCAGGGGTCGATACGCATCGCTGGAGGGTTACGATATGTCGCGTTTCAATGTTACGTCAAGATATATCGCGTTGGCCACAGTGGTCTACCCGAAGTTCCTGGTCAGGTCGGCCGGCAGCAGATCATCCACCCGGCCCGGCGCCGCAACGGGCAAGCCGATCTCCGCCCTCAGGCGGTTCCCTTCCGCAGTGACTTGTTCGTCCCGCCGGTCCACCCGGCCGCGCGCAGGGGCGGCCCGCCACGGCGCGACCTTCGCCAGCCGGCTTCGGCCTACACGGCCTCCCGCCCTCCGCCCAGCGCGGTGATGGCGGTCGAACTGCCCACGCCGTCACTGAGCCGAGCGGCCAAGATATCGGCGCAGGGCTTCTCGCCCACCTGGAACGAAGGGCCCTCGATCGACCACCTTCCACAGTCGAGCTCTGCGAGCCAGGCATGCCACGCGATCTCGGACGGAGGGCGCCACCGTTCAACGTCACATGGAAGTTGAACGGAGTAGAACAGACCTACTCCAGGAATGAACATCTCGTAGCCAGCAGGTGCCTGGCAGCTCTGGATGAAACCTCCCCTTCGGAGTCTCGGGCTGCCAGACCATCAGCTCCACATCGGCACACCAGCACTAGCTGATGATGGGGTCGTCGACAACGGCGCTCACCGGACGCGCATGCGCTTGCAACACTCCCCTTTCAAGATCACCTTCAGGTGGCAAGGTATCGACATGTGACCGACCCGCCGAGGTCCGGACGATCTTGACGCGTGGGCAGGGAAGGCCGGTGCGAGCCGCGATAGAGGGGCGCCTCGCGGGCCGCGCAGAAGGCGGGCAGATCGCGGCCCTACGCCAACCCGGTTCGCAAGCAGGCGTGGTTACATCGCCACTACGTCGTCGACCGCGCGCCGCAGGTGAGTCCTTCGGCGTGGGCGACTCCGCACCACCCGGAATGATCTCGGCTCGGCGCGAACGGCGCGCCGGGCATGCTGGTCGGCGCGGGCGGCCAGGGACGGCCCACGATGGGGACTGCTGGGCGTGGATCTCAGACGGTTCGGGCGGGGCCGGCCATTTCGGCGATGTCCTCGGCTCCGTCGCCGAGGAGCTTGTCGGCCAGGTCCATCAGCGCGCGCCCGGCGGCCAGTTCGTCGCCGATCTCGGGGATGGGACGGTCGCCGGGGTTACGGCGGGCGTACCCGACGCTTTCGTGCCGTCTGTTGTCGATCGCGTAGAGCACGGCGGTGGCCGAGGTGCGCTTGTCCTCGTCATCCTCGGTAATGAGGATCTTGACGATCCACTCCTTGGTGTTCATGACGCCTCCCATGCCATAAACGTGACGATTCGGTCATATCCCCCAGCATCCCTCCATAAGGGCGACGAGCGCGAGGCCATCAGGCTATGAGGTTCGGCCTGTGTGTGATCGGGTAGCTGCGGCGCCATGCCTACCTACGGATTCCACGCCTCGCACGAGCAGGTGTCGCCCGGAGAGCTCCTCGACGCGGTCGCGGCTGCCGAGGAGGCCGGATTCGGCGCCGCCATGTCGTCGGATCACTTCTCACCGTGGAGCGCGCGGCAGGGCGAGTCGGGATTCGCCTGGTCCTGGCTCGGCGCCGCGATGGAGCGTACGGCGCTGCCGTTCGGAATCGTCAACGCGCCCGGTCAGCGCTACCATCCGGCGATCATCGCGCAGGCGGTGGCGACTCTTGGCGCGATGTTCCCCGGCAGGTTCTGGGCCGCGCTCGGCAGCGGCGAGGCCTCCAACGAGCACATCACCGGCGATCCGTGGCCGCGCAAGCGGGTGCGCAACGCGCGGCTTCGCGAGTGCGTGGAGGTGATCAGGGCGTTGCTGGCGGGTGAGGAGGTCACCCACGAGGGTCTGGTCACGGTGGACAGGGCCAGGTTGTGGACGCTGCCTGCCGAGCCGCCCGCGCTCGTCGGCGCGGCCGTAAGCGAGGAGACCGCGCGCTGGTGCGCC
Source organism: Nonomuraea endophytica (assembly GCF_014203235.1). Taxonomy (GTDB): domain Bacteria; phylum Actinomycetota; class Actinomycetes; order Streptosporangiales; family Streptosporangiaceae; genus Nonomuraea; species Nonomuraea endophytica. Next base: position 11,684 of record NZ_JACHIN010000013.1, on the reverse strand, counting down.
GAGTGGGCGGACGGGCTGATTACCGTGGGCGGGCCGCAGGCGGCGAAGGTGGCGCGTGCCTATAGGGAGGCGGGCGGTCGTGGCCCGCTGAGGGTCCAGGTCCACCTGAGCTGGGCCCCTACCGAGGAGGAGGCTCTGGGACTGGCCCACGACCAGTGGCGCTCCAACGTGTTCGCCCCGCCGGTCTGCTGGGACCTGGACAGCGCGGAGATGTTCGACATCATCTCCGAGCACGTCCGGCCGGAGAAGGTGGCTGAGGTCGTGCACGTCTCGTCCGACGTGGGCCGCCACGCCGAGCATCTCAGCTGGTACGGCGAGCACGGCTTCGACGAGATCTATCTGCACCACGTGGGCAGGGAGCAGCGCCCGTTCATCGAGGCCTTCGCCGACATCCTCAAGTAGCCGTCACCTGGCCGGGGGCGGTGAACCCGGCAGTCCCAGCGTGCGGTGGATCATCTGGTGCATGTGGGCCCGGAAACGCCGCATGGCGCGTGGATCGGCGGGGCCGCGCCGCCGCCCCGCCGCGTCGAACACGCCGCTGAGCACGAACCCGTGCACGCACCACACCAGGGTGTTGATCGTGTAGTGCACGTCGGCGTCCGGGGCCTCGGTCGCCGGGATGATGTTCTCGATGGCGAACTCGGCGAGCGGCCGCACGTACTCCGCCTCGAGGTTGCTGACGTCTCGGGCGTCGGACAGCCACCGGTGCATCCACAGCGCGGGCACCTCGGGATTGTCGGCGGAGAAGTCGATGTACGCGTCGATGAGCCGGTGGATCGCCGTCACCTTCTCCGCGATCGGAGCGGTCTGTACATCCTTGACCCTCGCCTCCACGACGGCCGAGTGAAGGACGTGGGCGCGTTCCATGACCGCCAGATAGAGGTCGCGCTTGGCGCCGAACTGGGAGCTCACGGCCTTCGTGCTCAGCCCTGCCGCCTCGGCGATCTGCACGATCTCCGTCGCGTCATAGCCGAGCGCGGCGAACAGCCGGAACGCTGCCTGGAGAATGCGCTCCCGCTCGTCCCCCTTCGCTGACGTCATACCAGTGACCCTAAGATCCGACATCTGTTCGGCTGATCATGTGATCGACAAATACCGGTCAAATAGCTCCTGCACCCACTCATGTCTGGACGAGTGCGGAGAAAAGCCCAGCGGGCCGGGCGGCGGTCAGGTCAGGTTGCTGTCCACGCCCGCCACCTCTTGAACCCGACCGGCATCGGGACTTCACCATGCGCTCCGGCTGGACCCGCCTCTGGCGCATCCGGTGACAACCTCGAGGCGTGCGTACGCCAGGTCATGCTGGTGGGTCGGCCAACCTGGGGGTTGTCGGCGGGGCGACGACCAACTCGGTGGCGGGGTCGTGGTCGATGTGTGGAGGGCCGGCGACGATCATGGTGGCTCGGGCCCACGGCTGTTCTCGCAGGATGAAGGGCAGTTCCTCCAGCAGCCAGCGAGCCACGTGCTCCAGTTGCTCGGGAGAGTCGCCGTCGCGGATGACCAGCAAGCGCTCTTGCCCGTCGAGGTCACCCTGTATCCACACCGAGGCGTCCAACCACGGGGCGAGCTCTTCGCGGATGGTGCCGGTGCCCTCGACCCAGATGACGTCGGCATCGGCGGGGATGGTGATCGATCCTGGCCGATCGTGGGTGATCCAGGCATCAGGGCGGAAGTTCACCGCTTCGCCCCGGTGCAGGGGGCGCAGGATGTTCTCGACGAGCACGGAGCCCCAGTCGAAATAGGCGTGGTTCCAGGCGATGTCGTCGGTGTGCACGATGGCGGAATTGGTCACGACCTCGCGTAGCCGCTTGGCCAGTGTCGTCTTGCCGGCGCCGCCCCGGCCGTCGATCGCGATCACCCGTGGTCGTCCGATGATCTCGGGTGATGAGTCGCGCAACTGCTGGACAGCGGCGAGTACGGTCACCACCCGCCAGCCAGCGGCCTCGGTCTCGCCTGGATGTAGGCGCATCGACAACCTCCGGCGGTCTGGACAGCCCGCGGACCCGGACGAACATTGTAAACACCCGCGCCAAGAATCCTCGCGGAGATCGAGCCGGGCGCAGCCGTACCTCTTGACCAGGGCCCCTTCCCGAGTGCCTACAGGAAGCGACGACCCAGAGCGGTGCCGGGCGCCTTCTACTTCTTGACCGGCTGGTAGAGGCCCCAGCGGCTGTAACCGGGAGCGGGGTTGGTGGAGAAGGAGGCCTTCGCGAGCTGTGCCCAGGTGATGCGGTGCTCGCCGCCGGCACCCGTGTAGTTGTTGGGATCCCAGACGATGAAGGTCTTCGCCTTCTTGTCATAGCCGTGAACGATCATGACGTGTCCGACGTTCTTCCGGCCGAAGTCGACGTCCCTGTACCAGGGAAGCCGCTCGAGGAAGACCTGGACCGGAACGGCCTTGCCCAGGGTGCCGATGCTGTGGACGAGCCGCCGGCCCAGACGCTTGGAGCTGTACGCGTCCGATGAGGGCACGTAGGTGTACCCGGTCTTCTTGGAGTACGCGTTCAGCACCCGCAGGATGTTGTCGGCGAGCGAGCCGTCCTTGTTGGTACGCATCTTCTTGGCCAAGGTGGCTTGGCTGACCTTGATACCGAGCGTGCGCAGAGCGATCGAAGCCGATGCCGGGGCGCACCAATACTCCGTGGCCTGGAAGACGCCCTTGATCGTGAGCTCGGCCCGCGTAGGCGACGCGGACGCTTGCGCGATGGCGCTGCCGACAGGGGCTTGGGCGGCCTGCGCGCTCACTGGATGCAGGGCGATGAAGGCTGAGGTCAGGACTGCGCTTGCCAGAAACTTCTTCACGCGGGATATCTCCGGGGGTGAGTCATGAAAAATCCTGATTGGCACCCTATGCGATCTTGCCTGCCGCAACGATCAGCTCGACGGACGCGACTCGGGCGCGCCTCCCCGCACACGACGTGAAAGGACAGAAGCCCAGCGGCCCATGCTCACCCCGTTCTTCGCCTCTTTACTTTCCGCCGGAATCCACCCCGAGAAAGCCGCTCCGAAAGCGGCGGCTGGCCCTGGCCGTCTCCTTCGCCGGCCTCGTCATGATCCGGGCAACGAGCAGATCGCCAGCGCAAGCGATCAAAGAGACCTGAGAGCTGATACCAAAACTCGTTCGCCGAACGAGTGGGTGCGGTCGTGACCGATGCCGGGATGAAGACCTGGCCCCCGTTCAAGGCTCATACTCCGACGAGGAACAGGATCGCCGCGATGAGCATTCCGGCTTCGATGACGAGAACGAAGATGCCGGCGCTCATCCGCATGACCGTTTTCTTGCCCAGCCACGCTCCGGCAATTATGGCTGGGGTGAGGGCCAGGCCGAGCTGGAGCACGTGAAGGGACAGCAGGCTGCCCGCGCCATAAGCGGCGACCTTGGTCAGATGAATGAGCAGCGAGGCGGTGGCCTCCGTGCCGATGTACGCGCCATGGACCAGGCCCTTGGCGAGGAAGAACGGGGCCGCGAGCGGTCCCGCCGCGCCGAACAGGGATGAGCCGAGTCCGGCGCCGGCGCCGATGGCGATGAACGTCGCGTCGGCGGGCGGGCGCGGCGTTGGCCGAAATCGCCGCCAGATGATGACGGCGAGGAGAAACGCGCCGAGAACACGCTTGAGAGGTTCGACCGGTAGGTAGGGCAGGAGGAGTCCCCCGGCCAGAGCGAAGGGGATGGCGCCGACGGCGTACCAGCCGATGACCCGCCCTTGGACCTCGCGCCGATTGAACCAGGCGCGGCCCCCGTTACCGGCCAATTGCGCCAGCGTGAGGACGGGCACGGCTACCTGAAGGCCGAACAGAGCAGTGAACACGAGCAGCATCAGCACACCACCACCGACGCCACCCACGGAGGACAACCAGGCAAGGGCGAAAGCCAAGACCGAAGCGGTCAGCAGCGTTGCGAGGAGTTCAGCGGACATCGGCAGAGCCGATACACCGGGATGGACCAGCGATCACGAGGAACAGAACAACGGTCGAGAACACGCGGAGGCCTCTCCGGTCCCCACCCTCGCGGGAACCGTGACCTCCAGGCTTTTGTCCCGTCAGTTGACCCGCAGCCATCGGAAGCCGCCGGCGGTGTCGCTCGGACCAGGCCCGCCTGAACGGATGAACCAGCCAGGCGGCGGAACCCTAGACACTCGCCAGGAACCCTACCGCCTCGTGAGATGGATGCCGAGCGCCGGCCGGAAGCTGAGGGCCACCGCCTCATCCGCTCAACGTTCGATGACAAACGCATAAGAGGACAACCTCGACTCTCCTGCCCTCGGCGCTCGCCGCGGTCAGGCGGGGGAGAGGGCGAGGTTGGCGGCGGTCAGGGCCGTTCTCAGCGACGGGTGGATGAGCAGGAGCCGATCGGTGCCGGTGATCTCCAGCACGCGAAGGACGCGTTCGTGAGGTGCGGCCAGATACAGCCGGCCGCCGTGGGTGTCCTGGCGGTGGTGCAGGTCGATGAGCAGGTGCAGGCCGGAGCTGTCCATGAAGGTCACGGCGGCCAGGTCCAGCACCAGCGGCAGGCTGCTGTCGGGGTGCCGGCCTTCGAGGTAAGTGGCGAGTTGGCCGGTGGTGGTGGTGTCGAGTTCCCCCGCCACGCCGACCAGGGTGCCCCTGTCCAGGTTCTGACAGGTCAGGAGTAGGGCGGTCATCGCGGCTTTGTCTCCGTCCGGGTTCTGCGGCCGAGCGGGTGACAGGCTCTCCGGCGTGGATCCTGTCGCCCATGGTTGCGGTGGCGACGGGAGTCTCCGTCTCTCACGAGAGTAATCCAGAAGGGTGTTACCTGAAAAGTGCTTCCCCTAAAATGGTGAACACCACCAAACCGGCAGGGACCGCGGCTCCGGGGCAGCGGGAGGCGGTGTGCTCAGACCTGCCGGGACCTGATGGTCCCCTTTGGACGTTCCTGAACCACCACGCCCAGGTACTGCTGGAAATCTGTCTGGGTCGAGCTGCCCCGGCCCCGGCCGGCACCTCGCCCCAGGGCGCGGATCTGACCAGCATCTCCCGGAGCGCGTGGTGAAGCAGCGCTCGACCGCTGGCGCGGTGTCTCCGGTCGGACCGGCGTCTTCGACGGCGAGCGCACCCGGACCGTACAGCGTCAGGAGTGAAGCAGCGAGCGATCGGGGTAGTGGGCGTGGATGTTCGATGACTTCGCGGTTGACGTGGTTGATGTAGGAGAGACGGAATTGTTCGTCCGGTACGGGGGCTCGGGTTCTCCGGTCTTGCTGCTCCACGGCCATCCGCGTACGCACGCGACCTGGCACCGTGTAGCGCCGGTCCTAGCCGCGCATCACAGCGTGATCTGCCCGGACCTGCGTGGTTACGGTCGTTCCGGAAAGCCGCCCACGACGGCCGATCATGCTCCCTACTCCAAGCGCGCCATGGCGGGCGACATGGTCGCCCTCATGCGGGCGCTGGGTCACGAGCGGTTCGCGGTGGCCGGGCATGACCGTGGTTCCTATGTGGCTCACCGGCTCGCCGCTGACCATGCCGACGTCGCCACGCGGCTGGTGGTGATGGACGGCATCCCCATCGGAGAGGCCCTGGCCCGTGCTGACGCGAAGTTCGCCGCGGCCTGGTGGCATTGGTTCTTTCTCGGCCAGACCGGTAAACCCGCCGAGCGCGTCATCAACGCCGATCCCGACGCGTGGTACACGGCTACCGCCGATCAGATGGGCCAGGAGGCGTACGAGGACTATCGTCGCGCCATTCATGATCCGGACACCGTCCACGCGATGTGCGAGGACTACCGCGCCGGGCTGACGGTGGATCGCGCGAACGACGACGCCGACCGGCTGGCGGGCCACCGCGTCCGGTGCCCGACGCTGTTCCTGTGGTCCGCCAAGGACGACATGGAGGAGCTGTACGGCGACCCGCCGCAGATCTGGCGCCAGTGGGCCGACGACGTCACCGGTCGTGCGATCGACAGCGGGCACCACATGGCCGAGGAGGCTCCGGACGAGCTCGCGGCGGCACTGCTGGAGTTCCTGCGCTCCGCGCCCGCGTAGCGGAGGCCACCCGCTTAGATGATCCACCAATCGCAGTCCGGGATTCCGTTCTCGTCATCGACGCAGACCGTGACGACGATGGCGAACCCCAGATCGGTGACGTAGACCTTGTACCTCCCCCACTCGAAGACCTTGCGGGCCATGTCGTCGAACGTCGTGTCCGGTGTGAGCGGGCTCATCTCGCCTCGTCCAGGCAACTGGTCGAACCGGCGCTCGGCGACGATCCGCTCGAACTTCTCCCTGGGCATCGACGCATCGGCGGCATAGATGGTCGCCCGTACCGGGTCGCCGGTGGGTCGGCCGATCTGCTTTTCGACGATCTGCTGGAACTCCCGGATCGTCAGCCTGCCCTCGCGCAGGTTGATCGGGAACCTGTCCTCGGCCTGCGACGGGCTGATGGCGAGGGTGGCCAGTACGGCGATGCCGACAATCGCGGCGACGCCCACCCGGATCATGTTGACGAGCATCTTGCGCATGTGGGGACTCCCTGTATGGTCCGTTCTGGCCGGCCGGAATGGCAACGGCTTCCAGTGCTCTACTTCTGGAGGCGTTCCATCCCGTTCCATCCAGGGGTGTCGCCCACGCGCACGAACAAATGACCACGATGCACGTGCCGCCGGACGACGCGGATGACCAGGTCGTACCGGGGGCGCGGTGTTCCCGCACAAGCCATCCCGGACCCTTCAGCCGGGAAGGGTCTCGCCGCCGATCGGGGCGAGGATCTCGCCGCTGTAGTAGGACGACAGCCGGCCGGCGGCGAAGAACACGTACGAGGGCGCGATCTCGTCAGGTTGCGCCGGACGGCCCATCGGCGCCTGCTCGCCGAAGTCCTCGACCCGCTCCTCAGAGAAGGTGGCGGGGATGAGCGGCGTCCATACCGGGCCGGGCGCCACCGCGTTCACACGAATGCCGCGTTTCAGGAGATTCTGCGCCATCGCCTGGGTGAAGGCGTTGACCGCGCCCTTGGTGGCCGAGTAGTCGAGGAGCGTCTTGTTGCCGCGCAGGCCGTTGACCGAGGAGGTGTTGACGATCGCCGCCCCTTCTCCCAAGTACGGCAGCGCCGCCTTGGTCACCCGGTAGTAGCTGTGGATGTTGACCTCGAAGGTGCGCAGCCATTGTTCGTCGGTCAGTTCGTCCAGAGACGACACCGGCGCCTGGTACGCGATGTTGTTCACCAGGATGTCCAGGCCGCCGAGCTCGGCCACGGCCTGTTCCACGACGTACCGGCAGTGGGTGGCCTCGCCGAGATCTCCGGCCAGCAGGACGCACCGCCGTCCGGCCTTCTCGACCAGGGAACGGGTGTGGGCCGCGTCCTCGTCCTCCGACAGATAGGCGATGGCGACGTCGGCGCCCTCCTTGGCGAAGGCGACGGCGACCGCGCGGCCGATGCCGGAATCGCCTCCGGTGATGAGGGCCCGCTTGCCCGCGAGCAGGTCACGCCCGGCGTAGTCGCGCATCTCGTCCTGCGGGCCCGGAGTCATCCGGTCGCTGGCGCCGGGATAGCTCTGCTCCTGGGGCGGCGGCGTGGTGTCGTTGACTGCCATTCCTTCCGGCTCCCCGGAGCGAGCGTCGTCAAACGTCGTGGCCGAGCCCGGCGAAGCACCTGACTTTGCTCAGCGCGAAGGTGTACGCGGCGATCACGGGCTTCTAGTCGCTGAGCGCGTCGATCAGTTGGTCCTTGGTCATCGAGCTGTAGCCGGTGACGCCCTTCTCCTTGGCCTGCTCCAGCAGTTCCTGTTTGGTGCGCCCGACGGGCTTGGGCGGCGTCGCCAGTTCGTCGGCCTTGGCCTGGCTGAAGACGCGGCCCAGCTTGACGAGCTTGTCGGCGGGGATGGCCTTGGCCAGGGCCGGGAGGATCTCGCTCTCCTCCTCCTCGACGTGATGGCTGACCGCCTTGACCAGGTTCTCCAGGGCGCTGAGGAACTCCGGCTTGTCGGGGTTGGCGTCCATCAGCTTGGCCAGCAGTTCCTCGGCCTGATGGTGCTCCTCCACGCCGTGGTGGACCTCCCCGCGCTCCGACGGTTTGGCCTTGGCCAGCGTGGGATAGACCTTCGTCTCCTCCGCTCGCGCGTGCGCGACGAACTTGGCGGCCAGCTCGGCCACCAGCGCGGGACGGTTCTCCGGCTGCCGCTTCAGCTTCTCGAAGAGCACCTCGACGTCGCGATGATCCGCCTTGATGAGGTCGATTACGTTCTGTGACATAGATCCTCCATGTAGTGACCCGGGGGAGCTACCCGGCTCACAGGAACCCATGCGAACGTTGGCCCGCCCACGCCCTTCTCGCGGCGCTTCGCGAAGGAAGCGTGTGCCCCTCACGCCCACGTCTGGCGTCGCACGGCACTCCCGCGGAGGATAAAGCAAAGGTCAGAGGCGTGATCGGCGCTCTCGGGGTAGGGGTGGGGAGATGTCCACCTGCCGAGGGGCGATATGACCAGGACTGTTGGCGTAGAAGAGGAGTTCCTCCTGCTGGACGCCCGCTCAGGCGAGCCGGTTCCGGCCGCGGGAAGAGTGCTCTCCGCAGTCGGCGGGCATCCGTGGCAGCATGCGGGCGGCGGCTTCCATCAGGAGCTCTTCCAGACGCAGGTCGAGGCCGCCACCGGGATCTGCACCACCCTCGGCGACCTGCACCGTCAGCTTCAGGGCACGCGCTTCCTGCTGGCCGCGGCAGCGCAGCAGGAGGGCCTGGGTCTGGTGTCGGTCGGAACGCCCGTGCTCGCCGCCTCATCGCCCCGCCCGTCCTCGGGTGAGCGGTTCACCCACATCACCGGGATGTACCAAGGCATCGTCGCCGACTACCAGAGCTCCGGATGCCACGTGCACGTCGGCGTGAAGGATCGCGAAACAGCCGTCGCCGTGATCAACCATCTGCGCCCCTGGCTGCCCACCCTGCTGGCGCTGTCGGCCAACTCCCCGTTCGACCGTGGCCGCGACTCGGGCTACGCGAGCTGGCGAACGGTCCAGCAGTCGCGGTTCCCCGGCGCGGGGGTCACGCCCTGGTTCGACTCCGCCGCCGCCTACGACCGGGAGGTGGAGCGCCTGGTCTCGTGCGGGGTGCTGGTGGACGATGCGATGTCGTTCTGGCTGGCCAGGCCGGGGATCGGGCTGCCGACCGTGGAGGTGCGGGCCGCCGACGCCGCGGGCACGGCCGACGAGGCGGTACTGCAGGCGGCACTCACCAGAGCCCTGATCACAACGGCGGAATCGTCGCTGACCGAGGGAAGGGAGGCGCCGAGAGTGAGCGATCAGGTGTGCGCGGCGGCCGTGTGGAACGCGGCACGGTACGGGCTCGACGGCCCCGGGATCAACCCCTTCGAGGAACGTTCCGTGCATGCGATAGAGGTCCTGGACCAGCTTGTCCTGCACGTCAGCCAGGCCCTGACGGACAGCGGTGACCTACCCGCGGTGAGTTCCCTGCTGGCACAGGTGAAACGAGCCGGCACGGGCGCGGCCCGGCAGCGGCGCGCCGCGGCGGGAGGGCTGGGCTCCGTGATCGAGATGCTCAAGGGGGAAACCATGGACGGACAATTCGCCTGGCAACGGGCGCAAACGTACAGGGAGAGCGCGTGAAAGGCCCGGCACTGCCCCAAGCGCGCGGCCCGCTATCAGCAGGGGTGATCGCCACATTGCTGGAGCGGGGGCCGCTCTCGTCGCCCGCCGCGGACGTCGATCCCCTGGGAGAAGACCTTCAGCTCGCCCTGTACCTCACCTACGAGCTGCACTATCGCGGCTTCGACGGGGTGAGCGAAGACTGGGAGTGGGATCCCGACCTGCTGCGCGTACGCGGCGAGATGGAACGCGTGTTCCTTGCGACGCTGCGAGACAAGACCGCCGGTGGGCAGGATGTGGCGGGCGAACTGGAGAACCTGCTCGTCGAGCCCGTCGACGGCGAGGGCCTCTCCTACCATCTGCGCGACGGCGGGGAACGCCGGCAGGTGCGGGAGTACGTGGCACACCGGTCGATCTACCACCTCAAGGAGGCCGACCCTCACGCATGGGTCATCCCCAGGCTGCAGGGACGGTCCAAGGCCGCTCTGGTCGCGGTGGAGTTCGACGAGTTCGGTGGTGGCCGGGCGGAGCGGATGCACGCGCAGTTGTTCGCGGATCTCATGGAGGAGTTGGAGCTGGACCCCTCCTACGGGGCCTATCTGAACATCGCACCCGCCGAGATGCTGGCGGTCGTCAACATGATGTCGATGTTCGGCCTGCACCGCAGTCTCCGCGGCGCCATGGTCGGGCATTTCGCCGCAGCGGAGATCACCACACCGCCCAGTGCGAGGCGGATCGACCAGGGACTCCGGCGCCTGGGCGTGGGACCACGCGGCACCCTGTTCTACACCGAGCACATCGAGGCGGACGCCGTACACGAACAGGTCCTGCGGCACGACGTCATCGGCGACCTGCTGGAGCGGGAGCCGTACCTGACACGAGACGTGGTGTTCGGGATCCAGGCTACCGACTGGCTGGAAGGCAGATTCGGTGAGCACGTGCTCGGCCGCTGGCGCTCCGGACGTACCTCATTGCTGGGCCCCCTGCCCGGCCGGACGGAGGTGCGGTGAATCTCCCGTACCTCGGGCAGAACCATGAGGAAGTGGTGATGATCTGTGCAGGCAACTCCGAATCCGCCTGAACCCCGGCCCGTCCCGGCCACCCGCGTCACGATGGTGGCCGGGGGTCCCGTCCTCGTCGAAGGGCCGGTGGAGGTCGTCCTGGAAGACGGCTCCATCGCCCGGTCTGATCGTTTTCTGGTCGCCTTGTGCGCCTGCCGCAGGAGCCGCATTTACCCGTTCTGCGACACCAGCCATCGGCGGCGCAACCGTCCGCCGCAACCTTGACCCCGTGGCCGAGGTTCAGCGGAGCCCCGCTCCCGCCGTTCGTGATCTGGGCGCGAGTACGGTCGCCACCGGCTAGAACGTGCCGAAGGACCACGTGGCCGGGGCGTAGGGCTTGTGGTCGGCGAACAGGCCCAGCGCGGTCTTCTGCACGTTGGCGACGGCGACGGAACCATCGGACGCGGTGTGCTGGGCTGCCTGGTCGAGCGTCGCCTCGTCGGCGCCGAGCGCCCGCAGGATGGATCGGCTCTCCTGGGCGGTAAGCCAGCCGTCGCCGTCGGTGTCGGCGGCCGCGACCAAGGCCCGCACCCAGGGTTGCGCCGCCTGCTGAAACGCCGAGGCGGCGAGGAAGAACTCCTCCTGGCAGATCTTGCCGTCACGGTCTCCGTCGGCCTGGGCGGCCACCTGTCGCCAAAACGTCCCGGCCGCGGCCTTGAGGGCCTTGGCCTGGGGCGAGGTCGCCGTCAGCCCGTAGGCACCCAGCGCCCGGTCGGTCACCGTGTCGACGTCCGCCTGGGTGATCACGCCGTCCCTGTCGAGATCGAAGCCGGCGAGACGTGCTTGCACCTTGCGCTGGAAGAATTCGTTGTCCATGTTCGGGCCCTCCCTGGGCTGCGTGGGTGTGCGCTACCGGCCTGCCCGCGACCCGGTAAAGCGACGCCCCCACCCAGGGACAGGGCCCGGCCAGACATGCGACCTGAGGGCAGATCCGTCACCGGACGGCATCGCCGACCTCAGCCGTTGGACGGGCAGCCGAGGGCACAGGGAGGTGTTCCGCGCGGATCACCACGAGTTCCTCATAGCGCTGGCCCGGCAGGATCAGCCCGCGTTCCTCCAGCCATGCCGCCCGGCCGTACATGAC
>NZ_JACHIN010000012.1:149209-384786 GCF_014203235.1 Nonomuraea endophytica | reverse complement strand
TGCACTGGCTTTTAACACACTGTTGAGTTCTCAAGAAACGGACGCGTTTTCCAGCGGCTCATTTCGTGTCTTAATTCTTTCAGCCGGTCCGCTTGATGTCAAATTGACACTCGCGGGCTGACCTGCGGGAATTTCGACCACCCCGTCTCCGGGGCAACCCCTCTAACTTACTCGCTCCGAGACCGACAAGCAAATCGATCATCAGAACCAGCGCGTTGCAAGGGGATACCGACCCAGCACACGCCAGAGCCACCCGAGAGAGGTGGTTGGTTGCGCCGCACTGCGTCGGCTTTAGAAGATTAGCAGCGCCCCAGACCGCTCGGGACACCTTCCGCAACACAGAACGATCACAGCCGAACATAGACTCCCCCCGTGAGCAGGAACACGCCGCCGACGGCGAAGAGGGTCCCGACTGAGCGTCTCCATCACGGCGACACCGTGATCGACGAATACGCGTGGCTGACCGACAAGGAAGATCCGGACACGATCTCCTATCTGGAAGCCGAGAACGCGTATCTCAAACAGGAGACCGCTCACCTGGCCGACCTCCAGGAGCAGGTTTTCCAAGAGATCAAGGGCAGAACGCAGGAAACCGACCTGTCCGTGCCCAGCCGTAAGGGCGCCTGGTGGTATTTCACCCGTACCGAGGAGGGCAAGCAATACGCCGTCTCCTCCCGGGTCCCCGCCACCGGCGACGAACCTCCGGAGATCCAACCGGGCAAGGTGCTCGACCACGAGCAGGTGCTACTGGACGGCAACGAGCTGGCCGGCGACAGCCCGTTCTTCTCGGTCGGCACCAGCGCGGTCTCCCCCGACGGCACGATGCTGGCCTACTCCACCGACTACAAGGGCGCCGAGCGCTTCACCCTGCGCTTCAAGAACCTGACCACCGGCGAGACGCTCCCCGACGAGATCGAGGACATCTTCTACGGCGGCGCCTGGTCGGCCGACGGCTCGACGTTCTTCTACACCCGGGTGGACGACGCCTGGCGCCCCTACCAGGTCTACCGCCACACGCTCGGCACCCAGGACGACGTCCTGGTCTACGAGGAGTCCGACGAGCGCTACTGGGTCGGCATCGGCCTGACCCGCAGCGAGCGCTACCTGGTCCTGGGCGCCGGCAGCAAGATCACCAGCGAGGTGCGCCTCCTGGCCGCCGACGACCCTTCCGGCGAGTTCCAGCTGGTACGCCCCCGCGAGACCGGCGTCGAATACGGCATAGAGCACGCCGGAGACTTCTTCTACGTCCTGCACAACAAGGACGCCGAGAACTTCGAGATCGCCACCGCCCCGCTCGGCTCACCCGGCGAATGGACGCCGCTGATCGGGCACCGCGAGGACACCCGCCTGCTGGAGATCGACGCCTTCGAGAACCACGCCGTGGTGCACTTCCGCCGCGACGGTCTCACCGGCCTGCGGATCCTGCCCAAGGACGCGGACGCGTACGAGATCGACTTCCCCGAGCCCCTCTACGACGTCGGGCCCGCGGGCAACCCCGAGTTCTCCACCGGCAGGCTCCGGCTGGCCTACACGAGCATGATCACGCCGCCCAGCGTCTACGACTACGACCTGGCCACGCACGAGCTGATCCTGCTCAAGCAGCGTCCGGTGCTCGGCGGCTACGACCCGGGCGACTACGAGCAGGTCCGCGAGTGGGCCACGGCCGAGGACGGCACCCGCGTCCCGATCTCGATCGTCAGGCGCAAGGACGCCGCCAAGCCCGCTCCCACCGTCCTGTACGGCTACGGCAGCTACGAGACCTCCATCGACCCGAGCTTCTCCGTGGCCAGGTTGTCCCTGCTCGACCGCGGGTTCGTCTTCGCCATCGCGCACGTGCGCGGCGGCGGCGAGATGGGCCGCCGCTGGTACGAAGAGGGCAAGATGACCCGCAAGAAGAACACCTTCACCGACTTCGTGGCCGCCGCGAAGCACCTGAAGGCGGCGGGCTGGAGCGAGCGGGTGATCGCCAGGGGCGGTTCGGCCGGCGGCCTGCTGATGGGCGCGGTCGGGAACCTGGCTCCGGAAGAGTTCGCGGGCGTGGTGGCCGAGGTGCCGTTCGTGGACGCGCTGAACACGATCCTCGACCCGTCGCTCCCGCTGACCGTGATTGAGTGGGACGAGTGGGGCGATCCGCTGCACAACTCCGATGTCTACGCCTACATGAAGAGCTACACGCCTTACGAGAACGTGGACGGCCGGCCGTACCCGCCGATCCTCGCGATCACGAGCCTTAACGACACGCGCGTCCTCTACCACGAGCCCGCGAAGTGGATCGCCAGGCTGCGGGCGGTCGCGAACGGCGGGCCGTTCCTGCTGAAGACGGAGATGGGCGCCGGGCACGGGGGACGCAGCGGACGTTACGACGCGTGGCGCGAGGAGGCGTTCGCGCTCTCCTGGATCATCGAGAGGGGCACCGCATGACCTACCAGGCCGACGAGGGCCGGTATGAGGACCGCATGCCGTACAACAGGAGCGGGCGGAGCGGGCTCAAGCTGCCCGCGGTGTCGCTGGGGTTGTGGCACAACTTCGGCGACGACCGTCCGCTGGAGAACTCGCGCTCGATCCTGCGGCGGGCCTTCGACCTGGGCGTGACGCACTTCGACCTGGCCAACAATTACGGCGTGCCGTACGGCTCGGCGGAGCGCAACTTCGGGACGATCTTCGCCCAGGACTTCGCGAGGTACCGGGACGAGCTGATCATCTCGACGAAGGCCGGCTATGACATGTGGCCGGGGCCGTATGGGGAGTGGGGGTCGCGCAAGTACGTGCTGGCCAGCCTCGACCAGTCGCTCACCCGCATGGGGCTCGACCACGTCGACGTCTTCTACAGCCATCGGCCCGATCCGCAGACGCCGTTCGAGGAGACGATGGGCGCGCTGGACCACGCGGTGCGGTCGGGGAAGGCGCTGTACGCGGGCATCTCCAACTACTCGGCCGAGCAGACCGCTCAGGCGGCCAGGATCATGCGCGAGCTGGGTACGCCGCTGCTGATCCACCAGCCGTCCTACTCGATGATCAACCGGTGGATCGAGGACGGGCTGCTGGACGCGCTGGAGGACGCGGGGATGGGCTGCATCGTCTACTCGCCGCTGGCGCAGGGGCTGCTGACCGACCGCTATCTGAAGGACGTGCCGGCGGACTCGCGGGCGGCGACCAGCAGGTTCCTGTCGGCCGAGCGGGCGGAGCGCGACCGGGAGCTGGCCCGTAGTCTCAACGGCATCGCCGAGCAGCGTGGCCAGACGCTCGCCCAGATGGCGCTGTCCTGGGCCATGCGCGACCCTCGGGTCACCAGCGTGCTGATCGGGGCGAGCAGTGTGAAGCAGCTTGAGGACAACGTGGCCTGCGTGAACGGCCCCGCCTTCACCGAGGACGAGCTAGCTCAGATCGACAAACTAGTAGCCCGTTAGAGCGCCTCATGCCTCTGCAACCACGTGAAAGCTGCCCATCCCGGGAGGACGGGGAGCCAGAAGGTGAGCAGGCGGTAGAGGAGGACGGCGGAGGTGGCGACGGCGCTGTCGACGCCGGCCACCGTGAGGCCGCCCGCGAGCGCGAGTTCGACCGCGCCCAGACCACCAGGTGTGGGCGCGGCCGAGCCGATCGCGTTGGCGGTCAGGAAGACCACGGCGACGGCGGTGAAGGAGATGTCGCCGCCGAACGCGGAGACGCAGGCGTCGAGGCAGGTCACGAACGCGATCGTGATCATCACGGTGCCGGCGAAGCCCTCGAACATCTTCCGGGGCGACTGCAGCACGTCCAGCAGGCGCGGCAGCACGTTCGAGAAGAGTGAGCGCAGCCGCTTGGTGAGCATCCTGCGCAGCGGCGGCACGCCGAGCACGGCGACGATCAGCACCGCGACGGCCAGCATCACCAGGACCAGCCCGCGCGTGGGCGTGAACGACGTGGCGGTGTTGGAGCCGGTGATGTAGGCGAACAGCAGCAGCAGGCTGATGTGCGCGATCAGCATGACGAGCTGCGAGGCGCCCACGCTGGCCACGGCCGAGGCGGGCGGGATGCCGCGCTTCTGCAGGTAGCGGGTGTTGATCGCGACGGCGCCCACCGCGGGCGGCGCGACCAGCTTCACGAACGACGAGGCGAACTGCACCAGCACCGTCCGCCACAGCGGCAGTGACTCGGGGACGAACCCGCGCAGCATGAGCGCGGCGGCGATGAAGCTGACGAACGAGGCGGCCAGCGCCAGCAGCGACCAGGCCCAGTTGGCCGTGGTGATGACGGTGACGAGGTTGACCTGGCTGAGCTGGGACAGCAGGAAGTAGGCGGCCAGCGTGCTGGCGATGATCGTGACCAGCGTGCGCGGCCGGAACCGCTCCAGCCGGATCTCCTCGATCTTGGCCTGCGGCTTCAGCGCCTCGATCTGCTCCCGGATGGCCGACAGCAGGCCTTTGTCCTTGGCCAGCGCGGACCGGGTCTGCCGGGTCAGCGCGATCTTCTGCAGCAGCGGCATCGCCCCGGCCAGCGCGTCCTCGCCCACGACGCGGGCGGCGGAGGCGACCGAGCGCTCTGCTCCGACGCGCAGCGCGAGGTAGGTGAGCAGCTGGACGACGTCGAGCCGCAGCAGCAGGTCGCCGGCGGCGATCTCGCCGCTCCTGGCGTCGGTGAGCACGACCCGGCCCTCGGTGTCGACGTGGATGCTGTCGCCGGTCAGCCGCCGGTGGGCCAGCCGTTGCAGGCGCAGCAGTTCGAGCTGCTCCCAGATCTGGGCGAGCAGGTCGTCGTCGATCTCGGAGTCGGGCAGCGCGTCGAGCGGGCGGGTGCTGAGGTGCTCGTAGGCGAGGAGCGCGGCTTCGGTGCCGACCTCGCTGGTGCCGAGCAGGCGCGGGGTCGAGGCCCCCGCCGCCTGCGCGGCGTAGGCCATGAGCGCCTCGCGTTCCAGCTCCGCGCGCAGCGACCTGATCGCCCTGCGCCTGGTCTCGGAGTTGAGCCTGATGCGCCGCCACAGCCGGTACGGCAGGCCGGCCACCTGCCGGTCACGGTCGAGAACGGTGACGTCGAGGCTGCTGCCGTCGTGGAGCCCGACGGCGTAGCGGCGGCTGCCCTGGTGGTCGTCTTCGATCCGCCGGGCGCTGATCGGCTGGAAGGAGAGCTTGCGCAGGGCGGCGATCACCGCGGTGCCGGGTGGCCGGGTGTTGGGGCTGCCGACGCCGTACAGGGTGCCGTAGCCGATGGCCATGCCCGCCACGATCGTGACCATCGCGCTGGGCAGCGTGAGCTGCTTGCTGGTGAACAGCGAGAGCACGTCGAGCGCGATGACGGTCCAGATCAGCGCCCGCCAGGTGGGTCTTCGTGAGATGCGTACGGCGGTGCTGTAGGCGACCACCGAGGCGAGCAGGGTGTTGAACGGCTCCACCCCCGGCCGGTTGCCGGTGAGCAGTTGCCGCAGGTCGCCGGCGGCGTCGGAGGACATGACCCATTCGCCGATGAGGAATGAGCCGACCAGGCCGATGATCGCCGCGATGAGGCCTTCTGCCACGCGCAGGCCGTCGCGGTGGAAGACGCGCTCGACCGCGAAGGCGACCGGCACGATGAGGACCGCGCCGCCGCCGAGGAAGGCGGCGACCCGGCTGAGCAGGTTGGGGACGAGGTTGGCGCCTTCGGCGACGTCGCCGGCCAGGCCGTTCAGCGTCTGCTTGGCGACCAGCGACAGCAGGACGACCGCGGCGAGCGCGAGCAGGGCGGCGATGAAGCGCAGCAGGTCGGAGGGGCGGCGCAGGCGTTGCGGCAGGAGCGGTTCGACGACGTAGACCTCCGGGTCCTTGTCGTCGGCCTCCGTTTCGTGGCGCGGCTCAACCACGGCCGGTTCCCTCTCCGAGAGGTCCGCCGCGTCGTCGCGTTCTCTGATTTCCGCCACCGTCCGCGATTCTGCACCTTCCGGGCCAGACCGTACGATCTTTGGCCTCTAGTGTCCCCAATCGTCACCTGAGTCAACGCCCCGGGTAAGGACTCGACCAGCGACGTCGCGTCTAACCCCGGTCCGCGGCCAACGTTGGCATCCTCAGGCCATGATCACTCATACGATGCTGATCCTGGCCCTAGCCGCGCCGGGCGAACCGCTCGTAGATGCGGTCAAGGTGGACAACGTACTAGGACATCTCCAGGCCTTCCAAGCCATCGCTGACGCACACGGGGGCACCCGGGCAGCCGGGACGCCCGGATACGACGCATCTGCAGCCTATGTGGCCGCGCGGCTACGTGACGCGGGTTACACCGTGCGGCTTCAGCCGTTCGCCTTCGACTTCTATCGGGAGCTGGCGCCGGCGGTGGTCGAAGGCGGCGGGCGGCGGCTCACCGGGGTCACCACGCTGAGGTACTCCGGCAGCGGCGACGTGGACGCGGCCCCGCAGGAGGCGGGCGAGGGGTGCGCGGCCCGTGACTTCAAGGGTTTTCGCGCCGGGCGGATCGCGGTGACGCGGCGCGGGACGTGCATGTTCGAGGTGAAGGCGCGCAACGCGGCCGCGGCGGGCGCCAAGGCGCTGATCGTGGTCGACCCGAAGGGCTCCTTCGCAGGCAGCGCGGGGGCGCCGCAGCCGATCCCGGTCGTGGGGGTGCCGCCGGAGGCGGGCGCGCAGGTGGTCAAGCTGAAGAAGGTCCGGGTGGCGACGAAGACCGTGAGCGAGGAGCGCATCACGCACAACGTGTTGGCCGAGACGCGGGGCGCGGGCCGGGCGGTGATGGTCGGGGCGCACCTGGACTCGACGCTGGACGGGCCCGGCATCAACGACAACGGCTCGGGCAGCGCGGCGATCCTGGAGATCGCGCTGCGGGCGGCGCGCACGCCGTTGCGGAAGCCGGTGCGGTTCGCCTGGTGGGGCGCGGAGGAGGTGGGCCTGCTCGGGTCCGGCCACTACGTGCGCAGCCTGCCGGAGACCGAGCGGAAGAAGATCGCGGCCTACCTGAACCTCGACATGATCGCCTCGCCGAACCACACGTTCGCGATCTACGACGGCGACGACTCCGAGCGCACGGGCGCGGGAGCGGGGCCGAAGGGCTCGGCCCGGGTGGAGCGGGCGTTCCAGCGGTTCTTCCGTGAACGCGGGCTGCCGTTCCGCGCGGGCGATCTGACGGGCCGTTCGGACTACGCGCCGTTCGTCGCGGCCGGGATCGCCTCCGGTGGGTTGTTCACCGGCGGCGAGGAGAAGAAGACGGAGAAAGAAGCCGGTCAGTTCGGCGGTACGGCGGGCCAGCCGCTCGACAAGTGCTACCACCAGGCCTGCGACACGTTGCGGAACGTCAGCGTGAAGGTGCTGGAGGTGACGGCGGATGCGGTCGCTGCAGTGGTATCTCGCCTGGCCGCATAACAACTCCGGGGCAACATCTTCCCCAACAACCCCCCTTCAGAATACTTTTCACGCTATCGGGGGGTTCGTTCCACCTTCACCGAGGAGCCATATGCGTCGTCGCCTGTCCGCAGGCGTGCTGGGTGCGGCCGCGCTCGCACTCGTCACCCCCCTGGCCCTGTCCGCTCCCGCGTACGCCGATCACGGCCGCGATCCCGCCCGCCAGCTCGTCCAGGCCGTCAAGGGCAAGCACGTCGAACGCCACCTGCGGGTGCTCGACCTGATCGCCAAGGCCGGCGGCGGCACCCGCGTCTCCAGCAGCCGCGGCCACGAGCTGTCACGTGACTACGTGGCCACGCTGCTGCGGGCCGTCGGTTACAAGGTGACGGTCCAGCCGTTCGAGTTCACCTTCGACGGCTACCGCACCAAGCCCGTGCTCGAACGGCTCTCGCCCAGCCCGAAGGCGTACAAGAACGGCTTCTTCAACGACTACGTGGCGATGGGCGACTCCCCCGCTGGCGGCGTCACCGGGCCGATCCAGGCCGTGGACCTGGTGCTGCCGCCGACGCCCCAGCCGTCGTCCACCTCGGGCTGTGAGGCGGCCGACTTCGCCGGGTTCGTCCAGGGCAGCGTGGCGCTGCTGCAGCGCGGCACCTGCAACTTCGGGGTCAAGGCGAAGAACGCGCAGAACGCCGGGGCCAGCGCGGTGATCGTTCTCAACGAGGGCCAGCCCGGCCGCACCGACGTGGACCTCAACCCGGCGCTGAGCGACCCTTCGATCACGATCCCGTCCTTCTTCACGAGCTTCGCCGTGGGCTCCGACCTGGCGGCGACGCCCGGGGCCACCGTGAAGCTGAACTGGGACCCGCTGATCGAGCAGCGCACCACCTACAACGTGATCGCCGAGTCGCGCGGCGGCCGGGCCGACAACGTCGTGATGATGGGCGCCCACCTGGACAGCGTTCAGGAGGGGCCGGGCATCAACGACAACGGCTCGGGCTCGGCGGGCGTGCTGGAGGTGGCGCTCCAGATGGCCAGGTTCCAGCCGGTCAACAAGGTGCGGTTCGGGTTCTGGGGCGCGGAGGAGTTCGGGCTGCTGGGGTCGAAGCACTATGTCGAGTCGCTGTCGCAGGAGCAGAAGAACGCGATCGGGCTCTACCTGAACTACGACATGATCGGCTCGCCGAACTTCGCGTACCACATCTACGACGGTGACGGCGATGCGTTCGGGGTGCCGGGTCCGGCCGGGTCGGCGCAGCTGGAGAAGGACTTCCAGGGGTTCTACTCCGGTCGCGGCCTGCCGTTCAAGCCGAGCGAGTTCGACGGGCGCTCGGACTACAAGGCCTTCATCGACGCCGGGATCGCCGGTGGCGGGTTGTTCACCGGGGCCGAGAAGAAGAAGACCGAGGAAGAGGCCAAGCTCTTCGGAGGTACGGCGGGCGAGCCGTACGACCCGTGCTACCACGGCGAGTGCGACACGATCAAGAACGTCGACGAGACCGCGCTGGACGTGAACTCCGACGCGATCGCGGCCCTGGCCGCCAAGTACACCTACAGCAAGGCGGCGCTGGACGCCATCCACAAGCCGGGGGCGCCGCACACGCCGCCCGCGGCGCGGATGGCCGCCACCGTCGCCCATGACGGGGTGCCTTCGGCGACGAGCTGACGGTGCCGGAGCGCCCTGGGGGAACCTCCGGGGCGCTCTTTCGTAAGCTGTGCGTTATGTCGGGAAATCTGCAGGTTTTGGGGGCGTGTCCGCTGGACTGCCCCGACACGTGCTCCTGGATCGTCACCGTCGAGGACGGCGAGGCCGTCAAGATGCGCGGGAATCCCGACCAGCCGTATACGCGGGGCGCGCTGTGCGTGAAGGTGAATCGGTATCTGGAGCACACGCGGGCCGCTGACCGGATCCTGTATCCGCTGCGCCGTACCGGGCCCAAGGGGTCTGGGCAGTTCGAGCGGATCAGCTGGGACGAGGCGCTCGACGAGATCGCCACGCGGCTGCGGGGCATCGTCGACGAGCACGGCGGCGAGGCCATCTGGCCCTACAACGGCACCGGCTCGCTCGGGTACGTGCAGGGGTGCGAGGGCGTGGCGGGGCGGCGGTTCTGGAACATGCTCGGCGCCTCCCGGCACTGGCTCAACATCTGCTCGTCCGCGGGTTCCTCAGGGCTGCGGCGAGCCAACGGCACCGCGGGCGGCATGGACCCGGAGAACATCGCGCGGGCCAAGCTGATCCTGCTCTGGGGCACCAACACGCTGACCAGCGGGCACCACCTGTGGAAGTTCATCCAGGACGCGCGGGCCGACGGCGCGCACGTGGTGGCGATCGACCCGATCAGGACCCGCACCGCCGACCAGGCCGACGAGCACATCGCGATCCGGCCGGGCACGGACGCGGTGCTGGCGCTCGGGCTGCTCAACGTGGTGCTGGCCGAGGGCACGCAGGACGAGGAGTACCTGGCCGCACATACCGAGGGCTGGGATGACTTCCGCGAAGAAATCCTGAAATATCCGGTGGAACGGGTGGCGGAGATCACCGGCATCCCCGCCGCGACCGTCCACAGCCTGGGGATGAGGCTCGCCCACACCCGCCCCACCGCGATCCGCGCCACGATGGGCATCCAGCGCCACGCCGGCGGCGGTACGGCCATGCGCACGATCACCGCCATCCCCGGCGTGACCGGCGACTGGCGCCACCCGGGCGGCGGCGTGGCGTACTCGACCAGCGACCACGTGCACTTCACCATCGACACCCGCGAGGACCTGCTGGCCGAACCGGTGCGCACGCTGGCCATGACCCGCCTGGCCGCCGAGCTGCCGTCGGTGAAGTGCCTGTTCGTCTACGGCGCCAACCCGCTCGCCTCGACCTCCGACACCAACAGGATCCGCCGCGAGATGCTGCGCGACGACTTGTTCACGGTGGTCATGGAGCACTTCCCCACCGACACCGCCGACTACGCCGACATCGTGCTGCCCGCGACCATGCAGACCGAGCACATGGACCTGCACGCCGGCTACGGCCACCTCTACCTGCTGTGGAACGAGCCCGCCGTGTCACCGCCCGGCGAGTGCCTGTCGACGACGGAGACGTTCCGCCGGCTGGCCGAGCGCATGGGCATGACCGAGCCGTCGTTGTTCGACACGGACCTGGAGCTGGCCGAGCAGCTGCTGTCGAGCGGGCATCCGTCGCTGGAGGGCGTCACGCTGGACCGGCTGCGCAAGGAGGGCTGGATGCGGATGAGCTACCCCAAGCCATTCGCGCCCTTCGCCGACGGCTTCCCGACCCGGTCGGGGCGGCTGCGCTTCCCGCCGCCCGGCAAGGCCTACGTGCCGCCGCACACGGCGGGCAAGGACGGGCTGACGCTGATCACTCCGGCCGCGCACACGTTCCTCAACACGATCTTCGGCAACAACCCGGAGCTGCGCAGGCGATCAGACAAGCCAAGGAGCTCGCGACGAGAGAGCGAGGGACGAGCCAACGAGGAGCGAAGCGGTGGCGTCATTGAGCACGCACCCGTGGTGCTGGTCAACGCGGCCGACGCTGCGGCGCGCGGGCTGGCCGACGGGCAGCGGGTGCGGGTGCACAACGCCAACGGCGAGTTCCTGGCCGACGTGGAGATCAGCGACCGGGTGGCCGCCGGGGTCGTGGCCTCGCCCAAGGGGCGCTGGCCGAAGTTCTCGCCCGGCGGCGCCGGCCCGAACGCCGTGGTGGACGAGCGCGACGCCGACATGGGCAAGGGCGCCGTCTACCACGACAACATCGTCGAGCTCACGCCGGTGTGAGCGGCAGCTTGAACCCTTCGTGGGACTGAGCGTAGCCGAGGGAGCGGTAGAAGCGGTGCGCGTCCTCGCGCTGCTTGTCCGAGGTGAGCTGCACCATCACGCAGCCTCGGGCCCGGCCCTTGGCGTGCGCCCACTCCATCATCTTGCGGCCCCAGCCCTGGCCGCGCAGGTGGGCGGCGACGCGTACCGCCTCGACCTGGAGCCGGGTGGCGCCGTTGCGGGAGATGCCGGGGATGTAGGTGAGCTGCATCGTGCCGACGATCTCGCCCTTCAGCTCGGCCACGATCAGCTCGTTGTTCGGGTCGGCCCGGATGGCGGCGAAGGCGGCCTCGTGGGCGGGGCCGTACGTGCCGGTGCGCCGGGCGGCGACCGCGTCGTCGGCGATGAGGGCCACCACGGCGGGGACGTCCTCGGCCCGCGCCGCGCGGAACACCAGCGACAGCACGTACTGGGAGTCCTGGAGCGACGGATTGGACGGCAGGCCCATGACCTTGCCCGTCGGCACGAAGCCCTTGCCCGCGTACAGGGCGCGGGCGGCGGTGTTCACGTCGACGGCCCAGAGCTCGACCTCCTCGGCCTGCCTGCCGCGTGCCCAGGCGATCACCTCGTCCACCAGCCGCGAGCCGACCTTGGCGCCCCTGGCCTCCGGGGCGACCCACATGGACAGCAGGTGCACGTGTTCCGGCCGCTCGGCGAGGCCGTAGACCATGCCGTGGATCGCACCGTCCGCCGTGGCGACGAAAAACACCGAATCCGGGTTCTCCAGGCGTTCGACCCACTTCTCCGCGGGGAAGGCGACCTCGCGCTCGTAGGTGGATCCGAACGCGTCGGGAGAGTCGGCGAGGGCGCGCAGCCGTACCTCGCGCAGGCGCTCGGCGTCGGCCGTGGTCAGGCGCTCAATGGTGAATTCAGGCATGTCGGCATCATGTCAGGGACGGGTCAGGGTCCATCCCCGATGTGAACAAGGGCCGCGAAAGGGCAACCTGAGGCCATGAACGAAATCAGCCGACGCGACGAGATGTCGCTTTCCGGCGCCGCCCTCCGCGGCGCCCCCTGGAAGGCCGCCGTGGTCGGTGGCGGCGCCACCGCCGCCATCGCCTGGGTGTTCTCCGGGTTCGACGACATGTCCTGGGCGCTCGGCCTGGGCATCAACCTGTTCGCGCTGATCGCCGCGATCGGCGCGGTCGCCAAGCCGGACGTGAGCGACCGGGTGACCCGCCAGGCCAGGATGTGGTCGCTGAAGCACCCGTGGAAGTTCGCGCTCCTGCCGGCCGGAATCTCGGCCGTCCTGGACTACCCGGTGCAGCTGGTGCTCGACGGCGAGGGCGTCTTCGGGGCCGCATGGGACGCGCTGTGGCACGGCGCGCTGGTCTACCTGATCGCGGCCGTCATGACGTTCGCCATGCAGGGACGAGCACGATCTTCCCAGTGACCCGCCGCTCCACCAGATCCGCCATGGCCTGCCCCGCTTCCTCCAGTGGCCGCACCTGCGGCGCCACGGGATCGATACCCGGCATGGCCAGCAGTTCCTCCAGCATCGCCCGGTTCTCCGCCGCATGGGTCATGGACCACGCGCCCCAGTCCAGGCCCATGACCGAGCGGCTGCGCAGCAGCACCTGGTTGGCGGGGAGCCGCGGGATCTCCCCGGAGGCGAACCCCACCACGAGCAGCCGCCCGCGCTCGCGCAGCGCGCGCAGGGCCTGCTCCGACAGCGTGCCGCCGACAGGATCGACCGCCACGTCCACCCCCCAGGCGCGCGCCGTGGCCTTCAGGTCGTCGTAACCGACGGCCTCGTCCGCCCCGGCCGTGATCGCCATCTCGCGCTTGGCCGGGCTCGACGCCGCCGCCAGCACGTCCGCGCCCAGCGCCTTGGCCACCTGAACCGCCGCCAGCCCGACCCCGCCGCCGGCGCCCAGCACCAGCACCCGCTCGCCCGGCCGCAGCCCCGCCCGCTCCCGCAGCGCGAACAGCGCCGTGCAGTAGCTCTGCGCGAAGGCCGCCGCTCGCGCGGCGTCCAGATGATCAGGCAGGGGTACGGCCTGCGCCGCGTGCACCAGCACATGGCTGGCGAACCCGCCCAGCCCGGTGATGGCCAGGACCCGCGTGCCGTCGGGAGTGCGTCCGGCCACCTCGTACCCGGGTGTGAACGGCAGCGGCGGCCTGATCTGGTAGCCGCCGCGCACCATGAGCCCGTCGACGAAGTTCACCCCGGCCGCCTCGACCTCGACGAGCACCTGCCCGGGTCCGGGGACGGGGTCGGGGGCCTCGACGAGTTCGACGGGCTTGCCGTACTCGGTGCAGACGATCGCCTTCATCGGCGCTCCGCCACGCGCTTGAGGTTCTCCAGCGTCGTGGCCATGTTCGCGGTGTTGTGGCCGACCCGGTCGGGCACGCCGGTGGCCCAGCCGCCGACGACCCGCATGAACGCGCCGCGGGTGTCCCACGTCTTCTGCTCGACCAGGCAGCCCTCGTCGGTCGGGGTCAGCTCGAAACGCCAGACGGCCACGTCGAGCACGCCTGCGGCCCGCACGTGGTAGGCGAAGGCGCGGCCGGGCTCGGCGGCGGTGACCGTGCATCGGGTGGACCAGCGGCGGGCGCCGTTGCGGTTGCTGCCGACGAAACGCGCGCCCCTTCTGGGCTCCTTGATCTCGCCGACCCAGCGGGCCCTGCGGCACTCGGAGTTCCAGGTGCCGAGGTTGGCGAGGTCGGTGATGAGCTCGTAGACCCGCTGTGCGGGGGCGGCGATCTCGATGCGTGCGGACGCGCTTGGCTCGCTCATGCCGCTCAGTCTGATCGACCGAACTTTATTCGGGCAAGCCTCTCTCGGCCTGGCTCCTGCAGACGTCGAACTCGTTGCCTTCGGGATCGCGCATGACGACCCAGCCGACGCCGTCCGCGGTGCGGCGGTCGTAGGCGATCGTGGCGCCGAGGCCGGTGAGGCGCTCGACCTCCTGGTCGCGGGTGCGGCCCTCGGTGCCGTTGACGTCGAAGTGGATGCGGTTCTTGACCGTCTTGCCCTCGGGGACCTTGACGAACAGCAGGTAGGGGTCCTGTTTGGTGCGCAACATGACTTCGTCGTCGCCGGGGACGTCGCCTTCGCCGAGCGGCAGGCCGGTGGCCTCCGACCACCACGCGGCCAGCTCGTAGGGGTTGGCCGCGTCGATGGTGACGGCATGGATCTCAATCATGCGAGCCAGTCAATCGAACACCACCAAAGCCGTCAAGGAGGTTATGCGGCCGTGCGGCAGGGGAACAGACCGCACGGCCGAGACCGCGAGGGGGTCAGTGGGCGGCGCCGCCCGCCAGGTTGAGGCCGATGACGCCGATGACGATGAGCGCGATGCTGGCGATCCGGGCGAACGACACGTTGTCCCCCATGGCGATCATGCCCACGATCGCGGTGCCCACCGCGCCGATGCCGGTCCAGACGGCGTAGGCGGTGCCGACCTCAAGCGACTTGAGGCTGTACGCCAGCAGGCCGAAGCTCAGGACCGCGAAGCCCAGGAACGAGATGGTCCACCACAGATGCGACAGCCCGTTGCTCATCTTCAGCGACAGGGCCATCACCACCTCGAAGGCTCCGGCGATGATGAGCAGGATCCACGCCATAACGATGCACTCCCTTGCGAACGAGTCGACAATGTCGTGCGTCGTCTTGGCGAACCGGGTACGGCGCGTCTCGTCCGGGAGCTTTTGTCGCTCATTTGGTCTAACGGCGGGTCTTCTCCGATGATTCCCACCAGATCGTGACCCAGCGGTCACGCGGCACCGGCCACATGCCGAGCTCCATCGCGGTCTCGGCCACCTCGGGGGCTCTGGCGGGGTCGAGGCAGATGCGGTGGCAGGCGGAGGCGGCCAGTTCCTCCAGCGTGCCGAAGCGCTCCAGCGGGGCCTCGCGCTCCTCCACCCGCACGCCGAAGCCCATCGCCGCGGCCAGCGCCACCACGTCTTCCGCTACGGGGCGCACGGGGCGGCGTACATCGTGGAAGTGCTCCCACAGCGGTGCGAGCCAGCTCATCGGGTGGCGGTGGGTGAGCTCCAGCACGACGCGGTGGCGGGCGTGCGCGTCGAGTTCGCGCAGGAAGCCGGTGAGGTCCGGCACGTTGTAGACGACGTGGGCGGCCACGGCCACGTCGGCGACGGGCACCTCGGACGCCACGTCGGGCCAGCGGCCCTCGACCCGGATGACCTCGACGCCGAGCTTGTCCGCCTTGGGGCCGAGCGCGGCCAGCATCTCGGGTGAGGTGTCCACGGCGATCACCGTGCCCAGGTGCTCGTGCAGCGGCAGCGAGGCGGCGCCGGCGCCCGCACCGACGTCAAGGACGGTGCCGCCCTCGGGCAGAGCCTCGGCCAGGCGCGTCATCGTCGGGCCGTGGTCGGGCTCGGCCAGCGCGCGGTCGGTGCGCGTGGCGAATCTGGCGGGGTGGTGGCCCCACGGGTCGGCCGGGGCCTTCTCCAGGATTTCCGGAGGAATGGCCCACGAACCCAGGCGCTCCCGCCACAGGGCGGAGAGCTCTTCGGCGTTCATGCAGACGAGCATGCCACGCATACCAGTGGTTACCCGCGGGTAGCATTTCTAGTAAGGTTACTGGCCAGTAGACTAACGCCGCGGTTCAAGGAGATCAGCAGCCATGGGCCACTACAAGAGCAACGTGCGCGACCTGGAGTTCAACCTCTTCGAGGTGTTCGGCCGCCGTGACATCCTCGGCACCGGGCCCTATGCGGAGGTCGACGAGGACGTCGCCCGGAGCATTCTCGACGAGGTCAACCGACTGTCCACGACCGTCCTTGCCGATTCGTTCGAGGAGGGCGACCGCACCCCGCCGGTTTTCGACCCCGCCACGAGCACCGTGACCGTCTCCGACGGCGTCAAGAAGTCCTACAAGGCGCTCGTGGACGGCGGATGGGCGCACCTCGACCTGCCCGTCGACCTGGGCGGCCCCGGCATCCCGCGGACCCTCGCGTGGGCCACGGCCGAGATGGTCCTGGGCGCCAACCCGGCGTTGTACATGTACGCCGCCGGCCCCAATTTCGCCTACACCCTGTGGAAGACCGGCACCACCGACCAGAAGCGCTTCGCCGAACTGGCCATCGAGCGCAACTGGGGCGCCACCATGGTGCTCACCGAGCCCGACGCCGGCTCCGACGTCGGTGCGGGGCGTGCGCGCGCCATCCAGCAGCCCGACGGCACCTGGCACATCGAGGGCGTCAAGCGCTTCATCACCAGCGCCGAGCACGACATGTCGGAGAACATCTTCCACCTCGTGCTGGCCCGCCCCGAGGGCCACGGCCCCGGCACCAAGGGCCTGTCGATGTTCCTGGTGCCCAAGTACCACGTGAACCTGGAGACCGGCGAGCTCGGCGAGCGCAACGGCGCGTACGTCACCAACGTCGAGAAGAAGATGGGGCTCAAGGTCTCCACCACCTGCGAGCTCACCTTCGGCGACAAGCACCCGGCCATCGGCACCCTGGTCGGCGACGTGCACGAGGGCATCAAGCAGATGTTCATGGTCATCGAGCACGCCCGCATGATGGTCGGCACCAAGGCCATCGCCACCCTGTCCACCGGCTACCTGAACGCGCTGGAGTACGCCAAGTCCAGGGTCCAGGGCGCCGACCTGACCAAGATGACCGACAAGGCCGCCCCCCGCGTCACCATCACCCACCACCCCGACGTACGCCGCGAGCTCATGCTGCAGAAGGCCTACGCCGAGGGCATGCGGGCGCTGGTCATGTTCACCGCGACCTTCCAGGACGCCATCCAGATCAACCCGGACGACCAGGCCGCGCACGACATGAACGACCTGCTCCTCCCCATCGTCAAGGGCGTCGGCTCCGAGCGCTCCTACGAGCTGCTCTCCCGCTCGCTGCAGACCCTGGGCGGCTCCGGCTACCTGCAGGACTACCCGATCGAGCAGTACATCAGGGACGCCAAGATCGACTCCCTCTACGAGGGCACCACCGCGATCCAGGGTCTCGACCTGTTCTTCCGCAAGATCCTGCGCAACCAGGGCGCCGCGGTCGGCTCCCTGCTGGCCGACATCAACGCCTTCGCCGCCTCCGACGCCGGCAACGGCCGCCTGAAGGAGGAGCGCAAGCTCCTCGCCGAGGCCGCCGCCGAGGTCAAGGCCATGGGCGACACGATGGCCGGCTGGGCGCTCGGCTCGCTGGAGGCTCCGGGCGAGCTCTACAAGGTCGGCCTGAACTCCACCAGGTTCCTGCTGGCCCTCGGCGACCTCATCATCGGCTGGCTGCTGCTGCGCCAGTCGGAGGTGGCCCTGACCCGCCTGGCCGAGGGCGAGGACGCCTTCTACCAGGGCAAGGTCGCCGCCGCCTCCTTCTTCTCCGGCACCGTCCTGCCGAGGATCGCCACCGAGCGGCGCATCCTCGACGCGACCGGGCTGGAGCTGATGGAGCTTCCCGAAGAAGCCTTCTGACCCAGAGGTCCGCCAAGACCGTCCGCCACCTCGGCGGGCGGTCTATTTTCGCCCTATGAGCTCATCGCGGCACGATCACCCCCTGCCTTCGGCCCGTGCGCAAGAGGTCTCGGACGGCATCCACGCCTACGTGCAGCCCGACGGGAGCTGGTGGATCAACAACACCGGCTTCCTCGTCGGCCGGCGCGGCGTGGTCAGCATCGACGCCTGCGCCACGGAACGGCGGACCAGGGCGCTGCGCGAGGCGGTCGCGCGGGTGACCGACCGGCCGATCACCACGCTGGTCAACACCCACTACCACGGCGACCACACGTTCGGTAACTACCTGTTCCCGGAGGCCACGATCGTCGGGCACGAGCTGGCCAGGCGGATGATCCTGGCCGAGGGCATCCCCGACTACCGGGCGGCCTGGTCGGCCGAGGTGGAGTGGGGCGATCTTGAGGCGGTGCCGCCGTTCCTCACCTTCACCGACCAGATCACGCTTTACGTGGATGAGCTGAGGTGTGAGGTCAGGCATCCGGGTACGGCGGCGCACACGACCAACGACGTCTACGTGTGGATCCCGGAGCGCCGGGTGCTGTTCTCCGGCGACCTGGTGTTCAACGGCGGCACGCCGTTCATGCTGACGGGCTCGGTGGCCGGGACGGTCGAGGTGCTCGACCACGTCAGGGAGCTCGGCGCGGAGACGATCGTCCCGGGGCACGGCGAGCCGTGCGGGCCCGAGGTGATCGACCGGGGCCAGGACTACGCCCGGTTCGTGCTGGCCACGGCCGAGCAGGGACGCGCGGCCGGGCTGACGCCGCTGGAGGCGGCCAGGGAGACCGATCTGGGGCCGTGGGCCGAGCTGCTGGATCCCGAGCGCATCGTGGGCAACCTCCACCGCGCCTACGCCGAACTGGACGGCCTGCCCAGAGGCGGACAGATCGACGTCGTGGCCGCCGTCATGGACATGATCGCCTACAACGGCGGCCAGCCACTTACCTGCCTCGCGTGACGATCACTCATACTCGGGTATGACCGAGTGCGTACGCGCTCATTCCCTCCGGAGGTCGCCATGGGTGTCGGGGTCAGCATCTTCTTCCTCACGCTTGGCGCGATCCTGAGATTCGCCATCGATCCCAACGTGTTCGGCAGCGCTGTCCGCATGGACGTCATCGGCCTGATCTTCATGATCGTCGGCGGCGTGGGGGTGGTGCTGAGCATCGTGCTCGCGCCCAAGCGGGGCCGTACCTCTGATGACCGGCTGATGCACCGGGAGAACAATCCCCCGGAGGTCTAGAGCTCGACCTGGAGCGCGGCGCGGGCGGCGAGGATCGGCTTGATGTGCTCGGCGATGACGGCCTGGTGCACGGGGTGGTCCCGGTAGACCTCGTAGTCGGCGACCGAGTCGAACTCGGCCACGACCGCGAAGTCGGAGTTGCCCGCGGCCAGGCCGAGATCGGTGCCGAGGTCGTAGCGGCGCAGCTGCGGGATCACCGCGGGCAGCGCCGCCAGTCCATCGGCCACGGCGGCCTTCTGGTCGTCGGTGGCCTCTTCTGACCAGGTCAGCAGCACGATGTGACGGATCATGCCGGTCAGCCTAGGGGCCGATCGACAACCGGTCGACGTTGGGTCCTCCGTTCGCGGTGGTGGCGGTGGCCCTGATCTTGTTGACGCCCGCCTGGAGCTGGACCGGCACGGTCTTCGTCTGCCACGTCGTCCAGGCGCCGGTGCCGGCGAAGTCGACCGTGGCGCCATTGACGTTGAGCGGGCGGTTGACGGTCGTGCCGTTGGCGTAGCGGATCACCGCGTCCACGGTGCCGGCGGCGGCCGCGGTGACGGTCCACTCGACGTAGGAGCCGGTGACGTTGTCGTAGTTGACGAAGCCGGTGCCGGTGAATCCGGCGTGGTTGGACTCGACCACGCCCTGCGAGATCACCGCGTCCTCCGCCTGGTGGTCGGCGCCCGGCTGCTGCGGGACCACGATGAGGCGGTCGAGGTTCGGGCCGCCGTTGGCCGTGGTCGAGGTGGCCCTGATCTTGTTGACGCCCGCCTGGAGCTGGACCGGCACCGTCTTCGTCTGCCAGGCGCTCCAGGCGCCGGTGCCGGGGAAGTCGGCCGTGGCGCCGTTGACGTTGAGCGGGCGGTTGACCGCGGTGCCGTTGGCGTAGCGGATCTCCAGGTTCGCCGGGCCGGCGGCGGCGGCGTTCACGGTCCACTCCACGTACGAGCCCACCACGTTGTCGAGGTTGACGAAGCCCGTGCCGGTGAAGCCGGCGTGGTTGGACTCCACCGCGCCCTGCGAGATCACCGCGTCCTCCGCCTGATAGTCGGCCGGGCCGCTGCCGGTGGTGGCCTGGACCTCGTTGGAGGCGTCGGAGACGAGCCCCGCCGCGTCGCGGGCGCGGACGGTGAAGGTGTACGGCGTGCCCGGCTGCAGACCGGAGACCGTGGCTGTGGTGCCGGTCACCGAGGGGCCGCCCTGGACGTCGTAGCCGACGACGCCGACGTTGTCGGTCGCCGGGTCCCAGGCCAGGGAGACCGACGACGAGGTCGTGCCGGTGACGCGCAGGTTCGTCGGCGGGGTGGGCCGTTCGACGTCCGGCGGGCCGGTCGGGACCGTGACCGTGGCGGTGTTCCAGCCCGAGACCCTGGCGTTCGCGCCGGTGCCGCTGGCGGTCAGCGTCTTCGACTCCCCCGGCCACAGGCTGATCGCGTTGTCGGACCAGGTGACGGGCAGGACCGGCGTGCCCGCGGCGTCGACCATCCTGACGTCCAGGTAGAGGGCCGGGGCGGTGCCGGTGTTGGTGATCGTGACCGTGTTCGTGGTCGCGGTGACGCTCAGGGAGGTCCTGGGCATCGAGTTGAGGCCGGTCAGGTTGGCGTAGCTGGAGGTCGGCACGTAATACCAGGTGTTGCCCGACCAGTCGATGACGTCGTCGGAGGTGGACAGCCAGTAGACGTTGCGGTCGATCTCCTCGCCGGCGCGCAGGAGCGTCAGCCGTACCAGGTAGGTGGAGCTGAGGCCGGAGATGGACGGGATCGTGACCGCGCTCGCCTTGCCGCCGTCGGCGGGGACGTTGACGGTGGCGGTGTTGGAGTACTTCGCGGTGCCGTCGAGGTTGAAGACGTCGGTCTTGACCTGGAGGTTCTGGGCGGCGTTCGGTGTGGAGTTCACCACGACGACCGAGTCGTTGTCGTAGGAGTACTGGACGTGCAGCGGCTTGTTGGCCTCGCGCGCGCCCCAGTAGGAGCCGCCCTGGTCGAGGTAGTAGTCGAACAGCTGCCAGTGCAGCGAGGACCAGCCGCTGTTGAGCATCCAGTAGATGACGCCGGTGGAGGGGTTCGTGGAGTCGGTGAAGTTGCGGCCGTAGGCCTCGAACTGGGCTCGCACCGCCTCGTACTGGGCCAGTTGCGCCTTCTTCACGTAGTCCTCGCGGCCGGAGGGCACGCCGTACCTGCCTCTGAGGGCGTTGTGGTAGATCGACAGGTTGTTGAAGGTGCTGGAGGGCGAGCGGTGGTACTGCGTGGCGCCCGGGTTCTGCCAGAGCGAGTCGATCTGGGCCGGGGTCATCATGCGCTTGAGCGAGTCGAGCGTGGGCACGTCGGGCCCGGCGCCGGTCTCGGAGTTGAAGCCGAACGCGCCGCCTTCGCGCTTGTTGTACCAGTAGTTGGGCGGCACCCAGTCGTACGGCCCCGGCATCTTCATGCCCGAGTTGCCCAGTTGCGGGCTGGACTTGTCACTGGCCACCGGGACGATCGGGAGCTGCCACTCGGCCTGGGTCAGCGCGTCGAGGTAGCCGGTCTCCTTCTGCGCGGGCGGCGGGTTGTCCGAGCCGATGAGGAAGGAGATCACGCTCGGGTGGTTGCGCAGGCGTACGGCCTCGGCCAGCATCGACGCCTTGGCGATCGGGTAGTCGCCGCTGGAGAAGGAGCCCTCCCACTTGTTGCAGCACTCCCAGCCGGGCAGGGTCAGGATGCCGTGTTTGTCGGCCAGGTCGTAGAGCTCGTCGCCTTCCAGGTGCCCCTCGATCCTGATCGTGTTGAGTCCGAGGTCCTTGACGTAGCGGAGCTTGTCCTCGAGGTAGCCGATCTTGGGCCGCAGGAAGATGTCGGGTGACCAGCCGCCGCCCCTGATGAGGAGGTTCCGGCCGTTGATCTTGTAGTAGCGGCGGCCGGAGGCGTTCTTGGCCGACTCGACCTTGCGGACGCCGAAGCGCTCGCTGACGGTGTCGCTGGTGACGCCGCCGACGGTCGCGGTGAGGCCGAGGTCGTAGAGGGGCTGGGCGCCCATCGCGTACGGCCACCAGACCTGCGGATTGCCGATCGTCTGGTTGAACGTGATCCGCCTGGTCTCGCCCGCGGCCAGGGAGACGTCCTGGCTGAACGTGAGCGCGCCGATCGTGCCGCGGACCGTGGTGGTCACCGGGCTGGTGGTGTGGTTGCGCACGTCGGCCTTGATCGTCAGGTCGGCGCGGTCCAGGGCGGGCACGGCGAGGTTCGTGATCACGTGCGGGTTGTTGAGCGAGACCGCGGCGGTCCGCTTGATCAGCACGTCGCGGAAGATGCCCATGTTGTCGTCACGCGGCAACTGCACCCAGTCGATCCAGCCGATCGTCAGATGGCTGTTCGGGTTGTTGGGGTTGATCCGGAAGGCGATGGAGTTGACGCCCGCGCGTGCCTGGGCGGTGATGTCGCGCTCGTGCCGCGTGTACGCGCCGGCCGCGCCGCTGACCACCTGGGTCCCGTTGACCCAGACGTCGGCCCCGGAGATCACCCCGCTGAAGTCGAGCATGGTGCGCATGCCGCTCTCGGCGCCGAGCGTGAAGTCGGCCCGGTACCACCAGGCCACGTCGAAGTCGGCGGCGGGGATGGACTGCATGTTCGTGGAGAAGAACGGGTCGGGGTAGACGCCGTTCTCCAGGAGGCCGGCGAGGACGGTGGAGCGCGGGCCGACCGGGTACCAGCCGGTGGCGGCGTACCCCGGAGTGGAGATGGCGGCGCCGGAATCACTCACCTTGGCCGAGGACTGGATCTTGTAACCGGGCAGAGCGGTCACCGACGGAGCCTCGGCATGGGCGGGTAGTGAGATTCCGAAAGCGGCCATGAGCAGCGACAACGCGACGAGTAATCGAGCCATGGGGCACCCCGCTGGGATGAGTCCGTTTGTTAATAAACCTTCTTAACAACCAAATCGGATCTCGTAAATCCCCTTGAAGCCACAAAACACAACAGGCCGCCACCCTTCGCGGGCGGCGGCCTGTCGGGTGGCGTCAGCTCCAGGCGAGCATCCGCAGCGGATCCTCCAGCATCGCGCCCACGTCACGCAGGAACAGCGAGCCCAGCTCGCCGTCGACGATCCGGTGGTCGAACGACAGCGCCAGCGTCGTCACCTTGCGCACCGCCAGCTCGCCGTCCACCACCCACGGCATGTCCCGCACCTGGCCGAACGCCAGGATCGCGGCCTCGCCCGGGTTGATGATCGGGGTGCCGGTGTCGACGCCGAACACGCCCACGTTGGTGATCGTGAACGTGCCGCCGGACATCTCCGCCGGCTGCGTCCGGCCCGCCCTGGCCGTCTCGGTGAGCTTGCCGAGCGCCTCGGCCAGCTCGGGCAGCGACAGCGTGTGGGCCGACTTGACGTTCGGCACCACCAGGCCGCGCGGCGTGGCCGCGGCGATCCCCAGGTTCACGTAGTGCTTGACCACGATCTCCTGGGCCTGCTCGTCCCAGGCCGAGTTGATCATCGGGTAGCGGCGGGCGGCCACCAGCACCGCCTTGGCCACCAGCAGCAGCGGCGAGACCTTGACCTCGGCGAAGTCCGGCACCGCGCGCAGGCGCTGGACGGCCTCCATGGTCGCGCTCACGTCGAGCTGCAGGAACTCGGTGACGTGCGGGGCGGTGAACGCGCTGGTCACCATGGCCTGCGCGGTCATCTTGCGCACGCCCTTGATCGCAATGCGCTCTTCCTGTACGGCCG
Organism: Nonomuraea endophytica; assembly: GCF_014203235.1. Classification (GTDB taxonomy): domain Bacteria; phylum Actinomycetota; class Actinomycetes; order Streptosporangiales; family Streptosporangiaceae; genus Nonomuraea; species Nonomuraea endophytica. The sequence continues at coordinate 361,312 of NZ_JACHIN010000012.1, read as the reverse complement.
GCCGAGCCGTCACCTCCTGGGTGGCGCCTTCGGCGGCGGCGTGGATGTCCTCCCTGGTGATCGAGCCCTGGGGGCCGGTGCCGCTGAGGGTGGTCAGGTCGACGCCCAGATCCTTGGCCAGCTTCCGTACCGGCGGCTTGGCCAGGACGACCACACGGCCGGCCTCCGATGCGGACGTGCTCGCCGGGGTGGGGCCGGTGACCTCCGTGCGGGCCGGGTTGGCCACAGGCGCGGCGGGGGCCACAGGCGCCGCGGACGCCCCGGATGCCCCGGATGCCGTGGACGCCCCCGACGCCGCGGGAGCGGCGGCTCCCGCGGTTCCCGTGGCTGCCGGGCTTGATGGCGCGGCCGGGGCGGGTTGCTTGCGTGGGCGGCGCTGGGCGGCGCCGGTCTTGACGCCGTAACCCACCAGGACCGCCTGGCGCTCCTCCTTGGGCGCCGGGCTCCCGTGAACGCCCGGCTCCACGGCGGCCTCAGCCGGGGGGCTGGGCACCATGTCGTCGGCCAGCGCCTCGGAACGCTCGGCCGCCTGCCCGGCGGCCGTGTCGATGGCGATGATGGGCAGGCCGACGTCGACGGTCTGGCCCTCCTCGGCCATCAGGTCGGCGACCACCCCGTCCCACGGAATGGGCAGCTCGACGATGGACTTGGCGGTCTCGATCTCGACCACGATCTGGTCGACCTTGACCGCGTCACCCGCCTTCACCTTCCACCGGACGATCTCCGCCTCGGTCAGTCCCTCGCCGACGTCGGGGAGCTTGAACTCGCGTCGCATACGGGATCCCCCTCTCAGTAGGCGTAGGCGCGGTCGACGGCGTCGAGCACCCTGTCCAGGTCGGGCAGGTAGTGCTCTTCGAGCTTCGACGGCGGGTAGGGGGTGGAGAACCCGCCGACCCGCAGCACCGGCGCCTCCAGGTGGTAGAAGCACTGCTCGGTGATGCGGGCGGCGAGCTCGGCGCCGAAGCCGCTGTAGACGGGCGCCTCGTGCACGATGACGACCCGGCCGGTCCTGCGTACCGAGTCCATGAGGCGCGGGGTGTCCAGCGGGTTGAGTGAGCGCAGGTCGATGACCTCCAGGGAGCGGCCTTCCTCGGCGGCGGCGGCCGCCACCTCCAGGCAGGTCTTGACCATGGGGCCGTAGGCGACGAGCGTGAGGTCGGTGCCCTGCCGTACCACAGAGGCCTGATCGAAGGGGGTCCACCAGTCGGTGGTGCCGGTGTCGACCTCGGCCTTCTCCCAGTAGCGGCGCTTGGGCTCGAAGAAGATGACCGGGTCGTCGCTGCTGATGGCCTGCTGGATCATCGAGTAGGCGTCGAGCGGGTTGGAGCAGGCGACGACGCGCAGCCCGGCGGTGTGGGTGAAGTACGACTCGGGCGACTCGCTGTGGTGCTCGACCGCGCCGATGCCGCCGCCGCACGGGATGCGGACCACGATGGGCAGCTTGATCGCCCCGAGCGAGCGCATGGGCATCTTGGCCAGCTGGGTGATGATCTGGTCGGCGGCCGGGAAGACGAAGCCGTCGAACTGGATCTCGCACACCGGGCGGAAGCCGCGCAGCGCCAGGCCGATGGCGGTGCCGATGATGCCGGACTCGGCGAGCGGGGTGTCGATGACCCGGTCGTCGCCGAAGTCCTTCTGCAGGCCGTCGGTGACGCGGAAGACGCCGCCGAGCTTGCCGACGTCCTCGCCCATGATGAGGACCTTGGGGTCGTCCTCCATGGCCTTGCGCATGCCCTCGTTGAGCGCCTTCGACAGGCTCAGCACGGTCATGAGTCCTCCTTCGTCGGACTCATGACCAAGCTGCTGTGTCTAATGATGACCTCGCTCCGCTCGCTCATGCCTCGAACCCTTCCAGGTAGGCGGCGAACTGGGCGCGCTCCTCGTCGATCAGGGCGTGCGGCTCGCGGTAGACGTGGTCGAAGATGTCGAGCGGCTGGGGGTCGGGCATCTCCAGGCAGCGCCGGCGCACGTCAGCGCCGAGCTGCTCGGCCTCGGCGTCGATGGCGTCGAAGAACTCCTGGTCGGCCATCTCCTGCTTGAACAGGTACGCCTTGACCCGCTCGATGGGGTCCTTGAGCTTCCAGGCTTCGAGCTCGGAGGCGACCCGGTAGCGGGTGGGGTCGTCGGTGGTGGTGTGGGCGCCCATGCGGTAGGTGAAGGCCTCGATCAGCGTGGGGCCCTGACCGCTGCGGGCGTCGGCCAGCGCCTTGCGGGTGACCGCGAGGCAGGCGAAGACGTCGTTGCCGTCGACCCGGAGTCCGGGGAAGCCGAACCCGGAGGCGCGCCGGTAGAGCGGGATGCGGGACTGCTTCTCGATCGGCTCGGAGATGGCCCACTGGTTGTTCTGGCAGAAGAAGACGACCGGGGCGTTGAAGACGCTGGCCCAGACGAACGACTCGTTGACGTCGCCCTGGGAGGAGGCGCCGTCGCCGAAGTAGACGATCGCGGCGCCCTCGCCGCCGTCGCGCTGGATGCCCATGGCGTAGCCGACCGCGTGGAGCGTCTGGCTGCCGATCACGATCGTGTAGAGGTGGAAGTTGTGCTCGACGGGGTCCCAGCCGCCGTGGTTGACGCCCCGGAACAGACCCAGGAGCTTGACCGGGTCGACGTCGCGGCACCAGGCCACGCCGTGCTCGCGGTAGGTCGGGAACGCCATGTCGGAATCGGTGAGCGCCCGGCCTGAACCGATCTGTGCGGCTTCCTGGCCGAGCAGCGATGCCCAGATGCCCAGTTCGCCCTGGCGTTGCAGCGCCACCGCTCCGAGGTCGATGCGGCGGACGAGCACGAGATCGCGGTAGAGCGACCTGACCTCTTCCGGTGTCAGGTCGATGTCGTAGTCGGGGTGCTCGACTCGCTCGCCCTCGGGGGTGAGCAACTGGACGAGCTCTGGGGGTGCTTCAGCACCACGAGAGGCGTCGACGGTCACGAGCCCTCCTTCGTCGGGCTCATGACCAGGGTGCTGTGTCTAATGATGACCTCGACAAGCTCGCTCATGGCCGCTCCTGTGCAGTAGGGGCCGGGGTGGGTGGGGTTGCCACCGGCGGCCGGCCTTCTGGGCGTCCAAACCACTTGGTGGTGATTCGTCCACATATGGGGACATGGTGGCAGAACTCACAGCCCTTCGCGCAAGCCCCATGTCGTCCAAGTTCCCCACGTAACGGGCGTGAACCCTTTGGACAACAGGCGGCAAGAAGAGGTAAACGACCGCCAAAGGAGCCGACGTGATATCGACATCACGTGTCTTTGTGCTGCCCGGAAACCACTGGTTTCTGGTCGCGGCACTGGTCCCGGCCGTGGTGTTGCGCGTGCTGACCATGGCCGGGCATCCCCCGGCCCTGCTGTTCTTCGCCGACTCCTTCACCTACCTCCGCGAGCCTGTCCCTGGAACGTTCCGACCTGCGGGTTACTCCATCTTCCTGCACCTGCTCCGCCCGGCGCACAGCCTGGCGCTGGTGACCGCCGTGCAGCACGTGATCGGGCTCGTCCTGGCGGTTTCGGTCTATGCATTACTACGCCGCCGCGGCCTGCCCGGGTGGGGCGCCACGCTGGTCGTCACGCCGCTGCTGTTCGATGAGTTCCTCATCCTCATGGAGCACATGGTGATGGCCGACGCGCTGTTCGCCGCGCTGCTGACGGGCGGCGTGCTCACCCTGCTCAGCAGCAGGTACGGCACCGCCGGCCTGCTGCTCGGAGCCGCCGCGCTCACCAGGACGGTCGGCCTGCCGGTGCTCGTGCTCGGCCTGGCCTACCTGGCGGCGCGCCGGGCAGGGTGGCGACCGGTGCTGCGACTGGCGGCGGCCGGGATGGCGCCGCTGCTGGCGTACTCCGCCTGGGCGTTCGCCGAGACCGGCTCCCCGGCCCTGGCCAGGGCGGACGGGATGTTCCTGTGGGCACGGACGATGAGCTTCGCCGACTGCCGGATCATCCGGCCATCCGACACCCGGCTCTGCACCGATCAGCCCGCCGGGAAGCGGGCGGCGCCGCCGTTCTGGCTATGGGGTGGGACGCTCGACCGGATCCCGGTCAAGGAACGCAACGCGGTGGCCGGGCGGTTCGCCCGCGAGGCGATCGCCGCCCAGCCGGGGTCGTACCTGGTGGCCGTGGGCAGGGACCTCGGCGAGTTGCTGCGCTGGGAGCGCACCTCGTCGCGGGTGGTGCCCGGCAAGCGCAACCCGTACCAGTTTCCGCGCGAGGAGCGGCCGGTGAAGGATCCCGCGCCCGCGAACTACGAGCGGGGCCCTGCCGACACCCGCCTCGTCGAGCCGTACGCCGGGTGGATGCGCGCCTACCAGCGCTTCGGCTACCTGCCGTATCCGCTGCTCACGCTGGCCCTTCTCGGCTCACTGGCGACCGCGTTGATCAGGCGGCGGCCCGAGGCGCTGCTGCCGGGGCTGGCGGCCGTGGCGGTGGTGGCCGTCCCGCCGTTCGTGAGCGGATACGACATCAGATACGTGCTCGCGGCCATCCCGCTGACCTGTCTGGCGATCGGGATGGTGACATTTCCTATTAACCTGGAACGCGGTCTCCCGAGGAAGCGAAGTTCCCGTGTCAGCACACCGCGCCCTGATCGTCACCCTGATACCCGCGATCGCGCTGCGCCTGCTGGCCGTCCTCGGCTATCCCCCGTCGCTGCTGTTCTTCGGCGACTCCTTCGCGTTCCTGGGTGAGAAGCTCGCCCCCGGCACCACCCGCCCGTCCGGCTACTCCCTGCTGCTGGCGCTGCTGCGCCCCGCGCACAGCCTCACGCTGATCACCGTCGCGCAGCACCTGCTCGGCCTGGCCCTCGCGGTCGGCGTCTACCTGCTGCTACGCCGCCGCGGCCTGCCCGGCTGGGGCGCCACGCTGCTGGTCACGCCCATCCTCTTCGACGAGTTCATGGTCTTGCTCGAGCACATGATCATGGCCGACCTCGTCTTCATCGTGCTGGTCTGCGCCGCGATCACGCTCATCGTCTGGCGGGTGACCCCGGCCACCGCCGCCGTGGGCGGGCTACTGCTCGGGCTCGCGGGGATCACCCGCACGGTCGGCCTGCCCCTGCTCATCCTCACCGCCGCCTACCTGCTCATTCGCCGGTATACGAAGTTGAGGAGCCGGCGACGATACGGCTGGCGCCCGCTGCTGGCCCTCGTGGTGGCCGGGGCCATACCACTCGGCGCGTACGCCACCTGGACCAAGGTCGAGAAGGGCAAGTTCGCGCTGACCGAGGCGGACGGCAACTTCCTGTGGTCCAGGACCATGAGCTTCGCCGACTGCGCGGTGATCAGGCCGCCGGAGCGCCTGGCCGTGCTCTGCCCCGACATGCCGGTCGAGCAGCGGCCCTACCCGCCGTACTGGCTGTGGGAGAGCTTCTCGCCCCTGCTCAAGGTGCCCGGCGCCGCCAACCGCAACCAGCTCGCCGGCGAGTTCGCCAGGAAGGCGATCCTCGCCCAGCCCGGCCCCTACCTCGGCGCGGTGGCCGTCGACCTCGCCAAGCTGCTGCGCTGGGAGCGCACCGCCGCGGAGGAGAAGACGCCCTACAAGTTCCCCGCCGCCGAGCGCCCGCTGAACGGCTCGGTCAAGGAGATCGCCGAGTCCTACGAGGACGGCCCCGCCGCCACCCGCGTCGTCGAGCCGTTCGCGGGATGGCTGCGCGCCTACCAGCGCTTCGGCTACCTGCCCTTCCCCGTGCTGATGCTGGGCCTGGCCGGCGCGCTGACCGCCGCGGTGGTCCGTCGGCGCTGGGACGCGCTGCTGCCGGGGGTGGCGGCGCTCGCACTGGTCGTCTCCCCGCCCTTCCTGGCCGCCTATGACGTGCGTTACGTCATCCCGGCGATTCCGCTGGTCTGCCTGGCACTAGGCTTGACCCTCGGCACCCGACCACCATCGCCATCGCAGGAGGACCCAAGTGGCGCGCGTCATCGTCGACGTCATGCTGAAGCCGGAGATTCTCGACCCGCAGGGGCAGGCCATCGCCCGAGCCCTGCCTAGGCTGGGCTTCGCCGGGGTCTCCGCGGTCCGTCAGGGCAAGCGCTTCGAGATCGAACTGGACGGCCCCGCCGACGAGTCGGCACTTGCGGACGTCCGAAAGATGGCCGAGACGCTCCTGGCCAACACCGTCATCGAGGACTACGTCGTGAGGGTTGAGGGGTAGAAGCGTACGTTTGGCACCAGAATTGCCCCTGGCGGCTTAAAGCCGGGTTTTGCTGTGCCACAATCCCACGGGCTTACCAATACTAAATAACAACAACGTGATTTTGCGGTTAGCCCTGATTTCTCGGGGAAACCTACTCCAGGTGACGTTCTGGCGCCGGGAGGGGTCCGGTGGATATTGAGTTCTCGTTGGCACTGCCTCGGGATGCGATCGGCATACCGATGGTCAGGCGAGTGCTCGGCGATGCTATGCGCTCACTCAGCGTAAGCGAAAGCTGCATCGCCGACATGTTGCTCGCCGTGTCCGAGGCATGTTCCAACGCGGTACGGCACGGGGGTCCCGCCAACCGCTACGAGGTCACGGCCGCCATCGGCTACGGCCGGTGCGACGTCCGCGTCGCCGACAACGGCGGCGGACTGCCCTCGATGCCCCTGCACTTCCCGCCTCCCGAGACCGAGAACGGCCGCGGCCTGCTGATCATGCGCTCCGTCGTGGACGAGATCTCCTTCGGCGTCACGCCCGGCCAGGGCACCACGGTCCACCTGCGCAAGCAGCTGGCGTGGGACGAGGCCGACACCCGGCCGCGCGAGCTCGCCGCCGTCTGACAATCCCCCCATTCCGTACGGCAGGCCGCCGCCTCGCCGTACCGGCGGCATGTCCGCATCCGGAGGCCCTCACAGAGGCACGCCCGCGCACCCGATAGATTGTGGGCACCGCCGCAGACCGCCATCCGCCAGCAAGAGATGGTGGCGCGCGCGTGCGCATCCTCGGAGGGACGAAAGTCATGAGCGCTGCCCGAGTGGGCATTGTCACGTTTCCCGGCACACTCGACGACCAGGACGCGGCGAGAGCCGTGCGGCTGGCCGGTGCCGAGGCCGTTCCGCTGTGGCACGCCGACCACGATCTCAACGGAGTCGACGCGGTCTTCCTGCCCGGCGGCTTCTCCTACGGCGACTACCTGCGGTGCGGGGCCATCTCCCGGTTCGCGCCGCTGATGGACGAGCTGATCCCGGCGGCCCTGGCGGGCCTGCCCGTGCTCGGCACCTGCAACGGGTTCCAGATCCTGTGCGAGGCGCACCTGCTGCCCGGGGCGCTGACCCGCAACGCCTCGCTGCACTACATCTGCCGCGACCAGCGGCTGCGCGTGGAGTCCGACAGGACCGCCTGGACCCACGACTTCGCGGCCGGCCAGGAGATCGTGCTACCGGTCAAGCACGGCGAGGGGCGCTACGTCGCCTCCGACGAGACGCTGGCCGAGCTTGAGGCGGACGGCCGGGTGGTCTTCCGCTACCTCGGCAACCCCAACGGCTCGCTCAACGACATCGCGGGCATCACCAACGAGGCCGGCAACGTCGTCGGCCTCATGCCGCACCCCGAGCACGCGGTCGAGGACCTGGTCGGCGCCCCGTCGACCGACGGCCGCGCCTTCTTCACCTCGATCCTGCGGAAGCTGGTGAACTCATGATCGGGAGTGAACCCGACGCGGTGAGCGGAGTGGAGGGCCGGGGAACGAGGCACTCCGCGGAGCGAATGAGGAGCGGTGAACGACCCATGAGCGCAGACTCCGTGAAGCGGGCCGGGGTGACGCCTGACGAGGCGATGCCGTTCGCCGAGCTGGGGATGAAGCGGGACGAGTACGAGAAGGTCAAGGAGATCCTGGGGCGCCGGCCCACCGGGTCCGAGCTGGCCATCTACTCCGTCATGTGGTCGGAGCACTGCTCGTACAAGTCGTCCAAGGTGCATCTGCGGCAGTTCGCCACCAAGGCCCCGAAGTCCGAGGCGCTGCTCGTCGGCATGGGCGAGAACGCCGGTGTCGTCGACATCGGCGACGGCTGGGCCGCCACGTTCAAGATCGAGTCGCACAACCACCCGTCCTACGTCGAGCCGCACCAGGGCGCGGCCACCGGCGTCGGCGGGATCGTGCGCGACATCATGTCGATGGGCGCGCGCCCCATCGCCGTCATGGACGCGCTGCGCTTCGGCGGCGCCCACCAGCCGGACACCAAGCGGGTGCTGCCCGGCGTCGTCGAGGGCATCTCCTCCTACGGCAACTGCCTGGGCCTGCCCAACATCGGCGGCGAGGTCGTCTTCGACCCCTGCTACATCGGCAACCCGCTGGTCAACGCCCTCTGCGTCGGCCTGCTGCGCAAGGACCAGATCAAGCTGGCCACCGCGCCGGGCCCCGGCAACAAGGTCGTGCTGTTCGGCGCCTCCACCGGTCCCGACGGCATCGGCGGCGCCTCGGTGCTGGCCTCGGCCACCTTCGAGGACGAGTCGCAGGCCAAGCGGCCCGCCGTGCAGGTCGGCGACCCGTTCATGGAGAAGCTGCTCATCGAGTGCTGCCTGGAGCTCTACGCGGCCGACGTGGTCGTCGGCATCCAGGACCTCGGCGCGGCGGGCGTCTCCTGCGCCACCACCGAACTCGCCGCCAAGGGCACCGGCGGCATGCACGTCGACCTCAACCTGGTCCCGCTCCGCGATCCCTCGCTCCGGCCCGAGGAGATCCTGATGAGCGAGTCCCAGGAGCGGATGATGGCGGTCGTCACGCCGTCGGACATCCCGGCCTTCATGGCCATCTGCGAGAAGTGGGACGTGCCCGCCGTCGTCATCGGCGAGGTGACCGACACCGGCCGCCTGGTCATGACCTGGGACGGCGAGGTCATCGTGGACATCCCGCCGGGCACCGCGGCCGACGACGGACCGGTGTACGAGCGGCCCTACCACGAGCCGGTCGGCCAGCCCGCGCTCAACGCCGACACCCCCGACCGCCTGGAGCGCCCCGACAACCTGCGGGCCGCGCTCCTGCAGCTCCTCGGCTCGCCGAACCTGGCCTCCAAGGAGTGGGTGACCTCCCAGTACGACCGCTACGTGCGCTCCAACACCGTGCTGGCCCAGCCGGCCGACGCGGGCATGCTGCGTATCTCCGAGGTGATGGCGGGCGCCGAGCCCACCACCCGCGGCATCGCGCTGGCCACCGACGGCAACGGCCGCTACGCCAAGCTCGACCCGTACGCGGGGGCGCAGCTGGCGCTGGCCGAGGCCTACCGCAACGTGGCCGTCACCGGCGCCAAGCCGCTGGCCGTCACCAACTGCCTCAACTTCGGCTCGCCCGAGGACCCCGAGGTGATGTGGCAGTTCGCCGAGGCGGTACGCGGCCTGGCCGACGCCTGCAAGATCCTCGGCGTGCCGGTGACCGGAGGCAACGTCTCCTTCTACAACCAGACCGGCAGCACCGCCATCCACCCGACGCCGGTCGTGGGCGTGCTCGGCGTCATCGACGACGTGGCCAAGCGGGTGCCGTCCGGGTTCACCTCCGAAGGGCTGCGGGTCGCGCTGCTGGGTGAGACGAAGGCCGAGTTCGGCGGCTCGGAGTGGGCGCACGTGGCGCACGGCCACCTGGGCGGGCTGCCGCCCGAGGCCGACCTCGTCGCCGAGGCCGCGCTGGCCGCTGTGCTGGTCGAGGCGGGGCGGCGCGGGCTGCTGCAGGGGTCGCACGACCTGTCTGATGGTGGCCTGGGCATCGCGCTGGCCGAGGCGTGTCTGGCGGCCGGGGTCGGCGCCACGGTGTCGGCTTCGCTGACCGGGGACGCGTTCACCGACCTGTTCAGCGAGTCGTCGGCGCGGGCGCTGGTGGCTGTCAGGCCGGAGGCGTTCGACGAGTTCGCGGCGCTGTGCGCGCGGCACGAGGTGCCCTGCTACGGGCTCGGCGTGACCGGTGGGACTTCACTGGTCGTCGAGGGCGTGTTCGAGGTGCCGCTCGCGGAACTGCGCGAGACGCACGAGGGGACGCTGCCTGAGCTCCTGGGCTAGATAGCTGGGTCTGAGGGGCCGGTGGCTGTTCACCGGCCCCTCAGCGCGTGTCAGACCTTCTTCAGGCAGACCACGTAGACGGTGCCCTTGTTGCCGCCGCCGCTCTTGTCGTAGTCGTTGTCCAGCTTCTCGACCGCCACCGACCAGCCGGAGCCGGAGGGCATGCTGCTGGTCACGGTGTAACGCGAGGAGACGCCGGAGAAGCCGCCGCCGGTGACCGCGTCGTTGCCGTTGCACGAGACGCTGCCGGTGCCGTAGTTGCCGATGGAAGCGGACTTCGTATAGGTCGTGTAGGTGCCGCCACCGCCGGTGCCGGGGTCACCCTTGGGACCCTGGGGACCCACCGGACCGCGCTCGCCGTCCTTACCGTCCTTGCCGTTCTGCCCAGGCTTGCCCGGCAGGCCGTCCTTACCGTCGGCGCCCTTGGGACCGGTCGCGCCGTCCTTGCCGTTCAGGCCGTCCTTGCCGTTCAGGCCGTCCTTGCCGTCAGCGCCCTTGGGACCGGTCGCACCGTCCTTGCCGTCGGCGCCCTTGGGGCCCGTCGCACCGTCCTTGCCATCGGCACCCGGCTTGCCCGGGAGGCCGTCCTTGCCGTCGAGGCCCTTCGGGCCCTGCGGGCCGGTCGCGCCCTTCGGTCCGGTGGGGCCCGTGGGGCCGGTGGCGCCGGTCTGGCCGGCCGGGCCCGCGGGGCCGCGTTCACCCTGGGGGCCCTGGACGCCGGAGGTGCTGTGCCCGCCGCCGCCTCCGATGAGCACCCGGATCTCGGTCTTCCTGCAGGGCGTGGTCGGGTTGACGATGCGGGCGTACCGCGTCTTCTTGTGCACGCACGCGTGCACCTCGGCCGCCGAGGAGGTGGAAGCGGTGGCGACGCCACCGACGGTAAGCAGTGAGGCGGCCAGCGCGCCTGCGGCGGCGAGCGGGAGCACGCGAGTCTTGAGGGCCACGGTTGTCCTTCCAGGGGAATCTGATGCTCATGGTGAGCATGAGGTTCACGCTTCAACCGTTCCAATGGATGACAAGAATCACATAACGTGTTCATAACTTACATAGAGTGACGAACTAGGCTTACCAACTCTGACTGACGGACTGCGTAAAACGACGCACCGCTCGGTGCCGGTCTTAGGGATAATCAGGACTGTTCGGGGCCCACGTCACTGCGGAGGCCGCACGTTGCCTACCGACCGTCCCTACCTCCCGCCAGCAACCCAGCCGGTCAGAGCCGTCGTCTGGGCGATCCATCTAGCGCTGCCCCTGCTCGGGCTGTGGCTTCTCCTCGCGCAGGAGCAGCTGAACGTCATGTGGCAGCACAATCCCAGCCACTTCTGGATGATCCTCGCGGTCGCCGGACTCAACGTGACCCTCGGCCTGATGGTCAGCGAGGCCTCGCGCCGGAGGCAGGACGCGCGGTTGTTCCTCGTGTCGATGGTGTTCCTGACCAGCGCCGGGTTCTTCTTCCTGCACGGCCTGGCCACGCCGCAGGTGATCCTGCCGGTCGGCTCGCTCGGGTTCGACATCGGGCAGCAGGTCGGGCTCACGGTCGCCGCCGGGTTCGCGTTCGCCTCCGCGCTGCCGCTGGGTGAGCAGGCGGCGGCGCGCGTACTCGAAGCGCAGCACGTCATCCGCGGCGCGCTGATCGGCTTCATGATCCTGTGGGGGCTGGCCTCGCTGCTGCCCGGCCTCACCCCGCTCAGCGACCCGCCGCTCAGGGAGCACGCCGACTGGCTGGTCTGGGCCTCCATCCCCGGTGTCCTGCTCTACGGCGCCGCCACCGTCATGATGTTCCTGATCCACCGCAGGCGCCCGGCGGCCATGCTGATCAGCCTGATCACCGCCTACGCGCTCCTCGGCGAGGCGATGCTGGCCGGGATGTCGCAGCTCAACTGGCACCTGACCTGGTGGCTCTGGCACATCCTGCTGACGCTGGCCTTCGTCTTCGTCGGCTACAGCTCCTACCTGAAGTTCCGCCGCGAGGGTTCCAGCGCGGGCCTGTTCGACGCCGTCGCCCTGTCGGCGACGGTGGCGCGCATCAAGGCCGACTACGACCGCGCCCTGGAGGAGGTCGTCGAGCACGTACGGCGCGGCGAACCCCTGGCCGCCACCCGCCTGTCCGGCAAGTTCGACCTGACCGAGAGCCAAGCGGCCGTCCTGGACCGGGCCGGAGAAGCCCTGGCCAACGAGCGGCGGCTGTCGGAGCGCCTGGCCGCCCTCGTGGACGTCAGCGCCCAGACCCGGGTCGGCCTGCCGGAGACGGAGTTGCTGGCCACCGCGCTGGAACGGGTCCGCCAGGCGTACGGGGACGTCAGGATCGGCCTGGTCTCCGACGGGCAGGTGGACATCGGCTCCCGCGAGTACGTCTTCGAGGGCCACGCACCGGTGCACCGGGACCAGCTCGTCGCCTACCCGCTGACCGTGAAGGGGCATCTGGCCGGGGCGCTGGAGGTGCCGCTGGGCCGTACCGCGCAGGATGAGGCGCTCGCGGCCACACTGGCGGGACAGCTGTCGATCTCGCTGGAGAACGCCCGCCTCTACCACGAGCTCAACACGTTGTTCCGGCAGTACATGTCGCCCGACGTGGCCAACGCGCTGCTCGCCGATCCGGACCAGGCGGCGCTCGGCGGGCAGCTGAAGCAGCTCACCGCGCTGTTCGCCGACCTCAAGGGGTTCACGACGTTCTCCGAGCGGGTCACGCCCGGCGAGATCGTGGAGATGCTCAACCGCTACCACACCGCCGCGGTGCCGTGCATTCTCGACAACGGCGGCACGATCGTGCAGTTCGTCGGGGACGCGCTGCTGGCGTTGTTCAACGCGCCGGCCACCCAGCGCGACCACGCGGCGGCGGCCTGCCGGGCGGCGCTGGCGATGCAGGAGGCGGCGGAGGTGATCGCCGCCGAGAGCAGGGGCGCCGACGTGGAGTGGCCGACGTTCCGGGTCGGGGTCAACACCGGTCCCGCGCTCGTGGGCAACATCGGCAGCCCGGAGCTGCGCGGCTTCAACGCGATGGGCGACTGCGTGAACGTGGCGGCGCGGCTGCAGGGTGTCGCGGAGCCCGGCACGGTGGTCATCGGCGCGACCACGCTGGCCCAGCTGGGTGCCGGAGTGACGACCCGGCCGCTCGGAAAGCTGGAGCTCAAGGGCAAGGATGAGCGGGTGGAGGCGCACGTTCTGCTGACAATGCCATAGAAGGGGCGGCGGCCGTACAGTCATAATCGCGGCATGAACCCAGAGCCTGGCGAGTTCACCTCCTTGCTCACCCCCGAAGAGATCGCCGCGCTGCGCGCGGCGGGCCGGCCGCGCAGGTGGGAGCGCGGCACGACCGTCATGACAGAAGGCGACACCTCCGACTGGGTGCTGGTGCTGACCGAGGGCCGGGTCAAGTGCTCATCGCACACCAGCAGCGGCACCGAGGTCGTGCTGGCCATCCGCGGGCCGGGCGCGCTGATCGGCGAGATGTCGTCGATCGACGGCTGGCCGCGCTCGGCCACGGTGGCGGCGCTGGAGCCGATCGAGGGCATCGTGGTGCAGGACTTCCCCGCCTACCTGCGCGAGCACGGGCGGGTGGCGGTGCTGCTCATGCAGCTGGTCACCGAGAAGCTGCGCGACGCCGACCGCAAGCGCATCGAGTACGGCGCGTTCGACACGACCGGGCGGGTGGCGACCCGGCTGATCGAGCTGGCCGAGCGCTACGGCGAGAAGACCAGCACCGGGGTACGCGTGGCGCTGCCCCTGTCCCAGGACGAGCTGGCCGGCTGGACCGGCGCCTCGCGGGAGGCGGTCAGCAAGGCGCTGCGTTCGCTGCGCGACCGCGGGCTGATCGAGACCGGGCGGCGGCGGGTGATCATTCACGACCTGGAGGGGCTGCGCAAGCGGGCCAGGTGAAAGCGGACGTACGTCGTACGTCATAGTGGGGGGCATGGTCGCGGTCTCCCCCGATTACGCCAGCCGCCTCCGGTATGCCTGGAAGGTGGTGTCGGTCACCAGTCTCGGGCTTGTCCTGATCGGCATCGCCGGGAGCACGCTCAACGTGGCGTTGCCCACGGTCGTCCGGCACTTCCGGGCGGGGCCGTTCGAGTCGGGCTGGATCCTGCTGGCGTTCCTGCTGGTCAACACCGCCAGCCTGGTCTTCTTCGGCCGCGTCGCCGACCTGCTCGGGCGGCGGGAGATCTACCTGGCCGGGTTCGCGCTGTTCACCGTGGCCTCGCTGCTGGCCGGGTTCTCGCCGAACGTGTGGTTCCTGGTGGCCATGCGGGTCGTCCAGGCCATCGGCGCCGCCATGATCCTGGCCAACGGGACCGTCATCATCACCGACGCCTTCCCGCCCGACCGGCTCAGCCAGGGCATGGGCGTCTACATCGGCACCCTGTCCGTCGCCCAGCTCGCCGGCCCCACGCTGGGCGGCCTCATCGCCGACACCGCGGGCTGGCAGTGGATCTTCTGGGTGAACGTGCCCGCCGGGGTGATCGCGCTGGTGTGGGGTGCGGTGACGCTGCGCAAGATGCCGCGCGGGCCGCGCGAGCCAGTGGACGCGCTCGGCAACGTGCTGGTCTTCGCCGCCCTGTCGGGGGTATTGCTGGCGTTGTCGGAGGCCGGTTCCCGCGGCCTGTCCAGCCCGGTCGTGATCACCGGCGCCGCCGTCTTCCTCGTGCTCGCCCCGCTGATCGTGGTCGTGGAACGGCGGGCCTCGCACCCGGTGCTCAACATGGGACTGTTCGCGGGGCGGATGCTGGCCTGCGCGAACCTGGCCTCGCTCTGCAACGCGCTGGCCCGCTCGGCGCTGATCCTGGTGGTCGCCCTGTACTTCCAGTCCGCCCGGGGCCTGGACGCCTTCACGGCCGGTCTCAGCGTGCTGCCGGTGCCGGTGGGCATGGCGCTCGCCTCGCCCATCGCGGGGGCGCTGGGGCGCCGCCTGTCTCCCTACGCGCTGTCGATCGGGGGGTCGGTGTTCAGCGCCCTGGGTCTCGGGACGCTGATGCTGACGGCGGATCCGGCGACGCCGTACTGGATCATCGGGGTGGGGCTCTTCCTGGCCGGGTGCGGGAGCGGGACGTTCCTGACCGGCAACACCACGCAGGTGATGACCGCGCTGCCCGCCGGCAGCCTGGGGGTGGTGAACGGCTTCCGCATCATGATCATGAACGTGGGGGTCGTGCTGAGCGTGGGCATGTCGCTGAGCCTGATCACCAGCTCGGTGGGCCCGGAGTTGCGCGACCAGGTGTACGCGGCCACGCTGGCCAAGCTGTCACCCGTCGCCGTGGACCAGCTCATGACCGGATTCCAGCGCGCCTACACCGTCCTGTTCGCCGTCGCCCTCCTCGGCACGCTCCTCGCCGCCCTCGCCCGCACCCCCAGGACCCGGTCACTCGGCGCGGAGTAGCCGTTCGAGTTCGGACTGGGTCTGGGCCGGATCGAAGCCGGGGATCGCCTCACGCATGAGGTCGTGGGTGCGCCGCCGGGCGTCGGCGGCCGCCGACCGCACCGCCGCGAGCGTCTCATCGGCGAGGTCCTGGCTGCCCAGCTTCAGGGCCTGCCGGTCATAGCGGACGTCGAGGACGAGACCGTCGGCGTCGACCGTCACCCGCACGTGGCCCGACGGGCCCTCGCCGGCGCCGGTGACAGCTTGTAGTTCCTCCTGCGCCGACTCCAGCCAGGCCAGCATGCGCTCGGCCCGTCCGGCGGCCTCGTCCAGCTCCCGTTCGCTGATGTTGGCGGGGTCGATGTCCGGCCCGAGCACGCTTCGCCTCCTAGGCAAGGTCGTTGAGCGCCTGGTCGACGCGGGCGCGTACGAAGGTCTCGTCGAGCGGCGCCGCCAGGGCCGCGGTGACGTCGCGCACCCCGTCGGCGATCTCCCGCGCCTGCCGTCCGGCGTCGTCCTGCGCGGCCCGCAGCACCTCGGTGACCTTCCTGCCGAGCGCGGCCTCGGTCAGCCGCAGCGCCTGCGGGTCGATGCGCAGGCGGGTGGGGGCGACGTGGCCGTCGGCGATCGCCTCGATCAGCCCGTCGCCGCTCTTCGCGCGGCCCTCCACCTGAGCGATGGACGCGCGGGCGTCATGCAGCGCGCGGATGGCGCGGCGGCTCTGGGCGACGTACTGGTGGAGGTACTCGGCGTCGTCCTCCGGGGCAGGTGAACGCATGTCGACCTCCATCGGTCAAGGGCGGGATGAGCGTTTAGTGTAAATGCAAATGCTCATGTCGCAATGTGGCTGGATATGCTTCATGAGCATGACGGGATTTGAGATCGCCTCGGAATCGGTGGGACGCGGCGGCACGTACGTCAGCGGCCACGGGGCGGACTATGACGCCTCGGTCATGCGGCTACAGCAACGGGGAACGGGCGCCCGCACCTTCGGCGGCGAGGGGTTGTTCGCCACCATCGTGGGGACCTACAACGAATGCCTCCAGGTCTCGCTCGAGACGCTGACGGGGATCGGCGGGGAGATCGCCGAGACCGGTGAGGGCCTGCGCACGGTGTCGTGGAACACCCGGGTCGCGGAGAGCGCCAGCGTCGAGAGCTTCGAGACGCCCACATGGGCGTAGTACTCGACCCGCAGGTGGCAGGGTTCCTCAACCTCATCGGCTTCCCCTGGCCGAACGACAACGAGGACGAGTGGCGCCTTGAGGCGGACGACTGGCGCGTCGTGCTCGCCGGAGCGTCGGCCCAGGGCGCGGCGGCCGACGAGACGGTCCGCCGTACGCAGGAGGTCTACCAGGGCGACTCGGCCACCCAGCTGGCGGCCCACTGGGACAAGGTCGGCGACGACGGCGGCCACATCGCCCAGGCCACCTCGGCGGCGAAGCTCGCGCCGGTCGTCCTGGACGGCACCGCGAACGTGGTCAGCGGGGTGAAGCTGGCCGTGGGCACGCAGGCCGCGTACGGGCTGACCCTCACCACCCAGGCGCTGCTGTTCGGCGGCGCGGCGGGCGGGATGCTGGCCCTGGCCCGCATGTACATGACCCGCCACGCCGCGGGCAAGGTGGCGCTCGAAGGCGCGGAGGGCACGGCCAGAGGGCTGGCGCCGTTCCTGCGCGGCCAGGTGACCGACACCATGCGCCGCATCATGAAGGAGATGGAGAAGCGTCCGCACGCCCGCGACGGCATGCTCCAGATCGGGCGCAGGCGTGGGGGCGGCGGCGGTGGCGGCAGAGGCAAGAAGGGCCGCGGCTACGACCCGAACTCCTCGGCCAGCTATGACGCCGCCGCGCAGCGGATGCACGGCAGGTTGCCCAACGCCAACGACGTGAACAACATGACACCTGAGCAGGCGGCGAAGGCGGCGAAAGAACTCCAGGACAGCGTCCTTACGCGGAAGATGAACCAGGCCCGCCTCGGCCGCGACGACGGACACGCGGCGCGGCTCGAAGCGGAGGAGAAGCTCCTGAAGGACCTCCAGCGCAAGGCCGACGAGGGGAAGTAGCGCGAGATGCAGACGCAGACGGGAGACGCCCTGGTGGCGCGCATCCTCGCCCGCCCCGACGACGAGACCCGCGGGCAGGTGGCCAACGACCTGCTCGACGAACTGTTCGGCGGCTACCCCGTCGAGAACATCCGCACGCTCCTGCGCAGCGGCGACGACGACGCCGTGCAGAACGGGGCCTGGCTGCTGTCGGAGCTGGGTGAGCGGGCCGATGAACTCCTGGACGAGGTTCCGGGCCTGCTGGCCCACCCGCGGCTCCAGGTGCGGTTCTTCGCCGTCGAGTTCGTGCTGCTCGCCACGGACGAACGGCACGGCGACGTCATCGCCCACGTCCTCACCTCAAGCCGGGACCCCGATACCGCCATCCGCTGGAAGGTCCTGCACTTCCTGGCGACGGCCTCGACCGAGCAGCTCATGGCCGGGCTGTCGCGGCTGACCGACCCCGAGGTCGGACGGCTCACCGCCTGGCTGGTCGCCTCGGACACCGAGGATCCCGACCCGGGCGAGGTCGTGGCCGGGATGGAGGGAGAGGACCCGGTGGCCAGGCTGTTCGCCGCGGCGATCTCGACGCGCATGGCCGAGGACGACCCGGCGCTGCTGCGCCACGCCGCCAGGGTGCGCGACGAGGAGATCAGTTCGTTCGCGCAGTGGCAGCTCGGCAGGTTCGAGGCCCCACCCGCTTGAGAGTGGGGCCGTGGACCAGCTCATGACCGGATTCCAGCACGCCCCAAGCTGTAATACAAAACGTGTGACAATCGGCGCCATGGGGACTCTCAACGTGCGAACCGACGTGGCCATGGAAACCGCGCTTCGCGCACTCGCCGGCGACCATCGCAGCCGGTCCGAGGCCGTTCGCTACGCGATCATGCGAACTTACAGGGAACTCCTGCTTGAACAGGCCGGCGAGGATGCCGAGCGACTGCGGAACGACTCCGACGACCAGGCCGAGATGCTGGCGATCCAACGCTTCATGGGAGTCGCGGAGTGATCTTCCGCGGCGCGATCCGGGAGGTGAGACCTCTCGTTGGAGCCCGCGGTCACGAGCAGCAGGGCGAGCGCTACGGAGTCGTGATTCAATCCGACAGGTTCGCGACCGGCACGGTCACCATCGCACTGACCTCCACACAGGCCGGCCCCGCCATCTACCGGCCGGAGATCGAGTTTGACGGCGTCAAGACCCGCATCCTGACGGACCAGATCTACTCGGTGGATCCGGTACGACTCGGCGCTTTCAAGGGCGGCCTGCAGTCGCATGAGATCGCGGAGCTCGATCGCGCGATCATGCTGAAGCTCGGGCTCATCTGAGTTCGGCGAACAGGCGGGACTCGACGTCGCGGTAGCGGGCGACCGGGACGAGGTGAACGCCGTCGTACGCGCCGGAGTCGCGGATGGCCAGCACCTGCTCGCAGGCCGCCTCGACGCCGGCCATGCGGTCGGCGGCCAGGGCGGTGAACATCGAGTCGGGGATCGCGATGTCGGGGATGGCGCCGGCCAGGCGGCGCGCGTGCGACTCGCTGGCCAGGACCATGACGCCGGCGTAGACGGGCACGTCGACGGGGTTGGCCTCGCGCCAGCGCAGCAACGTGTCCAGGTCGAAGCTGACCTGGACGAACAGGAAGTCGGCCGCGCGCTTCCACGCCGGGAGCGGGCGGTGCCCGGCCGCCGCGCCGACCTTGAGGTCCGGGGAGAACGCCCTGGCCTCGTCGATCATCGAGCGGACCGTCAGGTCGCTGGTGCGGTTGCCGCTCGTCGGCTTGTCCCCGAAGACGAACAAGAACTGGTCGACCCCGTACGCGGCCGCCGTCAGCAGGTCGCGGCGGAAGCCGAGCAGGTTGCGGTCGCGGGAGTTCAGGCAGGCGATGCTGCGTCCGCCCATGGCCTGCACCTCGTGCGCCACCGCGACCGACGAGACCGTGGCGCGGCCGATGTGGTTGTCGGGGATGAGGAAGGAGTGGGCGATCTTGCTCAGCGTGCCGATCTGGTGCCTGACGTGCTT
This sequence comes from Nonomuraea endophytica, assembly GCF_014203235.1. Taxonomy (GTDB): domain Bacteria; phylum Actinomycetota; class Actinomycetes; order Streptosporangiales; family Streptosporangiaceae; genus Nonomuraea; species Nonomuraea endophytica. The sequence goes on along the minus strand of NZ_JACHIN010000012.1, from coordinate 341,967 downwards.
CAGGTCGGGCTTGGTGGGCGGTTCGATCTCGCAGATCAGCTGGAAGGTCATGTCCGTGATCCTGCCAGGGCGGCGATGCCGCTGAGGATGAGCTCGACGCCGAAGGAGTCGTAGAAGCCGGGGTCGAGATCGCCGACCATGGGGGCGGCCATCCCGACGAGGTTCGGGTAGCGGTCGGCGGGCAGCGACTCCAGGCCCACCCGCTTGACCCTGAGCATCTCGCTGGCCTGCTCGGGGGTGCAGCCGGCGCGGAAGTGCACCGGGGCGTCGGCGATGGCGATGGCGCTCTGCAGGATGTACTTGGTGATCAGGCAGCTCTCCTCCACGCCGAACCCGCCCTCGCGGGCCAGGCCGAGCGCCAGGTCCCAGACGGCGAGGAAGCGCGGCACCTCGGTCTGGTCGATCTGCTCCAGCACGTTCTTGGCGCAGGGGTGCTTGCGCAGCGTCCTGACCAGGCCTTCGACCAGGTCGCGTAGCTGGTCGAGCCAGGGCCGCCCGTCGCCTGGCCCGACCTGGAACCCGGCGATCAGGTGGTCGGCCATGCCGATGAGCAGCTGTTCCTTGTTCTTGAAGTGCCAGTAGAGCGCCATCGGCGTGACACCCAGGTCGGTGGCCAGCCGCCGGATCGTGACCGTGTCGAGTCCTTCGTCGTCGCCGATCTCCAGGGCGCGTTCGACGATCGCCTCGGCGCTCAGTTTTCCCATCACGGTTGACAACTATACGCCGTACAAGGTCTCCTGTACGTCGTACAAGTACGGCGTACAGGAAGGAATGATCATGCGCAGATGGTGGGCCCTGGGCGCTGTGACGCTCGGGACGACGATGACCTACCTGGACAACAACATCCAGAACACCGCGTTGCCCACGATCCAGCGGGAGCTCGGTCTCACGCTCGCCGGGCTGGAGTGGATCACGACCGCGTACATCCTGGTCTTCGCCGGGCTCATGCTGGCCGGAGGGAGACTGGCGGACCTGTTCGGCGCGCGGCGGCTCTTCCTGATCGGACTGTCGATCTTCACGCTCTCGTCGCTGGCCGCGGGCCTGTCGGACTCCGGCGGCACGCTGATCGCCGCCCGCGCCGCCCAGGGCGTCGGGGCCGCGCTGCTCACGCCGACCTCGCTGGCGCTGCTGTCGCAGATCTTCCGCGACCCCGCCGAACGCGGCAGGGCCGTCGGCATCTGGAGCTCGGCCGGCGCCCTGTCGATGGCGCTCGGCCCGGTCACCGGCGGCTTCATCAGCGAGTACCTGCACTGGGGCTGGATCTACCTGATCAACGTGCCGCTCGGCGTCGCCACGTTCTGGCTGGCCTGGTGGGCGGTGCGCCCCGCCTTCCAGCAGGTACGGCACAGCCTCGACCTGCCCGGCCTGGCCAGTTCCACCGTCGCCCTGTTCGCCCTGACCTTCGCGCTCATCGAAGGTTCGTCGGCCGGCTGGACCTCCCCGATGATCCTGACCGCCTTCGCCGTCGCCCTGGCCGCCGCCGTGTTCTTCGTGCTCGTGGAGTCCCGCTCGACCGAGCCGATGATCGACGTCTCGCTGTTCCGCGACCGGGTCTTCAGCGGCGGCATCCTGAGCATGGGCATCTGGTCGTTCGGCGTGTTCGGCATCTACTTCTTCAGCGCGCTGTGGCTGCAGAACGTGCTCGGCTTCTCCCCCACCGAGGCGGGCGCCGCGTTCGTGCCGATGGCGCTGGTCATGGCCGTCGTCGCCCTCCAGTCACAGCGGCTGGCCCGGCTCATCGGCATCGGCCGCACCGTGGCGCTCGGCCTCGTGCTGATGGCGGCGGCCATCTTCATGCTCTCCGGGGTGGGGGCCGACGGCCGCTACCTCGACGTGCTGCCCTGGTTCCTGGTCTACGGGCTCGGCGGCGGCATGCTGGTGCCGCTGACCAGCGCCGTGCTCGACGCGCTGCCGGAGGGACGCTCGGGCGTCGCCTCCGGCGTGCTGAACGTCTCCCGGGAGGTCTTCGGGCTGCTCGGGATCACCGTGCTCGGCGCGATCCTGACCTCCAGGCAGAGCGGCAGCGGCCTGGCCCCGCTGCCCGCCTTCCTGGACGCCTACCAGTTCACGCTGGTGATCGCGGCGGTCATCGTGCTGGTCGGGGTGCCGGTGAGCCTGTCGGCGCTGCGGCGTCCGCCCCGTACGCCCGATCACGCCGCCGCGGAGATGGTCGGGTCGGCGAACTGAGTGCGGTAGAGCTCCTCGTAACGACCGCCGGCGGCCAGCAGTTCCTCGTGGGTGCCGCGCTCGGCCACCCGGCCGTCCTCGATCACCAGGATCTGGTCGGCGGCGCGGATCGTGGACAGGCGGTGCGCGATCACCACGGCGGTCCGGCCGTCGAGCGCCTCGGCCAGCGCCGCCTGCACGGCCGCCTCGCTCGTGGAGTCGAGCGCGGCAGTGGCCTCGTCCAGGATCACCACCTGCGGTTTGGCCAGCAGCAGGCGGGCGATGGTCAGCCGCTGGCGCTCGCCGCCGGACAGGCGGTAGCCGCGTTCGCCGACCACGGTGTCCAGCTTGTCCGGCAACGACTCGACAAGGGCGGACAGGCGGGCCCGGCGCAGGGCGTCCCAGATCTCCTCCTCGGTGGCCTCCGGGCGGGCGAAGAGCAGGTTGCCGCGGATGGAGTCGTGGAAGAGGTGGCCGTCCTGGGTGACCATGCCGAGGGTCTTGCGGATGGAGTCGGAGCTCAGGTCACGGACGTCGACGCCGCCGAGCCGTACCGTGCCCTCGTCCACGTCGTAGAGGCGCGGCAGGAGCTGCGCGATCGTCGACTTGCCCGCGCCAGAGGAGCCCACCAGGGCGATCATCTGGCCGGGCTCGGCGGTGAAGGAGATGCCGTGCAGCACCCGCTCGCCGCCACGGGAGTCGAGCGTCGCGACCTCTTCCAGCGAGGCGAGGGAGACCTTGTCGGCCGAGGGGTAGGCGAAGCGCACGTCGTCGAACTCCACGGTCACCGGCCCATCCGGTACGGCACGCGCCCCCGGCCTGTCCTTGATCAGCGGCTCCAGGTCGAGCACCTCGAAGACCCGCTCGAAGCTGACCAGGGCGCTCATGACGTCCACGCGGGCGCTGGCGAGGCTGGTCAGCGGCGCGTACAGGCGGGTCAGCAGCAACGCCAGAGCCACCACCGAGCCGGGGTCGAGCTGGCCGCTCAGGGCGTAGAAGCCGCCGAGGCCGTAGACGAGCGCCAGGGCGAGGGCCGAGACGAGGGTGAGTGCGGTGACGAAGAAGTACTGGGTCATCGCGGTGCGCACCCCGATGTCGCGCACCCGCCTGGCCCTGGCGGAGAACTCCGCCGACTCCCTGGCCGGCCGCCCGAACAACTTCACCAGCGTCGCGCCGGGCGCCGAGAACCTCTCGGTCATCTGGGTGCTCATGGCCGCGTTGTGGTCGGCGGCCTCGCGGCGCTGGTCGGCGATCCTGAGACCCATCCGGCGGGCGGGCACCACGAAGATCGGCAGCAGGAGCAGCGCCAGCAGCGTGATCTGCCAGGAGATGCCGATCATGACCGTGAGGGTGAGCACGAGCGTGACCACGTTGCCGGCGACGCTGGAGAGGGTGTCGGTGAAGGCGCGCTGGGCGCCGATGACGTCGTTGTTCAGGCGGCTGACCAGCGCGCCGGTGCGCGTCCTGGTGAAGAAGGCGATCGGCATGCGCTGGACGTGGTCGAACACCGCGGTGCGCAGGTCGAGGATCAGCCCCTCGCCCAGCCCGGACGAGAGCCACCGGCTGATCAGGCCGAGCCCGGCCTCGGCCAGCGCCAGGCCGGCGATGAGCACGGCCAGCCAGATCACCACGCTCAGGGGCTGCGCCTTGACGATGGCGTCGACCACCCGGCCCGCCAGGACGGGGGCCAGGACGGCCAGGCCCGCCATCACCACGCTGAGCGCCAGGTACACGGCGATCCTGCGGCGGTGAGGGCGGGCGAAACCGGCTATCCGTTTCAGCGTGGCCTTGGACAGGCGTCTTCGGTCCTGCTGATTGTTGTTCATCGAGTACAGCTGGTGCCAGGCGGTCATCTCCATGCTCATGGGTAGACCGTACGAGCTCAACCAAACTTGAGGTCAAGCGGTTTTCAGGAACCGATCTTGCGACCCTGGCCGTGCCAGACGACGGCGACCGACGGACGGGGCTGCGCGCCGTCGGGCCAGCGGCTGGCGGGGTTGTCCGGGGTGGCGCCGTCGATCTCGCCCGGGTGCTGGACCGCGACGAAGACGCTGCGCTGGTCGTCGGTGACCATCGGGCCGCAGGTCTCCGCGCCCACCGGCACCGTGAGGAACTGGCGGACGTGCCCGCGCTCCCGGCCGCGCGTCGGCGTGACGAACAGGCCGTCGTTGGAGCCCAGCGCGTTGCCGTCCGTGGAGATCCACAGGTTGCCGTCACGGTCGAAGGCCAGGTTGTCCGGGCAGGAGATCGGCGAGACCTTCGTCTTGTCGTACCCGGCGAAGTACGTCGAGGCGTCGTTCGGGTCGCCGCAGACCAGCGGCAGCGACCACGCGAAGCCGTTGTTGCGGCCCTCGACCAGCTCCAGCACGTGGCCGTGCTTGTTCGCCGGGCGCGGGTTGGCCTCGTCGACCTGGGCGGGGGTACGCGCGGTGTTGTTGGTCAGCGCCACGTAGACCGCGCCGGTGACCGGATTGCGCTCCATGTCCTCGGGCCGGTCCATCTTGGTCGCGCCCACCTTGTCGGCGGCGGTACGCGTGTAGATCAGCACCTCGGCCGCGCTCATCCCCTGCACGTGCGACTCCTCGCCGGACACCAGCGGGATCCACTCGCCCGACCCGTCGAAGGCGCCGTCGACGGGCAGCTTGCCGGAGCCGTCGATCTCCTCCTTGGGGCTGTCGCCGCTGAACTTGGCCACATACAGCGTGCCCTCGTCGAGCAGCGTGCGGTTGTGCCGGTCGAAGCCCGGGATGTAGCGCTTCTTCGAGACGAACTTGTAGATGTACTCGAAGCGCGAGTCGTCGCCCATGTACACCACGAGGCGGCCGTCCCGCGAGACCGAGGTGGTGGCGGCCTCGTGCTTGAAGCGGCCGAGCGCGGTGCGCTTGACCGGCGTCGAGTCCGGGTCGAACGGGTCGATCTCCACGATCCACCCGAACCGGTTGGCCTCGTTCGGGTGCTTGGCCAGGTCGAAGCGCTCCTCGACCTTGTCGAAGCGGCGGTTGGAAGCCTGGATGTTCGTCGGGATCGTGTAGCGGGCGATGTTGGGGTTGTTCTTGTCGCCGTTGACGAAGTACTGGTCGAAGTTCTCCTCGGCGGTCAGCACGGTGCCCCAGGGGGTGGTGCCGCCGGCGCAGTTGTTCAGCATGCCGACCGGCTTGCGGCCGGCCGGGTCGGCCGCCGTCTTGAGCAGGTCGTGGCCCGCGGCGGGACCGGTGAAGCGCATCGGGGTCTGCGCGGTGACGCGCCGGTTGTAGCGCCGCCGGCCCTTCGTCACCAGCTTCCACTCGCCGGTGCCGCGGACGCGCTCGACCTCCACGACCGAGCCGCCGTGCGCGGCCAGCGCGATCTTGATCTGCTCGGGGGTCGCCGTCGCCGCCGTGTACCCGCGGAACATCAGCGACTCGTCCGTGTACTCGTGGTTGACCCAGAGCAGCCCACGGTTGCGGCCCATCTCGAACAGCGTCACGAAGTCGCAGTTGTAGCCGAACTGCTTGGCCTGCGCCTCGGCCGTCTGGTTGTCGAAGTCGAAGTCGGGGGCGTCGGGCAGCACCGGGTCGCCCCAGCGGACCACGACGGAGGAGCGGTAGCCGTTCGGGATGCGCAGCGCGTCGTCCTTGTTCGGCGGCACCGGCGTGAACCGCAGGTCGCCGTGGTGCCATCCGGCCGCGGACAGCTCTCCGTCCGGCTCAGCGGGATCGGCCATCGCGGGTACGGCTCCCGCCACACCCGCCCCGACCACCAGCGCGCCAAGAGCACCCGCGCGCAGGGCGCCGCGGCGGGACAGGGCTTCGGTGGCGATGTCGCTGAAGTAGGCGTTGCCGCTGCGGTTGGCGACGTCGTGCGCGCAGGCGTTGCCGCATCGGAACATGCACGTCAGGGCGGATCGGCCGCCCTTGTGCGAGTCGTTGAGCAGGGGCAGCAACACGGGGTTCCTCCAAGATGGTGCGCAATCGTTCCGGCCGGACGCTACGGCCGCATTCGGAACCGCCGGTGAACGACGGCCACCGCCTCGATGAACGCTGGCTGGGGGTATACCACTCACGCCGGGGTGGCGGCGGGAGAATAGGGGGATGGCAGCCAGGAAGATCGACCCCGACAAGCTGAGGGCCGCGCTCGACACGCAGCTGATCGCCAACGACCAGCCCGAATACGACGGGCCCTCGGCCGGGCTCGCCGACGCGCTGGTCGGGGCCGTGGTGACCGCTTACGACCGGGGCGCCGCTCCCGAGCGGGCCGCCGAGCGGCTGGCCGTGCGGTATCTGCTGGAACGGCTGGCGGCCGGGGCACCGGGGCGGACCGTCGAGGTCAGGGTGCCGCCGCACGCCGCCGTACAGGCGATCGAAGGGCCCAGGCACACCCGGGGGACGCCGCCCAACGTGGTCGAGACCGACGCGCGCACGTGGATCGACCTGGCGCTCGGCCGGATCGGATGGGACGCGGCAATGGCGAAGGGCGCCGTCTCAGCGAGCGGCGCCCGTGCCGACCTATCCGACTTTCTCCCCCTCTGACGTCAGGGGGTGCTCCACGGCAGCTTGCTCTGCACGCAGCGCTCGCTGAGCTCCGGCGGCAGGTTCGCGCACTCCGAGAAGTAGGCGCGGATCGCGAAGAACCCGCACACCGCCAGGACCAGCGTGGCGATGCCCAGGCCGATGCCGGTCCAGGACATGCCCTTGCTGCCGCCCTTGGACAGTGCGACGGCGCCCAGCACGATCGCGATGATCGCGGTCAGCACGCCGGTGAAGCACACCAGCAGCAGGAACAGGCTCGCCACACCCAGCACCAGCGACGCCACCGCCAGGCCGTTGCCGGGCTTCTTGGGCTGCCAGTCCGGCTGGTACGGCCCCGGTGCGCCGGGGGGCGGGGTGTAGGCGGCGCCGCCGGCCGGTGGGTAGGCGGGGCCGCCGGGGGCGCCGCCGTACGGGCTGGACGGGGTGGAGCCTGGGACGGACGGGTCGGCGCCGCCGTACGGGGAGGCGCCGGGGACCGGGCCTTCCGCCGGGCTCTGGGCAGCGGCCGCATAGGGATCCCGAGGCGGCCCAGCCCCATAGGGCACCTCCCCAGCCCCAGCACCCTGACCACCAGCGCCTTGACCGCCCGTGCCCAGACCTCCGGTGCCCTGGCTGCCCTGGCTGCCCTGGCTGCCCTGACCGCCCTGACCGCCCTGACCGCCCTGACCGCCCTGGCCTCCTGGGGCCGCGGCGCCGAAGGCCGCGCCTGCCGCTGCGCCCGCGGCTGCGGCGCCTGCCGCGCCCGCCGCACCTGCCGCGCCTGGACCACTGGGTGTTCCGCTGCCTGGGGTGCCTTCTGTGGGTTCGCCGTAGGTGGCGCCGGTGCCGTACTCCGCGGGGCCGCCCTCGTACGGGCTGGCCGGAGCGAACGTCGGGCGTTCCGGCGGCGTGGGCGGGTCGTAGCGCGACGGCTGCGGCCCGGATGACGGTGAACTGCCCGGACTCTCCCAGCTCGACGTCGGCGCGGAGCTCTCCCAGCCGGGGTAGGAGGGCGTGGAACCCGGGACCGGGTACGCCTGCGTCTCCCCCGCGCCCGGCTGCTCGGAAGGCTCCGGCGCGTCCCATGAGCGGGTGGGCTCGGGCGTCCCCGCCGGAGGCGTGTCGTCGCGTGCCCACTCCGGGATCTCGTACGCGGTGGTGCGCTCGGTGTCCTGCGGCGCGGGCACGTCGGGCTCGTTCCACGGGGACGGATCCGGCGCCGGTGGCGGCGGTGGCGTGGTCGGCGGCACCACGGGCGGCACAGGTGTGATCGGCTCCTCCGCCGCCGCACCTCCCCACGCTTCGGGCTCCCCACGCTCTTCCCGGCCGCTCTGCCCGGACGCGGCGTAAGGGTCCTCGCCCGGCACCGTCTCGTCCACCCACCACGAGGCGGGCGGTTCTTCGGAGTCGGGCGGCTCGGGCAGGTCGTCGTCCGACCCGGCCGCGCGCGGCTGCGAGGGCGGCGGCGCAGGCGGTGTGGGCGGCGGCGACGGCTGGTCTGGCGCGTCTGGTGCGGGACTGCCGTGCGCAGGTGGGCGCGGCTCGTCCGGGTCCCCAGGTGTGGTCACGTCTGTGTCTCCCGACGGGGTCGTCATAGCCGGATACCCCACCTTCGCGCGCGCCCGGTCCCCGCAACCGCGCGACACGGTAAGAGTCCGCCCACGGTTGCTCCACGTTGCGCCAAAACCGCTGGCGGCGGGCAAGATGAAGGCATGCTCGACGAGACCCTCACCTACGCGCTCATCAAGATCACCAAGGTGCACCGCTACCGGGTGGCCGCGGAGCTGACCGAGCTGGGCCTGCACGTGGGCCAGGAGATGCTGCTCAACCAGTTGTGGCGCGAGGACGGGCTGTCGCAGAGCGAGCTGATCGCCCGGCTGGGCGTGGAGCCGCCCACGGTGACGAAGACGATCCAGCGCCTGGAGCGTGCCGGTTTCGTCCGCCGCACGCCGGACCCGAACCGGCCCCGGCTGAGTCACGTCCATCTGACGGAGGCGGGCAAGGCGCTGCAGGCCCCGGTGGAGGAGATCTGGGAGCGCAACGACCGCGAGGTGCTGGCCCAGCTCGCCCCTGAGGACCGCGCGACGATGGTCCGGCTGGTCGGTCAGCTGTGGGCCTGCCCTTCCGCCGAGGGCGAAACTCCCTTGCGCCGTTGCGATTAGCCGACTAATTAGTTGGCTAAGAACAACGAATGGAGTTCTCATGCACGTTCTCGTCACCGGCGGCTCATCCGGCATCGGCGCCGCCACCGCCCGCGCGTTCGGCAGCGCCGGGCACCGTGTCACCCTGACCTACAAGTCCGGCCCCGACCGTGCCGAGCGGGTCGTGAAGGAGATCGAGCAGGCAGGCGGCACTGCGGCGGCCGTACACATGGATCTGGGTGAGCACGGAAGCGTCCTGGCGGCGGTCGCCGCGGCGGGGCCGTTCGACTCGGTGATCGCCAACGCGGTGATGTGGGGCGGCGACGCGCCCAGGACGGAGAGTTTCGAGGAGATCCCGATCGAGCACTGGAGCGAGATGCTCCACGCCAACGTGCTCGGCAACGTGGTGCTCGCGCAGTCGGTGTTGCCGGCGATGCGGGAGCGGGGTTTCGGACGGGTCGTTCTGGTCTCCTCGGGGATCGCCGAGGAGGGCACACCCGGCGCCGGCCCGTACGGCACCGCCAAGATGGCCCTGCACGGCCTGGCCCGCACGCTGGCCTGGCAGGCGGGCATGGACGGCGTCCTGGTGAACGTGGCCGCGGTCGGCCTGACCAGGACGGACAGCAGTCCGATCCCCGGGCGGGTGTTCGACGCGGTGGCCGGCCGTACACCCAGCAAGAGGTTGTCCACCGCGGAGGACGTGGCCGCGCTCCTGCTCTTCCTGGGTTCGGCGGCCAACCACAACCTCACCGGCGAGATAATCCGAGAAGGGTCGAACGCGGCACGATCCGCCCATGTGACCTGATCTCGGCCCCGGGTGTGCGAGCACGGAAGCGGCCGACCTAAACTGAGGCATGTGCTGAAGGGCGACGGCCGACTCGGCCATGACCTGGACCCCCAAGACCGTGCTCCCAAGGATGCCTGCGGTGTCTTCGGCGTGTGGGCCCCAGGCGAGGAAGTATCCAAACTCACCTACTACGGGCTGTACGCGTTGCAGCACCGCGGCCAGGAGTCCGCGGGCATCGCGGTCAGCGAGGGCAGCAGGATCCTCGTCTACAAGGACATGGGGCTCGTCGCCCAGGTCTTCGACGAGTCGGTGCTCGGAACCCTGCGCGGTCACCTGGCCATCGGCCACTGCCGCTACTCCACCACCGGTTCCAGCGTCTGGGAGAACGCTCAGCCCACGCTGAGCTCCACCGACCACGGCGGGCTCGCGCTCGCCCACAACGGCAACCTGATCAACACCCCGGTCCTGGCCCAGCGCCTTGAGCCGGGCACCACCAGGGCCACCACCGACACCGAAGTGCTCACCACCCTGCTCGCGCAGGACCGCAGCCGCTCCATCGAGGACGCCGCCGCGGAACTGCTCCCGCAGGTGCTCGGCGCGTACTCGCTGGTGTTCATGAACGAGAAGACCCTCTACGCGGCCCGCGACCCGCAGGGCATCCGCCCGCTGGTCCTGGGCCGTCTGGAGCGGGGCTGGGTCGTCGCATCGGAGACGGCCGCGCTCGACATCGTCGGCGCCACGTTCGTGCGCGAGGTCGAGCCGGGCGAGCTGCTCACCATCGACGAGCGCGGCGTGCGCTCGCGCAGGTTCGCGGTCGCCGAGCCGAAGGGCTGCCTGTTCGAGTACGTCTACCTGGCCCGCCCCGACACCACGATCGCCGGGCGCGGCGTGCAGGTCACCCGCGTCGAGGTCGGCAGGGTGCTGGCCCGCGAGCACCCGGTCGAGGCCGACCTGGTCATCCCGACGCCCGAGTCGGGGACCCCCGCCGCCGTCGGCTACGCCGAGGAGTCCGGCATCCCCTACGGCCAGGGCCTGGTCAAGAACTCCTACGTCGGCCGCACGTTCATCGAGCCGTCGCAGACCATCCGCCAGCTCGGCATCCGGCTCAAACTCAACCCGCTGCGCGAGGTCGTGGAGGGCAAGCGGCTGGTCGTCGTCGACGACTCGATCGTGCGCGGCAACACCCAGCGCGCCATCGTCAAGATGCTGCGCGAGGCGGGCGCGCGCGAGGTGCACGTGCGCATCTCCTCCCCGCCGGTCTCCTGGCCGTGCTTCTACGGCATCGACTTCGCCACCCGCGCCGAGCTGATCGCCGGCTCGCTGTCGGTGGAGGAGATCCGGGCCTCCCTGGGCGCCGACTCGCTCGGCTACATCTCCCTGGAAGGCCTGACCGAGGCCACCACGATCCCCGCCGACCGCCTCTGCCGCGCCTGCTTCAACGGCAGCTACCCGATCCCGATCGACCAGGACAACGTCGGGAAGTACGTGTTGGAGAGCACCAAGTGACAACCTATGAGGCCGCGGGGGTCGACATCGCGGCGGGCGAGCGCGCCGTCGAGCTGATGAAGGCCAAGGTCGCGCGCTCGCGGCGGCCCGAGGTGGTCGACGACGCCAGCGGCTTCGCCGGGTTGTTCGACGCCTCGTTCCTGCTGCGCTACAAGCGGCCGCTGCTGGCCACGTCCACCGACGGCGTGGGCACCAAGGTCATGATCGCGCAGCAGTACGGCAAGCACGACACCATCGGCATCGACCTGGTCGGCATGGTCCTCGACGACCTGGTGGTCTGCGGCGCCGAGCCGCTGTTCATGACCGACTACATCGCCTGCGGCAAGGTGGTGCCCGAGCGTATCGCCGAGATCGTCGGCGGCGTGGCCGAGGGCTGCCGCCTGGCCGGGGCGGCGCTGGTCGGCGGCGAGACCGCCGAGCACCCGGGCGCGATGGGCGCCGACGAGTACGACCTGGCCGGCGCCGGCACGGGCGTGGTCGAGGCCGCTGACATGCTCGGTCCCGACCGGGTGCGCGCGGGCGACGTGGTGCTGGGCCTGGCCTCGTCGGGCGTCCACTCCAACGGCTACTCGCTCGTGCGGCACGTGGTGAAGAACGCCGGGCTGTCGCTGGACGACGAACTGCCCGAGCTCGCCCGCCCGCTGGGCGAGGAACTGCTGGAGCCCACCCGCATCTACTCCCTCGACTGCCTGGAGCTGGCCCGCTCGGTCGAGGTGCACGCCTACTCCCACATCACCGGCGGCGGCATCGAGGGCAACATCGCGCGTTCCCTGCCGCCGGGCCTGGACGCGGTGCTGTCGCGGGAGTCGTGGACGGTGCCCGCCGTCTTCCAGGTCCTGGCCGGGCACGGCTCGATCGAGCAGCAGGCCATGGACCGCACGTTCAACCTGGGTGTGGGCATGGCCGCGATCGTCGCCCCCGAGGCGGCCGACGCGGCCCTGCGGCTGCTGGAGTCGCGCGGGCTGCCCGCGTGGGTCCTGGGCGAGATCGTCCCCGGCACCGGCGCCGCCCGCTACTCCTAACCCGCCAGGCGGCCCACTCCCGCGTCGATGAGCACGTGGGGTGGGCCGTCCAGCAGCGGTACGGCCGGCGCCTCGTCCTCCGGCATCCGCCAGTCCTGCACGGGCACCAGTCCCGGCCCGATCAGCTCGAACCCGTCGAAGAAGCCGAGCACCTGCTCGCGCGTGCGGAACACGGACTGGATCGGCGAGCCGGCGGTGGCCTGGCTCAGCTGCCGTTTCGCCTCGGGGTGGCTCTCGTCCATGGCGTGGGTGAGCACGAGGTGGCTGCCCGGCGCCATCCGCTCGCGGAAGCGCTTGACGATGCCGTGGGGGTCCTCGCCGTCCAGGACGAAGTGGAGCAGCCCGACCATCAGCACACCGACCGGCTGCTCGAAGTCGATGAGGCCGCTGATGTGCGGGTCGGCGAAGATGGCGTCGGGGTCCCTGGCGTCGGCCAGGATGCCGGCCACGCCGGGCGCGCTGGCCAGCAGCACCTCGGCGTGCAGCCGTACGACGGGGTCGTAGTCGACGTAGACGACCCGGCAGGCCGGGCTGGTCCTCCTGGCCACCTCGTGCACGCTGGGCGAGGTGGGGATGCCGGTGCCGAGGTCGACGAACTGCCGGACGCCCTGCTGGGCCATGTGGTGCACGGCGCGGATGAGGAAGGTCCTGGAGGCGCGGGCGACGAGTCTCGTGTCCGGCGCGAGCGCCAGTAACTTGTCGGCGACCGCTCGATCCACCGCGAGGTTGTCCTTGCCGCCGAGCAAGTAGTCGTAGACACGGGCGGAGCTGGGGACAGTGGGGTCGACGCCGGGCGGAACACGTTCGAGCTCGGTCACAGGAACCATCGTATGTCGCGCAAGTCCCATGATCGCGGGACCATCCCGGATATTCCGCCCATGGCCCTTGGGTCGCCGGAACACTGACATACGGCACTACCCGGCCGCATCGCCCGTCACGCAGCCTCTTTTCATGGCAAACGCCCTGGAACTCACGGCCGTCAGCAAACGCTACGGCCAGACCAGTGCCCTCGACGGCGTCGATCTGACCGCCGAGCAGGGCCAGACGATCGCGGTGCTCGGCCCGAACGGCGCGGGCAAGAGCACCCTGCTTTCCATCGCCCTCGGCCTGCTCCCGCCCACCTCGGGAACCGCCGCCATACTCGGCCACCCGCCGGTCGAGGCCCTGCGCAAGGGCCTGGTCGGCGTCCTGCTGCAGGAATCGGGCCTGCTGGAGGACGTCCGGGTGGACGAGCTGGTCACCGCGACCGCCGGCATGTACCAGAAGCCGATGCCGGTGGAGCGGGCCCTGCGCGCCGCCCGCGCGGACGGCTTCGCGGCCCAGAGGATCGGCAAGCTCTCCGGCGGCCAGCGGCAGCGGGTGCGCATCGCCCTCGCCCTGATCGGCGACCCGCGCCTGCTCGTGCTGGACGAGCCCACCGTCGGGCTCGACGTGGACGGCCGGCGCGCCCTGTGGCAGGAGGTACGCGCGCGCACCGGCGAGGGCCGCACCGCGGTGTTCGCCACCCACTACCTCACCGAGGCCGACGACTACGCCGACCGGGTGATCCTGCTGGCCAAGGGCAAGGTCGTGGCCGACGGACCGGTCGAGAAGATCAAGGAGCTGGTCGGCGGCAGCGAGGTGCACGTCACGCTGGACGCCGCCGAGGTGGGGGTGCTCCAGGCGTTGCCCGGGGTGCGCCAGGTGCGGGTGGAGGGCGGCGCCGCCGTACTGCGGACCAATGACTCCGACGCGACACTGCGCGCGCTGTTCGCGACATTCGCCGACGCCAGAGACGTCCGCACGGCCGGGACCGACCTCGAAAGCGCCTTCGTGAGCCTGACGGGAGGCAACTGATGGGCTCCTACCTCAAGCTCGAACTGCTGCGCTCCGTCCGCAACACCACCGGCCTCATCATGCTGACCGTCTTCCCCCTCGTGCTCTACCTGCTGTGGACGAAGGTGCTGCGGGTCGTCCCGGCGGGGCCGCAGCAGGTGGACTTCGCCGCGTACACGATGGTCTCGATGGCCGTCTACGGCGCGATGGGCGGCGCGCTGTTCATCGGCGGCGCGATCGCCATGGAGCGCTCGAAGGGCTGGCTGCGGCAGCTCGCCGTCACGCCGCTGCCCGCCCACGGCTACATCTCGGCCAAGCTGATCGCGGGCGCCACCGGGGTCCTGCCGAGCATCCTCGTGGTGCTCGGCGGGGGCGCCCTCATCTCCGGTGTACGGCTGCCGCCGGGCACCTGGCCCGCGCTCGTGGTGCTGATCTGGGTGGGCGTGATGCCGTTCGCCGCTCTGGGCGTCACCTTCGGCTACACGATGAACGGGCAGGCGGCGAACCTGGCCATGATCGCCGTCTTCTTCGGCCTGTCCGTGCTGGGCGGGTTGTGGCTGCCGGTTCAGCTCATGCCGGAGTTCATGCGGACGCTGGCCGAGTACAGCCCCGCCTACCAGGCCGGATCCCTCGGCTGGCGGGTCCTGGCCGGCGACTGGCCGACGGTCAAGTCGCTGGTCGTGCTGGCCGGGTGGACGCTGCTGTTTTCCGGGCTGGCCTCCTGGCGTTACCGTCGGGCCTTGTGAAGGTGCCGGCGCGCGCTGAGTTCGGCAAGGGGCGTAGCCAGGTCAGGGCGGGCTCGGTCGTCTGGCTGCTGGTGACGCTCTGGCCGCTGTGGACGTTCTTGTCCACAGGTCCGTCCTTGCCGCGCGTCCTGTGGGCGTTCGGCGGGCTCGCGGTGCTGTCGGGCTGCTGGATCGCGATCATGTGGCGGATGCTCAGCGAGAAGAGCGGCCTGCCCCGTCGGTGGTCCATGGCCGGGCTGGTCGCTGCCTCTTTGGCCCTCCTGCCCGTGCTCGGGCCGCCCTGGGCCTTCGTCGCGTTCGTCTACGTCATCACCGGGCTGGCCGCGACCACCGGCGGCGCCGGGTTCGTCGCCGGGGTGCTGCTGACCATCGCCGCGACCATGGGCTTCCTGCTCGCGCACGGGCTGACGGTGTGGTGGCTGATGCTCGTCATGCTGGCCCAGGCCGGGGCCGTACACGGGATGAAACAGATGGGCCACCTGCTCGCCCGGCTCGCCGCCGCGCGCGCCCAGGTGGCCCAGCTCGCCGTGGACAACGAGCGGCTGCGCTTCGCCAGGGACCTGCACGACACCCTCGGCCACACCCTGACCTCGATCACCATCAGAAGCCAGCTCGCCGCCCGCCTCGCCCGCACCGACCCCGACCGCGCCGCACGGGAGATGGGCGACGTCGAGGCCACCGCGCGACAAGCCCTTGACGAGGTACGGCACGCCGTCGCCGGGTACCGCGTACCGGCGCTGTCGGAGGAGCTGGAGAAGGCGGCGCGGGAGCTGGAGCTGGCCGGGGTCGAGGTGGAGGTCCGTCCGGCCGGCGGCCCGATCCCCGGGGCGGCGGAGACGCTGCTGGCGTGGGCGGTGCGTGAGGCCGCCACCAACGTCCTGCGCCACAGCGGTGCGCGGCGCTGCCGGATCACGCTGGGCGTGGACACGAGCTGGGCCGAGCTGGAGGTCCGCGACGACGGCCCCGCGACCACACCTCCCACCACGGCCTTACCTCCGGACGGGCAGCCCGCCACGGCTGCGCTGCTCGATGGGCCGGCCCGGGGGGCTTGGCTTGGTGACGGGACGGCCGGGGTTCCGGGCGAGACGGGCCGGCGGGGGAACGGGCTGACCGGGCTGGCCGAGCGGGTGGCCGGGGCCGGTGGGTCGCTGGATGTGGGGGCGCTGCCGGAAGGCGGGTACCGCCTGTGTGCCCGGGTCCCGCTGGAGGCCGCGTGATCCACGTCCTGATCGCCGACGACCAGGACCTCGTCAGGGGCGGGCTGGCCGCGCTGCTCGACCTGGAGGCCGACATCGAGGTGGTGGCCCAGGTGGGCAGGGGCGACCTGGTCGAGGCCGCGGCGGCCGAGCACCTGCCGGACGTCATCCTGCTCGACATAGAGATGCCCGGGATGTCCGGGCTGGAGGTGGCCGAGCGGCTGCGCGGGCACCGGGTGGTCATCGTGACCACGTTCGGGCGGCCCGGCTACTTCAGCCGGGCCCTGGACGCCGGTGTGGCCGGGTTCGTGGTCAAGGACGCGCCGGCCGCGCAGCTGGCGGCAGCCGTACGGCGGGTGATGGCGGGTGAGCGGGTGATCGACCCCAAGCTGGCCCTCAGCGCGAGCGCCGTCGGGCCGAGCCCGCTCACGCAGCGGGAACGCGAGGTGCTGCGCACGGCCCGCGACGGCTCGACCGTGGCCGGCATCGCCCGCCGCCTGTTCCTGACCGAGGGGACCGTGCGCAACTACCTGTCGTCGGCGATCGGCAAGACCGGCGCCCGAAACCGCGCCGAAGCGGTACATGTGGCCGAATCGCGGGGCTGGCTGTAGCTGTACAGTGCCACGCATGACTGAGGGGCTGGTGCAGATCGCGGCAGAGGTGGAGACGTTCCTGGCGAGCCTGCCGCCGGGGGCCGGGCGGGTGACGTTGCGGCCGCTGACCAGGCACGACGAGGACGAGTTCACCAGCCTGACCAAGGCCAGCGCGGAGCTGCACCATCCGTGGATGTCGCTGCCGGCCACCGCCGGGGAGTTCCAGGCGTACCTGGCCCACTTCGACCCCGCGAACACCCGCCGCCTGCTGGTGTGCCTGCGCGACAGCGGTGACATCGCCGGCATGGTCAACATCAACAGCATCATCCGCGGCCGTTTCCAGAACGGCTCGCTCGGCTACGCGGCCTTCGCCCCCAGCGCCGGGCACGGCTACATGAGCGAGGGCCTGGCCCTCGTCCTGCGCTACTCCTTCGAGCAGTTGCGGCTCCACCGCCTGGAAGCCCAGATCCAGCCGGACAACCACGCCTCGATCAAGCTCGTCAAGCGCCTCGGGTTCCGCCATGAGGGGTACTCCCCCGAGATGCTGTTCATCGACGGCGGCTGGCGCGACCACGAACGCTGGGCCATCCTCAACCCCGACCCGTGGCCCGCCCACCCCTCGCTGCCCAACCCCTAGACGGCGGCGGGCGCCAGCGCCAGACAGGCCGCGGCCAGCACGAGGAAGATCCCGGGAAAGGGCAGGTCCGCGTGGACGCGGGCGCGCGCGACGGTGAACACGGCGCCGGCGAAGTAGAGCACCAGCCCCGCCGCCGCCGCGACGCCGATCGCGGGTACGGCCAGCCCGGCCAGCAGCCCGACCGCCCCCGCCGCCTTGGCCACGCCCAGCGAGGTGATCCACGAACGCGGCACGCCGTACTTGTCCATGTTGGCGAGGACCCACTTGGCGCGGGCGAAGTCGACGGCGGCCGCCGCGAAGTTGAATGCGGCGGCCACGACGACCACCACGACATAAGCGGTGAACACCGGCTGTTCCCCCTTCGCTGGATGTGTGTTCCACCCTTGCCGAGCCGCGCCGAAGGCGTCCAATAGCTGTATCGATAACCTGATGGAATGGATGTGGACACGCGGCTCGTCCGCTCCTTCCTGGCCGTCGCCGAGGAGGGCAGCCTGACCAGGGCCGCCGAGCGGCTCTACGTGTCCCAGCCCGCGCTGACCAAGCAGATCAGGAGCCTGGAGACGCAGCTCGGCGTGCGGCTGTTCACCCGCTCGCGGGCCGGGATGGCGCTCACCGAGGCCGGGCAGGCGCTGCGCGAGCGGGCGCCCGGCCTGCTGGCCGCCTGCGACCAGGTGCTGCGCGAGACGAAGAGCGCCGCGAGGGTGGCCGCCCGCGTGCTGAGGGTCGGGTTCCTGGCCAGCGCGGCCAACGAGGCCACCCAGGACATCGTCGCCGCCTTCGGCCGGCTGCGTCCCGGCTGGCGGGTGGAGATGCTGCAGGCGGCCTGGTCCGACCCGAGCGCCGGGCTGGCGGACGGTGAGGTGGACGCGGCCCTGCTCCGCCTGCCGTTCCCCGGACAGGAGACGCTGCGGCACGAGGTGCTGCTGGAGGAGCCGCGCTGGGTGGCGCTGCCGTCCTCCCACCCGCTCGCCGCGCGCGCCGAGATCGCCTTCGCGGACCTGTGGGACGAGCCCTTCGTCGCCGCACCCCAGGAGACCGGCGAGTGGCGCGACTACTGGCTGGCGGCCGACGAGCGCGACGGCCGCCCGCCGCGCGTCGGCGCCACCACCGACCAGCCGGACGCCTGGCTCCAGGCCATCGCCAACGGGTACGGCGTCGCCCTCGCCCCCGCCTCCTCGGCCCGCTACTACGCCCGCCCCGGCGTCACCTACCGCCCGGTGACCGGCGTCAGCCCGACCCGGGTCGGCATCGCCTGGCCACCCGCCGCCGACACCGACCCCGTCGTCCAGGACTTCGTCCGCTGCTGCCGGGACACCTGCGCTTCCATGTAGTTCCCGGCGTCAGTCTTCGGCGAGTCGCTCGGTGGCGGTGCGACCGGCGCCGGTCGTGCGCTGGAGGAATCCGGCGATGAGCGCCAGCTCGTCGTCCGTGTAGTCCTCGCAGAGCGCGTCCATCTGGGCGTTCATGCCGGAGAAGAGCCGGTAGACCTCCTGGTTGCGTTCGCGGCGGGCGCGCACGGTGATGGCGCGGCGGTCGGGGCCGTCGGGGTCGCGTTCGCGCACGATCCAGCCGCCGCGCTGGAGCCGGTCGAGGATGCCGGTCAGCGTGGCGGGGTGCAGGCCGGCCTTGCGCGCCAGCGCGGTGGGGGTGAGCGGGCCGTGCCGGTTGAGCAGGTCGAGGCAGCTCCAGTCGACGTCCTTGAGGTTGACCTGGGTGCCGATCTGGCGGTTGAGCAGGGCCAGCTGGATGTTCAGGTCGCGCAGGGACTCCTTGACCGCCCTGACGACCCGCCTCCGCTCACGCCGATCACTCTCTACGGAACTCATATCGTATGACTCTCAAACTATATGCTACGGTTTCCATATGATACGACTTTCGAACGCCACCGTCCTGGTCACCGGAGCCACCGGCACCGTCGGCCGCCCGCTGATCGACCTCCTGCTCGCCCAGGGAGCCAAGGTGCGCGCGATGACCCGCGACGCCCGCGCCGCCGCCCTGCCCGACGGCGTGGACGTCGTGGAGGTTGACCCGGCCCGTGCCCTGAACAACGACCAGGCGCGCGTCCAGGACGGCGATCTGGGCCGGGCCCAGGACGGCGATCTGGGCCGGGTCCTGGACGGCGTCTCCGGGCTGTTCCTCAACCCGCGCGCCCTCGGCCACAACCCCGACCCGCACGCCGTCACGGCCGCCGCCAACCGCCTGCTGGGCCTGGCCCGCGAGCACGGGGTCGAGCGGGTGGTCACCATGTCCGCCCTGAACGTCGACCACGACCTCGACGAGCAGCCCTCCCGGCTGCGCGGCGAGTACAACAAGGAGGCCGAGGCGGCCGTCACGGCCTCCGGCATGGAGTGGACGGCCCTGCGCTCCGGCTACTACGCCGTCAACACGATCGGCTCGTGGGCCGCCCAGATCCGCGCCGGTGACACGGTGCGCAGCGCGTACGCGGGCGCGGCGTGGGCGCCCCTGCACGAGCGCGACCTGGCCGCAGTGGCCGCGCACGCCCTGCTCACCGGTGACCTGGCCGGCGAACGCCCGGTCCTGACCGGCCCGCGGGCCCTCACCCAGCAGGAGATGATCGAGACCATCGGCGCGGCGATCGGCCGCCCGCTGCGCTTCGAGGAGGTCCCGCCGGAGGCCGCGCTGCAGGGGCTCCTGCGCGCCGGGGTGCCCGAGGCGCTGGCCGCCGGCTTCCTGACTCTGCAGGCCCGCTCCTACCTCCAGCACGACCTGGTCACCGGCGAGGTCGAGCGGATCCTCGGCCGCCCCGGACTCACCTTCGCCGAATGGGCCACCGACCACACCTCCGCCTTCCGCCCCTGAGCAGCCGCCCTACAGGAGGAGGGTTGCTGGGGCTGGTTCGTCGAGGGGGGTGGCGGGCCGTCCGGTCTGGGTCCAGTACCAGCCGAGCGACCCCGTGAGCCGCGTGGCAAGGCGGGTGTCGCCCAGGAGCTCGGCCGCCTCGCGGGCGGCGCGCAGGTTGGCGCTTTCCACGTCCAACCGGCTCACCCAGCGGTGCCGGGCGGGCCCCGACCTGTACGCCTCGGCGCACTCGGCAAGCTGGGTGTAGTACGTGGCATACCACCGCAGCACGAGGTCGTGCTCGCCCGACTCGCGCAGCCGTTCCATGCCATAGGCGGACACGGACTCCAGCAGCCGGTACCGCCCATCGGACCGCACCACCAGCGATCGATCCACCAGCCGGGCCAGCAGGTCGGCGACGCCGGCCGGGTCGAGGTGGTCGGGCCCGAGCCCGGCCGCCTGCGCCTCGGCGGCCAGTTCGACGTCACCGGGCGGGCCTCCGGGCAGCGGCATGGGCACCGCGCACACCCGTTCCGCCGCCTCCAGCGTGCACCCGCCGGCCTGTACGGCCAGCCGCCGCAACACCACGCGCTCCGGCTCGCTGAGCAGGTCCCAGCTCCAGTCGATGGCCGCCTTGAGCGTGCGCTGATGAGCGGGCCCGGCCCGGCGCCCGGCCGACAGCAGCCGGAACCGGTCGTCCAGCCGATCAGCCAGCGCACGGATGCCCATCGACCGCACCCGCGCCGCGGCCAGCTCCAAGGCCAGCGGGATGCCGTCCAGGCGGCGGCAGATCACCTCGACGGCCTCGGCGTCCTGGGGCGGCAGCGGCGTACCGGGGAGGGCGCGGGCGGTGAACAGGCGTGCGGCGGCGGCGGGGTCCAGCGGCGCGACCTCCCGCACGACCTCGCCGGCGACGCCCAGCGGCTCCCTGCTGGTGGCCAGGACGCGCAGGTCGGGTCCGGCGCGCAGGAGCAGGTCGGCGAGCTTGGCCACCGGCTCGACGACGTGCTCGCAGTTGTCGAGGATCAGCAGCGCCCGCCGCGGGCCCAAGGCGATCCCGCCGTCGGCGGGTACCCCGAGCGCCGCCGCGACCGTGTCGGGCACCTCGGACTCCGTGACGGCGGACAGCTCCACCAGGTGGACGCCGTCGGGGAAGCGGCCGGACAGGTGGCGGGCGGCTTCCAGGGCCAGGCGGCTCTTGCCCACCCCGCCGCTGCCCGTCAGCGTGACCAGGCGGGCGGAGTCGGGCAGGCCGAGCAGGTCGGCCAGTGCCTTCTCCCTGCCGACGAGCTCGGTCAACGGCTCGGGCAGGCGGGCGGGCGCGGGCGGCGGGGCGGGTTCGGGGCGGCCGAGGGCGGGGCGCTGTTCGAGGATCGCCTGGTGCAGGGCGGCGAGTTCGGGGGCGGTGTCGAGGCCCAGTTCGTCGCGCTTGCGGTCGCGCAGGGCGCGGTAGACCTCCAGGGCGTCGGCCTGCCGTCCCGACCGGTAGAGGGCGCGCATGAGCAGCGCGTGGAAACGTTCCCGCAGCGGGTGCTGGGCGGTGAGCTCGGTCAGCTCGCCGACCAGCGCGGCGTCCTGGCCGAGCGCGAGCCGTACGTCGGCATAGTCCTCGACGGCGGCCAGGCGCTGCTCCTCCAGCCGGACGGCGGTCCTGTGCACGAGCGGCGAGTCGGCGAAGTCGGCGAACGCGGGCCCGCGCCACCACGCCAGCGCCTCGGCGAGCACGGCGGCCCGTTCACCGGGCCCGGCCGTGGACGGGAGGCGGTCCAGGGTCGCCTGGAAGCGGCGGGCGTCGGTGTCGGCGTCGATCAGGTAGCCGGGCGCGCGGGTGACGACGAGCAGCCGGGCTCCCGGCTCGGCCTCGTCCAGCGCCCGGCGCAGCTGCGACACCTTGGCGCGCAGCGCGGCCAGCGGGTTGCCCGGCGTTTCTGGACCCCAGAGGCTCTCGATCAGCCGCACCGAGGGAACGACCCGCCCGTTGTGGGCGAGCAGCCCGGCCAGAAGGGCCCGCACCTTGCGCTCGGGCACCCCCACGGGACGATCATCGGCGATCGCCTCAAGCGGCCCCAGAACGGCGAAGCGCATGAAGCTCACCCTAAACACCTCCGAACATTTCCCGAACGTCCGCCCTTGAGGCTGATCACATGACTACTACTGTTCCCCGTACCGGGGCCGGGGCGTGGCTGGGACTGTCCGTGCTCGCCCTGGCCACGTTGTTGCTCGCTGTGGACAACACCGTTCTGCTGCTCGCTCTGCCCCATCTGGCCGCCGATCTGAATCCCAGCGCCACCGAGCTGCTGTGGATCACCGACGTGTACGGCTTCATGATCGCCGGATTCATCATCACCATGGGCTCGCTCGGCGACCGGATCGGGCGGCGCAGGCTGCTGCTGATCGGCTCGGTCATGTTCGCCGTCGCCTCGGCGCTGGCCGCCTACTCCACCTCGACGACCATGCTGATCGTCGCGCGGGTGCTGCTGGGCGTGGCCGGGGCGGCGATCGGGCCGTCGGCGCTGGCGCTGGTGGCCGGGTTGTTCCCGGGGGCCAGGCAGCGGGCCATCGCCATCGGCGTGTTCACCGCGTGCTTCATGGGCGGGGCGGCGGCCGGGCCGGTGATCGGCGGGCTGCTGCTTGAGCACTTCTGGTGGGGGTCGGTGTTCCTGATGGGCGTGCCGATCATGGTCCTGGTCGTGCTCGGCGGGCTCGCCTATCTGCCGGAGACCGGGGGCGGCGGCTCGGCGCGGCTCGACCTGACCAGCGTGGCCCTGTCGATGGCCGCGCTCCTGCCGCTCGTCTACGGGCTGAAGGAATTGGCCGACGATCCCGGCCAGGTGGTGGCGTACGTGGCCGTCCTGATCGGGCTGGTGTGCGGCGCCCTGTTCGTACGGCGGCAGCGCGCGCTGGCCGAGCCGCTGCTGGACATGGGCCTGTTCGCCAACCGGTCCTTCAGGGCGGCGCTGCTGATCCTGGCGCTGGCGATGGTGACCCAGGGCGGCGTGTACCTGTTCGTGAGCCAGCACCTCCAGCTCGTCGAGGGCCTGTCGCCGCTGAACGCCGGGCTGTGGATGGCGCTGCCCGCGCTCGGCCTGGTCGGCGGCTCGCTGGCGGCGCCGGTGATCGCCGGGAGGTTCCGGCCCGGTGTCGTGGTCGGGGTGGGGCTGGTGGTGTCGGCGGCCGGGTTCGTGGTGATGGTGGCCGGCGACGGGCTCGTCGTGCTTTTGACCGGCGTCACGATCGCCTTCCTCGGCATGGCCCCCGTGGGCGCGCTGGGCCTCGGCCTCATCGTGGGCTCGGCGCCGGAGGAGCGGGCCGGGTCCGCCTCTGCCATCGGGGAGTGCGGCGGCGAACTGGGCATCGCGCTCGGCATCGCGCTGCTCGGCAGCGTCGGCACCGCCGTCTACGGCAGCCTCGCCACCTCACCGCATGCGGGCGACTCGCTCGGCGAGGCCCTCGACGCCGCCTCCGGCCTCGCGCCGGCGCAGGCCGCCGCGCTGATCGCGGAGGCGCAGGGCGCGTTCACCCAGGGACTGGTCGTCATCTCGGCCATCAGCGGGGTGATCGTGCTCGTCCTGGCCGTCTCGTCGCTGACCCTGCTCAGGCGTCTACGCCCGATCGGGCACTGAGGCGGGCAGTCCGAAGGCCGGGAAGTGCTCGGCGCCGAGGAACGAGGTGATCTCGGCGATCCGGTCACCGCGCAGCCCGAGCAGCGTGATCGACCAGGCCTGATGCACCTCATCGGCCGACCCGCCCAGGTAGAAGGCCGCGGCGGGCCGGCCGTTGGCGCTGGTGAGCAGGTGCCGGAAGCTGGGGCATCGGGTCAGCGGAACCTGAACCGCGAAGTCGGTGACCGCGGGCAGCCCGCCGTACCACTGAGCCAGGGGCGGCATCGACCAGGTGACGTCGTCGGTGAGCAGCGCGACCAGGGCGTCGGCGTCACCGCGCTCGAGCGCGGTCGCGAACCCCGTGACGAGCTTCCGGACCCGCACGTCCTCAAGAGTCCGCAAGGCCTGACCAGGACCCGGAACCCGGTCGGCGACCACCCTGCGCGCGCGGGCCAGCGCGGAGTTCACCGAGGTCGTGGAGGCGTCCATCATGGCGGCGATCTCCGCGGCCGAGAACCCCAGCACGTCGAACAACAGCAGGGCGGCCCGCTGGTTCCCCGGAAGGTGCTGCAGCGCCGCCACGAACGCGAGCTCGACCGCCTCACGCTGCTCATACCCCAACCCCACGTCCGGGTACGGCCCCAGCCACCGCTGCTCGGTCACCGGCACGGCGTCGAGCACCACCTGACCGCTGGACGGCCCGAGGTCGACGGGCAGGGCCCGCCGGTCACGGTCCTTCACCAGGTCCAGGCACGTACGAGTGGCCACCGTGTAGAGCCAGGACCGCAGCGCCGAGCGCCCCCCGAACCCGGCCAGCCCGCGCCAGGCCCGCAGCAGCGCCTCCTGCAGGGCGTCGTCGGCGTCGTGGACGGAGCCCAGCATGCGGTAGCAGTGGGCGTGCAACTCGCGCTGGAGCGGCCGGACGAGACGGGTGAACGCCGCGTCGTCCCCCTCCTGGGCCCGCGCCAGGTCGTCGTTTTCCGTCACGGCGACGATTCTGCATCATGCGCGCAGTCCTACCTGTCAACGACAGGAGGTGCTCTGACATGACAGATTCCGGGCTTTGGGCGCTGATCTCCGCCGAGCGGGCGGCTCTGGCCGACGACCTCGCGGCGCTGACGGGCGAGTGGTGGGCGACGCCGTCCCTGTGCGAGGGCCTGAGCGTGCGCGAGGTGCTGGCCCATCTGACCTCGGCCGCCCGGCTCACCCCGCTGCGGTGGATGGCGGGCGTGGTGCGCTGCCGGTTCGACTTCGACCGGCAGGTGGTGATGCGGCTGCGCGAGCAACTGGGCGCGTCGCCGGAGGAGACGCTGGAGCGCTTCCGCGCGGCGGTGACGAGCAGGACCAAGCCGCCGCTGCCGCTCGTCGCCATGCTGGGCGAGACGGTCGTCCACGGCGAGGACATCCGCCGCCCGCTGGGCATCCGCCGCGACCATCCGATCGGCACGCTCACCCGCCTGGCCGAGTATTACGTGGGCTCCGACCAGGTCGTCCTGGCCAAGGGGCGGGTGCGGGGGCTGCGGCTGGCGGCCGACGACGGGCCGTTCGCGAGCGGCTCGGGGCCGTCGGTGACCGGCCCGACGCTGGCGCTGATCATGGCGATGACCGGGCGCGCGGACTACCTGGACGAGCTGTCCGGCGACGGCGCGGCGATCCTGCGCACGCGCTGAACGGCGAAGCGTTCCCTGTCACATCTCCCGATCGACGTGGAAGCAGGAACCACCGAGAAGGAGAAACCGATGAGGAAGATCGTCGCCGGCCTGTTCGTCTCGCTCGACGGAGTCGTGGAGGCACCGGACAAGTGGCACTTCCCCTACGTCAACGACGAGATGACCGGGGCCGTCATGGCCCAGCAGCAGGGCGCCGACACCCTGCTGCTCGGCCGGGTCACCTACGAGGTGTTCGCCGCGTCGTGGCCGCACCGCAGCGACCCGATGGCCGACCACCTCAACAACGTCAGCAAGCTCGTCGTCTCGACCACGCTGCGCAGCGCGGACTGGAACAACTCCACGCTGATCAGCGGCGACGCGATCGAGGAGCTGCGCCGGATCAAGGAGGGGCCCGGCGGGAACATCGGCATGACCGGCAGCGTCACGCTGACCCGGGCCCTGCTCGGCGCGGGCCTCCTCGACGACCTGCACCTCTACGTCCACCCGATCGTGCTGGGCTCGGGAACCCGCCTGTTCGACGAGCGGGCCGGCCAGCTGCCGCTCAAGCTGGCCGGCTCCGCCACCTTCACCACCGGCGTCGTGCACCTGCACTACCAGCCGGAGTGATCAGCCCGTGTGGCCGATCACGCGCTGCGGGGTCAGCCTGATCACCACGCGGACCGTCTCCTCGGGCAGTTCCAGATACGCCCGCCCGGCGCCCTCGCCCTCGTACTTCTCCGCCAGCTCCACCGCCAGCCGCCGGCCCTCGTCCTCGCTGACCGTCGTCAGGCCGCGGACCTCGACGTAAAGGTCGGGGTCCGCGAGGTCGAACACGCTCAGGCTGGCCCGCGGGTCGCGCTCAAGGTTGCGGACCTTGCGCCGGCCCGCCTGGGAGGAGATCACGACGTCGTCACCGTCCGTGCCCACCCACACGACGGAGGTCTGCGGACTGCCGTCGGGATTGAGGGTGGCCAGAACGCCGATGTTGGGAGCGTCGAGGATCTTTCTGGCGGTGTCAGTCAGCTGCGTCTTCATGGGTGGATCACATCACACAGGCACCCGGCGCGGGGATCCCGCACCGGGTGCCTGCGACAAGACGTCAACCGGGAGAACGGCTACCGACGGCCGGACGAACGGTCATCGTCGTCGTCCTCAGCGCCGTAGTCATCGGCGTAATCGGCATAGCGATCCGCCAGCTCATCGTTGAGGTCGTCGGCGTCGTCGTCGGTGTGGTTGGAGTCTGAGACCCCGAGTTCATCGCGAAGACGTTCAAGATCTGTGCCACCGCTGTTGTACTTCAGCTGGCGAGCAACCTTGACCTGCTTGGCCTTTGCTCGGCCGCGCCCCATTGGCTCGACCCCCTCGTGTGGGGTCGTCCCCGACCCCTCGTCGCTAACGCACCACTCGCTGACGCCGCTGTCTTCGGACGTCAGCCTCTCGTTCGCCTATTACCGTACCTGTTTTGTGCCCAGCTCGGTACGTCGTATGGGCGCGGGGCGTCAGGCGCCCAGCCAAATGCCCCTGATTCGCCCGACTTCCGACATTCTGCGCTCTGCCAGCCTATCGGCTGCCGCAGCCGGAGGTACGCCCTCCTCGGCGGCGATTCCGAAGATCTTCAAAGTCGTGTCGTAGATCCTGGCGGCCCTGGACCGCGCGCGATCCATGTTGAAGCCCTCGATCTCGTCGGCGACCTGGATGACCCCGCCGGAGTTCACCACGTAGTCGGGAGCGTAGAGGATGCCCCGGTCGGCGAGCTGCTTCTCCACGCCGGGGTGGGCGAGCTGGTTGTTGGCCGCGCCGCAGACGATCTTGGCGCGGAGCGTCTCCACCACCGCGTCGGTCAGCGCGCCGCCCAGGGCGCACGGGGCGAAGACGTCGATGTCGGAGACGGCCATGGCGGCGGCGTCGGCCACCACTTCGACGTCCGGGTGGCGCTGGCGCACCCGGTCGATCGCCTCCTGGCTGACGTCGCAGACGACGACCTCGGCGCCGTCCTCGCGCAGCAGGTCGACGAGCCGGTGGCCGACCTTGCCCACACCCTCGACGCCGACCCGCCTGCCGTGCAGGGACGGCGTGCCGTAGACCCGCTCGGCCGAGGCGCGCATGCCCTGGAAGACGCCGAACGAGGTGAGGATCGAGGAGTCACCCGCGCCGCCGTGCTCAATGGTGCGGCCGGTGACGAAACGCGACTCCCTGGCCACGATGTCCATGTCGGGGCTGTAGGTGCCCACGTCGCAGGCGGTGATGTAGCGGCCGCCGAGCGACTGGATGAAGCGGCCGTAGGCCCGCAGCAGGGGCTCGGACTTCTGCGTCGCGGGGTCGCCGATGATGACGGCCTTGCCGCCGCCGTGGTCGAGGCCGGCGAGGGCGTTCTTGTACGCCATGCCCTTGGCCAGGTTGAGCACGTCGGCCAGCGCGGCCGCCTCGCTCTCGTAGGGATAGAAACGTGTGCCCCCGAGTGCGGGCCCGAGCTGGGTGTTGTGGATCGCGATGATGGCGCGTAGGCCGCTCTGCTCGTCGGCGCAGAAGACGACCTGTTCGTGAACGTCCTTGTGGGACGTGCCGAAGACGTCGGTCACGGTAGTGACTCCCTGTCCGGTTCCGCCGCATCTTCGCGGCGGAGATCACCTCTCAGGGTAGTGGCAGCAACGGTGCAAGCAGGCTGTCTTCATGACACGATGCCTTCCGTGCTGCCCTACGCCGCGTACCTCCGCGTCTATGAGCCGCTGACCGCCTTCAGCGAGTCTGAGCGGAAGGTCTGGGCCGAATACGCCGAGTCGCGTGACCGCCCCCGCCGGGCGAACGCGCTCCAGGCCGAGCACGGCGAGTCCGTCCGGCGCCTGCTCGGCATGCCGCCGAATCCCGCACCGGCCCAGGAGAGCCCCAACGCCTATTTGCGCCGCGTTGAGGATCGGCTCTATGTCTGCCCCTGGCAGACGCGGCTGCGCTCGTGGCTGGCGTTCTCACGGCTGCGCGGGACGATTCCCGTGAAGATGATGGACCGATTGGTCCCCAAGACGATCGCCGAGCAGACGGCCGACGACTTCGACCGGTTCAAGCGCACGGGCGGCTCCTCGGTGCTGCGCACCCACATCAGGACCACGACCTGGCACGTGCCACCGGCGTGGTTCATCCCCTTCGACGGCAACGAGCGGTGGCTGGTGCTGGGCTCGACGCCGCCCAAGGGCCAGGACCTCACCACGACCACCGGCCGCAACCTCATCTACGTGACCTCCATGGCGCAGGCCAGGCGGCGCTCGGCCAAGGCGCTCCAGGTGCTGCGCAAGCATCTGGGGGACGTGGCGGCGGGGCTGGACGTGGAGGACGTGGCCCGCTGGCTGGAGGAGTTCCACCCGCACTCGCTGGTGGAGCTCGACTACGGCGGCCTCGTCCATCTGATGGACGACGACGCGCTCCAGGCGGACCAGTCTGTAGCCGAGCTTTCGGCTGCTTTGTCCGGATTGGACACAGGTCAAGAAGAACTTGCGTTCGCGATGTATCAGCGGGTGATCTTGCGCTGGAAGTCAATGCAACTTCTGGAATCTGCCAACTGAACCCCATACAGGGGTCCTGACCAGCAAGAGCATGGCATGAGTGGGTCACGTGTCACGCCTGCTGGCTTCTGCGAACTGAGTAGTTTGCCGTTTTCACTGCGATACCACGAAACGTGTCGCTAGAATCACCGAGCGTGACATCGCCATGTGGGCGGGCAGTTGGGTCAAAGAAGGGCTCGCCAATCGCTCTGCGTGGCGGTATGGTCACTTCGGGTGATGCCGCATATGGCTCAGAAAAGCCGCACGCTCTGGGCCATAGGGGGACATCCGTGACACGCGCAAAGGCAGTCGCAGGGATCGCAGATGCCGGTCCAC
This sequence comes from Nonomuraea endophytica, assembly GCF_014203235.1. Taxonomy (GTDB): domain Bacteria; phylum Actinomycetota; class Actinomycetes; order Streptosporangiales; family Streptosporangiaceae; genus Nonomuraea; species Nonomuraea endophytica. The sequence continues at coordinate 312,952 of NZ_JACHIN010000012.1, read as the reverse complement.
ACGGAGGAGAGGCCGCACAAATGTCAGCTCGTACACCCGAGGCCGAGCCACTGCTCACGCCCGCCGAGGTCGCGACCATGTTCAGGGTCGACCCCAAGACCGTTACCCGGTGGGCCAAGGCGGGCAAGTTGACGTCGATTCGCACCCTCGGCGGTCACCGGCGATACCGGGAGACCGAGGTCCGCGCGCTGCTGGCGGGGATTCCGCAGCAGCGCTCGGAGTAACTCCGAGGTCGTCACGGACCTATAGGGGGGTTTCACGGTGGGCCAGGGTCTCCGGCCCGGTCCACCCGCGTGACGACGTCATGTCGCCCCGCGCGTCGGGGGACGCATACGGGAGTTGGCGCCGCCCGCCCGGCGCCATCCTTCCCACTCCCGGGCAGCCCGCTCTCCTGGCGCGAGAGCGATGGCGCGGCTGCCCGATCAGGCGGGGAACTGCTTGTGGGCCAGGCTCTCGAAGAGGGTCCGCACCTCGCGGTCGTAGTTCGCCGCGACGCCGAGCAACGCGATCATTTGGTCCACGAGCATCTTCTCCAGCACGGGACGCTCGATGTCGCGGTGCTCCAGCCAGTCCAGCCCGGCCGTCTCCACGGAGGCGATCCACGACACGATCGTGGTGCGCAGCACCGGCGAAGGCTGATCGACCCGCATCTGCTTCTGGATGAGGCGGAACAACCGCTGCCGGACCCCGTCGACGATCTCGCCGACCTCGCCGGCCCGGTTGGCCGGCCCCCCGCGCAGCAGCGCGGCGAACCCGGCCGCGTGCTCTTCCACGAAGTCGAAGTAACGCCTGAGACCGGCGGCCAGCTCGTCGAGCGGCCTGCCGCCCTCCAGCGGCCGAAGCCGGGACTCCAACTGTTGTGCGGCGCTTTTCAGCGCGGCGACATACAGCTCCTGTTTGCCGCCGAAATAGTGGTAGACGAGCGCCCGTGAGGCGCCCGCGGCGCTGGCCACGTCGTCGATCGAGACGTCTTCCGCATCGCGCTTGCTGAACAGCTCAAGCGCCGCGGCCATGAGCTCTTCGCGACGCCGGTCGACGCTGAGCCTGCGCCGTGCAGGGCGCGCTGCCTCGGCGGAGGACTTCCCGGGTGTCACACCTGCACAGTATCCGACTCCATGCCCAATAACGGCCGCCCGCCGTCCGGGTCAACATCAGGCTTACCTCATGAAAGCCGTACCCTGCGGCGTACTCGATCGTTCTGTGAGGCAGGTGCCCGTATCCGCATCGCGGGGGAGACACATGTCAGGACCGCCCGTCAACACGACCGTCGCCGAGGTAGACACCCTGCCCCGGCCCAGGCCAACCATCCGCAACGTCGCCGAGCGAGCAGGCGTCTCGAAATCGCTCGTCTCACTCGTGCTGCGTGGGTCCCCCCACGTGAGCGAGCATCGGCGACAGGCGGTGCTAGCCGCCGCACGCGAGCTCGGCTACCGCCCCAATGCCGTGGCGCGCAGCCTCGTCGAAGGCCGTACCCATCTGGTCGGCGCGCTCGTCGCCGACCTGCACAACCCGTTCTACGCCGAGTTCCTGGACGGCCTCCAGGAAAGTCTGCACGGCGACGGGCTACGCATGCTGATCGGCAACAGCCAGTGGGACCCCGCGTTCGAGGACGAAGCGGTGGAAGCCTTCCTGGAGCTCCGGGTCGACGGCCTGGTGCTCTTAGGCATTGCCCCGACCAGCGAAACCCTCATCGAGGCGACCTCTTACACACCCACGGTCGTCGTAGGGGAACGTGACATCGAGCTCGACGGCGTCGACATCGTGGTCGACGACGATCAACTCGGCGCCCGGCTGGCCATCGACCACCTGGTCGAACACGGCCACAAACGCATCGCCCACATCGAGGGCAACCGTTCCTCGCGCTGCGAGGGGTATCTGGTCGCGATGCGGCGGCACGCGCTGGCGCCGTACATCATGGTCGAGCACGCCGAGTGCTCGGAGGAAAGCGGCAGGGCGGCGGCGACGGCGCTGCTGACCCGTGAACCGCGGCCAACCGCGATCTTCGCGGCGAATGACATGGTCGCGCTGGGTGTCATGTCGGCGGCGGCGGATCTGGGGCTGCGCATCCCCGAGGATCTGTCGGTGATCGGCTACGACAACACGCATCTCGCGGCCTCGCGCCACATCTCGCTCACCTCGGTCGACCAGCCCAGACGTACGATGGGCCGTTCGGCCGCCGCCTTGCTCAGCGACCGCATCGGCGACCCCGCGAAGGCCTCCCGGCTGCGCGAGGTCACCCCCGAGCTGATCGTACGGCGGAGCACGGGACCGGCCTAAAGAGCTACTCAAGGGCTGGTCAATCCCGGATGCCATGGCGAGTCTCCCCGCTTTACTCGTCAGCGTCATGGCGTCTTTTCCGGGGGGAACAGTCATGCGTGATCCAGAACTGGTGTCCTGTGCCCAGCGCGCGGCGGCCGAGCTCGAACGCGCCTGGGCACACTGGCGCGCCGGCAGGGGCAGGGGGAGCGACGTCGGCGCCGAATCCGTGGCCAGTTACGTCGCCCACTCCCTCGACCATCCGTGGGGCCGCCCGCGCGTGGTTCTCGGCCTCGACGCGGAGGACGCGAGGGAGCTCGCGGCCCTCCTCCAGCGGCAGGAAGTGGGGGAACACGTCTGGTGAGACCGGATCGTGACGTACCTTGGAGCTCATGCGTGCTCTACCTGCCACCGTTCTCGCCCTGCTCGGCCTGACCGCCACCGCTTGCGGCGGCGTCGCCAACAGTGACGCCGCGGGCGGTCAGGACCTGGCCGTATCCGCTCAGCCACAGCAACCGGCGCAAGCCGCGACCACCGAGGCCAGGAAGCCGCTCGACGGCAAGGTCATCGTCATCGACCCCGGCCACAACGGCGGCAACTTCCGCGATCCCAAGGCCGTCAACCGCAAGGTGAACGTGCTGACCAAGTGGAAGCCCTGCGACACCACCGGCACCGAGACCGCCGACCGCTACACCGAGGCGGCCTTCACCTGGGACGTGTCCAACCGCCTGGTCAAGATCCTCAAGCAGCGCGGCGCGAGCGTGAAGCTGACCAGGGCCGACAACGACAGCGTGGGCCCGTGCATCACCGAGCGCGCGGCGATCGGGAACAAGGCCAAGGCCGACGCCGCGCTCTCGGTGCACGCCGACGGCGCCTCGCCGGGCAACAAGGGCTTCCACGTGATCATGCCCGAGAAGATCAACGGGCCGGTCGACCCGGTAGTGGGCGACTCCAAGAAGCTCGGCCTCGCGGTACGGCAGGCGTTCAAGACCGGCACGGGCCTGCCGTACTCGACCTACATCGGCAAGGACGCCCTCGACTACCGCAACGACCTGGGCGGGCTCAACCTCTCGACGGTGCCGAAGATCTTCGTCGAGTGCGGGAACATGAAGAACGCCGGTGAGGCGGCGAAGTTCCGCGACCCCGAGTTCCGGCAGCGCATCGCGTTGGCGTTGGCCAACGGGTTGCAGCAGTATCTCAAGGCATGATTCCTCGCCCCAATCTGCTCAGCCAGTTGTCCGGCTCCTACGAGCTGACCACGGGCGCCGTGGTGTCCGGCCCCGCCGACCTCGTCGAGGCGGTACGCCTGGCGCTGCCCGTCCTCGACCTGCGGCCGGGCGACTCCGGCGCCGTCGACATCCGGCTCGACCCGGCCCTGGGGCCCGAGTCGTACCGGCTGACGTCGGGCTCGCGGGGCGTCGAGATCGCGGCCGGTGACCGGGCGGGGGCGTTCTACGCCGCGCAGTCGCTGCACCAGTTGCTGCCCGACGCCTCCTACCGGCTGACACCGGGGGCGGAGTGGCGGGTGCCGGGCGTGCGGATCGAGGACGCGCCGCGCTACTCCTGGCGCGGCCTGCACGTGGACGTGGCACGGCATTTCTTCCCCAAGCGGGAGATCCTGCGCGTCGTCGACCTGATGGCCGTGCACAAGCTCAACCGGCTCCACCTCCACCTGGTCGACGACCAGGGCTGGCGGGTGGAGAGCCGGGCCTTCCCGCGCCTGCACGAGGTGGCCTCGCACCGCCCGCGCACCGCGACGCACTACTACCGGGAGCAGGAGTCGTTCGACGACCTCCCGCACGGCGGCTCCTACACGCTGGACGACCTCGCGGAGATCGCCGCGTACGCGCGGGCGCGGGCGGTCACGATCGTGCCGGAGATCGACGTGCCGGGGCACGCGTCGGCGATCCTGGCCGCCTACCCCGAGTTCGGGCCCACGGGCGAGCCGGTCGAGGTGCTGGAGCGGTGGGGCATCTCCCCCGCGATCCTGTCGCCGCTGCCGCCGACGGTCGACTTCCTCACCACGATCTTCGACGAGCTGCTGGGCGCGCTGGGCGAGACGCCGTACGTGCACGTCGGCGGTGACGAGGTCGTGCTCGACCAGTGGGAGGCCTCCCCCGAGATCACCGCCTACGCGCGGGAGCTGGGGCTGGAGTCGGTGGCGGCGCTGCACGCGTGGTTCCTGCGGCGGCTGGCCGACGTGCTGGCCGAACGGGGCGCCAGGGCCGTGGTGTGGGACGAGGCGTTCGTCGCCGGTGACCTGCGGCCGGACACGCTCGTCATGCCGTGGCGGGGCATGCCGGTCGGCCGGCGGGCCGCGGCGGCCGGTCACGACGTGGTGGCCACCCCGGTCTTCCCCATGTACTTCGACTACGCCGAGGCCGCTTCGACCGACGAGCCCATGGCGATCGGCGACGCGGTCACCCTCGCCGACGTGGCCGCCTTCGACCCCGCGCCGGCCACCTGGGCGCTCGCCGAGCGCAAGCACGTGCTCGGACTGCAGGCGCAGCTGTGGAGCGAGCGCATCCCCGACGCCCGCACGCTGGACTACAAGGCGTGGCCGCGGGCGTGCGCGCTGGCCGAGGTGGGCTGGTCGGGCGCCGCCGGCCCCGATTTCGCCGAACGGCTCCGCGCCCACCTGGGGCGGCTGGACGCGCTCGGGGTGGAATACCGGCCACTGGAAGGGCCGAAGCCGTGGCAGCGCCGGCGTCCGCACCGGCCGGGTGTCGTCTCGGTGGCCGAGGTCATGCAGCACGTGGAGCAGATGGCCGAGAGCGCCACCTCCACCCGGCCCAGCATGTGAGTCAGGCGACCTGGTAGCCGGCTTCCTTGATGGCGGCGCGGACGAGGGAGTCGTCGGCCGCGCCGGTGATCGATACGCGGCCGGAGACCAGGTCGACGTCCACGGCGGTGACGCCGGGGACCTCCCCCACCTCTTCCTTCACGGAGGCGACGCAGTGGCCGCAGGTCATGCCGGTGACGGTGTACGTGGTGCTCATGGGGCCAAGCGTATGCCCCCGGCCGGTATGCGGGGGGCACTTGCCGTACAACGTCAGTGTCCTTCTTCGCGGGCGAACCTGGGGAGCAGGAAGGAGAGCGCGAACGTGGCGGCCAGCAGGCCGATCTCGACGGCGATCGTGATCTGGAGCGCGTCGGGGAAGGCCATCTGGCTCTTGAGCAGGTTGAAGAACAGCGTCCCGAGCACTGCGGCGCCGAGCGCGCCACCGAGCTGCTGGACGGCGGTGAGGGTGCCGGAGGCCGAGCCGGACTCGTGGGGTTCGACGCCGGCCAGGACGATGTCGAAGAACGGGGCCATGGTCAGGCCCATGCCGATGCCGACCAGGGCGAGCCCGGGGGCCAGCTCCCAGTAGCCGATCTGCATGCCGTTCAGGTGGATGAACAGGGCGAGGACGGCCGCGCCGAGCGCCATCACGATCGAGCCGACCTGCATGAGGCCGCGGCCGAACCTGGCCTGCAGGCCGGACATCGCGAGGCCGAAGCCGATCACGCCGCCGATGGCCTGCGGGAGGCCGGCGAGGCCGGCCTGGAGCGGTCCCCAGCCGAGACCGACCTGGGTGAAGAGGTTGAAGACCACGCCGAGCCCGACCATGCCGGAGAAGAACGCGAGCCCGGCGATGAGGCCGGTGGTGAAGGCGCGCTTGCGGAAGAGGGCGGGCACCACGAGCGGGTCCTTGCCGTTGCGGACGCGGGCGCTCTCGTAGCGGCCGAAGACGGCGAAGACGACGATCGAGGCGGCCATGGAGGCGAAGGTCCAGGCGGGCCAGTCGTGCTCCCGTCCCTGGATGAGCGGGAAGATCAGCAGGAACGAGGCCGCCGAGACGAGGAGCATGCCGCCGAGGTCGAGCTTGGTGGCGTTGGAGAGGCGGTACTCGGGCAGGAACTTGATCGCGGCGAACGCGGCGGCCAGGCCGAGCGGCAGGTTGATCAGGAAGATCATCCGCCAGCCGGTGCCGAAGAGGTCGGCGTCGATGAGCCAGCCGGCCAGCACGGGGCCGCCGACGGAGGAGATGGTCATGACCGGCCCGAAGGCGGCGAACGCCTTGCCGATCTCCTTGGGCGGGAACATCTCCTTGATCAGGCCGAGGCCCTGGGGGATCATCACGGCGCCGAACAACCCCTGCACGACGCGGAAGGCGATCAGCATCTCTGGGGTGCCGCTGATGCCGCACAGCAGTGAGGCCGCGGTGAAGCCGAAGGCGCCGATCACGAACATGCGCTTGCGGCCGTAGAGGTCGCCGAGGCGGCCTCCGGTGATCAGGCCGACGGCCATGGCCAGCGCGTAGCCGGCGGTCAGCCACTGGACCATCGCGTTCGAGCCGCCCAGCTCACGCTGGATGGTCGGGGCGGCGATCGTGGTGATCAGCGCGTCGAGCAGGTCCATCACCTCGGCGGCGAGGATGACGAAGAGGGCGACCCAGCGCCATCTGTAGGGCTGGGTGCCGGTGAGGGTCCCCGCGGGGGCGGTGACGGTCATGCGAACTCCTTGCGAGAACAACGTTCTTAGGACGAACAGCGTTCATGTACGGACACTGTTCTAATGACGAACGGCGTTCGTGTCAAGTACACTGTTCCGGGAGGAGGAAAAACATGACGTCAGTGCCCACCCCGCCGTGGCGCAAGTCACCCAGGCCGGTGAAGCAGCAGCTCAGTCAGGCGTTGATCGTGGAGACCGGGTTGCGGATCCTCGACGCGGAAGGACTCGACGCGCTGAGCATGCGCAGGGTCGCCCAGGAGCTCGACACGGGCCCGGCCTCGCTGTACGCGCACGTGTCCAACAAGGACGAGCTGCTGGAGCTGATCTACGACCTGGTTCTGGGCGAGATCGAGGTGCGCGAGCCCGACCCGGCCAACTGGAAGACGCAACTGCGCGAGTACGCGATGGAGTCACACCGGGTGCTGGGCCGCCACGCCGACATCGCCAGGGCGGCCATGGCCGCGGTGCCGACCGGGCCCAACGCGCTGCGGCTCGGCGAGTACATGATGGCGTTGCTGATCTCGGCGGGGATGGATCCGCGCGACGCCTCGTTCGGGGTGGACCGGCTGTCGCTCTACATCGCCGGAGACGCCTACGAAGGCTCGCAGCACTACGCGCGGATGCGCTCCAAGGGGATGAACGACCGCGAAAGCTACCTCAACAGCTTCGTCGGCCAGATCAAGGACTACTACAGGTCACTGCCGCCCGAGCGGTTTCCCATGCTCGTGACCTACGTGGACGAGCTGACCGACCCCGACGGGGAAGCCCGGTTCGAGTACGGGCTCGACCTTTTGATCGACGGCATGGCGGCCCGGATGAAGTAGACGCACTCGTATGCGATTAAGCGTTCAGGCCATGGACCGTCTCAGTGCGCGTGCGCCACGATAGTCGCATGATGACACTCGCTCTGATCACCCTCGTCCTGCACGCCGCCATCGCCGGCCTCTTCTACACCTTCTCGATGTCGGTCATGCCCGGACTCAACGCGATCGACCCCGCTCAGGCCCAGGCGGCCATGCGGAGCATCAACCGGAAGATCCTCAACCCGTGGCTCTACATCCCCTTCATGGGGGCTCCGGTCGCGGCCCTGGCGGCCGGGTTCCTCGCGGGTTCCCCGGCCGCCCTGTGGTTCTTCCTCGCCGCCGGCGTCAACTTCGTCGGCTCGTTCCTGGTCACCGTCGCCATCAACGTCCCGATGAACAACAAGCACGACGCCGGCTCGATGACCTACCCCGAGTACTCGCCCCGGTGGACCGGCTGGAACACGCTGCGCGCGGTGGCCGGCTTCGCCTCGGTCGTCCTGGTCGGCGTCGGCATCGCCTACCTGTAGACGGCTACATGTTGATCATGTGGCCGGCCAGGCCGTGGATGGCCTCCTTGACGGCCTCGCCGAGCGTGGGGTGGGCGTGGATGTTACGTCCCACCTCATGCACGGTGAGGTCCCACTGCTGGGCCAGGGTCAGCTCGGGAAGCAGCTCGGTGACCTCGGGGCCGATCAGGTGGGCGCCGATGATCTCGCCGTGGGTGTCGTCGGCGATGATCTTGACGAAGCCGTTGGCGTCGCCCAGGCCGTGGGCCTTGCCGTTCGCGGTGAACGGGAACTTCTGCACCTTGACGTCATATCCCAGGTCGCGGGCCTGGGCTTCGGTGTAGCCGAAGCTGGCGACCTGCGGCTGGCAGTACGTGGCCCGCGGCACCATCGCGAAGTCGATCTCCATCGTCTCCGCGCCCGCGATCGTCTCGGCCGCGACGACCGCCATGGCCTCCGCCGCGTGGGCCAGCATGAGCTTCGCGGTGACGTCGCCGATGGCGTAGATGTGCGGCACGTTGGTACGGCCCCGGCCGTCCACCTGGATGGCGCCCCGGTCGGTCAGCGCGACCCCGGTCTTCTCCAGGCCGTAGCCCTCGACCCGCGCCTGGAAGCCGATCGCCTGCAGCACCTTGTCCGCTTCGAGCACCTGGGTCTGCTGGTCGCGGGTGACCGTGACCTTGACCGAGGAGCCGTTGTCCTCGATGTTCTCCACGCGGGTCGAGGTGAGCACCTCGATGCCGAGCCGCTTGTAGCGCTTGGCCAGCTCCGCGGAGACCTCTTCATCCTCCAGCGGCACGATCCGGTCGAGGAACTCCACGATCGTGACCTTGACGCCGTAGTTGTGCAGCACGTAGGCGAACTCGACGCCGATGGCGCCGGCTCCGGCGATGATGATGCTGCCCGGCAGGTCCTCGCTGAGGATCTGCTCCTCGTACGTCACGACCCGGTCCGACAGCGAGGTGCCGGGGATGAGCCGGGTGGTGGCGCCGGCCGCGATGACGCAGTGGCCGAAAGTGACCGTCTCGCCGTTCACCTGCAGGGTGTTGGCGTCGAGGAACTGGCCACGGCCGTTGTACTCCGTGATGCCGTTCTTCTTCATCAGGAAGTGCACGCCCTTGACCCGGCCGTCGGCCACCTTGCGGCTGCGCTGGAAGGCGGCGCCGTAGTCGAAGGTGACCTCGCCGCTGATGCCGAAGGTCTTGGCCTCCTTGGTGAAGATGTGGGCCAGCTCGGCATTGCGCAGCAGCGCCTTGGACGGGATACAGCCCACGTTCAGGCAGACGCCACCCCAGTACTTCTCCTCGATGACCGCAGCCTTGAGGCCAAGCTGGGCGGCGCGGACCGCAGCCGTGTATCCCCCGGGTCCAGCGCCGAGAACGACGACGTCATAGTGAGTGCTCATGCGTCGGACGATACCGCCCGCCGGACCTCCACCAGGTACGGCGGTGCCAGCTCGTCCGGTCGGCCACTATAGAGAACGTGATTCGCATCCTCCTCGCCGACGACGAGGCCATGATCAGGGCGGGTATCAAGGCCATCCTCGGCGCCGACCCCGAGCTTGAGGTGGTCGCCGAGGCCGCCGACGGCAAGGAGGCCGTCGACCTGGCCATCAGCCACCACCCCGACGTGGTCCTGCTCGACATCCGCATGCCGAGGATGGACGGCCTGGCCGCCGCCGCCGAGATCCGCCGGGCCGCGCCGGGCAGCGCGGTCGTGATCCTGACCACGTTCGGCGAGGACGACTACATCGCCAAGGCGCTCGACGTCGGCGCCAGCGGATTCCTGCTCAAGTCCGGCGACCCGCGCGAACTCCTGGCCGGCATCCACGCCGTCGCCGACGGCGCCGCCTACCTCTCCCCCAAGGTGGCCCAGCGGGTCATCACCCAGCTCGCCGGCGGCCAGATGGCGCGCGGCGCCGCGGCCCGCGACCGCGTCGAGCCGCTCACCGAACGCGAACGCGAGGTCCTCGCCCTCGTCGGCGCCGGCCTTTCCAACGCCGAGATCGCCGCCAGGCTCTTCATCGTGGAGGGCACCGTGAAGGCGTATGTGAGCGCCATCCTGACCCGTCTCGGCGTGCGCAACAGAGTGCAGGCCGCGATCATCGCCCACGAGGCCGGATTGGTAGCCTGACCTGTGATGTACCGCCTCTTCTTCACGCTCGTCCTGCGCCGGTTCGACGCCGAGAGCGTGCACCACGCCACCGTCAGGGCGCTCGCCGTGCTGTCCGCGCTGCCGTTCGCCAAGCGCCTGCTGCACCGCTGGCTCGCGCCGCACGACCCGGCGCTGCGGGTCAGCGCTTTCGGCGTGCACTTCCCCGGGCCGTTCGGGCTAGCCGCCGGGTTCGACAAGGACGCGGCCTGCGCCGAGGCGATCTCCGCGCTCGGCTTCGGGCACGTCGAGGTCGGCACCATCACCGCCCACGCCCAGCCGGGCAACCCCCGGCCGAGGTTGTTCCGCCGGGTCGGGCAGGCGGCGATCGTCAACCGGATGGGGTTCAACAACCACGGCGCCGCCGCGGCCGAGCGGCGGCTGCGCCGTACGCGGGGGCTGCCGGTGGTGGTCGGGGTCAACATCGGCAAGACCAAGGTGGTGCCGGAGTCCGACGCCGCCGCCGACTACGTGGCCAGCGCCAGGCGGCTCGCGCCGCTGGCCGACTACCTCGTGGTCAACGTGAGCTCGCCCAACACCCCCGGGCTGCGGAACCTGCAGGCGGTCGAGCTGCTGCGGCCGCTGCTGTCGGCGGTGAAGGAGGTGGCTCACGGGACGCCGCGCCGTACACCTCTGCTGGTGAAGATCGCGCCGGACCTCGCCGACGAGGACGTCGACGCCGTCGCGGACCTCGCCCTTGAGCTGGGGCTCGACGGCATCATCGCGACCAACACCACGATCAGGCACGACGGCGAGCAGGGCGGGCTGTCCGGCCGGCCGCTGAAGGCGCGTTCGCTGGCGGTCCTGCGCCGCCTGCGCGCCAGGGTCGGCGACCGCCTCACGCTGGTGTCCGTGGGCGGCGTGGAGGACGTGGACGACGTGTGGGAACGCCTGCTCGCCGGGGCCACCCTGGTCCAGGGCTACACGGGCTGGATCTACAACGGCCCGTTCTGGCCCTCCCGCATCAACCGCCAGCTCAGCCGCCGCCTGCGCCGCCACGGCATGAAGTCCATCACCGAAGCCATCGCCCGCAGCGCCTGAGCACCTATTTTCCCAACATCGGGAACATTTGTTCGCCACAAACCTCCGATTAACTGACAAATCCCGAAAGAGCTATTTGCTGAAATTCGCCTATTCAAAATGAAACCATGATCCGGCATTATGAGGGCCTGAGCCGTTGGCACTACTTGCCAAGGAGGATGCCCGATGGCGGATCTCATCCCGAACGTCGGATCAGGGACCCTGCTCGAAAGAGTTCTCCTGGCCGACGATCGGGCGATCAGAATCGGGGCCATTCACCAGCTCGACTATGACCGCGCAGTGGTGATCACCCACGACCGTTGGAAGTCCGAGGTCGGCGGCATCCCCCAGTACGCATTCCTCCTCGCCACCGCCCGTGAGGTGGGCAACGGCGGCGGGGACGACGACGAGGTCCTGCTGCTACGGGTCGAGGGAACCGCGCCGCTCGCCCTCGAACGCGACCAACTCGCCGTGCGTGAGGAGGCCCTGCGAGAGGCGCTGTCCAAGAAGCACGACCCGTCGCCGTCCGCGATCCTCGACGTGGACCTCGACCCGTTCACCAAGAACCGGGTGTCCTTTACCGGCCTCGATTGCCGGATCATTGGCACTTTCTATGAGGACGTCCGCGACGGCCGACAGGTTCTTGATTTCGGACACGACGTGGATAATTTCTACGCGACCGCAACCTACCGGGTCTTCAAACCGGTCGGCGACGGTCTCAGCGCCCTTGTCTCGTTCATCAAGCCCACCGAAGACCCGGTGCAGATGGTACGCATAGGCGCCGTCCGCTTTTCCTCCACCCGGCGGCGCACGATCCTCGCAAGACAGGCCGACGTCCCGGTAAGAGTAAATATCCAGGACTTCATCGGCACCAAAACCGGCATGTTCGGGATGACCCGCATGGGCAAGTCGAACACGATGAAGACGATCGCCGCCCGCGTCTTCGCCGTCTCGGAACAGCGCCGCTCCGAGGGCAGCTCACCCATCGGCCAGCTGATCTTCGACCCTCAGGGCGAGTACGCGAACCCGAACACCCAGGACGGCACCGAACTGGCAGCGATCGGCGTCGGGCACGTCGTCATCTACAAGTTCGGGGCGGCGGCCGGCCAGGACAACGTGCGCCCGCTGGGCTTCAACTTCTTCGACCCCGAGCAGATCGAGCCCACCAAGAGCCTCATCTCCTCGGTGCTGGCCGACGCCACCGCCGACTACGTGAAGGGCTTCGTCCAGGCCGATTTCGCCGGCGCGCCCATGACCGGCGAGTCGGACGGCGACGCGGCCCAGCGCCGGGCCAGAGCGGAACGCGGCCGGCTGCTGCTCTACGGGGCGCTGGCCAAGGCCGACTTCGCCTTACCCACACAGCAAGCTGACGCGAGCGGACGGCAGCGCGCTTGGCGGGCGATGGTGACAATGCGAGGTGCGCTCGCCTCCGAGATCGAACGCGCGCTGGGCCCTGGTCACATCAGGCAGTTCCCCGGCGGCCGGGCGGTGGGCGTGGAAAGGAACTCACTGACCACCGTCATCGACTGGATCATCGCGCGGGACGAGGCCAAAGACCTGACGGGCGAGGCCCTGCGGGGGCTTCAGTCGTTCGTGTCCGGTGACGCGTGGCGCTCAGCCCTGCCCATCTACACGCAGGTCTCTCAGAACAGGCAGGTGTCCGGCTACGCCAAGCTGAAACCGCTCAAGCACTACCACTCCCCGTCGGTCCAGGCGGACTACCGTCGCGACGTCTACGGCGAGCTGCTGAACGGGCGCATCGTGATCGTCGACCTCCACCTCGGACCCGACGACGCGATCAAGAGGCTCTCCGAGCGCCTGGCCGAATACCTGATGGACCGGCAGACGAAGGCGTTCACCTCGGGCTCCGAGCCGCCCGACATCCAGATCGCGATCGAGGAGGCGCACAACCTGTTCTCCACCGACAAATACCGCGACGACCTCGACGTCTGGGTACGACTGGCGAAACAGGCCAGCAAGCTCAACATCGGCATGCTCTACGCCACCCAGGAAGTCACCGGCGTCGACCACCAGGTGCTCGCCAACACCAAGAACTGGGTCGTCGCCCACCTGAACAACGCCAAGGAGGTCGGCGAGCTGGGTCGCTACTACGATTTCAGGGCGTTCGGCGACGCGATCATCAGCCACGAGGACCGGGGCTACGTCCGGCTCAAGACCATGTCGTCGCCCTTCATCGTCCCCGTCCAGATCGACCGGTACGGCAGAGACCTGGTCAACGAGGCCCGGCTGGCCGCGGGGCTGCTCGCGCTGAGCCCGGTCCAGGGCTGAGGTCGCGATGTCCTACGAGTCCGCGGCGGGAGGCCGCCCCGAGACCGCCTCGCGCCTCGGCCACACCAACGCGATCGTGCGCGCACTGGCCGACGAGGCGCGCTTCTACGTCCCGGCGGAGCACGTGCGCGACATCGCGTGGCTCCAGCCGAAGATCCGCCACCGAAGCGAGTTGGTCAGGCCCGACGACCCCCGGCTGACCGGCGTGATCGGCGTGGACGGCTCCCTCATGGTCGTCCCCGTGCGCGACGGCCTGCCGTCCGTGCGCTACGGGTACGCGCAGGCGGCGGCCATCTGGCTCGACATCGAGGCGATGCAGGCGCAGCGTCAGGAGCGCTTCGTCGATCCGGTCGCGCTGCACGAGGCGGTGAAGTCCTCGCTGATCTCGATGGACATGCCGGTCGCCGGGGCGTACCTGCGGGAGGGGATGTCCATCCAGGAATCCTGGCGCGAGTGCGTGGACCAGCTCTTCCGCGAGAAGAAGGTCGAGGTCAACCGGCTGGATCAGAGCCTGCTGCAACTACTCATGCTCCTGCACGGCCGCCCGGGGGAACCGGCCATCACCATTCCGGTGGACTGCCCGCGGCAGGAGTGCCGGCGGGCCGATGTCGCGGTGCCGCAGGCGGGGCGGATCTGTCCCGGGTGCGGGCACCTGCTCTGGCCCACCGACTGCCTCCGGATCTACGAGGAGGTCATGGAGGACGGTGAGAACAGCGGCGCGCTGGGGCGGCTGATGCAGGTCGTGGAGTTGCTCGTCCTGGTCGGCCTGTCCACGCTGCTGTGGCAGCAGTCCCGCACGGAGCTGTTCGCCTCGACGCTTTTCATCGTGGACGGGCCCATGGCCGTCTACGGGCCGCCGGCCAAGCTCCGGGCGCGAGCGCTCACCTACTTCCAGCACATGACCTCGACCGCGGGGCCGTTCATCTGCGGCGTGGAGAAGTCGGGCACGGCGGTCGACTACGCCCGCACGCTGGTCCGGCACGAGGTACTCAAACCCGGCGACCTTCTGGTGGTTGACGCCGACGTCCTGGCGAAGATGACCAACGCCGGCAATCCGCTCGCCTACGGCTCGGAGACCTACTGGGGGCGCAAGTTCTTCTACCGCTCGCTCGACGGGCGGGTCGTGGTGATCACCGTGCTGCCCGCCTCGGGTGCACCCTACGACGATCGTGGCGGGCAGCCGGATCCGGCGGCGTATCCCTCGCTGACGGCCGTTCTGGACGTCGTCGACCGGACCGGGTCGTCCATGTACCGCGATGGGCTCATCCCGGTCGCGCTCGCCCACTCGAAGGCTGCCTATCCGATCGGCGTGGGAACGGACGTCCTGCGGCTGGTCGCCAAGCAGAAACTCGGCCTGCGGGACGGGTCAGACGACGGGTCAGCGCCGCGATGAGCGCGACGGTCTCCGGCCGGATCGCGCCAGGGAGCGCGCCGCAGCAGGTCGGCACGTCTCCGCGAGGCGTCGGCGAGGTCGCTGCGCTCGACGGGCCGGACCCGGCCGGTATCCGGTACCTGTCGCCACTGCGCTATCCGGGAGCCAAGTCCGGGCTGTCGGCGGCCATCGGCGAGTTGGTCGCCTCCGCGTCGCGGACCCTGGGCCGGCCGAGCCTCTTCGTCGAGCCGTTCGCCGGCGGCGCTTCGACCTCGCTCAAGCTGGTGAGCGCGGGTCTGGTGGAGCGGGTACTGCTGGCCGACGCCGATCCACTGGTCGCGAGGTTCTGGCAGGTCGCCGCCGCCCACACCGAGTGGCTCATCGACCGGATGCTCGACGAGCCGGTCACGCTTGAGCGTTGGGACTACTGGCGCTCGTGGCGGCCGAGGTCCGGCGACGACCGGGACGTGGCGGTGAAGTGCCTGTTCCTGAACCGGACGACCTTCTCCGGCATCCTGCACGGGCGTGCGGGACCGCTCGGGGGCAGGAAGCAGGAGAGCGCGTACGGAATCGGCTGCCGGTTCAACAAGGAAGCCCTGGCCGAGCGGCTGCGGGTCATCGGCAGGCTGTACGCCAGCAACCGCATCGTGGACGTCTGGTGCAAGGACTGGCGGGCCACGCTCGACGACGTCACCGAGTGGTACCCCCAGCTCCTGCCTGACCGGGTCATCTCCTACCTGGACCCGCCCTACATGGACAAGTCGCCGAAGCTGTACGGCCGCTCGTTCGACCCAGGCGGCGGCTACGCCCCGCGGCCGGGCTCCTGGCAGGACGGGCTCGCGCACCACCGCCTGGCCGAGTACCTGAGACGGCAGGCCCAGCACCGATGGATCCTCTCCTACGACAACCACCCCGAGCTCACGACCGACCCGGCGCTCTACGCCGCGCGCCGGATGACGCCGGCCGGCGAGATGCTCGGCATCCGGGCGTGGCGGATCTCCCGCCGCCTGGTCGACCTGCACTACAGCGTCTCCAGCAAC
Organism: Nonomuraea endophytica; assembly: GCF_014203235.1. Classification (GTDB taxonomy): domain Bacteria; phylum Actinomycetota; class Actinomycetes; order Streptosporangiales; family Streptosporangiaceae; genus Nonomuraea; species Nonomuraea endophytica. The sequence goes on along the minus strand of NZ_JACHIN010000012.1, from coordinate 297,020 downwards.
GTGCGCGACCGGCGCAGGGAGCTCCTGCTGACCACGCTGCCCCCGTCCCGCGTCCCGGCCAACGACCGGTTCATCCCCCTCGACGGTTCGTAACCGATCAGGAAAGGTCGCGCCTTGCCACCGATCCAGGAGCTCAAGCAGAACCTGCACTATGCCCGGCAGATCGTGCGGGGCGGGCGACTGCTCGCGGGCCTGGGGGTCAGCTCCTTCGACGTGGACGACCTGTACCGGGCGGCGTGGGTCCAGGCGGTGGCGGCGCTCGACCACTGGGCGCACGAGGAGATCTATCACCGTGCGGTGGCCATCGCCCAGCGGCCCGGCGACTCGGGCAAGCCCAGGAAGTTCCTGAACTTCGAGATCCCGATGAGGTTGGTCGAGGAGGTGAACATGGGCTTCGTCTCCTGGGAGACCGGATTCCACGATCAGCTGAAGAAGTCGCTGGCGCACCGGGCCTTCCAGAACCCGGCCAAGATCAAGGAGGGGTTCTCCCTGGTCACCGACCTGCAGCTGTGGGATGAGGTGGCCAAGGTGCTCACCGCCCATCGCTCGGACGGAAGGCGCGTGGTGGCCAGGGAGCTGATCCACCTGCTCACGACGGTCGCCAACCGCCGGAACAAAATCTCTCACGAAGCCGACCGCGATCCCGACCAGCGCGGCGCGAAGATGGCCATCGACGCCGACGCGGTCCAGGAGGTCATCGACCTGCTGGAGACCGTGGCCGCGGCCATCGTGGAGGCGCTCGACCACGAGGCGGCCCTTCCCGCGCCGCAGCCGGCGCCGGTGCTGCCGATGCAGAACACTTCGGCCGCCGAGCTGGCGCAGCGTTTTGACACGCTGCTCAGCCGGCATCAGGAAGCTCCCGCCGTCCTGGCCATTCTTGATCGCTGGACCAAGCTCGGCGGTTCGGTCACCTACAGCGACGGAGACACCTCCTGCCTGCTCATCCTCGACGGCGAGGACTTCGACTACTGGGCCGTCGCCGTCCACCCGTTCTCCGGGAAGATCCACATCACGTTCGACCAGCTGAGCCGGCGGCCGCCGTTCGACGACGTGGCGCTCCGGCGGGAGCTGCGGCTCCAGGTCAACGACATTCCCGGGGTGGCGCTGCCGGACGACAGCGTCAACGGCCGTCCGGGGTTTCCCATTGCCGCCCTGCACGGCCCAGGGACTGATCGGCTATGGGCCGCGCTGGAGTGGTTCGCTTCCCAGGTGCCGCGTGAGTGAGCCATCGCTAGGCCGTCAGGGCGACCGTCGGGGACAGGCGGGCGGCGCGCATGGCCGGGTAGATGCCGGCGATGGTGCCGATGAGGAGGGTGGCGGCGACGGCGCCGCCGATCGCCCAGGGCGGGACCACGGGCGGCCAGTTCTGGGAGACGGCGTAGCCGACCGTGGCCACGGTGCCCAGGAAGGCTCCCACCACCCCGCCCAGCGCCGACAGCAGCAGCGATTCGGCCAGGAACTGGATGCGGACCTGGCCTCTCGTCGCGCCCAGCGAGCGGCGCAGGCCGATCTCCTTGCGGCGTTCCAGGACCGAGATGACCATGGTGTTGGCCACTCCCACCCCGCCCACCAGCAGGGCCACCGCGCCCAGGCCCAGCAGCAGGTTGGTGAAGGCGCCCGCGGCGGCGGCCTTGGCGGCCAGCGCGTCGGAAGGACGGCTGACCTCGACCTCGTTCGGGTTCTCCGGGTTGACGGTGCGGGGCAGGGCCTCGCGGACCGCGCCGACCGCCGCGTCGTCGGAGCGCTCGTAGATGCTGGTCGGGTGGCCGTCGAAGCCCAGGTACTTCTCGGCGGCCGGGAAGCCGACCAGCGCGGAGCGCTCGATCTCGGGGGCCAGCGGCATCGGGCCGAGGATGCCGAGGACGGTGAACCAGCGGTTGCCGATCCACACCCGCACGCCGGTCTTGGTGATGCCGAGCCGTTCCGCGGCCTTGGCGCCGAGCACGACGGCCGGCTGGCGGCCGGTGGCCGCGTTGAGCCAGGCCCCCTCCACCACGCTGCCTTCCAGGGTCTTGAGCAGCGAAACCGTCGCAGCCTGTACGGCGATGCCCCCGGTGACCGCCTCCGGGATGTGGCTGGTCCTGCGCACGCTCGTCTTGACCGCGCCGGTGGCCCCGGCGGTCTGCACGTGCTCCATGCGCTCGACCATGCCGGCGGCGTCCTCGGGCAGCTGGGACTGCTGGCCGAAGAGCGTCTGCCCGGCCGAGACCGTGAGCATGTTGGTGCCGAGCTGGTCGAGCTGGCGCAGCAGTTGTTCCCTGGACGACGACGAGATCCCGATGACCGCGATCATCGTGGCGATGCCGATGGCGATGCCGAGCGCGGACAGCACGACCCTGGTCGGACGGCTGCGCAGGCCGGCGGCGCCGACCCGGAAGACGTCCGACGGGCTGAGCCTGGCGGGCTTCATGACACGGCTCCGTCCCGCACCTTGACCTGGCGCGGGCACCAGGCGGCCACGTCCATGTCGTGGGTGATGATCGCGATGGTGGTGCCGGAGGCGTGCAGTTCGCCGAGGATGCGCAGGACCTCGGCGCCGGAGGCGGAGTCGAGGTTGCCGGTCGGCTCGTCGGCCAGGAGCAGCGGCGGGTCGCCCGCCACCGCCCTGGCGACGGCCACCCGTTGCTGTTCGCCGCCGGACAGCTGGTTGGGCCGGTGGCCGAGCCGGTGGCCGAGGCCGACACGTTCGAGCGCGGCGGCCGCCTTCTCGCGGCGCACCCGCCGGGGCGTGCCGGTGTAGAGCAGGCCGTCGGCCACGTTGTCCAGCGCGCTGACGCCGGGCGCCAGGTGGAACTGCTGGAAGACGAAGCCCAGGTTCTTGGCGCGCAGCGCCGACAGCTCGCGGTCGCTCAGCTTGGAGACGTCGTGCCCGGCGATGCGCACCATCCCGCTGGTCGGCCGGTCGAGCGTGCCGATCAGGTTGAGCATCGTGGACTTGCCGGAGCCGGAGGGCCCGACGATCGCGACCAGTTCCCCGTAGTCGACCTTGAGGTCGACGCCGCGCAGCGCGTGCACGTCGCCGCCGTAGGTCTTGGTCACCTCGCGGAGCTCGATGACGCTCATGCCGCGGGCACCCCGACCTTCATGCCCTCCGCGAGGCCTGATCCGGTGACCTCGACCCGGCCGCTGCCGAACGCGCCGAGCTCGACCGGCACGACGCGGCTGCCGGAGCCCTCGACGACCTCGACGCCGAAGCCGCCCTCGCGGGTGGCCAGCAGCGCCTCGACCGGGACGGTCAGCACGCCCTTGACCCGCTCGCTCTCCAGCTCCACGTCCACGGGCGCCTGGTCGAGCTTGGTCTTGGGCTTCTTGTTCAGGGTGATGTCCAGATCGATGGTGGTCGTCTTGTCGTCGTCGCGGCCGGAGGTCTGGGCGACGGTGCCGACCTCGGTGATCTTGCCCTTGACACGTTCGCCGCCGGGCAGTTCGACGGTGACCTTGGCGCCCTTCCTGGCGAGATGCTGCTCGTCGGTGTCGAGGTCGACGTGGACGAGCCGCTGGGTGCCGGTGACCTTGAGCGCCTCCTGGCCGGGCATGGCCTTGCGGCCGACGGTGGCCTTGACGTCGCCGACGCGTACCTCGCCGGGCTGGAAGACCACCTGGGTGGCGTCGACCTTGCCGGTCTCCTCCAGGTTCCGGTCCTCCTGCCATTCGAGGACGGCCAGGTAGGTGGCGTAGGTGAACTCGTCGTCCACGGTCAGGTCGTCGCCGTAGCCGAGCGCCTTGAGGTTGCGCTCCAGCTGGGTCACGTCCGGGCCCTCGACGCCGCGTTCCAGGGTGCGGTAGAGGGGGAGCTTGCCGTACATGAGCGTGACGGGCTTGCGGTCCACCTTGAGCAGGGAGCGGCCGCGCCTGATCAGCGCGCCTTCCTCCGGCACCCAGGTCACGGTGCCGCTGGCGTCGGTGGTGATGGCGCGCTCGTCGTTGTAGGTGAGCGTGCCGTCCACGGTCTGGGTGTCGACGAGGTCCTGCTTGGTGATCTCCGCTGTGGCCGGCGCGGGGGCGCGGGTGGGCGCGGCCGTTCCGGTGCCACTGTCACTCAGTACGGCTGTCGCCGTCCACGCGGCGGCCGCGCCCACGAGCGCGACCGCCGCTGCTGCCAGGAGCTTTCTCACGACTGCTTCTCCACGCCCGGCTGGAACTCCTTGCAGGCCTCCTGGGCCTTCTTCATCTTCTCTTCGTCGCCGGGCCCGCCGGTCATCATGATGCCGCCGTTGGCCGTGGGGTCGGGGACGTTGATGCCGTTCTCCCGCATGCACTGGGCGAACTTCACCATCTGGTCGCGGCGCTTCGGGTCCATGGCGCCGCCCTGGTCGCCCATGACGCCCTTGAGGTGCTTCTGGCACTCCTGTTGCGCCTTCTCGACCTTGGAGCGGTCGGTGCCCTGGCCGACCTTGAACTGGATACGGCCGTCCTCGGCCGGGTCGTCCATCTCGACCCCGTTCTCCCGCATGCACTGGGCGAACTTGAGCTGGGCGTCGCGGGCGTTGCCCGACGGGCTGGCTGAGGCGCCGGACTTGGGGGCGCCGGTGCCGGCGGCGGTGGTGGTGGAGCCGGTGGAGCCGCAGGCGGCGAGTGCCAGGAGCATGGCCGCTGCGGCCGGAATGAGGCGAAGGTTCATGGCACCGCACTTCATCGGAGCGGGTGCTAAACGCGGATAAGCCGCCGGACTTACTCCCCGTTAACACCACATCAAGGAGTCTGTGCAGCATGCGGGTGCTTGTCGTGGAAGACGAGGAACAGATGGCCGACGCCATCGCGCGGGGGCTGCGCCTGAACGCGATGGCCGTCGACGTGGCCTACGACGGGCAGGAGGCGCTCGATCTGGCCTCCTACGTCGACTACTCCGTCATCGTGCTGGACCGGGACCTGCCCGAGGTGCACGGGGACGACGTCTGCCGCGAGCTCATGTCGCGCAGCCGGATCATCATGCTCACCGCCGCCGGTCAGTTGCACGACCGGGTGGACGGGCTGACGCTCGGCGCCGACGACTACCTGGTGAAGCCGTTCGCGTTCGCCGAGCTGGTGGCCAGGGTGCGGACGCTGGCCCGCCGTACGGGGCGGGTGAGCGCCCCGGTCGTCGAGCGGGCGGGCATCCGGCTGGACCCGGCCTGCCGTACGGTCACCCGCGACGGCAGGGACGTGAGCCTGAACCGCAAGGAGTTCGACGTGCTGCACGAGCTGCTGCGCGCGGACGGCGAGCTGATCACCTCGACCGGGCTGCGCAGGAGCGTGTGGGACGAGTTCGCGGAGAGCGGCACGGGGGTGCTGCGCGTCACGCTGACCTCGCTGCGCAGGAAGCTCGGCGCGCCCAGCGTGATCACGAACGTGCCCGGCCAGGGGTATCGCCTGTGAAACGGCTGGGGCTGCGCATGCGGCTCACCCTGATCTACGGCGGACTGTTCTTCGTCGCCGGCTCGGCACTGTTGTGGATCACCTACCTGCTGACCGCCCGCTCGCTGGACGCGAAGTTCGTCAAGGTCCTCGGCGCCGGGCCGCCGCCCTCGGCCAGCGCCCAGCCCAAGGAGGCCGTGTTCTTCCAGGCCCAGGTCCAGGCCCAGGCGGAGGTGGGGCAGCGCGCGGACAAGGCGCTCAACGAGATCCTGCAGTGGTCGGTCAGCGCCATGGTGATGATCGGGCTGGCCGCGGTGGTCATCGGCTATCTGGTCGCCGACCGGGCGCTGAAGCCGCTGAACAGGGTGACCGAGACCGCGCAGCGCCTGTCCGAGAGCACGCTGCACGAGCGGATCGCGCTGGAGGGCCCGCCGGACGAGGTCAAGCGGCTGGCCGACACCTTCGACGCGATGCTCGGCCGCCTGCACCGGGTCTTCGACGCGCAGCGCAGGTTCATCGCCAACGCCTCGCACGAGCTGCGCACCCCGCTGGCGATCAACCGGACGGTGCTGGAGGTGTCGCTGGAGGAGCCCGAGGCCTCGCCCGACCTGAAGGCGCTGGCCAGGGCGCTGCTCGGCACCAACGCGCGCTACGAGCGGCTGATCGAGGGCCTGCTCCTGCTCGCGCAGTCGGAGCAGGAGCTGACCACGCGCAAGCCGGTCCAGCTGGAGCGGGTGATCCGCACCGCGCTGGAGCTCACGCCGGCCAAGCGGGGGGTGACGATCCACGAGGACCTGCGGCCCGCCGTGGCCGAGGGCGATCCGCTGTTCCTGGAGCGGTGCGTGTTCAACCTGGTGGAGAACGCGATCAAGTACAACGTCCGCGACGGGCAGGTGTGGATCACCCTGCGCGAGTCGTACGGCGGCGGCGGAATCATCACCGTCGAGAACACCGGCCCGGTGGTCTCCCCGTTCGAGGTGGACGACCTGTTCGAGCCGTTCCGGCGCAACGGCGACCGGGTGCAGTCCGGGCGGGGCGCCGGGCTCGGGCTGTCGATCGTGCGGGCGATCACCGAGGCCCACGGCGGCACCGTGACCGCCAAGCCCCGCGCCGAAGGCGGGCTCTCGGTGGCCCTGCGCCTGCCCGCCTGACCGTCAGGGCAACTGGCCGGTGACCACCGTCGCGTGGAACTCCTCCGAGCGCAGCACCCGCGCCTTCAGCCCGCTGTCCGTGACCGCCTCGACGGCCCGCTCGGCCTGGCGCTCGCTGGTCTCGAACAGCAGCAGCCCGCCGGGCGCCAGCCAGCGCGGCGCGCCCTCGGTGACCCGCCGCAGCACGTCCAGGCCGTCGGGGCCGCCGTCCAGCGTGACCCTCGGCTCGTGGTCCCTGGCCTCGGTCGGCAGCAGGGCCAGGTCGGACGTCGGGACGTAGGGGACGTTGGCCAGCAGCACGTCCACCCGGCCGCGCAGCCTCGGAGGCAGCGGGTCGAACAGATCGCCCAGGTAAACGTTCTCGCCCAGGTTGCGGCGCGCGCAGGCGACCGCCGACGGGTCGACGTCGGCCGCGTGCAGTTCGCCGCCGGTCAGGACGGCCAGGGCCGCGCCCATGGCGCCGGAGCCGCAGCACAGGTCGAGGATCACGCCGGGGTCGGGGACCAGGGCGGCGGCGCGCCGTACCAGGAACTCGGTACGGCGGCGCGGCACGAACACGCCGGGATCGATCCGCACGCGCAGGCCGCAGAACTCCGCCCAGCCGACGACCTGCTCCAGGGGAAAGCCCTCGGCCCGCCTGGCGACCATGGCGGACAGTTCGCCGGGGTCGGCGGCGGTGGAGAGGATGAGCTCAGCCTCGTCCTCGGCGAACACGCAGCCGGCGGCACGGAGCTTGGTGACGACTTCTTCGGGTGACACAGAAACGCCTCTCGGGATTACCGGCGGGCGTCTCCGAACATGTCTGGTGAGAACGCCCGCGTCTCGGTTGCGGAAATCGGTCTCACCTCCTCGAGTCGTTCACAGGATATGACGCTTTAAGGATAGAGGGACGCCAACGGCCGGTCACCGGCGGGCGGCGGGACTCCATCCGAGGTCGCGTTCGGCCGGTGTCCAGTCGAGGATCCGCCGCTCGTGGTCGCCGGTGATCGTGTACGCGGCGAAGCCGGGCCGCGGGTGGTCCAGGGCGGCCAGGAAGGCGGCGGCCACGTCGCTGCCGGCCGTCATCACCGGGGAGACGTCCGGCGCCAGCCACTCGTCGTCGCTCATCGGCCCGACCAGGCGCAACGCGGTCGCGGTCAGGCCGTGGGCGGTGACGGCCGCGGCGCACACCTGCTCACCCAGGCGCTTGCTGAGGCCGTAGGCGTCGGTGTTGTCGGGCTCGGGGTCGGTGGTGTAGTCGCGGGACTGGTAGTCGGCGAAGACGGACATGCTGCTGGCGTAGACGACGTGCCGGACGCCGGCCGCCACGCACGCCTCGACGGTCAGGTAGAGGCCGGTCACGCTGACGGTGAAGTGGGTACGCGCCCATTCGAGGCCGTCGCGCCAGCCCGTCTTCCTGCCCATGGCCAGGTAGACGAGGGCGTCCTGGCCGTCGGCCGCCCGCTTCAGCGCGGCCGGGTCGGTGACGCTGCCCTCGACGAACTCCACGTATCCGACGGGCTCGGCGGGCGGGCGCAGATCCAGGACGCGCACCGTGTGGCGGGCGGCCAGGGCGGGCAGCACCAGCGCGCCGACCGCCCCGGAGCCGCCGGCGACCAGGACGCGCATCATTCCTCCTCGGCGAAGGCGCGGGCGAACTCCAGCGCCCGGCCATAGGCGGTGTCGACGATCTTGTGGCCCATCTCGGGCGTGGCCAGCCTGGCGTCGCCCAGCGCGCCCGTGGCCGACAGGCGGTGGTAGGCGAGCGCCAGGTCCACCCTCGGCGCGGGCGGGGCGGCGTGCGGGAGCACCGGCAGCGGGTCGGCCGGCGGGCCGATCCGGTCGGCGCGTACGAGGTGCGGCGCGAGCACCATGGCCACCGAGGTCTCGCCTTCGCAGGCGTGGCCGTAGCGTTCGCTGCCCATGAGTTCGGCGATGACGTCGCCGGCCAGGCCCGCCCACATCACGTGGGCCATCGTCACCTGGTGGTCGCGGCGCAGGACGCGGGCGGCCAGCCGTACGGCGTCGACGTTGCCGCCGTGGCCGTTGACCACGAGGACCTTGCGCACGCCCGCCTCGGCCAGCGACTCGGCCAGGTCGCGCAGCAGGGCCAGCAACGTCTCCGGCCGCAACGTCATCGTCCCGGGGAAACCCAGGTGGTGCTCCGACAGCCCGTACGGCACGCCGGGACACAACACCGCGTCGGGACCGAGGTCGGCGGCGAGCCTGCGGGCGAACGCGGCGGCGATGGCGAAGTCGGTCTCCAGCGTCAGGTGCCTGCCGTGCTGTTCGGTCGCGCCGATCGGCAGCAGTGCCAGCCTGGCCGTGCGCAGCGCCAGCGCGGCCTCATCGGCGACCATGGCGGCGAGTTCGTTCATCGTGCTCCCCACTCGTGCAGCACCCGCGTCGCGGGCAGGATGTCGGCCGCGGAGCAGCCGGGCGGCCGTCCGTGGGTGATCGCGTCGAGGAAGTCGGCGTCCTGGCGGGCCAGGCCGTCGGCTTCCATCCGGTCGCCGCAGTCGAGCAGGACCGTGCCGTCGTGCTCGCGCAGCAAGCCGCCGGACAGGTGCAGGGTGCGCTCTTCCCCGATGACGGTCAGCTCGCGGGCGGGCAGCCGCGAGTGGTAGGACAGCGCGATCGTGGCCAGAGCGCCGCCGGGCGCCCGCAGCACCGCTCCGGCGTCCATGGGCGGCCCACCCTGCCACGGCTCGCCACGAACCCCGTACACATCGGCCCGTTTTGCGCCGAGTAGCCATAGCGCGGCGTCCACGGTGTGCGCGCCGTGGTGCCAGAGCACGTCGTCGGTCCAGTCGCGGGGCCGTCCGCCCATGCCGGTGTCGTCCTGGCGCAGCATCAGCGTGCGCGCCACCACGTGCGTGACGCTCAGCCTGCCCCGCTCGATCTCCTCCCGCATGCGCAGGTACGGCAGGCAGAACCGCAGCGTGTGCGCCACCGCGACCTGCCTGCCGGTGGCGCGTGCCCGCTCGGCCACCGCCTCGGCGTCGGCCAGGCTCAGGGCCAGCGGGATCTCACACAGCACGTGCAGGCCGGCGTCGAGCGCGGCCAGGGTCTGCGCGGCGTGGTGGGCGTGCGGGGTGGCGATGACGACCGCGTCGAGACCGGGGTGGGCGTAGAGGTCGTCGGCCGTGCCGTACACCTGCTTGATCCCGAAGCGCGCGGCGAACGCGGCGGCCCGCTCGCGGTCGGGACCGGCGACGGCGGCCAGGTCCGCGCCGGCCGCGGTGAGGGCGGCGGCGTGTTGCTCCGCGATGGCGCCGGGGCCGACGATGCCCAGCCGGGGCGTCATCCGCCCATGCCGAACAGCGCGGCCGATGCGCCGCCGAGGATCCAGCGCTTGTCCTCGTCGGTGAGGTAGGGGCGCTCCAGCACGTGGTTGATCGCGGACTTGTAGTCGCCGGGCGCGGGGTCGGGACGGTTCCAGTCGCCGCTCCAGGTGATGCGCCGGGCGCCGTAGGCGGCGACCGCCTCGCGCAGGAAGGGGTCGGCGTCGGGGTGCGGGTACGGCCGGCCGCTGTTGGCGTGGAAGCCCGCCCACATGGTGTGGACGAGCGGGCGTTCGGCCAGCGCCAGGAAGCCGCTGAAGTGGGCGGGGTCGGCGTCGGGGTAAGTGGTGAAGCCGAGGTGCTCCAGCCGTACCGTGAGGCCGGGCACCTCGTCGAGCAGCGTGGCGAAGGCCGGGTCGGCGATGTCGGCGAGCGGGCCGCGCACGCTGGCCACGAGCCCGGCGGCGGCGATGGCGCGCCACAGCGCGTAGGGGTCGGGGCCGGGTGAGCGGGTGGCCGCCCACAGCCGCACGCCCTTGACGTGGGGGGAGGCGGCCAGGCGGGCGACGTGCGCGGGCGCACCGTGCGTCTCGGTGTCGACCATGGCGATGACCGCGAACCTGCCCGGGTGGGCCTCGGCGCAGCGCAGCAGGTAGGAGTTGTCGGTGTTGCCGACGAACTGCACGAGGACGGCGGCGTCGACCTCGGCCAGCTCCGGGAGGTAAGCCGAAATTTCGGGATACTTCCAGGTGCCTACGTGCACGTGCGAGTCGATGATCATTCGGCCGCCTTGATCAGCGCCTGCGTGCCCCGGTCGCCGCCGTGGACGGCTCTGACCCGCTCGGCCACCTCGATCACGTTGGCCAGGCCAGACAGCTCCAGCCCGCCCCCTGCCTCGCCCGCCAGTGTGAGGTCCTTGATGAAGTGGTCGAGCTTGAAGCCCGGCTCCAGGTCGCCCGCGCGCAGCTTGCCCCACAGGAAGTCCAGCAGCGGTGAGCCGGCGACGCCCGGCCGTACGGAGGCCAGGACCTTCTCGATGTCGAGCCCGCCGTGCTCGGCCAGCGCGTACGCCTCGCAGGCGGCCAGCGTCACCCCGGCCACCAGCGTCTGGTTGACCAGCTTGGCCAGTTGCCCGGCGCCCGGCCCGCCGTGATACACCACGGTGCCGGCGACGGCCGCGAGCACCGGCCCGATCCGCTCCAGAGCCGTGGCATCACCGCCGACCATCACCGACAGCGTGCCGGCCTGGGCTCCGGCGGGGCCGCCGCTGACCGGCGCGTCCAGGACGGCGACGCCGCGCGCCGCGCCCCGGCCGGCCAGGTCCCGGGCCAGGGCCGGCGAGGAGGTGGAGCAGTCCACGGCGACCAGATCCGCCCCCGCGTGCTCGAAGACCTCGGTGTAGACCCGCTCGACGTCGGCCGGGTAGGGCAGCATCGTGACCACCACCTCGCTGCCCGCCACGGCCGCGGCGACCGAATCGGCGACCTCGGCTCCCCTGGAGGCCAGGTCCGCTGTCCTGGCCGCTGTCCTGTTGAAGACCGTGACCTGGTGGCCCGCCTCCAGCACGCGTCGTGCCATCGGCTCGCCCATCAGTCCGGTGCCTATCCATGCCACTCGCACGGCCCCGACTCTAAGCGGACATCGGCCGGAAGAAAAGACCTAGGTCCTATTTCAATAGATGCCGGGGCGTGGCGCCTCCAGGGTGATCTGCCCGTCCTGGACCGCCATGAACTTCAGGCCGTCGTTGGCCCGTGGCGCGTACTGCCTGCTGTTGCACTCGAACGGCGACCACGACCAGGGCAGGGTCGCGGCCAGCCGGGCCGAGTGCGCGAGGGCCAGGTCCACGGCGGTGAGGTCCTGGACCATCACGGCCAGGCCGTGCTCCCTGGCATAGGCCCAGCTGCGCAGGGCGAGGCTCTGGCCCTTGGCGGCCTTGACGACCACGCCGCTCCAGCCGCCCGCCGCGAGCCGGTCGAGGTCGGCGACGCCGGCCAGCGACTCGTCGGCCAGGACGGGGGCGCGGCGGGCCAGTTCGCGCATGCCGACGGGGTCCGGGGCGGCGTCCCTGGGCACGGGCTGCTCCAGGTAGGCCACGTCGGCCAGGACCTCGGACGGCAGGGCGTCCAGCATCGCGGCGGCGTCGGCCGCGCTTTCGCAGCCCTCGTTCGGGTCCACGGAGACACTTCCGCCGCTGTCGAGCAGGGCGTGGATCGCGGTAATCCGGGCGGCGTCGGCCTTCGGGTCCTGGCCGGCGACCTTGACCTTGACGTGCCGCATGCCGTCGCGTTCCAGCCAGGCGCGTACCTCGTCGAGCGGGTCGCCGACGCCCACCACGTGCTGGACGGGCAGGCGGGTCCTGGGCTCGCCGAGCCCCTCCTTCAGCAGGGCCGTCAGCCGGGGGTCGGCCAGCGCCTCCTGGTACAGCCCGGGGGCCGGGCGGCCCGCCGCGCGGGCCCAGGCGTCGTGCACCGCGTTGTCCACCGCCCCGAGCACCAGCGACGCCGCCAGCCTCGGCACCCCACGCGGCCCGGACAGGCGCGCCTCCAGCTCGGCGCAGATCTCCAGCGGGTCGCCCGCGGCGGACCCGGCGTCCGCGCACAGGCCGGTGACCATGTCGCGCAGCGCCTGGTCGCGCGCGTGCCAGCTCAGCGGCGAACGCGGCCAGGCCCACGGGACCGACAGCACGCTCGCGCCGACCCCCTCGGCCGGGCGCCCGTCCGAGGTCTCCACCTCGACCGTCACCACCGCGAGCGTGAACCGGTCGACCGTGGCGCCGGCCAGCCTGAGGGGGTGGTCGAGAATCACCTCCCTGAAGTCGGCACCGGCCTGTCTGATGCGCACATCCGTCATCTGCCGTCCTCCAAACTTAGGACCTAGGATCTAGCCATGAGCATTCGTGTCCTGCCGTACGACGGCCCGCCGCACCCGCGCCGCCGGCTCGACCTGCTGCACCCACCGGCCGCGCACGCACCCTACGCGCTGTGCTTCGTGCACGGCGGCGGCTGGCGCGCGGGCGAGGCCGCCCAGTGGCACAGGCAGATGCGGCGGGCCGGGGCGCGCGGCGTCATCAGCGCCTCGCTCGGCTACCGGGTGGGCGAGCGGCTGCCCGCGCTGCTGGACGACGTCGCCGATGGTTACCGGCGGTTCCTGACCCATCTGGACCAGCGCGGACTCGGCGGGCTGCCGGTGTTCCTCGTCGGCAGCTCGGCCGGGGCCCACCTGGCCACGCTGCTGTCGCTGTCGCCCAACGGCCTGGAGCCCGCCGGGTGCGTCAGCGTCAACGGGCCTGGCGCGAGCCTGCGGCCCTGGCCGGGGATGGACCCCGAGATCCACGCGGCCGTCGAGCACCTGGCCGGCGGCGACTACGCCGCCGCCTCGCCCGCGCACCACGCCGACCCGGCCACCGCGCCGCCCATGCTGTTCATCGTGGTCGGCAAGGAGCGCTTCTTCCCGCACGAGCACGTGCGCGAACTGGCCGGGATGCTCCCCGGCGCCCGCGTGGTGCTGCTGCCGGGCGCCGAGCACGGCTTCTTCTACGAGCCGGGCAGCAAGGACAGCGCGCGGGCGCAGGCCGAGATCGACGTGTTCATCGCGGAGGCACTGCGCGGGTGAGCGACTCCAGCAGACGGACCGGCGCCAGCAGGGCCTCCTCGTCCAGGGGCCGCTTCCCGCTCTCCACCATCTCGGCGAACCTGCGCAGCGCGGGGAGCGTGTAGTCCTTGCCCAGCGAGAGCTGCTCGGCGAGGACCCCCCGGGTGCCCGTCACCTGCACGGCGAAGGGCACCGCGCCGTCGGCGTCGCGCTCGACCAGGTTGAGCACCGCGTGAGCGGCGCCCGCCCGCGCCACGGCCAGCACCCCGCCGGGCAGCACCGAGATCTGCGGCTCGCCCTCGGGCGGGGGCAGCAGGTGCAGGGCCATCTCCACGACGTGCACGCCGTAAAAGGCCACTCCGCCGTACGGGCTCTCGCGCTGCACGGGACCGGTGGCGACCACCGAGCGGATCGGCCCGAGCGCCTCCAGCCGGTCGCGCATCGCCTCCACCGCCCAGCGCAGCGCGCTGGAGGAGGTCACGAGTACGCCGCCCGTCCTGGCCGCGGCCAGGATCGCCTCGGCGTCGGCCGAGTTCCCGGCCAGCGGCTTGTCCACGAAGACCGGCACGCCCGCCTTGAGCAGGGGCTCGGCGTGCGGCCTGTGCAGGTCGCCGTCCCTGTCCATGACGATGGCCGCGTCGATCCGGCCGATCAGGTCCTCGGGCCGGTCCACGCCGAACTCGACGCCGCCCTGGCCGGAGAGCTGGGCGGTGCGCTCCGCCGTACCTCCGCAAAGAGCCACGATGCGGACGTCGCCCAGGGCGCGCTCGGTGTTGAGGTGGCGGATGGCGTGGTCGGCGTGGGTGTTGTCGAGCCCGATCAGTCCGAGCCTCATGGTGCACTCCTTCTCTCGTTATACCGGCATATTGACCTATTTCCCGGGAGACATCTAGAGTCCTAGGTCATAAGTTACGACGTGGAGGTGGTCCGTGCGGTTCGGGATCGTCGGGAGCGGAGTCATCGGCGGCTTGCACGCCAGGCTCATCGCGGACATGGCAGGAACGGCGGAGCTCGTCGCCGTCGCCGACAACGACCTGGCGCGGGCCAGCGAGCTCGCCGGAAAGCACGGCTGCGACGCGCTCGGCTCGACGCAGGAGCTCTACGCCCGCGACGACGTGGACGCCGTGGTGATCTGCCTGCCCAGCGGCCTGCACGCGGACGCGGCCGTGCCCGCGCTGAAGGCGGGCAAGCACGTGGTCGTCGAGAAGCCCATCGACATCTCTCTCGCCGCGGCCGACCGGATCATCGCGGCCGAGCGCGAGAGCGGCAAGAGCGTGACCGTGATCAGCCAGCGCCGCTTCGAGCCGTCTTTCCGCGCGGTGAGGGCGGCCGTGGACGGCGGCGAACTGGGCCGGCTGACGTCCGGGACGGCCGAGGTCACGCTGTGGCGTCCCCAGTCGTACTACGACTCGGGCGGCTGGCGCGGCACCTGGGCGATGGACGGCGGCGGCGCGCTCATGAACCAGGGCGTGCACGTGGTGGACCTGCTGCTGGCCCTGCTCGGGCCCGCGGAGTCGGTCAGCGCCTACTCGGGGCTGCTCGCGCACGAGAACATCGAGGTCGAGGACACGGTCGTGGCCGCGATCCGGTTCGCGAACGGCGCGCTCGGCCGCGTCTTCGCCAGCACCGCCGCGTACGGCGGGGCCAGCGTGCGCGTCTCCGTCCACGGCGACGCCGGGCACGCGATCGTGGACAACGAGGTGCCCACCAGCTTCCGGGTGGGTGAGGAGGACCGGGCCGCGAACTCCCCCGCCCGCCTGGGTCCCGAGTCGCACCGCGCCCAGCTCACCGACTTCATCGCCGCGGCCACCGAGGGGCGCGCCCCCGAGGTCACCTCGGCCGACGGGCGGGCCGCGCTGGCACTGGTCCTGGCCGTGTACGAGTCCGCCCGCAACGGCGGCGCCCCCACCAAGCCCGCCTGACCACCAAGCCCGCCTGACCACCAAGGCCCCCTGACCACCGAGCCCGCCTGACCACAAAGCCCGCGCCTCGGGCCTGCCTGAGGCCCCCCAGATTTCCCTGCCTTCCGAGGCCGCTAAAGGCAGGGAAAACCGGGGCGGGAGGGAGAAATACCGCATCCCCCTCCCGCCCCGGTCACCTACGAAACGGTCCCGCCCACCCCGGGTCACCCACAAGAACGGTCCCGGCATCTACGGGAAGGTCATTCCGGGTAGCGGAAGCGGTACACCGCGTCCAGCCGCCAGATGTCTCCGGGCGCCACCTGCTCGCTGCCCGGCTTGCTGACCCGGGTCGGGTAGACCTTGTTGTACGTGTCGCCGTCGTACACCCAGACCCCGCGCCCGTCCGACTGCGCGTAGCCGTTGAAGAAGCCGGGCTCGACCTCGACCGACATCGTCGCCCCGTTGACGGTGTTGTACAGCTCGGCGCCGTAGCTGTCGGCAGGCGGCGCCCGATGCCCCGAGGTGCCGATCTTGTGCTCGACAGCCTGGTCCAGATAGCGGAACCGGGTGGTCACCCCGTCGGCTCTGACCGCCGGAAGCATGGCCCCGTAGGCGTACTCGATGGCCCGCGCCGCCCGCCACCGCAGCACCCACCGGATCCGCATCCCGGCCGCGGTGAAGATGTGCCGCACGTTCATGTCACCGAGGACCGTCGGCGCCTCGGCGGCCGGATCGAGCACCTGGGTGTCCTGGGTCAGCTCGAACTCCCCCGCCTGAAGGATGCCGGACGGGGCGGCGGCGCGGCCGTCCACGAGGAAGAGCAGACTCCGCAGCAGCTCGTCGCCGTGGAGCCCGCCGAAGTGGTCGGGCGCGCCGGCAGGCTTGATGGCATACGGGTACGCGGCGGCGGTGGCCAGCTGGATGCCTTGGGCAGTGGCCGGAGGCGGGCCCGCCTGCCGTACAGCGGTGATCTCCTGGATGCGCCAGGCGTCCATGCGCTTGGTGGTGTCGGTGAAGTGGCGCAGGTCGTAGCGGATCCACAGGTGGCCGGGTTCGCGGGTCCAGACCATGAGCTGCCGGGCGCCGAGCCGTTCCACATAGAGGCCGGACGGGTCGCCGGGGGCGGTGAGCACGAGCCCGCTCGCGGCCAGCGCGGCGGTGCCGCCGAACAGGGCGCGGCGGTCCATCAGGCCGGACCTGGGAGGGGCAGCCAGGTGCCGGGCTTGCCGGAGACCGTGCACACCCAGCCGAACGGCTGACCGACGGCGGGGTTGCGGTTCTGGACGACCATGCCCTTCTCCCACCAGCCCTCGGTGGGCGCGGCGGTGCGGGTGACGGTGAAGGAGTAGCTGATGTCCTCCTGCGTGCCGGTGCGGAACATGCCCTCCTTGTTGCCGGTGAGCGTGTTGGCGCCGATGTCCACGCCGCGGGTCCTGGCGTGGATGAAGATGCCGTAGTCCTGGGTCTTGACCTCCTGGTCGTCGAAGCTGCGGTTGCCGCTGATGACCACGTTCTCGGCCTTGAAGCCGGTGCGGGCGTAGGTCCTGATGCCGCCGCGCGGCTCGTTGCTGAGGCCGCCGCCGTAGTTCTGGTGGTTGTTGTAGACGACGTTGCCGGTGACGGTGACGTCGTTGGACTGCCAGACGTTGATGCCGACGGTGTTGCAGTGGCCGACGATGTTGTCGGAGATGACCAGCTTCCTGCAGCGGTCGGTGGACAGGCCGGCGTCGCCGCCGTAGAAGAGCGTGTTGCGCTCGAAGATGCCGTCGAAGATGTCGTAGACGGCGAGCAGGTCGGCGTTGCCGCCCTGGCCGTAGGCGAGCTTGTTGCCGATGACCAGGTTGTCCATCGCGCGGACGAAGCGGTGCTTGTGCGCGGCGGGGTTGTTGCCGCCGCAGGTGATGTAGATCGGGTAGCCGACCTGGCCGGGCTTGCCGCCGATGCGTTCGAGCCGGTTGCGGCTGACGGTGAGGTACTCGGTGTGCGACTCGGTGTTGCCGAGCACGTGCAGGCCGAACTGGGTGACGTCCTGGAAGTCGCAGTCGTCGACGGTGATGTTGGTTCCGTTGCCGTTGACGTTGATCCCGACGTAGGCCTTGCTGATCCGGCAGCCGCCGACGTGGACGCGGTGGCAGTCGGTCAGCCGCAGCAGCGCGGTGGAGGCGGTGCCGGGCAGGGGTTCGTACGCGCCGGCCTTGAGTCCGTCCAGGTGCACGTTCTCGATCAGCACGTCCTGGCAGCCCGTCAGATGTACGGCCCGCGTCAGGGCGGCCCGGTCGTCGCAGAGGATCGCCAGGTTCCGCAGGCCCACGACGGACTGCCCGCTCCCGTCGATCACGTGGGTCTGGCTGTATCCGGCCGAGAGCACGAGCGTGGCCCGGCTCCGCTCCGACTGCAGGCTCACCCCGTTCTTGAGGCGCAAAGGGGCGCCGAGCAGGTAACGCTTGCCCGCGCCGAGGTGCACCGACCCGCCGCCACCGGCGGAGGCGGCGTCGATCGCGCGTTGTAACGCCGCGGAGTCGTCGGTGGTGCCGTTGCTCACGGCCCCGAACGCGGAGGCGGGGTAGACGTTGAGGTCGTTCTCCTTGAACCGGGTCTGGGCCTGAGCGGGGCTCGCGGCCAGCGGGACCGCCGCCACCGCCGACACTCCCAGCAACCCCAGCACACGCCGTCGATCCGTTGAAGTCACGATAAGTCCTTTCAAGTAGGACCTAGGACGGAAGATTGAGCGGAATGTATGCCTCGGCGACATGTCCGTCAAGTGGGCTATTGACCCACCAGCATTGCGCTGTACCGTGAGCACACACGATGGTCTGTCCTATGTCTTACTTGGCGAGAGGCAAGAAACATGAGGTTAAGAATCGCTGCGAGCCTGCTCGCCCTCCCCCTGGCCGCCACCGCCTGCGGCTCCGGAGGAAGCGGCGAGAAGGCGGCGGAACTGCGCGTCTGGAGCATGTGGTCGGAAGGCGAGCCGAACCAGAAGGTGCTGGCCGAGGCGTTCAAGGACTTCGAGAAGGCCACCGGCGTCAAGGTCAGGGTGCAGTGGAAGGGCCGCACCGCGATGAAGTCGTTCCTGCCCAGCCTGAACACCGCCAACGTGCCCGCCGACCTGATCGAGGGCAACAACAGGGAGCTGACCCGCCAGTTCGCCGCCGCCAAGGGCGCGCTCGACCTGTCCGACGTGTACGCGGCCACGGTCCAGGGCGAGCAGGCCACGGTCGGGCAGACCGTCGGAGACGCCTACAAGCGCATGGCCACCTCTTCCCAGGGCGTGCTGGCCCAGCTCCCGTACCAGGTGTCCACCTACGGGTGGTTCTACAACGGCAAGGACTTCCCCACCACGCCGAAGACCTGGGAGGAGTTCGTGAAGGTCCTCGACGAGCGCAAGGCCCAGGGCCGCAGGCCGCTCGGCCAGGACGGCAGCATCCCCAACTACAACATGCGCTACCTGGAGCACTTCGGCCGCGCGATCATGGGCGACGAGGGCTGGCACGCGCTGGCCCCCGACAAGAGCGGCCAGGGCTGGCTCAAGCCCGAGGTGCTCAAGGCGGCCCAGATGGTGGAGGCGCTGGCCAAGGGCGGCTACTTCCCCGACGGCTTCAACGCCGCCAAGTTCCCCGCCATGCAGCAGAAGTGGGCCAACGGCGAGTCCGACTTCCTCTACCAGGGCACCTACCTGCCCAAGGAGGTCGCACCGTACGCCAAGCCTGGGCTGGAGTTCCGCGCGTTCCGCTTCCCGTCGGTCGAGGGCAAGGCGCCCACGATGAACGTCACCACGACCGGCTTCGGCATCCCGGTCAAGGCGGCCAACCCGGACGCGGCCAAGAAGTTCCTGACCTTCTTCCTGCAGAAGAAGTACCAGGACAACGTGGCCGGGGTGGCGCTGGAGATGTCGGTGCGCAAGGACGTGCCCGCCGCACCGCAGGTGGCCGATCTGAAGGCCGCCCTCGACAGCGGCGAGATCAACAGGTCCGACGTGCTGGACATGAGCGACTTCAACACCAAGGTCCTGCTGCCGCTCAGCGACCAGCTCCTGTTCGGCAAGATCGGCGCCGCCGACTTCACCAAGCAGATGGCCGAGCAGTCGGCCGCCTACTGGAAGTCCAAAGGATGACCGCGGTCCTGGAGCGGCCCCCGGTCAAGGCCGCTCCCCGATCACGGCGTGGCGGCAGCCCGTTCGAGGCCGCGCGGCGGCGGATGATCGGCCCGTTCCTGCTGCCCGCGCTGCTCGTCTACGCGCTGGTGATGATCGTGCCGAGCGTGATCACGGTCTGGATCAGCTTCAACGAGTGGGCCGGGGTCGGCGCCATGGAGTGGGCGGGGCTGGCCAACTACCGTGAGATGGTCGCCGACCCCGTCTTCGGCACCTCCTTCGCCAACACCATGAAGATCCTGGTGCTGGTGGGGGCGGCGGTCTTCGTCATCGCGTTCACGCTGACCATGCTGCTGCAGGACATGGTCGGCAGGAAGTTCGTGCGGGCGGTGATCTTCTTTCCGAGCCTGGTGCCCGGACTGGTGATCGCGATCCTGTGGGGCTTCCTGCTGGACCCCGACGGGCTGGCCAACTCGGTGCTGAAGTCGCTCGGGATCGCCGAACCGCCGCTGTGGCTGGCGCCGGAGAACATGTTCACCACGGTCATGGCCGGGATGACGTGGCTGGCCGCCGGCACGTACACGGTCATCTTCATGGCCGCGGCCGACCGCATCCCCCGCTACTTCTACGAGGCCGCCGAGCTCGACGGCGCCGGTCCGCTCACCCGGTTCTGGCACATCACGCTGCCGCTGATGTGGGACGTCATCGGCGTCTGCGCGGTGCTGTGGGCGATCGGCGCGCTGAAGACGTTCGAGTTCGTGCTGGTCTTCGCCGGCGCGACCGGCAGCCTGCCGCCGACCGGCCTGTGGACGTTCTCCGTCTACGCCTACGCCGGCGCCTTCCCCTCCGACGGCGTCCCCAGGTATGGCATCGCCTCGGCGGCCGCCGTCCTGACCATGCTGCTCACGGTCGTGCTCACCATCCTGGTCCGGCGGGTCATGGGCCGCCGCGAGCAGGCCACCTACTGACGCAAGGAGGTCACATGAGACTCCTCGCCATGCCGCTGGCCTGGTCGCTGGCGTTGTTCGACCTGTTCGTCGTGGCCTGGATGGCCCTGTCGTCGCTGAAGACCACGCGGGAGGTGGTCCAGGACCCCTGGGGTCTGCCCGCCTCCCCGCAGTGGAGCAACTACGGCGAGGCCTGGACATCCGCCGCCTTCGGTGACGGCGTGCTCAACTCGCTGCTGCTGGTGGTCGGCAGCGGGCTCGGCACGATCGTGCTGGCCGCGCCCGCCGCGTACGTGCTGGCGCGCTTCCGCTGGCGGCTGTCCGGCCCGGTCACCATCTTCTTCGCGCTGGGCCTCGGCATCCCCGCCCCGGCCATCATGATCCCGATCTACCTGGGCCTCGACCGGCTCGGGCTGATCGACTCGCTCGGCGGCCTGCTGATCGTCTACATCGCCACCAACCTGCCGTTCGCCGTCTTCTTCCTGACCGCCTTCTTCTCCTCGCTCCCCCGCGAGCTGGAGGAGGCCGCGGCACTCGACGGCTCCGGGCCGTACCGCACCTACTGGCGGATCATGCTGCCGCTGACCAGGTCGGGGCTGCTGGCGCTGTTCATCCTCCAGGCCATCGGCGACTGGGGCGAGACGTTCTTCGCCCTGTCGTTCCTGCAGGAGAAGAAGACGATCTCGCTGACGTTGCTGAACTTCATCCAGACCATGCAGTACACCGGCGCCCGCTGGTCGGTGCTCTTCGCCGGGATCTGCATCGTCGTCATCCCCCTTCTGCTGCTCTACCTGTGGATGAGCAGCCGCCTCATCGAGGGCATCGCCGCCGGATACGGGAAGTGACCATGAAACGCCGCCAGTTGTTCGGCCTCGCCGGGGCCGTCGCCGCCACACCGTGGATCCGCCCCAAGGCGGGCCTGCCGATCGTGCGTTCCGGCAGGGCGATGGCCGCGGTCATCGCCCCGCCCGACGCCGAGGAGGCCGCCGCCGAGCTGGTCGCCTATGTCGAGCGCGCCACCGGGGTACGCCTGCCGAGAACCGCCGCGCCCGGCCTGACCCCTGTCCACGTGGGCTCGCCGGGACCCGACCCCGCCGTGCCCGGCCTGCTGGCCAAGCTGGACAGGGACGGCTTCCTGATCCGGCCCTACCAGGGCAGCCTCACCGTGGTGGGGCCGAGCCCGACCGGCACCGCCAACGGCGTGCGCGAGTTCCTGGAGCGCTACGCCGGGGTGCGCTGGCTGATGCCGGGCCCGGACGGCGACGACGTTCCCGCCCTGTCCGCCCTGGAGGTGCCCGCGGTCGCGCTCTGCCAGCAGCCCTCCTTCGCCATGCGCTCCTTCAGCCCGCTGCGCGACACCCGCTACCCGCTCCAGCAGCTGTGGGCGCGCCGCAACCGCATGCAGGGCACCACGACCGAGCCCATCGCCTTCCACCACAACCTGCACGCGCTCTTCCCGGTCGACCGCTACGGCCTGTCGAACCCCGAGTACTACCCGGGGGGCAAGCCACCGCCGAGGGACAAGCTGACCGGCTGGCAGCCCGTGTTCACCGAGCCCGGCACGATCGACGCCGCCGTCACCGGCATCCTGGAGCACTTCGCCGCCAACCCCGGCTCGAGCTCGTACTCGCTCGGGGTCAACGACGGCGAGGGGTTCGCCGAGGCCGATCCGGTGCCCGCCTACTACGCCTGGGTCAACGAGGTCGTGCGCCGGGTGCTGCTGGAGTACCCCGGCAAGCGGTTCGGGCTGCTGGCCTACCGCAAGCTGGAGACGCCGCCGTCCTTCAAGCTGCACCGGCAGGTGGTGCCCTTCCTCACCCAGGACCGCTACGCCTGGACCGACCCGGCCGTCGAGTCGGCCGGGCACGCGCTGGTCGAGCGGTGGCTGGCGGTCAGCTCGCAGCTCGGGTTCTACGACTACCTGTACGGCGCGCCGTACCTGCTGCCGAGGATGTTCACCCGCCGCTACGCCAAGACCATGCGTTACGCGAAGGCACGCGGCATCGTCGCCCACTACGCCGAGCTCTACCCGAACTGGGGCGAGGGCCCCAAGCCATGGGTGAACGCCAAGCTGCAGTGGAACGCCGACGCCGACCCGGTGGCGCTCCAGCGGGAGTGGTGCGAGCGCGCGGTCGGCAAGACGGCCGCCGGGGATCTGCAGGCATATTTCGACTTATGGGAGAAGTTCTGGGCCGAGCGGGTGCCCGGCTCGGCGTGGTTCCTGCCGAACGCCACCTACCAGACCTTCAACCTGCCGCACTACCTCGAACTGGTCCAGGACGGCGACATGACGCGCAGCCGTACCCTGCTCGACTCGGTGGTGGCACGGGCGGCCACGGCGCCGCAGCGGGCCAGGGCGACGGTGCTGCGGCGCGCGTACGAGTTCTACGAGGCCTCGGCGCTCAGCTACCCGCGCGCGGTCACCCCGCCCGCGACGCAGGAGGCCGCGCTCGCGATGCTCCAGGGCAGCGCGGACGCGCATCAGCGGCGGCTGGACCAGGCGGCGCGGCGGCTGGCGCTGATCAAGGAGTTCGCCACCGATCCGGTGCTGGTGCTGCAGATGAACCCCGCCTCCCACCCCAACCTGGTCTGGACGGGCTGGAACGCGGGCGAGTACTGGGGTGTCGTGGGCTACATCCGCGCCCACGAGCCCGCAGGCGGCCCGGTCACCGACCTGGCCAGGAGCCTGTCGGCGGCGAACCCCTACGCCGCGCTCGTGCTGCGCGGCCTGCCCGCGCCCAACCTCGTCGTCAACCCGGACCTCACCTCCGGCCTGCCCCCGTGGACGCGGCTGCAGCGCTCCCACCCCACCAGGACCGTCTCCCGCCCGCCGGACCAGGCCGTGCTGCGGGTGAGCGGCAGCGGCTGGGGCGGGCCCTGCCAGAAGATCGCCGTCACACCCGGCCTGGCCAGGTTCACCGCCTCCTACCGGGCCCCGGCGGGCACCGCGGCGTCGGTCCAGCTCGCGCTCGACCTGTGCGACGCCGCCGGCACCCCCATCCCGAGCAGCTCCGTGCGCTCCCCCGTGATCAGCCTGCGCGCCAACGACACCTGGACCCCGCTGCGGCTCGACTGCGAGATCCCCGACAAGGCCCGCAACATCCCCGTCGGGGGGGTCGAGCTCATCTTCCTGGTGGACAGCGCCGCCGAGGTCACGGTGGACTTCGACGACATCTCCCTGCTCAACATCGCCAAGGAGGCTCCGTGAGCCTGCGCGTCACCGCCGTCGAGCGCGTCACCCTGCGGGTGCCGTTCACGGAACGCTCGCGGCCGTGGAACGAGATCCTCGTCTCCAAGTTCGCCGTCGTGGAGGTCGTGCGGGTCCGCACCAACTCCCCCGGCCTCATCGGGTACGGCGAGAGCCTGCCCCACTACACCTGGGCCAGGACCACCGACGCGACCGTGGCCCGGGTCCTCGACCGCCACCCCGCCGAGCTGATGGGCGACGACTCGCTCGGCGCCGGTCTCCAGATGGCCCTCTACGACCTGGTCGGCAAGGCCCTGGGCGTGCCCGTGTACCAGCTGCTCGGCCAGCCCATGGTCCGCCAGTGGTGCCCGCTGGCCTGGTGGAGCACCAAGATGCCGGCCCGGGTGCTGGCGGAGGAGGCCAAGGACGCGCTGGCCGATGGCTACCTGGCGCACAAGCTCAAGGCCAGGCCGTGGTTCGACATCCACGAGCAGGTGGCGGCCATCTCCGCCGTCACGCCCGACACCTACGTCCTCGACCTCGACTGGAACGGCATGCTGCGCACGCCGGGCGAGGCCGTCGAGGTGCTGCGCGAGCTCGACCGCAGCCCGCGCGTCGGGGTCTACGAGTCGCCGGTGCTCCAGTCGGACGTGGCCGGTCAGAAGGCGCTGCGCGCCCGCGTCGACCGGCCGCTGGCCGAGCACTACAACAAGACCCTGTTCCCGGTCTGGATGCGCGAGGACGCCATCGACGGCTTCGTCTCGTGCAACGCGGGCGTGGCCGGCACGATCGCGCAGGGCCTGCAGGCCGCGGCCTTCAACAAGGACCTGTTCCTGCAGATCGTCGGGCCGGGACTGACCACGGCGTGGACGCTGCACCTGGGCGCCGTGCTCACCCACGCCCGCTGGCCGGCGGTCACCTGCCTCAACATCTACGCCGACGACCTGATCACCACGCCCATCGAGATCAGCGGCGGCTACGCGAGGGTGCCCGAGTCGCCCGGATTGGGCGTGGAGTTCGACGAGGAGGCGCTGGAGCGCTGGCGGGTGCCGGACGGGTTCGCCACGTCGCCGTCGCGCAAGCTGCTCGGCTTCCACCTCGGCGACGGCAGGGTGCGCCGCTACGCCGGGATCGAGCAGCTCTTCGAGGAGTGCAGGTACGTGGGCAACCTGCCGGTGCAGCCGCGCGGGGCCGATCTGGAGGTGCAGGAGGACGACGGCACGGCCGAGTTCGACCGCCGCTACCGGGAGGCGGAGCGGGCACCGGTCTGGGAGTGACCACTCCGGCCACGGCCCCCCACAGGGGCGTGGCCCTACTCCAGGTCGTCGCCGCGGAAGGTGCGCTGCACGCGCTCCAGGTGGGCGCGCATCTGCTGCTCGGCCAGCGCCGCGTCGCGGGTGCCGAGGCCGAGCAGCAGGGCCTTGTGCTCGGCGTCGCTCTCGGCGTGCGTCTCGCCGAGGAACTCCGTCAGCTCCTTGCCCTTCTCCCGCTCGTTGGCCAGCACGTCGGACAGGGCCTCGAGCACGGCGGTGAAGAAGCGGTTGCGGGCGGCCTTGACGATGCCGAGGTGGAAGGCGAGGTCGAGCTCCACCCGCCGTTGCAGGTCGTCGCCGACGGCGTCGGCCTCCTCCAGCAGCGCGCGCAGGCCCTCCAGCTCCCGGTCGGTGATCCTGGCCGCGGCCAGCCCGGCGGCCTTGGTCTCCAGGGCCAGGCGCATCTCGACCAGCTCGTCTATGGCCGAGCCGTCGGCCTCCATGGCCAGGCGGAAGTAGCTGTGGACGGCGACCGGGCGCAGCTCGCTGACCACGGCGCGCTTGCCCTGCCGGGTGCGGATGACGCCCTGCTGGCTGAGTGAGCGGAAGGCGTCGCGGACCACGCGCTGGCTCACGCCGTATTCCTCGGCCAGCTTGGCCTCAGAGGGCAGCTCGTCGCCCTCCATGAGGCCCTGCTTCCTGATGTAGTCCGTGATCAGGGCGGCGACTCGGGTGCCCAGCAGCGCGCGCCCGCGCGGCAATGCCTCGGTGTCCACGTCTCGCCTCCACTCATGTCCTATGTTCCACGTCATCGTAGACCATCGGCCTCATTTTGGCCGCAAAACTTGAGACTCTTGACTTAGGTCCTTTCTATTCGGACGATGAGGGCATCATCGGGAGAAGGAGCCTTAAGTGATAGGAGTCATCGAATGCGCGTGACCGCCGTCCGGCAGTGGATCGCCGAGTTCGGGTACTACAACGCGATCTACGTCAAGATCCAGACGGACGAGGGCGTGGAGGGAGTGGCCGAGGTCGCGATGCGCCGCCGTACCAAGACCGTCTCCGCGATCGTCGAGGAGCTCGGCGAGTATCTCGTCGGCAAGGACCCCACCCGCATCGAGCAGCACTTCGAGCGCATGTACCGCGACTCCTTCCTGGGCGGGACGCTGCTGACGATCGGGATCTCCGCCATCGACGTGGCGCTGTGGGACCTCAACGCCAGGGCGCTCGGGGTGCCCGTGCACCGGTTACTGGGCGGGAAGTTCCGCGACTCCGTGCCCGTGTACACGCACGCCAGGGCGACCGAGACGCCCGAGCAGTTCGCCGAGGAGATCGCCGACCGGCTGGCCATGGGGTTCACCGCGATCAAGACCACGCTGCCCGGCTTCTACACGAAGGTCTCCAGCGTCCACCACGAGACTCCGGCCGCCATCCCGGCCCGGCAGACCGAGACGGAGTTGCTGCCCAACTGGTTCTGGCCGCTGCTGGCCGAGTACTTCGAGGCGGCTCGCGAGGTCGCCGGGCCCGACGTGCACCTGATGCTCGACTGCCACGGGCGGCTCAACGTGGCCAACTCGATCCGGCTGTGCGAGGTGCTGGAGCCGTACCGGCTGGCGTTCGTGGAGGAGCCGGTGCCGCCGGAGCGGCCGGAGTGGCTGGCCGAGGTGACGCGCCGGTCCACGACGCCGATCGCCGCCGGCGAGCGCTGGGCGGGGCCGTACGCGGCGGCGCCGTTCCTTGAGCGGCGGGCGCTGTCGGTGGCACAGCCGGACGTGATCTTCTGCGGCGGCATCACCGCGGCCAAGCGCATCGCGACGCTGGCCGAGGCGAACGCGGTGTCGATCGCCTTCCACAACCCCTTCGGGCCGCTCGCCAGCGCGGCGACCTGGCAGCTCGGCGCCACGCTGCCCAACCTGCTCATCTCCGAGTCGATGCTCACGCCGGAGCAGATGGTGTTCTGGGAGCGCTACACCGAGGACCCGCCCCAGGTGCGCAACGGCGAGTGGGTGGTCTCCGACGCGCCCGGCCTCGGGCCCAAGCTACGCATCGAGGAGATCGTCAAGCACCCCTTCCGCCCCGAGTACGACGCCGGCGGCACCCGGTGAACGGCGTCTACCCCGCCGCGCTGACCATGTTCGACCGGTTCGGGCGGCTGGACCTGGACGCCACCGCCGACCATCTCGACTGGCTGGTCCGCGAGGGCGCGCACGGGCTGGTCGTCGGCGGCACCAGCGGCGAGTTCGTGGCGCTGACCGGCGAGGAACGCAGGGCACTGCTGGAGACGGCCGTGGAGACGGTCGCCGGCCGGGTCCCCGTGCTGGCCGGGACCGGCGCCTACACCACCGCCGAGACCGTCGCGCTCACCGCCCACGCCGAGGCGGCGGGGGCCGCGGCGGCGCTGGTCGTGCTCCCCTACTTCCAGCGGCCCTCGCGCGAGGAGGTGCTGGCCCACTACCGCGCGGTGGCGGCGGCGGGCGGGGTGCCCATCTGGGTCTACAACATCCCCGCCAACGCCGCCGTCCCCGCGCTGGACGTCCCCGACCTGACGGCGCTGCACGCCGACGGGGTCGTCCAGGGGGTGAAGAGCACGCTGCCCACCGTGCACCAGCTGAGCGAGCTGTCGGCCTTGCCCGGCTTCCACGCCTTCTACGGCGGGTTCACCTCGCCGCTTGAGGCGCTGGCCGGGGGTGCGCACGGGTGGATCAGCGGGCTGCTCAACATCGTCCCCGCCGCCGCCGCAGGCGTGTGGGAGGCCGTGCGCGCCGGCGACCTGGCCCTGGCGCGGGCCCGGTGGGCGGAGCTGCTGCCGGTGCGCCGCATGCTCTTCCAGCCGCCGGTACGCGGGGTGGGCGACCTGGCGCTCTACCGTGGCGTCCTGCGGATCAGGGGCAGAACAGCCGGCCACTGCCGCGCCCCCCTACGCGACCTCAGCGCCGAGGAACTACGCGTGCTGGAAAAGGCCATCTCCGGCTGAGTGAAGTGGTCAGCGGGACTTTTCCGCGCGGCGGACCAGGGCGGCGATCCGGGCGGCCAGGTCGGGCCACAGCTGCCTGGGGAAGTTGTGGCCCATGCCCTCGACCACCACGAGCTCCGCCCCCGGAATGGCCGCCGCCGTGGCCTTCCCGCCGCTGACGTCGAACATCACGTCGTCAGCACCGTGGATCACCAGCGTGGGCGCCACGACCTCCCGCAGCCTCTCGGTACGGTCCCCCGAGGCGATCACCGCCACGGCCTGACGCGCCATCCCTGCCGGATCCCACCCCCGGTCGTATACCCGCTCCGCCCGCTCCCGAGCCCCGGCCAGGTCGGGCTCGAACCCCGGCGACCCGAGCACGCTCATCGCCCTGACGGCCTGGTCGGCGTATTCCTCCCGGTTGGCAGGCGGCGCCCCGCCACCCATGGCCCGCAGCGCCTCGGCGTTCGAGCGCCCCACGGAGGGGTCACCGGTCGTGGACATCATGGAGGTCAGCGACCGGACCCGCGCCGGGTGCTCGATCGCCATCGTCTGCGCGATCATCCCGCCCATCGACGCGCCGGCGACGTGGACGCTGCCCAGCCCGAGCGCGTCCAGCAGGCCGGCGCAGTCGGCGGCCAGGTCCGACAGCGTGTAGGGGACCACGGACAGGTCTCCGGCCATGGCCGCGGCCACGTCGGGAACGGGCGCGTCGCGCAGGTGCGTCGAGCGCCCGCTGTCACGCCCGTCGAACAGGATCACGTGCAGGCCGCGCGCGACCAGTTCGGCAACGAGACCACTCGGCCAGGACACCAGCTGGCCGCCGATGCCCATGATCATCAGCAGGGACGGGTCGTCCGGGTCACCATGGCGCTCGAAGGCGACCTCGATGCCCGCCGGCCCCACGTTGAGCGCCTTTTCCTCAGCCATCGGCTTCCCTTCAGAAAGACCCGAGGAAAAGCTAGCAGCATTCCGCCGTCGAGTTTCCTCTTCGGAAATGGTGCTATTTCCGGAAATCCAGGACCACCTTGATGTCGTCGCCGGGCTCGAACGCCTCGTGCGCGCGCTCCAGCGGGATCCGCCGGGTGATCAGCCGTTTCAGCCAGTCGTGGTCGGCTTCGTCGAGCGCCGTCGCGGCCTGTTCATAATGGCGGCGATTGGCGTTGACCGACCCGAAGATCAGGTCGTTCTCCAGCACGATATTGCGGTTGAGCGTGCCGGCGTCGATCCGCAGCGGGCGGCCGGTCGGCGTGACCC
The DNA here is from genome assembly GCF_014203235.1 of Nonomuraea endophytica. Taxonomy (GTDB): domain Bacteria; phylum Actinomycetota; class Actinomycetes; order Streptosporangiales; family Streptosporangiaceae; genus Nonomuraea; species Nonomuraea endophytica. The sequence goes on along the minus strand of NZ_JACHIN010000012.1, from coordinate 268,090 downwards.
CGGTGAGGCAGACGATTCCCGCCGGGCCGTTGGTCGTCATCACGGCCACGGCCACCTCGGAGACGCCGGTCGCCTCGACGACGATGTCCGGGGCGATCCGCTCGGCCACCTCGATCACGTCGCCGGTGTGGTACGTGCCGCCGAGGTCGCGGACCAGCTCCGGCTTCGGCCCGTCGGCGACCCGGTCGAACACGTGCACCTCCAGGTCGCGCCGCCGGGCGAACAACGCCGCCAGCAGCCCGATCGGGCCCGCGCCGGTGACCAGGACCGTGCGCGGGCCGTACCAGGCGCGGGTGCCGATGCGCTCGATCTGGTCCCACACCTTGGCCAGTACGGTGGCCGGCTCCATCAGCACGCCGACCTCCTCCAGGGACGGGGCCAGCTTGACGGCGTAGTCCTTCTCGATGGTCCACAGCTCGGAGCCGAAGCCGTCGATCTCCTTGATGCCGCGCTCGGTGTACTGGCCGTTGCGGCACATGTCGAACTCGCCGTGCGCGCAGGCGCCGCACGGCTCCGGGTCGGGGCGGCGGACGATGCCGACCACCAGGTCGCCCGCGGTGAAGCCGCTGCCCTCCGGCGCCTCGCGGACCCGGCCCAGGCTCTCGTGGCCGAGGATCAGCCGGTCGCGGCCGGGCGGGGCCCAGCCGTACTCGCCGTCCGCGATCTCGCGGTCGGTGCCGCAGACGCCGAGCGCGAGGGCTTCGACCAGCAGGTCGTTCGCGCCGGGGACCGGGTCGGGCACGTCCTCGACGCGCAGGGAACCGGTGACGCCGGGGGCGATGGTGAGTGCACGCATGGGCCTGTCCTTGTTCGTTCGCGGGGCTCGACCCGATAACTGCCCGCCCTCTGCCCTTTGTGCGGTCAAGGACGCCAAGAATTGGCACAGGCCTGCCGTACCATGCGGTGCTATGCCGAAGGTGGTCGACCACGACGCGCGCCGCGAGGAGCTGATCGCGGCGACCTGGCGGACCATCCGCAGGCTCGGGCTGGCCGGCACGACGACGCGGGAGATCGCGAAGGAGTCCGGATACGCGCACGGGCTGCTCGCCTATTACTTCCCCGACAAGGACGCCATCCTCGACGCCGCCCTCGACCGCGCCTACACGGCGGCCCGTGAGGAGCTCCACGCGCGCATGGCCGGGCGCTCCGGCCGCGACGCGGTGCGCGAGGTGCTGCTGGCCGCGCTGCCGATCGGCGCGGCGAGCGTGGAGACGCAGGTGCTGGTCCTGTCGTGGGGCGCGATGGTGACCTCGCCCACGCTGCGCGAGCGGCGTTACGCCAGTTTCCGCGAATGGCGCGACACGGTACGCATGCTGGTGCGCATCGCCGTCGCGGTGGGCGAGATGAGCGCGGAGCAGGAGCCGGAGGAGATCGCCGACGCCCTGGTGGCGGTGGTGGACGGCCTGACGCTGCACGGGGTCATGAACCCCGGGGACTACCCGGCCCACCGGCTGATCGCCACGCTCGACAACGTGCTCGACCGCTACCGATCCGGCGGCACGTAGGTCTCTACCGTGGGGAGCCGCTCAGGGCGCAGAGAACGCGTGGCGCCACCTGCTTGATCAGCACCAGCTTGTCCAGGCCGGGGTGGGCGTTCACGCCGAAGGTCACGCTCGCGCCGCCGTCGTCCAGCGCGGCGGCCAGCGTGCGGTAGCCGGGGAAGCTGCCGCCGTGGCCGTACCAGGTGCGCTCGCGCGCGCAGCCCTGCGCGGTGCCGAGGGTGTCGGCGAACAGGCCGAGGCCGGCCCGCGCGCCCGGCCACATGCGGGCGGGGTCGGCGGGGACGAGCGTCTTCATCCGGGCCAGCTGGGCGGCGGGGACGACCTTTCCGGCGAGCAGTTCGCGGTAGAAGCGGTTCAGGTCGGGGGCGGTCGAGATGAGCGCGCCGGCGGCGTGGGCGGTGGTGGGGGTCCAGCGGGTGACGTCGTACCAGGTGCCGCCGTCGTTGAGGTAGCCGTTGGCGTGCGGGCCGCGGATGGTGGTGCGGGCGCCGGGCCAGTAGGTGTCGCGTAGCTTCAGCGGTCTGATGATCCGGTCGGTGACCAGGTCACCGAACGGCCTGCCGGTGACCTTCTCGGCGATCTGGGCGGCGATGACGTAGCCGGTGGAGGAGTAGGCCCAGCCTTGCGGGCGGGGCAGTTTGAGTCCGGCGGCGACCAGTTCGGCCGGGCTGAGCTTGGTGAAGCGCTGCTCCTCGGTGAGCTGCTCGGCGAAGTCGCCGAGCCTGGCCTCGTGGGAGAGCAGCTGGCGTACGGTCACGTCGGGCGGCGGCTCGGGCAGGTAGCGCGAGACCGGGGCGTCCAGGTCGATCCTTCCTTCGGCGGCCAGTTGCAGGATCACGGCGGCGGTGAACGTCTTGGTCACGCTGCCGACCCGGAAGCGGTCGCCCGGCCGCATCGGGCGGGCGCGCTCGCGGTCGGCCAGACCGGCGGCCAGGTTCCAGGTGCCGCAGCGGGTGCTGGAGACCGTGGCGGCCAGACCGGGGATCTTCGTCTCGCGTACGACCCGGTCCAGGGTCGCCCGGACCTCGGCGCGCACCGCCGCGCAGGAGGTCGCCGGGGCGGCCGGGGTGAGGGTGGTGGTCAGGGTCGCGGCCAGGGCGATGGGGAGGATGGCGAGGGTTGGCATGGTGTCGATCCTCACGGCCGGGGCGGCTCCGCACGATCGGCCGTCCGGTCATGGCGATCCCTTCCCGGAGCGGGGTCCGTCTCATCCTTCAGGAGGGGCCGCCCCGGGGTGACGTACGACCGTGGAAGGATTGGGGCCGTGAGTGCCGACGCCGACGAGGGATCCCGCAGCGCCCCTGACGCCGAGCGCGCGCCAGCCGGCCCGCAGGCGAAGGGCAAGGCCAAGCGGGGGTCGAAGGCCACGCAGAGCCGGGCCGCGACCGAGGCGGCGCTGATGGCGGCGGCGCTGCGGCTGCTGGAGCGCGACGGGGTGCTGGCCGGTCTCAGCCTTCAGGCGGTCGCCGACGAGGCCGGGGTCAACCGCGGGCTGATCCACCACTACTTCGGCAGCCGCCAGGCGCTGCTGCGCGCGGCGCTGGAGGCCAGGAAGAACGCCGGGGAAGTCCCGTTCGAGCAGGTACGCGAGGACGCCCCGGTCGACAAGGAGGCGTGGTCGTTCGAGGCGCATGCCCGGGATTCGAGTTATGCCCGGGTGGTGGCACTGCTGGCGCTGGACGGGGACGAGGAGTTCGCGCCCATGCCGTACGTGGAGCGCCGCCTTGCCGATCTGCGCCGCGAGAGTGACGAGGGCCGGCTCCCCCAGGACGTGGATCTGGCCGCGGTCTTGGTCATGTGGGACAGCTTTTTCTACGGATATTTCGTCATGCGTACGGCTCTCGCCCGGCAGCTCGGCGTGACCCCCGAGCAGCTCGACCAGCGTGTCATCGGCACCTACAACCGTCTGACCGGCCGCGACAACGGTTAGCGTTTCGCTAAGTCAGGGATTGACCGGCGATCTCCTCATGTGTTCCGATTTAGCGAAACGCTAATTTCTGGAGGACGGATGAAGACGACCCTCGCCTTGCTCACCGCCGCCCTGACCCTCAGCGCCGCCGCCCCGCCTGCCGCCGCTATCCCACCGGCCAACGCCCAGGTCCAAGCCCAGGTCCAAGCCCAGGACCGGGTGGACGTGAGCACCGACAAGGGCAAGGTCAGGGGCGTCACCGACGGCCGGGTCAACCGGTTCCTGGGTGTGCCGTTCGCCGCCCCGCCGGTGGGGGCGCTGCGCTGGGCGTCGCCGCGGCCGGCCGTACCGTGGAAGGGGGTGCGGGACGCGTCGGCGTCGGCGCGCAGATGCCCGCAGTCCCCGCAGATGGGCGGGGCCGACAGCGGCGTGGAGGACTGCCTCTACCTGGAGGTGACCGCCCCGGCGAAACCCGGCAAGCGGCCCGTGGTGGTGTGGTTCCACGGTGGCGTGGGGATGTCCGGCGCGGCCTCGGAGTACAACGCGAACAGGCTGGTCACGGGCGGTGACGTCGTGGTCGTGTCGGCCGCCTTCCGCATCGGGATCCTGGGCGGGCTGCAGCATCCCGCCCTGGACGCCGCCTCCGCCGCCGGCGACTCGGGCTTCTGGGGCACCGAGGACCGGATCGCCGCGCTGCGCTGGGTGAAGGCGAACATCGCCGCGTTCGGCGGCGACCCGGGCAACGTCACGATCGGCGGGCAGTCGGCCGGATCGACGGCGGTGTGCGGGCTGCTGGCCGCTCCCCCGGCGGCCGGGCTCTTCCACCGGGCGATCCTGCAGAGCGGGCCGTGCAAGCTGCGCTGGGCTAAGAACTCCCTGTTCGAGGGCACCCCGGCCAACGACGGGCGGCCGCGTACTCGCAAGGAGACGCTGCCCGGCAACCTGGCCACCGCGGCCAAGCTGGGCTGTGCCGACCGGGCGGGCGCGGCGGCGTGCCTGCGCGGGCTGAGCGTGGAGAAGATCCTCGCCGTGCAGGCCGGCGACTTCGAGGCCGGTGGCGGGTCCGGATCGGCGTTCCTGCCGGAGGGCGACGTGTTCGGCGACGGGCGGTTCAACAAGGTGCCGGTCCTCATCGGGGCCACCAAGGACGAGAGCCGGCTGTTCATGGTGTGGCGCTTCGACGGCGCGACCCCGTCCAAGCCGCTCACGGCCGCCGAGTACCCGGTGAAGGTGCGCGAGAGCTTCGGCGGCGACGCCCCGAAGATCCTGCGCCGCTACCCGGTCTCCGGTGACGTGCGTCCGGCCGAGGCGCTCGGATCGGTCTACACCGACCACGGCTGGTTCTGCTCGACCGTGGGCACCGCACGGGCCATGGCCAGGAAGGTGCCCGTGCACGCCTTCGAGTTCGCCCAGCCGGTCGGCGACGCCTTCCCGGGTCTCACCTTCCGGCCGGGCGCCTGGCACGGGGCGGAGCTGCAGTATCTGTTCGACATGCCGGGCGCCAAGCCGCTCTCGACCCCGGCGCAGAAGCGGCTGGCCGCCCAGATGATCGGCTACTGGTCGAACTTCGCCAGGACCGGTGACCCCAACGGGCGCGGCCTGCCGTACTGGCCGAAGACGAAGCCGCGCGGCGGGACGGCGATGTCGATCAGCGCGGACCACCCCGGCCCGCGGGATGTCGGCAAGAGCCACCACTGCGGCTTCTGGGACCGGCTCGCCAAGTGACGCTAGACGCCGGCCCGGGCGAGGATCGACTCCACGACCCGGGTCTTGGCGTCGGCGTAGTTCTGGACGTACTTCCAGGTGCGCCCGGCGAGGTCGCGTTTGGTGCTCGCGTACAGGTCGCGGTCCTCGTCGTGCGTACGCAGCCAGTCGCGGAAGCCCAGCATGCGGCGCACCTCCAGGCAGCCCTCCGGCAGCACGTGCAGGTTCACCGGCAGTTCGCCGGTCAGCTTGAGCACGCGGTGCTCGTACCATTCCGGCTCGCGGATCGTCAGGACGTAACCGAGTGACTCCAGCGCCGGCACGTACGCGGCCTCGTCGGTCGGGTCCTCGACGATCAGGAGCATGTCGATGATCGGCTTGGCCGGCAGGCCGGGCACCGACGTGGACCCGACGTGCTCCAGCCGGGCCTCGCCGAGAGCGGCCAGGATGTCACCGGCCAGCCGTTCGAAGCGGACCGGCCAGGCCGGGTCGTAGCCGGCCAGGTGGATGGTGTCGTTGTGGACGGCCGGGGTCGTGACGTGGGCTTTGGCGATCTCTTCGTCGGACATGTTCACGCATGACATCCTGCCCGTCCCCGGGCGAACCGTTGTAAAGCATTGTGCAAGCGGCCCCCGTTAGCTTGCCGATCGTGCAACCTCTCCCCCACATGGCCGCCGTGGCCAGGACCGGGCTGGTCACCGGCCTGATCTCCACCGTTCCCGCCGTCGCCCTGCTGGTCGTCGCGCTGACCGCCGATCCGCGCAGCGGCATCGGTTATCTCTACTTCCTGGCCCCGATGATCACGCCGTTCGCGTTTCTGGTCGGCCTGGTGATGCTCGCCGCCCGCGGCGGGGCCCGCCACGCCGGCGGCGCCGTGGCGGGCAGCGTGCTGATCGTGCTGGTGGCCTACGCCGTCACGGCCCTGATGACCGACGAGCCGCGGACGATGCTTACCTTCTTCGTGCTGCCCCTGGGCGCCGCCGCCCTCTTCCCGCTCGCCTTCGTGACGGGTGTCTGGCTGGTCAGGGCGCCACGAGGCGGATGATCTCGCGCGGCCGTACCTCGCGCTCGTCGTAGGCGAGATCCACGTCGGCCGCCTGAACGGCGCCGAGCGAGGCGGTGAACGCCGCCTCCGACTCCCACTCCACGATGGACACCACCGCGTCGTCGGTCAGCCAGCACGTGGCCGACAGGCAGCCGGGCGCCCGCCGGAACTCGGCCGCCACCGCCTCGACACGGGCGACGAACTCCTCCCGGTGCTCGGCGCTCGGGTAGTGGTGGCCGATCATGCCGACCTTCATGGTGATCTCCTCTGGTTCTGGTCTTCGGTTGACTGCCAGCCCCGGCCGATCTTCCTGACCAGGGCGGGATCCACGATCAGGTGCCTGAACGGCCTGATCGCGAGCATGTAGGCCCGGCCGAGCAGGCCGTTCGGCTTCACCAGGACGGCCATCTGGCCGCGGTGGCCGCCGGCGCCGTCCGGGACCCACGCGATGTGCATCACCGTGTGCACGGTCCTGTTGGCCATCTCCGTCGCCCACTCGGTGTCGGTCTGGAAGACCGAGATGAACGGCACCGCGCGCAAGTCGGGGCCGCGATGGGCGAGCAGGTCGCCTGGGCCGCCGGGGATCGGCAGCGCCCAGACGTCCTCGACCCGGAAGCCGGGCGCCACCTCGTGGATGTGCCGGGCGTGCTTCGTGTGCTCGGTGTCCGGGATTCTCATGCGCGCGCCCACTCGGCCATCAGCGCGAACAGCGTGATGCGGTCGAGCTCCGGCTGTTCGGGGTCGAGCTCGCGGTAACGCTGGTAGACGTTGACCACGACCCGCTCGGCGTCCAGCCAGGCGGCGTACTCGCCCAGGTCGATGCCGAACGCTGCCTCCCGCACGTCCAGGCCCTTGGCGTGCGCGGCGTCGGCGTGCGCGACGACGTGGCCGAGGTAGTCGCGGACGGCGCGGATCCCGGCGGCGTCGGTCACCGGCCCGTGGCCGGGCACCACGGTGGGCGCGTCGAGGGCGAGCATCGTGTCGCAGGCGGCGATCCAGTTGGCGATCGGGCCCGCCCACACGATCGGCGTGCACCCGACGAACAGCAGGTCACCCGCGAACAGCACCCCCGCGTCCGGCACGTGCACGACCGTGTCGGCCCCGGTGTGCGCGGGACCGAGGTCGAGCAGCCGCACCTCGCGGCCGGCCACGTCGAGGGTGAGCCGCCGCTCGTAGGTCTGGTCGGGTCCGCGCAGCCTGATCCCGCCGAAGTCGAAGGCGTCGAACCTTTCCCGCAGGTACGGCGTGAGCACCGGCCCGAGATCCATGATCTGGAGCGCCGCGGTCATCTCCGGGGTCATCTCGGTACGCATCTCGTGCGCGGTCCCCCCGGCGGCGATGACGCGGACCGAGCCGGGCAGCAACTGGCCGCCGTGGGTGTGGTCGCCGTTGGCGTGGGTGAGCACGTGGTGGGTCAGCGGGTGGCGGCCGGTGACCTGCCGCAGGCCGTCCAGCATCTCGGCGGTGTGCCGCAGGTCGTAGAGCGTGTCCACGAGCAGCGACGCGCCGTCCCCGGTGACCAGCCCGGCGTTGCTCATGCCGTAGCCGCCGTCCGGCAGCAGCCACGCCCACACCCCGTCGCCGACCTGGTGCAGCCCTTTCGTGTACGGCACCCGCGGGCTCGGCGCCCGGTTGACCCTCGGCCCGCGCGGTCCGGCGGCGGGATCGGGTCTGGCGGGCAGCGGGTGCGGGGCCGTACCCGCGCGGACGGTCTGGCGGATCTCGCCGAGCCCCTCGGCGCGCAGCGTCACCACGTCGCCGTCCTTGAGCCAGCCGCGGAAGGCGGCGAGGTCGGCGAAGCTGAGGTGCTCGATCAGGCAGCAACCCGGAACGGTGCCGGAGCCGAAGACGTCGCCCGGCCGCAGCTCGACGCCGCGCGAGGCGTAGGCGACGACCTCGCCGAACGTCCAGTCCATGCCGTCGGTACGGCCGGCCCCCACCAGCTCCCCGTTGACCTCGGCCCGCACCTGGATCGCCAGTCGCCCACCGGGGTCGAACGGCAGCTCGTCAGGGGTGACCAGCCAGGGCCCGAGCGTGGTGGCGCCGTCCTTGCCCTTGGCCTGCCCGATCTTGAGCTGGCCTTCGAGCGCCTGCAGGTCACGGGCGCTCCAGTCGCAGAACAGCGTGTAGCCGGCGATGTGCTCCACGGCCTGCTCGGGCGTCAGGTCGCGCCCCGGCGCGCCGATCACCGCGCCGATCTCCAGCTCGAAGTCGAACCAGGCGCTGCCCGGCGAGACGGTCACCTCGTCGTGGGGCCCGATGACGGTGGCCGGGTTGGCGAAGTAGAAGGCGGGGATCTGGTACCAGGTCGGCTCCAGGGTTCCGGTGCCGCCGGTGGCTCTGAGGCAGCCGCGCATGTGGTCGAGGAAGCACAGGCAGTCGCGGATGGACGGCGGTCTGGGGATGGGCGCCTTCAGCGTGAGGTCGGCCAGCGGGGTGACCTGGGCGGGCTCGGCGAGCGCCCGCTCGCCCGCCTGCCGCAGCGACGGGCCGAGCAGCTCGATCAGGCTCGTGCCCTCAGGTAGGGCGTGGACCTGGTCGCCGTTGACGACGCCGACCCGGTCACCGTCGGCCGACGCGTAGGTGACGAAGCGCAAAATGACCTCCTGTGTTGGCCAGCATAGAATATGATTGCTAGCACATGAGGAGGTGCGGTGACAACACGTCGAGAGCAGACCAGTCAGGAGAGCCGCGAGCTGATCCTGGCGGCGGCGGCCGAGCTGTTCACGGAGAAGGGCTATCGGCAGACCACGTTCGCCGACGTGGGCGAGCGCTCCGGGATCAGCAGGGGGTCGATTCCCTGGCATTTCGGCAGCAAGGAGGGGCTGCTGCTGGCCGTTCTCGAACGCTCGCTGGCGGATCTGCGCGCCGGGCTCGGCGAACCGACCGCGCGGGTGGAGACGGCGCTCGACCTGCTGGCGGAGGGCGCGGGGGCGCTGTTCGTGCTGCCCGCGGGCAGGCTCTTCGTCAACCTGCTGGTGGAGGCGCTGGAGCCGGGCTCACCGATCCAGGGGCGCTACGTCGAGATGCACGAGGCGCTGCGCGAGCACGGCCGGCGGGTGCTGGAGCTGTTGCCGCTGCCGCCCGGGATGTCGGCCGAGGGGCTGTCGGTCCTGCTCGTCGGGGCGGTGATCGGCGTGCACCAGCAATGGCTGCTGGCGCCCGATCGCGTCGACTACCCGGAGGCGCTGGCCGCACTGCGCACGCTGATGGCACGAGCGGTGCTCCCCTGACCCTGAACAGACCTGATGCCGTTGGTGCCACCCCGGCGCGGGGTTAAGGCGCCCGTGCCCGCGCCGGGGTGGAGTGGGGTGGCGGCCGGTCAGGCCGGCCGCCGGGTACTTCAGGGCACCCAGTGGTTGTGGGTGGCGGTGATCATGACCTGGAGCTGGATGCTCGCCGCGAAGTAGCTGCTGGTGTCGATCGGCGTGGCCAGCATCTTGTTCCAGAGCGCGTCCAGCCAGGCCTGGCTGCCGGAGTCGGTCATCGCCGCCACCGCGAACGGGGCGAAGAACGAGGCGTCGCTGCCGGAGGAGATCTGCGTGCCGTTGAGCTTGTAGCCCATGGCGATCTTGCCGGGGTCGCCGCCGGTCTTGGACTTGACCCAGGTGTTCAGCTTGCGAGCGGCCGTGAGCGACTTGGCGTCGCCGCTGGTCACCGCGTCGGCGCCGATCCGCCAGGGCACGCGGCAGGAGTTCCACCAGTACTGGCCGTCGTTCGGGTCCTCCAGCACCTCTCCGGGCGCGGGGCGCGGCGAGGTGTTGGTGTCGACCACGAAGTCGGGCAGCAGGCCGGTGTTCGGGGCGTAGGTGGACTGCAGGGAGGCGATCACGTTCTGGTGCGCGTTGCGCACGGTGTCCCAGGTGGAGTCGCCGGTGGCCTTCTTGAAGGCGCGGAAGTGGTCGGCCATCCAGTCCGAGGCGCGCGAGACGTAGTAGCGGTGGTCGCTCGGGGTGCTCCAGTCGCCCAGCTTGAGCAGGTTCGTGGAGGGGTTGAGCTCGTCCTTCTTGATCGCGTTGATGTGCCGCACCGCGAGGCTCTTGTAGTTGTACGTGCCGTTGCTGCCCCACTGCCGATCGGCCAGGAGCAGGCCGTAGGCCACGTCCATGTCGCCGTCGGTGGCGCCGTCGCTGCCGTTGACGCTCTGGCAGGCCTCGTTCTGCTCGGCGGCGAGCAGGTCGGGGTTGATCACCGACGGGTGGTCGATCATCCACTTGGTCAGGCCGTCGAAGATCTTCTTGGCGTCCGGGTCGGCTCCGGCCATGGTCGCCGCGATCACCATGCCGTAACCCTGGGCCTCGGCCACGTACGGATGGGAGGCGTCCGGGGAGTAGACCTGATACCAGCCGTTGCCGCAGTTCTGCCGGAGGAAGGCGGTCTTCCACCGCTTGTAGTAGTCGATCACCTTCTGGTCGAGCGTCGCCTGGGCCCCGGAGGGCTTCAGCATGCCGGACGCGTAGGGGAAGGCGTGGCTGCCGAACGGTACGGCGGGCCCGCCGCCGGCCGCCTGGGTGGTGGCGGTGACGGGGGCGCTCGCGGGCGAGACGTTGCCCGCGGCGTCGCGGGCCTTGACCGTGTAGGTGTAGCTCGTGCTCGCGGTCAGGCCGGTGTCGGTGAAGGTCGTGCCGGTGGCGGTGTTGACCAGGGTGTTGCCTCGGTAAACCTCGTAGCCGGTGACGCCGACGTTGTCGGTGGCGGCGTTCCAGGCCAGCGACACCGTGGTGGAGGTGGTGGCTGTGGAGCGGAGGTTGCCGGGGGTGCTCGGTGGCGTGGTGTCGCCGCCGGAGGAGAACGAGCCGTAGGTCTCGAACTCCCACAGGGAGTAGCCGTAGGCGGTGCCGCGGGCGGTGCCGTACATGCGGATATAGCGCCCGCTGCCCGACAGGCCGGTCAGGTCGTCGGTGGCGCCGTTGCCGGCGGTGGTGGAGTAGATGTCGGTCCAGGTCGAGCCGTTGGGCGAGGTCTGGATTTTGTACGACTTGCCGTAGGCGGCTTCCCAGCTCAGCTTCACGCGGGAGATGGTCGCCGTGGCGCCGAGGTCGATGGTGACCGATTCGGGGTCGTGGCCTTCGGCGCTGGCCCAGCGGGTGCTCGTGCTGCCGTCCACCGCCTTGCCCGCCTCGAAACCGGCGCCCTCGACGGAGGAGGCGGTCGCGGGCCGGTCGCGGGAGATCAGGGTGTCGGCCGCGGAACTGGCGGCGGCGGGATGTGCGGTGAGGGCTGCGACCATGGCCGCGGCGGCGGCCATGGCTCTGACAACGTGCGGCATCAGCGGGGTCCTTGGGGGGTGAGGGTTCGGCGACGCCTTAGTTAGGAACCTTTCCTAACTTGTAGGACAGTAAAGAACCTTCGCCCGCTTGGCAAGAGCCCCCTCGCGCGATCAGCAGGGATAGAGACCGCGCCCCTGCCGGTGGGAGACGTTGCCGTACGTGAGCTTCTTCCGCTCGTAGGCCTTGATCGTGTACGGCCCGGGGTCGGGCCAGTTGGGGACGTCGACACAGACCGTCTTCGAGTGGCCGCACTCGTTGACGACCTTCACGTACCTGAAGAAGTTGGCGGAGCCGCCGTTGCCCCACCCCTCGTGCTGGACGCTGCACGCCGACGCCACCGCCGAGACGTCCGCCTGCGCCGGTGCCGCGATCGACAGGGAAACCAGCGCCGCGGCGCCGAGCAGAACCTTCTTGAGCATGACTGACTTTCCTTTCTGGGAGTTGCGCGGCGAAACGTTAGGGATGCGGGATTCGCGGCAGATATGAGCGCCTCATATCGAGCTCGAAGCGGCGGCGGGCAGGCTGTGGCCAGCCGATCAACGCCGAGGGGGACACCAATGATCGAGTGGGAGCATCTCGCGCCCTTCCACCAGCCGGACCCCGACCTCGACGCAGCGGACCGGCTGGAGCCCGCCCACCGCGAGCCGCACGCCGGCGGCAAGGCCGTCACCATTTACCCGGCCGACGACAAGGAGCTGGAAGACGCGCTGGAAACGCTCGGCCGCCTGCTCAAGGGCATCACCGGCCCGTACGCCCGCAGCGACGGCCCGCTGTTCGTCCGCCACGGCGCCTTCACCAAGCTCACCCGCGTCGGCGAGGAGGGCGAGCCGGAGACCCGCGACAGCGTCGGCTTCCCGTTCGCGATCGAGAGCGTCATGAGCTACTCCAACGCCGGCGGCGTCTACCTCGCCACCCGCGAGGGCACGGGCGAGCGCGTGGTCCTGGTGGAGGCCAGGCCGCACGCCGGCCTCGACCGCGACGGCCGCGACGCGATCGCCCGCCTCCAGGTCCAGCGCGACATCCTGCGGCGGCTGGACGGCCTGCCGTGCGTGCCCCGCCTGCTCGGCCACCACGTCGCCCGGGAACACCACTTCCTGGTCGAGGAGCACGTCGAAGGCGTGAGCCTGCTGGAGGAGATGGTCCGCCGCTACCCGTGCGCACACGACGCCGACGGCCCGCCGGAGCCCGAGGTCAGGGCCTATGCCGAGTGGGCCGCCGAGGTCGTCGGCAGGATCGGCCACGCGATGGAGCGAATCCACGAGCGCGGCGTGCGCTACGGCGACCTGCATCCCGGCAACGTCATCGTCCGCCCCGGCGGCGAGATCGTGCTGGTCGGCTACGAGTACGCCCGCGACCTCGGCGACACGACGATGGACGGCGGCGCACCGGGCCTCCACGCCCCCGCCGGGCTGAACGGCGCCGAAGCCGACCGCCACCAGCTGGAGCGCGTACGCGTCTGGCTCCACCTGCCGATGAACATGCGGCCAGAACACACCCCCGCCCAGGTCCGCCGAGCGATCGGCACGGTGACCGATCTGTTTCCCGTGGACGCGACCTTCACCGCGCAGACGGCCGCCGGGATCGACCTGACCGGCGACGGCCCGCCCCCGACACTGCCGACCGGCTGCCCGCCTACGGAGCGCCCACGCGGCCCTTTACCCGCGGCGGCCCGGCCCCGAGGACCGGGCCGGCGCCTAACACCACTCGTGGTCGCCAGGGCAGCCCCCGGCGACGACGGTCTGCGCGGGAGGCGACTGCGGCGGTTCGAGGTGGGTCGCCGCGGCACTACCTCCGAGCACTACGGCGACGCTGAGCAAAAGTGCGGAAAGACGGCGCTTCATCTGATGTCCTCCAGGACTGGTTACTTGAGGTGGAGTGCCTTCTCCAGCCAGTGCTGGGCGCCCAGGCTTCGGAAGGCGGTGATGGCGAGGTCGAGATGGTCGTCCGCGTCCTCGCCGCCCAGGCGGGCGAGCGCGAGGTGAGCGCGGCCGGAGAGCAGGAGGTCCCCGAGCCGGTCGGCCCCGGCCAGGGACGACACGAGCGTCTCCCTGCCGAGTCGCCCGTCCAGGTCCGAGAGCGCCTCCCCCAGGCTCAGCAGCACCCAGACCTCGCCGATCTGGTCGCGCTGCTCCCTGGTGAGCCGGAGTGCGAGCCGGCCGGCCTCGACGGCTTCGAGGTTCCTGCCCAGCGCGTGATAGGTGTCGGCCAGGCGCTTGGTCAGCAGTGCCTGCGTCCGCTTGCCGAGGGGAAGGGCCAAGGCCCGGACCAGTGGCTCCTCGGCCAGTTCCAGGCAGCCGGCGGTCGTGTGCAGGAGCGCGATGTTGCCGAGCGTCACCGCCTCCGCCGTCGAGTCGCCCACCCGCTCGAAGACGGCGAAGGCCGCCCGGAACTCCTTCAGGGCCGCGTCTTCCGCGCCCTGGTAGAGGAAGGCGACGCCGCGATAGCGGCGGGCCAGGGCCGCGCCGTACTCGTCGCCGACCTCCTCGAAGATCCGCATGGCCGTCGCGAGCGTGGCCTGCGACTCGGGCAGTTGCCGGCGCTGGTGGAGGATCTCGCCGAGCGACAGCAGCATGGCGGCCTCGCCGCGCCGGTCGCCGGACTCCCGGCAGGCCGACAGCGCCGCGTCCGCGACCGTGCGCCAGTCGTCGAAGTAGCAGGACATCTCGTAGAGGTAGACCGGAGTGGCGGCCAGCTCCCACGCCAGGCCGGCCCAGCCGAGGCGGGCCGCCTGGGTGACGAAGGCCATCAGCGTGTGGCGTTCGGCGTCGAGCCAGGTCATCGGGTCGGCGTCCAGCTGGGGTGGCGGTTCGGCCGGGTGGCGCGGCGCCGTACCCCGGAGAAGCATGAGGTCGTGGCGGGGGTGGTCGTGCCCGCGCGCGCGCTCGGCCAGCGCGAGCATGCCGCCGATCGCGCGGGTGAGTGCCTCCGCGCGCTGTTCCTGGCTCTCCTCCGCCTCGGCCCGCTCGATCGCGAACAGGCGGACCAGGTCGTGCATCGTGTAGCGGCGCTGCCCGCTGGCGTCGCGCCGGGCGGGCTGGAGCATCTGCGCGTTGGCCAGTTCCTCGCACAGCTCCTCCGCGCCGCGCAGCGACGTGTGCAGGAGCGCGGCGAGGGTCCAGGGGGCCAGGTCCCGCACTCCCTGGAGCAGGCCGATTCGCCGGAAGGCCCGCCGGGCGGGCTGCGGCAGGTCGAGGTAGCTCAGCTCGAAGGTGTTGCGGAGTTGCTCCTCGTCCTGGCGCAGTTCGTTCAGCCGGTGGCGCTCGGCGCGCAGGCTCCCGGTCAGTTCGCCCAGGGACCATGCGCTGCCGACGGCCAGCTTGGCCGCCGCGATGCGCAGCGCGAGCGGCAGGCGGTCGCACAGCTCGGCGAGCGTGGACAGCTCGTCGCCGTCGTCCTCGACCCGCCGCCGACCGGCGATGCGGCGCAGCAGCAGGCGCGCGTCGGCGGGCTGCAGCACCTCCAGCGCCAGCGGCCGGGCGCCCTCCTGTACGACGAGGCCGCTGAGCCGTTTGCGGGAGGTGACGATGACGCGGCAGGTGCCGGAGCCGGGCAGAAGCGGGCGTACCTGGTCGGCGGAGTGCGCGTTGTCCAGCACGACCAGCAGTCGCCGGCCGACGAGCATGCTGCGGTAGAGGGCGGTGCGCTCGGCGAGGCTCTGCGGGATCCGGCGGCCCGGCACCCCGAGCGCCCGCAGGAAGCCGTCCAGCACGCTCTCCGGTGCGGCCGGGGGGCTGCCGCGGGTGAATCCGCTCAGGTCCGCGAAGAGCTGCCCGTCGGGGAAGCGCTCGGCCCTGCGGTGTGCCCAGGCCATGGCGAGGGCGGTCTTGCCGATGCCGCCCACGCCGCTCACCACGCTGACACGGACGGCATCACCGGTTTCGCCGCCGGTTTCGTCGCCGGTTTCGAGCAGGCTGTCCAGCTCTTCCAGCTCCGCCTGCCTGCCGGTGAAGGCGAAGGCGGCGGGCGGAAGCTGCGCCGGCCGTACGTCGGCGACCTCGCGCTCCGGCTCTCGGGTGACCGGATCCTCCAGGAGGATCATGTTGTGCACCTCGCGCAGCCGCGGCCCCGGCTCCAGGCCGAGCTCGTCGACCATCAGCCTGCGTCCCTCGTCGTAGACGGCCAGCGCGTCGGCCTGCCGTCCGGAGCGCGACAGGGAGAGCATGAGCTGGGCGCGGGCCCGCTCCCGCAGCGGGTGCTCGCCGACGAAGGTCCTGAGCTCGGCGGTCAGCTCCCGGTGGTGGCCCAGGTCCAGCTCCAGCTCGACGCACTCCTCCAGCGCGGTCAGGCGCAGTTCCTCCCACCTGCTGGCCGCGTTGAGCAGGGCGGAGCTGGTGATGCCGCCGAGCACGGGGCCGCGCCACAGCTTGAGCATCGCGCGGAACGTGGCCGCCGCCTGGCCGGTACGGCCGCCCGCCGCCTCCTGCCGGGCCGCGGCGAGGCCCTGCTCGACCGTCAGCGCGTCCAGGGCCAGCGTCCGGGGAACCCGGTAGCCGCCCGCGACGGTCTCGATCAGCGCCGGGTCTCCTCCGGCCTTGCGCAGCGCGCCACGCAGGGCGGAGATGGCCGCGGCCACCTGCCCGCGTACGGAGGAGGGCGGCGCGTCCTCCCACACCAGGTCGACCAGGCGGCCGGTGCTGACCGTCTGCCCGCTGTGCAACAGGAGGGTCGCCAGGACCGCCTGCGGCCGCGGGCCTCCCACGTGGACGGGCCGGTCGCCGACCGCGACCTCCAGCGGCCCGAGAATCCCGAACCTCGTGCCCGGCTCTCCGCTCAGCGCCATCGGCGCCGCCCGGTCCGGCTCGCCGCGGAGGTCAACCCGGAATAGGTCATCACGCGGCCACCCCTGATCACGGTCTCTCTACTGCCCGCGAGGACCGTAACCGTGACCGCTTTCGATCGGTTATCGGTGGGCGAAAGCGCCCGCCGTTCCCTATGATCAAGCTCTCTGGGACGTGCACGTTCGCTGACATGCGAAGGAGACCGAAGATGGTCGCACGCTGGACCGGATTACCCCTGCTCGCCGCGGTTGTGGCGTTGGCGGCGGCGTGCGTCAACCCCAACACCGAGGGCGGCCCGACGGCGCAGCCGAGTCCCAAGGCCCAGAACCGCATCGCGTTCTTCGGCTTCGCGAAGGCGAACTCGTTCACCGCCGCCACGTACGCCGGCGTCGAGGAGCACGCGAAGTCCCGCGGCGCGACGGCCGAGTTCTTCGACCCCAACTTCGACGCGCAGGCGCAGGTCCGCCAGATCCAGGACGCGGTCACCTCCAAGCGCTTCGACGTGTTCGTCATCCAGGCCAACGACGGGGCCGCGGTGGTTCCGGCGGTCCGCTCCGCCGTACAGGCGGGGATCGCGGTCGTCGTGCAGTTCACCCCGCTCGGCACCCGCTACGACACCGCCGAGCCGCAGGTCGAGGGCACGATCACGCTGATCGACGTGCCCACGGCGAACGGCGCGGCCCTGGCCGAACTGGCCGTGCGCGCCTGCGCGAGCAAGAAGCTGGACCCGTGCGAGATCGCCTACCTGGAGGGCCTGAAGGCGCTCCCGCTCGACAACGCGCGCACCGATGCCGCCGTCGGGGCGTTGAAGAAGGCGGGCATGAAGATCGTCGCCCAGGTCGAGGGCGGCTACACCCAGGACAGCGGGCGCAAGGCCATGCAGGACGTGCTCCAGCGCGCGCCCGGCGTCGACGTCGTCATCGGCTCCTCCCAGGCGATCGCCGGCGCCGAGGCGGTCGCGAAGGGCAAGCCCATCCTGTACGTCGCCAACGGCGGCTCCCGCCAGACGGTCACCGCGGTCCAGGAGGGACGCTGGTTCGCCGCCTACTACCTGCCCGTCCGCACCCTGGGCGCCAGAGCCGCCGAGCTGGGCCTGGACAAGGCGCAGGGCAGGCAGGTGCGGCCGGGCAACCTGATGACCGACGTCACGCCGGGCAAGCACCTGGGCACCAAGGAGGTGCTGGCGGGCGTCACCGGCGAGTACGACGAATGACCGGCCCGCTCCTCCTGGAGGGCATCACCAAGAGCTACGCGGGCACGACCGTGCTGCACGGCGTCGACCTGCGCGTCGAGCCGGGACGGACGCACGGCCTGGTCGGCGAGAACGGCGCCGGCAAGAGCACGCTGGTCAAGGTGCTGTGCGGGGTAACCACGCCCGGCGCGGGGCGGATCGTCGCGGACGGCCGGGCGATGCGGCTCGACAGCCCGCGGGCCGCGCGGGCGCACGGGATCGCGCTGGTGACGCAGGAGGTGGCGCTCGTCCCCCGGCTCACGGTGCTGGAGAACGTCATGCTCGGCCGCTGGACCCACCGGGCGGGATGGTGGCGGCCGAGGGCCGACCGGCTGCTGTTCGACGGGCTGCTCGGCCGTACCGGATTCGCGCTCGACGCGGACCGGCCCGTGCGGGAGCTGCCCGTCGCCGACCAGCAGCGGGTGGAGATCCTGCGCGCGCTGGCGAGCGGCGCGCGGGTGCTGGCCCTGGACGAGCCGACCGCGCTGCTGCCGCGCACCGAGGCCGAGCGGCTGCTGGACCTGCTGGGCACGCTCGCGGCGGACGGGATGGCGATCGTGCTGGTCTCGCACCGGCTGGAGGAGGTGCTGTCGGCCTGCGACGTGGTCACGGTGCTGCGCGACGGCCGACACGTGCTCACGGCGCCGGCCGCGGAGCAGACCCCGCGCTCGCTGGTCCAGCACATGGTCGGGCGCCCGATCGAGGTCCTCTACCCCGAACCGGCTCCGGTCGCCGCCGACGCCCCGGTGGTGCTGTCGGCCGCCGGGCTGCCCCAGGTGGAGCGGCTCGATGTCCGCGCCGGCGAGATCGTCGGGCTCGCCGGGCTGACCGGCAGCGGCAGGTCGGCGGTCCTGCGGCTGCTGTTCGGCGCCGATCGCCGCACGTCCGGCCACGTCACGGTCGACGGCCATCCGGTACGGCCCGCCTCCCCCCGCCACGCGATGGCCGAGGGCATGGCGTTGGTGCCCGAGTCCCGCAAGGAGCAGGGCCTGGTCCTGGTCCGATCGCTGCGCGAGAACCTGGCGCTGGCCGGTCTGTCCACCCGCCAGCACGCCGGGTTCGTCCGGCGGGCCGCCGAGGCCCGCGAGGTCGGCCGGTGGCTCGACCGCCTCGACGTCAGGGCGGCCGACCCCAGGGGCAGGACCGCCGGTCTGTCGGGCGGCAACCAGCAGAAGGCCATGTTCGGCAAGTGGCTCATGCGCGAACCGAAGGTGCTGCTGGTGGACGAGCCGACCAGGGGCGTGGACGTCGTGGTGAAGGTGGAGATCCACCGGCTGCTGGTCGAGCTCGCGGCGCGCGGTGTGGCCGTGCTCATGGTGTCGTCGGAGATCGAGGAGGTGCTCGGGCTCTCGCACCGCGTGCTGGTGATGCGCGGCGGCCGGGTGGCCGGCGAGTTCGCGCGCGGCGCGGAGCGCGAGGACGTCATGGAACTCGCCTTCGCCGGGCGGCCGCGATGAGAGTGCGCGACTCCGGGATCCTGCTGGCGCTGTTCGTGCTGGTGGTGGCGCTGTCGCTGGCCACGCAGACGTTCCTGACCCAGGGCAACCTGGTGAACCTGCTCGACCAGGCCGTCATCGTGGGGCTGCTGACCTGCGGGATCACCCTGTGCATGATCTGCGGCGTGTTCGACCTGTCGGCGAGCGCGGTGCTGGCCGTCAGCGCCGTCGTGGGCGTGCTGGCCGCCCGCGGCGGCGGGGTGGCGCTGGGGTTCGGCGCCGCGGTGCTCACGGGCGCGCTGCTCGGGGCGCTGAACGGCGCCGCCGTCGTGCTGCTGCGCGTGCACTCGTTCATCGTGACGCTGGCGCTGAGCATCGTCTACCGTGGGCTCGCGCTGGTCATCACGGCCGGGGCGATCGTGTATCCGGATCCGGCGCGGCTGACGGAGTTCCAGTCGCTGAGCTGGCCGACGGCTCTGGGCGGGGTGACCGTACCGTCGCTGCTGCTGCTCGCCGTCTCGGCGGTGACCTCGCTCGTGCTGTGGCGGACCACGCTCGGCCGGCGCGTGTACGCCGTCGGCGGCAACCCGGAGGCGGCGAGGCTCTCCGGCATCCGGGTGGGGCCGGTGCGGATCGTCGTTTTCACGATCAGCGGGGTCTGCGCGGCGCTGGCGGGCCTGGTGCTCGCGGCCCGTGGCGGTTCGGCGCAGGCGAGCATGGGCACGCTGCTGGAGCTCAGCGCGATCGCCGCCGCGGTGATCGGGGGCACCAGCATCCTGGGCGGCGAGGGCGCGATCTGGCGGGGCATGATCGGCGTGCTGATCCTGACGCTGATCGGCAACGGGTTCAACCTGCTCGGCTGGGATACGACATACCGCCCGATCGTCGAGGGACTGCTCATCCTTGCCGCCGTCGGCACGGACTACGCGTTACGGCATCGCGAGGAGTAACCAAAAGATCGCGAATAATGAGTGTTCATACCGTTAGCATCTGTTCATCGGATTGCGCTGATCAAAGGTGTGACGATGAGCAACCCCACGCGCGTGCCCTCCGGGATCAACCCGAACGTGCCCAACGCCGCGCGCATGTACGACTACTACCTCGGAGGCAAGGACAACTTCGCCGCCGACCGCGCCGCGGCCGAGAAGATCATGGCGCTGGGTCCCAGCCGCCAGATCTGCCTGGCCAACCGGTGGTTTCTGGGCAGGGCCGTACGCCATGTCGCCAACCTTGGCATCCGCCAGTTCATCGACCTGGGCACCGGGCTGCCCAACCAGAACAACGTGCACGAGGTCGCCCGACGGATCCACCCCAACGCGCCCGTGGTCTACGTGGACCACGACCCGGTCGTCATCGTCCACGCGCGGGCGCTGCTGGCCGACGTCGACGGCAACACCGCCATCGCGCACGCCGACATCCGCGAGCCGGGCACGATCCTCGACCATCCCGACGTGAAGCGGCTCATCGACTTCAGCCAGCCGGTCGGGGTGGTGTTCCTCGGCGTGCTGCACTGCATCCCCGACGAGGACGATCCGTACCAAGTGGTGCGGGCCTTCTCCGAGCGCATGGCGCCGGGCAGCTTCCTGATCGTCTCCCACCTGACCGACGACGCCCATCCCGAGGTGGGTGTGGCCGCCCGGAAGGTGTACGACAAGGCGGACACGCCCCTGCTGCACCGGAGCTTCGCGCAGATCTCCCGTTTCTTCGACGGCTTCGACCTGGTCGAGCCCGGCGTGGTCCACGTGGCGGACTGGCGGCCGGAGGAGCCGTGGGAGGAGGACCCCGAGGGCAGCGAGTGGTGGTACGTGGGCGTCGCCCGCAAGCCCGCAAGTCCTCAGCGCACCTCCTGACCGCAGGCCAGGTCAGATGAGGCCGTCCGCGCGCATCTCCTTGAGCACGTCCCTGGCCGCCTCCAGGGTCAGGTCGATGTCGGCGTCGGTGTGCGCGCCCGAGACGTGGTTGCGCTTGAGCGCCATCGGCAGCATGAGGAAGCCCTTGCCGGTCATCCTGCGGTGGAAGGCCGCGTACGCCGCGTGGTCGTTGCGCATCAGGTCGCGGTAGCCGGAGACCGGGCCGGTGCCGAAGTAGAGCACGAACACGCCGCCGAACCCGCTGACGGTCGCGTCCACGTCGAGTTCGGCGGTGATCTCGCCGAGCCCGTCGCGCAGGCGCTGTCCCAGCCGGTGCGTCCTGAGGTAGAAGTCCGGGTTGTCGCGCAGGTGCCGCATGGTGGCGATGGCGGCGTGGGCGGCGACCGGGTGGCCGTTGAAGGTCCCGGCGAGCAGCACGTCGGCGGCGAAGCGCTCCATCAGCTCGCGCGGTCCGGCCAGGCCCGCCGTCGGGAAGCCGTTGGCCATCGCCTTGCCGAAGGCGGTCAGGTCCGGCTGCACCCCGCAGACCTGCTGGTAGCCGCCGAGCGCGTGGCGGAATCCGGTGATCACCTCGTCGAAGACCAGCAGCGCGCCCTGCTGCCTGGTCAGCTCGCGCAGGCCCTCGACGAACTCCTGCGTGGGCACCAGCGCGCCGACGTTGTGCGGGATCGGCTCCAGGAAGACCGCGGCGATCTGCTCGGGATGGGACTCGAACAGGGCGCGCACCGAGTCCAGGTCGTTGAACTCGGCGATGAGCGTGGCGTCCACGGCCGAGTCGAGCAGCCCGGCGGAGAGCGGGTCGCGGCCGTAGGCGGATTCGGGCTTGGAGATCACGTTCCTGGCCAGGGCGTCGCCCCATCCGTGATAGCAGCCCTGGAACTTGACCAGCAGCGACCGGCCGGTGACCGCGCGGGCCAGGCGGACCGCCTGGACGGTGGCCTCCGAGCCGCTCATCGTGGTGATCATCATCTCGGCGGACGGGATGAGCTCGCAGGCCAGCTCGGCCAGCTCGACCTCGATCGGCGTCACGCCCAGGCCCATCAGGTCGACGCCGTCGAGTGCGGTCAGGACCGCCTGCCGTACGGCCGGATGGTTGTGACCGAGCAGAACGGCGCCGAAGGCGGCGTGGTAGTCCAGGTAGCGGTGGCCGTCGGCGTCGCTCACATAGGCGCCGTCGGCGGCGGTGAAGGCGTACGGCGCGCCCACCTGGCGGGTGGCGGAGTTGACGCCTCCCGGCAGAACCCGGCGCGCGGCCTCGTCGATCGCGTGTCCCAGCGGACGGTCTAATTCCACAACTGCTCCTTACGTGAAAAGACGTTCCATGTCGCGGAAGTTACGTGGAAGGAGATTCCACGTCAACCCTTGACATTGGCCTGGGCACGCACGAAGGATGCACGCATGGAAAGAGGTTCCACGTCGGTGGGCGTGCTCGTGATCGGTGCGGGCGCCATCGCCGACCAGCACGTCGCCGCGTTATCCAGCGATCCACGAGGGCGGCTGGCCGGCTTCGTCGACACCAGCGCCGCACGCGCCGGACAGGCCGCGCGGGCCCAGGGCGGCGTCCCCTGGACCACCGATCTGGCCGAGGCGCTCGCCTGGCCCGGCGTCGACGCCTGCGTCCTGTGCACCCCCAACGACACCCACGACGAACTCGCCGCCCGCGTCGCCGCGGCCGGCAAGCACCTGCTGGTGGAGAAGCCGCTGGCGACCACCGTCCCGGCGGCCCGCAAGACCGTCGAGGCCTTCGCCGCCGCCGGCCGTACCCTTTCCGTCGCGCACTCGCACCGCTTCTACGACTACGCCCGCACCGTCCACGGCGAGATCGCCTCCGGCGCGCTCGGCCGCCCTCTCCTGGTACGGCTGGCGCTGCTCGGCGGCTGGATCTGGCCCGACTGGCGTACCTGGGTGATCGACCGCGAACGCTCCGGCGGCCACGCCCTGCACAACGGCGTCCACCTGCTCGACCTGGTGACCTGGTGGATCGGCGACGAGCCGGTCAGCGTGTACGCCAGAGGCCAGCGCAGGACCGCCGCCGAACTGGACGTCCACGACCACCTGGAGATGGTCGTCACCTACGCCGGCGGCGCCACCGCGATCTGCGAGATGAGCCGCGCCCACCGGCCCGCGAGCCTGAGCGCCCGCGACGTCGTCGTCCAGGGCACCGAGGGCCTGCTGACGATGGAGTGGGACGGCGAGGGCGTGCTGCTCGCCGACGAACGCGGCACCCACCTGGCCGCGGAGGGCCCGGCCGCGGGCTTCGCCGCCCAGATGTCGGCCTGGCTCGACACCGTCACCGGCACCGCGAGCACCGGGGTGGCCGGGGACGAGGCCCTGCTCGCGGTGGCGATGGGCGTCGCCGCCGAACGCTCGATGGAACTCGGCCGCCCGGTGTCTCTGGAGGAGGTCCGATGAGGGTTCTCGACGTCCTGCTGATCGGCGAGTACGGCCTCGGCCACCAGAACCACCAGCGCGACATGTACGCCCCCGCCTTCGAGGCGCACCCGGGCTTCCGCGTCACCGGCCGGGCCGAGGCGGACGACCCGCTCGACCGGCCGGACGCCGACGTCGTCAGCGTCTGCGTGCCGTACGAGCGGCGCGTCGAGGTGGTCACCCGCGCTCTGCGCGCCGGGAAGCACGTGCTGGTCGACAAGCCGATGGCGCTGACCGCCGCCGAGTGCGCGCGGATCGCCGAGGCGGCCGCGGGCACCGGCCTGGTCTGCCTGCCCGCCCACCACCAGCGCTTCCAGCCCGCGGTCAGGGTGGCTCGGGAGGCGATCGCCGCCGGCAAGGTCGGGCTGCCGTGGAACGTGCAGGCCGACTTCCTGGTCGCGGGCGGCGGCGCGGTCTGGCCGCTGGGCGAACTGCTCAACTTCGCCCCTTACGCCACCGACGCCATCCACGCGATGACCGCCCTGCCGGTCACCGCCGTCTACGCCACCGGCGGCCCCCGCTTCCAGGACGGCCCCTCCCAAAACAGCTCCTTCCAGGACGGACCTGAGGATCTGGTCACGCTCTGCCTCACCCATGAGCGCGGGATGACCAGCACCGTCGTGGCGGGCCGTACACCGGCGATGCCGGGAGCGGGCGGCCTGTCGCTGCACCGCTACCGCGTCGCGGGCTCCCACGGCACTCTGCTGGCCGACGCCAACCGCCCGGCCGCGCGCGTGCTGACCACCACCGGGACACCGCGCGGCACGTGGGCCGGGCCGTCCACCGTCGACCGCATGCTCACCGAACTGCACACCGCCGTCGTCACCGGCCGACCCGCCGAGCTCGGCCCAGCCGACGCGGTGGCCGCGTTGCGCGTCGTCGAGGCCGCCCGCCGCTCACTGGCGTCCGGCCAGGTCGAGGAGGTCCTGCCGTGAAGCTGCTCACCTACCGCCACGACGGCGCGGTACGGCACGGCCGCCTCCTGGACGGCGACGTGATCGAGGAGTGGGGCGAAGGCGACCTGACGAACTGGCTGGCCGGATCCCAGGAACGGAACCTGGCGACCGTGCCGCTGTCGGCCGTCGAGGTCCTCACCCCGTTGCTGAACCCCGGAAAGCTGCTCGGCGTCGCCGCCAACTACCAGGACCACGTGGCGGAGGCCGGCGCCGAACCGCTGGACAAGTCCCGGCTGGCGCCCCGGCTGTTCCTCATGCCGCCGACCGCGCTGCTGGCCCACGGCCGCCCGATCCCGCTGCCGTCGGTCAGCACGCGGGTGGACTGGGAGGCCGAACTGGCCGTCGTGATCGGCCGCACCGCCAAGGACCTGGACGCGGAGACGGCGCTGGACGCGGTGGCCGGGTACTGCGTGGCCAACGACGTCTCGGCCCGCTCGGTCGACTACGGCTACCCGCGTGACCTCGACGACCCGGCCGTGCGCTTCTTCGACTGGCTGGCCGGCAAGTGGCTGGACGGCTTCGCGCCGCTGGGGCCGTACCTGGTCACCGTGGACGAGGTCGGGGACCCGCAGGCGCTCGACGTCGAGCTGCGCGTGAACGGCCGCGTCAGGCAGCGCGGCTCGACCAAGAACATGATCTTCAAGGTGGCGGAGCTGGTGGCCTTCGCCTCCCGTCTGATGACGCTGAGCCCGGGGGACGTGCTGATGACCGGCACCCCGGCCGGCGTCGGCGCCACCACGGGGGAGTTTCTCGCCGCGGGCGACGAGGTCTCGGTCTCGATCTCCGGCCTCGGCACGCTGGTCAATCCCGTCTCGCCCATGGAGCCCTCATGATCCGTCCGCTCGGCGTGCTGGCCGCCGCCGTCCTCGTGCTCGCCACCGGCTGCTCCGACCCAACCAACTCCGGCGCCAAGACCGCGCAGGGCAGCAGCGCGCTCAGCGTGTACCTCTACCAGAAGCCCAAGCGCTTCAGCCCGCTGGACCCGCTCACCGGCCCCGACCAGCAGGTCATGCAGCTCGTCTACGACAACCTGCTGACCGTCAACGACCGCTACGAGTACGAGCCGCGCCTGGCCGAGCGCTGGGAGGTCACGCCCCGCAAGGTCGTCTTCCACCTGCGCAAGGGCCTGAAGTGGAGCGACGGCGCGCCGTTCTCCAGCAAGGACGTGCTGTTCACCTACAAGCTGCTGGCCGACGCCAAGCTCGGCAGCGCCATGGCCGGCAAGCTCGCCGGAGCCGCCTTCGAGGCCCCCGACGCGGACACGTTCGTCATCAATCTGGCCAAGCCGAACGTGGGCTTCCTCAGCCTGCTGGCCGGGCCGTTCGGGTTCGTGCTGCCGGAGCACGTGCTCGGTTCCGTGCCCGCCGCCCAGCTCACCGGGCACGCGTTCTTCAACAAGCCCACGGCCGGCATGGGCCCGTACACGTTCGTGCAGTACAAGACCGACCAGTACGTGGAGCTGGCCGCCAACCCGAACTACCGCAAGCCGGTGTCCATCCCCAAGATCTTCCTCAAGCCGGTCAGCTCCGACGTGGCGACCGCGCAACTGGGCACCGGCGAGATGGACCTGGTCCAGATCTCCCCCACCGACCTGCAGGCGGTCGGCGCGCTCAAGGGCGTGACGGTCGCGGGCAAGCCCAGCCCCGGCTTCCTCAGGATGGCCGTCGACCAGACCGACAAACGCTTCGCCGACCCCCGGGTACGGCAGGCCATGCTCCACGCCATCGACAGGAAAGCGCTGGTCGACAAGCTCCTCGCGGGCAAGGGCCGGGTGCAGAACTCCTCGTTCGTCGCCGCCTGGGCCCTGCCGGAGACGCTCGCCGGCTACGCCTACGACCCGGCCAAGGCCAAGACGCTGCTGGCCGAGGCGGGCTGGGACGCGTCCAAGCCGGTGACGCTGTCGTGGATCCCCGGCCAGCGCGACCGCGACGCCGCCGCGACCGTGGTGCAGAGCTCGCTGGCCGCGGCCGGGGTGAAGGTCGAGCTCAAGCAGGTCCAGGCGGCCCAGCTGCTGCAGTCGTACGAGGATCACAGCTTCGACCTGGCGTTGTTCGGCGGCGGCACCTACGCCGTCGATCCCTCCAGCAGCGTGCCCATCCTCGGCTGCGGCGCCTTCTACCCGACCGGCGGCAACATCAGCTCCTTCTGCGACAAGTCGCTGGACGAGCTGACCGCCGAGGCCGACGGCATCTCCGACCAGGACGAACGCGCCGGTCTCTACCGCAAGGCAGCCGAGAAGGACAACGCGCAGGTGCCGTACCTGTGGCTGTACAACCCGGACACCCTCTGGGCGAGCAGCGCCCGGCTGCGGGGCTTCAAGCCGAGCGGCGACTTCGTCTCCGGGTTCTGGAACGCCGACGAGTGGACCCTGGCCGGCTGATGCTCGCCTTCCTCGTGCGCCGGCTCCTGGTCAACGCCGCCGTCTTCCTGCTCATCAGCGTGGGGGTGTTCGTCCTGGTCCAGTCGGTCCCCGGCGACCCCGTCCTGATGATGGTCAACCCGGAGCAGTTGCAGTCGGGCGGGCCGGAGTTCCTCGCCGCCAAGCGCGCCGAGCTGGGGCTGGACGCCCCGGCCTTCGTCCGCTACCTGATCTGGCTGGGCGACGCGCTGGGCGGCGACCTCGGCTACTCCTTCGTCAGCCGCCGGCCCGTGGCCGACGTGCTGCTGGAGCGGGTGGGCCCCACGGTGCTGCTCATGTCCACGGCCCTGGTCATCGGGCTGCTGCTGGCGGTGGCCGTCGGCACCCTGGCCGCCGTGCGGCGCAACACCGCGGTGGACTACGCCGCCACCGCGGCGAGCCTGGGCACCATCTCGGTGCCCAGCTTCTTCCTCGGCATCGCGGCGATCTACGTGTTCGCGCTCAAGCTCGGCTGGGTGCCCTCATCGGGCATGTCCACACCGGGCGACGGAAGCGGGGCCGACGTCCTGGCCCATCTGGTGCTGCCCGCCGCGATTCTCGGACTGTCGATCGCGGGGCCGTTCACCAGGTACGTGCGCGCCGGACTGCTGGCCGAGCTGGGCGCCGACTACGTGCGCACGGCGGAGGCGAAGGGCGCCGGCCCCGGCCGGGTGCTGCTGCGGCACGCGCTGCGCAACGCGCTCATCCCGCTCATCACCGTCGTCATGATCTACGTCCCGCAGCTGCTGGCCGGAGCCGTGGCCCTGGAACAGGTCTTCGCCTGGCCGGGCATGGGCCAGCTCGCGGTCAGCTCCATCGGCCAGCTCGACCATCCGGTGGTGATCGGGTTCGCGATGTTCATCGCGGTGCTCGTGCTGATCTGCAACCTCGCCGCCGACCTGCTCTACGCGGTGGCCGACCCGAGGATCAGCCTGTCATGACCACGCAGATCATCCCCCGCTCCCCCGCCCGGCTGGCCGCCAGGCGCTTCCGCCGCAACCGGATGGCGCCGGCCGGCGCGGTCTTCCTCGCCGTGATCGTGCTCATGGCGCTGGCCGCGCCGCTGGTCAGCGGGCACGACCCGAACGCGGTGGACCTGTCCGCCTTCCGCGAGCCGCCCTCGGCCGCGCATCTGCTCGGCACCGACTCATCGGGACGTGACGTCTTCGCCAGGCTCGTCCACGCCGGGCGGGTCTCGCTGCTGGTCGGCCTGATGTCGGCGCTGGCGGCGGTCGTCCTCGGCGCGCTGCTGGGGGCGCTGGCCGGCATGTTCGGCGGCCTGCTCGACGCGGCCGTCATGCGGGTGGCCGACGTGGTGCTGTCCTTCCCCTCGCTGGTCGTGGTCGTCGTGCTGGCAGGCGTCCTCGGCCCCAGCACCGCGATGCTGGTGGTGGTCTTCGCCGCCTGCAACTGGCCCACCGCCTGCCGCGTGGTGCGCGGGCTCACGCTGGCGCTGCGCGAGCAGGAGTACGTGCAGGCCGCGCGGGCCTTCGGCGCCGGCCGGCTGACCATCGTCTTCCGCCACGTGCTGCCCGCCGTGCTCTCCCAGGTGGCGGTGGTCGGCACGCTGCTGGTGGCGCAGATGATCCTGCTGGAGGCGGTGCTGTCCTTCCTCGGGCTCGGCGTCCAGCCGCCCCAGGCGAGCTGGGGCAACATGCTGAACGACGCCCAGAGCCTCACCCTCATCCAGACCATGCCGTGGCTGTGGCTGCCGCCCGGCCTGGCGATCGCGCTCACCGTGCTGGCGGTCAACTTCGTCGGCGACGGCCTGCGCGACGCCGTCGACCCGAAGGGTGCCCGCGCATGAGCCCGCTGCTGCAGGTGGACGACCTGGCCGTGGAGTTCCCCACGGAGGACGGCGTGGTACGCGCCGTGGACGGCGTCAGCCTCGACGTACGGCCCGGCGAGATCCTGGGCGTCGTCGGCGAGTCCGGCTCGGGCAAGAGCGTCACCGCCATGTCGGCGCTCGGCCTGATCAGGCCGCCGGGCCGGATCGTGCGCGGCTCGGTGACCTTCGACGGCGAGGACCTGCTGGCGCTCCCGGCCCGCAGGCTGCGCCGGATCCGCGGCCGCCGCATCGCCATGATCTTCCAGGACCCGATGACCGCGCTCAACCCGGTGGTGCCGGTCGGCGCGCAGATCGCCGAGGCGATCAGGCTGCACCAGCCGCGCCTGTCACGCGCCGCCGTCCGGGCCAGGGTCCTGGAGCTGCTGACCGCCGTCGGCATCGCCAACCCGGCCGACCGGTACGGCAGGCATCCCCACGAGTACTCCGGCGGCATGCGCCAGCGCGCGATGATCGCGATGGCCATCGCCAACGAGCCGGACCTGCTCATCGCCGACGAGCCCACGACCGCGCTCGACGTGACCATCCAGGCGCAGGTGCTCGGCCTGCTGGACACCGCCAGGCGCGAGGCGGGGGCGGCGGCCATCCTCATCACCCACGACCTCGGCGTGATCGCCGAACTGGCCGACCGGGTCGCGGTCATGTACGCGGGCCGGGTCGTCGAGCACGGCGACGTGCACCAGATCTTCGCCGCGCCCCGGCACCCGTACACGGCCGGTCTGCTGGCCAGCCGGCCGCGGCTCGAAGGGACCGGCGAGCTGAAAGCCATCCCTGGCAGCCCGCCGAACCTGCTGGCGCCGCCGCCCGGCTGCGCGTTCCAGCCCCGGTGCGGGCTGAGCGACGGGCGGGCGGCGTGCCGTACGGACCGGCCGGAGGCCGCGGTGGTCGGGCCCGGCCACCGCTCGGCCTGCCACTACCACGAGGAGCTGGTGTGAGCGAGCCCTTGCTGTCCGTCGAGGGCCTGGTGAAGCACTTCCCGATCCGGTCGGGGGTGCTGCGCAGGCAGACCGGGGCGGTACGCGCCGTGGACGGGGTCGATCTGGCGCTGCACGCCGGCCGTACCCTGGGGCTGGTCGGGGAGTCAGGCTGCGGCAAGACCACGACGGGCCGGCTGGTCGTACGGCTGGCCGAGCCCACCGCCGGCCGCATCGTGTACGAGGGCCGGGACCTGGCCAAGCTCTCCCCCGCCGAGCTGCGCCCGCTGCGCGGCGAGATCCAGATCGTCTTCCAGGACCCGTACTCGTCGCTGTCGCCCCGGCTGACCGTGCACGAGATCGTCGCCGAGCCGCTGCGTTCCCAGGGCCGCTACCGCGACGGCGGCCGGGAGCGGGTGGCCGAGCTGCTGGACATGGTCGGGCTGCTGCCCGAGCAGGCCAACCGCTACCCCCACGAGTTCTCCGGCGGGCAGCGCCAGCGCATCGGCATCGCCAGGGCGCTGGCGCTGGGCCCGCGCGTGCTGGTGCTGGACGAGCCGGTCTCCGCGCTGGACGTCTCCATCCAGGCGCAGGTGGTCAACAAACTGGCGGAACTGCAGCGGGAGCTCGGCCTGGCGTACCTGTTCATCTCGCACGATCTTTCAGTCGTGCGGCACGTGTGCGACCGGGTTGCGATCATGTATCTCGGCCGGGTCGTGGAGGAGGGCGAGCGCGAAGAGGTCTTCCGGCGGCCCGCCCACCCCTACACCAGGGCCTTGATCTCCGCGGTGCCCATCTCGGACCCGTCAGCGCGCGGCGACCGGGAGCGGATCGTGCTCACCGGAGACGTGCCCAGTCCGGCGGATCCGCCGTCGGGCTGCCACTTCCGTACCCGCTGCTGGAAGGCCCAGGAGCGGTGCGCGGCCGAGGCGCCGGCGCTGACCGGGGCCGACCACCGCGTCGCCTGCCACTTCCCCGAGGAGAACCCCGATGCTCGACTCCCTGCCCGACACGCCGCCGACTCCCGCTGAGCCGGTGACCATCGAACTGGTCCGCCGCGACGGCGACACGCTGTTCGCCTCCGGCCAGGTCGCGATGGCGGGAGACACGCTGGTCGCCACCGGGCCCGTCACCGACCTGGACACCGCCCGGCACTGCGCCTGGCAGTGCGCCCGTAACCTCATGGCCGCGGTCCAGCAGCACACGGGCTCGCTGGACGACGTCCACGCGGTGAAGCTGACCGTCTACGTGGCGAGCGCGCCCGGCTTCACCGAGCAGCACCTGGTCGCGCACGCCGCCTCACAGCTGGTCCTCCAGGTGCTGGGCCCCGAGCGCGGCCGGCACGCACGGGCCGCGATCGGCGTGGCCGCCCTGCCACTCGGCAGCCAGGTCGAGGTCGAGGGCGTCTTCCGTGTCGGCTGACCATGGGCTCACCGACGCGCCGCCAACCGGAAGGCGCGCCGACATGGTGCTGACCGGCGGGACGCTGGTGGACGGCACCGGCGCGCCGGCGCGTCCGGCCGACGTCGAGGTGACGGGGGCGCGGATCAGCGCCGTCCGCCCGCCCGGCGCCGGCCGCGCCGCCCGCGTCCTGGACGTCACGGGCCGCGTGATCTGTCCCGGCTTCGTGGACGTCCACAGCCACTCCGACCTGGCCCTGCTGGCCAACCCCAAAGCCCACAGCAAGGTACGGCAGGGCGTCACCACCGAGATCGTCGGCAACTGCGGCCTGGGCGTGACCCCGGCCGCCGACCAGAAGGCACTCAGGGCCGCCGTCGCCTTCATCGACCTCGACCCGGCGCTGCCCTGGCCAAAGGGCGGCACCGCCGGCCACCTGCGTGCCCTGGAGGCGGCCGCCCCGTCCCTGAACGTCGCCACCCTCACCGGCCACCTCCCGCTGCGCGCCAGCGCCGTGGGCTTCGCCAACCGCCCCGCCACCCCCGCCGAGCTGGGCACGATGCGCGAGGAACTGGCCCGCTCGCTGGAGGAGGGCGCGCTGGGCCTGAGCACCGGCCTCATCTACGCCCCCGCCAGCTACGCCACCGAGGCGGAACTCACCGCGCTGGCCGAGGTGGTCGCGGAGGCGGGCGGCGTCTTCGCCTGGCACCTGCGCGACTACACCGACACGCTGACCGAGTCGGTGGCCCAGGCGGTACGCGTGGCAGAAGCCACCGGCTGCGTCACCCAGATCTCCCACCTGGCCGCGGTGGGCCGCCGCAACTGGGGCGCCGTGGCCAAGGCGCTCGACCTCATCGCCGACGCCCCGGTCCACGTGGACGTCTACCCGTACCTGGCCGGCAGCGCGAACCTGTCCCAGCTCCTGCCAGGCTGGGCCCACGAGGGCGGCAGGACACAGGAACGCCTGGCCGAACCGGGCGCCCGCGACCGCGTACTCGCAGGTTGGGAAGGCCGCTGGTGGGACTGGCCGGACATCCTCGTCGACGGCCACCCGCTGGAGTCCGGCGAACAGGCGCTCGACCTCATCGCCGAGCACGGCAACACGGTCACGATGGTCGCCTTCGGACGCTGCGAGGAGGACCTGCTGACCGTCCTGCGCCACCCCGCGACCATGATCGGCTCGGACGGCTTCGCCCTCGACCCCGCCGGCCTCACCGGTGGCGCCACCCCGCACCCGCGCTCCTACGGCTGCTACCCAAGGCTGCTCGCCCGCTACGTCCACGAGGGCGCGCTCACGCTGGAGGAAGCCGTGCGCAAGAGCACCGGCCTGCCCGCCGAGGTCTTCGGCCTCGACGGCCGCGGCCTGATCGAGGAGGGCGCGGCGGCCGACGTGCTTGTCCTCGACCCCGGCACGCTCAATGATCTGAGCACGTTCGACCGACCACACCAGTTCCCGTCAGGGGTGGAGCTCGTCCTGGTGAACGGCGTCGCCGTCGTGGAGAGCACAGGCCACACGGGCGCCGGACCGGGCCAGGTGCTACGCGCCCGCGGCCAGATCGGAGTCAGCGCATGAAGAGAGGCACCGAGAAGCGGAGCATCGACGAGGACAAGCCCGCGGCGGCCAACTACCACGCGCACGCACTCGCGCGCGGCCTGGCCCTGCTGGAACGGCTGGCCACCAGCCGCCACCCGGTGACCCTGTCGGAACTGTTCGAGGAGACCGGGCTGCCCAAGAGCACGCTCGTCCGGCTGCTGTCCGTGCTGGCCGAGACCGAGTACGTGGTGCGCGTGGACGATCGGCCGTCGTTCCGGCTCGGCCACAAGGTGCTCGACCTATCCACCGCCTACGTCTCCACGCTCGACGCGGGCGCCTCGGCCCGCGGGCACCTGGCCGAGCTGGCCAAGCGGACCGGGCAGACGGCCAACCTCGGCGTCCTGGACGGCACACAGGTGCTCCACCTGTGTGTCGAGGAGCCGGATCGGCCCATCAGGTACATGTCCATGAGCGGCTCGCGCGACGACACGCACGCCACCGGGCTCGGCAAGCTGCTGCTGTCCCGGCTGGAGGAGGGTGAGCTGCCGGAGTTCCTGCCCGCGGAGCCGTACCGGAGGAGGACGGAACACACCCGCACCACCTTCGCCGAGCTGCTCGCGGATCTGCGCGTCACCCGCGAGCGCGGCTACGCCTTCGACGACAACGAGAACAGCATCGGGCTGCGCTGCCTGGCCATCCCGCTGGAGGCGGGCGGCGAGGTCCTGGCGTCGCTGAGCGTCTCGGGGCCGGCCGGGGAGCTCGAACCGGCCCGCCACGAGGCGCTGCTCACCGAACTGCGCGCCACCGCCGCCGTCATGCTCGCCGACCACGAGCTGGTGACGGCCCTGCGCGTGGTGACCCGCTCACTGCTACCCGCGCCAGAGGGACGAAGCCGATGACCGACGTGTGGAAAGGACGGGGCCGATGATCGATGTGCACACCCATTGCATGCTCGCCGAAGACTGGGGGTGCGAGTGGGACGACCACTGGCGGCCGGTGTACGGCGGGCCCTGGCAGGACGTGACCCCCGAGGACTACGACCGGGCGATGACCGGGGTGCGGGCGGCGTTCGTGTTCGGCATCCGGGCCACCTCGGCGGGCGTGGCCACCTCCAACGAGCACGTGGCCCGCTTCTGCGCCGACACCCGTACCGAGACGGTCGGCTTCATGGCACTCGACCCCACCGACCCCGACGTGCTGGAGCAGCTCGCCGACGGGGTGGCGCGCGGGCTGCGCGGCATCAAGCTCTACCCGGTGCTGGCCCACTTCGATCCGCGCGACCCCGCCCACGACCCGTTCTACGCCGCCGCCGCGACGGCCGGACTGGTGGTGCTGTGGCACATGGGCGCCACCCCGAGCCCCGCCGGCGACCTGGACGTCACCAACCCGCTCACCGTGGACGCCGTCGCCCGCCGCCATCCGGAGCTGACACAGATCATCGCGCACATGGGCCATCCCTGGCAGCGCGAGACCATGATCGTGCTGCGGAAGAACCGGCGGGTGTTCTCCGACGTGTCGGCGAGCTGGGCCAGGCCGCTGGACGGGTACCTGTCGCTGGTGCGCGCCCAGGAGTGGGGGGTGGCGGACAAGCTGCTGTTCGGATCCGACTTCCCGCTGTGGACGCCGGACGAGGCGGTCAAGGGCCTGCGTTCGCTGACCGGCATCCGGGTGCCCGGCCTGGAGGGCGTGCGGCCGGAGACCCTGGACGCGCTGCTCGACGCCGACCCGCGCGCGCTGCTGGGGCTCGCATGAAGATCCCGCTCGATGAGCTGCCCACGCCCGCGCTGCTGATCGACCTGGCCAAGCTGGAGCGCAACCTCGCGGACATGGCCGGGCTGGCCGCCGCCGCGGGGGTGGCGCTGCGCCCGCACTTCAAGGCGTCCAAGTGTGTCGAGGTGGCGCGGCGGCAGCTCGGCCACGGCGCGACGGGGTTCACCTGTGCCACGATGGGCGAGGTCGAGGCCCTGCTGGAGGCGGGGATCGAGGATCTGGTCTGGGCGCACCAGCCGGTCGGGCCCGCCAAGGTGCGGTTCGCGGTGCGTACCGGGGTGACGGTGTCGCTCGACTCGGTGGCCGCCGCCGAGCCGCTGGCCGCCGCCGCACGGGCCGCGGGGGTGCGGCAGCCGTACCTGCTGGAGGTGGACACCGGGATGGGGCGGGCGGGCGTCGCGCCCGCCGATGCGGTGCGGACGGCCGCTCAGCTGGAACGGCTGGGCGGGCTGAGCCTGCGCGGCGTGCTCACGCACGAGGGCCATCTGATGACTTACCTGGGCGATCCGGGCGGGCGGGAGAAGGCCGGGCGGCGGGTCGGCGAGACGATGGCGGGCGTGGCGGCCGACCTGCGCGCGGCCGGGCACGACTGCGCGGTCGTCTCGGTGGGTTCGACGCCGGGGGCGGCAAGTGCGCCGTTCGTGCCCGGGGTGACGGAGGCGCGGCCCGGCACCTACGTCTTCTACGACGGCAACCAGGTGGCGCTCGGCACCGCCGAGGAGTCCCGGTGCGCGCTGACCGTGCTGACCCGGGTGGTGAGCGTGCCTCGGGGCGAGGATCTGGCGATCGTCGACGCCGGGCTGAAGGCGATGAGCTCCGACGCGTCGGTCAGGGGCAGTGGGTTCGGCGCCGTGCTGGGTGTGCCCGGCGTCGCGTTCGGCAAGGCCAACGAGGAGCACGGCTATCTCACCGGAGCGGGCGGCCTGCGGGTCGGGTCGCTGGTGTCGGTGCTGCCCAACCACGGCTGCGGGGTGGTGAACATGTGGAGCGGCGCCTACGTCGTCGAAGACGGCTTCGCGGTGGAGCGCTGGCCCATCACCGGCCGCCACTGAAACGCGATGACGGCGCCGCCGAGCGCCAGCAGCCCGGCGCCCGTGCCGACGACCATGCTGGAATGCGCGATCCAGCGCTCGCCGCCGGGCAGGCGCGTGGCGGTGACCCGCTGCGGGCCGGTCCGCCCGTCGTGGTCCACGAACGTGAGATCCGTGCGACGCCGGGGGCTGAAGGGGGGAACGGCCTCGCGGTGGGCGCGTAACGCCGCCAGTTCGGCCCGGCGGACGGCCGCGTCGTTGGCGCGCAGTTGTGCCGGGCTCTCGCCGTCGCAGTGCCAGACCGCGCCGCCCTTGACCATGACCGAGCGGCACTCGATCCGGGTGAACTCCTGCGTCTCCAGCCCGAACGCGCCGGTCCCGACGGCGATTACGCCGACCCCCAGCGCCGCCGCGACCGCTCCGGCCGCCACCATTCCTCGCATGACGCCTTCACCCTACGGCGCGAAACCCGTTGGCGGCGGGCCGCGGCGGCTGGGCATGATGACGGGATGATCGACACCGGACTGCAAGGACGCGTGGCCCTCGTGACGGGCGCCAACCAGGGGATCGGGGCCGCCGCCGCGGTCGCGCTGGCCGGGCAGGGGGTGGCGGTCTTCCTGACGTACAAGCGGCTGGAGCCGGTGGACCACCCGGCCTTCCCCGCCCAGTACGACGTGCTGCGCGCGGCGAGCGCCGACGAGGTGGTCGAGCGGATCCGGCTGGCGGGCGGGGTGGCCGAGTCGGCGGAGGCGGACCTGTCCGACCCGGAGGCGCCCCGCGCGCTCTTCGAACGGGCCGAGGAGACGCTGGGCCCGGTGGAGATCCTGGTCAACAACGCCACCGGCTGGATCGGCAACACCTTCGAGCCGCGCGCCACCGACGACCTCGGCCGCCCGCTGCTGCTGGTGGACGCGGCCGGCCACGACCGGCAGTTCGCCGTGGACGCGCGGGCGGCGGCCCTGCTGATCGCCGAGTTCGCCACCCGCCACATCGCGCGGGAGGCGAGCTGGGGGCGGATCATCGGCCTCACGTCGGGCGGTCCAGACGGCTTCCCCACCGAGGTCTCGTACGGCGCCGCGAAAGCGGCCCAGGAAAATTACACGATGTCGGCCGCCCACGAACTCGGCAAGTACGGCATCACCGCCAACATGGTCTACCCGCCGGTCACCGACACCGGGTGGATCAAGAAGGAGGACGAGGAGACGCTGCGCGGGCTCAGCCCGCTGGGACACATCGCGCGGCCGGAGGACGTGGCTGACGTGATCACGTTCCTCGCCTCCGAGCAGGCCCGGTGCGTCACCGGCCAGCTCGTCAGGATGCGCTGAACGGCCTGCCCAGCGCGGGCAGCACCAGCCGGTCGACGATCGCGGCCAGCTCGTCGCCGGTGGGCGTCACGCCGTTGATCAGGTGCTGGACGGTGATCAGCGCCGGGCCCGCCGCGCACACCTCGGGCGACACGGCGGCCGCGCCGATCTCCCCGCGCTCGACGGCCCGGCGCAGGCTCTGCTCGATCGCGACCAGGTGCGGGCGCAGCAGCCGGTCCCGCAGCGTCGCCACCAGCTCGGGGTGCCTGGCGCCCTCGCCGACCACCGCCCCGAGCGCGGCGCCGAGGTCACCGGCCAGGACCTGCTCGGTCATCCGGCGGAAGTGGACCAGCAGATCCTCACGGAGGTCACCGGTGTCCACCGGGCCGCCGCCGGCCGACAGCGCGTCGGCCAGCGCGTCGAGCACCAGCGCCTCCGGCGTGTCCCAGCGCCGGTAGAGCGGCATCCGGCCGGAACCGGCGCGGGCGGCGATGCCCTCCATCGTGAGCCGCCGGAACCCCACCTCGGCCAGCTCGGCCAGCACCGCCGCGTAGATCGCGTCCAGCAGGGCCTGCCCGCGCCGCCGCGCCTTCTTCACCTGCTCGGACACGCGGACTCTCCTCTCGGGCAGCGGCCGGCCGCACTCGGGCATTGTCCCGCATCCTCGCCCGTCTCCCGTGTACGGCCGGCCGCCCCTCACCCGAGCACCCTGGCCAGCACGGACTTCAGCGTCCTGGCCGGCTCGGGGTCACCGGCGGGCGAACGCCAGGCGATGTGCCCGTCGGGCCTGACCAGCACCGCGCCCCCTGGCCTGATCCCGTACCGGTGGTGGAAGAGGCCGTCGAGGTCGGTGAGGTCGCCGCCGAAGCGGTGCGCGACCAGCCCGCCGACTTCCTCAGCCGCCTCCGTCCAGGCCGGGTCGTCGGTGAGCAGCACGAACGAGCCGCCGAACAGGTCCACGGTGGACCGTTCGACACCGTGACGCTCGATGAGCAGGTGCGGAGCCCGCGTGCCCGGCCGCCCGGTGGGACGGCGGGGGTCCTCAAGCGACTCCCCATCCGGATGCCGCGGGTTCGGGTCTTCGGTCAGGATCGCGGACGAGCGGTAGACCTGGCCCATCGCGACCGTGGCGTGGTCGCGGGGGCGTTCTGCCTCCTCGGCCGCCGCGTGGAACCAGGACATCCTGCGCAGCGAGTCGTCCATGCTGATCCTGGCCACCGGCAGGCGTTCCTGTTCGTAGGTGTCGAGGAGGGTGGTTCCGGCGCCGCCGTACAGGGTGGCGGCGAGTTTCCAGGCGAGGTTGTGGGCGTCGAGCACGCACGCCTGACCGGCGAAGCCGCCGGTGGCCGGCCAGGCGTGCGCGGCGTCGCCGACCAGGAAGATCCGGCCCTCGCGAAAGCGGGTCGCGATCAGGGCGGTGATGCGCCAGCGCTGGACGTGCAGGATCTCGGGCTCCAGGCCGGGCAGTCCGACGGCGGCGGTGACCAGTTCGGCGCAGCGTTCGTCGGTGAAGTCCTCGATCCGGTCGCGCGAGGGGTCGAAGTCGATGCCGTAGCCCCAGCGGTTCAGCGCGCGGACGTGCAGGTCGCCGTGGCCGGACGTGAGGCAGATCCGGACGTGCCGTCCGCGCAGCGCCGCGCCGAGGTCGGCCCTGAACAGGACGCCGAGCCGTTCCACCAGGTGGCCGGGCCCCGATCTGGTGATGCCGAGGCGCTCCCTGATCGGGCTGCTGTCTCCGTCGCAGGCCAGCAGGTACGCGGCGCGGACCGTGGTCGTGGCGCCGTCGCCCCGGTCGCGGACCACCGCCGTGACGCCGTCGTCGTCCTGCCGGAACTCCAGCAGTTCCGTGTGGTACCTGACGTCCGCGCCGAGCTCGACTGCCCTGGCCCGCAGCAGCGGCTCGAACTGGTCCTGGTCGAGGATCGCGCCCGGCGCCGGGGTGTACGGCCCGAGGTCGGCGTCCTCCCGGATGTCGGGGTTGCTGGCGATCTCCGCCCCGGCCAGCGTCTCGGCCCTGATGAACCGGCCCTCCCTGCCCTCGAACTCGTCGAGCGCCCGGAGGTCCCGCTCCAGCCCCGCCTGCCTGAGCACCTCCATCACGCGGGGGAACAGGCCGCTGAGCCGGGGGTGCGGTGAGTGGTCGGCGTGCCGTTCGACCAGCAGGCAGGGGACGCCCTGGAGGGAGAGGAAGAGCGCGGCGGACAGCCCGCTCATGCCGCCGCCCACGATCAGGACGGGTACTTCGTGTCGTGCCGTCATGTCGCTCCTTTAGGTACATTGGTGCCTCTAATTAAGAGACAGTAGCGTACCCAGAACATGGAACAACCTTTCACGTTGACATGGAACGATATTTCGCGTTCGATCGCGGCAACCCCCCAGGAGGTTGTATGTTCCTCAAGGCGTTAGCCGTCGCCACCCTGCTCCTGACCAGCACGCCGGACGTGCAGATCATCAGCCCCGACAACAGCACCTGCCGCCCGTGGGACCCGGCCCTGACCAGGGAGCAGAACGAAACCGTCGAGTGCCCCTGGTTCCCGTCCATCACCACGCTCGCCAACGGCGACCTCTACCTCGCCTACAGCTGGAGCGTCTCCCACTCCCACTCGGGCGCGATCGCCGCCCGGCGCAGCACCGACGGCGGCCAGACCTGGTCAGCCCAGCAGATCATCGCGAGCGACCCGGACCCGCTGACGGTCGACGTGAAAGAGCCCAGCCTCACCGTCCTGCGCGACGGCACCCTGCTGATGGCCTATTACGACTACCGGCCTTCACGCGGCAACCGCCGCCAGGTCTACGTCAAGCGCTCCACCGACAACGGCGTCACCTGGTCGGCGCCGATCCTGCCGCCCAGCCTCATGTACGACAGCGGCAAGGCCAGCGTCGCCGTCAACGGCGAGATGGTCGAGCTCGACAACGGCGACATCCTCCTCCCCGTGTACGGCTACCGCCACTACTCCGGCTCCCTCGGCGGCTCCGGCGCCCACGTCCTGCGCAGCCGGGACGGCGGCCTGACCTGGGCCAAGGCCGACGAACGCGTCGCCATGTGGGAAGGCCCCGTCTACGTCGCCGGCACCACCATCGGGTACGCCGAGCCCGCCCTGGCCAACCTGGGCGGCGGCCACGTGATGATGGTGGCCAGGACCTCCAACAACGGTGACGTGATGCGCGTCAGCCACTCCTACGACGGCGGCGACACCTGGAGCACCCCGGTCAACGAGACAACACTCAAGGGCCACGCTCCGCACCTGCTCAAGCTGCGCGGCGGCAGCCACCTGCTGACGTACGGCGACCAGTCGGCGACCTGGGTCGGCGGCCGCCCCGTGGCCGGGCGCATGTACATCGACTCGCGCGGGTGGTCCGCCACCCAGAGCCAGCTCATCTACCGCAACCCCGGCATCTTCTCCGACATGAGCTACCCGGGCAGCGTCCAGCTCGCCGACGGCCGCGTCCTCACCGTCTACTACGACCGGGGCCAGGGCATCCTGGGCGGCAACTACATCACGCCCACCCCCGACCGGCTCGACCTGGCCGCGCTGCACCAGGCCGGCACGCTGACCGTCTCCACCGACCTCACCCACACCGCGCCGAGCAGGCCGTCGATGGGACCGCTCGGGCCGATCGACGGCGACCTCACCTACTGGCACGCCGCCGGCGCCGGTACGGCCGCGCCGCCCGCCCGTTACTGGCAGGCCGATCTCGGCGGGCCGTACCCGATCACCGGGGTGGGGGTCGTGCTCAAGCCCGGCTACCACGAGTCGGCCAAGGTCGAGGTGTCGGCGACCGGGTCGGGCGACTGGCAGCAGGTGCGCGCGTACACGATGGCCCGCACCGACACGCTCGACTGGACCACGCTGGCGGCGCCGCGCGAGGCCAGGTACGTGCGGGTGACCATCACCGACACCTCCGGCAACGGCCATGCGATGCTCACCGAGGTGGCGGTCCGCGTCGCCCCGACAGGCTTCACCGGCTAGCAAGAAGAACCGAGGGCGCGCGATCCGACCAGGATCGCGCGCCTTTTTCTCTGCACAGACCTTGACGAACAATACGTACGGGTCTAAAACAAAGTGAAACAACACGGAAACGGCGGTGAATCAACAGCATGTACGCCGAGGAGCGCCAGCAGGAGATCCTGCGCAGGGCGCGCGAGGCCGGTCGCGTGGACGTAGTGGCCCTGGCCGAGAGCTTCGACGTCACGACGGAGACCGTCCGCCGCGACCTCACCGTGCTGGAGCGGGCCGGCGTGCTGCGCCGCGTGCACGGCGGGGCGATCCCGGTCGAACGACTCGGCTTCGAGCCCGCGCTGGCCGCCCGCGACGAGGTGATGACCGCCGAGAAGGAACGCATCGCCAAGGCCGCGCTCGCCGAACTGCCCGACGACGGCTCCGTGATCATCGACGCGGGCACCACGACCGGCCGTCTGGCCCAGGTGCTGCCGGCCGACCGGGAGCTGACCGTGGTCGTGAATTCTCCGCCGCTGGCCACGGTTCTGGCCACCCGGAACAACCTGACCGTGATCATGCTGGGCGGCCGGGTCCGCGGGCGCACGCTGGCCACGGTCGACGACTGGGCGCTGCGGCCGCTGGGCGACCTGCACGTGGACGTGGCGTTCATGGCCACCAACGGCTGCTCGGTCACCAAGGGCCTCACCACGCCCGACCCGGCCGAGGCGGCGATCAAGCGGGCGATGATCGCGGCCGCCGAGCGCAGCGTGCTGCTGGCCGACCACACCAAGTTCACCAGCACCTACTTCTCCCGCTTCGCCACGCTGAACGAGATCGACGTGGTGATCACCGACACCGGCCTCGACCCGGCCACCGTCGCGGACCTGTCGCAGGCGGGGCTTGAGGTGGTACGCGCATGATCCTCACCCTGACGCTCAACCCGAGCCTCGACCGCACCATAGAGGTCGGCGAACTGACCCGTGGCGCGGTGATCAGGGCGGGAGCGGCCAGGCTCGACCCCGGCGGCAAGGGCGTGAACGTCTCCCGCGCCCTCCTCGCCAACGGCGTCGTCTCGTGCGCGGTGGTGCCGTTCGGCGGCGACGAGGGCAGACGGCTCATCCACCTCCTGGCCGACGAGGGCCTGGAGATGGTGATGGTCCCGGTCAGGGGCGCCACCCGCTCGAACGTGGCCCTGGCCGAACCCGACGGCACCGTCACCAAGATCAACGAACCCGGCACCGCGCTGTCGGCCGACGAGCTCGACACCGTCGCCGAGGCCGTCCTGTCCGCCGCGCACTCGGCCGACTGGGTCGTCGCCTCCGGCAGCCTGCCGCCGTCGGTCCCCCAGGACGTCTACGCCGTGCTCTGCCGCCGCTTCACCGGCGCGGGCATCCACGTGGCCGTCGACACCAGCGGCCCCGCCCTCATGGCCGCGGTCGCCGCCGGTCCCGCGCTGGTCAAGCCCAACCGCGACGAACTCGCCGACGTGACCGGCCGCCCGATCACCACCCTGGGCGACGCCGTGGAGGCCGCGGAGAAGCTGCGCGCCGCCGGCGCGCGCTCGGTGCTGGCCAGCCTCGGCGCGGCCGGCGCCGTCCTCGTCGCGGAACACGGTGTCTGGTACGGCGACTGCCGCGTCGAAGAACCGCGCAGCACGGTAGGCGCCGGCGACGCCATGCTGGCCGGCTTCCTCGCCCACCTCTCCCGCTCAGCCCACCTCTCCCGCTCAGCCCGCCGGGACGACTCACCCGGAGACGCGCTCCTGGCCGATCCACTCGCCTGCGAACGCGCTTTACGCGAGGCCCTGGCCTGGGCCGCCGCCGCCGTCGAGCTGCCCGGGAGCCGCATGCCCCACCCGTCCGACATCCGCCGCGACCGTGTCCGGCTGCTTCCCGCAGATCCGTCCACCCCCCTGGGAGAGTAACCATGGCCGACACCTACACCCCTCCGGTCACCGGGACCGGCGTCAAGGCCACCATCCAGCGCATCGGAGGCTACTTAGCGGGCATGATCATGCCGAACATCGGCGCGTTCATCGCCTTCGGCCTCATCACGGCCCTGTTCATCCCGACCGGCTGGCTGCCGAACGAGGACTTCGCCAAGCTCGTCACCCCGATCATCAGCACCCTGCTCCCAATCCTCATCGGCTACACCGGCGGCCGGATGGTCCACGGCCAGCGGGGCGCGGTGGTCGGCGCGGTCGCGACCGTCGGACTGATCGTCGGCGCGACCATCCCCATGTTCCTGGGCGCGATGATCATCGGCCCGCTGGCCGCGTACGTGCTCAAGCTGGTGGACGGGTTCACCGAGGAACGCACCAAGGCCGGCTTCGAGATGCTGGTCGACAACTTCACCGCCGGCATCGTGGGCGGCGCGATGGCGCTGCTCGGCGCCTGGGGCATCGGCCCGATCGTCAAGGTCATCACCGACGCGGCAGGTGGCGCGGTCGGGTGGCTGGTCAGCAGCAACCTCCTGCCCGCGGCCTCGCTGCTCATCGAGCCGGCCAAGGTGCTGTTCCTCAACAACGCGATCAACCACGGCGTGCTCGGTCCGCTCGGCGTCGCCGAGGCGGCCAGGACCGGCCAGTCCATCCTGTTCATGCTGGAGTCGAACCCGGGCCCGGGGCTCGGCCTGCTGCTGGCCTTCATGTTCTTCGGCCCCAGGGCCATGCGGCCCAGCACCCCGGCGGCGATCATCATCCACTTCTTCGGCGGGATCCACGAGATCTACTTCCCGTACGTGCTGATGAAGCCCCGCCTGATCCTCGCGGTCATCGTGGGCGGCGCGGTCGGCATCTTCACCTTCATCATCACCGGCTCCGGCCTCGTGGCTCCGCCCTCGCCGGGCAGCATCTTCGCCTACCTCACGGTGACGCCCAGGGGCGGCTGGCTCGGGGTGGGCGCCGGCATCCTGCTGGCGACCGCGGCCAGCTTCATCATCGCCGCGCTCCTGCTCGGCTTCGGGCGGGGCGAGCGGAACGAAGAAGACAAGAAAGACGGAGACACAGAAGAGGTCGCAACGGCATGAGCAGCATCGACAGCAAGGACATCCGCAAGATCGTGATCGCCTGCGACGCCGGCATGGGCAGCAGCGTCATGCTCGCCACCACCGTGCGCAAGCAGCTCAAGGGCACCGGCGTCCTGGTGGAGCACACCCCAGTCAACTCCATCCCCGACGACGCCGACGTGGTGCTCACCCACGCCGGGCTCGCCGCCCGCGCCCAGGCCGGGGCGCCCGGGAAGGTCATCATCCCCTTCCAGATCTTCCTCGGCGATCCGGCCGTCACCCGGCTCGTCGAGACCATCAAGAACGGCGGGACCGTCGGTGCGTGAGGTGCTGGAGGCGCGAGCCGTACACCTGCACGAGAAGGCGGCGACCCGCGAGGAGGCCGTCGCCCGGTGCGGCGAGGTGCTGGTGGAGATCGGCGCCGTGGCGGCGCCGTACGTGGAGGCCATGCTGGAGCGCGAGCGCTCCATCTCCACCTACGTCGGCGAGGGCGTGGCCATCCCGCACGGCATGTCCAAGGAGCACGTGCTGCGTGACGCGATCTGCGTGCTCCGGTT
Organism: Nonomuraea endophytica; assembly: GCF_014203235.1. Classification (GTDB taxonomy): domain Bacteria; phylum Actinomycetota; class Actinomycetes; order Streptosporangiales; family Streptosporangiaceae; genus Nonomuraea; species Nonomuraea endophytica. The sequence continues at coordinate 224,259 of NZ_JACHIN010000012.1, read as the reverse complement.
CCCGGGCGGGATCGACTGGGACGGCGAGCCGGTCACCCTCTGCATCGGCATCGCCGCCAAGGGAGACGGCCACGTGGCGCTGCTGGCCGAACTCGCCGAGATCCTGCTCGATCCCGACCGGGCCCGCACGCTGCGCGAGGCCCCCGACGTAGAAGCCGTCATGAAGGAGCTCACGTGAAGGTCGCCCGCTTCCACGCCCCAGGCGACATCAGGATCGAGGAGGCCCCGCGCCCCGAGGGCGGCCTGGTGATCCGCGTCCGCAACTGCTCGACCTGCGGCACCGACGCGAAGATCTACAAGCACGGCCACCACCACATCGCGCCGCCGAGGGTGATGGGCCACGAGATCGCCGGGGAGGTCGTGGACACCGGCGAACGCGTGCAGGTCATCGCGGCCATCCCCTGCGGCACGTGCGCCGAGTGCCGGCGCGGCCGGATGACGGTCTGCCCGAACCAGGAGTCGATGGGCTACCACTACGACGGCGGATTCGCCGAGTACATGGCGATCCCCGACAAGGTCGTCGCCGTCGGCGGCGTCAACCCGATCCCCAACGGGGTGTCCTTCGCTGAGGCATCGGTGGCCGAGCCGCTCGCCTGCGTGCTCAACGGCCAGGAACTGGCGCGGGTGTCCGACGGTGACGACGTCGTGGTGATGGGCGCGGGTCCGATCGGCTGCCTCCACGTACGGCTGGCGCGCGCCCGCGGCGCGGCCAGGGTCTTCCTGGTCGACGTGAACGCCGACCGCCTGGCCAAGGCCGCCGCCCTGGTCGAGCCCGACGCGGTGATAGACGACGACGCCATCGCCCAGGTGCTCAAGCTGACCGGCGGGCGCGGCGCCGACGTGGTGATCACCGCGGCCGCCTCGGGCGCCGCCCAGGAGCAGGCGCTGCAGATGGCGGCCCGGCAGGGCCGGGTCAGCTTCTTCGGCGGCCTGCCCAAGGACGACCCGATCATCCGGTGCGACTCCAACCTCGTGCACTACCGGGAGCTGACCATCGTCGGGGCGAACGGGTCGAGCCCGGCCCACAACGCCCGCGCGCTGGACCTGATCGCCACGGGACAGGTTCCGGTCGCCGACCTCATCACCCACCGGCTGGGCCTGGACGACGTGCTGGAGGCGATCGCCCTGGTCAGCAGGGGCGAGGCCATCAAGGTCACGATCGAGCCGTGAAGGAGTAGTGACATGGCAGAGCGTACGGTGGCCGTGGCCGCGCAGGCGGGCCTGCACGCGCGACCGGCCAAGCTGTTCGTCCAGGCGGCGATGAAGCTGGGCGTGCCGGTCAAGATCCGCGTCGGATCCGGCAAGGAGGTCCCGGCCAACAGCATGCTGGGCGTGCTGTCACTGGGCGCGGTCCAGGGCACCGAGGTGACGCTGTCGGCCGCCGACGGCCCCGACGGCGAGGCCGCCCTGGACGCGCTGGCCGCCCTGCTGGCTCGCGACCTGGACGCCGCAGATGCCTGACCTGCGGGGATTAGGCGTCAGCCCGGGGCGTACGGCGGGCCCCGTCCTGCTCATGGCCGCCGCGCCCGCGCTCCCGCCCCCCGGCCCGCCCTTGTCCGTCGAGGCCGGGACCGCCGCCGTGGCGGCCGCGCTGTCGGCCGTCGCGGCGGAGCTCGACCGGCGGGCGGGACGGGCCGACGGCGAGGCCCGCGACATCCTGGAGTCGCAGGCCATGATGGCCGCCGACCCCACGCTGCTGGAGACGGCCGAGGAGCACGTCACCGGCGGCATGGACGCTGCCCACGCCCTCGACGCGGCCTTCACCGGCCATCGCGTGGCCCTGGTCGCCGCGGGCGGCTACTTCGCCGAGCGCGCCGCCGACCTCGACGACCTGCGCAACCGCGCCGTGGCCGCCGTGCTGGGCCTGCCGATGCCCGGCGTTCCCGACCCCGGCCACCCGTTCGTGCTGGTCGCCGAGGACCTCTCCCCCGCCGACACCGCCGGGCTGAGCGACGACGTCCTGGCATTGGTCACCGAGAAGGGCGGGCCGACCAGCCACACCGCGATCCTGGCCCGAGGCAAGGGTCTGCCCGCCGTCGTCGCCTGCGCCGGCGCGCTCACGCTGGAGGAGGGCACGCTGGTGAGCGTCGACGGCGCCACCGGCGAGATCCGCACCGGCCTCGACGCCCCGGCCGCCGAGGAGATCAGACGCCAGGCCGAGGCCGAACGCGCCAAGCTCGCCCACAGCCGAGGACCCGGCAAGACCGCCGACGGGCACCCGGTCAAGCTGCTGCTCAACATCGGCTCGGCCGCCGACCTGGCGCCGGAGGCGGAGGGGGTGGGGCTGTTCCGTACCGAGCTGCTGTTCCTGGACCGCAGGACGGCTCCGGGCTTCGATGAGCAGGTGGCCGCGTACGCGGCGGTGTTCAAGGCCGTCCCCGACGCGATCGTCAGGACCCTGGACGCGGGCACCGACAAGCCGCTGCCGTTCCTGGAACTGCCCGTCGAGCCGAACCCGGCGCTCGGCATCCGCGGCCTGCGCGTGGACCGGCTGCGGCCGGACGTCCTGGACACCCAGCTCGCCGCCATCACCGAGGCGGCCCGCGCCACCGGCGCCGAACCCGCCGTGATGGCGCCCATGGTCAGCACCCGGCAGGAGGCCACGCGCTTCGCCGAACGGGCGCGCGCGGCCGGGGTGCGCCGCGTGGGCGTGATGATCGAGGTGCCCGCCGCCGCGCTTCTGGCCGAGGCGATCCTGGCCGAGGTCGACTTCCTCAGCATCGGCACCAACGACCTGGGCCAGTACACCTTCGCCGCCGACCGGCAGCATCCCGCCCTGGCCGACCTGCTCGACCCCTGGCAGCCCGCGCTGCTCAGGCTGGTGGAGACGTGCGCGGCGGCCGGCCTTGCCGCGGGCAAGCCCGTCGGGGTGTGCGGCGAGGCCGCCAGTGACCCGCGCCTGGCGCCGGTCCTGGTCGGGCTGGGCGTGACGAGCCTGTCCATGTCCGCGGTCTGCGTCCCCGCCGTACGCGAGGCGCTGGCCGGGCACACCCTGGAGGAATGCCGGGCCGGCGCCAGAACCGCGCTGCAACGGGACCACGCCACGATCCGCCCCTAGCGCAGGACATGGAGCCGGTCGCGGACCGCCGCGGCGGCGTTGAGGTCGTGCGGGGCGGCGAGCATGGTGGTCCGCTGCTCGCCCGGCATTGGCCGGGTGCTCTTCTGCCGTCAACAGGGCGGTTACGACTGCTCAAGAGATCGCAAAGCGGGCTCGGACCGGATCAGCGGTGCTCTACCGTTTTCCGCGTGGCCCCCACCGCCACTCTGGATGGTTCCCCCGTCCGCAGAAAGAAATGAGGGAGCCCGGCGTCGCGCCGGGCTCCCTGTTTCACAGCAGTGCTTCCACGTCCGTCCACAGATATGTGACGTTGACCCAGTCATTCGTGGTCATGCCGAGGTCCTGCCAGAAAAGTTCGTCCGCCAGGTCTATGCCCGCCGGATTGCGCACCTTTCTCGCCCTGTCGTCGCGGCCCGTGTTGTATCCATCGAGATATGCCGCCTGCGCCTGGGGTTTTCCCTGGGGCAGATCGGCCCACATATCGCGGGTGGCGGCGGCGTTCCAATAATCGTCGCGGATATTCCACGGGCCCACGTCCCAGATCGGCGCGACGACGCAGCGGGTGGCGTAACAGATCTTGACCTCGTAGGCGCGTTCCGTGGTGTTGGCGTTCAGTGCCCGCCTTGACGGGAGGGCGACGAAGCGGTCCGCGGAGCCGATCGTGTGGCCGTTGGCGGTCTTGTCGCCGATCTGGCCGATCCGGGTGGCGAAGACCCGGGTGGTCAGGGGTTTGGGGGCGGGCTCGGCCTCTGGCTGGCCTCGGGCGGGGTCGACGACCAGCAGGCGCAGGCCGTACACCTCCGGGCCCTGGCCGGCGCCGCGTTGGGTCAGCGTGATCCTGGCCTGGAGCTGGGTGGACGAGGCGGGCAGGACGACCTCGTCGGAGCCCTGCCTGGCCTCCCGCCACTCCGTCCAGCGGGCGGAGCGGGTCTGACCGCGCAGTTCCAGCAGGACGTCCGCGCCCGGCGGCGTCTCGGCCATCATGATCGGCCGGATGCGGTTGGCCAGGGAGCGCGTGCCGATCGCGGTGGTGACGTAGAAGCCCTGGCGTTCTTCGCCTTCGGCGGCGGTGGCCGCGAGCTGGGGGCCGAGCCGCAGGCCGCGTGCGGTGTGGGCGACGTTGAACTGGCTCACGCCGTCCGTGGTGAGGTCGACGGCGAAACTCTGGCTGGCCGTGGCCACGCCTGGTGGTAGGAGCCAAAAGGCGGCGATTCCCGCCGCCGCCACGGTTTTACCGATCCTGCTGAGCACTTTCCGCATTCCCGACTGCTCCTCGCTTGCCGTACGCGATGCATCTTCGGGGCGCTTATCGACTTAGTCCGACATCTCCGCCTTGGCGCCCCGACGGGTCATACCCTCGGGCAATGGCGCCATGGGAAAAGCACGGTATGGACGCTGTCATGAAACGGGATTTGCGCGGGAGAAAGAAGCTATATCGGGCATTCTGCTAATTTTCCCTGGGAAAAACGCGACGGCCGACGGCCGTGCTCGGGCACGGCCGTCGGCGGTTGTCCACGTGAGTCGAACCACCGAGCTCAGGTGAAGCGGGCACTATCACCTCGCTCGGCGGGCTGCGCTGTCAGGAACGCAGCTGTCACGCCACACAGCAGTTCGTGGCGCCGATGTTCCCGTTCCCCTCATGTGGTGAGGGCATCGACGTCACCAGGTCAGAGCCCACCGCGCACAGCGACGCGGGCAGGTCGTGACCGCAGCCGATCTGTTCACGCCCGGCGAAAGGCACCATTACGCCGGACGGGTGCGGAAGACGGATGGGGGGCTGCTCCGTGCGGCGAAGGGTCTCGCGGTTCCTTCGGCGCACGAGGGAGTGACTCTAGTGAGCTGCTGCCATGTCGCCGACGGCGCCGGTCGTCGGGACCGAGGCCCCCAGCGCGTCTCCCACGGCCTCAGGAGCGCCCTTCGACTTCGCCAGCGGCGTCGCGGCGAGCGGGCCTTCGACGAGCGGGGCGATCTCGTCGAGCGGGACGTCGGTCCGCGGGCCGGCGGCGCGCTGCGCCATCGGCTGCCTGACCTCGGGGCTGCCCACGATGGGCGCCAGCTCGGTGGACACCGCCGCGGGAAGCGCGGACCTGAGCGCCGCGTTCGGGCCGCTGAGCAGATCGTGCGCGGAGACGGTGCCGACCTGGTGGGCGGCGGTCTTCGTCATGAACGCCGCGTGGTCGGCGTGACCGGACAGGCGCTCGGTGATCTGCGGCATCGCCGCCTCGGCGGCGGGCTCGAGCGCGGGGGCGTGCAGGATCTCGTCGGCGCGCCCGGTCAGGGAGCTGACGACACCCGGCACCGGCTCGTCCTGGTGCTCGAGACCGATGACCTCACGCCCGTCCAGCAGCGCGAAGTCCAGCGGCGAGCTCGCCGCGCCGGTGAGGGCCGGCTCGATCGGGTTGCGGTGCTCCACGCCTGCGGCGTTGGAGGCCTCGTTCAGCGGCAGGCCGTTGCGGAAGGTCCCCTGCGGGAGAAGGCGCGCCGCGCCCTCCACGGAACGGGCCGTGCCGTCAGCGGAACGGGTGATCCCGTCCACCGGGTTGTTGCTCTGCGTGAGCCCAGCGAGCGGGCTCGTGAGAGACATCAGCGGGTTCTGCCCCTTCCCGCCGAGCAGGCTGCTGCCGCCGCCTCCGCCGAGGAGGCCGCCGAGCGGGTCCCCGCCGGTCCTGGCCGCGGCCAGGGCGGGTCCGGCCAGCGCCGCTGCCATTCCCAGGCAGGCCACAGCTATGGCCGTGCTTTTGACTATGCGATTCATGATTGCCTTTCCGGGCTGTGATCGGACGTGTTCGCGATTACGCATGACCTACGAACCGATTACTCCGAATGCCGCGACGTGCGCCCTGTGGACACCGCACAAAGCGCTATCGCGACCGAGCTACCGGGAAAGTTCTATCACCGCATCTCGGCCCCATCCGACGACGTTGAACTATGTGGGCACAGGCTTTGCCTTAAACAGCCGCCGATTACCACAGTTAATTCGCCGGCGACTTCTGCATTGACCAGCGACACGCCTGACGGCATGTCCGGCTTCACGGGACAAGACCTGCTCTGGCCGTATTGCCGAGAACAAAGAAGTTGTCCGTTTGCTCCGCGCGGGCATTGAATAACTCGCGCGGCCTCCGGCCACAATTCCAGCGCCGCTGGCAGTGGCGAAAGATTTGCCCACCCATGAACCCCGCGCGAGCCTTCCATCGGCGCGTTCCAACGCTTCCGCCGATACCATCTCAACGATCTTGAGGCGCGAATGAACGCCATTCTTGTGTCCTCGCACAAGCGCCTGCAGAGAAACAGCCACGACTGCCAGCCCCTGCCACTACCCCTCATCCCGCAGCACTGGCGTGTGACCGCGACCTTGGAGGCAACAGATGACCGTAGCTGTTGGCACCAGCGAACCGACTGAGGACTTCCTGGATTCCGAGCCCGCGATGGCACCCGAGGCGCCCGCCCCAGCTCGACCCGACTTCCCCCTGCGCGACCTCACCCGGCGAGCCGCCCATCTCGGCCTGCTGACCGCCTGCCTGCTGACCGCGACGACCGTCACCGGCTGGCGGCTGACCAACGTGGCGGCGGCGGTCGCGATCGCGGTCGCCCTGCACATTCTGCTGCCCAGAGCCCGGTTCACCGGGTGGGCGATGGCCGCGCTGTGCACGCTGAGCCTGGAGGCGTGGCTGTGCTCGCCCGTCCCCGCGCCGCCGTCCGCGGCCTGGCTGCTCGCGGGCCTCAGCTACGCCGCGCTCATGGCCCTGGCCCACGGGGCCGGCCGCGCCTGGCGGCATGTCGCGGCCCGGCGCCGCGCGCCCCGCAAGGCCGTGATCCTTTCCACCGGCGAGCACGGCGTACGGCTGGCCAGAACCCTCCTGCAACACCCCGAGCACGGCATCGAGCCGATCGGCCTGGTCGGCGCCAGCGCGTCGGCCCACGGCCCGGCCGACGACCTGCCGGTGCTGGCCACCTACTCCAGCTGCGCCCAGATGCTGCGCCGCTCGGCCGTCAGCGTCGTCATCCTGGCCGGGCAGCCGCCGATCTCGCGGGCCGTGCTGCAGGAGATCAGGGCCACCGGGTGCCAGATCATGCTCGCCCCCGGACCGGACGACCTGGTGCAGGACTTCGTGGCGCCGGGCCGGCAGCTTCAGAGCTTCCCGCTGGTGGACATGGTGCCGCCCGCGCAGCGCCGGCCGTACTGGATGGCGAAGCGCTTCTGTGACGTCACGCTGGCGCTGCTCGCGCTGCTGGCGCTCGCGCCCGTGCTGGGGATCTGCCTGCTGGGCGTCCGGCTGGAAGGCGGGCCCGGCGTGCTGTTCCGCCAGCGGCGGGTCGGCATGGGCGGGCGCTGCTTCGACATGCTGAAGATCCGTACGCTCAAGCCGGCCAGCGCGCGGGACTCGGCCACTCAGTGGACCGTGAGCCAGAGCCGCCTCAGCGGCCCGATCGGCGGTTTCCTGCGCAAGACGTCGCTGGACGAGCTGCCGCAGCTGTGGAACGTGGTCACCGGCGACATGAGCATCGTGGGCCCGCGGCCGGAGCGGCCGTACTTCGTGCAGCAGTTCTCGAAGACGGTCGAGCGCTACGACCGGCGGCACCGGGTGCCCGTGGGGATCACCGGCTGGGCCCAGGTGCACGGCCTGCGCGGCGACACCTCCATCGAGGAGCGCGCGCGCCTGGACAACCACTACATCGACACGTGGTCGTTCGGCCTGGACGTGAAGATCGCGCTCAAGACGATCGGCTGCGTGCTGCGCCTGGGCGGCGCGTAGTGGCGCTCGCCCTGCGGCCGCGCTCCCCCCTGCGCGAGATGGACTGGCAGCGGCCCAGCGTCCTGGCGGTGCTGGCGGTGGCGCTGGTGTGCGTGCCGCAGCAACGTGCCCAGCTCGACTCGTCCTTCAACGTGACCGCTGCCGACGTGGCGGCCGGGTGCCTGGTGGTGGCCGCGCTCGTGCACGCGCTCAGGGCGCGGCTCCGGCTGCCGAGGCGGGCGTACCTGCTGGCTCCGCCCGCGGTCGCGGTGACGGCGGCGACGCTCGCCAGCGTCGACGTGGTCGCGGCGCTGCCGGGGTTCGTGCGCTACCTCGAGATCTTCGTGATCGTGCCGCTGGCCATGGCGATCGTCGTCCGCGACGAGGTGGACCGGCGGCTGGTGGCCGCAGCTGTGCTCGGCGCGGCCCTGGTGCAGGCGCTGCTCGGGTGCTGGCAGGCGTACTCGGGCAGCGGCGCCTCCTACGGCGGGCAGAGCATCAGGGCGGTCGGCACGTTCGGCGCGGTCGACGTCATGGGCATGGCCACCGTCGTCTGCTACGGCGCGATCGTGGCGCTGGCCCTGGTGCTGACCACGCGCGGACGGCCACGGGTCGCCGCTGCGCTGGTCCTGATCGTCCTGCTGGCGGCGCTGGTCCTGTCGCTCAGCCGGGGCGCGTGGCTGGCATGGCTCATGGCCGGCGTCGTCATGATCCTGCTGTCGGGCAGCAGGCGGGCCGTCGGCGGCGCTCTCGCCGGGGCGCTCGTGCTGGGCCTCGTGGTGCTCGGCGGCTGGGGGTCGGGGACCGTCACCCAGCGGCTGGCCTCCATGACCTCCGTCGCCTCCCAGCCGGACCAGTCGGTCAACGACAGGTACGGCCTGTGGGAGACGGCCGGCGGCATGTGGCACGACCATCCGCTCCTGGGCGTGGGCCCGCGCGGCTTCGCGGCCTGGCGCGACAACTACGCGCCCCTGCACGTCTCGGCCAGCAGCGACACCGCGGACCCGGTGAACGGATTCCAGCGGCAGGAGCTGCGCTCCCCGCACAACATGTACCTGCTGGTGCTGAGCGAGCAGGGTCTGCTCGGGCTCACCGCCTTCGCGCTGATGTGGGCCGGGCTCGCGGTGTGGGCGGCCAAGCGGGCGCGGCGCGGCCGTACCCCCGCCCAGAAGGCGGCGGGGCTGTGCGCGGCGGGCTTCCTGACCTGGCAGCTCGTCGACTTCGTCTACGCCGACGTGGGCGGATCCCCCACCGTCGTCATGTCGATCATGATCGGCCTGCTGCTGTCCTGGGTGGTCGCGGCGGACGCGGCATGAGCGCCACCACCGAGGAGACCCGCGGCCCGCTGGCCAGGGCCACCACGGTCACCATGCTCCTGGTCATCGCCGGATCGGCGTCCGGGTTCGCCCGCGACCTGCTGGTGGCGGGCGTCTTCGGCGCCAGCGCGGGCACCGACGCCTTCATGGTCGCCTGGACCATTCCGGAGACGGCCGCGCCCCTGCTCATAGAAGGCGCGCTGTCGTTCCTGCTCATCCCCTACTTCAGCCGCTCCGTGGAGGAGGGCCGGTCGCTGCGCGAGGTCGTCTGGGCCGCGATGCCCAAGGCCGTCCTCGCGTTCGTGCTGCTGAGCGCCGCCACGGCCGCCGCCGCGCCGCTCGTCGCGCGCGGCCTGGCGCCCGGCATCCAGGAGCACGACCTGGCCACCCGGTGCACGCAGATCACCTCGCTGACCGTGCTGGGCTTCGGGCTGGCCGGGTTCTGCAGCGCCGCGCTGCGTACGCGGCGGATCTTCGGCCCGCCCGCCGCCATCTACCTGGCCTACAACGCCGCCATCGTCGGCGCCATCGCCATCGGCCACGACGGCTGGGGCATCACCGCGGTGGCGTGCGGCGTGGCGGCCGGCGGCCTGCTCATGGCGCTCATCCAGGCCCCGTCCTTCATCCGGCACATCGGCACCCCGGTCAGGACCGGCCTCGCGACGTCGATCTCGTGGACGGTCTTCGCGCCCATCGCCGCCTTCACCCTGCTGCGCCAGGCGCAGGTGTTCGTGGAGCGGTTCGTCGCCTCCTCGCTGCCGGCCGGGTCGATCTCCTACCTGAACTACGCGCAGAAGATCGCCCAGGTGCCCATGGTGGCCTCGCTCATCCTCGCCACGGTCTCCTTCCCGGTCCTGGCCCGCAGCATCGCCGCCGGAGACGGCGCCGCCGCCGGCCGGCAGGTGCTGGCGGACACGTGGGTGGCCGCCGCGATCGTGCTGCCCGCCACGGCGTTCCTGGTCGCGCACGCGCCCGGCGTGGTGGGCCTGCTGCTGGAGCACGGCGCCTTCACCCCCGACGACACCGCGGCGACCGCGTGGAGCATGCGCCTGTACTGCCTGGGCCTGCTCGGCCAGGCCGTGGTCGGCGTGCTGTGCCGGGTCTACTTCTGCGCCTCGCGGCCCTCCTGGTATCCGGCCGCCGCCATGACCGCCGGTCTGGCGCTCACCGCGGTCGCCGCGCCGTTCCTGGCCGGCCCGCTCGGCGTGGGCGGGGTCGCGCTGGCCAACGCGGCGGGCATCAGCCTGACGGCCGCGCTCCTGCTCAGCGGGCTCGGCGCGCCGCTCCTGGTGCTGCCCAAGCGGGCGCTGCTCGTGTCCCTCGGCCGCCTATCCGCGGCGGCCGTGGTCGCGGCGGGCGTCTCCTTCCTGGTCCGCCCCGTCACCGCGGACCTCTCGTTGATCGTCGCCGTGCCGTGCGAGGCCGCCGTCACCCTGGCGGTCTTCGTCACCGCGGCACTACTCACCGGTTCCAGGCGGGACCTCGGCGACGCGCTGAGGCCCCGCGAAGGGGGAGTGCGATTGTGAGCCCAACCAGGCAGCAGGTCCTGATGTACCACTCGGTCGACGACTTCGACGAGGATCCGTACCTCATCACCGTCAGACCCGCCCGTTTCGCCGCGCAGATGGCGTGGCTGCGCGGGCGGGGGCTGCGCGGCGTGTCCATGCGCGAGCTCCTGCGCGCCCAGCGCGAGGGTACGGCCCGCCGCCTCGTCGGCCTCACCTTCGACGACGGGTACGCCGACTTCGCCACCCACGCCCTGCCGGTGCTCCTGCGCCAGGGCTTCACCGCCACGGTGTTCGCCGTCACCGGCCGCCTGGGCGGCGACAACGCCTGGGACCCGCTCGGCCCGCGCAAACCGCTCATGACCGCGGACCAGCTCAGGCAGGTCGCCGACGCGGGCATGGAGGTCGCCTCCCACACCCAGACGCACCTGTCGCTGGCCGGCGCCCCGACCGGGGACCTCTACCACGAGGTCAAGACCAGCCGCACGGACCTGGAGGCGATACTCGGCCACGAGGTCATCGGCCTGGCCTACCCGTACGGCCACGCCGACCGCGAGGCCGTCGAGGCGGTACGCGCTGCCGGATACGCCTACGCCTGCGGCATCAAACCCGGCGAAGCGGACCAGCTCTGCCTGCCCAGAACGCACGTGAGCGACGACGACCGGCTGCTCCGGCTGACCGTCAAGCGCGCCCTGCACTACTGCAAGTGGGGCCGGCGATGAAGGTGCTGCACGTCATCACCGGGCTGGAGGCGGGCGGGGCCGAGCGGCAGCTGCGCGACCTGGTGGCCAACCACCACGTCACCGCCGAGGTCGCCGCGCTCACGAAGCCGGGCCTGATCAGCCAGGCCATCCAGGCGGAAGGGGTGACCGTCCACCATCTCGGCATGACCGGCAACCGGGACCTGCGCGTCCTGGGCCCGCTGTGGCGGCTGGTCCAGCGCGGCGGCTACGACGTCGTGCACACGCACCTGTTCCGCGCCGGGTTGTACGGCCGCCTGGTCGCCCGGCTGTCCGGCGTGGCCGCGATCGTGGCCAGCGAGCACTCCATCGGCGAACGCCACCTGGAGGGCCGGCCCATCACCGCGCCGGTGCGCGCGCTGGCCCGCGCCGGCGAGCGCCTCGGGCACGTGACGGTCGCGGTGTCGTCGGCCGCTGCCCAGCGGCTGGTCCGGTGGGGGGTGCCCGAGCAGCGGATCGAGGTGATCGCCAACGGCATCGACCCGCGGGCGTTCCGCTTCGACCCGGCCGTGCGGGAGACGACCCGGAGCCGGCTGACGATCCCACCGCACATCACGGTCGTGGGCGGGGTGGGCAGGCTGGAGCCGGGCAAGCGGTTCGACGTGCTGATCGAGGCCGTGGCCGGGTTGCCGGACACCGTACTGCTGCTGGTGGGGGACGGGCCCGAGCGGGCGAACCTGGTCGCGCACGCGCGCCGGCTGGGGATCGCGAACCGGATGGTGCTGGCCGGGCAGTCCAGCCAGGTTCCCGCGCTGCTGTCGGCCATGGACGTCTTCGCGGCGCCGTCGCAGGAGGAGACGTTCGGCCTGGCCATCGTCGAGGCGCTGGCGTGCGGGCTGCCCGTGCTCTACAGCGCCTGCCCGGCACTGGACGAACTGCCCGCGAGCGCCTCGCCCAACGCGCGGCGGCTGCCCTCGGCGGCGGAGCCGTTCCGGCAGGCCGTGGAGGAGCTCATCGCGGCCGGCGCGCCACGGCAGCTTCCGCCGCAGGCCGTGGACCACTACGGCATCGGCCATCACGTCAACCGCATCGAAGCGCTGTACCTGCGCGTGCACGAGCAAAGATCCCGATCGAAGACCATCGCGCCAGCCTGGGGAGAGCAACCATGAGCGTGACCCGCCGTGTATCCGCCGCTGCCCGGCGGTGGTGGCCGCAAGGCTGCGCCGTCGTCCTGGGCCTGTGCGCGGGACTTCTGTACACCGCCCTGACCGACCGCGTGTACACCGCCCAGGCGTACGTCGTCGTGGTGGCCGACGCCCCGTCGAGCATCGAGCAGACGACGAAGTTCGCCCAGGCGTTCACCAAGATCGCCACGCAGCCCGCCATCGTCGCCGCCGCGCTCCGTCCCGGCCTCGCCGCCCACACGGTCGGCGAGCTCCAGCGCACGGTACGCGTCTCCGGCTCCCCCGACGCCCCGATGATCAGCCTGGCCGCCTCCGCGCCCGACGCCGCGCAGGCGGCGACCCAGGCCAACGCGCTGGCCCAGTCCCTCATCACCTACGCCGGCGCCCGCGCCACCGACACCGGCGTGCGCATCGCCAACCTGTCCCAGGCCGTGGCGCCCGAGGAGCCGTCAGGCCCCGATCCGCTCATCAACCTCACCGTGGGCGCCGCCGCCGGACTCCTGCTCGGCGGCCTGTTCTACCTCGTCACCCCGCCGACCAGGCCGGGCCGAGACAAGAGCGCCACCCGCGACGAGCCCGCCGCCCGCGCCCGCGAGCGCTCACGCAAGCGGCCGGTCGGCGCATGACGCCCAGCCTCCTGGTCGGCGGCCAGAGCAGCGTCGTCACCGACCCGAGCGCCTTCGCGGCCATGAAGCCGGAATGGGATGACCTGTACGAGCGCTGCGCCACCTCCACCCCCTTCCAGTCGCACGCCTGGCTCACCTCCTGGTGGCAGTGGTACGGCGGGCGGTCCCGCCTGCGCGTCCTGCTGCTGCGCGACCAGGACCGGCTGGTGGCCGGGCTGCCGCTGATGCGCACGCGGCGCTGGGGCTGCCGGGTGCTGAGCCCGCTGGGCCTCGGCCTGTCCGACTACACCGACGTACTCCTCGACGAGGCGCACCGCGACGGCCTCGCCAGGACCGCGGGCGAGGCGCTGCTCGCCCTGCCCGGCTGGGACGTCATGGACTTCCCCGAGGCCCAGCCGGGCGCCGCCCTGGAGACGCTGCACGCGTGCTGGCCTGGCCGGCGCTGGCTCATGGAGGGCTCCTCCTGCCTGTACATGCCGGCCCTTCCGCTGGAGGACCAGCTGGCCGCGCTCGGCACGCGGACGGCCGGCAAACTCCGCCGCGGCCTCTACAAGATCGACAAGCTGGACCTCCAGGTGCACGCGGTGACCCCCGAACAGGTGCCCGCCGCCATGGAGGACCTCCTGCGCCTGCACGCCCTGCAATGGGCGGGCCGTCCGATCAACAAGGAACACCTGAGCCCCCGCTTCCAGGCCCACCTCACCCGGTCCGCCACCGAGCTCATCGCCACCGGCCGGGCCGCGCTGACGGAGTTCCGCGTCGGCGAGCGCCTCGTGGCCGCCGACTTCTGCCTCATCGGCGCCGACTTCGCCGGTGGCTACCTCTACGGGGCCGACCCCTGGCTGCGTACCCAGGTCGACACCTTCGCCATGGTCCTGCAGCATGGACTGCGCCAGGCGCACGCGCGCAGGCTGGAGAAGCTGAGCCTGCTGCGCGGCGCCGAGCCGCACAAGGCCAAGTGGGGCGCCAGGGCCATCGGCAACCGGCGCATGATCTTCGGCAGGACCCACCGGGCCGGCCTCTACGCGGCGCTCGTCCGCGCCCGCATCCACGCGGCCCGCACGCTCAAGGAACGCCTGCATCCCCTCTCAGCGAAGGCCGGCTCATGACCATCTCCGTCCTGCACGTCAGCCAGCCCGTCGAGGCCGGCGTGGCCGCCTACGTCAGCGCCGCCGCGGCCGACCAGGCCCGGCGCGGCTGGCGGGTCACGGTGGCCGCGCCGTCCCGCGGCACGCTCCCCGACCGGCTCGCCGAGCAGAAGATCTCGCACGTGGCCTGGGAGTCGGCCCGCTCCCCCGTGCGCTCGTGCAAGGACGAGACCGTCGCGCTGCGCCGCATCGTCGACGAGCTCGAACCCGACATCATCCACCTGCACTCGGCCAAGGCCGGCCTGGTGGGACGGCTGGCCGTCCGGGGCCGGCGGCCCACGCTCTTCCAGCCGCACGGCTGGTCCTGGCTGGCCTGCCGGGGCGCGACGGCCAGGACCGCGATCGCGTGGGAGCGCACCGCCGCGCGCTGGGCCGCCGCGATCGTGTGCGTCGGCGAGGGCGAGGCGGAGGCCGGCGCGGCGCGGGGCGTGGCGGCCCGGCTGGTCGTCGTACGCAACGGCGTCGACCTCGACCACTTCACCCCCGCAGGCATCGAAGGTCAGCTACAGGCCCGCGCCGAACTCGGCATCCCCTCGCACGCCCGGCTGGCCGTGTGCGTAGGCAGGCTGACCCGGCAGAAGGGCCAGGACCTGCTGCTGCGGGCCTGGCCCCGTGTCCTGCGCTCCTGCCCCGACGCGCAACTGGCCCTGGTGGGCGACGGCGAGCTGAAGGCCCAGCTGGAGGCCGAAGCACTCCCCGGAGTCCGCTTCGCCGGACCCAGCGCCGACGTGCGGCCCTGGTACGCGGCCAGCGACCTGGTCGTGATGCCCTCCCGCTGGGAGGGGCTGCCGCTGACCGCGCTGGAGGCGATGGCCAGCGCCCGTCCCGTCGTCGGCTTCGACATCCCCGGTCTGCGCGAGGTGATCGGCGAGGAGACCGGCGCGCTGGTGACGGCCGGCGACCTCAGAGGGCTGGCCCACGCGCTGTCCTCCCGCCTGTCCTCCCACGACGGTACGGCGTGGCGCGAGGGACAGGTGGCGGCGCTGCTCAGCAAGGAGTTCGATGCCCGGGTGACCATGGAGGTGCTGGCCGGGGTGACCGCCGGGGTGCTCGGGCGGGGCTAGCCCGCCCGAGCGTCCGCGCTCAGGTCGGCAGCTCATCCCCTGGTACGGCCGGCGGCATCACCGTCGGGCTGGGCAGGTTCACCGGCACCTCAAGCTGTACCGGCGGCGGCACCACGACCATCGTCAGCAGGCTCCGCCACAAGCCGACCAGCCAGGTCAGCATGGGCTCGTCGACGACCTGCGGGGGCAGGGTGACGGCCGGGAGCGTGGGCGGCATCGGGGGCTGGATCGACGGCGGCACCGGGTTGGACGTCACACCCAGCGGCGGAACCGCCCCGGTCGGCGCACCTGGCGCGCCGGGCTCACCGGCGCCGAGCGGGATCGCGGGCGCCGACGGCAACGCTGACGTGCTGGGTAGAGCGGGCGCCGACGGGAGCGCCGAGGTGGTGGGCAGAGCGGGAGTGCTGGGCAGCGCGGGTGTGGACGGGAGCGCCGGCGTGGACGGAAGCGCGGGCTTCGACGGCAGCGCCGACGCACTCGGCAACGCGGGTGCGCTCGGCAGCGCGGACGTGCTGGGGAGCGCGGGTTTCGAGGGCAACGCAGGTGCGCTCGGCAGCGCCGACGTGCTCGGCAGAGCGGGCGGTGACGGCACCCCCGATGCGCTGGGCAGCGCCGACGTGTCCGGGAGCGCGGGTTTCGACGGCAGTCCCGACGCGCTGGGAAGCGCGGGCTTGGGCGGCAGCGCGGGCGCTGACGGGAGTGCTGAGGTGCTGGGCAGCGCGGGCGCTGACGGCAGCGCCGACGTGCTGGGTAGTGCGGGTGCTGACGGCAGCGCCGACGTGCTCGGAAGTGGCGGTGTGGTCGGGGTGGGCGCGACCGGCGTCGGCAGCATCTGCTGCAACAGGGTCCGGAACCCGGCGGCCGACCGCGGGTTGGACGAGCACTGCCACACCCCGTGCGGGCAGTAGTCCGACAGCGAGTGGTAGGCGACGTTGTGCCGCCCGATCCAGTCGAGCATCTGCCGGACGTAGGTGGGCCGGTCGCCGTAGCGGAACAGGCCCCACTCGGGGAACGACATGGGCTTGCCGTGGGCGGCGGCGAACTCGGCGTGGTGGCGCAGGCCGTACGGCTGGGAGACGTACGACTGGAAGCCGTCGGATGGCGGCTGGTCGTAGTTGTCCATGCCGATGATGTCGACGACGTCGTCACCGGGGTAGCAGTCGGTCCACGGGATCGCGTCGCGCCCGCGGTTGGCGGTGAAGTCGAAGCGGAAGCGCTGCCCGGGCACGGACCGCATGCTGGTCACGATCCGCCGCCAGTACGCCTTCCACGCGACCGGGTCGGGCGCGCACCGGCTGGAGTACGTCGTGCCGTTCATCTCCCAGCCCAGGACGATGATGGAGTCCCCGGCCCCCTCGGTGACCAGCCGGTCGGCCAGCTTCGTGAAGGTGAGGTCGAAGGCCCCGCTCGCGCCGGCGGTCAGCAGCACGGAGACCGCGGCGTCGGACAGCTTGCCCTCGTTGGGCGCCACCATGGGCACGTTGATCGCGAGGATCCTGCCCGGCTGGGCCGCCCGCCACTCGGTCCAGGGCTTGAGGATGAAGTCGGGGCCGAGGAAGGCCGCCCAGGTCTCGCCGGGGATGTAGGTCCTGCCGACGGTCACCTCGCGGCCCAGCCAGCGCTCGAAGTCGGGCAGGCGTGCGGTGCCGTTGGCGTCGGAGCCCATGAAGACGCCGAGCGCCGCCCGCTGCTTGCTCAGCGCGAGCAGCTTGGGCTCGGGCTCTGCGACCGCGTCCGGTTGTACGGCGACGGCGGCCACGAGCAACATGGCGGCTCCAAGCGCGCCCCTGTGCCTAAGTCCGGGGAACATGTGCCTTCTCATGCGGCTAACTCACCATTCCTGCCCGTCAAAGCATTACTGCGGGCTTCCATTCCCCTTCCTGCTTGATGAGAACATCAAAACTCCTTCGGAATTTCGCAAGCAATGCACAGGATGACCGATTCGCCACATAAGAGCTTTTCGCACCATCTCGTCCCTGACATTGGAGAAACAATAACGCCCGCATGAAAAACAATTCACCGTGTCCATGATAGGAAAGACCGGTGAACGACGCTCCCCAACAGAAGCGGAATAACGATATCCGCAACTGCCTGCCCGTCGCCCCGAGGGCCCCGGCACTGGTCGTCAGGATGGATCGCAACCCATTCCATCACGGCACCCTCGCCGCCATTCGGTCACTCGGGCGCATGGGCGTCGAGGTGCACGCCGTTCTCGAAGGCCCGCACGGTCCAGCGGCCCAGTCGAAATACCTCTCCAGCTGCGGCCACTGGGACCCGGCGCCGACCGCGGCCGAGAGCTTTCTGCGCACAATGCTTTCGGCCGCCGACCGCATCGGCGGAAATCCGGTCCTGCTGCCAATGGACGACATCACCGCCATCTATACGGCGCAGCACGCACAGGACCTGTCCCCCAGATTCCGGATATCGAATCCGGCCGGCGAACTCCCTGCCCAGCTCGCCGACAAGCACGCGCTCGCCACCATCTGCGCCCATCTCGGCGTCGCCCACCCGGACACCCACGTGGCCGAGACCCAGGACGACCTGCGCTTCGCCGAACGCGCCTACGGCTTCCCGATGATGGCCAAGTGGGCCAGGCCCTGGCTGGCCGCCGGCGCCCGCGGCCTGCGCAGCACTACACTGCTCCAGTCGCACGACCAGCTCAGCGCCCTGGCCGCACGGGCCCCGGAGCAGGACAGCGAACTGCTGCTGCAGCGCTACATCCCGCCGACCCGCGACGCCGACTGGTTCTTCCACGGCTACTTCCGCGAGGACTCCACCTGCGACTTCGCCGGCTCGGGCAGGAAGGAGCGCGCCTACCCCCCGGCCGCCGGGATCACGACACTCGGCCGCTGGCTGCCCAACCCCGAGATCGACCACACCGCCAGAACCCTCGCCAAATCCCTGCGCTACGCCGGAATCCTCGACATGGACTTCCGCTTCGACATCAGGGACGGCAAGTACTACCTACTCGACTTCAATCCCCGCGTCGGCGCGCAGTTCCGCCTCTTCGGCGACTCCAACCGCATCGACGTCATCAGGGCCGCCTATCTGGACCTGACCGGGCAAGTCTCAAACTTCGGTTCTCCCCAGTACGGCAGGACGTATCTGGTGGAGAATTACGACCTCTTGCGGAAGCTGGCCAGAAAGCCCAGCGGAAACGGCCGCCGCCGCCCGGGATGGCTGTCGTCCCTGCGCCGGGCCGACGAGCTGGCCTGGTACGCGAGAGATGATGTCAAGCCCTTCACCGGAATGGTGAAACAAACGTTTCTACGCGCCATGAGGGCATGCACACCAACGATCGAAAGAATGCCATGAACACCGAAACCGTCGACGTCGCGGTCATCGGAGCCGGGCCCTACGGCCTTTCCGTCGCCGCATACGCCATCAGCGCCGGACTTGAGACCCAGGTCTTCGGCCAGCCGATGAACGCCTGGGACAAGCACATGCCCACCGGCATGCTGCTGAAGTCCGAGCCGTTCGCCTCGCACCTCGCAGACCCGGCCGGGGATTTCACGCTGGCGGCATACTGCCGTTCACACGGATTCCCCTACGCCTATGCCCGGCCCACTCCCGTGGAGCGTTTCGTCGACTACGGGAAATGGTTCTGCGAGCAGGCCGTCCAGGACCGCGTCACGCCGGTCAACGTGGTGGACGTCGCCAAGCAGGACGAGCTGTTCACCGTGACCCTGGAGACGGGCCGGCAGGTGCGGGCGCGGGCCGTGGTGCTCGCCGTGGGCTTCCTGCCGTTCGCCCGCATCCCGGCGGCGCTGGCTTCGCTGCCGTCGTCGGTGCTGGCCCACAGCTGCCAGCTCAACGATCTCAGCTGCTACGCGGGCGAGAAGGTGGCGGTGATCGGCGCCGGGCAGTCGGCCATCGAGACCGCGTGCCTGCTGCAGGAGGCCGGCGCGTACCCCCATCTGATCGCGCGCACGGCGGCGCTGAAGTGGAACGAGACGCCCGTCGAGGAGCGCTCGATGCTGGCGCGCTGCCTCGCCCCGCGCTCCGGGCTGGGGGCCGGCTGGCGGTCCTGGGTGTGGTCGGAGCGGCCCGCGCTGGTGCGCCACCTGCCCGCACGCGTGCGGCGGCGCATCGTGCGCACCACGCTGGGCCCGGCCGGCTCCTGGTGGCTGAAGGACCGCTTCACCAGCGTCCCGACCAGCCTCGGCGCGCAGCTGCGGCGGGCCGTACCAGGTGAAGGGGTTGATCTGCGCCTGCAGGACGGCGCGGGGGGACTCTTCCACCTGCACGCCGACCGCGTCATCGCCGCGACGGGGTACGTCGTCGACGTGCGCCGCTTCAGCGTCCTGGAGCCGGGGCTGCGTGACTCCGTCGCGCACGTGGGCCACGCGCCCGTGCTGAGCAAGACGTTCGAGTCCTCCGTGCCCGGTCTGTTCGTGGTGGGGCTCGCGGCCGCGCCCACGTTCGGCCCGGTCATGCGCTTCGTGCACGGCTCCCGTTTCGCCGCGTCCACGGTCGCCCCCGCGCTGGTCGCGCGGGTGTCCGGCCGCCGTTCCTCCTCCCCCGTCACCGTGGAGCCGTCATGCCGATGACCAACCGCCGCGCCGCGTTCGCGTTCGCCGCGGGTCTGTGCGCGCTCGCCTGGCTGGGTTCTCCCGGTACGGCTGCCGCCACCACCACCCCGACCATCGTCGTCACCTCGCCCGCGGACACTCCGGTCCGGGCGCGAACCCTGGGCACCCCGGTGACGGTCGAGCCGAGGCGCTCCGGCCAGCACTCGGTCTCCGTGGTCAGCGCGAGCGACTTCTCCGTCACGGCCCCGGCCTCGCGCACGGGACCGGGCAGCGAGATGCTCCACGGCGACCCGCACGTCGCGGTCCTGGGTCCCACCCGCTAATACGGGTAGTTTTGCCGGAAATGATCAGCCTTTGGGGCTGATCGACCGCGCCCGCGGGCACCTTCCCGGTCAACTACGTTCACGGGGACAGGTGCCATGAAGCTCGAGTTCATCATCGGCGGAGCTCTGTTCGTGGGCGCGGTCCCCCCGTTTCCGCTCGACCCCGTCCCCGAGCTCTTCCAGTGGTGCGCGTCCTGGTACACCTCGGCCTGTGAGCGGTCGGTGGGAGTCGCCCGCGGCCGAATGGCCGCCAACACCGCGCTCAGCACGCTCGGCACCCCCTATTCATGGGGCGGCGGCGGGCCCTCAGGAGCCACATACGGGACCGGCAGGGGAAAGCGCGTCAAAGGCTTCGACTGCGCCGGACTGACCGAGTACGCGTGGTCTCAGGCCGGTGTGGGAATCGGTTCAAGCACCTATGAACAGTGGCGCTCGGGAACCAAGATTCCCAGGACCCGAATTCAGGTCGGCGACCTGGCCTTCTTCGAGACCGATTCCAAGCGCCCAGGTCCTGACCACGTGGGCGTCGCCATCAAAGCGAACCAGATGGTGGTCGCGCCATTCACCGGCGCCGTCGTGCGCATAGAGGCGATCGACCGGCGCAATTTCGTCGGGCTTGTCAGGCCCGCGCGGCACAAGCCCGGATGATCTTCACGGGCAAAAAGAAATGCCCCTGATCCGGCTCCTCGGGAGTTGGGAGCCGCACCAGGGGCAGCGTCGACTGTAGGTGAGGGAGAGTGCCCGTCTACCGCTCACCAGTCGGTTCGCGTGCGGCCTCCTGACCTGCCGTCACTCGAGGTCCGCGCGAATGCCGGCGCGCTGTCATCACTGCCAGCGCGCCGGCGCTTCACACGGACTGTCTAGCGTCCGGCTCAGCCGTCGTTACCCTCGATGTCGGTCAGGCTGGTGTTGTTGGTCAGGAGCTGCAGGTTGATGCGCTCCAGGTGCGCGATCGTCAGGACGTCAACCTCGTTGTTGTTGAGGGCGTGGTTGAGCACCGGAACGACGATCGACGCCGGGCTGTGGGCGTTGCCGACGTTGTCGTCGTTGCCCTTCTCCCACGTGGCCGCAGAAGCTGCGGTGGACGAGGCAGCCAGGAAAGCGCCTGCGGCGAGCGCACCGATGACAATGCGACGAAGCATGTTTACTTCCTCCAGTGTGCGAATGGAATTGGTGGCGCCGCCTGTTGAGTTGGCAGCTGCGCCATGCATGACTACCTTGCCGCGCCACGCATACTAATTCCACCGATCCTTGCCGTATTAAAGTCAAAGACCGCCATGGATTCCTTGGCACAGCTGACGGAATACAATCAGCCATTCGGCCTTTTCTCAGAGCCTCAAGAAAGGCCGTTCACCCCCGCCCGATATATGTCCAAATCGGGCCATATCGCACCCCAGAGTCAGCGCTTGGGTTCGGTATCCCCGACGTAAAGCAGCCTGTTGGGCGTATCACGCCGGAGTCCCGATACGACGTTTCTCGTCGACGTCTCCAGGAGCACCGACGCGATGTCGGCAGGAGTCGCCCGCGGGCTTGTGGCCAGCAACAACGCGACGGCTCCCGAGACGTGCGGTGCGGCCATCGAGGTGCCGCTCGCCGAACGCGCCGAGGTGTCGTCGGTGAACCACGCCGACTCGACGGCGACCCCCGGAGCGGACAGGTCCACGCACCGGCCGCCGTTGGAGAACGTGGCCCGCTCGTCAGCGCGGGTGGTGGCCCCGACCGTGATGGCCTCCCTGGCGCCCGACGGCGAGGCCTCGCAGGCGTCGGCGTTCTGGTTGCCCGCCGACACCACGTACGGGATGCCGGTCGCGATCGAGCTGCGCACGGCGCGGTCGATGGCCGAGCTCCGGCCGCTCTGCAGGCTGATGTTCACCACGGCGGGGCGCTGGGCGTTGGCGGTCACCCAGTCGATCCCGGCCACGATCTCGGCGGTGGTGCCATACCCGGCGCAGTCGAGCACGCGCACGCCGACCAGGCTGACGTCCTTGGCCACGCCGTAGGTGGCGCCGCCGAGGATGCCCGCCACGTGTGTGCCGTGGCCGTAGCAGTCCTGGGCGACGAGGTCGGAGTCGACGGCGTCGTAGCCGTAGCGGGCCCGGCCGCCGAACTCCGCGTGCGTGAGCCGCAGGCCGCTGTCGATGACGTACGCCGTGACCCCGGCGGCGCTGCCCCCGCGCACGCCGATCCCGTCCAGGGGCAGGGCCCGCTGGTTGACCCGGTCGAGGCCCCACGGGGCCGCCTGGGAGGTGAACACCTGGTTGTGCTCGATCGTGGCCACGCGCCGGTCGGCGGCCAGCTCAGCCGCCTGCTGGGCGCTCATGGACACGGAGAACCCCCGAAGGGCGGAGGCGTAGATGTGGTGAACCTCGCCGCCGTACTGCTTCGCCAGGGCGGCGGCCTGGCTCTCGACGCCCGCCTCGTCGCCGTCCGGCGGGAGCCGTAGCGCCACGATGAACACGTCGCGGTCGGCGGCGCCGCGCACGGGCGGCGCGGCGGGGTCGACGGCGCCGCGCACGGGCGGCGCGGCGAGCAGCCCCAGGCACAGGGCGAGGCAGGCTGCGGAGAATCTGGCCCAGATCACATGCGTCTCATTTCTACGATCGGCAGGCGCGGCGCCGGCCCTGGGGGCCCGCACCGCGCCTGCGTTTCACGTGATGGTCTGGGGGTTTTTCGGGGAGTTTGTCAGTCGCGCACGGCCACCGAGGCGCCGCACCTCTCGCCCTCGCACGTGCCCGGCCAGCGCGTGGCCACCTTGCCGTTGCCGAGGTCGCCGCGCTTGACCTGGACGCGCACGCGGATCTCGCGTGTGGCTCCGGGTTCGAGCGTGCCCTGCCAGGTGAGGGCGGAGCGCGTACGGGCTGCGGGGCGAGGGTTGATCGCCCGCACCCGCGCGTCGTCGAGCACGTCGTCCAGGCGCATCGACAGGTGGTACGGCAGCGCCGTCTGGCCGCTGTTGTGGACGCGCGTGGTGAACGTCAGGCGCTCTCCCTTGCCGATGCGGTTGGGGGCGGAGTGCGAGAGGCGTACCTGTCCGGGGGTCAGGAGGTCGATGCGGTGGTCCTCCACCTCGCCGGTGGCCGCCCAGCCGGTGGGCACGCTCACCTCGGCGGCGGCCTCGGCCAGGCGCAGGCGCAGCCACGTCGGGCCCGGCTTGGCGTCGTGCGGCAGCGCCCAGGTCAGCACCCCGCGCGCGGAGTTGGCCGGAAGCACGGCCGTGGCCCGCTCGGCGGGCTGGAACCGGCCGTCGCGGTCGAAGTCCACCCATCCGGCCAGCACGCCCGACGACGCGGTCCGCACGGGCACCGTGAGCTGGAGGCGGCGGTCCTGCCAGGCCTCCAGCCGCCCGGACGAGGGCAGCGCGGAAGCCGCGTCGTCCTGGTCGTCGTCGAGCCGGCGCGGGGTGAAGCTCACCGTGCCCGGCCGGTCGGACGTGGCCGAGTTGCCGATCGACTGGTCGGAGATCGAGTGGGACGCGGCGCCGTACGAGGCGGGGGCGTCGGAGTCGTCCTGCTCGAAGGTGACGCGGAAGACGCCCCACATGAACGGGTCGCCGGCCGGCAGCGTCCGGCGCACGTTGCGCGCGCGCACGTCGACGGTGAACGACGAGACCATGCCGTTGACCTGCGCGGTGCCGCACATGTAGACGACGCCGCAGGTGGTCTCGCGCTGGCGGCCGCCGACGTCGGGCACGATGGCCTGCTGGTCCACCTCGAAGCCGGGGAACCCCGCGATCTTGCTGAACGTCGGCCGGGACGGGGTGCCGCCCGACAGGCGCAGCCCGGTCCAGTACTCCTCCCGGTTGCCGGAGGAGTCCACCGTGGCGCCGCCGGTGCCCGCGACGTGCAGGCGCGGGTTGCGCACCGGGCTGGAGAACCTGAACGTCAGGGTGGCGACGTCACTCCAGCCGTTCGGCCGGACCGCGAACCCCTCGTAGAGGTCGCTGATCCCGGCGGCGGCCTTGGCGTTGACCGGGTCCAGGTACTCGTCGGCCGGGGCGCCGGGGTCGGCCCGCAGCGTCTCGGCCTTGGCGACGCGCGTGCCGTACGCCATCTTCTTCTCGACCGTCATGATGATGCCCGACGGCGCGACGCCGCGGGCGCTCTCGACCGTGTTGGCCATGGTCCAGGTGTTGCGCTTGCCCTTCGACGCCATCGCGCCGGCAAGCCCCGTCCCGTGGCCAGTCGAGGGTCTTTCCTGATCTACGGCAAGTGCCCCCGGGGAGCCCAGCGTGCTGATTAGCATCGCCGCCATGACGTTGACCACCGCGACACGCCGCAATCCACCCCATACGGAATCCACACTTATTACCCTTCCGTCCTCGACGCAGGTTCTCTACTTTCGCGCGCTCTTGCGGAGGCAGACCAAGGAGGCACTACTGCGGATCAGCAGAGAAAGTGAGCTCCGATATCAGCTGGCCTCACAGAGGCGCGATCAGCGCCGCCAGTACGGCGGATCGCCCTGACGAATCCTGCCAGCGCGGAACACGTGGAGAACCGGCCGAAAGCATATCCAGATCAAAAACATCTTCAGTTCCCGGCGATGCGCCACACATATCCAGAAATGCCCACATATCGACGGCAGCGGGTGACGGCGGTGCTCTGCCCCCGTACATGAGCCTTTACACCGGGCTCGGGAGGGCACCGCGGGCCGCTTTTCAGACCGGCCAAGCTATCGACCCGGTCGCGCCCATTCCACTACGCGTCGTCGCCGTGTCTCGGGATTCCCCCTATTGCCGTGACCCGCCATTCAAACCCCGAGAACCACACCCCCAAGACCGCCCAACCCAGCCGCGTGGGCTCCGCCCCACGGCACACCCCCGCCGAGCCGTCAGCCCGTGCGGCCGCCAGACCCCGCGAGCCCCGGCCCACGGCGGAGCCCCGCCTCATGGCCGTGTGGAGCCGGGCTCGCCGCGTAACCCTGCCGGGCGCCCCACTCCGTGCCGTTGACCTGACGGTGCTTCCTCCCAAGCGACGAACCCGCTGAGATCGCCCTCTGGTGGGCGGTTAGGGCTTGGGGGGTTGGCGGGTGGCGTAGTCGTGGCGCCATTGTTCGGCGGCTTCGATCATGGCCTGGCCCACGTGGCCGAAGAACTGGCCGATGTCCTGGAGGCGGGTGCCGGCCGGGGTGGTGTCGCCCAGGACCTGGGAGCCCTCGCGGGCGAAGTCGGCCAGCAGCATGTTCTGGCGGGCGCTGGCCGTCCAGCCGCGGAACCACGCGTCGGCGTCGATGACGTAGCGGTCGCGCCGCCGGCGGGGGTCGCGTTCGCGGCGGATGAGCTCCTGCTGCTCCAGTTCGCCGACGGCCTTGGAGATGGACGCCGGGCTCACCTGGAGGCGCTGGACCAGCTCAGCGGCGGTCAGGCTGCCGCTGTCGGTCACGTACAGGCAGGTCAGGACCCTGGCGGTCATCCGGGGCAGACCCGTGGCGACCATGATGCCGGTGAACTTCTCCTCCAGGTCGTGCACAGCCTGGGGATCGCGGCCGGGGGCGAGCCTGTCGTCCACGCGCGCGGGAGGGGGCGGGGTGGGCTTGCCGCGGCGGGCCCGGCCCTGGGTGGCCCGCTGGGCCTGGGCCGCCCGGTAGCCGGACGGGCCGCCGTTGCGGCCGACCTCCCTGGTGACGGTGGAGATGGGGCGGTCCAGCGCGCCCGCGATCTCCGTGTAGGTGAGCCCCTTCGCCAAGCCGTCGGCGATCTTCTGCCGGTCCTCCTGGGTCAGCCTGCCTCCGGGCATCGGTCCCCGCCTTCCATGTCGTGTCCGTCGGAACCCATTCTTGCGTTCGCCTTCACTCCATTGCAAATCATCCACACACACTCTTGCATTTAGCTCCACCTTCATTGCAAGACTTCAGGCTATCTACCTGCTATATCGAACCTTCAGGCGATTTCCGCGTTGACGAAGTATCAAACGCAAGATAGCTTTCAGTTGTTCGCGAAACAGTGAACGACAGTGAACGGAGCCCCCGATGACTTCCCTCCTCGCCCCCGTGCGCACCTGGCACCGTCCGTTGATGGTGTGCGCGGCGCTCATGCTGGGTCTGACGCTGGCCGCCGGCGTCGGGCTGGTGGTGGACGACCGGACCCTGCTGAACGAGTCGGTGTGGATCAAGCCGCTCAAGTTCGGCTTCGCCTTCTGCCTGTACGCCCTCACGCTGGCCTGGCTCTCCACCAAGCTGACCAGGGGCAGGCGGCTCGGCCGGTGGGTGGGCAACGTGTTCGCGGTGACCTCGATCGTGGAGGTCGGCGCCATCACGGTCCAGGCGGCACGCGGCACCTTCAGCCACTTCAACGCCGACCTGACCGATCCGGTCACCGCGGCGCTGGTGCCGATCCTCACCTACGGCGTCATGATCATTCTGATCGCGCAGCTGATACTCGGGGTCGTCGTGCTGATCCAGCGCACCGGCGGCGCCGCCCTGGACCGGGCCATCCGCACCGGGCTCGGACTGGCCACCTTCGGCATGATCCTGCCCATCTACTGGCTGGTCGCCCAGGTCACCCCCCGTACGGTCACCGACGCCAACGGCAGGCAGGTGCCCATGCACCAGGGCCACGGCATCGGCGACCCCGACGGCAACGGCATGTTCCTCACCGGCTGGAGCGTGACCGGCGGCGACTTCCGGGTGCCCCACTTCTTCGCCCTGCACGGCATCCAGGTGCTCCTCCTGCTCGCCGCGGTGTTGTCCGCGCTGGCCGCCAAGCGCGCCTGGCTGCGCCCCGAGAAGGTCCGCGCCCGGCTCGTCGGCAGCGCCGCCCTCGGCTACACGGGGCTGGTCGCGGTGGTGACCTGGCAGGCGCTACGCGGCCAGTCCCTGATCCACCCTGACGCCTCCACCCTCCTCGCCCTGGCCGCGGTGCTGCTGGTCGCGGCGCTGGCCGCCGCCGGGTCGGTCGTGGCCGGAAGGCGGGCGGCAGCCGTACCGGCTGAGATGCCCGCACCGCACCACCTCGCCCGCTGAAACAAGACAGATCACCAGAGAAACACTCGAAAGGAAACTGACATGACCTTCTTCAAGGCCGGACTGCTTGTCTCCGCTGTGATGATCACCGCGACCGCGCTCACCGCCCCCGCGGCGGCGGCCGCCCACGACCACGCCGGCGCGCGGCGCTCGCTCGAGAAGGCCGTCGAGGGCGGTGCGCCCGGCATCGTCGCCGAGGTCCGCGACCGGCGCGGACGCTGGTTCGGCTCGGCGGGCGTGGCCGACCTCAAGACGGGTGAGAAGCGCCGCTCGGGCGAGAGGTTCCGGATCGGGAGCACGACCAAGACGTTCACCTCGGTGATGGTGCTGCAACTGGCCGCCGAGGGCCGGCTGAGCCTGGACGACAGCGTGGACAGGTGGCTGCCCGGCCTGGTGCGGGGCAACGGCTACGACGGGCGAAAGATCACCATCCGGCAGCTGCTCAACCACACCAGCGGCATCTTCAACTACGGCAACGACGCCGAGCTGATGAAGACGGCCGTGGGCGCCGCCTGGTACGAGCACCGCTTCGACAACTACACGCCCATGCAGCTGGTGAAGATCGGCCTGTCCAACCCGCCCTACTTCACCCCTGGCGCCGGGTTCGGCTATTCCAACACCAACTACTACCTCGCCGCCCTGATCATCGAGAAGATCACCGGCCGGAGCTACCGCGACGAGCTCGAGCGCCGCGTCCTCCGCCCGCTGGGCATGTCCTCCACCTACCTGCCCGGCCGGGACACGAAGATCCGCGGCGAGCACCCCGTCCACCACTCCACGTTGTTCTCCATGGACGCCGACCCCGAGATCCACGACGCCACCGAGATGAACCAGTCCTTCGCCTGGGCCGCCGGCGGCATCGTCTCCACCACGGGCGACCTGCAGCGCTTCTTCGGCCCGCTGCTGGCCGGCAAGCTGCTGCCCGCCGCGCAGCAGCGCGAGATGTTCACCACCGTGGCCACACAGGGCGGCCCCCAGTGGATCCCCAACACCCGCTACGGGCTCGGCGTCTTCTCCCAGGACCTCCCGGGCGGCGTCACGATCTGGGGGAACGGCGGCGCCACCTACGGCTCCTGGACCTTCGCCATGGGCACCCGCGACGGCAGCCACCTGCTCACCACCCAGATCAACGGCGACTGGAGCGGCCTGGCCCCCTTCGACGACCTGTTCACCGCCGAATTCAGCTAGCCCGCATCCCCTGAAGACCCGCTGAGCATCTCAGCGGGTCTTCCCGCTTTGGGCACGGCGAACGCCCCGGCCAGAGCAAGGGCAGCCGCCCCGGCCCCGAGCACGAAGGCCAGGCCGAACCCCGCCTCGGCGGGCACGCCGGTCGCCGGGTCGAGGCGGGCGGCCAGGATCGACAGCCCGGTCTGGCTGCCCAGCGTCTCCCCCAGCGTCCTGGCCAGAGTGCTGATGCCGGTGGACACCCCGGTCTCGCCAGGGGCGACCGCCCGGACGACCAGGCTGGTCATGGCGGTGAACGCGAGGCCGTACCCGACTCCCATGACGGCGCTGGCGGCCATGAGCTGCCACGGCTCGCGGTGCCACAGGGCCAGCGCGGCGACGGACAGCGCCATGACGAGAGCGCCGGCGATGATCACGGCCCGGGGCGGCAGGACCCGCTCCAGCGCCCCGGCGGCCGGGCCGGCGACGAGGAAGGCCAGGGCGGTGGGCAACAGGTAGAGCCCGGCCTGGGCGGTCGTGCCGCCGAAGCCGTACCCCGTCTCGACGGGCAGCGTCACCAGCTGGGGAACCACGACGAAGACCACCACGCTGGAGAAGCCGACCGCCAGGGCGATGAGCGACGGCGCCAGCACCACCCGGCGGCGCAGCAGCGCCATGTCGACGAACGGCCGCGGGTGACGGGACTCGTAGCGGATCCATCCGGCGGCCCCGGCCACGGCGAGCACGAGCAGCGGCGTGACGCGCCAGGACAGCCAGCCGTCGTCGGCCGCGTAGGTGACCGACAGCAGCAGTGCCACGACCGAGGCGGCGAACAGCAGGACCCCGACGACGTCGAGCGCGCCGCCGAGGCGGAGGTCGGAGCCGGGGATGACCAGCCGCGCGGCCACCGTGGCGACGAGCATCGCCGCCCCGGCGCCGAGCAGCCAGCGGTGCGAGAAGGCGTCGGCCAGGGCGCCGCCGACCAGGTAGCCGATGAGCCCGCCCGCGGTGGCCACACCGCCGATCGTGCCGATCGCGACGCCGACGGAGTGTGCCGGCAGAACCTCGCGGGCCAGCCCGTACGCCAGCGGGTAGATCCCGGCTCCCACACCCAGCAGGAGCTGACCGGTGATCATCAACGGCAGGCCGGGGGCCAGGCCCGACACCAGGGCGCCGATGGCCATGACGGCGAAGGTCCAGGTGACCACGCGCCGCTTGCCGTACATGTCGCCCAGACGCCCGGCGACCGGGGTCGCGATGGAGGCGGCGAGGAGGAAGCCGGTGAACAGCCACGCGGCGGCGGACGGCGAGGCGCCGAGATCGGCCTGGAAGCGGACGAGGCCGGGCACGATGGCCGAGCCCAGCGTCGTGTAGATCAGCACCCCGGCCAGCAGAACGAGTAGCGTCGGCATGCGAAGGCCTCCTGTATGAACGTTTATGCACTACGATGGAGAGGTCACCCAGGAATCCGAGGAGAGTCCGTGCCGCCTCGTTCGCGCGCCACCGTCGCGACGCCCGCCAAAATTCCGCCGGCGGAGCGCATCCTGGCCGCCGCGGAGCAGCTGTTCTTCACCCAGGGCTTCAAGGGCACGAGCGTCAGGGACATCACGGCGGCCAGCGGCCTGACGCCCGCCGCGCTCTACAACCACTTCCCCTCCAAGGAAGAGGTCCTGTTCACGCTGGTCAGCCGGGCGACGGACGAGGGTGAGCGGATGCTCAACGACGCCGTCGCGGCCGCGGCCGCCGACCCGGAGAGCCAGCTGAGGGCGCTGGCGTACGCCTCGGCCCTCTTCCACGCCCGCCACCGCGCCTCGGCCATGATCGCCACGTTCGAGTACGTCCATCTGCCCGAGGCCCAGCGGGCGGTCATCGTCGAGCGCCGCCGCGGCCTGCGGACCCGGCTGGAGCGCACGCTGGAGCACGGCGTGCGTTCGGGGGTCTTCGAACTGCCCGCCGTGCGCGGTGACGCCACGAAGCTCACCGCCACGGCGATCGTCAACCTGGTCCTGCGGGCGACCGAGTTCTTCGGCCCGTTCCCGGCGGTCAAGGACGAGGAGCTGGCCGGGCTCCACGCCGACCTGGCCTGCCGGATGGTGCTGGCGCGCTAGGCGCGTACCCACCCGCCGTCGACGAAGAGGGCCTGGCCCGTCACGTAACGGGCCTCGTCGGAGGCCAGCCAGCAGACCGCGTTCGCGATCTCCTCCGGCTGCCCCATCCTGGCGATGGGCTGGGTCGCCGTCTGTTTGGCGGCCAGCTCCCTGAGGTTGCCGTGGTCGGCCATCGCGGTGTCGACGAAGCCGGGGCAGACGGCGTTGGCGCGGATGCCGCTGCGGCCCAGCTCGACGGCGAGCGCCCTGGTCAGCGAGAGCAGGCCGCCCTTGGAGGCGTCGTAGGCGATCTGCCCGAAGAAGCCGATCACGGCCACGGAGCAGATGTTGACGATCGCGCCCGTGCCCGAGCGCGCGAGGTGGTCGAGCGCCGCCTGGCTGAGGACGAACGGGGCGCGCAGGTTGACCGCGAGCACCCGGTCCCAGTCCTCCAGCGTGTAGTCACGGATCTTGGCGCGGGCGCCGGTGGCGGCGTTGTTGACCAGGATGTCGAGGCCGCCGAGGCGTTCGGCCGCCTGCGCGACCACGGCCCTGGCCGCGCCCGCGTCGGAGACGTCGGCCTCCTGGACGATCCCCTTCCCGCCGTCGCGCTCGATCCGCGCGAGCGTCGCCCGCGCGCCCTCGGCGTCGAGGTCGCACAGCGCCACCTGCGCGCCCTCCGCCGCCATCCGGGTGGCGATGGCGGCGCCGATGCCGCGCGCCGCTCCCGTGATCAATGCGGTACGGCCGGCCAGAGTCATGCCCCGCCTCCTTCCGTGATCGGTGTCTCCAGGTGGCGCAGCCGCCATTCGGTCCGCCCGCGGCGCCGGTAGTCGGTGCTGAACCAGCGCGGCACGTTGTGGGTGGCGCCGCCGTCCACGAGTTGCGCGGTCCCGGTGACGTAAGAGCTGTCGTCCCCGGCGAGGAACGCCACCGCGGCGGCCACGTCCTCCGGTCGGCCGACCCGGCCGAGCGGCGTCTGCGCCTCGATGAGCCGGTCCATGCCCTGGTCCAGCAGGTCCTTGGTCATCGCGGTGGCGGTGACCCCCGGCATCACCGCGTTGACCCGCACGCCGTGGGCGCCGAGCTCACCGGCCATGACCTGGACCAGCATGTTGAGCGCGGCCTTGGTGGCGCAGTAGGCGGAGAACAGGGCGGCGGGAGCGACCGCGCCGTTGGAGGAGTTGACGATGATCGATCCGCCGCGGCCGCCGTCGACCATGTGCCGGGCGGCGGTCTGGCACACCAGGAAGGTGCCGGTCAGGTTGACGGCGACGTGCCGGTTCCAGGTGTCGAGCGGCAGGTCGAGGAAGGCGTCGACGCGGCCCCATCCGGCGTTGGCGAAGCAGACGTCGAGCCTGCCGTGAGCCTGCGCCGTCTCGGTGAATACCCGCTCGACCTGCTCGGGGTCGGTCTGGTCCATCGCGGCTGCGCGCACGTCGAGGCCTTCGCCGCGCAGGCCGGCGGCCACGCGGTCCGCGGCAGCGGCGTCCCGGTCGGCGACGACGACCGCGGCTCCCTGTCCGGCGAGCTTGCGCGCGGTGGCGGCGCCGATCCCGCCGGCGCCGCCGGTGATCAGCGCGACCCGGTCGCGCAGTGGGGTTTCCATAAGCGTCTCCATGAATAATCGTTCATACTTGCTTGAGGCGGGTGCGGCGGACTTTGAGCCCGGCGGCCTCGCGGTCCCAGGTGTCGGGCGTGACGCCCTCGCGGCGCAGGCGCCGCTTCTCGATCTTGCTGGTGGGGGTCTTGGGCAGTTCGCCCAGCACGCGCACGTACCTGGGCACCATGAAGTGCGGGAGCCGTTCCAGGAGAAACTCCAGAAGGTCGCGCGGGTCGAGACACGCGCCGTCCACGGGCGCCACGGCCGCGAGCACGTCGTCCTCGCCGTCGCCGCTCGGCACCGCGACGGCCGCGGCCTCCCGGACCGCCGGATGGCGCAGGATCTCCGCCTCGACCTCGCTGGAGGAGATGTTCTCCCCGCGCCGCCTGATCGCGTCCTTGATCCGGTCGACGAAGAAGTAGTCGCCGTGCTCGTCCGTGCGGAAGGCGTCGCCGGT
Source organism: Nonomuraea endophytica (assembly GCF_014203235.1). GTDB lineage: Bacteria > Actinomycetota > Actinomycetes > Streptosporangiales > Streptosporangiaceae > Nonomuraea > Nonomuraea endophytica. The sequence continues at coordinate 191,822 of NZ_JACHIN010000012.1, read as the reverse complement.
GTGGAACCAGCCGTTGCGCCAGGCCGCCGCCGTCGCCTCGGGGGCGCCGAGGTAACCGCTGGTCATCGCCCAGGGCAGGTCGGTGCGGATGACGAGCTCGCCGGTCTCCCCCCGCGGGACCTCCTGGTCGTGGGCGTCGACCACGCGTACCTGGACGCCCGGCCGCGGCCGGCCGCAGCTGCCCGGCGTGGCCGGGTTGAGCTCGGAGACGAGCGGCACGCTCACCTCGGTCATGTTGAACACCGTGAGGATGTCGCAGCCGAAGCGGCGGGCGAACTCCCCCGCGTTGTCCGTGAGCGGGACCAGGTAGACCAGCCGGAGCGTGGTGTCGCGCTCGCCCGGCCTGGGCGGCTGCTTGAGCAGGAAGGTCGCCATGACGCCGAGGAGCGTGCAGCAGGTGGCGCCGGTGCGCTCGATGACGTCCCAGAACGTGCTGGTGTCGAAGGACTCGACCAGCACGACAGACGCCCCCACGATCAGCGCGCCCGCGATGTCCTGCAGCCCACCGCCGTGGAAGATCGGCAGGCTGGTGAGACAGCGGTCCTCGCCCGACAGGTGCTCCTCGACGGCGGTGACGGTGGCCCACAGGTGGACGTAGGAGGAGATCACGCCCTTGGACGGGCCGGTGGTGCCCGAGGTGAAGATCACCGCGTACGGGTCCCAGGGCTGGGCCGGGCACTCCTCAACCGCGAACTCCGTGGGATGCAGTACGGCGGCGCCGTGCGCGCCGACCCCCGGCAGCGGCGCGCCCGGCCCGCCGGCCACGACGACGTGCTCCACCCCGGCCAGGTCGAGGCCGGGCAGCCGGTCGGCCAGGTCCGCGTGCACGACGACGACCTTCGGCCGCACGAGCGTGAGCACGTGGGCCAGGATGTCGCCGCGGTAGGCGGTGTTGACGGGGACGAACACGGCGCCGAGCTGGTTGGCGCCGAACCACACGCGCAGGATCTCCGGCCCGTTGGGCAGCCACACGAGCACGTGGTCACCCGCGTGCACGCCCAGTGAGCGCAGCCCGCTCGCGGCGGAGAGCGTCTCGTGCCAGGCGTCGCCGTACGTCCACGCGGTGCCGTCGGCGAAGGAGACGAAGGGCCGGTCGGGCTCCTGGCGTGCCCGCTCCCGCAGAAGCAGCGGAAGCACGCACTGTTCGCGGGGTGGGAGCTTCGCTGTCATCGCTCTCCCTGAACGGTGGCAAATGTATGAACGTTTGTATAGCATGCTGCCATTCAGACAGACAATACCTGGCCAAATAACCCTCAACTACTCATGTACGATCGTTCATATTGAGGAGTCCTGGATGATCGAGAAGACCGCTGACGCCGTCGTGGTCGGCGGCGGCCTGTCCGGCCTCACCGCCGCCTACCGGCTGGCTTCCGGCGGCGTGGACACGGTCGTCCTGGAGGCGGGCGAGCGCGTCGGCGGCCGTGTGTGGAACATCCCCCTCCCCGGCGGCAAGCCCACCGAGGCCGGCGCCATGTACGTGTGCGCGAGCCAGCACGAGATCCGCACCCTCGCGGCCGAGCTGGGCGTCGAGCTCTTCCCCTCCTTCAAGGACGGCATCGGCGTCGCCCACCTGGGCGGCCGCCGCCTCCAGTACACCGACGGCCTGCCCGGCCTGCCCCACGACCCGGTCCGCGAGTACGCCGCCGCGCTCAGGGCCATGGAACGCACCGAGCCCGGCGACCCGCGCCTCGATGCCCTCGACCTCGCCGCCTGGCGGGACGAGCAGATCCACGACCCGCTGGCCAGGCAGTTGTTCGACTGCTCGGTCTCCGCGTGGTTCGCCGCGCCGCCGGGTGAGATCTCCTTCGCCTACGCCCTGCACGCCACGGCCACCTGCGGCGGGATCCGGCCGATGCTGCGCGACCAGGACGCCGTCCTGAGGTTCGCCGCCGGGTCGCAGGCGCTGCCCGGCGCGCTGGCGGCGTACCTGGGCGGGCGGGTGTGTCTCGGCGAGCCGGTCCGCGAGGTCGAGCGGGACGACAGCTGCGTCGTGGTCAGCACGCCCGGCCTGCGCGTACGGGCCCGCCGGGTGATCATGGCGATCGGGCCGGCCGCGACCGCGCCCGTCGCCTTCCGTCCCGGACTGCCGCGCGCGCGGGCGGCGCTGGCCAACGGCTGGGTGCGGGGGCCGCTCATCAAGACCAACGTGGTCTACGACGAGCCGTTCTGGCGGGACATGGGGCTGTCGGGCTCCGGGTTCACCGATCTCGGCGCGGTGCCCGGCTTCCTGGACGCCTCCCCGCCGGACGGCTCGCCCGGGGTGCTCGCGCTCACCGCCTTCACCTTCTCCGAGCGGTATTTCCGCGGCAACCCTCCGGCCTTCACCAACGACCATCAGGTACGGCGCGCCGCCACCCTGGAAGCCCTGGCCGCCTGCCTGGGTCCCGAGGCGGCCCGGCCGGTGGCGTACCTGGAGACCGACTGGCGGCGGCAGCCGTACGTCTTCGGCTGTCAGGGCGGGCTGCGGCCCGGCGCGCTCACCGCCGCGGGACCGTCACCGCACGCGCCCGTGGACGGCCTGCACTGGGCCGGGACGGAGAGCGCCGACCGGTGGACGGGCTGGATGAACGGCGCGGTCCAGGCGGGCGAGCGCTGCGCGCGTGAGGTCCTCGACCGGCTCTGAGGAGAGATCATGACCGAGGTCCTGTTGTTCGGCGACGACCCGTCGGGCTACCGCGAGGTGCCCTTCGCCAGCAACCTCGCGGTGTCCTTCCCCACGGACACCGCGGGCTTCCTGCGCTTCCCGGCGGACGGGCATCTGCGCGACTGGACGCTCACCTACGACGAGACGCTGTATGTCATCGAGGGCGAGCTGACCGTGACCGGGGGCGGACGGGCGGTGCGGGTCGCCGCCGGTTCCGCCTGCTACATCGGCGCGGGCGCGACGGTCGACTACCAGGCGACCGCCGGCACCCGCGCCTTCTTCGTCATCCGGCCGCGGGTCGACCGTCAGCGGCCGGGAGGCGCTCCCGCCTGACCCGGATGCCGGCCGCCTCGCGGTCCCAGGTGTCGGCGGTGATCCCGGCGGCGCGCAGCAGGTGCTTGCGCACCTTGTTCGTCGGCGTCTTGGGCAGCTCGGCCACGACGCGGACATAGCGCGGCACCATGTAGTGCGGCATGTGCTCCACGCAGAAGGCCACGAACCCGGCGGGGTCGAGGGCCTGGCCGGGGACCGGCGCCACGACCACGAGCACCTCGTCCTCGCCGTGCTCGCTCGGCACCGCGACGGCCGCCACCTCCCTGACTCCCGGGTACGCGGCCGCGCCGGTCTCCAGCTCGAACGAGGAGATGTTCTCCCCCCGGCGGCGGATGGCGTCCTTGACCCGGTCGACGAAGAAGTACTCGCCGTCCGGCTCACGGCGGAAGGCGTCGCCGGTGTGGAACCAGCCGTTGCGCCAGGCCGCCGCGCTCGCCTCGGGCATCGCGTGGTAGCCGTGGTTCATCGCCCAGGGCGCGGCCGTTCTGACGATCATCTCGCCGGTCTCGCCGTCGGGCACCTCCCGGTCGTGCGCGTCCACCAGCCGCACCTCCGCGCCGGGGCGCACCCGGCCGCAGGCCCCCGCCCTGTCCGGGTTGCGCTCCGACAGCAGCGGCGTGCTGACCTCGGTCATGTTGAACAGCGTGTAGACGTCGACGCCGAAGCGCCGGGCGAAGTCCCGGGCGTTCTCGCCGAGCGGCACCATGCAGACGGTGCGCAGCGGGTGTCCCAGGTCGTCCGGTCCGGGCTCGCGCGCGGACAGGAACGAGGTCATGGCGCCCAGCAGCGTGCAGGCGGTGGTGCCGGTCCGGCGGACCAGGTCCCAGAACGAGCGGGTGTCGAAGCCGTCCACCACCGCCACCGAGGCGCCGACGTAGAGGGCCAGGGCGACGCCGATCGTGCCGCCGCCGTGGAAGAGCGGCAGCTGGACCAGGTATCGGTCGCCCGCGCCGATGACGCCGGCGGACGAGGCCACCGCCGTCGTCCACAGGTGCGCGTACGAGCACAGCACGCCCTTGCTCGCCCCGGTCGTGCCGGAGGTGTAGAGCACGCCGTAGGTGTCCCAGGGTCGCGGCGTGTACGTCGAGACCCGGCGCGGGGCGGCCGGAAGGTCACCGATCGGCGTCACGTCGAGGCCGGTGACCTCGGGCGCGGTGTGACCGGGGACCAGGACGGTACGCAGCGCCGCCGTCTCCACCGAGGCCAGCCGGGGCGCCAGGGAGGGATGGACGACCGCGAGCCGGGCCCCGGAGTTGGCCAGCACGTGCTCCAGGAACCTGCCGCGCAGGGCCGTGTTGACCGGCACGTAGACGGCGCCGAGCTCGTTGAGCCCGAACCAGGTGCGCAGGGCGTCCGGTCCGTTGGGCAGCCAGGAGACGACGAGGTCGCCGGGCCGTACGCCGTGCTCGTGCAGGATCTCGGCCATGGCCAGGGTCTCGCGGAGCACCCGCACGCCCGTCCACGCCTCGCCGTCCTGGAAGACGGCGAAGACCTCGCCGGGGCGCTCCTCGGCGTGGCGGCGCAGCACCAGGGGCACCACGCACTCCGCGGCCTCGGGAGTCGTGGCGAAGGCGGTGCTCATGCCGCCGTGCCCAGCACGCGGGCGGCGTTGGAGTAAAGCCAGCGGCGCACGGTGCCCTCGTCGAGCGGCAGCGCGCGTACCTCGTCGGCGAGTTCGCCCGCGGACATCTCGTGCACCCAGCCGACGCTGCCGAACAGGACCTTGTTCCTGATCGTGGCCCGGCCGTGGGCCAGCAGCGGCTCCCAGCCGGACCCCGCGGCCGCCATGTGCGACGGCCGGTGGGTGGAGAACTCCAGGTAGACGTTGGGATGGCGCTGGCAGAGCGCGACCATCTCCATCATCCAGGGCCAGCCGCCGTGACCGGCGACGATCACCAGGTCCGGGTGGGCCCGCGCGATCGCGTCCAGTTGCCGCCACGCGCAGTGGTCCACCGGCACCCGGGGCGACAGGTTGTGCCCGGCGTGGATCCAGACCGGCACGCCCAGGCGCTCGGCCTCGGCGTAGACCGCCCGGCTGGCGGCCGAGAGCGGGTCGGCGACGTCGGTGAAGTGCGTCACCGACACCCCGCCCATGCCGAGGTCGCCGACGCATCTGCGCATCTCCTTCAGCGCCGCCTGCTCGTCGCGCATGCTCAGCCCCGCCCATGCGCGCAGCCGTTCCGGGTGGCGGCGGGCGAAGGCGGCCGCCCGGTCGTTGAGCAGCCCGCCCGAGCGCAGCGGCGTCATGCCGCCGTGGATCACCTGCAGCGCCACCCCACCGGCGGCCAGTTCCTCGACATACCGGTCGATGTCCACGTCCAGGCGGCCGGTCGACAACAGCAGCCGCACCACCTCGTCCGGTCCGCGCTCCAGCGCCTTCTGGTACGCCGCGTGCTCGACCCCCGCCAGCCCGCAGAACCGCCGCCCGAACAGCCGCAGATAGTTCGGGCAGTCGGCGGCGAACCAGCTCAGGTACGACTCCCACGACTCGGCGTCGAGCACGACCCCGGCCATGTCGATGACCGCGTCGCCGCTCACCGGGAAGGCCCTTCGAGGATGGTGATGAGGCAGACGCATTCGCCGGGATCGCCGCCGATGTTCTGGGTGAGCGCGAGCGTGCGCCCGTTGTCGATCTGCCGCTCCCCGGCCTCGCCGCGTAGCTGCAGCCAGCTCTCGAAGATCATCCTGATGCCGGAGGCGCCGAGCGGGTGCCCGAACGCCTTCAGCCCGCCGTCCGGGTTGACCGGCAGCGCGCCGTCGCGGTCGAAGACCCCGCCCACCATGTCCTTCCAGGCGGTACCCCGGACGGAGAAGCCCAGGTCCTCCATCAGGACGATCTCGGTGATGGTGAAGCAGTCGTGCACCTCGGCGAAGGACAGCTCCGCCCTCGGGTCGTGGATTCCGGCCTGCGCGTACGCGCTGCGCGCGGCGGCCACCGCCTCGGGGAAGGAGGAGAAGTCGTGGCCGGGATCCATGGCGCCGGTGCCCGGACCGGCAGCCAGGGCCAGCGCCTTCACCAGGACCGGCTTACCGGTGTAGCGGCGCGCGTCCTCCGCCCTGGTGATCACGACGGCGGCCGCGCCGTCGGCCAGCCCGCCGCAGTCGAGCAGGCTCAGCTTCCCGGCCAGCAGCGGCTGCCGGTCGATCACCTCCTTGGGGATCTCCCGCTGGAAGTAGGCGCGGGGGTTGAGCGCGCCGTTGCGGTGGTTCTTCCACGCGACGTGGGTCATGGCCGCGCGCAGGTCGGCGTCGGCCACGCCGTGCCGCTGCGCGTAGCCGGTGGCCAGGTAGCCGAACGTGCCGGGGGGCGTGTGCGGCACCGCCGTACCGTCGTCGAAGAACTCGAAGAACGGGATGCCGGCCTGTCCCGAGTCCATGACCTTCTCCACGCCGATCGCCATGACCACGTCGTACGCGCCGGCGGCCACGGCGTAGCAGGCGTTGCGGAAGGCGTCGGAGCCGGTGGCGCAGAAGTTCTCGACCCGGGTGACGGGCTTGTTGTCCAGCTTGAGCGGCTTGGACAGCGCGGTGCCCGCGTGCCCGGAGCCGAACGTGCCCAGCCAGAACGCGTCCACGTCGGCCAGGTCGATGCCCGCGGACGCGGCGGCCTCGTTGGCGGCGGCGATGAGCAGGTCGTCGGCCCCGGCGTCGCGGCGCTCGCCGAAGCGTGTGCATCCGGCGCCCACCACGGCCACTCTGCCGGTGATTCCTCTGTCGGCCATCAGTATTGCTCCCCTCGTTCCGGGCGGGCCTTCCAGTAGTAGTTGTGCACGCCGTCGCGGCTGTGCGTCCTGCGTACGGCCATGCGCACCCGCAGCCCGGTCCGCGCGCCGTCCGGCCCCGTGTCGGTGAACTCGCACTGCAGCCGGCCGCCGCCGTCGAAGTCGACGGTCCCGTAGATCAGCGGCGGGTTCGGCGACCAGGCCAGCCGGTCCACGGTGGCGATCGAGACGGTGGCGGGCAGGCCGGCCACCGGGTCGGGCCGCATCTGGTCGAGCGCGCGGCAGGCGCCGCACACCCGCTGGGGCGGCAGGTGGCGGGTGTCGCAGGCGAGGCAGCGCGAGCCGACGAGGCCGAGCTTCCACGCGCCGATCCGCCGGGTGGCGGGGGCGGCGAGCTGTGGCGGCAGCGGGCGGCGCATGGGCTCGCGCGGCAGGAATCCGCGCCAGGAGACGTAGGTGGCGTAGCTCAGGTCGTCGCTGGAGTGCTCGATCTGGGCGGCGGTCGGCCAGGCGCTGCGCCTTCCGGCGAGCAGGCCGGTGGTGCGGAACAGCAGCGCGTCGGCGCCTTCCGTGAGGACCACGAGCGCGATCACCTCGTCCGGCCCGGCCCGGTCCAGGATCGCGGCCAGGCGCAGCGCCAGGTGGGCGGTGCCGGTCTCGCCGACCGAGTCGAGCAGGTCGTCGGCCGCCGCGTGCTCATCGACGCCCGCGGCGGCGCGGACCGCGGCGGCGATCCTCCTGCTCGCGCCGGCGACGACGAGGTGGTCGACGTCGGCCGCGGTCAGGCCGGCGGACTTCAGCGCCTCCTCCAGCACCAGCCGCCCGGCGGGCACGTGGACCTCCTCGACGAAGCGGTCCTCCCAGTGGCGGGAGTGCCGCTCGCCGGGCTCGCGCCAGCGGCTCAGGAACTCCTCGGTCCTGGCCGCGTCGCCGATCCACTCCGCCACGACCTCCCCGTCCGTGCCCACGACGAGCGCCGCGGCGCCGTCGCCGCCGTCGCGTTCGTCGGCGCCGCCGGGCAGGCCGGCGCGGATGTCGGACAGGACGACGAGTGTGGGCGCGCCCGCGTGCAGTCCGGCGCGCAGGGCGCCGACGCCGGAGCGCACCGCGCCGCACATGTCGACCGCGGGCACGGACGGGTCGAGCGACAGCACCGCGTGTACGGCGGCGGCGTTGGACCTGTCCAGGTAGACCGGGTCAGAGGTGGCGAAGAAGAGGCCCCTCACCTCCTCCGGCCCCGGCAGGCCGTGCAGCGCGACCCTGGCCGCCTCCGCGCCCATGGTGGTGGTGTCCTCGTCGTAGGAGGCGACCGTCCTGGTGCCGGCCCCCGGCCTGGTGCCGAGCGCCTCCCCGATGCGCGAGCGGCGGATCCGGTGCGCAGGGAGGTAGCCCCCGTACGCCATGATTCCAGCCAAGATTCAACTCCTTGCTCTATGAACGTTCATTCATATTAAGCATCAGAAGCCGAGATGGCCAGGGGAAGGCCGAGAAGAGCCGCCGCGTTGTCGTGCAGCCAGGCCCGCTCGTGCCGTTCCTCCAGGCCCAGCCCACGCACGGCGGCGACCGAGCGCTCCTGGGTGGAGGCGTGGGTCCAGGCCGCGCTGCCGAACACCACCCGGCGGCGCAACGCCCCCCGCAGATGGAACAGCAGCGGCTCCCACCCGGAGCCCGGGGCCGCCATCGCCCGCGGATCGTGCCCTGAGGTGTCGAGATAGACGTTGGGCTGGCGCATCATCACCGCCACCAGCTCTCCCACGTAAGGCCAGCCGCCGTGCCCGGCCACCACCGGCATCCGCGGATAACGCCCGGCGACCAGGTCCAGCTCGGCCGGGGTGGTCATCGGGCTGGTGCGCGACAGGTTCAGCCCGCAGTGCAGCCACAGCGGCAGCCCCAGCCCGGCGACGTGCCGGTAGATCAGGTGACTGGCGGGGTCGTCGGCGGGCACGCCCGAGGCGAAGGGCAGCATGACCACCCCGCGCATGCCGAGCGCCGCACACCGGTCGATCTCGGCGACCGCCGCCGCCGGATCGCGCGCGTCGACACCGCACCAGCCGCTCAGCAGGCCCGGATGCCGGGCGGCGCGCGCGGCCACCCGGTCGTTCACGCTCTCGCCGCCGGGCAGGCGGTAGTGGGAGCCGTGCAGCACCTGGTGGCGGACGCCGGCGGCGCGCAGCCGTTCCACGTGGGCGCCGTCGTCGACGGCCAGCCCGTCGGCCAGCGCGGCGAGTGCCGTCGCGGGATCGCGGGCGAGCTGATCGCGGGTGCGCGCGGGGTCGAGGCCGGCTACCACGCTCATGGCGCCGGCCAGGAACTCCAGGAAGTGCGGCGCGTCCGCCGACAGCCCGCGCAGCAGCGCCAGCCATGAGCCGGAGTCGTGGACGCCGTCACAGATGTCGATGACGGGCTGTTCTGTATGAACACTCATTCATATGATGGTGGCAGAAAGGGGCCGACATGGACAGACGGATCTCGGGACGGCTCGTGCACGCCTGCCTCGCCGGCGCCCGCCGCCGCGGCCTCGACGTCGGCCGGGCGCTCGCCCGCTCGGGCATCGAGCCGGAGGCCCGCACGGTCACCACACAGCAGTACGCCCGCCTGGTCCGGCACCTCTGGACCGCGCTCGACGACGAGTTGCTCGGGTTCGGCCCGGCCCCGAGCCGGCTCGGCACCTTCGCGACCATGGCGGCGCTCGCCGTGCACGGCCCCGACCTGCGCACCGCGCTGCTGCGCGGGGCCGCCTTCTACGACCTCTTCGCCATCGGGGTGACGATCAGGCTGGTGGAGAGCGGGCGGGTGGCGCGGCTGGAGTTCACGCTGACCGGGTTCCCGCAGCCTGCCGACCACCTGGTCGAGCTCGTGCTGGGGGCGTGGCACCGGTTCGCCAGCTGGCTGGTGGGGGGTGGGCTGGAGCTGCGGCGGGCGGAGTTTCCGCATGGGCGGCCGCCGTACGTGCTGGAGTACGACGCGTTCTACGGGTGCGGGTGCCTGTTCGGGCGGGCGCGGCCCGCGATCGGGTTCGACCGGGCGGCGCTCGACCGGCCGGTGCTGCGCGACGAGGCGGCGCTGACGCCGTTCCTGCGCCGGTACCCGGCCGAGCTGGTGGAGCGCGGTGACTACTCCGGCGACGTGGCCGGGCAGGTCAGGAAGGTGCTCGCCGAGGGCGGTCCCGACCTGGCCGCGACCGCCGCCCGGCTGGCCGTCAGCCCCGCCGGCCTACGGCACCGCCTGCGCGCCGAAGGCACCTCCTACCAGCGCGTACGCGACCGGTTCAGGCGGGACGCCGCGGTGTCAGCGCTGGCCCGAGGCGACCTGTCCATTGAGGAGCTGAGCAGGCGGCTCGGCTTCTCGGAGCCGAGCGCGTTCCACCGCGCCTTCAAACGCTGGACCGGCACCACCCCGCGCGCCTACCGGCCATAAGACCAGCGCGCCCATCCCGGGCGCGCGGTCACCGGCGTGCCCGCCGGCTGCTTTGGGACGGCAGGGTCAGGGATCGCGGACGGCAGGGTCATTGGCCGGGTCCGCCGCCGTTCCTAGCGTCGGCACCGTGGAAGCCCTCATCTTCGACGCCGTGCGCACGCCGCGCGGCCTCAGCAAACGCGGCGCGCTGCGCGGCATCCGCCCCGTCGACCTCGCCGCGCAGGTTCTGCGCGCCCTGGCCGACCGCAACCACCTGGACGGCCCGCAGGTCGACGACGTCGTCCTCGGCTGTGTCAGCCCCGTCGGCGAGCAGGGCAGCGACATCGCCCGCATCGCCGCCCTGGTGGCCGGGCTCGACCTCGACACCCCCGGTGTGCAGATCGACCGGTTCTGCGGGTCGGGCCTGGAGGCGGTGAACCTGGCGGCCATGAAGATCCGGTCAGGGTTCGAGGACCTGGTGGTGGCGGGCGGTGTGGAGTCGATGTCCCGGGTGCCGATGGGCTCGGCCGGCGGCGCCTGGATGGACGATCCGGAGACGGCGCTGCGCACCGGGTACGTGCCCCAAGGAGTGGCCATCGACCTGCTGGCGACGCTGGAGGGCTACACCCGCGGCGAGGTGGACGCCTACGCGCTGTCGTCGCAGCGCCGTGCCACGCGGGCCAGGGACAAGGGGTACTTCGACCGCTCGCTCGTCGCGGTGACCGGTGCCGACGGCCTCGCCGTACTGGATCATGACGACGCGATCAGACCGCAGACCACGATGGAGGGGCTGGCCGGGCTGTCGCCGAGCTTCGCCCAGGCCGGCGAGACGTTCGACGCGGTCGCCATCGGCCGCTATCCCCAGGTCGAGCGGGTCGAGCACATCCACACCGCGGGCAACTCCTCCCAGATCGTGGACGGCGCCGCCGTCATGCTGATCGGCAGTGCGGGCGCGGGCGAACGGCTGGGCCTGACGCCACGCGCAAGGATCGTCGCGACCGCGGTGGTCGGCACCGAGCCGACGCTGATGTTCACCGGCCCGGTCCCCGCCACCCGCAAGGCGCTGGCCAGGGCCGGGCTCACGCTCGACGACATCGACCTCTTCGAGGTCAACGAGGCGTTCGCGGCCGTGGTGCTCAAGTACGCCCGCGACCTCGGCCTCTCCCCCGACCGGATCAACGTCAACGGCGGCGCGATCGCGCTCGGGCACCCGCTCGGCGCCACCGGCTGCGTCATCCTCGGCACCCTGCTGGACGAGCTGGAGCGCCGGAACCTGCGGCGCGGCCTGGCCACGCTGTGCGTGGGCGCCGGCATGGGCATCGCCACGATCATCGAGAGGGACGTGTGATGGCGATCGGCTACCACCGCGACGACGACGGCATCGTCACGCTCACGCTCGACCGGCCCGACCGCCCGGTCAACACGCTGGACGCCGTCTTCGGCACCGCCCTGGCCGCGGCGCTCGACCGCCTGGAGTCGGAGCGCGAGCACGTCACCGGCGTGATCGTCGCCTCCGCCAAGACCACCTTCGCCGTCGGCGCCGACCTCGACCAGATCTACTCCCTCACCCCCGCCGACGCGCCCGGGTTCGCCGAGCAACTCGGCCGCACCAAGGACGCCTTCCGCAGGCTGGAGCGCCTCGGCCGGCCCGTGGTGGCCGTGATCGGCGGCTCCGCGCTCGGCGGCGGGCTGGAACTGGCCCTCGCCTGCCACCACCGCCTCTGCGCCGACGACCCGGCGATCCGTCTCGGCCTGCCCGAGGTCACGCTCGGGCTACTGCCCGGCGGTGGCGGGGTGGTGCGGACCGTCCGCCTGCTGGGCCCCGCCGCCGCCCTGCCGCTTCTCATGGAGGGAGAACGGCTGCCGCCACGCCGGGCGCTCGACGCCGGGCTCGTGGACCGGCTCGTCCCGGCCCGCGAGCTGATCGGCGAGGCCCGCGCGTGGATAGCCGCCCACCCCGATGCGAAACAACCATGGGACGACCCGGCGCCCGCCGCACCCCCGCGCTTCTTCGAGATCGCCGCCGCCCGCCTGTACGCCAGGACCCACGGCACCCTGCCCGCCCATGAGCGGATCCTGGCCTGCGCGGCGGAGGCCGTCCGGGTGGACGTGGACACCGCCCTGCGCACCGAGACCCGGCACCTGGTCGCGCTCGCCACCGGCCAGGTGGCCAAGAACATGATCGGCTGCCACTGGTACGGCCGCAACGAGGTCACCAGGCGGGCCAGGTCCACCGGCGGGGTACGGCGGCTCGGCGTGATCGGCGCCGGGATGATGGGCGCCGGGATCGCGGCGGTCGCCGCCGCGGCGGGCATCGAGGTGGTGCTCACCGACGTGAACGAGGAGGCGACCGAGCGGGGGCACGACGAGGTCGTGCGCCGGCTGCGGCGGCAGGTCGCCCAGGGCCGGATGAGCGCCGCCGCCTGCGGCACGGCCGTCGACCACCTCGCCGCGCCGGGCAGCGCGATCGCCGGGTGCGACCTCGTGGTCGAGGCCGTCTTCGAGGACCGCGCGCTCAAGCGCCGCGTGCTGGCCGCCGCCGAGGACGGCGCCGCCGTGCTGGCCTCCAACACCTCAACGCTGCCGATCACCGGGCTGGCCGAGGGGCTGCGGGCCCCCGGTGACCTGGTGGGTCTGCACTTCATCTCGCCCGTGGAGCGCGTACCCCTGCTGGAGGTCGTGCGCGGCGAGCGGACCGGGGACGCTGCGCTCGCGCTGGCCTTCGCCTTCGCCCGGCAGATCGGCAAGACGCCGATCCTCGTCAACGACGGCCCCGGCTTCTACACCTCGCGGGTGTTCGTCTCCTACACGGCCGAGGGCGCGGCCATGCTCGCGGAGGGCGTGCCGGCGGCGCTCGTGGAGAACGCCGCCCGCAAGGCGGGCATGGCCGTGGGCCCGCTGGCGGTCAGCGACGAGGTCGCCCTGGCCACCATGCTCAGGGTGCGCCGCCAGAACGAGGCGGACGCGGCGGCCGACGGCCGCGAGCTGGGCCACACCACCGCCTACGGCGTCTTCACCTGGATGGTCGAGGAGATGAACCGCCCTGGACGGGCCGGAGGCGGTGGCTTCTACGACTACCCCGACCGGGCGGGCAAGCGCCTGTGGCCGGGGCTGGCCGAGCGCTTCGGCGGCGACCGGCCCATTCCGGAGCGGGACGTGCGCGAGCGGCTGCTGTTCGCCCAGGCGCTGGAGAGCGTGCGCGCCCTGGAGGACGGGGTCCTGACCTCCAGCGCCGACGCGAACGTCGGCAGCGTGCTCGGGCTCGCCTTCGCGCCGTGGTCGGGCGGCACACTCCAGTTCGTCAACCAGTACGGCTTGCGCGCCTTCACCGAGCGGGCCGACCGGCTGGCGGACGTCTATGGCGAGCATCTGCGCCCGCCGACCCTGCTACGGGGTCGGACCGTGCCCTTCTGACAGGACCGGCAGCTCCAGCCGCGACGGATACCGCACGCTGTGGTGCACGGTCTGGTGGGCCACCACCCCGGCGGCGTCGGAGCCGACCGGCTCACCGGTGTTCATGTTGCGGTCGTAGGCGGGGAAGTCGCTGCTGGTGATCTCCAGCCGGACGCGGTGCCCGGCCGGGAAGTGCCAGGCGGTGTGGCCGAGGCCGATGGTGTATTCCTCGACCGTTCCCGGCTCCAGAAGTTGCTCGATGTCCGGTCCGTGCCGGTGGCGGGCTCGCTGGACGCCATCGGCCGCGGCCAGCGCGCGGCCGTCGGGGAAGACGTCGACGAGCTTGGCGGCGAAGTCGGTGTCGCGGGCCGACGACGCGGCGAACAGCCGTACCGTCACCTGGCCCACCACGTCGAGCGGCTCGTCCAGGACGGGCGAGGTGTAGCACAGGACGTCGGGGCGTTCTTCCAGTCGGGAGCGGTCGAGCGGGCCCGGCACCAGCCGGCCCAGGTTGACCACCCGGCCGCCGCGGGTGGGGACGGGGTCGTCCGGGTCGTAGGCGTAGTGGTCGGGGTGCTCGTCCGCCGGAGGTCGCGGGCCCAGGCGGCCGTCGTCCTCCAGGTACAGCGTCCTGAGTTCGCCCGGCGGCGGCCACCGGTCCGCCTCGCGCCACTCGTCGGCGCCCATGAGGAAGTACCTGACGGCGGGCGCGGCGGAGGGGACGCCCCGCACGTGTTCGTCGAAGAAGGCCAGGTGCTGGGCGGACAGGCCGAGCACCGAGGCGTCGCCGCGGGCGGAGAAGCTGACCTCGCCCTGGCAGTAGCCGAGCCGGCCGTCGTGCGACCAGGGGCCCACGATGAGCCGGTGCCGGTCGCCGTGGATCGCCCGCAGGCGCAGGAAGCTCTCGACGGTGGAGTCGCAGTGGTTGTCGAACCAGCCGGTGACGCTCAGGGCAGGCACCTCGACGGCCTCGTAGGCGAACGACTCGGCGATGCCGGGCGTGCCGTACGCCAGCATCTTGCCCACGTCGAGCGGGAAGCCCGGCACCGCGGCGAACTGCGGCAGGTCCTTCAGCGGCAGCGTGCGCAGGGCGGCGGCCGGGTCGGTGGCGAGCTCCCACAGCTCGTGAGCGGCTCCGGGGTCGGCGGGACGCCCGGCTGCCCGCTCGCGCTCCAGCCAGTCCATGGCCATGAACGCCAGCCACGCCATGACCTCGTTGACCCGCATGACGCCGCCGGCGGCGCGGTCGAGTTCGGCGCTGCTGGTCATGCCGGGCGCGATCGCGCGCAGGTGCGGCGGGCGCTCGGCGGCGCCGAGCAGCTGCACGATCCCCAGGTAGGAGGCCCCGGCCATGACGACGTTGCCGTCGCACCACGGCTGCGCCGCGGCCCATTCGACGCTGTCGTGGGTGTCGCGGGCCTCCTGCTCGGCCATGAAGATCGTCCACTCGCCGTCGGAGCCCGCGCGGCCGCGCGTGTCCTGCACGACGCAGGCGTAGTCGCCCTGCACGCATTCGAGCGGGCGCAGGAAGTCGTTGTTGGTCCCCGTCCGTCCGTACGGCGTGCGGATCAGCACGGCGGGGCGGCGGCGCCCGTCGTCCGGCGTCCAGACGTCGCCGCGCAGCACGACGCCGTCGCGCATGGGCATCTCCGCGTCGCGCACGATCGTGATCGGGGCCTTCACAGCACGGCCCTGTAGAGGGCCTCGACCAGCGACTTGACCCGGAAGTCGCCGCCCTCCAGCAGTTCGGAGCCGCGGTTGGGCACGTAGCCGAACCCCAGCCCGCGCTCGGGGTCGGCGAAGGCGAACGAGCCGGTGGCGCCGCTGCCGCCGAACAGGCCCTTGAGGTGTTCCGGCGCGGGCCAGAAGGGTCCTCCTGGCACGAGGAAGCCGAGCCCCCAGGCGGTGCGGACCTTGAGGAGCTCGTCGATGCCGTCCGACTGCGGGGTGCGGATCTTGTCGAGCAGCCAGGGAGAGAAGAGCCGGATGCCGTCGACCTCGCCGATCATGGCGGCGAAGTAGCGGGCCAGGGAGTGGGCGGAGGCGACGCCGTCCATGGAGGGGCTCTCCACCTGGTAGGTGCGGGGGTTGTTGGAGTCGTCCCACTGCTGGGTGACGCTGCCGTAGAAGGCGCGGTAACTCAGGGTGTCGGGGTCGCCGAGCGCCTGGACGAAGTCCGCCATCTCCGGCACCTGCATGCCGAGTTGCACGGCCTGCTCGTCCGGCAGGACCATCTTGGCCAGCCTCGGCAGCGCGGGGTCGGGCACGCGTACGTAGCAGTCGAGGCCGAGCGGGCCGGTGATCTCCGCTTCGAGGAACGCGCTCAGCGTCATCCCGGTCACGCGGCGGACGATCTCCCCGGCGAGGTGGCCGATGGTGACGCCGTGGTAGCCGTGCCGGGTGCCGGGCGGCCATTCCGGGGTGGCCGCGGCGAGGGTCTCGGTGATCGGGGTCCAGTCGCGCAGGTCCTCCCAGGTGACGGGGCGCATGTGCATGCTGGGCAGTCCGGCGCGGTGGGCGAGCAGGGTGCGGACGGTGATGTCGCCCTTGCCGTTCTGGGCGAAGTCGGGCCAGTAGTGCGCCACCGGCGTCTCCAGGTTCACCTCTCCCCGCTCGACCAGCCGCAGCAGCGCGCCGGACGCGAACGTCTTGCAGGTGGAGGCGATGGCGGCGAGCGTGTCCCGGTTCCAGGGGCGGTGGGTGTCCGGGTCGGCCTCGCCGCCCCACAGGTCGACGACGGCGTTGCCGTGCCGGTAGACGGCCAGCCCGGCGCCGACCTCGCCGCTGTCGGTGAAGTTGCGCTCGAACGCCTCGCGGACGGCCTCGAAGCCGGGGGCGACGGTGCCTTGGACATGGGTCATGACAGATTCCTTCCACGCCTCTACCGACCGGTCGGTCGATACTTTGACGATATCGACCGACCGGTCGGTCGGCAACTGTCAGACCTGCCCGAGGGCCCCTACCCCGCGCGTTCGAGCAGGGCGCGCACCTCTTCCGCCTCGGGCACGCCGAGCTCCCCGTACAGGTCGAGCGCCAGCCGGCCGTGCTCGCGGGCCTGGTCGGAGTGGCCCAGCGTGAGATGGGCGCGGGCCAGGCCGTCGTGCGCGCGGGCCTGCTCGGGCCGGTTGCGGGAGGCGTCGGCCAGCGCCAGCGCGGCCGCGTGCTCCTCGGCCGCCCGTGCGGGATCGTCGGCCGCCTCGGCCAGCCCGTTGAGCGCGACCGCCTCGTCGGTGATGTTGCCGAGCTTGCGGTAGAGCGCGGCGGCCTCCTCGTGCCGGGTGCGCGCCTGGCCGAGCTGGCCCTGGTGGCGGGCTACGACGCCGAGGTGGTTGAGCACCAGCGCCTCGCCGCCCGGGTTGCCGATCTTGCGGTGGAGCGCCAGCGCCACGTCGAGGTGCCTGCGGGCCTCCTCCGGGCGCCCGGCCCGGTCGAGGACGAGGGCGAGGTAGCCGAGGACGTGCGCCTCACCCCACGTGTCAGCGCCGATGCGGGTCAGGTCCAGCGCCCGCTTGAGGTACTGCTCCGCCTGCTCGTCCTGGCGCCTGCGCTGGGCGACGTTGCCCAGCGTGAGCAGGGCCCGCGCCTCCTCGTGCGGCTGCTCGCACGCCTCCAGCGCCTGGTTCGCGTGCTCCTCCGCCTGCTCGTACTGGCCGAGCCGCCAGTAGGTCCAGGACAGGTCGGTCAGCGCCTGCGCCTCGAAGCCGTGGCTGCCGAGCTTGCGGCTGCGCCGCAGGACCAGGTTGTGCAGGGTCAGGGCGTCGTCGTGGTGCGCCTGCCGGTCGAGGTACGGGCGCAGCGCCAGGCCCATGAAGCCGAGGCAGACCTCCGGGCCGTGCAACGCGGTCACGATGATGTTGGAACGCTCGGCGTCGAGCCAGGTGAGCGCCTCATCGGCGTCCCGGATCGGCGGGATCGGCGACTGCGGCTGCGGGATGCCCTCGCGCTGCACGATGCTGTCGGGGAAGAGCCGGTCCATCGCCGCCCGCGAGCGGTGCAGGTAGTAGACGAGCAGCTGCAGGATCGCGCCGTCGTCGCCGCCGAGCGAGCGGGCGTGCTCGCGGAGCAGGTCGTGGAAGGTGTACCTGCCGGGTTCGAGCTGCAGGAGCATGTGGGCGTCCAGCAGGCTTTCGAGCAGTTCCTCCGCGTCGTCCTCGGAGATGCCTGCCAGGGCGGCGGCGCCGTCCGGGTCGATGTCGCGGCCGGGGACCAGCCCGAGCAGGCGGAACATCCGCTGCTCGTCCTCGTCGAGCTGCTCGTAGGAGATGCTGAACGCGGCCGACACCCCGTCCAGCAGCCGTCGCTGGTCGCGCAGCTTGCCGGCCAGGTAGGCGACCGTCCAGCGCTGGCGGTGCTGCAGGCGGGCGGCCGAGATCCGGATGGCGAGCGGCAGGTAGCCGCACAGCTCCAGCACCTCGCGGACCGCCTCGGGCTCGTCCTTCGCGCGGTCGCCGACGATCCGGCCGAACAGCTCGACGGCGTCCTGCTCGCCCAGGACCTCGACGGACAGGGCGCGGGCGCCGTCCAGGCCGACCAGCCGCCGCCTGCTGGTGACCAGGACGAGGGTGTCGGAGCCGCCGGGCAGCAGGGGGCGTACCTGGTCGGCGTCGAGGGCGTTGTCCAGGACGACGAGCACCCGGCGGCCGGCCAGCTCGGCCCGCCACAGGGCGCTGCGCTCGACCAGGGTCGCCGGGATCAGGTCCACGGGCACGCCGAGCTGGCGCAGCAGGGCCTCCAGCGCGGCGGCGGAGTCGACCGGGGTGCTGCCCGCGGTGTGGGCCTGCAGGTCGAGGAAGAGCTGGCCGTCCGGGTAACGGCCGGTCAGCTGGTGCGCCACGTGCACGGCGAGGGTGGTCTTGCCGATCCCGGCCATGCCGTCGATCGTGACGAGGGCCGCCTCCTGCTCGTCCGCGAGCCGTTCCAGCTCAGCGGTACGTCCGGAGAAATCCGGAATGTCGTAGGGCAGGAAGGTCCGCCGCGACGGCCCGGCCGGCGCCGGCGGCTGGACGGGCTCGGCGACCTCGGCCAGGCGCAGTGAAGGATCGTCGTTCAGCACCGCTCGCTCCAGCTCGGCGAACGCGTGCCCGGGGTCCAGCCCCTGCTCGTCGGCGAGCGCCGTGCGGTACGCGCGGGCCGCGGCCAGGGCGTCGGCCTGCCGGCCCGAGCGGTGCAGCGCCAGGACCAGGTGCCCGCTCAGCTTCTCCCTGATCGGGTTGGCGGTGACCTGGGCGGCCAGGTCGTCGAGCAGTTCCGCGTGGCGGCCGGCGGCGAGCTCGGTCTCGGCCAGGCGTTCGTAGGCGGTCAGCCGCCGGTCGTTCCAGAGGTCGCGGGCTCCGGAGACGTAGTGCGCGTGCACGTCCTCGAGCGCTTCGCCGTTCCACAGCTTCAGCGCCCCGCGCAGGTCGCCGAGCGTCACCAGCTCGGTGAACTCCTGCGCGTCCACCTGCCCCTGGGCCGGGTTCACGACGTAGCCGCCGGCCCGCGTCTCCAGCAGGTCGCCGTCGCCAGCGCCGCGCAGCGCCTTGCGGATCGCCGTGATCGAGGCGTGGACCTGCGAGCGGGCGGTGTCGGGCTGGTCGTAGCCCCACATGGCCTCGATCAGCCGGTCGATGCTGATGACCCGTCCGGCGTTGAGCAGCAGATAGGCCAGGACCGCGCGGTGCCGCGGGGCGATGCCCGCCAGCGGACCCCCATCGACGATCACCTGGACCGGCCCAAGAAGCGTAAATCGCACCATTTGTCACCCCATCGTCGACGCATAGCGAATGTATCAACTCGGGCGGCCAATCTGTTCTCACAGCAACAACGACGAAAGAGGACAAAATGGAAGCCCGGATGAAGAACCCCGCGACGATCATCCCCGCCGCGATGAAGCCGATCATGGAGCTGATGAAGGCCGCGCAGTCGCAGGGCCTGCCCCACGAACTGCTGGAGATGATCCACCTGCGCGTCAGCCAGGTCAACGGGTGCAGCTTCTGCGTCGACGCCGGTCTCAAGAACCTGCGCAAGCTCGGCGAGAGCGACGAGCGCATCGGCCTGGTCGCCGCCTGGCGCGAGGCCCCCTACTACACCGACTCCGAGCGCGCCGCGCTGGAGCTGGCCGAGGCCGCGACCCGGCTGGCCGACCGCCCCGACTCGGTCTCCGACGAGGTCTGGAACAACGCCGCCGACCACTTCGACGAGCAGCAGCTCGCCTCGATCCTGCTCATGATCGCCACCACGAACCTCTTCAACCGCCTCAACGCCCCGATCCGCCAGGTCGCCGGCACCTGGTAGAGCCCGAGGATCCGCCACACCCCCCGCCAACCCCGTTGGGAGTTCTCCATGGATGTCGCAGTCATCGGCACGGGCCACGTCGGCCGGACACTGGGTGAGGCGCTCGCCGCGGCCGGACACGACGTCCGCTACGGCTCCCGCACCCCGGAAGGCTCGGTACGCGCCGCCCTGAACGGCGCCGAAGCGGTGATCATCGCCATCCCCGGCGAGGTCGTCGCCGGCTTCGCCCGAGACCACGCCGGCGAACTCGCGGGCAAGGTCGTCATCGACGCGGCCAACAAGTTCGACGGTGGCGCGATGCACAATGCCGCCGAGTTCGCCGCCCTGGCCCCCGAAGCCCGCTACACCCGGGCCTTCAATGCCCTCGGCTGGGAGAACTTCGCCGAACCCGTCTTCGACGGCGTCGTGGCCGACCTGTTCTACTCCGCCGCGGAGGCCGACCGCGAGATCGTCGAACGCGTCGTCCGCGACGTCGGCCTCAACCCCGTCCACCTCGGCCCCGACCGCCACGACGTGCTCGACCAGGTCTTCACGCTCTGGTTCGCGCTCGTCAACAGCCAGGGCCGGGGCAGGCGCCTGGCGCTCAAGGTCCTCTGAGTCACGCCATGGCCGAGAGGTAGCCGCTCGACTTGCGGATCCACCAGGTGTACAAGACGCTCATCGGCCCGCCGGGCATCTTCCTGCCCGGCCGGTTGGCGATCTCGTCACCGGCCAGCCTGGCGGGCAGGCGCAGCTGCTTGGCCCGGGTCCGCTCGTAGCCGCGCAGGTCGCCCAGCGAACGGGTCAGCAGCCAGGCGTCCTCGATCGCCTGGTTGGTGCCCTGGCCGAGGCTGGGGGGCATCGTGTGGGCGGAGTCGCCCAGGAGCGTGGTGGGCCCGCGTCCCCAGACCGCCGGCACCTTGTGCCGCCAGTGCGGGAACGCCTGCATCTCGGTCACCGACGACAGCACCTCGGGCACCAGGCCCTTCCAGTCGCCGAAGACCTCCTTGAGCCGGCCGATCGGGTCGACCTCGTCCAGCCAGAGCGGACGGCCCGGCCCGGTGCGCAGCTCGAACCAGTTCAGCACCCTGCCGGGGCCCGCCGGGGTCAGGCCCATCATCCCCTCCTCGCCGGTGATGACCAGGGAGCGCCCGGTGTCGACCAGCTCCAGGGGAACGTCGGCGAAGGTCTGCCAGGTGACCCATTCGGTGCGCCGGGCCGGATCCTCCTTTCCCAGCGCCCGCCGTACCGCGGAATTGCGGCCGTCGGCGCCGATCAGGATGTCTCCGCTGACGGTGCTCCCGTCGGCCAGCGTGACCTCGGCCCGGTCGGGGTCGACCCCCACGACCTCGCTTCCGTAGCGGACGGGCACCCCATCGACCAGGCGTTCGACCAGGTCTCTGCGGGAGATGTGCACGCTGGGGGCGCCGTATTTGCGTTCGGCGCGCAGCAGGTCGACCTTCATCAACGGTTCGCCTTCCGGCGACCACCCCTCCAGCTGGGTCAGCCGGCTGCCCAGGTCGGTCGGGTCCGCCCCGAGCTCGCGCAGGATGCGGATCGAGCCCGGCCACAAGGTGACGGAGCCGCCCTCCGTGCGCGGCTCCGGAGCCCGCTCAAGGATCTCCACGTCGTGTCCGGCAGTCGTGAGTGAGCGCGCCGCGACCAATCCACCGGGTCCCGCGCCTATGATGAGGATTCTGATACGCATAGTATCTGATACTAGGAGTCTCACTTATGGCGCGCAAGCCCGATCCGGAAGTGGATGTCCGCATCAAGCGGGCGGCGACCACCCTGATCTTCACGAAAGGCCTGGATTTCACCATGGACGAGGTGGCCGAGGCCGCCTCCGTGGGCAGGGCGAGCGTGTTCCGCCGCTACGCCACCAAACGGGACCTTCTGCTCGACGCGCTCGGCTCGGCCATGGACGCCAAAGTGGCGATGCCCGACACCGGGTCGTTCGCCGGTGACCTGCGCGTGGTCGTCACCGAGACGATGGAGGCCTGGAAGGCGATGGGCCCCGCCGCCAGGCAGATGTACGGCGAGGCCGGCCGCGACCCCGGTGTGGCCGAGATCCTGCGCGAGGCGATGCGGTCGAGGATGGCCCGCTCATGGGAGATCTACGACAACGCGCTCGCCCGCGGCGAGGTGCGCGAGGACGCCGACCTGTGGCTACTGAGCGACATGTTCGTCGGCGTGGTCGTCTACCGGGGCCTGCTGGAGAAGGAGCTGCCCACCGTGGAAGCCGTCGTCGAGGCCCTGCTGCACGGCTTCGCCCCCCACTGACCCGCTCAGCAGACTCCGGGCAGCGCGCAGACCTTGGCCGCCATCTTCCTGGCGGTCTTGGTCAGCCCGCCCGGGTTGTAGTAGCCGTCGGAGGTCGTGTAGATCATCAGCGCGCTGCCCCTGCGCGCGACGACGCCGGTGACCGTCTCGTTCACGATGCCGTCCTGCCAGGTCTGGTAGCCCATGCCGATCGACTCGTCGCCCGCCTTGGCCTTGCTCGTCCGCCACCGGATCTTGAGAGCCGGGGCGGCCGGGTCCCTCTTGCTCGCGCACCGCTTGACCTCGGCGCGCAGCTGGGTGAACGCGGCGTGGGCGGCCCCCGGGCTCTTGTACAGGACGAGTTGTTCTGCCGAGCCGCTCGGTGCGCTGCTCCAGAACGTGATCGTGCGGGCCGCCAGGCGGCCGCGGTCGACGGCCCGCCGGTGCACGCACGGGTTAAGCACCAGCGGCCTGGTGAGCTTGTCGCTGATCTTGTAGCCCTGTTCGGCCGCGTCATCCGGACTAAGGATCTTGCGTGCGTCGGGTTCGCTGAGCAGGAAGTTCTTCGGGATCTCGGTCGCGGTCGCCGGCGAGAGCGCCAGCACCAGGGATAGCGTCATGCTGATCATGTGGTGTTGGACTCCGCCGTCGATCTTTTGGTTCGCCGCACTCTCACCGCTTCGCGCACAGGGCGTTCTCGACCAGCCGGTCCATGGCCTTCATCGTGGTCAGGTCGGCCTGGACCTCCTCGGCCGAGCGGGTGATGGTGGCCGAGACCGCCACGGAGCGCTTGCCGTCCTCGGTCACGCCGTCCCAGTTGCGGTAGCCGAGGTTGGTGCCGCTGTGGCTCCAGTAGCCGCCGCCGCAGCCGAGCGGGCGCCACACCAGCCCGAGCCCATAACGCGCGCCGGGGTGGAACGCCTCCCAGCCCTTGGCCGGCACGGTCTTCTTCATCTCGCCCAGCTGCGCGGGGGCCAGCAGCTCACCACCCAGCAGTGCGCGGAAGTACCTGGCCAGGTCGCGCGGGCTGCTGGTCAGCGCGCCCGCCGCGTTGCCGTGGGTCTGGTTCTGGACGGTGACGTCGACCAGGTGGGCGCCGGGGGCGAAGCGGGTGTAGCCGTGCGCCTTCGGGCTCGGGAGGAAGGGGGACTCGCCTGGGGTGGAGGTGTCACGCAGGCCCAGGGGTTCGATGACGCGCTGCCGTACCTGCTGCTCCCAGGTCTGGCCGGTCACGGCGCGGATCACCAGGCCGGCGAGGGCGTAGTTGGTGGCGGAGTAGGCCCAGCCGGTGCCGGGCGGAAAGTGCGGCGCGTGGGCCGTGGCCATGGCGATGAGCCGCTCCGGGCGGAACGAGCGGAACCGCTCGGCCCGCCAGCCCTCCTCGGTCAGCTGTCCCCGCAGGAGGTCGGCGTTGTAGTCGTACAGGCCGCTGGTGTGCTGCAGGAGCTGCCGGACGGTGATCTTGGAGCCGTCGTTGCCGTTGCCCCGCACGAGGCCGGGCAGCCAGCGCTCCACGGTGTCGTCCAGCGTCAACCTGCCCTCGCCGGCCAGTTGCAGCACCACCGTGGCCACGAACGACTTCGTCACGCTGCCGACCCGGAACCGCGCGTCGAACGGCACCGGGCTCCCGGCGGCCAGGTCGCCGACGCCGGCCCGTGCGCGCTGCCGCGCGGACGGGGTGATCACCTCGCTGAGCACACCCACGGCGCCCGTGGCGTGCACCGCCTCGACGTCACGCCGCAGGTCGGACGTGGCGGGCGTGGGGGCCGCGAGCGTCGCGGCGGTGAGGATGGCCATGACCTTCATCGGGAAACTCCCTTGCGTACGTCTTACTCTCGATGCGAACACTGTACGCACGAGGGTTGTACGTTCGCAAGCCCTATCCCATAACGTGAGAGGAATGCACGGAAAGATCGAGGCAGCACTGGAAAAGGTTTACGGCGAAGCCCAGCCATGGGGAGACCTCGCCGGAGGCGCCATCCGCGGGTACGCGGCCGGCCTCCCGCTCCCCCACTGGCACCTGATCACCATCGGGACCGGCCAGGGCTACGAGCTCAGCCTCCGCGTGGCCCGCGGCCCGGCGGACGCCGCCCCGCCCGACTGGTGCGTCGCCCTCCTGCTCGACCTGCGCGAACAGCCCCTCGCCCCCGGCCGGCTGATGCGCATGCACCCGAGAGGGTCACTGACGGCGCTGGCCCTGACCGTGGACCCCGAGTTCGACGTCCTGGACACGCTCACGTTCCTGCAGGTCGCCGCGCTCACCGAGGCTGAGTACGAGCGGGCGCGCACGGGTCACGTCATCCCGACCCTGTGGCGGATCGGCCAGGACGTGCCCCTGCACATCATCGATCCCGCTCAGCGGTGACTCAGCACGTTGATCACCCGGCCGTTGGGGTCGCGCACGAAGAAGCGCCGCACGCCCCAGTCCTCGTCCCGCAGGTCGTGCACGATCTCGGCGCCACTGTCACGCACGGCCGCGTACGCCGCGTCGACGTCATCCACCTCGACGCTCACGTCCGGCGTGACCGGGGCGGTCTTGTCACTGGTCATGAAGCTGATCTGCGCCGCCGGGGTGGACGGCGAGGCGAACGTCACGATCCACCCGTGGTCCATGACCTCCTCGAACCCCAGCAGCTCATAGAACTCCCGGCTCTCCTCCACGGCGTTCGACTGGATGACGGGCATGACGCGGCGAACGGACATCGAAAACTCCAGATCAGTAGCGAAGCTCGGTCCGAATCAGCCTAGGCGCGGCCCCAGGTGCACGCCGCCGCTGGCGTCCACCACCTGGCCGGTCACCCATCGGGCCGCGTCGGAGGCGAGGAATCCCACCACGTCGGCCACGTCCTCGGCCCTGCCCACCCGGTCCAGCGCCGTGTGGCTGGCGAAGAAGGCCGACGCCTCCGGGGTGAAGAGGGCGGCGTTGGCGCTGGTCCGGGTGGCGCCCGGGGCGACGACGTTCACCGTGATGCCGCGGCTGCCGAGAGCCTGGGCCAGGGAGAGACTCATGGTCTCCAGCGCGCCCTTGGTCATGGCGAAGGAGGTCTGGGTGGGATAGGCCATGCGGGTGGCGACGGTGGAGATGCTGATGATCCGCCCGCCGTTCCGCATGAGGGGCAGAAGCCGCTGGATGAGGAAGTACGGGGCTTTGACGTTGACCGCGAACAACCGGTCGAACCGCTCAGGGGTGTCCGTCTCGATCGGTCCGGCGGGCGGCGCGGCGGCGTTGTTGACCAGGATGTCCAGCTCGCGCTCGGCCAGCGCGCCCGCCAGTTCGCCCACGCCGGCCATGGTGGCGAGGTCGGCCCGCACCGGAAACGCGCGCTCGCCGATCCGCTCGACGGTCTCGGCCACCTCGGCCTCACTGGTGCTGTAGTGCACGGCGACGCGGGCGCCGTCGGCGGCGAGCCGTTCGGCGATGGCCCGGCCGATGCCGCGTGAGGCTCCGGTCACCAGCGCGGTCTTGCCGATCAGTCGTGTCATCGGACCCTCCAGAAATGTTAGTCACTACCACTTTGGTACTGTCTACCACATGACGAGCCTGCGCGACCGCCGCCGTATCGAGACAAGACAGGCGATCCAGGCGCACGCCATCCGCCTCTTCCTCGACCGGGGCTACGACGCGACGACCGTGACCGAGGTGGCCGAGGCGGCGGGCGTCTCCGCGATGACCGTGTACCGGCACTTCGCCACCAAAGAGGACCTGGTGCTTTACGACGACTACGACCAGGTGACCGCCGCCACCGTGGCCGCCCGGCCGGAGACCGAGTCGCTCCACCAGCGGATCGGCCTGGCCCTCGTCGAGATGGCCGCCACGGCGATCGCGGCCGAGAAGGCCATGCTGCTGGCCCGGCTGAGCCTGATGATCTCCGTCCCGGCGCTGCGCGCCCACCACCTCGACAGCCAGTACGCCACCCAGTCCGCGATCGTCACCGCGCTCTGCGGCCCGTCGCCCGACCCCGCCGAGGAGTTCCGCGTACGCGCCACCGCCGGAGCCTGTTTGGGCGCCACCCACGTGGCGCTGGTGCGCTGGGCCGAGAGCGACGGCCACGCGGACCTGCCCGAACTGATGCGCCAGGCCCTGGGCTTCGCCTTTGCGACGTAAGGTAAGGTGCAGTTACCGAGGACATCTCGAGCGTTGACAGTCAGGTCGGCGTCGCCCCCGGCGATTCACCACCGGCCCGTTTGCGCGGGCCCGGACAGGTCAGGCGACGAACATGACGCCGACACTTCTAGCGCTTCACCCCGTCCTGCGGCTCACCCTCGACCCCGTGCCCAGCCGAAGAGCCGTCGTGGACGGAGCCTGGTGGCCCCAGTCCCGCGACGCGGCCACCGAGTTGCCCGGCCTCATCGCCGCCGTCGACCAACGGCTGGGGCGTACGACGCTGCTGGTCGGCCTGTACGAGAACGCGTGGACGCATATCCCGGACCGGATTCCGGCGCCCGGACGGCACGTCCGCGTCGGCCGCTACCGCGACGCGGACCCGCACGTGGTCGTGCTGTTCTTCGCCGCCGTCGAGCCGGTGGCCCTGCTGCTGATCCCGCCGAACACCGCCGCCGTACCCGCCGAGACCGCGCTGATGCGCACCGCCCGGCACACCGCCGACCTGACCGACGACGACCTCCTCGCCCTCACGTGCCTGCCGACCGCGGTGTGATCCCGCATCACCTTCTCCGAAAGGAGACCCATTCATGGCCGTCATGTCTGGCATCGCCGAATCGTCTACGCCGACCATCGTTCACCTGACCGGCGAGATCGACATCTTCACCAGCGCGGCGCTGCGCCGGCGACTGCTGACCACGCTGCAGTACAGCACGAGCCTGCTCGTCCTCGACCTGTCCCAGGTCTCGTTCTGCGACGCCTCCGGCCTGGCCGTCCTGGTCGGGATCCAGCACCGCGCCAGGCCACTGGGCATCACGGTGGTGCTGACCGCGCCCCGTCCGTTCATGTCCCGGCTGCTGCGCATCACCGGCCTGGACCGTGGTCTGCCGGTGATGACCTGATTCGGGTACGGCTCAGCAGGGCGTGAAGAAGACCCGCAGGGTGCCGTTCTGGGAGCCCCACTGGCCCGCGGGCTGGTTGCAGCCGAACCAGCGCTGCCCGATGACCTGCTCGCCGCTGTAGTAGGTGAAGACGATGAGGTTGTCGCCCCCCGGCGGAGGCGGAGGAATGGCGTGCGCCGGGGTCGAGCCGAGAGCGAGCACTCCGGCGGCCAATACCGCCGCTAAAACCCCTCGCCTGATCTTCATGAAGTCCCTCCCGGGCTTTCCACGCGGATGATCCGACATCAAGGTAACCCGGCGGGTGGCTTTTTCAGCGGGTCCATTCGGTGCGGAATTCGGATTCCGGCAAGGGCGAGTTCACCCGGACGGGCTTCATTCCGGTACCGTCTGATGGGAGCTCGACCGCCAGATGGACGACCGTGCCGTCCGCGCCGGTGGTGATGTCGACGCTGCTGACCAGGTGATGGATCAGCCACAGTCCGCGGCCGCCCAGCGCGTCGGGACTGATCCGGGAGACGTTCAGCCCGTCGAGGGGAATGCCGGGGCCGCGGTCGGAAATCGTGCAGTGCACGTGTCCGTCGCTGCGCCACAGCTGGATCTCGCCGTGATTTCCGGCGTGCTTCACCACGTTGGCGACGCTCTCGTGCACGGCCAGCACGAACTCGAGCAGCCGGGGCCCGCTGAGGCCGAGGGATTCGGCTTGCTCGGCCGTCGCGTGCCGGATCATGTGCAGGGAGGAGCCGGTGAAACGATCCGCCAGCAGGAATGGCTTACCGTGTTCGGAGCGCGGCGATTTCGCTGCGGTCATCACAGACCCTCACCGTTTCACCAAGTGATGAGACAGTCCCACCCGCCGGGGTCTGGGGCGGTACACATTTTCTCCGCCGTGGCGGCGGCCTTACAGTCGCTCGCAAGTGAATTATCCGGCCTGACTTACCAGCGGTCAAGGTCACGATTACCGGATGAATTCGCCCGGCGCCAGGGTTGTAATTCACTCACCGTACTCGATCTCCGCCGGGAGCGGCCGGGGCCGCTCGGCGCGGGCGGCGGGCATGGTGGGCGCGCGGCCGGGCATTCGGGTGGAGGACCCGCCCGCCCGGCGAGGAAGGACCGGCATGAGCACCCTGGACGACCGGCGGCTCCACGACACGTTCGTGGATGGCTACGACGTCATCGACCTGTTCGCCCCCGCCGATCAGCTCCAGTCGGCGCTCGACAGCCGCGTCCTGATCGAGCAGGCCAAGGGCTTCCTCTCGCACCGACTGAACATCTCGGTCGACGACGCGTTCGCCGCCCTGCGCAACTACGCCCGCACCACCAACACCAGGATCGCGGCCGTCGCCGCCGGAGTCATCGAAGACGGCCTCGTCCCCTGATCCCCGCACGGCCTGGGTCAGCTGTAGTCGCTGACGACGTCCACGACCCAGGTGACCCCGAACCGGTCCGTCAGCATCCCGTAGAGGGGCGCCCACTGCGCGGGGCCCAGCGGCTGCTGCACGTTCGCGCCTTCGGACAGCTTCTCCCAGTACGCGGTGACCTCCTCGGCCGTGTCACCGCGCAGCGAGACGAAGAACGCGTTCTCCCCCTGGTTCCAGGGCAGGCGCGACGGGACGTCGTAGGCCATGACGTGAAACCCGCTGTCGGCGGCCACCTGGCCCCACATCACCTGGTCGGCCTCGGCGGGGTTCTGCACGTTTCCCGCGTCCTTGTACGTGATCGCCACCACCTGGCCGCCGAAGACGGACTGGTAGAAGGTGAGCGCCGCCTGGGCGTCACCGCGGAAGTTCAGGTGGGTCACAGAGTTGACGGACATGTTCCGCTCCTTGCTTGTCGGTTTCTCTGTGACCACCTTCGCAAGGGAAGCGGCCAGGTTGTGGCCGCTTCTCAGACCGACCTGGAAGGGGCCGCGAAGGGGCCCCGGTGACGTTGCCGTCGGTCATTGTGGTCTTGCGGCGGTGAGCACCCGGGTGCGGGGCGCAATTCCCTTTGCCTTTACTTGTCAATACTCGGTGGAGCCAGAAACTGTCGCGAAGAAAGGCCGTAACGAATTACGGCCACGACGCCCTGAGCAAGAAGGGCCTGCTCAGGGAGGTTCGGGCGCTTTTGGACCGATACATCATCTGTTGTCGATGAATTTCCAAGTATTTCCGCACATATTGACGCCCTTTTAGATCTCACGTCAGATGCAGGAAGCTCCGTCTTCCTCCCTTCCTGATCGATCACCGCGGAGCTATGCCAGAGATCTCTGGGGAGATCTCGCACACCCCCCGGCGGCCGACGTACCCCCAGCCGCGGCCGCTCACCCAGAAGGAGCACCGCGTGAAACGCAAACTCGCGTTAGCGCTCGTCGCGAGCACCACCAGCCTGCTCGTGGCGATGTCGGCCTCGATCGCCTCGGGCCAGACCGCCCTGGCGGCAGAGACCGCCGCACCTCCGGACCCGGCCACCGCGGCCGTCCAGGCGGCCGACCGCCTCGTGGAGTCCGAGCCCGGCGTTCTGCGCGTCTCAGCCAAGGACGCCTTCGTGCGCCGGGGCGTGACCCCCGGCCAGAACGGACTGAACTACGTCTCCTACGAACGCACCCACGCCGGCCTGCCGGTCCGTGGCGGCGACTTCGTCGTCGTGACCAACTCCGATGGCGGCGTGCTGAGCACGTCCATCGCGCAGACCCAGGCGCTGAACGTCGCCACCAAACCGGCCATCAGCGCCGACAAGGCCGCCGACGTCGCGCGCGCTCTGGTCCCCGAGGTCGCCTCGGTCTCCGCGCCGCAGCTCAGCGTCTTCGCCGAGGGTGCGGGACGGCTGGCGTACGAGGTGCGGGTCGACGGCATGAACCAGGGGCGCGAGACGAAGCTGCACGTGTTCGTCGACGCCGTGAACGGCCAGGTCATCGAGAAGTCCGACCTGGTCATGGACGGCACCGGCAACAGCTACTACAACGGCAACCCGGTCACCATCGGCACCTCCGGCTCGGGCACCAGCTTCTCGATGGCCGACCCGGTCCGTACGGGCATCCGGTGCGGCGGCCAGGACGGCGCGACGTACACCGGGACCGACGACAACTGGGGCAACGGCTCCGGCACGAACCTGGAGACCGCCTGCGTGGACACGCTGTTCGCGGCGGGCAAGGAATGGGACATGCTCAGCCAGTGGCTGGGCCGTAACGGCATCAACGGCACCGGCGGCGGCTTCCCCGCGCGTGTCGGGCTCAACGCCGTCAACGCCTTCTGGAACGGCAGCTACACCAGCTTCGGCCGCTCCCAGGACAACCAGCGCCAGGTCACCCCGATCGACGTCGTCGCGCACGAGTACGGCCACGCCATCTTCCAGACCACTCCCGGCGGCTCGACCGGCAGCAACGAGAAGGGCGGCCTCAACGAGTCGACCGGCGACATCTTCGGCGCGCTGACCGAGTGGTTCGCCAACGAGCCGGCCAACCTCGACCCGCCCGACTACAGCGTCGGCGAAGAGGTCAACCTGGTGGGCAGCGGCCCGATCCGCTACATGCACCAGCCGTCGCTGATCTCCGGCAACCCCAACTGCTTCTCCTCCTCGGTGCCCGGCATGGAGGTCCACGCGGCCGCCGGTGTCCAGAACCACTGGTTCTACCTGCTGGCCGAGGGCACCAACCCGACCAACGGGCAGCCGCAGAGCCCGACCTGCAACTCCACCACGCTGACCGGGCTGGGCCCGCGCAAGGCCGGCCAGATCTTCATGGCGACGCTGCTGCGCAAGACCGCGACGTGGACCCACTCGCTGGCCCGCAAGGCCTCGCTGGAAGCCGCGATCCAGTCGTTCCCCGGCTCCTGCGCCGAGTTCGACGCCACCAAGGCCGCTTGGCTGGCCGTGAGCGTGCCGGCCGCCGCCGGTGAGCCGGCCTCGTGCCAGGGTGGCGGCCCCGCCTTCTCGATGGAGCTGAACCCGACGTCGGCGACCGTACAACCAGGTGCGACGGCCACCTCGACCGTGAGCACGACGACCACCACGCCGCCGGCGCAGACGGTCACCTTCTCGGCCTCCGGACTGCCCGCCGGCGTGACGGCGACGTTCAGCCCGTCGAGCGTGACCTCGGGCGCGTCCTCGACGATGACGATCAACGTGCCCGCGGGCACGCCAACCGCCACCTACAACGTCATCGTCACCGGTGACGGAACCTCGATGGACCGCACCGCCCCGTTCACCCTGAACGTGGGCACGATCGGCAACGTGGTCTTCAACGACACGTTCGAGACCTCGCTGGGCTGGACCACGAACGCCTCGGGCACCGACACCGCCACCACCGGCGCCTGGGAGCGGGGTGACCCGGAGGCCACGAGCTCCGGCGTCGGCCTGCAGCTCGGCACCACAGTCAGCGGCGTCAACGACCTGGTGACCGGCCGCCTGGCCGGTAGCAGTGCGGGCACGTACGACGTCGACGGCGGCGCCACCAGCGTCCGCTCGCCGGAGATCGCGCTGCCGACAGGGACGCTGACACTGACGCTGTCGTGGTACCTGGCGCATCTCAACAACGCAAGCAGCGCCGACTACTTCCGCGTCCGGGTCGTGTCCGGGACGACGAACACCGTCGTGTTGCAGCAGCTCGGCTCGGCCGCCAACCGGGCCGGCGCCTGGCAGGCCGCGACGATCAACCTGTCGTCCTTCGCGGGACAGACCGTCCGGCTGCTGGTCGAGACGGCTGACGCGGGTACGGCCAGCCTGATCGAGGCGGGCGTGGACGACGTGAAGATCACCCGTTCCTGACCGCCATACCGTAACGGTCCCGGCGCCTCCTTGGGGCGCCGGGACCTCGACAGGAAGGGACACCGTGAGAAGGAGCATCCTGGCCGTCGCCATGGCGGCCGCCCTGGCCTGCACGATCACCACCCCACCGGCCTCCGCGTCAGCGGCGATCTACACGTGCGCGAGCGGCAACCGCTTCCTGCTGTCCGACCTGCTGGGGTACTACATCATCGCCAGCGGATGCACCGGTCCGGCCGGCCCCGGCGGCGGCACGGTCTCGATCCCCTCCGGCACCTACCACTGCATCACGGTGAACTTCAACACCACCATCAACCTCCTGAACGGCCAGCGCTGCTGAGCCCGTGAGAAACGCGCATCCGGGCTTCACGGGAGCACGGATCGGGACCGAAAGCGAAACCAAAGCCACCCTCTGTAGCCTCTGACGCCCAAGATCACGCCGAAGAGGGAAGAACCCATGCTCAAGAAGCTCACCGTCACAGCCGCCCTGGTCCTGGGCATCGTCGCGGTCCCCGCCGCCGCGCACGCCGACCCCGCCCCGCCCTCCAAGTGCTACAGCGGCCAGATGACGGGCGGCTCCGGTGACGGCGGCTTCGCCAGGTGCAACGCGGGTTACGGCTGGGTCCGCGTCCGGATCGAGTGCTGGAACGACTACAGCAAGAAGGTCACGTACTACGGCACGTGGGTGAGCCCCAACAAGGACTCCTTCGCCTGGTGCAACAGCCGCTACCCCAACCTGGGGAAGATCGGCTACCAGAAGAAGAGCCTCTAATCCGGAAGGGCCGCGGCGATGTAGTCGAGGACGCGCTGGAGCCCGTGCCGGAACTGGTCGTCGCGGCTGAGGTGCGGGTGGCGCGCCTCCATCACGATCTTGGTGAAGATCGGATAGTCGCCGCTTTTCACCAGCTGGTCGATGTAGGGGTAGCTGCGCGTCATCCACTGCGCTTCGGTGAGCCCGCTGCGGCGGATCTCGTTGGCCGTGCTGATCTCTTCGCGGACGGCGCCCTCGATGTAGGTGTTCAGCATGCCCATGAGGGCCAGGTTCTCGTCGATGGGGACGACGGGGTCGAGCACGGCCATCAGCCGTTCGATCAGGAGGAGCTGGTTGGGGCCGAAGCTGGGCAGCGAGCGTTGCACGGTGGCGATCCAGGGGTGGCGCAGCCACATGGCCCGTAGCCCGTCGGCGTATTGGCTCAGGTCGGCGCGCCAGTCACCGGAGGGCATGCCGGTGGTGTCGATCTCGCCCTGGAGCCGGTCGGCCATGAGCTCGACCAGGTTGTCGCGGCTGGGGACGTAGCGGTAGAGGGACATCGCGCCGGCGCCGATCTCGGCGGCGATGCGCCGCATGGTGGCGGCTTCCAGGCCTTCGGTGTCGGCGACGTGGATCGCCGCTTCGGTGATCTGGGCGCGGCTGTAGGCCGGTTTCGGGCCGCGGGCCGGGCGTTCGGGCCGCATCCAGATGTTCACGTACTCGGCGTCGGTCACCGCTTCACCCTCCCCTACGCGTACATGGTACCCAGTAACTTACCGTCGCCCGCCGTAACCGCCGCGTACAGCCTGCACCGGGCGGGCACGATCGACGTCAGCCACGCACCGCTGAGCCCATCGGCCAACGGTTAGGGCAGGTTCTTGGCCGATCGGACAAGGTCCGGAAGAAGCTCTTCACGCACTGTTGAGCCCATGGACAATTCGTGGGGTTCGGTGCGCATCCACCGCGATCCGTACGGCACGCCGCTGCTCGACGCCACCAGCGAACCCGCCGCCTACTTCGGCCTCGGCTACGCCCAGGCGCAGGACGACCTGCGGGGCGTGCTGAACCAGTACAGGCTGGTACGCGGCGAACTCGGCGAGCCCGAGCGCGATGCCAACCAGCGCCGCTGGCAGGTGCTCGAAGAGGCCAGGCGCGGGTTCGACAGCCTCCCGGCCGAGCTGCGCGAGTGCTACGTGGCGTTCATGGCCGGGATCGCGGCGTGGATGGACGAGCACCCGGCCGACGTGCCCGCGTGGGCGCCGCCGCTGGAGCCCGCGCTGCCCATCGGCGTCAACCGCACCGTGATGCTGTACTGGGTCATCGTCGACGCCATCACGGCACTGCGCGCGGCCGGCGTCACCCCGGCGGCCCCGGCCTCCGAGCTGGACCGCGCCCTGGTCCCGCCCGGCTCCAACGCCTGGGTGCTCAGGCCGTGGCGGACAGCGGCCGGCGAGACGATCCTGGTCAGCGACCCGCACCTGCCCTTCGGCGGCGCCTTCGAGATGTACGAGGCCGTCGTCAAGGGCGGCGACCTGCACTACACCGGGTTCGGCTTCCTGGGCGCGATGCTGCCGCCGCTGGCCCACAACCGCGACGTCGCCTGGGGCCTGACGACCGGCGGGCCGCGCGTGTCCGACGCCTACCGCATCGAGGTGGACGGCGACGTCTACCGCTACGACGGCGAGACCAGGGAGGTCCTGGAGTACGAGGGCCATGCCTACGTGCTCCACAACGGCGTGATCGCCCCGGTCGTGGCCAGGGACGACGCCGCCGTCTACGTGGTGTGCACGCCGTACATGGGACGGGCGGGGCAGACCGAGCGGCAGTTCATGGCGATGCTGCGGGCCCGGGACACCGGCGCGCTGCGCGCGGCGCTGGACGCCTGCGACTTCCCGCCGCAGAACCTGCTGGCGGCCGACTCCGCGGGCGACTGCTTCTACCTGCGCACCGGCCGGGTGCCCGTGCGCGACTTCGAGACGCGGGGCGTGCATGACGGCAAGCCGGGCGTGCGGGACAGCGAGCGGGGCGTGCGGGACAGCAAGCAGGGCGTGCAGGACGGCAAGCGGGGCGTGCTGGACGGCAACACCTCGGCGACCGCCTGGAAGGGCATCCGCGCGGCGGCCGAGCTGGTGCAGCTGGCCAACCCCGTGTCCGGATATCTCCAGAACTGCAATACCGCGCCCGACACGGTGGCCCCCGACCCGGCGCTGTCTCCCGGGCACTGGCACCGCGACGCCTTCAACGACGAGGCGGGCCGCGACACCAGCCGAGGCCGGCGCAGCGTCGAACTGTTGAGCAGGGCCTACGCCACCGACGTCGAGGAGGTGACCGCGTGGGCGCTGGAGGACCGCTGGATGGACACCCCGCTGTGGCAGGCCAGGCTCGCCGACGCCGCGGCGGCCGACCCCGCCCGCGTCGCCGGATGGCCCGGCGGGCATCGCCTGCTGCTGCGCAGGCTGCTCGGCTTCGACGGGCACGCCGCTCCCGATTCGGTGGACGCGATGGTCTGGCTGGCCTGGCGCTCGGCGGCCGAGGATCCGCTGGACGCGCTGGAGAAGGTGGCGCCGGCCGTACCGGATGAGACCTATGGTGAGGCGCACCGGCTCGCGCCCGGGGTGCCCGGTCGCGGGGGTGCGCTGCTGGAGCTTGAGGTGCCGCTGCGCGCCACCTACTTCTCCGGCGGGCGGGCCTACGCGGGCGGTCCGTGTCTGCGGATCGTGGCTTTCGGCCCGTACGGCATGCGGTCGTGGAGCGTGTCGATGCCCGGCCAGGCCGAGCTGTACGGCCGAGGCGAGGTCAAGCCGATCATGTTCGACCCATCATGAGGCTCTATCCCGTCCTCGCCGTCGGCATGCTGGCGATCACCGACGCCTTCGTCAACCAGGCGCTCAGCGTGCTCGCGCCGGACATGACCAGCTCGCTCGGCGTCTCGGCCAGTGCGCTCGCCACGTTGCTGGCGATCCAGCTGCTGGCCGTGGGAGCCGCGCCGTTCCTGATGGCCGCGCTGGTCGGCGGCCGGCCGCGGCGCGCGGTGATCTCCATCGTCACCGGCTTCGTCTGGAGCCTGTCGACGATCGCGATGGCGTTCGCGGACAGCGTCTGGATGGTCGGCGTGCTGCTCGTGTTGAGCGGCCTGGCCAACGGGAGCCAGCTCGCGCTGCACTCGCCCCTCCTGGCCGACCTGTACGAACCCGCCGTCCGCGGCCGGGTGCTGGCCCTGTACGGCGCCGCCACCCCCGCGGGCGCGATCCTGAGCCCGCTCACCGTGTCGGCGCTGGCCGGATGGCTGGACCTGGACTGGCGGACCGTGTTCGTGGTGCTCGGCACCGTGTCGATGCTGGGCTGCCTGTTCGCGCTGCGGCTGCGCGACCCGGGCATCGGCCGCTTCGAGGTCCCGGAGGGTGGCGGCGGGCTGCTGCGGTCCAGGACGTTGCGGAGGGTCTTCGCGTGCTTCGTCGCGTTCGGGATGCTGCTGGTGCCAGCGGCGACGTTCCTGTCGGTGCACCTCAAGGAACGCTGGGGGCTGGAGACCGAGGCGCGCGGGATCTTCACCGCGATCTGTTCCGCCGCGACGATCGTGGTGCTGGTGACGCTCGGGCGGCGGCTCGACGGGCTCTTCACGTCGGACCCGCGCCGGGTCCCCTATGTGATCGCCGTGCTCCTGGTCTGCTGCGGCGGCGCGTTCGCGCTGGGGGTCAACGCGCCTAACGTGGTGCTGTGCCTGATCGCGTTCTTCGTCGGGTTGATGCTGACGCCGCTGATCCTGCCGCTGATCACGCTCATCATGGTCTCGGTGACCGCGCCCGCGCAGCGCACCTACACGGCCAGCTTCTTCGGCATCAGCCTCGCGGTGGGCGGGCTGGCCGGCGCCTGGCTGATCGGGTCCGGCGGCGCGCGGGGGATGGCGATCCCCGCGCTGGTGGCGGGCCTGATCATCGCGTCGGCGGCGCGGACGATCCAGCATGATCTTGTTCCGGTGAAGAAGGAGAACCTCAGTGTCTAGCGTCTTCGGCGACTCCAGGTACGCGACTCTGCCGGACGGGCGGCGGCTGCACTACGTGACCCAGGGCTCCGGCGGGCCGGTCGTGGTGTTCGAGTCGGGGCTCGGGGCGACCCGTACCGAGTGGGGGCTGGTGCTGCCCGACCTGGCCAAGCACACGACGGTGGTGGCCTACGACCGGGCCGGGCTCGGGCGCAGCGACCGCGATCCGGCCCGGCGCGACCTGGAGCGCATGGTGGCCGACCTGGGGCACCTGCTGGATCACCTGGGGGCGGGGCCGTACATTCTGGCCGGTCACAGCCTGGGCGGGCCGATCATCCGCGGTTACGCGGCCGCGCACCCCGAGCGGGTGGCCGCGCTCGTGCTGATCGACCAGGCGGCCGAGGACCTGGACATCTACTACGCGCGGCGCACCAGGGCCGCCGCGCTCGCCCTGCAGTCGGCGCTGATCGTCCTGTCCCGGCTCGGCGTCAAGACCATCACCTCGGAGGTACGCCGCATCCTGCGCCTGTTCCCGGCGGACATGCGGGCCGAGGCGGTGGCCGAGATGACCCGGACATCGGAGCTGCGGGCCACCCGGGCGGAGTTCGAGGCGCTCGCGGAGGGGCTGGCCCGGCTGCGCGACTCCACCCGACCGCTCCCGCCGGTGCCGGTGACGGCCATCAGCGGAGCGCTGACCTCGACCGCGATGGAGCGGCGCGTACGGCCGGACCTGATGGCCAGCCATCGCCGGCTCGTCGCGGCGCTGCCGCACGGCAGGCACGTCGTGGCCGGGAAGTCCGCGCACATGGTCCCGCAGGACGAGCCAGGGCTGGTGATCGAGGAGATCGTCCGCCTCCTGCCGTGACCTCAGGCGGCCGGGCTGATGGTGACCCGGAGGTGTTTCATCAACGGCTGGTCGCTCTGCGTGCTGTGGTCGGTGATGGAGCACAGGACGTTCATCTCGGGCATGTATCCGGCGGCGCAGCCTTTGGGCAGGTTGTGCTGGACAGCCAGGTAGCCGCGCAGGGAGCGGGTGGTGCCGTCCCTGGCGGTGCTGGTGATGTCGACGGGATCGAGCTGGCCGATGCCGCGTTCGCGCATGTCGTCGGCGTTCATGAAGACGAGCGTGCGCAGGTTCTTGATGCCGCGGTAGCGGTCGTTGTCGGAGTAGATCGTGGTGTTCCACTGGTCGTGGGAGCGCATGGTGCCCAGGATCAGCGTGCCGGGCGCGGGGACGACGTCGGGCAGCCGGGCGGTGGAGAACTCGGCCTGGCCCGAGGGCGTCAGGAAGATCAGCTCGCGGGCGGGCTGCTTGATGCGGAAGCCCATGGGCAGGCGGACCCGGCGGTTGAAGTCCTCGAATCCGTCCAGGACCTGGGCCATGGTGTCGCGGATGCGGTCGTAGTCCTCGACGTACCAGTCCCAGGGGGTGTCGCTCCGCGGGAGGGCGGCGCGGGCCAGGCCGGCGATGATGGCCGGTTCCGACAGCAGGCGGGGTGAGGCGGGGCGTTTCATCCCGGCCGACAGATGCACCATGCTCATCGAATCCTCGACCGAGGTCTGCTGCACGCCACTGCGCTGCACGTCCTTCTCGGTACGGCCCAGGCACGGCAGGATGAGCGCCCGGCGGCCGTGGACGAGGTGGCTGCGGTTCAGCTTGGTGCTCACGTGGACGGTCAGCTCGCACGAGCGCAGTCCGGCATGGGTGTAGGGGGTGTCGGGCGCGGCCATGGCGAAGTTCCCGCCCATGCCGACGAATACCTTCACCTCGCCGCGGTGCATCGCCTCGATGGTGGTCACCGTGTCCAGGCCGTCGGCGCGC
Source organism: Nonomuraea endophytica (assembly GCF_014203235.1). GTDB lineage: Bacteria > Actinomycetota > Actinomycetes > Streptosporangiales > Streptosporangiaceae > Nonomuraea > Nonomuraea endophytica. Next base: position 153,524 of record NZ_JACHIN010000012.1, on the reverse strand, counting down.
GGCGGGTCGATGCCGCACACCTGCGCCAGCCGGTCCAGGAACTCCTTGGGCGGCCGGTGGTCGATGCCGCACGTCCGGTTGCCCTGGACGTTGCTGTGCCCGCGTACCGGCGACGGCCCCGCGCCCTCCCGGCCCAGGTTGCCGCGGAGCAGGAGCACGTTGACGATCTCCCGGATGGTGTCGACGCCGTGCTCGTGCTGGGTGACGCCCAGGCACCAGCTGATGATGCTGCGGTCGGCGCCGCGATACACGCGGGCGGCCCGCATGATGTCGTCGTGTCGGAGGCCGCTCTGCCGTTCGATCTCCTCCCAGGGGGTGGCTTCGCACAGGGCCTTGTACTCCGCGAACCCGGTCGTGTGCCGGTCGATGAACTCCTGGTCCACGGCCCGGGGATCGCTCTGCGCCCGCTCCAGCGTCGCCTTGGCGATGCCGCGCATCAGCGCCATGTCGCCGCCGATGCGCACCTGCAGGTTCAGGGTGCTGGTGCGGGTCGCCCGGAACAACGCCATCTGCGTGAACTCGTGCGGGATGATCGTCCTGGTGGCGCCCGCCTCGATCATCGGGTTGATGTGCACGATCTTGGCGCCGCGGCGGTAGGCCCCGGCGAGGCTGGTGAGCATCCTCGGGGCGTTGGACGCCGCGTTGACCCCCATGATGAAGAGCGCGTCGGCGCTGTCCCAGTCCTTGAGGTCGGCGGTGCCCTTGCCGGTGCCGAGCGAGGCGTGCAGGGCGCGGCCGCTGGCCTCGTGGCACATGTTGGAGCAGTCGGGCAGGTTGTTGGTGCCCAGTTCGCGGGCCATGAGCTGGTAGAGGAAGGTGGCCTCGTTGCCCAGCCGTCCCGAGGTGTAGTACGCGGCCTGGTTCGGGTCGTCCAGCTCGCGTACCGTCCGGCCGAACAGCTCGAACGCCTCCTCCCAGCTGATGGGGACGTAGCGGTCGGAGGCGGCGTCGTAGGACATCGGCTCGGTCAACCGGCCCTGGTCCTCCAGCGCGAAGTCGCTCCACCGCGACAGCTCGCTCACCGTGTGGGCGGCGAAGAACTCCCTGCCGACCCGCTTGCCGGTCATCTCCCAGGTGACGTGCTTGACGCCGTTCTCGCAGATGTCCAGGCTCAGGGCCTCGGTGTCCGGCCACGCGCAGCCCGGGCAGTCGAAGCCGCCGTTCTCGTGGTTCATGCGCAGCAGGGCGCGGGGGCCGTCGACGAACTCGCGCTCGTGCACCACGAACTCGGTCACGGCCTTGGCCGCTCCCCATCCGGCGGCCGGGTGGTGGTAGGGACGGGACTGCGGCGGCCCGTCCGGCACCGGCCCCACCCTGGGCTCTTCGCTCATTTCTCCAGTTAAGCCCAGCGCCCTGTTCATCCCCGAAAGTCTGGTTAACTCCATACTTCTTGGACCGCGTTTCCATGGCAGGAATTAGCGGAAACTATGCTTTTCGGGCCGCCTTTTCCAAGCTGCGTTTTTCCAAGCCGTCGAGCATGAGTGGCAGGAAACGGTCCGGGATGACGCCCGGGTGGCAGGCGAACACGCTGAGCAACTCCATCAGGTCGTCGACGCCCACGTCCGAGCGCATCGCCCCGGCCGCCTGCGCCTGCCGTACCAGCTCATCGAGACGCAGCACCAGCGCCTGCCTCGCCTGCGGTGCGGTGGTTCCCGCCAGCGCCGCGGCGATGGCGCCGCGGCCCTTGTCCACGGTGTGGACGACGAAGGCGCGCACGGCCGCCCACGCGCCGGGCTCGGCCGCCACGGCCCGGTCGAGGGAGTCGAGGAGCTCGTGGACGTACTGCTCCGCCAGCGCGTCGAGCAGCACGGAGCGGTCGGGGAAGCGGCGGTAGAGCGTGCCGACGCCGACCCCGGCCCGGCGGGCGATCAGCTCCATCGGCGCGTCGGCGCCGCGCTCGGCCACCGCGTCGCGGGCCGCCTCCAGGATCTTGTCCCGATTGCGGCGGGCATCGGCGCGCATTGAACTCCTCCGAACTGGACGACAGGCTTCCGCTTAGTATAGAACCGGAAGCCTACATTCCGCTTAGGAGGTTGCGATGATCGTGGTGACGGGCGCGACGGGCACGATCGGGCGCGCGCTGATCAAGGAGCTCGGCGGCGCCGCCCGAGCCGTGGTACGGCGCGCCGAACAGGGCCCGGAGCTGGGCTGCGACTACGTGGTCGGCGACCTGGAACGGCCGGAGACCATCCCGCTGGAACCCGGCGACCGGCTCTTCCTCAACAGCTCGCTCTGGCCGGGTTTCGTGCGGGCGCACCAGGCGGTCATCGACCGCGCGGCCGCCGTGGGAGTGGCGCAGGTGGTGACCGTCTCGGTGTACGGCGTGACGTCGGGCAGCCTGCTCGGGTTCGGCATGCACGGGCAGGTCGACAGCCATCTCAAGGCGTCAGGGGTGCCGTGGTCGATCCTCGCGCCCGTCGGCTACATGCAGAACCTCGCCGGTGACATCGACGAAGAGGGGCGGATCTTCGGCTCGTACGGCAGCGGCGGCGTCGGCTACATCGACGCCCATGACGTCGCGGCGGTCGCGGCCGTGCTGCTCACCCGCCCGGTCGGGGCCGACACCACCTACGACCTCACCGGGCCCGCGGCGCCCACGCACGACGAGGTCGCCGCCGAGCTGACCCGGGCGCTCGGCCGCACCGTTCGTTACGTGGACCTGCCGGTCGAGGAGGCCGCCGCCCACCTGGAGAAGCGCGGCATGCCCGCCGAGGTCGCCCGTGACCTGGCCGAACTCATGTCGCAGATCGGCGACGGACGCTGGGCGGACACGACCACGACCGTGTCCGACCTCCTGGGACGGCCGCCGAGGTCACTGCGGGAGTTCCTTGCCTAGGAGGCCGGGCGGGGAACGGGCGTGCAGGACTTCACGGTGCTGCCCGCCTTGGCCAGCCAGGTGCCGAGCCGCCAGGGAGCGGGACCGGCAGGCGTCTCCGAGTACTCCAGCACGACCGTCTCGCCTGGCCGGATGTGCTCAGGGGAGATCTTGAGCTCCCTCAGGGAGAGGATCCGGGTGGCCTGGAAGGAGCGCCACTCCTTCTCCTTGCCACGCGTGAGGACCTCGTTCCCGTTGTACGCCGCGTCCACGCTGTCGAACCGGGGCGTCTCGGCGCACCACGTGTCCGTGGGCAGGAACGTCACGTCGGCCGCGACGCCGGCCGCGCGCAGGTCGGCCTCCAGCGCGTCGGGGTCGCGCAGTTCGTTGACGGCCAGCGTGATCGTGCCGTCCGGGTTCGTGGTCACCGCGTAGGCCGGGGTGCCGGTCGCGACGATCAACGGCGTGGCCACGACCGCCGCCGCGGCCCCCGCCGCGACCAGCATCCTGGGGGCGGTGGCGAAACGGCGCCGGGGACGCATGCCGTTCATCAGCCGCCGCCTGGCTCCGGCGAGATCCTCCTCGGTACCGGGCCGGACCGTGGCCCACATGCTCTTCAGTTCGTTCACCGTCATTCTCCCGTTCTTGGTGGTAGGGCTTCGCGGATCTGGGCGCGGGCCCGGTTGAGCCGGGAACCGACGGTGCCCAGCGGGATGGCCAGCGCGTCGGCGATCTCCTGGTAGCTCAGCTCGGCCCAGGCGACCAGCAGCAGCACGTCGCGATCGACCTGTTTGAGCTTCAGCAGCGCCCGCGCCAGCGGCAGGTTGACGGCCAGCGTGTTGACACCGTCCTCCACCTGCGTGTTCGCGGTCTGCGCCGGGTGCACGCCGGTGCGGAGGTAGGCGCGGTAGAGGCTGGTCTCGGTACGCCGCCGCTTGCCGATCACGTTGGAGGCGATGCCGTACAGCCAGGGGCGGGCGTCGGGGCGGCCCCTGTCATATGCGCCCCGACGCTGGAAGGCGGCCAGGAAGGTGTCGGCGACGACGTCCTCCGCCTCACCTGGCCCCAGCCGCCTGGTCACATAGCGATGCAGTAACGGGGCGTACCTGTCGAACAGCACGGCGAAGACCTCGGGCTCGGTCAGCGATCTCTCGATGAGGACCGCGTCATCGACGTGGACGTCTTCGCGGGCGAGTGTCATGCATGTCGGCCTTTCCTGGTGTGTACGGTCACCTGTACTTACCGCCCCAGGCCGAAAAGCTTCATCCCCTAGCCGAACGGAACGCCGTCAATCCCAAATGCCGTCAATCCCAAGAGACGGACCCGCACAGGGTCACGAAGTGGCCCTAACGGCGGCCGACCCGCGCCGGTCTTCCCCAAAGCCCTTGATCTTTATCAAAACAGCGGGTCACGAAGTGGCCCTAACGGCGGCCGACCCGCGCCGGTCTTCCCCAAAGCCCTTGATCTTTATCAAAACAGCGGGTCACGAAGTGGCCCTAA
>NZ_JACHIN010000012.1:0-149110 GCF_014203235.1 Nonomuraea endophytica | reverse complement strand
ACGGCGGCCGACCCGAGCTGGTTGCCCCCAAACGATCTTGATCTTTTGGGCTGGAACGGCCAGGACCGCGCGAAACAACGCGCGGTCCTGGAACTAAAGGAAAAATCGATCAGCCACCCGATCCCGCGCCCGCGCCGGCGTTGGCGTTGCACGAGCAGGAACAGTTGATGATGATCATCCCCACCGGCTGGATGTCCAGCGGGCGGATCTGCGGAGTCTCCCACTTCATGGCGTTTGTCACCTCCCCTCAGAGTTGGCGGATACGGCGGGCCATGATGGCGGCGATCGCCGCCATCGACACGGCCGCCGCGGCCAGCAGGCCGGCCACCAGCGGCCAGCTCGCGCCCAGCCCGAAGACGGCGCCGCCGCGAATGGCCTCGATGCCGTAGGTGACCGGGTTGAACCGGCTGACCACCTGCAGCACGGCCGGCATCTGCTCGACCGGGTAGAAGGACGGGCTGGAGAACAGCAGCAACGGCCCGAGAACGTTGATGAGCACCATGAACCGCTGGAAGTCGTGCACGAACGTGGCCACCAGCAGGTAGAAGGCGTTGAACAGCAGCGACGCGGCCAGCGTGCCCAGTGCCAGCGCCAGCCAGTTCTCCGCCGGCCAGGTCAGCCGGAAGACCAGCACTCCCAGCAGCAGCGCCGCGACGCTCTGGGCGAGGACGAGCGCCGTCGTCGCGATGATCTTGCCGACGATGTAGGAGAGCCTGCTCATCGGGTACGACCACAGCTCGACCGCCATCCCGCCGACCTCTTCCTGGAACAGGGAGGTGCCGGTGGTGGTCGAGGCGGCCAGCATGGACGACAGGATGATCGCCGGGATCGCGAACTCGGGGTAGCTCACCGCGACGCCGTGATAGGTCACGGTGCCCACGAGCGCGCTCAGCGACGTGGCGAACATCAGCAGGTAGATGGCGGTCGGGACGACCGCGAGCAGCAGGTTGGTGCGGTTCCTGGTCAGCAGGAGATAATCGCGGTAGATGATCGCGCGGGTGCCCGTGCTCATGCGAGTTCCTCCCGGCGCCGGTCCACCAGCGCGACGTAGGCGTCCTCCAGCGACGGCACCCGGAACTCGATCGCCGCCCCGCGCCCCGCTGCCTCCCGCACGAGTTCGATCACGGCGGTGAGGTCGCCGTCGGCGCCCATCTCGATCTCCTCGCGGTCCCCGTCGGCGACGGCTCCCGGCGGCAGCAGCGCCGCCAGGCGGGCCCGGTCGGCCGGGTCGGGCAGCCGCAGGCGGACGGAGCGCTGGCCGTACTCCCGCACGAGTACGGCCGGCGTGTCGTCCCTGATCAGCCCCCCATGGTCCATGATCAGGACGCGGCCGCAGTTGCGCTCGATCTCTTCGAGGTGGTGGCTGGTCCAGATCACGGTGGTGCCGTGTTCGCTGGTCAGCTTGCCGATCGCCTCCCACATCTGCCGCCGCCCCTGCACGTCCAGCCCGGCGGAGGGCTCGTCCAGCATCAGCAGCCGGGGCACCACCAGCAGGGCTCTGACGAGTTGCAGCCGCCTGCGCTGGCCCCCTGACAAGGTGAACGCCAGCTGCTGCGTGACGCCCTCCAGACCGAACTGGACGAGGAGCTCCTCCACCCGGGCCCGCGCCGACCGCCACCGCAGCCCGCGGAAGGCCACCGCGATCCGGATGTTGTCGATGGCGGGCAGCATGTTGTCGACGGGCATCGACTGGTGCACGACCGCGAGATGCGGCTTGACCTTGGTGGCGTCGTGGAACGGATCCCCGCCCAGGACGCTGACCTGCCCGCCGGACGGCCCGGTGACGCCGCAGAGGATCTTCACCAGCGTGGTCTTGCCCGCGCCGTTCGGACCGAGCAGGCCGGCGACCGTGCCTTCGAGCAGGTCGAAGGTGAGCGCGTCGACGGCGGGCCCGGTCATGCCCGGGTAGCTCTTGGTCAGCGACCGTGCCGTGACGATCGGGGCCGCGCTCACGAGGCGCTCGCGACCAGGCGGGTCAGCCGGCGCAGGGTCTCGGCGGCGTCCAGCCGCTCCTCCGGCTCGCCCACCCTGACCAGCACGTCGGCGAGTTCGCTCGGCACGAGGTGGCCGCGCATCGGCTCGTGCAGGTGGCCGAAGGAGCAGCCCACCAGCACCTGCGTCCCGGCGGGCAGCGTCGCGGCGCCCAGCACGTCCCGCGCGGCGAACACGGCCTTCTCGCTGACCCCGACGGTCGGCGCCCGCTCGGCCGCCGCGCGGATCTCGGCCAGCACCTCGCCGGACACACAGACCCCTTCCCTGGTACGGCGCCGCAGCCGCCACCAGGGCGGCACGATCTCCTCCTCCGTGCCGTTGGTCGGCTCCACCAGCCAGACGTCCACCGGCCCCTCGCCGCCTTGGGACGGCCACCGGCTGGGCTTGTCGCGCGGCGGGACCCGCGGAGCCACGGCCACGACGTCGGCCAGCGGCACCGGCGGGTCGTAGAGCCGCTGGCTGTCGCCCGCGGTGATCAGGTGGCCGGCCCGGACCGCGTGCACCCGGTGCAGCACCAGCCGCCCGTCGGCGCGGAACGCGACCACGTCCTGCGGCTTGATCGTCTCGACGGCCACCGCCTCCAGCACCACGCGGTCGTCATGCCGGAGTGTGGGCAGCATGCTGACGCCGGTGACGGGGACGGTGACCGTGCCGACCTGCTCCAGGCCGCGGATGATCAGGTCGATCAGGCCCGGAGCCGGTGGCGGTTCACCCACCCTGTTCGACCACGAGTCCGGCGTCGGCGAGGGCGCGGAGGAAACGTTCCGCGTCGCTGGAGATGAGGTGCCGCTGATTGTCATCCTGTGCTCCGAATTCCGCCGCGAGCGCGGTCACGATCGCGCCCTGGTCGCCGTTTCTCACCAGTTGCCGCCAGATCGCCGACGCGGTCTGGTTGAGGGTCTGGAACTCGCCCGCCGTGGTGTCGTACAGGCGGACCTCGTCCTCCGTCTCGGTCCACACCACGTTCTGGCCGATCGCCCATGTCTTCATCGCGTGCCTCCCACGACCTGCAGCGGCAGGGTCCTGCTCGGCGGCGCCGGGGTCTGGCTCGCCATGTAGGCCTTCCAGTCCTCGTACACCGGGTGTTCCTCGTCGGTGGCCACCAGCCTCGGGCGCAGCGCCGCGTCCTCGTCGTCGACCACGACGTCCCGGCCGGCGCCCGCCCCCACCCACATCGAGGTGATCATCTGGTGGCGCAGGATCCGGCACAGCGCCCGCGAGTTCCGCTTGAGGCTGCCGGTCTCGGCCATGTGGTACGCCCGGCAGCCACCAGCGCAGGCGCCCCTGATGTAGCACCGGCTGCAGTCGGTGAGGTTGTCACCGGCGAAGACCGCGTTGGAGCGCAGGTCGGCCAGGACCTGGGCGGCGAACAGGTCGCGCAACGGCTTGCGCTTGACGTTCCCGGCCAGGTGCTCGGTGCCGGTGACGAGCTTGCACGGGTACAGGTTGCCGAGCGAGTCGACGTACACCTCGTTGCCGCCGAGGCCGCAGTTGACCCGGGTCTGGCAGGACTTCTGGCCCAGCGGGCCGTCGGGGAGCAGGTTCTTGGAGCGTGGATCGGTCCAGACGAACCGGTGCAGCCGCCGGTACTCCGCCCAGCCGAAGGAGTCGCTGTCGGTGGCGCCCCGGCCCAGGTCGCTGTGGTGCATGACGCGTACGCGGGCGACGTCGATGTCGGCCAGCAGGTCGGCCAGCGCGTCGACGCGGTCCACGTTCTCCTGGGTGATCACGTGGTTGACGATCGGGCGGACGCCTTCGGCGTTCAGCATGCGCAGGGCGGCCACGGTCTTGGCGAAGGTGCCCTTGCCGCGGGTGCGCTCGTGGATCTCGGCGGTCCCGCCGTCCATGCTGACCGTGACGGTGGAGAAGGTCTCGGCGACCCGGCGGGCCATCTCCGGCTTTCTGATGATGGTGCCGTTCGTGATGATGTTGGCCCGCATCCCGAGCTCTTTCACCCGCCCGGCCACGACGAACAGGTCCTTGCGCAGCATCGGCTCGCCGCCGGTGAAGATGACCACCTCGGCGCCCATCTCGGCGGCCTGGGTGACCAGCTCCAGCGACTCAGCGGTGTTCAGCTCGCCGGGCAGCGGCTTCTCGGAGGAGGCGTAGCAGTAGGGGCAGCGCAGGTTGCAGCCGTCGGTGATGGCGTAGTAGAGCATCTTCAGCGGCGCGTCGACCTGGCGCAGGACGGGTTGTTTGCCCGGCAGGTAGACCAGCCAGCCCATCACCAGCTTGGCCAGGATGCGCTCGCCGCCCTGCGCCGTGCCTTCGGGGAAGGGCCGGTCGTTGGCCAGGCGGCGCAGCACGTCGAGCTCGGCGGCGTCGAGCACCTGCCAGGCGCCCAGCTCCGGGTTGACGACGAGGTTGCGCGCGCCGTCGTTGAAGTAGACAAGATCCTTGGGAACTGACGCCGACGTCAGAAGTTCGGCAAGCAAGACATTTCCTCTCAGAACTCAAAGAGAGGCAGCGGTTCGGGCGGGCCGGCTTTCACGGCTCGCTCAGCAGGCCGGCCGGCCCGCCCTTCGATCCGCCTCCGGAAGGAGCCCGGATCAGCCTGTCCCGCGGCCCCCACCTCGGACCATGGTCAGGAGCCGGCTCCGGAACCGCTGTTGGAACCGCACAGGCACGAGCAGATGGGCTCGATCAGCTGTGCCCAGAAGGCGTCGCGGCTCATCTCGGGCGTGACCCACATGGCCATTTCCTTTCCTCCCTTCGCGACGGCTGAATGCCGTCACCCAGAAGGCGATCCATCTCGTTCCAGCCGGTTCCAGACCGTTCCGCGCCAAGCGGATACGCTGGCCGCAGGAGAAGGACGGTGAGATGTCACATCCTTGGCGGGGCTGGTGCTTACTCCGACCCGGCCTCCTGCTTTTCGGTGGCACGGTCGGCAGGAACGACCTGCACGCGCACCACGCGGTCCAGCTGATCGTGTCCGCGCAGCCGTTCACGATGGGTGACGCCCACGGCGGGGAACTGACCACGCAGATCGCGATCGTCCCCCCGGACGTCCGGCACGCGGTGCGCGTCGGGGCGCACGACGCCCTGCTCGTCCTGCTGGATCCGCGCAGCTCGCCCGGCCGGTCGTTGCTGGCGCGCTTCGGCGTGGGATCCACGGCGTCGGCCTGGGCACCGGCTCTCCAGGATCCGCCGGTCCCGACCGAGGGCGTCCGGCCGCTCATGTTCGCCGAGCCGGCGGCCGGTCACGCTCGCTCGGCCGAGGCGGCGGCCGCGCTGCGGACGGTAGAGGGGTGGACCGGCCACAGCGCGGCCGAGGGCGCCCGCCTCCACCCGGCGGTGGAGGCGGCGATCGCGGTGATCCCCACGCTTTTGCGCCGCGGGCCGGTGCGGCTGCGTACGGTGGCGGACACGGTCCACCTGTCGCCGAGCCGGCTGGCGCACCTGTTCGGCGCGCACGTGGGGATCCCGCTGCGGCCGTACGTGCGGTGGCTGCGCATGCAGCGCGCCATCGACCTCGTGGCCGCGGGACAGACGTTGACCGCGGCCGCGCACAGCGCGGGCTTCACCGACGGCCCGCACTTCACCCGGGTCTTCCGCGAGACCTTCGGGAACACGCCGTCAGAGCTCGCCGCCGCGATCGACTGGCTGCCCTGAAGCCGGTGAACGGTCCCCGCGACGCTCACCAGCTCGCTAGCGCAGCTCGCGCTTGAGGATCTTGCCGGTGGCCGAGATCGGCAGGGTCTCGCGGAACTCGATGATCCGCGGGTACTTGTAGGCCGCCATGTTCTCCTTGGCCCAGCCGATGAGCTCGTCCCCGCTCGCCGTGGCGCCGGGCGCCAGGATGACGTACGCCTTGACCTCCTCGCCGTGGGAGTCGTGGGGCACGCCGACCACCGCCACCAGTGAGACCGACGGGTGCGTCATCAGCACCTCCTCCACCTCGCGCGGGTAGACGTTGAAGCCGCCCCGGATGATCATGTCCTTGGTGCGGTCGATGATGGAGTAGTAGCCCTCCTCGTCGCGGGTGGCGATGTCGCCGGTGCGGAACCAGCCGTCCCGCATGACCTCGGCGGTCTCCTCCGGCCTGCCGTAGTAGCCCTTCATGATGTTGTGCCCGCGCACGGCGACCTCGCCGGGGCCCTCACCCTCGATGGGGTTCCACTCGTCGTCCACCAGCCGCATCTCCACGCCCCAGATGGGGAAGCCGATCGTGCCGGGCTTGGTGGGCCGGCTGAGCTGGTTGAAGCTGGCCGCCGGGGAGGTCTCCGACAGGCCGTAGCCCTCCAGGATGGGGATGCCGAAGGTGGCCTCGAAGTCCTTGAGCACCTCGATCGGCAGCGAGGCCGCCCCGGACACCGCCACCTTCAGCGTCTTGGGCACCTCGTCCCCGTCGCTGTGGATCTTCGAGAGCATCGCCCAGTACATCGTGGGCACGCCGGCGAACATGGTCACCTTCTCCCGGACCATGAGCTCCAGCGCCGCACCGGGGTCGAAGCGCGGCAGGAGCACCAGGGTGCCGCGCCTGCGCAGGCAGACGTTCATGACCGAGACCTGGCCGAAGGAGTGGAAGAGGGGCAGCACGGCCAGCGAGACGTCGCCTTCGGGATCGGCGGGGAACATCCCGTCGCTGACCATCGTGTTGATCAGCAGGTTGGCGTGGGTCAGCACGGCGCCCTTGGCCTGGCCGGTGGTGCCGGAGGTGTAGAGGATGGCCGCGGTGTCGCCGGGCTCGGTCTGGACCGTCTCGAACTCCGCCGACATGCCGTCCAGCGCCGCCCAGAACGACTCGCCGTGCTCGGACTCGGTGGCCAGCGGCGTCGCGGGCAGCACGATGAACTGCTCGCACCCGTCGGTGGCCTCGAAGGCCTCCCGCCCGCGCGCGCCCATGGGCAGCTCGGGCGTGCCCTCGAAGCAGAACAGCGCCTTGGCGTCGCTGTCGGTCAGGTGGTACGCGATCTCACGCGGCTGCAGCAGCAGGTTGAGCGGCACCACGGTCGCCCCGGCCTTGAGGATGCCGAAGTAGACGAAGGGGAAGTACGGCACGTTAGGGCAGAGCAGCGCGACCTTGTCGCCCTTGCCGATCCCCCGAGCGACCAGGAGGCTGGCCACCTGGTTCGCGACAGAATCCACCATCGAGTACGGCAGGCGCAGGTCGCCGAAGACCAGGGCGGTGCGGTCCGGAACATGGCGGGCACTGTCTTCCAGAATGATCGACAGATTGAGCATCGCGACCCTTTCCTCGATGCCAAGGCGCGTGGCCGGCTGACTCCGCCCGGCGTACGCAGGGCGTATGCCGCTGCCCATCCTGGAACGGAACTTCGTACGGTCCAGGATGCCTTGAGGATCTACGCAGTACTTGTACGAACGTGCCGATCTCGACTACTTGACATGAGAGAGCAAGTACTTGCTATCTTTCGTCAAGTGAGTACGCGCGAGCATGTGGAACTGGCCGGCGAGCTGTTCGGGCTGATCGAACGGCGCATCACCGACCCCCTGGAGATCCTGTTCGGCTCGTCCGACCAGGTGGACCCGGTCAGGGAACGGCTGAAGATCGAGGCCGAGGTCTGGGCCGCCCAGCTGATGGGCCCGGACGAGGGCCTCGCCGTACGCACGGCAGCACGGCTGATCGCCGCCGTCTTCCCCTCCGACGGCCCGTTCGACCCGGCCGACGAGTGGTGGGCCACCGCCTTCGGCCGGGTCGTGGCCAGGCGGGCGGGCCATCCGGGCAAGGAGGCGGTGCCGTTCGCGACCGCCGGAGCCATGCTCGGCATCACCCGGCAGGGAGTCCACGACCTCGTCAAACGCGCCAAGCTCGACCGCCACCCCGACGGCGGGGTCACCACGAAGTCGATCCGCGAACGCCTCAACCAACCGCAGGAGCGTCATGCCGCACGACGTCACCATTACTGACCACGTCATCCCGCTCGTCCTGCGCGACCACGGCGGGAACGGCCGGCCCGTCCTCCTGCTTCACGGCCTCGGCGGCACCCTCGAAGCCTGGGACACGCTGGACCTCGGCCCCGGCTACCGGCCCGTGGCCCTGGACCTGCGGGGTCACGGACTGTCCGGCGACGGCCCGTGGGAGTGGGACAGCGTGCTGGACGACCTCGAAGCCGTGGTGAAGCACCTCGACCTCGGCAACCCGGCGATCGTCGGCCACTCGCTGGGCGGGATGCTCGCCGTCCTGTGGGCCAGACGTCATCCCGAGTGCCCCGGGATCGTCAACCTCGACGGGCTGCGGTCGGCGGAGAACGACCCCGGCAACTACCCGGGCATGGACCCCGCGGCGCGGGACGAGGCGCTGGTCCAGCTCAAGGCCACGTTCGACGCGCAGTCCGCGAGCATGGGACGGCCGCTGCCCGTCGAGCTCCAGCCCATGTTCCCCGCCCGCGCCCGGGTGGAAAGGGACGGCGAGGTCTACGCCCGGCCCGGCGCCGACCTGCTCGAAGCGGTGCGGTACACCCCGGAGTTCCGCGACATCGTCCCTTTGCTGCGCGAGGTGACCTGCCCCGCCCTGATCGTCATCCCGACCCAGGACCCGTCCGGGACGCAGGGCGGGGAGCTGATGGCGGCGTTCCGCCGTGGTGTCCGCCGCGACCTCGCCGGCCTGCCGGAACACATCCAGGTCAAGGAGCTGGAGGCCGGCCACACCATGGTGACCGAGCGGCCCGAGACCATAGCCGCCCTGATCACCGAGTGGCTGCGGCCGAAGATGCCCTGACCACGAGGTGGCTGCGGCCGTAAATGCCCGGGTGGTTGCGGCCGTAAATGCCGTCGCGGCCCTGATGACCGGGAGGCCGCGGCTCGTAGGTCAGGTGGCGGAGCGGCCGCCCGCCGTGGTGCCGAGCACGACGCCGACGCCGATCGCCGCCGTGGTGACCAGCACCTCCTGCAGGGCGGCGAGCGTGCCGCCCTCGTGCCCGAGGCGCAGGATGGCCGTGGCGACCGCGGAGCCCGGCAGCAGCGCCGCCGAGATCCCCGGGATGATCACCGCGGTGGCCGGCAGTCGGCGTCTGCCGCCGATCCACGTGGCGGCGAAGCCGAGCGCGACGGCCGCCATCAGCACCGCCATCGGCGTGGTCATGGCCAGCTGGTCCAGGCAGATCCGCTTCACCGCCCCGGCCAGCATCCCCGCGCCGATCGCGACCGGCAGCAGCCCGGCCCCGCCACCGGCGAGCACGACGTTCCCCGCCGCCCCGACCGCCGCAGCCAGCAGCATCAGCGCGGGCGGGAGCGGCGCGAACTCCACCTCGACCAGCCCGTGTTCCAACGTCTGGGCGGCGGCGCCGAAGGAGTTGACGATGGCGATCCCGGCGAGCAGCGCGAACAGCGTCCTGATCACGATCACCGCACGGTACGCGGCGGTGAGCGGGTAGCCGAACACGGTGTCCTCGGTGAGCGAGACCACCGCGAGCACGGGCAGCAGCAGAACCAGGTTGGCCGCCACCGCCGCCGTCACCGTCGCGGGCGAGGCCCCGAGCCGGAAGACCGCGGCGCCGGTCCCCGCGATGATCATCGCCTGGCCGACGACGGCGTAGAAGGCCTGCAGGTTGGTCCGCGACAGCAGCCTGCCGCCCTGGTCGACCAGGAACCGCATCGCGGCGGCCACGAGCAGCCCGGAGGCGGGCCCGTCCGCCTGCAGGTAGACGGCCATGGCCAGGAACATCCCGCCGAGCAGCCGGGCCCAGTACGGGATGCGGAAGCGGGCCTTCATCCGCCGCTCCAGCTCCTTGAGCCCGTCGACCGGGTCGATCCGCCCGCGTACCAGGTCCTCGACCAGCCGGTAGACGACGCACAGCTTCGACAGGTCCCGGTCGTGGGTCACCGGGTTCACCCGCAGGACGGTGTAGGGCGGCTTGTGGTTCTGCCGGTACATCAGGTACAGGGACCGGCCGACCGGGTCGACGACCAGGCCGCGCAGCCCCAGCCGCCCGGCGACGGCGGTGAGCGCGGTGATGATCGCCCGGGTCTCCGAGCCCGCGGTGAACATCTCCTGGCCGAGCCGCGGCAGCAGTTGCATCGCCCGCTCGACTTCGCCGTCCGAGGGTTCGCGCGCCACATGGACGGGCGTTCCCGTCCACCGGCAAAGGCGATCTAGGGGAAGGCCATCCGGTATTTGACCTTCTGTGGATACTCGGGTGGGTACGGGCAGGACATGCCGGTTTCCCAGCTGACGGTCATCGCGGCCACGTACCAGGACGAGAGCGACGCCGTGGCCGACTACGCGGCGGCCAAGGAGCTCTACTCCGAATGGAACATCGCCGACAGCTACGACGCCGCCGTGCTCGCCAAGGACGAGGACGGCAGGGTGCGCATCGTGCGCAGGCACGAGCAGCCGGTCGTGCACGCGGGCGGCGCGGGGCTGCTCATCGGCCTCGCGGTCGGCGCCATAGCCGCGGTGTTCCCCGCCGTCACGCTGGGCGGCGGGCTGCTGGCCGGGGCGGTCGGCGGGGCGCTCATCGGGGCGATCACCGGGCACGTGGTGGCGGGCATGAGCCGCGCCGACCTCAAGGACCTGGGCGAGACCCTCGACGACTGCACGTGCGGCCTGGTGATCGTGGCGAGCGAGGACGTCTCGCTCCGGCTCGACGGGGCGCTGTCGCACTGCGACGGGCAGGTGGTCAGGGACCTGGCCCACGACAGCGACCGCCTCAAGGAGGACATCGAGCGGGCGATGGCGGACGCACGCTCCGAACCTCACCGCGGCTAGTCCGAGGTGCTCCCCCACGCACCGGTGAAGCGCTAGTCCGAGGTGCTCCCCCACGCACCGGTGAAGCGCTAGTCCGAGGTGATTCCCCACGTGCCGGTGAAGACGTCTCCTGGCTGGAGGACGACGAGGTCCGTACGGCTGGCGAAGGCGTTCGGCGGGCAGGTCATGGGCTCGGCGCCGAGGCCCCCGCGGCGTTCCGCGGCCGGCACGGAGTCGGCGGTGTAGAGCTCCAGCCACGGGTGGGCGCGGTCCGACCAGAGCGAGGTGGTGCGGGCGGACCCGGTCAGGTGGACCCAGGCCCGGCCGTCGGCGTCCCGCTCCAGGTCGGTGAACGCGCGGTCGATCCGCAGGTCGCCGAGGGCACGCGGGACGCGCAGATCGAACGGGGTGCCGTCGACGGGCTCGGCCGGGCCGCGCGGGATCATCATCGCGTCCACCGGCAGATGCCGGCGGCCGGGCGCCTGGACGGTGCAGCCGTCGATGGGCTCCCCCACGGTCAGGTAAGGGTGCGCGCCATGGCCGTACGGCGCCGCCGTCTCCCCGTCGTTGAGCGCGGTGACCCGGGTGGTCAGCCCGGACCCCGCGTCGAGCGTATACTCCGCCCGCAGCGCGAGCCGGAACGGGTAACCGGGGCTGCCGAGCAGCCTGCAGGTCAGCGCCACCGCCTCGGGTGTCTGGCTCTCCAGGCTCCAGGGCAGCCACCGGACCAGGCCGTGGATCGCGCAGTCGAACCGGGGCTCGGAGATGTCGAGCTGGAGTTCGTGCCCCTCCCAGGAGTATTGGCCACGCTCGATCCGGTTGGGCCACGGGATCAGCAGTTGCCCGAACGCGGCCGGGGCGACCTGCTGCGGGCCGTACGACAGGACGAGGTCCTGCCCGTCCAGGCGCAGGACGCGGAGCCCGGCCCCGGACTCGGTCACCACGGCGCTGAAGCCGCCGGCCGACAACGTGAACTGCCCACCGCTCACAGCAGAGTGCATGAGCCGTACATACCCTCACCACAAAACCGGAAATGACCGGAAAACCGCAAAGAAAACGGATATTTCCGACGTCCCACACCAGCCCCGCTGTGCCCGATTGCGGGGGTTACGCGAAGTTTCTCCTAAGCTTCCCAGGTGGCGAAACGGGCATGGATTCTGGTCATCGCGGCACTGGCGAGCTTCGCGAGCATCTACGTGGCGGCGGGCTCCTGGCTGGCCGTGGTGGTCTGCGTGGCGCAAATGGCGTTCGTCCGGTGGCGGCACTGGCCGATCCTGGCCGTGGTCGTGCTCAGCTCGTACGCGGCGGTGCTGGGGTTCGGCACCTCGGTCGGCATCCTCGGCTTCGCCGGCGGCGCGCTGCTGCTGACCAGGCTGCGCCCGCTCGCGGTGCTGGTCGTGGGCAGCGCGGCGGTGCTGGGCAACGCCGACGGCGCGATCAGCGCGATGCTGATCTCCCTGGTCGTCTACGGGCTCACGACGCTGATCCGGCAGGTCGAGGAGATCACCGCGACCCGACTGGCGCTGGCGATGTCCGCGGCGGCCGAGGAACGGCTGCGCATCGCCGCCGAGCTGAACCAGGGCCTGGGCCGGGCGCTGGCCACGATCGCGGCGGGGGCCCACGCGGGCGACCCGCAGGCGGAGACGGCCCGCGCCTCGCTGGCCGAGGCGAGGGCGGCGGCGGCCGGGTACCGGGCGATGTCCCTGGCCCCGGAGATCACCACGGCCAGGGCGATGCTGTCCTCGGCCGGGATCGCCGCGGAGGTACGCGTCGGCCACGAGGAGCCTCTTGGCCCGGCTGGCGCCCTGCTGGCGGCGGTGCTGCGTGAGGCGGTCACCGACGTTCTGCGGCAGGCCGCGGCGAGCCTCTGCGTGATCGAGACCGCCTGGGCAAACGGCCGGGTCTCCCTGCGGGTGACCAGCGACGGCGCGCGCACCGCCGACGACGCCTTCCTGGACGATCTGCCCGCCCGGGTCGAGGAGGCGGGCGGCAGGCTGGTCACCCGGCTGACCGACGAGGGCCGGCTGAGCGTGGAGGCGACCCTGCCCGACCTGGGCAGGCCGCGTGCCGACAACGACTCGTACCGGCTGTCGATGGTGCTGGCCGGCGCCGTCGTGCTCGGGTTCGTGGCCAAGGGGCTGATGCAGACGCCCGCCCACCTGCTGGCACCGGCCGCCGCGCTCCTGGCCGCGATCGTGGCGCTGCAGCTGACCTCGGTGAAGGGCCGCCACATGGGCCGGCTGGCGGTGCTGACCGCGCTGACCTATCTCCCGTTGCCGTTGCTGGGCCGTAGCTGGCTGGGCGTGCTGGGGTTCCTGGCCGGGCCGGTGCTGCTGTCGTTCTCCTGGAGGGTGGCGGTGCCGCTGGCCGGGCTCGTCGCGGCCAGCGCCGGGGTGGCGGGCCACCTGCTGGGCCTGCCGGTCCCGGCGCAGGTCAACTACACGCTGAGCACGCTGGTGACCGCCATGGTCCTCTACGGCCTGATCAAGCTGGCCCAGATCATCAAGGAGTCACGCGACTCCCGCGACGCCCTGGCCCGCGCCGCCGTCGTCGAGGAGCGGCTGCGCGCCGCCCGCGACCTGCACGACCTGCTCGGCCATAGCCTGGCCGCCATCCTCATCAAGTGCGAGCTGGCCCGCCGCCTCGGCAACCCGGAGAGCGAGCTGCGCGACATCGCCGAACTGGCCGAACGCGCCCAGGCCGACCTGCGCTCGGTCTCCGGCGACCACCTCGACCTGGCGCTGCCCGCCGAGGCCGGCAACGCCCGCGCGGTGCTGACCGCCGCGGGCATCGAGGTCGCCGTCGAGCTGTCCCACCCGCCGCTGCCGGCCGCCGCCGAGACCGTGCTGAGCACCGTCCTCAGAGAGGCGGTCACGAACGTGCTCCGGCACAGCACCGCACGCCACTGCACCGTCACCACCACCACCGACGGCCACCAGGTACGGCTCCGCGTCCGCAACGACGGCGTCAACGACGGCCCGATCCGCCGGGGCTCGGCCGGGATCGGCAACCTCACCACCCGCCTGGCCGCCCTCGGCGGCACCCTGTCCACCACGCGGGAGGACGGCTGGTTCACCCTGGAGGCGGCGCTCCCGTCAGATCCAGCCGGACTCGCTCGCGATGCGGACGGCGTCGGTGCGGTTGCGGGCGTTGAGCTTGGCCACGATCGCCGTCAGGTAGTTGCGGACGGTGCCCGCGGTCAGGTGTAGCCGGGACGCCACCTCGGTGGCCTCCGCCCCACCGGCGACCAGGCGCAGCACGTCGACCTCGCGCTGGGTGAGCGGGTTGTCGGCCAGGTCCCAGGCGGTCACGGCCAGCGAGGGGTCCAGGACGCGCCCGCCTCCGGCCACCGTGCGGATGGCGGCGGTCAGCTCCTCGGGCGGCGCCGTCTTCAGCAGGAACCCGTCGACCTGGGAGGCCAGGGCACGGCGCAGGTGGCCGGGCTTGCCGTACCCGGTGAGCATGAGGGTGCGGCAGGAAGGCAGCTTCTCGCAGATCTTGGCGGCGGCGTCCAGTCCGTCGATGGCGCCGGGCATGTCGATGTCGAGCACGGCCACGTCCGGCCGGTGAACGAGCGCGGCGGCGACGGCGGCGTCCCCCGACTCGACCGCCTCGACGATCTCCAGGTCATCCTCGAGCCCGAGCAACGCGACCAGGGCGCCCCTGATGACGTGCTGGTCCTCGGCCAGAAGTACGCGAATCACGGGGTCATGTCTATCAGTGTCCGCTTTATGACGAGGTCATGGTCGCCCGGTGAGCACGTCTCTGTCCTGCGGGAACGCCCGCCAGCAGGCTTGGAGGCATGACAGAAGTGGTGCGGTTGGACGCGGTGAGCAAGGTGTACGGCAAAGGGCAGAACGCGGTGGCTGCCCTGCGCGAGGTGTCGGCAGGCATCCCGCGCGGCAGCTTCACCGCGGTGATGGGCCCGTCGGGCTCGGGCAAGAGCACGTTCCTGCACTGCGCGGCGGGCCTGGACGTCCCGTCCTCGGGTTCGGTACGGCTCGGCGGCACCGAACTGGCCGGCATGAGCGAGACCGCCCTGACCGAGCTGCGCCGGGGCCGGGTGGGCTTCGTCTTCCAGGCGTTCAACCTGGTCTCCTCGCTGACCGTGCTGGAGAACATCACGTTGCCGCTGCGCCTGTCCGGTGAGAAGGCCGACGCCGCGTGGCTGGCCGAGATCGTGCGCCGGGTGGGCCTGGACGGGCGTACCGGTCACCTGCCGGCCCAGTTGTCCGGCGGCCAGCAGCAGCGGGTGGCCATCGCCCGCGCCCTGGTGGTGCGCCCCGAGGTGGTTTTCGGCGACGAGCCGACCGGCGCCCTGGACACGATGACCGCCCGCGATGTGCTGGTGCTGCTGCGCGAGGTGGTCTCGGCCCTGGGCCAGACCGTGGTGATGGTCACCCACGACCCGGTCGCCGCCTCCTACGCCGACACCGTCCTGTTCCTGGCCGACGGCCGGATCGCCGACTCGATGACCGCGCCCACCGCCGACAAGGTGGCCGAGCGCATGACCAGGCTGGGAGCGTGGAAGCGATGATCTCGCTGGCGTGGAAGACCCTCCGGCACCGCAAGGCCGGGTTCGCGGGCGCGTTCGTCGCCCTGTTCTGCGCCGCCGCCCTGGTGACGGCGTGCGGCATGCTGCTGGAGACGGGCCTGCGCGGCGCGCTGGCCCCGGAGCGCTACGCGGGGGCGCCGGTCATCGTGGCCGGTGACCAGTTCGAGCGCCGCGTCGTCGACAAGGGCGAGGGCGAGACCAAGGTCAAGGCCAAGGCGCTGTCGGAGCTGCGCTGGATCCCCGAGAACCTGGCCGCCGGCCTGGCCGCCGCGCCCGGCGTGGAGAAGGTCGTCACCGAGGTCACCTTCCCTGCCGGGGACGCGCTCGGCCATGGCTGGGAGTCGGCGGCGCTCACGCCGTTCACGCTGAAGAGCGGCCGCGCGCCGGAGAAGGCGGGCGAGGTCGTCGTGGACGCGAGCTTCCGCGGCGAGTCCTTCACCGCCTCCGGCCGGACCTACCGCGTCGTCGGCGTCACCCACCAGGCCCTGCCCAGTCAGCGGACCGTCTTCTTCAGCACCGCCGAGGCCCGCCGGCTGGCCGGGCGGCCCGGCCTGGTCAGCGCGATCGGGGTCTTCCCTCAGGTCCCGGTCACGGTCAAGGGCGCGATCGCCTACACGGGCGACGAGCGCGGCGCGGTGGAGTTCCGCGACGGCGACAACGCCCGCATCAAGCTGATCAGCATGGGCGGCGCGATGGGCGGCACCTCGCTGCTGGTGGCGATCCTGGTCGTGGTCGGCACGTTCGCGCTCTCCATCCAGCAGCGCCAGCGCGAACTCGCCCTGCTGCGGGCCGTCGCGGCCACCCCCCGGCAGATCCGCCGGATGCTCGGCGGCGAGGCGCTCGCCGTCAGCGCCATGGCCGGGGTGCTCGGGGCGGGGGCCGGGATCATGCTCGGGTTCTGGCTGCGCGGGCGGTTCGTGGCCCTGGGCGCGATGCCGGACAATCTGCACCTGGTCCTCAGCCCGTTCCCGATGGCGGCGGCTCTGCTGGCCACCGTCGCGGCGGCGTGGGCGGCGGCTCGCGTCTCGGCCCGCCGTACCTCCAAGATCCGGCCGGTCGAGGCGCTGGGTGAGGCGGCGCTGGAGAAGCCGGGACTGCCGGTGGGCCGCCTGATCGCCGGGCTGGTCGTGCTGGCGGGCAGCGTCGTGCTGACGATCCTGCTGACCACCCTGGACACCGAGGCCGCGGCCGGCCCCGTCACCATGCTCACCGCGCTCGCCTGGACGCTGGCCGTCTCCCTGCTGGCCCCGCTCATCGCCCGCGCCGTCACCGCGCTGCCCCTGCGCGGCCCCGGCGCCGGCGGCTACCTGGCCGCCCGCAACCTGCGCGCCGGCACCAAGCGCATGTCCTCGGTGATCACGCCGCTCAGCCTGATGATCGCCATGACCTGCACCATCCTGTTCGTCCAGACCACGCTGGGCGCCGCCGCCCACGACCAGGCCGTCGCGGGGGTCAAGGCCGAGACGGTGCTCGGCCCCGGCGCCTCCGCCACCGCCGCCCGCGAGGTGCCCGGCGTGCGCGCCGTCACCGAGGTGCTGCGCACCTCCGTCAGAGTCGACCTTGAGCGGTACGGCGCGCAGGCCGTCACCCCGCGAGGCCTCGACCAGACCATGGACCTCGGCGTGGTCGCCGGCTCGATGGCGAGCTTCGGCGAGAAGTCGGTGGCGCTCAGCACCAAGGCAGCCGGCTGGTTCGGCGTCGCGGTCGGCGACCGGCTGGCGCTCACGCTCGGCGACGGCACCCCGGCCGAGCTGACCGTCGCCGCCGTCTACACGCGCGGCATGGGCTTCGGCGAGCTGACGCTGCCGCACGCGCTGGTCTCCAAGCACGTGGACGACCCGCGCGGCACCCTCCTGGTCGCGGGCGGCGACCGGGCAGCGCTGTCCGAGGCGGGCCCCCTCCTGTCCCCCGCCGGAAACTCCTCCTCCGGCGGCGCGGCCGTCAACTACGTGGCCATGGGCCTGATCATCGCCTTCTGCGCCATCGCGGTCGTGAACACGCTGGCCATGTCCACCTCGGCCCGCTCCCGTGAGATGGCGCTCCTGCGCCTGGTCGGGACCACGCGGCGGCAGGTGCTCGGCATGCTTCGCCAGGAGACGGCCGGCGCCGTGCTGGTCTCGGTGGTGCTGGGCACGCTGATCTCGGCGATCACGCTGTCCGCCGCCAGCCTGGGCATGACCGGCTCGCTGATGCCGTCGGTGCCGCCGCTGGGCTACCTGGGCGTGATCGCCGGGGTGGCGGCGCTGGCCCTGGCCGCCACCGCGATCCCGGCCCGGCTGGCCCTCAGGGAGCACCCGGCCGAGGCGATCGGCGGCCGCGAATAGCCGCACACGTGACGCCCCCGGCCTCCGATGAGGCCGGGGGCCGTTCACTCGGCGGGGGCCTGCGCGAGGGACAGGCTGTTGCCGTCGGGGTCGAGGACGTCCACGTGCCGGACCCCGTTGCTGTAGGTCTCCACGGGATCGTGCTCGATGCCGTGGGCGGCCAGCCGGGCCAGGATGTCGTCCAGGTCGGTCACCCCGAACGTGATCATGGTGCCGCCCACCCGCGCGGCCCGCACCTGCCGGTCGTCGAGGACGACCCAGGCGTTCTCCCCGACCTGCCACAGCAGCTCAGCCCCGATGATCTCGTCCGCCGGCCGCCCGAAGAACGCCTCGAACCACTTGCGCGACACTTCCAGGTCACTCGCGCACACGACGCTGTAGAGGTCCACCTGACCCGCTCCTTCCGATCGTCTCGACAGTGAGACCCGTCCCGAGGGCAAGACTCATCGGTCCGCGCCCGGCCCGGGGAGAAGGTCCACGTCGCCGGCGTGCATCGGCTCGCCGCAGTGGGCGCAGCGCAGGTCGACCCGGCTGATCTCGCCGCAGGCGTGGTGACGGTAGAGCACCGGCGGCCCGGCCTCGCCCGCCAGCCACCTGTCTCCCCACCCGGCCATGACCATGAGCACGTCGACCAGCTCGATCCCCTTGGCCGTCAGGTGGTATTCGTGGCGCGGCCGCTGGTCGTAGGGGCGGCGTTCGAGGACGCCGTGGTCGACCAGGTGGTTGAGCCGCTCGGTCAGCACCTTGCGCGAGATGCCGAGGTCAGCCTGGAGCTGCTCGAACCGGGTGAAGCCCGCCCAGACGTCGCGCAGGATCAGCGGCGACCACGGCTCTCCGATCACGTCGAGGGTACGCGCGATGGAGCAGGCCATGTCCCCGAACTTGGTGCGTTGCATGACATCAGTCTACCGATTTGAGTTCCCTAAAGGAACTCTAGCTGTTATGGTCATAGAGTCTCTTGAGGGAACCCAAATCGCTGACAGGAGCAGAAGATGCTGAACCCCGACGTACGCCGCGCCTTCGACAGCACCTCCGTCGCCCACCTGGCCACCGTCCTGCCGGACGGCTCGCCGCACACCGTCCCGCTCTGGGTCGCCACCCACGGCGACCGGATCGTCTTCCTCACCGGCCCGAACTCCCGCAAGGCCCGCAACCTGCACCGCGACCCTCGGGTGGCGCTGTCCATGGCGCCCATCGACAACCCGTTCCAGCCGGTCATCGTGCGCGGCCGGGTCGTCGAATGGCTCGACGGCGACGCCGCCTGGGAGATCATCGACCGGATCTCGATGAAGTACATCGGCCAGCCGTACCCCAGGGAGGAAGAGCGCGTCGTCGGCGTCATCGAGCCCGAGCGGCAGACCGTGGGCGTCGGCTGACGCCTTGATCGCTTCATGGCCGCTGGATAGGTTGGGGCGCTTTTACTGATGCGCCCCCCAAGGATGGCCATGCGTCGCTACCGGTTCGGCATGATCGCGGCCCTGCTCGCGCTCGGCTTTCTCGCCCTGGTCGTGGTGCTGTGCGCCTTCACGCTGGCCGATCCGGGCAACGTTCTCCTGTGGAAAGTCGTCACCCGCGACACGTTCACCGACGAGCTCTTCGAGTCCGGCATTCCGTGGGGGCTGACGCTCGCCCTGGGTCTCATCGGGGTACTCCAGGCGTGGGCCCTGTGGCAGGTGCTGCGCGGACGGGCCCGCGGCGAGCTGACGGCGCGGGGCAGGAAGGTCGGCCTGCTGCGGCTGGCCCTCTACCTCAGCGTCGGCATCAGCCTGGTCGACATCGCCAGTGTCCCGCTGATCGTCACCTGGGAGGTCTACTGGGTCTGGTACGCGTCGGCGATCGTCTCCGGCCTCCTGCAGCTGGCCGTCACGTGGCTGTTCTTCCTGGTGCTGCGTGACACGGCTTCTCTCGGGCTGCGGCTGTTCTCGCTGGTCACCGGGGTCATCGTCGGCGTGCTCGGCATCGGTCAGAGCATCGCGCAGGCTCTCTTCCTGGAGTACGTCACGCAGTTCCTCAACCTCGGCGGCATGTCCGGCTACCTCTGGCCGGCGTGGGCGGTGTCGATCCTGATCGCCCAGGGCAGGGACCCCCGCTGGAGTGCGGCGACCGTACGGGTCGGGGTCGTCGCGCAGGTGGTGTCCGTTCTCCAGCCCGCCGGGTCGGTGTCCTTCGGGTACTTCGGATACGAAATCCCGTTCATCATGGTGATCTATTCGCTGCTCTCCGCCGTGGGCGTCCTGGGGCTGGTGTGGGAGGCCAGGACCGCCCACGAGCTGGCCGGCCCCTTGCCTCGGGGCCCTTCTCCGGCGCCGGAGCGGTCGGCGGCCAGGCTGTGGCCGCTGGCCGTCGTGGCGATCGTGCTTCCGCTGGTCCCCGCCGCCGTCAACCTCGCGCAGGGCAGGTACCACTGGATCGGCCCCAGAGGCGCGATCGAGCAGTTCATCCGCCAGGACAGCGGGCACGCAGTGACCTGGCTCGGCCTGGACGTCTTCGTCGGCGTGGGCGGTCCCGCTCTGCTGATCCTTTTCGCGGTCCTGCGCCGGACCCGCCGTGCCGTACAGGTGACGTCGGTGTTGCTCGCCGCCGCCGCGGCCGTGGGGCTCGTCAGCGCGCTCACCAGCATGACGCCGGCGTCGGAAGAGTTCCGCTACGAAGGCACGCAGATCTACCCGGAGGGGATGTTCGCCCCGGGGCCGGGCAAGGAGATCTTCTTCGGCATCTCGCCGTTGTTCTACAGCGCTGCCCTGCTCTGCTCCGCGCTGATCCTGCGGTCGCTGTACCCGCTCGCGCCCGCTCCGCGCGCCCGCCGTCACGTGCTGCTGGCCGGGCTCGCCGCGGTGGTCGCGCTCGGCTTCGTGCCCGCCGCCGACCAGGCGCGCGGCCCGGTCACCACGGCCGAGGAATGCAACCCGTACCCGGGCGGGAGGATCCTGCCCGAAGGGCCGGAACTCACCCGCGACCAGCGCATCGTGTGCTCCCTCCGGCAGGGGAGCCTGATCAAGTTCGGCCCCGCCGCCTCCGACGCCGGGGTCCTCACCTACGCCCGCCGGTTGTGCGACATCTACACCCGCAACGATCCCCAGGAGGTCGCCCGGCTCAAGGCCGTGGACGGGCTGCAGCGCGATCACCTCGCCTACCCGCTCGCGGAGATCTGCCCCAGTGCGAAGGTCGTCGTCAAGGCAGCCGCCGCCGAGCAGGACCGGGAGTTCCAGGAGTGGGAGGCCGCGGCGCAGCGCATGTGCGACGCCACCCCGCGCCATCGCCCGCTGATCAAACCGGCCCACGCGACCCGCGTGAAAGAACCCCAGATGACCGACTACGGGGTCGTCGAGACCTACGAGCCGACCGGAGACGACCAGGACCCGGCCGACCTGCTGGACGAGGCCCAGGACGACGGCCTGGTGGCCTCCCTCCCCGGCAGCCTGATGGTCCTGACGGACCCCGACTTCGACATCTGCGTGACCGTGGAGACCTACACCCGCCGCCCGCCCGTGGAGACCAAGGGCTGGGACCACGTCGCCGAGGTCGGCTACGAGAGCCCCACCGGTGACATCGTGCTCAGGGACGATCTGAGCGGTACCGAGTTCCCCGACCTGTCGCTCAACGGCCGCGCTGGTCACTACCGGATCCGCGTGCACTACGACTGGTTCAAGGCGAAGGACGACCAGGAGGGCCAGCGCCTGCTGATCATCGCGTACCCGGGGAAGGAGAAGAAGCCGATCACCTACCGCAAGCCGCCCAGACGATGACTCCATGGCGAACGTTTGCCTCCCGCACGGGTTCCGCAAGAGAGCCATACGGGGAGGAGTCGATCGCAGAATTCGTCGGCAGAGGAGGGCTGATGGCCACGGTCATGAAGGCCGAGTCGGTGGGACCGGTGGATGTCGCCGTCATCACGTTCGGCGGGGAACGCTTCGACCCGGGCGTGGTGTCCGCGATCCGGGAGATCCAGGACAAGGGCACCGTCCGGGTCGTCGATCTCAGCTTCGTCCGCAAGTCGGCCGACGGGACCGTGTCGGCGGCCGAGGTCGCCGACACCGACGTCGCGGCCGAATACGCGGGCCTCGCCGACGAGGAGCTCGACCTCCTCAACGACGAGGACCTGCGACTGCTGGGCGACGCCCTCGATCCCGGTACGGCCGCGCTCGTCGTCGTCTGGGAGAACACGTGGGCCGCGCAGCTCGGCGCCGCCCTCCGGGCCTCCAGCAGCCGGGTCTCGACACTGGAGCGCATTCCCCGGCAGGTCGTCCTGGACGCCCTCGCGGCTCTGGAGGATGAGCGATGATGCTGCGACGCCGGGTGGGCAGGCCCGGTCTCATCGGCGCGATGGCGCGTACCGCGGTGATCACCGGTACGGCGACCGCGGTGAGCGGCGGCATCCAGCGCAGGCAGGCCAGGCGCATGGAGGAGCAGGAGGCGGCGGCCGCCGCCCAGCAGCAGTCGATGGTGGACCGCGCCACCGCCCAAGCCCAAGCGGATCGCGCGGCGCAAGCCCAGCCGCAGGCGCCCTCCACGGACCCGGCGGAACGGATGCGGTTGCTTCGGGAGCTCGGCCAGATGAAGGCGGACGGGCTGCTCACCGAGGAGGAGTTCGCCGCGGAGAAGGCCCGGATCCTGGCCTCCTGACCCAACCCTGTGCCCTGTCCAAGAGGGGTGACCAACACCGACAATCGGGCTGCCGCTCATAATCGCCAGGGAAAGGACGGGATGATGCCGCAGAGACCGAGGGTCGTGGTCGTGGGGGCCGGGTTCGCCGGGTTGGGCGCCACGAAGACGCTGGCCAAGACGGGGGCGTTGGTGACGCTGGTCGATCGCAACCCGTACTCGACCTTCCAGCCTCTTCTCTACCAGGTCGCCACGGCCGGGCTGGGCGCGTCCGACGTGACCTACCCGATCCGCACCTTCGCCGCCAAGTGGCCAAATGTCCGGACCCGTCAGGCCGCCCTGACCAAGGTGCTGCCGGACGAGCGGCGGGTGGAGTTCGAGGACGGCAGCGGCCTGGACTACGACTATCTCGTGCTGGCCACCGGCGTGACCACCAACTGGCTCGGCATCGACGGGGCCCGCGAGAACGCGCTGCCCATCTACTCGCTGCGCGACGCGGCCGCGCTGCGCGACCGGCTCGGGCGCCTCCTGGAGGACACGGCGCTCGGCCGCCGCAAGAGCACGCACGTCGTGGTGGTGGGGGCGGGCGCGACCGGGGTGGAGATGGCGGGCACGCTGGCGGAACTGCGCCGCCGTACCCTGCCGTTGACGCATCCCGAGATCAAGCCGGGACAGACCAGCGTGACGCTGGTGGAGCGGTTCGACTACGTGCTTTCGCCGTACAAGGCCCGGCTGCGGAACGCGGCCGCGGCGGCGCTGCGCAAACGCGGGGTGAAGCTGCGACTGGGATGCACGGTCGCGGCCGTGGAGCCGGACGCCGTGGTGCTGAACGACGGCACGCGGCTGCCGAGCGACCTGACCGTGTGGGCGCTCGGCGTGACCGCGCCCACGCAGGTCGCCGACTGGGGCCTGCCGCAGGGCAGCGGCGGCCGGGTCTCACTCACCGAGGCGCTGAACGTGCCGGAGCACCCGGAGATCTTCGTGGCCGGCGACCTTTCCGGACCGCCCACGTCCCAGCCACAGCTCGCCCAGCCCGCGATCCAGATGGGCGCACACGTCGGCAGGCAGATCGCCGCGGCCATGCGGGGCGAGCCGGCGCGGCCGTTCTCCTACGACGACCCGGGGATCATGGCCACCGTGGGCAAGGCCCAGGCCGTGCTGCAACTCCCCAACGGGCTGACCATGCACGGGCTCCCCGCCTGGCTGGTGTGGATCTTCGTGCACCTGGCGTACCTGCTGGGCGGCCGCAACCGCGCCAGCGTGCTGCTCAACTTCCTCTGGCGGTACGCCGGGCCGCGCCGCAGCGCCACCAGCGTCTCCCAGTGATGCCGTCCCGCGCGAGGAATTTCTGCGACGTTGTCACAAGCCCGGGGGGCTGCCTGTCTTAGCTGGCGACCGGGTGACACACGAGGTGCCCCGGCGTACACGCGAGGGGGCTTGTGATGAAGGTCGTGGTCATCGGTGGTACCGGACTGATCGGCTCGAAGGTCGTGACCAAGCTGGGCGAGCACGGTCACGAGGCGGTGGCGGCCTCGCCGAACACCGGTGTCAACACGCTCACCGGGGAAGGGCTGGCCGAGGTGCTGGCGGGCGCGCAGGTGGTGGTCGACGTGTCGAACTCGCCGTCCTTCGAGCCCGCCAAGGTGATGGAGTTCTTCGAGACCTCCACCGGGAACCTGCTGGCGGCCGAGGCGGCGGCCGGCGTCGGCCACCACGTCGCGCTCTCGGTGGTGGGCACCGAGCGGATGCCGGACAACGGGTACTTCGCTGCGAAGATCGCTCAGGAGCAGTTGATCGAGAAGTCCGGGATCCCGTTCTCGCTGGTGCACGCGACACAGTTCTTCGAGTTCGTCCGGAACATCGCCGACACCGCCACCGAGGACGGCAAGGTACGGATCGCGCCGGTGCAGTTCCAGCCCATCGCGGCTGAAGAGGTGGCGCAGGCGGTGGGCAGGGCCGCGGTGGGCGCGCCGCTGAACGGCCGGACCGAGGTCGCCGGGCCCACGCGCTACCAGATGGACGAGTTCTTCCGTAAGGCGCTGGACGCCTGGGACGACCCCCGCGAGGTGGTCACCGACCCGCGGGCGCAGTACTTCGGCAGCGTGCCCGGCGAGCGGACGCTGGTGCCCGACGAGGGGGCCACGCTGGGCACGATCACGTACCGCGATTGGCTCGCTACCAACAAGTAGTCGCAGGAAAGGTGACCGCGAGATGGAATCCAAGCCGAGATCGACCGCCTGGCAGTCGGCCCTCACCATGCTGCAGGAGGCCAAGCCGCCGTTCATCCCGCCGGACGCGCACGCGATGACGGTAGTGATCGAATACCCGCCCGGCGACCCCGGGACGCCGCCGCACCGCCACTCAGGACCCGCGTTCGGCCTGGTGCTGGAGGGCGAGATGCTGCTGGAGATCGAGGGCGAGCCGGAGCGGGTCGTACACGCCGGCGAGGCCTTCTGGGAGCCGGGCGGCGACGTCATCCACTACCAGGACGGCAACAACCGCGACGACGTCCGGGTGCGCTTCACCGTCACGATGCTGTGCGAGCCCGGCAAGCCGATGCTCACGCTGGTGGACGAGGAAGAACTCGCCCAACGCCGGTCCCGCCGCGCCCCGCGCCCATCCTGACCTCCCCCGCGTTCGCGCGGCTGATCCAAAAGGTCAGCCGCGCCCGGACCCACACCCCCTCGATAGGGCGACCCCGTGATCAACAAGCCGCCCGGATTACCGTTCCTGGTCGTCTTCTCAGCGGCCTCAGCCGTTCTTCGTCAAAAGCCCCAGCCTTGATAAGAGGTGCCAATGACGGCGGCAGCCACCTGAAGGGCCACTGGTACAGCTACAGGTGGGAGTACGACTGGTGAGAAAGGTCAGTCTCCCTGGTACGGCAGGACGTCGTCGTAGGCGATGACCAGGTGGCGTGGCCCGCGCAGGGTTGAGCTGGGGCGGTATGGGGGTGGGTCGGTCACCAGGCGGGGGTTCACCAGGCGTTTGGCGAGCTGGCGGAGGGCGATCTGGGCTTCCAGGCGCGCCAGTGGGGCGCCGAAGCAGTTGTGGATGCCGCCGCCGAACCCGAGGTGCTGGATGTAGGGGCGGTCCGGGTCGAAGCGGTCGGGGTCGTGCACGTGCGCGGGGTCGCGGCTGCCCGAG
Organism: Nonomuraea endophytica; assembly: GCF_014203235.1. GTDB lineage: Bacteria > Actinomycetota > Actinomycetes > Streptosporangiales > Streptosporangiaceae > Nonomuraea > Nonomuraea endophytica. Next base: position 123,846 of record NZ_JACHIN010000012.1, on the reverse strand, counting down.
GCGAGGGCGAGGATGATGCTCGATCCCCTGGGGATGGTGACGTCGGCGACCGTGATGTCGTCGAGGGCCACGCGCTGGGGCAGGAAGTGCACGGGCGGCTCGAAGCGCAGCAGTTCCTCGACGGCGCCGATGACCAGGTCGGGCTCTTCGCGCAGCCGTTCGAGCATGCCGGGGTTGCGCAGGAGGGTCAGCATGCCGTTGGTGATCAGGTTGACCGTGGTCTCGTGCCCGGCGATCAACAGCAGGACCGCGGTCGTCATGACCTCGGTCTCCGACATGGACCCTTCGGGGCCGTGGTAGGTGACGAGCCCGGACAGCAGGTCGTGGCGCGGGTTCTCGCGGCGGGACTGGGCGAGTTCGCCCAGGTAGCCCGCCAGCGCGAGCCCGGCTGACTGGCGGCGGCGGGTCCGTTCCTCCACGCTGCCCTCGCCGGGACCGAGGGTTTCGACGATCTCGTCGGCCCAGACGTGGAAGCGGGACTCGTCCTCGCGCGGGACGCCGAGCAGGCGGCAGATGACCGTGACGGGGAACGGGTAGGCGACGTCGTCGACGATGTCGGCCTGGTTCCTGCCGGCGATGCCGTCGATCAGGTCCTTGACGAGCTCGTGCAGTTCGCCGCGCATGCTCTCGACCACGAGCGGGGAGTGCGGCGGGCCGAAGTGGCGCATCGTCAGCCCTCTGAGCCGGTCGTGCTCGGGCGGGTCGACGCGGATGAACGAGGGCGGCAGCTGTTCGGTGGCCGGCGGGTGGGCCAGGTTCCGGCTGTCCGAGCTGACGCGCGGGTCGTGCAGCAGCGCGACGATGTGCTCGTAGGTGTTGACGACGTAGGCGCCGTCATCCAGCCTCACCACGGGCGTCTGGCGGAGCTCGGCGTACAGCGTGTACGGGTCCGCCCTGTTGTCGAACTCATGGATCTGGTCGTAGATGCGTGCCGGCTCCACGGATGTGCCCCCGTCTGGTCGTCGTTACTGGTGCCGGACGAGCGTGACGCGCCGCTCGGCCGGGTCGTGGCCGGTCACCACCACGGTCGCGCCCTCGGCGGGCGTCAGTCGCGGGGGTCCTTCAGCGGGTACGGCCAGCAGTTCGTCCGGCCTGCCGACCATCTGGAAGTCGGGCGGGAACGGCGCCGCCCGCTGGATGAGGTCACGGTAGAAGTCCAGCCACATCGCCTGGTCGAAGGTGACGGCTGCGGTGATCCTGCCGCGGTAGCCGTACACGGCGACGAAGCGGCGCTCCTCCACGGAGCCCTGCGCGATGACGAGTTCGTCGGCGATGGTCGGCACGCCGACGGACTTGATGTTGACGCCGAACTGGTTGGACCAGAACACCGGCAGCGACAGGTGCGGCCAGCGGTGCGCCTGGTCGCTGAGCATGTTGTGGGCGGCGATCTCGGCCTGGGCCACGGCGTTGCCCCAGTGTTCGAGCGCCATGAACTGGTAGTGGTACACCGGGTGCGGGAAGCGGGCCACGTCACCGGCGACGAACACGTCATCGGTGACCAGCCCGTTGATGTCGACGGCGCGGCAGCCGGCGTCGGTGGCCACTCCCCAGGGTCCGGCCGCCAGGCCCGAACCGGCCAGCCATTCGATGTTGCGCACCGCGCCGAGCGCGACCACCACCAGGTCGGCCTCGACCGTGGAGCCGTCCGACAGCCTGGCCCCGCGCACCCGGCCGTCGGCGTCGCCGTCCAGCGCCTCGACCTTGATCCCGCAGCGCAGGTCCACGCCGGCATCGCGCTGCATGCGGGCGGCGACCTCGCCGATGACCTTGCCGAGCGCGCCGGCGAGCGGGGCCGGGCCCGCCTCCACGACGGTCACGTCCAGGTCGAGGTCGCGGCAGACCGAGGCGACCTCCGATCCGGTGAACCCGGCCCCGATGATCAGCACCCGCCGGACGCCCGCGGCCAGCCGTTCCCTGATCCGGTGCGCGTCGTCCAGCGTACGCAGCACGTGCACCCCGTCGAGGGCGGCCTCCTGCTCGTTCGGCCACGGCCTGGCCCGCACACCGGTGGCGATCAGCACCTTGTCGAAGTCGATCTGCCTGCCGTCGGCCAGCCGTACCTGCTTGGCGGCCAGGTCCAGGCCGGTGGCGGGCGTGCCGGAGAGGAACTCGACCTCGATCTCGCGCAGGTGGGGCAGCGCGGTGTGCTCGACGGTGATCGTGCCGGTCAGCACCTGTTTGGACAGCGGCGGCCGGTCGTAAGGCTCGTAAAGCTCGTCGCCGATCAGCGTCAGCCTGCCCTTGAACCCGTCCCGGCGCAGGACGCCCGCCGCCCGGCCACCGGCCAGCGAGGCGCCGACGATGACGATGTGGCCGTCGCGCTTGAACGCGTCGTCGCCGTGCGAGGTGGCGTAGCTCAGCTCCGGCTCCCTGGTCCGGTGCTGGGTGGCCATCCTGTCGATGTGGATGGCCTGCACCGGACAGGCCGCGGCGGCCTGCAGCACCCGTTCCCGCTGGGCGGCCTCGGGGTCGGGGTCGTACATGAGCGCCTCCTGGCCGTGCATCGTGAACACGTCCGGCGCCATGAACGCGCACTGCCCGTACCCCTGACAGCGCGTGAGGTCCACGACAACTCTCACAACCACACCCCCCGTCGATCCGGTACGGCACACGCCGCCAGGCTGATGTACCCGGCTCTTTCTCGTGGATAAGCGAGGAAAAGTCCTGGATTGAGTCAGGAAGCGGCCTTAGCAGCTCTGGTCGTGGCGCGGCAGGTGTCCGCCGGTCAGGAAGCCGGTGACCGCCCGGTCGCCGCAGGCGTTGCCGTTGGCCAGGTAGACGCCGTGGCCGCCGGAGTCGACGCTGACCATGCGGGCGCGCTGCCCGAAGGCCTCGCGCATCTTCAGCGCCCCGCTGTACGGGGTCGAGGGGTCGCGCAGGTTCTGGATCAGCATCACGTTGGCGGGCCCGCGCGAGCCGACCTTCACCGGCCGCTCGGCCGGCTTGTACGGCCAGTACGCGCACGGACCGAGGTTGACCGGCATGCCCGCGGTCAGCGGGAACTCCTCCCGGTTGCGCTTGACCTGCCGCTCGTGCCGGGAGATCGAGTCCGGCCACTCGACGTCGTTGCACATCGTGGCCCCGGCGTGCGCCGCGGTGTTCTGCATGGCCGCCTCCGGCGGGGTGTTCGCCGGGGGCAGTTCGGCGCCGGTGCGCGCGGCCTTCATCAGCCCGGCCAGCACGGGGAAGCCGGCATCGGAGTAGAGCACGTTCAGCATCGTCTCGCGCAGCAGGTTGCCGGTGAGCAGCGGCGGGTTGGCGCCCTTCCAGGTCAGCGGCTCGCGGTCCAGGCGCGCCGCCAGCTCCAGGAAGATACGCCGGACCGCCCCGGCGTCGGCGCCCAGCCCGTAATCGCCGTCGCGGGCGGCGGCCCAGGCGGCGAAGTCGGGGAAGCGGTCCTCCACGCCGACCGCGTAGTTGGCCAGCCACTGCCGCGCCACCTTGCGCGGGTCCGGATCGTCGTTGCTGTCCAGGATCACCCGGTCGGTACGCTCGGGGAACATCGTGGCGTACACGGCCCCGGCGTAGGTGCCGTAGGAGACGCCCCAGTACGACAGCTTCTTCTCCCCCAGCGCCCGGCGGATGGCGTCGATATCCCTGGCCTCGTTGCGGGTGCTGATGTGCCGGATCAGCGGGCCGCCGTTGCGCGCGCACGCCTCGGCGATCCGGCGCGACCAGGCCGCGTTCGCGGCGATGCCGCCGTCGGCGTCCGGGTACGGCTTCAGCCTGGTCAGATCGAGGTCACGAGGCTCAAGCCCGCACGAGACCGGCGAGCTCTGGCCCACGCCGCGCGGGTCGAACCCGACGACGTCGAACCGGTCGAGCACCGCCTGCGGCAGCTTCGCCACCTGGACGCTGGGCCGGTTCAGGCCGGGGCTGCCGGGCCCGCCCGGGATGATCAGCAGCACTCCGCGGCGCGTACCCGGCTGGGCGGTCCTGATCCTGGAGATCGCCAGCGAGATCATCGGCCCGCCGGGGTCGCTGTAGTCCATCGGCACCTTGAGCGTGGCGCATTCCTGACGCGGGTCGACTCCCTTCCCGGCGGGGCAGGCGGCCCACTGCGGGGCGGCGGTCGCGGCCTGGGCGGGAAGCGCCAGGCTCGCTGCCAGGACGGCGGCGGCAGAGGTCAGCGTCACAAGGTTTCTCATGCCTTCGACTCTGCCGACGCGCAGGTCAGCGAGACAGAGACGGGGTCACCAAGGACCCATGACCTCATCATGAAGCCGACAAACCACCATGAACCTTTCGCCGGTCCGCTTGATCGTCCGGGCGCGGGCACGTCGGTCAGAGGCCGGTCGCGCCTGGATCCGGGTCGTCCATGATGCGGTAGCCGACGTTGGGGACGGTGCCGATGACCGGGGGTTCGCCGAGTTTGCGGCGGAGCCTGCCGACGGTGACGGGGACGACGTTGGAGAAGGGGTCGGCGTGCTCGTCCCAGGCCTGTTCGAGGAGGTCCTCGGCGGACAGGACGGCGGGGTGCGCGCGCATGAGCGACTCCAGCACGGCGAACTCCCTGGCCGACAGGTTGAGCGGGCGGCCGTCGCGGGCGGCGGTGTGGCGCAGGGTGTCGAGCTCGATGCCCGCCGCGCGGTAGATCCTGGAGCGGGCGGCGGGCTGGCGGCGGGCCAGGGCGCGGATCCTGAGCACGAGTTCGGGGAAGTGGAACGGCTTGGGCAGGTAGTCGTCGGCCCCGAGGCTGAGGCCGGTGACCCGGTCGCCCGGGGTGCCTGCCGCGGTCAGCATGAGCACCATGGCGGAGTTGCCGCTGTCGGCGATCATCCGGCACAGCGTGTCGCCGTGCAGGCCGGGCAGGTCGCGGTCGAGGACGACGACCTGGTAGGGGTTGAGGTCGAGCTTGGCGGCCGCCTCCCGCCCGTCGTAGGCGATGTCCACGGCCATGCCCTGGTCACGCAGCCCTTCGGCGATGCCGTCGGCCAGCGCCCTTGAGTCTTCGACGACCAGGATTCTCATGCGTCGTCCCCGGCGAAGGGCAGGGTGATGACCAGGCGGAGGCCGCCGGCGGGGCGGGCGTACAGGCTGAGGGCGCCGTTGTGGGCCTCGGCGATCGCCTTGACGATGGACAGTCCGAGGCCGGTACCGGTGCGTTCGGCGTCCGGGCGGCGGAAGGGCTCGGTCAACTGGCCCAGGTCTTCGGGGGTGAGGACGGTTCCGGTGTTCTCGATGACGAGGCGGGCCTGCTCGGTGGTGACGCGGATCCAGCCGCCCGGCGTGTTGTGCCGGACCGCGTTGTCGACGACGTTCCCGATCATGCGGGTGAGCAGGGTTTCGCTGCCGGTGACCCAGACCTGCGGGCCGGGGCGGTGGTCGACGTGGAGCGGAAGAGCCGCGATGGTGTCGGCGTGCCGTTGAAGGGCGGCTGCCGTGAGGGTGCTGAGGGCGACGCGGGAGCGGTCGTCGGACGGGCCTTGCTGGGTGCGGGCGAGGATGAGGAGGCTTTCCAGGAGCGCGTCGACATGGTCGAGTTCGTCGCGGATCCGGTCGCCGAGGCTGACGAGCTGCGGGGGCAGCGGGCCGGGTTTGGCCATGGCCACGTCCAGCCATACCCGCATGGTGGTCATCGGGGTGCGCAGTTCGTGGGAGGCGCTGGCGGCGAAGCGGCGCTCGGACTCGAACGACCGCTCCAGCCTGGCCAGCAACTCGTCGAACGTGTCGGCCAGCTCTTTCAGGTCGTCGTCGGGGCCCTGCAGGCTGAGGCGTTCGTGCAGGTTGGTGGCGGAGATCCGGCGCGCGGTGGTGGTGATCGCACGGATGGGCGCCAGGAAACGGCCCGCCACCAGCCAGCCGAACAGCAGCGAGACCACCGCCATGACGGCCAGGGCCACACCGGCCACGGTGAGCAGCTTGCCGAGGTCGGAGCTGTGGGTGGTGACGGCCCGCGTGCCGGGGACGTGGACGGTGGTCGTCGTCTGGCCCTGCCACAGCCCGACCGTCAGGATCAGCAGGACGGCGCCGGAGGCGACGAACAGTCCCCAGTACGACAACGCCATGCGCATGCGGATGGCGGGCCGTCGTCGCAGGCCGGCCATCGGCGTGCTCTTCACCCTGCCCAGAATGCCGCATTCCACATGACAGCCGCATAACAGGCGGCGTTGGGCCGGTGTCATCACCTTCGGCGTACAAACGGCGCCATGGACAGAACGACGCTGAGCGCGGAGTGGACCAGGTTCAGGACCGGGCGCGGCTGGGTGCTCGGCATGGTGGCCTCGGTGCTGGTCACCGTGTCGCTCGGACTGCTGATCACCGGAAGCGCCCGCACGGGCTGCGTGACCGCCAAGGGCGAAGGCCCCTGCCCCGCGCCACTGCTGGGACCAGACGGTACGGCGGTCGCGGACAAGTACTACTTCGTCCACCAGCCACTCAAGGGAGACGGCAGCATCACCGCCCGCGTATCGGACATGACCGGCCAGATCCGGCTGCCGGACGCCGTGCCGGGGGTGCGCAACGTCAAGGAAGGCGTGGTGGTGCCATGGGCGAAGGCCGGGCTGCTCCTCCGGCCGAGCCTCACGCAGGGCACGCCGTACGCCGCGGTCATGATCACCGGCAGTCACGGCGTGCGGATGCAGCACAACTACACCCACGACGTGGCCGGCGGTCCCGTCGACGGCCCGCGGTGGCTGCGGCTGACCAGGGCGGGCGACACCATCACCGGCCACGAGTCGGCCGACGGCAGGACGTGGACCGAGGTCAGCACGGTCACGCTCGCCGGACTGCCGCAGACGGTCGAGTTCGGGCTCTTCGCCGCCTCACCCAGCGCGTTGACGGACATGACCGCCCGCTTCGCCCAGGCCACCGCCACCTTCGACCAGATCGCCCTGCGGGGCGCGAACGGTTCCTGGCGTCACGACGACGTCGGCCTCGCCCTGAGGCCCGACGGCACACCGCACCACCCGGGGCAGGCCGTCGAGTCGGGCGGCAAGGTCGTCGTGAGCGGGGGCGGCGACATCGGGCCCGCGGTCATGACGGGCGGCCTGCGCGCCGATCTCACCCTGCTGGGCGGGGTCGCCGGGCTGGTCCTGGTGATGGTGGTGGCGGTCACGTTCTTCACCGCGGATCACCGGCGCGGGCCGGGCACTCTGGGGGCCGGGGCCGTGGTGGTGGGCGCGGTGGCGTTCGTGACCGGGCTGGTGACCTCGGGTGTCGTGGTGTCCGGCGGGCTGGCGCTGATGCGGGCCAACCAGAACCCGATCCAGCCGATCACCCCGGCCACCGAGCTCCGGGTGATCGCCGGCTACGCGGCGCTGACCGCCGCCGCCGCGGTGCTGGCGCTTGGCCTCGCCGCGCTGGTCAAGCGGGCCGTCGTCGCCGTCGGGCTGGCCGTCGCGCTGGTGGCGGTGCCGTATCTGCTGGCGAGCGCGGGGCTGGTGCCGTGGCTGCTGATGGTCACTCCGGCGGCCGGGTTCGCGATCACGCAGAGCGTCCCCACGTTCGCGCACCTGGATGTGGACCGGTCGCTGCTCGGCGGGTACCACCCGCTTCCCCCCTGGGCGGGGTTGGCGGTCATCTGTGGATATGCCGCCCTCGTGCTTTGGCTGGCTCACCGATCTTGTCGGTGGGCGGTGGTACCTCTGACACATGCCCACCGTCACCTTTCGCGATGAGACCGCGACCGGCAAGGCGTTAGCCGAGTTCGCGCTGCCCGACCTGCCGGAGATCATCACCGCCCGCGAGCTCGTCCGGCTGCGCGTGCGTGAGGAGGTGGCCCGCCACAACGCGGCCCCTTCCGCCCGGTTCGACGGCCTGGTCCGTCCCGCCGACACTACGCGCCGCGTCGACTGGGAGCGGCAGGCCGACATCGCCGAGCGGGCCTTCGGGCGCAACGGGTTCCTGCTCCTGGTCGGCGACCGGCAGATCGAGGATCTGGCCGAGACGATCGACCTGCGGGTCGATCCGGTGGTGTCGTTCATCAAGCTCGTCACGCTGGTGGGGGGCTGACATGGGCGTCCTGGATCACTTCCCGCCGGCGTACGCGTCCCTGTTCCGCAACGTCGATGAGGCCGTGCGGGCGAATTTGGCCCGTCTCGACGCGGGCGAGCAGCCGCGCGCGGGTGAGCAGGCCGTGTTCGGGATGTGGGCTCAGCTACGGCTCGGCCTCGGGTACGACGGCGGGCACGATTACCCCGCCGACGTATTGCGCACGGCAAAGGAGGTCGCCGAGAGCGAGACGCCCTGGACCGCGCAGGACGTGCACTTACTCTGGGACGTCGCGAACGGGCTGATGACCTGGGGGCACACCAACTACCGGGAGCTCTACCGGATCCCGCTGGCCGCGATCCGCACGCTCGGCTACTCCGAGCGGCGCGACCTCCTGGTGTGGGCCGTCGAGTGGTTCCGGCGCTATCACCGGCCGGTGTGGGAGGTTCTGCACGAGGAGCTCGAGGAGGTGCTCACCGAACCGGCCGAGCACGGGCCGGCCGGAATCGTGCGCAACCTCATCTGGGACTGTGATCCGATCGCCGTCGCGCTGGCCGAGGAGTTCGGCGAGCGCCTGGCCGACCCGGCCGTCCTGCCGCTGCTGCGCCACTGGGCCACCGCCCGGTCGTCCAAGGTCAGCGCGCGATGGCTGACGACCGCGCGTGCTCTCCTGACTCCGCAGGTCGGGGCGCTGGTCAGGGAGATCCTCGCCCTGGTGGCCACCCATCGGGAGGGGCGGGCCGACAACAGCTACGGGGTGACCTTCCTGCACCAGTTCACGTCCGTTCCGGTGCGCGGCATGGTGTGGACCTGCGAGCTGATCGACGAGCCGTGGATCACGCAGGTTCTCGGCGACCTGGCGCTGACCTGCGGCGTCGGCCTCGGCGGCACCGGCGCCAACTGCCGCAGCGAGATGCTGGCCAACGCCGCCGTCAACGTCCTGGCCCGCCGCGGCGGGCTGGACACCGTCCCCGCCCTGGCCAGGCTCCAGACGAAGGTGCGCAAGAAGTCCGTGCTGGCCAACGTCGCGCGCACGCTCGACGCCGTGGCCGAGCAGGCGGGGCTGAGCACCGAGCAACTCCTCGACCGCACCGTCCCGACGTTCGGGCTCGGGCCCGACGGGGTGCGGGAGGACAAGATCGGAGATTTCCTGGTACGGCTGAGCGTCGACGGCCCCGGGCTGCAGTTCTTCAACGCCGCGGGCAAGCCGGTCAAGGCGGCGCCACAGGCCGTCAGGAAGACGCCAGAGCTGGCCGCGCTCAAGGCGAGCCTGAAGGAGCTCAAGCAGGTGCTGCCCGCCGAACGTTTCCGGCTGGAGCGCGCCCTGACCGACGAGCGCAGGTGGCGCTGGGATCAGGTCTGCGAGTTCTTCCTCGACCACCCGGTCACCGGGGCGTACGCACGTTCGCTGATCTGGCAGATCCCGCAGGGAGCCTCGGGGCTTCCGGTGCGGACCGGCGGCGGGTGGGCGCTGACCGATCCGGCCGGGCGGGTCGTCCGGCCTTCGGATGACAGCCCGATCCAGCTCTGGCATCCGATCAGGGAGTCGGCCGACGAGGTGCGGGGCTGGCGCGACCATCTGCTTGACGGCGGGGTGCGGCAGCCGTACAAGCAGGCGTTTCGTGAGGTTTATCTGCTGACGCCGGCGGAGGAGCTGACGGGCACCTACTCCGGCCGGTTCGCCGGGCACGTCCTGCGCTACGGCCAGGCCAAGGCGCTGCTCAACCAGCGCGGCTGGACGGGTCTCGCCATCGGCCACTGGGACTACGAGTGCGGCGGCGACCAAGGGGAGGCGGCCAAGGAGCTGTCCGGGTTCGTGGCGCGGTGGGGCATGTATGTCGTAGGCGATCCGGACGAGGACGGGTGGGACACCGCGTCGTACTGCGCCAGCGAGCAGATCCGGATATTTCATGATGACGTGCCGGTGTCGCTGGCGGAGGTGCCGCCGCTGGTGCTGTCGGAGATCCTGCGCGACGCCGATCTGGCCGTGGGCGTCGCCTCCGTCGGGCTCGACCAGGAGGCGATCGGCGGGCACGAGGAATACTGGCACGACTTCGGCTTCGGAGAGCTGAGCGAGAGCGCCAGGACGCGGCGGGACGCGCTGCTGCGCCTGGTCCCCCGGCTGAAGATCGCCGACCGGCTGGAGGTGGGCGAACGCTTCCTGCGTGTATGCGGTGACCTGCGCACTTACCGAATCCATCTGGGCTCGGGCAACATCCTGATGGAACCCGACGACGCGTACCTGTGCATCGTCCCGGGGCCCGGCCACCACGACGCGTCGGTCTTCCTGCCGTTCGAGGAAGAGGGCGGGATGCTCTCGGTCATCCTGTCCAAGGCGTTCCTGCTCTCCGACGACCGGGCCATCACCGACCCGTCGATCACCCGCCAGCTGACGCTGCGATAGGCGGACGCGCCGTCAGGCCAGGAGGGTGCGCCAGCGGGCGGCCGACTCCATGATGTCCAGGCTGACGTGTTCCAGATACACCGCCGTCTTGGCCAGGCGCCGCCCCACAGGGGTGTCGAGCCCGTAGGTCTCGGCCGCCGCCTTCACGGCCTGGGCCGTCTCCAGTGTCCGCCGCTCGCTGATCATGATCGCGTGATACCAGACGTCGTCGTCGATGACGTAGATGTCGCGGCGCCGCCGAGGGTCGCGCTCGCGGCGGACGAGGCCCTGCTGGACCAGGAAGTTCACGGCCACGGATATCGACGCGGGACTGACCTTCAGCCTGCGGGCCAACTCGGCGGCGGTGCGCCTGCCGTCCTCGGACACCAGCAGGTCGTGGTGCACGTGCGCGGCCGTCCTCGGCATCCCGGCCCTGACCGCCATCTCGATGGTCTCCTGCTCCATCGTGCTGATCGGTGACGTGGCCGCGTGCGGGAGTGCCGGTGTGCCGCGGCGGGCGCGCTGGATCGACGCCTGGTGCGCCTGCTGGGGGCGGTAGTCGTTGTGGCCGCCGTTGCGGGCGATCTCCCGGGTGATCGTCGAGGTCGGCCGGTCGAGCCGCCTGGCGATCTCGCGGTAGGAGAGTCCGTCGGTGAGCCCGGCCGCGATGCGCTGGCGGTCCTGCTGGGTCAGTCGTCGTCCTGGCATGCCGTCAATGTCACCTCAGTCGTGGTCGCCTCAGTCGTGGTCGCCTCAGTCGTGGTCGCCTCAGTCGTGGTCGCCTGCGTCGTCGGCTCAGTCGTCGCCTCAGTCGTCGGCCGGCCGGTGGCGGTCACGGCGGCGGCCGAGTAGACGGCCGCCGCCGGACAGGACCGGCCGGAGCTGCGGGTTCCCTGACATCCGATCAGGCGGCGTCAAGGGCTTCGGTGATCTTGCGGGCCATCTCGACCAGCGTGGGGCTGGGCTCGCTCTTCCCGCTACTGGCGGCCGCGTCGATGGCGACGAGGACGGTGCCGCGGAAGTTGTCGGCCTCGGCCGGGGCCTGCTCCTTCAGCAGGGCCATGGCGGCGGTCAGGGCGGGAAGCACCTGGTCGGCGAGTTCGGCGACGGTCTTGCCGTACTTCACGCCCTTGGGCGCCTTGGCGAGCACGTGGCCGACCGGGCCGGTCGCCGAGGTCAGCGCGAGGGAGCCGTGGGTGCCGACCCTGTGGGCCGAGTCCGCGATGCCGGCGGCGGACATCAGCGAGACGGCGCCCCACGCGGCGAGACGGAGGGTGAACTGGTCCTGGTCGGAGAAGGTGACGCTCATGATGGTGTGCTCCTTGGAGTCGGTGGCCGGTGGGACCCGGCCTGTTCATGTCCCCAACCTTCGCCGACCGCTCTGATACCGGGCCGTCACCGCCCTGACACCCCCGCTGACACGTCTCCGGGGATTGACGATCACCCTTAACTGCAACTACTGTCATTACAGTTCGGACGGACGCGAAGGGGTGGCGGTGGGTCTCAGCAGCAGGAGCGCGGTCGCGATTCACGCGCTCACGATGTTGGCGCGCTGGGGCGAGCGCACGCTGACCTCCGCGGAGATCGCGGACAGCCTGGCCAGCAACCCGGTTCTCGTGCGCCGCATCCTCGGCAGCCTGCGGGACGCCGGGCTGGTGTGGGCCACCGAGGGGCGCGGCGGCGGCTGGTCCCTCGCCCGCCCGGCCCGCGAGATCACGCTGTACGACGCCTACCGCGCCGTCGAGGCGGGGCCGATCCTGTCCCGGCACCCCCACGAGCCCAGCTCCCAGTGCGAGGTGGGGCGCAACATCCAGGCGTTGCTCGAAGTGGAGTTCCAGGACGCGGAGCGGGCCATGGAGGAAAGGCTCGGCCGCACCACCATCGCCCACCTGGTCCAGCGGACGCTGGACATCGAGCGCGAACTCGCGTTGCCCACTCGCTGACCGAGCAGAGGCGGAGCTCGCGTGGGTTGTCACCGGCTTCCTGCTGATGTTCTCGATCGGCATCCCCTTCTACGGCCGCGTCTCCGACCGGGTCAGCCTGCGGCGGCTGTTCGTCTTCGCCCTGCTCATGTACGCCGCCGGCAGCCTGATCTGCGCCCTCGCCCCGGATCTCCTCGTGCTCGTGCTCGGCCGGGTCGTGATGGGAGCCGGCGCGGCCGCGATACCCGTGCTCTCGATCGTCGCCATCACCAGGCTGCTGCCGGAGACGCCTTCCGCATGCGTCCCACGGCCACGACCGCCGCCCCGGCGGGGAGCGGCATCCGCGCGTGACGGATCCGCACGGCGCCGGGTCGTGGTGAGGTCAGACGGTGTACGACCTGGTGACGGAGATCTTGGTGTCGCCCAGGAACAGCCAGTCCGGTGGGGGGATGAAGCCGGGAAGTGCCGACAGCTCACCGGGATTCCGGCTGACGTCGGTGACCAGGAGCCGGATCTTGCCGGCCGGAGCCTTGACCGTCAGCGACGCCTCCACGCCCCCGGGCCCGGCGGCGTCGAAGACGAACCCCACCGGATCGGGTGTCAGGGAACGGCCCTCGACGGTCAGCGAGGTCACGGTCGTGGTGTCCCCGGCCACGCGCAGGCCGACCATGGTCGCTCCGCGCGCGGAGTGGAGCCGGACGCGCAGGGTTCGCAGGCCCTGCCGGGTGGTGTCCTCGAGCACCCGCAGCGTGGGCGCCGGAAGCGGGGCGGTCCGCGCGGGGCTGAGGAGGTCGGCGCCGCCGCCCCACAGCTCCGCCAGGGGGTGGCCGGTCGCGGGGGCGCCGCCGTACCGGCGAGCCCATGGGTCGGGCTTGTTCGAGGTCAGCCAGACGGCCTTGCCGGTGTCCGCGTCGAGGCCGTACGCCAGGCTGGTCCGTCGCGGGTGCCGCTTGTCGATCGGCTCGGCCAGCAGGCCCGTCGCCACCAGGGCGAGTGAGACGACCAGCGCGGTCAGCGGGATCAGCGGGGTACGCCGCCGCGGCCAGAGCGTCTCGATCACCGGTAGCAGGAGGCCGCCGAAGAGGATCGTCAGCGGTATGGGCGCGTAGCCCGCGTACCGCAGGCCCATCGGCAGCGTGTTCCACGCGCTGGGCAGTAGGATCAGGGCGCCCGGCACGAGAGCGGCGGTGAGGACGGGGACGCGCCACCGCGGCGGGCAGCGGAGCGCGGCCAGCCCGCCCAGCGCGGCGCCCAGGGCGGGCCAGGCGGCGAGGTGCGACGCGCCGGGCGCGACGATGCCGAGGCCGAGAGCGATCAGGCCCGCCCAGGTCAGCACGCCCAGCGCCAGTTCGGCGGGGCCGACGCGGCGGCGCAGCAGCGCGTACCAGGTGACCAGGATCGTCACCGCGAGCATCAGCACGGCGAGCCAGAACAGCTCAGGCCGGTACGGCGTCGTGGTGGCGGTGCCGCTGAGTCCGGGTCGGAGAACCTTGAGCAGGTCCCAGAAGAAGGCGCCGACGGCGGCCCCGGCGCCGATCGGGACCAGGGCGAGCGCGGTGGCGAGGAGCGTGCGCCGCCCCGTGACGGCGCCCCGGCGGCGGGCCAGGAAGATCAGCGCCAGTACGGCGAGCAGCGCGACCCCGCCCAGCAGCGAAGCCGCCCAGGTCGGATAGCGGACCAGCAGGCCGGGCGGGACGTTGAAGTAGACCAGGTCGCCCCCGGTGCTCAGCCGCGCCAGGTCGGCGCCGCCGAACGAACGTACGAGCGCCAGCGTGTTGTCGCCCATCTGCTGCAGCGCCGCGAGATCGACGTGCGCGGGGTCGTCGAGAACGCTGTGGTACAGGGTGCCGCCGTTGGCGTAGGCGGAGTCGAGCACGGCCATCCCGCCGGGTTTGAAGGCGGTGAAGTCGGTGTCGTTGTTGAGCAGCTTCATCAGCTCGGCGTACACGGAGTCGGCCACGGGCATGGGCGCCGCCGAGCCGAACGTGGAGATCAGGCCGGAGTTCGACTCCGTGCTCCGGAACATCAGCACCGGCCCCTTGGCGCCGCGCGCCTCGTTGTTGAGCACCACGTTCCGGCCGCGCGCGAGCGGGTGGTCCTTGACGAACGCCTCCGAGCCCAGGAGCCCGGCCTCCTCGGCGTCGGTGATGAGGAACACCACGTCGTTGCGCAGCCGGGTGCCGTCCGCTGTCAGCGCCCTGGCCGTTTCGACGGCGGCCGCCGTACCGGCTCCGTCGTCGTTGGCGCCCGGTCCCTCGGGGACCGAGTCGTAGTGGGCGGTGACCAGGACGCGGCCGGTGGGGGCGGTCCCGGGGATCACGGCGACGATGTTGAAGACGCGCCCGGCGGTGACGGGGTCGCCCTGCTCGTCGATCGGTGAGACGCCCACCGCCTCGTGCACCTCGGGCCGCAGGCCCAGCCGCCTTAACTCGCCCACCAGGTAGTCGCGGACGCGGGCGTGCTCCGCCGTACCGACTGGATGGGGTTTTACGGCGAAGCGCTCGATCTGGGCGAAGGCCCGCTGGGCGCTGAACTCCCGGCCGGGGGCGTCGGCGGGGCTCACCTCGGTCGGGGTGGTGTCCCAGATCGCGCCCACGGCGATCAGGAGGAGCACGCACAGGGCCATGAGTCCGGCAGCGAGTGAGCGCCGGCTTCCCGGCGCGGGCTGGTCCGCGGCTGCTGTTGTCATCCTCGTTCACTCCTGTGTCAGGTTGCCGTGGAGTATTGCAGAAGAAATGCTGCAGCGAAAATTCTGCAATGTGGACGCGAGAGGCTGTAGGCTCTCGGCGTGGCGAACAGACCGCCGATCCGGCAGCTCAGCGACCCAGGTGCGCTCAAGGCGCTCGGCCATCCGCTGCGACAGCGGATCCTGCAGCATCTCGGCATCCACGGCCCCGCCACGTCCACCACGCTCAGCCGGGCGCTCGGCGAGAACACCGGGACGCTCAGCTATCACCTGCGCCAGCTGGAGCACAACGGGTTCATCGAGGAGATCCCCGAGCGGTCGACCGGCAGGGAACGCTGGTGGCGGCAGATCAGCCGCGACCTGCGCTGGCCCTCGGCGAGCGAGCTGGACGAGGAGTCGCGGCAGCTCCTGGACGACATCACCGAGTTCAAGGTCGAGGAGGAGCTGGAACTCGCCCGCCGTTTCTTCCGTGACCATCAGCGGTACGGGGAGTGGGCGAGGGCCTCCCGCGGGCTCACTCACCTGAACGCGGAGGAGCTCGACGAGTTCTTCGAGGCGTACATGGCGCTGCTGTCCAGGTTCGGGCGCGCGCCGGAGGACGCCTCACCCGGGGCGCGGCCGGTCTTCCTGCGCTTCTTCACGATGCCCGCCGCCGAGGACCCACCGTCCTGAGGTCGTCGACACTTCGTCTACGAAACGTCTACCGGCCTCCCCCACCATGGCCTCCGACCAGATCAGAACCGTTGGGGGGTCAGCGATGAGGCCGATGCGTTTCGGCGTGCTCGGAACTGTTGAGGTGTGGCGGGGAGATGATCGCCTCGATGTGGGGACGCCGCGCAACAGGGCGGTTCTCGCCCGGCTGCTGCTGTCGCCCGGGAGGGTCAACCCCGTCGACCAGCTCATAGACGACCTTTGGGAGGGCTGCCCGCCGCCGCAGGCGCTGTCCTCGCTGCGTACGTTCATCTGCCGGCTGCGTCGCGTGGTCGAGCCGCCCGCTCAGGAGCCTGGCCGCCCGTCCGTGCTGATCACCGAGCCGCGCGGCTACGTGCTCCGGGTGGACGAGGCGGCGCTCGACTCGGCCAGGTTCGAGGAGTTGCTACGGCAGGCGAGGGTGGCCGCCGATCCGCGTACCGCGCTCGCCCTGATCGACGAGGCGTCCGAGCTGTGGAGGGGGCCGGCCTACGCCGAGTTCGCGCACACCCTGTGGGCGCGGGGAGAGGTGGCCAGGCTGCAGGAACTCCGGCTCGGGGCCACGGAACACCGGCTCGACACCCTGCTCGCCCTGGGCCGACACGCCGAGGCCGTACCCGAGCTGGAAGCGCACGCGCGCGCCCAGCCCATCCGTGAGGAGGGCTGGCGGCTGCTCGCACTGGGCCTGTATCGCTCGTCCAGGCAGGGTGACGCCCTTGCCGTGCTGAGCGAGGCACGTCGTTATCTGGCCGGGGAGCTGGGCGTCGATCCCGGGCCCGAGCTGCGCAAGCTTGAGGCGGACATCCTCTCGCAGACCTCCGAGCTCGACCTGCCGCCGGCGCCGGTGGCGATCAGGAAGCCGATCGTCCGGCTGCGCTGCCTCGGCCGCGACGACCAGCTCGCGACCGCCGGAGCGGCCATGGCTGCCGCCGAGTCCGGCACCGGCGGCAGCCTGCTCTTCGACGGCGTGCCGGGCGCCGGCAAGACGCAGCTGCTGCGGGGGGTGGAGGCACTGGCCGACATGCGCGGATTCCAGACCGCGTGGGCGCAAGGGCACCCGCTGGAACGCGAGTACGAGTACGGCGTGGCCCGGCAGATCTTCGAGCCGATCCTGTACTGCCTGCCCGCGCAGGAGCGGCGGCACCTGCTCAGCGGGACGCTCGAACCCGCGGCCGACATCGTCTGGCACAACCGGCCGTCGTCGGGTGGTCCCGACGCGCTGCACGCGCTCTACCGGCTGGCCGTACGGCTCGCGGAGCGGGTGCCGCTGCTGATCGCCATCGACGACCTGCAGTGGTGCGACCCCGGCTCGTTGCGCTGGCTGGCCTACCTGGCCAGGCGCGTCGAGCACGTTCCTCTCCTGGTCACCGCGACCAGGGCGACCGGCGTGCCGTCCGGCGACGACCAGCTGCTCGAGTCGCTCTGCGCGCTCTTCGGCCTCGTGCCCCTGGGCGGCCTGCCCGGCGAGGCGGCCGCGGCCCTGGCCGCGGAGTTGCTCGGCGCGGAACCGGAGCCCGCGTTCATCGCCGCGTGCCTGCGGGAGACGGGCGGCAACACGCTTCTGCTCACCGAGCACATGAAGGCGCGGGGTGCGGGCAAGCGGTCCACCTCCATCGAGCGGTGGGTGGCCGGCCAGCTGCGCCACGCCGGTCCCGGGGCCGCCGCGCTGGCCAGGGCGGTCGCGACGCTCGACCACGCGGCCGAGTTCCATGCCGTGGCCGACCTCGCGGGTCTGCCGGACAGCCAGGCGGCCGCCGCCCTGTCGGCACTGGTCGGCATGGGAATCCTCGGCGACGAGTCGCCGC
The DNA here is from genome assembly GCF_014203235.1 of Nonomuraea endophytica. Taxonomy (GTDB): domain Bacteria; phylum Actinomycetota; class Actinomycetes; order Streptosporangiales; family Streptosporangiaceae; genus Nonomuraea; species Nonomuraea endophytica. The sequence goes on along the minus strand of NZ_JACHIN010000012.1, from coordinate 106,428 downwards.
TGCGGTTCAACCAGCCCGTCGTACGGCAGGCCGTCATCGAAGGCGTGCGGGCCGGTGTCCCGCAGTTCGCCCTCAGTCCTTGATGTGCGGCTCCAGCAGCTTCGACCAGGAGTTGGAGAGCTTCTCGTACTCGCCCGGACATCTCGCGGCACGCTCCTCCGGCAACCCGTCCTCGCCGACCCAGTCGGCGTAGCCCTTGGGATCGGAGCCGTAGATCCAGCACATGTAGTTGTACGCCCGCTGCTCGTCCATCGAGTGCTCGTCATAGAACGGCAGCGCGGCCCGGTCCTGGTCGCCGGCCGACGCGAAGTAGTAGTTGATCGTCTGGATGCTCGCGGAGTCGTCGCCGTCGCCCTGGGACATGATGAACGCGGACAACTGGTCGGCCGCGTCGTCCTCCTTGCCGAGAGCGGGCAGGTCGTAGATGTCGATCACGGCGTGGCCGAGCTCGTGGAAGAGCGTGTCGATGAGGTTGGCCTGGCCGTGCTGGTCGTTCTCCTCATCGGTCTCGGCCTTGTCGCGGTACCGGGAGAAGCCGTCGGCCACGAGCTCGTAGCACATCGTGATCTTCTTCTCGTCCGGGCTGTAGTAGGCGTTCACCTGGTCGCACTGCTCACCGGCCAGGGTGACGTCGTGCGGCAGTTTGAGCATCCCGTTGAGGGTGGTGGCGAAGCCTTCGAGCACTTTGCCGGGCTTCAGCCGCTCCAGTCCCTCGATGGCGACTTCGGTGTCCGCCTTGCCGTACTCGGCGATGAACTTTCCCTTTGGTGCGGGTGCGGGGGCGGTCGTTTCGGGGGCGGCGCTCTCCTTGGCCACCGCCGGTACGTCCGTGCTGCCACAGGCGGACAGCATGGTGGCGACGAGCAGGACGCCGGCGCCCATCGTGAGCTGATTCCACTTCATCAAGAGTCTCCAGGTCGAAGTAACCCTTGGATCCTGCAGACCCGATCTTGATGAACGATGGACGGCCGGTCTCCGGGAGCTAGATGGATGACCGGCGGCTCCGTCAATGTGCTGTCAATCGGTGGGGGCAGACTGCTTGATGACTGTTCGGCGAGGTTGCGACCGGCTCATCCTCGGCGCCGTCCTGCACGCGCTGGGCCTGGGGGCGCTTCGGGTGCGCGGCGTCGACGAGGCGATCAGCCTGCTGTCGGCGGCGCTGGCCGTCGCGGAGGCGCAGGACAGCCCCCGGCTGGCGGCCAGCGCGCACGGCCTGCTCGCCATGGCGCTGGGCGACGCCGGTTTCGTCGGCGAGGCCAGGGCGCACGTGACGCGGGGGCTCCGGCTGGCGCACGCGATCGGCGACACCCAGGGCATCGGGGTCAACCACCTGGGCGCCGCGGCGGCGGCGTTCCGTTCCGGCGACATGGAGGAGGCCGTCGACAGCCTGCTCAAGAGCGTTCAGGCCTACCGCGAGGGCGGGCTGCCGCTCAGGGCGGCGTGGGCGTCGCATCGCCTCATGGACGCCTACCGCGCGCTGGGCCGTCCGGAAGAGGCGGTGAAGGTCGGCGAGGAGGCGCTGCCGCTCTACCAGTCGATGAACGACCCCTTGCTCACCGGTAGGATCCTGAACCGCCTCGGCCAGGCGTGGTCCGACCTCGGTGACCCGGAACGAGCCCTGCGCTGCTGGAAGGAGGCCGACGCGATCCTCGGCCCCTACGACATGGCCGAAGGACGCGCCGTCCGCCACCGGCTCGGGATCTCCTGACCGCGGTTCATCGGCTGGTCATCGGCTGTCTATGGCCTCCGTGGAGGCTGTCGTGACCTATTGCGACAGCACGGAGGAAAGAACATGTCCTGGTACAAACTCGCCCTGAGCGTCTCCGCCCTCACCCTCCTCACCCTGGGTACGGCGGCCTGCGGCTCGGGCGGCTCGGGCAGCGAGACCGCCGCCGTGGCCGACACCAAGGGCTGCAAGGAGATGCAGGCCGTCATGGGGTCCACGGTGACCGAGCTCCAGAAGAGGGCCGGGGACCTTGAGGCGATGAAGCAGCTCTACAGCGACAGCGCAGAGAAGATCAAGGGACTCGACGTCGACGCGAAGGCCAAGGACGCCCAGGCCGCGGTCGTCTCCCTCTACGAGGAGCTGTCGCAGATCAGCACGCCGGAAGAGGCGGACGAGCACACCGACCAGGCCACCGCGACCGTGTCGAAGCTGAACTCCGCCTGCGCCGCCTGATCGGGGGAACCATGTTGAGCAGACGAACCATCATCAAGGGCGCGGGCGCCGCGCTCGCCGCGGGGAGCGCGGTGGCGCCTCGCGACCCCGGCGACCGCCTCGCGGCCAGGCTCGGGTCAGCGGTGAAGGGCACCGTGCTGTTCCCCCGCGACCCCGGCTTCGCGGCGGAACACGCCGGATACAACCCGGTCGTCCGGCACGCGCCCAAGGCGGTCGTGGTGCCCGCCGACGCCGGCGACGTCCGCGGCGCCGTCCGCGTGGCCGCCCTTCTCGGGCTGCCCGTCGCCGTGCAGGCCACCGGGCACGGCATCAGCGCCGCCGCCGACGGCGGGATCCTGATCAACACCCGGCTGCTGAGCTCGGTGCGGATAGACCCGGCCAAACGCATCGCCAAGGTCTCCGCCGGAGCCAGGATGCGGACGCTCGTCCAGGCCGCCGCGGCCCACGGCCTGGCGACGATCAACGGCTCCTCGCTCGACGTGGGCGCGGTCGGCTACACGCTGGGCGGCGGTCTCGGCCCCCTCGGCCGCAAGTACGGCTACGCCGCCGACCACGTGCGGGCCATCGACCTGATCACACCGGACGGCCGCCCGCTCCGCCTGTCGCCGAAGAGGCACGCGGACCTGTTCTGGGCGGTCCGAGGGGGCAAGAGCAACTTCGGGGTGGTCACCGAGCTGGAGATCGACCTGGTCAGGCTGGCGACCGTCTACGGCGGCGCGCTCTTCTTCTTCGGAGACGCGGCCCAGCGGGTGGCCCGCGCCTACCCCGCCTGGGCGGCCCGGCTGCCCGAGGAGATGACGACCACGCTGGCGTTCATGCGCCTGCCGAAGTCGCCGTCCGTGCCCCCACCCCTTCAAGAGCGGGTGGCGGTACGGCTGACCGCCGCATACCTCGGCCGGGACCACGAGGCCAGGCGGCTGCTGGCGCCGATGCTGGCCGCCGGGCCGGAGCTCAACACCATGGGCACGCTGCCGTACGAGAAAATTGGGACGATCTCCAATGATCCGCCCGTGGCGCCGCTGCCCGTCTACGAGCGCACCGGGCTGCTCCGAACCCTGGACGCCGCCGTCGTGGAGCGGCTGCTGGCTCTGGCGGGCCCGAGCGTCAAGCTCCCGTTCGGGGTGATCGAGCTCAGGCAGCTCGGCGGCGCCTTCGCCCGTCCGGCCGCGGTGCCCAACGCCGTGGGACACCGGGACGCCGCGGGCCTGCTCTTCATCGCGAACCCGGCGCCCGCCTCGGCGGCCGCATCGGTGCGCAAGCTGCAACAGGGGCTGATGGACGGCCTCAAGCCGCACCTCACCGGCGGCATGGCGGCCAACTTCATGAGCAGCGCCGACCTCGGCCCCGAACAGGTCCGCGCGGCCTACACACCGGCTGATTACAAGCGGCTGACACGGCTCAAGCGGGTCCACGACCCCCTCAACCTGTTCCGCGTCAACCACAACATCAGACCGGCCTGACGGTCGTGGCCCGGCAGGCAGGCGTACGCACCGCGCCCGCCCCCAACCGGGCCATCCGCGACCGGCGGTCATCTCCTGTCAACCAGGTGTCGACGCGCACCATCCACTCTCTGCTGTCATGACTTATCAGCCTCTTCCACCTGAACAGCCCGCCCCCGAACCGGAGCAGGAATCAGCCAAGGGCAACGTGCTCGAGATCTTCGAGAAGATCGGGTCGGTCGCCGTGCCGATCGCCGTGGGCATGTACGCCATGCTGTATCTGGGGCTGGCCCAGGTCTACAAGGTCTTCGGCATCACCCCCGAGCAGGCCGGGCTGGACCAGGCGACGATCTTCGGCCGGCTCATCGGCACCCTGATCGAGCTCTTCCTGGTGGCCCTGCCCGGAGTGGGGCTGCTCGTCGGGCTGGGCTGGCTGCTCAACCTCGCCACCCGCAGATCGGTCGGCCGCCTCCTGCACAAGCTCCGCGAGCAACCGTGGATCGCGGCCACGGCCGGCGCCCTCATCTCGATCGTCGCCTACTGGGCCTACTTCGGCACGCTGTGGGAACTGTCCGGCGGCACCCTCCTGGTGGCCGTCGCACTCGTCGCGATCTTCGGACTGCTGGTGCCGTTCCGCCTGATGCGGCGGCGAAACACCGGCCGGGCCGGCATGAAGGTGCTCACCGGCGCGTTGCTCGGCATCGGGCTGGGCCTGATGCTGGTCGCCCAGATGGTCCAGGGCGCCGTCGACATCGCCGACAACGGCAACGGCAACGCCCTGCTGCAGACCGTCGGCTTCCAGAACCAGTGGGCCACCGTGGGCGACGGCGACGGCAAGCCGCTGCACAAGGACAGCCCGGAGGAGAGGTTCCTGCTCCTGGGCGAGAAGGAGGGCGCGTACGTCCTCTATGACTGCGGCAAGCAGGAGACCTTCCGCCGCTCCGTCGAGGGCACCACGCTCGGCATGATCGAGTTCGATCCCGACTTCTCCGATCCCGAGACCGGCGAGGTCAAGGCTTGCGGCTACGCGCTGGAGGACGCCGAGACCGAAGAGCAGTAATCACGGATCACCTGTCAGACAGGCCGTACGGGCAGGCCGGCCGTACAGGCTGACAACACCGATCTCCTACCGGACACGCCAGCGATCCGGGAGCTTGATTCTCGCCGCACCGAGAATCGCCCCCATCGCTGACCGGGAGTATCGATGAAGTTGTCCTCCGCCGCCGCCGGCCTCACGGCGGCCTTCCTGCTCGCTCCCCTGACCGGAGCGCCCGGGATGCCGGCGGCACACGCCGAGGCTCTTCCGGCGTTGAAGATGGAGGCCGCCGTCAAGGCGGCCCAGATCGACCCGCGGCGGCCTGACAACACGCTGACCCCGGGCGCCAAGGCCAGTGTGCTCCTCGTCGAGCGGGCGCTGCGCGACCGCAGCCTGCTCGACCCGAAGTGGGTGGACGGGTACTTCGGCACCACGACCGTCACCGCCTACGCCAGCTTCCAGAAGTCGCTCGGCCTCAGCGGTCTCGCCGCGAACGGCATGCCGGGCAAGTCGTCGCTCACCAAGCTCGGCGCCGGCCGCTTCAAGGTCACCGACGTCGTCGCACCCGGCCCCCGGGTGTCCACCGGCGGTTTCGTCGTCAACACCCGTACGCGGAACATGCTCGCCGAGGCTGAGCGGCTGCTCGGGCGTGACCTCAAGCTGGATCAGGGTTCGTACAACCCGGGCGGTGACCCCACGTCCGCGGGCACCCACGACGGCGGTGGCGTCGTCGACATCTCGGTGGAGGGGATGAACTCCGCCACCCGTACCTCGGTCGTGCGCGGGTTGCGCCTGGTGGGTTTCGCCGCCTGGGTGCGCAATCCCCAGCAGGATGACTGGCCGTGGCACATCCACGCTGTCGCGATCAGCGACACCGATCTCTCCGGCCAGGCCCAGCACCAGGTCGGTGACTACTACCTCGGCCTGAACGGCCTCGCCGGCCGTGGTCCCGACGACGGGCCGAAGGTGACGATCCGCACCTGGGAGGAGTACCAGCGCCGCTGACTCCGCCGAAACCACGCCACCCCGACACCACGGACACAGGGAGAAACAGGATGTCAACGCTCACCAGGATGCTCACCGCGGCGACCGCCGCGATGGCGCTCGGCGGAACCGTCCTCGCCACCGCCACACCCGCAGCAGCAGCAGCCAACCGCAACGGCGTCTGCGAGACCGGCGAGTTCTGCTACTACTTCAACAGCAACAACCAGGGATCGGTCTCCGACTTCACCGGATCGGTCACCGACTACGCCACCAAACAGCCCTCCTGCTACGACTTCAAAGGCCCGGGCACCGGCAAAGGCAAATGCATCAAGAACTCCGCCGCCTCCGTCTGGAACCGCAGCGCCAAAACCGTCCGCGTCTACTTCAACACCGGCCACACCGGCAAGTTCCAAGACTTCGCCGCGGGCGCCAGAGGCAACCTGAACCCCACCCTCAAAAACCAGAACGCCTCCCACCTGTTCGGCCCGTCGTCGTCGACGCCGCGCGCCATCATGTCGTTCTCCCTGTACGCGGCCAGCGGCCGGATCTCCACCGGCTACGACGGTTACAGGAACACCCCCGGCCGGCACGAGGGCATCGACATCGTCCGGGGCCTGGGCGCGAACGTCCGTTCGCTGGTGTCAGGCCAGATCATCAACGTCGTGGACGGGGCGCCCGGCGGCTCAGGCCTTTCCACCATCGCCATCTACATGCCCTCACTGAACAAGACGGTGGTCTACCTGCACACCGCTCCACTGCGTTCCTTGCACGTGGGCCAGCAGGTCAAGCGAGGCCAGCTCCTCGGCACGGAGTCCTGGCACGGGGTGTCGAAGAAGTCGTCCGCGCACACCCACGTCGAGATGCGCCCCGGACGCCACCTGCGGGCGGCCAAGAGCGTCAGGGACTGGGACCTGCAGAACCCGAACCCGACCCCGTTCTGGAACTCCCAGGGCTACACCGTCCGATGAGGAAGACACCTGTGCTCACCCGAACCGTACGGCTGATCTCCGCGATGGCGCTCGGCGGAACCGTCCTCGCCACCGCCACACCCGCCTCGGCAGCCAACCGCAACGGCGTCTGCGAGACCGGCGAGTTCTGCTACTACTTCAACAGCAACAACCAGGGATCGGTCTCCGACTTCACCGGATCGGTCACCGACTACGCCACCAAACAGCCCTCCTGCTACGACTTCAAAGGACCCGGCACCGGCAAAGGCAAATGCATCAAGAACTCCGCCGCCTCCGTCTGGAACCGCAGCGCCAAAACCGTCCGCGTCTACTTCAACACCGGCCACACCGGCAAGTTCCAAGACTTCGCCGCGGGCGCCAGAGGCAACCTGAACCCCACCCTCAAAAACCAGAACGCCTCCCACCTTTTCCTGACCTCGGCGCCGCCGACCGGGTGCAAGAGCGACGGCACGGACACCAGGCTGCCCACGACGATCCTGGTGTACCGGAAGTCGGCTAACCGCGTGGAACGGGTGGACTTCAAGACGTACGTCAAGAACGTCCTGCCGAACGAGTGGGTGTCGAGCTGGCCCGGGGAGTCCCTCAAGGCCGGGGCGCTGGCCGTGAAGAACTTCGGCTGGTACTGGGCGATGCGCTCGAACCGCAAGACCCCGAGCGGCCAGTGCTTCGACGTCTACGACCACACGTCGAGCCAGGTGTACAAGCCCGGCTCCGCGAAGCCGGCGACCAGCGCCGCGGTGGACGCGACCTGGGGCACCCGGCTGACCCGCGGCGGGAAGATCTTCAAGGCCCAGTACTGCTCGACGACTACGGCGTGCGGCAACTGGGTCACCGGGGACTGGATGTCGCAGAAGGGCTCTCGCGACAAGGCCAGAGCGGGCTGGAGCTACGCCAGGATCCTCCGGGCCTACTACACGGGGATCGCCATCGGCTCCTGAACTCGGTTTCCCCGCCGTGCTCACGCGCGGCGGGGAACTAACGTTTGTTGACGATGATCTGGAAGGTGACCGGCCGGCTTCCGGGGAACACGACCTTCCCCTCGGCGTTCACCATCTTGAACCGCGCGTAGCAGAGCCCCGGCTTCATCGGCGTCGTGATGACGGTCTGGATCTCGACCATCTCACCGGGCAGCGTGTCCTGGATCGGCACAGCGGCCACGGTCCGGCATTGATCGGCCTGCTGCGCGGGGTCGAGGCGCTGGAGCGAATACCCCTTCCACAGGACGCTTCCGGCGTTCTTGAGCCGCCACACCTTGGTCAGGGTCTCACCGGCGCCGACATGCATGCAGTCGGGAAGCGTGACATCCGCGACGAACACCGCCGCGTCGCCCTTGTACAACGGCGAAGCGGGCGGCGGATTACTCCGCCCCACCGGGCAACCGGCCGAGGACAGCGCCACGGACGCGCCATCGACCGAGGGGTTCGGGCCGGGTGTGGAGCCGCGACTGACCACGACCACGACGACGACCACCGCCCCCAGCACCACGGCCCCCGCGCCCGCGATCACCGCCGCGCGCAATCGCCCGCCGCTCCCCCGCACGGAGACCGGCGGCACGACGTCGCCCGCGGGCCAAGGCTCCTGCGGCTCCGTGGCGAGGCCCGCACGGGCCTCCACCTGCGGCTCGGTGGCGAGGCCCGCGCGGAGCTCCACGGCGCTCACGGATCTGACCGCCAGGTTCGCTCTTTCCCACTCTTCGCGGTACGCGGCCGGATCCCCGCCGCACGCCTTGACGAACTCGACGGTGGTCTCCCAGCTGGGGAGCCGGTTTGCCTTGACGGCTTCGTGCAACGTCGTGTGGGAGATCGCCCCCGACCGGCCGGACATTTCCCGAAAAGGTGGGTTGCCGACAGAGTTGCGCAGTTCCCGCAGGGTCGCCGCGAAGTCCTCGATCGCCTCCGCACGTGCACGCCTGTCGTCCACCGTGCGAAGCTAACAGCACCCACGGCCTTCACTCAAGCGAAACCGGACACAGGCGTCACCCGCGCTTCGATCCCGTCCAGCAGGCTGCGTAGGCCGAGGTCGAACGCCATCGCGGAAGCCTCGGCGGCGCTGCGGCTCAGACCGCCCTCCGACCAGGAGCGCGCGATGGAGGGATACCGGCCGGCGTCGAAGATCTCCGTCCAGAACGCCTGCCGAGCCGCCCACCAGTCGGGATCGGACTGCCCGCTGACCCGCTCGGCGTACGCGTGTTCGGCTCGCGCCCCGGCCGCGGCGTCCACGAAGGTCACGATCGCGTCGGCCGCCGCCGTCGTCTCAGCGGGATCCAGGCCGGTGCCCGACAGCGCGGACAGCAGGTACTCCTGCCGGGCCAGCAGGCCGGGGCCCAGCGGCGGACGCACGGTCGAGATCTCCCGGAGCCAGGGATGACGCTCGTGCAGCGCCGAGGCCCGGCCCGCGTACAGCTCCACCTGTGCCCGCCAGCCGTCCGGCCGTGGGTCCGTGCCGTACGGCAGAGCCAGCTCACACCACGTGGCGTCCACCATGAGGTCGATCAGCTCGGCCTTGCCGGGGACGTGCGTGTACAGCGACATCGTGCCGACGCCCAGCTCACCGGCGACCTTGTCCATGGTCGTGGCCTCAAGCTGGTCACGGTCGGCCACGGTGATCGCCGCGGTGACGATCTGCCCGAGGCTGATCTTCGGCGGCCGCCCCCGGGCGGGCCGATCGGTCCCCACGGCAGCGCCACGCCACAGCAACCGCAGGGTCGCGCCGGGATCGCCGCCGCCGCTGCGTTCCATCACATCTCCTCGCGTCCAATTTCCGTATACGTTACGGTATTGTTTAACCGTAGGCAGTACGGAAATTCGAGGAGGGCTCTGAGCATGCGAGTGCTGGTGACCGGCGCGACCGGCAATGTAGGACGGCTTGTGACAAAGGGACTGGTAGACGCCGGGGTGGAGGTGCGCGCCCTGACACGGAACCCGGCCAGGGCCAAGCTGCCGGCCGGCGTCGAAGTCGTGGCGGGCGACCTCACCCAACCGGATACGGTGCGACCGGCCCTGGCCGGCGTCGACCGGATGTACCTCTTCCCCGAGGCCTCCACCGCACGGGAAGTGGTCGCGCTGGCGGCGCGAGCGGGGGTGCGGCGCGTGGTGGTGTTGTCCTCAGGGGCGGTGACCGGCGGCTACGACACGACGTTCCACCTGCCCGTGGAGCGGGCGGTCGAGGAGTCCGGCCTGGAGTGGACACACGTACGGCCGGGCGAGTTCGCGGCGAACAAGCTGTCCTTGTGGGGTCCGTCGATCCGGGCCGAGCGGGTGGTCCGGGACGCCAATCCCGATTCGGGCTGGTTCCCCGTGCACGAGCAGGACATCGCCGACGTGGCACTCGCGGCACTGCTGGAAGACGGCCACGTCGGCAGGGTCTACGACGTCAACGGGCCGTCGCTGATCAGCCTCCGCGACCAGGTACGCGCGATCGCGGCGGCGATCGGCGAGGAGATCCGCTTCGAGGAGCTCAGCCCGGTCGAGGCCAGGAAGGTGTACCTCGCGCAGGGCGGGTTCGCCGCGGAGGCCGCGGACTTCCTGCTGGGCTTCACCGACTACGCCGGAAACCCCGCCGACCCGGAGGAGGCCGCGGACTTCGACCCGGCGGATCTGGGCCCGCTGCCCACCGCGGAGGCCGTCACCGGCCGATCGGCGCGGACCTTCGCCCAGTGGGCGCACGACCACGCCGCGGACTTCCGCGATCAGGCTGACAGGCGACTTCACACCGCCCTCGACTAACCTCCCGCGCGGATGGTCTTGTTGATCCAGTCGGTGTAGGCGGGCACGTTGGTGTAGAGGCCGGGGCCCTGGTCGCAGGAGGGACTCTTGGCGCCGGGGCCGGAGGTGACGCCGATCAGCTCCCAGCGGCCGCCGCGGCCGCGCTGGATCTGCGGGCCGCCGGAGTCGCCGTTGCAGGCCATGGCCCGGGGCTTCCGGCTGACCGTGCACAGGCGGGTGGCGTCGGCGTACCCGGTGCCGCACTCGGAGACGGCGCCGCGGCGGGTGTCGAGCTGGCGGAGCCCGTTGGGCATCTTCCACTCGGCCGGGTTGGTGCTGAACCTGGTGATGCCGAAGCCCATGATCCGGGTCGGGGTGCCGGGCCTGCCCGCCTGGTTTGCGATCTTGATGGGTTGGACGGTGACCGGCCGGTCCAGGCGTACCAGCGCGATGTCGTTTTTGTTCGGGGTGTTCTGGGCGTAGCCGGGGTGCTTGAACGCCTGGGCGATCTTGCGGACGACCCCGCCGGACTTGCGCTCGTCGCTGCCGACGCGCACCGTTCCCGCCGGGATCGAGCCGATCTCCATGTCGAGGCAGTGCGCGGCGGTCACGACCCACCGCGGGTCGATCAGGGCCGCGCCGCAGTTGCCGTCCTTCAGGCCCAGGAGTGGGGCGGTGATCGAGATGGATGCCATGAACGGGTAGGACTCGGTGGGCTTGGAGCCGTTGATGATCGCTCCGGCGCTCCCGGCGGTGGCCGCGAGGCAGGCCGCTCCGGCCAGCACGACGACGGCGGAGCGGGAGACGACACGGCGGAACGAGGTGGTGCCAGACACGAACAAAGCCCCTTCGTCGGGTTTTTATGACGTTATGAAGCTATATGTCCGTCTTTGTCTGGGTGATCATGCCAGCAGGCCAACCCACAGTAGGGACAACCCCACCTGGCCAGTTGTGATGCTCAGGTCGCGTAGCCCACCAGCAGGTCCGCCACCTGCTTGGGGCGGCCGAGCGCGACGCAGTGGCTGCCCGCGATCTCGTCGGGGACGATGCCCAGACGGTCGGCCGCCAGGCGGCGCATGAAGTCCGGCGGGAAGAAGCGGTCCTCGGTGCAGAGCACGAACCTCGTCGGCACGTCCGGCCATGCGGCCAGCGGCCACGGAGCGGCTGACGCGGCGCTCGACGGGTGCGCGCGCTCCTTGCTCATCGCCTCCCGCGCCAGCTCTCGCGGCACATCGTGGTAGAAGCTCACGTACGGGTCCGCGTTGCCGGTCAGGCCGCCATCGTGCTTGGCCTGCTCCTCAGCCGCGTTCTGGTAGCCGGTATTGGCCCACCACTCGTCCGGCGACTCGCCCGGTGTCGGGATCATGCCGGCCAGCAGGACCAGCACGTCGGCGGACAGCCGGTCGGCGACCAGCGGGGCGGTGAACGCGCCGAAGGAGTGGCCCACGACGACCAGGTCCCGCCTGTCACCGACGGCCTCGACCACGGCGTCGGCGTAGTCCGTCAGGGTCTTCGACTCGTCATCGCCCGGGAGGTCGGGAGCCAGCACGTCGTGGCCCCGGGCGCGCAGCTCGGCCTCCACCAGGTGCCAGGACCACCCGACGTCTCCGCCACCGTGAATCAATACGAATGTGCTCATGACGTCCACGCTAGGGGCCGGACAGTCATCACGAAAAGCGATTGTTTCCGATCAACTCAATCGCCAGAAGTGATGACTCCCGGCAGATGCGACACGAGGGTGCGCGCCCATTCGGGAGTGGGCGTCTGGTCGGTGAAGACCGCCCGGTAATAGAGAGGGCGAGCAGGGCGTCCATGGCGCGTACCACGGCGAGAGTGTCCGGGTCGAGGTCCTTGGCGAGGTCGGCGGTGAAGCCCGGTGATCGCTGCCCTGGTGCTCGGATCCATCGCGTAGCCGGTCACGCGATGAGCAGGAGTGCGCCGATCACCAGCATCACCGCGGCGGTGGCGGCGTGGACGCCGTAGGCGGTCGCCTTGGGCCCCTTGCTGCGCAGCACGATCACCGCGTCGCCGACGGGGATGACGGCGGCGGCCAGCATGATCCAGCCCAGCAGGTGGGTGGTCCCGCCGACCAGCACGATGAGGATGAGGACTCCAGCGACGATGTCGCGCATCGCCTTGACCGACAGCCAGGCGCGGAAGCCGGGGTCCTCGGTCGGCGTGCCGGGGATGCCGAAGCCGGCCGCGGAGTGAGGCGCCCAGAAGAAGTGGGCGCCCATGAAGATGACGCCCGCGCCGATCAGTCCGGCGAGCACGGTGGCGATGGTGCTGAGCATGAGTGGTCCCTCTCTCAAAATCTAGCGGCGCTAGAAGTGATAGCGACGATACACCTATCGTGGACACGATTTCTAGCGTTGCTATGCTGATGTCATGTCCGCTATCACCAATCGCCGCGAACGCGAGCGTGCCCAACGCCATCAGCTGATCATCACGGCCGCCCGCGAACTGGCGGAGGCCGAAGGATGGGAGGCGGTGACCACGCGAAGGCTGGCCGAGCGCGTCGAGTACAGCCAGCCCGTGCTCTACAGCCACTTCGACGGGAAGGACGCCATCCTGCGCGCCGTCGCCATCGAGGGCTTCGGCGAACTCGCGGTCCGCCTGCGCGACGCCCGGCCGGCCACCCCCGAGCCGCCCCAGGCACTGCATGCCGTCTGCCGCGCCTACCTGGAGTTCGCGGCCGAGCATCCCGCCCTCTACCAGGCCATGTTCGTCCTGCCGACCGACGTGAAGTTCGCGCACGCCGAGACTCCGCCCCCGCTGCGCGCAGGCTTCGACGAGTTCGTGAACTGCTTCCGCCCGGACAACCCGCGCCGCGAACTGTTCGCCGAGGTCACCTGGAGCGCGTTGCACGGCATGGCCGCCCTGTCGGCCGGCGGCCGCATCCGCCCGGACGGCCAGACGGAGCGGCTCGACCTCCTCGTCACCCAGATCGCCGGCAGCCGATAGGAGCATCGCTCACTACGATTGCCTCGATCGGAAACCATCGCTTTTCGTAATGAGCCGATCCGCCTAGCGTCATGGGTATGACGACCTACACGCCCGTCCCCGAGCAACTGTCCAGTCCTCACGGCACACCGCTGACAGCTCTCAGCTGGGCCGACGTACGCACGCGGGTGGCCGGAGCGGGCGACTACCTGCTCGCCACCACCGACCGGGACGGGCGGCCGCACGTGGTGCCGGTGCTGGCTGTCTGGCTCGAAGATACGGTCTGTTTCGTCACCTTCAGTCAGGCCCGCAAGGCCCGCAACCTCACGCGGAACGACGGCTGCGCGATCACGGTGCCCGGTCCTGAGGTCGACCTGGTCCTCGAAGGCACCGCCCATCGGGTCCGGGACACGGACCGGCTGGGCCAGATCGCGGAGCTGTTTCCGCCCAAGTATCCGTGGTGGCATCCGGTCGTCAGAGACGGCGAGTTCTACGACCCGGCCGACACCGACCCTCGGCACGTCTACGCGGTCGAGCCGGCGCGGGTGTTCGCGTTCGGCAAGGAGAACGGGTTCAGCGCCACCCGATGGCGCTTGACCGGCCTCGGCTGAGACGGCAGAAGGCGGCATCCTCGATGGATGCCGCCTTCTGCGGGTTCGTGTTCCTAGCGCCGGTCCTTCGAGTCAGGGGTGATCGCGTCCTTGACGTTCTTGGCCGCGTCCTTGACCTTCTCGCCGGCCTGCTTGAGCTTGCTCTTGCTCTGGTCGGCCCGCCCTTCGGCCTCAAGGCGCTTGTCGTCGGTCGCGCGCCCGAGGCCCTCCTTGACCTTGCCGCCGACTTCCTCGGCCTTGTTGGAAACCTTGTCGTCCAGGCCCATATCGATTCCCCTAGGTCTCTTCGTCTCGGACCTTTCCCCTGTCCGCAGGATCGGGCCGCAAACCACCGGTGACACAGCCATGACACGGCGAGGACGAAGCGGGAACACGGCTTGCCAATAGTGGGTGGGTGCGATCACAAAGAAGGAGACGGCCTTGGTTACTGCTCTAGCCGCGGACGCGCTGTTCAGGGCCGGGAAGTTCGAGCGGGCCGGCCGCGCGTATGAGGAACTGCTGAAAAAGGACCCCAAGAACCTCCACGCCGTACGGCAACGCGGCTACGTGGCCCTGCTCGGCAACGAATTCGCCAACGCCGAGAAGTACCTCACGATGGCCCTCCACCTGGCCCCCGGCGACAAGCGGACCAACCGGTTGCTGGCCGACTGCTACACGCGGCAGGACAAGTTCGCCCTCGCCGCACCCTGCTGGAAAACAGCCGGCGAGGAGGCCTACGCCAAACAGTTCGCGGCTTTCCGCGGCCGGCCGTACCAGATCCACGGCGACGTCGCGCGGCTGCCGTGGCTGGAGACGGATCCGTTTCCGCTGGTAGAGGCCTCGGTCAATGGCGGACCACCCAAGAGGTTCTCGTTCTACACGCGCGTCGGCGGTTTGGGGGTGAGCGCGAAAGTCGCCAAGGAGGCCGGGCTGCGCGCTGTGGCCAAGCAGAAGATCGAGGCCTTCGGCGACGTCATCTGGCTGTATTACGGGGTGCTGGAGTCCTTCAAGCTGGGCGGCATCGAACTACGCAACATCCCCGTGGGGTGGTCGGAGCCGGACTCGGACGAAGACATCGACGGCATGATCGGCACGTGGATCTTCTACCATTTCCTGTCCACGTTCGATTACGCGGGCCGGTCGCTGATTCTGCGCCGCCGTACCCCCGAAACAGCCGCACGAGCGGGTGTGAAGCCGCTGCCGCTGTGGCTGGCCGGTGAGCATCTGCTGCACACCGAGGGCAGTGTCGCGGGCTCAGAGACCGGGGTGGTGGCGCTGAACCTCGGAGGCACCGGCGAGCAGGTGGCGGGCATCTCCGCGGATACCGCCAAGCGGCTGGGGATCGGCGTCGACCGCGACCGTCCGATGGACGGCTATGCCGGAGGGCAGCCGGTCGTCGCCTACCCGTGCTATCCCAGGGAGGTACGCCTCGGCGACGCCACCGCCAAGGGCGCCTACTGCTACGCGGGCGGGAAGAGCACGCTCGGCGACGAAGGGTTCTACAAGCTGGCCGACTTCGCCCACGCCTTCTACAAGCCCTACAGCGTCACCCTCGACTTCACCGGCATGAACGTGTACATCACGCGTCTTCCGGCAGCGGTTCGCCCGTCTCCAGCAGCGTCTTCAGGCTAGCGATCACGTTCGGCCAGCCGTGGCTGACCATCTCGGCCAGGCTCGATCCGGGCTCGAAGCCGTCGTGCACGACGGTGAGCTTCACGACCTGCGCGTTCTCCTCGATCGTGAAGGTGACCTTCGAGCGGGGCTCGCCGGAGAGCCGGGCGAGGAGTTCGTCGTCCCAGCCGAAGCGCTTGGCGAGCTCCGGGGTGATGGCGTGCCAGGTATAGGAGAGCCGCGTGTAGGGCTCGGCCTCCAGCACGACCTGCTCCGGGTCGCTGAGCAGCACGCCGTGGTTGTCCCAGGTCATCGGCGAGCCGGCGGACCAGTCCGTGGTGAACTCCGTGGCCCAGTAGCGGCGGGTGAAGGCGGGGTCGGTCAGCGCCTGCCACAGCTTCTGCGGGGTGGTGCGGATGTAGGTGGTGTAGACGAAGGTCGGGGCGTCCATCGGGGTCTCCTCCAGGGCGAGTTTCAGGTCCGCCAGGGCTTGGACCCTGGGCTGGTCGTAGCGGCTGATCCACCGATGGGCGATCTCGTGCACGGGCGCGGCGTTGAGGTAGTGCAGCTTCTCCCGCCCCCGCCGCACGGTGGCGACGAGTTCGGCCTCCTCCAGCACCGCGAGGTGCTTGCTGACGGACTGTCTGGCCATGTCGAGTCCGGCGCACAGCTCGCGCAGCGTCTGCCCGTTGCGGGCGTTGAGCGAGTCGAGCAGTGCGCGACGGCTCGGATCGGCCAGTGCCTTGAAGACCTCGTCCATGCTCGCCCTGTCGATATGCAGTCGTTTGGCTGCCTTTAATTTAGGCAGCCATCCGGCTGCATGTCAAGACGGACGGCCCGCCAGCGGCTCGTAGTCGCAGTCGTAACCGAAGTAGCGCGGCCCGGCCAGCTCCAGGCCCTCGGGCGTGCGCCAGCGCGGGTCGCAGGGCGCGCCGATGACGGTGACCCGCAGGCCGTAGCGGAGCGCCTCGGTGGTGACCGGTTCGCCGGACTCGGTGTCCAGGACGCAGATCAGGTCGGGGGTGGTGGCCACGGTCCTGCCGCCGCGGCTGGCCAGCAGATGCTCGTTCTGGAAGCTGAGCTCCAGCGCCCCGTGCGACGACTCCAGGCGCGCCGTGCCGCGGGCGAAGCCGCCGGTCGTGCGGCGCTCGACGTCGACGACCTTGCCCGCGAACAGCTCCGTCCCATCCAGTACGGCCAGCGCGGCCCCGACCGGCGAGCTGTGCGCGGCGCGCGCCAGCCGTACGGCACGGCCCAGGTCTTCCGCCAGGGTGAGTGTGGCGGGAACCAGCCCGTCACGCAGCTGCGACCCGCGCAGGACGGTGTCGGCGGAGGAGAGCTGGCAGCCCATCCGTACGCACGCCGCCCTGGCGATCTTCTCGGCCCAGTGGTTGGAGACCGCGTCCACGACGAGCGTGTTGCCCTTGTCGTCGGCCAGCGCCATCGGCGTGTTGCGCACCCCCATGAGCGTGGGCAGGACCATCTGCGCCTCGGGGAAGGCGCGGCCCATGGCGTCGCCGTCGACCAGGGGCAGTCCCGCCTGGGCGGCCGCGGCGATGGGGATGAGCGAGTTCATGCCGCCGATCTCGATGGGCACGATGTGCGTGGCGGGCCGCCCGATCACGGCCTCCAGGGCGCGCAGGACGGCCAGTTCCTCGGTCCCGGCGGGCAGCTTCTCCAGCATCACCGTGGGCGCGCCCATCGTGGAGATCGGCACGACGGTGGCGTCGGCCGGCACCTCGTCGATCGAGTACAGGGGCACCGGGCCGTGCCGGCGGATCGCCTCGCGGGCCAGCAGCTTGCCGACGTAGGGGTCGCCGCCGCCCCCGGTGCCGAGGATGCCAGCTCCCCTGGCCATGTCGTCGAGCAGGTCTTCGGTGATCTCACGCATTGATCTTCTCCAGGTCCAGGTCGCCGACGGCCTTCACGCGGATGCGGGTGGCGTCGCCGGGCAGGTAGGCGAGCGGGATCTCTTCCACGTCCACGATCCGCACGCTGCCCGTGCGCGCGCCCGCCCGCTCGGCGCGGCCGGTGGCCTCGTCCTTGGCTTCCTGGAGTACGGCTTCGCGCGGCCCCGAGAACACGCGATCCACTTCCCCGCCCACCTGGGCGATGGCGGCGCCGACCGCGTTGGCCACCTCGAAGTGGTCGGGCCGCCGCACGTCGGTGAAGCCGGGCAGGGTGTCGATGAGGATGCTGCCGCCGCCCACCAGGACGACGGGCAGCGGGGCCGACGAGGTGCGCATCCGGTCGACGGCCTCGGCCACCCGCGCCTCGATGTCCTTGAGCGGTCCCGCGTACGACACCTCCGACACGTGTCCCGGGTCGCCGATCGCCGCCCGGCCGGCGGCCACGGCCAGGTCGGTGGCGGTCAGCGTGGACCCGCCGAACACCAGAGCCTGCTCGGTGAGCCGGTAGCCGACGCTGCGCGGGCCCGCCGTACCGTCGGACGAGATGATCGAGCCGCCGCCGATGCCGATGGACAGCACGTCGGGGATGCGGAAGTTGGTCCGCACCTCGGCGACCAGCGCCTCCCCCGCGGCCTCACGCGGGAAACCCCCGGCCAGGATGCCGACGTCGGTGGTGGTCCCGCCGATGTCGACCACCGCGCAGTCGCTCAGCCCCGACAGGTACGCCGCGCCGCGCATGGAGTTGGTCGGCCCGGAGGCGAACGTGAGCACCGGATACCGGCGGGCGTGCGCGACGTCCATCAGCGTGCCGTCGTTCTGTGACAGGAACAGGGGCGCGTCGATGCCCGCCACCCGCAGCGCCTGCCCGAACGCCTCGACGGTGCGTTCGGCCAGCCTGCTCAGGGCGGCGTTCACGATGGTGGCGTTCTCCCTGGCCAGCAGCCCGACGCGGCCGATCTCGCTGGAGACCGACAGGTGGACTCCGGGGCCGAGCTCGGCGGCCAGGATCTTGGCGGCCTCGACCTCGGAGCCGGCGCTGACCGGCGAGAACACCGAGGAGATCGCGACCGAGCGCAGCCCGCGGCGGCGGATGTCGGCCGCCACCTTCCTGAGCTCGCCGGGGTCGAGGTCGGAGATCGGGGCGCCGTCGTACTCGTGGCCGCCGTGGCACAGGTAGGTGGCGCCTTCGACGACCTCGCGCAGCCGTACCGGCCAGTCGACCAGAGGCGGCAGGGCGGCGGTGGCGGGCAGGCCGAGCCGGACGGCGGCGACCGGCTCCAGCCGGGCCGCCTCGACCAGCGCGTTGACGAAGTGGGTGGTGCCGATCATCACGGCGGTCACCTCGGTGGCGCCGAGCCCGGCCAGCGCCGCGGCGACGCCGCCGGTGACGTCGTGCGTGGTGGGCGACTTGACGGTGGCCAGGACCTTGCCGTCGTCGTCGATGAGGGCTGCGTCGGTGTTGGTCCCGCCGACGTCGATGCCGATGCGCATGGGGAGAGGAACCTTCTGATCTATGAGGTGGTGAGGAGTTGTTGCTCGCGGGTGCCGCGTACGAGGCCGAGCTTGCCCGCGGCGATGTAGAGCGCCCCGGCCAGGATCAGGGAGGTGAGCGCCGGGATGCCGAACCACTGGTAGTGCTCGCTGAGCCAGCCGGTCAGCGCCGACACCGCCCAGATGACCAGCGTGGCCGGGACCCACGTGGGCTCCGTCTCCGGCAGCGTGCCCCGCTCGCGGGAGGCGTCCAGGACGGGCCGCCAGCGTCTGACGACGAAGTACTCGGCCACCATGATCCCGGCGATCGGCGGGGTGACGACGCCGAGGATCAGCAGGAAGTCGGTGAAACGTTCCAGGATCCCGGCGGCGGCCAGCAGACTGCCCAGCACGCCGACGCCGACGGTGACCGCGACCCGGTGCAGCCTTATGCCGATGGTCGACTCGACCGCGTTGAGCAGGCCGAGCACGGCGGAGTACAGGTTCCAGTTGTTGATCTTCACGGTGGCGGAGATCAGCACGATGACCCCGATCACGCCGGAGGACGCGGTGATGATCGCGATCACGTCGGAAGACTTGACCGCGTACGCCAGCAGCACCCCCGCCAGGCCCAGGACGTACTCGCCCAGCGAGATGCCGACGAGCGTCTGCTTGACCACGTCACCGGTGCTGCGGTTGAACCTGGTCATGTCGGGCGTGGTGACCGCGCCGACGATGTAGGAGCCGGCGACGATGGTGGCGCCGGTCGCGATCGTCATGGGCTCGCCGAAGGGCGTGGACGCCACCAGCGTCCCGAGGTCGTGCCGGGAGAGCTCCACCCAGATCGCCCAGCCCGCCAGGCCGAGGAACGCGGGCACGGTGATGAACGCCGTCATCCCCATCGCCTTGAACCCCTTGATCACCAGCAGCGTCACCCCGAGCCCCGCGACCAGCGCCCAGAGCCAGAAGGGCAGCCACGGCATGATCGCGTGCAGTCCGGCGGCGAACACGCCCGTCTGCACCCCGAACCAGCCGAACAGGCTCAAGGTGATGATCACGCCGATGATCGTGGACCCGTACCGGCCGAACCCGGTCCAGCGGGCCAGCAGCGAGGTGGACATGCCCTCGCGCATGCCGGCGATGCCGACGAAGATGCAGACGACCTCAAGGATCACCGAGCCGAGCGTGAACGCCCAGAACGCGTCCCAGAAGGACAGCCCGGCGCCGAGGGTGGCGCCGAGCAGGAACTGCGTCAGATCCGACAGTTGCCCGAACCGCTGCACTGCCACGTTGAACCAGGGGAAACGGGCGCTCTTGGGCACCCTTTCGAGGGGGTAGTCCTCGTCGACCATCGATCTTGCCTCTCTGCGGGGGGGTGTTCACCAGCGCGACGGCGGACCTGCCGCTCTCGCGCGGAGTTTGACGAAGGGGCCGGGCAGATAGTCCAGCTGCGTCTCGTCGGCGTGGATGATCACTGTCTGCCGGGGGTCGGCCCCGGCCAGGACGGCTACCGCCCTGGCCTCTTCCATGACCGCGTCCATGGCGGCGGCCACCGCGGCGCGGTCCGGGAGCCGGACGATCCGCTCGTAGAAGCCGCCGACCGGACTGACGGCCGCGCCGATCGCGCCCGCCGCCAGCCCGTGCTCGGGATGAATGCCTTGCTGTACGGCCTGCGCCCCGCCACCAACGGTCACCAGCGGCAACCGGTCGGCACCCGGTTGCAGGCGATCCACGGCCTCGGCCAGTTCGGCGTCGTCGACGGGCCGGTCCACCTTGATCAGCCCCGGGATGCGGAAGCCGACCGGGACCCCGCCGATGCGCGCCCCACCGACGGCCTCCTCGGGGAAGCCGCCGGACAGCACGCCGACCCTGACCCGGCGGGCGCCGACGTCGGCGACCACGGCGTCCTCCAGCCCGGTCAACGCTCCGGCGCCGCGCAACACGCTGGCCGGTCCGCTGCCCAGGCTGAGGCCGGGGTGGCGGGACATGTGCTCCAGGCTCATCAGCGTGCCGTCCCCGCGGGTGACGAAAACGGCGGCGCCCGGGCAGAGCGTGCCCAGGCCATCGGCCACCGTCTGGGCGAACCCGGAGAGGGCGGCGTCCAGGATGGTGGCGTTCTCGCGTTCCAGCAGGCCGAGCGAGCCCAGGTCGGCCGACAGGGCGATGGGCATGTCGCCCACCTCGGCCCTGATCAGCTCGGCCGCCTCCTGCTCCTGCTCGGCGTCCAGGGGCGAGAACAGGCCGACGACGGCGTACGCCTCGGCGGTACCGGCCATGGCGGCGGCGAAGCGGCTGACGGCGGCCCGGTCGAGAGGTGTCCAGTCATCGCGTTCAAGGCCGCCGCCGCCGTCCACGATCACCGCGCCGGCGTTGACCGCGTCACGGAGGTCGGCCGGCCAGCCGAACAGGGGGCGTACGGCGCGGGCGGAGTCGCCGCTGATGCGCAGGACCGCGACCCGGCGCAGCTCGCGCCGCCTGGTGACCGAGGTGGCGCTGCCGCGCAGGCCCACGGCGACCTGGGTGAGGTCGGTGGCCTTCAGTTTTTCGAGCGCCGACCGGACGTTGGCCACGGGCATGTCGGGCCGCGAGGGGACCTTCACCGTGGCCAGCACCCGGCCGTCGTCGTCGAGGAGGGCCGCGTCGGTGTTGGTCGGCCCGACGTCCACCCCGGCCTTCATGACGCCTCCCCTGTACCCGCCCGGCAGGGGAATCCGGGCGGGCTCGGAGGGGGACTGTGCAGACCGGTCAGGCCGAAGGCTTCCGGGCCGGCCAGGCGCAGGCCTTCGGGGGTGTACCAGATCGGGTCGCACAGCAGGCGGACGACGCTGACGCGCAGGCCGTAACGGACCTGCTCGACCTGCACCACCTCGCCGGTCCTGGTGTCGATGAGGGCGATGACGTCGGGCACGCACGCCAGCGGCCGGCCGTCCTCCAGCACGGCGACGAACTCGCTGCCCGCCTCCAGCCGGACCAGCCGACCCTGGTCGGCGCCGAGCCCCTCGACGAGGATCCCGTCCACCGCCTCGGCGATCTTGCCGGTGATCAGCGGCGCGGGCAGTTCGGTGCCCAGGTGGACCGCGCGGCTGACCGAGCCCAGCGCGGTGGCGGTGGCGACCTGGCGTCCGCGCAGGACGTACTCGGTGCTGGCCACCTGCCCGCCGAACGCCTCCAGCGACGAGCGCACCAGCCGCTCCAGCCAGCTCCCCGTGACGTGCTCGATGACGAGGACTCTGCCGCGCTCGTCGCACACCACGGCCGGGGTCGGGGTGATGCCGCGTAGTTGCATCACCGTCTGGTTCATCCCGGGGAAGGCGCGGCTCATGCCGTCGGCGTCGACCAGGGGCAGGCCCAGGCGGGCGGCCCAGGCGACCGCCATGCAGCCGTTGGCGCCGCCGATCTCGCTGGCCATCAGCGCGCCGACGCGCGTCCCGTACAGCTGCTCGACCTTGTCGCGCAGGTGCACGGGCTCCTCGGTGCCGGTGACGCGTTCCAGCATGACGGCGGACGAGCCCGCCGTGCCCGCCGGCATGACCAGCAGGTCGGGGTCGAGGTCGCCCGCCTGGACCACGCGTACGGGACCGTGATCTTCCAGCGCCTGCATCGCGGCGACGCTGGCGATCGCGACGGTCCCGCCGCCTCCGGAGCCGAGCACGGCGCAACCTCGCGCGAACGCGGGGAGCGTGTCGGTGTCGATGTCCACCTGCTCAGGCTACGAACCTGTAGACAAGGGATAGGTGTGCTGAAAGCATCATTATGGGTGATCTATGTGCTAATGGCACACTTGAAGGATGAGTGTGCGGTTGATCGAGAGCCTGGGCGAGGTGGTCAGCCAGCCACCCGGCTCGGTACTCGTCCTCACCACGGCCGCCTGCGCGCAGGCCGTCGGATACCGGCTCGAGGTGGCGTTGCGTGACGCCGCCTCGGCCGGGGCGGTGGCCATGGTGCTCACCGCGCCGATCACCATCAGCCGCAGCGCGTGGTCCCTGGCCGAGCGGGTGGGCGTCGAGCTCCTCGACACGCGCACCTCGGGCATCGGCCCGCTCGGCGACGTGGTCGCGACCGCGTTCCGCGAGAATCGCGGGGATCTGGCCGGGCTGGTGGTGGCCGTCCAGGGCGCGCTCGCGGGCGACGCCGCCGACTCGCTGGCCAGAGCCGCTCGGGCGGTCGACGGCATCGCCAGGTCCGGCGGCGTGCCCGAACGGATCGCCGAGGAGGTCAGCGCCGCGATGGGGGTCGCCGTCGACCCCGACTTCACCACCGCCGAAGGCCCCGGTGGACATCGCGCCGCCGCCACCGCGATCGTGCTCCGCCTCGCCGCGCTGGCCGCGGCCGCGGGCGCCGTCGACGAACTGCCCGCCCGCTCACGCGCCCACCTGCTGACCGAACTGCTCGCCGCCCCGGAGAAACAGGCTCAGGAGCTTGCTCCGCGTGCCAGGGCCCTGGGGCTGCCGATCGACGACTGGCACGTGATCCTGCGGTTCGAGCCGGAGATGGACGAGGGGCCGGACCGCTACGCCGTACTCGACACCCTCGCCTCGCGCACCGCCAGGGCCGTGCGCGAGCTCGTCGGCCCCGCGTGGAACGCCGCCCTGGCGGGCGACGCGCTCGTGGTCGTCCGCACGGTGCCGCGTGACCAGGGCAGCACGGGCCTCCGGCAGGCGGTGCGCGAGGCCGGGGCGCTGCTGGAGCGGGTCCGGCCCGCCGGCGCCAAGGTGCGGTGCGGGGTGTCCACCTGCCACGAGGGCGTGCTCGGCCTGCGCACCTGCGCCTCCGAGGCCCGGACCGCGCTGCGCAGGGACAAGACGGAAGCGCTGGCCACGTACGACCTGGCCGGGCTGGACCGGATGCTGGAGGAGTGGTATTCCTCCGACAGCGCCCAGCAGGCGGTCAGAGACCTGCTCCAACCACTGCTCGACCTGCCCGGCGGCCAGCCCAAACGGCTGATCACGATCCTGCGCGCCTACCTCGACCACCACGGCTCCCCCGCCAAAGCAGCCGAAGAGGTGAACCTCCACAGGAACGCCGTCAGCCGCAACATCCGCCGCATCGAGACCCTGCTGAAGGCCGACCTGAGCAACCCCCAGCAGCGCCTGGCCCTCCAGCTCGCCTGCCGAGCCGCCCAGATCTAGACGTCACCGCACTCCCGCACGGGCGGCCAGAACGTCCTGGACCTTCTGCGAGTCGCGCAGGTAGGGCCGGTAGAGCAGGGTGAGGAAGATCCCGTTCAGCACGGTGGTGATCACGACCATCCAGAGGAAGACCACCCGCAGCCCGTACGCGTCGCCGAAGTACCCGAAGGCGAGCAGATAGACGCCCGCGACCAGCGCCTCGAAGATGGACAGCCAGATCGCGAAGGCGGCGCCGCGCAGTTCGGGCAGCATGACGGACATCACGATCGGCCGGTTGACCGGGCCCTGCATGCCCTGGAAGACCGCCAGCAGCGCGAAGAACACCATGATCAGGGGCAGGCTCCAGTCGAGCTGGGTCGCGAAGTAGCCCACCAGCGCGATCGTGAAGACCGATCCCTGGAACAGCCCGATCCGGCCGGTCCGCGGCCATCTGCGGTGCAGGGAGTCGGTGAGGAAGCCGCCCAGGATGGTGCCGGCGAAGTACCCGAGCGCGTAGACCGGGACGACCGAGCTGGCCTTGAGGGTGCTGAAGCCGTAGACGTCCACCAGGAAGACCACGAGGAACGCCAGCACGACCAGGTGCCCGCAGAGGACCCGATAACCCATGATGATCAGGAAGGTGGGCACCCGCAGGATGCTCGCGGCCTTGGCCCAGGTCAGCTTGGCGTTCTCGTTGCGCTGCTCGGCGGTGAGCGCGGACATCAGCGGCTCGGTGGCGCCGAGCCCGGGATCGGTGAAGAAGAGCTGGATCAGCACGCCGGACAGCACGCTCACCCCGCCGGCGATGAAGAAGCCGATGCGCCAGCCGTTCTCCACCTCGGACAGCACGGCGAGCGCCGGGGTGAGCACGCCGACGCCGAGCGCGTTGAGGCCGTAGAGGACGCCGATGGCACGTCCGCGGGCGCCGTCGTCGAACAGGTCGGAGATGATCTCCATGATGAGCGGCGTTCCACCGGCGTTGCCCGCGGCCATGATCGTGGTGAAGATCACCAGTTGGGTGAAGTTCTGGGACAGGCCGGCGGCGAAGGCCCAGACGCCCCAGAAGCCGGTGAACAGCACGAGCACGCCCTTGCGGCTCCACCGGCGGGCCACCCAGACCCAGAACGGTCCGAAGATCACCCCGATGAAGCGGCCGATGCCGGTGAGCAGGCCGAGCGAGCTGAGTGACAACCCCAGGGCCGAGCGGATCATCGGGAAGAGCGTCGTCACCACGCCGCCTTCGACGCCGTCCATGACCAGGGCGACGCCGAAGGAGCTGAGGCTCCGCCAGCGCCCCTCGACCTTGGGGACGGGCGAGATCGTGGACATGGGCCACCTCATCACGGTCGGAAATATCCCGATAGTGGGGTACGGCGGGCGCCCCGTCACTGGGCCGGCGACCCTGTCTTACCTCTGAGAGATGTTCACCGGCACAGACCGGGCCAGCCGATGTGCCCAGACGGCCGCGTACAAGGTGGCGATGTCGCCGGGGTCGTCGAGGGAGCGGCCGGTGAGGTGCTGGACCCGGTCGAGGCGGTTGCGAATCGTGTTGCGGTGACAGTAGAGCCGCTCGGCGATCGCGCTGGTCGAGCCGCCCGTGTCCAGCCAGGCGGACAGCGCCTCAAGGAGTTCGGGGTGCTCGATCAGCGGGCCGAGCGCGGTCATGACCAGCCGCTCGCTCAGCTCGGGGCTGGCCGCCAGCAGGGCGCGCACCGGAGAACGGTCCACGGTCATGGCCTGCCGGCCGCCCACCGGGATGGCGGCCCGTGCGATGGTCGCCAGGCGCAGTGCCACCGGCACCTCGGTGAGCAGGGCGAACGGCGGGCTCACCCCGATCCGGCCGGAGGGCGCCTGGCTCAGGGCCGCCAGGATCCGGCCGGGGTCGCCCGAGACGATGCCCACCTGGTCCTCGATCCGCAGCCGCCAGACCGAGCGGAACGCCGGAAGCCTCGGGCCGGCGTCCGCGTCGGCCAGGACGCAGACGTAGGGGCCACGCTCCGCGAGGCCCAGCGCGTGCGGTGTGCCGCCCAGCGTGGTCCAGTCCGAGCTCCGTCCCTCGATCAGCGCGTCCAGGAGAACCAGGCGTTGACGTTCGTCCCGCCTGGCCAGATCGGTCAACGTCTCCCGGTAGCTCGCCGTGACGGCCACCGAGTAGGCGTCGATCAGCGACCACACGAAGGTCATCGAGTTCGCGAGCTGCCCCATGGAGACGTCGGGATCTTCGGTCGCCCGCTCGACCATGGCCTGCCACACCACCCGGAAGCCGATGCGGTAGGCGTGCAGGATCGCTTCCAGCGGGACGCCCTGGGCCGCCCGCCGCCGGGCCGTCTCCCGGGACAGCTCCGTCGGCACGGCCTGGTCGCCGGCCATGTCGGTGAGCTGGTCGCGCAGGTTGCGCTCGTTGAAGTCGCGTACGTCGGCGAGCACCGCGGCATCGAGGAGGGCGTAGGCCTCGTCCTCCGCGACGATCGCCCGGAACATGCGCTCGGCCAGCTCGGGCAGCTCGTCAAGGAGCTCCTTGGACAGTCGCGCCACCAGCAGATCCGGCATGCGGGGAGTTTACGGGGCGCGCACAAGGTGGACGAGCCAGCTCGCGTACTCGCCGTGGATCGGCTCCAGCGGCAGGCCATGGCTGGTGAGGACGGCCCCGCCGTACTCCTGACGTGTGGATCTGTAGGACGCGTCCGGGTCGAGGCGGGCCAGCCGGATCCGGGGTGACGGGTCGCCGAACCGGCGCACCTGCGGCCGGAAGGCCAGGACGACCACTTCGTCGCCCAGCGTGTATTGCACGCCGCCGCGCAGCCGGTGGAGCGCGCCGTGCTGGACGACCGGCCGGATCCGCTTGTAGTCGGCCACCAGCCGGGCGGCTTCGGCGAGGTCCTCGGGGCTCCAGGCGATCAGGTCGCCGCCCAGCCCGAGCACGCCGGCCATGGCGACGTGGAAGCGGAAGCGCAGCGGGATCCTCCGGCGGGTGATCGGGTTCAGCTCGTCGGTGACCCAGGCGCCCATGGTCCGCGCCGGGTAGAGCTGGCTGTAGCCGTGCTGGATGCCGATCCGGTCGAGGGCGTCGGTGTTGTCGGAGGTCCAGACCTCGTCGGTGCGGGCCAGCATGCCGAGGTCGGCCCGGCCGCCGCCGCTGCAGCAGTCCTGGACGCGCAGGTGAGGGTGGTCGGCCCGGAGCCGGTCGAGCAGGGCGTAGACGGCGGTGACGTGCCCGGCGTGGACCGGTGCCGCGGCCTCGGTGAAGGGCCGGTTCATGTCCCACTTGAGGTAGTCGATCGCGTGGTCGCTGACCAGCCGGTCCAGCCACTCGTGCGCCCAGGCGGCCACGTCGGGCCTGCTGAAGTCGAGCACGTGCTGGCCGCGCCTCAGGGTCCGGATACGGCCCGGCATGTGGACGATCCAGTCGGGGTGGGCTCGGTACAGATCGCTGTCGGGGTTGACCATCTCCGGCTCGACCCAGATCCCGAACCGCATGCCCAGCCGGTGGACCTCGTCGATCAGCTCGTTCAGTCCGTTGGGGAACTTCCGCCGGTTGACGTTCCAGTCGCCCAGCCCCGCGTGCTCGTTGTCGCGCGCCCCGAACCAGCCGTCGTCCACCACGAACAGCTCGGCGCCCAGCTCCGCCGCCAGCCCGGCCAGCCGCCGCTGCCCCGCCGAGGTGACCTCGAACCCGGTCGCCTCCCAGGAGTTGTAGACGATGGGCCGCAGTTCCTCCGGGTTTGGCAGCACGTGCTTCACCGCGTAGTCGTGCCAGGCCCGGCTGGTCGCGCCGAATCCGCCGGTGGAGTACAGCCCGGCGAACACCGGGGTCCGCCACTCCTCGCCCGGGGCCAGTTCCCAGCTCAGGCCGTCCTGCCCGAACCCGCCGGTGACCGAGACCGGCCCGCTGAGCGTGCGACGCAGCGTGATCCGCCAGCTCCCGCTCCAGGCCAGGGCGGTGCTCCACACCTCGCCGTGTTCCTCCGTGGCGGCTCCCTCGTCGATCATCACCCACGGGTTGGCCTGGGCGCTGGTGATCCCGCGCCGGCTGGCGAACACGGTCTCGCCACGCGGTACGGCGAAGCGCGCGAGCTGGAACTCCTCCCCCCAGTCCCCGGCGACGTGGCTGACCCGGTAGTCCTCGCGCGGCGGCAGCGTCCAGCTCGCCGAGTCACAGCGCAGCAGGGTGACGGGCTCGTGGCCGGTGTTGCGCAGGGAAAGCCGGCGCTCGATGACATCGGTGTCGTCGCGCACCCGGTACCCCAGCGTGATCTCCAGCCCCCGGTCCTCGAAACGCACGTCCAGCTGCCCGCCGTCGATCCGGTGACCGGCGTAGTGCCACTCCAGCGCCCGCGCGCCGTCGGCGAAGCGCACCTGCAGCGAGGGGACGGCATACCGGTCTCCCCCGTCCACGACGATCTCCTCGTCCGCTCCCCTGTCCAGGAAACGCAGCGGCTCCGGCAGCAGCTCCGCCACCTGGGCGGCTTGGCCGGGCGGCAGCCGTACACCCCAATGGACGTGCTGCGGCGCGTCGCCGGGCGCCAGACGGAAGGCGTAGGAGGTCGCCGGGGTGGAGAGCAGCCACAGGCCGCGCCCGGCGTCGAAGGAGATCACTGGTGCGGCTCCCGTTTGAGGGTCATGCACGGTACGGCCAGCAGCATGTCGTCAGCTCAACCAGCGGCGGCGTTCGTCGCCACGCGGGTCGTGGACGACGCAGGACACCGGGTGGTCGAAGACCATCACGGGCCGTTTGTCCGCATCCCACGACGGCCAGCCCGGATCGCCCGTCCTGGCGAACCTGACCCAGGCCGCGTGCATCCTGTCGGCGAGCGGCTGCGGAGCACCGGTGCCGGCCAGCCGCCGGGCGCCGTCCGTGTGAAGCGTGTCGAAGACGAACGGAACCTCCATGACATGAGCCGCGCCAAGCCGCTCCACCGGCGACCGCCAGGCGAACTCATACATCCAGGTATTCGCGGGCCGCGTGTCGGCCAGACTCTGCAGCGGGACACGGAGGAGCTGATCGGTGACCATGGCGCCCAGCAACTCGCCGGGTGTCGCCTGCGGACGGTTCGCCCGATAGGCGGGCAGGATCGAGCCTCTGATCTTCATCCTGCGCATGGCCAGCCTGAGCATGACCGGGCCCATCGAGTCGACCCGCCCGGTCGGCACGAACCAGAGCCGGTACTCCTCGCTCGTCGCGCCGAGCATGAGACTGACGCGCGGGTCGGGGACCGGCTGCCGCCGGACCAGCTCGCCGTCGACCACCACGTGAAAACCGGGCCCGGCCAGCCCGTTCACCCTCTCCTGCGCGTCCAGCACCCGGTCGACGGGGACGGCCGAGAAGGCCGCAGCCGTCGGCGCGACGCCCAGCTTCCTGGCGACCCGCCGGACGATCTCCCCACCACGTTCGGGCGGCACCGCCGCCGGTGCGGCACTCTGCATGATCGCCCGCTGGAACAGGCCGCGGGCGCGATCGATGTCCATCAGCGCGGCCACGCTGATGCTTCCGGCCGACTCGCCGAACACCGTGACGTTGCCCGGGTCCCCGCCGAAGGCGGTGATGTTGTCGCGCACCCACTCCAGCGCGGTGATCTGATCGAGCAGACCACGATTCGCGGGTACGTCGGGGAAGAACCCGAAGCCGTCCACCCCGAGCCGGTAGTTCAGCGAGACCAGGACGACGTCGTCGCGGGCGAACGCGCGGCCGTCGAACATGGACCGTGCGGACGAGCCGTTGCGGAACGCGCCGCCGTGGATCCACACCATGACCGGCCGGGATCCGACCGGTGAAGGGGTCCAGACGTTGAGGTTGAGGCATCCCTCGCCCTCTATGGGGTCGTCGGGGAGGAAGCGGGCGATCGGCTCGGGATAGGGGCGTTGGGGGGCGGTCGGGCCGAACTCCAGTGCGTCCCGGACTCCATCCCAGCCACGAGCCGGAACCGGTGCCCGGAATCGGTTCGCGCCGGTGGGCGGCTCGGCGTACGGGATGCCGAGGAACGCCGTGACTCCGTCGTACGATCTGCCCCGGACCTTGCCCTGACGGATGATCACATCCACGCTTCAGTCCCCGGCGACGCAGTAGACGCGCCGGGGGTAGCTCGCGTCGGTGCAGCTCACCAGGCCTGGCCAGGCGTCGACGTCGGTCGGCGGAGCGTTCCTGCTGGACAGCGCCGGCTTGACCGCGACGCCGTTCGGCGTGCTGCCCATGTACGTGTTGTCGGCGGCACAGCCGCTGCCGAGGATGGCGCACTCGGCCAATGCCTGCGTGTTCCGATGGGTGCCGTACCAGCCGAGCGCGTTGTCGGCGCCGAACGTGAAGTGCTCGGCCTTGAGCGTGTCGCTGGAGCGGACCAGGAGATACTCCTTGCTCGCGGCCGGCACGTCGAAGGCGGTCCACGCCTCGATGCCGATGCGGCTGTCGACCACGTAGTCCTCGGAGTAGGTCGTCACCAGCACCCGGGTATGGGCGGGCAGATCGATCGCGGGCGCGGTTCCGACGCCCTCCATCCCGGCCGGTGCGAACATCGCCAGCCACAACGCGTTCGCGCCCCAGCCGCGGGCGACGCCGCGGAGCAGGATGCCCGGGCTCATCCCGCCGCCTTGGGAGTGGCCGAAGAAGCCGACCCTGGTCAGGTCCGCCCTGTTCGTGAGCGTGGTGCCCAACGCGTTGCCCGCGTCGTTGGTCGCGTATCGCTTCGCGTACGCCGCGCTGTCGAGGCTGGCGTAGCCGGAGGCGATGACGATGAAGCCGTTCGACACCAGGTTGTCGATGAAGGTCGCGGGTCCCGGGTTGCCGCCGTAGGCGTGGGTCCAGAAGGCGACGGGCCTGGAGGAGTCACCGCATGTGCCGCCGATTCTGGGCTGGCCGGAGCCGGTTGGCTGGTAGACGTACACCTTCTGGCCCGATGCGGCTGGATTGCCGGCGATGACCGGCGCCGCCGCCGTACACGGCCCGGGACCACCCAGTTGCCCGGCCGGGATGCGCGCCGCATTCGGGACCGCCATCCCCAGCAGCACCACCGCCACGGCAGCCCACCTTCGTGATCTCACGATCTCCTCCGATCCGCTGTTGGATTGAGGAGATCGTGCGCCGGGCCGCTGCCAGGGTCCAGATTCCGGCGCATCCCTCTGCGGCCCCGTAGATGTGCAGGCGCACAAGGACCCACCTGACCTGGTCGCTACCGGGCGAGGTCCGCCTTCGTTGTCAGTGCTCCGTGCACGACCGCGCCGTGAGCGATGACCGTGCGTACCCGCAGGTCGTCCGTGAGAACGACCAGGTCGGCGTCCTTCCCGGCCTCGATGCTCCCGGTCTGTTCTGCCAGCCCGAGCATGCGCGCGGGCGTGGTGGCGGCGGCGATGACGGCTTGGGTGATGGGGATTCCGACGCACCGCACGGCGTGCCGTACCGCTCGGTCCATCGTGAGGGTACTGCCCGCGTTGGTGACCCCGTCGAGCAACGTGACCTTGCCGTCCCGGGCGAGCACGGGCAACGGGCCCAGGTTGAACCGCCCGTCGTTCACCCCCGCCGCCGGAGTCGCATCGGTGACCAGCGCGATGCGGTCGGCCCCGGCGGCGGCGAACGCGAGACGCGTGGTCGCGCTGTGCAGGTGAACACCGTCGTTGATGAGCTCGCAGGTCACGTTGTCGTGGGTGAGCGCGGCGCCGGCGGGCCCCGGCTCCCGATGGTGGAACGGTCGCATGGCGTTGAACAGATGGGTCGCCATGCTGGCGCCGGCCTCGAACGCCTGGTGTGCTTCGTCGTAGCTGGCGTCGGTGTGCCCCACCGCCACGACCGCGCCGGCGGCGACGACCTCGCGGACGAGATCCATCCCACCGTCCAGCTCGGGGGCGAGGGTCACGGTGCGTACGGCGCCGCCGCCGCTGGCGAGCAGGTGCCGCAACGCGTTGACGTCCGGGGCGAGGACGTAGTCGTTGTGATGGGCGCCCCGGTGGTTCGGGTTGAGAAACGGCCCTTCGAGGTGGATTCCGGCGATCGACCGGTGCAGCGGGTCGGATGAGCGCATGAGGTCGGCCACCGTACGGGCCGCGGCCGCCATCTCCTCGACCGGTGAGGTCACAAGGCTGGCCAGTGTCCGCGTGGTTCCGTGCCGGCGGTGAAACGCGATCGCGCGCAGGATCTCCTGTGGATCCTCCGTGGTGACCTGAGCGCCGTCGCCGCCGTGCATGTGCAGATCCACGAACCCGGGCAACACGTAGTCCGCTCCGAGATCGTGAACCTCGGCGTCGGCCGACCGGGGCGGCTCCCCGGCTCCCACGGCCAGGATCCGGTGACCGTCCAGCGCGACCCAGCCGGGATCCAGGACCCGATCGGGTGTCACCACTCGGGCGTTGGCGAGGATCATGACCATCAGGCTCCCTTTCCCTGTATTATTTTCTCAATGAGAAAATAACCTAACACGGAGACGAGGACCCTTGGCTGCGATCGATGTGCCGGACGCCGGGTCGGCGGCAGGACGCGTCCTTACGCTGCTGCATCGACATGGCCCGCTGACCCGCTCGGCCGTCACGGCTGAACTCGGCCTGGCCGCGAGTGCCGTGGGCAACGCCTTGGGCGACCTGACGGCGATGGGCCTGGTCCGCATCAGTGACCCCTCCGGCGCCCCGACCGGACGCGGCAGGCCGTCACCCGTCGTCGAGGTAAATCCCGACGGGCCCGTGGCCATCGCCGTCCAGTTGACCGCGGACCGGCTGACGGTCGGCCTCGTCGGCCTGGATCGCCAGATCAGTCACGTTCGCGTTCTGGACGGCTCCGCGACGGACCCCGCCACCCTCATACCGGCGCTGGCGGACGCCATCGCCGATACGGCAGGGCGGACCGAGCGGCGATGCGTCGGAGTATGCGTGGCCATGCCGGGCTTCATCAGGGAATCCGATGGCTTCGTGCGATCCGCCTTGCACCTGGGCTGGAACGACGTGCCACTAGCACAGCGACTGGCCAGCATGTCGCCGATCGACGCCCCCATCGCCGTGGGGCGGGCCGCCACGCTGGCCGCCCTGGCCGAGTTCCGATACGGGGCCGGCCGCGACGCCGTAACCATGCTGGCCCTGAGCAGCGAGCGCATCGGCATCGGCGGCGGGTTCATCGACGCGGGCACACCGCTCACCGGAGGCGGCCACGCCCTGGACGCCGGCCACATCATCGTCGAGCCAGGGGGCCTGCAGTGCCCGTGCGGTGCGCGCGGCTGCCTGGAAATGTACGCCGACTCGCGTGCCCTGCTACGTGCCGCCGATCGGCGCCCCCAAGACGCCGTCACCGAGATCTTCGATGCCGCCACGGCCGGTGACCGTACCGCACAAGAGGCGATCCGCCTCACCGCCGGCCATCTGGTGACGGGATTGACCAGCCTCGTCAACACCCTCGCCCCGGAGCGCGTGGTGCTCATGGGCTTCCTGGCCCACCTGTATCGGGCCGCCGCCGACCTCGTACACGACGGGCTGATGGCGTCCTCGGCCGTCGCCCGCACCGCCCGGATCGCCATCATCCCAGGCGCCCTTCACCATGCCACCCTCGTGGGCGCCGCCGAAAAAGCCTTCGCCCCACTCCTGAGGCAACCCCGATCGTGACCCCGGTGTGCGGGTGGCGCGGAAAAGCGCCGGGCGGGTGCTGCTGACAGGCTGGGTGCTGTCTGTCGTAGCGCTGTAAGAGTGCTGTCACCGCCGGCCCGCATCGTGGAGGACGTCAAACGATGGATGGGCGAAAGGCGTGACATGTACGACAAGACGCAGCAGGTGCTCGAATGGGCCGTCTCCGAGGTGGACATTCCTGGCATCGTCGCCGAGGTGAAGAACGCCGACGGGTCCACCTGGTTCGGCACCGCCGGGGTGGCAGACCTGACGAGCGGCGCCAAGCGGGTGCCGGGGGAACTGGTGCCGATCGGCAGCGGCGACAAGGCCTTCATCGCCACCGTGATCCTCACCCTGGAGGCCGAGGGCAGGCTGGACATCGAGGACCCGATCGGCAAGTGGCTGCCCGGCGTGCTGGACACCGGCGGCTATGACGGTACCGAGATCAGCATCAGGCATCTGCTCAGCAACACCGGGGGCCTGTTCTCCACGGGCCTGGCGCCGGAGCTGGTGGCCAGATACACGAGCCGGGCCACGTTCACCCAGCACCGCTTCGACGCCTGGAGCCAGCAGGATCTGCTGCGGCTGGCGGTCTCCCAGCCGCCGGTCGGCCGGCCGGGTGAGCGCTTCGTCTACTCCAACGGCGGCTTCGCCGTGGCCGTGGCGCTCATCGAGAAGGTCACCGGCAACACCTACGCCCAGGAAGTCGAGCGCACGGTCTTCCGGCCGCTCGGCCTGAGCTCCACCTATGTGCGGCCCGAGGGGGAAACCACTTTCCCCGGCCCGCACCCGCGCGCGTACTCGACCCAGTTCTACAAGGACGGCGTCGACCCCGCGGACGTCACGCCGGAGAACTGGGAGTCGATGGTCGAGGAGCCCGGACTCGCTCCGCTCGACGTCACCGAGTTCGACACGTCCTGGGAGCCCGGCAACATCGTCTCGACCACCGGTGACATGCTCCGGGTCATCAGCGCGGTGGCCAGTGGCTCCCTGTTGCCGTCCGCGCAGTACCGCAAGATGTGGACCACGGTCTCCACCGAGGGCGCCAACTGGCTGCCGCACACCCGCTACGGGCTCGGTTCCTTCGAGCTCGACCCGGCGATGACCGGCGGGGTCACCGTGCGTGGTGTGGCGGGCAGCTACTGGGGGCACATGTTCGGCGCCCTGGCCACGCCCGACGGCGAGCGCGCGGTCGCCTTCCACACCAACACCGAGGCCAAGAGCTGGGAGCTGCTGTTCAAGCTCGCCCAGACGGCTCTCGCGGGCTGAGCCGCGTACGCACATGTGCGCTATTTGAGCAGGCCGCGCCGGTACCCCTCGCCGACGGCGGCGGCGCGGTCGCGGACGCCGAGTTTGTCGTAGATGTGCAGCAGGTGGGTCTTGATGCTGGCCTCGCTGATGAAGAGTTTGGCGGCCGCCTGGCGGTTGGAGGCGCCATCGGCGACGAGGGCGAGGACTTGGAGTTCGCGGTCGGTGAGGGCGGCCTTGACCGGTCGGCGTACCTGGCCCATCAGACGGCCGGCGACCGAGGGTGACAGGACCGGCTCGCCCGCGGCGGCGGCGCGGACCGCGCGCAGGAGTTCGTCGGTGGGGGCGTCTTTGAGGAGGTAGCCGGTGGCGCCGGCTTCGATGGCGGGCAGGACGTCGGAGTCGCCGTCGAAGGTGGTCAGGACGAGGGTCTTGATGTGGGGGTGGGAGCGGCGCAGGGCGGTGATGGCGCTGACGCCGTCCATTTCGGGCATGCGCAGGTCCATGAGGACGATGTCGACATCGAGTACGGCGGCGCGGTCGATGCCCTCGCGGCCGTTGGCGGCTTCGCCGGCGACGTGGATGTCGGGTTCGGCTTCGAAGGCGGCGCGCAGGCCGTCGCGGACGATGGGGTGGTCGTCGACGATGAGGAGGCGGATCACCGGGGGCTTCCTTGGAGTGCGGGGACGGTGGCGCTGACGGCGGTGCCCTCGCCGGGTGTGCTCTCGATTTCGAGGGTGCCGCCGACGCCGCGCAGGCGTTGTCTCATGCTGCTGAGGCCGAATCCTTTGCCGCCGGGGTTGTGGATGCCGGTGCCGTCGTCGCGGATGTCGAGCAGGACGACGGTGCCGGTGTAGGAGAGGGTGAGGCCCGCGCGGGTGGCGCCCGCGTGTTTGGCGACGTTGGCGAGGGCTTCCTGGGCGACGCGGAACAGGGTGACCTCGATGGCGGGGCTGAGGGGGACGCGGTCGCCGGTCACTTCGACGTGGAGGTCGACGCCGGTGGTCTGGGTCCAGTTGCGGGCCAGGGTGGTCATGGCTTCGGGGAGGTGGGCGTCGTCAAGCTGGTGGGGCTGCAGGGCGGCGACGGAGCGGCGGGCTTCGGTGAGGCTGTCCCGGGCGAGGTTGAGCGCGAGTTCGACGTGGGTGTCGGAGTCCTTGACGCGCTGGGCGGCGCGTAGCTGGGTGATGATGCCGGTGAGGCCCTGGGCGAGGGTGTCGTGGATCTCGCGGGCCATGCGCTGGCGTTCGTCGAGGATGCCGGCCTCGTGGGCTTGGGTGAGGAGCTGGGCGTGGAGTTCGGCGTTCTCCTCCATGGCGGTCTGAAGGTCGCTGACCGCCTTGCGGTATTTGCGCTGCCGGTCCTCGATCTTGATGCCGGCGATGGAGCCGCCGCCGATGGCGACCGTCTGCACGGCGATGATCGCCAAATAGAAGACGATGAGCTGGATGGTGGCCTGGGCCCAGTCGAGCGATGCGCCGTACAGGACGAAGGAGGTGGCGGCGACGGCGGCGAAGGTCCACTTGGAGGGGGCGAAGTGGGCGGCGAGGAAGAAGCCGGAGATGCAGTAGATGATGAAGCTCGGGTGGTGGACGGTCAGCAGTGCGGCGGTGGCCAGGACGCCGGCGAAGTGAACGGTGACGACGACCCGGCGCCGGCGCACGTCGGCGGGGATGAGGGTGTGGGCGCCGAGAATCCAGGCGAGGGCCAGGGCGGTGAGCGCGAGGGTACGCGGGATCCCGCCGTCGGCCTGATCGCGTGAGGCCAGGCTGATGACCAGGGAAGCGGCGAGGGTGATGTAAGGAACGATCTCGACGGCACGCTCGAAGCGTCGTTCCCAGGCGGAGAGCGGGAAGGGATCGTTCATCCTGGGCGCGCCCTCCTTTCGGGGTATGACTGGGTTTCACCTGGTAGTGGTGGGTGAGGGCGAGTTTAGGCGCATGGGGATGAGGATGGCGTAGCCGTACATGAGCAGCCCGAGGGCGATCATGAAGATGATGGTGGGCCATTGCCAGATCGGCGGGAGATGCAGGGCGAGGAACCAGGAGCGGTCCCCGATGCCGAAGGTCTTCATGACCAGCGGCACGAGGCCCTGGGGGAACAGGGGAAGCCAGGCGATGACGTAGCTGATCGTGACGCCGATGCGGTGCTGGATGGGCAGGTCGGCGGTGGTGGGTTTGTCCGCCTGGGGTGACGGGCCGTGCTTCATGAGGTTGAGCAGATCGATCCCGTGGTTCTCGAGTCTGCGGTACGCGATCCTGCCGAGCCCCCAGGCGCAGAGGGCACCGGTCAGCACACCGG
Source organism: Nonomuraea endophytica (assembly GCF_014203235.1). GTDB lineage: Bacteria > Actinomycetota > Actinomycetes > Streptosporangiales > Streptosporangiaceae > Nonomuraea > Nonomuraea endophytica. Next base: position 69,370 of record NZ_JACHIN010000012.1, on the reverse strand, counting down.
TGGCGATCCCGGCCCACGGGTGAAGGAGGATGGCGCCGGCCGCGGGCAGGGCGGTGGCGGGGACCGCGATGAGCACGAGCCAGGCGAGGCTGGTTTCGGCGGTTTCGTCGGCGCCGGTGCTGAGCGGGTTGCCGCCGCGCTTGTGGGGGTCGGTGCCGGGGACGAGCGAGGTGACGGCGAGCAGGACGATGACCCCGGCGCCGCCGCCGAGGAGGGCGGGGAGCAGGCCGAGTACCCACGGCCAGGCCCAGGTCAGGCCGCTGATGAGGGTGCCGGCCAGGGAGAGGATGACGGCGGCCGGGCCGACGATGAGGAGCCAGGCCCGCTGGCGGCCGCGGACGTCGGCGCGTTCCGCGCCGGGGGTCATGAGGGTGAGCCAGAGGGCGGTGCCGTCCGCGCCGTAGAGGTTGGCCGAGGACGCGGCGGCCATCACGGTCGCGATGAGTCCCGCGAAGGGCACCATGACCCAGACGTCGAGGGCGAGGAGCAGGAGGGGGGTGACGACGGCGTAGGAGAAGGCGGTGGCGAGCAGCTGGATGCGGACCAGGTCACGCCACCAGGCGCGCAGTTCCTTGGCGGCGGCGATGCGGGCGCCGCCGGTGCTGGGGAAGGGGCGGGGCGTACCCCGGCGGGGCGGCACGCCGCCGCGTGCGGCCGAGACGACGCGGCGTGACAGCAGAGCGGCCCACGCGGCCAGGAGGAGGGCGATCACGCCGACGCCGGCGACGAGGATCGCGAGGGCGAGGGGCCAGGGGGCCTCGATGGCGGCCACGCCCCAGCCGGAGGGCAGGACGCGCACCAGGATCTGGGACCAGGCGGCGGTGTCGGCGCCGCCCAGAGCTACGGCGGGCGCCCAGCCGTTGCTGCACAGGGCGATGGCGGTGCCGGTCACGATGCCGACGGCGGCCGCGGTGGCGCGGGATCTCACGAACAGGCCGATGAGCGCCACGATGACGCGGGAGATCATCACCATCGTGATGAGCGTGGTCACCGCTGCCGCCAGGCCGATGAGCACTCCGGCCGGGCCGAAGCGCCAGCCGTACACGGGAAGGGACATCAGGGCGATGAGGTTGACGGCGGGTGCGGGGCCCGCGAAGGCCCCGGCGAGCAGGGCCGCCGCGATCCGCCCCGGCGTGGCGGGGAGCATGGAGAAGTATTCGGGGCGCAGGGCCTCGTTGCCGCCCCCGATGAAGATGGGGCCGAAGATCCAGCCGCAGAGCCAGACGGCCAGGGTGAGCGGCAGGTAGGCGGGCCACAGGACGGCGACGGCGATCGTCGCGAAGGCCAGGATCAGCCCGGCCGAGACTCCGGTGTAGAGGTTGGTGGCGCTGTCGCCGCGCAGGGAGTTGCGCATGAGGGCCAGCCGCATGCGGATCATGTGCTGCGCCAGGGCAGCCGGGCCGAGGGTCAGGCCGTGAGCCATGCCAGCCCCTCCGTTCCTCCGGTGCGGGCGCCGACGAGTTCGACGAAGGCGTCCTCCAGGGTGACGGCGCCGCGTACGTCGTCCAGCGGCCCGGCGGCCACGACGCGGCCGTCGGAGATGACGCCCACGTGGTCGCAGAGCTGCTCGACCAGGGCCATCACGTGGCTTGAGATGATCACGGAGCCGCCGCTGTCGGCGAACCTGCGCAGGATGGTCTTGATCGTGGCCGCCGAGACGGGGTCTACGGCCTCGAAGGGCTCGTCCAGGACGAGCAGGCGGGGCGCGTGCAGGAGGGCGACGGCCAGGCCGATCTTCTTGCGCATGCCGGTGGAGTACTCGATGACCAGGGTCCGCTCCGCCGCGTCGAGCTCGAGGATCTGGAGGAGTTCCTCGGTGCGCTCGGCGACGACGGCGGGCGGCAGGCCGCGCAGCAGGCCGAGATAGGTCAGGACCTCGCGGCCGGTGAGCCGCTCCGGCATGGCGTTGCCGTCGGGCAGCACGCCGATCAGTCCCTTGGCCCGGACGGTGTCGCGCCAGACGTCGACGCCGAAGATCTCGGCGCTGCCGGCGTCGGGGCGGAGCAGGCCGACGGCCATGGCCAGGGTGGTGGTCTTGCCTGCGCCGTTGGGGCCGACCAGGCCGTAGAAGGACCCGGCGGGGACGGTGAGGTCGATGTCGTCGACGGCCACGTGGTCGCCGAAGGCTTTGCGGAGTCCGATGGTGCGGAGGGCGGGCTCCTGGTGTGTTGGCATGCCTTGAGAATCGCGTGGGGCGGCGGGTGGCGGATCGTCCGGCCGGAGTTCGGGATGGTGGATTCCGGCATCAACCGATCGGTTGATGCCGCGCCGACAGGCCTATTCAACGGTGTCGCTCTCCTTGAACGCCTGACCACATCCCGGCGACCCCGCATTAGTCGCCTGTGAAAAGGCCAAGAAAACCGGCGAGCTGTGGAACGGCAGGCCGCCGTCACCCGATCCTTCCTGGGCGGAGCCGTGGAGCGGGCCGGTCTATCTCGAATCGGGCCGACTCTGCGCGGTCGGCGACAACCAGGGCGATTCAGGCTTCTACACCGTCTTCAACCTCGGCCGGATCCGGACGATCTGGGCGGCCAGGGTGTTGTCCAAGTTCGTGGACAACGATCGGGAGACCACGTTCCCTCGCGAGATCTACCGGCTGGATCTGTTCACCCTGCAGTTTTGGGCGGGCTGAGGACTCACCGCCCGGGAAGGCCCCGGCCGTGCCCCGCGCGGCCGGGGCCGGAGTTGTCAGGAGTGGTCGAGCGCCCAGGTGAGGGCGTGGTCGGCGACCTCTTCCCAGCCGTTCTGGGCGGGCATCAGGTGGGAGCGGCCGGGGAAGGTGACCTGCTCGGTGATGGTTCCGGGCGCCTTGTAGTGGTTGGCGTTGGAGATCTGCACCTTCGGGGGCATGAGGTGGTCGTTCTCGCCGGAGATGAACAGCAGCGGCTTGCGGTCGGGATTGCGGTAGTTGACGTAGGTGTCGTCGTGGCCGGGGTGGATGTTGGCCAGCGCGCTGCCCCAGAAGACGTGGCCGGAGGCGGGGATGTGGTAGCGCTCGTAGGTCGCCCTGGCCTGGTCTTCGGGGAAGGTGTTGGTGAAGGTGTAGTGCCACTGGTCGTAGGTGAGCCCGACTGCCTTGTGGCGGTTGGCGGGGTTGCGCAGCATCGGGAACGAGGCGCGTACCTGCGACAGCGGAATGATCTTGACGCCTTCGGTGGGGGCGGAGTTGATCGCGACTCCGCAGGCACCGTAGCCGTGGTCGAGCAGGATCTGGGTGAACACGCCGCCGGCGGAGTGGCCGATGAGGATCGGTTCGGTGTCCAGGCCCTGGATCAGTTCCTCCAGCGAGGAGATGATCGCGGGGACCTCGAGTCGTTCGATCGGGGTGGTGTCGGCGTTGAGGGCCTCGACCTCGACGTCGAAGCCGGGGTAGGCGGGAGCCAGGACGCGGAAACCCTTGGCCTTGTAGTGCTCGACCCAGTGCTCCCAGCTGCGGGGGGTGACCCAGAAGCCGTGGATGAGGACGATCGTGTCAGGTTTGGTCGCGGACATCGGGGCTCCTCAGCGGGTTGCGGCGTAGGCGGCGAGGACCGTGGCGGTCGCGGCGGCGGGGTGGGACATCATGACCACGTGGGAGGAGCGGATCTCCCGGACCTGGCTGCCGGCCCGCTCGGCCATCGTACGCTGGACGGCCGGGGGGATGACCTTGTCCTGCGTCGGGATGAGATACCAGGAGGGAATGGTCTTCCAGGCCGGGGCGCCGCTGGGCCCGGCGAGCCCGGCGACGCTGCCCGGACGCTGGGTGGCGGCCATCAGCCGGGTCTTGTGCTCGGGCAGGTCGGCGGCGAACACCTGCCGGAACTTGGCGGGGTCGATGTAGCCGTCGATCGGGCCGCTGCCGTCAGGCGGGATCGTGCCGTCCGGCAGCGGGTATGGACGCTTGACGAGCGCCTCGCCGAGCAGGCTGCCGGGCACGCTCGTGGCGAGCTGAAGCGCGCTCTCGCCCTGGTCGGGAGCGAAGGCGCCCAGATAGACGAGGGCCTTGACGTTGGTGTGGCCGCGGGCGGCGTTGGTGATGACGACACCGCCGTAGGAGTGGCCGACCAGGATGACCGGGCCGGTGATGGTGTCCAGGACGCTGGAGATGTAGGCGGCGTCACCCGCCGCGTCCCGCAGCGGGTTGGCGGGCGCGATGGTCGGGAACCCGGCGGCCTGGAGCAGGGCGATGGTGTCGTTGAAGCCGGACGCGTCGGCGAACGCGCCGTGCACAAGCACCACAGTCGGTTTCGGTGTACGGCCGGCCGCCGAAGCCTGGGCGGCGGCGGACCCGCAGACCAGGAGGGCGGCGCCGACCACGACGGTCAGGACGCGCCGGAGAGACGGGATACGCATGGGGATTCCTTGTGCGGGTCAGGAGGCCAGGAAGGCGAGCAGGTCGGCGGTGAACTCCTGCTCGAACGCGCCCACCAGCCCATGCGGCGCGCCGGGGTAGACCTTGAGCCGCGCATCCTTGACGATCTTCGCGGACTCCAGGGCGGCGGCGACGATCGGGACGATCTGGTCGTCGTCACCGTGGGCGATGAAGGTGGGCACGTCGATCTTCTTGAGGTCCTCGTGGAAGTCGGACTCGGAGAAGGCACGGATGCAGTCCAACGCCCCCTTGATGCCGACCTGCATGGACTGGGCCCAGAAGGCACGGGAGACACCCTCGGAGATCTGGGCGCCTTCCCGGTCGAACCCGTAGAAGGGGAAGGACAGGTCGTAGTAGAACTGCGACCGGTCGGCCGCCACTCCGGCGCGGATGGCGTCGAAGGTCTCGATCGGCAGGCCCTGCGGGTTGTCCTCGGTCTTGAGCATCAGCGGTGGCACCGCGCCCAGCAGCACCACCTTGGCCACCCGGGAGGTGCCGTGGCGGCCGATGTAGCGGGTGACCTCGCCGCCGCCGGTCGAGTGGCCGACCAGGACGACCTCCCGCAGATCCAGGGTCTCGATCAGGGTGGCGAGGTCGTCGGCGTAGGTGTCCATGTCGTTGCCGTTCCACGGCTGGGACGAGCGCCCGTGGCCGCGCCGGTCGTGAGCGATCGCCCGGTAGCCGGCGGTGGCGACGGCGTGGGCCTGCGGGTCCCAGGCGTCGGCGTTGAGTGGCCAGCCGTGGCTGAACACGACGGGCTGCCCGGTGCCCCAGTCCTTGTAGAAGATCTCGGTTCCGTCGGTGGTGGTCGCGAAAGGCATGTGTGCGTCTCCTGTCGGTTGCTCGCGGACAGATCGTCACCGGAGCCGGGCCATCCGGTCTTGCCCGTGCGTGCCACGGTCTTTGCTGTGCGCGCCAGTCTGATCAACCGCATGGACCGCCATGACCTTGACCGTCGCCCCGGCGGCGCCATGGCTGGCCACAGCGCCGGATGATCAGCGAGAATCCGGCACGGAGGGATAATTCATCCCCGCTCATACCCCCCACCGGGAGGAAAACAGTGCTGCTCCTGGACACCGCCGACATTCGGCCGGAGGACCGGATCGAGGTCTTCGAGGCGACGGTGCTCGGCGAGACCGGCAGCTGTGGGGTGGAACACGAACCCGGCCCGGACGGTCTGTTCAGCAAGCGGCTGGAGGGCTGGCGGTTCGGGCCCGTCGCCATGTACCTCAATTCCGGCACCGGGATGCGGTACTGGCAGACCTCACGCCACCTGCGGATGGACTCCAGGAACACCGTCTCGGTCCTGGCCCAGGTCGCCGGCCCCGGTCAGTTCGTCTGGAACGATCACCAGCAGGTCCTCACCGCCAGCGACCTGGTCGTCGCCACCAAGTCGGCCGGCTACTGGGAACGGACCTGGTCCGGCGTCGGCTCGAACATCGCTCTCATGATCGACGCGGAGCAGATCGCGCTGCCCGACAGCATGATCCACACCGCCGTGCCGCGCATCGCTCGCAGCCCCATCACCCCGCTGCTGCTCACCCACATCCACGGCCTACGGCGTGACGCCGACCGGCTGGAATCCGACGCGGGAGCCGACGACATCGGGCAGGCGACCCTCGCCCTCGTCCGTGCTCTCATCGCCTCCGTCATCACCGAGGACCGCACCCGGCGCGCGATCGCCGACGAGACGCTTCTGGTGCGGGTCCTGGCCTACATCCGGGCTCACCTGACCGACCCGGACCTCACCCCGGCCCGGATCGCCGCCGTCCACAACATCTCCCTGCGTTCCCTCTACCGATTGTGGGAGGACGGCGGCCTCAGCCTCGAACAGTGGATCATCCGCCGCCGCCTCGAAGGCGCCCGCCGTGACCTGACCGCCCCCGAACACGCCCACCGCACCATCGACGCCATCGCCCGCGCCTGGGGATTCACCAGCCCAGCCCACTTCACCCGCAGATTCCGAGGCGCCTACGGAACCACCCCCCGCACCTGGCGCACCGCCGCGGCACCAACCACCGGAGACTGACATGCTTGCCCCTACCCGGCGTCCATGGCCGGCCGAAAGCCGTCACGGCCGTGGCTGACAGGGCCGTTCACCCGACCGCACGCCCGGCAGCGGCGTGACATAGGAGCAACACATGCCACTGGTGGGCAGGGAGGTTGAGCAAGCGCGGATTCAACGCCTGCTGGCGAACGCGCGCGACGAACGCAGCGGCGTCCTGGGGCTGCGGGGCGCGGCGGGCATCGGGAAATCGGTTCTTCTCGATCATGCTGTGTCGATCGCCGAAGAGGGCGGCATGCGCGTGGTCCGCGGAGCGGGGGTCGAGTCCGACTCCGAGCTGGCCTACGGCGGCCTGCACCACCTGTTGTTTCCCCACCTGGATCGGTTGGACGCCCTCCCCGCTCCCCAGGCCAGGGCACTGCGTTGTGCCTTCGGCCTGTCAGAGGGGGACGAAGCCAACCGGTTCCTGATCTCCGCCGGCGCCCTGTCGTTGCTCGCCGATCTGGCCGAGAAGGCCCCGCTGCTGTGCGTGATCGATGACCTGCAATGGCTCGACCAGGGTTCGGTGGAGGCACTGCTGTTCGCGGCCCGCCGCTTCGTGGCCGATCCGGTCGCGGTGCTGTTCGCGTTGCGCGAGACGTCGATGCCGTTCCACATCGCGGGCGTCGAGGTGGTGGATCTGCCCGGCCTCGCCGCGCCCGACGCCGCCCGGCTGCTCGACGAGCACGTGCCGGAACTCATCGAACCGGTGCGGACCCGGGTCCTCGCGGAGTCCGGCGGCAATCCCCTGGCGATCATCGAGCTCGGGGCGTCGCGGGCCGCGGCGGACGAGTCCGATCCGGCCGAGCAGGTCGGCCCGCTGCCAGTGACCCGCCGCGTACAGGAGGCGTTCCGCCACCAGATCGTGGGGCTTCCCGAGCCCACCCAGCGCGCGCTTCTGGTGGCGGCGGCCGACCTGGCGGCGCCTCTCGCGACGATCCTGCACGTGATCGAATCCCTCGGTGGCGCCACCGGCGACCTGGCGCCCGCCGAACGCGACCGGCTGGTCTGGATCGGCAGCCGGATCACGTTCCGCCATCCCTTGGTACGTGCTGCCGCCTATCAGGACGCGACGCTGCACCGGCGGATCGAGGTTCATCGCGCGTACGCCGAGGCGATGCGCGCGGACGCCGATGCCGACCGCCGGGCCTGGCACCTCGCTGCCGCCACCATCACTCCCGACGAGGCCGTGGCCGCCGAGCTGGAAGACGCGGCGGAGCGGGCCTGGCATCGAGGCGGCGCGATGGCGGTGTCCGCTGCCTACGACCGCGCCGGTCGGCTCAGTGCCGACCGGGAGCTGAAGGCCCGGCGTATCGCCAGGGCCAGCCAGGCCGCGTTCGACGCCGGCAAGGCCGACCGCGCCGCCCGGCTCGCGGCCGAAGCGCTCTCGCTCACCACCGACCCCGGCATCCGGGCCGCGGCCATCTACACCCGTGGCGCCGTGGAGTACGAACGCACCTCGCCGCGGGCCGATGCGGAGCTGACGCTCGAGGCCGCCGCGCTGGTGCGCGACAGCGATCCGGAGCGCGCCGCGCTCACCCTCTACGAGGCCGCGCACGCCGCCCGGCACGGAGCGGCGCACGACCTCCTGCGGCGTGCGGCGGATCTGATGCGCGGGTTCACCCCGCCGGAGCACTGGGCACCCGTGGTCGCCGCCCTTCTCGGGTGGGCGGAGCTCTTCGCCGGACGCCCGGAGCTGGCCGTCGGCCCGATGCGCGCGCTCCACACCGCCACCCGCGGCGCCGGGAACGACCTGACGCATCAGATCACGGCCGGGTTCGGCGGGCTCATGATCGCCGACGACGACAGGGTCGTCGCCGGGATCGAGGACATGCTGGCCGAGGTGCGGGCCAACGGGGCGCTGGGGTGGGTCCCGTACACCCTGAACGTGCTCGCGGTGGCGCGGCTGCTGCGCGGCGAGTTCGCGGACGCCCGCGCGTGCGTGGCGGAAGGCGCATCCGTGAGCGACGAACTCGGGAACACGACCGAGAGCCTGGCACACCGGTCGGTGGAGGTGTGGCTGCACGCCGTAGCGGGTGACGAGGCACGCTGCCGGGCCCTTTCCGAGGAGGTGCTCCCGCGAGCGCTGGCCCGGCACCGGGTCAACGCCGAGATCGCGGCCTGGGGTCTGGGCATGCTCGACCTTTCCGCCCGGCGGTTCGGGGAAGCGTGCGACCGGCTTGAGCAAGTGGCCCGGGGACCCGCGAGCCGAGACCTCCTGGTCCGGGCGGTGCCGGATCTGGTGGAAGCGGCCGTGCGCGGCGGCATGCCGGATCGCGCCCACGGACCACTGGCGGCGTTCCGCCACTGGGCGGAGCACGTCGACCGCCCGGTCGCCACCGGGCTCGAACGACGCTGCCGGGCCTTGCTGGCCGACGACGGCGACGCCGAGGCGCTTTACGCCGGGGCACTGCGGCTCCACGAGGGGCACGGCGGCCCCTACGAGCACGCCCGTACCCAGCTGGTCTATGGCGAGTGGCTGCGCCGCCGGCGCCGCCGTACCGAGGCCCGCGCCCATCTCGCGGCGGCGGTGTCCGCGTTCGAGCGCCTCGGCGCGCCGCTCTGGGCCGAGCGGGCGCGCGGCGAGCTCGCCGCGTTCGGCGAACGCGGCGACGAGCCTCAGCGCAGCGGCCCGCTCACCCTGCTGACCCCGCAGGAACTCCAGGTTGTACGGCTGGCCGCCACCGGTCACACGAACAAGGAGATCGCCGCACAGCTGTTCCTCAGCCCGCGGACCGTCGGCCACCACCTCTACAAGGCGTATCCGAAACTCGGCGTCACCGGTCGCGCCGAGCTGACTGACCTCGTCTAGCCCGCTGGAGACCCCGAGTCCGATCCGGGGTCACTTCCTCGGGCAACAGCGCGCCCTGTCGCACCGAGACTCGCGGCACCGGCAAGTAACGTCAGTCATCGGCTTGCCGGACACCGGTCACGATGACCGATGCGTCACCGGAGAGCCCCCGCCTAGCGTTTCCAGCGTTCAGACAGCGGCCACCGGCCGCGACGACAAGGAGACGACCATGACGCAGTACTTTCTGAGCCTCCCCCACGACTCCGCCGAGGAGCCGACGATGGAGGGCATGGACCCCGCGGAGCTGGAGCGGATGATGGCCGAGGTCGGCGCGTTCAACACCGCCCTTCAGGAGGCGGGCGCGTTCGTGACCGCCGGAGGCCTGCAGCCGCCGTCGACCGCGACCACGGTGGACTACTCCGGCGACAGCCCGGTCCTCACCTCGGGCCCCTTCGTCAAGGCCGAGGAGTATCTCGGCGGCTTCTGGATCATCGAGGCGGAGAACGACGACGTCGCGATCGAATGGACCAAGCAGGCCTCGCGGGCGCTGCGAAGCAGGGTCGAGGTACGTGCCCTCCAGGAGGCGCCCGCCGCCTGACGATCCGGCCGGTCCGCCACCCCAAGGCCTCGGGCGAAAAGCCAGGTGGTGCAGGGTGCCGGCCGCGCTAGCTCATGTGATCTTCGGGAGGCAGGCGGGGGATGTCGGCCCGGTAGAGGCTGAGGAGCACTCCGTAGGCCTCGGCTCCGGGCTCGGCGTCCTCGTGATGGCCGTGGTCGAACGTTTCGAGCCGTTCGGCCAGGGCGCGGGCCTCTTCGGGGGTGAGCCAAAGGTGGTACAGCACAGTATGGCCGGGGTCGCCGGGACCGACGGGCGACATCTCCGCCAGTGCCGCATCGTGCAGGAACCTGGCCCCGGTCTCCTCATCCAGCCGGAATCCCCTGCTGATCAGCTCGAAGCGCTGTTCGGTGCCGCCGCGTACGTGCCGGGTGCTCGCGAGGCGGACGAGCCCGGCTTCGCGGAGGATGCGCACGTGGTAGCCGACCGTTCCCTTGGTGGAGCCGAGTGCCGTGGTCAGCTCGCCCAAGGTGGCCGGGCGCTGGCGTAGCAGGTTCACGATGCGGTGGCGCAGGGGATGTCCGAGCGCTTTGTACTGCGCGGATGAGCGCAGTGGCAGGAGCTGCTCATCGGTCATGAGGTAAGTGTCTAGGATCTTCGATGCTTTTGACAAATCACCCACGCCGTTGACAGACTGCCCGGCGTCGAAAGCGTCGAAGAATCTAGATACTTGGACTCGCATGCCCCTGTCAACGGCACATGTCGTAACCGATCGCCCCGATCGCTACGTCAAACAGCTGATCTCGCACCTGGGCCACAAGGCCGCCGCGGAGCACACCGGCACCGGCAGAGGAACGATCACCTTCCGCTCCGGCACCTGCTCCCTGCTCTCCTCCCCGCAGGAACTCGTCCTGATCGCCGCCGCCGCGGACCTCGACTCGCTGACCGGCATACAGGACGTCATCACCCGCCACCTGCTGCGCTTCGCCGCCCAGGAGGAGCTCCGCGTCGACTGGAGCGACCCGGTCTCCGGCGACGCTCTCGAGATCGTCACTCCGGCCGCCGAGGACTACCTGCGCGCGCACTGCACCCCGGCCGGCCAGTTGCTGACCGAGCTGGCCGAAACGACGCGAGAGGCGACAGGGCGCGCCGCCGGAATGCAGATCGCGGCCGACGAGGGGACGCTGCTGGAGATGCTGGTCCGGCTGTCGGGCGCCCGGCGGGCCATCGAGGTCGGCGTGTTCACCGGGTATTCGTCATTGTGCATCGCCAGCGCGCTGCCGGCCGACGGCTACCTGCTCGCCTGCGACGTGAGCACCGAATGGACCGCCATCGCCAGGCCGTACTGGCAGCGCGCGAATGTCGATGACCGCATCGACCTCAGGATCGGCCCGGCACTCGACACGCTCCGGGCGCTGCCCGCTGAGCCGGCCTTCGACTTCGCCTTCATCGACGCGGACAAGGGCAACTACCCCGGCTACTACGAGGAGATCGTGCCGCGGCTCGTGCCCGGCGGCCTGCTCGTCCTTGACAACGTGTTCCTGGGCGGCAGGGTGCTCGACCCGGCCTTCCAGGGCGACGACCACCAGGCGATGCGGCGCGTGAACGATGCCCTCGCCCGCGACCAGCGACTGGACGTGGTCATGCTGCCCGTCCGCGACGGCGTCACCCTGGCCAGAAGACGCTGATCAGGGGCCCTGGAACAGACATTTCTGTCGGTCATCTCTTGAAGGGGAACTCTCATGTATCTGGTTACCGGTGCCACTGCCCACTTCGGCCGTCAGGCCGTCGAGGCGTTGCACGCTTCCGGCCATCCCGTCCGGGCGCTGACCCGCGACCCCGAGCGGGCCGGTCTGCCGCAGGGTGTCGAGCCGGCCCAGGCCGACCTGACCAAACCGGAGACCCTCCCCGTCGCCCTCCGGGACGTCACCGCGATCCTGCTGGTCCTGCAGTACGGCATGGACCCGGCGCCGCTTCTGGCCGCCGCCCGGCAGGCCGGTGTCGCGCGGGTCGTCTTCCTGTCGTCGGGCGCGGTCGTGGACGGTGCCGGCGTGCAGCCGGATGTGATCGCCCGGTACCACGCCGACGTGGAGCGGGCCGTGCACGAGTCCGGACTCGAATGGACGGTGCTGCGGCTGCTGTTCCCGGCGATCAACTCGCTGACGTTCGCGATGCAACTGGCCGGCGGTGACGTGATCCGCGCGCCGTACATCGACGCCGCCTTCAGCGCCATCCACGAGCGGGACGTCGCGGACGTGGCGGTCGCGACGCTGACCGGAGACGGCCACGTCGGACGGACCTACACCCTGACCGGCCCCGAGTCGCTCACCCAGGCCGACCAGGTCCGCATCCTCGGCCAGGCGCTCGGCCGCCCGCTCACCACCGAGGACCTCGACCCGCGGCCCGTGCTGGAGCAGATGAGCGCCTTCATGGATCCCGCCTTCCTGAGCGCGCTGTTCGCCCTGATGGCGGCCACCGTCGGCCATCCGGCCGAGGTCAACGACACCGTGGAGCGGATCACCGGCCACAAGCCCCGCACGTACGCCCAGTGGGCCGCCGACCACGCCGCCGACTTCTAATCTCCCCTTCACGCGTTTCGCCAAGACCCTCGCCGCGCTTGCCGTCCCGGCTCAGGCCGGTACGGCGGGCACCCAGCTCGCCGGCAACCGCAGCGCCTCCTGCGAGGCCGAGCCGGGCTCGGCGGCGTAGGCCACCAGCACGTGGCCGGCCGCCGTCGAACCGGGGGTCGTCGCCACCGAGTTGCAGGGGCACGTCACCGATCCCGCGGTCAACGAGTGGCTCGACGGGCTGATCGGCAGCATCGAGGTGCTGACGGCCCAGGACGTGGCGGAGGTGATCGCGTTCACGGCGGCCCGGCCGGCGCATGTCAATCTCTCGCACATCACCCTGTATCCGACTCGGCAGACGTCACTCCCATGCTCCCTCCATGGCCTGGCGGTCACGGAGGGAGATGAGACGACGTACCGTCAGCTCTCGTCGTTGTTGATCTCGTCCAGGACGCGGGTCGCGTCGCTGTAGGTGGCCGTGTTGCCGTTCACCGGCAGCGTCAGCGTGCTGATGCCGAACAGGGCGGCGTCGCGGACGTTGCGGAGGTTGTGCCGATCGGCCGTCTCGGAGCTGATGGCGGTCGAGGCGTTGATCTTCCTCGTGGCCAGGTTGAAGTACGTTCCGAGCAGCTGGATCCGCAGGATCCTCACGTGCGGAGCCCCGGGCCCGAACACGGCCGTGACCTCGGGAGCCGACAGCGCGCCGTCGCCTCCGGTGTCGAAGCGCTGGTCGGTCGCCTGGATCCGGGCCAGGACCTCGCCGGTCCACTCCTGCTGATGTGTCTTCCAGTAACCCTGGCTGCGCGGGTTCCCCGTGGCGGGCACCTCGGTGATCTCGGTGGTGGCCGACGCCTTCACCGGCTCGTACGTGCAGCCGTTGGCGTTCGTGAAGGTCAGGGTCGCCGCGTTGGTGATCTCGGCGCCCGGCAGGAACAGCAGGCTGGGCCGGGCCGTGTACTCGATCGTCTTCTTGCCCGATCCGCCCGCCGCGGCGCCGATCTGCCAGGTGAGCGTGGTCGTGCCGTCGGGGTTCCGCACCACCGTCGAAGGCTTGGGGCCCGCGCCGGTGTCCAGGGCCTTGCTGTAGTAGACGTTCTTCGGGAGTACGTCGGTGACGACGATCCCGGAGGCGTCCCCGCTGCCGGTGTTCTCGTAGGAGATCCGGTAGGTGATCGCCTCACCCGCGTTCACCGTGGCCGTGGCGGTCTTGCCGGCGGTCAGGCGCGGCGCGTGGACCGTGGTGGACAGCGAGTCCTCGCCGGTCACCCGGTTGCCCAGCATGTCCTCGCCGCCGGCCGACGCCTCGCGGGTCAGCACGGTCCCGTCGGCGGTGTCGCACGGCACCTCGACGGTCGCGGTCCTGGTGTGGGATTCGCCGACGACGAGCGTGTCCAGGTCCTCGGTACCCAGCCGGGTCTGCAGCGACGGGCCGCGGCCGGGGTTGGCGAGCGTGGTGGCGTAGGTCAGCGTGTCGCCGGGGGTGGCGTCGGCCGGTCCGGTGAGATCCACCTTGAGCTCGGGTTTGACGAGGGTGGCCAGGTTGGTGCGGGCCGACTGGATGATGTCCCAGTCCGGCTCGTTCTCGGTGGGGGTTCCGGCCGTGCGGAAGTTCTCCCTGGTGCGGAAGCCGTAGTCGAGCCGGTTCCAGTCCTCGAAGCCGTCGAGGCGGCTGAGGCGCGGCGGCTCGCCCGGGTCCCAGTCGCCGTCGTTGTTGAGGTCGTTGGTGGTGTCGTCGTTGATGTTGGCCGAGACGTTCGCGGTCGGCAGCGGTGGTGCGCAGGTCGCGCCGGATATGCCGCCGCCGTCCCAGTCGACCGAGCCGAGGGCGGGGATGCCGTTGCCCTGGCACTCGTCCAGACCGGGAGGAAGCATCTCGTTCAGCGGCCCGGCCACGATCCGCGAGAAGTCGCAGCCGCCGGGCAGACCGGCCGCGGCCACCGCGGTGACGCGGCAGTCCTGCATGGTGTAGTTCATGACGCTCAGGTAGTTGGGCTTGTTGTTGTCCTCGTCCTGGCCGCCGTGGTGAAGACCCAGCGTGTGGCCGAACTCGTGCATGAGCGTGCCGGCCTGCTCGTTCTGGGTGCCGACCGACAGCCCGTTGGCGTTGGCGCCCCAGCACTGGTTGCCCGTGGTGCCCCGGGTGCCGCCGAGCGTGACCATGAAGTTGACGCCCGGAATCCCCTTGGCCCAGCCCGTCGTGCAGTCGTTGATCGCCGCGCGGTAGTTGGTCTGGTGGCCGAACAGCGCGTAACGGAAGACGAAGTCGCGGGCGGCGTTCATGTTCTTCAGCGTGAAGAAGTCCGTCCCGGCGCGGCCCGCGGCGCCGTCCCAGTCGATGATCTGGTTGCCCGCCTCGTTGATCTGGTCGCCGCCACCGCCGTAGTTGCCGAAGGTGCCGGCAGGGCCGCCCCCGGTTCTGGGCACGTTCGTGGCCACGCCGGCGGCCTGGCCGTAGAAGTTGCCCATGTCGACGTGGAGCTGAATGCCCGAGGAGCCGTCGGCGTTGACCACCGGCGCGTCGGCGAACGACTGCACGACCGCCCGCACCGCGCCCTGCACAGGGCAGTGGTCGTGGTTGGCGCCGAACAGGCAGTCGATCTCCAGATAGAGGTCCTTACGCCGGAAGTTGGCCCCCATCGCGGGCAGATCGACGTCGATGGTCGCGTCGCCGTCGGCGTTGTAGCCCCAGCGCTCCCAGCCGTCGAGCAGGAAGTCTCCGTCGGTGTCGCCGTTGCTGGAGTCGATGCTGACGTCGAAGCACACCTTGACGCGGGGCTCATCGTCATCGTCACCGTCGCCGACCGAACAGGACTGCGGCCAGCTGACCTTGTCCTCCTGGCCGGTGTGGTCGATCCATTTGCCGGTGAGGTGGTCGACCCGGAAGTCGAGGTTGTTGTCGCCGTTACGCGGGCTGATGTCGCCCAGGTCGTCGCCCGAGGTGCTGTCGTGGTCCCAGATCTGGATGCCGACCGGGATGTTCAGCACCGTGTCCGGCACCTGCGCGCTGAGCACCCAGAACGGGGTGACGAGCGACTTGTCGTCCTCGTGCGGTGTCGAGGGATCGTCGTCGCTGCTCCCCGGCGGCTGTTTCTGGCCGTTGATCCACACCTTGGCGTAGAGGTCTGCCGGGCCCTCCCCCGCGGCCTCCAGCCCTTCGTTCCTGCAGTTGTCGATGCATTCGACGTGGGTGATGGTGAGGGTGACCGTGCGCGTGGCGATGGCCTGGGCCGAAGTGGCCGAGACGAGGCTCACCGTCAGCAGGCAGAGGATCCCGACGATGGCTCCTAAGAGTCTGCCGTTCATGTCGCTCCCCTTTTCGTTGACAGGGGAACACCGTCACACCAACCAGCTGTGAGCGCCTGAGTACACCCTGCTCATTTTCGGCGCAGGAACGAACGGTCAGTCGCCGGGACCCGCACAACCTCCCGCCCGTTCCAGGGCGTCGCCCTTCTCCATCTGCGTATCAGGAATCTCAAGCCGGGCATGAAGCACCCAGTCCAAGAAAGGGGTCCGAATCAGCCGCGTCCGATCTACCGGGGCAGGTCGGTGGTGCACTCGAGCTCGTCCCCGGTACGGGCCAGCCCGAAGACGGCGCCGAACCGGCTGGGGTTATCCGGCAGATAGTCGGGTGTCCTGATCCCGGCGATGAGCTTCGTGTCCGCGGGCATGGCCGCCGGGTCGATGGTGATGACCACGCGCCCGTCCTGTTCCTTGTCGCTGGACATGACCTGGTCGAAGCCCGGGATGTCGGCCGGGGAGTTGCAGAACTCGTTGATCCGGATGTCCGCGGGGATGCCCGCCTGGGCCAGGGCGTTCTCCAGGGTGGCCGGGTCGAGGGTTTGCTCCTTGGTGAGCTTGACGGTGACCGTACCGTCGGCGTTGCTGTTGACGGAGAAGGCGGCGAGTTGGATGTGCACGTCCCTGGCAGGCGCGTTGGCCGAGGGCGCGTTCATCTGAGGGAAGCCGGTCGCTACGACCAACGACAGGCCACCGGCCATGGCGGCTCCCGTGGCGATCGCCGTGACCTTCCTGCGGCGGCGCGCCCGCCCGGCCGCGACGATCCGCTCGACGGGGGTGCGCATGCGCACGCCTTCCATCGACTCGCGCATCGTGTCGAAGACGTCGTTCATGATGGGCCCTCCTGAGTGACGGTGGAGGCGAGGTCGTCGCGCAGCGTGGCGACGGCCCGCGCCAGGTGCGCGGTGACGGTGCCGGGAGCGATGCCGAGGGTCTTGGCGGTGGCCTCGGTGTCCAGGTCCAGGAAGACCCGGAGCGCCACCACCTCCCGCTGCCGCCGGGGCAGGCCTCGCAGGGCGGCCATCAGTGCCGGGTCCATGCCCTGCGTGTGCTGGTGCCCTTCGGCGTCGTGCCCGGCCAAGGCGATCTCGCGGCGGCGTCGGCGCCACCACGAGACGCGGGTGTTGAGCGCGGTGCGCACTATCCAGGCGCGGGGGGCGGGGTGCGCCCGCACCTTGCGCCAAGCGCTCCACGCCTGCGTGTAGGCCTCGGCGACCAGGTCCTCGGCCAGTTGCGGGTCGCCCGTGCCAACCAGTACGGCGCGCAGGCACGCATCCCGGCTGTCGCGGTAGAACTCCTCGAACTCCAGTTGCTCCACACTCTCTACACGCCTGGGCACGTCATCACACTTACGCTAAACACAACTTTCCTGGAGGCATCACGCCGTTCTCGTAGGCGATGACGACCAGTCGCACCGCGCTCGACACCCGCGTGCCCTCACCGCGTTTTCCCGGCGTCACGGCTGCGGTCGGCGTACGGACAGGGCGAGGCCGATCGCGCCGCCACTGAGCAGCAGTGAGCCGAGCGTGTCGGTGGGATGGTGCACGCCGAGGTAGACGCGGGCGAGCATCTGCGCGAGCACCAGCACGCATCCCGCCACCACGCACCCCACCACCAGGTATCCGGTCCCCGTCCACACGTGGCGGCAGGCCATCACGACGGCCACGACGATCGACAGGGTCAGGCACACGTGGCCGCTGGGGAAGCTGCCCGGATCCACCTTCTGAACCAGCGCCAGGTACGCGGGCGGGCGGGGCCTGGCGACCAGGGCCTTGGTGACGGGGCTGACGATCCAGCCCGCGGTGACCACGGTCAGCACCAGGCGGGCGGCCCGTCGCCGTCCGGACACGAACAGCGTCCCGACCAGAATGCCCGTCATCAGCAGGCCGGGGACCATACGGAAACTCGCGTTCAGGGCCTGCGCCACGCTCGTCAGCCAGGCTGTTCGCACCGATTGAACCATCGCTCCGGCGGCGAGATCGCCGCTTGTCCAGCCGGTGGTCCGCGTGATGAACCCCAGGACGACACCGGACAGGAGCAGAGCGCACGATCCGAGGAACTCCCGGCGCAGACCGGTTTCCCTGTGCCCTGCCTCGCCCATGGCCCACCACCGTAGAAGAGGGGATTGCCGGCGGATAGTGCACAAGGTGCCCTTTTCCCGAGGATGAAGAAACAGCAACCGCCAAATCTCGGAGATAGCCGAGTCCGGATGCGGCCACGTCTCAAGGCGCGTTAAGTCCTCCTCATTCCTGGAACCTGTTACAGATATTCGGCGTGTCCATGGCCTTTGCCGCCAGCGTCGCGAGTTAGGTCTGCAATGCAGGCGAGATACGGCTCAGCCGTATCGTCTGCAGCGGAAAACGGAGGGGTTGACACCTGTTCGGGGCTGTCCAGAATTGCGGCAGATGACGGCATTTCTGCCGTTTAATTCTTCGGCGAAAAAGGCGACGATGCGCTGGTTAGCCAATCTCAGCATGCGATTTCGCGGCCTTGTGCTCATCGCCGCACTGGCCCTCTTGGCCGTCGGCATCGGGCAATTGCGGGGGGCTTCCGTAGAGGCGCTGCCCGAGTTCTCTCCCGCCTACGTGGAAGTGCAGACCGAGGCACTGGGCCTGTCGGCGTACGAGGTCGAGCAGCTGATCACCGTCCCGCTGGAGGTGAACCTGCTCAACGGCGTGGCGTGGCTGGATGAGATCCGCTCCAACTCCGTGGCCGGGCTGTCGTCCGTCGAGATGATCTTCGAGCCGGGCACCGACCTGCTCCAGGCCCGCCAGATGGTCCAGGAGAGGCTGGGTCAGGCGGGCATCCTGCCCAACGTCTCCAAGCCGCCGACGATGCTGCAGCCGCTGTCGTCGGCCAACCGCGTGGCGATCGTGGGCCTGTCGGCCGAGGCACTGTCCCTCATCGAGATGTCCGTGCTGGCCAGATGGAACATCAAGCCCCGGCTGATGGGCGTGCCCGGCGTCGCCAACGTCGCCATCTGGGGACAGCGCGAGCGCCAGCTTCAGGTGCAGGTGGACCCCGACCGGCTGGCCAAGCACGGCGTCAGCCTCAACCAGGTCATCTCCACCACCGGCAACGCGCTGTGGTCCTCGCCCCTGAGCTTCGTCAAGGCCTCCACGCCCGGCTCCGGCGGGTTCATCGACACCCCGCAGCAGCGCCTCGGCATCCAGCACATCTCGCCCATCAAGACCGCTCAGGACCTGGCCAAGATACCCGTCGAACCTGGCGACGACGACGACGGCAAGCCGGTCACCGGCATCACGCTCGGCGACGTCGGTACCGTGGTGGAAGACCACCAGCCGCTGATCGGCGACAGCCTCGCCGGTGACGGCCAGAGCCTGATGCTCGTGGTGGAGAAGTTCCCCGGCGCCGACACCCTGCAGGTCACGCGAGGGGTGGAGGAGGCGCTCGCCGCGCTGCGTCCCGGCCTTTCCGGCATGGAGCTCGACTCCGGCATCTACCGGCCGGCCACGTTCGTGGAGTCCGCCCGCGCCAACCTCGCCCTGTCACTGTCGGCCGGCCTCGCGCTGCTCGTGCTCATCGTCGGCGCGGCCCTGCTCAGCTGGCGCGCCGCGCTGGTCACGCTGGTCACCGTGCCGGTGAGCCTGGCGGCCGCGCTGCTGGTGCTGCAGTGGCGCGGCGAGCCGCTCAACACCGTGATGCTGGCCGGGCTGGTGATCGCGCTGGCCGTCGTCGTGCACGACGCGGTCGCCGACGTCCATCACGTCGGGCAGCGCCGCGATGGCCAGTCCGTTCTCGACGCCGTGCACGAACAACGCTCGCCTCTGCTCTACGCGACGCTGGTCGCCGCGGCCGCCGCCGTACCCGCGCTGCTGGTGCCGGGCCTGGCCGGGCGGTTCCTGGGTCCGCTGGTGCTGTCGTACCTGATCGCCGTCGCCGCCTCCCTGCTCGCGGCGCTGACCGTCACGCCCGCGCTGGCCTGCCTGCTGTTCCGGCGTACGGCGGAGCCGCGCGAGGGCCGCGCGCACCGGGCCTACCGGCGCGTGCTCGGATGGAGTGTTCCGCGCCCCGGCGTGGCCTACGCCCTCGGCGGCGTCATCCTCATCCTCGGCCTGGCCGTCTCCGCCCTGGCCGTCGTGCCCAGGATCGGCGGCGCGCTGCTGCCCGCGTTCCAGGACCGTGACCTGCTCATCGGCTGGCAGGCGCCGCCGGGCACCTCGCAACCTGCCATGGTCAAGACGGGCGAACAGGTCAGAAGCGAGCTCAAGGCCATCCCCGGCGTACGCGGCGTCGCCGCCCACGTCGGCCGCGCCGTCGCCTCGGACCAGGTCGTCGGCATCAACTCCGGCATGTTGTGGGTGGGCCTGACGCCCGAGGCTCCCTATGAGGCGACCCTCGCCGCGATCGGCGACGTGGTCAGGCGCCATCCCGGCTTCGACCGGCAGGTGCGCACGTACCACGACGAGAGCATCGGCGGCGTGCTGACGCCCGCCGGCGGTGACGTGGTCGTGCGCGTCTATGGCCAGGACCTCACCCAGCTGGCCGCCCAGGCGGAGAAGGTACGCACGGCGATCGCCGGCGTCGCCGGAGTCCGTGATCCCCGCGTCGAGCTTCAGCCCAAGGAACCGGCCGTCGAGGTCGAGGTGAACGTCGCCACCGCCCAGCAGAAGGGCCTCAAACCCGGCGACGTACGCCGCGCCGCCGCCACCTGGATGCAGGGCATCGAGGTCGGCAGCCTGTTCGAGAACCAGAAGGTGTTCGAGGTCGTCGTGGTCGGCGCGCCCGCCACCCGGCAGAACCTCGACAGTATCGGCCAGATCAAGGTCGACACCCCGGACGGCGAGCAGGTACGCCTGTCGGAGGTCGCCGAGGTCCGGGTCCAGCCGAACCAGAACGTCTTCAAGCACGAGGGCACGGCCCGTTACTACGACGTGGTGGCCGAGCTGTCGGGAGGCGACCGCGAGGCCGTCATCGACGGCGTCGGCGCCGCCGTGCGCGGGATCTCCTTCCCGATGGAGTACCACGCCGAGGTACTTGACCGGGGCGACCAGGGCGAAGCGGACTGGATGGCCGTGCTCGGCCCCGCGCTGGCCGCGCTGGTGGCGATCGTCCTGCTGCTGCAGGCGGCGCTGTCGAGCTGGCGCCTGGCAGCGCTGATCGTGCTGAGCCTGCCGGTGGCGCTGTCCGGGACGGCCGTCGTGGCGCTGCTGGGCGACGGAGCGCTGTCGGTGAGCGTGCTGGCGGCGATGCTCGCCGTCCTGGCGCTGGCGGTGCGGATCGCGCTGCTGATGTTCGCGAGCTTCCGCCGCCTGACCAGCGAGAACGGCGGAACCACCACCGTCGAGCAGATCGTGCGTGGAGCCGGACAGAGCCTCGTGCCGGTCATCACGACGGCGATCGCCGTCGCGGTCGCGGTCCTGCCGCTGCTCCTGCTGGGCGGTGTCCCGGGCCATGAGGTGGCTCGCCCCCTGGTCATCGGCGTCCTCGGCGGACTGGTCACCACCGTGGTGTGGGGGCTGGCGGTGCTGCCCGCGCTCTACCTCAGCCTGGCCCCCCGCAAAGCCGAGGCCGACCCCGATGCCGACCTGCGCGAACTCGTCGGAGCAGGAGTATGAGCGCGGACCCGCGACGGGCCGCGGTCGCGCTGTTCACCGCGGCGCTGGCCCTGTCGGGCTGCGCCGCGACCGACAAGGCGAGCACCGGCCCCAAGGTCAGCCCCGCCACCGTGGAGAAACTGGCCGGGTCCGAGCTGAGCAAGCTCACCCTGACCGGCAAAGCCGTCGAACGGCTCGGCATCCAGGTGGCCCGCGCCCTGCAGTCGGGCAAGCTGCTGGCCGTGCCGTACTCGGCGGTCGTCTACGACACCAAGGGCCAGGCATGGCTCTTCGTCAACCCCGCACCCGGCACCTACCAGCGGGCGCAGATCACCGTGGAATCGATGAAGGACGGCACCGCCTACCTGACGGCCGGGCCGCCGGCGGGCACGCCGGTCGTGTCCACCGGCGCCGCCGAACTGTACGGCGCCGAACTCGGTATCGGGAAGTAGGGGCTGATGCGCTGGATCGTCGGTTGGAGCCTGCGCTTCCGCTACATCGTGCTCGCGCTGGCCGCCGGGATGATGGTGTTCGGCGCCGGGCAGTTGCGCGACATGGCGGTGGACGTCTTCCCCGAGTTCGCGCCGCCGCGGGTCGAGGTGCAGACCGCCTGCATCGGGCTGACCGCCGGGGAGGTGGAGAGCCTCATCACGGTGCCGCTGGAGGAGACGCTCAACGGCATCGAAGGTCTCGACGTGCTGCGCTCGAAGTCGGTGCCGCAGCTGTCGTCCGTCCTCATGATCTTCAAGCCCGGCACCGATCTCATCAAGGCCCGCCAGCTCGTACAGGAGCGGCTGGCCACCATCACCCCCACCATCCCGAGCTGGGCGACCCCGCCCGTCATCCTGCAGCCGCTGTCGTCGACCAGCCGGGTCATGAAGGTCGGCATCTCCTCCGAGCAGCATTCCGTGCTGCGGCTGTCCATGATCTCCTACTGGACGATCCGCAACCGGCTGCTGAAGGTGCCCGGCGTCGCCAACGTGGCCATCTGGGGCCAGCGCAAGCAGATGACGCTCGTGCAGGTGGACCCGGACAAGATGGCGGCCAAGGACGTCACGCTGGAACAGGTGATGGCCGCCTCCGGCGACGCGCTCGACGCGGGGCTGCTCAAGCACACCAACGGCACCATGGTCGGCACAGGTGGCTGGGTGGAGACCGCCGAGGAGCGCCTGCCCATCCGGCACGTCCTGCCGATCACCACCGGCCAGGACATCACCAAGATCCCCATCACCAACGACGAGGGCGACGTGGTGCCGCTCAGCGACGTGGCCGACGTCGTCGAAGGTCACCAGCCGCTCATCGGCGACGCCGTCATCAACGACGGCGAAGGCCTCATGCTCATCGTCGAGAAACTGCCATGGGGCAACACCCTGGAGGTGACCCGAGGCGTCGAGGCCGCCATCGCCCAGCTCCAGCCCGGCCTGCCCGGCGTCGACATCGACACCACCATCTTCCGCCCGGCCACCTTCGTCGAAGTCGCGCTCGACAACCTCAACCTCTCGCTGCTGCTCGGCTTCCTCCTCGTCGTCCTGATCATCGGCGCATTCCTGTTCGAATGGCGCGCCGCGGTGATCAGCCTCATCACCATCCCCATCTCGCTCATGGCCGCCGTCCTGGTGCTGCAGTGGCGCGGCGACACGATCAACACCATGATCCTGGCCGGGCTGGTCATCGCCCTGGGCGTCGTCGTGGACGACGCGATCATCGACGTCGAGAACATCATGCGCCGCCTGCGCCAGCACCGCGCGGCCGACACCGGCCGCTCCACCGCGCGGGTGATCCTCGACGCCTCCATGGAAGTGCGCTCGCCCATCATCTACGCCACACTGATCATCATCGCCGCCGCCGTGCCCATCCTCTACCTGGACGGCCTGGCCGGCGCCTTCTTCAACCCGCTGACGATCTCCTACGCGCTGGCCGTCGGCGCCTCCCTCCTGGTCGCGCTGACCGTCACCCCGGCCATGTCCCTCATGCTGCTGGGCAAGGCAGCGGTCGAGCGCAGGCAGTCGCCGCTGGTCGTGTGGTTGCAGAACGGCTATCAGCGAGCCCTGGCCACGACGATGAGACGACCCCGCTGGGCCTACTCGGCGGTGGCCGTCGTCATGGCCGCGGGCCTGGCCGTCCTGCCGTTCCTCGGGCAGTCGCTGCTGCCCTCCTTCAAGGAACGCGACTTCCTCATGCACTGGCTGGCCCAGCCCGGCACCTCACACCCCGAGATGGTCCGCATCAGCACCGCCGCCAGCAAGGAACTGCGTGCCATCCCCGGCGTGCGCAACTTCGGCGCCCACATCGGCCAGGCCGTCAACGCCGACGAGGTGGTCGGCATGTACTTCGGCGAGAACTGGGTCAGCGTCGACCCGTCCGCCGACTACGACAAGACGGTCGCCGCCATCCAGGAAGTCGTCGACGGCTACCCCGGCCTGCAACGCGACGTGCAGACCTACCTCAAGGAACGCATCAAGGAAGTGCTGACCGGCGCCAGCGAGACCATCGTCGTGCGCATCTACGGCGACGACCTGACCGGCCTGCGCGAAACCGCCGCCAAGATCCAGGAACGCATCGCCAAGATCGACGGAATCGTCGAAGCCAAGGCCTCCCTCCAGAAGGACATCCCGCAGATCGAGGTCCAGGTCGACCTGCAGGCCGCCCGCGAACACGGGCTCAAACCCGGCGACGTCCGCCGCGCCACCGGCGCGCTCGTGGCGACCGAGGAGGTCAGCGACACCTACTGGGAGGGCCGCGTCTACGACGTGCGCGTCTGGAGCGTCCCCGCCTCCCGCTCCAACCCCGAAGCGATCAAGAACCTGCCCATCGACAAACCCGACGGCACGACCGTGCGCCTGGCCGACGTCGCCTCCGTCCAGATCAAACCCACCCCCAACGTCATCGAACGCGAAGGCGGCTCACGCCGTATCGACGTCGGCGCCAACGTCCGCGACCGCGACCTCGGCGCCGTCGCCCGCGACGTCGAGGCCGCGCTCGCCGAGGTGAGCTTCCCGCGCGGCTTCCACGCCGAAGTTCTCGGCGAGTACGCCGAACGCCAGGCCGCCCAGAACCGGCTGCTCGGTTACGCCGGAATCGCCCTGCTGGTCGTGCTCATCCTGCTCAACCTGTCCTTCCGCAGCTGGCGGCTGGCCATCCTCAGCCTGGCCACCCTGCCGGTCGCGCTCATCGGCGGCGTCCTGGCCGCCTACCTCGGCGACGGCATCATCTCCCTGGGCGCCCTGGTCGGCTTCTTCACCGTCATGGGCATCGCCGCCCGCAACGGCATCCTCATGATCAACCACTTCCAGCATCTGGAGGAACACGAGAACGAACCCTTCGGCGTGCCCCTGGTCCTGCGCGGCGCCCGTGAACGGCTCTCGCCGATCCTCATGACCGCCCTGGCCGCCGGGCTCGCGGTGCTCCCGCTGGTCATCATGGGAGACCTGCCAGGACACGAGATCGAGCACCCCCTGGCCGTCGTCGTCCTCGGCGGGCTGGTCACCTCGACCCTGCTCAACCTCTTCGTCACACCGCCGCTCTACCTCCGCTTCGCCAAACGACGCCGCCAGGCCACAACAACGTGAAAGGGCCGCCCCTTCACCTTGAGCGGGCGGCCCGTCAGACATTTCCCCGACTGCTCCGGACGTCGCGCCCGAGATGACTACACCTCCCCGGCACGCTCGCGGGTGTGCGTGCCAGGGACGTCCCGTATCTGCTGCGGCGTCATGCCAGGTCCTGGTCAGGCGAACAGCTGCCTGCCCCAGTAGTCACCCGCGTCGCGCACGCCGGGCGGGCAGGCGAACATGCCGCTGGAGACGTGCTTGATGTACTCGTTCAGCGGATCGTTCTTGGCGAGGCTCATCTGGACGGGCACGAACTGGCGGCGAGGGTCGCGCTGGTAGGCGATGAAGAACAGCCCGGCGTCGAGCCGCCCGAGGCCGTCGGAGCCGTCGACGTAGTTGTAGCCGCGGCGCAGCAGATGCGCGTTGGCGTGCGCCGTCGGGTGGGCCAGCCGGACGTGGGCGTCGGGTTTCATCGCGGCCAGGTCCACGGGGTCGAACTCGTTCTTCTTGCCGGCGGGGGCGCCCTCGTTCTTGTCGCGGCCGAAGATGTCCTCCTGCTCACGCAGGGAGGTGCGGTCCCAGGTCTCGATGGTCATGCGGATCTTCCTGGTGACCAGGTAGCTGCCGCCCGCCATCCAGTCCGCACCGTCTTCTGCCGCGGCCCACAGCTGGTCGCGTACCAGATCGTCGTCTTCGAGCTTCATGTTGTTGGTGCCGTCCTTGAAGCCCATGAGGTTGCGCGGGGTGGTCTGCGCGCGCGAGGTCGAGGAGGTACGGCCGAAGCCGAGCTGCGACCAGCGCACGGTGACCTTGCCGAAGCCGATCCTGGCCAGGTTGCGAATGGCGTGCACCGCCACCTGCGGGTCGTGGGCGCAGGCCTGGACGCAGATGTCGCCGCCGGAGATCTCCGGGATGAGCCGTTCGCCGGGGAACCTGGGCAGGTCGGCCAGGGCTGCGGGGCGGCGCGCGGCCAGGCCGAAGCGGTCGTCGAACAGCGAGGCGCCGAAGCCGACGGTCAGCGTCAGCCCGGAGGCGGGCAGGCCGAGCGCCTCGCCCGTGTCGTCGGGCGCGGCCTCGGGCGGGCCGCCGACCGCGCCGGACGCGCCCGCGTCCCGGCCCTGGGTGAGCCGGGCGGCGGCGGCCGTCCATTCCTGGAGCAGGCCGGTCAGTTCCTCGCGCCGGGTGGTGGTGACGTCGAAGGCGACGAAGTGCAGCCGGTCCTGGGCAGGGGTGACGATGCCCGCCTGGTGCTCGCCGTAGAAGGGGAAGGCGCCGGAGGTCGAGGAGGCGTGCACGACCGGCGGCTCGGCGAGCAGGGAGCGGGCGGCGATCGCCCCGGCCCCCGCCGCCGCGACCCCGGCCGCGCCGAGCCCGAAGATCTTCCTGCGGCTGATGTGCTCGCTCACGGCGGGCTCCCTACTTCGCCACGATGGGCGCGATCTCGCTGATCGGCTCGGCGAGCGCGTTGATCACGTCGGACAGCTTCTTCAGCTCGGCCTTGGACAGCTCGTTGTGCAGGCGCCAGCCGTCGCCCTTCTGGTGGGTGCCCAGCTCGGCCTCGGCGGCGGCGAACTTCTCGTCCAGGGTCTTGACCAGGGCGGGAGAGCGCTCTTCCAGCACCGGGCGCAGCGACTGGACCGCGGCCTTGGAGCCCTGGAGGTTGGCGGCGAAGTCCCACAGGTCGGTGTGCGACCAGATGTCCTCCTCGCCGGTGATCTTGCCGGTGGCGACCTCGTCGAGCAGTTCCTTGGCGCCGTTGGCCAGGTTGAGCGGGGTCAGCTCGGTCGCGTTGGCCTTCTCGACGATGGTCTTGACGTCGGCGAGCAGCTTGTCGGCGACGGGACCGTCCTTGCTGATGTCCTTGGTGATCCACAGATCCTTCTCGATCTTGTGGAAGCCGGTCCACTCCTCGCCCTCGGCGAGGTCGGCCTCGCGGGCGTCGATGGCCGGGTCGAGGTCGCCGAAGATCTCCGCGACCGGCTCGATGCGCTCCCAGTAGGTACGCGAGATCGGGAAGAGCTCCTTGGCCTTGTCGATCTGCCCGGCCTTGACCGTGTCGACGAACTCCTGCGTCTTGATCAGCAGGGTGTCGCTCTGGCTCTTGACGTAGCGCTTGTAGCTGGCGGTCGCCTCGGCGAGCTTGGCGTCGGCGTTGAGCGGCTTGTGCTCGCCGGTGACCTTCAGCGGGCCGCGGATGCCCTTGCCGACCATGCCGGGTTTGCAGGCGGTCTCGTAGGTCCCGGCGGGCAGTTCGGCGATGAGGTCGCGGGTGAGGCCGGGCACGATGTTCTCCACCTCGGCCATGACGCGGTCGCCCGGCGCGTAGACGTAGAACTCGGTGACCTTGCTGCCGCCGTTGGTGATCGTGAACGTGCTGGTGCCCGCCGCGACCTCGGCGACGGCCACCTTGCACTCGGTGTCACTGGCCGCCACGGCGACCTTGCCGGGCTGCTGCGGTACGGCGGTGCCGTTCGCGCCATTGCTGCTGGTGGGGGTCTCGGCCGCGCACGCAGTCAGCGCGGCCAGGGCGAGAGCGCCGATGGTGAGACGGGTGAGGGCGGACACGGCGGACATGGCGGTGTGCTCCTGTTCAGGCCGCGGGCGCGGCTGCGGCAGAGGTTGGCTGGGTGCGGGAAGGACGCAGGAAGAAGTAGAGGGTGGGTAGCAGGTAGACGGCCCACGCCACGGTCTCCAAGACGGTGGGCTGTGGGGTGAGGTTGAGCATCCCGGCCAGCAAGGTGCCGTACCAGGAGTCGGCCGGAAGGATCGTGCTGATGTCGAAGGCGTAGCTGGTCAGGCCGGGCAGGATGTTGGCTTCCTGCAGGTCGTGCACGCCGTACTTGAAGATCCCCGCGGCGACCAGGATGAGCAGCAGGCCGGTCCAGGTGAAGAACTTCGTCAGGTTGACGCGCACGGCCGAGCGGTAGAGCCCGTAGCCGAGCGCCATCGCGGTGAGCAGGCCCAGGCTGATGCCGATCAGCGGCTGGGCCGAGATGGTGGCGCCCTGGACGGAGGCGAAGAACAGCAGCGCCGTCTCCAGCCCCTCCCTGGCCACGGCCAGGAACGCCATGACGACGACGGCGAGCGAGCCCAGCTCCAGCGCATCGCTCAGCTTGCCGCGCAGGTCGCCGGACAGGGCGCGGGCGGCCCGCCGCATCCAGAAGATCATCCAGGTGACGAAGACGACGGCGAGCAGCGAGGTGATCGCCTCGAACAGTTCTCGCTGCTGGAAGCCGAGCCGGGCGGCGGTGAAGGTCAGGACCGCGCCGAAGCCGACCGACAGCACCACGGCGGCGAGTACGCCGGTCCAGACGTGCGGCAGCTTGTCCTTTCGGTCGCCTTTGACGAGGAAGGCGACCAGGACGGAGACGACGAGCGTGGCCTCCAGCCCTTCGCGCAGGCCGATGAGGAAGCTGGCGAACACTAGTGCTCCATCTCTTGGTAGGTCGGATCGGGATGGGCGGGGACGATCGCGGACGGCCAGTGATGAGCGGGGCCGCTGCAGTGGATCGGCACGCTGTCGCCGACGGCGACGTGCGTGCTGCCGGGAACGGCCGTCGCGCTCTCGGCATGGCCGGGAAGCGGGTTGGCTTCGCCGATGAACCCCGCTACCCAGGCGTCGACCGGCCGGCGATACACCGTGGCGGGCAGCTCTTTCATGCAGGTGAGTAGCACCAACGTGGCGCCCGCCCCGATGCCGGGCAGAGTGGTCGTGCGCCAGACGGTGAAGGGACGTCGGCGTCCTGGGCGAAGAACACGTCCGCGGGAGAGCGTTCGCCTTCTTCGACGAGCTGGGTGGCCATGGCGGCGGTCGCGGCGTAGCGGGCCTCGACGGCGATGCCGGTTTCCCGGGTGAAGTGGTCCAGGAGCGGCTTGACCAGTTCTTCGCTGCGGCCGCTGTAGACGGTGATCTTCTTGTCGGACGCGGCCAACGTTGCGGTGCCGGGCCCGGCGGCGGAGGTCGCGGGATCGGCGGGGCCGCCCTGGCCGCCGCACGCGGCCAGAAGGCTGAGCCCGAGCGCGGTGACCGGCGCGCGCACAGCAGAGCTTCGGGGGGCGAGCACAGCAAGCTCCTCAGGGGCCGTTGGAGGGAAGCCCGGACCCAGGCTCCGCTACTTGCTGTAGAAGTTAACATAGGCTCACCTAACTAACCAGGTGAGCTGTTTATGGCCGCCCGAGGTAGGCGAAGCGGAGCAGTTCCTGCAGGTCATAGATCGCCTCGCCGGTCCACACCACGGTTCCCGCCGCCACCAGGGCGGGCACCAGCCACAGCAGGGCGGTCGTGCCGGGTACCGGACGCAGCAGCGCGGCCACCCGCCGCGGGACCACACCCGGCCTGGACGGGCCCGCCGCGTGCAACATGCTCGACGCCGGAGTCAGGGCGCCCCGCGAACCCGCTCGGGCGCGTGCCGCCACCAGCGCGGCCCGGCCGACAGCCTGGGCCACCAGGCGGCGCTCCCCCACCTCGGCCGCCGCCTGCTCATCGGCCGCCCGTTCCACCAGGAACCCGACCTGCCCGCTCACCCAGCGCAGCGCGGGATGCGCCGCCCCGGCCAGCTCCGCCAGCCGTACCAGGCGATGATGGGCGCCGGCCAGATGGGCGCGTTCGTGTGCGAGCAGCGCCGTGTACTGCTCCCGGCTCAACGCCTCGCGCATGCCGGTGGTGACCACCACCCAGCCCGGATCGCGCGGCAGGCCGCGGCCCGGCGATCGACCGGGTACGGCGAAGGCCGTCACCGCCGGGTCGTCCACCAGCAGAACATCGCCTTCCGGACGCGGGAATGAGCGCGCCGTCCGCAGATCTCGCCGGTGGCGGCGATGCGCCCATCCCGCCGCCGCGGTCGCGACGATCAGCAACACCAGTGAACCCCACGACACCCAGGGGACCCGAGCAGTGTCGTCGCGCACGACCGCAGCCGACCAGCCCATGGCCTGGGCCACCGCGGGCACCTCGGCAACCGCCTTCATGGCGAACACCGCCAGGTTCGCCATGCCGGCCGCCGCCACGATCGCGGCCGACCAGGCCAGCACGCGCGCGGCCAGCGCGGGCGCGAGCCTGCCGGCGACGGCGAAGGCGGCCAGGACGATCAGCGGCGGGCTGACCACCACCGACCACACGAAGTGATCGAACATTCTGTCGCTCCCCGGGGGTTATGGCGTGGTTTCAGCCTGCCATGAGATCCGATGGATCCCGATAGGGTGGTTGCGATGGACAGCGACGGGGACGAGCGCGCCGCTCGGAGCGAAACCCCTGATCGCGGTGCCCGTCGACGGCCGGGAGAGCTTGAGGCGGCAATCTTGACGACCTTGCGGGCGGCCGGTCGCTCGCTCACCCCCGGACAGGTCCGGGACCTGATCGCACCCGAGGGCGGGCTGTCCTACAGCGCGGTGGTGACCACGCTGGTACGCCTGCACAAGAAGCAGGCCGTCACGCGGCGCCGAGAAGGCCGCTCCTACCGCTACGGCGCCCTGGTGGATGCGGCCGGGATGGTCGCCCAGCGGATGAGTGCCCTGCTGAATGCCGAAGCCGACCACGCCAATGTGCTGCGTCGCTTCGTGAGCGAACTGGACGCGGGCGACGAGGAGGTCCTGCGCCGGTTGCTCGGCGAGCCCGGCCCGGAGTAGCCGACCACCTGTCCGATCAGGTTGTACGGTGACCCGCATGGAGGGCACCACCCGCCGGCCAGGGCTCCCGGAAGACCGCGCCCGCTCGTACGCCCGCCGCACTGCTCCCTTGGGGCAGGCGCCGTCGGCGAAGTGAGCCCCATCGGGTAAGACAGCGATGACGTCGTGGGGTTTCCCGGATTCGGCACAGGCGCTCGTGCTCCACGGCGCTTGCCGGCCTGGCGAAGGTGCCAGAGTTTGGGGCCTTGCCCGCACAGATCTGTAGACCGGCCGGGGCAATGGCCACGGATCGGGTTTCAATCAAGGAATGGAGACGAGCAAGACACCCCTCTCGTTCCTGCTGGCCGGCGGATTCTGCACCATGGTGCTCGCCAGCGCCGTGACGGCGCTCGTGTTCCACGACACGGCGGCGAGAGTCGGTGCGATGGCGTGGGTGGTGTTCTGCTTCGCCTGGCTCGCGCGCCGCGCGTTCGCCGCGCCGGCGGCCGCGTTGATGGCGTGGCTGTTCACGACCGGCTTCCTCATCCACCACCTCGGCACCCTCGCCTTCGAACGCGCCGACCTGCTCAGGCTGGGCCTGTTCGAGATCGTGGCCCTCCTGGGCGTCGCCGCGGCGGCGGGAATCCGGCTGGCCGCACGCGTGGACAAGAAGGTACGCACGGCCCGCCAGGAGGACCTGCTCCCGCAGACGGCATACGAGCCGCGGGTCGGCGAGCAAGCCGGCACGCGCCATATCACCGCCTAGGCCGCGGATCCTCCAACGCAGCGCAGGAACACCGCGCTGCGCAAGGCCGGAGGAGACCCGGCGCTGGTCGAGACCGTCGCGGGCGGATACCGAGTACCCCCGGGCGCTTGACGGTTGAGCAGGGTTTCGCCGCGGCGCACCAGGCGGCGGGCGGCCTGCCGTACCGGACAAGCGACGGCCATGTCCCGCGCGATGCTCAAGCTGCGGCCCGCCGAGAACGGACGGTTGGGATGGTGGCGGCCCGTCAGTGGGCAGCGCCCAGTTCGACGAACAGGACGCCGACGATGATCAGGCCGATCCCCAAGGCCATGACCTTGGTGAGCGGATCGTGAAACGGGAGGCGGGAGGTGATCGCGGTCACGTGCCCATCACCATTCTCGCCCCGTAAACGCCACCACCGCGGGCGCTCTCCTGATCCCCTTCGCACCTAAGCCGCACGTGTTCCAGACTGTGCCCCAACTGCGTCAGTGATCGCCGGGCCTAGCCGCGCTTGGGCCAGATGAGGCCCTGGTCGGTCCAGACGACACCCTTGTTGTGGCAGAGGCAGAAGGGGTGGCCGACGGGGTCGGTGTAGACGCGCCAGCCGTAGCCGTCGGAGCCGATGGAGTCCTGCTGCAGGGACGCGCCGAGTGCCAGGACGCGGCCCTGTTCGGCCTCGATGTCGTCGACTTCGAAGTCGAGGTGGAACTGCTTGGGGTGCTCGCCGTCGGGCCACTGCGGGGCGCGGTAGTCATCCACCCGGATGAAGGCCAGCTCGATCTCGCCGAACTGGATACCGGCCCAGTTCTCGTGGCTGCCCTCCTTGACCGGGCGACCCGTCACCTCGGAGTAGAAGGCCGCCAGCTTCATCGTGTCCGGACAGTCGATGATGAAGTCGGTGAGTCGCAGCATCCCCCGAGCTTGTCACATGGGCTGCGCCTCAGGCTAAGCGCCGTCGACGGAGAGCAACCCCCGCCGGAAGGCGACCGCCACAGCGGCGGCCCGGTCGTTGACCCCGAGCTTGGCGTAGATGTGCAGCACATGGCTCTTGACCGTCGCCTCGCTGATGAACAGCTGCGCGGCGGCCTCACGATTGGTCGCGCCGTCGGCGATGAGGCGGAGGATCTCCAGCTCCCGGGCGCTCAACGGATCGGCCGGAGCCCGCACCCGACCCAGCAGCCGGGTGGCGACAGACGGTGACAACACGGCCTCACCGCGGGCGGCCGAGCGCACCGCCCGGATGAGGTCGTCACGCCCGGCGTCCTTGAGCAGATACCCGGTGGCCCCGGCCTCGATGGCGGGCAGGACGTCCTTGTCCGTGTCGTACGTGGTCAGCACCAGCACCCGGGCACGCGCCCCGATCCTGGCCAGCTCCTTGATGGCCGTGACGCCGTCCATCACGGGCATCCGCAGGTCCATGAGCACCACGTCAGGGTCGAGGGTGCGGGCGAGTTGCACGGCCTGCGCCCCGTCGCCGGCTTCGCCGAGCACCTCGAAGCCGGGGTCGCCGGTGAACATGCCGCGGATCCCGTCCCGCACGATGACGTGGTCGTCGGCGATCAGCAGCCTGATCGGGGTGTCAGACACCTGTGTCCCTCCGTGTGATGGCCGGCACGCTGGCCGACACGGCCGTGCCGCCGCCGTACTCCGACTCGATCTCCAGCGTGCCCGCCAGGCGGGTGACCCGCTTGCGCATCGCGGTCAGTCCGAAGCCGCCGCCGTCGGCGGCGAGCAGCGGGTCGAAGCCCGAGCCGTCGTCGCGCACGTCGAGGGTGACGGTGTCGTTCATGTACGACAGGGTGAGCCCGACCCTGGCGGCCCCGGCATGCTTGGCGATGTTGGCCAGCGCCTCCTGGGCGGTGCGCAGCAGGGTCTCCTCTACCTCGGGATGCAACGGCCGGGCCGTACCGGTGGCGGTGAAGTCGGCGCGCAGTTCGTGCAGGGCGGCCCAGCGGGCGGTGAGCTCGTCCAGCGCTTCCGGCAGCGGCGTGGACTCCAGCTGCGCGGGCCCGACGGCGTGGATGGTGCGGCGAGCCTCCGCCAGGCTCTCGCGAGCCAGGGTCATGGCGTTGCCGACGTGCCGCTGCCAGTCGGTGTCGCTCTCGCGGGCGTGTACGGCGGCCTGAAGCTGGGTGACCACACCGGTCAGGCCCTGGGCGATGGTGTCGTGGATCTCGCCGGCCATGCGCTGCCGCTCGTCGAACACGCCCGCTTCCCTGGCCTGGACCAGCAGCTGGGCGTGCAGGCCTGCGTTCTCCCGCATCGTCTCCTCCAGCTGCGCCACCATGCGCTTGCGTTCGGCGCTGCGCTCGGTGGTGACCTCGCCGACGAAGCTGAACAGCCCGACCGCCGCGACGATCGCGGCGGTGAAGAACAGGAAGGAGATGACGTCTCCGGCGCTCTGCGGGAGCCCGCCCTGGTAGGCGGTGACGCTGATCGCGGCGGTCGCGGTCACCCCGGCGAACCGCCACAGCCCCCGCAGGTGGCTCCAGGAGTGCAGGTAGCCGGTGAAGGCGAAGAAGCTCGCGAACCATATGCTGCGGGTGCAGAGCACCCCGATCAGGATGACCAGCCCGATCACGTAGACGGCCCTGAAGCGGGACATCACCGCGATCCAGACGGCGGCCAGCGCCGCCAGGCCCAGCGTCAGCATCCGCCCCTGCGACTCGTTCTGCCAGGCCAGGACCGCGGAGACCACCAGCAAGAGGTACGGCGCGGCCTCAAGCTGGCGGGCGACCAGCCGCTCCCACCGCTCCAGGCGCCCATCCGCCGTCGTCATGCCCTACTCCCACCTGAAGAACTTGGCCGCCGCCGTACCGATGAGCACGGCATATCCCGCCAGGACGACCAGTAGCGTCAGGCTCGGCGACTGGCCCGTCCAGACCTGCCCGAGCACCTGCCTGAAAGCACCCAGAGGAGTGTATTCGCCAATCCTCGCCACCAAGGCGGGCATCTGATCGACAGGCTGGATCAGACCGGCCAGGTAGGCCATCGGGAAGTACAGCAGAACCCCGACGCCGTTGGCGGAACGGCCGGTCTTGGCCAGGGCGGCGATGAGCAGGCCGACGGAGAACATCGCCGCGACACCGAGCGTGAGCGCCGCCGCCAGCGGCAGCGCGGCACCGGGAACGTGGGCGCCGATCACGCTGCCCGCGACCGACACCAGCAACGCGCAGGCGATGACCACGAGCACCAACTGCAAGGTCAACTGCACGACCAGCAGCGTGTACGGCCGGACCGGCGTCGTGGACATCCGGCGCAGGATCCCGCGCTCGCGATAGGAGGCCAGGGTGGTCGGCAGCAGGTACAAGCCCACCAGGCCGACCGACATGGCCAGCGTCATCGGCAGCAGCGTGGTGTCACCGGGCTGGATCGAGCTGCCGAACACCAGCAGAACGAACAGGGGGATGAGCATCGAGACGATCGAGCCCGGCTCACGGGCCAGCAGCTTGACCTCGACGGTGGCGAGCTTGGTGAGAGCGGTCATGGCGGAAGCCCTTCGCGGAATCAGAGTCGGAGTCAGAGGGAGCGGCCGGTCAGGGCGACGAAGGCGTCGTCTAGGGTGCGCTTGTCGATGCGCAGGTCGCTGACGAGCACGTGGTGGCGGGCGAGCTGGGCGGTGACGGCGGTGGCGAAGTCGCCCCGGCCGCTGACGACCACGCGGTCGGCGGTCACGGTGACCTCCGCGACGCCGGGCAGGTCGGCCAGCAACGCCACCGGGTCGCAGGCGGCCATCAGGGTGAAGCGGATCTCGTGGGCGGCGTCGAGCCCGTCGACCAGGCCGGCCGGAGTGTCCAGCGCCACGACCCGGCCCCGGTCCACCACGGCGACCCGGTCGCACAGCTCTTCGACCTCGTCCATGAAGTGGCTGACCAGCACCACGGTGACACCGCTGTCGCGCACCTGCTTGATCAGTTCCCAGGTGGTTCGGCGGGCCTGCGGGTCCAGGCCGGTGGTCAGCTCGTCGAGGAACGCCACCCGCGGGTTGCCGATCAGCGCGAGGGCGATGAACAGCCGCTGCTTCTGGCCGCCGGACAGCTTGCCGAAGCGGGCGTTGCGCTTGTCGGCCAGCCCCCACTGCTCCAGCAGCTCCCGCCAGTCGCGCGGCCGGGAGTAGAAGGCGGCGTAGAGGTCCAGGGCCTCCCACACCTTGATCGTGTCGGGCAGCTGGGTGTGCTGGAGCTGAACGCCGACCTGCTCACGCAGCGCCCGGCCGTCGGTGGCCGGGTCGAGGCCGAGCACCCTGATCGTGCCGCCGTCGGGCTTGCGCAGCCCTTCCACGCATTCCACGGTGGTGGTCTTGCCTGCGCCGTTGGGGCCCAGGATGCCGAAGATCTCGCCCTCCGCCACGGAGAACGACACACCCTCCAGCACGCTCAGCTGTCCGTAGCTCTTGCGGAGGTCGGTGACTTCGATGATTGCCATGGCAAAAGCATCGCGATCCGCCGCTTTTCCCGAATCGACCGCGCGGCCACACCACGGGCCGCCCGCGGCTGAACCTCGAATCAGCCGTTCGGTGGATGGCGCCAAACCACTGCGTCTGGACGCACCCGGCCGCGACCCGCGAAACGGCGCTCACAGATCACGAATCCCCGAACGTGATGACGACCTTGCCCGCTGAGCGGCCCTGCTCCTGGTAGCGGATCGCGTCCGGGATCTCCTCGAACGGGTAGCTGCGATCGATCACCGGAGTGATCTGGCCGGATTCGAGCAGGGTGGTCAGCGTGGTCAGGTTGCGGTGGTTGTCGGTGCAGCGGACCACGTCGGCCACCGCGACCCGCTGGGAGACGAACGGCCCGGCGAGCATCGTGGCGAGCATCCGGCCCGCCGGGCTGAGCCAGCGGCCGCCCGGGCCCCCGACCAGCACGTGCGCGCCCTTGGGGGTCAGGGCGCGGCGGCAGGCGGCGGTGGAGGGACCACCGGCGATGTCCAGCAGGAGGTCGTAGCGCTGACGGCGCTGGGTGAAGTCCTCACGAGTACGGTCGACGACCTCATCCGCGCCGAGTGCGGCGACCATGGCGAGGTTGCGGGGACCGCAGACGGCCGTGACCTTCGCGCCGAGCGCCCTGGCGATCTGGACGGCGAAGGTGCCGACGCCGCCGGAGGCTCCGTTGATGAGGACGTTCTGGCCGGGGTAGCAGTCGCGCAGGGCGATCAGGGCGGTGTTGGCCGCCATGGGGACCGCGGCGGCCTGGGAGAAGGAGAGGTTGCGGGGTTTGGGGACCAGCTCGCCGGCGGGCACGCAGGTGTACTCGCCGAAGCCGCCCCGCTTGGGCATGGCGTAGACCTCGTCGCCCGGCTGGAAGGCGGTGACGCCATCGCCGGCCGACTCGACCGTGCCGGCGACGTCGGCGCCGAGGATGGAGATCTTCGGCCGGCGCAGGCCGGGGCCGCCACCCATCAGGCGGGCGATGTACGGCTGGCCGCGCATCAGGTGCCAGTCGTAGGGCTGGACCGAGGTGGCGTGCACCTTGACCAGGACTTCGCCGGCAGCGGGTTCGGGCTTCTGGATCCGGGTGAGACGTAGCGCGTCGGCCGAGCCGTACGAGCTCAGGAGGAATGCTCTCATCACACTCGTCAGGGTAAGAACAGCGCTCGCGCCGCTCATCAGCCGAAAGTACGCCTGATTGGCGGCTGATAGGACGCCTCCAAGGGAGCCTCAGGCGCGATGCCGGGCGCGGCTCGGCTCGCCACGATCGGTGGTATGAGGAGTCGTACCATCCCGGCCGCGCTGCTGGCGCTCAGTGCCGTTCCGATCGTCGCGGGCGCGATCCGCATGACCGAGCTGTCCGTGGGGGCGGCGATCACGCCGGACAACGCGCGCTTCTTCGCCGCGCCGCTTCCGGTGAGCCTGCACATAGCGGGCGCGACCGTCTATACCGTGGTCGGCGCCTTCCAGTTCGCGCCCGGTCTGCGGCGCAGCCGTCCCGGCTGGCATCGCGCCGCCGGGCGGGTGCTGGTGCCCGCGGGGCTGGTGGCGGCGCTCGCCGGGATGTGGATGACGCTGTTCAGCCCGCTGCCCGAGACCGACGGCACGCTGCTGGGCGTCTTTCGCGTGATCTTCGGTACGGCCATGGCCGCCTCGCTGGCCCTCGGCCTGCTCGCCATCCGGCGCCGTGACATCGCCGCCCACCGGGCCTGGATGATGCGCGCCTACGCGATCGGCCTGGGCGCGGGCACGCAGGCGTTCACGTTGATGCCGTGGTTTCTGATCGCCGGCACGCCTGGACAGCTTCCCAAGGCGTTGCTGATGGCCGCGGGCTGGCTGATCAATCTGGCGGTCGCCGAGTGGGTCATCCACAGGCCCTAGACGCGGTTGGTCTCGTAGGCCCACATGGCGATCTCGACGCGGTTGCGGGCGCCGAGCTTGGCCATGAGGCTGGCGATGTGCGACTTGACCGTGCTGAGCGAAATGTGCAGCTCGTCGGCGATCTCGCCGTTGGTACGTCCGCGCGCCACGGTCAGCAAGATCTGCTCCTCCCGCTCCGTCAGCGTCTCGATCGGCCGCACGGGCGGAGAGGCGGGCCCGGTGCGGGAGAAGACGCCGAGCAGCCGCGCGGTGACACTGGGCGCGATGAGCGCGTCGCCGCTGGCGGCGGCGTGGACGGCCTGCGAGAGCAGGGCCGCGCCCGCGTTCTTGAGCAGGAAGCCCTTGGCCCCGGCGCGCAGCGCGGCATAGACGTACTCGTCGAGGTCGAAGGTGGTGATGACGACCACCGCCAGCGGGTCGGCGACGTCCGGCCCGGCCAGGGAACGGGTCGCCTGGATGCCGTCGAGGCCGGGCATGCGGATGTCGAACAGGCAGACGTCGGGACGCAGGCGGCGGGCCAGCTCGACCGCGCGCCTGCCGTCGCCGGCCTGGCCGATGACCTCGATGCCGGGCTGGGCGTCGAGGATCATCGTGAGGCCGGTGAGGACGATCTCCTGGTCGTCGGCGACGAGCACCCGCACGCTCACGACCGCCTCCCCGCCCGGGGGAGAACGGCGGTGACCGTCCACCCGTGCTCGGGACCGGGACCAGCCTGGCAGGTGCCGCCGAGCAGCTCGGCACGTTCGATCATGCCGATGATGCCGTAGCCGGAGCCGAGCCCGGGGGCGGCCGGTGGTGAGCCGTCGTCGGTCACGCTCAGCCGTACACAGTCCTCCTCCGCGCTGACACTCACCTCGATCAGGCCGACGTGGCGCGCGTGCCGCCTGGCGTTGGTGACCGACTCCTGCGCCATCCGGTAGAGCGCCGCCCCGACCGACGCCGGCAGTTCGCCAAGATCGCCGGACAGATTCACCTTCACAGCCGGTACGGCAGAGCCCCGCGTGGCCAGCTCCGCGAGATCGGCGACCCCACGTCCGGGCGCCAGTTCAGGCGCCAGTTCGGACGCCAGTCCGGGCGCCAGTCCGGGCGGCTGGTTTTGGCGCAGCACGCGGACCATGCTGTTCATCTCGGCCAGCGCCCGAGCCGCCTCCTCCTCGATCACCTTCAGCGCGTCGGTAGCCGCGTCCGGCCGCGACGCGGAGGTGGCCAGCCCGGCCTGCGCGCGGATCGCCATGGCCGAGACATGATGGGCCACGGTGTCGTGCAGGTCGCGGGCGAGCTGGGCGCGTTCGAGCAGCTTGACCTGGTCCAGCTCACGCGAGCGGGCCCTGGCCCGGTAGCGCAGGGCGATGCCGAGCGTGGTGGCCGCCGACATCACGGCGAACGAGCCGACCACGTCGGAAGGCACCATGCGGCCGAAGGCGGTCGAAAGCCCGACCACCGCGATCATGGCGGCCAGTCCGATCGCGATCTCGCGCCCCGATCCCCAGCGGGCCAGCGCGTACACGAGAATCAGCAGGTAGGCCAGGGAGTAGGCCTCCGAGGGCACGCCACCGGTCAGCAGCGGCGCGAGTGCCGTAGCGGCGAAGACGATCAGAAGCATCCGCAGCGGATGCGTCCGCCGCCACAGCAACGTGGGCAGCAGGACGATGGTGAGCGTCACGGCGACGACCCGGTGGGGCAGGTCGGGGCGGAGGAAACCTTCGAGCAGCGCGACCGGCACGAGCACGCCCACAAGCACCCAGTCACGCGGCACTCGCGCGGGCGGATCCGGGGGACGCGGTTCATTCCACAGGGAACGAATAACGGCGTGCACGGCCTTATGGTACGACTTGCCCACTCAACCGAGATCCCTGTACTGCCCGATCTGCGGGTTTGACCAGCGAACTGGGTAGGCAAGATCGGGGCTCGCGTCGGTTCATCTGACCTTGATTCGGGCGGTGCGCTGGGGCGTGATCAGGCATCCAAGGATGTCGAGCTCATGATGCTCCGGCACGAGGAGGCCGTCTTGAAACGCCGGGCCGTCCCACCGAAGCCGGACTGGGCCGATCGGGCGCGTTCTTGGCGGCGTTGACCCGCTCCCTCCCGACGGTGCTTCCTCGGCTGCTCACCCCCGAGCACCCTCCTTTGCTTGTAGTCGGAGGAGGCGGGCATGCGGAGCAGGGTGACCATCGAGAAGTGGTGCCAGGCGGCGGCCACGGCCAGAGACGGTACCCGGCCGCCCAGTGCGCGCTGCACCCGCAGGGCGTCCACGGCGGTGGTCCCCGGCCCTTCGTCGTAGCGCGGCGGCACCAGCAGTCCGGGGCCTCCGCTGCTGCGGAAGAGCTGGAGGCCGGGATTGTCACTCCATGAGGGGTAACGCCCGCAGGCCCTCCTCCAGCCCCGGCAGCAGCTTCGCCACGGTGGCGCGTTCCCGCTCCAGAAATCGCATGTCTCCCCTACGTCTCCCGGGACGGCCACCGGTCGGTGGCCCAGGCCGGCGCACAGCCCCCGGGGGGCGTGCGGCAGTTGCCACGCCGCCCCCGGGGGCCGGGCCCACGCCGGAAGTCAGGCTATCCCGGCACGATTCAGTCCTTGATCTTGGTGTCCCCAGCTCCGGTCCATGCACGACGGTTCCTCTGCCGTCGCCGTCTGTCCCGGGCCCTGCCCAGGTACGCCGAGCAGGGGCGGCCGGTTGACATATGGCTGATCTCGAGCACTGCGACCTGGGGAAACGTACCGGTGATCGTTATCGTGCCCGATCTATCCTGCCGTGTTCGAGCCGAAACCAGCTTGCATGTCCTTCGCCCTCGGGTTCACCCTCGCTGAAGAATCTTCGCCGCGAGCATCCCTGAGTTCGGCATCAGATGCGTGAAACTCGCGTCCGATGCGAACCCAGGATGGACCGCCTGCCCCTTCGACCTGCCCAAAGGAACGAGTTACCGCAGGCCAAGGTTAAATCCGTTGGATTTCCGCCATTACTACCGGGACCCCCTATATTAGCGATCTTGATACGGACCAACACGCACGGCGCACCAGATCGCCACTCGATCACGCGACACCAAGAATGCACCTGCCGGCGAAGCCACCCACAGGCCGGCATTGGCGCCACACCCGAACTCGACACGTTCGTACAAGCCTTGACGGCGTTGGTAACGCAATTTGGTTGTAACAAGTCAGCGCGCGGGGCCGCGACTCAAGAAAGTCCCGCAAGAGAGGGAAAAAGCATGAGAAGAAGGCTGAAAGCACTCGCCGCCGGCTTAGCCGCGATCACTGCGGTGGCCGTGACCGCATCCCCCGCCTACGCGGCTCACGATTGGGGCGAAGTGTTCAAGGGCTGCAGGAACCACGTCATCTTCGACTACGCCCGCGACGGCTCCGGGCGCATGGCCGGGCAGGGCGTCCTGGTGTGCGACCAGGTCAGAAGCGTCCTGCGCCCAGAGATCACGGTCGGCTACCGCAACAAGTTCTACTTCAAGGGCAACCTCTGTACATCCGTCAGTTACTGCGCAACCCCGATGCTCTATGTCCCATATCAAGCCGGTTATCGCTACACGGCGCAGAACGCGGGAACCATCAATCAGGACTTCATCTGGCCGCAATCGGCGTGGGCCATCGTCACCGTCACCGGCTGATCCGGCAATGATTCTGGCGAGTCTGCCAACACCCTGCACAACGCAACCACCGCTCTGAAGCCCGCCGAGAACCTACCGGCAAGAGCCGCTATCCCAGCTTTGACCGGGGCGGACAATCACTCACATGCGGGGCGGGCACGGTATCCGTGGGGCCCCACAAACTCACGCGGACGACGTCCACGCCCCGCCCCCGGCCGCAGCGGCGCCCCCGGCCTCCTCCAACAGCCGGTGAACGAACCCGCACGAACGACCCGTTGAGATCGACAGCGACCGCATCGACTCTCCGTCCAGGTACCGGCGCTTCAGCTCCACCTTCCGTGTCTCGTGCTCGGCGCCCGCCACCCGCTGGTACGTCCTCACCGTCACCGCCACCTCTGTCTGTTTCGCTTCACGCGAGCACCGCCAGCCGCGCTCGGATACAGCGCCGGGCGGCGGTGCCCGGCGTGAGCGCCGCCGGCGCGCGGAAGGTGGCCGCGCTGCGCGGCGACGGCGTCGATCTGGCCGCCGCGGTGGAGGCCTTCCTCGCCTCGGCCCGGATCGCGAACCCGAACACCCACCGCGCCTACGCCTCAGCTATCGACCGCA
This sequence comes from Nonomuraea endophytica, assembly GCF_014203235.1. Classification (GTDB taxonomy): domain Bacteria; phylum Actinomycetota; class Actinomycetes; order Streptosporangiales; family Streptosporangiaceae; genus Nonomuraea; species Nonomuraea endophytica. Next base: position 27,800 of record NZ_JACHIN010000012.1, on the reverse strand, counting down.
CCATCACCGCGCTCGGCCGGGAGCGGCTGCTGGACGACGTCGCCGACGACGAGATCGGCCAGGCACTGACGGAGCTGTGGGGCGGGTACGCGGCCGCGACCTTCAACCGCGACCGGGCCGCCGTCTCCTCCTGGCCGACCTGGTGCCTCAGCGTGAAGCGGTGGGGAGCGCCATCGGTGCCGGGCGAGGCCGAACGCCGCAAAGAGCACCCCGACGAGACGCGCGCCGTGCCCAAGACGACGCTGCACCGCCTGCTGTCACGACGCGACATCCCGCTGCGCGAGATCCCCGGGCCGGCACAGGCGCGGCTCGCGAGGAGGACGGGGTACTCGCCTACCGTGATCTCACGGGCGCTGTCGGGCCGCAGCGACTAGACCTGCAGGCCGTGTCGCAGGATCCGTAGGAGGCGCTGCGCGTGGCCGGGGCCGGCGCCGGTCATAGCCACCGCCCTCGTAAGGGCCAGCAGGTCAGCCACGTCGAGATCGGAACGGATGGCGCCCTCCTGCTGCGCGCGAAGCAGGAGGCCCAAGGCGGCCGACCTCATCGCCTCGTGCCAGCGGTCGAACAGTTCCGTCCGCCTACCGTCCGTGGCGCCCATGGCGAGGGCGCGTTTGGTCGCGACGTGGACGACAAAGCAATCCAGCCAGTCGAAGAGCGCGTCGGCCGCCGAGGGCTTGTGCAACAGCGTCTTGCCCTGCTCGCACAGCTCGGCCACCTCCTCGGCGTAGACGGCGACGAGCAGGTCTCCGCGCGTGGGGAAGTGGCGATAGAGGGTGGCGTTGCCTACCCCCGCGCGTCGCGCGATGTCGTCCAGCGCCACGTCGGACCCCTGCTCGTCGAAGAGCTCCCTCGCCGCCGAGATCAGCGACTCGGCGTTCCTTGCCGCATCCGCTCTGGGTGCCATGAGCTCGCTCCAGGTTGTAAATGGGGACATCCCCGGTTACTGTCGAGGACGCAAACGGGGATGTCCCCAGTTCGTGCTCCTGGAGGATACTCATGGCATTTACCGCCGACGACCGTATCGCCGTCACCGAGCTGATCTTGATGCACGGTCACCTCATCGACGGTGGCAAACTCGACCAGCTGGACCAGCTGTTCACCGCCGACGTCGTCTACGACGTCAGCGATTTCGGCTTCGGGGTCGTGCAGGGGCTGACCGCGATCCGCGAGGCGGCGCTCGCGCTGGGCGAGGGCAATCCGGTCGGCCATCACGTAACCAACGTCATCCTCACCGAGGTAGCCGACGATCACGTACGTGCGCTGTCCAAGGGCATCGGCATCATGGCGGACGGCACATGCGGAAGCGCGACCTACGAGGACACGATCGCGCGCGGGAACCGCGGCTGGCGGATCACCCACCGCAGGGTCCTGGCGCGGCGGGCGCCCATGGGTGCCGGATAGCAGAGTGGGGGTGGTGTTGAGGATGATCGCCTCGACCTCGATGCCCTTCGGGCGTTCGGGCTCATGAGCGCCTCCTCGCCCTCGGTCTGCCTGGCCGGCTGGTTCAGGGAAAGCCCGGCCCGTTGCTGCACCTTCCGCAACCGAGACCATGCACGTCAGCGACTCATTCAGCGCAGCGGAGGTGTCCCGGGCACAGGCCCTGACAGACCCTCGGCTGAGGGCAGCACGACGAAAGGCCCCCCATCAGGTGACGCGGTGGCTGGCCGGCACACCCCAGTTGATGATGCGCTGGCGCAGCCCCCACCTGTATGTACGTGCGGTCCTACGCGCCGCTCTCGAAGCTGGCTCGAACAACCCCATCAAGGCTCAAGACCTACACCGGATGGCCTCCTCCTACTGCGACGCCCAACAGCGCGCGACCGCGCCGCCGGACTGGTTCGACTCGGCGATCGCCTACGCGACCGCTCATGTAGCCGGGAGACTGTCGTTGCTGACCCCCATCAGCAACACCGCCATGGGAAAGGTGGACAGCTACACCGCTGGAGAGCATCTGGCGTGGGTGATCGCCTTTGACCAGACCTTGGACCAAATCGCGCACAAGACCTGATCCTCGACTTGGCGCTCGCTCTGGGCCTCCTGGCTACTCGGCTTGGGCCAGCAGGGTGACGAGTTGGGCCTGGACGAGTTTCATGGCGTTGGTGGTGTCGTCAAGGCTGGCCGACAGCAGTTCGGAGTGGGCGGCGGCGGAGGCCTGCAGGCCCTGGAAGCGCTCGTGGGGGTGACAGAAGTACGCCACACGGCCCAAACGGCAGCATCACGGCTGGTGGCCAGGACACCTGCCGCATACCGCGTAAGGATGTACCGCGAAAGGGTGACGACGAGGCCGGAAATCAACCGCGCGGCAGACGACACGCTGCCCGCCGATTCATAGGCTCACAATGTTGATCAAGGTGATCAACGGAGGGAGCTCACATGGATCACCTCGCCCGCCGGCGACGCTTAGCCGCCTCCGGCCTCGCCCTCGTGCTGACCTTCACGCTCGCCCCCGCGTTCACCGCCCCGGCACAGGCCGCCCCCGCGCGCGTCGTCCCCGCGCAAGCCCTGGACAGGGAGTCCCCGCCGCCGGGCGATCCCGGCCCCGAGGGTGAACCCTGGTCCAGCGGGGAAACCGAATACCTCACCGGCGTCAGGCACCCCACCGGACCCGACTTCGCCAGCGCCGACTTCGAGTGCCACGCGGGCAACGGCGCACTCGCCTGCTGGGAGAAGGTGGGCGACGGCCTCTACATCACCAAGACGGACAGCCAGAGCTGGGCGGCGGCCAGAGCCTGGGTCTACGCCTGGGACCGCACCAAATGGCGCTACATCAAGCTGATGGAGTGCGGGATCGGCAGCGCATGGCTCGTCGGCCAATGGCGCAAATGCGACACCGACATCTGGGAGGACAACAGCCTCAACACCTGGGGCGGGCGCGGCAGCGGCCTGCGGCTGAGGGCCGTCGGCGCCTGGGGCCAAGGCGGAAACTACGCGTGGGTCCGCAACGACGACAACATCCCCGGCTAGAAGAGGGGAATCGGGGGAGCTGGGAGTGAAGGGGATGGCCGCTCGGGTGCGGCCGTGTGCTGAGGGGCCCCTTCTGCCCGGCTCCCACGTTGGTCAGCCGAGGGCGTCCAACGGTGATGTTGCCCGTTTGGGGCGTATAACGCACTTCTTACCGTCACCTCAAGTAGTCGTCCGGTTCGCATGCCTCGAACGACAGGATCCGCTCCAGCCTCTCGGGCATCGGGCGAACCTTGGCGAGTTCGACGGCTGACACTCGAGCGAGCTGTTGCGTGACGGCCATGACTGGAGTCTGCCGATCCGATCTCTGAACCCCCAAGCCGTCATGTCGGGGAGGCCAAGAATCTTCCCTGATCAAAGGCACCAAGATCGCCAAGTGGGGCCGCAATTCGCCGACGGGGCGCGCGTCTTCTGGGGGCACTTCTCGTCATTCGAATCACCCGGGGGCGACGGCGTTGACGAGGATGTGCTCCTTACGAAGTTCGTTGGCGCATTGGACGGTCAGCGCGCTCAGCGCGGCCTTCGACGGCGTGTACGCGGCCGACGGCAGCAGCGCGGCGAAGGGCCTGTCCGGGTCGCCGGTGAGGGTCGGCGACCCGGCGTGGCTGCTGACGTTGACGAGGCGGCATACCAGGGCGACCACTCCGGGTTCGGCGGCATCGACCTGGCCGTGCTCACCTTCGCGACGGCGGTGGCGCGCGGGCTGCCGGTGGACGACGCGGTGCCGGGTCAGTACCAGCGCTGGTAGTCGTTGGGGTTGTTCGGGTCGCATCGCCACAATCCGACCGGGCTGCCGCTGCCTGTCCAGCGCGAGGAGTACCCGTCCAGGCAGGCGTACCACTGGCTCACCGGAGAGGTCACGACGAAACTGGAGCCGTTGTTGTAGCGCCTGAGGGTCTGGCCGGCCGCGTCGCCGTCCTTGCAGTCGTAGACGTTGAACTGCCAGCCCAGGTTGCTCTTGGCGGATTCGGGGTAGTCGAGGCAGCGTCCGGAGGCGACGTTGACGAGCTCCCACGGGTAGGAGGCGCTGGAGCTGTAGTACCGCCACCGCCACTGCTGGGTGATGCCGTCGTTGCAGATCCAGATGCCGACCGGTGAGTTGTTCGCCCCGCCGCCGTTGGCGAAGTTGTCCAGGCAGTACGAGTCGGCGTACGCGCGTACGTGGAAGAAGAACGGATCGGATTCGTAGACCGTGACCCCGCCGGCCAGTTGCCGCCCGCCGACTCCGTCCGCGACGTTCTTCTCGATCTGCTCGTACGCCTCCGCCGCCGAGACGGTGGGGGGCTCGGCGGCCGAGGCGGGCGCCGAGCCGAAAGAGACGAGGACTACCGCGATGGCGATGGATAAGAGCCTCATGCCACACCCTTCTCCGAAACGTTCAAAAACCATGATCAGCGGGTCACGTAGACGCGGGCGTGGGTCCAGGTCGGCCAGACGTGGTCGAAGTTGGTCGTGCCGGCGTTGTACGCCTGGTAGCGGTAGCCCGGCTCGTAGGGCACGTACAGCTTGTCGGTCTGGCAGTAGGTCGGTCCCCGACCGGCCTTGGCGCAGCCCTCGACCTTGTAGGACGCCTTGTTGCGGTACCAGACGACGATCTCCGGCCGCATGATCGCCTGCGGCTTGCTGCAGCTCATCATGCCGATCCCGAACATGCGCCCGCCCTCGCGGTCGAACACGACGTAGTTGCTGCAGTTCTTGTACTCCCGTCCCCACGCCGAATCGGCATTAGCGGAGCGACGGAGATGGCCACCATGACCACCGAGGCGGCGCCGGCACCGGCTGCCTTGATCGCATTCCTCATGGACAACGCCTTCCTCGAAGAGTTCGAGTTTCTGCGCGTGTGTCAAGAATGCGACGTGATCGCGGTCAGAGCTTGTACGAACGTGCCGTATCCCGGCGGGCGCAATAGAGATCATGAAGACGCCCAAGGTTCGCATGCGACGCCGAAGGCCGCCAGATCGAAGGCGACCTGCCCGGCGGGCTGCACGTGCGGTCCGCCTACGACGAGCGCGGGCAGAACTTCGCCCCGGATCTACACCAAGGACGGTATGAACGGCAGCTCGGCTACGGGAGGGCCGGTCAGCTCTCCTCGGCGCCGGAGATGGCGTTCCCGCTGTGCACGCTGCGCCGTTACGGCTACGACGGCTCGAGCAATCGGGTACGGCTGGCCGTACAGGCGTCGGAGGAGAACTGCCCGGCGGCCGACGACTCGGCCGCCGAGATCACGACATATGCCTACACGGCCGACGGCAGGCTGAACGGTGACGGCTACGGCTACGACGCGGGGCTTGAGCAGCAACCCTGCCGCCAGTGGCGTTAGCGGGCTGTCGGGGTCCGCGTTACCGCCATTGGTCGTTAGGATGCGCGTGGTGGTCCGGGGTTACCGGTGGCATCGGCCTGGGTCGTGTTGGGCGAGGGCGGCGGCGACAACTTCGGGGCTGGGGTTGGTGTAGATGCCGAGGCTGCGCAGGTTGGTGTGGCCGGACAGTCCCATGAGCATGGCGGCGGACCAGCCGTCTTCGCCGAGGTGGGTGAGGCGGGAGTGCACCTAGCGGACGACGTGGCCTTTCGCGGTGATCCGGGCGCGTTCGTTGGCGTGGTCCAGGTCGGTGATGTCCAGGCCCGGGACGGAGTCTGCGGTCGTCTCGTGCGGGAGCCTCACAACCTCGGAGGAGATCCCCGGTGCAGGTCGCCGGAGGCCAGGGCGGTGAGCTCGGAGTGCGCAGCCTGGTTTCGGCGGCCATGAGCAAGATCACGTGGTGCGGTCAGTGCGGTGAGCAGATGACCGCCCACCAGAAGGCCTGCTGGGAGCTGTGGGCCGCGGCGTCGGAGGTGTGGGTCCGCGCCCTACCAGGGCACTGTCGTTCCTTCCCAGTTCACGAACGTTCCGGTGGGTCCGTCATCGGGCAGCAGCGCAAGGCGCACTGCGGCTACGGCCGCCTGATCGGGGGCGCCGCCGGCGGCCGAGGTTGCGGAGTTCAGGTCGGTGCGGGTAAATCCGGGAGCGAACGCGTTGACCTTGATTCCATCGTCGGCGAGGCTCTGGGCATAAAGCACGGTCAACGCGTTGAGCGCTGCCTTGGAGGAGCGATAGGAGGCCGAGACACCGTTGAACTTCGCCATCGGACCGGTCGCCCAGGTCAGCGACGCCGACCCGCTGGAGATGTTGACGATCCTCGGGTGCGCTGATCGACGTAGGGTCGGCACCAGCGCGTTGGTGACGGTGACCGGCCCGAATACGTTGGTCTCGTAGATTCGGCGAAACGTATCGAGGTCTTCGTCTTGTGCCGGCGTAGGGTCCCCTGCCACCCCGGCGTTGTTGACCAGGACGTCGAGCACCTCGACTTGGCTCGCAGCTGCGGCGACACTGTCGGGGTCGGTCACATCCAGGCGCAATGGCCGGGCGTCTCCGCCGATCTCGGCCGCGACCGCGGCAGCGCTCTCGGCGCTGCGTGCCGTGACATAGACCGTCAGGCCCTGCCGGGCGAGTTCCCGTGCGATCTCCTTGCCGATGCCCCGGCTGGCGCCGGTGACAAGCGCGGTGGCGATGTCCATGAATACAGCAGATCACATCGGATGGCCGCAGGCGTCGCTGGCCTCGGCTGGGCTGGGAGCGTCGGGCCGACCGCCGGTTTCTTGACCGCACACTCGCACCCGCGCCCCGGCCGGTACCGCCGACTCGCCGGGGCACATGTGCGGGAGCGAAGGGTGCGGCATCCGGCGAGGCCGGTGGGATGGCCATCCACCTGCCCACCAGCTGGGGAGCCGCAAGCAGCTAACCAAAAAGGGGGAGGTAGGCCAGCCGTGCGCTAACCTACCTCCCCCTTTCCCCTTCCCCATTCCCCCGCAGCGGGAAGGAGAGGGCTTCGGGAGGGGATGAGCCGCCCAACGAGGGTGGCGTGTGGGTGGTCCTTGCCGCGGGCGATTGCGTCGTCGCACAGCTTGGCGGCCCACGGGTTGGCGCGGCGGGAGTCGGCCGCGAAGTCGCAGACCGCGTCGCGCAGCTGTTTGTTGACTGCCCAGCGGAAGCTGACGGCCTTGTGCTTGCCGGACTGGCGGGTGGAGGGCGCCACGCCGGCGAGGCAGGCCAGCGAGGACGGGTCGGGGAAGCGGGCGCGGCAGTCGCCTATCTCGGCCAGCAGCCGGGCTGCCCGGATGGTGCCTGAGCGGGGCAGCGAGGTGAACACTTGGGCGTCGGTGTGCAGCGTGAGTTGTTCGCTGATCTGCGCGTCCAGGGCCTTGATCTGCTCGACCAGGCTGGTCAGGACGGCGAGCATGGCACGGGTGGCATGGGCGCGGGCTGCTCCGTCGTCACCTGTCGCGCCGCGGGGGGCGTTCTTGAGGTGGGCCAGGAGTACGGCATGGTCCTTGCGGCCGGTGTAGCCCACGCTCTTGAGCCAGGCGGTAAGACGGCGCTGCGTCAGCCGGTCGGTGCGGTCTTGGCAGTCGAAGCGGGCCAGGAAGGCCAGGCTGATCGGGCTGTCGAGATCGGCGAACAGGCCGAGGGCGCCGGGGAGGGCCGTGGCCAGGTGCGCGCGCAGTTGGTTGCACAGTGCGACGCGGTGGGTGACCAGGTCGCGTCAGGTACGGACGGTGGCCCGCAGGGTGGCTGTGGCCGGGCTGTCGGGCGCCAGGGGACGAAGCCGGGAACGATCGGTACGCAGGGTATCGGCCAGCACGTACGCGTCGAACCGGTCGTCTTTGTTGCCGACGGAGCCGTACCGGCTGCGCAGGTTCTTGACCTGGTTGGGCTGATCACCACGACGGTCAGTCCGGCGGCGAGCAGGGCCTCGACCACGGGGCCGTCGCCGCGTTCGATGGCGACCTCAGCCGCTCCGGCCTTGCTCAGGCGGTGGGTGAGGTCCTTCAACCCGGCATCGGTGTGGTTGAGGGTGAAGCGGGTGGTGACCGTTCCGGCCGTATCGACCACGCAGACGGCGTGATCGGCGCTGGCCCAGTCGAGTCCCGCGGTGACATCGTTCGGGGCGCACGCTGGCAGGGACGTGGTGGGGGCATACTGCATAACAGCCTCCTCGCTGCTAGCCCAGTGGGGAGGCACCCTCTTTCGGTACCGGGACGCGGCAGCCAGTCACCTCACTGTTCGGCGCTCAAGGGCGCTCAGCCCTGTCGGCGGTCAGCACGCCCCGGAGGACCGCCGGATCCCGCAGAACTCGTGCCGGACCTGCTGGTCGAGGGAGGTTGGCGGTAACCCGGCGGCACCTCGGGTGCATCAGCAGTCTCAACTACCGACACGACGATGGTGCACCAGTGAGGGAGGTAGCGCCTTCCCGATAGTCCTATGAACGTCGGCGCGGCCCCGCCAACCCCGGAGACTCTGATGTGCTGATGTCCTACCCGGCGGGCAGGATGGGCGCGGGAGGTACAGATGAGCGACATCGCGGACGTTCCACCCGCCGTTGTGGGCCGGCTCCGGGTGATCTGCAGGGAGCTGCCCGAAGCGTACGAGGAGCCGGCGTGGATCGGCTTGCGGTGGCGGATTCGCCGGGGGACGTTCCTGCACGTCTACACCACCGACGAGAGGGGGTCGGCGTACATCGATCTGGACGATCCGGCCATCCTGATGACCTTCCGGGCGCCGCCCGGGGAGTTGGCCGCGCTAACGCATGCCGGCCCTCCGTTCTTCAGGGCCGACTGGGGTGTGAATGTCGTGGGAATGGTGCTGGACGACGAGACGGACTGGGTCGAGGTTGCCGAGCTGGTGACGGACAGCTATCGCGTGCAGGCGCCCCGCCGCCTCGCGTTCCGGCTGAAGGCAGGTGGATGAACCGCCGGCTACCTCCCCACGTTGCCGCCTATCCAGGTAAGACCTCGCGTCGTTCGTTGGGGAAGCCCGCATTGCTGGTCTTTCCGTAACCGGTCGCGACTACCTCGCCGGTCGGCACCGCGCCCTGGCTGGGCAGCGCGGGTGCGATGAGGGGCTCCGACAGCAAGATGGGCTGGTCAAGCGCAGGATCGCGAGATCGCCGTCCATTGCCGGGACGCGCCTTCACTCGGTTCGGGCACCGGCCTCGAGCACGGTGAGGTCGCGGACCGCGTACCGGTGATGCTCGGCCTCTTCCTTGAGCACGACGCTGAGGCAGCGGCGTACGACGTAGTCCTTGTCCGGGTAGGGGTCGGCCGGCTTGCGACCACATACCCGGTCGAGCTCGGCCTCGGTGAGCTTGTCGACGGCTCGGCGCATCGTGGCCATGCGGGCTAGCCGCGGCGCGAGTACCTCGTCGAGCGTCGGGGTGGCATCGAGGGTGAACCCGAGCTTCGCCGATGCTTCGGCCGGCATCCCGCCGCCGGGAAGGCCCAACGGGTGGTACGGCGCGTCCTCCTCGAGCACCGCGTTGCCGATCCAGGCATCGCCGGCCATCAGCAGATGCCGCTGCGTCTCGACGAACGACCACTCGCCGTCGACCTGCTCGTGCAGCTTCGCCTCGGGTAGGTGCCTGGCGCGTTCGAGCGTCTCCTCCCATTGCTTCTCGATGGCATCCCAAGCGGCCCGGTAGTCGGCGGCGGACGTGGCCTCACGAGCCAGCACCCGGTTGGGATGCAGCCGGTCGAGCTCGGCCTCGACGTAGGCGGTCACGTCGACGTCGTTGACAACAACACGCTCGAAGCCGCCACCGAGGGAGACGTTGCCCCCATAGCAGTCCACGATCTTCAGGCCGGTGACGTCGCAATCGCGAATCTCGAGGCCGGAGAGGTCGCACTGGTGGATGCGGGCACCACGGAACTGGTCACTTTGGGTGTACTCAGCAGGCATTGGGACAGTTTCCCGTATCCGTCCTGCCCGTGCCAGTGAATGGCACAACGTGAGGGTTGCGTGTTGCGTCCGGGTGGGGAAGTACGGGATCGAGCATCTTGGCGAGCGCTCGACGATCGATCTTGCCCGCGCGGTTGAGAGGCATCTCGTCCAGCCAGACGTAGGCGCGTGGAATCATCGGCGCGGGTAGCCAACTAGCCTGCGATCGCCACGAACTGGACCATTGCCCCGCTTCGCCTCCATCAAGCAGCCTAGCCGACCCAAAGAAACACCAGCTCGACCATGTGTACGAGTTTTGAAGCGGTACAACCGCCGAGCTGCATAGACGACGCCAAGCCACAGGTCAGGCGCGTGATACCGGTTTTGGCACCGCACAGGCACAGAGACGACCGTGGAGGTGATGAGAGAGCCCTGGCCTGCCGTTTGTGACCGAGAACCCGGGCTCCTTTGACGTCCCGCCATGAGTTTCCCTGGGGATCCGCCATGAGTCGTCGGCTAACCTGCTTCTGGCAACGCCTGCCTCCGGCCCCAGATAGCTATGTAGTCGGCCGTTATGAGGGCGCTCGCGAGACCGTTACGACGACGTACTTACCCCGGTCAGGGGGAGTCAGCTTGAGCTGCTCTGCCGCACGGTTCTGCAGTTCGAGACCGGGCTTGTCCCCAGTTTCGAACGGGCGGACGGTCAAATACACGTCCTTCCAGCGGGTGGACGCCATGGTTGTCAACCAGTCACCCTCGGATTCCAGAGCCCAGCCCAGCCTTTTGAGCCGATCGCTTGCCAGGCCCATGCCTTCCTTGAAGGAGTCGGCACCGACGTCCATGACCAGGATGTCATCGATCTGAACGACGTTGCCGTAAATGGGATCCTCGAAGGTCTGCCCGACTGTACGGCCAATCTCGTATACCTCGCGGACGGCACCCGCGTCGGCTCTAATCGTTTGCTTGCCTAAGGCGCCGCAGCCCGCGGTTAGAACCGACACGCATAAGGCGATCGCCACGTTCTTGACGACAGCACCTACCGTCATGAGGTCGCTACCCCTTTCACCTAAGGCCGTGCATCAGGAGTCAATCAGTACCAGAGCTTCAGGGCCGCTGTCTCGGCCCAACCACCATGCATGGCCCGCCAGCGTGTGCGTGCCTCCTCGCCATCCGTCGTCCGCGGTCGATCAGCTCCGGAGCTGATCCAGTCCGTGAATTTCGTGTCCACGAACTTGCCGTTGCTCGCTTGGATGGTCACTCCCGAACAACCGCAGTAGGCTACTGCGGTTTCCGCCCATGTTATACCACGACTCGAGCCGTCCTTGAAGGTCACTTTAACCGTGTCCTTCAGATATTTCATGTACGCGGCAGCCGCACCGAAGGGATCTTTAATCACCCAGCGAATGGCCTCCTGTGTGCTGATTCCCTTCTTGAAGACATGCATATGAGCAAGTTTTAACTTGGATGGCTCAAGCTGCGCCAACCCGTACGAGCCGTTCTTGCCTTTCGTCGCGCTAGTGATCCCTGTCGCCACGTACGGCGAGATGGCGTACATCTTCGTCTCGAGGCGATTCAGCTCGTAGATGAGAACGGCAGTGAGGTAGATCTTGTCGACCTTGTAGAAGTTGGCGGCCCTTTCTATCTGCTTCTTGTGGTTCTGCAAGAATATGAAAGCGTCCCAGTAGGACGGGCGCTTTGCTGACTGGCCCGGGCGCGAGAGGGCTCCGGCTGCAGCCTGGGTAGTGGTGCCGAGCAGTTCTTCTTCTGTGATTGACGGATTGAGGAAGTTCACCCACGAAGCGAGGGCCGTGAACTCCGCACGCTCCTTCGCACTCTTGTCCCAGAAACCTGGGGGGGCCGGCATGCCGTTCGTCATCGCGCCGATGCGCCTAGCCTCCTCCTCGTCGAAGGAAGGGAGGGTGGGCTCGACGAAGTTCGCGTAGTACCACTCGGGGTCTATCTCCATGACGCTGCTGAAGTCAGCAGCGCCGCAGATGTCAAGAGCCGCGCCGCTGCAGGCCGTAGCCCCACCATCACTGCCGACGCTACCGCCGATGGGCATGATCTGGCCGTTCCCCGCGTGCCCGCCGCAGCGTTGAATGGGACTTGAGATGCCACAAGGGTTGCCAGAGTAGCCGTATTCGAGGCCGGTGGATTCGCTGGCGTGGCCGGTGGGGTCGATGCCGGTGAGCGGGGAGGCGTTGGCGTAGGTGTAGCGGTTGGCCTGGACGGAGGGGCTGGGATTGAGCGTGGCAGTGTCGCGGCTGGTGAAGGTGCCGGTTCCGGGCTGGTACCAGCGGGCGTGCATGTTGGTTTTGCCGGTGTCGGGGTCGGTGTATTCGCTCTGGTAGCCGAGGTTGGGCTTGGGGCCCGTTTGGGTGGTGACGGCGCCGAAGGGGTCGTAGGCGGTGCTGGTGGCCAGAGCGGTGGTGGTGAAGGTGGCGACCAGGTCGCGGTGCAGGTCGGTGAAGGCGCCTACGGCCGGGCTGGTGCCTTCTTGCAGGCCGAGCAGTTCACCGAAGGGGTCGCGGCCGTACTTGGCTTGGATACCGCCGCTGGTGTCGGCGATGGTGGCCAGGTCGTTGCCGAGGCCGGAGTAGGCGAAGGTCTGTTTGGCGGTGCCGCGGGTGCGGGAGGTGACGCGGTCGAGGGCGTCGTAGTTGTAGAGGCTGTCGCCGTCGGCGATGAGCCGGTCGAATGCGTCGAACGTCAGCTGGGTGGTGGCGCCTGCCTTTGTTTCGGTGGCCTGGGTGCCCCGCGGGGTGTAGGTGTAATCCACACCGTCACCGCTCATAAGGCGGTTGCGTTCGTCGTAGGTGAACGTCTTGGTGCCGGCTTTGGTGCGGTTGCCGGAGGCGTCCCATCCGTAGTCGGTCTTGGTGCCACCGGGGGCGGTCCAGGAGGTCAGGCGGCCTGCGTGGTCGTAGGTGTAGGTGTTGGTGCCTGCTCCGGCGGTGCCTGCGGTGGTCTTGGTGGTGAGGTTGTCGTCCTTGTCCCACCCATAGGTGATCTTCGCCAGCTGGGTGCCGGTGCCGTTCTTCAACGTCTGCGTTTCGAGCCGGTCGACGGCGTCGTAGGTGTGCGTCTGGCTGTCGCTGACCGCGCCGGTGCTGGTCTTGCCGGTCGTTGTTTTGAGTCGGCTGGACTTGTCGTAGCCATACGTGAGGGTGCGGCCGGTGACTGGATCCACGGCTGTGGCAAGTCTGCCGACGTTGTCCCAGGTGAAGGTCGCGGTGCCGGCTGCGTCGACGCGCTGGGCGGGGTTGCCGAGTTCGTCATAGACGTAGCTGGTCTGCTGGACGGTGTCCCTTTTGATGCCCAGGGGCAGGCCGCGGTCGTTGTAGTCCACGCTGAGGTTGCCCATGGCCGTGGCGCGGCCGGCCAGGTCGTAGCTGATGGTGCGCTCGGCGGTGGCTGCCCCTCCGCCTGTGCCCGTCTCTTTGGTCAGGCGGTTGAGGTGGTCGAAGGTGCGGTCGATGCGTACCCCGCCGGGCAACTGCGCGGCGATCGAGTTGCCGGCCTGGTCGTAGATGCTGATCCAGGTGCGGTCGGCCAGGTTCGGATGAGCTGCGGTGGACGGTTCGGTGACCGTCTCGGCCAGGCCGAGGCTGTTGTAGCTGGTCCAGGTGGCGTTGCCGCGGCCGTCGGTGAGCCGGGTGCGGGCGCCTGAGGCGTCGTAGCCGAAGGTGGTGGTGATCGACTCGCTGGCCGTGACCGGTTCGATAAGGGAGGTCACCCGGTTGAGGGCGTCGTAGGTCTGCTTGGCGACGCGCCCTTCGGGTGAGGTCGCGCTGATCGGGTTGTTCGCGCCGTCGTAGGTGGTGCTGGCGCTGCGCACCACAGCACCGCTCGCGTTCAGATCCTTGGCCGCGATCTGGCGGCCGGCCAGGTCGTACTCGGCGACTGCGGCATTGCCCTCGGGGTCAGTCGTCTTGATCAGACGGCCTGCCAAGTCGTAAGCCAGCACAGTCTTGTTCAATGCCGGGTCGGTCTGGCTGACGACCTCACCGGCCGCGTTCGGCACGAAGCCGGTGGTCCGGTTGCCGGGCGCGATCTGCTTGGTGAGCACTCCGGCGTCGTTGTACTCCAGGCGCGTCGTGTACGCGGCGGCGGTCGGCTTGCGCTCCACCTGGGTGGTGGTGATGGTCCGGCCCAGGTCGTCGTAGGTCGCCTCGGTCCGCGCCCCGGTCGGGTCGACCGTTGCCAGTTTCTCCCCGGCCAGGTCGTATTCGATGACGCTCTGCCCGGCTGGCTGACCGGCGGGTGCGGGGTCGGTGATGCGCACCTGGCGGCCGAGCTGGTCGTAGTCCACGGAGCGGACATTGCCGCGCGGATCGGTGGTCTTGATCAGTTGACCGGACGCGTCATACGTGTGGGAGGTGGCGGGCGTGACAGCGGTGCCGCCGGGCGGTGTGTAGGAAGGTGCGATCTGGCTGGTCAGACGGCCCGCCTTGTCGAAGACCGAGGTGACCGTGCGGCCCTCTGCATCGGTCTTGTGCGTCTCGGTGCCGAAGGTGTCGTAGCCGATCCTGGTGGTCGGCTTCGCAGACGTGCTGGTTCCGGCCTTCTCGACTGTCACCTGCGGTCCGGTGGCGTCAACGAGGCGCCCGAGTGCGTCGTAGCGCATGGTGGTGGTGAAGTCGGCCGCCGTCGCGCCGGAGACGTTGCCGCGCGGATCGGTGACAGCAGTGGTGAGGCCGCGGTCGTCGTAGGTGAGGGTGGAGACCAGGTCCTGGGCGCCGTTCTCGACGGTTTCCCGGGTCGGCTGGTTGAGCTTGTTGTAGGCGTATTCGGTGCTTTCGGTGCGAGCGGTTCCGGCACCAGCGCGGGTGGCCTTGAGGGTGTTGCCGTTGGCGTCGTAGGTGAAGGCCGTGACGCGCTCCAGCGCTGCCGGGTCGACGACCTGGGTGATCAGGCGGCTGGCAGCGTCGTAGTCGAAGACGGTGGTGGTGATGCCTCCGCCGGTGACCTGCTTGGTCAAGCTGCCGACCGGGTCGTACTCGCGGGCATCCAGTACGACGTCACGGGGGGTGGTCGAGCTGTTCAGTTTGGCGTCGTCGGCGATGGTCTGCGACGGCCGGTTGTCGTCCCAGTAGGTGTAGGTGGTCTTGCGGTTCATCGCATCCACCCGGGCGGCCAGCCGACCGCCCGGATCGTAGGACAGCGATTCCAGGACCACGTTCTGGGCCGGCTGCGGGTTGACCGGGCTGCCGGTCCAGCCCTGCACCGTCCGCGAGATCAGCTCGGCGCGCTTGCTGTAGCCGTTGACGCTCACGGTGCCGCGCGCGTCGGTGATCGTCGCCGGCTGGCCGTGCGCGTTCCAGGTCTGGCGGACGATGCCGCCCTCTGGCCCGGTGATGGTCTCGGTCTTGCCGTGGCCGTTGTAGGTGTAGATGGTTTCGCGGGTGGCGTCGCCGCCGGTCAGGTCGGCCACCTTCTCGCTGAGTTTGTTTCCGTCCGCGTCATAGGCCAAGGTGACGCGTTTGGTGTGGGTGACTCCGGTGACCTCGTTCTTGATCCCCGGCTCGGTCTGCGTCAGCGGTCGTCCGAGCTGGTCATAGGTGTACGTGGTCGTGACGCCATCAGGATGAGCCTGAGACACCTCGCCCTTGGAACTCAAGCGGCCGAGGGTGTCGTAGCCGAGCTTGGCGACCATGCCCAGAGGGCTGGTCTGCTCGGCCAGATCGCCGTCGTTGGTGTAGCGGTAAGTCCACGTGCTGTTCCGCGCGTCGGTTTGCGAGGCGATCAGACCGGGTGGGGTGGTGCCGCCGCCGATCGCCTGCTCGGTGCCGTCGGTGTAGGCGATCGTCGTCGAGCGTCCGTTCGGAAAGTCCGAAGTGGCGGGGGGTGGTCTGCTTGGTCTGCTCGCCGTAAGTGTTGTAGGTCCGCGTGGTGGCGAAGGTGTTGTCGGTCTCGCTGGCGGAGCGGCCGTCACGGTGGGCGAGCATGCGGTCGTTGCGCGGGTCGAACGGGTCGCTGGCGTTGAGGTAGTACGACCAGTGCTCGACCGCGCATTCAGTGCTGGTGCGGCAGTACCAGCGGGCAATTACGTTGCCGCGCGCGTCGTGGTAGCGGCGGGTGTCGATGTTGTTGCGGTCGGTGGTGGTTTGGAGGTATCCGGCCTGGTCGTAGTTGTACCAGGTAGTGTGCCCGAGCTGGTCGACCTCGCCGACCTCGCGGTAGCCGCGCCAGGCGTCGTAGTAGAACTTCAACGTCTCGGTGGCCGGGTCGGTGACCGTCACCGTGGACTCACCGGACTGCACCTCCACAGCCAGCGGGCCGACCTTCCAGGTGCCGCCGTTGCTGTCGGTGTGGGTGGCCAGCCGGTCGGTGACCGGATCGTAGGTGTTGGCCGCCCAGATGCGTCCGGACGGCAGCTTGACGCCGCTCAACTGGTGCGCGCCGCCCGCGCGGGCGGCGAAGTGGTCGGCGATCTCCCCCTCGGTCAACGGCTGACCGTACAGGGCGACCTCATCGATCGCCCCCTGCAGCGGGAACGCCTGCTTGGTAGCCGGGCCCGCCGGAGAGACGGCGGGATCGACCACGCCGTTGCCGATGCTGGCGAACTGCCGCCACACCGCCACCGTCCCGGTCGTGGTACCCACCCGCTGGCCGTCCAGATACAGGGCCTGATCAGCACCGGAAACGGTCAGGACCGCGTGATGCCAGGCATTGTCGTTGACCGGCGCGGCCGAGGTGATCGGGCTACTGACCGCGCCCAGCGCGCCGCGCAGTTTGCCGTCGGTGCCGACATACAGCATCGGCCCATGCGCCGCCCCGTTCGTCTCCTGCGTACCTGCCGCGGTCAGGACACCGGAACCGGCGGTCTTGAACCACAGCTCCACCGACACCCGGTCACCCAGGTGCGGCACAATGTTGCCCGGCAGCTTCACCACCGACCCGGTGGTGAACTTCGCCGCCGTGTCCGGCGTGGCCGCCAGCGCGCCCGGCTCGCCCAACGTCACCGACTGGTAGGTGGCCTCGCGCTCGGCATGCGTCTGATCCGCCGCAGCCGTCCCCGTGGCCTCGCCCAGCCGCCAGTAGGCGAACGGGTCGGCATCCAGCACCCGGCTGCGATACTGCGAGCCGCTCCCATAGCTGTAGTCCGCGCAGTTCGGCGCTGCGGCGGGTGTGCACACCCGCGTCAGCCGTCCGGCGTCGTAGGTGTAGGTCCACGTCAACGGCGCGCCATCAAGGG
This sequence comes from Nonomuraea endophytica, assembly GCF_014203235.1. Lineage (GTDB taxonomy): Bacteria > Actinomycetota > Actinomycetes > Streptosporangiales > Streptosporangiaceae > Nonomuraea > Nonomuraea endophytica. The sequence continues at coordinate 10,890 of NZ_JACHIN010000012.1, read as the reverse complement.
GATCGGTGGCCACCTCCGCCACCCGACCCCCGGACCAGGTGAAGGTCAGCGAACGGCCGCCGGTGGCGGTCACCTTGGCGAGCAGGCCGTCCGGACCGTAGGAGACGTCCTGCTGGCGGCCTCGGCTGTCGATCAGGCGGCGCAGGCGGCCCAGGTCATCGAAGATGTACTTGGTGGCCGTTTTGTCCATCAGATGCCACCACGTCGCCGCACCCCCGGCCGGGCACGACACGCCAGGGGGTGCGTAGCACAACGCCGGGACCCGCACCAGGCTGGCCTGCATCCCCGGCGGAGGCTGAAACGTCCCGGTGCCGCCGAAGTCAGCAAACCGCGCCTGACGCCCATCAGCCGCGGTGAACACCGCCGACGTCCGGCCGCCGCGCTCCTCAGCAAGGATCTTCATGTCCCAACTGGTCGACCAGCCAGCGCCGAACATGCCGCTGGTGCGCGGGTCCATGCTGTTGTAGGTGCGCTACACCTGAAGCGGCAGCCCGGCCGTGGGCACCGACACATCCGTCACCGTCGTGGTGTAGTTGCCGGTACGGGGATCGAACTCCCGCCCGCCCGGCCCCTGGGTAGCCAGCCCGGAGGTGACCGTCGGCTGCCGCACACCCGTGGTGAACGTCAACGTGGGCGAGGTGGCGGTCACCATCGCCGTGTCACGGACGGTGACCCGCCACCAGTACTGCTTGCCCCACACCAGCTTGCCCGCTGGCACGGTCCACGCGTTCTTGTTACCGGCCAAGTACCCCGAGTTCGTGCAGGTCGCGCCTGACATTGTTTCCACAGCGCATAGCTCGAACTGATACGACAACGCCGACGCCCCCTGCGCCCACGCCCGCAACACTGGCCGCAACGAGTCCACCAACATGCCTGACTGCGGATACACATCCACCAACGTCATCGACATGACGGCTGCCCGCGCGTCGGCCGCCTCCGCCCGCGCCACCCCCGGAAGCAACCCGTCGCCCGCCGAAGGCGGGGTGCTCAGTTGCGGGGGATCGGTGCGCTTCTCCAGCGGCACCGCGTCCTGGGGTACCTGCGGGTTCGACCGCCACCCCGCGCCAGGATCCCCCACCGCAGAAGTTGTGGTCGCCTCACGCGATGTCAACGGCGATAAGCCCGCTGCGCTACCGCGTAACTGGGCCGGAGTTTCACTTGTCCCAGCGTAGGAAACAGATTTCGCCGCCGTATTCGCAATGGCTTGCCTGGCTTCCATGCCTAACAAGCCCGGTAGAGCCATCACAGCCAGCCCGGCTACAGCCCAGCGGGATCGAATCCATGACGAATACCGGCGCATGCGTAGTCACACTCCGAACTCAACAATGAACGAGCGTCTTAAGTAGGAAGTAACGACACCCTGCCCCACCCAAAGCGACCGCACTCGTACACCCGATGGTTCAGAGTCATAACTAGGCAGGCGCAGCGTAACCCGCGGACGATCATCAGACAAGACCGGATCGCAGACGAGATGGACACGCAGCGTAACCTTCGCGAAGCCTCAGCAAGAGCTGCGGCACCAAGCCGTATACCTTTGCATTCATCCGGCAGCCACGCACAAACCAGGAACGCTTGAGTTGTTATGGCACAGCCAGCGCCATTCTTTCCTCGTCGCAATCACCAGACTCGTCAGCTCGGTGAGAATCGTCCACAGCCGGGCTCGCCCGGCCGACACGATCCGCCTCCTGCGCAGTCACCAGCGGAGCCAGCACCTGCATGGGCTCGACGCCGCCGGCTGGGTGTTCACTCGCAAGGATGGCCAGCCGATACGACCGGACTACTTGACCTACCGGTTCCGGCGCCTGGTGGCGGCCAGCGGGCTACCTCCAGTGCGGCCGCACGATCTGCGGCACAGCGCTGCCTCTACAGCGTTGGCCGCGCGCGCGTGGACCTACGTACGGTCCAGAGCCAGCTCGGGCACGCCAGCAACGTGTTGACCTCCGACACATACACCTCGGTGCTGACTGAACTTCATCACGCGGCGTCTGAGGCAACAGCACGCCTGGTCCTGACCACAGCGCGAAGAGCAGGTCACAGGCTCCAGAAGCGGACGATTCAGCTCCGGCATCGCCCCACGAACCGACCCCCACGCTGAGCACTTCACCGGAAAGGCCCCGTGGTGTCGGCGCGTCCCAGACATGACCCACCTCTTGATTCTTGGATCAAGAGGTGGGTGAATCTGCAGGTCAAAGGGCAGGGCGCCCGGGGCTCGAACCCGGAACCTACGGATTAAAGGCGGCATCCGGCGAGGCCAGTGGGCGGGTGATTTCACCTGCCCACCTAGTGTCGTGTCGCAAGGGTCACGAGCGTCACACCTACGAAAATAGCCCAGCCGGACGCCATTAACCACAGGCCCCTGTTGATGTGCTGATATTTGATCTGGCACAGGTGACTGACGTGCCAGATCTGGTCGGCGAGTGCGTCAAGCCAGTCGTTCTGGCCCCTACGCAACTTCTTGGCAAGGTCGTCCGGACCCGACAACTCTCGGACGTCGCCGAAATACGCGATGCGCCCGGCTCTTGATGCGTAGCCTCGGTCTACACGTGGCTTGATCGCCGCGATCAGGAAGCCTGAACTGACGATTACCGCCATGACCGCCACCCACCAGAAGACTGCGAGAAGGAAAGGGACATGGAACGGAAGAGCGCCGCTGGACGCGGCTCGGTTCAGTACGGCGCCGACGCCGATCCCGTTCACTGCCAGGAGGATTCCTGCCTTGGAGTCGGCACGTCCGAGTTCCTCTCTTGTGTGTTCGAGGACCGCGGCCGCCTGCGGGGGAATGGTGTTCGTCATGACGCCCCGTTAACGTGCATGGTGGCCAGCATTTGCTCGGCCAGGTCCGGGCGCTCGTAGTTGCCGAGGACCTGGGCGAGCTGGGAGACAAGGTACTTCTTCGCTTCCGCTGGGAGCTCCCGGACGAAAATCTCGAGAATGGCGGCGGTCTCGTTTCGCGCCGACGCCGACACCGCCTCCGGCGCGTCGCCGAGGAGCCTCACCACGGTTTCAAAGGGGTCCTGTTCGTTCTTGCCGCAGATCTTGGCGAGTTCAATCAGGCGGCCTGGGTCGTCGTTCAGCCACCAGAGCCGGGCCATCGACGGGCTCGCCAGGAAGTGTTCGCGTAAGAAGCTGAGACGCCGGGCCTTCTCCCGATTGCGCACCTCGGCAAGCACCGTCTCCTGGATGGCCTCCTCGTGCGATCGGGCCACCTCAACCGCTCCCGGGCCGGCCGATAGCCGTACCCGGACGCTGTCGAGTCGCACATGAAGGTCCGGCATGGACGTGATCGGCTCGCCGTTCAGTTCGATGGTGATGGCCGCGGCGGCTCTGTCCAGTTCGAGCACCGAGAACGCGAGGCTCATGGCGGACGCTCGCTCCTCCAGCCTTCTGTACACCTTTGCCTCTTGCGCGGGCCGTTCGCGATCGAACAGACCGTGGACTTCGATGGTCGCGTCGAAGTAGGCGCCCTGGAGTTCGCTGGGAAGACGGGTCCGATAGGAGTACTCATCCGCGTGACTGCCTCGCCATCGGAGACTCCGTCGCCAGAAGCCGCTAATCATCGGCACCGTTCTCCATCATGAGCGCGACGGACATGGACTCTCTGGTGGCAGATCCACTGCCTGCCACGATGCTGTCGATGACCTCCTTGAAGATCGTTTCCCGGGAGACCACTGCTTCCCCCGGCGTCTCACGAACCCAGGCGTATATGGCGCGGAAGAGCACGCTCTCGTCGATGGCGCTGCGAGGAACAGAACCCAGGACGGCGACCACCGTGGAGACAGGCGCATCCGCCTGAGCCGCCGTCTCCAGCCACTGCCCCACGCCCGTCACCACGTCCTTCTCCGACGCCGGGCTCTTCAGCAGTGCTCTCCACGCGGCGGAAAGCACCTGCCTCCATCCGGGATCGGAGTCCGCCACCATCAGGAGACGGCCATCGTCCGGCTCACAGAGCCGCAGGATGCTCAGCAGGGCCTCGGCGGCTACGGCGCGACGCTGTTCTGGTGCATCCGGATTCAGCCATTGGACGAGTTCGTCGAGGACATCGCGACGCAGCTGCGGCTTGCCGGCCAGGTCTGTCAGTGCATCCACCAGCTTCCTCTGGATGCCGGGGTCATTGGTGATGGCCACGTGCTTGAGCCTAGTGAGAGCCATGCGGGGAAACGCTTCGGCCAGCGGGCCCGAACAGGCGACCACTACGGCGGAATGCCGGGACGGAGTGTCGCGGGACCAGTCGTACAGCAGGCGACGAGCGGTTCGGCCGAGTTCGTCGCTCATGGCCACCCGGGTCACGAGCGCGACGCCGAGGTCAAACGTTCCCGAGTCGTCCAGGTAACCGGTCGCCAGTGAGTGCACCATCCCGAAATGGCGCTGCCGGATGGCGAGATCGGCCACCCGGTCCGCGATCAGTGATCCGTCGCCCGGGAGCTTCTGCGCGACTTGGCGGAACCACTGCCGGAGATCGTCGTGGAGTTGCGGCCAATGGGTCCAGACGAAGTCGAGCGTGGCGGACGCGAATGCGGTGCGTGAGAATACGACGGGGCCGTCGTCGCAGCGCGCGGAGATGTCCTCCAGGCGTTTTCTGGTGCTCGGGCCGACCAGGCCGTGTCCCGCTTCCGCGTCGAGGTCGAGGAGGCTAGAGAGTTCTCTGGCCGCCACGAACACCGACGCTGGGCTGCTCCCTTCCAGTATCGCCGCGGCAAGGCGCAGAGCTCGATTCCTGCCCTCCCGGTGCTCGTCGTCCGACTGGGCGGAGAATATGTGTTCCAGCTCCTCTTCCCAGTTCTTGTACGCCTGCAGCACCTCGTGCACCGGCAGCTCCTGGAGACCATGCGCCTTCGCCATGGCCTCCTCGGCCAGTCCGGCGAGCCGTACGGCGTCACGGGGACCGGCGGACCGCAGGCAGTCGACGATGCCCGGGCTGTCGCTCCAGTCGCGAGCCTTCGCGTCTCCGAACGTACAGGCCAGGTGCCGATCGAAGATGCGAAGGGCAGGCGCGGGAGTCACGGATATCTCCTGGACTCCGTCAACGGCGATACGACGCCAAACGTCCGGAGTGACGCGGATGAAAACCAGCAGACCGCGCTTACGCGCCGAACTAATACAGTCGCGCAAGGGCTTGGGCTTGTTCGCCAGATCGTCGGCGTAGACGATGTACCCCATGTCCGGCGGCCCGAGAAGTTCACCCGCGTCCTCCTCGTCGAGGGGGACTTCACGCGGCTTGAGTCCGATCTCGGCCAGCAGGTTGATGGCTGTGATCCGCCTGCCGCTGCCTTTCGGGCCCACCAAGGCGATTACGCCGTGCGCCTTGAGACGATCGGCCAGGCCGTCCATGACCGGCGTCCGCACGAACAGTTCTCGCTGCCGCGCGATCTCTTTCTCGTTGAGCGCGTGGGATTGAATCGCGGAGCTGTTCAGGTACATGCGGTCCGCGATGTTCGCCTGGGCTACGGGAGCATAAAACGCGGTACGCGCCGGGTTCTCAGTCATCGTGACCTCGCTTGGGCTCTTTGCCGAAGAAGTCAGGGGGCAGCGTTTGACTCACGTGCATTTCGTGAGCGCTATTGCTTTGACCGACCGGTCCGTGAAAGACCGCTAGCGGGCCGCTCTCCGCGCTCGGCCGGTCTGCCTTCTCCTCGCCGGAGGCCGCCGATGCGGCGGTGTCATCGTCGCGGCCCTCTCGCCGTGAGGGACGCGGGACATACAGCCACGCGGGCTCGGCGAAGTCCTTTCCGGGAACCTCGGCCGTCACCGGGGTGAACTCGCTGGGATGCAGCGTCGCGTAACCCGGCCGAATGACGTCGTCGAACACCCGCTGCGAAACGATGAGCGCGATCTGGGTCACCCCCGGATGGGAACGTGCCAGCGCGTCGCTGATCACGGTCGAACTGAGCAGGCGGAAGGTCGTGACCGTCGGCTCGCCGATACGGTCGCGCCATTCATCGCCGGAATCGTGGACGGGACCGACGTGGAGCGCGGCACGTAAACGCAACCGCAGGTCCCGATCGCGCGCGGCCAGTTCGTGATCCACCTCTTCGAGCACGGTCTGAAGGCTTCCCATCAGGGGAGAGATCAGGAGCGGCAACCACGTCGGGTCGGTGCCGAAGACGTAGTCGTCTCCCGCGCTGGCGGGGAATCGGCGTGAATCCCATGCCTCCTGGAGCCCGGACAGGCTCATGGCACGTTCCAGGACCCGGGGAACCTGCTCTCGCATATCTCCGAGGTAGATTCCCTTGGCGCGGCTGAACTTGACGATGTCCACGGCCAGAAGGGCCCTGTAGGGCGGCAGTTTCATGTGTCCCTCACTCTCGTTGTGTTCTCCTTCACGATTACGGAGATTGAGCGAGCGAACCATCCGGAATCAGACACAGGCCGGATGTTTCGCGTCAGCGTTCCACGAGGATTCGCCGGAGCGCGTTTGTGTCCAGAAGTTCCAGGCGACGGCGACCAGTGGCGACCAGCCCGGCCTGGCGCAGCTCTGACAGCTCAGCCGCCACTGCCGCGCGTGACAGGCCGACGGCGCCCGCCAGTTCGTCCTGGCTGATCTCCACCGCCTGCGTCGCTGACTCGTCGCAGGCGGCGAAGCGGAGGAGCACGGCTATCACCCGGCGCTTGGCGGAGAGCTGTGCCAGCTCGCTGCGAAGGTCTTCGCCTTCCCTGAGGCGGTCGAGGACGTGGCGGATGAGCCGATCGGTGAGGCGGCAGCTGTCCACGATCGCATGAAACCGCGTCGCGGGCAGCGCGTAGGCGACGCAGTACCGAAGGGCCGTCACTGTCGCCGATCGCGGGCCTCCGTCGATGACCGCGATCGCGCCCACTACCTCGCCCGGCCCGCGTATGGCGAGGAGCAGCTCCGCTCCGTCCGGTTCGCAGCGGGTCACCTTGACCCTGCCTGACGTGAGGCACAGGACGAACGCGCCCGCCTCGCCCTGCCGCATCAGCACCTCCCCGGCCGCGTAGGACCGAGCCGCACCAGCTCTGATTAGCATGTCCCATGCGTCCGCGGATAACGCGCCGCCAAGTCCCTGGAGTCGTCTGCCGACGTTGGCCACTCTCTCCCTTTACCCAAGTTTGTGAGCGTGATCAAGGGATCATCCGGATCGACGACCGGTAGGGAATACCCCACCGGGAGAGGCGAGTGCGCGTGACTGATCGTGGGCGATCTTCCCAGCAGATTGGGGACATGACGAAACTGCTTGCCGCCGCCAAAGCCGCGGAGTCCCGGCGGGGAGGCCGTCACTCTGCGTATCGGGGAGGCGATGGTCGGGGCTGAGGGGCGGTTCCGGGTCGCCAGCATGACCAAGCCGATCATGGCGGCAACCGTGCTGCGGCTGGTCGAGCGGAAGCGGATCGCTGGACGCTCCGGTGGAGCGCTATCTGCCGGGGGCGCTGCGAAGGCAGCGGGGATGGGGCCGGCATCGATGGGCGGAAGCTCACGGTGCGGACGCTGCTGCAGCAGACCAGCGGGCTGCCCGAGTACGGCAACGCGGTCGCGTGGCAGGAGCCGTTCCCGGACTTCCTGAAGGTGGCGTCCGGATTTTGCCACCACTGGCGCCACGCGTCGGGGTCGCCGCTGCGCCTGGCCCACTCGATGCTCGCGCTGAGGTAGCCGATGACCGCGTCGAACCAGACGTAGAGCCGCTTGTTGGCCTGCTCGCTCCAGCCGTCGAGCGGGATCGGCACGCCCCAGTCCCGCCCAAGGCCATCGCCGCCGTGCTGGAGGTGCACCGCGCCGAGCTCGCCCGCCTGGCCGCGCTGCAGCGGGCGATCGAACACGTCGGCCGCGCCCTGCTGCCCTGACGCCCCAGCCTGGCCGGGGTTTACTCGAGGATGTTGTCGACCCAGCGCAGCAGGAACGAGACGCCATCCCACCCGGCGTAGACGCGCTGGCGTACCAGCCGTGCTCCGCGGCGGACGGTGATCTGGGCGGTGAAGTCGTCGTCGCCGACTTCGCCGGCGAACAGCACGCTCACCTGCTCGCCCGGCCGGACCGGCTCTTCTGGCCAGGCCAGTTGCGCGGCCTCGGCGCCCAGCCGCTCCAGCAGCGCCGCCTACAACGCTGGCTGTTCCATCGGTCCACTGTGGCAGCCGAGACGTCATGGACGGGAAGATCGTTCACGCGCGGAGGCGAACAGCACGGCCGCGTGTCCCTCCTGCGCCAGGACGGGCAGAGCGGCCAGTACCGCGGCGTGCTGGCGGGCGACGTCGGCCGCCGGGACGCGACGGCCACGCTGCCCTTGCCGCCGCAGACACACCTCCAAGGGAGGTGTGAGGGCGATGACGACGGTGGGCAGGTGGTGTGCGGCCGCGATGGCCCGGACGGTGACGCGCCGGCTTCGCTGGCAGTGGGTCCCGTCCACGATCACCACTCCCCCGCAGGCGCAGCAGGCGGCCAGCTCGCGCCAGGCCGAGGCGAGCGCCTGCGCGCTCACCGCCTGCACGCCGTCGTCTCCCGGCCTCGGGCGCTGGTGCTGGTCATAGGAGACGACCGGAGCGCCCGTCGCCGTGGCCAAGGCCTTCGCCAGCGTCGACTTCCCCGACCCGCTCGCGCCCATCAACACCAGCACCACGCCCATGCCGTACAGGCCAGCACATCCACGTCGCGCCTACGTCGCAGGCGCTCGCGACCGAGCGCCCCTGCGCAGCGCCTGCCCGGGTTGGCCGACTTCCGCTGACCTGGCTTGGGCACACAGGCCCAAGTCGGGTCGTCCAGGCTTGGTATTCGTCAGGCCGAATGCCAAGCGGTACAGCTCGTGGGACCTGTCCAGGTTTGGCAGACCCGGATCTGCCGGACGTTGCGGGGCGTCTGTTTGGTCCCGCACGCGGGGCCGCTGACATCGACCACTTCCCCGCTGCCGGAGGTGCTCAGTCTGTACTGAGTGCTGATAACCCTGCCATCGCCCGGCGCCGTGTCGCACGCATAGACGGTCCGGTTGTAGTTGGACACCCCCCCGTACCCCAAACCCCCGAGTGTGACCTCGACGTTGTCGGCTGCAGCCGGCGACGCAGCGATGGGCAGGATGAGCGCCGCCGCCAGCGGCGCGATGAGGTAACGCATCGGTCTGTACACCGCTCCTCCTTCAGGCTGATCTCGAGCTTTAGTAAGCCCTGACCAATCTGCTGTGTCGACCCCTCTGCGGCTACGCACCAATAGCAGCAACAAAGGCAACATGCTCCCGGCCCTCCAGGAAGCCTTCGAAGCACACCTCCAGCAACCGGAGACCAACCGCAGGGCGACGCCTGAGTCAGCACGTGCCGCACGGGCCACGGAGGATCTGCTGTTTCGCTCCAGGTGATGGCGAGAACACGTCGGGCGCGCCCTGCTGCCCTGAACCGTCGGCGTAGTCCCTCTGCAGTGCACTGCTTCGGCGGGGGCTACGGGCGCCGCCGTGCTGGTGCCAGTACTACCACCAGGCCACCCGCAAAGGCCCCCCACCACCAGACCCGCTTCCAGCCTCCGCCCTGTCTGGCCGCTACCAGCCCAGCGCCAAGATCCTCGCGTTCCCCGACCGCCTGTAATCACGAAGGACCGGCTCCTCGCCAGGGGCATAGGCTGATCAGCGCGTCGTCAAGCGAGATGGATCGATGCGACTTGAGGAAGACTGCACAGGTGATCGTGATGCAGCCCGTCCTGGAGGTCTACGCTTTTGACGGCTTCTCACTCTGGCCGGTCGCCGAGGTCGAGTCATACGGCTACCTCCCGCTCAACGGTCAGCTCAGCCCAGCCGAAGTCGGCACCGCAGTGATGCGCATAGCCGACTGCAACAACGTCGACCCCACCGCCGACGAGCCACCCCGCCCCGCCGACCCACTCGAAGCCTCCCTGCACGGGCTGCTCACGATGGAGGACCTCTTCGCCTCCGGTGGCCTGCGCGTCACGGACACCAGCACCGGCGTCATCGTGCTACCCGGATGCTGCAGCGGTCTGGAGGAATGGCGCGACTGGTTCCTCGCCATCGACGGCGCAGTCGTCTCGTTCGGCCACGATCCGGCGCCAGGTGTTGAACGCATCGACGACACCGTCCGCTTGACCGTCGACACCGAGCAGAACAACAGCCCCTCGATCGAGATGAACGTGGCAGACCTACGTCAGCTCCTCGCCGGAGCAGAAAAAGACCTGACCGACTTCCTGGACCTGGCCTCCGACTGGGCCACATCGCATCTGCCCGACCACGCCGGCGCAGTCGCCACCGCCATCGCCCGCGCCTTGGACCTGCCGCCAAAGCCATAGCCGGCAACACAGGCCCGTCGACTATGCCGAGCAGAAGCGACCCTGCTGGCACCGCTCACAGCAGCACGCCGGGTGCGGCGGGCGGGCCGGGCAATCCACCGTGAGCAATCACGGCAGGGCGCCCCGGTCCGACCCAACCCGGCTCCCTTCTCGTGGGCCTTGGGCACGAGCGCGCTCAGCTGGTCCAGCAGGTTGGCCGGGTCGATTCTCATTACGGGGCCGCAGGCAAGCACATTCGTCCGCTTATGTCCGGGCGTCTGGGTCAGGCGGCGGTGTGGCGGAGCCTCAGGAGGAGGACGCCGGTCAGCCGCGCTTCTCCACCCACGAGTAGGTGACGTGACCGCTGGTGTAGGCGACGGACTGGCCGCCCACCGGCGCCCAGTTCCCTGTCGCCCGCTGCGGGTGGCCACCGGAGTTGGTGTAGAGGGCTCGCCGCTCGGGTCGGCGAGGTACGCCCCAAAGTAACGGAGAGTAATCGAAGGCTCCCGGCGAGGTAGACATAAGAGCACTTACGGGGCAACCCCGATTCTTAATGGGTTGCTGCCTGTGGACGATCTCGTTATTGGGCTCTGGCGCGATCAATGGGGAGCTGTTACTGAACGTGACGACCGGGTCGGGTGTATTGGCGCGGGTCGCGATCTTGTAACACAGTGCTCATGGCTACG
>NZ_JACHIN010000011.1 GCF_014203235.1 Nonomuraea endophytica | reverse complement strand
CGTAGCCATGAGCACTGTGTTACAAGATCGCGACCCGCGCCAATACACCCGACCCGGTCGTCACGTTCAGTAACAGCTCCCCATTGATCGCGCCACAGCCCGAAAAACCTCATGGTCGCGGCGGGATCGACCCCGCAGCGCTGCGGCGCACCTTCACTGTGCTGGCCTCGGACCTGGTCGGCGCGGCGCTGGCGCCGGGACTCCTGGAACTGGCGCGCAGCCGGGCGCCGGGCGTCTCGCTGCGGGTGCTGGCCGAGGAGTGGGAGGCGGGCCCCGCGCTGCGCGAGGGCCGGATCGACCTGGAGATCGGGGCCATCGACCACGTCGACCCGGAGACCCGGGTCGAAGAGCTGGTCACGCTGCGGATGGCGGCCGGCGTCAGGGCCGGGCACCCGCTCGCCGACGGAATCCTGACGCCCGCCGGGCTGGCCGCGGCCGAACACGTGGCGGTCAGCCGCACGGGACGTTTCACCGGCCCGCTGGACGCGGCCCTGGCCGAGCAAGGACTCAGCCGGCGGGTCATCGCCGTCCTGCCCGGACATCTGGCGGCGATGGCGCCGGCCGCGGCGGGCGACGTGGTCTGCCTGGTGCCGACCGCGCCGCCGGGCGAGCCGCCTTCACCGCTCAGCGACGCGGCGCACGCCATGGGGCTGCGCCTGCTGGAGATCCCGCTGCCGCTGCCGCCACTGGCGATCGGCATGGCCTGGCACCCGCGCCACACCGCCGACGGGGCCCACCAGTGGCTGCGTGGCGCCGTGCGCCGGGTACTCCGCGCGGCCCGGATGTAGGGCGTTCACCGGACATCGCCGGGGCCGCCCCGTCCTTACAGTGGAAATCAACTGAGAGGCGGACGGAAAGGTCGCGGGAGCACGCACTGATGGGAATGGAGATCAACGTCCTGGGACCCTGGGAGATCAGCGCGGGCGGTACGCGGCTCCCGCTGGCCGGCGAGCGACGGGTCGGAGTCCTGACCAGGTTGGCGCTGAGCGCCGGGCAGCCGGTTTCCGCGGACCACCTGCTCGCCCAGGTCTGGGGCGAGAGCACCGCGACGACGGCGGCCAAGCAGTTACAGATCGTGGTGTCGAAGCTGCGCGGCCTGCTCTCGCCGCACGCCGGCATCGCCACCGTTTCCGGGGGATACAAGCTCAACGTTCCCCGTGAACACGTGGACGCGCTGCTGTTCTCGCTGCTGGTGCGCCGGGCGCGCACCGCGAAGGCGCAGGGAGACCTCGCGGCGGCCGACGACCTGTTCCACCGGGCTCTGACCCTGTGGCGGGGGGAGGCGATGGCGGGCATCCGGGCGCCGTGGGCCCGTGCCGAGGCCGCGCGCCTGGACGAGGAACGCCTGGCCGCCCAGGAGGACCACACCGACCTGCGCCTGGCCGTCGGCGACCACCACGGGCTGATGCCGATGCTGGCCGGGCACGTCACCGCGCATCCCCTGCGGGAACGGCCGCGTGCGCAGCTGATGCTGGCCCTCTACCGGGCGTCGCGGCCGTCCGAAGCGCTCGACGTGTATCGGGACATCCGCCGCGTCATGGCCGACGAACTGGGCATCGAGCCGGGAACGGCACTGCGCCGCCTGCACCAGGCAGTGCTGAGACGGGACCCGGCTCTGGACGTGGTTGGCCGCTGAATCGCTCAGCGCGTCGTGTACAGGACGACGCCCGGGGCGCTGCTGGTGGTCTTGTTCCACCGGTTCCACCTGTAGCGGCCGTTGCCCTCCATGTAGACCTCGATCCGTGCGGTGAATCCGTAAGAACGCGTGCAGATCTTGGCGGGGCAGGTGCTTGCGGTGATCTTCAGCTTCCACTCCTTGTAGCGCCGCTTCACCCCGCTGTAGGTCCGGGTGCCCGAGCTCTCCTCGGGCACCCGGACGCTGTCGAACTCGAACCCGAGGGCCTTGCCGGTGGAGTTGCGCCAGTAGTTGACGTCGCTCACGGTCCAGGTGTCCTGGTTCGATCCGCAGATCTTCATCTTGACCTCGACCTCCCCGTAGCGAGGACGCGGCGCGAACCCGGAACCGGGGTAGTAGTGCAGCGTCTTGCTGGTGCAGGCAGCGGCCACGGCCGGCGTCGCGGTGGCGAGTGGCAACCCACTGCCGAGGACGGCCAGCAGGGCGCAGGTCACCGTGATACGGCGCATGACGTCTTCCTTCTCGCGTCGAATGCTTCTCACGTGAAGGATCGTAGGAATCGCCGGTATGTCCGAGGTATGTCGGCTCAGCGGGTGACGACGTCATCTGCCTTGAAGCTGTGGGTCCTCCGGCTGCGGGCGGTCGAACGTGGGACGTGCCTCCTTCCACCGGCCACGGGTGAAGTCGGGCACCTTGACCGGATGCAGGCGCTCGGTCTTCAGCGACTCGTGGCTGAGCGGGATCACCGAGCACCACGCCGCCGAGTCGTAGACGTCGATGTCGGGGGTCAGGCCGAGCCGCATCAGCTGGACGAGGCGGAAGATGGAGACGAAGTCGCCGCCGCCGTGCCCGCCGTACTGGCCGGCCAGCCGTTCCAGCAAGGGCCACAGCCAGTGGTCGTGCTGCTTCAGAATGCCGGTGTACGCGCCGCCGGTCCGCCACGCGTGGTCGTTGTGGCCGAGTGACTCGAGGTAGACCCGGGCGTTGTCGAGCTCGATCGACCCCCTGGTCCCGGTGAGCGTGGTCTCCCTGGTGTACGGGTGCGGGGAGTTCACGTCATGCTCGACCCGGATGAACCGGCCGGCGGCGGTGGTGACGAAGCAGGTGTGCCGGTCACCCGAGATGTACGGCCTGTCCTGCCACGACGAGTGGTCCGGCCCCACCCGCGGATCCTCCTCGCGGAACAGGGCCAGCGCCTTGGGCAGGGACGCGACGGCGACCAGTTCGTCGAAGCGGTCGCCGCGGTTGATGCCCATGGCCGCCGACACCGGACCCAGGCCGTGCATCGGGTAGTGCAGGGCGTTCATCCGCGTCTGCCAGCGCCGCCGCCAGTGCTCGGGATGATAGGCCCCGCCGAACAGGTACGGCCAGCGCAGGTCGTGGACATAACCACCGGAACCGTGTTGCAGGTCGCCGAAGAGCCCCGCCCGGACCATGTTGAACATCTGCAGCTCGGGCCGGAAGTAGTTGACGTTCTCCAGGAGCATGCAGTGCTTGCGGGTGCGTTCCGAGATGCGGACCAGGTTCCAGATCTCCTCCAGGTGCGGGGAGATCGGCAGCTCGACGGCGACGTGCTTGCCGTGTTCCATGGCAGCCTTGGCCTGGCGATAGTGCCACTCCCAGGGGGTGGCGACGTAGATCAGGTCGATGTCGTCGCGCTGGACGAGCTTGAGGAAGTCCTCCTCGCCCGCCGAGTATCCGACCGGCTCGACGTCCTGGAAGCCCTGTTCCATGATGCGGGCGATGGTGCGGGTGACCCGTTCCGGCCGGATGTCGCACACGGCGGTGATCGTGGAGACGGCGGCGAACCGCAGGTCCTGGCTGCCGCCCCGGTTGCCGAGGCCGATGAGCCCGGTCCTGACCTTCTCGAAGCCCTCGAACGGCACGTTGACCATGCTCTTCTCGCGCGGGTCGCGCACGGGTTCCCAGGCGGTCGAGTCGGCGGCCGCGGTGGTGCCGCCGATGCCGGTGGCGGCGCCCAGGACGATCCCGGACTTCAGTAAGCGGCGGCGTGAGGGGGTGTGATGGTTCGGAGGGGCCACGGCGATCACTCCCTGAGGGTGGATGGCACTTTTCCCCCGGTTGTGATCAGTGTCAACTGTCCGTTGTCAGAGAGCAAGGGATGGCGAGGCGGTACCGCCCCGAGAGGCGGTACCGCGGTGTGCACATCAGGGGACCGGGCGCACGTCCAGGCCGTAGCTCAGCCGGTCGATCCACCACGGACCGCAACTGGCCGCGCTCCACTGGCCGCTGTTGGTCGTCGTCCAGCCGCCGTCGCGGCGGCCGTTGACGCACTGGACATACGCGCGGTACTGGTAGGCGGGGCCGCTCGTCGCGCAACGGGCGGAGAACGAATTCTGGCCGATGGCGTATTCGCAATCACCGGCTTGGGCCGACGCCGGGATCAGCGCGCCCGACGCGACGGTGATGGCTCCCACCGCGAGCGCGGTCGCCGCGAGGGCGCGCGGGGTTCTTCTCATACCCTCTCCTATGTACTGGTGACGGATGGTTCCGTACGCCCCGGTGCAGGCCTGACCCCGGGTGCGTACGACGGAGGGCAATTCTTAGGAAACTTTCCTAAGCGAAAGATACGTGCCTCTCGGGGCACGTCAACCCCACGCGTCCAGGCGAGGTCACCCGATCCGGCCTCGACGTGGAGGGTCAGGAGGCGCGGGTGCTGTGGCCGCGGAAGGTGGTGACGATCTGGGCGAGGGTGATCTCGCTGAGCAGCCTGGTCTCGTGCTCGCGGATCTCGCTCCACACGGCGGCCAGGGGTGCGGCCGCGCCGGGGAAGTGGTCGTGGTCCTGGTCGATGCCCTCGACGACCACGATGACGTCGGCCAGGGAGATCGTCTCGGGCGGGCGGGCCAGGCGGTAGCCGCCCTCGGGGCCGCGCATGCTGATCACGAGGCCGCCCCGGCGCAGCTGGAGCAGGATGTTGTCGCAGAACCGGCGGGGGATGTCCTGGCTGGCCGAGATGCGCCCGGCCGTCAGAGGGCCGTCGGCGGCGGCGAGCGTGACCATGGCTCGCAGGGCGTATTGGGTGCGGGCGGAGGTGCGCGTCATGTACCGCTCCGGTGCCTGAGCGGGTGATGGCTCGGCTTCACGAAAGGGGCTCCTTGGTGTCGGGGTGTTCTTGACTGGGTGTGCGGACGTGAGTGGGGATGGGTGGGTGTGCGGGACTCCGTAGGCGGTCAAGGGGGGTCAGCGCATCACGAGCGGGGTCGCGCTGGTGAACGTCGGGCGGCAGCAGTACCCGGGCCGGGAGGCGTCTTCACGGGCAGCGGAAAGACCGCGCTCGGCGTGCCGAGCGCGGTCATCACGAAACCGGCTGCTACAACCGGTGCGAACTGCCTCATCACCGCCCCCGCGGTCTTTCCCCGAGCGCGGGACCGGCGCATGGGATGGCGGCCCCGCGATCCCGGCCCGAGACGGCCGGGAAGCGTCGCTGGCATGATCAGGCGGGGCTCTTCTCCCCTTCTTCGGCCGCGCGCTGCCGCAGTTCGGCTTCGATGGCCTCGACGGACTCGTTCTCCTTGTCACGCCGGTACTCGCGTACCGAGTAGACGATCGCGGCCACCCAGATCACGGCGATGACGATGTAGGCGATGGCCTGCACGTTGCCGGGGGCGTCGATCCAGTCGCTGCGCAGCAGGGTACGCACGTTCGTCAGGATGATCACGCCGCCGACGGCCGAGCCCAGGATGCGCGGCGGGATGTGCCGGACCAGCCAGGCGGCGATGGGCGCGGCGATCACGCCGCCGAGGAGCAGGACGCCGACCCAGGCGAAGTTGATGTTCTCCGAGCCGATGCCGATCAGGAACCCGACGCTGGCCGCGATCGCCACCAGGAACTCGCTGGCGTCGATCGAGCCGATCACCTTGCGCGGGGGGATGCGGCCGCTGGCCAGGATGGCGGGCGTGCCGACAGGCCCCCAGCCGCCGCCACCGGTGGCGTCCACGAACCCGGCGACCAGGCCGAGCGGCGCCAGGAAGCGCTTGCGCAGCGGCTTGCCCAGGTTGCCCTTCGGCAGCCCGTAGGCGGTGAAGCGGATGAGGATGTAGATGCCCAGGCTGAGCAGGATGATCGACATGATCGGCGCGGCGAGCTCGGTCGACAGGCTCGACAGGAACGTGGCTCCGGCGAAGGCGCCGACCGCGCCCGGGATGCCGATCTTGGCGACGACCTTCCAGTCGACGTTGTTGAAGCGCCAGTGGGAGATGCCCGAGGCCAGCGTGGTGCCGATCTCGGCCAGGTGGACGGTTGCCGAGGCGGCGGCGGCATTGGTGCCGATCGCCAGCAGAAGCGTGGTGGAGGTGACGCCGTAGGCCATGCCCAGGCTGCCGTCGACGAGCTGGGCGGCTAATCCCACCAGGCCGAGCAGGATGAGTGCGCGCACCACATCCCCTTTCAGGTAATTCCTACTAAACAAGTAGACATAAGCGTGAATGTGGGAAGGGTCCGCGTCAAGTCACGGTTCGGACACTGCCGATCGACCAGGTCAAAGGAACGCGCTGGAGACGGTCATCCTCTCCTCGGCCGCAGATGCCCCGGCCCCTCAGCGGAAACAGGGGGATGGAAGAAGCCGGCCACGAAGGAGCCCACCCATGCGTGGAGTAGTGCTGCACGCCCCAGGCGACGTCCGTGTGGAACAGCGCCAGGACCCGGCGATCATCGAGCCCACCGACGCGATCATCCGCCTGGCGGCGAGCTGTGTCTGCGGCTCCGACCTGTGGCCGTACCGCGGCATCGAGAAGATGGACGGTCCCGCCCCGATGGGCCACGAGTACGTCGGCGTCGTCGAAGAGGTCGGCAGCCAGGTGAGCACCGTCCGGCCGGGCCAGTTCGTCGTCGGGTCCTTCGTGGCCAGCGACAACACCTGCGAGATCTGCCGGTCGGGCTACCAGAGCGGGTGCGTCCACAGGATCGTGATGGGCACGATCGGCACCCAGTCCGAGCTGGCGCGCGTCCCGCTCGCCGACGGCACCCTCGTCGCCACCCCGGCCACGCCCGAACCGGACCTGGTTCCGAGCCTGCTGGCCGCCTCCGACGTGCTGGGCACCGGCTGGTTCGGCGCCGTCGCCGCCCAGGCGGGCCCCGGCAAGACCGTGGTCGTCGTCGGTGACGGCGCGGTCGGGCTGTGCGCGGTGCTCGCCGCCAGGCAGCTCGGCGCCGAGCGCGTCGTCGCGATGAGCCGCCACGAGCCCCGCCGGCGGCTCGCCGTGGAGTTCGGCGCCACCGACATCGTCACCGAACGCGGCGACGCGGGCGTGGCCGGATCAAGGAGCTCACCGGCGGGCTCGGCGCCCACAGCGTCATCGAGGCCGTCGGCACCCAGGAGTCCATGACGCAGGCCATCCGTTCCACCCGCCCAGGCGGCCACGTCGGATACGTCGGCGTCGCCCACGACGTCGCCCTGCCGGGCGACGAGCTGTTCTTCTCCCTCGTGCACCTGCACGGCGGTCCCGCGCCGGTACGCCAGTACCTTCCCCGGCTGATCGAGCTGATCTTCAACCGCGAGATCGACCCCGGCAAGGTCTTCGACCTGACCCTCCCGCTCGACCAGGCGGCCGAGGGATACCGGGCCATGGACGAGCGCCGCGCCATCAAGGTGCTGCTGCGCCCGTAGTCCACTTCAGGACAGGCGAAAGGGGTTCTTCGCGGGCGGTCCCCGGCATACGTTGAGCTGGCCCGCCGCTCTGGAACGGTCCCGGGCGGCGTCTCCTTCGAGGAAGGACCCGGCCATGGAGCCCTACCAGTTCTACGCGCCCATCCCCGCCTCCACCGCCAAGGCGCAGACCATCAAGGACTGGTTCTACCGCAGGCGTACGCAGGTGTCGGCGCTGGCCAAGTCGTACACGCCGCACTCGACCTTCAGCCAGGACGCGATGGAGGCCCTGGAGAGGAAGCTCAGGTCGATGGAGAGCTTCCTCGCCAACAACGGCGCCCCGGCCACGGCCGTCGACGACTTCGGGAAGTGGCTCGCGAGCGACAGCGACCGCGGGGCCTGGGATTACTACGTCGCCGACCAGCAGGCCATGGACCTGGTCGAAAGCGACCGCCAGGCCCAGGCCATGAACGCGGCCGCGATCACCGACGCCAAGAACCGGGCCAGCGGCACCGCACTGGCGCTCAGCAGGCAGAACGCCGCCGGGATGATGTCGCTGGACAAGAAGAACGGCCGGGTCATCGCGGGCCTGGCGGTCGTCGGCGACGCCGGGCAGCTCTATACCGGCATCAGCGGCAAGGACAAGCACGGCTTCCCCGACCATCCGCTCATCGCCCGGCTTCTGGAGGGCACCCACCAGGCGATGGACTGGCCGCAGGAGTCGTGCGCCGAGGTGGACGCGCTGAAGAAGTACCTGCACGCGCAGCCCGCGGCGGTCACCGCCGTCAACCAGATCCCGCGCAACACCCTGGTCTTCAACGCCCTGGTCTGGCACCCCGGCGGCAGTTGGGAGGGTAAGGTGACCTCGCAGCGCTGGCAGCCCAGGGCCGCCTGCGCCAACTGCGACCAGTGGCTCAGAAAGATCGGCGCTCTACGCTCCTAAGGCGTCCACGGCAGCGCCAGAGCTCAGGGCACCGGGGTATATGCGAACATGTCCGGAATGTACGCCCGTTTCCTTGGTATCCCTGATCTGGCCGAAGTGCCGTCCGTGGCGGTTGTCGTCGACGTCATGCGTGCTTTCACCGTCGCGGCCTGGGCCTTCGCCCGGGGAGCAGAAAAGATCGTTCTCGCCGAGTCGCTGGACGAGGCCTTGGCGCTCAAGGCCCGGCATCCGGATTGGGTGGCGCTCAAGGACGGCCCGGCCGCGCCCGGGTTCGACGCCGTCAACTCGCCGGGTCTGCTGCGCTCCGCCGACCTGGGCGGGCGGACGGTCGTACAGAAGACCACGGCGGGAACGGTCGGCGCGCTCGCGGTCAAGGAGGCGGAGCTGGTGTTGTGCGCCGGCTTCGTGGTGGCGGAGGCGACGGCCGAGATCTTGCGGGCGCGGGGGAGCGACAGCGTCACGTTCGTGGTCACCGGCGAGGACGGGCGGGCCGATGAAGACCTGGCCTGTGCTCAGTACATCGCCCGGAGGGTGACCGAGGCCGGGGCGGACGCCGGTGAGTACCTTCGCCGGGCCGGCGAGTCGCGTGCCGCGGCCGAACTGGCGCAGGGAGTACGTCAGGGAGTTCACCCGGATGACGTCGCGCTCTGTCTTGAGCTCGACCGGTTCCCCTTCGCCATGGTCGCGACCTTGGAGGGTTCGCTCATGGTCCTGCGCCCCGCGAGGACCTGAGCTCAGATCATCCGCCGCAGGGCGGTCTCCACGGCGTCGATGAGCGCGTCGCCTTCGGTGCCGGGGCGGCGGGCGAGGCCGAGTTCGACGTCCGGCAAAGTGGGCAACGCGGCGTCATGGCAGGCCATGGCCGGTTCAAGGTTGGCGGGCATCAGTGCGGCGACGCCGAGCCCGGCACGCAGCGCGGCGAGAACTCCGGCCAGACTGTTGCTCTCGAACGCCACCCTCCAGCGCCGCCCGCTGCCCTCCATCGCCTCCAGCACCGCCGTACGCCATGCGCAGGTGTTGGAGAACAGCACCACCGGCAGCGGATCGGCGTCGACGGCGACGCCGGGCCCGGCCGCCCAGACCAGCGGCAGACGCACGGTCCAGCGCGGCGGCCAGGGAAGGTCCGGCACCTCGTCGAGGACGAGCTGGATGCGGTCCGTGTCGTAGGCCTGGCGCATCGCCGCGTCGGACAGGATCAGCACCTCCAGCGTCGCCTCGGGGTGCAGCCGCGCGAGGTCGGCGAGCGCCTGCGGAAGGCGTGAGACGGCGAGATCCTCCAGGAGTCCGACGCCGCAGTGGCCGGTGAGCGCACGTCCGGTTTCGGCGAGCGCCTGTGCCGACAGCGCGAGAATGCGCTCGGCGTAGGGCAGCAGCTCCTCGCCGGTCCGGGTCGGCCACACGCCGGACGGCGACCGGTGCAGCAACGGACTGCCGACGACGCTCTCCAGCCTGCGCAACTGCTGGCTGAGCGCGGGCTGGGTGTTGCCGAGCGCCGCCGCCGCGCGGCTGATGCTGCCCGCGCGTACGGCGGTGACGAACGTGCGCAGCAGTGCGGTCTCGAGGTCGCGTGCCATAAGCGTTCATTATATCCGGCACAACGAATTAACGACTTCCTATAGCCTCGCCGACGACCTACCGTCAGATCAATGACGAGGTTTCGCCACGTGCTCGCGGTGCGGGGGATGTCGCCCCTGCTGGGCATCTCGCTGCTCGCCCGTACCGCGATCACGGCCGACGCGATGGCGCTGACGATGTACGTCGTGCTCGCCCTGGACATGAGTTACGCGGCGGCCGGCGGCGCGGTGGCGTCGCTCACCGCCGGTGTCGCGCTGGGCGGGCCGCTGCTGGGCCGTCTGATCGACCGGCGGGGGCTGCGCACCGTGCTGGTGCTCACGATCGTGCCGCAGATCGTGTTCTGGCTGGCCGTGCCGGTGCTGCCGTACGTGATCTTGCTGGTCGCCTCCTTCGCCGCCGGTCTGCTGATGGTGCCGATCCAGTCGGTCACCAGGCAGGCGATCGCCGCGATGACCACGGCCGGGCAACGGCAGGCGGCGTTCGCGCTGGAGTCGGTGGTGGGCGAGCTGTCGTACGTAGTGGGCCCGGCGGTGGTGATCCTCTTCGCGGCGAGCATCTCGCCCGGCGTGGTGGCGTGGGGCCTGGGCGCCGTCATCGTCGCCGGTGGAGCGGCGATCGCCCTGCTCAACCCGCCGCTGCGCGCCGCCGACGAGGCAGAGGACGAGGCGGCGGAACGGCCCGGCCGCCGGGAGTGGCTGGGCGCGCGCATGATCGCCGTTCTGACGATGGGCTTCGGCGTCGCGATGCTGCTCAGCGGCGTCGACCTGGCCATCGTCGCCACCCTCCAGGCAACCGGTCAGCTCTCGTGGGCCGCCGTGGTCGTCGCCGTGTTCGGCGTCACGTCCGTCGTCGGCGGTCTGGTGTACGGAGCGCTGCCGCGTCCGATGCCCACCTGGCTGCTGCTCGGCCTGCTCGGGCTGGTGACGATCCCGGCGGGACTCGCCCGTGACTGGCCGTGGTTGTGCGTGGCCATGATCGGCGCCGGTCTGCTCACCGCGCCGACCCTCTCCACGGTCTCCGACGCGGTGAGCCGGCTGGCGCCGGTCAGCGTACGTGGCGAGGCGACCGGCCTGCAGGCCTCGGCCGCGAGCGCGGGGTTCGCACTCGGCGCACCGGTCGTGGGGACGGCGATCGACGTGTCAATGCCGGCGGGCGGCTTCGCGGCCGCCGGCCTGGCCGGCCTGCTCACCGCGCTGACGGGCTACCTGCTCTCCCGCCGATCGCCCGCGATGGCGGCACCCGCACCCGTCCGTGACACCAGCCGGGCCGGAACGTGAGAGCCCAGGTCGGCCATCCACAGCGGCTACATGCCGGTGTCGAGGGCGGTCGGCACCCGGTCGACCTGCCCGCGGTCACGACGCGCCTGTGCCGAACACGATCATGTGGTCCAGGGTGCCCGGCCACCTTTGTTGACGGGAGGGTGTGATCCCGAAAGGATCACGCAGTGGCGCGCTTATGGTGGTTCGGGGCCTTTCTGGTTGTCGTGTCGGGCCTGGTCAGGCAGTGGCTGCCCGACGACGGTCAGACGGTGTTCTGCTCGTGGTCGGGCGTCGAGGCCAGGCCGCTGTGGACGATGGTCCTGCCCGGCTACCTGCTCTCCGCCGCGAACGCCATCGCCGTCGCCACGGCGCTGCTGCTCGGCTGGGTGAGTGTCCGGCGGTCCGGCATTCCGCGGCTCGCCACCGGCACGGCCGTGGTGCTGATCGCTCTCAACCACGCCCTGCTGCAGGCCGCGGACGTTGTCGGCGCCCTGCCCGCGGGGGCCGTCTGCTCGATCGACCCCGTCATCTTCGAGGCGACGCCCTGGCCGCAGATCGCCTGGACGCTCACTCCTGCCCTGCTGGTCCTGTTCGGGGCGCGCGCCGCCCTGGAACTGCCGCGCCTGCCGTGGCGCCCGATCGTGCTGGTCGCCGTCTTCACAGCCATCGGCGCCTTCGCGGTCTTCCTCGTACGGCAGGCGCCGGCTGAGCCCGTGGCCAGCCGTACCTCTGACGGGACGCCCAGGCACGTCCTGGCGATCACCGGCTCCACCCTCATGGTCGTGGACCTCGACGACGGCGGCGCGACCCGCGTCCAGGCGCCCGATCCGGAGTTCTACCAGTTCACCGCGGTCGCCAGGGACGTGACCCCGGGCGCCTACCTGGCCGCGGTCACCACGCAGGGCGACGGCGCGTTCGGCGAGCGGAAGTCGCGTGTCCACCGTGTCCGGATGGATGGTGACGGCGGCGCGACCGTCGGCGACCAGGTGGGTGGCGACCTGGAGGGCTGGGTCATGGACCTGGCCGTCTCCGGGACCGGCGTGATCGCCTACTCCAGACTCCTGCCCGATCCGGATGACAGCGTCGAGATCAGCGAGACCGTGGTCGGCCTGATCGGCCAGAAGCGCGAATGGTCGACCCGAGGCCCCCAGCACGGCCCGTACAGTGACGGCGGGCTGGCCCTGCACTGGAGGGACGCCGAGACCCTCGCCTACCGCGCGGTCATGGGCCGTGGCAGATCCCATATCGTGGCGCTGGACGTCACCCGGCCCGGCGACGATCTGCTGGCCGCCAGGAAGCTGCACACGTTCGCGTCGCTGATGGACGGCTCCGCGCTCTCGCTTCCCGACGGCCGGGTGGCGATGTGGACGAGCGACGGCGACTCGTCCGGCGAGTCGATCAGCGTGGTAGATCTCCCGGCCAAGGAACCCCCCGCGAAGGAACTCCCGGCGGCGGAACTCCCGATGAAGGGGCTCCCGCGACAGCAGCCGGCCGGGGTTGCCTTCCGTTCGGGCTGCGGCGTCGTCATGGCCTACAGCACAGACCTGTCGGGCCGCTATCTGCTGGTGTCGGTCTTGAGCGAGGTCCGGCAGGGCACTGAGGGCGTGACGCGCGCGTGCGGTGAACATCCTGGCGAGCTTTACCGCGTCGACCTCCACGCGAACCCGCCGGCCGGGCAGGCCGATCCGGATCTCCCTCGCCGGCGGGTTTGGCAGGGCGAGGAGCCCTTTTCCGCGCTCGCCTGGTAAGGCTGGTCTAGACCCATGAACACTCTGGGCCTGTGCGTGCCGGTCCGGTGAGCGTACGGTGACAGAACGCCTCCGCAGCACATGAGCCACTGTGCCGGAGGGCGCGCTAGGGACCCGGGCTGCACGGCCCTGGGCGTCGAAGGGGCCTACCCGCCCTTCGGTGATTGGCGGGTGGGCCCTTATCGGGCAGCGCTCTGGTCTCGGCGTGGCTTCTGCGGAAGAGTAGGCCGAAATCGGCCTACGAGGAGGCGGGCAGTGCGGCTCGGATTCAGTATCGGCACTCTCGGCCCGGTGGCGGCCGGTCATGATGCCCAGTTGGCGCTCGTGCGTGAGGCGGAGCGGCTCGGCTACGACTCGGCGTGGGCTTCGGAGGGTTATGGGGTTGATCCGGCTACCACCCTGGCCTGGCTGGCGGCCGGCACCGAGCGGATCGGCCTCGGCACGGGCGTGATCCAGGTGACCGGGCGTACCGCGATCTCGGCGGCGATGGCGGCGACCACGGTCGACCGGGTGTCGGGCGGGCGGTTCCTGCTCGGTCTCGGCGCGTCGGGGCCGCAGGTGGCCGAGGGGTGGCACGGGCAGAGGTACGCACGGCCGCTGGCCCACTTACGCGACTATGTCGCTGTGGTGCGTACCGCGCTGGAAGGGCGGCCGGTGGAGCACGCGGGGCCGGAGATCGTGCTGCCGCTGCCGGACAGCCGGGGCAAGGCGCTGAGCATGACCGTCTCGCCGGCGCGGCAGCCGTTGCCCATCCATCTGGCGGCCATGGGGCCCAAGGCGGTGGAACTGGCCGGGGAGATCGCGGACGGGTGGCTGCCGATCCACTTCCCGCCCGAGCACCTCGCCGAGACCATGACCCACCTGCGGGCCGGGGCGGCCCGCGCCGGACGGGACGTGGCCGAGGTGGAGGTCTCGCCGATGGTCATGGCCATGGTGGACGACGACGCCGACTACGCGCGTGACCTGATCCGGCCGATGCTGGCGCTGTACCTGGGCGGGATGGGCACGCGGGGCGTCAACTTCTACAACCGGCTCGCGCATCGCCTCGGGTTCGGCCCGGCGGCGGGGCGGGTGCGGGACGCCTACTTCGACGGTGACCTGGGCGAGGCCATGGAGGAGGTACCCGACGATCTTGTCGACGCCCTGTCCTTGTGCGGTACGCCCGACCGGGTCCGCGAGCGGCTGGCCGCCTACCGCAAGGCGGGCGCCACCCGGCTGATCGTCGGCCTGAACGCGCCCACCGTGGAAGACCGCGCCGAGCAATTGGGCTGGCTCGCCGAACTCAACGCGTGAGCAGACTCAGCGCGTGAGCAGACTCAACGCGTGACCGGCCTCGACGCGTGACGAGACTCGGCGCGTAATCAGGCCGGGCGCGGGACCCCGGTGGGGCCCGCGCCCGGTCAGGGTCAGGCGGTGGCCGGTGCCTGGGGGAGTTCGCGCATGCGGGGGATCGGCGACATCGCCAGCACGATCATCGGCACCACCGCGCCGATCACCGCGGCCACCAGCACGACGGGCCGCATCCCCACGGCCTGGCCGAGGAACCCGGCCACCAGCGCCCCCAGCGGCGCCGGCACCAGCCCCATCGCCCAGATGGTGGCGATGACCCGCCCCATGAGCTCCCGGGGCGTGGCCGACTGCAGCACGGTGATGTTGTTGACCACGAACACCTGCGTGCACAACCCGACCAGCAACTGCGAGAACGCCAGCATCGTGATCGCCAGCCACACCGGCCCACCGGCCAGCGGCACCAGGATCAGCGCGCTGTTGCCGATCACCGTCGACCAGAACATGGTGGGTCCAGGCCCGGCCCCCTTCATGAGGCGCACCGACAGCCACGCACCGGCCACCGCCCCGATCCCGCCGACGGCCAGCACGCCGCCGACCCAACCGGCGGGCACCCCGGCGCCGTCGATGACGTACGGGATGTAGAGGGTCTGCAGGATGCCGATGTCGAAGAAGGAGTAGACGGCGCTGGCGATGGCCAGCGGGCGGACGACCGGGTGGCTCATCACCCAGCCGAAGCCCGCGCGGATGGCCGCGATCATGCTGCCGCCCTCGTCGGGCGGCGGCGGGTCCTCGCGCTTGCGGATGGAGATCAGGCAGAGCGCCGACAGGACGTAACTGATCGCGTCGACCAGGATGACCAGCGGCGCCGAGCGGATGGCGATGAGGACGCCGGCCAGGCTGGGCCCGACCGCCTTGGAGATGGAGTCGCTGAGCTGCAGCTTGCTGTTGCCGTCACCGAGGTGCTCGGGGGCGACCAGCACCGGCAGGTACGACCGGTAGGCGATCTCGAAGAGCACCCCGAACACGCCCATCACGAGCACGACCACGTACAGCCACCACAGCGTCAGCATGTCCATGACGAACAGCAGCGGCACGGTGGCCAGCATGAGCGCGCGGATGACGTCGCTCCAGATGAGCACGGGACGGCGCCGCATCCGGTCCACCCAGACGCCCACGACGAAGAACAGCACCATGGGCAGCCTGGACAGCGCGCCGAGCACGCCCATCTCGGCGACGGAGGCGTGCAGCCACAGGTACGCGACGATCGGCATGGCGAGCACGGTCACCTGGGAGCCGACCAGTGACAGGCTCTCGCCGCTCCACAGCTTGAGGAAGTCGCGGTTCTTCCACAGCGTCGCGGGCGGCTCAGTCGTGGGGGGTGATGCCATGGTCGATGGTGCTCCTCAGTTCGGCGGCCGCCAAGGCGACCCGGGGCTCGTACATGACGGTGAAACGCTCGCCGTGGATGGGCGAGATGCGCAGGCGGCCGGTGACGACGTCGCTCCAGCCCATGTCGTCGGGCGGGACGCCCTCGGCGGCGGGCGAGAACAGCAGGACGTCCCCGTCGTAGGGGGCGTGCCGGTAGTGGCCGACGGCGTGCGCGTTGGCGCGGAAGACGTCGACGAAACGGCGGGCCTGGCGCAGGTCGGCGGTGTCGGGCTGCAGGGTGTCGGCGCGGGCGGCGGCGTCGATCACGGCGAGCAGCCGCTCGTCCGGGCTCATCCGGTGCAGGTCGTCGAGGTCGACCTGGACCTTGCCGCCGGCGAGGGCGTGGGTGAGCAGGACGGCGTCGTCCTCCAGGGAGGCGCGCAGCACGGGCTCGTTGGCGTCGGAGTAGAACAGGACGAGCAGCGGCACCTCCTCGCCCATCTCGCGCAGGCGGCGGGCGGTCTCCAGGGCGATGTTGCCGCCGATGCAGTAGCCGCCCAGCACGTACGGGCCGTGCGGCCGGATCTTGAGCAGGTGGTCGGTGTAGTCGTCGACCATTTCCGCGAGCGTGGCGTGCGGCTTCTCCCCGGGGGCGAGACCGGCCGCCTGGACGGCGTAGACGGGCTGGTCGGAGCCGAGGTGGCGGGTCAGCGGCAGGTAGCGGAAGACCTGGCCGCCGAGCGCGTGGAACAGGAAGATCGGGTCACGCTCGCCGGTGGTCCGCAGCGGCACGATGCGTTCCGGTGCGCCGTCGTTGTCCTGGGGACGGCGCAGCTCGACGGCGAGCTTGGCGACGGTCGGCGCGGTGAGCACGGTCGACAGCGGCACGTCGCGGCCCAGTTCCTTGCGCAGCCGCATGGTCAGGCGCAGGGCCAGCAGCGAGTGGCCGCCGAGGGCGAAGAAGTCGTCGTGCACGCCGAGGTCGTCGACACCGAGCGTCTGCTCCCACAGCGTCGCCAGCTTGGCCTCGAACGGGTCGCGCGGCGGCATGTACGGCGCCCGCCCGGCGTCACCCGGCTCCGGCAGGGCGGCCCGGTCGAGCTTGCCGTTGGCGGTGACGGGCAGCGCGTCCAGGTGGACCCACGTGGCCGGGACCATGTGCTCGGGCAGCTTCTGACGCAGTGCCGGGGTGAGATCGGGCAGTTCGTCGCCCTCGGGGACGACGTAGCCGACCAGCCGTTCGCCGCGCAGCACGACGACGGCGGCGCGTACCGCTGGATCGGCGGCCAGCAGCGCCTCGATCTCGCCGAGCTCCACCCTCTGGCCGCGGATCTTGACCTGGAAGTCGGTCCTGCCGAGGTACTGGACCTCGCCGGTCGGGAGCCAGCGGGCCACGTCGCCGGTGCGGTAGAGGCGGGCGCCGGGCGGGCCGTACGGGTCGGGGACGAACCGCTCGGCGGTGAGCTCCGGCCGGTTGACGTAGCCGCGGGCGAGCTGGACGCCGCCCAGGCAGAGCTCGCCCGGGGTGCCGACGGGGACCCGCCGGCCGTCGGCGCCGAGGACCTCCAGGCGGGTGTTGGCGACGGGCCGGCCGATGGGCACCAGCCGTTCGCCCGGCTCGCAGGGGTGCCAGGTGACGTCGACGGCCGCCTCCGTGGGCCCGTACAGGTTGTGCAGCTCGGTCTGGGGGAGGCGCTCGTGGCAGCGGGCGGCGAGCTCGGCGCCGAGCGCCTCGCCGGAGCAGATGAGCCGGCGCAGCGCCGGCAGGCCGGGCTCGTCGAGGAACAACTCCAGCATGGACGGCACGAAATGCATGGTGGTGACGTCGAAGGAGGCCAGCCGGGCGCTGTCGCGGTGGGCGCCGGGCTCGGCGACCACCAGCCCGGCGCCGACCATCAGCGGCCAGAACAGCTCCCACACCGACACGTCGAACGACAGCGGCGTCTTGTGCAGCACCCGCTCGTCCGCGCCCAGCCCGAACGCCTCCTGCATCCACAGCAGCCGGTTGACGATCGCCCGGTGCGAGACGCCGACCCCCTTGGGCCGCCCCGTGGAGCCGGAGGTGAAGATCACGTACGCCAGCGCGTCAGGATGCACGCGCGGCGGCGCGCCGGTGAGGGCGGGCGAGGGCCCGTCAAGCGGAAGACCGACACCGTCCGGCAGCGAAGAACTTCCCGCCGGACCGGTCAGCACCGTGCGCGCCCGAGCGTCCTCGATCATGTACGCCAGCCGCTCAGGCGGCAGATCAGGCTCAAGCGGCAGATAGGCGGCCCCGGCACCGAGCACACCGAGCAGCGCGGGCAGCAACTCGGGCCCCCGTTCCAGACAGACCCCCACGACGTCGCCAGGCTGCGTGCCGGCGGCCAGCAGCCGCGCCGTGACGGCACCCGCCCGCTCGGCCAGCTCGGCGTAGGTGATCCACGTGCCGTCGTAGCAGACGGCGGGCGCGCCGGGCGCGCGCGCGGCCTGCTCCTCGATCAGCTCATGAAGCACGCCACTCGGGTACGGCCGCGCCGTGCCGTTCCATCCGTCAATGGCGGCGGCGTCGAGGGAAAGATAAAGATCGGCGGCCCGCGGATCGGCGGCCGGATCGGCGGCCTGACCCAGCGCGATCAGGTAGAACTCCCCGATCCGCCCGATCTGCTCCCCACCGAACTGAGCCCGGTCATAGGTGAGCGTCAGGTCGAACCCGCCGTGCTCACGCGAGCGGCTGAACGCGGCCGCGAACGGCACGTCGGTCTGCTCGAAGAACTCCTGGCCGACGATCTCGATCCCGGGCAGCTCGCGGTAGACGTGGAAGTCGCGGAAGTCGAACAGCACGTCCAGCAGCGGGGACCGGCCCGCCGCCCGCTGGATCTCGAACAGCGGATACCGCCGGTGCGGCAGCAGCGCCACTTCGGCCTCGAACACCCCGCGCGCCAGCTCCGCCCAGGTGGGGGCGTTCACGTCCAGGCGCAGCGGCACGGTGTTGAGGAACAGGCCGAGGACCTCCTCACCGGCCTCGCTCTCCGGGCGGCTGTGCGTGACCAGGCCGGTCATCACCTCGCTCTCGCCGGTGAGCAGGGCGAGCACGCGCAGGTGGGCGGCCAGCAGCAGCGTGCGCAACGGCACCGCCAGCTCCCTGGCCGCCGCGCCGAGCCGTTCCAGCAGGTCGGCCGGCAGCGGCAGCCGCAGTTCCTCGGCCCCCGGCTCGCCGTGCTCGCCGGGCAGGCGGGGCAGCCGGGTGTCGGGGGCGCCGGCCACCTGGGCGTGCCAGAAGTCGCGCGTCTCGGGCGCGGCGACCGCGGCGCGCTCGGCGGCCACCAGCTCGCGGAAGGCGGCGCCGGGCGGGGTGAGCGGCAGCCGTTCACCGGTCAGCTGTCCGTGATAGCGCTGGAGCAGCTCGGTGACCAGGGACGCCACGCTCCACCCGTCGAGAATGGCGTGGTGGAAGCTCAGGCTGAACGCGAACAGTTCACCGGACAGCACGTGCACGTGCGCGCGGGCCAGCGGCGGTGAGGCCCAGTCGAACGGCCGCCGCTTCTCCGCCTCCGACCACGCGGCCATCCGGTCGGCCGCCGCCGGATCGCCCGACAGGTCCGTCACCTCCAGCGGCAGCGTCGCCGTACGGTGCACGAGCTGCAACGGCTCGCTGAACCCGCCCACGTCGATCGAGGTGCGCAGGACGGGATGCCGGGCGGTCACCTCGGCCAGCGCCGCCTCGAACGCCCCGGCGTCGAACCGGCCGCGCAAGGTGATCGTGGTCAGGTCGTGGTAGGTGGCCGCGTCCGGCTCGTACGCGCTGTGGTAGAGCATCCCCGCCTGCAGCGCGGCCAGAGGATAGGCGTCCTCCAGACCGCGTGCGGCTCCCGTCGTCACGCTCATCGCGCCTCGCCTTCCAGCAGTCGTGCCAGGTCCTCGGGATTGAGCAGGCCGAACGGCGTCTCTGGCGCCTCGGGTGGTTCGGCCGCCGGTGCGGCTCGGAGCCGCCCGGCGAGATCTCTGATGGTCTGGTGGAGGAAGAGCTGCTCCAGCCGGACCGCGTAACCGGCCTCGCGCAGGCGGGAGACCACCTTGAGGCTGCGGATGGAGTCGCCGCCGACGGCGAAGAAGTTGTCGTGGGCCGAGACCCGCTCCAGCCCGAGCACTCCTTGCCAGGCGGCGGCGACGGCCAGCTCGGCCGGGCCATCGGGCTCGGCGTGCGCGGCGGTCTCGGGGGCCCGGGGGTCGGGCAGGGCGTTCCTGTCGAGCTTGCCGCTGCGGTTGAGCGGCAGCTCGCCGAGCACGGTCCAGGTCCTGGGGATCATGTGGTCGGGCAGGGTGTCGCGCAGCATGCGCTCCCACGCCTCCGTGGCCTCTTCCGCAGCCGGGACCACGTATCCGGCCAGGCGCAGGCCGGCGCCGTCCGCGATGGCGCGCACGGCCGCGGCGCGCACGCCGGGCAGGGCAGCCAGGGCCGCCTCGATCTCGCCCAGCTCGACCCGCATGCCGCGGATCTTGACCTGGTGGTCGGACCTGCCGAGATACTCGATCTCGCCGTCGGTACGCCATCGGGCCAGGTCGCCGGTGTCGTACAACCTGCCGCCCGGGGGGCCGTACGGGTCGGGGACGAAACGCTCGGCGGTCAGCGCGGGACGGGCCGCGTACCCCTGGGCGAGTTGCACGCCGCCGATCCACAGCTCGCCGGGGACGCCGACGGGGACGCGGTTCATGCGGGCGTCGAGGATCTCCAGCCGGGTGTTGGCCACCGGCCGCCCGATCGGGATCGTGCCCTCGCCCGCGCGGCACACGTGCCACGACACGTCCACCGCGGCCTCGGTCGGACCGTACAGGTTGTGCAGGCCCGCCGCGGGCAGCGCGGCGGCGAAGCGGGCGGCGAGGTCGGCGCCGAGCGCCTCCCCCGAGCACACCACGGTACGCAGCGCGCCGAGCCGCGCCCCCAGCTCCGGCTCGGCCAGGAAGAAGTCGAGCATCGACGGTACGAAATGCACAGTCGTGACCGACTCGCTCTCCATCAGAGCGGCCAGGTGGGCGGGGTCGGCGTGCCCGCCGGGCCGCGTGACGACCAGCCCGGCCCCGGTCAGGAACGGCCAGAACAGCTCCCACACCGACACGTCGAACGAGAAGGGCGTCTTGTGCAGCACCCGGTCGGCCCCGGTCAGCCGGAAGGCGTCCTGCATCCAGTCCAGGCGGTTCACGATCGCCCGGTGCGAGATCCCGACACCCTTGGGCCGGCCGGTGGAGCCGGAGGTGAAGAGCACGTACGCGAGCGAGTCCGGATGCGGCCGGACCCCGAGCGGCCCGCCGTCCTCCGCGGCCACGGCCCCGGCATCGCGATCGAGCATCACCGTCGCGACGCCGGAGCCAACACCGGAGCCAACGCCGGAGCCGACGCGATCGGCGAAGCGTGCGACGGAGACGGCCAGCCGGGCGCCCGCGTCGGCCATCATGCCCGCCAGCCGCTCGGCCGGATGGTCGGGCTCCAGCGGCAGGTACGCCGCCCCGGCGGCGACCACCGCGTGCACGGCGACGACCAGGTCAGCGCCCCGCTCCAGGCACACCCCGACGACCTGGCCTGGCCCGGCCCCGAGCGCTCGCAGCCGCCTGGCCAGGCGGTTCACCCGGCCGGTGAACTCGGCGTAGGTGAGCCAGGCCCGGGTCCCGTCCGGAGCCTCGTAGCCCAGCGCGGGCGCGTCCGGCGTGCGGGCCGCCTGCGCGGCGACCAGCTCCGGCAGCGTGCCGTCCGCGACCGGCGTGGCCGTGTCGTTGGCCCGGTGGATGGTGTCCAGCTCGGCCGGGGTGAGCAGCGGCAGATCGGCGACCGGCCGCTCCGGCTCGGCCAGCGCGGCCGCCAGGAACGCGCGGAAGTGGTCGGCGAAGCGCTCCATCCGGTCGTGCTCGAACACGTCCGTCGCGTAGTGCAGCACCCCGGTGAGCCCGTCGCCGCCCTCCTCGATCACCAGGTGCAGGTCCGCCTGCGTCACGCCGGGATCGACGTTCAGGGTGCGCAGGGCGACTCCCGCCACGTCCGGCGGCGCGGCTGGCACGTTCTGGTAGGCCAGCATCACCTGGAACAGCGGGTTGCGGGTCAGGTCTCGGTCCTGGGCCAGCTCCTGCACCAGCACCTCGAACGGCAGCTCGGCGTGCTCGTGCCCGTCCAGGACCCGCTCGCGGGTGCGGGCGAGCAGTTCGGCGAAGCTCGGCCGGCCGGACAGGTCGCCGCGCAGCACGAGCGTGTTCAGGAACAGCCCGGCCATCTCCTCCACGTCCGGATGCGCGCGGCCGGAGACCGGGGTGCCGACCGGGACGTCGGCCCGGCCGGTGTAGCGGGCCAGCACCGCCTGGAGCGCGGCCAGCACCACCATGAACGGCGTCACCTGCCGCTCCAGCGCGAGCGCGTGCACCGCCGCCGTCGTCGCGGCGTCGATCGGGAACGTCAGCCGCCGCCCGGCCATGCTCGCCGGCCCCTGACGGTGCCGGTCGGCGGGCAGGTCCAGGGTGGCGGGCAGGTCGGCGAGCGCGTCCTTCCAGTACGCCAGGTCGGCCGCCCGCTCGGCGACCCGGGCCCGATGCCAGGCGGCGAAGTCCCGGTAACCGGCCCCGAGCGTGGGCAGTTCGGCGGGCGTGCCCGTGACCCGGGCCCGGTAGAACTCCATCAGGTCGCGCAGCAGGATCGACAGGCTCCACCGGTCGGTGACGACATGGTGCAGGGTGAGGTACAGCTCGTGCTCGGCCGGGCCGCGCCGTACCAGAGCGGCCCGCGCCAGCGGACCGGCGGCCAGGTCGAAGCGGTGCCGCGCCTCCTCCAGCCCCACGTCAGCCCCCTCGCGCACGGTCAGGCGCGGCCGGTGGCCGCCCTCACGCAGGGCGGGTTCGCCGTCGTCGGCCACGATGGTCAGGCGCAGGGCCTCGTGCCGGGTCACCAGGTCGTCGAAGGCGGCGCTCAGCGCGGCCACGTCCAGCGGGCCGGTCAGCCGCTCCGCCCAGGCGACGTTGTAGGCGGGGTTGCCGGGGTCGAGCTGGTCGAGGAACCAGAGGCGGGCCTGCGCGTGGGAGGGCCGCGCGACGCCCTGCCCGGCGACGGGGATGCCGTCGCCGGTGGCGCCGCCGTCGGGGATGAGCGGGGCCAGGCCCGCGATGGTCGGGGTGGCGAAGCAGCGGCGCAGCGTCACGTCGGCGCCGTGGGCCTCCCTGAGCCTGACGACCAGGCGCATCGCCAGCAGGGAGTGGCCGCCCAGGGTGAAGAAGTCGTCCTCCACTCCGAAGTCATCGCGTTCGAGGAGTTCGGCCCAGAGGGCGTGCAGGAGGTGTTCCGCCGGGGTGCGCGGCGGCACCGACGCCCTCGTCGCGGCGCTGGTCCGGGGCGGAGGCAGGGCCGCGCGGTTGAGCTTGCCGCTGGGCAGGACGGGGAAGTCCGGGACGCTGACGAAGGCGGTGGGGATCATCGCTTCGGGCAGGCGGGCGCGCAGATGCGCGCTCAGTTCGCCGGGTTCGGCGGTGCCGATGGTGTAGGCGACCAGGCCGCGTCCGCCCGGGGCGTCGTCGCGGACGGCTATGACGGCTCGCTGAACCGAGGGATGCTCGCCGAGGACGGCGGCCACCTCGTCGAGTTCGATGCGGACGCCGCGGACCTTCACCTGGTCGTCCAGGCGGCCCAGGCATTCGAGGGTCCCGTCGGGGCGCCAGCGGGCCAGGTCTCCGGTCCGGTAGAGGCGTCCGCCGGGCGGGCCGAAGGGGTCGGGGATGAAGCGTTCGGCGGTCAGCGCGGCCTGGCCGTGGTAGCCGCGGGTCACGCCGGTTCCGCCGAGCAGCAGCTCGCCGGGGATGCCCACGGGGACGGGCCGCAGGTCGCCGTCCACGACGTAGGTCGCGGTGTTGGCGACCGGCTCGCCGATGGAGCCGCCCCGGCCGTCGGTGACGCGGAGCCTGGTGGACCAGACGGTGGTCTCGGTGGGGCCGTACAGGTCCCACAGCTCGTCGGTGACGGTGAGCAGGCGGGCGGCGAGCGGGCCGGGCAGCGCCTCGCCCGTGCTGATCACCCGCGGGACCCGGTGGGCCAGCGCGGGCAGCAGCCCCTCCAGCACGGACGGGGTGGCCTGGACGGTGTGCAGGCCGCCGTGCCGGATGAGGTCGTGGACACGTTCGATGCCGGTGGCCGAGGCGAGCACCACCGTGCCGCCGCTGACCAGCGGGCCGAACAGCTCGATCATCGCGATGTCGAACGACACCGACGTCAGGAACAGGAACCGCGCGCCGGGCGCCAGACCGGGACGCTCGCACACGTCGCCCAGCAGGCTGACCAGACCCCGGTGCGGCACCACCACGCCCTTGGGCCGGCCCGTGGAACCCGAGGTGTAGATCAGGTAGGCGGCCTGGTCCGGATGGAAACCGGGCTCCTCCGCCGGGCCGGTCCGCACACCCTCGTCGAGCAGGAGCACCCGGGCGTCCGCCGGCAGGTTCTCCCTGAGCGAGGTGACGGTGACGGTCAGGGCGGCGCCGGAGTCACCGATGATCTGCTTCAGCCGCTCGGGCGGATAGCCGGGATCCAGCGGGACGTAGCAGCCGCCCGCCTTGAGGACGGCCAGCAGCCCCGCCACCAGGTCCGGCTCCCGAGGGAGCAGGACCGCGACCCTGCTCTCCCGGCCGACGCCGAGCGCGCGCAGCTCCGCCGCCAGGTCGCCCGCGCGCGACTCCAGCGCGGCGTAGGTGAGCGAGGTGCCGTCCTGGCCCTCGACCGCGGTGGCCCCGGGGGTGCGGGCGGCCTGCTCGGCGACCAGGTGGTGAATGCCGCGTTCCGGGTACGGCCGCGCCGTCTCGTTCCAGCCGTGCAGGGTGTTCCCCAGCTCGGCCGCGTCCATGAGCGGCAGCTCCGACAGCCGCAGGCCGGGATCGGCGACCGCGGCCCCCAGCAGCGTGCGCAGATGCGCGGTCAGGCGGTTGGCACGGTCGTCGTCGAACAGGTCGGTGGCGTAGTCGAGCGCGCACACCAGCGACCCGTCAGCCCGCTCCTCCACGATGAGGTCCAGGTCGAACATGGCGGTGCCGGAGCGCACGCCCAGCCGCTCAAGCCGCAGCCCGCGAGGACCGCCGGGCGGCGCCTGCGGCACGTTCTGGTAGGCGAGCATGACCTGGAAGAGCGGGTTGCGGGACAGGTCCCGGCCGCTGGAAAGCTCCTCCACCAGCGTCTCGAACGGCAGGCCCGCATGGTCGAAGGCGGCCAGCGTCCCCTCCTTGGTCCGACGCACCAGCTCGGCGAAGCGGGGATCGCCGGAGAGGTCGCCGCGCAGCACGACCGTGTTCAGGAACAGCCCGACCGTCTGGTCGAGAGAGGGATGCGGCCGGGCCGACATCGGCGTGCCGATCGGGATGTCGGACCGGCCGGTGTAACGGGCGAGCAGCGCCTGCAGCGCGGCGACCAGGACCATGAACGGGGTGGCACGCTGCCCGGCGGCCAGGTCGCGCACCCCGGTGGCCAGGGTCTCGTCCAGCTCGAACACCAGGCGGCGGCCCCGGTTCGACTGCATGGGCGGGCGCGGCCGGTCGGCGGGCAGGTCGAGCACGTCGGGCAGGTCGTCGAGGGCCTTGCGCCAGTAGTCGAGGTCGCCGTCCCCGGACGGCCTGTCCTGCTGCCAGGCCACGTAGTCGGCGTACTCCACCGGCCGCTCCGGCATCGGTTCACCGGAGTAGAGCCGGAAGAGGTCGCCGAACAGGATCTCCACCGACCAGCGGTCGGCCAGGATGTGGTGCAGGGTCAGGAACAGCCGGTGTTCCCCGGACGCCACGCGCACCAGGCGGGCCCTGGTCAGCGGCCCGGCGCCCAGGTCGAAGGCGAAGCGGGCCTCCTCGCCGGCGACGGCCTCGGCCTCCTCGGCCGACATCGCCTCGACGCTCAAGGCCGGGCGGAGGTGGCCGGGCGTCTGGCGGGGCTCGCCGTCGCGGGTCCCGATCACGTAGCCGAGGATCGGGTGCCGGTCCACGAGCGCGTCGAACGCCTTGGCCAGCGCGCCGGCGTCCAGGTCGCCCTCGATCCGGTACGCCCACGACAGGGTGTAGGCGGGGTTGCCCGGGTCGAGCTGGTCGACGACCCACAGGCGGCGCTGGGCGGGGGACAGAGCCCCGGTGTCGGAGGCCGGGCGGGGCGGGATGGCCGGCGCCCCCTTGTCCGCCTTGTCCGCGCCCCGGGTGCGGGCCAGGCGGGCCTCCAGCGCGGCGCGCTGTTCAGGACTGAGCCTGGCCAGCCGCGCGCGTACCCCGTTTCCGTCGCTCACTGCTCCCCCTCCAGGAGTTCCAGCAGGTCGGCATCTGTGAGTCCCTCTTCGAGCACGGCCAGGGCCTGCTCCTCGACGGTGGTGGCGTCGAAGCAGCGCCGCAGCGGCAGCTCGACGCCGAACTCCTCGTCGATCCGGCCGATCAGGCGGACCACCAGCAACGAGTGGCCGCCCAGGGCGAAGAAGTCGTCGGTCATCCCGACGCGCTCCCGGCTGAGCAGCTCGGCCCAGATGGTGGCGATGCCCTCCTCCATCGGGGTGCGCGGCGGCACGTACGCGGCGGTGGTGTCGCCGGTCCGGGGTGCGGGCAGGGCGGCGCGGTTGAGCTTGCCGCTGGGCAGGACGGGGAAGTCGGTGACGGTGACGAAGGCGGTGGGGATCATCGCTTCGGGCAGGCGGGCGCGCAGGTGGGCGCGTAGTTCGCGCTCGTCGGTGGCGCCGATGGTGTAGGCGACCAGGCCG
This sequence comes from Nonomuraea endophytica, assembly GCF_014203235.1. Taxonomy (GTDB): domain Bacteria; phylum Actinomycetota; class Actinomycetes; order Streptosporangiales; family Streptosporangiaceae; genus Nonomuraea; species Nonomuraea endophytica. The sequence goes on along the minus strand of NZ_JACHIN010000011.1, from coordinate 375,120 downwards.
CGGCCGCCGGGGGCGTCGTCCCGGACGGCTATGACGGCTCGCCGTACCGAGGGATGCTCGCCGAGGACGGCGGCCACCTCGTCGAGCTCGATGCGCACCCCGCGGACCTTCACCTGGTCGTCCAGGCGGCCCAGGCACTCCAACCGGCCGTCGGGCCACCAGCGGGCCAGGTCACCCGTGCGGTAGAGACGCCCGCCCGGCGAGCCGAACGGGTCCGGCACGAAGCGTTCGGCGGTCAGCGCGGACCGGCCGTGGTAGCCGCGGGTCACCCCGGCCCCGCCCAGCAGCAGCTCGCCCGGCACCCCCACCGGAACCGGCCGCAGGTCGCCGTCCACCACGTACGCGGTCGTGTTCGCCACCGGCCCGCCGATGAGCATCGTGGCGGGGGAGTCCGGCACCCGGTACGCCGTGGACCAGATCGTCGTCTCCGTGGGCCCGTAGAAGTTCCACAGCTCGTCGGTGACCGTGAGCACGCGGGCCGCCAGGTCGAGGGGCAGCGGCTCGCCGCCGAGGATGACGCGGGGCAGCCCGGACGGCAGCTGGTCGACCGCCACGCTCGCCACCGACGGCGTGAGCTGGACCAGGTCCGCGTCCTCGGCCGCCCGGCGGATCTCCTTGGGCGTGCGGGCGGCGTCCTCGGGGGCGATCACGAGCGTCCCGCCGGACAGCAGCGGCGTGAAGATCTCCAGCGCCGCGATGTCGAACGACAGCGAGGTCATGAACAGCGCGCTGCCCCCGCCCAGCCGCCGGATCACATCGGTGACCAGGTTGACCACCCCGCGATGCGGCACCTGCACCCCCTTGGGGCGGCCGGTGGAGCCGGAGGTGTAGATGGTGTACGCCAGATGGTCCGGCCCGACCGACGGCAGCGGCCCACCGCCCTCGCTCCCGGAAACCTGGTCCAGCAGCAGCTCCGGCGGACGCTCCGCGGGCAGCCGGTCGAGGTGGGCGGAGTCCGTGAGCAGCAGCGCCGCCCCGGAGTCGGCCAGCAGGTACGCCAGCCGTTCCGCCGGGTAAGCCGCGTCCAGCGGCACGTAGCACGCGCCGGACCGCAGCACCCCGAGCAGCGCGACGACCTGACGCACACCACGCGGCAGGCACAGCGCCACCCGCGACTCCGCCCGCACCCCCTCGGCCACCAGCCGCCCGGCCAGCGCCTCCGTGCGGGCGACGAGCTCGGCGTAGGTGAGCTCCTCACCGTCCGGCCCGCGCACCGCCACCGCGCCGGGCGTCCGCGCCGCCTGCTCGGCGACGAGCTCGTGCAGGGTCCTCTCCGGGTACGGCGCGGCCGTGTCGTTCCACCCGGCCAGCAGCTCCGACCGCTGCGCCGGCGTCATCAACGGCAGCTCCGACAGCCGCGCGCCGGAGTCGGCGGCGACCGCCTCGAGGATCAGCCGGTAAGCGCCCGCCAGGCGCTCGATCGTGCCGGCGTCGAAAAGATCGGTGCTGTACTCGAAGTAGACCCCGGCACCCTCAGCCGTCCTGACCACGTCCAGGTTCAGGTCCAGCTGGGCGGTGCCGTTCGGGAACTGCCCGCGCGCGCTCATCGGCAGCAGGTTGAAGCCCACCTGGAAAAGCGGCGTGCGGCTGGTGTCGCGGACCGGCTGAAGCGCCTCGACCAGCCGGTCGAACGGCACCTCGGCGTGGTCCAGCGCGTCGAGCACGGTCTCCCGCACCCGATCCAGCAACGCGCCGAACGACGGATCCCCGCTCAGGTCGCTGCGCAGCACCAGCGTGTTGATGAACACGCCCAGCACCGGCTCGAACTCCGGCAGATCGCGCCCGGCGACCGGCGTGCCCACCGCCACGTCCTCCTGGCCCGCATACCGCGAGAGCAGCGCCTTCAACGCGGCCAGCAGCACCATGAACAGCGTCGCGCCGCGCCGCATGGCCAGCGCTTCCAGCTCGTCCACCAGGGCGGCGGGCAGCTCCAGGTGGTGCTCGGCCCCGGCGTGCCCGCGCACGGACGGCCTGGGCCGGTCGGTGGGCAGCCCGAGATCGGCCGGCAGCCCGGCCAGCCGGTCCCGCCAGTGGGCGAGCTGGGCGGCGAGCACCCCCTGCCCGAGGTGCTCACGCTGCCAGGCGGCGTAGTCGGCGTACTGGACGGGCAGCTCGGGCAACCGCGCCGGGCGGCCCTCCTCGATGGCCGCGTCCAGCTCCCGGATCTCCTGACCGAGGTTGGTGGCCGAGCGGGCGTCGAACACGGCGTGGTGAACCACGAAGATCAGCCGCTGGTCCGCGTCCGGCATCCGCACCAGGCGCGCCCGCCACAGCGGCGGCCGATCCAGCGCGAACGGCAGCCGCGCCATCTCCCGGGCCAGCGCGCCGAACTCGCGCTCGGCCTCTTCCGGCGGCAGGTCCCGCAGGTCGGTCGTGGGCAGGGTGACCGGCAGCTCGACCTGGACGATCTGGACGAGGTTCCCGCCCTCGACCGCCAAGCCGGTCCGCAGCGTCTCGTGCCGCTGGACCAGCTCGCCGAGTATCCGCTCGTACCGGTCCGGATCGGTCCGCTCGGGCAGATGCATCATGGCGTTGATGTGGTACGTGGGCGCGCCGGGATCGAGCTGGGCCAGGAACCACAACCGTTCCTGGGCGAACGAGGCGGGAAAAACGTACGTGCCGGTCACCTGGGCCGCTCCTCTACTGCCCCATGGCCTCGCGCAGGCTGCGCGGGCGCATGTCAGTCCAGACCTGCTCGATGTGGTCGAGGCAGCTCTGCTTCGCCCCTTCGAAGCCGGACTCCCGCCACCCTTGCGGCAGGGGCCGTTCGGCGAACCAGATCGAGTACTGCTCCTCGTCGTTGACCACGACCTTGTACTGGCCGTCCCGCATGTCAGTGCCTTTCCACTCGGGGGAGCCTGGTGATCGTCGGTGCCTTCTTCTCCTCGCCCTGGCCACGCAGCTCCTCCACGAGCCCGGCCATGCCGGCCACGGTGGGCACCTGGAAGAGGCTGCGCATGGGCAGCCGGACGCCGAGCTTCTTCCTGATGAGGGCGATGAGCTGGACCGCCACCAGCGAGTTGCCGCCCAGCTCGAAGAAGTCCTGCTCGACGCTGACGCGGCGGGCGCCGATCACCTCGCCCCACAGCCCGGCGAGGATGCTCTCCAGCTCGTTGCGCGGGGCGACGTGATCGTCGGAGTCCAGGCCGGCCTCACCGGCGGCGGAGGCCGCGGCCAGCTCTTCCGCCACGGTGTCCTGGGTCAGCTCGCGTACCCCGGCCACGAACTCGGGCAGCGCGGTGGCGTTGACCACGACCTGGACGCCCAGGTCGGTGGCGAGCACGCGGCGGAAGGCGTCGGCGCCGTCCGCCGGCGGGATGCCGCGCTTGGCTCCGTCGAGGTCGAGGGCGACGCCCGCGGTCGCGGACTCCTCCTTCACCGTCACGTCCTCGGCCGCGTGCCTGGCGTCCTCGCCGACCGAGCGGGACACCGCCTGCCGGTCGACGCGCCTGAGCACGAAGTCGGTGATGCTCACCACCGGCTCGCCGGCGTCGCCGTACAGGGTGAGATCGGCGGCGAGCACCTCGCCGCCGCCGGTGTCGCGCAGCCGGGCGTGGCTCCACAGCGTGGCGGGGAGCGGGGCGTGCACGGTGATGCGGCCGTAGCCGAGCGGCAGGTAGCTGTGCTCGCCGGAGACGGAGATGAACGCGGTCGCCTCGTCCAGCAGCGCCGGGTGCAGCGGCAGCGCGGCCAGCTCGGCGGCCACGTCGGGACCGGCCACCAGGTGGGCGAGCTGCTCGTTCTGGCCCAGCCGTACGTCGCGCAGGCTGGTCCATCGCGAACCGAACGTGACCAGCCCGGACGCCGACGCGAACGGGTTGGCGTCCTCGGAGCCGTGGACGCAGCGGGACCGGACCTCGGCCAGGTCACCGGCGGGCGCCTCGGCCGTCACCCAGGCCGCCGAGCCCCTGGCGTGCTGGACCGGCTCGCCGCCGGCGACGCTGACCACCTCGAAGTCCATGCCGTCGCCGGTGGGCGTGAGCAGCACCCGCAGCTCGGCGCTGGACCCCTCGGCGACCGGCAGCGGCGCGATGAAGGCCACGTCGCGCAGCTCGATCGCGTGCCCGGGACCAGGAGGCGGCACCGCCGCCTCGAACGCCGCGCGGGCGCTCTCCAGATAGCCGGTGCCGGGCATCACCGGCACCCCGGCCACCCGGTGCTCGTCCAGGATCCAGTGCGTCTCGGGCGACAGGGTCGCGGCGTACCAGGGCTGGCGGCCCGCGCTCTCGTGCCGATGGCTGAGCACCGGGTGCTCCAGCCGGGTCACCCGGTCGCCGCGCTGCAGGGCGCGGAAGGCCACCGGGGCGGCGACCTCGGCGGCCATGCCGACCTCCAGCCAGGCGCCCCAGTTCACCGACAGGACCCGGCCGGGCCAGACGTGCGCGTAGGCGTCCATGAAGTTGTTGGCCGCGCAGTAGTCGACCTGCCCGAACCCGCCCGCGACCGCGGTCACCGACGAGCAGAGCAGCACGAAGTCGAGCGGCAGGTCGCCGAACGCCTCGCGCAGCGCCAGCGTCCCGGCGATCTTGGGCGCCATGACGTCGTCGGCGGCCCGGCGCTCCTTGACCTCGGCCATGCCGCCGCCGGGGATCCCGGCCGCGTGCACGATGCCGTCGACGCGGCCGAACCTGCCGAGCGCCTCGTCCCTGACCCGGCGCAGCGACCCGGGGTCGGTCACGTCGGCGGCCGTCACGATCACCTCGGCGCCCGCCCGCTCCATGCGGAGCACCGCGGCGACGGCCCGCCGCACGCGCTCCGGCGCGCCGTCGAGCGTGTCCCACTCCTCGCGGGGCGGCAGTCCGGTACGGCCCAGCAGCACCAGCCTGGCCTGAACCCGCCGTGCCAGGTCCTCGGCCAGCGTGAGGCCGATGCCGCCGAGCCCGCCGGTGATGACGTACACGCCCTGCGGGCGCAGCGGGTCGTCCTGCGGCGGCACCGGAACCGGCTCGAAGCCGCGCAGCCAGCGACGACCGGCCCGCAGCGCGACCGGGGACGGCGGCACGCCCTCCTCCGGCTCCGCGGGCTCGGCGGCCAGCTCCGCCAGCACTCTCTTCACGTCGTACGGCCCCGCCTCCAGGTCGAGATGGCGAGCCGTCAGCCAGCGCGCCTCCAGCGGGACGACACCGGTGATGCCGGCGACGGTGGCGTGCTCGGGCCGGTGGACGTCCTGGCCGGTGACGCCCTGCGTGCCTGAGGTCAGGATGTCGAGCTGGACCCCGGCTTCGCGCTCGGCGCCGGCCAGCGCCTGCACGAGGGCCAGCAGGCTGTGGAAGCCGAGGTCCTGGGCGGCGGTGGCCTGTGCCGCCGTGGTCGCGGGCTCGCCGTCGAGCGCCCAGGCGTGGATGACGCGGGCCGGCACTCCGGTCTCGATGAGCAGCGCCTCGTAGTCGTCGCGCTCGGCGGGGCGGATGGTGATGGTGCCGTCGGGGGCGGCGCCGTACGCGCTGCCGGGGACCACCCGGACGGCCTTGACGCCGGCCGCGCGCAGCCCCTCCAGCAGCGGCTCGGCGGCGGGGCCCGCGAACACCAGGTAGCGCCCACCTGTCAGTGCGGCGGTCCCGGCGGGGGCGAGCGGCGCCTGGCGCCAGGCCGGCACCGAGAACCACTCCTCCAGCGGCAGCGCGCCCACGCGCGGCGGCCGGGTGAAGACGAGCTCCGGGTCGAACGTGGTGCGCACCCAGTGCTCGGCCCGCTCGTACGGGTAGGCGGGAAGCGGCACGCGGCGGGCGGGCTCGGCCAGGGCGTCGGTGTCGAGCGGGACGCCCGCCGTCCAGAGGGCGCCGGCCGCGGCGTAGACGACCTCCAGGTCGGGCCGGCCGTCGGCGGAGCCGGGCAGGCTGGGCAGCGGCTGCGGGGCGGACTTGGGCAACTGGGTCCTGGCCAGGCCGGCGAGCTGCCGTCCTGGACCGCACTCCACCAGCCGCCACTCGCCCTCGGCGACCAGCGTCGCCACGCAGTCGCCGAACCGGACCGCCTCGCGCAGGTGCCGCGTCCAGTAGCTGGGGTCCGTGGCCTGCTCGGCGGTGATCCAGGTGCCGGTGACGTTCGACAGGAAGGGCAGGCCGGGCGCGTGCCGGGCCGCGGCGGCGACGGCCTCGTGGAAGTCGCCGAGTATCGGGTCCATCATCGCCGAGTGGAACGCGTGCGAGGTGCGCAGCGCGGTGTGCTGGACACCGCTCTCCTCCAGCCGGGCGGCGTACTCGGCGATCAGCTCGCCGGGACCGGCGACGACGCAGGTGCCGGGGCCGTTGACGGTGGCGATCGACAGGCCGTCGGGCAGGTCTCTGCGGACCTCCTCCTGGTCGCGGCGCACGGCGAGCATCGCGCCCGTCGGCATGCTCTGCATGAGCCGGCCGCGCGTGGCCACCAGGCGCAGCGCGTCGGGCAGGGAGAAGACGCCCGCGACGGTCGCCGCCACGTACTCGCCGATGCTGTGCCCGATCATCGCGGCCGGCTCCACGCCCCACGAGCGCCACAGGCTCGCCAGCGCCCACTCCACCGTGAACAGCGCGGGCTGGGTGAGCGCCGTCTGCCGCAGCCGCTCGTCGGCGGCCTCCCTCTCCTCGTCGGCGGGGAAGAGCAGGGTACGCAGGTCCAGGCCCAGCTCGTCCTGCAGGATCGCGGCGCACTCGTCGACCGCGGCGGCGAAGACCGGCTGGGTGGCGTAGAGCCCGGCGCCCATGCCCGCGTACTGCGCGCCCTGCCCCGAGAACAACCACGCCACCTTGGGCGTGCCCGCCTTGCTCTTGACCACGCGGCGCGGGGTGGTCAGCGCGGTGATCGCGTCAGCGGTGTCGGAGGCCACCACGGCGGCCCGGTGCGCGTACCTCCGCCGGCCCGTCCGCAGCGTGTGCGCCACGTCGGCCAGGTCGGTCTCACGGCCCTTGAGGTGGCCGGCCAGCCTGGTCACGGCGGCGTCCAGCGCCGCCGGGGTGCGGGCCGACAGCAACAGCAGGTGGGCCGGGCGCGGCTGGGCGGTGGGCAGCGCCGCGGGCGGCGCCTGCTCGACGAGCACGTGCGCGTTGGTGCCGCCGATGCCGAACGAGCTGACGCCCGCGCGGCGCGGGAAGCCGTTCGTCTCCCACTTGGTCAGCGTCGAGACGACGTGGAAGGGGTTGGCGCCGAAGTCGATGCGCGGGTTCGGCTTCTCGTAGTTGAGGCTCGGCGGGATCATGCCGTGCTCCAGCGCGAGCACGGTCTTGATGAAGCCCGCGATGCCGGCGGCGGGGCCGAGGTGGCCGATGTTGGTCTTGACCGAGCCGATGCCGCACCAGCCCGCCTCGTCGGTGCCGGCGCCGAGCACGCTGGACAGGGCGCCCACCTCGATCGGGTCGCCCAGCGAGGTGCCGGTGCCGTGCGCCTCGACGTAGGTGACGGTCCGCGGGTCGATCTGGGCCACGCCCAGCGCCTGCGAGACCGCCGCCGCCTGACCCTCGGCGCTCGGCGCCGAGAAGCCCATCTTGGTGGCGCCGTCGTTGTTGATCGCGTTGCCGATCACCACGGCGCGGATGTGGTCGCCGTCGGCGATCGCGTCCGACAGCCGCTTCAGCACGGCGATGCCGCCGCCACCGCCCCAGATCGTGCCGGAGGCCGAGGCGTCGAAGGCGCGGCAGTGCCCGTCGGGGGCGTAGATGCCGTCCTGGTGGTACTGATAGCCCCACTCGGCGGGCATCTCCAGGGAGGTGCCGCCGGTGAGCGCCATGTCGCACTCGCCGGTACGCAGCGCCTCGCAGGCCACGTGCAGCGCGACGAGCGAGGAGGAGCAGGCGGTGTGCAGGGTGAGGCTGGGCCCGCGCAGGTCGAGCTTGTACGACACCAGCGTGGCCAGGTAGTCGGGGTGGTTGCCGGTGTAGACGGCGAGGTTCCCGACCGAGGCGAACACCTTCTTGTTCGGCCGGATGTACAGCCATTGATACTCATCCGAGCCGATCGCGCCGTAGACCCCGATCTCGCCGTGATAGCGGGCCGGATCGTAGCCGGCGTCGTCCAGCGCGGTGCTGGCCAGCTCCAGGAACATCCGCTGCTGCGGGTCGCGCAACTCCGCCTCGCGCGGGGACATGCCGAAGAGGGCGGCGTCCAGCGCCCGGTAGTCGTCCGCGATCGAGGACGCCGCCACGAACGTCGGATCGTCCAGCAGATAGTCCGGTACGCCGAGCGCCTCCTGCTCCTCGCGCGTGTAGAAGCGCACCGACTCGACGCCCCCGACCAGGTTGCGCCAGTAGGCGGTGATGTCCTCGGCACCGGGCAGACGGCAGGCCAGGCCGACGACCGCGATCGGCTCGACACCGAGCCCCTCTTCCTCGTGGATGTGCGCAGCGGTCATTCGTTACTCTCCCGTCTGGCCCGGAGGGGCCGAGTTGAGGGTCGTGCCCGGCGCGCCGCGACCCGCATGGCGGCGCGCTCCGTTCCAGCGGTGCGCCGCTCGCCGTCGAGGTGCGCGGCGAGCGTTCGTACGGTCGGGAAGCGGAACAGATCCACGATCGGCACCTCACGCCCCAGCGAGGCGGTGAGGCGGGCCTGAACCTGTGCCGTGGCGAGCGAGTGCCCGCCGATCTCGAAGAAGTTCGCGTCGGCCGAGACCCTCGGCAGGCCGAGGACCTCCCGCCAGATGCCGGCGACCAGCCGCTCGGTCGCCGAGGCGGGCTCCTGCCCCGGCCCGGCCGCCGCCCGCGGAGGTGGCGCGGGCAGGGCGGCCCTGTCCACCTTGCCGTTCGGCGTCAGCGGCAACACCGGCAGCAGCACCAGCTCGGCCGGGAGCGCGTAGTCGGGCAGACTCGCCGCGAGGTGCCGCTGCAGCTCGCCAGCCTGTACGGCCGCGCTCTCCGGCACCGCGTAGGCATGCAACACGGGCCCCCCGGGCTGCTCGGCCACCCGCGCGGCCGCCGCCCGGACACCGGGATGCGCGGCCAGCACCGCCTCGATCTCGCCCAGCTCGACCCGGTACCCGCGGATCTTCACCTGCCCGTCGGCCCGCCCGGCCAGCACCACCCGGCCGTCCGGATCGTGGCGGCCCAGGTCCCCGGTCAGGTAGCGGGCCGTCTCGCCGTCCGGCTCGCGGCTGAAGCGCCGCCGGGTGAGCTCCTCGTCCAGGTACGCCGCCGCCAGCCGGCGGCTCCTGACCACCACCTCGCCCAGTTCCCCGACGGCGGCCGGGACCCCGCCGGAGTCCAGGACGAGCAGCTCCGCCCCGTCCACGCCGTGGCCGACCGGGACCGGATCGCCGGTGCCGCCGTGCTGACCGGTGATCTCGTGCACGGCCTGGGCCTGGGGCGTCTCGGTCGTGCCGTAGGTGTTGACCAGGCGGGCCTTCGGCGCGACCGCCGCGAACCTGGCCACCTCCGCGTAGGTCAGCCGGTCCCCGCCGAACAGCACCAGCCGCAGGTCGGGCAGCTCCACCCCGGCCGCGGCGATCAGCGTGGCGAGCTGCGGGGTCAGGTGCGCGACCGTGACGGCCCGCTCGCGCAGCCAGGCCGCCAGCTTGGCCGGGTCGCGCACCCGGTCCTGGGCGGGCACGTGCAGCGTCGCCCCCAGGGTCAGCGGCGTCCAGACGTCCCTGAGCAGCGGGTCGTGTGCCAGCCCGGCCAGCAACGCGAACCGGTCGGCCGAGGTCAGCTCGAACTCTTTCGCGTACCAGGACAGAAAGCGGGCCAGCGGGCGCTCGGCGGCCCGCACCGGCTTGGGCTCACCGGTGGTGCCGGAGGTGAACGACAGATACCCGCGCCGTTCAAACGCCACAGGGAACTTCACTGCCCCGCTCGCTTCTGAAAGCTCGGCTGGTGCGGAATGCCCGGCCAGTTCGGCACGCTCGGCCGGTTCGGCGCAGGTCAGTTTGGGAAGCCACGCAAGGTCTGAAGGGATGGGCACGCCGGGGCAGGCGATCAGCGCGCGGGCTCCGGCGGAACGGGCCTGGGCCGCGAGGCGGGCTGGTGGCAGGGCTGAGTCGAGCACGGCCCAGCGGGCTCCGGCGCCCAGGACGCCGAGCATCAGGCCGGGTAACTCGCGCGTACGAGCGGCCAGGATCGCCACCGTGTCGCCCGGCCGCACGGCCGCGGACACGGCCTCGCCGGTCGCCGTCGCGAGGCGGACCAGATCGGCATAAGTCAGCTCACCGTCCTCCCCGGCAACCGCCACCCGCTCACCGGCCACCGCCACCCGGTCGTCCGTCCATGCGAGCACGCGTTCCACCACTCCGGGTCCGTCCCAGGCAGGGAGCGGGCCGGTGCCGTCCGGCAGGCTCGTGCGGGTCTCGGGTGAGTGCCGGGGGCGGAGTGACGCGTGCCGGACCGGCTCCCCGGGAGCGGTGACCAGGTCGCCGAGGACGCGGAGGTAACCCGCGAGGAGTTCCTCGATCCGGTCCGCGCGGAACAGGCGGGGGTTGTACACGGCCTGCAGCACGTACCGCCCGTCCCGTTCCCCGACGTACAGGGTCAGGTCGAACAGTGCGCCCGGCAGTCCGGGCGGCAGCGGGTCGGCCGTGACGCCGGGCAGCGACAGCCGTGGCTCGGTGAAGTCGTACATGTTGAACAGCACCTGGACCAGCGGGTTCCTGGACAGGTCGCGGCCGGGCCCGAGCCGGTCGACCAGCCGCTCCAGGTGCACGTCGAGATGGGCCAGCGCGCCGGACAGCGTCTCCTGGCAGCGCCGTACGTGCGTCTCGAAGGTGTCGGCGTCGGCCACGCGCAGCCGTACCGGAAGAACCTGCACCATGCAGCCGGTCAGCGGGTGGAAGGCCGGATCGCGGCGGTCGGCGACGGGCGCGCCGACGATCAGGTCGTGGCGGCCGGTGAGACGCCGCAGGACCTGCGCGAACGCCGCCAGCATCACCGCGTACGGCGTGCTGCCCAGACCGGCGGCCAAGGCACGGACTCCGGCGCTGACGGCGGCGTCGGCCTCGGCGGCGGCCCCCGCGCCCTCGAACGTCTGCACGGCCGGGCGGGGATGGTCGCGGGGCAGGTCGAGCACGCTGGGCGCGCCCTCCAGGTGGTCGCGCCACCACTCCAGGCCCGCCTCCTGGTCGCGTCCGCCGAGGTAGGCCACGTACCCGCCGAAGGTCGTGCGCAGCGGCGTCAGCGACTCGCGGCGGTAGGCGCGGCTGAGGTCGTCGTAGAGCACCTGCTGCGACCAGCCGTCGAACACCAGGTGGTGCGCGGTGACGGCCAGCACGTGTTCCTCGTCGGCCAGGCGCAGCAGCCGGGCTCGCCACAGCGGTCCCGCGGCCATGTCGAAGGTGAGCCGGGCCTCGGCCTCAAGACGTCCGGCGACCTCCGCCTCGGTGACGTCCTCGACCGGCAGCGGCACCGGGCCGGGCGGCGACACGGCGACGGCGGGTACCCCGTCCGACTGGGGGACGCGCCATCTCAGCACCTCGTGCCGCTCGGCCACCACCGCGAGGGCGGCGCGCAGGGCGTCGATGTCCAGTGGTCCCGACAGGCGTTGCGCCATCGCGATGTTGTGCGCGGGCGTGCCGGGCGCCAGCCGTTCCACGAACCACATCCGCCGCTGCACCGCCGACAGCGCGGCCGGCGCCGCGGCGAGCGGCTCGTCGCGCACCGGCGGCGCGAGCTCCACGAGACGGGCGATCCCGGTCACGGTACGGCCCGCGAGCACGTCGCTGACCTCGATCTCCTTGCCGAGCCCGGTCCGCAGCAGCGCGGTCAGGCGCATCGCCACCAGCGAGTGCCCGCCGGAGGCGATGAAGTCGTCGTCGGGCCCCGGCTCCCCGGCCCCGAACGCCTCGGCCCAGGCCGCCGCGACACCACGCTCGGTCGCGCTCGCCGCGGGCCGCTCCTGGGCGGTCTCGCGTGGCGCGCCGGTCGCCGGGGCCGTCGCCCGCAGGGCCGCCATGTCGATCTTCCCGGCGACCGTCAGCGGCAGGACGGTCAGCCGTACCACCCTGGTCGGCGCCATGTACGCGGGCATGCTCTCCAGGCAGTGGGCCCGCACGTCCTCGATGCCCGGCGCGTCCTCGGGCGCCAGGTAGGCGGTCAGCTCCTTCAGCCCGGTCGGGCCGGTCGCCACGTCCGCCACCGCCTGCCGTACGCCGGGATGGGCGCGCAGCACCGCCTCGATCTCGCCGATCTCGACGCGCTGGCCCTGGACCTTCACCTGCCGGTCCAGCCGGCCGATGAAGCCGATGCGGCCGTCGGCCTCCAACACGACTTGGTCGCCGGTGCGGTACATGCGTGCCCCGGGCCCGCCCTGCGGATCGGGCACGAACCGATCGGCCGTGAGGCCTGGCCGGTCCAGGTAGCCGCGGGCCAGTTGCGGGCCGCCGATGCACAGCTCGCCGGGCGTGCCGGGCGGGCAGGGCCGCAGCTCCTCGTCGAGGATGTACGCGTGGCAGCCGGGCAGCGCGTACCCGATCGGCAGGGGCCGGTCCCAGGCGCCGGTCAGCTCGGTGCCGACCACGCACACGGTGGTCTCGGTGGGGCCGTACCAGTTGAAGAAGCGCCGGCCGCCGGTCGACCAGCGGGCCACCTGCTCGGGGCCGGCCGGTTCGCCGGCGGTGAGCAGGTCGCGTAACCAGGGCAGCCGGTCCGGCTCCAGCAGCGGGAGCAGCGCGGGTGGGATGGTGCCCCAGGTCACCTGGTGGCGTTCGAGGAAACGCTGGAGCCGTACCGGATCGACCCGGTCCTCCTCCGGGATGAACATCACGGAGCCGCCGCGCGCCAGCGGGGCGAAGACGTCGAGCACCGACACGTCGAACCCGAGCGCGGCGAACCCGATCGACCGGCACCCGGCGTCGAGCCCGAACACCTCGCCCGCCATCCGCACGAAGGTCACCGCCGAGTCGTGACTGACCACCACGCCCTTGGGCCGTCCGGTCGAGCCAGACGTGTAGAGCACGTAGGCCGCCGCGCCCGACGGCGTGACCCGCGCGGGCGGCTCGCCGTCGCCCGGCGGGGGCGTCGTCTCCAGCCGGACGGGGAGCCCGGCCAGCAGTTCGGCGCCGGTCTCGTCCGCGATGACCGTGGTGATCCCGGCGTCCTCCACGATTCCGGACAGGCGCCGGCGCGGGTGCGAAGGGTCCAGCGGCACGTACGCGCTCCCGGACATGAGGATGCCGAGCACGCAGACCAGCAGGTCAGGAGTACGCCGATGGCAGATGCCGATCCGCACCTCGGGCCCGGCGCCGAGCTCGCGCAGCCGGTGAGCCAGCGCGGTCGCCGCGGAGACCAGCTCGCGATAGGTCAGATCGCGATCCCCCTGCCGCACGGCCGTCGCGTCAGGAGTACGCCTGGCCTGCGCCAGGACGAGGTCGTGAAGAAGCGCCCTGTCGGTCACCCTGTCTCCCACTACCTTTGCTCTTCGGAGGGAATGTCCAGGCTCAGCCGCACCGTGCCGTGCGGCACGGCGACCGCGCCCAGCGCTTCTCCCCGTGAGGTGTGCAGGGGCAGGTGGACGACCTGCCAGCGGGCCAGCCGTTCCAGCCCCGGATCGCTCTGGGCCTGCCAGGGTCCGGGATCGGCGAGGTCGGGGAAGCCGGCCGCCGCGGGATCGGCTTGGTGACCGTCGGCGGCCATCAGCGCCCGTTTCGCGGTGACGGCACGCAGCGCCAGCCACCGGCGGTCCTCCTCCGCGGCGTCCTCGATCTGCTCGAGCTCGTCCCCGCTCAGCTCGGGCAGGTCGTCGCCGAGATCCGGCGCGCGCAGGATGGCCACGCCGACCCCGGGCCCGGAGTCGGCGACCGCGGCCACCAGGGTCAACTCGCCCGTGTGGCTCGTGCCGAGCGCGGCGCGCCCGGCGTACCGGCGCAGCACCGCGGTGTGGTCGGCGGGACGGCCCAGCCAGAGGTGCAGCTCGTCCGGCTCGGGCGGTGCGGGCTCGCCCGCGAGGTCGTCGGCGATGAGCGCGGCCAGCTCGGCGGGGCGGTCCTGGACGAACAGGTGACCGCCGCGCAGCGTGCGCAGGCGGAACCCGGCGCTGGTGTGGCGGGCCCAGCCGAGCGTCTCCGCCGCCCCGACCTCCCCGTCGTCCAGCCCGGTGAAGGCCACGATGGGGGAGTCGATCGGCGGCTCGGGCGCGTAGGCGTAGTTCTTGATCCAGGTGAAGTCGGAGCGCAGCACCGGCATCATCAGCTCGCGCAGCTCCGGCAGGTGCTTGAGCTCAAGAAGCGCGCCCGCCCTGCGGACGAGCTGGTCGATGAAGGCGTCGTCGGGCAGGTCCACGGCGGCCGCCAGCGGTACCCGGCGATCCGGTGGGTGCGCGCCGCCGACGTAGAGCCTGGACGGCCGGCGCAGGCCGCGCCGCCGCAGCTCGCGCACCACCTCGAAGGCCAGGCGGGCGCCCATGCTGTGGCCATACAGCGCGTACGGCTCGGCCGTCGCGGCCGCCACCTCGTCGGCGATCTCGGCGATCGTGAAGGCGGGCGGTTCGACGATGCGGTTCTCCCGGCCGGGAAGCTGGACGGGGACGACGTTGAGATCGGCGAGTCCGGCGAGCTCGCGCAGGAGGCCGTTGTAGGCGCTGGCGCCTCCACCGGCATACGGGAGGCAGATCATCGTGCGGACGGGGCGGAGATCCATGGGGTGGGGATTCTGCGCCGCGGCTAACTGGTCACTGATCGCCCAGCACCCCCCTGCGGGCAGTCACCGTGTGCGGCGAGTGGTGGATTCGTCGCTGAATAAAGTCGTCAACCGCCATGTTACGGCGCTCCTCGACAATTGCCTCGAAACAACCTCGAAAAAGAGAGATGCACAAGAGTCCCGACTTAGCGTGTGATGTCACGCCGTTCACGACATTTACTCTTATATCGATGTTTGCGGGGTGCAGTCAACGGCGCGGCCGGCGGGTGCCGGCCCGAGGTCGCGTGAATACAGCACGAGAGCCTCTTGCGTCACTGGTCATGCGATGATATGCGTGTCCGTAAATGGGATTCGGGCAACCGAAACCCGCCCCAGGGGTCTGGGGGATTTCTTGTGGTTTGGGGCGTTCGTCGGAACCTTGGCGAGGGACGAGCGGGGCCGGTCGAAGTGCGGCGCCGTCTTCTGGCGTCCCGCGCAACCACCTGAAATAACCTCTGTGCGGCGGAGCGAGAAGAAGCCCGGCCGTCCCGGGATCGTCGCCCTCGGGCGGGCCGCCGACTCGTGATCGGACTCATTTGTCGCCCGTCTTGTCAAGAGGCGAGAAAAACTTTCACATATCAGTCAGGACGATTGTCCGATCACCTTAACCCGGGCTCTGGTCACCCCGAAACTCCCGCTCGACGTGCGGGGTTGGGGTGCCAGGGGTGCGCGGCGCGGCTCTCACCGGTGGATCACGCGTCATGGAGTTATTCAGCGGTTTCCGGGGAAGGCGCTTTACCAGATATGTCAATCAATGGAGTCCGGTGCGGCGGCCGGCGTGGCGGCGATATCCGCGAACACCGGTCACCTCATTCACCTGATTGACATCCGAGCCCTATTCCGTACGGACTCGGGGAACGGCCTAACCGCCCGTGGACAGACTCAGGTCGCGTACACGGTCCCACCGCTGCGCCGTGACGATCTTGGCGGTGAGGTTCTCCTGGTCGTACACGATCGACCACCGGGTGTGCGTCTGGGCGACCCGCTTGAGCAGCTGCATCGGCTCCGTGCCGTCGCCTTCGGTCAGCAGCCGGTAGCGGCGGTCGGCCAGTTTGGTGTTCCGGTCGGCGCCGGTCATCGTGATGTTGGTCAGGTAGCGCTCGTCGATGACGTTCATGCGCCCCTCGGCGAACTCCACCACCACGGACTTGCCGGCCCGGTCGGCGATCAGATAGTGGAGCTGCGGGCCGCCGCTGAAGTCCAGGTCGTAGCGGCGCATCAGGTCGACCGCCTCGGACACGTTCGCGGCGCGGTCGAGCATGAGCCGGATGATCCGCGTGCCGCTCACGACCGTGCGTCCCGGGGTGCGCGCGGGCAGGTCCGCGTGGGGCGCCTGGGCCAGGCCGACGGCCAGCCCCTTCTCGTTCATGCCGTCGAACGGCAGCAGCACCGCGTGCGCCAGCCGCCGCCGGTCCTGTGCGGCCTTCAGATCCGGCCGGGCCGCCGGCGGGAACACGTAGGAGACGTCGACCAGCGAGATCGAGGCGTAGCCGTCCGGCGGGTCGGCGTGGACGACCATGGCCGGGTTGGGGTCCCAGTCGAAGTTCCTGCCGAACGTGCCGGGGCGGTGGAACAGCGAGCACGCCCAGCCGTCCCCGGTCTTGGCCAGCTCCGCCTCGGTGAGCGGCGCCTCCGCGTTGTAGCCGCCGTGGTAGGTCATCTCGTACAGCGGCATGTCATCCAGCCGGCGCAGGCTCGTCGTCGTGCGGGCGATCTCGTCCTCCGTCTGCTGGAGAATGCCGGTGTGCGCCGCGGCGGAGGGCGCCGCGGCGGAGGGCGCCGGCGGCGCCTCGGGGGGCGCGCACGCCGCCGCTGTCGCGAGGGTCAAGGCCGACAACACCGCCAGAGCAGGGGTCCGCATGTCTGTAGTCTGCCTACCGGCACCCGCCGTGTCACCCGTGGGAAGGGGCCGCGACGGCCGGATCCGGTCGTTCGAACCGGTCAGGAGCACTGGGAAGTGGCCGCGACGGTGCGATCAGGTCGTTCGAACCGGTCAGGAGTGGCCGATGATCTGGTGGGGCCGGTAGGGGGCCTCCAGCCGGGCCGTCTCCTCCTCGCTCAGGGACACCTCCACCGCGGCGACCGCGTCGTCCAGGTGGCCCAGCCTGCTCGCCCCGACGATCGGCGCGGTCACGCCGGGCCGGCCGAGCAGCCACGCGAGCGCCAGCCGCGCCGGTGGCAGGCCGCGTTCGGCGGCCAGCGCGCGCACCACGTCGACGACGTCGAAGTCCGCGTCCTCGTACATGCGGTCGGCGAGGTGGTCGCTGCCGGATCGGAGCGTACCCGGACGGCTGCCTCGGTGGCGGCTGCCGGTGAGCAGGCCGCGGGCCAGAGGGCTCCACGGGATGACGCCCACCCCCTGGTCCAGGCAGAGCGGGATCATCTCCCGCTCCTCCTCCCGGTAGACGAGGTTGTAGTGGTTCTGCATCGATGCGAACCTGGTCCAACCGGCCGTCTGGGCGGTGTGCTGCGCCTTGGCGAACTGCCAGGCGTACATGCTGGAGGCCCCGATGTAGCGTGCCTTGCCGGCCCGGACCACGTCGTGCAGGGCCTCCATGGTCTCCTCGATCGGCGTCTCGGGGTCCCAGCGGTGGATCTGGTAGAGATCGACGTGGTCGGTGCCGAGCCTGGTCAGCGAGGCGTCGATGGCGGCCAGCACGTGTTTGCGGGACAGGCCCCGGTCGTTCTGGCCCGGACCGGTCGGGAAGTAGACCTTCGTGGCCAGGACGTAGTCGTCGCGGCGGGCGAAGAGCTTGCCGAGCAGCCGGCCGGTGATCTCCTCGCTGACGCCGTCGGAGTACATGTCGGCGGTGTCGAAGAAGGTGACACCGGCCTCGACCGCACGCCGTACGATGGGCTCGGCGGCGTCCTCGCGCAGCAGCCACTCCCAGGAATCCGGATCGCCGTAGGTCATCATGCCCAGGCAGATCCGGGAGACCCGCAGTCCGGACGAGCCCAGATTCACGTATCGCATGTCGCCTTGTCCTTCTGTGTGAGGGTGCGCTCCCGGTGGAGCGCGACCGAAAGCACCACGAGCCCGACTCCGGCGAGCTCGGCGAGCGTGGGAAGCTGGCGGAGCACGACGACGCCGATCACCGTGGCCGTGGCGGGAAGCAGCGCCACCAGCAACGCGTATGTGGACCGGGCCATGCGGGCCATCGCGAGCTGGTCGCAGACGTACGGGATGACCGACGAGCAGATCCCCACCGCGATGCCCGCGGCGAGCGTGACGGGGTCGATCATCGCGGGAACGGCCTGCCACCCCGCCACCGGCGCGACGAACACGCAGGCGACGAGCATGGCGGCGGCCAGCCCGTCGATGCCGCCGACGCCGCGCAGCCGCCGGGCCGTGCGGTGGGCCAGCACGATGTACGCGGCGAACAGCACCGCGTTGGCGAACGCGAACACCAGCCCCAGCGGCTCTCCGGCGAGCCGGATGTCGGTCAGCACGTAGACACCGCCGACGGCGGCCACGAGGGCCAGCAGGTTGCGTGCCGTACGGGCGCCGAGCGCGGCCAGCGCGATGACCGGCAGAAACTCGATCGCGGCCACGGTCCCCAGCGGGACGCGGGCGATCGCGAGGTAGAAACAGACGTTCATGGCCGCGAGCACCGCGCCCATGGCGATGATCGTCCACCGCCCCGCCGCGTCGAGCCTGGTGAGGGTACGCCAGGGGCGGCGCCAGAGCGCGAAGACCAGAGCCGCGCTCCAGATCCTCAAGGCGGCGACCCCGAGCGGGGCGAGCCTGCTGAACAGGAGCACGGCGAAGGCCGGGCCCAGATAGTGGAAGACGGCGCTTCCGATGAAGTAGGTCCACGGAGGCGCCGCGGAAAGGGTGGCACGAGGGCCGGTAGGCGGCATGACGCCATCGTCGGCCAACCCGTAATTTAGGAGAATGGCGAACCGAAAGATCAGGCCCGAGCGGACGTACGAACCCAAGGGAATCGACGCCCTTGACCTTCGTATCCTCGCCGAGCTGCAGGTGGACGCCAGAGTGAGCTTCGCCGAGCTGGGCCGCAGGGTCGCCCTGTCGGCTCCTGCGGTGGCCGACAGGGTGCAGCGGCTGGAGGAGACCGGAGTGATCACCGGCTATCGCGCCGAGGTCGACCCGCGGGCCCTGGGCTTTCCGGTCACGGTGATGGTCAGGATCCGCCCGGCGGTCCGGGAGATCCAGCGCATTTCCAAGATCGCCCAGGAGGTTCCGCAGATCGTCGAGTGTTACCGGATGACCGGCGACGACTGCTTCTACTTCACCATGCACCTGCGGGCGGTCGACGAGCTCGAACCGATCCTGGACCTGTTCACCCCGTACGGCCAGACGACCACGTCGCTCATCCACACCGCGCCCGTGCCCCGCCGCCCCCTGCCGCTGGAGTGACGCCTTTACGGACGGGCTCCCGCCGTGCCGGCGGGCGGAACCAGCTGGTTCGGGCCGGCCGGAACGTGCCGCCGGATTCGGCGGCGTGACCAGGCTGAGCAGGCCCCGGCGGACAGGGGAGCACCCGGCCACCCCGCTACAGATCGGTAAGCGAGGTTTCCCGCATATGGCCACTCTTCGCGGGAACCTTCATCGGTGCTGCGCAGTATCAGTCCCGGAAGGACCACTACCAACACGATCCACAGGAGGATTCGGTGAGAGTCCGAATTCGGAGCTGGGCCAGCGTTACCTGGCTGGTGGCGTTCCTGGCCGTTCTGACCGTCGCGTTGGCCCCGGCGGCCGGCGCGGTGGCGGCGGAGCAGTCCGACGACGTCTACCGGCTGACCATCGTCCGTCTCAACTGTGACGACGAGGCCGAGGCGTTCTCCGATGAAGTGGAACTCTGGGTCGACGGCGCCTTCGTCGATCGCAGGAACAACATGGACGGCGGCGACTGGTGGGACATCAACCGGTCGTACGACTTCCAGAACTCGATCGAGATCGTGATCCGCGAGAACGACGGCTGGGTCATCGGATCCAGGACCGTCAGCTCGCAGGAGGCCAACCAGGGGTTGAAGGTCGCCCCCATGCCGGGCTTCCACGGCACCGCGTACTACTACCGCCTGACGTACTACGTGACGGGCCCCATCTGAGGGTTCGCACCAGGCGAGACGATCGGTGACCCAGGGCGGCGCCCTTTTCCGGCGCGCCGCTCTGGGATCCGGCCGGGCTGACCAGGTGAGACGTGTCGTATCAGCCGTCCTGTCAGCACCGCGACGGTCCGGTGTCAGAGCGCCCGGCCATGGTGGCTCCCATGAGCGAAGCCACCCCTTGCCTGCGGCGCGTCCTTCCGATCCGCCTTCCCCTGCCACGGCTTGCGCTCTCACTATTTAGCGTTACTATGTACCAGTAGCTAGTAGTGCTCAGTAGAGAACGGATGTCCGGATGACAGTCCATCAGGCCCAAGGGCCCGCGATCCGCGTACAGGGCCTGCGAAAGGCGTACAAGGAGCTGAAAGTGCTGCGCGGCGTCGACTTCGACGTGGCGCGGGGCAGCATCTTCGCGCTGCTCGGCTCCAATGGGGCGGGCAAGACCACGGTCGTGCGCATCCTGGCCACGCTGCTCAAGGCCGACGGGGGCACCGCTCACGTGCACGGCTTCGACGTCGCCAAGCAGCCCGCCGAGGTGCGCGAGTCGTTCAGCCTCACCGGGCAGTTCGCCGCCGTGGATGAGATCCTCAGCGGGCGGGAGAACCTGGTCCTGGTCGCCCGGCTGCGCCACCTCAAGAACCCGGGCAAGATCGCCGACGACCTGCTGGCCCGGTTCGCGCTGACCGAGGCAGGCGCGCGCAAGGTGTCGACCTACTCGGGCGGCATGCGCCGCCGCCTCGACATCGCGATGAGCCTGATCGGCGACCCGCCGGTCATCTTCCTCGACGAGCCCACCACTGGTCTCGACCCCGAGGCCCGCATCGAGGTGTGGCAGGCCGTCAAGGAACTCGCCGACAACGGCACCACGGTCCTGCTCACCACCCAGTACCTGGACGAAGCCGAGCAGCTCGCCGACCGGATCGCGATCCTGCACGAGGGCCGGATCATCGTCAACGGCACCCTGGACGAACTCAAGCAGCTCCTCCCGCCCGCCAAGGTCGAGTACGTCGAGAAGCAGCCGACCCTCGAGGACGTCTTCCTCGCCCTCGTGGGCAAGGACGGCGACGGAAAACACCGCACCTCCCTTCGGACCCGGTAAGGAACCACGATGAGCAAGCACTTCTTCGGTGACACCGCCGTCCTGCTGGGACGGTCCCTGCGCCACATCACGCGCAGCGTGGACACCATCGTCACGACCGCGATCATGCCGATCGCGATGATGCTGATGTTCGTGTACGTCTTCGGCGGCGCGATCAAGACCAGCGCGGACTCGTACGTGAACTACCTGCTTCCCGGCATCCGCCGGGACCTCGACCTTCTTGAGCACAGCCTGCTGCGGGCCGCCCGCGAGGCGGGGCTGCGCTGGCGCGACATCGCCGGAGCGCTCGGGCTCGACAGCCCCCAGGCCGCCCAGCAGCGCCTGGCCCGCCTCGACGGCCGCGCCACCGCTGAGGAGCCCGGGGCCTGACCTCAGGCGTTCTCGTAAGGGATGATCTCGGCCAGGGCGGAGGCGCCGCCGAGGCTGTAGTCACTGCGCAGCCGGATGTACCGGGCCGCGACGCCGTCCAGAAGGACGTCGTTGGGCGCGGTCATGCGCGGCCACGTGACCCGCTTGACGTCCCTGAACGTGACGCCGTCATCGCTGACCTGCACCATGCCCTCAAGGATGGTGCCGTTCATGTTGACCCGGAGCTTGGGCTGGAAGCGTACGGCGGACAGATTCCTGACCCGGCCCAGGTCGACGGTGATGGTGTGCGGCTGCGGCGGCACCACCGGGTAGTCGGAGTGGAAGTCCGTGGTCAGGTTGCCGTCCACGGCCCTGGCCGGATCGCCGATGCCGGGCTTGAACGTGCTGGCGGTGGCGGTCAGCTCGGCGGGCGGGACACGGCGGCCGGCGGGCGCCGCGGGCCAGATGTCGCGCCCCTTGCCGGGCTGCTCGCTGACGGGTGTGCGGTCGGGTCCCCGCCCCTTGCCGCGGATCAGGATGTCGGTGACGACCGAGCCGTGGTCGGAGTAGAAGGGGTACGGCCGGTTGAGCGGCGACTGCTGGTGGCGGGGGAGGCGCTCGACGTCGGCGCGGGAGCCCAGCACCCGGACGTCCTTGCCCCGGGCGAAGACGTAGTCGATGCGGCCGGGAATGGCGCCCATGCCGTGGAACGGGCTCCACGTGCGGCCGGGGTAACGTCCGGCGTCGGGGTTGGCGTAGCGGAAGGTGTCGAGGAAACCGGCGTCGCTGTACTGCTTGGTGTACGGCCAGGGCAGCACCACCCCGCCGTGACCAGGAGCGTTGGCGAACTGCTCGGTCCAGTCCAGGTGCGACTGCGCGTTGAGGTCGCCGCCCATGAGGACGGGGGCGTCGTCGTCGCCGATGAAGGACGGGATGGCCTTCTCCAGGATGGCCTTGCCCATCGCGACCCGGCGGAAGTGGTCGCCCTCCAGGATCTGCTCGGTGGTCTTGGTGCGGGGCAGGCCGTGGGTGTTCTGCACGGCCGCGTCATGGGTGTCGCCGTACGCCCAGCCGTCGTGCCAGGTCCACAGGCTGAACGCGTGGACGTGTTTGCCGTTGGGCAGGCCGAGGCGGGCGCCGCCGAGGTTGAAGGAGGAGATGTCGGCGTCGGCGTAGCGCGGGTAGACCTTCTCGATCTTGAGCTTGGTGTAGAGCCACAGGTTGTCGCCGTTGACGCTGTAGTCCTGCGGCTGGGTGAGCTGCACGCCGGAGTACCGGTCGTCCGGCCGCCGCCCGGCGTTCAGCCCGTCGAGGATCTTCTGGCCGGAGCCGTACCCCTCGACCACGAAGAAGACGTCGGGGTTGACCTCGTTCATGTAGTCGATCATCTGGGCGAGGTTCTCGCCGGTGGTCTCCTTGCGGTCGAACGTCCCGCCGACGAAGAGGTTCCACGACATCAGCCGGAGCGGCGTGCCCACGTGGTTCTCCGGCAGGGAGGTGACGGAGACGTCGACCGTGACGTCTTGCTGGGGGAGCGTGAAGGGGCGGCTGCGGACGCGTCCGTCACGGCTGTAGAGGGTGTCGCGCGCCCACACCTGCTCACCGCTTCTGACGGTGGTGACGAACTCCTGCACACGGTGGGGCTTGGGCCTGGCGGTGGCGACCACGGTGCAGGTGCTGCCGTCGCAGTCGAGGCGGTAGCCGGGCTTGGATCCCCGGTCGGCGGTGGCGGGGGTGGTGGCGGCGAGCAGTCCGGCCAGGGCCACGGCGACGGCCAGGGGAGGGGTTAAGACGCGCACGGGCATTCCTTCGCGGCGAGAGGTCGAGGGGAGGTTCCGAGGACCGTCGGGCTGCTGCCCACTATTGATGGACTCCAGAGGATATTGCTCCGGACATGGCTCCTCATGCCGGGATCATCCCGTCATCTGACGCACTGTCGCAAGCCCTGTTGGAGACTATCTATGGAGTCCAGAATAAAGCCCCCGGTCAGGGGGTGGTGGTGGACGGGGTGTCGCCGTAGGACTGCAGCAACCCCGACATGATCGCGGCGAACTGGTCGCGGTGCTCCTCGTCCAGGGACTGCAGCAGGCGGGCCTGGTTGGCGATGTGCTCGGGCAGCACCCGGTCGATGACCTCCAGGCCGTGCGGGGTGAGGCGGATCTTGACCGAGCGGCGGTCGGCGGTGTCGCGTACCCGGGTGACCAGGCCCTTGTCCTGCATCTTGTCCACCCGCAGGGTGATCGCCCCGGTGGTGACCAGGGAGACCTTGAGGAAGGTCCCCGCGGTCAGCTCGTACGGCTCGCCCGAACGCCGCAGCGTCGACAGGACGTCGAACTCGCCGGGTTCGAGGCCGTGCTTGGCCAGCACCTCCTTGATCGACATGTCCCACATCCGCGACAGCCGCATGAGCCGGCCGACGATGCCGACCGGCCAGATGTCGATGTCGGGACGCTCCCGGCGCCACTGCTCCAGCACCGCGTCCACCGCGTCGGCCATGACGACTCCTCAAAATAGGCGAGCGCTCATCTACTTGACACTCACGTAACCGCTCATTATCTTAGCACTCATCTTATCAGCTATCGCCTTTCTGGGGGTTGATCCACATGCCTTTCACCTCCGTCCGGGGTTCGAAGGTTCACTACGAGGTAGACGGCGACGGGCCGGGCCTGGCCCTGGTGCACGGCACCGGCGGTGACGCCGACAAGGTCTTCGGCAACGTCGTGCCGCACTTCGCGGACACCCGCACGGTGATCCGCCCCAACTTCAGCGGCAGCGGCCAGACCGAGGACGACGGCTCTGAGCTGACCGTCGAACTGATCGCCGACCAGGTCGCCGCCTCCATCGAAGCGGCCGGAACCGGCCCGGTGGACCTGCTCGGCTTCTCGCTGGGCGCGGTCGCCGCCGCGGCCGTCGCCGCGACCAGGCCCGCCCTGGTACGCAGGCTGGTGCTGGTCGGCGGGTGGGCGCATTCGACCGGACCCCGTGACGCCTTCTACTTCGAGACCTGGCGCAGGCTGCTGGAGACCGACCGGGACCTGCTGAAGCGGTTCTCCGCCCTGACCGGGTTCAGCGCGGCGGCCCTGGACTCCTTCGGCCACGACGGGCTCGCCGCCTCCCAAGCCGACGCGTGGCCGCCCGCCGGGATGGAGCGCCAGGTCGAGCTCGGGGCGCGCGTGGACATCCGGGACCTGCTGCCCGCCATCACCGCTCCCACCCTGGTCATCGGGCTCGGCGCCGACGCCATGATCCCGATGGAGGGCTCGCGGCAACTGCACCGGGCCATCGCGGGCAGCCGCCTGGTCGAGGTGCCGGGGCAGGGACACATGGACTGGTTCGCCGACCCCAGCGGGCTGGTCGGCCTCACCCGCGGCTTCCTCGCCGAGGGGGACTAGCGATGTCCTACCCGGACCCCCGCTACTTCGGCGACCGGGGCGAGGTCAACGCCCAGTTCCGGCGCTCCACCGCCGCACCCGACTTCGTCTCGGGACCCGGCACCGGCGGCGAGACCAGCTACCACTACCTGTCCACCACCGCCTCCACCGGAGGGGAGTACGGCCTGTACCGGGTGGACATGGGGCCGAAATTCGGCGGACCCGGCACCCACTTCCACAAGGCGATGTCGGAGTCGTTCTTCATCCTGTCCGGCACCATGCGGCTGTTCGACGGCGAACGCTGGATCGACGCCGTCTCCGGCGACTATCTCTACGTCCCGGTCGGCGGGCTACACGCCTTCCGCAACGAGTCGGGGGAGCCGGCGTCCATGCTGATGCTGTTCGCCCCGGGCGCGCCCCGAGAGGAATACTTCGAAGGGATCACCCTGCTGGGCGACCTCACCGACGCCGAACGCGCCCAGTTCCTCGTCGACCACGACAGCTACTTCCTCTGAGCCGCGGTGAAGGCCAGCAGGGGAACGGCGGTCCGCGCCGGGTCCTCCAGGATCGGCGAGTGCCCGAGACCGGGCAGCATCTCGACCCGCGCACCCGGGACGACGCGGTAGTCGTCGGCCGATGCGGACCGCCATCTGCGGTCGTCCGCCCCGAAGATCACCAGGAGTGGCTTGCCGAGGGGCGCCAGCCGGTCCGGGAGCGCCTTCTGGCGCAGGTATTCGGTCGTCGCCCGCATCGTCGCGACGAGCGAGTAGTACGTCATGGCGCGTACCTCGTCCAGGAGTTCCCGGGGGACCTCGTAACCCGGGCGGCTGAAGCCGGTGCTGGCGAACCGGCGGATCTGCTCGTCGGCCGGCGGCCACGGCGCAGGGTTGATGGCGGCGGACTCCGAGGCGATGAAGGCGTCCAGGCTGGGGCCGGTGTTGATCAGCACGAGCGCGTCCACCAGGCCGGGACGCTGTTCGGCCAGCGCGGTGGCGACCACGCCGCCGCTGGAGTGACCGGCCACGACGGCGTGCTCGACGCCGAGCCGGTCCAGGGTCGCCCCGACCCGGCGGGCCTGGTCGGCGGTGGCGTAGCTGACGTCGTCCGGCTTGGCCGATCGGCCGTGGCCGAGCAGGTCGATCCGGATGACGTGATGGGACCCGGTCAGCAGCGGAACCAGCGAGTCCCAGGAGCGGGACGAGGACGCGGATCCATGAATGAGCAGGAGCGCCGGGGCGTCGCGTGGGCCGTCCTGGCACACGTGGAGGTCGCCGTCGTCAAAGAAATCGGTCATGAGCTCACTGTCGCCCCCGGCACACGGCGCCGTCTTGGACGAATGTTCCCCAACCGGGCCGCCGTAGCATGGGGCGGTGGGGACGTTCGTGCACGGTGCGGCCAGGTGGGAGGTCGCGGTCCCGCGGCGGCCCAGCCGGGTGGCCGGTGTCACCATGGCCGGTTTCCGGGTCGGTGACCTGGACGCGCTCCGGATGGTCCCGCACCCGGCCGTGACGCTGCTGCTGGAGTTCGGCAGCGGCTCGCCCATCCTGGACCACGCCGCCGGACGGCAGGGCGGAAGCATCGTCGCCGGACCGGGCTTCGGGACCGGAGGCGCGGTCTGGGCGCGCGGCGAGAACGTCGAGTGCGTGCAGGTACGGCTGTCGCCGCTGGTCGCCCGCGCGGTCCTGGGCGTCTCCCCGGCCGAGCTGGACGGCGCCGCCGTGGCTCTGGGCGAGCTGTGGGGACGAGAGGCGTCGCGGACACTTGAGCGGCTGGGCGGCGTCTCCTCCTGGGAGGATCGCTTCACGCTGATCGACGTGCTGCTCGCCCGCCGGTTCGAGGCGGGGGCGCGCGTCGATCCGGAGGTGGCCAGGGCCTGGCAGCGGATCGTCGGCGGGCGTGGCCTGGCGCGGATCGACGGCCTGGCGGCCGAGGTCGGCTGGAGCCGTAAACGGTTGTGGTCGCGCTTCCGTGCCCAGATCGGGCTGCCGCCCAAGCGCGCCGCCAAACTGGTCCGCTTCGACCAAGCGGCCCACCGGCTGGTCGCGGGTGAAGGCGCGGCCGTGGTCGCGGCGGAGATGGGCTACGCCGACCAGTCCCACCTGCATCGGGACGTCATGGGGTTCACCGGGGTGACCCCGGCGACCGTGGCCGGTGAGGCGTTCCTGGCTGTCGACAACCTGGCCTGGCCCACTGAATTCTCTGCAAGAGAGCGCTCTCTTGACAGCGGGCTTGTCGTGCCGGACAGTCTCGGGTAAATCCATTTCTGTGAATCCGGTTAGGAAACCCGAATGGATCACACCCCCCGTTCAAGAATGGCGCTCGCCATCGGCGCCGCCCTCACCACCCTCCTCGCGACGCTCGCCCCCATGGCCACGAGCGCGACCGCCGCCGCCGCTCCCGCCCCCGGACCGCTGGTCTGGTCCGACGAGTTCAACGGATCCGCCGGCAGCGCCGTCGACCAGTCGAAGTGGCGCTTCGACATCGGCGGCAGCGGCTGGGGCAACAACGAGCAGCAGTACTACACCAACAGCACCCGTAACGCCGCCATGGACGGCGGCGGCAACCTGGTGATCACCGCCCGCCGGGAGAACCCCGCCAACTACCAGTGCCACTACGGGACCTGCCAGTACACCTCGGCCCGATTACTGACCGCCGCCACCTTCACCCGCGCCTACGGCCGGTTCGAGGCGCGCCTGAGGGTTCCCCGAGGTCAGGGCATCTGGCCGGCCTTCTGGATGCTCGGCAACGACATCGGCTCGGTCGGCTGGCCCAACAGCGGCGAGATCGACATCATGGAGAACATCGGCCGCGAGCCCAGCACCGTTCACGGCACCCTCCACGGTCCCGGCTACTCCGGCGGCGCGGGCATCGGCGCCGCGTACTCGATCAGCGGCGCGTTCGCCGACGCCTTCCACACCTTCACCGTCGACTGGTCGCCGAACCTGATCATCTGGTACGTCGACGGCAACGAGTATCAGCGGCGCACGCCCGCCAGCCTCGGCGGCAACCGCTGGGTCTTCGACCATCCGTTCTTCATGATCATGAACGTGGCCGTCGGCGGGCACTGGCCCGGCTACCCCGACGCCACCACCACGTTCCCGCAGACGATGACCGTCGACTACGTCCGCGTCTACGCCCCGCCCACGGGCGGCGGTGGCGGCCAGATCACCGGCATCGGCGGCAAGTGCGTCGACGTCGCGGGCGCCAACCCGGCCAACGGCACCGCCGTGCAGCTCTGGGACTGCAACGGCTCGGGCGCGCAGAACTGGTCGTGGAACGGCGACGGCTCCGTGCGCGCGCTCGGCAAGTGCATGGACGTCACCTCCGCCGGCACCGCCAACGGCACGCCCGTGCAGTTGTACGACTGCAACGGCACCGGCGCCCAGCGGTGGACGTTCAACACCGGCACCGGCCAGATCGTCAACCCTCAGGCCAACAAGTGCCTCGACGCGACCGGGGCGAGCTCGGCCAACGGCACCCGGCTGCAGATCTGGGACTGCTCGGGCGGAGCCAATCAACGCTGGGCGCGTTAATGCTTATTGAGAACGCGCTCTCTCAACGGCGTCCATATTCACCGTGACCTTTCCCCGGACATTCCCGCGCTCGGCCGCACGGTGCAGGTCCGCCAGCGCCGCCAGCGGCCGGGCGTCCACCTCGACGTCCACCACGCCCTTGTCGATCAGCGCCACCAGCTCGGCCAGCTGACCCGGATCGTTGCGGGCCACGAAGTGAACGGCCTGTGGATGCTCGATCGGCCGGGTGACCGACACGAACTCCTCGGCCAGCCGCGTCACCGAGGCGGGCAGCTCGGCCACCAGGTTGATCAGCACGTCGTTGCCGGACGGCAGGGGAGCAGTGGTGTAGTCGACGACCTCGTCGGCGCCCAGCGCGAGCATCGCGGCGGCACTGCGCGGGCTCGCGGTGGCCACCACGTACGCCCCCGCGTGCTTGGCCAGCTGCACCGCGAACAGCCCGACCCCGCCCCCGGCCCCGTTGATCAGCACCCGGCTGCCGGGCCCGATCCGGGCGTGCTCGAAGACCGCCTGCCACGCGGTGAGCCCCGCCACCGGCACCGCCGCCGCGTCCGCCAGCGGGATCCGCTCCGGCGCCCTGACCAGCATGTCGGCCCTGGCGACCGCGTACTCGGCCGCCGCCCCGTCGATCAGCCCGATCACCCGGTCGCCGGGGGACAGGCCGCCCGCCCCGGTGATCACGGTCCCCGCGACGTCCCAGCCGAGCGTGTGCGGCAACGTGATGCCGAGCGTGTCACCCAGCAGCCCCATCCGCAGCCCGACCTCCGACGGGTTGAACGACGTCGCGGCCACCTCGACGAGCACCTCGCCGGGACCCGGCCGAGGCACCGGCACCTCCTCCAGCGAGATCACCGAGGCGTCGCCGTACTCGTGGACGCGGGCGGCCCGCATGGTGGCGAGAAAGTCCGCGGCGTGCTCGTTCGCCCAGGTCTCGAACGTGCTCGCGGGCACCCCCGTGACCTCCTCCACGGTTCTGGTCGGGACCGGGCCGGGCGCGGCGAGCGCGCGCAGCATCCCGTCCACGGCGGGCGCCGGCCACCCCAGCCCGAGCATCCGTTCCCGCGCCTCGGCCGGGGGCTCCTCCGCCCAGCGCACCGGCCGCCCGATCGCGGCGCCGATCGCCAGCGCCTGCTCCCGCTGGGTGAGCGACCGGGGCCCGGTCAGCGTGTAGACCGCGCCGTCGTGGCCGTCGCCGAGCAGCGCCCGTACCGCGACGGCCGCGATGTCCCGCTCGTGAAGGGGAGCGAACCTCGCCTCCCCGTACGGCTGCCGCACGACCCCCGCCCGGACCTGCTCGGCCCAGCGCAACGTGTTGGCCGCGAACGCGTGCGGGCGCAGCACCGTCCACTCCCGCGCGGTCCGGGCGACCAGACGCTCGATCTCCACCTCGTACGGCCGGGCGGCGGCCGAGGACAGATAGACCACCCGCCGCGCCCCGACCAGTTCCAGCACCTCACGAGCACCCTCGGCCGACGCGAACGGCCACAACAGGAACACCGCGTCCACACCGTCGAGCGCCGCCGCCAGCGCGGCCGGGTCGGTCAGTTCTCTCGTCACCGTGCGCACGTCGGCGCCCGCTTCTTGAAGCTGGCTCACCAGCGGACGGCCGATCGTGCCGGTCGCCCCGCTGACCAGGACTCTTGTCATGCCGTCCACGCTAAGACCCGTGGACGAGTCACCCAATGCCCTCTCGTCTGCGAGAGATACGCGATCGTCTCCGTGGCTAGACTGACGTCATGGACGTCCTGAGCGATGTGATCGCCTCCATGCGCATCGGCGTGCCGCGCTCGGCGCGGGTCGCGTGGCCGGCGCCGTGGGGGCAGCGGTTCCCGTCGGCGCCCGGCTCGGCGGGCTTCCAGGTGATTCTGCAGGGCTCGTGCTGGGCGATCCCGCCGGAGGGCGAGCCGATCCCGGTCGGGGCCGGCGACGTGCTGTTCTTCCCCCACGGCCACGGCTACACGCTGGCCGACTCGCCCGCCACCCCCGTCGCCGATTCCGACTGCGACCCCTACGACGACGCCGAACTGTTCGCCTCGGCCACCATGGAAGGCTCCGGGCCCACCACGGTGACGCTCTGCGGGGGCTACCGGCTCGACCCCGGCCGGGCGCATCCGCTGCTCAGAGACCTGCCCGAGATGATCCACCTCCCCGCCAAGCTGGGCCACAACACCGACCTGCGCGCCGCCGTCGAACTGCTCGGCAAGGAGATGGACTCCCCCCGGCCGGGCGCGGACCTGGTGGTGTCGGCGCTGCTGGACACGCTGCTCCTGTACATCCTGCGCGCCTGGTTCGCCTTCTCGACGGAACACTGCGGGGCCGGCTGGGCCGCGGCGCTGGCCGACCCCGCCATCAGCGCGGCGCTGGACGGCATCCACCGCCACCCCGCCGACCCGTGGACCGTCGAATCGCTCGGCCGCCGGGCGGGCCTGTCCCGCGCGGCGTTCTCCCGCCGGTTCACCCAGCTCGTCGGGCAACCGCCGCTGACCTACCTGACCTGGTGGCGGCTGGGCACCGCCGCCCGCATGCTGCGCGACAAGGACGCCGCGCTGGGCGAGATCGCCGCCGTGGTCGGCTACAGCTCGGAGTACGCCTTCTCCAACGCCTTCAAGCGCCAGTACGGCATGGCCCCCGGCAAGTACCGCCGCGTGGGCTGCCCGCCAGGAGCCCAGGGCCGGTAACTGCGCGCCGTCGTCCGGCGTCACCTGGAGCTCCCGCGCACAGGAGTCTCGCGCTGCTCGGCGTGGCCCGGCGCGTGCAGGGGCAGGACCGCGTAGATGACCGGGCCGATGAGGGCGGCGGAGCCGGGGTGGATGGCGCTCAGGTGCAACGAGAGGGCGTCGCTGAAGCGCTGGCGCTCGCTCTCCTGCTTGACCGTGTTCTCTTCGACGGCCAGGCTTTCGCGTGATTTTTCCCGCGCGGGCGACTTTTCGGGGCCTGGGCGATTTATCGGGCTTTGTCGGGATCAGTTGGGCGGCCAGGACGCACAGCGGCCCGCCGAAGACGCCCAGCCGGTTCGCCGAAAACCAGCCCTTCACCCCCGTCATCGAAACCCTCCGCGCCCTGCTCACCGACGCCCCCCTCGGCGACAGCCTCACCCGCTCCATCGCCTGGAGCGCCGCCATCGCCCTCCTCGGCTACCTCTGGGCCAAGAAGCTCTACAACCGCGACCCCGGAAAGTGACGACCGGCATGGCGGCGGCCCTCAGCACGACCGCCCGATGCCCCTGGCGCCGGATCTGGCACGCGGCATCATGCTGCCGGGCATAGCCCTGGCTCACCCCCCGCAGTTCCTGCTCGACTGGACGCGCGGCCCCACGCGGACCACGGTGGCGGCGGTCTCCAGGGGAGCCCGCTGGTGCGGTGAGCATGAAGCGGCCACCACGGTCGTACAGGGCGGGCCGCTCATGCGGGTGAGGATCGAAACCGGGGCCGCCGTTGTCGCGCGGGGAAACCAGTGGGCCGGGTAGCGCCGGGCGTACCTCGAAGCCGAGGCGTCTGACACACCGGGTTCCCACTTGCGCCGCTCTCTCAACGGGGCCGGGACAGCCGCAGGTTACGAGCCCGCCTTCGCCTGGTCGGGACGTGGCGGTGATCTTGACGAGTCCGGCGTGGGAGGAGGTCCTGACCTGGACGCCTCCTTGACGATCAATCAATTACATGGTTTATTAGTAGGAAATGTAGGTTAATACTGCTCGCCGGATGTCCGCGAGTGGCGGGTGACGGCTGGGCCTGAGGATGAGTGTCGATCTTGGCGGCGGCCGGGGTTCGGTGACGGTCACCCACGCCGCCCGTTCTGGCGGGGATGTTGCACTGATGAATGTCATGGATTCACGGGTCGCCGTCGGCCGGACCGCGGCCAGGCGATTGTCGCGCTATTCTTCCGGCGATTACGACGCTCCGGCGAGACTGCTTCGCCGTATTTTCGACGAGGTATGTC
Organism: Nonomuraea endophytica; assembly: GCF_014203235.1. Classification (GTDB taxonomy): domain Bacteria; phylum Actinomycetota; class Actinomycetes; order Streptosporangiales; family Streptosporangiaceae; genus Nonomuraea; species Nonomuraea endophytica. The sequence continues at coordinate 343,202 of NZ_JACHIN010000011.1, read as the reverse complement.
TGGACGAGAAGACCTCGGCCCGCGTGGCGCATTTGATCGACGAATGGTTCGACACCCGGCGGGCCGCCGTCGATTCGCGTTCGGTGAAAATGCTGCTTTGGCGTGGCCGGGTGGACGAGGCCGTTTCCGTGATCGCGGAAGGGCCCGGCTCGTGGCTGGACTCGGCCGCCTGGATCCGTTTCTGGTACCCGGACCTCGGGGTCCCGCCGTCCGGCGGGCAGGTGGAGGTGGTCACCGGCCTGGAGGGGCTCGACGTCCTCAACGCCCTGCTCGGCGAGCACGACGAGCGCGCCGCGGTCCGCCACGCCCAGCAGGTGCTCCGGCACTGCCCCATGGGCGAGGGCGCGCTGGAGTCGCTGACCTCCGCCCTGATCACGCTGGTGTACGCCGGTCGCGCCGACCTGGCCGCCCGCTGGTGCGTACCGCTGCTCGAACAGACCACCACCCACTGCGACCCCGCCTGGCTGGGCGTGTTCGCCGCGATCCAGGCCGAGATCCACGTACGGCAGGGCGACCCCGCACAGGCCGAGCGGTGCGCCCACGCCGCCCTCACCCACCTGTCGCTGCGCGAATGGGGCGTGGCCCTGAGCTTCCCGCTGGCCAGCATGGTGAGCGCCAAACTCGCCCTGGACAAGCCGGAGGAGGCCGCGCGCTACCTCGCCGTACCGGTGCCCGAAGCCACCTTTCAGACCCCGGCGGGCCTGCACTACCGCTACGCCCGAGGCGAGTACGCCCTCGCGACCGGCGCGCCGCGCGCCGCCCTGGACGACTTCGCCGCCTGCGGGGACGCCATGGCCCGCTGGGGCCTGGACCTGCCCGGCATCGTGCCCTGGCGGCTCGGCGCCGCCCGCTCGTACGTGGACCTCGGCAGACCGGAGCGGGCGTGCGAACTCGTCGCCGACCACCTGGCGCTCCTGCCGCCCGGCCCGTCGAAGGGCAGGGGAGCGGCGCTGACCCTGCGCGCGGCGGCCTCACCCGTGCAGGCCCGCCAGGCGCTGCTGGAGGAAGCCGTGGAGATCTTCCAGGTGGTGCGCGACCAGGCCGGGCTGGCCGGGGCGCTCAAGGCGCTGGCATCGGTGAACTCCCAGCTCGGTCAGGCGCACCGGGCCAGGTTGTTCGAGCGCAGGGCGCTGACCATCGAGCGGCCCGGCCTGGACGCGGAGCCGGGGGCGCGCGAGCTGCTGAGCGACGCCGAACGCCGGGTCGCCACCCTGGCAGCCCAGGGATACACCAATCGGCGGATCGCGGAGAAACTCTATGTCTCCGTCAGCACGGTCGAGCAACACCTGACCCACATCTATCGCAAGCTCGGCATTTCCCGGCGTCTCGACCTGCCCGCCCGCCTCGATTAGATTTCACGTTCTGGGGTCATTAGGGGTACCCCCCTATTTGTGGACTGGCGATGCTTGATCCAGCTTTATCGCCGGTCCACGATAGGGAGCGAAGATGGGTCGCGGCAATTCGCGTGAGTGGGATTATTCCAGCCCGGCGGGCGCGGTGGCCGTCATCGGAATATCCTGCCGGCTGCCCGCCGCCGGCGACCCGGCCGCCCTGTGGGAGTTGCTGCGTACCGGCCGGTCCGCGATCACCGATCCGCCTCCCGGCCGCTGGGCCGGGCTCGGGGGTTACGGCGGGTTCGTGGCGGACGTCGACCGGTTCGACCCCGAGTTCTTCGGCATCTCGCCCCGTGAGGCGGCCGCGATGGACCCGCAGCAACGGCTCGTGCTCGAACTGGCCTGGGAAGCGCTCGAACACGCCAGGATCGTGCCCGCCACCCTGTCAGACACGTCCACGGGCGTCTTCGTCGGCGCGATCGCCGCCGACTACGCCACCCTCACCGCCCAGGCGGGTCCCGAGGCGCTGAGCAGGCACACCATGCCCGGCCTCAACCGCGGCCTCATCGCCAACCGCGTCTCCTACGCCCTGGGCCTGCGCGGGCCGAGCCTGAGCGTCGACTCCGCCCAGTCCTCCTCGCTGGTATCGGTACACCTGGCCGTCGAGAGCCTGCGGCGCGGGGAGGCGGACCTGGCCCTGGCCGGCGGAGTCAACCTCAACCTCGCCCCCGGCGCGACCGAGCAGGCCGAGCGCTTCGGCGGGCTCTCGCCGGACGGGCGCTCCTTCACTTTCGACGCCCGCGCCAACGGCTACGTGCGGGGCGAGGGCGGCGGGCTGGTCGTGCTCAAACCGCTGGAACGTGCCGTGGCCGACGGCGACAGGGTCCTCGCGGTGATCCTCGGCAGCGCCCTGAACCACGACGGCAGGACCGACGGGCTCACCGTGCCCAGCGCGGCCGCGCAGGCCGAGGTGATCCGGCTGGCCACCCGGCGCGCGGGAGTGCCGCCGTCCGCCGTGCAGTACGTGGAACTCCACGGGACCGGCACCAAGGTCGGCGACCCCATCGAGGCCGAGGCGCTCGGTCAGGCCCTGGGCGAAGGCCGCGTGACCGGCCCGCTCGCCGTCGGGTCCGTCAAGACGAACGTCGGGCACCTCGAAGGCGCCGCCGGCATCGCCGGGCTGCTCAAGACCGTGCTGAGCATCGCGCACCGGCAGGTGCCCGCCAGCCTCAACTACGACTCGCCCAACCCGCGCATCCCGCTCGACCGGCTCAACCTGCGCGTCCAGACCACGCTCGGGCCGTGGCCCGCGCCGGAGCGTCCGCTCGTGGCCGGGGTCAGCTCGTTCGGGATGGGCGGCGCCAACTGCCACCTGATCCTGGCCGAACCACCACCGTCCCCCGCCGCGCAGGAGCACCGCCCCGCCGCCGCACGGGCATCATCCGCCGACACTCCAGACGTCGGGGCGCTGCCCGCGAGCGCTTCGGACGTTGTGGCACAGGCGTCGTCAGCGGACGCTTCCGACGTTGTGGAGCAGGCGCTGATCGCGGACGCATCAGGCGTCGTGGCGTGGGCGCCGTCCGCCGACGCACCGGGCGTCGTGGCGTGGGTGCTGTCCGCCGACTCGCAAACGGCGCTGGGCGAGCAGGCCGGGCGGCTGGACGAGGCGGTGGAGCGTGATGGGCTCGACGCCGCGGACGTGGCGTTGTCGCTGGCCACCACGCGGACGGCGTTCAAGCACCGGGCAGTGGTCGTCGGCGCGGCCGAGGAGGCGCGGGCCGCGCTGCGGGCGCTCGCCCAGGGAGGTCAGGCGGCGGGGCTCGTCCGGGGCACGGCCGGGCCGGGCGGGGGCACCGTCTTCGTCTTCCCCGGTCAGGGCTCGCAGTGGCCGGGCATGGCCGCCGGGCTGCTGCGTGAGTCGCCGGTGTTCGCCGCGCACCTGGAGGAGTGCGCCGAGGCCCTGCGGCTGGACTGGTCGCTGCTCGACGTGCTGGCCGGCCGTACCGGATCGCCGTCGCTCGAGCGGGTGGACGTGGTCCAGCCCGCGCTCTTCGCGGTCATGGTGTCGCTGGCGCGGCTGTGGGAGTCGGCGGGGGTGCGTCCGGACGCCGTCATCGGGCACTCTCAGGGCGAGATCGCCGCCGCGCACGTCGCCGGCGCGCTGACTCTCCACGACGCCGCCACCATCGTCGTACGGCGCAGCCGGGCCGTCGCCACGATAGGCGGCGGAGCGATGGCCGCCATCGCCGCACCCGCCACGGACGTCCGCCAGAGGCTCACCCCATGGTCCGACCGGCTAGCCGTGGCCGCCGTCAACGGCCCCTCGGCCACCGTCGTCTCCGGCGAGCCCGGCGCGCTGTCGGAACTCCTGGCCACCTACCGGGCACAGGACGTCCGGGTCCGCGAGATCCCCGTCGACTACGCCTCCCACTCGCCCCAGGTCGAGCCGCTCCGCCAGCGCGTCCTCGACGACCTCTCCGATGTACGCCCCCGTAGCACCGGCATCGCCTTCTACTCCACGGTCACCGGCGGCCCGCTCGACACGGCGGAGCTCACCGCGGACTACTGGTACCGCAACCTCCGCCAGACCGTCGAGCTGGAACGGGCGGTCGCGTCGGCGGCCGCCGACGGCCATCGCTTCTTCGTCGAGACCAGCCCGCATCCCCTGCTCGCCGAGGGCATCGAGCAGAGCGCCCCCGGCGTGCTCAGCGTCAGCACGCTCCGCCGAGACCAGGGCGGCCTGCGGCGCTTCCTCACCTCACTGGCCGGCCTCCACGTGGCCGGCGGCGCGGTGGACTGGCCCGCCACCGTCGCCCCCGGCGCGCGGCCCGTGGACCTGCCCACCTACGCCTTCCAACGCCGCAGACTCTGGCTCGACACCACCCAGGGAGCGACCCCGGACGCACCTGCGGCCCGCCCCGCCCCCACCGCCGCGAAAGCTGGGCTCGACATCCTGGAGGCCCGACGAGACGTCGGGGCGGCAGGGCCAGACGTCCGGGCGGCAGGGCGAGAGGTGCTGCGGGACGCCCGGGAGCTTGGGCGAGACGTCCAGGAATCCGGGCAAGACGCTCTCGACCTGGTCAAGGCCGCTCTCGCCATCGTCCTCGGCCACGCGAGCGGCGACGCGGTCGACGAGACCCGCACCTTCGGCGACCTCGGCCTGGACTCGGCCGGTGCGGTGGAGTTCCGCGACCGGCTGAGCGCCGCCGCGGGCCGGGCGCTGCCCGCCTCCCTCGTCTACGACCACCCGACCCCCTCGGCCGTGGGCGCCTTCCTCACCGGCAACGGCCACGCGCCTGACGCCCGGGCGGAGGCGGCAACCCCGGCGGCCGGGGAGCCCATCGCGATCGTCGCCATGAGCGGACGCTGGCCGGGCGGCGCCGGGACCCCGGAAGAGCTCTGGGACCTGCTGGTCTCCGGTCGCGACGCCATCGGCCCCTTCCCCGGCAACCGGGGCTGGGACCTGGAACGCCTGCGCACCGGCGACGGCCCTGGCGGCTCGGTCACCGGCGAAGGCGGCTTCCTGTACGACGCCGACCGCTTCGACGCCGCCTTCTTCGGGCTGAGCCCGCGCGAGTGCGCCGCCATGGACCCGCAGCAGCGGCTGCTCCTGGAGTCGGCCTGGGAGCTCCACGAACGCGCCGGGATCAACCCGGCGAGCGTGCGCGGCAGCCGTACCGGCACGTTCGTGGGGGTGATGCCGCAGGAGTACGGCCCGCCGCTGCACGAGGCGCCACCGGAGTACGAGGGCCACGTGCTCACCGGCACCCTGGCGAGCGTGGCCTCCGGTCGCCTCGCGTACACGCTGGGCCTGGAAGGGCCGGCCATCACCGTGGACACGGCCTGTTCCTCCTCGCTGGTCGCCCTGCACCTGGCCGTGCAGTCGCTGCGCCTGGGGGAGTGCGAGCGGGCCGTCGCCGGTGGGGCGACGGTGATGGCGGCGCCGGGGATGTTCACGGAGTTCAGCCGCCAGGGCGGGCTGGCCCCGGATGGGAGGTGCAAGCCGTTCGCCGCCTCCGCCGATGGCACGGCCTGGTCGGAGGCGGTCGGGCTGGTGCTGCTCATGCCGCTGACCGCCGCCCGGCGGGAGGGCCGTCCGGTGCTGGCCGTCATCCGGGGCAGCGCCGTCAACCAGGACGGCGCGTCCAACGGGCTGACCGCCCCGAACGGTCCCGCGCAGGAGCGGGTCATCAGGCGGGCGCTGGACAACGCCGGCCTGTCACCCGCCGACGTGGACGCCGTCGAGGCGCACGGGACGGGGACCGCGCTCGGCGACCCGATCGAGGCGCAGGCGGTACTGGCCACCTACGGCCGCGACCGGGAGCGTCCGGTGCTGCTCGGCTCCTCGAAGTCGCAACTCGGCCACACCCAGGCCGCCGCCGGTGTCACCGGTGTCATCGCCATGGTCCAGGCGCTACGCGCGGCGACGCTGCCCGGGACGCTTCACTTGGACCGGCCCACACCGCACGTCGACTGGACGGCAGGGGCCGTGGAACTGCTCGCACAGCCAACGCCGTGGCCGGCCGTCGCGCGCCCACGCCGAGCAGCCGTCTCCTCTTTCGGCATCAGCGGCACCAACGCCCACCTGATCCTCGAACAGGCGCAGGAAGAGGCAGAACCCCCGGCCCGGGGCGACGGCCCCGCCCCATGGGTGGTGACCGCCGTCGGCGAGGACGCACTGGCAGAGCAGGCGGCACGCCTGCGCGACCGGGCCGCCGACCCGTCGGTGCGTGTCAGCGACGTCGCCCACACACTGGCGACCGGCCGGGCCGCGCTGGAGCACCGCGCCGTCATCCTGGGCGACCACCGCGAAGCCCTGCTGGCAGGCCTGGACACGATCGCCGCCCACCAAGAAACGCCAACCGCGCTGGTCAGCGGCCTGGAAACGCCGTCCGCAGTGGTCAGCGGCCACGCAGGCCAGGAAGCGCCGGTGGTCAACGGCCGGGCCGACCAGAAAGTGCCACCTGCGGTGGTCAACGGCGGGGCCAGCCAGGTGGCGCCACCTGTGCGGGTCAACGGCGGGGCCAGCCAGGTGGCGCTGCCCGTGGTGGTCCAGGGGCGGGCTGGGCGGGCGGGGCGGCTGGCTGTGCTGTTCACCGGGCAGGGGAGTCAGCGGCCCGGCATGGGGAGCGGGCTCGGAGAGCGTTTCCCGGTGTTCGCCGACGCCCTCGCCGAAGTCGCCGGCCACCTGGACCCGTACCTCGCCCATCCCCTCCGCGAGGTGATGAGCGGCGCGCACACCGCACTGCTGGACGACACCGCCTACGCCCAGCCCGCGATCTTCGCCCACGAGGTCGCGCTCTTCCGCCTGGCGCAGTCGTTCGGGCTGCGTCCGAGCCACCTGATCGGCCACTCGATCGGCGAGCTGACCGCCGCCCACCTGGCCGGGGTGCTGTCCCTGGCCGACGCGTGCGCGCTGGTCGCCGCGCGCGGCCGGCTGATGGCCGCGGTGACGGCGCGCGGCGCGATGCTCGCCCTGGACGGCGGCGAGCGCGAGGTGCGCGAGCTCATCGCCCCGCACCTGGCCGAGGTGGACGTCGCCGCGGTCAACGGCCCCCGCTCGGTGGTGGTCTCCGGTGCCGCGGCGGTCGTGGACGACCTCGCCGAGACGTGGCGCGCCGCGGGCGGCCGGGCCAAGCGCCTGGCCGTCAGCCACGCCTTCCACTCACCGCACATGGACGAGGTCCTCGACGCCTTCCACCAGGTCGCCGCCGGGCTGGAGTTCGCCGATCCGCGCGTCCCGGTGGTCTCCAACGTGACCGGCCGCCTGGCGACGGCCGGGGAACTGCGCGACCCGGACTACTGGACCAGGCACATCCGCCGGCCGGTCAGGTTCCTGGACGGCGTGACGACCCTGCGTGAGCTGGGTGTTGACGACTACCTGGAACTGGGCCCGAGCGCCGTCCTGAGCGCGCTGGTCCTCGACGGGACGCCCCCGCGCACGGTCGCCGCCAGCGCCCAGCAGGACCGTCCCGAGGCGGAGTCGTTCCTCACCGCCCTGGCCCACCTGTACGTCAACGGGACGGACGTCGACTGGAGCGCCGCGACCGACGGCCAGCTGACCGAGCTGCCCACCTACGCCTTCCAACGGCAACGTCACTGGCTGGACGCCTCCCGCGCCGACACCTGGACCCACCAGCTCGTCTGGCGGCAGGTGCGCGGGCCGGGCGCCGTACTGCGGGGGAGGTGGGCGCTCGTCGCGCCCGAGCACGGCGCGTGGGCGGAGCCCGCCGCACGGGCGCTGCGCGAGCGGGGCGCCGAGGTCGTCACCCTCACGGTACGGCGGGCCGCCCGCGCCGACCTCGCAGCCCATCTGGCCGGGCAGGGCGAGCTCACCGGAGTCCTGTCCCTCCTGGCCGACCACGGCGCGAACGTCGCCCTGGCCCAGGCGCTGGACGACGCGGGCCGCGCCGTACCCCTGTGGCTGGTCACCCGCGAGGCCGTCTCCATCGGCGAGCGGGATCGCCCGCCCGTCCCCGCGCAGGCGCTCACCTGGGGGTTCGGCACGGTCGCCGCCGTCGAGAACCCCGCAGCGTGGGGCGGCCTCATCGACCTGCCCGCCGAGCCGGACGAGCGGCACTGGGAACGGCTGGCCGCCGCGCTCGGCGGCGACGAGCGGGAACTGGCCGTCCGGGAGAGCGGTCTCCACACGCGGCGGCTGGTCCGCGCGGAACCGCCCGCGCGCGCCCACCGCTGGGAGAGCGACGGCACCGTGCTGATCACCGGCGGCACCGGCGCGCTGGGCGGGCACGTGGCCACCTGGCTGGCCGAGCGCGGCGCCCGGCACCTGCTGCTGGTGAGCAGGAGCGGTGAGGCCGCGCCCGGCGCCGCCACGCTGCGGGCCAGGCTCTCGGCCGCGGGCGCGAAGGTGACGTTCGCCGCGGCCGACGCCGGCGACCGGGAGGCGCTGGCCGAGGTGGTCGCGTCGGTGCCGGCGGAGTACCCGCTGACCGCGGTGGTCCACACCGCCGCCGCCCTGGACGACGCCCTCATCGGCGACCTGACCCCGGAGCGGATCGACCGGGCCCTGCGGGCGAAGGCCGGCGGGGCCGAGCACCTGCACGAGCTGACGAAGGACCTCGGGCTGACGGCGTTCGTGCTCTTCTCCTCGGTCGCCGGGCTCTGCGGGGTGCCCGGTCAGGGCAACTACGCGCCCGGCAACGCCTACCTGGACGCGCTCGCCGTGCGCAGGAGGGCGCTCGGGCTGCCCGCCACCTCGATCGCCTGGGGCACCTGGGCGGGCGACGGCCTCATGTCCGCCGCGGCGGAACGCACGCTGGCCGGTCACGGCCTCCGGGCCATGTCGCCGGTCCGGGCGCTCGCCGCGCTGGGCGGGGCGCTGGAGCGCGGCGAGCCGTACCTCGTGATCGCCGACGCGGACTGGACGGCCATGGACGGCGAGCGCCCGCTGCTGCGTGAGCTGCTGCCCGCGAGCGCGCCCGCGGAGACGCGGCCGCTGGACGGCCTGGCGGGCATGACGGAGCCCGAGCGGCGGCGCGCCCTGCTCACCCTCGTCCGCGCCGACGTCGCGGCGGTGCTGGGACACCGCTCTCCCGAGGCGGTCGAGCCCGCCAGGGCCTTCAAGGAGCAGGGGTTCGACTCGCTCGGCGCGGTACGGCTGCGCAACCGGCTGGCCGCCGCGACGGGTCTGCGCCTCCCGCCCTCGGCCGTCTTCGACCATCCCACCCCCGCCGCACTCGCCGATCACCTGTACGCCGAGCTCACCCCCGAGCCGGAGGCGGTCACCATCGACGCGGTCCTGGCCGGGATCGAGGCGCTGGAGACCCTGCTGGCGGAGGCGAGCGAGAGCGTCACCGAAGCCGAACGCGACACCGCAGCCACCCGCCTGGCGCGCCTGGCCGGCGGCTGGCGCCCGGCCGCACCCGAGACCGACCCGCCCCCCGCCGACGACGAGGCGCTGCTCGCCTTCGTCAACAAGACCCTTGGCCTTTTGTGAAAGAGAAGTCGATGAGCGAGGACCAGATCAAGCAGTTGCTCCTGCGGGTCACCACCGAACTCCAGGACACGCGGCGCCAGCTCCAGCGCGTGCGTGACGACAAGACCGAGCCGATCGCCGTCGTCGCGATGTCCTGCCGCTTCCCCGGCGGAGTGCAGTCGCCCGAGGACCTGTGGCGGCTGGTCGCCGACGAGCGCGACGCCATCGCGCCCTTCCCCGATGACCGCGGATGGGACCTGGAGCGGCTCTTCCACCCCGACCCCGACCGGCGCGGCACCTCCACCACCGGGTACGGCGGCTTCCTGGACGGCGCGGCCGACTTCGACGCCGAGTTCTTCGGCATCTCCGCGCGCGAGGCGCTCGCCACCGACCCGCAGCACCGGCTGCTGCTGGAGACGGCGTGGGAGGCGTTCGAGCGGGCCGGGATCGACGTCACGACGCTGAAAGGCAGCAGAACCGGCGTCTTCGCCGGCATGAACGGCCAGGACTACGCCGCCGGGGCCGGCGAGGTTCCGCCCGCCGTGGACGGCTTCCTCATCGTCGGGACCGCGGCGAGCGTGGCCTCCGGCCGCATCGCCTACACCTTCGGGTTCGAGGGCCCGGCGGTGACCGTGGACACCGCGTGCTCCTCCTCGCTGGTCGCGCTGCACCTGGCGGCGCAGTCGCTGCGCGCGGGCGAGTGCGACCTGGCCCTGGCGGGCGGGGTGACCGTGATGACCTCTCCGTTCGGGTTCGTGGAGTTCTCCCGCCAGCGCGGGCTGGCCGCCGACGGGCGGATCAAGGCGTTCGCGGACGCCGCCGACGGCACCGGCTGGGCGGAGGGCGGAGGATTCCTGCTGCTGGAGCGGCTGTCGGAGGCGGTCAGGAACGGGCACCAGGTGCTCGCGGTCGTCAAGGGCTCCGCGGTGAACCAGGACGGCGCGTCCAACGGCCTGACCGCGCCGAACGGCCCCGCCCAGCGCCGCGTGATCCGCCAGGCGCTGAGCGCCGCCGGCCTGTCGGCCGCCGAGGTGGACCTGGTCGAGGCGCACGGCACCGGCACGACGCTGGGCGACCCCATCGAGGCGCACGCCCTGCTGGCCACCTACGGACAGGGCCGCCCGCACGGACGGCCGCTCTGGCTGGGATCGGTGAAGTCGAACATCGGCCACACGCAGGCGGCGGCCGGCCTGGCCGGGGTGATCAAAGCGGTCGAGGCGATCCGGCACGGCGTCCTGCCCAGGACGTTGCACGTGGACGCGCCCACCACGCACGTGGACTGGAGCGCGGGCGCCGTCAGGGTGCTCACCGAGGCCAGGCCATGGCCGGACGGCACCCGGCGGGCGGGCGTCTCCTCCTTCGGCATCAGCGGCACCAACGCCCACGTCATCCTCGAACAACCCCCGGCCGCGCCGGACCTGCTCGACGTGACCGGCGAGCCGGGGGAGGGGCGGGTCGTGCCCTGGGCGGTGTCGGGGCGGACCGAGGCGGGCCTGCGCGCGCAGGCCGCCCGGCTGGCGGCGTTCGCGGCCGGCGCGGCGGCGCCGGGCCCGTTCGACCTCGGCTTCTCCCTGGCCGCGGGCCGGGCGCGGCTGCCCGAGCGCGCCGTCGTGGTCGCCGACACCCGGGAGAGCCTGGTGGCCGGGCTGTCGTCCCTGGCCGCCGGTGAACCCTCAGCGCGGGTGATCCGCGGCGGCGCCGGCGGCGGGCTGGCCTTCCTGTTCACCGGCCAGGGCAGCCAGCGCGCCGGCATGGGCCGCGAGCTGCACGCGCGTTTTCCCGTGTTCGCCGAGGCGTTCGAGGCCGCTGCCGCCGCGCTCGACACGCACCTTCGGGGGCCGTCGGTGCGCGAGGTGGTGTTCGGCGGCCTCGGGCTGCTCGACCAGACCGTCTACACCCAGGCGGGACTGTTCGCGCTGCAGGTGGCGCTGTTCCGCCTGTTCGAGTCCTGGGGCGTGCGGCCCGACTTCGTGGCCGGCCACTCGATCGGCGAACTGGCCGCGGCCCACGTGGCCGGGCTGTGGTCGGCGGCCGACGCCGCGGCGGTCGTGGCGGCGCGCGGCCGGCTGATGCAGGAGCTTCCGCCGGGCGGCGCGATGTTCGCGATCGAGGCCGCCGAGCGGGAGATCACCCTGCCGCCCGGCGTCTCGCTGGCCGCGGTCAACGGCCCCGCCTCCGTGGTGATCTCCGGCGAGGAGGAACCGGCCGCGGCACTGGCCGCCGAGTTCGCCGCGCTCGGCAGGCGTACCCGGCGGCTGACCGTGAGCCACGCCTTCCACTCGGCCCGCATGGAGCCCATGCTCGACGCCTACCGCGAGGTTCTCGCCGACGTCGGCTTCTCCGCGCCGCGCATCCCGCTGATCTCGACGCTCACCGGCCGCGCGGCCACCCAGGACGAGCTGTCCGACCCGGGCTACTGGGTCAGGCAGGTACGCGCCCCCGTCCGCTTCGCCGACGCCGTGACCACCCTGGAGCAACAGGGCGCCACCACCTACCTCGAACTCGGCCCCGACGCCGTCCTGACCGCCCTGGCCCGCGAGTCGCTCACGATCGAGGCCCCGCTCCTGGCGTCCGCCCTGCGTAAGGACCGCCCGGAGGAGACGAGCGTGGTCACCGCGCTCGCCCACGCCCACATTCACGGCAGCCCCGTGGACTGGCCGGCGTTCTTCCCCGGAGCGCGACGGGCCGACCTGCCCACCTACGCGTTCCAGCGGCAGCGCCACTGGCTGGAGACGCGCCCGGCGGCCGCCGATCCAGGCAGGCTGGGCCTCGATTCCCCCGACCACCCGCTGCTCGGCGGCCTGGCCGAGCACGCGGAGACGGACGCCGTCCTGCTGACCGGCAGCCTGTCGGCCCGCTCGCACCCGTGGCTCGCCGACCACGTGATCGCCGGAACCGTCCTGGTGCCGGGCACCGCCTTCGTCGAACTCGCCGTCAGGGCGGGCGAGCAGGTGGGCGCCCCCGTCGTGGACGAGCTGGTCATCGAGACCCCCATGACGCTGGACGGCGCCGCCTACGTGCGGGTCGGCGTCGAACCCCCGGACGGGACCGGCGCACGCGCCGTCACCGTGCACTCCCGGCCCGCAGAAGGCGCCCACTGGACCAGACACGCCACCGGCCGCCTGCTCCCCGAGGTCTCCGAGCAGGGCCAGGAGGCCGGTTCGCTGGAGCTCTGGCCGCCGGTCGGTGCCGTCGCCGTGGACGTCGCGGACCTCTACGACACGCTGGCCCGCACAGGACTCCACTACGGCCCCGCCTTCCAGGGGACCGGCGCGGCCTGGCGGCACGGCGAGTCGCTGCTGGCCGAGGTGGCGCTGGCGCCGGACGAGCGGGAAGAGGCGGCCCGCTTCGGCCTGCACCCGGCCCTCCTGGACGCCGCCCTCCACCTGGCGGCGTACGAGACGCTGCCCGAGGAGGGCAACCGCCTGCCGTTCGCCTGGCGCGGCGTCCGGCTGCACGCCGCCGGCTCGGCCGCCGCCCGGGTACGGCTCACGCCCACCGCCCCGGAGGAGTGGCGCGTCGAGGTGTACGACACCGAAGGCGCCCCTGTCCTCACCGTCGAAGCCCTCCGCCTCCGCGTGGCCAAGCCCGCCGCCCGCCCGGAAGGCCTGTACAGCGTCGCCTGGCGCGAGACCCCCGCCACGGCCCACGACGGCGAGCTGACAGTGATCACCGCCACCCCCGGCTCCGAACCGGACGAGGCGGCCCGTCACGTTCTGGCCGAGCTAACCGCCGAACTCGACGGCACCGCCCGCCTCGTGGTGCTCACCCACCGAGCCGTCGCCGCCGTACCGGAAGACGAAGTGGAGCCGAGCGCCGCCGCAGTGTGGGGGCTGGTGCGCTCGGCGCAGGCCGAACACCCGGGCCGCATCGTCCTGATCGACGGCGAGGCGACGGCACACGAGGCCCGCGCCCTGGCAGGCGGAGAAGGACAGATCGCCGTGCGCGCCGGGCGACCCCTCACACCCCGCCTGACAACAAGGACAGGATCGGGCGCCACCCGCCCGCTGAACCCCGAGGGCACCATCTTGATCACGGGCGGCACCGGCACGCTCGGCACGCTGCTCGCCCGCCACCTGCTCACGACCTACAACGCCCGCCGCGTCCTCCTGCTGAGCCGCCGGGGCGACCAGGCGCCCGGCGCGGCTCAGTTGCGGGAGGAATGGGGCGAACGCGTTGACATCCGGGCCGGAGACGTGGCCGACCGCGCCTTCCTCAGGGAGCTGATCGAGGGCCTGCCCGCCGCGCACCCCCTGACGGCGGTCCTGCACACGGCGGGCGTCACCGACGACGGCGTACTGAGCGCGCTCACCCCCGACCGGCTGCGGACCGTGTTCCGCCCCAAGGCCGAGGGCGCCCGGCACCTGCACGAGCTCACCCAGGACCTGGACCTGGCCTGGTTCGTCCTGTTCTCCTCGGTCGCCGGCGTCCTGGGCAACGCCGGGCAGGCCGGCTACTCCGCCGCCAACGCCTACCTCGACGGCCTGGCCGAGCACCGGCACGCGGCCGGGCTGCCCGCGCTGTCGCTGGCCTGGGGCCTGTGGGAGGGCGGCAGCGGCATCACCGCCCGCCTCGGGGCGCTGGACCGGGCCCGGCTCGCGCGGGGCGGCATTCTGCCGCTGGGCGAGCGGGCGGGTCTGGAGCTGTTCGACGCCGCCCTGGGCGCGGGCCTGCCGGTGGTGGTGCCCGCGGCGCTCGACGCGCGAGCTGTACCGGATGGAGCCGGTGTTTCGCCGCTGCTGCGTGAGCTGGTCCGTCCGGCGCGCAGGACCGCGCGGCGGGCGGGCGGACCGACGGCGGCGCGCCCGGCCGCGCGGGTGGAGGAGGACCTGCTGGCCCTCGTGCGCGCGCAGGCCGCCGCGGTGCTCGGCACCGAGCCCGAGCAGATCCCGGTACGGCGGGCCTTCACCGACCTGGGCCTCGACTCCCTCACCGCCCTCGAACTCCGTAACCGGCTCAACGAGGCCACCGGCCTGAGGCTGCCCGCCACGCTGACCTTCGACCACCCGACCCCGCGCGCCGTGGCCGACCACCTGCGCGCCGAACTGCACGGCGACACCGGCCAGGCGGAAACGGTACGGGCGCCCGCCCCGGCCACGGACGACGACGCGATCGCCATCGTCGGCATGGCGTGCCGGCTGCCCGGCGGCGTGCGCTCGCCGGAGGACCTGTGGCGGCTGGTCGCGGAGGGCGGGGACGCCGTCTCCGAGTTCCCCGACAACAGGGGCTGGGACGTGGAGACGTTGTTCGACCCCGACCCGGCCCGCCCCGGCACCTCCTACACCAGGCACGGCGGCTTCCTGCACGACGCGGCCGACTTCGACGCCGAGTTCTTCGGCATCTCGCCGCGCGAGGCCCTCGCCACCGACCCTCAGCAACGCCTGCTGCTGGAGGCCACGTGGGAGGCGTTCGAGCACGCGGGCATCGACCCGGCCGGGCTGCGCGGCAGCAGGACGGGCGTGTTCGCGGGCGTGATGTACCACGACTACCAGCCTCGGGTGGGTGAGGCCCCGGTCCCGCTGGAAGGGTTCCTGGCCAACGGCAACGCGGGCAGCGTCGCCTCGGGCCGGATCGCCTACACGTTCGGGTTCGAGGGCCCGGCGGTGACCGTGGACACCGCGTGCTCCTCGTCGCTGGTGGCGTTGCACCTGGCCGTGCAGTCGCTGCGTACCGGCGAGTCGGACTTGGCGCTCGCGGGCGGGGTCGCGGTCATGGCGACGCCCACGGTGTTCGTGGAGTTCTCCCGCCAGCGGGGCCTGGCCCCGGACGGCCGGTGCAAGGCGTACGCGGCCTCGGCCGACGGCACCGGCTGGGCGGAGGGCGTGGGCCTGCTCCTGGTCGAACGCCTCGCCGACGCCCGGCGGCTCGGCCACAAGGTGCTGGCCGTGGTCCGCGGCACCGCGGTCAACCAGGACGGCGCCTCCAACGGCCTGACCGCGCCCAGCGGACCCTCGCAGCAGCGCGTGATCCGTCAGGCGCTGGCCGCGTCCGGCCTCGAACCGTCCCAGGTGGACGTGGTCGAGGGACACGGCACCGGCACCACGCTCGGCGACCCGATCGAGGCGCAGGCCATCCTCGCCACCTACGGCCGGGACCGCGAGCACGGCCGGCCGCTGTGGCTGGGCTCGCTAAAGTCCAACCTCGGGCACACCCAGGCCGCGGCCGGGGCGGCGGCGGTCATCAAGATGGTGCAGGCCATCAGGCACGGCGTGCTGCCCAAGACCCTGCACGTGGACGAGCCCAGCCCGCACGTGGACTGGTCGGCCGGAGCCGTCGAACTGCTGACCGAGGCCCGCCCCTGGCCCGAGACGGACGCGCCGCGCCGGGCCGGGATCTCGTCGTTCGGCGTCAGCGGCACCAACGCGCACGCGATCATCGAACAGGCCCGGGAGGAGTCGCCGAGCGAGGTCGAGCCGTCCGACGGGATCGTCCCGTGGCCGGTGAGCGCCCGTAGCCCCGGTGCGCTGCGCGGCCAGGGCGAACGGCTCGCCGCCTTTCTCGCCGAGCACCCCGGCGCGCCGGCCCGCGACGTGGGCCTCGCCCTGGCGGCCACCCGCGCCGCCCACGAGCACCGCGCCGTGCTCCTGCCCGATGAGAGCGGCGGGCACGAGCGCGCGCTGGCGGCACTGAGCGAGGGAACCTCGTCCAGCCGCGTGGTACGCGGCGTCGCGGACGCCGAGGGCAAGGTCGTCTTCGTCTTCCCCGGCCAGGGCTCGCAGTGGGCGGGGATGGCGGTGGAACTGCTGGAATCGGCGCCGGTCTTCGCCGAACGGTTCGCCGCCTGCGAGCGGGCGCTGGAGCCGTACGTGGAATGGTCGCCCTCAGGCGTGCTGCGCGGAGTGCCGGGCGCGCCCGATCCCGAGCGGGTCGACGTGGTGCAGCCGCTGCTGTGGGCGGTGATGGTCGCGCTGGCCGCGCTCTGGGAGTCCTACGGGGTACGCCCGGACGCGGTCGTCGGCCACAGCCAGGGGGAGATCGCCGCCGCCTGCGTCGCGGGCAATCTGTCGATCGAGGACGCCGCGCTGGTCGTGGCCCTGCGCAGCCGCGCCATCACCGGCCTGGCCGGAAGCGGCGCCATGGCCTCGATCGCGTTGCCGCCCGGCCAGGTGGCCGTCAGGGAGGGCCGGGTGGCGATCGCGGCGGTCAACGGCCCCGCCCAGGTCGTGATCTCCGGCGATCCCGAAGAGGTGGCCGCGCTGGTCGCCGGGCACAAGGCCGACGGGGCCCGCGCCCGGCTCATCCCGGTCGACTACGCCTCCCACTCGCCCCACGTCGAACGCATCCGGACCGGCCTGCTCGACGCGCTGGCCCCGGTCGAACCGCGCGCCGGCCGCATCCCGCTGTACTCGACCGTGACCGCCGGCTGGATCGGCGACGCGCCGATGGACGCCGGCTACTGGTACGCCAACCTGCGCGAGCCCGTCCGCTTCGAAGAGGCAGTACGCGGCCTGTCCGAGCAGGGCCACCAGGTGTTCATCGAGATCAGCCCGCACTCCGTGCTCACCTCCGGCATCCAGGAGACGCTCGCGGGCGCCGTCGTCGCCGGCACGCTGCGCAGGGACGAGGGCGGGCTCGACCGCTTCCTCACCTCGCTGGCCGAGGTCCACGTCAGAGGCGTCCAGGTGGACTGGACACCCTGCTTCCCCGGCGCCCGGCCGGCCGAGCTGCCGACCTACGCCTTCCAGCGCCGCAGCTACTGGCTCGACGTCGCGGCCCCCGCCCAGGGACGGGCCGACAGCCTCACCCCTGAGCCGTCAGCGCCGGACCGCTCGCTGGCCACCCTGTCGGGCGCCGACCTGGACGCGGCCCTGACCGAGCTCGTCCGCGTGGAGACCGCCGTCGTCCTGGGCCACGAGGAGCCGGACGCCATCGAGCTCCACAAGGCCTTCCGCGACCTGGGCCTCGACTCGCTGACCGCGGTGGACCTGCGCAACCGGCTGGGCGTCGCCGCCGACCTGAGCCTGCCCGCCACGCTGATCTTCGACTACCCGACACCCGGCGCGGTCGCCGGCTACCTCAGGGACGAGCTGTCCGCCTCGGTGGAGGCCGTGCGGTTCCCGTCCGCCTTCGCCTCGCTCGACTACCTGGAGGCCGCGCTCTCCTCGGGCGCCGGCGAACCGGGCCTGCTCGATCGCATGCGGCGGCTGCTCGACCAGTGGGGGAGCGCCGTGCCCGGCGTCGACCTCGACACCGCCACCGACGAGGAGCTCTTCCGGCTCCTGGACCACGACTCGCTGTGACGCCTCAGGGGAGCACTTGCCATGGCAGATGACGACAAGCTGCGTGAATATCTCAAGCGTGCGATCGCCGACGTGCAGACTCTGCGCGGCCGCCTGCACGAGGTGGAGTCCAGCCGCCGCGAACCCATCGCGATCGTGGGCATGGCCTGCCGGTTCCCGGGAGACGTGAACTCGCCGGAGGACCTCTGGCGGTTGGTGAGCGACGGGCGGGACGCGGTCAGTGAGTTCCCCGCCGACCGTGGGTGGGACCTGGAGCGGCTCTTCCACCCCGACCCCGACCATCGTGGCACCTCCTACACCCGGCACGGCGGCTTCCTGAGCGACGCGGCGGGCTTCGACGCCGAGTTCTTCGGCATCTCGCCGCGCGAGGCCCTGGCCATCGACCCGCAGCAGCGGCAGCTGCTCGAGGTCGCCTGGGAGGCGTTCGAACGGGCCGGCATCGACCCGGGCACGCTGCGCGGCAGCCGTACGGCGGTGTTCGCCGGGCTGGCCGGCGGCGACTACGGCGTCGGCCCCGGCACGCCGCGGGAGCTGGAGGGCCACCTGGGCGTGGGCACGCTGCGCAGCGTCGCCTCGGGCCGGATCGCCTACACCTTCGGGTTCGAGGGCCCGGCGGTGACCGTGGACACCGCCTGCTCCTCGTCGCTGGTGGCGTTGCACCTGGCCGTGCAGTCGCTGCGCTCGGGCGAGTCCGACCTCGCGCTGGCGGGCGGCGTGGCCGTGATGGCGACGCCGGTGGGCTTCGTGGAGTTCTCCCGCCAGCGCGGACTGTCCGTGGACGGCCGGTGCAAGGCGTTCGCCGCCTCGGCCGACGGCACCGGGTGGGCGGAGGGCGTGGGGTTCCTCCTGGTGGAACGCCTGTCGGACGCGCGGCGGCTCGGGCACGAGGTGCTGGCCGTCGTCCGCGGCACCGCGGTCAACCAGGACGGCGCCTCCAACGGCCTGACCGCCCCCAACGGGCCGGCGCAGCAGCGGGTGATCACGCAGGCCCTGGCCGCGGCACGGCTGCGCGGCGCCGACGTCGACCTGATGGAGGCCCACGGCACCGGCACCTCCCTGGGCGACCCGATCGAGGCCCAGGCCATCCTCGCCACCTACGGCCAGGACCGCGACGAGGGCCGGCCGCTGTGGCTGGGCTCGCTGAAGTCCAACCTCGGGCACGCCCAGGCCGCCGCCGGAGTCGGCGGAGTGATCAAGGTCGTGCAGGCGATCAGGAACGGCGTGCTGCCCAGGACCCTGCACGTGGACGAGCCGTCCCCGCACGTGAACTGGTCGGCGGGAGCCGTGGAACTGCTGACCGAGGCCCGCCCGTGGCCCGAGACGGACGGGCCGCGCCGGGCGGGCGTCTCGTCGTTCGGCGTCAGCGGGACCAACGCGCACGCGATCATCGAACAGGCTGAGGAAACCGAACAGCCAGGGGAAATCGCACAGGCCGGGGAAATCGGACGGGCCGGGGAACTCGCACAGGCCCGGGACGTCGCCGCGCCCTATGACGGGGTCGTCGTGTGGCCGTTGAGTGCCCGCTCCCCGGAGGCGCTGGGCGGACAGGCCGGGCGGCTCGCCGCCTTCCTCGCCGACCACCCCGCGACCAAGGCGGCCGACGTGGGCCTGTCGCTGGGCCGTACCCGCGCCCATCTGGACCACCGCGCGACGGTCGTGGCCGCAGACGCCGACGACCTGAAGGCGGGTCTTGCCGCGCTGGCGGCGGGCGAGCCCTCGGCGCACGTGGTCACCGGACGGCCCGGCCGGGCGCTGGCCTGGTTGTTCACCGGGCAGGGCAGCCAGCGCGAGGGCATGGGACGGGCGCTGTACGAGCGGCATCCGGTCTACGCCGCCGCCTTCGACGAGGCCGTCGCCGAGCTCGACCGCCACCTCGAAGGCCCGTCGGTACGGCAGGCCGTCTTCGGCGCCGAAGGCCTTCTCCACCAGACCACCTACACACAGGCGGGGCTGTTCGCGCTCCAGGTGGCCCAGGCCCGCCTCCTGGAGTCGTGGGGAGTGCGCCCCGACCACGTCGCCGGCCACTCGATCGGCGAGTTCGCCGCCGCCCACCTCGCCGGCCTGTGGTCGCTGGCCGACGCCGCGAAGGTGGTGGCCGCCCGGGGCAGGCTGATGGGCGAACTGCCGCCCGGAGGCGCGATGGCCGCCATCGAGGCCGGCGAACAGGACGTCCTCGCGGCGCTGCCCGGCGAGGAAGGCATCGGCGTGGCGGCGGTGAACGGCCCCCGCTCGGTGGTCGTCTCCGGGCAGGAAGAGCTGGTCGACCGACTGGTGGCGGACTTCGGGCGGCGGGGCACGCGTACCCGGCGGCTCCAGGTCAGCCACGCGTTCCACTCGGCCCTGATGGACCCCGTGCTCGACCAGTTCCGCGAGGTCCTGGAAGGCGTGCGGACCGCCGCGACGAAGATCCCGCTGGTGTCCACGCTCACCGGCCGGGTGATGGCGGACGGCGAACTGGCCGATCCCGGCTACTGGGTCAGGCAGCTGCGCGAGCCGGTCCGCTTCGCCGACGCGCTGGCCGTGCTGGAGGCCGCAGGCGTGACCGGCTTCCTGGAGCTGGGCCCGGACGCCGTGCTGTCGGTGCTGGCCGCCGAGGCGCTGCCCGACGCGCACGCCGTCGCCTCGGTGCTCCGCCGCGACCGGCCCGAGGAGCTGTCGGCCGCGCGGGCGCTCGCCCACGCCTACGTCCACGGCAGCCCCGTCGACTGGGACGCGGTGCTGCCGGGCGCGCGCCGCGTCGACCTGCCGACCTACGCCTTCCGCCACCGGCGCTACTGGCTCGACCCCGCCTCGGGCGTCGCGGCGGACGGGCACCCGCTGGCGGCCGCCCCCGTGGTGGCCGCCGACGGCGACCACGTCCTGCTGCCGGGACGGCTGTCGCTGCGCACCCACCCGTGGCTGGCCGACCACGCCGTCATGGGCACCGTGATCGTGCCGGGGGCCGCGCTGGTGGAGCTGGCCGTCAGGGCCGGTGACGAGGCCGGGACGGGCACGCTCGAAGAGCTGGTCCTGGAGGCGCCGTTCGTCGTGCCCGAGCAGGGAGAGGTGGAGTTCCAGGTCTCGGTGGGCGCGGCGGACTCCGGCCGCCGCTCCGTCGCCGTCCACTCGCGCTCCGGCGCGGCACCATGGGTCCGGCACGCCTCGGGGACGCTGACCGAGGACACCCCCGAGCCGCCCGCCCCGCTCGCGGTCTGGCCCCCCGACGGCGCCACACCGGTGGCCACCGAGGACGTCTACCCGGAGCTGGAGGCCGCCGGCCTGACCTACGGCCCCGCCTTCCAGGGCCTGCGGGCGGCCTGGCGCGCGGACGACGTGCTGTTCGCCGAGGTCGAACTGCCCGAGGCGCAGCGTGAACAGGCCGGCCGCTTCGGCGTGCATCCCGCACTGCTCGACGCCGCGCTGCACCTCGCCGCGCACGACGGCCTGCGCGACAGCCCGCCCGGCCACAACCGGCTGCCCTTCGCCTACCGCGGCGTCCGGCTGCACGCCTCCGGCGCCCACACCCTGCGGGTGCGGCTTGACCTGCGCGGCGAGGACGAACTGTCGCTGTACGCCGCCGACGCCTCGGGCGCGCCGGTCCTCACCGTCGGCTCGCTGCGCGCCCGCCTGATCTCCGCGGACCGGCTGCGCTCGGCTGAGCTCTACCACGTGACCTGGACGCCCGTCCCGACCGGCGCGGACTCCGCCGCCGAGGTGCTCCTGGTGCCGCCGACGCCGCAGCCTGTCGAGGAACGGCTGGCCTGGGTGCTGGCCAAACTCCAGGAACAGGGCCGGGAACGGCTGGCCGTCGTCACCACGAACGCCGTGTCCACGACCCAACCCGACCCCGCCATGGCAGCGGTGTGGGGCCTGGTCGGCTCGGCACAGGCCGAACACCCCGGCCGAATCGTCCTGGTGGACGTGACCGACAGCACGGAGACCATCCATGCGGCGGTCAGCGCCGGGGAGCCTCGGGTGGCGATCCGGGATGGACGGGTGCTCGCTCCACGGCTCGCCCGGCTGACATCGGAACCTCTCGACGAGCGGCCGTGGGACGAGCAGGGCACGGTCCTGATCACCGGCGGCACCGGGGTGCTGGCGGGCGAACTGGCCAAGCACCTGGTCGCCACCCGCGGCATCCGCCACCTGCTCCTGGTGAGCAGGAGCGGCGAGCGGGCGGCCGGCGCCGCCGTACTCCGGGAAGAGCTTGAGGCGGCCGGAGCGCACGTCACGGTGGCCGCGGCCGACGTCGCCGATAAAGAGGAGCTCGCGCGGGTGCTCGCCGCGATCCCCGCCGACCACCCGCTCACCGCCGTCGTGCACACCGCGGGCCTCGTCGACGACGGGGTGCTGACCTCGCTCACCCCCGAGCGGGTGGCCGCGGTGCTGCGCCCCAAGGTGCAGGGCGCCCTGAACCTGCACGAGCTGACGAAGGAGCACGACCTGGCCGCCTTCGTCCTGTACTCCTCCATCGCCGGCCTCCTCGGCGCGCCGGGCCAGGGCGCCTACGCGGCGGCCAACGCCTACCTCGACGCGCTGGCCGAGACCAGAAGGGCGGCGGGACTGCCCGCGACCTCGCTGGCCTGGGGCCTGTGGGCGCAGCCGAGCGGGATCACCGCCCACCTCACCGACCTGGACCGGGCGCGGGCGGCGCGCGGCGGCCTGCGCGCCCTGCCCACGCGGGAGGCACTCACCCTGTTCGACGCCGCGCTGGGCGCGGCACCGCCGGTCGTGGTCACCGCCGCGCTCGACCTGGCCGCGATCCAGGACCCGCCCCCCATCCTCCGCTCTCTGGTACGGCCCGCCCGCAGGACCGCCTCCGCCGCGGGACCGGACCTGGCCGCGTTGCCGGAGGACAGGCGGGCCACGGCCGTACTCGAAGCGATCACCGAGCACGTCGCCGCGGTGCTCGGCGTCGCGCCCGCGGCCGTCGCGCCCGACCTGCCCTTCGGCGACCTGGGCCTGGACTCGCTCACCGCGGTCGAGCTGCGCAACAGGCTCGACGCCCGCAGCGGCCTGCGGCTGCCCGCGACCGTCACCTTCGACCACCCCACGCCCGCCGCGCTCACCGCGTTCCTCCTGAAGCAGCTCGCCGCCTCGGGAAAGCCCGCCCCAGCAGACGGGCAGGGACCGCTCGCCGCCCTCTACCGGCGGCTGTGCGACAAGGAGGAGTTCGCCGCCGCCGCCGAGCTGCTCGGCGTCACCTCCCGCCTGCGCGCGAACTTCACCGCTGAAGAACGCGCGGACCAGACGCCCGCGCCGATCCAGCTCGCCTCCGGCGACGGGACCGCGCTGATCTGCTTCCCCGCCGTGAGCGCGATCTCGGGCCCGCACGAGTACGCCCGCTTCGGCCAGGCCATGACCGGGGAGCGGGACGTGCACGTGCTGCGTTCACCCGGCTACGACCCCGCCGACCTGCTGCCCGACAGCCTGGAGACGTACGTGCGGGCGCTGGCCGACGTCGTCGAGCCGCTGGCCGGATCGCGCCCGTACGTCGTGACCGGCCGCTCCATGGGCGGCTGCGTCGCCCACGCGGTCGCGACCGAGCTGGAGGACCGCGGCCTCCCGGCGTCGGGGCTGGTCCTGATCGACTCCTACCCGGTCGACAGCGCCTCGCTGGACGGCATGGCCGAGTGGTGGCTGGCGGCCATGATCAGCGGCATGCTGGAGCGCACCGAGCGCTACCGGATGGTCTGGAGCGACGCCAGCCTGACCACCATGGGCGCCTACGGCCGCCTGCTGGACGGCTGGCAGCCCAAGCCGGTCGCCGCGCCGACGCTGCTCGTCCGCGCCTCGGAGCCGCTGCCCAGAACCGTCGTCGACCCCACCGGCCGGCACGACTGGCGGGCGTTCTGGCCGCTGCCGCACGAGCGCGCCGACGTGCCCGGCGACCATTTCACCGTGCTCGAAGAGCACGCCGACACGACGGTCTCGGCGGTACGCGCCTGGATCGACGCACTGGTTCCCCACTCGGAAAGGAGTCAGGCATGACCGATCAGGTCGTCGCCGTCACCGGCGCCGCCTCCGGCATCGGCAGGGCCACGGTTGAGCTGTTCGCGGAACGCGGCCACAAGGTCGTCGCCGTGGACGTCGCCAAGCGCGGCCTGGACGAGCTCGCCGAACGCGACGGCGTCGTCTCCCTCGTCGGCGACGTGGCGGCGGAGGAGACCAACGCCGAACTCGCCGCGCTGGCCCTGCGCACGTTCGGCCGGCTGGACACCGTCGTCCTCAACGCGGGCATCGGCGGCGCCGGGCCGCTGGAGTCACCGGGCTCGGTCGAACGCTTCGACCGGATCCTCTCGGTCAACGTGCGCGGCGTGGTGCTCGGCATCCGCGCGGCGCTGCCCGCCCTGCGCGCCTCGGGCGGCGGCTCGATCGTGGTCACGTCCTCGGTCTCCGGCCTGCACGGCGACCCGGGCACCTGGGCCTACAACGTCTCCAAGGCCGCCGTCATCAACCTGGTGCGCGCCACCGCGATCGACTACGCCGTGGAGAACATCCGGGTCAACGCCATCGCGCCGGGAGGTACGGCTACCGCCCTGACCGCCGGCGTGATCGCCCATCCGACGCTCGGCCCGGCGGTGACCGAACGCATCCCGCAACGGCGCTGGGCCGATCCCCGCGAACAGGCGGAGGTCATCTGGTTCCTCGCCTCGCCGGCCGCCTCCTACGTCACCGGCGTCACCGTTCCCGTCGACGGGGGGCTGACGGCCAACAGCGGACTGCTGCTGCCGCCCGCCGTACCCGGCGGCGAGCCTCGATAAGGAGATCTCGATGAGCACGGACATCAACAAGAACGTCGCCATACGCCTCTACGAGGAAGTGATCACCCTGCGGCGCCCCGAGGTGCTGACGGAGATCGCCGCCGAGGACCTCGTGGACGAGGCCGTCGTCAACGGGACGGGAGGGAGGGCCGACCTCGTCGCCCACGTCCAGGGCGTATGGGACACCGTCGAGGACGTCAAGGCCACGGTCACGGACCTGGTGGCCGAGGGCGACCGGGTGGTCGTCTTCTGGCGCATCGAGGGCATTCAGCGCCAACCGCTCTTCGGCGCTCCGGCCAGCGGGCGGCACTTCGTCGGGAACAGCATCAGCACGATCACCTTCCGCGACGGCCAGATCATCCGGTACAAGGTCCTTCCCGACCGCCTCGGCATTCTCCAGCAAATTTCATGAAATGACGGTGGATAATATGACTGAGCTTTCGCGAGAGGATATTTCCGATATTCGGGGGACGCTGGCGCTTTTCTCCCACGCGTTCGACAACAAGGACCTCGACGGGCTCGGCCGGGTCTTCGCCGAGGACGGGGTGCTCGAACTGACCAAGGGGGCCGGCCGGGTGGTGCGCGGCCTGCGCGCCATCGGGGAGTTCGCGGTCGGTCTCGGGCCCGAGGCCCCCGACCACCAGACCCTCGACACCCACGTCTTCCTCGACGGCGACGGGGTGGTGCGGGCGCGCAGCCGCTACCTGGCGATTCTTCCGGACGGCAGCGTGCACAACGGCGACTACCTGGACGAGCTCCGGCACACCGGTGAGGGGTGGCGGATCGGGAAACGCGTCTCCATTCCCCGATATCCCCGGTAGGGGGTGTAGGGGTCACTAGGGGTGTCGGCTCGGTAGTGGCATACCTAGTCTTTTCCCGAAGGTCTTTTCACGAAATTTCATTTCTCGTTCGCCGGAGTGGTTCATGTTAATGCCCAGTAATTTCCGGTTTTTGCGTGACAAAGTGGTGACCGTCGCGCTTGCCGTACTTCTGCTGGCGGCCTGCGCCTCTCCGGCGGCGAGTCCGCCGGGCAGCGCCGCCCAGAGCCCGGCCGGACCCGCCAAGGGCGGGTCGCTGACGTTCGCCGCCGACACCGAACCCGTCACCTTCGACGCGCACGTCAGCGCGCAGGACATCACCGGCGCGATCCTGCGCAACGTCTTCGACTCGCTGATCGCCCAGGACGCCGAGGGCGCGTTCCACCCCTGGCTGGCCGAGTCGTGGGAGGTGGCGCCGGACCTGAAGAGCTACACGTTCAAGCTGCGCAAGGACGTCACCTTCCACGACGGCACCCCCTTCGACGCCAAGGCGGTGAAGGCCAACTTCGACCGCATCGCCGATCCGGCCACCAAGTCGCAGCTCGCCTCCAACCTGCTCGGCCCCTACACCGGGACCGAGATCGTGGACACGCACACGGTGAAGGTCGGGTTCTCGGCGCCCTTCGCGCCGTTCCTCCAGGCGGCCAGTACCGCTTACCTGGGCTTCTACTCGCCCAAGACGCTCGCGGCCAACGCCGCCACGCTCGGCTCCGGCGGCCCGGCGGCCGCCGGCACGGGTCCCTTCGTGTTCAGCGGCTACACCAAGGGCCAGCAGGCCACCTTCACCAGGAACGACGCCTACGCCTGGGCGCCGAAGACCAGCGCCCACCCCGGCGCCGCCTACCTCGACAAGCTGACCGTGCGCTTCCTGCCGGAGGCGTCGGTCCGGATCGGCGGGCTGACCAGCAGGCAGGTCGACGTCGCAGCGGCGATACCGTCGGCCCAGGTCAAGGCGGTCGAGGCCAACAAGGCGGTCACCGTGCTCAAGACGGACTACCCGGGCGGCAACTACAGCATCTACCTCAACACCTCCAAGGCCCCGCTGAACGACCCGAAGGTCCGCAAGGCGCTGCAGCGCGGCATCGACGTCGACACCAACGTCAAGGCGGTCTACTTCGGCCAGTTCAAGCGGGCGTGGAGCCCGCTCTCGCCCGCCACGCCCGGCTACCTCGCCGCGCTGGAGAACAGCTGGCCCTACGACCCGGCCCTGGCCGGAAAACTGCTCGACGAAGCCGGCTGGACCGGCCGGGACGCCGAGGGCTACCGCACCAAGGACGGCAAGCGCCTGGTCGTCGACTGGCCGCTGCTGCCCGCGCAGTACCTCAAGGACCAGCGCGACGTGCTCGGCCAGGCCTTCCAGGCCGACCTGAAGAAGCTCGGCGTCGAAGTGCTCCGCCCCCAGGCCGACATCGGCACCTACCTGGAGCGCGTCTACGGCGGCAAGGCCGACCTGGCCGACTACAGCTGGTCGCGCTTCGAGCCCGACGTCCTGTGGCTGCTCTTCAACGGCGCCAGCAAACTGGAGAAGGGCGGCCAGAACGGCACCTTCCTCGACGACCCCGACCTGACGAAGTGGACCGACCAGGGCCGCGCCACCCTCGACGAGGCCGTCAGGAAGGACGTGTACGCCAAGACCCAGCAGCGCGCGCTCGACCTGGCCATCGTCATCCCCGTCTACACCCAGTCGCAGGTGCTCGGCCTCGGCAGGAACGTGCACGGCCTCACGCTCGACGCCAACGCCTGGCCGCTCTTCCACGACGTCTGGCTCGATCGGCCGTCCCGGTGAGGACGCTGCTCAAGCGGCTGGTGGCAGGTCTCGCGGTGCTGTACGGCGCCGCGAGCCTCGCCTTCCTCTCGCTGCACCTCATCCCCGGCGACCCGGTCGCGATCCTGCTCGGCCCGGCCACCACCGCCTCACCCGAGGTCAGACGGCAGATCAGCGCGGAGCTCGGGTTCGACCGGCCGCTGCTCACCCAGTACCTCGGCCACCTCGGCCGGCTGGCCTCCGGCGACCTGGGCTCCTCCTACCAGCTCCAGCGCCCCGTCGGGTGGCTCATCG
The DNA here is from genome assembly GCF_014203235.1 of Nonomuraea endophytica. Classification (GTDB taxonomy): domain Bacteria; phylum Actinomycetota; class Actinomycetes; order Streptosporangiales; family Streptosporangiaceae; genus Nonomuraea; species Nonomuraea endophytica. Next base: position 316,072 of record NZ_JACHIN010000011.1, on the reverse strand, counting down.
CCGACCAGCTCGGCCCCACCGTGCAACTGGCCGTCGCCGCGATCGTCGTGGCGCTGGCCCTCGCGCTGATCTCGGCGATCACCACGGCCGGCCGGCACCCGGCGGCCCGCGCGCTCGCCTCCGCGTGGGAGCTGACCGCGGTCTCCCTGCCCTCCTACTGGCTGGGCGTCCTCCTGCTGACCGCCTTCTCCTTCCACCTGCGGCTGTTCCCGATCATCGGCGGCGACGGCCCGGCCGCGCTGGTCCTGCCCGCGGTCACGCTCGCGCTGCCGATCGCCGGGGTGCTCGCGCAGGTCCTGCGCGAAGGGCTGGAGAGCGCGCTGGCGCAGCCGTTCGCGCTCACCGCCAGGGCCCGAGGGCTGAGCCAGACGGCGGTACGGCTGCGCCACGCGCTCAGGCACGCGGCCGGCTCCCTGGCCACGCTCGCGGGCTGGCTCGTGGGCACGCTGCTCGGCGGCGCCGTCCTGGTGGAGACCGTCTTCGGACGGCCGGGGCTCGGGGCGCTCACGCTGCAGGCCGTGCAGAACAGGGACATGCCCGTGGTCATGGGGGTGGTGCTCGTGTCGGCACTGACGTTCGTCGTCATCTCGGCGCTGGTCGACCTGCTCTACCTGGCCATCGACCCTCGGCTCAGGGGCGCGGTGGTCGCGTGAGGCGCTACTGGCCGCTGCTGGTGTCCTGCCTGGTGCTGGTGCCGTTCGGGGTGGCGGCAGCCGTACCGGAGCTGCTGAGTGACGCCTCGCCGATCGCCATCGATCCCGTCAACGCGCTGCTGCCTCCCGGTACGCGGCACTGGTTCGGCACCGACCAGCTCGGCCGCGACCTGTTCACCCGGGTCGTGCACGGCGCGCGGCCCTCGCTGCTGATCGGCGCCGGCGCCACCGCGGCGGCCGTCGTGGCCGGCGGCCTGCTCGGGCTCGCCGCCGCGCTCGGCGGGCGGGCGGCCGACCAGGTGGTCATGCGGGTGGCCGACGTCCTGATGTCGCTGCCACAGCTGCTCGTGGCCCTGGTGGTCATCGCCGTCCTCGGCGCCGGCACCACCAACCTCGTGCTGGCCATCGCCATCGCCTTCACCCCCGGGTACGCCCGCGTCGTGCGAGCGGAGGCGCTGGTCGTGCGCGGCTCCGGCTACGTCGAGTCGGCGAAGGGGCTGGGCCTGCGCCGTTCCGTCCTGATCGTCCGCCACATCCTGCCCAACGCCGTCGGCCCGCTGCTGGTCCTGGCCACCGTCGGCTTCGGCACCGCGCTCATCGCCGGATCCGGGCTCGGCTTCCTCGGCTTCGGCACCCAGCCGCCGGCGCCCGAATGGGGCGCCATGCTCGCCGAGGGCCGCGACTTCCTGGAGACGGCCTGGTGGCTCGGCGTCTTCCCCGGCGCGGCCATCACCGTCACCGTCATCGCCGTGAACGTGCTCGGCCGCGCCGCCCGCGGCCGCTTCGCCGGAGGGAAGCCGTGATCGAGGTCGAAGGGCTCACCGTGGCCTTCGGGCGGGTCCAGGTCGTGCGGGACGTGTCCTTCACCGTGGCTCCCGGCGAGTGCCTGGCCGTCGTCGGCGAATCGGGCTCGGGCAAGAGCGTCACCGCCCGCGCCCTCGTCGGCCTGGCCGGGCCGCGCGCCCACGTCACCGCCCGCCGCCTGGCCTTCGACGGCCAGGACCTGACCGGGCTGGCCGAACGGGACTGGCGGGCCGTGCGCGGCCGCCGTATCGGGCTGATCCTCCAGGACGCCCTGACCTCCCTCGACCCCCTCAGAACGGTCGGCGCGGAGATCGCCGAGTCGCTGCGCACCCATCGTGTCGTCCCCCGCGCCGAGACCGGCGCCCGCGTGCGGAGCCTCCTCACCGACGTCGGCGTCCCAGAACCGGAGCGCCGGGCACGCCAGCATCCGCACGAGCTGTCCGGGGGACTGCGGCAGCGGGCCCTCATCGCCTCCGTCCTCGCGGCCGGGCCGAGGCTGCTCGTGGCCGACGAGCCCACCACCGCGCTCGACGTGACCGTGCAGGCGCAGATCCTGGAGCTGCTGGGGGCGTTGAAGGAGCGGGGCGCCGGGCTCCTGCTGATCAGCCACGACCTCGCCGTCGTCGCCCGCCTGGCGGACCGGGTGGCGGTGATGAAGGAGGGCGCCGTCGTCGAGCAGGACACCACCGCCCAGGTCCTGTCCAACCCGCAGCACGCTTACACCAAGTCCCTGATCGCCGCCGTCCCGATGGAACCGGTGGCGATCCGCGTGTCCGTCCAGGCCACGGAAAGCCCGGCCACGGAAAGCTCGGCCACGGAAAGCTCGGCCGCAGAAGGCCCGGCCACGGCAAGCCTGTTCGCGGGAAGCCCCTCCGCGGCAAGCCTGTTCGTGGGAAGCCCGTTCGCGCTGCAGGCCGAGAATGTCTCCAAACGGTTCCGCGCCCCGGACGGCAGCCTGCGGCACGCGGTCGACGGCGTGTCGTTCCACGTCAGGATGGGTGAGACGCTCGGCATCGTCGGCGAGTCCGGCTCCGGCAAGACCACCGCAGCCCGCATCGCGCTCGGCCTCATCGAACCCGACCAGGGACGGGTCCTGCTGTCCGGCCGCCCGTGGAGCGGCATCCCCGAACGCGACCGCAGAGCCCGCCGCCGCACGATCCAGGCCGTTCACCAGGACCCGCTCAGCTCCTTCGACCCCCGCTACACCGTCGAACGCGTCGTCGCCGAGGCCGCCGCCCTGAGCGGCGTCCGAGGCCGCGACCGCACCCGCCGCGTCACCGAACTGCTCGACCAGGTCGGCCTTCCCGCCACGGTCCTCCGCCGGCACCCGCGCGAACTGTCCGGAGGACAGCGCCAGCGCGTGGCCATAGCCCGCGCACTGGCCCCGGGCCCGGACGTCCTGGTTTGCGACGAGCCCGTCTCCGCCCTGGACGTCTCCATCCAGGCCCAGATCCTCGACCTCCTGGCCGCTCTCCGCCGCGACCTGAACGTCGCCATGATCTTCATCTCGCACGACCTGGGCGTGATCCGGCAGGTCAGCGACCGGGTCGCGGTCATGAAGGACGCCCGCGTCGTGGAGACCGGGCCGGTCGGCGAGGTGTTCACCGCACCCGCGGAGCCGTACACCAAGGCGCTGCTGGCGGCGGTCCCCAGCTTTCCCGGGTACACCCCCGGTCACCCGGAGAAGCGTTCGGCGACCCGGGCGGCGTTGGACTCGGCCAGTCCCAGCGCCGCCTTGCGCAGTGGCAGGTCGTAGCGGGTGACCGAGGCGACCAGGTCCCGCATGACCACGTCGATCTTGGCGAAGGCGGCCTCGGCCGTCGGCTCGATGTCGCCGAACAGCACCCACCACCACCAGGCGTTGGTCATCACGTTGGCCAGGAAGTCGGGCACGACGGGTACGCCGCGACCCAGCAGGACCGACTCGGCCTCCGGCAGCGTGGGCAGGTTGGCCCCCTCGACCACGAGCCGGGCCAGAACCCGGGTGGCCTGCTCGGGCCCGATCACGTACGACATGGCGGCGGGCACCAGCAGGTCGGCCGGCACGTCGAGCCACTCCTCGCGCGCCCCGGTCTGGTCGTCGGGCCGCAGCGCGCGGCGGTCCACGGTGCCATGAAGGTCGCGGGCGGCGAGCATGCGTTCGACGTCCAGGCCGGCCGGGTTGCGCATGAGCCCGTCCCGGTCGGCGACGCCGACGACGGCCACCCCGGCCCGCGCGAGGTAGCGCGCCGCCGCGCCGCCGATCGAGCCGAATCCCTGCACCACCGCCGTCTCCACCCGGATGCCGCGCGCCCCGGCCACCTCCAGGGCGGCCCTGGCCACGCCGTACCCGCCGACCAGGTCCGGCAGCGGCACCCCGTCGACCGTCACCGCCATCGCGGCCCGCAGCCGTTCGCGCGCCTGGCCGGGCTCGTCGAGCAGCGCGAACGCCGCCTCGACCGTGGAGGCCAGGCCAAGGGAGCCGGCGATCTCGTCGAGGGTGTCCTGGCGCAGGCCGAAGTCCTCGCCGGTGTTCCACTGGGCGCGCACCACGGGCAGTACCGCGGTGAAGAAACGCTTCAGCACCGCGTGCGCCTGCGGATCGAGCGGGTCGACGTCGATGCCCCCCTTGGCGCCGCCCAGCGGGACGTACCGGTCGCCGGGCCTATAGACGAGCGCCTCCTTGAGCGACATGCCGCGCGCCAGCCCGCGTACCTCATCCAGCGTGCAGCCCTCGCGCAGCCGCAGCCCGCCGCTGGCCACGCCGCGCACGAGGCTGTCGATGACGACGTAGCCGCGCCGCCCGGTGACGGGGTCGGTCCAGGTGATCTCCAGCAGGCTCATGGGGACTCCTTCACGTGGATGAGCGTGGGCCGGTCGGCGGTGAGCGCCTCCTTGAGCGCCGAGGTCAGCGTCGTCTCGTCGTCGGCGCGCAGGCCGCGGGCGCCGAGCGCGCGGGCGAGCAGCGCGAAGTCGGGGGAGGGCAGGTCCACGGCCTGCCGGGGGTCGTCGCGGGCGGCCATCTCGGCGCGGATCTCGCCGTAGCCGCCGTTGTCGACGACCACGACCGGCAGCGGCAGCCCGAGCTGCACAGCGGCGGCCAGCTCGGCCACCGTGAACATCACCCCGCCGTCGCCCATCAGCGCCGCCACCTCTCGCCCCGGTGCCGCCACCGCCGCGCCGATGGCGGCGGGCAGGCCGTAGCCGAGCGTGCCGTACCCGGTGGGATAGAGGAAACGCGCCCGCAGCCCGGTCAGCGCGCCGTAGTAGCAGACCATGGCGCTGTCCCCGGCCACGACCGCCTCGGGGCCGAGCCCGGAGTTCAGCGCGCGCACGATCCACTCCCACCGCGCGCCCTCCGCCCGGCCCTGCCCGTCCTTGAGCACCCGCCACCGCGCCACTTCCTCATGCGGTACGGCCATGCCGTCCCCCAGCAGCCGGATCAGCCGGTCAAGCGTGACCGGAGCGTCTCCGGCCAGTGCGACGTCCGGAACGGCGTTCGTCACGATCTGGGCCGGGTCCACGTCCACCCTGACCACCGCCCCGGTGAACTCCAGCGGCCCGTTCCACAGATCCGACGGCGCCAGCTCGCACCCGACCACAAGCACCACGTCGGCCCAGGCGGCGAGATCCCGCACGGCGGGCAGATGCAGCCCGGCCCCGAGCGCCAGCGGATGGTCCTCGGACAGGACACCCTTGCCGTTGGCGCTGGTCACGACCGGAGCCCCCAGCCGCTCGGCGAGCTCGCGCACCGCCGCGCCCCGCGCGCCGCCACCCGCTATCACCAACGGCCGGGCGGCGCCCGCGAGCAGCCGGGCCGCCTCGGACAGCTCCGCCGCACCGGGCACCCGCACCGGCGGCAGCACCGGAGACACGTCCGCGACCACCGCCCGCGTGTCCAGGAGGTCCAGCGGGATCTCCAGGTGCACCGGGCGCGGCCGTCCCCCGGTCATCGCCGCGAACGCCGAGGCCACCGCGGCCGGGATCTCCGCCACGCCGCCGACCCGGTGGCTGTAGGCGGCCACGGAGTCCAGGGCGCGGCTCTGGTCACGGGTCTCGTGCAGGTACCCGCTGCCCGCCACGTGCCCGGACGGCATGCCGGGGGAGAGCAGCAGCACGGGCACCGAGTCGGAGTAGGCCTGCCCGATCGCCGCCGCCGCGTTGAGCGTGGCCGGTCCCGAGGTCACCAGCGCCACCCCGGGCCGCCCGCTCACCCGCGCGTACCCGTCCGCGGCATACCCGGCCCCCTGCTCATGCCTGGTCAGCACGTGCCGTACCCCGTAGGCGGGCAGGTGCCGGTAGATCTCCAGGTTGTGGGTGCCCGGAATGCCGAACACGACATCCACCCCGTGCAGGGCCAGCGCCCTGACCAAGGACTCCCCACCCGAGATGGCGGTCATCGGATCACCACCAGCGCGTCCACCGCGAGCACGCCGTCCGGTCCGGCGCGCAGCGGGTTGATCTCGCACTCGGCCACGTGCTCCTGCTCGGCGATCACCCGAGACACCGCCACGACGACCCGCGCCGCAGCCACCTCGTCCACCGGAGGCGCGCCCCGCCAGCCGCGCAGCAGCGGGTAGGCCCGGAGCCGGCGCAGCATCGCCAGCGCCTGCTCCTCGTCCACGGGCGCCAGCGCGACCACGACGTCCTCGTACAACTCGCTCAACGTCCCCCCGGCCCCCACCATCACCACCGGGCCGAACGAGGGGTCGCGCCGCCCGCCCGCGATCAGCTCGACGATCCCGGCCCGCGTGTCCATCTCCTCCAGCACGTACTCGCCCGCCCCCAGCCTCTCGCGCATCCCGGCCAGCGCCGCGCCCACCTGGTCAGGACCGCGCAGCCCCACGGCCACCCCGCCGGACTCGGTCTTGTGCGCGAGCCAACCCGCCTTCAACACGTACGGCCCCGCCACCTCAGCCGCCTCCCCGGAGACCGCGACGGCCCGCGGATACGGCACGCCGTACCACTCGAACAACGCCCGCGCCCCGAGATAGCCAGGCGCGACGGTCCGAGGCGCGGCCGGGACGGCGGCGGGAACCGCGACCGGCCGGGAAGCCAGCTCGGTGGCCAGCCCCAGCGAGCCCACGGCCTGGTCGATGGTCGCGTACGTCGGCACGTTGTGCTCGCGCAGCGCGCGGACGGCGGCCGAGTCGCGGCACATGCTGTGCACCACGACCGTGCGCCCGCGCTCGCGCACCAGCGTGCCGAGCGTGTCGACCACGGCCAGTTCGCGCGCGAGAAGGGACGGCGCGTCCGCGCCGTAGGAGCCGAAGTAGCCGGTGAGCAGCACGCTGTCCACCTCCCCGCTGTCCAGCAGCACTCCGACCAGCTTCGCGTAGGTGGACAGGTCGCGCTCACCCGCCCCCGCCAGGTCGATCGGGTTGCGCACGGCCGCGCCCGGCGGCAGCAACGCGGCGACCCGGGGGGCGGCGGCTTCGAGGGCGGGCACTTCGAGCCCGTGCGCGCTGAGCAGGTCGGCCGCCAGCGCGCCCTGCCCGCCGCTGTCGCCGACGACGGCCACCCGCCGCCCGACCGGCGCGGGCGCGTCGAGCAAGAGCTGGGCCAGGTCGACCGCCTGCGCGGGGGTGCGGGTCAGGATGGCGCCCGCGGCCCGGCAGGCGGCCTCGACCACGGCGGTCCCGGCGGTGAGCGAGCCGGTGTGCGAGCGGGCGGCCGCGCGCCCGGCGTCGCTGGCGCCGACGGTCAGCACGATCACCGGCTTGCCCGCCGAGCGCAGCGCCGCGAGCGTGCGCACCAGGGCCCGCCCGTCGCCGAAGCTCTCCAGGTAGACCACGACCACCCGGGTGGCCGCGTGCCCGGCCAGGTCGTCCAGGACCTCGACCGCGGTGACGTCGGCCTGGTTGCCGACCGAGACGAACCGCGACACCCCGATGCCCGCCTCCCCGGCCAGCCCGGCCAGTTCGAGCCCGAGCTGCCCCGACTGCGAGACGATGCCGAGCGCCCCCGGCGAGAACGTGCCCCAGGCCAGCTCCAGCGCCGCGGACGCGTCGTAGATGCCCAGGCAGTTGGGGCCGATGAGGCGCGCCCCCGCCCGCCGTACCCGCTCGGCCAGTTCCGCCTCCTCGGCGGGCGGCAGACCGGCGGTGATGCCGACGAACCCCTTCACGCCCAGCTCCAGCGCCTCGTCCACGAGCGCCGGCAGCGCCGCGGCCGGCGTGCACAGCACGGCCAGCTCCGGCGGCTCGGCCAGCGCGCGCAGCCCGGGTACGGCCCGCACCCCGTCCACCACCGCGCCCGACCGGCTGACCAGGTGGACCTTGCGCCGGTGTGAGCCGCGCAGCGCGCCTCTGGCCAGCCAGTACCCCCACTTGGCCGGGTCGGCGGAGGCGCCCACGACGGCGACGGAGGCCGGATCGGAGAAGACCCTCATCGGGCCAGCGACCGGGAGATGATGAGCCGCTGGATGTCGGAGGTGCCTTCCTCGATCTCCTCCAGCTTGGCGTCGCGCATCCACTTCTCCAGCAGGAACTCCCGCGAGTACCCCCAGCCGCCGTGCGTCTGCAGGGCGGCCCAGGTGCACCACATGGCGTTCTCCGAGGCGGTCAGCTTGGCGATGGCCGCCTCCTCGGCGCACGGCCGGCCGCTGTCGTGCACGCGGGCGGCCCGCCAGGTGAGCAGCCGGGAGGCGTCCACCTTGGCCGCCATGTCGGCCAGCCGGAAGGCGACCGCCTGGTGCTGGATGATCGGCACGCCGAACTGCTCACGCTCCTTCGCGTAGCCGAGCGCGGCGTCCAGGGCGGCCCGCGACAGGCCGGTGCAGGCCGCCGCGATCAGGATCCGGGAGGCGTCGAAGGTGCGCATCAGACCGTAGAAGCCCTGGCCCTCCTCGCCGAGGCGGTGCTCGGCCGGGACGCGCACGCCGTCCAGGAACACCTCGGCGCTGACGATCGCGCGCTGGCCCATCTTGGGCAGCGCCCGGCCGATGCGCAGGCCGGGCGTGTCACGCTCCACCACGAACGCGCTCACGCCGCGCGAGCGCGAACCCGGCGCGACCGTGGCGAACACGACGATCCAGCGGGCGTAGGGCGCGTTCGAGATCCACGTCTTCTGGCCGGTCAGCACGTAGTCCGAGCCGTCGCGCTCGGCCCTGGTCGTCAGCGCGGCGGCGTCGGAGCCCACGCCCGGCTCGGTCACCGCCAGCGCCGTCATGGGCGGATCGCCGCCGGTCAGCGGGCGCAGCCAGCGTTCCCTCTGCTCGGGGGTGCCGAGCGTCTCGACCGGGCCGGCGAAGAAGCCGTTGGAGGTCAGCAGGTTGCCGATGCCGATGTCGCCGTAACACAGCTCCTCGGTGACCAGCGCCTGGGTGACGAGATCGGTGACGCCGCCCCCGCCGTACTGCTCGGGCAGCATGAACGAGGTCAGCCCGAGCTTGGCCGCCTTCTCCCACAGGTCCAGCGGCGACTCGTGGTCGGCGTCGTCGACCTCGCGGGCCCGCGGCCGGATCTCGCGCAGCGCGAAGTCGCGGGCCAGCGCCACGAAGTCGCGCTGTTCGCCGGTCAGCTCGAAGCCGTCAGTGATGGCACGCATGGCTCTCCTATGCGGGGACGTTGACGCTGTCGTGCTCGCTCCAGTGCGCGACGACCTCGTCGCCTGGGCGTGGCAACTCTTCCGGCCGTACGGTGGTTCGGGCGACCAGGCGCTGCCCGCCGGGCCGTTCGACCTCGATGCGCAGCCCGCCGCCCACGTAGATCACCTCGCGGACCACGGCCCGCAGGCCGGGGCCGTCCGGCGGCCCGATCCGCAGGTGCTGCGGGCGCACCAGCAGCAGGCCGCCGTCCTCGTCCAGCAGGTTGGACTCGCCCAGGAACTCGGCCACGTACCGGGAGGCGGGCGTCTCATAAAGCTCCTGCGGCGTGCCGACCTGCACGATCCGGCCCTCGCGCAGCAGCGCGACCCGGTCGGACATGGTCAGCGCCTCCTCCTGGTCGTGGGTGACGAAGACGAAGGTGATGCCGAGCTCGCGGTGCAGCCGCTTGATCTCCAGCTGGAGCTGCTCGCGCAGGCGCTTGTCCAGCGCGCCGAGCGGCTCGTCCATGAGCAGCACCCGGGGCTGGAAGACGATCGCGCGGGCCAGCGCCACCCGCTGCTGCTGCCCGCCGGACAGCTGGGCGGGCCGCCGCTCGCCGAGCGCGCCCAGCTCGACCACCTCCAGCGCGTCGCCGACCCGGCGGCGCAGCTCCGCGCCCCTGACCTTGCGCCGGCGTAGCGGGAAGGCGACGTTCTCGAAGACGTTCATGTGCGGGAAGAGCGCGTAGTGCTGGAAGACCATGCCGAGCTCGCGCCGGTGCGGCGGCACGCCGGTGATGTCGGCGTCGTCCACGAGCACGCTGCCCGAGGTCGGCTCGGTGAACCCGGCGACCACGTTGAGCAGCGTCGACTTGCCCGACCCGCTGCTGCCCAGCAACGTCATGAACTCGCCCGCCGCCACGTGCAGCGACACCTCGTCCAGCGCGAGCGAGCCCGGATACCGCTTGGTCACGGCCCGCACGTCCACGGCGCCTGTCATGACTTCCTCCGTCTCAAGAGCCCGGCGGTGGCGAACACGGCCAGCGTCACCAGCAGCAACATGGTCGAGACCGCCGCCACCGTCGGATCGATCTGCACGCGCACGCCCGACCACATCTGCACCGGCAGCGTCGTCAGGTCCGGCCCCGACAGGAACACCCCGGTCACCACCTCGTCGAAGGAGGTGACGAAGGCGAACACCGCGCCACCGGCCAGCCCCGGCGCGATCAGCGGCAGCGTCACCCTGGCGAACGTGCTGACCGGCCCCGCGCCCAGGCTCATCGCCGCCTGCTCCAGCCGCCGGTCGAAGGAGACCAGCGACGAGGACACCGTGATCACCACGTACGGCACCGCCAGCGCCGTGTGCACGAGCACGAAGCCGAGCGTGGTCTGGGTCAGCCCCAGCTCCAGGAAGGTCGCGTAGACCGCCAGCCCGACGATCACGTACGGCACCAGCACCGGGGCCATCACCAGCCCGGAGACCAGCGCCCGCAGCCGGTAGCGGCCACGGACCATGCCGAGCGCGGCAGCCGTACCCAGGACCAGGGAGAGCAACGTCACCAGGACGGCCACGCGCAGGCTCGCCAGCGCGCTGTCCAGCCAGACCGGGTCGGTGAAGAAGTTCTCGTACCAGCGCCCCGACCACTCCTTGGGCGGGAACTCCAGGAAGGAGCTGGCCGAGAACGAGGTCGGGATCACGATGAAGACCGGCAGCACCAGGTAGACGGCGGTGAGCGCGGCCAGCACCCACAGCGCGATCCGGCCGGGCCTCACGAGCCGCTGCCGATCATCTTGCGCAGGTCGACGAGCCGCGAGGCGACCAGCAGCAGCGCCCCGGTCACCAGCAGCAGGATGACGGCCAGCGCGGAGGCGAAGCCCCAGCGCAGCACGCCGGACAGCTGTTGCACGATCAGCTCGCCGATCATCACGTCCTTGGGCCCGCCGAGCAGCGCGGGCGTGACGTAGAAGCCGAGCGTGGAGACGAACACCAGCAGCAGCGCGGCGGCCACGCCCGGCAGCGCGAGCGGCGCGTACACCCGCCAGAACGCGAAGACCGGCGTGGCGCCGAGCCCTTCGGCGGCCCGCAGCAGGCGGCGGTCGATGCCGCGCATCGTCGCGTACATCGGCAGCACCGCGAACGGCAGCATCACCTGGACCATGCCGATCGTGATGCCGGCGAGGTTGCGCAGCAGCGGCACCGGCTCGCCGGGGATGAGCGCGTTGACCACGCCGGTGTCGCGCAGTAGCAGCACCCACGCGAACGTGCGCACCAGCAGGCTGGTCCAGAACGGCACCAGCACCGCCGCCATCAGCACGCCCCGCCAGAACGGCCGCGCCACCGTCATCAGGTACGCGTACGGGAACCCGAGCAGCAACGTCACCAGCGTGACCAGCCCGGCGGTGACGAAGGTGTTGCCCAGCACGTCCAGGTAGACGGGCGAGTCGAAGAACGCGGCGTAGTTGCCGAGGCCGGGCTCCGGGTCGGTGAGGCTGCGCGCCAGCACCGAGGCGAGCGGGTAGACGAACACGACCAGCAGGAACGCCGCCAGCGGCAGGACCAGCATCCCCCACCCGTCACCGAGCCTGCGCAGTGCCGTCACCTGGCCATCCACTCGTTGAACCGCTCGGTGACCTTGTCGTAGTTGGCGGCCCAGTAGGTGTAATCGATGATCGCCGCCCGCTTCTTCGCGTTCGCCGGGTCGGTCGGCAGCTCCTTGCGCACCTGGGGATCGACCAGCGGCAGCGCCTTGTCGTTGACCGGCGCGTACGCGGCCTGGTTGGCGTACTGGGCCTGGCCCTTGGTGTCGGACAGGAAGTGGTTGAGCCACTCCATCGCCAGGTCGGCGCGCGGGTATCCGGCGGGGATGACGAGCTGGTCGTAGGACAGGAAGTGCTCGTTCCACTCGTTGGCGACCGGCTGGCCGTCCTTGGCGGCGGCGAAGATCCGGCCGTTCCACGCCTGGATGAGCGGGGTCTCGCCGCTGGAGATGAGCTGTTGCTGCTGCTCGCCGGTCTCGTAGAAGACGATGTCCTTCTTGATGGTGTCGAGCTTGCGGAAGGCGCGGTCGATGTCGAGCGGGTAGAGCTTGTCCCTGGGAACGCCGTCGGCCAGGAGGGCGGCCTCGAAGATGGCGCCGGTGGCGTACTTCCAGAAGCCGCGCTTGCCGGGGAACTTCGCGGTGTCGAAGAACTCGGCCCAGGTCTTGGGGTGGTTCTCGGCGGTGAACGCCTTGGTGTTGTAGGCGATGGTGAAGGCGTACTCCAGCACCGGGGCGGCGCAGTCGCCGACCAGCTCCGGCTTGACCATCGAGGTGTCGACCTTGGCCTTGTCGAGCTTGACCGCCCAGCCGTTCTGGCAGGCGGTGACGGCGAAGTTGGGCTCGACCTCGACCGCGCCCCAGCTGACCTTCTTCGACTCCACCTGCGCCCGGAACTTCGCGTAGTCGGTGGGGGAGTCCTGCTTGACCGTGACGCCCTTGCTCTTGGCCCACGGCTCGATCCACGCGGCGACGGACCTCTTCTGGTCGTCGCCGCCCCACATGACGACCGTGAGCTCCTTGGCGTCCGCACCGCCCGAGCCGCCACCGCACGCGGTGAGCGCCAGCAGGCCGGCCACCGCGGCCACCATAGTCCGACGCGACATGCCGCCTCCATAGTTGACTGGCGAGCCAGTTATTAATGGAGCACTGTGGCGCACGTCACCCGGGATGTCAACGGGTCAGGACTCCAGATCGCGCAGGAAGGCGTCGCAGACCTCGCTCATGCGCGCCACCGTCATGCTCCGCGAGCCCACCAGAACCTGGATCGCCAGGCCGTCGATCATGCCGATGAGCTGATTGGCCAGTTCGACCGCGTCACCGGCGCGCAGCATCCCCTGCGCCTGGCCGTCCCGGATCACCGCGGCCACGATGCGCCGCCACTCGCCGTAGACCCGCTCGTTGAGATCCTGGAGCTCCGGCTCCCGCAGCGCCTCGCTCCAGAGCTCCATCCACACCCGCCACGCCTGTACGGTCTCCGGACTGTCCGGCAGATACGACCGGACGAACGCCCGGAGCCGCGCCTTCGGATCCTCACCGCTGTCGAAGATCGGGCGGCGGCGTTCGATCGAGCGGGTGAAGTTGTCGTCGAAGGCGGCGTGCACCACCTCGCGCTTGTTGGCGAAGTAGTAGTGCACGGTGCCGTTGCTGGTGCCGGCCCGTTTCGCCACGTCGGAGACGCGCAGCGCCCGCAGGCCCACCTCTGCGAGCACCTCGCAGGTGGCCCGCAGGATCTGGGCGCGGCGCTCGGCCTCGACGCTGGGACGTGGCATGGGCATCTCCTGGGAACGTTACGGCGATCACCCGCACCCTAGCCGTTGGGGTGTCATCGCAAAGATAACTGGCCCACTAACCAGTTATTCCCAACCCCTCGTCCCCGGCCCGTTCCCCCGCAAGCCCGGCCCCCCGTTCCACACGCCCAGCACCCGGTTCCCTCGCACGTCCTGCCCCGGTTTCCTCGCACGTCCTGCCCTGGTTTCCCGCACGCCCAGTACCCGTTCCCTCGCACGCCCTGCTACGCCGTTCCCCTCCCGGCGGCGGCAGAGCCACGGTGACCAGCGCCCGCCATCATGGCCGCTTCGGCGCCCCCTCCGCCGAGCGCGGCACCGGGTCTGGCCAAGAGCGGCACGGGGCCCGGTCGAGCGCAGCACCGGGTCTGGCCAAGAGCGGCACCGGGTCCGGCCGAGCGCGGCGCCTCCGACCTCGCATGAGATCGGAGGCGCGTATGTGGACGTGGTGACGTGTGCCGGGGTGTGTTCGCGGTCGGTGGGTCAGGGGCGGGGGATGGAGACGGCGTTGTAGGTCGTGTCGGGGGCGGGCGGGGTGGTGAAGCGGGCGTTGGGCAGGTACAGGCGGGACCCGAACGAGGCCACCGTGGTAGGCACGTCGAACAGAGCGCTGGTCACCCGCTGGACCACCCGGCCCTCGGTCCCGGAAGCGTTTAGCCGCAGGACGGCCACGGTGTTGATCCGGTTCTGCACCGCGTACAGGGTCCGGCCGCGCAGCAGCAGGCCGTCGCCCTGCGGCAGCGCCTCGCCCTGAAGGTCGATCCTGGAGGTGACACCGGAGCCGTCCACGCGGAACAGGCCGCCGGTGTTCGACTGCACGATGATCAGGCCCCGGCCGTCGGGGGTGGCGGCGATGCCGTTGGCGTTGATGCCGGTGCCGTACACCAGATCTCCCGTGAGCGGGACCCGCACCACGTCGGCGGGCAGCCGTCCGCCACGCAGGGACAGCTTGTAGAGCACGGGGTTGGTGGAGTCGGTGAACCACGCGGCGTCGCGGGTGAGGACGACGTCGTTGACGAACGCGGGTGTGGTGGACAGCCGGTAGGAGGCCAGGACCCGGCCGGTGCGGGTGTCGATGACGCGGGCGTCTCCGGCCGTGCCGCCCGCCACGAACAGGCGTCCGCGCTCGTCGAGCTTCATGCCGACGGACGGGGTGCCGGGGCCCTCGCTGAGGATCGAGCCGAGGCCGGTACGCAGGTCGGCGCGGTAGATGGAACCGTTGGCCAGCGAGCCCAGGTAGGCGAACGGGCCGGAGCCGATGGCGATGCCCTCGGGCCGGAAGCCGTTGGGCAGGGAGATCGACTCGGGATACCTCCGGTCAGAAGAGGTCGCCCCGGCGGGACCACCCGTGGCGACGGCCAGGCCGAGCGTGGTGACAATCGCGCAAAGGAGCCTGATGGTTCGCAGCATCTGATGCCCTTTCCAATCGTCTGGGCACCCACGCTAGATCAACGACCGGCGCGCGCAAGTGAGGAACGCACCGGCGGTGATGCGGTACGCCTCTGGCCCGGCCGGGCGCGGCGGCCTAGCGTCCGGTCCATGGCTGCTCTGCAACGTCTCGCTGTGCTGCTCGTCGCCGTCGTGGTGCCGGCCGGGGGCCTGGCCGTCCCCGCCCGGGCGGACGTCTCGTACTTCTGCCTGTCGGTGGCGAGGTTCCCGCCGGTCGGGCTGCGGTACGAGGTGCGGGGCCTGATGTGCCACGGATCGGGCACCACCGACGTCACCATCACCGGGGGCGGCAGCCTGGTGACGCATCTGTGCCACACCGCCACGCTGGCGGGCACCACGCTGACGGGCAAGGACTGCCGCCAGGCGCCCGGCTGAGGTGCCACTGAGGTGCCGGAGGCCGGGGGGCGGCCTCCGGCACATCTGGCCTACTCGTCGGTCACCTTCAGCGTCCCCAGGAAGAGCGTCCGCCGGGTGTCGCTGCACTCGTCGGTGAAGTCCACGGTGACGCCGACGTTGAGCCCGCCGGCGAGGACGCTGGTGCCGAACAGCCTGATCTCGTCGTCGTGGTGGATGACGCCGTTCTTGCGCGCGACCTTGGTCGTCCAGGTCGTGGATGCAGTGCCGGTGAGCTGGTAGACCGCGTTGGTGCCCGGCTCCACGTCGCCGCCGAGGGCGATGTTGGCGAAGTCGGTGGCGAGATCGAACGCGCTGATGAAGATCTCGCCGCCCGGCGCCAGCGTGGTGAGCGAATGGCCGGGGCCGTGCCGGAGGCCGCCGGAGTCGTTGCTCTTCCACATGCCGACGTACGACGGCGCGGGGCAGTCGGCCAGGGCCGGCGAGGACACCGCGCCACCGGTCAGCAGGGCGGTGGTCGTGATCAACGCGAGAGCGGCGGTCCACCGAAGGCGGGTGGGGCGCATGGTTTCAGCTCCTTTGCTCCTCCGAACCCGGGTGGTTCGGTCACGGTCCGGACCGTAGGACGCGGGCGGAGACGGCCGATAGATCAGTGGGGGTGATCCATGCCGAGCAGGGCGGCGAGCTGGGCGCGGTTGCCGATGCCGAGCTTGCCGTACACGCGGGCGAGGTTGTTGTTGACCGTCGCGACCGTCAGTCCGAGGCGCTGGGCGATGGCGCGGCTGCTGTGGCGTGCGGCGAGCAGGGCCACCTCGCGCTCGCGGCGGGTGAGCACGGCGGCGATGCGCTCGTGGCCGAGCAGGGGAGTGACGGCGACGGGGCAGCGCCCGCGCAGGGCGGCGGCCCGCTCCTGGGCCAGCGCCGCCTTGCCGGCCAGGCCGGCGTCGCGGTGGGCGTGGACCGCGCGGGTCGCGGTCTCGGCGGCGAGCAGGCGGTGACCGAGCCGGGCGAAGGCGTCGGCGGCCTGCGAGAGCGCCTGGCCGTCCGCCTGTTTGAGCCCGCGCGCCGCGTCCGCCAGTGCGTGGCTCATTGGGGTGCCGAGGGCGGTGGCGAGCTCGTCGAGCCGGTGGCGTTCGCCGTCTCCGCCGAGGCGCAGCACGTCGTAGCGGGCGGCCGCCTCGACGGAGGGCAGTCCGGTGCCCCGCGCCAGGTCGGCGGCGTATCTCGCGGTGTTCACCGCATCGGTGAGCCGCCCTTCTGCGGCCAGCGTCCAGGCGTTGCCCAGCACGACCCACGGCGCGAACAGCCGGTTGGCCCCGTTGCCGGCCCGGTCCGCGCGGTCCATCCAGGTACGCGCGTCGCCCGCCGACCCACGCAACGCGGCGGAGGTGGCCAGCCCCGCCAGGAACAGATGCGTGAGCCGGAGGGTGTCGCGGCCGTCCAGCGCGTTGATCGCCTCCCGCAGCGACCGGTCGCCGTCGGCCGGTCGGCCCTGCGCACACTCGACCAGACCGCGGAAGCCGACATGCCCGGCCGACATCATCGGGCTCTGGCCGGACAGCACCTGCCGGTACCCCTCGTCCGCGACCTCCCAGGCGGCGTCCGGCTCGCCCAATGCCAGAAAGGCCAGCGACCGGGCGACGCCGAGCTGGACCAGGCCCCACGGCATCTCCGCCTGGTACGCCTCGGCCAGGGCCAGGCCGCGTTCGTAGTAGCCGGTCGCGGGCCGTCCGAGGAAGCCGGTGGCAGCGGTGGCAGCGGCGGCGACCCAGATGCGAGCTTGGGTGCTCGCCGAGGCCGGGTCCGAGCCGAGCAGCCGGTCCGCGCTCTCCAGCACCGCCGCGCAGCGCCCGTCGAACAGCAGGATCCACGACCGGATCCCCTCCGCCAGATCCGCGCCCGGCCGGCCCCGCAGCAGATCCAGCGCCTGCTCGGCGGCGGAGGCGTCGCCGTGGCCCCAATAGCTGGTCTCGGCGCGGGCGAGAGCCCACGGCAGCAGCTCGTCGCCGTCCGGGGGTTCCTCCTGCAGTACGGCCGCCGCCTCGCTGCTGCGCCCCCGGTACTCCAGCACCTCGGCCAGCAGGGCGTCGGCGTCCACGGACGGCTCGGCGTCCCGGGCGGCGCGGGCGAGCCGCTCGGCGAGGGCCAGATCCGCCCGGTTGACGGCTTGGCGGGCGCCGATCCTGACGACGTCGGGGCGTACCACCGCACTGCCTTCGACCTGCCAGAGCGCGGCCCGCAACAGGTCGTCCCTGCGGCGCATCGGGGTGTCCAGCAGCGCGCTCGCCAGCCGCCACCACAGCTGCCTGGCGCGTCCCGCCGGCAGCCGGGCGCGCAGCACCTCGCCGTAGAGCGGGTGCGCCAGCCGTACCTGAACACGGTCGCCCACCCGCTCCGACACGGCCAGCCCGTGGGCCTCGGCCTCGTCGATCGAGGCCGGATCGGCCAGCCGGGCCAGCAGCGTCAGGGGGAGCGGCTCGCCGCACGCCAGCAGTTCGAGCACGACCGGGGTCCGCGGGCCGAGCGGGCGCAGGCGCTCGGCGAGCAGCTGCTGGAGCGCGCCCTGGGGGCGGTAGTCGCCGGACAGGCGCCACACGCCGTGCCGTTGTCGCAGGGTACGGCCGGCGAGTGCGGTCGACAGCAGCTCGCGCAGCGCGAGGGGGTTGCCGTCGGCCAGGTCGCGCAGCCAGCGCCGGGTGACGCCGTCGATGTCCCCGTCGAGCGTGTGGTCGAGCAGCCGGTCCACGGCGGCCGCCGGCAGGCTCACCAGGTCGATCCACGGCGCCTGGCCGTCCTTCCACAGCGCGGTGATCGTGTCGGGCACGGGCGCTCCCGCGCGGCAGGTGACGATCGCGAACGCCAGCCGCTGGGCCACGAGATGCCCGATGAGCGCGGCCGAGCCCGGGTCGAGCAGGTGCGCGTCGTCGACGCCGATGACCACGCGCCGGGCCGGGCCGTGCTCGCGCAGCCGCGCGGCCGCCGCGGCCAGCACCGGCACTCCCCGGTCCTCGGGGACCTGCCCGGCGGGCAGGAGGCCGGCCACCGCGCCGAACGGGATCGAGGCCAGCGCGCCCGTCGCCGCCACCCACTCGGTACGGTGCCCCGAGGCCTGGGCCAGCGCCAGCATCTCCTGGGCCAGCCGGGTCTTGCCGATCCCGGCCGGGCCCGAGACGACCACGCCCCCGGCGGCCCCGAGCCGCAGGCACGCCTGGATGGTGTCCAGCTCGCCGTCCCGCCCCACGAACGGCCAGCGCCTCTGTTCGGCATACCCGGACGGCGCGGCCACGTCGTCGCTCATCAGGATCGCCTGCCGGAGCTCCCGCAGCCGCGGCCCCGGCTCGGACTCCAGGACGCGGCGGGCCCGCTCGTAGGTCTCCAGCGCTTCCGCCCGCCGCCCGCACCGGTCCAGGGCGGTCATCAGCAGGGCCCAGCGCCGTTCCCGCAGCGGGTTCTGCCGCACCAGGCGATCGAGTTCGTCGACGAGGTCGGTGTGGCGGCCCAGCCGTACCCGGGCGCCGGCATGGTCTTCCACGGCACATTGCCGCAGGTGTTCCAGCTCGCTCGCCCGCGCCTCGACCCACCGGGTGGGCGGCACGTCCGCCAGCACCGGCTCGGGGACCTGCCACATCGCCAGCGCCCGGCCGAGCCCCGCGACGGCGCTGTCGAGCCGCCCCGCCTCCAGCTCGCGCCGGCCCGAGGCCACGCCGCGTTCGAACACCAACGCGTCGATGTCGCCGTCGTCACCGACGATCAGCTCGTACCCGCGCCGCCGCCCGGCCAGGGCGTCACCGCCCACCAGCCGCCGCAACCGCGTGACGTAGGCGGCGATCGTGTTGACCGCCGTCCTCGGCGGCCGCTCGCCCCAGACGGCGTCCACCAGCCGGTCCGTGCTCACCACCCGACCGGCCTCGACCAGCAGGACCGCCAGGACCACCCGTTGCTGCTGGGCGGCCACCCGTACCCACCGGCTGTCGCTGCGGACCCGTAGCGGCCCCAGCATCCGAAAGCGCATCGCCGCGTGCCTCCCCATCCGACACCGTCGCGAACTCTTCGTCAGCAGGCGGCGTACGGATGACGGGCGGAGTCATGACCGCGTCATAGCGGACCTCTCCTGGGCGTCGAGAAGCCGGTCGCCGTGCTCGAGCGCCCACTGCCCGAGCGCCTGGATCGGGCCGTCGAACAGGCTCCGTCCCAGGTCGCTCAGGGCGTACTCGACCCTCGGCGGCGCTTCGGCGTGCGCCCGGCGGTCGATCAGCCCGTTGGCGAGCAGGCGATGCAGCGCGTCCGTGAGCACCTTGTCCCTGATGCCGCCGATGGTGAGGCGCAGATCGCGCCGGCGCAGCGGCCCGGAGGCCAGAGCCGCCATGACCACCGGGTCCCAGGTGTGGACGAACAGGTCGGTGACCGCACGCACCCGGCAATCCGCAAGGAACTCATCTTGATCCATGTCCGGACCCCTCCTCCCGCCCACGCATGATCGCCTGTCCATTACACACCCGGCGGTGCGTAACGGCTTCTCTACCGTGGACCTCGCTGAGAGACCGACAGGAGAGGAGTGCGCGGATGCGCATCGGAATTCTGGGCACCGGAACGATGGCGGCGGCGCTCGGCGAAGGCTGGGCACGCGCCGGGCACGAGCTGACCGTCGCGGGGCGATCGCCGTCCAAGGCGCGGGAGCTCGCCGAGCGGCTGGGCGGGGGAGCCCGCGCGGTCCCGCCCCGCCAGGCCGTCGAGGATCGTGACGCCGTGCTGCTCGCGGTGTCCTGGCAGGGCGCCGAGGAGATGCTGCGCGGCGCGGGCGCGGCCGACGGGTCGCTGGCCGGAACCCCGTTGATCGATCCGACGAACGCCGTCGAGCACGGCGTGGGTGTGCTGCTGCCGGGACCCGGCGAGTCGATGGCACAACGGATCGCCGGGCTGTCTCCCGGCGCGCACGTGGTGAAGGCCCTCAACGTCTTTCCCTCGGCCCAGTGGACTCACGCCGGTGGCGAACCCCCTGTCACGGTGGCGATGTGCGGGGACGATCCGGAGGCGCTGCGCGTGGTCGGCGACCTGGTCAGGGATGTCGGCGGAGTCCCGGCCGTGCTGGGGCCGCTGGAGCGTGCGCGCCAGCTTGAGGAGGTCGCGGGCTTCGTCATCGGGCTGGCCTTCGCGGGCACCGACCCCGGCTCCGCCATACCGCGCCTGCCCTCACCGTGAAGGCGCAAGGAAGTTCTCTCGCTATATGTGGATTTGTACGCGGATACCCTCCTGGATCCTTCCTAAGTTTTGCGTTGCCGGACAACACCGGCACCACCACTGATGGGAGTCAGGAATCATGCGTAAGCTTCTCGCCGCCACCGCCATCGCCGGTTCGATCGCCGCCGGTCTGGCCATGGCGCCCGCCGCCAACGCGCAGAGCACGGCCACCGCCACCGCCGCCCAGAGTCAGTCGGGCATCGTGGGCTGGAAGAACCTGTTCTCCAGCGACGGCAAGGCCTACACCCGCGGCGTCGTCCAGAAGACCGGCCCCGGCGCGTGGCGCGTCAGCTGGAAGGGCTTCGACAAGGTCGGCGGCAAGAAGGGCTACGCCTGGTTCCGCTACCAGAAGAACGGCCACTGGAAGAGCCGCGTCACCGCGTGGGACGGCACCACCGGCACCCGCCACTTCGAGCTGCGCGGCATCAAGAAGCTGTTCACCTACACCTGCTGGGCGGGCAAGACCGCCAACTGCGGCCAGAAGCTCTGGCTCATCAAGTAAGCGCCCATCCGAACGGCTACACTCTGTAGTCATTCAGGTGAGAACTGTTACCAAAGGTCTTGGGGATGACCTGGGGAAGAGAGAGGCTGTGCGGTGGTGGGCCCTCATCGTCGAGGGCCCTGATCTGCGAAGGAGCAGCATCCCCGATGACGAAGCTTCTCTCTGCGGCCCGCCGGGCCGGCGTGGCCGTCCTGGCCGCGATGATCGGACTGGCGGTCGTCGCCATCCCCACCACCGCGACGGCCGCGGCCGTGTGTGCCAAGACCCCCGTCCTCGCCAAGCAGTCTCAGGTACGCGCGGCCGCACCGGCCTACTTCGAGATGACGGACGTCACCGGCGCCAGGTTCGTCTTCCAGCTCACCGACCCCGCCAAGATCGCGCACGCCCGCAAGATCCTCAGCGGTGAGGAGACGCACCGGGTCCACGCCATAGGCCGGATCATCAAGCGGCCGGCGCCCTACAACCCGGGCTGGAGCTTCCACTACGACCCCGCCACGATCGACTTCTTCGAGGTGGCCATCGAGGTCTGCGACTCCACGATCCCCTTCACCGAGGACCACCTCGACGAGGCTTGCGGCGCGTTCCTGCCCGGCTGCGTGTGGTGCCCCTGGACCTCCCGGCTGGTCCGCGAACTGCGATCGTGAACCGCCCGGCCGGCCGATAGCCGGTGCGTAGCCCATCGGACGGGCCCGCCGCACACGACTCCGCGACGAGGGCGGCGCCGCGTGGGGCGGGCGTCCCGCACTTTTCCAAAGATCGCCGCCAATCCGGAACGCTCCCGGACGAAGTGCCTCTTTTGATATCGCGATCTCTTCTCTAGCGTCGGCATATCCGCTGGCACATCACCCGGAAGGGATCCCCGATGTCGCACCCCCCAACCGCTGAGGCGGCCTTACCCCCCGACACCGGCCTGGCCCGCGAGGACTACGCCCTCGAGCGCGTCCCCGCGTCGGCCCGCTACGGCTGGATGACCATCGCCGTCCAGCGCTTCGGCCTGCTCAGCGCCCTGTCGCAGTTCTTGCTGGGCGCCACCCTCGGTCTCGGCATGACGTTCTGGCAGGCCGTGCTGGCCGTCACCCTGGGCGCCGCCATCCTGGAACTGGTCGCGATCGCGCTCGGCATCGCCGGGATGCGCGAGGGCCTGTCGACCAGCCTGCTGGCGCGCTGGGCCGGTTTCGGCCGGTACGGCTCCGGCCTGGTCGGCCTGGTCATCGCCACCGCGCTGCTCGGCTGGTTCGGCGTGCAGACCGCCGTGCTCGCCCGGGGCGTCTCCGGCCTGCTCGGCGGCTCACCGGCGTGGATCTGGGCGATCGTCGGCGGCCTGGTCATCACCGCGATCGTGGTGCACGGCTTCGCCGGCATGGCCTGGACCGCCTGGATCACCGTCCCGGCGTTCCTGGCGCTGGCCGGCTGGGCGATCGCGGTCGAACTGGCCCAGCGGCCGCTCGGCGAGCTCATCGCCTCCAGCCCGGCGGGCCCGGCGATGAGCCTGGCCCAGGGCGCGACCCTGGTAGCGGGAGGCTTCATCGTCGGCGCGGTCATCTCGCCGGACATGTGCCGCTTCAACCGCAACGCCGCCGACGTCGTCAAGCAGACTGTGCTCGGCATCTCCCTCGGCGAGTACGTGCTCGCGCTCGTCGGCGTCCTGCTGGCGCACGCGCTGCGTACCGGCGACGTCGTCACCATCGTCACCACGACCTCCGGCACGGTCGGCGTCCTCGTGCTGATCACCGCGACGGCGAAGGTCAACGACTGGAACCTGTACGCCGCCAGTCTGGGCGTCACCAACACCCTCTACACCGCGTTCGGCCTCAAGGCCGGGCGGGCCGCGGTCACCGTCGGGCTCGGCGTGGTCGGCACCGCGCTGGCCGCCCTCGGCATGGCCGACCACCTGGTCGGCTTCCTCATCCTGCTCGGCGTGGCGATCCCGCCGATCGCCGGGATCATGGTGGCCGAGTACTACGTCGTCCGCACCTGGCGGGCCGCCCTCGACACCTCCCGCGAGCAGGGCGTCCTGCCCGCGCGCTCGCCCGGCTGGGTGCCCGCGGCGCTGGCCGTCTGGGTGGCCGCCGCCCTCATCGGCCACTACGTCACCTGGGGCATCCCGGCGCTCAACGCGCTGCTGGCCGCCTTCGTCCTGTACGCCCTGGCCGGCAAGGCAGGGCTGACCGGCTCCAACCGGGCATCCGCGGCATGATCGCGGCGCCGTACCCCGGCCTTCCCACAGACAGGAGCACCGCACCGTGCGCATAGGCATCGACGTGGGCGGCACCCACACCGACGCCGTCCTCCTCGATCCGGCCATGAACGTCGTGGCCACGATCAAGACGGCGACGACCGCCGACGTGACCCGCGGCGTCGTCACGGCCCTGACCGACCTGCTGGACAGCCACAACCTCGACCGCGGCCAGGTCACCGCCGTCATGATCGGCACCACCCACTTCACCAACGCGCTCGTCACCCGCCGCCGCCTGGCCCGCACCGGAGTGGTACGGCTGGCGCTGCCCGCGACCGCCGCGCTGCCACCCACCTCCGACTGGCCGGCCGAGCTGATCGCGGCCATCCGCCCGAGCGTGCACCTGTGTCACGGCGGGCACGAGGTCGACGGCCGGCCCATCTCCCCGCTGGACCCCGACGAGCTCAAGCGGGCCGCCGCCGACCTGGCCGCCCACGACATCACCACGGTGGCGATCAGCTCGGTCTTCTCGCCCGTCACCGCCGAGGCGGAACTGACCGCCGCGGACCTCCTGCGCGCCGAACTGCCGCACCTGCGGGTGAGCCTGTCGCACCAGATCGGCCGCATCCGGCTGCTGGAACGGGAGTCGGCCACGATCGTCAACGCCTGCCTGCTCGACCTGGCCGACGAGATCGTCGACGCCTTCACCGGCGCGCTCACCGCCGTCGGGGTGCGCGCGCCGCTGTTCCTGTCGCAGAACGACGGCACCCTCATGGACGCCGAGTACACGCGCAGATACCCGGTGCGGACCTTCGCCAGCGGCCCCACCAACAGCATGCGGGGCGCCGCCTTCCTGGCCGACGTCACCGACGCCGCCGTGGTCGACATCGGCGGCACCACCGCCGACGTCGGCGTGCTGACCGGCGGCTACCCACGTCAGGCCAGCACCGACGTGGACATCGCGGGGGTACGCACCAACTTCCGCATGCCCGACGTCGTCTCCGTCGGCCTGGGCGGCGGCAGCCGCGTCACCCTCGACCCCGGCCTGCGGATCGGCCCCGACTCGGTCGGCTACCGGCTCACCGAGGAGGCGCTGGTCTTCGGCGGCGGCACCCTCACCGCCACCGACCTGGCCGTCGCCGCGGGACTGGCGGACCTCGGCGACCCGGCGCTGGTCAGCCGGGTGGACCGGGATCTGGTCCGGCGCGGAGTGGCGTGGATGGCCGATCGGGTGGCGGGTCTCGTCGACCAGATGCGGCTGAGCGCCGAGCCGCTGCCCGTCGTGATCGTGGGCGGCGGCAGCATCCTCATGCCGCCGGAACTGCCCGGCGTGCCCGAAGTGCGCATCCCCGAGCACTACGGCGTCGCCAACGCCATCGGCGCCGCCATCGGCCAGATCGGCGGCGAGGTCGACCGCCTGTTCGTCACCGGCCCCCAGCTCACCCGCGAAGACGTTCTCGACCAGGCCCGTGCCGAGGCGATCGAACTGGCCGTCTCGGCCGGAGCCGCACCCGCCAGCGTCCAGGTCGTGCACGTGGACGAGATCCACGTCAACTACCTGCCGGGCAACGCCGTGCGCGTCATCGTCCGCGCCGTCGGCGACCTCGACCTCGGCCGCACCCCGAAGGAGGCGCCCCAGTGGGCTACGACCTGACCCCGCAGGGCCTGCACGACCTGGCCGAAGGCGCCGCCGTCCTGGGCACCGGCGGCGGTGGTGATCCCTACATCGGGCGGCTCCTGGTGGAGAAGGAAATGGCGGCGGGCCGTACCGTGCACATCATCGGCGCCGACGAGCTGCCCGACGGCGCGCTCGTGCTGCCGTCGTCGATGATGGGCGCGCCGACGGTGTTCGTGGAGAAGCTCCCGTCCGGCGACGGCAACGCGGCCGCGTTCCGCGCCCTGGAAGAGCATCTCGGGCGTACGGCGCACGCCGTCATGCCGACCGAGTGCGGCGGCCTGAACAGCATGATCCCGCTCATGCTCGCCGCCCAGCTCGGCCTGCCCGTCGTCGACGCCGACGGCATGGGACGCGCCTTCCCGGAGCTCCAGATGCAGACCTTCGGCGTGCTGGGCGTGTCCGGCTCGCCCATGGCCATCGCCTCCGACCACGGCGACACCGCCATCATCACCGCCGGCGACAACAAGCGCATGGAGCAGCTCGCCCGCGCGCTGACCATCCAGATGGGCGGCGCCTCCTACATCAGCGACTACCCGATGGACACGGCCGACGTCCGGCGTACCTCCGTGCACGGCACGCTGACGCTCTGCCGCCGCATCGGCGAGACGTTGCGCGAGGCCCGCGTCACCCACGCCGACCCCTTCGACGCCCTCACCAAGATGCTCGCCGGCACGATCTACAGCCTCGGCACCGTCCTGTTCCAGGGCAAGGTCGTCGACGTCGAACGCCGCACCGTGGACGGCTTCGCCCGCGGCAGGGCCAGGCTGGAGGCGACCGGCGACCCCGGCGACGTCCTGGAGATCACCTTCCAGAACGAACACCTCGTCGCCCGCCGCAACGGCACGATGGTGGCGATCGTCCCCGACCTCATCTGCACCCTCAACACCGAGTCCGGCGCGCCCATCCCCACCGAATCCCTCGCCTACGGCCAGCGCCTGACCGTCTACGGCATCTCCACCCCGCCGATCATGCGCACCCCGGAAGCCCTGGCCTGCTTCGGCCCGGCCGGATTCGGGCTGCCCGACGCGTACGTCCCGCTGGAAGACCTGTGATCAGCCGCCGGAGCCGCTCCCGCGCGGCTCCGGCGGCCATGCCTTTCATCTCACAAAAGGCGGCGTTATGGAAAAATGAATGGTGGCTGGTGAAAAATGCCATTCATACACTGTGGCGGACGAAAAACCTCCCTTAGGAGGCCTCCATGGCCGTCATCAGAATGGTGTTGTCCGCCCTGCTCGTCATCATGTCGCAGGGCAGTGCCGCGTTCACCTTGACGAGTAGCGCCTTCTCGCCCGGTGGCGTCATCCCGAAGGTCCACGAATGCACCAGCGGAGGCAGCGACCCACGCCAGCGGAACGAGTCCCCGCCGCTGTCCTGGGCCGGCGCGCCCGCCGCCGCCAGGAGCCACGCGATCGTGATGCGCGACCTCGACAACAACAATCTCATTCACTGGGTGATCTATGACATTCCGGTGAACGTGACCTCGCTTCCACAGAATGTCGATCACGCGTATAGACCGTCGATTCCCTCCGGAGCCAGACAGGTCTACTACCGGGGCAGCGCGAGCCTCTTCGGATATCAGGGCCCCTGCTCACCGCGCACGGTGAACACCTACGAGTTCGTGGTCTACGCGCTCAACCGGGCGACGCTGTCCGAGCTGACCTCCAGCTCGTCGACGCAGACCGCGGCGCGGGTCATCAGCGGCGCGTCCCTGGGGTCGGCGAGGCTGTCCGGAGAGTCCTGAACCAGTTCCCACGTTTTCCCAACCGGCGCCGCCGCTCTACCCACCACCCGAGCCCCCGATCGATGCTGAGGCGAATCACATGCCACGGGGAGATCGTGTACCAGGGGAGTACGCATGGGGCTACGAAGGTGGATGGCCGTCCTGACCGCGGCGGCGCTGGTCATGGCGGGCATGGTCGTCACGGTGTGGACGCCGCCCAGGGCGGACGCCAAGGCGCTGGACGTCGCGACCGCGTGGATGGTCAAGCCGCTGTACCGATTACGGGGCACCACCACGAACGACAACACGCTGTTCACCACCTGGGAGACGGAGTACGACAGCGCGGTGACCAAGTGGGGCTACACCCCCGAGGGCCAGGTGCTGCACGTCGCGCGTGAGGCGGTGACCGGCCTGTCTCCGGTGACCGGCATGCGGAAGTCGGGCGGCGACCGCATCTTCACCCTCGACCCGGCCGAGCGCGACCAGGCCGTGGCGCAGGGGTATGTGGACGAGGGCGTCCGCTTCCACGCGCAGGCGGCGGCCGGGGAGGGACTGCTCCCGGTCCATCAGCTCATCAAGGGCCCCTCCCACCGCTACGTCGTCGGCGAGACGGAGAAGGCCCGCGCCCTGGCCGAGGGCTGGACGTACCAGAAGGTCGCCTTCTACGGCCGTGGCTCGTTCAGCAAGAAGCTGCTGGTCAACGGGGAGTTCACCACTGACACCTCGTCCTGGCAGGCGGCCGGACCGACCACGCTCGCGGTCGAGAACGGCGCCGCGAAGATCACCGTGGCCGACGGCACCACCGAACCCGCGCAGGCGCACGTACGCCAGAGCGGCCGGACGTTGCAGGCCAAGCGGACCTACACGCTGTCCTTCGACGCCCACGCCACGGCCGAGGTGGCGATCAGGGCCGTGGTCTGCGAGGAGACCGAGTCCTGCCCGGAGATCTTCGCCACCGACGTGGAGCTGACAGACCAGCCGCAGCGCCACACCTTCACCTTCGACTCCACCGCCGACACCTCGCAGGGCGCGCTCACGTTCCAGTTCGGCGGCAAGGGCGCGCTGACGGCCTTCGTGGACAACGTGTCGCTGACGGAGCAGAAGTGGACCGTCTCGACCGATCCGCGGCCGACCGAGTCCGAGGCGCTGGCCGCCGCGGAGACCTCGGGTCAGCTGGTGGAGGTGCTCGCCGAGCGCGGTGAGGCGCGGGAGGTGTACGCCACCCCCGAGGGCACGATGTACGTCCAGGACCGGCTCACCCCGATCCGGATGAAGCAGGGTGACACGTGGGTCCCCTTGTACAACGCCCTGCGGTTCAAGGACGGGGCGCTCAAGCCGTACACCTCGCTGGTGGACCTGAAGTTGTCGACCGGCGGGACGGGACCGATGGCGACGCTCACCCGTTCCGGCCACACGATGTCGCTGACCTGGCCGAGCGCGCTGCCCGCGCCGACCCTGGACCACGACACCGCCGTGTACGCGGGGGTGATGGGCCCGGACGTGGACCTGCGGGTCAAGGCCACTCCGGACGGCTTCGCGCACACGCTGGTGGTCAAGACCCCGGCCGCGGCGCAGGATCCCCGGCTGGCCGGCCTGACCCTGACGCTGGCCGCGCCGACGCTGACCGTGAGCACGAACGCCGAGGGCACGCAGGAGGCGGTCGATCCGGCCAACGACGCGGTGATCTTCGAGGCGCCCAAGCCGATCATGTGGGACTCGGCGCCTGCCCCCGGAGGCGGCGCGGCCGCGCTGACGACCGGTGAGGACGGCCCGGTGGACCCGCCGACCACCCATGCGACGGACGCGGCGCCGGGCGACGCGTCGAAGATCGCCACGATCGGCACGGAGCTGTCCGGCGGACGGCTGACGCTGGTCCCGGACGCGGCGATGCTGAGCGCGGCCGACACCACGTTCCCGGTCTACATCGACCCGATGTACCGCACGCCGATGAGCTCGGCCAACCTCATGGTGGCCAGCAGCGGGTTCGAGATCTACAACTTCACCAAGGACCAGGGGATGGGCCGGTGCCCGATCGGCCTGCCGTCCAGCGGCCGCAGCTGCGGCTCCCCGCACAAGAAGCGGCTGTTCTACCGCATTCCCACCGGGTGGCTGGCCGGCAAGCAGGTCCTGTCCGCGGAGTTCCACGTGCGGGAGGTGTGGGCGGCCTCGGGCAGCAAGCGGCCGGTGAACATCCACCTGGCCAAGGCGTTCGGCAAGAACTCCACCTGGAACTCGACCTCCGACAACTGGCTGCGCAAGCTGGACAGCCGCAACGTGGCCAAGGGCTGGTCCGGGTGCGCCAACAGCACCTGCCCGGCCGGTGACGTGCTGTTCAACGTGACCTCGGGGGTCAGGGAAGCCGCGAGCAAGGGCTGGCGGGACACCACGTTCGGGCTGCGCGCCGCCGACGAGGGCGATCAGCTGGCCTGGAAGCGGTTCGAGTCGCGCGCCTTTCTGCGCGTGCACTACAACCGGCCGCCGCTGCAGCCGAGGATGAGCCAGCTGGAGATGGAGCCGGGCGGCCCGTGCAAGGGGCCGGGCAACCCGTCGGTGTTCAACTGGTCCACGCCGAAGCTGATCGCCAAGAACCTGCGCGACCCCGACACCTACAACCGCACCGCCGACAAGGTCCGCGCGGAGTTCCTGGTGTCCTGGAACAACGCCGCCGGGCAACCCCGGACCTGGCGTCACTTCACCGACCCGAAGAGCGCGAGGTCGGGCAAGGTGGCCAACAGCTTCATGGCGCACGTCCCGCGCGGGCTGCTGCCGGAGAACACCGTCATCAACTGGCAGGTCAGAGCCTGGGACAGCCGCAAGGGCAAGGGGCCGTGGAGCTCGAACGGCGCGGCGACCGCCTGCTACTTCGTCTTCGACACGAAGGCGCCACCGCTGCCGACGATCACCTCGCCGGGCCCCGAGGGGTACGTCGCGGAGAACCCCCTGGACCCGGCACAGGTGCCGCAGGACGGCATGGGCCGCTATGGCAAGTTCATCGTCACCTTCGACCCGTCGGTGACCGAGTGGGCGTACGCGGTGAACGAGGATCCCACCCAGTTCCGCCGCCGGACCGCGGGCAGCGCCACCGAGACGGTGCAGCTTCTCCCCAAGGTCATCGGCAGCAACAGCCTCTACGTACGCGTCAGGGACCAGGCGGGCAACTACTCCAAGGGCTCGGCCGTCTACCGGTTCCGGGTCGCCCCCGGCCGCGCGCCGAAGGCCCACTGGAAGCTCAACGACCCCGCGGGCTCGACCACCCTGGCCGACAAGCAGGGCCGCTTCCCCGCCCGGGTGTCCGGCACGCCGCAACTGGGCGTGGCCGGTTCGCGCGGCACCGCGATGGCCGGCAACGGCACGAACGCGTTCGCCCGTACCGACGGCGCGGTGCTGGACACCACGCAGAGCTTCACGGTGACCGCGTGGGCCAAGCTGCCTGACACCCTGCCTGCCGGGTACGCGACCGTGGCTGCCCAGGACGGCGTCAACGTGTCGGGCTTCTGCCTGCGCTACGACCCGCAGGCCAAGAAGTGGGTGTTCTGGCGGATGAACTCCGACTCGACGTCAGTCCCGTCCTCCAGCGCCTGGTCGGCGAAACAGGCCAAGCCCGGCGAGTGGACGCACCTGATGGGCGTGTACGACGCCGTCGCCAAGAAGGTGCGCATCTACGTCAACGGCGAGCCCGGCAGCGAGATGGACTACACCACCGCCTGGCGGGCCGGCGGGCCGTTCACGATCGGCCGGGTCCAGTGGGCGGCCACGCCGCTCGACTTCTTCCCCGGGAAGATCGACGACGTGCGCGTCTACGACCGGATCGTCACGGTCGAGGAGGCGGCGGCGCTGTCGAAGGAGATGCTGACGGTGGCGCACAAGTGGCACCTCAACCGCAATCCCGACGACACCGGCGAGGCGATCAGAACCCCGGTCCGCCTGTACGGCGCCGCCCGCTTCGTGCCCAAGACGCCGATGAGCAACAGCGCCGTGCCCGGTTCCCTGTACCTACCCGGTGCGGCGGCCGACTACGCCGGCGTCGCCGCGGCGATCCTGGACCCGAGGGAGAGCTTCACCCTCTCGGCCTGGGTGGAGACCAGCGGCAACGCGCGCAAGGCGATGACCGTGCTCGACCTGCCCACGGCCGGCGGCAGCGCGCTGCGGGTGAAGTTCGATCCCAGCCGCGGCGATCCCGACATGGGGGAGATCGGCCGCTACGTGGTGGAGATCCCGGGCGTCGGCAACGTCGAACACCCGGCCTTCCACACCGGGTTCGGCGACTGGGACCACCTCGCGATCGTCTACAACGCGCGGGAGAAGTCGCTGGAGTTCTGGGTGAACGGCACCCTCGAAGCGGCTCCGGAGGCGGAGGTCAAGTCCTACCGCCACGACGTCGCCCTCACCGGGCCCGTCACCTCGGCGCAGATCGGCCGCGGCGGCCCCTCGGCCAACTGGTCCGGCCACGTCGACGACATCTGGGTGCTGCGCGGCCCCGCCGACGAGACCCTGATCGACCTGCTGTCCCTGTGGTCGGAGATGTCAGTCGTCTCCGAAGACGCGCTCAACGACAACGACTCCGACTGACCTGCCGCGGGGTCGCCGCGCGCCGCCGCGGCGACCCCGTCACCCCCACTCTTCGTTTGGAGGTACGGCATGCGCGTCCATGCCGCACGCCGCCGTCGCGCGTCCTTGTCCCGGATGCTCCGGGCGGTGCTCACCCTGGTGCTCACGGCGGGATTGCTGTTCGTTCCCCCCACCTACCGCTCGGCCGCCGCCGACGCCGAGCGCGACCGGCCCAAGCCCGTGGACCGGGAATGGGTCGTGCCCGGCAAGTCCGCCGCGGTCAAACCCCGGATCAGCGAGCCGAAGGCGCCCGACCCGGTCGTGAACTGGCCCGCGCCGGCCACGGCCGAGGTCGACCTGGCGGCGGCCGCCGTCACGGCCCGCAAGGCGGGCGCGGTGGCTGCCGCACCGGCCGGCCCGTCGTCCACCGGCCGGGTGAAGATCCAGACCCACGACCGCGCCGCCTCACAGCGTGCCGGCGTCAGCGGCCCGGTCATCACCGCGGCCCGCACCGCCGGGCCACCCGGCAAGGTGACGATGACGGTGGACTACGCGCCCTTCGCCGAAGCCTTCGGAGGCGGCTTCGGCTCCCGCATGCGCCTGTCGGCGCTGCCCGCTTGTGCGCTGACCAGCCCGGATCGGGCCGAGTGCCGGCGTGCCGTACCGCTGAAGGGGCGCAACGACAGCGCGGCCAGGACGCTCAGCGCGGACGTGGACCTCGGCGCCGAGCCGATGGTGCTGGCCGTGACGTCCGCCGCGGCGGGCGACAAGGGCGACTTCGGCGTCACCTCGCTGTCGCCGTCCTCGACCTGGCAGGTCAGCGCCCAGTCGGGGGACTTCTCCTGGTCCTACCCGCTCCGGGTGCCGCCGGTGCCGGGCGGGCTGGTGCCGAACCTGGCGGTCAACTACTCCTCGGCGGCCATCGACGGCCGCACCGTGAGCAGCAACAACCAGGCTTCCTGGGTCGGCGACGGCTTCGAGCTGTCGCCCGGGTACATCGAGCGCAAGTACAAGTCCTGCAAGGACGACGGCGTCCCGAAGGACCCGACCTACCAGGTCGAGCCGATGGACCAGTGCTGGGCCTACGACAACGCCACGCTCTCCCTGGGCGGATCGGGCGGCGAGCTCATCCCGACCGGCGCCGACACCTGGGTCCTGGCCAAGGACAACGGGACGAAGGTCCAGCGCCTGACCGGCACCGACGCCGACACCGGCAACGGCGACGACAACAACGAGCACTGGCGGGTGACCACCCCCGACGGCACCCAGTACTACTTCGGCAAGAACCGGCTGCCTGGCTGGAGCTCCGGCAAGCCGCAGACCAACTCCGCCTGGGACGTGCCGGTCTTCGGCAACAACAGCGGCGAGCCGTGCCACAAGGACGCGTTCAAGGACTCCTGGTGCGCGCAGGGCTGGCGCTGGAACCTCGACTACATCGAGGACACCCGCGGCAACGCCGTCACCTTCTACTACGCCAAGGAGAAGAACCACTACGGCCGCAACCTGCGCGCCGCCGACGACACCCCCTACACCCGCGGCGGCTACCTGACCTCCATCCAGTACGGCCTGCGCGGCGGCAACCTCTTCCCGGCCACACCCCCGGCCGAGGTCGCCTTCACCAACGCCGAACGCTGCCTGGCCGGCGAGTGCGGCGACATCGGCGACCACCCGGCCCGCTGGCCGGACGTGCCCTGGGACATGAACTGCAACCCGGGCACCGAGTGCAAGGACGGCAAGGGCACGGCGACGCCGAGCTTCTGGACCCGCAAACGCCTGACGAAGATCACCACCAAGGTCGTCAACCAGGCGGGCAACGGCCACCGCGACGTGGACTCGTGGGAGTTCAAGCACCTGTGGGGCATCGCCGACGTGGACCGGCAGCTCAAACTCACCGACATCACCCACACCGGGCACGCCGGACCCGCGCCGATCACCACGCCGCCGGTCAGCTTCGTCTACCAGCAGCTGGCCAACCGGGTGGACAAGCTCGGCGACGACGTCGGCCCGTTCATCAAGGAACGCGTGGCCGCCATCCAGAACGAGACCGGCGGCAAGCTCGACATCACCTACTCCGAGATGGACTGCACCCCCTCCGACCTGCCGGAACCGGCGACCAATCGGCGTCGGTGCTTCCCCACGTTCTGGCAGAACGCCAACGGCGGGGCCGACCCGAGCCTGGACTGGTTCCACAAGTACGTGGTGCGCGCGCTGATCCAGACCGACCTGACCGGCGGCGGCTCGGACATGGTCACCCGCTACGACTACAGCATCGGCCGGCCCGCCTGGCACTACGCCGACGACGACGGCATCACCCCGCAGAAGTTCAAGACGTGGTCGAACTGGCGCGGCTACGACAAGGTCCGCGTGATCAGCGGCGCGACCAGCGCGGCCAGCGGCGGCACGCCGTCCCAGACCGACTACTGGTTCTTCCAGGGCATGCACGGCGACCGCGCCGGCCCCTCCGGCGGCACCAAGACCGTCACCCTCCCGGACGGCGAGGGCGGCAACCCCACCGACCACGAGTCGCTGCACGGCATGACCCTGCGCACCGTCACCTACGACAAGGTGGACGGCGCGCCGGTCAGCAAGTCCGTCACCAGCCCATGGCACCACCAGACGGCCAGCAAGTCCCGGCCGTGGGGCACGATGACGGCCAACCTCACCGGCACCAAGACGACCCGCACCTTCGCCCAGGCCGGCTCCCCCTGGCAGCAGACCCGCTCCACGGTGACCGACTTCGACCTCACCAACGGCACGGCGCTGGCCATCGACGACGAGGGCGAGGTCGGCGTACCCGGTGACGAGGAATGCACCAGGACCGAGCTGACCGCCGACGGGTCGCGGGTGCTGCGGCTGGCGGCCAGGGTGATCACCGTGGCCCGGCGCTGCGCCGACACGCCGAACCTGACCACCGACCTGGTCGCCGACGTACGCAGCTACTACGACGACAAGGCGTTCAAGGCCGCCCCCACGCACGGCGAGGTGACCAAGACCGAGCGGGCCGTCGCGGCCACCGCGACCGCGATCACCTCCTACCAGGTGATGGCCCGGTCGAGCTACGACGTCCTGGGCCGGCCCAAGACCGTCACCGACGCCGCCGGGCTGATCTCCTCCACCGACTACTCAGAACCGCACGGCGTCACCACCGAGGTGACCTCGACCACCCCGCGGGCCACGGCCAGTGACCCCGAATCGGCCATGAGCACCACACGGGTGCTGGATCCGGCGTGGGGCCTGGCGATCCGGGAGACCAATCCCAGCGGCAAGACGACCATCGCGGACCGCGACGCGCTGGGGCGCACCTCGAAGGTCTGGGGGCCGGGCCGTACGAAGAGCCAGGTTCCCGACAACGAGTACCAGTACCTGATGAACCCCGGCGCGATCGTGGCCGTGGGCGCCAAGACGCTGACCAACGACGGCGGCCAGCAGCTCTCCTACACGCTGTTCGACGGCTGGCTGCGGCCGCGGCAGTCGCAGGCTCCCGGCAAGAGCGGCGGCACCAAGGGCCGGATCATCTCCGACACCGTCTACAACGGCGCCGGGCAGGTCCACTACACCTTCGAGCCCTACTACGCCGACGGCGACCCGCAGCCCAAGCGCTTCGGCGCGGCCGTCGTGGGCGCGGTCGAGAGCCAGGTCTGGAACAACTACGACGGCCGCGGCCGGCTGCTCACCGAACGGCTGCTGTCCGGCAACAGCGACGGCGCGACCAACGAGCTGTGGAACACCCGCTACGAGTACGGCGACAACTGGTCCAAGGTCATCCCGCCGTCCGGCGGCACCCCGGTGACCACCTACACCGACGTGCACGGCCGTACCCGCGAAGTGCACCAGCACCGCGCGGCCGGGCCGGTCGTCACGAAGTTCGGCTACAACCACCGAGGCCAGCCGGA
This sequence comes from Nonomuraea endophytica, assembly GCF_014203235.1. Lineage (GTDB taxonomy): Bacteria > Actinomycetota > Actinomycetes > Streptosporangiales > Streptosporangiaceae > Nonomuraea > Nonomuraea endophytica. The sequence continues at coordinate 281,227 of NZ_JACHIN010000011.1, read as the reverse complement.
TTCGGTGACCGGCCCCGGCAACCAGGTCTGGTCCTACACCTACGACCTGCTCGGCCGCCGGGTGCAGTCCGACGATCCCGACCGCGGCGTGGAAAAGGTCGCCTACGACAACCTCGACCGGCCGGTGCTCACCACCGACGCCCGCAACCACAAGATCGGCATCCAGTACGACGGCCTGGGCCGCCCGATCGCCAAGTACGACGCCACCACCGCCTCACCCGGCACCAAGATCGCCGAATGGGTGTACGACACCGTCCGCAAGGGCCAGCTGACCAGCTCGTCGCGCATCGTCGGCGGCGACAGTTACACCACGCAGGTGGAGGAGTACGACAACCTGGACCGCCCCCAGCGCACCCGGGTGACCCTGCCCGCAGGCGAAGGGGCCCTGGCGCCGGCCGGCGGCTACGTCTTCGACACCAGCTACAACCTCGACGGCAGCGTGGCCGCGAGCAGCAGCCCCGCCGTCGGCGGCCTGCCCGCCGAGAACATCGCCTACACCTACGACGACCTCGGCCGCCTGGTCTCCACCAAGTCGCAGCTGTCCACGTACCTGATCGGCACCGACTACACCAAGACCGGCAGGCTCATCGGCCTGCGCATGCAGTCCGGCGCCGCCGGAAAGCAGATCGACCAGACCTTCGACTACGAGTTCGGCACCGGCCGCCTGGCCAAGGCCACCACCTGGCACTTCGGCATGCCAGGCACCGACCGCAGCACCCAGTACACCTACCAGCCCGCCGGGAACATCACCCAGGTCAAGGACAGCTCCCGCGACGGCGTCGACAACCAGTGCTTCCGCTACGACGAACTGTCACGCCTGTCAGAGGCCTGGACCCAGCCCGACGACACACAATGCGCCGAAACCGGCGCGAACACCACCATCGGCGGCCCCGCCCCCTACCGGGCCACCTACACCTACGACGACACCGGCAACCGCCGCAGCGAATCCCTCTACGGCGCCGGCCCCTCCGGCGGCGCCCAGCAGTCCGACCGCACCTACGTCTACGACCCGGCCAAGGCCCACCGCCTCACCACCGTCTCCGGAGCCGCCTCCTACGCCTACGACGCCTCCGGCAACACCACGGAACGCCACACCCAGGGCAGCAACCAGACCCTGACCTGGGACGCCGAAGGCGAACTCACCAAGGTCACGGACGACAAGAAGGGCGAAACCCGCTTCCTCCACACCGCCGACGGCGAACGCCTCATCCGCCGCGACAAGGACGGCACCACCCTGTACCTGCCCGGCATGGAAGTCCACCTGGCCAAGGGCGCCACCGCCACCACCGCCCGCCGCTTCGTCGGCAACGCCATGCGCACCACCGCCGGGGTCACCTACCTCATCGGCGACCACCAGGGCAGCGCCGAACTGGCCATCAACGCCGAAACCGGAGCCCTGGGCCAGCGCCGCTACGCCCCCTTCGGCCGCCTACGCGGAGCCCAAGGCGAATGGCCCCAGGAACACCAGCGCGGCTTCGTCGGCGGCATCACCGACGCGAGCACGGACCTGACCACCCTCGGCGCCCGCAGCTACGACCCTGTCACCGGCCGCTTCATCTCCGTCGACTCCGTCATCCAGATGGGCGACTCCCAGCAGATGAACGGCTACAACTACGCCAACAACAACCCCGTCACCCTCGCCGACCCGACCGGCCTGGCCCCCTGCTGCAGCGGCATCGCCTGCACGAAGTCCCTGGATCCCCCCTGCACAAAGGACCAACTGGACGACGACGACTGCGAAGGCCCCTGCGACTTCAACACAGCTAAGAAGGGCCTGGAAGGTGGGCGCGACGCCGCGGAGAACGAGCGCCAGCAGCAACAGCAGATCGCCAAGCGGAACGCGGTACTCGAAGCCTTAAAGGCCGCGGGCATCGGCTTCATCAAAGACTTCCTCAAGATCGAAGACATCAAGGGCTGCTTCAGCGGCAGCGTGGGCAAATGCGTCAGCCTGCTCCTCGAAGTGGTGCCGGCCAAGAAGATCGGCGGCCTGATCTGGAAACTCTCCACCAGAGTCCGGATGGGCATCAAGATCTACAAGAAGGTCCAAGGCGCCGTTAAAGCTGCCCGGCAGGCCATCGAACAGCTCGACGCGAAAATCGACGACATCAACAAAAAGATCGCCGCCCTCGACGCGCTGATCGCCCGCGCCGCGAAACGCAGCAAGAATCCCAAGTCCGCAGGCACGTCCTGCAAACTGTCCAACAGCTTCACCCCGGATACCAAGGTCCTGCTCGCCAACGGCTCCGGAAAGCGCATCGACCAGCTGAAACCCGGTGACAAGGTCCTGGCCACCGACCCGGAAACCGGCCGAACCGCAGCCAAGGAGATCCTGGCCACCATCGTCGGTGACGGCACCAAGAACCTCGTCACCATCACCGTGGACACCGGAAAGGCCGCAGGCGACATCATCGCCACCGACGGCCACCCCTTCTGGATAGAAAGCGAAAAGGCCTGGCGCGACGCCAAGGACCTCCGCCCCGGCCAGCTCCTGCGCACCGCCGCGGGCACCTACGTCCAGGTCACCGCCGTCAAGTCCCACACCACCCAGGCCCGCGTCCACAACCTGACCGTCGCCGACATCCACACGTACTACGTGCTGGTGGGCGCCACCCCGGTTCTCGTCCACAACTGCGGCAAAGGCGCGGACGCCGACGACGCGGACAAACCCAAACCGATTCATCTGGCGATGGGCCGTCAAAAGAAGGGCGGTGTCGAACTGTTGGACAACTTCGCGGCCTCGGTAGAGGCTGTGACCTGGAGAGGCGAGCCGTTCCGGGACCTGTTCCCCGGCGTCGGCAGCCCGGCATCCAATCCGCAGCTGACCGCCATGATGGATCGGGTGCTGGAGCGCGGCGGACGCATCAGCTTCAACCTTGAGGAGATGGAGGACGTGCCAGGTGTCTTGGCGGGAAGGGTAGGTATCGGAGGGAGAACGACATTCGAGCTTCAATACGTGTGCGGGAACGCGGCGTTACGCGCCATCACGACATTCCACAATGGAGCCGCGCCATGCTGAATAGAGGCCCCTGACGCATGGAGCCGGAGAGTCACTGGGCGGGGCTGCTCGCGGACTATGCGCCGCCGCACCCGGAGCGGAGCTGGTTCGAACCCCGGCTCTGGCCCCTGCTGCGCGCCGCGGCCGGGCAGCCCGCCCTCCGCCGGGTGTATCCGATCATCTCCCTGAACCGTCTCACGGTGTTCCACAGTCCGGAGGTCTTTCGAAGGGCTCCCGAAGATCGGTGGCCGGCGGTGGTCGTGGGGTCCGACGGTTTGTACGCCGTCGTCTCGGATGTGTGGTCGGACGAGGCTACGATGGTTCTCACGACTGCCGATCCCGGCCTGGCGGCGGAGAAACTGGCGAGCTTGGTCGAGGAGATCCTGGATGACGGAATGTGACCTTCCTTATCGCCGGAAGCGCATTCATCTCGTTCGTATATCGGCTGTGCCTCGGACACGCTAAGGTTTTTTCGTGAAATAGCGGGATTCGTCTCGGTTGGATATCCGTTGACGCCACTCCTCGACGCCCGGTCAATCATGTACAGGTGATCAAGTCACCAAGTGACGGCGTCCGCCTGCTCGGTCCGGTCGAGTTCCGGTGGGCGGGGGCGCCGGTGGCGTTGCCCAGGCGGCAGCAGCGGCTGCTGCTCGGCGTGCTGGCGCTGTCGGCCAACCGCATGGTTCCGCTTCAGCGGCTGGCCGAGGTGTTCTGGCCGGACGGGGCGCCGCCGGGCGGGCGCAGGCAGGTGCAGGTGCTGGTGTCCCGGTTGCGCAGTCTGCTGGCGGGGAGTGATGTGGAGGTTCTTGCCAGCGGGTCCGGTTACGGGTTGCGCATCGATCCCATGGCGGTGGACGCGCACCGGTTCGCTGCCCTGAAGGAGCGGGCGGCGGGCAGCCTTGACGACGAGGAGAAGGCCGGGCTGCTGCGGCAGGCGCTGGATCTGTGGCGCGGGCCGGTCCTCGATGAGGCGGCGGTCGGTGGGGCGCGTGATCTGCTCTGCGTCCGGCTGGAGGAGGCGCGGCGCGAGGCGCTTGAGGAGCATGCCGAGGCGTCGTTGCGGCTCGGGCGGCACCGGCAGGTTCTCGGTGCGCTGGCCGAGGAGGTGGCGGCCGATCCGGCCAGGGAGCGGCTGGCGGGGCTGCTGATGCTGGCCTTGTATCGGTCTGGGCGCATCGCTGAGGCTCTGGATGTTTTCGAGAGGGTTCGTGCGCGGCTGTCGGGGGAGCTTGGGCTTGATCCCGGTCCTGCGCTGGTACGGCTGCGCCAGGACATTCTGCGCGGTGACCCTCGGCTTGGCGGGCGGTCCGGGGGCTCGGAGGTCGTCGGGCGGACGGGTGATCTTGAGGGCGAGGGGCTGGTGATGCTGGGGCTGGGGCGGATCCGGTTCGCCCAGGATCGGTTCGCCGAGTCCGTGGCCGCCTACGAAGAGGCTCGGCATGCCTTCCAGCGGCTTGGCGATCGGCGGCATCTGGCGGCCGCATTGTCCGGGCTGGGGACCGTACGGGCTGAGGGTGGGTGGTTCGGGGAGGGGGAGGCCGATCTGCTGGAGGCGGCGTCGATCTTCGCTTCGCTCGGTGACCTGGCCGGGCACGCGCACGCCATCTACATGCTCGGCTTCGTCGAACGCGAGCGGGGCGACGACGAACTGGCCCTGTGGCTGCTCGGGCGGGCGCTGGACGCGTACCAGAAGATCGGTGACCGGCGCGGTGAGGCCTTGCTGCAGCGCAGCGTCGGTCTTGTGCATCGGGCCAGGGGTGAGTACGCGCCCGCGGCGGCTCGGACGCGGGAGTCGCGCCGGCTGTTCACCGCGCTGGCCGATCCGCACGGCGCGGCCTACGCCGACCAGTCGCTGGCCAAGATCCGGATCCGCGTGGGCGACCTCCCGCAGGCGGAGCGGGCACTCCAGGCGAGCCTGCGCGTCTTCACCGGCCAAGGAGACCGCTTCGGCCGTGCGCTCGGCCTGCGCACGCTCGGCGAGCTCCGCCTGGAGCAGGGCGCGACGGCCGAGGCCAGGGTCGCGCTCTCCGCGTCGCTCAACCTCTGGGAGGCTCTGGAGCTCCCGCTGTGGCGCGCCCGCACGCTCACCGTCCTGGCTCACCTCGAGCACCGGTACGGCCAAGCCGCCCAAGCCGGCGCCGCCCGCCGGGAGTCGACCGCCATCTTCGGCCGGATCGGCAGCCGAGAAGGCCGCTGACGTCGCTGGCAAACGCGTGGCAACAGGGCCCGCTTACAGTGCGCACGGGCATCGTGCCCCGCGCCCGTAAGGAGAGGCTCATGAGGCGATTAGCCATCGTCGCGGTGGCGTTCCTGCTGTCCTCGATCACCGTGGTGGCCGGCAGGCCGGCCGCGGCGGCGGGACCCTGGGTGGAACCCGGACTGGCCGCGCAGCTCGCCACGGGAGCCGAGCTGCGCGTCAACGTGGTGACGAGGGAACGCGCCGACCTGGCCGCCGCGTCCGGCGCGGGGCAGGTGCTGCAGACGTTGTCGCGGCTGCCCGTGGTCACCCTGCGTACCGACCGGGCGGGCCTCCAGCGGCTGACCGGCCAGCCAGGCGTGGTCAGCGTGTCCGAGGACCGGCCGGTGCCTCCGGTTCTCGGGCGGAGCGTTCCGCTGATCGGCGGGGACCGTACCAGGGCGGCGGGGCTGACCGGCGCGGGCGGCGTCGTGGCCGTGCTGGACACCGGGGTCGCCGCCGGGCATCCGTTCCTGGGCGGCCGGGTCGTGGCGGAGGCGTGCTTCTCGCCCGCCGACTTCGACTACTCCGCCTCCAGCCTGTGCCCGAACGGCGCCGCCCGGCAGGAGGGCGCCGGGTCCGCCGACGCCGAGAGCGGCCAGTGCGCCGACGCACTGCTCGACTGCTCGCACGGCACCCACGTGGCCGGGATCATCGCCGGGGACGGCGAAGGGCTCGACGGCGACGACGGCAGCGGTGTCGCGCCCGGAGCCGGCATCGTGGCCATCCAGATCTTCAGCAGGTTCGACTCCGACGACTTCTGCGGCTCCGGCCGCGCGCCGTGCGTGCTGAGTTTCCCCAGCGCCCAGCTCGCCGGACTGGAGAAGGTCCAGGCGCTGAAGCAGACGCTGCCCATCGTGGCGGCCAACCTGAGCCTCGGCGCCGGCAGGCACACCGCGCCCTGCGACAGCGACCCCCGCAAGGCCGTCATCGACACCCTGCTCGCCGCGGGCGTCACCACGGTGGTCGCCGCGGGCAACGACGGCTACCCGGACGCGATCAGCGCTCCGGCCTGCGTGTCCTCGGCGATCGCCGTCGGCAGCACCACCGACGCCGACGCCCTGTCCTCCTTCAGCAACCGCGGCCCGCTGCTGGACCTTCTCGCCCCGGGCAGCGACATCATCTCCTCGGTGCCGGGGAACGGCTATGCGCCGATGAGCGGCACCTCCATGGCCGCCCCGCACGTCTCCGGCGCGCTCGCCGTCATGACCCAGGCCTTCCCCGGGCTCGGCCCCGCCGCGCTGGAGGCCAAGCTGGAGGAGAGCGGGCGGCCCATCAGTTACACGGGCGCGACCACGCCACGCCTCCAGCTCGACGCCGCCGCCCTGGACGCGACCCCCCGGCCCGGGCCCGACCAGTACTTCCACTCCCGCGGCAGGCTCCTGGACAACGTCCAGATCAGCGCGAACTCCGCCATGGCCGTCCAGGTCGCGGGCGTGGCCGGGCTGCCGGCCCAAGGACTGCGGGCCATCTCGCTCAACGTCAGCGCCAAGGGCGAGGGATTCGGGCCGGGGGCGCTGGCCGTACACGCGTCGAACGATCAGGAACCTGACGGAAAGGCCCTCGCCTACGACAACACCCGCTTCGCGTCCACGATGATCATCACCAAGGTCGGCGCGGACGGGAAGCTCAAGATCGTCAACCGCGGCGCGGACGCCGTCAGGGTGACGCTCGACGCGCACGGCCACACCCTCGGCCACGCGGCGGCCGTCGTGGGCGGCACCTACGTCCCGATCACGCCGGCGCGGGTGGCCGACCGCACCGTGATCCCCGCGTGGGGCAACCACCAGCTGTCCACCGCCGCCATGCCCGGCCTGCCCGCGACCGGCGTGGGCCAGGTCGCCCTCACGGTCATCCTGAAGAGCCCCTCGACGGGCACCATGCGCGTGTACGCGGCGGGCGACGTCTACCCGGCCGAGGCCAACGCCGATTACCCGGCGGGTGTCGCCACGCAGTTCCACACGATCGTCAAGCCCGGCCCGGACGGGAAGATCAACGTGCACAACCTCGGCTTCGACAACGCCGAGATCTCCGTGGACGTCACCGGCTACTTCACCGCCGGGCAGCGGGCAGCGGTCGTCAAGGCGATCCGCCCCGCGGCCGCGGCCAGAGCGCTGGTGATTCCGGCGGGCGGCACCAAGACGGTGCGGTTCACCGGCGTGCCCGCCACGGGCGTCACCGCGATCGGGTTCACCGTCGCCGCCAGGGGTGCGGCGGCCGGGGTCGTCTCGGTGCTGCCGCAGAGCGGGCCCACGACCGCGCGCGTGGTCGCGTATCCGGCGGGCAAGGACGCCGTCGGCTTCACCACCGCCGCCGTGCGCGCCGACGGGTCGGTGGTGCTGAAGAACGAGGGCACCGGACAGGTGAGCGTCGACGTCGATGCCTACGCCTACTTCGCGAGGGGCTAGAGGGGGAGGCGGGCACATGAGCGCTATGGCCTTGGACGGGTTGCACGCCCGGAGACTCGCGGCCGAACTGCGAGTTCTCAAGGCCGCCTCCGGATTGGGACTGGTCCAGATGGCGGCGCGTACACACTGCAGCAAGTCCTCGCTGGAGCGCTACCTGAACGGCAAGCTGCTGCCGTCCCGCCAGGCCGTCGAAGCCATCAGCAAGGCGTGCCGAGGGGACACCGCGCGGCTGGTGGCGCTGTGGGAGCTGGCCGTGGCCGATCCGCCCATGTGGCGGCGCCCGGCCCAGCTGCCGCATGACGTGGCCGGCTTCACCGGCCGTTCCGCCGAGCTCGCCCGCCTGGCCGCCCTGGTGCCGGACGCGGACCACGCCGTCGCGATCGCGGTGATCGACGGAGTGGCCGGCGTCGGCAAGAGCGCGCTGGCGGTGCACGTCGCGCACCGCGTGGCCGGCCGGTTCCCGGACGGCCAGCTCCACGTCGACCTGCGCGGCTCCGGCGCGGACCCGATGCCGCCCGCCGAAGCGCAGGCCCGCTTCCTGCGCGCGCTCGCCCCCGACCTCCGGCACCTGCCCGCCGAGGTGGGCGAGCGGGCCGCCCTGCTCCGCAGCCTGATCGGCGACCGGCGCATGCTCATCCTGCTGGACGACGCCGCCACCACCGACCAGGTCCGCGCACTGCTGCCCGGCAACGCCGGATGCCTCGTCCTGGTCACCGGCCGCCACCGCCTGGGCGGTCTGGTCGCCCGCGACGGCGCCCACCACCTCGCCTTGAGCCCCCTCACCCCCGCCGAATCCGCCGACCTGCTGGCCCGAGTCGCCGGTGCCGAACGCGTCGCCGCCGAACCCGAGGCCGCCGCCCGCCTGATCCGGCAGTGCGGATACCTTCCACTGGCCCTGCGCACGGCCGCCGAACGCCTCGTCCTGCACCCGTCGCTCACGCTCACCGACCTCATCGCCCGCGACACGGTACGCACCGAGTGCCGCCGGGCCCAGGCGGCATGGGCGTTCAACCTGCTGGGCCTGCGCGACGGCCCGGCCACCGGGCGCCCGCGCGAAGTCCTGGAAACCCTGGCCATCGCCTACCTGATCGAACACCAGGACCCGAACGTGCACGCGTTGCGAGGGGACCAGGGCTCCACGGGTCACGCCTGGTAGAGCCAGATCCAGTTGCCGCTCGGGTCGCGGACGGCCGAGCAGCGGGGCATGCCGTCGGGGTCGTGCGGGGCGACGGCCTCGGTCGCGCCCGCGGTGATGGCGCGGGCGTGGCGGGTGTCGATGTCGTCGGTCGGCAGGCCGAAGGTCGAGGCGCCGGGGCGGTCCATGTGGTCCGGGGCGGCGATGAGGTGGATCAGGAAGAAGTCGTCCTGGCCGTAGGCGCCGAAGAGGAAGGCGGAGTAGTCGGCTTCCTTGGTACGCCTGGCCACGTCGTACCGGAAGGCGAACGCCTCCACGTAGAACGCCACCGCCGCGTCGAGGTCGTCCACGGCCATCTTGAGCTGGACGGGCCGGCAACCGGTCTGGACCTCGGGCATCGTGAATCCCTCCTGGAGGAAGCGCTGGGTGTCGCCGATCCTGGCGGTCAGCAGGTCTCGCCGGCGTCGGAGAAGGCTCAGGTGCCCGGCCAGGATCTCCCTGGTCACCGCGCCGGTCTCGTCGTCGATGATCTGGCGGATCTGGTCGATGGGCAGGTCGTCCCAGCGCAGCATGCGGATCCGCCGGGCCCGACCGGCTTGCGAGTGGCGGTAGCGGCGGAGGTACGGCCCTGAACCAGCACCAGGCGGCCGTTGACACGCCCCCGCCCGGATCTTGCATTCCCGTTGTCAAACCCTTGTGGTCATGGCTCGATCGCGGTTCTCGGCGGCCTCCCTTCGCTGCGATCGAGGAGTCCTCATGAGTGTCAACAGGCGCGCCCTGCTCACCGCGGGCGTCACCACTGCGGCGACGTCCGGTTCGTCGGTGGGATAGGCGCGGCCGTTCACCCGCAACACCTCCCGCAGCCCGGGGATGACGAACATCAGCCCGATCCCGTCGTTCTCGGCGAGATTGCGGAAGGAGTCCGCGAGCTTGTTGCCCGGCCGGTCGGGGATCGCGAGCGTGCGCTCGTCGAGCACCTTGCCGAATCCCGGGTAGTCGCCCCGCGGCGAGCAGTCGGGCAGGCCGGTCGCGTCCGACGTGGCCATCGCCAGGAACGGGGAGTGGGCGATGAACCGGCGGAAGTGCTCACATTTTCGCCGAGTACGGCTACGCCGCGGGCACCACGAACCGCATCGCCGAGCGGGCGGGAACCTCGATCGGCTCGCTGTATCAGTACTACCCGAACAAGGACGCGATCCTGGCCGAGCTGCTGATCCGCCACCTCGACGGCGACAGGGCGGCCGCGACGCTCCGCCGGTACAAGGAGCTGCCCGAATCGCTCGACACCATCATGCGGGTGTTCGTGCGAACGGTGACCGACAAGCACCTCGACGACCCGCAACTGCTGCGCATCATGATCGAGCAGGCGCCCCGCTCCGGCGAGCTGCTGGAGCGGGTCACCCGGCAGGAGTGGGAGATCATCGGCGATCCGCGGGACCTGTTCGGCCGCCATCCCGAAGTCCGGGTCCAGGACAAGGACACGGCCGCCCGGCTCGTGGCCTCGGCGGTGGAGCTGTCCGTGCACCAGCTCATCGCCGCGCCCGGCTCCATCGACACCACCCGGCTGGAGAACGAGCTGGTGGCGATGCTCACCAGCTACCTCCGAGCCGCCGCCTGAGGCTGAGGCGGGCGACACGGACTACGACGGCGGCACCGGCGGGCTCAGGCTCTCGGCGGGTTGTTGTCCCAGGCGCCGGGCAGGGCCGCTGACGTGGCGTGGGAGCCGACGCCTCCGGGGAACCTCTGGCTCTCCCTGAAGTCGCGCAGCCTGCGGCGGCGGCGGGCGCGTTCGTGGGCGAGCCATTCCCGGCCCTCGGCGGACACCGCTTCCAGGATCCTGAGCGCGCCGGTCACGCCGGAGGTGTCGAGGGCGAGGGCCGTCAGGAACGTGATCGTCTCCCGCGCCCGGTCGAACACGCCTTCCTCGTAGTTGTCGACCAGGACGTCGATGTGCTGCCTGTTCACGAGCGAGAGCCGGAAGGCCCGGCTGTGCACGAGCTTCTGCAGGTCGAGGGGGTGGATGTCTTCGCGGGCCATCACATGCCTGCGGCCGTGGTCGAAGCGTACGCCCACCTCGGTGACTCTGGCCGAGGCGATCATCTCGTACCTGAAGGTGGTCCGCCGCTCGTGGCTGGTGAGGCCCTTGAAGAAGTCGAGGTCGACGGTGACCTGGCGGACGCCGCCCTCGGTGAGGAGGAAGAGCAGCACCACGTAGGCGGAGTAACGCAGCGGGCCGTAGAGGACGCGGGCGCGGCGGCAGCCGGGGGCGCCTTCGGTGAGGGAGAGGTGGGCGATGACGTCGCGATTGCTCAGCCCGTAGTGCTTGAGCGCCAGATTCTTGATCATCATCTTGTCGTAGTCGAGCCACGCGGCCATCTCGGCGTCGGTGGGACGGTCGGCGAGCGCCATGCTCCAGCGCTCGTACTCCTGCTGCTCGGCGGCGAACCGGCGCTGCGCCGCCGCGACGGTCCGCGCGTGCTCGAAGACGTTGGCGAGATGGTCGAGTGCGTCCTTCCACGCCAGCGCGGCGGCCAGGCCCAGCAGAAGCCCGGCGCCCAGCATGCCGAGGAAGCTCGTGGTCGCCGCGCTGACGAGCGCGATGAATCCGGCGATCGCGAGGGCCACGTTGCCCGCAAGGATGGCGCCGGGCAGGCTGTCGGTTCGCAGCGCCCTGCCCTCGGCGAACTGCTGTGCGGTGTCGGCGGCGTGCCATCTGACGAGCCACCTGATCGGGCCCACCCTGACGTGGTCGCCGCCGTACAAGTGGATCAGGTCGGCCTTGAGCTTCTGCCGTACCGGATCGCTGTCCCACTCCCACTGCCGCGCCGCGACGGGATCGCGCGGCGCCGCGCGCTGGAACCAGTGGTCGACGCTGGAGGAGACCGCCGCGGGGAAGCCTCCGGGCCACCAGGTCGGCGGTGCGTGCTTGTCGGCCAGGCGCCTCGGCAGGCCGGCCATGATGGTGGCGGCCAGCCAGGCGCCGACCAGCGCGAGGGCGAGGACTGTGGTGAGCAGATTCGCGCCGGCCATGAGGACCACCAGCCACACGGCGCCGCAGCCGCCGAGCAAGGCGCCGGAGACGAGCTTGACCGCCTTGCCGGTGTCCAGGACCGGTGCGGGCGGGCGGATCTGCCTGGGCGCGGTGGGGGTGGGTTCGAAGAACTTCCACACCCGGTTCTCCCGGTTGCTGCTGAGGCGCATGGTCTGCACATGGTGCGCCTCCAGCTCCTCGACCCGGTCCTGGATCCACCCGTTGAGGATCATTTCGAGGTGGCGGTGGATTTCGTCCCGGCGTTCCTTCGGCAGTGCCTGGTAGGCGGCGAAGGCCGCGGAGAAGCGGGCCAGGTTGGGTATGCCGTTCTCCTCCTCCTCGGTGATGCAGTGGATGAGCTCGATCACCACGTTCAGCGCCCGCCGCCACGCGTCGTGCGGGAACTCCGCGGCCATCGCCGACGCGGCCGACAGATGCGTGAACTCGTCCGGCCCGAGGTGGTCGAAGGAACGATCGCTCAGCGTCGCCAGGACCCAGTAGTAGGCCGCCTCGCTGGATCGGTAACCGGACATCGCCGCGTCCCTGATCAGGGTCTCGGCCCGTCGCGGCATGTCGCCCTTGAGATAGTTGAGCCCCACCTCGTATTTACGTTGCGGATGATCGCCCTCATGAACCGAGTAGATGGTGACGTTTCCATCTACGTATCCGATTTGCGCATCCACGTGTGCTTCATCCGAGGCGACATTGGTGAAGCCCGACCATGCTTCATTCATGAGCGCAGGCCTTCCGCTGCCGCCAGGGCGAGGGTCGCTATCGACGAGAGGGGGGCGACGTCACCCAGCAAGCCCTTGGCCTTCTTGAGGGCCATGAGCATTCCGGTGAATCGCTCCTTATCCTGGTCTATGAGCCAGGTGTCCACCTTGGCCAATTCGGCCTCTACCTCGGCGTGTATCGAGGGAGTGAGCGTTCCGGACTTGATCGCCGAACGTAATTCGGCCAGGTGGCCCCCGAGATCTTTCCGCCGTGAGTGCGCGGTTCCTATGGTGACGCCGCCGAATGCCTTGCCGATCTGTGCGTTGACGTGGGCATTGTCCTTGGCGACATTCGTAAACTTCTCCGGCATGGACTGTCTCCCCCGGGTCGGTGGTGGATGGAGTACGTCAATGAACCACTTCGCAAAGTGGCCCGTTGCGCATATTTCCAACTTGTTATAAATCCATGGACAACAACCGATAAGGTCACTTATCTTGCGCATTGTCCTGAAATAAGGCATGACTGTAGGAACGGCCTGTTCTTTTGCGTCGATAGAGCGCTCAGCGCAGGGCGGCGAGGATGGCGGACACCTGCGACGCGAGGTCGGTCTGGTCCGACAGCAGGCCGTAAGCCCTCTTGAGTGCGATCACCGCCGTGCTTCTGTCGTCCTCGGCGCTCTTCGGCAGGGTCTCCGCCGCGAGCGCGAGCTCCTGCTCAGCCGCGGAGAAGGTGACCTCGTCCACCTCCTGGGCGTTCGCGGCCTGTCTGAGCCGGTTCCGGAGCTCCGCCAGTCGTGCCGCCGGGTCGATCACGGTCACGGGCGGCTGCCCGATGGAGACGTTCCCGTAGAGATGTCCGACCTGTACGCCCACGTGGGCACGATCCCGGGCGATGTTCCGCACGGCTCCCGCCCGCTTGGCCGACCGGTCCGCCGACGGTCCGGACCCCATCTCCCGAGCCAGGTCCTGAGCCAGGGCCACGGCGAAGGCCGCCGCGTGCGCCGCCGCCTTCGACTGCCACCCGGCTCCGTCGCTGCTCACCTTGGTGCCGTCGGCCCGGTCGCTGATGCCGCGGACGACGGTCATGGGCATGGACCGGTTCAGGTGGGCGGCCTGCGCCACGCCGGCTGATTCCATCTCGATGGCGAGGGCGTCGTTGTAGGTCTGCCGCACCCACCGGGCGTGCGCGGAGATCGCGGAGTCCTGTACGACCTCGCCCGCCGCGATCGGCCCGAAACGTACCCGGGGCACCGTCGTCATCTCGGGCAGGCACCGGGTCCACTGCCCGCTCCGATACAGGTGGCGGGCGATCTGATCCGTCTCGTGTGACGCTTCCCAGACGCGCGGCCGGGCCTTGAAGCCGTCGTCCTCGCTGGTGCCGCCGTGGTAGGCGTACACGTGAGTGGCCACGACCACGTCGCCCAGGTCCACGCCGGCCTGCAGCGCCCCCGCCACCCCCACGAACAGCAGCGCGAACGGGGCGAACTCGGTGATCGCCCGCTCCGTGAGCACCGCCGCGGGCTGGTTGCCCTTGCCCACCAGCCCCAAGGCCACGTCGCAGCCACCGTTCGCCAGCCGGCCGACCTCGAAGCGGGTGCCGGCCCGATGGCGGTGCGTCCGGATGCCGGCCAGGTGCGAGCGGACGGCTTGGTACTCCAGATCCAGCGCGGTGAGGAACACAGCCTTCATGACCGCACCCCTCCTTCCCGCGTGACCTGAGCCTCCGGCGGGACCGAGGTCGAACGGGCCATGGGTGGATGCAGCACCCGCACGGGGCCGGCCTTGAACAGCCTGGCCGGCCGGCCGTTCTCCGGCCGCTGCAGCGAGCCGACCGGGATGATGAAGCCGCGCGCGCCCTTGACCTTGCGGTAGAAGTTCCGCGGGTCGAGCCGGACCCCCCACACCGCCTCGTACACCTGCTGGAGGTCGGAGATGGTGAAGGTCTCGCCGCAGAACGCGGTGGCGAGCGCCGTGTGCTCCAGCTTGACGCGGGCCCGCTCGATCCCGTCACCGATGATCCGGTGATGGTCGAACGCCAGCCCGACCCGGCCGGACAACAGGTCCTCCACCGACATCCAGCACGCGTCCGCGGCGTCCGTGCCGGCGATCGGCTCCGGCAGGGACGGCGCGATCGCCAGGTAGGCGACGGACACCACGCGGCCACGCGGGTCACGACCCGGCTCGCCGTAAACGCCCAGCTCCTCAAGGTGCACGTCGGCCAGCCCGGCTTCCTCTGACAGTTCGCGGCGGGCCGCCGCCTCGATGTCTTCGTGCTCGTCGAAGAGGAACCCGCCCGGCAGGGCGTACGCGCCGAGGTAGGGCTCGATGCCGCGTTTGACGAGCAAGACCTGGAGGCGCGTCTCACGGAGGGTAAGGATCACCAGATCGACGGCCAGCAAGATCTTCGGCGGCTCCCACTCATCATCTTCCATGGAGGCAACGTAGCTTTTTGTCAGATCGACAGGAAGGCCCAAACTTGCGCTCAACCCGGGTTGAGGAGACATCGTGATGCCTGCCTGTCGACCAGCGAAGGAGTGGTGACCAGTTGGCTGTCACCGATGCGCGCACCGTGGTGACGCTGCGCGAGCTGACGGCGCGGGACGCCGAACACGCCGGGAACAAGGCGGTGAACCTGGCCGCCATGCTCGGCCGGGGCTTCGATGTCCCCGACGGCTTGGTCATTACCACCACCGCCTACGACTCAGCCTGCGCCGAACCGCCCGGCGGCTCCTCGGCCGAGGAGACTCGCGAGGCGATCCTGGCGACGGAATTGCCCGAGGAGCTGACCCGGGCCGTCGTGCGCGCGTACCGGGAGATGGGGGAGGACGTCAGCGTCGCGGTGCGCTCGTCCTCGCCGAGCGAGGATCTGGCCGAGGCGAGCTTCGCCGGGCAGTACGACACGTTCCTGCACGTCCAAGGACCCGCTTCCCTCCGGCGGAAGCGGGGACCGCGCCGTCCGCGCCGAAGAGGCGCTGGGCGCCGATCGCCTGGCTGTTCCCCCGGTGGGCTCGCGTCCGCGCCCGGCGCCGGGCGGAACGGCACGTGCGGACGCTGACCGGCCCCGGACACGCGGCGCCCGCCGAGCGGCTGCGCTGGATCGAGGCGAACTACCGGACGGTCTGCCACATCGAGGCGGACCTCCCCGCTTGGCGAACACCGCCGGCGGCCTGGCCCAACGGCTGGCCGCCCGCCTGCTCGACGAGATCAACGCCTGCTTCCGTGGCCTGCCGGCCAACCCCACGACGGAGATGGACCTGAGTCTGTGGCGGCTGGCGATGACGGCCAAGGCCGACCCGGAGTCACGTGCCCTCATCTCCGGACGCGACGCCGGTCGGCTGGCGAAGGCGTACCAGGGTGAAGGGCTGCCCGAAGCCCTGCAGACGGGGACGCGCGCCCTTCTCGCACGGTACGGCTGCCGCGTGGCCGCCGAAATGGACCTCGGGCTGCCCCGCTGGGCCGACGACCCCACACCCGTCTTCAGCACGCTGATCAGCTATGCCGACGCGTCGGGACCGGCCAGGATCGTGCACGATCCCGACACCGCCCGGATCGAACCGGGCGAGGTCCTCGTGTGCCCTTCGACGACCCCGGCTGGACCCCGCTCTTCCTGAACGCCGCCGCCCTTGTCACCGAAACGGGTGGAATGATCTCCCACGGCGCGACCACCCGGATCCAGGACGGCCGGCTCATCACCGTGGACGGCTCCCGGGGAACGATCTCGCTGGGCGCGCAGGGCCGATGAACAAGGCGCCAGCCCGTCCCTGAAGATGGGGGTCGTGGATGGGCTGACATCGATCCGGACGGTGGCCGACCACTTCGGCCTGCCGATCTCGACGCTGCACTACTGGGAGCGGCGCGGGCTCGTGGTCCCGCACCGGCGGGCGAGACAGCGCTTCTACGACACCGCGCAGGTCTACCGGGTGGCGTTGATCCAGCCGTGGCGGCGGAGCGGGCTGATGGGGATCGACGAGATCGCGGCGCTGCTGTCGCGGACCGAGAACTGGCGCGACGTCGTGGACTCCCGGATGGCCGACATCGACGCGCAACAGGACCGGCCGGCCGCCGCCAGGCGGTATCTCGGCCACCTGAAGCAGTGCGACCATGGCCCGTCACTGGAGGACTGTCCCCGGTTCTGAGCCGGTATCCAGGTGCCCGAGCCGACGTAGCTCACCCATCGGAGGTGCGGAAGGTCCGCCGGTAGGCCAGAGGCGACACGCCGAGGGTGGCGTGCATGTGCTGGCGTAGCGAGGCCGCCGTGCCGAACCCGGCGCGGCGGGCGATCTGGTCGATGGACAGATCGCTGGCCTCCAGGAGGTGGCGGGCGAGTTCTATGCGCTGCCGGGTGAGCCAGTCGCCCGGGCTCATCCCGACCTCCTGCTGGAAGCGGCGGCTGAGGGTCCGCACGCTCATCCGGGCGTGCCCGGCGAGCTCGCTCAGCGGCAGCGGACGGTCCAGCCGCTCCAGCGCCCACGCCCGCGTGGCGGCGGTCGCGGTGGTGGACGGGCCCGGCACCGGACGTTCGATGTACTGCGCCTGCCCGCCGTCGCGCCAGGGCGGCGTGACGCAGTAGCGAGCCGCCCGGTTCGCGACCGCGCTGCCATGGTCGCGCCGGAGGATGTGCATGCACAGATCGACGCCGGCGGCCACTCCGGCGGAGGTGAGCACGTCGCCGTCGTCCACGAAGAGCACGTCGGCGTCCCACTTCACGTTGGGGAACAGCCGCTGGCAACGCTCGGCCTCGAACCAGTGCGTGGTCGCGGGGCGGCCGTCGAGCAGTCCGGCCGCGGCGAGGAGGACGGCGGCGGTGCAGATCGAGATGACGCGGGTGCCCGGCCGCAGCAGGGCGAAGACGCCGACCGGCAGCTCGCGCACGCCCTCGTCCACCGGATCCCACACGAACGGCGGGATGACCAGGGTGTCGGCGGTCTCGAGCGCTTCGGCGCCGTGTTCGACCATGACGGCGAAGTCGGCGGAGGTGGTGACGGGGCGGCCGTCGGGAGAGCAGGTGATCACCTCGTAGAGCCGCTCGTCAGCGGGCCCCCGGGCGGCGCCCAGGATCCGCCCCGGGATCCCCAGCTCGAACGGATAGACCCGGTCAACGGCGAGAACGACAACGCGGTGCATGACCAGATCCTTGCGCATGATGGCCAAGAGGTCACTTTTGGCCACCGGTTCACTCCGGCACGCTGGTCAAGGCCGTCGCCCGACGGCTCGTACCCGCAAGAAGGGAATGTCGCCGATGCGCGCGATCAGCCAAGAGGTCCTCGGCGGCCCGGAGGTCCTCACCCTCGTCGAGCTCGACCGGCCGGCGCCGGGGCCCTCCGACGTCCTGGTCCGGGTCCACGCCGCCGGCGTCAACCCGACCGACTGGATGCACCGCACGACCGGGCTCTACCTGGGCGCGCCGCCGTTCGTCGTGGGCTGGGACGTGTCCGGCGTCGTCGAGGCCGTCGGAGCGGGCGTGACGCTGTACAAGCCGGGCGACGAGGTCTTCGGCATGCTCGACTACCCGCGCGGCGCCGGCGCCTACGCCGAGTACGTGGCCGCCCCGTCCCGCAACTTCGCCCGCAAGCCGGAGGGCATCGACCACGTGCGGGCCGCGGCGCTGCCGGTCGCCGGGCTCACCGCCTGGCAGGCCCTGGTGGACACCGCGGATGTACGGCCCGGCCAGCGAGTCCTCATCCACGCCGCGGCCGGCGGAGTGGGCCACCTCGCCGTGCAGATCGCCAAGGCCCGCGGCGCGTACGTGATCGGCACCGCCAGCGCCCGCAAGCACGACTTCGTCCGCGGCCTGGGCGCCGACGAGGTCGTCGACTACACCCGGACCGACTTCGCGGAGGTGGTGTCGGACGTCGACGTCGTGCTCAACGCCGTCGGCGGCGACTACGGCCCGCGCTCGCTGCGCACCCTGCGCTCGGGCGGCATTCTCATCTCCATCCTCTTCTCGCACTCGGAGAACATGGAGCCCGCGGCCAAGGCCCGTGACATCCGGCTGGAAAACCTGACCGTCGAAGCCGACCACGCCGGCATGGCGGCGATCGCCGAACTGGCCGCCGAGGGCAGCCTCCGGGTCGAGATCGACGGCGTGCTGCCCTTGGAGCAGGCGGCAGAAGCACACCGGCGCGGCGAAACCGGCCGCACCACCGGCAAGCTCGTCCTCACGGTGGCCGAATAGTCAGCTTTCCAGGTGCCGGAACGCCTCGTGCGCCGAGCTGACACTGTCGCGCAGGGCCTGCTCCAGTCGGCCGGCGTCGTCGGCGAGCTCGGTCAGCTCGGGCACCGCCTGCCCGTCGGCGCCCGACTCGGCCAGCAGTTCCTCGTAGCGGGGCAGCTTGGCGGTGAACTGTTCGATCTGGCTGCGGGCGCGGTAGGCGCGCTCGGCGTCGCGCACGTGCCCCGCGTAACGTTCCAGCGCCTCGACCCGGTCGATCACCGCCCGCTCGCTGCTCTCCAGCACTCGGGACAGCGGCTCGGAGACCGCCAGCACCTCCGGCGTGACACCCTCCGACATCACCTCGCGATGTTCCGAACGCAACCCCGACAGTTTTGACAGCAGCCGGGCGATCTCCCACTCCTGCGCGGGCAACATGACCGCGTTACGCGCCCCGTCCAACAGCCCCTCGGCATTCACCCGCGACTCGGTGACAGTGTCGATCGCGCAGTGCGCCCGCGACATCAACGCCCTGGCCGCTTCGTCGAGATCCTCCCGCAGCACGAACCGGCCCTGATACTTCCGCGCGCACTCGTAGACGTCGAGCTGCTTTTCGGCCTCGGGGTCTCTCTCCGGCATGAGCAGACAAATCAGCATCAAGAGCATGACGCCGACGAAGAGGAAAGCGAACGCGCCATAGGAATAGGCCCGGAAGAGGGCCAGCGCGGCCACACTCACCGATGACCACATCACGACCTGGAAGATCGTGTAAGTGCGGCCCGCCCTGCGTCGCCTGCGCGGCGGAGCCCAGCCGCCGCGTACGCGCACGAGAAGCCTGCGATGAAGCCGTAACAGATCCGCCGCCTGGTCGGGAACGGTCGGGTCGACAACCACTCTTAACTGACGCCCGGACACAGCAATGATCCTATGTCGGCTCCTCGGAAGTGGACTGGAGGTCGGGTGTCCGCTTCGCGAGGTGTCCGTGCGTGCGCTGCCAGGCCGCCGGCCGCCCGGCCCCACGTCCGAAGGTCGGGGTCCCCGGCGAACCTCAGCAGGAACAGGAGCGCCAGGACGAGCCCGACGGCGGTGCCGAAGACCCCGACCGGCACCACCTGCCAGTCCGTGGTCACTCCGGGGATGCCGCTGGCAACCGGTTCCGACGGGTCGTCCAGGTTGAAGGACTCGGTCACCCGCGCCACCTGAGCGCCGGAGGACTTCTCCTTCCAGGTCTCCGACAGGATCGGCAGGGAGGTCGCCCAGGCGAGCGTTCCCGCTGCCAGAAGGATCTTTGTCACATGGGTGGCGATCACGCCGCCCACTGGCACCACGGTGGGCGACGCACGCAGCGTCTCGCCGGAACGCGGGGAATCGAGCTGATCGGGGGAGAGGGCGCGCAGTGCGCTGGTGCGCGCCTGGATCGCCGCGCGGGCACCGGTGATCCCATCCACGCGCCCGGACCGAGCGCGACACCCAGCTCATCCTCACAGCACGTCAGCACCTGTGCCGGCGCCGGGCGCCGGTCGGGGTCCTTGTGCAGGCAGGCGGTGATCAGCCGGCGCAGGGGTGGGGGGAGGGCCGACACGTCCGGGTCGTCCGCGACGACCCGGTGGGCGACGGCCCACTCGTTCTCCGCGGCGAACGCCTCCCGGCCGGTGGCGAGGAAGTACAGGGTGGAGCCGAGGGCGAAGACGTCGGAGGCCGGACCGACGGCGCGGCCCGCGGCCTGCTCGGCCACCAGGTCACGCAGGGTAGGCCCGGCCACGTAGGTCGTGGCCAGCCACGGCCGCTCAGCTTGGGGGTCGGCGTCCGGCAACGGCGCGAGGTGCGCCCCGCGTACCCTCCGCACGGCGCCCACCTCGCTTGCGAACCGCCGCCCGAACTCCGCGTCCCTGGCGAACTCCTGGCGGATCACCTTCACGGCCGCGGGCTGCCCGCCGGGGGAGAGGGCGAGGAACACCTGGCCCATCCCGCCCTCGCCGAGCCGCGCCATTAGCCGGAAGCCGGAAGCCGCCGAGACTGTCCGGATCGGCCGGCCGCAGTGCGGGAAACCGAAACGCGGCACTCGACACGAAGCGCCCCCTCCCCACCGCGCCCATCGCCTTCGCCTCACGAGCGTAGAACCCCGCCTGACGCACCGCCGGAGAAGCCGGAAGTCCGGGAGGCCGGGTCAGGCGTCTCCGGGGGTACGGCGGGCGAAGGCGGGAGCATGCTCAGGGCGAGGACCGAAGCCGACGAAGCGGGCAGGGATCATCCGGAGCCGGGGAAAGCGGCGGGTGAGGGTGAGCAGGACGGGCGGCGGCCCGGAACGTTTGCCGGCGAACTGCTTCTCGAACATCACCCGCTGCAGGATCCGCTGCCCGGTCTGGACGATCGCCGTGGGCCGGTAGCGTCGCCGGCGTACGGCGGCCAGGTCGGCGGGGGTGACCGAACCCCGGCGCAAGGGGCCGGCGAGGATGGTGGCGGCGGCGACGGCATCCTGGATGGCCAGGTTGATGCCCACGCCGCCGGCCGGTGACATGGCGTGCGCGGCGTCGCCGATGAGCAGGAGCCCGTCGCGGTGCCAGCGCTTGAGCCGGTTGAGTTTCACGTCGAGCATGAAGACCTCGTCCATGCTCGCCAGATGCCCGACCTTGTCCGCGAAGTCGGGACGCATGCCGGCGATCCGGGCGCGGAAACGTTCGATCCCCTCGGCGCGCAGCTGGGCGTCGGCGCCCTTGGTGGTGAAGTAGGCCACCTGGTAGAAGTGGTCGCGGGCCAGCGAGATCATCGCCTCGCGACCGCGCGCGACGGGCGTCACGGCGGCCGGCGCCTCGCGGTCGTGCTCGGAGCGGGGCAGCCGGAACCACCACACGTCGAACGGCACCCGGAACTCCTTGGGCACCAGCCGCGCCTCGCGGCGCAGCGTGGAGTGCCTGCCGTCGCAGCCCACGGTCAGCGCTGCCCGGATCTCCCCAGTACGCCCGTCCGCCGTGCGATACCGCACCCCGGTGACCTTGTCGGCTTCCCTGAGCAGCGCGGTCGCCTCGGTGTTCATGCGCAGCGAGAATCCCGGCTCCTGCTCGGCCGCCTTGGCGATGAAGGACAGCAGGTCCCACTGCGGCACCATCGCGATGTAGTTGTACGGCGGCGGCAGCGCCTCGAAGTCGCCCAGCGTGACGAGGCTGCCGTCGGGAGCCGGAAGGGACAGGTTGCCCAGGCGGCTCTGGGGCAGAGCGCGGAAGCCGTCGCCGAGCCCGAGCTCGTCCATGAGGCGTACGGTCGCCGGATGCACGGTGTCGCCCCGGAAGTCGCGCAGGAAGTCGCCGTGCTTCTCCAGCACGGTGACCTCGACGCCCGCTCTGGCCAGGAGCAGGCCCAGCATCATTCCGGCGGGTCCGCCGCCGCACACCAGGACGCCGGTGTTCTCCGTGGTCATGATGATTCCTTCCGGCGCAGGCCGTAGCGGGCGAACAGGGTGATGACGGCCAGGCGCAGGGCGACGTTGGCCCAGATCCCGGCGTGTACGCCGCCGGTGAAGGCGTAGACCTCGACGGCGGCGGTGCAGCCGTGGAACACGATCATGGTCTGGGCCACGAGGCGCGTACCCTCGGCGTGCTGGAGGTTTCTGGCCGCGAACGACAGGAACGACACGGCCAGTTCTGCGGCCCCGAGCAGGTAGCACACCAGGTAGGCGTCGGCGGGCAGGGTGATGCCGACGGCGCTCGGCACCAGGCCCGGCGCGACGACGAGCACGATGCCCGCCGCCAGCGTGACCAGGCCGTGCGCGATGAGCAGAATGCGGAGCTTCATCCCCGCGCCGTCCCGCGCAGCCTGGTCTGGGCGGACTGCCGGTCGTTGAGGCGCGGATAGGGCTCATCCGGTACGGCGACGCCGAGGAAGGCGCACAGCGGCTCCCACCCTTGGCCGCTTTCGTAGACCAGGACACGCTCGGCGGGCAGAGCCGCGGTGACCTCGGCGGTGTGCCGGTTGAAGACGTCGACGGCGTGCCGTTCGGCGGGCATCGGCTCGTCCAGCGTGGTGGCGAACGTGTCGTGCCAGATCCGGTTCAGCACCGGCCGCATGCCGATGACCACGGCCTTGAACTCCTCGGGCGCGGCGCCGGGATTGGACAGCAGCGCGAAGACGGTGTCGCGCATGCTGGCGTACCAGGTGTGCGGGTCGCGTACGGAGAGGATGACCTTGGCGTCGGGATGGGCCCGGGCGAGTGGCCGCCAGAAGTGCGCGCCCGGCCAGTCCACCGCGGCCCGGTAGCCCTCCAGTAACCCGCGCCAGTCCGCCTCGCCGTCGGCGGCCCGCGCCCAGAGCGCCGCTTGTTCGGGGTGGGCGCGCAGCTCCTGCATGTGGTGGCAGGGCCCGAAGCCGAGCCGTTCCAGCGCCGCCTTGAGCGACGTCGTGCCGGTGCGCGGCAGTCCCGCGCCGATGACCTGGATCATGTTCCCGCCTGTCCGCCGGAGATGAATTCATCACTCGATGAACCTCTATCGGAGACGATACACAGATGAGGTTCACCATGGAAGCGATACCATCCGAAGTCATGGACAAGTCCTTGGTGGAGGCCGCCCTGGCCGCCGCCGAACAGCTCGGCAAAGACGTGGCCGAGGTGCCCCTGGGCGCCATCGCGGCGGCGGCGGGCATCTCGCGCAGCACCCTGCTCAGACGGCTCGGCGGATCACGGGCCAAACTCGACGACGCGGTACGGCAGGCCGGCGTGGACCCCGGCGGCCGCCCCCCGGTCAGGGACCGCGCGATCGAGGCGGCGGCCACGCTGATCGCCCGCGACGGCCTGGCCACGATCACGATGGAGGCCGTCGCCACCGCCGCCCAGTGCTCCCCGACCAGCCTGCACGCCGTCTTCGGCAACCGCGACGGCCTGCTCGCCATCATGTTCGACCGCTACGTCCCCGTGCCGGACCTGGAGGCGCTGGCGGCCAACCCGCCGGAACGCCTCGAAGACACCGTCCACGCCGTCTACGCGGCACTCGCCGAAGCGTTCGCCCGCGAGCCCCGGGTGCTGCCCGCCATCTTCGGCGACCTGCTCACCCGCCCCAACGGCACCGCCGCCGGCATGCTGAAGGCCAACCTGCCCAGGATGTTCGCCAGCCTGAGCGCCCTGCTGATGGCCCAGGTCCAGGCCGGCCGTCTGCGCCCGCTCCCGCTGCCCCTGCTCATCCAGCTCATGATCGGCCCGATGGCCGGCCACATGCTGCTGCGCCCGGTCCTGCAGGACGCCCTGGGCGACGTCCTGC
Organism: Nonomuraea endophytica; assembly: GCF_014203235.1. Classification (GTDB taxonomy): domain Bacteria; phylum Actinomycetota; class Actinomycetes; order Streptosporangiales; family Streptosporangiaceae; genus Nonomuraea; species Nonomuraea endophytica. Next base: position 257,312 of record NZ_JACHIN010000011.1, on the reverse strand, counting down.
CTCCGGTGGAGGAGTCCGCCCGTACCTTCGCCGAGGCCTTCATCCGCGCCACCGCCCCCTGACCAGCCCCTCAGTTCTCGCGGTAGAGCACCAGGTGCTCGTGGTAGAGCACGCCGTCGCGAACGTCGCCGGTGGCGGTGAAGCCCAGGTCGTCGTGGTAGTCGATGTGGGTGCCCGTCACGGTGTAACGGCCGGCGAGCTGTCCATCGCCAGCATGGATTTCCGCAGGCTCTGGGCCGGGCCAGAACCACGCGGCGCGACCCCGTACGGCAGCCACTTCTTCCAGCCCGACGTCGGCGAGTTGCACCTGCGAACCGAGGTGTTCCCGATCGTCAGCAGCCCCGGCCAGCAGCTGATCGCCCAACCCGCCGCCCTGGGATCCCGTTCCGCCGAGGCCCTGGCGCTGCTGAGCACGCTGGCCGTCCGATCGTGAGAGGGACGCACGGAGTGTCACCACGGTGGCGGGAGTGACAGCTGCCTACTCTGGCGCAGCGGGGCGGGGGCCCTCGCGGATCACCAGGTAGCACAGGGGGCGGCATGACGGTCAGCCGACGGGCACTTCTGCGAGCAGGGGCCGCATTGATACCGGGATCCGTCGCCGTCTCGACGCTGCGGGCGGGGCCGGAACCGGAGCCCGCCGCCTGGCGGCACCTGCGACGGAGGCTGAGCCCGGCCGCTCGCCTGTATCGGCCGGGCGCGCCGGAGTACCCCTCCCAGGCAGCGGTGGACAACCAGCGCTACGCCGCCGTACGGCCGGCCGGCGTGCTGGCCTGCGCCACCGAAGCCGACGTGCGGGCCGCGCTGCGCTGGTGCGCCGAGCACCGGGTGCCGTTCGCGGCCCGCTCCGGCGGCCACAACTACGCCGGCTACTCGGCCACCGGAGGCCTGGTCATCAGCGTGCGGGCCCTCAACCGGGTGGAACCGCGCGGGCGGCGGCTCCACCTGGGCGGCGGCGCCACCAACTCCGACGTCTACGCCGCCCGCGCCGCCGGCCTGTACTTCCCCGGCGGCCGCTGCCCCGGCGTCGGCGTGGCCGGCCTCACGCTCGGCGGCGGACTCGGCTTCAACGACCGCAAATGGGGCCTGACCTGCGACCGGCTCGTCGAGACCCGCCTGGTCCTGGCCGACGGCAGCATCGTGCGGGCCGCCGAGGACGAGAACGCCGACCTGCTGTGGGCCTGCCGAGGCGGCGCGGGCGGCAACTTCGGCGTCAACACCGCCTTCGTCTTCGACGCCGTGCCGGTGAACCGCCAGCGCGTCACCGTCTTCGACCTGACCTTCCCTCTGGCCGCCGGGCCGCGCGTGGTCGACGAGCTCCAGCACATCCTGCACGCCGACCACACCGGCGAGTTCGACGCGCGCGTCGGCTTCAAGCACGCCGGCACCGGCGCCACCTCCGTCTGGGTGCTCGGCCAGCGCCTCGGCGACCAGGAAACCCTGCGCCGCCTGCTCGCCCCGCTGCTCCACCCGCACCCGGCCAAGACCCACATCGAGGAGGTCGGCTTCTGGGCCGGCCAGGACTACCTCATGGAACGCCCCGGCGCCAAGGACTGCTACGCCAGCAAATCCCTGGTCCCCGACCGGTGGCTGGGCGCCGAAACCGTCGAGCACATCACCGACTGGACCCGCGCATGGAAACCCGGCCCCGCCCGGGCCAACGGCTACCTCACCCTGTTCGCCATGGGCGCCACCAGCGCCGCGCCCCGCCCCGACGAGACCGCCTACCCGCACCGCGCGGGCACCTTCGTCATCGACATCGGCACCCACTGGCCACCCGGCACCCCCAACGCCCAGGTACGCCACCTCCTCGGCCAGACCCGCGCCCTCCACCACACCCTGCGCCGCCACCTGCACACCGACGCCGCCTACGTCAACTTCCCCGACCCCGACCTGCACGGCTGGCAACACGCCTACTACGGCGACAACTACACCCGCCTGACCGAGATCAAGCACCGCTACGACCCCACCGGCCACTTCCGCCACCCACAAGCCATCGTCCCTTCGGGGACCTGAGCCATCCGCCCCGCGACTCCGGGCGAACATCCTGCATGGGGCAGATGTGGCCGTTCGTCGGCCGTGAGCGCGAGATCCGTGCTCTCGAGGCGATCCATGACAACTCGAAGACCCTCGCCGGAGCCGCGGGCGTGGGCAAGACCCGGCCGGCCAGGGAGGCCGTGGCGCAGGCTGCGGGCCCGCAGCGACGCGCCGCCGACCGGTTGCTTGCCGAAGTCCTGGAGTTCCGTGGCAACAGCGCTGAGGCGGCCGGGGTACTGCCGGGCGTGCCGCCTGCCGCTTGGGCGTTGACCAGCGCCGGGATCAGCCATTGGGGCCTCGCCCAGGACGCCGAGCGGTCCGTGGACGAGATGGCTCACGGCCGGGACCTGGTTGAGGCGAGCCGCTCGTGGATCCTGCTGTTCGACGGCCGCTGTGAGGAGGCGCTCGCCGCGGCCGAGCGGGTGCTGGCGGCCCCCGGCGCCGAGCCGCAGGCGCGGATCTGGGCCGCTGCCTCGGGAGCGGCGGCCGCCGGGCTGCTCGGCCGGGCCGTACGAGCTGCACAGATTCACCAGGACGGACGGGCCTTGGTCGCGAGCACGGGCGACAGGTACCCGTGGGCTGCGGCGCAGGTCGGCTACGGCGGCTGCCTCGCGCTGCTCGCCCTCGGCATGCCCCGTCCGGCCGGGCGGATGGCGGAGGACGGCTACCGCGCGGCGGTGCGGGCCCAGGCGCCGTCCATGGCCGGGGTGTGGGCGGCGTTCATGGGCCTGGCCGCCAGGGCCGCGGGCAGGGTGACCGCCGCCCGGTCGGCGCTGCACGAGGCCGTTGTGCTAATGGAAGGCGAGGACGTCTACCGGCTGCGCCGGCCCTGGATGGCCGAACTCGCCACGACCACCGCGCTGCTCGGCGCCCCCGAGCCGGCCCGGCGCCGGCTGGCTCTGGCCGAGGGGTGCGAGCGGGGCGGCGGCCGGCTGTTCGAACCATGGCTGGAGCTGAGCCGGGCCTGGAACCACGCGGCATCCGGCGCCCTGTCCAAAGCCGCGCGATGCGCGGTGAACGCGGGATCGCTGGCCGAAGATCGCGGCCAGCCGACCTACGCGGCGGTCGCCCTGTATGACGCCGCCCGGCTCGGCGCCGCCGCGGCCGTGCACGAGCGCCTGTCGGAGCTCGCCACCCGGCTGGAGGGCGAACTCGTCCCGGCCATGGCCCTCGCCGCCAAGGGCCTGGCCACGGGCGACGGGTCGCTGATGGAGGAAGCGCTCCCCGTCTTCGCGGACCTGGGCCACAACCTGCTGGCCGCCGAGATCGCGTCGGCCGCCGCCGAAGCACATCGCAAGGCCGGGCTCTGGGCCAGGGCCGGACTTCTCGTGGAGCGCGCCGCCGCGTTCGCCGCCCGCTGCGAAGGGGCGCGGACCCCGCTGCTCGCACCCCGCCTCCTCCATTCCTCGCTCACCCCACGCGAGCGGGAGGTGGCGCTGATGGCGCTCACGCTGTCCAGCCGCGAGATCGCCAAACGGCTCGGCCTGTCACCGCGCACCGTGGACAACTACCTGCAGCGCGCGTACGGCAAGCTCGGCATCTCCGGCAGGCGAGACCTACGCGCCGGCCTGGAGCGGTAGGGCAAAGCTGTGGAGACCCGTCCGTCCGGCCAGGTCGGGGTGGCACCGCCGCCGCGACGCAGAGGTCGGCGCGAACGGCGTCGCGGCGGATTTCCGGAAGGCCGGACGGACGGGAGACGGTGTCAGCGGATCTGGATGAGGGTGGGGTCGGACAGGATGCGTTCGACCACCGTCCCGGCGCCGCCGCGTGAGGCGGCGCCGAAGCCGAGGCCGGAGGCGACGATGGTGCAGCGGCGGGCCGAGCCGGCCATGGCGAGCCGTTCGAGTTCCGCCTGGGCGAGGGGGATGAGCCGGCCGGCGAGCCGGGCGAAGTAGCCGCCGAAGACGATGACACGGGGGTTGAACAGGTTGACGAGCGTGGCCGCGCCCCGGCCCAGCCAGCGGCCGACCGTGGCGATCGCCTGGTCGACCAGCGGGTCTCCGATGGCCTGCTCGATCTGCGCCAGCCGTTCCTCGGGGTCGCGCAGGACGCCGTCGCGCAGGCCGTAGGGATGTTCGGGGGTGACGGTGCGGACCAGCGCCGCGAGACCGACCTTGGTCTCCCAGCAGCCGATACGCCCGCACCCGCAGCGTTCACCGGACGGATCGACCATGACGTGGCCCATCTCCCCGGCGAACCCGTCGGCGCCCTCCAGCAGCCGTCCCCCTGAGATGACGCCGCCGCCCACGCCGACCTCGCCGGTCAGGTAGACGAGGTCGGCGGTGCCGGCGGCGACGCCGGAGGTGTACTCGGCCAGCGCGGCGAGGTTGGCGTCGTTGCCGACGGCGATCGGCACGCCGGGAGCGGCGTCGGTCAGCCGGACGGCGACGGGGGTGCGGTGCCAGCCGAGGTTCGGGGCGACGTCCACGACCCCGCTGTGCGCGTCGATGAGCCCCGGCACGGCCACGGTGATCCCGGCGACCGTCACGCCCGTCGCGCCGAGTTCGGTGACCGCGCGCCGGGTGACCGCGGCCAGTTCGCCGAGGGAGCGCTCGACGCCCGAGCCCATCGCGTCGAAGGTGACCCTGCGGTCGATGAGTACACGGCCGGCCAGGTCGGTGGCGAAGGCGGCGATGTAGTCGACGTTGACCTCCAGCCCCAGCGCGCCGACCCGGGATCCGTCCAGGGCGAGCGCGAGGCCGGGCCGGCCCACCGCGCCGGCGTGTTGCGGGCCGATCTCCCTGACCAGGCCGCGGGCCTGTAACTCGCCGACCAGGCTGGTGACCGTGGTCTTGCTCAGCCCGGTCTCGACCGCCACCACCGCCCTCGACCTGGCCCCGTTCTCGCTCAGGTGGCGCAGCACGAGGGAGAGGTTGGAGCGGCGCACCGAGGCCTGGTCCGCGGGGAGCCGCTGCTGGAGCACGCCGCCCTCCCTCGATTAATTCGCATGGCTGGCCGAATTAAATCCCGCCCGCCCCGACACGGCAAGTAACTTTTCCGACATGACGCTGAAATATCAGGGTGTACGGCAAGCCGGATCTGTGTTAGAAATCAGGAAATTTCTTAACAAATCCCTGTAAGGCGGCGATCTCCCCGGGCCGCCTGAAGGTGGCACCCCTTCTGGCCCGGGACGCCGATGTACTTCGGCAATCAGCGCGGCGGCGCGCGCCTTGCCTGACTGACAGACGAGTCAGGGAAGGAACCCCATGTACCGAAGGCTCTTGTCCGTCCTCCTCTTAGCGGTCGCGACCACCGGCCTGACCGGCGCGGCCATCCCACCGGCCGACTACCAGCACGTGACGCTGGCCGGCGGCTCCGCCGAACTCGGCGAGCCGATGTCGCTGGCCGTACTGCCCAATCGCTCGGTGCTCCACACGGCACGCGACGGCACGATCCGCGTGACCGACGCGTCCGGCGCCACCAAGCAGGCGGCCAAGCTCGACGTCTACACCCACGACGAAGAAGGCCTGCAGGGCATCGCGGCCGATCCGAACTTCGCCGCCAACCGCCACGTCTGGGTGTATTACTCGCCCAAACTCACCACCCCGGCGGGCGACGCTCCGGTCACCGGAACGGCGGCCGACTTCGAGCCCTGGAAGGGGCATCTCAGGCTCTCCCGCTTCACCCTCAAGGCCGACGAGACGCTCGACCTGCCCAGCGAGAAGATCGTCCTCCAGGTGCCCAACGACCGAGGGCAGTGCTGCCACGTGGGCGGTGACATCGACTTCGACGCGGCCGGGAACCTCTACCTGACCACGGGCGACGACACCAACCCGTTCGACTCCAGCGCCTACGCGCCGATCGACGAGCGCACCAACCGCAACCCGCAGTTCGACGCCCAGCGCAGCAGCGCCAACACCAACGACCTACGCGGCAAGGTGCTGCGGATCAAGCCGCAGGCGGACGGCACCTACACCATCCCGTCGGGCAACCTCTTCCCGTCCGGCACCGCGCAGACCAAGCCGGAGATCTGGGCGATGGGGCTGCGCAACCCCTTCCGCATGGCCGTGGACAAGCCCACCGGCATCGTCTACCTCGGCGACTACGGGCCCGACGCGGGTGTCACCGACCCCAACCGGGGGCCGAACGGGCAGGTGGAGTTCAACCGGATGACGGCGCCCGGCAATTACGGCTGGCCGTACTGCACCGGAACGAACACCACCGTCGAGACCTACAACGAGTACACCTTCCCCAGCGGTCCCTCCGGCGCCAAGTACAACTGCGCCGGCGGCCCGGCCAACAACTCCTTCCGCAACACCGGCCTTGCCACGCTGCCCCCGGCCAAGCCGAGCTGGATCAGGTACGGCGGCGACCAGGGCTCGCCGCCCGAGTTCGGCGGCGGCTCGGAGTCGCCGATGGGCGGACCGGTCTACCGCTTCGACCCCAACCTCAGCTCCAGCGTCAAGTTCCCCGCCTCCCTCGACGGCCGCTACTTCGCCGCCGAGTTCGGCCGCCAGTGGATCAAGGCCATCGAGGTGAAGCAGGACGGCACGCCGGGCATCATCGAGGACTTCCCCTGGGACGGCACCCAGATCATCGACCTCACCTTCGGCCCGGACGGCGCCCTCTACGTGCTCGACTACGGCACCGGCGGCAACAACCAGGCGCTCTACCGGATCGAGTACATCGGCGCCGCCAACCGCAACCCGATCGCCAAGGCCGCGGCGGACAGGACCTCGGGACCCAGCCCGCTGACCGTCGCGTTCTCCTCGGCCGGCAGCTCCGACCCCGAGGGCGGCGCGCTCACCTACGCGTGGACCTTCGGCGACGGCGGCACCTCCACCCAGGCCAACCCCACCCACACCTACACCACCAACGGCACCTACACCGCGACCCTGACCGTCCGTGACCCGCAAGGACTGCCGGGCAGCGCGAACGTGATCGTGAGCGTCGGCAACACCGCGCCCTCCGTCACGCTCGCCACCCCGCTGCACGGCCAGCTGTTCTCCTTCGGCGACACCGTGTCCTTCCAGGTCAACGTCAGCGACCCGGAGGACGGCGCCATCGACTGCGCCAAGGTCAAGGTCACCTACCTGCTCGGCCACGACAGCCACACCCACGCCATCACCTCCAAGAACGGCTGCACCGGCTCGATCGCCATTCCCACCGACGGCGAGCACGACGCGGCCGCCAACATCTACGGCGTCTTCGACGCCGAGTACACCGACGCGGGCGGCCTCACCACGCACAGCCTCCGCACCCTGCAGCCCAGGCACCGCCAGGCCGAGCACTTCGGCGCCCAGTCCGGCATCCAGCTGGCCGACCACGCCCCGGCCGAAGGCGGCAAGACCGTGGGCTTCACCGACAACGGCGACTGGATCTCCTTCCAGCCCTACGCGCTGGGGAACGCGACCGGCTTCACCGCCCGCGTCTCCTCGGGCGGCATCGGCGGCACCATCGAGATCCGCGCGGGCTCGGCCACCGGCACCGTGCTCGGCACCGTGGCCGTGCCCAACACCGGCAGCTGGGACACCTTCGTCAACGTCTCGACCGGGCTGAGCGGCGCGCCCGCCGGCACGACCACGCTCGCCCTCGTCTTCAAGGGCCCCACCGGGCAGGGGAACCTCTTCGACGTCGACGCCTTCACCGTCTCCACCTCCGGCGCCGGCACCACGGTCGAGGGCGAGGCCTACACCAGCACCGGCGGTGTGCAGCCGGCCGACCACGCCCCGGCCAGCGGCGGCAGGACCGCCGGCTACATCAACAACGGCGACTGGGCGGGCTACTCATCGGTCAGTACGGCGGGCCGTACCGGCTTCAGCGCCAGGGTCTCCTCCGCCGGCTCGGGCGGCGCCATCCAGATCCGCTCGGGCTCGCAGACCGGCACCCTCCTCGGAACGGTGAACGTCCCGGTCACCGGCAGCTGGGACACCTTCACCACGGTCTCCACCACCCTCAGCGGCTCCGCCGCCGGCCCCGTCTTCCTGGCCTTCACCGGCGGGTCCGGCTTCCTGTTCGACGTCGACACCTTCACCCTCACCGGGGGGCAATGACATGCGCCTGCTCGCGTCCCTCCTCATGCTGATCCCGATGCTGGTCGCGGCCGACCCGGCGTACCAGGTGCTGGTCTTCTCCAAGACCGCCGGCTTCCGCCACGACTCGATCCCGGCCGGCGTCCAGGCCATCCGCGACCTCGGCGCGGCCAACAACTTCACCGTCACCGCCACGGAGACGTGGCCATCCTCCCTGTCCGGCTACCGCGCGGTGATCTTCCTCAACACCACCGGCGACGTGCTCGACAACGCCCAGCAGTCCGCCTTCGAGAGCTACATCAACGGCGGAGGCGGCTACGTGGGCGTTCACGCGGCCGCCGACACCGAGTACAACTGGCCCTTCTACGGCCAGACGGTCGGCGCCTACTTCAGCAGCCATCCGGCGATCCAGCAGGCCACGGTCAGGAACGAGGACCGGGCGCACGCGGCCACCGCCCATCTGGGCGCCACGTGGACCAGAACCGACGAGTGGTACAACTACCGGGCCAACCCCCGCTCCGCCGTACGTGTGCTGCAAAACCTGGACGAAGGCACCTACAGCGGCGGCGACATGGGCGACCACCCCATCACCTGGTGCCACACCCGGGGCTCGGGCCGGGCCTTCTACACCGGGCTCGGGCACACCCAGGAGTCGTACTCCGACCCGGCTTTCCGCGCGCTGCTGCTGGGCGGGATCCGGTACGCCGCGGGCATGGTCAAGGCCGACTGCCGCCCGGAGAGCGGTTACACCCCGCTGATGGGCTCCGGCTGGTCGCAGGCCGGGCCCGGCGGCTTCACCATCGCCGACGGCACGTGGTCGTCCTTCGGCGGGATGGGCCTGCGCTGGCATTCGGCCAAGGAGTTCAGCTCCTACTCGCTGAAGCTCGACTGGCGCATGGCCGGTGACGACAACTCCGGCGTCTTCGTCGGCTTCCCACCCTCCGGAGACCCCAACTCCGCGGTGAACAACGGCTACGAGGTGCAGATCGACGCCACCGACACGCCGGACCGCACCACCGGCTCCATCTACGGCTTCAAGGCGCCCGACACCGCGGCCAGGGACGCGGCGCTCAACCCGCCGGGCGCGTGGAACGCCTTCGAGCTCCTGGTCGAAGGCGAACGCCTGCAGGTCTTCCTCAACGGCGTGAAGGTCAACGACTTCACCAACACCGACCCCAGCCGCTCGCTCCTGCAGGGCCACATCGGGCTGCAGAACCACGGCGAAGGCGACGACGTCGCCTTCCGCAACATCCGCATCAAGGAGCTCGGCGGCGGCGCCGTCGAGGGAGAGTCCTACACCTCCCAGTCGGGCGTGCAGCCCGCCAGCCACGCCGGAGCCAGCGGCGGCCGCACGGTGGGCTACATCGACAACGGCGACTGGGCGGGTTACTCCTCAGTGAGTACGGCCGGCGCCACCGGCTTCACCGCCCGCGTCTCCTCCGGGGGAGCCGGAGGCACCGTCACGGTCAGGTCAGGTTCGCAGACCGGCCCCGTCCTGGGCAGCGTCACGGTGCCCGGCACCGGCGGCTGGGACAACTTCCAGACCGTCTCCACCACGCTCAACGGCTCGGGCACCGGCCCGGTGTTCCTCACCTTCTCCGGCGGATCCGGGTCGTTGTTCGACGTCGACACCTTCTCCCTGACCAGGTCGAACGCGACGACGGCCGAGGGGGAGTCCTGCAGCTCCCAGTCGGGCGTGCAGCCGGCCGACCACGCGAACGCGAGCGCCGGCCGCACGCTCGGCTACATCGAGAACGGCGACTGGGCCGGATACTCCTCAGTGAGCACGGCAGGCGCCACCGGCTTCTCCGCCCGGATCTCCTCGGGCGGTTCCGGTGGCGCCATCCAGATCCGGTCCGGCTCGCAGACGGGAACCCTGCTGGGTCAGGTGACCGTCCCGGTGACCGGCGGCTGGGAGAACTTCCAGACCGTCTCCACCACGCTGACCGGGCCGGCCACCGGGCCGCTGTTCCTGGTGTTCACCGGCGGCGCAGGATTCCTGTTCGACCTCGACACCCTCACGCTCACGCGGGGCTGACGCCGTGGACCTCCAGGTCGTAGACGCGGGCGGCGAAGTCGCCGCTGCTCGTCGGCGTCAGCACCCTGAGCCGGACATACCGGGCCTGGATCTGGTTGACGTCATGGCTGGTCACGCCTGCGGTGTTGCCGCGGGCCGTGACGGCCGTGGTCCAGGCGGAGCCGTCCGTGCTGACCTGGAGGTCGAAGTCGCGGGTGTTCCAGAGGGAGTTCTCCCCGCCCGCCCCCGCGTGCCGCACGACGAACCTGCTGATGACGGAGGTGGCCCGCAGGTCGACCTGGAGCCACCAGCCGCCTTGTTGCACCGAGCACCACTTGTCGGTGTTGCCGCCGGTCCAGCTGCCGTTGACGGCCTTGGCCGGGCCTTCGTCGCTCGCGCACTGGCTGTCGGCGGTGGCCGGCTTGTTCAGCGCCAGGTTGGTCGGCGTCGTGCCGCCGCGCCGCCGCTCGAACTCGGCCGCCCAGAACTGCGTGCGATCCAGGTACGCGCTCTCCGCCGCCGCGCCCGTCTTGCCGTACGCGCCGTCGAAGGACAGGTAGCCCGGCCTGTTCGTCGCCGGCTCGATCGTGCTGCCCTCGTGCCACTCGTTGAAGGAGGTGATGGAGACCCAGCTCGGCAGGCCGCCGGTGGCCGGGTCGAGCGCATTCGACCACTCCTTGTCGTACGTGGCGCCGTTCGCGCGGTCCAGGGTCGGCGTGGTGTTGCCGGGGACGGCCCGGTCGTCGAGGTACCCGGGGCCGACCGAGGGCGCCCAGATCAGGCCGTGCTGTTTGGCGTAGGCGCCGGCCTGCCGCCAGCCGGGGGCGGTCGCGCCGGCGATGGCGTCGTAGGTGTACATCCCGGAGAAGTGGGCGATCTTCGTGGTGTCCGTGGTCTGGGCGAGCACGATGTTCTGCCCGGTCACCTGGTCCAGCGCCGTCCAGTCGGTGATCCGCAGGCTCTCGAAGACGTAGAACGCCGCCTTGCCGCCTTCGCGGAAGAAGGCCGGGTGGTTGCCGTAGGTGGCGTTGATGTACCTGATGTCCTCCACCGTGGAGGCGGCGGTACGGCCCGCGTACGGCTCCAGATGCCAGGCGACCTTGATGCCCTGCTGGGCGGCGGCGTCCATGACGCCCCTGGCCAGCGTGTCCTCGTAGCCGCCCCTGCCCCACCAGCTGTAGACGAGCACACCGGTGCCGGCCTGGCGCAGCCAGGTCATGTGCTGGGCCACAGTGCCCGCGAAGTCGCCGGAGTCGTAGGCGCCGAGCTTGGGGTAGAGGTCCGCGCCGATGTCGGCCGGCGGGGTGTGGCCGCCCTGCTGCCAGTGGCGCCAGTCGCCGCCTCCCTGCGGGCTGCCGTACCAGGAGTAGTAGAAGGCGTGCACGTTGGTGGACAGGACGGGGGCCGCGGCCTGGGCCGGCGGAGCGACGAGACAGGTCAGTAAGAGCAGGAGGGTCGAGAAGATGCTCCTCATGGGCGTCTCCCTTCGGGGAGTGAGGGAGGTGCAAATCGTTAAGACTGAGCCGAAATCTAATCGTGACAGCCGCGTTGTCAAGGCATTATCTTGACCAGAAGTTTTCAGCGAGTGAAATGTCGGCTGTCGCGTAAGATCTGGCCATGCCCCCGGCGAGACGCGAGCGGAAGAAGGCGGACACGCGGCAGGCCATCGTGCGGGAAGCGTGGCGGCTGTTCGCGGAGCGAGGCTTCGACGTGGTCCGCGTCACGGAGATCGCCGAGGCGGCCGACGTTTCGGCCAAGACGGTCTTCAACCATTTCGCGACCAAGGAGCAGCTCTTCTTCCACGGCTTCCCCCTGCTGACCGAAGCCCTGCGCGAGCGCCCGGCCGGCGAGCCGATCGCTCGCGCGATACACCGGGTGATGCCTTCCCTCCTGCTCGACGCCGACCGGGCCCGGCTCTACCTGGGCAGCCGTGCGCTGCGTACGCATGCGCTGGAACTCTTCGCCGCGCAGGAACCCGAACTGGCCGTCATGATCGCCGCCGAGACCCGAGGCTCCGCGAGCTCATCTGCGACCAGGGCTCGGCACTCCGCTAGCTCCGCGAGCCCGGCGGCGCGTCTTGCCGCCGCTGCCCTCCTGGCTCGGCTGCGGACTGTCTGGGAGTCCGCGCTCGAGACGGCGGCAGCCGGGGCGGCGCCGCGTTTCGGCGCCGAACTCGACCTCGCCCTGGAGCCCCTCACCTCGCTCGGCGCCCACAGGGGAGCGGGCGCGTCGGCGAGGCACAAGGGTGCGGAACGGCAGCGCGAAGGCGCACCGGAGCAGCCACAGCCCGACGGTGAGACCCGGGCGGTGGGGCGGCCGAGCATCTCCCGGGTCGCCGCGCTGGCCGGAGTGAGCGCCACGACCGTGTCGCACACGTTGAACGGCCGCCGCCCGGTCGCCGAGCGCACCCGCGGCCGGGTCCTGGCCGCCATCGAAGAACTGGGCTACCGGCCCAACGTCCTGGCCAGGGGCCTGCGCACGAGCAGGAGCCAGACGGTCGGCCTGGTCATCCCGGACCTCACCAACCCCTTCTACCCGGCCCTGGCCAGAGGAGTGCAGGACGTGCTCGGGGCGGCGGGTTACGACCAGATCATCAGCAACACCGACGGCGAACGCGCGATGGAACGCGCTGCGCTGGAGCAGATGATCGCCCGGCAGGTCGACGCCCTGGCCTTCGCGGTGTTCAACACGCACCCGGAAGACCTGCTGCCGGTGCTGGACGCGGGCATCCCGGTGGTACGCCTGGGCGGCCGGCTCACCCAGCCCGGCGTCGACATCGTGCGCAGCGACGACGAGGGCGCCGCCGCCACTGCCACCCGCTACCTGCTGGAACGCGGCCATCGCCGGATAGCCTTCGTCTGCGGACCGGCGGGGGAGGGCCCCGCGGCGGAACGCGTGGCAGGCCACCTGGCAGCACTGGCCGAAGCCGGCCTGCCCGGGGATCCAAAGCTGGTGATCCACACCCAGTTCAGCAGAACCGGCGGCGAGCAGGGCACGGCCCTGCTGCTGGACTCGCCGCAGCCACCCGACGCCGTGCTGTGCGCGAACGACATCATGGCCATCGGCGCACTCGACGCCGCCGCCGCACGAGGCCTGCGAGTTCCGGAAGACCTGGCGGTCATGGGCTTCGACGACATAGAGGCGGCCGGCCTGGTATCTCCCGGTCTGACCACCATGGCCAACCCGGCCAGGGAGATCGGCATGGCGTGCGCCCGTCTCCTGCTCAACCGCCTCTCCGGTACGGCGGAGCCGTACACCGAGATAGTGGTCCCCGCACGCCTGGTACGCCGGACATCCGCCTAGCCAGTCCGGCGGTCTGCGCTCCTGGCCAAGAGGTTCTGCGCTCAGTGCCAACGACATGGGGCGTCCGGCGTCGCGAGAATGCCTGAGCGTCACCTGCTGAACCGCGGCCACTCTCGGAGAAGAGGATCATGAGGCTCGAGAAGACGACGATCAAGGCGGCCGTCGCGGTCACGTTCGGTGTGGCGGTGGTCTCCTTCTCCGCCACCGCGTCGGCCACCGTTTCGGCCGCTCACCGGGCGCCCGAAACGCCGGCCGTCGTCTGCGGCCCGGGCTACAAGGTCCAGCGTCAGGCCGCGTTCAGCGGTGGCGTCGCCTACCTGCTCTACAACGCCGGCAAGCAGAACGCCTGCGCGGTGACGTTCAAGACCACGAAGGTCGGCACGCGCACCCTGGTCTGGTCGGCCGTGGACGTGAAGGGAGCGGGCGTGATGAAGAACGAGGAGATCACCCCCCTGCACACCGTCCCCGTCTACCACGCGGCGCCGACCGGCTCGTGGGTGAAGTTCTCCGGCGGCACCAAGACCGCGGACTCCGGCGGCGGGTACGAGCAGATCAAGTAACAGCTCCGTACCTGCGATCTGCCGTGCGACATCGCCTTGGACAGCCTGCGCCCGGGCGATGTCGCACAGCCAGGCGAAACCAATCCGACCGCCCGCACTAATGCGCCGACTTGTCGCATTTAGTCGGCAGGGTGGCTTGTCGCGGCCAGATGTCAGGAGCCGCCGCGGCCGGGTGGCAGGACGGCCCGCGTGGGGCAGGCGACCATCGCCTCACTGGGTGAGGGCGAGGGCGTCGGCATCGTCCTGGCCGGACCGATCGTGGACATGTCCGGCTATCCGTGGCTGTTCTGGATCCCCGCGCTGGCCGGCGCACTGGCCACGCTCACCGACCACCCGAGTAGCCGTCACCCGCGTGACTCCTACGCCCACCGTCCGAGTAGCCGTCGCTCGCGTGACCCTACGCCGACCACCCGGAGGGCCGTCATGTGTCGGCTACGGTGTGGCGCATCGCCGGGCGGTCCCTCTTGCGGCGCGCCACCTCGGTGAACCCGGCCTCCCGGAAGGCCGATGCGATGCCGGTCATCGCGTTGTCCGAGCCCGCGACCTGTCCCGGCACGGGGTCGACGGGGAAGCCCTCGACGGTGTGTTGCCCGTTCTCGGCGGCGAAGTCGCACGCGGCGGCGATCATCTTCGTCTGCAGCCGCTGGTGGCGGTGGTCGCGCCGGACGAACAAGCAGGTGATCACCCAGGTCGGCGTGTCGTCGAGGGCTTTGGTGACCGGTGAACGCTGCAGCCGCGGGTACTCGGAGCGTTCGCCGATCCCGACCCAGCCCACGGGCTCGTCGCCCAGGTAACACACCAGCCCGGGTGGCGGCTGCTGTTTCGAGCGTTCACGCAGCGCCTTACGGTTGCCGTCGCCCGCCCCGGCGTCCCATTCCTTGAACGAGAGCCGCCAGTGCATGCACCAGCATCCGCGGGCGCCGCCGTTCGAGCCCATGACCTGCTCGAAGTCCTTCCACGTCTCGGGTGTGAGCGGTGCCGTCGTGAAGTCCGTCATGTCGGCGCTTCCTCCTCGCGTGTCGTCACCTTGGGTCAACGATGCCCGCAACACCCCAAGTCATCACCTTCAAAAGGCTTACGATGGTAACGCTAGGCGAGGTTGGCCGTCACCGTCAAGACGCATACGATGGTGGTGAGGGCGCGACCAAGGAGGCTTCAACGGTGAGTAACGACCCCAGTAACGCGGCGCCCGGCGCGCTGGAAGTGGTGCGCAGGTTCGTCGACACGCACGACATCTACAACAGCCATGACGTGCTGAGCGACGTGGAAGCCGCCGTCGCGTGGCTGACCGCCGAGGGGTTGATGGGCAAGGGTCGGCCTATGGCCGCACGTGACCTGTCGGCGCTCCGCGACCTGCGCGGCGCCCTGCGCGAGATGGCGGCGGCCAACACCAGGGGCGAGCAGCCGCCTCGCGCGGTCGTCGATGCGTTCAACGATCTCACCGCGTCGCACGCCGCCTCGGTCCGTCTCGACGTGTCGCACGGCTCCATGGTCGCCTCCGTCCAGCCACGGGAGGACGGGGCCGGGGGCGTTGTGGCGGCGCTCGCGGCAGCCGTACACGAGGCTGTGCTGACGCAGACGTGGACGCGGCTGAAGTCGTGCGACAACCCCGAGTGCCGATGGTTGTTCTACGACGAGTCGCGCAACCGCACGGCCCGCTGGTGCAGCATGCGGGGCTGCGGCAGCATCGTGAAGGCCCGCCGCTACCGGGACAGGCAGCGCCAACGCGCCGCGAATCCCCTCTAGCCACCAGCTCGGGCGCTCGATCCTGGACGTGCCCGCCCTGTCCCGTGTCATGGCCGGAGCGCTGGGACGGCTTTGGGGATGGGTTCTGCTCGTGGCGCCCGCCCTCGGCGGGCTCCGCACCAGAGACCTCGACTCGGCATGGAGAAAATGCAAAGAGTAAACAATCGACACGCTGGGTAATCGTTGGGTGGCAGGTACGAGTCAGCAGGGAGCTGGCCGAGGCGGCGGTGACCGTGCCGATCCCCGCCGGCCTGGGGTTCACCGAGGCCGCGGCCATCCCGCTGGTCTACAGCACCGCCCACTACGCCCTGTACACCCTGGCGGGCCTGACGGAAGGCGAGACGGTCCTGGTGTCGGGTGGCGTCGGCGGGGTGGGGCTGGCGGCGCTGGAACTGGCCCGGCTGCGCGGCGCGCACGTCATCGCGCTGGCCGGCACCGAGGCCAAACGCGCCTACCTGCGCGAACGGGGTGCCCAGCACGTCTTCGACTCCCGTTCGCCCGCCTTCGCCGACGAGGTCCGTGAGGTCACCGGCGGGCGCGGCGTCGACGTCGTGCTCAACTCCCTCACCGCGGCCGCCGCCACCGCCGCCCTGGACCTGCTCGCCCCCGACGGGCGCTTCGTCGACCTGGGCAAGCGCGACCTGTATGGCGATGCCACGATGCGGCTGCGACCCTTTCTGCGAACCCTGTCCTACTTCGCCGTCGACCTCGCGCAGCTCATCCAGCGCCGGCCCGCGATGGCCCGCGACACCCTGAACGCCGTCGCCGGTCTCATCACCACCGGTGCCGTCAGCCCGCCGCCCCATCGCGGCCTGCCCGCCGCGGACGTGCAGGAGGCGCTGGCCGTGCTCAAACGCTCCACCCACATCGGCAAGCTCGTCATCGACCTCGCCACCCCGCCGCCGCCCGGCCGGATCGCCTTCGATCCCGATGCCGGCTACCTGGTGACCGGCGGTACCCGCGGCTTCGGAGCCGCCACCGCGCGCTGACGGGGGTTAGCGAGTTCAGGACTGGCCAGTCTGATCTCCATGACGGAAAAGGTCTGGCTGGTCACAGGGGCTGCGCGCGGTCTCGTGCGCGCCGCCGCCCGGCGTGGCCACCGGGTGGCGGCGACCGAGCCCGAGGACGTCCTCGGGCAACTCGATCAAGGGAGCACGAGATGAAGATCGGTCTCATCCTCGGTGGCGGCGGCGAGGTCGGCATCGCCCGGGAGCTCGGGGTCCTGGCCGCGATCAAGGCCGACACCGGTTTCGGCGCGACCGACTGCGCCGTCGTGGTGGGCACGTCGGCAGGCGCGTACGTCGGGGCACTGACGTCCCATGGCGCCGACCTGGACCAGCTCATGGCCGCAGCCACCACGGGGATGGGGTTGTCGCCCACCCCGGTGGATCCCGGCCGGGGGAGCAGCGTCATCCCCGACGACATCGCGGCGCTGCTGGTCTCCTTCCCGGGGACCGTCAAGGAGCGCGCGGTCGCGATCGGGAAGCTCGCGCTCACGGCTCCGACCGCGCTGGACCGCGCCCAGTTCGTCGGCCTGGCCGGAGCCACGCTCGGCGTCGACACGTGGCCGGAGGTCGACTTCCGCCCGACCTCCGTCAACGCGGAGACCGGCGCCACGGTGCTGTGGAGCCGGCGGTCGGGGGCGGGCCTGGTGCCGGCGGTGGCCTCCTCCTTCGCCATCCCCGGCTTCTTCCCGCCGGTGGAGATCAACGGCGGGCACTACATCGACGTGCCCCGCGCCGCCGGACTCGGTCAGGACGACGGCCACCGGGCCGCCGCCCGCGTGCGCGAACTCCTGGGCGGTCAAGGCAGGGAGTTCAGCGCGTCGCGCAGCGCGTCACGATGCGCCGCGGCCAGATGGCCGATCTCCCCGGAGATCGGCAGAAGCAGCCGATTCAGCGCCGAGAAGCTCAGATCGGTCTCGAACTCCACGCCTGCCGCCGACAGCACCCGGGCGCCGGCTCTCACGGCATGGTCACAGGCGGCCCGCAGCAACGCCGACTTCCCCACTCCCGGCTCACCGGACAGCAGCAGCGATCCGCCCGACTCCATCGCGCCGGCGACGAACGACCGCAGCCGAGCGAGCTCGTCATCACGCCCGAGCAGACGCACGGACCACCACCTCCTGACCTGCTAGGAACCCATCAGCCGCCGCACGGCCTCGACCACCGTCGCCCGGCGCCGGTCCAGGTCGGCCGGATCCGCGGCGTGCGCGGTGATCTCGTCGGGCAGGAAGAACCAGGACAGGGCCACGCTCTGGGTCAGATAGACCACCTGGGCGGCGTCGAAGTGCCCGGGGAGCACTCCGCGGCACTGGGCCTCCCGGACCTGCTCGATCTTCCGGCGGCCGCTCTCGTCGGAACCGACGTCACGCACCGCCGGCCCGCGCCGTTCCAGCTGATTCCAGGCCACCACCCGGGCCACCTCGGGATGGGCGGCGTGGCTGTCGAACAGCCGCGCCGCGTACCCGGGGAGGTCCTCGGGGGTGAACGGCACCTGCGCGACCTTGTCCGCGACGATCCGCTCGAAGACGGCGTCGAACAGGCCGTCCTCGCTCCCGAAGTAGGCGTAGATCAGCCCGGCGCTGCGTCCTGCCCGCTCGGCGATCGCGTCGGTGCGGGTGGCGGCGATGCCGTTCGCGGCGAACTCGGCGAACGCCGCGTCCAGCAGACGGGTCTTCTTGTCGTCGGGGTCGCGCGCCGCCATATCGGCAAGGCAATCGACTGAGCGCTCGTTCACCACGCGCTTCTGGCATACCTGGGATATACCGCCGATCCTTAGGGTCTGGCGACATGAGAACCCTGCGAACCGCGGCCACCATCGGCGCCCTGGGCCTGGCCCTCTCGCTCTCGGCCACTCCGGCCTCGGCTTCCTCCGTCCTCAGTGGACGCTGCAGCAAGGGCGCCTACCAGCTCGCGGCGTCGGTCACGTACGGCACCCCCGGAGGCCAGCACATCTTCACGAAGCTCAGCTGGAACATCATCGGCGACGTGGGCGGCAACAACGACGTCTACTTCGAGTTCTGGAAGAACGGCAGCCCGGACAGCCTGCTCAAGGTCTTCAAGATGAACAACGTCGCCAAGTCCGGCTCCATGAACATCTCGCTCCGCCGGCCGGCCGGTGACGCGATCTACGTGCACGGCGGCGCCGTCTTCGACACGAACCGGGCCACCGACCCGGTCTGCAAGTACTTCACCCGCACGATCTGACTCGTCCGGGGCGCACGGGAAAGGGCCTCCGCCGGGGGCGGGGCCCTTTTCGCGGGCGGACCCTAAGAATGCGTGTGCACCGGCAGTTCGAACCAGATGGCCTTGCCCGCCGACGTGCGGGTGCTTCCCCAGCAGCACGACAGCTGGGCGACCAGGTAGAGCTCCTGCTCACTGCCTCCTTGCGGGGCGTCGTCTTCGACCGCGCAGCGGAGCAGTCCCTCCTCATAGAAGAGCGTGAGCCGGATCGTTCCCCTGGCGTGGGTGACGAGTTCGCCGACGAGGACCTCGAAGACCCGGCCGTGGGATCCCAGGTTCCACTCGAGCAGGCAGTGGCGGGTCAGGTAGAGCGCTCTGTCGGCGGAGATCGCACTGCGGGTGAGCCGCCAGGATCCGGTCCTGGCGATGGCCGGCTTGGTGAGCGACCGGAGGATTCTGCTGAGCCGGCGCCATTGGCGCGCGTTCATGCCGCTTGCTGGGAGGGGCCACGGCGGGCCGGTACGCTCCGTCCATCGGGCAGCAGCTCGCCGGTGTCGTCGAAGATCACCATGCCGTTACAGAGCAGCCACCATCCCTGTTCCGGGTGGAAGGCGACGACCAGCGCCGCTTCGCGATCTCGAGCGTCGGCGGATGGGCACTGCGGCCGATGCGGACACATGATTCCTACCTCCTACAGTAGGCCGTGCCACGAAGTCTGAGCTTCGATTTCCGTTGGATTATGATGATTCGTCCATGATCACTTAGTGGCATCCATCACAATCAAACGTCTTTCATCACATGAAAGTTCGATTGTGTTTAAAAGTCAAGGCTTTTGACACTTAAAGTCGGATTTATCCTGAAGTGTCCTTCTCGTTCTGGTCGTCTGTCCAGGACAGGGCGGAGATCCGCCACCCCTGCGGCGTCCGCAGGAACTGAAGGCACTTCGTCCCCTGCCCCGTGAACGGCACGCCGCCGCGCACACCGCGTTTGCGGTAGCGGCCCGTCCGCAGCGCGATGTCACCGAAGATCTCGGTGTGGTGGGAGGTCTCCTCCTCGGCGAAATCCGTCAGCTCGCCGGAGGTCAGCAGCTCCTGCCGCGGCCGGGCGAAGGAGTCGAGGTCGTAGACCTCCTGCCGGGCGCCGCCCTGGACGATGAGCCCGCCGGGCACGAAGAGCCGATGGACTCCCCAGGCGTCCGGGCGGGCGCCGCCCTCGTTGCCGAACAAGCCGAAGAAGGCGGCGGTGAGCCGGTCGATCTCGGCCGAGTCCGCCGGGACCTCCCGCTCGCGCCAATCCTCGCCCCGCAGCGACCAGAGCTCCACGTCCTCGCGGCGCAGGCCCAGCCGCTCGGCGACGCTGATGCTGCGGGCGTTCGCGGCCTTGGTCCGCCACTCCACCCGCTCGATGCCCCGCTCGTCCACGGCCCACCGGACGAGCCGCTCGACCGCGCGGGTGATCAGCCCGCGTCCCTGCGCGCCCGGTTCCAGCCAGCAGCCCACCTCGCAGACGCCCCGTTCGGTGTCGAACGACACGAACAGGACGCCGCCCACCAGCGTGCCCTCCAGCCAGATGCCCCAGATCCCGCCGGTGTCTGCTGCCCGTTTGTCGGCGTAGCGCTGCAGTACGGCACGCGCCTCGGCGAGGTCGGCGGCGACGAAGGACGGCGACACCCACGGCGCGATGTGCGCGCGTGCCCGATCGAGATGGACCAGGAACTCCTCGGCCAGCCAGGGATCGAGCGAGCGCAGCTCGGAGCCGGCGGTGAGGGGAACGGTGAGCATCATGCCTCCACGAAGTACATAACAAACGTTCGGTATGTACGCTAACAGGCTATGAGCCCCGCTCGCACCGATCACGACGCCCGCCGCCACGACGTCTCCGAGGCCGTCTGGCGGGTCCTGGCCGAACACGGCTTCGCCGGCCTCACCCTGCGCGCGGTCGCCGGGGCCATGGGTGCGTCCACGGGGCTGGTGACCCACTACTTCGGCGGCAAACGCGAGCTCGTGGCCCACGCGCTGGACATCCTGGAAACCCGCACGCAGCGGCGGCCGCGCCTGAAGGCGCCCGCCCCCGGGCTGGCCGCCCTGCGCACGCACGTGCTCAACATCCTCCCGCTGACCCCCGAGGGCATGGCGACGAACCGCGTCTGGGTCTGCTCCTGGGACATCGCGCTGTCCGACCCCGTGCTCTTCGCCGCCCAGACCTCACGGTACGAACGCATCCGCGCCGACCTGCGAGCGGCGATCGACGACGCCCGGCGGCTCGGCGAGCTGGTCACCGGTGCGGACGCCGACGACCTGGCGGCCACCACGCTGTCGTTCACCCACGGCCTGGTCGTCCAGGCGTTGTTCGCGCCCGAGACCTTCCCGCCCGCGCGCCTGACCCGGCTCGCCGACGACTTCCTGGCCGCGACCTTCGGGGGTTCGTGCCCGGGAAGCGCGCCCGGGCACGAACCCCGGTCAGGTCAGTAGGTGGTGGTGACGGTTACGCCGGAGGCGGCGGCGACGCCGTACAGCGAGATGTAGCGATATCCCGCGGCGGGGTTGGCGACGGTGAGGGTGTGCGCGTTGCCGGAGCCCGTCGCGCGCTGGGTGTACGACGAGGTGGTCGCCCACGTGCTCGCGTTGTAGTAGAGGTCGACGTCACCGGTGCCGCCGGAGCTGGCGACGGTCAGGGTGCCGACTCCCGCCGGCAGGTAGATGAACAGGTAGGCGTACTGGCCCTGGCCGACCGAGAGGTTGCCGCGTTTGCAGTTCTTGCCCAGTGCCCTGGTGTCGCCGGTGCACTCGGGGACGGTGCCACCGGCGGCTGGCACGGTCACGGGCTTGAACACGCCCCAGGGCGCGCCCTTGTCGTCGAGCACGACCAGTTTGACCGTGTACGCGCCGGGCGAGCTGTAGCTCTTGACCGGGTTGGCGGTGGTGGAGGTGGTGCCGTCGCCGAAGTCCCAGTAATACTGCGCGAGCGTGCCGTCGGGGTCGGCCGCCGTGCTGGTGAAGGAGAGCGCCGTGCCGCTGGCGGTGACGGTGAAGTCGGCCGTGGGGAGCATGTTCTCGTCGCTCGCCTTGCACGCGCCCGCGGCGCAGGCGGTCAGCCAGGCGTCGAAGTCGGCGTCGTAGTCGAGACCCTTCAGGAAGGTGCGGGCGGCGTTCCAGTCGCCCGTGCGGTAGTAGCCGAGCACTCTGGCGACGTCGGCGGGGTGTTTGTCGAGCATGTAGCGGACCGCGAGGTAGCCCCAGTTGTAGGTGCGGGCGTTGTCGCCGTACACGGTGTCGAAGAGCTGGCTGAGCTTGTACGTGTGCTGTCCCGCCGCGTTGATCGCGGCCGTGTAGGCGAACTTGCGGTAGCCGTAGGAGATGTACTCGGCCAGCCCCTCGACCCACCAGACGGTCGGTGTGGACATGCCCTCGTCGAAGTCGCCGTGCATGTTGTACTTGGCGTCGAGGTAGTGCGTGTACTCGTGGTTGAGGTTCCAGATCTCCCAGTACAGCGGCTTCTCACGGTCCTGCTCGTAGCAGATGAAGCGGGCGACGTTGCCCGGCTGGGAGGGGTCGTACTCCAGCGACATGCCGCCGTTGTCGGTGTCGATGCCGTAGATCCCCCAGGCGTAGAAGGAGTAGTCCCGCTTGGTGTCGAACACCGATATCTCCAGGCGGACCGTGTGGTCGTCGGGCACCGGCTGGCCGTTGTCCTTGACGATGGAGTG
Organism: Nonomuraea endophytica; assembly: GCF_014203235.1. Taxonomy (GTDB): domain Bacteria; phylum Actinomycetota; class Actinomycetes; order Streptosporangiales; family Streptosporangiaceae; genus Nonomuraea; species Nonomuraea endophytica. The sequence goes on along the minus strand of NZ_JACHIN010000011.1, from coordinate 234,789 downwards.
GAAGGCGGCGTCCTGGTTGAGAAGGCTCGTGCAGGTGCTGGACAACTGCGCCGGGGTGAGCTCCTGGGCTCTGATCGTCAGCGTCGGCGAGCAGGGGTGACTGATGGGCAGGGCGGCGTCCGTGAGCCTGTTGGTCAGGTCGCAGGTGCCGTAGGAGGAGCAGGCGCCGCCGTCGTACTCGTTGGTGACGAGCGCGGTGGACACCCACAGCGCGGCGGTCGGTCCGGTGATCCGCGAACGGTTCAGCAGGTCTCGGACCAGGGGCGTTACCGTGTTCCTGAGCTGGCCGTACCTCAGGAAGCCGGCCAGTTCCTTGCCCGCGTTCACGACGAGGAAGTAGTTGTCGCCGTTCAGCAGGCCGAAGTTCCTGACGGCGAAGTCGCGGAGGGCCGTGCGGATCGCCGGGTCGCTCTGCGCCATGCTGCCCCGGGTGTGGGAGCGCCAGTACAGCTCGAAGGCCCGGTTGACCGCGTCGCGCATGTTCACGCCGTAGGCAGTGCTGTAGGCGTTGAGCAGGCGGGTGGCCACGCCGATGTTGCGGATCTCGTCCTGGGCGTTGACGATCAGCCAGACGGCTTCCTTCAGCACCGCGCCGTTCTCGTCGGTGTTGGTGTAGGCCCTGGAGCTGGAGAAGAAGGTGTCGAAGACGCCCCGGACCTCGGACAACAGCGTGGGGCCGTAGGGGTTCGCCTGCGTGTAGTAGCCGGCGCGGAGGAACACGATCAGCTGCTGGACGCTGGTGCTGTTGTCGCCGGGGTAGGAGCCGGCGGTGGCGCGGAGGTCCCGGGCGATGGTCAGCATCTGGGATTCGGTGAACGTACGCCGCGCGTCGGCGGGGGTCAGGTCGAACAGCGGGTTCAGGCAGGTCCTGATGTCCGCGGCCTTGACGGCGGTGACGAGCGCGGCGCCGGTCTTGCCGACGATGTCGTCACTGCACGCGGACGCCTTGAGGCTCGGCGTGTCCTTGGGCCGGTGCGCCTCGGCTAAGTCGTCGTCGCCGGTCCCGGTTAACGGCGGATATTGGCTGGGGGACAGGCGCTTGTGCCCGGGGTGGTGGCCCGCGGGCGCCTCGGTGGCGGCGGGGGCGGGTGGGGGCGGCGCGACGCGCTGCCGAGCCTGGGCACCGGGAGCGGTGATCAGGCTGCTGACCATGAGCGCGCCGGCGATGACGCCGGCGAGGGGGATGCGCACGGGCGGGCTCCAGATTGGAGGGAATCTGACATGTGACATGTAAAATTGCATACTTCCTCCAGGGGTACAAGAGCGGTTTGCCCACCGGCTTCACTGCAGTTGCAGGAGTCGTCGCCAGGCCGGGGAGAACTCCAGGGAGCGGGAGAGCATCAGGCTCACCGTGTCGGCCGAGATGGCGTCCTCCTGAGGCCTGCCGGCGGCCCACGCCGCCACGTCGGCGGCGAGCGCGGGCAGACGAGGGTCGCGCGGGTCCCAGTCGATGGCCTCGTCGAGGGCGTGGTAGACGCGGACGAACTCGGGGTCGTCGAGCGCGGCGTTCTTCGTGGCGACGACCGCGGGGATCGACTCCGGGGACAGGGCTTCGATGATGATGAGCACGTCGCGCTCGATGCGTATCATCTGCTCGCTGAAGTTCATGGCGCGTTGCCGGTCGAGGATCTGGGCCATCTCATCGGAGATGAACAGCCGGTCGCCCGCCGCCAGGGCGGCGATGCGCCGGCGGTGCCGGTTGAGCTCGCGGGCCTTCTTCGCCAGCGCCCTGTCGATGTCGGCGACGGCCTGGGCGAACTCCTCGGGTTCCGCGCCGAGCAACTGGTCGATGCGAGCCAGGGGTACGCCCGCGTCGGCCAGCGTCTTGATCCGGATGAGATCCACCACGGCCTGGGCGGTGTAGCGCCGGTAGCCTGAGGCGTCGCGCTCAGGTTCGGCCAGCAGACCGCGCTGGTGATAGTGGCGCACGGCGCGGACCGTCACCCCCGCACGCGCGGCCAGCTGGCCAATGGTGAGCACCGGCCACCCCCTTTTCACGACACGCGCCGCCACAGGTCGTCGATCGCCTGGAGGACGGCGTCCGGAGCGTCGACGCCGATCGTACTGTGGCGCGCGCCGGGCAGAACGCGCGTCTCGCCATCCTTGACGGAGGCGCCGAGAGCCTGGTAGAGACGGCTCTTGCCCTCGGTCATCTCGCGCAGGGCCCGCCTGGACATCAGGAACTTGGCGCCGGTGTCGATGCCGAGCGCCGCCAGTGCGATCAGCGGCTTGTCCGGGACCTCGCCCGCCGCCTTGAGCTCGTCGCGCAGCTCCGGCAGGTTGCCGCGCTCCAGCGCGCCGGCCCGCTGCCACCCGACGGTGGCGTGCCTGGCGATGAGCGCCTGCCCGATCTCCCTCGGCCACGTGGCGAACATCTTCTTGTACAGGCCGCGAGACAGGAAGGCGACGAGGCGCAGCATCAGATCGCCCGGCACCGGTTGCGGCAGGAGCCGCGTCTTCGCGCCGGTCAGGTGGGTGTCCCACTCCTCGTAGAAGGCGTCGAGGTAGACCACGCCCGACACCTCCTCCGGAAACAACTGGAGGAAGCGCCGGGCGTAGGCGCCGCCGAGCGAGTGCGGCACGAGCACGTACGGAGCCGGCACGCCCGCCGCCTTCAGCAGCTCGCGCAGCTCGGTGGCGACTTCGCCTGCGGTACGCGGCAGCGTCACCGGGTCGCTCCAGCCGGTGCCCGCGCGGTCGTACAGGACGGAGGTGGTGAATCCCGCGACCCGCTGGTGCAGGTTCAGATAGTCGAGTCCGACGGCGCCGGCACCGGGCAGGAACACCACGGCGGGACCGCCGGTGCCCGACTTGTGGAGGAAGAGGCGATGGCCCTGAACCGCGTAATGGCGGCCGAGCGGAGGGCTGAGTGAAGTCATGTCCTGATGGTGCGACCCTGACCCTGCGTCAGTGTCAACCCCTGCTGTTCGCCCAGGTCAGGACGGGTTACCTGAGCCCGTCGAAGAAGCCCGACAGGTCCTCGGCGAGCTGCTCGGGCGCCTCCATGGCGGGGAAGTGGCGTCCGCGCTCGTGCTCGACCCAGTGCACACCCTCGGCGGGCTCCAGCAGGCGGGCCACGGTCGGGTCGGCGCCGAAGACCGAGTAGCCCAGCGGCACCGTGGGCGGCGTGCCCCAGTCCGAGGCGTGGTACTGCTCGTACAGGAACCGGGCGGCCGACGGGCCCGTGCCGGTGAACCAGTAGATGCTGACGTTGGTGATCAGCTGCTCGACGTCGATCGGCAGGTCGGTCCAGGCGTCGAAGCTCTCGGCGATCCACGCGAGCTGGAGCACCGGCGAGTCGTTCAGTCCGAAGCCCAGCGTCAGCGGGCGCGTGTTCTGGATGGCCAGATAGCCGGAGTCCTCCTTCCTGAACTCCTCCATGCGGCTCAGAGCCAGCTTGTCGATCTCGTCGTCCGGGTTCAGCCGCTGGGCGACCCACGGCAGGAACGTCGCGGTCGCCGCCGCCGTGTACGGGTCGGTGACCAGATGGATGCCCACCACGTGCTCGCCGTCCAGCGCGCCGAGGGCTCCGGAGATCCCCGCGCCCACGTCTCCGCCGTGCACGCCGTACCGGAAATGGCCGAGTTCGGCCATCAGCGACGCCCACGCTCGCGCGGTGCGGCCCATCGCCCAGCCCGGCCCGCGCACCGGACCCGAGAAGCCGAACCCGGGCAACGACGGGATGACCAGGTCGAAGCCGCGCTCCAGCAGGAGCGGAATGAGCTTCTCGAACTCGGCGAACGAACTCGGATACCCGTGGGTGATCAGCAGCGGCAGCGCGTCGTCGCGGCTGGAGCGCACGTGCGCGTAGTGGATGCGCTGCCCGTCGATCTCCGTGACGAACTGCGGCAACCGGTTCAGCCGCGCCTCGGCCGCCCGCCAGTCGAAGCCGAAGCGCCAGTACTCGGCCAGCTCCCTGACCCGCTCCTGGGCGATGCCGTGCCCCAGTCCCGGCATCGCTTCAGGCCATCGGGTACGGCCGAGCCGTTCGATCAGGTCGTCGACGGCGGCGTCCGGGATGTCGAGGTGGAAGGTCTGAATGTGCGCGCTCATGGCTTTCTCCGTGATGGTCGGTGCGCGAGAGCCCCCGCTTCCCCGCGTGAACCACCCTGCCCGAGCACGACGCGGCGGGGTATCCGCCGCCCGCGTGCGTGTTCGCGCATTCCGGATAGACAACCGGCTTCCCCTCGTGTTCCGGAAACGGCAAGATATGCGCCATCGGCATAAGGGGGGCCACGTGCTGGTCGACGAGATGCATGACCTGGTCACGCGGCATTTCGCGCCGCATCAGCTGAAAGTGCGCGAACTCAGCCCGGACGGCGCGCGCTACCGCCCGCTGCACCGGGGCACGCTCACCATGCAGACACTCGCCTACGGGGCGGAGATCAGCGTGAGCGTGCGCGACCTGGAGGACTTCTACATCCACGTGCCGCTGCGTGGCCACGGGCGGCTGAGCGTGGATCGGCGCGAGCTCTGCACCCCGGTCACCGTCATCGGCCCCGGGCAGCGGCCCGTCATGAACTGGAGCGTCAACCACGAGGTCCTCATCGTCCAGGTCCCGCAGACACAGGTCGAACGGACCCTGGCGGACTACCTCACCGGCCCGTCCCCGCGGGTGCCCGTCTTCGAGCCGGAGATCGGGCTCGACGGCCCGTTCGGCAGCGCGCTGCGCGGACTGGCCGAGGGGGCGCTGTCGTTCACGGCCTCGCCGCTGGCCGCCCACCACATGGAGCAGTTCCTCCTGCACACGATGGTCTCCTCGCACGCCGGCAACTTCGCCGCCGACGTCGCCGAACCCGCCCCGCCCGCCGGCCAGGCGGCCCTTCGGCGAGCCCGTCGTTACTGCGAAGACCACGCGGGGGAGCTCGTGTCGCTGCGTGACATCGCCGCCGCGGCCCGGGTGAGTGTACGCACCCTGCAGACGAGTTTCCGTGAACACCTGCAGACGACCCCGATGGCGTACCTGCGTGAGGTCCGCCTGGCCAAGGCCCACGCCGACCTGCGGACGATCGCCGAGACCGGCGCCCCGACGACCGTCACGGACGTGGCGTTACGGTGGGGCTTCCCCCACCTGAGCCGCTTCGCCGCCCACTACCACCACAGGTACGGCGAGCTGCCCTCCGCCACCCGCCGCGCCTCCTGAGAGTTACGTGGCGGCGGCCGCCAGCCGGCCCCGGGCCTCCATGAGCGCGAACCCGAGCAGGTTGAGCCCCAGCCACTGCGACGGCGAGGCCGCCCGGTCGTCGTCGGCGGCCAGCCCGATACCCCAGATCCGATCCCGGGGACTGGCCTCCACCAAGACCCGCGAGCCGGTGCCGAGCAAGTACTCCCGCAGCGTGGAATCCTGCCCGAACTTGGCGACGTTGCCCGCGGTGACGATCTCGAACCGATGATCGACCCACGTGGCCTCATCGAAGCCGCGCACCTTCTGGCCCAGATCCTTGGCGGCCTTCGGGTGCGGGGCGGCGAGGATCCGGGTGAAGGCCTCCTCGTCGCCGAACAGGCGGGCCTTCTGCGCCATCATCCAGTGCTCAGCCGTGCGAAACGTCACGTCATCGACCGTGAACGGGCTTTCCCACCACTGACTCAGGCAGGCCTGGCCGCCCGGTCCCGGCTGATGCCCCCAGAAGTAGACGTACTTGAGGTGGTGGCCACGCTCCTCAAGAGCGCGGACCTCCTCCACACTGCGCGGCTCGCCGACTGATCCAGACACAGCAGGCACTCTGCCCAGCCCGATGCCCAACGCGCAAGCCGAATTCGCCGTCCGGCCGCCGCCGAGATGGTCGACGGATGGCCCTCGATCGGTCTGATCTGCCGAGGAGCCACGGGCGTCAGCCGGTCTTCGGACAGCTGATGCCGGGGGCGGGGATCTTGTTGCGGAGCAGGTAGTCCTCGACCCGGTCGGTCACGCAAGGGCCGCCGATCGGGTAGGAGCCGTGGTTGTCGCCCTCGTAGGTCAGGGTGACGGCGTCGCCGAGCTTGCGGGCGAGCCGTGCGGCTCCGGCGGGCGGTGCCGCGGTGTCGTTCGTGGCCGTGATCACCAGGATGGGGGCGGGGCCGGTGTAGTGGATCGTGGGCCCGGCGGCCGGCTCGCACCCGGCCTTGACGCATGCCGCCAGAAAACGGTCATAGGAGTCCTGGCTGATGCGGGTGAGCAATGTCCCCACGTCCCGCAGGGACAGGTCGGGGTTGACGCCCGCGTCGAGCACCATCCGTCCGACACCGGGACCGAGGGCCAGGAAACGATCCGCCGCCCGATCGGTTCCACACCGCGGCGGCGCCGACCCGCCGGAGCCGCGCCGGTCGAAGCTGACGAGGTCGTAGCGGGTGCGCAGGGCCGCGTACTGCGGCGCCTGAGCGGCGAAGTCGAGCACGTCGTGGCCGCCGCCACCGAAGTTGAACACCATCGAGCCCGCCCGGCCGCCCGTCGCTCTGGCGCGGATCAACGCGAGCTCGATCGTGCCGCTTCCGGGCTCGGCATAGTCGAGGGGTACGGTCAACGTTCCGCACTCCAGATCCCTGACCGGCTCCGGCAGGCCTGTACATCTTCCCCAGGAGACCGCCGGCGCGGCGGCGGCGACCGGGCTGAGCGCCGTGCCGAGAACGGCGGCGGTGCAGGCCACGACCAGCACGCGACGCCGGAAAAGGGAAGGAAAAGTCATGAACCGACCCTTCCGAACCGGCCCCCGGCCCGTCGTCCTCCTGGTGGAGGACCCGCGCGGTTCCAAGGGGGGATACGATCCTGGCCGAAAGACGCTGGCCGGGGAGTGGCGTTACCGCCCCGGCACGAGCGGTTACGTCGGCGAGGTTCTGCTGGCCGGCTGGGGGGTTTCGCGTTCGGCTGCCTGGAGGCGCCACCACTTCGCCATCGACTGGCTGATTTCCTCGCGGACGAACGCGAAGAACCGGCGGGTCTCGTCCAGGCGTTGCCCGGCGGGGGTGTCGAGGCCCAGCACCGCGACGCCGTCGTCGGCGCCGCCCTGCACCCGGGCCAGCATCGGGTCGGACCGGCTGACGAAGTGGCTCCAGGTGTGCTCGTGGATCCGGCAGAAGTCGTGGCGGGTGCCGGGTTCGCGGCCGCGTTCGACCAGCCGCACCTGCACCAGGTACTTGACCGCTCCCGAGATCGCCGGCGCGCCGGCCTCCAGCCGTTCGGCGAGCTCGGCGGCCGACAGCTTGCCGGAGTCGCTGACCAGCAGTGCGGCGTATACGCGGGCGGCCATCCGCGGCATGCCGTACTCGACCATGATCTGCGCGAACCGTTCGCGGAAGCCCGCGATGTCGCCCTCGTCCGCTCGCGTCACCGAAAGCTGCCTTTCTCGTAGCAATTCCCATACTTCACGAAATTTGTGAAACAAGCGTAGCATCGAGGTCGTGAAGGACACTGAACTCGTCGGTGTGCAGAAGACCCTCAGCCCCGTCCTCAGGGCCAAGGCACTGGACAACCGGCTGCCAGACCCGATCCTCGGTGACGAGTACGCCGAGCAGGCGATGCGCCGCCTCGTCCCCGACTACGACACGCGCAGGTTCGGCACCAGCCAGATGGGCCTCGCCGCCGTGGTGCGCGCCAAGGCCCACGACGACTGGGCCCGGAGCTTCCTCGCCGGCCATCCCGACGCGGTGGTGCTGCATCTCGGCTGCGGCCTTGATGCGCGGGTGTACCGGATCGACCCGCCGGGCACCGTGGACTGGTACGACCTGGACTATCCATCCGTCATCGAGTTGCGGAAGCGGTTCCTGCCGGCGCGCGAGCACTACACGCTGATCGCCTCCAGCGTCACCGACCTGGCCTGGCTGGACGGCATTCCCCGCGGCCGGCCGGTGCTGATGATCGCCGAGGGGCTGGTGCCCTATCTGACCGAGGCCGCCGTCCGGGAGCTGGTGACCAGCGTCGTCGATGCCTTTCCCACCGGCCGGCTACAGTTCGAGACGGTGCCGGTCTGGGCGTGGCGTACCTCGAAATGGGACCCCTCGCTGCGCCACTACGACGCTCAGTTCCACTGCGGGTTCAACGACCCGGCCGCGCTGGCCGACTGGCATCCGAGGCTCGAATTCGTCGACGAGGCGCCCATGTTCGACGCGCCGGAGCTGATGGCCAAGGCGCCCGCGAGAATACGCCGCCTGTATCGCTTCATGCTCCTGCTGCCGGGATTGAAGCGGTCCACCCGTATCGTGCGGTTCCGGTTCTAGCCGCCGGAGGTCAGCACCTCGACCGTGCCGCGCTCGCCGTCCACCCGGATGCGGTCGCCGTCGTGCAGCCGCATCGTGGCGTTGCCGGTGCCGACCACGGCCGGGATGCCCAGCTCGCGCGCCACGATCGAGGCGTGCGACAGCGGCGCGCCCAGGTCGGTGACGACGGCGGCGGCGCGCGGGAACATCGGCGTCCAGCCCACGTTCGTCAGCGTCGTGACCAGGATCTCGCCCGGTTTGAGGCGGTCCCCGTCCTCGGGGCAGGCCAGCACGCGGGCCACGCCCTCCACGACGCCGGGCGCCCCGGGGAAGCCGGTCACGGTGTCGCTCACCGGGACGCCGGCGCCGCGGGCGTGGTAGAGGTCTGATCGCCGGTCGGGGTCCGCGGCCCAGCGCACCGGGTCGAACCGGCCGACGATCAGTGCGGGGTACGGCGGCAGCGCGGCGTAAAGCTCGTAGGTGGCCCGCCGGACCGGCACCCGCTCCAGCGCCGACGCGTTCCCGCGCAGCAGGTCGAGCAGCTCCTCCAGATGGAGGTGGAACACATCGTCGCCGTGCCCGGTCAGCCGCCCCGCGCGGACGACGAACGCGCGCAGCACCCAGAACGCGCGCACGGCCTCCGAACGCGTGCGTTCACGGTCGCGGACGACGGCGCCCCAGCGCCGCACCCGCTCCCGCATCCCCGCCTGTTTACCGGGATAGCGCCGGGCGAACCGGTCCCAGGCCGCCTCCCCGGCCCGCTCCTGCCGGGCGAGTAGTTCCTCGGTGCCAGTAAGCAGGCCGGTGAGCTGGGCATCGATCCAGGCCGGATCCTCGCCGGGCCGGGGGATGGACACCTCGAACTCGTGAGGGCCGCGATGCCCGTACAGACGAGCGAACTCCTCACGGCTGATCTCACCGCGGGCCAGCTGCGACAGGCCCACGACCAGGCCCATGCTGGCCAGGTCGCCGGCCGCGGTGACGCCGGTGAGCATGGCCTCGGCGTCGACGTCGCCCATCATCTTGCGCAGCTTGGAGCGGGTGAGCAGCAGGCTGGTGCCGCCCTGGCGGCCACCGGCCTCCAGCATGCGCCACGCGGTGACGGCGTGCGGCCGGATCTCGCGCTCGTACAGCTCGGCCAGCTCGGCTGCCGAGGTGGTGGCGTCGATCGCGGCGCGCAGGTCCTCGCAGCGTTGCCGGGCCGTGGCCAGGAAGGGGCGCATGCCCTTCAGGTTCTTCCGCGCCCGGAGCCGGACCCGGATCGCCGTCGGCACGCTCTGTTTGACGACCTCCCAGCGCAGGAGCTTCACCGTCGGCACGTCGAGGCCGGGCGGGATCCTGCCGAAGACGTCCTCCATCGTGCCGGACAGGCTCTTCAGCCGGAGGGCCTTGATCACGGAGTACATCGGGGAGAGGTTCATGTAGAAGCGGCCGCCGATGTTGCCCACCATGTCGAGACCCGGCGTGGCCGAGGCGGACATGGCCTCATGGATGAACAGGCGCACGAACGACCAGGTGATCGGGGTCATCACGTCGGGGATGGCCTCGCCGAAGTTGCCCGCCGTCCACAGGTAGTCGCCCTTCAGGCTGTCGTTCCACTCCTCGGTCCGCCGGAGGCCGGTGATCGGGCGGGCCTGGAGGATGGCGTACGCGCCGTCGTGGCGGGCCCACTCGACGTCCATCGGGACGCCGTAAAGCTCTCGCACGCGGGCGCCGAGCGCGGCCAGCTCGACCGCCTCCCGGTGGGTGAGGACGGGGGCGCGGCGAAGCTCGTCGGGTACCGGGCGGTCCCCGGTGCCGGTCGGGGTGCGTACCGTCATCACCGTTTTTTCGGCGGTCGTGGCCCGGGTGACCGCGCCGTGCGTGATCGTGAACGTGTCGGGGGTGACGTGGCCGCCGACGACCGCCTCGCCCAGCCCCCAGGAGGCGTTGATCACCGTCGTGTCGCGGTCGCCGGTGATCGGGTCGGCGGTGAACATGATCCCGGACGCCTCCGCGTCCACGAGCTCCTGCACCACCACCGCCAGCGCCACGTCGTCGTGGGGCACGCCGTGCTGGTCGCGGTAGGCGATCGCGCGGGCGTTCCACAACGAGGCCCAGCAGCGTTTGACCGCCTCCAGCAGGGCATCGCCGCGGACGTTGAGGTAGGAGTCCTGCTGACCCGCGAACGACATGTCCGGCAGGTCCTCCGCGGTGGCCGACGAGCGCACCGCCACCGGCACGTCCTCCCCGAGCGCCGCGTAGGCCTCCCGGACCTCCGCCGCGATCTCCTCCGGTACGGCATGCCGGGCGAACACGCCCGCGACGCGCTCGGGATCGGCCGGATCGAGCTCGTCACGGAAGCCCGCGACGAAGGCGCGGTAGGCGCCGGTCGAGATGTGGAACCCGCCCGGCACCGGCAGCCCGGCCCGGGCCATCCGGGCCAGCGACGCGCCCTTGCCGCCCGCGCTCGCCAGATCGGCCCCGACATCATCGAACGGCAGCACCAGCTTCACCGCGCACGCTCCCCAGCTCCCAGCGAGACCGCCAGCTTGCCGCGGGCGGTCTCGGCCATGGCGTCAAGAAGGTCCAAGGTCGCCTGCGCCACGGCGCGCGCGTCGTCATCCGGCAGGTTCCGGCCGGTGCCGAGGGTGCGCTCGATGGTGTCGGTCACCAGTTCGGCGATGCGCTCGTCGGGCACCTTCTCCGGGAGCATGTCCGACAGGGACACGAACCCGTGCACGATGGCGGCGATCGCGATCATGTTGTCGCCGGCCTGCTCACGTACCGCGCCGTGCTCGATGAGGCGCTCGATGTACGCGTCGAACGCCGGGCCCAGCTCCAGGCCGGTCGTGCTCTGCCGCCGCATGCGCGAGAACTTGCCCAGCACCTCCGAGTCGCCGACCAGGACCGCCCGCATCAGCGGCCGGCCCAGCGCCGCACCCACGAACCCCCCGAACAACTCGCCCGGCGTGGCCGGCCCGCTCGCCCGCATCTCCTCCATCACGCGCAGCCGCTCGCGGCGCAGCAGCGCGACGAACAGGTCGTCACGGGTCTTCCAGTGCAGGTAGATCGTGCCCTTGGCGACACCGGCGCGCTTGGCCACGTCGTCGATGGTCGTCTTGTCGTAGCCCCACCGCACGACCAGCTCCGCGGCGGCGTCGAGGATCCGGTGCGCCCGCTGAACCGGATCCTGCGGCGGCCGTCCAACCCTGGCCATCTACCTCACCCCACAAGTTTCTGACCAGATTAGCCCATTAATTGAAAAATTTCAGATGGGCCATCTCGGGAACAGCCCAGGTAGTGCCCGACCGTGCAGTGCCCGGCCGCCGGACCCCCTCGGCGCTCGCCCACGCCCCCGCCGCCCCCGCACCATGATCCCGTCGCTCCTGGGGGCCTAACCTGTACGGATGCGACGCATCCTCGTGGTCGGCATCAGCGGAGCCGGCAAGTCCACCATGGCTCGGGCGCTGAGTGCCCGGTTCGCCGCGCCGTACCACGAGATGGATGCCTTGTACTTCAACGGTCCCGGGTGGGCCGTCAATGATGACTTCGCCGATCAGGTCGCCGAGATCACCGCCTCGCCGGCGTGGATCTTCGATTCGTTCGGTTACCCGGCGGTCCGGGATCTGCTGTGGGAGCGTGCGGACACGGTGGTCTGGCTGGACTATCGCCGGCGGGTCATCATGCCCAGGATTCTGCGACGGTCACTGCGGAGGACCATTCTGCGCGAGTCGATCTTCGGTGGGAATCGCGAGACTGTGATGGACTGGTTTCGTCGGGATCACCCCGCCTGGTGGGCGTGGTCGCAGCACGCGGCGCGGCGGGCGGATATCCAGCGGCGCGCCGACGACCCACGCTTCGCCCCTTTGCGGGTGCTCCGTTTCGGTACGCCGCGTTCGGCCGCCGAATGGCTCAATGAGCGACCCGCGTCGTAGGCCAGGAGGCTCGAACGGCCCGCGACAACCCGCTCAGGCCGACGTTGGTCATCCAGCCGAGGACACGGGAGCTACCAGGTCTCGTGGGGGAGCGTCCCGCGGACGTGTGCCATCAGCTCTGCCCGGTCGACGCCTGCCAGGGCGAGCGCGCGGGGCACGGTGCCGATCTCGGTGTCCAGCACCCCGAGCAGCAGGTGTGCGGGGCGCAGGTCCTTCTTGCCGGTGGAGGTGGCGAAGCCGCGTTCGATGGCGAGCCGGGCCGAGGCGCCCATCGCCGCCGTGCGCTCGGGGTCGCGGCTGGGGCGGGGGAGGCGGTAGGAGGACAGGGAGACGCCGACGGCGTTCAGGCTGTGCTCGAACTCCCTGTCCAGCGCCTCTCTGATCGCCTGCCGACCAAGGCCGGCCGCGGTCAGGACGCGGTGCGCGGCGGTGTCCTCGAAGGTGGCGAGCGCCAGCAGGAGGTGGTGGGCCTCCGTCGCCGCGGAGCCGTCCTCCAGCGCTTCGGCCCCTCCACGCACGATGATGTCGTTGATGTAGTGGTCGATCGCGCTCACTGTCGTCTCCTCAGCGTCACGCCGGCGGCGATGAGCCGCTTGACGTGCTTCTTGTGGACGGCCTGGCGGGTGACGCCGAGGGCCTCGGCGACATCCGGCCAGCTCCAGCCCGCGCGCATGGCCTGCTCCACGGCCGCGTCCTCCAACTGGTCGGCCAGACGCCGCAGCGCCACCACGGCGGCCAGCGCGTCGGCGGGATCCTGAGGTACGGATAGGTCTTCTGCCGACATGCGAGCAAACCTAGTTGACTCCATCGCGATAGTCAACTGCAGTTGCTTGGAGCCCTCCCGTGTTGGCGGCTAGTCCCGCTCCACAGGGACATGGGTCATCTGGTGGGTGCGGATGATGTCGGCGTAACACCTGCCGCTCTTCTTGATCGTCCGCCGCTGGGTCGCGTAATCCACGTGGACGAGCCCGAAACGTTTGTCGTAGCCGTAGGCCCACTCGAAGTTGTCCAGCAGGGACCAGGCGTAGTACCCGGCCAGCGGAGCGCCGCGGCGCACCGCGCGGGCGCACGCCTCCAGGTGGCGCAGCAGGTAGTCGGCGCGCTGGATGTCGTCGACGCTGCCGTCCGGGCCGACGGTGTCGGGGTAGGCGGAGCCGTTCTCGGTGACGTGGATCCTGCGGGCGCCGTACTCGCCGGTCAGCCGCAGCAGCAGGGTCTCCAGGCCGCCGGCGTCCACTTCCCAGTCCATGCCGGTCCGTGGCACGTCGGCGCGGCGGACCTCGCGGGCGAACGGCGGCGGGCCGGACGGGTCGGCGGTCACCGCGCTCGGGAAGTAGTAGTTGAGGCCGAGCCAGTCGAGCGGCTCGGCGAGGACCGCGTGGTCCCCGGGCCGCTCGGGCAGGGCCACGCCGTACACCTCGATCATGTCGGCGGGGAAGCCGCGGCCGTGGATGGGGTCGAGCCACCAGCGGTTGACGTGCCCGTCCACGCGGACGGCCGCGGCGGCGTCGGCCTCGGACGGGGTGGCGGGCTCGATGGTGGACAGGTTGTTCACGATGCCGATCTCGGCGTACGGCGCGGCCTGCCGTACCGCCTGGACGGCGTGGCCGTGCGCGAGCAGCAGGTGGTAGGAGGCGCGGACGGCGGCGGTGATGTCGGTGTCACCGGGGGCCATCCGGCCTTCGAGGTGGCCGATCCAGGCGCAGCACAGCGGCTCGTTGATGGTGGCCCACTGGTGCACGCGGTCGCCGAGGGCGCCGGCGACGACCGCGGCGTAGTCGGCGAAGTGGCCAGCGGTGTCGCGGGCGGGCCAGCCGCCCCGGTCCTGGAGCGTCTGCGGCAGGTCCCAGTGGTAGAGCGTCACGTTGGGGGTGATCCCGGCCTCCAGCAGGGCATCGACGAGGCGGGAGTAGAAATCGAGCCCCTCGTGGTTGACCGAGCCGCCGCCGTCCGGCATGACGCGGGACCAGGCGATCGAGAACCGGTAGGCGGTGACGCCGAGCTCCTTCATGAGGGCGATGTCACCCGGCCAGCGGTGGTAGTGGTCGCAGGCGACGTCTCCGGTGTCACCGTTGTCGATCGCGCCGGGGGTGTGGCTGAAGGTGTCCCAGATCGACGGCGACCGGCCGCCTTCCGCCACGGCGCCCTCGATCTGGTACGCCGACGTGGCGACGCCCCAGGCGAAGTCCGCGGGCAGGGCGGCGAGATCGATGGGTTGGGTCACGGATGTCCTTTCCGCGGGGAGAGTCATTTGACGGCTCCGGCGGTCAGGCCGGCGACCAGGTAGCGCTGGAGCAGGAGGAACCCGGCGACGATCGGCACGCTGACGACGAGCGAGGCGGCCATGACCTGGTTCCAGTAGACGTCGTTCTGCGTGGCGTACCCCTGCAGGCCGACCGAGAGTGTCCGGGTGCCGTCGTTGGTCATGATGGAGGCGAACAGCACCTCACCCCACGCGGTCATGAAGGCGTAGACGGCGACGGCGACGATGCCGGGCACGGCCGCGGGGATGACGATGCGGAACAACGTGTTCAGGGGTCCGCAGCCGTCCACCCAGGCGGCCTCGTCGAGGGCGCGGGGGATGGAGGCGAAGTACCCGGCCAGCATCCAGATGGAGAACGGCAGCGAGAAGGTCAGATAGGTGAGGATGAGGCCGCCGCGCGAGCCGTACAGGGCGACGCCGGTGGCGTTGCCGATGTTGACGTAGATGAGGAACAACGGCAGCAGGAACAGGATGCCGGGAAACATCTGCGTGGACAGCACGGTCACGGTGAAGACCCGCCGTCCGCGGAAGCGGTACCGGCTGACCGCATACGCGGCGAAGACCGCGATCACCACCGAGCAGACCGTCGCCGCGCCCGCCACGATCACCGAGTTCACGAAGTAGCGCGCCAGCGGGACGGTCTGCCAGATGTCGAGGTACGGCCGGAGCGTCAGCTCGCTCGGCAGCCAGCGAAACTTCCCGGAGACGTCCTGCAACGGCTTCAGCGAACTGCTGATCATCACGTAGATCGGCGTCAGCACGAACAACGTCAGCAGGGTCAGGAAGACGCGCCTGGCCCACACGAAGGATCTAGGCATCGGCGGACCTCCTTCCCCGGGAGGTGACGATCAGGTAGACGGCCGTCACCACGAGCAGGAAGAGCAGCAGCAGGACCGACATGGCCGATCCGGTGCCGAAGTTCCAGGTGACGAAGGAGGCCTGGTAGATGTGGATCGAGATCAGGTCAGCCGGCTCCGGCGCCGACTTGCCGAACAGCACGTAGGGCGTGTTGAAGTCGTTGAACGTCCACAGGAACAGCACGAGGACCAGGACCTGGTTGATCGGCCGCAGCGACGGCAGGGTGATCTTCCGGATCTGCTGCCAGACGCCCGCGCCGTCGATGGCGGCGGCCTCGTAGAGCTCCTTCGGGATGTTCTGCAGGGCCGCCATGACGACCAGGAACGCGAACGGCCACGTCTTCCAGACCGACACCACGACCAGCGCGGTGAAGCTGTTGCCGCCCAGCAGCCAGAAGGGCCGCTCGCCGGTGAGTCCGAGCTGGTCGTGCAGGATGTGGTTCACCATGCCGTTGTCGTGCTGGAACATGAAGGCCCAGGTGATGACGGCGGCGTACACGGGCAGCGCGTAGGGCGTCAGGAAGATGGCCCGCAGCACGGCGCGCCCGCGAAAGCCGTCCTGCATGAAGATCGCCGCGGCCACGCCGATGAGCCAGCACAGCGCGACCGTCAGCACGCTGAACACGCACGTCACGGCGAAGGAGTGCAGCAGGTCCTTGCCCACGGGGGCGCTGAGGTCGACCGAGACGCGGTAGTTGTCCAGGCCGGTCCAGGGGGCGCTGTTCCAGTCGCGGATGTAGAACTGGGTCAGTTCCTTGAAGCTCATCGCGATGCCCACGAGCATCGGCACCAGATGGACGAGGAGCTCCATGACCACGGCGGGAAGCAGCAGCAGGTACGGCAGGCCCGCGCGGCGCAACCGCCCGGTCACTGGGCCGGCATCTGCTGCTGGGCCTTGGTCAGCCGCTCCTTGACGGACTCGGTGGTGACCGGGCGCCCGGCGGCGGCCTCGGCGAACAGGTCCTTGACGGCGGTGCCGACGGCGGTCTCGAACTGCGACTCGCCGGGCACCTGCGGGAGCGGGGCGGCGCTGCCGGCCAGGGTGTCGCGCAGGACCGCGAGGTCGGGAGAGTTGAAGGCGGGATCCTGCTGGGCGGCCTTGACCGGCGGGATGGAGCCGTAGGCCTTGTTGAGGATCTTCTGTTCCTCGTCACCGGTCATGAAACCGACGAACTTCATCGCGCCGTCGAGGTTGTCGCTGTTCTTGAAGACGGCCATGTTGATGCCAGCCACCATGGAGTTGACGGTCGCGCCCCCGCCGGCGGGGAGGGGCACCGGCGCCACGCCCCAGTCGTCGGGGCTCATGCCGTGGGCCTTGAAGGTGTTGGCTGCGGTCTGCCAGAGCACCATCGCGGTCTTGCCCTTGGCGAAGTCCTCCAGCGACTGGTTCTGCGCGTACTCGGCGTTGCCCGGAGCGACGATCTTGTCCTTGGCCATGAAGTCGACGTACTGCTGCACTCCCGCCACCGCGCCGTCGGAGGTGAAGGTCGGCTTGCCGGCGGCGTCGAAGAAGTCGGCGCCGTGCTGTTTGGCCAGCACGAAGATCTGGTGGATGTTGTTGGACAGGTTGGAGCCCTCGACACCGAGTGCCCACTTGCCGTCCTTGGAGAGCTTCTTGCCGTCGGCCACGAGCTGCTCCCAGGTCGCGGGCGGCTTGTCGATGCCCGCGTCGCGCAGCGCCTTCTTGTTGTAGTAGAGGGCGTAGGCCATGGAGTACAGCGGCACGGCGGACGGGTCCTTGCCGGGCGCTCCGGCCGAGCCGAGGGCGGAGTCGACGAAGCGGTCCCGGCCGCCGATCTTGCCGAAGTTCTCCTGGGTCCACGGTACGAGCGCACCGGTGGCCTGGAGCGAGGCCGACCAGGTGTTGCCGATGTTGAGCACGTCGGGCCCCTGGCCGGAGGTGGTGGCGGCGAGGATGCGGTTGAGCAGGTCGGACCAGGGCACCACTTCGAGCTCGACCTTGATCCCGGTCTGCTGCTCGAACTTCTTCAGCTCGGCGCCGAGGATCTGCTTGTCGGCCTCGATGCTGGGCCCCTGGTTGGAGGCCCAGTAGGTCAGCGTTTTCGGGTTCCCGCTCGCGGCGGGGCCGGTCGGGGCGCCTCCGCCACAGGCCGTGGCGGCGAGGGTGAGCGCGGTGAGGGTGGTGACGGCGGTCGCGGCGCGCAGTGTGATCATGGCGGGGTCGTCCCTTTCCGGGGGTCCCATGGGGGGGTGGGAGAGACGCGGCTTCATGACTTAATTTAGAGCTTGAGTTAATACATAAGAGAAGTGCGCGTCAAGATAGGTTGGGCGCTGGAAAGGATCCGCATGCCCGCATCGAACCGGCAGACCATCCGAGACCTGCGGCGAAACAGCCGCAGCGCCGTACTGCAACGGTTGTATTTCGACGGCCCCATGAGCAGGCAGGCGCTGGGGACGGCGACCGGGCTGAGTTCGGGCTCCATCAGCACGATCACCGCCGAGCTGGTCGCCGAAGGGCTGATCGAGGAGGCCGGCACGGTCGGCTCGGACGGCGGCCGCCCCCGCAACCTCCTGCGCGTCCGCGCCGGCTGCGCCTACCTGGTCGGCGTCGACGTGGGCGAGACCCGCGTCCGGGTGGAGCTGTTCGACCTCGACCTGACCGAGCTGGCGCGTTGCGAGCATCCGCTGGAACGCGACGGCCACGACGTCGACACCGTCGTGCGGCACATCAGCGAGGGCGTCGCCGACGTGCTCGGGCAGGCGAGCATCCCGCTGGAGCTGCTGCTCGGCGTGGGCGTCGGCGTGCCGGGCATCGTGGAGCGGCGCTCCCCGGACGGCGCGCTGGTGCACGGGCAGACCATCGGCTGGGACGCGGTCCCGCTGGAGGCCAGGTTGCGCGGTACGGCCGGCCTGCCCGAGGAGACCCCCTTCTTCATCGAGAACGGCGCCCAGACCCTCGGCCGGGCCGAGATGTGGTTCGGCGGCGGCCGGGGGACCGCCGACGCGGCCATCGTCCTGTTCGGCTCCGGCGTCGGCGCCTGCGTCGTCACCGGCGGCACGATCCTGGAGGGCACCCGCAGCAGCGCCTCCGAGTGGGGGCACATGACGGTCCGGGTCGGCGGCCGCCGCTGCCGGTGCGGCTCGCGCGGCTGCCTGGAGGCGTACGCCGGGGCCGAGGCCCTGGTCGAGCGCTGGCGCGAGCAGGGGGCGGCGATCTCGCCCGACACCGACGAGGAGAGCGCGATCGCCGCCCTGATCGCCGCCGCCCATCCCCGTGACCCCGGCACGGCGCCCGACCCGGCGGCGGTCGCCGTGCTCGCCGAGACGGCCGAATACCTGGGCGCCGGCCTGTCCAACCTGATCAACCTCTACAACCCGGAGCGGATCCTGCTCGGCGGCTGGGCCGGGCTGCAGCTCGCGCCGTACATCCTGGAGGAGGTACGGCGGCACGCCGACGCCTACTCCCTTCGCTATCCGGCCGAGCGCGTCACCATCGACGTGGGGCGGCTCGGCCCCGACGCCGTCACGGTCGGCGCCGCGACGCTGCCGCTGGCCCGGTTCTTCGCCAGCGGCGGGCGGCGCAGCGAGCCGGCCGGCGAGGCCGGCCTCACCCCCGGACAGGCGGGCTGGCGGGCCTCGCTCCTGCTTCGCGCCCCGGCGAGTCAGGGGTAGGTCGTGACGGTGGCCGGGATCGTCTCGGGGCCGTGCGCCGGGCCGCCGGTGTCGTTGACGACGTGGTTGTAGCGGCCCTTGCCGCCGAGCGAGACGACCAGGAGGCTGTGGAAGCGCACCCCGGGCTTCACCGGGGTCTCGAAGCCGCGATCCACCTGGATGCTCGCGTCGGTGGTGAAGACGCAGTAGCTGCCCATGCCCCATCCCTCGTGGACGTTCACCGAATCGGCCACCTTGTAGGCCGCGTAACCCTTGACCGTGCCGTTCATCCACGCGGCCTGGCTGGGCGGGTCGTAGGGCAGCTCGTTCTGGAAGAAGATCGTCCGGCCGCGCTCGCCGTACCACTCCACGTTGTACTTCTTGAAGTGCTCGACGAACAGGCCGGTGGCCAGGACGTCGTCACCGTTCACGCGCAGGCCGACGTCGGCCGGGTTGACGTCCCAGCCGACGCCCTCGCCGTGGTCGGCCCGCCAAATCCAGGTGTGGTCGATGAGCGTGTCGTCGGCGTGGACGGCCATGCCGGTGCCCGCCTTGCCGGCGAACTGGCCGCCGACGCGCACGAACACGTCCTGCAGGGAGATGGGGTTGGCGGCGTGGTCGGTGTGGGTGCCCGGCCGGCCGATCTCCAGGAGCACCGGTGAGCTGACCGGGCCGGCGTCGATGAGGATTCCGGCCAGCCGTACGCCGTCCACGTCGGCGACCCGCATCGCGGTGACGCCACCGGTCGGCACCAGCGTCGCCAGTCCGAGGCCCATGACGACGGTGTCGGGCCGGTTGACGTCGATCGTCCGGTCGAGGTGGTAGACGCCAGGCGTGAACAGCAGGTTCAGGCCCTGGGCGAGCGCCTGGTTGAGGGTGGCGGCGGTGACGCCGGGCTTGGCGACGTAGAAGCCGGTCAGGGGGAGTGAGGTGCCGGGGGTCGGGCCGTTGGCCCAGGTGGTGCCGCGGGCGTTCGTCCGCTTGGCCGGTACGAACACGCGGTAACCGGTGCCGTCGAGATAGAGGTAGGGCTTCTCGCGGCTGATCGGGGTGGTGGCCAGCGTGGTGTAGCGCGGCTCGGGGAAGCTGTTGGCCGGGGCGCCCTCGACGCCGGAGAACGTCATGTTCCAGACGCCGTTGGTCCAGCCGCCGACCGTGCTGTCGCGGGTGTACCACTGCTGCTGGGAGTAGGGGCCGACCGTGCCGTCGATCTTGCTGTCGGCGATGTAGCCGCCGGAGGCCCAGCCGTACCCGGTCGGGGCCAGGTTGAGGCCGCCGCGGATGTGCATGCGGCGGAACGGCGCCGCCTGGGCGACCGCCCACCGGTTGGTGCCGTCATAGGGGTCCACGGCCAGGTTCTCGGTGGAGCGCCAGAAGTTCTGCGTCGCGTTGCCGCCGAACCAGCCCGCGTCGACGCTCACCCCCTTGACGGTGACGTCGTCCGGGTTACGCCCGAGGCCGTGCACCGAGGTGTAGAAGCCGGTGTTGACGTTGACCGGGTAGCTGCCCGGCTTGAACATCAGCGCGTAGCGGCCGGTGCCGAACTGGGCCGCCTCCTGCTGCCGGAAAATCTGGTCGATCTCGGCCTGGACCGCCGAGGCCGGCATGGACGGGTCGAACACCTTCACGTTCGGCCCGAGGTCGCCGCCGCCGGGCAGATCGCCGCCCTCGGTGTGCACCGCCACCTCCCACAGGGAGTAGCCCCAGACCGTCCCGCGCGCCGTACCGTGGACGCGCAGGTAGCGGCCGGAACCGCTCACCTCGTAGGAGGCCGTGCCACCGGTGGCGCCGGTGACGGACTTCAGCACGCTCCAGGTGTCGCCGTCGGGCGAGGCCTGGATCGTGAAGTCCCTGCCGTAGGCGGCCTCCCAGGTGAGGTCGACCTTGCAGATGGCCTGGGGCGCGTCGAGGTCGACCCGCAGCCACTGCGGATCGGCGAAGGCGCTGGACCAGCGGGTTCCGGCATTGCCATCGAAGGCGTTGCCGGCGGGCGTGCCGCCGTTCTCCGTCGTCGAGGCGGTGGCGGGCCGGTTCAGCGCGGCGTTGGCGCTCTGGCACGCCGCGGCGTGCGCGGGGACGGCCGGAGCGACCAGCAGCGCGGCCAGGACCGCGAGCGCGGTGGAGAGATGTCTCATGTCTGTTCGCTTTCGTCAGCTGTAGACGCCGAACTCCCACAGGGAGTAGCCGTAGGGCGTGCCGCGCTGGCTGAGGTTCAGCCGGACATAGCGGGCGGAGGTGCTGATGGGGATCTCGTCGAAGCCGCCGTCACCGGCCGTGGTGCCGAAGACGGTCGACCAGCCGGCGCCGTCGGCCGAGACCTGGACCTGGTAGGCCTTGCCGTGGGCGGCCTCCCAGCCGAGCTGGACGTGCTTGAGCGCGGTGACCTGCCCGAGGTCGACCTGGATCCACTGGGCGTCGGACCATTCGCTGGCCCACCGGGTGGTGAAGCTGCCGTCGGCCGCGCGGTCGGGAGTGAACGGGCCGCCGTCGCCGGTCGGCTGGAAGCTGGAGGCCGTGGCCGGCTTGCCGCGCGCCACGTTGGTCCCGTCGACGACCGGCGGCACCACCCGGAGCGAGCGCTGCTCGATGCCGGCGTTGCCCTGGCCGTCGAAGGCGTAGACGTACACCTTCCAGACGCCGAGCTGCTGCGGCGCCGTCACCGTGAACCTGCCGGGGCCGGTCTGGGTGAACACCGCGTGGCGCAGGCCGCGGTTGCCGGTGACGTGCTTGTCGCCGACCATCACGTTGTAGCGGATCGTGTCCCCATCGGGGTCGCTCGCCGCCGTCTCCACCGTGAACGTACGGCCGGCCTGGACCGCCGCCTGCCCGCCCACGGTCATCGAGGTGATCTCCGGCGGGGTGTTGCCGGAGGGCTGACCGGTGTAGGCGCGCTTGAGCGCGTGGTAGCCGTGCCGTCGCCAGCCGCCGGTGAAGGTGTTCAGCCAGACGCCGCCGAAATCGTTCTCCAGCCCGTAGTGGAACATGGTCGCGCCGAGCGCCACGCCCGTGTGGCCCTGGACGGCGTTCCAGCTGGCCGTGTACATGTCACGTTTGGCCAGGTCGGTGGGTTCGGCGGGCACTCCGTTGACGTCGTTGGGAACCTCCCACTCGCCGTCCGGGCCGGCCTCCGTCACGATGTACGGCTTGCCGTACCCGCCGGCGATCCAGTCGCCCCTGATGGTGGCGATGGCTCCGTAGGAGTTGACGGCCAGCAGGTCCAGCGCCGGACTGTGCGCCTTGTAGTAGGACCAGGCGTGGGTGTAGGCGTCGGTGGAGGTCACCGGGTGGTTGGGGTCGGCGGCGTGCACGGCCTCGGCGATCCCGTTGACGAACCGGGCGTAGGCCACCCGCCGCTGCTCCACGACGTCAGCGGGCAGGCCGTGGTCCTGCA
Organism: Nonomuraea endophytica; assembly: GCF_014203235.1. Classification (GTDB taxonomy): domain Bacteria; phylum Actinomycetota; class Actinomycetes; order Streptosporangiales; family Streptosporangiaceae; genus Nonomuraea; species Nonomuraea endophytica. Next base: position 212,580 of record NZ_JACHIN010000011.1, on the reverse strand, counting down.
TGGTGAGGATGACCTCGTTGCCGACGTCCCACATCAGCACGCCCTGCCGGCCCTTCAGCGCGTTGACCCTGGCGACGATCTCGCTCTTCGCCGCGCTCTTGTACGCGCTGTCGTTGACGTAGTCGGCACCCTGGTTGAGCCAGTGGCCGACGATCACCTTGATGCCGTGCCGGGCAGCGGTGTCGAGCAGGACCGGGGTCGCGTCGTCCACCCCCCACGTGCGGATCGTGTTGACGCCCATCGCCGCCAGGTCCCGCATGTACCCGTCGGCCGCGCCCTGCGGCGGGCCGTAGGTCAACCCCTTGATCAGGTACGGCCGGCCGTTCACCTGGAGCTCCCAGGCGCCCGGGAAACCGCTCACCCGCACGACGCTCGGACCGGCGGGGACCGGCGGGTCGGTCATGGGCGCGGGCACGGCGGCCGTCCGGCGTTCGACCGTGACCTGGTCGACGCTGAGCACGCCGCCGGACGTTGTGGTGGCCAGCGGCGTTTTGTATCCGGCGATGGCGTCCGGGAGCGAGCCTCCGATGGCCAGGTCTAGGCGCAGGTAGAAGCCGTGGTGGACCGCTGCCTTCCAGGCGGCCACGCCGACCTGGCTCTCGCGCACCACCCACGTCTGCCTGCCGTCGAGGTAGAAGCGGATCTCCTCGTCGGTCTTGGTCCTGTCGATGACCTGGGCGTATTCGTGGTAGCCCGTCCTGCATCCGCCGCAGGTGGCGAAGCCGCTGGTGCGGCCGTTGTACTCGGCGCAGACGCCGTCCGGGGCGGTGCCGCAGTGCAGGGTGTTGCCCAGTTGGTCGCGGCCGTTGACGTCGGTCATGACGTCGGTCTCGCCGATCGACGGCCAGTTGGTGTGGTTGCCGCGGAAGGCGGCGCCGGTGGCGCGGAAACCCGGCCAGTAGCCTGCGGCGACGGGGATGTCGGGCTGCTTCAGGCGGGCGGTGAAGCGCAGCATCTCGCCCGGTCTCGGTTGGAAGTCCGTGCGCTGGGTTTCGACGCGGCCTGATGTCCAGTTGCCGGCGCCGTCCTTGATCGCCTTGATGTTCAGGTGACCGGTGCCGTCTAGGGAGACGTTGGCCGTCGACGCGCTCATGGTCTCGACCTCGCCGGTGCCCCAGTTCGCCGGGCCGCCCGGGTACTGGGTGCCGGTGCGCAGGATCCAGTCGGCGGACGAGGGTGAGGTGCCCGCCGGGCCGGTGAAGTCGTCCTTCCAGATCGGGGTCCAGGTGTCTTCCGCCTCGCCGGTGCGTACGCGCATCTCCCAGAGGGAGTAGCCGTAGCCGGTGCCCCGGGCGGTGCCGTGCATGCGGACGTACCGGCCAGTGCCGGAGACGTCGAGTGTCTGGGTGCCGCCGGTTCCGGTGGTGGTGGAGTAGAGGTCGGTCCAGGTGCCGCCGTCGGTGGAGGCCTGGATCTTGAACGCCTTGCCGTACGCGGTCTCCCAGACCAGCTCGACCTGGCACAGACGCTGGGCGGAGCCGAGATCCACCTGCAGCCACTGCGGGTCGGCGAAGACGCTGGACCAGCGGGTCGTGGTGGCGTCGCCGTCGAACGCGGCGGTGGCGGGGGTGCCCGCGCCCTCGGCGGACGAGGCGGTGGCCGGCCTGCCCTGGGCGGCGTTGGCGGTGGAGCAGCCCTCGGCCGCCTCCGCCGGCCCGAGGGCGACCAGCAGGGGGAGAAGCAAGGCCGCGATGGGAAATAACACGATCTCTCCTTGACAGGGGAGTGAGGTGGGAGAGCGCTCTCCATCGCGTCTCCAGCGTGCAATCCGAACGGGACGCCGTCAAGACCCATCTTTGACAGCCCGAAAATGGCTGCTCATCAGCCTGCAACATTTCTTGACAAGTCAGCCCCTCCTCGTCAACTCTGTGGGAGAGCGCTCTCCTTGCCGACACCCCCACAAGGAGAGATCATGAAACAGTCCCTGGGCGCGGCCGCTTTGCTGGCCGTCGCCCTCCTCGCCGCGCTGGCGATCGTCGTGCCCGCGAGCGCGGCCAACACACTGCTGTCGATCGGCCGTCCCGCCACCGCCTCCTCCATCGAGGGTGGCGGCTACGGCGCCGGCGCCGCCTTCGACGGTGACGCCGGCACCCGCTGGTCCAGCCAGGCCGCCGACCCGCAATGGGTGCAGGTCGACCTGGGCGGCCCGGCCGCCATCGCCCAGGTCGAGCTGGCCTGGGAAGGGGCGTACGCCCGCGCGTTCAAGATCCAGGCCTCCATCGACGGCGGCACCTGGACCGACCTCTACTCCACCACCACCGGAACCGGCGGCACCCAGACACTCGATGTCTCCGGCACTGGCCGGTACGTCCGCATGCACGGCACCGCCCGGGGCACCGGCTACGGCTACTCGCTGTGGGAGTTCAAGGTCTACGGCACCGGCGGCGCCGGAGGCACACCCCGGCCCCGGCCCACCTTCACCGACCCGGTGACCCACCGGGAGTTCCAGGCCAACTGCTCCCTGACCGCCAACCGGCCTGACGACCCGATCGTCTACCCCGGGCTGCCGGGCGCGTCCCACATGCACACCTTTGTCGGGAACCGGACGACGAACGCGTACAGCACCCCCGCCTCCCTGCTGGCCGGCGGCACCTCCTGCACCAACCCGCACGACCGCTCGGCGTACTGGTTCCCCAGCTTCTACAAGGGTGACCAGCTCATCCCGACGACCGGCCACCAGGTCATCTACTACAAGTCCGGCATCCTGGAGTACTGGCGCGTCCAGCCCTTCCCGCAGGGACTCCGCTTCGTCGTCGGCAGCCCGACCGCGACGCTGCAGCAGTTCCGCGACTCTCCCGGTACGGTCGAGGGCTTCGAATGCGGCGACTCCACCCGCAACTGGGACCTTCCCGCCTCCTGCCCCGCCGGGACCCAGGTGAACGTGCGCTACCAGGCGCCCAGCTGCTGGAACGGCGTCAACCTGGACAGCCCCGACCACAAGAGCCACATGTCCTACCCCGCCGCCGGATACTGCCCGGCCAGCCACCCGGTGGCGGTGCCGATGCTGGAGTTCAAGATCGCCTTCCCGGCTGACGGAGACCTGTCGCAGGCCCGCCTGTCGAGTGGGCGTGGGTACACGTGGCACTACGACTTCTTCAACGCCTGGGACAACGACGCCATCCTCGACGCCCTCGTCACCCACTGCATCAACGGCGGGCTGCAGTGCAACGACCGGGGCTACGACCAGTACAAGCCGCACCGCGGCGCCGCGCTCACCGAGAACTACGAGCTGCCTTGACCCCCACCCGACCGGCTCCGCCTCCCCGGGGGCGGAGCCTCCCAGCAAAGGCCCGCACAGCCCTGGCCTGGTCACTCCTGCTTTGCTCCGCGGCCCTGATCGCCCAATGCCAAGCCCACCCCACCACCCCAGCCCACCACCAAGACCACGCCACCCAAGCCGCGAACAACAAGCTCACCCCACCCCAAGCCCAGCCACCCACCCAACCCGCCCCCACAACCCAGCCACCCACCGAACCCGCCTCCACGACCCAGCCACCCAGCCAAACAACCCCCACAACCCAGCCACCCAGCCAAACAACCCCCACAACCCAGCCACCCAGCCAAACAACCCCCACAACCCTGTCGCCCAGCCAAACAACCCCCACAACCCTGTCGCCCACCCAACCGACCCCCACAACCCAGCCATCCGGCCAACCGACCCCCACGACCCGGCCGTTCAGCCACCCCGGGCACCAGTTGCCTGGCCAACCGGGACCCGCGGACAAGGACCAGCTGTCGGGCCTGCCTGGACCCGTGCGCCAGGGCGAGGTGTCCGGCCAGCCCGAACCCGCGAGCCGGTCGCCGGGCCCGCCCGCGACCCAGCCTGTCGGCCGGCCCGCGACCCAGCCTGCTGGGCCGCCCGGGAAGCGGCCCGTCGGGCAGGCGGATGGCCAGCCGCTCGGTCCACCCGGGAACCGGCCCGTCGGCCCATCCGTGACCCAGCCCGTCGACCAACCCGGGAACCGGCCCGTCGGTCAGACGGGGGGACAGCTGACAGGCCCGCGTGCGGCCGCCGGGTTCAACGCCACCGACATCGCCTGGTTGCAGCTCATGATCGCGATGGACGAGCGGGCGCTGCCCTTGCTTCGGCTCGGCGGGGAGCGCGGGCACGATCCCGCGGTGCGGCGGCTGGCCGGCCGGATGCTGGTCGCCCACCAGGCAGAGCTGGAGCGCCTGCGGGCAGTGCTGCATCGCACCGGGCTGCCTGCGGCGAACGTCCATGCAGGTCATGACATGCCGGGAATGACGACCGCCGTCCAGTTGGCGGCGCTGGAGAGCGCTTCCGGCCCAGCGTTCGACCGGATCCTCAACGCCCGTCTGCGTGAGCACGTCGCGCAGACGGCGCACCTTGCCCGCTCGGCCCGCCTCTCGGGCGCCGACCCCGCGACCAAGGACCTGGCCGCCAGCACCGAGCGCGGCCGGGCAGCGGACCTACTTGTGCTCGGCGGCAAGCCGCGTGGATGACATCCAACCGCTCGGCCTTCCGCCCAGCGCTTTCCAACGCTGGGCGGTGGGACACGGCACACGGAACCGGGCGCCTTTGGCGGTCCTCGCCGGCCGTTCATGCACCGACCGCCCTTTGTCGGTGGGGATCTCTGGAGAGCGCTCTCCAATCCTGCTATAAAGGCGATATGGCCCTCGAAGGAGCTTCCCCGACCCTGGAGGACGTGGCTCGTACGGCGGGTGTCTCCCGCGCCACCGTCTCCCGGGTGATCAACGGCATCCGCAACGTGGACCCGGTGATCCAGCAGACGGTCAGGAAAGCCATCGCCGACATCGGCTACGTCCCCAACTCGGCGGCACGATCCCTCGTCACACGGCGGACCGGATTGATCGCCCTGATCGTCTCCGGCGCAGGTGAGGACGTCAGCGAGGACAGCGGCGAGGACAGCGGCGAGGACCTCGGTGGGGGCTTCGGTGAGGACGACGAGGGTGAAGGCGAAGGTCTTGGCACGTGTGGCCGCGGGGATCAGAGCGACGGCGGAGGCCTTGGCAGGCGTGGCCGCGAGGACCGGAGCGAGGGCGGAGGCCTTGGCAGGCGTGGCCGCGAGGACCGGAGCGAGGGCGGAGGCCTTGGCAGGCGTGGCCGCGGGGAACAGAGCGACGGCGGAAGCCTGGGCAGGCGTGGGGGCGGCGGCCTGGGTGAACGCCGAGACCCGGGTGAACGTGGAGACTTTTTCGAGGTAGGTGGCGGCTCCGAGGTAGGTGGCGGCGGATACCTGGGCGAAGGTGGAGACCTTGACGAGGTCGGCGGCAGGCTGCCGGGTGTAGGCGCCGATGGGCGTATTGGCGAGGGCGTTGGCGGGGGTGTCAGTAGGGGTGCTGGCGGTGGTGGGTCGTTCTTTTCCGACCCCTTCTTCGGGCGCGTGGTGGCGGGTGTTGTCGGGTTCCTGGGCAGGCGTGGCGCGCATCCGACGCTGATGTTCGCCGAGACCGACGCGACCCGCGCGCAGATCGTCACGTACCTGCGCCAGGGCAACGCCGACGGCGCCGTGCTCGTCTCCACCCACGCCGCCGATCCGCTGCCGGCTCTCCTGGTGGAGGCGCGGGTCCCGGCCGTCCTGTTCGCCAGGCCCGCCCAGGCGCTGCCCATCAGCTACATCGACGTCGACCACCGAGCCGGCGCCAAGCTGGCGGCCAGCCGTCTCGTCGCGCTCGGCAGGCAAAACATCGCGACGATCTCCGGCCCGCTCGGCGTGCACGCCAGCCAGGAGCGCCTGGCCGGATTCCGCGACGCCATGGCCGCGTACGGCCGGCCGTACATCCCGAGCGCCGAAGGCGGCTTCACCTACGACAGCGGCGAGGCCGCCATGGAACGGCTCCTGGCCGAGCACCCCGGCCTGGACGGCGTCTTCGTGGCCAACGACCTGATGGCCCAGGGCGCCCTGTACGTCCTGCGCCACCACGGCCGCCGGGTGCCGGACGACGTGGCGGTCATCGGCTTCGACGACAGCAGCGCGGCCACCGCCTGCCGCCCTCCGCTCACCACCGTCCGCCACCCCGTGGAGGACATGGCCGCCGAGGCCGTCCGCCTGCTCCTGAACCGGATCGAGCAGCCGGACCAGCCGCCGACCTCGGTCATCTTCGCCCCAACCCTTGTCGTCCGCCGATCAGCCTGAGCCGCACCAGCCCTCCACCTGGCGCCCACACGGCCACCTGCGCCGAGCTCATGAGCCATCGTGCTGTCAGCTGTCTTGATCGCGACCCTCAGCGTTCCGATGGAGAACGTGGCCGGCGGGCTTCTTGAGGAGGCGTCGCCGAACGGCGGGGATCCCAAAGATCACGCTCATGACGATGATCCACGCCAACATCGAAATTTCCGGGGCCCCTGCCCCCGGAAGGGTGATCATCAAGACCACCCAGGCGACGCGGAGGGCGCGCATGATCCCCGCCTCCAGAGCAGAACTTGCCGCATACCGCTCCGATGTCGCGAAATCGCACAGGCGTCACCAGCGGCAGAAGCGTCAGCTGAGGGCGTGGACGGTCGCGAGCCGGCGGGTGGCTTCGGTGAGTTCGCTCAGGTCGCCGGTGGCGGCGAAGCCGAGGCGGAGGTAGGCGGCCGGGAGTTCGGTGGCGAAGTAGCGGCTCCCGGCGCTGACGGCGACCCCGTGCTGACGGGCCGTGGCGGCGATCACGGTGTCGTCGGCGCCGTACGGCAGCCGGACCCACAGATGGAGCCCGCCCGCGGCGACACGCGTGAGGGTCCAGCCGGGAAGATCGCGCGCGACGGCGCCAGCCAATACAGCGCACCGCTCCCGCAACGCCCCGGCCAGCGAACGCAGATGCCGCTCCCACCCCGGAGAGCTCAGCAGTTCGAGCGCTGTCTCCTGCAGCGGCCGGGTGACGAAGAAGTCGTCGACCAGCCGGATGGCGCGCAGCCGTTCCATCACCGGACCTCGGGCGGTCAGGGCGCCGATGCGCAGGCTGGGCGCCGCGGGCTTGGTGAGCGAGGTCAGGTAGACCACGGTGCCGTCGCGGTCGTCGGTCAGCAGGGGCGGCGGCACCGGCGGGCCGTGGCCGAGGTGACGAGCGAAGTCGTCCTCGATCACGAACGCGCCCGCGGCTCTGGCAGCGTCGATGATCTGCCGGCGGCGTTGCGGGGCCAGGACGGTGCCGGTGGGGTTGTGGTAGGTCGGCTGGCAGTACAGCAGGCGTGCGCGGGTCATGGCGAAGGCGTCGGCCAGGAGTTCGGGTTGCAGGCCGTCGGCGTCCATCGGCACCGGCACCGGGCGCAGGCCGGCCGCCCTGGCGGCGGCGATCGCGCCCGGATAGGTCGGTGATTCCATCAGGACGGGGTCACCCGGCGCGGCGATGGCGCGGAACGCCATGGACAGGGCGCTCTGCCCGCCGGCGGTGATCAGGATGTCGTCCGCGCTGACGCCGTCACGGGCCATGGCGGCGAACACGCTGCGCAGCGCCGCCAGACCGCCGGCGGGAGCGCGGTCCCAGGCGTCGGGGCGGCGTGCCGCGCGGGCCAGCGCCGCGGTCAGGATCTTGCCGGGCTGCAGCGATCGGTGCAGGTAGCCGCCGTCCAGCATGATCGTCCCCTCGGGTGGCGCGCCGAGGGTGTCGGTGAGGACGCGGGTGTCCACGCTCCGGTCGGCGAGGGTGACGGTCTGCCAGGCGGTGTCGGCCACGGCGGTGCGCCGCTGGTGGCGGGCCGCGACGTACGTGCCGCTGCCCGGACGGGTGATCACCACGCCCTCGGCGGCCAGCGTGGCGATCGCCTGCGACACGGTGGCCGGGCCGACCCGGTAGCGCTGGATCAGCTCCCGGCTGCTGGGCAGGCGGTCGCCAGGCGACAGCCGTTCGATCATCGCGCGCATGCTGGTCGCCAGCTCCGCCGAACTGCTACTGTCTGACATGAGAGCCAATAGTAGCGCTTCCATAACTCCGGCAGAATCGCTTCTGGACGTCGCGGCCCTGCGCGCGGACACCCCCGGCGCCGCCGGCGTCGTGCACTTCAACAACGCCGGTTGCGGCCTGCTGGCCACGCCGGTGCTGGCCGCGATGGTCGACCACCTGCACCTGGAGGCGAACATCGGCGGCTACGAGGCCTCCGCCGCCCGCGCCGGCCAGGTCCGCGACTTCTACGCCGAGACCGCCGCATTGATCAACTGCGCTCCCGAGAACATCGCGTTCGCCGGTAGCGCCACCCACGCGTTCTCCACCGCGCTGTCGGCGATCCCGTTCGAGGCCGGTGACGTCATCCTCACCACCCGCAACGACTTCATCTCCAACCAGATCGCCTTCCTGTCGTTGCGCAAGAGGTTCGGGGTTCAGGTCGTGCACGCGCCCGACCTGCCCGAAGGCGGCGTGGACGTGGGCGCGATGGCCGAACTGATGCGCGGCCGCCGCCCGCGGCTCGTGGCCGCCACCCACATCCCCACCAACTCCGGCCTGGTCCAGCCGGTCGCCGAGATCGGCCGGCACTGCCGCGAACTGGACCTCCTGTACCTGGTCGACGCCTGCCAGTCCGTCGGCCAGTACACGATCGACGTCGCGGAGATCGGCTGCGACCTGCTCACCGCCACCTGCCGCAAGTTCCTGCGCGGTCCGCGCGGCTCCGGCTTCCTGTACGTCTCCGACCGGGTGCTGCGCGCGGGCTACGAGCCGCTTTTCATCGACATGTACGGCGCGCGCTGGGTCGAGCCGGGCCGCTACCAGCCCGTCGAGACGGCGGCCAGGTTCGAGGACTGGGAGTTCCCCTACTCCATCGTCCTCGGCTGCGCCGCCGCCGCACGTTATGCCCGCGAGGTCGGCCTGGAGGCCATCGCCCGCCGTACCCCCGCCCTGGCCGCAGACCTGCGCGGCAGGCTCGCCGAGCTGCCCGGAGTCCGGGTGCTGGACCATGGCCGGGAACTGGGCGCCCTGGTCACCTTCGCCGTCGACGGGTGGCGGCCGGAGCCGTTCAAGGCGGCCTTGGACGCACGCCGTATCAACTCGGCGCTCAGCTTCCGCCACTTCGCGCAGTTCGACTTCGGCGACAAGGACGTCGACTGGTGCCTGCGCCTGTCACCGCACTACTACAACACCGAGCAAGAGGTGGACCAGGTCGTCGCGGCCGTCGCCGACCTCAGTTGACGGTCCAGCGCTGCAGGGCCGAGCCGCTGTCGGTTTGCTGCGTGACCAGCGCGCCGTCGGCGGTCGACGCCGTGGTGAGCAGCAGCCCGCTGTGCCGTGCGGCGATCGTGTGGCCGCCGCCGGAGGCCGGGGTGGCGACCCAGCGCTGGTTGCCGGCGCCCGTGCAGGTCCACTGGATCACCTTGGCGCCCGCGGTGGCCGAGCCGCCGCTGACGTCCAGGCACAGCTGGGAGTGGCCGTTGACGATCTGGTAGGAGCCGTCGGGCTGCTGGGTGAAGACCCAGTTCTGGTTGGCTCCGCCGTTCGGTGTCCAGGTGGCCATCTGGGTGCCGGTGCCGGTGGAGTGGTCCGGGTTGTCCAGCGCCTTGCCCGAGGCGACCAGCGTGCGGGTGCCGTTGAGGTTGCCCGGCGGCGCGCCCGTGTCGGTGAAGGTGAGGGTCTGCTCGGCGGCGGTGCGGGTGCCGCCGACCGGGTTGCCGGTCGTGTTCGTCCAGTGGCGGGTCGGCGTGGTCTCGGCCGAGCGGCCGGTGTCGGCCGACAGGCCGAGCACCAGGTTGCTGTGCCGGTTGACCAGGCGGAACGAGTTCGCCGGCGAGCTGTTGCGCACGATGAACCACTGCTGCCCGACCGTGGGGCCGGCGCCGAGCGCGGTGGCGGTGGGCTTGGTGCCCCACGCGCGGGTTGACGTGGCGTTGAAGTCGACGCCGAGCGCCTGCCCGGTGGCGGCGTTGGTGACGCGGTAGGAGCCGTCGCCGTTGCCGGTGAAGCGCCAGCCTTCGCGGGCCGAGCCGGTCGGGGCGACGGCCGCGGTGCCCGTGCCGCTCGCGGCCTGCGCGAGCACGCGTCCCGCGCCGCTGGAGACGGTGTACGTCCTGGACGGGTCGACCGGTGACGTCACCGGCGCGGAAGACGTCATGGTGACGTTGACGTACTCGCCGGAGCGGCCGCCCGAGCAGGCGATCGAGCAGTAGTTACGGAAGGACTTACCCACGATCGTGGAGCTGGTCCTGTTCGCGCCGTCGAGGAACCAGCGGTACCAGGAGGCGGTGCGATAGCCGCCGGTGTTCCCGGCCAGCTGCCACTTCGCGGTGGACAGGTCGTCGGTGACGTAGATTTCCTGCGCCGCGTCGCCGGACTGGTCGACCGCCTGCGGGGTGCCCATGTACAGGCCCAGGTAGGCGTTGTACGTGATGTTCATGACGAACAGCGGCGAGGTCGGCGGGGTCTTCCCGGCGGCGATCTGCTGGCTGACGGTCCCGGTGTTGTTCGGGTTGTACTCCTTGTCCGCCGGGGTGTACCCGTTCGGGTTGGCGGCGGTGACGGGCACCAGGTTGCTCTCCCGGCCACCGACGCCGGCCTGCGACCAGGAGCCGTTGAACCACTTCTGCCACGAGCCGGGAGCCATCTTCGCCGACATCGGCGCCCGCGCCACGTGCGAGTAGAACGCGACCCAACCGCCGCCTTTGTTCACCAGGCGCGAGCCGTAATAGACGTAGAAGTACCCCGAGGCGGTGTCGGCGTAGAGCCGCTGGTCGCCGTCGCCGTAGTGGTAGGTCTGCTGGGGGAAGGCGGTGGTGTCACCGCGCCTGGTGCTGAACGGCGAGGTGATCGCGTGGCCGGTGATCGACCACGTCCTACCCTGGTTGGCCGACACGGCGTAGTCGATCGCGTCGTAGTGCAGGCCGTCGCCGAACGGCTGCGGGGTGAACTCGTTGTGCACCAGGCCGTGCCAGTGGCCGGTGTCCGGATCGACCCACAGGCCGATCAGCCCGCAGAAGTTCTTCTGCGAGTATCCCGAACCGGACGGCGCGGAGGTGGACTCGACGCCGGTGGGGCTGTTGTTGCAGCGCCACGTCGTGTCGTTGTTGCGATCGGCGGAGTTGTTCGGGTTGACCGCGTTGCTGATGGCCGCGGACCGGCCGGCGTTGTCGAAGTTGGCGCCGGTGTAGAAGTCCCAGTATCTCGGCTGCGTCGCGCCGTACAGCGCGGCGGACTGCTGGAAGTAGAACGTGCCGTTCTTGTCGATGTACGGCGTGGCCGGTGTGTCGGTCGGATGCGACCAGGCGCCGGTGCTTCCCACCGAGATCGAGTAGGTGGCCGCCGATGCCGGTGTGGCACCTCCGACCACCGATGCCACGGCCAGCAGGAGCGCGACGGCGCCGAGGCGCCAAGTCCGGGACGGTAACACGGATGTCCTCCTCGCGAGGGCCCGAACAAGCTCTTGATCAGTCACCGTGCCCCATCCGCACCCGGGACTCCATGGACTTTGCGCCCCGCGCTGTTGCACTTTCCGGGCCGCCCGCGAGGACGCTCTAGCGGCGGACCGTCAGTTCGTAGGTGGCCTTCGCTTCGGGAAGCCCGGCGGTGCTGTGGGCGGTGATGGTGAAGGTGGCCTTCCCGGCGTGCCGGGGAGTGCCGATGATGCCGCCCGTGTCCTGGTTGAGGGAGAGCCCCTGGGGCAGGGCGCCGCCGCTGAGCTCGTACCTGATCGTGGCCGGGGTGTTGGTGGTGAGTCTGGCTGCATAGAGCTGGTGACGGGTGGCGGCGGGCAGGCCGGCGGTGGTCAGGCTCGGCCAGGAGCGCCGCCGAGCGGGTCTTCGAGGCCGTCCGCCAGGGTGACCGGGAGGCGGCGACGATCGTCCGCGCCTTCGCCCGGGACCTGGCCAAGGGCATCGGCGCCGCGGTGCTCACCGTCGATCCCGAGCTGGTGGTGGTGGGTGGCGGCATGTCGGGCGCGGGGGAGTTGCTGGCGGCGCCGCTGCGGGCGGAACTGGCCGAGATCTGCCTGTTCCCCCTCCGGGTGGAGGCCTCGACGCTGGGCGCCGAGTCGGTCGCCCTGGGCGCCGTACGGCTGGCCCTTGACCACGTGGAGGACGAACTCTTCGGCGTCCGGGCTTGAGGTCGCGATGGGCCTGAAGACCGCCGCCGAGACGCCACGGGCGTGGTCGATCGGCGGCGGCTGGGTCAGAAGGTGAGGGTCCAGGCGTCGATGGCGCCGGCGTCGTAGGTGTAGACGTCACGGACCCGCAGGTTCCAGGTGCCGTTCTTGGTCTCGGCGGAGGTGTTGACCGCGAACGTCTCGTGCACGCCCCCGGCCGAGCCGACGCCCCCCGGCCTCTTGAGGTTGTAGACCGCCCCGCTGGGCCCGACCAGGTCGATGACGAGGTCGGCCGAATAGGTGTGCACGATGTCCACCCGCACCGAGGTCGCGCTCGTCCCCGCGCCGTCGCAGCCGGTGACCGTCACCGGGCTGCTCACGGCGGCCCCCGCGTCGGGAACGGCCACGTCCGCGCTGTTGCCGCCACCGGCGCAGGTCGGCGGGCCGCCGAGGAAGCCGGTGTAGAGCAGCTTGTTGGGGGAGCCCGCGCCGGGACCGCGCACCACGTCCGGCGTCGCGTTGTCCACGAGCGCCCTGACCACCTGGTCGGGACTGGCCGACGGGTACGCCGACAGGTACAGGGCGGCGGCCCCGGCGATGTGCGGCGCGGCCATCGAGGTGCCGCTCATGGTCGTGGAGCCGCCGGAGCTGGAGGTGGAGGTGACGCCCTCGCCGGGCGCGAACAGGTCCAGGCAGGAACCGTGGTTGGACAACGAGTACTTGTTGTCGGAGCTGTTGGTCGCCCCCGCGGTGATCGCCGTGGGCTCCGAGGCCGGGCTGGTGTCGCAGGCGTTGCCGTTGTTGTTGCCGGCCGCGATGGTGGCGGGGATGCCGGCCGCGACCAGGCGGCGTACCGCCTCGTTCACCGAGGTGTCCTTGGAGCCGGCCAGGCTGAGGTTGGCCACGGCAGGCTTGCGGGCGTTGGCGATCACCCAGTCCAGGCCGGCGATGACGCCGGACCAGGGGCCGTTGCCGGAGCAGTCCAGCACGCGCACGCCCACCAGCGCGACGCCCTTGGCCACGCCGTACGTGGCGCTTCCGACGGTGCCGGAGACGTGGGTGCCGTGCCCGTGGCAGTCCTGGGCGACGGCGTCGTCGTCGATGAAGTCGTAGCCGTCGGCGGCCCGCCCGCCGAAGTCGGTGTGTCCCTTGAAGATGCCGGTGTCCAGGACGTACGCGGTGACGTTCTCGGCCTTGCCGGGGTAGGTGTAGCCGCGGTCCAGGGGGAGGGCGCGCTGGTCGATGCGGTCCAGGCCCCACGTGGGGTTGGGCTGGCGGTCGGCGACGCGGGCCATGCCGTCCTGCTCGACGTAGGCGACGCCGGGTTCGGCGGCCAGGCGCGCGGCGGCCCGCTCGTCCATCCGGGCGGCGAAGCCGCGCAGTCCTGCCGTGTAGACGTGGCTGATCCGGCCGCCGTACTTGCCGGCCAGGGCGTCCGCCCGGTCCCTGGTCGTCCTGGCGACGGCGGTGGCGTCGCGGAAGACGACGATGTAGCTGCCGGGGATCGAGCCGGGGGCGTCGGCGTTGCGGATCGGGTTCTGGAGGGCCTGCGCTGGGGTGACGTCCAGTCCCAGCGCGGCCGTCGCCACCGCCAGGAGTAAGGCCACCGCGCGGCGGCGCGAGGAGGTGCGGTCTGTCACGGGGGGTCTCCGTTTCCTGCGGCCGGGCAGCGCCCGGCTCGGGAACTTGGCCGCCATGGTGAGGCGGCCCCCGGACGCCGGTCATCCGTAGGAGGGTGGGTAGGGGTACGCGACGCACGGTTCCCCGTAGGGCCACCAACCCCTAAACTCGGCATTTCACGGCCTGTTATCCGGCGTTGTCCAACCGAGCACGTGAACGGGACACGACATGACCGCAGCCTTAGGACAGTCGGCGGTAACACGGATACGGACGAGGTCGCCCGTGCTCGTCGGGCGGGAGCAGGAGCTGGGCGACCTGCTCGCGGTCCTGTCGGCCCGGCCCGCGGTGGCGATGATCGAGGGCGAGGCGGGCGTCGGCAAGAGCCGCCTGGCCGGGGAGCTGATCGCCCAGCCGGACCTCGCCGGCTTACGGATCCTGACGGGCTACTGCCAGCCGCTGCGCGAGCCGTTCCCGTTCGGTCCCGTGCTGGAGGCCGTGGACGGCCTGCGCGGCTACACCCACCCCTTCCAGCGCGCCCGGCTCAGCCCCGTCACCGGCATGCTGCGCGACCTGCTGCCCGAGCTGTCGGAGCACCTGCCGCAGTCGCCCGCCCCCACCGGCGACCCCCAGGCCGAGCGCCACCGGCTGTTCCGCGCGGTCCGCGAGGTGCTCGCCGCCGCGGGACCGGCCCTGCTGCTCATCGAGGACCTGCACTGGAGCGACGAAGGCACCCGCAACCTGCTGTCGTTCCTGCTGTCGAACCCGCCGGCCAACCTGGCCGTCGTGCTGAGCTACCGGCGCGAGGAGGTCGCGGGCGGCGTGCCGCTCGGCCGCGCCTACCGCCCGCCGCCCCGCGCAGGCAGCATCGTGGTACGGCTGCGCCCCCTGACCCTGGACCACGTCCGCACCCTGGCCACCTGCATCCTCGGCGGCTCCGTCCCCCTGGACTTCGCCACCCGGCTCTACGAGCGCACGGCCGGCCTGCCGTTCGTCATCGAGGAGACCCTGAGGGCGGTCCGCTCATCGGCGGGCGGTGTGCCCCTGGACGGCGCGGCCGCCCGCCGCCTCCTGGAGAACGCCGAGGTCCCCGTGCTGCTGCGCGAGGCCATGGCCGAGCGGCTGGCGAGCCTGTCCGGCGACGCGATCGCGCTGGCGCAGGCCGTGGCGGTCCTGGGCACCCCCGCGACGCTGGAGCACCTGCGCGAGGTGTCCGGCCTTGGCGACGAGCGCTGCCGGACCGCGCTCGGCGCCGCACTCGACCGGGGAGTCCTGCACGAGCTCGACGAGTGCGTGTACGGCTACCGCCACGCCCTGGCCCGGCAGGCTGTCTACGCGACCATGGCCGGCTACGAACGCCGCCGCCTGCACGTCCGGGTGATCGAGGTGCTGCGCCGCCTCGACCCGCCGCCGCTGGTCCGCCTGGCCGACCACAGCCGTCAGGCCGGCCTGACCGAGGACGCGCTGCGCTACGGCGAAGCCGCGGCCGACGCCGCCGTGCAGGTCGGGGACACCGCCACCGCGACCCACCTGCTCCAGCGCCTGCTCAACGACCCCGGACTGCCCGCCGGAGACGTCGACAGGCTGGCCATCAAGCTCGGCGAGATCGCGCACACCGGCCTGGACCAGCGCGACCCGTCCACCACGCTCAAACGGCTGCTGGACGACCCGCGCCTGTCGGCCGCGGCCAGAGGCGAGGTGCGGCTGTTCCTCGGCTGGATGCTGATCCGCCAGGCCGAAGGGCTGGACGAGGGCCGGGCGGCGATCGCCAAGGCGGTGGACGAGCTGGAGGACCGGCCCGACCTGGTCGCCAGGGCGATCGCCTCGCTCGCCCTGCCCTACCTCGGCACCACGCCGCTGGCGCGGCTGCACCCCTGGACGCAGCGGCTGAAGGTGGCGCTGAAGAGCGTCCCGGAGGGTGAGCTGCGCATGTCGCTCCTGGCCAACTACCTGCCGTCGCTGGTGACCGTCGGCGACCCGGGCCCGCTGCGGGTGCCGGACCAGGCCTCCGGGCCCGGCGCCCAGCGGCACCTGGCCCGGCTGCGCTGCAACCTCGCCGACTCCTGCGTCTGCACCGGCCGCTACGAGCAGGCCGGGCACCTGCTGCGCGACGGGCTGCACCTGGCCGCGCAGGTCGGCGCGACGTTCGTGACCAGCACCGGGCAGGCCACGCAGGCCCGGCTGGACTGGGTGCTCGGCCACTGGGACGGCCTGGACGAGCGCACGCTGCGGCTGCTGGAGGAATACCGCGATTTGCTGCCGGTCGCCAGCGAGCTGTCGCTGGTGCTGGGCTGGCTGGCCACCGCCCGGGGAGAGTGGGAGGAGGCGGAGAGCTGGCTGGCCGGCACCGGCATCGCCGTACCCCAGGAGTCGATCATCCCCGTCGCGCTCAGCGCGTTCGCGGCGCGCGCCAGGGCGCGCCTGGCCAGAGGCGAGCGGGAACTGGCCGTCACCGACGTCGAGCGCGGGCTGCACGTCGCGCGGACCAAGGGCGTGTGGGCGTGGACGGGCGAGCTGGTCCCGGTGGCGGTCGAGGCCCTGCTGGAGAGCGGGCGGGCCGAGGAGGCGCGCAGGCTCCTCGCGGAGCTCGAACGCGGGCTCGCCGGGCGGCACGCGCCGCTGGCCGCCGCGGCCGTGCGGATGGCCGGAGGGCAACTCGCCCAGGCCGACGGCGAACCGGCCGCGGCGCACTTCGAGGAGGCCAGGCGGCTGTATGAGGAGCTGCCCGCGCCCTACTACGCCGCGCTGGCCGCGGAACGGCTCATGCTGTCCGGCGGCGCCGTGGAGGAACTGGCCGAGCTCGGCGACACCTTCGCCGCCCTGGGCGCCACCTACGACGCCGAGCGGTGCCGCCACCACCTGCGCACCCTTGGAGTCTCCGTGCGCCGCGGGCGGCGGGGCTACGGCGACACGCTCTCGCCCCGCGAGCAGGACGTCGCGCGGCTGCTGGCCACCGGCCGCACCAACCGGGAGATCGCCGGCATGCTGTTCCTGTCGCCGCGCACGGTGGAGACGCATGTCGCCCGCATCCTGCAGAAGCTCGGCAAACACTCCAGGACCGAGTTGCTGAAGTAGGTAGCCGCGGGCAAAGGTCGGTACCCCTACCCACCCCGTCCCCGATTGTCAGCCGCACCGGCCCCGGCTGACCGTGGTCCGCAGTATCCCCACCTCCTCCCCCCAGGAGTGCGGAAAGGACCACACGTGACATTTCCCCACCTGCGGGCTCTGCTGCCGCTGGCCGTCGCGGCGGCGCTGATCCCCCTCGGCCAGCCCGCCGCCCACGCCGACCCCGCCACCCCACCGGCCGCCAACTACGAGTCCGACACGGTCCCCACCCCCGGCTCCGGCGGGCAGGTGGCCTTTTACAACGGCCAGAACGCCACCGTCCAGGAGTTCCCCGCCATCATCGCCGGGCTGCGCGAGGGCGGCTCGCGCCCGCAGGGCCAGTCGTGCACCGGCTCGGCGATCGCCCCCCGCAAGATCCTCATCGCCGCCCACTGCGCCGACGCCGCGGGCGAGAAGAGCTTCCTGTACGGCCTGGACGACCTCAACGCCGGCGGCGGCTTCCGCACCCGGGTGATCGAATACAAGAAGCATCCCCGGTACGTCAACTTCGACCAGGGCTACGACGTGGCCGTCGTGACCGTCGCCGACGACATCCCGGTGCCCGGCGGGGTCTACGCCACGGTCGCCACCTCCGCCGACGAGCGGCTGGCCGTACCCGGGCGGGACGGGCTCGGCTTCGGCTACGGCAAGAAGGACTTCAACGACACCGCCCGCGACGTCACCCTCGACAAGGCCACGCTGCCCGTCGTGGACGGCGAACGGCTCTGCCAGGGCGTGGGCGCCGGCTTCAAGACGGCCACCATGATCTGCGCCGGGTACGGCGACGGCCGGGTCACCATCCTGCCCGGCGACAGCGGCGGCCCCCTGATCATCGACGGCAAGATCGTCGGCGTCGCGTCGTGGAGCCGCGCCGACTTCAAGTGGTACAGCGTCTACGGCCGCCTCACCAACGACATGGGCGACTGGGTCAAGGAGCAGATCGGCGGCCAGCAGCCGGGCGAGTTCGGCCTGTCGCTCAATCCGGCGACGGTCAGGACGACCCCCGGCAAGTACGTCTCGACCACCGTCGTCTCGACCGCCACCGGCGCCCCCGAGTCCGTCACCCTGACCGCCGCCGGGCTGCCGGCCGGGGCCAGGGCCGTCTTCCAGCCCACCTCGATCATGACCGGCGACACCGCCAAGCTGACCGTCGAGACCTCGGCCTCGACCCCCGCCGGGACCTCACCGATCACGGTCACCGCCACCAACGCCGCGGGCAAGACCGCCACCGCGACCCTCACGCTCACCGTCGAGGGCGATCCGCCGACGGGCGAGGTGAAGGTGACGCTCAACCCGCCCGCCGCCTCGGTCCGCTCCGGCATGATGGCCACGACCTCCGCCACCGCGACCGGCGGCACGGGGAACCTGACCCTGTCGCTGTCCGGACTGCCCGCGGGGGTTCACCCGCTGATGACGCCTGCGACCATCCCGCAGGGCGGCCGGAGCTCGATCACCCTCCTGACCGGCTTCGGCCAGGCGACCCCGCCCGGCACCTACCCGGTCGTGGTCAGGGCGCGCTCCGCCGACGGCAAGACCGGCACGGCGACCTTCACGCTGACCGTGACAAGGTAGCCGTCCCCGCCGCCCACGCCTCCGGCCCCCGGGGGCGTGGGCTCAGGCGAAGTGCATGACGATGGCCAGGCCGACGACGTGCATGAGCACCACGGCGACCAGCAGCGAGATGAACACGAACTTGGCCGGGCCGTGCTCGAAGTGCTTGCCCTCCTTGAGCGGAGGCAGCTTGGCCTGCCGCTCGGCGATGCGCTCCTCCAGCGGCTTGCGGTGAAACATGCGGGCGTCCCTTTGTGCGGCATTGGTTGGTAGGCTATTAATTTGTACACCAACTAATCTAGCGGCCGTCACCCGGAGGCGTACACACATGGAGTCTGTGACAGACACAACAGATCTCCTGGCCCTGGACCGCCAGGTCTGCTTCGCCCTGAGCATCGCCTCGCGCAGCGTCATCGGCCTGTACCGTCCGCTGCTGCAGCCCATGGGGCTGACCCATCCGCAATACCTGGTCATGCTGGCGCTCTGGCAGCACGAGCCGCTGTCGGTCAAGGAACTGGGCGAACTGCTCCGCCTCGACCCGGGCACCCTGTCGCCCCTGCTCAAGCGGCTCCAGGCCCTCGGCTACCTCAGCCGCGAACGCAACACCAAGGACGAACGCGCCCTGGCGGTGACGCTCACCCCCGCCGGCCGCGCGCTCAGGGCCGAAGCCGAGAAGATCCCCCCGGCCATCGTCGAACGGCTCGGCATGGAGCTCGCCGAGCTCCAGCACCTCCACGGGGCGCTCATGCGGGTGATCGCGGCGACCGACCGCGACCCCGGGAGCCGTAAGGTGTGATCAGTAGGTCGGCGCCATGGTGGTGGTGGGTGCGCTGACGTGTTCGCCGTGCCGTGAACGCGTCCGCTTCCCGCGACGCGTCCGTGGCATGGCATGACGCACCCAAGGAGTGCCATGACCGACCACCACACCCCCGATCGCGCAGACGTTGTCGTCGTCGGCGCCGGAATGGCCGGGCTGACCTGTGCGAACGTCCTGCTCGGGCGGGGCGCCGACGTCCTCGTGCTGGAAGCGCGCGACCATGTCGGCGGGCGTACGCGCACCGTCGAGGCCGGCGGCGAAAGCGTCGATCTCGGCGGCCAGTTCATCGGCCCCGGCCAGGATCGCGCCTATGCCCTCGCCGCGGAGCTCGGCATCGAGGTCTTCGCCACCTACAACGCCGGTGACCACCTGATGGAGACGGCCGCCGGGCGCGTACGGCCCTGGCGGGGGACCGTGCCCCGGCTGAGCGTGCCCGAGACGCTGGATCTGGCGCAGGCGATGGCCAGGTTCGAACGGCTCGCCCGGACGATCGACCCGAGTTCTCCCTGGACCGGGTCCGGCGCCGCCGGGCTCGACGGCCAGACGCTGGGCGGCTGGCTGCGCCGTACCCTCTGGACGACGGGGGGACGCGAGCTGTTCACGGCGGCGAGCAGGCTGCTGTGGGCCTGTGAGCCCGGCGAACTGTCGCTCCTGCACGCGCTGTTCTACGCCAGGGCGGCCGGTGGCCTGCGCGCGGTGATGGCCACCGAGGGCGGCGCGCAGCAGGACCGGCTCGACGGCGGCGCGGGCGAGATGGCGCGGCGGCTGGCCGCCCGGCTCGGAGACCGCGTCCGCCTGGCCACGCCGGTGCGCGCGATCACGCGCGACGCCTCCCACGTCGTCGTCACGACCGGTTCCGGGCGCAGCGTGCGGGCAGGTCAGGTGGTGGTGGCGATCCCGCCGACCCTGGCCGGGCGCATCCATTACGACCCGCCGCTGCCCGCCGCCCGCGACCGCCTGACGCAGCGCCTGCCCATGGGCGGGGCGATCAAATGCGTCCTGGTGTACGGCGGGCCGTTCTGGCGCGCTGCCGGCTTCAGCGGGCAGGCGCTCAGCCTGCGCGGACCCGTCGACGGCGTCGCCGACAGCAGCCCGCGATCAGGCGGACGCGGCGTCCTGGTCGCCGTCATGCACAGGCCCGCGCCGCAGGAGGCGGTCCTGAACCAGCTCACCCGGCTGTTCGGCGCCGAGGCGGCGCGGCCTCTCGCCGCGGTCCGGCACGACTGGAGCGCCGACCCGTTCAGCCGAGGCGGGTACGCGGCGCTCTTCCCCCCGTACACCTGGACCCGGTACGGCCCGGCGGTACGCGAACCGGTGGGCCGCATCCACTGGGCGGGCAGCGAGACGGCGACCCGCTGGTACGGCTACATCGACGGCGCGATCCGCTCCGGCGAAGCCGCCGCCGAGGCGGTCCTGTGAAATAGGGTTCGGCGGTCGCGTCGATTCACGCGGCCGCCGTTCGACCTGGGTCTCGCCCCCACCTGAGCCTGGCCGACAACCTCCAGCCGGAGGCCGCCATGCTCGGCACATCGTGTCAAAGACATAAACAACGATCTACCTGTAGAAATGCTGCGAATCGCTTTTCTACGAGGAGATCTCACATGACCAGACGTGCCAAGGCGGCACTCGTGGCCGCCACGCTGGCGGCCGGAGCCATCACCGGGGCCGCCCCGGCAGGAGCGGTGTCGACCAATGTCGTCATCGCCGAGGTCTACGGCGGCGGAGGCAACTCCGGCGCCACTTGGAGCAACGACTTCATCGAGCTGTACAACCTGGGTTCGGACCCGGTGAGCCTGAGCGGCTGGAGCGTGCAGTACGCCTCGGCCGCGGGCACGACCTGGCAGGTGACGCCGCTCAGCGGCAGTCTGCCTCCCGGCAGACGCCTGCTCGTCCAGGAGGCCGCCGGAACCACCGTCACCGACAAGCCTCTACCGCCCGCCGACGCCACCGGGACCATCCCGATGAGCGCCACCGCGGGCAAGGTCGCCCTGGTCTCCAGCACCACCGCGCTGGTCGGCTCCGACGTGGTCACCGCCCCGGGCGTGATCGACTTCATCGGGTACGGCACGAGCGCCAACGCCTTCGAGGGAGCCCCGGCCCCGGCGCCGTCCAACAGCAACTCCATCAGCCGCGCGGCCACCCCGGTCGACACCGACAACAACGCCGCCGACTTAGCCGCCGGCGCCCCGACGCCCACCAACCTGGCCGGCCAGACCGGCCCCGGCGGCGGAGAACCCACCCCGACGCCGACCCCGACACCGACGACCAACCCGTGCGACACCGCCCCCACACACCAGATCGCCGACGTACAGGGTGCCGCCGCCGCGACCCCGCTGTCCGGCCAGCAGGTCCGCGTCGAAGGCGTCGTCACCCGTACCTTCACCAGCGCCACCGCGCGCTCGGGCTTCTTCGTCCAGGACGACACACCCGACGCGGACCCGGCCACCTCCGACGGCCTGTTCGTCTTCGCCCCGAACTTCGCCTCCACCGCGCTGAGCGTGGGCACGCGGGTGAAGGTCTCCGGCACCGCCACCGAGTTCGGCGGCGCCACCCAGCTGTCCACCGTCACCGCGGTCGACGCCTGCGGCACCGGCACCATCGCCGCCGCCACCCTCACCCTGCCGATCGCCGCAGCCGACACCTTCGAACGCCTGGAAGGCGTCCTGGTGACGGTGCCCGGCAAGCTGACCATCAGCGAGAACTACTGGCACGCCCGCTACGGCCAGCTCCTCGCGGCCACCGGCGGACGCCTCTACATCCCGACCGACCGCCCCGGCGTCGACCCCGCCGCCGACCTGCGCCGCTCCGTCGTCATCGACGACGGCTCCTCCGGCCAGAACCCCAACCCCATGCCGCACTACCCGGCCGGCGACCAGCTCGCCCGCTCCGGTGACGGCGTCAGCGGCCTGACCGGCGTGCTCAACCAGGGCGCGTACGGCTCCACCAGCACGAACGTCAAGTACCTCGTGCACCCGACCGGCTCGCTCACCTTCACCCGCGACAACGCCCGCACCACGGCGCCCGCCAAGGTGGGCGGCGACGTGCGGATCGCCAGCTTCAACACCCTGAACTGGTTCACCACGCTGAACGCCGCGGGCTACCCGAACCCGCCGTACAACCCCGACTTCACCCCGCGCGGCGCCAACACGCTCACCGAGCGCGACCGCCAGCTGGCCAAGGAGGTGGCCACGCTGAAGGCGCTCAACGCCGACGTCGTCAGCCTCATGGAAGTCGAGAACCCCAGGCCCGACCTGGCAGGCACCGGCTTCCAGCCGGCCGCCCTGGAGGCCCTGGTCGACGCGCTCAACACGGCGGTCGGCGCGGGCACGTACAAGCTCATCACCCACCCCGGCCCCGGCACCGACGCCATCGCGGTCGCGATGATCTACAAGCCGGCCGTCGTGAAGCCCGTCGGCTCGCCCAAGACCATCTCCGACCCCCGCTTCTTCAACGCCCGCCCGCCGCTGGCCCAGACCTTCCGCTCCACCAAGCTCCTGCTGTCACTGCGCCCGTTCACCGTGATCGCCAACCACTTCAAGTCCAAGAGCTGCGGCGACGCCAGCGGTGACAACGCCGACCTCGGCCAGGGCTGCTGGAACGCCCAGCGCGTCCTCCAGGCACAGGCCATCCTTGAGATGATCAAGAAGCAGAAGCTCGTCAACCCGCTCATCGTCGGCGACCTCAACGCCTACAGCGAAGAGGACCCGATCCAAACCTTCGCCTCCGCCGGGCTGCGCAGTGTCAGCAAGCAGTTCGTCCCGCTCGCCGGCCGCTACAGCTACGTCTTCGGCGGCGCTTCCGGCGAACTCGACCACATCCTCACCACCAAGCAGGTGATGCGCCGCATCGCCGGAGCCACCATCTGGCACGTCAACGCCGACGAAGACGTTTACTACGACTACAACACCGAGTTCAGGACCGCGGGCGACCTGTACAGCCCCGGCCCGTACCGCGCCTCGGACCACGACCCGCTCCTGCTCGGCCTGGACCTGTTCGGCCTGGTGAGGGACAAGCACTAGCCCCTGGGCGGGCCTCCTTGAGGCCCGCCCTTTTTTGGGGATACGGCGAGCCGCGCTCATGGGCCTAGAAGCGGTCCGCGTGTTCGTCCACCCACTGTGTGAACGTACGCGCCGGACGGCCGGTCACCCGGGTCACCGTGTCGTCCACGGTCGTGGAGGATGCATCGGGCGCCGCATACCAGCCGACGACATACTCGGCATCCGCCCGTGACACACCGGTGGCTGTCAGCCGGTCGATGGCCTGTTCGTGCGTTATCGACTGGAAGGCGATGTCCCGGCCGACAGCCCGGGACAGGATCGCGATCCGCTCACTCGGGGTCAGCGACTCGGGTCCGGTGAGGTTGTACGACCGCCCTGAATGACCGTCATCGAGCAACGCGACCGCCGCCACGGCCGCGATGTCGGCCTCGTGCACCAGGGCGCTGGGAAAGTCGTACGGTTCCCTGACCACACCCTCGGCTCGGATCGAGTCGGCCCAGGTCAACGTGTTGGACATGAACTCCTGTGCTTCCAGCCGTGTCCATTCCACCCCCGAGCCCGCCACCGCCTCCTCAACCGGCCCCACCGCGCCACCCCACACCACGGTGATGCGCCGAACACCCGCACCGACCGCCCGCTCCACCAACTCAGGCCCCACCTCCGCCAGCCCAGCCGTCACCGTGATGTGCAGCCGGCTGACGCCCCGCAGCGGGGCGCCCAGCTTCTCCGGTGCGTTGTGCGTGCCTTGCACCAGTTCCACCTCAGCCGGAAACCTCCCCGCGGTCGCCGCCGGATCCCGCGTCAGCGCCCGGACCCGCTCGCCTCGCCGGACCAGCTCTGCCACAACGTGCCGGCCGGTGTTCCCGGTAGCGCCCGTTACCAAGGTCGTCACAGTCGAGTTCCTTAGATCGTCCTGCTTGGATGAGTCGCCGACGAGCCTAGAATCTCAACCGCACTTAAGGTCAAGAAGCCCGATCGCCCACCCACCCGCGCTCCCCGTCTGCGCGGTCTGGACCGATCGCGTCGTACGTATCTCGGCCTCTCAAGGCGCGTCCGTGTATTGCCGCGTGAGAATTCGACCTGGTTGACCCTGGCGTGGTGCGGGTGTCGTACTGGCGCTGGACGGGGTTGGGAGCGGGCCCTGTGCGGAACGTTCGGCCAGCTCCTCGTCGGCTAGTGGGTTGGGTCTGCTGCGCGGCGGCCTCGGGGTTTGACTGTGGTGGGAAGGGTCACCAGTCCGCGGATGCTGGGGCTGCCCGCCCACCGGACGCCCGCTGGGTCGATGTCGTAGTTGACCTCTACGGCTGAGACGAGCTCCTCCAGCACAACAGCTGCCTCCAGCCGGGCCAGGGAGGCGCCCAGGCAGAAGTGCGGGCCCAGGCCGAACGCCAGTGTCTGGCTGGTGTCCCTGCGCGGGTCATAGCGGTCGGCGTCGGGGAACGCGCGGTCGTCGCGGTTGGCCGCCGCGATCACCAGCAGCACCCGGGCGTCCTGGGGGATCGTGACCCCGTGTAAGGTCAGGGATCTGGTCGTGCGCCGCATGGTGTACTGCGAGGGGCCCTCGAAGCGCAGTGTCTCCTCCGCCCATGCGCGCACCGGGATTCGGCCGGTCCAGATCTGTTCGCGTAGGTCGGGATGTGTCCAGGCCAAGCGCCATGCCGTTCCGATCAACTTGATGGTGGTCTCGTTGCCCGCGACGCCCAGCAGCATGAGCGTGGCCGCTACGTCGGCGTCCTGGAGCCGACGGCCGTCGAGCTCGGCCTCCAGCAGCGCGGTGGCGAGGTCGTCCTGCGGCTGCCGGCGGCGTTCGGTGATGAGCTGCCGATAGTAGGTGTGGAGTTCAAGGTTGGCCTGCCGTACCCCTGCGGTGAGCCGGCCGGTCAGGTCGTCACGCTGGATGATCTGCTGGCTGAGCCGTAGCAGCATCGGCCGGTCGGCGGCCGGGACGCCGATGAGCTCGCTGATCACGTCGACGGGTACGCGGGCTGCGAAGCCGGTGATGAAGTCGAATGAGCCCTGCTCGATCGCGGTGGTCGCGTAGGTGCGGGCCAGTTCGCGGATGCGTGGTTCGAGACGGTGGATGCGTCCGGGGGTGAAGGCTCGGGAGATGAGGCCGCGTACCGCGGTGTGATCGGGCGGGTCCATGGCCAGGAAGCTCATCGACCGGCGGGCGTCGGGGCTCCATTGCTCCAGGGTGACGCCGTGGTCGGAGGAGTAGACGCCTTGGCTGTCGCGCCAGACGGCGGCCACGTCCGCGTGCCGCGACAGCGCGTAGAAGTCCAGGTCGGGGTTGTGGTAGACGGGCTGTTCGTTCCGCAGCGCCTCGTATGTCGGGTACGGGTCGCGCTGCAGCGTGGCGTCGTTCGGGTTGTAGACGACCATGCAGGAACCGCCTCTCCCTGGAAGCAGTCGCCGGGATCCAGCGTGGTCTGGAACCCGCTTTGATCGCGATTCTGGCCGGGTTTCCCCATGAGGCCAATGCGATCGCCGATTTCGAGGGGGATCACTCCTCGACGTCGCTGCCCGGACCCGTTCCGCCACCGGGAGCAACTCGGCGTACAGGCGATGTGCCTTCGTGGCTGGCGTTTATCGCTACGCCACACACCTACAAACCGGGCACGCGCGAAGTGGCTCGCGAAAGTCCGAGCCGGTGGAGCAGGTCGCCACCGACTCGGTCGGGCCCGCGGGTTCACCGCGGCCACGGCGGTGGCCTACGGGTTGGCCGACGAGATCATCGGTTGTCCGGCCGACTCCCCGGAGTCCGGCACCCCTGCGTAGTCGGGCAGCTCGACGCCGTTGAGCGCACGTTCGACCAGTTCGGTGAACCATTCGCCGGCGAAATCGGGGCTCGGCTCGGCATCCGGCCCCGGAACCCCGAGGCTGTGCACGTGCAACCGGCCGATCTCCTGGTTGGCCTCCACGTACGGGCGCATCCGGGCCTCGTAGCCGGCGAACCCGGCCTCCGGGTCCCACCCGGCGGCGGCCAGCTCTCCGGCCAGCAGGTAGGCGCCGACCAGGGCCAGCCCGGTGCCCGCCCCGGACATCGGCGACGCGCTGCACGCCGCGTCCCCGAGCAGCGCCACCCGTCCGCTCGACCAGCGGTCCATCACCACCTGAGCGACCTGGTCCAGATAGAAGTCCGGGGTGTCGTCCACGTGCGCGAGGATGCGCGGGGTCAACCAGCCGAAACCGTCCATCCGCTCGCACAGCAGGCGCTTCTGCGCCGCGACGTCGCGGTAGTCGACGTCGAAGTCGGCCGCGGGGAAGGAGAACATGGCCATCGCCCGGGTGGCGTCCGGGATGGGCCGCAGGCCGGCGGACCGTCCGGCCTCCTGATAGTCGATCATCCAGCGGTCCACGCCGAACTCGTTGGGCACGCTGTAGAAGGCCAGCACGAGCCCGAGATGGCGGATGAGGTGCTCGCGCGGCTCGAAGACCATCGCTCGCAACTGCGAGTGCAGCCCGTCGGCCCCGATCACCAGATCGAAGCGCCGCCGGTCGCCGCCGGCGAAGACCACGTCAACCCCGTCCGCGTCCTGGCTGAGCTCGGCGATCCGGTCACCGAAGACGTACTCGACACCGTCCCGGGTGTCGTCGTAGAGCACTCGGGACAGATCCCCGCGCAGGATCTCGATATCCGCGATGAACCCGTCGCCGTCGTGGTCGTCCGCGCGGTGGGTCTCCAGCACGTTCCCGTCCGTGTCCACGATGTACGCGCCGGCGGTATCGGTGCAGGCGGCGCGTACCGCCGAGTCCAGCCTCATCCGCCGGATGACCTCCTTGGCCACCCCGCGCGCGTCCACCGCCTGCCCTCCGGGGCGCAGCGCCGGGGCGCGCTCCACCACGGTCACCTCGGCCCCCCGCCGGCGCAGCCAGTGGGCCAGCGCCGGCCCCGCGATGCCGGCCCCCGCCACCAATACCCTGATGCCGCTCATATCGCCTCCTGCTTGTCCGATTCGTGTCGATGACGTGAGTGGCCCAGTCCTCGGTCCGCCTCCATCGACAGTCAGACTCGGGCGCGAACAGGAAATCATCGCTGCGCGGTCATCGAATTCAGCGCTGGTGGATCATCGCGGTCCACGGTGCGCGGCCGACGCGATCAGGGTGGACCGCGCTGCGGGGTCATTCGTCCTCGTCGGGTTCGTCTGGGTCACGCGGCGGGCTTGCCGTCGTTCATCGCAGGGCGGCCAGTGCCACGGCCAGGCCGCGCTGGTTCTGGCCGGAGGACTTGGCGTCGGTGGAGTTGATGGAGTACACGAGGGTCCTGCTCAGGTCGCGGGTGGCGCCCACTCCTGCCGAGTAGCCGTAGCGGGCGCCGGTCTTGCCGTAGGCGACGAGGCCGCCGGGCAGGACCATTCTGCTCATGCCTGAGGTGTACGCGGCGGGCTCGCACGTGCCGTAGGTCGTCACGCGGGGGACCGTGAACATCGGCTCCAGCTGCGCTGAGGGCACGATCTTGCCCGAGAACAGCGCGCGGACGAACTTCTCCAGGTCGGCGGTGGTCGAGATGAGGTCGCCCGAGGCCCAGGTGGAGGTGACGCTCATCTTGGTCATGTTCACCACGAAGGCCGCGCCGTAGCGGGTGGAGTCGGGGAAGCCTTCGGGGACGAGCTGGTAGCCCTGGTGGTGGCGGCCGTGGATGCGGACCGAGTCGCCGGGCAGGTAGCTGTCGCGCATGCCGTACGGGCGCAGGATGCGGTTGGTGACCTCGCGCTCGTAAGAGCGGCCGGTGATCTTCTCGATGAGCAGGCCCGCGACGAAGGTGTTGATGTTGGTGTACTGCTGTTTGGTGCCGGGATCGAACTGCACGGGGTTCTCGGTGGCCAGCGCCACGTACTCCCGCGGGGTCCACTTCTTGAATCTGGTCTTGTAGACCTCCGCGAAGGAGGGGTCGATCTTCGGTGCGGGCAGGCCGCTGGTGTGGTTGAGCAGCTGACCGATCTGGATCGGGGGATAGTCGGCGGGGAGCAGGCCGGGCAGGTGGTCCTGGACCGTGTCGTGGAGGGCCAGTTCGCCCTCGGCGTTCAGTTGGAGGACGACCGCGGTGGTGAACATCTTGGTGACGCTGCCCGCGCGGAAGCGCGCGTTCGCGGTGGCGGGTCGTTGGGTGCGCAGGTCGGCGATCCCGCTCACGCCGCGCCACGATCCCCGCGTGCCGCCCACGCGGACGATCGCGGCCGTGGCGTCGGCGGCGGGCAGCCCGGCGATGCTCTTGGCGAGTGCCTGGTCGTTGATCGGCGGTACCTGGATCGGCGGGTCGACGACGGGCGCGGGGACCGGGCAGTCGTCGACGGCGGCCGCGTGGGCGGGGGCGGAGACCGCGAGGGTGGTGACAACGGCGAGGCACAGGGCCGAGGAGAGCTTCTTCATGCCGACCAGCCTGTCGATCACCGTGAAGATCCGGATCGCCGAGGCGAGCGAGTTTCTCCCTCCCTCTGACGAGGGAGTTCCCGGTGCCCTGCTGGCCTCGAACACCCGAAAGCCGATCGCAGCCAGCAGCGGCTCGGTGAGGCCCCATACCGCTTGACCAGCTCGGCCCGCCCTTCAGGGGCCACGTCATTGCCGCTGACCGGCACGACCACCAGCTTCTCCCGCCAGCCAGCGTACCGGGGGTGGGCGGGATCCGGGTCTTGGCCTGCCGGTGGCCGCCTCACCAAGCATCACGGCGGAGTCGACGAGCGAGCATTCGGGTACGCCGGCGTCGCTGGGCAGGCGGCACCGTAGGTTCGGCGGATCGCGTGTAATGCGATAAAGCGGATCGAAAGCAAAGACAAATCGATGCGCTATACCGTAGCCATGAGAACAAGGAGGGTCTGTCACACGGAGCACGGGGGAAGGACCTGACGGAAGCAGTAAGCGGCCAGCGTTAGCGGGGGTCCGCTGAGTGGAGCGTTGGGAACCGGCGCGGGTCACACGTGACCACCTATTCGAACTGCACGCAATGCGCCCCAGCGGCTACGGCAGTGCGCTCTTCGAAAGTCAGGGTAGCGCGCAACATGTCATGCCGGGGCGACAATCTCTTCGCCCGCATCGCCGAGGCTGAACGCGAAGGATGGCTCGGCGAGATCGAAGGACTTCGCCTGAGCCTTGACGGCGCCGGAGACAGACAACCTCGCCCAGCCGGTCGCGTTGACCATTCCAAAGTCTCGCGCATAAGTCCTGCACGACAGACAGGTGCAGGCCGTCATTCACTAGTAACGGCCGGCACCTGCCGCTAGAGCCCTACGCTCCTGCCATGACCTGATAGGTCAATCGTGACGCGGTCAAAGGGGCTGGATATCGACCACCTGCGTTCCCCACGGACAGAAGCGATCTCCGGACAACGTACCGTTCTCCACATCGGACGGTTTGCCGTCGCACAGCTCCATCGACACATCGACGAACTCCAGATCGCCGGGATCCAGGTGCCAGCTCCACCCCGTGTTGACATCGGTCCCCGGCAGGATCTTTCCGTTGATGTGCTGCCGATTTCCTACGCCGGACATGTTGCGGTATGCCGCGTCGACGTCATTGGACTCGACGAGACGCACGCGGAAAGTCTCCCCGCCCGTGTTGATGGTCGCGACGTACTCCGCGGCCGCGGTTCCGGCCTGAACCGGACTTCCCGCGGCAATGAGTCCGATGGCGCTGACCGTGACTGCGGTGGCCATACGAAGAGCGTTGAACACGAGTTCTCCTATCTCTCGGCTCGCCCGTGAGCAAATGGATATCGCCTGTCCATCTAACGGTGATCTTGACGTGATGTGAATGCCTGACGGCATGACAAAGATCACAACACGCAGAGGGTATTCGAGAGCACGAACAGCGATCATGACGGAATGTCACTTGCCCGTTGGCGGCCTGTTTCAGAAGACGCAATGAGTCGGCCGCGCATCCATCAGAAGGAATTCGGGCAGGTTGGTGCGTTCAATGTCAAGCCGCCCACGCCCTTCTCCGTGGTCGTGACCTGGACGCGATACCGCTCCTATGGTCGAACGGCAGGTCGTGGTCGGAAGCGGCGACGATGCTGCGATCAGCCATGCCAGGGATCTAACAGGTGAGGCACTGCCACGACACCGGGTATTGGCCGCCAGGCGTAACTCACCAGGCTCAGTTGATAACCGGACCTGCTGAGCGGGATGACTCCGTCGCATCTGGCGCTTCCGGTTCGCCGGTTGAAAGGCAGAGCTTCCTGAGTTGCGCTCCTCTTCGGAGATGCGGGACTACCCTGTCCGCCAGTTGAATTCGGCACTGCGCCGCCCAGGAATGTATGGCGGAGAACTGAGCATTCGGCTCGTCATCGATCACCTGCTCCACCTCGAGCGCGGCGATGAAGCCTGGGCCGAAGAAGAGCTATCCCTGGAGTCGCGCGGGGCCTGGACTTCGATCGGCGTGTCCGGGGCTTTCCGGGACCTGATCCCCGGCCCATATGAGTCCGGCACTGCCTCCGTCTACTCCGAGTTCGCCCGAGCTCGCGGCTGGCTGGAGGCCGACCGAACACTGACAAGTAGCGAGTACGACCAGATGCGAACACACATCCCCACCTGGGCCACACACGACCACTTCCTCAGTGAGGTGCTCAACACCTTCGGGCCACCTGCTGGGCGGCGGCCACCCCTACTTCGGCAAGACCCTCAGCTACTTCACCGACGCCGCAGACACATCGATGATCTTCTTTCACCTGTGGAACGGCGCCTTCCCCGGCCAACGTCTGCCGGACACAGTGGTGGGTGGTGGGTCAGGCGGTGTGCTCCATGTCGTGGTTGACGGGGGTGGCCGCCCGGACGCCGGCGGTGCGTCGGGTGCGGGCGAAGCCCCAGGTGACGAAGGCGGCCGCGACGAGGGTGAGGGTGAGGCCCGCGATGGTGACGGCCTGGTGGAATTCGCCGGTCTGCCGCGGGCTCCAGGGGGACGCGGTGATGTCGCCGGTGAACAGGAGGGCGAGGATGGTGCCGGTGACGGCGATGCCGGTGCCTGTGGTGACCTGACTGGCGGTGTCGACGAGCGCGGTGCCGATGGTGGTCCGGTTCGCGGGCAGGCCGCGGACCACGTTCAGCCCGGCGACGACGCCTACCACGCGCATTCCGGCCGCCACCAGGATCAGCGCGAGCGCGATCCACGGGTAGCCGAACCGGCCGAGCAGGCCGTAGACGGCGAGGCCGGACACGACGGCCGCGGCGCTGGTCCATGCGGCCCGGTCCAGGCCGACGCGCTGTACGAACGGGTTGACGAAGGGGCTGGCCCCGATGAGGACGACGACCTGCGGCAACATCCCGAGGGCGGCCAGTGCGGGCGGCCAGCCCCAGTCGAGCTGTAGTTGCAGCGTCACCAGGTACGTGAGCCCGGCGGTCGCCAGCCCGGCGGCGGCCTTGTAGGCCAGGCCGCTGGAGACCAGGGGGAGGGCGAGGAGCTTCAGGTCGAGCAGCGGATGGCGGGCCAGGCGCTGGCGCAGGACGAAGCAGGTCAGCGACGCTACGGCCGCGGCGGTGACCGCCCAGGGCGCCCAGGATCCGGCGCCCTGATCCACGAACAGCGTCGGGGCGAGGAGCGTGAGCACGATCGCCGCCGTGCCCAGCAGCATTCCGGGGACGTCGAGGGGGTCGTGGTGGAGGCCTGCCGGGTCGTCGGCGGCGATGCCGTACCGCACGCAGAAGAAGGCGAGCGCGGCGATCGGGACGTTCACCAGCAGCAGGACCTGCCACGGCGCGATCGCCAGCACCAGGCCGCTCGCGGTCGGGCCGATCGCGAGCCCGACCAGGCCGACGGTCGAGATGAGGGTCAGCGCGCGCACCCGCAGGCCGTCCTCGTCGAACAGCCGGAAGGCCAGCGCCATCGACCCCGGGGTCGTCATCGCGGCGGCGACCCCTATCGTCGCCCGGACGGCGATCAGTTGCTCGGCGGTGGTGACCACTGCGGTCGCCAGGCTCGCCAGCCCGAGCAATGCCAGGCCGATCAGCATGATCCGGCGCCGGCCGAACCGGTCGGCGATCGCGCCGAAGGACAGCATCAATCCGCCGAACACGACCGCGTAGGCGCCCGTCACCCACTGCAGCGCGGTGGTCGAGGCGTGCAGCTCGCGTCCGATGACGGGCAGCGCGACGTTCAGGATCGAGTTGTCCAGCATCTCGAAGAGGAACACCGCCGACAGTCCCGCCAGCGCGACCCAGGCCTCCCGCAGCGATCGGGGGCCGCGGCCGGGCATGGCCGCACCTGGCTCATTCATGGAGGTCTCCCGTCAGGTCGTGATCCTGGCGGGGGACAGTGATCCGCCCGGATGGCAGGCGGTGGCGCGCGGCCCGCTGGGGGCCGCTCCGGGGACAATGACACGTGACAGTGGTGGTCTGTTCGAAGGGCATGCCACTAGGCTATGTGACTAAGTTAAGTTGCACAAGGAAGTGAGGTCGGGATGCCCAGGACCAGTGCGCGAGGCGGGCCGCAGACGCGCGCGAAGATTTCGCAGGTCGCTACCCGGCTGTTCCTGGAACGCGGGTTCGACACGGTCACGGTCACCGAGGTCGCGCGGGAGGCCGGGGTCTCGGCCGTGACGGTCTTCAAGCACTTTCCGCGCAAGGAGGACCTTCTGCTGGATCGCCAGGTCGACGCCGTCGAACTTCTGCGTTCGGCGGTACGCGAGCGTGCCCCGGGCACCGGGGTGCTCCAGTCCTTGGGCGACATGGCGTTCGGTCTTCTTGAGGAACGGCATGCCCTGTCCGGGCTCAAGGACGGGTCCGTTCCCTTTTTCCGGACCGTCGTGGCCTCGCCGGCGCTGGTCGCCCGTGCCAGGGAGATCGCTTTCGATCTCCAGGAGACTCTCGCCGGCGAGCTCGAACACGACCCGGCGTTCGATGGCGACGGCCCGCTGCTCGCGGCCTTCTTCGTCGCCGGCTACTCCACCGTGCTGGTGGAGACTGCCCGGCGGATGGTCGCCGGAGAAGCGGCTGACACCGTCGCGGACGACCACCGCGCCCGGCTGGAGCGGCTGTTCGACGCCCTCGGTAGCGGAGTCGTGCCCCGGTCTTGAGGCTCGTCGCCGCGTGTGGCGGGGGCCGTGGGGTAACCGACGCCGAGGCGAGATGTCCACGTCCACATGCGCCGAGTGGATGACACCGGTTGCCGGGGATATGGTCGAGACGCCTGTCAGCACCGGGGAGGCGTTGTGGAGACGGTCAGTACGGCTGAGCTTCCGGCGAAGGAACGGTTCGCCGTCTGGCGCGAGGTGAGTGCGACGCGGTGGCTGCCGGTCGTGGCCGGTCGTGGCCGGTTGTGACCCGCATCCTGAGAGTGCGTTCCAGGTTCGGGCGGACTTCAGCGAGCTCGGCCCGGTGCAGGTGGTTTTGATGACCGCGACGCCGCAGTGGATTCACCGCACGCCCAAGCTGATCCGCCGATCCGATCCCGAGACGTTCCTGGTGACCTGCGCCCTGCATGGCCGGGTATGGACCGAGCAGGACGGCCGGCACGCCGAGCTCCGTGTCTCATCGGCGGGCCTCCATCCGATCTGCGGGTCCTGGTCTGCCACGGATCTGACGAGCATCTCCTGTACGGGCTGATCCTCGGCACGTGCGAGCGGCTGCCGGAGATGAGCGGAGTTGCGCGGCAAGGGGATCTTGGGCCACCATCGTCGGCATGACTAGTGGAAAGGGCGTTCTCCGCCCCGGCCGTTGAGGCCCATGGAGCCGGTCGAAGAGCCGGCCCTCGAGATCGATCTTCCCGCGACCGCGCTGCTGACGCGTCTCGCACCCCTTCCCCACCCGCGACGCGCGCGGGCACTGGCGCTGCATGCGCGCCGCCTGGCCGGGACCTCCCACCTGCGCGTTCTCCTGGACGAACTGTCGGCGCAGGACCACTACGCCCGGCACACGGCACTGCATCTCGCCATGGCCGCCCGCGACCTCGGCTTCATTGAACAGGTTCTCGCCGGACCCGACATGAGGGTGCGGCGCTCGGCCCTGCGCGCCGTACGTACGCTGCCCGTACCGGATCCGGCGGTGCGGGCCGCGCTCGACGACGCGCCCGCCGACCTGCGGCGCGCGCTGTACCGCACGCTGGCGCACAGCCGCCGCCACGCGTTGGCCGAGGCGCTGTTGCCGGACGTCCGCGCCCGATGGGGCGACCGCGAGGCGGCCGCGCTGCTGCCGGCCTGCGGTTCCGCGGCGGTCAAGCGATGGTTGCCGGAACTGGCCCACGCGTCCTGGACGACGATGGCCAAACGGCATGCGGGCGCGATCATGGCGGTGGCCGAGCAAGAACTGTCCACCGGCGTACACCCGTGGACCTGGTGGCGCCGCCGGGGCAAGGGCGTGGAACTCGCCGCGCTCTCCGAACCGGACCGGATGCTGGCCCTTCTGGAACGGTATGACCTACGTGGGGTTCTCGCGCGGCTTCCGGGTGCGGTCGCCAACGCGCTGTTCAGGGCGGACGCCGTTCGCGCCAGAAGGCTGTTCATCGCCCAAGCCTCCCCCTTCTGGGACGAACCGCCGAAAGCATTGCTCCGCCACCTGAGCTCGGCGTCGGACGCCGAGCTGGTGCGGCTCGCCTCGGTCGATCACCGCGTCGACACGATGCTGCGGTGGTTGCCGCCCGCCCGCCGGCCCACGATCTTCGAGGCCGCCGTGCGGGCGCAGGGCAGAGCCGGCCGCGTGTGGACGATGCGGCTGCTGCGATGGCTGCCACCCGAATCGGCGGCGGCCGAGGCCAGGCGCACACTCGACTGGCACGCCTCGGTGTGGCACTCGACCCGCTCCCGCCTGGACAATCCAGACATCCCGCTTGAGCTCGCCAGCCATCTGCCGTACCAGGAAGCGCTCGGCCCGCTACGCGAGGCGGCCGTCGGAGGGGACCCACGGCGGCGCGGCCTGGCCAGGACGCTGCTGATACGGAGCGCGGCGCGCACGCGGAACCGGGCGTTGCTCCGTGACCTCCTGGCCGAGTTGGTCCTGCGCACCGTGAACGAACGGGACCCGCTCCGCCGGGACCTGCTGACCGCGCTGCTGGAGGTCCCGCCCGCGCTGCTCGACGACTCCTTCGCCGCCACGCTGGGCCGCATCGCCACCGCCGTGGCCGGGGCCCAGGACACCTCCTGTGACACCCGGGAGGCGCTGCGCGGCCTGGCCGGCCGGGTGTTGCGGCACCACGATCCGTCCCTCGCGCCCGCGCTGGTCTCGTGGGGGATGGGCGTGTACGCGTCGCTGGTGGCCCGGTACGGCGCGGCGGGGCTCCCAGCGCCCGTGCCCGACCCCGACGCCCATCGGCGATATCGCGCTTTTCCCGATACACCCACGGCTCCGCAACGGCTGGACCGGGTGCTGCGCCTGGGGCAGGAGCACGATCTGCTCGCGCTGCTGCGGCCGCACCTGCGGGCGGCGCGCGGGCGAGGGGACTTCAGCCTGGCCGTGGCCCTCGCCCGCACGCTCGGCCGACGCGCCTGGGCGCTGGCCGAACTGCAGGACGACCTGCGCGCCGCCATCCGCCAGGCGCCGCAGCCACTCGCCCGCGAGGCCGCCGGCCTCTGGTTGTCCCGCCGCCCCGGCCGCCGCCGAAGGCCCCCGGAGCGAGCGGATGAGCGGATGGAGCGGATTGTCGGGCTCGTTCTGGAGGAGCCGTCCGCCGTCACGCTTCCCGCCGTGTGGCGTGCCGTGGCGCGGGTCCGTACCGATCTCCTCCTTCCACTGCTCGACCACGACCCGTCCTGGGTGCCGCCGGTCGCCGCGGGTGAGGCCCGCCGCTGGACCCCGGACCAGCGTGATCGCGTACGCGCCAAGCTGGCCGCCACCGCCGGCGACGAGAGGTTGCCCGCCTCCGTCCGGGCGACGGCGATCCAAGCCGTCGGAAGGGTCGGCGGCGGGCTCGACCACCTCGCCGCCTGGGCGGACCACGAGAACACGGTGCTGGCCGAGGCCGCCGTCATGGCGATGGCGGGCGCCGACGCGATGCCCCTGCTCCTGCGGCACGCCGGCGGCCCGGCCTCCCGTACCGCGGTATACGCCCTGGCACGCGCCTGCCGGTCCAGCCCACCGTCCCGGCTGGGCCCGTTCCTGGAGCAGGCGCTGACCGCCCCAACAAGCAAGATCACCCTGCGTAAGCTGGCCGCCCGCCGCCTCCACCACGACCGCCCGCCCGGCGCGGTGGAGGTGTTGCTGCGGGCATGGGCGGATCCCGGCCTGCATCGGGACGTACGCGCGACCGTGGCCACGGCGCTGCGCGGCATGCCAGAGGATCCACGCGCCCTGGCCGCTGTGATGGAGACCCCCGGCCGGTATGCCGACGAAGTGCTCCTGCGCACGCTCTTCCAAGCCCATCCCCTGGAGTACGCCCCCGCCGCCCGCCCCGGCTACGCGGACCTCGTACGGCGGCTGCTCATGTCCGCCGACCTGCCCGGGCTGCGTTTCCGCGGGTCGAAGGCGTTCAGGGTGTGGGCGCACTGGTACCGCGGCGACCTTGAGGAGATCCTCGAGGCCGTGGGCGACCCGGAGGCCGACGGGCCGATCATGGAGGTGTTCCTGGCGCTGCTGCGGACAGGGACGATCCGGTCCCGGACGCTCGACGTGCTCGCCCGGCTGGCCGCCGCCGTCCCCGGCGAGGACCTGCGGACGCCGGCGCGAAAGCGCGTAAGGGCCATCACCGAAAGCCTGGCCACGATGCTGGACGAGGAGCGGTCATGGGAGCGGCAGCTCGCCCAGGACACGATGGACCTGCTCGCCACCCGGCCGCTGCTGCTCACCGAGGCGGTACGGCTGGCGATAGCCCTGCTCCCCACATCGGAGGCCGACCTGGGCGATGCCCTGCGTACGCTGGCCGACCTTCTGGGGAATCGCCCGATCCTGGCGTCGCAGACAGCCGAGCGGGTAGCTGACGAGCTGTACGACAGCTACCGGAGTCGTCCGCAGGTGCCGCCCGCCGTCACGCTGCCCGCGATCCGGCGGTTGATGGCCGGCGGAGATCTGGCCGGGAGCCTGTTCGCGATCACGCTCACCCAGCGAGGCGGCGTACACACCGACTGGGCGCCCCCATGGAGGGAGATCATCCGAGACCTGCGTGAATCCCCCCACCTCGAGGTACGCCAGCAAGCCTGGGGCATCACCGTCGACTGAAGATCGGCACCGCCCCTGCGGATGGCCTGATCGTTTCTCATGATGCGCTCGATGCTCAGGCGCAGGGGAGAATGCCTCGCCTGACCTGTTCGGGGTTTATCGGCTCGAAGGTGCCGTCGGTGTAGGGCCCTTGCGTGAGCCACGTCTCGGCACCGATAGGTCCGCCGCTGCGTTCCCGCACCCACATTTGAGCAGAAACCGAACGGCGCTATGAGTGGCTGGCCTGGATGATCTGCAATGTCGGGGAACGCCGCCACGACCTGTGCACCAAACCCAAGCTCATGGGCGGGCCGGCCCAGCTCCACCCGGACTACGACCCGATCTCTCTCTGCCTGGAAACCACCGCCAGCGGACATGGCGAAACACAAGGACGCCGTCTCTGAGGAAACCCGCATGTTGCGTTATGTCGTGGTGCGTCACGATCAGAGGCATGTAGTGGATGGCGTGGCCGTGTTCTGCGGTCCGAAAGGTGTGATGACCGACTCCCCAGATGCCTACAGTCCTGGCGAGGAATCACATGCAGGTGGGCAGGTTGCGGCTCGTGGATGGATCGTCGCTGATGCTAATGGAATCGACCGCAGCCAGCCTCGCCGCCTTCTCCGCGGTGAGTGGTGTCGCGCTGGGTCCCGTTGACCAGAGGCGGGAGCGTTTGTCGAGTGGGTTGGTGGTCGCGACGAGAGTACTCCACGAGCTAGCCTTGTTGAACGTCTGCGCGTGCTGGTCATTGCGTTGAATGTCGTAGACCATCTGGCTGCATGCGGGAGCGTCGAACATGACGTAGTAGTCAGGCCCCGGGGTGTCATTGTTATACGTATATCCAATATGGATATGGACGGTGACTGGGAGGGTGTTCCCGTTTCTGACGGTGATTGTTCCGCCGGATCTGAACGGGTCGACGATGAAGAATTCTTCCGGCTTGACGGTGACGCGCTGTGCGAACGCACGCTGATTCGCCCTACTGGACTCCTTTTTCGCCTGCAGTGCATCCGCTTGCTGCCGTTCACTGACTCGCAAAGCGTTCATGGAAACGATGAACGCGGGCACGGACATGAGACTCCCGGTGATTCCCGCGATGGCAGTCCATAGCTGGACCGAGGTGAGCTTACGGCGGAGACGCCGGCCTTTCCGGCGGCGGGCGGCGAGTCGTCTGGTGGTCCGCGCGGGAAGGCGGGGAGCACGGTTGCGTCCAGGCACGTGTCCAGCGTGATGGAGATGCTCTGGGAGTGGAGGTGGATCGGCGCGTTGCGGTGTTCTGCCCTCTATGCCGTGACGTGGGAGGTGAGGTGCCGGACTGCGAATGCGCTTTGACTTCTGATTGGGGGCACCGGTGAGCTCAGAGTCCCTTGGTCAGGAGCAGTAGTTTCGTGTTCGCCGCTTCGTGAATTTCTGGTGTCAGGGGGTCGTCGGCCAGTTCTTGGAGACGGGAGCGGACCGCGGTAGTATCCGGTACTCCTTCACATGCGCGCCGCTGAACTGTCGGTTCGCAATCGTCAAGGGCTTCGGCTGCGACGGCGTCGGCGTTGTGTGGTGCGCATCCCTGGAGCGCTTCCAGGAATGCCTCTCGGGCCGGTGAATGGACAGTGTCTTCCCATGCGGCCATGAGGTCGGTGGCGGCTTCGGGGATTTTCAAGCGGCCCAGGCCTCGGGCCGGGATTTCGGCGGCGCACCAGTTTCCCGCGGTGGTTGCGCGGCGTAGTGCGGACAGCAACTGCGAGGCGTCGCTTCGGTCTCCGACCTCTGCCAGTACGCGCTCGCCTAGCGCGACCAGGGTGTTGTCGTCGCCGGCGATCCAGATGCGGGCGCGGGGTAACG
Source organism: Nonomuraea endophytica (assembly GCF_014203235.1). Taxonomy (GTDB): domain Bacteria; phylum Actinomycetota; class Actinomycetes; order Streptosporangiales; family Streptosporangiaceae; genus Nonomuraea; species Nonomuraea endophytica. Next base: position 173,649 of record NZ_JACHIN010000011.1, on the reverse strand, counting down.
CGGCGGGGCCGAGGTGGTGCAGCGCCTGTGCGATACCGGGGGTCCACCCAGTCGCGTTGCGTAGCGCGGAGTCTTCGGCGAGGTCGAGGACGGTGCGATCTCCGCGCCTGCCCAATTCCTCCAGTGCCTGCCGCCGCTCAGGGCCGCCGGCGGCGACGAGCCTCATCAAGTCTTCGGTCTCGTAGGTGGTGGATTTCTGGCTGTGGTGCGGCCTTGCCTGGCTGGATTTGCGCTGGTCGACGATTCGGCGGATTCGCGGCTGGGATCGTGCGAACGTCGTCCATGGCTCCGTGTCGCACCAGATCGCTGGGAGTTTCATGGCTCCGCTGGTGCTGATCGCCTCCAGCGCCGTGGCCCAGTGGGGGCCCTCGGTCGCGTACCTGCGCAGGACGGCCACCGCGTCGAGGCGGCCGATCATCGGAAGCAGTGCGAGGACCTGCAGGGCGAGCTCGACTGGTTCGTCGTCCTCGTCGTTGTGGCTGGACAGGTGTTGTTCGATGGGTGCCAGGGGGAGGGCGAGCCGGGTGATGAGGCGGGCGAGGTAGCTGTCGCGTTGTTCTACCTGCCGGTCCCAGCGCGTGTCCGTGACCACGCACTCGTATACCGCGTCGGCGGCTCCGGGCTCGGTGGGCGCGCGGCGGGCTGCGGCGCCGCGACCACGCTGGAGCTGGCCGCGGAACGAGGCGGGGTCGTCATATTCGATCATTGACATGCAGTATCGCCGTGGTGGAGGCGCTGAACGAGTGATTAACGGCCGGGAGGTGGTGTTCGCGGACCTTGATCTACGACGCGACCGCACCTGCTCGGATTCCCTATGATGGCCTGGTATGAGGAGGTATAGGGAAGGGGTGGTGGATGGGTGGGGTGGCGCTGCAGAAGATCGCGGCGGGTGAGGTTGTTCTGCGGAACGAGGCGACGCGGGTTGCCTGGACGGTGCGGGTGCCTGCGTTCGAGTTGGGGGTGCATGCGGTTACGCGGGATTTGTACGCGTCCGTTGTTGGCGGTCCGTCGGGGGAGGAGCCGGTGACCGATGTGTCGTGGCGGGACGCTCTGCGCTTCTGCAACCTGCTCTCGGCTGAGGTGGGGTTTACGCCCTGCTATGTCATCGGTGATGACCTTGACGCCTTTGACGTGGTCCGCGACGAGGCCGCCGATGGGTATCGGCTGCCTAGCGAGGCGGAGTGGGAGTACGGCTGCCGCGCCGGCACCACCGGCGAGCGCTATGGCGACCTCGACGCCATCGCCTGGCATCGGGGCAACTCCGGAGGTACGGCCCGCGAGGTGGCCACCCGGCAGCCGAACGCCTGGGGGCTGCACGACACGATCGGCAACGTGTGGGAATGGTGCTGGGACCTGTTCGACCCGGCGGTCTACGGGCCGTATCGGGTGTTCAGGGGCGGCGGCTGGCAGGACACCCCTCGGGGCTGCCGCGCCTCCGCCCGCCGCAAGTCGCACCCGTCCTTCCGCATCGACGACCTCGGCTTCCGTCTGGCCCGTAGCCCCGAAGCCGCCATCACCGCCTCATGACGCGCCGCAGGCCGCCCCGCCGCCGACTGGGTTCAGGGCTCCGTCCGGCCCGTAGCCCGGAAGGCGAACTGGAAAGCGCCGCGGGCGGCACCGCCCGTCCCGCCGCCGCCCGGGTTTGGGGCTTCCGCTCCGCCCACGCCCCCGAACCGGGTCCTCAGCTGGGGGTGCGCTGGTTGAGGTAGGGGTCGCGGCCTACCTCGGCGAACGACTCCACCACCCCCGGCCCCTCCAGCCGGAAATCGCACCCGTCGGGCGACTCGGGGTTCAATACAGCGTTCCATTGCAGCAGTGCCTTGATGTTCGGCATCGTCTTGAGCGCCGCGGGAATGCCGCGGAACCAGTCGGCCTTGGCCGAGGGCTTGCGGGGGTCCACCTCGGTGCCGTACTCGCCGATGATGATCGGTTTGTCGGCGAACCCGTTGGCCTGGAACCAGTCGTAGGTGGGCTTGAGGGTTTCCTCGAAGCTCTTCCACGCCGCCCCACGGCAGGTCGCGAAGTTGTACGGGTCGTAGCTGATCCAGTCCACGTACTGGTGGCCCGGATACAGGCCCTTCCACTGGTCCTTGTACTCCATGAACCCGGTCACGGCCCACACCCAGATCACGTTGGTGACGCCGAGCTTCTGGAAGCGGTCGTGGATGTGCCGGTAGGCGGCCACGTACTCCTGGGGGGTGCCGCTGGTGGTGCGCCGGTCCATCTCGCCGTCGAAACCGATCATGACGGGCTTGCCGTACTTCTTGATGCGCTGGGCCTGTTTGTCGATGACGGAGGCGTCCATGGTGCCGGAGGCGATGTCGCGCCAGAGCAGGGTGCGCTCGGGGCTGCCCCAGATCTTGGCTTCCCAGCTGAGCAGCAGGATGCGGTCGCGGCCGAGGGCGACCTCGTCCTCGCGCATGAACGTTCCATTGTGGCCGGTGGACATGTCGTGGTAGCTGAAGACGATGTCGAGCTTGCGGCCGAGCTGCGACTCCATGTTGCCGACGGCCTGGCCGACGGGGGTGCGGTTGCCCGGCGGGGCGATGTACATGCCCCAGTACGCGCCGCACGGCGGCACCAGCTTGTCGGTGGCGGCGCAGGTGGAGGCCGGGGAGGCGGGTGCGCTCGTGCTCGGAACGGCGGGGGCCGTGCCGGCCGTGCTCGGGGCGGCGGTGGGTGGTGGGGTGGTGCTGCAGCTCGCGGCGAGCAGTACCAGAAGGCTTGCGGAAGCCGTCCATCCGGCTCTCGCGAGGCCGCGCCGTCCCGCGGAAATAGGCGACAAGACCAGCCGCTCCTACTCATCGTAGTAGTTTATTATTCAAGCAAATTGCAGGACTTCAACCCCGTGATGACGACTATAGGAGCGCGCCGGTCCGGACGTACCTGCAGATTTGCTGTGAATCTACGATGATCAACAGTCAGCGCTCGATCAGCGTGACCTCGAGGGAGTAGAGCGAGGCCCGGTAGACGTGCGAGCCGTGCTCGACGGCGCGGCCCTGGTCGTCGTAGGTGGTGCGGACCATCGTCAGCAACGGCGCGCCCCGCCGCTCGTCGAGGAGCTTGGCCTCGGCCGGGTTGGCCGCCCGTGCTCCTATGCGCTGGTTGGCCACCCGCATGCGTACCCCGGCGCCGCGCAGCAGCTCATACAGCCCTCGGCCCTCCAGATCGGCGGCGGTGAGCCGGGCCAGGCCGATCGGCAGCCAGTTGTGCAGGACGGCCAGCGGCTCGCCGGAGGCGAAGCGCAGGCGTTCCAGGTAGAGGACCTCGGTGCCGGCCTCGACGCCGAGGATGGGCGCGATCTCCTCGGCGACCGGCCGTGGCTCCAGGGCCAGGACCTGCGTGGCGGGCTCCTGCCCGGACCTGCGCAGGTCGTCGTAGAGGCTGGTGAGCTCGACCGAGCGCTTGACCTGGCCGTGCACGACCTGGGTGCCGACGCCGCGCTTACGCACCAGCAGGCCCTTGTCGACCAAATACTGGATCGCCTGCCGGATCGTCGGGCGCGACAGGCCGAGCCGGTCGGCGAGCAGGATCTCGTTGTCCAGCCGCGATCCGGGCGCCAGATCCCCGCGCCGGATGGCCTCGGCGATCTGCTCGGCCACCTGGAAATACAGGGGGACGGGGCTGGACCGGTCCAGATCGATCGCCAAGGGTGCGGGCATGCTGATCAGATTATCCGAGGTCAGAATGTCCTGACAAATAGCCGGGAAGCTCGCTCAGTGTGGTGATCCTGGCGAACCCCTCCGGAGCGGTCTCCACGCCCAGGCGATCCAGCCACAGCGAGCGCATCCCGGCCGCCGCCGGGCCGGTGACGTCGTTGACGAGGTCGTCGCCGACGAGCAGGATCGCGCCGGGCTCCAGCCCCAGGCGCTCCGCGGCGGCCAGGTAGGAGGCGGGGGCCGGCTTGAAGTGCCCGTCGAGCACGTCGCCGCTCAGCACCGGCCCGAGCTCGCCGAGCCCGATCGCGCCCATCTTGGCGATCTGCACGGGACTGCTGCCGTTGGTGAGCACGCCGAGCCGGTAGCCGCCGAGGTGCGCGAGGGCCGCGTGCGCGTCGGGGTAGGCGCTCCAGCCCGCGCGATAGTGCCGGGTGAACGCGGCGAACGCCGCGTCGATATCGTCCGGTACGGCCAGCCGCAGCGCCTGGCAGATCCCGCGGATCCGGCGCCGCCGCTGCTCCAGTAGATCGCATTCCCCGGCGTGCCAGGCCGACAGGTGCACGTCCTCCAGCTCCGCCCACACCCGCGCCGCCCGCTCGGGAAGCGGTAAGCCGGGTGAATGGTCGGCGATCCAGGCGGCGATCCCCGCGTCGGCGGCGGCGCGATGGTCCATCAGGGTGCCGTCGAGGTCGAAAAGGATGCCTTTGATCACCCGCCCATCCTTGCGCAGGCACCAGGACCGGTCTCTACCGGGCTTCTTTGGCAAACCATGAGGAACCGGTGCCACGGGTCAGACCTACGCTGGGATGGATCCGTACTCAGGAGGAACCATGAAATTCATGGACGTCCACCACGGTATGCAGGGCATCACGGCAGATCAGCTGCGCGAGGCCCATGACGCCGACCTGGCCATCCAATCGGAGGAGAGGGTCACCTTCGAGCAGGCCTGGGCCGACCCCGACTCGGGGCTCGTCTACTGCCTGTCGGACGCGCCGGACGCCGCCGCCGTTCAGCGGATCCACCAGCGCGCGGGCCATCCGGCCGACGAGATCCACCCCGTGCCGCTGATGATCTGAGGGGGCGAAGGAACATGATCGAAGTCAAGAACGTCGACAAGCCCGACGAGCGCCGGGACTTCCCGCGCGGCCACCTGGAGGTGTGCAACCTCAGCGGGCTCGTCTTCGGCATCGCGACCATGGAGCCCGGGTGGAGGTGGTCGGAGTCCGTCAAGCCGATCGCCGGCACGGAGCTGTGCGAGGTCCACCACAACGGCTACGTCGTCCAGGGCCGCCTGCGCCTGCGCATGGACGACGGGACCGAGGCCGAGGTGGGGCCCGGCGACGTGTTCGTCTGCCCGCCCGGCCACGACGCCTGGGTGGTCGGCGACGAGCAGTTCATCGTCTACGACTTCGCGGGCGGTGCCGCGGAGTACGCCAAACGCGAAGGGAGCTAGTCCGGCCACGGCTGCGGCGGGGCACGGGCCCCGCCGTACCGGCGTGAAAAGGGCCGCCGAGCCCGCCGTATAGGCGCGTAAAAGACAGGCGGGTGAAGGGGGCTCAGGTTTTGGGAACCCAGCGTTCGCGCAGTTCCGGCGGGGTGGGCGGGTTGCCCGGCAGCGGGCGTGCGGCGGAGGGCAGGCGGATGGCGTCCAGCACGAGGGCGAGGTAGCGGCGGCGCAGCTCGGCGGTGCGGGCCTCGTCGCCCAGCCGGACCGAGGCGAGCTGCTCGAACAGCAGGGCCACGTCGGAGTTGGTCACGTCGGGGCGCAGCGCGCCGGCCTCGCGGGCGCGGTCGGGCACGGCGTGGGACAGTTCGCCCCCGCGCACCGACAGTTCGAACAGCTCGGGGGTGGGCTGGAAGGTGCCGGCCAGCGAGATCGTCAGCGAGTGCGTGTCGGCGTCGACCACCTCCTCCATGAAGCGGGCGAAGGCGTCCCACGGGTCGAGGGCCGGGTCGAGGGCGCGCTCGCCGGCCTCGTTGTAGGCGCGCATGCCGTCGGCGCAGAGTTTCTGCAGCAGCGCGTCCTTGCTGGGGTAGCGCCGATAGAGTGCGCTGATGCCCACGCCGGCGCGCTCGGCCACGGCGGCGATCGGAGCGGACGGGTTCGCGGTGAAGACCTCCTTGGCCGCCTGGAGGATCACCTCGTCGTTGCGCGCGGCCTGCTTCTTGCGGCCGCTCATCGGTGTGCTCGTCATCTCTTCACCATAGCATTGGAACGGAGAATTCCGTTCTATCTTATAGGTCTTAATGTCACGACAAATGGTTGACAGTGGAGCGTGGTGGGACTAAAACCGGGGCAAGCCGTTGGTCTTGGAGGTTGAAGCCATGAAGCGAACCCGGATCGTGGTGGCCGTGCTCGGCGCCCTGGCGCTGGCCGGATGTTCCAGTGGAGGCGGGGCGGAGCAGAGCGCCGCGAGCTCACCGGCGGCCGAGGCCCCGGCGGCCGGCGGCGCCGCGGGCACGTACGCGGTGATCACCCATGCCGCCGCCGGCGACAAGTTCTGGGACGTGGTCAAGAAGGGCGCCGAGGCCGCCGGCAAGCAGTACGGCGCGAGCGTCACCTACCAGGGCGACGGCGACGCGGGCAAGCAGTCCCAGCTCATCGACCAGGCGGTCTCGCAGAAGGTCGACGGCATCGTGGTCTCCATGGCCAACCCGGACGCGCTGAAGGAGTCGATCGGCAAGGCGGTCGCCGCGAAGATCCCCGTGGTGACCATCAACTCCGGCGCCGAATCCTCCAAGGCGTTCGGCGCGCTCACCCACATCGGCCAGTCGGAGGACGTGGCCGGGCGCGGCGCGGGCGAGCAGCTGAAGACGGCCGGGGTCTCCAAGCTGCTGTGCGTGATCCACGAGGCCGGCAACGTCGGGCTGGAGCAGCGGTGCAAGGGCGCCGAGCAGAGCCTCGGCGGCACCGTCGAACGCCTGCAGGTGGACGTCAGCAACCTCGCCGACGTCACCTCCAAGGTGGCGGCCAAGCTGCAGTCCGACACCTCCGTCAACGGCGTGCTCGCGCTCAACCCGGCCGTGGCCGTCGCCGCCCGCGACGCGATCAAGGACGCCGGCTCGCAGGCCAAGCTGGCCACCTTCGACCTGTCGCCCGATGTGATCGCCGCGATCAACGCCGGGGAGGTGCTGTTCGCCGTGGACCAGCAGCAATATCTGCAGGGCTGGCTGCCGATCACCTTCCTCAAGCTCTACAAGGACAACCTCAACACCGTGGGCGGCGGGCTGCCGGTCAACACCGGTCCCGGCTTCGTCACCAAGGACAACGCGGCGCAGGTCGAGAAGCTGGCCGGCGAAGGCACCCGATGACCGCGGTCAAGGCCGACGAGCGGCTGGCCGACGTCGGCCGGCTGCGGCGGACGCTGATCCGCCCCGAGCTCGGCGCGGTCGTCGGCGCGATCATCGTCTTCGCCTTCTTCGCCGCGCAGTCGCCGGTCTTCCGCTCGCCCGCCGGCATCGCCAACTGGCTCGATCCCGCCGCCACGCTCGGCATCATGGCGGTCGCGATCGCGCTGCTGATGATCGGCGGCGAGTTCGACCTGTCGGCGGGTGTGCTGACCGGCACCACCGGGCTCATCCTGGTCACGCTGGCCACCGAGTACGGCGTCAACGTCTGGCTGGCCATGCTCATCAGCCTGGCGGTGGCGCTCGGGATCGGCTCACTCAACGGGATCGTGGTGACCCGCACCAAGCTGCCCAGCTTCATCGTGACGCTCGGCTCCTTCCTCATGCTGCAGGGCATCAACCTCGGCGTCACCAAGCTGATCACCGGCACCGTGCAGGTCAGCGGGCTGCGCACGGCCCCGGGCTTCGAGTCGGCGCGGGTGATCTTCGCGGGCACGATCCAGATCGGGCAGGTGCACTTCCGGGTGGCGATCCTGTGGTGGCTGACGGCGACGGCGCTGGCCACGTGGGTGCTCATGCGTACCCGCGCCGGAAACTGGATCTTCGCGGCGGGCGGCAACGAGCAGGCGGCCCGCGCGGTCGGCGTGCCCGCCGCGCGCACGAAGATCGCGCTGTTCATGACGACGGCGTTCGCGGCGTGGCTGGTCGGCTCGATCATGGCGCTGCGCTACACGTCCGTGCAGGCCAACATCGGCATCGGGCAGGAGTTCATCTACATCATCGCCGCCGTCATCGGCGGCTGCCTGCTCACCGGCGGGTACGGCTCGGCCATCGGAGCCGCGATCGGCGCCGTCATCTTCGGCATGGCCGACAAGGGCATCGTGTTCCTCGGCTGGGACGCCGACTGGTTCAAGTTCTTCCTGGGCGCGATGCTGCTGCTGGCCACCCTCGCCAACCGCCTGGTACGGCGCTACGCGGAAGAGGTGAAGCGGTGATCCTGCAGACCAGGGCGATCGGCAAGGCGTTCGGCTCGGTGCTGGCGCTGCGCGAGGTGTCCATGGGCGTGGCCGCGGGCCAGGTCACGTGTGTGCTGGGAGACAACGGCGCGGGCAAGTCCACGCTCATCAAGATCCTTTCGGGGGTGCACCGGCACGACGCGGGCGAACTGCTGCTGGACGGCGTGCCGGTCAGCTTCGCCAGCCCGCGCGCGGCGCTGGACCACGGCATCGCCACCGTCTACCAGGACCTGGCGATGATCCCGCTCATGTCGGTGTGGCGGAACTTCTTCCTCGGCTCCGAGCCGCGCAAGAGCTTCGGCCGCTTCGACGTGGCCACGGCCAGACGCGTGGCCCGCGAGGAGCTGCACGCGATGGGCATCGACATCCGCGACGTCGACCAGCCGGTCGGCACGCTGTCGGGCGGCGAGCGGCAGTCGGTGGCGATCGCGCGGGCGGTCCACCTGGGCGCCCGCGTGCTCATCCTCGACGAGCCGACCTCGGCGCTGGGCGTCAAGCAGGCCGGCGTGGTGCTGCGCTACATCGCCCGCGCCCGCGACCGGGGGCTGGGCGTGGTGTTCATCACCCACAACCCCCACCACGCCTACCCGGTGGGCGACCGTTTCCTGCTGCTCAACCGCGGCACCAGCCTCGGCGAGTACGCCAAGGCCGACATCACCCGCGAGCGGCTGACCTCGCTCATGGCCGGCGGCGCCGAACTGGAGCAACTGGAGCACGAACTGCGCCGCGAGTGAGCTCAGTCCTCGTGGGGCAGGTCCCGGTCCAGGCGCGAGATGGACAGGTCGGAGCCCCACAGCAGCTCGCGGCGGACGGCGCGTTCCGCGTCGCCGGTGTCGTGGACGGGCCGCGGCGGCTCGGGCGCGCTCTCGGCGTCGGCCACGCGGGTGGCGTCGGCGTGGTCGGCCTGTTCCGGCGCACCGCCCGACCTGGCCGTCTTCTCCATCCGCTCGGCGGCCTCGTTCGCATCGCTCATAAGGGCAACGCTAGGGTGCGGCGGTTCAGCGCCAGGCCAACGGCGTGCCAAGAAGAGCGGGTCAGCGCAGGGCGGGGACGACCTCGCGGCCCAGGCGTTCGACCTGCTCGGCCCGGTCGGCGCCGGCGGGCGAGAGGTTGAACGAGGTGAAACCGGCCCGCTCGAAGCCGCGCAGGGCGTCGATGAGGTACGCCGGTGAGCCGGCCAGCGTGCCCGGTTCGTCGCCGGCCTTCTCCTGGACGCGGATGGCGATGTTGTAGGCGCAGGTGATCTCCTCGGGGGCGCGTCCCGCCTCGTGCGCGGCGGCCAGCAGGCGCGTACGCATCGCGGTGACCTCCTCGGGGCCGGCGAAGCCGTAGGAGGGGATCCATCCGTCGGCCAGGCGGCCGGTGACGGCCAGCGCGCGGGGGCCGAAGGTGCCGAGCCAGATGGGGATGGGCCGGGCCGGCTTGGGTTCGAGGTCGGCGGCCTCGGTGTGGTGGTAGCGGCCCCTGAAGGTGAAGCTCGGTTCGCTCCACAGGCCGCGGATGATTTGGACGGCCTCGGCCAGCCCGTCGACCTTCTCGCGGGGGGCGGGGACCCGCATGCCGTACGCGCGGAACTCCTCGTCGGAGTAGCCGCCGCCGAGGCCGAGGATGAGCCGGCCGCCGGACAGGCGGTCGAAGGTCTCGGCCATCTTGGCGACCATGGCGACGTTGCGGTACGGGACGCCGAGCACCCGGGTGGCGACCTTGATCCGCGTGGTGGCGGCGGCGATCCAGGACAGCATCGTCCAGGTCTCGAAGCTGTCGTGGGTGGTGCAGGGGTGGTCGGAGGAGGAGACGTAGTCGAAGCCGAGCTCCTCGGCGCGACGGGCCTCGGCGACCGGGTCGGCGCCGGGCGCGGCCGAGGTGGGGATGTTCAAGCCGAAGGTTGACATGACAACAACCGTAGGCGGGGAGATGGTGACGTGTCAACTACACTGGTGGCATGACGGACGACGCGCGATGGCTCGACGAGACGGAGGCACGGGCGTGGCTCGGCTACCGGAGGATGTTCCTGCTGCTCAACCGGGAGGTCGCGCGCGACCTGGCGCAGGAGTGCGGGCTGTCGGAGGCCGACTACGACGTGCTGTCCAACCTGTCGGGCGCGCCCGGGGACAGCATCCGGCTGACCAAGCTGGCCGCGCACCTGAAGTGGTCGAAGAGCAGGCTGTCGCACCAGCTGACCCGCATGCAGCAGCGTGGCCTGATCTCAAGGGAGGAGCATCCCTCCGACGCGCGCGGCGCGGTCATCGTGCTGACCGAAGAGGGCCGGCGGACCATCGAGGAGGCCGCCCCCAACCACGTCGCCTCGGTGCGCCGGAACTTCATCGACCTGCTGACCCCGCAACAGCTCGCGGCGTTCGGCGACATCGCCTGGTCGGTGGTCGAGCGGCTGAACGAGGCCGCCGCCCCGCAGAAGACCTCCTGAGCCTCAGCGCTGCCAGACGGTGAGGTCCATGGTGAGGTACTGGGCCGAGTCCTCGACGATGTCGGTCACCTTGACCAGGCCGATCGTGGTCTGGGCGAAGACGCACACCAGGCGGCCCTTGGCCGCTTCCGCGCGGATGGAACTGGTGTAGCGGGTGTTGTCGAGACAGGCCTGGTGGGATCCGGACTGGCCGGGTTCGAGCATCGCCATGCGCTCGGCGCACAGCCCGATGGAGCAGTAGGTGACGTCCTCGTCGTCGCCCTCCTTGGGGTGCTTCGGGTCCTCGGTGAAGTTGACCGAGTAGTTGTAGGTGACGTCGATGCCCTTGTACTCGCCGAGCTGGGTGCCGGGCGGCTTGGATCCGGCCACGGCGTCGCCGGTGGGGGTGGCCGTGGGGAAGGGGCTTTCGTCGGCGGTCGGGGGCGTCGCGGCGGTGGGGGCGCTGGTCTGGGTGACGGTCACGGTCGCGGCCGAGGCGGCGGTGTTGCCCGCGGGGCCGGTGGGCCGCATGACCAGCGCGGTGGCGGTGGCCGCGGCGGCGGCCGACACCGCGACGGCGACGGCGGTGGTGACCAGCAGCGCCTTCAGCCGTACGCGGCGCGGGCCGCGCAGGGGCGGCGGGCTCGGGGGCGCGGCGTAGGCGGGCAGCGCCTGGCCGACGGCGGGCGGCAGCCATCCCGCCTGCGGGCCGGCCGCCGCACCGGCCCCGGCCTGGTTCATCCCGGGGTTCGAGCCGGGGTTGGAGCCGGGGTTCATCCCGGGGTGCGTGGCGGGGGCCACACCGGGGGCCACGCCAGGGTTCGCGCTGGGGTGTGTGGCGGGGTTTCTCGCGTACGCGCGCAGCCGGGCGACCAGGTCGCGCGGGGTGGGCCGCTGAACCGGGTCCTTGGCCATGCAGTGGGCGACCAGCTCGCGCACCTGGGGCGGGCAGCCGTCCAGGTGGGGTTCGTCGTGCACGACCCGGTAGAGCACGGCGGCGTCCGGGCCCTCGCCGTAGGCGGTGCGGCCGGTGGCGGCGAAGAAGACCAGGCCGCCCAGGGCGAAGACGTCGACGGCCGGCGTGCTCGGGTGGCCGAGCGCCTGCTCGGGCGCCATGAAGACCGGTGTGCCGACGCGTACGCCGGTGCCGGTCAGCGGGGTGGCGTCGATGGCCTTGGCGATGCCGAAGTCGATGACGCACGGGCCGTCGGCGGCCAGCAGCACGTTGGACGGCTTGAGGTCGCGGTGGATCACCCCGGCGGCGTGGATGGCCTGCAGCGCCTCGGCCACGCCGCAGGCCAGGGTGAGCGCGGTGGCGGGCGGCAGCGGCCCGTGGGCGGCCACGACCCGGTCCAGGGAGGGCCCCGGCACGTACGCGGTGGCCAGCCAGGGCCGCGGCGCGCCGGTGTCGGCGTCGATGACCGGGGCGGTGTAGAGGCTCTGCACCCGCTGGACCGCGGCCACCTCCTGCTGGAAGCGGCGGCGGAACTCGGCGTTGCCCGCGTACTCGGCGTGCACCACCTTGACGGCCAGCCGCCGTCCGCTCTGGGTGGCGGCGAGGTAGACCTGGCCCATGCCGCCGGAGCCGAGCTGGGCGATCAGGCGGTAGCCGCCGATCTCGGGCGGGTCGCCGGGTTCCAGGGGGGTGAAGGGGGAGACCACGACTGCGGATCTTACTGCCAGCACTGACCCCCGGCCATAGAAATCTACAATGTAAAGGCGTCCGCGCGGTGCTTCCGCGTGCTCTAACGTGACAAAGCACGCAAAACTCAACCAAGGAGCTGCATCGTGGCACGCGACGCCGTCTGGGCGGTCATCACCGGCATGTACGACGCCTACACCCGAGGCGACCGGGACGGCATCGACCGCCGCCTGCACCCGGAGGCCACGATCTTCGACTCCGACCACGCCGGCCTGATCACCACCCGCGAGCAGCTCGACAAGGTCCGCGACGCCCGCCCCGACGAGGGCCGGGTCACGCTCTCCGCCTACGACGAGGTCGTCGACGTGTGGGGCGAGACCGCGCTGGCCCGCTACGTGCTGCGCGTCGCCTTCGAGACCGGCGCGCCGCAGATCGTGCGCACCACCTCGGTGCTGCGCCGCGAGGGCGGTGAATGGCGCATCGTGCACGTGCACGAGAACACGCTCTGACCTGCGGGTATGCTAGGGCTCCAGGGCAGGGTGCACACCGCCGGCCGTACCTGACGTGCGGTGTGCACACCGACGCGGACAGGGGGCGTGCCTAAGGTGCGGCAAACGTCGCGCCCCCTTCCGAGGAGCATCCATGACCGCTACCTCCGCGCGAACGCTCCCCATCGGGGCGGCGTTCGACCGGATGCCGTTCACACGCCGGCACGTGCTGATCGCGCTGGCGCTGTTCGTCGCGTTCGTCATCGAGTCGTGGGAGCAGCTCGCGCTGATCTACGTCGCGGGCGATCTGGGCAGCGCCTTCGGCATCGACGAGGCGGGCATCGGCATCGTGCTGTCGGCGGTGGCGTTCGGCATGATCCCCGGCGTGCTCATCTGGGGCCCCGTCGCCGACCGCGTCGGCCGCAAGCCCGCCGCCTTCTGGTCGCTGCTGGCCTACGGCGTCATCGCCTTCGCCTCGGCCTTCGCGCCGAACCTGCCCACGCTCGTCACCCTGCGGGTGGCCTCCGGCCTGGCGCTGGCCGGCGTCTACACCATCACCTTCCCCTACTTCCTGGAACTGCTGCCCACCCGCCACCGCGGCCGCGCCGCCGTCTACCTGTCGATCGGCTGGCCCATCGGCATCCTGGCCGCGATCGGCGCCTCCATCGCCTTCGGCGACATGGGCTGGCACGTGGTCGTCATCGCCAGCGCGGTGGCCGGGCTGTGGGCGTTCGCGATCCGCGCGTGGGTTCCGGAGTCGCCGTACTGGCTGGCCGCCCGCGGCCGCCAGGACGAGGCGCGCGCGGTGCTGCGCCAGCTGTCCAGCCCCGACGCCGACGCCGAGTTCACCGTCGCGGCCCGCCGCCCAGGCAACCCTCTCGACCTGTTCCGCGGCAAGCTGGCGAAGATCACGATCGTCATGCTGCTGCTGAACTTCGCCTTCAACTGGGGCTACTGGGGCCTGCAGACGTGGCTGCCGACCCTGCTGCAGCAGCGCGGCCTCACCCTCGACGCCTCGCTCGGCTTCGCGGCGCTGAGCGCGCTCATGATGATCCCCGGATACGTGAGCGCCTCGCTGCTGACCGGCCGGTTCGGCCGCAAGAAGGTCTTCCTGGTGTACGTCGTGGCCGCCGCGCTGGGCGGGCTGTGGTTCGCGCTGGCCGACAGCACGTGGGAGCTGTATGCGGGCAACTTCGTGCTGTCGTTCTTCAGCCTCGGCGCGTGGGGGGTGTGGAACACCTGGAACGGTGAGTTCTACCCGACCGCGCTGCGCGGAACCGGCTACTCGTGGGCGACCGCCGCCCAGCTCGTCGCCACCACGGCGGCGCCGTCGGCCGTGGGCGCGCTGCTGGCCGGGGCGACCGGGTTCACCACGACCATCCTGATCATCAACGCGTTCATGGTGGTCACGGCGCTGCTGGCCGTACCGCTGCCGGAGACCGAAGGCCGCGAGCTGGAGTGATCGTCGGCGTCGCACCCGGGCGGCCCGCGACCACGGTCGCGGCCGTGCGCGACGGCGCTCTGGTGTTCTCCCGGCAGCTGCCCGCCGCGGCCGGGCCGCCGTTCGGCGGGCTGGCGAAGCTGGCCGGCGGGCTCGGGGCGCGGGCGGTGTGCGTGGCGCTGGACCTGGAGGACGCCGAGCTCGCGCCGGTCGCGGCGATCCGGGTGGGCGGGCCCTGCCCCGAGGTGCTCGCGCCGCACCCGGCCCACCCCGGCGGGGCGACCACGATCGTGCGCGGCGGGCACAGCCTGACCGGCCGCCCGCTGGCGCCGCTGGATGTCGACGCGGTACGCCGCTTCGCCGGTTCGTGCGGGCTGAGCGACTTCGCGGTGACGGCGACCGGCTCGCCCGTGCTGGCCGACCACGAGCTGGCGGTGGCGGAGATCGTGGCCGCCGAGGTGCCGGGGGCGCGGATCACGCTGTCGTATGAGTTCGGGCGGGCGGGGCTGCGCGAACGCGAGGAGGACGCCATGCTCAACGCCGGCCTGGGACCGGCGGCCGTGCGGGTGGCCCGCGAGGTGGGGCAGGCGCTGGAGGGGCTGCCGCCGTACTTCGCCAGGACCGGGCACGGGCTGGTGTCGGCGCACTACTTCCGCCGCTATCCGCTGATCTGCCGGTTCGGGGCGACGGCGAGCCTGGCGCGCGGACTGGCCGTGCTCGGGGGCGAGAGTGAGGAGGGGGCGGCGCGGGCGTTCGGGGCGGCGCTGGGCCAGCCGGTGGCCGAGGTGGAGCGGATCGTGCAGGCGCGGGGGCGGGCGGAGCTGGACCGGGTCCTGCGCGACGCGCGTGACGAGGCGCTGACGCGGGTGGTGAGCGCGGGCGCCGCGCCCGGGTCGGCGTCGATCGCGTCGCTGACGGTCAACCCGCTGTCGTACCTGCCGCACGGGCTCTACCGGGTGCGGGCCTCGGCCGGGGGAGCGACGCCGTGATCGGGGCCGGGGAGCTGGCGCGGTTCGCGGCCGGGTCGCGGTTGTTCGCGACGGGCGCCGCCGAGTCGTCCTACCGGCTGGTGCTGGACTGGGCGGGGTCGGTGATCGGGCCGGGCGTGCCGGTCGTGGCGGCCGAAGCGCTGGCGCCGGAGACGGTGTGCGTGGCGGTCTCGCTGGTGGGCTCGACGACGGCGCTGGGCGAGCAGTTGCCGGCCGGGGACGAGCCGGTGCGTGCGGTGCGGGCCCTGGAGCGGCGGCTGGGCGGCCGGGTGGGCGCGGTGGTGGCGCTGAACCTGGCGGCGGAGAACGCGCTGCTGCCGCTGGTGGCCGCGGCGCTTTTGGAGGTGCCGCTGGTGGACGGCGACGGGACGGGGCGGGTGTTTCCGCTGGTGGAGCAGACCACGTACACGCTGGGCGGGGTGAGCGCGACGCCGCTGGCGCTGGCGGGGGGCGGCGGGGAGCTGGTGGTGCTGGAGACGGCGCCGGACCGGGTGGAGGCGGTGGTGCGTCCCTTGGTGCTGGCGATGGGCGGGTGGGCGGTGGGCGCCTGCTATCCGATGAGCGCGCGGGAGCTGGCCGGGGCGCTGGTGCCGGGGACCGTGGGGCGGCTGCTGGAGGCCGGGGCGCCGGGGGCCGATCGGGCGGTGGCGGCGCCGTACGGGATGAAGACCTTGTGCCGCGGCGTGATCGCCGCGGTGGAGGGGAGCAGCGGGCACGGCGCGGACCTGGAGCTGCCGTCGCTGCCGTCGAGCATCGTGGTGGAGGAGACCGGCGGGCTGCGGCGGCTGGTGCGGCTGGAGGCGCACAACGAGATCGTGCTGGCGCTGGCCGACGGCGCGCCGGTGGCGATGGCGCCCGACCTGATCTGCCTGGTGTCGGCGGCGGATCAGCTGGTGGTGGACGTGGACAAGGCGGCGCCCGGCATGGAGGTCGAGGTCATGGTGGTGCGGGCGGCTCCGGTGTGGCACACCGAGCGGGGGCAGGAGCTGGGCGGGGTGCGGGCGTTCGGGGTGCCGCTGTGAGGGCGCGGGGGTGGGAGTCGCCGGTGACGGTGGCCGAGCTGGTGGACGCGGGTCCGCTGGCTGGGGCGCACATGTACGGCAGTGGCGCCAACCCGGTGCATCAGGTGCGGATCGTGGACGAGCTGGGCGTGTTCGCCGATGTGGTGCCGCACACCGCGGTCGTCCTGATCGGGGCGGCGGCCTCGGGCGGGTGGGCGGTGGAGATGGCGATGCGGCGGGCGTGGGAGCAGGCGGCGGCGTGCGTGATCGCGCCCTCCAGTGCGCTGAGCGCGGGGTCGGGGGAGGTGCTGGCGGAGCGGCTGGGCGTGACGCTGATCTTCGTGGACGGCGATCCGCTGGTGACGGCGGTGGAGGTGGCCTCGGCGGCCTCGCGTCCCGAGGCGGCGCGCACGCAGCTGGTGGCGCGCTGCGCCACGCGGATCGCCGAGGCGGGGGCCTCGGCGCGGCGGGTGCTGGGGGTGCTGAACGCGGAGCTGCCCGGCACGTCCGTCGCTTTTCTCGATCGGTACGGCACGCGTCTGGCAGGCCGGGCGGCCGCCGAGGGTGACTCGGCTTCCGGTGGGGAGCGGGTGCTGGTGGACATGGATCTGCCCGATGGGCTGGGGCGGCTGGTGGCGTCCGGGGCGGTGCGCTCGCCCGGGTGGCCGTCGGTGGTGCGGACCGTGCTGGGGCTGGCGGTGGCGGCGCTGAGCGCGTGGGCGGCGGGGGAGCGGCTGGTGGCCGGGCGGGAGTTCGCGGTGCAGGAGGCGCTGGCCGAGCGGCTGCTGGCGATGCCGGAGGCGCTGCTGGACGCCGAGCCGCTGGACACGGTGCCTGAGCAGGACGTGCCGGGCGGCGTGGGGGCGGGCGCGATGCCGGACGTGAGGGCCGGCGTGGGGGCCGGAGTGGTGGCGGGCGCGGGCACTGAGGCGTTTCCCGGGGCGTTTCCCGGGGCGGTTCCCGGTGTGGTGGGGGATGTGCGGGAGGCGCTGGGGCGGGCGGCGGCGCTGGGGTGGGCGGTGCACGGGCCGGTGAGCGGGTTCGTGGTCAGGCCGGTGGGGTGGCAGCCGGATCCGGCCGAGCACGCGATGGTCAGGGAGCTGCTGGTGGGGGCGCTGGGGGCGGTGCCGGTGATGCGGCGGGGGGAGGGGTGGGCCGGTTGGGCGGAGCTGGGGCCGGGGGCGCTGGCCGTACGGCTGCAGGAGTGCGCTCGGTTGCTGCCGCGGGCGGTCGCGGCGGGGGCGGGGCGGCAGGTGGAGCGGCTCGGCGCGGTGGGGGAGTCGCTGCTGGGTGCCGAGGCCGCGGCGTTCACCGCGCGGGCCGGGGCGGTGGCGCGGGCGGATCGGATGGGTCCGGCGGAGCTACTGGCGGCGCTGCCCGCTGGGGTGCTGCGGGCGCCGGCGGAGGTGGTGCTGGGGCCGTTGCGGGCGGCGGACAAGGACGGGAGCCTGCTGGCGACGCTGGCCGCCGTGCTGGATGGCGGCGGGGCGCTGCGGGCGGCCGAGCGGCTGGGGGTGCACCGCAACACGGTGACGACCCGGCTGGAACGGGTCCGGGCTGCGGGCTACGACCTGGAGGACCCGGCGACGCGCTTGGCCCTGCATCTGGCGGTGCACGTGAGCCGGTGAGAACCGGCCACGCCAGTGATCTACTTTGTAAAGGCGCGGAGGTGGAACGGCATACGGTACCAGCGACCGTCCACCGCGGCCGAGTCGACGAGGACGATGGAACGCTCCACCAGCCTTGCCACCGCCTCGGCGGCGTCGGCGGTGCGGTGGCCGGTCAGCGCGCGTTCGGCCTCCTCCAGGCCGAAGGGGGTGTCGAAGGCGGCCAGCCGTTCCCAGGCCTGCGTGTCGAGCGGGTGGCACTGGCGGTGGCTCCAGGCGGCGGCCGCGCGCATGCTGGCGTGCCGGGCCGGGTGCGCGGGGCCCGCGGGCAGGGTGTGGAAGGCGCCGTTGTCGAGCATCTCGGCGAGCTTGCCGGACTCCAGCAGGTGCTCGGCGGCGATCTCGATGGCCAGGGGCACGCCTTCGAGGCGGGCCAGGACGTCGGGGTCGGCGCGCAGGCCGCCGGAGCGCACGTGGAAGAGGGTGGCGGCGTCGGGTGCCGACAGGGGGGCGGCGACGGTGACGTGCTCGCCGGGGATGCCCAGGACCTCGCGGCCGGTGACCAGGACGCGCAGGCCGGGCAGGCCGCGCAGCAGGCGTTCGACGAGGGCGACGCAGCGGTCGACGACGTGGTCGCAGGTGTCCAGGACGAGCAGGCGGGGTGGTTCGCCGCCGTCCCACGGCAGGCGCTCGCCGCTGAGGATCGTCTCGTGGACGTTGGAGGGGTCGAGGTCGATCAGGCGGGCGGCCGGGTCGAAGCCGGCGGCCACCGCGCGGGCCAGTGCGCTCTTGCCGACGCCTCCGGCTCCGGTGATGGTCACCAGCCGTTCGCGGCCGAGCAGGTGGAGGATCTTGTCCCGGTGTTGATCACGCCCGACGAGGGCGTCGCCCGCACTCACGCTTCGAGTGTTGTGGACGCGGGGGGCGTGGCGCCTCGGGCGGGGGTACCTATCCGCATACCTAAAATCGCGGCTGGATCTTCTAGGTATACCCCCTTACGAATTGTCATCCGGCGCGTACGCTGAGGCAATCGAGGCGGATCCGGGAGGGGTCGATGGCACCGGCGATGGACATGCGGCGCGGGGGCCTTCCCGTGCAGGTGACCGGGTTCGTCGGCCGGCCGCGAGAGCTGGCGATGGTGGCCAGGCTGCTGGATGAGGCCCGGCTGGTGACGCTGGTGGGCCCGGGTGGCGTGGGCAAGACGCGGATCGCGTTACAGGGCGCGCACGAGGCGCGTGAGCGGTTCGCCGACGGGGTGTGCCTGGTGGAGCTGTCGGCGCTGGTGGACGCGGGGCTGCTGGCGCACACGGTGGCGGCGGCGCTGGGGCTGCCGGAGCAGGACGCGCGGCCGGCGCTGGAGCATCTGGTCGACTGTCTGGCGGGGCGGCAGGTGCTGCTGGTGCTGGACACGTGTGAGCATCTGGTCGAGGCGTGCGCGATGCTGGCGGAGGTGCTGCTGCGGGAGGCGCCGGCGGTGACGATCCTGGCCACGACGCGCCAGCCGCTGGACGTGGCGGGGGAGCACACGCTGGCGATCCCGCCGCTGCCGGTGCTCGATCTGGGTTCGGGTGAGGACGCGGTGGCGTTGTTCGCGCAGCGGGCGGCGGCGGTGGTGCCGGGTTTCACGGTGAATGAGGACAATCACGCGTCGGTGGCGGCTCTGTGCCGGCGGCTGGACGGGATTCCGCTGGCGATCGAGCTGGCGACGGTGCGGTTGCGGGCGATTCCGCTGGAGGGGTTGCTGGCGCGGCTGGAGGACCGGTTCAGCCTGCTGACGGCGCGGCGCAGCTCGTTGCCGCGGCATCAGACGCTGCGCACGACGATCACGTGGAGCCATGATCTGTGCGACGGCGACGAGCGGCTGTTGTGGGCGCGGCTGTCGGTGTTCGCGGGGTCGTTCGACCTGGCGGCGGCCGAGGCGGTGTGCCAGGACGAGCAGTTGCCGGTGGGGCGGATCATCGAGCATCTGGTCGGGCTGGTGGACAAGTCGGTGCTGCTGCGGATGGAGGGGCGTCAGGACCGTTACCGGCTGCTGGACACGTTGCGGGAGTTCGGGGCCGAGCAACTGGCGCTGATGGGGCAGCAGGAGAGGGTGCGGCGGCGGCATCTGGACTATTACCGGTCGATGGCGGAGCGGTTCTCGGTGCGGGCGTTCACGGGGGATCAGCTGGCGCTGTATCACGGGCTGGACCGGGAGCGGCCGAACGTGCGGGCGGCGCTGGAGTTCGCGCTGGGTCAGTCGGGCGGGGAGCGGGAGGCTCTGCGGTTCGCGGTGTCGCTGTGGCCGTACTGGTTGTGCGGGGCGCGGCTGGCCGAGGGGCGGGTGTGGCTGGAGCGGGCGCTGGGCCGGGTGCCGGCGTGGGTTCCCGAGCGGGCCGAGGGGCTGGGGCATCTGGGGTTCTTCGCGTTGCAGCAGGGGGCGCAGCGGGTGGCGCTGCCGTGGATCGAGGAGTCGCTGGCGATCGCCAAGGAGCTGGACGATGAGCGGCTGCGGGCGTTGGCGATCCAGCATCTGGCGGTGCACCGGCTGCTGAGCGGGCGGCCGGATGAGGGGTTTCCGCTGTTCGACGACGCGTGTGCGCGGTTGACTGCGCTGGGGGACCGTACGGGGCTGGCGATCGCGCTGATGGAGAAGGGGGCGCTGTACGCGCTGTCGGGTGACGGGCAGACGGCGCTGGCGGTGACCGGCGAGGTGCTGGAGCTGCTGGGCGAGGGGTCGGGGGAGTGCTGGTTGCAGGGGTATGTGCTGTTCCTGCGGGCGCTGGCGCGCTGGACGCTGGGTGATCTGGCGGGTTCGGTGCGGGAGGCGCGGCTGGCGGTGCGGATGAAGTACGCGCTGGGTGATCATCTGGCGGTGGCCGACTGCCTGGAGCTTTTGGCGTGGCAGGCGGCCGATCAGGAGCGGATGGTGCGGGCGTGCTGGCTGCTGGGGGCGGCCGATCGGGTGTGGCAGCAGTTCGCGGCCCCGCTGGCGGGTGCGCCGTCGCTGCTGCGCCATCACGATCGGGCGATCGCGCTGGTGTCGAAGAGCCTGGGTTCCGAGCGGTATGCGGCGATCTTCCGGCAGGGGTCGGGGTTGTCGCTGGGGGACGCGGTGGAGCTGGCGGACATGGACGTGGACGCGATCCCGGTGCAGGCGCCGCGGCGGGCGGCGATGGAGTTGCTGTCGCCGCGTGAGCGTGAGGTGGCGGGGCTGGTGGAGGAGGGGCTGACGAACCGGGAGATCGCCGAGCGGCTGGTGATCTCCAAGCGGACGGCGGACGCGCACGTGGAGCACATCCTGGCGAAGCTGGGGGTGTCGTCGCGGGTGGAGATCGCGGAGCTGGTGGCGGCGGGCAGTGGTTCCTGAAGGGTGGAGGGGTCGGATGGACGTGGCGGCGCTCGCGGGTGACGTGATGCCGTATGTGAGTGCGGCGGTCAGCGCGTACGGCGGGGCGGTGCTGGCCAAGACGCAGGAGGCGGCGGCGCAGTCGACGGTGGGGCTGGGCACGAGGATCTTGCGGCGGCTGTTCGGCGGCGCCGATGCCGTGGGGGCGGGTCCTGCGGCGATCGAGGAGCTGGCGGCGCATCCGGGTGACGCCGACTATGTGGCGGCGTTGCGGCTGGTGATCCGGCGGGCGCTGGAGGCCGAGCCGGGGCTGGCGGCGGAGATCGCGGCGATGGTGCCGGCGGCGCCGTCGGTGACGGCGTCGGGGGAGCGTTCGGTGGCGGTCGGCGGCACGAACGCGGGCCTGATCATCACGGGTGACGAGGCGAAGGTGGAATACCCCCGCTGAAGCAGGTGAAGGCCGGAGATTTCCTTCTTGCGCCCTCCGAACCGTATGGTGTACGGTACAGCGTACCGAAACTATGGAGGATTACGCCTTGACCCTCATCCAGCCCTTCACCCTCGCCGTCCCCGCCGCCGACCTGGACGATCTGCGCACGCGGCTCGACCTGGCCCGCTGGCCCGACGAGGTGCCCGGCCAGGGCTGGCGCCTCGGAGTGCCTTTGGCCGAGCTGAAGGACCTCGTCGCGTACTGGCGTACCGGCTATGACTGGCGCGCCGCCGAGGCCGAACTCAACGCCCACCCGCAGTTCACCACCGAGATCGACGGCCAGAACGTGCACTTCCTGCACGTGCGCTCCCCGCGCCCCGACGCGCTGCCACTGCTGATCACCCACGGCTGGCCCAGCTCGCCGGTGGAGTACCTGGACGTCATCGCGCCGCTGGCGCGCGAGTTCCACCTGGTCATCCCGTCGCTGCCGGGATACGGCCTGTCCGGTCCGACCCGGGAGATGGGCTGGGGCGCCACCCGCATCGCCGGAGCGTGGCTGGAGCTGATGTCGCGCCTGGGCTATGAGAAGTTCGGCGTGCAGGGCGGCGACTGGGGCACGTGGATCTCGCGCGAGGTCGGCGTGCTGGCGCCCGAGAGGGTCGTCGGGATGCACGGCAACGGCCTGATCTGCTTCCCGCTGGGCCTGCCCGGCGAGATGGACGACCTCACCGCGACCGAGACCGAGCGCATGGCCTTCCGCGAGGCCTACCAGCACGAGCAGTACGGCTACAAGCTCATCCAGTCCACCCGCCCGCAGGCGTTCGCCTACGGCATGGCCGACTCCCCCGTGGCGCTGCTGGCCTGGTTCGCCAGCGTCTACCACGAGTGGAGCGACGGCGGCGTCGACCGCGACCGGCTGCTGACCACGACCATGATCTACTGGCTGACGAACACGGCGGGCTCTGCGGCCCGCTCGTTCGTCGAGACGCCCGACACCGAGCAGGACACCACGGTGGAGTGGGAGCTGAAGCCCGCCACGGTGCCGACGGCGATCTCGGTCTTCCCGCGCGACATCCTGCGCCCGATCCGCCGCTTCGCCGAGCGCGACAACAACGTCGTGGCGTGGATCGAGCACGAGCGGGGCGGCACGTTCGCCGCGCTGGAGCAGCCGCAGGCCTACGTCAGCGACGTGCGGGAGTTCTTCACCCAGCTCAGGGCATGACGCCCGGAACCCGGCCCTTCGCTGTGCACCCCGCACAGCGCGCGGGTCCGGGTTCCGCATACGGTGCGGGGCATGACGTATCGAGTCGCGATGGACATCGGCGGCACCTTCACCGACGTTGTCTGCTATGACGAGCGCAGTGGCGCCGTCGTGGCGGCCAAGGCCCCCTCCACCCCCGGCGACCTGGCCGAGGGCGTGTTCAACGCCCTCGGCCGCGTCGTCGCCGAGCCCGCGCGCATCTCCTTCTTCGTCCACGGCACCACGCAGGGCCTGAACGCCCTGCTGGAGCGCAAGGGCGCCCGCGTGCTGCTGCTGACCTCCGGCGGCGCCCGCGACGTCTACCAGATCGCCCGCGGTAACCGCGAGCGCATGTTCGACCTGCGCTACCGCAAGCCCGTCCCGCTGGTGCCGCGCGCCGACATCATGGAGGCCGCCGGCCGGCTGGACTGGCGCGGCGAGGAGCTCACGCCCCTGGACGAGCCCGCGGTACGGCACGCCGCCCGCCGGGCCCGCGAGGAGGGCTTCGACGCGGTGGCGGTGAGCCTGCTGTTCTCCTACGCCAAC
This sequence comes from Nonomuraea endophytica, assembly GCF_014203235.1. Taxonomy (GTDB): domain Bacteria; phylum Actinomycetota; class Actinomycetes; order Streptosporangiales; family Streptosporangiaceae; genus Nonomuraea; species Nonomuraea endophytica. The sequence continues at coordinate 150,510 of NZ_JACHIN010000011.1, read as the reverse complement.
CCCGCCCACGAGATCCGCGCGGGCCAGATCCTGCGCGAGGAGCTCGGCCCGGACGTGCTGGTCGTGCTCAGCCACGAGGTGGCGCGCGAGTGGCGCGAGTACGAGCGCACCTCCAGCGCCGTTCTGGAGGCCTACACCGGCCCGGTCGTGCGCCGCTACCTGGCCGGCATCCAGGAGCGCTTCGCCGGGCGCGGGCTCGGCGTGCCGGTGCACGTCATGCAGTCCTCCGGCGGGCTGGTCAACGCCGGGTACGCGATGCGCCGCCCGCTGCAGACGCTGCTGTCGGGCCCGGTCGGCGGCACGATGGGCGGGGTGGCGGCGGCGCGGCTGCTGGGCGGCGGGAACGCCATCTGCGTGGACATGGGCGGCACCTCCTTCGACGTCTCCCTGGTGGTGGGCGGGCGGCCCGACGTCAGCGCCGAGGCGCGCATCGAGGGCTACCCGGTGCTGATGCCGATCGTGAACCTGCACACCATCGGCGCGGGCGGCGGTTCGCTGGCCTACGCCGAGGCGGGGGCGCTGCGGGTGGGCCCGGAGTCGGCGGGAGCCGTACCCGGTCCGGCCTGTTACGGCCGTGGCGGCACCCGGGCCACCGTCACCGACGCCAACCTGGTGCTCGGCCGGGTCGATCCGGCCTGGTTCGCGGGCGGCCTGATGACGCTGGACACCGGCGCGGCCGAAAGGGCGATCGCGGACCTGGCCGGTGAGCTCGGCATGGAGCCGCTGCGGCTGGCCGAGGGCGTGTGCGAGGTGGCCAACGCCAAGATGGCCCAGGCGATCCGCACGCTGACGGTCGAGCACGGGGTGGAGCCGAGGGAGTTCACCCTGGTGGCCTTCGGCGGGGCCGGGGCCATGCACGCGGCGTTCATCGCCCGGGAACTGGGCATCACCGACGTGGTGGTGCCGCGCTTTCCGGGGGCGTTCTCGGCGTGGGGGATGTTGGAGGCCGACGTGCGCCGCGACCTCACCCACCCGTTCTTCCGGCCGCAGGCCGGCGTGGACGGCGGCGAGATGGCGGCGCGGCTGCGGGAGCTGGAAGAGCAGGCGCTGACGGCGCTGGCCGGGCAGGGCGTGCCCGAGGACCGGCGGCGGGTCGAGCACGCGGTCGACATGCGCTACGAGGGCCAGGACTACACGCTGACCATCCCCCTGCGCGACGCCGCCGAGCCGGGCGAGCCCGGCTTTCTCGCCGCGCTGGCCGCGCGTTACGCCGAGGCGCACACCGGGCGCTACGGCCATGCCACGCCGGAGGCGCCGGTGGAGCTGGTCATGCTGCGCAGCACCGGGTTCGGCACCTTTCCCAAGACCTCGGCCGCGCCTCAGGTGGCCGGCCGGGCGCAGGCGCCGGCCGTACGAGATGTGATCTTCAACGGCGAGGCGCACCGCACGCCGGTGCTGCGCCGCGCGGACCTGGACGGCGAGCTGGCGGGGCCGGCGATCGTGGTCGAGGAGACCGCGACCACGGTCATCCCGCCCGGCTGCCGGGCCACCGTCGACGTCAACGGCTTCCTCCTGATCAAGGTGAACTCTCTGTGATCGACCCCGTCACCACCGAAATCATCCGCTGCGCCCTGCTGCAGGCGGCTGAGGACATGAACACCACCCTCATCCGCTCCTCCTACACCCCCGTCATCTACGAGGCCAAGGACTGCGCGGTCGCGTTGCTGGACCGCGAGCACCAGGTGCTCGGCCAGTCGTCCGGGCTGCCGATCTTCCTGGGCAACCTGGAGGTGTGCACGCGCGAGACCGAGCGCCTGTATGGGCGGCAGGTGTGGCGCGAGGGCGATGTGTGGGTGCTCAACGACTCCTACATCGGCGGCACCCACCTCAACGACGTCACCGTCTACGGGCCGATCTTCGCCGACGGGGAGCTGGCCGGGTTCGCCGCGTCGCGGGCGCACTGGCTGGACGTGGGCTCGAAGGACCCGGGTGGCAGCATGGACTCCACCTCGATCTTCCAGGAGGGGCTGCGGCTGGGCCCGGTGAAGATCTACGAGGGCGGGCGGCCGTGCCGTGACCTGCACGAGGTCATCGCCCGCAACGTACGCTTCCCGCACGCGACACTCGGCGATATGCGCGCCCAGGTCGCGTGCGCGATGACCGGTCAGCGGCGGCTGTCGGAGATCGTGGCGCGCTGGGGGGTGGAGACGGTGATGGCCGCGCGCGATGAGATCTTCGCCCAGACCGAGCGGCTGGAACGGCAGGCGATCGCCGCCATCCCCGACGGCGTCTACACCGCCGGCGGCCATCTGGACAACGACGGGATCACGCTGGAGCGTCCGCTGCCGGTCAACGTCACCGTGACGGTGGCGGGTGAGCGGATCGCGGTCGACCTGACCGACTGCGCCGACCAGGCGAGCGGCCCGGTCAACTGCGGCGCGGCCCAGGCGGTGGCGGCGGTGCGGGTGGCGTACAAGCTGCTGGTCAGCGGCGAGGTGCCGCTGAACGGCGGCTCGTTCCGCCCGCTGGAGGTGGTGACGCGGCCGGGCAGCATGCTGGCCGCCCGCTCCCCTGCGGCCTGCCAGTACTACTACTCCCATCTGGGGCTGCTCATCGACCTGGTGGTCAAGGCGCTGGCGCCGGTGCTGCCGGAGCGGGCCGCGGCCGCCTCCTACGGCGACTCGCTCATCGTGCAGTTCACCGGGACCGATCCGCGCACCGGCACGATGTACGTCTCGCAGGAGGCGACCGTCGGCGGCTGGGGCGCGTGGGAGGGCGGCGACGGTGAGTCGGCGCTGATCAACAACGTCAACGGGTCGCTGCGGGACATGCCGATCGAGGTGCTGGAGACGTTGTTCCCGGTGCGGGTCACCCGCTACGCGATGCGGCCGGGCACCGGGGGCGCGGGGCAGTGGCGGGGCGGCAACGGCGTGGTGCGCGAGTACGAGTTCCTCGGCGACACCTCGCTGTCGCTGTGGTTCGAGCGCTCGGTCACGCCGGCGTGGGGTCTGGCGGGCGGCGGCGCGGGCGCTCCCCCGCGCGTGGTCCTCAATCCGGGTACGGCCGGCGAGCGTGCCATGCTGAAGGTCAACGCCCTGCCGGTGGCGGCCGGAGACGTGCTGCGGTGCGAGTCGGGTGGTGGCGGCGGCTACGGCCCGCCCGAGCGGCGCGCTCCCTCGGCGCACGCCGAGGACGTGGCCCAGGGCATGGTCGGCGACTCCTGACCGTTTTGCCGCGGGGTTACTCGGTGGTGGCGCCGGTCAGGACGGAGGCCACCATGGCGTGCACGGTCTCGGTCGTGGGCGGGGGGCCGGTGCGGTCGGCGTAGAGCAGGTGGCCGGCGCCGACGAGAGTGGGCGCGAGCGTGCCGGGGTCGGCGCCTTCGGCGATGCGGCCCTGGTCGCGTTCGGCGGCGAGGTAGCCGGCGAGCATGGCGGTGGCCTCGCTGAGCAGCGGCAGCCCGTGCGGGGTGCTCTGGCGCAGGCGGGCGCGCAGGTCGTCGCGGAAGGTGACGAGGCCGACGACGGCGACCGCGACCGGGCCGAACAGCTCGGTGAGCGCGGCGGCGAGGTTGCCGGTGACGGTCGCGGTGCCCGCTGCCGCGCGCAGGGCGGCGGCCTGGGCGTCGAGGCGGGCGATGCGGTCCTGGACGAGGGCGGCCAGGAAGTCGTCGAAGTCGGCGAAGTGACGGTGCAGGACGCCCTTGGCGCAGCCGGCTTCGGTGGTGACGGCGCGGCTGGTCAGCCCGTGCGGGCCGGTGCGCAGCAGGATGCGCTCGGCGGCCTCGAACAGCTGCTCGCGCGCGTCGCGCAGGGCCACTCCGGTGGGCATCGCGGGTCTCCTCTGATGGTGGCGCTGACATCTCTTCGTGGCGCCGGCGTCCCTGGGGTGCCGGCGTCCCTGGGGTGCCGGCGTCCCTGGGGTGCCGGCATCGCTGTGAGTGAACGACGTTGCTTGAGTGGGCGAGCGCCCACTAGTGTGGGCGCATGCCCACTATATCGCCGGGGCGGGAGCCCCATGAGCATCGTGAGATCGCCGAGTCGTTCGGCAACGACGCCGAGCGCTACGACCGCGCCCGGCCCCGCTACCCCGAGGCCCTGGTCGAGCGCGTCGCCGCCGCCGGGCCGGCCGTCCTGGACGTCGGCTGTGGCACCGGGATCGCCTCCCGCCAGTTCCAGGCGGCCGGGCGCCGGGTGCTGGGCGTCGAGCCGGACGCCCGCATGGCCGCCATGGCGCGGCGGCTCGGCGTGGAGGTCGAGGTGGCCACGTTCGAGGACTGGCAGGCCGATGGGCGGGTGTTCGACGCGGTCGCCGCCGCCCAGGCCTGGCACTGGGTCGACCCGGTCGCCGGTGCGGCCAAGGCGGCCGGTGTGCTGCGGCCGGGGGGTGTGCTGGCCGTGTTCTGGAACGTCGCCCAGCCGCCGGCCGAGCTGTCGGAGGCGCTGGCCGACCTGCACGTGCGGCTGGTGCCCGACTCGCCGTTCGACCCTCGGGCCTGGGCCGGCCGGGGCGAGCCGTACGCGCCGATGCTGGCCACCGCGGCCGGGGGCATCGCCGAGGCGGGCGGCTTCGGCGAGCCCGAGCGGTGGCGTCAGGACTGGCAGGCGCCGTGCACCCGCGAGCAGTGGCTGGACCAGTTGCCCACCTCCGGCATGTTCACCCGCCTGCGGCCGGAGCTGGTGGCCGAGCTGCTGGAGGGCGCCGGGGCCGCGGTCGACCGGCTGGGCGGCACGTTCACCATGCGCTACACGAGCGTCGCCGTGCTGGCCACGCGCCTCACCGGGTGAGGGAGCCGCTCTATGGGGTGAGGAAGCCGCGCAGGAGGCGGACGTAGACGGCGGGTTGTTCGTGGGCGATGCCGTGCCCGGCGTTCTGGACCTCGACCAGGCGGGCGGCGGGCAGGGTGTCGCGGTAGGCGGCGGCGATGTGCGGGTGCACGTAGTCGCAGGTGCCGCGCAGGATGAGCGCGGGCACGCGGACCTGGCGCAGGCGCGGCCGGGGGTCGGGCACCCGCAGGGTGTCGGCGACGGTGAACTGGTTGGCGTAGAAGCCGGGCGCGTTGCCGTGCGCGGGGGCGGGCGGGGCGCCGGGGCAGGTGGTGGCGTCCTTGCCGGTCAGGAGTAGTTCGCGCATCCGGGTGTCGGCCTCGCGGTCGGGGACCAGGGCGTGCGCGGCGGCCGGGGAGTTCTCCAGCAGCAGGGACAGGGCGATCATGCGGGGGTCGCCGAGCAGGTCGTCGCGGCGGCGGGCCTGCTCGGGGGTCAGGCGGTTCCACGGCTCGCCGATCTCCCCCGCGGCCGGCGCCCACAGCGCGCCCGGGGAGACGAACACGGCCTTGGCGACCCGGCCGGGGTGGGCGGCCAGGTAGGCGGCGCTCAGCGTGGCGCCCCAGGAACGGCCGACGAGGATCAGCTTCGGCGCGCCGAGCAGGTTCCTGATCGCCTCCAGGTCGGCGACCTGGCGGCCGACGGTGTAGCCGGTGACGTCGGCCAGGCGGCTGGAGCGGCCCGCGCCGAGCTGGTCGTAGGCGTAGACGTCGAAGCCGTCGGCGGCCAGGTCGGCGGCGCCTTCGGGCAGGCCTTCGCCGGCCGTTCCCGGCCCGCCGTGCAGGAAGATCACCGGGTACGGCCGCGCCCCGCCGCGCTGGTGGGCGTAGGCGATGCGGGAGCCGGTGGGCAGGTCCCAGTAGCGCACGTGCGCCGGATCGGCGGCGGCCGGCGGCACCGGCCACGGCCGCAGGACCAGCGCCCAGGCCCCGGCCGCCGACAGGGCGGTGACGGCCAGGGCGAACCAGGCCGCCGCCCGCCAGGCCTTGCGGGTCAGCGGGCGCAGGGCCAGGCGGCCGAGCAGGAACGCGGTGAGCAGGCAGACGGTGGCGGCAGCCGCGTACAGCAGGGGCAGGGACGCGGTGACGGAGGCCGCGGCCAGGAAGGCGAAGGCGGCGGCCGCGACGGCCAGGACGGACGCCAGCAGGGCGGCCAGGACGCCCGCCGCGCGGCGCAGGAAGATGAGCATGGCGACAAAGATCCTCGTCGCGGGGGTGGCGGGGCATCGGGAGCGACCCCGGCCTTGGCCCTGAGAGCGCGCCCGGCGGCTCCTCCGCCAGGACCGGCGTGGTCCCCGCCGTGCGGCGGGGTTCCGGTAGTTGATCTACTTTGTAAAGGCGATAGACTGGGGTGATGGCTCAGCCGTACCTCACCCTCAAAACCCTCATCGAGCATGAGAACGAGGTGCGGCGCTCGCGCTTCCTCTGCGCGATCAGTCCCGCGGCGAGTGTGGAGCAGGCGCAGGCGTTCATCGCCGGGCGGCGGCGGCTGCATCCGTCGGCCACGCACAACTGCACCGCCTATGTGATCGGGCAGAGCGTGCAGAAGGGCGACGACGACGGCGAACCGGGCGGCACGGCGGGCACGCCGATGGTGCAGGCGCTCGTCGGGCGGGGTTTCAGCGACGTGGTGGCGGTGGTGACGCGCTACTTCGGCGGGGTGCTGCTCGGGGCGGGCGGCCTGGTGCGCGCTTACGGTTCGGCGGTGACCGAGACGCTCGACCGCGCCGAGCCGGTGCGGATGGTGCCGGCCCGGCTGATGCGGGTGTCGGTGGCGCACGACCAGGCGGGCCGGGTGGAGAACGATCTGCGTGCTTCGCGGTATGCGGTGGGCGAGGTGGCCTATGGGGCGTCGGTGGTGTTCTCGGTGGCGGTGGGCGCCGATGAGGTGGCGGCGTTCGGCGACTGGGTGGCGGCGCTGACGGCCGGGCGGGCGCTGGTGGAGGCCGGGCAGGCCGTCCACGTGCCGGGCTGAAATATTGGGGTGAGCTTTGGCAGCGGGTCAGGCAGAGTTGACGAATGATGTCCGATTTCGTGCCTGGTCTTGAGTTGTCCCGTGCCTTCTATGGCGAGGTCGTGGCTCCGTTGGTCGGGGCCGTTCCGCACAGTGCCGCGCTGATCGGCCCCGGTTCCGAGGTGCTGGCGTTCGACACCGAACGTTCGGCCGACCATGACTGGGGGCCGAGGGTGCTGGTGTTCGTCGCGGGCGGGGATGTGGCGGCAGTGCGGGCCGCGGTGGCGGCGGGGCTGCCGGAGCGCTTCGGCGGGTATCCGACGGTGTTCGGCTATCGGGGGCGGTCGGGGCCGGGGGTGCGGGTGTGTGAGCTGGGCGGCTGGCTGGAGGAGGTGCTGGGGTTCGATCCGCGTGGCGGGGTGTCGGTGATGGACTGGTTGTCGGTGCCGTGGCAGAGCCTGGCGGAGGTGACGGGCGGGGAGGTCTTCCATGACGGGCTGGGGGAGCTGGAGGCGGCGCGGGCGGCGTTGAGCTGGTATCCGCGGGATGTGTGGCGGTATGTGCTGGCGTGTCAGTGGATGCGGATCGCGCAGGAGGAGCCGTTTCCCGGGCGGTGTGGTGAGGTGGGGGACGAGCTGGGTTCGGCGGTGGTGGGGGCCGGGCTGGTGCGTGAGGTGATGCGGCTGGCGTTGTTGCTGCGGCGGCGGTATCCGCCGTATGCGAAGTGGCTGGGTAGTGCGCTGGCGCGGGTGCCGGGGTCGGCGGAGCTGGGTGAGGCGCTGGCGGTGGCGGTGGGGGCGCGTTCGTGGCGGGAGCGGGAGGCGGGGCTGGCGCGGGCCTATAGCCGGGTGGCGGCGGTGCAGAACCGGATGGGGCTGGCCGAGCCGTTGGACGCGCGGGTGCGGGGGTTTCACGACCGGCCGTTCCTGGTGATCGGCGGGGAGCGGTTCGCGGGGGCGTTGCTCGCGGCGGTGTCGGATCCGCAGGTGGCGGCGTTGCCGGTGGTGGGGTGTGTGGATCAGTTGTCGGATGGGGTGGCGGTGGTGCGTCGTCCCGGGGTGGCGCGGGCGGTGACGGAGGCGGCGTTGCGGGCTGCTTGAGCTTGTCGCGCCTTCAGGCCTTCAGGCTTGGCTGATGGCTGGGTTGTGGGCTGGGCGGACGGGCTGGCGCAGGAGGGTGCGGGGGTGGGGGTGGTCGTGCGGGGTCAGGTAGATCTCGTGGTGGGGGCCGTTGGGGTGGAGGTGGTGTTCGCGCATGTAGGCGGTGATGTGCTGGAGGGTGCGGGGTTCGTCGCTGTAGGGGCCTTCGTGGAGCATTTCGACGCAGTCGCCTTCGGTGTGGGTGGCCAGCCGTACGCGGTCGACGGGGGCGCCTGAGGGGCGGGCGGCTTCGCGGGCGCGTTCGAGTTCTCCCGGTTGTGGTACGGCGGGCAGGCTGATGAGCAGGTGCCAGCGCCACTGGTCGCGGGGGACGGTGAGCGGGGGCCGGTCGTCTTCGACCCACCATTGGCCTTCGAGGGGGCCGTGGCCGGTGGCGAGGGTGATGGCGAGGGTGTGCAGGGCGTGGATGGCGCTGATGTGTTCGGGGCCGCCGGGTGCGCCGATGCCGGTGACGTTGAGGCAGGTGACGGGGCCGTGGGTGGTGCGGGTGGGGGTCATGGGTGCTCCTCGGGGTCGATGGGGATCATGAGGTGGGTCAGGAGGCGGTCGGGCGGGGTGGTGGCGGGGTCGGAGATGTAGACCTCGCGGATGGGGCCGGTCAGGGGGTGTCCGCGTTCGGCGCACCAGGCCAGGACGGCGTGGGCGGTGAGGGAGATCTGGTCGTAGGGGCCGGTGTGGGTGGCGCTGGCGAAGGTGCCGCCGGGCAGGAGGGCGCGTTCGAGTCCGGGGGCGGGTGATGGGGCCTCGCCGGGGGTGAGGGCGAGGGTGGCGGTGATGTCGATGTGGTCGTCGAGGTCGATGGGGAACAGGGCGGTGAGTTCGGGCGGGCGCTGGGTGGGGGCGGCGGTCAGCAGGCGGGCGATGGCGGCGCTGGTGGCGCGCGGGATGTCGTTGGGGCCTGCGGCGTGTTCGCGGGTGAGCAGGACGGTGCGGCTGGGTTCGGTGGTGAGGCGGACGGGGGCGCCGGGCAGGCCGTCGGTGATGAGGCGTTCGAGGGAGGCGAGGGTGCGGCGGCGGCGGTCGAGTTCGGCTTCGAGGTCGTGGCGTACGTGGTCGAGTGCGGTGGTGGCTCCGGTCAGGACGTCGGCGACGGTGGCCAGGGGGACGTCGAGGGAGCGCAGCAGGCCGATGGTGAGGGCGTGGCGGGCTTGGGCGGGGTGGTAGTAGCGGTAGCCGGTGTCGGGGTCGACGTGGGCCGGGGGGAGAAGGCCGAGTTCGGCGTAGTGCCGGAGTTGTTTGATGCTCAGGCGGCTCAGGCGGGCGAACTGCCCGATCGGCATGAGGTCTGCGTCCACGTGTTCCAGGATGGTCTCTCCGGTGGGGGGAGAGTCCACCGGCCTTGAATATGCCGGTTGCGTTATATAACTGTCGGCGTATACTCGTGGCATGTTCGAGGTGCTCGCCGAGCCGGTCAGGAGGCAGATTCTCGACCTGCTGCGCGAGCGGCCGCGGCTGGTGGGGGAGCTGGCCGAGCGGACCGGTCTGAGTCAGCCCGGCACCTCCAAACACCTGCGGGTGCTGCGGGAGGCGGGCCTGGTCGTGGTCCGCAAGGACGCCCAGCGCCGCTGGTATGAGCTGCGCGCGCAGCCGCTGGCCGAGATCGACGCGTGGCTGGCCCCGTACCGGGGCTTGTGGACGGCGCGGCTGGACGCGCTCGAAGCCCACCTGGAGACGATGGAGGACCGTGATGCACGATCGCCTGAGCAGTGACGGCGCCCGCACCAGCCTGCACATGGAACGCCGCCTGCCGCATCCGCCCGAGCGGGTGTGGCGCGCGTTGACCGAGCCCGGGGAGGTGCGGCAGTGGTTTCCGGCGGAGATGCGGGTGGAGGGCGAGAGGGTCGTCTACGACGTCGGTCCCGAGGGGCGCGTGCTGGCGTTCGACCCGCCGCGCCTGTTCGTGCACACCTGGGGTGAGGACGAGCTGCGCTGGGAGATCCGCCCCGACGGTGAGGCCAGTGTGCTGACGCTCACGCATACGTTCGGGGACCGGTTCGGGGCGGCCAGTTTCGCCGCCGGGTGGCACACCTGCGTGCGGGCGATGGCGGCGGTTCTGGACGGCCGTCCGGTGGCCGCCGAGCGTGACAGCGCGCACCTGCACGAGGACTTCGTGGCGCTGCTGGGCCTCGACGGCGTGCGCCCGCACCGGCCGGGCGTGCGCTATGAGCGCCAGCTCACCCGTCCCGCCGCCCAGGCGTGGCGGTATCTGTCGGGTGACGGCGCCCGTCTGGGGGCGCCGCCGCCGGCCGCGTTCGTGCCGGGCGGGGTGAGTGCGGGCGTGGTGAGCGCGCTGGAGGGCGACAAGCTTCTGGAGTACGGCACGGCGGCCGGCACCGTCCGCTGGGAGCTGGCCGAGGGCACCGGGCAGGGCCCGCGCCTCGTCGTCACCGACACCGGGGCGGCCGGCGCCGCGGTCTGGCGCAGCCACATCGAACACCTGGCTAACGACCTGTCGGACCTGCCTCCTGCCTGAGGAGCCTGGACCTGCCTGGCCGCTTCAGGGGTGGTCCGGGTGGGGGTGCCGGTCCGGGTGGTGGCCGGGCGCCGTTGCGGCGCCCGGCCCGTGCGACGTGAGCAGCGATCCCCCCGATCTGCGCGCGCCGGCGTCGGCGGGTGGGGTGGGGGCGGCTTGCCGTAAGGGATAGGCAGGTCTGTGACGGACGGGTCGCCCGAGGGGCTCAGCACGTCAGGAGAGTGGTTCGCTCGCGGCCGAGGACCGTTATCGCGGCCAGCGCCGCAGCCACCAGGGCCAGCGCGGTCCACGGCAGCGCCCACGCGCCCGCGGACTCCAGCAGCAGCCCGCCGGTCAGTGATCCGGCGGCGATGCCGGCGTTGTAGACGGTGGTCTGCAGGGCGGTGGCGACGTCGGCGTTGGGGGCGCGGGTGCGTTCGATGAGGGCGCTTTGCAGCAGCGTCGGCACCCCGCCGAACGCCAGCCCCCACACCGCGGCCGCCACCAGCACCACCGCGGGCGAGGTGCCGGCGGCGCCGAGTCCGGCCATCGCCGCGCCCACCCCCACGAGCGCGGCGACCAGCGCCGCCCGCAGCCGCCCGTCGATGAACACCCCCGTCAGCCACACCCCGGCCACCGTCGCCGCCCCGAACACCAGCAGCACCCCGCCCGCCTCCATCGCGGCCCGCCGGGCGAGCGGCGCGAGGTAGGTGTAGACGGCCTGGTGGGCGAGCAGCACGACGAGCGTCACCGACAGCCAGCCCCGCACCCCCGGCAACGCGGCCACCGACCGCAGCGGCAGCCGCCGGGCCGCGGCCTGGCCGGGCACCGGCGGCACCGCCCGCGCCACCCAGATCGCCAGCAGCGCCGCCGCGACGGCCAGCGCCCCGAACGCGGCCCGCCACCCGGCCACCTGTGCCAGCGCGCTGCCGGCCGGCAGTCCCGCGCACAAGGCCACCGTGATTCCCGCCGAGACGATCGCGATGGCCCGCCCGCGCCGTTCGGCCGGCACCAGGCGGGCCGCGTAGCCGACGAGCATGGCCCACAGCGTGCCGCCCGCCACCCCGGCCAGCAATCGCAGCACGAACGTCAGCGGATACGACGACGACAGCGCGGTCGCGGCGTTCAGCAGCGCGAAGCAGCCCAGCACCACGAGCAGCACGGGCCGGCGTGGTAGTGAGCGGACCGCCGCGGTGATCGGGATCGCCGACAGGAACGAGGTGAGCGCGTAGCCGGTGACCAGGAAGCCCGCCTGGCCGGGCGATACCGACAGCTCCCCGCTGAGCTGGGGCAGCAGGCCGGCGGGCAGGAGTTCGGTGACGACGGCGGTGAAGGCCGCGCACGACAGCGCCGCCAGCGCCCCCGCGGGAAGCCGCGTGGTGGACATGCGGCTATCGTGAAACCTTCACATCAGTGTGAAGGCAAACGGGCGGGGGGACGGCATGCGGATCGGCGAGCTGTCGCGGCGCACCGGGGTGCCGGCCCGGATGCTGCGCTACTACGAGGAGCAGGGCCTGCTGGAGCCCGAGCGGGCCGGCAACGGCTACCGCCTGTATGGCGGGGCGGCGGTCTACCGGGTGCAGCAGATCCGCGGCCTGCTCGACTCCGGCCTCACCACGGAGATCATCCGGCGTATTCTGCCGTTCCTGGACGCCGGTGACATCCACCTGCGTCCGCAGTGCCTCACTCCGGAGCTGGCTGAGCTCCTGCAGGCCGAGGCCGACCGCATCACGGCCCGTATCGACTGCCTGGCCCGCAACCGCGACGCGCTCCTGCGTTACCTGTCCACCGTCCGCGGCTGACCCCCCTTTGGTGCTGAAAACCGGTGGAAGGTGTCCCGGCCGTCTGGCTACGGTCGGCCGGATGCGCGTGGTGTGGTTGTGCGGGCCGTCGGGGGTGGGTAAGTCGGCGGCCGGGTTCGAGATCTTCGCCCGGTTGGGCCGTGCCGGTGTGCGGGCGGCGTACCTGGACACCGATCAGATCAGCTTGGTCCATCCTCCGCCGCCGGATGGCACCCATCATGCGCGGGCGCGGGCGCTGGCGGCGTTGTGGCCGGTCTTCGAGGCGGCCGGGGCGGGGTGGCTGGTGGTGTCGGGTTACGTGGACACCGCTGATGATGTGCTCCCCTACGGGCCCGCTCTGCCGGCGGGGGTGGTGCGGGTGCGGTTGCGGGTGGGTGTGGCCGACCGCGTGCTCCACCTGGCCACGACACCATCCGGGCCTCGGGCCATCGCCGGAGGCCCGGCAGGCGCCCATGCCCATGGCGAAGGTGGCGAGGTGGTGTGGCTGTGCGGGGCGCGCGGGGCCGGGGTCTCGACCGCCGGGTATGAGGTCTTCCGCCGGGTGCTGGCCTCCGGTGTCCGGGCCGCCTACGTCGATCTGCGGCAGATCAGCTTCCTGGGTCCCGGGACGGGTGTCGATCCGGCCGTCGCCGGTCAGACGCTGGCGGCTCTGTGGTCGGTTCATCGCAGTGCCGGGGCCGAGTGCCTGGTCGTCGCGGGTCCCGCTGATGATCGTGACACCCTGGCCCGCTACGCCGCAGCGCTGCCGGGCACAGCCGTCACGGTGTGCCGTCTGGACGCCGGGCCCGCCGCCCTGGCCGAACGGCTGCGGCTGCGCGCCCTGGGTCAGGGGCCCGCGATCCCGGGTGACGATCTTGCGGGCCGTACCCCGGAAGAGGTGCGGGGGTGGGCCGGGCGGGCCGCGCGGCAGGCGCGGGACCTGCGGCGGGCCGGTGTGGGGGACGTGCACGTGGACACCGACGGGCTCACCCCGTCGCGGGTGGCAGAACTGGTGCTGCAGGCCGCGTGGCGGGGGAGCCGGTGAGGAAGGGGGTCAGCAGGCCGGGCAGGGCCTGTTCGGCGAAGCGCACGCCCTCGCCCATGAACACGTCCTTGACGTGGTAGACGCCGCGCCCGCCCGGGGTGGTGGCGCTGAGCCGGCACAGGGTGGAGCGGCGGTGCCAGGACCATTGGGTGAACGTCCAGCCGATCACCCCGTCGCGGCGCAGGGCGATCGTGCGGCGTTTGAGGGTGCCGTGGCGGGTCACCAGGTAGCGGCCGGTCAGGCCGTGGCCGAGGTTGCGGTAGGCGTCGCGGGCCAGGAGCAGTCCGCTCGCGCCGGCGATGAGTGCGGCGATCCAGGCGAGCGTGAGCAGGGGCGTCCACAGCCATGCGCCGAGGGCCGCCGGGAGGGCGCCCGGGGCGGCGGCGGCCAGGAGTGCCCAGCGCACGCGCCGCGTCAGCGCGAGCCTCGGGTGTGGCAGGAGGCGGACGGTGCGGGCGGGGTTGTCGGGTTCGCGCAGGACGTTGGCGGCGACGTGGTGGGCGTGGGCGATCGGGGCGGGCGGGAGCAGGGCGGCGGCGTTGAAGGCGCGCATCTCCTCTTCCGCGCTGCCGGAGCCGGTGATGACGGCGTAGGTGTAGGCGGCGCCGGCGGAGCGCAGCAGCAGCGGTTCGGCGATCTCGACGCCCTGCAGGCGATCCTCCTGCAGGGTGGCCGAGCGGGTGACGAACAGGCCGCGGGTGGCGCGCAGGCCGCCGTCGGATTCGCGGACCAGGCGGAAGTTCCACCAGGTCTCGGTGGCCAGCGCGAGGGTGGCGGCGATGCCGATCAGCAGGAGCCCGAGGGCGGTGAGGGAGGCGAGGGCCGGCAGGTCGGGGCGGGCGCCGAGCCATTCGATGAGACGGGGGATCAGGACGGTGTCGGGGTCGTAGCCGAGCATGTCCAGGCCCTGGTAGGTGGCGCCGAGCGCGCCGAGGCCGAGCGCCGGGGTGGCGAACGTCAGCGGCGCGAGCCGCAGCCAGCGGCGCTGACCGAGCGCGATCACCTGGTCCTGGCCGGCGCCGTCGCGGCGGACCAGGGCCGCGCGCAGCGCCTGGGCCTCGGTGCGGGGCAGGGCGTTGAGGGTGAGGGCGGCCTGCTGGTCGGAGGAGGTACGGTGGCCGGTCTCGACCTTGACCACCGCCAGGGAGAACACGCGGTGCAGCGGGTTGGCGCTCAGTTCGACGCTGCGCACGCGGGCGCGGGGGATGGCGCGGTGGCGGCGCAGCAGGACCCCGGTGCGCACTTCGATGTGCTCGGCCGTCAGCCGGTAGCGGGTCTTGGCCCACAGCAGCGCTTCGTAGCCGACGCCGGCCAGCACCAGCGGGACCGGCGCGCTCAGCCACCAGGGCGCCTCGCGCCACCACAGCACCGCCAGCGCGGCCGCCATCGCGCCGACGCACCAGGCGGCCGCGACCCAGATGATGCGCACGTCCAGCCGCCGCCAGGGCGGGCCGGTTTCGGGGTTCATGCGGCGTCTCCGCCCCGGGCGCGGGCGGCCAGGTCCTCGGCCAGCAGCCGCGCGTCCTCGTGGTCGAGGCCGTCGATCGTCAGTGCCCCGGCGGCCGAGGCGGTGGTCACCACCACGCTGGACAGCCCGAACAGCTGCTGCAGCGGCCCGCGTAGCGTGTCGACGGTCTGGATGCGTTCCATGGGCGCGATCCGCCACTGCTCGCGCACCCATCCGGCGCGGGTGAACACCGCTTCCTGCGCCACCTCCCACCGGTGCACGCGCATCCGCCACGGGGGCATCGCCACGATGTAGATCAGGCCGGGGATGGCCAGGATGGCGGCGGCCAGCAGCAGCCAGCGGCGGGCGGGTGTGATCAGCACGGCGAGGAGCACCAGCAGCAGCACGGGCGGCAGCACGCTCACCAGGGCCTGGGCCAGCCACCAGCCGAACGCGCGCTCGTCGGGGCTTCGGCTGGGCGGTCGCAGAGTGTCCATGACGGCAACGGTAGAGATCCGGGCAGGTGGGGCGGAATCCGGCTGAACGCACAGCGGGGGTGGAGCTAGGTACACCCCCACGGCAGAAAATATTGGAGTGCATGGCAAAAAGAGAGTGTGGTTAGATTTTCTTTCGTGAGTGAAGGCCTGCGTGAACGCAAGAAGCAGCGCACCCGCCGCCATCTGTCGCAGGTGGCCATGGCGTTGTTCGTCGAGCGCGGCTTCGACGCGGTCACCGTCGCCGAGGTCGCCGCGGCGGCCGAGGTGGCGGTCAACACCGTCTACAACTACTTCCCGGCCAAGGAGGACCTCGTCCTGCCGCCGGAACAGGCCTCGCCGGGCCGGCTGGCCGCGATCGTGGCCGCCCGCCCGGCCGGGGTGAGCGCCGCCCGCGCCGTGCTCGACCACCTGCGTGATGAGGTACGGCGGCGCGATCGGAGCCTGGGCCTGAGCGAGGGGTTCGGCCCGGTCTTCCTCATGATGCGCGCCGCGCCCACCCTGACCGCCCGGCTGGAGGAGCTGGGCCGTCAGATGAACGAGAAACTGGCCGCCCAGCTGGCCGGCGAACAGCCCGGTGACCGGCTGGGCGCACGGGTCGTGGCCTGGCAGCTCGGAGCGGTGCACGCGCTGGTCTACACCGAGATCGGCGCCCGCGTGGCCGCCGGTCAGCCGCCCGGCCAGATCGCCGGCGCCGTGCTCGACCTCCTGGACGCGGCCGAGTCCGCGCTGGCGGAGCCGGTGCTCGGCTATGCCGGACGAAAGGACGAACCATCATGTTCCGTGTGACCGTGCGAGGCAGCTTCGGGCCCCTCGACGAGCGGGCCAGGGCGGCGGTCGAGGCCGCGGCCGGGCCCGCCTACACCCGCGAGGGGACCTTCACCCACGACGCCACCATGGCCGCCTTCACCTTCCGCTGCCAGGTGGCCGCCGAAGACGACGACGGCGAGGCCGAGGCCGGGCAGGCGGCCCTGGAGGCGCTGGCCGCGCACGGCCTGCCGTACCGGGTGCTGAAACTCGCCGTGACCGACCTGCGGCAGGTCAGGATCCGGCGGCGGTGAGCGGGCGCGCCCGGCGCAGCCCCGCGAACTCCAGCACCGCGTAGACGGCGACCACGAGCGCGCCCACCAGCATGAACGCCACCCCCAGTGCGGTCAGCGGCAGCAGCGGCGAGGCCACCAGGGCCAGCATCGCCACCGCCGACATCCCGTTGCCGGCCACCGCCATCGCCGCCAGCCGGGCGGGGATGCGCGGATAGCCGGCGATCAGCCCCAGCGCGGCCGCCCCGCCCAGCATCGCCACCCCGAACGGCACCGCCCACGTCACCGGCAGCCCCAGCGGCCCGCTGAGCGGTCCCGCCAGCGCCAGCATGACCATCCCGAACACCGCCGTGCTCCACCCGTCGACGCGCAGCACGGTCCGCAGCAACTCCTGGCCTCGTCCATCCATCACGGCGCTCCTTCCGCGGGCTCCCGCACGCCGGGGCCCGCTGCCGAGGCTGCCAGCCGGCACGTCATGACCTCAATAACCTCCCAGGTCATGTCCGGGCGCTGGCTATCCTCCACAGCATGAACGACTCCCACACCGGAGCGCTGCTGCGCCAGTGGCGGCGCCGGCGCAAGGTCAGCCAGCTGGAACTGTCGCTGCTGGCCGAGACCTCCGCCCGCCACGTGTCGTATGTGGAGACGGGCCGCTCGCGGCCGAGCCGGGCCATGGTGCTGCGCCTGGCCGAGGCCCTGGAGGTGCCGCTGCGCGAGCGCAACACGCTGCTGCTGGCCGCCGGGTACGCGCCCGCCTACCGGGAGAGCCGCCTGGGGGAGGAGGGCATGGCGGCCATCAGCGCCGCGTTGCAGACGATGCTGAGCGCGCACGAGCCGTATCCGGCGGTGGTGGTGGACCGGCTGTGGAACGTCGTGGCGGGCAACACCGCCATGGGCGTGCTCATGGACGGCGTCGACCCCGACCTGGCTGCCGGGGCTCCGAACGTGTTCCGGCTGACCCTGCACCCCGGCGGCCTGGCGGGGCGGCTGGTCAACTACGGGCAGGTGCGGTCGTTGTTCCTGCGGCGGCTGCGCCGTCAGGCCGATGCCGGGGACGCGGAGCTGCGGGAGCTGTATGAGGAGGTCAGCCGCTACCCGGCGCCCGAAGGCCACCACGACGACGATGGGCAGGAGGAGCTCGCTGCCGGGCCGATCCAGGTGCCGCTGCGGGTGCGCACGCCGCTGGGGGAGTTGTCGATGTTCAGCACCATGGCCACGTTCGGCTCCCCGGCCGACGTGACGCTCTCGGAATTGGCGATCGAGCTGTTCTACCCCCTCGACGAAACCACCGCCGCCGCCCTACGCCACCTGGCCGGCCACCCCTGAGCCACGACCGCGCCCCAGCCCTCTCTACGACGCGGCCTTCTGCGGCGCGGTCAGGATCACCGGCCGGGCTCGTCTTCGCCTGCGTCATCGCCGCGCGCGCAACAGCAGCCCCCGGCCCGGCCGTCGCCCGGTTCGCCCTCTCAGCCGGGCGACTCTGAGCGCGCAGCCCCCAGGCGGAGTCCTCGTGCGTGTGCCTTGTCCCGGCAAGCCGGATCGCCACCCCCTCAGCCCGGCGGCTTGGGAGCGCGCAGCAGCGGGTGGGCGCGCATGGCCACCTCCAGCTCACCCGGCAGCTCATCGCGGTAGCGGCCCAGCGTCGACAGGTCACTGTGGCCCAGCACCCGGCGTACCGCGTCCATGTCGACCGCGTCGGCCAGCAGATGCGTGGCCGTGGTGTGGCGCAGTCCGTGCGGTGTCACCGACCGTCGCCGTTCCGGATCGACGCGGGCCTGCACCCGGTCGATCACCGCCTGCACGTCCCCGCGCGCCAGCCGCCGCCCCCGCCACGACAACAGCAGCGCCTTCTCCTGCGCGGGCCCCGCCCCCCGCTCACCGAGCAGGTACGCCTCCAGTGCCGCCGCCACCCCTTCCGGCAACGGCACGTCCCGGGTACGCCCGCCCTTGCCGAAGATCCGCCAGTAGCGCACCCCGTCATTGGTGTAGAAGTCTTCGACGTTGGCCCGCACCAGCTCCGACACCCGCGGCCCCACTGCCGCCAGCAGCAGCACGATCAGCCCGTCGCGTAGCGGCATGCGCTGATCCCGCCGCCCCTCGGCCTCCTGCCCGCCCAGCTCCCGCGCCGCCCCGATCAGCCCTTGGGCCTGCTCACGGGTCAGGGCCCGCCGCTCGGCCCGCAGCCCGCCGCGTTCGCGGGCGCTGACCGTCACTGCGGCCATCGGGTTGATCTGCACCCACCCGGCCAGCGTCGCATGCTTGAACAACGCCGAGATCGACCGGCGAAACCGCGCCTGCGAGGAGGCGCTCTGCAGCGACGTGCCCGGCGCCGCCCGCACCGCCTGCCCGCCCTCGGGTGAGCGCCGCCCGTCCGGCTTGCGGGCGAACGCCAGCAGGACCGCGTCGACGTCCTCGCCGCTCAGATCGTCGAGCACGGCCCCGTCTCCGGCCAGCGCCACCAGCGTCGCCACGTCGCGGGCGTAGACCTCCGCCGTGGCCGGTGACAGCGCCCCGGTCACCGTCTTGGCCCGCACGAGCTCCACATAGCGGTCCGCCGCCTCCGCCACCGTCAACCGGTTGAGCTCCGCCGGCCGCACCCGCCCACCTCCGCCTCGATAGCACGCCCGTATGGAAAGATCCACAGCCGACGGTAGCGACCGGCACCGACAAAATCGATCAGCGCTCTTCCACCGGGGGAACACCACCTTGCCGCACATCGCCATGGTCAGCATCCCGGCACCCGGGCACGTCAATCCGAGCCTGGAGGTCATCCGCGAACTCGCCGCCCGCGGCCACCACGTCACCTACGCCAACGCCCCCTCCTACCGCGACACCGTCGAAGCCGCCGGCGCCACCCACGTCCCCTACACCTCGCTGCTGCCTCGGGACACGGCCTGGCCCGAGGACACCATCGCCCAGCTCGACCTGTTCCTGCGCGACGCCGTCTCCATGACCCCGCAACTGCGCGCCGCCTACGAAGGCCGGCGCCCCGACCTGTTCCTGTACGACATCGGCGCCGCACCCGCCCGCGTCCTGGCCGAACAGTGGGCCGTCCCCGCCATCCAGCTCTCACCCACCTACGTCGCCTGGGACGGCTACGAGACCGACATGGCCCCCGTGATCGAACAGCTGTATGCCACCCCCGAGGGCGCCGGCTACCAGCGCCGCGCCGAGCAGTGGCTGCGCCAGGAGGGCATCGCCACCCCGCACGCCGACTTCGTCGGCCGCCCGCCCCGCTGCCTCGTCCTCATCCCGCGCGCCCTGCAACCCCACGCCGACCGGGTCAACCCCGACGTCTACACCTTCATCGGCCCCTGCCTGGGCGAACGCGGCACCTGGACCCCACCCGCCGGCGGCGGCAAGATCCTGCTCATCTCCCTCGGCTCGGCCTTCACCGACCAGCCCGCCTTCTACCGCACCTGCCTGCGCGCCTTCGGCGACCTGCCCGGCTGGCACGTCATCCTGCAGATCGGCCGCCGCCTGTCGGCCGCCGACCTCGGCCCCATCCCCGCCAACGTCGAGGTCCACCCCTGGGTCGAGCAGCTGGCCATCCTGCGCCACGCCGGCGCCTTCCTCACCCACGCCGGCATGGGCGGCGCCAGCGAGGGCCTGGCCTGCGGCGTCCCCATGATCGCGGTGCCGCAGGGCGTGGATCAGTTCGCCAACGCCGACCATCTCGTCGCGCTCGGCGTGGCCCGCCGCATCGACACCGACGCCGCCACCCCCGGCCTGCTGCGCGCCGCCCTGCACGAGCTCACCACCGACCCGCGGGTCGCCGCCCGGCTGTCCGCCGCCCGCCACGAACTCACCGTCGAAGGCGGCGCCCACCGCGCCGCCGACCTCATCGAAGCCGCCCTCTGACGCCGCGGCGGGGCCGTACCCCACCATGAGGTACGGCCCGCCCACACGCCCGGTCCACGCACACGCCTGGCCCGCGGAACCCGCGGGCCTTCGCGCAGATCGTCTACCGGCCTACTCCAGGACCACCTTGTGGTAGACCTCCAGCTCGCGCACCTCCGCCGTCAGCTGCACCCGGATCCCCGCCACCGGCCGCACATGCCGCCCGAGCAACTCCACGACCACCTGGGCCAGCCGCCGCCGCACCTCCTCCTCGCGCCCCGGCAAGATCGCCACTGCGGCGTGCACCATCGCCTCCCGGGCGTCCCCGCCCGCGATGACCCCGTCGTCGATCCGGTAGAAGCGCGACTTGAACGCCTCCACCTGCCCCCCGACGACCGCCGCGCCCTCCTCGTGCAGGGCCAGCGCGAAGGCCCGCCGGTCGAACGCCTCCCGCAACACGGCCGAATACTCCACAGTGACCTGCGGCACCCCTGCTCACTCCCTTTCACCCGAATGACGCCCGCAGGCTAACCCATGCGCCGGCGGCCACGGGCGGCCAAAGGGGCTCAGCACTCCCGCATCGCGGCCCGGGTCTGCTCGGTGGACATGGGCGGCACCGGCAGGGGCCGGGCGGCGGCCGGGCGCAGGCCGTCCAGGGCGAGGGCGAGGTGGCGCCGCCAGACTCCCGGCGCCACCTTGGACGTGGCCTTGACGGTCGCCGCCACCCCCCACACCACGAACGCCATGTCGGTGAGGGTGACGTCGCCGCGCAGGTGCCCGGATCGCCGGGCGCGTTCGAGGATCTGTCCCATCAGGCCGAATCCGCGATCCCCGTCCACCGTGACGGTCCGCGCGGCGAGGTCGTTGTAGCCGAGGTCGGCGGCCTGCAGTTCGCACACTCCGGTGAGGAACGCGGCGAACCCCTCCCCGGCGTCGTCCATCGCCAGCGCCCTCTCGGCCAGTTCGGTCACGGTCGCCGCACGATCCGCGAACACCGCCTCCACCAGGGCGTCGCGGGTGGGGAAGCGGTTGTAGAGCGTTCCGATGCTGACGCCGGCCGAGCGGGCGATCTCCTCAAGCGGCACGTCGAGGCCCCGGTCCGCGAACAGCTCCCGGGCCGCTCGCAGCAGGCGCTCGCGGTTGTGTACGGCGTCCTTGCGCATGCCCGCGATCCTAGCTAAGTTGAGGCCCATCTCAAGTTGAGGAGAACCTCAAGTTATGGCGCGGACCATCGTGATCACCGGCGGCACGAACGGCATCGGCAGAGCCCTCGCCCGCCACTACACCGAGCGCGGCGATCACGTCGTGGCCGTGGGCGGCAGCCGGGAGGGCGGGCGGCGCCTGCGCGAGGCCGCCCCGCAGGCCCGGTTCGTCAGAGCCGACCTCAGCTCCCTGCGCCGGACCCGCGCCCTGATCGAGCGGCTCGCGACCGAGTACCCCGTGATCGACGCGCTGGTGCTGGCCGCGTTCCGGTTCAACCCGGTCCGCGTGGAAACGGAGGAGGGTGTCGAGCACACCTTCGCCCTCTACGTGCTCAACCGCTGGCTCATGGCCGAGGGGCTGCGTGAGCCGTTGGAGAGGGCGCCGGCGCCGGTGATCGTCAACCTGTGCGGGGCCGGTCAGGGCGGCCGGGTCCACTGGGATGACCTGCAGCTGAAGGACAACTACCGGGGGCTGACCGCGACCCTGCAGGGAGCGGCCGCCAGCGAACTGCTGGGCACGGCCTACCTCTCCGGGCGGACGAGGTATGTGCTGTACAACCCGGTGTTCGTGGCGACCGGGTTGCACGAGCCGTTCAGGCAGCCGCTGCGCGGCCTCATGCGGGTGGCGTCGGCGGTGTTCGCCCAGCCGGTGGCCAGGGCCGTGCCGCCGATCGCCGCGCTCATCGACCACCCGCCGGCCGAGCCGCTCACGGCCTGGAAGAAGGGCAAGCCCCTCCCGCTGGCCGTGGACCGGGACCAGGCGCGGCGTTTCGCCGAAATCCTCCGCACGGTGACCCGGTCCGCCCTCCCTTAACACCCCACGGAGAGCTCAGGTGATCTTCGGGGTGGCGCGCATGCCGTACCGTCGGACAGGGTGGAGAAGATCACGGGCATGAAGGCGTCGCTGAACGAGGGGCCCGCGCCGCTGCCCGCGAACACCGTCGGCGTGACGGCGGTGAGCTCGATCTCCAAGGGCGTGGTACGCGACCTCGGCACCATGGCCCTCCCGTAGCGATCGAAAGCAGATCAACAGCCGCTCTCCGTAGGACGACGGAAACCTCGGTTACGTGTAACGGAAATCCGTGCTAGCTTTCCGGTTACATGTAACGGAAGTTGTGAAGGGTCCGCCATGCTCGCCATCGTCCTCGCCCTGGGTGCCAGCCTCGGCTGGGGAGTCTCCGACTTCCTCGGCGGCCTCAAAAGCCGCACCCTGCCCGTCCTGTCCGTGCTGCTGATCTCCCAGGGCACCGCACTCATCCTGCTCACCCTCATCGCCGCCACCAGGGGAGTGGCCCTACCCGACGCCTCCACCCTCGGCCACGCCGCCATCGCCGGACTCGGCGAACTCGCCGGCATCGCCGCCCTCTACCGAGGCCTGTCGGTCGGCAAGATGTCCATCGTCGCCCCCGTCGCCGCCACCGCCCCCGCCGTCCCGCTCCTCATCGGACTGGCCGGCGGCCAGATCCCCGGCCCCCTGCAGTTCACCGGCCTCGCCCTGGCCCTGCTCGGACTGGCAGCCACCTCCTACCGGCCCGGCACAACCACCGGCGCCGCCTCAAGCACCCTGCCCAGCATCCTGTACGGCCTGCTCGCCGCCGCCGGATTCGGCATCTTCTTCCACACCATGCACAACGCCGGCGAAGGCGACGTCGGCTGGGCCCTGCTGACCGCCCGCCTCACCTCGGTCCTCGCCCTGGCCACCGTCATCATCGTCAAACGCCACCGCGTCCGCGTCCCCAAAGCCGACCTGCCCGTCCTGGCGGCCATCGGCGCCCTCGTCATCGTCGCCGACTTCCTCTACACCACCGCCTCCACCCTCGGCCTGGTGAGCGTCGCCGCCGTCCTCGCCTCCCTGCACACCATCGTCACCATCGCCCTGGCCCGCATCGTGCTCAAAGAACGACTCGAACGCCCCCAGCAGATCGGCATCGCCATCTCCCTCATCGGCGTCCTGGCCATCTCCGCCGGCTGACACCACGCGCGGCCGTACAGCGAGAAAACGGCTCAGATGTCGCGGAACGTCTCGATCTGCGCGCCCACCGCGTTCAGCCGCTCCGCCAGCTCCTCATACCCCCGATTGATCACATACACGTTCCGCAGCACCGACGTGCCCTCGGCCGCCAGCATCGCCAGCAGCACCACCACCGCCGGACGCAACGCCGGCGGGCACATCATCTCCGACCCCCGCCACCGCGTCGGACCCTCCACCAGCACCCGATGCGGATCCAGCAACTTCACCGACGCCCCCAGCCGCGTCAGCTCCGTCAGATAGATCGCCCGATTGTCATACACCCAGTCATGAATGAGCGTCGACCCCTGCGCCACCGCCGCGATGGCCGCAAAGAACGGCACATTGTCGATGTTCAGCCCCGGAAACGGCATCGGATGAATCTTGTCGATGGGGGAGACCAGCTTCGACGGCCGCACCGTCAGATCCACCAGCCGCGTACGCCCGTTCGCCGCCGCGTACTCACCGCCCCGATCGTGATCGAGGCCCATCTCCTCCAGCACCGCCAGCTCGATCTCCAAGAACTCCACCGGCACCCGCCGGATCGTCAGCTCCGACGACGTCACCACCGCCGCCGCCAGCAGACTCATCGCCTCCACCGGATCCTCACTGGGGGAGTAGTCGACATCACGATCGATGACCGGCACCCCGTGCACCGTCAACGTCGTCGTCCCCACACCCTCGACCTTCACCCCCAGCTCCTCCAGGAAGAAGCACAGGTCCTGCACCATGTAGTTCGACGACGCGTTGCGGATCACCGTCACCCCGTCATGCCGCGCCGCCGCCATCAGCGCGTTCTCCGTCACCGTGTCCCCGCGCTCGGTCAGCACGATCGCCCGCTTCGGCGACACCCCGCCATCCACCTGCGCGTGATAGAACCCGCCCGTCGCCGTGATATCCAACCCAAAATGCCGCAACGCCGACATATGCGGCTGCACCGTGCGCGTCCCCAGATCACACCCACCCGCATACGGAATCCGGAACCGCCCCGTCCGATGCATCAACGGCCCCAAAAACATGATCACACTCCGCGTACGGCGCGCCGCCTCCGTATCCATCGCCTCCAACTCCAACCGGCCCGGCGGCACAATCTCCAGATCACTACCCTCATTGATCCACCGCGCCCGCACCCCGATCGACGCCAGCACCTCCAAAATCCGATAGACCTCCTCGATCCGCGCCACCTTCCGCAAAATCGTCCGCCCCGCATTCAGCAACGACGCACACAACAACGCCACACACGCGTTCTTCGACGTCTTCACATCGATGCTGCCCGACAACCGCCGCCCACCGACCACCCGCAAATGCATCGGCCCCGCATACCCCAGCGACACAATCTCACTGTCCAACGCCTCACCGATCCGAGCGATCATCTCAAGACTGATGTTCTGATTACCCCGCTCAATCCGGTTCACCGCACTCTGACTCGTCGCCAACGCATCCGCCAACTGCAACTGCGTCCAACCACGATGCTGACGCGCATCCCGAATCAACCGACCGATCCGCGCAAGATAGTCATCCGCCATAGCGCCACAACCTATCTCACATATGAGATCCGCCCGCCCCCCACCCATCCCGATGCACCGCCAA
Source organism: Nonomuraea endophytica (assembly GCF_014203235.1). GTDB lineage: Bacteria > Actinomycetota > Actinomycetes > Streptosporangiales > Streptosporangiaceae > Nonomuraea > Nonomuraea endophytica. Next base: position 125,732 of record NZ_JACHIN010000011.1, on the reverse strand, counting down.
ATACCCCGGCGTCACCTCCGCCCGCACCTTCCGCACAAACGCCGACCGCGCCCCCCGAAAACCCCGCCGGTCATCGAACATGTCCCGGCTCATCTCCGCCAGCTCCTCCACCCGATACGCATCCAACGGCTTACGCCGCTCATCGTCAGCCCGAGCCACCCCCTTCGCCGCCACCAGCGCCTCCCACTCACCCCCCGACGCCAACCGCTCCGCGAACTCCAAAACCGACCGCTCGAACTCCAGCCGCCCCCCACCCAGCACATGATCAGCCAACCCCAGCTCCACCGCCTCCACCGCACCCACCGGCAACGCCCCCTCCGTCAACCGCTCCGCCGCAGCCACCCCCACCCGCCGCGCCAGCACATACGTCCAAAACTCACTACCGAACAACCCCATCGTCCGATAATGCGGATTCAACACCACCCCCTCCCGCACCAGCACCCGATCCGCACCCAGCGCCATCATCACCCCACCCGCGCCCGCACTACCCCCCACCGACGCCACCACCACCTGCCCACGACACTCGATGATCTCCCGGCACACCGCATTGATCGCATTGATGTTCATCCACGCCTCCAACTCCGGATGCGCCGCCGCCTCGATCACATTCAGATGAATCCCATTCGAAAACGTCTCCCCACCCCGCACCACCAGCACCCGCGTATCCTGCTCACCCGCATACCGCAACGCCGCCGCCAACCTCCGGCACTGATCCGTCGCCATCGCCCCGTTGTAGAAATCAAAACTCACCACCCCCACACCCGCACTGCGCTCATACGTGATCTCCGTATAACCCGCACGCTCCTCCAGATGACCCACCCGATCACCCAGCACCATCACCGCCGGCAACTTCACCCCATCCGCACGATCCAGCCGCAGATGCCCCACCCACACCGTCCCATCACCCGTATGCACCAGCACCGCCCCCTCACGCCGCGCCACCACCGAACCCGGCCGCCCCACCAACGCCGGACCCCGATACACGTCAAACACCCGCACCGCCAACCCGCACAACTCCGCCCGGCCACCCGGCGCCCCATCCGCCGCCCGCACCCGCCGCACGATCGCCTCCGTCGGCTCCGACCACGACACCACCCGATCCACATGCCGCATCGCCGGACGCAACCGCCCCACCACCTCAGGCCGCCCATAATCCAGCGGCACCGGCACGAACCCCGCATCACCCGCCTTCTCCGCCACCTCCACCACCAACTCCACCGCCGCATCCGCCACCGGCCCGTTATACAAAGCCGACTTCCGCGGCGCCTCCACCGGCAGCGCGAACATCCGATACCCCCAGATCGGCCCCGCGTCCATCTCCTCCACCGCCTGCAACGCCGTCACCCCCCACTCCCGCTCCGCATCCGCGATCGCCCAATCCAGCGACGACGGCCCCCGATCCCCGGGCGGACCCGGGTGAATGATCACCACCCGATGCCGCTGCCACAACAGCCCCGGCACCTTCTCCTTCAAAAACGGACAGATCACCAAATCCGGCTTCGCCAGCTCCGCCGCCTCGAGCATCACCCGCTCCGACAGCGCCAACTCCACGCTCACGTCATGACCGGCACGCCGCAACTCCAGCCACGCACGCTGGGTCAGGCCGTTGAAGGACGAGCAAAGCAGCAGGATGCGCAACGGAAACAGCCTCCGGACGATCGCGATGAAGGACGACACCCCGCAAACGACGGGGGAGCGGACGGGCGGGGGACACCACTCAGATGGCCGCACCCGGGCGGCGGACCTCAGTGGTTTCGGCAGCCCCAAATGACCCGTACATGCCACAAGATGTTGACACGAACCGGCACTCCCCGCTGACAATTCACGCAAAATCACCAACTATCCGGTACGGCGACGCCAGGGGAGCGGCCCCCACCCTGCGAAAAAGCCCAACAAAAGCCCCCTCCGACACGATGGGCCCCGGATCTGACCCCCACACGGAAGGTCGATGACATGCGTCTACGCGTCCCGCTCCTGCTCGCCGCCGTCGCCGCCACGGGCCTGCTCACCGCCCAGCCGGCCACCGCCACCACGGCGGCGACGGTGCCTTACGCGGCCGACTCCGGCGACTCGTGCAAGCGCGGTTCCACCGAGGGAAGCCTGGAATGGGTCACCGGCCCCGTCATCAAGCCCACGGTGAAGGTGACGGGCACCCTGTCGGACGAGCGCGAGTTCTCCACCTGCGCGCCCGACGCCCTGTACAGCCGGGCGAGCTTCAGCGCGTACCACGGATCGGACAAGGTGGCCGGTGGGCAGGTCAAGGCCGACGACGCCACCGTCCCGGTCGCGCTGACGCTGGCCGACGCCTCGGGTGTGCGGACGATCGACCGCGTCGTGGTGCAGGTGTGCCGCTACAGCAACAGCCCGGTCGGCATCAGTTACTGCGGGCCCGCGAAGGAATACAAAGCCCCGTGACGACGGCCTTCTGAGCGCATGAGCTATACCGGACAGAATTCACCTTCTGTCCGGTATAGCGTATTTTGGGGTGATTAGCGGCGGGTGGCTAGAGGCGGCGGACGAAGCGTGCGGCGGCGCGATGGCTCATCCCGGTCTCGCCGCGGACGAGGAAGACCGCCTCCTGTACCTGTCCGAGCGCCTTCATCTCCAGCGCCTGGCCGACGAGGTCGGGGCTGGGGGCGGGGCGGTTGCGGGGGTGACGGGTGAGCCGGGCGGCCAGCACGATGAGCCAGATGGCACCGGCCGCCACGACGCCGGTGAGTGCGACGAGGGCCGTTGTTGACATGGCCTGCGTGCTGCCCGCGCTGAGCGAGATCATGCACACGCGCCCGCTGCAACTTGCCGTGGACGCGTGTTGTCTGTGGCGTGGCCCGGTGCGGACGGGTCTGTGTGGGCGGCTCTGGGCGCGCTGCGGGGTTCGTGATGCGTGTGGTGCGTTGCGGCAGGATGGCTTGTGTGGCGTTTTCCCGGGTTGAGCCGATCATTCGCGTTTGCTCGATAATGTACATTATGTCAAGTTAACGTGATCTTGACCCCCTCTCGGTGTGTCCGCCTTGCCTGCGCCCGCCGTCGCGTGTGTACACCGGCCGGCGTCTCCGCGCGTCCAGGATGGCGGCGCCTGCTGCCGGGCCGTCCGTGTCGCGCTGCTGACGTGCGGCGGCGTCCCGGGGGCTTATGGCGGTCTTGCCGTAGACCGGTTGCCCCTCGTGGCGGCGCTCTCGCCTGGATGCGTCGGCGTTGGTGTGGCGGGCTTTCGGTCGGTGGTTCTGGCGTCCGGGGTGAAGGGGTGTCGGTGGTGGTGACTCATGGTGTCGGTCCCCCGGGGCGCGCTTGCGGGCGATCGTGAACGTGGGGGTAATGCGGTGTGGCAGGAGAGTTGGGCTCCGCTCCCCCGCGGGTGGCCGGCAGCGGACGGCTGTCATCCCATTTCTTTGCGTGCCTGCCATATTCCTGTGTGAATTTCCGGAAAGTGATTGCCCGTGAAGCGTTAAAGCGGTTGACCGCAATCCGGATAATCGCGCCAGGACCTGGGTGGCCTGGGGATTCATACGATCAACTGTCGAAATTTGCACCATCTCAAGTGTTGGTCGGGAATTGACACGGGTGGGCTTCTGGCGTGATGATCCATCGGTGGGCAAGGCCGTAAAAGATGGCCTTGTTCGGACATTCACGGAAATGTCCTTTGTGTGCTCCGAGCCCGGTGGGGGCGCTGGGGGGTGGTCCCCCGGACTCGGCTGCCGCATGCCCGCGCCGCTCCGGTGCGCGGGCATGCGGCCTCACTCTTTGTGCCCGGCGGGTGGTTCCTCCCCCTGTGGCGGCTTCTCCCCCGCGCCGGGTGGGCCCGTTGGACGCTTCTGCGGGGGCCGGTGACCCTCCACGAGCACCCGGCATCCCTCGCCGGCCCCGGCCCGGTTGCCGCCTGGTGGAGGGTGCTCGGGTTGACGCGTTTCTTGACGAGTCGTTGAAATGCCGCCTTGGATGGTTTTGGTGCGCTTACTCTGGATATCTGGTACGCGTCCGGAAGGGGACCCGCATGGGGAACGAAGTGTTGTGCCAGGTGTGTCAGGGGGTGCTGCCGGCGTCGGGTCGTGAGTCGTATACGGCGGCGCGTGGGCGGTTGATCGTGTCGAACGGGTATTGCCAGGGTGGGTGCGCGGAGCGTGCCGAGCCGGCGGTGCGTCAGGTTCGGGTGGGTTCGGCGCCGGGGCCTGTGGCTCCTGCTCCGGCTCCGGTGGGTGCTCCCCCGGTGGCGCGGGTGCGGGGTTAGGCCTCGTGCCAGTAGTCCCTGGTGTGTAGGGCGCGGCCGTCGCTGTCGAAGGTGATGAAGACGCAGCCGGCCAGGGTGTTGTCGCCGTCGGTGACGTGGTATTCGATGGCGGCGTTGTTGCCGTCCACCAGGGGTGGGCTGAAGTGTGCGCGGGGTGTGTGTTCTTCGGCGAAGGACCGGTGGATGTATTCGGCGATCTCTGCTTTTCCGCGGTGGGGTGGGCGGAAGGGCATCGAGGTGTGGACGGCGTCGTCGGCGTAGAGGGTGAGGATGGCGTCGGCGTCGTGGTGGGTCCAACCGTGTTGCCAGGTGTCGGCGAAGTGCTGGGCGTGGGCGCGGGTGTCGGGCATGGGGTGATCGTAGGGGGCCGTGTGGTGATGGCGATGCGGCCGCCGGGTTTGAGCAGGGTGCGCAGGTCGGCCAGGCGCTGGGTGGGGTGGGGCCACATGCCGAGGGTGTTGATGGTGAGGATGGCGTCGAGGGGCCGGTCGTAGGCGGGCGGGTGCTCGACGGTGGCTTGCTGGAGGGTGACGCGGTGGGCGTGGATGGCGGCGCGGCTGGAGGGGGTGCCGTGGGAGCGGGCGCACGCGCATTGAGGGTCAGGGGCGGCGGGTGGCGATGGCGTCGAGTTCGAGGATGACGGTGGGGCTGACCATGAGGGTGGTGGCGGTGTTCCAGTTGACGTGCCAGTCGTGGCGGTTGACGGTGAGGGCGGCTTTGAGGTGGGGGCCGTCGGTGGTGGGGCGGTAGTGGACGTCGAGGGTGATGGGGCGGATGGTGCCGCGGATGGTGAGGTCCGCGGTGAGGGTGTAGGTGGTGGGGGTGCGCTGGCGTAGGCCGGTGGAGGTGAGGGTGATGGCGGAGTGGTCGGCGAGGCCCAGGAAGTGGGTGAGGAGTTGCCGGTCGCGCTGGGGGTTGTGGGTGGTGAGGCTGTGGGTGTGGATGGTGAGGTCGATGGTGGAGTTGGCGGGGGTTTCGGGGTCGAGGTAGGCGTGGGCGTCGTATGAGGTGAAGTGTCCGTGGACGCGGCTGGCCATGGTGTGGCGGGCGGTGAAGCCGATGCGGGTGCGGGCGGGGTCGAGGGTGTAGGCGCCGGTGAGGTCGCTGAGCTTGGTCATGGTCGTCCGACGAGGTGGCGGGGCGGAATGTGAGGTGCCGGTGTGACCTCACATGTGGTGGTGGTGTTTCGTCGTAGGGGTGACGGCATGTCCATCTGAGGAAGTCGGGACCCCATGAGCAGCCCTATCGATCCGAGCCTGAGCGCGATCATGAGTGAGCGGCGGCAGTTGATCAATCTGGCGTATCGGCTGCTGGGGTCGCTGGCTGATGCCGAGGATGTGGTGCAGGAGACGTACGCGCGCTGGTATGCGATGTCGGCTGAGCAGCAGGAGGCGATCGCGTCTCCGGGGGCGTGGCTGACGAAGGTGGCCAGCCGTATCTGCCTGGATGTGCTCGGTTCGGCGCGGGCGCGGCGGGAGAGCTATGTGGGTGAGTGGATTCCGGAGCCGTTGCCCGGTCGTACGGATTGGGCGGCGGGGCGGCTGGGTGGGGCTGCGGTGGATCCGGCGGACCGGGTGACGTTGGATGAGTCGCTGAACATGGCGTTTCTGGTGGTGCTGGAGGCGATGACGCCGGCGGAGCGGGTGGCGTTCATCTTGCACGATGTGTTCCGGTATTCGTTCGCCGAGGTGGGCGAGATCGTCGGGCGGAGTCCGGCGGCGTGCCGTCAGCTGGCTTCTTCGGCGCGGCGGCGGGTGCGGGAGGCACAGGTGCCGCGTGCGGCGGTGGCGCGGCAGGCGGGTGTGGTGCGGGACTTCAAGCGGGCGTGGGAGGCCCGGGACATCGAGGCGCTGGTGGGGCTGCTGGCTCCGGACGCGACGGCGGTGGGTGATGGCGGCGGTGTGGTGAGTGCGGCGTTGCGTCCGGTGGAGGGCGCGCCGGCGATCGCGCGTTACATCGTGGAGATCACGCGGCTGGTGCCGGGCATGGCGATCGTGGAGCGTACGGTCAACGGCCAGCCGGGTCTGGTGGCGGTGCATGACGGGGTCACGGTGGTGGTGATGGCGTTCGACGTCGCCGGTGACCGGATTCAGCGCATCTGGGGTGTGCGTAATCCTCACAAGCTTCGCTCGTGGACGACGGACTGAAGGTGTCTGTCGATATTCGGAAAGAAAGGTTCTGCTGTTGATTTTGGTGACGGGTGCCAGTGGCAATGTGGGCGCTTGCGTGGTGCGTGAGCTGGTGGAGGCCGGTGAGAAGGTACGCGTGCTGACGCGTGAGCCGGCCGCGCACGTCTTCCCCGATGGGGTCGAGGTCGTGGCGGGTGATCTGCGGCGGCCGGAGTCGTTTCCGGCGGCGTTGACCGGGGTGGTGCGGGTGTTTCTGTTCCCGGTGTTCGACGCGGCCGGTGCCTTTTGCGCGGCGGCGCGGGAGGCGGGGGTGGCCCACGTGGTGGTGCTGTCGTCGTCGGCTGTGACGTTCGAGCGGCCGGGGTGGGTGGGTGAGCAGCATCTGCGGGTGGAGAAGGCGGTGGAGGCGTCGGGGCTGGCGTGGACGTTCGTGCGGCCGGACGCGTTCATGACCAATGATCTGGCGTGGGCGCCGCAGATCGCCGCGGGCGATGTGGTGCGGGGGGTGTGCGGCGGGGCGGCGCTGGCGCCGGTGGATCCGCGTGACATCGCGGCGGTGGCGGTGTGGGCGTTGGTGGATCGGCTGGTGGGTGAGGCGTTCGTGCTGACGGGGCCGCAGTCGCTGACGCAGGTGGAGCGGGTGCGGATCATCGGGGAGACGGTGGGGCGGCCGTTGCGGTTCGAGGAGGTGGCGCGGGAGGTGTTCGTGGAGCAGGCGGTGGGGCATGGGATGCCGGCGCCGGTGGTGGCTGAGCTGGTGGAGGGGCTGGCTGCGCGGGTGGGCAGGGTGGCGGAGGTGTCGCCGGCGGTGGAGCGGGTGACGGGGCGTGCGGCGTTGACGTATGCGCGGTGGGTGGCGGATCGGGCGGCCGCTTTCGGCGGGTGATCGGTACGGCCTGACTGCTGGTGGTCGGTACGGCCCGGCCGTGGGTGGGCGGTGTCAGGGGGTGCTGGGTGTGGCCGGGTCGGGGGCGTGGTTGTGGGGGCGGGCGAGGGCGGTGCCGAGGGCGGCGCCGCCGATGGTGCCGGCCGCCCAGAAGACGATCATGGCGATGAGGAATTCCGGGCGTATGACGTCGAGGACGGCCGCCTGCCAGGTGGGTGGCAGGGCGTCGCCGGTGCTCAGGTATCCCGCTCGCCGGCTGGCCCAGACGGCGGCTTCGGGGATGCCGACGGCGAGTACCGCGATCAGGGTGGCGAGGCCGGCCAGAGTGCCGGTGCGCAGGCCGGTACCGAAGGATCGGGTCCGCCGGGCGGTGGTGAAGTGGGTTACGCCGGCCGTACCGGGGAGTAGGGGTGGGCGGCGGTGACGCTGGCGGTGGGCAGGGGGCCGTACAGGTGGGGGAAGCCGTTCTCTTCGCGTACGTCCAGGCCGGTGGGGTCGATGTGCAGGACGAGCATTGGCTCGGTGACGCCGGCGTAGAAGGTGGCGGCGACCTGGTCGAGCTGGGCGCGGTCGTGGCTGCAGTGGATGAAGCCGACTTCCTGCAGGGTTTTGCCGAGGGTGGAGACCTGGTAGCCGCCGGGTCCGGTGGCGTGCCAGTCGGCGGCCAGGGCCAGGTGCAGGATCATGTCAGGGCCTCCAGGGCGCGTTCGGCGTCGGCGAGGGTGTTGTAGGCGTGGAAGGACAGGCGGGCGCGGCCGGCGCGGGTGGCGGCGGTGATGCCGGCGGCGGTCAGGCGGGCGGGGTCGGCGGCCAGGGACAGGATGGGGCTGTCGCCCGGGGGCAGGCCGAGTCCGGCGCGTACGTGGTTGGCCAGGGCGAGGTTGTGGGCGCCGACGGCGTCCACGCCGAGGGTGGTGAGCAGTTCGAGGGCGGGGGCGGCGCCGACGTAGCAGAACCAGGCCGGTGACAGGTCGAAGGCGCGGGCGTCGGCGGCCACGCGCAGCGGCATGCCGTAGAAGGCGGTGGTGGGGTCGGGGGCGCTGTACCAGTTGGCGGCCAGCGGGCGCATGCGCTCGCGCAGGCGGGGCGACAGGTAGCCGAAGGCGGCGCCGCGGGGGGCCATGAGCCATTTGTAGGCTGCGCAGACCAGCGCGTCGATGCCGTCGGGGGTGATCGGCAGCCATCCGCAGGCCTGGCTGGCGTCGGCGATGACGAGGGTGTCGTGTTCGCGGGCGGCGGCGATGATGTCGGCCAGGGGGGCGCGTTCGCCGGTGGCCGACTGGATGAGGCTGAAGGCGACGGCGGTGGTGGCGGGGGTGATGTGCTCGGCCAGGCGGGCCAGGGGGACGGTTTCCACGTCGGCGGCCACGGCCCAGGGGAAGACGTTGCTGGTGAACTCGATGTCGGGGACCAGGACGCGGGCGCGTTCGGGCAGGGCGGTGGCGATGGTGGAGTTGATCTGGGAGGCGGTGGAGCTGACGGTGACGTCGGCCGCGGGGGCGCCGATGAGGCGGGCGAAGGCGGTGCGGGCGCGGGCGACGCTGTCGTCCCAGGGTTTCCAGTCGCTGCTGCCGTGGCGCCATTGGTCCAGGACGGTTTGCAGTTCGGTGTAGGCCTGGCGTGGTGGCAGGCCGTAGCTGGCGGTGTTGAGCCAGCCGGGGCGGGCGTCCCACAGGGTGTGCCAGGTGGTCATGGGTTCTGCCATTCGCGGGCGAGCATGGCGTAGACGACTTCGGAGGCCCATTGTCCCTTGACGTACTCGCTGTCGATGAGGTGGGCCTCGCGGCGCATGCCGAGTTTTTCCAGGACGCGGGCCGAGGCGGTGTTGCGGGCGTCCAGGCGGCCGACGATGCGGTGCAGGCCGAGGTCGTCGAAGCCGAGGCCGAGCAGGGGGCGGGTGGCTTCGGCGGCGTAGCCGCGGCCGTGGAAGCGGGGGTGCAGGACGTAGCCGATCTCGCCTTGGCGGTGTTGTTTGCTGGTCCAGATCAGGACGCAGTTGCCGGCCAGTTCGCCGGTGTCGGTGAGGGTGATGGCCACGTCGATCGCTTCGCCTTCGTCGAGCAGGGCGGTGCGGGCGATCTTCTTGTCGAGGAAGGCGCGGCTGGTGTCGAGGTCGCGGGGCTCCCAGTAGAGGTAGCGGGCGACTTCGGGCAGGGATTCGTAGGCGTGCAGGTCGTGGAGGTCTTCGGGGGTGAAGGGGCGCAGGGTGAGGCGGTCGGTGGTGATCGGATAGGTGGGTTTGAGCACGCAGGGAAGTGTAGGCATCGGTCATTCGGGGCGCGAGGCGTTTTCCACGGCGAGGGCCAGCAGGGTGCGCAGGTCGTCGAGGGGGCGTTGCTCGACGACGTGTTCCAGCCACAGGGCGCAGACGGTGGCGTAGAGCAGGCGGGCGCGGGGGTGGGCGGGGGGCAGGGCGAGGTGGTCGGCGGTGACCGCGAGGCAGCCGTCGCTCCAGCGGCGGGCGATGGCCTGCAGGGCGGGGTCGCGGCCGGCGTGCACGTACAGCTCCCACAGGCCGAGCTGGTGCAGGCGGTCGGTGGCGGCGAGGTCGTCGGCGAGGCCGGCCAGGCCGTGCCGGCGTAGGTGGTGGAGTTCGCGTTCGACGAGGTGGGTGAAGGCTTCGGCGAGCAGGTCGTCGCGGGAGGCGAAGTAGTAGGTGGTGGCCGCCAGGGGCAGTGCGGCGCGGTGGGCGACGGCGCGGTGGGTCAGGGCGGCGAAGCCGTTTTCGGTGAGCAGGTCGACGGCGGCGTTGAGCAGGGCGGTGCGGCGCTGGGTGGCGCGGGCCTGGGGTTTTTTGGTCAATGCGTTCCCGCGAGGTTGAGGACGATGACGCCGGCGATGATGAGCACGATACCGCCGATCTTGAGCGGGGACAGGCTCTCGCCCATGAAGGCGAAGCCGATGAGGGCGATGGCGGCGGTGCCGGCGCCGGACCAGATGGCGTAGGCGGTGCCCATCTCGAGCTGGAGTTGCAGGGCCTTGCCGAGCAGGGCGAAGGAGGTGGCGTAGCCGGCGATGACCAGGATGCTCCAGCCGAGGTGGGTGAAGCCGTTGGCGAGTTTGAGCGCGGAGGTCGCGGCGATTTCGCTGACGATGGCGAGGGCGAGCAGGAGCCAGGCCATGGGGGTGGAGCCTTTCCCAAAAAGTGGTACGTGCGTGCCAGTTTAGATGCGGCGGATCCGCTTGCCAACACAGTCGAATGCGTGTTCCACTTGGGCTCGTGGAGTGGGACGCGCTTTCGCTAGTCGAGGCCGGCGAGCACAGGCCGCTGATCGAACGGCGTGCGGTGCTGCGCGGCGGCTTCTACGAGACCCAGGCCCGCACCATGATCGAGCGGGTGCCGCCGGTCGCGGGCATCGCCCAGCAGTGGGGCATCTCCCCCTATCGCGGCTGCGCCCATGCCTGCCGCGGCTGCGGCGCCCGCGCCGGGCACCGCAGGCTCGGCCTGGACGCCGGGCGCGACTTCGACACCCGGATCGTGGTCAAGGCCAACGCCGTGCCGCGGCTGCGGGCCGAGCTGGAGCGCTTCGACGGCGCGCCGGTCGCGGTGGGACTGAGCGGCGACTGCTATCAGGAGGCCGAGCGCACCTACCGGCTGATGCCGGGCGTCGTGGCCGCGCTGCGTGATGCGGGCGTGCCGTTCACCGTCTACACCAAGAGCTCGCTGGTCTTGCGCGACGCCGAGCTGCTGGCGGCGGCCGGCGCCCGGGTGGCGGTCTCGATCGCGTTCGTCGACGAGCGCATCCGGCGGGCCGTCGAGCCGGGCGCGCCCGGCGCGCAGGCCCGCCTGGAGCTGGTCGCGGCGCTGGTGGAGGCGGGGGTGGCGTGCCGGGTGCTGATGGCGCCCGTGCTGCCGCTGCTGAGCGATGCCGCCGACCAGCTGGGCGCGACCGTGCGGCGCATCGCCGCCAGCGGCGCGGGCGGGGTGGAGGCGATCGTGCTGCGCCTGCCGCCCGCCACCCGCGCCTGGTACCTGACGTGGCTGCGGCGGGCCCACCCCGCCCTGGCCGAACGCTACGAGGAGCTGTACGACCCGGCCGGGCTGCCCTCGCCCGGCTACGAGCAGCGCATCCTCGGCCAGATCGAGCAGCTGTGCCGCGACTACCACCTGGCCTTCGGCGCCCCCGCTCCCCCGCCCCCGCCCGCGCCCAAGGCGGCGCAGCTCGCGCTGGTGTAGCCCCGCGGGTTTCAGGGGCCGTGCAGGTGCATGCCGGGCCCGAACATCGGGGCCGGCGTGTCGAACAGATCGACCTCCTCGCCCTCGTGCACCCGTTCGCCGGAGCCGAGCAGCGCCCGGGTCAGCGTCTGGCGCTCATCCAGCATCTCCTCCAGCGCCCGGCCCAGGTGCTCGCCGGACAGCGTGGTCACGGTCTCGGCCCGCCGCAGCGCGATCAGGACCGCGCGGCGCAGCAGTTCCTTGAAGAACGAGGCGGTCGCGCCGTCGGTGCGCTCCACGATCGGCTCCAGGTCGGCCTCCAGCCGCATGTCGCGCGCGTACAGGCGCAGCAGCTCGCGCCGTCCGGCCGCGTCCGGCTTGGGGATGCGCACCGCCAGGTCCACCCGGCCGGGACGGTCGGCCAGCGCCCGCTCGAGCACGTCGGCGCGGTTGGTGGTGAGCACGAAGGTGACGTCGGCGTCGGCGCCCACGCCGTCCATCGCATCCAGCAGCGCGAACAGTAGCGGGTTGCCGTCCTCGGTGTAGGAGCGGTCGCGGGCGACCAGGTCGACGTCCTCCAGGATGACGATCGCCGGCTGCAGCCGCCGCGCCAGGCCGGCCGCCTGGGTGACGAACCTGATCGCCGAGCCGGTCATCACGATGACCGTGGACTGGCGCATGCGGCCCATCAGGTAGCGGGCGGTGTGGGTCTTGCCGGTGCCGGGCGGCCCGTGCAGCAGCAGGCCGCGCTTGAGGTGCTGGCCGTGCTCGCGCAGCCGTACGGCGTGCTCGCCGATCCCGATGATGTGCCGCTCGATGCTGTCCAGCACGCCCTCGGGCAGGACGACCTGCTCGGCGCTGACCTGGGGGCGGGGCAGGAAGGTGACCAGGTCGTTGCCGCGGTGCTCGCTCCATTCGAACGACAGGATCTGGCCCCGGTAGATGTCGTGGGCGCGCATGTGCCCCTCGATCGCCTCCCGGGTGCGGGTGGCGATGGTGCGGTCGGTGGCCAGCACGACGACGTGGCTCTGGGGCGGGCCGTGCTGCTGCGGGCCGCGCAGCCCGATGACGACGGGCTCGCCGCCGGGCGCGTGGGCCAGGATCAGGCCCAGCGCGATGACCTCGACCGTCTCGTCCGGCCCGATCGGCGCGGTGGTGTAGTCGACCGCGCCCGGCTCGAAACGCTCATAGCCGCGCGCGGCGCTGGCCAGCATGTTGACGAAGTCCTCGTGCTCACGCCCCTGCCCGGCGATGCCGAACCACTGGGCGTCGGGGGCGTGCTCGGCCAGGTAGGCGTCGATGCCGCGCTGCAGGTTGACGTGCTCCCAGGTGGGGAAGGTGGCGATGACGTTGGCGATGTGCTGCAGCGGGCTGCCCAGGTGACCGGTGACGCGGGCGACCAGCTCGGGGGTCGGCTTGGACTGGTTGATCTCGTCGTGGGCGTCCCGGAGAAGCTCTTGCAGGGCACGGGCCAGCTTCGTGGCGTCGCTGAGATCCATGGACCCCACAGTGGCAGGTCAGTTGGCGAGATTCAGCCGGATTTCGGTGACCTGGTAGCCCGCCCGCCGGAAGGCCGCCGCCATGGGCGCGTTGGCCAGGTCGGTGGTGGCGGTGATGCGCGGCGCGCCGTTGGCGGCGTGCAGGCGGGTGATCTCGCCGAGGATCTCATCGACGTAGCCGCGCCCGCGCCACTGTGGCACCACGCCGAGATACCCCACATTGACGTGGTACGGCGTGGCCGACGGGATCGCCATGCCCGCCACCTGCCCGCCGGGGGTGTGGGCCAGGCGCCACCAGTGCCGCTCCCCCGGCGCGTTCAGATAGAAGTCCATCTCCTCGCGGGCGCTCTGGCGCGGGCCCTTGGCCGCGACGCTCGCTCGGGTCTGCGCGTCCAGGCTGCCCTCGGCGATGCGCTCGAACACGGCCAGGAACTCCTCATCGCCCGCCTCGGCGAACCGCAGCGCGCCGGTGGCGGCGGGCACGCCCGCCTCGGGGGTCCAGGCGAACTGCAGGCGTTCCACCTCGCGACTCAGCCCGGCGGCGTGCGCGGCCGCGCGCCGCCAGCCCACCGCGGCGGCGGTGGGCGGGTCCTCGCGCCAGCCGCCGGCGGCCTTGATGGTGTACTGCGCCGAGCCCGGGATGCCGGCCAGCGCGGCGCCGATCAGGGCGGCGGCGATCGCCTGACGGTCTGGTTCCAGCGGGTCGATGTCCAGGCAGTCGAGCGCGACCGGGTGCGCGGCGGCGGCCCGCCCCCACCACAGCGCCCGGCCCACCATGCGGCCGTCGCCGTCCTCGGCGATCCACGTCCATTGCGGGCGGTACATGCCCTCGGCCAGGTCTTTGCGGAATTGGCCGGCGTCGATCCAGCCGATGGGCTCGCGCACGGTCCAGGCGGTGACGCGGTCGAGGTCGGCGGGGGTGGCGGGGCGGTAGGAAATCACCTGGGCAGGGTAACGCCCTCTTTGTCCTGATGCCATTATGGCGCCAACTGGCTTGCGATGGCGCATGGTTGGCGTCATAGTGGTGCCATGGATCTCACGTCGTACGCCGACCGGCTCCGCCGGGAGCTGGCCGCCGCCGCGCAGGGCGGCGGCGATGAGGCGGTCGCGCTGGCCGAGCGGCTCGCCGCGCCCCTGGAGTCCTCCGTGCGGCTCATCTTGCTGGAGGCGCTGTCGGAGGCCGCCGACGAGATCACCCGCGAGATGGCGCCCGGCTCGGTGGAGGTGCGCCTGCGCCGCGGCGACCCGGCCTTCGTCCTGACGCGCTCGCCCGCCGAGCACCCCCACGACCAGTCCTCCTACGACCAGTCCTCCTACGAGGAGGCGGATCCGCCCGCCGCCGCGGGCAAGGACGGCGGCACCGCGCGGATCAACTTCCGCCTGCCCGAGCAGCTCAAGGGCCTCATCGAGGAGGCCGCGCGCCAGGAGGGCCTGTCGGTCAACACCTGGCTCGTGCGCGCCGTCGCGGCCACGTTCGATTCCGCCCGCCGTACCCGCCGGCCCGCAGCCGACGGCCGCCGCTACAGCGGCTGGGTCGGCTGAGCGGTCCACACCAGCAATCTTTGAGGAGGGTTCCCATGCCGACGTTCGACACGCCCGAGCCGATCACGGTCAGGATCGACCTGCCCGGCGGCGAGGTCAGGATCATCGCCAGCGACCGCACCGACACCGTGCTGCAGGTGTGGCCGGGCGACGGCGAGCAGGAAGGCGACATCCAGGCCGTCTACGAGGGCGGCACCCTGATGGTCTCCTCCGCCGCGCCCCGCGACCCCGGCCTGGCCGGGACGGTACGCCAAGCCGCCGCCTCCGTGGGCAGGCGGCCCGGCTGGAGCCTGTCCGGGCTGGTGCGCATGCTCGGCGAGTGGGGACAGTCCTCGCCCAGCGTCACGATCGAGGTGCCCTCCGGCTCCCACGTGCAGGGTGAGGCGATGGCCGGGGAGTTCCACTGCACCGGGCGGCTGGGCGAGGTACGCCTGCGCACCGACTACGGCGACATCCGCCTCGACCAGGCCGGCGCGGTCCGCCTGACCACCGACAGCGGCGAGATCTCCCTGGACCGCGCCCACGGCCGCGCCGAGATCACCACCGGCTCCGGCGAGGTCAGGATCCACGAGATCCACGGCAGCGCCGTCATCAGGAACGACGACGGCGAATGCGCCATCGGCGAGGTCACCGGCGACCTGCGGCTGACCGGCGTGCACGGCGACATGCAGGTCGAGCGCGCCCACGGCGGCGTCGAGGCCAAGACGGTGTACGGCAGCGTGCGCATCGGGCAGGTCAGGCGCGGCACCGTGGTGCTGACGAGCACCGGCGGCGACCTGGAGGTCGGCATCCGGCAGGGCACGGCGGCGCTGCTGGACGTGAGCACGGCCGAGGGGCGGCTGGTCAACACCCTGGAGCCGCGCGAGGGGCCGGAGGGGTTCGAGGAGACGGTCGAGATCCGCGCCCGCAGCCACGAGGGCGACATCACCATCCGCCGCGCCTGACCCCCGTCTTTCGAGGTCCCCCGGCGTCCGCACGCCGCCTGGCCGAACGGAGGCGGCGCCTGTCCCCCGGGGGAGGGGGAACAGGCGCCGGTAGTGGCGGGCCCTGGGGGTGGGGCCCGCCACTGGTCTTTCTCACCCCCGCTGTCCTGCCCCGCTGTCCTGCCCCAGGCGTGCCGGCCGCTGCGGGTCCCCGCCACCGGCGGGGCTGACGACCAGTGGGCTGGCGACCACGGGTGTCCGCCCTTGGGCGCGCAGGGCACCCGGGTCTGGCGGTGTGGTCCGCCGCGTCGGGCGGTGGGTCACAGGTAGGGCGGCGGTGAAGAGCTGCGGCGGCGGTAGCGGGGGCTCCTGGTGGGCTCCCTGGTGGGGCTCTTGGCGGTGGTAGGGGTGGTTGGGGGGCTCTCTTGGTGAGGCTCTCGGCCGTGTGGGGGTTAGAAGAGCAGGCCGGGCAGGTGCAGCAGGGAGTTCAGGGCCACGCGGCGCCCCAGCTGCGCGCCGGCGTCGTCGGCGTTGCGGGTGTGGATGCCGGACCAGACGCGGGCGTCCAGGTTCTCCTGGGTGAACTGCCGCCAGGAGCTGTAGGTGCGGTCGGCCCCGGGCGCCACCGCGCTGGAGGCGGTGATGGGCCGGGCCGGGCGGGGACCGGTCAGCGCGGTGAGGATCTGCTCGGCGGCGCCCGCGTAGGCCGCGTGCCCGCTGACGTAGTCGGGGTGGGGCGGCGTCTCGTGCAGCGGCGTCCAGCCCGTGTAACCCGCGGCGCGCAGCGCCGTCACCGGACGCCAGCGCACGTGCGCGTACTTGGCGTCGGAGGTGGCGATCTGCGTGTCGACGGAGGCCACGTGGAAGGCGGCCACCAGCCCGGCGCGGGCGGCCAGCGGCCACGACGCCTTCTGCTCCAGCGCCCCCCGCAGCAGCTGGGTGAAGATCGGCAGCGGGGTGGTGGCCCAGAACTGCGCCACCGCGGTCTGCTCGGGCGTGCGGGCGGTGGAGTCGGCGGCGCCGTAGACGCGTACTTCCTCCATGTCGCGCAGGTAGCGCTCGGAGTCGAGGGCGTCGGGCGTGGGGCGGAACTGGCTGCCGCTGGCCAGCAGGAACGGCTTGGCGTTGCGCAGGCCGTACTGGATGCCGCGGGCGTTGGCCGGCGGGGTGGGCTGCCAGACGCCCGGCGCGGGCGGCTGCGGGTGATAGGCGGCGTCGATCGAAGCCGGGTCCAGGCCGTCGCCGGCCCGCTCGGCCAGCAGGGCGGCGGTGGCGGCCTTGCCGGCGGCGATCCCGCGCTCCTTGGCGTCCCCGTCGGGGATGCGCGCCAGCGTGCCGGCCAGGACCGCGTCCAGCTGCGGCTTTCCGGGCGGCGCGAAGTCGAGCAGGGCCGCGTGCACGGCCGAGGCCAGCGCGGCCTGCTGGTAGGCGGCAGGGGCCAGCGGCTGGCGCACCAGCGCGCGGGTCGCCGCGCTCCAGCCGATCGCCCACACGCGCGAGTTGGTCGCCGCGGCGGAGGCGCCGCCGAGCTTGACGGTCAGGGCGGAGGCGTCGTACCACTCCAGGGCGACGTCGACCGCGCTGCCGGTGCGCGCGGCCGCGGAGGTCGAGGTGAGGGTGATCGGAAGTGCGGCCAGCACGAGCACGGCCGCTATGCGGGATAAGCGCGACATCGAGCCGGTGGTCCTCTCTGTGGGATTGCCTGGGCGTAACGCTCGTGCCAGGAGCCGATCAGCGGCAACCCCTACCCGCGCGTTGGCCTGCGGCTCTGGGGTGTGGCAGGGGGTAAATCGGTGGACACGGTCGTTAGCGTGGCGGGCATGGATGTCATCGACGTGGAGCGTTTCGCGGCCGACGGGTTCGCCAAGGTGGAGGCGGTCGCCGAACCGGAGGTGGCCGACGCGGCCCGCATGCTGCTGTGGCGCCAGATCGGCCTGTCGCCCGAGGAGCCGGCCGCCTGGCGCGAGCCGGTCGTGTGGGCGATGGACACCACGGGAGCGGGCCCGTTCGGGCAGATCATGAGGAGCCCGCGCCTGCACGCGGCCTACGACGCCGTGGCCGGGCCGGGCGGCTGGCTGCCGCGCGGGGCGCTGGGCAGCGTGCCCGTGCGCTTCCCGCACCTGCCGCCGGTGGAGGACCGCGGCTGGCACATCGACTCCAACACCCAGCGGCCCGACGGCAGCTGGGGCGTCAGCGGCCGGTCGCAGACGATGCTGCTGCTGGTGCTGCTGTCGCACGTGGGGCCGGACGACGCGCCGACCCGGGTGCGGGTGGGCTCACACCGCGACGCCTTCGCCGTGCTGGGCGAGGAGGCGGTCGACGCGATGGTCGCCGGGCCGCTGGTGGATGAGGCCAGCGCGCACCGGCCGCTGGCGTACGCGACGGGGGCGCCGGGGGATGTGTACCTGCTGCACCCCTACACCGTGCACGCCGCCGACGAGCACCGCGGCGAGGAGCCGCGTTTCATGTCGCAGGGGCCCATCATGCTGAAGGAACCGGTCAACGGGCAGGGGGCGAACGTCCTGGCGCGGGCACTGTCGCCCTCCTGACCGTCGACGTGCTTTTGTGGGGTCTCCACAACACAGGGGCCCCACCATGCGCGATGCGGACATTGGTATACCCGGCGGCGATCCAGCAGGGTATGGGGACAGGGTGCAGGCGACGCTCCGGGTTTCGGACGTCGCCTTCTGTGCGTTTCGTCATGGGGAGGCTCAGCCGGTGTTCAGTCGTGTGGCCATCGTCAACCGGGGAGAGGCCGCGATGCGGCTCATTCACGCGGTACGGGATCTTTCGGCGGAGACCGGGCAACGGATCGAGACGGTCGCCCTGTTCACCGACGCCGACCGCGGCGCGACCTTCGTGCGGGAGGCCGATCTGGCCGTGCCGCTGGGGCCCGCGTCGGCGCGGCCGTACCTCGACCATGCCGTGCTGGAGCGGGCGCTGGTGGAGTCCGGCGCGGACGCGGCGTGGGTGGGGTGGGGGTTCGTCGCCGAGGACCCGGCCTTCGCCGAGCTGTGCGAGAAGCTCGGCGTCACCTTCGTCGGGCCCAGCGCCGAGGCGATGCGCAGGCTCGGCGACAAGATCGGTGCCAAGCTCCTGGCCGAGCAGGTCGGCGTGCCGGTGGCGCCGTGGAGCCGGGGCGAGGTCGCCACGCTGGCCGAGGCGCTGAGCGCCGGGCGGGAGATCGGCTATCCGCTGATGCTCAAGGCGAGCGCGGGCGGCGGCGGGCGCGGCATCCGCATGGTCGCCTCCAGCGAGGAACTCGCCGACGCCTACGAGCGCACCAGCCAGGAGGCGCTGCGCGCGTTCGGCTCCGGCGTGGTGTTCCTGGAGCGCCTGGTGACCGGCGCACGGCACGTCGAGGTCCAGGTGATCGCCGACGGGCAGGGCACGGCCTGGGCGCTGGGGGTGCGTGACTGCTCGGTGCAGCGCCGCAACCAGAAGATCATCGAGGAGTCGGCCTCGCCGGTGCTGTCGCCGGCGCAGAGCGCCGAGCTGAAGGCCTCGGCCGAACGGCTGGCCGTGTCCGTCGGTTACCGGGGCGCCTGCACGGTGGAGTTCCTCTACCACCCGGGCGAGCAGCTGTTCGCCTTCCTGGAGGTCAACACCCGGCTGCAGGTCGAGCACCCGATCACCGAGGTCACCACCGGCACCGACCTGGTCCGCCTGCAGCTGCACGTGGCCGCGGGCGGGCGGCTGGAGGGCGAGCAGCCGGCCGAGATCGGGCACGCCGTCGAGGCCCGGCTCAACGCCGAAGACCCCGACCGCGACTTCGCGCCCGCGCCCGGCCGCATCGCCCGCCTCATCCTGCCCTCGGGGCCCGGCATCCGCGTCGACACCGGCGTCAGCGAGGGCGACACCATCCCCGCCGACTTCGACTCCATGATCGCGAAGATCATCGCCTACGGCAGCGACCGCGAGCAGGCGCTGGGCCGGCTGCGCCGCGCCATGGCCGACACCACCGTGATCATCGAGGGTGGCGCCACCAACAAGAGCTTCGTCCTGGACCTGCTCGATCAGCCCGAGGTCATCCAGGCCGGCGCCGACACCGGCTGGATCGACCGCGTACGCGCCGAAGGCGGCCTGGTCAGCCACCGCCACTCCGCCATCGCCCTGGCCGCCGCCGCCATCGAGGCCTACCAGGACGAGGAGGAGGTCAGCCGGCAGCGGCTGCTGTCGACCGCGCACGGCGGCCGGCCCCAGGTCCAGCACGACCCCGGCCGCCCCCTGGACCTCAAGCTGCGCGGCGTCGGCTACCGGGTGAGCGTCGCCCGCGTCGGCCACAACCGCTTCCGCGTCGGCGTCTCCGGCGGCGGCCGCTCACACCCGGCCGACGTCGAGGTCGAACGCTTCGACGAGCACTGCGGCCAGATCGTCGTCAACGGCCGCCGCTTCCGCCTGGTCTCCTCCACCCACGGCCCCATCCACCTGATCGAGGTCGACGGCGTCACCCACCGCGTCAGCCGCGACGAGGGCGGCGTCGTGCGCTCCCCCGCGCCCGCGCTGGTCGTGGCCACGCCGCTGGCCGTCGGCGACGAGGTCGAGGCCGGCGCGCCGCTGCTGGTGCTGGAGAGCATGAAGATGGAGACCGTGCTGCGCGCGCCGTTCCGCGCCCGCGTGCGCGAGTGCCCGGTCTCGGTCGGCAGCCAGGTCGAGACCGCCGCGCCGCTCATGCGCCTGGAGCCGCTGTCGGACGAATCCCCCGATGAGCAGCAGGCGGCCGGCGCCGACGTCGAGATCGAACTGCCCGCCGAGCCCGCCCCCGCCTCCCCCGCCGAACGCGTCGAACGCGGCCTGCAGGACCTGCGCAGCCTGCTGCTCGGCTTCGACGTCGACCCCCACGACGGCCAGCGCGTCCTGTCGGCCTACCTGTCGGCCCGCGCCGAGCTCGGCGGCCGGCTGCTGGAGGGCGAGCTCAACCTGCTCACCCTGTTCGCCGACCTGTGCGAGCTCAGCCGTAACAAGCCGGGCGTCGAACTCGACGCCGAACCCGACAGCGCCGTGCACAGCCCGCGCGAGTTCTTCCACAGCTACCTGCAGAGCCTCGACGCCGAACGCGCCGGCCTCACCGAGAGCTTCCAGGCCAAACTCGCCACCGTCCTGGCCCACTACGGCATCACCGGCCTGGACCGCACCCCCGAGCTGGAGGCCGCGGTCTTCCGCATCTTCCTGGCCCAGCAGCGCATCAGCACCGACGTCGCCATCGTCTCGGAACTGCTGCGCCAGTGGCTGGGCGGCACACCCCCGCTGGAGTCGCTGTACGAGCGCGCCGGGCTCGGCCTGGAACACCTGGTCGAAGCCACCCAGGTGCGTTTTCCCACCGTCTCGGACCTGGCCCGTGGCGTGGTCTTCCGCTGGTTCGCCCAGCCGCTGCTGCGCCGCAACCGCGCCAAGGTGTACGCCGCCGTCCGCGACGAGCTGCGCTACCTCGACCACAACCCCGAGGCGCCCGACCGCGCCGACCGTATCCAGGTCATGGTCGCCAGCGCCGAGCCGCTGGTGCGCCTGATCGGCCAGCGCATGCGCCGCCCGGGCCGCGACCACGCCCCCCTGCTGGAGGTCCTGACCCGCCGCTACTACGGCAACCGCGCCCTGTCGCAGGTGGGCCTCAGCCAGGCCGGCGGCAGCCGGTTCGTCACCGCCGAGCACAGCGGCCCCAACGGGCTGGCCCGCGTGGTCACCACCGCCGTCGACATCGCCGCCCTGCCCGAGGCCGTCACCGCGCTGGCCGCCTTCACCGAACCCGACACCGGGCAGGAGCAGGGCCTGCGCCGCGAGCTGGTCGCCGACCTCTACCTCACCTGGGAGGACCAGCCCGACGCCGAGGCCATGGCGCGGCGCCTGGGCCGCATCCTGGCCGAGCACGCCCGCTCGCACGGCGTGCGCCGCATCACCACCACCGTCGCCGGCACCGGCGGCGCCGTCATGCACCACCACTTCACCTTCCGCCCCGACGGGTCCGGCGGGTTCGCCGAGGACCGGCTGATCCGCGGCCTGCACCCGCAGATCGCCCAGCGCCTGCAGCTGCAGCGGCTGCGCGCCTTCGACCTGACCCGGCTGCCGTCGGCCGACGAAGAGGTCTACCTGTTCAAGGCCGTGGCCAAGAGCAACCCGGCCGACGAACGGCTCATCGCCATGGGCCAGGTCCGCGACCTGACCCCGCTGCGCGAGGCCGACGGCCGGCTGGTGGCGCTGCCCGCGGTCGAGGACGCCATCACCGCCGGCCTGGACGCCATCCGCAACATCCAGGCCCAGCGCCCCCAGAACAAGCGCTTCGACACCAACCGCATCATGATGTACGTCTGGCCCTCCACGGAGATCTCCACCGACGAGCTCAACATGCTGGTCCAGCGCATCCTGCCCACGACCGCCGGCGCCGGGCTGGAGGAGGTCCAGTTCGTGGCCCGCCAGCGCACCGCCTCGGGCGAGCTGGCCGAGGTGTCGGTGCGCATCACGCTGGACGCCGGCCGCGGCGCGCACGTGCACGTCGGCAAGCCCTCCACCGAGCCGCTGCAGCCGCTGGACGACTACCGGCAGAAGGTGCTGCGCGCCGCCCGCCGCGGCACCGTCTACCCGTATGAGCTGACCGGCCTGCTGGCCGGGCCGCGCGGCGGCTTCGCCGAGCACGACCTCGACGAGCACGGCGCGCTCGTGCCCGTCCAGCGGCCGCCGGGCAAGAACTCCGCCGCGCTGGTGGCGGGCGTGGTCACCACGATCACCGAACGCCACCCCGAGGGCGTCACCCGCGTGGTGCTGCTGGGCGATCCGACCAAGGCGCTGGGCGCGCTGTCGGAGCCGGAGTGCGCGCGCGTCATCGCCGCCCTCGACCTGGCCGAACGCATGCGGGTGCCGCTGGAGTGGTTCGCGCTGTCGGCCGGGGCGCGCATCTCGATGACCTCCGGCACCGAGAACATGGACTGGGTCGCGGCCGCGCTCAAACGCATCGTCACCTTCACCCAGGCCGGCGGCGAGATCAACATCGTGGTCGCCGGGATCACCGTCGGGGCGCAGCCGTACTGGAACGCCGAGGCGACGATGCTCATGCACACCAAGGGCATCCTGGTCATGACGCCGGACTCGGCGATGGTGCTCACCGGCAAGCAGTCGCTCGACTTCTCCGGCGGCGTCTCGGCCGAGGACAACTTCGGCATCGGCGGCTACGACCGGGTGATGGGGCCCAACGGGCAGGCGCAGTACTGGGCGCCGAGCCTGGCCGCCGCCCGCGAGGTGCTCATGGCGCACTACGACCACACCTACGTCGTGCCCGGGGAGAGCGGGCCGCGGCGGGCGTACACGATCGACCCGGCCGGGCGGGACGTGCGCGCCTACCCGCACCAGATCGGCGGCAGCGACTTCACCACCGTCGGTGAGATCTTCTCCGCCGAGCACAACCCCGACCGCAAGAAGCCGTTCGACATCCGCACGGTGATGCGCGCGGTCTCCGACCAGGACCACCCGGTGCTGGAGCGGTGGGCGGGCATGGCCGACGCCGAGACCTCCGCCGTGCAGGACGCCCACATCGGCGGCTTTCCCGTCTGCCTGATCGGCATCGAGTCGCGCTCGGTGCCGCGGCGCGGGTTCCCGCCCACCGACGGCCCCGACACCTACACCGCCGGCACGCTGTTCCCGCGCTCGTCGAAGAAGACCGCGCGCGCGATCAACGCCGCCTCCGGCAACCGGCCGCTGGTGGTGCTGGCAAATCTGTCCGGCTTCGACGGCTCGCCGGAGTCGATGCGCAAGCTGCAGCTGGAGTACGGCGCGGAGATCGGCCGGGCGATCGTCAACTTCGACGGCCCGATCGTGTTCTGCGTCATCTCCCGCTACCACGGCGGCGCGTTCGTCGTCTTCTCCAAGGCGCTCAACCCGAACATGACGGTGCTGGCGCTGGAGGGCTCGTTCGCCTCGGTGCTCGGCGGCGCCCCGGCCGCGGCCGTCGTCTTCTCCGGCGAGGTCAACAACCGCACCGCCACCGACCCGCGGGTCACCGACCTGCAGGCGCGGGTCTCGGCGGCGAGCGGGGCCGAGCGGGCGGCGCTGAACGCCCAGCTCGCCGAGGTGCAGTCCGCGGTGCGGGCGGAAAAGCTCGGCGAGGTCGCCGCCGAGTTCGACCGGGTGCACAGCATCCAGCGGGCGGTCGAGGTGGGGTCGGTGGATGCCATCATCAGCGCCGCCGAGCTGCGCCCGCGCATCATCGCCGCCATCGAGCAGGCAACGATCGGGCAGGCCACGGGAGGCTGACGGCTCACGCGCCGCCGCGGCTGCCGACCGTTCACGCGTCGCCGCGGCCGAGGCGGCGCGAGCCCAGGGCGAGCGCGAGCGCGGCGTAGGCGGCCAGCACCGCCAGCCCGGCCCAGCCCGGCAGCGGGAAGTCTCCCTCCTGCGGCAGCCCGCCGCCCGGCACGTGCGCGTAGGAGGGCACGCTCTGCTGGACGGCGAAGCCCGCCGCGGGCGTGAGGCGCAGCAGCCACTGCCCCACCGGCGGCGCCAGCAGCGACGTGGTGGCCAGCACGTACGGCAGCACCACGGCGGCCACGGCGACGATGACGGCGGGGGCGGCCCGGCGCAGCCACGCGCCGAGCCCCACCGCCAGCACCGCCGTCAACGCCACCTGCGCCGCCGTGCCCGCCACCACCCCCACCTGGGTGGCGGCGGGCACCGGCAGGACGACGTTGCCGTTGGCGCGCAGGATCGGCAGGCCCACCAGCGCGCTCGCCGTCAGCGCGGCCAGCGCGCCCGCGAAGGTGACCGCGCCGGCGACCACGGCCTTGGCCGCCGGCAGCAGGCCGCGGCGCGGGCCGGCCAGCAGGCTGGCGGCGATCAGGCCACGCCGGTACTCGGCGGTGACGAACACGGTGGCCACCACGATGACGGCGATGAGCGCCAGCACCACCCCGGTCAGCAACTGCTGAAGCGTCGCGCCGCCACGGGCGCCCAGCGGGGCGATGTCACCGCCACCGGACACCGTGTACACGCCGCCCGCCTCGCTCACGCCGCCGATGCCCGAAGGCGTCCACGCCGGGCCGGGACTGTCGCCCTGCAGGGTGAGGTGGTCGAAGACGCCGGTCGCCGCCACCGGGTGCGCCCGGGCGATCACGCCGCCCAGATCGGCGTAGCGCACCGTCTGATCATCCGGGGAGGCGACGAACATCCCCACCCGCGCCCGCGCGCCCAGGCCCGCCGGCCGCACGGTGCCGAGCGTGCGCCACTCGCGGCCGTCGGCGGATTCGGCGCCGCTCACCTGCTGGCCGGTGCGGGTCAGGCGCAGCCACCGGGGCGCCGCGCCCGGGCTGCCGGCACGGTCCT
This sequence comes from Nonomuraea endophytica, assembly GCF_014203235.1. GTDB lineage: Bacteria > Actinomycetota > Actinomycetes > Streptosporangiales > Streptosporangiaceae > Nonomuraea > Nonomuraea endophytica. The sequence continues at coordinate 101,069 of NZ_JACHIN010000011.1, read as the reverse complement.
GGGTGAAGTCGTGCTGCAGGCGCGTCCCGTGCCCGGCCGTCACCATCACCGCCGCGTACGACGCTCCCGGCCGCGTCCCGTCCTTGATCAGCAGGCCCGCCTTGGCCCACGGCAGCGCCCCGCGCAGCGACGCCACCCGCACCGTGACGCTGCCATCACCGCTCAGCTCCCGGTGCACGAAGGCGAAGGTGTCCTGCACCGCCTGCCCGTCCGGCCCCGCCGGCGGCACCGGGCAGGCCACCACGGTGTCGTTCACCCCGCAACTGGTCGTGCTGCCCGCCGCCGTCGCCACCGCCAGCACGAAGATCGCCAGCAGCCCGGCCGCCAGCCCCGCCACCCAGGCGCGCACCGTGCGGAACTTCGTCCACTCCGCGCGCACCATCCGGCCGAACGCCACGCTCACCTGGTCAGCTCCATGTAGGCCTCCTCCAGCGTGGCCCGATGGGCGACGATCTCGGTGTACGGCACCGCGGCGCCGTTCAGCACCTGCTCCACCCGCTCGCGCCCGGCGAGCCCCGAGACGGTGAGCACCTCCGGCCCGCAGGCCGCCACCGTCGCGCCCGCGCCGGCCAGCACCGCCATGGCCGCCTCCCGCGCCCCCGTCCGCACGGTGAAACGCCCGCGCGAGGCGTCGGCGACGAGCTCGTCCACGCCCAGGTCGGCCACCACCCGCCCGCGCCCCGCCACGACCAGATGTCCGGCCGTGTCCTGCACCCGGCTCATCAGCCGGCTCGCGACCAGCACCGCGCGCCCCTCACCGGCCAGCCCCCGCAACACCCCGCCCAGCCAGGCGGCCTCCTGCGGATCCAGGCCGGTGAACGGCTCGTCCAGCACCAGGATCGGCGGATCCCCCAGCAGCGCCGCCGCCAGCCCCAGCCGCTGCCGCGACCCGTGCGACAGCGAGCCCGCCCGCCGCCGGATCGCCGCCCCCAGCCCCACCAGCTCGGCCACCTCATCCACCCGCCGCGCCCCGGCCCCCTGCGCGTGAGCCAGCCACAGCAGATGGTTGCGCGCGGTGCGGCCCGGCTGCAGCGCGCCGGCGTCCAGCAGCGCGCCGACGTGCCGCGACGGCTCCCCCAGGCTCCGGTACGGCCGGCCGCCCACCAGCGCCCTGCCCTCCTGCGCCACGTCCAGCCCGAGCACGACCCGCAACGTCGTGGACTTGCCCGCGCCGCTCGGGCCGACGAACCCGGTGACCCGCCCCGGCGCGACCGTGAACGACATGCCGTCCAGCGCCGCCACCGCGCCGAAACGCTTGCGCAACCCGTCGACCTCGATACTCGCCTCCATGTCCGGCAGCGTAGGCGGCCCGCCCGCGTGGGTCGTCCCGCACACGAGCGATCCTCGCCTCCTGGGTGGCTCCCTCCCGGGAGGGATGCCGGGCGCCTTACGGGCAGGCCACAATGGCTAGCGTGAAACAGGGCGATGACCAGCGCCGACAGCGCGGCGGTGGGTGGTGGACGCGGGAGCGGGCGCAGCTCGCGGCGGGCGTGGCGCTGACGGCACTGGCCGTGGGCGAGGCGCTGCTGCGGGTGCGTGGGCTGTCCCCGGACGGGTGGGGCTCGGTGAGCGACATCACCCCGGCCGGAACCCACCTGCCGTCGGGCATGAGCCCGGCGGACCCGGGTGCGGGCGGCCTGGGCTCGGGGGGTGTGGGGTCTGAGGGTGTGGGGCCTGAGGGTGTGGGGCCTGAGGGTGTGGGGCCTGAGGGTTCGGGGCCTGCGGGTTCGGGGCCTGCGGGTTCGGGGCCGAGGGGTGGGCCGTGGCTGGCCGTGCTCGTGGTGCCGCTGCTCGCGCTGGCCACCACCGTGCCGCTCGTGCTGCTGCGCGGCCAGCGGGTGGCCTGCGCGGCGCTGGTGAGCGCCTCGGTGGTGCTGTCGCTGCTGGCCTTCCAGACGCTGACCGCCGCCGGGGTGGGGGCGCTGCTGCTGGCCTGCTACCTGGCCGGACGGACCGGGCCCGCGGTGGCGGCCGTGGCGGTGGCGGCGCCGTACCCGGTGATGGAGCTCATCGGCACGGCCGGACCCGCCACCGCCACCCACACGCTCGTGCTGGCCTGCCTCGCGCCCGCCACGGCGCTGGCCGCCATCGCCCGCCGCGCCCGCGCCGAGGCGCGCGAGCACACCGAGGCCCGGCAGGTCATCGCCGACTCGCTGCTGGAGCACACCGCGCGCGGCGAACGCGCCCGCATCGCCCGCGAACTGCACGACGTGGTCGCCCACCACATCTCCATGGTCGCCGTGCAGGCCGAGACCGCCCGCGTCAGCGTCGCCGGAATGCCGCCCGCCGGGGCCCAGCGGCTGTCGGCCATCGGCGACACCGCCCGCGCGGCGCTGACCGAGATGCGGCGCCTGCTCGGAGTGCTGCGCGAGGACGCCGGTGAGAGCACCGCGGCCCGGCGCCCGCAGCCGGGGCTGGGCCTGGGCGAGCTCAACGAGCTGCTGGACGAGGCCCGCCACGCCTCCGGCACCGGCATGCGGCTCATCCTGCGGGGCACACCGGCCGCGCTGGATCCGGGGGTGGAGCTGGCGGCGTACCGGATCATCCAGGAGGCCCTCACCAACGCCCGCCGCCACGCGCCCGGCGCCGCCGTCGACGTGCACCTCGACTACACCGGGCCGGGCCTGCACCTGAGCGTGCGCGACAACGGCCCTGGCCCTGCCGCCGGCGACGACCGCGAACCCCCGGACCGCCACGGGCTGGCGGGCATGCGGGAGCGGGCCGTCGCGGTCGGCGGACGCCTCAGCACCGGAGCCGCCCACGGCGGCGGCTTCCTCATCGAAGCCCACCTCCCGGGAAAGGAGACGCCATGAGCCAGGTGCGCATCGTGGTCGCCGACGACCATCCGGTCGTGCGCACCGGATACGCGGAGATGCTCGGCACCCAGCCCGGCTTCACCGTGGTCGCCACCGCCGCCGACGGCGCCGAGGCGGTGCGGGTCTGCCGCGAGTACGCGCCGGACGTGGTCCTCATGGACGTGCGCATGCCCGGCATGGACGGCATCGAGGCCACCCGCCGCCTGGCCGCCGACGCGGCGGGGCCGCGCGTGCTGATCCTGACGACGTTCGATCTCGACGAGTACGTCTACGACGCGCTGCGGGCCGGAGCCAGCGGCTTCCTGCTGAAGGACGTCACCGCCGAGCGCCTGTTCGAGGCGGTACGCGTCATCGCGGCCGGTGACGCCCTCCTGGCCCCGGCGGTCACCCGGCGCCTGATCAGCGAGTTCGCCCAGCTACGCCCCAAACAGGACCCGTCGGCTGCGGCGTCCCTGCGCGCGCTGACGCCGCGTGAGACCGAGGTGCTGCGCCTGCTGGCCGAGGGCCTGTCCAACCCGGAGATCGCGCTCCGCCTGACGGTCACCGAGGAGACGGTCAAAACCCACGTCAGTCGCATCCTGACCAAACTCGGCCTGCGCGACCGCACCCAGGCCGTGGTCACCGCCTACGAAAGCGGCCTGGTCATCCCGGGCTCACGGCTCTAGAACGTGAAACCGCCGGGCCGGTCGTTGCGGTCGGCGATCAGCCCGGCCAGGGTGGCCACCGCGATCTCGGGTGGCGTCTGGGAGCCGATGTTCAGGCCGATCGGCCGGTGCACGCGGGCGATCTGCGCCTCTTCCACGCCGAGCTCGCGCAGCGCGCTCACGTGCGGGCCGGTGTGGCGGGGGCTGCCCATGATGCCGATCCAGCGGGCGGGTGTGGTCAGCAGGTCGCGCAGCAGAGGGCCGATCTCCTCGCGGTGGTGGTCGGTGAGCACCATGTCGGTGCCGGCGTCGAGGTAGGGGCCCGGTGCGCGCTCGGCCGGGTGGCCGTCCAGGGCGCGGGCGGGGTCGGGTTCCAGCAGGACCGTGCGGAAGCCGAGCTCGGCGCCGTAGCGGAGCAGGCATTCGGCCACGGGCGAGGCGAACACCGCCACCAGGGCGCGCGGCTGCCGTTCGGCGGGGGCGTGCCCGTGGGCGGCCTCGCACGCCGGGTCGTGGTCGTGACCGTGCGTCATGACGGCAGTCTGCGCGGTGCGGGTGCGTCATGACAAGCGGCAGGTGACCTCCGTGGCCATCGCGTTCTGCGGCTGCTCGGCGACGGCGTCGCGGCCCGGGTACTTCCACTGGCAGACCGTCGAGGGGGAGATCTTGGCGTTCGAACCGCCCATGCACCACAAGTTGGCCCAGCCGCCGCCGGCCATGCTCGCGCCCTGCGTCTTGCAGTAGGCGTGGGCGTCGTCGAGGGTGATCGGCGCCTGGGACGGTGCGGCCGGCTCGCTCGGCGGCGCGCTGGTCTTCGTGGGTTTGGCGGTGGGTTTCTGGGTGGGTTTCTGGGTGGGTTTGCGGGTGGGCGCGGCGCCGGTGGGTTCGACGGGGGCCTGGGTGCGGGGCGCCTTGCGGGTGGCGCTCGGGGTGGCGCGGTGCGGGGCGCTGCTGAGCGTGGGTACGGCCTTGGCCGACTGTGAGCGTTTCGTGGCCCCGGGCGTCGGGGTGCCGTGGACGGCCGGGGTGGCGCCCACGTGGGTGGACGGCGCTGGCGTGGCGGGCGCGGGCGTGACGGGCACGGAGGCCTTCGCGGCGGCCGGGGTGGTCAGGGCGGCGTGGTTGCCGGAGGCGCCGGGCCCCAGCACGAAGAAGCCGGTGACCGCGGCGGCCAGCAGGACGGCGCCGGCCGTACCCAGAACAAGGCCGCGGCGCGCCCTCGCACGCGCGGGCGGGAGCGCCACCGGCGCCGTGGGAACACCGGCGGGCTGGCCGGGGACGTCCGGGGCGGCGAAGCCGGTGGCGGCGGTGCGGCGGACCGGGACGGTGTCCCACGCGGGCGCCGGCAGCGCCCGCAGCCGCTCGATCACCTGGGCCGCGGTGGGCCGCTGGGCGGGGTCCTTGGCCAGGCACTCCGCCAGCAGCAGGCGCAGCGGGCCGTCGAGTTCGCCGAGGTCGGGGTCGCCCTGCAGGATGAGGTGCAGGATGCCGGGGATGGAGTCGCCGACGAAGGCCCGCTGGCCGGTGGCGGCGTAGACCATGGTCGCGCCCCAGGCGAAGATGTCGGCGGCCGGGCCGATGTCGCCGCCGGCGATCTGCTCGGGCGCCATGTAGGCGGGGCTGCCGATGGGCTGGCTGCTGACGACCGACTGGCTGAGGTCCAGGGCGCGGGCGATGCCGAAGTCGATGACGACCGGCCCGTCGGGTCCCAGCAGCACGTTGCCGGGCTTGAAGTCGCGGTGCACGACCCCGGCCTCGTGGATGGCGGCCAGCGCGGTCGCGGTGTTGACGGCCAGGCGTTGCAGTGCGGCGGCGCCGCGGGCGCCGTTGTCGCGCACGGAGGCCTGCAGGGACGGTCCCTCGACGTACTCGCTGACGATGTACGGCCGCGCCCCCACGAACCCGGAGTCCAGCACGTGCGCGGTGCAGAACGGCGCGACCCGTTTGGCGGTCTCCACCTCGCGCAGGAAGCGCTGCTGTTCGCGCTGGTCGGCGATCAGGTGCGGATGCAGCAGCTTGATCGCGACGGGCGCGCCCTTGCCGGTGCGGCCGATGTAGACGGTGCCCTGCCCGCCCGCTCCGAGGCGCCCTTCCAGGCGGTAGGGCCCCACCGCCCGGGGGTCCTCGTCCAACAGGGCCAACACCTCGGGCACCAGGCCTCCAGCCAGTAACGTGGGGCCAAGATCGTACCAAAGTCGGTTAAGGGATGAGTCAGGGCCTTAAGCAACCCGAGTTGCTCCATTCGGTTTAGTCAACTACAGTTGCTCACATGTCCGCTGAAGAGACCCTTGCTCCCGCCGACGGCCTGGCCGCGGTGGCGGCGCTGCGGCGGCTGGCCGACCGGCTGGAGGACTCGGCCGTCGAGCGGGCGCTGCGGGCGGGCTGGAGCCGGCCGCAGGTCGCCGAGGCGCTCGCGGTGACACGCCAGGCGATCCACAAGAAGCACGCCGGGCGGCTCGCCGCCGCGGGCGTCCAGCCGAGGAGGCGCTGAGCCGTGACCCCCTCGACCACTACTTCCACACGATCATGACCCAGGGAGAACACGAGGCCCGCCAGGACCACTCGGCCACCATCGAGGCCCACCACCTGCTGCTGGCCATCGCCGACCACCAGGGCGCCACCGCCGGCCGGCTCCTGTCCGAGGTGGGCCTGGACCGGAGCGGCGTGCGCGCGGCGCTGGATCGCGAGTTCGAGCACAGCCTCACCGCCGCCGGCGTCTCCGCCGCCTTCCACCTGCCCCCGGCGGGCCGCCGGCCCAAGCCCCCCGGCATCGGCGCCTCGGCCAAGCTCGCGCTCGAGCGCGCCTTCACCGCCGTCCGCAAGAAGGACGTCGACTCCGCCCACCTGCTCGCGGGCATCCTGCGGGCCCGGGTCGGCACGGTGCCACGCGCCCTGGCCCTGGCCGGCGTCGACCGCGAAGCCCTGCTCACCCGCACCCAAACCGCCTGACCCAAGCCACTCTGACCCGGGCCGCCTGATACGGGCCTGCCTGCCGTTTCGCCGCATCGTGCGGAACGGTCTCATCGCCATGGCCAAGTAAGCACTTACTCACCGACCCGAACCAGGAGAACCCCCGCCATGTCCCCCGGCACCACCGTGCTGGACGTCGACGGCCTGCGCATGCGCTACGGCAGCACCGACGTCCTGCACGATGTCACCTTCCAGGCCCGCCACGGCGAGGTCCTGGCCCTGCTCGGCCCCAACGGCGCGGGCAAAACCACCACCATCGAGATCCTGGAAGGCTTCCGCAGCCGCTCGGCCGGCCGGGTCCAGGTCCTCGGCGCCGACCCCGCCGACGGCGGCGAACGCTGGCGGGCCCGCGTCGGCGTGGTCCTGCAGTCCTGGCGCGACCACGGCAAATGGCGCGTACGCGAACTGCTGGCCCACCTCGCCGCCCACTACACCGCCTACACCCGCCCCTGGGACCCCGACGAGCTCATCGCGGCGGTCGGCCTCACCGCGCACGCCGCCAAGAAGATCAAAACGCTGTCCGGCGGCCAGCGCCGCAGGCTCGACGTGGCCATCGGCATCGTGGGCAGGCCCGAGCTGCTGTTCCTGGACGAGCCCACCGCCGCCTTCGACCCCGCCGCCCGCCACGACTTCCACGAACTGGTACGCGGCCTGGCCGACGACCAGCACACCACGATCCTGCTCACCACCCACGACCTGGCCGAGGCCGAGAAGCTCGCCGACCGCATCGTCATCCTCGACGGCGGCCGGGTGATCGCCGACGGCAGCGCCGCCGACCTGGCCCGCGGCATCGCCGGCGAGGACGAGGTCCGCTGGGTGCACGAAGGCCGCCGCCACACCCACCGGGCCGCCGACTCCACCGCCTTCGCGCGCGAGCTGTTCGCCCGCCACGGCGCCGCCGTACAAGAGCTGGAGGTGCACCGCGCCTCCCTGGAGCAGACCTACCTCGCGCTGGTACGCCACGCCGAACAGGAGAGCCGATGAACGCCGTGGTCCTGCGCGCCGGGTGGAGGCGCGGCGTGATCGAGCTGCGCCAGTCCTTCACCAACGGGCCCGACGTGGTCAGCCATCTGCTGTGGCCGGTGCTGATGCTCGTCGTCATGTACTTCCTGCGCGAGAGCTCCTTCGGCGCCTCCGGGCTGCTGCTGGGCACGCTCGCGCTGCCGAGCGTGCTGGGCATGAACGCGGCCCTCGGCCTGGTCAGCCTCAGCCAGCAGCTCACCTACGAACGCGAGGACGGCACCCTGCTGCGCGCCAAGGCCACCCCGCACGGCATCCAGAGCTACCTGGTGGGCAAGGTCGTGTCGGTCTCCGGCGGCCTGCTGGCCGATCTGGCGATCTTCCTCGTGCCCGGCCTGCTGATCGTCAAGGGCCTGGACCCCGGCTCCGCCTCCTGGGCGGCGCTGTTGTGGGTGCTGGCGCTGGGCATGGTGGCCACGCTGCCGATCGGCGCGGTGCTGGGTTCGGTGTTCCCCAGCGCCCGTGGCCAGGGGCTGCTGCAGCTGCCGGTCATCGGCATGATCGCGATCTCCGGGATCTTCTACCCGATCACCGCGCTGCCGGAGTGGGTGCAGTGGATCGCCCAGGTCTTCCCCTTCTACTGGCTGGGCCTGGGGATGCGCTCGGCGCTGCTGCCGGACGCGGCGGTCGCGGTCGAGATCGGCCAGTCCTGGCGGCACCTGGAGACGGCCGGGGTGCTGGTCGCCTGGGCGGTGCTCGGGCTGCTGCTGGCTCCGGTGGTGCTGCGCGGGATGGCGCGTAAGGAGTCGGGCTCCAGCGTGGCCGAGCGCCGCGACAAGGCCCTGCGGCGCGCGATGTGAGCTACAGCGAGCGCAGGCCGCGCATCGCCAGTTCGGCCGCCTGGCCGCCGGCCTTGATCCGCTCCGCTTCGGTGTAGCCGAGTTCGTGGCTGAGCAGCGACGCGGCCTGCAGCGCGCCCATGAGGGCGCCGATCGCGGCGGCCGCGGTGACCTGGTCGATCTCCTCGGGGAAGGTCTCGGCGAACGCGGCCGCGATCTTGCGTTGCAGGTCGAGCAGCACCATCAGCGCCTTGGCCTGCACGGAGGGCACGGTCATGACCAGCGTGCGGTAGAGCGCGACCCACTGCGGCTGGTGGCTGAGCGGGCCGTGGTCGAGGAAGCGGGCCACGACCTCCTCGTAGGTGCGCAGCAGCAGGTCGGAGATGGTCTCGTCGGGGCGGCGGCCGGCCAGCACCTCCAGCGTGACCTCGTAGTAGTCGCCGGCGGCGAAGAAGACCACGTCCTCCTTGCTGGGGAAGTGGTTGAAGAACGTCTTGGTGGCCACGTCGGCCGCGGCGGCGATCTGGGCGACCGTGGTCTGCTCGAAACCCCGCTCGGCGAACAGCCGGAAGGCCGCCTCGGCGATGAGTTCCGTGGTCTGCCGCTTCTTGCGCGCGCGGCGCGTCTCCTCCATTCGCGAAGCTTACACCATCAGTATTTTTACATCGGTTGTAACTTTACTTCGAGTGGTGTTACCTGGAGGCATGATGCCTCTGCAACCCCCGGCGGGCCGCCCGTTCGACCCGCCCGACGACCTGGCCCGGCTGCGCGGCGAATGCCCGGTCAGCCCGATGACCTACCCCGACGGGCACGAGGGCTGGCTGGTCACCAGCCACGAGCTGGTCCGCGCGGTCCTGGCCGACCGCCGCTTCAGCCACCGCGCCGACCTCGTGCACACCCCCATGCCCGGCGCGAGCGCCCGCGCGCCCCTGCAGCCGGCCCCGCCCGGCGCGTTCCTGGCCATGGACCCGCCCGAGCACACCCGCTACCGTCACCTGCTCACGGGCGAGTTCACGGTACGGCGCATGCGGCAGCTGACCGGCAGCATCGAAGCCGTGGTGGCCGACCACCTGGACGCGATGCTGGCCAAGGGCCCGCCCGCCGATCTGGTCGCCGACTTCGCCCAGCCGATCCCCGGCGTGGTGATCTGCGAACTGCTCGGCGTGCCCGACGACGAACGCGAGCGCTTCCGCCACCACATGCCCGTCTTCGGCAGCACCAGCGCCAGCCTTGAGGACAAGGCCGCCGCCTTCGCCGCCGCGACCGGCTCCATCGCCGAGCTGATCGCCGCCAAACGCGCCCACCCCACCGACGACCTGCTCAGCGGCCTGGTCACCGGCGGCGAGCTGAACGACGACGAGCTCGTCACGATCGCCTTCCTGCTCATGGGCGGCGGCTTCGACACCACCGCCAACATGCTCTCCCTGGGCGCGTGGGCGCTGATGCGCGAGCCGGGCGGCGTCGAGAAGCTGCTGCGCGAGCCCGGCCCGGCGGTGGAGGAGCTGCTGCGCTACCTCAGCATCATCCCCGTCAGCGCGCGGGCGGCGCTGGAGGACGTCGAGCTCGGCGGCCGGATCATCCGCAAGGGGCAGACGGTCACCGTCTCCATCCCGGCCGCCAACCGCGACCCGGCGCATTTTCCCGACCCCGACCGCCTCGACCTGGACCGTTCGACCGCCGGGCACGTCGCCTTCGGGCACGGCATCCACCAGTGCCTGGGCCAGCAGCTGGCCCGGGTGGAGATGACGGCCGGGCTGCCGGCGCTGTTCGAGCGCCTGCCCGGGTTGCGGCCGGCCGTACCGGATGAGGAGGTGACGCTGCGCACGGACATGCTGATCTACGGCCTGCACGCGCTGCCCGTCACCTGGCAGGCGGGCTAGCCGACCGGCGGCGGATCGCGCTCGTGCCGTGAACGGCGGGGCTAGGATGCACCCCCGTGATCGAAGCCGACTTTATCCTCCGAACCCGTACGTCCTACGACGCCATCGCCGTCGAATACGACGAGCTGGCCCGTGACGAGATGGACCGCAAGCCCCTCGACCGCGCCATGGCCGGCGCCTTCGCCGATCTGGTGCGCGGCCGGGGACCGGTGGTCGACGTGGGGTGCGGCACCGGAAACCTCACCCGGTTCCTGCACGAGCGGGGCGTGGAGGTCTTCGGCGTGGACCTGTCGCCCGGCATGCTCGCCCTGGCCGGCAAGACGCTGCCGGACGTGCGCTTCGTCGAGGGCTCGATGCTGGATCTGCCGGTGCCGGACTCCTCGGTGGTGGGGGTGGCGGCCTGGTACTCCACCATCCACATCCCCGACGAACTGCTGCCCCAGGCATTGGCGGAGTTCCACCGCGTGCTGGCGCCGGGCGGCTACGCGCTGCTGGCCTTCCAGGTCGGCGAGGAGCCGCTGCACCTGACCGACGCGCTCGGTCACCAGATCGACCTGCTCTTCCACCGCCGCCGCGCCGAGCAGATGGCGCGGCTGCTGCGCGCGGCCGGGCTGCCCACGCACGCCCGGCTGGAGCGCGAGCCGGAGGACGAACGCGCGCCTCAGGCGTTCCTGCTGGCCAGGAAAGACGTCACGGACTGAGGTAGGGCGTGGTCGTCGCCAGCGCCGCGAAGCCCAGCCTGGCCAGGATCGGCCGGCTGGTCGGCGCCGCGTCGACCTGCAGGAAGTGGTAGCCGCGCGCGGCCGCCAGCCGGGCGCGGTAGGCCACCAGCGCCCGGTACAGGCCGCGCCCGCGCCAGCCGGCGACGGTGCCGCCGCTCCACAGGCTGGCGAATTCGGTGCCCGGATGCAGCTGCATGCGCGCCGCGCTGACCGGCTGCCCGCCGGCCATCGCCACCACCGCCTCCACCTCTCCCGGCCGCTCGGCCAGTTGCGTCAGCAACTGGTGGCGCACCAGCGAGGAGTCACCGCCGAAGGCCTGCTCGTGCACGGCGGTCATCAGCTCCACCCCGGCCGCGTCGCGCACCGGCCGCAGCTCCACCCCGCCCGGCACCTGCTCGCTCAGGTTCAGCTCGCCGATGCGGCCCACCATGAGCGTCTCGGCCTCATCGGCGACGAACCCGGCCGCGGTCAGCCGTTCGGCGAGGTCCGACGGGCGGTCGTGGCTGTAGAGCTTCCATTCGAAGGTACGGCCCAGCCCGCCGTAGAAGGCGAGCTGCTCGGCGATGACGGCATCGGCCCCGGCGGCGTCCAGGTCGGACCACAGGATGCCGTTCCAGTCCTCGGGCCCGCCCACCTGGCGTACCACCGAGCCGGTCCACTCCACCCGGACGCCGGGGGCGTCGGGCCGCGCCTGCCGGCGCATCTGCAGGTCGAACAGCGGCAACGTCACGCGCCCTACCCTAACGCCCGATTCTTACGTGATCGCGACGGCGGTCTGCCCCGCGGGTTGAGGGTTGGCGGCCTGCCGGCCCTGCTGGAGGCGGTCCAGGGTTCCGGGACGGGTTCAACGAAACGCTGGAAGACATGGATCTCGCACATCGGCGCACGCTGGCGGCCGTCAGCGCCGCCCAACTCCTCGTCGTCCTGGACGGCACCATCGTCAACATCGCCCTGCCCACCGCCCAGCAGGCGCTCGGCCTGACCGACGCCAACCGGCAGTGGGCGATCACCGCCTACGCGCTGGCCTTCGGCGGGCTGCTGCTGATCGGCGGCCGGGTCAGCGGCGCGCTCGGGCACCGGCGCGCCTTCGTCGTCGGACTGGCCGGGTTCGCCGCCGCCTCGGCGCTGGGCGGGGCGGCCTCGGGCCCGGCCATGTTGTTCGCGGCGCGGGCGCTGCAAGGGGTCTTCGCCGCCCTGCTCGCGCCCGCCGGGCTGTCGCTGCTGGCGACCACGTTCACCGAGCCGCGCGAGCGGGGGCGGGCCTTCGGGCTGTTCGCCGCGGTCGGCGCCGCCGGGTCGGCGATCGGCCTGGTGGCCGGCGGGCTGCTGACGGAGTACACGAGCTGGCGCTGGTGCCTGTACATCAACGTGCCGATCGCGCTGCTGGCCGCGCTGGCCATGGCCAGGACCGGCCGGGAGACTCCGGCCGGGGCGCGGGGGCGGATGGACGTGCCGGGCGGGCTGCTGAGCGTGGCGGGGTTCGCCGCCCTGGTCTACGCCTTCAACGAGGCCGAACCGCTCGGCTGGGGCGCGCCCAAGGTGCTCGTGCTGCTGGCCGCCGGGGTCGTGCTGCTGGCGGGATTCGTCGTGGTGGAGACGCGGGCGCCCGAGCCGCTGCTGCCGATGCGGGTGCTGCTGGACCGCGCGCGGGCCGGGGCGTTCGTGGCGATCACCCTGATGTTCGTGGCGATGTTCGGCTTCTACCTGTTCATGAGCTACTACACCCAGGCCACGCTCGGCTACACGCCCGTGCAGGCCGGGCTGGTGCTGATCGTCAACGCGGTCGCGGCGCTGGCCGGGGCCTCGCTGATCGCCGGGCGGCTGCACGGGCGGGTGCCGCCCGGGGTGCTGATCGTGGCGGGACTGCTGGCGGCGGCCGCCGGCATGTTCGTGCTGACCCGGCTGGGTGAGGGAACCACGGGTGTGCTCGGTGGGTACCTGCTGCCGGCGCTCGTGCTCACCGGGCTCGGGCTGGGCTGCGTGCTGCCGCCGACGGCCGCGCTGGCCACGGCGGGGCTGCGCGGGCACGACGTCGGCGCCGCCTCGGCCGCCTACAACGCCGCCCAGCAGGTGGGCGCGGCGCTCGGGGTCGCGCTGCTCAACACCGTGGCCGCCGCGCACCCGGCCGCGGTGCCCGGCTACGTCGCCGCGCTGGGCGTGGCGCTGGCCATCCTGCTGGCCGCCGCCCTGCTCACGGCGCTGCTGCTGCGGCCGCGCCGGGCGCCGAGCCGTCCGGCCCCTGACCCGGACGGCTCGGCCCTGCGGCGCTAGAGCGCGGGCGCGTACCGGCTGGCCGGGCGGGGCAAACCGTAGTGCTCGCGCAGCGTGGCGCCGCCGTACTCGCTCCTGAACAGCCCGCGCGAGCGCAGCAGGGGCAGGACGTGGTCGGCGAAGACCTCGAAACCGCCGTTGAGGTAGGGCGGCATGATGTTGAAGCCGTCGGCCGCCCCGCCGGTGAACCACTGCTCGATGCGGTCGGCGATCTGCTCCGGCGTGCCCGCGGTCACCCAGTGGCCGCGGGCCCCGGCCAGCCGGTGCAGGAGCTGGCGAATGGTGGGGTTCTCGCGCTCGATGATGTCGGTCACGACGCCGAAGCGGCTGCCGTAGCCGCGCTGCTCGTGGGTGGGCAGCTTCTCGCGCGGCACCGGCCCGTCCAGGTCGTGGCCGTCCAGGTCGATGCCGAGGAACTGGCGTAGCTGCTGCAGGGAGTACTCGGGCTGGGTGAGTTCGTTGAACTCCTGCTGCAGTGCCTTGGCCTCGGCCTCGGTGGAGCCGATGAACGGGCTGATGCCGGGCAGCACCTTGACCAGGTCGGGGTCGCGGCCGGCGGCCTTGATCCGGGACTTGACGTCGGCGTAGAAGTCGCGGGCGTTGTCCAAGGTCTGGTGGGCGGTGAAGATCGCCTCGGCGTGGTGGGCGGCGAAGGCCTTGCCGTCCTCGCTGGAGCCGGCCTGGACGTAGACGGGACGGCCCTGCGGGGTGCGCGGGGTGTTCAGCGGGCCGCGTACGCGCAGCCGTTCCCCCGCGTGCTCGATCGCGTGGATCTTGGCCGAGTCGGCGAAGACGCCGGAGGCCGGGTCGATGACCAGCGCGTCGTCCTCCCAGCTGTCCCACAGCGCGCTGACCACTTCCAGGAACTCGTGCGCCCGCGCGTAACGCTCGGCGTGCACCGGGTGCTCGTCCAGGCCGAAGTTCTGGGCGGCCTGCGGGGCGCCGGTGGTCACGATGTTCCAGCCGGCCCGCCCGCCGGACAGGTGGTCCAGCGAGGCGAACAGCCGGGCCAGGTTGTAGGGCTCCAGATAGGTCGTGGAGGCGGTGGCGATCAGGCCGATGCGCTCGGTCACCGCCGCGATCGCCGACAGCCACGTGAACGGCTCCAGCCGGAAGCGGCTGGCGTAGCGCACGTTGTCGGGCAGCGAGGGCCCGTCGGCGAAGAAGACGGCGTCCATCTTGGCCTGCTCGGCGCGCTGGGCCAGCTCCTGGTAGTAGGTGATGTCCAGCACCCGCTCCGGCCTGGCCTCGCGGTGGCGCCAGGCGGCCTCGTGGTGGCCGCCCGGGTAGACGAACAGGTTCAGGTTGAGCTGTCTCATCGGGTCTCTCCCCTCACGCCGAGCGCGCGCAGCAGCTCGGACCTGATCTCGCTGTGCGTCCTGCCGCCGTCCAGGCGCTGCTCGGCGGCGATCCGGCCGTGGGTGAGCACCAGGATCCGGTCGGCCAGCGCGATGGCCTCGTCCACGTCGTGGGTGACGAGCAGGACGGCCGGGCGGTGCTGCTCGTACAGGCGGCGCAGCAGCGCGTGCATCTTCAGCCGGGTCAGCGCGTCCAGCGCGCCGAACGGCTCGTCGGCCAGCAGCAGGCGCGGCTCGCGCACCAGCGAGCGGGCCAGCGCGACCCGCTGCTGCTCGCCGCCGGACAGTTCGTTGGGCCAGGCGCGCTCGCGCCCGCCCAGCCCGACCTCCGCCAGGCTGGCGCGGCCCTTGGCCTCGGCACCGTCCAGGCCCAGGATCACGTTGTCCAGCACCCGCTGCCAGGGCAGCAGGCGGGCGTCCTGGAAGACGACCGAGACCTGCTCGGGCACCTCGACGCGGCCGGTGCCGGCCACGTCGTAGTCGAGCCCGGCCAGGGCGCGCAGCAGCGTGCTCTTGCCCGAGCCGCTCTGGCCCAGCAGCGCCACGAACTCCCCGGCGGGGATCTCCAGGTCGAGGGCGTCCAGGATGACGCGCTCGCCGTAGGAGCGGGTCAAGCCGTGGATGCGTACGGCTGCCGCCGTCAGCCGGCCAGTGTCCGTCGCCATGACAGCGCCCTCCTTTCCACCAGGCGCACGGCGGCGTCGGAGAACAGGCCGAGCAGCCCGTACAGGACGATGCCGACGAGGATCACGTCGGTCTGGCCGTAGGTGCGGGCCAGGTCCATCATGTAGCCGATCCCGCTGGTGGAGTTGATCAGTTCGGCGACCACGAGGAACAGCCAGGCGGTGGTGACGGCGAAGCGCATGCCGAGCAGGAAGCCGGGCAGCGCGCCGGGCAGCACGACCTTGCGGATGAACGCGGCCCGGCTGAGCTCGACGGTCTCGGCCAGTTCGACGTAGCGGCCGTCGATGCTGCGCAGCCCGTTGTGGGTGTGGATGTAGATGGGCACGACGACGCCGAGCGCGATGACGGTGATCTTCATGCCTTCGCCGATGCCGAGCCACAGGATGAGCAGCGGCATCAGGGCCAGCGCGGGCACGGCGCGTTTGATCTGGACGGGGCCGTCGATGAGGGCCTCGCCCCAGCGGCTCAGGCCGGAGGCGAGGGCGAGCAGGGTGCCGGCGGGGATGCCGAAGGCCAGGCCGAGCCCGACCCGCTGGACGGAGGACGCGAGGTTGTCCTGCAGCCGGCCGTTGGCGATGAGCTCGCCGGTGGTGGTCACCACGGTCCAGGGGGCCGACAGGAAGCGGGGGTCGAGCAGGCCGGTGGCCGAGCCGGCCGCCCAGGCGGCCACCAGCAGGAGCGGGCCGTACAGGAAGCCGAGACGCAGCGGGCGGCCGGGGCGCAGGCTGCGGCGGGCGCGGGCCTGGACGAGGGTGTCGGGCGGGGTGGCGAGGAGCATCAGGCACCGTCCCTGACGGTCTGGAAGCGCAGGTCGTAGAGGTCGGCGGCCTTCAGAGGCCGGTTGCCGGTCTCGGCGGCGAGGATGTCGATGGTCTCCTGGTGGCGGGCGACGGCCTGGCTCCAGTCGGTGGGCAGGTCGGGCTCGCCGGCCAGGTCCACCAGGTACTGGCCGTCTGCGGGGGTGAGTCCCTGGTCCTTGACGTAGTAGCCCTCGATCCACTCCTTGGGGTGCTCATGGACCCAGCGGGAGGCGCGCACCCAGGCCGCGACGTACTCGCGCAGCGCCGCCGCCTTGGCCGGGTCCTGCAGGGTTTCGGTGCGGACGTAGAGGTGGCTGGGGTCGTCGCGCAGGTCGTGGCGGATGGTGGTGGCGCCGTCCTTGCCGAACTTGGCCGTGTAGCGCTTGATGTTGACGCCGCCGATGGGCGCCACGTCGACCTGCTTGCTGGCCAGCGCGTTGGGGTAGACGTCGCCGGTGCTGGGCAGCTCGACGAGCGTGACGTCCTGCTTGGTGAGGCCGGCCTTCTTCAGCACTTTGAGCACCAGCGCGCCCTGCGCCTGGCCGGGGCTGTAGGCGATCTTCTTGCCGCGCAGGTCCGCCAGGGTCTTGACGTGCACGCCGGGGGCGATGCCGAGCTCGTAGGTGGGGTGGGCGAGCGGGTCCTTCCTGAACCGCGAGGCGATGATCTTCACGGGCAGCCCGGTCCAGGTGGCGTGGATGGCCGGGATCTCGGCGACCGCGCCCACGTCGAGGGCGTCGGCGCGGAAGGCCTCGGAGGTCTGCGGGCCGCCGCTGAGGTTGGCCCATTCGATCGGGAAGGAGAACTTGTCGATCTCGCCGGACAGCTCCAGCGCGACCTTGGTCGGCGGGTCGCCGACGATCAGCTTGGTTCCCTGGGGCACGGTGGTGGGCAGCGGCGCGTCGGGGGCCAGCGCCTGCTGGGTGGTGCCGCCGTCCGCCTGGCCGCAGGCGGCCAGAAGCACGGACATCAGGAGTACGGCCAGCAGGGGGCGGGGATTTGCGGGCATGCGGAATCGTCCTTCGACGGAAGAGCAGACAGACGGGTTACGGCATGCGGCGGATCGGGTCCGGCGCTAGGACCGGCAACACTGTGCGCTTGCGACGCGGCAGTAGTCGATGTGCGCGCGACGGGTCAGGCCTGGACTCACGATCTTCACGATAGGCGGGCCCGCCCATATTGGCAATATTTCCTACCTGATTTCTAGGAAATATACGCTGACGTCCATGAAGATCAGGACAGGCGGGCCCCAGGACGTGGCGGCCGTACTCGGGATGTTCGACAGCGCGGTGGCCTGGCTGGTGGCGCAGGGACGCACCGGCCAGTGGGGCAGCGAGCCGTTCAGCGGCAACCCCCAGCGCCACGCGCAGGTGTGTGAGTGGGCCGAGGGCGGCGGCATGCGGATCGCGGAGGTGGACGGCGACCCGGCCGGATGCGTGGTGGTCGGCCCGCCGCACCCGTACGTCGACCCGGCCCCCGAGCCGGAGTTGTACGTGCGGGGATTGGTGATCGACCGGCGCTTTTCCGGTCACGGGGTGGGCGAGGCGCTCCTGGACTGGTCGCTGGGCGAGGCCCGCGAGCGGAAGGTGAGGCTGCTGCGCGTGGACTGCTACGCCGGTGACGACGGCCGCCTGATCGGCTACTACGAGCGCTGGGGCTTCACCCGCGAGAAGCCGATCAGCGTCGGCGCGTGGCCGGGCATGGTCCTGAGCCGCGAGGTCGCCTGAGGCTCACTCGCAGCCCTCGAACTGCGGCACCGAGGTGGTCAGCCGCAGCCCCGTCGAACCGAAGCGCTCCCGCAGGAGCCTGGCCGCCGCGCCGCTCTGGTACATGGCGGTCAGCGCCCGGTTGACCTCCTCGCACCCGGCCACGTCGCCGCGCGGCAGCGCGATGCCGTAGCGCTCCTCGGTGAAGGGCGCGTTCACGATGGCGAACGCGCCCTTGTCGGCGGCGGCGAAGCCCGCCAGGATCAGATCCCCGGTGGAGACGGCGTCCACCCGGCCCGCGCGCAGCAGGTCCACGCACTCGCTGTAGGTGGCGGCCGGGACGAGGTCGGCCGGCACCCGGCGCCCCTCGACCACCCGCGAGGCCGAGATCGACCCCTTGGCCTGGCACAGCCTGCGCCCGCGCAGGTCACGCACCCCGCGGATGTCCGTGGTCCGCGCCCGCACGAGGATGTCCTGGTGGGAGACGTAGTACGGCCCGGCGAAGGTCACCTCGGCCTTGCGCTGCGGGCTGATGGAGAAGGTGGCGATCACCATGTCCGCCTCGCCGGAGTTCAGCTTGTCCTCGCGCCCCTCGGAGGTCGTCGGGACGAAGGTGACCTTCTTCCCCAGATGGGCCGCCACATAGGAGGCCACATCCACGTCGAACCCCTCGAACGTCCCGCCCGCGGTCCTGAACCCCAGGCCGGGCTGGTCCGTTTTCACCGCGACGACCAGCTCGTCCTTGTCCAGGATCGACGCCGGTCCGCCCGTCTGCGTGCCGCATCCGGCCACCGTCAGCGCCGCGGCCAGCAGGACGATCTTGCCTGTCATCACACCGGAGCGTAGGCACCGGGCGTGAACGGCGCGTGAATGCCCGGTGGCGCCTACGGCACCGCTGCGGGTATGGCGTCGTTCACGCCTTGCCGTGCAGGGCGCTGCCCTTCTTCCACTGCTTGAACGACATCTGCCAGTAGCCCCAGCCGTTGTTCCACTCCAGCTCGCGGTTGGTGCCGACGATGTCGACGACGTCACCGCGCTGCATGGTGTCGTGGAACCACCTGGCCTGGTCGGGCCGGGAGTTGATGCAGCCGTGGCTGACGTTGCGCACGCCCTGCGCCCAGACGTTGTTCTTGGCGTGGACGTACTCGCCGGAGTTGGAGATGCGCACCGCGTGGTTGATCATCACGTCGTAGTAGCCCGGGTCGCCCTTCTTGCGGCCGGGGGAGATCATGCGTACCGGATTGCCACGCTCCATCGTCAGGTGGACGCCCGAGGTGGTCGTGTACTCGCGGGTGGTGGCCATGCCGGCGCTGATGCGCATGGTCTGCTTCTTCTTGCCGTCCACGTAGACGTACATCATCTTCTTGCGGGTGTCGATCTTGCTGATCTGCTTGGCGCCGATCCGCAGCGTGGTCTCGTGGTCCTTGCCGCCGTACAGGCCCTTGCCGCCCTTGACGCCCTCGATGTCGGCGTGGAACTTGATCTTCTGGTGGGCCGGCCAGTACTTGGCGGTGCGGTAGATCACGTAGGTGTCGTCGATCCAGCGCCAGGCGCCCTCGACCGGCTTTTCCGCCTCGACCTTCAGCGCGGCCTCGACGCTCGCCTTGTCCTTGATCGGCTGGTCGAAGCGGACCATGATCGGCGCCCCCACGCCGATCTTCTCGCCCTTGGCGTTGGGCGTGACGTCCACGACCGTGAACTCCCGTTCCGGCTTCAGCGTCTTGAACGCGCTGGCGGCCTGCGTGACCCCCGACTTGGCGGTGACGTTGTAGTCGGTGGACGGCTTGAGCGGGCTCTTGGAGATCCAGCGCGTCTTGTCGGCGTTGAACTTGCCCTCGATCTGCTCGGCCCCCGCCTGCACCACGACCTCGTCCAGCACGCCGCCGGCCGCCTCGACGACGACCTTCTTGTCCGGGCTCACCTTGGTGCTGCCCTGCTCGGGCGTGATCTTGATGACCGGCGCCTGCGGCGTGGTCGCCGCCTGGCCGGGCTTGCCCTGCTGGCCGGCCGGTGCCCCGCCGCCCGAACACGACACCGTCAACGCGGCGGCGGCCAGCAGCGCCACGCCCGCCGCGGGCCTCCTCCAACCGGGCACAGTACTCACAACGGACCTCTCCCCCATTTACCTAAAACAACTCTCAAAACCTTAATGCTCCTGCATGTATGACGCAGATTCATTCGGGAGAGTTCGGTCACATTTCGATCACTCAGTGACGTCAAGCGCAGGTCAAGAACAGGTCAACCCCGCTGGTACGACGTACCCTGAGCGGATGCTCTCCCCCGGACCGCAAAGGATTGGCAAACGGCTCGCCTGGCTCGACGCGCTGCGCGGGCTGGCGGCCGTCCTGGTGGTCTACGAGCACGCCGTCGCCGGCCTGTCACCCTCCGTGCACGCCGCCAGCGGCGCCTGGTTCGCCGCCGGCTGGTGCGGCGTCATGGTGTTCTTCCTGGCCAGCGGCTACATCGTGCCCGCCTCGCTGGAGCGCCGGGGAGAGGCGCGCGCGTTCTGGATCGGCCGCGTCTTCCGCCTCTACCCGCTGTGGGCGCTGTGCATGGCCGGCGCGCTGGTGCTGCTGCCCGTCACCGGCTCCCCGCTGGCCCACCTCAGCATGCTGCAGGACCTGCTCGGCACGCCGAGCGCCGTCAGCGTGCTGTGGACCCTCTCCTACGAGATGGCCTTCTACCTGCTGGTCACCGCCCTGTTCACGCTCGGCGCGCACCGCCGCAGCGCCGAGATCGCCCTCGGGCTGGCCGCCGTCGCGCTGGCCGGCGCCGCGCTGCTGCCCACCGGCGCCCTCGCGGGCGCCTCCCTGCTCGCGCTGGCCGTCATCGCCGCCGGCCTGGCCGCCGTCCTGGGCGGAGACGGTCGGGTACGGCAGGCCGGCGCGGCCGTCCTCCTCGTCGCGGTCACCACCCTGCTGGCCTTCAACGGCCGGCTGCCCGCCTGGCAGAGCCTCATCGTCGTGGCCACCATGTTCTCCGGAACCGCCCTCTACCGGGCCGAGCAGGGACAGATCACCTGGGCCAGGGCGTGGATCGTGCTGGCCGTACCGGTGGCCGGGGTGCTGCTGTCGCCGGGCACCAACCTCAAGACCGCCTTCGTGGCCGCCTGGGCGATCTTCCTGGCCGGGATGGCGCTGCGCGGGCACGGCGTGCCGTACGTGCTGAGCTGGCTTGGACTGGTCAGCTACTCGGTCTACCTGCTGCACCCGCTGCTGCTGCGGGTGATGCCGGCGCTGTGGGCGGTGCCGGCCACGTTCGCGCTCAGCGCGCTCACCTGGCGCTGGGTGGAAGCGCCCGCCCAGCGTCTGGGCCGGCGGCTGGTGACAGCCGGTGGGTGAGCCCGGTGTGGCGCCGGCCCGCGCCGCGGGTACGCACCGCCTGGGCCAGCGCCCGGCGTGAACCCACGATGACCACGAGCTTCTTGGCCCGGGTGATGGCGGTGTAGAGCAGGTTGCGCTGCAGCATCATCCACGCGCTGGTCGCCAGCGGCACCACCACGCAGGGGTACTCGCTGCCCTGTGAGCGGTGGATGGAGACCGCGTAGGCGTGGGCCAGCTCGTCCAGTTCGTCGAAGGAGTAGTCGACGCTCTCGTCCTCGTCGGTCAGCACGCTCAGCTGGTGCTCGTCCGGCGAGATCGCCTCCACGATGCCGACCGTGCCGTTGAACACCCCCGCTGCGCCCTTGTCGTAGTTGTTGCGCAGCTGGGTGACCTTGTCGCCGACGCGGAAGACCCGGCCGCCGTAGCGGCGTTCGGGCATGTCCTCGCGCGAGGGCGTCAGCGCCTCCTGCAGGGCGATGTTGAGCGCGCCCGCGCCGGCCGCGCCGCGGTGCATCGGCGCCAGGACCTGCACGTCGCGGCGCGGGTTGAGGCCGAACTTGCGGGGGATGCGGCGGGCCACCACGTCCACGGTGAGCTGGGCGATCTCCTCGGGCTCCTCGCAGGGGAACAGGAAGAAGTCCTTCATGCCCTCCAGGACCGGATGCTGGCCCGAGTTGACCCGGTGGGCGTTGACGACCACGCCGGACTCGGCGGCCTGGCGGAAGATCTGCGTCAGCCGTACGCGCGGGATCTCCTCGGCGGCGAGCAGGTCCTTGAGCACCTCGCCCGCGCCCACCGAGGGAAGCTGGTCGACGTCGCCGACGAACAGCAGGTGCGCGCCCGGCGCGATCGCCTTGACGAGCTTGTTGGCCAGCAACAGGTCCAGCATCGAGGCCTCGTCGACCACCACCAGGTCGGCGTCGAGCGGGTTGTCGCGGTCAAAGGTGGCCTCGCCGCCCGGACGCAGCTGCAGCAGCCGGTGGACGGTGGTCGCCTCGTGGCCGGTCAGCTCGGCCAGGCGCTTGGCGGCGCGGCCGGTCGGGGCCGCCAGGATGACGCGGGCGCGCTTGGCCCGCGCCAGCAGCACGATGGAGCGCACGGTGAAGCTCTTGCCGCAGCCGGGCCCGCCGGTCAGCACCGCGACCTTCTCGGTCAGCGCCAGACGTACCGCCTGGCGCTGCTCGGCGGCCAGTTCGGCGCCGGTCTGGCCGTGCAGCCACTGCTCGGCGCGTTCCCAGTCGACGTCGGCGAAGGCCTTGAGCCGGTCGTGGCCGCCCCGCAGCAGCGAGGTCAGCCCGCCGGCCAGCGACAGCTCGGCGCGATGGAAGGGCACCAGGTAGATCGCCGGGACGATGTTGTTCCCGGCCGGGATCTCCTCGCGCACCACCTCCTCGGCGGCCACCGACTCCTGCAGGCAGGCCGCGACCAGCTCGGCGGGCACGTCGAGGATCTTGACGGCGTCGCCGACGAGGTTGGGGGCGGGCAGATAGCAGTGCCCGTCGTCGGCGGCCTGGGACAGGGTGTAGCGCAGCCCCGCCTTGACCCGCTCCGGACTGTCATGGGGGATCCCAACGGCCTGAGCGATGGTGTCGGCCGTCTTGAACCCGATGCCCCACACATCATCAGCCAACCGATACGGCTGACTCTTCACCACTTCCACCGATTTATCGCCATATTGCTTGAAAATGCGGACGGCGATCGAGGTGGAGACGCCCACTCCCTGCAGGAAGATCATCACTTCCTTGATGACCTTCTGCTCCTCCCACGCGGCGCCGATCATCTTGGTCCGCTTGGGCCCCAGCCCCGGCACCTCGACCAGCCGCCCCGGCTCGTTCTCGATCACGTCCAGCGTGTCGGTGCCGAAGTGCCCGACGATCCGCTCGGCCATCTTGGGCCCGATCCCCTTGATCAGCCCCGACCCCAGATACCGCTGAATCCCCTGAATCGTCGCCGGCAGAACCGTGCTGTAGGACCAGACCTCGAACTGCTTGCCGTAGCGCGGATGCGACGTCCACCGCCCCGTCAGCCGCAGCGACTCCCCAACCTGCGCCCCCAGCAACGGCCCCACCACCGTGAGCAGCTCACTGCCGGACCGCTCGGTGGCCACCCGCGCGATGGTGTAGCCCGTTTCATCATTGGCGTACGTGACCCGTTCCAACACGGCTTCAAGGACGCTGCCGGGCGGACGATCAGGTGCCATGCGAGTATTCTGCCGCAGCCCCAGCCCCCCACGACGCGGGCCATCGGTTGCCGCCATCGGGCGGCTACTTCGAGCAGCCCGGCAACGGGATCAAGCGCGCCAGGAACGCATCAGCGCTCTCGAACCTCGCCGGTATGGCGCCCCTCACGGACCCGACTTCCGGTTCCGTCCGTTGACGTTGTCCTGACACCTACGGCCCAGCCCTCTGGCGGTCGATCATCTTGATCTGGTCGGTGCGCCGACGACGTACGGGGTCCTCTGGCTCTGGCCCTAATGTCTCGGGCGGGTGGGGCCCCTATCGTATTCGGCGGATGAGCTGTTCCTGTTCCTTTTTCAGGAGCAGGAATGACGTTGAGATGTACGCGCGCAACGCCGCACCGGGAAACAGAGGGGTGGAGGCGTTGTCATGGCGCAACGGAGAAAAGGAGCCCACCTCTTTCCACCGCACGAGCATCGCTTCGTAGCCGACCACGTGGGCGCACAATTCCTGGAGGCATTCCGGCATGTGGTCTTCGATCAGCAGGTCCGCCCGTCCGATCACGATCTCCATCATGCGTCGGTTCAGCGGCATGAAGGCGTGTTCTATCCAGAGGCGCCACACCTTGGTCTCGTGCTCGGTGGCCAGCCGCTCGCCATCGCCCCAGAAGCTGTGCTTTGACGACAGGTCGCGGAAGATCCGGTCACTGGCCTGAATCAGGCCGTACAACGGGCCGTAGTATTCGCTGAGTTGACGGTTGACCCATTCAAGGTGTTCTTTTCTGCGGGCCAGTCTCAGGCTTATCCCGTAGGTGATGAGGTACCCGCTCAAGGCCAGGATGACGGTGATTGACACGGTCACTGCGGCGCCCACGTTCATGTGGCACCCCTTACCGGAGATCCGAAAAAGGGAGCCGGGTGTTACATGCTCACGCGGCATGGGCGGGCGGGACTCAGCGGATCCTCAACACGTTCTCAACGTCGGCCGCCCTACCTTCCCCTCATCAAAGGAGAGGAAGGCGAGATGAGAGTGAAGCTGTTCGGATCGCTCGCGGCCACCTCCATCGCCGTGGGACTGCTCGCGAGCGTGCCGGCGCACGCCGCGAGCGTCTCCGGCGCGGGATCCGCCGCTGTCAAAGCCACGTCGGTGCTGGGGACGGCTCCGGCCTGTGTCGCGCGTTACGTCAGCGACTTCCACAAGGCGATCGTCCTGCGCAACACGTGCGGCAAGAAGATGTGGGTCAAGGTGATCATCAAGCGCGGCCCCGACAGCCCCTGCTTCGGCATCGGCAAGGGCAGCGTCCGGGCCTGGAAGTGGGGCACGCCGCTGTCCAAGTACGACAAGACCGTCACCTGCTGAAAAGGGGGAAGTCATGACCAGAAGGCTCCGCATCGGGGCGGCCGCGTTCGTCGCCGTCGCCGCTCTCGGGCTCAGCGCGCCCGCGGCGGTCCAGGCCGCCGCCGTTCCTCAGCACGCCGCCGCCGGGTCCGTGCAGATGGCCCGCTGGGTCACCTACGGGCACTACCCGACGAAGTGGCAGTGCAAGGCCGCCGGGAAGTTCTACACGACCGGCAAGAAGCTGGCCAAGGAGTACCGGTGTGTGCGGAAAGTCAAGATCGGTCCGTTCAAGACCTACCGTCTTGATCTGCTGATCACCTGGCTGTGATCCTGCCGGCGTGCCCATGGACCTGTGGTGATATCTCACTGGATATGGGCGCGCCGACGATACCGCTATTGGACAGGGCGGCGCCATGGCTGTTTGGCTCCTGCCGTTCAGTCAAGCGATCAGCAAGGAAATCACGCCCTATGCGCATCTCTCGTATCCCAGCCGGTCTCGCGTTGGCCGCCGCGCTCCTGGTCGGCGGTGTGACGACGGCGCCGGCCGTACAGGCGAAGGAGTCGCCGGAGGCGGCCGCGCGCAAGGAACTGCGCGCGCTGGAGGCGGCCTTCGGCGGCCGCATCGGCGCCTATGCGATCGACACGGGCAGCGGCAGGACGTTCGGTTACCGGGCGGGTGAGAGGTTCCCGCTGCTGTCGACGTTCAAGGCGCCGGTGTGCGGGGCGGCGCTGCACCGGGCGCGCACCGTCGAGCCCGGACTGATGGAGAAGGTGGTGAAATGGACGAAGGCGGATCTGAAGCCCAACTCCCCCACCACCGAGAAACACGTCGAGGACGGGCTGACGGTCGCGCAGCTGTGCGAGGCGACCATCACGCTGAGCGACAACACCGCCGGCAACATGGTGCTCAAGCAGATCGGCGGCCCGTCCGGCCTGACCCGGTACTTCCGCACGCTGAAGGACCCGATCTCCCGCCTGGACCGCTGGGAGACCGAGCTCAACGACTGGAACCCGAAGGAGCGGCGCGACACCACCACGCCCGCGGCCATCTCGCGCGACATGGTCAAGCTCACCGCGGGCAAGGCGCTGCACCCCAAGGACCGCGAGCGGCTGAACGGCTGGCTGATCGCGAGCAAGACCGGTGACGAGCGCATCCGCGCGGGCCTGCCCAAGACGTGGCTCGTCGGCGACAAGACCGGCACCAACACCGAGATCGGCGCCGGCAACGACATCGCGGTCGCCTGGCCGGGCAAGTCGGGCGCGCCGATCATCATCTCCGTCTACACCAACCGCGAGCAGCCCTCGGTCGACAACACGGTGATCGCGAAGACCGCGACCATCCTGGCCCGCGCGCTGGGCAGGGTCTGACCGCTCACGCGCCGGGGTCGCGCGGCAGGAGGGTGGCCAGCGCGGCGGCGCAGAAGAGCGCGGCCAGGATCGCCCACGTCGCGCCGCCCACCGCCTGCAGCAGGCCGGTGACCAGGAGCGGGCCGAGCACGTAGCGGCCGAAGGAGCGGCCCATGCCGAACGCCGCGAGGTACTCGGCGCGCCGTTCGCCGGGGGCCAGCGCGTACGACAGGGTCCAGGCCGCGGCCACCACCGCGATCTCGCCGAACGTCAGCACCACGATCGCCACCGGAAACCAGGACGCCCAGAACGCCAGGCAGGCGGCCGCCAGCGCGACGGCGCCCGCCACCTGGCAGCGCCTGGCCGCCTTGACCGAGGCGGTGAACCTGGCCGACGGCACCATGAGGGCCACGCCCAGCACCGTGTTGATGGCGTACAGCGGCCCGATCCAGGCCCTCGGCACCTGCCCGTCGGCGATCAGCCACAGCGGGAAACCCAGGTTCAGCACCGGCAGCCACAACTGCAGCAGCGTGTCGATGCCGGCGAAGGCCAGCAGCCGGCGGTCGCGCAGCGCGCGCGACCGCCGGACGGGCGAGGGGGCGGGCGCGGGGGCGGTGGTGCCATGCTGGCCGATGGTGCGGACCAGCAACGCGGTCAGCAGGTACGCCACCGCGTTGACCAGCAACGTCACCTGAAAAGCCGACCGCCCCGAGGCTCCCGTCAACAGCCCGCCAAGCGGCCCGCCAACACTGATCCCGATGTTGGCGATCGTGCGGTAGGCGGCCATGACGCGCCCCCGCCGTTCCTCCCCGGCCAGCTCGGCCACGAACGCCTGGGTCAGCGCAGCGATCGCCTGGTCAGCCACGGTCACCACGGTCACGGCGGCCAGGAACCCCCAGAACTCCCCCACGACCGCGTACGCCGCGGTGCCGCCGGCCCGCACCAGGTGCAACGCCACCAGCATGCGGCGTACCCCGACCCGGTCGGCCAGCCGGCCGAGCGGCGTCGCACCGGCCATGGCCACGCATCCGGCCGCGCCCATGCCGAGGCCGACCTGGGCGATGGTCAGGCCGACGAGCTGGGTGAAGTACACGGCGGAGAAGGCCAGGAACAACCCGGCGCCCAGGTAGTCGACCAGCCCCGACACGAGTAACCGGCGAACGGATGCAGTATATTGCGCCATAGACGCAATATACTGGCCGCATGGATCCCGCAGAGCCGGTCAGCCGCGCACTCGCCGCCAACCTCCGCGCGGCCCGGCAGGCACGCGGCTGGCGCCTGGAGGACCTGGCCGAACGTTCGGGGGTCAGCCGCGGCATGCTCCAGCAGATCGAGACCGGCCGGACCAATCCGAGCATCGCCACCCTCGCCCGGATCTGTTCCACGCTGGGCGTCTCCATCGGCCGCCTCGTCGAGCCGCCGGAGGAGCTGGGCCACGTCGTGCGCGCCGCGGAGGTGGCGGTCCGCCCGGCAGGAGCCGGCGGGCAGGCGCGGCTGCTCATCAACGACGGCCGGGCCGAGCTGTGGGACTTCCTCATCGCGCCCGGCGAGGAGTTGCGCTCTCCCGGCCACCCGGAGGGCACCGGCGAGCTCCTGCACGTCAACACGGGTGAGCTGGCGGTGACGGTGGGCGGAGCGGCGTTCTCGCTCGGGCCGGGCGACGCGCTGCGGATGCGCGGGGACCGGCCGCACGTCTACGCCAACCCGGGCGCCGAGCCGGTCCGCTTCACGATGACGGTCATCTACGGCGGCAGGCAGGACCCCCGATATGCCGTGTGATGATCGGTGGA
This sequence comes from Nonomuraea endophytica, assembly GCF_014203235.1. Classification (GTDB taxonomy): domain Bacteria; phylum Actinomycetota; class Actinomycetes; order Streptosporangiales; family Streptosporangiaceae; genus Nonomuraea; species Nonomuraea endophytica. Next base: position 73,444 of record NZ_JACHIN010000011.1, on the reverse strand, counting down.
TGGTAAGACGGGTCCTCCGCGCGCTGCCGGCCGTACTCCTGACCGCTGCCTGCACGAGCAGCCCCGCCCCGCCCGTACGCACCGCCAAGGCCGAGTGCGCGCTGAAGCCGGGACGGCACAACCTGCGCTTCGCCGGCGAGGAACGCACCTACCTGCTGTCGCTACCGGGGAAGACCAAGGGTCCGTGGCCGATGGTGCTCAACCTGCACGGCCTCGGCTCCAACGCCGGCCGCCAGGCCGACAAGAGCCGCCTGCCCGAGGTCGGCGCCAGGCGCGGGTACGCGGTCGTCACCCCGCAGGTGGCCCGCTACCGCATGGCCTGGACGCTGCCCGGCTACTACGGCCCCGACGACACCGGCTTCCTGACCGCCCTGCTCGACAAGCTGGTGGCAGCGGGGTGCGCGGACAGGGACCGGCAGTTCGCCGCCGGCATGAGCTACGGCGCCGGGATGACCATGGCGCTGATCTGCGCGATGAAGGGCCGGCTGGCCGCCGTCGCGCCGGTGGGCGGGCTCAACATCGTGCCACCCTGCCAGGAGGCGGCGCCCACCACGATCGTGGCCTTCCACGGCACCGGCGACGCCACCGTCCCCTACCGGGGCGGTCATCCGTTCTCGCGGGCGCCCTCGCGGCTGCGGACCCTGGCCAAGCTGGTACGGCTGGCCTCGGTGGAAGGCGCCGCCGGCCGGTGGGCGCGCATCATGGGCTGCCCCGCGCCCGCCACCTCCAAGGTCAGGACCGGCGTACGGCTGCGCACCTGGAAGGACTGCCGCCACCGGGTGAGCCTGCGGCTGTACACGATCAGCGGCGCCGGCCACGTGTGGCCACGCCCGGACGGCGGCCGCCGGATCGACGCGGCCGGGCTGATCCTGGACGCCTTCGACGCCGTCAGTGTCCGGCGGGGCGGGTGATCAGGGCGTCGAGCAGGCCGGGGAAGGCGTCGTCGAGGTCGGCCCTGCGCAGGGTGTTCATGCGCGAGGTGCCGACGTAGTACTGCCGGATCAGGCCCGCCTCGCGCAGCACGTTGAAGTGGTGGGTGGCGGTGGACTTGCTGACCGGGATGTCGAACGCGCCGCATTTGATGTCCTGGCCGGAGGCGTCGAGCTGGGTGACGATGCTGCGCCGTACCGGATCGACGAGGGCTTCGAGCACCTGCTGGAGGTCGAAGGTGTCGGGATGCGGCGGAGTGCGGGCCATGGCCCCATAGTACGACAGACATCAAAGTTTGACACTCGTCGTACTTCTGGCCCACAGTGGTGGCCATGACGAGGACGGTGCGGTTCCACGAGCTCGGCGGCCCCGAGGTAATGCGGCTGGAAGACGTCGATCCGGGCGAGCCGGGGCCCGGCGAGGTGCTCCTGCGGGTGGAGGCGATCGGGATCAACCGGGCGGAGGCGTTGTTCCGCGCCGGCCACTACATCGAACCGGTCAAGGAACTGCCCGCGCGGCTCGGGGCCGAGGCCGCCGGGGTGATCGAGGCGGTCGGGCCGCAGGTGGCGGGGTTCGCCGCCGGGCAGGCGGTCAGCGTGGTGCCCGCCTTCTCCGCCAACGACTACGGCGTGTACGCCGAACGGGCGCTCGTGCCCGCCGCGGCGCTCGTCCACCGCCCCGCTGACGTGGACGCGATCTCCGGCGCCGCCGTCTGGATGCCCTACGTCACCGCCTACGGCGCCCTGGTCGAGGTGGGCGGCCTGCGGGCCGGGGACACGGTGGTGATCAACGCCGCGTCCAGCAGCGTCGGGCTGGCCGCGATCCACACCGCGCTGCGCGTGGGCGCCGTCCCCATCGCGGTGACCCGCACCGGCGGCAAGCGGCGGCGGCTCGTCGAGGAGGGCGCGGCCGAGGTGATCGTCTCCGAGCGGGACGTGAGCGGACGCGTGCTGGAGCTGACCGACGGCCGCGGCGCCGAGTACGTCTTCGACGCCGTCGCCGGCCCCGGCGTCACCGACCTGGCCAGCGCCGTCGCGCCCGGCGGCACCCACTTCCTGTACGGCGCGCTGAGCGGCCTGCCCACCCCCTATCCGGGCTTCGACCTGGGCATGCCCGCCCTGAACCTGCGCACGTACACGATGATGGAGACGACCAGGGACCCGCAGCGGCTCGCCAGGGCCGTCGCCTTCGTCACCGCGGGCCTGCGCGCCGGCGCCTTCCGCCCGATCGTCGACCGCGTCTTCCCGCTGGAGGAGATCGTGGCCGCGCACCGCCACATGGAGTCCGGAACCCGGTTCGGCAAGATCGTGGTGACCACCGGCTGATGGGCCTTCCGGCGCGCGGGCCGGGGCGGTATGAACACCTCGGGGAGATTCTTCATCTTCGACGGGGAGAGTTCATGAGCGACGAGGTTCGCGTCATCATCGAGGCCGTAACGCGCCCCGGACTGTCGGCCGAGCGCGTCCGCCAGATCGTGGCCGAGCATCCGGAGATCCTGGCCGAGCTGGAGGTGGCCGAACCCGGCCGCCTGCTCGTCAGCGGCGCCGAGGCACTCGGCCACGACCCAGGAGACGACGCGCCCTTCCGCGCCACCGTCTTCGACCCGGCCGGCAACCGCGGCCTGGAGCTCAGCGGCACCCTCGGCCGGCTCGACCACACCGAGGTCAGGCCCACCGCCGCCCGCCCCGAACCCAGCAGGGAAGAGCTCGCCGCGGCCGCCGCCGTCCTGCGCGCCCACCCGGTCTTCCCCACGGGCGACGACGTCGTGGTCTACCGCCCGATGCCGCCCCTGGCCGACCTGGACAACCCCGACGGCACCACCACCCGCCGCCCGGCCCTCGGCCTCTACACGCCGAGCGACCCCACCGGCCTTCGCCACCGCATCGTCGCCGTCGACGTCCACGCCCGCACCGTCGACTGGACCCCGGCGGGCATCAACGTGCGCATGCACCACGACTGCGAGGACACCGTCCCGGAGGAGGTCGACGCGCTCACCGACCGCGGCGGCCCCGATCAGGTGCGGGTGCGCGTCGTGCGCGGCGACAGCGAGCTGTGGAACCTCATCGTCGTACGGCCGCGCGCCTCCTCACCCCAGGACGGCGCCGGATCCGGCGTCGAACTGCGCAACGTCCGCTACAAGGGCCGCCTGCTGCTGCGCCAGGCCCACGTGCCCATCCTCAACGTCGAGTACGAGGAGGGCACGACCTTCCGCGACGGCGTCAGCTTCGAGACCCGCTTCTCGGCCACCGGCAGCGACCCGGTCGGCTGGGGCTGGCGCCTGTGCACCAGCGCGCCGCGCACCATCATCGAACGTCCCACCACCGACGCCGGCAACTTCCAGGGCGTCGCCTTCCACCACGACGGCGAGCAGCTGCGCATCGTCAGCGAGCTGGCCGCCGGCTGGTACCGCTACGCCTCCGACTGGCGCCTGGGCGACGACGGCTCCATCCGGCCGCGCTTCGGCTTCGCCGCCACCCGCAACCCGATGACCTGCAAGGTCCACCGCCACCACGCGTACTGGCGCTTCGACTTCGACATCGACGGCGCCGAGAACGACGTGGTCGAGCAGATCAACGAGACCGGCTCGATCATCCCCGAACCGGCGCCGATCATCCGCGAGACCTCCCGCAAACGCCGCCACCCCGCCCTGTACTGGCAGGTACGCGACAAGTCCTCAGGACACGGCCTGCAACTGCACCCCGGCCCCTTCGACGGCACCGCCGACGCGTTCGGCATCTCCGACCTGTGGTTCCTGCGCCACCACCCGGGCGAGCTCTACGACGGCGACCCCGACCCGCGCAACCGCGCCATGCTCAACCGCTTCGTCAACGGCGAATCCATCAACGGCGCCAACCTCGTCATCTGGTACGCCGGCCACTACTACCACGACCAAGCCCACCCGCAGCCGCACCAAGGGGAGCTGATCGGCCCCGAACTGATCCCCATCCCCTGACGGATACGCTGGTCTGCCATGAGTCAGGTTGAGGAGACGACGGCACGCGCCCTGCTGCGCAGGCTCGCCGTCGAGCAGAGTGAGTGCCGGGTCCCGTCGCTCGCGGCGGCGATCGTCCGCGACGGGCAGATGGTCTGGTTCGGCGGGCGCGGGCAGGTCGAGGGCGCCGCACCGACGGCCGACACCCAGTACCGCCTCGGCTCGATCACCAAGAGCATGGTCGCCGTCCTGGTCATGCGGCTGCGCGACGAGGGCGTGCTGGGCCTGCTCGACCCGGTGGGCGGGCACGTGCCGGGCACGCCGTTCGACGAGGTGACGATCGCGCAGCTGCTCTCGCACACCGGCGGGCTGACGGCCGAGCCGCCGACCGACTGGTGGGAGCGCACGCCCGGCCTCACCGCCGAGGACCTGTTCGCCCGGATCGGCCCGGACGAGGCCAAACACCGCCCCGGCCGCACCTTCCACTACTCCAACGTCGGCTACGCGCTGCTCGGCCGACTGATCACCAAGCACCGCGGCATGAGCTGGTACGAGGCGCTGCGCCGCGAGGTGCTGGAGCCGCTCGGCATGAACCGCACCACGCTGCGCCCGGTCGCGCCGCACGCCACCGGCTACGCCGTCCACCCGTGGGCCGACGTGCTGCTGGAGGAGCCCGAGCACGACCACGTCGCGATGGGCCCGGCGGGCCAGCTGTGGTCCACCGCCGCTGACCTGGCCAGGTGGTCGGCGTTCCTGGGCGGCGGCGGCTCCGGCGTGCTGTCGGCCGAGACGCTGGCCGAGATGGGCGAGACCACCGTGGTGGCCGACGGCGACGCGTGGGTGGCCGGGTTCGGACTCGGCCTGCAGCTCGCCCGGATCGACGGCCGCCGCCTGACCGGGCACGGCGGTTCCATGCCCGGCTTCCTGGCCGGCGTCTGGGCCGACGCGAAGGCGGGCACCGGCGTGCTGTTCCTGGCCAACACCACTTCCGGCGTGCGCTACCAGCTGCTCAACGAGCTGCTGGCCATCCTCGACGAGCACGAGCCGCGCCTGCCCGAGGAGTGGCGTCCGGTCGCCACCGACCCCGCGCTGCTGGCGCTGACCGGGCTGTGGCACTGGGGCCCGACCCCCTTCCACCTGCTGGTCCTGCCCGACGGCAAGCTGTCGCTGAACGCCGTCGCCAACTCCAGCCGGGGCTCGCGCTTCGCCCCCCAGGCCGACGGCACCTGGCTCGGCCTCGACGGCTACTACGCGGGCGAGACCCTGCGGGTGGAGGCCGACCACCTGGACCTCAACACCTTCATCCTGACGCGCGAGCCGTACGAGCAGGGGCCGCCGATCCCCGGCGGCGCCGGCGAGTGGCACGCTTGACCAGGTGCGCATAACGATCCTCGGCCCGCTCGCGGCCGGGTCCGCCACCATCGGCGGGACCCGGCTGCGATGGCTGCTGGCCCGCCTGGCCCTGGCCGGCGGCCGCGCCGTCACGGTCGAGGAGCTCACCGACGCCCTGTGGCCGGAGGCCGTGCCCGCCGACCCGGCCAACGCCGTGCAGTCGCTGGTCTCGCGCCTGCGCCGCGCGCTGCCGTCGCCGTCGGCGCTGGAGTCGGTCCCCGGTGGTTACCGTCTGACGGCCGTGACCGACGCCGCCGAGTTCGAGCAGCTGGTACGGCAGGCCGCCGCCACCCCCGACCCCGCCACGTCGGCGACCTTGCTGCGCCAGGCGCTGGAGCTGTGGCACGGACCGGCGCTCGCGGACGTCACCGCCGCCCCCTTCGCCACCGGCCACGCCGCCCGCCTGGAGGAATCCCGCCTGTCGGCCATCGAAGACCTCGCAGAAGCCGACCTCACCCTGGCCGATCTCCGCGGCGCGCCCGGCCTGTCGGAGCTGGTGGCGCGGCTCAGCGAGCTCACCGTCCGCCACCCCCTGCGCGAACGCCTGCACGCCACCCGCATCCGGGCCCTGCACGCCGCGGGCCGCACCGCCGAGGCCCTGGCCGCCTACGAGCACCTGCGCCACGCGCTGGCCGACGAGCTGGGCGCCGACCCCGGCCCCGACCTGCGGGCCCTGCACCTGGACCTGCTGCGCGCCACCCCGTCCCCGCCCCCGCGCACCAACCTGCGCGCCCCGCTGACCAGCTTCGTCGGCCGCACCACCGAGATCGACCGCATCCTCGGCCAGCTCCGCCACCACCGGCTGGTCACGCTCGTCGGGCCGGGCGGCGCCGGCAAGACCCGCCTGGCCACCACGGTCGCCGCCCTCGTCCTCGACCCGGACCGCACGCCCGCCGACGACCTGCGCGAAGGGGCCTGGGTGGTGGAACTGGCCGCGGTCAGCGATCCGGGCGACGTCGCGCCGGCGGTACAGGCGGTGCTGGGCGCGGCGCCGCCGCTGCGGCCGCCGAGCGACACCATGGGACGGCTGGCCGAGGCGCTGTCCGGCGGCCCGGTGCTGCTGGTTCTGGACAACTGCGAACACCTCCTCGACGCCGCCGCCCGGCTGGCCGACGACCTGCTCGGCCGCTGCCCCGAGCTGACCGTGCTGGCCACCAGCCGCGAGCCGCTCGGCATCGCCGGCGAGGCGCTGTCACCGGTCGGGCCGCTGCCACTGGATCTGGCCGCGAGGCTGTTCGTGGAGCGGGCGGCAGCGGCGGACCCGTCGTTCGAGCCAGGGCCGCAGGTGGCCGAGATCTGCCGCCGCCTCGACGGGCTGCCGCTGGCCATCGAGCTGGCCGCCGCCCGGCTGCGCTCGCTGACCCTGAGCCAGGTGGCCGAGCGGCTCGACGACCGCTTCGCGCTGCTGACCGGCGGCAGCCGTACCTCCTTGCCCCGGCACCAGACGCTGCGCGCGGTCGTGGCGTGGAGCTGGGACCTCGCCGACGACGGCGAGCGGGCGCTGGCCGAGCGGCTGTCGGTGTTCCCCGGCACGTTCGACGCCGCGGCGGCGGGCTGCGTGGGCGCCTCGCTGGACGCCCTGGCCGCGCTGGTGGACAAGTCGTTGCTGCAGCAGGCGCCGGGCGGGCGCTACCGGATGCTGGAGACGATCAGGGAGTTCGCCCTGGAGCGCCTGGTCGCCGACGGCGGCGCGGTGGCGGCCAGGGACGCGCACGCCGCGTACTTCCTGCGGCTGGCCGAGACCGCGGAGCCGCACCTGCGCGGCGGCGGCCAGCGCGAGTGGATCAACCGGCTGATCGGCGAGCACGACAACCTGCTCGCCGCCCTTCACCACGCCGCCGCCCGCGAGGACGCCGACACCGCGGTACGCCTGGCCGCCGCCCTGGGCCAGTTCTGGATGACGTGGGGCAACAACAGCGACTCGGTCGGCTGGCTGAGGATGGCGCTGGCGGTGCCGGGTCCGGCGCCGGCGCGAGCCCGTACCATCGCCACGGCCGTCTTCCTGACCAACAGCGCGTTCGGCGGCACGGCGAACGGCCCCGGCGAGGTCCTGGAGGGCATCCAGGAGCTGATCGACGCGATCGACCCCGACGACGACCACCCGCTGCTGGCGCTGATCGAACCGGCGCTGGGCCTGTTCACCGACGACGACGCGCTCGGGCTGGCGGCGGTGGAGCGCAACCTGCACCACCCCGACCCGTGGACCCGGGCGGTGCTGCGCATGGCCAGGGGCGCGCTGCTGGAGAACCGCGGCGACACCCGCGGCATGCGCGCCGACCTGCTGGTGGCCGAGGCCGAGCTGGCCGCGCTCGGCGAGCATTGGGCGCGCTCGCAGGCGCTGACGATCCTGGCGGGCTCTCATGTGCTACTGGGTGAGTTCGACCGGGCGGTGACGGCGCTGGAGACCGCGATCGAGCTGATCCGCGCGCTCGATTCGGCCAACGCCACAGGACACCAGCGGGTCTGGCTGGCCGGCGCGCGCATCCTGCGGGGCGAGGTCGCGCGCGGCCAGGCCGAGCTGCGGGAGCTCGCGGACACGCCGCCGCGCGGCTGGAACGCCAGCAGCGTCGCCTTCGCCCAGCTCGAGCTCGGCGACCTGGCCAGACGCGAGGGCGACCTGACCGAGGCGGCCCGCCTGTACGCCACCTCGTCACGCACGATCGAACGGCTGCCCGTCGTCGCGCCGCAGTTCCACGCGCTGATCCAGGCGCAGCGGGCCCACCTGTCGGCGGAGCTCGGCGACGTCACCGACGCCACGCGGCGGGTGCGGGACGCGGTCGAGGAGGCCCTGTCGGTCAAGGACATGCCGGTGCTGGCCACGATCGGGGTGGGCGCGGCCGCGGTGTGGGCGGCCAGGGGCGAAGCCGCCCGCGCGGCGCGCGTGCTGGGCGCCACCGAGCAGCTGCGCGGCCTGCCCGCCGTCCACCACCCCGACGTGATCGCGCTGTCGGCGCGGCTGCGGGCCGAGCTGGGCGAGGCCGCCTTCGACAAGGAGTACGCCGAAGGGCGCGACCTCACCCGCGAACAAGCGGTCAGCCAGGTCCGCGACCTCGGCTGACCCGCGGCGTCAGTCGGTGCCGACCTCCATGGCGGCGTGGTCGAGCAGCTCGTCGGCGTCGGGACCCTCCGGGCGGGCGGCGATCACGTCGGCGCCGCCCTCGGGCATCGCGCCGATCAGCCCGCTGGCCGCCGTCTGCGTGACGCCGATCAGCGTCGGGTGCGCGCTGCCGACCATGCCGAGCCTGGCATATTGCTCCAGCTTGGCGCGCGAGTCGGCGATGTCGAGGTTGCGCATGGTCAGCTGGCCGATCCGGTCGACCGGGCCGAAGGCGGGCTCCTCGACGCGTTCCATGGACAGCTTGTCCGGGTGGTAGCTGAAGGCCGGGCCCGCGGTGTGGAGGACGGAGTAGTCCTCGCCGCGCCGCAGCCGCAGCGTGACCTCGCCGGTGATCGCGGTGCCCACCCAGCGCTGCAGCGCCTCGCGCAGCATCAGCGCCTGCGGGTCCAGCCAGCGGCCCTCATACAGCAGCCGGCCCAGCCGGCGGCCGTCGTTGTGGTAGGCGGCGAGGGTGTCCTCGTTGTGGATCGCGTTGACCAGCCGCTCGTAGGCCGCGTGCAGCAGCGCCATGCCGGGCGCCTCGTAGATGCCGCGGCTCTTGGCCTCGATGACCCGGTTCTCGATCTGGTCGGACATGCCCAGCCCGTGCCGGCCGCCGATCGTGTTGGCCTCCAGCACCAGGTCGACCGAGGAGGCGAACTCCTTGCCGTTGATGGACACCGGCCGGCCCTGCTCGAAGCCGATCGTCACGTCCTCGGCGGGGATCTCGACGGCCGCGTCCCAGAACCGCACGCCCATGATCGGCTCGACGATCTCGATGCCGGTGTCGAGGTGCTCGAGCGACTTCGCCTCGTGGGTGGCGCCCCAGATGTTGGCGTCCGTCGAATACGCCTTCTCCGTGCTGTCGCGGTACGGCAGGGCGTGCGCGACCAGCCACTCCGACATCTCCTTGCGGCCGCCGAGCTCATGCACGAAGTCGGCGTCCAGCCAAGGCTTGTAGATGCGCAACGACGGGTTGGCGAGCAGGCCGTACCGGTAGAACCGCTCGATGTCGTTGCCCTTGAAGGTGGAGCCGTCGCCCCAGATCTGCACGCCGTCCTCAAGCATGGCGCGCACCAGCAGCGTGCCGGTGACGGCCCGGCCGAGCGGCGTGGTGTTGAAGTAGGTGCGCCCGCCGGAACGGATGTGGAACGCGCCGCACGCGAGCGCCGCGAGCCCTTCCTCGACGAGCGTCTCGCGGCAGTCGACCAGACGGGCGATCTCCGCGCCGTAGGCCGTGGCGCGGCCGGGAACCGACGCGATGTCGGGCTCGTCGGCCTGGCCGACGTCAGCGGTGTACGTGCATGGGATTGCACCCTTGTCGCGCATCCACGCGACCGCTACTGAGGTGTCGAGGCCGCCTGAAAAGGCGATCCCGACTCTTTCGCCGACTGGCAGGGAGGTGAGAACCTTGGACACGAGCAAAAATATATACACACCACTGCATGTCCATGCAAGCCCTTCCGGGAGTGTTCCAGTCTCTGAGACGGGCCGATGTCGAGAAAGTCCCCGGGGTTCCGACTTCTGGATGAAGCCGGTGATCCGAGGGGAGCCCTTGATGAAGTACCTGATCCTGATCTACAGCGGCCCGGAAGGCCCGGAACGGCCGGACCTGGCGGACGAGGTCACCGAGCCCGGCGAACTGGTCGCGGGCGGGGTGCTGGCCGATCCGGTGAACACCGTGACCGTGCGCGTGGCCCGCGGGACCGCGCAGGAGGAGCAGCTGTCCGGCTACCTGGTGGTGGACTGCGACTCGGGCCGGCGGGCCGCCGAGATCGCCGCCCGGCTGCCCGGCGCCCGCACCTCCACCGTGGAGGTACGCCCGATCATGAACCTGTCAGGCCAGGAGATGTGAGCGGGTGCCCGTCGATCACGTGGGCCACCAGTCGGAGACGTCCACACCGTCGTCGTGCAGCCTCCGGCGGATGAAGTCCTCGACGTCGGTCACGGTCCGCGTGTGGCGGCCCTCCCCTGTACGCAGGTCCTGCACCCACGCGGCCAGCCGGGGAGGCGCGCCGGGGACCTCGCGGACCTCCACGTACACGCGCACCAGGAACGCGTGCGCGCCCTGTCCAAGTTGTCCCTCCACCGGCGGCCACCTTTCGGGCGACATCTCGCCCTTTCTACGGCAGGGCCGTCACCCGCCCCTCACCCGAAATCTCCCCGGCGTCACCGGACGGGCTCGCCGCCGGGCGGCGCGCGCCGGGTGAGCGCGCGCAGTTCCTCGGCCGCGCGTCCCAGCACGTCGGCGAGGCCGCGCAGTTCGGTCTCCGCCCGTTGGAGCTGCCCCAGCAGCCGTACGGCGTGCTCCTCTCCCGGTATCCAGGCGACCGGCGCGCCGGAGGCGATGCGGGCCGCGGCGGCGGTCGTCTCCGGCAGCGGGTCCACGCCCAGCTCGTGGGAGAGCAGCCGCCGGCAGACCTCGTACTGGCCCAGCGCCTGCGTGCGGCGGCCCGCCTCGGCGTGCATCTCGATCATGGCGCGGTGCACGTCCTCGCGCAGCGGGTCTGTGTGGAGTATGGCCCGGCCGAACGTGATCGCCGTGTCGAGGTCACCGGTGCTCCGGTGCCAGGTGAGGAGCCTGGCCAGGGCCCGCAGGTGCAGTTCGCGCAGCCGTTCCCGCTCCATGATGACCCAGTCGCCGTAGGCGCCTTCGAGCAGGTCGCCGACGTACAGGCCGACCGCGCCCTTCAGCCGCTCGGCGTCGGCCGCCGACACCCGCCCCGGCCCGAGCGCGGGCGTGACCGCGGCCTCGAAGCGGGCGACGTCCACGCGGGCGTCGCTGCGGCCGTTGAACGACATCGCCCCCGTCGGCTCGACCAGCAGGTACGTGCCCCGCGCCACGTGGGCGGGCTCGATCGCCCGGCGCAGCCGCCAGAGCGCGGTGTTCAGGCGTCGCCTGGCCTCGGCCGTGGACAACTCCCCCCAGAACGCCGCTGCCACCACGTCCCGCGGCTGAGGTCGCTCCCGCTGGAGCACCAGGTAGGCGAGCAGGCTGGCCGCGACCGGCTGCAGCCGCCCTCCGTTGGCGGCGCCTTCTCCCCGGACGATCGAACGATGGTGCCCCAACAGCTTGATCTCAAGCATCCCTGACCCCGTCCCTCACCTACCCGGAGGGCCGGCACGTCCCGCTGATACATCCCTTTGTCTCGCGCTTTCGTGGCGCCGCCGTTCAACCACGCAGTCGCGCGTTGAGCCGCGCGGCCTGTCGCGTGAGGTGCTCGAGTTCGGGGAGGCTGGGGGCCGACCGGGCGGCCTCGGCGTAGAGCCGGGCCGCGGTCACCAGGTCACCGTCACGCTCGTGCAGGTACGCCAAGACGGCGGAGTGACGCGGCAGGGCGGGGTCGAGCCCGGCCAGCGCGGCCAGGCCGGCCCGTGGGCCGTCGGCCTCGCCCACCGCGACGGCCCGGTTGAGGCGGGCCACCGGGCTGTCGGTCAGGCGCACCAGTTCGTCGTACCACTCGACGATCTGCACCCAGTCGGTCTCCTCCGCCTTCTGGGCGTCGGCGTGCAACGCGGCGATCGCGGCCTGGGCCTGGAACTCGCCCAGGCGATCGCGGGCGAGGGCCGCCTGCAGCACGTCGACGCCCTCGGCGATCAGGCGGGTGTCCCACAGGCGGCGGTCCTGCTCGGCGAGCGGCACCAGCCGGCCGTCGGCGCCGGTCCGCGCCGGGCGCCGGGCGTGGTGCAGCAGCATGAGCGCGAGCAGGCCCGCGACCTCCTCGTGGTGGGTCTTGGCGGCGAGCTGGCGGGTGAGCCGGATCGCCTCGGCCGCGAGGTCGACGTCGCCGGAGTAGCCCTCGTTGAAGACCAGGTAGAGCACGCGCAGCACGGTGGCGACGTCACCGGGCTGGTTGAACCGGACCTCGGAGACGGTCCGCTTGGCCCTGCTGATGCGCTGGGCCATCGTCGCCTCCGGCACGAGGTAGGCCTGCGCGACCTGCCGCGTGGTCAGGCCGCCGACCGCGCGCAGCGTGAGCGCCACGGCCGATGCCGGGGTCAGGGACGGGTGCGCGCACAGGAAGTACAGCTGGAGCGTGTCGTCCACCGCCTCGCACTGGCCGGGCACGGGCTCGGCCTCGACGCGTACCTCGCGATTGCGCCGGGAGGTCTCGGCGCGGGCGGCGTCGAGGAACTTCCGCCAGGCCACGGTGACCAGCCAGCCCTTGGGATCTCGCGGCGAGTGGTCCGGCCACACGCGCACCGCCTCGGCCAGGGCCTCCTGCACGGCGTCCTCGGCCGCCGCGAAATCCGCTCCGCGACGGACGAGGACGCCGATCACCGCGGGCACCAGCTCCCGCAGCAGCGGCTCGTTCACTCGGTCACCGTGCACTGCTCGCCGTAGAACGGGCGCACCTCGAGCCACTCGTGGATCGGCTTCCCGCCCGCGCCCGGCGCCGCCGACAGCTCGCCGGCCAGCTCGAGCGCGCGCTCGTAGGTGTCGACGTCGATCACCATCCAGCCGGCGATCAGATCCTTGGTCTCGGCGAACGGGCCGTCGGTGATCGGCGGCCGCCCCTCGCCGTCGTAGCGGACGAACGTGCCCTCCGAGGAGAGCGCCTGCTCGTCGACGAACTCGCCGGTGCTCTCCAGGCGGGTGGCGAAGTCACGCATGTACTGGATGTGGGCCGAAACCTCCTCCGGCGTCCACTGCTCCATCGGCACGTCGTTGACCGATGCCGGTGCGCCTCGGTAGTGCTTGAGCAGCAGGTACTTGGCCATGATGTTTCTCCTTGGTGTGTTATAGGCCCCATTGTGGGCCGTGCTCGGTCCGGGGACGGAGCCGCGCGCGGGTTCTCGACATCCCTGCGCGACTTTTCCCGGCATCTTTTCGCCACGGTTTCCGGCGGGCTTTCGCCGACGCTCGGCAGAGTCGTCTCCCAGGTCGTGCCGTCCTTGGCGGAGGAGCTCCTGGCTGATCGGCAGGGCCGTCAGGTGAGTTCCTCGGCCAGCGCGATGACGATGCCCTCGGGGCCGCGGAGGTAGCAGAGCCGGTAGGTGTCCTGGTAGCGCACCACCTCGCCGACGAGTGCCGCGCCGTGGGCGCGCAGGCGGGCGATGACGTCGTCGATGTCGTCCACCGCGAACATGATGCGGCGGATGCCCAGCGTGTTCGCCGGGGCGTCCTCCGGCACGCCGCTGATCGCCTCCGGCATGTGGTACTTGGCCAGCTCGATCCGCCCGTGCCCGTCCGGGGTCCGCATCATCGCGACGTCGACCCGCTGGTCGTCCAGCCCGACGACACTCGCCGCCCAAGCCCCCTCGATCAGCGCCTTGCCCTCCAGCTCCATGCCGAGTTCCATGAAGAACGCGATCACGGCTTCGAGGTCGTCGACGATGATGCTGACGTTGTCCATCCGCTTGAGCCCCATGGTGGTTCTCCTTCGTCATCGCGCGGCCCGTCCTGGCCACTGGTGTACCGAGGACGGAGCCACCGACACGTTCTCGACACCCGGAGCAGATCTTTTTTGAACCTGTTGGTCTCCGGGGGCGGGTCACGTACTCCTGAAGAGCCGGTCCAGATGCGCGTCGATCGCGTCCAGCGCGTCCTGGGGCTCGATCACGTCGAGTTCGATCAGGGAGGTGAAGCCGGTGAGGGCGAGGAGCAGGTTGGTCTCGGTCGCCGGGTCGCGGCCGGAGTCGATGTGCCCGTCGGCGATCGCCTGGCGTACCAGCTGTTCGACCTGGGCCCGCCCTTGGACGAGGCCGCGGCGCGCCTGCTCGTGCACGGCCTCGTCGTGCAGCGCCTCCAGGACGTAGGCGGCGCTCATCCGGCTGGTCGCGCGGGCGTCGGCATTCAGGGGGAGCATTTCCGCGAGCGTCAGTCGCAGCACGTCACGGGGGTGCGGACGGTCACCGAGCTTTTCGAGCCCCTGGTGTACGCGCGCCGAGGTCTGCTCGGAGGCGAAGTCCATGGCGAAGGAGAGCATGGCGGTCCGGGAGGCGAAGTAGTGCTGCAGCTGCCCGAGTGACATGCCCGCTTCCTGCGCGACCACGCGCATCGTCAGCTGTGTGACGCCGCGCTGCTCCACCACCCGCCACAGTGCGCGGGCGATCGCTTCGCGGCGTCCGCGGTGATCCACCTGTTTCGGCATCGCCGACCCCTTTCCAATACAGTTGACATAATACATCTGACCCATAATCCTGGAAACCACTTGAGGAAAGGAATCGTCATGTCCGAACAGCCGAAGGTACGGACCACGGAAGGCGTGGTGCAGGGGCTCCGGCGGCAGGGGCACGCGGTGTTCCGCGGCATCCCCTACGCCCAGCCCCCGGTCGGAGCGCTCCGCTTCGCCGCGCCCGCGCCGCCGCACCGCTGGGAGGGGACCAGGCAGGCGGTCGAGTTCGGCCCCGTGGTGCCGCTGTCCCTGCCGATCGACGTTCCCCCGCAGGGCCCCGACTGGCTGACGCTCAACGTCGGCACTCCGGATCCCGGCGCGGCGGGACTGCCGGTGCTGGTGTGGATCCCCGTGGGCGGCTACCTCTCGGCGGCGTCGAGCGACCCGATGTTCGACCCGGCGGCGCTGGCCGAGGCGGGACTCGTCGTGGTGACCATCAACTGCCGCGTGGGCGCGGAGGGTTTCGCGTTCCTCGACGACGCACCGCCCAACCGCGGATTCCTCGACCAGATCGCGGCGCTGGAGTGGGTGCAGCGCAACATCGCCGCCTTCGGAGGCGACCCCGGCCGGGTCACCGTGGCCGGGGTGTCCGCCGGGGCGGGGTCGGTCGCCGCCCTGCTGACGATGAAGTCCGCGCGCGGCCTGTTCCGGCGGGCCATGGCCCATTCGGTGCCGGGGCTGAACAGCACCCCCGCGCTGGCACGGCAGGCCACCGCCGCGTTCGCGGACCGGGTCGGCGCGGCGGCCCCCACCGCCGAGGCCCTGCGCGACATCGACCCATGGCATCTGGCCGCCGAGCTCACCTCCTTCAACGCCGGCCTCCACGCGCACCGGGAGAGCTGGGGACGCCTCACGGAGGCCGGCACCGCGCTGTGCCCCGTCGTCGACGGCGAGGTCCTCACCGAGACGCCCTGGCCCGCGCTGACCGGCGGGCGCGCGAGCGGGACCGAACTGCTCGTCGGCCACGCCCGGGACGAATTCCGGTACTTCAGCGTCATGAGCGGACGGTACGGCACCTTCACCGAGGAGGACGCCCAGGCAGCCCTGGAACTGCTCGCCCCGCAGCCGGACGGCGCGCGGGCCTACCGTGCCGCGTTCCCGCAGGCAGGCCCGGAGGAACTGGTGGAGACGGTGTACTCCGACGCCCTGTTCCGCATGCCGTCACAGAAGCTGGCCGAGGCGAACGCCGCGGCCGGCGGCACCTCGTACCTGTTCGAACTGTGCTGGACCACCCCGGTCCTCGGCGGCATCCTGGGCGCCTGCCACAGCCTCGACGTACCCCTGGCGTTCGGCACGCTGGACAGCCCCGTCGGCACCCAGCTCATCGGCGAGGAGCCCACTCCCGAGGCCGTCGCGCTCTCCCGCGAACTCCAGGAGGTATGGGTCCGCTTCGTCACCACCGGCGACGCGGGCTGGCCCGCCCACCGGCCCGGCGGGCGCCTCACCCGCGTCCTGGACACCGAGTCGAAGACTCTGCCCTACCCCGAACAGGCATCCCGCCAGATCTGGGAAGGCCACTCCCCCGCCCCCTTCGACCTCTCGTAAGCGTCCGGGCCACCTCCTGCGACTGCGCCCCCGCCACTCACCTGCCCATCGGCGACTGGCGTACGGCCAGGCGACACCCGGCCCCTCGGCACCAGATCCCACCCGAGGGTGACGGACGATCCCGGCCGGGGCCCGGATGGGCCCGCTGTCCGCCACACCAGCGGCTCCAGACCGGTGACCGGCAGGTAGGCGAGGTCCGGGCCGTGCCCAGTAGCGGGGTCCCCGGATCGGAGCGCGAAGATCAGCCGAGCGTGAACGTCCTGGCGTGGATACGGCGCCGGCTGGGAGGGTGGACCTCATGATGGAAGACTTGCGGGACGCCGAGCACCGACTTCAGGCCGCGCAGCTAGCTGGAGATGTCGAGGCGCTGGATCGGCTGCTGGATGATCGGCTGATCTTTACCTTCGGCGCGAACGTCGCGACCAAGGCGGACGACCTGGAGATGCACCGCACTCGGACGCAGGTGCTGACGAAGGTGGCCGAGGAGGAGTTGACCGTGCTCGCCGACGGGCACACCGGGGTGACGTGGTTTCTCGGCACCGTCGAAGGAACCGTCTCCGGTGCGCCGTTCGCGGCCAGGATGCGCTACACCCGTACGTGGCTGTACGGCGAGACGCACGGCTGGCGAATCATCGCCGTGCACGCCAGCACGACCGATTGACCTAGCCGACACGTTGTCCGACGACCGGCCAGCCGGATGGTCACCGGCGAGGTTCGGCAGCCCCCGTGGGGCGGGCCGAAGCTGGAGGCCAGGCTAATCCGGCAAGATCAAGGACTGGATCTTGGTATTCCAGCTCCGGCCCATGCACGAAAGGATCAAAGCCAGAGGGATCGGAGACACCCTCTCGCCCCCAGGGCAGCGGAGTGCCGGCATCGGGCGCGGCCGAGATGCCCCGGCCGCCGCGGCGAGCGTGACGTGCCCGCCGCGCCACCGTGATTGCTCATGTAGGTCTCTGCCCTGCCCCTGGCTGTGGTGCCCAGGTACCGAATGCAAGCTCTTCTCGCGTAGCGCCAAACCCGGTCCGTTCCTCCCCGGAGGGATGCTTTGTATGCAATGTATGCTGTGCATGCAATCAGGAGGTGGCATGCAGACCGAGTCCGTGTATCGGCGGCTGCGGGAGCGGATCGTGACCGGCGGGTACGCGCCCGGCGAACGGCTGACCGAGTTGTCCGTCAGCGCTGTGCTGGAGGTCAGCCGGACGCCTGTGCGGGAGGCGTTGCGGCGGCTGGAAGGCGATGGCCTGGTCCGCAGCGCCGGGCGGGGTGTGATCGTGGCGGCGCTCAGCGGCGAGGCGCTGGCCCACGCCTACGCGGTGCGGGCCTCCCTGGAGGCGCTCACCGCCGAGACCGCGGCAGCTCGGCAACGGGCCGGCCGGATCGCCCCCGCCGACCTGGCCGACCTCACCCGCGACAACACGCTGCTCGCCGAGGTCACCCAGGCGGGCGACTACGACCAGGCGATGCTGCTCAACCGCCGTTTCCACCGCCGGGTCGCCGAGCTCGCGGCCAACCCGATCGCGCTGGAGATGCTCGACCGGCTCTGGGACCAGATCGTGGTCTCCACGCGTGCCTCCCTCACTCCCCCGCAGCGCCCCGACGCCGTCGTGGCCGAGCACCGGCTGCTGGTCTGCGCGATCGCGGACGGCGAAGCCGAGCTCGCCGGCCGGATCGCCGCCGGTCACGCCCGTGCCACCGCGCTGGCCGCCGAGGCGGGCGTACCCGATGACAGCGGGGCGAACAGCGGCGCAACCGTCAAGAAAGGACCGTGACCCCCATGGCGAAGACGCACCACTACGAGGTCGAAGTGACGTGGACCGGCAATACCGGCACCGGCACCAGCGGCTACCGCGACTACAAGCGCGACCATGACGTCTCCGCGCCCGGCAAGGACGTCATCGCGGGATCGTCCGACCCGGCGTTCCGCGGCGACCCGGCGCGGTGGAACCCCGAGGAGCTGCAGGTGGCGGCGGTGTCGCAGTGTCACATGCTCTGGTTCCTGCACCTGTGCTCGGCCGAGGGGATCGTGGTGACCGGCTACACCGACCGTCCACACGGCACCATGGTCGAGTCGCCCGACGGCGGCGGGCGGTTCGAGGAGGTCGTGCTGCGGCCCGAGGCGACCCTGGCCGATCCCACCACGGCCGCACGCGCGCTGGAGCTCCATGAGCGCGCCCACCAGCTGTGCTTCATCGCCAACTCGGTCAACTTCAAGATCAGCCACGCTCCGGTTTTCCCGGCCTGAGAGCTTCGGTCTCCTCCAGCCGCGCCTTCAGGTAGGCGCGGTCGGCGTCGGTCGGGGCCAGATCCAGCGCTTCCCGGTACGCCCGCGCGGCCCGCGCATACGAGCCCAGCCTGCGCAGCAGATCGGCCCGGGTGGCCGGGAGCAGATGGTATCCGGCGAGCTCGCCCGCGGCGGCGAGCTCCTCGACCAGTAGGAGCCCGGCCTCGGGTCCGTCGGCCATCGCGACGGCGACCGCGCGGTTGAGCCGGACGACGGGCGCGGGCACCAGTTCCAGCAGGTCATCGTAGAGCCGGACGATCTCCGGCCAGTCGGTCGCCTCGACGCTCGGGGCCGTCGCGTGGCAGGCCGCGATCGCCGCCTGGAGCTGGTACGGGCCGGGGGCGCCGGGCAGCAGCCGTACCCCCTCAGTGATCTTCGCCCGATCCCAAAGAGATCGATCCTGGCGGTCCAGCGTGATCAGGACGCCCGCCTCGTCGACCCGGGTCGCCCGCCGCGCGTCGTGCAGCAGCATCAGCGCGAGCAGGCTCCGCGCCTCCGGCTCGGGCAGCAGCCTCACGAGCAGGCGGGCCAGCCGGATCGCCTCGGCGCTGAGGTCCTGCCGGACGAGGCTGGCGCCGGCACTGGCCGCGTACCCCTCATTGAACAGCAGGTAGATCACCGCGAGCACGGCTTGCAGGCGGCTCGGCAGCAGGTGCGCGGGCGGGACCCGGTACGGGATGCCCGCCTCGCGGATCTTCTTCTTCGCCCGGGTGAGCCGCTGGTACATGGCCGGCTCCGCCACCAGGAACGCCCGCGCGATCTCCGCCGTCGTCAGCCCGACCAGCGTCCGCAGCGTCAGCGCGACCCGCGCGTCGAACGGCAGCGCCGGATGGCAGCAGGTGAAGATCAGCCGGAGCCGGTCGTCGGGCACCTCGTCCGGCTCCGGCGGCTCCTCGGCGTGGGTCAGCATGGCGGCCTGGCGCAGCTTGGCGGCGCCGACGGCTTCGCGCCGGAGCAGGTCCATGGCCCGGTTACGCGCCGTCGTGGTCAGCCAGGCGCCCGGGTTGTCGGGAATGCCGGCGTGCCGCCACCGGTCGAGGGCGACCGCGAACGCGTCCGCGGCGCAGTCCTCGGCCAGATCCCAGTCACCGGTCACCCGGATCAGCGTCGCGACGACCTGTCCCCACTCCGCCGCGAACGCCTTCGCCACCGCCGGCTCGACCGCGTCGGTCACTCCCACACCGGCCGCACCTCGACGGTGCCGAAAGCCGCGAACGGGTGCCCCGCCGCGATCTCGATCGCCTCGTCCAGATGCGCGCACTCGACCACGAGGAAGCCGCCGATCAGGTCCTTGGTCTCCGCGTACGGGCCGTCGGAGATCAGCGTCTCGCCGTCGCGCACCCGCACCTTCGTGGTGGCCGTCGGCCGCAGGCGGTTGCCGCCCCGGTAGACCCCGCGGGCCTCCAGGTCGGCGAACCAGGCCTGGTGCTCCGGCCAGGCATCGATCTCCTGCGGCGACTCCGAGTGTTCCTCACCGTGCCAGATCACCAGTGCGTACTTCATCTACAGCACTATGGCACGCCCACCTGCGCGATCAAGGCGCGGTGGTGAGGTCGTCGGAGCGTCCGGCCTCGATGCGCGACCACTGGGAGAGCGGTCTCCCGTCGATCCGCCAGAACTGCGTGGGCTCCTCCTCCCGCCACGCCTGCGGCCAGCCGGGAGGCGAGTCCTCGCCCGGGTGCTGGCGGCCGTACACGGTGAGGTCCATGAGCGCGAGGCTGTAGTCCATCTCCTCCACGCCGCGGCCCGTCGTCCAGTACGTCTCGAAGACCCGGTCGCCGTCGCGCAGGTAGCTCACCAGGTGCATCGAGCCGATCTGGCGCCCGACGAGCAGCGTGTCGACGGAGGGCTTGGACGAGTACCACGGCATGTCCCAGCCCATGAAGTCGCGATAACGGCGGCTTTCCTGGTACGGGCCCTGGCAGAAGACGGCGTAGGTGATGTCGCGCGAGTGCAGGTAGGACAGCTCCGAGATCTGCCCGCCGCACCACGTGCACCCTTCACACTGGTCGGCGGCCGGCCGGCCGTCGCGCCACATGAAGTAGTAGGCGAGGAGCTGCCGCCGTCCCTCGAACGTCTCCAGCAGCGTGACCGGCCCGTCGGGCCCGATCAGCTCGGTCGTGGGGTCCACCTCGACCATGGGCAGACGGCGCCGGGCCGCCGCGATCGCGTCGCCTTCGCGCGTGTGCGCCTTCTCCCTGGCCCGCAACTCGTCCATCTGGGCCTGGAAAGTGGCCCGGTCGACGGCCGCGGGCATGGCAGGCGCGTTGCGGGCGAGGGCTGTCGGCTGGCTGAGGTCGTTCTTCATGGTCTGTCTCCTCCTTTGGTACGTGGCTTCGCCCACCGACGAACGGGGCACCGGGGGATTCGACATCGCCGGAAAACAAACTTCAGCGCGTGGTCACGGAGCCTCCCAGACGGGGCGGATCTCGATGCCGGCGCCGATCGGGCAGTTGCGGGCCACCTCCTCGGCCTCGTCCAGGTCCGCGCAGTCCACGACGTAGAAACCGCCGAACTCCGCGCGCCTCGGCGTGAACGGACCACCGGTGGCGGCGGGGCCGTCGGCGGTCGGGCGCAGGGTGCGGGCCTCCCGCTCGGGGTGCAGCGCCTGCCCGGTGTGGGTGACGCCGCGTTCGTCCAGATAGCGGGCGAACGCCTGGTGCTCGGCCAGCGCGGCCGCCATCTCCTGCTCGGAGACGGCGTCCCAGTAGCCCTCGGGGTCGAACAACAGCAGTGCGTACTTCATTTTCAGACCTCCCTACCCCATGACGCGCAGGTCATCCGAAAATCGACAGCGCTCAGGCGCGACGCCGATAAGCACGCACGGCCAGCGGCGCGAACACCGCCACGATCCCCAGCGCCCACGCCAGCGAAGCCAGCACCGGTCCGCCCGCCGGGCCGCCGAGCATGAGCGCCCGTGAGGCGTCCATCACCCGCTCGACCGGATTGACGTTCAGCCACACCTGCAGCCAGCCCGGCATGGTGCCCTTGGGCGCGGTCATGCTGGTGCCGAACGTCAGCGGGAAGATCACCAGGAACGACAGCCCCTGCACCGCGCCCGGCGTCCTGGCCACCATCCCGAACAGCACGAACACCCAGCTCACACAGAACGCGAAGAACATCGTCAGCAGGCACGCCGCGAGCACGCCCAGCAGCCCGGTCTGCGCCCGGAACCCCAGCAACGTGCCGAATCCCAGCATCGAGGCGGTCGCCACCACGTACCTGATCACATCGCCCAGCACCGACCCCAGCAACGGCGCCGAGCGGCCGATGGGCAGCGCGCGGAACCGGTCGAAGACGCCCTTGTCGATGTCCGTGCTGAGGTTCACCCCGGTGGCCATGGCGGCTATCAGCATGACCTGCACCAGCATCGCGGGCAGGACGAGCTGCAGGTACGCGCCGGTGGAGCCGGACACCGCCCCGCCCAGCAGG
Source organism: Nonomuraea endophytica (assembly GCF_014203235.1). Lineage (GTDB taxonomy): Bacteria > Actinomycetota > Actinomycetes > Streptosporangiales > Streptosporangiaceae > Nonomuraea > Nonomuraea endophytica. The sequence goes on along the minus strand of NZ_JACHIN010000011.1, from coordinate 51,716 downwards.
AAGACGAAGATGACCAGGAACATCAGCGGCTGGACCGTCACGTCGAGCAGTTGCTCGGGGGTGCGCAGGGTCTTGGTGACGCTGCGTCCGGCCAGGGCGAGGCTGTGCCGTACCAGGGCGAAAGGGCGCGGCTGGAGGCGTGCGGGAGCTTGCTTGTGCACGGTGAGGGTCATGCGGCGGCCTCTCGTTGTCCGGTCAGGGTGAAGAAGACCTCGTCCAGGCTGGGCAGGTGCAGCGACAGCTCGGCCGCGGTGATGCCGGACGCGGCCAGCGCGGCCACGATCTCGGCGAACGCGGCGTCGCCGTCCACCGGGACCGTGACCACGCCGCGGCCGGGGCGCTCGGGGCGGCGGCCGGACAGGCGGGCCAGGATCGACTCGGCTTCGGGCAGGCGTTCGGGGTCGGCGGGGCGTACGAGGGCGGTCTGGCCGCCGACGATGCGCTTGAGCTGGGCCGGGCTGCCGTGCGCGATGACCTTGCCGTGGTCGATGACCGAGATGTCGTCGGCCAGCGCGTCGGCTTCCTCCAGGTATTGCGTGGTCAGCAGCACGGTGACGCCGTCCTCGACCAGATCGCGGACGATCGTCCAGACGTCCTCGCGCTTGGCGGGGTCCAGGCCGGTGGTCGGCTCGTCCAGGAAGATCACGTCGGGACGGCCGACCAGGCTCGCTGCCAGGTCGAGGCGGCGGCGCATGCCGCCCGAGTAGGTCTTGCACCTGCGGTCGGCCGCCGCGTCCAGCCCGAACTCCGTGAGCAGTTCGGCCGCTCGCTGCTTGGCCTGGTTGCCAGGTAGGTCGAGCAGGCGTGCGATGAGCACCAGGTTCTCCCGGCCGGTCAGGTCCTCGTCGACCGAGGCGTACTGGCCGGTCAGGCCGATCAGGCGGCGTACCCGGGCGGCGTGCCGTACCACGTCGAGCCCGCCCACGGTGGCGCTGCCGGCGTCGGCCCGCAGCAGTGTGGCCAGGATGCGTACGGCGGTTGTCTTGCCGGCGCCATTGGGGCCGAGCACCGCCAGCACGCTGCCCTGGCGGGCGGCCAGGTCTATTCCTGCCAGGGCGGTGGTCTTGCCGAAGCGTTTGACCAGCCCTTCGGCTTCGAATGCGTTCATGACCGCCAGCGTGCTCGACGGCCCTGGCAGATCCCGCACAGATCGCTGTCAAACCCGCGCACAAGGGCCTGGCCACTACCTTCTTAGCTGCGAAGGATTTCGACGAGGCTGGCGAAGCTGTCCTTGCCGTGGCCTGCGTCGATGCCCCGGGCGGTGAGTGACTGGATGAGTTCGGGCAGGGCGGTGTCGAGGCCCCGCGCTCGTACGGCGTCGACGAGGTGGTCCATCAGCGGGGCATCCAGCTCCAGCCATTCCTGGTCGCCGGGGTAGCGGTGGTCATCGACCTGGCGGGCGTAGTCGGTGATCACCTCCGTGACGGTCGTGGACAGCCAGTGCGTCAGCAGGGGCGCCACCGTCGTGGCCTGGACCTGGGCGGTGCCGAGCAGGGCGGCGGTCTGCAGGAAGCCGATCAGGGTGGCCCAGGCGAAGTTGAGCATCGCCACGTCATAGAGAGCCGCGGTGCCGGGGGCCGGGCCCAGGTAGGTGGCGCCGCCGAGGTGCGCGAGCGAGCTGTGACGGCGCTCGAACACCTCCCGGGAGCCGCTGTAGACCAGCACCGTTTCCGGCTGACCGACATGCTCGGGATGGGCCATCAACGCGCCGTCGAGGTAGTGCCCGCCCCGGGCCCGCACCCAGGCGGCGGCCCGCTGGGCCTGCTCGCTTGTGCCGGACGTCAGGTTGACCAGGTCGGCGGAGACGAGGTGCGGCCCGGCCCGGCCCAGCACGCGCTGGACGGCGTCGTAGTCGTCCAGGCACATCAGCACCAGTGAAGCCGTGAACGCCGCCTGCGGCGAATCCGCCCGCCGTACGTCCTCGACGGGCTCGGCCGACGCGCCGGCTTCATCCCAGACGACGACGTCGTGACCTGCCGCAGCGATGGCCTTGGCCAGCGCCGCGCCTCGCGGGTTCAACCCTATGACCGACGTACGCACGTTCATCACTCCTCGGATCGGCGCCCTTCGCGTGGTTAGGCTAGACCTTCACATGGATGTGAGAGTCAACAGGAGGCGTGGGTGCGGATCGGAGAGCTGGCGGGGCGGACCGGCGTCAGCCCGCGGCTGTTGCGCTACTACGAGGAGCAGGGCCTGCTGCGGCCGCGGCGACGGCCGAGCGGATACCGCGAGTACGGCGAGGGCGACGTGGAACGGGTGCGACGCATCCGCGTCCTGCTCTCAGCCGGGCTCCCCACCACGACCATCGCCGACGTGCTGCCGTGCACGGTCGACGTCGGCGACGGCCTGGCCGCGGCATGTCCCGGCCTCCTGCCCGAACTGCGCCGTGAGCGGGACCGGATCAGCCGGTCCATCACCGACTTGTCCACCGCCCGGACGATGCTCGACACCATCATCGGCGCCACCTCCCACTGAGCAGAACCTGGGTGGCCACCGGCGTCGCGGCAGTTGAGCGTGGCTCGGAAGTCGGTCAGGAACCGCGCGCCGAGCTCGGGCCCAGCCCGATCGCGGGCAGGATGGCCTGGTCGACGATCGCCGCGAGGTCCTCGTCGGTGGGCGGCGCCGCGGCATCGATCAGGCGCTTGGTGACGAGGGCCTCGCCGATGTCGGCCACGACCGGGGTGAGCAGTGCGGCGGGGAAGTGGCCCCGTTCGGCGTAGTGTTCCAGCACGGTACGGGTGAACGTGCCCCCGCGACCGGCGAAGACCCGCTCGAACAGGGCGTCGGACATCAGTGCCACGCTTCTGGGGTCGGTGAGGATGGCCGCGACCGCCCGGCCGGCCGGGCTGAAGGCCCACTCCACCATGAGCCGCAGGGCGCGGATGAGATCGCCGCGCAGGTCGTCGGCCCCGGGCGTCGGCTCCTCGACCGGGTGCTGGTGGTAGAGCGCGTCGAGCAGCACGTCGATGGGATCCGCCCAGCGGCGGTAGAGGGTCGTGCGGGGTGTCGCCGCGCGCCGGGCGATGCCGTCCATGGTCAGCCGCCCCGCGCCCACCTCGATCACCTCTTCCAGCGCGGCGTCGTGAATGGCCTTGATCAGCTCTTCGCCGCGACGGCGCGTCCGGGATTCGTTCATCGCCACCCCTTGCTTAGCTACGCGCTTGTATCTTACCTTGTGCCTCAGCTACAGTCGTGTATCTAAAGCCGAGGGGACATCCATGTCCATCGCCCCACCGCCTCCCGTCGAGGGAGCCACCCCCATCACCCAGCGCGCGTTGGCGCCCGATCTCGCCCGCGGGTTGATGCTGCTGCTCATCGCGTTAGCGCACGCGCACATGTACCTGTCCGGTCACGCGACCGGCTTCCGCGGCTACGCCCTCGACGGCGGGCTGCCGGACCGGCTGGTCGCCGGGGCACAGATCTTGCTGGTGGACGGCCGCGCGCTGCCGATGTTCGCCGCCCTGTTCGGCTACGGCCTCGTACGGCTCGCCGACCGGCAACTCGCCACCGGCAGGAGCTGGACACAAGTTCGCAAGGTACTGCGCCGGCGGAGCCTGTGGCTGCTGGCGTTCGGGTTCTGCCACGCGCTGTTGCTGTTCTTCGGTGACATCCTCGGGGCGTACGGACTGGTCGGGCTGGTGCTCGTCGGGTTCGTCCGGCGAGCGGACCGGTCAGTGCTCCGGGCCGCCGCCGTCGGGCTGGTGCTGCACGTCGTGGTGATGTTCGGCTTCGGGCTGCTCACCGTCTCCGCCCCCAAGGGCGACACGCCCGCCGCCATGGCCGACCCCATCGCGGCGCTGGTGATGCGGCTCATCGGGTGGTTCGGGATGACGCCCACGTACTTCGCCGCGAGCGTGGTGCCGGCCTTCCTGTTCGGGATCTGGGCGGCCAGGCGCCGCGTGCTGGAGGACCCCGCCGCGCACCGGGACCTGCTGACACGGGTCGCCTTCGTGGGCACCGCCGTGGCCGTTGTCGGCGGGGCGCCGCTGGTGCTGGTCGACATCGGGCTCTGGATGCCGTCGGACCTGGTGGCCGTGTCGGCGTACGCGCTGCACAGTGTGAGCGGCATCGCCGGAGGGCTGGCGTACGCGGCGATCGTCGGGCTCGTCGCCGGCCGCGCTCGCCGCGGTGGTCCGGTGGTCAAGGCGCTCGCCGCGTGCGGTCAGTGGTCGCTGACCTGCTATCTCCTCCAGTCCGTGGTCTTCGTGGCGCTCTTCGCGCCGTACGCGGGCGGTCTCGGCACCCGGGTCGGCGACGCTGCGGCGTCCGGCATCGCGGTGCTGACCTGGCTGAGCACCGTGGTCCTCGCCGCGCTGCTCGCGCCGGGCGGGCGACGGGGACCGGCAGAGGTCGCGCTGCGGCGGCTCACCTACGGCCCCCGGTAATTCTGGCAACCAGTAATTCTGGCCGCCGGTAACTCGTACGGCCCGCCCTGCCCTCACCGGGCCCAGCCTTTCCCTGACCGCGCGTGGGCCCCGGTGTCCAGCCCAGAACTATCTGTAGTCACGGATGCACCGCTCGCGAGTGCGCAGCTGTAGGACATCAGGTCAGGTGGCTGGCCGACTCCGGTGGCTTGTCAGGCCAGGTGGCTGGCCGACTCCGAGGCTTGTCAGGCCAGGGCTTGTCAGGCAACGGAAGGTGTCAAGCCACGACGCGTGCCAGGCCAGATGGCTTGTCAAGGGTGAGCGGCGTGGTGGAGGGATTGGAGGCCTGGGATGGGGATGGTGGCTTGCTGGGTGCCCTTTGCGTCCAGGGCCACCAGGTGGTCGCCGGCGCCGGCCAGCAGCTGCCCGTTCAGCGCGGCCAGTCCGCGCGCCGGGCCGGGCAGCTGCCAGGTTCCGAGAGGTGCCAGCGTGGCCGGGTCGGCCACCTGTACGGAGGTGCCGGCCGCGAGGTAGAGGCGTTGGTGCTCGGCCAGCGCGTACGACTCGCCCGTGTGTTTGGCGCCGAAGGCGGTGCGTTTCACCGTGAGGTCCGTGGTGTCGGCTTGGGCGATGCGGCCGCTGGTGGCGTCGTAGATGAAGAGGGTGCGGCCGTCGGGGCTGAGGGTCAGTGTGTGCGCCTCGGGTGGGCCCATGCCGAACGGCTGCGGCAGGTCGAGGCAGTACGCCCACCGCTGGTCCAGCTGGAGAACGTGCACAAAAGCATGCACGCCGGGCGCGGAGTCGCCGCCTGCGACCAGGTCGCGGGTGTGCAGGTGGTCGGGCTGGTGGGTGTACAGCGTGTAGAGGACCCCCGCGTCCCGGTCCAGCACCGCCTGGCGGCCCTGCCCGCGCATCTCCTCCTCCTTGCCCTCCGGCACGGGCTTCTTGTCGCGCGTGTTGAGCGGCTTCGGGGTGCCTGAGGGCAGGTCCAGCACGCGTACCCGGTAGCGGTCCGGCTTGTCGGGTGGCAGGTATTCCAGGACGTACATGGCCTGGCCGTCGGTGGAGAACGCCTCCGGCTCGACGTTGCCGTCGAGCCGGAGGTCTCGGCTGCCGTCCGGTCCGGCCAGGGAGATGAGGGTGCTGGTACGCGGGCCGGGCGGCGGGCCGACCGCGACGAGCTCTCCCGTGCGGGAGACCGCCTTGACCTGCGCGCCGCTGACGGGCGTTTCGCGCCGCACCTTGCCGTCCGGGAGGTCGAGCACGCGCAGGCGCCCGTCCTTCACCTGGTGCAGCCGCTTCCAACCGGCATCCGGTACGGCTTCGCCGTACTCACGGAGCTGCTTGCCGGTGGCCAGATCCACGGCGACCAGCCCGGACGCGGTCCTGGCATACAGCGTCCCCACCATGGGAGCGGCCGGCGAGCTCACGGGCTTGGCGGCCGCGGGCTCCACCTGGCTCCCGGCGCAGGCGGACAGGGCGGGCAGGGTGGCCAGGGCGAGGGCCCCGGCCAGCAGTTCACGTCGCGTCGTCATCACACCTGCCCTACACCGCCCGGCCACGAAAGGTTCAGCGCCTTCTTCCCCACCGCTCGACCGCGAGAGGTCAGGCGTCTTCCCGGCCACCGTTCTAGCCGCAAAAACCCAGAATCTTCTCCCTCACTGCCCAGCTGCGAAAGCCCAGAGCCTTCCCCCTCACTGCCTACCGCAAATGTCCAGAGCCTTCCCCCTCACTGCCTACCGCAAATGTTCAGAGCCTTCTCCTAGCCGCGAGAGGTCAGCATCTTCTTCGCCGCCACATGGCGTGCGAGCCCTTCGCCACCACCCGGCCGCGAAAGGTTGGCGCTTCTTAGTGGTGGGGTGTTAGGCGGCCGGAGGGCCGTGTTCGATCCGGCGCAGGACTGGGACCAGCTTGTCCAGGGTGTCGCCGCCGATGTGCTGGCGTTCGTCCCACCAGGTGACGCCCTCCTCGGCCAAGGGCGCGATGATGGCCCGTGCCTGCGTGGAGTCCGTGGGGGTGACGCCGCCGGCGACGATGTCGAAGGGGTCGGTCCGGTCCAGGCGGGCGCGTTCTTCGCGGATGAAGGCGATCAGGTCGTGTACCTCCTCGACGCGTGGAGGTTGCCCATGTCTGGCCGACTCGAACAGCGGGACCGCGCCGTCCCAGCGGGCCGCGCGGCGCATGGGGCGGCGGTTCGGCCAGTATCCGGCCACCCACACGGGCGGGCGGGGCTGCTGAACGGTGGCCGGTAGCAAGGCCACGTCGTGGGCCTCGAAGAACCGGCCCTTGTGCGTGACCGGCTCTCCGCTCCAGTAACGCGCCATCAGGTCGAGGCCCTCATCCAGGCGTGCGGCCAGTTCGATCGGGTCGGTGCTCTCGCCGAACGCGCCGTACTCCTCCTCGATCGGCGCCCCCAAGCCCGCACCGAAGATGACCCGGCCGCCGCTGAGGGAATCGAGGGTGGCGACCTGGCGGGCGAGTTGCTGCGGGCGGCGCCTGGCCACCGGGGTGACCAGCGTGCCCAACCGGAGGCGGGTGGTGGCCAGCGCGGCGGCGGTCAGCAGCATCCAGGGGTCGCCGAAGGGGATGCGTTGTTTGCGATGTACCACGTGGTCCCAGACGAACAACGCGTCCCAGCCGGACTCTTCCGCAGCCGCGGCGACCTTGGCCACGTTCCTGGCGTCGGCGAACTCCCCGAAGTTCGGGATGTTGATCGAAAAGCGCATCCTCGCATCCTGTCCCACCCGCAAACACCCCAGCAATCGACAGGCCGCACCAACCTCCCCAGCAACCCGACAACCACCTACCCACCTGCCCCGCCAGCCCACCCGGGTTGCCGGGTTGCCGCGTAGGCGCGTAGGCGGGTAGGCCAGATAGGTGGGTGGGTGCGTGGGTGGACAGGTGGGCTGGCGGACAGACGGGCAGGGGGTCGGTGAACAGACAACCCGACAACGCCTGCCAGGGCGGGGCCACCTCCGCGGCGCTACCGGTGCGACCCGTGGGGCAGCCGCTGGCCGGCACACCGGCGACGATCACGGCGGCACAGGCCACACTGACGACAGACCATCCGCCGAGCCTCATGGCGGGGGCCACCTCTGCGGTGACACCAGTGCGACCTGTGGAGTCCGCCGAGTTCTTCAGCGCCGATCACGCCGGGATCGTGGCGGGGGTGGCACCCATGCTCGCCGGCCGCCTGGGACTGGATCGACCGGCTGGGCCTGAGGAACCCGAGTGCCTGCCGGGGCTACGAGAACCGCCGACCGGGGGCCTGAGAACCACATGCCGGGGGCAGGAGAGCCACATGCCAGGGGCAGAACCGCCTGCTGGGAGGCTGTGAGAACCGCATGCCAGGGGCCTGTGAGAGCCGCCTGCTGGGAGCCTGGCAACCGTGTGCCAGGCGGTCTGGCAGCGGCGGTTGCCGGGCAACCTGACAAGCGGGCGGACGGAGCGATGTGGTGGTGGGCTCTCAGGCGGACGGGGCGGTGTCGTGGTCGGCTCTCAGGCCGACAGGCGGGGGTGGGTAACCTCCTGGCATTCGGGGGCCAAGGTTCCATCGAGGGGTCGGGAAGGGTGGGGAGAGCTGCGACGATAGCCGTTTCATCATTGCCGGATGACGGATATCGGTCTTGGACATATCCCTGCCCGATCTGATCTTATTTGGTGCGAAATTTCGGGGAAAGGGAACGGGGGCACGGGGTGGGGAAGCGGGTTGGCCGGGGCGTCGCGCAGTTGGCGGGGGTGGGACTGGCGGCGGGGGTCGTCGCGGCGGGCATCTGGGCGTTGCCTGTCGGGGGCGCCGGTGTGGCGATCATGGCGGCCACCGACGAGCTGCAGCCGGTCGAGCTGAAGGAGCCGCCGCTGGCGGAGAAGTCCACGCTGCTGGATGCCGCGGGCAAGCCCATCGCTCAGTTTTACGAGGTCTATCGCGAGATCGTCCCGCTGACCGACGTGGCCGAGACGATGAAGACGGCGATCATCGCGATCGAGGACTTCCGCTTCTACGAGCACGGCCCCATCGACTTCCAGGGCATGGCCAGGGCGCTGGCCAAGAACCTGTCGGCGGGCGGTGTGAGCGAGGGCGGCTCCACGATCACCCAGCAGTACGTCAAGCAGGTGCTCCTGACCACGGCCCGTACCAAGGAGGAGAAGGCCAAGGCCCTGGAGACCAGCTACGCCCGCAAGCTCAACGAGCTCCGCTACGCCATGTCCGTGGAGGAGAAGTACACCAAAGACCAGATCCTCGAGAAATATCTGAACATCGCGTACTTCGGCGCCGGCGCCAACGGTGTCGAAGCTGCCGCCAAACGGTTCTTCGGCGTCCCGGCGGCCAAGCTCACGCTCGGGCAGGCGGCCACGCTGGCGGGAGCCGTACAGTCGCCCAGCAACACCGACCCCTCGGTCAGCAAGGCCCACCGCGCGCGGCTGCTGGAGCGCAGGAACATCGTCCTGGACCGGATGGCCGACCTCGGCAGGATCTCCAAGGAGGACGCGGCCGCCGCCAAGGCGAAGAAGCTCGGCTACAAGGGCGTGCCGCTGCCGGGCGGGTGTGAGTCCAGCTCGTACGCCTACTTCTGCCTGTACGCGCGCAACGAGATCCTCAACGACCCGGCCTTCGGCAAGACCAGGACCGCGCGCAAGCAGTTGCTGGAGCGCGGCGGCCTCACGATCCGCACGACGCTCGACCGCCGCATGCAGACCGCGGCCGACCGGGCGATCAAGAAGCGGGTGTTCACCACCGACAACCCGGTGGCCGCCGAGGCGCTCGTCCAGCCGGGCACCGGGAAGATCAAGGCGATGGCGGCCAGCCGCGAGTACGGCAGCGGCAAGGACCAGATGTCTTACAACCTGGTAGCCGACGTCGCGCACGGTGGCGGGACCGGTTTCCAGCCCGGCTCGACGTTCAAGACGTTCACGCTGGTCGCCGCGCTGCAGCAGGGCATGCGGGTCAACGACGGAATGACCGTGGGCGCCGGTTACCGTGCGCCCGGCTATGCCTCGTTCAAGAACTGCAAGGGCGGCAACGCCGGCGACCCCACGCACACCGTCACCAACGACGAGGGCTCGGGCGGGTACAAGACCCTGCAGACCGGGACATGGGGCTCGGTCAACACGTTCTTCCTGGAGCTGGAGCAGCGGGTCGGGCTCTGCGAGACGGTCAAGACCGCCAAGGCGCTCGGCAGCAAGCGGGCCGACGGCAAGCCGCTGGGCGAGGTTCAGACGTTCACGCTCGGCGTCAACGAGAGCGACCCGGTGACGGTGGCCGCCTCGTACGCGGCGCTGGGCGCGCGGGGCAAGTACTGCGAGCCGATGGCGATCACCGCGATCACCGACCGCGACGGCAAGAAGACCGACTACGAGCCGAAATGCCGGCAGGCGATCGACCCTGAGGTGGCTGACGCGACCGCGCACGTGCTGTCGGGGGTGTTCACCAAGGGCACGATGCGCGGTGTGGGCGGCATCGGACGCCCGGCGGCGGGCAAGACGGGGACGACCGACGACTACGCGGCCGCCTGGTTCGCCGGATTCACCCCAGATCTGGCGGCCGCGGTCAGCATCGGCGACCTGCGCGGCGCGCAGCGCTACAAGCTGACCGGCGTCACGATCGGCGGCCGGTACTACGGCCTGGTGGCCGGGGCCACGATCTCCGGGCCGATCTGGCAGGAGACGATGATGGCGGCGCTCAAGGGGGTGCCCCAGACGCCGTTCACGCCGCTCAACACCGCACGCTTCGGCGGCGGCGAGCCGCCGCCCAGCCAGGACGAGCCGACGAACGACGACGAGACGCCGGACGAGGAAGGGCCCCTCCGAGACAACGAAGAGCCGCTCCAAGACGACGAAAGGCCGCGACAGAACGACGAGACGCCGCTGCCGGACGAAGAAGAGGACGGGCCTCAGCGCTGAGCCAGCTCCCCCAGCCTGACCAACGACCGTCGCACCAGCAGCACGGTCGCCGCGTGCACCACCGGCCAGCCCGGCAGCGCCCACCTGGGCACCTCGACCCGCTCTGCCCACACCACCCGGCACCACCGCGGGCCGAGCGGCCGTACCCGGAAGGCGCCTTCCCCGCGCACGATCGCACCAGTGTGCTCCACCCGCACCCGGTGCGGCGGCTCCCACTCCGTGATCGTCATCGTGTCGAGGAAGCCGAACGGCCTGATCCCGGTATAGGCCTCGATCATGTCAGGCCCGGTCTGCCGGGCGTCGGTCATGAACATCCACTCGTGGTGGCGGGGCCAGTCGGTGATGAGGGCGAAGACGTCCTCGGCGGGTGCGTCCAGCTCGACGGCCACGGCGGCGTACCTGAGGCTCATCAACCCAGCCTACGGTGGACAGGTGCAAGGAGATCGCCAGCCCGGACTCAAGGGCTTCCTCGGCTTCGGCCTGCTGGGCGTCGGCGTGCTCTGGGACTGCCTGGCCGGCGTCTACCAGCCGGTCTGGCCGGCCTGGGCGGGGCTGGCGCTCACGCTCGGCCTGTACACGCTGCTGATCCTGGCTCCGCTGCCGGTCGCCGCCGCCCGCTGGGTGGTGGGCGCGATGGCCGCGTTGGTGACGGGCATGGCGCTGGTCTACGCGAACGGCTGGTTCTACCTGTTCCCGTTGCTCGCGCTGGCCTGCGCGCTGGTGCTTCAGGACCGGGCGGTACGGCTGGCGCTGGGCGCGCTGGCGGCGGTGACGGCGTTCGCGGTGTGGCGGGGCGGCGAGGGCATCGGGCCGATCATGGGCTTCGCCTGGGGGTCGTTCAGCACGGGCGTGGTGATGGCGGCGTTCCTGCGGCTGCACGTCGTGATCGCCGAGCTGAACCGCACCAGGGAACGGCTGGCCGAGGCGGCCGTGGCCGAGGAACGGCTGCGCTTCTCCCGGGACCTGCATGACCTGCTGGGCCACACGCTCTCGGTGATCGTGGTGAAGGCGGAGGCGGTGCGGCGGCTGGCCGTACGCGATCCTGAGCAGGCGGCGCGGCAGGCGGCCGACATCGAGTCGGTCGGGCGGCAGGCGCTGACCGAGGTGCGTGAGGCGGTGACCGGCTACCGCGAGGTCAGCCTGGCGGCTGAGCTGGAACGGGTCCGTGAGGCGCTGGAGGCGGCGGGCGTGGAGGTGGTCGTGCGCCGCGACGGCGCGCCGCGTTCCGCGCAGGCCGAGGCGCTGCTGTCGTGGGTGGCCCGCGAGGCGGCCACGAACATCCTGCGCCACAGCACCGCCGCCCACGCGCTCTTCGAGGTGGCCGGCGCCGCGCTCACCGTCCGCGATGACGGAACGCCCAAGCACCCGGACCGGCCGTCGGGCGGCGGCCTGCGCGGCCTGTCGGAACGCCTGGCCAGGGCCGGGGGCAGCGTCCACGCCGGTCCGCTGCCCGGCGGTGGCTACGAGGTGCGGGCGAGCCTGCCCGTCACGACTGCAGATAGCTGAGTACGGCCAGCACGCGCCGGCTGTAGCCGGTGGTGTGGGAGAGTCTCAGCTTGTCGAAGACGGCGTTGACGTGCTTTTCCACCGCGCTCTGCGACACGTGCAGGGCCTGGGCGATCGAGGCGTTGGTCAGCCCCTGGGCCATGTGCTCCAGCACCTGCCGCTCGCGCGCGGTCAGCCGCGACAGCGGATCGGTGTGGCTGGTACGCGCCAGGAGCTGCCGGACCACCTCCGGGTCGAACGCGGCGCCGCCCTCCCCCACCCGCTCCAGCGCGTCGAGGAAGTCGGCCACCTGCGCCACCCGATCCTTCAGCAGGTAGCCGACGCCGTCGACGCTGCCGGTCATGAGCTCGGTGGCGTACTTCTTCTCCACATATTGCGACAGGACGAGCACCTTGACCGACGGCCAGCGGCGCCGGATCTCCAGCGCCGCGCGCAGGCCCTCGTCGGTGTGGGTGGGCGGCATGCGCACGTCCACGACGACGATCTCCGGCTCGTGGACCTCGACGGCCGCGATGAGCGCCTGCCCGTCGCCGACGGCCGCGGGCACCTCGTGGCCCTCCTCGTGCAGCAGCCGTACCAGGCCCTCGCGCAGCAGTGTGGAGTCCTCGGCCAGGATCACCCGCATGGCAGCTCCGCGGTGATCACGGTGGGGCCACCGGCCGGGCTGTCCACGAGGAGCCTGCCGTCGATCGCGGCCACCCGCCGCGCCAGCCCGGACAGTCCCCCACCCGTGGGTACGGCGCCGCCGCACCCGTCGTCTTCGATACGCACGACGACCATTGTCCCGTCCTGCCGGATCTCCACGCTCACCCCGGTGGCGGCGGCGTGCTTGGCGGCGTTCGTGACCGTTTCCGAGACCACGAAGTAGGCGGCGGTCTCCACGGCCATCGGCGGCCGGGAGGTCAGGTCGCAGCGGACGTGCACGGGGACGCTCGATCGTTCGGCGACCCCGGCCAGCGCGTCGGCCAGGCCGAGGGTGTCCAGCCCGCTGGGGTAGACGCGCCAGGCGACCTCGCGCAGTTCGGCCAGCGCCCGCTGGGCGTCCTCGTGCGCCTGGGTCAGCAGTTCGGCCTTGCCGCCGCGGCGGGCGCGGCCGATGAGCATGGACAGCGCGACCAGGCGTTGCTGCAGCCCGTCGTGCAGGTCGCGTTCGATCCTGCGCCGCTCGGCGTCGACGGCGGCCACGATGCCCGCCCTGGTCTCGGCCAGTTGCTCGATGCGCCTTATGAGCGCGGCGGTGGGGTCGGGGGCGAGCATGTTGCGGACCAGGCGGCGCTCGACCACGCGTACACCGACAAGTCCTGAAATATCGAGGAACAGCAGGACGATGCCGATGAGGCCGAAGTAGAGCAGCAGCGGGACCGTGGGCAGCATCCCGTCGTGCGGCTCGTTGTGCGTCCACGCCCAGCCCGCACGGATCACGGTCGCGACACCGAGTTCCAGCAGCGACAGCACGAGGCCGCCGAGCAGCCCGAGCGGCGCCCGTGCGGCCAGGTAGGCCATGGCCCGCCCGGCGTCGGCGCTGTCGTCCACCGGCACCCGCAGCCGCCGAGCCTCGAACCGCGCGAGCCACAGCGCCGCCCGGTCCAGCGCGGTCGGCGAGGTGGCCCCGCGCACCTTCCGCAGGGCGCGGACCGGCGCGGCGACGATCAGGAAGAGGAGTTCGGCCACCGCGGTGAGGGCGCCGAGCGCGATCTCCCAGAGCAGGCGCAGCGCGTCAGCGACGCGCCCCATGCTTGCCCTTCCGCCGCTCGCTGAGGCGCATGCCGATGAAGATCAGCACGGCGAGCACCGCGAGGCCGAGCACGACCTTGCTCCCGATGCCCACGTACGCCTCGACCAGGTGCCAGCTCTCCCCCAGGTAATAGCCGGCGAGCACGAAGATGGAGTTCCAGATCGCGCTGCCTGCCAGCGTGAGCAGGGTGAAGGTGGGCAGCGGCATCCGCTCCACACCGGCCGGTACCGAGATGAGGCTGCGGAAGATGGGGATCATCCGCCCGAAGAAGACCGTCTTCTTCCCGTGCTTCTGGAACCAGGCCTCGGTCTTCTCGATGTCGGAGATCTTCACCAGAGGCAGCTTGCCCGCCAGGCGCAGCGTGCGTTCGCGGCCGAGCATCGCGCCCACCCAGTACAACACCAGCGCCCCGACCACCGAGCCCAGCGTCGTCCACACCAGCGCGTCGATGAGGTCCATCTCGCCACGGCTGGCGGTGAACCCGGACAGCGGCAGGATCACCTCACTCGGCAGCGGTGGAAAGAGGTTCTCCAGCGCGATCGCGAGGCCCGCCCCCGGTGCGCCCAGGGTCTCCATGAGGTCAACCACCCAGTCCGTCATGTCATGAAGGCTAGGCAAGATCCGGGTAAAGCGAGAATGAGGCGTACTCCCGAATCGTGGTGGGGTAAACCACAGGTCTATGTACCGTACACTGTACGGCTGTGACTTCCTTGGTACGGCATGCCGTCGTCTTCGAGCCCGGTGATCCACCACGAACAGGCACGATGGCCTTCCTCGACCCCAGCGGCGAGGACGGCGTCACGGTGGCCGAGCCGGATGGCGGTGCGGTGCGTACCCTCCGGGTTCCGGTGCGCAGAATTCCCGTTTCTGAAGCGGTCGCCGTGCTCGCCAGGGCCAGGACCGACCATGAGGCGCACCCAGCCGCCCGCTTCTGGGGCGCCGCCGCGCTGGTGGCGCTCCAGCTGGTGACCAGGGGGCGGATTCTGCCCGGGGTGTCGGCCGGCGACCACGACGCGTGGCGGGCGGGGCCGTTCGACGCCGCCGACGTGGCCAGGATCAGGGAGCTGGCCGACGCCATGCCCGCCGCGGCGCGAGCCGTACCGCTGGAGGAAGGCCCTGAGGGGCCGGTGCTGCCCGACGCGGAAAGTCTCGTGCGGGCCTTCCTCGACGCGGTCGCCGACGCGATGCCGCGCTCGCCCGGCGCGGTGCGCGCGACGGGAACCTCCGCGTTCGCGGCGATGCGTCCGGTAAAGGTGCCGCAGTTGCGCCCGTGGGCGGAGGAGGTCGCCGCGGGCCTCGATTCCGGGGTACGGCTGTCGCTGCGCGTGGAGTGCGACGACCCGGCCGGATCGGAGTTCCGTGCCGTGGTCCAGCTCCACAGCCTGGCCGACCCCTCGCTCGTGGTCGACGCGGCCGATCTGTGGGCCGGTGAGGACCCCGGCTTCGGCGCCCGCGCCAGGATCGAGACGATCATCGCCGTGCGCCGTGCCGCCAAGGCCTGGACCCGGCTGGAACGCCTGCTGGAGAGCGCTGTCCCCGACGAGCTCACCCTGACCGACGGCGACGTCGAAGAGCTGCTGGCCGGCGCGTCCACCCGGCTGACCGGCGCCGGCGTGGACGTGCACTGGCCCCGGTCGATGGTGCGCGGGCTCAGCGCCCGCGCCGTGCTGGGCGAGAGCGAGCAGGCGCCCTCCGACCTGCCGTCCTACCTGGGCGGCGCGCAGCTGACCAGCTTCAACTGGCAGCTCGCGCTGGGCGGGCAGCGGCTGACGGCGGCCGAGATGGACCAGCTCGCCGAGTCGCACCGCCCGGTCGTCCGCCTGCGCGACCAGTGGGTGCTCATCGACCCCGACCTGGCGCTCAAGGCCCGCCAGCGCGACCTCAAGCCGCTGAGCGGCATCGACGCCCTGGGCGCCGCGCTGACCGGCACGGTGGAGGTCGACGGCGAGCAGGTCGAGGTCGAGCCGAGCGCCTGGCTGCTGGAGCTGCGCGACCGGCTGGCCGAGCCCGAGGAGATCGGCGTGCCGTCCGGGCTGGCCGCGACGCTGCGCGACTACCAGCTGCGCGGCCTGCGCTGGCTGGCCAGGATGACCTCGCTGGGGCTGGGCGCGTGCCTGGCCGACGACATGGGCCTGGGCAAGACGATCACGCTGATCGCCCTGCACCTGCACCGGGGCGGTGGTCCCACACTGGTGGTCTGCCCGGCCTCGTTGCTGGGCAACTGGGAGCGGGAGATCACCCGGTTCGCGCCAGGCGTGCAGGTGCGCCGCTATCACGGGACAAATCGCGATTTGTCGGACGAAGGCTTTGTTCTGACGACATATGGCACGATGCGGTTGGATGCCGAGAAGCTGGCCGCCCATCCGTGGGACCTTCTCGTCGCCGACGAGGCCCAGCATGTCAAGAACCCCGCCTCCAGCACCGCCAAGGCGCTGCGCGACATCCCCGCCACCGCCCGCGTCGCGCTGACCGGCACCCCGGTCGAGAACAACCTGTCCGAACTGTGGGCGGTGCTCGACTGGACCACGCCGGGTCTGCTCGGCTCGCTGGCCCGCTTCCGCGCCCGCTGGGCCAAACCGGTCGAGTCCGGCGACTCCGTGGCGGCCGAGCGGCTGGCCAAGCTGGTCGGGCCGTTCCTGCTGCGGCGCCGTAAGTCCGACCCCGGCATCGCGCCCGAACTGCCGCCCAAGACCGAGACCGACCGGCCCGTGCCGCTCACCACCGAGCAGGCCGCGCTCTACGAGGCGGTCGTGCGCGAGATCATGGAGCAGATCGAGTCCGCCGAGGGCATGGCCAGGCGCGGGCTGATCGTCAAGCTCCTGACCGGGCTCAAGCAGATCTGCAACCACCCCGCCCAGTACCTGCACGAGGCGACGCCGCAGCTCACCGGCCGCTCGGGCAAGCTGGAGCTCCTCGACGAGCTGCTCGACACCATCACCGCCGAGGACGGCGCGGTGCTGGTCTTCACCCAGTACGTGGCCATGGCCAGGCTGCTGGAGAAGCACCTGGCCGCACGGGGCGTCGCCACCCAGCTCCTGCACGGCGGCACCCCGGTGCCCAAACGCGAGGAGATGGTCCAGCGCTTCCAGGACGGCGAGGTCCCCGTCTTCCTGCTCTCCCTCAAAGCCGCCGGAACGGGGCTCAACCTCACCCGCGCCGACCACGTCATCCACTTCGACCGCTGGTGGAACCCGGCCGTCGAAGACCAGGCCACCGACCGCGCCTACCGCATCGGCCAGACCCGGCCCGTCCAGGTCCACCGGCTGATCACCGAAGGCACCATCGAGGACCGCATCGCCGAGATGCTCGCCGCCAAACGCTCGCTGGCCGAGGCCGTGCTGGCCGGCGGCGAGGCCGCCCTCACCGAACTCACCGACGCCGAACTCGCGACCCTGGTGGAGCTGAGATGACCGCCGTCAAGGGATTTCCCGCCTTCCCGCCGCAACGCGCCGGGGCCCGCTTCGCCACCTCCTGGTGGGGTCTGGCGTGGATCAAGGCCATGGAGGACACCTCCCTGGACCACACCCTCCTTCGCAAAGGCCGCGCCTACGCCAAGACCGGGCAGGTCGGGCCCATCGCCGTCTCCCCCGGACGGCTGGCGGCCACGACCGAGGGCGAGTACGACACCGTCGTCCGCGTCGCCCAGCTCACCGACGCCGAATGGGAACGTTTCCTCGACCAGGTGGCCGCCCAGTCGGGGCACATCGCCGCGCTCCTGGACGGGGAGGTGCCGCACGCCCTGGTCGAAGCGGCCGAGGACGCCGCCGTCCCGCTGCTGCCGACGGTCGGCGACCTGGAGCCCGAGTGCGACTGCCCCGACTGGGGGCATCCGTGCAAGCACGCCGCCGCCCTGTGCTACCAGACGTCCTGGCTGCTGGACGGCGATCCGTTCATGCTGCTTCTGCTGCGGGGGCGGGGCCGTACCGAACTGCTGGAGGCCCTTCAGCTACGCGACGCCCCGACGCCCGCCGCGACGGGCATGTCGGCATTGGCGGCGTTCTCGCTGGGCGTCCCCCCGCTGCCCGCACCTCCGCCCGTCGCGGTGGAATACGTCCCGCTGGAGCTGGAGGAGGCCGCGGGCGTGGACGTCGCGGCCCTGAAGGTGCTGGCCGCGTCGGCGTCCGCGCGGGCGCGAGATCTGCTGTCGGGCGGCAGCCCCGCCGTCCTCACCGAACGTCAGGACCGCGTCCGGCTGGCCGCCGAGCACGACCTGGACATCGGCGACGCGCCCGCGGTCCTCGCCTGGCAGTACGGCGGGCCGGCCGGCCTGGAGGTGCTGGAACACGCCTGGACCCCCGGCAGGCAGGAACTGGCCAGAGCCGAGGCCGCCTGGCAGCGCGAGGAACTGCCGCCCGTGCAGGCCGCCCGCAACCGCTGGACGCTGGGCTCCCTGCAGTTGCGGCTGGGGCGGGACGGCCGCTGGTATCCGTTCACGCTGCGCGAGGGCGAGTGGTGGCCCTCCGGAGCACCAGAACGCGACCCCGCGGCCCTCGCCTACTGACCGGCCGCGTAGCTCTAGTCGCGTAGCCAGGACTCCAGGGAGTCGGCCTCCTGGAGAGTTCTGAAGCGACGCGGGCCTGCTCCTCCGAGGTCAGCGAGAGCGCCTTCAGGTCGGTGATCAGGTCGTCCATCCTGTGACGCTCGTCCAGGGCGATGGCCAGCTCGATCATCGTGGCCAGGGCGAGCGCGCGATCCACCGCCGGCGCGTCGTCGGCGTGCCGGCGCAGCGCGGAGGTCAGGGCGCGGAAGGCGGCCCGGTCGTCGTTCTTGAACTCCCGCAGGATCCGCGCGTTGTCGATCGCCTGGGCCAGGCGGGGCAGGCTCCTGTCGCCGCCGTACTCCAGCTCCATGGGCTCGTCGCGCTGGATGAAGATGATCGAGTTGCCCGACGGGTCGATGAGCGTGAAGCGGGAGGCGCCTTTGCGGTAGCGGGTGATGCGCGGCCGTCCCGACGCCAGCACCTTTCCGTAGGCGCCGCGCATCGCGGCGCTGAAATGTTGATGGTACGGCGCCGCCGCGTCGATCATCACCAGGCAGCCACCGCCGTCTTCGTTGGCCGGGTCCATGCCCTCGGGCGGCTTGCCGAAGTGGAGCTCGACGTTGCTCCACCGCAGCGCCAGGTACAGGTACGGCTTGGTCATCTTGTACGTGACCTCGAACCCGAGCGCCTGGTAGAACTCCAGCGTCTCGTCGAGGGACACACACGGCAGGACCGGGATGGTGGTCTCGTTCTGCGGCATCGTTGGAGTCACGGGGTGAGGGTAGGCCGGATCACGAAATCTCGCCTATGGACCGGTCCAAAGCGGCAAGTAGGATGCCCGTGTGTCCTATGAGATCTTGACCGTCGCGCTCGCCCAGACCTCTGCCGTGGCCGGCGATGTGGTCGCCAACGCTCGTGCCGCCGCTGCCTCGATCGAGACCGCTGCCGCTTCTGGCGCGAGCCTGGTCTTGTTTCCTGAACTCTCACTAATCGGCTATGACCTTGACCTTCTTGATGATCCTGGCGTTTGGGTGACTGATGGTGACCCTCGGCTGGATGTCGTGCGCGGGGCCGTACAGGAGGGTGGGCTGACGGCGGTCGTCGGCGCGGCCTACCGGCACCCCGACGGGACTGCGTGGCTCGCGTCGCTGGCGTTCTCGCCGGACGGGCGGGTGCACGTGCACGGAAAGTGTCATCTGCATGGGCGTGAGCGGGAGCTGTTCCGGGCTGCCGGGGCGGGGGCGCTGCTCGACGTGGATGGGTGGCGGGTGGCGCTGGCCATCTGCTACGACGCTGGTGTGCCTGGGCATGCGGAGGATGCGGCTCGGCGGGGGGCTGAGGTTTACGCGGGGTCGGCGTTGTACACGCTGGAGGAGGCTCGCCGGATCGATCTGCATTTCGGGGCGCGGGCGATGGATCACCGGATGTTCGCCGTGGTGGCCAATTATGCTGGTCGTGGGGCGGGGTGGGTGTCGTGCGGGGGTAGTGGCGCCTGGCATCCGGACGGGACCCGGCTCACCCAGGCCGCTACCGGTCCTGGGGTGTTCACTGCTGTGTTGTCGCGGGCTGAGATGGCGGGATTGCGGGAGAAGGACGCTCGTGCGGGGTACCCGCGCGCCGAGTACCAGCGTGCGGCGGACACCCCGTAGCCGCGGCCAGCCTGGACAGGGTGGCTGTACTGAGCCGGGTCGCTCGGTGCTTCGGCTTCCGACTATCGGGCCTCGAATAAACTGCGCGGCATGGACGCGTTCGACGGCATCCTCGCCGCATGGCAGCGGGAACGGCCCGATCTGGATCTTTCGCCCATCGGGGTGTTCGGGCGGCTCGCCGGGGTGACACGGCGGATCGAGACTGCGGTCGAGGAGGTGTTCGCCCGGCACGGGCTGCGGCAGGGCGAATTCGACGTGCTGGCGGCGCTTCGGCGATCCGGCCCGCCGTACACGCTGATCCCGTCGGAACTGGCGGCGGTGCTGATGATGTCCCGCGCCGGAATGACGAACCGCCTGGACCGTTTGGAAGCGGCAGGCTTCATCGAACGCACCCTGGACGCCGCCGACCGCCGCAGCTTCCGCATCACCCTCACAGAACAGGGCCGCCAAGTAATCGACGAAACCCTAACCGAACACGCGGCTACTCTGGCCCGCCTGGCCGCCACCCTCTCCCCCGAAGACACCGCCACCCTCGACCGCATCACCCGCACCATACTCACCAACCTGGACACCTAACCCACCCCATCACCACCTCCGCCACCCCTCAGCCACCCACCCACCCCTCAGCCCCGGCCTCCCCGCTTGCCCCGCCCACCCCGACCACCTCCAGCCCCCGCAGCCCCGGCCGCCCCGCCCACCCCGACCACGTCCAGCCCCCGCAGCCCCGGCCTCCCCCGCCGGCCCGTCCGTCGCCGGCCCCTCCGCCCCGCCCCGCCCCCCCGCCCCCCCGCCCGCGCCCCGCCACTCCACAGCGCCTGACCTTTCCTTTTCCCGGCCGAGGGGCCCGTAGCCCGCACCCCACCCGAACCAGAGCCCACATCGATCCGCACCCGATCCACCCCGCGCGTCAACCCCGAGCCACAGCGGCCCCCAGCCCGTGCCCCAGCCCGGAGCCGCCACGGTCCCAGCCCGTGAGCCCGTGCCCCAAGCCCGTGATCCCGCGCGTCAACCCTGAGCCACAGCGGTGCTCGGCCCGTGAGCCCGTGCCCCAACCCTGAGCCGCCACCGGCCCCGACCAGCGTTGTGACCACGCGGCGCAAACCCGAGGCGCGAGCAGTAGCGGGCCAGGCAGGCGTGCTGGCCTGCTTGCCTGGCCACGCAACGTGCATAGCCGAACGGTCCTGGTGCGGCCCGGTCAAAGCGGGTTGGGTCGTCGAGAAGGTGTCAGGTTGCCTAGCCGCGCGCTAAGATGGCGATCAAACAACATGGCCACACGACGAGGGGTTCCAGGCGATGGCGACGGGCAGCTCGAAGTTCGAGGTGACCCCTGTGGTCAAGAAGAGCGCGGCGGTGCAGGTCGCCGACCAGCTCGTGGTGGCCATCCGCGACGGGCACCTCAAGCCGGGTGACAAGCTGCCGCCCGAACGCGAGCTCGCGCAGAACTTCGACGTCAGCCGCCCGACCATCAGGGAAGCACTGGCAGCCCTTGAGCTTGCCGGGCTGGCCAAGTCGCACAAGGGTAGAGGGACGATCGTCACTGGATCGTCCGCCGTCGTGGCCACCTGGGGTGTTGAGGTGCTGCCGCCACAGGTGTTCGAAGCCCGGCTGGCCATCGAACCGGCCCTGGCGGCACTGGCCGCCGAGAAGCGTTATCCCGAGGACCTCGACGCGTTGGAGTCAACGCTGGCGGAGCTCGAGGACGAATACGCGCGGACCGGGGCGTACGTCAGCGACCTGCCCCTCCACCGCGCCATCGCCCGCGCGGCCCGTAACCCGATCCTCGAGAAGTCCCTGGAGGAGGCGCTGCGCCACCTCGACGGCCCCCTGTGGTCGGAGCTTCGCCGCCGCGCCCTGTCCACGCCGAGTGCGCGAGGCGGACATGTGGCCGAGTTCCGCCTGGTGTTCGAGCACATCGCGGCGGGCCGGGCCGAAGAGGCGGCGGACGTATGGCGCCAGCACCTCCACCTCTACCGCAGCGAGATCATCGGTTCCCCGTCCGCCTGACCGCGGCGCGCGGCTGGCCTGTCCGGCGCTCGATGCCGTCCGGGGTGTCGGCGATACTGTGGGCGTGGAGTACGTGTCCAGAGTGCCGCGGCCGCCGCTGGACGGGCTGATCGACGACCTTTACTACCTTGAGGGTGCGCCGCCGTACGCCCGGCTGATGTTGCCGCCGTCACCGGCGGCGTTGCTCATCGTCAACCTCGGGACGCCGTTCCGCATCCGCGCCGGCATCGACGTCGAGACGGCCGAGTACGCCGACGGCTGCGTGATCACGATGCCCACCCGGGCCTTCGAGTTCGGCTATCCGCCGGGGACCCGGTCAGTGGGTGTGCACTTCAAGCCGTGGGGGCTGGCGCCGTTCCTGCCGATGCCGGCGGGCGAGCTGTGTGACCGGCCGGTGACGGTGGAGCAGGTTTGGGGCCGGCCCGCGATTGCTGGGCTGCGGGATCGGCTGGCGACGGCGGCCGGGCCGTACGAGATGCTGACGCTTCTCGAAGAGGAGCTGATGCGACGGATGTGTGAGACCGCGGGCCTGGGGCTGGTGCGTCATGCGAGCAGCGTCATCGCGGCGGCCGGCGGGGCGGTGGCGATCGGCGACCTGAGCGTGGCGGCCGGTGTCAGCAGCACTCATCTGGCGCAGCGGTTCAAGGAGCTCATCGGGGTCACGCCGAAGCGCCTGGCCCGCTCCTACCGCTTCACCGCCGCCGTGTTCGCGATCAACCCCGCCGGACCGGTCGACTGGGGCGACCTCGCCGGTGGCGCGGGCTATTTTGACCAGGCCCATTTCGGCCACGAGTTCCGGGCTTTCACCGGGCTCACGCCGACCCGGTACGTCGAAGTGCGGCGGCGGTTCCTGCGCGAACATCCCGGTCACGTGCTGGACGGCTGGCCGCTGCCGGCCGATTGATTTCTTACAAGAGTGACAGCTCGCGACCCGCTAATTTGGGGCACCCCAAAGCAGAGGAGAGCCCCGTGGGCAAGGTGGTCATGTACGCCTCGGTGTCGGTGGACGGCTTCGTCGCGGACGAGAATGATCAGCCCGGACCGCTGTTCGACTGGTTGACCAGCGGTGACGTTCCGCTGGACGAGAGCGGCGAGCTGAAGGTGTCGCAGGCCTCCTACGATCACACCCGGGCGTACTGGGACCAGATCGGGGTGACCATCGCGGGCCGCCACGTGTTCGACATGACGGACGGCTGGGACGGGAAGCCTCCGGGCGGGATCGACCACGTGGTCGTCGTGACCCGTCGGCCGGCGCCCGAGGGCTGGGATCCCGAGACGCCGTTTCACTTCGTCGACGGGGTCGAGGCAGCGGTGGCCAAGGCGCAGGAGCTTGCGGGTGACCGCTTGGTCGAGGTCGCCGCCGGCGACGTCGGTGGCCAGGTGCTCGCCGCGGGGCTGGTCGACGAGGTGCGCATGGACGTCGTACCCGTGGTGTTCGGGTCCGGCAAGCGCTACTTCGGGTCGGTCGGCGCGCAGCACCTGTTGGAGGATCCTGACGTGGTGATTCACGGCAACCGGGTGCTTCACCTGCGCTATCGGGTGCGCCGTTGACCGAGTCCACCGTGAATGGTGATCGGGCCTCCGGCTGCGTCTGAGCATCGTTGTCCCCGCTCGGGCAGCCGACGCCGATCCGCCCCAGCACCTCGCCGCGGCCCCTGGACGGTGAACGAGGCATTGTCGTGGGAGGTTGCGTTCCTCGCACCGCGGGTGGCTGCGCTCAGCCAGGTACGCGCACCGCTCGGGTTGATGTCACCGGAGGTGACGTACCAACTCATGGAGTGTTTGGCGTAGTTCAGCGGCTTTGCGATGGGCGGCCGGGTCGGCTTCGGTGGTGATACGGGCGGGAGTCCCCTCGCCGAGGTGGACGTAGCGGCCGAGGCCGGCCAGTCGCCAGCATGATCGCTTACGTCGGTTCCAACGGAAACCGCAGGTAGCCTGGCATGGCGGGCACGTTGACCTGGCAGAACGCCGCGCGAAGCGTCAGGGTCCCCCCGCCCGCCCCCTCGACCGACTGGAGACCTGTGTTCAAGGCAACCGGCAGACGATCAGTGGTGCTCGCCACCCTCATGGCCACCGGGCTCGCACTGACCACCGCGACCACGGCCGCGGCGAGCACCGGCCGCCCCGCGATCATCGGTGGAAAAGCCGCGACGGAGACCTACTCGTTCATGGTCTCCTTCCAGCTGCGGAAACTACCCGAGCACCACTGCGGCGGCTCCCTCATCGCCCCGGACTGGGTCGTCACCGCCGCCCACTGCAAGGGACTCATGAAGCCCGGCAGGACGCAGGTGCGGGTCGGCTCACTCGAGCGTGACACGGGCGGAGCTCTCACCAGCGTCAAACGCGTCATCACCCACCCCAACCAGGACAAGCCCGGTATGCGCGGGGAGCCCAAGGACGACATCCTGCTGGTCCAGCTGGATCGGCCGGTAGACCTCGAGCCCATCCGCATCGCCGACGGCCCGGGCCGGGTAGGCGAGCCGAGCCGCGTCATCGGCTGGGGCATGACATGCGACGACCACGACGATCCGACCTGCTCGAACGGTTCACGACGGCTGCAGGAACTCGACACCGTACGCGTACCCGACACCCGCTGCTCCTCCCTCAACCGTGGCGAGGAACTGTGCACCGGCGAGCTCAACGGCCGCGCTGCCAGCGCCTGCAACGGCGACTCAGGCGGACCACAGATCCGCAGCGTCGGCGGCCGATGGGAGCTGATCGGAGCCACCTCACGCGACGGCGACGACATCGAGGACCGCATGAACGGCGACGCCGGCTGCGCCACCAACCCCAGCGGCGGGCCAGGAGTCGGCATCTGGACCGACGTGACCCACTACCGTTCCTGGATCACCGACACCATCAGAGCACACAGCGCCTCCTGACCATCTACCGGACCATCGCGGTCGGCGGTGGAGCGCCCCTTCTTCCGGCGTTTCCAGGCCTGCGTCCGGCACTTCGCCGAACGCATCACGAAGCGCTCGCACTCGTCCTGGTAGCGGCCGGGATGCGCGTGGTCGGCGTCCTGTCCGGGAACGGGACCACCATCGGCACCGCGCTTGGGGGTTATCGGGCTTCTTCCGCGGAGGAGGTGCTTCCGGCCTCCGGGTCGGCTGGGTCCCAGGTCACATGCGGCGAACCCGCCAGCGCAGTGGAGTCGAAGTACCCGGGCTCCAGGACGCGCTCGGTGAACTTCCAGCCGTCCGGGGTGCGCTGATAGCGGTCGTGGAACAGGCCGTACATGACGACCGACCTGCCTCGCGCTGGCGACCGATCTCGAAGACGGATTCCCGGCCGGTCGCGGTGTCACCATCGAGCTGGATCGCGCCCGGGTGCACGTTCTGCACCCAGAACTCCCAGGCACCCTGCAGCCGTTCGACACCAGCGCGGATCTCCTCCCGCCCGATGAACTCGATGTTGGCGGGCGGGATCCGCCACACCGCCTCCCCGGTGAACAGCGACGCGAAACGGTCGAAGTCGCCCATCATTGCCGCGTCGGCGTGCTCGCCCCCGCAGCGCCTCGATCACGACCCGGTCGGCGACACTCTGCAGATCCGTCATCGGATTCCTCTCCTGCGAACGTGATGATCTTCTTGCCGCAGTGGCGGCTGCAGATCATGGACGAATGTGTCCAACACGTCGGGACGTACGACGGACGTGATGGGGCTCACACCGCAACGGCGAATGAGCGCTCGACCAGACCGGGCGGAGCGCGATCCCGAACTTCTCGTACTCCTTGAGGCTGAGATCGGCGAGGCCGCGGGCGATCCACTCCACGGCAGCATCTCCAGCCGCTGGCACCGCACCGGCCGGCCCACCCGGCGGGCACGTCGGTGCGGCTGCTCACGTGGTTGGGGCACACGTCGGCGATCTGGTCGAACCACCACGGCGACAGCTGGGTCACTAGCCCGGGACTCGTAGACGGAGACGCGGTTGGTGGTTCCCAGCCGTTACGGCGCCCGCTTGACCTCAAGGCTGGTTGAGGTACCAGACTGCCCGGCATGAACATTGTTGAAGTGACCAGGTTCGGTGGTCCGGAAGTCCTGCGGGTTCGTCAGTCCTCGCCGGTGACCGCCGGGCCGGAAGAGGTCGTGATCGAGGTGCGCGCGGCCGACGTGTTGTCGATCGAGGTGCAGTTGCGCACCGGCTGGGGACGGGAGTGGTTCGGCACCCGGCCGCCCTACGTTCCCGGGACGGCCGTGGCGGGGGTGGTCCGGTCGGCGCCGGAGGCCGGATCCTGGGAAGGGCGGCGGGTCGCCGCGCTTCTGCCCGGCGGCGGGTATGCCGAGCAGGTGGCCGCGCCCCTGTCCGCGCTTGTGGAGGTGCCGGAGAACGTCTCGCTGATCTCGGCCGCCGCCCTGCTCCAGGTGGGACCGGCGGCGCTCAGCCTTCTCGATGCCGCCGAGCTCAAGCCGGGCGCGCGGGTGCTGGTGACCGGGGCGGGAGGGGCGCTCGGGCTGGTGCTCGTGGAACTGGCGGCCAGGGCGGGCGCCCATGTGGTCGGCGCCGCCCGGGGTCCGGCCAAGCGGGCCCGTGCCCTCTCGCTGGGTGCCTCGTCCGTGGTGGACTACCCGGACCTGGCCTCCGGAGACCTGGAGTTCGACGCCGTCTTCGACGGGGTGGGCGGGCAGGTGGGGGCCGACGCCTTCGCGCTGACCGCCCCGGGTGGGGTGTTCTTCGGCTACGGGGTGCTCAGCGGCGAGTTCGCGGCCGTCGGTCCCGACGAGGCGGAGCGGCGCGGGGTGCGGCTGGTGGGGATCGAGCAGGTGCAGTTCACGCCTGAGGCGCTGCATCGGCTGGCGGAGCGGACGCTGACCGCCGGGATCACACCCACGATCGGGCTGGCGGTGCCGCTGGACCAGGCGCATCGGGCCCACGCGGCTCTGGAGGCGCGGGACGTGGTCGGCAAGGCGGTGCTGGTGACCCACGGGCGGGCGGTGCGCTACTCCGAGCACGGCGGCGCCGAGGTGCTGCGGGTCGACGAGGTGCCGATCCCCGTGCCCGGCCCCGGCCAGGTGCGGGTGGCGGTCAGGGCGGCCGGGGTCAATGCCGTGGACTGGAAGATCCGCGGCGGCGCCTTCGGCATCCCACTGGACGGGCCCACAGGCACGGGGCTGGAGTTCTCCGGCGTCATCGACGCGATCGGACCAGACGTGGACGGCGCGGACGCGGGATGGTTGCGCGTCGGGCAGGAGGTGGTGGGGCGGCACGGTGGGGCGCTGGCCGACTATGTGCTGGCCGTACCGGATGATCTGGTTCTCAAGCCTGACGGGCTCACCCATGTCGAGGCGGCGGCGTTGCCGGTGGCGGTGGAGACGGCGGCGCGGGCGCTGGGGCTGCTCGGGCTTGAGGAGGGGCGGACGTTGCTCATCCATGCCGTCGCGGGCGGTGTCGGGTTGGCCGCCGCTCAAGTGGCCATCCGGGCGGGACTTCGAGTTGTCGGTACGGCCAGCGAACCCCACCACCCCTACCTGAAAGGCCTGGGCGTGCACCCGGTGACCTACGGCGAGGGGCTGGAGGAGCGGATCGGGGAGCCGGTGGACCTGGTGCTGGACGCCTCGGGCAGGGATGTGGTGGCGATGTCGGTCCGGCTCACCGGCGATCCGGACAAGGTGGTCAGCATCGCCGACCCTGGTGCGAGCAGCCACGGGGCGCGCTTCTCCAGCGGATCATCCAATCCCATCAAGCTTCGCGAAATTGCGGGAGAAATCGCCACCACCCGCCTCCCCATCGCCGCCGAGTTCCCCCTCGAAGAAGCCGCCGACGCCCACCGGCTCAGCGAGCACGGCCACTTCCTCGGCAAGATCGTGGTCAATGTGGAAGCGAACGTCTCCCGTTAACGGGTGCCACCGGGATGCGGCGGCCATGGGGCCAACCTTCGACGTGGAGAACGATCTCTGGGGAACTGCGCCCATTGATGACCGCGTACGAGACCTCTGTGGCGCCGCTCCCTGGGCGTGCCTGAACCTCGTCTCGCGGGCAGTGCCAGGAGAGAAGGCTGCCGAGAAGCGGGCGTTGGAGTTGATCATCGTCGCCGCTGCTCACCTGGATGGTTCGAGCGGTTTGTCTTTGTTGTGGGATGTTCGGTCCCAGAACTTGCGCGGCAGCGGGATCGCCTGGGCAGGTGGCAAGGCG
Organism: Nonomuraea endophytica; assembly: GCF_014203235.1. Taxonomy (GTDB): domain Bacteria; phylum Actinomycetota; class Actinomycetes; order Streptosporangiales; family Streptosporangiaceae; genus Nonomuraea; species Nonomuraea endophytica. The sequence goes on along the minus strand of NZ_JACHIN010000011.1, from coordinate 23,945 downwards.
ATCACAGGACGAGCGTGAGCTTGCCGCCGGGCCGACGGGACTGGCTGAGCTTGGCAGCCTCGTGTATCTGGTCGAGGGTGTAGGTACGGGCGACCGATACGGCCAGGACGCCTTCGCCGGCCAACCTGGCGAACTCCTCCAGCCGGTCGTAGCGCATGTCGATGTGGGTGACCCGGGTGCCCAGCTCGGCCGCGGCGGCGAAGTCGGAGACGGTGAGGACGCGGTCGGGGTCGCCGGTCAGCTTGATGAGGGCCGGCAGTGAGCCGCCGGCCGGACTGGTCTGGTCGGGGCGGTCGATCCGGCCGCCGGTCGGGGCGGCGTCCAGGGCGCGGTCCACGCGGCCTCCGGCCAGAGCGGCGACGCGTTCGGCCATGCCGTCGCCGTAGCCGGTCACCTGGGCCCCGATCGCTTCCAGGGCGGCGGCCCGTGCGGCCCCGGCGGTGGCGATCACCCGGCTACCCCGATGCAGCGCGAAGCGCACCGCCGCCTCGCCGACGGTGGAGCCCGCACCGTGGACGAGCAGCAACTCACCCGGCTGGATGCCGAGGTCGTCGAGTGCGTGCCACGCCGTCTCGGCCGCCATCGGCAGCGCGGCGGCCTGCTCGGCGGTGACGTTCTCGGGAAGGCGCGCCCATGCCGCCATCAGCGCGTACTCGGCGGCCCCGGCCGTCGGGCCGTCGAAGGTCGCCGGGCCGAACACGCGGTCGCCGATCTCGACGCCGGTGACGCCCTCACCGAGCGCGTCGACGGTGCCCGCGACCTCCAGCCCCATTCCGCGCGGCAGCGGCGGCAACTGGTCGGCGAGGAGGCCGTCGACCACCGCCCAGTCGGCCGGGTTCAGTCCGCATGCCCGCACGGCGATCCGGATCTGGCCGGGTCTCGGCTCCGGGCTCGGGACGTCACGGAGCACGATCACGTCCGGGGAGCCGAATCGGTCGAACTGAAGAGCCTGCATGACGATCTCCCATGTGATGACAGCATCTGCTGTCATCGACCCTAACACGGTGATAACAGCATCTGTTGTCGTATCCTGGCCGGTATGCCGAGATGGGAATCCGACGCACAGGGCCGACTCGAGCGGGCGGCGCTCGAGCTGTTCGAGACACAGGGGTTCGAGCGCACGTCGGTCGCGCAGATCGCGCGTGCCGCCGGTCTGGCCGAGCGCTCGTTCTATCGCTATTTCCCGGACAAGCGGGAAGTCCTTTTCACCGGCAACGAGCTCGAGGCCCATCTGGTCGCCCAGGTCGAGGCAGTCGGTCCGGAGGTCACGCCGTTCGAGGCGCTGCTGACGGCGCTGGGGACCGCCGACGAGGTCTTTCGCTCGCGCGAGTTCCTGCTGCGCCGCGTCAGGGTGATCGCCGCCAGCCCGGCACTGGCCGAACGCGACCTGATCAAGCTCGCCGACATCGCCGGCGCGTTGGCGCGGGCGCTTGAACGGCGTGGTGTCGAGTCCGGCGAGGCACGCTTCGTCATCGACGTGGCGATCTCGATCTCCCGGCGCGCCACGTCCCGCTGGCTGGCCGACCCGGACGCTACCTTCTCCGAGCTCATCGCCCAGGCCGCCGCCGAACTGCGCGAGGCGGTCGCGCCGCGAGCCCCGGTCCGCTGAGCAGTATCGCGTGCGCGGTGACCTCACCGCTATACCGCGCCGCCGCCTCCGGCCTGCGCGAACGCGGCCCCATCGGCTCATCCACCAACCAGCGCGTCATCACCATCAGCTGCGTCTGATCGGGAACATCCTGCTCCCCCGCGCCACCGCCATCGCGCTGTGGGTGCTGCTGCCCGAGGAGCGCGACCTGCCCGCCGCGCCCCTCGGGCTGTACAGCAGCATGTCGTACAGCTCCGCGGGCATCGTGATCCTGATTTAACCCATGATCGTGTTGTACGGCTGGCTGGGCCGCCGGATCGTCGACGGCATGACGGCCGGGATCAGCGGGTGAACCCGACCGCGTGGCCGTGGGCTTCCAGGGCCGCCTTGGCCGTGGGCAGGTCGGCGGTGCGTACCAGCAGGTAGTCGGTGTCGAACGTGGAGATCGCGAACACCGAGACCCGCACCTCGGCCAGCGGCGCGGTCAGCGCCGCCAGGATGCCGACGAGGGAGAAGTCCAGCGCGCCGGCCACTCGCAGCGCGCTGAAACCGCTCTCCACCTTGGCCCCGGCCGGCTCCGCGCCGGAGCGGCACACCACCGAGACCTCCTCGGCGGTGACCGTCAGCGCGTAGAGCTCGGCCGCGGCCGGCGGTGGGGGCGGGGCGGTGGCGGCGGGCAGGCGGCAGACGGAGTACTCATTCGTGAGCAGGAGCAGTTCCATGGACGTCACCTTCCCGAGGCGGGCGGCAGGGCGGCCACGACGGGCGCGAGCGCGTCGAGGGCCTGGGCCAGGTGGCCGGTGTCCATGCCGATGTTGATCCTGAACCATCCTTCCCTGCCGAAGAACACTCCAGGCGCGACCAGCACGCTCGCCTCGCGCCGGAACAGGTCGCCGACCTCGACGGACGACAGGTCGCTGTCGTAGCGGACGAACGCCAGCGCGGAGGCCATCGGCGGTTGCGCGGCGAGCCTGCCGCCCTGCCGCAGGGCCCATGCGGAGAACAGGTCGTAGCCTCTGCGCACGCAGGCGCGGTTGCGCTCGAACAGCCGCCGCCTGGCCGCGGGCCTGAGTGCGCACTCGGCGAGGAAGTTGTCGAGGCGGCCGGTCGCGATCGCGACGTACTCATGTCTGCGCCACAGGTCGGCGAGCTCGGGGTGAGTGCATACGGCCCAGCCGATGCGCAGACCGGACAGGCCATAGGACTTAGACAGGCTGCCCACCCCGATGACCTTGTCGGTCATGCCGACGAACGACGGCGTCTCGGCGTCGGTCAGGCGTTCGCTGCCCCGGTAGACCTCGTCGGCCACGAGCCAGGCGCCGCAGTCCTCGGCGATCCGCACGATCTCGGCCATCTCCCGCTGGGTGAGGATGTAGCCGGTCGGGTTGTTGGGGTTGCACACGTAGATGAGCCTGGTGCCGGGGGCGGCGACCCGGCGGAGTTGTTCCAGGTCGGGCGCCCAGCCTCGGTCGGCGTGCAGTTCGAACGCGGCCACGTCGCAGCCGCGGTTGCGGGCCAGGCCCCAGACCTGGCGGTAACCGGGTTCCATGACCACGACGCGGTCGCCCGGCTCGCAGAGCGCGTCGACGATGGCGGCGTTGGCCTCGGAGGCGCCCACGGTGACCAGCACGTCGTCGGTGCCGATGCCGTCGTGGAGACCGGCGATGAGGCCGCGCAGGGACCGTTCGCCGTTGACCTCCGGGTAGTAGAGCGGCACGGACATGATCCGCTCAAGGTCCTCGCCGTCCTCGATGAGGTCGGCCACGGTGACGGGGTCGACGGTCGAGTCGGCGAGGTTGAAGCGGACGGTCTGCTCGTGGTCGGACTGCCAGTTCTCGAGCTCGAACGTCTGGAAGGTCACAGGCACTCCTACAGCGAACAGGTCAGGTTGCCTGGCAGGTTGCCTCACGCCCGAAATCCTGTCAAGAGCGTCTGTTGTCTGCATATTTAGGGATTGACATGCCCTCTTTCCCCATGGAGTCTGGCTGTCTACCTACCAGGCAACCTTTCAAGTGAGGGGTGATGCTATGGATCTGAACCGTGTCGAACATGACCTCCTGGGCGAGATCAGACTTTCCTCGAACGACCTGTTCGGCATCCATACGGCGCGGGCCAGCGAGAACTTCCGCCTCGGCGGCGAGTCGCTGCGCCAGTTCCCCGCCCTGCTGACCGCGCTCGCGCAGGTCAAAAGCGCGGCGGCATGGGCCAACGTCAAGCTCGGCGTGCTGCCCGAGGAGATCGGGAACGCCATCATGGGCGCGGCCGCCGAGGTCGCCGCCGGAGACCTGCACGAGCACTTCCCGCTCGACGTGGTGCAGGGAGGCGGCGGCACCTCGACCAACATGAACATGAACGAGGTCCTCGCCACCCGCGCCGCCGAACTCCTCGCCACAACGCCAGAAACCAGCCCCAACGGCCACGCCCCTCGCACCGACTTGGACGACCACATCACGGGTGATCCGGGCGGCCAGAGCGCGCACATGGATCCGCGTGGCCAGACGACGCTGAGCGCCTCGCATGGTCAGAGCACGCGTGTCGTCCGGGACGGTCACGTGACGCGGGTTGATCCTCATGACCATGTGAACCGGTCGCAGTCGACCAATGACGTGATGCCGACCGCGCTCAACATCGCCGTCCTGACCACGGCTCAAGCGACCGTCCGGTCCCTGCGGGTGGTGGCCGAGTCGCTGCGCCGGCAGGCCGCGCGTTACCGGTCGCTGGAGCGGCTCGGACGCACCTGCCTGCAGGACGCGGTGCCCGTACCGGCTGGACTTGTGCACGACGGGCAGGCGAGTGCGGTGCTGTCGGCGGCCAGGTTGCTGGAGTCGGCGGCCGGTGAGCTCCGGGGGGTGCCGCTCGGCGCGACCGCGATCGGCACCGGGCTCGGCGCCCCGCCCGGCTACGCGGAGCTGGCCCTGGAACGGCTGGCCGAGGAGACCGGGCTGGCCCTCGAACCCGCCGCGAACCTGTCCGACGGCATCGCCTCGCTGGAAGCCATGGCTTCGGTCGCCGACGCCATGGCCAGGGGCGGACGGGTGCTGGCCCGGGTCGCGAGCGACCTGCGGCTGCTGTCATCGGGCCCGGTGGGCGGCATCGCGGAGGTACGGCTGCCGCCCATGCAAGCAGGCTCCTCGATCATGCCGGGCAAGGTGAACCCGGTCATCCCCGAACTGGTCATGCAGGTCTCCTTCCAACTGGAAGGCGGCGCCCACACCGTCCACCTGGCCTGCGCGGCCGGTGAGCTCGAAGTCACCCCCTGGGGCCCGGTGGTCACCGCCGAACTCCTGCGCGGCCTGCGCCGCCTGGAGCGCGTGGCGATGCTGTTCGCCACCCGGTGCCTGGACGGGATGGCGTGGAACGAGGACGCGGTCCGCGACAACCTGCGCGGCTCCCTGCGTGAGGCGGTGGAGTCGGCGGTCGAGCACGGCCACGCCTACGCCGTCACGCACTTCCCCTTGGAACGCCTGGAAGCCCCGGAAGCCCCGGATCCCGCACAGACCCCCGACCCGAACCACCCGGCAGGCACGCCGTGAACCACGATCACGCCCTCATCACCGACCCGATCCACGACGGCGCCACCGATCCGGTCCTCGTCTGGAACGGCGCGGAGTCCACCTGGTGGTGCCTGTTCGTCCACCGCAGGGCCAACACCCGGATCGGCGGAGCGCCCAGGATCGGCCGCTGCCACGGCGGCCGGGTAGCGGCGGCCAGTTCCGCCGACGGCGGGACAAGCTGGCTCTACCGCGGCACCCTGGACCTCCCGGTCGAACCGGGTCTCAACACCTTCTGGGGCCCGGACGTGATCGAACACGACGGCCTGCACCACATGTTCGTCACGTTCATCAGAGGCGTGCCCGACGACCCCGCCTGGGACACCCATGGCCGGCCGAGCCCGTGGCACCGCCAGATCCACCACCTGACCAGCCAAGACCTGTGGACCTGGTCGCACCAAGGACGCGTGGACCTGGGCACCGACCACGCCGTGGACCCCTACGTCCATCCGCTCCCCGAGGGCGGCTTCGGGCTGTGGTTCAAGGACGAGTACCGGGGCGGCTCCATCTGGCTGGCCGTCAGCGACGACCTCGACGGGTGGAAGGTCGAGGAGCAGGCACTGGCCGACTGGCACGAGGGCCCGGCGGTGTTCACGCTGGGCGGCCAGGGGTGGATGGTCGCCGAAACCCGCAGTGGCCCGGCCGTCTACCGCTCGCCCGACCTGCGCCGATGGGAGCACCGGGGCGCGCTGACCGTGCCCGGCCACGCGCCGCGGCAGCCGTACATCCATCCGGTCGCCAACGACCGGGCGGCCATCTTCTACTACGCGCAGACCGGACGGGACAGTTTCGGCGAGGAGGTGCCGACGTCGGGACAGTCGTCGGCCATCCACGCCGCTGAGCTGGTCCTGATCGGGGGCGGCCTCACGGTTCGCACGGCGAGCGCGCTCTCACTGCCCGGCCCCGACTCCGCCGTACGGCGGGCGCCGTCGGCCGGCACACCCAGCCCCTGAACCGCCGCACAGCAAGTTGGTGACACCATGAACAACCGCATCTTCTTCGTCGCCCTCATGACCCTGCTGCCGCTCACCGCGTGCGGCGTCAACACAGCGCCGGACATGGCGAAGACCGCCGTCGGCATCGCCAAGGACGACAAGCTCGCCGCCGGCGTGCCGAAGGAGATCCGCGACCGCGGGACGCTCATCATCGGCACGAACGCGCCCTATGCTCCGCTGGAGTTCTTCGCCGAGGACAACAAGACGCTCGTCGGCTTCGACATCGACACCGGCGACGCCATCGGCAAGCTGCTCGGCCTGAAGGTGGAGTGGCGCAACACCTCCTTCGACAACATCATCCCCGGCCTTGAGGCGGGCAGGTACGACATCGGGATCGCCGGGTTCGGCATCGAGAAGGAACGCCTGGGCGTCGTCGACTTCGTCTCCAACTACCTCAACGGCGGCGGCTTCCTGGTGAAGAAGGGCAGCGGCATCAAGGTCAACGACTTCAAGGACACCGTCTGCGGCCTGCGGGTGAGCGTCCAGAGCGGCACCTCACAGGTGGAGCGGCTGGAGAAGGCCGACGCCTACTGCAAGGGCGCGGGCAAGAAGCCCGTCCAGATCATCAGGATCCCGGACCAGAACCAGGCGGTGCTGACGCTGTCCAGCGGGCGCGCGGACGTGGTGAGCGCCGACAAGCCGGCCGTGGAGTGGGCGGCCAAGCAGTCGGAGGGCACGCTCTGTGTCACCGGGACCTACCGGACGCCGCACAGCCTGTCCGGCATCGCCGTACCCAAGCGCAACTCCGCGATGAACGCGGTGCTGCAGGAGGCGATGACCAGGCTGCTGCAGCAGGGCCACTACACCCGCATCGCCAGCAAGTGGGGCGTCGTGGACGGCGCGATCGAGAAGTCGGAGATCTTCACCGACCCCGCGCAGGTGCAGGACGGCGACGAGATCTTCCCGCAGGCGATCAAGGAAGGGTGTGCCTAGCGATGGCGACCGGCACCGTGCGGACGAGCCGGCGGCCCGACGCCGACATCAAGGCGATCCCGGTGCGGCGCCCGTGGCGGTGGGTCGCCACGGCGGTGGTGCTGGGGCTGCTCGCGCTGCTGCTGACGTCCATGGTCACCAACCCGCGCTACCGGTGGGAGATCGTGGCCAGGTATCTGCTGGACGGCAGCGTGCTCAACGGACTGCTGCTCACGCTGCAGTTCACCGCGATCGCCATGGTCCTCGGCATCGCGCTGGGCGTGCTGTTCGCGGTCATGCGCAGCTCGGACAACAAGGTGCTGTCGTGGACGGCCGCGGCCTACATCTGGTTCTTCCGTGGTACGCCGCTGCTGGTCCAGCTCATCTTCTGGTTCAACCTGAGCGCGCTCTACCCGACGATCCAGCTCGGCCTGCCCTTCGGGCCGACGTTCGCCACCCTTGACGCCAACACGCTCATCACCCCGTTCATCGCGGGTGTGCTGGGGCTGGCGCTCAACGAGGGGGCGTACATGGCCGAGATCGTCCGGGCGGGGATCGTGTCCGTGCCGAAGGGGCAGCTGGAGGCGGCCAGCTCCCTGGGCCTGTCCAAGAGCATGACGATGCGCAGGATCGTGCTCCCGCAGGCCATGCGGGTGATCATCCCGCCCACCGGCAACAACACGATCGCGATGCTCAAGACCAGCTCGCTGATCAGCGTGCTGGCCATCCCCGAGCTGCTCTACAGCGTCCAGATCATCTACGGGCGCAACTTCCAGACCATCCCGCTGCTGCTCGTGGCCAGCATCTGGTATCTGCTGGCGACCTCGATCCTGACCTCCGTGCAGACCCGGATCGAGCGTCGCTTCTCTCCCGACCGCGACCCCGGCGCGTCGTACGGCTCCCGCCTGCGCCGCAACCTGGCCGCCCGCCGCGCCCGCGTCAAGGAGGACCGCTGATGTCCGCTCTGGTCCGCGCCGAGGGGGTGCACAAGCACTTCGGGCGCAACCACGTGCTCAAAGGCATCGACCTGTCCCTGGACGAAGGGCAGGTGATGTGCCTGGTCGGCCCGTCGGGGTCGGGCAAGAGCACGTTCCTGCGCTGCGTCAACCACCTGGAGACGATCAACAGAGGCCGGCTCTGGGTGGACGGCGAGCTCATCGGCTACCGGCAGAGCGGCGAGGCGCTGCACGAGCTCAACGACAAGGAGGTCTGCCGCCAGCGCGCCCGCATCGGCATGGTCTTCCAGAGCTTCAACCTGTTCCCGCACTTCACCGCGCTGGAGAACGTCGTGCTCGGCCCCTGCCTGGTGAAGAAGGAGAGCAAGGCGGCCGCCACCGCGCACGCCGAGGAGCTGCTGCGCAGGGTGGGGCTGGCCGAGAAGCTGCACAGCTATCCGGCCAAGATGTCGGGCGGCCAGCAGCAGCGGGTGGCCATCGCCAGGGCGCTGGCGATGCGGCCCAGGCTCATGTTGTTCGACGAGCCGACCTCCGCGCTGGACCCCGAGCTGGTCGGCGAGGTCCTGGACGTCATGCGGGGCCTGGCCCGCGAGGGGATGACGATGATCGTCGTCACCCACGAAATGGCCTTCGCCCGTGAGGTAGGCGACACACTCGTCTTCATGGACGACGGCGTGGTGGTCGAGTCGGGCGACCCGCGCGAGGTCCTGGCCAGGCCGAGGCACCTGCGTACCCAGGCATTCCTGTCCAAGGTGTTGTGACATGGGGAGCACATCCATGAGAGACGTCATCGTGATCGGGCTGGGCGCCATGGGCTCCATGGCCGCCTGGCAGGCCGCCGCGCGGGGAGCTTCGGTGCTGGGCGTGGAGCAGTTCGGCGTCGGGCACGCACGCGGGTCCTCGCACGGCGGGTCCCGTATTTACCGGCAGATCCTTTTCGAGGGCAAGGAGTACGTGCCGCTGGCCCGCCGTACCCTCGAGTTGATCAAGGAGCTGGAGCGGGGCGGCGAGCGGTTGTTCGAGCCGTCCGGCGGCCTGGTGATCGGCACCGACGGCGGCGAGCTGATCGAGGACGCGCTGGCCAGCGCGGCGGCGGGCGAGGTCGCCTATGAGTGGCTGACGCCCGATGACATGCGCCGGCGCTATCCGCAGCATGCCGTGCTGGACGACGACGTGGCGATCTTCGAGCCGGGCGCGGGGGCGTTGCGGCCGGAGGCGTGCGTCACGGCGGCGGTGCGCGCCGCGCGGCAGGCCGGCGCCGACATCCGCACCGGCGTGCCCGTCTCGGAGCTGCGCGTGGAGGACGGGCGGGTCTCGGTGACCGTGGGCGGCGAACGGTTCACGGCTGCCAAGGTGATCCTCGCCTCCGGCGCCTGGACGTTGGATCTGCTGCCGGAGGTTTCGCTGCCGCTGCGTACCCAGCGCTCGTGTCTGTCGTGGTTCAAGGCGCGCGGCGACGCGGCGGAGTACCGCCCCGACCGCTTCCCCACGTTCGTCCGCGAGAGCCACGAGGCGCACGGCTGGGGCATCCCGGACGTGGACGGCGCCGGCGCCAAGGTCGGCATCAGCGGCCCGCAGGCGAAGAAGGCGTGGCTGGAACGGCCGGAGGACAACTGGCGCGACCCGACGCCCGGGGACCTGGCGCCGATCGAGGAATACTGCGCGACCGCCTTCCCCGGCCTCGTCCCGCGTGTCAGCAAGGCGATGGCCTGCATGAACTCCAAGAGCCCCGACGGCGACTTCGTCATCGGCCCGGTCGGCGCCGGTGGCCGGGTGGTGTTCGCGGGCGGGTTCTCCGGCCACGGGTTCAAGCACTCGGCCGCCGTGGGCCAGATCTGCGCCCAGCTCGCCCTCGACGGCGGCTCGGAGTTCGACCTGTCGGCCTTCTCCCCCACCCGTTTCGGAGCATGACCATGGACTACACCAACCTCGGCCGCTCCGGTCTCCAGGTCGGCAGGCTGGCGCTCGGCACCATGAACTTCGGCCCGCTCACCGACGAGGCGACCTCCCACCGGCTGCTCGACCTGGCCGTGGACAGCGGCGTCAACCTCGTCGACACCGCCGACGTCTACGGCGCCGACGCCAACAAGCAGGTGTACGGGCTGGAGCCGGAGAAGGGCAGGACCGAGGAGATCATCGGGACCTGGCTGGCCAAGACGCCGTCCCGCCGTGACCAGATCATCCTGACCACCAAGGCCTACGGCGCGATGGGGCCGGGCGTGAACGACATCCGGCTGTCGGCGCGGCGGCTGCGCCGGGCGTGCGAGGAGTCGCTGCGCCGCCTCAACACCGACCACCTCGACATCTTCATGCTGCACCACGTCGACCGGTCGACGCCGTGGGGGGAGATCTGGTCGGCGCTGTCGCTGCTGCGCCAGCAGGGCAAGGTCCTGTATTTCGGCACCAGCAACCACGCGGCCTGGCACATCGTGCGCGGGCAGTCGGCGGCCGAACGGCTCGGCGAGTTCGGCTTCGTCGTCGAGCAGAGCATCTACAGCCTGATGCGGCGCACGGTCGAGCTTGAGGTGTTGCCCGCCTGCCGTGAGCTGGGGATCGGTGTCCTGCCGTACAGTCCGCTGCACGGCGGTCTCCTGAGCGGCATCCTGCGCAAGCAGGAGATCGCGCGGGGCAAGGCGGGCCGCGCGGAGGCCGGTCTGCGGGAGGACAGGGACCGGGTGGAACGTTATGAGCGGCTGTGTGATGAGATCGGGGAGCATCCAGCGGCTGTCGGCCTGGCGTGGCTGCTGCACCAGCCGGGGGTGACGGCTCCGATCGTGGGCGCCCGCACGGTCGAGCAGCTGACGCTGGCGCTTGGGGCGCTGACGATCCGGTTGGATGAGGAACGGCTGGCCGCGCTCGACGCCATCTTCCCTGGTCCCGGCGGCCCGGCACCGGAGGCGTACGCCTGGTAGTACCGACAATCTTCACCGTCTTGTCAGATTTTGTTGTCGGTGAGATCGTAGAAGCATGTTCGACGTGACCGTGATCGAGGACCCGGCCGCCGCCGAGGTGTCGCTGGATCCCATGCGTTCCAGGCTCCTGGCCGAGCTCGCCCAGCCCGCCTCGGCGGCGATGCTGGCCGCCCGCGTCGGGTTGCCGAGGCAGAAGGTCAACTACCATCTGCGCACGCTCGAACGGCACGGCCTGGTCGAACTGGTCGAGGAACGACGCAAGGGCAACGCGACCGAGCGGCTGCTGCGTGCCACCGCGGCCTCCTACGTGATCTCGCCCGTGGCGCTGGCCGCCGTGCAGCCCGATCCGGCCCAGTCGCCGGACCGGCTGTCGGCGCGCTGGCTGCTGGCGCTGGCCGCCCGGCTGGTCCGTGACGTGGGCGCGCTCATCACGGGCTCGGCCAGGGCGGGCAAGCGGGTGGCGACGTTCGCGCTGGACGGCGAGGTGCGCTTCGCCACTCCGGCCGCGCGGGCGGCCTTCGCGGAGGAGCTCACGCAGGCCGTCACTACGCTGGTCTCGAAATACCACGATGAAGAGGCCGAATCAGGGCGGGATCACCGCATCGTGGTCGCCGTCCACCCCAGCACGAGGGAGTCGTGAGCATGGGCCACGAGTTCGAGATCGAGCAGCGGGCCGAGGTGCCCGCCTCGCCCGAGGAGATCTGGGCGGCCATCTCCACCGGGCCCGGCATCGACTCCTGGTTCATGGGCCGTAACGAGGTCGCCGACGGCGCCGTCACCACCGTCTTCGGCGACTACTCCCCCACCACCCGCATCACCGGAGCCGAGCCCGGCGCCCGCTTCGCCCACGGCACCGAGACCGCCACCGACGGCCGCTTCGTGGCCTACGAGTTCCTCATCGAGGCCCAGTCCGGCGGCGCCACCCTCCTGCGCGCCGTCACCAGCGGCTTCCTGCCGGGCGACGACTGGCAGGACGAGTTCGAGGCGATGTCGGCGGGCCTGGAGCTGTTCTTCGCCACGCTGGTGGAGTACCTGACCCACTTCCGCGGCCGCACCGCCACCCCGCTCACCGTCTTCGGCCCGCCCGTGCCCGAGTGGGACCAGGCCTGGCCATCCCTCGCCAAGAAGCTGGGCCTGTCCCACCCCGCCAAGCCGGGAGATCGGGTACGGCTGGCCGGCGAAGACGGAGTCGTCTACTTCGTCAACTCCCAGAACGTCGCCGTCCGCACCCCCACCGCCCTGTACCGCTTCATCCGCGGCTTCCACGGCCCCATGATCGCCTCCCACCACCTGTTCGCGGATGACCCCGGCGTCGACTGGAAGTCCTGGCTGGACGGTCAACACACCTCGACGGATCGTGTCTCCGGGACGCAGGCGACCGCGTCGTAGGCCCGCACGACGGGCACGTCCATGAAGTAGTCGAGCATCCGGATCCGGGTGAACGCCTCCGGGTCGAGTCCGCGCAGGTCGGCGACGGCCAGCGGCGCACGGCCGTCGAAGAGCGTCTCGACGCTGCCGGGGGCAAGTTCGGGCAGCTCGACGTCGACCGCCTCGAAGCCGAGCGGATGCTCCGGCGCGACCCGCCCGGCGGAGGTGCGGCCGCCGAGGCTGGTGGCGGCGATGGAGACGTAGTCCGGGCCGAGCGCCTGGGCGAGGTGGTAGCCCTGCGGGAACAGCCCGAAGTCGCCCTCGTGCTCGATCACCGTCTTGCGGATGTGGGTGTTGTGCGTCGCCACCACGACGCGGGCGCCGTCCTCGACGAGCCGGAGCACGCTCTCCGCGCCGAACGCGTCCAGGCACGCGGTGCCCACGGCCAGGCCACGCCCGTTGAGGTCGCGCCCGCCGTGATCCAGGTACCAGGCGTTGCGCAGGTGCTGGAACGCGGCCGTGTGCTCGGCGGCGCGGCCCTGGCCGCGCTGGTATCCGGCCATCGTCTCCATGCGGGCCAGCAGTCGGCTGATCGCCACGGTCAGCTCGTCCTGCGCCTCGATCGGGCGGCGGGCGTGGTCGAGCATGGCCTTCATGGTGGGTACCTCGCGCTCTCCGCCGGCCAGCCGGAAGGCCCGGTCGGCCAGGAGGTGGGCGTCGGGGTCCGCGTCCTTCATGTAGGCGGCGACGGCGCGCAGGGCGGTGCGCGGGGTGCCGGCCAGGCAACCGGCGAAACGCAGCGGTCGCTCGTGTTCGCGCATCCACCTGAGCAGGTCGTGCATCTCCCGGCAGTCGCCCATGCCGTGGTCGATGCCGGCGGAGGCGACCTGCTCGACGGTGCCGGGGCCGCCGCGTACCCACGCGTCTACGGTGTGCGCGTCGGTGAACGGGGCTTCGAGCGCGTAGACGGTGAAGCCCAGGCGTTCGACGAGGAGGCGCAGCAGGCGGTGGCGTAGCAAATAGAACTCGCGCACGTGGTGGGAGCTCTCGCCGATCGCCACCACGCGGGCGTCGCCGACCAGGTCGAGCAGGGGTTCGAGGTCGTCGAGGGGGTCCATGGGGGCGAGGGAGTGGGATTCGATGAGCCGGGCGTACGTCATGGGGACCACGGTGCCGGGAGGTCCTCGCAGATCGCCCACAGATCCCTCGCAGGAGCAGTCAGCCCGGGTGTGCGAGCGCGGTCTTGACGCGGGCGATCGCGACCGCGCGGTCGAGACGGCGGGCGTGCTCGTAGGCCGCGTGGTAGGCGGGTTCGCCCAGTTCGGCTCGGAGAGCGCGGGCCAGCCGTTCGACGTCGGGGTGGCGGGCGTCGGGGCCGCCGCGCAACGCGTGCGCGGCGCCGAGCACCCCGGCCGCCGCCGACGCGTCGGTGGCCTGCAGTGAGGAGGCCACGGCGACGGCGGCCATGGCCACCAGCGGCATGTCCCAGCTCTCCACGGCGAGCGCGAACGCCTCGGCCAGGTCGGGCCCGGCCTCCTCGCCTCTGGCCACCGCCAGTTCGGCACGGGCCAGGAGGAAGAGCGGATCCCGGCTCACGGCCGCCTCGGCCAGGTGCCGTCCGGCCGTGTCGAGGTCGCCTTCGTAGCGGGCGAGGTTGGCCAGCTGGACATGGGCGAGCCCGAGCTGGTGCGCGGGCGGGTTGCCGCCGAGGACGTCGAGCAGTTCCGCGCGGGCGGTGGCCGTCTGTCCGGTGTGGCTGCGGACCATGGCCAGCCAGACCCGCCGCCCGTCGCCGGTCCCGAGGTCGCGCGCCAGCCCGATCGACTCTTCCAGCGCCGCCGCGCCTTCCTCGAACTCGCCGAGCGTGGTGCGCGCGAAGGCGAGATAGCTCAGCGCGATCGCCTGTCCCCACAGCTCCCCGCACGCGCGGAACGCCGCCGCCGCCTGCCCGAGGTCGGTGCGCATCGCCTCCATGTCACCGAGGCTGCCGTCCAGGAACGACCGGACGAACCACAACACCCCCCGATCCCACGCCCCCGACCCGGGCAGCCCGGCGTCGATCGCGGCCAGCCCGGTAGCGGCATCGCCGGTGATCAGCGCGACCAGCGCCTCGATCATCGCCCTGGTCGCGGGCTCGCCGCACCCGGCCGCGAGCGCGAGCAGCCCGTCGGCCTCGCCCTTGGCGCGGCCCCCGTCCGCCGCCAGAACCAGATTGAGCAGGTACGCCCCCGCCACCCCCGGATGCGGCGCCACATCCAGCACCCCGCGCAGCAGGGCGGCCGCCTCGCCCGGATCCTCAGCGATCGTCCAGAAAAGGCGCAGCCCGGCCCCGAGCCGCAAAGCCGTGGCCGCGTCCCCGGAGTCCGCGGCGAACCGCACCGCCGCCAGCAGATCGTCCCGATCAGCCCGCAGTCGCCGGACCCAGGCGAGCTGCCCGGACCCGCGCAGGAGCGGCTCGGCGTGTTCGGCCAGCTCGGCGAAGTACGCGGCATGCGCAGCCCTGGCCGCCGCCAGCCGCCCGGACTCCGCGAGCCGTTCCAGCCCGTACTCCCGGATGGTCTCCAGCATCAGGTAGCGCGACCCCGGCACGAACTGCAGCAGCGAACGGTCGGCGAAGTCCTCCACCGCAGCCCACCCCGACACGCGGGCCGCCGCCTCGGGCGTGAACGAGCCGGGGAAGACCGCGAGCCGCTCGACCGCCGCCCGCTCCTCGTGCGACAGCAGGTCCCAGCTCCACGACACGACCGCGCGCAGCGTGCGATGGCGCGGCAACGCCGTACGGCTGCCGCCGGTCAGCGTCAGGAAGCGGTCGCCCAGCCCGGCCGCCACCTGTTCGACGGTCGAGTACCGCAGCCGCGCCGCCGCCAGCTCGATCGCCAGCGGCAGCCCGTCCAGCCGCGCGCAGATCCGGGCGGTGGCGGCCCGGTCCTCCTCGCCCAGCGTGAACCCGGGCCGCACGGCCGCCGCCCGGTCGGCGAGCAGCCGCACCCCGTCGGCGGCGGGCAGCGGCGCGAGCGGGCTCAGCGACTCCCCGAGCAGGCCGAGCGGCTCGCGGCTGGTGGCCAGGACGCGCAGCTGCGGGCACCGGCCGAGAAGGTCCTCGACGAGGCGGGCGGCGGCGTCGATCAGGTGCTCGCAGTTGTCCAGCACGATGAGCGTCGGGCTCGCGGGCAGCGCGTCGGCCAGTCGTCCCATCGGGTCGCCCGGCCTGCCCTGGCCGGTCAGTCCCAGCGTGGTGACGATGGTCTGCGGCAGCGCCGCCGGATCGGTCACCGACGCCAGCTCGACCAGCCAGGCGCCGCCCGGGAACTCGGCGGACAGTTCGCTCGCGGCCCGCGTCGCCAGCCGGCTCTTGCCGACGCCGCCCGGGCCGAGGAGCGTCACCAGCCGCCGCTCGTGCAGCTGCCTGACCAGGTGCGCCTGCTCCTCGACGCGGCCGACGAAGCTCGACAGCGGCGTGCGCAGGTTGCCTCGCACGGGCCGTTCCGCGCGCAGGAGCGCCAGGTGGAGCCCCTTCAGTTCCGGTCCCGGGTCGGCGCCCAGCTCTTCGGCCAGCCGTACGCGGAAGGACTCGAAGGCGGCGAGCGCTTCGGCCCGGCGGCCGGTGGCGTGGAGGGTTTCGATGAGCAGGGCGCGCAGCCGTTCGCGGAGGGGGTGGGCGGCGAGGTGTTCCTCCAGCTCGGCCACGAGGGGCGAGTGGTCGCCGGGCAGCCGCAGCTCGGCGGCGATCCGGTCCTCGGTCGCGGCCAGCCTGAGCTCGTGGAGCCGGGCGGCGGCGGCCAGCGCGTAGGGCGTCTCGGCCACGTCGGTCAGGGCCTCGCCGCGCCAGAGCGCCAGCGCCGCGCGCAGCCGTTCGGCGGCCGGTTCCGGGTGGTCTTCGCGCAGTGCCTGCCGGCCCTCGCGCGCCAGCCGTTCGAATCGCAGGGCGTCCACGGCGTCGGGCGGGAGGTCCAGGCGATATCCGCCGGGAACCTGCAGGACGGCCACCGGCAGGGCGCGGCGCAGCCGGGAGACGAGGGAGTGCAGGGAGTGCACGGGATCGGCCGGGCCGTCCTGGGGCCAGAGCGCCCCGGTGAGCGCCTCGACCGCGACCACGTTTCCGGCGTTCAGGGCCAGCCGGATCAGCAGCGCACGCAGCCGCGCCCCTCCGACCTCCACCTTTTCGCCGCCGTCGGTGACCTCCAGCGGGCCCAGCACGCCCACCCGCACTAGGCGCCCTTGGTGCGGGCGTAGTGGCGGGCCACCCGCACGCGGTTGCCGCAGCCGGTCGAGCACCATTCCCGGCGCGGGTGCTCCTTCAGGAAGAACTGCACGCATCCGGGCGCCCCGCACGGCCGGACGTGGTCGCGGTCGGGGCCGGACACCAGCAGGATCGCCTGCTCGGCCACCTCGGCCACGGCCGCCAGCACAGGCGGACGCGCCGAACGGGCGGTGACCGACGGCGGCTCCCCCCACGCCAGCTCACGCCATCGCGGGGCCGCCCGCACCGCGTCGTTGAGCGCGCGGACGTGCTCGTCCGTGCCGTCTTCGCCCCCCATCAGCGCGCGTACGGCGTCGCGGGCCCGCCGGGCGGCGGCGGCCTCCTCGTCACCGATCGCCAGCAGGTCGGCCTCCTCCAGGCGGACCTCCAGCTCGGCGCGCCGCTCACGCAGCCAGGCGGTCAGCCCGGCGGCGGTGGCCAGCGCGTCCCCCGTGGAGGCGCGGACGGTGTTGGCGAAAGCGACGGCGATGTGCACCACCCTGCTAATGCTACCCCGCACTTGCACCCATTAGCGGCTAATGCTTGAATTGCGGCACATCCATTAGAAGGGAGTCGCTCTGTGGCGACCGCACTCCAGACCGGGCACGTCGGGCTCAACGTCACCGAACTCGACCGCTCGATCGACTTCTACTGCCAGGTCTTCGGCCTCGGCCTGTTCGGCAAGACCGACGGCGGCGACTGGCGCTACGCGCGGCTGGGCAGGCCGGAGGAGCTCGTGCTCACGCTGTGGGAGCAGAGCTCGGGCCGCTTCGACGGCGGCACTCCCGGGCTGCACCACCTGTCCTTCGAGGCGCCCGGCATCGAGGAACTGGAGGCGATCGAGGCCCGGCTGCGCGAACTCGGCGTCGCCATCCGGCACGACGGGATCGTCCCGCACGGCACCGGCCGCGAGTCCGGCGGGCTGTTCTTCGAAGACCCCGACGGCACCCGGCTGGAGATCTACGTGAACGAGGGAGTCACCGCCCCCGCCCCACACGAGAACGCCCCCACCTGCGGGTTCTTCTAACCATGGGCATTCATCCCGGTGAGGTGAGCGCGCAGCGGCGCGCGGGCATCACCAAGCTGCTCGGCTCGGCCCGCGCCCGTCCCGAGCTGCCCGAGGTGGCCAGGGAGTTCCTGCGCCGCCAGCGGATGCTGGTCGTCGGCATGGGCACGCGGATCGGGCTGATGACGGGCGAGCCCGGCTTCATCGAGCCGCTCGGGGCGACCACGCTGGCCGTACGGGGGGAGGCGCCGTTCGAGGGCGGCGGGGAGATCGGGACCCTGGCGATCGAGCCGTGGACGCGGCGGCGGATGCGGGTCAACGGCACCGCCACCCAGGAGGGCGGCCGGCTGGTCATCGAGACCGACCAGGTGATCTCCAACTGCCCCAAGCACATCGTGACCAGGCAGATCACCTCGGTGGCCGAGCCGGCGGCGCGCCGTACCGTGGAGCACGCGGCGCTCACCGGCGGGCACCGGCGGTGGATCGAGAGCGCCGACACCTTCTTCATCGCCACCCGCGCGGACGGCCAGGGCGCGGACGTCTCGCATCGCGGCGGCCCGCCCGGCTTCGTCGAGGTGCTGGATGGGGGACGGCTGCGCTGGGCCGACTACCGGGGCAACTTCATGTTCCTGACGCTCGGGAATCTGGAGCTGGAACCGGCCGCCGGGCTGCTGTTCGTGGACTGGGAGCAGGGGCACACGCTGCGGCTGGCCGGGCGCGCCCGCGCCGACTGGAGCGGCGAGCAGCGGATGATGGAATTCGAGGTGGAGGAGGTCGTGGAGACCACCGGGGACAGCCCGCTGCGCTGGACCCTCTGCCCTTAGGGGAGCAGCCCGGCGCGCCGGGCCGCGACCACGGTCTCCATCCTGGTGTGGGTGCCGAGCTTGCGCATCGCGCCGCGCAGGTAGCTCTTGACCGTCTCGGGCCGCAGACCCAGCCGCTCACCGGCCTCGGCGTTACCGCAGCCCACCGCGACCAGCGACAACACGTCGAGTTCGCGGGGCGAGAGGGGGTGGTGCGCGGGCGGCGGCTCATGGGGCGCGCTCAGCCGCTCGCACACCTCCCGCAGGCGTTCGCGCAGGGCCGGGTCGGTGATCTCCTGGGCGATGGAGCGCAGCTCGGCGTGTGCCTCGCGCAGGTTCTCCCGCTCCGGCCCGGTGGGCCGCTCGCGGGCCGCGCGGGTGATCGCGGCGGTCTCCAGCTCGGCCATCCGCCGCTCCACCTCAGCCTGTACGGCCAGCTCCACGCCGAGCCGGGCGGCGATCCTGCCCATGGCGTCGAGCACGCGGGTGCCGAGGGTGAGCGGCTCGCGGATGCCGCCGTACAGCAGCCCGCCGACGCTCTCCCCCACGAGCACCGGGACGGCCGCGATCGCCCGCAGCCCCTCGGCCCCCACCGGCCGGTCGTATTCGTGGCTGATGCGGGCGTCGGTGGCGTAGTCCTCCACACTGCCCGGCCGGGCGGTGACCAGCACCCGGCCGCCCAGGCCGCTGCCGGCCCTGATGGCCAGCCCGCGCAGCGCGCCGGTCGTCGTCCCGGCCAGCTCGATCAGCCGCACGGTACGGCCGGCGGGAGTCACGGTGCCGCCGAACGACACAGGCAGCCCGGTGATGTGCCGCATTCGCGCCAGCGCCGCCCGCAGAAGGTGTGGTGCCACCATCGCTCCAGCATGGCACGGCCACCCCTGAACGGGGGTAGCGCGGGACAGGAGCCTGCCGGATGCTTCGGTCATGGGTGACTCACACGCGTCGGGCGTCTCCGCGCTTCCTCTGCTGGGCCAGACCATCGGGGACAATCTGGAGCGCGCCGCGGCCCGCTTCGCCGACCGTGAGGCCCTGGTCGAGGTGGCGAGCGGACGGCGCTGGACCTACGCCGAGTTCGACGCAGCCGTGGACGAGGTCGCCCTCGGCCTGATGGCCAGGGGCGTCGCCAAGGGCGACCGGGTCGGCATCTGGGCGCCGAACTGCGCCGAGTGGGTGCTGACGCAGTACGCCACCGCCAAGATCGGCGCGATCCTGGTCAACATCAACCCCGCCTACCGAAGCCACGAGCTGGACTTCGTGATCCGCCAGTCGGGCATGCGGCTGCTGGTCGGCGCCGTGGCGTTCAAGACCAGCGACTACCGGGCGATGCTCGCCGAGATCGGCTTCGACCAGGTGGTCTTCATCGGCGAGCCGGGCTGGGACGAGCTGGTGGCGAGCGGTCGCGGCGCCGACCCCGCGGCCCTGCGCGAGCGCGCGGCCACGCTCTCCTTCGACGACCCGATCAACATCCAGTACACCTCGGGCACGACCGGCTTCCCCAAGGGCGCGACGCTCTCGCACCACAACATCCTCAACAACGGCTACTTCGTCGCCGAGGGCCTCGGCTACACCGAGGCCGACCGGGTCTGCCTGCCGGTGCCGCTCTACCACTGCTTCGGGATGGTCATGGGCAACCTCGGGGCCACCTCGCACGGCGCGTGCGTGGTGCTGCCCGCGCCCGGCTTCGACCCCGAGGCCACGCTGCGGGCCGTGGAGAGCGAGCGCTGCACCTCCCTGTACGGCGTGCCGACCATGTTCATCGCCGAACTGGGCCACCCGCGCTTCGCCGAGTTCGACCTGTCCAGCCTGCGCACCGGCATCATGGCGGGCTCGCCCTGCCCGGTCGAGGTGATGAAGCGGGTGGCCGGCGAGATGCACATGGAGGAGGTGGCGATCTGCTACGGCATGACCGAGACCTCCCCGGTGTCCACGATGACCGGGCGCGATGACGGGCTGGCCCGCCGTACCGAGACGGTCGGGCGGGTCATGCCGCACCTGGAGGTCAAGATCGTGCACCCGGAGACCGGGCTGGTGGTGCCCCGCGGCGAGCCGGGCGAGCTGTGCACCCGCGGCTACTCGGTGATGCTCGGCTACTGGGACGAGCCGTCGAAGACGGCCGAGTCGATCGACGCCGCTCGCTGGATGCACACCGGCGACCTGGCCACCATGGACGAGGAGGGTTACGTCAACATCGTCGGCCGGATCAAGGACATGGTCATCCGGGGCGGCGAGAACGTCTACCCGCGCGAGATCGAGGAGTACCTCTACACCCATCCCGACGTGGCCGACGTGCAGGTGATCGGGGTGCCCGACCCGAAGTACGGCGAGGAGCTGATGGCCTGGATCGTCATGCGCCCCGGCGCCGAGCCGCTGACGGCCGAGACGGTCAGGGAGTTCTGCGCGGGCCGCCTGGCCCACTACAAGATCCCCCGCTACGTCCACCTGGTCGGGCAGTTCCCGATGACGGTCACCGGCAAGATCCGCAAGGTCGAGATGCGCGAGCGGGCCGTGGAGCTGCTGGAGCTGGGCTGAGAACGCACATGTCCGCTGGCCCCCGACCCGCTCGCCGTCGACGGCCGCGGCGGGATGCCCGAGCGACCCGTGCCCGTGCAGTGGCAGGTGGCCACCGACGAGGGCTTCCGCCGTGTGGTCCGCGAAGGCCACACCCTCGCCCGGCCCCAGTACGGCCACAGCGTCCACGTCGAACTGCACGGCACGCGCATCGCCGACCTGGCCGACACCCGGCTGTGGCGCACCAACACCCGCGCCTCCTACGGGCCGCTGGAGCACATGTCGCGCCACACCATCCGCCTAGACCGCATCCGCCCGCACTGGGCGGACATGGTGCGGGTGGCCGGATCTTTGACCACCGGCAGTGTGCGCGCCTACGACCTGATTCGGATGCTGTCGGCCGACGGCCGCACCACCGGCCTGGGCGAGGCGTTCGCGCGCTACGGCCGCATCTTCAAGACGCTGCACCTGCTGCAGTTCCTGCACGACGGCGGCTACGCCGCATGATCGGCGCCCAGCTGAACGTGCAGGAGGCCCGGCATCGGCCGGCCCGCAAGATCGCCTTCGGCGATCGCGGTCAGCTGCGCCAGCGCTACCGAGAAGGCATGGAGGACCAGCTCGGCGCGCTCGGGCTGGCGCTGAACGCGGTCATCTGGTGGAACAGCCTCTACCTCGACGCCGCCGTCGACCGGCTGCGTGAGCAAGGTTTTCCGGTGACGCAGGAGATGTGCGCCCGCTTGTCGCCGATCGCCTATGAGCACATCAACTTCCTGGGCCGCTACGCCTTCACCCGCGCCGAGGTCGCCGGCGGCCTGCGCGCTTTCCATGACGGCGAGCAGCCCGCGCGCACGCCGTGACCCAGTACCTGCGGGGGCTGGTCAGCAGCAATGCTGCAGGTAGGCCTGGAGTTCGGCCAGGGCGGCGGCGCTGGCCCGCTTGTCGGCCCGGTGGAGCACGGTCTTGCCGTCCTTGCGCGAGGTGAGGATGCCGCCGCGGCGGAGTTCGGCCAGTTGTTCGCTGGCGCGGGGCTGGGCCAGGCCGGTGGCCTCGGCGACCTGGCCGACGGTGAGTTCGGCGCCGCGGGCGAACAGCAGCATGACGCGCTGGCGGGCGGGGCTGGCCAGGGCTTTGAGGAAGGCGTGCACGGCCGGGCTGAGCTCGGCCACCTCCTGCCCGTCCTGCCCGTCCTGCCCCGGAACGGTGCCGTCGGCCGGGCAGCGGGCCGCGCCGCTCGCCTCCGGGCCGGGGGCGCCGGGCGCGGTGTCCCGCGTGGCGGTGTGCTGCGTCATGCTCCTCCTCGTCGGTCGCATCCCATCATCATATCGCTGTTTTGACATATCTGAAATTAGAGATATATGTTCCGGGGTCATGACCTCACCTACCGAACCCGTTGTGATCGTCGGCGGCGGCCAGTCCGGCCTTTCCGCCGCCCGCGCCGCCCTGCAGGCCGGGTTGCGGCCACTGATCCTGGAAGCCTCCGGCGAAGCGGCCGGCTCGTGGCCGCGCTATTACGACAGCCTCACCGCGTTCTCGCCGGCCCGTTTCAGCGCCATGCCGGGCCTGGACTTCGACGGCGACCCCGACCGCTACCCGCACCGCGACGAGGTGGCCGGCTACCTGCGCCGCTACGCCGCCCTGCTGGAGGTGGAGATCCGCACCGGCACCCGGGTGCGGGCCGTCGAGAACGCCGACGAACGACATCCCGCGGGCGCGTTCGTGGTGCGCACCGAGGACGGGCAGGACATCGAGGCCGCGGCCGTGGTGGCGGCCTCCGGCTCGTTCGCCCGCCCGATCCGCCCCGGCCTGCCCGGCGCCCACGCCTTCGCCGGCCGGGTGCTGCACGCGGCCGACTACCGTAACCCGAAGGACCTGGCCGGGCAGCGGGTGGTCGTGGTCGGCGGCGGCAACTCCGCCGTGCAGATCGCCCACGAACTGGCCGGGACGGCGGCGCGGGTGAGCCTCGCCTCGCGGGCCCCGCTGGCCTTCCTGCCGCAGCGGCGCGGCGGCCGGGACGTGCACCACTGGCTGGTGGCCAGCGGCTTCGACGACCTGCCGCCGGCCTGGCTGATCCACCATGTGCGGGCGCGGCTGGTCATGGACGTCGGCGACTACGCCGCCGCCGTGCAAGACGGCCGCCTGGTGCGCCGGCCGATGTTCACCGCGCTGGACGGCGAGCACGTGGTGTGGGCCGACGGGCAGCGGGAGCGGGTGGACGTGGTGCTGCTGGCCACCGGCTACCTGCCCGATCTGGGCTACCTGGCGCCGCTCGGCGTCCTGGACGAGCACGGCCTGCCCGTGCATCAGGGCGGCCTGTCCCTCGTGCGGCCGGGCCTGGCCTATCTGGGGCTGGAGTTCCAGCGCTCGTTCGCCTCCAACACCCTGCGCGGGGTCGCCGCCGACGCCGCGCACATCATGGGCCCGCTGGCCGCGCACGCCCGCCACGCCCCGGCCCAGATCGGCCTCTGATTCGACGACCAGCTAATTTGACATTCCTCTAAGCAGAGGCGCACTATGGGCACTGCTTCGACAAACTTCTAAACAAGCCAGGGTGTGGGTGCGGCCAGCACCCCGGCGCCCTGCGCATCCTTCGTCGTCTTCACACCGTTCGCATCTTGGGGAGAGCCCTGTCATGAGCAACAGCTGCTGCGGCACCACCACCGCTCTCGAACTCGAGCAGATCGTCCATGGCCCCGACGCGGAAGGGCTGCCGGTCGTGGTGATCGGCGCGGGCCCGGTCGGCCTGGCAGCCGCCGCCCACCTGGCCGAGCGCGGCCTGCCGTTCCTGGTGCTGGAGGCGGGCGAGCAGATCGCCGCCTCGATCGCCCGGTGGGGGCACGTGCGGGTGTTCAGCCCGTGGAAGTACAACATCGACGCCGCCGCCCGCCGCCTCCTCCACACCGACGGCTGGAGCGCCCCGGACGACGAATGGCTGCCCACCGGCGCCGAGCTCATCACCGACTACCTCGCCCCGCTGGCCAAACTCTTCGGCGAGCGCGTACGGCTCCGCGCCAAAGTGGCCGCGATCAGCCGTGAAGGCTACGACCGGGTCCGCACCAACGGCCGCCAGGACGTGCCGTTCCTCATCCGCCTGCAAGACAGCGAA
>NZ_JACHIN010000010.1 GCF_014203235.1 Nonomuraea endophytica | reverse complement strand
GTGTTCAGTTCTGTCGTCACAAACAGATCTTGGACACCCTCGCTGCATGCCCGCAGCCGATCAACGAACCTCAGCCCTTGGAATCAACCATCTAGTAGGACTCTGTTAGGTCTTCCCGATCAAGCTTTCCGGTAGCACGTCGGCCACGTCATCACCACCATGTTCGAGGCCGCCCGGCTGTACGGCACCACGGTGATGGCCCACCTGGAACCCGGAGCGCCCACCGGCCCTCCCCCGACACCGCGAGTCACGACATGGCGCCTGCCGTCCCCGAACCGCTGCCCTGACCGCCACAGCCCGCCCCTGCGCCTTACCCCGCCTTGCATCGGGGCAGCGGGCACCCCCGTGCTGGAGACCGGCCCGCGCCCCGGTGCACGATCTTCGCATCCATGATCGCGCCACCGGCCATCATGTCGTGTCATACGCTCCACCCCAGTGTCACCAATGACACGACATCAGAAGGGATCGTGGTGGCCGCCCCTCACCCCGACCCCCACAGCCCGCAAGCGCGAGCCGAACGCCGCCGCGCCGCCTGGTGGGCGCTGGCCGACCCCCGCACCGACATGTCCGAGCCGCTGGATGAATACGGCGAGGGCTTCCTGGGGGCCGGCCGCACGGCGAGGTCGCCGAGACGCTGAACCGGCTGCTGGTCGACGCCTACCTCTCCGCCCACGACCGCCTCGACGTCGAGCGCGGTCTGGCCGCGCTGCTGATCATCCGCCAGCTGCGCGAGGACCTACAGGAGGGCGAGGGCTGTGTGATCGAGTCGCTGCGCGCCCAGAGCGTCACCTGGGCCCAGCTCGCCCCGGCGCTGGAGGTGCGCTCGCGCCAATCGGCCGAGCGCCGCTGCCTGTCGCCGCGCGGCGACCCGAGCGAGCACGCCGACACCACCCGCGACCGCCCGACAGCTCGACCTGATCACCGAGCTGCTGCGGCAGCTCGGGTCGCGATCGAGCTGCCGCATGGACACCGGCCGCCCGCCCCGATGAGACAGCCAGGCTCGACTACGACTGCCTGGAACGCGACGCCGACGGCGAGCCCGTCCTGATCTATGACAACTTCGAGGCCCACCGCAACCGCCGTCGCCTGCCGATCGCCGAGGCCACCGCAGGCGTCATCGTCCAGCAGCAGGAACGACGCGTCCGCGCGCGATTCCCCGACACGCCGATCGCGGAGCTGAGCCTCTTGCCCTCCTCCCGATCCAACCGCGCCGGGACCAAGCCCCTGTCCGACGGCTGGATCGGCGGCCGGCACCGCCAGTGGGTCGAGCAGCCGCCGCCCGTCGAGGTTTCAACCGTCGTCGAGATCGACGGCCAGCCGGTCACCAAGATGCTGCCGTTCGACCCCGAGAAGATCTTTCTCTACGCCTACCGCCATACCTACGCCCAGCGGCACGCCGACGCGGGAGTCCCGGTCGACGTCCTACGTCAGCTGATGGACCACCGCCGACTGGGAACTTCGCAAAAGTACTATCGGGTTGGCGAAGAACGACGGCGTGAGGCTGTCGAGCGGGTCACCGATATGCAGTTCGACCGGCACGGCAACCGGGTCTGGCACGACGTCAAGGGCCTGCTGGACAGCGAACACACTCGCCGCGTGATCGGCGAGGTCGCCGTTACCCTACGGGGTCTGCACCGAGCCGAGCACGTTGCCGCCGGCGGCCAGGACTGTCCGGTCCGGTCACTTCCGCACCGACGTGGCCTACCTGCCCGATCTCGAGGCCCACCTCGCCGACCTCCTGCGCAACCGCGAACGGCTCATCGCGTTGGCCGATGCCGACGACTGGGCCAAGACCGAGGCCATGCCCTCCGATCAGGAGATCCGCCGGATCCATCACCGGCCTCAACACCAGGAACAACGTGGCCTGTGCCAGCGGAGATTGAGGCCGTCAGACAGGCGGTCCCGGTGGCCGACAACGATGCTTGGCCCGGAAGCTCACACGCCCTGCCGTCATTGCGCCTTGCCGCGGCAGAGCAGTCCCGAGCGGTGTCTGTCCCTCAGAGCCGAGGGCCATCGAGATGGGGTAGTGGGAGTTTCGCCGCGATGGCCTGCACCGGGCGGCAGGCGCGTCCTGGGGCCAGGGGGAGTCATCGCCCGGACAGGGAGGGCGCCCGATCAGCGGGTACGGAGGCCATCGAGTGTGACCTCGATATACCGCCGCCAATCGCCCGCGGCGTTGCGGATGACCGCCGCCAGGCCACAGATGACCATGTTGACGTCCCCGGCCGTCACGTCCTGCCCGACCGTGCCGCGCACCCGCGCCCGGTCGAGCAGCTCCGCGACGACGGCGAGCAGCGCCTCGCGGGTCTGTCCCCGCGGCTCGGCCGAGCCCATGACCTTCTCGATCACCTCGGACATGCCGCGATCGCCGGCCAGCACCTCGCCCACGTGGTATAGGAACCCGGCCAAGCCTTGAGTCGGATCTTCGGCGTCGGTGAGCTGGCGTGCTGCAGCGACGAGGTCTGTGGCCCGGTGCTCGGCGATGGCCTCGATCAGAGCATCCCGGGTCGGGAATTTGCGGTAGAGGGTCCCGATGCCGACTCCCGCCGCCCGTGCGACCTCCGACATCTGCACGTCGTGGCCGGACTCGGCGAACAACACGCGAGCAGCCTGCAGGACACGATCTCGATTGCGCTCGGCGTCGGTACGTGTCTTGCGGCGGGTCTGCGGAGTTGACATCCCAAACGCTCCTCTGTCTAGACTTCAATACGGAATCCGGATTCCTTATTCCGTATAATACAGAAGAGGTCGACACCATGTCGAAGGGGCGTTTCATCCTGTTCTCACTCACCTCAAAGCGGTCGACGGGGCGTTCCGGCCGGGCGCTACTGGTGTGGGGGTTGCTGGTGGTTGCGGCGAATCTACGGCCGAGCTTGACCGGTGTGGGGCCGTTGCTGGATCGTGTGCAAGCCGATCTGGAGTTGGCTCCGGCCGAGGCCGGTCTGCTGAGCACGCTGCCCTTGCTGGCGTTCGCGGCGATCTCGCCGGTGGTTCCGCGACTAGCGGCGCGGTGGGGACCGGAGCGGCTTCTCTGGGGTGCGCTTGTGGTGCTGACGCTCGGGATCGCGGTCCGGTGGGTACCAACGGCCATCGGTCTGTTCGCGGGAACCGTGCTGATCGGGGCGGGAATCGCCGTGGGCAACGTGCTGCTGCCGAGCCTGATCAAGCGCGATTTCCCTACCAGGGTGGGACTGCTGACCAGCGCGTACGCCACGGTGATGGGGGCTGTCGCCGCGGTGGCTTCCGGGGTGGCGGTGCCGATCAGCCAGGTCGCCCCTGGCGGTTGGTCCACCGCGTTGGGTTGCTGGATCGTGCTCGCGCTGGTGGCTGTCGTGCTGTGGCTCCCACAGGTGCGGACTTCACGGCCGGCCTCGGAGGCGATTGGCAGACACCGGCTGCCGTGGGGATCGGCGCTGGCGTGGGCGGTCACGGCGTTCATGGGATTGCAGTCGCTGGGCTTCTATGTCGTCGTGACGTGGTTGCCCCAGGTTCTCCAGGGCAGTGGGGTAAGTGCGGCCGCGGCGGGATGGCTGCTGTTTGTGTTCCAGGCGGTCGCGGTGTTGACCAGCCTGGCAGTGCCTGCCGCGCTGCGGAGGGCGCGTGACCAACGCGCGGTGGCGATCGTAAGTTCGGCGGTTGTGCTCGCCGGCTACCTCGGACTCCTGGTGGCGCCGGGATGGGCGTTGCTGTGGACTGTAGTCCTCGGGCTGGGCGGCGGAGCTTGCCTTGTCCTCGCCTTGGCCTTCCTCAGTCTGCGCGCCCAGGACGCAACCGAGGCGGGCGCGTTGTCAGCTATGGCGCAGTCGATCGGTTACCTGCTGGCCGCCGCAGGACCGGTGATCTTCGGGCTGCTCCACACCGTCAGTTCCGGCTGGCATGCACCCATCACTATGATGTGCGTCGCTGCGGCCGGCCAGGTGATCGTCGCGATGGTGGCAGGCCGGGGCACGGTGCCGCCCGCCGACGGCCACGCACCCGAGCGCGTCCCCTCGTCGGCACCCGATCGCGACCCTTCGCCTGGGCAATGACCCGGGCCCATCGTCAACCCCGGCGAGGCTGCGCTCAAGGCCGCCCTCAACCCGGCTGCGGGCACGTGGCTCTACTTCGTGATCACTGACCGGAAGCGTGGCACCATGGAGTTCGCCACGTCCGGTACGGAGTACGCCGAGCTCGTCAGCCGTGCTGACCGGACGCGCCGCTGATCAACGCGCTTACGGCCGGCTCTCCCTCCAGCTCCCGGCCTTTCGCGTACGCGGCGGCGAACTTTTGTTCGCCGGGAGCGGCCCGGCCCCGGCGGGTGAGCGCGGCGGCATTCACCGCCACCAGCGACAGGGTCGGCAGCTCCCGGGTTGCCGGGGATGGGATCGATTCTCAACACCCACCGGGTGTCGGCGCTCGCTCCCATCGGCCTGCCACACTACGGACATGAACGGAATCTTTCCCGCTGACGGGCTCGCCGCGAACCGCGCCCTTTGGGATGCCCGTGCCCAGGCGCACGGCACAACCCCCAATGACCTGCTCTACGACGTCGATTCGTTCCTGGCGGGCCGGCAGACGCTCTTCGGGATCGAGCTGGAGCTGGCCGGTGATGTGACCGGCCAGGATGTGCTGCATTTGCAGTGCCACTTCGGCATGGACACACTCAACTGGGCCCGTCTGGGCGCCAGGGTCACCGGTGTCGATTTCTCCTCGACGGCGATCGTCCGGGCACGCGAGCTGGCCGAGCTCGCCGGGCTGACCGCCGACTTCGTCGAGGCGGACACGCAGAACCTGCCGTCCAGCCTGGCGGGCAGGTTCGATCTGGTGATCGCCACCTACGGGGTGCTGTGCTGGATCGGGGACCTTGACGCGTGGATGCGTGGGGCGGCGATGGCGCTGCGGCCGGGTGGAAGGCTGGTGCTGGTCGACCTGCATCCCGCCTACCAGACCCTGGCCAGCTATGAGCCGCTCGTGGCCGACTGGCCCTACGGCGGAGGGCAGCCCCAGCGTGAGGTCGTCAAGAGCACGTATGCGGACCCGGACCTGCCGATGACCGCGCAGGAGGTGGTCCAGTACCCGCACTCGGTGGGCGAGATCGTGACAGCGGCCGCCGGATCGGGACTGATCATCGATTGGCTCGGCGAGCACACCGAGGTCGACTTCCCCGGAAGTCGCATCCTGCCCGAAGAGCCCGACGGCACCCGTCGGTTCCCGTTCGGCGACACCTACCTGCCGATCCTCTACTCGCTCCGAGCGAGATCACCCCGGGCGACCACGGCGTAGCCGCCCGCGGCATGGTGCCCCGCCCGCGCCGGCTGGAGGTCGAGCACGGGCTCGGACGGCGTCCGCAACCGCCGCTACGATGGCGCAACCCCGAACGGGTACGCCTGGACCCTCCTCACCGCCGTACTGACCTGCACTCTGATCAACATCCCGGTACCGCACTGCAGCGGCCTGCACTTCCCCTGCTCCTGCGGCCCCGGCACCCGGGTATGGACCACCCCTGCTTACGCCGCCCAGTTCGCAACAGCGCCAGGCCCGCACCGCCGGTCCCCGGGCACGGAGGATCGTAAGGCGAGGCCGCGCCGTTGGGCCTCGGTGCATCAGCCCGGTGAGCGCGTCAACATCCTGGGGTGTAGATGACCACGTGCAGGTCGGGGTGGTCGGCAGGGGCCAGGCGGTGGTGCTCGAAGTGCCGCATCCCTGTGATCGGGTGGTCGAAGACACGCATCCGGGAGGCGAAGCCCTCGATGTGGTGGTCCTGCCAGGCCGTACGGAAGGCTGCATTTGTCGCCAGCAGGCGCTGGATGGCCGGGGAGCCGGCGAGGTCGCCGAGCCGGGGCCCGGCCTCGGCCCGGAATTCGGCGACGAAACGACGGCTCGTCACCTCCCAGTCCGGCAGCAGATCACGGACGTAGGGATCGGTGAACACCAGCCACAACAGGTTGCGTTCCTCCGGAGCGACGGTGGCCACGTTCGGATACAGGTCAAGGTAGGCGTCGTTCCAGCCGGTGATCGTCCAGTCGGGCGCGATGGCGTACGCGGGAAACCCGGCTAGCGCGTCGAGCAGTCGCTGCACGTGGACAGGAGCGGCGCGGGCCGCCGGTTCTGTGGGCTCGGCGAGTGGGGCGTATCCGGCCAGGGACAGCACATAGGCATGCTCGGCGGGGGTCAGGAGCAGCGTGCGGGCGAGGGCGTCCAGGACCTGCCGGGAGGGCTGGATGTCGCGGCCCTGCTCCAGCCACGTGTACCAGGTGGCGCTGACCTGGGAGAGGGTGGAGACCTCCTCGCGGCGCAGGCCGCCGCGCCGGCGGGGACCGGCCGGGGGCAGGCCGACCGCTGTCGGGTCGAGCCGGGCGCGCCTGACACGCAGGAAGTCGCCCAGTTCCTTGCGCCGCTCCGCCACCGTTCCCATGTACGCAGGATAGGTACTGGTAGCAGGACTACTAGCACTCGGGGCGTCTTCTCGGTACGCCGGCACGCCGCCAAGATCGGGGCATGCCACAGTTGAGATCCCGCACCGTCACCCATGGCCGGAACATGGCCGGGGCACGCGCCCTGATGCGCGCCTCCGGCGTGCCGGGAGCGGACATCGGCGTCAAGCCGGTGATCGCGGTAGCCAACAGCTTCACCGAGTTCGTCCCCGGTCACACCCATCTGCAGCCCGTGGGCCGCATCATCGGTGAGGCCATCGGCGCGGCGGGCGGTATCGCGCGGGAGTTCAACACCATCGCGATCGACGACGGCATCGCCATGGGCCACGCGGGGATGCTGTACTCGCTGCCCTCCAGAGAGCTGATCGCCGACTCCATCGAATACATGGTCCAGGCGCACTGCGCGGACGCCCTGGTGTGCGTCTCCAACTGCGACAAGATCACCCCAGGGATGCTGCTGGCCGCGCTGCGGCTGAACATCCCCACGGTGTTCGTCTCGGGCGGCCCGATGGAGGGCGGCCGGGCGGTGCTGTCCGACGGCACGGTCCGTACCGGCCTGACCCTGGTCACCACCATGTCCGAGGCGGTCAACCCCGCCGTCTCCGATGCGGACATGGCGGCCATCGAGGAGGCGGCCTGCCCGACCTGCGGCTCGTGCGCCGGAATGTTCACGGCCAACTCCATGAACTGCCTTCTGGAGGCTCTTGGGCTGGCCCTGCCGGGCAACGGCACCACCCTGGCCACCCACACCGCCCGCAGAGCCCTGTATGAGCAGGCCGGGCGGACGGTCGTGGAGCTGACCGAGCGGTACTACGGCAAGGACGACGCCACCGTGCTGCCCCGGGCGATCGCCTCCCGGGCGGCGTTCGACAACGCGATGGCCCTCGACCTGGCCATGGGCGGCTCCACCAACACCGTGCTGCATCTGCTCGCCGCCGCCAACGAAGCCGAGCTGGACTACGGCCTGTCCGACATCGAGGCGCGTTCGCGCGAGGTGCCGTGCCTGTGCAAGGTGGCCCCGAGCAGCGCGTACCTGATGGAGGACGTTCATCGAGCCGGCGGCGTCCCCGCCCTGCTGGGTGAGCTGCACCGCGCCGGGCTGCTGCGCGAGAACGTCTGGGCCGTCCACGCCGGCTCGCTCGCCGAATGGTTGTCCAGTTGGGACGTCCGCGCCCCCGCGCCCTCCCCGGAGGCGTCCGGCCTCTTCCTCGCCGCCCCGGGGGGCGTCCGCTCCGCGTCCGGCTTCTCTCAGTCGGCCCGCTGGGAGTCGCTGGACCTGGACGCGGCCTCGGGCTGCATCCGCGACATCGCCCACGCCTACTCCGCCGACGGCGGGCTGACCGTGCTGCGGGGCAATCTGGCGCCCGACGGCGGCGTGGTGAAGACGGCCGGGGTGGACCAGGTTCTCATGGTCTTCACTGGGCCCGCCGTCGTGGCCGAGTCCCAGGAGGAAGCGGCGGAGGTCGTCCTGGCCGGGCGCGTCAGCGCGGGTGATGTCCTGGTGATCCGGTACGAGGGGCCACGCGGTGGGCCGGGTATGCAGGAGATGCTGTACCCGACCGCCTACCTCAAAGGCCGGGGCCTGGCCGAGACGTGCGCGGTGATCACAGACGGCCGCTTCTCCGGCGGATCCTCCGGCCTCTCCGTCGGACACCTCTCACCCGAGGCCGCGGCGGGCGGCACCATCGCCCTGATCGAGGACGGCGACTTCGTGACCATCGACATCCCCGCCCGCTCGATCTCCCTTGACGTGCCCGAGCCCGAGCTCGACGCCCGCAGGCGGCGGATCGAGGCATCTGGCGGCTACCTGCCGCGCGAGCGCGAACGCCCCGTTTCCCTGGCGTTACGAACGTACGCCTTCCTGGCCACCTCGGCCGACAAGGGCGCCGTCCGGGACGCGTCGAAGCTGCGCTGAGTGGTCGGCCACTGGAGTCTCCGCAACCATGCGCACCGCGCACTCACGAAGCTCCGGAGGTAGGGGAGGGAGAATCAGGCGACACCTTGGGCCGCATGCCAACGAGCGCTGAGCAAGACCCGTTCACGCCCCCACCGCGTGCACGCGCCCCTGTTCCGGATCGCCGAGCGTCACGCGGCCACCGAGGAGCAGCGGCAGATCCATCCATCGATGATCGGACCACACCAGGCCATAAGGCTCGTGTCGTTCCTGCTCAGCGGCACCGCGAAGCTCGACGAGGGCGAGCCGGAGGTGGACCACGCCGCCCTCACCGCCGTGCTGAGCCTCGCCCGGTCGTCCGCGGAGAGTTCGAGGCGCTCGCGGCCGCGCTCCTGCAGATGGCGCCCGGCCGCGGCATGACCTGGCAGGACATCGCCTTCGGGCTCCGACTCGGCTCCGCACAGGCCGCCCGGCAGCGCAGCGACCGCCTCGCCGACCGCGCCCTGGGCGGAGACGAAGACCAGACCCGACGAAAGTCGGGGTAACGACCCGACGATCGCGCACTACGCCGTACCTGCGTGAACTCCTACCGTCTCCTCCTGGCAGACGGAAATCTTGGAAGGAAGCCCATGAACATGATGCGGAAGATCGCCGCGGTGGCCGGTGTGCTGCTGGCGGTGGGAGTGCCCGCAGGGCAGGCCTCGGCGGCAGCGGTGCGGACCGGTGACCTGAACGCCGACGCGATCGACACGTACGTGCGCGACTACGTGGAGCGGACCGGTCTGCCGGGCGCCGCGGTGGCGGTCACCAAGGGCGACCAGATCGTGCGGGTCGCGGGTTACGGCCACACCGCCAAGGGCGAGGCGATCACCAAGAGCACCCCGATGCCGCTGGCCTCGCTGTCCAAGTCGTTCACCGCCGTAGGGGTGCTACGCCTGGTCGACGAGGGCAAGATCGACCTGGACGCCCCGGTGCGGTCCTATCTCCCCGAGTTCACCCTGGCCGACGCCCGCGCCACGAAGATCACCGTGCGCCAGTTGCTCCAGCAGACCTCGGGGATGAGCGACCGCAGCTTCCCCGAGCTGGCGCTCGACGCGCCGGCCACGCTCAAGGACGCCGTCGGGATGCTGCGGAGCTACCCGCTCGCCGGCGACCCGGGCGCCAAGATGGCCTACCACAACCCCAACTTCGCCGTCGCTGCGCGGCTGGTCGAGGTGGTGGCCGGGGTGCCGTTCGCCGACTACATGGTCCAGCGGGTGTTCGGGCCGCTCGGCATGAAGTCGACCGCGACCGTCAACACCACCTCCGAGCTCCCCGGCCAGGCCGCGGGCTACATCCGCGCCTACGGCCAGATCCTGGAGCGTTCCCAGCCGAATTGGTTCATCAACGGCGGCGCCGGGGTCGTCAGCACCGCCGACGACCTGGGCCGCTGGCTAGCCGCCCAGAACGGCGGCGGCCGTGTCCTGACGGACCAGATCCTGAAGACCACCCACACCCCCTCCGGCGTGGCCGAAAGCACCTACGCCATGGGCTGGACCACGGGCAAGACCCTCGGCGGAGCACCTGAGCTGCGCCACACCGGCTGGCTGCTCACCCACAACGCCGCGCAGACGCTGCTGCCCGACAGCAAGTACGGCATCGCCGTCGTCACCAACACCGGCATGGTCTCCGGCGACGACGCACTCCTGATCAGCGACGGCCTGATCGACATCCTCGAAGGCCGCTCCCACTCCGTCCAGGAGCCGTTCACCATGTCCGCGGACTACTGGCTGGCCGGCCTGAGCGCGCTCGTCCTCGGCCTCGGCGTCATGGGCGTCCTGCGGTCCGGCCGCTGGGCCCACCGCCGCGAAGGCAAGGCCGTCTGGCGGGTGGGCGTGCGGCTGGTGCCGTACTTGGTGCCGATCGCGTTCTTCTTCGGCCTGGCCGACCTGTTCGGCGTCGTCATGAACAGGGCGGGAACGCTGGAGCAGATCACCTACGTGTGGCTCGCGCTCTACGTCTTCGCCGCCGCGGGCGCGCTCAGCAGCGCCGCCGTCCTCGTCTCCCGCCTCGTCCGCCTCGTCCGCTCCCGCGCCGGCAAGCCGTCCAGCCAGCGGGAGAGTGTCCTCGCGAGCGTCTGAGACCTACCCGAGCTCCCACACCAGGGGAAGGCGATCGTCGGCCCCTCCGGTGTAGCCGTCGGTGGTCTCCAGGAGTCCGGCCATGCGAGCGATCCGCGCCGTGCACCTGCTGGGCGCCGACCGGCCGCTGGCCCGGCGGGCCCAGGCGTCGGGCGCGCCAGGCCCGGCGCCCTCGCCGATCCTGTCGGGGAGCTGCACATCGAGGTGCCTTCGAACCTGTTCGACGAGCTGTCGTCTGTGGTGGCGACCGGCTCGTCAGCACACCGACCGAATTCCCCGGACGCCGCATCCTGCCCCAAGGACCCGACGGCACCTCCCTGCCTATTCTCTACTCGCTGCGAGGGAGATCACCCCGAACGGCCCCTGTGTAGCCGCCCTCGGCGTGGTGCGCCCTCCATCAATACAGCAAAGAGTGCGGCTTTCGCGCGCCCACCAAAGAGAAAGGGAATCGCATGAAATTCCTGCAGACCGCGACCCTGCTCGCGGCGACCATTTCCACAGGTCTGATGGCGGGGTTGTTCGCCGCCTTCGCCTATTCGGTCATGCCCGGTCTCGGACGCTCTTCCCACCGCACCATGATCGAGGCGATGCAGAACATCAACAAGGCGATCCTCAATCCCGTCTTCATGTTGATGTTCATGGGATCGATCCCGATCCTCGGCCTCGCCGTATTCCTCGCCTGGCGCGGACACGGCAGGGCAGCCCTGCCGTGGATCATCGCCGCGCTCGCGCTCTATCTGGTCGCCTTCCTTATCACGAGCGGGATCAACGTCCCCCTCAACGACAAACTCGCCAATGCAGGAAACCCCCGCCACATTGACGACCTCGCCTCGGTCCGAAGCGCATTCGAAAACACCTGGGTCCGCTGGAACCTCGTCCGCGCACTCTTCCACACCGCGGCATTCGGCTGCCTGGCCTGGGCCCTGGT
Organism: Nonomuraea endophytica; assembly: GCF_014203235.1. Classification (GTDB taxonomy): domain Bacteria; phylum Actinomycetota; class Actinomycetes; order Streptosporangiales; family Streptosporangiaceae; genus Nonomuraea; species Nonomuraea endophytica. Next base: position 403,060 of record NZ_JACHIN010000010.1, on the reverse strand, counting down.
GGTGTACGGCGCGCAACGCCTCAACGAGAACACGAACGCGAAGCCGGCGGCCCAAATCACCAGCCTCCTTGAAAGGAATGAAGCACATGCGAACTGACAAGACGATCCTGGTCCTCGGCGGCACAGGGAAGACCGGTCGGCGAATTGTGGACCAGCTCCGCGAATTGGGTGCCGATCCCCGCGTGGGCTCCCGCAGCGCCCCCCTTCCTTTCGACTGGGAGAACCCGCAGACCTGGCCCGCCGCGCTGAACGGCGTCCAGACCGTCTATGTGTCCTTCTTCCCCGACCTTGCCGCGCCAGCTGCGCCTGCTGCGATCAGGGCGTTCACCGAGCAGGCAGTGAGTGCGGGGGTGGAGAAGCTGGTCCTGCTCTCTGGGCGCGGAGAGGCGGAGGCTCAGGTCTGCGAGGAGATCGTGGCCGGCGCCGGCGTGGAGTGGACGGTGCTGCGCGCGAGCTGGTTCAACCAGAACTTCAGCGAGAACTACCTGCTGGAGCCGGTGCTCGAAGGCGCGGTCGTGCTTCCTGTCGGCGATATCCCCGAGCCGTTCGTCGACGCCGACGACCTCGCCGACGCCGCTGTCGCCGTACTCACCCAGGATGGACATCACGGGAAGATCTATGAGCTGACCGGGCCCAGGCTGCTCACCTTCGCCGACGCCGTCTCGGAGATCGCCACCACCACTGGCAGGCCTGTCGCCTTCGTCCCGGTCAGCGTTGAGGACTACGCGACAGCGTTGAAGGAGGCGGGCCTGCCTGACGACACGGTCGGCTTCCTGATCTACCTGTTCACCACTGTGCTGGACGGTCGTAACGCCCAGGTGGAAGACGGCGTGCGGAAGATCCTCGGCCGCCCGGCACGAGACTTCGCCGACTACGCCCGCGCCACCGCCGCGACGGGAATCTGGTCGCCGCGATAGCGCCGCACGCGAATCAGCCCAGTCCGGTTCCGACCGGGCTGGGCTGATTCATTTCCTGACTACGCCTGTGGCCTGAGCCTCCCGCGGGTGATGAGCCTGGTCAGGATGGTGGTCACGGCGGCCAGGACGGCGGCAGTCCAGACGAACAGGCCCGGCCACACATTGGTGATCATTCCCATGTCGCCGGCCCTGTTCGTGACCACGCCGATCAGGTCGGGCAGATAGACGAACAAGGCGATGGGCAGCAGGTACGGCGCCGCACGACCATGGGCCAGCTCGGGCGGGCGGCGCGGCGGCGGGCCCACCTACGGGCGCGCAGCACCGCCACGACGGCGGCCTGGAGACGGCCATCGATGGGGCGGCTCGCTGGAGGAGACAGCCCGGTACATACAAGGAATGACTCTGGTTGGTTCTCCGGGATGAGGTCAGGCTGGTGGAGAATCGGATGGTGCGGCTTCATCTCGAGCTGGTCACTGGCCTCCCGAGGCAACGGACGGGGCCACAGAGTGTGACGGACTCGCCGTCCGCTACGTGGTGCCCGTCGCCGCCGTCAACGAACTTTGTGGCCAGGATCATCGAGAGTAATCCAGTAGCGGCGCTTTACTCCGCCATCGGTGCGGCGCACGTCTTCCAGGACACCGCCGTTGCATACGATGCTGCGCGCCGAGCCGGAGTTGCCATCGTCACAGGTGAGAAGGACCCGGTTCAGGCCGAGCGCCGGCGCCTTTTGCAGAACCGCTCCCAGCGCCCACGTGGCCAGTCCTCATCTTCGGGCCGAAGGTCGAACGCTGTTGCCGATACGGCCTGCGCCGCTTCCACGAGGAAGGCTGGGACGGGCTGCGGGAACGGCGCAGCGGGCCACGATCCAGCCCGCGCCGCACTCCGCCGGAGATCCGAGCAGCAAGTGCCGGCTGCCCGTGCCGACCTACGAGCCGGACCGGATCGGATCGCGGCGGCGACCGGGGTGCCGGCCCGCACCATCACCCGCATCCTGCGCCGCCATGGCATCCCTGCGCCGGCGGCCTGTGACCCGGTGACCGGCACACCGATCCGCGCCCACCGCCAGAGCGCCAACCGCTACGAGCCCCCGGCCCCCGGCGACATGATCCATCTGGACGTCAAGAAACTCGGCCGCATCCCCGAGGGCGGCGGCCACCGCGCCCACGGCCGCGAACGGGCGGCGCGCGGGCGCGGCATCGGCTACGACTACCTGCACACCCCGACATGGCGGGCCGCGCTTCCACCGGTTCTTGGCGGGGGTGGTGCCTTCCATCACGCCTGTTCCCCGATCCGGAGGAGTTGGCCCACCTCACCCCTCCCGCCCCGGGCCAAGGCCACCGCCAGACACCCAGCCCGGATCCGAATCGGCTCCGCCCCACGGCTGGACATGCTGCACCGGCTGCTGCGCATGCTCGCGCGTCCCTCGACCTCGTGGCCGTTCTTTCCGGTGGCAGCTACCGGCTCACCGACAGCGGCGCCACGCTCATCAGCACCCGCTCCGACAGCATGGCCCCCGCCACACTGATGCCCGGCGAACCCCTGTGGTGGAAGACCGCCCTCACGCTGGCCGACACCATCACTCACGGCCGCCCGCCCCTGCTGGGCGGCTACCACCACTCCCCCTACGACTACCTCGGCGACCACCCCGACACGGCGAGCCTGTTCGACACGTTCATGACCGCCCGCACACAACGGCTCGCCACCGCACTGGCGGCCATCCTGGCCGCCCACCCCCACCTGACCGGCGTCCTCCTCGAACGCGGGAACGTCACCACGCGCGCCCGGGACTTCCTGGCCGGCCACCACCTAGACAAACCGCTGCCAAGTGATCGACATGTTCACCGACGCAATCCCCGCAGACTCCGACCTGTACGTGGTGAGCTCCGGCACCCCACCCTCCAGCTGGCGCGGCGATCGACCCTGCCGGGCCGGGCTGGATGACGTCGCGCATCACGCATCCACATCCACATCCGCGTCGCCGTAGCCGCTGCGGTGTTAGGGGCGCTCGGCCTTGGCCAGCCCCCAGGGGGTGGACGGTGGAGCCCCGCGTTCGGGGCTCCACCGGTCTTCAGGGTTGGATGAAGCAGATCGCTGTGGTGACGACCTTGGTGCAGCGGACCCGGCCGGTGGCGGCGGCGCTCTGCCCGGCTGAGTCGGTCACGGTGAGGCGGATCGTGTAGGTGGCGGTGGCGGCGGGGTAGGCGTGGGCGGCGGTGGCGCCGGAACCGGTGGAGCCGTCGCCGAAGTCCCACCGGTAGCTCGTGATGGCGCCCTCCTCGTCGCTGGAGCCGCGGCCGTCGAAGGTGCAGGAGGAGGACTGGCAGCGTCCGGACAGTGCGGCGGTGGGCGGCAGGTCGCCGGCCTTGACCAGACGGCGGGCGGTGTTGGTCTTGCCGGAGTTGTCGGTGACGGTGAGCAGGACGCTGTAGTAGCCGGGCCGGGGGTAGGTGTGGGAGGCGGTCTTGCCGGTGGTGGTGGAGCCGTCGCCGAAGTCCCAGGTGTACCTGGTGATGGTGCCGTCGGGGTCGGTGGAGGAGCCGGCGTCGAAGGAGCAGGTAAGGCTCGCGGTGGAGCAGGAGCTGGTGAACGACGCGGTGGGCCGGCCGGGGTCGGCGGAGCCGGCGGGGTAGTCCTGGGTGGAGGTCACGTTCAGGAGCGGCTCCCGGATGGAGTCTCCGGAGTCATCACGCCAGTCGGAGGAGCCGGTGTCGATGAGTCGCTGGCGGATGGACAGCACCTGGTCGCGGTTGGTGGCGCGGTGGCCGGAGGCGGTGAGGAGCCCGGCCGCGCCGGCGACGTGTGGCGCGGCCATGGAGGTGCCGCTGAGGGTGGCGTAGCCGCCGTTCCTGGAGGTGGACAGGATGCAGGTGCCGGGCGCGGCGATCTCCACGAGCGGGCCGAAGTTGCTGAAGTCGGCCAGCGTGTCGTCCTGGTCGGCACGGCAGGTGGAGGCGGCCCGGCCGCCCGGAGCGCCGTCGAAGTCGGCCAGCGCGGAGACGGTGACCACGTCCGGATGGTTGGCGGGTGAGAAGGTCCGGGCGTCCTTGCGGTTGTTGCCCGCGGCCACGACGAACACCACGCCCTTGGCGACGGCGCCCGCGATGGCCTGGTCGAGTGCGTCGGTGGCGCAGTTGTCGCAGCCGAGGCTCATGTTCGCCACCTCGATCTCGCCGGCGTGGGCGGCGACCCAGTCCACCCCGGCGGCGACGCCGGACAGCTGGCCGCTGCCCTGGGCGTTGAGCACCTTGACCGACCACAGGCGGGCGCCGGGGGCGATCCCGGTCACGCCGATGCCGTTGTCGCGAGCGGCGGCGGTACCGGCGACGTGGCTGCCGTGTCCGTGGTCGTCGGGGCCGGTGTTGTCGCGACAGATGGTGGTGTTCAGGCAGTCGGTGCGGGCGGCGACGGTGAGGTCGGGGTGGCCGGCGTCGATGCCGGTGTCGATGATCGCGATGTCGGTGTCGGCGGTGTAGTCCTCGACGCCGTTGATCTTGAGGTTGGGGTTGGCGACGGCGCCGGCCCGGCGTATGCCGGTGGGCACGGCCTGGTCGGTGATGGACATGAGGTGATCCGGCTGGATGGAGGTGACGCGCGGATCGCGGCGTAACGCCTCGGCGGCGGCCGGGGTGAGCTGCGCGGAGAAGCCGCGCAGGGCATGGCGGTAGACGTGGCCGGTGTGCCCGCCGTGCCTGCGCACGTGGTGGGCGGCCACCGCGGCGGGGTCGGCGTTCGCGTCGCCGAGCAGCACGACGTAGTCGGCGAGTGGTCCGGGTGCGGCCGAGGCCGGCGCGGCGGACAGTGGTGCCGCGAGGGCCAGGGCCAGTCCTGCCCCGGTGATCAGGGCTTTGATGGTGCGCACGAAGGGGTCTCCTTCAGTGGGGGGTGTTGGAGAGCACCTTGCGTGAGGTCCGGCAGGGGAAACAATCCGGGAAATAGTAGGTAATGGCCGCTGGCTCATTCGAGGAGCTTCAGGTGGACCTGGTCCCTGGTGCTGGTGCCGAGCTTGCGCATGACCCGGGCGACGTGCTGCTCCACGGTGCGCGGGGACAGGAAGAGCACTTCGGCGATCTCCTTGTTGGTACGACCCAGCGCGACGAGCCGGCTCACCTCGCGCTCGCGTGGTGACAGCTGTTTGCCGTAGCCGCGGCGGCCGCGCCTGGGCTCGGCGGCGCCGCCGTACTCTCGCAACAGGCTGGCGCACCGGGCGGCGTCCCAGGTGGCGTCGAGGGCGGTGAAGAGGCGGGCGGCGGCCGTCACCTGGCCGAGGCCGCCGGGCAGCGTGCACCGGCCGGCGTTCTCCAGCGCTCTGGCCTGCTCGTAGGGCCGGGAGACGGCGGCCAGCGCGGTAGCGGCGCGCGTGAACAGTTCGGCCGCCTCCGGCCGGTCAGTGGCCGCGGCCAGAGTGGCCTGGCCGTGGACGGCGACCGCCTGGGCGTAGGGGCAGTCGCGTGCGCGCACGTCGGCAGTGAACTCCTTCAGCAGCAGGCGAGCCTGGCCGGTTCGGCCGTGCAAGATCAGCGCCTCCATCGCGGCGTCGACGAGTTCACCCGCCCAGGCCCATACGCCCTTGGCCCGGAACACCTGCAGGGCCTCCTCCAGTTCGGCCGGCCATCGGCCGCGTGTCGTCGCCAGCCGTATCCGCCCCGCCGTACCGAGGGCGAACTCGATGCCGTACCAGCCGATGGAGCCGTCAAGGCCCGGCGCGGACAGCAGTTCCTCCGCTTCGTGCCACTCGCCTTTGGCCAGGGCGAGGTGGCCCAGCACCAGTGCGGCGTTGGCGGTGGCGGCGGGCCGGCCTGCGTGGTCGGCTAAGTGCCGCCGGGCGTGCTCGGCCAGCCCTTCACGCTGTCCGGTGACCCACTCGTGGTAGAGGCTCACCTCCGTGATGCGGGCGAGGGGATAGGACGGCCCGGCGTGGCGGGCCAGTTCCTCGGCGCGCCGCAGATAGTCGGCGGCGGGACGCGGATGGCCCAGTGCCATTGCGGGCCCGGCCAAGTTGCAGTAGCCGCGGGCCAGTTGCATCCGCTCGGCGGCGGTCTGCGCATCACCGGCAAGCGCTGCGACAGCCGTCCAGGCGCGATGCTCGCCATACTGCATCAGCGCGCCCGCGCAGTTGACCCGGACGCCCGTGAGTAGCGCCGGGTCCCCGGTTTGCGGCAGTGCCCGCTCGGCCTTCGCGAGCCACTCCAGGTGCTCGGCCAGCGGGCCCGCCCCGCCGTACGGCAAGGCCAGCGCGGACATGGCACGGGCGGCCAGGGCCGGACGGCGGTGCAACTCGGCGGCAGCACGGGCCAGCTCACCACGGCCGGCGGTGTCGCCCGCCTGGTTCATCAACAGCAGACCGAGGTGGAGCCGGAGCTCGCCGCGCAGCCCCTGGGGCAGCAGCGGGTCGATCAGAATCGTGCGCAGCAGGTCAATGGTCTCCTCGCAGCCGAGGCTGGTTACCGCGAGGCGGCCCAGCCTGCCGGCCAGCCCGGCGCGCGTGCGAGAGGGCAGGTCTGCCTCGCCGAGCAGGTCCCGCAAAAGCCGCACCGCGCGCGCCGTGGCGCCGGCGCGTACCGCCTGTTCGGCGACGCGTTCGGCGTGCCTGGCCGCCTCAGCCGCTTGCCCCGCGGCACGTAGGTGGTAGATCAGCTGCTCGGGCGGCGCGCCGCCGTCCTGAGCGGCCAGCGCTTGCGCGAGGGCCGCGTGCAGGAGGGTGCGCCGACTCGCCGGGACGCTCGCCGCCGCGGCCCGGCCGAGCAGCGGCGGCGCGAACGCGAACGTGCCATCCTCGCGACGGATCAAAAGCCTGGCCGCGACACCCTCCAGCAGGGCCGTTTCCGCACTCGGCCCACATATCCGTGCCATGAGCGGGACGCACGCCACGCCACCCGCCGACCACACGGTCGCCGCCGCCCACAGCGTCTGCCTCGCCCGCTCGTCCAGGCCGGCGAGCCTGCCCTGGACGAGGTCCAGCACCTGCGCCGGGACCTCCCCCGGCCCGGCGGCCAGGACCTGCTCGACCAACAGCGGCACCCCGCCCGTCAGCTCGCGCAGCGCCTCTGCCTCAGGGCCGGGCGCCAACCCGGCCAGCTCCGCCACGACAGCCACCGGCAAGGGGCCCAGGTCGACGCGCTCCACCACCCCGGCCGCTGACCCCAGCCGCGCCATCCACCGCCCCGGGGTGAAGGTCATCAGCATCGCCACACCGGGCGGCGGCCTGGTGGCCAGGTACCGCAACACCTGCAGCGAGTCCGAATCCGCCTGGTCCACATCCTCCACCACCAGCAACACCGACTCCGCCGCGCCGCCCAGCAGCGCGCGGACCGTCCGGCACACGCGGTAGGCGCCGCCCGCGAGCGCCCGCTCCTCATCGCCGCCCAGGCACGCGACCAGTTCCCGGATCACCACGTGCGGCTCCGCTGGCAGACCGCGGCAGCCCACCACCACCCTCGTCGCCGCCACCGACCCGGCCAGGACGCGGCGGGCCAGCCACGTCTTGCCCATGCCCGTGTCACCGCCCACGAGCACGGTCACCGGCGCGCGGGCAACCAGGGAGCGCACCCGCTCAAGCGGATTCATCCGCCGACGCCCCTCGCGGCCGGTCCCGGCGCCGCCCGGCCGCAGGTGACACCGTCAACGACCGCGGCCATCCCAGGTAGAGGCATGAGCACTCCAGCTCGGTCTGCTGGCACTTTACGCGCGTTTGTACACGCGTATCCGCAATCGGTCCAGCGTCTCAACAGCGCGCGGACTGCCTCGCGACGCGGGCCAGCCCCAAGCCACGCAAACGAAGCGCTCTGCCGACGTCCGATGTCCGATGTCCGCCACCGTGCGATGCACCTGCTACGTGAGCGTGCTGGCCCTGTACGGCATGGGCGTGGTGCTGACGACCAGCACCAGCGCACGCTCCCCGGCGACGACGGCGTGCAGCCGGTGAGCGAGCAGGCTCGCCCCGTCCTGGGCTCCGTTTGGCGTCGACGTCGGCTCGATGAGTAACTCCTTGGCTTGCCCCATGTCTTCGCGCGGGGGGCAGGATGTGGAGTTGTGGAGCCTTTCAACGCCAAGAGCACCTTGGCCACGGCACTTTCGGCGGCGGCAGCAGCCAAGATCAACTATTCTTCAGTCGAGCTGGTCAGAGTGGGCGAGAACGCGGTGTTCCGATTCCCGCACGCGGGTGTGGTTGCCCGGGTCGGCCGATCAGCCGACCGTTGGGAACAAGCTGTTCGAGAGATTCGCGTGGCTCCTGGAGGAAGGACTATGCGCGGCGCGGCCAATCGTCAGCGAGCCTGTGCTGGTCGAAAGCCGAGATTCCCGAGCCCCGGCCGTCGGCGCCCATAGAGCTGGGTCGAGAACTTCGGCGGCTGCACGCGCTTCCCATCCCTTCACCGCTGGAGCTCCCCTGCGTTGAGCCCCTGGCGCGGGTCGCTGATCGGATAGCCGGGGCGGTGGGACTGCCTGACCATGATCAGCAACGGCTGCGAGACATCGCCGCCGAGATGGACAGGGGTCTTGCTCATGCTCGCGTCGATCTCAGCACCGGTCCAGTCCATGGGGATGGCCACGTCGACAATCTGGTGCGGGGATCAGATGGCCGGTTGCGGTGGGTGGACCTGGAGAATGCGCCATCGGGCAGCCGGAATGGGATCTTGTGCTGACTGCGATCGAGCGCGATTGCGGCTGGGTTACGCCGAAGGAGTACGGCGAGTTCTGTGACGCCTACGGATACGACGTAACGAGTTCGCCTGCCTATCCGGTGTTGCGTAGGACCCGGTTGCTGCGCATGACCACGTGGCTGGCTCAGAAGTACGGAGAGTCGCCGGAGATTTCCCGTGAGGTTCAGCACCGTATCCGGTCGCTGGAAAACGACGAGCAGATTCTGAGCTGGTCGGCGTACTAGATGATTGATTCCAAGGGGTGAAGATCGGTGCTTCCCCCTGGTTGGTGGACACGCTGATACTGGATCTTGATTGATCCGGAGGAAGCGAGAAGATCGCCGATGGCGTCGAAGGACTACTCGGAGGAGTTCAGGGCCGATGCTGTGGCCTTGTACGAGTCCACCCCCAGTGCGACCTATAAGGGCATCGCCGTGGATCTGGGCGTGAGCCGGGGAAGCCTGCGCGAGTGGGTGATCCGGGTGCGCGCAGATCGAGGCGAGCCGGCACCGCCGCGGCTGCTGTTGCCAGACGGCCGCCCGGCAGGACAGGCGAGGAGGGCGAGGACAGGATCGCGCAGTTGGAAGCCTGGGTGCGCGAGCTGGAGGCCAGCGAGAAGAAGCTCACCACCGAGCGTGACATTCTCCGCAAGGCGGCCAAATATTTCGCCGGGGAGACGCACTGGTGAACCGCTACCAGTTCGTTGACGACCACCGGAACACCTTCACCGTGAAGCGGTTGTGCCAGGTAATCGGCCTGAACCGGGCCAGCTACTACAAGTGGCGGGCCGGCGCCGACGCACGAGCCGCCCGGCAGGCGGCCGACGCGGCCCTGGCCGCACAGATCCGCGCGGTTCACAGCGAGTTCGACGCCACCTACGGTTCCCCGAGGATCACGGCCGGACTCCACGAGGCTGGCCTCCTGGTCAACGAGAAACGCGTCGCCAGGGTGATGCGCGTCTTCGGCATCGCCGGAATCCGACTGCGCCGCCGGATCCGCACCACCGTTCCCGATCCGGCCGCCACCCCGGTGCCGGACCTGTTCCAGCGAGACTTCACCGCCCGCGAGCCGGGCCGCAAATACATGGGCGACATCACCTATCTACCGCTCGGCGACGGCGGGTTCCTCTACCTGGCAACGGTGCTGGACTGCTTCAGCCGCCGGGTCGTGGGCTGGTCGATCGCCGATCACATGCGCACCGACCTGGTCGGCGACGCGCTGACGATGGCCGCGGCCACCCGCGGTGATCTGACCAGCTCGATCTTTCACAGCGATCACGGGGCGCAGTACGGGTCCAAGTACTACGCCGCCCTCTGCCGCAGCCAGGGCGTCACCCGGTCCATGGGCGCTGTCGGGACCAGCGCCGACAACGCCGCCTGCGAAAGCTTCCACGCCTCCCTCAAACGCGAAACCCTGCGAGGCGCCCGCCACTACGGCGACGCCGCTACCTGCCGACGCACCGTCTTTCGCCGGCTGACCCGCTACAACACCCGAAGACACTCCACCAACGGAGACCTCAGCCCGATCGCCTACGAACGTCTACACGAACAAAGATCGGTTAAGCTGCCGCTGACGGCATGACATACCCCGAACGCGTGTCCACTTCCGTGGGGGAAGGCCCGTCTTCACCGGGATGGCGGGAGATGCGGCTGCTGCCCGTGACCAGCTCGCCGCCCTACTCCCGATCTCCGAACGCATACAAGGAGCCGAACACCCCGAAACCTTGGCTACCCGGCAGGCCCTGGCCCACTGGACAGCGCTGGTGGGTGATGCTGACGATGCCCCCCATAGGTAACGGCGCCAAAGCGGCTGCCACAGCAGTGATCAAGGGCTCTGGTGGCCCGCTCGCTGCGCGGCGCTCGTGATGTGACCCTCGTGGTCCGGCGGGGCCGATCCGGTCACTTGTTGGGCACCTGCGATGGCGTGGACACCTCTGGTTACCGAACCATGCGCTGAAAGCGCCAGGAGCGCGGGGTTTCGTTGCCTATGATCGAGGTTCCTGGCTGGTCTTCTTGAGGATGGAGAGGGCGCGTGGCGGAGCTCGGACTGGCGGAGGCGATCGCGGAGATTCGTCGGGAGCTGATGGACGCGATGGCTAAGGGCGCCGATGCGGACATCCAGTTCCCGGTCGGAGAGGTCACCTTGGAGTTTCACGTCGGGGTGAAGAAGAGCGGCGAGGGCAGCGGCAAGGTCAAGGTGTGGGTGATCGAGGCTGGCGCAGGCGGCAAGATCGAGCACGACCAGGTGCAGACGGTCACCGTCGTCTTGCAGCCGCCCGTCGACCGCGACGGCAAGCCGATCAAGGTCGCCCGCCGTTCATCGTCCATGATGGGCTAGCCATCCGTGGCGATCCAAGACCGGTTCGTCGAGGTTATCGCCGAGATCACCGTGGGTAGTGGTCCGACGGCTCGTACGGAATGGGAGTACGCGTCGGGGTTCTTGATCGACGGGCGCCATGTTCTGACCTCGTTGCACGCGGTCGTCCGCGGGCAGACGCTCGTCCGGCGCGCGAGCCCCGGACCGGGGAGTTCGAAGCAGGTGTGGCAGGCGCGCGTCCTTCTGGCCGGAGATCTCGGCCTGGCCGATCTGGCCATCGTGGAGCTCGAGCAGGACGTCGGGCCGCTTTCCCGGTTCGGCTTCGCCCGGATCGCCGAACGCACCGAGCGGCTAGCGGTCGTCGAGGATTGCGACGCGGTCGGATTCCCCGCGTTCATCGAGTCTGAGACGGCCACGGGCGCCACACGCCAGCCCGCGCACGTGAGGGGCGGGATCCCCATCGCCCAGCGCCCGGGGCCGGGCCTGCTCACGCTCCAAACCCGCCACAGCCCCCGGCCGCTCCCGCCGGCCGATCAGACCCTGGCCGGCTCGGTGTGGTCGGGTATGTCCGGCGCCGCAGTCCTGGTCGGCGACCACGTCGTCGGTGTGATCTCCGAACACGCCCCCCGCCAGGGCGTCTCCGATCTGACCATCGTGCCGATCACTCTGATCGACACCCTGCCCGATGCCACCACCTGGTGGGAACTCCTCGGCCTCACCTCCGGGCAGCTGCTGACGTTGCCCCGTCTCAAGGAGGACACGGCGAGCGGCCCATCGCCCGGGCAGTCCCTGGAGGCCGTGACCAACCCGTTCCTCCTGGAAATCCACCAAGCGATCGACCTCGACGAACACCCCGGCCTGCCGCCGCTGCCCGCCTATGTGCGGCGCCGGCACGACCGGGAACTCGCCGCGGCCGTCGAGCGCGCTCTGGCGGGCGAGAGCACGCTGAAGGTTCTGGTCGGCGGCTCCTCCACCGGCAAAACCAGGGCCTGCTGGGAAGCTCTCACCCCGCTGCGTCGCTCGGGGCAGGACTGGCGGCTGTGGCATCCGATCGACCCCTCCCACCCCGACGCCGCCCTGGCCGCTCTCACTCGCGTCGAGCCGCGTACCGTGGTGTGGCTGAACGAGGCGCAGTTCTACCTCGACACTCCACTGGGCGAACAGGTCGCCGCAGGCCTCCGTGAACTGCTTCGCGCCCCTGATCGCGGGCCCGTTCTGGTGCTGGCCACCTTGTGGCCCGAGCACTGGGACACCCTCACCACCCGGCCTGCGGGCGGCGCCGACCCGCACGCCCAGGCTCGCGAACTGCTGACCGGCCACAAGATCCAGCTTCCCGACGCCTTCACCGGCCAGGACGCCCAGCGGCTCGCCGACACCGTCCATCGGGACCCGCGCCTGGCCCGCGCTGCTGCCGAGGCCGCCGACGGGAAGATCACCCAATACCTCGCCGGCGTGCCCGTCCTGCTGGACCGCTACCGCACCGCCCCGCCTGCCGTCCGAGCGCTCATCCACGCCGCCATGGATGCGCGGCGCCTCGGCTACGGCCCCCACCTGTCCGACCGGTTCCTGGCCGACGCCGCGCCCGGCTATCTCACCGACGACGAATGGGACGCCCTCGGCGACGACTGGCTGGAGGCGGCCTTCGCCTACGCCGCCCGGCGCGGCAGCGGCATCCCCTGGATCATCACCCGGGCACGCCCGCGCACCACCACGAGTTCGGGGGCGCCGGTCTGCCGGCTTGCCGACTACCTCGAACAGACCGGCCGCCGTGAACGCGCCGGCCTCTATCCACCCGACAGCTTCTGGAGTGCGGCCGCTCGCCTGACTCAGCCCGCGACCCTATACGCCCTCGGCGTATCGGCCTACGACCGCGGCCTCTACAAGGCGGCTGCCCAGCTGTGGAAGCACGCCACCGCCTATGACAGCCCGCCCGCCGCATTCCGGCTCTTGAAGGTCTTTCCCGACGATTTCCGAGTCCTCCGACACGTCCTCGAGCACACCACTGTCGATCAGCCGGCCACCGCAGCCGCGCTTCTGGGCACGCTACAAGAGCTCGGGGCGAATGAGGAGGTAGAGGCTTTGCTGGCGCGCGGCCTGGCCTCCAGCATCCCCCTTGACGACCTGTACGGGGTGGTTGCCCTGTTCCGCATCCTGCGGGAGATCGGGGCGGATGAGGACGTAGACGCTTTGCTAGCGCGTGATCTGGCGCGCAGCATCCCCCTCGTCGACCTGTATGGGGTTGTCACCCTGCTTTCTGTCTTGGGGGAGGCCGAGGCCAACGAGCAGGTTGAGGCCCTGGCCCAGCGTGCCGTCGGGGAAGTCGCCCTCACCAACCCTTTGGCGCTCGATTCGCTGCTCCGACACGCCCTGCCGTCGATTGGCCAGGGTAATCAGGTGATGGCACTGGTCGAGCGGGCCGTTGGCGATGTCGATCTCAATAACCCCTACCTGACGATCCGGCTGTTGGAACTGCTGCGCGTGGCTGAGGCTCATGAGCAGGCGATCGCATTGGCCGAGCGCGCTGTTCACACTGTCGATCTCAGCGAGCCCTTTTCGATCACTCGGCTGTTGCAAGGATTGCGGGAGGTCGGGGCTCATGAGCAGGCGATGGCATTCGCCGAGCGCGCCGTTCAGGGTGTCGATCTCAGTGCCCCGAATACGGTCGGTTCGGTGCTGGAGGCGTTGCGGAGGGCCGAAGAGCATGAGGCGATCGCGGTCCTGCTGGCGCGAGATCCGGCCCGCTTCGTTTCTCTCAACGATCCAGAGGCGATCGGCTGGTTGCTCGAAACGCTGTACACGATTGCCGCCCAGGAGCAGATCGCAGCCCTGATAGCGCGTGATCCCGCTCACCACGCTCACCTCGACGACCCCGGGGGGATCGCCCGGCTGCTCCACGCCCTGACATTGTCCGAGGCGCACGATCAGGTCGAGATCCTGCTGGGACGTGATATCGCTCGTACAGTCACCCTCGTCAGCCCAGAAGGGCTGTCCAGCCTCCTGGACTGGCTCTGGGAAGCCGGGACGCACGATGAACAAGCCGAGATCCTGCTGGCCCGCGCCCCCGCCCGGCACGTCGCCCTCGACGACCCGGAAGCGGCGTCGGAGCTGCTGGACCAGTTGGAGTTCTGGGGGGCTCACGAACAGGTCGCGGTTCTCGCCGATCGCCTCGCACGGGAGGCCGCCGTCGACGCGCATCTCGAGCTGGTCCTTGAGCGCCTGCGGGACGCGGGGGCTCAAGCGCAGGTCACGACTCTGGCCGAGCGCATCTCAGGGCATCTGCCGCTCAGCAATCGGGACGAGGTCGTTCGTGTGCTGGGGACGCTGCGGGATGCCGGTGCGCATGTGCAGGCCGAAGCTCTCCTGCGCCGCCTGCCACCACATGGCCAGTTCGCCGTCTATTGCGAGGTTCGAGCGGATCCGTCGCTGCGGAGGAACGGATGCGAACGCGACGGCTCTCCTGCCCAGCCATGGGGTTGGGCCGATCTCGATTGATGCCTCCTGGAGGACAGCACGCCTGCTTCCGTCGTCGCAGCCACCGGTCAACGAGGCAAGCGTCATCATTTCGTCAGATCCCAAGCGAACCAGATCCACTCAGCCTTCTTGCCCGACGTGGCTCAACGACGCTCACAGGTCGATCAGCTGGTTCGTGTGACACCCGAGCGAACAAGGGCCCCGGGTCAGCGATCTTGTGGCCTGCGGAGGGCGAGAAAGGCGACGGCCAGGGCAAGGGCGTGTTCGTCGGCATCCAGGCGGATCGCCCCGGTCGGATGGTAGGGGGTTGCTCCGCCATCGCGGTCCAGGCCGACCGCCTCGATGCCGCTACCTGGCGGCATCGGCACGCCGCGCTGGCCGCCGTCCAGGTCTTCGAGGTCGGGGAGCGCCAAGCCGGCGGCGGCCTTCGTGGCTAGCTGCACTGTGGTCTTCTTCAGGTCGGCTTCGGCGGCCGCCGCGCGCTGGCTGGCAGATTCTTCGCGCGCCTGCCGGAGCTCGTCTTCGGTGCGGCTGAGCAGATGCAGGGACGCCTTGGCGTCGCCTTGCTCGGCGATCAGCGCGAGCCGGGCCTCTTCGGCGCTGGCGCGGGCCGGCCGCAGAATGACCTATCCGACCAACGTGGTTTCGCGAGGAGGGCGCAGGGTAAGACAGGCTCGCGCGAGGCGCTTTCCGCCGTCCCCCAGCTGCGCAAGATGGCGGCGTTTTCCTCATGGGCCTGGCGGCTGTCGGCATGACTCGCGGGGACCGCATGGGGCAGCCATTCGGCATAGTCCGGGTCATCCGATGTGATGTCCCGGGAACCGGTGACGTGGCTGCCGTCGGGCAACGTTGTCGCGGTGGGGACGCGGAGGACTCCGCCATCGAGCAGGTGGACGCTCATCCCACGGCGCTCCCTTCGGTCCCGTCGCTGCCGTCAGGATAGCTCCCCCACCGGCCGGATGGCAGATGGCCGACTCAGCTCGGCTGGTAGCGGCCGATGTCGTAGCGGCCCGACAGCCACGTGTACACCGCGCCGCCGGCACGGTCAGCATCTGGCCGTAGCGTCTCATCACCTGCTTGGTCGCCACCGGGTTGTGCGTCGTGACCTTGTTCTTGACGGCCCACTTGAACAGGTGCATGAACGCGGCCAGTTCGCGATCCCCCTTGGTGCCGCCGATCCTGGCCGGGTTCGATTCCTCCTGCCGCCGCCAGTGCTCGAAGTCCTCCAGGTCCTGCTCCTGTGTCTCCGTCCAGGCGCGGCCGCGGCGCCATAGGAAGTCCAGCAGCAGGCCGATGTCTGTCGCATAGTTCCGCCTGGTCTCTGTCGTGAAGGATCGGAACCCCTTGTCTCGCGCATACGCGGCGAGGCGTGGATCCACCCGATAGTCGGGCGATAAGAAGATCAGATCACCGGCCCGGACACGCACCTCCCGTTCCCTCGCCGACAGGTCCTCCCACCCCTCCGAATCGACCGCCGAACACCGCTCCGCACGGCCTCTCGGGCACCCAGGCCTTGCGCCGGCCCGTCACATCAGCTCCTCTACTGAACAGGAACAACACGCCTATTCAATAGGGAAGTAGGGGCTGCCCGCCCAGCCGCCCGCCAGGGATGCTCAGCGCGGGCAGGGGTCAGCAAAGGGAGCGATCTCCGTTGCGGCCGGGCAGCAGCCCGCTCGGCCTCCCCGGACGGCCGACGTAGCCGCTGACGACAGCCTCCACAGAGGTGCGATACTTCAGCTTCTGCCAGCCCCGCGCGGAGCCTTCGTAGCGGGAGTCGGTCGCCTTGATCTCCAAGCCTTCCACCCCGGCCACATGCATCGTCGCGTACCAGGACCGAGCTTCGGCCTCATCGAGCGTCTGCATTCCCAGGGCCAGGACACCGGCCGCCAGAACGGGCGCGAACAGTTCCTGCAACAGCGCGCGCAGCGGCAAACCGGTCACGTCCCTGCCACGGTGACGCAGCACGTCGTAGACCACGTAGTGCGATCGGGGATGGGCCGCCACGACCGGAGTTCGGTGCGCGGAAGAGACGCAAGGTGTTCCCGCCGAGGGATTCGATGATGCCGGAGCAGCACGGCCCGGGAGGCCGATGCCGTCCATGACGTCCTCGCAGCAGGGAGGAGTGACCTCGGCGATGCGCCGCCTCGATCATCCGCAGGGTCTGACGCGGTGCCCCTCCGGCCCGTAGGCGGCATCGACGGGCACCGGCAGCACCTGCAGCCGATACCGAGGCCGCGGAGTCGCGGGAGCGCGCGCGGAAGTAGTCCGCCCTAATGGCCCGGCCGCCGGGCGGTCACCGACTTGTGCGTGCCGGCCACGACCGCTGAGGCGTGCAACGTACGTGCGGCGGTGTCATGGCTACGAACTGAACCCTGTACCGGGGCGGAAGGCCGACACAGCGGACGAATGCCGGGCTTGTACGGCTTCAGATCCGACGTCTGCCGGTCGCACTGCGGGAGGGCGGGCGCGGAGGCTGGGACAGGAGATCGATCCCGCTCGGCACCGTGGCCGGCGGAAGGCGGCGAGGAGACCCGGTTGAACCCAATGCATACGGCCTGGCGGGGACGACATCCCTGGATCGTGTTCGCGGCCAGGCGGTTCGCCAGGCTGGTGGTCTTGCTGTCGATCCTGGTCACGGCGTCCTTCGGACTCATGCATCTGGTCCCGGGCGATCCGGTGCGGGCCGCGCTGGGGCCGGAGGCCACGGCCGCGCAGGTCGCGCAGCGGACCAGCGAGCTGGGCCTGGACCGGCCGTTGCCCGACCAGTTTCTCGACTATCTCAGCGGTCTGCCCGCCGGGGATCTGGGGACGTCGCTGGTGAGCGGCCAGCGGGTGGGCGACATCGTGGTGGCGGGGCTGCCGAACACGCTGACCTTGGCGGGTCTGGCGTTCCTGGTGGTGGTCGCGGTCGCCGTCCCCGTGGGGCTGCTCGCCGCGATCCACACCCGTGGCGACCGGCATCGCCGAGGGGCGCTCGCCTTCACCTCCGGCACCGGGCTGCTCGCCGTGGTCCCCGAGTTCGTCCTCGCCGCGGGACTGGTCGCGACGTTCGCGGTGGGTTTGCGGCTGGTGCCGGTGGCGGGGGCCGGCGGGCCCGATTCGTACGTCCTGCCGGTGCTCTCCTTGGCCGCCGCGCCGGCCGCGATGCTGGCCCGCATCGTCCGGGCCGAAGCGCTCCGGGAACTGGGTCAGGACTACGTCCGTACGGCGCGGGCCAAACGGTTGCCCGCCCGGTTGCTGTACGTCAGGCACGTGCTGCCGAACGCCCTGACATCGGCGTTGACGATCTGCGGGATGCTCATCCCCGGCCTGGTGATGGGAACGGTCCTGGTCGAGAAGGTCTTCGCGTGGCCGGGGCTGGGGTCGGCGATCACCGAGTCGGTGCTGCAGAAGGACTATCCCGTCGCCCAGGCCATGGTGCTGTTGCTGGGCGCGCTGGTTCTGACCTCGAACCTGGTCGTCGATCTCGTACTGGCGCGGCTGGATCCCCGGCCGGCCCTGACGGAGGCATGATCCATGGCGATAGCGATCTGGCAGGCCGTACGGGAGTGGCGGCCTATGCGCGGCTCGGTCGGGGAACCGCGCGGCCGGGGCCAGGGCGGGATCCGGTGGCGCAGGGGCGTGGTCAAGACTCCGACCGGGGCGGCGGGCCTGGTGATGGTGACGGCGCTGCTGGTGCTGTCGGTGGCCGGGCCTGTGTTCTGGAGCGGGGCCGCTCGGGCGATGAACACCGAGGCCATCATGCTCGGCTCGTCCTCGGCTCATCCGCTGGGCACCGACGCGCTCGGCCGTGACATCCTGGCCCGGCTGCTGGTCGCGACCAGGCTGTCGGCACTCACCGCGGTGGGGTCGGTCGCCGTCGGGGCGCTCGCCGGGATCGCACTCGGCTCGCTCCCGGCGATGCTCGGCCGCAGGGCGGCCCGCGCGACGGCCGCGCTCATCGAGTTGCTGCTGGCGTTTCCCCCGCTGTTGCTGATGATCTTTCTGGGTTTGGTGACCGGCGGAGGCACGGGCGGTGCGGTGATCGCGTTCGCGGGGGCGATGGCGCCCTCCTTCGCCCGGCTCACCCAGACGCTCACCCTGTCGGTGACGCGCTCGGACTACGTGGCCTCGGCGCGGATGCTCGGTGTCAGCCGCCCGCGGCTGGTGGTCCGCCACGTCCTGCCCAACATCGCTGAGCCGCTGCTCGTGAACCTCTCCATCGCGGTCGGGATGGCCTTCATGGCCATCTCCGGGCTGAGCTTCCTGGGGATGGGGGTACGGTCCCCGGACTACGACTGGGGCCAGCTCCTCAACGAAGGGCTGACCCGGATCTACGACACGCCGGCGGCGGCCCTCGGCCCCGGCGTCGCGATCGTGTTCGCGGGGGTGGCGTTCCAATTGCTGGGCGAGGGCGCCATCGGCGCTCAGGCGGACCGGCGGCCCGCCCGGCCGGACGATCCCGCGCCCATCCTCGCGTCGAAGCCGTCGGTGGCCGGCGGCGACCGGGGTTCGGCGACCGTGCGCGCGGAGAACCTCCAGGTGTCGTTCCCCGCCGCGGAGGGGGTGCTGACACCGGTCCGGGGCGTGAATCTCACCGTGGCCCCGGGCGAGATCCTCGGCATCGTCGGCGAGTCGGGCTGCGGCAAGACGCTGACCGGGCTGGCGCTGACCGGGCTGGTCCCGGAGCCGGGCGTGGTGCGCGCCACCCGGCTGGAGGTACTCGGTCAGGACCCGCGCGGGCTGAGCCCGCGGCAGGCCCGGGCGCTGCTCGGGCGGCACACGGCGATGGTGTTCCAGAATCCGGGCACGGCCATGAACCCGGTGCTGCGGGTCGGATCTCAGCTCGCCGAGACCGCCGTGGTCCATCACGGGATGTCGCGCCGCGCGGCCGGGGCCCGGGCGGTCGACCGGCTGCGCGCGGCGGCGGTGCCCGCTCCGGAGCGCCGCGCCCGGCAGTTCCCGCATCAGCTCTCCGGCGGGACGCAGCAGCGTGCCGTCATCGCCATGGGACTGATGGGCGAGGCCAGGCTGCTCATCGCCGACGAGCCGACGACCGCGCTGGACGTTACCGTCCAGCGCCAGGTCCTCGCGCTGCTCCGGGACGTCAACTCCACGACGGGAGCGTCGATCGTGCTGGTCAGCCATGACATCGCGGTGGTGGCGGAAACCTGTCACCGGGTGGTCGTCATGTACGCGGGCCTGGTGGTCGAGGACCTGCCCGTCGACGTGCTGCGCTCGGGCCCCGCGCATCCCTACACCCGGGCGCTGCTCGCCTGTGCCCTCGACATGACCGGCGTGCGCGATCGGCGGCTGCCGACCATCCCCGGCCGGCCGCCCGGCCCCGGCGAGCGCTTCCCGGGCTGCCCGTTCGTCTCCCGCTGCGGCCATGCCGGCGAACGTTGCGCCACGGAGCCGCCCGCCATGGAGGAGCTCGGCCGAGGGCACCGGGTCGCGTGCTGGCATCCACGGACAGGAGCCCCATGAGAAGCCTCACGTTGCGTGAGATCACCGTCCGGCTCGATGCCGGGCGCCGTGCCTTCACGGCCCTTGACCGGGTCAGCTTGCACGTGGCGCGGGGTTCGGTCGTCGGCCTGGTGGGGGAGTCCGGCTCCGGTAAGTCCACCCTGGGCAGGGCCGTGGTCGGGCTGGCACCGCTCACCTCCGGCCGTGTGCTGCTGGACGGGCAGGATGTCACGCCCGGCCGCCGTCGCCGGCGGAGCGGGCCCGGGCTGGGGATTCAGATGGTGCTGCAGGATTCCTACAGCGCGCTCGATCCGCAGCTGACGATCGGCCGCACCCTCGACGAGGCGCGGCAGGCCGCCCTCCTGCGCCCCGCGACCCTGGCCGCCCAGTCGGCCGGTGAACTGCTTGAGCTGGTCGGCCTGGATCACGCGCTCGCCGCCGTCCGGCCCGGGACCCTGTCCGGCGGGCAACGTCAGCGAGTGGCGTTGGCCCGGGCGCTGGCCTCCCGGCCCGAGGTGCTCATCCTGGACGAGGTCACCTCGGCGCTGGACGCCTCGGTGCAGTCCGCGATCATCAACCTGCTCCGGGACCTGCGCGGGACGCTCGGCCTGACGATGCTGGTCATCGGCCACAACCTGGCCGCGGTCCGTCACTTGGCGGACAGTGTCGCGGTCATGTACGCGGGCCAGATCGTGGAAACGGCGCCCACCGAGCGGCTGATCGGCGATCCGCGGCATCCCTACACCAAGGCGCTGCTCGGCGCGGTGCCCCGGCTGAACGGATCGGTATCCCCGGGGGCGCCCGATCCGGATGGCGCGAATTCCCCGGGCAAGCTCCCGGGCGAGCCGCCCGACCCGCACGTGCCACTCCCCGGCTGCCGCTTTCACCCACAGTGCCCCGTCGGCCCGCTCGCCGTGCCGGACCGGACCATCTGCACGACCCACGACCCACGGACGGACGCCCGGCTGCGTCCCCACCAGACCGCCTGTCATTTCGCGGCATAACACGAATCCTGAGGTGAGACTCCGATCATGTCCGCCACCGAACTCAGCAACCTCGCCGATCGGCACTGGGCCTTCGTCCTGGACCGCGATCCGCTCGTACGGCTCCGCAGAGGACTCCCCGTCGAGCGGCTCCCGGACCTGGGACCCGGCGAGGCCGGCGCACGAGCCGGGCACGCCCGCGACCTGCTCGCCCACCTGGACGCGCTCTCGGCAGAGGGCGCCGATCCCGACACCGCCGGATTCCTGCGCGCGGAGGCGGAACGGGAGATCGCCGCAGAACGGCACTACTGGCTGGTCCACCCGGTGACTCCCTACCGATGCGAGTTCGCCCTCTACGAGGAGATGGTGTTCCGCCGGCATCCGTTCGGGACCGCCGGGGACGTCGAGCGCTATCTCACGTTGCTGTCCTCCTACGCCCGTCTGGTCTCGTCGGCCGCAGTCAAGGTGGCCGGACAGACGGCGCGCGGAATCCGCGTCGCCCGCCCAGCGCTCGCGGGGACCGTGGGCATGCTGACGGCCCTGCGTGACGGCGGTCCGGCGGCGTTGCGGCCGGGTCCTGGGCGGTCGGCGGCCTTGGGCGCCGCCGACCGGGGCAGGCTCGACGACGGAGCCGAGCGCCTGCTCCGTGATGAGCTGCTGCCCGCCTTCGACCGGCTGCTGGCCTTCTTCGACGCGGACTATCACCAGGCCGCTCCCCGGGAGGTCGGGTGGGTGCGATATGCGGGCGGCGAGGAGGCCTACCGGGAGTTCGTGCGGATCGAGACGACTCTCGACACCACGCCAGAGGCGCTGTACGACCAGGGCCTGGCCGAGATCGAGAAGCTGACGGAGCGCATGAACGACCTCCAGGCCGGGATGGACCTGCCGGGCGGGAACGGTGACCACCTCGCGCGGCTGCGCCGGGACAGGCGCCTGTACGCGAGGTCGGCGGCCGACTTGGAGGACCGCTTCCGCGCCTGCGTCCAGCGGCTGGACCCGGCGCTGGAGCCCAGCATGACCTACGGCTACTACGAAGAGCCGACCGCGGAGCGCCCCCGGGGCGTTTATCACTACAACGGGTCCCAGCTCGCCGACCGGCCGATCGTCAACGCCGCCGCGCTGATCTATCACGAGCTGATGCCGGGCCACCACCTGCAGGTCACCCGCCAGGCCGCCGAGACCGCGCTTCCCGAGGTACGCCGAGAGGCGCAGCTCACGGCCTATGTCGAGGGATGGGCGGAGTACGCCTCGGACCTGTGCTGGGAAATGGGGATGTACACCGATCCCTGGGACGCCTACGGATCGCTCTACCAGCAGCGGATGACGGCCCAGCGCCTCGTGCTCGACACCGCGCTGAACCTCGGCCGGTGGGGCCTGGAACGGGGCCGGGACCTCCTGCGCGCCGGCACCATCCTGTCGGAGGGGCAGATCGCCTCCGAGACGCTTCGCTACGCCACCGACATCCCCGCTCAGGCGCTGGCCTATCGGACCGGTCACCTGGCCATCGCCGAGATGCGACGGCACGCCGAAACCAGCCTTGGCTCCGGGTTCGACGTCAGCGACTTCCACGAGGTGGTGCTCGGGGCCGGCGCACTCCCCCTGACCGTGCTTCGCGCCCGCGTCGAGCGCTGGATCACGGCCTCGCGTCCAGCCTGAGTGTCGCGCCGGCACCCGTCCAGATCCCGACATTGGTCGGCTCAAAAGTCAGGACATCAGCACATATCGTGGCCCGGTCGGTCGAGAGTGTGGAGGACGCATGCGGAGTTTTGACGTCGGGATCGTAGGAGCCGGTGTGCACGGCGCGAGCGCGGCCTTCCACCTCGCGCGGCGCGGCGCACAGGTCGTGGTGTTCGAACGGTCGGTCCCGGCCGGCGGCCCTACCGGCCGCTCCAGCGCGGTCTGCAGAGCCAACTACACCAACCTCTTCCTGGCGGAGGTGGCCAGGGACAGCCTGGCCATGCTCGCCGACTTCACCGAGCTGACCGGCCGCTCATCGGGGCTGTGCCGTACCGGCCTGATGTACCTGCACCCGCCGGGCGACGAGATCCAGGTCAAGGCGGCCGGCCCGCGGCTGCGCGAGATCGGCGTGGACGTGGACGTCCTTGAGGGCGAGGCGCTGAGCGCCGCGCTTCCCGGCTTCGAGCTCGACGAGGTCGCGGTGGCGGTCTGGGAGCCCGGCGGCGGCTACGCCGACCCGGCGAGCACCACGGAGGGCCTGCTGGCCGCCGCCGTACGACAGGGCGCCGACCTTCGGCTGAACACCGCCGTCACAACCGTCCGGGACCGCGCCGCCGGCGTGCTGGTCGTTTCGGCGGACGGCGCGCGGACCGAGGTCGGCCGGCTGCTGGTGGCGGCGGGTCCGTGGACGCGCCCGCTCGCCCGACAGGTCGGTGTGGACCTCCCGCTGGCGGTCGAACGGCACGCCGTGGCGTCCTTCCGCCGGGCAGGAGCGCCACCGTTCCCCTTCGGCTTCGCCGACCTGCCGGGCGGCTATTACTTCAAGCCGGACGGCGCCGAGCAGTTCCAGATCGCCTCGCTGGCGTCCGCCGCGAACGCCGATCCCGACGACTTCGCCGAGGACGTCTTCGGCCACGAGGTGTCCGGCCTGGCGGCGGACCTGATCCGGCGAGTGCCCGCCCTGGCCGACGCGGAGCCGCGCGGCGGGTGGGCGAGCCTCTACGACGTCAGCCCGGACTGGCAACCGGTCATCGGGCAGATCAGTGAGCACGTGTACGTCGACGCCGGCACCAGCGGCCACGGCTTCAAGCTCGCCCCGGCCCTCGGCGCACACGTGGCCGCCCTGCTGGCCGATGATCCGGTGGACGACAGGCTGGACCAGTTCCGCCCGGGCCGGTTCGAGCGCGGCCGGCGCCTCGACTCCGGCTACGGCGAGACCAGGATCATGGGCTGAGCACCGCCGCGCCGTCCGCGCTCAGGGCGCCTCGTCGGGATGCAGCCCCGCCAGCCGGGCCAGTTTGAGACCCAGATGCAGGGCCAGCCGGTCACCGCCGTCGTTGAAGCGCAGGCCGGTGATGGACTCGATCTTCTCCAGCCGGCCGTACAGGCTGGCGCGGTGGATCTTCAGCTCGCCGGTGGTCCGCTTCGGGCTGCAGGCCAGATCCAGAAAGGCCTCCGCCGTGGTCACCAGCGTCCCGTTGCGGTCGCTCTCGAACAGGCGGGTCACCGCCGGGTCGAGCACCGCGGAGGCGGCGGCCCGGTCGAGCGGCAGCCGCGTGAGGGTCCGGTAGACACCCAGGTCCGCCCAGCGCACCACCGGGCCGCCGGTGCCCACGACGTCGGCGACCTTGGCTGCCAATCTGGCCTCCTCGTAGGAGGCGAGTGCCTCGGTGAGCTCACGCGGCCCCCCTACTCCGACGAAGACCCGGTCGACGTCGGCCTCCCGTACCGCCGTGCGGCGCAGCAGTTCGCCGAGCTCGAGTTGCCCCGCGCCGGCCGGGATGGCGCTCCGCGAGACCAGCAGCACACCGTGGTCGGGACGGGCCAGGTGCACCGCTCGCCGCGCCGCCAGGTGACGCCTGGTCTCCAGCAGTGCCATGTCGGCCGCGACCTGGCCCCTGTCGCCGGGCACGCCGGCGCCTGCGAGCCGGATCACCAGCGCGACGACCTGCCCGGTCACCAGCAGCTCGGTCTCGACGAGCTTGGCCGCGGCCTGGCTGCGTACCACCGGCTCGGCGGAAAACAGGTCGCGGAGCAGTTCCCGCTGGTGGGCCTGGTCGATCTGGTCGATGAGCCGGTCGCGGAAGAG
Source organism: Nonomuraea endophytica (assembly GCF_014203235.1). Classification (GTDB taxonomy): domain Bacteria; phylum Actinomycetota; class Actinomycetes; order Streptosporangiales; family Streptosporangiaceae; genus Nonomuraea; species Nonomuraea endophytica. Next base: position 378,525 of record NZ_JACHIN010000010.1, on the reverse strand, counting down.
CACCGAGGCGGCCAGATCCGCTGTCGCCGCGCACTGGCCGACCTCCTCCTCGGTCAGCGACTCGTCGGCGTCGATCAACACCAGGAAGCCCAGTAGAAACCCGCGGCAGCGGATCGGCACGGCCAAGCGCGGCAGCATCTTCAGCTCGGGGTCGGCCGCCACCTTGATCGGGCCGGTCGCCGCGGTGATCAGCGGCTCCACGCTGCGCAACACCGCCTCGGGCGCGACCCGGTCCAGGATGGAGCTGAGCCGAGGCTCGTCGACCGGGCCATAGTGCGGGCTGTAGGCCAGCAACCGCAGCTGAGCGTCGTCGATCGCCACCGAACGGCGTAGTTTGCTGCCCAGCGCCTCGACGAGCTGCTGAAGCTGGGAATCCGTCACCCTCTCATTGGATCACACACTCCGACCTGCGATTGTCGGGCGAGAACGAGCGCCGGCCAGACGTTCGACGGTCGTTCTGGAGACCCTGCCCGACCTACCGTCCAGCTATGGCAGAGAACGTCGTGAGCACCGCTCTGGTCGCCTGCAAATGGGTGCCGTCAGCGCAACGGCTGACCGCACCCAGGTACGCCACCCCGGCCGACCAACCGCATCGCCTGGACACGGTCAACGAAGTAGGGGCGGCCTGGGCGCTCCGGCTGCGTACGGAAGGACTCGTCGGGCGGGTCGTGGCCATCTCGATGGGACCTCCCGACGCCGCGGCGGCGCTGACCGAGGCGCTCGCGCACGGAGCCGACGAGGCATTCCTGATCACCGATCCCGCACTCGACGGAGCCGACGTGCGGCGTACCGCCCGCGTTCTGGCGCAGGCCACCGCGGACCTCGGCGCGCACCTGCTGGTCTGCGGGTATGAGAGCGCGGACGGCGCGTCGGGCATCGTCCCGGCCGCGATGGCCACGGCACTCGGCTGGCCCCTGGTCACCCGGGTCAGGGACGGCCGGGCGGCGGCGGACGGCTCACTGGACCTGCGGCGCAGCGGCCCGGACGGCATTGAGTCGTGGACGGCCCGCCTGCCGGCGGTGGTGTCGCTGGTCGAAGGGGGGATCGTTCCCGGCTATCCCCCGATTCGTTCCCTGCTCCGCGCCCGCAAGGCCCGGATTCCCCAGCTCGCGGTCGGCGATCGCTCGCAGCTCGACACGCCGGCGCACGCCGCGCGGATCGTCCGCATCGAGCCGGTTCCCCGGCCACCGCGGGAGCCCCGCGTGATGACGGAAGACGACGGCGTCGGCGAGGTCGTGGCGCTGCTGGCCGGCGTGAAGTCCTGGGGTGGGAGGTCATGACCGGCGAGGCGACCGTGGTCGCAAGGGACGTCCCGGAGGCCGCGGCCCTGCTCGGCATGCTGCCCCGCGACCGGCCGGCTGACGTGGTCCTGCTCGGCCCGGCCGAGGGCGCGCAGAGCCTGCCCGCACGGCGGGTGCTGGCCCTGCCGCGGTTCGCTGACTCCGTTGACGCGCTGGCGGCGGCGCCCGCCATCGCGGCGGCCCTGCCCCGAGACGGGCTCATCGTGCTCGCCTCCACACCGTCCGCCCGCGACCTCGCGGGCTGGCTGGCGATCCGCCGGGACGTGCCGATCGTCTGCGGAGTACGGACGCTGCGCGTCGCCGGCGACGACATCGAGACCGGCCAGATGGTCAACGACGAGTCCGCGCGCCTGGTCCACCATCTTGACGGGCGCCGCCAGGCCGTGGTGCTCACCAAACCCCCGCCGCCCGGGTCCGGGTTTCATGGACAGCCCACGGTCGAGGTGGACCACCGTGCCGTACCGGACGGCCTGGCCCGGATGGTCGCGGCTGGCGGGGCCTCTTCCGGAACCGACACGCTCGCGGCTGCGCGCACCGTGGTGTGCGTCGGCCGCGGGATCGGCCGCCCGGACCACCTGGAGGTGTTCCGGCGGCTGGCCGAGCGCCTGGGCGCGAGCCTGGGCGCCACCCGGGCGGTGGTCGACGCGGGCTGGCTGCCGCTGTCCTGCCAGATCGGCCAGACCGGGGTGAGCGTCGGCCCCGATCTCTATCTCGGTTTCGGGGTCTCGGGGGCGGCGCAGCATCTGGCGGGTATGCGGGCCAGCCGCACGGTCGTCGCCGTCAACACCGACCGGCACGCCGCGCTCTGCCGGGAGGCCGACCTCGTCGTCGTCGCGGACGCGGTGAGCTTCGCCCAAGCCCTGACCCGGGCGCTGCCTGACTGATTGGAGCTCGATGCAGCACATGGTGATCGAATCATCGCACTACGTGCGGACGAGCGACGCGACCCGCATCGCGGTGACCGTCCATCGCCCGCGCGGCCGGGAACCCGTGCCCGCCGTGATCAGGGCGACCCGCTACTGGCGGCTGCCGCGTGAAGGCGAGGTCGAGCGCTTCACCGCCGCCGGGCTGGCCCTCGTGCTCGTGGACGTCCGCGGGACCGGCGCCTCGTACGGCGCCTGGACGCCTGGCTGGCCGCGACGGGAGATCGCTGATCTGGCCGAGGTGGCCGACTGGGTCGTCGCGCGGCCCTGGTGCACCGGTGCCGTCGGCGCTTGGGGCAAGTCCTACGACGCCAACACCGCGCTGCTGCTCGCCGCCGAAGGTCATCCGGCGGTCCGGGCGGTGGTGGCCAGGTTCCCCGACTACGACACCTACTCCCAGCTCACGCACCCCGGCGGGGTGGTGCTGACCGGCTTCCTCGAAGGCTGGACGGCCGCGGCGGACGCGCTGGACCGGGGCGACTACGGCCCGCTGGCTCAGCTGGCGGGAGGGGAGCCGGTGCCGGTGGACGTCCTGCGGGTGGATGCGGATCGGGACGGCACGTTGCTGGCCGGGGCGCTCGCCGAGCACGCCGGCGCCCTGCCCGCCGTGAACGCGTTCGCCGGGTGGGAGCATCGCGACGACCGCGGTCCGGAGACCACGCCCCGGGCGCGGCGGGCCGAGCTGGAGCGCTCGCCCGCGGCGATCTCCCTGTGGGCAAGCTGGTACGACGCGGCCACGGCGGCGGGAGCACTCGAACACTTCCGCGGGACGAGCCGTGCCGATCAGGTCACCATCCTGTCGTCGAACCACGGTGTCCTGCATGTCAGCCCGTACGCCGGCGGGGGGCCGCCACCGGCCGGGATACCGGACCAGGAAGCCGAAACCGTGCGCTTCCTCAGCGAACAGCTGACCGGCGACGCTCCCCCTTCCGCGCCTACGCTGCGCTTCTGGACGATCGGCGCGGAGATCCTGGAGGAGACGCCGGAGTGGCCGCCGCCCGGCACCACGGCGAAACACCTGTACCCGCAGGCCGACGGGAGCCTGGGCGAAACGCCCGGAGCCGGTACGGCGCACTATCGGGTCGATCCCGTGACGACGACCGGCCCGGGCGGCAATCGGTGGGATCAGTTGAACGGCTCCGCCGGCCACCCCGTGCTGTTCCCCGACCGCAGCGAGGCCGGCGCCAGGCTGCTGTGCCACAGCGGCGCGCCGCTGCCCGCGCCGCTCACGCTGGCCGGTGCGCCGGTCGTCCGCCTGCGGCTCGCCTCCACCCACCTGGACGGCGCCGTCTTCGCCTACCTGGAGACGGTGGCGCCGGACGGGCGAGTGCGCTGCCTCACCGAAGGATGCCTTCGGCTCACCCATCGCCGGACGCACGACGAGCCCGCGCCCGGCGCTGCGGTGCCATACCACAGCCACCTCGCCCGGGACACCGAGCCGATGACCCCGGGCCGGTTCGCGGCGATCGAGTTCGCCCTCCTGCCGCTGTCGGTCGTGATCCCGCGAGGCGAGCGGGTCAGGCTCGCCCTGGCCGGCGCCGACCGGGGGACGTTCGCCCCCGTTCCCCGCTCCGGCCGGCCCGGGTGGAGTCTCGATCTGGCCGCGTGCAGCCTTCAGCTTCCGGTCCGCGGCCCGGTTGACGCGTCACCGGCAGATGTCTGATCGGCCGGGCCGTACGGCAGGCATCTGCCCGTCGCGTGGGCCGATCTCCGCGACCGACCATGACAAGACGATCAATTCACAGCAGAGGAGAAACGCGTGCCCGTCAACGACGATGCCGCCGAGCTCGACGGCTATTCCACATTTCTTGACGAGCTGGTCACCGACGTTCACATCCAGCCGGTGTGGTCACCGGACGGGGGGAGCGTGGCCTTTCTCTGCGGGCCGGCACCGCAGCGTGAGGCGTGGCGGGTGAACCTGTCGGACGGTGCCAGGACTCCGTTGTTCGACGTCGAGGCGGTCCGCAAGGCCATCGACGAGGCCGGTGGGGCGACGCCGCCGGGTACCGGCGTCCCGTTCGAGTTCTTTGAGTTCCTCGGACCCGACACGATCGGATTCCCGCTCGGCGGGGAAGGCTTCGTCCTTGAGCTGAGCACGTCGGAGGTGGGACGGCTACCCGGGCCCGGTCTCATCGACCAGCTCCTCGAGGTGGCCAATCTGGGCGAGCCCAGGATGTATCCCCGCTCCGCCGAGATGAGCGAGCCGATCCCCACCCCGGAAATGCTCTCCCCGGACGGCCGGTTCCTGTTGTCCACCCGAGACCACGACATCGCCATCCGGCCGGTGAACCACAACCGCTCCATCATGCTGACCCACGATGGGACGCCCGAGCACGAATGGTGCTTCGACCAGTCGGACCCGCGGTCCGAGGCGACGGGGCTGGGCGGCGGGTCGCAGGCCAGCTGGTCACCGGACGGCGCCCGGATCGCGGTGCGCAAGGTCGATCACCGCGGCGTCCCGGTCGACCGGCAGGTCTGGTATCGAGGCCGGGACGTGGAGGTCGTCGAGATTCCGCATTCGCGGGCCGGAGGGGCGCTGGAACGCATCACCCTGCACGTGCTGGACGTCTATGGCGGCGCACCGGTCGAGATCGCCCTGGACACCCCCGCGGACACCCACCCGATGTTCGCCGGATGGCTTCCCGACAGCTCGGCTGTCCTGATCTTCCAGATCCACCGGGACTGCCGCCGGATCGACCTGCTCGCCGCCGACCCTGCCACCGGCGCGGTCCGTCCCTTGTTCACCGAGGTCGGTGAGACCTTCCTGCGGATGTTCCACGACGTCTACTTCGAGCGGAAGCTGGGAGTGTGGCCGGCGCCCGACAGCAGGCACCTGGTCTGGGCCTCTGAGCGGTCGGGATGGAACCACCTCTACCTCTACGACCTCGACGGCCGGCTGGTCCGTCAGCTCACCGACGGCGCGTGGCGCGTCGACAAGTTCATCCGGATTCATGAGGACATGGCGTATTTCACCGCCCGGCACGATCCGGACCGTCCCTACGATGTGCACGTCTGCCGGGTTCCGCTCGAAGGTGGACCGGTCGAGCGGCTGACCGTCGCCAGCGGCGTCCACGATGCCCAGTTCGCGCCGTCCAACACGGCGTTTCTGGACAGCCACTCCCGCGTGGACCGGCCGCCGGTGCACGAGCTGCGCAGGATGGACGGCAGCCTGATCGCCGAGATCGGCCGTGCGGACATCGGCCGGCTCGAGGAGTTCGGCCACACCCCGGCCGAGGAGTTCACGGTCACCGCCGCAGACGGCGTCACCCAGCTGTGGGGCGTCATGTTCAAGCCCCACGACTTCGACCCCGACCGCAGCTACCCGATCGTTGAGCACATCTACGGCGGGCCGCAGGTCAATGTCGCCCCGCACCACTGGTTCACGCTGATGGACGACCCCCTGGCCGCCGAAGCGCGGCAGATGGCACGCAAGGGCTACATCACCGTCATCCTGGACGCCCGCGGCACCCCCGGGCGGTCCAAGGCCTTCCACGACGAGATCTACGGCCGCTGGGCCAACTGCCTGGCCGACGACCACGCCGGGGCGATCAAGCAGCTGGCCGAGCGGCACTCCTTCATCGACGGCGACCGGGCCGGCATCACCGGGCACAGCTGGGGCGGCTACTCAGCGTTCCGATGCCTGGCCGACCGGCCCGATGTCTACCGGGCCGCGGTGTCCAGCGCACCCGGCTTCGACCCGTACGTCTGCCTCCTCTACGAGTGCTACCTCGGTCTGCCGCAGCAAAACCCGGAGGGATACGCCTTCGCGTCCACCTATCCGCTCGCGTCCGCGGTCGAGGGAGCGTTCATGCTGGCGGTCGGGTCGGCCGATGCCGGTTGCGTGACGGAGGCGGTACGGATGTCCGAGGCCCTCATCCAGGCCGGGAAGGTCCACGACTTCGTCATCCTGCCGGAGCAGCGGCACATTTTCGACTCGCTGCACATGGCCTACTTCGAGCGGAAGATGGACACCTTCTTCCGTACCCATCTGGCGTAGCGGTGTCCGCATCAGTTCCGGCGCGCCTGCTCGCAGCCGGCACAACCGAGTTCTCCGAGCTGATCGCCGACGGCCACGACCTCTACTGGGTCGAAGACGCTCCCGGCCACGGGCGCCGCCTCATGAGAGCCGGCCGCACGGCCGAGTGCCTCACCCCGCCCCCGTACACGGTCGAGTCGCATGTGTACGGGGGCGGGGTGGCCGCCGCCACCATCGCCGACGGGACGGCGTACTTCGTCGACGGCGCGACCCAGCGAGTCTTCCGTCTCGCGCCGGGCGGCGCCCCCGAGCCGCTCACCTGCGACGACGGGCGGCGCTATGCGGACCTCACCGTAGACCGCACCCGAGATCGGCTCCTGGCCGTCTGCGAGGACACCGCCTCTTCGTCGATCTCGATCTCCGCCATCCCGCTGTACGGCGGGCCGCCGCGCACCCTGGTGACCGGCCACGACTTTCTCTCCGCGCCGCGCGTCAGCCCGGACGGATCCACACTGGCCTACATCGCCTGGGACCACCCGTCCATGCCGTGGGACAGCACCGGGCTGTACACCGTGTCCCTGGACCGCCCGCCCACGGAGCGGCAGGCGGCACGCCTGATCGCCGGTGGCGATGGCGTCGCCGTACGTCGGCCTCGGTGGTCACCGGACGGCGTCCTGCACTTCATGTCCGACCGCTCCGGCTGGTGGAACATCCACACCGAGTCGGGACCCGTCGCGGCCATGACCGTAGAGATGGGCGAACCGGGAGCCATCGGCGCCGCCCCCTATGACGCGAACGAGCGGCACGTCGTGACCGGAGCCTGGTCCGGCGGCACGGGCACGCTGCTGCGGATCGACCGCGCGAGCGGGACGGCCGAGGTGCTGCTGCGAACCTCGGGGCAGATCGACCAGCCCCGTTTCGCCGCGGGCTCCATCGCCTACCTCGGCGGCTCAGCAGGCGAACCGATCGGGGTCTGGGAACATCGGCCGGGAGGACGGCCGCCGCGGCGGCTGCGGCGAGCCACCGAGCAACTGCCCGACCGCGTCCTGCGCGCCGCACCGGAGAGCCTCTCCGTCCCGGCCCGCGACGGCGGAACCACGCACGGCTACCTCTACCGCCCGGTTCCGGCCCGGCGGCCGGCGCCACTGGTGGTGATGGCACGCGGCTGGCCGGCCGAGATGACGACGGGCACCTACCGCGCCGGCCTGACCGCGCCGCTCTTCTGGGCCAGCCGCGGCTATGCCGTGGCCGACCTCAATCCCCGCGGCAGCAACGGATACGGTCGCCACTACCGTGAGGCGCTCAACGGCCGACTGGGAGAGCTCGACGTGGCCGACGCGGTCGACGTCGTCAGATTCCTCCAGGCGCGCGGCGACGTGGACCCGGCCCGCGTGGTCATCAGGGGATGCGGCGCGGCGGGCTTCACCGTACTGAGGGCGCTGAACACCGACGAGGTCTTCGCCGCCGGCACCGCCTACCACCCGTGGCACGACCTGGACGCCCTGGTCAGCGAGCTACCCGGCTTCTACGCCCACCTCCTCGACCGGCTGACCGGGGCCGCTCCCCTCCCTCCGCTGACCGGGCTGCACGGATCTCTGCTGCTCGTCCAAGGGCTCGCCGACCAGATCACTCCCGCCCGGCGGACGGAGGCGCTGGCGGACGACCTCCGAAGCCGCGGCGCGGAAGTGGAGTTCATGACACTGACCGGCGAAGGACACGGGCTGGCCCGGCCCGAGGCGGTGGCGCGCTGCTTGGAGGCCGAGGCCGCGTTCTACGCCAAGGCGCTCTCCACCACTAGGTGAACAGACGGATGCTGGTCGGTACGACCCTGCCCTCGACGACGTCGAAGCGGGCCTTCCAGGAGAAGAACTGCATGCTCTCCTCGCCGACCGGCAGCACGTCGGCGTCGCGCATCAAGGCCGCCTCCGCTCGCTGCCACAGCGGGCACGCCTGCCCCTCGGGCCTGGTGAGCGCCTCGGCGGTGAGGCGGCCCTGCTCGGCGTTGCTGACCGCCCCGATGTTGCCGCCCGCCGGCGGCGGCTTCTCCATGAACCTTGCGATGACCGGGAGCTTCTGGTCGCCGGCCAGCCCGAAGACGAACACATCCCAGTCGGCACTCCGGGTGAGCGTGCTCTCCAGCCCGGCCTGCGGCTGCGCGTTGAGCCGGGCGTCCACCCCCAGCGACCGCCACTGGCGGATCATGAACTCGGCCAGCGGGGTCAGCGTCTCCCCGAAGTCGGCGGGCACCAGCACCGAGATGCTCAGCCGGCTTCCGTTCCTGGCCCGGACACCGTCGGCGCCGCGCCGCCACCCCGCCTGGTCGAGCAGCTGCCCGGCGGCCGTGATGTCATGGCTCGGCAGATTGCCGGTGACGGTGTCGGCCCGGCACATCGTGCCGCTCGGCATGATCGCCATGGCTCGGGTGCCCTTCCCGCCGGTGGCCACCTTGGCCGCCTGGTTGAGATCGACAGCGGCGATCAGGGCCCGGCGGACCTCCACCTCCCGGGTTGCCCGGCCGGTACGCTCGTTGAACTGGGTGAAGCCCACCGTGGCCGGCCTGTCGACCCGGCCGAACTGCCGCCCCCCGAGCCGGCCGGCCTGCGGGCCGCTGATTTCGGCCGCGTTGAGTCCCCCGGTGAGCAGGAGATTCGCCGCCGTGCCCACGTCGCTCAGCGGCTTGATCTCGATGGTGGCCGGTGTCCCCGGCGCGTCGGTGGTCGCGTCGCCCGGCCCCCACCGGTAGCCCCTGCGCACCGTGTAGGTGTACGGGCCGCCCACGCGATAGTCCTTGAGCACGTACGGGCCCGTCCCGGCTGACCTCTGGTCGAGTGCCTTGAGGTCGGCCAAGCCCTTCGGGCACACGATCGGCACGCTGCCGATGATGCGCACGATGAAGCTGTGGGGAGCGGACGTGCGCACGGTGACCGACCTGGCAGCGTCGTCGGCGCGGACCGTGAAGCTCGGGAGCCCGGCCAGCAGAGACGGATCGATCTGGCTCGCATACTTCGGATCCCGCAGGACGCGCAGGGTCGCGGCCACGTCCGCCGCCCGCAGCCGGGTCCCGTCGTCGCACGTCACATCGCCGCGCAGGGTGAAGGCCGCCTCGGTCGCCGTGGCAGTCCACTTCTCCGCAAGCCCGGGAAGAACCTGGGGGCCGGAGGTGAAGACCAGCGAGTCGTAGGCGAATCTCGCGTAGAGGTTGCCCGAGGTGGACAGCGGATTGAAGCTCGCGATCTTCCCGAACTCGGCCATCCGGAAGGTGCCGTCCCGGCTGGGTTCCTCGTTGCCTCCGGACCGGTCGCCACCGGCTGCTCCGCAGGCCGTCAGGGCCAGCCCACCGGCGCACATTCCCGCGATCAATCTCCGGCGACGGGACATGATGTACCTCCTGATGATGGATAGCGCAGGGAACCAAAAGTAGGGAGGTCATCATCTCCGGCTCGACCGCCATTTGCCGGATGTTCACCCTGTTCAGATGGACATTCGCCGGTCGACCTCGAGGAGACCACTGATCGGCGGAGATCGGCATCATCCTTCGACTACGGTGACCCGCTTCTTTGGTCTACGAACAATCGTTCACCAGGAGGACGACGCGCCGGGCGTGGGCTTGGAAGGGTTGGGATTCATGACATTCCCTTCTCCCTCTCGACGTCGCGCGCTGCTCGCGGCGTGCGCCCTAGCCGTGCTGAGCACGGCCCTCAACCCGGTCACCGCCAACGCCGCCGCGCCCGCGATCTCCTGGGGAAGATGTACGAGCCTGCCGGAGCCGGCGAAGGACCTGGAGTGCGGCAAGCTGGCCGTACCCCTCGATCATGGCGCGCCCGGGAAAGGCACGATCGACCTCGCGTTGATCCGCGCCAAGGCCACCGGGGAGCGCGTGGGCTCGATGGTGTTCAACTTCGGTGGTGGCGGCCACGACGTGCTCGACTTCGCCGCCCGCGTGCCCCAGTACGCGGCCCTGCGCACCCGTTACGACCTGGTCAGCTTCGACCGGCGCGGCTCCGGCGGGTCGGTGCCGCTGAGCTGTGGATCAGACCGGACGGCGGATCGCTTCCTCGCCCTTGACCCCGGCATCCAGGGCCCCGCCGCGCGCACGAGGTTCCTGCGCGCGAACGCGGCCTTCATCCGCGCCTGCGAGAAGGAGTCGGGCCGGATCATGCCGCACGCCGGGCTCGCCAACGTGGCCGGAGACCTGGACCGCGTGCGCGCGGCCCTCGGGCAGGACAAGCTCACCTACTACGGCCTGTCCTACGGGACCATCCTGGGCGGCCTGTACGCCACGAAGTTCCCGGCCAGGGTCGGCCGGATGGTGCTCGACGCCGGTGTCAGCCCCGACTTGTCGCTCCAGGACGTGGGGGCGCTGCTCAGTCGTATCAGCCAGGAACCCTACGAGCGCTTTCTGGCCGGATGCGTCAAGGACGGCTGCGAGCTGGGCCGCGACGCCGCCACCGCCGACCGCACCATCAGAGGGTGGATTCAGCGGCTCGTCCGGCAACCGCTCAAGGTGGGCAAGCGCACGCTCACCGCGGCCCAGGCGACGAACGTCCTCACTCTCGCGGCCGCGCCCACGCTGTGGGGGGAACTAGAGTCCGCGCTCGTCCAGGCCATCCGCGGTAAGGGATCCCCCGTGCTGGAGGCAGCGGACGCCGTCATCGGACGGGCCGCCGACGGCAGCTACCCTCCGGGCAGCCCGTTCAGGGCAGCGCTGGCAGACTACGCGACGCAGTGCGTCGACCTGCCGGGCCGATCGACGCCCGCTGAACTGGCGCGGCAAGAGGCCGGACTCACCCGCCGGTCGCCGCTGTTCGGGCCCATGCGATCCCCCTTCGCCTACAGCGCCGTCTGCTCACAATGGCCCGTCCCATACCAGCCCGCGGGACAGACGATCAACTACACCGGATCCGCTCCCATACTGGTGATCACGGCCACGAACGACGCCGCCGCACCGCCCGCCGGAGCCGCGCGGCTCGCCCGCAAGCTCAAGAACGCCGTCATCCTCACCTACGAAGGCGACAGCCACGGCTCCTACCCCACCGGCGGACCCTGCGTGACCAACCACGTCGAGGACTACCTTCTCCGCAGCAAGGTCCCTGCCCCCGACGCCAGCTGCCCGAAGTAAATCGACGGCCTCAAATAGAGATTTTGAGGTCTGGGTTCCCTCCACGCGAGGTGCCCCACGAAAGGCATGCTGATGAAGGCGATGGTTTTCGGAGCGACAGGCATGGTCGGTCAGGGCGTGCTGCGCGAGTGCCCGCGCGACAACAGGGTGACCGAGGTTCTGGTGATCGGCCGTGCGCCGACGGGCATCACGCATCCGAAGCTACGGGAGATCGTCCACGGGGACCTGGCAGAGCTGATGACCCGGGCCGGCGCCGACGATGAACTGTCCGGGTATGACGCCTGCTTCTTCTGCCTCGGCGTCTCCTCCGCGGGCATGGCCGAGGAAGCCTACACACGCATCACCCATGACCTGGCCCTCACCGTGGCCCGCGCCCTGTCCGCGGTGAACCCGGACCTCACCTTCGTGCACGTCTCCGGCCAGGGAGCCGACAGCTCCGAACAGGGCCGATCATGTGGGCCCGGGTCAGGGGCAGGACCGAGAACCACCTGCTCACGCTGCCGATGCGCACGTACATCTTCCGCCCCGAATACGTCCAGCCGCCGCACGGCATCACCTCCAGAACCCGCCGATACCCTGTCCTGTACGCGGTGACCACTCCCCTCTATCCCCTGCTGGGAAGATTGGCGCCCCACCACGTCACCACCACCGAACACCTCGGCCTCGCCATGATCAACGTTGCCCACGACGGTGCGCCCCACGCCGTACTCCGGAGCCGGGACATCAACGCATCCGCCCTCGGCCAAGGCCCTCACGCAGCCGGATAAGGAGCTGTCCCTGTTTTCCTACGGCAGGAGACCGAGGCGACGGGCGGCGACGACCGCTTCCAGGCGGGAGCGGGATCCGAGCTTGCGGGTGGCGCTGCGCAGGTAGCTCTTCACCGTCTCCACGCTGAGGCCGAGCTCGGCGGCGGCGTCGGTGTTGCTCTGCCCGACGGCGACGCAGGCCAGCACGTCCAGTTCCCGGGGCGACAGCGCCGGCCCGGCGATGGGGCCGTCGGCGGAATGGCGTGCGGCGGCGAGCTTGTCGCACGCGGCGTCGAACCGCTCACGCGTGTCCGGGTCGGTGATCTGCTGCGCCAGGACGCGCAGTTCCGCGTACGCCTGCCGGACCTTCTCCCACTGGTGCGTCATGGGCGCCGGCGCCTGTTCCGCCGTGGTCCTGCGCTCGCCGAGCCACGCCAGGTGGCGGGCGATCTCGTCACGCACCGCCAGCTCCTGCTCCAGGTCGCGGGCGGCGCTCACTACCGCCTGGACGGCGCGATCGCCGAGCGGCAGGGGCTGGTGCACCGCTCCGTACATCACCGCGCGCACCGTGCGGCGCACCACGACCGGTGCCGCCACCATGGCGCGCAGGCCTTCGGCGGTGATCACGCGGTCGTACTCGTGGCTGATCCGGTCGGTGGCGACGTAGTCGTTGACCGCCAGCGGGCGCCGCAGGGCGACCACCTTGCCGCCGAGACCGAGGCCGAAGTTGAGCACCACGCCGCGCAACGCGCCGTTGGTGATGCCGGCGAACTCTTCGAGCCGTACCTGCCCGCGTGCGGTGACCACGCCGCCAAAGGCGAGTGGCAACCCGGTGCTGTCGCGCAGGACGGCCAGGGCGCGGCCGATCAGCCGGCTGTCGTCGGCCGGCGACGTCGGGCCGGTGATCACGGCGCCTCCTCGGCATGAGGGGCGCCGCCGCGGGGCCTCCCCTCATCCGGGGGTAGTCCACCCCGGCTCGGCCCGGGAAACATGCGGTTAACCGTACGCGTCGATTCACGGTGTGTTCAAGGAGTGCGATGACCAGCCCGAAACAGCGCATGGAGCAGTTGCTCGCGAGCTTCGGCTCGGCGCGGGCCTGCGCGGCGCAGCTGCTGTGTGACAGGTACCCGGCCGACGCCGTGGCGTTCACCGTCGTCGAGCCGGACCTGTCCGGCCGGGATCTGACGTTCGGCGAACTGCGCGAGTCCTCGGCCCGCCTGGCCGGCGCCTTGGCGAAGCTGGGCGTGGGCCGGGGAGACCGGGTCGCCACGCTGATGGGCAAGTCCGCCGAACTGGTCGTCGCCCTGCTGGCCATCTGGCGGCTGGGCGCGGTCCACGTGCCCTTGTTCACCGCGTTCGCACCGTCGGCGATCGCGATCCGGATCACCGGCAACGCCACCAAGGTGGTGATCACCGACACCGACCAGCGCGCCAAACTCGACCCGTCCCCCGACCTTCCCGCGAACCCCCCGTGGCAGGTCATCAGCACCGGGCCGGCCGTCGGCGAGGATCTGGCCTTCGCCGAGTTGGTCGCCGGCCACCCGCCACTGGAACGCGATGTCGCCGCCGGAGGCGATGCGCCCCTGATCGAGTTGTTCACCTCCGGCACGACCGGATCGCCCAAGGGCGTGCCCGTCCCGCTGCGCGCCGTCGCGGCGCTGGCGATGTATCAGGAGTACGGCCTGGACCATCAGCCTTCGGACGTGTTCTGGAACGCCGCCGATCCCGGCTGGGCCTACGGCCTGTACTACGCCATCGTCGCTCCGCTCGCCCTCGGCCGGACCAGCCTCCTGCTGCACGCCGGGTTCTCCGCCGAGTTGACCTGGTCGGTGCTGTCGCGCTTCGCGGTCACCAACTTCGCGGCGGCGCCGACCGTGTACCGGGCCCTGCGACAGGCCGACACTCCGGTCCCGGGCGGCCTGCGGCTGCGACACTGCTCCTCCGCAGGCGAGCCGCTCACCCCCGAAGTCAGCCCCTGGGCCGAACAGACTCTGGGTGTGCCCGTCCTGGACCACTACGGACAGACCGAGCTCGGCATGGTGATCGCCAACGCCTGGCATCCGGCCCTGCGCAGCCCATCGCCACCCGGGTCCATGGGACGCGCCCTTCCCGGATGGACGGTCCAGACACTACGCCTCGACGACGACACCCCCGCCGAACCAGGCGAGATCGGCCGAGTCGCGGTCAACTGCGCCAACAGCCCCCTGATGTGGTTCTCCGGCTACCAGGACGCGCCCGACCATACGGCTCAACGGTTCAGCCGCGACCGCCGCTGGTACTACACCGGCGACACCGCGGCCACGGACCAGGACGGTCACCTGTTCTTCGCCGCCCGCGACGACGACGTCATCGTGATGGCCGGCTACCGCATCGGACCGTTCGACGTCGAAAGCGTGCTCGCCCGGCACGAGGCCGTCGCCGAGGTGGCGGTGGTCGGTGCACCCGACGACCTACGTGGCGAGGTGCTCGTCGCCTTCGTCGTGCTCCGGCCCACTGTCCAGCCCAGCGGAGAACTCGTCGCCGAACTCCAGCGATCGGTCAAGACGCGCTTCGCCGCCCACGCCTACCCGCGGGCCATCCACTTCCTGCCGGAACTGCCCAAACGCCCAGCGGCAAGATCCAGCGTTTCCTGCTGCGACGTTCAGCTTCAAGCCTCTAGCCGCCATCCCAAAACGGAGAAACCATGTTCCAAGACGCCCCGCAGCGAGCGGAGCCGTACCGCAAGTTCGAGCGAGAGACGCCACGCTGGTTCAGCGACGCCAAACTCGGCATCTTCGTTCATTGGGGACCCTTCTCGGTGCCCGCGTGGGCGGAGCCGATCGGCGCGTCCGGCACGATGGACCTGGCGCACTTCTTCAAGCACAACCCCTACGCCGAGTGGTACCACAACACCATCCGCGTGCCCGGCAGCCCCGCGGCCGAACACCACCGCGACGTGCACGGCGGCGCGCCCTACGACGACTTCCTCGACCAATGGACGGCCAAGAACTTCGACGCCGGGGAGTTCATGGCACTCATCGCCGCCACTGGCGCCGGCTACGTCGTGCCGACGGCCAAGCACCACGACGGCGTCACCCTGTGGGAGGCGCCCGGCACGGGCGAACGCAACACGGTGCATCGCGGTCCGCGCCGAGATCTCATCGGTGAGTTCGGTACGGCGGCGCGCGCGGCCGGCATGCGGTTCGGCGTGTACTACTCCGGCGGACTCGACTGGCACTTCAGCCACAGCCCGCCCATCACCGACGAGACCTCCTTCGCCGCGCGCCCGATCGACCGGGCCTACGCCGACTATGCCTACGATCATGTGTCCGCCCTGATCGCCCGCTACCGGCCGGACGTGCTCTGGGGCGACATCGAATGGCCGGACGCCGGCAAGCCCGAGGGACCCAAAAGCCTCGTGCGCCTGTTCGAAGCCTTCTACGCCGCTGCCCCGGACGGTGTCGTCAACGACCGGTGGGGCGAGACCCACTGGGACTTCCGTACGAGCGAGTATCAGCACGGGCGCGCCATCGAGGGCGCGGGCATGTGGGAGAACACGCGCGGCACCGGCTACTCCTTCGGCTACAACCAGCAGGAGGACGAGAGCCATTGCCTGAGCGGCCCCGAAGCGATCCGGCACTTCGTCGACGTCGTCTCGCGCGGCGGCAACCTGCTGCTCAACGTCGGGCTGACGCAGGACGGAACCGTACCCACCCTGCAACGCAGAACCCTCACCGAGCTCGCCACGTGGAACGCGGTCAACGGTCCATCGGTGTTCGGATCGACCCCCGTCACCGGCGACATCGCCAAACCCGCCGCCGAGCCCTGGGTGCGTTGGACGCGAACCGGCCGGCAGGTCCACGCCTTCATCTCGACCACCGCATCCGCCGTGACACTCGAGACAGATCCTGCCCGCATCGACGCGGGATCGGCCCGTTTCACCGGCGGTATGCCAGCATCGGCGCAGGTGGCCGACAAGGGTGTCATCCTCACCATGCCGGTCAACCCTGCCGCCACCCCGCTCCAGGTGACGTTCGACCTTCGTTCCGTATAAAGAGGGGGAGACAGCATGTCAGGCGCCAAGCCGCCGCTCATCGCCCGCATCATCTGGAAGATCCCGCTGCTGGCCGGGCCCCGGCTGGCCACGGCCACGGCCGAGCAGCTGACCAAGCAACAGCAGAAGACGCGCGCCAAGAGCGGCCGCATGACAGCCATGACCCACCAGCGCGTGATCGACGGGCCAGGCGGCCCGATCACTCTGCGCATCCACACACCCACCTCCGGGAACGGTGCCATGGTGGTGCACTTCCACGGCGGCGGCTGGGTGTCGGGCAGCCCGCGAGAGGCGGACTTCATCTGCTCGACCATCGCGGAAGGGACTGGGGCGATCGTGGTGTCGGTCGACTATCGCCTGGCACCCGCACATCCCTACCCCGCCGGCCTTGAGGACTGCTACGCCGCGCTCGTCTGGGTGAGCGAGAACGCGGCCGCGCTCGGCGGCGACGCCGCACGCATCGCCGTGGCCGGTGAGAGCGCGGGAGGCAACCTGGCCGCCGGCGTGACCCTGCTCGCGCGAGATCGTCGCGGCCCGGCGATCCGTCACCAAGCCCTGCTCTATCCCGCCACAGACGCCACCATGTCGGCGCCGTCGCATCGCGTCAACGCCAACGCCCCCTGGCTCACTGCGGCCGGTGTCCGCAACGCCTACCACCACTACCTGCCCCCCGGCATCAACCGCACGGACCCAGGGGTTTCGCCCCTTCACGCGACCGACCACAGAGGACTGCCGCTCGCGGCGATCGTCGTAGCCGGCCACGATCCGCTCCACGACGACGGCGTCTGGTACGCCGAGCGCCTGCGGCAAGCCGGAGTCCCGGTCGACCTGTTCGACTATCCCCGGATGGTGCACGGCTTCGCCAACGTGCCCGGCCTGTTCTCCGACACCGCCCTCGCCCTGGCAGAACTCACCAAGGCGCAGCGCCGTCATCTGCCAAGCGAGCAGGCGCCCTCCTCCCCGCACCGTCCCCCCGCCTCCACATAGCACGAACAACAACAGACGGGGCCGGGCAACGTCCCTCGGCTGATCGGGAGTTTCCCCATCCGGCCGCAGCCGTTCCAGCTGCTCACCACAGAGAACGGGTTCGCCAACCCCCACCAGCCGCCATGTAAGCGCCAGAACCGGCACGAACACTGGCGGCAGAGATCGTCGATCATCCTAGAGCTGGAATAGTCGCAGGTCAGAGGCAGGTTCGCTGGATTCTCGGCCCAAGCTACCGGCACCCCGAAGACGCCGCCGACGCCCTCGTCGACACGCGCGCTGGAAGGCGGCCCGACATGATCGCGATGGTGCGCCCCGGTCCCGGCTCCCGCACCCGCGCGCTGCTGCGCGACCTGTACGGCCCGGGCAAGAGCCGCTACGAGCGGCAAACCAAACCGCACCTCATCGCCGCCTGGGACTCCTTCGAGCCCGACCCCGCCACCGGCGTCTCCACCCTCGACATGCTGGCCGCCCACCTCGACCTGCCGGTGTACGTCACGCCGTACCCCGCTGCGCCGGCATGTGTGGCACTGCACCACGCTCACCGCCCGCACCGACCGGCCTCTGGCCGACGTCGAATGGGCCCACGTCGCCGTGCTCCTCCTGGACGCCGCCGGCATCGCGCCCCTCGGCGACGTCGAAGCCTGCCGATGGATCGCGCTCCGGCACGCCCGTGACCACATCCACCTCGTGGCCACCCTCGCCCGCCAAGACGGCCGACGCCCGAACCTGCGCGGCAACTACTACCGGATCCGCGACACCTGCGACCAGATCGAAAACGAACTCGGCCTCAGCCCTACTCAGCGAGTCCGGTAGTGGATCCGCAATCACCGACAGCGACGCTTCCACTGTCATCATCACCTGACGCGCGCACCGTCATCCGATGTCGTTTCCCACTGACATCTCGTGACGCCCAACACTCTGGTGGGGGCTCCTGTACCTACAGCGGACTGTCATCGGTGTCGTGTCCCACAGACATCTCGTGAGCTCCATGCTGAACTCCACCCGATCCTGATCATGAGCTGCCGAAGCCCAGTGGGTTCCGTCGTGAAGACGTTCATTCACGCTGAAGCCACTGGGGTCCGACAGGGACCGTAAGAACAACAAAAAACACCGGCTCTGGCCCGTAATCGGTGGTGGCGTTGAGTGATCTTTAATGCAGCAAGATGCGGTGGCGCAGAAGGTCGAAGCCGGCGCGGCCGTGCATCTCGCGCATGATCCTCTTCGTGCGGGTGTTGACGCCTTCGGTCCGGCCGTTGTGGTGCGGCAGGGTGAGAGCGGCGCTCACGGCGTCGCGGTCGAGCGCGAGGCCGTTGTCGAAGCCATGCAGATAGGGCAGGTCAGCGGCGCGGAGGGTGGTGATCCAGACGGTGAGCTTGGCGTCATTGCCGTCGGCCGGGGTGAGGAGTGCGGCGAAGTCGCGGACCAGGCGGGTGAGTGTGGTCGGTTCGGGACAGGCGGCGGTGAGTTCCTGCAGTAGTTGGGTGTCGCTGTCGCGTCGCCGGTCGGGGTGGGTGAGCAGGAGCCGGGCCAGGTGCCGCGGGGTGGTGACGGGTCGATCTCCTTCGGCTCGGCCTTGGGTGATGTAGCGGTAGAGCAGGTTTTGGCTGCCGGTGGAGCCGAGTTCCTTGATCTCGCGGAAGAGCTGCTGGACTGCCATGGCGGGGTCAGTGGCGCGCCGTGCTCGCAGGTGATCGCGGTAAGGATCGACGAGCGTGGGCCGGTAGCGCGGAGCGCGCCGTAAGGCGTCGGGTCGCGGGTGCGGGCGTAGCGCTTGACGGTGTTGAGGGACAGGTTCAGCCGGCGGGCGCACTCCAGCAGGCCGACGCCCTTGTCCAACAGGTCACCATAGGCGCCCGACTTGCCTCACCATAGGCGCCCGACCCATCGCGGCACACGATCTCGACCCCGGGATGGGAACGTAGCCAGGCCTCCAAGGCGTCGGCACCGCGGCTGGGCAGGACGTCGATGCGCTCGCCGGTCTCGGCGTCGGTCAGGACGGTGGCATAACGGTGGCGGCGCTTGAGCGCGAAGTCATCGACACCCAGCACACGCGGGGTCCGCAGCGATGGCAGTGGCAGCCGCATGAGCAGCCGCAATGCCCTGGATCTGGAGACCGTGACGCCAGGACCGCCGAAAGCCGAGCGCCCGCCCGCCCGCCCGCCCGCCCGGCCAGCTCGGTGACCACGGCGCCCAGCTGGCCGGTGAGCCTGCTGGTGCGACGATGGTAGCGCTCCAGCAGCCCGGGAACCTGTTCACGAAACGTCTGCCGAGCACATTCCCCTGCTGGGCAGAGCAGACACCGTCCTCGTACCGAAACCACCACCCGCCGACCGTCGACCGGGACGTCGGCCACGGTCCGGCTGTAGTAGCCGTGCACCCGGCCGGTCAGCGTCCCGCACACCGGGCACGGCACCGGCTTATCTCGAGTACGGGTCATGACCCGAATGAGATTGTTCTCGTCCTTCACACCCTCGATGACCAGGGCAGATAGGCCTGCAAACACCACATCCGTAAGATCGCTGATCTTCAGCACGGCTCACCCTGGCAGGTGATCACCCAACACCACCACCGATTACGGGCCAGAGCCGTTACCTAGACAGTCCCATATAAGATAACGATCTTCATCTCTGGCTGCTGTGGGATCTGAGCGCCAGGGGGATGATCTGTGCCCGTAGGGCATCCTGTTGCGGTGATGAACAGCGCTGCGACCACGCATGTGCGTGTGGTGTTCGAGCTTGAGCAGGACGAGAACGGATGGCCGCCAGCCGGGTCTGAGCGTTTGTGGGCTGTCCCCGCTGGTCCAGGTCTGGTAAGGCTGGACAACATCCCCTTCTTCGCCCGCGGAGTCGCTTGCGGCGATGTGGTGCGCGTCGAAGCGGACGCTGAGGGCACCGTTTGGGCGAAGGAAGTCGTGGAGTTCTCCGGTAACTGCACGATCCGGGTGGTCCCAGACCGTGACGGCGACCTCGAGGGTGACCTGAACACTGTCCTCAATCTGTTCGCGCCGCTGGGCGTTGAGGGGGAAGGGCTTGAGCGGTTCGGCCTGGTGGCGCTGAACATTCCTCCCGCAGCGGATCTTGCTGGAGCGAAGCGGCTCCTCGTGGAGGGGCAGGACGGTTGGTGGGATTATGAGGAGGGTTGTGTTACCGAGGTGTGGCGCGTTCTCGATCCCGGCTGAGTGTCGCTGGTCCTGCGCGATGGTTTTCATGATCCGCCTCCTGGGAGGGTGGCTCGCAGATCGGTGAGTGAAACAAAGGCGCTGTCGGCGCCGAGTTGGTTGGGGGTGGGACCGGCAGGTGTGGGCACGTCGGCGAGGCGGTCGACGAGTGCTGCGACCGCCGTCCGCGGTAAGACGCTGACCGGCCGCACCATGGTCATCCACGGCGGCCAGGTGCTGTCCACCTACACCCACGTCTCCGACCAGTGGTCGACGTACGGCGCGGGAGGCGCACTTCGTCCTGGACGACTTCCTCGGCAACGCCACCGATCTGCCGATCACCGAGCACGCGACCGACAACCACGGCGCCACCCTGATCAACTTCGCGTTGTTCGACCTGGCCGGCAAGGCGCTCACCCCGCGCGTGCGCGACCTGTCCCTGGTCACGCTGGTGCGCGACACCCCGACCGAGATCGCCAAACGCTATCCGCTCGCCGGGCCGCTGCTGGGCGCCCGCTGGAATGAGGACCTGGTGGCCGCCTGCTGGCCGGACCTGCTGCGCATGGCCGGCTCGCTGAAGTACGGCCAGGCCACCGCCTCCCTCATCGTCGGCACGTGGTCGGCTGCCTCCCGGCAGAACACCCTGACCGCTGCCCTGAAGGAGTGGGGCATGCTGCGCAGGACCGTCCACCTGGCCAAATACCTGTCGGACCCGGCGTTCAGGAGGAAGATCTCCCGGCAGCTGAACAAGGGCGAGAGCCTGCACGCACTGCGCCGCGACCTGCACTACGCCCAGCAGGGCACCATCACCCGGCCACACCTGGAACAACAGAGCGAGCAGGCCTGGTGCCTGACCCTGCTGACCAACTCCGTCGCGGCTTGGACCAACGAGTACTATCCGCTGGCGGTGGTGGAACTTCGAGCCCAGGGCCGGGACGTTCCTGATGAACTGCTATCGCACATCTCGCCCGGCCACAGCGACAACATCAACTTCTTCGGCGTCATCCACGTCGACGTCAAGGCGGAGCTCGACACCGGAGGGTGGCGCCCCTTGCGGCCGGCGCAGCTTCGTCAGCTTGGGCTGGTGCCCTGAGCCAGATGTCGAGTGAGGACCTCGCGGGAGCCCGCCCCGCGTAGGTGTGTCGATACGGCGACCGCTTGGCGATGACGGGTGGGCCTTTCCGGCTTGGGCCGTGCGCCGGATGCCAAGGCCCCGATTTTGTCTACGCAGTGCGTGCCCGTTCACGCGTCCATGACGTTCTTCAGCTGCCTGCGTGAGGTGACGTCGAGCTTTCTGAACACCTTGCGCAGGTGGTACTCCACGGTGCTCGCGCTGATGAACAACTCGGCGGCGATCTCCTGGTTGGTGGCGCCAGCGGCGGCCAGTTGCGCCACCCGCAGTTCCTGCGGGGTCAGGGTGCGGACGGTGCTGGGATCGCGGGTCCGGGCGTGCTCCCCGGTGGCGGCCAGCTCGATGCGGGCTCGCTCGGCGAAGGCGGCCGCTCCCATGCCGGCGAACAGCTCATGGGCTGCCCGCAGTTGCTGCCTGGCCTCGCTTCGACGGTGACGGCGGCGTAGCCACTCGCCGTAGAGCAGGTGAGTGCGGGCGCGCTCGGGAGCCAGCGGCGTGGCGGCCAGAAGCTCGTGCGCACGCAGATAGAGTTGTTCGTCGCCGGTGACCAGCGCCTGGCCGCGGGCAAGCAGGCCCAGCGCCCAGGGGGTGGCGCTCGCTTCGGCGCGCTCGCTCAGCCGTACCAGAGCGCGCTGCGCCGTGTCGAGGTCGTCGTTGCGCACCGCGGCCTCCACCAGGTCCGGCAGCACGCCGCCGCCGTAGTGGGGAGGGTCGCTGGCGTAGACGATCTCGGCGGCTGCCTGGGCTTGGGCGTAGCGGCGGTGGCCGAGTTCCAGCAGCACCAGCGCGGTCCGCGCGAATTGCACCTGCAGCCCGCCCGGCTGTTCGGACTCGGGCCCGGCCTGCACCGCCACGGCGGCCAGGGTCTTTTCGCGATCGCCGCGCCAGGCGTGCAGCATGACGTCGCTCGTGCCCGCGAAACGCAGGTCGGCGCCGATCGCTGCGGCGATGTCCATGAACTCCGCGAAGTGCGCCTCGGCGGCGGCGAACCGGCCGCACAGCAGGGCGTGCGTGGCTGAACCGTGAGCTCCCGCCTGGAGCATCCGCAGAGCTCCTTGCCGACGGGCCGCGGCGGAGAAGCGGAGGGAGCCGGCGCCGAGGGCGTCGACGTCCCACAGGTCCAGGGCCAGGACCGCGCCGAGCAGGAACCAGCGGGAGGCGTCGCTGTGCTCTCCAGCCGCCTGCATGGCGCCCAGCCCCTGCCTCATCAACGGCACCGCCTCGGCGTAGCCGACCGAGATCAGCGTGGCGTGCGCGGCCAGCAGCAGGCCGCCGACGCCGGGCTCATTGGGCTCATCCGGTACGGCGCGCGGGGCCGCCAGTGCCGCTTGCGCCACCTGTTTCGCGCTCATGCCCGGGCCGATCCTGGCCACCACGATCGCCGCATCCATGGCCTCCAGCAGGGTCTCCTGCCCGGCGCGGGGATCCAGTTCGCCGAGCGTCTGGGCAGCCTGGAGCAGCAGCGTCACAGCGCCCTGGCGGCCCAGCATGACGTTGAGGAAGCCGCGCAACCGCATCGCGAAAGCGTCCAGGAACGGCACACCCAGGTTCGGGGTGAGCAGGTCCAGAAGCTCTTCCGCCCGGTGCGGAGCACCGGCCGTCAGGGCCGCGCCGCAGGCCGCGAGCAGCCGTCCGTTGCGCTGCGGGCCGGGCGGGGTCAGCTCGGCGGCGCGCCGCAGGAAGGCTGCCTGGGCCAGGTGGCCGCCGCGTTCGCGGGCCCGATCGGCTCCGGCCTCCAGCCGGGTGGCGACCTCCTCGTCTGGGCCGTCGGCCGCGGCGGCCAGGTGCCAGGCGTGGCGGTCCGCGTCGCCTACCGGGTCGGTGGCCTCGGCCAGCACCGCGTGGACCTGCCTGCGTCTGGAGGAGGTGGCTCCGCCGTACACCGCCGAGCGGATCAGTGGATGCCGGAAACGGGCTCCGTCCGTCAGCAGATCGGCTTCTTCGGCGCGTTCGAGGGCGGTGCCGACCTCGGCCGGGGAGGCGGAGGCCAGGCGTGCCATGGCCCGCCGTAAAAGGGCCGGGTCGCTGGTGGCGTCCGCGGCGGCGACCAGCAGGACCTGCTGGGTCAGCGTGTCGAGGCCGACGACCTGGCGCAGGAAGCGTTCCTTCAACCTGCCATCCAGCGACGGCGGCTGGCCGAACGCCGGTTCGGCGGCCTCTCCTCTGGTCAGGCTGCGGCCCAGTTCGAGGATCGCCAGCGGGTTGCCGTCGGTTTCCGCCACGCGCTGAGCGGCGACCACGCGGTCGACCTCGGTGCTCAAGCTCGCCTGCAGCAGCGCGAGTGCCTCATCGCCGGGCAGGCCGGTCAGCCTCAGCTCCGCTAGCCCGGTCAGGCTGTCCAGGGCGGTGTCGTGGTCGCGGACGCCGAACAGCATGACGATGGAGTCGGCGTGCAGGCGGCGGGCGATGAAGGCGAGCACCTCCAGCGATTCGCGGTCCATCCACTGGGCGTCGTCGCAGACGGCCAGCACCGGCTTGGTCGCGGCGGCCTCCGCGAGCAGGGTCAATGCGGCGAGCCCGACCAGGAAGCGGTCGGGCGGGGCGGCGCGCAGCAGGCCGAACGCGGTCTCCAGCGCGTCGCGCTGCGGCCCGGGCAAACGCCCGCGCAGGCCGAGGAAGGGCAGCAGGAGGCGGTGCAGCCCGGCGAATCCGAGTTCCTGCTCGGCCTCGACGCCCGCCGTGCGGCCCACCTGCAGGTCGGTGGCGGTCGTGGTGGCGTAGTCGAGCAAGGCGCTCTTGCCGATGCCCGCCGGTCCGCTGATGACCACAGTCCCGCTCAAACCCGCCCTGGCCCTGGTCAGCAGGCCGTCGGGCTCAGCGGTTTCGGCCTTCCTGCCGTGCAGAACCATGGCTGAAGACTAAGGGATCACCCCGTCACTGGGGTTTTCCAAGGATTCGACCGATCCTGTCCACGGTGGATGGTTCTGGCATGAGCAAACCCGTACTGGAGAGCGCGGCGCAGGCCTTCGCCGACGCGACCGCGAACCCGCCCTACCTGTTCCAGCTCCCCGTCGAGGACGGCCGCAAGGCCGTCGACGAGGCCCAGACGCCGGAAATCGACGTTCCCGGCACCACCCGCGAGACGGCGGGCAATCTGACGATCTTCCGTCCGGCCGACGCCGCTGGACCGTTGCCGGTGATCCTCTACATCCACGGGGCCGGCTGGGTCTTCGGCAACGACCACACCCACGGCCGCCTGGCGCGGGAACTGGCGCTGGGGGTCGGCGCGGCCGTGGTGTTCGTCAACTACGACCGTGCGCCCGAGGCCCCCTACCCGGCCGCGATCCACCAGAACCTGGCCGCCGCCCGCTGGGTCGTCCAGCACGGCGCCACCTTCGGGCTCGACCCCTCGCGGATGGCGGTCGCCGGGGACTCGGTCGGCGGCAACATGAGCGCCGCCCTCACCCTGCAGGTCAAGGGCGAGATCCCGCTGAGGGCGCAGGTGCTGTTCTACCCCGTCACCGACGCGAGCTTCGACACCGACTCCTACCACCAGTTCACCACCGGCTACTTCCTGCGCCGCGACGGCATGCAGTGGTTCTGGGACCAATACACCACCGATCCCGCCCAGCGAGCCGAGATCACCGCCTCGCCGCTGCGCGCCACCACCGCGGACCTGGCCGGGCTGCCGCCCGCGCTGGTCATCACCGCCGAAGCCGACGTCCTGCGCGATGAGGGTGAGGCCTACGCCGACAAACTCCGCGAAGCGGGAGTCCCGGTCATCGCGGTCCGCTACCAGGGCATCATCCACGACTTCGTCATGCTCAACGCCCTGCGCGCCACCCACGCCGCCCAGGCCGCCATCACCCAGGCCATCACCTTCCTCAAGGGAGCCCTGTCATGAGCCACGATCTGCAGCTCATCCAGCACGCCAACACCACCGGCAAGATCCCCGTCGTCTTCGTGCACGGCCTGTGGCTGCTGCCCTCCAGCTGGGACCGGTGGGCTCAGGTCTTCGACGAGGCCGGCTTCGCACCCGTCACCCCCGGCTGGCCCGACGACCCGCACACCGTCGCCGAGGCCAAGCAGCACCCCGAAGTGTTCGCGGACAAGAGCGTCGGCCAGGTCGCCGACCACTTCGCCGACCTCATCGGCAAGCTGGAACGCAGGCCGGTCGTCATCGGTCACTCCTTCGGCGGACTGCTCACCCAGATCCTCGCTGGACGCGGCCTCGCCTGCGCGTCCGTGGCGATCGACCCGGCCCCCTTCCAGGGCGTGCTGCCGCTGCCGTTCTCCTCCCTGCGAGCCGCGGCCCCGGTCTTGACCAACCCGGTCAACATCCACCGCGCGGTACCGCTGACCTACGACCAGTTCCGCTACGCCTTCGCCAACGCCGTCAGCGAGGAAGAGGCCCGCGAGCTGTACGACACCTTCTCGGTCCCGGCACCGGGCGCGCCGCTGTTCCAAGCCGCCGTGGCCAACTTCAACCCGTGGAGTGAGACCAAGGTCGACAGCACCACCGCCGACCGGGGCCCGCTGCTGATCATTTCCGGGGAGAAGGACCACACCGTCCCCTGGGCCATCGCCAACGCCTCCTACGGCAAGCAGGCCCGCAACACCCACCACGTCACCGAGATCATCGAGATAAAGGGACGCGGCCACTCCCTGACCATCGACGGCGGCTGGCGTGAAGTCTGTGACACCGCGCTGTCGTTCGTCCGGCGCTTCATCTGATCAGGAGCCGTCTGCCATGATCCGCAAGGTCGTCGCCGCGCTCGCGGCCGCCTTACTGGCACAATTCAGCCCGTAATCGGTCGTGTCGATCATCTGACCTGGCCGTTGCTGATAGCCGAGAGCGCCCCGCCGAGCACGTGCAGGCCCTGCGGCTGCAGCGCGAGCTGGCCTCAGAACGGAAACAGCTGGCGCCCCCGAATGCCGGGGAACGGATCGTGCTGCATCCGCGTCTGGTCTTGTGCGGGGCCCGGGAGATGGCGGCCGAACAGGCCGAGGAGCGGTGTGTGCGGCAGCTGCTGGAGTTCGCCTCCTGGTGGGCCGACGTCGCCGCCCAGGCCGTCGTGTCCGCGCTGGCCGGCACGGCGCTGTCCTTGGGCAGGCTGGTGGCCAGCCCGCCGAGCGGGAACATGCCCGCCGACACGCAGGCCCGCCTGACGCCCTTGCCCCAGCGTGAGCGCGAGCTCGCCGAGATGGCCGTGAGCATGCACGCGTACCAGCCCCCGGATACGGCGAGAGTGGGCGGGGAGGCGTTCGCCGAGCGGCTGGGCCTGTCGGTCCACTTCGGCGATGACGGCGAGCCGGCCCTCATCGAGAGCTACTGGCCGGAGGCCCGCCGGCGTCGGCTGTGGCACGGCACCTGGCTCGCCTACGAGACGCCGCTGCTGCCGTCATGGTTCGGCTCGACGCCGAGGCCACCGCCCTGCTGAAGGTCGGCGATGAGATGCCCGCTCTGCTCATCGGCCACGCCCGCACCCTGACCCACCACCTGCCGCACCTGCGACAGGCCTGACAAGCCCGCTCGCCCCGGCATTTCCGTACTTTCCAGACACCCCTACGCGCGTGCGCGGCAGGACCCGGGTCGGCACGCTCAGTCGAAGAGCTGGCTGACCCAGACTTTGACCCGCCCGCCATAGCTGTCGACGACCAGGTATCAGTCGTCGTCGTAGGGCACCTCCAACTCGACGGGGCTGGCGTCGTAGAAGCCGCCGTAGTACTCGTAGGCGTCCTGGTCGAGGTATGCCTGGTACTCCTCGGCGTCCATCAGGCACACCCGGCAGGACGAGCCGCGCAGTTCCACCTCGAAGCGGGCGCCGAACGCGACCGATCCGAGGTCCCAGTACAGGTGCTGCATACCTCATTGGTAACCCGGACACGCCAGGGACCGAAAGCCGGCCGCAGGACGTTGACGCGCATCGACGGGCCAGAGGTCGACCCGGGCGGCTGGCCTGGTGACCGGTGGAGAGAACGAGCTCGCCGAGCTGACCGCCCGCACCACACGGCCGGCGACCCGGATCGCCGGAGCCGGGCCGTGAGCCTGACGTCGACGTCCTATCGCGCGGCGGTCGGCCAGGTCTGACGGATATCCCACTCCTCGATCACCGTGCGCAGGTCGCTGGCCACCTCAGGGTCGGCGCTCCGGGCCTGCGCCACGTGGCGCAGGTACTCCTGGGCCCCTTGCAGCATCCCCGACCAGGGGCTGATCAAGACTGCGGCGACATGCGTGGCGGGCGTGCCGATGTGGCTCCAGGCGTCGTGGTCGCGGCTCGTGGGTCTGGGCGTGCCGTCGTAGTCGCGGGCGGGGATGTGCCCCGGCATGAAGCGATCGCCCTGGCCTCGGCACTGCCAGGAGGTGTTCACGGCGCACCCGCAGGCCAGCGTGCCCTTCATCCGCGGGAAGCGGCGCTGCCACTCGGCGTTCAGAGGGTAGACGTCGGAGGCCAGCGGGATGAACTTGCCGCACAGGCAGCAGGTGAGACGGTATTTCGGGCGGGACACGGGCAACCTCCAGACGAAGGGGAAGGCCCCATGCTGTCAGCGAGGCGGCGCTGGCGACGGGTGACGCGCCCGCGATGAGTTCACCTCGCTGAAAGCCGCTGACCTGCAGTGACACACGTGGAAAGACGTGAAGCGGAAATGTGAGTATGTAGAGCCAGATGAACCCACCCCGGCCTACGCCGGCCCCCACCGCCGCACAACAGCCCGCCCCCGCCGACACCGTCGGTACCGACCGGGAGGCGGACCCGCCGGACCGGCTGCAGCGGCCGACGATGACCGTCCGGCAGGCGGCCGCCGTGCTCGGCATCGACCCCTCCGCCGCCTACGACGCCATCGCCCGCGGCGAGCTGCCCGCGCTGCGCGTCGGCCGCAAGATCCTCATCCCAACCGAGCCGATCCGGGCATGCTCGGCATCACCACGGCGGCCGCGGACGTGGAGACGTGATGCGCGACGTCGTCCAGCCCGGCCCGCAGCAGGCCCTGCCCAGCCCGCTGCCCGGCGGCTCCATCGTCCTTGCGGCGGCGGTGTCCGAGCACCACCAGATCCCGCGCGCCCTGCTCTACGACCCCGAGCTCAGCTGTTCCTCGGTCTCACTTGACACCGGATGTCGGTCTCGTTCGACACCGGCATCGATGGGCGTGCCGGGTGTCGATGTGCGTCAACACCTGGGGCAACGCGCCAATACCAGCTCTGGCTTATATAAGCCTAACCTGGTATATTTCGGGTCGTGCATGCGTTCGACATTCTCGGCGACCCCGTGCGCCGGCGCATTCTGGAGCTGCTCGCCGAGGGTGAGCAGACTTCTGGGGCGATCACGGACGTGATCCGGGCTGAGTTCGCACTGTCCCAGCCGGCTGTTTCCCAGCATCTTCGCGTTCTGCGTGAGAACGGGTTCGCGTGGGTCCGGGCACAGGGGGCTCGCCGGTTCTATGCCGTCGACCCGACGTCGCTCAGCGAGGTTGACGTGTGGTTGGACCGGTTTCGGGGGTTGTGGGATCAGCGGCTCGATGCCCTGGGCACTGAGTTGGCCCGAGGCAGGCGTGCATCCCGGTCCCGGGCCGGCCGGCAGCCCGATGCGCGCACCAACGTCGGCAAGGCCGATCCGCCAGTGAAAGGAACATGACATGAAGGACGTGCTGGACGAACTAACCGCTGCGCGCCGGACGATGGGAACAGCGGTTCTGCCCGCCGGCGACGCGTACACGATGCAGTTGCGGCGTCGCTACGACGCGCCGGTCGACGACGTGTGGAACGCCATCACCGACCCTGAGCGGCTGGGCCGTTGGTTGAAGTCGGTCACCGGAGACCTGCGGCTCGGCGGATCGTTCGAGTTGGACGGCGGTGAGCACGGGGAGATCCTCCGGTGCGAGCCGCCGCGTCTGCTGCGGGTGTCCTGGCTCTTCGGGCCGGAAGCCGACGAGTGGCCGGGCACGAGCGAGGTCGAGGTGCGCCTGTCCCCGGGCCCTGCCGGGGACACCGAGCTTGAACTGGTTCATGCGGCGGCCGTCGGGGAGCCCATGTTCCCGACCTACGGCCCCGGTGCCGGCGGTGTGGGCTGGGACCTGCATCTCCTCACCCTGGCCCGGTTCCTGGCAGACGGCGAGACCCTCGATCACGAGGAGTTCCAGACCTCACCCACGGGGCGCGAGTTCGTGCGGCGCAGCGCTGCGGCATGGGGCGAAGCTCACCTGGCAGCCGGTGGCGATCCGGATCAGGTGGCGGCCGCCGTCAAGGCCACCACCGCGTTCTACGCCCCCTAAGCCCGCCACGACGTCGAACGCGCCGCCTGGAGGCCCGTTACGGCCCCGAGCCCGAGGATCCTGACGGCGACGTCGAGGCTGCGAACCGGTGACCGCAGCACGCTCATTCCCGGGGCGACCCGGATGCGGAGCTGTCATCGTGGCGAGGACGGATCCGTCCTCGCCACGTGGACACCGCGTGGACACCTCCGGGAGTCGCTGCGCGGCCTGCCTACGACCTGACCCAGCCGGGTCAGGCCCTGGCCTTTCTGGGCGAGGCCCGGCACACCCGTTTCGTGCCTTCCGGGTCCGGGATGCACCAGCTGCAGCGGCTGATCAACATTCACGACCTGACCAACCCCCGGCGGAGCGCGGACTCCCACCAACCGAGCGGCGATCAGGCGCTGGCCGCGCTGACCCTGCTGGCCGTGCTGCGCGACTGGCTGGCCGAGGCCGAGCCGGACCTGATCGAGGCCGCCGGCGCGGCCGGCGTCACCTGGGCCCAGCTCGCGCCGGTGCTGCGAGTCGGCGACTGCCCGCGCGAAGAGACACCGAATCTCTCCGGCGCGCCGGCGGCACGCGAATGTTGAACGGACACTGTACGGCCCCGGGTCGGCGGTCAGAAGACCACCCCGAAGATCGCGCCCGTTTCGCCAAGGGAGTGGGAGCTGCAGCGGGCCGGGTGGGTGCGCAGAGGCCCGCAGCTCCTGCCCTTCCACCGTGGCACCATCGACCTGATCCCCGCACCCGTTCGGCCACATCGGCACAATTTCGCCGGACCTTCCGGTTTCCTTCCGCCTGCGGCGGCGGGCGCCTTCGCAGTCGGCGGCAGGCCGGGCTTCAGGGGTGCGGCGGGAGGTTACAGGTCGCGGGCCGCGATCAGCTGGGCGCGGGTGTAGCTCGGCTTCGAGTACGGCCTCATCAGCATGACCCCGCCCGCGCAACGGTAGGTCACTCGAGGTCGTCGATGTCCAGTCGCGGTGGACGGAGCAGTGCAGGTCGCGCCCGGTGAGCAGTGCCGCGCCCGGGTCAGGACCAGAGGTCGGTTTTCAGGGCGGCGGCGCGGAGGGCGGCGGCGAGGCGGGCGGCGGGTTCCGGGAGCGTGCGGGGGAGGTGGGCGAGCAGGATCCGTCGTTGTTCGGCCGGGCCGCCCCGGACGGGAAGGACGCGCACTCCTGGAGGCATCGCGGGGGCGAGGGCGGCGGGGACGGTGGTGATGCCGCACTCAGCGGCGACGAGGTGGAGTTTGGCGAGCCAGTCGCGGGCGGTGTGCGCGATGTGGGGGCGTTCGTCCAGGCCGGGCCAGATGCCCATCACGCGTTCCTGGCCGGTGCCGGCGATCCAGCGTTGGCCGTGCAGGTCGGCGATATCGATCGCCTCGCCGCGGGCGAGCGGGTGGGTTTCGGGCACGGCGATGCGCAGGCCGCGTTCGGTGAGCGTGCGCAGGACCAGGGCAGGGGTCTCGTTGTCGGGTGGGCGGAATGGCGGGGCGGAGGCCAGCAGCGCCAGATCGATGGTGCCGGCGCGCAGTGCGCGGACCAGGGCGGGGGTGCTGCCTTCGCGGGTGGTCACGGTGATGGCGGGGTGGGTGTGGCGTAGGGCGGTCAGTGCGGTGGGCAGTAGCCAGGCGCCGGCGCTGGTGAACCAGCCGAGCCGGACGGTGGCGTGTTCGTCGGGCAGCCCGGCCAGTTCGCGAGCGGTGGCGTCGAGCTGGTCGATGACGGTGGCGGCGCGGCGAAGGACGATCTGTCCGGCGGGGGTCAGCCGCACGCCGTCGTGGCGGCGGTGCAGCAGCGGTGTTCCGGCCGCGCGTTCCAGCGAGGCGATCTGGCGGGACACCGCGGACTGGGTGTAGCCGAGCGCGGTGGCCGCCGCGGTGAGCGTGCCGCGCTCGGCCACCTCGCGGAACACCCGCAGCGCGGTGAGTGAGGCATCGGTGAAGGCCATGACATTTACACATAGCAGACGTGACATATTTTCGTTGGTGGAATGGGTCCGGCGGCTCCTAGCCTGGGCGTATGAGCTTGATACGAACTCCTTACGGATTCGCCAGCACGGCGGCCGAGGTCGCCGCGGGCATCGATCTGGCGGGGCGTCGCGCCGTGGTGACCGGGGCGTCCTCGGGCATCGGCGTCGAGACGGGGCGGGCACTGGCCGCCGCCGGCGCCGAGGTCACACTGGCCGTACGCGACACGGGCGCGGGGCAGCGCGTCGCCGCCGGCATCACGGCCTCCACCGGGAATGCGGCCGTGCGGGTGGCGGCGCTGGATCTGGCCGACCCGGCGTCGGTCGCGGCGTTCACCACGTCCTGGGACGGGCCGTTGCACATTCTGGTCAACAACGCCGGCGTGATGGCCTGCCCCGGGCAGTACACCCCGCAGGGCTGGGAGCTGCAGTTCGCCACCAACCATCTGGGGCACTTCGCGCTGGCCACCGGCTTGCACGCGGCGCTGGCGGCCGACGGCGCGGCGCGCGTCGTGGTGGTCAGTTCCACCGGTCACCAGACGTCTCCGGTGGTGTTCGACGATGTGAACTTCGCCTTCCGCCCCTACGACCCGTGGCTGGCCTACGGGCAGTCCAAGACGGCCAACGTGTTGTTCGCGGTCGAGGCGACCCGCCGCTGGGCCGGTGACGGGATCACCGCGAACGCGTTGATGCCCGGCGCGATCTACACGGGCCTGCAGCGCCACACCGGCGGCCGTGGGAGCGGCCGCGTCCCACCGGAGCTGATCAAGACCGTGGAGCAGGGCGCGGCCACCTCCGTGCTGCTGGCGACCTCGCCGCTGCTGGAGGGCGTCGGCGGCCGGTACTTCGTCGACTGCAACCAGACCCCGACCATCGACCGCCGCGGCGAAGCGCCGCCCCTGCACGGCGTGGCCCGCTACGCCCTGGACCCCGGCGGCGCCCGGCGGCTGTGGGAGTTGTCGCAGGCCCTGCTCGCCAACACCGCGCTCGCTCAGGTCCTGGCGGCGTCATGACCGTCACACCGAAAGTCGCCCTGATCACGGGCGCCACCCAGGGACTCGGCCTGGCGTTGGCCGAAGGGCTGACGCAACACCTGTCCCCGCGAGACACGGTCTACCTGACCGGACGGGATCTGGACCGTGTCACCCGCGCCGTGGACGCGGCGCCGGGCGGCGGCGCACGGGTGCGCGGTGAGCTGCTCGACGTCGCCGACCCGAATGCGGCCGACCGGCTCGCCGACCGGCTGCGGGACCGGCACGGCGGCGTGGACGCGGTGTTCGGCAACGCCGTCATGCGGGTGGGGCCCGATGACGATCCGCGCAAGATCGTCACCGAGTACGCCGAGGTCAACAACTTCGGCACGACCCGGGTGCTGCGGGCGTTCGCGCCGCTGCTGCGCGACGGCGGGCGGCTCATCGTCGTGGCCAGTTCGCTGGGCACGCTGCACTACCTGGCGCCGGTGCTGCACGACCGCTTCGACGGCCTGGCATCGCTGGAGGAGGTGGACGAGCAGGTCGCAGCATGGCGGGACGCCGTCGCCGACGGGTCCGCCCGCGGCGGCGCCTGGCCGGGCTTCGTCAACATCCCCTCCAAGATCGGTCAGGTCGCCGCCGTCCGCGCCCTCGCCCATCAGCGCCGCGAGCAGGACGTCGTACGGGGCATCCTGCTGGCCGCTGTCTGCCCCGGCATGATGAACACCCCCACCTCCGGCATGTGGTGGGACGTGAGTGATGCCCCCAGCCCCGCCGACGCCGCCGTCCCCCTCCTCCACCTCGCCCTGGGCCCCGTCGATCCAGACCACTACGGGCAGCTCGTCCGCAACGGCGACGTCCTGCCCTGGAAGCCCGGTGAGTGACGCGGGCCGCGATTGGACTTGTCAGTCCATTTGTGTCGCGTGACATAGAGGCGACCACCGATCAGGAAGGCATGACGATGCAGGCGATAGTTGTGGAGCAGCTCGGCGGGCCGGAGGAACTGCGGATCGCCCAGCGGCCGGATCCGCGCCCAGGCCCGGGCGAGATCAGCGTCCAGGTCGGCGCGGCCGGGGTGAACTTCATGGACACCGGCGCACGGCGGCTCGGCCCCGCGGTGGGCCAGGTGCCGTTCGTGCCCGGCGTGGAGGGTGCCGGCCGCATCAGCGCGCTCGGCGACGGCGTGAGCGAATTCGCCGTCGGCGACCGGGTCGCCTGGGTGTACGCCTACGGCTCCTACGCCGAGCAGGTGCTGATGCCGGCTGCCAGCGCCGTGCCCATCCCGGACGATGTGACCGACGAGGTCGCGGCGGGCATCATGATGCAGGGCATCACCGCCCACCACTTCACCACGGAGGCCGCACCCGTGGAACCGGGGCAGACGACCCTGGTCCACGCGGCCGCCGGCGGACTCGGGCAAAAGCTGACCCAGCTCATCAAGGCACGCGGGGGCACGGTCATCGGCCTGGCCTCCACCCAGGCCAAGGCCGACATCGCCCGGCAGGCGGGAGCCGACCACGTGCTGGTCTCCACTGGCAGCGCCTTCGTGCAGCCGGTCCTGGACCTCACCGGAGGACAGGGCGTGCACACCGTGTTCGACGGCGGAGGCGAGACCACCTTCCGGGCCTCGATGCAGGTCCTGCGCAGACACGGCACCCTGCTCTACTACGGAGCCGTCATCGGCGACCCACCGGTGGTGAACATGCGCGAGCTGCCCAACAGCATCAAGATCTGCTATCCGGTGTTCCGCGACCACATTCCCACCCGCGACAAGCTTCTGGCCCACAGTGCCGAGCTCTTCGAACTGGTCAGCCAGGGCCGGCTCCGCGTCGAGATCGGCGGACGCTACCCGCTCAAGGATGCCGCCCAGGCCCACCGCGACATCGAATCGCGCGCGACCACCGGCAAACTCCTGCTCCTGCCTTGAGCCGCCCTCCTCGGCGCCGCATGCCCCTGCCGGCCACAACCACCACTATCGAGTGTTCAGGAAGAGTGTCGAAGCCATGACCACGCAGACGACGTCCACCGGAGGCGACCGCTCCGTCGAGGAGCGACTGCGCCACCTCACCGACCGGATCGAGATCCAGGACCTGGTGACCCGCTACGGGCTGGGCCAGGACCTGCACCAGAACGGTGACAATGACGTGCTGGCCGAATGGGACCAGGTGTTCGCGCCCGAGGCCACCGTGGACTACTCGGTCACCGGCGCGCCCCTTCGCGGCGTGACCTACAAAGAACTCGCCCAGGCCATGCGCGGACCGGGCGGATCCATGAGCGGCATCGACCACTGGCAGCACTTCGAAGGTGTGCCCACCGTGCACATCGACGGCGACACCGCGACAGCCCGCACCCCGCACATCCACACCCACCAAGGCCGCAGCGGTCAGGCAGGCTGGAACCTCATCCAGACCGGCTTCTTCCTCGACCGGCTCGAACGCCGCCCCGAAGGCTGGCGCATCGTCCACCGCCGGCTCGAGATCCTCTGGATGGACACCTTCCCCACCATCGACCACACGATCGACCCCGGTTGACCGGGCCTCACCCGAACGTTTCAGGAGAGCGCGTGATGTTCACCATGCTGACGGTGATCCGTAAGCGGGCCGAGGTGTCGACCGAGGAGTTCCGGCGTTTCATGGAACTGGAGTACGGCCCGACCTATGTGGCGCTGCCGCAGACCCGGGAGTACATCCAGTACTTCCTCGCCGACGCGGCCACCGACGGCGCCGACGAGCCGATCGACGCCATCGTCAAAATCAGCTTCGATTCGCAGGACGACATGCGCCAGGCCCTGCAATCCCCGAGCTACCACAGAGCCTGCGAACTCCGTAAGGCCTACCTGCGCGAGACGTCCGCCGGCATCCATCCGGCCATCGTCGAACACACGGCAACCCTGCTCTGACCGGCCCGACCGAAATCACCCGAAAACGACTTCCGCGCCGATACCTGGACCACCGTACTCACCGCGCGGGCGGCTGGATCAACTCGATGAGGTTGTCCTCCGGGTCCT
The DNA here is from genome assembly GCF_014203235.1 of Nonomuraea endophytica. GTDB lineage: Bacteria > Actinomycetota > Actinomycetes > Streptosporangiales > Streptosporangiaceae > Nonomuraea > Nonomuraea endophytica. The sequence continues at coordinate 343,018 of NZ_JACHIN010000010.1, read as the reverse complement.
TGACGTAGGCGAATCGAGAGCCCGGCCGCACGGCGTCGGCCGGCGGCCACACCTCGCGGCCGCCGGCCGCCACGATGGCCGCGAACGCGGTGTCCAGGTCGCGGACCGAGACCGCCCAGTGGCCGAACCCCAGCGTGCTCGCGGCGTCCAACGGGTCGGTGTGGGCGCGGCTACGAGTGGCGCCGGCCCGTTCGATCAGCTCCAGCCGCACGCCGGAACGCGATTGCAGCACCACGGTGCGCACGGCCGGCTCGTCGAGCTGGTACTCCTCGACGATCTCGTGCAGGCCGAGCGCGTGCTGATACCAGGCGAGCTGCGCGTCGAGATCCGCCACGGACAGGCTGGTGTGATGCACGTCCAGCCCCAGGTCGACATCGGACATGATGACCTCCACTCCAAAGGTTAATGACACTAACCAGGTAAGTGGCACTAACCTTAGCTCCATGTCAGCGGACATCAAGAGGTCGAGCGGCCGCCACCACGGCGACCTGCGCCACGCACTGGAGAAGGCCGCCCTGGAACTCCTGAACACCAAGGGAATCGGCGGATTCACCATGGCCGAGGCCAGCCGCCGCGCCGGGGTCAGCGTGGCCGCGCCGTACAAGCACTACCCCGACCGCGACGCGCTGCTGGCCGCACTGGCGGTGCGCGCATACACCCAACAACGCGAGCGCTACCGCATCGCCATGGCCGAGCACACCGACCCCGGCGCCCAACTGGCAGCGTTCGCCACCGCCTACGTCCAGTTCGCCGCCGACCATCCAGCTCTGTTTGAACTCATGTTCGCCGCCGGATTGGACAAGGCCCGCTTCCCCGAACTCGCTGCGGCCGGCCAGGCACTGTTCACCGAACTGTCTGCGCCGGCCCGAGCCCTGTGCGGCGATGAGCACCGGGCGCGTCGACTGATTCTGGCCATCGCGGCCAGCGCCCACGGCCACGCGGTGTTCCTCGCCCAAGGCGTGCTGGACGACCTGCCGGACCCGCTCGATGCAGCCAGACGAGAGGCGGCCATTACCGCCTCGGCGCTGATCGCACGGCATACCGACTGATCAAACGCTCAAGGCGCAGCCGACCCGATCGTCACGCTCCACACCGCCGGTTCGGGACGGCCCGGGCGACTTCGAATTCGATCCGATCCTGGTCGGCCCACTTGGACACGCCTGCCGCTGCCGCTGTTTCATGAGTGGTCGCCCGGTGAACGTCCGCCGTGGCCAGGGCTGACCTGCGGGCTCGGCTGCTTCATTTGTCGGTGCACGCGGCTGAGCTGCTGAAACGGACCCATGAAACGCCTCTGGGCAGGACGAGCCTGAACTGTCGGCGCCGCCGACCTGGCGGAAGGCGGCGGCGATGCCGCGCTGGGCGCTCCGCCGCCCACGGGCGCCAGGCCCGCCACGCGGCCACGTCAGGGCGTCCCGATGGGCTTGGACGATGAAAGGTTCACCTGGCTGAAGTGGCCCGGGCCTGGCTGGCCCGGGCCACTTTACGGTTTCGACGCGAAGCGCTGCCCGGTCAGGTGATGGTCCGCCAGTTGTTCAGGAACGGCCACTTGACGTCGAGATTCACCAGCTCGATGATCCGGCCGCCGGAGCCGAAGATGAGGCGCTCGTTGTCCTTGTAGTAGCTGAACTTGGTGGGCTCGCTGTTCTCGATCTCCAGCGAGACGTCATCGAGGTCGCTCTTGAACCGTTCGGGCAGGAACGCCTGATCGGCCAGGCGAGCGGTGGGAATGGTGAAGTTGAGGCCGTCGAAGAAGGTGAACAGGCCGCCGCGCACCGCGAAGTGCCGGACCCTGGCGGTCGGGCCGCTTCCGATGTTGAGGTCGCTGATGCCGTCGTACGGGGTGGGGATCGCGAAGGGCCCCGAGATGATGCCGGAGTCCTCGAAGACGATCGCCTGGTTGCCCTTGGTCCAGGTGTGACGCCAGCGGAAACCGGGACCGCTGAAGGAGATCCCCGCCGAGTCCACGTCGTGGGTGAACTGCTCGGGCAGGAACGGCCACTTCTGCCTGATCGAGGCCGGCCCCTGGATGAGCCCGAAGTCGTTGAAGATCGCGTACTGGTCGCCGATCAACGCCATGTGCTTCCACACGTTGCGCTCGTTCACGGTGGTGACCGCGTCAAAGTCGCGCAACGCCGACGCGGACCCGGCCGCCCGATTCACCTCGGCTGAGTCGGCCGCCAGCGCGGACGCGGGTACGGCTCCCCCACCCAGCACGGCTACGACCGCCAGCAGAGATATCAGCCACCATCGTCGGGGCCGCGAACCTACGTGATTGTGGTGCACTCTGCGCTCCATTCATCCGGCCGGGCTTTTGCCCGGCGGTCGGGAGCTATTCGCATGAAATCCCCGAAGCGGATGAGTGCAAGCCTGGGGAAGATCTGCCCCTTGGTACCAGCAGACCCGCCCCCGCCGTTCGCCGCCGTGATGGTGGCGGTGTTGGCCGAGCCGGGCTGGTATCTCGGCGGATAATGGCGGTCTGGCGGGTGTGGAAGCCGGGCCGAACCTCAGCGGATATCAAGGGGGCCTTCGTGGGTGAGCAGACGCCGGCAGGGCGGACCGGCCAGCCGGAGGTCGACAGCGCCGCCCGGCTGGAACACACCACCGCCGTGCTCGGCCAGACCACCACCGCCTGGGCCGCCGAGGCCAAAGCCCGCGACGCCCTGACCGGTTCCAGCCACGACGGGCCGGAGCGCGATCGGTGAGCGCACCCGTCATCCCGCTCCGGCACGCCGGCGGCCTCGCCACGGCCGCCGCGCAGCGTTATCTTGCCCGAGCGGGGTGGGGCGGCCGTTGCGGGCGAACATGCGCAGTAGGTCGTAGGCGCGCACCTGGTTGGTCACCAGCGACCCGGCGACCCGGGTCATATCCGCCCACTGGGTAGCGATCTTCTATCGGTTGATCTTGCTGCGGACGATCGCCTCCAGCGGCCCGTACGCCGGCGTCGTGCCGTCGGGCAGGTCGGCGCGCCAGAAGCGCTGCTCGCCCAGGTCGGCGAAGCAGGGCGACCGCAACGTGATCCGGCTAGCGTGGCCGCTTGGAGTCCAGAAGGGCATGCCACACGGCGCCAGCGGGAACGGTGACGAAGGCGAGCCACGGACTCCAGACCAGGAGCAGGGTCAGCACCGCATCCACCAGGATGTTCCTGCCGTACCCGAAAGATTCGCGCAGGTAGGAAGCCGCCCCGCGCGGCCTGGCATCCTCCTGAGTCGGTAATGAAGATCCCAGGAACGCCACCATGCCGAACGTCCCGACGGCGATCACCATGATGGGGATGTGGGCGCCGAGCCCCAGCCAGGCGGCGTCGCGAAGCTGGGCGTTCAGGAACAGCACAACGCCCAGCCGGGCCAGCTCGATGAGAGCTGCGGAGGTCAGGTTCAGAACCGCGTTCGCGGGTCGGGCCGTGTCGGGATGTGCCAGGTATTTCGCCAGAGGCGAGGGCGGTACAAGCAGCAGGGGCGCGATCACCAGACTGAGGACGGCCAGCACCACGCCGCCCAGCAGCGCGACCCATGAGATCCCGAACAAGAAGACGGCCACAACGCCGAGGACGAGGAACGGCAGCGCCGTGGTGACCACGCTCACTCGCGACCGGGTGAGTGCCAGGCCGAATACGCCTAAGTCTCTTGGCGGCTCATGTTCCATTCGTAGACCTCTCTTGGAGCATTCATCGATCTCCGGCCAGCCCTTTCCACTGTGGGCTGGCCGTGTCCCCGCCATGTCCGCGCCGCGTCACGTGTGTGTCACAGCCGCGCCGCGTTCCCACCCCCGCCCGGCAGCCGCCGTTTGACACGCCAACGTCCTCGGATCTCCGCCTCCCTCCCCCACACCAGCGCGTACGGCAGCGGCTCCAGATCGGTGACCTGCTGTGGCGCTGGAGCTGGGCGGTCGCCGTGCTCGCTCTCGCGGGCAGCGCGCTGATGATGATCGGCGGGCTCACCGGCATGCTGGCCGCGGTGGGCTGGCCAGGCCGCGGACCGGCGCATACGCCACCGAGGCGCTCGGGTGGCCGGCGATCGGGGGTGGGCGCTGGCCGTCGCCGGGCTGGCGGTGGGGCAGGCCGTACAGGCTAGGCGGCGATCTTCGGCGGGGATCCCTTGAACGCCCGCACCACGAGCACGACACAGGTGACCGCGATCCAGGCGGCGAGCACCACCCGGGCGGCAGCCGACACCACGGGCAGCGAATGGTAGACGGAGTGGGGCAGCGTTTCGGACAGTGTCACGGCGAAGAGGGCGAGGGCTTCGAGCGCCACCAGCGCGCCGCCGATGGCGCCGATCACCCCGGCCGCGGCGCTGAGCCGCCACAGCGCGAGCGCGGCCACGCAGACCATCACGCCCATCAGCACGCCCGGAACGACCGCCACGAGCAGCGCGGGAAGGCCGTCCCCGGAATCCAGGGCGGTGGCCCAGAACAGCAACACCAGCGCCAACGGCACCAGCATGGCCATGCAGATTGCCGAGGCCACGCTGTGGCGCCACAGCGCGAGGGAGAACGCCGGGACGAACAGGAGCGCCGCCCCGAGGGTGATGATGGTCAGCACGGGCATCCGGGTGACGGCATGGCCGAGCAGGGTGAGCGAGATGAGGCCACCGAGGGCCAGCGCCAGCACCGAGGCGATCAGGTGGACGACGTCGGCGGGCGAGCGCTGGACCTTGGCCGGCGGCTGCCACGGCGGAACCTGCGGCCCCGGCGCGGGCGGCAGCCGCAGCGTCCCCGCGACCGGCTGAGGCTGAGGCGGCACGTCCTGAGGCCGCACCGCTGGGGTCGGCTCGGCCTGAGTCGGCACTCCCTGAGGCGGCGCGGCCTGCGTGGGCACGATCTGAGGACCGGACGGCGCTCCGGTGAGCTGAGCCAGCAGACCGTCGGCCGTGGGGCGCTGCGCGGGGTTCTTGGCCAGGCAGGCATGCAGCAGCGGCCGGATCTCGGCCGGCACACCGGACAGATCCGGCTCAGTGGTCAGGATCGCGTGCATGAGGGACGGCATCGTGTCCCCTCGGAACGCCTGCTCCCCCGTGGCCGCGAACACCATGGTGCTGACCCAGCTGAACAGGTCGGCGGCGCCGGTGAGGGCGCGGCCTTCGAACTGCTCGGGCGCCATGAAGGCCGGGGTGCCCATGATGCTGCTGGTGGCGGTCTGGTCGTGTGCGCGGGCGATGCCGAAGTCGATGACGACCGGGCCTTCCGCACCCATGATCACGTTGCTGGGCTTGAAGTCGCGGTGCACCACCCCGGCCCGGTGGATCGCCGCCAGCGCGGTGAGCGTCGCCACGGCCAGGCGTTCCAGCCCGCTGCCGAACCGCACGCCCTCGCCCTTGACCAGCCGCTCCAGCGACGGCCCCGCGATGTACTCGCTCACCATGTACGGCCGGCCGTCCTCAACCCCCACATCCAGCACCCGGGCGGTGCAGAACGGCGCCACCCGGCGCGCCGCCTCGGCCTCACGCAGGAACCTGCGGTGCATCTCCTCGTCCACCACCTGGGCGTGCAGCACCTTCACCGCCACCTGGGCACCGGCGGCGTTCTTCCCCATATAGACCGATCCCTGCCCGCCTCTGCCGAGCACGCCGCTCAGCTCGTAGACGGCTATCTGACCGGGATCGGAGGACGCGAGGGGCAGCACGCAGACGACCTTAGTGCTCCTTCCTCCGCTGCGGCCATCGTGCCCCGGCTTGCCTCCCCGACCGAAGCGCCCTCGTTTGTGCCAGTCGTCCGTTCACCAGGAGGAACCCACGTGCTGGACGCCGCCGTTCACGCTTATCTCAGGTCGGCCGCCGGAGAGGGTGCATCCAGTAGCACGGTGCGTACGCTGCCGCCCTTGCCATGAACCCGGGCGTGCTCGCCAGCGCTGCCGGCCACCGTCCGCCGTCTCCACCGCGCCTGCAGAAAAGCCCATCGTCCCAACGCCCTGGCTCTGTGCCTGCTCGTCCCAACGACCCACGGGTCATCTGCAAGAAGGGGCGCCGCACCCTGCCCTGGAGCGGCAGGCGCCGCCCACAGGGGACGGGGTGGCGCCACCGAGGGTGGAGAAACGCGGTCGAAGCCTGATCAGCGCCTCTTGGGAAAGGCGGCGCGCAGTGCGGAGCCGCGGGTGATGATCGCGACCCGGATGACGGGCAGCATGCAGACGACCTGCGTCACGGCGTACCACAGCGGGCAAATCCCCGGGATCAGATCGACGCCGATGATCGCGATCGGCATGATGACGGTGAGGGCATTCACGCGCTCGAAGGCCCGTCGAGATCCCCGGGAAGCGGAGACGGTCATCCGGTAGATCAGCACGGCGACCGCAGGCAGCAGGGCTGCCCGGACCCACATGAACGTGTTCACTATGTGACCGCTGCTCGACACCACAATGACCGCCAGCAGGGCGATGGCGCTGAGTGCGCCGTAAACCTTGATGCTGTTCTTCGCCGTGTCGAAGGCCCCTTGGGTACGGGGATTGTTGGATTCCATGCTCAGCGACGCTACGAAGCGCTTGGCCGAGGCGGTATCGGTCCAGGCACACGGGTGGGTGGGGCCAGACCCACTCCTTGGCCGGTCAGGGCAGTGGCGCGCTCCGCGCGGTGCACAGTGGAAGCATCGAATGGAGAGGCGAAGGAAGAGGCATGCGGCAGTTGGGTATCTGGGCGGGGCGCGTTGGCGTGGGGTTCGTGCGGTCGTGCGTGGTGGCGGTCGTCACCATGCTGGTCCCGGCCGTGTGGGCCGTGGCCGTGGCGTGGGCCATCTGGTGGGGTGCGGGGAACCCATGGTCGTGGCTGGGGCCGTTCGTGCTGGTGTGCGTGGGCACCCTCGGACTGTCCCGGCCGGTCTGCCGGATGGTCCGTTCGCTGGTGGCGAGGTGGACGGGCACCTTCATCCCCGCCGGGTACCGGGAGGCTGGGCCGGTGGTGCGGATGTCCACCGGGTACTGGTGGAACGGCTTCTCCTACGAGCGCAGCCGCCGCGATGCCGTCCTGGATCAGAAATGGCGGGTGCGGTGGAAGGATCCCGCCGTCTGGCGTGACGTGCGGTTCACTGGGATCGTGCCGTTCGCCGCGGGCGTGGTGGCGTCCGTTCCGCCGGTCGGCGTGGTCGCGGCGGTCCTTGGGCTTGGCCAGGGGATACTCGGCTTGGTCGTGGCCATCGCCACAGCCCCCTACGCCTGGCGGCTGCTCGTGCCGGTGGCTGTCCGCTTCCTGCGCCCGTCGCGCGCGATGACGATGACCGAGCGGGTGGAGGAGTTGACCGCCCAGCGCGCGGACACGACGGTGGCCCAGGCCGCCGAGATCCGCCGGATCGAACGGGACCTGCACGACGGGGCGCAGGCCCGCCTGGTCACGCTCGGACTCGCGTTGGCGACCGCGGAGAAACTGATGGAGACCGACCCCGACCAGGCGAAGGCGCTGATGCGCGAAGCGCGAGGCGGTGCCGCCGCCTCGCTGGCCGAGCTTCGCGAACTGGTCAAAGGGATCAGCCCGCCGGTGCTGAACGAGCGGGGGCTCGTCGACGCCGTCCGCGCCCTGGCTCTGGACGTTCCCCTCGACGTGGCCGTCAGCGCCGACGCCGGACTACGCCTGGACCCGCCGATCGAGGCCGCCGTCTACTTCGGCGTCGCCGAGCTGCTGACCAACGCGGTCAGACACGCCCAGCCGTCCCGGGCGCGTATCTCCCTCTCCCGGGACGACGGCGATCTCATCGTCGAGGTCGAGGACGATGGGCCGGGCGGGGCCAATGTGCGCGCCGACGGCGGACTCGCCGGTCTGCGTCGCCGCCTGGCGGTCTTCGACGGCGCCCTGGAGGTCAGCAGCCCGCCGGGCGGCCCGACCCGTGTGAGAATGGCACTGCCATGCGACTCGTTGTAGCCGAAGACCTCTATCTCCTGCGCGAGGGGATGGTCCGCCTGATCCAGGCGTACGGGCACCAGGTGGTGGCCACGGCGGCCACTGGCCCCGATACGCTGGAAGCGCTACGGAGATGGCGCCCGGACGTGTCCGTCATCGACGTACGCATGCCGCCGAACCAGTCTGACGAGGGCCTGCGCGCGGCCCTCGCCGCCCGTGCCGAGATGCCCGGGCTGCCGGTCCTCATCCTCTCCCAGCACGTAGAGCAGCTGTACGCCCGGGAGCTCCTGGCCGACGGCTCCGGCGGCGTCGGCTACCTGCTGAAGGAGAGCGTGTTCGACGCCGACCAGTTCATCGGCGCGCTGGAACGCGTCGCGGACGGCGGGACCGCCATGGACCCGGCGGTCATCGCCAAGCTGCTGTCCGGCAGTTCCCCGAGCCGCGGACTCGAGCGGCTCACCGAACGCGAGCACGACGTGCTGACTCTCATGGCCGAGGGACTGTCCAACCAGGCCATCGGCCGCCGCCTTTTCCTCAGCGACAGCGCCATCAGCAAGTACACCACCTCCATGTTCGGCAAGCTCGGCATCGTCGACGACGAAGACACCAACCGTCGCGTCCGCGCCGTGTTGGCCTATCTGAACAAGCCCTAGCTTGATCGGGCGGCTGGCACGTTCACCGGACCCACTCATACCCGTCGAACACGCCCTCCGCCCTGCCCCGGTGCATTTGCCACACCCGGCAGGCGGCAGGAGCTACAGCGTGGCGTGTTCCCGGCGGCCGCGACCCGCTGAGCGGGTGTCAAGGTCGTCCACCTCCGGGCTGATGTCGACCTCGTCGCGCCTCTCCTCCATGCGCAGGGCGAGTCCGAGGGCGAAGAAGGTCGGGGCCCATTGCCCGATGAAGATGCCCCAGCGGTCGGCCCGGTCGATGCCGGCGGCCTCGGCGTTCTTGGACACCAGCCACGACGCCATCGAGGCCCCGATGGAGGCGAAGCCCGCCGTGTACATGAGCGATGACTTGATGCCCATCTTGTGCAGTGTGCCGATCATGTGTCCCCCTGTGCGTGTGCACGGGGGTACTACCCGCACCGAGGGACGCGGATCCGCCGATGCGGGGCATTTGGGCATGTCTTGGCCGTCTGCGAGGCGCCCGCACGGAACACTGCCGGGGCCCGGCGCTCATCCGCCGTGTTCATCTAACGACCGAATGCCGAACGCTGCCGGACAACCTCCCCAGGGAGGCCGATTCAGCCTGCATGTCCGTGTCTCGCGTTCATCTGGCCGTTCATTTTCCGCCAGGTGCGATGGTGGGTCGTGAAGTGGATCAGGATCCCGGAGCGGCGGCTCAGGTTGAGCAGACGTTCCCAGTCCTTCCTCGGCCTGGTGGTTGTCGGGGTAGGGCCGCCTGAGGCGGGTTCGCGCCGGTTCGGGACCTGAAGGTTTCCTGGACGGCCGGGGAAGTCCGATGAGCTGCGAATTCTCCGCCGGCACCGGCCAGAACGTGACCAGCACTTGGCACCGCTTGGAATACAGGGTGCCGGAAGTCGGTTAGAGTCGAGTGGCCGCTGTGGTTAGTGTCCCCCGGGCCGCAAATTACCGCCTTCACGGAATACCGTTCGGCTGGAGCCGTGTTGTGCCTCTCGCCGAGGAGGCGACCGCCACAGCGGCCTTAACGTCCTAGCAGGCGCCCCACCTTGAGTGGGGCGCCTGTTTTCGTGGGGTCCGGGGCGAAGAGGCCTTAGGACGCTGATGGCTGCAGCGCGGCGGCGATGTCGGTCTCGATGGCTTCGACGGCGCTGATCACGCCATAGGCCAGCAGGTGGGTGGTGCAGTGGTCGCTGAGGCGGCGCTCACTGGCCCGCCATTCCGCGACGTCCGCGTCGGTGAGGGCGTCGGGGGCCAGACCGGCCAGGATGGCGACCTTCGCGCCCGCCCGGCCACCGCCCTCCAGCGGGCCCAGGGCCTCATCCAGCCACGCACCGGCAGGTACGCGCCGGCCGCGGTGGGCGGTGATTGTCGCGGTCACGATGTCCGACGCCGCCGGGGAGAGCAGCGCGGCGCCCTGGCCCGCGACCGCCGTCAGCGCGGCGTACGCGGCGCCGATCGGGGTGCCCTCGGCCCAGGCGGGTTCCTCCAGAGAAGGAAGGCCGTCGAGCAGCGCCAGGGTGGCGCCTGGCTTGAGGTCCCCGGTGTGGTCGCGCAGCACGGGCGCGTCCTCGAACGCCGGCGGGTCCTCGGGGTCCAGCGTGCCTGGGGTCAGGCCCGGGGGCAGCATCGCCGCGGCCACCCGGTTGATGAAATGGGTGAAAAGGACCGTGCCGACTAGTTCGGCGGCTGTCTGGCCGGTGAACGGGGGCTCGCCCGGCTCGCGTACGCCGGTGGACGAAGCCCAGGTGAGCAGCGCGCCGAGCCGTTCATCGGCCGGATCCTCACCACGCTCGACGGCGTCGGCGAGCGCGCCCGCCCCCAGCCGCCGCACCACGACCACAAGCGTCTCGATCTCGTACGGCAGGCCGTTGGCCAGCGCCGTGCCCAGGGCGGCCACGGCCTTGTCGAGCATCGGGGCCGCCCCGGCCAGCTGTGCCTCCCGCATCAGCGACCAGCCGGCCGCCATCAGTTCCTCCGAGCGTGACAACATCATCACCGCGGGGCCGATGCTGCTGAACTCCCTGTTCACCTGCGCGTACACCTCGGCGACCAGGCCGCGGGCCCGCTCCGGACGGACAGGACTGATATGGCGGACAAGGGAAGACATCCCTGAAGCTCCTCACGATCGTGCGAGTGGAGCCTCGATCCTCGCCGCCGGCCCCCGGCGCGTCGTCGCACCGGGGAAGGCATCCGGCGGTGGTAGTGCGGCTACGACGAGGGGCGTACCTACCGCATCAGAGGAAAACGCGGGCGATGTCGAGCCATTTCTGGGCGTCCTCGCCGACTGCGGTGAGGTCGGTCTCGGCTCGGGACCCCGGTCAGTTCGACGCGGAACGGCTCCGCCGGAGGAGGCAGCTGGGCGGCGTAGAAGGACAGGTCTCGTCCTACCACTCCCCGTGAGGCCACATGCCGGAGCCGGGCCGTCGGGCGGTGCGGGACACCCAAGGCGTCGAGAACGTCCTGGCCGTGGGCCCAGGTCTCCATCAGCCGAAGAGGCACCATGAGCTCCGCGGTCAACTGCGCGCCGTACCAGGGAAATCCATGATCGAACGGCACGTCACGGAGCCCTGCGGCGGCCTCAAGGTCGGCGTGTTGGCTGCCTGCCGCTTCCACCTGCTTCAGCACGGCGTCGAACGCCTCCGGTGTCCGCAGGGCGATGAGAACGTTCGCATCGGCCGCGGCGAGATGAGCGATCTGGTGGGCGATCGTCCAGCCCGCCGCGGGTGTGGGCTGGGACCAGTCGGTTTCCGCAGATCCAGGGCGTCCAGCTCATCTCCTTCGGCCACCAGGTCGGGCAGAGCCTGTTCGCGCTTCACGGCGGACAGGTCAAGGCCGTAGTTCAACATCGGTGTCACCTAAGGTTGCCGGTCACACCTTTGCCCGCGGTTCGGGGGTCTCCAGTTCGCGCCGGGTGAGCACCAAGGGGCCGTCGTCGGTGATGGCGATCGTGTGCTCGGAGTGGGCCGTGCGGGAGCCGTCGGCCGAGCGGATGGTCCAGCCGTCGGCGTCGTAGACGATCCGATCCGTCGTACGCGCGAACCAGGGTTCGAGCGCGAGCGTCAGCCCCGGCCGGAGTATCAGGCCGCGGCCCGCCCGGCCCTTGTTGGGAACGTGGATCTCCTCGTGCATGGTACGGCCGATGCCGTGGCCGCCGAACTCGGTGTTGACCGGATAGCCGTGCTCGCGGGCCACCGCCCAGACGGCCGCCGAGATGTCACCCAGGCGGTTGCCCGGCCGTGCCGCCTCGATCGCCGCCTCCAACGCCGCCTCGGTGGCGCGGATGATCCGCAGGTCCTCCTCAGCAGGGGTGCCGACGACGAACGTACGCGCCGAATCGGCCACCCAGCCATCGATGCCGACCGCGAGGTCGGCGCTGAGCACGTCCCCGTCGCGCAGCGTGTAGTCGTGGGGCAGGCCGTGCAGGACGGCGTCGTTGACCGACAGGCAGATGACGTTGCGGAACGGGCCGCGCCCGAAGGACGGCGCGTAGTCCCAGTAGCACGAATCCGCCCCGCGCCGTTTGATCATGCCGCGCACGTGGCGTTCCAGGTCCAGCAGGTTGACGCCCACCTCAGCACGGCGGCCGACCTCGGAGAGCACCTCGGCGACGAAACGCCCGGCCACATGCATGCGCTGGATCTCCGCAGGCGTCTTCAGTTCGATCACGAAAACCTCGCGTCACAGGGGTTGGTATAGTTATACCGCAACCCTAACACTTGCCGGTATAGTAATACCAACCCTATGCTGGGGGCATGGTCCGCCAACCGCTCACACCCGAGCAGATCGAAGCCGGCAGACGTCTCGGCACCCTGTTGCGTCGCGCGCGAGCGGAACGCGACCTGGCGGAAGTCGCGCACGCGGCGGGCATCTCGCCGGAAACCCTGCGCAAGATCGAGACCGGCCGGCTGCCGTCCCCCGGATTCGGCACCATCGTCCGCCTCGGCGAGGCACTCAACCTGCCGGTGCAGGAACTGGCGGCCACCTGGCGCGGCAACCACCTACCGCTGGAAGCCGTCTCGTAGCCCCGGACCTCCAACGTCGCCGGTCACGATGGCGACATCCCTGGGGAAGATTCGGCTCCCTGGATTAGGCACCCGGGGGCGAATGGCTGCTCAGCACCGTGGCCGGCGAAGCGGTTCCGCGACTTCCGGCCGGGCAGATGCGCGGACCGCCGGGAGCCGAAGCGGCTGGAACCCATCCAGTACGGCGGCGGCGAGCCTCAGCAGGCTGACGCACGCCCCCGACCGGCACGAGAGCCTGAGAAGCATGATCCACAAGACGTCGTTTCGGAATATTCGCGGAATGATCAACGTTGCAGCATGCGGCCGGCCGCGCTCCGGCGCAGATCAGGAGACGATTTCGCACGCGAATCGATATTGCACATCGAGTGGGGCGCCTGCTTTATGGTGGGGTGCGCCGGAGCGAGATCGATTCAGGAGACCTGTTGCTGTACCAAGTGGTCAAGTTCGCCGCCACCCCCCTCGCGAACGTCATGTGCCGCCCGCACATCTCGGGTGGGTCGAACGTCCCCAGGACCGGCGGTGCCATCCTGGCCGCCAACCACCTGTCGATGATCGACTCCTTCCTGCTGCCCGCGCTGCTGCCCCGCCACGTGACCTTCGCCGCCAAGAGCGAGTACTTCTCCGGCAACCCGGTCTCCCAGTGGTTCATGCGCCTCGGCGGCAGCCTGCCCACCGACCGTGACAGCGCCCACGCCGCGCAGGCCATGCTCGACGCCGCCGCCGAACTCCTGGAGAGCGGCGAACTGTTCGGCATCCACCCCGAGGGCACCCGCTCCCCCGACGGCCGCCTATACCGGGGCAAGATCGGCGTGGCGTGGCTGGCGCTCAAGACGGGCAAGCCGGTGCTGCCGGTGGCGCTGTCCGGCACCGACAAGGTCATGCCGGTCGGGGCCAAGGTCCCGCGCCCAGCCAAGATCGGGATCACGATCGGCGAGCCGATGCGCTTCGAGGGCGACTACAAGAGCGCCCGCGACCGCCGCCGCGTGACCGACGACATCATGTCCGCCATCCAGAAACTCTCCGGCCAGGAGTATGTGGCCCAATACGCCGCCAGCCTCAAAGCCGCCTCGTAGACGGCCGTCTCGTTCTCATATCCCCCGTTCACCCCGCCCATCCGCTACGGCGCCCATCCGTTACGGCGCTGTCCCGTTGTGGTAGCTCTTCGTCACGCCGCCCATCCGTTACGGCGCTGTCCCGTTGTGGTAGCTCTTCGTCACGCCGCCCATCCGCTACGGCGCTGTCCCGTTGTGGTAGCTCTTCGTCACGCCGCCCATCCGCTACGGCAAGCCACCCCACCCCCACCCGCCGCCGTGCGCCGACGCCGATCGTGGGGGTCGCTTCTCACGTCGGACAAACGCACCGCCGTAACGGCCCAAGTGGACCTGCGGCGCCGTCAAACCCACGTAACCCCGCAGCCCCGTGACAACCGGCACAGGTCCGCATAGCGAACGGCCGGAGCGGGATTTCCCGCCCCGGCCGGCCCCCGCGTGCTAGGTGTAGTTCTGGACCCGGACGTAAGCCGTGCAGTTGACCGCCGAGACCCGCACGTCGTAGTACCGCGACGGGTTCAGCCCGGTGATCTTGGTGGAGCGGGAGATCGGGAACGCCCATCTACCCCCGAAGTAGCGCTCGGAGCCCGTGGTCCGGTCCGTGTACCAGAAGTGCAGGTAGCACGACGCGACGTTCACCGCGGCGTAGCGGACGTAGAGCCACCCCTCCGGGTTGTGCGGTTCGATGGCGCCGGACTGCGAGCCGGCCTGGTTGACCACGCAGTCGAGGATCACGTAACTGGGGGCGCACCAGCGCCACCCCCAAGGGTCGGCGCTGGCCGGCGCCGGGTTCGCGGTGAACAGGGCCGCGGCCGTCGCGAGCGTCGTCGCGAGCACGACCAGGGTCCGCTTGATGCGTTTGCGCATGTCTCTCCCCGTGCTGTCGAGCAGGTGTGAGCTACCGATCGAGGCCAGCGAAAGGGATCTCCAGGGTGAGCGGCAACGGGCCACGAATTCTCCGCACAAGGCCGCACAAAAGGCCCGCCGCTCCGCCACTATGGGTGCGATGTCGCGCCAGGTTCGCGGAGGATGGCATGCCCGATGGCTTAGATCGTCCCGACCCCAACCGGGACACCACCCCCAAGGACCCCAACCCGGACCGGGACACCACCCGCGAGGAACCCAGTCCCCGCCGGAACGCCTCCCGCGAGAGCCCCAACCCCGACCGGGACACCTCCCCGAAGGAACCCAACCCGGACCGGGTCGCCGCCCGCGACCAACCCAACCCCCACCGGAACGCATCCCGCGAGGATCCTGCCCCGGACCAAGACACCTCCCGAGGGGCCCCGGACCCAGTCACATCCCGTGAGGATCCTGTCCCCGACCGGGTCACCGCCCGCGACGAACCCAGCCCCCACCGGCGCACCCCGCGCGAGGTACCCGACCCGGACCCGCGCAGCACGCGCGAGGACCCCGGCCCGGACATCGCCCGCGAGGAACCCGACCCCGACCGGGTAGCCACCCGTGAGGATCTGGCTCGGGAGCTGACGCTTCTGCGTAACACCGCGCGAAAGACGATCAGGGAGCTGGGCAAGGCCGTCGATGTGCCCTACGGCACGCTGGGCGGGTGGTTTCGCGGGGCGAACGTGCCGCTGGCCTCGCAGGCCGATCAGTACGAGAAGGTCCTGCTCACCTGCGGCGTCACCGACCCGGGCCAGCGTGAGCGATGGGTGCGGGCACTGCTGCGGGTACGGCGGGCGCCGGGTCGCCGCTCGGCCGACCAGGCGCCGCCGTACCGGGGACTGGAGTGTTTCCGGCCCGAGGACGCCGGCTGGTTCTTCGGGCGGCAGGAGCTGACCAGGCGGCTGGTCGACCAGGTGTCGCCGGGGCTGACGATGGTGGTGGGGCCGTCCGGGTCGGGTAAGTCGTCGTTGTTGCGTGCCGGGCTGATCCCGGCCCTGCCGTCGTGGGTGCTGCTCAATCCCGGCGAGAGCCCGTACCCGCGGGCGACCGACGGGGTGGTGATCGTCGACCAGTTCGAGGAGATCTTCACCGCGGCCCTCACGGACGGCGAACGGCTGCGCTTCATCGGCGAGCTCACCGAGCTGGCCGAGGCGGCCCCGGTCGTGGTGGGCATGCGGGCGGACTTCTATCCGCACGCCCTGCGGTACCCGGCGCTGGCGGGCGCGCTGCAGACGCGTCAGCTCGTGGTGGGGCCCATGAGTGAGAGCCAGCTGCGGCAGGCCATCGAGGGTCCGGCCCGCCGGGCCCGCCTCGACATCGACACCGGGCTGGTCGAGCTGCTGCTGCGCGAGATCGCCCCGCACGAGGCGGGCACGCTCCCGCTGCTGTCGCACACCCTGCTCGCCACCTGGGAGAACTCCCGCGGCCGCCGCATGACCGTCGAGCATTACCGGGCCAGCGGCGGCCTGCAGGGAGCGGTGGCGGCCACGGCCGAGTCCGTCTACGCCGAGCTGACGCCCGCCGAGCAGGAGCTGGCCCGGCAGGCGTTCCTGCGGCTGACCCACATCGGTAACGACACCGCCGACACCCGCCGCCGGGTCACCCGGGGCGAGCTGGCCGGGGAGGCGTGGCCGGTTTTGGACCAGTTCGTACGGCGCCGCCTGCTGACCGTGGACGCCGACACCGTGCAGATCAGCCACGAGACCCTGCTGTCGGCGTGGCCGAGGCTGCGCTCGTGGATCGACGCCGACCGGGCCGGACTGCGCGTGCTGCGCCAGCTCACCCAGGCCGCCCAGTCGTGGGAGGCGGCCGAACGCGACCCCGGCGCGCTCTACCGCGGCGGACGGCTGGAGGCGGCCCGGGAGTGGACCGCCGACCCGGTGCACCACGCCGAGCTGAACCCACTGGAGCGCCAGTTCCTCGACGTCAGCCTCCAGCAGCACCGGCGCAGGAACCGCCACCTCTACCAGCTGCTCGCCGCCCTGACCGTGCTCGCCGTGCTGGCGGGCGGGCTGGCCGCGTACTCGCAGTGGAAGAGAGTGGAGGCCGACCAGGCGCGGGACATGGCGATCTCGCGGACCATGACGATGACGGCGGCCCGCCTTCGCGGCACCGACCCCGTGCTCGCCGCCCAGCTCGCGGTGGCCGCCTACCAGCTCGCGCCGACGGTCGAGGCGCGTTCAGGCCTGGTGGAGGCGGCGGGCGCGCCCGCGGTCACCCGCATGGTCCGCCCGAGCCGGGCGCTGCAGGCGGTGGCCGCCTCACCGTCCGGGCGGCTGCTGGCCGCCGCGGGCGCGGCCGTGACCGACAGCGGCGTCCTGCTGTGGGACCTGTCCGACCCCCGCCATCCGGTACGGCTCGGCCCGCCGCTCACCGGGCATACCAGCTCGATCTACGCGGTCTCCTTCAGCCCGGACGGCCGCATCCTGGCCACGGGCGGCAAGGACCGCACCGTCCGCCTGTGGGACGTGTCCGACCCGGCACACGCGAAGTCACTGGGCACCCCGATCAGCGGCCCCGCCGACACCGTCTACGCCCTCGACTTCAGCCCCACCGGCCAGACACTGGCGATCGGCAGCCGCGACGGCACGATCCGTCTCTGGGACCTCCGCACCTCCACCCTCACTCCCCCACTCACCGCCTCCACCCCGGCAGAAGGCCAGAGCCCCGCCAAGACCGTGAAAGACGCGGAGGGCACAGAGGGCGCAAGACACGCGGAGAGCGCGGAGAGCGCGGTGCGGGCGTTGGCGTTTCGGGCGGATGGGCGGGTGCTGGCGGTGGGGAGCGGGACCGACACCGCTGGGTCGCTGCAGCTCTGGGACGTCGGCGATCTGAACGCCGTCCGCCCCGCCGGTCCACCGCTGCCGTTGCCCAGCCGGGTCAACGCCCTCGCCTACCACGGCACGCTGGTCGCGGTCGGCAGCAACGACGGCTCGGTGCGGCTGTGGGACACGACCCGCCCGGACCGGCCGGCACCGTTCGGGCGGCCGCTGGTCGCCGAGGTGAGCGTGTGGGTGAACGTGGTCTCGTTCAGTTCCGACGGCCGCCTGCTCGGGGTCGGCAGCGCCGACAACAGCGCGCGTGTGTGGGAGGTGGCCACGGGGCGCGTGGTCGGTCTGCTGCCGCACCCGGAGCCGGTGACGGCCGTGCAGTTCAGGGACGGCGACCGCCTCGTCGTCACCGGCGGCGCCGACGGCGTGGCCCGCGTCTGGGACCTTCCCGGACCGGTGATCAAGGCGAGCGAGCACCCGATCGACAACGTCGCCTTCCGCGGCGGTTCCACCCTGCTGGCCGCCGCCGCGGGTGACATCACGCTGTGGGACGTCGCCGGTCGCCGTCCGTCGCCGGTGAGCCCGCCGCTGACCGCGCCCCCGCCGTACGACCGGATGGGCAGCACGGTGGCGATCAGCCCGGACGGTCGCACGCTGGCGGGTGGCACGCGGCTCGGCAACGCCGTACTGCTGTGGGACATCACCGACCCGCGACGGCCGGTGCGCGGCGCGACGCTGCTCGGCCCGGCGGCGCTCGTGCAGGGTGTGGCCTTCAGTCCCGACGGCGGGCTGCTGGCGGCGGGCAGTGACGACGGCACGGTGCGGCTGTGGGACGCGCGCACGTGGCGGGCGCTGGCCACGCTGAACCCGGGTTCGGGGCAGGTCTTCGCGGTCGCGTTCAGCCCGGACGGGCGGCGGCTGGCGGCGGCGACGCAGGGCGGCGTGGTGGCGCTGTGGGACGTGCGTGATCCGGCCGCGCCTGGGCGGGCGACGTCGCTGCTGACCTCGATGGGCGACGACGTGCGTTCGGTCGCCTTCAGCCACGGCGGCGGGCTGCTGGCGGCGGGCAACGCGTCGGGGACGATCCGGCTGTGGCGGCTGGACGGCGCGGCCGGGCCCGTGCTCGCGGGTGAGCCGCTGACCGGGCCGGACGGGCGGGTGTTCGCGGTGGCCTTCGACCCGCGCGACGGCATGCTGGCGGTGGGGACCGGGGCAGGCCAGCTGTGGCTGTGGGACATCGCCGACCCGGCGGTGCCGGTGCTGCGGGTCGCGGTCAACAGTCCGGGCGAGAGCTACACGGAGCTGGCCTTCAGCGCGGACGGCGGCATGCTGGCCAGTGCCGGAGGCGACGTGCGGCTGTGGGAGGTGGATCCGGCGCGGATCACGGCGAGGCTGTGCCGGGAGTCGGGGGACACGATCACCGAGCCGGAGTGGCGCAAGCACGTGACAGGCGTCGCGTTCCGGCCGCCCTGTCCTGCGTGAAAAATTTGCTGATTGCGCATCTTTTCTGATTCGGCAAGTTTGTGTAGGGTGGAGTCGTGGGCGAAGGACTGCGGGAGCGGAAGAAGCGAGAGACGCGCATCGCGCTGAGCTGGGCGGCGATCCGTCTGTGCGTGGAGCGGGGGCTGGAGGAGGTGCGCGTGGAGGACATCGCCGCCGAGGCCGGCGTCTCCCCGCGCACGTTCAACAACTACTTCACCGGCAAGGCCGAGGCGATCGCCTACCGGCACCGCGAGCGCATCGAGCAGATCGCGGCGGAGCTGCGGTCCCGCCCGGCCGCCGAGCCGATCTGGGAGGCGATCACCGGGGCGGCGCTGGTCAGGTTCGGGCTGGGACTGGACAGGACCGCGCAGGACGTGGACATGCGGCAGTGGGTGTCCGGGCTGCGCCTCATGTTCGCCGAGCCGTCGCTGCGGGGCGAGGTCCGCAAGGCGGGGGCGCAGGCCGAGGTGGAGCTGGCCGCGGCGGTCGCCGACCGTACCGGGACGGATCTGGCCGGGGAGATGTATCCGCGGCTGGTCGCCGCCGCGGTGGTGGCCGCCGTGGACGTGGCCATGGCTCACTCACTGCGCCCCGGTACGCACGTCCCGGTCACCACGTTGCTGACCGACGCCCTCAAGCAGATCTCCGCCGGGCTGCCCGCCCCGCGTCCCTAGAGGACAACACCGTCGAGTGACCGGCCGTGCCACCGGTCGATCCGTCATGCCTTCGAGGAGGAAAGCCATGTCTGCCGATGTCGTCATCGCCGGGGCCGGTCCGAACGGGCTGATGCTGGCCTGCGAGCTCAGCCTGGCCGGGGTCCGGCCGCTGGTGCTGGAGCGGCTGCCGGAACGCGGCCGCGACAACCGCGCCAACGGCCTGGTCGGCCAGGTGGTCCGGGTGCTGGAACGCCGCGGGCTCTACGCGCGGCTGACCGGCTCCGGGGAACTGCCTCGGCCCGCGCCCGGCTTCGTGTTCGGGGCGATGCCCCTGGACCTGAGCGTGCTGGAGGACAACCCGATCTACCTGCTGCCGGTGCCGCAGCTGCGGATCGAGCAGGTGCTGGAGGAACGCGCCGTCGAGCTCGGCGTCGAGATCCGGCGCGGCCACGAGATCACCGGCCTGACCCAGGACGGCGACGCGGTCACGGCCGACGTCACCGGACCCTCAGGCGGCTACCGGTTGCGCGCCCGCTACCTGGTCGGGGCCGACGGCGGCCGCAGCCTGACGCGCAAGCTGAGCGGGATCGGCTTCCCCGGGGTGACCAGGGACGGCACGATCACCCGCGTGATGCACGCCACGGTGCCCTCGGCGATGCTCGACCCGGCCACCGGCGGGCTGAACGTCCCCGGCCACGGCCACATCCCGCCGCTCACGCACCACCGCACCGAGCGCGGGGTGGTGGCGTACGCGGCGTTCCCCGGCCGGCCGCCGATGCTGACGACCATGGAGTGGCCGGACGACCCGCCCGGTGAGGAGCGGCCGCCGACGCTGGAGGAGATGCGCGCCAGCCTGCGCCGGGTGCTCGGCGCCGACCTGCCGATCGGCGAGCCCGCCGGGGACGGGCCGTTCGTCCGGCGTGCGCAGGTGGGCGTCAACACCCGGATCGCCGACCGGTACCGGGCGGGCCGGATCCTGCTTCTGGGCGACGCCGCGCACGTGCACAGCGCGATCGGCGGCGCCGGGCTCAACCTGGGCCTGCAGGACGCGGTCAACCTCGGCTGGAAGCTCGCCGCCGAGATCCTCGGGTGGGCGCCGCCCGGGTGATCGCCCCGGGCAGCGAGGTGAGCGCGCTGCGGGTGCTGTTCGGGGAGCTGCTCGGCGACAGCCGTACCGTGCGGCACCTCGCGGGCACGCTGGCCGGTGCCGACCTGCGCTACCCCATGGGCGGGTCCGGCGCCCACCCCTGGACCGGCCGCTGGGCGCCGGACCTTGAGCTGGACACCGCGGACGGCCCGGTCCGGCTGGCCGAGCTGACCACCGGCGGGCGGCCGTTGCTGCTGGACCTGACCGAGGACGGCACGCCGGCCGACGAGGCGGCGGACTGGCACGACCGGGTGGACACCCTCCAGGCCCGTCTGCGGGGCGCGGCGGGCGTGACGGGCCTGCTGCTGCGTCCCGACTGCCACGTCGCCTGGGCCTCGGCCGCGCCAAGGCCGGACGCCCAGGAGCGGGAGGAGCTTCACGCGGCCCTGTCACGCTGGTTCGGAGCGCCGCTCGCGGTAGCGGGCCGCGCGGGCTGAGGGGGGGGGTCATCTTCTGGTCCAGGCGGGCTGGGCGACGTCGAAGACACGTTGTTCGCGGCCGCGCAGGCAGACCTCGGCGAACTGCCACAGGATCGCCCCCGTCGGCGCGTGCACGAGGATCGCGGGTCCCAGCGGCATCTGCAGCAAGGGCCCGCGCCAGCGCGGCACGCCGGGCGCCAGCAGCCGCTCCAGCGGCACCTCGTGCACGGAGGCGACCTCGCGCGGATCGGGAACGGCCCGCTGATCGCCCCCGAACGCCACCACCGGAGTGATCACGAACCCGGAGTCGGTGACGAAGTCGTCCAGCAGCCCCGCCACCCGCACCCCGGTGATCCCGGTCTCCTCGGCCAGCTCGCGCAGCGCGCCCCGCACGGGCTCCTCGCCGTCGTCCAGCCGCCCGCCCGGCAGCGCCCACTGCCCCGCGTTCCGCCCGCGCGGCGCACGCTTGATCACGATCAGGTACGGCTCGCGCCCCTCCAGCACGCACACCGTGACCGCCGCCCCGCGCAGCCCCTCGGCAGGCGGCGCCGCCCGGCGCTCGAACCCGTCCAGGTTGGCCCGCACCCTCGCCTCTAAAGCCTCGAACGCCTCGAACACCGGCCCAGGATCTCACCCCGCCCAGGCTCAGGGGGCGGCGGGCCGTACCGGGAAGGCGAGGGAGAGCTGGTGGAAGGCGCGTTCGGCGGCGGCCACCGCCTCGGGGTGAACCACCTGAGCGGTCCGGCCGAGGGAGAGCTCCAGCCACGTGCGGCGGGCCAGCACCCGCTGCGCGGCCAGCATCTGGGCGGCGAGCAGCGCCGCGGACAGCTCGTCGTAGCGCGCGGTCAGGGCGTCGGCGAGGGCGCTCTCGTCGGCGGCGACGTAGACGGCCACGCGGGCGGCCAGGCTGGGCGTGTCGAAGACCATGCGGTGGAAGGCGAGCACGGCGGGGTGGTCGTTGAGTCCGGTGACGGGGTCGCGGCGGTCCAGTCCCGCCAGGAAGTGGGCCCGCAGGGCGGGCAGCGGGTCGCCGCCGGCGGCGCGCACGACACGGGCGGCCTCGCCCTGGTGGTCGGCGATGCGGTGGACGACGAGGTCCTCCTTGGTGGCGAAGTACTTGAAGAGCGTGGGTTTGGAGACGTCGGCGGCGGCGGCCACCTCGGCCACGGACACCTCGTCGAAGCCGCGCTCCAGGAACAGCGTGATGGCCGCGGCCGAGATCGCCTCGTGTACCTGCTGCCGCTTGCGCTGGCGTAGTCCCGTCATGCCACCATGTTAACCTGGTAAATACCTTAACCGAGTTAAGGGAGTTGGATGAGCGCGCTGGACCAGGAGCGTGACTACGTCGAGACGTGCCGCGCGGGGCTGCGGCGCATGCTGGCGGGGGCGCGCGAGAACGTCATCATCGGCGAGAGCGTGGCCGGCGACCGCTACAGCGCCGAACGGCTGGGCCGCTACCTGAAGAGCCTGGCCAAGGAGCTGAGCGAGGAGCCCGACGGGCCGCCGTTCTTCGGGCGGCTGGCCTTCGGCCGGGGCGAGCACCGCGATCGCTCCTACTACATCGGCCGCCGCCACATCCCCGGCGAGCACGGCGGCGTGCCGCTGGTCATCGACTGGCGGGCGCCGGTCTCGCGCGCCTTCTACCGGGCCGGCGCCCGCGACCCGCAGGGCGTGGCGACCCGGCGCCGCTACGGCTGGTCGGGGCCGCGGCTGACCGGGTTCGAGGACGAGGACCTGGAGCGGGGCGAGCAGGGCGGCAGCGCGATCCTGACCGCCGAGATCGAACGGCCGCGCGTGGGCCCGATGCGCGACATCGTGGCCACCATCCAGCCCGAGCAGGACGACCTGGTCCGGGTGGAGGTGGGCGAGTCGGTGTGCGTGCAGGGCGCGCCCGGCACCGGGAAGACGGCGGTGGGGCTGCACCGGGCGGCGTACCTGCTGTATGCGCACCGGGCGCGGCTGGAGCGCTCGGGCGTGCTGGTGCTGGGGCCCAACCGGGCCTTCATCGGCTACATCTCCGCCGTGCTGCCCGCGCTGGGCGAGGTTGAGGTGGAGCAGACGACGCTGGAGGAGCTGCTGGGCGGCGCGGAGGTCCGGGCCGCCGACCCGGCGCCCGCGGCGGCGGTCAAGCACGACGCGCGGATGGCCGAGGTGCTGCGCCGGGCGCTGTACGGGCGGATCGCCCGGCCGGTGGAGCCGGTCGTGGTCAGTGACGGGGCGGCGCGGTGGCGGGTGTACGAGGACGAGCTGCGGCGCATCGTGGACGACACGCGGCGTGAGAGCCTGCCGTACCTGACCGGGCGCGAACGTGTGCGCTCGCGGATCCTTCAGCGCGTCATCCGCCAGGCCGAGCTGCGCGGGCACCTGATCAACACGGCCTGGACGAAGCGGATGGGCCGGCAGGTCACGCCGTTCCTGGACGCGGTCTGGCCGGCGCCCAAGCCCGAGCAGGTGCTGGCCGACCTGCTCACCGATCCGGCGCGGGCGGCCGGCGGCGTCCTGGAGGAGCACGAGATCGAGGCGATCACCTGGGCGCGGCCGCCGCGCTCGTACAAGAGCGCCCGCTGGTCGGCCGCCGACGCGGTGCTGCTGGACGAGCTGGCCGGGCTGCTGGAGCGGCCGGCGGGCTTCGGGCACGTGATCGTCGACGAGGCGCAGGACCTGTCGCCGATGCAGTGCCGCGCCATCGCCCGGCGCAGCGAGCACGGCTCGCTGACCGTCCTCGGCGACCTGGCCCAGGCCACCACGCCGTGGGCGGCGCGCGCGTGGGCCGCGCAGCTCGCCGCGCTCGGCAAGCCTGACGCGCGCACGGTCGAGCTCACCACCGGCTTCCGCGTCCCGGCCGCGGTGGTGGAGCTGGCCAACCGGCTGCTGGCGGCGCTGGAGGCCGACGTGCCCGCGACCCGCTCGTTCCGCCGCGACGGCGCGCTGAGCGTACGGGAGGCCGCCGACCTGCCGGGAGCGGTCGTGGCCGCGGTGCGGCGGGCGCTGGAGCTGGAGGGCTCGATCGGGGTGATCGCCGCCGACCCGGCCGTGGACGGGCTGCGCGCGGCGCTGTGGGACGCCGGCCTGGACGCCACCCTCGTCGAGCCGGGGAGCGGCGGCGACCCGGCGTGCCGGGTCAGCCTGGTGCCGGCCTCGGCGGCCAAGGGGCTGGAGTACGACCACGTGATCGTCGCAGAGCCCGCCGAGATCGCCGAGGCCGAGGCGCGCGGGCTCAACCGGCTCTACGTGGCGCTGACGCGGGCCGTCTCCCGGCTGGACGTGCTGCACGCCCGCCCGCTGCCCGGCCCGCTGATCACCGCAGACTCGACAGGACGTGCGCGTTCGGTGTGAGATGAATCCAAGACACGCATGTCTTTCGGGGGTCCATACCTAGGGAGCAGTCCTATGACCACACCCCAGAATCCGCCCCAGGGCGACGATCCGAACGCCCGGCCGCAGTGGTCGCCGCCGCCCGAGCAGCCGGGACCGGCTCCTCCCTACGACCAGCCGTACGGCCAGGCCCCCTACGGCGCCCCGCCCAAGAGCGGCTCGGGTGTCCAGATCCTGTCGATCATCGGGTTCGTGTTCGCCGCGATCGCGCTGCTGTTCATCCCGATCCTGTTCGGCCTCATCGGCATCGTGCTCGGCATCGTCGGCCACACCCGGGGCGAGTCGCTCGGCAAGTGGGCCGCGGTCGCCTCCGGCGTCACCATGATCCTCGGCATGCTCATCGGTTTCCTGGTGGTCCGGAGCATGACCGGTTGACCTTGTCGTAGCGTCAAGGTCTTTCATAGAGGTATGCGGATAGGAGAACTCGCCGCCCTGGCCGGCGTCTCGACCAGGGCGGTGCGCCACTACCATCACCTCGGCCTGCTGCCGGAGCCCGAACGGCTGGCCAACGGCTATCGCCTCTACACCCTGCGCGACGCCGTCACCCTCTCACGCATCCGGCGGCTGTCGGAGCTGGGCCTGTCGCTGGAGGAGATCCGCGACGTGCTGGCCGACCAGCAGGGCCGCGAGCTGCGCGAAGTGCTGACCGAGCTCGACGCCGACCTGGAGAGACAGGAGGCCGAGATCAGGGAGCGGCGCGCCCGCCTGGCCGCACTGCTGGCGCACGAGGACCCGCAGCCCGACGACGCCCTCTCCCCCGACATGGCGCGCATACTCGGGCGGCTGCCCCAGGGCGGCGGCGGCATGGCCGCGCGCGACCGCGAGCTCCTGGCACTGCTGGACACCTCGATGCCCGCCGACCGGCGGTCCGGCTTCGTGGACCCCGTCCTGGCCCTGCCGGAGTCCGACCCGGAGTTCCACGCCCGGGTCATGCGGGTCTACGCCGAACTCGACGCGTTCGCCGACGTCGTCCCCGACGAGGACGACCCGAAGGTGGAGGAGCTGGCCTGGCGGCTGATCGAGCTGACGCCGCGCGAGCTGATCCCCGAAGGCGACCTGCAGATGCCCGGCGAGGACGACCCGTTCGTGCGGGCCTTCTTCGCCGACCTGAGCCCCGGCCAGGCGGTCGTCATCCGCCGCGTCATGAAGCTGCTGAGCAAGCCGTGAGGGTCGCGCGCCGCATGCTGGCGCACGAACTGCGCGCCCTGGCCAGCCTCGGCTACTGGGTGCTGGGCCGCCGCCACGGCGTCGGACCGGGCCAGGTGGCCATCACCTACCATGCGGGCGGGTCGATCACGCTGTGGTTGTTCCTGTTCGCGATCGTGGTCGAGGGCGTGGCGCTGGAGCTGTGGCTGAACTGGCCGATCCTGACCGTCGTGCACGTCTACTTCGTGCTCGCCAACCTCGGCATGATCGCCGCCGCGCGCTCACGGCCGCACGTGGTGGGCGACGATGAGGTACGGCTGCGCCAAGGAGCCGCCTTCGACCTGCGCATCCCCCGCGAACTGATCATCTCGGCGCGGGCCGCGAGCCGCATCCACGACTCCGGGTTCGTCACCCTGGACGACGGGCGCCTGGAGCTGGTCGTCGACTCGCGCACCAACCTCCTGCTGGAGCTGTCGGAGCCGGTGACGGTGACGCGGCCGCTGGGCCGTACCGGGGAGGCGAGTTCGATCAGGTTGTTCGCCGACGATCCGCGAGAATTTCTCCGGACGCTGTCGATTCCCGCGCCGCCCGCGCGTCATGGCAGTGACTGAAGGGAGAAACCATGAAGTACGTGCTGCTCGTCGTGGGCGATGAGAGGCCGTGGTCGCAGGCGGGTCCCGAGGAGCGTGCCGCCGTCTACGCCCGGTGGGGCGCCTACACCGCGATGCTCACCGAGCGCGGGGCGAACCTCGGCGGCAACGAGCTGGCCCACTCCTCCACCGCCACCACCGTCAGGAAGAACGGCGACCAGGTCCTCATCACCGACGGACCCTACGCCGAGACCGTGGAGCAGATCTCCGGCTACCAGATCGTGGAGGCCAGGGACCTGGACGAGGCGATCGAGCTGGCCTCGGCCATGCCGTCCGACGTGGAGATCAGGAGGTGCACGTCGTGAAGTACGCCCTGCTGCTGTACGGCAACGCCACCGACTGGGCCAGCGCCACCCCGGAGCAGATCCAGGAGGGCATCGCCCGTCACGGCGCCTACATCGAGATGCTCAAGGGCCGCGGCGCCTACCTGGAAGGCGAGGAGCTGGGCGCGCCGGGCGAGGCCGTCTGCCTGCGCCGGGGCGAGGGGGAGGTGCTGCGCACCGACGGGCCGTTCGTGGAGACGGTCGAGCACCTGGGCGGCTACTACCTCATCGAGGCCAAGGACCTGGACGAGGCGATCGAGCTGGCGACCGCCTGCCCGGAGGCGATCGTGGAGGTGCGGCCGGTGGTGGAGTACTCGGGATGAGCGCCGTCGAGCAGGCGTACCGCGAGCACTGGGCGCGCCTGCTCGCCATCCTCACCGCCGAGCTGCGCGATCTCGACCTGGCGGAGGAGTCGCTGCAGGACGCCTTCACGGCCGCGGTGTCGGCCTGGCCGCCGGTGCCGGACAACCCTCCGGCGTGGCTGCTGACCTCGGCGCGGCGGCGGGCGGTCTCGCGGCTGCGCCACATGGCGGTCGCGGCCCGCAAGCTGCCGCTGCTGGTGGTCGACGAGCCGCAGGCGGGCGACGACCTGCTCAGCCTGATCTTCACCTGCTGCCATCCGGCGCTGTCGATGGAGGCGCGGGTGGCGCTGACGCTGCGCTGCGTGGGCGGGCTGGGCACGCGGCAGATCGCCCGGCTGTTCCTGGTCGGCGAGGCGACGATGGCGGCCAGGATCACCCGCGCCAAGAAGAAGATCAGCCAGGCCGGCATCCCGTACCGGGTGCCGTCAGGCCCGGAGCTGGGGGCGCGCCGCGACGGGGTGCTGGCCGTGCTCTATCTGATCTTCACCGAGGGGTACGCGGCCGCGGAGGGCGAGGACCTCATCCGGACGGAACCGGCGGCGCAGGCGATCGCGCTGGCCCGGATGCTGGCCGCGCTGATGCCGCACGACAGCGAGGTCAGCGCTCTGCTGGCGCTGATGATGCTGCACCACGCGCGGCGCGATGCCCGGCTGGACGAGCGGGGGCGCATCGTGACGCTCACCGAGCAGGACCGCGGCCGCTGGCACCGCGAGGAGATCGCCGAGGCCCTGGGACTGCTGCGGCCGGGCCCGCCCGGCCTTTACCAGGTGCAGGCGGCGATCGCCGCCGAGCACGCCTCGGCCATCGAGCCCCAGGACACCGACTGGACCGCGATCGCCCAGCTCTACGAACTGCTGGAGGCGCTGACCGGCTCGGCCGTGGTCCGGCTGAACCGGGCCGTCGCGGTGGCCGAGGCCCAGGGGCCCGGCGACGGGCTGGAGCTGCTGGCGGGCCTGGAGGAGCGACTGCCACGCCACCACCTGCTCCCGGCGACGCGCGCGGAGCTGCTGCGGCGGCTGGGCCGGCTGGAAGAGGCGGTGGAGGAGTACGGCAAGGCGCTGGCGCTGGTGGGGACGGCGCCGGAGCGCGAGTTCCTGCAGTCCCGCCGCGCCACCCTGCGCCCTTGACCTGGCGCCGGGCCACGATCACGCGGGCGGGTTGAGCCAGGTCTCTTGCAGGTGCAGCCAGCGCAGCTCCTCTCCGGCGCGCCGGAAGACGACCGTCGACCGGCGGGCGCCGCCCTCCTGCCACTCCTGGTAGGCGGCCACCAGCAGCGGCCCGGACTCGGCCACCACGCGCACGTCCCTGATCTCGATCCGCAGGCCGGGCGCCGCGCCGCGCAGATCGCGCACCTGCCGCATCACCTGCTCCCGCTCCAGGGTGCGGCCGTCGGGGCCGGTCAGGGTGAAGGCGTCCGCGTGGGCCCGCTCGAACTCCGCGAACTCCTGCCCCGGCTCCCCCGACAGCCAGCGTTCGATCACCCGGTGGTGGCGGACGACCTCCTCGCGCGCCGTCATCGGGGCTGCCCGGCGAGCCAGTCGGCCGGGGCGGCGGGCCGTACGCCCAGGAGGGCGAGCGCGGCGGGGTCGGCGGCCAGCAGCGAGCGGTCGGCGGCGGCCCAGCGGTAGGTGTCGGCGATGGCCGCGGCGGTGACCGGGCCGGCCATGGCGCTCAGGGCCGCCTCGAAGGCGGTGGGGTCCTGGGCGTGGAAGCGGGCGCCGATCGCGGCGGCGAGGTCGGTGCCGGTGACGGCCTCGGCCGCGCCGACGTTCAGGATCCGGCCCTCCAGCCCGTCGAGGGTCAGCGCGGCGTGGGTGGCGGCGGCCAGGTCGGCGTGCGACAGCCATGCCACGGGCAGGTCGGCGGGCAGCGGGTAGGCCAGCACGTTCTCGGCGGCCAGCGGGCCCGCCACCCACGGGGCGGCCAGGTTGTCGAGGTAGATCGGCGGGCGCAGCTCCACCACCGGCAGCCCGGCCGCGCGCAGTTCGTCGCCGGCGCGGCGGCGGGTCTCGAAGGCGGGCACGCCGGTCTCGGCGGCGGGCAGGCGGTTGCCGGTGTTGAACACCAGCCGCCGCACCCCCGCCGCCAGCGCCGCGTCCCGCACGTTGCGGACGTAGAGGGCCACGGTGTCCGGGTCGTAGACCATGGGCAGCATCACCGAGGCGTGGGTGACGCCGTCGAAGGCCGCCTTCACCGCCGCGCCGTCCGCCAGGTCTCCGGTGAACGGCCGCGCCCCCTCCGGAGCCGGGCCGCTCCGGGTGAAGGCGCGCACGGAAAGGCCCTCGGCCAGCAGGCGGCGGGCGACCGCGCCGCCCTGGGCGCCGGCGGCGTTCATCACAAGGAAGGTCATGGGAGACAGCCTGCCCGGCGCACGGGATACGCTCGATAAAGCACACTCTTGTCATCTTTAAGGATCGTCCGATGGATGGGGACCTGCTCAGCGACCTGCTCGCCCCGCTGCGGCTGCACGGCGTCTTCCACAGCCGCTGGCAGGCCCGCGCGCCCTGGGGCGTGGCCGGGCGGCGGGAGAGCTGCGCCCTGCTGCACTACGTCGACGAGGGCTCCTGCACCGTTGAACTGCCCGGCCTTCCGCCCGTCACGCTCGGCACCGGCGACCTGGCCGTCTTCCCGCACGGCAGCGCCCACCGGCTGGCCGACCGGCCGGGGCGGGCCACCGTACCGTTGAGCGGGGTCCTTCCCGAACGCCAGCCCGGCGGCGTGCGCACCGTCGAGATCGACGGGCCGGGCGCGCGGACCGTCATGCTGTGCGGCGGCCTGCACTACGACCGCGCCGCCGCCACCCCGCTCTACCAGGCGCTGCCGCCGCTGGTCGTGCTGGAGAGCGCGCGGTTGCGGGCCCATCCGCTGCTGGGCGCGACGCTGGAGCGGCTGGCCGGCGAATGGGACACCGCCGCGCCCGGCGCCCAGCTCGTCGCCCTGCGCGCGTTCGAACTCGTCTTCGTCCTCGCGCTGCGCGCCGCGCTCGACGCCCCGGGCTCGGCGCTGCCGGCGGGCGCGGCGGTCCTGGATGCGCTGCGCCATCCGGGCGTGGCCGCCGCGCTGCACACCGTCCAGACCCGCTTCGCCGAGCCGTGGACCGTGGAGACGCTCGCCGCGCAGGCGGGCATGTCGCGTTCCGCCTTCGCCGCGACCTTCCGCCGCCTGGTCGGGCAGGCGCCCATGCGCCACCTGACCGCGCGCCGCATGCAGGAGGCCGCGCGCCTGCTGTCGGAGACCGCGCTGCCGCACAACCGCATCAGCGAACGCGTCGGCTACGGCACGCCGGTCGGCTTCCACCTGGCCTTCCGTCAGTGGTACGGGCTGACGCCCGGCGAATACCGCGCCGACGCCCGGCCGTGACTACAGGAGGGTCAGCTGTTCGGCGGCCGGTTCGGGCCGGGCGGGGGTGCGCCCGGCAATGCGGCGGGGGCCGCTCGGGCCGGATCCGCCGATGCCGTGGCGGCGGGCCAGATCCTTCACCCGCGCGGTGACGCGCTCCTGGTAGGCGCGGGGAGCGTAGGCGCCTCTGCCGTAGAGCTCCAGATAGCGCGGCACGAGGCGCGGATGCTCGCGGGCCAGCCACCCCAGATACCACTCCCTGGCCCCCGGCCGCAGGTGCAGCACCAGCGGCGTCACGTGCCGTGCGCCCGACGCGGCGATCCGCTCGACGGTGCGTTCCAGCTCGGCCGGGGAGTCGGTCAGATACGGCAGCACGGGGGCCATCAGGACGCCGCAGCGGATCCCGGCGGCGTTGAGGCGGGCGCAGGCGGCCAGGCGGCGCTCGGGGTGCGGGGTGCCGGGCTCCACGGTGCGCCAGGCCTGTTCGTCGACGAAGCCCACCGACACGTTGACGGACACGTCGGTCACCTGCGCCGCCTCGGTCAGCAGGGCGAGGTCGCGCAGGATGAGCGTGCCCTTGGTGAGGATGGAGAACGGGTTGGCCGCGTCGCGCAACGCCTCCAGGATCCCCGGCATCAGCTGGTAGCGGCCCTCGGCCCGCTGGTAGCAGTCGACGTTGGTGCCCATCGCCACGTGCCCGCCCTGCCAGCGGGGCGCGGCCAGCTCGCGGCGGGTCAGTTCGGCGGCGTTGACCTTCACCACGACCTTGGAGTCGAAGTCGAGCCCGGCGTCCAGATCGAGGTAGGTGTGGGTGTTGCGGGCGAAGCAGTAGCGGCAGGCGTGGGAGCAGCCCCGGTAGGGGTTGATCGTGTGCTGGAACGCCATGCGGCTGGTGGCGGGCACGCGGCTGATGATCGAGCGGGCGCGCACCTCGTAGAAGGTCATCCCCCGGAATTCGGGTGTGTCGAATCTCCGCGTCACCGCCTCCTCGGCGAACAGCGGCACCGCAGGATCACGGTCGTCGGCCCCGGTGAGCCGCAGGTTGTCCCAGCGCATGACATGATTAGAACAGAGGTTCGACAATGATCGCAAAGGAAAAGAGCGCACAATTACTGGGCAAGACCACGGCTAATGATCTTCATGGTTGGGCAGAAAGTCGGCACAGAGCTTGCGTTCCGGAGGTGCACCATGGCCTGGTCGCAGGACGAGGAGAGGGTGCTGGCCCAGATCGAGCGCCACCTCGTCGACGAGGATCCACGGCTCGTCGCGCGTCTCGAGTCGTTCAACGAGCGTGCCCGGCGCAGCGAGGCCAGGGACAACGCGGAGTCGATCCCCCGCCTCCGCCCGCGCCGCTCGACGGTCATCATCATGATCAGCTGGCTGGTCATCGCCACGCTCGTGGCGACCCTGCTCATCCTCGTGCTCCGCAACGAGGCCGCCGCACTGGCGTTCTGATCCGGTCGTACGGCCCGGCGCGATCCTGCACGCCCACCCATGGCCCGGCCCGATCCCGCACACCCACCCACGGCCCGGCCCGATCGCGGACACCCACCCACTCCAGGCGTACGGCCCGGCGCGATCCCGCACGCCCACTTAACGGCGAAATGTCGGCTTTATGGAGCAAGTGGGTATTAACGGCGTTGATGTCGTATCAGGCATCGCGAGTACATCGGGGGAAAGAGCAATGGCAGAGCAGCAGAAGAAACCCGCGGCCAAGTCCGGCAAGGCCAAGAAGGCCACCATCAAGGCCACCAGGCAGGCCAAAGCCGCCAAGCGTCAGGAAACGCGCAAGCCAGCGGAAGAAGCATAAGAGCCGCCGCCACTGAAAGGATCAGGCAGCCGGGACACCACGTCCCGGCTGTCTGACCACGGAGAGACGATGCCCGCCTACCTGCGCTTCCCCGCCATTTTCCAGGACGTCGTCGTCTTCGCCGCCGAGGACGACCTCTGGATGGTCTCCGCCCAGGGCGGGCGCGCGTTCCGTCTCACCGCCGGGCTGGCCGAGGCCGGATACCCGCGCATCTCCCCGCGCGGCGACCAGCTCGCCTTCGTCGGCCGCGAGGAGGGACCGGAAGAGGTCTACGTCATGCCCGCCGAGGGCGGCGCCGCGACCCGTCTGACCTACCACGGCGCCCGCTGCACCGTCACCGGCTGGGACCACGACGACCGCATCCTTTACGCCAGCGACGCCGGCCAGCCCTTCGAGGGCCGCAAATGGCTCCACCGGGTCGCCCCGGGCGGGGTGCCGCAACGCCTGCCGTACGGGCCGGCCAACTCCATCGCGCACGGCCCGCACCACATGATCGTCCTTGGCCGCAACACAGCCGACCCCGCCCGCTGGAAGCGCTACCGGGGCGGCACCGCCGGCGACCTGTGGATCGACCCCGACGGCCACGGCGACTTCCGCCGCCTCATCAAGCTGCCCGGCAACCTCGCCTCACCCTGCTGGAGCGGCGAGCGCGTCTACTTCCTGTCCGACCACGAAGGCACCGGCAACGTCTACTCCTGCACCCCCGCCGGCGAGGACCTCCAGCGCCACACCCACCACAGCGACTACTACGCCCGCAACCTCACCAGCGACGGCCACCACCTCGTCTACCACGCCGGCGCCGACCTCTACCTCCTCCCGCCCGGCGCCGACCGCGCGCAGAAGATCGACGTGCGCCTGGCCTCCTCCCGCACCCAGCGCAACCGCCGCTTCGTCGAGGCCGCCGACTACCTCGACAGCGCCACCCTCAGCCCCGACGGCACCACCCTGGCGCTCACCACCCGCGGCAAGGCCTACACCATGGCCGCCTGGGAGGGCCCGGTCCGCCAGCACGGCGCGCCCCACGGCGTCCGCTACCGCCACCTGACCTGGCTCAACGACGGCGAGCGGCTGGTCGCGGCGGCCAGCGGCGCCGACGGCGACGAGACCGTCACCCTGCTCGGCCCCGGCTCCAC
The DNA here is from genome assembly GCF_014203235.1 of Nonomuraea endophytica. Lineage (GTDB taxonomy): Bacteria > Actinomycetota > Actinomycetes > Streptosporangiales > Streptosporangiaceae > Nonomuraea > Nonomuraea endophytica. Next base: position 309,961 of record NZ_JACHIN010000010.1, on the reverse strand, counting down.
CACGGACCTGGCCGAGCTCGGCCGCATCAACGAGCTCGTGCCCGACCCCGCCCACGACCGCGTGGCCGTCACCAACCACCGGGGCGAACTCCACCTGCTCGACCTCGGCACCGGCCAGGCGACGCTGGTCGAGGCCAACCCGCACGCCAGCCCGCACGACCCCGCCTGGTCGGCCGACGGCACCTGGCTCGCCTACGCCAGCCCGCTCAACGCCCAGACCACCGCCATCAAACTCCACCACCCGGAGTCCGGCCGCATCGTCCAGGCCAGCGAGCCCATCCTGGAGGACGGCGCCCCCTGCTTCGACCCGGAGGGCCGCTACCTCTACTTCATCGGCCAGCGCACCTTCTCTCCGGTCTGGGACCAGCTCCAGTCCGATCTCGGCTTCCCGCTCGGCACCCGCCCGTACGCCATCGCGCTGCGGCACGACGCGCCCGACCCCTTCGTCCCCCAGCCCCGCCCGCTGGAGACCAAGGACGAGGAGGACGACGAGGAGGAAGAGCCCACGCCGCTCCGCGTCGACGCCGAGGGCCTGATCCACCGGGTCACCGCCTTCCCCCTGCCCGAGGGCAGGTACGAGCGCATCGCCGCGCTGCGCGGCAAGGCGCTCATCCTGTCCAGCCCGCTGGAGGGCGAACCCGTCCTGCACCTGTACGACTTCGCCAAGGCCAAGAACGAGACCTTCGCCGAAGACGTCACCGACCTCGAACTCGCCCGCGACCACAAGACGCTGCTCTACCGCGCCGACGCCCGGCTGCGCGTGGTCAAGGCCGGAGAGGTCCCCGAGCACGACGACGACCCGCCCAGCCGGGAGAGCGGCTGGATCGACCTGGCCCGCGTCAAGGTCTCGGTCTGGCCGGAGCACGAGTGGCGGCAGATGTTCCGCGAGGCCTGGCGCCTGCAGCGGGAGAACTTCTGGACCGCCGACATGTCCGGCGTCGACTGGCAGGCCGTCTACGAGCGCTACCTGCCCCTCGTCGAACGTGTCAGCACCCGGGGCGAGTTCTCCGACCTGCTGTGGGAACTGCACGGCGAACTGGCCACCAGCCACGCCTACGAGAGCGGCGGCGAGTACCGCCCGGGTCCCGACTACAGCCAGGGCAAGCTCGGCGTCGACTGGGACTACCGCGACGGCGTCTACCACATCGGCGCCATCGTCACCGGCGACCCCTGGGACCCCGAGGCCACCTCGCCGCTCAACCGCATGGGCCTGGACGTACGGCCGGGCGACGCCGTACTCGCGATCAACGGGCACCCCATCGGCGCCGAGACCACTCCGAACGAGCGCCTGGTCAGCCAGGCCGACCAGGAGGTCGAGCTCACGCTGCGGCGCGGCGGCGACACCTTCACCGCCACCGTCAAGGCCATCGCCGACGAGGGGCCGGCCCGCTACCGCGACTGGGTCAACCTCAACCGGGCCCGCTGCCACCAGCGCTCGGCCGGCCGCATCGGCTACCTGCACATCCCCGACATGAGCACCACCGGGTTCGCCGAGTTCCACCGCGGCTTCCTGGCCGAGTACGACCGGCACGCCCTCGTCGTGGACGTGCGCTTCAACGGCGGCGGCAGCGTCTCGGCCCTGCTGCTGGAGAAGCTGGCCCGCCGCCGCCTCGGCTACGACTACCCGCGCTGGGGCCACCCCGAGCCCTACCCGCCCGAATCCCCGCGCGGCCCGCTGGTCGCCATCACCAACGAGTGGGCCGCCTCCGACGGCGACATCTTCAGCCACACCTTCAAGCTCCTCGGCCTCGGCCCGCTCATCGGCAAGCGCACCTGGGGCGGCGTCGTCGGCATCTGGCCGCGCCACCGGCTGGCCGACGGCACCGTCACCACCCAGCCGGAGTTCTCCTTCGCCTTCGACGACGTCGGCTGGAAGGTCGAGAACTACGGCACCGACCCCGACATCGAGGTCGACATCACCCCGCAGGACTACGCGGCCGGAATCGACACCCAACTGGAGAAGGCGATCGACACCGCCCTCGACCTGCTCGAACGCAAACCACCGCACACACCGGCAACTCACGTGCAACCTTGACGGGGTGAACAGCGTCTAAAAGGTCATAGAAGGGGCAGTGCCACGGGGATATCGGTGCTGCCCCGGATATGCAGATCCTGGAGCCGGTGGCGGGAACCTTCCGTCACCGGCCTCGTGTGTCATGACACCGGACGAGGGGACAAGGACAAGGTGCGCGCACTGGCACGCAAAGGGAAGGCCGCGGCCGCCCGGCTGTACAGGGGATACAACCGGCGCAGGCAGCGCAACGCGCCGCCTCCCTCCATCGGCACGATCCGCATCCTGCTCCTGCACGCCAACGGCATGGGCGGCACGATCAGAACGGTGTTCAACCTGGCCAGCTACCTGGCCGCCACCGGGCGCGACGTGGAGATCGTCTCCATCCTCAAGGAGGCCGAGAAGCCGTTCTTCCCGGTCGACGAACGGGTGAAGTTCCGCTTCCTCGACGACCGGCTCAAGCCGCGCCGCGGCGTACGCGCGATGCTGTCGATGATGCCCAGCCGCCTGATCCCCGAGGGGGAGTCGGCCGCCCACCGCTTCAACGCCTGGACGGACCTGCAGCTGGCCCGCTACATCCGCTCGCTCGACACCGGCGTCCTCATGGGCACCCGCCCCGGCCTCAACCTGGCCATGGCGCAGCTCGCCAACCCCAACGTGATCACCGTCGCGCAGGAGCACGTCGGGCTCAACGCCAAGCCCGACGCCCTGCAGGAGCTCATCAAGTGGCGCTACCGCCGCTTCGACGCCCTGGTCACCCTCACCAAGGCCGACCTGCGCGACTACCGCAACACGCTGCCGAAGCGGCCCAAGCGGCTGGTGCGCATCCCGAACGCGGTGCCGCCCATGACCGGCGGCCAGGCCAAGCTCGACGCCAAGCTCGTCGTCGCCGTCGGCCGCATCACCCGGCTCAAGGGCTTCCACCGCCTCATCACCGCGTGGGAGCAGATCGCCGAGGTCCACCCCGACTGGAAGCTGCGCATCTTCGGCGACGGACCCCAGCTCGACAACCTGCGTACCCAGATCGCCGAGGCGGGCCTGGAGGACAAGGTCGAACTGCCAGGACCCACCCAGGACGTCGGCGCCGAGCTGGAGAAGGCCTCGATCTTCGTGCTCAGTTCCCGGCACGAGGGCTTCCCGATGACGATCCTGGAGGCCATGGCCAAGGGCCTGGCCATCGTCAGCTTCAACAGCCCGCACGGGCCCAAGGAAATGATCACCGACGAGGTCGACGGGCTGCTGGTCAAGCCGCGCACCAACGACAACCTCGCAGCCTCGATCCTGCGCGTCATCGAGGACGAGCAGCTGCGCCGTTCGCTGGCCACCGGCGCCCTGGAGACCGCCCGCACCTACGACGTGGACGCGGTCGGCCGCATCTGGGACGACCTGCTGGAGGAACTCCTGGCCCGCCGCAACGGCACCTACGTGCCCAAGCCCAAGCCGGTCGCGTAACCCCCTCCGACCGGCAGCCGTCGCGTGGCGCTCTCTGACCAGCAGCCCGTCAGGTAGCCCTCTGACCAGCAGCCTGTCACGTAGCCCTTTCTGACCGGCAGCCCGTCACGTAGCCCTCTGACCAGCAGCCTGTCACGTAGCCCTCTCTGACCGGCAGCCCGTCAGGTAGCCCTCTGACCGGCAGCCCGTCGCGTGGCCCTCTTTGACCGGCCGTCCCCCCGGGGGCAGCCGGTCAGACGGTCAGCTCCAGTGGCTCGGCGATCACGTCCACGAGCGCGCCGTTGCGGTAGACGGTGATCGGCAGCGGGCGTCCGATCGCGTCGGCGAACATCAGCCGCTGCAGGCTCTGCGCGTCGCCCACCGGGGTACGGCCGACGCTCAGCACCAGGTCCCCGCCCCGCAGCCCGGCCCGCTCGGCGGGAGAACCGGCCACCACCTCCACCACCCGCAGCGCCGCCGCCTGCCCCGTGCGCCTGCGCAGCGGCTCCGGCAGCGGGGCCGGCGAGGTCACCAGGCCGAGGAAGGCCCGCCGTACCCGGCCGTCGCGGATGAGCGCGCCGATGATCGAGCGTGTCGTGCTGTTCATCGGTACGGCCAGCCCCACCCCCATCCCGGCCACCGCGGTGTTCACGCCCACCACCCGGGCCCGCGAGTCGGCCAGGGCGCCGCCGGAGTTGCCCGGGTTCAGGGCGGCGTCGGTCTGGATGACGTCCTCGATCATCCGTACCGCCGACCCGGCCCGCGCCGGCAGCGAACGGCCCAGCCCCGAGACCACCCCGGCCGTCAGCGACCCGGCCAGCCCGAGCGGGTTGCCGACCGCCACGACGAGCTGCCCGACCACGAGCTTGTCGCTGTCGCCGAGGGCCGCGGGCTCGGGCGTGGGCCCCTGCGCCCTGATCACCGCGAGATCCGACAGGGGGTCGCGGCCCACCACGGCGAACTCCTCCACTGTGCCGTCGGCGAAGGCCACCGTGCCGGTCCGCGAGGAGCCGACCACGTGAGCGTTGGTGAGCAGGAATCCGTCGGAGGTGAACACCACCGCCGAGCCGCTGTTACGTCCCGCCCGGACGCCGGCCACCTTGGGCAGCAGCTCGGCGGCGACGGAGGAGACCACTTGAGAGTAGGCGTCGAGGGGATCCACCATCGCGCGCTCCTTCGTTGCTTACAGGATTACACGCTAACTCTTCACAACCAGCCATGCGACTTCACAACCGAGCATGCGTCTTCCCAACCAGCCGAGCGATTTCACAACCAGGCATCCGTCTTCACAACCAAGCGAGCGTCTTCACAGCCAGGCATCCGTCTTCACAACCAAGCGAGCGTCCTCACAACCAAGCGAGCGTCTTCATGACCGGGCATGGGCCTTCACAACCAAGCGCGCGACTTCGCGACCGGACGTGCGACTTCATGACCGGGTGTGGGTCTTCTCGACCGGGTGTGCGTTTTCATGACCAGGCGAGCGCGAGGGCCGCACCGGTTGCGGCGGCGCCCAGCCCGGCCGCCACGCTGAGCACCGCGTTGCCCGCCGCCGCCGGCCAGGCGCCGCCCTCCGCCAGCCGCAGCGTCTCATATCCCAGCGTCGAATAGGTGCTCAGCGCCCCGCACAACCCGGTGCCCGCCAGCGCCATCAGCCCCTCACCCGTAGGCCAGGCCACCAGGAACCCCAGCACCGCCGAACCGATCACGTTCACCACGAGCGTCCCCCACGGGAACACCACGGGCCCCGCCCAGCCACGCGCCGCCACCCAGCCCTGGACCGCCCGGTCCAGCAGGAACCGCAGCGGCGCGCCCACCGCCGCCCCGAGCGCCACCAGCAGCACGTTCACCCGGCCCACCTCCGGGTGAGCAGGCGTGCGAGCCGTACCCCTGACCAGGTCGCCACGACGGCGCCCGCCATCGTCCCCACGAGGTAGACGAGCGCGAGCCAGAACGGCCCCTCCCCCGCCAGAAACCGCGCGTCCACCACATAACCCGAGAACGTCGTGAAACCCCCCAGAACCCCGACCCCCAGGAACGGCCGAGCCAGCCGGTGCAGCCTCGGCACCACCACCATGAGCATCCCGATCAGCAGGCAGCCCACCACGTTGATCACCAGGGTCGCCCACACCGACGGCCACCACGTCTGCAGCCCGAACCTGGCCAGCGACCCCGCCACCCCGCCCGCCGAAACCACGCCGACGACCCGCCACTGCCCCACAACACCCTCCTTCATCGTGTCAAAGCAGGCGATCATGGGAATCCACCGAGAAGAGGCCAAGCCTACGGAGGCTCCTTGAGCACACGGGACGCGGTCGCCCTTCTCGCCGGCGGCGTAATGATCGTTTCCTTGCTCGGCACCACGAACCGCACCCAGGCGGGCGCCGCCACCAGCCCCCTGGCCAACACCACCGGCACCAGTCCGAGCCTGGCGCCCCTCACCAGCCAAGCCGACAAACAGGACGCCCGCGCCCTCATCACCCGCCTGCGAGTGAAGGGTCGTGGCTCCAGCACCGGCTACCAGCGCACCAACTACGGCGGCAACTGGGCCGACTCCGCCCCCGGCGTCCCGTACGCGGGCAACGGCTGCCGCACCCGCGACGACCTGCTGGCCCGCGACGGCCGCGACGTCGTCCGCGCCGGCTGCACCGTCCTGTCCTTAACCCTGACCGACCCCTACACCGGCCGCGACATCGCCTGGCGCGTCTCCGACGCCGACGAGATCCAGGTCGACCACGTCGTCCCCCTTTCCTACGGCTGGCGCATGGCCGCCAAGTCCTGGTCGAAGTCCAAGCGCCTCGACTTCGCCAACGACCCGCTCAACCTCCTGCCCGTCGACGGCCGGGCCAACGAGGAGAAGGACGGTTCGGGACCCGCCGACTGGCTGCCGCCCCAGCGCCGCATCCGCTGCGCCTACGTCACCCGCTTCGCCCAGGTCGCCGTCAAGTACGACGTCCCCGTCACCCGCGCCGACAAGCAGACCATGCTCGCCCAATGCCGTTAGCGGGCGTCCGTCCAGTCGAAACCGTGCTTGAACGTCTGCTCGGCCAAGGCCCGCTGCCCAGCCGCGTTCGGATGGAAGAAGTCCCACTTGCTGATGTGATCCAGCGTGTACGGGAAGGAGAACACCGCCCCGCCGTCGCTGCGGCAGTTGGGCCCGTAACCGGCGCAGGCCCGCTCCAGCACCTGGTTGAAGTCCACCACCCGCTCGCGCACCCGCGCCCGCCGCTGCACGTCCTTGCGCTTGGTCGAGTCCGGCGACGCCAGCATCGGCCGGCAGATCCGCCCCAGCGTCCAGAACGTGCGGGCGATCGGGTTGTCCTTGCCCGCCTGCCACAGCCGCCGCAGGTCCGGAATCGTGGCCACGAACACCCGCGCCCCCGGCAGCCCTGCACGCAACGCCGCCAGCGACTCCGCCACCCGCCGCTCGAAGACCGGCACCGGCGTCATCGTCTTCTCGGTGCCCGCGCACACGTCCTGGGCGCCAATGAGAATCGTCACATATTCCGCCTTCGCCGCCACCGCCTTGCCCACCTGGGCGCGTAGGTCGGCGCTCGTCGAGCCCGGCACCGCGAAGTTGAGATTGCCGTCCTTCATCCCCAGCCGGGTGAAATGGCTGCCGACCGTACGGTCCCCGCCCGCCGCCCACGATCGCGACGTGCACGAGACGTACCAGCCGCACGCGTTGAACCCCGACGTGATCGAATCCCCCAGCGCCGCCATGACCTGCGGAACCGGAGCGACGATCGACCCAGACACCAGCACCGCGACCGCGGCCAAAGGCGTGATCATGCGCACAAAGGTAGATCGACCCTTGCCTCCCGGCCAGGCGAACGGCCCGCACCACACCCACTTCGCATCGCCGCTTGACACGCCCGATCCGCAACACGCGAAAATTTTCGTGTTCATGGTCCGTAACCGGTCATTCACGGGGCCGGGAGTCGAACGTGTTCAGTTCCCGCATAGAGTGTCTTGAGTGAGTGTCGCGCTCGGAATCACCCGCCCTCTGCCGGTTCGCACCACCTCGGTAGGCGACCCCGGCGACCTGCTGCAATCCCTGCCGAAGACCGCGCCCTATGCGTGGATCCGGCATGGAGAAGGACTGGTCGGCTGGGGAGAAGCCGCCCGCGTGGCCGTCCCGCCAGGCCCCGGGCGCTTCGCGTGGGCCCGCGAATGGCTCACCGACGTCTTCGGCCACGCCGCCGTCCGCGACGACGTGGGCACCCCCGGCACCGGGCCGGTGGCGTTCGGCACCTTCACCTTCGACGAGGACTCCCCCGGCTCCGTCCTCGTCGTCCCGCAGGCGGTGCTGGCCCGGCGCGACGGCCACGCGTGGCTCACCACGATCGGCGACACCACCCTCGAACGTTTCAGCCCGATCCGCACCCCCGGCCGCATCAGCTACGGCGACGGCAGCCTCACCGCGCCCGAGTGGGAGACCATCGTCGCCCGCGCCGCCCAGCGCATCCGCGACGGCGAGCTCGAGAAGGTCGTCCTGGCCCGCGACCTGCTGGCCACCGCCGAGCGCAACATCGACATCCGGCTGCTGCTGGCGCGCCTGGCCACCCGCTACCCCGACTGTTACACCTTCTCCGTCGCCGGCCTGGTCGGCGCCACGCCGGAACTCCTCATCCGGCGCACCGGCCAGGAGATCGAATCGCTGGTCCTGGCCGGCACCACCCCGCGCGGCACCAGCCCGTCCGACGACCTCTCCCGCGGCGCCGCGCTGCTGGCCAGCGCCAAGGACCGGCACGAGCACGAGTGCGCGATCGCCAGCGTCCGCCACACGCTGGCCCCGCTCTGCTCGGCCCTGCAGACCCCCGACGAGCCGGAACTCCTCGTCCTGCCCAACGTTCAGCACCTGGCCAGCCACGTGACCGGCCGCCTGGCCGACGGCGCGTCCGTCCTGGACGTGGTGGCCGCCATGCACCCCACGGCCGCCGTCGGCGGCACCCCCACCGACACCGCCATCGACGTGATCCGCGAACTCGAGGGCATGGACCGCGCCGGCTACGCGGGCCCGGTGGGCTGGATCGACGCCCACGGCGACGGCGAGTGGGGCATCGCCCTGCGCTCAGCCCAGATCAGCGGCCGCCGCGCCCGCCTCTTCGCCGGCGGCGGCATCATGTCCACCAGCGACCCGGCCCTCGAGCTCGCCGAGGCCCAGGCCAAGTTTCGCGTCATGCAGTATGCCCTCGAAGGGCCCTGAAGCCCTTTTCTATCCCTTACGGCTCCCGCCACCCCCACCCCACCCGCCGACGTCAGCGCGCGCAGGTCGGGGGGATCGCTTCTCACGTCGGACGGGCCGGGCGCCGCAACGGCGCCCGTCAGCCACCCGAACGGGCAACCCCCAGCCAACTCTCGGCCTCACCCGCCGAAAACCCGGTCGGCCCCGCCCTCATGGGCCTGGATGCCGGATGGCGGGTTCGGAGGTTGTGGGTCGGATGCCGGATGTCGAGGGTGCGGCGTGTGCTGGTGGGGTCAGGGGGTGAGGCCTGCTGCTGCGATTCTGCGGCGGGTGTAGCCGATTCGGGTGTACACGCCCAGCGCCGCCCCGTTGTCGTCGTCGACCATGAGTGCCGCCCGGCCATAGGCGTTGACCAGTTCGCGTGACACCCACCGGCACACCCGCTCGCCCAGGCCCCTGCCGCGGAACGGGCCCGCGGTCGCCACTCCGGCCAATAAGCCCACGTCCGGGGCGCTCCACGCGTCCGCCGCCACCGCGGCCAGCCTGCCCTCCACTCGCAGGCCCGCCCAGCGGGTCACCCCGACGGCGCCGGGCACCGCGTAGGACTCCGGGGCGAAGTCCGTCAGCAGCTCCGTCACCTCCGGGGACGCCTCGCCGGGCAGCCACGCCACCTCTAGTGCGTCAGCCGGGACCGGGATCGATGGTTCGGGGTGCAGGCTCATCCAGGAGAATTCGCCTGCCACCTCCATCCCGTCGATCTTGGCCGACACCTCGGCCAGCGTCCGTGTCTCGGCCAGGGGGCGGTAGGCCGGGCCCAGTTCCGCCAGGGCGTGGCGGACCAGCGGGACGGCGTTCGCCGTACTGCCCGAGACTGCGAGGCGGTCGCGGCGGGCGAGGTCCGGTGCGGCGGTCACCACCGCGTCGCCCAGTGCCCAGGCCCGTGCGCCGGGCCTGAGGCCCTGTGCAGCCCACATCAGCAGGTCGTCGTCGCCGCACGCGGCCCTGACCTGCGCCACAGAGGTGAGCTCGTGGATCACAGGATCGAACCCGGCCGGTACGCCGCCGCCTCCGGGTGGGCCGAGACCACGCGGCCCACCCGCTGCGAGACCGATTCCACCTGGTCGGCGGCGGCGCCGGTGAAGGAGACGCGGTCGGCCAGGAGCGCGTCCAGGGCGGCGCGGTCCAGCGGGAAACGCTCGTCGGCGGCCAGGCGGTCCAGGAGCTCGTTGGCGGCGCCGCGCGAGCGCATCGCCAGCGCCGCGGCCACCGCGTGCTCCTTGATCAGCTCGTGCGCCTGCTCCCTGCCCACGCCGGCCCGCACCGCCGCCATCAGCATCTTCGTCGTCGCCAGGAACGGCAGGTAGCGGTCCAGCTCGGCGGCGATCACCGCGGGGAAGGCGCCGAACTCGTCCAGGACCGTCAGCATCGTCTCCACCAGCCCGTCGAAGGCGAAGAACGCGTCCGGCAACGCCACGCGGCGCACGACCGAGCACGACACGTCGCCCTCGTTCCACTGGTCGCCGGCCAGCTCGCCCACCATCGAGGCGTAGCCGCGCAGGATCACGGTGAGCCCGTTGACCCGCTCGCACGAGCGCGTGTTCATCTTGTGCGGCATCGCCGACGAGCCGACCTGGCCCTCCTTGAAGCCCTCGGTCACCAGCTCGTGCCCGGCCATCAGCCGGATCGTCTTGGCCAGCGACGACGGCGCCCCGGCCAGCTGCACCAGCGCGGTGACCACGTCGTAGTCCAGCGAACGCGGATACACCTGCCCCACCGAGGTGAAGCGCCGCTCGAAGCCCAGGTGCGCGGCGACCCGGTTCTCCAGCTCGGCCAGCTTCTCCCGGTCGCCGCCCAGCAGGTCCAGCATGTCCTGGGCGGTGCCGACCGGGCCCTTGATGCCGCGCAGCGGGTAGCGGGCGATCAGCTCCTCCAGCCGGGTGTACGCCACCAGCAGCTCGTCGGCCGCGCTCGCGAACCGCTTGCCCAGCGTCGTCGCCTGCGCCGCCACGTTGTGGGAGCGGCCGGCCATCACCGTGGCCTCGTGCTCCTCGGCCAAAGTCGCCAGCCGCGCCAGCAGCGCCACCGTGCGGTCGCGCACCAGCAGCAGGCTGTCGCGGATCTGGAGCTGCTCGACGTTCTCGGTCAGGTCGCGCGAGGTCATCCCCTTGTGGACCTGCTCGTGCCCGGCCAGCGCGTTGAACTCCTCGATGCGCGCCTTCACGTCGTGCCTGCTGACCCGCTCGCGCTCGGCGATCGAGGCCAGATCGACGTCCTCGAGCACCTTGTCGTAGTCGGCGACCGCGCCTTCGGGCACCGCCACGCCCAGCTCCGCCTGCGCCCGCAGCACCGCCAGCCACAACCGCCGCTCGGCGACGACCTTGTGCTCGGGAGACCACAGACGCGCCAGCTCAGGGGAGGCGTAGCGGGCGGCCAGGACATTGGGGATACGCGGCTTAGTCACGTTCCATGAGTCTATGGTGCGCCCACCGGCCACGGCACGCCGCCCCGGCCCGCCGTACCAGCGAGAAAAGCCCTCCCGCCGTACCACCGAGAAGCCCTTCCGCCGTGCTGGCGAGAAGAGCCCTTCCCGCCGCACCTGCGCGAAGGCCGGAAACGCCGCTGCGGCGGGCGGGGCATCACACCCCGTCCGCCGCAGCGCGCTCGACACCCTGGGATCAGGGGGTCGGGGCCAGGACCTTCGGCTCTTCCTCGACCTCGGCCGCGGGCTTGCGGCGCAGGCGGTCCTTCGTGCGCTCGACCATCGTGTAGAGGGTCGGAACGCCGAATGCCGGAATTGATGCAAAGAAGATTCAATACCCGTGACCTGCCCTGGAGCCCTGCGAGCCATCCAGGCCCAGCCTCCCTCCCACAATGGAGCCATTCGGGACGTACTGGAAATACTCGAAATGTGAGAAAATGAGGTCATGACGACTCGTGCCGAAGCCTTCGCGTCAGCGGGCCTGATCCTCGCCCGCGCTCGCGCTCGACGCGACTCCCTCTCCCCCGAGGACGCCGCACACGAGGCGTACTCCCCGGGAGGCCTCTCCCTTGATGAGCTTGTTCGGCTTATCTGGGCGCAGCGTGGTGCTGCGCCCGGAAACGCAGCGGCGTGAGCGCCCTTACAAAGTAGATTTTTGGAGCGCTTTACCCGGGCGCCGGACAGCTGTCGGCGCGCTTTTCGCGCCGTGCAGGCCTGCCCGCTTCCCGCCACCCCGCGACATGGTGCTACTCAGAAGTCGGCGACAAAGTAGGACCCGACGCGGTAGATGCCATCCTTGCCCCGATACACGGTGCCGATGTACTGCTCCGGATCGCAGTTGTCATCTCTGTACGCGTCGACATGCGAACGCTCAAGGTCGTTCCGTATGTAGTGGATGTCGCTGCCCGGGTAGTCGTGGCAGCCACGGGGCGGGTTGACGATGGGCGCCCCGCTGATCCACAACGTCCCCCTCCCGGCGTGGGCGGGAACCGCTGTCACGGCCACTACCACGAACGCCACAGTCAGAGCGCCGCCGACACGGACCATGCGTTTTACCTGCGCGAACATTCGCACCTCCATCAGAGCTGCCACTCATAGTGAATAGTCAACTACAGAATGTACACAGCGTCCGTACTTAGCGAGGCGGTTCAGGCCGCACCTTTGCCGCGCAGCGCGGCCCTCGCCGCAGCGACACCCCGCGCGCACGACTCGACAGCCGCCCGAACATCGTCAGCCGTCTGACGGCGGGCGCTGGCCGGCAGCGCCTCCTGGGAACGCACACGAGCCTTGGCGGCGCACGCTTCCGCGTGGGACGGCAACTCCCCAGCGAACTCCCTCTCCGGGCCGAGCCAGAGGGCCAGGCGGTGGCGGAGACGGGCACGCAGGGTCCGAGTTCGAACTGCCGGGGGCAGCGGCAGGATCGGCGAGCTGGGGTCGACGTGGCCCCATCGCTCCCCGTCCGGGCGAACGTTCAGCGCGTACTCCACGTCAGCGGGCGTCGCTCCGGCCTTGAACAGAGGCCGGAGCAGGGAGCGTAGATCGCGCGCCGACAGCGCCCGGAGTGTCAGGTTGTCGGAGCGGAGTCGTTCACATGCAGCAAGCATTTCCGCTTGCCGGTTGGGGCGAATGGTGCGTCGCCAGATCTTGCCGGTCTCTTCGCGCGCGTGCGCGCGTGCGTATGGGAGAGCTCCTCCCTCAAGAGCAACCACAAGGGCGGGGGTGAAAGTTTCGTCCCCAGGGCTATCACCTGCGGAAATGCTGGTCACTGGGGTGAGGTGGGGGCGAGTCGCGACGGTTTCGACCGGCCAGGGGATCTCGTCCTGGTCGGCGTCCGAGGCGTCGCTTTCGAGGTCGCCCTCCAGGATGCTGGTGGGGATCGTCAGGCGGTACTGGGCGGCCTCGTTGCCCCGGCCGTCGTCGCGTGCGCCGTACATGGTGCCGTGCCGGTAGCGGACGGTCGTGCCGTGCACCTCGGTGAGCAGCAGGCCGTTGTCGCGCATCCAGGCCAGGTAGCTGGCGATGGTGCGCGTGCTGACGCCGAGCTCTTCGGCGAGTACGGCCCAGGTGGCGCCCTTCTTGGGCGCGGTGAGCATGTCTCGGGTGGAGCGCTTCATGAGCTGCCAGGCGAGCTGGAGGATGCGGCGTCGCCAGTCGTTACGGCGGTTGGTCGCGCCGGACAGGTAGTCGACGGCGTCGAACCAGAGGCCGATAGCGGGCGCGACGATGCGCTGTTCGGCGTGGTGCTCATCTTCGGCGAGGTGGGCCGTGAGACCGGGGACGGCGAGCTGTGTGCCTGTTTCGGGGCATGCAGGACTAGCCGCTTGGCGAAGTGCTATGGTAAGTCTCCAAGCAATTGTGGATCTGGTGATGCGCCGCTCTGGCCGTTTGGTTGGTCGCCTGGGCCGGAGCGAGGCAGTTGATCCGCTTGCTGTTCAGATGTGAAGGGACGCCCCGCAGTGCGGGGCGTTTCTGCTTTTCAAGGGCTCCTTGAGGGGGGTCGCTGTCGAGGGTTGGGACAGGGTCTGGTGTTTCGACCCTAACCCGCACAAGATGATATTTACCAGTTTTGCGCGAAATTCCCGAACGATCTGAACGGTCCGAGGTTGGCGTCACCGACCAGGCCGGAGCGCGCCCTCCGGGGTCAGCAGCGCCCAAGTGTCGCCGTCCCGGATGACGGGCATGCGGGTCGCGCCCCTGCCCAGGTGGCTGCCGACTGTTGCGACGATGTCGGCTACATCCAGAAATGGGCTGCTATCGCACGCCTGGGCAGCGGCCTGCGGTCAGGGAGCCAGAGGGTCAACGCTGACCGAGACGTACGTCAAGCTCACAGCTTCCACTGCGCAAGCTAGCCATCGGCCCCTAACCATGAGCCCCAAGGAGTACGATCACAGCGATCCACCGCTACACCACACGCGGAAAGGGTCTGCCGATGCGGGCGGGATTCCTGCTGGCCGGGCGCTACCGGCTCATGAACGTGATCGGGCGGGGCGGCATGGGCGTCGTCTGGAAGGCCCACGACGAGGAACTCGGCAGGAACGTGGCCCTAAAGGAACTCACGCTGTCACTCTCGGACGCAAGCCGCGCCCGAGAGTGGTGTCGGCGGGTACGGCGTGAGGCCCGCTCCGCAGCCCAGCTCAACCACATCGGCGTAGTCACCGTGCACGATGTGCTGGACGGCCCTGACAACCGACCGTGGATCGTGATGGAGCTGATCGACGGCCACTCCCTGGCCGACCTCCTCGAGGCAGGCCCGCTCTCACCACAACGGGTGGCCCGTATCAGCATGGCTGTCCTTCACGCGTTGGCGGCGGCGCACGCGGCCGGCATCGTACATAGGGACGTGAAACCCGCCAACGTGCTCATCACCGGCGACCGGGTCGTGCTGACGGACTTTGGTATCGCCATGATCGAGGGCGAGACAGCCGTGACCGAATCCGGGGTTCTAGTTGGCACCCCTGCCTATATGGCTCCGGAGCAGATACGCGGATTACGGGCTACTGCGCAGTCCGACCTGTGGTCGCTAGGCGCCACGCTGTATGCCGCAGTCGAGGGACGCCCGCCTTTCCAGGCCCCGCACTCCGCCGCCGTATGTGCCAAGTTGCTGACCGAAGAACCTGAGCCTATGCGCCGGGCGGGACCACTCGCCAAGGTTATAAGCGGGCTGCTCAACAAGGATCCGGTGCGGCGCCTGCGCGCCCTTGAAGCGCTCGCCCTGCTGGCCGAGGCGAGCGGCAATATCCCGCCGCCGTCCGGGCTGCGAAGACGCCGTGCAGGGCCTTGGTTAGCTATCGCTTCGGTCGCCGCGGTACTCATCGTCGTCCTCGCGCTGCACTTGCTCACTTCCCCGGCCACGAACGAGATTCGTATCCGTCCCGCGGCTTTCGATAAGGACATGTCACAGTGGTCCAAGTACGGGCCCGTCTACGAGAATGATCACAACCTTGTTCGGTACGGTCTCACTAATGGGACCGCCTACGGCCAGGTCACCGGGTCGTTCATGTACCGCTTCACGTACCCGAAGGCCAGCACCGGCGAGGCTGAGGTGGGAGCCCGTCTGTCGGCCGACGCCGTCGGGTTCTCCGGCCCCGTGGACGCCTACTCGGCAGTGGAGGTCAAGGTGAACGGCGTCAGCCTCGGTACCCAACTGGTCATCCCCGACGACGGGCGCGGCGCCCCATACACCTGGCGTTTCGACGCCCGCATCCTGAAGCCTGGCGGCAACACTGTCGAATTCGCGGTGAAACGAGGCACGGAGCCTGCCAACGGACTCGGCATCTACGGTGACGCGTTCACTGCGGAGACGCCCGATGAGTTCATCGTCATCAGGTCAGCAGCACCCAGGTGAGCAGGCAAATGCAGAAGCCCACCCCCACCAAAACCGATTCGGCCTTGCTGTGAACATGCCGAAGGAGAGCCGGCAGTGCGATACTGAACGCTGTCTCTTCGCGTCCTTCGGGTCGTGGCTCACATTCGGGTGAGGGAGATACGGCGGCCTCCGGAGCGTTTGGCTAACGCATCAACCCGGAGGCCGCATCGCTCACTCACACCTCCACCGCCCGCCATCATTCTCGCCCGATCACGACTTGAGCACCCAGCCTCGCTGGAACTTCAGTCCGCGGTGCAATGAGGGCATGAGGCTCCTCCGCCGCTCCCCCCGACCACCATCACGCCCGCCCGAGCTGCGTCCGCCCCGCTCGATGCTGTGGTGGGTCCTGCCCGGCGCGCTGCTCATCGGTGCCGCCGCCTGGGGCACCGCGCAATGGCTGCTGCAAGGGCTGCCCCATCTGCCGATCCCTCAGCAGGTCTCCACTCGGATCGAGGCTGTACGCACCGCGCTCGCGGCAGCGGCCGGTGTCGGCGCTGGCGTGACGCTCCTGCTGGCGGTACGGCGGCAGCGTCACCAGGAGGTGGCTACCTGGCACACCACTCACGACGCTAGCGAGCGCCGGGTCACCGAGCTGTACACGAAGGCGGTCGAGCAGCTCGGCCATGACAAGGCGCCAGTCCGGCTCGGCGGCCTGTATGCGCTGGAGCGCCTGGGGCAGGACACGCCGGCGCTGCGGCAGACCATCGTTAACGTGATCTGCGCCTACTTGAGGATGCCATACGAACACCCCCCGGACAGACAGATCCAGCAGAATGAACCTGGGGTCCCCCGGACTGTCATCGGCGGAGTGGCCAAGCTCTCGAACTCCCCCAGACACGATCCTCTTGAGGAGTTCCAGGTTCGTCTGACCGCCCAGCGCATTCTGACCGACCACCTGCGCCACCAGACTTCGGCAGCGCCCTCCCGGTGGTGGCCTCGCCCCCTCGATCGCAGCAGCCGCCACTGGGCTGACATCCACCTCGACCTCATCGGCGCCACGCTCAGCGACCTCGATCTCAGAGCCTGTCGTATCAGAAGCGCCAGGTTTGACTTGGCAACCTTTCACGGCACTGCGGTCTGCAACGATGCCATCTTCGACCGCGATGCTTGGTTCGGTGGCACAACTTTCAATGGCGGCGCCACATTCGACGGTGTGATTTTCAACGGTCGTGTCGGGTTCAACGGAGGGACCTTCGACGGCGTTGCTTCGTTTAGCGGTGCGACTTTCAACGGCGGCACAGAGTTTGTGGGCGTGACTTTCGACGGCAATGCTGAGTTCTCAGGCGCGATGTTCATCGGTGGCGCCAGTTTCCACGATGCGACCTTCAGCGCTGACGTCACGTTCGATGGGGCGGGGGCGGGGTTGAAGACTGCCCGACTGGCTGGTGCTCGCCTTGCACCAATGGCAGCCGGGATGGTGCGGGTGTTGCCTTTCCATTGGCACATAGAGGCGGACGCGGATGGGTGGCAGACGCTGCGGCTGGCCACTCCTGCGGAACTGACGCAGGATGGCGGCGAGGAGAACCTGCCTGCAAACGGGTAACACGGAGGGCCCGGTCCTGCCGGGGCCGACTGGCACCGCATGGGAGTGCATGCAAGACGGCCTCCGGAAGGCTGCGCTACCCCTAGCGCCCGGAGGCCGTCGAATTACCCGAAACCAAGCCAACACGAGGCCCGAAGACCACCATGAACAGCCGGTTACCCCCATCATTGCACCTGCGGCGAGGAGGAGGGCACTGGCGCCTTCAGGGATGAGCCGGACACCAGCGGTGGTGACGAGCGCTGCGATGGCGAGGAGCGAAACCCTAGGAGCTAACACCCGGCTGTGCGAACCCTCCACGTGGAGATCTTCGAGGATGTCCCTCCAGGTTGAAGGTGAGTACCCGCTGGGTGATGGAATTCTTCTACCGGGTGGAAGAGATCTCGTCTTTTTCAGGCTGTTGCCGCCGACCTAGTCTGTCGATGGGCCTCCTGCCCGCTTGGTTTCGCCGATCTCCGCTGGCAGGAGGCCCAGCCACCCGTTAGAAGGGGTGGCGCGGGTCGAAGGTCACCCACAGAATCCACAGCACCAGCTTGGCGATTGCCAAGCTGGTGCGGGCCCACTGGTGGCGCTTGTTCCCGCCGTCGCGGTCGTCATCCGACACGTGTTCGTCTCCTGTCTCACCGGACCGTCCGGTGCGCAGTCCTGACGGACCGAGACGCGCTGTGTCGGCCGTTGCCGCCCGCTCACGATTGTCCACGCTGCCAGGGCGTGCAATCCGTGATCGCCGGACGGGAGTAGATCTCTCCCTCCAGGCACCGAAATCGGATCCCCGCCGGGGGACAACCCTCAACCGGCAACGCGACGCAGGGAGAAGAGCGCTGCAAAGCTGAGAGTGTCCGCGCGCAACACCGGGGGGTCCGCCGCGTTATCGGCATGTGACGGAAATAGATCAAGATAGCGGCTGGTCACGTGGCGAAAGGGAGGTTGTGGACTGCGCTGGAAGACGGGCGTCCTGGTGGCGCCAGACCGGCAAGCTTTGGACGTTCCGGGTTTCATGTACTGAGGCTGTCAGGCGTCACGTAGCTGGACCGGCCTGGGCCGTGTACGTGCTTCCGGAAGTTCCCGATGTACATGCTCGGCCCGTTCCTCCTGCCGACCGTGGCGTTCGGCTGGTGGCTGGCGACCACTGGGAACTGAGCGCGCAAAATAGGCAGAATCGAGCCCTTTCGGCCCCAACTGGGCCTAAAGGGCTTATCTATATAAGGTCTAGATCCCCAAAACGGGCATCAATAACGCTTCGTTCTGTCATGCCCACATCCAGCGTCGATCGGGGACTTGAAAGAAACTTCCGATTTTCCAATTGGTCTGCAACTAAACTGCGATCGCTTCTGCGGCTCCGTGACCTGCGCGTATAGATGGTCCAATATTGAACCTTATCGACGACTACAGCGCTTGATCGCGCGGAGTCAATAGGTTGACCCTGTCGTTTGGCCGCGCATAGCCT
This sequence comes from Nonomuraea endophytica, assembly GCF_014203235.1. Classification (GTDB taxonomy): domain Bacteria; phylum Actinomycetota; class Actinomycetes; order Streptosporangiales; family Streptosporangiaceae; genus Nonomuraea; species Nonomuraea endophytica. The sequence continues at coordinate 291,502 of NZ_JACHIN010000010.1, read as the reverse complement.
CTTCTAGTGACTGGCCCAAAGGGTTTAGGGGGCGAGTCAAAACCATCGCAGTCCCACGGACGGACACGCCTGGACAGCTTATTCCGCCCGTGGGGCACCGTAGTGCAAGGAGGATTCTACTCCCATGTTCCTCAAACGTCTCCTACCGCTGATCATGGCCTTAGCAGTAGCCATGATCGCAGCCGGCGTTCCGGCAAGCGCCGATCCAGCGCCTACAGTTGGCGCCGACAGCACACCAGGTCAGACCACAACGGCGGACACCTACCCGCTCGTCCACGCTGAGCCGGGTGATGGGTGCAAGGTCACCGACCCCTGCGAGGCCGAGCCCCCGACCGTTCTGAAGAAGCCGATCACACCCCAGGATGCCGCCGCCTGCACTCCCCACTCGTCGAACGGCTACGTATGCGGCAAGATCTACGGCACCGGGAAGTACATCAACAACTGGGACGCACAACGACAGCCATTCACGGGCCTCATGACCTGTGACTATCAGGCCAACCTGAGCGTGTACGCAGGAAGCACCAGAATCTACAGTCAATGGAGCCCTCGAAGGCCCGAGTGCAGCTTCCGGGGATGGTTCACCGTCGATACGCGACAAAGCTTCCCAACGGGCACAACCGCCTGCATCTCATGGTACGAAAGCGACGAGCGAGTCGGACGAATGTGCTTCAACCTAACCTTCTAGGCCGCCCGCCCTCCAAATCTCGACATGTACCCAAAGTCGTAATGGAGAAGCAATAGCGCGAGCTCGCAAGAGAAGAAGCGAACTAGGTGCCAAGGTGCTGACACTGACACAATCGTCCGTCCCGTTACAATGAGGAGACTCCGTATGAGACTCGGCAAACGGGTGTCATTAGGGCTCATCGTGGCGCTGCTCGCCATCACTGCAGCCACCCCGTCGAACGCGTACGCATCCCCCACGCCACTGTATCCCGGCGAGATCCGAGTAAACGGCCAAGCGCGTTACGTAGAGTCCGTCTGGGCTAAATTTAGCCAGTTCGGGTTCGTGTGCGACTATCAGGCAAGGATCACGATACATGACGCCGCCGGCGTCATAATCGACCAAAGATGGTCGCCGAGATATATGCAAAGCCCTCCCTGCCCATACACTCCAGACATAACAGTCCCCTTCAATCAAAACTATCGAGCAATGAGAAAGGTTTGCGGAACGTTCTACACAAATGGGATATCACGCAACCAGGAATGCGTGAATATGAGCTAGTCCAGCCATAGGGGCTGGAGAGAAGAAGCGGGCTGCTGGGGTGCGACCAAAGTCGTACCTCAGCAGCCTTACGGTGTGCCCAGATTAGCCTTGCTGTGGTTCAGTTTGTAGAATTATTGACGATGGACATCGAGGCGTAAGCCTGATATCTTGCCTATATGTTCAACTACAATGAACTGTTGATATGGCTCCCGATACTTGCAGTTATCGGCGGAGTCGTCTATCTCGTAGTTCGGATTGCCCGACGCTCCCGCAAGTAGATGGAGATTCGGCACCCCTAGCGCGATGTTGGTTGATCGATGCTATGTCCGCTCAAGGCATCGCTGACCGATTCGGCGAGCGCGTTAAGGTGATGGGCCCTATCTGCGGCGTATCGGCAGTTGGCTCCCCAGCGCGAAAACGCCCCCACGGTCCTTCGGGACCTATATGCGGGCTCAGTCATGCTCAGCTCTGTTTGCGTGGAGCAATCAAGTTGCAGAGGCAGGGGGAGACGCGGCTGCTGCCTCGCGGTAGATCGGCCCTCGGGCCTCGTGTTCTCTCACCAATTCCTGTGGCCCTCCTCGGTGATGAACCGGCGGGTGATGTCACGCCAACCGCCCCCGATGGTGTCGAGCTGCCAGACCTTCGCGCCGATGAGGCGGCGGCTGGTCGAAGCGTGGCCCAGCAGGGACAACTTCAGAGGCCCGGTGTTCGAGTACAGCCGGCCCTTCGGATGAACGCCGGTCACGAAGTAGATCTTGGTGGGCATCTCGGTCTGGCTCACTTGAACTCCTCTGCTACCTGGTTGCCGGTGAGGACCTTGAAGGTCCCGAACTTCACTGGCTGAGGCGCGGTCTGAGCGGCTGCTCATGTGGAGGCAAGTTTCGTCGGGAAGCCCTGTAACGCTGTCGGAGGGGTTCACAGACTGTGGGCGAGCCGGGCGAATGAGACAGCCGCCCCAGCGTGGGGGAATGGGCGAGGTCCTTCGGAGGAGATCTCGGAGCGCCGCACGCTGCCCAGAGGTCTCGCCCGTTAGATGCTGAAGATGCGCCTGCGGTTCGCCCTCGATCAGCGGTACGGGTGCCGGTAGGCGTCTCGGGCCCGCTCGGCCACCTCGGGCGGCATGACTACCTCGTCGGCGGCATTGACCGCCATCAGGATGTGCAGGCGTTGCTCAGGCGTCATCGCCGCCCACTCCTCGTCGGAGAGCCCGCTATGCTCAAACGCGTCGTCGCTCTCATGCACTGATCCAGAGTGCCTGACCCTGCAGCCCGGTGGAGGCGGGACGCCGATAGGTCCGGATAGGTCGCCTCTTTGCTCGGTTTCTGGCCTGACGTTTGTCGGCTGGTGGACGACCAGCACTCGCGACTTTGCGCCAAGGATTGTGCCGAGCGGCGGGGCCGAGACGGAACGCTTCCGGGCACTCGGCGCTTACCCCGCCGAGGTGAGCTGAAGGCGTTGCAGCGCGGTGATACCCAGCGCCTCGATCTCCGGAAATCTCCGCCTTGCTGTTCGCAGGGCCCGCTGAATCTGGTGAGGCAGCCGCAGAGCCTCCGCCGTCAGGATCGACTGCCTGAGAGCGGCCGTCGTCGCTGAATCGTCCGCGACCAGGCTGAACGCTTCAGCCACGGTCACCTGTTCAATGGCTCGCCATTGAGGAGCCACCCCACCGACATCCGGCGCGTCCGCTTCCGCCAGGCGAACGGCTTGCCGAACTCGTCCGGTGGCGAGCAGCCCGCGTAGGTGGACCTCTCGGACGACGAACGGATTGACCAGTGGCGTCTCCTGGGCGGAGTCCATGAAGCGATGAAGGTCCCTGACGGCTGCGTCGAAGCCTGCTGTGTCGCCGAGTTCTGCGAGTGTCCGGGCGAGCGGGATGAGCACAGTCCCGCGTTCGGTTGCGGGCGCGACGTCTGCTGCCTGCTGCAGCCGTACCGCGGCTGCGGTCTTCCTCTTCACCTTGCGTAGCTCGTTACCGTGGGCGCGAAGCGCTCGGGTGAGGAGGACGGCATCATCCAGCACGCCAGCGATGTTCAATGCGCGCCCAGTCCACCGCGCTGCTGCTGCCAGGCTTTCCTCGGGCAGGATGTCGCCGAGGGCCACGCCCAGCACGACGCGTGCCTGCGTGAGAAGATGCGCAACGTAGCGATCTGAGTGTCCCGCCATCAGACGGTTCTCCAACCTCCAGACCAAGGGCCACAGTTCGTTGATCGCCTCGGCGCTGTGCCCGGCCTCGCGGGCGAGCGCGGACAGGCGGACGGTGGATTCCCCAAATTTGATCATCGCGGCGAAGTCAGCGTCTGCTTGGTCGGTGACGCCGAGCGCGTGCGCCGGCAGGCCCAGATGTTCAGCAAGGCGGCGAAGCGCGTCCACATCCGTGAGCGCGCGCTGGCCGTTCTCCAGCCTGACGATGTACGTCCGGTCGTATTGCAGTTCTTCCGCGAGGTCAGCCTGGGAGGTCCGGGTCGCCTTGCGGTAGGCGCGGAGTATCTCGCCGAGGTGGCCCCGGGACAGCGCCGCCTGCGCTTCAGGGGACGTCCAGAGCCACAGCGGGGCGGCCGAGGGCTGGTGCGGCAACTGAGCTCCCGCCACGACGTGGCATGCTGGGCACAGCGGCGAGGCGTTCCATGACTCATCGACAGCTGCCCCGCACGCTGTGCAGTGCATGGCTACCTCACAGGTTCCTGAAGCCGCTCGAACCAGCCGAAGATCGACCGCTTGTATCCTTCGGGCATCGGCAGGTCGGCGATCTCGTCCTTGGCGAACATGCCGACTTCCTTGTGCTCGTGGCTGAGGACTGGGGCGGCGTCGGTGTCGATCGTGGCGCCGTACGTCACGATCAGCACGTCCACGCCCTCGCGGATGTGGTACTGCCAGGAGTCGAGGATCGGGCCGACTGTGGCCTTCCAGCCGGCCTCCTCGCTGATCTCCTGCGCGAGTCTGGCTGGCGGGTCCTCGCCCAGTTCCAGTTTTCCGCCGGGCAATTCCCATTCGTCGCGTTCATTGCGAAGGAGTAGAACGTGCCCATCTCGGACAATTACTCCTTTTACCGACACGGGGAAAGCGTGTGGGCGGTAAGTCATTGACGGGGACCTTTCCGACGCGGAGGCGGCTGTGTTTGGAACCTAACACGCTGCGTGACCTCGCGTCGGGCCTCCTGGGGCGGTGTGACAATCTGTCACTTGTCTCCGGTCGAGAACCTCATTCAGGCTGATGCCGAGTTCCTCACCGGAAGGAAATCCCACAATGGCGAGCCGATCTAAGGGCCTGTCCGCGCATGCGGATCCAGCGACCGTCAATGCTCTTCTGCAGCGTGACGGCCTGGTCATGTTCGAAGGCGTCCATGGGCGGGCCGCCGTGGTTCGCCTCGCGCGCCGACTGGTGGTGCCCTGGCAGCATCGCGATGCCGAACCCGATGGTGTGACGGTCATCAGCGACCGCGGCCCCATGGCGGAGCAGCCGGGCTTCGCTGGTTTCGGCGCGGGAGAGCTCAGCCCTCACACGGAATCGTCGGCGCTGGCGGTGCCCCCCAGGATGCTCCTCCTGATGTGCGGTTCACCCGCCGCGTGTGGAGGGGAGTCGCTCGTTGTCGATGGTGCCGCCGTTTACCGTGACCTCTCTTCGGATCCCGACGTGATCGCCAGGTTGCGCCAACCGCATAGCGTCCAGTTCGCACTCGGCCGGTGGGGGTCGATCTTCGCCAACACCGCAGACGGCAACATGGCCCTGCGTCTGCGTCTAGATGATCTCGCACATTTCACCGAACCGGTCCACGCGGTGCTGCCTACGCTGATCGGAGCCATCCGCCGGCATCAGCGGCTCTTGCCGCTCAAGACCGGCGAAGGCTTCCTTCTCGACAACCGGCGCATGCTCCATGGCCGGAGATCATTTACCGGCCAGTCGGAGCGAGTGATGTACCGGGTCTTGGGCAACCCCACAGCAGATATCACGCTGCCCACAGGCTTCACGGTCTCCGGTCTCGCCCTCGCCGCCCCGGCCTGCTGAGGTGCCTATGCCATCCGATCGCGCGGCCCCTAACTCGCCCATGGATGTCACGGCGGGTCCCGCCCGCACGTACAACGAACTTCTAGGTGGCAAGGACGGCCTCGGCAGCCGTAAGGTACTCGCCACGCTTGGCGAACTGCTGCCGCAGCTACCTGTTGCGGCCAAGGCCAACGCGGCGTTCGTGCACCGCGGGGTCGAGGCCGTGGCCGACGCCGGCGTCCGCCAATACCTCGACCTGGGGTGCGGTCTCCCAGCCCCGAACGACCGCACTATCCTGCGCAGCGCACGCGAGTACCAGCTGGAAGCGCGGGTGGTCTACGTGGACAACGACCCGTCGGTGGCGGCGAACGCGCGAGCACTTCTTGACGTGGCAGATGGATACACCTGCTGTGTTGAGGCGGACGCTCGCGACGTGCCGAAGGTTATCTCTGCGGCTGGTGAGTTGCTGGACTTCCGGGAGCCGACCGCGATCATCATGGGCGCTTTGGCGCATTTCTGGCCCGCCGACCAGGATCCGTACGGCATCGTGCGCGACTACCTGGCCGCGTTCAAGTCCGGGTACCTGATCTTCTCACACGCGTGCGATGAGCTGCTGTCTGCCGAGGTCAGGGCGCAGGCTGTCGCGCTATACGAACGCATGGTGGCGCCAATCTACCCGCGCAACTCGGCCGAGATCCTCAAGTTCTTCGACGGGCTCGACCTCTTGGAGCCTGGCCTTGTCGAGGCGTCAGAGTGGCGGACCGACTACGCGGTGCCCCCCGATGTCGGGGACGCCCAGTTCCTTGCCGCGGTGGCTGGGTTCCGCGGCGGTTGGCCCGGCAACTAAGCCCCGGTCAGGGGTGCACGCGCAGCTGCCACCTGACCGGTCGCGGTCGGACAGGACGATCCCGCCCGACCGCTCGGCGGGCCGAGCATCGCCCCGATAGGCAAGCTCGGCCCGCCAGCCTCAAGCCCCATGACATGCGACCACAGGAGATCCCAACCATGAGCACGCCACAGCTCGCACCGCCTCCTATGCCCACACCGGGGTTGTGGGCTGCGATGAAGCGGCCGTGGCATCAGGACTGGATCGCCTTCTACCTCGGGCCAGCCGAAGCCGCCGACCCGGTGACCGCCCACGACCTGGAGACGCTGGCCGCGTTCGCCGGCGTGGCGGAGGTTGCGCTTCGGCAGACAGGCGTCTGGCCGCCGCCGGTGGTTCCCCACCAGCGGACTCCCGACGGCGGCGCTGGTGGCCGCCGCCTCATGCCGGGAGAGCTGGCCAGCCGAGGCGGCCAGGGCCTCCGCGACGAGCACCGCCACGCTCTGCCAGTTCGTGACGGTGCTCGTCGTCGAGGTCCTGGCCGCCGACCCTCGCAGGGGGCCGGGGGGTGGCTGGGATGAGGAGGGTACCCCCGCCTTCCTCACCCCAGCCACAGCCGGGAACACAGCTCGATCTCCGCCGCCCCGAGCAGGACCCTGTCCTCGGCGACAGCGCGGACCCCGGCTCCTCCGGCAGGCCGGGCACGGAATTGCCGGACCGGGTCCTGCAGATCGACTTCGTCGTCGACCCAGCCAAAGGCCCGCGGCTGTCCGGTGTGACAGCGCTCGCCAAGCTCGGGGAGGAGTTCGCCCGAGAACTGGACGAGGAAGGTCTGGAGATCGCCGGGCCCAAGCGCTTCGAGATCTGCTACTTCCATGGATCGGGTCCGCACCGGGTGGCCTGCCCGCCTCAGGACGCCACCCACGGGACCGCCCTCGTCCGCGTGAGGACCAGGCCGCAGCAGAGCATCACGGCCCAACCCGCCCTGAAGTCAGCCGCCTCACCGTTGCGTTCGCCCGCACCTGAGCCGCACCTTGACCTCGCCCTGCGTGCACTGGCTTCCAGGATCATCGGCGTTCCCCTCATCGTTGATGAGGGAGAGCCATGACCCAGGTCGCGCGGAAACGATGGTGAAGATCGCATGAGCGACGGCCGGTTCGTGGGGGCGGCCGTTGAGGAGGCGCAGGCCGGGGGCGGGCACGCCTGCCAAATCGTCCCCTGCTCCCCGGCCTGCGCCGCCTCCCCGATCTCGTGGCCTGGGTGATGACCCGCTCTGCCCAGGCCGCGATCGCACTCCCGGAACGCCGATGCACCACGCGTCTGCAAGCGCGCACGGCGGCCCGGTCGAGTGGGGAGGGCGACGGCGCCGCCTCGCCGCCCTCCCCACCCCAACCGGCCCGGACCCTCCTGGTCGACGCCGACGTCGGCATCTACCGTCAGAGAAGTCAGCCCACCATGAGGAGACTGATATGACTGTGACCCACGCTCCGGCATCCCGCCCTTGGGGGCTGAGCCGGGCAACGCACCGCCTGGAAGTGGCCAGACTCCCGTACGTCCTGGTGCGCGTGGACCCGGACAGTCAGCTCGCTCGCTTCTACCACGAGCAGGGGACAATCGTGGAGATGGCCGGCAAAGGCACCAACCGGCCCTACCTGAGCGGGACCATGTCCCGTCCCGGAGACGCGTCCAAGGACTCACCGGACGTGGTGGACGACTCCCAAAACGACTCCGAATCTGACTAGCGTGACGCGAACCGAGCCTGACTTCGTCATGGTGATCACCTCGGCGGAGGACGTCACCGCGAACCTGGTCATCGCCGCTCTGCACGAGCGCCAGGTGCCCATCGCGCGCGTGGACCCCGCCGACGTGGGCACAGACCTCACCTTCAGCGCGCGGCTGGAAGACGGGGAGAGCCGCTGGACAGGCCGGGTGCGCACCGCCAGCCGCAACCTCACCCTGGAGGGGGCGCGGGCGATGTACTACCGCCGCCCCTCAGCCTGGCGATTCGACGGCCTCGATCCGCAAGCTCGCGCCTTCGCCATCGCCGAAGCGCGCCACGGCCTGCACGGCCTGCTGTTCAACCTGCCGGACTGCCGCTATGCCAACCACCCCCTCTGCAACCAGCGGGCCGACTACAAACCGGCGCAACTGCAGACGGCTGCCAGCCTGGGACTGCCGATACCGGCCAGCCTGATCACCAATGACCTGGACGCGGCCGCGAAGTTCGCCGCAGAGCATCCCGCGATGATCTACAAGTCGTTCCGCGGTGTCCCGGCCGTGCCGGATGGCACGGTAGCGGCCATCTGGACACAGCGGGTCGATCCCGCGGATCTGGACGAGTCTCTGCACGTCACGGCCCACCTGTTCCAGGCCGAGATCCCCAAGAGCGGCGATGCCAGAGTGACCGTGGTAGGCGAGCGGGTGTTCGCTCACCGGATCACCTCGCCGGCGGGCATGCTCGACTGGCGCAGCGAGGACCCATCTGCCCTCCTGCACACCCCGATCCAGGTACCCTCGGCCGTCCAAGCCGCGCTGCACGCCTACCTGGCCCGCTTCGACCTGGTCTTCGGCTGCTTCGACTTCGCCCTCCTGCAGGACGCGGGCGAGGCCCACCAGTGGGTCTTCGTCGAATGCAACCCGAACGGGCAATGGGGCTGGCTGCCCGACTCCGATGCGATCGCCGAGGCGTTCGCCGACACCCTGCTGAAAGGATGGCACCGATGACCTTGGCCGCCGACCTGCGCCGCAAGCTGGCCGCCGACATCGCCTCCGCGCCCTGGCGCTCCGCGCTGGAGGAGGTGCCCCGCGAGCTCTTCATCGGCGATGCCGTCTACCGTCACGAGACCGGCCTCGGCTGGGCGCCGGTACGGCGGGCGCAGATGAGCGAGCAGGAGTGGCTGTGCCTGGTCTACACCAACGAGACCTGGGTCACCCAGCTCGACGGGGTGATGGCCGAGGACGCCACCGGTCCCGTGCCGATCCTGAGGCCCACCTCGTCATCGACCTTTCCCGGCTTGGTCGTCTCGATGCTCGAAGCAGCAGGGATCGGCGAGGGCGACCAGGTGCTGGAGATCGGCACTGGCACCGGATACTCCACCGCGCTGATGTGCCACCGGCTGGGGGCCGCATCGGTCACCTCCGTCGAGGTCGATCCCGAGGTGGCCGCCCGCGCCAAGGCCGCCATCACCGCGGCCGGATACGCGCCCACGCTCGTGACCGGCGACGGACTGCTCGGCCATGACCACGAATCCCCCTACGATCGCCTGATCGCCACGTGCGCGGTGCGCACCATCCCGCTGTCATGGCTCAGGCAGATGTGCGTCGAAGGCACGATCACCACGCCCATGATGGGATGGCTCGGCGGCGCGGCCTTCGCACACCTGCAGGTGGCCGACGACGGCTCCGCCAGCGGCCACTTCCTCACCGAGGACGTGTACTTCATGACCGCCCGGCCGCACCGGCCGCCGCCCCGGCCACCCATCGAGATGGGCCGCGGCGACCAGCGCGACAGCAGAATCGACCCCGCGATCCTCAAGCAGGACACCGCCCTGTTCGTCGCCCAGCTCGGCATCCCCCAAGCCCAGCACGGCTGGGCCGGCAACATCCTCCTGGTGCACGACGTGAGCACCGGCTCGCAAGCTGACGTCCGGCCAGACTCCGCCGGCGGGTGGACCGTGCACCAGCACGGGCCGATCAGGCTGTGGGACGAAGCCGAAGAAGCCATCCTGACCTGGCAAGGGGCTGGCAGCCCACACCAGAGCGGGTTCGGTCTGACCGTGGCAGTCGACGAGCAGCGCGTCTGGCTCGGGGATCCCACAGGCCCAAGCTGGAACCTACCTGCGTGATCAAGGCGCCCAGGGCGAGCTGCAGGCGGCGAGGCAGGACGCAGACACCGTCGCCGACCACACGGCCGGGACATCGACGCTCTTCGCAGTTTCTTGAGCGCCGAGCACATCGACGATCAGGCACCTCACCGAGCCTCTTCGCGTCATGCTGGCGCAGCACCCCTCCCCGGCCGTACACACCCGATAGGAGCAGATCATGGAGTACACCGAGGTCGAGCAGAAGTTCCGCCTCCTCAGCCCGGTGGAGGACCTGAAGGCCACCCTCACAGAGCGGGGCGCCAAGGCCGGGCAGTCCTCCCGGCAGGTCGACACCTACTTCAACGCGCCGCACAAGGACTTCCTCGAAGGCGAGGTCATCTCCGAGTGGCTACGCATCCGGGAGGAGGAGGGGAACGCCTCCCTCAACTTCAAGCGGTGGTACCCGCTGGAAGCGAAGATCAAGACGCACTGCGACGAGTACGAGAGCCGCATCTCCGATGCTGACGCCGTCCGGCACACCCTCCAATCCCTCGACTTCACCAAGCTGACAGTCGTGGACAAGACCCGGGAGGAGTGGCACCTGGACGGCATCGCGGTCGCCTTCGACACCGTGGCCGGCCTCGGCAACTTCGTCGAGTTCGAGTTCAAGGGCCATGCCGACAGCGTCGAGCAAGCCACAGCTGCGATCACCACGTTCATCGCGAGCCTCGACATCGAGCTCGGGGAGCGGATCAACGCGGGATACCCGCATATGACGCTGGGCCTCCACCCGGCCATTTGAGCTCCTCCTCACACTGGGGCGGTCATCAGCTCGCTGGGGCCGCCCCAAGCCTTGTCCAGATTCACACACAATTCGGGATGCGACGCGCATACGGTCACGCGTAAAGACCCGAACGACGCGGACGTACTCAACATCGCGGGCCTCGACGCGAGCCTCCCGATGGTGGTGAACGCGTTCCTCCGGAAGTAGCAGAGTATGGCGAAAGGCCCGGTTCTCCTCGCGATGAGGAGGACTGGGCCTTTCGCCATACCTCGGCCTGAACGAGCTCAGGACGGACGCGAGTCGCGGCGCTGTATCGCGCACGTACTCGCCCGGGAGCCGCAGAATTCTGCGCGCCGAGCCCTCACCCTAGTTAGAATTAGGGCATGGGTAGTCCCCCGAAGATGACCATCCCCACCCAGCTTGTCCTCCGGGCGCTCCTCCAAGATCCGGCACGCGAGATGTACGGGCTGGAGATCGCCCAGGCAGCAGGACTTCAACCGGGCACGATCCACGCCATCCTCGCCCGATTCGAAGGACTCGGCTGGCTGGAGTCCCATTGGGAAGACCTCGATCCCCGCGAAGCGGGACGACCTCTGCGCCGCTACTACCGGCTCAGCCCGGACGGCGCTGACCGCGCTCGCGAAGCACTCGCCCATGCCAGGACCAAAGCCCCATGGCTGCCCGGCTGGATCATGCCACAGCGCGGAGGCGCTGCGTGAGAATCCGCCTACGGACTCAGTCCACCGAGGAACTCTTTCGTGTCCGTGAGAATGCCATCGATGAGGCGCGTACCCGCGCCAACAATCTAGCTCTCTACCTCGCCCGCGCCAGGGCCCGCGACTTCAGAGACAACCACGACTACGTCCGCGCCCGTGTCCTCGCCCGCGCTCGCGACCTCGCTCGCAACCTCGCCCGCGACCTCGCCCGCGACCCCGTCCTCGCCCGCAACCGCGACCCCTACTTCGACCGCCCCCCCGTCCTGCCCCGCGACCCTGCCCGCGCCCGCACCCTCGCCCACGACCTCGCCCGCGCCCGCGACCTCGCTCGCAACCAAGAGCGCTTCCACAGCATCGGCCGCTCCCACGGCATCGTCCGGTCCCGCGACCTGGGCAGGGCTACCAAGGAAGCCCAACGCATAATGTCCTGCCTCGATACCGCCGCACAATTGGACGCCAAACTCCAAGTCCAGCGGACGAGCAGAATCGCGGGGCTTCTCATCGAGTTGAATGTGCTGCTACTTCCTTGCCAGCACCGTACCCGCTACCGCCGGGAGTTCCAGGCGGAGCTCCGAAACCTCTCCGATGCCGAAGCTGACCGCCGATCTCGGGTCATGTATGCGGTTCGCCAACTCTCCCATGTGTGGGCGTTGCGGGCGTCGCTGCTGGCCCCCGGCGAGCCTCGTATATTTCGCTCTTATCGCCTGGCCTGCTGGATCCTAAGATCCGAATGGCGGACTTGGGGGCTGCTCGGTCCCCTCATGGCCCTGGCCGCCGTCAACGTCTTCCTTCAGCAGGGCTGGGGTAGCATCTTCTGGGCCCTGCCGGGAGTCGTCACTTTTTACGCCAGCGTCGAGTGGCTCCGGAAGCGCTGGGGGGTAAGCGTGAAACGGCGAAGCCAGACGGGTAGCTCCAGTTCCGAATGAGCATTCAAAAGAAGCCCCCGTCAACCCGAAATCGGGTTGACGGGGGCTTCAAGCCGGGTGCCGATCAGCGCGAGTAGTCGTACGGCTGACGCTGCGCGTAGGTGGGGGTCTTGGTAGATCCAAGCAGGATGCCAAGAGCGGGCCAGCGCTGCTCCAGAGCCCGAAAGACGCCGTAGTACAGGCCGGTGCCGAGCACGACCGCGCCAGCGCTGATCTGCTCGGCAGTAACGCCCTCGATGGCGATGCCGCGAAGGGCGAGCCACCCGAGGATGCCTCCGACGAGCGACGGCACGACGGTGCGCCACAGGCTGAGAAGCCACTGATGAAACATGATCACTCCTAGAAATGCGAAGCCCCGCGACCTGCGGGGCGGTAGAGCGGGCGGGCAGAGCGGTGCCTAGTTCGCCTCATCGATCAGGCCTGGCACGCGCTGCTCGGTCGGCTCGTCGCCGAGGGCGTCTTCGGGGCTGGTCCAGTCGTCCGTCCAGGGCTTGGGCTGGGGGGGCTTGGGCGGCGTTGCCGTTCTGGTCTATGTCAGGCGACCTTGAGCAGCGCTGCCCACGTGCGGGTGCCGGTCCGGCCGGCCTCGCCACTGAGACCGGCGGCCTTCTGGAACTCGCGTAGCTGCTTGTCGTGGTGTCGGGTGAAGACGGTGCCATCCACCGTCGTCGGTACGGGGTAGCCGCGGGCCTCCAGCAGGCAGGTCAGGGTCTTGACGTGCCAGCCGGTGAGCGGCTTGTCGCCGTCGTAGTAGAGGGCGGGCAGCTTCTTCACGATCTCCTCCATCCAGTCGCGTTCGGGCTTCGGCTTGGGCTGGGAGGGTTTGGTGGGCTCCTCGTACGGCGGGCACCAGAAGCCAGCGATAACGCTTGCGGATCGGACACGACGGCGGCAGGCGTCGCCAGTGTTTCCTTCGATGGTCTGGATTCTGCCGTCGCCCAGGTTTCGCTCGACGATTCCGACGTGGTCGATGGCGCCGATGGTGTTGGTGCCGGACCAGTCGAAGAACACGATCGCGCCTGGCCGGGCGTGCTTGCGGAGGTTGTCGGCCGTGCCCGCAAACCACCGGCGCAGTTCCTTGCCGTCTTGCGCGTGCCAGACCGTGTAGGCCCGGTCACCGCGGGGCAGCACCGCCGGGGCGTTGCTGGAGCGTCGCGCCCACTCGGTCACGCTCATGTTGCACCAGGGCGCGGTGAGGAAGGCAGCGCCGTGCCGGGTAGCGTACGCGCGGGTGATGCCGTTCGGCCGGCCCTGCGTACCGAGGGTCGCGCGGGCGGCGGCCAACATGGCGTTGACGCTCATTCGGGTGCTCCGTCCTCGTCGTGGGGGTCGCCTTCGTAGGTGCCGGTCAGCGGGTTGAGGACGTAGCCCAGGCCGCGCAGCACCTGCTCTTCGTCAGGCTCTGTCGGGCCCCATGGCCTCAGGTCCACGCCCGCGGCCACGAGCTGTTCCTCGGTCGGTTCAGACATTGCTCACCTCCTGTACGGGGTCGAGGAGAAGCCACTCGGCGACGGTGAGCCCGAACGCCGAGGTCGGTACATGAATAGGGAGGACAGCGGGCACAACGAGAACGCCGCCGTCTGTCGGAAAGATCGTCATTCGGGAGGAGGCGTACCTTCCGCCGTCTCGCCCGCTCCGGCTCCCCCGCGTAGGCGCTCGACCGGTAGCAGTGCCTCGCGGTGCTGCTGAAGGTGGGAAGCCAGTCCGTCCTCGACTCGGCGCACTCCCTGCTCGACCCTGTTGATCGCATCACGCAGTGAGGAGCCGTGATTGGGCTTGAGCTCCGCCTCGATCAGCGCCACCCGTTCGGCGAAACCCGGCCTGAACGGCACGCCGGGCCGCGCTTCCTCACCGTTCCAATCATCCAAGAAGTGCGACAGACGACGCAGTCGGCGAGCCAGGCCGGTCACTGCTCGCGCGAGGAGTCCGAGGGCACCGCCGACGATCGTGACGGTGACGAAGAGGTCCAGCCAGAGGATGCCCGTCACCCGCTCACCTCCACGCCCGACCATGGCTTACGGCCCGCGAAGGTCATGGCTGGCTTCGACGTGATCGTGACAGGTGTGAACCCTTGACCGCGGTCACGGTTGCGGGCCACCGCGAGCTGCCGTGCCTGGACGCGGATGGGGTCCAGGCGGGCTGCACGAACCGCTGCGAGCGGATCGTCCGGCAAGGTCACGCTGATGCCCAGGTAGTCGACCACACCCTGCCGGACCTGCTTCGTCTCTGCGTCCAATCTGGCGCGGTGGGTTTTCACCGCGTTGATGCGTTCCAGGTGCGCCTGCCTGCGCACCTCGTCGCTGACACCTGGAGTCCAGACGGTGGGCAGTCCGTGGATGTCGGCCAAGATCTTCGCGGCCCGCGGATCGGTGAACGCCAGTGGATCATCCAGTGCTGGGATCCACGGCTCGTGCAAGATCACGTCCAGGAGCGTTTCCACGTCGTCGTGGTCAATGCCGTACTCCGCAGCCCGCCACTCCAGCGCGGTGTGCGGGAAGATATGGATGTGGGCGTGCCCTTGCTCATCGACGCGGCTCACACCCCACAGCGGGTCGGCGCCATCACGGGGTGGTGCAACTGCCGCGTTCTGTTCGCCCTCCATGAAGTCGGTGGGGGTGTAGCCGAGCTCGGAATCCCACACCTTCCACATCTCAACCGTCAATGCGTTCACGCTCCTTGCACGCAGGAATCGCCGACCCGCGGCTCACGCTGAGCCCGGGTGGCGGAAGGACCAGAAGTAGAAGGCTTTGCCCGAATAGACTCCGCCGCCAGAGGACCAGCCGATCGAGAACCCGGAAGGGCTGGAGGCGTCCAAGCACCAATAAAAGTTCGGAGTGGTCGCGCCATCGCGCACCACCGCGACGGGCCCCATGTTGCCGGCCATATACGGTCCGTACGTGATCGTGACGCCGACGTAGCCGGAGGAAACGACGCCTGATCCGGCGCAGATCGTTTCGTAGGCGCTGGAGGTGGTGAACTCCCAGACCCTGCCCTTCATGGTCCATTTGCCAGCGCCGTCGAACAGGATCGACGCCTCGGTGGAGGAGCTACCGGCGCTGTAGCCGTATCGGGCGTAGCTGGAGGCGATGTCCAAGCCGCCGCCGGACTGTCCGCCACCGCTACTGATCATGCCGAGCCTGATCAGGCTCGAGTTCACTCGCAGCTCGGCCCGCTGCGAGAACGACGTGTTCGTGGTGATAGCCACTGCGGCTTCGCCGCCCGAGTCTTCCGCGTAGACGCGGGAGTAGTTCGACGATCCGGACGGGTAGAACCGCAGGTCGAGCGTGCTGCTGTCGAGAACGAACCTGCGCCCGGTGGCCGAGCTCCGGATGACGGGGCCGGTAATGACCTTGCCGTTGAGCGCGTCGGCGTCGATCTTCGCAGCGGTGATGGACCCTGCCGCGATCTTGTCCGCAGTGACCGCGTTGGCTTTGATATGCGCCGCGTCGATCGCACCCGCCACGATCTTGTCGGCGCTGATGGCGTTCGCGGCGATCTTCCCCGCGTCGATGGCGAGCGCCTGGATGAGGCCGCCAGTAATTGATCCAGCGACTATCTTCGCGTTGGCCGGGATGGAGCCGGTGATGATGTGCTCGGCTCCGTTGATGATCTCGCCGATCATGTCCGAATTCACAAGCGGTTTCGCTTGCGACATGACGTGAGCTGATGCGCCGCTGAGATTGCCGGACCTGTCGATCGCGACCAGCCAGAATTCCCGGTCAACGCTGTACGGCTGGCCGGGCACCACGGCGGTGCCCGCGCGTTCGAGCCACTCGACCTGCTGGCCCTCATCGCTGAGGTCCAGCGGATCCCGCATCATGATCAAAACGCGGGCGAAGTCCGTGGGCATGCCAGTGCCCGCGCTGGTGAACCCGTCCCACGTGATCCGGAAGATCCCGATTCGGCTGTCGACGACCGGCGCGGACGGGCCCGGCGGCGGCGTCTCGTCGTCCGGGATGGTGATCACCGCCGTGCCCGCGACCACGCCTCGCGTGCCCTGGTTGGTGGCACGGACCCCGAACTGCCAGCGAGTCTTGGGCTCCAGCGGCGAGTAGCTGACGCTTGTGCCGGTGGTCGTGGCCAGGACGCGCATCGCGCCCGTGCCCGGCGGGGTCTGCCCGACCAGCTCGTAGCCGTCGACCGTGAGCGGCGTGCCGTTGACGTCGCTGGTCACGCCGACCCACGAGACGGTGATCTGCCCGTGGGCGTATCCCTCGTCATCCAGGTAGGCGGCCGGGTTCACGAGGAGACCGGTCGGGGCTGCTGGGACGCGGTTCTCGTTGTCCCCTCCGGGATCCCCGCCGTTGCCCCCGCCGGAGACGCCGCCGTTGAGAATGCCGGCGGCCTGGCGGGCGAGCTTGATCTCCCTCTCCAAGAACCTGTCGTTCAGCGTGAGGTTGCCGCCCACGACGCCGTCGTCACCGCGCGACAGCGTGATCTGCCGGATCCGCAGCGGCTCGGGCTTGCCCTCCTCCCCCGGCGCCCGGATGGTGTCGCCCGGCCGATAGTCGACCAGCGGCAGGAATCGTGCCTGCTGCGGCTTGATCTGGCGGGTGAACTGCACCCGCTCCCGGCTCGCGCGCTCCAACGCCTGACCAGCAAGCAGCCGGGCGGTGCCCTCGTCCTTGACGCCGCCCTGCTGCTGGAATGCCTCCCACCGGCCCCACGGCGCGACAGCGGCCGGGTTGGTGACCTCGACTCGTAGCCCTTCCTCGCCAACGACGAGGATCGCCGATGCGGCGTCTTCGAGCGTCGCGTCGTCAGGGGCCTGGTCGATGTCGCGGCCCAGGATCAGCTCGACCGGCGCCGGTCCGGCGGCCAGTTGGCGACCCAACGCGGTGCCCTCGTTGTAGACCTGCAGAACGCGACCGGTCATCTGCCAGTCGCATACGCCCTGCTCAGACAGGTTGATGAGGAGCTGGAGGAGGTCGGTTCCGGGCTCCAGGCCGATCGTCAGCTCTGCCGACCACGGCTGGCCGGCAGAGTCGTGCGTGGCTGTGAAGTCCACGACCAGGCCGGGAAGGGTTCCGCGGCCGGACCCCTCGGCGATCAGCGTGGTGAGGATGCGGCCGACGCGGACGGCGTTGAACTGGCGCTTGCCGTCGACCATGTCGAGTGACGGGTAGAGGACGAGCTTGCGCAGCATCCACGCCCATCCGGGCAGCGAGAATCGCTGTGCGCCGGTCTGGTCGGTCGCATCTCCTGACCTTTTGATCCTCAGGAACCTGCCGTTGGCGGCCTCGCTCCACGCGCCGCCGTCCACGCTGTACTCCAGCGCAACTTCGCACGGCTCTCGCAGCCAGGCCGCGCCTTGAGCGTGGGCGGTGTAGGTCAGCTCCAGGCTTGGCACATCGTTCAGCGGAAGCCCGGCGTCCCAGCTCAGGGGCGCTCCAAGGAGTCCGAGCCGGGGCCCGTTGGGAGCATGGGCGACAAGCCGGACTCCGAACCGGGGCCGCTCCCCAGGGATGATCACTTGCATGGCGGCTCAGCCTGCGTTCTTCCGGATCGGTGCGCCGAGCTGCTGTTGCAGCTGGTCCACCGCGAGCGACAGGAGGACGTTCTCGTAGCTCAGCTCGTCGACGCGGCGGCGGAGGGCAGCGATGACCGCCTCTGCCTCGACGTTCAGGTCCTGCACTCAGTACTCCTTGGGTTACATGCGCCAGCCCCAGAGCTGGGCGGTGATGGCGACCACCTGCGTCGTGGTGGGGCTCACGAAGACGCTCGTCGTGGTCCTGGCCGACACGCACGCGCCGACGCGCGGACTGCCGGTTGCGCCGACGTCGATGGTGGCCACCACATACGGGGAGCTGGCCATGGTCGGCCCGTAGGTGAAGGTGGCCCCGGCCTGGTTGGCGGGGATTGTGACGGTGCTCATCACGAGTCCGGCGTCGCCGCCGCTGTAGGACCAGGCCCCGGTATGCCGGGTAGAGGTCGGGAGGAAGGTGAGCTGCTGAAGTTGGGTGGTGGCATGCCGGTTGAAGCCGACCCGCGATTGCGACTCCTCCAGCGCGAGGAAGCCGCCGTTGTCGAGCGTGGTCACCGGGTTTCGGACCCTCACGTGGTAGGCGCCCGCAGCGTGCATAACCCTGGTTTCGGCGGTATTGCCGCTGTTGGTACCCGACAAGCTGATCAGGGTCGCTTCACCAGGGAACAGGGAGGCGTCGCTGAAGATGCGCGAGTAGTTGGCTCCAGCGCCGGGGTAAAAGCGCAGCTCCGGGACCATCGCCCCGGACGGATTGATGACGACGCGCGCCCCCGTCACGCCCGAGGCGAGCTGGCCCACGAGCGACACGCTGCCGGTCGCAGAGGAGATGGAGACCGTCTGGACGCCGCCCGAGTCGTAGGCGGCCAGGCCCGTGCTGTTGAGCTCGACCCGAGCCCCGGCCGCGCTGCCCGCGACGATGCGGGTGGACAGCGTCAGCACCGATTCGAGCTTGGCCGCCGTCACCTGGTTCGCTCCGATGTGGGCCGCCTGGATCGCACCGACGTCGATCTTCGCCGCCGTGACGGCGTTGGCGACCAGGTGCCCAGTCGTGATCGAACTCGCCGCGGCGTCCCCGGACACCAGCTGGACGGCTGCGATCGTGGCCGAGCTGGACGGCGCGGACTCGTTGCCCGAGCGGTCCACCGCGGTCAGCCGGAACTCGCGGTCCTGGCCGTACGGCTGGCCGGGTACGACAATCCCGCCCGCCTGCTCCAGGTATCCGACCTCGGACCAGCCGGGCGAGAGCGGGTCCTGCATCCACACCAGGAGATGGGCGAAGTCGGACGGCATGAGAACGCCACCGACGCCGTGCCCGTCCCATCCGACGTGGATGACGCCGAGACGGGTCGAGAGCGAAGGAGGCGTCGGCACGGGTGGCGCATCGATGTCGTCGGGGACCGTGACCACCTGCTGTGCCGAGAATCCGCCCCGCGCACCCTGGTTGGTGGCCCGGACCTTGAACGCGTACTGCTCGCCGATCACGAGCGGGCTGTAGGTCGCGTTCCTGTCGTCGGCCTGGGTCAGCGCGACGAGGAACCACGGTGCGTCCGCCTGGTTGACGCGCATGAACAGCTCGTAGCCGTCGATCTCGACGGCTGTGCCGTTGACGTCGGTGACTACCGCGCCCCAGGTGGCAGTGATCTGGCCTTGGGGGACGCCGGCCGAGTCGATGTACGCCTGCGCGTCCACAATCAGCCCGGCAGGCGCGGTGGGGGAACGCGGCCGGGGTGATGCGGGCGCAGGGCGCGCCCCGGAGCCGCCGGACGCCGTCGAACCGCCGACGATGCCCGCTGTGCGTCGGGCGAGGCGGATGTCCTGTTCGAGCAGCCGGTCGTTGAGGACGACGTTGCCGGAGAGCACCCCTGTCTGGTCCCGGACCAGGGTGACCTGCCGGACCCGCAGCGGCTCTGGCAGACCTCCTGCGCCGGGCGCGAGAACCCGGTCACCGGGCCGGTAGTCCAGGATCGGGAACCAGCGTGCCGCCGCCAGACTGATCTGCCGGGTCCGTTGCACCCGTTCCCGTTCGGCGCGCTTGAGTGCCGCGTCGGCGAGCAGCGCCGCCGTACCGGGATCGGACACGCCGCCCTGGCCGACGTACTGCTCCCACCGCCCCCATGGCGCTACGGCAGAGGGGTTGGTGTAGGTCTGCTGGAACTGGTTATCGCCCACGACCAGGACCGCGGACGCGGCGTCCTCCAGGGTGCCGACGTCGGGCGCGTGGGTGATGTCACGGCCGTGGCGCAGATCTATCGGGGCGGGCCCGGTGGCGAGGTCGCGCGCCAGCTGGGTGTCGGCGTTGTAGGCGCGCAGCTGACGGCCCTGCATGGAGAAGTCGAGCACGCCCTGCTCGGCGAGGTTGATAAGCGTGGTGAGCGCGTCCAGCCCCGGCTCGTAGTAGATCGTCAAGACCTTGGCCCACGGCTGTCCCGCAGAGTCGTGGGTGGAGCTGAAGTTCCACGTCAAGCCGGTCAGCGTGCCGCGCGCGTGCCCTTCGGTCAGGAACGTGGCGAGGATCGCGCCCGGCGTCGCACTCAGAAACGCCCGCTTGCCGTCGACCAACGGCTGACTGCCGGGATAGAGGATTAGCTTGCGCAGCATCCACGCGTAGCCGGGCATGTCGAGCTGTTCGACGGCCGCCTTGTCGGTGAGATCGAGATGCCGCCGAATCAGCAGGAACCGAGAATCGGCAGGCTCAGCCCAGCTAGTTCCGTCTCCCGAGACCTCGACGGCGATCTCGCAAGGGTCGGAGAGCAGGTCGCTTCCTGGCCCGGCCTGGCTGTGGGTCAGCTTGAGGGCGGGCACGTCGTTGAACGGCCACCCGACCTCTGTGCCGATCGTGGTCGGCAGGACACCCTTCCGGGTTCCGTTGGGGGCGTAGATGGCGAGACGGAGGAGCATCTGCACCCCCGTCTCGGCTTTCGCGCAGCAGGACGAAGGTGCGTCAGATACCCCGGTATTCGCGAGACAATAGGCCGGTGACGAAGCCCTCGGCGGGACGATCCCGAGACGACTCTCTGCTCGCGCAGATCGAGCGGGACATCATTGATCCCAGCACGCCACTTTCGAACATTCTTCTAAAGTGTGTGACCTTGGGCGGGCATGCCCGTTCCGGGCCGCTCCGTGACTGGGCGAAGCGCGAGCTGAACGGCTACACCACCACGGAGGACGTTCCTGTCTACAGAAAGATCATCGGCACTCTCTGGGTGGTCCACGTTAATCGAGGCGGGTACAACCCCATGCCCCAGCCGGTAACGCCATCGTGGTTTCCCGAACAGCTTCGCGAGTACGTTACGGAGGAGGTCCACCTTACAGAATCGGTATCCGAGCTAGAAGACCTCGCCGCTCAGGGTAAGGATCTCTCCGTGAAGCGGCCACCGTTTGATGACATAGCGCGACTTGTCACGGAAGCGGGCTGGAAGGCTGGGAACATTCCCCAGATGCAGCGGGTTGGCGAGATCTACATTAAGTTCCAGCCCGTCACGATCAAGGGTGTTGTGAGCCGTATCCGAAGCACCCTGGCTGAGCTCGTCAGCGAGATGCGCGCGAACATGCCCGAAGGTGAGGAGACACCGTCCGCAGATGTCACCAACCAGGCGCTCGCCACTGCGGTGCCAGAAATCCGCATCGAAAACAGCCCGAATACGATCTTCAACTACGCAGGACACGACGCTGGCGGCATTTCGAATAGCGTGAACACCCCCGCAGAACCCAGGAGGGGGCGTTTCTGGCCCATAGTTGGTTGGACTCTCGCTTTCATCGCCACAGCCATCGGGACGTATGCCGGCCTCGGACAGTGGCTCGACTGGCCAGCCCCCTGGAAGTAGCCCTCACAGGTAGGCGCGGCGGGCGCGAACCTCCAACCCGGACGCGCCGGTCGTGGACGTCGCTGAGCTGGTGACCAGGACGACGCGCGAGAAGGGGTCGCCGACGCCCACCGCAGGAGTGAGGTGGAGCCAGTGGAACGCCGAGCCTGGGCCTGTGGCCTGGATCTGGCCGGTCACGTCCGAGCCCGCGCTCATGTCCCAGGTGTCCGTGGTGACCAGGCGTGCTTTCATCTGCCCGCAGTCGATGAGGAGTCGCTGTCCGGCGGTCAGGCCGGAGGGCCTGGTGATGGTGTCTCCCGTGGCCACGTCGGTGATCGCGGGGTTGACGGCCGGGCCGGTGATGCGCAGGAGCGCGTCTGCCACCGGGCCGGTGGACCCGGCGAGGGTAGTGACAGGCTGCTCAGCTGCGTTCGCGCTCCCCGCCCAAGTGGACGTGATCGGGTCACGCCAGAAGACGCCGGGGATCTTGAAGATCGCCGTGAGCCGCCCACGAGCCGAGCCGACGTCGACCTCAGGCTCCGACACCGAATCGAGCGCAACCTCCGCGACGCGGACGATCGAGCCCGCGGTGTAGGAGAGCGTCATCAGCCGGTGGCGGACACCAATCAAGGCGGCGAGTGCTTCAAGATTCGACTCCAGTTGTTCGAACCCGCCGTCCGTGCCGGACGGGGTCCGGCCAGTGAGCCCGAAGACGAGCGCGACCGAGGTGGTCTCCAGGTCCAGGCCCACTATGGGGAGTTCCCCCGACCGGCCGGGCATCTTGACCGACACCGACCGGGCTGCGGGAAACGAACGACGGCGGGTGCCGCTCTTCAGCCTCCAGCAGCCGGCCGGGTGGTCCAGTGCCACGCCGTCGAGTGTGTAAGTCGGCAAGGTCAGAGCACCCCCAGCATGCCCGCGTACGCCAGTCCGCGGTTGATCGTGGACGAAGTTGGTTCAGCTTGCGGGTTGTAGGTGTGGACGGTGATGTTGACCGGCCCTGCCGCACGGCTCGCGCCCGTCGCGACCACCCCGGTCGACCCGATGGACGCGGCTAGGTTGGGGGCGAACGACTTCTCCAATCGGGCCGCGATGTCCCCCGCCGTAGCCAAGACCTGCCTGGTGGAGCTCGTCATGCCATCCGCCATGCCGAGCATGGTGTTGCGGCCGATCTCGGCGAACACCCGGCTCGGGGAACGGATACCGAGAGCGTCGCGCACCCAGTCAGGCAGGATGCTGGAGAAGAAGCTGTAGATCGCGTCCCTGAACCACGCGGCGGCCGAGACGATGCCGTCCCACAGGCCGGTCAGCAGCAGGTAGCCGATGTTGCCCATGCTGTTCACGAAGCCGATGGCCGCGTACCCCGCCGCGGTGAGCGCTCCGGCGAAGTCGCCCGACAGCAGCCGGGCCACGCCGGTCACAAGGTCAGCGATGACCGGCAGCAAGTCGGTGGCGAGCTGGAGCAGCGGCGGCAGCAGCGGCAGGGCCGCGTAGAGCACGTCGGTGAAGGCGTACGCCATCCGGGCCAGGTCCGGCAGAACGTCCTGCACGCCGGCCGCCAGGCTGCGCACGATGATCGACGCCAGGTCGGCGACCACAGGGATCAGCGGGGCAACAGCCGCAAGCAGTTCCGCCAGCGTGATTGCGATGGGTGAAAGTGCGGGGCCGAGCTCCCTCACGGCTAGGCCGATCGCGTCGACGACGGCGATCACTCCTGGGCCGAGGTCGGCGAGCGCGGGCGCGACGGCGGAGATGGCTTCCGTCAGCACCGGCCCGAGCTGTACGGCCAGGTCGGCGACGACGGGCGCCAGCTCGGCCAGGCCGCTGGCTATCGCGAGTACGACCGGGACGAACGCCTCACCGACCCTGCCGAGCGCTGCGAAGACTTCGACGAGGACCCGCTGGCCCTGTGCCGAGTTGACCCACCGGTTGACCCCGTCGAGAACCTGCCCGATCACGCCGAGCGCGCTGGTTCCGGCGCTGCGCAGCGCCCCGAGGACGCCGGTCACGATGCCGCCTACGTCACGGGCGGCAGCGCCGAGCTGTTTGAACACCTCGACTGCGCCGGTCATCCACTCCAGGGCACGGCCGGAGGCGGCGGCCGTGCTCAGGAAGGTGCCGAGCCGGGCCGCGGCGCTCGCGATGCTGGGGGCGAGGCTGGCTGAGAACGACGCGCCGACTACGACAAGGTCTCGCAGACCTGCGGCGACGGGCTGGATCGCGGGGGTGAGCGCGGCGATGGCATCGGCCAGCGACCCGAACACGGCCTCCACAGCAGACGCGGTCTCCGCGGTGCGAAGGAAGTCCGCGACCGCCAGACCGGCGAGGCCGAACTGCGCCGCAACGGCTGACATGCCAGCGGAAACGCTTGCGGAAAGTGCGTCAGCAACGGCTGCGATTTGTCCCGCGAGCGGGGCGAAGAAGGCGTCTTGCACCGAAAGGCGCAGGCCGTCGACGACGGGCTTGAGCTGCCGCAGTTCCCGCGCTGCGCCCTGAGCTTCACGCGACAGGCCCGCGAGCGACTCCTGGAACGCCTCCGCGTCGTCGCCCAGAGCTGCGGTCGCGGCGTCACCGACACCCCGGAAGGCCAGTGCGAGCGTGGCCAGCCCTGCGGCGCCAAGGGCGGCCACCCCCGGGAGCGCGGCGATGATGCCGCCCGCCGGGGCCAGAGCGACGCCGAGGGCCTGGAGGTGGCCGGCGGTCGAAGCCGCGGCGGCGGCCAGGACAGCGAACTTGACCGCCGTGGCGGTGGCCGCCACGGCGGTGGAGGTGAGCGACTGGACCGCGCCGCCGGTCACTCTGCTGAGGCGGGTCCCGAAGTCCGTGGCCGACGTGCGGCTTCGGACGAACGCCCGCTGGAGCTTGGCGGACATGGTGTCGCGCAGGTCGAGCAGGATGAACAGCTCGCCGACGTTGATCGCCATCTCGCACCTCCCGTCCGGGCTGGCGTGGTGGGATCAGGTGAGGCCGAGCGTGGCGGCGTACTGCAAGCCTCGGTTCACTGTGCGGCTGGTGGGTTCCGCCTGGGGGTGGATGTTGGTGACGTTCACCGTCACGCTCCCGGGGACGGTGCTCCCGCTCGGGGAGACCGCGCGGCGCGTTGCCTCTGCGGGGATCTTCCCTGCCCGGCGGCCCCCCGCGCGGAGCGCTGATTTCACTCCGGGCGGGATGATGCCCACCTTGCCCGGGGTCGCGCCGTTGATGGCGTCGCCCAAGCCGCTGGCCTCGCGTTTGAGCCCGGCGCGGAAGGCAGCTCCGAATCCCCTTGTCGCCTGGTCTGCGGCGCGAAGGACGGCAGGCCGCTCGGCGGTGACCCCGTCTGCGAAACCAAGCATCGTGAACGAGCCGATGGCGGCGAACACGCGGCTCGGGGAGTGGATGCCGAGGATGTCCTTGACCCAGTCGGGCAGGAGGTTGCCGAAGAACTGGCCGATCTTGTTCAGGAACCACTGGACCTTGGTGCTGATGCCCTCCCACAGGCCGCTCAGCAGGTTCTTCCCCATGTCGATGATCTTGAGGAAGGCGTCCTTGATGACTTTGCCCGCGTTCGAGAAGGCATCTTGAACGACCTTCAGCGCGCCCTTGAAGTCTCCCTGAAAGAGCTTGACGACCGCCTGGACCAGCGAGATCAGCGGCGGTAGGAGTGCGGTCGTGATCTGGACCAGTGGTGCGATGAACGGCGTGATCGCTCCAACGATCTTGGAGAACACCGTGGCGAGCATGGTCAGAATCGGTGTGAGCGCCTTGACCAGCGTGACCACGACCGGGAGAAGCGCGGTGATCAGCTGAGAGATCGGCGGCAAGATCGGCAGCAGGGCCGTGATGACGGCCCCGAAGACCTCTGCCAGAGCAGCCAGCACGGGCTGGAGCGCCACGAGGATCGGCTGAAGAGCCGAGGCGAGCGCCCCGACGATCTGGGTCAGAACCGGCATCAGCGCCGACGCCAGCGTGGCCGCCAGCTGTAGAAAGGGCGGCAGCAGCGGGATCACGGCTGCCGCGATCTGCGCGAACTGCGTGATCAGCTGTCCGATCAGCGGGCCGAGCTGGATGAGGACCGGCCCAAGCTGCGCGGACAGGGTCTGGCCGACGGTGGCCAGCCCGCTCATGAGCGGGCCTGCGACCTGGGCAGCGAGCCCCACAAGAGCCGCAAGCAAAGGCGCTAGTGACTGAAGCAGACCACCAACACCGGTGACCAGCGTGGCCAGCAGTCCACTCGATTGCGAAAACGCTTGCGAGATGGGAGCAAGAAAGCCAGCGAGTTGCGACCCGAAGATCCCCATGGACCCGGCCAGGGCCGACAGCATCGGCGTGACCGCTGCCACCACGCCCTGGATCGCGGGCAGCATGGGCTTGAGAAAGGCGCCCAGCCCGGTCGTGAACTGGCCGATCAAGGGCGCGAGCGTCTTGAACATGTCCCCCAGCGCTGGCGCGATCTGGCTGGAGAACATGCCCTTGAGCTGGCCAGCAGCGGCGATCAGCGGCCCCTGGAACACCGACGCCGCGTCCGCCAGATCGGCCTGCACGGACGTCTTCAGGTCCGCGAAGGCGGCCTTCACCGCGGGCGCGGACATCGCCGCCTGGATGCCGATCTTCGCGATCCCGGCAGTGATGCCAGCGAAAACGCCAGCGAGAACGCCACCAACAGCGACGCCTGCCACGCCGACGCCCGCCAGCAGCCCGGCGCTCTTCGCGCCAGCCGCCGCCATCTTCGCGCCTGACGAGACGAAGGCGGCTCCGGCCCTCGACGCGCCGGATGCGACCGCGGCGGCCATCCGCGCGGCGGCCATCCCGACCATGACCATCGCCGCGTGGATGCCGGTCGCCTTGACCTTGATCCCTGCTGTGGCCTTTCCCAGCGGACCGGTCAGGCGGTCCTTCAGTTCGAGCGTCGCGTACAGCTCGCCCACGTTCAACGCCACAGCTCACCTCCGGTGGTGACGGTCTTCGGGGGTGAGAGAGCGGGCGGTCCGCGTGTCGGCGGACAGCAGGCCCAGGATGCGCACGCGTAGCCAGCGCCACGTGCGGGTGAGAAGAAGGCCGGGCTGGTCGACGTCGACGCCGTACTCGGAGTGGAGGTCGGCCTCGACGAGAGCCCAGCGTTGCAGCAGGTCGGCCCAGGAGACGGCGGTGCCGTCCACGGCCAGGCCGTCGTCTGCGTCATACCATTCGCGCAGCCCCGTCAGCGGGTCGACCGGCCCGCCCGAGCCTTCGCCTTCGGGGCCTCCGCTTCCGGGTCGGCCCGCCAGTGCTTGGCCGCGGTGTCCTCGTCGGTCGCGATCCACAGGAACGCCGTGACGCCGCAGTGCTTGATCTTCGCCCAGGACACCCCATCGGCGATGAGCTCGTCGTAGACGTCGCCGAGGACCCGCCTGTACAGGTCCTTCTCTCCGTCGTCGTCGAGGTCGGCGGCGTCGATCTCCTGACCGTTGGCGGCGCTGATCCCGGCCGCCATCAGCTTCTGGCAGAACAGGCCGACCTCGGCGGAGGCGGGCGGCACGTGGTAGACCTTGCCGCCAACCGGGAGCGCCAGGCCGTCGTTGAAGAACTCGTTGAGGTCTGTGAACTTCGCCATCGGGGTCAGGCCGCCGCCGGGTTGTCAATCTCGATGGGCTCGCCCTGGCCGGTCAGCTCGCACTCGAACGGCTCCAGATCGGTGACCTCGCCGCCCGCCCCCTTGTACTGCACGGCGGCAGTGCCCTGGAAGGCGTCCGGCGAGCCGTCCTTGCGGTACCAACGCACTTCGACGTTGGCGTTGATGCCGACCACGAGACCGGCCTTGCGCAGGAACTCCTGACCGGGGTCGGGCACGAAGGAGGCCGAACCGGTGTCGCGCTTGCGGCGCCCCTCGATCTCCAGCGCCCACTTGCGCTGGGTGACGACCTCGGACGCCCAGCCGTTGCTGTCGAAGTCGCTGTCGTCCTCGGTCTCGCTGTCGAGGGTGAATTCGAGCTTGGTCAGGCCCTTGACCGTGGTCCAAGCCGGTACGGCGGTGCTGGACGTGTTGACCTCCAGCGTCCAGTCCTTGGCGAGGAGGCTGCGAAGCGCCATGTGCTTGCTCCTTCAGGCATGCGGAGATCCCGCATGCGTTTTCGCTTGCGGTTTTCGTGTGGGTTACTCGGTGCGGTGGGGTGACGGGCGGTCGACGAGCAGCTCGTAGGAGTCCGCTCGGCCCCAGCGCCCGTTGGCGTCCCGGTCGATCGGCGCGACGATGCGGCGTTGCGCGAGCAGGACGTGCACGCCAGTGTCCAAGGTGTGGTTGGACAGCCCGTGCAGTGCGTCGAACACGAGGTCGGCCAGGTCGTCGACCACGCGGGGATCTGCCTTGCCGCGGATGCGGACCTGGATCTGGGTGTTCGTGTCGGACTGGGTCAGGTCGTCGCCGGCGCGGCCTGTGCCGTACACGGTGAGCGTGATAGCCATGTCCGGGCTGGCGGGCAGTCCGCCGATGGTGATGGCGGTCTGCTCGTCGCTGTAGATGCCGGACGGGTTCCAGTCGCCCGCTCCGGCGTCGGCCAGCAGGACGGCCAGCCCGGAGAGAAGGTCTCGGGTGAAACTCACGACAGCGCCCGCCGGATCTGCGCCGCGACCAGGGCCCGGACCGTGTCGGCCTCGTCCCGCGCAGGGTCCTCCAGGTACTTGGCCTTGCGGCCTGATGCGTGCTTGAGGTCCAGGTCCTCGTGCTGGACCACCGCGTAAGGCGTCTCATAGGAGACCGCGGCCGTCAGCTGCGACTCATCAACGGTGGCCGCGCCGGACCTCTCCAGCGTGGCCTCGTCGATCGGGACCTGCGTCCGCGACACCTGGAGCACGTGCTCGGCGCCCAGACGGAGGCCGCGTGCGGCGGCCCGGTTGACCTTGGTAGTCAGCTCCAGGGGGGTGACGTCCGCGTTGAACTCGGCACGGCTCATTGGCACACCACCTCCACGTGATCCGGAGTGGGGAGCCCGCCGCCGTCACGGGTGTAGGAGGCAAGGACGGTGGTCGTCCTGCCGTTGACCGTGACCTGGGACCCGGAAGGGCACCGGGTGCCCGGCAGCATGTAGATGGTGATCTCTGAGACGACTTCGAGGCCCTTGTCGTCTCGGACCATGCGGCGTTCGTCGTCGGCCAGGCATTTCACGGTGACGGGCGGGCCGTAGACGGGGCCGTAAGCCGAGTCGCCCTCGAACGGCTTGATCACAGCGGTGTGGCGCAGCAGCCAGCCAGGCAGGGTCGTCACGTGAGCACCCGCCCTTCTACCAGCGCGGGCCGTCGATGACGATGCCCGGCAGCAGGCCCGCAGTGCGCAGGATCGACAGCGCGTCCTGTGCGTACCGGGGCGGCCCGTCGCCCGCTCCCCCGCTGGCTCGGTCGAGCTTGACCGAGCCGATCGAGACGGACTTGAACGCGCTGGCCACGCCGTACGGGTCACCGACCGCGATCGACCAGGCGGCTTGCGCGCAGGTCGCCTGCCGTACCGCTTGCCGGACCTTCACATCCGTGGGCATCTCGCTGGCGTCGACCGCGTAGACCGCGCCCATCAGCAGCTCGTCGATGCGTTCCGACGCCCGTGCGAGGGCCTGCTCGATCCCGTCCGGAGCGTCCTGGCCGGTGTAGTCCGCGTAGTCCTGCGCGGTCGCGTACACCAGCACGGCTCAGGCCGGGAGCTCGTAGACGGCGACGGAGACGCCGGTGATGGCGGAGAAGTTGATCCACACCTTGCCGTCGGGGTGCCGGTAGACGGCGGGAAGCGGCGGGATCAGGACGTCCCCGGTGCTGGCCGGGATGATGTAGTCGCGGTCAGGGATCTCCTGGCCGTCGATCGCGCCGGGGATGACCAGGGTGACGGTCTTCGGTGCGGCGTCGGTGTTCTTGATGCGGATCATCCGCTTGTCCGACCAGGTGACCATGAGGCCGTCGACGACCGCCGGGTTGGCCGGCGCCGTGGCGACCGCGAGACCTGCGCGGGGCAGCGGTGTGATGGTGGCCTCAGCGCGAGCCATCAGTCATCCTCCTCGTCGTCGCGGCCGAACTCCTCGACGAGCGCGGCCTTGGACAGGGACTTGGCGTCGCCCTCGGCCATGCCGCGGGCGACCGCGTAGGCGACCCAGGCCGCCTTGGTGTCGTTCTCGGACGGCCGCTCGGGCCGGGGCTCCGGAGCAGGCTCGATGACCTGCTCGGGGAGGTCCTCGGGGGCGGGTTCAGCGATCAGTAGCCACACGTCCAGGTGGTCGAGCCGTACATCCCGCTCGGGAAGCTCGACCACCTGGCCGGTGCTGGAGTTGCGGTAGACGAACATCAGCCGTTGGCGTCCAGCTCGACGTCGATCTGGATGGTGAGGTCGGTCGGGTTGCCGTCCGCCGTCACGATCACCGCAGCGAGCGTGTCGCCTGCGGCGAGCTTGCCCACGGCCGCGGTGGGGCTGGCCGAGACCCAGGTCGCCGCAGGGGCGGCCGACAGGGGCGCAGCGAGCAGGTTGCCGCCGTTCTTCGTGGCGTTGACGGTCGCTCCGGTGCCGCCCACCCGGTAGGCGCGGACCGCCTTCACCTTGCAGGCGACCGGCGCTCGCCACAGGACGTGGGTGCCAGCCGCAGGGGTCTTCAGGGTCAGGACCCGCTCGGTGAGCCGAGCCTTGTACGACATCGCGTTTTCTCCTTAGAAATGCGAAAAGCCCGCCGGGTGGGCAGGCACAGGTGCGCGTGGGGGCGCTGACTACGCGACGTTGGGGCCCTTGATGAGCACCGCACGGTTGGGGTCGATGGTCTTCGTGCCGTAGAGGCAGTCGATGCTGACCACGTCCTGCTTGAGATCGATGTCGTAGTCCATGACCACGCGCAGACCGAACCCCTTGTAGGAGGCAACTGCGGCATTGGCCGCGCCCTGCGGCAGCACCAGCGGGCGGGTGACCAGCGCGAAAGCCGTCCGGTGGAAGGCGACGCCGACCTCGGTCGTGGACGCGCCGGTCACCTGGTCGGGAACCTTGATGTTCTGGGTCTGGTACGGGTCGAAGCCGAAGACCCTGCGACCCAGCGACGCCTCACGGAGACCGTCCGTGTCGCCGCGGGCGTCAGCGCGGTGGAACAGCTCGTCACCCAGCCACTTGGCCTCGATCTCCGGGCCGACGACCAGGTGTCGGTCAGCGGCCGGCACGTTGCGCTGGTTCAGGACACGCCGAGCGTCGATCGCGGTGCGCGGGTTGTCGTAGACGAAGACGTTGGCACCGGGCGGGTTCGCGGCATGCTGGCCGGTCCGTCCGACCTCCTGGACGATGTCGTTGCGGAGGGCGAGGATGTCTCGGTCGATCTTCTGGCTGATGGCCTCCATCGCCGGGTTGAGCAGCTGGACGCCGAAGTCCTCGATCCGCAGGGTCAGGTCCTCGGCGGTCACGGCAAAGGACACGTCTGCGAAGTGGTTCAGGGTGACCGGGATGCCCGTTTCCTGGGCGTTCTGGATCTCGATGCCGTTCGCGCGGGAGAACTCCTTGGCCTCGAAGACCGCGGGCTTCCTCACGTTCACGGTGTCGCCGACCTTGGACGCGAAGTCCTCGTCGTAGTCCCTGTGGACCAGCTGGGCCATGACGCAGGTCTCGTACAGGGTGGCAAGCGCCGCTCGCGCGATCACGTTCGGCGTCAGAAAGTTGTTAGGCACGAATGCCCCTCCTAGAAATCAAGAAAGCCGCGAGCGGAACCGCTTGCGGCTTAGTCAGAGGACTTCTTGTTGCGCCGGAACGCGCGGAAGTCGTCGGTGGTCATCTGCTCGGGATCGCTGGCCCGCGCGCCGGGACCGCCGGTGAATTCGCCGCCGCTCTTGGCGGGCGGACCGGACGTTCCGGCCGCCTTGAACTTGGGGTTGTCCTCGACGGCCTTCTGAATGGCCCCGGTCAGCGTGGCGCTGAACCCCTCGCCGTCCGGGTCCATGTCGCGCACGTTGCGCAGGAACGAGCGCGAGTCGAGCAGCGCGTCAGGGTCGGCGCCGAGCCGTGTGCTCGCCCGGTGCACAGCCAGCTCGATCAAGGCGCGACGATGCCGGTCCTTCTCCGCGTCCCGTTCCTTGGCCGTGCTGTCCTTCTCGGCAGTCAGCTTCTCGATCACCTGCTGCGGGTCGAGAGACTTCTCCTCCTCGGCTACGAGGCCGAGCGCCTTGCCGATCTGCTGGGCGAGGTCCTTCTGCGCCTGAGCGACCAGGTCTTCGGGGGACGGCCCCTGCTCGGTCTTCTGCTCCTCGGCGGCCTTGCGGGCGTTGACCGCTTCCATGCGGGCGCGGCGCAGCTCCGCCTGGGCCCATGCGGGCAGGTCGTCGATCTTGCGGGCGTCGGGCTTGGCCTTGTCGTCCGGCGCGGGAGCGGGCTCGGGCGTCGGCTCGGGCGCCGGTTCCGGGGCGGGAGGGTCCTGCGGCTTGTCGTTCTCGTCGGGGTCCAACTGTGCTCCTTGTTCAGTCAGTGCCGCCCGGCCAACGGGCTGCGCACGCCGCCCGGCCAACGGGCAGCCTGAAATACCGCAAGCGGAACCGCTTGCGGGAAGCCGCGCCCGGCCTACGGGCTGTCCGGCATCGGGGGAGACTGCTCGCCGCCGTCCAGCGTGCTGCGCGAGCAGGAGGCCGCCAGATCGTCCGGCGGCGGACATGCGAAAGGCCCGCACAGGGCGGGCCTTTCAGGGATGGACTCTACTTCTCGTTGTCGGCAGAAGGTTCGTCGTCCATCCAGTTCTCGATGGTCTTCTCGGGCTCGCTTGTCACGATCAGCGTGCCAGGCTTCTCGGCATCAGCCCACCGGTCCTCGATCGACCTGGGCTCCTGGTCCGGAGTGCTCATCGGGGGGACACCTCCACGTCCAGTTGGCGGATTCCACGTTCGTCGAATCCATGATCGGTCACCACCCGGTACTTGATGTCCCGCTGGTGCATGAGCTCCGCTTCCTCCTTTGTACCAGGGTCCGGAGCGCGGTCGGGGGGTGCGAGGTCGGACAAGCGGATCGCCGAAACCCCCGGCGGGGTGACGATTCGCATGATGACGGGCGGATCCCCGCCCGCTGCGAATCGCTCAGCGATGCGTAGATCCACGGTGGTGCTGGCGTAGGACAGATCGATCCACTCCAGCCCGGCGACATCGACGTCATCCCAGGCAGACCCGAATGCCTTGGTGTCGCGGATGCCCCGGTACGACAGCACAGTCTTCTTGAGCTCCGACAGGGGCATGACCTTGTCGATGTCTCTGATCTGGCTGTGGTCCGGATCGTTCTCTCGCAGCCGCTTGTTGATGTCCTTGTAGTCGGAGCCCCGATAGCCGCCAAGTGCAAACGTGCTGCGCCTGACCTGCTCGTCAGTCCACCCGGCAGGTTGAGGAACCAGCTTGGACGGATTTCCGTAGGAGTACACGGTCAGCCGTGTAGGCGCGGCGTCCAGTGCGTCCCGACCT
Organism: Nonomuraea endophytica; assembly: GCF_014203235.1. Taxonomy (GTDB): domain Bacteria; phylum Actinomycetota; class Actinomycetes; order Streptosporangiales; family Streptosporangiaceae; genus Nonomuraea; species Nonomuraea endophytica. The sequence continues at coordinate 258,586 of NZ_JACHIN010000010.1, read as the reverse complement.
GTCGCTGCCGTGGCGCGCTTCTTATCGTAGGCGCGCTGCCGTTGAGCAAGCTCCCGTACCTTCTTGAGGCGCCGCATGAGGTCCGCACGACGGGCGATGAGCCGATCGGCTACGTCCTTGTCGAGCCCCGACTCGGAGATGATCCGGCGGATCTCAGCGGGTGTGACCTGCTCAATTCGTTCGAGCGCCTTTTCCTGCTCGACCGGCGTGAGCCCTCCGAACAGCTTTTCGGCCTGCGGGGCCTGCTTGCGATGGCGCAGGGTCCGCCACTCGGGGACGGTGTTGCCGAACTTGTCGCCCTTCGGGCCGCCCTGAGCACGGAACAGCATCGAGCCGCCCGTGTCGATCCGGGTCACGGACCCGTCTGGCGACAAGAGCATGTTGTCGAACGTCAGGCCCGCGGTGTCCCAGTTGGCCAGCCAGGCGTCGGCGCCGAATCCTTCACGGGCAGGCCCGCGAAGCTCCTTGGCCGTGACCTGCTTGCCTTCCACGACTCGGCTTGCCGTCTGCGGCCCGTCCGGAAGGCCCGGTGCGCCACTCCCCCGGCGAACGTCGGGAGTTCGGATCCCGGCCGCCCGGTACAGGCGGGCTGAGGCGACTTCGTTGGCGGCGTGCGTCTCGGACTGCTGGGTCTTGACGTACCAGCGGTTGCCGTTCTCGTCCTCGAACATCCCGCCGGGGTTCGATCCGCCCTGTTGCCCGACCTGGCGCAGTTTGCTGAAGTCGCCGGCTTCAACCCCAGTGGCGTTCTCCTGCTCCTCGACCTCTCGGCGTGCTCTCTCCTCCGCGACCAGTTGCTCACGCTGGGCCTGCTCGTCGACCTCTCGGCGCACGGTGGCTTCGGCGTTCGGGCGCGGCTGTTCTTGAGCGGCGAGCTGCGGCTTGTCAGGCTTCTTCGGCGTCGGCTTGGGCTTGCCCGCTGACGGCTTCGGCTTGGGCTTGGTCGGCGGAGCGGTCGGCTTCGCCGGAACCGTCGTCACACCCGGCAGGTACGCCGACAAGCTGTGACGGCACTGCGGGTGGAAGAGCCCCGCGATGCGGGCCCCGCTCACCGTCGCGGCCACCTCGACCTCGACCTGCACACCGTCCTCGAGGGCGTGCTCCACCGAGATCTTTCCGGCCGCACCGGACTGCGTGAGGACCTTCCCCTCCCAGGGGTCGCACTTCTCGCAGTTCCACGGCGTCGTCGAGACGATGACCAGGTCGATGCCCGCGTCCTGCATGACCGCGAGATGGCCGTCGACGGCCGCGCGCGCCGTGGCGGTGCGCATGGCCATCTCCACGTAGGTGGACATCCGCCACTGGCGGCCCGACTTGTCCCGAAACGGCGCCACCGGGGTCAGGCGCTTCAGCGCGTCCCGAGCGGCCTCCTTCCGGGTGCGGGCACCGGTCAGAACCTGGCCAGCGGTGTCGGCGACCACCTTGCGGTAGATGTCGTCGACCACGCGCAGCGCCGACAGGTGGACGGCAGACAGCTTCTCCACGGTCTGGCGGGCGAGCTCGTTAACGCCCTGGCCAGGGTTGATCAGCTTCTTCGCCCCCAGTTTCCGGGCATCCCGCAGCACCTGGTCCAGGCGCTTGCGGACCTTGTCGTCGTGCACCTGCGACAACGCGGCCACCACGGCGGAGTCCATGCCATCGGCCCAGGACTGGAGCACTGCCTTCTCGGCAGCCTTCTTGGCTACCGATTCGAGCCGCTTGATGATCTGCTGGGCTTCCTTGCGGAGCTGCCCGATCTCGGCGAACCGGCCTTCTTGCCACCGGCCAGCGTCCTGCTCGTCGTCACCGCCTGTCGCGCGCTTGGCGATCTTCTCGGCGAGCAGCTGCTCGGCCTCCGCATACATGCGGGCCACGAGCTTGGCCTGTTCCAAAGCCTGCTCGATGGCCTGCTCGGGCGTGGGTCCGCTAGTCGTCGTCGCCATCGCCCGGGACGTACGTCTCGTCCAGCTCGGCCGGGTCCGGCAGGTTCAGCCCGAGTTCGTCGCGCAGGCGCCGCACCTCGGCCTTGACCTGGGTGTCGTCCCAGTCGGGGTGGAGCATCCGGACACGGGTGTCGAGGCTGGCGGACTGGGCCCGGTTGAGCATGTCCAGCGTCCGGCTCAGGCTCTCCGGATCGGGCATGACCCCGTCTGGCCACTCGATGGTGGCCTTCTCCGCGACGACCTTCGTGCCGAACACGGCCAGGTCGATCGACAGGAGAGCCTCGGCGAGCCACGCCAGGGCGGGCGTCCAGTAGTTCAGCTTCTTGCCACGGGTGACGAACGACTTGCGCTCACGGGAGTGGATCTCCGTCGCTGTGGCCGCCTGGCCGTCGCCCGCCTCGCCGAAGGATTGCACCGAGTAGCCCGCGCCGCGCAGAATCTGCGCCAGCAGGGTGCGAGCGGTCTCCTTGTGCTCGGCGACGCGAATGTCGAACTGGGAGATCGTGATCATGCTGGGCCCGCCATTGGCGGGCGGCATCATGCCCAGGCCGGAGTACACCTCGCGGTCCGGATCCCACGTCGACCCCCGGCCGCGACCGGTGTTGGCCAGGTAGACCTCCGGCACGATGATCCGGCCCTTTCCGAGCCGCAGGTCCCGCATCCAGGACGTGTAGGTCTCGTCCAGCGCGTCCATGAGCGGCTCGACGCCGCTGTAGTCGCTGCGGCCGAGCGAAGTGCCGCGCAGCAGCCGGTGAGGCTTGATGTTCGGCACGTAGTAGGTGAGCAAGCCTTGTCGTAGCCGGTGTCCAGGCCGCCCTCGGCGTCTACGATCTCCGCGAATCCGGCGGTCTCGGGGTGATCCTCCAGAGGCACCTGCATGCCGAGCCGCTCACGGTCACCGCGGTACAGCCCGTGGTAGATCCGGCCGGTCTCGTGGCGTTCCAAGTGCCGCCAGACCGCCTTCTCCTCCTCATGAACGACCTTCCAGAAGGTCACCGCGCGGAGCCTGTTGTTGGCGAACTCCGGCACCGCCGCATCGGCGGGGACCAGGTCGAGGATGGGGTAGTCGGCGATCTCGCTGTTCCAGCCGACGCGCAGGTAGACGCCGCCGTACGCGGAGCCGATCTCGGCGGACTCCAGCAGCATGCTGTAGACGCCGCCGTCAGCGAGGATCCGGTCTAGGCGCGACTGGCCCTTCTTGCCCGGGACGCGGAGAGTGGGCGGCTCGGAGAACAGCAGGTCGGCGCTGGTCGCGCTGATGTCGGCGGCGATCGGCACGTGCAGCTTCGTGCTGCGCGACTGGCCAGCCGGAATCGGCGAGCCCCAGAACCAGCGGGCCACGCGACCGACGACGCCGCCGGCGTATTGGAGCGGCCGGTCCCAGCCCTTCAGATCCAGGCCGAGGCCCGGTGTCACGCCCGCGCCGTACACCTGTGACAGCCGGTCGGGGTCGCCTGAGTACCAGGCCCCCCACTGGGCGTAGAGCTTGTTCTCTTGCCGTGTGTGGGGCGGGGGCCATTCCATATCACGGTCGGGAAGCGGCACCGCCACCTCCCTTCTTGCAAGCTGAACCGCTTGCGGGAATGGCGAGCCGGTAGAGCTCGTGCTACGAGATGGGAAAGGGGATCAGGCTGCGGGTCAGACCTGCTCAGGCCAGTGCCAGGTGCCGCCGCGGCGGGCGGGCGGGTTCACGCCGTACGTCTCGTGGTGCTCGCAGCCGCCTTGCGCGAGGGAGTGGAAGAACAGGCCCGTGGGGCTTATGACGGCCAGGCCCACGGTGTTCCCGTCGGGCGCGACCTCCGTGATCTGTGCGGCCCGGCACTGGGAGGTGTACTCACCCCCCGGCGTGCCGTAGGAAACGTAGTGGACGATGCGGCCAATGCTCGGCGTCGCGTACATGAGTGGACTCCAGTCAAATGATGGGGATGAGACCGCTGGGAAGCACGGGCCGCTCGTCCTGCCGGACAGTGCGCACCCATACCTGGTAGGTGCCGTCCGCCAGCGTCACGGTGCCGTTCGGGCCGACGAGGATGTGTGCGATCGCACCTCTATTCTTCGTCTCGGCCCAACTGGCGGTCTTCCAGTCCGCAGGCCCTGGCTCGACGCCGGGTGTGGTGAAGGCGATCTCCACGGGTTCGGTTCCGCGAGCGTGCTTGACGAAGACGCGCACGTACTCCAGCGATAGTGACGAGATGGGGTCCACAACGACTCCTCTCAGCAGCTCAGGCGCGCTCACGCCCCACAGACGGTGAGGTAGGTCAACCGCGAGTGGCGGAAGGAAGGGCGAAAAGACGCCCGGCAGGCTCCGGTCGAGCACGAACCCGACGGTCTGGGTCTTGGTCCAGCGCAACCTTGTGGCGATGTCGTTGGTCACCGTTTGGCCGGGGGCGCGTCCGCGTCCCAGTGGGAGCGGTTGAGCAGCATCGGCATGCACGGCGGGATGGAGCGTCTTCACCCGTCTGGGGACGAGCGGCAAGGCTCGGGATTGATCGTGGGCCAGCCCGAGGCTGATGTCAGCGAACAGGCGCCGTCCTTCATTGACCTCGACGACCGTGCCCAGTGTGAAGATCTTCGTTGCGTGCAACGGGCGGGCGTGGTCCAGGTTCCTAGCGGCGGCGAGCCGCCAGCCCTTGCTTCCGTGCAGCATCCGCGCTGCGGCAGCATCGGTCGAGGCTGGCAGCAGACGCTGCCTAGCGCCGTGCAACGACTGCGCGACCTCGGCGCCGCTGGCGGACCCGATGTCGCCCTTCGCGAGCCGAGGAAGGGGTTGCGACGTGTCCGACGCGACCACCGCGGCGATGGCTTCGGTGGCGGGCGGCCCGACCGGGCCCAGTTTGACCGACCCAACGGCGATGTCGTCGAGGAGCCAGTGTTTGCCCAAGCTGTCGCGCTTGACGTAGAAGGAGTATTGGTTGGGACGCGGGTCCTCGAAGGTGATAGTCCCGCTGGTGACATGCACGTCGGGAACTGTGGCGTCGTGCTGGTAGTAGACCCAGGCTTCGGCGTGGCCGACACCCGGGGAGTCGAGCAGGAGTGCCAGTTCGATGCGGATCCACTGCCCGGCAGGAGCCTCGCCCACCGTCAAGCGTGAGGCACGGACATCCAGGTACAGGCTGCCGCCGCTGGCCCAGAGGTCGAGGAACCAGATGGTCGGGCCGTACAGGGTGAACACGGACGAGCTTGTGTCGACGTCTTCAGCGCGGTACCAGTAGGCCCGCACGTAGAACGCGTTGCTGCTGCTCATCCCAGGCGGGTCAGCCCAGGAGAAGGTCGCCGAGAGGTCGGGGCCGGGGTTGACCGCCGCAAGCCCGCCGGGCAGGCGGGGAGCCTCGTCGGTGTAGTGGACGTTTCCGGATACAGAGAAGGGGAGGCCGTTCTCGCCGCCGGAGCTGTCCGGGGTGAGGGGTTGGCCTGCTACGCCGTGATTGAAGTTGTTGGCCACGGCCGCAGGTGGTGAAGGCGCGGCGGTGAAGAAGACAATGTCGTCGACGAAGACGGCGTTTTCGCCCCCGCCGTCGCTGCTGTCCCTCGAGTAGCGGAAGGCGACTGCGGTGTACGAGTCGACGGGAACGGCAGTGAGCCACGTGTACCAGTCGAGCACGCCCCACGCCTCATCGAGCAGGACGTATGAACCGACCGCATCGATTCCGTAGAGCTCGAACGGGTCGTAGGCGCCGCCCTCAGTCGACAAGCGGATCTTGAACGATAGGTGCGTGGCGCCAGCCGGGACCTGGACGACCATCTCGGTCATCTGGTTGTGGTCGATGGGCGCACTGCGCATCGACCAAGAGCCGGTCCCCGCTGTGGCGTTTGTCCTGGTCCACGTGCCGGTGATGGCGAGGTCGAGGGTGTCGTCCTCAAAGTTCTCAGTGACGAAGACCATGACGCCGTCAGGTGGCGCGGTAGAAGCCGATGGCGTCGGTCTGCACCACGATGTTGGCGCCGTCCGGGTTCATGGGGAAGTCGTGCGCAGTCAGCGGGATGATCTGGGAATCGGGGACGACCGAGCCCGGCCTGTGGCAGATGAGGATCTTGCCCCAGGCGCCGCCGGCTGCCTGGACGTTGATGTACGTCTGGTCGGGGATGTCGAGGTCAACCCGGTCATTGGCGTTGTCAACTGTGACCTCAGCCAAGTCCGCGGCCAGCAGCGACTTTCGCTCGTATCCGGCGTTGGACGCCTCAGTGGAGGCCGACAGCACGTCGGCGAGGGTGGTGCGATTGTTCATCAGGCCGTCTGCCTCGATGGCGGCGGCGGCGATGACCACCATGACTAGTGCCGATCCGCTGGGAGTGTTCGCTTTGATCTGCCGGTAGAACTCGACCACGCGGCCCTTGGCGATATTGAAGGTGAAGTCAGCCACGCGGGCCCTCTCCTTGATGTGTGCGGTGATGGTGGATGCCTGGTCGCGCGCTGCCCCTCAACAGCACGCGGCCAGGCACCCGGCGGCTCGACGCGCGGACTGGGAAGGGTCCGGCGGAGCAATCCCGCCCAGGGCCGCGAGACTCTGGGCGGGCGTCTACTTGTAGTTGGGGACGGGCTCCAGCAGCTGCGCCCATGCTGCCTGCGTGGTGTGCAAGCCGTACCGGGCGGCGTCCAAGGAGTGGTCGTCGAGCTTGATGGGTGCGTCGTCGCCGCGTTCGGCCTTCTTCTCGTCCCAGCTGTAGGAGCCGACTTCGCCGAGGAAACCTGCGCAGGAGCGGTGCACCCGCAGGTGGTCGGCGGCGATGAGGTTGCTGACCGTGCGGATACCGTCCAGGACGGAGTTGTCGCCCATCATCGGCAGGAGCCCGTCACGGTGCAGCTGCGTGATGAAGGAGGCGGCGGACGGGTCGACGATCAGCCACTCCGGCCGCACTCCTCGGGTTCCGGGACCGTAGGAGTCCGGCATGCCGTCGAGCCATTCCTGAAGCCGGGATGAGTACTCGGCGTCGGTCAGCTGCTGGCGTTCGACGCGGGAGTCCCACCGCAGTTCGGAGGCCAGGTAGAGGCGCCGCTGGCCCACCTTGTCCGGGGTCGAGACACCGATGAGCAGCGCCGCGAAAGGATTGACCGTGCCGTAGTCGACGCCCACCGACAGCCAGCGCTCCATGAGCGGGATGTGGTCGACGATGTGCCGATCCGGATCCCACATGTCATAGATCGCGCCCTCGGCCATGCACCACTCGCCGAGCACGTACCGGCGGTACCAGAGCCCGGTGTACTCGGCCTTGAGGTTGGTGACGTAGACGGGGTCCAAGCTGTGGTTGTCGTCGAGTTGGAACTGCCACCACCGCAGGTCCAGCTCGTGACTCCGCAGGAGAAAACGCTTGCGAAGCCAATGGTTCGGAGCGTCGGGGTTGGTCGTGCAAAAGATCTTGGAGCCGGGTACCGAGCAGCGGGCGAGGAGCTGGTCCCAGAAAGCTTCCGGGATCAAGGTGGCCTCGTCCACGTACGCGCCCGCACAGGTCATGCCTCGCAGGCGGGACTCGGCCCTGACATCGTTCGCGCTGATGATCTCGATCCGGCGGCCCAAGATGTTCGCGGTCGGCGCGCCCCGGTTGTAGAACACTCTGCGCGCCACCGGCCCGGTCAGCGCAGGGTCCATCAACGGCTCGAAGACGTTCCGGCTGATCGTGTCGCTCGTCTTGCCGACGATCACCAAACTGCCTCCGCGCGGCGCACGGGAGACGTACATCAGCCACCTGAGTAGCGATGCGATGGTCTTGCCCGACCTGACCGCGCCCGTCCAGATGTTGATGCGCGCGGTGGACTCCGCGATGGACTGCTCCTGCTTGGGCGACAGCCGGACCAGACCCAGACTCACCCGTCGTCCTCGTCGTCCAGGTCATCCTCGTCACCGGACTCGATCTCGCCGACCACGTGGGCCTCGACGACCTCGTCCGGGGTGTGACGGCCGCGCAGCGAGTCGAACAGCGACCCGAGCAGAGACAGGACGTCGCCGTCCTGGGCGCCGTTGCGGTTCATCTGGTCCAGGCCGAGCAGGTAGCTGCGGCGGGTGATGAGCTTCTCGCACGCCTCGACGGCCTTGACGTCGCCGTCGAGGGCCTTCGGCCAGAGGGCCTGCATCAGCCGGTCCAGCCGCTTGATCTCGATGTCGAGCAGCTGCTCCGACGACTCCTGCTGCGCCTTCGCCGCGGAGGCCAGCGCGCGCGTCATGTCCTTGGACACTGCGCGGGCACCGCCCTTGATGCCGAGCTGCCGTGCGATGGCGTCATGGCTCATTCCAGCCAGACGCATCTGAACGATTTTCGCTCGCCGCTCAGCGACCTCAACTCGCTTTGCAAGGGGAACACTCATTGAGCAGCACCCCCTAAAAATGTCAAGGTTGGTCTGCGTCTAATTCGCTTACCGGTGAGCTATCCTGCGATAATGCGAATGATTAAAGCGATTACCATTAAGCAGCCCTGGGCGGCGCTGATCGTCGCCGGCCTGAAGGACGTCGAGAACCGCTCATGGGACACCCGCTACCGCGGTGAGCTGCTCATCCATGCCGGCCAGAAGGAAGACTCCCGCGGCTGGGCTCGGGTGGCCGAACTCGGGGTGACGCTCCCGGAGGAGCTGCTCCAGTTCGGCGTGATTCTGGGGTCGGTCGAGCTCAACGACATCGTGCGCGAGCACGACTCGGCGTGGGCCAATCCCTACCAGTGGAACTGGGTCCTGTCCGGCGCCCAGCCCGCGACCCGGTTCGTCGAGGTCAGCGGCAAGCTCGGGCTGTTCGCGCCGCCGCTCGACTGGCGGCGCGGCTTCACCGACGTGGACGCGCCCGGACTGACGGGCTGGTCGAAGGTGCGGGACCTCGCGGTCACCGGGGGCTGATCGGGGCGTACTCGAACGACACGGTGCCCAGCCGCCGCGGGTTGAGGGAGTGCGCGTGCAGGTGCTTCTCCTTGCTGGTGGTGCGCAGGCTCTTGTCCTGCCCGACCAGCCTCCAGCGCGGCGACCGGGAGCGGTAGGCGATCAGCGCCGGATGCGACAGCACCGCGCGCAGGCGATAGCCGCGCTCGTACAGATGTTGCCCCATCCATTCCGTCAAAGCGCCGCCAATCGACAGCCCCTGATAATCCGGCAACACCACAGTCCGATGAGCCATTTTGATATTGCGTGTCTTCGGGTGCGGGAAATGTCGGTACGAAGTAAACGCCACCAATTCTCCGGCGATAAATCCGCCGAAGCATCTTGCGGCCTTATGCAGGGTGCCGGTCAGATAGTGATGACGGCGAAAGACTTCCCAGGCCGACCGATCGACCTCGCGGACGTCGAGCTGGAGCGCGGGCCGGGGTTGAACCGACCTCCACTCGAAGGTGCTGGTGGCGACGTCGAGCATCCAGTCGGGCTGCAACCAGTCGAGCACGTCGTAATGGCAGGTCACGGCCACGAGCTGACGCTTCCCACGTCGCACGGCCTTCGCCACGGCGTGGCTGGCGACCTTGGCGACCTGCCGGTCCACGACGCTCGTGAACTCGTCGACGACGACCAGGCCGTCAGTGTCGGCCAGCGCGCGGGCGATCGACGCTCGAAAGGCTTCCCCGTTGGAGAGCGTGCCGTACGGCCGGAGCCACGCCGGCGGGCTGGACAGGCCAACCGCACCGAGAAGCGCGACGATGTCCTTGATGCCCATCCCCTGCGGGAAGTCGTCCACGAGGGCCTGGTCGGTCCAGGTCTGGGCGCCCATGATCTTGTCCGGCCATAGGTGCCGGGCGATCGTAGACTTGCCCGCGCCGGATGGCCCTACGATCAGTCCGACGTTCCACGGCTTCTGCTCGATGGGGAGCTCGATCGCCCAGGAGTTGGCCAGTTTCTCCTCGATGGCGACGTCGAACATGCCTTGTAGCTGGAGGACTCGGGCCGACGGCTGGACCGGGGACGACAGGGTGATGTCAGCGCGCACCGCGCACCGCCTTTCGAGGGGATGAGGGATGGAACAAGCCGTAGCGAACCCATTCGCGCCGTTCGAGCTGCACGGCCGGTGCCCCCGCGGCCACTACTTCGGCCCGATCGGCTGGGACTGGCCGGAGCGCTGCCCGACCATCGACTGCGATCAGCCGGGCGAGCTGCTGCGGAAGATGCGGGTCCGGGAGAAGGTCACATGAGGGCGCGGACCTTGTATCCCTGCTTGACCATGCGCTGGAGCAGCTCGACCTGCTGATCTTCGTTTTCGCAGGTGACGACCACGCCCCATACGGTCGGGCGGTCTTCCTCGTCGGCGTCGCCCGGCTCGGGGAGCGGCTCATCGTCCTCGTCGAATGTGGGCCGGTCAGCGTTCAGCGCCTCTTCGAGGTCGGCCAAGTCGTCGGTGTTGTAGCCCGTCGCGGCCAGTAGCTGCGCGTCGATCGCCGCAATTGAGGCGAGCATGTCCGCAAGGCCCTGCTCATGCCAGCCGCCCTTCTCGGACAGGTGGTTGTTGGCGATCAGGTATGCCTCGGCGTCGGCGTCGGACCGGGACTCCCAGCCGCGCAGGATCGGGACCATCCACTCGCCATCGTCGGCCAGTTGCACCCCGGAGGGCGCGCCCGCGCGTTCCGCCTTCATCGTCTCAAGGACTTCGAGCCGGCCGTGGCCGACGACCAGGCGGCCGGTCCGGTCGTCGAGTTCGCCCGCGATGAGGAGGCCGAACTGCTCGATCGCGGCGCGGATTCCCTCGAGGTCGTGGTCCTTGGGGTTGCGAGGGGCGCGCGGGATAGAGGCGAGCGCCATGTGCTCGATGTAGCGGGATGCCGTCAAGGTCCACCTCGTTCGTGCAGAGGGGCGATGTTGGGTTCCCGGGCCGGTCGCGCGCTTCACTCCCCCAAATGAGCAGCGCGACCGGCTCAGGACCACTGTGCAGGACATGCCCGCGTCCATGGTGAGGGCCCCGAACCTGTGCAGGTCCGGGGCCCGTTCAAGGGTTAGATCATGGCCGTGGAGACAGTCGTCTCACGATGGGCGTTACCCTACGCACGCTTGTCAAGTCGCCGCAATCGCGATTGCGCGTGAACCCTGCCGAACTGTCGGATTCCGCGGCGAGAACGGCGATCCCACCTCTAGCGTTGACTGAAATGACGCCACTGTTGGGCGACCAGACTCTAATCGTGCCGTCAGAAATCGGGGAAGAGCCAACAACTCGAGGCACGATGCCTGGTCCCAGAAGATTGATCACAACCGCGGGAGGACATGGTGAGCAACGATCGGCGGGGCTGGGTAGACGACGACAGCACCGTCAACGCGCGTACCGCTGAGGGAGAACGCGCCCTCCAGGCGCGGCGGGCCGACGAGCCGAAAGATGAGCTGGCTTCACGGCGCAGATACGACGAACTGGCAAGGCAAGTGCAGCTGCTTGGGTACGCAATTCGAGGTCATGGTCTGGACCTCATCGATGCTCCCGCTCGCATTGCAGCGCTACGCCAAGCAGTAGCCGCCGCCGAGGGCATCGGCGATCTGACCAGGCTAATAGGTCACCTCGACAGGCTGTCGGAACAGGTCATGTCTCGCCAAGCGTACGAAAGGGAGCAAGAGCGGGCCGCCCGTGAGCTGGACCGCATCGTAGCCAAGGCCCAGGAGTTGGCATCGTCCACCGATTGGAGCACCACCTCCGACGCCTTCGACGAACTCTCACAACAGTGGGCGACTGCTATCAAGAAAGCCCCAAATAGGGTTCAGACGGACACGTGGCGTGGTTTTCGCTCCGCCCGCGACCGCTTCCGCAAGGCACGCGACGCTGCTCTCGCCGAGCGCGAGTTCTCCGACACGCTCCGAGCCTGGGCAGCAACGTTCTCCCCGAAAGGGGAGTATTCGTCGCATTCCACTTCGACATCGGTTACCGCCGAGACAGCCGCCCAGTCGATGATCGAGGAAAACATGGCGGCCCTCCTCAACCGCGATTTCGTTCAGGAGCCCAGGATCCTGGTGTATGTCGGAGGTGAAGCCGATGACGCTTCCCTGGCACCCATCGAGGAGGCATTGGAAGAGGTTCTCAACGCCTATGGGTACGACATACGTACCTGCAAGGGACCGTTCCGTGGTTCGATCACGAAGCTGTTCAAGGGCCTCTGGCGTCGCACCAAGGAGATCCGCGACTGTGACCTTGGACAGGACCTGGCCGCCGAGATGCAACGCGCCATTCAACTCCGTGCGGTAGATCTTGAACAGGCCAAGGTGGATGACGCCAAGGCAGCCGCAGTTGCGAAACTCATGGAGGCTGCTGCTCCGCATGCTGTCGTAACAATACAGGTAGGAGCAATGCTCCTTCTGAAGGCTCACGACATGCTAGTGGTTCGAGATCTGACGCCGCGAGAAATGCTCTACGTCCGGAGAAACTCGCACTTGGTCACGGAGCCCAGGGCGCTCCTGGCTGGTCTTAACTCCTGCGATCTGCCCACAAGCGTCGAGTTCAGCGATGCGCATGCCCCGTTGTCTGGGGAGCGTAGGGCGGCGCTGGCCGAAGAAGTCGAGGAGTTCAAGTAGGAACGAGGGCCCCGCATCCTTGCCGAGAAGCCTGTAGAGTCGTACTCGACATAGGTCGAGAACGATTCTCGGAGGGTGAATGCCTGTCCCGATTCGCCTCACTACACCAACCCGCGACGTGCTCGGCGTTCTGCTTGAAGCAGCAGCGGAGAGCACGCCCACGTACGGGCTTGAGGTCATCCAAGCCACCGGCCACGGTTCCGGCACCGTCTACCCGATCTTGCGACGGCTAGAGAGCATCGGCTGGGTCCGCTCTCACTGGGATGAAACCGAAACGACCGGTCCTCGCCGACGCCTTGTTGAGCTGACCGCGGAGGGCGAGAGCCAAGCTACTGCGGCATTGGCGAATCGCCAGCGTCCTCGCCCAATACTTCGATGGATTGAGGCCTTGTGAGCAAGCGCTTGATTGCTGGCGGCTATGCCTACACGTTCTCTATCTGGACAACTGCCGAAGCAGAGGACCAGGCACGGATCAGTCCTGGAGTTCAGCAGGAACTCGGTGATCTGGCGCGCAAGGTGATCGAGTTTGCGGTGGCGCGTGGGTTCGATGGGCGGGGCGGAGAATCCTTTGTCGTAGGCGAACAGGGCCTCGTCTCGGAGTCCAGCCCCCTCTTTGGGATGCGCATTCGCCGTGCCTCCGACCAAACCCATCGTGGACCCACGCCTTGGATGCACGGTTACGTGCTCGTTCTTGAACGCCGAGCCACAGTTCGGTGGGAACCCCTTGCCTACCTATTGATCGACGAACCGCGGTCGCTAGCCGAGGACCGCTTCAAGAGCGCCATCGACAAACAAGCGATGAAGAAGCTCCGCGCGGACCTGCATAGCCTCGGCGTCACCAGCACATACAAAGTGGACGATGACCCTACCCTCTCGGTCGGGATCGGCTTGGTAGTGCGCTCCAGCCATGGTTTCTACCGATGGCAGGAAGGCTCGGTGACACGTCGGCATCTGAATACGGATCCGATTGGATGTGCCATAAGAGTGGCGCGTCGCTACACGGAACTGCAGGCTGAAGACACGGAAATCCCGCTGCGCCGGACTGCCGCCGGTCGCATCTCGCACATCGCGTCGTACCTTGCAGCCGAGCCCGAAGCTGACGAGATATGGCGGCGGGATCTTCTGGAGATCGCGACAGGCGGATCACGTACGCAGTTGCTCCGCTACTCGGCCGGGCTCCTGTGGGCAGGGCTGGAATCCCGCTCGGCGTGGGTTGGGCGACGCCTCGCCCACCCTGCCAGGTGCCTGCTGATGTGGCTGCTCCGATCTCAGAAGCGCACGTGGTTCCTGATCTCCGGTCTTATGCTCTGGGGCGGCCTGGAGACCATCTGGGACACTGGACTGGGTGCTGCGATCCTTGTTGTGATGACCAGCGGCTTGGCTCTTCACCCCCTGGTGGAGTGGGCACGCAAGAGGCTCAAGATCGAGCCGAAGGCGCCCGACCGGGCGGCTGAGTAGGGCCTGAACAAGCCCTACTCAGCCATGGTCACAGGCCGAGTCCCGCTGCGGCGTTGTCAGCCCAGCGATCTACGATCTGCATGTAGCCGAATAGGTCCCTTGACGTGGGTGACCAACCACCCTGTGCAGCGATCGACACCGAGTCATGCCCGGCGCGACGGGCCTCTGTCGCCAGGCCCGAGCGCAGGCCATGCGCCGTCCGGCCTGCCAGCCCGGCCCGTCCAGCAACGCGGGTCACCACGTCCCCGACAGCCTGACCGGACAGTTCCCGATCCCGGAGCTTGTCGTGCCGGTCGATCCACCGGAACGCCGGGCCCTCCACGAGCCCGGACGCGGCCAGCCACGCCCGCCACGCCCGGACCGGGCACGTCAGCGGATTCGACCCGTACGGCACGGCCACCTCGCGGGCGCCGCGCTTACCGAACCGGACCGTGACGATCAGGCCCTCCTCGACCTCGACGACGTCGGACACGTGCAGCGAGGCCAGCTCGGACCGTCGTGCCGCGATGGCGAACCCGATCAGGAGCAGCGCCCGGTCGCGGATCCCGGCGAGCGTGTCGCTTGGGCAGGCCCGGCACATCAGCCGCAGCTGCGCGACCGTGACTGCGGGGGCCTTCCCCCGGCCACGTCGCTCGTTGGCACGGGCTAGGTTGTCCGCCTCCGCAGCCATCGCCTTCCGGGCGGCCTGCATGACCGGCTTGTCGATCGGCCTGCCCGCGTCCCGGAACGTCACCGACACGCCCGCCAGCCGCCGGTCTACCGTGGAGGGCGCGTTCCCGGCCGAGTACAACCAGTTGACGAACCCGACCAGCGTGCCCAGCGTCGCCGCGCCGGCCGGGATGCGCAGCTCGGCGCAGAACCTGGTCCACGTCCGCCAGTCGTCGCCGTAAGCGCGCCTGGTGTTCGGCTTCGTCGTCGTGTCCAAGTAGGCGACGGCCGCCTGGTCGAGCGCGGCCAACCGCTCCGCCACCTCGTCGTCAAGGAGTAGGGCACCGTCTCGCAGCGGCGCAAGCTCTGCGGTCATTGGAGATCCACTAATGACCGCCTCGCGCCGAAGCCTCATCCATGCCGTACCAGGGGTGCCACTCGCTCATCGGTCTCATTCCCCGCTTTCGTTCATCAGCGGCCACACGCCGGTCCCGATGAACCTGACCGCCATGTCGGACACTTCTCGCAGCGCGGCCTCCTTGTCATGGGCGGGACGGCGGGCCAGTTCCTCCCGGATACGCCCGGCCAGTCCGGCCGCTTTGGTCAAACCGGTCTCGTCGGCGCGCAGCAGCTGGTCGAGCAGGATCAGGTCGGTCGTGGTAACGCCGTCGAACGCTCGGTACGGCTGAGCCTTCGTGTCCGGGCTGGCAACGGTGCGGCCATCGCGGACCAGGAGCCGGAGCGGACGGGTCGGATAACCCTCTTCCACAGACCCCTCGGGCACATACGCTTCGCCGTCGAATCCCCTGGCGGCAGTCGAGGTGTAGCCCCAGGGCCACCCTTTCGCCTCATCGTGCGCCGACGCTCGGGCGAACAGACTGCCCTGGTTGTCGAGCACGACGTCGCCCGGCTGCCACTCCTCGGGCGTGGGCACGAGGGTGCCGCGCTGAGGCTGTATCTCGTTCATGTGATCTCGTTTCGGGGGGAGACCGGCGCCCGTGCTGGGCGCCGGTCGGAGGGGCTGGTCAGGAGGGGAGCCCGGAACGGGCTGCGCGGACGATCTCGGCGACGATCTCGTCCTCGGTCAGGGTCGTGCCGCCCATCAGCTTCATCACCAGCAGGTGCGCGCCAGCCCGGACGAACGACTTCTGCTCAGCGGCGCTTCGGTCCTTCACAGGCGTGAGGTCGAGCCGGGTTCCCCTCACGCCGTGCCCTGGGCGGCCAGTTCGACGCCGGCGCTCGGGAGCGGCCGGTAGTGGAGACGAGTCCAGCCGCTCCCGTAGAACTCGTCGCCTCCCCCGGTGAGGCTCTCGTGCAGGATCGCGGCAAACGCTCGGAGGTCGTCTTCCGTGCCTAGCTCCATGTCGCCCTGCCACACGTGGTCCGCCTCGACGAGCGTCTCGTACACCGGACCGTCGTCGTAGAAGTTGCCCGGGGAGGCCGGGCCGTAGAAGTGGAAGCCCCAGAGGGTGTCCGGGTAGAGGGTTATGTCGAGGATCTCCAGCACGCCCACGTGGTCCGGGTTCGGACGAACGTACAGCGAGTTGAACGGCAGGAAGCGAGCGTCGCTCATCAATGGCTCCAGATTCGGGTGAGAGGTGGGAGATGAGTCGCGGGCATGGCTAGTGCCCGCGACCCGACGGGGCTGACGGGGTTAGGCGGACGTGACCGAGACGAACCGGTCGAGGGGGACCTTCACGAGCGCGCAGTTGCCGAAGGCGATGCGCGCGTACTTGCGTGCCGAGCGGACCTCGGTGACAAGGTCGGGATCGGGCAGGGCGCAGGGACAGTGCCGGATCGACGTGGCGATGATGTCGCGGTCTAGGATTCGCATCCCCGGACGGAGTTCCGTGACGTTCAGGCGCTGGTGCGTGTTGCTCATTGTTGCCTCTTTCGGGTGAGGGAACATCCCGTGGCTAGCGAGATGATCAAGGTTTCTAACCCATGATAAGGGAACCCTATCGTGACTTACTAGCATTTCGCGAAAATTGCGAACATGGGTCGAGCGTTGCTCAGAGCTCTCAATTTCATCACTTCATTGCGCACACACCCGGCCGCCAGGTAGCCAATGGAGCATGTCCGACCAGAACACCCCCCCACCCAGGCCCGAACCGCCTGCGCCTTCACACCAAACAGCGGGCACGCTCGCTGCCATTGCCAGCCTCGTTGCCGCCTCGGTCGGCGTCGCCGTCCAACTCATCGGCGACGACATCCTCACCACAATCCCACCTTGGGTTGCAATTGCCGCCGGCGCCGTCGGAACGCTCACCACGGCGGGACTCCTCTATGTCACCAGACGAGCCAGGCTCCCCAGACCGAAGATAGAAGTAGATCCAAGCGAGCGGCTACAGCAGCGCATCAACGCCGTAAACGACGCCTTCAGCCAAGCCAACACCGCCTTCGCCGAAGCCGGCGTCCTAGCCGATGAGCTACGCCAGGAGATCGCCACCCAACAAGCAGCACATCAGAAACTCACCGAAGAAGCCGAGCGCCAACGCACGCTGATCAACATGGACCGCGAGGAAGCCGAAGCCGTCCAAGCCCTCATCCTCGGCGACACCAAATCCGACAGGAAACGCCAACGCCTCCGCGAATGGGCGTTCTTCCTGGTCGGACTACTTCTGGCCATCCCCCTCAACATCGCCTCCAACCTCATCGGCGATCAAGTCGCGCCCCCGGCCGCCCCCGCGCCCTCCTCCGTTCCCGCTCAACCCTCAGCAACTCCGACACGCTGACTACCCCACCCCCCTCCCCCGGACGACGCAACCGAGGCACCCCCGACACCCCATCAACCACCCAACACCCAAGCGCACCCGACGCCACCCACCGATTCACCGTCGAACGAGACACACCAACACGCAACGCAGCACCATCAAGATCCACCCACACACCAACCATCATGCGGCAACCCCGGCGAGGTGCGACGCCAACAGCAGCGCGACCAGCGGCCGGCTCCTGGGGGGTACCCCCAGACATGCGAAAGCCGCCGCAAGCGGTGATCGCCTGCGGCGGCTTCGCGCGGACTACGCGCGGCGGCGCGGCGCGACGTCGCCAACGTGCGTCGCGAGAGCTGCCTTGGTCTTGGCCATGTCGTCAGCCAGCGTGGCAACGGCGTCGGCGTAAGCGCTCTCCAGGTGCTTCGGCGTGCGGCGAGAGTAGGACTTGGCGGCAAGGCCAGTCGCGTCGGCCAGCTCACGCCAGATGGTGACAGCCGTGTTCGTGACGATACGCACCTCTGCGGGCTTCTTGGTCAGCCACGTGCAGACCTGCACAAGCCAACCGTCGTCGGCGACCACGTGACGCACGCCGTTCCGCTCTTCCATGGTGAGGACCGGCGCGACCACTCCCGCCATGTGCAGGATGTCTGCCCAGTCTTCCGCTGCCGTCGCAACGCATAGGTTCGCGACGGCGATGCGGTCGGACACCTTGACGGGCGCGACGGCTTCCGCCTTGGCCACGGCGGCGGCCAACGCGTCGTGCATGACGCGGTGAACTGAGATGCCGTAACGCTCCGCCTTGCGGAGTAGTGGCGTCTTGACGTTGACCAGGATTCGCATGGTGTTGCTCCGTTCGGGTGAGGTTGGCTGACTGGCTAGGTCGTGAGGGGTGGCGCGCGGTCCCCGAACCGCGCGCCGGTTGTGCTACTTCGCGGCGGGCTTGGCGGCGGGCTTGGCGCTCTTGAGCGCGGCCAGCTCCGCCTTGGCGGCCTCCAGCTCGTCCCTGATGCGCTGGCTTTCGGCTTCCGCAGCGTCGGCGCGGATCTTGTCGATCACGGCGCGGAACTGCGCCGGGGGCATGGCCGTGAGGTAGGCGGCGTCTCCGCCCAGCTTGGCCAGACCGCGCGCAGAGCGCTTGATCCACTTGCCGCCCTTGGCGTCGGTGAAGACGTGCGCGGCGTCGTCGTCGTCGCCCGCCTTGACCAGCCCGTCAACGGGCATCGCGTCGCCCGTGAGCTCGCCAATGGTGAAGTAGTAGGCCCAGACAGCGGGAACCAGGGGAACGTACCGGGTGAAGCGGTTGAGCTTGTCGAACGCGGCAAGCGCGTCGCCGATGCCGGTAAGGATCTCGCTTGGGGTGAAGCTGGTCATGATCTCTCGCCTTTCGGGCTGAGGTGGCACTCCCGCCCTGTACGGGAGCGCCGGGGGTTGTTACAGGACTTGCGTCTCGTCGCCCGTGTCCGTGGACGTGGCGGGCTTGGAGGCGCTTACCGGCTTGCGCTTCCGCTTGCGGGTTCGGATCGTGAGTCCGACTCCGATTGCGAGAGCCAGCAGGACGGCACCGACCGTCAGGCCGACCGTGGGCGGGATGCCCTTGTCAGCGCTGGCGAGTCCGGCACCCGCGAGGGGTTTGTCCCTGCTAGTGGAAGCCACTTGCGGTTCCGCTTGCGGCTTTCCAGCAACGCTGAATGGTCCGGGCGAACCGGGCGGACCTGTGAGTCCGGGGTCACCCTTCGGACCGGCGATGCCGCGCGGCCCCGCCTGCCCTTGCGGGCCGGTGCTTCCGGGCGGACCGGTAGGTCCGGGCTTCCCGTCCGCGCCGGGCTTGCCGGACGGGCCGGTGTCGCCCTTTGGCCCTTGGGCACCGGGCTTGCCGTCCGCCCCCGCCTTGCCGGGTTCGCCGGGCCTGCCGGACGCGCCGACCGGACCAGGGGAACCCGCCGGACCCTGGGGTCCGGGAGATCCCGCCGGGCCCTGGGGGCCGGTGTCGCCCTTGGGTCCGGGCGGACCCGTGACCGGAACGAACACCGTGACCGTGGTGGTCACGGTGACCTCCGGTCCCGGCGTGCCGCCGGGCGGGTCATCCTGTGCCGCTGCGAGAGCGGCGAGTGGTGTGCCCGTGAGTGCGAGTGTCGCGGCCAGTGCCGCGAGTGCCCGCCGGGCGTTGGTGAATGTCATCACGACACAAATTGTGTCGTGATCTACACAGGCAATGAAGCACGAAGTGATCTCAAATAAGGAACGAATTGATCACAACGAACCTGGGCGGCTAGCTGACTTTGTAGGGCGGCATTCCCTTGTCTGGCAGGCTTTTCCGTCGCCGTGCGTCAATGTAGGTTGACTCTTGGTGCGGGGCTTGGGGTGGCACCCCTGGTTGACGCCTCTTCCGCGTGGGACATTTTGTGTCTACGCTTGCGGGGTGGCTGAGCGGGAGTTGTCTGATGAGCAGCGGGTGGCGCTGGCGGAGTTGAAGCATGTGTCGGCCGAGCTGGCGAGGTTTGAGCGCCGGCAGCGGGAGTTGGTGCTTCAGTGCCGTGGGGAGTTGGGGATTCAGGCGCGGGATGTGGCGTTGGCTGCGTATGGGGAGTGGTCGGAGACGACTCGTCGGCGGATTCAGCGGATTCAGGGGACGTCTTGATCTTGGTCCGACCAGGGTCAAAGCACTGTAGTCGTCCCTGAGCATACGAAAGGGTCGGGGGTATCCAGAGATACCAACCGACCCTTGTTTGTGTCCCAGCGTCGATTCTGGGACCGTCTAGCGTGCGTCTCGTGTCAAGCTTTGCGCGCATTGCGCGAATGATTCGTAGAAGGTCAACCCCAGCAGCGACGAGGTGTGAAGCTGGGGGCGTGTTTGTTTGTGCTGGTCAGCGCCGGGCGATGGCGACGCTGGGCACGGTGATGCGGCTCACGGGGTGATCACGGTGATGTTCGCCAGAGCGGTGAGGGCGACGGGCCCATGCTCGACCGGCTCGAAGATCGGGGAGCCGTGCTCGTCATAGACGCCGATCCAGTTCTCGTTACGGGCTTGGCGGGTGTTCAGCCGCCAGTTCTTGCTCTCGCGTCCGGTGGGTTGGACGATGACGCGGGTTTCGCGGTCGCGGCCGGTGATCGTCTGGTGGTTGGGGTTGTCGGGGTCGGCGCGGGCCCACCGGTTCGTGCGGGCATCGCGGACGGCGTCGTAGATGTCGATGACGACGCCTTCGGCGATTTCGCAGCTGGTGCTGATTCTGCGCGCGTAGAGCACGGTGGTGCCGGTCGTGTAGGGGTTGCCGCGCCAGTCGGTGCGGGTGGGTGTGGTCATTCCTGCTCCTGGTGGTCGTTGGTGGGTCGGCGGAGGAGGTCGCGGGCGAGTTCGGCGCCGCGGCGTGCGGTTTCGGTGCCGGGTGGCCGGTGGTCGGTGGTCCAGGGTTCTGGCCGGCGGGCGTTGGTGGGTCGCCAGCCTTGGCCGCGGAGTGCGTGCAGGTATTCGAGGGCGAAGATGTCGGCGTCGGTGGGGTCGTCTTGGTGGTCGCGTTCGCGGATGCGGTGGGCGAGTGCGGCGACGGCGACCCGGGTTTGACGGTCGAGGCTCTCGGGGTCGGTCATGGGCGTTCCTTGCTGGCGATTCTGCTTGCGGGTTGTCCACATATCGCCGGGTGTGATCTTGTCCCCTTCCACCTCAGGTTGTGAGACCCCGGCCCGCGTTAGGGATAGAAGGTGTTAGAGGGATAGGTCTTATAGGGATGGGGTCACGCTGTGGCGTGACCTAAGAGCGTCTTTGGTCACGTTGTGGCGTGACCTATCGGGCCCTTAGGTCACGCTGTGGCGTGACCTACCGGTCGCGTTCCGGGGGTCCTGACGACCCGCTATCCACAGGTCGCGGGGGTAGCTCGACTGACGCGGGCAGGAACGGAAGCTCGTAGTCGACCGCGTGACCCTTCCGCGCGAACACCGGTCGGCCACGCGTGTCCGTCGCGATCTGCACCCGCACCTCCAGGCCCCGCCGGGCGAGCCGCTGCAACGCGTCGTTCAGGCCGCGCGGCGTCAGCCCGGCCCGGTCCGCGATCAGCTCGGTCAGCGTGATCCGCGTCCCGTCGTCGCGCCGGTCGCCACGGTGCGTCCACATGCGCCTGCTGTGCTCGTTCGCCCGCTCGGCGACGATCAGCAGCACCAGCCGCTCGGCCGCGGTCAGCCCTTCGGCGGCAGCCGTACCGAGCCAGCCGGCGACCTCGCCCATCAGTCGAGCGCTCACCCGCTCCCCTCCCCCTCAACGTGCCGAGGGCCTTGAGGGAAGGTCTCTCTTTACTGATCATGCATACCGTCACGCAAGCACCCGCCGCACCAGCAAGCCCCTGCTCTCGGCGTAGCGCGCGCACTGAGTCGCCCCCGGCGACCCGTCGCGGATGAACGCGAGCACGAGGTCCGCGCCCAGATCGACCATCGCCCGGTTGCGGATCGGGCCCGCCGCGTCGCCGAACTTCGCCCAGTTCGCCGGGTAGTACTCCTCGACAACGTCCCGCCCGATCGCTGCCATCCGCATCACCCAGGCCGACGCGTAGCCGTCCGCGCCGCTTGGGCAAGCGCCGTGCACGACGACGAGCGACCCGTGCTCAACCCGCAACGCCGACAACGCGCGATCAATGAGGTCACCTTGACGCCACGTCCGCGACCCCGTGACGAGCACCCGGAACCGTGCCGCCGCCGGGGCTTTCCGCTCGTCGCTCACCGGGCCACCTCGCCGTGCTGGCCGCGGCCGTCCTCCAACGCGGGACCCTTCTCGCGCGCAGCGAGCGCCGCATCCCGATCGAGACGTGTCCCGAGCAGCGAGAACGCCAGCGCGGCGACCATCAGCTTGTTCACCACGTCACCGACGTCCAGCTGCACAACGTCCATCAGGCCGTCCGCAAGAGCGGCGAAGGCGAGACCGGCCAGCAGCACATTGACCATGCCGAGCCGGTCGAACGCCAGAATCCATCGCGTGATCATCGCTTGTTGTCCCCGCTCCCTGAGGGCGCCTCCACCACGGTGTAGGCGACGTGCGGCTTCCGCTCCAGCTCCGCCTGGGCGCGACGGCGTCGCGCGTCACGCTCGGCACCGGCCCGCGTCCAGAACCGGCGAGGCCGCAGATACCGGTCAACGCTCGGCTCAGTGAAACGGCCCCCGAGCCTCATCTCTGCCATGACCTGCCAGCGCTTCCAGGTCTTCACGCGTCAGCCTCCTCGGGGTCAAACTCGACGAGTTCGAGTAGCTCGACCGGCCGAGCGATGCCCTCCAGCAGCGTGCCCATCGTCCGGTTATGGCGGGCGTCGGCCAGAGCGTGGTGCTCATCCCCATCCCGGGACGGCAACGGCGGTCGGCCCAACCGGACATGCTCCTGCTTCAGGTCACACGTGAACATCGGGACACCAGTCGGCAGATTCACCATCGGCCCCCACAGCTGCGCGAGAACGACGTGGTCGTACGCCGCGTAGTAGGCCCACAGCTCCGGCTCCAGCGTCGACAAGATGAACTCGCGCACCTCGTTGGCGATCACCCACTGCGGCTTCACGGCCACGTTCGTCGGGTCGATCTGAAACTGCGGCTGCCCACCGAACGGGCCCCTCCGGATCCCGTCGACCAGCGGAAGATGCGGGACGACGTTCTCCATCAGCCAGTCGTGCTGCGCGACCTTCTGCCACGGCGCATCGAAGTTGACGGCGTAGTACTCGCGGCCGTCGTCGACGACGATTCCTATCGAGATCAGCTCGATCGTGGTTCCCGTGTCGAGAAACTCGGTGCCGTAGTAAATGCGCATCAGGTGCTCTCCCATTTCTTTCGGATGTGGTCTGCCATGCCTGGCGCCCAGAGGCGACGGACTGACTCATCGGCCTCGGGCGGGCCGCCGTTCATGTGGGTCTCTTGGCCGCGGTGCTCCCAGGCCGGTTCGCCGCACCGGTCGCACGCGTTGTACGGCTGGCCGACCCACACGAACCACTCGCATAGCGGCTGCTCCGGCTGGGCTACGTCGTCCGCGAACACCTCGTCGGGGTTGTCGAGCGTCGGATCGACGTGCTCGGGCCCACCGAGGTAGTAGCCGACCCAGTCCGTCTCGACGTACGTCCACGACCGGCAGCCCAGGCAGATGCAGTACACCCGGGCGGCCGTCGTGTTCGGCTGGCGGATCCGGACCCGGCCATGCGCGTCGAGCAGCTGGCACTCGAACACGAACGACAGCGGCTTCCACGCGTGGTCTTCGCTGTCCACGCATTTGTTGTGCGCGCCGCGGGGCTTCGCGTTGAGCTGCCGGTCGGCGTAGCTGGGACGGCGATTCACGCGCTGCCCTCGCCCTGCGACACATAGCGGATGCCGAAGTTGGCGCCGCGCTTACCGACTGTCCAGGTGCCGGTGGCGACGCCATTCTTGATCGTGGCCGAGCTGATCAGGTGGTCGAGGTCGGCCAGGAACATCGGCCACTCGTGTCCGTCCTGGTCGGTCCACATGAAATAGGCGGCCGACCGGCCACGGCGGCGACCTGTCATAGTGAGGGTCGCGGTGAACTCGGTGATGGGCCTCCAGTCCGGCGGCACCACGGCATACTCGCCGGTCTCGACCCGCCGGTAGTCGTCCTGCGGGTAGTGCATGAGGTTGCCGCGCCGGTCGTAGGGCGCTTCCTTGAGTGCTTTCACGGGTCTCCGATCGGTGGACGTCAGGCGCTGGTGGCTGCGGCGCGGGCTCTGGCCTTCTGTAGATAGCCGCGGGAAATCTGGAGGCGCTCGGCCACCTGGTTGGGGGTTAGGCCCTGCTCGGCGAGGAACGCTGCGTCCTCAGTGATGGCCTGGGCCCGTGGAACAGTGGTGCCGAGGTCGGGTTCTACGTCGGGGTCGTCGATGTCGTCCCAGGCCGCCAAGGGCACCCAGCCGTTGCGTCGCGCGCGGTTGCGGACGATGGCAGCGGTATGCCGTTCACTGCGGGTGGTGAGTGGCGGGTCCTGGTCAAACAGTTGGGCGGTCACGTCGCGGATCGCGCGAGCCTGGAAGACCCGCAGGATCAGCGCAACGTTGAGCACCTTGTCGAGCTGCCAACGGGGTACCTCGCACCGTTCGGACACCAGCGGCATGGCCCAGCCGCGCAGCATGAGCGCCTGGAGGCGGCGGCGACTGCCGGCCACGCTGATCCGCATCTCGTCGGGCATCTGGTCAAGGTCGATGGAGACCGCGAGCAGCCGCGTTGCGGTCTCCGTCCTCATCCGGGCTGACCCCGGCGAGCCAGCCTCGCCGTACACCAGCAGGTCGATGCTGCGTGCAGGGACTTGCGCCAGGAGGGCGATGGCGTCATAGGAGATGTACCGGCGCAGGTTCAGCACATGGGCCCGGACGGCTTCGGTGTCGGCGAACGGCTTCCACCTGCCGTACGCCAGGAGCCGGTGTCGTTCGCGTGCGTAGGCGGCGGATGCTGCTTTGCATTCCGTGCAGCGGCATTTCTGGACGGTGTAGGTGGCGTACTCACCGTGTCGCATTTCGGCGGGCTCCTTTCAGGGCGCGGCGCTGGCGGGCTAGGTCGAGCCGGACCACGTTGGGCGGAAGGACAGCGGGCAGTTCGGTCTGGACGGGGTTGGCGCGGGCGCAGGTGGCGACGTGCGGCATGAACACGTCCTCCCAGGGCTGTCGGGGCAACGCCTCGACCCCGTGCAGGGCTCTGGACTTCCACGCGCGCGGCCCGGTCCGGTAGCACGCGGTGTTCCCTGTGGCGGCTGGGTTGGGATCGACGGCGAGACGATTGCCCGCTTCGGTGACGGTCCACAGGATGGGTTCGCGGCACAGCCCGCAGAGGGAAAGCTCACGACCGGTGGGGATCATCGATTTGGCCCTTCCTCAATTGGCTCGTGGTGGCATATGTCGAACAAGGCGTATTGGTAGCCGACGACCTCGCCATCCACGACGACCGGGGCGCCCTCCTCGTGGGGAGGCTTGAAGGTCATGACGTGGCCTGGCTGTTCTTGTGGGCGTCGCGTTTCTGCTGGACGCGCCGGTCGTATGCGGCCTTGGACTGCTGCCTGCTGCAATCCAGGCAGATCGACTGCCTGCCGCCTTTGCCTTTGCTTCTGCGCCCGAACTCGGTGAACGACTTGACCTGCTGGCAGGTGTTGCACCTGCGCTCGCCGGACGGCACGCCTTGACGGCGCTCCAGCCAAGTGAGGCCGCCGAGCACCATCTCGGGGTCCTTCTCCTCTCTGAGCTCGCCAGCCCATGCCCGGCAGTCGTTGAGCACCGGGCAGCGGGCGCAGATCGCCTTAGCCTGGGCGATGCCGCTGTCGTCCCTGGATGACATGACGGTGGCCTTGCCGCCGCAGGCCGCGCGGGCGTGGAAGTCGGGGACGTCGCCTAGGAGGGTCCGGATCAAGCAGTCACACCCTGCCGGTTGGCGTGCCGCTTCTCGCTTTGAAGCCGGATGTACTGCGTGGACTTGGCGTAGCCGTGGGGGCGTTCAACCACGAGACTCCCCCGCTCCCATATTGGCTGGATTGGCGCGCCAGCAATCTCGACACCGACCACCGCGCCTGTGAGACAAGGGCTTGCCGCATGTCGCGCAGTTGCTCGGTGGTCCGCCTCTGCTGCGGTTTCGGCCGCGAACACTATCCGCCCGGCACTCGCGTGAGCACAGAATCTGAGCTTTCGTCGTCCGGCGGAATAGCTGCCCGCACTGCTTGCACAAGATCGGCTCGGACAGGTCATAGCCTCTGGCCTTGTACGAACACGCTGCGGTGCAGAACCTCTTCGTCGTGCGCCCGACAAGCTCGAAGGGCGTACCGCAGTACTCGCAAGGGCGAACGTTGTCGGTTCCTCGAGTGAGGGTCGAGCGATGCTGGGCGAAGATGAGAACGGTTCGAGGGCTCTGCTGGTCGAGTTCGGCCACTCCGTACACCGCTGTGACTTGGGAATCGTCGTTCCAGGCGATGCCGTTGGCCGCATCGCACACGTGCTTGATCATGTTGTCCACGTCGATGCGCTGCTTGTTGGGCCGGAAGAAGATGCAGCCCAGTGCGATATTTCCGGTCCACGGCTGGTCGAAAATGCGTCGAAGATGCTGCGCCGTGCGCGCTTCGGCATCGACGTCTTCCTTGGTTCGGTATGGCTTCCCGTTTCGTGTGAACCGCGGGCGGCTCTTACTGGGCGGTTCGCCGTCAATCACGGCCATCATCATCTGGCCGGTCCCAGGGGCGAGTGCTTCGCACAGAAGCAGAGCGCGCTCGGCGTCCTCCTCTCTGCCGCCCGCAGGAAACAGACTGTCCGGTGTGAGTTCCAGCGGCTGGGAGTCGTTGATCACCGACGCCACTCCTTCGGGGCCTTGATGCTGGTCAAGCCCTGCTCGCGGATGTACAGGTCCCAGACGCGGTCATCCACGCCGTCTGGGCTCGACTCGATGGCTCGGGCCTGGGCCTTCGCGGCCAGACGGTCCGCTTTGCGGCGGCGGTGTTGAGCACGGCGGTGGTCGAGCCATGCTCCGGCGATGAAGAGCACCCACGCTGCGACTACGAAGCCGCCGATGACGGCGAGAATGTCCTTGATCACGAAGACTCGTCCCCCTGGGTTTCGATATCGGTGTGCGGGCGCTGTGACTCGACGTCGAGCCACAGCGCTGCGGCGGCGAGGATCGTGAGGATCAGGCCAAGCCCGGCGAGCATGACCACCAAGTACGGATCAGCGGTCCACAGCGCGGCGAGCACGGGCTTCACCTACTTGGCGGCATCAGCGCGAAGCGCCAGCGTCCGGTCATAGTCGGCGAAACGGACCTTCGCCTTGGTCCGCCGGTCTGTGCTGGACAGCACCAGACCCTCGCTGCGTCCAGGCGCTCCATTCAGTTGCGCCGCCGTGGTGGCGTAGCGCTCCATGAACACGCGCATGTCGGCGACCGTGGTCGGCAGCATGTGGGATGCTAGGGCGAACAGCTCCGGAGCCCGCTGCACGCTCTGGTCCTCGGCGAAGCCGTCCAGCTGCCCCTCGTCCAGCCATTCCTGCCCGCCGTGGTCCCGCCAGCGGGCCACAGCCTCGACGTCACGATCGAGGATTGAGACGGGCACGAGGGACACGTCGAACAGCCGTGCGCTGGATACGCTTCGGTTGCCGTACTGCGCGGCGGCCTCGCCCTGCTGGCCGTAAACCTCCAGATACGCGGTGACGACCATGTCCCGGCGGGGATTGGTTAGCCGCTCGGCGATGCGGCTCAGCGTCGCGACGATGCCGAGTGCGTCGCGCACCACCAGGTCACCGACGGCGGTCAGCAGCTCATCGCGTGAGCCGATCAGCCAGCCGGAGTTCTCTGGCAGCAGAACGATTCGCCCGTTAGTGCCGTCCACCTTCTCGTAGCCCCAGACGGTGCCGCGGAACGAGATGGGGTCCTCGTCGAGCAGCGGCGACTTGCGCCGCGACTTGTCGAGTGTGTGGTAGGTCGGGATCGCGGGATACTTCGTGGCCGAATCGAGCGCGCGCAGGCGCGGCCCGTACAGGTCGGACAGTTGGAGAGTCACTTTGTTGATCGCTTTCATGCGAGCGTGGGACGGTGGAGGACGCCGCCGGCCGCCGCGGTGTGATCCGCCGCGGCCGAGCAGCGAAGTGGGGTGCAGCGCGGACTACGGCTTGCCAGGAGTGACGTTGACCTTGCCGTCGCCAGTCACGTACACCTGGAGCTGGCCCTTCTCGACAGCCCGCCACAGGACCGCGCCCTCGATGCCCAGCACATCCTTGAGCGCCTTGATCTGGTCCAACTCGGTGAGCGCGCGGGTGTTCTCAGCCTTCTGCGCCTCGTTGCGCTGGTTGGCGACTTCCTTGGCCGTCTTCGCGTCCTGGAGGCTTGGCGGAGCCATCGGCATCTGGAGCGTCAGCTTGAAGTTGGTGAAGTACTGCTTGCCGGTCTGCTCCTGGATGAAGCCCGGCAGCGAATCGGCGACTGCCTTCTCCCAGTTCTGCTTGACGGTGTTGTCGCCGGAGAGCTGCTCCCACGTGTACGCCTTGGCCGCGGCATCCATCGCACGGTCTAGCGGCTGCTGAACGACGACGCTCAGCATGCGCCGCCAGCCGTCAGGGGTGTCGGCGGCGTACTTGCGGCCGATGTTGCGCCAGAACTCGTCGAGGGTGGCGCAGTCGGTGGTGAGGTTGAACGAGGCGACACCGCTGACCAGCATGGTGATGTTCCCGGCAGCGGAGACCGTGATCGGGCCGGTTTCTGCCCCCTCCTTGACGACGACCGCGTTCGGGTTCTTCGGATCGGCCGACCCGGCGAACTCGAACGTGCGCAGGTCGGCGGGTAGGACCACGCCGTAGTCGTTGATGTCGAGCATGGAGCGCTGGCCCGGCGCGACACATGATTCCTTCTTCGTGGTGCCGGAGAACATGTCGTAGTCGTAGTCGATGGCCTGCTCGTTGGTCTCGGTGGTGACCGAGCAGGCGGTCAGGGCTGCCAGGGCGAGGATGGCGGCGGGGATGTACTTGCGGGTCATGAACGAGCTTCCTTGCGGGTTGAGGGGGCGGTGTGGAATTTGCGGATCTTCAGTTCGAGGAGCTGGGCGGTGGGGTCGACGCCGAGTTGGTCGATGGCCAGCTGGTGGAGTTCGGCGACGAGCTGGCGGTGCCGGGCGAGTTCGCGTTGGCTTTCGCGGGCGCCCTTGACGCGGGACTGGATCCACACGACGGCGACGTAGGCGATGGCGATGATGGCGACGAGGGTCAGAACGATGAGGGCCCTCACGAGGGCCGCCGGGCGAGCTCGGCATCGATGCGCGCCTGCTGGGCGTCGTCGACGATGGGGCGGACCAGGTCTGCGATGAGCGCTGCCGCCGGCCGGGTGGAGAATCGGTGGCCTTCACGCTCGCGGTCCTGGACGAGGGCGTAGGCGATCGGCGCGGTGACGACGAGGTTGTGCTTGGCGAGCAGCACGTCGAGCGCCTCGACGGTCGGCACCTCCGCCGGGGTGCAGCCGTACCAGAACACTTCGGTGTCGTCGCCGTCCGCACCGTCTCCGGGCTCGAACGCCGACAGGAAGTAGGTGGACAGCGGCGCGTCCCAACCGACCTCGGTCGTGCGACCTGCGGAAGCACCAGGCTCGTTGGCAATGGTGTATCGGCTCATCGCCGCCGACCCTTGGAGATGGTGGCGACCGCCGGGACGGCGATCGCGTGCAGCAGGAGGGAGGTGACGACGGCGTTGCCATAGGTCATCTCGGGGATGACGGCCCACCACTGGTGGTGAAGGTAGGCGACCACCAGCATGATCAGCCAGGAGTTGATCAGCCAGTACGCCGCCGCAAGCAGAATGGCGAGGAACATGGTCACTCACCCCCGTTAGCGGCACCGGTGACGCCCGCCCATTCGAGGTCATCGGGGGTGCACGGGCGCAGCTCGACGCTCTCGCCGTCGTCCTCCTCGATGGCTTGCCGGGCGCATCTCTCGAACTCGCGGAGCGCGTGGGTGAGCGGCAGTGGCCTGTCCGGTGCGACCGGGGTGTCGTCGATGAAGACGTACCAGTACGGCCCGGTCTCCTCGTCGTAGTCGATGACGCTGTAGTCGGCGCTGCCGTCGCCGTTGAGCACGATCTGCGCCTTCGTGGGTCCCATGGCGGACTCCTTCTTCGGGTGAGGTGACTTTCGCAAGCGGTTTAGCTTGCGGGTTGAGTGGCTTCGTGGGTGGGGGTCGCGAACACGCGATCCACCACCTTGGCTAGGTGCGGGTCGATGTCGCCCAGGGCGCTCTCCGGCTCGAGTGTGGCGGCGGTGCGGGACTCGTCGCGGTAGCAGGGCGCGTCCGTCTGGTGCGTGATGCCGGGCTCGGCCGGCTGGCCGCAGGCGCACAGCGCGGGGGCGGTCGCTCGCTGCTCGTCCGCGCGCTGGAGCTGGCCGATCCGGATCTTCAGGTCACGGTGGTAGGCGGCAACCACGCGCCCCAGCTTGTCGGCGATCCGCTCGGCGTCGACGAGGGCGCTCAAGTCGCCTCCCGAGGCCGGGACACGGAGCTGGCCCACAACGAGGGTGAGCTCCGTCAGGCTGACCTGGTGGTAGATCTGCTCGGGACTGAACGGCGTGTCCGCGACGAACACCTGTCTGATCATGATGGGTCTCCGTTCCAGATCACGTGGTCTTGCGGCGAGTGCGGGCCTTCTGGGCGGACTTGCAGGTATCGCAACGGCACCCCCAGTTGTGGTAAGCGCCGGAGGTGCCGTGCGGCACCAGCTCCGGATGGGAGATCGCCCTCGCTCGGAGGTTGGCCCGGGTCATGCGCAGCCGCTCGGCCACCGCCGCAGTGCACGACACGCAGCGGCAACCGCCGTTGTAGGTTCCGGCCTTGCCGTGCTGAGGAGCCCTCGCGCGGGCCATCAGTGCTGACCGTCCTCACCGCGGGCGGCCTCCACCTGGGCGATGAGTGCGGTCCAGGCATCGATGACGCCTCCGGCCGCGTTCAGGCCCTGGAGGAGCGTGGCGAGGTCGGCCGAGGAGAGCTCGTCCGGCTTGGTGATGGTGCGGCCGAGGAGGGCGGAGGTGTCGCGGAGCCGGTCCTCCTTGGATTCGACGCCGAGGCCCTGGAACAGGCCGCCGATCTGGGAGAGCTGAAGGTTCCGCTCCGCCTCGATCTCGGCTCGCAGCTGCCGCAGCGCGGCGACCACGCCCTGTGCTTCCTCGTATGTGAGTTCGCTGCTGGAGGTGATTGGGCGGTTGAGGAAGTGGGAGAGGTAGGTGAACCGCTTCTCGTCGTTGATGGCCTTCGAGCCCGCCCCGGTGGCGGAGGTGATCTCGCAGTCCTTGAGCAGGGCGTGCATCTCGGCCTGCTGGCCCTTGCTGATCATCACGACTGGCTCGGCCTCGTGCGGCTCCTCGTCGTCGACCAGCTCGCCCTCGTGGATGTCGTCATCCGCTGCGGCCTGGGGCTCGGATTCGGGCTGGGCCTCTGGCGCGGTCTGGGCCTTGGCCGCCATGTTGAGGGCGTGCATGACCTGGGCGGCCTCTGCCCCCGTCAGCTCCTCGGACTTCTGCACCGGCCGTTGCGCGACCTTCGACAGGAAGCCGGGCGCGGTCTCCTTGGTGTATCCCTGGGCGACCATCGCCGCGCCGATCTCGTTGCGCTGCTTCTTGCTGGCCTTGTCGGTGTCCTGGGAGTCGTCACCGTGGCCGGGGTTGACGCCGAGCGCGTCACCGAGGGACTGGCCCTGCGGCGTCCTGGCGTCGGTGATGACGATGGAGCCGTCTTCGTTGACCTCTGCGCCGAGCTCTTCGGGGGTGTAGCCGACGCCGCGCAGGGCCTCCTCGCAGGCTTCGCGGGCCACTTCAGTGATCGCGCGAGCCTTCAGCATCCCTTCCCGATAGTTCTGCCACACCTTCTTGCCCGTGACCCCGGCAGCGACGGCGCGGTCCCACGTCCATTCGGCGCGGAACTCGAAGTCGGGGTCGTCACCACGGACGATCGTGGCGACCGCTTTCACCAGCGCCCCGTTCTGGGGGTTACGTTCGACCCAGATGCGCAGCCTGTGGCCGGCGTCCCGCACGAGCGCGGAGATGAGCCCGGAGGAGGCACAGGCCCGGCCTTCGATGATGTGCACGCCAAGGATGGCGGCCATCGGGGAGATGCCAAGAGAGCGGCCAAACTCGACCGCGTACAGCACATTGCCCGGCTTGTTCCGGTACTGGGCGGGCAGGAGGTCCGACACAGCCAGGGCCTTGGCGTACTCCTGCCGCTCGACGAGGGTGTCCTCGCGGCGAATCACGGCGGGCAGCGTTTCAGTGGTCATCAAAATGCTCCTACGAGGTCGGAAATGTCGGGCAGGGCCTTCTCAAACTTGAGGAAGGGCACACCTTCGGCGCCCTTGGCCATGCGGATAGCGACCAGGTCGCCGTTGAAGTAGGCCCGGCGGGCGGTGCCCATGGCGACCAGCAGTTTCCCTTTGGCCGTCAGCACTGCTGCTTCTGCGGATTCGAGCTCCTGGAGCGCGTCGATCACCTCGATGGCCAGGCCGGGCTCCATGAAGTACTTGCCAGCCCGGTCGATCAGGGGGTGCTGGCGACGCAGCGACTCGTACGTGGCCTTACGGTCGTCGAGGTCGGGCATGTCTCCCAGCAGGAGGGAGGCCATGAACGACTCGCACCGCTCGCGGATCACGGCGGCGTAGTGCTCGTCGTAGTCCACCACGTACTCGCGGAATTCGAGCCTGCCGGTGAGCAGGCCGACGCGGGTCCGGCGGGCGCCGATGGTGTCCATCTGGAACAACACCTGGACGAGGTAGTACAGCGGGATCTCGTTGGTGCCGGGCTTGCCCCATTCGCGGCCGTCGGCGTCGGTCTTGCACTCGATCAGCTCGGCCAGCTCGTCCCCGGCGTAGAAAAGCCGGTCCGGCGAGGTGAGCTGCCAGGGCCGATCGTTGCTGACCCAGGTGCCGCCGGGCAGCATCCGGTACTCCGGGTGCCGGTCGGCAAGCCAGTTCGCGACCGCGGGCTCGAGGTAGTGGCCGCGGGCCTGCTCCTTGGTCTGGGGTTCCGGTTCGACCAGCCCGGCCATGAGGCACCACAGGGAGAACGGCGACTCCCATGGCGACAGGCCGAGCACAGCGGCGGCCTTGGAAGCGGACATGTAGCGAAGCCACTCCGTGGAGCCGGGCTGAACGTCCGGGATCTGGTGAGCGGTCAGGACCGTCACAGACCACGCTCGCGCTCGTACTCCCACTCGCCGTAGGTGCCCAAGGCCGGCCCGCCGCGCCACGACGGCGCGTGGAGGTACGGGTGACGCCGCTGCTCGGCGGGCTGCTCTTCGCGGAGAGCGCCGATGAAGGCGTCGAGTTCGTCTTCGTTGGGCGGTTGCTCGCCCGGGGGGTTCAGGGTGGTGCTGGTCACGCGGTGGGCTCCGGGGCGTACTCGGCGATCAGGATGTGGCGGCGGACCTGGTCGATCAGCTCGTCGGCCAGGTCGGATGCCTCTCGGGGGTCGAGCTCTTCGGGGAGGCTCTCAACCAGCGCGGCGCGCAGCGGGCCATAGGCAGCGCACGTCTCGTGCTGGTGGGCGTAGAGGGCGAGGATCGCGGTGGGCTTGCCGTACTGCCCGACGATGCGGCGGATGGCGTGCGTCTCGGCGTCGAGGGGGGCGCTCATCGGTCACCACCGGCCGCGATGGGAAGGGGCTCGGTGCTGAGCGGCTGGGTCTTGGCCGCGAGGTCGAGCAGAGGCGTCAGCAACTCCCAGACGGTGATGCTGGCGGATTCGCTTGCGAGAGCGACGCGGGCCTGGTCGAGCCGGTAGAAGTGGCCGGGGATCTGCATCCACGTGAGCCCAGCGATGTGGCGGTAGGCGTAGAAGCGGGGGTTGCGGTTGTCCGGCGTGCGCCGGATGACCACGTCCAGCTGCTGGGCGTGGACGACGGTCCATGTGCTGCGGCGGGTACGGAGGCTCAGCGTAGAGGGGGTGAGTCGAGGCACGACGATTCCTTTCGGGTGGGGGCTATGGGGCGGGCGCGTCGCTGGCTTGGGCGAGGCGTTTGGTGACGCGGTCGAGCTCGGCCTTGCGGCGCTTGAGCTCCAGCTGCACGAGTGCGAGTTCTTGCGTGGCCGCCGCGAGTTCGGAGGCGACGTATCGGTGGAACAGGTGGTCTCGGAGGGCTTGGCGCGGGATGCGGAAGCTCTTCTTGTGGATCGAGATGTTGGCCAGGCTCTTGTCTCGGATGAGCCCGAGGACGGTGGATGGGCTCACGCGCATCGCTAGTGCGGCTTCTTGGACGGTGAAGAGCTTCTTCCTGGGGGGAGCCGCTGCGTCGAGAATGCCGTTGACCAGGTCTTGCACGCTTTCGATGAGGTCGTTCACGGGGTTCATGTCCCCCATCGCGACCTTGGTTGGTGATGATCTACTAGCACAATCAGACGCTAGTCGATCATTCGAGAAAGTCAAGGATTTTCGAGAAATTCGCGAAAATCGCGCACGTCATCGTGATGCTGAGAAGTGTCTGTAGGTACTGGCATTCCGCGTACTCCCTGGTACGGTTGGCGCAGCAAGCGCAAAAACCGCAGGATCACGGAAATCACGAAGGAGCCGGGCTGTGGCCACCAACAAGAGCGCCTCACCAGCTCTGCCACCCGAAGCCAGCCTCATACGCCAGCTACGGGAACGACCTGCTGCGCTAAGCCGCAAGATGAGCCTGTCGACCGCGATGAAGCGGCTGACGGAGATCGCCCCCGATGGGTACGGCTTCAGCGACGGAACGTGGCGCAACATCGAAGCCGGCCGGAAGATCGCGGAGGACTGGGAGCTCGTTCTCATCGGGCTCGTCCTCTACGCCACCCCCGAGCAAATCGCGGCGACTGGACGCACCGACGCTGCGGAACTGCTCCGCAAGGAGATCGACGCGCGCGCCAAGACCGAGCTGGCGGCCTCCAAGGTCAGCTTGGACGACATTCCCGCGGGGACCAAGCAGAAGCTCCTCCGCCAGCTGGCAGAGATCGACAATGTGCCCGGCGCGACGGAGCAGGACCGCCAGGAGATGCGCGACGTGCTGTTCGGCCAGATCGATGCCCTCATGGATATGCACGCCGCGACGCTCCGATTCAGAGCTCGCTAGCGGACCTGCTTGCGGAGCCGGGCTACGACGCCTGGCGCTTCGGCATCCACTCGCTGGTCGCCGCGATGAATCCCAGCTGGAATCGGCTCCTCGCGCCGCAGAAATCCAGGAACTGGCCGATCCGGCGGGTCAGGTTGCGCTGTGACACCCCGGTCGCTTTGACGATCATCGAGTCCGTCGCCCCGTCAGCCAGCATGCTGAGGATCTGCAATCCGTCCTCGTCGAACAGAACGGCCTTGGGTCGGCGCACTCGCGTGCCTGATTCGGCGCCAGTGCGCCGGACGAACGCGCGGGCCGGTACGCCTTGCGCCCACCGGGCGTCGAAGGCCGCCAGGACTAACGACATCATCAGGCCGGGCTGGATCACCAGGACAGCGCCGGTCTCTCGGTCGCGCGGCATGATCGCCAGCTCTCGGTCCTTCACCAGCATCTTCGTTGGGAGATCGTCGTCCGGCGCGACTCGCACCTCGCACCCGCTGTTGTGCGACTTGGTGATGTCCCGGCGGGCGGCGGGGTCAGAGAAGACGCTCGGCTCGACCAGGATTCGGCACGTCGTGGTGTGCTCCACGACGTCGTCAACCAAGGGTGTGACGAACTGGTAGGGGTAGGTGTACATGGCCCTCAGTTCCCGCACCGCAGTGTCCCGGATCTCCGAGAACGTTTTCGTGATGATCGCGGGATCGCGGATGACCTCAACCGGGTTGTCCGCCGACTCCCAGTTGTTCGGGTTCTCGTTGAAGCGGCTGACCAGGTCATCCAGTGCGGACTTCGCGGTGGTGTACTCCTTCTGGATGCGGAGCACACCACCGCTCAAGGCCAGCGCCGGGTTGCACGCGCTGATCAGCTCATCGCCCATGGTGAGATGGCGTTCCGCCAGGTTCCCTAACAGCCTCTCCGCTGGGCCACCGAACCTCTCGATGACCTCGCCGCGGGGTATGGGGCTGTTGGCCAGAACGAACTGGTAGACGTGGCTCTCCTCGTGGTCGAGCCCGAGCGCCTTGTACACCTGTTTCTCCTAGTCGGCTTATGCGTTGCGTCGTTTCACCGGAGGGGCATCGTGGGGGCGAGGTCCTGTTCGTGGAGAAGGCCGAGTTCGTAGGCGAGCCGAGCTGTGGCTGCTCGGGCTTTTCGGTGGCGCTGTTGTGCAGCGCATACGGAGGCCGGGATCGGCACGGCGAGAAGCCACATTGTGAGCAGGCTGAAGGCGTGGGTGCTCGGCCCGGCCGGGCCGAGCACCACGAGCGCGCCGGCGAGCGAACTTAGGCCCCAACCAGCGGTTGCGGCGACCATGCATGCGCGCATGCGCCTGTTCTGTCGTGTCAGCATGCGCTGCTTCCGGAGCGCGAAGGCGCCTGTATCAGCTCTACCAGCCGCTTCCGTGCGCGTTCCGCTCGGCCACCGGGGATGTCGAACGCGGCGTCGACGTCGGGCTGCTTGTCGAGGCCGGGCCCTGCAAATCGTCAGATGAAGCGCTGGCGGATTCAGACTCAGGGCTCGGGATCGGCTCTGCCGTGGTCGAACTCAGCGGCGCGCCGGGGTCGCTGTCGGCGGCGCCTGGGAGCGCGCCCGCCAGGATGATCGCGACGACTGCCGCCCCAGCCGCAAGGTACAAGCCGATCTTCGTCCTGAGATTGGAGTCCATCGTGGACCGTTCCCTTCTCTTCCTCGCTCTGTGCACCTGCAACTGACATGCGGCAGTGCAAGAGTCAACTTTCTGCGTGAGCGTCAAGAAAAACCGCTCTCGCCGTGTGTGTCCATGGATTCGTTCGGCCTGTTTTGGCCACGGCCATAACCCGCCACTCGCGAGAGCCTTGCCCCGTAAGCCCACTGCGGATCGTAACCTCTAGATCAGCAAGAAAAGATAACGATCACCTATCGTCGCTAATGGAGGGCATGGTGCGGGAATCCCGGCCGGTGTCATAGTGTGATCTTCACCCAAAACGGGAAAGGTTTCGAACTATTTCAGGGGGCCCCAATGAGGCGAGCCATCCAAGTCACGGGCGCTGTAACCGCGTTGTGCGGAGCGGCCACCGCCATGCTCATCAGCGTCACAACGCCAGACACCGCCGAACACCCCGCTCTCACCGCCGCGTTCGTAGCGTTGATCCTGGTGGGAGCACTCCTGGGACTCCTCGCCCTGCCATACGGCCTGCCGGAACCCCAGACACTCTCAGAGGCGTACCGACAGGGCCGAAACGACGCTCGCGCCGAGGCCCAGGGAATGCAACGTTCCAGCTAGCCGGAAGCGCTCACGCCTCCCGTCTCGTGCCACTCCTCCAGGTCGAACTGGCCGGCCACGAAGCCCTCGCGGAAGCACAACCACTCCAACGGAGTGAAGGACAACACCAGCCCCGCCCCTTCCGGCTTCGTATCCCCCACCTCGACACGGTCACCGTTACGTCGCACCATGACGCAGCCGTCAGCGGTGTCCGACCACGAACTCTTCTGCCACTCCTGGGACAGCAACTACAGCTCCTTGAGGATCTCCGAGACGAAGACGGCGGACTGCTCGGGAGTCAACGCCAAGGCCGCGAGACGCTCGAAGCAGCGCTCGTACTCACGGACGGTGTCGATCTTATCGGCCACCCGTTCATCCGGCGGCGTCTCGAAGTACACGTAGTTCGCCCCACCAGGCAAGGACAGCAGAACGAAGGGGCCGCTCAGCCCCGGGTGAGCACCCACTGAATCCTCAAGCACTTGGATGACCACGTTGGGCCAGGAGGCCATGACGACCAGCCTCTCGAGCTGCTCGAACATGGTGTCTCGGGTGCCGATCCTGCGGCGCAATGCCTGCTCACCGATAACCCCATGCAATTCGACTGGAAGATCACAGCCGAGAAGTTCACGCTGCCTGGCGAGACGTGCCTTGAGCTGGAGCTCTACTAGGCGAGGCGAAGAGCCGTGCTGGCCCGCAGTGAAGATCTCCCGCGCGTAGTCCGCCGTCTGGAGCAGACCCGGAACCAGCAGAGGTTGCCAGGAGCGTTCAATCGTGGCTTCGGTCTCAAGCGCAACGTACTCCCCTACTACGGCTGCGTACTCCTTCCACCAGGGCTTCAGGCGGGCTTGGCGGGCAAGCTCCTCGCATGTCGCCCGCGTGTCGGAGTTCACCTCGTACACGTCCAGCAGATCGGCCAGGTCACCGGGAGTTGGCAGGCTCTCCCCTGTCTCGACTCTGGAAAGCTTGGTGCGGCTCCATGCCCGTCCGAGCTGTCGGAGCTGGGTGATCGCGTCGCTCAACGTCTGGTCTCGATCGGACCTCAGGTCGCGAAGGATCTGAGCGAGGTGGCGCTGGCGCAGTGGAGGGCTGATGCGCTGCATCTTGGGATTGTCCATGCTGGCGAGAGGGGGTTGTGCAATTCTTGCACATCTTCATGCGAACGTGACGAAAGCCATCTATCAGTCATTAAGGGCATGGCCGGACAATCTCCCGCGAGGGAGCGTAACGGACAAAAGACTGCGCCCATGTCGTGAAGGTTGGGCTAACTGGCGTTGAGCACATTATTCAGCCCAGTGCGCGTTGCCGCCAGCGACACGCACAGTGACCACAGAACGGATATCACTGGTATAGCCGTCGAACCTTACGGGCTCATCTCCTCGCACCGGTGAGTGATTTCCATACGTCCCGTGCCCTCGCATGCGACCCTCTGCCGGTCTCCTCGTAGCGGGTGTCGTTCCAGCGCAGGACGAGGTACTGGCCGCCTTCGTGGCAGAACTCGTAGGTGCCTCCGGAGGAGGTTTCGAGCACTCGCGTTGTCGGCGTCCGCGGGACATGCGGTTCCCATCTGGTCATGGCAAGTCGCTTTCGGTGGGCGCGGCGCCGGCCTCTCGCCTGGGGCAGCTCGCCGCCGCGCCCGCTCGCAGCCCGGCCCCCACGGATTCGGGAAGTTCCGGGTGTTGAAGCCCCGACCCGCCAACTGCGGCACCGGCAGCAACAGGTCGGGGAGATCTAGGTGTGCGGTGGTCATAACTGCGCCTTGGCGAGTAGTCGGCCGACCCGCGCGCAGTCCTGGGGAGACACCGCCCCGTGTCCCTGTATGAACAGCAGAGGTTGAGCTTGGGCCCACGGTTGCCACATCCGCCGGAACGCCTCAACGTCGGCAACCCCGAGCGCGGCCACGATCGCAGGGATTGACGCACCTTGGAGCAGCGCCCTGGTCGCCGATGCCATCGCGTAGGCGTGGGTGGTCTGGTTCATCGCCGACACCCACGCCACCTCGGCCAGGCGGAATCTCGCGTCCCGCTCCCCGTGCATGCCAAGCAACCCGCGCCAGCGCTGAACCTGCTCAGCGAGGGTGTAGTCCATCGCTTCCCGGCAGGTCAGCATCATTCTCGGGTCAAAACCAGTGTCGTTAGAGATCTCGCTCATGCGTCTATCACAACGGTG
Organism: Nonomuraea endophytica; assembly: GCF_014203235.1. GTDB lineage: Bacteria > Actinomycetota > Actinomycetes > Streptosporangiales > Streptosporangiaceae > Nonomuraea > Nonomuraea endophytica. Next base: position 219,484 of record NZ_JACHIN010000010.1, on the reverse strand, counting down.
AGTAACGATGCGCGAACAGATGCCGATGGGGGACACTGAGGGACACGAGCGTGTCCCCTCCTTGCTGACGAGGTGCTGCGGCATGAGCGATGCGGGCGAACTCCCGGCCTGGGCCGAGACCATCCGCGACGAAAGGCGCACAGCGGGCTGGTCGCAGAAACAGCTGGCTGCGGAGCTGTACAAGGCGGCGCGTAGTTGTTCCGTTGTGCTATCTGAGTTCGATTCCGTGGTTCGGCGGATCAAGTCTCACGAGGCCGGAACGAACAGGCCCAAAGACCCGTATCCGCTCCTGTACTGCCGCGTGTTCGGCATCGACGAGGTCACCCTGTTCCAGGGTCCGACCCGATCCGCGGCACCCGCGGTAGATGATCTCATCGAGCACGCCTCGTGGGTCGAGCGGACCAACGTGGGTGACTCCACCATCGCCATGCTCGATGAGACCCGCTACCACCTCGGGGAGAGGCACACGCAGATACCGCCCGCCCAGATGCTCGCCAGCGTGCTCCGCTACCACCGCCAGATTCACGCTCTTCTGCGCGGTGGCAAACAGCGGCTACGGCAGACCCGCGAGTTGTTCCGCATCGACGCCGACCTTCTCGCGCATGCTTGCATCCTCATGGGCGACCTCTACGACGACGAATCGGCCGCGGTCTACGGAGAAGCTGCGCGGCTGTGTGCTGAGGAAGCCGACGCGAGCCCGGCCGCGGCGCTCAGCGCCCAAGCAAAGACGGAGCGCTGGCGCCACCGATATGCGATCTCGGCCGATGCGGCTCGTCGCGGGTTCGATTGCAGTCCGGCCACTCCGCTGCGCGTTCTCCTGGCGTGCCAGGAGGCGAACGCGGCGAGCCTGCTGGGGGACTTCGTGCGCGCGCAGGCGGCGCTCCTTCGTGCGGACGACGCTGCGCAGGTAGTCAGTGACGACTCCGGAGTGACGCCCTGGTCGTGTCCCGCTCCGCGCCGGTCGCTGTACGCCCTATCCGTGGCTTTGCAGGCCAGGGAGGCGAGAGCGGCCTTGACCGCGGCGGACGCGGCGGAGAGCGCATGGGCCGATGGAGCTCCACGGGTTGTCGCCTCGTGGGCTCAGGTGCGGTTCGGCGCCGGGATCGCTTACGTGATGATGAACGACGTCGAAGCGGCGGCCGAGCACATCGCTCCTGCCCTGCTCTTGCCGCCCGAACATCGGTTGGCCACGATCACCAGCTATCTGGTCCGCATGGACTCGCGCCTGCAAGCGCCTCAGTTTCGCGGCTCCGATACGGTGTCCACGTTGCGCGAGCAGATCAGCGCGTTCACCTCGGCTCGCGCTCTTCTTCCAGCGGCGGAGGACGCGTGAGCCCCTTACCTGAGCAGATGGCCAACCGTTGGGAGCTTCGCCGGCCCCTGATGCTGCCGCCCGGCCAGGGTTTGCTCTACTGGCACGTGTTGCTGGGCGAAGAACCGGAGGCGGTGGCCATCGTGGAGGAAGCCCAAGCTCGCCTCGGCGGGCTTTCTGGGCTTGACCTGGTACCACTCAGCCATATCCATCTGACGGTGCTGATCGCTGGCTACTCTCACGAGACCACCAGCACACAGGCAGCCGAAATGGCTCAGGCCGCCGGGCACCAGCTGGCCGACGTCGGCCCCATTTCGGTGACGTTGGGTCGCGTGCTGTACCACCCTGAGGCGGTCGCCTTGGAAGCACAGCCGGCCGAACGGCTCACGCCGCTGCTGGAAGCGGCCAAGACGGCTACCCGAACGGTCACCGGGCAGGAAGGACGGCTCGCTCACGACCTTTGGACGCCCCATGTCACTGTCGCCTACAGCAGCGCCGACGGCCCGGCCGCACCCATCATCAACGCGCTCGGCAAGCGGCTTCCCGACCGAGATGTGACCATCCGCAGCCTCAGCCTCGTGGCCCAAGACGGACCTGAGACGACTTGGGCGTGGCAACCCTTGACAGAGGCGCGTCTTGACTCTCTGTGATCGACGGTATCCGTTCAAGGGTTGATCGCCGGAGGAATCGGGCATCGTGCATGTCGCACACCTTCGCGGGCGGACTTCTCCCAGCTCAGATACCCTGTCGCATCTACCCCATAATGCGAACATATGCTCTAATGTGTGGACTAGCCGCGCACTTGGAGGCCCCCTATGCCGTTCCTGGACTACGCCGACGCCGTCCTCGCTGCCGTGGCGGCAGGCGGATGGATCTTGGCCGGCGTGGTCACCTGGCGGCATCGCCGGAATGAGGCCAGCCGCAGGCAGGCATACGAACTGGGCATACTCCACGCGCAGGAGATGGCAGCAGAAGACTTCCGTGCCATACCGCGCAGATGAATACGGCCCCCGGCGAATCGCCGGGGGCCGGTGCGGATGTGATGACATTCAACGCCCGCAAGCTCGAATCTAACGACTGATGCCGCCGTCCACAATCTGCCGAATCTCGTAGATCGTCAGACCTACCGCAGCCGGGTCGGCCGCCTTCGTCATGTCTACGATGTCCTGCCGCTTCACCAGCGGCCGACTCGTCGACGGCTCCACGCGGGGCGGCTGGCAGGCCGCGATGATGGCCTCCTCCATGCTGGCCCGAGCCTGGTAGAAGGCCCCGATCGCCGCCGACAGCTTGTCGGCCGCTTCCTGCTGCTGTTCGGCCACCGTCGGCAAGTTCTGTTCTCTGGCCCGCCGGTCTTCGGCTTCCCAGCGGTAGGCGGTGGCAATCGGAACGTCCAGCTCAGCCGCGGCCTCCGGCACGCTCTTGCCCTCACGGAGGCGTACGGCCAGGGCTTCCCGCGGAGAGACCTCTATCATGATCGTCATGATATTGCCTTTCCCTTGAGAATCTCGCTGACGTGGTCGTTGTAGTACGCCAGACTCCACAAGCCCCCGCATCCGCCCACCGTGGCGTCACACTCGATCCACTCCTCCCCGGCCGTGCGGATCAGCGCGCGAAGATCACACCCAGGACACGGGCCGACCAGCTCCTGCACATGCACTGTCCACGGAGCCAGTCCGTGGGCGGCCCTGCGCAGGGCACCGATCTCCTCCATGAAGTCGACGATCCACTCTCTGCTCGCGGCCCACTCGACGTGACGAGCGAGGAAAGCCGCCAGCTCCGCAACGCCGGCAGTGGCCGGGTAGACCAGGCCGCGATGCTCACAGATGAGCCACGTCCAGTTCTTCAGCGTGCTGGGTATCGACGGCGGACCCACCTGATCGTCGTCATCGCCGCGATAGGCCACAGCTCCATCATTGATCATGCACAGCACATCAAGGCGGGCTGGCACAGGCGCTTCGACGCGCCCGCCGGAAACTCTGTCCCCGCCGCTCGTTCCAGGCATCACGTGCTCGCCGAGCCAACGGTGCAGCGCGGGCGCCGCGCCGAGATCACGGCGCAGCCGGTTCGAGCACGGCAAGCAGATCAGCAGCCCATCTGCGGCCTGGCGAGGATCGCCGTCTCCGCCGCAGGTGGGCGCTACGCACAGGGTGGTTTGGGTCAAGGGGCTCCCTCCAGTCATGGGCGAGGTCTTATCGCAAGCGAAACAGCTTGCGATAAGACCCCGCCATTGTGGCTGGTCACCCCAGCCGCAGCGCCATGACGAGATAGCGGTAGACCGGCTGCTCGGAATCCTCGGTCACCATAACGGGCTTGGCCGATCCGTTCATACCGAGACGCGCCCTTGGCGTGTCCACGCCGGTGAGCCCGTCCAGCAAGAAAGTCGGCAGGAACCCCACCGTGACCGGCGGCCCCGACACCTCCGCCTCGACCGTCTCCGCCGCTCGGCCAAGGCCGCCGCCACCGGCTTCAACGAGCACCTGGCCGTCGCTGAACGACAGACGCACGGCCGTACTCTTCTCCGCCACCAGCCCGATGCGCTTCACCGCCGCGATGAGCGGGGCAACATCGACCTGAACCCACGTCGAGTAGTCCAGGTTGAGCCGGGCGCGGTAGTCGATGTAGTCCTCCCCCATCAGCCGGATCGTGGTCAGGCGCCCGCCCCCGGCGATCGACACCAGCTTGTCGTTCCAGCCGATCTCCACCTGGCCCGCGCCGTACCCCTTCACGGTGCCCTCCAGCTCCGCGGCCGGCACCATCATGAACGCCGGACGAATCGCCTTCTTGGCCTGTGGTGGAATCGCGGTCCACGCGAAGGTGCGGCTCGCGATCCGGTAGCGGTCGGTGGCGGCAGCCCACGCGTTTTCACCCTCGATGTCGAAGCGGACGACGCACAACATCGGGATGGTGGTGTCCCTCGACGCCGCTGAGGTGACCTGGCCGGACACCTGCTGGAGCAACGCGCCGTCGATGACCGCGCTCGGACGCGGCGGCGCGGGCAGCTTCGGATAGTCCTCGACCGGCATGGTCAGGAGCCCGAACTCGGCCGTGCCGCAGCGCACGACCAGCTCCGCCCCGGACAGCGACAACTCCACCGGCTTGCTCGGCAAGCTCTTGCACACCTCGACGAGCAACCGCGCGGGCAACAAGGCCCGCCCCGGCTCCGCCACCTGCGCGCCGATGTCGCACTGCGCGGACACGTCATAGTCGTAGGCCGACAGCCGCAGCTTGTCGCCCTCCGCCTCCAGCAGCATGCCCGACAGGACTGGCGAGACAGGCCGGGATGAGACGGCCCGGCCGGTCCAGGCGACAGCGTCCCGCAGGAGCACCAGGTCGAGCGTCACCTTCATGATGTCGACATCTCCTTCCTCCTCTTCCGGGGCTTCTTCGGCTCCGGCTCGTCTGGCTCGCCGAACAACTCCGCGGCCATGGACGGGTCATAGCGCCGCACACACTCCTCGCACGAGGAGAAGCCTCCGGGCGAGGAGGCAGCGCGGAGATTCAGCCAGCCGCTCCCTTCGACCAGCGACAAGCCTTCGGCGATCCAGTGGCAGTCGGCGTAGGCGTGACCGACGGAGCCCTCGGGGTACCACGGCCTGACCCAGTCGTTGTACTGGGCCCAGCTTGGGCCAGCCAGCGTTTCGGCTTGCGGTTGTGCCGTCACGCCTGAGGCCCGTCGCTCTCGACGGCCAGGGCAACTGGCAGGTCCAGCGCCCATACGTAGACCTGCTGTCCCGGCAGCGGTCTACGGAGGTACTCCATGGCCATCGACAGGCAGCCGAGCATGATGTGTTCGCCCACCCTGTAGTCCACCCTCACCACGTGCGTGACCGGGATGGCCTCATCACAGTGTTCGCACAGAATCGGCAGGCTCGCCTCGCTCATGATCGGTCCTTCCTCGCGCGGCGCTTGACGAGCCGGAAGCCCGCTCGTGCCACAGTGAAGCTCGCGACGAACGAGCGAGTGTCATCCCAGCCGCCGCTGTCGGGTTCCTCGACCAGTTCGGCGTCGTACTGCACCCCGCAGTACGGGCACATGATCGCGGCTAGTTCCTCAACATCGGCTTCGAGCTCCACCAGTCGACCGCAGCACGGCACTGCCGCCACATGCCGAAGACCGACGAGGTGCTCCACCTCCCGGAAGATCGTCCTACCGGCTAGCAGGTCCGCAGGGCGAACCGTCTCACTCCACTGGATTGGCGGGAGCGCCGGTGCCTGCTCTGGCGGTTGGTCGCGCTTGACGATGTCCAGGTCAGCGCGGAGCAGGGCCATGTCGATCTGGTCAGCCAGCAGCATCGCACGGACCGCGTCCATCCCCTCCCCTGCCGTTGCCAGGACAGCGGCGATCACCTCGACGGGGAGACTGAGGTTTGGCATGACCCGGGCGCCGCTCCCTTCCAGCGCGGTTCGAGCGGCGCCGACAATGCGTCGTATCAGATCGGCGATCTGGACGTGGTTGCCGCCTACCACGAACTCGTCGCAGTTGTACGGCGCGGCCAGCACCAGGACGTGACTGACGTCTGGAGGCGGCGCACCGTCGAACAGGTCCTTCCGCTGGTCGGCGCGCAGCAGCGCGACGGTGACTCGATCCGCGTCCGCCGTCATCGTGTGGGTCCCCATCAGGGCGCCTTGGGACTGGTGATGGCGTCGAAGGTGTCGCGGGCCATCCGCGCGTCGTCGAGCGCGGTGTGGGCGTCGTACCGATGGAGATCCACGAAGGCGTCATATAGCTCCCGCGGCTTCCACTCGACACCTGGTGTGATCGTCGAGGGGTCGCCGCTGCGTGCTTGCAGGTAGCCGAGAGCGACAGAGCGGATGTCGATCAGATGGGAGTTCGCGGTCCAGCAGTGCCCGTATTGGTCGAGAAACTTGCGGCCGAATCGGTGGTCGGAGCTCGGGTTGCTGCCGACAACGGTGGCCCCTGCGAGATGAAAAGCAAGCTGGGTGGCCACCGTTGGGGCTGAGACCCAGTCGAGCACCTCGCCTGGGTTCAGGCTCGGGCAGAGGTCGCTCTTCGACTCGATACGCGCAGGAGCGAGCTCGGCCGCGTGGCCCACCTCGCCTCGGCTAACCCGGCACCGTTGGTAGTAGCCGCTCACGTTGAGCGAGACAGGGTCTGCGCCCGACATATCCGGCTTGATCTGCCACCAGAATTCGGTGTCGTCTTGGCCAGGTTCACGGAGGATGAGGCCGATCTCCCACAGGTGGCCAGCCCGATCATCGAGGGAGGTGGTTTTCACGTCGAAGAAGACGAGCTTGGTCATGAAGTGCCTCTCAGGTCAGGCATGGACGGCCGGCCGGCCGGATGCTCGGTGCAGCAGCTTCCTGCCTCGCGCAGCAGCGAGTCGCCGGGATCGTCGGCGAACCGGGTCTTGCAGGCACAGCACGTATAGATCCACCCGGCCTGCGGGTGACCGTCGAGATCGACGGCGATGGTATGGCAGGCAGGGCATCGGTGCGGTTTGTCGTTGTTCCACTCCATGACCGGTTCCGGCAGTCGCGTCCATTCCTTGCCGGGGTTGGCCCGGTGCCATTGACGGTGGTGCGCAGCGGCCTCTTCGGCTGCGACCTTCACGACCTGCCGCGGCGACACGAAGATGCAGACGCCGGTCCGGCAGATCGCGACGTGCCAGCGGTTGGAGAACGGCTCCACTTTGACGACGAGACGAGGCATCACGCACCGCCGCCGAGGGTTGCGAGCGCTTCCTTGAGCTTGGTCAGGCGGCCCGGCCCGAACCCGGTGTAGCGGAGCATCTCGTCGTCGCAGTGATCGGCGAGATCGCCCAGCGTGCGTATGCCCACCCTGTCCAGTGGGTTCGCGATGTGCCAGGTCACGCTGGGCAGCTGTCTGATGGGGTGCGAGGCGGGGAGGCCGGTGGCCGCGACCAGTTCGGCGAGGGTACTCATGATGCTCCGTTGATCGTGAGTGGCAGGGTGGTCCCGCAGCAGACCACCGTGTGGTCGCCGCGGATCTTGGGGGCGTGGCTGTTGTGGCCGAACTCGGCAGCCAGGTCGCCGAGCAGGTCGGCGTCGGCCTGGAGCTGGGCCCAGTCGACGCGAATCTCGTCAGGGGGCGGCCAGTGGATGCCCGCGCAGGAATCGCACGGGCATCCGGCCGGGTGCGCCGTCACAGCGGTTCCCACGCTCCGGTGTCGGGGTTGAGGTAGCGGATCTCGGCCGATCCGGTGTCGGCGGCGGCCCAGTCTTTCGGCGCGAACCAGAGCGCTCCGCCCTCCTCTCCCGGCGGGACCACGAGGGTTCCCTCGTAGTCGAGCCGCCCGTCGCCGTCGTAGATCCGGAACGGGGTGCCCTGGCCGGTCCGGAGCGCGGCGCGCACCCGGGCTCGTGCGGCGCGGCTCCCAGATCCGCGGAGGAAGAAGCGCCCGGCGTACTCGCCGCCGCAGTGGTCGACGGCGATGGCCCAGCCATACGGCTCACGCATCCGGTTGCCCCTCCTTCTGGTTCAGGTAGGAGCAGCACACGATGGTGCCGGTCAGGGACAGGCTCGGCTCATTCCAGGGCTTCACCTTGAGGACGAAGCCGTCTTGGTGGCGGCTGATCGTGACGTAGGCGGCGTGGGCCTCAGTGAGGTCCCAGGTGTAGAAGGGCGTGCCGTTGGTGAAGGCGAGCGCTACGGTGATGGGCTTGTCGATGTGGAGCGTCAGCCACTTGAGCGCGGCGAGTCCACCGGCCTCGTTGCGCAGGTCAAAGGTGACCTCGGGGCCGATGCGGTTCTCCAGCTCGGCGATGAGCGCCAGGGCGAAGGCGACGACCATCGCGTCCGGCACGTCGCTGGCGACGAGCATGTGTGCGCCGTCCGGGGAGGTGGGCGAGCTGGTGGCGTAGCCGAGCTCCCATCCGTTCGCTGTGGCCCAGAGCCAGATCTCGGTGTCCGCGGCGACAGCGATGAACACGCCGGTCCCGTCGGGTACGGCGGTCAGGCCGTGCCCGGTCAGGATGGCGCTGAGCTGGTCGGCGTCATACATCGGCGCGTCCCCCGATGCGCCTAATCTCGTCGCCCTGGTCGGGCAGCATGCCGAGTACGGCGCCGGAGTCCCAGCGGACGGCGACGCCGCCCATCGGGTCCACGCGGATGACGTTTCCACGATCGCCCGGCTGGAGCCGCGAGTAGGGGTCGGTCGTAGCGATGAACTCGACCCGGTCGCCGGGCACGAAGTCGGCGAGCTCCATCACGCGTCCTCCTGGCTGACGGTGATCGTGAAGCGGCGGGTGGGGTAGACGACGGTCACAATGTCGCCGCCGTTGTAGACGAGCTCATCGGGTGTGGGCAGCTTCTCTGAGTCGTCGGTGGCGATGAGCGCCTGGAGCAGGCCGTCGTGGATCTCGGTTGCGATGTCGTCGACAGTTGGCAGATACATGAGTGGGCCTCCGTTGCAGGGGTGCTGGCTCCGCCTTGCGGCGGAGCCAGCGGAAGATCAGGGGGTGGGAGCGGGCGCTTCGCGCAGGGTGATCTGGTACGGCGTGCTGCCGAACCGGATGTGTACGCCGTGATTGGTGACGAGGAAGGCGTAGAGGGCTCCGTAGCTGTCGCAGAGGTTCCACCAGACCGGCTCGAAGGGGCCGATCGGGTCGGAGCCGTGGCGGAACATGCGTGCGATCGGCCGCTCGCTCTCCCAGACCGGAACGGCCAGCTGCTCGCGGGAGTAGGCGGTGTAGGCGGCGAGCGTCATCAGCTCGATCCGGGTGTCGGTGCGGACCAGGAAGACCACAGGGTTGTGCTCGTCCAGCGGCAGGGCGTGGCGCTTCACCGAAGCGAGCCCTGCGCCGCGGTGGCGGATACGCGGTTACTGCCGCCGATGTCGGCCTGGGTCGCCGGCCGCGCGCCCGGCGCTGTAGCCGGAGGCGTTGGTCAGCGTCCGTTTCGGCGCCTTGCCGAGTTTCGGGTATCGCTTCTCGAAGGACGCCTGGACCGCCTGTTCGCGGCTGGCCAGGACCAGTTCTGTCGAGCGGCCCGTGGCCGACGCGGTGTCGGCGGGGCGCGGTTCGCTCGTCGCGGCGCGTTCGGCGTCCATCATGCGTTCGTAGACACGGGTATAGAAGCCGAGCATCCAGCCCTTCCTGAACCCAGTGGAGCTCTTGCCGCTGCTGTCGCGAGCGGTGCGTGCGCCCTTGCCCATCTGGAGCTGGAGGGAGGCGTTGAGCAATTTGACCTGCTCCAGGTCGGAGGCGTGGCCGACGATCGTCACCAGGTAGCCGTTAGGCATCTGCCTGTAGACGGGTCGGCACCGCTTGGCGCGGGCGATGTTGACGAGCAGGGCACGCCGGTCGACGCCGTAGGAGGTTCCGATGAGGACCTCGAAGGTGGTGACTTCGTCGGCGACTTGGCCGCTGTCGGCGAGATGGGCCATCTCGACGCCGTACTTGGCCATGAGCTTCAGGGCCGCCGCCATGTAGGTGTCGGCTTCGGCCTCGAAGTTGGTGGCCTGGGCCTTGGCGAGAAGGCCCTGGATGCGCTTGAGCATCTTGTCGGGCACGTCTGTCACGTGGACTCCGTTCGCAGGCTTGGTTCGGGTGAGGGCTGGCGATGGCTAGTCGCCAGCGTTTTCGCTTGCGTTCACCGTTCTGACCTGCCGGTTTACGCTTAGCGATCACTCAAAGTCTCTCAATTTCCATGCGTTTTTGCAACTCACACGAGAACACTCTGAGAGCTCCAGAGACAGCGACAGACGCAATCCGAAGGGGATGGGACCCGACAGGGAGTCAGGGACCGTCACGGACTCTCACAGACGCATACAGACCCCTTTCCCGATCCATCGTGCAAGCGCTTTCGCATGCTGAATTCGGCGTTGCGGTTTGCGCAAAAACCGGAAACGTGGGATCACTTAGGGGAGACGACTCCTGAGCCGGATGGAGAAGGCCACCCTCATGGCAAGGGCAAAGCCGCAAGAACAGCCCGACGAAGCAGCTCCGCGAGCCCTGTTCGTCGAGCCCGGCGACGATCACAGCACCCCGGGAGCCGAACAAGCGAAAGCGCCAGCGCGGACCGGCCGAAGCCGTGAGATGGAGACGACGCCCCGTCGTATCAAGCAGCCCACCGAACGTGTCCGTCTCGCCGTGCGGATCGAGCCAGCCGTCAACTCCCGCCTCAGCGCAGCCTGCGCCGTCACGGGCGGCGGCCCTCAGAAGGTCATCGAGGACGCCCTCAACCTCTACTTCGACGCCCTCGGCGTCCCCAAGGACCTGCCCCTGCCAAAGGGCGAGAGGGAACCGCGGGAGCGCACCCCGCGCAAACGCACCCACGGCACCGCACACCTCGACCTGGTCCCCATCGGCGTCCGTGTGCTGCCTCTGACGGACGCGAGGCTGACCTACGCCTGCGAGAACATGGTGATGGGCCCCCAGGACATGGTCGAGACGGCCCTGAACGCCTATTTCATGCGCATGAGGATTCCGCATCACATCTAAGTCCCGGCTTCGGAGATTGAGGTAAAGGCTTGTCGCAGCCCGATAGAGGCTCTGGGGTCTTCAATAGAATGTGAAAATTCTTCATCGAAGAGACATGGCAGCGTTCCAAACGCCTGCAGCGCCATGGTCTTTGCGTCTTCTTCGATAAGGCAATCCTGGCCTCATCACCCTATTCCTTGAGCTCGGCCTGATCGCCTGGTCAATCCTCAAGATAAAGGGCACCTCCACCCGCAGCACGATCAGCAGTGCTTCGGTAGAGACTGCACACTCTCAACATTGGCCTCTCCACTCCCATGCGGGGCATTCGCATCGACATCCTCCATTGTCTTGGCGACCAGAATTGGTTGGAGTTGATTGATTGGCTCTCGCGCTCTGACTCCGATCAACCTTCGTGGTGTACAGATAAGGCCATAAGCACCTCGCCTACCAGGCCTTACCGCACTTATCCATAGAAGGGGCGGAGACTTGAACGTCAAGAAGATCGGCATCACGTTAGGCGCAGCCGCATGCCTGGCCATCTCCGGAACGCCGGTTCCCAGTTCAGCGACATCTGTATCGGCTAACACCCCACAAGCGGCTTCTCTCCGGCAGAAGCCGAATGCCGCAACAGCGGCCAACCCAACTCAACGCTGCCAGGCTGCACCTGGGCAATACAGGACGGGATGCATGATGCAATTTCCGGACTTTCCCGGAGGAACCATCGCCATCGACATCGACGCGGACGGGAATGGGCCAGCTCACTGGCAACTTCGACGAAGGTGGGGATACCAAGTGGTCTGCGAAATCGACTTCCAGCTTGAGGCTCCGGCTCAGTCCTGGGTGTGCAATGGCATGCCCGCAGACAACTACACACTCCATGCCTTCTCCTGGCATCCCCCGTCAGGCGTGACCTGGTTCGAGCTCGGCGCTCGATGGTGATCTGCTGTCACCGCGCGACCCTCGTAACCAGCTGAGCGGCGACGCAGCGGAGCCGTTGTTGTTGGCGCGCAAAAGAGCGGGTGCGAGCGTGCCCTACGCTCGCACCCGAGCGGTGCTAGCTGTCGGCGGCCCGGCGGCCGTTAATGTTCACCAGTTCCTTGAAGTCCGAACCGGGCCGGAACTTGGGCGCCCAGCTCTCCGCGACCTCGACCTCGGCCCCGGTAGAGGGGTTGCGAGCGGCGCGGGCAGGCTTGTGGACCTGCTCGAACGAGCCGAACCCGGTGATGCTCACCTTCTCGCCAGTGGCCACGGTGTTGGTGATCACATCCAGCACGGCGTTGACCGCCTCGGCCGCAGAGCTCTTGGTCAGTCCGGCTTCCGCGGCCACGGCCTCGACCAACTCACGCTTGTTCATGATCGATCTCCTGTTTCCCTTTGTAGTGCGGACATTCTTACCGCCAGCGTTTCCGCTGGCGGCCTAGTCGGCCGGTCCATCCGGCGCGACAACTCCAGGACGTGAACCCGGCGACGGGACAGCCGCGCCATGGGCGCATCGATCCCTCCGCCGAGCTCCAACCGCCTCACGTCAGCCTGTGCGGCGTCGGCGAGGGCCCTGGAGAAGCCATCGGGGCTGTCAGAAAACGGCAGCTCAGGACTCCCCCCATGAAGGATGATCTTGTGGGCGAGGACGCTGCCGTAGGTGGCGATGTAGTCGGCGCGGAAGCGGCGACGCAGCGACGGCGACCACTTCGGGTCGTGCTCGGTGTCCGGCAACGCCCGGAGGTGGACGTTGTAGATCTTTACTGCGGCCTTCGACGCCTCGTCGATCTCCGCGAGCAGGTCAGGCAGCCTCAGCGCGACCTGCTCGGCCAGGCCGCCGAGTCCGCCGAAACGCAGCAGGTAGCCGCCCCACCGATCGCGCGGCGAGTCTCCCGGGCCGTACGTCGGCAAGATGCAGCCGTACGCCTTCACGATCGACACCATCGCCAGGTAGCGGGCCTTGCCGTACCCGCCGGTCTCCGGGATGGCGAGACTGCGCCACTCGTACCACTCTTGCGCGCGTTCCTGCCGCAACCTGCGGCGCAGCGCCTCGGCCCGCTCGTCGGCGGCGGCACGTTCGTGCTCCGTCGTACCGCGCCGCGCCAGATCTTCCCAGGCGGCGAGCCGTGCGGCGAGCTTCGCGATCGGGTGCACGTTCGCCTCAGCCGGGGATGACGACGAGGAGAGCTCTGACCAGAGTCCCCGACGCCTTGAACGTCTCCGCCGGCAGCTGCTCGATCCGACCGGCGCGGGCCTCTACCATGCCGCGGAAGGCGACGGCAGCGGTTCTCGTACCATGCGCCACTCCCGCGCTCATGACGGCGACCAAGGTCCCGCCCGGCTTGACGAACCTGAGCGCGTGGTTGACGTGCGCGATGTCCTTACCGGATCGGAACGGCGGGTTCATGATCACGGCGTCGTAGCCATCCGGGCGGAGCTCTTCAAGTCCGGGGTCGACGGTGAGGAAGTCCGCGGCCAGGACCGCCCGAGCAAGACCGGCGTCGGCGAGCTGTCCCGCCATGCCCGGGTGGAACTCCACGCAGTCCACCAGCCCGCCGCACGCCGCAGCCGCTCGCGCGATGTTGCCCGTACCCGCCGAAGGTTCCAGCACCGTGACCCCTGCCCGAACTCCGGCCTGGGCCGCAAGCCGGACGGCGAGTTCCGGAGGGGTGACGAACACATCCAAGTGCGCCGACGCCGTGGTGTTCACCGCGGCGACCTTCGACTTGAGGGCGGCCATCGCCTCCTGGTCCACGATCGGGGCGACCGCCACCTTCTCCCGCTTCGCCACTGGCCGGCTGCTGGTGGCTGCGACGACCGGCCCATCGTCGGCGTGCGGACACTCCACCTTCAGCACGTCGGTGAACGGCACCTTCGGCTGCCAGTGGTCGCGGAAGTCCAGCCGCACGGTCACCGTGTTGACCCTCATGGCCAGCCCGTTGTAGCCCCACGCCCAGACCCGGTCGCCGACGTGCACATTGTGCTTGCCGTACTCGACGAGCACGCCTTCCTCGACGGCGGCGGCGACCTGCTGCTTGTCGTAGGCGAGCTGGTCCTCCAGCTGTGCCTTGCGGGCGAGCAGCTGCTCGCGCTGCTGGCCGGTGACGGGCTGGTGGGTCTCGATGTAGTACGGATCGCCCTTGTAATCCCGGAACACCCGCTCGTATCCGTCCAGGCTCCGCTGGATGCCGCGCAGTTCGGTCTCCGCCTTCTTGATGCGGCGGGCGGTCACCCTGGGCCTGGCGGAGTGGGCGGCAGCTGAGCCGACTGCGTTCGCACGGCGTGCCGTCTCGTGCGCGAGGTCGCTCTCCTGCGCCCCGGTCTGCATTGCCCGGTCGATCTTCTCCCGATCCTTACGGGCTCGCCGCTCGGAGTGGTGCCCGATGAGGATCGGCTGGCCCATCGGGATGCCGTCCGCGATCTCGTGGGCCCTGCCGTACGCGGAGGCGGCCCGGCCAGCGTGACGCTCTGCTTTGTTCTCCAACGCGTGGCGACGGTCCTCCAGCCGGTCGGCCTGATCGGCGAGCACCGTCGCCCGGTCGCGGTGCTCGTCGTCGATCTCGACTGCCACCTCGAATCCGGCCTCGCGCAGCTTCTCCGCGCCTCGGTTGATCTTCCAGCGGTCGGCGACCCGGTCGCGGGAGTGCCGGATGCCGATGGCGCGGATGGACGGGAAGTAGTGGAACCCGATCGGCTTGAGGATCTCCCAGGCTCCGTCGCCCTTCCTCGTGCCCTCGACCAGCGTGCCGTCGACGTGGGTGTGCCTGATCGTGATCACAGGTCGGCCTCGTCTTCCCCCGCCGCGACGATCTCCTCGGCGAGCGTCAGCGCGGCGCCGGGGTCGACCACAGGGCCGGAGCGCAGCGCGAACACTTCGCATGTGGCGGGGCACTCAGTGGTGGTGTCGTCGGCGCTGGCCGGGGTAGTGCCGCAGAACAGGCAGGTCTCGATCGGGCGGGTCTGGCGCACGTCGAACGTGCCGCCCTTGACGAACCAGCGCACCTTGGGCGGGATCGTGATCTCGCCCTTCTCGCGGGCCTTCTTGTCCTCCTCGCTGTCTTCGTTCTTGCGGCCTGCGCGGCGGAAGGTGACCATGCCTTTCTCGCCGCTCTTGACGCAGCGGCCCTGGGCGAGCCAGTAGCTGAAGCTGCCGCAGTGGGAGATGGGCCTGCGCTGCGCGGCGAGCAGCATCACGTTCTTCGCCGAGTAGCCTTCGGCACTCTCGTCGGCGGGGTCGTTCTTGACGCCGATGCTGGCCGCCATCGCGCAGAACAGGTCCAGCTCGCCCGGGTCAGCGATAAGCAGCTCTGCGTAGCTTTCCAGCAGAGCGTTGGCCACCGCCTTCTTCTCGGCAGCCTTGTTCTTCATGTCGTCGGTGACGCGTCGGCGCTGACGCCGGGCCTTGGTTCTTGGTGCCATGTTCGGGTGAGGTCCTATCGATAGCGGTTTCGCTTGCGGGTTTGCGCGGGCGGCCCGTGGCTGTCGAGCCGCCCGCATTCGGTCAAGGCGTGGGAAGCGGGGGCGTCTCGGAAGACGCCGCGGCGGTCCGGTTGTCGAGGAGCTCGGGGTCGAAGCTGGGGTACCGCTCCGCATCGGCCCAGCACAGGCCATAGCGCCAGCCGTCGGCGGTGATGGCCACCTCGGCGGGGTCGGCGCAGCCGGGGGCCGCGCACGGCCAGTTGGACTCCAGCGGCCGGATGAGGTTCGACCAGACGACGGCGGTCATACGGTGATCCCAGTCAGCTTCTTCAGCGCGGCGATGGCGTCCAGCCATCTGTCTGCCTTCGCGAAGTCGATGGCATGGTTTTCGCAGGGCAGGTCAGAGATCCCGGATTCCCTGACCGTGCGGTTGCAGTCGGCGCAGAATCCCACCTCGTGATACTCGGCGGCGGCCTGCTCTAGGCCGTACAGGATGTCCAGCACCAGGCCCTCAGTGAGGACGACAGGGATGGACCGGTCGGGGTTGAAGGTGGGCACTTCAGTCATGATGTTCTCCACCTAGATCAGGTGTTGTTGATGGCGGTTTCGCTTGCGGGTTTGGTGTACTCGTCCACCCAGGCCAGGCCGCCCCGGTCGAGGACGAACTGGGCGCGAGTAACCGTGACGTAGGCGAGCATCGCGTCGGCCGCGCTGACCTTTCCCGGCTTGTCGTCGGCCGTACGCTTCGGCTCCGGGAAGTCGTCAGCGATCCGCACGCGGTGCCACTCCCGGCCCTTGCTCTTGTGCGCGGTGGACAACACCACGTCGGCGCGGTCCTCCGCAGCCAGGCCCTCGATGAGCGAGATGATCTCGTCTGGCCCGAACTGGTCGATCAGCCGCACCATGGGGGCCAGGTCCGAGCCGGATTCCTCCTGCTCGACATAATCCTGAACCTGGCCCCAGGTCTGGAAGGCGAACAGCTCGGGGTGCGCGCACCCGGCCCCCGCCTTCAGCTGGATCGCGGCTTCAGCCAGCGACTTGATCTGACTTCCGCCTCCGACGATGGCCACCCGGCGATGTGCCTCCATCTGCTCGACCGCCTGTCGCAGGGTGGCCGCGTTGGTACGGCACAGGATCGCGTCCGGGTCAGGCAGCTCGTCGAGGCGGGAGTTGATCTGGTCGAACCCGGTCAGCCGAAGGGGGGCGTCGAGGAGGTCGAGCCACTTGTTGGCTTCTTCGGCAACCGCTTCGCCGAAGCGGAAACTCTGTGACAGCGTGAGGCGCACCCCGTCGAAGGAGGCCATGGCGTTCACGCTGCCGCGCCAACCGTAGATCGACTGGGCAGAGTCCCCCACGATGATCTTCTGGGCGTTCCGCTGCCCCTCCACGATGGAGATGACCGGCGGGTTGGAGTCCTGCGCCTCGTCCAGGAGCACGTAGTCGTAGGGCAGTCGCGGCTCGGACAGCGACCAGATCTTCAGGTAGGCGTCATGGGAGAACGGGAGCCGCCCGTCCGTCCGGCGAATATCGGCCCACGCTGCTGCCGCGAGCGGCGGCACCACCGTCCGGAGGACGGCCATCGTGTCGTAGTCGTCCAAGCCGGTGAGGCGAGGCACAGGCTGGTTGGTGATCTCGGTGTATCCGGACTGGCAGAAGCGGGCGACCGTCACCATGACGACGCGGGCCAGCATCTGCGGCGAGATCAGCAGATCGTTGACGCGGATCGGCTCATTGATCTTCAGCGCCTTGGCGATGTCGAAGGCTCGCATTCGAGGAGCCTTGAGACGACGGGCGTACAGGCGGCCCACCGCGCCGAAGGCCAGGGAGTGAGCGGTCTTGCACGTGACGTCCGGCGGGAACGACTTGGCCGCGTCAGCCTGGATGCTCTTGTTGTAGGCCAGGTACAGGCCCTTCCTGCCGCGGGTGGTAGCGGCGCACATCTTCAGAGTGGAGCTCTTTCCCGCTCCGGCGCCGGCCTCGATCACGAGGTTCTTGCCGGTGAGGTAGGCGTCGATGACGGACTGCTGCTCGATGGTGGGGGTGGGGGCCATGGCCATCTCCTTCGGGTGGGGCCGCCCCGGCCTGTAGCGCCGGGGCGGAATCGGCGAGCGTCAGGCTTGAACGGAGAGCATCGCGTCGCGGATGTTCACGCAGTGCTCCAGGGCGAAGGCGACCGCCTCAGCGGCCATCTCCGGACCCCAGTCCTGCGTGCCGAGAACCTTGATGAGGGCCTGGCGGACGTCGCCGAAGGCGTGGTCCTCGCCGGTCAGGACCGGGTCCGCTGCCTGCTGGAGGGCGCGGAGGTTCAGCAGCAGGCAGTCGGCGAGGACAACGGCGGGCAGCTCGTTGCCGCTGCCGAGACCTTCCGCCATCGTTCGCAGGGGGATCAGGCTGTACATCGGGGCTCCTTGTCGGGTGAGGTCGGGCCGTGCTGGCTGGACGCGGCCTGGAAAGCGGTTTGGCTTGCGGGTTAGTGGCCAGTGTTCCGGCAGACCGGCTGGCCCTGGGAGACGGAAACTGCGATCCCGTCGCAGGTCCGGCAGGACGCGGGCTCGGCAGCCAGCAGCTCGTAGGTGGCGTCGATCGCGGCCGAGACGATCAGCTGGGCGTCCCGGCCCGTCGCCGTGCCCACCGTCGTGTTCAGGGAACCAGCGGCGATGGCGGCGGCGTCGTGGGCGCTGTCCTCGATCCGGTGGTAGAGCTCCGTCCAGGTGAGGGCGTAGCGGTCAAGGTTGGCGCTTTCAGCGGCGGCCCAGGCCACGGCGTCGATGATGTACTCCGTGCACGTTCCCGCGGCTCGCGCCTCGGCGGCCTTCACGTACAGCGGGAGCGGCTCGCCGGCCTCGTACTCCACCGGCGGCGGGACCTGGGCGGGGTCGTCGGCGACGACTTCGGTGTGGAAGCAGCCGCCGCTCTTTTCCCAGGTCGCGTTGCCGGGGCGCTTCCAGCCGTGGCCAGCGAGGAACTGGTCCCAGTCGGGGATCGGCCGACAGAGGCAGGTGAGGGTGTCGAGGACGGCGACGACCATCTCGCTGGCGAAGAGGCTCTGGCTGTCGGTTTCCGGCTCGTCGGTGTCGGCCTGGGTGATGACGACCAGGTAGTGCTCGTGCAGCTTCTCACCGTCGAGGTCGGCGAGGAAGGTGTTCGGTTCGACGATGCCGGTAGCGACGTAGCGGGTCTGGGGCATGGCGTTCCTTCCGGGAAATGCCGCAGGGACCGGCGTTTGCCGGTCCCTGCTGGCGGTTTGGCTTGTGGGTTGTGTTCTGCTTCTAGGTTCGGAGCCGGTTGGCGCGGCCCCTTCGTGCGGCGTTTTCGCAGCTCAGACTGTGTTTGGTCTTCGGTGATCTTCTCATGACGCTTGCGTTTTCGCAACTAAACCAAATGTCGTGCTGTGACCAGCTCAGACGGTCCCCAAACGCACCGACAACCCGACCAGACCCCCAAGGTTCAACCCGTCCCGAAACTCCCCCAGCGACCCCTACAGACGTTTCTGGCCAGCGATACGGCTTGCCTTATGAGCCAGACGATAACGCGACGACTTACCCTTCCCCTCACGCGCCAGGACGTCCTCAGCCGCCAGGACCATCACAGCCCGACCGAACGTCGGCAACGTCGCCCCGACTCGCACCCGCAACTCACGAGCACCGAGCGACTCCCCCCGAGCCTCCACCAGCGCCCGGACGATCTCCGTCTTCACGGCATCGAGCGTGGGCTGCGCAGGCATCGGCTTCAACAGCCGGTACCGAGTAATCGGCCCCTTGCCCTCCCGAGCGACAACACCCAACGACATCAGGTCCTGCATCGCCCGGCCGAACGTCGGCTGCGAGACCCCCACCGCCGAACGCAACTCCCCCGCCCCCAGCGACCGGCCGCCTGCGTCCGTCAGCATCCTCAAGACCGTCTCCGTGGTCCGCTCAAGCTGAGCCTTCCCGCCCAGACGGACCCGCTTGGCCTCCCCCTCGAACGTCGGGTAGATCCACAGCCACGCCTGCTCATACGAAGGCTTCTCCACCGCCACACGCTCGATCACCTGCATCAGCAAGGAGCGACGCTCCAGCACACCCAGACTCGGCCACTCCGCCACGAGGCCGTCCATGACCTGCCGGGCGGCATGATGCGAGATCCGAGTCTCTTCGGAATCCACCTCCAACTGCCGGAGAGACTCCCGGAACCTCTGCTGCTCCGCCAGCAACGCGTCGCGGGTACGCAGATACGAATCCTCAGGAATCAGGCGGCGGGTCAGCAGGAGGGTCTGGTGGTCGAGATCTGCCGCGACCCGCTCCACCTCCTTCGTCAGCCGACGCACGTCCTTCTCACGCTGCGCGGGCTCGACAGTCACGGCCGCGGCGGCAGCCTCGATCTCCGGTGCCCACCCCCGAAGGACGCTCACCACCGCCTCATCCACTGCGCGCTTAGGCACATGCCGCGATCCGCACACCTCCTCGTCGTGGCGAGCCCTGGATCCGCAGAAGAACGAGGCAGAATGCTGCAACAGGTGCATGCCACCGCCGCAGTGCCAGCAGGTGATGAACGACACGTAGTGATGGACAGAACGGACCCGGCGAATGACCCTCCCAGCTCGCAACGCCTGGTACTTCGCCCACAGCTCCGGGCTGATGAGAGCTTCGTGAGCTCCAGGCCGAAAGACCTTGCGCGGGCAGCGGGAGGGCCTACGACAAGCGCACTCCGGATCGTGGATGCGGATCAGGCCAGCGGCGAAGCCCCTGTCCATGAGCTGCAAAACGGTCTCGGCGCTCCATAGGAGACCGCCGGAGGTCCTGAAGCCCCTCCGATTCAGCTCCCGGGCCAGGGACGCGAAGTTCTGGTCCACGACCCACGTCTCGTACAGCTCGGCGTGCATCTCGGCGGCGCCCGACTCCATGTCCGGCTCGTAGCGCTCTTCGCCGTCAGATGGATCTCGTAGGGTGTGCGTCGGCGAGAGAGGGTGAGGCATGCGCCCGCGCCGGATGTACCCGAAGTAGGCGCGACCGTAGGGCGGCAGACCACGCGCGACCCGGTTCTGATACGCATCGGCCCACGACTCGCCAGCCCGATCCGACTCGAAGGCAGCGATCTCCATGAGCACGCCGCGGGTCAACTTCCCCACCGCAGTACGCGCGTCCACCTCTTCAGTGGAGGAGATCAGCTCACCGCCGGCTGCTTCCACTCTGGCGAGGTTGAGCTGGTTCCCGGTCCGGTTCCGGCCGAACCGGGAGTACTTCCAGACGAGGATTGCTTTGGACGTCCCCTTCTCGACCTGGGCAATCGCGTCCATGATCTTGCGCTGAAATGTCCGTCCGGACACGTCCAGGTCTTCTATCCAGCCGCCTTCGGGCCACATGCCCGGCGGGATGTAGTAACCCCGCCGGGCGGCGTAGGACTCAATGGAGTCACGCTGAATGGCTGGCGAGATTTTCTCTTCCAGCATCATCGAGACGCGGATGTACCCGATCGCCGGAATCAGACCCGCCACGGCCAGCGCGCCGCTTCTTGATTCGCTCATGCGTCATGCTTGCACCAACGTAAAGCGTGGGCACCAACACGAGGGTCAACAGGGTCGAGGAGATCAGGCCGCCGATGACCACGATGGCCAGCGGCTGCGAGATGAATCCGCCCGACCCGGTCACGCCCAGCGCCATCGGGGTGAGGGCGCAGATCGTCGCCACCGCCGTCATCAGGATCGGCCGCAACCTGCGCCGGCCGCCTTCGACGACCGCCTCGACGATGCCCATGCCCTGCTCGCGGTACTGGTTGATCAGGTCGATCAGCACGATCGCGTTCGTGACCACGATGCCGATCAGCATCAGCATGCCGATCAACGCCGGCACGCCCAGCGCCGTGTCCGTCGCCACGAGCAGGCCGATCGCGCCCGTCGCCGCGAACGGGATCGACACCAGCAGGATCAGCGGCTGGATGAACGAGCGGAACGTCGCCACCATGATCATGAAGACGATCGCGATCGCCGCGAGCATCGCGATGCCCAGGTCCGAGAACGCCTCCGCCTGGTCGGCCGAGACGCCGCCGATGGTGTAGGAGGCGCCGGCGCCCAGGGCCACGCCGTCCAGCTTGGTCGTCAGCGTCTGCGTGACGCTGCCCAGGTCGCTGCCGGCCGCCTTGGCCGAGATCGTCGCCGAGCGTTCGCCGTCGATGCGCGAGACCTGCGTCGGCCCGGCCACCTCTTCGACGTCGGCCACCGACGACAGCTTGATCAGGCCGGCCGCGGTCGGCAGCTTCAGCTTCTCGATCTCCTCGATGTCGGCGGGCGCGTCGTCGCCGCGGAGCACCAGGTCGGAGGAGCGGCCGTCGAGCGTGATCTCGCCCAGCGGCGCGCCGCGGAAGGCCTGCGCCACGGCCTGGCCCACCTGGGCCTCCGACAGGCCCTTCTCGGCCGCCTTCTCCCGGTCCACCCGCACCTCGACGCGCGGCGCGCTGGCCTCCAGGTTCGAGGACACGTCACGCAGGCCCGGCACGTCGGCCATCGCGGTCTTGACCGCCTCGGACGCCGTGCGCAGCGACTCCGCCTCCGGCGCCTGGACGATCACGTCGATCGAGTCGGAGGAGAACCCGCCGCTCTGCGCGCCGACCTTCACCTCGCCGACGCCGCTCAGCCCTTCCAGCCGCTCGCGGATGCGCTGCTCCACCGCGACCGTGTCGACGTCCTCCTTCAGCGTCACCGAGTACGAGGCCCGGTCGGCGCCACCGCCGACGCCACCCTGCATCTGGTTGCCGCCACCCACGTTGACCTGGTAGGACTCCACGCCGTCCAGGCCGGACAGCGAGTCCTCCACCTTCTTGGCCGCCGCGTCGGTCGTCTTCAGGTCGGTGCCGACCGGCATCTTCTGGCTGATCGAGATCGTGTTCTGCCCGGAGGAGTCCAGGAAGTTCGTGCGCATCTGCCCGGCCAGGCCCATCGTGCCGACGAACACGGCCACGCCGATGAGCAGCGTCACCACCCGGAAGCGGGTCGCGAAGCGCAGCACCGGCAGGTACATGCGCTGCAGCGGGCTGCGCAGCTCCTTCGCCTCGGCCTTCTCGCGGTAGGCGCGCGCCTGCTCGGGCGTCAGCTTCGGCGTCTTCAGGAACCAGTACGCCAGCACCGGCACCACGGTCAGCGACACCACGAGCGAGGCCAGCAGGGCGACGGCCACCGTGACCGAGAACGGGCCGAACAGTTCGCCGACCATGCCGCCGACGACCGCGATCGGCGCGAACACCGCCACCGTGGTCAATGTGGAGGCGGTGACCGCTCCCGACACCTCGCGGACCGCGGTCAAGATGGCTTGGAGTTTGGCCTCGCCGTACGCGAGATGGCGTTTGATGTTCTCCAGCACCACGATCGAGTCGTCGACCACGCGGCCGACGGCGATCGTGAGCGCGCCCAGCGTCAGCATGTTGAGCGAGTAGTCGCCCGCCCAGAGCGCGATGAGCGCGATGACCACCGACAGCGGGATCGAGACCGCGGTCACCAGCGTCGAGCGCACCGACAGCAGGAAGACCAGAATGACCAGCACGGCGAAGGCCAGGCCGAGCAGGCCCTCGGTGGTCAGGCTCTTGATCGACTCCTGGACGTAGGGGGCCTGGTCGAAGACCACCTCGACCGCGGTGTTCGAGGAGTCGCCCAGCGACTTGGTCAGCTCGGGCAGCTTCTCGCGGATCTCGTCGGAGATCGTCACGGCGTTGCCGTCGGGCGACATCGTCACCGACACGCCGAGGCTGGTGTGGCCGTCGGTGCGGGTGATCGTGCTCGCGTCGGCCAGGCCGCGCTCGACCGTCGCCACGGAGCCGAGCTTGACCGGCTTGAGCGGCTTCGGCGTCGGGATGGCCTGCGGCGGGGCTTGGCCGGTCTGCGGGCGGCCCTGCGGCTGCCCCTGGGGCTGACCCTGCGGCCGGCCCTGCGGCTGTGCCTGGGCCGGGTTCTGCGGCTGAGCCTGGGGCTGGGCCGGGGTGAGGTAAAGGTCCTTGAGCTTGTTCAGCGAGTCGACCCGGGCGCCCACCTGGACCGACAGGGACTTGCCGTCATCGGTCAGCGAGCCGGCCGGGATCGGCGTGCCGTTGGCCTTCAGCACCTCGGGGATCTGCGCCGCCGACACGCCCGCCTTGGCCATCTTCTTGGCGTCGGGGGTGATGGTGACCACCTCGTCGCGGGTGCCGGTGACCGACGCCTCGCGTACGCCCTCGACGGCCTGCAACTCCGGCACCATGATCGTGCGCAGCTTCTCGGCCATCGCCCGGGAGTCGCCGCCGTCGCCCACCGACAGCACCATCACCGGGATGTCGTCGGTGTTGCCGGCCACGACCTGCGGATCGACGTTGTCCGGCAGCTGTGACTGGATGCGGCTGACCGCCGTCTGCATCTTGTTGAGCGAGGCCTCGATGTCGGTGCCGAAAGCGAAGGCCACCTGGATCTGGGCCAGGCCCTCCTTCGAGGTGGAGGTGATCTGCTCCATGCCCTCGATGCCCTTGAAGGAGTCCTCGATGGGCTTGGTGACCTGGTCCTCCACGATCTCCGGCGAGGCGCCCGGATAAGGAGCGACCACGAACGCGCCGGGGAAGGCCAAAGAGGGCAGCAACTGCTGCTTCAACTGCGGAATCGTGAATGCGCCGAACGCGCTGAGCACGATCGCGACCAAGATCACAAGGCTGCGGTTGACAAGGCTCAACCGGGCGAAAGCGGTCATGGGGGTCCCTTCAGAGTTCGCCCCAGACTAACACTTCGCCTTGCACGAATATTTAACGACCTATGGACTTCCTGATAACCTTCTCAGGAAGCAAGGGGTGAGTGTGGACGACGAACGCGCCGAACTGATCCGCCGGATCACCGAGACTCATCGTGAGCTGGGACGATTCCTCACCCAAGATCGATCACCCCTCTTCGACAGCAACCTGACCCTGCGTCAGCTCAAGGTCGTCATGATCGTGTCCTACCACGGCTCGGCCTCCGGTCAGGACCTCGCGCACAGCCTCGGCGTCGGCCTGGGCACGGTCACCGGCATCGTCGACCGCCTCGTCGCCCACGGCCTGGTCAGCCGCTACGAGGACCAGCACGACCGGCGGGTACGCCGCATCCGGCTGACCGACGCCGGCCGCGAGCTGATCGAGCAGATCAACGACACCGGCCTCGGCCACTTCCGCCGCATCATGGAACGCCTCGACCTCGACACCCTGAAGACACTCGCCGAGGTCACCGAGAAGATCCACGAAGTGGCCCACTGTCTCTGAACCCGGCTACTCCAGCCGGGCCAGCGTCCTCGGCAGCGGTCCTTCGTGCACCACCGTCAGCCGCCGCGTCGCCCGCGTCACCGCCACATAAAGGTCGCGCCCGCTCATCCCCGCCGGATCGACCACCACCACCGTGTCGAACTCCAGCCCCTTGGCCTGCGTCACCGTCAGCACCGCCACCGGCGCGTCGAGGTCGTCGCCGCCCGGGAACAACGCCGCCACCCGCGCGTGCCCGGCGTCGGAGACGATCACCCCGGCCCGGCCCTCCCCGATCGCCGCCAGCTCGGCCGCCACCAGGCCGGGCAGCACCTCGGGCCCGCCCGCCACCGCTCTGGGCTCGGCGCCGCCCTCACGCACCGACTCCGGCGGCTCGTGCCCGGGGTCGATCTCCCGCAGCACGTCGGCGGCCAGCCGCATGATCTCCACCGGCGTCCGGTAGTTGACCAGCAGCCGCTCCTCCCGCCACCGGCCCTCCAGATAGGGATCGAGCATCTGGGCCCACGTGCGCGCCCCGGCCGCCGAGCCGGTCTGCGCCACGTCGCCCACCACGGTCAGCGAGCGGGCCGGGACCCGGCGCATGACCAGCCGCCAGGCCATCGCCGACAGTTCCTGCGCCTCGTCCACGATCACGTGGCCATAGGCCCACCTGCGGTCGGCGGCGGCCCGCTCGGCCAGGCTCTGCCACGGCCCGTCGTCGTGGTGGCGCTCGGCCAGGCCGCCGCCCTCCAGCAGGTGGCCGACGCCGGCCAGCCGCACCACTTCGCTCGCGAACAGTTCCTCCTCCTCGCGCTCGCCGTCGCCCTCGCGGGCGGCCGCGCGCCGGGCGGAGTCGTCCTCGCCCAGGAGTTCGGCCGCCTCGTCCAGCAGCGGGACGTCGCCGACCGTCCACGCGGCGTCCAGGGGCCGCAGCAGAACTTGGCGGTCGAGCCCTTCCGGCACGGTCCTGGCCAGCGCCTCCGGGTCGGCGAACGTCTCGCCGATCAGGCGCTGCGGAGTCAGCTCCGGCCAGAGCTCGTCGACCGCGCGGCGTACCGTCTCCTCCGCCCACAGGCGCTCGGAGCCCAGCCTGAGATCGGTCTCGTCGAGGTCGCGATCCAGCTCCAGCGGCGTGTACTCGGGGTCGTCCAGGTCCTCGATGCGCAGCGCCGCCTCCAGGGCCCGCGCCTCGGCCACGACCAGTTCCTTGAGCAGCTCGGTCACGAACAGCTTGCGTGCCATGTTGTGCGGCAGCCGGACCGCGCGGGCCCGCCGCCGCAGCGCGGCGCACGTCTCGTGCGCGACCCGCAGCGGCAGGCCGTCGTAGGAGATCTCCAGGTCGCCGTCGGGCAGGCGCTGGCGGTCGCGCACCGCCGCCGCCACGAAGTCGGCCATCCGCAGGTCGCCCTTGACCAGCGCGACAGGAGCCGGGTCGTGGACGGTGGCGCGCACGCCGGGGAACAGCTCGCCCACCGTCGCCATCACCACCTGCGTCTCGCCCAGCGCGGGCAGCACCTGGCCGATGTAGCGCAGGAACATCGGGTTCGGGCCGACCACGAGCACGCCGCGCCGGTCGAGGGCGCCGCGGTGGGTGTAGAGCAGGTACGCCGCCCGGTGCAGCGCCGCGACCGTCTTTCCGGTGCCGGGTCCGCCCTGCACCACCAGCGCCCCCTGGAGCCCGGCCCTGATCACCCGGTCCTGCTCGGTCTGGATGGTCGCCACGACGTCGGTCATCCGGCCGGTGCGCCCCCGGCGCAGCGCCGCCAGCAGCGCGGCCTCCCCGACCAGGTCGCGGCGGTCGCGCTCGCTCATCCCGGCCAGGTCGAGCACCTCGTCGTCCAGGCCCACCACCGTGCGCGCGCGGGTGTGCAGGTGGCGGCGCCGTACCAGACCGGCGGGGTCGGCGGGGGTGGCTACGTAGAAGGGGCGCGCGGCCGGCGCGCGCCAGTCGATGAGGACGGACTCGTGCTCGTCGTCGCGCAGGCCGATGCGGCCGATGTAGATGGTGCGGCCGCCGGTCTCGTCGATGCGGCCGAAGCACAGGCCCCGCTCGACCGCGTGGAGCTGGGCCAGGCGGCCGGCCTGCTCCCCCGCGGTGACCTCGCGCTCGACCAGCATCCGGGCGGTCAGGCCCGCTCCGCCGCCGCCGTGCACCTCGCGCAACGCCCGCTCGGCCCGCTCGCGCGCGAGGTCAAGCCTGCCGTACAACATCGAGACCTTGACCTGCTCGGACTCGATCGCCTCAGCCAGAGCACTTTGACGATTGGACATCGCGTGGTATACTCCTAACTGGAGATATGTAGCTGTCGGCCGATTATCAGGCCAAGCTTCCACCATACCACCGCGTGCGATCGCACGCGGTTTTTGCGTCTTACGACCGTTTTACGGCGTGCGGCATTGACTCCCCGGTAGATCGAGGAGGCATGCCATGACCGACATAGATCCTGTCCGCGTGTTCCCGCGCAAGCTCATCATCGGCGCCGTCGCCGCGCTGGTGATCACCACCACCGGCGGAGCGGGCGTGGCCACCGCGGCCAGCGCCTCGCCCACCCCCGCCCCCAGCGACAGCGCCACGCCCACCGAGACCCTGGCGCCCACCGAGACCCCGACCGCCGAACCCCCGAGCGCCAGCGCGGAACCGCCCAAGCGCGCCCACCTCAGGGCCATGGGCGGCATCCGCAGCGAGGTCGTCGTGCCCAAGGCCGGCGGCGGCTACCAGACCATCGCCACCCACACCGGCGAGGTCACCGCCACCGACGCCGACAGCATCACCGTCAAGAGCGAGGACGACTTCTCCCGCGAGTACACCGTCAACGACACCACCCGCGTCAACGCCGGCCGCGAGGGCCTCGCCGGTGTCAAGAACGGTGACACCGTCCACGTCACCGCCACCGTCGAGGGCGACAGCGCCACCGCCCAGCAGGTCACCGACCTCACCCGCCCGGAAGCCGGGCCCGAGACCCTGCCCGGCCACTTCAAGGTGCTGCCCGGCATCATGCCGCCCGACATCGCCGTCAAGAAGCGTCTGCCCGAGAGGGAGTGACGGGCGCGCTGCTAGCTTCGAGGCCGTGTCCGCTTACCTGACCGAACTGTTCTCCCTGGCCGGCCGTCGCGCCCTCGTCACCGGCGGCAGCTCCGGCATCGGCTACACGATGGCCGAGGCCATCGGCCGCGCCGGCGCCGAGGTGGTCATCGTCGCCCGCCGGCGGCCCGAGCTGCGCCGGGCCGCCGACCGGCTGGCCGCGCACGGGGTCAAGGCCTCATGGATCAGCGCCGACCTCGGCGACCGGGCCGACCTCGACCGGGTCGTCGAGGAGGGCGGTGAGATCGACATCCTCGTCAACGACGCCGCCAACAACATCCGCAAACCCATGGCCGAGCTCACTGACGAGGACTACGAGCAAACCATCGCGCTCAACCTCACCGCCCCCTACCTCCTCGGCCAGCACCACGGCCCGCGCATGGCCGCGCGCGGCTGGGGCCGTATCATCAACATCGGCTCGCAGCAGACCAACAGCGCCTTCGGCAACAGCGGCGTGTACGGCGCCGCCAAGGCCGCCATCGCCGGCCTCACCCGCTCCCAGGCCGAGGCCTGGTCCCGCGACGGCGTGTGCGTCAACACGATCATCCCCGGCTTCGTGCTGACCCCGCTCACCGAACCCGCCCAGGCCATCCCCGGACGCACCGAGGAACTCGCCGCCCGCCACATGAGCGGCCGCAACGGCCTGCCCGCCGACTTCGCCGGCGCCGCCGTCTTCCTCGCCTCGTCCGCCTCGGCCTTCGTCACCGGCCAGCAGCTCTTCGTCGACGGCGGCTTCTCGGTGCACTGACGGCGGCGCGTACGCCCTCGGCATCGTCCCGTCGGCGGAGGGCGCCTCCAGGGGTTTCGTCCCAGGTGAGGACGCCCGCGCGGCCCGCCGCTGGAAGGGTTTTGAGCACACCCACCGACACGAAGGCGGTTGCTTTGCTCAGATCCCCGGGCGCGCCCCTGCTCGCCGGAGCCCTCCTGCTCACCGGGCTCGCCGCCCCGGCCCAGGCGGCGGCCACACCCGCCATCTCCTGGGGCGCGTGCGCCCAGAAGGTGGCGGGCATGGAGTGCGGGACGCTCACCGTCCCCCTCGACCACGCCAACCCCAGGGCCGGCACCCTCGACGTCGCCGTCTCCCGCTTCAAGGCCACCGGTAAGCGCATCGGCTCGCTGGTCATGAACTTCGGCGGCGGCGGCAACGGCGTCGCCATCCTGGGCGCCACCCACGCCCAGTACCAGGCGCTGCGCGCCGGATACGACCTGATCGGCTTCGACCCGCGCGGCTCCGGCGGCACCGCGCCGGTGCGCTGCGGCGACGGCCGCGCCTGGGCCCGCCTGGTCGAGCTCGACCCCGGCTACACCAAGGCGTTCCGCCGCGAGACGGCCGCGTTCGTCCGCGCCTGCGCCAAGGACTCCGCCCGGATCCTGCCGCACGCCGGCACCGCCGACACCGCCCGCGACCTCGACCGCCTGCGCGCCGCACTCGGCGAGGACAAGCTCCACTACTACGGCAAGTCCTACGGCAGCGCCCTCGGCGGCGTCTACGCCACCCTCTTCCCCGGCAGGCTCGGCAGGATGGTGCTCGACGCCGGCGTCGAACCCCGCCAGAGCCTCCTCCAGCTGGAACGCGGCGTCACCCTCGCCCTCCAGTCCAGCTACGAACGTTTCCTCGCCGACTGCGCCCGCCGCGCCTGCGAACTCGGCAAGAACCCGGCCAGAACCGTCGAACGCCTGCTCAAGCGCCTGGAGCACAACCCGCTGCGGGTCGGCGAGCGCCGCCTGGGCCGCGCCCTGGCCACCTCGGCGCTGACCTTCGCCACCGCGCCCGAGGCCTGGCCCGGCCTGTCGGCGGCGCTCGGCCAGGCGGTCAAGGGCGACGGCGAGACCCTGCTGGCCGTCTCCGACTACGTGACCCAGCCCCAGCCCGGCGGCACCTACGGCTCCTACGCCAGCACCGCCACCAACCTCGCCGTCTACTGCCGCGACCGGATCCGCCCCAGCGAGAAGGAGCTGCGCCGCGACCAGGCCGAGCTGACCCGCCTGTCGCCGGTGTTCGGGCCGATCGGGGTCACCAGTGGGTTCCTCGCCGCGGGCTGCCGTTACTGGCCGGTCGGGGCCGACGCCGAAGGCCGCACCGTCACGCACACCGGCGCCACCCCCGTCGTCGTCATCGGCTCCCGCAAGGACGTCGCCGCCCCGCTGAGCGGCGCCGCCGGCCTCGCCAAGCAGCTGCGCACCGGCATCCTCCTCACCTACGAGGGCGACCTGCACGGCGCCTACCCCGGCGGCGGGCCGTGCGTCACCGGCGCGGTCGAGGGATACCTGCTGCGCGGCGAACGGCCAGGCCGGAACCTGTCCTGCCCTGCCGTACCGTGAACCCATGGACGAGCGCCCTCTGCTGCTGGTGGGACGGCTGCGCCACCGGCACTGGGTAGCGCTGGACGTCGCCATGGCCGCCGGTCTCACCCTCCTGCTGGGCGGCGCGGCCGTGGCGCTCGGGACACCGGCTGCGGCGCCTTACGTCGTGTGCATGTACGCGCCGCTCGCGGTGCGGCGGCTGTGGCCCCTGCCGGTGCTGGTCGCCATCTCCGCGGCGGCCGCCCTGTCGTTGCAGGCCGGGATCGTGCCGACCGGGCCGCTGGAGGTGGACGGGTTCCCCGACGCGCTGCGGGTGCTGGCCTGGAACCAGCCGATGGCGGTGACCATCGCCCTGTACACGGTCGCGGTCAACTGCCGGCGCGGCACCGCCCTGGCCGCGCTGCTGGTCGTGGGCATCGGGCTGAGCGCGATCATCCTGGGTACGCGGCCCGCGTCCGAGGCGGTGGGAGCTGTGCTGATCTGCTGGTTCCTGTTCGCCAGCCAGTGGGCCACCGGGCTGGTCGTGCGCGAGCGCCGCCTGTACATGACGCGGCTGGCGGCCAGGACCGCGCGCGAAGCCGTACTCGATGAGCGGCTGCGCATCGCCAGGGACCTGCACGACAGCGTGGCGCACAGCATGAGCGTGATCACCGTTCAGGCGTCCGTGGCCGCGCACGTGGCCGAGGCGCGGCCGGCGGCGGCGCGCGAGGCCCTGGCCCTGATCGAGGCGACCGGCAGGGCGGCGCAGGTCGAGATGCGGCGCATGCTCGGGCTCCTGCGCCGCGAGGACGACGGCGCCCCCGGCGACGCGCCGGGGCTCGCCGCGCTGCCGGAACTGGCCGGCGCCGCCGGGGCCGCGGGCGTCGAGGTCACCCTCGACGTGGACCCCGGGCTGCGGCTGGGCAACGGGCCGGGGCTGACCGTGTACCGGCTGGTGCAGGAGGCGCTCACCAACACGGCCAAGCACGCCGCGCCCACCCGCTGCCTGGTCACCGTCGCCGCCGCCCGCGACGGGGTGCGGGTGCGGATCACCGACGAGGGGCCGCGATCCGGACGGCGTGTGGAACCGCCCATGAGTGGCGGCCATGGGCTGGCGGGGATGCGCGAGCGCGTCGCGCTCTACGGTGGCGAGCTGACGGCCGGGCCGCTGCCCACGGGTGGGTTCGCCGTGGAGGCCTTCCTGCCCGATGAGACCGTGGGCGCGCGGCTCGCCCAGGAGGAGCGGTGAAGCGGCGCACGGTCCTCGTCGCCGACGACGAACGGCTGGTGCGGGCCGCCTTCCGCATGCTCATCGACAGCTCGGACGACCTGGTCACGGTCGGCGAGGCGGGCACCGGCGACGAGGCCGTCGCGCTGGCCGCCGAACTGCTTCCGGACGTCGTGCTCATGGACATCCGCATGCCCGGCATGACCGGCCTGGAGGCCACCGGCCGCATCCGCGCGCTGCCCGGGGCCGAGGGGGTGCGCGTGCTGGTTCTGACCACCTTCGACCTCGACGAGTACGTCTACGGGGCGTTGCGCGCGGGGGCCAGCGGGTTCCTGCTGAAGGACACGCCCGCCGCCGACCTGCTGGCCGCGCTGCGTGTGGTCGCCGACGGGCAGGCGCTGCTCGCGCCCAGCGTCACCACGCGCCTGATCGCCGAGTTCGCCCGCCGCCCCGGGGGCGCCGCGAAAGGCAGTGCTGTGAAAGGCAGTGCTGTGAACGGTCGTGACGGGAGCGGTGGTGGGAGTGTGGGGCGCGCGAGTGTGCCGATGGCCGAGCTGGCCGGGTTGAGCGAGCGCGAGCGGGAGGTGCTGCTCCTGATCGCCCGCGGCCGCACCAACGACCAGATCGCCGAGCACCTGGGCATCTCACGCGTGACGGTCAAGACCCATGTCCGCCGCCTGCTGGCCAAGCTCGACGCGCACGACCGGGCCCAGCTGGTCGTCGTCGCCTACGAGTCCGGCCTGGTGACGCCGGGCCACTGAAGGCCTCCTTTACGTTGTAGATTTACCGCGCCGGGCCCGGTACGCGGCGGCCTTGGCCCGGTTCTGGCAGGCCAGCCCGCAGAACCGGCGCGAGGCGTTCCGCGTGACGTCGAAGAACACCAGCTCGCACCCCGCCGCCTGGCACGAGGCCAGCCGCTCCCCCTGCCCGACGCCGATGACCATCGCCAGCGCCGTCCCCGCGTCCGCGGCCATCGCGCCGGCCACGTCGGCCTCGACCGCGTGAAAGGCCAGCACCGGAGGCTCACCGTGGAGGTTGGGGACGGCGCCGTGCCGTACCAGGAGGGCGTTGAGCTCGGCCACGCCCGCGTACGGCCCGTCCGTGAAGGCGGGTCGCAGGGCGGTGGCCACCTCGGCCAGCCGGTCGGTGTCGAGCGGGCCGCCGCCGCCCGCGCCGCGGGGGTGGCGGGCGCGCCAGTCCGCCAGCGCGGGTTCGAGCGCCGCCAGCCGTTCGGCCGCCGTCGCGGGAAGCGGCCGGGTACGGCCCTGCGCGTGGTCAACGGCGAGGACGTTCACCAGCACGACGGCCAGCTCCGCCCATCGCCCGACATAACTGTCTATTTGGGATTGACCAGTGATGCGCCAGGCGTCTATCGTCACTGTCATAATCTTATTAGACAGTGAGAGGTCACCTCATGTCCACGATCTCCAGACTTGCCCGCAGCATGTGGCACCAGTTGGAGCCCGTCCACGCCGCCGTCTACTTCGCCTGGCGCACCGCGCCTCTGGGCACGGCCGGCCCGCACCTGGTCAGCGCCGCCTACTACAGCTTCAGCCCGGCCATGATCGCCGAGCACGTGCCGGCCATCTGGGCCACCGCCTCCCCCGCCGAGGTGCTGACCGCCCGTCTGGAAGCCGTTGACCACCTCTACCGCGACTGGCTGGGCGACCAGCTGACCTCCCCAGCCCTGGCCGAAGCCGCCGAGCTGGCCCGGTCAGCGGCCGAGAGCATCACCACGCCCGGACGCCCTCTTGCCGCCGCCAACCTCGACCAGCCCTGGCCCGCCGAGCCGCACCTGGCGCTCTGGCAGGCGGCGACCATCCTGCGCGAGCACCGCGGCGACGGGCACCTCGCCGCGCTCCAGGCGGCCGGGCTGGACGGCTGCGAGTCGCTCGTCTCCTTCGCCGCCATCGGCGCCGCGCCGGTCGAGACCTTCGCCGGCCGCGGCTGGAACTCCGAGGAATGGGCGGCCGCCGCCGAACGGCTGCGCGAGCGCGGGCTCATCGACTCCGACGGCCTGGCCACCGAGGCCGGACGCGCGCTGCGCGACCAGGTGGAACGCATGACCGACGAGCTGGCCGCCGCGCCGTGGCGCGGCCTGGGCGAGGAGCGTGCCCAGCGCCTGGCCCAGCTCAACGGCCCGGTCCTCGGCGCGGTCTTCGAGGCCGGTGTCCTGCCCATGACCAGCACGCTGGGCATCGCCACCGTCAAGGCCCCGGACTGACGATGATCGAGCGACTGACGGGTGAGTCCGCGCGGGCCCGCGTCGAGGCCCTGGTCACGGTGTACCGGGAGGCGTTCGGGCCGCCGCCGTGGAACGAGGGCGAGGACGAGATCGAAGCCTTCCGCGTGCGGCTCGCCGAGGACTCCCGGCGGGCGGGGTTCGTGGCGGTGCTCGCCACCTCGGACGGCCGCCCCTGCGGATTCGGCACCGCCTTCACCACCCCTTCGCCCCTCCCCCAGCGCCGCTCCTACACGTGGGCGGCGGAGATCGCCGGAGCCGAGCGGCTGACCGGGGCGCTGGAGGTGACCGAGCTGGCCGTCTCGCCGCAGGCCCGCGGCCGGGGCCTGGCCGGCCGCATGCTGGACGAGCTGTGCGCCGGCGCGCCACGCCGCTGGCTGCTGACCTCCACGCAGGCGCCGGACGCCGTGCGGCTCTACGAACGGCTGGGCTGGTGGCGGCTCAACGACGGGCCGGGGGCGATCGTGTTCACCTGGGATATGGTTGCCTCAGACGTTAACGGTTAAGGGCTGGGGACAGTGAACGACCTGGACGCCACGCTATCAGCGCTCGCCGACCCGACCCGGCGCAAGGTCGTCGACCTGCTCCGGGAGGGGCCGCGACCGGCCGGGGAGCTGGCCGAGGCGGTCCAGATGAGCGCGCCCGCGCTCAGCCGGCACCTGCGGGTGCTGCGCGTCGGCGGGCTCGTCCAGGCCGAGACCGGCGACGACGACGCCCGCCTGCGCCTCTACTCGCTGCGCCCCGAGCCCTTCACCGCGCTGCAGGCCTGGCTGGACCAGGTCCAGGCGTTCTGGGCCGAGCAGCTCGGCTCGTTCAAGGACCACGTGGAGCGCGAGCGGTGAGCGGGGGCACCGACTCGGTCACCGTGAGCGTGACGGTGGCCGCCGATCCCGGCACCGCGTTCCGGGTGTTCACCGACGAGATCGACGCCTGGTACGTGCGCGGGCCGTACAGCTGGGTGAACGCCGAGCGGGCGGCCGGGATCAGGTTCGAGGACGGTTACCTGCGCGAGGTCTGGAAGGACGGCGGGCACGTCGACACCGGCCGGATCCTCTCCTGGGAGCCGCCCCGGCGCCTGGTGTGGGCCGACCTGCTCAACGACGGGGCGATGGAGATCGAGGTGGAGTTCCGCGGGGTGGCCGGCGGCACCGAGGTCGTGCTGGTGCACCGCGGTCTGGACACGCTGCCACCGGACGTGGCGGGGCGGATCCGCCGCGGGTACTCCTGGAACATCGGCCTCAAGTGGTACGCCGACTTCCTCGGCCGCTGACGGGTCAGCGTCTGCCGTACTTCTTGTGCGCGGCCTGCTTGCTCACCCCGATCGCGTCGGCGATCGTCGCCCAGGGCAGGCCCGCGACCCGCGCCCGGCGGACCTGCACCGCCTCCATGCGCTCGATCTCGCGCCGCAGCGCGGTCGTGGCCCGCAGGGCCGCCAGCGGATCCTCGTCCTGTGCCTGCCGTACCAGGGCTGCCAGGTCGTTCGTCATGGACTAAAGGTAGTCCAGCAACAGCGTTGTGATCACCTTCGGACGTTCCAGGGACGGCAGATGACCGGCCCAGTCGAGCTCCACGAGCCGCGCGTCCGGCAGGTTCTCCGCCAGGTGGCGGGCGCTCTGCCGGAAGTGGAGCAGGTCGTGGGCGCCGCCGACGACCAGGGCCGGCACGCCGATCCCGGCGAGCGTGAAGTCGGGCTCGAACTCGTCCACCTCGCGGCCGAGCTGCAGCGAGAAGGCCCGCGCCTGCATCTCCGCGACCAGGGCGCGCACCTCGTCCGTGGCCTCGGGGCCGAGCCAGGTGGCGGCGTTCAGCTCGGCGGCGGCCTGGATGTCGCCCAGTTCCAGCAGCCGGTCCTCCTCGGCGCCGAACGCCCTGAGGTCGTCGGTCCTGGGCAGGTCGGAGCCCGGGTTGAGCAGCACCAGGCGGGTGGCGCGGCCCTGCTGGGCCAGCTGGAGTGCGATGCGGCAGCCGTAGGAGGATGCGACGATCGCCGCGCGCTCGTGTCCCTCCGCGTCCAGCACGTCCGCGACGTCCCCGCAGGTGCTGAACGGCTCCGCCGACTCGTAAGGGGTACGGCCGAAGCCCCGGTAGTCGGGGGTGATGACGCGGAAGCGCTCGGTCAGCTCCGCCAGCTGGGGCTCCCACATGCGGGAGTCGGCCACGCCGGCGTGCAGCAACAGCACCGGGTCGCCGGATCCGGCCGCGCCGTACCAGATCGTCATCGTGACTCCAGGACCAGGCGCAGACCGAGCCCGATGAGCACGACGCCGGAGATCTGCTCCAGGCGGCGGCGCACGGACGGGCGGGAGAGCAGCGCCTTGGCGCGGGCGACCGTCCAGATGACCAGGCCGTACCAGATGGTGTCGACGAGCACCCAGATGACGGCGAGGGCGACGAGCGTGAGCGGCACGTTCTGGCCCTGGGGCACGAACTGCGGCAGGAACGACAGGGCGAACACCGCGGCCTTGGGGTTGGCCAGGCAGGTGCCGAGGCCGGCGAGGTAGGACCGGCGCCAGCCGTCCACGGCCACGGGTTCGGCGAGCGCGGGATCTGCCGCTGCCTGGCGGCGCTTGCGGGCCTGCCACAACGACTGCGCGCCCATGTACAACAGGACGCCGGCGCCCGCCACGCGCATCACGTCATAGGCGAACTGGGAGGCCAGCAGCAGAGCCGACAGGCCGAAGGCGGCGGCCAGGGCCCACAGGAAGATGCCGGTCTCGTTGCCGAGCGTGGCGGCCATGCCGGAGCCTCGGCCCGCGCGCAGCGTCTGGCGCAGGATGATCGCGGTGCTCACCCCGGGGACCATCGCCACCAGGACGCACGCGCCGATGAAAGCGAGAAGATACATGGCGGCCATACTCGCACGCGTCCGGATATGTCAGCCGTAGATTTTTCCCAGCTCGGCGACCGCCTCGGCCATCATCTCGCGCAGCTCAGGCGGCCCGAGCACCTCCACGCTCGCGCCCATCCGCAGCAGCAGCCACCGGGCGTGGGTGATCGACTCGATCGGCACCGTGAGCGTGCGCCAGCCCTCGGCGTCCGGCTCGCCCGCCGCCGCCATCGCCCCGGCCACCACGTCGTCGCCCATCGTGTAGGCCAGCAGCTTCTCGATGCCGGGCGCCGTCCTGATCACCGCCTCGGCCTTGTACATGCGTTCGCGGAACTCCTGCGCGTAGGCCCGCCAGAAGCCGCCCAGCTCGAAGTCCTGCGGCCGCTCGAAGGAGTGCCCGCCCGGCTCGGCGGTCAGGACACGCGAGACCCGGTAGGTGCGCGGGTCGCCGCCCCCTGCCGGAGCCGCCACCAGATACCAGGAGCCGCCCTTCAGCACCAGCCCGTACGGATGCACGAGGCGCTCGACCACCTGCTGCCCCCAGCGCCGGTAGGTCATCAGCACCGCCCGCTGCTCCCACACCGCCTCGGCCACCACGCTCAGCAGCGGCACGTCGTCGGCCCCCCGGTACCAGCCCGGCACGTCGAGCAGGAACCGCTCGCGCATGTGGGAGGCGTGCGAGCGCGGCTCGGGCGGCAGCGCCGCCAGCAGTTTGAGCTCGGCGTTGGCCACCACCTCCGACAGCCCCAGCTCCGCCGCCGGGCCGGGCAGGCCCGTCAGGAACAGCGACGAGGCCTCCTCGGCGGTCAGGCCGTTGAGCCGGGTGCGGTAGCCGTCGAGCAACTGGTAGCCGCCGGCCGGGCCGCGGTCGGCGTAGACAGGGACGCCCGCCGCCGACAGCGCGTCCACGTCGCGGTAGACGGTCCTGACCGACACCTCCAGCTCCTCGGCCAGCTCACCCGCCGTCATCCTGCCCCGGGTCTGGAGCAGAAGAAGCAGGGAGAGCAGGCGGCTGGCGCGCATGCCAGCACCCTACGCGATAGGTTTCTTGCCGCATTTAGCCGGACAGAAGGGATGCCCCATCGTGGTTGATGACAGCGGCCTGCAGGCGCTGCGCGAAGCGGCGCGCCTGTCCCCCGACAACCTGCCCCTGCGCCGGCACCTGGCCGACCTGCTCCTGGACAAGGGCTACCTCGCCGAGGCCGAGCGCGAGTACCGCGCCGCCCTCCTGCTCGCGCCGCGCGACCCGGGCATCACGGCCGGACTGGCCGAGGCGTTCGCCCGGCAGGGCGCGTACGGCGCTGCGCTGTCGGCCCTGGAGCCCTTCCTGGCCCAGCCCGGATACCCGCCGCGCATGGGCGTGATCGCCGCCCGCGCGCTGCTCGACGAGGGGGACGTGGCCCAGGCGGGGTTCCGCTACCACGAGGCGGTCATGCGCGCGCCGGAGGCCGCCGATCCCGAGCTGGCCGCCCGCCTGGCCGCGCCTGTGCCGCCCCGGGTTTCGCAGCCGGTAGAGGAGCCGTTCGGCAAGCGGGCGGAGGAGCCCGCGGAGCCGTACGACCAGCGGGTCACCTTCGCCGACGTGGCCGGGATGGAGGGCGTCAAGGAGGCGCTGCGGGTCAAGCTGCTGCTGCCGGTGCAGCAGCCGGAGCTGTTCGCCGCCTTCGGCAAGCGCGCCGGCGGCGGGGTGCTGCTCTACGGGCCGCCCGGCGGCGGCAAGACCCACCTGGCCAGGGCGGCGGCCGGCGAGCTGGGCGCGTCGTTCGTGAGCGTGGGCCTGTCCGACGTCCTCGACATGTACGTCGGCCAGAGCGAGCGCAACCTGCACAACATCTTCGACGCCGCCCGCCGCAGCCGGCCGTGCGTGCTGTTCTTCGACGAGGTGGACGCCCTGGCCGCGCGGCGCTCCGACATGCGCCAGGCGCACAACCGGCAGATCGTCAACCAGTTCCTGGCCGAGCTCGACGGCGTCGACGACAAGGCCAACGAGGGCGTGCTCGTGCTCGCCGCCACCAACGCGCCCTGGTACATCGACGTGGCCTTCCGCCGTCCGGGCCGCTTCGACCAGCTCGTGTTCGTGCCGCCGCCGGACCTCGCGGCGCGGGCGGCGATCCTGCGCATCCTGTGCCGTGACAAGCCACTGGCCGAGATGGACTTCGACGCCGTCGCCAAGGCCACCACCGACTACGTGGGCGCCGACCTCAAGGGCCTGGTCGATCGGGCCGTGGAGGACAAACTGCGCGAGTCCATCGCCGCCGGGCGCCCGGTCCCGCTGACCACCCGCGACCTGCTCGCCCTCACCAAGTCGCAGCGGCCGAGCTCGGTACGCGAATGGCTGGCCACCGCCCGCAACTACGTCATGCACGCCAACGACTCCGGCGCGTGGGACGAGCTCCTGCCCTGGGTCAACCGGACATGGTGACCGCGGAGGACGGCATCCGGCGCGCCCGCGCCCTGCTCGACCTGCGCCGCGCGCCCGAGGCGGCCCGCGAGCTGCACGGCGTCCTGGCCCGGGACCCCGGCAACTCCCACGCCCACGCCTACCTCGCCCTCGCCCTCAGCTACCAGGACCGGTGGGTGGAGGCGTCGGACGCCGCCGGCGAGGCGATCAAGCTGGCGCCCGACACCTGGTTCCCGCACTACATCGCCGGCCAGGTCCACTACCGGGCGCGCCGCCTGCACGAGGCCCTGCCGCCGATCCAGGTCGCCCTCGCGCTCAACCCGGAGTGGGCGCCGCTGTGGGAGCTTCTGGCCCGGGTACGCCTCAGCGCCGGCCAGTACGACGAGGCCGTCGCCGCCGCCCGCCAGGCCCTCGCCCTCGACCCCGAGGACGCCGACCCCGCCACCCTGCTCGCCCTCGCCCTCACCGGCCTCGGCCAGGTGCCCGACGCCCACGCCGCAGCCGCCCGCGCGCTCGCGCTCGACCCCGAGAACGCCAACGCCCATCTGGCACTCGGCCGCCTCGAACTGGCCCACGGCGACCCCGCGCGCGCCGCCGACGCCTTCCGCGAGGTGCTGCGCCTGGCGCCCGGCTTCGACGACGCCCGCGACCTGCTCGTACTCGCGCTCAAGCGGCGCAACCCGCTGCACCGGGCGCTGACCCGGGTGCGGGAGCGTTACCGGGGCGGCTGGCGGCTGCTCCTCCTTCTCCCCGCGGTCCCGCCGATCATCCTCGTCTTCGTCGTCATCGCGTTACTGCACTGGGCGGCGTGGCTGGCCGAGGCGTGGGCGACGCTCCGCCTGCACCTGGGCGCCCGTACCCGCCTGCTGCTGTCGGCCGCCGAGGCCCGCACCGCCGCGCTGAGCTGGGCACTGGCCGTCGTCGGGCTGGCGACGCTGGTGACGGGCATCGCGCTCGGCCACGAACCGCTGGGCACAGCGGGGTTCGCGGTGATGGCGCTGGTCACGCCGCTGCAGGAAGCCGCCCACACCTCCGCCCGCCGCGGTCGCACCATCCTGTACGGCTGGACCGCCCTGCTGGCCACCACCGTGGTGACCTCGGCGGCACTTCCCTCGGGGCAGACGCTGGGCTTGCCGGCGGCGTACGCGGCGCTGGGCACCATCTGGATCGCCGGCGCGGTCCGCCGCCTGGTCAGGCGAACTGTTGCCAGGCCAGGCGGGTGACCATGGCGGCCACGACGATCAGCAGCACGACGCGGACGAACGAGGCGCCGCGTTTGAGTGCCATGCGGGCGCCCAGGCGGGCGCCGGCGATGTTGCACACGGCCATGCCGAGCCCCAGCGTCCACAGCACGTGCCCCTGCAGCCCGAAGACGACGAGGGCGCCCACGTTGGTCCCGATGTTGATGATCTTCGCGGTGGCGCTGGCGTTGACGAAGTCGAGGCCCAGGATGGTGGTGAACGCGATGATGAGGAAGGTGCCGGTGCCCGGCCCCATGATGCCGTCGTAGAAGGCGATGCCCACGCCGCCGACCGCGACCGCCGCGACCACCCGGGCGTTGGTGCGCAGGTGCGGCTTCGGCACCTGGCCCATCGCGGGCCGCAACGTGACGAACGCCGCCACCCCCAGCAGCACCACCATGACCACCGGCCGCAGCACCTCGGCGCTGATCGCCACCGCCGCCGTGGCCCCGAGCCCGGAGCTCAGCACCGCCAGCGCCCCCGCCGGGATCGCCACCTGCCGGTCCAGCTTGGTGGAGCGCACGTACGTGATGGCGGCGGTGGTGGTGCCGAAGACGGACGACAGCTTGTTGGTCGCCATGGCCTGCACCGGCGGGATGCCCGCCACCATGAGCGCGGGCAGTTGGAGCAGCCCGCCCCCGCCCACGACCGCGTCCACCCACCCCGCTCCGGCGGCGGCCACGAGCAACACGACGACCTGTTCCAGCGACACGCCACTCCCCCGTCACGGCCCACACGGACCGCCATGAGGGTACAAACCCCACCCAAACTCCCCGCACTCGGGGGTAACCCCCAACTCCCCCAGCCCGGTCAGCATCCCCAGAACCCGAACGTCTCCAGGACCCGGGAGGCGGCACACGGTGCGGCACCGGAGATCGGCCCGCTGAGACCACGGGCCGCCCGGCGGCTCCGCAGCCGGAGCGCCGGACGGACCCTGGTGCGATGGTCTCTCCCTAGTGAGGGTTCCCCGGCACTCCGGCACATGTGCGGCTGCCGGAATGCCGGGGAACCTGGGTGGGCAGCCGCGCCGCCGTACCCCCGGAATAGGGGGGTTAGCGGGGGACGAGCATGCGCTTGCGGCCCGCGAAGACGTCGTCGATCAGGCCGTAGGTGCGGGCCTGTTCGGCGGTGAAGATGCGGTCGCGTTCGAGGTCGCGCCGGATCTCCAGGTCGTTGCGGCCGGTGTGCCGGGCCAGGATCTGCTCCTGCTGGTCGCGCATGCGCAGGATCTCCCTGGCGTGGATCTCCAGGTCGCTGGACTGCCCGCGCCCGCCCTCCGTGGACGGCTGGTGCAGCAGCACCCGGGCGTGCGGCAGCGCGGCCCGCTTGCCCGGCGCCCCGGCCGCCAGCAGGACGGCGGCGGCCGAGGCGGCCTCGCCGATGCAGACGGTCTGGATCTCGGGGCGCACGTACTGCATGGTGTCGTAGATGGCGGTCATGGCGGTGTGGGAGCCGCCGGGCGAGTTGATGTAGAGCTGGATGTCCTGGTCGGGGTCGAGCGACTCCAGCGTCAGCAGCTGCGCCATCACGTCGTTGGCGCTGGTGTCGTCGATCGGGGTGCCGAGGAAGACGATCCGGTCCTCGAACAGCTTGTTGTAAGGGGTCATCTCCTTCATGCCGTAGGAGGTGCGCTCGGTGAAGGAGGGCAGGACGTAGCGTCCGCTCATGGTCAGTTCACCCCGCTGCTGGAGATGTGGTCGACGAATCCGTACTCCAGGGCCTCCTGCGCGGTGAACCAGCGGTCGCGGTCGGAGTCCTCCCTGATGCGCTCCAGCGGCTGCCCGGTGTGGAAGGCGATGAGCTCGGCCATGCGCCGCTTGGTGTACATCAGGTTTTCCGCCTGGATCTGGATGTCGGTGGCCGAGCCGCCGATGCCGCCGAGCGGCTGGTGCATGACGATCCTGGCGTTGGGCAGCGCGTAGCGCTTGCCCGGCGCGCCGCCGCACAACAGCAGCTGCCCCATCGAGGCGGCGAAGCCCATCGCGACCGTGGCCACGTCGCAGGGCACGAACTGCATCATGTCGTACAGCGCCATGCCGGCGGACACGGAACCGCCCGGTGAATTGATGTAAAGGGTCACGTCGCGCTTCGGGTCCTCGGCCGCGAGCAAAAGCAGCTCACCACAGAGCCGATTGCAAATCTCGTCGTCGACCTCCTGGCCGAGAACGAGGATGCGCTCCTTCAGCAAACGCTGGCCCAACTGCTCCGGCCACTGCTTCGTCTCTGTCATGACCTGCCTTTCCGTCGAAGTGCAATTGCTTCCGACGGTAGACCCGGCGGCCCTGAATTCGGCTTTCTTTTCGCTCACGGGGGATTTCCCTAAAGGCGTATTATGCCGTGCGCGAATTTTCATCGACATACAATGCACCCTGTGAGAAAGAACCTCGCCAGGCGGTGGGCCTGCCTGGTGCTCGGGGGCGCGCTGCTGATGCCGTACATGATGGCCGGGGTGCTGATGTCGGGCGTGCTCAGCGGCGGCAGCCGGGTGCCCGACCTGATGCTGCCGGTCGAGCTGGGCGTGTTCGCGGCGGTCATGCCCGTCGTGGCGCTGACCGGGCTGTTCCTGCCGGTGCGCGCCCTGGAGGTCAACGCCGCGCAGGGCCTGCTCGGCGTGCACGTCGACACCCCGCCGCGCCAGGCCCGCCGCAGCTGGCAGGAGCGCCGCCGCACCGCCGCCTGGTTCACGCTCCACCTGGGCGTCGGCGGGATCATGAGCGGCTGCACGCTGGCGATCGTGCCGTTCACGGTGTGGACACTGGCGCTGCCCTGGCACGGCGCCACCTGGCTCGGCTACTCCATCGGGCCTGGCTGGGCCGCGCTGCCCTGGACGCTGGCCGGCGTCGCGCTGCTGGTCGTGCTGGTGTTCGCGGTGGCGGGGGCCGGGGCGCTGCTGGCCAGGCTGGCCCCCGTGCTGCTCGGCCCCACCCCGGAGGAGCGGCTGGCCGCCGTCGAGGAGCAGGCGCGCGGCCTGGCCGAACGCAACCGGCTCGCCCGCGAGCTGCACGACTCGGTCGGCCACGCGCTCAGCGTCGTCACCCTCCAGGCCGCCGCCGCGGGCCGCGTCCTGGACCGCGACCCCGACACCGCCCGCGCCGCGCTGGCCGCCATCGAGCAGTCGGCGCGCTCGGCCCTGGACGACCTCGACCACGTGCTCGGCGTCCTGCGCGAGGACCGCGCCGGTAGCGGCGGCCGTGGCGGCACTGAGCCACAGGCCACGCTGGCCGACCTCGACGCGCTGGTGCGCGCCTCGGGCGCCGAGGTGCGCGCGGAGGTGGGCGATCTGAGCGGGGTGCCCGCCGTGGTGTCGCGCGAGGCGTACCGCATCGTGCAGGAAGCGCTCACGAACGCCATCAAACACGGTCATGGTCCGGTACGGCTGGCGGCAGCCGTACAGGGAGACGATCTTAAACTCGAGGTCAGCAACCCCGCGGCGGCCCGGCGGGGACGCGGCGGCGGGCGGGGCGTGACCGGGATGCGTGAGCGCGTCCGGCTGCTGCGCGGCGAGCTGGAGGCCGGACCCGCCGAGGGCGGATGGCAGGTCTCGGTACGGCTGCCGCTACGGTCGAGCCCATGACAGTCAGGATCGTGATCGCCGACGACGAGGACCTCATCCGCGCCGGCCTGCGCATCATCCTCGACTCCGAGCCCGATCTCAGCGTCGTGGGCGAGGCGGCCGACGGGGCCGCGGTGGTCCCGGTGGTGCGCAGGGAGCGGCCCGACGTGGTGCTCATGGACGTGCGGATGCCCGCCGTGGACGGCATCCAGGCCACCCGGCAGCTCGTGGCGATGGAGGAGCCGCCGAAGGTGCTGGTGGTGACCACGTTCGAGAACGACGACTACGTCTACGACGCGCTGCGGGCCGGCGCCGACGGTTTCCTGCTCAAGCGGACCAGGCCGGAGGAGCTGGTGAGCGCGATCAGGACGGTGGCCAGGGGCGAGTCGCTGCTGTTCCCCGCGGCGATCCGGGGTCTTGCGGGCAGCCGTCCGCGGGTGCCGGTGCCGGGGATCGAGCGGCTGACCGGGCGCGAGGGCGACGTGCTGCGGCTGATGACCAAGGGGCTGTCCAACAGCGAGATCGCCGCCGAGCTGGTGGTGAGCGCCGAGACGGTCAAGACGCACGTCGGCAACGTGCTGACCAAGCTCGGCGCCCGCGACC
The DNA here is from genome assembly GCF_014203235.1 of Nonomuraea endophytica. Taxonomy (GTDB): domain Bacteria; phylum Actinomycetota; class Actinomycetes; order Streptosporangiales; family Streptosporangiaceae; genus Nonomuraea; species Nonomuraea endophytica. The sequence continues at coordinate 175,718 of NZ_JACHIN010000010.1, read as the reverse complement.
GCACCCAGGCCGTCATCGCCGCCTACGAGTCGGGGTTCGTCAGCCCGTCCTGAGGCGTCACCTGCTGTGGCGCAGGATCTCGGCGGCGGGCAGGCCCGAGCTGTCGGCGGCGCTCATGCCGGTGGCGGCCAGGTGGGCGTCGACCAGGCGCAGCCCGACCGCGTATCCGGCCATGTCGGGGATGCCGCGCGGCTCCCCGCCGAACTTGCGCGTGGCGCTGTCGCCCAGCACGTACGCGGGCGTGTGCCGCATCCCCTGCAGATCGATGTCGGCCATGATCGTGCGATAGGCCTCCTCCAGCGGCTCGCCGCTCACCATCGACGACCACGGCCCCATCGCCTCCGGCCCGGACAGCTCGCGCACGAACGCCTCGGCCAGCCCCTCGGCCACGATGTGCTCACCGACCGTGACGGTCGCCGGGTCCCAGACGACGTTCTGGTAGCGGATCTGGTGGTGCAGCTCGTGGACGGCGCAGTGGGCGATGCGCTCCACGTTCTCGTCCGTGGGCCAGGCCAGCAGGTAGAGCCAGCCGGGCGCGCCGCCCATGCCGTAGTAGCCGCGGGCGGTGGTCATCAGGTGTTCGTTGTCGGGGTTGCCGAGGACGAACATGACGCGTACCCGCTCGGGCTGCTTGAGGTGGGCCAGGCCCGCGCTCGCGCGTTCCAGCTCCTTCTCGATGCGGCCCTTGAGGTCGATCGCGACCAGCCGCTCGACGGCAGGCAGGTAGCGCGGGTCCTCGGCGTCGGTACGGAAGCCGCCGCCCTCGTGGTGGATGTCGACGATGTCGCCGGGGAACGGGATGATCTCGCGGACCGGGGCGAGCAGCTCGCGCAGCATCTCCGGCCGCTCGGACAGCGGGGCGCGCAGGATCGCCGCCATCGCGTCCAGGTTGTCGTGAACGATGAACTCCATGCCCGCGACGCTAAACCCTCCCGTTACGGGAGGGTCAAACCGGTTTCAGATGGGGTCGCCCTCGCCGGAGTCGTCGCCGGGCGTCGGCCCCGGGGTGCCGCTGCCGCTCTGGCTCGGCGACGGTGACGGCGTCGGCTGCTGCGGCTCCGGCGTGAGCGGCGTCGGCGGCGGCGTCGGCACCTGCACCGTCGGCGGCAGCGGGCGCGGCAACGGCTCGCTCTCCTGCCTGCCCAGCAGCAGGACCAGCGCGATCACCACCCCGACAAGCAGCAGCGTCAGCAGTACGGCCAGCGCCAGCAGCACCCGCCGCGCGGTCTCGGTCAACGGCCTGGCGGCACCCGGCCGCCCCGGCAGCGCCGGAGCCCGGTCCCCCAGCCAGTACGGCACGAAGTCCGGCCCGTGCGCCTGCCCGATCAGCGTCCCGCCGACCATCACCGGCTCCAGGAACCGCTCGGCGCCCGGCCGCCCCGGCAGGTACGGCACCACCACCCAGGGCGCCACCCCCGCGTCCATGGCCAGCACCTGAGGCGAACCGTCGAGCACCGCCGCCCGGCCCGTGGCCCGGCCCAGCCACCCCCGCACCCCGGCGGGCGCCGACTCGCGCACGGCGGTGACGAACCGGTCGCGGGCCGCCGCGTCCAGCGCCGCGCCCTTGGTCAGCACGGCCAGCGACACCGCCCGCCCGTCCTGGGCCTGACCGAGATAGACGAACCCGGCGGGCAGGACATGCAGGCGCGCCTGCACCGTGAAAGGGCCCAGGGAGGGCGGATCACCGTGCTGCAGCGGACTGGCCACCCACCCATGAAATCACAGCCGACTGTAGATCAGATTGGAACGGGTGACTTGTCGGCGCTCCCGCCGACGTTGGCGCCTTGGACGCCCTGCTGCTGGTCGCCGTGGTGTTGTCACCCGCCGGGCGCGCCTGTCTCTCGCTCCGTCAGGCGTGGGCAGGCACGTAACCCTGTCTCGAAATGGCCCGGAATCCGCGACAAGCTGGGGCCACAACATCTACGCGGGAGGATGTACCGGGCAGGGGTCGGGCGATGGTCCTGTCACGATCACGTCGGGCTACTACGCCGGTACGTACTACTGCCTCGACACGCGATTCTTCGGTAACGGCTTGATCGGCTTCCACTGCTGACGAACCTCCCTCACCGGAGGGGGTGAGGGCGACGCGGTTTGATCCGTACCTTACTCATCGGCCTCCGCTCCCTCAGGAACGCCTCAGCTGATGCCTACCTTGCGCACGATGGCTCAGCTGCCCTCTCGCGGGTCTTGCAGCCAACGGTGGAGCCAGCCCAGCCATTTCGGGCCGAGAGCCACGGGTGAGGCGTTGGCGGGGTTGTGGGGGGGGCGGGAGCCCACCTCGGTGTGGCCGCGGGCAGCCTGCCGGGTACGGGCGATGGCGAAGGGCGGATCTGCGCGAGCTGCTGGTCTGCCAGGCCTGGTCGCTGACGGTGGCCTGGAGGCGGGGCCAGGGTGATGCCGGCGTCGGTGAGCATGCTCAGGTCCAGCGTCCAGATCGTCGCCGAGCGGGTGCGCCCGGTGGCGAACGCGGTGGCGATGTGGGCTTCGGCCTGGGCGTCGGTCATGCCGGTGACGGCGGCGCGGCTGCAGGACCCGCATCGGCTGCGCGGGCTGGCGTTGTGGTGGCGGTTGCGCTGGCGGATGTTTCTGGGGCGGGGCGAGGCCGTCGCGGTGGGCGAGGATCATCTGCGGGCAAGCCATGGGGCGTGCCGGCGTCAGCGGCCGTACTCGGCCTGGCTGGCGGCGCCGGAAGCGGGCCTGAGCGGATCGTCGGACGCCTCGGCGCCCTCATAGGCGATGGCCGCGATCCGCTCGGCGCTCATGTACTGGGTGAACAGACCGACGCCGGTCATGCAGTGCCTGCGGCGTGCTGCGCGCTCCCCGCGTGCAGGACTGACACCCCACAGCCGGGTGAGTCACCCCCGCTCAGCCAGGGGAGTGGCGGCTGCCGTATCAGGCGGAATTCGGGCCGAATTCGTGGTAGATGTCGGCGAGGAAGGTCGACAGGTGGGTGAACTCGGTCTGGTCGTGGATGACCATCTCGTAGGCGAAGGACAGGGCCGCGTTGTGCGCGCTGTCTCCTGACGAGTTCGCGGTGGCTATTGATTTGTCGAAGTAGTAGCGGCTGCGCAGTTCGAACCCGTCCTCGGTGGCACGGGGGAGATGGATCATCCAGCTCTTGTCGTTGATGATGCCGCAGGCTTGGGAGTACTCGGGCTCCTTGATGCGGCTGCTGTCGATCCCGAGGTCACCGGCGTCGTGGAACTCGATGACCAGTTCGGCGCGGGTCGGGCCGACGTACTCGACGATGTCGTGGGTATTGCCGATGTAGCGTTCGGCGTCGGTGAGTCCGGGTTGGGTGAGCACATCCCGGTTCCGGGGGTTGGCGTGGTCGTGGTTGAAGGGATACCACAAGGAGTAGCGCTCGGGTTCGACCGAATGCCACCAGAACCACCAGGTGAACATCTCGATCCTGCAGCCGGGGTAGCGGACCAGGCTGGTCACGTACGCGTCGTTGTCCTTGGTGGCGCCGAAGCCCGTCTCGACCCGGTGGTATCCGGGGTCGAGAAGCGCGTTGAGATCGGACTTAGGCAGGATGTCGGCTTCGTCCATCGGCTTCTTCAGCTGAGGGAGCACCTCGTCGTGCAGCCACAGGTCCCCGTTGAAGTACTTGGCGTAGGGCTTGCCCTTGATTCGCTCAGCGTTGGACCGGAACAGGTCCTGGGTGGGAATCGGGTAGTAGGTGATGGGCATCATGCCGTTTCAGTCCTTTCCGGTGGTTCGATCCGATGGCGCGGGCGTGCCCCGGCCCCGGCGACGCTGGAGCCGTTCACGCAATCGCCTGACGCAGGCCTCGCCGAAGAGAATCCCGAGCAATCCGCACAGCGCCTGCCAGGGCGGAGCCGGGGTCGCCACCCCCATGAGCCAATACAAGAGTCCCGCGAGGATCCCGGCGCCGAGGGAGATGACATAGGCCAATACCGTGCGGGTCATCCGAACAACCCCGGTAGCCCATAGCCGATCAGCATCCCCGCCAGCCCCACCAAGGCCACCGTCGGCGGAGCCGGCGAAGGGACCTTGATCAGTCCGTACACGCCTCCCACGATCACCCCGGCGACCAGCGACTGGAGGTAGGGCAGCATCGCTCACCTCCGCACATCAAGCGCCTCATTTCCGAGCCGCTCCCCCGAAAGCCCCGTCTCTGCGGATGTCCTTTCCGACCGCGGTCACGCGCTAAGCCATGACCAGCCCAGATCTGGGGCAAGAGGACAAAACTCTGCTCCCGGAGCCAGCTTCCGCGCACGGGCTGGTGTACGTCGCGCGATGCGTCTCGCAGAAACGTAGTTCTGCGAGGCGCGACCAGGGTCGAGAACGTGTCCGATTCGCCGTTGATCGTCACTCTCGGAACCTCTCGCAAAACCAAGTTCTCAGAACCCGGCCCGCGATACGTTCTGCGACATCAGCGAGCTCACCGACCTGGCCGCCGCTGTCCAACGCTTCGACTGCCCGAGGTGCGGGCGTCGGGTCTCTCGCCAACTGGTGTGTAGCTCATACGGTAAGGCGAGCGGCGCCAAGGAGATCGCTTTCAGAGCGGCCGTTGGGCGTTCCCCCGAGGACGGGAGACCTGAAAGGCGATTGCCGATCACCAGGCACGCTGACACGATTCCGACATGATCACTATTGAGGCGACAGACTGCCTGATCGTGACGGGAATGCCAGGGGCCGGGAAGTCGACGGTGACCAGGCGCGTCGCTGAGCGCTTGCAGCGCGCCGCCCGGCTCGACGGCGATTTCATCAGCAGGCTGATCGTCAGCGGTCGTGTCGGGGCACTTGGCGAGCCCGCCGACGAGGCGGCGCGGCAAGTCGAGCTGTGCAACCGTAACCTGTGCACGCTCGCGAACAACTTTTCCGACGCCGGCTTCACGCCCGTGATCGACTGGGTGATCCCCAGCCGCGAGCAGCTGGACTTCTTCGCATCTCTCCTTCCAGCTCGGCGGGTCTTGTTCGTCGTTCTCGCACCGGGCATCGAGGTGTGCCGGTACCGCAACACCATCCGTGATCCACGGGAGCGGTTCGACTTCGACGGTTATGAGGATCTCGATGCCGACATGAAGCGGGAGCTCGGCGACGCCGGCTGGTGGTTCGACACCGCAGCCCTTACTCCCGAGGAGACCGCCGACCGCATCATCAGGGAAGCTCCGCATCACGCCCTGGTGAGCTGACTCCAAGCCCAGGGCGCACTGGCCGCCGGACTGGCGTACTGGTGACCGCGTCCTCCCGGCCACAAGATCGCGACGGTTGCCGGCGCCGATTTGGTCAGCAGGACGCCGAGCACGACCTCAATGAGGACGGCGCCTCCTTCGGCCTCGTGGCGGCCGTGATCGGCCACCATACGCGAAGGTCTTCCCGCACCCCTGCCGGACGCAGAGGGCCATCTCGCCGGGCCCGCGGGCGGCTGGGCCGTAATGACGATCGAGGTGTCGGACGGCGGCGCCGGCAGACGGTGCCGCACCGGTCGGATGATCCGGATCTTGTGTTGCTGCCGCAGCCGTATCGGGATGTGCTGGAGGACTCCGGGCGCGCATCACCGATAGATGAGTCACAAGCGCGCGGTTTACGCGTTCGGGTCCCAGCCTGCGAGCTGCTCCATCGGCTCGGTGTCGCCGGTGCTCTCCAGTCCGTCTAGCGGGACGCGATCGTACAAATAGAGGACCAGTTCGCTCGCTGAGCCTCGCATCGCCAGGTCGCCCGGCTCCGCGTCGGCGGAGAGGTCGTCGCAGCGGACGCCATCGGCGTTGAGGGTCAGGCGCCAGGAGCGGCCCTCGGTCGCGCGCAGGTCGATGGTCGCCGGCTTGAACGGCCAGGGGACAGTCGTCGCCGCGACGGTCGTCAGGGCCTGCGCCGCATCGGAGAGTACCGAGCCATGTTCCACAGCTTGACTGTCCTGCGGCGTACGTCCTGCGATCGCGTTTCATGGGTGCGGTTCAGCGGCCCTTGCCGCTGAACCGACCTCTGAAACGGGTCAACGCCTGGACGCTCGCCCGCGCGGGACATCCCGGGGACAGCGGGGCCGCAGAGGAGCGGGTCTGCGAAGGACACGGGCCGGGCGGCTGGCGGGCGCTCGGGGCTGTTCCAGTCCGGCAAGGCCTGCGCGCCCAGTTCCTCGGCGAAGCCGGTGAGGCGCTCGCCGAGCGCCTGCAGTTCCTGAACCGCCACCGGGTTGACCAGACCCAGGCGTGCCCGCGCTAGCTCGGCTGCTCACGTTCGGTCTCGTGCTCGGTCGCGGTCGGTCGGTCGTACCGTTGGGCGGGCTCGAGCTCGGCGTCGCGGTCGAGGCTGGCGGGTGGTGCCGACGATCGGGGCTGTTCGCGGGTGAGCAGCCGGTCGGGCCGATCGGCTTCCTTCGAGTGCCGGGGCGTAGACGGCCAGCGCGCGGCGCAGTGCGTCGGCCTGGCTGCTCAGCCTCCAGGTGGGCGGCACCCACCGCGGCGGTCGAGCGTCGGCCGCCACCGGCCCGCGCGACTCCCACGCGGTGCGGGCGGCGGCCATCAGGGCGTCTTTCCCGTCGGCACCACCTCGGCTCCGGTCGGCATCGCGGCGCCCTCCCGGTAACGGCCCGGGTCTGATGATCTGGTGTGGCGGGCCGCCCGGCCGCCGGGTGGACCGGCGCGGCCACGGGTGCCTGCGTGCGAGTTCGCGGCGCGTTTGGTGAAATGGCACCCATGACCGTCGCTGAAGAGCTGCCCAGCGGAACCGACCCGGCCGTGCTGCGCAAGACGCTGGACGAGGTCCGGCGTGTCATCGTGGGCCAGGAGCACATGGTGGAGCGCCTGGTCGTGGCCCTGCTCGCGCGCGGCCACTGCCTGCTCGAAGGCGTGCCGGGCGTCGCCAAGACCCTGGCCGCCGCCACGCTGGCGACGGTGGTGGGGGGCACGTTCGCCCGTATCCAGTTCACTCCCGACCTGGTGCCCAGCGACATCGTGGGCACCCGCGTCTTCCACCCGTCGAGTGAGAAGTTCGACGTCGAGCTCGGCCCGGTGTTCGTCAACTTCCTGCTGGCCGACGAGATCAACCGCGCCCCGGCCAAGGTGCAGTCGGCGCTGCTGGAGGTCATGGCCGAGCGGCAGGTCACGCTGGCCGGCGTCACGAACCCGCTGCCGAAGCCGTTCATCGTGCTGGCCACGCAGAACCCGATCGAGTCCGAGGGCGTCTACCCGCTGCCCGAGGTCCAGCGCGACCGCTTCCTGTTCCGCGTGCGGGTGCCGCACCCGAGCGCGCACGAGGAGCTGGAGATCCTGCACCGGATGAGCGTGACGCCGCCGGTGCCCGAGCGGATCCTCGACCCGGACACGCTGATGGCGCTGCAGGATCAGGCCGAGCAGGTTTCGGTGCACCAGCTCGTCGCCGACTACGTGGTGCGCCTGGTGATGACGACGCGCTCGCCCGCCGAGTACGGCCTGCCCGACCTGGCCGAGATGATCGAGATCGGCGTGAGCCCGCGGGCCACGCTGGGACTCGTGTCGGCCGGAAGGGCGCTGGCGCTGCTGCGGGGGCGCGACTACCTGCTGCCCGACGACGTACGCGACGTGGCCGTGGACGTGATGGCGCACCGGCTGATGCTGACGTTCGACGCGCTGGCCGACGGGGTCGATCCGGAACAGGTGGTCAGGCAGATCCTGCACGCCGTGCCGCCGCCTCTGGTGGTCTGGAACCAGAACCGATGACGGAGGCGGGAGCCGTACCCCCGAAGAAGCGCGGCGCCGAGCACGCGCTGCGGCGGCTGGAGCTGACCGTCACCCGGCGGCTGGACGGGCTGCTGCACGGCGCGCACCAGGGACTGCTGCCGGGACCCGGCAGCGAGGCGGGCGACAGCCGCGTCTACGTGCCGGGCGAGGACGACGTGCGGCGCATGGACTGGGCGGTGACGGCGCGCACGACGGTCCCGCACGTGCGGGACCTGATCGCCGACCGCGAGCTGGAGACGTGGGCGCTGGCGGACCTGTCGGCCAGCATGGACTTCGGCACCGCCGACACCGACAAGCGCGATCTGGTGGTAGCGGCGATCGGCGCGATCGGCTTCCTGTCCAGCCGGATGGGCGACCGGTTCGGGGCGCTGGTGCTGCACGAGGAGTTCATTCACCGGCTGCCGGCGCGCACCGGCCGACCGGCCCTGTACGGGCTGCTGCACGCGCTGATGGACGCGCCGCGCGGCCGTCCGCAGCAGGACGCGCCGGACCTGGCCGAGGGCATCGACGTGCTGGCGGCCACGCGCAGGCGGCGCGGCATGCGGCTGGTGGTCTCCGACTTCCTCGACGCCGAGCCGTCCCTCGACCCCGACGTCGAGCGCCCGTGGGAACGCCCGTTGCGGCGGCTGGCGGCCCGGCACGAGGTGCTCGCGGTCGAGGTGATCGACCCCCGCGAGCTCGAACTACCCGATGTCGGGCAAATCGCGTTCGCTGATCCGGAGAGCGGGAAGGTACGCGACGTGCACCTTTCACCCAAGGTACGGCAGGCCTACGCCGAGGCCGCGGCGCTGCAACGCGAGGGCACGCGGGTCGCCCTGCGCCGGGCCGGCGTCGCCCACCTGGTGCTGCGTACCGACCGCGACTGGGTGTTCGACGTGGCCCAGTTCGTGCTCCGCCGCCGCAGGATGGCGCACCTGGCCCACCGGAGGGGCGCGTGACGTTCCTGTCCCCGGCCTGGCTGTGGCTGTTCGCGCTGATCGTGGCGCTGATCGGCGGCTACGTGGCGGCCATGTTCCTGCGCCGGCGCTACACGGTGCGCTTCACCAACCTCGCCCTGCTCAACCTCGTCGTCCCCGAGGGCCCCGGCTGGCGCCGGCACGTGGCGCCCGCGCTGTTCCTGGTGATGATGTCGCTGCTGGTCATCGGCGCCGCCCGGCCGGCCGACCAGGTGCGGGTGCCGCGCGACCGGGCCACGATCATCATCGCGCTGGACGTGTCGCTGTCGATGGAGGCCGACGACGTCCAGCCCAACCGCATCAGCGCCGCCAAGGCCGCCGCCCAGGCCTTCGCCCGCGACCTGCCCGAGCGCTTCAACGTGGGCGTGGTCGCCTTCGCCCGCTCGGCCAACGTGGTCATCTCCCCCACCACCGACCACCAGGCCGTGGTGACCGCCATCGGCAACCTGACCACCCGGCCCGGCACCGCGATCGGCGAGGCCGTCTTCAACGCGCTCGACTCGATCCGCTCCTTCGACCAGCAGGCCGCCACCGACCCGCCGCCGTCGGCGATCGTGCTGCTGTCCGACGGCGACAACACCTCCGGCCGCTCGGTGCCCGAGGCGATCGAGGCCGCGACGTCCGGGCGGGTGCCCGTCTCCACCATCGCGTACGGCACGCAGGAAGGCACGGTCTCGATCGACGGCCGGGAGGTGAACGTACCGGTCAACAAGCAGACGCTCCAGTCGTTGTCCGAGGGCACCAGCGGCCGCGCCTACGCCGCCGAGTCGGGCACCGAACTGCGCGAGGTCTACGAGCAGATCGGCACCTCGCTCGGCTTCAAGCTCGTCAACCAGGAGATCAGCCAGTGGTTCATCGTGGCCGCGGTGCTGCTGGGCGCGCTGGTGGCCGGTGCCTCGGTCTGGTTCGGTGCCCGGATCCCGTAACGTTTCTGCACGTGGCCCACTATTTCTCCGAGCGGCCTGACACGAGCCACAAGCCGGGCTCGGTCAGCCTCGTGCTGCCCGATCTGCACCTGCGGCTGGAGACCGACAGCGGCGTGTTCTCCCCCGAGCGGGTCGATCTGGGCACGAAGATCCTGCTGGAGAGCGTGCCACCGCCGCCGCAGGAGGGCGACCTGCTCGACCTGGGCTGCGGTTACGGGCCGATCGCGCTGACGATGGCCACGCGGGCGCCCGGTTCGACCGTCTGGGCGGTCGACGTGAACCGGCGCTCGCTGGAGCTCACGGAGCGCAACGCCCAAGCCGCTGGCCTTTACAAAGTAAGACCGATTCATATCGACGACGCACCAGATGACGTGAAATTTCGGGCTATCTGGTCTAATCCGGCGATCCGGATCGGCAAACCGGCACTCCACGCCATGCTCACCAGGTGGCTGTCGCGGCTGACCCCCGACGGCGTCGCCTACCTGGTCGTCCAGAAACACCTCGGCTCCGACTCCCTGCAGCGCTGGCTCGGCGAGCAGGGCTGGCAGGCCTCCCGTGAGGCGTCCAGAGCCGCGTACCGAATCTTGAAGGTGACACGATGAGAAGGCAGCTTCGCCCCACGGACGTGAAGCGGCTCAACCGCACCTGGCGGCGCGGAACCGAGCACCGGATCGCCCTGATCCTCGAATCGGTGACCGGCCCGTTCAACGTCGGCTCGATCTTCCGCAGCGCCGCCGCGTTCGGCGTCGACACGATCTGGCTGGCCGGCAACGCGACCCCGCCCACCAACCCGAAGGCGGGCAAGACCGCGCTCGGCACCGAGCGCCTCGTCACCTGGCACGAGCCCATGCCCGCCGTGGACGCGGTCAAGGCGGCCCGCGAGGACGGCTACGCCGTACTCGCGATCGAGCTCACCTCCGACGCACAGCCGATCTTCCGCGCCGACCTCGGCCGCGACGTCTGCCTGGTCGTGGGCAGCGAGGACCACGGCTGCTCGCCCGCGCTGCTCGACGCCGCCGACGGCGCCTGTTACATCCCGCAGGTCGGCCGGGTCGGCTCGTTCAACGTCGCGGTGGCCGCGGCCATGGCGCTGGCCGAGACCCGCCGCCAGGAGTGGGCAGCCCTGCCTGATTCGTAACCCAAACGTTCACCCACGGAAGGCATACTCGACCCGTGCTCAGCCGTCGCTTCCCGTTCCTCGACCATCCGGGCCCCCTGGCCTTCGCCCACCGGGGCGGGGCGCTCGAAGGACAGGAGAACACCGCTGCCGCCTTCGAGCGGGCCGTCGCCCTCGGCTACACGTACCTGGAGACCGACGCCCACGCCACCTCCGACGGCGTGCTGCTGGCCTTCCACGACCACACGCTCGACCGGGTGACCGACCGGCGCGGCCGTATCGCCGACCTGCCCTACAGCGCGGTACGCCGGGCCCGCATCGGCGGCACGGACGAGATCCCCCTGATGGAGGACCTGCTCGGCAGCTTCCCCGAGGCCCGCTTCAACATCGACGTCAAGGAGTCCGGCGCGATCGCCCCGCTGGCCGAGGTGGTCAGGCGCACCGCCGCCCACGACCGCGTCTGCCTGACCTCCTTCTCCGACGAACGCCTCGAACGGGCCAGGGCGGCGATGGGCCGCGAGGTCTGCTCCTCCCTCGGGCCGCGCGGCGTGGCCGCCCTGCGCACGGCCGCCAGCACCTCCGGCTACGGCCGGCTGCTCACCCGCCTGGCCCGCTCCGGGGTCCCCTGCGCGCAGGTCCCGGTGGGCTTCCGCGGCCTGCCCGTGACGACCAGGGCCCTGGTGCACACCGCGCACGCCGTCGGCATGCAGGTGCACGTGTGGACCATCAACGACCCGCTCCGCATGGAACGCCTGCTCGACCTGGGCGTCGACGGCATCATGACCGACAACATCTCCGGCCTGCGCGACGTCCTCGACCGGCGCGGCCTCTGGCATCCCGGCTCTCTGGCCGCATAGGAGAAGCATGACCGTCCCCTCACCCCCCGCGGTCTTCGACGACTCCCCCGCAGCGCGCAAGCGCGAGCAGTGGGGCTGGTACTTCTACGACTGGGCCAACTCCGCCTTCCCGACGACGGTCCTGACCGTCTTCCTCGGGCCGTACCTGATCACGATCGCCGAGGCGGCCGCGAACGGCGCGCCGTACGTGGACGTGCTCGGCTTCGACGTACGGCCGGGCGCGTACTTCTCCTTCGTCGTCGGCGTCGCGGCGATCCTGCAGATCATCTTCATGCCGGTGGCGGGCGCGCTGGCCGACCACACCGGGCGCAAGAAGCAGCTGATGGGCTTCTTCGCGATCCTGGGCGCGCTGGCCACGGTCTGCTTCTGGTTCGTCGGCGACGGCCGCTACATCCTCGGCGGCCTGCTGTTCCTGATCGCGAACGTGGGCTTCGCGTGCGCGTTCGTCATCTACAACTCGTTCCTGCCCGACATCGCCACGCCCGACGAGCGGGACAAGGTCTCGGGCATGGGCTGGGGCTTCGGCTACCTCGGCGGCGGGCTGCTGCTGGCCGTACACCTGGGGCTGTTCCTGTTCGGCGAGGACCTGCTCGGCATCGACAAGGGCACCGCGGTGCGCATCGCGCTCGCCTCGGCGGGCCTGTGGTGGGGCGGCTTCACGATCATCCCGCTGCTACGGCTGCGCAACCGGCGCGGCGCCGCGCCACGTCGTGAGACGGCGGGCCAGGCGATCGGCGGCTCGTTCCGCCAGCTCGGCCGGACCGCGATCGGGCTGAAGGCCTACCCGCTGACGCTGGCCTTCCTCGTCGGCTACCTGCTCTACAACGACGGCGTCCAGACCGTCATCTCCTTCTCCGCGACCTTCGCCGAGAAGGAACTGGGCCTCGACACGACCGTGCAGATCGGCGCCATCCTGATGGTGCAGTTTGTGGCGTTCTTCGGCGCGCTGTTGCTGAGCTTCGTGGCCTCGCGGATCGGCGCGAAGAAGGTCGTGCTGATGGCGCTGGTCGCCTGGACGGTCGTCGTCGCGATCGCCTACTTCCTGCCCGCCGGCTCGGCCGCCGCCTTCTACGCGCTCGGCTTCGCGATCGCCATCGTGATGGGCGGCACCCAGGCGCTGTCGCGCTCGCTGTTCTCCCACGTGATCCCGAAGGGCAAGGAGGCGGAGTACTACAGCCTCTACGAGATCAGCGACAAGGGCTCGACCTTCCTCGGCTCGGCCACGCTCGGCATGGCCATCCAGATGTCGGGCAGCTACCGGCTGGGCATCATCTCGCTGGTCGTCTTCTTCATCCTGGGCGGCGCCATCCTGGCCGCCGTCAACCTGCCCAAGGCCATCCGCGCCGCCGGCAACGAGGTCCCGGACAAGCTCTAGTCCGGCTTGGCCAGCACCATCGTCCCCGGCCCCTGCGCGGCGCCGGGGCCGCCGACCATCGTGATCGTGTCCGCGCCGGCGGCGCCGCCGCAGTGCGGGCACGTCACCTCGGGCGTGAACTGCCGCCCGCAGGAGTGGATCAGCAACGCGGGCGGCCCGCCGGGCGGCGTCGCCCACCGGTCGCCCCACGCCATCAGCGTGATGAGCGCGGGCACGATGTCGCGGCCCGCCTCGGTCAGGTGGTACTCGTGGCGGGCCGGCCGTTCCTGATAGGCGACCTTCTCCACCACGCCCGCGGCCTGCAGGCGCTCCAGGCGCTGGGTGAGCAGGTTGCGCGAGATCCCGAGGTCCTCGCTCAGCTGGTCGAACCTGCGCAGGCCGAGGAACAGGTCGCGCAGGATCAGCGGCGTCCACGGCTCCGCCACCACGCCGACGGCCTGGGCGATGGAGCAATGCATGTCACCGAACCTGTTCATGACCCCAGCATAGTCAGTTGCTAAAGTGAACCCATGACAGTTCACTTTCAGGACTCACTCAACGAGGTCAGCCGGCGCTACCGCGAGGCGGGCGAGGCCAAGGACGTCGACGCCCTGATGGCCACGCTCTCCCCCACGGTCGCCTTCCACTCCCCGCTGAGCGCCCGCGCGGGCTTCTCCGGGCACGCCCAGGTACGCCAGCTGTTCACGGTGGCGCTCGGCGCGCTGCGCGAGCTGCGCTACCACACCGACGTCGGCGACGAGCGCACCCGCATGCTCGCCGCCACCGCCCGCCTCGGCAAGCACGAACTGGAGGAGGCCGCCCTGGTCAGGATCGGCGAGGACGGCCTCATCGAGGACGTCACCATGTGGATCAGGCCCCTGCCCGCGCTCACCGCCATGATGGCGGCGCTCGGTCCCGGCATGGCCCGCGCCGCCGGCAAGCCCGCCCTGGCGGCGCTGGTCGGCGCCTCGGTCAAGCCGCTCGCGTTCATGACCGACTTCGGCGACCGCACGCTGGTGCCCCTCGTCACTCCGAAATGACGCGTACGTGCGCGCAGTGGCGGAAGACGTCGTCCGGGTCCCAGGCCGACTTCACCCGCCGCAGCCTGCCGTAACGCTCCTCGCCCATCGCCCAGCGCACCCGGTCGTCGTCCGGCGCCTCCAGGTTCAGGTACGTGCCGGTCACCTCGTGGCCCCGGATCGCGGCGGTCACCTTGGCCGCCCAGGCCCGGTTGGCCTCGTCGTCGGCCGGGTCCGTCCAGACCGCCATGGGGTGGATGAGATAACGGCCGCCCTCCCGGCCCGGGTACGCCGAGTCGGGGCCGTTCCTGACCGCCTCCGGCATCGCCGCGACGACCAGCTGCGTCAGCGGGCTCGGGGCGGTCATCGCGGCGTCCTGCAGGTCGGAGACGAGGCCCGGCGGCAGGGCGCGGACGAGCTCGGCGCTCCACCGGTTGCGCCAGCCCGGCTGGGCGCTGCCGTCGATCATCGACTGCAGCGCCACGTAGGGCATCGGCTGGACGGCGTCGAACAGGGGCTCGGCCGCCGCGTACAGGGGCCTGATCAGCTCCTTTCCGGCGTCCGGGTCGCCCAGCCACACCGGCGCCACCGCGAGGATCGGCCGGCCGACCACGTGGCCGGGCACGAACGGCTCCGGCGGCGCGGTCATGAAGATCGCCGCCGGGTTGAAGTCGGGGAACTCCTCCAGCCCGGCCAGCGCGTCCAGGACGGCCGGCGCGTCGGCCACCCGGTAGCCGATCAGCCCGCCGAGCATCAGCGGCTCCACCGGATGCAGGCGGAAGGTGAAGGAGGTGACGACGCCGAAGTTGCCGCCGCCGCCGCGCAGCGCCCACATGAGCTCCGGCTCGTCCCGCTCGGTGACGGAGACCACGCGGCCGTCGGCGGTGACCATCTCCACGCCGATCAGGTTGTCGGAGGTCAGGCCGTGCCGTCCCGACAGCCAGCCGTGGCCGCCGCCCAGCGTGAGCCCGGCCACGCCGGTGTGGCTCACCCGGCCGCCGGGGACGGCCAGGCCGTGGGCCTGCGCGGCCTGGTCGACGTCGCGCCAGGTCGCGCCGCCGCCGACCACCGCGGTGCGCTCGCGGGCGTCGACGGTGACCCCGCGCAGCGCGGACAGGTCGATCACCAGGTCGCCGCCGAGCGCGAGCCCCGCCACGCCGTGCCCGCCGCCGCGCACGCTCACCTCGATGCCCCGGGCGCGGGCGTGGGCCAGCGCCACGACCACGTCCTCCGTGCCGCCGGCCCGCACGATCAGCGCGGGCCGCCGGTCGATCATGCCGTTGTAGAGCCTCCTGGCGTCCTCGTAGCCCGGGTCGTCGGGGGTGAGCGCTTCTCCTCGTACGGCGAGCCGCATCGTTGTCTCCTCAGGCCGTGAAACCGATGCCGCCCAGCCTGGACGGGCGACCTTCCACCTCCGTTTCACCGGCGTCTCACCGGCGAGCCTGGGATAATCCAGCCCATGTCATCGCCCTCCGGACTGGACGTCCTCGTGCTCGGACCGGTCGTGATCCGTGCCGGGCAGGCCCTGGTCCGTCTGGAGCGCCCGCTCGAACGCGCGCTCCTGGCCCGGCTCGCGCTGGCCGGCGGGCGCCCCGTGCCGGACGAACGGCTCGCCGCCGACCTGTGGGGCGAGGCCGAACTCACCCGCCCCACTGAACGGCTGCGCGTCCTGGCCTCCCGCCTGCGCACCGCCCTCACCACCACGCCATCCCCATCCCCGTCCCTGGCTGGGGCGCGGTCGGACGGAGCGCGGCTGGTCAGGGCGGCAGGTGGCTACTCCCTCGACGCGGGCCCCGCCGACCTGCGCGCCGCCCGTGAGGCGGCCGAGAGCCTGCACGCCGCCGCGCGCGCCGGTGACCACCGCTCGGCCAGGACTGCGGCGGCCGAGGCGCTCGGGCTGTGGCGGGGCTCGTCGCTGGAGGATCTGCGGGCCGTTCCCTTCGCGGCGGCCGAGGGCGAGCGGCTGGACGCGTGGCGCTTCGACCTGCTTGTGGAGCGGCTGCAGGCCGACCTGGCCCTGGGCGCCGCCGCCGAGGCCCGGCCCGAGCTGGAACGGCTGGCCGCCGACCATCCCCTGCACGAGCGGGTGCACGGGCTGCTGGCCACCGCCCTCTACCAGACCGGACGGCAGGCCGAGGCCCTGGACCGGCTGGCCAGGCTGCGCCGCACGCTCGCCGAGGACCTCGGCGTGGACCCGGCCCCGGAGACGGCGCGCCTGGAGTTGCTCATGCTCCGCCAGGACCCCTCCCTGCTCCACCAGCCGCCCGGCCCGGCGCGTGAAGCAGGCGGGCCGCCGGGGGCAGGCGGGCTGCCGGGAGCAGGTGAGTCGCCGGGTGGAGGTGGCTTGCCGGGCGAAGGCGGGGTGTCGGGAGATGGGGCGGTGCGGCTGCCTGGGCCCGGGACCAGTTTCGTGGGCCGTGACGGCGACCTGGCCGCCCTGGTGGGCCGGTTGGCGCGGCCGGGGCTGGTGACGCTCACCGGCGGACCGGGCAGCGGGAAGTCCCGGCTGGCGATCGAGGCGGCAAGATCGGTGGCCGGGCAGTGGCCCGCCACGGTGGCGGGACAGCGCCCGGTCGCGGTGACAGGGCACCCGGTCGCGGTGGCAGGGCAGCGGGCGGTCACTGTGGTGGAGCTTGCTCCGTTGCAGAGGGAGGACGCGGTCTGGGCGGCCGTCGGGGCCGATCCCGGTGACCCGGGCGAGGCGGCCGCGCGGCTCGACGGTTCGCTGCTGGTGCTGGACAACGCCGAGCACCTGGTCGAGGCGGTGGCGGAGCTGGTGATGGCGCTGCTGGGCCGTACAACAGGGCTGACTGTGCTTGTCACCTCACAGCGGCCGCTGCTGGCGCCCGGCGAGGAGTTGCACAGGGTCGGGCCGCTCGCGCCCGCGGCGGCGGCGCGGTTGTTCCTGCAGCGGTGCGCGCCCGACCAGAGCGGCGCCGACCCGGCAGCCGTGGCCGCGATCTGCGCCGCGGTGGACCGGCTGCCGCTGGGCATCGAGCTCGCGGCGGGACTCACCCGGGCGCTGACCGCCGCCCAGCTGGCCACGCGTGTGGAGGACCGGCTGCGGCTGCTGGTCGGTGGCGCGCGCGGCGCCGGCGGACGGCACACGAGCCTGCGCGCCGCCCTCGACTGGAGCCACGACCTGCTGGAGGAGCGCGAGCGCGCGGTCCTGCGCCAGGTGTCGGTCTTCAGCGGCGGCTTCACGCTGGAGGCCGCCGAGCACGTCGCCGCCGCGCGCATGCCGGTCGGCGACGTCGCCCCCGCGCTGGCCGAGCTCGCCGACCGCAGCCTGGTGACGGTGGAGACCGGCGGTGGCGAGCGCAGGTTCGGGCTGCTGGAGACCGTCAAGGACTATGCCACGGTACGGCTGGCCGCCGCCGGCGAGACCGAATCGGCCCGCGCCGCGCACCTGGGCTGGTGCCTGGAGTTCGTCAGGCAGGCCGGCGACCCGGACGACTTCGCCGCCGCCGAGGCGGTCGGCGCGGTGTTCGCCGAGTGGCCGAACCTGCTGGCCGCGCTGGACGGCGCCCCGGACACCGAACGCGCCGCCGACGGCCTGCGGCTCGCGCTGGAACTGCACACCCCGTGGCTGATCAGAGGCTGGTACGCCGAGGCCAGACGCCACTTCGCGGCCCTGTCCGACGCCCCCGGCAGCACCCGGGCCGAACGCGCTGCCGCCCTGTGCGACCACGGCTTCGTCACGACCATGGTCGGCCAGTTCGACGAGGCCGCCGCCCTGCTGGCCAGGGCCGCGGAGCTGGCCGACGACGACACGCTGACCATGAACGTCCGCTACTACCGCGGCATCGTGGAGATCGAGCGCGGGCGGCTGAAGGACGCCCTCGCCCCGCTGCTGGAGGGCCAGGAGCTGGCGGAGCGGCTATCCAACGCGCAGCGCAGGTCCGCGTTCGCCGACGCGCTGGGCACCCTGTACCTGTACACGGGCGAGGCCGAGGCGGCGCTCGACCGCTACGTCACCGCCAACGCCCTCGACCGGGCGAGCGGCGACGAGCACGGCCTGGCCAGGGGCCTGAGCAACCAGGCACAGGCGCTGCTGGCCATGGGCCGCACCCGCGAGGCGGTGGCCTGCGCCGACGAGTCCGGCCACTACGCGGCGCGGCTGGACGACCGGCAGATCCTGCCGCTGAACGAGCTGGTCAGGGGCAACGCCCTGCTCGCCGACGGCGACATGGGCGCGGCGCAGACGCACCTGCGCGCGGCGCTGGCCTACGCGGTCGAGGACGGCACCGGGGCGAGCATGGCGCACATCGACCTGGCCGACATGCTGATCCTGCGCGGCGACCTGGACGAGGCCGGTTCGCTGCTGCGGGCGGTCTACGCCGACGCGCCGGAGGGCAGCACGCCGTGGCTGGCCGCCAGGGCGGTCTCGGCGGCGCTGACGCTCGCCTCCGGCGACCGGGCCGGCGCCGGGGACCTGGCCGAGGCGACGGCCTCCGCGTACGCCGCCTCGGGGTTCGGCTGGCCGAGGTACACCGCCCGGCTGGCCGAGGTCCGCCGCGAACTGGGCCTCTAACCGTCGGTGATCTGGGCGTCGAGCGGCTCGCCGTACCCGCCGAGCTGGATCTTCACCGACGCGACGTTCTCGGGGGGCGCGGGCACCAGCCCCCACAGCGTCACCTCCGCGCCGGCGGGCAGCACGTCGAGCTTGCCCGGCATGAAGCCGGAGCTGAGCGTGCCGACGAAGTCGAAGTAGGTGGGCTCGGCGAACCCGCACAGCTCGTGCCGGCTGCCGGGGCCGCTGACCGACAGCTGTCCCGTGGTGAGCTCCTTGGGCGTGAAGTGGTTCTCGTACGACAGCGGTGCCGGATCGGAGCCGGGGTTGGTCACCTTCACCGAGGCCAGCAGGTAGCCCGACAGCCGGCGCACGCTGTCGACCTCGGCCCGCAGGCCGGCGTCGGACAGTTCGCCGCCGGAGACCGGCGCGGCGGGCTCGCGCTCGCCGTCCACCTCGACCTCGACGCGCCGGTTCTTGGCCCGTCCGCGGGGGTCGTCGCTGCCGTCCGGCTTGGCGTTCGGGGCGACGGGGTCGCTCTCGCCGTGGCCCTTGGCCCGGTAGTCGAAGGAGTCGCCGAGCGAGGGGCCGAGCGCCTGGCGGACCGCCTGTGCCCGGCGCTCGGACAGCGTCTGGTTGTCGGCGTCGCCGCCCACGCCGTCGGTGTGGCCGTCGACGGTGACGGTGCCGGAGGAGGCGCCGACCCGCTCGCCGAGACCGGTGATCGCCGATCTGGCCGCGGGTGACAGCTTGGCGCTGCCGAACTCGAACAGCACGTCGCTGGGCAGCGTGAACGCCTCCTTGCTGCCCTTGCCGACCTTGCAGACCAGCGCGCCCACCTGCGCGTCGCCCTGGCCCGGCGGCACCTCGCCGTCCTCGGGACCGGCGGCGCCGATCGGCACCATCACGGGACGCATGCCGTTGAGCGCCACGAGCAGTTCGGCGGTCTCCTGCGGCGGCGCGGTGAACACGGCCGTCACCGGCGTGCTCCCACCGGGCTCCACGTCCACGTCCTCGCTGATGCGCCCTTCGCCGGAGTTTCCCGCCAGGCCGTAGGCGGCGCCCGTGACCGGGTCGACGAGCGCCACCAGCCGTTCGCGGGCGTCCAGGCCGAGCGTGCCGAGCGACAGTTCCTTGTCCGTGCCGTTGAACAGGTCGAACCGCAGCGCCAGCTCCCTCTCCCCCGACCTGGCCAGGCGCAGGTTCCTGGCCTCGACGGGCAGCGCGGTGGAGACGGCGGGGGCGACGATGCCGGGATCGGGCCGGCCCGGCTGGGGCTTGTTCGCGGTCGGCCGCGCCTCGTCCTGCGCGGGCCGGGGCTCCTCCGCGGACGGGGGCTCCTGCGTGCCCCCCGCAAGGGCGGAGGGTTCGTCCTGGCCGGAGGTGGATCGCGGGAGCGCGCCGCAGGCTGACAGGGTGATGACGAGGGCCACGCCGCAGGCCAGGCGCCGGGTGTGAGGGGTCATGCCGCCAGCGTGCCGGGGGCGCGTTCCACGGACGTCTCACCGGCGTCTCACGCGAAACACCTCCCCGAGAGCAGTGCTCTTGACACAGGCGCTCTCTTTCGAGAGCATTGCTCTCACAACAGAGCACTGAACTTCAAGGAGACCCCGATGCCCGCCCCTCGCCTCACCTCCGCCGCCTTCGCGGCCACCGGCCTGATGTTCCTGCTCTATCCGGTTCTGCGCCCCTCGGGCGACGACGCGGCCGCCATGGCCTCGACGAACTGGGTCGTCGGGCACCTCGCGGCCATGCTCGGGTTCATCCTGCTGGGCCTCGCCGTACTCGGGCTCCACCAGCTTCTCGGCGACCGGCTCTCGCTGCGCGCCGCGGTCGTCACCTGGATCGGCGCCGGGCTGACCCTGCCCTACTACGGCGCGGAGGACTTCGGGCTCAACGTCATCGCCCAGCGCTCCCTGCGCGACGGCGCGCCCGCGCTGATGGAACTGGCGGAGGAGTTCCGTTACGGGACGGTGGCGGTCACGATGTTCGCCGGCGGCCTGCTGCTGCTCGGTATCGGCGCGGTCATGGCCGCGGTGGCCGTGTGGCGCACGGGCGTGCTGAGCAAGTGGAGCGCGGTGCCGCTGGCCACCGGGTTCGCCCTGTTCATCCCGCAGTTCTTCGCGCCGGTCTACGCCCTGCGCATCGCCCACGGGGTGCTCGTCGCGCTCGGCGCGGTGTGGCTGGCCGTGGAAATGTGGCGCTCGCGAACCGCGTGAAACAAGAACTTCCTCCCACTCCTGGCGGCCTGAGCGGTTGGATCACGCTCCGGGTGGGAATCCCATCACGGTACCAAGCGTTAGACACCGTGGGAGACAGACCCCCCATCTTAGTGGGGGCCCTGTAGGAGGCATTTAGACATGGGCGAGCGCGCACTTCGTGGCACCCGGCTCGGGGCAACCAGCTACGAGAACGACCGTAACACGGATCTGGCCCCGCGCCAGGAGGTGTCCTACACCTGTCCGAAGGGCCATCGCTTCGAGGTTCCGCTTGCCGCTGAAGCCGAGATCCCCGCCACCTGGGAGTGCCGCATGTGCGGCGTGACCGCGGTGCGCGTGGACGGCGAGCAGCCGGAGTCGAAGAAGGCGAAGCCACCGAGGACGCACTGGGACATGCTCCTGGAGCGGAGGTCCATCGAGGACCTGGAAGAGGTGCTCAACGAGAGGCTGGCCGTACTACGCGCCCAGCGTCGCAAGAGCGCCTGACACATTCTCACGGTGAAGCCCCCGGACCCTGACGGGTTCGGGGGCTTTGGCTTGCCCTGACGGTTCGGGAGCTTCGGTGTGTCCGCGACCGGCCGCTCAGCCGCCGTCGCGCTCCTCCCTGATGACCTCGCCGTGCACGACCTTGCCGCCCTCCCCCGCGGGGTCCTGGTCCACGCGCGGGAAGGGCACACCCAGGTTCGCGTACGGCGAAGCCGCCGCCATCGCCTTGACCCGGCGGGCGAAGAACCACGACCCCAGGCGGCGCATCATCGGCCGTGTGAACGGCAGCACGCACAGGAACCCCACGATGCCGGTCAGGAACCCCGGCGTCAGCAGCAGGGCCCCGCCTATGAGCATGAGCGCGCCGTCGGCCAGTTCCTTGTCCGGCATACGCCCCGACTGCAGCGACTCGTTGATGCTGCGCCAGGCCCGGCGGCCCTCGCGGCGCACGATCCACGCGCCGAACAGGCTGTCGGCGATCAGCAGCGCCACCGTCGTCCAGCCGCCGATCACGGAGCCGACCTGGATGAGCACCCAGATCTCCAGCACGGGCACGACCAGGAAGGCCAGGAAAAGCAGGAGCCGGACCATCGATTTCCTCATTCGGGCAGGCGGACGCCGTTTACGGTCGGTACAACGTCCGGGCCGCCCCGGACGTTCCACACAAGCACACACCCCGGCCGTCGCACACCCCAGGAGGCTCGGCACTAGCCGGGACGTTCCGCGCCCTGGGACATTCCGCACGGCCAAGACATTCCGCGCGAGCCGGGACGTTCCGCGACCCGGGACGGTCTGGGCGGGCGCGCCCCGGGATGTTTCGAGTGGGTGTGGGGTCAGCGGCGGCGGCGCAGGCGGGAGGGGAGCCCGGTGATGCCCCAGAGGCTCACCCGCCACAGCGCCTCGGTGATGACCTTGCCGCTCATCTTGCTGACCCCGTTGACCCGCTCCACGAACGTGATCGGCACCTCACGGGCACGCAGCCCGCTACGGACGGTGCGCAGGGTGAGGTCGACCTGGAAGCAGTAGCCCTGCGACTCCACGCCCGACACGCCGATCTTCTCCAGCGTGGCGGCACGGTAGGCGCGGAAGCCCGCCGTCGCGTCGCGGATCGGCAGGCCCAGGATGAGGCGGACGTAGACGTTGGCGCCCCGGGACAGGAACTCGCGGTGCGCCGGCCAGTTGACGACCTTGCCGCCGGGCACCCATCGCGAGCCGATCGCCAGGTCCGCGCCCTCGGCCAGCGCCTCCAGCAGCTTGGGCAGCTCTTCCGGCTGGTGGGACCCGTCGGCGTCCATCTCGACGAGCACGTCGTAGCCCTCGCTCATGCCCCAGCGGAACGCGGCGATGTAGGCGGCGCCGAGCCCCTGCTTGCCAGGCCGGTGCAGGACGTGGACGTGGTCGTCCTTGGCGGCCAGTTCGTCGGCGAGGTCGCCGGTGCCGTCGGGGCTGTTGTCGTCGACGATCATGAGGTGCGCGTCGGGCACGGAGGCCCGGATCCGTTCGGCGATCAGCGGCAGGTTGTCACGCTCGTTGTACGTGGGTACGACGATGAGCACCCGGCCAAGCGTCTCCATGGTCAGTCGTTACCTCATCCGATCGTCTCGGCGCCTGCCGCGCCACGCGGCGACGCCTACGGCCCCCACACCCATCACCATCAATGCCCATTCGGGCGCCGCGCCCACCGTGGTGGCGAGCGTGGCCCGGGTCCTTACGGGCACCTTGACCACGTTCATGTCGGCGACCCCCTCGCGGGTCTGCCAGGAGACCTTACCGTCCGGTGTGACGAAGGCGGAGATCCCTGTGGTCGCGGCGGTCACCACGGCTCGATTGTGCTCCACCGCGCGCAGCTTGGACATGGCAAGTTGTTGCGGGGGAAGATTGGACAGTGCGTAGGTGGCGTTGTTCGTCTGTACGGCCAGCGGCGTCCCACCAGCCCTGACGGTCTCCCGGACGGTCGCGTCGAAGGCCACCTCGTAGCAGTTGACGGCGCCGATGGTGACCGGCCCCATCCGGAGGTCGCCCGGCCTGGTCCCCGCCACCGACTGCCGCCCGACGAGCCTGGCCCGTTCGAACAGCGTCAGGAAGACCTCCTTGAACGGCGTGTATTCGCCGAACGGGACGAGCTGCTGCTTGTCGTAATAGGCGCCGGGGCCCTTGACCGGGTCCCAGACAAGGCTGCGGGTGGCGCGCTCCGAGTCGCCGATCGAGACGACCGCGCCGACCAGCGTGGGCACCCCGACGTCCTTGACCGACGCGTCGATGACCGAGCGGGCGAAGTCGCTGCGGTAGGGGTCGATGTCGGTGGAGTTCTCGGGGAGGATGACGATGTCCGGCTTGAGCACCTTGCCGTCGCGCGCGGCCTGGGCCAGGCGCTTGGTCTCGTTGGCGTGGTTCTGCAGGACGATGGCGGGTTCCTCGCCGAAGGCGTACATGCCCTTGCCGGGCACGTTGCCCTGGACGATGCCGATGTTGACGGACCTGCCCTCGTCTCCCGGCCGCGGGATCGCGAGCGCCGCCACGGGTACGGCCAGCGCGAGCGCCAGTGGCGCCACCGCCAGACGCCTGTCACGCGGCTCTGGGGCGCCGGTGGCCCGGCGTAGCGCCGGAAGGTGCCGGACGGCCGCGTAGGCGATCAGCGAGCCGCACAGCGCCACGACGAAGGTCACCAGCGGCACGCCGCCGAGCGCGGCGTACGGGGTGAACGGCGACTCGCCCTGGCTGAAGGCGACCCTGGCCCAGGGGAAGCCGCCCACCGGGAAGGTCGAGCGGCACCACTCCATGCCCACCCACAGCGCCGCCGACCACAGCGGCCACCAGGGCAGGCGCAGGGTGAGCCGGGTCAGGAAGGCCCAGGCGGCGTAGAAGAGGCTCTCGACGGCGACCAGCGCGATCCAGGCGTCGACGCCGATCGGGCTGACCCACCACAGGGTCGGCAGCAGGAAGACCACGCCGGCCAGGTAGCCGAGCCAGGCGGCGCGGCGGGGGCGGCAGCCGTACACGGAGATGACCAGGAGCGCGAGGCCGATCGGCGCGCTCCACCACCAGTCGAGCGGCGGGAAGGCGAGGAAGAGCGCGAGCCCTCCGGCGACGGCGGCGGCCACCCGGGCCGGCAGGCGCGCGGGCGGTTCCTTGATCCACTTCGCCGACTTCGCCGATGGTGTGGCGGGCGCGGCGGGGCCGGGGAGGGGCGAGGGCGGTGGGGCCGCCGCTTTCTCCTGCACCACGCCGGTCTCCTCGCGATCGCTTCAAGCCGTCGCGCAAACGGTACCGCCTGGCCGGGGCGATTGGCTCTGCGCCTGGCCAGGAGTGTCGTACCTGGCAGGGTGACCTCGCGACGCCGTCGGGCCGCGAGATCACCCGGCGCTTGTGGTGATCCGCTGGCACGGGAGCGGGAAGAGGGCCCGGAAACCCTTCGGACCGGACCCGTCTCGTCGGCGGCGAGCGCGGAATTCCGTTGTCTACTGGGCTACCGGGCCCGTCCCGGGTCCAACCCCCCGCCCGGTTGGGGTGCCCCGACTCGACGGACCGACGGCCCTGCACCTGGCTGTGTGGACGGAGTCGCGCACAATGAGTCACGCTCCGTCACGGACGCAGGATCCGACGATGTCAGAGACGGCCAACCGGCCAAGTCCCGTGCTGGACTGCGCAGCAAACTACCGACTCCAACTCAGATGTCAACCGTGTCCCGATCAGCGGAAACATCAAGTTTTCGCAGGTAGTCCATGGGAGCGGTACGGTGACGGGGCAGTGACCTCCCAAGGGGGCCGCCGCGCTAAAGCCCATTTGTCGGTCCATTTCCTCGCGGCCGCAAGCGGCTCAGGGCCGGGCCCAGCGGGCGATCGTGGGCGACGCCGAGGCGTTGTGTGGCGCGGGTCAGGGCCACGTAAAGATCGCTCGAACCGCGCGCCGACTGCTCGACGATCAGTTGCGGTTCCGTCACGATCACGGAGTCGAACTCCAGCCCTTTCGCGTCCGCCACGCCCATCACCGCCACCGGCGCGTCCAGCGCGGCCGCCCCGCCGCCCACGGCCGTGCCGGGCACCGCCGCCGCGACGCTCGCGCCCAGCGCGCCGACCAGGACGTCCGGGGCGACGACGACGACCTTGCCGCCCTCGCCCACCTCCGCCTTGACCAGTTCCGGCAGCTCCATCAGCGGCGCCGACCAGGGCGTCGCGCCGCTCTCGCGCACCGAGGTCGGCGCCCGCAGCTCGGGGTCGATGGTGGCCAGCACGTCGGCGGCGACCGCCATCAGCTCCACGGGCGTGCGGTAGTTGACGGTCAGCTTCTCCTGGCGCCAGCGCCCGGCCACGTAAGGGTCGAGGACGTCGGCCCAGGCCCGCGCCCCGGCCGCCGAGCCGGTCTGGGCGATGTCGCCCACGATCGTCATCGAACGCGTGGGGATGCGGCGCATGAGCGTCCGCCACGCCATCGGCGACAGTTCCTGCGCCTCGTCCACGATGACGTGGCCGTAGGCCCAGGTGCGGTCGGCGGCGGCGCGCTCGGCCGTGGTCAGGTAGGGGCCGCCGCCGCGCTGGCGCTCGGCCAGCCGCTCGGCCTCCATGACGTCGGACAGACCCGTCAGCTCCAGGACCTCGCGCGCGTAGGCGAGCTCCGCCTCGCGCTCGTGCTCCTCGGCCTGGCGGGCCGCGGCGAGGTCCTCCTCGGCCTGGGCGGCGCTGGCGCGCAGCACCTTCTCGTCGATCTCGCCCAGGAGCTCGGCCGCCTCGTCCAGCAGCGGGACGTCGGACTCGGTCCACTCCCCGCCCTCCCTGCGCAGCAAGGCGCGTTCGGCGGGGGTCAGGGCCGAGGCGGCGTAGTCGAGGCGTTCCGGCGAGCCGTACAGGCCGAGAAGAAGGCGCTGCGGCGTCAGATACGGCCAGAAGCGGTTGAGCGCGGTGCGCACCACCTGCTCGGTGCGCAACTCCTCGCGCAGGTCCGCCAGCTCGTCGTCGTCGATGAGGCCCTTGCCTATCTTCTTGGCCGCCTGGCGGGCCAGGGCGTTGAGTATGGAGCGGACGAACACCGCGCGCGCCTGGTTGTGCGGGCGGCGCGAGCGCACCGCCTTGTTGCGCGCGGCGTCGAGCATGCCCGGCTCGATCGTGAGCGTGTAGCGGCCCAGCGGGAGCTGGACGGGCTTGCGCTGGACGCGCTGGCGGTCGCGCACGGCCCGCGCGATCACCTCGGCCATCCTGATGTCGCCCTTCAGCGCCGCCGTCTCCGGACGGTCGCGGGCGGTGGCGTTCAGGCCCGGATAGAGCTCGCCGACCGTGGACAGCAGCACGTCGGTCTCGCCGAGCGAGGGCAGCACCTGCTCGATGTAGCGCAGGAAGGTCAGGTTGGGGCCCAGGATGAGCACGCCGCGCCGTTCCAGGCGCTCGCGGTGGGTGTAAAGAAGGTAGGCGGCGCGGTGCAGCGCCACGACCGTCTTGCCCGTGCCGGGGCCGCCCTGGACGACCAGCACGCCGTTGAGGTCGGCGCGGATGACGCGGTCCTGCTCGGCCTGGATGGTCGCCACGATGTCGCGCATGCGGCCCGTGCGCTTCTCGTCCAGCGCCGCCAGCAGGGCGGCCTCGCCGTTCAGGGTGGCGCGGTCGGCCTCGCTGATCCCGTCGAGGTCCAGCAGGTCGTCGTCAACCCCCACCACGGTACGGCCGCGCGTCTGCAGATGCCGGCGGCGGGTGACGCCCATGGGGGCGGCCGGCGTGGCGCGGTAGAACGGCTGGGCGACCGGCGCGCGCCAGTCGATGAGCAGCCGCTCCTGCTCGTCGTCGGTGAGGCCGAGCTTGCCGATGTAGAGCCGGCCTTCCTCCGTGTGGTCCAGCCGGCCGAAGACCAGTCCGCGCTCGACCGCCCACAAACGGGCGAGGCGATTGGCGTACATGTCGGCGAAGGTGTCGCGTTCGGAGCGGTTCTGCAGGGTGCCGACGGCTCCGGTGGCCAGGACGTCCTTCAGCTGGCTCTGGGTGCGCTCTCGCAGCACGTCAAGCCGGGTGTACAGGCGGGAGACGTACTGCTGCTCCTTGGCCAGCTCGGTTTGACGGGCGGTAGTGGGACCACTAGTGTTTGTGGTGTTAATGGGACACTCCGGGCCATTCTGCTAGTTGTTACGACAAATCACGACCTTAGCATGCCTGTTGAGACACCCAGGATCTTCCTTTCCTTGTGACGGTCACGTCTTGGTTTCACCTCTTGACCGATCCTGCCAGGACTCCGTACGTTCACACCAAGTTAGGAAACTTTCCTAACCCTCACCCCGGTAGTCGGGACCCCGGTAGTCGGGACCCCGGAAGTCGGGACCCCGGAAGTCGGGACCCCGGAAGTCGGGACCCCGGAAGTCGGGACCCCGGAAGTCGGGACCCCGGAAGTCGGGACCCGCAGGTCTTGTGGGTGGGGGTGGGGTGAGGACGTGGTGAGGGAGATGTCGTGAGTGGTCCGGTTCCTGGTACTCCAAGTCTGCTACGCGCGATCAACGACCGCGCGGCCCTGCAGGCGCTTCTGGAGCGAGGGCCCCTGACGCGCCCCGAGATCGGCACCCTGACCGGCCTGTCCAAGCCCACCGCCTCCCAGCTCCTGTCCCGTCTGCAGGACGCCGGCCTGGTGGTCCTCGACGGGATCAGGGAAGGACTGCCGGGCCGTACAGCAGAGGTTTACCGGATCAACCCCGCCGCCGCCTACGTCGGCGCGCTCGACGTCACCCCCGACCGTATCCAGGCGCGGGTCGCGGACATCACCGGCGCGGTCGTCGGCGAGTACACGCTGGCCACCACGCGCCGCCCCGCGGGCACCCTCGTCGAACGGCTGCGCGCCGCGCTCGACGGCGCCAACGCGCCAGGACGGCTGCGCCGCGTGGTCATCGGCGTCCAGGGCGCCATGGACCCGACCACCGGCCGCCTCGGCTTCGCCACCGCCAAGGACGTGCCGGGCTGGCTGATCCCCGATCTGGTGCCCACGCTCGCCGAAGGGCTGGACGCGCCGGTCGACGTGGAGAACAACGTCAACCTCGTGGCGCTGGCCGAGCAGGCGCACGGCGTGGCGCGCGGGCACGGCGACTTCGTGCTCCTGTGGGCCGACGAGGGCATCGGCATGGCCATCGTGCTCGGCGGCCGGATGCACCGGGGCGCCACCGGCGGCGCCGGCGAGGTCGGCTACATGCCGACGCCCGGCGCGCCGACCGCGCGGGAGGCCGGGCGCTACGCCAACCACGGCTACCAGGCGCTCAGCGGCGGCCCCGCCGTACACACACTTCTTCAGTCCTACGGCGTGCGCGGGTCGGACTTCCGTCAGGCCATCGCCAACGCCACGCGCGCCGCCCAGGGAAGCGGGCAGCGCGCCGACGACGCCAGGGCGGGGCTGCGCGATGTCGCGGCCCGGCTCGCGGTGGGGCTGGCCTCGATCACCTCGGTGATCGACCCGGCGCTCATCGTGCTGACCGGCGGCACCGTGCTGACCGGCGGCGAAACCCTGCGTGAGCTCGTCGAACACGAGCTTCACGCGCTCACAACCCTTCGACCTCAGGTGCGCTTGTCGACCATGGAAGGCAATCCCGTCCTCGCCGGCGCGCTCGACCTGGCCCTCGACACAGCCCGTGACGAGGTCTTCAGCAGTACGGTTTCCACGCCATGAGGAGGCACCCCCCGTGCGCTTCGTCCCCCTGGCGGTCGCCGGGCTCACAGCCCTGGTCCTGACCGCCTGCACAGCGGGCAAGGAGGCGGCGCCGTCGCTCGGCGCCCAGCCCAAGCCCTCAGGATCGGCCTCGCAGGCGCTGCCCGCGGCCACCCTCGAACTCTGGCACGGCTTCGCCACCGATGCCGAGGCCAAGGCGTTCGAGGACTCCATCGCGGCCTTCAGCAAGAAGTTCCCGCAGATCACCGTCAAGACCAAGAAGGGCGTCCAGGACGACCAGATCACCGCGGCCATCCGCGGCGGCAAGGCGCCCGACGTGGCCGCGTCCTTCACCACCGACAGCGTCGCCCAGTGGTGTAAGTCGGGAGCGTTCCAGGATCTCACGCCGGTCATCAAGCAGGACGGCATCGACCTGTCGGTGCTGCCCGAGGCCTCGCGCACCTACACGGAGTTCGAGGGCAAGCGGTGCATGATGCCGCTGCTGGCCGACGCCTACGGCATGTACTACAACCGCGCCCTGATGAAGGGCAGCGAGCCGCCCAAGACGTTGTCGGAGCTGACCGAGCTGACCAAGAAGCTCACGGTCCGCGACGCCAACGGCGACATCAAGGTGGCCGGCTTCATCCCCAGCGCGCAGTACTACGAGAACAGCCCGTCGCACCTCGGCCCCATGGTTGGCGCCAAGTGGTACAACGACGACGGCACCTCGGCCATCGGCTCCGACCCCGCCTGGAAGCAGTTGCTGACCTGGCAGAAGGAGCTGGTCGACTGGTACGGCTACGACAAGCTTGAGAAGTTCCGCAAGGGCCTGGGCGACGAGTGGGGCGCCGAGCACCCGTTCTTCAAGGGCAAGGTGGCCATGATCCTGGACGGCGAGTGGCGCAACGCCATGATCGCCAATGACCCCAAGGCCAAGGGCCTGGACTACGGCACCGCCCCCCTGCCGGTCGCCGACGACAAGCCCGACCTGTACGGCAGCGGCTTCACCGCCGGAACCGTCATCGGCGTCTCCAAGGGCGCCAAGAACCCGCAGCAGGCCTGGGAGCTGATCAAGCACCTGACGACCGACACCGACTCGCTGGTGACGCTCTCCAACGCGCTGCGCAACGTGCCCACGACCAAGGCCGCGATGGAGTCGCCCAACCTGGCCAAGGACGACAACTTCAAGACCTTCCTCGACATCTTCTCCCACCCGAAGACCTCGACGCTGCCCGCCAACGTCAACAGCGTCTTCAACCAGGACGCCTTCTCCACCTTCATGGCCTCCTGGGAGAAGGGGCAGGTCAAGGACCTCGACGCCGGGCTGAAAGAGGTCGACAAGCGGATCGACGACAAGATGAAGCTGTCCGGAGGCTGATGTGGCTTCCCGCGCTCACGCTGCGCCGCCGTCCCGGTGGCGGCGCAGCGAGGGCCTGCGCGCCCTCGTGTGGCTGTCGCCCTGGCTGGTCGGGATCTCGATCTTCTTCGTCTACCCGCTCGTGGCGACCGTCTACTTCTCCTTCCACCGCTATGACCTGTTCACGCTGGAGTTCATCGGCCTGGACAACTGGCGCTACCTGTTCAAGGACGACCGGGTCTGGACGTCGATCCAGAACACGCTGTGGCTGGTCGTGTTCATGGTCCCGGCGCAGCTGATCTTCGCGCTCGGCGTGGCCCAGCTCATCACCCGGCTGAAGTCCGGCCTCGGGCTGATCCGCACCATCGTCTACCTGCCCTCGCTGGTGCCGATGGTGGCCGGCACGGTGGCGTTCGTCTTCCTGATGAACCCCTCGACCGGCCCGTGGAACCAGCTTCTGGCGCTGGTCGGCATCACCGGCCCCGACTGGTTCGGCAACCCCGCCTGGTCGAAGCCGAGCCTGACGCTGCTGGCCATGTGGAGCTGCGGCAACATGATCGTCATCTTCATGGCGGCGCTGCTCGACGTGCCCAAGCACCTGTACGAGGCGGCCTCCATCGACGGGGCGAACGCCTGGCGGCAGTTCCGCAGCGTCACGCTGCCGATGATCTCGCCGGTGCTGCTGTTCTCGACGATCACCGCGGTCATCTACGCCCTGCAGTACTTCACCCAGGCGATGATCGCCTCCCGGGTCGCGTCGGGCTCCACCGACTCGGCCGGGTCGGTGTTCACGCCCGGCTATCCCGACCAGTCGCTGCTGACCCTTCCGCAGTGGCTCTTCCACGCCGGCTTCCGCGACTTCTCCATGGGTTACGCCTGCGTGATGGCGCTCCTGCTGTTCGCGGCGGCGATGTTGTTCACCACGGTCCTGCTGCGCAGGTTCCGTTACGCGGAGGAGGTCTCATGAGCGCCACCGCGACCGCACCCGCCCGGCGGCGCGCCGTACGCGCCAGACCGGCGGCCGGCGCGCGGCGCAAGACGCTCCTGTGGATCGCCAAGCACGCGATCACCATCGTGCTCTGCATCATCTTCATCGCGCCGCTGGTCTTCGTGTTCCTGACCGCGCTGATGACCGACGAGCAGGCGCTCACGAGCGAATTGTGGCCGCAGACGTGGAACTGGTCGAACTTCGCCGCCGTGTTCGCCAAGTCGAAACTGGTGCAGTGGACGCTCAACACGTTCCTGTACGCCGCGCTGGCGACGACGTTCACGCTGCTGTCGTCGATCCCGGTCGCCTACGCGCTGGCCCGCTTCCGCTTCCGCGGGCGCAAGCTGGCGTTCCTGCTGGTCATCACCACGATGATGCTGCCGCCCCAGGTGGTGGCCGTCCCGGTCTACCTCATCTGGGCCCGCTTCGACCTGACGGACTCACTGTGGCCGCTGATCCTGCCGATGCTGCTGGGCGACGCGTTCTCGATCTTCCTGTTGCGCCAGTTCCTCGTCACGATCCCGCGCGACTACACCGACGCCGCCCGGGTGGACGGCTGCTCGGACGTCAAGACGCTGTTCAAGGTCATCCTGCCGATGGCCCGCCCGGCGATCGCGGCGGTCGCGCTCTTCCAGTTCTTCTACTGCTGGAACGACTACTACGGCCCACTCCTGTATGCGGGAGTCGACCAGGAGGGGTGGACGCTATCGCTGGGTCTGGCCACCTTCAAGGCCTTCCACAGCGTGCAATGGAACCTCACCATGGCGGCCACGCTGCTCGTGACGGCTCCGGTCATCGTCATCTTCTTCCTCGCGCAGAAGGTGTTCATCGAGGGGGTGACATTGACGGGGGTGAAGGGCTGATCCTGGCCGTCGACGGGGGCAACAGCAAGACCGACGTCGCTCTGGTCGCCGCGGACGGCCGGGTCCTGGCCACCGCACGCGGCGGCCCGTTCACGCCGCACACCGACGGCGTCCCCGCCGCCGTCGCCACAGTCCTCCACACGGTACGGCAGGCCGGCATCACCACCTCCCCCACGCTGGTCGCGGCCTTCCTGGCCGGCGCCGACCTGCCGGCGGAGGAGGAGGTCCTGGCCGCCGAGTTCGCCCTCCAGGGCTTCTCCGGCCAGATCGTGGTCCGCAACGACACGTTCGCGCTCCTGCGGGCCGGCGCGTCGGGACCGTGGGGCGTGGCCGTCGTCTGCGGCGCCGGCATCAACGCGGTCGGCGTCTCCCCCACCGGCCGGGTGGCCCGCTTCCCCGCCCTGGGGAAGATGTCGGGCGACTGGGGCGGCGGGCAGGACGTGGCGGAGGAGATGCTCTGGCACGCCGTGCGCGCCGAGGACGGCCGCGGCCCGGCGACCTCGCTGAGCACGCTGGTCACGCGGCAGTTCGCGGTCGGGTCCGTCGAGGAGCTCGTGCTCGACATGCACTTCGGCCGGATCGATCCGGCCCGCGTGCTGGAGCTGGCGCCCGGGCTGTTCACCGCCGCCGCCGCGGGCGACGAGGTGGCCGCGTCCCTGGTGCGGCGGCTGGCCCACGAGGTGGTGGGGATGGCGGAGGTGTGCCTGCGGCGGCTCGATCTGCTGGAGACGCCCACCGAGGTGGTCCTGGGCGGCGGCATGCTGACCGCGCGGGACCCGCTGATGACGGCGCTGCTCGACGGCGAGTTCGCCGGGCGGGCCCCTCGGGCCAAGCTGCTCGTCGCCGACGTGCCGCCGATCGCCGGGGCGGCGCTGAGCGGCCTGGACCTGCTCGGCGCCACCGAGGAGGCCAAGGCCCTCCTGCGCGCCCACTACGCGCCCCGGCGGCCCTGAACGGCTTCCCCGCTGCCTGCGGGGAGCCTGTTTAGGCGTTCTGAGCTGCGGATACTAATCACCACGGCATGAGTTTCGCGACTCTGGGTGATGGTGTGACCACGTTTCGTTCGCAGATTCGGTCCGCGCGGTGGCCGGCGGTGCTGGCCGCGTTCTGGTTGTGCGCCGCGCTGTGGTCACCCGGTCACGCCGTCTGGGCGGCCGAGCCTGTCGCGGTGGCCTCCGCCGTACACCTTGGTGAAGAGTGCGGCGCCGACGAGGCCGGGCCGCGCGGCACCCGCCGCCCGCCCGTGAAGCGGCCGCGCACCGCAGCCGCCCGCCCTTTTCCCGAGGTACGGCGGGCCGCGCCGGCCACCCGGGCGGCCGGGCACGCCGAGCGCCTGGTCCTGCTGAGCGTCTGGCGGCTGTGAGCCGGCGGGAGACCACTCCCCCGCCCGTCAGCCATCCGCACCGAACGCCAGGAGGGTGCTTCGCCATGCGCGAAACCGACGTCTTCTCCGAAATCTGGACCTTCTTCTGCCAGCGTTGCTCACACGTCTGGCAGGACGAGTACGAAGCCCGCCACCTCGACGACGGGCACGGCGGCGACACCGTCGCCTGGCGCCACCACGGCGTGCACAGCATGCCGCCGTGGGCGCACGCGACCTGCGTGAGCTGCAACGGCGTCATGGTCACCGTGTTGCCGGCCATTCCCGGCCAGCGCTGAACACCCCGGCGGCCTCTCCGTCCGCCGGGGAGGCCGCCTCCGGGTCAGCCGACGGGTTCCGCGTCGCCCTCCAGCGGCGGGGGGCGGTGCTCGTACGGGGTGCTCAGGACCACGGTCGTGCGCGTGGAGACGTTGGCCGCGGCGCGGATCTGCTGCAGCAGTTCTTCCAGGCCCACCGGTGACGCCACGCGGACTTTGAGTATGTAGCTCTCGTCACCGGCGACGCTGTGGCAGGCCTCGATCCCGTGCAGATGCGCCAGCCGGTCGGGGGCGTCGTCGGGCGCGGCGGGGTCGATGGGTTTGATCGACACGAACGCGGTCAGCGGCAGCCCGATGGCGTCGTGGTCGATCACGGCGGTGTAGCCGCGCACGATGCCGCGCTTTTCCAGGCGGCGCACCCGCTGGTGCACGGCCGAGACGGAAAGCCCCGTCTCCCTGGCCAGATCGGTGAAGCTCATCCGGCCGTCCTTGGCCAGCAGCGTGACGATCCGGCGGTCGATCTCCTCCATCGGTCAAAGGTAGCGGCTTCGTGTCACGGCGCGGTTCCGACGGGCTCGGCGCCCGACCGCAGCGCGTGCTCGACCAGCGTGATGAGCACCTCTTTGCCCGAGTCCTTACGGCGGGCGTCGCACAACACGATCGGGATCTCGGGCTCCAGCTCCAGCGCCCGGCGCACCTGGCCGACGGTGAAGGGACGGGCGCCGTCGAAGCAGTTGAGCGCGACGACGAAGGGGGTGCGGTGGCGTTCGAAGTAGTCGATGGCCGGGAAGCAGTCGGCGAGGCGCCGGGTGTCGGCCAGCACGACCGCGCCCAGCGCGCCGAGCGCCAGCTCGTCCCAGACGAAGTAGAAGCGCTCCTGGCCGGGGGTGCCGAACAGGTAGAGCATGTAGTCGTCACGGATGGTGATGCGGCCGAAGTCCATGGCGACCGTGGTCGTGGGCTTGGTCTCGACGCCCGACAGATCGTCGACACCCGCGCTGACGTGGGTGATCATCTCTTCGGTGCGCAGCGGGCGCGTCTCGGAGACGGCGCCGACCATCGTGGTTTTGCCCGCGCCGAACCCGCCGGCGATCAAAATCTTGATCGCGGTCGGCAGTCGCCATCGTTCAGAGCGACCGAAGTCCATCGAGCACCGCCCTGTGAAGTGCCCTGGTCAGAGTGACCTGTCAAGGCGCAGAGAAAAGGTCCCATCCACTTACCTGGCAACGAGACACCCTAGCAACGCCACAATTTCCACTCAAGGCACAATCCATCACAGGAAGCCATATGTCCCTCTTTGTCGCCTAGAGCACGGTAATACATGGCGGCTCCTTGCGCTCGTAAACTCCAGAGTCAGCGAGCTGTCAGGCCATGAGGCCCGAAATGCCATGAAAACCGGTATTAAATCCGATCTGACGGCGCAGGTACGCGGCCGTCAGCGGGCTCACCTCGCGCAACGGCCCGATCAGGGCCGCCGCCTCCTGGGCCAGAACGGTCATCCGATCGGTCACGTCGCCGTGACTGACACCCAGCATCAGCACGTTGAGGTCGCCCCAGCTGACATCCCGGCGATAGGAGGCCAGGTCACCCAGCAGGTGCAGATACCGCTGCACGTGCCGGCTGGCCGGCTCCAGCTCACCCAGATGCCGCCGCGCCCAAGGGTCGCCCGCGTAGATCCAGTGTGACAGATCCACGAAGCTCGAACCGCAGCTGTCAGCGTTGTCGAGATAACGCCCGAGCGAGGGCACCATCCCCGCCTCCCGCCACACCCAGGCCCGCTCCATCGCCGTCAGCATGCGCTCCAACTGCGCCCGCCACCGCCCCCGCAGCCCCTCGAACCCCTTGACGGTCGCCATCTCATCCCGCAGATCCGCCAGGAACCGAGTAGCGGGCACCCTCGGCGCCGCCCCGTCGGCCACGCCCATGCAGTCGCGGCTCAGCTCGTCCACCTCGTCCCGGGTGGCGGCCGCATGCTCCACCAGCCACCCGACGGCCCGCACCCACAGCGCCGCCCGATTGGCCACCTTCAACCGCTCCGCCGCCGACCAGGGCGAACTGAACGCCGTGGACAGACAGAGCGCATGATAAAGATCAGGATCAAAGGCCGCTCTGGGGAACAGTCCGCCGTACATCTCAACGCACCGGCGCAGGTCACGGGCGCATTCGGCGGCGAGCGCACAGACGCGACCAAGCTCGGAGGCCTCGCCCAGCTCGTCGCCCGCCACCCTAGGGCCGCTCGCTCAGCGTTCGCACCATGACGCCGACCCCCACACCGCGTGTATCGACCTGTGGGCGAATTGTCACATGATCGCGCACTACCGATCAAGGTATGCCCCCGTTCCTTCCCCACCACATCCCACCCCCCAACCCCGACCCCACCACCCCTGGCCGTCCCTCCTCACCCGCCCAACCGCCCAAACCCCATGGGGTGAAGCGCACCGGCTACCGGCACACGGAGGTGGCGCGGCGACGCCCGGTCTGCTTGGTGGCCAGTACCGGCGCACGCGGACACGGGCCAGCAACGCCTGGTCGGCCCAGCAGCCAGAAGACCATGGGCGAGTTGGCGCCCCGGTAACCCGCTGGCCCGGCGACACCCAATCTGCTCAGCGGCCAGACGGTCGTGGGCACGTTGACCGCCCGGTGACCGTGTGGCCCGGTGGCCCGCTGGCCATGGCCGGTGGCCGTGCCCGTAACCCGGTGACCGTGACCGTGGGCGGGTAACCGTGACCCGGTGACCGTGACCGTGGACGGGTGGCCGTGGCCGTGGGCGGTGGGCGTGGCTGGGTGGTCTGTTTGGTTGTCAGGGGGTGGTGGGTGGGTGGGGCTACTTGAGGGTGTCGAGGAGGCGGTTGAGTGGGCTGTCGAGGTCGTAGCGGTCGGCGAGCTGGACCAGGGTCTCCGGATCGCGGGGCTTGGCGGGCAGGGTGAGGTCGGCAGGAGGCAGCGGGGCGTCGGGGGCTACCTCCACCACGGCGGGGGCAACCCGGAGGTAGTCGCGGGCGGCGGCCAGCTTGGTGCGGGCGCCGGCCGGGAAGCCTTCGGTGGCGCCCTCGTCTAGGGCGGTCAGGAGAGCGTCCAGGGAGCCGAAGCGGGTGATCAGCGCGGCGGCCGTCTTCTCCCCCACGCCCGACACGCCGGGCAGGCCGTCGGACGGGTCGCCGCGCAGGGTGGCGAAGTCGGCGTAGGAACGGCCGGGAATGCCGTACTTGGCGGTTACGAACGCCTCGTCCACGACCTGGAGGTTGCGGATGCCGCGCGCCGTGTAGAGGATGCGAACCGGCCTTGAGTCGTCGACCAGCTGGAACAGGTCCCGGTCGCCGGTCACCACGTCCACCGCGCCGCCGCCGGCCGCGTGGGTGAGGGTGCCGATGACGTCGTCGGCCTCGTACCCGGGCGACTCCAGGCGGGCGATGCCGACCGCGTCCAGCACCCGCTCGATCACCGGGATCTGCGGCACCAGCGTGTCGGGCACCTCCTCGGTGTCACCGTGGGCCACCCGGTGCGCCTTGTAGGTGGGTATCGCCGCCACCCGGAACGCCGGGCGCCAGTCGGCGTCCATGGTCGCCACGAGCTCGGCCGGGCGGTACTTGCGCACCAGGGTGGCGATCATGTCGATCAGCCCGCGGACCGCGTTGACCGGCATGCCGTCGGGCGCGGTCATCGACTCCGGGATGCCGTAGAAGGCGCGGAAGTAGAGCGAGGGTGTGTCGAGAAGCATCAGCACCCGCCCATGTTCGCACTCCGCCCCGACATTCCGCGCTGGGTTCGCGGGGCCGCCGTTGGTGTCGGGCCTGGGCTTGCCCTGGAGCCGGCCCAGGGTGGAGTCGTTACAGCAAGCAGCCTGGGTTTGCCGTGGCGCGGGCCCAGGATGGCGTCGTGGGGTTTCCGTGGCGCGGGCCCCGGGCGGAGTCGTTACGGCGGGCGGCCCGTGAGCCTCACGACCGGCGCTCGACGGGCGGTCACGCACGACGGCGGGGCGGGTGGGGCGGCTTGCCGTAACGGATGGGCGGGACAGAGCGCCGTAACGGATGGGCGGGACAGAGCGCCGTAACGGATGGGCGGGACAGAGCGCCGTAACGGATGGGCGGGACAGAGGGCCGTAACGGATGGGCGGGACAGAGCGCCGTAACGGATGGGCGGGACAGAGGGCCGTAACGGATGGGCGGGACGGAGCGCCGTAACGGACCCGCAGCAAGGAACAAGAAAGAAAGCAACGGAAGAAAAAGATCAGATCCCAACCCCCACCGCCAGGAGGCAGGCATCGTCCTCCGGGTTGGGGCCGCCGATGTCGGCGAGGAGGCGGTCGAGGCCGGCGTCGAGGTCGGAGGTGAGGAGGTGGGCGGCGGCCGACACCGCCAGGTCCAGGCCCTCGTCGATGTCGCGGGTACGCCGCTCGACCAGGCCGTCGGTGAACAGCAGGAGGAGGTCGCCGTCGCGGAGTTCGACGCTGGCCAGGCGGTAGGGCTGGTCGCAGGTGGCGCCCAGCAGGACGCCTCTCGGCTGTGTCAGGGTTTCGGCCTTGCCGTCGCGGACCAGGATGGGCGGCAGATGCCCGGCCTGGCTCCAGGTGAAGATCCGGGTCGCGGTGTCGAGGTGGCCGATGATGGCCGTGGCCGTGGTTTCCTCGAGGCGGTGCAGGACGAGTTCGTTGAGCCAGGCGAGGAGCTGATCGGCGGGCTGGCCGGTCATGGTGAGGCCGACGAGGGCGTGGCGGAGCTGGGCCATGTGGGCGATCGCGGGCAGGCCGTGGCCGGAGACGTCGCCGATGGCGAGCATGACGCGGTCGTCGGGCAGGGCGGCGGCCTCGAACCAGTCGCCGCCCAGGTTGGCGGTCTTCTCGGCCGGCACGTAGCGGACGGCGATCCTGGTGCCGGGCAGGTCGAGGCGGCCGGTCGGCTCGGGGAGGATGGCCTCGCGCATGGCGAGCATGACGTGGCGTTCCTCGGCGGCGCGTTCGCGGGCCTCCAGGAGCTGGCGGCGTGATTCGGACATGATGCGTTCGGCGCGGCGGCGGCCGGTGATGTCCTGGACGACGCCGTGCACGCCGATGGGGCCGCCGGGGGCGACGAGGGGTTCGAGGACGACGCGCAGGTTGCGCACTTCGCCGCCGCGCCGGATGCGGAACTCCGCCTGGACCGGCTCCACGCCCTGCACGACGCTCCACAGGAGCTGGTCGAGGGCGCCGAGGTCGCAGGGTTCGACGTAGCCGGCGAGCTCGGGCAGGCCGAGCGGGCCGTCGGCGCGGTCGCGGCCGAAGATGACGTAGACGTGGTCGGACCATACGGCGTCGCCCGTGCGCAGGTTCCACTCGGCCCAGCCCATGTTGCCGAGCCGTTCGGCGTGGGACAGGCGCACGGCCAGCATGGCGGCGTCGTGCTCGCCGGCCTGCTGCTGGGTCAGGTGTCCGATGAGCTCGGCCGCGCTCATCGGACGGTGGTCCGGTGATGGGAGGGGTGGCTGATGGCCGCCCGTAACGTCGACCATAGTTCACTCGCAAACGACATGGATCGGGACAAGAGGTCCCACAGTATGTGATCGTCCTTGAACGGAGTGTAGCGATGGCTTGCCGTGTTGTGAGAGCTTTTCGCGGATTTTAGATGAGCGGTGACGAGTAGATTGGGGCCCGTGACGTCCGAAGACTTGTATCCCGTGTCCCGTCTGGCCGCCGCCCAGGAGGCCACCGCCAAAGCCGGGCTCGACGCCCTGCTGCTCACCCCCGGACCCGATCTGCGCTACGTCAGCGGCTACCAGGCGCTGCCGCTGGAACGGCTCACCTGCCTGGTGGTGCCGGCGGCGGGCGAGCCGTACATGATGGTGCCGCGGTTGGAACTGCCGGCCGCGCAGGCCTCGCCCGCGTCGCGGCTCGGGCTGGAGTTCGTGGCGTGGGACGAGACCGACGATCCGTACGAGATCGCCGCCAGACGCCTCGGTTCGGTGGCCCAGGTGGGGCTGGCCGACCGGATGTGGGCGATGGCCTCGCTGGCCTTCCGCGCCGCGATGCCGGGCACCGAGCAGGTGCTGGCCGGGACGGTGCTGCGCGAGCTGCGCATGCGCAAGTCGGCGGCCGAGGTGGAGGCGTTGCGCGAGGCCGGGGAGGCGATCGACGCCGTGCACCGGCAGGTGCCCGGTTTCCTGCGGGCGGGGCGGACCGAGCGTGAGGTGGGCCGGGACATCGCCGACGCGATCCTGGCCGCCGGGCACGAGACGGTCGACTTCGTCATCGTCGCCTCGGGACCCAACGGCGCCAGCCCGCACCACGAGCTGTCGGACCGGGTCATCCAGGCGGGCGAGCCTGTCGTGGTGGACATCGGCGGGCAGTTGCACAACGGCTACTGCTCCGACTCCACGCGCAACTATTGCGTCGGCGAGCCGCCTGCCGAGTACGCGGCGTACTTCGAGGTGCTGCGCCGCGCCCAGGACGCCGCGTGTGAGGCGGTACGGCCCGGCGTGTCGTGCGAGTCGGTCGACGCCGCGGCCCGCGAGGTCATCACCGAGGCCGGGTTCGGGGAGAAGTTCATCCACCGCACCGGGCACGGGATCGGCATCGAGACGCACGAGGAGCCGTACATCGTGGCGGGCAACGGCGAGCTGATGGAGCCGGGCTTCGCGTTCTCGGTGGAGCCGGGCATCTATCTGGCGGGCTCGCACGGGGCGCGGATCGAGGACATCCTGGTCTGCACCGACTCGGGCGGTCTGCGGCTCAACAACACACCGCGCGACCTAGTAATCATTTAGCCCGGCCAGCCCGGTTCGAGCAGGTCGAAGATGGCGTGCATCGCGGCCAGGGGGTCGGGCTCG
The DNA here is from genome assembly GCF_014203235.1 of Nonomuraea endophytica. GTDB lineage: Bacteria > Actinomycetota > Actinomycetes > Streptosporangiales > Streptosporangiaceae > Nonomuraea > Nonomuraea endophytica. The sequence continues at coordinate 135,340 of NZ_JACHIN010000010.1, read as the reverse complement.
GCGCCCGCGAGTTCGGGGATCTCCAGCACGTAGCGGGCCAGCGCGCGCACCGCCATCCCGGACGGGTCCTGGCCGCTCTCGGCCGCGATGGCCGCCGCCAGGGCCGGTTCGCCGGCGATCCACAACGTGCGCGAGTACGCGCGCAGGGCGGGCGTGTTCACGATCAGGTCGCGTTTGCGCCGCAGCTCGGGCGGCAGGTCGCCGGCGAACGGACCACCGGCGGCCAGGCACCGCCGCAGCGCGCGCGGCACCGGCTCGCCGGGCGGCCGCTCGCGCACCGCCCGCGCGAGCCGGTCGCCGCGCCCGGCGCCGTCGTCGAAGATCAGCGCCTCCTTGCCGTCGGGGACGTGCGCGAACAGGGTCGCGATGGAGACGTCGGCGGCTTCGGCGATCTGGGCGACGGTGACGCCGTCGTAGCCGTGCTCGGCGAACAGCCGCACCGCCGCGTCCGCCAGCGCCTTGCGCGTCTGCGCCTTCTTCCGTTCGCGGCGGCCCGTCGTCATCACCATGCGCCCCACTGTAGCGACAAATCCAGAATGACTATAGTTTTAGAGTCGTTTCAGATTTTTTCGCGATAAAGGGGGCGTCATGGCATGGAACGTGCACCGGCCGCCACGGGCGGAGGGCAAGACGGTCCTGGTCACCGGCGGCAACGCGGGCATCGGGTACTTCGTGGCCGAACAGCTCGCCGGAGCCGGGGCCGAGGTCGTGCTGGGCAGCCGGGACGCGGCCAAGGCCGCGCTCGCGAAACAGGCGATCCTGGCCAGGGTGCCCGCCGCGCGGGTGCGGCACCTACGGCTGGATCTCGGCGACCTGTCGTCGGTACGCGCCGCCGTACACGAGCTGAACCACCTGGACGCGGTGGTCTGCAACGCCGGGGTGCATCTGGACCGGCCGCCGAGACGTGAGACGGCAGCCGGCCACGAGCTGATGTTCGCCACCAACCACCTCGGGCACTTCGCGCTGGTCGGATGGCTGGCGCCGCTGCTGGCCGACGGGCGGGTGGTCACCACCGGCAGCTTCACCGCGAAGTCCGTGACCCTCGACCCCGCCGACCTGCAGAGCCGGCGCGACTACGAGCCGAAGCGCGCCTACTCGCGCTCGAAGCTGGCCCAGATGCTGTTCGGCTTCGAGCTGGACCGCCGCCTGCGCGCGGCGGGCGCCGCGACGCTCAGCGTGGTCACCCATCCCGGCGGCGCGCTGGACGGCCTCACCCCGTCCCGTCCGCCGCTGCGCCGCCGGTCGGCGGGCGAACGGCTGCGTACCCTGCCCGCCGGGCTCCTCCTCCAGAGCAAGCAGGCGGCGGCGTGGCCGGCGGTCCGCGCGGTCCTCGACCCGGACGTGCGCGGCGGCGAGCTGTGGGGGCCGAGGGTGTTCGGCGTGCGCGGCCGGCCCGCCCGCGAACCGGTGCGCGGCCCGCTGGCCGACCCCGGGCTCGCGGCGGCCGTGTGGGCGGCGAGCGCCGAGCTGACCGGCGTCGACCCGGCCTGGAGCCTGCGCTGACCGTCAGCCGGCGCCGAACCGCGGCACCGGCAGGTCCTCGGTCGCCAGGTGCACGATCGGCGAGACCGTGTACACGTCGATGCTGTGCCGCCCGCCCTCGCGGCCCAGGCCGCTGGCCTTCACCCCGCCGAAGGGCGTGCGCAGGTCGCGGACGTTCTGGGAGTTGACCCAGAGCATCCCGGTCTCGATCGCCTGGGCCATGCGGTGGGCACGGCGCAGGTCGTTGGTCCACAGGTACGCGGCCAGGCCGTACCGGGTGGCGTTGGCCAGTTCGATCGCCTCGGTCTCGCTGCCGAACGGGGTGACGCACACGACCGGGCCGAAGATCTCCTCCTGGAAGATGCGCATGTCCGGGGTGACGTCGGCGAAGACGGTCGCGGCCAGGAAGTTGCCGTGAGGCAGGTGCGGTGGCCGGGCGCCGCCGGCGGCCAGGCGGGCGCCCTCCTCGACGCCGAGCCGTACGTAATCGGTCACCCGGGCGTAGTGCTCGGGGTGGATGAGCGCGCCCAGCTCCGTGCCGGGGTCGGAGGGGGCGCCGACGCGTACCTGGGCGGCCCGCGCGGCCAGCCGTTCGGTGAACTCGGCGTAGATCGAGGCGTGCACGAGCACGCGGGAGCTGGCGGTGCACCGCTCGCCGTTGAGGGAGAAGACGCCGAAGACGGCGGCGTCCAGCGCGCGCTCCAGGTCGGCGTCGTCGAACACGATCAGCGGGGACTTGCCGCCGAGCTCCATGGACAGGGTCTTCAGCGTGCCGGCGGCGTTGCGCATGATGGCCTGGCCGGTGGCGCTCTCCCCGGTGAAGGAGATCACCGGGACGTCGGGGTGCGCCACGAGCGCCGCGCCGGCCTCTTCGCCGATGCCGTGCACCAGGTTGAACACCCCGGGCGGCAGGCCCGCCTCCTCCATGATGTCGGGCAGCAGCCCTGCCGACAGCGGCGACCACTCGGCGGGCTTGAGCACCACGGGGCAGCCGGCCGCGAGCGCGGGCGCCAGCTTCCAGGTCTCCAGCATGAACGGCGTGTTCCACGGGGTGATCAGCCCGGCCACGCCGGCGGGTTTGCGCAGGACGTAGTTGAGCTGGGCCGAGCCGACGCGGTAGACGTCCTCGCTGAGCGTGGTGACGACGTCGGCGAAGAAGCGGAAGTTCTGCGCCGCGCGCCTGGCCTGGCCGCGGGCCTGGGTGATCGGCAGGCCGGTGTCGCGGCACTCCAGCGCCGCGAGGCGCTCGTCGCGCGCCTCGATGGCGTCGGCGATCCTGCGCAGGGTCACGGCGCGTTCCTCGCCGGGCAGCCGCGGCCACGGACCGTCGCTGAAGGCCTTCCTGGCCGCGGTCACGGCCGCGTCGACGTCCTCGGCGCGCCCCGCCGACACCGTCAGGTACGCCTCGTTCGTCGCCGGTTCCACGGAGGTGAAGGTGGCGCCGGAGATGCTGGGGACGCGGGCCCCGTCGATGTAGTGCTCCAGGGTCATCGGGTCAGATCCTCACAGTCGGCCAGCAGCGCCTCGATCCGGGTGATTCCGGCCGGGGTCGGCGGGATGAGCGGTGGCCGCACGTGTCCCGAGGCGATCCGGCCCCGGAGTTCCAGCACCCACTTGGCCGGGGCGGGGTTGGTCTCCACGAACAGCAGCTCCACGAGCGGGTGCAGGGCGTAGTGCAGGTCGAGCGCGGTCCGGTGGTCGCCTTCCGTGTACGCGGTGTACATGCGGGCCACGGCCGCCGGAGCCAGGTTGGCCGCCGCGCTGACGAACCCGGTGCCGCCGATGGCCAGCAGAGGCAGGCAGAGCAGCTCGATGCCCGACCACATGAGGAAGTCGCGGCCGCACCGGTGGAGCACCTGCGAGAAGTGCTCGAAGTCGCGGGTCGTCTCCTTGATGCCGACGATGTTGTCGTGCGCGTGGCGGAGCCTGGCGACCGTGTCGGGCGCGATGTCGACGGCCGTGCGGGAGGGCACGTTGTAGATCACGATCGGCAGGCCGGGGAACTCTGCGGCGATCGTGGAGTACCAGCGGAACAGCGCCTCCTGGCTCGGCCTCGCGTAGTAGGGGGTGATGACGAGGACGGCGTCGGCGCCGAGCCGTTCGGCCTCGGCGGTGAGCAGGAGGGTCTCGTCCAGCTTGGCCGAGCCGGTGCCGGGCAGGAACGGCGCCCGGTCGCCGACCTCCTCGGCGACGGCGGCCATGGCGGCGATCCGCTCCTCAGCCGACTGCGCGCCGGGCTCGCCGGTGGAGCCGCCGATGGAGACGCCGTGCGAGCCCTGGCCGAGCTGCCAGCGGACCAGGCCGCGCAGCGAGGCGAGGTCGAGCGCGCCGTCGGCGGTGAACGGCGTTACCACCGGCGCGATGGACCCCCTGATGGCGGCGGGGTCGGAACGGTACTTCACGCGTCTCCTCCTTGCTGCCAGGCCCGGTAGGACTCGCGCCAGGACTGGTTCATCGGGTAGAGGCCGTCGATCGAGGCGCCGGCCGCGACCCGCTGGTAGATGAAGCGCTCCTCGTCCTCCTGCCCGGCTGCGGCGCCCGCCACCTCGGCGGCCAGGGCGGGCGGCAGCACGACGACGCCCTCGGCGTCGCCCACCAGCACGTCGCCCGGCATGACGAGCACCCCTCCGCACGCCACGGGCACCTGCGACTCGACGGGCACGTGCCGGCGCCCGAGCACGGCCGCGTGCGGCACCGCGAAGTAGGCGGGCAGGTCCAGCTCGGCGAAGGACGGGCTGTCGCGCAGCCCCCCGTCGGTGACCACCCCGGCCGCTCCCCTGCGCAGGGCGCGCATGGCGAGGATGTCGCCGAGCGTGCCGGCGCCGTGCTCGCCGCGCGCCTCGATCACCAGCACCTCCCCCGGCCTGATCTCCTCGACGGCCCGTTTCTGGGCGTTCATGCCGCCGCCGATCTCGGCGAAGACGTCCTCGCGCAGCGGCAGGTAGCGCAGGGTCCGCGCGAGGCCGACCATGCGCAGGTCGGGCCGGGTGGGCCGGACGCCTTCGATGAAGTGGTGGTCGATGCCGCGTTTGCGCAGCTGCGAGGAGAGCGTGGCGGTGGAGACCGAGCGCAGCGCCGCGATCGTCGGATCGTCCAGGGGGTACGGCGCCGCCGTCCGCCCCCGGCCGAAGGCGGCGGCCCGGCTCTCCTCGTCGGCCCTCGGCTGCGCGCCCCACGCGGCCGGGGCGGCGCGGGGCTCGGCGACGACCTCGTTGCGCAGCCGTCCCGCGTCTTCGAGCTCGACCTCGACCACGTCGCCAGGCTTCACGACGGTCGAGCCGGCGGGTGTGCCGGCGAGGATGAGGTCGCCGGGCTCCAGCGTCATGTAGCGCGACAGGTCGGCGATGAGCAGGTCGAAGCCGAACAGCAGCTCGCCGGTGTCGGCTTCCTGCGCGAGCTCGCCGTTGACGTAGGTGCGCAGCCGCAGGGCCCCGGGGTCCACGCCGGTGAGGATCGCGGGCCCGACCGGCGTGTAGCCGTCCTGGCCCTTGGCCCGGAGGTTGGATCCCCGGTCGGCGTGCCGGAAGTCGTACACCCCGAAGTCGTTGGCGGCGGTGTAGCCCGCGACGTGCTCCAGCGCCCGCTCCGGCGGCACGCAGCGGGCGTGCCTGCCGATGACGACGGCGATCTCGCCCTCGAAGGTGAGCAGCTCGCACCCGGCCGGGCGCACGACGGGGCGGCCCGACCAGGACAGCGAGGAGGGTGGCTTGAGGAAGTAGGAGGGGGCCGAGGGGAGGCGTCCCCGTTCGGCGGCCCGGCCGCGGTAGTTGAGGTGAACGGCGATGATCTTCCCCGGCGCCAGGCCGAGCGGGTGATCCATGGCGACTCCAGATCATATACGACATCGTGGATGATAGCGGATCCGAAGGATGGAGTACTATAGACAAAGATATCTGAGTTCGTACATGATTTTGCGATGCCGGGGGGTGGAACAGGCCCCCCGCCCTTCGGCATACTCAGTGAGCCGATGCCGGGCCTGGGAGGATGCGCATGGGAGAGATCGTCCTGGCAGCCAAGATCACACACGTCCCGTCCATCTGGCTGTCCATCCAGCCGGGCAAGCACTACGGGATCCGCCGGCCGGCCGAGATGGCGCTGACGGAGATCGGCAGACGCGCCCGCGAGCTCGGCGCCGAGACCTTCCTGGTGGCCGACACCCACTGGATGAACAGCATCGGCTTCCACCTCAACGGCAAGGAGCGCCACCGCGCCTCCTACGCCAGCCACGAGCTCCCGCACTTCATCCACGACCTCAAGTACGACTACGACGGCGACCCCGAGCTGGCCGAGCTCATCGGCGAGGAGATCGTCGCCGGCGGCCAGAAGGCGCACGTGCACACCTACAAGGACCTCGGTCTCGAGTACGCCACGCTCGTGCCCATGTACTTCGTCAACGGCGACGCCGCCATCAGGGTGCTGCCGATCGGGTGCAACATCTACTCCTCCATCGACGAGAACCGCCGGATCGGCGAGGCGCTGCGCCGCGCGATCCTGCGCAGCGGCCGCAAGGTGGCCTTCCTGGCCAGCGGCTCGCTCTCGCACGCCTTCCCGCCCAACGAGATCGCCGAGACCCTGCTCAACGAGGTCAGCAGCGCGTTCAACCGCAAGACCGACATGGCGGTGCTCGACCTGTGGACCGAAGGGCGGATCGCGGAGTTCCTGGAGATGCTGCCCGACTACAACCTGCGGTGCACCGGCGAGGGCGCCATGGCCGACACCGCCATGCTCTTCGGGCTGCTCGGCTGGAAGGACTACACGGGCAAGGGCGAGCAGCTCTGCCCGTACTTCGGCAGCAGCGGCACCGGGCAGGTGGTGGTCGACTTCCCGGTGCCCTCGTGGAGTAACATCTGAAATCGTATGTGAAAGGTGCTGGAGTCATGGGAGAGCTGGCCGTACGCGTGTTCGCCGCCAAGGTGACGGCCGGTCCCCCGGTGCTGCTTCTGCACGGGTTCGCCGCCGACGGGCAGCGCGACTGGGTGGCGACCGGGATGGCGGACGCGCTGGCCGCCACCGGCCGCCGGGTCGTGGTCGCCGACCTGCCGGGACACGGGGACAGCCCGGCGCCGGACAGCCCCGCGCACGCGGGGGCCGGCCGGATCGCCGAGGCGCTGGTGGCGGTGATGGACGCGGGGGTGTTCGACGTCGTCGGCTACTCGCTGGGGGCCAGGATCGCCTGGGAGCTGCCCGGCGCGGCGCCCGGCCGGGTGCGCCGGGCGGTGCTGGGCGGGCTCAGCCCGTTCGACCCGTTCACCGCCGTCGACGTCGAGGCGCTGCGCCGGGCCGTCGCGGGAGGCGGCCCGCCCGCCGACCCGCTCACGGCCATGATCGCTGATATGGTCCTCGCCCAGGGCCACCGGGCGGCCGGGCTGGTGACCTGCGTCGAAGGACTGCGCGCCACCCCGTTCGAGCCGGGGGCGTGGACCGGCGCCGAGCCTCCGGTGTTCGTCGCGGGGCAGGAGGACGTGGTCGTGGCCGGAATCGAGCGTATCGTCGGGCAGGTGACGGGTGCCCGGCTGGTCACCGTCGCGGGCGACCACTTCCAGGCGTTGTCCGGTCCCGGCCTGCGCGAGGTCGTGACCACCACGCTGGCGCCTTGACAACGAGGGGGATCTCGACATGAGGGGAATGAGGAAAGAGCGGTGAGTTCCGCGAAGGGGTCCACGCGGGCCAATGCGTCCAAGGCCGAGATCAGCTACGAGCTGCTGCGCTCGCGCATCCTCGACGGCACCTACGGTCCCGGCTACCGGCTGGTGATGGACCAGCTCGCCCGCGAGACCGGGGTCAGCACCATCCCGCTGCGCGAAGCCGTACGGCGGCTGCAGTCCGACGGCCTGGTCGAGGTGGTGCGCAACATCGGCGCCCGGGTGGCCGTCTTCGACGCCGCCCAGGTCGAGCACGCGCTGCAGGTGCTGGCCCGGCTGGAGGGTTATGCCACGGCCATCTCCGCGCCGCTCATGACCCCGGAGCAGCTCGCCCGCGCCCGCGCGGTCAACGACCGGATGGTCGAGGCGCTGGAGGAGTTCGACCCGGTCTCGTTCACCGCGCTGAACAGGGAGTTCCACTTCGCCATCTACGCCCAGTGCCCGGACGAGCACCTGCGGGCGCTGCTGGAGGCGGAGTGGGCCAGGCTGGACCACATGCGGCGCTCCACGTTCAGCCACGTGCCGGGGCGGGCGCGCCGTTCGGTGGAGGAGCACGAGCACATGCTCGACCTGATCCAGGCGGGCGCGCAGGCGCAGGAGATCGAGCGGGTTGCGTGCGCCCACAAGATCGCCACGGCCGACGCCCTGCACAAGGCCCAGGCCAAAAACCGCGGCTGACCTCAGGTGAGGAGCTGGCCGCCGTCCACCTGGACGACGGTGCCGGTGATGTGGCGGGCGGCGGGCGAGGCGAGGAAGACGACCAGCGGCGTGATGTCGCCGGTCCCGGCGATCCTGCCGAGCGGGATGCGCGACTCCCAGGCGGCGCGGGCCGCGGGGTCGGACATGAGGCCCGCGGTCATCGGGGTCAGCACCGGGCCGGGCGCGACGCCGTTGGCCCTGATCCCGTAGGGGGCGAGCTCCAGCGCGGCGGTCCTGGTCAGAGCATCCACGGCGGCCTTGGTGGCCTCGTAGTGTCCCAGGCCGGCGGTCGGCTGGCGGGCGCCGATCGAGCTGATGTTGACGACGCAGCCGCCGCGCCCGGCCGCGATCATGCCGGCGGCGACCGCCCGGGTGACGGTGAACGTGCCGCGCAGGTTCACCGCGACGACCCGGTCGAAGACCTCCAGCGGCAGCTCCACCAGCGGACCGCCACCGGCGACCACCCCGGCGTTGTTGACCAGGACGTCGATCGTCTCCCCCACCTGGGCCAGCGCGGAGTCCACCGACGCCGCCTCGGTGACGTCCATGGTCACCGAGGCGGCCCCGATCTCGGCGGCGGCCTTCTCCCCCGCCTCCCCGTCCACGTCGGCGATCACCACCCGGTCCCCGGCCTGCGCGAACGCCCGCGCCACCGCCTTCCCGATCCCCCTGGCCCCGCCGGTGACCAGCACCAGCCGCCGTGCGCCGTCGTCCGGGCTCATCGGGCGTACGCCACGATCACGCGGGGGCAGCCGGGCAGGCACAGGGTCTGGCCGGGTTCCCAGCCCGACTCGGTGAGCCAGCCGCGTACCTCGTCCTCGGGATAGACCGTGGTGCCGTCGATGACCAGGTACTCGGCCGCGTGCAGGGCGTCCACGACCCGCTGCACCGGGTCGGCGTCGAGGAAGAAGTCCAGCAGGAGCAACGTGGCGCCGGGTGCGGCGAGCTCGCGGGCGCGTTCGGCGTAGCGGATGTTGCGTTCCGGGCCGAAACGGTGCACGACGTGCTCCAGCAGGACGAGGTCGTAGCCGGTGGTCAGGTCCGCGGTGAAGGGGTCGGCGGCGGCCAGTTCGGCGCGGTCGCCGACGCCCGCCTCGTCCAGCGTCCGCTTCGCGAAGACGGCCAGGTCGCCCTCGGCGCAGAACGTGCCGCGCAGTTCCGGGGCCGCGTTCATGGCCTGGGCCAGGAACGCTCCGGACAGGCCGCCGAGGTCCAGGGCGCGGCGGTGCGGGGTGAAGTCGTAGTGCGCGGCGAGCGTCCTGGCGTGCAGGGAGTTGTAGGTCATCACGCCGGTGAGGAACACCTCCATCCGCTCGCCGTCCAGGTCCAGCGGGGCGGGCTCCCCGGTACGGGCGCTGGCGCCGAAGCCCAGCCAGTGCGGGTAGCTGATGGCCTCCAGGAAGGTGAGGAAGGGGCGCAGGTCGAGCTCCCCCGCCGCGCCGGTCAGGTGGCGGTCGGTGGCGGGCGTGTTGGTGTAGACGCCGCCGGTCCGGGTGAGCAGGCCGAGCCCTGACATGGCGTCGGCGAGGATGCGCACGGTGCGCTCCGGCAGGCCGGTGCGCCTGGCCAGGTCGGCCGCGCTCGCCGGGCCGGAGGCCAGCGCGGCGAACAGGCCGAGCTCTCCGGCCGCGAAGAGCTGCTTGGCGGCCATGTATCCGGTGGCCACCTCCACGATGCGCGCCGCGCCGCTGCTGTCCTGGTAAAGCGACATGTGACACCCCTTCAGGAGCGAACAGTATCGGGAATGATATACGATTCTTCCGTGTGGCCGCCAGGCCCGACGTCGCTCGGCTCAGGGAGGTGTGCGGTGCGGTATTCCGGTGCGGTGCCCAGGCGCAGGCTCGGCATGCGGGGACCCGTGGTCCCCATGGCCGGGCTCGGCTCGTGGAACACCTGGGATCGGATGGAGTTCGGCGCGGCGGTCGAGCTGATCGGCGCCGCCGTACGCCATGGGGTGAGCCTGTTCGACGTCGCCCACTACAACGCCGGGCCGCACGCCGAGGACGCGACGACCGACGTGATCTTCGGCAAGGCGGTCAGGGAGGCGGGGATCGCGCGCGAGGAGTACACGCTGTGCGGGAAGCTCTGGCTGTGGGACTACCCCGCCAGCTCCTTCGCCGCGCAGATCGAGACGTCGCTGGAGCGGATCGGCACCGACCGGGCCGACCTCGTGGTCGTCGGCGACTTCCTCGGTGAGCTCGACCTGCGCTCGGTGCTGACCGACGTGTCCGAACTGGTGCGGGCGGGGCGGTTCGCGGCCTGGGGGGTCAACAACTGGGCGGCGCGCGATCTCGGCCGGGCCTGCGCGCTGGCCGCCGCCGAGGGGTTCACGCCGCCGTCGTTCGCCCAGCTCAAGTACAGTCTGGCCCGGCGTTCCGTTCCCGAGGGCCTGCCGTACGGCCGGCTGCTGTCGCAGGCGGGGCTGGGGCTGCAGGCCTCCGACGTGTTCGAAGGCGGCATCCTGGCGGGCCGCCTTCACCCGAGGCGCAAGATCGGCGCGGACCCGGGCGGCATCCGCGAACGGATCCGCGCCTCGTTCCCGCTGGTCATGCGGGCCGCCGAGCGCTTCGGCGCCACCCCGGCGCAGCTGGCCGTCGCCTTCTGCTTCACGCACCCGGCGGTCGCGACCGTGCTGTTCGGCGCGAGCGGCGTACGCCAGCTAGAGGAGAACCTGGGCGCGCTCACCCTCCTCGAACGCCACGGCCCCGAACTCCGCGAAGCCGTCGCGGACCTGTGGCTCGACCGCGACGTGGTCAACCCCGAAGCCTCCTGGGGCACCGCCTAGGCCTGGTGGACGACGCGGCCGTCCACCATTGTCAGGGCGATGGGCACCTCGGGCAGGGCGGACGGGTCGATGGTGCGCAGGTCGCCGCCGAGCACGCACAGGTCGGCCACCTTGCCCGCCTCCAACGTCCCTTTCCAGGCCAGTGCGCCGTCCTGCCAGGCCGGGACGACCGTGTACGCGCGGAGTGCCTCGTCCATGGGCAGTCCTGCCTGGGCGACGCCCACCCGCCAGTCGGGTGTGAGCACGGGCGCGTCCGAGCTGAGGCAGAGCCGTACCCCCGCCGACAGGGCGTCGCGCAGGGGCCAGGCTCCGGCCAGCGCCTCCTGGCCCAGTGCGGCGGCGAGCATGTCGCCGGTGGCCACGGCGATCCCGGGCTGGGTGTTGAGGCCGATCCCCGCATCGGCCATCGCCGTGAGCGTCTCGGGAACGACCAGGTCGCCGTGGATGATGTAGTGGCGCCGGTCGCGGCCGTCGCGGGCGGCGGCGGCGCGCATCGCCTCGACCGCGGTGCGCACGGCTCTGCCGCCGGTGGCGTGCACGCCGACCTGGTATCCGGCCGCGTGCGCCGCGGCGATCATCTCGGTCAGCGCGGCGGCTCGGGCCTCGGGTGAGGGGCCTTCCACCAGGAGCCCGCCGTGGCCGCCGTGCGTGTACGGCTGGTCGGTCCAGGCGGTGCCCATCGGCGGGATGCCGTCGGCGAAGATCTTGACCCCGGCCACGCGCAGCCACCCCGGCACCTCGGCTGGGGGACGGAAGGCGCGCAGACCCTCCCGCAGGGCGGTCAGGGTGCTGGGGCCGTCGAGCTGCCCGAACAGCATCAGCGCGGTGACTCTCGCCGTGAGCCTCCCGTCCGCGGCCAGCTGCGCGTAGTCGTGCAGCGCCGCGGACCCGAAGCAGCCGGTACGGCCGGCGTCCTCCCCCGGCCCCAGCCCCGGCTCGGTGTAGCTGGTGACGCCCAGCGAGGCCAGCAGCCGCCCGGTGCGCAGGATGGCGGCGCGGCGCTGCCGTTCGTTCTCCAGACGGACCGGCGCGCCTTCGTGCTCGCCCTCGGCCAGTTGCTCCATGAGCAGATCGGGCCACATCGCCCCGAGCCACACGCCGTGCAGGTGCGAGTCGTTGATGCCCGGCAGCACCGATCGGCCGCGCAGGTCGATCACCCGGGTGTCGGGTCCGATGAGCGGCGCGACCTCGCGGGCTGAGCCGGCGCGGGCGATGAGGCGGCCGCGTACCGCGAGGGCCTCGACGACACGATCTTCCTGGTCGAGCGTGTGCACCACTCCGCCCGTGAGCACTGTGCCGGCGGGCCGGGAACCGTTGCGCAACATCTTCCTCCCCACTCTGGACACCACCGCGTGGATGCCCATAACGTACACGGAATCAGATACGATTCGAGTTCTGACCCCGGGTGCGTCTCTCACCCAGGCGAGCGGAGGTAGGCATGCCTTTGCATCCCGACGCGCAGGCGATCATCGACCGCACTCCCGCCATAGAAGCAGGACAGCCCGTGGTGCTGGACCCCCAGACCATGCGCGAGCAGTTCCGTACCACCTGGCGGCTGCCCGACATCCTGCCCGCCGTGCACCGGGTGCGCGACACCGCGATCCCCGGCCCGGCCGGTGAGATCCCCGTGCGCGTCTACACCCCGGAGGGCGCCGGGCCCTTTCCGGCCTTCGTGTGGTTCCACGGCGGCGGGTGGACGATCGGCAGCCTTGACGAGAACGAGTACGCCTGCCGTACCGTCTGCGCGCGGGCCGGTGTGGTCGTGGTCTCGGTGGACTACCGGCTCGCGCCCGAGAACCCCTATCCCGCGGCGGCCGACGACTGCTTCGCGGCTGTGCGCTGGGTGCACGGGCACGGGGCGGAGATCTCGGCCGATCCGGGGCGGATCGCCGTCGGCGGGGAGAGCGCGGGCGGCAACCTCGCCGCCGTGGCCGCGCTGAAGGCCCGTGACCTGGGCGGGCCGCGGCTTTCGCTGCAGGTGCTGGTCTCGCCGGTGCTCGGACATCCGGACGACGGGCGCGCCTCCTATCGGGACTATGCCGAGGGATATTTCCTGTCTCGGGCGAGCATGGAGTGGTTTTTCACCCTTTATCCGCGTGATCCGACGAACCTGCGTGACCCCTACCTGCTGCCGCTGCGGGCCGATGACCTGTCGGGCCTGGCCCCGGCGCTGGTGCTGGGGGCGGAGTACGACGTGCTGCGCGACGAGGGCGAGGAGTACGCGGCCCGGCTGCGCGAGGCCGGGGTGCCGGCGGAGGTGGTGCGCTACGACGGGCTGATCCACGGCTTCTTCGGGCTGCTGGCCACCGAACTGCCCGCCGCGCGCGCGGCGCACGACCGGGTCGCCACCGCGCTGCGGACGGCGTTCGGCGGAGGCGACCGGTGAGCGGGAGCGGGAGCACCCCCGGCCCGGACCCGGCCCAAAGCCCGGCCCCGGCCCCGGCCACAAGCTTGGACGCGCACGTCAGTCCGGACCCGCACCACGGTCTGGACCCGCACATCGGGTCGGACGCGGTTCTCAGTCTGGATGGGGTCGGCGTCAACCGGGGCGAGGCCGAGATCGTGCACGAGGTGTCGCTGGAGGTCGGGCCCGGGACGGTGACCGTCGTCCTGGGCTCGAACGGGGCGGGGAAGACCACGCTCATGGACGGCATCGCCGGGGTCGCGCAGGTGTCGTCGGGCGCCATCCGGCTCAGTGGCAGGCCGATCGAGAAGCTGCCGACCTACCGGCGGGCCCGCGCCGGCCTCGGCTACGTCGAGCAGTCGCGCACCGTCTTCCGCACCCTCACCGTCGAGCAGAACCTGCTGGTCTCGCGCAGCGGGCAGGGCGAGCTCGACCGCGTGTTCACGCTCTTCCCCGAGCTGGAGCGCCGCAGGAACCTGCAGGCCGGGCACCTGTCCGGCGGCGAGCAGCAGATGCTCGTGCTCGGCCGCGCGCTGGTCGCCGACCCGAGGGTCATGCTCATCGACGAGATGTCCATGGGGCTGGCGCCCGTGGTGGTGCGCCGGTTGATGGGCGCGGTGGGCGACCTGGTCGGCCTCGGCATCTCGGTCCTGCTCATCGAGCAGTTCGCGGCGCTGGCGCTGGAGATCGGCACCCGCGCGTACGTGCTGCGCAAGGGCCGGGTGGTTTACGACGGCTCGTGCGCGGAGCTGAGGCGGGACCCGGAGCTGCTGCACGAGTCCTACTTCGGGGCGGCGCCGGTATGAACCCGCGCGCCTTCGCGATCGGGCTGGGCGTGGCCGTGGCGGTCTGTGTCGCGGTGCCCGCCGTGTTCTCCGCCCACTGGGTCTTCCTCGCGATCACCGCCGTCGTCGTCTCGATCATCATGCAGAGCTACGGCGTGATCGTGGGCAGGGCCGGGATGATGTCGCTGTGCCAGATGTCGTTCGCGGCCATCGGCGCGTGGGTGGTGCTGAAGCTCAACCTGCACGACGCCCCTGGCGGGTTCCTGCTCTGGCTCGTGCTGGGCGGGCTGGCCGCGGTGCCGGTGGGCGTCCTGATCGGCCTGCCCGCGCTGCGTATCCGCGGCGTCAACCTGGCCGTGGTCACGTTCGGGTTCGCGGTCTCGACCGACATCGTGCTGAACGCCAACCAGTTCCCCGGCACCGGTGAGCTGAAGACGGTCGTGCGGCCGGAGCTGTTCTCCGGCGACCGGGCCTACTTCGTGCTCACGGTGATCGTCTTCTGCCTGGTGGCGATCGGGCTGAGCCTGTTCAACCGCACCCGGCTCGGCATGTCGTGGCTGGAGCTGAAGCACTCCGAGCGGGCCGCGGCCGCGCACGGGGTCTCGGTGGCACGCAGCAAGCTCGCCGCGTTCGCCATCAGCGCGTTCGTGGCGGCCATCGGGGGCGGGCTGATGGCCGGGCAGCTCGGCCTGGTGGTCGCGCAGAACTTCTCGATGGGACAGTCGCTGGCGTTCTTCGCCGTCGCGATCCTCATCGGGCCGCATCACGTGGACGGCGCGATCATGGGCGGCGTCTTCGGCGCGGTCATGGCCACGATCCTGGAACGGCTCAGCCTGCCGCAGGACCTGGGCGGCATGCTGTTCGGCGTCTTCGCCGTGCTCGCGCTGCGCTCCGGGGTCAGCCAGACCGACTTCGTGCAGGCCCGCAGGCGGGAGCGGGCGGCACGGCCACTGCTCGAAGGGCGCGCGGAGGCCCCCGAGACCGCGCCGCTGTCACCGTCGTCCCAAAAACCGTCCAAAACGCCATCCGAGCCGCCGGGGCGCCCCTTGCTGCAGGTCAGCGGGCTCACCGTGCGCTTCGGCGAGGTCACCGCGCTGGACGAGGTCACCCTGACCGTGCCCGAGGGCGCGGTGGCGGGTCTCATCGGGCCCAACGGCGCGGGCAAGAGCACGTTCATCGCCGCCGTGACCGGTTTCCTCGGCGGCTACCGGGGCTCGATCGTGCTCGCCGGACAGCCGCTGGACGGCCTGCGGCCCGACGTCAGGGCCGGGCGCGGGCTGCGCCGTACCTTCCAGACCACCACGATCCCGGCAGAGCTGACCCAGTACGAGTATCTGACGATCGGGGCCGGGCGCCGCCTGGACCTCGGCGAGGCCGGGGAGCTGCTGGACTTCTTCGGCTGCCCGCCGGCCCAGGTCCCGGTGTCGCTGCTGGACGCCGGGACCCGGCGGCTGCTCGACGTGGCCGCCGCCGTCGCCGCCCGGCCCAAGGTGGCGCTGCTGGACGAACCGGCGGCCGGTCAGTCGGGCGCGGAGTCGCTGCGCTTCGCGGCGCGGCTGGCCGAGGTGCCGGCCCGCTACGGCGTCGCCGTCCTGCTGGTCGAGCACGACATGGAGCTCGTCACCGCGGCCTGTTCGCAACTCACCGTCCTCGACTTCGGGCGGGTCATCGCCTCCGGCCCCACCAGGGACGTCATGGAGGACCCCGCCGTCGTCAACGCCTACCTCGGCATAGCGGCTGCCCCGCTGGCCTGATCTCCCTGAGGAGGAAGCACGCACATGGAGCTTTCACACAGGCTCGCCGCCGCGTTGGGGGCCGCGGCGCTCGCGCTGGCCGGATGCGCCGCCGACGGCGGCACGGACGGGCCCATCAAGGTCGGCTCGATCAACGGCGTCACGGGCCAGTTCCAGGCGCCCGAGGTGCCCAAGGCCGTGCAGGCCGTCTTCGACGAGGTCAACGCGGCGGGCGGGATCGGCGGCCGCAAGATCGAGTTCATCAGCAAGGACGACGCCATGAACCCGCAGCGCTCCACCGAGGCGGCCGTGGAGCTGATCGAGTCCGAGGGCGTGGTGGCGCTCGTCGGCTCGTCCAGCGCCGTCGACTGCGGCCTGAACCGGGCCAAGTACGGCAGCGCCGGCATCGTCTCCATCCCGGCCGTCGGCGTCGACCCGGCCTGCTTCACCAGCCCGAACATCGCCCCCGTCAACCCGGGCCCCTACAAGCTGCTCACCGCCGCCCTGTACTTCCTGTCGCAGACCAAGAAGCACGAGAAGGTCTGCGCCTACCTGACGGTCCTGCCGGGCAGCGGCGACGGCATCGAGAACGCCATCAAGGAGTGGTCCACGGTCACCGGCAAGCAGCTGACCGTGAAGGAGACCTCCGTCGGCACCGGCGACCCGACCCCCTACCTGGTCAAGGCCAAGGAGGCGGGCTGCGCGGGCATCGTCTACAACTCCCAGGTCGGTCCCTGGTTCGCCCAGGCCAAGACCCAGGGCATGACCGCCGTCGACTTCGCCATGCTGGCCAACAGCTACACCGACGCCAACGCCCAGGCGATCCCCGAGGGGCTCAACGTCTACTCGGCGACCGAGTGGCAGCCCTACACCGACGAGAGCCTGCCGGGCAACGACCGGTGGGCCAAGATCGTCGGCGCGAAGGGGATCCCGAAGACGGCCTTCAGCCAGGGGGCGGTCATGGCGGCCGACGTCTTCGTCCAGGTGCTCAAGGGCATCCAAGGGCCGATCACCCGCGAGTCGGTGACCAAGGCCTTCAAGGAGATGAAGCCGGTGGACTATCCGATGGTCGGCACGCCGTACGTCTTCGGGCCCGGCGACGCGCACAACCCGGTCGAGGGCGCCAGGTTCGTGAAGGCGGAGAACCGCGCGTGGCGGGTGCTGCCCGAGGGGTTCGTCATCCCCGGCAAGGGCTGAGCAATGCTCAACTCCCTGATCGCCGGGCTGACCAGCGGCGGCGTGTACGCGCTGCTCGGGCTGTGCGTGGTGCTGACCTACCGGCTGGTCGCCGTGGTGAACTTCGCCATGGCGGCCACGGGGGCGGTGGGCGCGTACGTGATGGTCTCGCTGATCGGCGTGGGCGTGCACGGGGCGCTCGCACTGGCGGCGGGGGTGGTGGCGGGGGCCGCGCTGTCGGCGCTCGTCGGCGCGATCCTCGTGCGGTGGTTCGGCGAGCACAGCGAGCGGACCAAGGCGGCGGTGACCGTCGCGCTCTACGTGGCCGTCATGGCGATCGGGCTGCGCGTGTTCGGCAGCGCCACCACGGGCACCCGGCGCTTCCCGGCGCCGCTGGACGGGCCCGCGTTCGTCCTGGGCGACGTCGTGGTGCCGGTGTCCACGCTGGTCTCGCTGGCCTTCGCCGCGCTCATCACCGCCGGGGTGGGGCTGCTTTTCAGCCGGACCCTGCTGGGGCTGCGGCTGCAGGCGCTGTCGGAGCGTCCCACGACCGCGCAGGTGGTCGGCATCGCCGTGCCACGCCTGGCCATGGCGGTGTGGGCGGTCATCGGCGGGCTCAGCACGCTCGTCATCGTCCTGGTCGCGCCCCGGCTGGGCGGCGACTTCGCCACGCTCGGCAACCTCATCACCACCGCGCTGGCCGTGGCCATGGTGGGCGCCTTCCGCAGCCTGCCCATGACGCTGGCCGGCGGGCTGATACTCGGGCTGCTGGAAGGCGTCGCCGTGTCGCTGAGCGGCCTGCAGGCCGACCGCGGCGTGGTGCCCTTCCTGGTGATCCTGGTGCTGCTGTGGTGGCGCAGCAGGAACGAAGTCTGGGACACCGCCCACACCCGCTGAGAAAGGACCCCGATCGTGCCTGTCCCGACCGCCACCCGCGCCGCGGTGCTCCGCGAGCACGGCGAGCCGCTGGTCATCGAGGAGCTCCCGCTGCCCGGGGAGGTGGAGCCCGGCGCGGCCATCGTCAGGATCGGCTGCGCCACCCTGTGCGCCACCGACGTGCACATCTGGTCCGGGGCGATGTCCTGGCCGGGGATGCTGCCCATGGTGCTCGGCCACGAGATGTCCGGGACGGTCGCCGCCGCCGGACCCGGCACCCTGGACGCGCTGGGCCGGCCGGTGCGGGCCGGGGACCGGATCGGCTGGTCGGAGTCGACGTGCGGGCACTGCCACGGCTGCACCGTGCTGCGCACCCCGGTCGCCTGCGCCCAGCGCGGGTACGGGTTCACGCAGCGGGCGGACGCGTGGCCGTACTCCACCTGCGGGCTGGCCGAGTACTCCTACGTCCGGCCGGGCGCGCTGAAGCTCCTGCTGCCCGACGACGTTCCCGACATCTGGGCGGCCGCGGCGGGCTGCGCGGTCAAGACCGTCGTGCACGCGTACGGCAGGGCCGGCGGCATCCGCCCCGGCGCCGCGGTCGTCGTCCAGGGCGCCGGCGCGCTCGGCCTGGTGGCCACGGCCATGGCCGCCGCGTCGGGGGCGGGCACCGTCATCACCGTCGGCGCCCCGGCGGCCCGGCTGGAGCTGGCCCGCGGCTTCGGCGCCGACGTCGTGATCGGCCTGGACGGCACGCCGCCGGAACGCCTCGGCCAGGTTCTGGAGGCCACCGACGGGCGTGGCGCAGAGCTGGTGCTCGACCTCGCGGGCGCGCCCGGCGTGGCCGCGGAGGCGGTGGACATGGCCGCCTGGGGCGGCACGTTCGTGGTCGTCGGCAGCACCGGCCCGCGCCCCGACCCGGTCCCGATGGGCACGGTCATGGGCAAGGAGCTGAACGTCCTCGGCTCGCTCAACGGCGACGTCGGCGACTACCACCGGGCCCTGGAGTTCCTGCGCGGCTTCCGTGCGCGCTTCGACTGGAACGCCATGTTCGGCGCCCCCGCCGGGCTGGGCGCGGCCACCGGCGCGCTCCGGTCGATGTCGAGGCTCGACGAGGTCAAGGCCGTCATCCATCCGTGGCTACCGTGACGAGGAGTCCCATGCACACCGTTCCCCGCCGCACGATCGGCACGCACGGGCCGGAGGTCTCGGTCCTGTCCCTGGGTTCCTGGCACGTCTACGACCGGATGGACTTCGCCGAGGCGGTCGCCATGGTGCGCCACGCCGTCGACCTGGGCGTCAACCTGTTCGACATCGGCGTGTACGGTATGCCGGGGGCGCCGCCGGTCTACACCGACGTGCTGTTCTCGGCCATCGTGCGCGCCGCGGGCGTGGCCAGGGACGACTACCTGCTGTCGGAGAAGCTCTGGCTGGAGCGCTACCCCGAGCAGCCGCTGCGCGCGCAGCTGGAGCACGCGCTGTTCCGGGTCGGCGCCGACCGCGCCGACCTGGTGGTGCTCGGCGACGTCCGGCGCGACGACCTCGATCTCGTACGGCTGGCCGGCGACCTGGCCGAGCTGGAGCGCGACGGGATCATCGGCTGCTGGGGCGTCAACAACTGGTCGGCCAGCACGATCCGGACGATCCGCGAGCACGCCCTGGCCGCCGGCTCCCCCGGGCCCCAGCTCGCGCAGCTCAAGTACAGCCCGTGCCGCCGCTCGATCCCGGACGGCGGGCCGTTCGCGCCGCTGTTCGCCGACGGCCTGTCGCTGCAGGCGTCCGACGTGATGGAGGGCGGCATCCTGGCGGGCAGGACCAACCCAACCCGGCAGATCGGCCGCGACCCCGGCGACATCCGCGAGCAGATCGTCCAGGCGGTCCCCGGTCTGACCGAGGCGGCCGCGAGCGTGGGCGCGACCGCGGCCCAGCTCTGCGTCGCCTTCGCGTTGTCGCACCCCGCGACCGCCACCGTGCTGTTCGGCGCCAGCAGCACCCGGCAGCTCGTGTGCAACGTCGGCGCGCTGGCCGTGCTGGAACGCGTCGGCGCGCAAGGGATCAGGGACCTGGTGGAGCCCTTCTGGGCCGACCGGGACGCGGTCGACCCAGAAGGTCCCTAGCCGCCTAGTGCGTGCCGCAGTACGGCCCGGGCGGCACGCCGGGCGCGTAGAACGACATGCACACCACGTCGCCCGGCACCAGCGCCGGTGTCGGGTAGTAGACGCCCTCCAGGTAGGTGGGCGTGCGCCAGGTGGAGATCGCCCCGCTGCGGGGCACCCCGTTGACCGTGGCCTGCATCGACAGGCTGGCCGGCGGGGGCTTGATGGTGAAGACGAACCGCCCGTTGTCGAGGCCCGCGCACACCGGGGCCTCGGGGACACAGAACGGCCCTGCCGCCTGAGCGGGCGCGGCGGTCAGGACGAAGGCGAGGGACAACGACAAACCCAGAATGATCCGTGCTGCGCTGATGACGCACCCCCTGCGGGTCCGCGGGATGACTTCGGGCGTGCCGCTCCGACCGTAACCCGGCCGGGCGGGCGGGTCCAGCGCCCGGCAGCGAGCCTGCTGGGAAATGCTGCGGCGCCTACCTAGGGTTGTGCGGTGAGCGCGGATCAGGTCCTTGAGGTGGCGACCAAGCTTTTCGCCGAACTGGGTTACGACGAAACGGATGTCGGGCTCATCGCGCGGGCGGCCGGGGTCGAGCCGGCGTTCATCGGCCGGGAGTTCGGCGGCAAGGCGGACTTGTACAAGACCGTCATGCTCAAGGCCGACGAGGCGGAACACGCCGCGATATCGGCGGCGCTCGCGGAGTTCACGGGCACGCCCGAGGCGTTGCACCGCATGGTGGACGCCTATCTCGACTTCTTCGCCGCCAATCCGATGCTGGTGCTGCTGTGGATGCATCGCTGGATGGGCGACGCGGCGGACATCCCGGAACTCGAGGAGGCCTACACCCGGCCGCTGCTGGACGAGATTCTCCGGGCGATCTCGCCTTTGCTGCCGCCCGGGGTCGAGACCCGTTACTTCGTCTGGATGATCGTGTGGTGCGTCTACGGGTTTCTCACCGGCGGCGTTCTGGAGCGGCGGCGCAGCGAGCGCACGGTGAAGCCCGCGGAACTGGCGCGCTTCCGCACCTACCTGCACTGGGTGATCGGCCGGCTGGTCGCCTGAGTGAGGGGGGCCTGGCGGGTGGAGAACCCCCATAGTGTCCACGCCGCAGGCCCCACCACAGCATAGAGTGATCGGACAGCCACCGAGGGTGGTTTCACGCCCTGATTTCACACCCCTGGCACGGGGGGACAGAATTGGCTGAATACCACCATCGGCCAGATGGCGGCGAGGGGTTCGCGATCATAACGTGGGCTCATGAGCGCCTGGTATGCGATGGACGCCGCCGAGACGGCCGAGCGGCTGAACGTTGACCCGTCCCGTGGGCTGAGCGGGGCGGAAGCCGTAGAGCGCAGGGAAGAGCACGGCGCCAACCGGCTGCCCGAGGCGCCGCGCGAGCCGCGCTGGCACGCCTACTTGCGGCAGTTCCAGGACCTGCTGATCGTGACGCTGATCGGCGCGGCGATCGTGAGCTTCGCGGTGACCCGCGAGTGGGAGACGCCGGCGATCATCGTGCTGGTCGTGATCCTGAACGCGACGATCGGGTTCGTGCAGGAGTCCAGGGCCGAGGCGTCGCTGGAGGCGCTGCGCAAGATGCTCCACACCGAGGCCACAGTGCTGCGGGGCGGGGCGGCCATGCGGCTCGACGCCGCCGATCTGGTGCCGGGCGACGTCGTGGACCTGGAGGCGGGCGACCGGGTGCCCGCCGACGGGCGGCTGGTGTCCTCGTCGTCGCTGGAGGTTCAGGAGTCGGCGCTGACCGGCGAGGCGGAACCGTCGGCCAAGTCCGCCGCCGCGGTCGTGGCGCAGGACGCGCCCCTGGCCGAGCGCCACAGCGCAGTGTTCATGAACACGACCGTCACCCGTGGCCGGGCCCGCATGATCGTGACCGCGACCGGCGCCTCGACCGAGATCGGGCAGATCGCCGGGCTGCTCCAGCAGACCAAGCAGGCGCCGACCCCGCTGCAGCGCCAGATCGACACGCTCGGCAAGACCCTGGCGCTGATCGCGCTCGCGGTGATCGCGGTCGTGTTCGTCCTGGGCCTGCTGCGCGGGCAGCCGATCGGTGACCTGTTCACGACCGCGGTCTCGCTGGCGGTGGCCACGGTCCCCGAAGGGCTGCCCGCCGTCGTGGCCTTCACCCTCGCCATGGGTACGGCCCGCCTGGCCCGCCGGGGCGCCATCGTCAAGCGGCTGGCCTCGGTGGAGACCCTGGGCAGCACCTCCCAGATCTGCACCGACAAGACCGGCACGCTGACGCTCAACCAGATGACCGCCCGCGAGGTGTACCTGGCCGACCGCCGCTTCACCGTCTCCGGCCACGGCTACTCGGTGGAGGGCCGCATCCGCAGCACCGACGACGACCCGCCCGACAGCCAGACGCTGCACGTCGCGCTGGTCGCCATGGCGCTGTGCACCGACGCGGTGGTACGCGCCGCCGACGACGTGGTCGGCGACCCCACCGAGCTGGCCATGGTGGTGCTGGCCGAGAAGGGCGGGGTCGACGTCGCCGCCCTGCGGCGCAGGCACCCGCGGATCGCCGAGGTGCCCTTCGACTCCGACGACAAGTTCATGGCCACCTTCCACCGGGAGGACGGCCGGGTGCGCTGCTTCGTCAAGGGCGCGCCCGACGTGCTGGCCGCCCGCGCCGACCGCTATCTGACCGCCGACGGCCGCCGGCCGTTCGACGCGGCGGCCCGCGCGGAATACGCCGCCGCCAACGGCGAGCTGGCCGAGCAGGGGCTGCGCGTGCTGGCCGTCGGCGTGAAGGACTTTCCGGCCCTGCCCGACGACGCCGACCTGAAGTCCTCGCTCGACGGCATCGTGCTGATGGCGCTGGTCGGCATCGTCGACCCGCCCCGGCCGGAGGCGTCGGCCGCCATCGAGCAGTGCCACCGGGCGGGCGTCCAGGTACGGATGATCACCGGCGACCACGCGGTCACCGCCTCGGCCATCGCCCGCGAGCTGGACATCCCCGGCAAGGCGGTGACCGGCGCCGAGCTGGACGAGCTCTCCGACGAGGAGCTGGCCAGGCAGCTTCCGGACATCGGGGTCGTGGCCCGGGTCACTCCGCAGCACAAGATCCGGATCGTGCGCGCGCTGCAGGACAGCGGCGCCGTGGTGGCGATGACCGGTGACGGGGTCAACGACGCCCCGGCCCTGCGGCGGGCCGACATCGGCGTCGCCATGGGCGTCACCGGGACCGAGGTGAGCAAGGAAGCCGCCACGATGATCCTCACCGACGACAACTTCGCGACCGTGGTCGACGCGGTCCGCGAGGGACGCGGCATCTACGCCAACATCGTGAAGTTCACCCGCTTCCAGCTCTCGACCGCGTTCGGGTTCGTGCTCACGTTCCTGGCGGCGTCGATCACCGGGCTGGCGGGCGGCGCGCCGTTCACCGCCGTGCAGATCCTCTTCGTGAACCTCATCATGGACGGCCCGCCCGCGCTCTCGCTCGGCGTCGACCCGGCGGGGCCGGACGTCATGTCGCGCCCGCCGCGCCCGCGGGACGAGCGCATCCTCACCACCGCGCGGCTGCTGCGCATCCTGCTGGCCGGGACGGCGATGGCCGCGGGCACGCTGGCCGTGCTCGCGATGGCTCCCCCGCCGGTCGCCGCGACGATGGCCTTCGTCACCTTCGTCTTCTTCCAGGTCTTCAACCTGGTCAACGTCCGCAACGACCTGCGCAGCGCCTTCCACCGCGACACCTTCTCCAACCGCTCGACGTTCGTGGCGATCGGCGTCGTGCTCGTGCTGCTGGCGGCCATGGTGGAGTGGGACGGGCTGCACGCCTTCTTCTCCGTCACCAACCTCACCGCGGCGCAGTGGCTGACCTGCGCGGCTGTGGGCTCGGTGATCCTGTGGCTGGGCGAGCTGGTCAAGATGATCCTGCGCCGCGCCGGCGCCCGGCCCTAGCGCCTGAGTTCGACGATCACAGCCAGTTCTCGCGGGCGGCGTGCCAGGCCAGCTGCATCCGGGTCTGGGCGCCGGCCCGCTCCATCAGGTGGGTGATGCGGCGCTGGACGGTGCGCTGCGACACCTTCAGCTGCGTGGCGATCGACTTGTCGGGCACGCCGGCCAGCAGCAGCGACAGCAGGTAGAGGTGGTCGGCGTCGAGCGGGCTGCCCGGCGTGGTGAGGCTGACGGGGGTGGCCCGCTCCCACAGGCTCTCGAACAGCGCCTTGAGCGCGTCGAGGAGGCTGCTGGGCCGTACCAGGGCGGCGGTGAGCTGGGTCAGCCCGCCGGTGTGCTGGACCAGCGGGAGCACGCCCAGCTCGCCGTCGGCGATCATCATCCGCACCGGCAGCTCCGGGAACGCCCGCGCCTGCTCGCCGAGCGTGATCCCTTCGGCGAGGTTGACCAGCATGCCGGGTTCTTCGAGCAGCGCCCGCTCGTACAGCACCCGGAAGCCCACCCCGCGCCGCAGCGCGCCCAGCTCCTCGGTGTTCTCCTGCGAGGTCATCGCCACGTGCCCGGCCCGGCACAGGCTCACGACCTCGTGGCGGGCGTTGTCCTGCATCAGCCGCAGCTGCTCGCGCAGCACCGTCCTGCTGCTGATCACCTCGATCAGCTGCGCGGCCTCGCGCCGCCTGGAGTGGGCCAGGTACTCCCCCGTGAGCTGCTCCACGGCCTGCCGGGCCCGGTCCACCTCCTCCTGGCGCCGGTGCAGCCGCGCCGCGAGCGCGACGTCGGGGGCGACCGCGGTGAAGGTGTCGCTTTCTCCGGGTACGGCACGCGCCAGCCCCTTGGCCAGCAACGACCCGAGCGCCCGGCGCGCCGCCTCGTCCGCCACGCCCAGCTCCCCCGCCAGCTCGGCGACCTCGACCTCGGCGGTCCTGACGAGGAGCCGGTAGGCAGCCTCCTCCTCGGCGCCCAGGCCCGCGGCGCTCAGCACGTCGCCGGGGAGATCCGGCCGGTGATCTCCCACGTTCCAGCACGTCGCGCTTTATAGCCATATATCGGCAATATGCGGTTCACCTGGCCATTCTAGGGAGACGCCCGCTCCCGGGGAGGCATCCCGCTAGGTCGAGGTGTGACGCTGGCGGAAGACGCCGTACAGGCCGGCGGCCACGCACAGGCCGACGAGGGCGGCCAGCCGGATCGCGTCCAGGCCGCCCGACACCACCAGCTCACCGGCGGGGTCGATGAGGAAACCGGTGGCCATCGTCCAGGCCAGCGCCCCGGTCGCGGCGGAGGCGAGCAGGTCGGCGGTGAGGCCGGCGTAGAGGGCGGCGATCAGGCCCACGACGGCGAAGCGGATCTCGACCAGGGCGTGCGGGACGAGTAAAGCGGCGAGCGCGCAGGCGGCGATCACCACGAAGAACCCGATGGCGATCAGCAGACCGGTCGGTCGCGAGGAGGGAAGGCGGGGGCTGCGGAGAAACATGGGCCTCTCAGACGGCGACGGAGAAACGGCGTTGATGTTCATCAAAGTACGCCGGAATCACCATGTTGGCATCCGCCCCCTCTTGACATTGGGTCTTGCGCGTTTCCTCATCAGGAGTTAACTATTAGGAAACTTTCCTAAGCATTACACCCCCCAAGGAAGTGATCACGTGCGAAAACTCCTGGCCCCGTTAGCGGCGCTGCTGATGGCGATGGGCGTGCTGGCGGTCGTCCTGCCGTCCGCCGCCAGCGCCGCGGCCTGCGCCACGGCATGGAGCTCCTCAGCCGTTTACAACGGAGGCGCCGTCGTGTCCCACAACGGGCGCAACTGGTCCGCCAAGTGGTGGACCCAGAACGAGAGTCCGGGCAGCGCCGCCGTCTGGGCCGACCAGGGCACCTGCTCCGGCGGCGGCGGTGGCACCCAGTGCAACTACCCGAACTGGGCCGCCGGCACGTTCTACGCGGTGGGCAGCATCGTCCGCTACACCGATGGCAACCACTACATCGCCGTCCACGAGAACCCCGGATACGACCCGGTGATCAGCCACTGGTACTGGGACCCCTACACCTGCAGCGGCGGCCCCGGCCCGACCGACCCGCCGGACCCGTCAGGGTTCGTGGTGAGCCAGGCGCAGTTCAACCAGATGTTCCCGAGCCGGAACTCCTTCTACACCTACAGCGGCCTGACCGCCGCGCTCAGCGCCTACCCCGCCTTCGCCAAGACGGGCAGCGACACCATCAAGAAGCAGGAGGCCGCGGCCTTCCTGGCCAACGTCAACCACGAGACCGGCGGCCTCGTCCACATCGTGGAGCAGAACACCGCCAACTACCCGCACTACTGCGACAGGAACCAGCCGTACGGCTGCCCCGCCGGTCAGGCCGCCTACTACGGCCGCGGCCCCATCCAGCTGAGCTGGAACTTCAACTACAAGGCGGCCGGTGACGCGCTGGGCCTGCCGCTGCTGACCAACCCGTGGCTGGTCCAGCAGGACGCGTCCGTGGCCTGGAAGACCGCGATCTGGTACTGGATGACCCAGAACGGCCCCGGCACCATGACCCCGCACAACGCGATGGTCAACAGCCGCGGCTTCGGCGAGACCATCCGCAGCATCAACGGCAGCCTGGAGTGCAACGGCGGCAACCCCGGCCAGGTGCAGAGCCGGATCAACGCCTACCAGCGCTTCACCCAGATCCTCGGCGTCGCCCCCGGCGGCAACCTGTCCTGCTGAGGGTTCCCTCACCCCGCCTCCGCGCCGTCCGTTCCCCCCGGCGGGACGGCGCGGAGGCTATGGCCCGGGTGAGGGTCCCGGCCTCTACTGCTCGTACGGCGCCGGCGGCTGCAGCGACGCGCACCCGGCGAAGACCCGCTTCTCCGCTGCCGAGCCCGGCTTGACCTGCTTGAACCCGGCCGGCTTGGCCTCCTTGCCGAGCGGCTGCCAGACCCCGCCCTTCTGCAGGCACGTCGCCCAGGCCGCGAACTTGGCCTCCTCCTCGGGCGAGGCGGGCTCACTGCCGCCGAGGATGACCGAGTCCCACTCCTTGCACGCCTTCATGGCGGCGTCGAGCTTGGCCTGGGTGACCTTGGAGACCGCGCTGGTGTCGAGGTCCTGGCCCTTGACCGGGTCGGGGACGTCGATGCCGTTGTCCCGCATGCACGCCGCGAACTTCAGCGCGGTCTCGTGCCAGCTCGGCTTGGCGGACACGCTCGCCGCGGGGTCCGGGCTCGCCGCGCTGGCGAAGCTCTGCGCTCCGCAGGCCGCGCTCAGGGCCAGCGCGGGCAGGGCGGCCATGACGGCCAGACGTCGCCTGCTGATGATCACAAGTTCCTCCAATGAGTGGCTGCTGACTGCCCCTGAGACTCTGGCCCGTCCCTGTGCACAACCCGTCCGCACGATGTCATGAACGTGTAATAGCTCTTCAGACCGGACAAAGCGCACGTCAGCGCCGTCGATACTGGGACGCATGGCTCGCGTGTTGCTGATCGAGGACGACCCGGCCGTCAGGGACGGTCTGACGCTCGCCCTGAAGGGCCGCGACCACGAGGTCGAGGCGGCGGCCTCCGGCGAGGAGGGCCTCGACCGGCTGGCCGAGTTCGCCGCGGACGTGGTCGTGCTCGACCTGATGCTGCCGGGCATCGACGGCTTCGAGGTCTGCCGGAGGATCCGCGCGAGCGCCGCCACCTCGATCGTGATGCTGAGCGCGCGGGGCGACGACTTCGACGTGGTCGGCGGGCTGGAGGCGGGGGCCGACGACTACGTGGTCAAGCCGGTGCGCCCGCAGGTGCTGGAGGCCCGGATCAGGGCGGTGCTGCGCCGTACCGAGAGTGTGCAGTCGCCGGTCGAGACCTACGGCGCGCTCCGCGTGGACCGCGCCTCCCTCACCGTGAGCAGGGACGGGCGGAAGGTCGCGCTGCCGCCGATGGAGCTGCGGCTGCTGTTGCACCTGTCGGCCACGCCCGGCCGGGTGTTCAACAGGCAGCAGCTGCTGGAGTCGGTGTGGGAGCACGACTACCTGGGCGACTCCCGGCTGGTGGACGCGTGCGTGCAGCGGCTGCGCGCCAAGATCGAGGACGTGCCGGCCGAGCCCCGGTACGTGCAGACCGTCCGCGGGTTCGGTTACCGGTTCGGGCCGGTATGACCTGGCTGCGGGGCCTGCGGGCCCGGCTGGTGATCACGTTCGTGCTGGTCGGCGGGGTGTGCGCGGTGGCCGCGGCCGGGCTGACCTATCTCCAGGCGCGCAAGGACCTGGTGGCCGGGGTGCAGGACCGGCTGCTCGACGACTTCAGGAACCGGGTGCTGCTGCTGTCGCGCGACGTCGCGCTGCCCGCCGACGACAGCGAGCTGGCCCTGCTCGCCGAGGACCTCGAGGTGGGCGACCGCCAGGTGTACGTGGTCAGGGACGCCGCCGTCCCCAGCGACGCCCGCATCACCGCCGGGCTGCGGCAGGCCGTGGCGAGCCGGCCCGAACTGGCCTGGCAGCGGGTCAGCCGGGACGGCGTGCCGTACCTGGTGGGCGGGAGCAGGGTCATGCTGCGCGCGGGCGGCACGCCGTCCGGGATCACCGTCTAGCTCGTGGAGTCGCTCGCGCAGGCCGCGGCCGACGAGGCCGCCGTGCTGCGCGCGGCGCAGACGGCCGCGGCGCCGGTCGTGCTGGTGGCGGTGCTGGCCGGGCTGCTGGCCGCGCGCGGGGTGCTGCGCCCGGTCGCCGACCTGGACCGGGCCGCGCGCCGCCTGGGCGAGGGGCGGCTGGAGACGCGGCTGCCGGTACGCGGCGGCGACGAGCTGGCCCGGCTGGCCGGGCGGTTCAACGAGACCGCCGCCGCGCTCGAACGTTCGGTCGGCGAGCTGCGCGAGATGGAGGCCAGGTCGCGCCGGTTCGTCGCCGACGTCTCGCACGAACTGCGCACCCCGCTGGCCGCCGCGACCGCCGTCACCGACGTGCTCGAAGCCGGGGCCGACCGGCTGGACGCCGACGCGGGCACCGCCGCCCGCATGGTCAGCGCCGAGGTCGCCAGGCTCACCCGGCTCGTGGACGACCTGATGGAGATCTCCCGGTTCGACGCGGGCGCGGCGGTGCTCAACCTCAACGAGATGGACGTGGGCACGGCGGTCGCCGCCTGCCTGCGCACCCGCGGCTGGACCGGCGCGGTCACCGCCGACCTGCCGGAGGGCATCCACCTCCCGCTGGACCCGCGCCGCCTGGACGTCATCGTCGCCAACCTCGTCGGCAACGCGCTGCGCCACGGCGCGCCGCCGGTCACGCTCACACTGCGCGCCGGCGAACGGGAGCTCACGCTCGCGGTCGCCGACCACGGCCCCGGCCTGCCCGCCGACGTCCTGCCGCACGTCTTCGAACGCTTCTACAAGGCCGACGCCGCCCGTGCCCGCTCCGAGGGCAGCGGCCTGGGCCTGGCCATCGCCCGCGAGAACGCCCTGCTGCACGGCGGCGACCTCACCGTCGCCCCCGGCCCCGGCGCTGTCTTCACCCTCACACTGCCCAGGACCCGCCCGTGACCGGCCGCTCCCTGCTCCTGCTGCTCCTGCTCGCCGCCACGGCCTGCGGGACCGGGCCCACCGGCGTGGTCGGCGCCGGTGAACCGGCCCGCGGGTTCACCCAGGGCACCCGGCTGTACTTCGTGCAGAGCGGCGGCCTGGCCTCCGTCGGCCGGCCCGAGGGCCCGCTGGACGCCGCCGCCGCGGTCGAACTGCTGACCGGCGGCCCCACCGCCAAGGAACGCGAGCGCGACTTCGACACGGTCCTGCCCAGGAACCTGGCCGTCCGGGTGAGCGACGACGGCTTCGCGCTGGAGAAGGGCTCGTCGATGCTGGTCGGCGGCAAGTGGCTGCCGCCGGTCGAGCGGCTGTCGCGCCTGGCCACCGGCCAGCTCGTCTGCACGATCGCCGCCGCCACGGCCGCCGGGCGCGGCGTGGACGTGGACGAGGTGCGGGTGGCCGTACCGGAGAAGGGCGCGGTGCGCTGCGAGGACTACCGCTGAGACCAGCGGTGCTGGACAAAGGCCCGCGTTCATGGTCATCGTTGGCGGCATGCGACAGGAAGAGATCTGGGACGAGGACGCCGCGCGCGGCTATGACACGCCGGGCACCGGCATGTTCGCGCCCGAGGTCCTGAAGCCGGCCGTGGACCGGCTGGCGGAGCTGGCGGGCGGCGGGCGGGCGCTGGAGTTCGCGATCGGGACGGGCCGCGTCGCCCTGCCGCTGGCCGAGCGGGGGGTGGCGGTCACCGGCATCGAGCTGTCGAGGCCGATGATCGAGCAGTTGCGGACGAAGGCGGACGAGGCGGCGATCCCGGTGATCGCCGGTGACATGTCGGCCGCGACGGCGCCCGGGGAGTTCTCGCTCGTCTACCTCGTCTACAACACGATCTCCAACCTGCTCACCCAGGCCGGGCAGGTGGCGTGCTTCCGCAACGCCGCCCGCCACCTCGCGCCCGGCGGCCGGTTCGTGATCGAGCTGTGGGTGCCCGAGCTGCGCACGCTGCCACCGGGCAAGCAGGCCACCGTCTGGCACCACGAGCCCGGCTACATCGGCCTGGACACCTACGACGTGCTGGGGCAGCAGATCGTCTCCCACCACTTCAGGTTCGGCGAGGACGGGCAGGGCCGGGTCTTCCGCAGCCCGCACCGCTACATCTGGCCGAGCGAGCTCGACCTGATGGGGCAGCTCGCCGGGTTCGAGCTGGAGAGCAGGCACGCCGACTGGTCGGGGGCCGAGTTCACCGCCGAGTCGCGTTCGCACGTTTCGGTGTACCGCCTCCCGCCGCAGGCGTGAGCCGCGCCCGCCCGGCGGGCGGGCGCGGCCCCGGAGCCTAAGGCCGCCGTGCCACCAGGAGCAGCCTCGGGCTGCCCAGCCGGTACGGCGTGCCGTCAGGTCCGCCATACAACTCGGCGCCGGTGAACCCGGCCTCGGTGACCAGCCGGACGACCTCGGCCGTGGTGTACACGTGCTGCACCGAGGTCCCGCGGTGCTCCTGCTCGCCCCTGCGGAAGGTGAACGAGGTGAGCCAGCGGCTGCGGGCCACGTCGTACTCGTTGACCGAGACCGCCTCGACGCCGCCGAACGTCATCGGCTCCTCCTCCAGGCTCAGGCCGGGAAGCAGCGACTCGGCCACGAACCCGTAGTCCAGGACGAGCGCGCCACCGGGCACGACGAGCGCGGCCAGCCCGGACAGGAACTCCCGCGTGGCGTCGTGATCCAGGTAGCCGAAGGCGTTGCCCATGCAGATGGCCGCCTCGGCCACGACGTCGGCGGGCAGCGCCCGCATGTCGCCCCGGCGCAGGTCGAGGTCGAGCCCTTCGGCCCCGGCGGCGACGCGGGCGTACGCAACGGCCTCGGCCGAGACGTCGAGCCCGGTGACCAGGCAGCCGCGCCTGGCCAGTTCGAGCGCGTGCCGCCCGCTGCCGCAGGCCACGTCCAGCACCCGGGAGCCGGGCCGCAGCCCGGCCGCGCGGACGACGAAGCCGACCTCGTCGCCGGTCAGTTCCTCGGGTACGGCCGCGCGCCAGAAGGCGTTGGGCAGCTCGGTGAAGAAGTCTGCGTACCACGCGGACAACGAATCGTGTGACATTTCAGAATGCTCCAGATCAGGCGTATACGAGAACGTCTGGGTGACCCGGGGGCATGGCGAGGACACCTGTCCGTCCGCCCCGGGGTGTCCGGGGGGCGACCATGGCATCGCCTTCTCGTGATCGGCCGGGGTCTGGCCCCGGCGGGAGCATCTTCCATTCCAGGCTACAGGGCGCGGCCGTACGCTGGACAGGTGGAGACCGGTCGCTGTTACGGGTGCAAGCGGGAGTTCACCTTCGATCCGGCGGAGGTCGAGACCTTCCTGGTCGATCCGGAGACCGGCCTGCCGCCGGGCCTCACCGTCCTGGCCTCCCTGCGCCCGGCCACCCCGGAGGCCGTCGCCCGCTCGGTGGACCTGCCCGTCTGCCCCGACTGCATAGAGCGGGCGAAGCGGTTCCAGTTCTAGTGGCTCCCCCGTGAGGGGGAGGTGGATCGCCCGGCGGGGTGATCACCGGGCCGCTCGTGGGCGACGCCGTGGCCGTTGTTCGGGTTCGACCCGGTCAGCGACCGGGTGGTGGTGCTCATCTCCGGGATGGACGCGGCGACCAGGCTGCAGGGCTTCCTGATCGGCCTGGGCTCCGTGGCGGCGGTGGTGCTGACGTTCGGGCTGATCAGCCGGTGGGGTGAGGTGTTCCCGAGGTGGCTGCCCGTGGTGGGCGGGCGTGCGGTGCCGGTGATGATGGCGGTCGTGCCGGGCGTGGCCGGGGCGGCGGTGCTGTGCGTGTCGGCGCCGGGGGTGCTGGCGGGCGCGGTCCAGCACAGCGCGTGGCCGGACGGGCTGCTGTTCGTGGTGCTGTTCCCCTGTCCGGTCTGGGGGCCGCTGCCGGCCGCCGCCGTCTACGCCTACTGGGCGCGCCGCCGTACCGTAACTAAATCGCTTTAGCGGCGGGCGCGGTGCTCTCGCGGACGGTCAGGCGCGGCGTCGGCGTCTTGACGTCGCGCGGCCGCGACGGCTCCTCCAGCGTCTCCAGCAGGGTCTCGGCGACCTTCTCCCCCAGCGTGAACGTGTCGCGCGAGAGCGCCGTCAGCGCGGGGTGCACGATGCGGTTGAGCACCGAGTCGTCGAAGGCCACGATGGACAGCTCAGTCGGCACCTTGACGCCCATCTCGGCGGCCACGCCGAGGCCGGCCACGGCCATCACGTCGGAGTCGTAGACGATCGCCGACGGGCGCGTGGCGCGCGACAGCAGCGAGCGGGTGGCCGCGGCGCCCTCGGCGTCGCTGAAGTCGGTCGGCACCGACAGCACCTCGGCCAGCCCCAGCCGCCTGGAGGCGTCGCGCAGGGCGCGGATGCGGCGCTGGGTGTGGCGGAAGCCGGGCAGCCCGGCCACGTGCGCGACGCGGGTGTGGCCGAGGGCGGCCAGGTAGTCGGCGATCGACAGCATGGCCTCGCGGTCGTCGGCCCACACGCTGGACAGCGTGCCGTGCTTGCCGGGGCCGCCCAGCACCACCGCGGGCACGCCGAGCTCCTCGATGACCGCGATGCGCGGGTCGGACACCTGCAGGTCGACCAGGATGAAGCCGTCGACCCGGTGCTCGCGGGCCCAGCCCCGGTAGACCTCGATCTCGGCGGCGGTGTCCTCCACGACGAGCAGGTGCAGCGCCACGCTCCGCGCCGACAGGCCCGCCTGCAGGCCCGACAGCAGGTGGGCGAAGAACGGCTCGACGCCGATGGTGCGCGCGGGCCGGGCGATCACCAGGCCGGCCGCCTGCGCCCGCGCGCCGCCGAGCGCCCTGGCGGCGCTGTGCGGGCTCCAGTTCATCTCCTCCGCCGCCGCCAGGATGCGGGCGCGGGTCTCCTCGCTGACGCCGGGACGCCCATTGAGCGCGAACGACACCGCGCCCCTGGACACCCCGACCTTGCGCGCGATGTCGTCGATCGTCGGCCGTCCCACGGCCCCTCCCCTTGACACGATAAGTACACCGGGTAGATAGTCCCGAAAACTGAAGCGGTTTAGCAACCCGGCAGGAGAGTGCACGATGCGCTTCCCCTTAACAGCGCTGACCACGGCGGCGGTCCTGATGCTCGCGGGCTGCGGGCTCGGTGACGCCGAGACCCCCGCGAACAGCCCCGCGGCGAGCGCGAGCGGCGGAGTCACGGGGAAGGTCTCGCTGCAGACCTGGTCGTTGAAGCCGAAGTTCACCGACTACGTCCAGGGTGTCATCGATTCCTTCGAGAAGAAGTATCCCGGCGTCGAAGTGGAGTGGCTGGACCAGCCCGGCGAAGGATACGCCGACAAGGTGCTCAGCCAGGCCGCGAGCGGCACGCTGCCCGACGTGACGAACCTGCCGCCGGACTTCGCGCTGCCACTGGCCCGCCAGGGCATGCTGGCCGACATCGGCAGGTCCGACACCGCCGCGCTGGCCGACTACGTCGAGGGCGGCCTGGCCGCGTATCGCTTCGCCGGGCTCGACGGCGTCTACGGCTACCCGTGGTACCTCAACACCGACGTCAACTACTGGAACGCCGAGCTGATGAAGAAGCACGGCCTCGACCCGGCCAAGCCGCCGGCGAACCTGGACGAGCTCATCGAGCAGGCCCGCACCCTCAGGGACAAGTCCGGCGGCAAGGTCTATCTGATGAGCCGCAAGCCGGAGCTGGGCGACCTGACCAACGCCGGCGTGAAGGTCATGAGCGACGACGGCAAGAGCTTCACCTTCAACACGCCCGAGGCCGTGGCGGTACTCGACCGCTACCGGGAGGCGTTCAAGGAGGGGCTGATGCCCAAGGACGTGCTGACCGACGACTACGCCGGCAACGCCAAGCTGTTCACCGAGGGCAAGGTGGCCTGGACGACGGCCGGCGGCAACTTCATCTCCTCCCTGGCCGTGGACAACCCGTCGATGGCGCCCAAGGTGGTCTCCAGCAAGGCGTTCGGCACCCCGCCCCTGTACGTGCAGGGCGTGTCGGTCTCGGCCAGGAGCAAGAACCCGGCGGCGGCGACGGCGCTGGCCCGCTGGGTGACCAGCCCGGACAACCAAGCCGCCTTCGCGCACCTGACCGCCATCTTCCCGAGCACCAAGGCCTCGGCCGGCGACCCGTTCTTCAGCAAGAGCGACGGCACCAACGGCGGCGACGCCAAGGTGACGGCGTTCGCGTCGCTGCCCGAGGCCAAGATGCTGCAGCCGGTCGAGGTCGGCGAGGCGATCTCCAAGGTCGTCAAGCAGCAGTTCTCGCTGGCGATCAGCGGAGGCGCCACCTCCAAGGAGGCCCTGGACACCGCCGTGGCCAAGGCCGACGAGCTGCTCCAGCAGTGACCAGGACCTTCCAGGGCCGGTTCACCCCGTGGTTGTTCGCCGCGCCCGGCCTGGTGTGGCTGGTGGTGTTCAACCTGTGGCCGGCGTTCAACACCGTGGTGCTGGCCTTCACCAACGCCAAGCCGCTGGGCGGCGGCCACTTCACCGGGCTGGCCAACCTCGGCCGGGCGCTGAACGACGACCAGCTCGCCACCGCCCTGCTCAACAGCGTGATCTACATGCTGGTCTGCCTGCCGGTGCTGACCCTGCTGCCGTTGCTGCTGGCCGTACTGGTGGAGAAGAAGCTGCCCGGGATCACGTTCTTCCGCACCACGTTCTACACGCCGGTGGTGGCCTCGGCGGTGGTGGTGGCGCTCATCTGGGAGTGGCTGCTGGAGGACCGCGGGCTGATCAACGGCTTCGCGCAGTGGCTCGGGGTGATCGCCGAGCCGCTGCCGTTCCTGACCGACCGGTGGCTGCTGCTGCTCAGCGCGATCAGCCTGACGATCTGGAAGGGCATGGGCTACTACATGGTCATCTACCTGTCGGCGCTGGGGAACGTGCGGCGCGAGCTGCACGAGGCCGCGGCGGTCGACGGGGCGGGGGCGGTGCGCCGGTTCCGGTCGATCACGGTGCCGGGCGTGCGCAACACGATGCTGCTGGTGTCGGTGCTGATCTCGGTCTCGGCGCTGCGGGTCTTCTCCGAGCTCTACGTGCTCTCGAACGGCACCGGCGGCCCCGGCGGCCAGGACATGTCGGTCGTGATGCTCATCCAGATGTACTCGCGCGGCTTCACCGGCCATCTGGGGTACGCCTCGATGCTCAGCCTCGTGCTGTTCGTGGTGACGGTGGGCCCGATGCTCCTGCTGCTGCGGCTCAACAGGAAGGGGGCGTAGATGCGCGGCTTCACCGGCGAGAACGTGCTGCGTTACGCGCTGCTCCTGCTGGTGCTCGTGCTGACCGTGGGCCCGTTCGCGTGGATGCTGTCCACCTCGCTCAAGGGCAGCGGCGAGGACATCTTCACCGAGATCCCGGCCTTCCTGCCGCAGCAGCCCACGCTGAACAACTACGCGCGGGTCGCCGACAGCATCCCCGTGTGGTCCTACATCGCCAACTCGCTGATCGTGGCCGCCATGGCGGTGACCGGCAACGCCGTCGGCGCCACGCTGGCCGGGTACGCGCTGGCCAGGCTCCGCTTCCGCGGCATGAAGCTGCTGCTCGGGCTCACGCTGGGCACGCTCATCCTGCCGGGCGAGGTGACGATCATCTCCCAGTACGTCACCGTGCGCGGCATGGGCCTGGCCGACACCCTGCTCGGCGTGGCGCTGCCCGGCGCGATCGCGATGCTCAACGTGCTGCTCATGCGGACCGCGTTCGCCGCGATCCCGGACGAGATGGACGAGGCGGCGATCATCGACGGCGCCGACGCGTGGCAGCGTTTCGTCCGCATCGGGCTGCCGAACGTCAAGGGCATGCTGAGCGTGGTGGTGATCTTCTCGTTCATCGGCGCCTGGGACGACTTCCTGTGGCCGCTGATCGTGCTGACCAATCCGGAGAAGTACACGCTGACGGTCGGCCTGCAGTACCTGAGCGGCGCTTTCAGCTCCGACCCGCGGCTCATCGCGGCCGGAACCATGATCGCGTTCCTGCCGATCGCGGTCGTCTTCGGCGTGGCGCAGCGCTTCTTCTTCCGCGGTGTCGAGGAGGGCGCCATCAAGGGCTGAGGGTAGGTTTGCCCTGTGACGACCAAGATTCGCGTGCAAGGCGAGGTCCCGGCCCGGCTGGACGAGGGGTTCGAGCGGATCAGGCGGGAGCTGAAGCTGCCGGAGACGTTCGCGCCGGCCGCGCTCCGCGAGGCCGAGCGCGCCGCGGACGCGGACCACGGTGAGCGCAAGGACCTCACGGACCTGCCGTTCGTCACCATCGACCCGCCCGGGTCGATGGACCTCGACCAGGCCGTCCACCTGGAGCGCCGGCGCGCCGGTTTCCGCGTGTGGTACGCGATCGCCGACGTCGCCTCCTTCGTACGGCCCGGCGGCGCGCTCGACACCGAGGCCCACGCCAGGGGCGAGACCGTCTACCTGCCCGACGGCAAGGTCCCGCTGCATCCGCCGGTGCTGTCGGAGGGCGCCGCCAGCCTGCTGCCCGGCACCACCCGCCCCGCCGCCGTGTGGCAGATCGACCTGGACGCCGAGGGCCGCATGGTCGGCGCCGACGTCCAGCGGGCCCTGGTCCGCAGCCGCGAGCGCCTCGACTACGCCTACGTGCAGGCCGCCGCCGACACCGGCACCGCCGACGGCACCCTCGCGCTCCTGGAGGAGATCGGCAAGCTGCGCCTGCAGCTGGAACGCGAACGCGGCGGCGTCACCCTGCCGACGCCCGAGCAGGAGGTGGTCGCCGACGGCGACGGCTACCGCCTGGAGTTCCGCATCCCGCTGCCCGCCGAGGCGTGGAACGCCCAGATCTCCCTGCTGACCGGCATGGCGGCCGCCACCATGATGCTGGACGCCGAGGTCGGCGTGCTCCGGGTGCTGCCGCCGCCGCGGCCCGGCGACCTGGCCAAGGTGCGCCGGGTGGCGCAGGCGCTGGACGTGCCCTGGCCCGACGGCGCCTCCTACGGCTCGGTCGTGCACGGCCTCGACCCCAAGAACCCGCAGCAGGCGGCGTTCCTGCAGGAGTCGAAGGTGCTGCTGCGCGGGTCCGGCTACGTGGCCTTCGACGGCGAGCCGCCCGCGCTGGCCGAGCACTCCGCGGTGGCGGCGCCCTACGCGCACGTGACCGCGCCGCTGCGGCGCCTGGTGGACCGCTACGCCACCGAGGTGTGCCTGGCGGTGGCGGCAGGCGAGCCGATCCCCGCCGAGATCCGCGAAGCGCTGCCAGCGCTGCCCGAGGTCATGTCGGCGACCGGGCGGCGCGCGGGTGGGGTGGAGCGGGCCTGCGTGGACCTGGTCGAGGCGTTCCTGCTGCGCGAGCGCATCGGCCAGGACTTCCCGGCGGCGGTGATCGACGTGGACGAGCGCGGCACCGGCGGTCAGGTCCAGCTCGTGGAACCCGCCGTGATCGCACGCTGCGACGGCGCCCTGCCGTTGGGCGAGCGTGTCACGGTACGGCTCGCCAAAGCCGACCCGGCAACCCGGGAAATCCGCTTCACCCTCCCCTGACCCCCATCACCTCCAAGGCCACCAACCCCCGGAGACCGCCACCACCCCAAGTCCAGCGCCCCCGGAGACCGTCGCCACCCCCGACCAACGCCAGCCCGGAGACCACCACCACCTCTGAGGCGGCCGCCACCCCGAGGCCACCACGACCCAAGAGACCGCCACCCCGAGGCCCCCGGAGACCGTCGCCGCCTCTTGAGGCGGCCGCCCGAAGCCCGCTGGCGAAGATCCCCGCCAAGCCGTGCGTCTCGATCTCCCCCAGACCATGGGACTGGGCGTGAGAAGGGTGCTGGTGGCGCCCTGGCTCGGGTGTTGGGGCCTGAAACGGGGGCTCAGCCGGTGAGGGCTTGGGTGATCTGGCGGGTGGTCTGCTCGGCGACCCGGGGGTTGACCGCGGCGTAGGCGTTGTAGGCGTTCAGCCCGGTGGTGAGCGCCCAGCCCCGCCCCCGCAGCCAGGTGGCCTCGTCGACTCCGAGGGCCGTGCGGAAGGCGGCGCGGCTGCCGGGCGACATCAGGGTGTAGGCGATGGTCAGGTCGCAGGCCGGGTCGCCCGCGCCGAGGCCGCCGAAGTCGATGACCGCGCTGAGCCGGCCGCCGACGGTCAGCAGGTTTCCGGTGTGGAAGTCGCCGTGGAACCACACCGGGTCGCGTCCCCACTCCGGCGCCGCCAGCGCGTCCTCCCACAACGCGGTCATGGCCGCGCCGTCGAAGGCGCCGTCGGCCTGGGCGATCGCCGCGCGGGTCGAGCGGTCGCGGGCTTGCAGCGGCTGCCCGGACAGCTCGCCACCGGGGGCGGCGGCGAAGCCCTGGAGCGCCAGCAGGAACGCGGCCAGTTCCGTCGCCGCCTCGCCGGAGTCGGCCAGTGCCTCCACGGTGGCGACCTCGCCCTCCAGCCAGCGCGATACCGCCCACGGCCAGGGGTAGCCGAAGTCCGGCCGGCCCACCGCGACCGGCACCGGGATGGCCAGCGGCAGGTGGGGGGCGAGGCGGGGCAGCCACTCCAGTTCCTTGGCCGCCTGCTCGATGGCGCCGGAATGGCGCGGCAGCCGGACCGCGAGCTCCTCGCCCAGCCGGTAGATCATGTGGTCGGAGCCGCCCGGGTCCACGAGGTCGAGCGGAAGCCCGGCCCACTGCGGGAACTGGCTGTCCACCAGCCGCCTGCCCAGCGCGGCGTCGATGTGGGGTCTGAGCGACAAGAGCCCTCCTGGCGGTCACGGGATGCTGCCCGTGATTCTCGCCGCAAACCGGGCGAGCCGCACACCGGGACGTGTGCGGCTCGCCGTGAGAGGGCCGGGGTCACTTCTTCATGGGGCTCCAGCCGGCGCCGACGCCCATGAGGTGCAGGGCGACGCAGAGCAGGCCGGCGGTGCCGAGCGTGGCGACGGTGATCACGCCGCCGACGGCCACGTTGGCGATCTCGAAGATCAGGGCGAGGAGGAACAGCAGGGCGGCGACGAGGGCGAACATCTCAACCTCCTGGCAAGGAGCCGGACACCGCGTGGGGAGCGGGCCTCAGCGGGTGCGTCCGAGGGGCTGACGGGCTTCTGAGATGGGGATGTCCGCCGAGATCGCCAAGGAAACTGGCCCGGAGGTTACGAAGGGTGAACCATTGACGACAGCACCTTGACCGGGCGGTCAGTTTGCGGCGCGGGCCCGACATCGTGGTGGGAGAAGAGGCCGCGGTCAGGCGAGGTCGACGTCGTGGTCGGAGAAGAGGCGCCGCTGCTCGGCCGCCTTGCGCAGCCGTACCAGCGCGACTCTGCGCACGCCGGCGTCCTCGGGCTGCTCCTGACCCAGGAGTACGGCCAGCCGACGCAGGCACAGCAGCAGCCAGCCCCCGCACATGTGGTAGCCGTCCCTGCCCCGCGCCCGCATCCACGCGGCGGCACACGCGGCGGCGGCCTCGGCGTGCGCGCAGCCGGAGCGGCGGGCGCGGAAGAAGCCGAGCAGTTCCAGCAGCCGGGGCGCGTGCGGCCCCGGCAGCCCGTCCTCGCCGATCACCCGGGCCGCGGCGGCCAGGCCGTTCTCGCGCGGTGGCGGTGCGGCAGGCGGCGGCCCGAGCCAGGACAGTTCCGGCGGCACCGGCACGAACGGGTCCGGCGGCAGGTCGTCCTCGGGCACCGCGGGAGGCAGCTGGTCGTCGGCCAGCGCGCCCGCCACGGCGCTGTCGCGGCGCATCTTCTCCACGATGCCGACCCGGTACCCCGGCCCGCCGAGCGCGCCCGCCAGCGTCTCGACGGCATCCCCCGCCAGCCCCGCCGCCAGGCAGGCGAGCCGGGCGCTGGCGGCGGCGAAGGCATGCGGGTCCTCACGCGCGGTACGGCACAACTCGTGACAGACCGCCTCCCCGATCAGCAGATCGGCATAGGCATCCGCGAGCCGCCGCCCAAGCACGACCTCCCCTGCCACGGCGGGCTCCCCTTGGCGCGACGTGCCGGGCTCAAGCGTCCCCTCCGCGTACGGCAGTGCCGCCCGCAGGCAGGTGTCGAGGGCCCCGAGGGCCAGTGCAGCGACCAGCAGCCGTGCCACCGGCAACGTGCGTCCGGCCGTGGCCAGTCCCTGCCCGAGCCCGCCGACCACCTGCGCGTCCCCGGCGGGCACCCCGGCCAGGGTGAGCCGGCTGAGCGCGCCGCCGCGCAGGCCGTGCGCCTCGTGCGCGGGCTGGAACCACCAGTGCTCGCCGTCCCCG
The DNA here is from genome assembly GCF_014203235.1 of Nonomuraea endophytica. Classification (GTDB taxonomy): domain Bacteria; phylum Actinomycetota; class Actinomycetes; order Streptosporangiales; family Streptosporangiaceae; genus Nonomuraea; species Nonomuraea endophytica. The sequence continues at coordinate 95,100 of NZ_JACHIN010000010.1, read as the reverse complement.
CGCAGCAGCAGAAAGGTCGTGGGCCCGTCACCCGTACGGGCCAGCACCGTCGTCCCGGCGGCGTGGCTGCCGTTGTCGATCAGCGACGTACGCCCGTCCAGCCGCCAAGCGTGCCGGTCGCCGAAGGCGGCGATCTCGCGGGCCAGGATGTCCACGCCCTGCTCGGCCTCGCCCACCGGCAGTCCCATCAGCTCGTGCTCACGCAGCAGCCCGGCCACGGCCCTGCGCTGCGACTGGCTGCCGTCGCGCCAGACGGGCAGCGCCGACAGGAAACTGGCCGCGATCGTGGTGGCGGCGGTGAGGTCGCGCCTGGCCAGCACCCTGAACAGGGCGAAGGCCTCCTCCAGCGAGGTGAGCCTGCCGCCGGAGACCGCCGGGATCAGGTACTCGGCCAGCCCCCACGCCAGCGCCGACCCGCACAGGTGCCGGGGGAAGCGGGCGTCGCGGTCGGCGCGGACGGCGGCGTGGAAGGAGGCGGGGTTGCGCTCGTCCATGGGGTCGGCCAGCGCCCGGTCGAGCTGGGCGGCGACCGCCAGCGCGCGGGTGATCGCCTCGTCCATGCGCTCTCCTCAGGGTCAGGCCGGCCGCGACAGTGACAGCGCGGACCGGCCGGCGTACTCCATGGCCAGCTCCAGGAACAGGCTCTCGACGTTCTCGGCGGGCAGCGGCGTGCCGGGGCGCAGCACGGCGGTGAGCGCGGGCGCCAGCCAGTGCAGCCGTTCTCCGGCCAGGTGCCGTCTGGCCAGGCAGAGCGCGGCGAAGACCCGGGCGTAGCGTTCCCCGGCGCGCTGGCCCCGCTCGCTGCCGGGATCGGCGGGCTCGCGGGCGTCGGCGCGCAGCCGGGCGCCTTCGGCCTGCAGCGAGGCCGCCGCTCCGGCCAGGGCGGGCTCGTGAGTGCGCAGCGCCGTACACACCTCGTCGAGTGCCGCCGTGACGGGGTCGTTTCCGCTCGCGACGGCGAGCGCGCGCAGCCCCGAGGGGTACGGCGGCGCCACGCACACGGGCAGGAAGGCCGGATCGGCGCGGCGCGGGTCGGCGGCCGGCCCGTCGAGGCAGGACAGCTGGGCGGCGAGCGTGCCGAGCATGTCGTGGGCGGCGCCGTGCAGCAGGACGAACAGCCGCGCGTCGCGCAGCAGCTTGTCGAAGATGCCCGACCAGTGGTCCTGGCGCAGCAGGTAGCGGGGGCCGAGGACGCCGGCCAACCGGCGCAGCCGCTGTTCGGCCAGGTGCGGGACCAGGTATTTGGCGACGGCGGAGGAGACGGGCGCGATCGCGGGCAGGCGCTGCAGGAGGCGGGCGCAGGTGCTCGCCACGGTCTCGGCGACGCGCAGGTCGAGGTAGGCGGCGGCCAGTTCGGCGCGTACGGGCGGCAGGTCGACGGCGCGGCCGCGGTGCACCCGCTGGTGGCGCAGGAAGTCGAAGGCGCAGCGCAGGCCGGTGTCGAGGGCGCCGAGGCCGAAGGCGGGCAGGACGGTCCTGATCGTGGCGAGCGAACGGCCGGTGAGGTCGGCGCCGCCGCCGGGACGGCCGAGCACCGCCGAGGCGGGCACGAACGCGCCGTGGAAGCGGATGCCGGCCACGTCGGCGCCGCGCACTCCGTGCGTGGACACGCGGGGCAGCAGCTCGTACCCGGCGGTGGGCAGCTGCTCCAGGTCGGTGAGCAGCATCGTGTCGGCGCCGGTCTCGGGCTCGCGGGCCTGCAGGCAGGCGAAGCGGGCCATGCGCACGTCGCTGACCATGGTCGCGGTGCCCTCAAGGCGGTAGCCGCCGTCGGCGCGGCAGGCGGTGAGCGTGTCGGCGACGTTCTCCTGCGGCCCGTGCGAGCCCGGCTCCCGCAGGGACAGCGCCGACCACTGGCCGCGCAGGGCTGCGTCGGCGTAGGCGCGCTGCTGGGCGGGGGTGCCGGCCTGCCAGACGGGGACGCCGGCCATCCAGGGCGAGGTGGCGATCAGGGCGGCGGTGGGGTCGCGTCTGGCGACGACGCGGGCCAGCGCGAGCAGTTCCTCCAGCGAGGTGAGGCGGCCGCCGAGCGCGGCGGGCACCAGGAACGCCGGGTAGCCCCAGCCGCGCAGGCGGTCCAGGGAGGCGTGCGGACGGCGTTCCGCGCGGTCACCGGCCATGGCGGCGGCGTAGGTGAGCGGGCCGTTCGGCAGATGGGGGTCGCCGAGGGTGTGCTCAAGGGCCTCGGCGGACGGGAAGGTGTTCAATGCCGCTCTCCTGACCCGCTCGGTGTTCTCAGGCGGCCTGCTCCTGCTCGCGCAGGCACAGCCGGTGGACCTCGTCGGCGAGCTCGCTCAGCGTGGCGGTGCGGAAGAGCACCTCGTTGTCGAGCTCGATGCCGAAGACGCGCTCGATGCGGCCGCCGATGCGCAGCAGCTTGATCGATTCGACGAGGCTGAGGTCGGTGATGCGCGAGCCGGACATGATGCCGCCCTCCTCGACCTGGAGGACGCGGGCCACGATGCCCTTCATCGTGTTGCACACGGCCTGCTGGGTGAGCTGGTCGCCCATTTCGGGTACACCTCCGCCTTCTTTTTCGCCTATATAGGCAGTAAAGCCAGGCGGACGGGGTGATCCAACCCCTGCCGTGCCGGGGCGACCCCTATCCACAGGGGGTCGCCCCGGAGCGGGCTTATCTGAGGCCGGCGTCGAGGGCGGTGGTCAGGGTGCCGGTGTCACCGGACATCTCCCAGATCATCGCGCCCAGCAGGCCCTTGCTCTTGATCCATGCGGTCTTCTTGCCGATCGACCAGGTGTCGTCGAAGCTCCACCACTGGCCTCCCGGCCCGGTGTAGCAGTAGGTGGCGACGGCGGCCTCGTCGTGCTTGACCGCGCAACCTGGCACGCCGGCGATGAGGTTGCTGTAGCCGCGGGTGCCGGCCTCCTCGGCGAACTGGCCGGGCGCGGCGCCGTTGGCCGACTGCCACTCGCCGGCCTTGCCGCCCTCGGCGACCTCCTTCCAGCCCCGGCCGTAGTAGGCCAGGCCGATGGTCAGCTTGCGTGGGTTGATTCCGGCGTTGAGGTAGACGTTGACCGCCTTCTCCACGCTGAAGTCGGGGTTGTAGGGGCTGTCGGCGTCCAGGTAGAGGTTGCCCTGGTGACCGGTGCGGAAGGGCTCCCACGAGTTGTCGCTGCCGGCGCCGTGGAAGTCGTAGCCCTGGATGTTGAAGATGTCGAGGTTCGGGGCGATGTTGGGCAGGTCCCAGCCGGCCGCGATCTTGGCCGGGTCGGCGGGGGTGAACGCGGTCAGCTGGTAGCGCTTGCCCGTGGTGGTGGTCAGGGCGTCCAGCTGGCGGCGGAACTCGGCGATGAGCAGCGTGTTGTTGGCCTTGTCGTTGGGGCTGACGTGGTTGCCGGCGTGTCCTTCGGCGCCGGGCCACTCCCAGTCGAGGTCGATGCCGTCGAAGACGCCCGCCGCCGCGCCGGGGCCGCCCGCGGCGTTGACCACCGGCAGGTTGCCCTTGATGTAGATGTCGATGCAGGAGGAGACGAACTTCTTGCGGGCGGCGTCGGTGGCGGCCACGTCGGAGAAGTACTTGGAGTAGGTCCAGCCGCCGAGCGAGATGAGCACCTTTAGGTGCGGGTGCTTGGCCTTGAGCTTCTTGATCTGGTTGAAGTTGCCGCGCAGCTTCTCCCAGCCGGTGTCGGCCACGCCGTCCACGGACTGGCCGGCGCTGAAGGGCCGGCCGTAGTCGGCCTCGGCGTCACCGGCGCCGTCGCCCTGGTTGGGGTCCTGCGGGTTGGGCGTGGTGCCCCTGGTGACACCCTGCAGGCAGGTCAGGTTGACCGGGTCGATGTTGGCGAAGGCGTAGTTGATGTGGGTGAGCTTGGCGGCGGCGCCGGTGGTGTCCAGGTTGCGGACGAAGTACTGGCGGCCGTAGATGCCCCACTGCACGAAGTAGCCGACGCGGGCGTAACCGGTCTCGACGATGTCGAGCGTGGTCACCGCGACGGGGGCGGTGGCGGCCGAGAGGTTGTCGTACAGGTCGCGGGCGCGCACGGTGAAGTTGTAGGCGGTGGACGGCGACAGCCCGGTGACCGTCGTGGTGGTGCCGGTGACGGTGGCGGCCAGCGTGGAGCCGGCGTAGACGTCGTAGTTGGCCACGCCGGTGTTGTCGGTGGCGGCGTTCCAGGCGAGCGTCACGCTGGAGGAGGTACGCGCGGTGCTGCGCAGGTTGCCGGGCACCGTCGGCGCCTGGGTGTCGTCGGCGGGGTTGTTGGTCGTGACCGTGACCGGGGCGCTGGCCGCCGAGAGCGTGCCCTTGCGGTCCTTGGTCTTGACGGTGAAGGTGTAGGACGTGTTCGGGGTCAGGCCGGTGACGGTGGCCTCGGTGCCGGTGACGCTGGTGGCCAGGGCGCTGCCGTTGTAGACCTCGTAGCCGACGATGGGCAGGCTGCCGGGGGTGGCGGCGTTCCAGGCGAGTGAGACGGTCTTGGTGGTCTTCACCGGCGAGCGTGGGTTGCCGGGCGCGCCGGGCGGGGCGTCGGCCGAGCCGTCGCAGTTGACGTCGTTGACGCGGCAGCTGGTGGGCTCGGCGTTGGCGCTGCTGACCGTGAACGTGGGGCTGTAGGGCTCGGTCGTGCGGCCGGCCGCGATGGTGGTGTTGTAGTGGGCGGGCGAGAGCGTCACCGTGCGCCCGCTCTGGCTGATGGAGCCGTGCTGGGCGTTGCTCGCGGTGACGCCGGCGGGCAGGTCGAAGACGACGCTCCAGCCGTTGAGCGCGGCGGTGCCGTTGTTGGCCACGACGATCTTGGCGGAGGTGCCGTTCACGTCGTAGGTGGCGGTGACGGGCGCGGGGGCCGGTGGCTCCGGTCCGGTGCCGTCGCAGTTCGCGCCGTTGACCTTACAACTCGTCGGCTGTACGGCGGAGCTGAGCGTGACCTTGGGGCTGAACGGCTCGGTGCTCTTGCCCGCCTGGAGGGTGTCGATGTAGTAGGCCGGGGTGAGCGTCACCTTGGTGCCGTTCTGGCGGATGGTGGCGTTCTGCGGATTGCTCGCGGTGACGCCCGAGGGTAACTCGAACACGATCGACCAGCCCGTGACGGCGCTTGTGCCGGGGTTGCTGACCACGAACGTGCCGGTCGTCCCCGACAGGCTGAACGCGGCCAGAAGCCGGCCGGCGGCGTTGGCGGGCAGGGTCGACAGGGCGAGAACCACGAGGACGGCGATCAGGGGGGTGAGTGATCGGCGCACGTGCCAGGCCTTTCTTTAAAGAAAGTTTCCTAAGAATTACGCGGATCGTAAGCCCGTCGGGACGGCCATGCAAGGGAATGACTGGCAATCCTCACCAGAACGGACCAGCATGGTCGTTAGGAATCTTTCCTAATAAACTCGGAAGGAGCATGGCATGGGCCGCTTATCGGTGCTTTCCTTATGCGTCCTGCTGCTGTCCCTGGTCGCGGTCCTCCCCGCCCAGGCCGCCACCACCCGCTACGAGGCCGAGAACGCCACCAACGTCCAGGGCGTGGTCGAGGCCAACCACCCGGGCTTCTCCGGCACCGGATTCGTCAACAGCGACAACGCGGCGGGGCCGTACACGGAATGGATCGTGCGCGCGCCCGCGGCGGGGACCGCGACCCTCGCCCTGCGCTTCGCCAACGGCACCGCCACGGCCCGCACCGCCGACGTCGCCGTCAACGGCACGCTCGTCTCGGCCGGGCGTTCCTTCGGCCCGACCGGGGCGTGGAGCACCTGGGCCACCTCCACCCTGACCGCGACGCTGCGCGCGGGCGACAACACCGTCCGCGTCACCTCGACCGGCGCGGGCGGCAACCCCAACCTCGACTTCCTCGAGGCCACCACCGCCGACGCGCCGGCCACCGAGTACCAGGCGGAGAGCGCCGTCCTGTCGCAGGCGAGCGTGGCCACCAACCACGCCGGGTACACCGGCTCCGGCTTCGTCGACTACGTCAATGCGCCCGGCGGGTACATCGAGTGGAGCGTCAACGTCGCCGAGGCCGGCGTGCACACGCTGACCGTCCGCTACGCCAACGGCACCGCCGCCGCCCGGCCCATGGACCTCGCCGTCAACGGCGTCACCGCCGCGGCCGGGGTGACCTTCCCCGGCACCGGCGCCTGGAGCACCTGGGCCGACAAGCAGGTCGCGGTGACGCTGGCCGCGGGCGTCAACACCGTCCGGGCGACCGGGACCACCGCCAACGGCGGCCCGAACGTCGACCGGATCACCGTCAGTGGCGCGGGCGGCCCCGACGGCCAGGCGCCCACCGCGCCCACCGGCGCGCGCGTCACCGGCACCTCGGCCACCAGCATCTCGCTGGCCTGGACCGAGTCGAGCGACAACGTCGGCGTCACCGGCTACCGCGTCTACGAGGGCACGGCGGTCGTGGCCACCTCGCCGACGCCCGCCGCCACCGTCGGCGGCCTGGTCACCGGCTCCACCCACACCTACACCGTCACCGCGCTCGACGCCGCGGGCAATGAGTCGGCCGCCAGCGCGCCGGTGACCGGCCGGGCCGACACCGGGACCGGCGGGCCCACGGCCGAGCAGCTGCTGTCCAAGGTCACCACCTGCCAGCAGATCTCCAACGGCCGCTACAAGACCGACGCCGACGTCGCCACCGGCACCATCCCGGTCTGCGCCAAGACCGGCGCGGTCCACTGGACCGGCGACATGGACATCGACTGCGACGGTGTGCGCACCGCGCAGTGCAACGAGGACACCGACTGCTGCTTCCAGCCCCAGACCTTCTGCCCCGCCAGCGGCGGCGGCTACCTCAACGCGGCGCGCCTGCCGTTCATGGTGGTTCCGAGCCCCAGCGGCACCTGGGACTACCGCACCAGGGGCATCGGCTGCGGCACCGTGGTCGCGATCGTCCACAACGGCCAGGTGGAGTACACGGTGATGGGCGACACCGGCCCGGCGGCGATCATCGGCGAGGCCTCGTACGCGGCCGCGGCGAACCTGGGCATCAACCCCGACCCCAAGAACGGCGGCACCGACGGCCCGGTGACCTACATCGTCTTCACCGGCACCGGGACCAAGGTCCAGACCATCGACAACCACGACCAGGCGATCACGCTGGGCAGGCAGCTGGCCCAGCAGTTCGTGCAGAACAACTAGGAACGAACCCGGCCCCCGCGGCTGCGCACGCACGGGGGCCGGGGGCTCGATGCTCGAATTTACAGGAAAGTTTCCTGCAAATTCGGGAGCGTAGGGTTCCGTCATTCATCCGTCAATCCCTTGCGTCAAACCGTACCTTCGGCGATAGTTGAACTCTTAGGAAAGTTTCCTAAAAGATACATCGGCTGCTGCGCGCTCCTCACCCCCCGTTCTCCAGGAGAGACAGTTGCGAACCCGAAACAAGGTGGCCCTCGCGACCACCGCCAGCCTGCCCCTGGCCCTGCTGGCCTCCGTCCTCACCAGCACCCCGGCCCTCGCCCACGGCACCATGTCCAACCCGCCCAGCCGCGTCTACACCTGCAAGAACGAAGGCCCCGAGACGCCCAAGTCCGACGCCTGCAAGGCGGCCGTCGCCGCCGGCGGGACCCAGGCCTTCTACGACTGGAACGAGGTCTCCCTGCTGGAGGCCGGCGGGCGCCACCGGCAGCTCATCCCCGACGGCAAGCTCTGCAGCGCGGGCCGCGACAAGTACCGCGGCCTGGACCTGCAGCGCGCCGACTGGCCCGCCACGCAGTTCAGCGCCGGCCCGCGCACCATCACCTACCACGCCTCCGCGCCGCACTCGAACAGCAACTTCGAGTTCTACATCACCCGCGAAGGCTGGAACCCGACGCAGCCGCTGCGCTGGTCGGACCTGGTGCACATCAAGACGTTCAACAACTTCAACCCGACGACGTTCACGAACTGGACGATCGACATCCCGCAGCGCACCGGGCGGCACATCCTGTACTCGATCTGGCAGCGGGTCGTAGGCAGCAACGAGGCCTTCTACACCTGCTCCGACGTGCAGTTCGGCGGCTCGAACCCGACGCCGACGCCGACCCCCACGCCTACGCCGACCCCCACCCCGACACCGACGCCCACACCGACCCCCACTCCCACGCAGCCTGGCGGTACGTGGGCTTCGGGCACCGCCTACCGCCCAGGCGACCGGGTCACCTACAACGGCGTCACCTACCAGTGCCTGCAGGCGCACACCGCCCTGCCCGGCTGGGAGCCGCCGAACGTCGCCGCCCTCTGGCAGCGCGTCTAGACAGCAGTCGGGCGCGCTCCTCGTCGGAGCGCGCCCGACCGGCTCAGGTCAGTGACGAGTAGGCCACCACGCCACGGCGCATCGCGTCCATCGCCTTGCCGGCGGTCGCCTTGACCTTGCTGTCCTTCGGCGCCGCCGCGCCGAGCTGGCTGAGCAGGTCCATGAGCTGCTTGATCCACCGTACGAAGTCGCCCGCGGCCAGCTCGCCGCCGTTGACGCCGTCGGCCAGCACCGCGTCCAGGCTGTGCCCCTTGGTCCAGCGGAAGGCCGCCCAGGCGAAGCCCAGGTCGGGCTCGCGGATCGTCTGCAGGGCGTGGTCGTTCTCGATCGCCTCCAGCTCGCCCCACAGCCGCACCATCTTGGTCAGCGCGTCCTGGGCGCGGCCCGCCGGGATCTTGGGACGGCGGGCGTCGTCGGCCTGGCGCGACTCGAAGACCAGCGCGGACACGCACGCCGCCAGCTCGGCCGGGTCGAGCTCCTCCCACAGCCCCTGGCGCAGGCACTCGGCCGTCAGCAGGTCGAGCTCGGTGTAGAGCCGGCCCAGGCGGCGGCCCTCCTCGGTGACGCTCTCGTCCTCCAGGTAGCCGAGCTGCTCCAGCACCGCGCAGATGCGGTCGAAGGTGCGCGAGATGACGTGCGAGCGCCCCTCGACCCTGCGGCGCAGGCCCTCGGTCTCGCGCAGCAGCTTGTAGTAGCGCTCGGCCCAGCGCGCGTGGTCCTCGCGCTCGTCGCAGCCGTGGCAAGGATGCTGGCGGATACGGCGCCGCAGCTCGTTGATCTCCTCGTCCTCCACCGCGTGGTCGCGGGCGCGCTGCGGCTTGCCCAGATCCCGGTCGCCGATCTTGGCCAGCAGCGTGGAGACGAGGTTGGCACGCTCCTTGGGCGCGCGCGGGTTGAAGTTCTTCGGGATGCGCAGCTTCTCGATCGGCTCGACCGGCACCGGGAAGTCGGCCGGGTCGAGCTTCTTGACCTGCTTGCCGATGGTCAGGACCAGCGGGCTCGGGCCGTGGCCGCGCGGGTTGCGCCCCGGGTCGAGCACGATCGCCAGCCCCGCCCGGCGCCCGCCGGGCACCCGGATGACGTCACCGGGCTGCAGGGCCTCCAGCGACTTGACCGCCGCCGCCCGCCGCGCCGCGCCGCGTTCCTTCGACAGCTCGGCCTCGCGGTCGGACAGCCGCCGGCGCAGCGCCGCGTACTCGGGGAAGTCGCCCAGGTGGCAGGTCATGGCCTCCTGGTAGCCGTCGAGCGCCTCCTCCTGCTTGCGCAGCTGCTTGGCCAGCCCGACCACCGCCCGGTCGGCCTGGAACTGGGCGAAGGAGGCCTCCAGCAGCGTCTTGGTGCGCTCCCTGCCGAACTGGCCGACGAGGTTGACGGCCATGTTGTAGGAGGGCTGGAAGCTGGAGCGCAGCGGGTACGTGCGGGTGCCCGCCAATCCCGCCACGGCCAGCGGGTCCATGCCCGGCTGCCACAACACGACGGCGTGGCCCTCGACGTCGATGCCGCGCCGTCCGGCCCGGCCGGTCAGCTGTGTGTACTCGCCCGGTGTGAGGTCGGCGTGGGTCTCGCCGTTCCACTTGTCGAGCTTCTCGATGACCACGCTGCGGGCCGGCATGTTGATGCCCAGCGCCAGCGTCTCGGTGGCGAAGACCGCCTTGACCAGGCCGCGGGTGAACAGCTCCTCGACGACCTCCTTGAAGGCCGGCAGCATGCCCGCGTGGTGGGCGGCCAGGCCGCGCTCCAGGCAGTCGCGCCACTCCAGGTAGCCGAGGACGGCGAGGTCCTCGTCGGGCAGGTGGGCGGTGCGCTCGTCGACGATCTGGCGGATCTCGTGCTGCTCGCGCTCGGTCGTCAGCCGTATGCCGGCGTAAAGGCACTGCATGACCGCGGCGTCGCAGCCGGCCCGGGAGAAGATGAAGCTGATCGAGGGCAGCAGGCCCTCGCTGTCGAGCTTCTCGATGACCTGGGCGCGGTCCGGCGGCCGGGAGCGCTGGGGACGGCCGTAGCCGCGCCGGCCCTTGCCCTGGGTGAGGCGCTCGGCGTCGCGGGTGACCCGCATGAGCGTGGGGTTGATGCGCGGGGTCAGCTCGTCGGTGATGAACAGGTCGTAGATCCTGTTGCCGATCATCATGTGCTGCCACAGCGGCACCGGGCGGTGCTCGTCGACGATCACCGTGGTGTCGCCGCGCACCTCGCCCATCCACTCGCCGAACTCCTCGGCGTTGGAGACCGTCGCCGACAGCGCCACCAGCCTGACCGACTCCGGCAGGTGGATGATGACCTCTTCCCACACCGCGCCGCGGAAGCGGTCGGCCAGGTAGTGCACCTCGTCCATGACGACGAAGCCGAGGCCCGACAGCGTGGACGAGCCCGCGTACAGCATGTTGCGCAGGACCTCGGTGGTCATGACCACGATCGGGGCCTCGCCGTTGACGCTGTTGTCGCCGGTGAGCAGGCCTACCTTGGCGGTGCCGTACCTCTTGACCAGGTCGTTGTACTTCTGGTTGGACAACGCCTTGATCGGGGTGGTGTAGAAGCACTTCATGCCCATTTCCAGGGCGATGTGCACGGCGAACTCGCCGACGACCGTCTTGCCCGATCCGGTGGGGGCGGCCACCAGAACCCCGTCGCCGGCCTCCAGCGCCCGGCAGGCGTCGAGCTGGAACTCGTCGAGCTCGAAGTCGTAAAGTCCACGGAACGACCTGAGGGCCGTGCCGTCGTCCCCGAATTTCTCGCGGAAGGCCGCGTAGCGCTCCGCTGGCGTCGTCATACCGATCAGCCTACCGAAACCGCCTTTCCGGTCAGGCCAGGTAGCCGGGGTGGACTCTCCCATGGGCGGAGAGCCCATGCTGGTCCTCATGATGCTCCACGACATTTCCCCGTACGGCACCGCCCACTGCGAGACCAGCGCCCTGGGCGTGCTGCTCCGCCACCAGGGCGCAGGGCTGTCCGAGCCCATGCTCTTCGGCCTGGGCTCCGGGCTCGGCTTCATCTACTGGCAGGGCTTCGTCGGCGGCCGGGTCAAGCCCATGGAGCTGACCAGGAACCTGGCCCAGAGGCTCGGCCTCGACCTGGTGGTGCGCGAGACCGGATCGGCCCGCAAAGGTTGGGAGAACGTGCGGGCGGCGCTGGAGTCCGGGCTGCCGGTGGGCCTGCAGCTCGACAGCTACCACCTGGAGTACTTCACCACCAAGGTGCGCTTCGGGGGCCACGTGGTGGCCATGTACGGCCACGACGACGAGCGCGCGTACCTGGTGGACACCGCGCAGCAGGGCGGCGCGGTGACGACCAGCCTGGAGAGCCTGGCGGCGGCGCGGGCCGAGCGGGGGCCGATGACCGCCCGCCACCTGTCCTTCACCCTCACCGGCCGGCCCGCCGACCTCGCGGCCGTGATCGGCCCGGCCATCCGCGCCAACGCGGCCGAGTTCCTGGCGGCGCCCATCGCCAACTTCGGCCACCGCGGGATCGCCAAGACGGCCTCGCTGGTGGAGGAACTGCCGCCGGAGACCGGGATGATGATGGAGCGGGCGGGCACCGGGGGAGCGTTGTTCCGCAACCTCTACCGGGACTTCCTGGCCGAGTGCCTGACGATCGCCGAGGACCCGGCGCTGCGGCGGGCGCACACGATGTACGCCGAGATCGCGCCGATGTGGACCGCGGTGGCCGAGCTGCTGACGGACGGCAAGGCGCAGGACGCGGCGGCGATCCTGCGTGAGCTGTCCGAACGGGAGCGCACCGCCATGGAGACCCTCGCCACCGTGGCGATCTGAGGGCACCGCCTTTACAAAGTAGATCAGGTGAGGACGTGGAGGGCGCCGGGCTCGATCCGGCAGGTGACCGGGGCCGGGCCGACGCGCTCGCCGTCGGCGTAGGCGACCACGTCCGGCGCCTCCAGCGTGACCGTGCGGACCCGGTGGATCGAGACGGCCGGATGCCGCACGTGCGTGCCCCGGTACACGCTGGGGAACACCCGCAGGAACTCCCCCTTCGACACCGCACGCAGCACCATCACGTCCAGCAGCCCGTCGTCGGGCCGCGCGTCCGGGCAGACCCGCATGCCGGCGCCGTAGGAGCTGGTGTTGGCCACCGACACCAGCATCGCCTCCCGCTCGATCACCTCGCCGCCGTCCAGCGTCACCCGGAACGGGATCGGCCGGAACGTGCGCAGCTCCTCCACCAGCGCCACCAGGTACTTGGCCATGCCCGGCGGCCACGTCAGCCGGTTGGCCCGCTCGTTCACCCGGGAGTCGAACCCGCAGCACACCACCCCGGCGAACCACTCCCCCACGCCGTCCCCGGCGGAGATCCAGGCGGCGTCCGCCCGCCGGGGGCGCATGCGCAGCACCACGTCGGCGGCGGCCAGCGGGTCCTTGCGCGGCAGGCCGAAGGCGGTGGCGATGTCGTTGCCCGTGCCCGCGGGGATGATGCCCAGCGGCACACCGGTCCCCGCCACCGCCTGGACCGCCAGGTGCACCAGCCCGTCGCCGCCGAAGGCGACCAGGGCGTCGGGGCGTTCGGCGGCAGCCGTACAGGCTCGGGCGAGGGCGTCGGCGGCGTCGTCGCCGACGATCACCGACACGTCGGCGCCCCCGTCACGCAGGCGGCGCACCACCGGCTCCAGCAGGCGCACGGTACGGCCGCCGCGCGCGGCCGGGTTCACAAGGAGGGCGAGTTGCACGGACACGCCCGGAACCTACCGGGGATTCGGGAAGGACACCAGATCAGCCTGCCTCCCGGCTTGAGACTGTCCGGCGCCCGACCTGCGCAAAGCGGCGAGAAGCCTCCGGGCCGCGTTCAACGACAGGCTGGAAGACATGGCAAACACCCCTGTTTTCCCCATGCCCCGCGCCGCGGGCTGCCCCTTCGACCCGCCGCCGGGACTGACCGAGCACGGCCCGGTCGCCCGCGTACGCCTCTGGGACGGCACGACGGCCTGGATGGTCACCCGGCACGCCGACGCCAGAGCCCTGCTGGCCGACCCGCGTGTCAGCGTCGACGTCGCCGCGCCCGGCTTCCCGCACACCAACGCCGTCAGCAAGGCCCGCGACGCCCGGATGAAGACGCTGATGCAGATGGACGCGCCCGAGCACGTCACCCACCGGCGGCTGCTGACCGCCGACTTCACGGTCAGGAGGATGGAGGCGCTGCGGCCCAGGATTCAGCAGATCGTGGACGGGCTCATCGACGCCCTGCTCGACGGCCCGAAGCCGGCCGACCTGTTCGAGGCGTTCGCGATGCCGGTGCCCTCGCTGGTGATCTGCGAGCTGCTGGGCGTGCCGTACGCCGAACGCGGCTTCTTCCAGCGTGTGGCCGGCGAGCTCGTCATGGACGAGGGCGACCCCGCGCGTGCCCTGGCGGCCAGCGAGGAGCTCCACGCCTACCTGGAACGCCTGGTGGACCGCAGACGGGCCGAGCCGGGCGAGGACGTGCTCAGCCGACTCGCCGTCGAAGGCGTGCTGAGCCGCGCGGAGATCGCGACGACCGGCCAGCTCCTGCTGGTGGCCGGGCACGACACGACCGCGAACATGATCGCCCTCGGCACCGCCGCGCTGCTGTCGAACCCCGCGCAGCTGGCCGCGGTCCGCGACGGCTCCGTTCCCCCGGCCGTCGCGGTCGAGGAGCTGCTGCGCTACCTGTCGATCACCCACACCGAGGCGCGCCGCGTGGCCCGCGAGGACATCGTGGTCGGCGGGCAGCCGATCCGCGCGGGCGAGGGGATCATCGTGGTGAAGAGCACCGCCAACCGGGACCCGTCGGCCTTTCCCGCGCCGGACGCCCTGGACGTGGGCAGGGAGAGCCGCCACCACATCGCGTTCGGCTTCGGCCCGCACCAGTGCCTGGGCCAGCCGCTGGCCCGCGTGGAGCTGCAGGTCGTCTTCGGCACGTTGTTCGGCCGCGTGCCGACGCTGGCGCTCGCCGTACCGCTGGAGCTGCTCGAGTTCAAGGAGCAGGCGGTCTTCTACGGCGTGCGTGAGCTGCCGGTCACCTGGTGAGGACCACGGTCACCGGGAGTCGGGGCCGGTCTCCAGGTCGGTGTCCGCGCTGACGTCGGCGGGCGTGGTGTCCAGCGGCGAGGCCTGGTCGTCGTCCAGCCCGGAGTAGTCCTCGGTCGCGGGCAGGCGCCGCTCGCGGATGTACATCACGAGCTCAGCCAGGGCGAACAGGACCAGCATCGGCACCGTCAGGGCGAGCATGGTGAAGACGTCGCCGCCCGGCGTGATGATCGCGCTGAAGACGAAAAGCAGGAAGACGATCAGCCGGCGGTGCTTGGCCAGCGTCGCCCGGGGCAGCACCCCGATGATGTTCAGGAAGACCATGAGCAGCGGCACCTCGAACGAGACGCCGAACACCAGCAGCATGATCACCCAGTAGCTGAGGTATTCGTCCATCTCGATCAGCGGCAGTGCGCTGTCGGGCATGAACCCCAGCAGGAAGCCGAGACCGGTGTCCATCACGAGGTAGGCGAAGGCGGCGCCGACGAGGAACAGCGGGACGGCGATCGCCAGGAACGTGACGGTGTACTTCTTCTCGTTGCGGTAGAGGGCCGGCGTCACGAACCGCCAGACCTGGTAGAGCCACACCGGGGAGGCGGCCACCACACCGGCCAGCGCCGCGACCTTCAGGTTGACGAAGAAGGACTCGAAGACGCCGCGCACGGCGAACGTGCACTCGGGCCGCAGCTGCTGGGAGATCTTCAGCGAGCAGTACGGCTCCGCCATGAACTTCCAGATCGGATCGAAGAAGATCAACCCGACGATGGTGGTCACGGCCAGGGCGAGGACGGAGATGACGACGCGGTTGCGCAGCTCACGGAGGTGATCCATGAGCGGCATGCGACCCTCGGAGTCCTGGGGTGCCTCCGAGCCCTCGGAGCCCTCGGAGCTCGTCCGTTTGAGCAGCGCCATGTGCGGTCCTCGTCCGTGTGGTGGGGGGGTCAGGCCTGCTTGTCGGCTTTGGCGTTGGCGCGCAGCCGGGCGGCCTCCTCCTCAAGGCGGCGAGCCTGCTCCTCCGGCGTCAGCGGGGGCACGGCCGGCGGGATCTGCTGCGGGCTGACGGGCGCCGGCGGCTGCTGCACGGTCTGCCCCTGTACCACCGTGGTCTTGGAGTCGTCGTCGTCTTCCTTGCGCAGGTCGCTGGTCTCAGCCTTGAAGATGCGCAGGGACCGGCCCACACCGCGGGCGAGGTCAGGGAGCTTCTTGCCGCCGAACAGCAGGAGAAGCACCACGATGATGACGATCCACTCAGGTCCGAAGGACATGGAAAACTTCCTTTAGTGCGAGCGAGAGGCTTTCTCAGCCACGATCGTACGCTGCTCGGGGCCCAGACTCATCCCTCCACGGCCTTGTTCATCCCGATTTGACCCCGGAGGCGTCCCTCCGCGGGCGAAATCCGGGCCTCGGCCAGCGTGAGTTCCCTGCTCAGCTCGCGTGCCGCGGACAGGACCCGCACCCCGGCGGCCACCAGGACGGCGATGCCCGCGACCCCGAGCCCGATCGCCACGAAGATCCACGTCATGACCGGTGAGCGTACAGGGCCAGGGCGCGCTCGGCCTCCTCGCGCACCCGCTCGGCCATCGCCTCGGGGGCGACCACGCGGCCGGTGTCGCCCAGCCGCAGCGCCAGCTTGAGCACCCAGTCCTCGTCACGGGCGCGCAGCGCGATGCGCAGCCTGCCCTCGCCCAGCTCGGTGACGCCTTCGACCGGGTAGTACTCGGCCACCCACCGCCCGGCCGCGCTGACCTCCAGCTCGACCAGCTCGTCGGTCGGCGAGGGCCGGAAGACGCCCTGGGTGACGTCGATCGGCTCGGCGTCGGCGGGCGGGTCGGCGGGCACGTCCAGCACGTCGACGCCCACGACCCGGTCGAGCCGGAACAGCCGCATCGCCTCGGCGCGGTAGCACCAGCCCTCCATGTAGGTGCGGCCGTCGACGACCATGACCCGGGTGGGGTCGACCTCGCGCGGGGTCACCTCGTCGCGGCCCGGCACGTAGTAGCGCAGCGACAGGCGGCGCTTCCTGTTGAGCGCGTCGCGCACCCGGGGCAGCGCGTCCGGGGCGGCGTCGACGTCCACGGCGACCTGGCTGCTGACGGCGGCGGCGCCCTCGCCCGCCGCGCGCTCCAGCTTGGCCACCACGCGCGGCAGCGCGTCGCCCGGCACCTCGGCGAACTCCGGCATCGCGCCGAGCATCCGCAGCGCCACCAGCAGGGCGCTGGCCTCGTCGATGCCCAGGCGCAGCGGCCTGGCGATGGTGTCGGCGTTGTCGATGACGATCTCGCCGCCGTCCCAGGAGACGTCGATGAGGTCGCCGGGGGTGTGGCCGGGCAGGCCGCACATCCACACCAGCTGCAGGTCGTCGATGAGCTGCTTCTCGCTGAGGCCGAACACCTCGGCCACCTCGCCGACCTGCGCACCCGGGTGCGACATCAGGTACGGCACCAGCGCCAGCAACCTCGGCAGCCGATCCGCGCTTCCGCTCACGCCCACGCCCCCTTCACCACGACCGACCCGACCACGCGGCTCACGCCCCCGCCCTCTTCACCACGGCCCAACGCCACCTCGCGGCTCACGCCAGCGCCCCCTTCAACCGCCGGATGACCGCCTCGCGCGCGTCGGGCGGGTCGAGCAGCTCCACGTCGGAGCCCATGCTGGCGATCCAGCCCGCCAGCCGCTCGGGGTCGGAGAAGCCCAGCTCCACCTCGTCCCATCCGCCGCCGCCCGCGCGGGTGACGGAGGCGAGCTGGCGCAGGCCCTCGCCCGCGCCCTGCCGTACGCGCAGGGTGGCCACGCGCTCCTCCATCGGCTCCTCGGGGAAGCCGATCATCTCGCGCACGTCGACGCCCGGCGGCACCTCGACCACGCCCGGCCTGCCCACGGCGGCGACCTGCCCGATGATGCGGCTGAGCCGGAAGGCGCGCGGCGCGTCGCGGTCGCGGTCGAAGCCCGCCAGATACCAGCGGCCGCGGCGGCTGACCACTCCCCACGGCTCCACGGTGCGGGTGCGCACGTTCTCGCTGCCGGCGCTGCGGTAGTCGAAACGGACCACGCGCCGGTCGCGCACGGCGTCCCAGAGCGCGGGGAAGGCCGGGTCGCGGGTGTCGACGCGCAGCTCCAGCGCGCCGCCGCCGGCCGGGTCGGTGGCCACGCCGCCCGCGCGCAGCTTCAGCAGCGCCCCCGAGGCCGCCTCGGCCAGGCTGGCGCGCTGCCACACCTGCGCGGCCAGGCCGAGCACCGCGGCCTCGTCGGCCTCCAGCGTGATCTCGGGCAGCTCGTAGGACTGGCGCTCGATGCGGTAGCCGGGCTCGTCCTCCCACGGGTCGCGCACGACGTCGATGGGGATGCCGATCTCGCGCAGCTCGTTCTTGTCGCGCTCGAACATGCGCTGGAACGCCTCGTCGCCGTCGCGGTCATAACCCGGCACGGCCTGGCGGATCTGCTCGGCCGACAGCGGCCGGCGCGTGGCGAGCAGGCAGATCACAAGATTGAGCAACCGCTCGGTCTTACGGCGCGACATCTGCCCTCACTCCTCCTGTGTTCGACGCTACCCTGCCCTGGTGATCAGATGGCGCATGGGCGAGGTGACGCGGATCCGGCGCGAGTGGCCTGGGGCGGTGGAGCTCGACGTCGCCGTTCCCGAGGGTGAGTGCCGGGCGCTGGCCTACCCTCCCCTGGTGGGCCGCCCGGAACCCGGCGACGAGGTGCTGCTCAACACGACGGCACTCGCGATGGGTCTCGGTACGGGAGGTTACGCCATGGTGGTGGCCGTCCCGAACAGATTGCCGGAAGATCCCACCGGTCCCGGTCACCTGGTGAAGGCTCGCTACACCCCGCTGCAGGCCACGGTGCTGGGCGCGGACGAGCAGGATTCGCCCTATCACGAGCTTCTGCGCGAGGCCGACTCGCTGGACGGCATGCCGGTCGTGGTGGCCGACCTGCACTCGGCGCTGGCCCCGATCCTGTGCGGCCTGTACGCCGCGCGCCCCGGCGTGCGCGTGGCCTACGTGATGCTGGACGGCGGCGCGCTGCCCGCCTGGTTCTCCATGTCGTGCGCGAAACTGCGCGAGATCGGCTGGCTGAGCGGGGTCGTGACCGTGGGCCAGGCCTTCGGCGGCGACGTCGAGGCGGTCACCACGCACACCGGGCTGCTGGCGGCCAGGCACGTGCTGGAGGCGGACGTGGCCATCGTGACCCAGGGCCCCGGCAACCTCGGCACGGGCACCCGGTGGGGTTTCTCCGGGGTGTCGGCGGGCGAGGCGGTCAACGCGGCGGCCGTGCTGCGCGGGCGGCCGGTGGCGGCGCTGCGGGTCAGCGAGGGCGACAAGCGCGAGCGGCACGTGGGGGTCTCCCACCACTCGCTGACCGCCTATGGACGGGTGGCGCTGGCCCCGGCGCAGGTGCCGGTGCCGGAGCTGCCGGGGGCGTTCGGGGAGCGGGTCAGGGACCAGGCCGAGGTGCTGGCCGTACGGCATGAGCTGGTGGCGGTGCCGGTCGACGGCCTGCGCGAGGCGCTGAGCGCCGCGCCGGTGAAGCTGTCGACGATGGGGCGCGGGCTTGAGGAGGATCTGGCCTATTTCCTCACCTCGGCGGCGGCGGGGCGGCATGTGGCAGGCCTTCTGGGGTAGGCGCGGGCTCCGACCTAAGGCGTAGACAGATCAGCCCTGAGTGTGATGACGCTCACGCCCTGACGCGAGAGCGTAAAGGTATGACACGCACACGCATCGGGGCGGGCGTTGTGCTGGCCGCCGCGGCAATGTTGCTGGCGGCCTGCGGGAGCGGACCGGCCCGGGGATCTGGCACCACCGCGACACCGTCGCCGCCGCCGTCGGCGACGGCTTCGCATGGAGGGCACGGACTTCACGGTTCTGCCACCCCGGCGCCGGCCGCCCCGCTGCGTGCGGGTGAACGCTTCGTGACGGCGACCATGCCGAAGCCCTACACGCCGAAGCCGCCCGCGGGCGGCACCGACGTCTACCGCTGTTTCCTGGTCGATCCGGGCCTGGGCGGCGCCGACGCGTTCCTGACCGGCACCCAGTTCGCCGCCCAGAACTCCGACGTGGTCCATCACGCGATCCTGTTCTCGGTGGCGCCGGAGGCGCTGGCGGAGGTGAAGCAGGTCGACGCCAAGGACGACGGCGAGGGCTGGACCTGCTTCGGCGACGCCGGCGTGGACAACGCGGCCTGGATCGGCCACTGGGCGCCGGGCACCAACGAGGTGCTGCTGGATCCGAAGCTCGGCTACCCGATGGCCAAGGGCGGCGCGCTGGTCATGCAGGTGCACTACAGCACGCTGGCGCTGGACGGGAAGCCGGCCGGCACCGACCAGTCGAGCGTGCGGCTGCGCCTGGCGTCAGGCAAGCGCACGCCGCTGGTGACGGCGCTGTTCCCCGCGCCGACCGAGCTGCCGTGCACCGCGAGTGAGAAGGGCCCGCTGTGCGAGCGCGAGGCGGCGATCCAGGACATCGGCAAGCGTCTCGGGCGCGCCTCGGCCACGCAGGCGGGGGCGCTGCTGGAGCAGTGCGCCAAGGGCAAGGTCAAGCCCGGCCCCACCCAGCACTGCGACCTGACCTCGCCTGCGGCCTTCACGCTGCACGCGCTGGCCGGGCACATGCACCTGCTGGGCCGTTCGATCAAGGTGGAGCTCAACCCGGGCAAGGCCGACGGGCGCACGCTGCTCGACGTGCCCGAGTACAACTTCGACAACCAGGCGCTGCAGCCGCTGCCCGAGCCGGTGGCGGTCAAGAAGGGCGACACGATCCGGGTGACGTGCACGCACGACGCCTCGCTGCGCGCCCAGCTGCCGCTGCTGCAGAAGCTGCCGCCGCGCTACGTGGTCTGGGGCGAGGGCACCCAGGACGAGATGTGCCTGGGCATCGCGGTCGCCTCGTAGAACTCCTTGAACGTGAACGCCTCGGGGCCGGGTCCCTCGGTCCTGAGGCGCTGTAGTCGTGCGAAGCCGTCCGCCGTCGTGGGCAGCTCCCCTTCGGGGATCCACCACATCACCGCGTACGGCTCCGCGATGTGCTCGAACCACTCCCGGCGCCGCCGCAGGTATTCCAAGTGGGCGGAGCGGTAGACGAAGTTCCACAACGTCTCGCGTGACTCCCACACCGACAGCGTGGTGGCCAGGTAGTCGTCGTGGTCGTAGCTCAGCAGTTCCCTGGGGTCGTCTTCGTTGGCCTGCATCCGCCAGACGAAGCCGGGCGCGGCGTCGGCGAGGGCGTTGATGGGCTCGAGTCCGTCGATGAAGTCGGCGATGCGGGGGTCGTCGGCGGGGGCGAGCAGGCGGGCGACGTTCATCTGTGCCAGGTGCATGGGCTTCACCTCACCATGCCCCACCTTCTATGTCAATCTTCATTTGTTTTAGAAGGTTCGGCGATGGTGACGCAGCACTCCCCCGGCCGGGGATCGAGCGCGGCCAGGCCGGGATCGCCGCCCATGCCTTCCAGCAGCCCCTGGCACAGGGCCAGGTTCATCGCGCACACCAGCACCGGCTGCTCCTGCGACAACGTGTGGAACGGGCAGTTGCGCATGCGCAGGACGCCGCCCTCGGCGTAAGGCTCGTAGCCCCGCTCGCGCAGCACGCCGGTGACCGGCGCGTCCCGGCGGTCCCGGCCCAGGCGCTCGCCCGCCCGGCGCGCGACCGTCTCGGCCCGGTCCTCGGCGCCCAGCGTGTCGACCACCTCGGCCAGCAGGCCGGCCAGCACGCCGTAGTCGCGCGGCGGCAGGCTCACCGAACGCTCGGTCTTGGCCCGCCGGTAGACCTTGGCCGGGCGGCCGCTGCCGGGACCCTTCCTCTCCGGGGCGCGGAAACCCGCCTCCAGCAGGCCGGCCTCGACCAGCTTGTCGAGGTGGTGGGCCGCCAGCGTGCGGGAGACTCCCGCGGCCTCGGCCGCCTCTCCCCTGCCGACCTCGCCGCCGCCGGCCACGACGTGGTCGTACAGGGCCCGCCGTACCGGGTCCTGCAGGTTGGCCAGCGCGTCGAGGTCGTCGTTCACGCCCGCGAGTCTAGGTCCCCGCGCTCAGCGGTAGGCGGCCAGCACGTCCACGACGAAGACCAGGGTGTCGGCGCCGCGGATGCCGAAGGCGGGCAGGCCCGCACTGCCGTACGCCATCCGCGGCGGGGCGACGACCAGCACGCGGCTGCCGACCGGCACGCCGGTCAGCGCGCGCTCCCACGCCTTGATGACGCCGCCGTCGCCGACCGTGAAAGCGCGCGGCCGCCCGCTCTTCCAGGTGGAGTCGAACACACTCCGCCGCGCCCACACCGCGCCCTCGTACTGCGTGACCACGAGCTGCCCCCGCTCCACCCTCGGCCCGTCACCCCTGACCAGGACCTTGGCGGAGTAGCGTGCGGGCGGCGGGGCGACCGGCAGCGACAGCTCCGGCCGCGCGCCGCCGCCCACCCTGATCCCCGCGTACGCGCTCGCGCGCCCCTTGACCGACTCGCCCTTGGCGTGCGCGCCCAGGATGTCGATCACGTAGAAGAGTCCGTCGGAAGGGCCGACGCCCTGCGGCGGGTTGGCGCCGAAGCCCTCCGACGGCGGGATGGCGGCGATCACCCGGCTGCCGACCGTCCGCCCGCGCAGCGCCTTGTCCAGCCCGGGAACGAGCTGCCCGACGGGGAAGGCGGCCGGAGCGCCGCGGGTGAAGCTGGAGTCGACCCGGCGGTTCTCCCGGCCGTCCCACACGTGCGCGGTGTAGTGGACGATCGCCACGTCCCCCGCGCCCAGCCGGGCGCCCTTTCCCGCGGTCAGCTGGTCGATCTGCAGAGCGCCCGAGGGCTTGCCCTCGGGGAAGACGACCGACGGCCTGGCGCCGAACGCGCCGCCGACCTTCAGCCCGGGGTCCTGGGCGGCGGGGGCGGTGCACGCGGTCAGCGCGAGGGCCGGGATCAGGAGCAGGATCGGCCGCATCGACGTCCTTCCGCAAAAACGTCCTTCCGCAAAACGTCCTTCCGCACAACGCCAGTGGCCCGGGGCGATGCCCCGGGCCACGAGATGCTACCGCGCTGTCAGACCAGGTGTCAGTAAGCCGCGAGGACGTCCACGACGAACACCAGCGTGCTGTTGGCGGGGATGCCGTTCTGCTCCTGGGCGCCGTAGCCCATGGCGGGCGGGATGCTCATCACGACGCGGCTGCCGACCGGCACGCCGACCAGGCCCTTCTGCCAGCCCTGGATGACGCCGCTCAGCGGGAAGTTGGCCGGCTGGCCCCGCTCCCAGCTGGAGTCGAACTGCTTGTCGGTGCCCCAGATCTTGCCGGTGTAGTGCACGTCGAGGGTCTGGTTGGCCGCGACGGGCTTGCCGGTGCCCTTGATCACGGTCTTGACGACCAGGTCCTTGGGCGCCTTGTCACCGGTCTTGGTGGTCAGCGTGGGCGCCTTCTCGCCGCCCGGGTTGACGACCTTGACGCCCTTGATGGACTCCTTGGTCTCCTCCCCGCTGGCGGACTTGAGCGCGACGGGCGCGCCGCCGACCACGTCCAGCACGAACACCTTGGTCGGCTGGGCGGCCTGCGTTTGCTGCTGCTGCGGGGCGGCGTCGGCGGCCATGACGGCCAGCAGCCTGCCGCCGTGCTTGACCTTGGCGAAGCCGTCCTGCAGGACCTTGGGCAGCTGCTGGTCGACCGCGATGGTCTCCGGCTGCTTGGAGTCGTAGGAGGAGCCCTGGAAGGCGTTGCCCTTGCCGTCCCAGTCGTAGACGGTCAGGTTGACGATCAGCTTGTCACCACTCTTGATCGCGGGGCCGGTGCCCGCGTTGATCACCTCGTAGGAGGACTTGGCGGCGGGCGTACCCGAGGGGAAGGTCACCGTCGGCTTGGCGTTGAGGTTGCCCGCGACCTTCACCCCCGACGACGCGGTGGCCGATGTGGAGCCGGTCGGCTCGGCGGTTCCGCACGCGGCGGCGGTGAAGATCAAAGGCACGGCGGCCAGTACGGCCAGGCGGCGGCGCATGGACTTCCCTCGGGACAGACGTCTAGGTTTCGCGCCACACTATCCGAGACTGATGTAGGCCCGGGGTAAACGACCCACTACATTCCGGCGATGAGCTTGTCCACCCTCTCGTCCACACTGCGGAACGGGTCTTTGCACAGCACGGTCCGCTGCGCCTGGTCGTTGAGCTTGAGGTGCACCCAGTCGACGGTGAAGTCGCGGCGCTTCTCCTGCGCCTTGCGGATGAACTCGCCCCGCAGCCGCGCCCTGGTCGTCTGCGGCGGCACCGACTTGGCCTCGAAGATCTTCAGGTCGGAGGCCACCCGCTCCACCGCGCCGCGCTTCTGCAGCAGGTAGAACAGGCCGCGCTTGCGGTGCACGTCGTGGTAGGCCAGGTCCAGCTGCGCCACGCGCGGCGAGGACAGCGGCAGGTCGTACTTCTTGCGGTAGCGCTCGATCAGCTGGTATTTGGTCACCCAGTCGATCTCGCGCGAGACCAGGTCGAGGTTGCCCGTCTCGACCGCGCGCAGCGTGCGCTCCCACAGCTCCAGCACCCGGTGGGCGATCGGGTCGCCGCCGCGGCGCTCGACGAAGTCCCTGGCCTTGGAGAGGTATTCCTGCTGGATCTCCAGGCTGGAGGCCTCGCGGCCGTTGGCCAGGCGCACCCGTCGGCGGCCGGTCATGTCGTGGGAGACCTCGCGGATGGCCCTGATCGGGTTCTCCAGCGACAGGTCGCGCATCACCGTGCCCGCCTCGATCATGCGCAGCACCAGGTCGGTGGCGCCGACCTTGAGCAGCATCGTGGACTCGCTCATGTTGGAGTCGCCCACGATGACGTGCAGGCGGCGGAAGCGCTCGGCGTCGGCGTGGGGCTCGTCACGGGTGTTGATGATCGGCCGGGACCTCGTGGTGGCGCTGGAGACGCCCTCCCAGATGTGCTCGGCGCGCTGCGAGACGCAGTAGACGGCCCCGCGCGGCGTCTGCAGCACCTTGCCGGCGCCGCAGATGATCTGCCGGGTGACCAGGAACGGGATGAGCACGTCGGCCAGGCGGCCGAACTCCCCGTGCCGGCCGACCAGGTAGTTCTCGTGGCAGCCGTAGGAGTTGCCGGCGGAGTCGGTGTTGTTCTTGAAGAGGTAGATGTCGCCGGCGATGCCCTCCTCGCGCAGGCGTTTCTCGGCGTCGACGAGAAGGCCTTCGAGGATGCGTTCGCCCGCCTTGTCGTGCGTCACGAGCTCGACGACGTTGTCGCACTCGGGGGTGGCGTATTCGGGGTGGCTGCCCACGTCGAGGTAAAGGCGTGCGCCGTTGCGGAGGAAGACGTTGCTCGATCGGCCCCAGGACACGACTCGGCGGAAGAGGTAGCGCGCGACCTCGTCCGGTGACAGCCTGCGCTGTCCCCTGAACGTGCAGGTCACGCCGTACTCGTTCTCGAGTCCGAAGATGCGACGATCCATCACCTCACACTATGCCCACGGATCGGCGAGCGGGAGGGATCTTGCCTGGCGTTTTTGCGCCGCCCGCGCCGCATGTCCCGACATATCACTCTTTGTTCGATACGGCGCGCGGTACGCCGTGTGCTGACCCACCCAGCATGCGGCTCTTGCCGGCCAGGATGTGCTCCTCCATCAGGCGGCCGACCGTGACCGCGTCACCGGCGGCGATGCGCTCGACGATCTCCCCGTGCTGGGCGTTGGAGATCTCCCGGGCGGCGTCGGTCTCCAGGCCGTGGCGGCGGAACAGGTGCAGTTCCTTGGAAATATCGTCATAAAGCTCGACCAGGCGGGGATTGCCGGACAACGCCACCAGGCGCCGGTGCAGATCCACGTTGAGCGGATAGTAGTGATCCATGTCGGCGCAGTCCCGGAGCCGCTCGACCACGTCCAGCAGCCCGGCCACGTCGTCCTCGCCGGCCCGCTCGGCGGCCAGCCGCCCGGCCAGCCCGAACAGGCTCGCCCTGATGTCGTAGAGCTGGGCCGCCTGCTCGACCGAGATCTCCCTGACGAACATGCCGCGATTGGCGCGGAACTCGGCCAGCCTGCTGCGTTCGAGCTGGCGGCAGGCCTCGCGGACCGGCCCGCGGCTGACGCCCAGCCGCATGGCCAGCGCCGACTCGTTGATCCGGTCACCGCCCTTCAGCGCGCCGTTGATGATCATGTTTTCGAGTTCTTCGACGATCAGCTGGGGAAGTGAGGTGGCCTGCCGCTCGGCCACCCGGCGCCGGAGCGCGTCGGTGTAGTCGCCCACTCGATCTTCCCTATCCCAGCACTCCGCAAATTGCAAATCGTTGACAGTTGACGATTTTCGGGGAGAAGCTCCTTCCACCACCCCCCGAACGAAGGAACAGCATGAAGATCAAGGACATCCGGGCCAGCGTGCACACCACCTCGATCGAGGTGCCGCTGCTGGAGGGCCGGGTCGCCGGGTACGGCAGAGCCGAGCAGAAGGAGTTCGTCTTCTGCGAGGTCGAGACCGACGAGGGCCTGACCGGCGTGGCCGTCACCGGCCACTTCCTGGCCCGCTCCGTCGTCGCCGCCCTGGAGCACCACTTCCTGCCCGTCGTCGCCGACCTCGACCCGCGCGAGGTCGAGGCCGTCCACCAGCGCGTCTGGCAGAAGCTCAACCCCCGCACGATGACCGGCGTGGTCTCCAGCGCCCTGTCCCTGCTGGACATCGCCCTGTGGGACATCGCCGGCAAGCACGAGGGCCGCCCGGTGGCCTCCCTGCTCGGCGGCGCCCGTACACAATTGCCGGTCTATGTGACGTTCGGCTTCCCGCAGTACGACAGGGACCAGCTCGCCGAGGCCGCCCGTCTGCAGGTGGCGGCCGGGTTCACCGCGCTGAAGATGGTCGTCGGCGTGGACGGGGGCGGCTGGCGCGAGGACGCCCGCCGGATCCGGGCCGTGCGTGAGGCGGTCGGCGGCGACGTGGACCTCATGATCGACGCCAACTACCTGTTCACCCCCACCGAGGCCAAGTACCTGGCCCGCGCCGTCGAGGACTGCGACCTGACCTGGTTCGAGGAACCGCTGCACCAGAACGACGCCCGCGCCCTGGCCGACCTGCGCGAGCACACCTCGATCCCGCTGGCCGCCGGGCAGATGGAAGGCCACCGCTGGCGGCTGCGCGAACTGGTCGAGCGCCGCGCCGTGGACATCCTGCAGCCCAACCCCTGCTACTGCGGCGGCTTCACCGAGGCGCGCAAGGCCGCCCACCTGGCCCAGATCTACAACCTGCCGGTCGCGCACGGCGGAGGCTGGCCGCTGTTCAGCATGCACACCCTCGCGGGCATGATGAACGGCTGGATCCTCGAATGGCACCTCGGCATGGGCCAGGTCGGCCTGCAGCTGTTCCCCGGCTCCCCCGTTCCCGAGGCCGGGAAGATCTCGCTCTCCGGCCGGCCCGGGCTCGGCCTCGACGTCGACCGCGGGGCGCTCCGCGACACCCTGGTGCGGTGAGCCATGCGGGCGTTAGCGCGTAACACCAGCATGCAGGTGCTCGTCGCGGCCATCGCCGCCGCGATCTTCGGGTTGGTGTGGCCGGAGACCGGCGCCCAGCTCAAGCCCCTGGCCGACGTCTTCATCGCGCTCATCAAGCTGGTGATCGCGCCGGTGGTGTTCCTGGTCGTGGTCAGCGGCATCGTCTCGGCCGGCAACCTGAAGTCGGTCGGCAGGATCGCTCTGAAGGCGATCATCTACTTCGAGATCGTCACCACGCTCGGCATGCTCATCGGCCTGGCCGCGGTCAACCTCCTGCGGCCCGGCGCGGGAGTGGCCCCGCCCGCCGGCGCCTCGGAGGAGCTGACGGACTACGTCAAGGGCGGCACCGAGCGCACCTTCGCCGACTGGCTCACCCACATGATCCCCGACAACGCCGTCGGCTCCTTCGCCACCGGCGAGGTCCTGCAGGTGCTGATCTTCGCCGTGCTGTTCGCCCTGGCCCTGCTCGCGCTGCCGCCCGAGGTGGGCGAGCCCATCGCCCGCGGCTGCACGCGCCTGGCCGAGGTGTTCTTCAGCATGATCCGCTTCATCATGTACCTGGCGCCGATCGGCACCTTCGGCGCCGTCGCGTACACCGTCGGGAAGTACGGCCCGGAGACGCTCACCGCGCTCATGAAGCTCGTCGGCGTCTCCGTCCTCGCGCTGGCCGTCTTCATGCTGGTCGTCCTGGTCCCGATCTGCCGCATGGCCGGCTTCTCCTACCTGCGCCTGGTCCTCGCCCTGCGCCGCGAGCTGTACATCGTGCTGGGAACCTCCTCGTCCGAGTCGGTCATGCCGCAGCTCATGGCGCGCCTGGAGGAGTTCGGCTGCAAGCGCTCGGTGGTCGGCCTGGTCGTCCCGACCGGCTACTCCTTCAACCTCGACGGCGTCGCCGTCGTCATCCCCATCTGCGTCGTCTTCATCGGTCAGGTGTACGGCGTGCCGCTCAGCCTCGGCGACCAGCTCCTGCTGTTCCTGGTCTTCCTGGTGCTGTCCAAGGGCACCGCCGGGGTCACCGGATCGGCGTTCGTGACGCTGGCCAACACCGTGGCGGCGGTGCGGCTGGTGCCCATCGCCGGCCTCGCGCTGGTGTTGTCGGTCGACCGCTTCCTCTCCCTGATCAGGGCCGTCACGAACGTGCTCGGCAACGCGGTGGCCGCCGTGGTCGTGGCCCGGTGGGAGGACGGCGGCCTGGACCGCGAACTGTTCGAGAAGACCATCGGCGGCCCACGCAAGGAGAAGGCCCATGCCGCGGATCATCGCCATCCATGAGGGAACGATCCCGATCAGCTCGTCCATCGCCAACGCCTACATCGACTTCGGCCGCATGGACTGCTCCATCGTGGCGATCGTCAGCGACGTCATCAGGAACGGCCGCCCGCTGACCGGCTACGGCTTCAGCTCCAACGGCCGCTACAGCGCGGGCGAGATCATCCGCCGCCGTATCGCGCCCCGCCTGCTCGAAGCCGACCCGGACAGCCTGCTGACCGACGACGGCGTCACCTTCGACCCGGTCAAGGCGCTGCCCGTCATGACCGGCGACGAGAAGCCCGGCGGCCACGGCGAACGCTCCGTCGCGGTCGGCGTGCTCGACATGGCCCTGCACGACCTGGCCGCCAAGATCGAGGACAAGCCGCTCTACCGCTGGCTGTGCGACCGCCACGCCCTGGGCGAGCCGGACGGGTCCGTCTTCGTCTACGCCGCCGGCGGCTACTACGCCCCCGGCAGGACGCTCAAGGACCTCCAGGCGGAGATGCGGCGCTTCCTCGGCCTCGGCTACACCACCGTCAAGATGAAGATCGGCGGGGCGTCCCTGCGCGAGGACCTGCGCCGCGTCGAAGCCGTCCTCGACGTCGTGGACGGCGCCCACCTCGCCGTGGACGCCAACGGCCGCTTCGACCTGGCCACCGCCCTGGCCTACGGCGCCGCGCTGGAGCCCTACGGCCTCGCCTGGTACGAGGAACCCGGCGACCCCCTCGACCATGCCCTGCACGCCACGCTGTCCGAGCAGTACCCGGGACCGCTGGCCACCGGCGAGAACCTCTTCTCCCTCCCCGACGCCCGCAACCTCCTCCGGTACGCCGGCATGCGCCCCGACCGCGACCTCATCCAGATCGACCCGGTCCTGAGTTACGGCCTGGCCGAATACCTGCGCATCCAGGCCATGCTGCAGCGGCACGGCTGGTCGGCCCGCCGCTGCATCCCGCACGGCGGCCACCAGTTCGCCCTGCACATCGCCGCCGCCCTGAAGCTCGGCGGCAACGAGTCCTACCCGGGCGAGTTCGAGCCGACGGGCGGCTTCGCCGACAACGCCACCATCGAAAACGGCCACCTCCGCCTCCCAGACCACCCGGGCATAGGCCTAGAGAACAAGGCAAAACTCCACCAAATCCTCCAATCCCTACACACCTAACCCACACCCCTCCACCCCTCCACCCCTCCGCCCCTCTGGCTCTCCGCCCCTCTGGCTCTCCGGCTCTCCGGCTCTCCGGCTCTCCGGCTCTCCGGCTCTCCGGCTCTCCGGCTCTCCGGCCAAGGCATCGTCCCGGGGGCCGATTGGGTTATGGGTGCGCCGGTAACGGGCTGGCGGGGCGGGCGTCGCGGCGGCCCGCCACGCGCGCCGGCCTGCCGTCTCCCTGGACGGAGGCCGGGCACGTGCGGCGGGTGGGGGTGGGCGTGGCTAGGCCGTAACGGATGGGCGCGTTTCTACTGAAACACCCACGGATGCGTCACCGAAGCAAGAGACGGGGCCAATCAGCGGCATCACGGAGCAACTGCCGGTCGTGGGTGGCCATGACGACGGCGGCGGCTGTCACACACAAGGCATGGGTGAGTTCCTCGACCAGCGCCATCGACAGGTGGTTGGTCGGCTCGTCCAGCAGGACCACCTGCGGGCGGGCCGCCAGCAGCAACGCCAGGTCGAGGCGGCGCTGCTGCCCGATCGACAGTTCCGACACCGGCCGGTGCGCGGCCTGTGAGGGCAGCAGGCCGAGGCTCGACAGGCCCAGCCGCTCCCCCTCCGCCAGCACGCCGGTGCTGACCAGCCGCGCCATCGCCGCGTCGAACACCTCGTGGGCCGGCCGCCGCGACGGCTCCGGGGACTCCTGCGACAGCAGTCCCACCCGCCCGCCGCGCTGCACCGTGCCCGCGTCGGGTTCGAGCCTCTGCGCGAGTACGGCCAGCAGCGTCGATTTGCCCGCGCCGTTCGGACCGGTGACCACGAGGCGGTCGCCGGCGCGCAGGTGCACCGACTGGGGACCGCGCATCCGCCCGGCCACCTCCACCCCGTCGGCGCGCAGCAGCGTCACGCCGGGCGGGGCGGGCAGCGGCGGCGCCTGGAAGCGCATCGGCGGCTTCGGCACGTCCAGCACCTGGGCCTCGAGCGCCTCCTGCCGCCGGTGTACGGCCCGCACCAGCGCGGGCGCCCGGGTGGCACGCGTGTGTTTGCCGGTGCCCTTCTCGGGACGCCAGCCGGTGCTGAGCCGGTTCTGCGCGGCCGACAGGTCGTCGGCCAGGCGGCGGCGTTCGCTCTGCTGGTCGCGGTAGTCGGTCTCCCAGCGTTCGCGCTCGGCGGCGCGGCCCTCGCGGTAGCCCTCGTAGCCGCCGCCGTAGGTACGGGGACGGCCGTCGCGGGTCGGGTCGAGGTCGAGCACGGTGGTGACGACGTCGCTGAGCAGCGCCCGGTCGTGGCTGACCAGCACCACGCCGCCCGGGTGCTCGCGCAGCCGGGCGGTCAGGTAGTCCAGGCCGGCGGCGTCGAGATGGTTGGTCGGCTCGTCGAGCAGCAGCATGTCGTGCCCGGCGCCGAGCAGGCAGGCCAGCCGGATCCGGTAGCGCTGCCCGACCGAAAGCCCCGCCAGCGGCCGGGCACGGTCGTCGACGGCCCCGAGCGCGGCCAGCGAGACGTCCACGCGCCGGTCGGCCTCCCACGCGCCGATCGACTCGGCGTCGGCCAGCGCGCGTTCGTACTCCTGCTCGGCGCCCGGCAGCCCCTCGGCCAGCGCCGCCGTGGACTCGTCGAACGCCGTCAGCACCCGCCGTACCTCGGCGAGCTCGACGTCGATGAGGTCGCCGACGGTGCGGTCGTCGCCGACGGGCATCTCCTGATCGGCCACGCCGATGGTGCCGGCCCGGCTGACCTCGCCCGCGTCCGGAGCCAGAACCCCGGCCAGGACCTGCAGCAACGTGGTCTTGCCCCGGCCGTTCTCACCGACGACGCCCAGGCGTTCGCCCGGGGAGACGGTGAGGCTCACACCGAGCAGAACCGGCTGCCCGCCACGCGTGACGCGAAGATCGGTGGCGCTCAGGTGGGCGCGGGCGCGCAGGGAAAGAGCGGTAGACACACTTCCTCCAAGAACGGGGCCAAGCCCCGCGAAAAGAAACGGACGGCGGATACGCCTCGCCGCGCCCGGGGCCACTCATGGGGCCGCGTCGGACGTAGTCGGGGGCTTGGCGCCGTCCCTCTTAGAGGAAGTAGTAATAGTGCATGTAATCAGCGTATCGGACAGGCCGCCGAGGTCGCTCCTCATTTTCCGGTACGGCCGGCGAGCCCGGCGAAGACGACCACGTTGTCGGCGTACTCGCGCTTGACCGGGTCGAACGTGCCGCCACAGGTGATCAGGCGCAGTTCCGGGCGGTCGGTGTCGCTGTAGACGCGCTCGGACGGGAAGTCCCGCTTGGGGAAGGCCTCGACCGAGCGGACCCGGAACATGGCCGTCGAGGCGTCGGCCCTGACCACCTTGATCAACGCGTCGGGCCGTAGGGTGGCGACGCTGTGGAAGACGGCCGGGCCGGTGGTGGAGTCCACGTGGCCGAACAGTGCGGCGGCGCCGGGCTCACCTGGCGCGGGGCCGTGCTTGTACCAGCTGACCAGGTGCGCCTGGCTTGCGCTCGGGACGCGGGCGGTGCCGTCCTTGTTGAGGCCGCGCGGGGTGATCCCGGCCTTGAGCTTGAGCCCGGGGATCTCCAGACGAACAGGCTCAGACCTGGACATAGGCGCGACGGCCGCGGAAGGAACCAGATCGGTGAGCCCCTCAAGGACCTTCTCCAGCCCGGGCTTCCCCACCACCACGAGAACGGCCCCGACCAGCACAACCCCGATGGCCCCGGCCCTCACAAGACCACCCCGACCGAAACCCCCTTCGGCCCGAACCCGCAACGGCGCATCTCAGCCCCTGCGGCGGGACCGGCGGCGCATCGCGGCGACTCCGCCCAGCGCCAGCGCTCCGATTCCGGCCCACAGGAGCGCGCCTCCCGGGGCTCCTCGCTGCAGCCCGCTCTCCGCGCCCTGATCTGCTGGGCTGGGCCGGGATGCGAGGGCCGGGGCCGTACCGCCGAAGCCGGTGTAGGCGCCGCCGTGCGGCCTGCCCCCCACCACGGTGAACGAGGCCCTGCTGGTGGGCTCGTCCTCGTCGTCGCAGTACCCGTAGACCGGCTGCCGCCCCCGCGGAGTGCCGATGGGTACGCGGATGTCGTCCTCGAAGCGGCCGTCGCCCAGGTCGTCGATCGGGATCTCCCCGAACGAGGTGGGCCCGTCGATCATCCCCGACTCGGCATCGGGGTCGCACAGCAGCCGGACCGTCACCCATCCGCCGGCCCGCACGGTCGACGGCCTGAGGCCCAGGTCCTCGTCGGCCCGGGCCGGGACCGCGGCCACCCCCAGCGCCACGGTGATACCGGTCAAAGCGGCGGCGATCCCACGCATCTGCTGCCTCCAGCGGTGATCCACTTTCTATGATCACCTACCGCCGCAAGCCCCAACGTAAGACCCACCTTGGAACTACGGGGTGTAAATCTCCTGCACTCGGACGATCTTCCCCTTGTAGACGGTGATAAGCGCCGGACGCTCGTACTGCTTGGCGCGCTTGATCAGCACCGACTGCGAGCACCGCTTGTTGCCGAGCCCGGTGTTGCGGTCGACGGTCATGTGCTGCATGGACGCCTTGCACCCGAACGCCGACAGGAACACCACGTTCTTCGCGATCGGCGAGGCATAGGCCCGCACGTCGCCCTCCGGCGGACCCACGAAGTGGCCCTCGGTCTGGGTGCCCTTCTTCCACTTGATCGGCTCGTACTCGGCCTTGACGCCGCTCACGTGGGTGATCCAGCCGCGCAGGATGCCGTCGCGCCGCGAGTGGACGCCCTTGGTGAAGTCGTGCCCGGGGTCCGCCTGGAAGGTGGTCCCGAAGACCTTGGGCGCCTTGAACTTGGGGATCGCCATGGACGTCACGGGCAGCGTGATGGTGCTCTGCGTGCCGGCGTAGGCGGTGCTGACGAAGGACATGGTCAAGGCGGCCACAGCGCTGCCGGCCAGGATGTATCGGGTCGAAGTCTTCACACGATCTACGATCCCCGCACACGCGCCCTGGTTCGCACACCACCACGTGACACACGTCACACCCACTACCCCCGGCAGCCCCGGCCCACACGGCACCCGAACGGCATCCGGGACTGCGCCTCCTCGCCGGAATGGCGTGGCGACACGGCAGGCAGTACCCGAAAAGCGGCGTGGGTGGAACCACAAGCAAGCCGCAGACGAGCCGCAACCGACCGGCAGACGCGGGGCGCGAGGGCTCGGAGCGCCGAGCGCGAGGGGCGCGTGGCTCCGGGCCGACAGCCGGGCCGCCGAGGCTCGGACAGGGCGGCAGGAGCGCGTGAGTCGGGATGTGCGTGGCTACGGGCCGACAGGCGGGCGTGGGTGGGCCCGGCCGGCGGGGCAGCGAGGCGGGGCGGGAGAGGGTTGGGTTGGGATGTGCGTGGGCGCCGCGGCGGTTTGCCGCGGCGCCCAGGTGTCGCTTCGGCCCGGAAGCCGACGAGCCCTCAGGCCCGGTTCGCTACAGGGGTGAGGAGCCGTCGTCTATGTCGCCGTCCGGGCCCGTGGGTGGGCCTGTGGGGGCGTCGTCGGGCTCGGTCGTGGTGGTGGGTGAGGGCGGCGGGGCGGCGGGGAGGATGCGCTCCAGGCGTGCCCCCGTCAGCCGCTGGAACTTGCGATGCTCGCGGTTGCGGTCCAGCACCGCCACTTCGAGCTGGGCCACCGGCGGCCGTTCGCCACCTGGCTCCGTCAACGCCACCAGCGCGACCTCAAGGGCGTCGGCCAGCGGCATCGCCTCGCGGTAGCGCTCCTTCAGGCGGCCGGAGACGGCCTCGGCCTGGCCGCCCATCACGGTGAAGCCGTGCTCGTCGAAGACCGAGCCGTCGAAGGTGAGCCGGTAGATGGCGTCGCCGTCGGGCGTGTCGCCGACCTCGGCCACCACGACCTCGACCTCCAGCGACTTGATCGACTCGGTGAAGATCCGGCCGAGGTTGGAGGCGTAGAGGTTGGCCAGGCCGCGGCCGGTCACGTCGGAGCGGTCGTAGGTGTAGCCGTTGATGTCGGCGTAGCGGATGCCGCCCAGCCGTAGTTCCTCGAACTCGTTGTAGCGCCCGACGGCGGCGAAGCCGATCTTGTCGTAGATCTCACTGATCTTGTGCAACGCCCGCGACGGGTTGGGCGCGACGAACAGGATGCCGTCCTCGTACTGCAGTACGACGACCGAGCGGCCCCGCGCGATGCCCTTGCGCGCGTAGTCCGCCTTGTCCCGCATGATCTGCTCTGGGGAGGCATATCCAAAAGGCATGGACACCGCAGGTGTTCCTTTCTAGCGCAGCGGGGCGATGGGACCGTCAGGCGAGATCAACCGGGCTTCGAGCATCTGCTCGACATATCCGGAGACCTCCTCGTCGGTGAGCCGGCGGAACCCGTTGGCGTCGATCACCGACACGAGCGGCCAGATCTTCCTGGTCACGTCGGGTCCGCCCGTCGCCGAGTCGTCGTCGGCCGCGTCGTAGAGCGCCTGGATGAGCGTCATCACGGTGTCGTCGGCGCCGGCGCCGTCGCGGTAGAGCTTCTTCAGCGAGCCGCGGGCGAAGATGGAGCCGGAGCCGATCGCGTCGAAACGCTCCCGCTCGTACGGCCCGCCCGCCACGTCATAGCTGAAGATGCGCCCCTCGTCCTTGTCGGGGTCGTAGGCGGCGAACAGCGGCACCACCACCAGACCCTGCATCGCCATGCCGAGGTTGCCGCGGATCATCGTGGCCAGGCGGTTGGCCTTGCCGTTGACCGACAGCGTGCGGCCTTCCATCTTCTCGTAGTGCTCCAGCTCCACGCGGTAGAGCCGGGCCATCTCGATGCCGGTGCTGGCGGTGCCCGCGATGCCCATGACGGAGTAGTCGTCGGTGCGGAACACCTTCTGCACGTCACGCTGCGAGATCATGTTCCCCGATGTGGCCCGCCGGTCTCCGGCCATGACCACGCCGCCCGCGAAGGTGGCCGCCACGATCGTCGTGGCGTGCGGAACCTGGTCGCCGATGGGGGTGGCCAGGATCTCGCCGCGTACCGGGAGCAACTCCGGCGCGTGCGAGCTGACGAACTCGGTGAACGACGAACTCCCCGAGTTCACGAAAAATCGGTCAACCAAGCCGGCGGGCAGATCCCTGTGCGATGCCACGCGACTCCCTCCCCAATCGTCACTACCTTTAGCCAGACCCTACTCATGTTGCGTTGCCCCATGCACTTCCCACGATCAGCTCAGGGCGAACCGTTCATCAGATCGTTTCTTTACGCCCGAGTCGGGTCGTGCGATTGTCGGTATGTCTGCACGTCCTCAACTGGAGGCCGACATGCGACCTGTGCTCATCGGCGCCGCCCTCCTCCTGGCCCTCGCCGCCTGCGGCACCGGACAGCCGTCGAGCCCGGGGAGCGTGACCCTCACGATCGCCGCCAACTCGATCTCCGGCGGCAAGAACTCCGAGAGCGCCGACTGGATCAGGACCTGGGTGATCCCGGAGTTCGAGCGGAGTCATCAGAACGTCAAGGTGCTGTTCCAGCCGAGCGGCGTCGAGGACGAGCAGTACAAGACGAAGCTCTCCCTGGACCTCAAGTCGAAGACCGGCGCCGACGTGATCGACGTGGACGGCATCTGGGTGGGCGAGTTCGCGCAGGCCGGTTACATCAAGCCGCTGGCGGAGGTGGGCGGGCCCACGGTGGACGGCTGGGAGGGCTGGTCGCAGATCCCGCAGGCCGTACAGGGGCTCGGCATCTTCGACGGCAAGAAGTACGGCCTGCCGCAGGGCACCGACGGCCGCGTGCTGTTCTACAACCGGACGCTGTTCAAGAAGGCCGGGCTGCCGGAGCCGTGGCAGCCGGCGAGCTGGCAGGAGATCATCGACGCCGGGACCAAGCTGAAGGCGGCCGGGGTGCCGGTGCCGATCCAGATCAACGCGGGCACCGCGATGGGCGAGGCCACCACGATGCAGGGCGCGCTGCCGCTGCTGACCGGCGCCGGCTCGGAGATCTACACCACCGGCAAGTGGACCGGCGCCTCCCAGGCCATGAAGGACGTGCTCGGCTTCTACCAGCAGATCTACTCCAAGGGCCTGGGCGATCCGAAGCTGCAGCAGGAGGCCAAGGGCCGCGACAAGTCCTTCGCCCAGTTCGCCGAGGGCAAGATCGCGATCCTGGCGGAGAGCGACTACTTCTGGCGCTCGGTCATCGAGCCGAAGGCGGGCGTGGCGCCCATGGCCGAGCGTGACGCGGTCGTCGGCTACGCGAAGATCCCGGCCAAGCAGCCGGGCGGCGGCATCCGGGGCCAGGACTTCGTCTCGATGTCCGGCGGCGCGGTACGCGTGCTGAACCCCTTCTCCAAGAACCCGAAGCTGGCCTGGGAGCTGCTGGCGTTCATGCACTCGGCGGCGGCCACCAAGTCGCAGCTGGCCGGGCAGGTGCGCATCAGCGCCCGTGACGACGTCAACGCCGAGGTGCTGACGGCGGATCCGATGCTCAAGTACATCGCCGAGGAGGTCCTGCCGATCACCGCCTACCGGCCGCCGCTGGGGGTCTATCCGCAGGTGTCGGTCGCGCTTCAGGAGGCCACGGCGGCGGTCGTGTCGGGCGCCTCGCCCGAGGAGGCGGCGGTCGCGTACCAGACCAAGCTGGAGCGGCTGGTCGGCGGCGCGGCCAACATCGCGGGATGATCACCGATGCCGCCGGGCTCGGGCGCGCCAGGGCCACCGCGTTCGTGCTGCCCGCGCTGGTGCTCATCGCGGTCTTCCTCGTCTTCCCCGCGCTCTGGACGATCTACCTGGGGCTCACCGACTACCGGCTGACCGGGCTCCAGGCGGCGAACCCGCAGGTGGTGGGGCTGGACAACTACACCTCCGCGCTCGGCGACCCGCGCTTCCTGTCCTCGCTGTGGCTGACCGTCGCCTACGTGGGCGGCTCGGCCGTGATCGGCCAGGCGGGGCTCGGGTTCGCGCTGGCGTGGGTGCTGCGCACCCGGCGCGGGACGGTGCGGCGGCTGGTCGAGGGCGTGGTGCTGCTGTCGTGGATCCTGCCTTCGACGGTGGTGGGGTTCCTGTGGTTCGCGCTGCTCGACCGCGACGGCGGCACGCTCAACGCGCTGCTCGGCACACCGGGGTTCGCGTGGCTGCTGGACCACCCGCTGCTGTCGATCATCGTCTTCAACACCTGGCGGGGCACCGCGTTCTCGATGATGCTCTACTCGGCGGCGCTGGAGAACGTGCCGCCCTCCCACCTGGAGACCGCCCGCCTGGCCGGCGCCAACGTCTTCCAGCAGCTGCGCGACGTGGTCTTCCCGCTCATCCGCCGGCACGTGCTGACGAACCTGCTGCTGATCAGCCTGTGGACGTTCAACGACTTCACGCCGTTCGTGCTGACCGGCGGCGGGCCCGAGGGCCGCTCGGAGATCCTGCCGATCTACGTCTACAACATCGCGCTGCGCGGCGGCGAACTCGGCCTGGGCGCCGCGGTCTCCTTCCTCATCCTGCTCATCAACCTCGTCTTCGCGCTGGCGTACCTGCGGCTGCTGCGCGGACGGCGGCGGCAGGAGGCCACGGCCGCCGCGGGAGGGCCGCCGGCATGATCAGGCACACGGTCGGCAGGCTCGTCTCCACGGTCTTCGTCGCCGTCGTGCTGGCCTTGTTCGCGCTGCCGATGTTGTGGCTGGCGGCGGCGCCGTTCGACGCCTCCCCCACGATCACCACGTCGGTGCCGGAGTTCACGCTCGCCAACTTCGCCGCCATCCTCGACAACCCCTACGCGCTGGGCTCCATCGGCAACTCGCTGATCCAGGGCGGGGGCGCGGCGGTGCTGGTCGTGGTGCTGGCCGCGCTCGCCGCGTACGCGCTGTCGCGGGTGTCCGTGCCCGGCCGGGACGTGCTCCTGTATCTGCTTCTGCTGCTGTCGTCGGTGGTCACCGGGACGGCAGCCATGGTCCCGATCTTCGAGCTGGCAACCCGGCTCAACCTCATCGACACCCATCTGGGCGTCATCCTGGTCGTCTCCGGCGGCCTGCTGCCGGCGGCGATCTTCATTCTCAAGGACTTCATGGACGAGACGCCCACGTCGTACGAGGAGTCGGCGCGGGTCTTCGGCGCATCGCCGCTGCAGATCCTGCGGCACATCACGGTCCCGCTCGTACGCCCCGGCCTGGCCACGATCGGAGTCTGGGCGCTGGCCAGCGTGTGGGGCGGGTTCCTGTTCCAGTTCATCCTGCTGCGCGATCCGGAGAAGTCGCCCGGCT
Source organism: Nonomuraea endophytica (assembly GCF_014203235.1). Lineage (GTDB taxonomy): Bacteria > Actinomycetota > Actinomycetes > Streptosporangiales > Streptosporangiaceae > Nonomuraea > Nonomuraea endophytica. The sequence goes on along the minus strand of NZ_JACHIN010000010.1, from coordinate 56,942 downwards.
CGGTGATCCTCTACACCCTCTACACCGAGGGCGGCGCGCCCAAGCTCGATCTCATCTCGACCTTCTCGCTGCTCTACTCGCTGCCGGTGGTGGCCATGTACCTGTTCGTCTCCCAGCGGTACGGCTTCCGCTTCCACGGAGGTATCAAGCGGTGATCTCGCTGCACGGCCTGACCAAGGTGTTCCCCGGCGGGGTGCGCGCCCTGGACGCGATCGACCTGACGGTGGCCGACGGCGAGTTCTTCGCGCTGCTCGGCCCGTCGGGCTGCGGCAAGACGACGCTGCTGCGGACGATCGCCGGCCTGGAAATCCCCACGTCCGGAAATATCCGCATCAACGAGGCGGACGTCACCCGCCTGCCCCCGGGCCGCCGCGACGTCGCCATGGTCTTCCAGGACTACGCGATCTTCCCCCACATGGACGTCACCGACAACATCGCCTACCCGCTGCGCATCAGGAAGGTCCCCCGCGCCGAACGTGTGCGCAAGGCCGCCGAGGTGGCCCGCCGCCTGTCGCTGGCCGACCTGCTGCACCGCCGGCCCGCCCAGCTGTCCGGCGGCCAGCAGCAGCGGGTGGCGCTGGCCCGCGCGATCGCCTGCCATCCGGCCGCGTTCCTGTTCGACGAGCCGCTGTCCAACCTCGACGCCCGGCTGCGCCTGGAAGCGCGCACGTTCCTCAAACGCCTGCAGCGCGAACTGGCCGTCACCACCGTCTTCGTCACCCACGACCAGGCCGAGGCGCTGGCGCTGGCCGACCGCATCGCCGTCATGTCGGCCGGGCGCATGGTGCAGATCGGCACCCCCGCCGAGATCTTCCAGCGGCCCTCCACCACGTTCGTCGCCTCCTTCATCGGCTCCACCCCGATGAACCTGCTGCCCGGCACCAGCACCCGTGGCGCGCTGCACGTCGCGGGCGCCGTCCGCGCCGCACCCGCCGGTCTCGGCGAGGGCGACGAGATCGTGTACGGCGTGCGGCCCGAATACATGGGCCTGTCCGAGACCGAACGCCAGGACGGCATCCCGGGCACCGTGGCCGTGCTGGAGAACCTGGGCACCGGCGTGCTGGTCACGCTCGAGTCCGGCGACCACCTCGTGCAGGCCGTCGTGCCCGAGGGCAGTGAGCCGGCGCTGGGGGTGCGACGCTGGGCCGTACCGGCTCGATCGCTCGTCTACCGCGACGGCGCACTGCTCGCCTGACCGGCCGCAGGAGATCAAGGACGTGCGGCGGTGTGGGCCAGGATCGCCGGGATGACCTCGTCCCAGGTGCGCCGGGGGAAGATCTCGTGCCCGACGCCTTCCAGCACCCTCGCCCGCGCGCCGGGGATCGCGGCGGCCAGCGCCTGGCCGTGTCCCGGCGGGAACAGCGGGTCGGCGCCGCCCTGGAAGACCAGCACCGGCACCGCGATCTCGCCGAGCCGCTCGCGCCAGGGCCGGCCGGCGTCGATGAGGAAGGGGTTGGTGAGCTGGGCGGCCAGGTTCGGCGTGCGGTCGACGACGCGCTCGGCCATGGCCCGCAGCGCCGCCTCGTCGAAGACGGCCCCGGCGTAGGGGCGCTCACTCTCGACCAGGTAGTCGAGCACGGCCGCGCGGTCGGAAAAGTCGGGCCCGGGCTGCTCCTCGGCGAACAGCGCCAGGATTTCGTCCGCCATCGGCGGCAGGTCGGGCGACTCGTGGCCGGGGCCGCCCGGAGTGGCGCCGGTGAGGGTGAGGGTGGCGACGCGGCCGGGGTGGTCGAGCGCCACGAGCTGCGCGACCGCCGAACCCTGCGACATGGCCACGAGGTGGGCCCGGTCCAGGCCGAGCGTCTCGATCAGCGCGGCGGCGTCGGCCGCGAGGTCGGTCAGGCCGTACTTCGGCTCGCCCGCCGGATAGCTCGTCGAACGGCCGGCGTCGCGGCTGTCGAAGCGCACCACCTGCCGCCCGCCCGCGACGAGCCGGGCGACGAACTCGTCCTCCCAGGCCACGAGCGACTGCCCCGCGCCGTGAAGCAGCACGATCGCCGGGTCACCCGCGTCCCCGGACCTCTCGACGTTGAGCTCGACCCCGTTGACCGCCAGCTTGCGTTCCATGCCCCACACTCCCGCTACTTCGTTACGTGTAACCAACCCTACCCCAAGATCTGTTACATATCACTGAAATCCCGTAGACTGCCGGAGTGACCGAGATGAGGGACGACACCGCGCTCGACGCGTGGGAGGCCTACCGCCGCCTGCGCCTGCACGTCGACGCGGAGGTCGCCCGCGACCTGGAACGCGCGAGCGGCCTGTCGATGGCCGACTACGACGTGCTGGCCGCCCTGGCCGCGCTCTCCGGCGGCGAGCACTGCATCCGCGTGCGCGGCCTCACCGAGCACCTGCACTGGGCGCACAGCCGCCTGTCGCGCCAGCTCGGCCGGATGGAGCAGCGCGGGCTCGTCGACCGGGAGAAGTGCGAGCTCGACGGCCGCGGCGAGGACGTCGTCCTGACCGACGCGGGCCGCCGCGCGCACGACCGCGCGGCTCCGGTCCACCTCGACGCGGTACGCCGCCACTTCACCGGAGCGCTCTCCCCCGAACAGCTGGCCGCCTTCACCGCCATCGCCCGGCACATCACTCCATAACAATTGGGAACACCCTGGCGGCATCCGCCTTTGCTCCGCGTGCGCGCAGGACGACGATAAGCACATGCGAGCAAGCGGCATCGCCCTGGGTTCCCAGGCCGGCCGGGTGCTGACGCTCCTGCGCGAGTGGCCCGGCCTTGAGGCGACAGCCCCGTACTGCACATGCGGAGTCGGCGTTGCCGCCGGCACCTGCCAGATCCTCCACCTGCACGCCGACGACGACGCCGAACTCCGCCTCACCCGCCCGGCCATCTGCCGGATGTATCCGGCGCTGGCCGGTACCGAGCGGGTCGTCTTCGGGCGCAGCGAGGACTGGGTCGGCATCCGCCTCGACACCGAACACGACACCGACCTCCTGCTCACCCTGCTCAGCGTCGCCATCAAGGCCTGCGACCGCGGCGGGTGCCATCAGGCGGTCACCCCCTGCTCGGCCGCCCTCTACCGCGACGCGCCGGTCCGCCTGCCGGCCGGGACGGCTCTGGCCTGACCCCCGCCCGCCGTACCCGCGCCAGAAGGCGTGCGGCGGGCAGGCGCTCCCCCGCGAACCGTCACGAGCGCGGCCCGCGGCGTCCCCGCACGTCGTGAGGCGGGATACTGGAGTGGTGTCCACCAGGGACTGGATCCTGCATCTCGACCTCGACTCGTTCATGGCGTCGGTCGAGATCCTGCGGCACCCCGAGCTCCGGGACCGCCCGGTCATCGTGGGCGGCAACGGCGATCCGACCGTCCCCCGCACGGTCGTGGCCACCGCCTCCTACGCCGCCCGCGAGCACGGCGTGCGTTCCGGGATGCCGATGCGCACGGCGTTGCGCAAGTGCCCCGACGGCGTGTTCCTGCCCAGCGACATGCCCGCCTACGAGGCCGCCTCCGCTCAGGTCATGGAGGTCCTGCGCGGCTTTCCGATCACGCTGGAGGTGTGGGGTCTCGACGAGGCGTTCATCGGCGCCCGCACCGGCGACCCGTTCGCGCTGGCCCGCGAACTCCAGCGGGCGGTCGTCGAGAAGACCGGCCTGACCTGCTCGATCGGCATCGGCGACAACAAGCACCAGGCGAAGCTGGCCGCCCAGTTCCGCAAGCCCGAGGGGGTTTCCCGGCTCACCGGCGAGGACTGGACGGAGGTCATGGGCGGGCGTCCCACCTCGGCGCTGTGGGGCATCGGCGCCAAGACGACCAAGAAGCTCGCCGACCTGGGCCTGCACACGGTCGCCGAGCTGGCCGCCGCCGACCCGGCCGAGCTGGCCCGGCGCTTCGGTCCCACGAACGGGCCCTGGCTGCGCTACCTCGCGCTCGGCAAGGGCGAGACGACCGTGACGGACGCCCCGTGGGTGCCGCGCGGCCACAGCCACGAGGCGACGTTCACCACCAACCTCACCGATCCGGCCGCCGTGCGCGAGCACGTCACGGCGTTCGCCCGCCGCCTCGCGGGCGAGGCCGCGGACGCGGGCCGTACCGTCATCCGGGTGACGGTGAAGGTGCGGTTCGCCCCTTTCATCACGCAGACCCGGCAGACCAAGCTCGCCGCGGCCACCACCGACCCGGTCCCCGTCGAGGCCGCCGCGCTGGCCGCCCTGGACCGCTTCACCCTGGACCGGCCGGTGCGGCTGCTGGGCGTGGGCGTGGAATACTCCAGCCGCTGAGGACGTCAGCGGCGCAGGTGGTGGGCTGTGTGGGTGGCGCCCGACTCGACCATGGTCAGCGGGGTGCCGGTGAAGACGACCTGGCCGCCGTCGTGCCCCGCCTCCGGGCCCAGGTCGATGATCCAGTCGGCGGCGCGGATCACGTCCAGGTTGTGCTCGATGACGACCACGGTCGAGCCGGCGTCCACCATGCGGTTGAGCAGCGCGACGAGGTGGTCGATGTCGGCGAGGTGCAGGCCGGTGGTCGGCTCGTCGAGGATGAGGGTACGGCCCGGCGCCGCCAGTTCGGTGGCCAGCTTGAGCCGCTGGCGTTCGCCGCCCGACAGCGAGGTGAGGGGCTGGCCCAGGGTGAGGTAGCCGAGGCCGACGTCGGCCAGGCGGGTGAGGGTGTCGCGTACCGGCTTCTGGGGGAAGTGCGCCCTGGCCTCGGTGACGCTCATCTCGAAGACGTCGGCGATCGAGCGTCCGCCGACCGTGTGCCGCTGGGCCTCCGGGGTGAAGCGGCGGCCGCGGCAGGTCTCGCAGCGCGTGGTGACTCCTTCCATGAACGCCAGGTCGGTGTAGATGAGGCCGGTGCCTTCGCAGTCGGGGCAGCCGCCGGTCGAGTTGGGGGTGAACAGGCCCGCCGGGCGGCCGGTCGAGCGGGCGTAGATCTGCCGGATGGAGTCGAGCAGGCCGGTGAACGTCGCCGGGCTGGAGCGCCGCGAGCCGCGGATCGGCCGCTGGTCGATCACGACGGCGTCCGGCGCGGCGGTGGGCAGGTGGCCCAGGATGAGGCTGCTCTTGCCGGACCCGGCCACGCCGGTGACCACCGTCAGCACGTCGCGGGGGACGCGGACGGTGACGTCGCGCAGGTTGTTCGTCGACGCGTGCTCGATGAGCATCCAGTCGGAGACCGGGCGGGGTTCGCCGCGTTCGACCCGGTCGGCGCGCAGACCTGCGCCGGTCGGGGTGTCGGCCCGGCGCAGCCGCTCGTACGGGCCCTCGAAGACCACCTGCCCGCCCGCGCCGCCTGCACCGGGGCCCATGTCGACGCAGTGGTCGGCGATCGCCATGATCTCGGGGGCGTGCTCGACCACGATCACCGTGTTGCCCCGGTCGCGCAGGGCCAGCAGCATCGCGCCGAGCGTGTCCACGTCACGCGGGTGCAGCCCGACCGTCGGCTCGTCGAACACGTACAGCAGGTCGCTCAGCGCGCTGCCCAGGTGGCGCACCATCTTGATCCGCTGCGACTCCCCTCCCGACAGCGTCGAGGTGGCCCGGCCGAGGCTCAGGTACCCCAGCCCGAGCGTGACCATCCGGCTCAGGTGCTCCCGCAGCACGGCCACCAGCGGCGCCACCTCAGGACGGTCGAACTCCCCGAGTACGGCCAGCAGGTCGTCGGCCTGCATCGCGTTGCAGTCGGCGATCGAACGCCCGGCGACCCGGCTGGCCCGCGCCGGGGCGGCCAGCCGGGAGCCCGCGCACTCAGGGCAGCGCCGCCTGGCCACGATCCGCTCGAACGCCTCGCGCTGCGCCCCCTTGAGCGACTCCGGCTCCTTCTGCAGGTAGATGCGGGTGAAGCGGGGCACCACGCCCTCGTAGGCGGTGCCGACCGCGTCCATTCCCGCGGGGGGCTTGAGTGTGCCGGCGGGCGCGTGCAAGAGGATCTCGCGTTCCTCGGCGGTGTAGTCGCGCACCTTCTTGCCGACGTCGAAGAAGCCCGAGCGGGCGTACGCCTTCCACATCCACTGGCCGGGCGCGAACGCCGGAAACGTGATCGCCCCCTCCGCCAGCGACCGGTCCTCGTCCACGAGCTCGGCCACCTCGACGGTGGCCGCCACCCCGAGCCCCTGGCACAGCGGACACATCCCGGCCGGGTCGTTGAAGCTGTAGGCGTTGGAGTAGCCGGCCGACGGCTCGCCGACCCTGGAGAACAGCAGCCGCAGCCGCGCCCCGATGTCGGTCGCGGTGCCCACGGTCGAGCGCGGGCCGCCGCTGAGCCGCTTCTGGTCCACGATGATCACCGCGGACAGGTTCTCCAGGTGGTCGACGTCCGGCTGGCCGTAGCTGGGCAGGCGGCCCTGCGCGAAGGCGGAGAACGTCTCGTTGAGCTGGCGCCCGGACTCCGCCGCGAGCGTGTCGAACACCAGCGACGACTTGCCCGACCCCGACACGCCGGTGACGACGGTCAGCTTCCGCTTGGGGATGTCGACGTCGACGTTCTTGAGCGTGTTCTCCCGCGCGCCGCGTACCCGGATCATCTCGCTCACCGGCTCAGCCCCTGGAACGCGCGGATGGCCAGCGGGCAGAACACCGCGGCCAGCACCAGCGGCCCCACCAGCGCGAACAGCAGCGCGTGGTCGGCCGCCCAGGTCAGGCCCTGCAGATGGACGCCGGTGAACAGCTCGCGCACCGCGCTGGCCGTGGCCGACAGCGGGTTGTGCTCGGCGATCGCGCCCAGCCACGGCGGCATCGTGGACGGCTGCACGAACACCGTCGACAGGAACCCGATCGGCCACGACAGCAGCTGCACAGCACCGACCGCCTCCGGCGAGCCCACCCGCAGCCCCGCCCACACGCCGACCCAGAGCAGTCCGAACCGCAACCACAGCAGCAGCCCGTACGCCGCCAGCGCCGGCAGGACGCCGTTCTCCCACCGCCAGCCGAGCGCCAGCCCCGCCAGCGTGATCACCACGAGCTCCACGGCCGAGGTCAGCATGTCCGCCAGCACCCGGCCGAGCAGCACCGCCCCCGGCGAGATCGGCAGCGAGCGGAAGCGGTCGGTCACGGTCCTGGTCGCGTCGGTGGTGACCGCGATCATCGTGGTCTCGATGCCGGACAACATCGTGAAGGCCAGCACGCCCGGGATCACGAACAGGATGTACTGCGCCGCGCTGCCCGCGATCGCGCCGCCGAGCAGCCCGCCCATGAGCAGGATGACGAGCACCGGGAAGAACACCTGGATCGCGAAGCCGACCGGCCGCGCCCGCCAGTGCCGCAGCGTACGGCCGGCCAGGATCAGCGCCTCCCGCCAGACGTGGGTCCGCACCGGAGCCGTCGAGATCGTCGTCGTCATGAGGCCGCCACTCCCTCGTGCAGGTGCATGTAGACGTCTTCGAGCGTCGGCTCGCGCAGCTCCATGCGCGGTTCGCCGACGAGCTTCTTCAGGTCGCCGGGCGTGCCCTCGGCGATCACCCGGCCCTCGCGCAGGATCACCACGTCGTCGGCGAGCGCGTCGGCCTCGTCCAGGTACTGGGTGGTCAGCAGCACCGTCGTGCCGGCGGCGGTGAGCGCCCTGACCGACGACCACAGCTCGCGGCGCGCCTGCGGGTCCAGGCCGGTAGTCGGCTCGTCGATGAACAGCACCGCCGGGATGGTGATCAGCGACGTCGCCAGGTCGAGCCGTCTGCGCATGCCGCCGGAGAAGGAGCCCACCGGGCGCCTGCCCACCTCTTGCAGGCCCGCCGTACCGAGGAGCTCACCGGCCCGTTCGCGGGCGCGGCGGCGGTCGAGTCCGGCCAGCCGGCCGAACAGCTCGAGGTTCTCGCGGGCGCTGAGCACCTCGTCCAGAGCCGCGTACTGGCCGACGAGCCCGATCGAGGCCCGCACCCGCGTGCCCTCGGCCCGCACGTCCCATCCGGCGACCCGGACGACGCCCTCGTCCGCCCTGGTCAGCGTGGTCAGGATGCGGATCATCGTGGTCTTGCCCGCGCCGTTGCCGCCGAGCAGCGCGCAGACCCTGCCCGCCCTGACGGTGAGGTCGACGCCGTCGAGCGCGGGACGTTCGCTGCCCGGGAAGTGCTTGCGCACCCCTCTGGCGAAGATCGGTGCTGATTCGCTGGTCATGTGCCCTCCCTTCGTTTTAGACAATGTATAATACATCGTAAACAGATGGGAGCGCGGAATGGCGAAGAGAGCCGAACGGCCCGGAGACCCGATCAAGCTGATCGGCCTGCTGTGGAAACCCACCGAAGCGGTGAGCAGGTCCGGCCTGACGCCCAGACGCGTCACCGACGCGGCCATCGCGGTCGCCGACGCCGAGGGCCTCGACGCGCTCACCATCCGCAGGATCGCCGGCGACCTCGGCGTGAGCCCCATGGCCCTCTACCCACACGTCGCCGGGCGCGCGGAACTGATCGAGCTGATGCTCGACGCCGTCGCCGCCGAGGTGTACGCCACCGGCCCGCCCCCGGCCGAGGCGGCGACCTGGCGAGCCAGGATCGAACGCGTCGCCCAGGCCAACTGGGACCACCACATGGCCCACCCGTGGACCGTCGACGTCGCCCCCGGCCGCCCCGTGCCGGGACCCGGCGTATCAGGCAAGTACGAAGCCGAACTGGTCGCCCTGGACCGGCTGGGCCTCGGCGACATCGAGATGGACCAGACGCTCACCGCCGTGCTGGGCCTCGTCTCCAGCGCCGCCCGTGGGGTGATCTCGATGCGCCGTGTGTGGCAGGAGAGCTCCCTGACGGACGTGCAGTGGTGGGAGAGCGTCGCCCCCGCCCTCGCCGCCGCCATGGGCGGCGTCTCCTACCCCATCGCCCAGCGCGTCTCCACCACGGTCGGCGAAACCACCGGCATGTCCACCGACCCGGAGGGCGCGTTCCGCCTGGGACTCGACATGCTGCTGGACGGCCTGGCCCACCGCATCAAGTGACGCCGGCCACCGTGGGAAAAGTTAGAGCAGAGCCTTGTTGCGGAATCGCCAAGGCGGTGGTGTGCCACGAATCGGTCACGGGGACCCGGATGACCTTGTGGCGCCAGTGGAGGGGGTCGGCGAAGGTCCCAGGAACGGCCTGACGGTCGGCGCGGAGCCCGCCCCGATGGGCGGAAGCGCGCTCGAAGTCGTCTTTGGGTCATGCCATGGTCAGCCCATTCCTGGTGGACCTTTTTCGCCCGGACTCCTCCTCGTTCTCCCCTACGAACCCGACGCGCGCCCGTCCACGACCTCACCGGCCACGGCGGCCTCGCGCACGCCCGTCCCTCGCGCGGTGACCCGAATGGACCGCACCCGGAGAGCAACCACAACCCGGGCACCACGCACCTCGCGAGGGCGTTTCCACCCCTTTTCTAGCTGCTTGCCCCTACTGGCCGCCCTTTTGGACGTAGGAGCGCACAAACTCCTCTGCGTTCTCTTCGAGCACTTCGTCGATCTCGTCCAGGATCGCATCGACATCGTCCGTGAGCTTCTCCTGCCGCTCCTGGACGTCGGCGGACGCCGAGGCTTCGGTCTCCTCGACCTCGCTCTCGCGCCGCCCGGCCTGCTTCTGGCCGCCGGTGTCCTTTGTCGCCATGTCCTACCTACCTCCGCTTGGGGGACTGCCTCTAAGCCATATCTTCCCCGAACCGAGCGACATTTCGCGTCCATCACCGCGCGATCTTCGCCAGACCCGGAACCACAGCTCCACCCTACGTAAACCCGAGCCGGGCGCGACGGGTCCACCAGCGCCGCTGAACAGGGCCTCGGCGCCCCGGCCGGAAAAGGCGGTGTAGACCTGGAGGCCCGCCCGCGTGGTTACGGGCGGCGTTACGGCGGGCCAGCTGGCACGCCCTGCCCGCCGTCTCCCTGGACGGAGGGAGGGTGGTCGGCGGGTGGGGGTGGGGGCGGCTTGCCGTAACGGAAAGGCGAGATTGTGCCTGAAACACACAAAAGCGCCTTAACACACAGAAGAGCTCTAAACCCAAAAGGGGTGAGAGATTAATCGCCGCCGGTGAGGGCGGCGACCAGGTCGGCGGCGGTGCGGCAGCGGTCGAAGAGCTCGCCGACGTGGGCCTTCGTGCCGCGCAACGGCTCCAGGGTGGGGACGCGCTGCAGGGACTCGCGGCCCGGGATGTCGAAGATGACCGAGTCCCACGAGGCCGCCGCGACGGACTCGCTGTACTGGCGCAGGCAGCGGCCCCGGAAGTACGCACGCGTGTCGTTGGGCGGGTTCTCGACGGCGCGCTGCACGTCGTCCTCGGTGACCAGGCGCTGCATGCGGCCGCGGGCGACCAGGCGGTTGTAGAGGCCGCGGTCGGGCCGGATGTCGGAGTACTGCAGGTCGACGAGCTGCAGGCGGGGGTGGGACCAGGCGAGGCCGTCGCGGGTGCGGTAGCCCTCGAGGAGTTCGAGCTTGGCGACCCAGTCGAGTTCGCGCGAGAGCTGCATCGGGTCGTCGGCCAGGCGGGTGAGCACGGACTCCCAGCGGTCGAGGATGTCCTTGTTCATCTCGTCCTGGGCGGTGCCGCGCTCTTCGACGTACTTTCTGGCCTGCTCCAGGTATTCCATCTGCAGCTGGATGGCCGTCAGCTTGCGGCCGTCGCGCATGGCGATCTCGTAGCGGCAGGTGGGGTCGTGGGAGACCGCGCGCAGGGCCTGGACGGGGTTGTCGACGGCGAGGTCGCGGGTCAGGAAGCCGTCCTCGATCATGGCGAGCACGAGCGCCGTGGTGCCCAGCTTCAGGTATGTCGAAATTTCCGACATGTTGGCGTCGCCGATGATCACGTGCAGGCGGCGGTACTTCTCCGGGTCGGCATGCGGCTCGTCGCGCGTGTTGATGATGGGGCGCTTGAGCGTCGTCTCCAGCCCCACCTCGACCTCGAAGAAGTCGGCCCGCTGGGAGATCTGGAAGCCCTCGCCGCGCGAGTCCTGCCCGATGCCGACCTTGCCCGCACCGGTCACGACCTGCCGTGAGACGAAGAACGGCGTCAGGTGGCGGACGATGTCGGCGAACGGCGTGGCCCGGCGCATGAGGTAGTTCTCGTGGCAGCCGTAGGAGGCGCCCTTGGCGTCGGTGTTGTTCTTGTAGAGCTGGATCGGGGCGTTCGTGGGGATCGCCGAGGCGCGGGTGGCGGCGTCGTACATGACGCGTTCTCCGGCCTTGTCCCAGATGACGGCGGCGCGGGGGTTGGTGCACTCGGGAGTGGAGTACTCCGGGTGGGCGTGGTCGACGTAGAGCCGGGCGCCGTTGGTGAGGATGACGTTGGCCAGGCCGAGGTCCTCGTCGGTGAGCTGGCTGGGATCGGCCACCTCCCTGGCCAGGTCGAAGCCGCGCGCGTCGCGCAGCGGGTTCTCCTCCTCGAAGTCCCATCTGGCGCGGCGCGCCCGGGCCGCCGAGGCGGCCAGGTAGGCGTTCACGACCTGCGATGAGGTCACCATCGCGTTGGCGCCTGGCTGACCTGGTACGGAAATGCCGTACTCGGTCTCGATGCCCATCACCCGACGCACCGTCATGCGCACCTCTCGTCGTCCAGCCAAATCGCTATCCGCCGTTTATATGCCCGAGCCTATGCCCTTCACAGTGCCCCAAGGCCACAGAGTTATGGCACCGACGCCTTTTCGACCTGTGCGGAGGGCGCTGATGAGGTTCGGGATGACTTGCGTGGTCTGAGAAGTCGCTGGACCGGACGTTCGACGCACGCGTAGACGAGATAGGACACCAAGATCGCGGCGAGCGCGGTCACGAGGGCGATCAGCCACGGCGGCATGCCCCCCGCGAGCAGCGGGATGAGGACCACGGCCGCGGCCGAGTGGAACAGGTACAGCGGGTAGGTGGTGCCGCCCAGCGCGGTCAGCAGGCCGTTGGAGCGCATCCGCAGGAGCCCGAGCGCGACCAGCGCCATGACCACGAAGATCGCGGTGACGGTGAGGATGACGCCGAGGTCGGTGACCGGCATCGCGGCCGATCCGGCGGCTTTGACCCGGCGTTCGACGCGTTCGAGCGCGGCGTTGAGCGCCAGGGCCCAGCCGGCCACGACGTAGAGCCAGGGCAGCCAGGAGGAGCCGCGCCGGTGGATCAGGTAGAGGGACATGCCGGCGACGAAGTAGGGGGCGTAGGCGGGCATGACGATCTCGTTGACGACCGGGTTGTCCAGGAACAGGGCGCCGGTGGCGGCGGCCAGCCAGACGCCGCCGAGTATCAGGATCCGGTTGGCGGTGATGCCGATGAGGATCATGACGGCCATGATCAGGTAGAAGCGCAGCTCGGCCCAGAGCGACCAGTAGACGCCGACCGCGTCGATGCCCTTGAACAGGCGCTGGAACATGGTGGCGTTCAGGGCGTACTCGGCGCCGGTCAGCTTGGGGTCGGGCCCCTTGAGCGCGAGCACGCCGTACAGGCCGAAGGCGGCGGCGAGGCTCAGCCAGTAGGCCGGATAGAGGCGGACGAACCGGGAGCGGGCGAACGCCCCCAGCCCTCGGCCCCAGGCGCTCATGAGGATGACGAAACCGCTGATCATGAAGAACAGCTCGACGCCCAGGATTCCCAGCCCGGCCAGCGGGGCGACGGCGGGGAACAGTTCGGCGGGCTGCTCACCCCACACGGACTTGAAGGCCACCAGGTAGTGGAAGGCCACTACGGCCAGCGCCGCGACGAACCGCAGCAGATCCAGTTCAGCAAGCCGCTCCGGCGCCCGACGATGCACGCCCGCTTTGACGCGGCTCGTGCGTCACTTGGTTCCCATCTGTCCCATGTGTTTCTTCGCGACCCATAACTTTGGTTACGGCCCAGCCGCCCCTAGACCGGCCCCTCCGTCCCGATCACCAGGACCGTGGAGTCAGGCCCCAGCCGCAGCGCGCTCCGCGTGTCGTCGTCGAGGCTCATCAGCCCCGCCGTGCCCGTGGCGCCGCACGGCGAGACGCGCACGCCTTCCTCCCCCATCGCGGCGGCGGCCAGATCGGCCTGGGCGTCGGTCACGGTGACGAACGCGTCGGCGAGGTGCCCGAGGAGCCGGAAGGCCAGCAGGGAGGGCTCCAGGCAGTCGAGGCGGCCCAGCGAGGTCGGCGAGCCCTTCACCCGGAGCGGCTCGCCCGCCTGAACGCTCTCCAGCAGGCAGGGGGCGCCCTCGGGCTCCACCACGACGACCACCGGGTCCTCGCCCCACCGGTCGCGCACGTAGGCAGCGGCAGCCGCTGCCAGGCCGCCCACCCCCGCCTGCGCGAACACATGGGTGGGCGTGGCGCCCGCCTCGTGCGCCTCGTCGAGCAGGACGGTGTAGCCGCGCATGACGTCCAGGGGCACCCGGGTGTAGCCGGGCCAGGAGCTGTCGGAGATGAGCCGCCAGCCGTTGCCGGTGGCCGCCCGGAGGGCGTCGGCCATGCTCTCGTCGTAGTCGGCGCCGCTGCGCCGTACCTGGGCGCCGAGGGCGCGCAGCCGGGCGGCGAACTCCTCGGGCACCTCGTGGCTCAGATAGACCACGCAGGTGCCGCCGAGCGCCCTGGCTCCGGCGGCGACCGAGATCCCGTGGTTCCCGGCGCTGGCGCACACGAACGGCGCCCGTGCCGCCACCTCCCGCAGCAGCCCCTCCCCCGCGTCCGGCCCCGCCTCCTCGCTGACCAGCCTGGCCACCGCGTAAGCGCCGCCGAGCGCCTTGAAGCTCCCCAGCTCCATGCGGTCGCTCTCGTCCTTGACCAGCACCTGCCCGACGCCCTGCGCGGCGGCCAGCCGCGGCAGGCCGGCGAGCGGTGTCGGCTCGGCGGCGAAGTGGTCGCGGGCCTGACGGGCGTGCGCGACGCCGATCAGGTCTCGGTCCTTGCTGGTGTACGGCGAGCGGCCGGGATTGAGCATGGCGGCCATGCTAGGCGCCGAGGGCGGGTGGATCAGGGATAGAGGCGCAGGAGGTCGGATTCGGTCTCCCTGCGGACCACGATCCGGGCCTGTCCGTCCAGGACGGCGACGACCGGCGGCCGGGGCACGTGGTTGTAGTTGCTGGCCATCGAGCGCTGGTAGGCCCCGCTGGCGGGCACCGCGAGCACGTCGCCGGGCTCCAGGTCGCCGGGCAGGCGGGCGTCGTGGACGAGGACGTCGCCGCTCTCGCAGTGCTTGCCCACCACCGTGAACCCTCGGGCCGGAGCCGAGGACGCGCGGGAGGCCAGGACGGCCGTGTACGGGGCGCCGTACATCGCGGGGCGGGGGTTGTCGCTCATGCCGCCGTCCACGCTGACGTAGCCGCCCTTGATGGTGCCGCCCTTGATGGTGCCGACCGTGTACAGGGCGACGGTGGAGGGCCCGGCGATGGAACGGCCGGGCTCGACGGACAGGTGCAGGCCGCCGGTCTCCTTCTGCACGATGGTCACCAGGTCTGAGGGGGCGGGCGGCTGGGGGTCGCCGGGCCGGTAGGCGATGCCCAGGCCGCCGCCGAGGTCGAGGCGGTCGACGTCCATGGCGCGGGCGAAGGCGGTCATGCGCCGGGCGGCCTCGGCGAAGCCGTCCAGCTGGAGGATCTGCGAGCCGATGTGGGAGTGCAGGCCCGCCAGGCGCAGGGACGGCCGGGCGCGGACCAGGGCGACGGCGCGTTCGGCGTCGCCGGCCGCAAGGGAGAAGCCGAACTTGGAGTCCTCTCCGCCGGTCGCGATGGACTTGTGGGTGCGGGCGTCGACGCCGGGGGTGACCCGGATCATGACGGGCTGGACGGTCCCGTGCCCGGCGGCTATGGCGGCCAGCCGTTCCAGCTCGGCGAAGGAGTCCAGTACGACGCAGCCGACGCCCCACGCGACGGCGCGGCGCAGTTCGTGCTCGGACTTGTTGTTGCCGTGGAAGACGACGCGTCCGGGCGGCATGCCGCCGGCCTGGGCGACGGCCAGTTCGCCGCCGGTGCACACGTCGAGGTTGAGCCCGAGCCGGTCCAGCCAGCGCACGACCTCGGGGCACAGGAACGCCTTGCCGCCGTAGTGCACGTCGCCGCCGGGCAGCGCGTCGCGCCAGGCCTGCGCGCGGGCGCGGAAGTCGGCCTCGTCGAGGATGTAGGCGGGGGTGCCGTGCTCGCGGGCCAGGTCGGTGACGGCGAGGCCGCCGAGGTGCAGCACGCCGTCGTCCCATGTCGCGCTCGCCGGCCACACGCTGTCGATGCTCATGGCCCGTCAGCGTAGGAAGCGTGACGGGTGCCGGTCCCTCAGCATCGAGGCTTTCGATGCTGAGGGCCAGAAGCGTGCACATCCCTTGGGATCGGCGAGGTGCTCGCCAACGATGGCCGCCATGCGAAAACACCTGGTCATCGCGCTGGTCGCGGTGTGCGCGCTGGGCGCGGGCTGCGGCAGGTCGTCCTCCGGCACGACGGCGCCATCGGCCCCGGCGGCGGGCGGCAAGAGCGCCAAGGAGCTGGTGCCGCAGAGCGTCCGTGAGGCGGGCGTGCTGCGTGTGGCGACGTCGGAGGGCTATCCGCCGATGGAGATGTACAAGCCGGGCACGCAGGAGCTGACCGGCGTGGACCCGGATCTGGCCACGGCGATCGGCACCCGGCTCGGGCTGAAGACGACGGTGACGAACGCGGCGTTCGACGGGCTCATCCCGGGCCTGCAGGGCGGCCGGTGGGACGTCGCGATGTCGTCGCTGAGCGACACGGCGCAGCGCCGCCAGGCGGTCGACTTCGTGGACTACTTCAACGCGGGCGGCTCGGTGATGGTCAAGAAGGGCAACCCGGAGGGCATCACGTCGCTGGCGGACCTGTGCGGCAAGAAGGTCGTGCTGGCCAAGGGCTCGTCCAACCTGGAGATCGGCAAGCGCCAGAACGACAAGTGCGCGAAGAAGATGGAGATCCTGCAGAGCGAGGACGCGCCGACCGGCCTGCTGACGATCGACTCGGGCCGGACGGTCGCGACGATCGTGGACTCGCCGGTGGCGTACATGTTCGCCAAGGAGACCGGCAAGTACGAGGTGCTGGCCGAGCAGTACGACGCGGGTCCCTGGGGCATCGCGGTCGGCAAGCAGAACACGGGCCTGCGTGACGCGATCGCCAAGGCGCTGCAGGAACTGGTCGACGACGGCTCCTACAAGGCGATCCTCGACAAGTACGGCACCGGCCCCAACGCCGTCTCCAAGGTGACGATCAACACGGGTGCCCCGTGACGGCCGAGCTTCCGATCGAGGCGGTGAAGCCGCGGCGGCCGGGACCGATGGTCGCCGCGGCCGCCGCCGCGCTGGGGCTGGTGTGGCTGGCGTACACGGTCGTCGTCAACCAGAACCTGCACTGGGACGTGATCGTGGCGTTCCTGTTCGACGGCAGGATCCTGGGCGGGCTGCTGGTCACGATCGCGCTGACGGTGCTGTCGATGGGGCTGGGCGTGGTGCTGGGGGTGACGGCGGCGGTGATGCAGCTGTCGGACAGCCCGGTGCTGCGCGGCGCCTCCGCGCTGTACACGTGGTTCTTCCGCGGCACGCCGCTGCTGGTGCAGCTGATCTTCTGGTTCAACATCGGGCTGGTGTTCCCGGTGATCGGGATCGGCGTGCCGTTCGGCGGGCCGATGCTCGTGGAGTGGCAGGCGCACCAGCTGATCACGCCGTTCATCGCGGCGCTGCTGGGGCTGACGATCAACGAGGGCGCGTACATGGCGGAGATCGTCCGGGCGGGCATCCGCTCGGTGGATCCCGGCCAGCGCGAGGCGGCCGAGTCGCTCGGCATGTCGCACAGGAAGATCCTGCGCCGGGTGGTGCTGCCGCAGGCGATGCGGGTGATCATCCCGCCGACCGGCAACCAGTTCATCTCGATGCTGAAGACGACGTCGATGGTGTCGGTGATCGCCGGGGCCGAGTTGCTGACCGTCTCGCAGCGCATCTACCTGGAGAACTTCGAGGTGATCGCGCTGCTGGTGGTGGCGTCGCTGTGGTACCTGCTGCTGACGAGCGTCGCCAGCGTCGGCCAGCACTTCCTGGAAAGACGCTTCAGCAGGGGGTACGCGTCGTGAGCATGGTCAGGCTGCAGTCGGTCAGGAAGAGGTACGGCGCGCTGGAGGTGCTCAAGGGCGTCAGCCTGGAGGTGCCGGAAGGCGGCGTGGTGTGCGTCGTGGGCCCGTCGGGCTCCGGCAAGTCGACGCTCCTGCGGTGCGTGAACCGGCTGGAGACGATCGACTCGGGCCGCGTCTGGGTGGACGGCGAGCTCGTCGGCTACCGGGAGCGGGCCGGGCGGCTGCACCTGCTGCGGCCGGATGAGCTGTGCGGGCAGCGGCAGAAGGTCGGCATGGTGTTCCAGCGTTTCCACCTGTTCCCGCACATGACGGCGCTGGAGAACGTGATGGAGGGCCCGTGCGCCGTCCAGCGGGTGCCGCGCGCGGAGGCGGCGCGGCGGGCCGGTGAGCTGCTGGTGCGGGTGGGGCTGGCCGACCGGGCCGGGCACTACCCGTCGCAGCTGTCGGGCGGCCAGCAGCAGCGGGTGGCGATCGCCCGTAGCCTGGCCATGAACCCGAAGGTGATGCTGTTCGACGAGCCGACCAGCGCCCTGGACCCGGAGCTGGTGCAGGAGGTGCTGGCGGTCATGCGCGACCTGGCGGCGAGCGGGATGACCATGATCGTGGTGACGCACGAGATGGGCTTCGCCCGGGAGGCGGGTGACCACCTGGTGTTCGTGGACGACGGGCAGATCGTGGAGGAGGGCCCGCCGCGCGAGGTGCTGGCGAATCCCCGGCACGAGCGCACCCGGGCGTTCCTCGGGCAGGTGCTGTGATGCTGGACCTGCTCATCACGGGCGCGCGCCTGGCCGACGGCACCGGCGCGCCGCTGCGCCCGGCCGACGTCGGCGCGCGGGACGGCCGCGTGGTCCTCCTGCCGCCCTCGACCCCCTCTCAGGGGTACGGCCCCGCCCTGGACACCGGATCTCAGGGGTACACCCCAGGCGCCGGATCTCGGCCGGATCCCCGGGCGCGGGTGGTGCTGGACGGGGCCGGGATGGTGGTGGCGCCCGGGTTCATCGACGTGCACACCCATTCCGACGCCGCCTCGCTGTTCGGCCCCGAGTTCGCGGAGCTGGCCGCGGCGCCGGTGCGGATGGGGGTGACGACGGAGATCTGCGGCAACTGCGGGTCGAGCCTGTTCCCCGCGCTGCCGGAGCGGCTGGAGGAGCTGTCGCGGTCAAGCCGGACCTCTTTCGGCGGACGGGTACCGATATTTCGGGACTTCGCGGGGTTTGCGGAGGCGCATGCCGGGGCGCCCCGGGCCAACCATCTCGCCTCGCTGGTCGGGCACGGCACGCTGCGGGCCGGGGTGGTCGGGTATGAGGACCGGGCGGCTTCGCCGCACGAGCTGGACGTCATGTGCGGGCTGCTCGGCGACGCGCTCGCGGCGGGCGCGGCCGGGCTGTCCACCGGCCTGATCTACACGCCGGGCACCTACGGCGGGACCGACGAGGTGGTCGCGCTGGCGAGCGTGGCCGCGCGCCACGGCCGGCCGTACGTGACCCATCTGCGCGATGAGATGGCGCGCGTGGAGGAGGCGCTGGAGGAGGCGGCGGAGATCGCCCGCAGGAGCGGCGCGGCGCTGCATGTCTCCCACCACAAGACCGCGGGCAGGCACGCCTGGGGCAGGACCGAGCGAACCCTCGCCCGGCTGGCCGAGCTGCGCGCCGGCGGCATGGACGTCACCTGCGACGTCTACCCCTACACCGCGGGCAGCACGTCGCTGTCGGCGATGCTGCCGCCGTGGGCCAACGACGGCGGCACCCCCGCGCTGCTGGAACGGCTGCGCGACCAGGCCCAGCGCGACAGGATGCGCCACGCGATCGCCGAGGGCGTGCCCGGCTGGGAGAACACGGTCGGCAACGGCGGCTGGGACCTCATCTCGGTGGCCTCGGCCGTGGGGCACCGCGAACTGGAGGGCCGCACGATCGCCTCGCTCGGCGGCGACCCGGTGGACGCGGCGGCCGAGCTGCTGCTGGCCGAGGGCGGCCAGGTGACGATCATCAGCCATTCGATGCGCGAGGACGACGTGCGCCGGGTGCTGGCGGCGGAGTTCACGATGATCGGCTCGGACGGGGTGCCGAAGCCGGGGCGGCCGCATCCGCGGATCGCCGGGACGTTCCCGCGGGTGCTGGGGCACTACGCGCGTGAGGAGGGCCTGTTGTCGCTGGAGGCGGCGGTGCACAAGATGACCGGGATGGCCGCGGCACGTTTCGGCCTCGCCGGTCGCGGGGTGCTGCGCGACGGGGCCCATGCCGATCTGGTGATGTTCGACCCGGCCGTGATCGCGGACGCGGCCACCTACGCCGACCCGCTGCTCCCCCCTCGGGGGCTGGCGGCTGTTGTGGTGGCGGGCGAGCTGGCCGTGTCCGGCGGCGTGCCGACCGGCGCCACGCCGGGCGGGATCGTCACCCCATGACGCTCGACGAGCTCGCGGCGGCCTGTCCCGGCACGCTGGCGGTGGCCGTACGCCGCCCCGGCGGCGGATTCGGCGTCAACGAGGACGCCGAGCTGCCCCTGGCCAGCGTCGGCAAGCTTCTCCTGCTGGCCGAGGTGGCGATGAGCATCGACGGCGGCATCCTCGACCCGGCCCTGCCCGTGCGCCTGGAGGAGGAGGACTATTGCGGCGGCTCAGGCCTGCTGCTGGGGCTGAGCGCGCGCACGTGGAGCGTCGCGGACCTGGCGCTGATGACCGCGGCCGTGAGCGACAACACCGCCACCAACGCGCTCCTGCGCACGGTCGGCCTCGACCGGGTCAACGCGGCCGGGGCGGCGCTCGGCCTGACCCGTACGCGGCTGCTGGACCGCATCCGCGAGCCGCGCGGCCCGGAGCACCCGCCGACGTTCGCCGTGGGGACCGCGGCGGAGCTGGCCGGCCTGGCGGCGCTGGTGGCCGGGAGCAACGGCTGGCAGGTGCAGCTGCGCGAGTGGATGCTGGCCAACACCGACCACACGCTCGTGCCCGCGCTGGTGCGGCACGACCCGGAGGGCGCGTGGCTGGCCAACAAGACCGGCACCGACGACGGCGTGCGGGCCGACGTCGGGCTGATGGGCGAGCGGGCCTACGCCGTGCTCGCCTGCGGCCCGGCCGGCAGCGAGGACGACCTGGCCGCCGCCGTACGCCAGGCGGGCCTGCTCATCGCGGCCTGACCTGGGCTGATTAGGGTAGGCCCACGTCCGTTCGACAGAGGAGGCCGCATGCTCGGCAGCCATCGTCTCCGGGTGCTGCTGGAGGTGTTCCGCACCGGCAGCATCGCGGGGGCCGCGCGCGGCCTGAAGCTGTCGCCGTCGGCCGTCTCCCACCAGCTGGCCAAGCTGGAGGAGGAGGCGGGCGTCGGCCTGGTGGAGCGCAACGCGCAGAGCCTGCGGCTGACCGAGGCCGGCCGCCGGCTGGCCCACCGGGCGCAGGAGGTCGTCGACATCCTGGAGGCGGCCGAGAAGGACCTGCTGGCCCAGGCCAGGGTCGACGCGGGCGAGCTGCGGATCGGCTTCTTCGCCTCGGCCGGGTACCGCCTGCTGCCGCTGGCCCTGTCGCGCTTCGCCACCCGCTATCCGAGCGTGCGGCTCGACCTGGTGGAGGGCCAGCCGTACGAGCTGCTGCCCGATCTCGAGCGCGGCGCGCTCGACGTGCTCGTGGTCTTCGAGCACGCGCTGGATCCGTGGAAGTGCCCGGACGGGGTGGAGGTCCTGCACCTGTTCGACGAGCCGCAGCTGCTCGTGGTGCCCGCCGGGCACCAGGCCGCCCAGCGTCCCCGGGTACGGCTGGCGGAGCTGGCCGACGAGCACTGGATCACGACGTTCGGCGCCGAGCATCCGGTTTCGACGCTGGAGCGGGCCAGCGCGCTGGAGGGCTTCACCCCGCAGGTGCGCTGCCGCAGCGACCACTACGAGGTGACGATCGGCCTGGTGCGCGCCGGGCTGGGCGTGGCGCTGGTGCCGAGCCTGGGCCTGCAGGGCGTCACCGGCGTCCAGGTGTGCCGGCTCGTCAACCAGCGCCTCTACCGCCGCATCGGCGTGGCCCGCCGCCCCACCAACCCGAACCCGGCGGCCCGCTCCTTCATCGCCTACCTGCGCACCGCCGCCGCGCAACTGCTCAACTCGCTGGACCCCGGACTGCGTTGAGGCCCCCGGAGAAACGGAAGGGCCGCGCGGAGGAGATCCGCGCGGCCACCTCACGTCCGTGGCGTTACAGGTACTGGCCCGTGTTGGCGACGGTGTCGATGGAACGGCCGGCCTCGGATCCCTGCTTGCCGGAGACCAGGGTGCGGATGTAAACGATCCGCTCGCCCTTCTTTCCGGAGATCCGCGCCCAGTCGTCCGGGTTGGTGGTGTTGGGCAGGTCCTCGTTCTCGGAGAACTCATCGACGCAGGCCGCCAGCAGGTGCTGCACCCGCAGGCCCTTCTGCCCCGTCTCCAGGAACTGCTTGATCGCCATCTTCTTGCCCCGGTCGACGATGTTCTGGATCATCGCGCCGGAGTTGAAGTCCTTGAAGTACAGGACTTCCTTGTCGCCGTTGGCGTAGGTCACCTCGAGGAAGCGGTTCTCCTCGCTCTCGGTGTACATGCGCTCCACGACGCTCTGGATCATGCCCGCGATGGTGCCCTCGCGCGACTCGCCGTGCTCGCTGAGGTCCTCCGGGTGCAGGGGAAGTCCGGTGACGAGGTACTTGGAGAAGATGTCCTTCGCCGCCTCGGCGTCCGGCCGCTCGATCTTGATCTTGACGTCCAGGCGGCCGGGCCGCAGGATCGCCGGGTCGATCATGTCCTCGCGGTTGGAGGCGCCGATGACGATGACGTTCTCCAGGCCCTCGACGCCGTCGATCTCCGACAGCAGCTGGGGCACGATGGTGTTCTCGACGTCGGAGCTGACGCCAGAGCCTCGGGTGCGGAAGATCGAGTCCATCTCGTCGAAGAACACGATCACCGGGGTGCCCTCTGAGGCCTTCTCACGCGCCCGCTGGAAGACCAGGCGGATGTGCCGCTCGGTCTCACCGACGTACTTGTTGAGCAGCTCCGGGCCCTTGATGTTGAGGAAGAAGCTCTTGCCTTCCTGGCCGGTCTTCTCGGCGACCTGCTTGGCCAGCGAGTTGGCGACCGCCTTGGCGATGAGCGTCTTGCCGCAGCCGGGCGGGCCGTACAGCAGCACGCCCTTCGGGGGCCTGAGCTTGTGCTCGCGGAAGAGGTCGGCGTGCAGGTAGGGCAGCTCGATGGCGTCCCTGATCTGCTCGATCTGCCGCATGAGGCCGCCGATCTCCTCGTAGGAGATGTCGGGGACCTCTTCGAGCACCAGCTCTTCGACTTCGGACTTGGGAATGCGCTCGTAGACGTAGCCGGAGCGCGGCTCGAGCAGCAGCGAGTCGCCGGCCCTGATGGGCTGGTCGACCAGCGACTCGGCCAGGCGCACGACGCGTTCCTCGTCGGCGTGCGAGATGACCAGGGCGCGCTTGCCGTTGTCGAGTAGTTCCTTGAGCATCACGATCTCGCCGACCTCTTCGTAGCCGAGTGCCTCGACCACGTTGAGCGCCTCGTTGAGCATGACCTCCTGGCCACGCCGGAGCGAGTCGACGTCGACGGCCGGACTGACGTTCACGCGGAGCTTGCGCCCTCCGGTGAACACCTCGATCGTGCCGTCTTCTCTGGCCTCCAGGAAGGTGCCGAACCCGGATGGCGGTTGTGCCAGCCGGTCCACCTCTTCCTTGAGGGCGACGATCTGGTCCCTGGCCTCCTTGAGGGTTGCCACCAGGCGTTCGTTCTGGCCGGTCACCGCCGCCAGATTCGCCTGGACCTCATGGAGACGTTCTTCTAGGACCCTGGCCTGACGGGGTGACTCGGCCAGCTTCCGCCTCAGCGCGGTGATCTCCTCTTGGAGGAAGGAGACCTGTGTTGTGAGATCAGCGACCTCCCGTTCGCGCTGCGCGGCTCGAGCCTCAGCATCATCGCGAGCTGCCACGCCCCGTCACCTCCTTCCCAGTCGAGGGCGACTACTAAGGACCTTACCTATCTCGGGCCCCTCCGTAACCTGGCCGGGCAGTGTTCGTAGAGTGACATTCGGTATTCGGTGAATAATCCCCAATGGTGCGTTTAATCCTGCCAGCATATGAACACGGCGAGATGTTCCCGTGTCACGCACCAACGCACCCTCGTGGCCAAATTGTCATAGTTCTTCGGTGGTCCCCTTCGGTCGTCTGCGGCGCGGCGGCGGTGTGACGCCGTCGGCCATGCGGCGGGCGGTGACGAGGAACCCGGTGTGGCCGATCATCCGATGATCAGGCCTTACGGCCAAGCCCTCGACATGCCAGTCGCGAAGGAGGGTCTCCCACGCATGGGGCTCGGTGAAACTCCCGTGATCCCGAATCGTCTCCACCGTCTTGGACATCTGGGTCGTCGTGGCGACGTAACAGCAGATGACCCCACCCGGGGTGAGGGCCTTGGCGGCGGCGTCCACGCACTCCCACGGGGCCAGCATGTCGAGGACGACCCGGTCGACGTCGATCTCGTCGATGCTCTCGTTGAGGTCACCGACGACCAGCCGCCAGGTGTCGGTCTCGCCGCCGTAGAACTTCTCGACGTTCTTGCGGGCGACGTCGGCGAACTCCTGGCGGCGCTCGTACGACGTGACGTGTCCCTCAGGGCCGACGGCCCGCAGCAGGAAGCAGGTCAGGGCGCCGGAGCCGACCCCCGCCTCGATCACCCGCGCGCCCGGGAAGACGTCGGCCATGCCGACGATCATCGAGGCGTCCTTCGGGTAGATCACGGCGGCGCCGCGCGGCATCGCCAGCGTGTAGTCCTGCAGCAGGTGCCGGAAGGCGAGGTACTGGGTGCCGCCGGAAGAACGCACCACCGAGCCCTCGGGCTGGCCGATCAGCTCGCCGTGGGGGATGGCGCCCTTGTGGGTGTGGAAGACGCCGTCCTCCTTGAGCGTGATCGTGTGGCGCTTGTTCTTGGGGTCGGTGAGCTGCACCTGATCCCCCGCCTGGAAAGGCCCATGCCTGCGGAAACCCATGGCGGCAAGGTTATAGGGATTTCGACTGGTCCCAGACGCGCGATATGAAGGGGGGATGTTCCCGCGCGATGTGATCTCCGCCGGGCCGCTGCTGCTGCGGCCCCCCACCGCCGCCGACACCGAGGCTGTCGTGGAGGCCTGTGACGACCCGGTGACGGCCCGTTTCCTGCCGTTCCTCCCCTCGCCCTACACGGCCGAGGACGCCCGCGGCTACCTGCGCGTGGCCGAGGAGAAGTGGGCGAAGGGCGGTGCGGAGTTCGCGATCACCCGTGAGGGCCGTTTCGTGGGCTCGGTCGGACTGCAGCCGATCGACCGCTATGGCACCACCTCGGTCGGCTACCTGGTCGCGCCGCACGCCCGCGGCACCGGCGTGGCCAGCACGGTCGCCAGGGCGCTGGCCGACTGGGCGCTCGACCACGGGGCCGCCCGCGTCGAGCTTGAAGCCGAGGTGACCAACCTCGCCAGCCTGCGCGCCGCCTACAAGGCCGGGTTCCGGCAGGAGGGCATCAGGCGCGACGGCAAGCGGCTGCGCGACGGCAGCAGGAACGACCAGGTGACGTTCGGCAGGGTGGCGGGCGAGCCGGTCGAGACGGCGGAGCCGTACTTTCCCTTCTTCCCCGGCGGTCACCTCACCGACGGCGTGGTACGGCTGTCGCCGATCGGCGAGCGGCACGCCGAGGGCTTCCTGGCCATGATGAACGACCCGGTCGTGCGCTCGTACTCGATGGCGCCTCCCGGCCCGCTGTCCGACTACGTGCGGCGCTGCCGCTACACGGGCTTCTGGTGGATGTCGGGCCAGCGGGTGGAGGTGGCGATCGAGGACGCGGCCACCGGCGCCTTCGCCGGGCACGCGCAGCTGGTGAACGTGACCCAGCTGCTCCACCAGGCCATGGTCGGCTACTCGCTGCTGCCGGACTTCCGCGGCCGGGGCTTCATGAGCCGGGCGCTGGCGCTGCTGGTGGAGTGGGCGTTCGAGGCCACTCCGCTGCGCCGCCTGACGGCCGGCACCGTCGTGGACAACACCGCCTCCCACCGGGTGCTGGAGCGGGCCGGCTTCACCCGCGAGTACGTGCACCGGCAGCTCCTCCCCCGCGTCGACGGGAGCTGGTCGGACGATGTGGAGTGGCTGCTGCTGCATCCCAAACTGGGGGAAAAATCCTGATTACCGGTTGAAGGTCTGGCCAACGGTGGATTTGGGAGGTAATAGTCGAAACCACCGACCCATCAGGCACCGCCGGCCGTTGGGACTTCCATGAGAATCAGCCGCACCGACGTCGCTGTGCACGATCTCATCCAGGACTTCTCCCGCGTGGACGTGGGGGCGCTCATCGATCGCCTGGCCCGGTCGGCGGCGGTCGTGACGGCCGCCGGGTACGCCGGGTTCGTCCAGGTGGATCCGCTCCAGGAACTGGCCCGGTCCGTCGCCCTGCACGGCCCGCCGGGCGACCCGCTGCGCGTGCGGGCCTGGCTGGCCGAGTCCGGGGTGCTGAAGGAGCTGGCCGTCTGCCACCGGCCCGTGCTGCTGGCCCGTGACGCGCCGGTGGGCGAGCCGGGGTTCCTGGCGGTGCCGGTGCCGCTGGCCACGAGGGAGCAGGCGTTCCTGTGGATCGCCGGACGGGACTTCGACGACTTCGACACCCACCTGCTCGGCCGCTTCGCCACGGCCGCCGGACGGGCGCTGGAGGCGGCCAGCGGCATGGAGGCCGCCGTCCGCCTCCTCCGCGGCGTCCAAGCCTTCGCCCCCTGACCCTCGCCCTTCCGGCCTCCTGACCACCCATCGCAGGCCTTCACCCTCTGGCCACCCGTCCGGATTTTCCATCTGACCGTGCGTGTGAGGGCCTGTTCGGGCGTAGAGCGCGCTTGTTCAGGGTGGCGTGTCGGGGTCAGGGGCCGGCGGTGTGGAGGGCGTCGCGTAGCAGGGCGTCCACCTGGCGGGCGAGCCGGTCGACGTCCACGTCACCCCGCAGGTCGAGCTCGGTCACCTGCTGCCCCACCCGCAGCTTCAGCGTGACCCCCCGCCCGCGCACCCGCAGCCACATCTCCACGGTACGGCCCAGCGCCTCCGCCTGAGTCTCGGCCTCCACCGCCACCAGCAGTTCCGGCGGCCCGGAACCCATCCGGCCAGGCCCCGGCGGCGCCGTACGCAGGCTGACCCGCCCGCGCAGCGCGTCCACGTCGCGCAGCCACTCCTCCAGGGAGTGCAGCAGGTCGGCCTCCCCCTCCAGCGTGATGTCCGTCATGGCTCTCATTTCACGATCGAGGCGGTCCGGGCGGAGGTCACCCGGATCAGGTCCTGGGGCGCGAGCTCCAGCTCGAGCCCGTGCCGCCCGCTGGGGATGTAGACGCTGTCCTGCCCGGCCGCGCCCGCGTCGAGCACCGACGGCAGGTACGGCAGCGCCACCGGGCTCAGGACGTCGGCCGCGATCGCCTCGCCGATGCGTTCGACGTCGGCCCGCGTGGCGACCCTGGCGGCGCCGGCGCCGAACGCGGCGGCCAGGGCGTTCTCGTCGATGCGGCCCTCGATGGCGGCGATGGCCAGGACGGCGTGGTGGCCCAGGTAGAGGACGACGGCCTTGAGCATGCGGGGCGGCGGGACGCCGAGTGCCAGCGCCACGGCGGCGCGGGACTTGGTGTGGGCGGGGTCGTGCGGATAGGGGTGGACGGCGAAAGGCGTACGCGTTTTGCGGAGAATGCGCATGGCCGTGGTCTCGATGGGGGTGGAACGGCTTTTCCTGGCGGGCCGCGCTCGCCGTACCTGAAAGTCACGATATTTCGGGGAAAATACATATAAATAGTCAATGAAGGCTTCGGCGAGTTCCACCGCGTCGGCGGCCTCCTGGCGGGTGAGCGGGGCGGTGCCGAGGTGGGCGGCTTCGTTGCCGAGTTCGCGCAGTTCCTCGGCCCAGCTCAGCAGCCAGCCGTCGATCCGGCCGGCCGACCGGAGCTCGCGCAGGGCGTGGAAGAGCGTGCGGCCGGTGATGCCGTGGTCGGCGCAGACCGCCTCCAGCAGGCGCCGCACGTGCAGCACCGCAGCGGCCGCCGAGCCCGCGCGCAGGCCCGCCCTGGCCTGGGTGAGCTCGGCCCGCACGAGGACCGGAACCTGCTCGCCGATCTCCCGCCCACGCGATGGCCACAGCACCTCGGCGGGGCGGGCGGGCAGGTCATCGGGGTCGGCGTCCGGCGCCGGCTCCCCGGACAGCAGCAGCATCACCTGGCGGCAACTCTGGCAAGCGGCCAGTACGAAAGGCCGTAATTCGGACGGGAGAAAAACCCGGTGCGGCGCGTCCGCTTCACGAGCCAGAGTCTGCCGTCCGCAACCCGGGCAATCGACGTCGAATTTCGCCCCCCACCGCGCCACAGAACGGAAGATATTCGATCACATAAACTGCATCAAGGGCGTAATCTCCCAGTATGAAGACCTGGCCGTTCGCCGGGCGCAGGCAGGAACTGGAACATCTGGTCCGCCTCGCGCGTGACCCGACCGCGCAAGGGGTGCTCGTCGCCGGTCCCGCCGGGGTGGGCAAGAGCAGGCTCGCCGGGAAGATCCTGGAGGCCTTCCGGCCGGGCCGGGTCACCCTCCTGCCGATCACCGCGACCAAGGCGGCCAGCGGCATCCCCAACGGCGCGCTGGCCGACCTCATCCCCCGCGACCACCCGCCCCACCTGGTCAACACGCTGCGCTGGGCGGGCGAGGAACTCCTCAAGCAGGCCCGCGGCCGCACCCTCGTCCTCGCCGTGGACGACGCGCACCTGCTCGACAGCCACTCGGCCGAGGTCGTCGCCTCCCTGGTACGGGGCCGGCAGGCCCGCCTCGTGGCCACGCTCCGCACCGGCGAGCCCGCGCCCGACTCGATGACGGGCCTCTGGCGCGACGGCCATGTCCGCCGCCTCGACGTGGAGCCGTTCAGCGACGCCGACCTCGTGGCCGTGCTCGCCGCCGCGCTCGGCGGGCCGCCCGACGACGCCACCGCCCGGCGCCTGGGCGAGATCACCGAGGGCAACGCGCTGTTCCTTCAGGAGGTCGTGACGGCGGCGCGCGCCGCTGGATCGCTCCACCCCATCCAGGGCGTGTGGAAGCTGACCGGCGACCCGCCCTTGGCCCCGCGCCTGGCCGACCTCATCCACGAACGCATCGGCGCCCTGTCACCGGCCCTGAAGGCGGTGCTGGAGTACACGGCCTTCGCCGAGCCGGTGGGCGCCAGGACCCTGTCGGCCCTGTGCTCGGAGGAGGCGGTGCTGGAGGCGGAGGAACGCGGCCTCATCAAGGTCGCCGTGGACCGCCGCCGTGAGATCGCCCGCCTCGGCCACCCCCTCTACGGCGAGGTCGCCCGCGACCACTGCCCGGAACTGCGCCGCCGCCGCAGGCACGCCGACCTCGTCGCCGCCGTCGAACCCACCGGCCTGCGCCGCGTGGAGGACCTCGTCCGCGTCACCGTCTGGCGGCTGACCGCCGGCCTGGGCGCGGCCCCGGAGCCGCTGCTGGCCGCCTGCCGCCTCGCGTGGGCCGCACACGACTACCCGACCGCGATCCGCCTGGGCGAGGCCGCGGTCGAGGCCAGCATCGACGCCGGCACAGCCCGCGGCACCACGGGGGCGACCGCGGGAAACACGGGAAACACGGGAAACACGGCGGCGGCTATCCAGTTGGCCACCGTCCTCGACTACGCCCAGCAGCCCGATCGTGCCCGCGCGGTCCTGGACGCCGTTCCCCCGCCCCGCGACGAACCCGGCCGCGCCCGCCTGGTCCAGGCCGTCGCCAGCAACCTGGCCTGGGGCATGGACCGCCTGGGCGACGCCCTCGACCTGCTGGCCACCACCGAGAAGTCCCTGCGAGACCCGGCCCTGCGCCTGCAACTGGCCACCCGCCGCCTGTCCCTGACGGCCTCGGCCGCCCGCCCCGCCGACGCCCTCCACCTGAGCGACACCCTCCTGACGTCCGGCACACCCCCACCCCCGCACCGCCACCCCCTGACCGGCCCACCGGCCCTTGTGCCGCCGTCCACCATCCGACCGGTGGAAGAGCACCCGGACACCGGCGACCCCGTCCCGCTCAAGGCCATCGTCACCGGCACCTCCGGCATGCCAGTACCGGAGGACGCCCCCCTCCCCCAGGCGGCCACCCTCCCGGAGGAAGCGGCTCTCCCCGACGCGGTTGCCTTCCACGGCGAGGTGCCAGGACAGACGCGCGGGGTGCACCTGGGCCCAGTGCTACGGGCCCAGGTGCTGAACTCGCGAGCCCTGGCCCTCTGCTACTCCGGCCACACCAGGGAGGCGGCCGAACTGGTCCGCGAGGCCCTGGACGAGGCCCAGTCCTGGCGCGACGGCATCCCCGCCCTGGTCTCGCCCCTGCACTCCACCTGGGCCATGTGCGGCTACTTCGCCGGCGACCTCCCCCTCATGGACCAGGCGATCGCCTCCATGCGCGCCGAACTGGCCGGTCAGCGCGGATGGTCGCGCGGCGAAGGCAGCCTGGCGCTCTCCCGGGGCCACGCGGCGACCCTCAGAGGCGAACTGGGCGCCGCACTCCTCATCCTCCACTCCCCGGCCAACCACGAGACCGCCGTGACCGTAGGCGGCTGTATGGGGGCGTACGCGGCGGTTCAGGCGCTTAGGGGTGACGCCCCGGCCGCCCGCGCGACCCTGCGCGCCGCCCTGGACCGCAACCGCGCCACGTGGACGGCGTTCACCCGCTGGGTGGCGCTGACCCGCGTCTGGATAGCCGCCGCGGCCGGCGAACTGGAACACGCCGCCGAACTCGCCCTCACCGCCGCCGCGGAGTGCCGCGAGGCGGGCCTGTCGGCGTTCGAGTCGGTGGCCCTGCACGACGCGGTACGCCTCGGCGCACCCCACTCCGCCCTCCCCCGCCTGGAAGAGCTCGCCTCAGTGATGGACGGCTCCAGGGTACGGCTGGCCGCCCGCCAGGCCCGCGCCCTGGCCGCCGACGACCCGAACGGCCTCCTGGACGTGGCAGCCGGCTTCGACACCCTGGGCATGCGCCTGCACGCGGCGGAGGCAGCCGCCCAAGCCGCCTCCCTGCTCCGCCACACAAAGGGAGAAAAGGCCGCCCGGGCAGCCGCCACGGAAGCCTGGTCCCTGGCCGGAGCCTGCCAGGGCGTCGACACCCCCGCCCTGCGCGGCCTGGCAGCCCCCAACCTCACCAGCCGGGAACTCCAGGTGGCCAAACTGACGGCCGCCGGTCTGAGTCACCGCGAGATCGCCGAACGCCTGGGCATCGCCATCCGAACCGCCATGAACCACCGCAACCAGGCCTACTGGAAACTGGGCGTCAACTCCCCCGCCGAACTGGCCAAGGCCCTGACCCGCCACTGACCCTGCCGCGTGTCCGGGCGTCCTTCAGGGCGCCTCTGGGTGTGGTGGGCGCGGTCGGGTGGCCGACGTTGCGCACGTCACGGCGGGGCGGGCGCGCGGCCGATGACCGTTCCCCTGGAGGGCCGCACGCCACCTGCGGCGGGTGGGGGTGGGCGGGGCTTGCCGTAACCCCAAAAAGGCCGTAACCCTAAAGGCCGCAACGCGAGAAGCCGTGACGCGAGAAGCCGTGACGCGACAAGACCAGCAGTCCAAAGAGAAGGGACGCGTCTCTCGAAATGAGATGCGGTCAGCCTCGGTGCGCTTCGAAGCGCATGGTGCGGGAGACGCCGACGCGGACGGTGGTGCCGGGGGTGATGGTGACGGGCTCGTTCGGGGGAATGTCGTAGAAGTTCGGGTCGCCGGGCGGCTGGATCTGGGTGCCGTTGACGGAGCCGAGGTCGACGAGGTTGACGTCCCAGCCGTCCAGGGCGACGCGCAGGTGGCGGCGGGAGACCGAGCCGTCGGGGCTGGTGACCTTGGCGGGGCGGGCGGTGCCGCCGGCCACCTCGGGAGCGCGCTCGGGGTCGCGGCCCAGCAGGTAGTCGGCCTCCAGGGGCAGCGCCATGCCGTCGTCCAGGATGAGGACGCCGAGCGACGGGCGCGGGCCCTTGTAGGGGACGAGCGTGCGCTGCACGAGCGCGATGCCGCAGACCGCGCAGTAGGGGACGCGGGGGTCGTTGAAGTGGTCGTTCTTGCAGTCCACGCCGTAGACCATGGGGCGCTGGTCGCCGTCGGACGGCGCGGCGCCGTTGCCGGCGGGCTGCTCGTCGTGCCTCGGCGCCGCGCCCATGGGCGCTGACGACGGCAGCGGCGGGGGCGTCTGCTGCGGCGGCGGGCCCCACGGGTCCTGCGCGGGCTGCTGTCCGGACGACGCGCCCTGCTGGTCGAACGGGGGCTGGTCGAACGGGGGCTGGTCGAAGGGCGGCTGGTCGAAGGGGGAGGGCTGCTGCTGCGCCTCGAAGGGCGGCTGGTCGAACGTGGACTGCTGCTCGAACGGCGGCTGGTCGAACGAGGGCTGCTGCGGCTCGTACGGGGGCTGGTCGAAGTGCTGCTCGGGCACCGGCTGCGGGCCGGACGGCGGGCGCTCCTCGCGGGCCGGCTCCGGGCTCGGCATCGGGTACGGAGCCATCTGCACGGGAGCCGGCTCCGGCTTGGGCTGCGGCAGGAGGTCCGGGTCCATGTGGATGGCGGTGTGCGGGAGCTCCTCGGTCAGCGGCCGCGAAGCCGAGCGCCGTTCGGCGGGCTTTGCGGGCGCGGGGGAAGGAGCGGCGGGCGCATGGGCGGGGGCGTCGATCATGTCCGCGACCAGGCCCGCGCCGCCGACCACGCCCCCGTCGAACTGAACCGCCGGATGCGGCTGCCCCGCCCCCGGCAGGCTCAGCTCGACCCGGTGCACGTGTCCGGCGATGAGCCGGTCAGCCCAGGTGAGGGAGTCGCTGCCGGACAGGCGGGTCTCGCCGTCGGCCGTGGTGACCGTGGCGGTGGCCGCCCCGCTGACGAGTACGGCCACGCCGCCGCCCACCGGCCCGGCCACGGCGCAGGTGGCCGGGTCGCCGGTCATCGCGCGGGCCAGCGCCTGGGCGGCGCGGCGGGCTAGGGCCCTGCCGTCGCCACCGGTGGCGGCGGTCTCCCGCAAGGCCTCGATCAGCTCGGTTCCGGTCGCCTCAGAAGCGTCGCATACCAGCAGCAGGCCGCCCACGTAGGCGACCAGCCCGTTGCCAGGAAGCGGACGCACCACTCCGAAGCCCTGGTCCGTCACTGAACCTCTCCTCCCCGGAAGCCGGCGGTTGTGCGGCACCGGCACCTTGGTGCTGGCCGCCAGCCTTACGCATACCCAGTCGGCCGCGGAGCCAAGGTCTCGATTCGGTGAAACCCCTGGACCGTGGCAAACCCCGCACTGGTGCAAGTCTGACCAAATGGCACCCTATCGGCCAGACCTGTGGGGGGAAAACAGTCAGACCCCCGAGAAGACCCGGTTGACGTCGGCGGTGGTGAGCACGCCGTAGATCTCGCCACCCCGCTCGACCAGCAGATACTCGGCCGCGGGCGACTCGCGCATGGCGTCGATCAAGGGCTCCCCGGTGAGGTCGGCGGCCAGGACCATGGCGGGCTCCAGGGACTTGGCCAGCGCTCCGACCTCGACCCACGGGCGGCGGTGTTCGGGGGTGGCCTGGACGGCGGCCTCGTTGACGATCGCCACCGGCCTGCCGTCGTGGTCGACGACGACGACGGCGCCCGCCTTCTGCTCGGCCGCCTGGCGCAACGCCTCCGACAGCGGCGTCGAGGCGATCACCGGGATCGCCCTGCGGGCCAGCTGGCGGGCGTTGACCTGGGGGATGCGGGCACGGATGCGGGCGACGTTCAGCGCCTGGCTGGCGCCCATCCAGATGAACGAGGCCAGCACCACCGACCACACCAGCTGCAGCGTGTCGATCGGACGGTCGCTCAGCAGCGACAGCGCCACCGGGACGAGGATCAGCACGACCGCCAGGCCCCTGCCGGTCCAGCCGGCGGCGACGGTGCCGCGCCCCGGGCTGGCGGTGAGCTTCCACACGCCGGCGCGCAGCATGCGCCCGCCGTCGAGCGGCAGGCCGGGCAGCAGGTTGAACACGCCGACGATCAGGTTCGACCACCACAGCTGCCGGATCAGCACCTCGGGGATGCCTGCCCCGTCGATCAAGAACGCGTCGGCCAGCAGCCCCACCGCCGCCAGCCCCAGCGACAGGATCGGCCCCGCCGCGGCGATCATGAACTCCTTGCCGGGCGTCGGCGGCTCCTTCTCGATCTCGGACACGCCGCCGAGGAGGTAGAGCGTGATGCGCCGGACCGGCAGGCCGTACCACTTGGCGAGGACGCTGTGCGCGAGCTCGTGCAGAAGAACCGACAGATAGAGGAGTACGGCGAAGGCGAAGGCCACCCCGTATGCCTCGAAGTCCCCCATGCCGGGCAGCCGGAAGACGTCCTGGAAGCTGATGGTGATGAAGCCCGCGATGATGAGCCAGGTCCACGACACGTATACCGGGATGCCGAACGGGCTTCCCATCCGAAGACCGGAGAATTCCTGCCGCGGCCGCTGGTCGCTCACTGGACTCCCTCTGAGATCGTGCTGTTGCTGCCTTGATGCTACGCGGCGGATGGCGCGAACCTGGTTTCGCGGCCCCCATTCTGTCGGGGTCTTGACCTACAGTGCGGTGCATGACGTTGACCGAACCGGTGATCATCGGAGCCCTCTCCCCCTCCCGGGCGGGCGACTTCATGACCTGTCCGCTTCTCTACCGCTTCCGGGTGATCGACCAGCTGCCGGAGAAGCCGTCACAGGCGGCCGTGCGCGGCACGGTGGTCCACGCCGTGCTGGAGCGCCTCTATGACCTGCCCGCGCCCCGCAGGTCGGTGGCGGCGGCCCTGGAGCTGCTGGACCCGCAGTGGGAGCGCCTGCTGGGCGAGGAGCCCGCGTTCGCCGAGATGTTCGCCGACGACGCCGAGCAACGCGAGTGGCTCGACCAGGCGCGGGCGATGCTGGAGCGCTACTTCACCCTGGAGGACCCGACAAGGCTCGAACCGGCCGAGCGCGAGCTGTATGTGGAGGCCGTGCTGGACAGCGGCCTCCTGCTGCGCGGCTACGTCGACCGGCTGGACGTGGCGCCCACGGGCGAGGTGCGGGTCGTCGACTACAAGACCGGCAGCGCCCCCGGGCCCGACTTCGAGGCCAAGGCGCTGTTCCAGATGAAGTTCTACGCGCTGGTGCTGTGGCGGCTGCGCGGCTCCGTGCCCCGGTTGCTGCAGCTGGTTTATCTGGGCGGCGCCGGCGAGGTCCTGCGGTACGCCCCCGACGAGGCCGACCTCCGCGCCACCGAGCGGAAGGTGGAGGCGCTGTGGACGGCGATCCGGCGGGCGCTGGAGACCGGTGAGTGGCGGGCACGGCGGTCGCGGCTGTGCGACTGGTGCGACCACCAGGCGCTGTGCCCGGAGTTCGGCGGCACTCCCCCGCCCGTCCCCGACCGCCGCCCCGGCGACACCACCCGCACCCGCCGAGCAGCAACCGACGAACTCTAACCTCCCAGCCACGTGCTCCGACGGCGCGCTCCTGAGCAGAGCGGCCACGCGACAGCCCGGCCTCGCCCCCTGACACCACGGCCTCCAGCCACGTGGCCGGGGCGCGCCACGGGCACAGCGGCCTGGGCGTGGGCAGCCCGCCACTGCACGGGCAGCGCGCCACGGCCCTTGCCGGGCGGACCACGGGTACGGCGTGGGTGGGCGCGCCCCGACTCCGGGAGCGCCGTGTCATGGGCCTGAGCGCCCACAGCCCTCTGACGCGGCGCCTGAGGCGGCGTGGGTGCGAGGTGGCCCGAGGCGGTGAAGGCTGGCCTGCGACCGGAGGCGGGGTGGTGGGCGGCTGGGGTGAGGAGGGCGGATTCCTCCCAAGGTAGGAGGAGTCACGGCTTGAGCTGGGCCTACAGTGAATTCGTGCGCAACGATCGAGCCCTGTTTCGCGACACGGTCCTTGCCGTGGTGCTGGCCGCGGGCTCGCTCGCGTTGTTTCTCTTCTACGACGCCGCCGACCTCCTGTCCCAGCCGGGCCAGCCCGCCGGAGCGGTAAGGTCGCCGGATCTGGTGGGCGGGGCGCTGGTCGTGCTGACGGCGGCGCCGCTGGCCGTTCGGCGACAGTGGCCCGTGGGGGCGCTGCTGGCCAGTGCGGTGCCGGACACTCTGCTCAACTCCCTTGGTTACAGCTTGGGGCTGGCCAGCGTCGCGGGGCTGGTGCTGTTGTATTCGGTGGCGGCCAGGCGTGGGCTGGCGGTGGCGCTGGCGGCGTTGATGTTCGCGATGCTGGTCTATGCGACGGGGGCGCTGCTCAGCCCGCTCGACGCGCTCACCTGGGCGGACCATCTTGTCGTGGTGGTGCTGCTGGCCGGGGCCTGGGGGGTGGGGCGGGCGATCCGGCTGCGGCGGGCGTACTTCGAGGAGCTCAAGGACCGGGCGGCGCGGCTGGAGCGCGCCAGGGAGGCAGACACGCGGGCGGCGCGCGCCGAGGAGCGCTCGCGGATCGCGCGTGAGCTGCACGACGTGATCGCGCACCACGTGAGCGTGATGACGGTGCAGGCCGCGGCGGCGCGCAAGGTGCTGCTGTCCGATCCTGAACTGGCCGGCGAGGCGCTGTCGGCCGTCGAGCACACCGGGCGCAAGGCGATGGCGGAGATGCGGGACATCGTGGGCGTGCTGCGCGCCGGTTCGCCGGCCGAGCTGGGGCCGCAGCCGGGGATGTCGGCGTTGCCGGCGCTGGTGGAGCAGATGCGCGAGGCGGGGCTGGCGACGCGGCTGACGGTCGAGGGACACGAGGCGCCCGTTCCCGCGGGGATTGAGCTGGCGGCTTATCGGCTGGTTCAGGAGGGTCTGACCAACAGCTTGCGGCATGCCGGGCCGGGGGCTGAGGCCGTGGTGACCGTACGGCACGAGCCGCGCGAACTGGACGTGCGGGTCGCAGACGACGGCCGGGGCGCGGCCGGAGTGGCGGCGCGGCCAGGGCATGGTTTGGTGGGGATTCGCGAGCGGGTGGCGCTTTATGGTGGAATCCTGAGCATCGGTCCTCGACCGGGGGGCGGTTTCGAGGTGCGGGCCAGGTTCCCGCTGAAGGACGGAAGATGACGATCAGAGTGCTGCTGGTGGACGACCAGCCGCTGCTGCGTACCGGTTTCCGCCTGATCCTCGAGGCCGAGCCCGACATCACGGTGGTGGGCCAGGCCGGCGACGGCAAGGACGCGCAGGAACAGACCAGGGCCCTGCTGCCCGACGTGGTGCTGATGGACATCCGGATGCCCGGTGTCGACGGCATTGAGGCCACGCGGCGGATCGTGCGCGAGGCGGCGTCCGGGGCGCATGTGCCGAAGGTGCTGGTGCTGACGACGTTCGACCTGGACGAGTACATCGTGGAGGCGTTGCGGGCGGGGGCCTCGGGGTTCCTGCTCAAGGACGTGCCGCCGGACGAGCTCGTGCAGGCGATCCGGGTCGTGGCCGACGGCGACGCGATCGTGGCGCCCAGCGTGACGCGCCGCCTGCTGGACCGCTTCGCCGCCAAGCTGCCCTCCGCCTACCAGGAGAGCACTCCGGCGCGGCTGGACCGGCTGACGGAGCGGGAGCTGGAAGTGCTCAAGCTCATCGCCAAGGGCATGTCCAACGCGGAGATCGCGGCCAAGCTGGTGGTGAGCGAGACCACGGTCAAGACGCACGTGGGCAACGTCCTGACCAAGCTCGGCCTACGCGACCGCGTCCAGGCAGTGGTCCTGGCCTACGAAACCGGCCTGATCACCCCAGGCGCACTCCCCTAACCCACAAAAAGCCACAGAAGCGTGGGGCGATAGCCGTCCCGCGCCGCGCGGTGACGGGCCGTGGGAAGCCACCGCAGCAGGGAGCCGTGTGGTGGGATCAGCGCGAGCGTGCGGTGGCGAACTGGGCAGCGGCGCCCGGTCTACGGATCGCCGTCGCGGCGAGGACCACGTCAGACTGCCGGGCGACCTTGCACGGGCGCGCGCCCATGGCGGCGGGGGGCGTGTGGGCGGCTTGCCGTAACAGAAAAAAGCCGCAACAGAAAGAGCGCCCGCCGAGGCGATCGCGACGGCGGGCGCTTATAGAGAACTAAATCACGACGCGCTGGTCAACGAAGGAGCCGGGGTGGCGGCGTTTTCGGGGAAGTGGCAGGCGACGCGGTGGCCGCTGGAGAGTTCCTCGAGGGGTGGTTCCACCGTCTTGCAGATCTCCTGCGCCTTCCAGCAGCGGGTGTGGAAGCGGCACGCGGGCGGCGGGTTCAGCGGGCTGGGGACGTCGCCGGTCAGCCGGATGCGCTCGCGTTCCTGGCGGTTCTTCGGGTCCGGCACCGGCACCGCCGACAGCAGCGCGTTGGTGTACGGGTGCATGGGCGAGCTGTAGAGCCGCTTGCGGTCGGCGATCTCGACGATCTTGCCGAGGTACATGACCGCGACCCGGTCGCTGATGTGGCGGACCACGGACAGGTCGTGGGCGATGACCACGTACGTCAGGTCGAGCTCGTTCTGCAGGTCTTCCAGGAGGTTGACGACCTGGGCCTGGATGGAGACGTCCAGGGCCGAGACGGGCTCGTCGGCGATGATCAGCTTGGGCTTGAGCGCGAGCGTGCGGGCGATGCCGATGCGCTGGCGCTGGCCGCCGGAGAACTCGTGCGGGTAGCGGTTGTAGTGCTCGGGGTTGAGGCCGACCAGTTCCAGGATCTCCTGGACCGCCTTCTTGACGCCGCCCTCGGTGCTGATGCCCTGGATGCGGAACGGCGCGCCGACGATGGCGCCGACCGTGTGCCGGGGGTTCAGGGAGGAGTACGGGTCCTGGAAGATCATCTGCATGTCGCGGCGGAGCGGGCGGAGCTTGCCCTGCGCCATGTGGCTGATGTCCTGGCCCTCGAAGACGACCTGGCCGCCGGTGGGCTCCAGGAGGCGGGTGACGAGGCGGCCGGTGGTGGACTTGCCACAGCCGGACTCGCCGACCAGGCCCAGCGTCTCACCCTTGAAGACGTCGAAGGAGATCCCGTCGACGGCCTTGACCGCGCCGACCTGCCGCTTGAACAGGCCCTTGGTCACGGGGAAATGCTTCTGCAGGTCCCGAACGGACAGCAGCGGCTCGTTTTCACTGACAAGACCTTCGGCCTCGTCAGTGTGAGCGTGTCCATTGGTTCGCTCGCTACGCTCACTCACTGGGTCTCCAGCACTGGCTTGATCTCGTTCTCCCACAGCGTGCGCCGCTCGGTCTTGGCCATGTGGCAGCGCACCATGTGCCCGCCCTCGGTCTCGAGCAGGGCCGGGACCTCGGTGTTGGACTTGCCCTCGGTCCGGTCGGCGTAGGGGCAGCGCGGGTGGAAGGCGCAGCCGTCGGGCACGTTGATGAGCGAAGGGGGCGAGCCCTTGATCGGCAGCAGCCGTTCAGTGCGCTCGCGGTCCAGCCGCGGCATCGATCCCAGTAGACCCCACGTGTAGGGGTGCTCGGGACGGTAGAAGATGTCTTCGGCGGCGCCGTACTCGATGCACTTGCCGCCGTACATCACCAGGATGTCGTCGGAGAGCTCGGCGACGACGCCCAGGTCATGGGTGATGATGATCAGCGCGGAGTTGAACTCCGCCTGGAGCTCGCGCATGAGGTCGAGGATCTGCGCCTGCACGGTCACGTCGAGCGCGGTGGTCGGCTCGTCGGCGATGAGCAGTTCCGGGTCGCACGACAGCGCCATCGCGATCATGGCGCGCTGGCGCATGCCGCCGGAGAACAGGTGCGGGTAGTCGTCGACGCGCTTGCCCGGGGTGGGGATGCCGACGCGGCCGAGCATGTCGATGGCGTGCTTGCGGGCGACCGACTTCGACACGTTGTGGTGGATGCGGTAGGCCTCCATGATCTGGTCGCCGACCGTGTAGTACGGGTGCATGGCCGACAGCGGATCCTGGAAGATCATCGCCATCTTCTTGCCGCGCAGCCGGCGTACGTGCTCGGGCGTGGCCGAGACGAGTTCCTCGCCGTCGAGCCAGATCTCGCCGGAGATCTTGGCCCGGCCGCCCTTGTGCAGGCCGAGGATGCCGAGGCTGGTGACGGACTTGCCGGAGCCGGACTCGCCCACGATGCCGAGCGTCTTGCCGCGCTCAAGGCTGAACGACAGGCCGTCCACGGACTTGACCAGGCCGTCGTCGGTCGGGAAGTGGACCTTGAGGTCCTTCAGTTCCAGGAAAGTCACGAAAGCCTCACTCTCGGGTCCACGACCGCGTAGAGCAGGTCGACGATCAGGTTGGCGACGACCACGAAGAGTGCGGCCAGCAGGGTCACGCCCATGACCTTGGGAAGGTCCTGGTCGGTGATGGCCTGGATGGCGTACTTGCCGAGCCCGTTGAGGGAAAACGCGCTCTCCGTGAGTACGGCGCCGCCGATGAGCAGGCCGAAGTCGAGACCGAAGATCGTGATGATGGGGGTCAGCGCCCCGCGCAGCCCGTGTTTGACGACCACTCTGCGTTCCTTCAGGCCCTTGGCCCTGGCGGTGCGGATGTAGTCCTCGTTCATGGTCTCCAGCATTCCGGCCCGGGTCAGGCGCGCGTACCCGGCGGCGAACTGGAAGGCCAGCGTCACCCACGGCAGGAGCAGCGCGTAGGCCCATAGGGGCAGGGAGTCCTGGATGGTGGTGTAGGTGCCGCCTTGGGCGGCGAAGGAGAAGGGATTCCCGTAGGAGAAGATCTGCAACGCGATGAGCGCGGTGAAGAAGATCGGCAGCGAGACTCCGGCCAGTGCGATGATCATCGCGGTCCGGTCGAAGACGCTGCCTCTTCGCAGGGCCGAGAGCACGCCGATGCCCACGCCCAGCCCCACCCAGAGGACGGCGGCGCCCAGGGCGAGCGACAGCGTGACCGGAAGCCGGTTCATCAGATCGGGGAACACCGGCTGCTGCGTGATGAACGAGTAGCCGAGGCAGGGCGGCGGGCAATACTCGACACCGGCGCCGTAGTCGTACTCCGCTCCGACGACGATGCCCTTGACGTACCTCCCGTACTGGACGACCAGCGGGTCGTTGAACCCGAGCCGTTCCGCCGCGAGCTTGGCGATCTCCCCTGTGGCGGTACGGCCGACGTAACGGCTGGCCATGCCTTCGGGGGTGGCGCCGGCGAGTTGCGGCACGAGGAAGAAGATCGCGAACGTGACCATGCTCACGATTCCGAGCATGACCACCGCGCCGATCAGACGCCTGATGATGTATGTGACCACAGTGCCCGGCCCGGTGGCCGCCGGGAGGGTCGCTCCCGGCGGCCACCTGTGGCCTTCACCTGCCTTTAACTACTCGTTGACTGCGGGAAGAGGACCTACTCGACGCCCATCGCGACGTAGTCGTACATCTGCTGGCCGTCGGAGACGAGGACGTTGGTCACGCCCTTGCCGCGGACGAGCAGCGACTTGGCCCAGATGCCCGGCATGATGACGGACTCTTCCATGACCCGCTTGTCGATCTCCGCCCACATCGGCTCACGCTTGGTGACGTCGGCCTCGACGCGCGCCTTGTCGAGCATGGCGTCCACGTCGGGGATCCGGACCGAGGTGTTGGAGGAGCCGCCGCCCTCACGGATGACGCGGCTGTCGGTGATCTGCTGCAGGAAGCCGTAGCCGTCAGGCCAGTCGGAGCCCCAGCCGTTGACGACCAGGCCCAGGTTCTCCTTCACGACGAAGGACGGCCTGCCGGCGAAGCTGGAGAAGTAGTCCTTCAGCGGGTACGGCTTGATGGTGACGTTGATACCGGCACGGGCCAGCGAGTCCTTGATCGCCTCGGCGGTCGCCTTCTCCTTGGGCCGCTCGGCGCGGTAGGAGACGGAGGTCTCGAAGCCGTTCGGCTGACCGCACTTGGTCAGGTGCTCCTTGGCCTTGGCGATGTCGCCCTTGCCCTCGGGAGAGGGGTAGAGGTCGATCTTCTGGGCGCCGGGGATCGTCGGCGGCAGCAGGTTGGTCGCGATCTCGCCACCGGTCGAGCCGCCGTAGGCGGCGACGTAGCCGGTCTTGTCCATCGCGTACTGCACGGCGATCCGGCAGTCCTTGTTGTCGAACGGCTTCACCGTCGGGTTGATCGAGGTGTACCAGAGGCGCTGGATGGTGATGTTGTCGGCGCGAGCCTTCAGAGCCGGGTCCGGAAGGATCTTGCTCAGCGCGGCCGGCTGGACACCGGTGCCCTCGATGGCGACGTGGAGGTCACCGGAGATGACCCGGTTGTCCATGTCGTCGGCGTTGACGTTCGTCGAGACCTCGTACTTGTCCGGCAGGGCCGGACGGTTCGGGTCGACGGCCTCGCTCCAGTGCGGGTTGCGGACCAGCGTGAAGCCCTTGCCGATCTCGTTCTTCTCGAACATGTACGGACCGGAGGAGATCACGTGCTCGCGGTACTTCGCGCCGGTGTCCTTGGCCTCGGGGACCGGGATCGTCGGCGACATCTGGACGATGTAGTCGAAGCCGGAGTAGGGCTCCTTGAGGTGGAAGACGACGGTCTTGTCGTCCGGGGCCTCGACGGCGGAGCTGAAGTCGGCGCCCTTCGACTTGTACGGGCCCTTGTAGTCCTTGGGCCAGTTCAGCATGTCGTTGAGGTAGGTGGGGCCGTTGGGGAAGGTCACCTTGTCGTAGGCGCGGGCCACCGCGTACGCGACGTCCTTGGCCACGATCGGGGTGCCGTCCTCGTACTTGAGGCCGTCACGCAGCGTGTAGGTCCAGGTCTTGAAGTCGGCGCTCGGCTTGCCGGCCTCCGCGGCCAGGTCCGGAACCGGCTTGGCGCCCTCGGCCCCGGGCTTGCCGGGGAAGAACATCAGGGCGCGGCCGTACAGCCGGATGAAGTTCCACGAGTAGCCGTAGTAGGTGTCGGCCGGGTCGAGGGAGTCCCAGTCACCGGAGTTCGCCAGCTTGAGGGTGCCGCCCTTCTTCGTGGACGGGTTGAACACCCCCGTCAGAGCGGCGTTGAACTCCTCCTTGACGGCGGGCTTGCCTGACTCGCCGGCCTTGGGAGGCGTCTGGGTGCTGGTGCCTCCACAGGCCGCCAGGCCCATGGCGAGCGCCGCGACGAGCGCGGCCTTCGCCAGAGTGGGCTTTTTCATCATCTCTTACTACACCCCTTGTAGGTAGGAGCCAGGAAATTGCGGTGGTCGGTCATGCGGTGGTCGGGCAGGTCATCGGTTGCCGCGCGGGTCGAGCGCGTCGCGCAGGCCGTCACCGAAGAGGTTGAAGGCGAGCACGGTGAGGAAGATCGCGAGACCCGGGAAGATCGCGTAGTGCGGGACGGTGTAGATGCGCGCCGCGTCGGAGAGCATGCCGCCCCAGGTCGGGGTCGGCGGGCGCACGCCCACACCGAGGAAGCTCAGCGCCGCCTCGAACAGGATGTTCGACGGAATCAGCAGCGTCGAGTAGATGAGGATCGGGGCCACGAGGTTGGGCAGGACCTCACGGAAGATGATGTACGGCCCGCGCGCCCCCAGGCTCCTGGCGGCGTCGACGAACTCCCGCTCGCGCAGCGAGAGCGTCTGACCCCGGACAATACGCCCGATGTAGGGCCAGTTGAAGAAGCCGATGATGAAGATCAGCAGCGAGACGCGCAACGCGTCACCGGAGAGCCCGAACGCGGTGTCGGGCACCACACCGGCCAGCGCGATGGCGAACACCAGCAGCGGGAAGGCCAGGAACACGTCCATGAGGCGGCTGATGACGGTGTCGACCCAGCCGCCGAAGAAGCCGGCCGTGACGCCGAGGATGGTGCCGATGCCGACCGAGAGCAGCGTGGCCAGGAAGGCGATGAGCAGCGAGATGCGCGCGCCGTAGACGACGCGGCTGAAGATGTCGCGGCCCCACTGCGGGTCGACGCCGAAGAGGTAGTCCCAGCTGATCCCGCCGAACCGGTCCTTGGGGACCTGGGTCTCCTGGTCGATCATGTCGCGGTGGAACTCGAGCGGCGGGTGCCCGAACCACTTCACGATCAGCGGGGCGAAGACCGCGATCAGGATGAGGAAGAGGATGACGCCGGCGCCGACCATGGCGACCTTGTCGCGCTTCAGGCGCAACCACGCGATCTGCCCCAGTGAACGGCCCTGGATCGCCTTGCGGTCCACGCCCGTCACCACGGCTTCAGGAACTGCTTCCTTCGCCGACTCGGGAACATCCAGCGGTGCGGTCATGCGCGCCCTCCCACGCCCGCACCCGCAATGCCAGAAGTTGTGCGCATTGACTTCTGGCCCCCTGGGTTGCAGACGACATCGTCCGTTCGGCGGTGCCCGGTCAGGGACCGCCGTGATTGCAGGACCGTATGTCACGGCCCCAGGGTGCAGAATGTATGCGCTGAGCTGCGCTGACTAGTCCCTCAGACAGCTATGTGGCTCAACTGTGATTCTCGTGAAACTCATTCGTATTGATCTTGACGTGTTTGTCTACACGCAGTTCCGGTTGGGTCTCGGAACCGTGACATTGCACTGTTTTCACCCGATACCGCGGCGCTTCAGGATCTCCTCGATGTCAGAGAAGTCATCGTCTTTTGTCCGCCCCTTCGCGGGGGCGGGCGACGGATTGACGGCCTGCGGCGCCGGAGCGGCCGGTGCGGCGGGCGTACCGCCCGTCTTGACCCCGCTCTTGACCTTCGCCTGCTTGGGCTGCTTCGCCGTGGCGCCGCCGACGCCGCGCTTGCGCATCACGCCGGAGACCACGAACAGCACCAGCGCCAGCCCCGCGAGCCCGACCCCCGCCCACACGAACGGGTTGATGATCCCCGCGACCAGCCCGGTCACGAACCCGACCACAGACGCCACGATCCCCCAGATCAGCGCATGTGCCCCGGTCAGAAACGCGGCCATGGGCAGCAGCGACCACGCCACCCCGCGGATCCCGGCGGTGGCGCCCCGGCGCCGCCAGGCCAGGAAACTCAGCACCAGCCCCAGGCCGGTGGCCCCGGCACAGACCGGCAGCCACAAAATGGTGTCGAACATGCCCATATCCCCTAGCTCTCGGTTACACCCATCCTGGCACGCGCACCCGCGCCGCCCCCTCCTCCCTAAGAACGGCCCACCCCCTAGGGGAGGTTCCTCTCATCTCTTTCTCTCTGTGCCACCACGCGCTTGTGTCTGTGCGACAGCGTGCGGTTGTGCTGATGCGACAGCGTGCGCGTGTCTCAGTGCGTAGCGTGCGCGTGTCTCAGTGGGTCAGCGTGGGCTTGCGTCTGTGCGACGGCGTGGGCTTGCGCCTGTGCGTCAGCGTGGGCTTGTGTCTGTGCGACGGCGTGCGGTTGTGTCTGTGCGACGGCGTGCGGTTGTGTCTGTGCGACGGCGTGGGCTTGTGTCTGTGCGACGGCGTGGGCTTGTGTCTGTGCGACGGCGTGGGCTTGTGTCTGTGCGACGGCGTGGGCTTGTGTCTGTGCGACGGCTTCGCCGTCTCTCGGCCTCCCTTACGGCTCCGCCCCCGCGAGCCCGCCCCACCGCCGTGGGCGGGCGCCCGTCAAGCGCCGCCAGTGAGGGCCCACGGCGTCCCCGCCGTAACGACCGCCCCATAACACGCGGCGCGGCCCC
This sequence comes from Nonomuraea endophytica, assembly GCF_014203235.1. Taxonomy (GTDB): domain Bacteria; phylum Actinomycetota; class Actinomycetes; order Streptosporangiales; family Streptosporangiaceae; genus Nonomuraea; species Nonomuraea endophytica. The sequence goes on along the minus strand of NZ_JACHIN010000010.1, from coordinate 12,654 downwards.
CTACCCGGAGCCCAAAGGACCCGCGTCCGCCCAGAGGCGTCGCCGCTTCCCTTCCCCGGAGGCGTCGCTGCTGCCTTTACCCCGAGGCGTCGCTGCTTCGTTCCCAGGCTGGGACCTGGGCTGGGTGGGGCTAGAGGGGGCGGGGGGAGGGGGTGTGGGTGGTTACCAGGTCGCGTAGGTGGGCCGGGGTTACCTCGGTCAGGGAGTTGACCACCAGGCGGCCGGGGGCGGGTTCTATCGGGAGGAGGCTGGGGACGGCCACCACAACGCAGCCAGCGGCCGTTCCCGCCGCCACGCCGTTCGGGGAGTCCTCCAGGACCACGCTGCGGGACGGGGAGACGTCCAGCAGGCCGATGGCGGTCAGGTAGGGCTCGGGGTCGGGCTTGGTGCGTTCGACGTCGTCGGCGGTGATGATGACGTCGAAGCGGTCACGGCCCACGAAGGACAGGATGGCTTCGGCGATCTCCTTCAGCGACGAGGTGACCAGGCCTACCGGCACACCCTCTGCGCGCAGGGCCTCCAGCAGTTCCAGGGCGCCGGGCATGACGTCGACGCCGCCTGCCAGGCGGGCCACCATGCCGTCGATCATCCAGGTGCGCAGGGTCTGCGGGGGGACCGACGAGCCGGACACGTCCAGCATGTAGGCGACGGTGCGCTCCATGGAGCCGCCTACGAGGTGGGTCTGGTGCTCGTGGTTCCATACGCCGCCGAGCCTGGCCATGCAGTCGGTCTCCACCAGCAGCCACACCTTCTCGGTGTCGACCAGAAGACCGTCCATGTCGAAGAACGCCGCGTCCATCCATCCCCCGTTCCGTCCGGTTGCCACCCCTGCCCAGGGGCAGAGTTCAACAGCCGCCCCGAGCCTCCACATTCCCAGCCCACGAAAATTCACCATCAACCGGGTCCCACAAACCGCCCCAACAGCCCTGGCAACACCTGCCTCCCCACAAAACACCTTCCCACCAGCCCCCATAGCCCAACCCCACACCCACCCAACCCACACCCACACAGCCACACAGCCACGCCCACAACCACCCGACGCACGCTTGACCACCCGCGGAGCACACCTTCCATGGGCTCCCGGCACAACCGCGGGCCATGGGCTCCTGGCACACGCAGGACCTATGAGCTCCTGGCACACGCGGACGGTGCGGCAGCACGTGGAACTCACCCACACCCATGTGCCACACGGGGCACACACGCCACACACGGCACACGCGGCCCCGGGCGCCATGCTGTACCTGGCCGAAGGTGCGACGGTGTCACGCCGGAGGGTGTCACGTCGGTGGGTCGCTTGGGCTGCGGGTGAGGCGTGCCGAAGGTTCTGCCCAGGCCGTCGCTCTGGGCACGCTCGTGACCACGGCGGGGGCCAGGCGTGCCTTGTCGCGGTGGGGCGTGTGTCCGGCTGCCGGGCGCACGGACCGAGTGGCCCGCCCGCGACGGCGGGCGGTGGCCTGCTTGGCTTGCCGTAACGGAAAGGCGGCCGGACGGACCGTGAGACGGCCCGCCCGAACCAAAAAGCCGAACGGACCGAGACGACCCGCCCGAACCAAAAAGCCAAACGGACCGAGACGACCCGCCCGAACCAAAAGGCCGGACGGGCCGCGAGACGGCTCGCCAAGCACGAAAAGAGCTAGACGTTGAAGTACTTCGCCTCGGGGTGGTGGGCGACTAGGGCGCTGGTGGCTTGTTCGGGGTGGAGTTGGAATTCTTCCGACAAGGTCACGCCGATGCGCTCCGGGTCCAGGAGCTGGAAGAGCTGGACCTGGTCCTCGAGGTTGGGGCAGGCGGGGTAGCCGAAGGAGTAGCGGCAGCCCTGGATGTTGACCTTGAGCATGTCGTCCAGCGACTCCTCGCCCCCGATGCTCCACTCCGAGCGGACCCGGGCGTGCCAATACTCGGCCAGGGCCTCGGTGAGCTGGACGGAGAGGCCGTGGAGTTCGAGGTAGTCGCGGTAGGCGTCCTTGGCGAAGAGTTCGGCGGTGGCTTCGGAGATCTTGCCGCCCATCGTGGCCACCTGGAAGCCGACCGTGTCGACCTCGCCCGAGTCCTTGGAGCGGAAGAAGTCCGACAGGCACAGGTGCCGGTCGCGGCGCTGGCGCGGGAAGGTGAAGCGGGTGCGCTCGTTGCCGGCGTCGTCGAGGATGATGAGCGAGTCGCCGTCGCTGACGCACGGGAAGTAGCCGTAGACGACGGCCGCCTCCAGCAGGCCCTCGGTCTGCATGCGCTCGAGCCACATGCGCAGCCTCGGGCGGCCCTCGGTCTCGACGAGTTCCTCGTAGCCGGGGCCGTCGCCGCCGCGGGTGGGCTTGAGGCCCCACTGGCCGAGGAAGAGCGCGCGCTCGTCCAGGAAGGCCGAGTACTCGGCGAGCGAGATGCCCTTGACGATGCGGTCGCCGGTGAACGGCGAGCGCGGCAGCGGGTTGTCGGCGGCCACGTCGGAGCGGGCGGGCAGGGCCTCCACGGGGGTGCGGACCAGGGTGGCGCCGGACTTGACGCGGCGTTCGCGCAGCGGCGGCAGCGTGGCGCCCTCGACGCCGCGCTTGACGGCCATGAAGGAGTCCATGAGGCGCAGGCCCTCGAAGGCGTCGCGGGCGTAGCGGACCTCGCCCTGGAAGAGCTCGGCGAGGTCCTGCTCGACGTAGGCGCGGGTGAGGGCGGCGCCGCCGAGCAGCACCGGGTAGCGCTCGGAGATGCCCCGGGAGTTCATCTCCTCGAGGTTTTCCTTCATGATGACGGTCGACTTGACCAGCAGGCCGGACATGCCGATGACGTCGGCCTTCTGCTCGTCGGCGGCTTCCAGGATGGCGCTGACCGGCTGCTTGATGCCGAGGTTGACGACCTCGTAGCCGTTGTTGGACAGGATGATGTCGACGAGGTTCTTGCCGATGTCGTGGACGTCGCCCTTGACGGTGGCCAGCACGATGCGGCCCTTGGTCTCGCCCTCGACCTTCTCCATGTGGGGTTCGAGGTGGGCGACGGCGGTCTTCATGACCTCGGCCGACTGCAGCACGAACGGCAGCTGCATCTGCCCGGAGCCGAACAGCTCGCCGACGGTCTTCATGCCGTCGAGCAGCGTGTCGTTGATGATCTCCAGGGCGGGGCGCTCGGTGAGGGCCTCGTCGAGGTCGGCCTCCAGGCCCTTCTTCTCGCCGTCGATGATGCGGTGCTTGAGGCGCTCCCCCAGCGGCATGGCGGCGAGCTCGGCCGACTTGCTCTGGCGCATCGCGGCGGCGTCGACGCCTTCGAACAGGTCCATGTAGCGCTGCAGCGGGTCGTAGCCCTCGCGGCGGCGGTCGTAGACCATGTCGAGGGCGACCTGGCGCTGCTCGTCGGGGATGCGGGCCATCGGCAGGATCTTGGAGGCGTGCACGATGGCGGAGTCGAGCCCGGCGTTGACGCACTCGTTGAGGAAGACCGAGTTGAGCACGATGCGGGCGGCCGGGTTGAGGCCGAAGGAGATGTTGGACAGGCCGAGCGTCGTCTGCACGCCCGGGTAGCGTCGCTTGAGCTCGCGGATGGCCTCGATGGTCTCGACGCCGTCGCGGCGGGTCTCCTCCTGGCCGGTGGCGATGGGGAAGGTCAGGCAGTCGACGATGATGTCCTCGACGCGCATGCCCCAGTTGGCGGTCAGGTCGTCGATGAGGCGGCTGGCGACGCGCACCTTCCAGTCGGCGGTGCGGGCCTGGCCCTCCTCGTCGATGGTCAGGGCGACGACGGCGGAGCCGTGCTCGCTGACCAGCCGCATGATCTTCTGGAAGCGGGAGTCGGGGCCGTCGCCGTCCTCGTAGTTGACGGAGTTGACGGCGGCGCGCCCGCCCAGCATCTCCAGGCCGGCCCGCAGCACCTCGGGCTCGGTGGAGTCGAGCATGATCGGCAGTGTGGAGGCGGTGGCGAAGCGGAAGGCGAGTTCCTTCATGTCGGCCACGCCGTCGCGGCCGACGTAGTCGACGCACAGGTCGAGCATGTGGGCGCCGCCGCGGGCCTGGTCGCGGGCGGTCTCGACGCAGTCGTCCCAGCGGCCTTCGAGCATGGCCTCGCGGAAGGCCTTGGAGCCGTTGGTGTTGCACCGCTCGCCGATGGCCAGGTAGCTGGTGTCCTGGCGGAAGGGGACCGTCTGGTAGAGCGAGGACGCGCCGGGCTCGGGGTGGGGGCGGCGGCTGACCACCTCGCGCCCGCGCACGCGGTCGACGACCTGGCGCAGGTGTTCGGGGGTGGTGCCGCAGCAGCCGCCGACCAGGGACAGGCCGTAGTCGCGGGTGAAGGTCTCGTGCGCGTCGGACAGCTCTTCCGCGCTGAGCGGGTAGTAGGCGCCGTCGGAGGTGAGCACGGGCAGGCCCGCGTTGGGCATGCACGACAGCCTGGTGCGCGAGTGGCGGGCGAGGTAGCGCAGGTGCTCGCTCATCTCGGCGGGGCCGGTGGCGCAGTTGAGTCCGATGACGTCGACGCCGAGGGGTTCGATCGCGGTGAGCGCCGCGCCGATCTCGGAGCCGAGCAGCATGGCGCCGTTGGTCTCGATGGTGACCTGGGCGATGATCGGCACGTCGCGCCCGGAGTCGGCCACGGCCCGCTTGGAGCCGATGACGGCCGCCTTGACCTGGAGGAGGTCCTGGCAGGTCTCGATGATGAGCGCGTCGGCGCCGCCGGAGATCAGGCCGGCCGCGTTGTCCATGTAGGCGTCGCGCAGCTTCTCGTACGGCAGGTGCCCCAGCGTGGGCAGCTTGGTGCCGGGCCCCATGGAGCCGAGGACGAAGCGCGGATGGTCGGGCGTGGACCAGTGGTCCGCGCGCTCGCGCGCGATGCGCGCGCCCGCTTCCGAATACTCGAAGACCCGCTCGGGGATGTCGTACTCGGCCAGCGCCGCGAGGTTGGCGCCGAAGGTGTTGGTCTCCACGCAGTCGACGCCCACCTCGAAGTAGGCGTCGTGCACGCTCTGCACGATGTCGGGCCGGGTGACGTTGAGGACCTCGTTGCACCCTTCGAGGTCCAGGAAGTCCTCGAGAGTGGGATCGGCGGCCTGCAGCATCGTCCCCATGGCCCCGTCGGCGACCATTACGCGCTGGGACAGTACTTCGCGAAACGATGGGGAGTTGCTCATGGGCCCCAGCTTATCGGCTGGGATCGAGGCGCTATGGTGCCGGGGAAGATATTCAATAAAGCGTCCAATAGGAGGCGCTGTGCGTTATCAGACCATTCTCGTCGGAACTGATGGTTCCTCCTCCTCGCTGCGCGCCGTCACCGCCGCCGCCGAACTGGCCGCGGCGACCCGGGCCCGGCTGGTGGTGGCCTGCGCCTACCTGCCGATGCGCGAGAGCGAGCGGGCCCCGGCCGCCGACCGGCTGGGCGAGCTGGCGTACAAGGTGAGCGGGTCGACCCCGGCCGAGGACACGCTGCGGGCGGCGCGCGAGAGCGCGGTGGCCGCAGGGGCCGGGGAGGTCGTGCTGGCGGCCGAGGAGGGCGAGGCCGTGGACGTCCTGGTCCGGCTGGCCGAGGAGCACCGGGCCGAGCTGCTCGTCGTGGGCAACAGGGGGCTGAACTCGCTGGCCGGGCGGCTGCTGGGATCGGTGCCATCCGGCGTCTCGCACCGGGCCGGTTGCGACGTGCTCATCGTGCGCACCACGTCGGGGCGGTGACGCCCGTACCAGGCAGTACGCCCGTGGCGCAACGAGATCAGTGACGCGAGACCCCCCTCAGCGCATAGGCTTAGTCGAATGCCAGCCGATGGAGGAGGCGACACGTGATCGAGCTCGAAAGGTTCCCCGAGCTCGTCGACCCGGTGCTGATCGCCGCGTTCGAGGGGTGGAACGACGCGGGCGAGGCCTCCAGCGGTGTCATCAGCCACCTGGAGAGCGCCTGGAAGGCGGAGCCGCTGACCGAGCTCGATCCTGAAGACTATTACGACTTCCAGGTGACCAGGCCGGTGGTGGAGCTGACCGACGGGGCCGAGCGGCGCATCGTCTGGCCGACGACGCGGTTCTCGCTGGCCAGGCCGCCGGGGTCCGAGCGTGACGTGGTGCTGCTGCGCGGCATCGAGCCGAACATGCGCTGGAAGTCGTTCTGCGAGGAGATCATCGAGGTCTGCCGCGAGCTGGGCATCGAGACGACGGTCATGCTGGGCGCCCTGCTCAACGACTCGCCGCACACCCGTCCGGTGCCGATCCTGGGCACCGCCTCCGACGAGGGGCTGGCGCGTTCGCTCAACCTGGAGCTCAGCCGCTACGAGGGCCCGACGGGCATCGTGGGGGTGCTGCAGCACGCGTTCGCGCTGGGCGGGCTGAGCGCGATCTCCCTGTGGGCCTCGGTGCCCCACTACGTCGCCCAGCCGCCCAACCCGAAGGCGACGCTGGCGCTGCTGCGCCGCCTGGAGGACGTGCTGGAGATCTCCATGCCGCTCGGCGAGCTCGACGAGGAGGCGCGCGCCTGGGAGCACGGCGTGGACGAGCTGGCCTCGCAGGACAGCGAGGTGGCCGAGTACGTCAAGGAGCTGGAGGAGCGCAAGGACGCCGCGGAGCTGCCCGAGGCGAGCGGCGATGCCATCGCGGCGGAGTTCGAGCGCTACCTGCGGCGCCGCGACCGCGATACTGACAGCTGACTCTCAGGTCATTGTTGCCATATTTCTCATGGGTTTCAGGTAATAATCAGTGACCCGCGCCATTTGTACACAGTTGGAACACCAGCCGGCAACAATTGCATAACCAGGAGAAACACGGCTCCATAACAACGGCGAAATCGCCGGGTGCCACGTCGAACCTACCCATGTGACTGCGCACGTTAGGCCAACCATGGCGACTCCCCACCTAGATCCGCACCAAAGAAGTCAGGACACCAGACGGCGCGTGCTCGAGATGGCCGTCTCGCTCCGCGAGGACCGCACCGGCGGGCCCGTGGACCACTTCCTCGCCCTGCTCCAGGATCGCCTGCCCCTGTGGCTGCGCATCCTGCACGACCTCTCGCACCTGGTCGGCAAGGGCCGCGTCAACGACAACCTGCTGCCCATCGCACGGGCCGGGATCGACTACTACGCCGAGATCCAGTCGGCGGCGCTGCCCGCCTTCACCTCGCCCAGCGTCACGGTCCGCTTCCGCGAGGCGATCCGCGACAACGGCCTCGGGCCGCTGGCCGAGATCGCGCCGCTGGCGGCCTACCTCGCCGCCGAGCAGCGGATCGGCCGGGTGACCGCCGAGGCGGATCCCGATGCCAGCGCCCGTCTCCTGCTGGCAGGATGCTTCAGGCACGCCTACAACGAGATGTTCTTCGGGGCCTATTCCGAGCCCACGCGGGACGTGAGCGCGGAGGAGATCGTTCGCGAGCTCAGGCTTGAATCCGGCTAAAAGCCATAAATCGGTTTTGAGGGTATCGGTTTTGAGGGTACGGCGGAGCGTCGCCGTACCCTCTTTGTTGTCCGTAAAGGAGAGCCATATGGAAACGGGTGAACCGGGGCTACGGCCGCACCGGCGCCGCGCGCTGGGCTGGGGGCTCGGCGCCGCGGTGCTGGTGGCCGCCTGGGCCGGCGGCGGGCGGCTGCCGTCGTTCGCCGGGCTCACGTACGCGGTCGTGGGCGTGGTCGGCGTGCTCGCGCTGGTGGCGGCGTTGTGGCCGGGGCTGCCGCGACTGGAGGCGCCGCGGCGGCTGTCCGCGCCGGGCTGGCAGGTGTGGGTGGCGCTGTTCACCGCGTTCGGCGTGTGGGAGGTGTGGGCGCTGCTGGCGGGTGACGATCCCGCGCAGCCGACGGTCAGCGACCTGCTGGATCCCGTGCTGCTCTCGCCGGACTGGCGGGGTCTGTTCTGGGTGGCGTGGCTCGTGGTCGGGTGGGGGCTGGTGCGGCGATGACGTGGGAGATCACGGTCTTCGGCTACGTGGCGGCGGTGGCGGCCATGCTGGTGCTGGAGGTGGTCGCGCGGCTGCCCGGGTCCACGACGCCGACGGCGGGCGACTGCTTCGCCTGGGTGATGCGTCATCCGGCGGGCCGGGTGCTGGTCATCCTGTCGTGGTGGTGGGTGGGCTGGCACTTCCTGGCCCGCTGAACGTCGTCGTAGCGCCGCCAGATCAGCGCGGCCAGGCCGGGATCGGCGCCGATGGGGTCGCTGACCAGGGCGGCGCCGGAGTCCTGGAGACGGGTGTGGAAGAAGCCGGGGGCCAGCAGGTACGAGGCGAGCGCCGTCCGGCGGTCCCAGTGCCGGGGCAGGGCGGGGGTGCCGGAGGCGGCGAAGGCGGCGGTGACCGGGCGGCCGAGCCGTACCGACAGCAGGCGGGCCTGAGCCCGCACGTCGGCCAGGGCCGCGGGGTCGGAGGAGCCGGCGGCGGCGAGCACCACCGCGTCATCCGGGCGCAGCCCGGCCTCGGTGAGGCGGCGGGCCAGGGCCGCCGACAGCAGCGGGTGGGGGCCGAGCGGGCGGGCGACGCGGGCGTCGGGGCGGGTGCGGGAGACGATCTCGGGCAGGTCGACGTGCACGTGGTAGCCGCCCGCCAGCAGGAGCGGGACGATCGTCACCGGGCCCGGCAGATCGGGCAGCGCGCCGGACAGGAGCGGGCGGCTGATCTCCAGGTAGGCGAGGTGCACCCGGTGGCCGGGGCGGCGGGCGCCGACCGCGCCGGCCAGGTCGCGCAGGACGGCCTCGCCGCGCGCGTCGCGGGTCCCGTGCGCGGCCAGGACCAGCGTCACTGGACGGCCAGGCGGTAGCCGCGCTTGACGACCGTCTCCACGATCCCGAGCGGGCCCAGGGCGCGGCGCAGGCGGGTGATGGCCATCTCGACGGCGTGCTCGGCCGACTCGCGGGCGGGGCTGCCGGGCAGGACCAGGCGCAGCTCCGCGCGGGCCACGACATGTCCCGGCTTGTCGGCCAGGCGCTTGAGCACGGCCATGGGCGCGGGCGGCAGCGGCCGCAGTTCGCCGTCCACGACGACGGCGTGGCCGCGGATCTCCAGCCGGTGCCCGCCCGCGGTGACGCGCGCGACCCCGAACTCGGGCAGGTGGCGGGCCAGCGCCCTGGCCAGCGCGCCGAGCCGGGAGCGTTCCGGCTGCAGCGTGGGTACGCCGCGCTCGACCAGCGGGTGCGCGGTGACCGGGCCCACGCAGGCCGCCACCACGCGGTCGGAGAACGCCCCCAACAGCGCCTCCTCCTGGCCGCGGGCGCGGGCCTCGCGGAGCATGGCGAGGACGGCGGGGGCGCTGGTGAAGGCGACCGCGTCCACGGCGCCGGTGACGGCCTGGTTGACCAGGCGGCGCAGCGGCGAGGTGTCGCGGTAGGGCAGCCAGCGGTAGACGGGCACCTCGATCACCTCGGCCCCGGCGCGCCGCAGGTCGGCCACGAATCCGGCCAGGGGCTCGCCGTGGAGTTGTACGGCGATGCGCCGCCCGCCCAGATCCTGGGCCAGCAGGTACTCCTTGACCTCGTCGCAGGACTCGGTGGCCGGGGTCCAGTGGTCGTTGAGCCCCGCGGCGCGCACCGCTCCCCTGGCCTTGGGTCCGCGGGTGAGCAGCCGGGCGGCGGTGAGGCGTTCGGCCAGCTCGCCGGAGAGCCCCCAGCCCTCCGCGGCGGCCATCCAGCCGCGAAAGCCCACCCCGGTGGTGATGACGACGTCGTCGATGGGCGCGGCGAGGGCCAGGCGGGTGGCGTCGAGCAGGTCGCCGTCCTGTTCCAGGGGGACCAGGCGGATGGCGGGCGCGCTGACCACGCGGGCGCCGCGTCGTTGCAGCAGCGCGCCGAACTCCTCGCGCCGCCGGGTGGCGGTCACGCCCACGGTGAACCCGGCCAGCGAGTCGGGCGCCGTCTCCGGCACGGTCCGGCCGGTCATGCCCGTACCTCGACGTGCTCGCCGCTCAGCCGGACGGGATGGACGGGTATCGCTTCGCCGCCTCCGTCCAGGCAGGCGCCGCTGACCAGTGAGAACACCTGTTTGTGCATGGGCGAGGCCACCGTGGGCTCGCCGCCCCTGGTGCCGACGATGCCGCGGGACAGGATGTACGCGCCGCTGAACGGGTCCCGGTTGCCGACGGCGTACACGCGGCCGTCGAAGTCGCGGAACACGGCGATCTGGCTGCCGTTCACCAGCGCGCAGACGCCGCGCTCCGGCAGCAGGTCGGTGTAGCGGCAGACGGTGGTCCACACATCGTGGAGCAGGGTGGTCATCGCGCGACCTCCAAGGGGATCAGAACGGGCTGGATCTGCTCGCGCACCGTCTCGAAGGAGATGGACGGGTCGGGCGTGCCGGGGGCGTTGACGAAGCTGACGAAGCGGGCGAGCTTGCCGGGGTCCTCCAGCGTGGCCCGCCACTCGTCCTGGTATCCGGCCACGTGCCGCGCCATCCGCGCGTCCAGGTCGGCGCAGATGCCCAGCGAGTCGTCGACGACGACCTCGCGCAGGTAGCCGAGGCCGCCCTCCAGCGCCTCGAGCCAGGCCGAGGTGCGCTGGAGCCGGTCGGCGGTGCGGATGTAGAACATCAGGAAGCGGTCGATGGTCCGCACCAGCTCGGCGGTGGTCAGGTCGGCGGCCAGCAGGTCGGCGTGGCGTGGGGTGAAGCCGCCGTTGCCGCCGACGTAGAGGTTCCAGCCGCTTTCTGTGGCGATGACGCCGAAGTCCTTGGACCGGGCCTCGGCGCATTCGCGGGCGCAGCCGGACACGGCCGACTTCAGCTTGTGCGGGGCGCGCAGGCCCCGGTAGCGCAGTTCGAGGGCGATGGCCAGGCCGACGGAGTCCTGTACGCCGTACCGGCACCAGGCCGAGCCCACGCAGGACTTCACCGTCCGCAGCGCCTTGCCGTAGGCGTGGCCGGACTCGAACCCGGCGTCCACCAGCCGCTGCCAGATGCCCGGGAGCTGCTCCACCCGGGCGCCGAGCAGGTCGATCCGCTGCCCGCCGGTGATCTTGGTGTAGAGGCCGTAGTCGCGTGCCACCTCGCCGATGACGATGAGCTTGTCGGGCGTGATCTCGCCGCCGGGCACGCGGGGGACGACGGAGTAGGTGCCGTTCTTCTGGATGTTGGCCAGGAAGTGGTCGTTGGTGTCCTGCAGGGCCGCGCGCTCGCCTTCCAGCACGTGCCCGCTGTGCAGGGAGGCCAGGATCGAGGCGACGGTCGGCTTGCACACGTCGCAGCCCCTGCCGGTGCCGTGCGCGGCGATGAGCTCGGAGAACGTGGTGATCCCGCGGACCCGCACGATGTCGTACAGCTCGGCGCGGCTGTGGGCGAAGTGCTCGCACAGCGCCTTGGGCAGATCGACGCCGGACTTCTCCAGCAGCCGCTTCAGCATGGGCAGGCACGAGCCGCAGGAGCTGCCCGCGCGGGTGCACTCCTTCAGCGCGGGCACGTCGCGGGCGCCGTCCCCGATGGCCTCGCGCACCCGTCCGGCGCTGACGTTGTTGCACGAGCACACCTGCGCGTCGTCGGGCAGGTCCAGGGCGAGGCCGCCGCCGCTGAACAGCAGGTCCGAGGGCGGCGCCGGCAGCGCCTTGCCGACGAAGGGCCGCAGCGCGGCGTACGGCGCCGCGTCCCCGACGCAGATGCCGCCCAGCAGCGTGGAGGCGTCGTCGGAGACGAACAGCCGCTTGTAGACGCCGGCGACCGGGTCCATGTAGGTGACGTCCAGCGCCCCCTCCATCGCCCCGAACTGGGCCACCTCGACGCCGAGCAGCTTCAGCTTGGTCGACAGGTCCGCGCCGCCGAAGACCGAGCGGCCTCCGGTGATCCGGTCGGCGGCCACCTCGGCCATCGTGTTGCACGGCCCGACCAGCCCGTACACCTGCCCGCCTGCCAGGGCGCACTCCCCCACGGCGTAGACGGCGGGGTCGGAGGTGCGCATGCCGTCGTCGACGGCGATGCCGCCCCGGTCGCCGACCTCCAGCCCGCAGGCCCTGGCCAGCTCGTCGCGGGGCCGTACTCCTGCGGAGACGACCACGACGCCCGCGGGAAGTTCCTCGCCGCCGCTCAGCAGCACGCGGCCGGGTTCGATCCGCTCCAGGGAGACGCCGGGGCGCACGCCGATGCCGAGCGCCTCGATGTGGCTCTTCAGCACGGCGCCGCCGCCCTCGTCCACCTGTCGCGGCATCAGCCAGGGGGCCAGCTCGACGATGTGGGTGCGCAGCCCGAGCCCTTGGAGCGCGTCGGCCGCCTCCAGGCCCAGCAGCCCGCCGCCGACCACGACGCCGTCGTCCTGGCCGGACAGCAGTGCCTTCCCTGCGGCGGCGCGGATGTCGTCCAGGTCGGCGATCGTGCGGTAGACCAGGGCGTCGCCGGCGCCCGGCACCGGAGGGACGAACGGGGCCGAGCCGGTGGCCAGCACCAGGACGTCGTAGGGCTCGACGTGGCCGTCGGCGGTGGTCACGGTGCGGGCGGCGCGGTCGACGGCGGTGACGCGGGAGTTCAGCCGGGAGACGACGCCGGCGGGCGGGGCGTAGGTGAGGTCGGCGGCGCTGGCGCCCTTCAGGTAGGAGGTCAGGGCCACCCGGTCGTAGGCGGGCAGCGGCTCCTCCCCCAAAACCGTGATCCGCCCGTCGTATCCGCGCTCGGCCAGCGACTCCAGCAGCCGCTGGGCGGCGGGGCCGTAGCCGACGACCACGAGCCTGCTCACTGGTGCACCATCCTCTTGTCGGTAGCCGTGAGGCTGCTGATGCACCCGAGGTGCCGCCGGGTCATCGCCCCGCTCGCTCGACGCGTGGA
>NZ_JACHIN010000009.1:65538-436854 GCF_014203235.1 Nonomuraea endophytica | reverse complement strand
GTGTTGCATGAAATACTTCATGCACTGGCTTTTAACACACTGTTGAGTTCTCAAGAAACGGACGCGTTTTCCAGCGGCTCATTTCGTATTTCTATTCTTTCAGCCGTTCCATTCTCTGTCAAATTCAGTGACTTGACATTTCCTGGAACCCCCGCAAACTTACCAGACCATCCAGACAGGATGAGCCAGAAAGATTTCTATGGGGTCTGCCGGGCGGATCGTGTGATCGGCTGCCCTGCGGGAGCAACTCTAGCAGCCCCAGGGACCCGCTTACGCCCACTCAGGTAATCACCTTGTCCTTCCCTCCCCACGCACGCCCAAACCTCCGCACCCGGATCCGGCCCGCGACCTCGGCAAGTGGACAGCAAGTCATCCGCAATCGCTCCCCGGTACGAAGTACACACGAGCAGACTGCACACCGGAGGTGTTGGCAATGACCCGCTCGGAGTTCGATGACATCCGTGCCTTCCTGGCCGACGAGCAGACATCAGCCGGCGACCTTCTCAAGATTGCCCGCACCCTGGTCGACGACCTGGAACACACCAGGATGCGCGAGGCCGTCCTGCGTTCCTACTACCTGCGGCTGATGACCGCGGCCCGCGCGTCGGTGGCTGCCGACGCCGTGGACGCGCCGGACCCGCTGGCTTTCGTCAGGCATGAGCTCGCCGAACGCGGCCAGTTGCCGACGGACGGCGAGGCGGTGCAGCGCATCCTTTCCGACGCGCGCACAGCCGCGGCGCTGATGGCCTGCATGGAGGAGAACCCTCCCCCGGTACGCCCCCGCGGCCTGCGGCTACGCCGCTGTGTCGGCACGGGCCGCAGGCTTGCGCACTAGCCGCCGAGCTCAGAAAAGCCAGACCAAGCCCATACCCAGTCTTGGATGAACGACTGTAAGACTGCGCGTATGTGGCAGCGGGGGTTGAACTGGGCGGCAATCGTCCTTGTGGGCGGTTTCGGCCTCATGTGGCTGGGCGTCGTGCTGTACGCGACCGACGCCTCAACACCATGGATTCGATTCGCACAGGCGGCGTTCGGGCTCCTGCTGGCCGGCTGGTCGGTACAGAAGGCCACCGTGATGATCCGAGCATGACATGACTGAACAGCCATACGAGATCAGCCAGGACATGGGCGACGATCCCCAGGAGTCGGTCATCGCCATGTACAAGGACAAGCTGCCCGAGCGGCACAAGATCGACGAGATCGACGACGAGGCCGACCGCAGCATCGTCACGTGGATGCGCGAAGAGGACAACCGGCAGACCGACGCCCACGTCGACCTCCTCCAGGAGCCCCGGACGTACTTCCCGGAAGAGGACGAGGATCAGGGCTGAAACCGGTAGCCCATCCCCGGCTCGGTCAGCAGATGCACGGGATGCGCCGGGTCGCGCTCGAGTTTCCTGCGCAGCTGCGCCATGTACTGCCGCAGGTAGTGCGTCTCCTTCTGGTACGAGGCGCCCCACACCTCCGTCAGCAGCTGCCGCTGGCTGACCAGCTTGCCCGGGTTGCGGAGCAGTAGCTCAAGGAAGTGCCACTCCGTGGGCGTCAGCCGTACCCCGCCCGAGATGGTTTTGCCGACGAGGTCGATCACGTGATCTCCCACGCGCGCTTCAGCGGACTCCGTGGTGAGGGCGGCGGCGCGGCGGGTGACCGCGCGCACCCGCGCGAGCAGCTCGTCGATGCCGAAGGGCTTGGTGACGTAGTCGTCGGCGCCGGCGTCGAGCGCGTCGACCTTGTCGTGGCCGTCGCTGCGGCCGCTGAGCACGATGATCGGGACCTGGGTCCAGCCGCGCAGCCCGTGGATGACGTCCACGCCGTCGATGTCGGGCAGGCCGAGGTCGAGGATGACCAGGTCGGGGTGCCAGTCGGCGGCCTGGCGCAGCGCGGTGGCGCCGTCGGGGGCGACGGCCACCTCGTAGTGGCGGGCGGCGAGGTTGATCCGCATGGCGCGCAGGATCTGCGGCTCGTCGTCGACCACGAGCACGCGGGTCATCCGGCTCTCCGCAGCGCGACCGTCATGGTGAGCCCTCCTCCTGGTGTCTCCTCCGGTGTGAGCGTGCCGCCCATGGCCTCGGTGAGTCCGCGGGAGAGCGCCAGCCCCAGCCCCACGCCCTTGTGCGTGGAGCGGTCGCCGAGCCGCTGGAACGGCTGGAACACCCTCTCGTGCGCCTCGGCCGAGATGCCGGGGCCGTGGTCGACCACCCTGATCTCCACGCTCTCGCCGTGCCAGCTCGCCGAGACGACAACGTCCCCGTAGCGCACCGCGTTCCCTACGAGGTTGACCAGGACACGTTCGAGCAGCACCGGGTCGGCGGTGAGGTCGGGCAGGTCGGGCGGGATCTCGACGGCCACGAGCCGGGAGACGCCCAGGTCGGCGAGGGCCCGGTGGACGATCTCCGCCGCCGACACCGTTTCCGGGGCCACGCCGAGGACTCCGGCCTGCAGGCGGCTCATGTCGAGGAGGTTGCTCACCAGCCGGTCGAGTTTGCTCAGCGACTCGTGGGCGGTGTCGAGCAGTTCGGCGCGGTCCTCGGGCGACCAGTCGATCTCGGTGCCGCGCAGCGAGTCGACGGCCGCGCTCGCCGACGCCAGCGGGGTGCGCAGGTCGTGGCTGACGGCCGCGAGCAGCGCGGTGCGCATCTTGTCGGCTTCGGCGAGCGCGGCGGAGGACGACGCCTTCTCCCGCAGCCGCTGCTGGCGCAGCGCCACCGCCGCCTCGGCCGCGAACGCCTCCAGGACCCGCCGGTCGGCCGCGTCGAGAATCCTCCCCTGTACGGCCAGCCCCAGGTCCCCGTCCACCACCACATCCGGCACGGCCGACGGCGGCCCGCCCGCCGTGGCCAGGATCCGCCAGCCGTCGCCGTCCTTCTCCAGCATGGTCGCCGAGGTCAGCGAGTAGACCTCGCGCAGCCGGGCCAGCAGCGACGGCAGCGCAGAGTCGCCGCGCAGCACGTGCCCGGCCAGCGTGGACAGCACCTCGGCGTCGGCCCTGGCCCGGGAGGCTTCCCTGCTGCGCCTGGCGGCCAGGCTGACGACCGTGCTGACCATGGCCGCGACCAGGACGAAGATGGCCAGGGCCAGCAGGTTCTCCGGCTCGGCGACGGTCAGCGTGTGATACGGCGGCGTGAAGAACCAGTTGAGCAGCCCGAACCCGGCGACGGCCGCGGTGAGCGCGGGCCACATGCCGCCCACGAGGGCCACCCCGACGACGAGCAGCAGGAAGAGCAGGATCTCGCTGGGCAGCGCCAGATCGGCACGCCATGGCAGCAGCCCCGCCGTGAGCAGGGGCATCGCGGCCAGGGCCAGCGTCCAGCCCGCCACCCGCCGCCTGAGCGTGAGAGCGGGGCGGTCACCACGCCTGCGCCCGTGCCTGACGCCCTCGTGGGTGACCATGTGCACGTCGATGGAGCCGGACAGCGCGGTGGTCTCCACGCCGACGCCCGGCGAGAAGATCTGCGCGAGGCGGCCGCGGCGGGAGGCGCCGAGGACGAGCTGGGTGGCGTTGACGCCGCGGGCGAACTCCAGCAGGTCGCGGGGGACGTCGTCGCCGAGCACCTGGTGGTAGGTGCCGCCGAGGCTCTCCACGATGGTGCGCTGGCGGGCCATGTTGGCCGGATCGGCTCCGGAGGTGAGGCCGTCGGCGCTGGTCACGTGGACGGCGAGGAGGTCCGCGCCTTTTGAGCGGTCGGCTATGCGGGCGGCCCGCCGTACCAGAGTGTCGCCTTCGGGACCGCCGCTGAGGGCGACCACGACGCGTTCGCGCGCCTCCCACGTCTCGGCGATGCCGTGGTCGGCGCGGTAGCGGTCGAGTTGCTCGTCCACCTTTCCGGCCACCCAGAGCAGGGCCAGCTCGCGCAGCGCGGTGAGGTTGCCGACGCGGAAGTAGTTGGACAGGGCGGCGTCGACCATGGTCGGTCCGTAGACGTTGCCGTGGGCCATGCGGCGGCGCAGCGCCTCGGGGGCCATGTCGACGAGCTGGACCTGGTCGGCCCGCCTGACCCACTCGTCGGGGACGCGTTCGCGCTGGGAGACGCCGGTGATCTGGTGGACGACGTCGCTGAGCGACTCCAGGTGCTGGATGTTGACGGTGGAGATCACGTTGATCCCGGCGGCGAGGATCTCGTCGATGTCCTGCCAGCGTTTCTCGTGGCGCGAGCCGGGCGCGTTGGTGTGGGCGAGTTCGTCCACGAGCGCGGTCTCGGGCCCGCGGGCGATGACGGCGGCGGTGTCCAGCTCCGCGAGGTCGGTGCCGCGGTAGTGGATCAGCTTCCTCGGCACGATCTCCAGGCCGTCGAGGAGCTCCGCGGTGCGGGGCCGGTCGTGGGTCTCGACGAGACCCACGACCACGTCTCTGCCTCGCGCGAGCGCGCGCCGCCCTTCGTCGAGCATGGCGTAGGTCTTGCCCACGCCGGGGGCCGCACCCAGGTATATGCGTAGCGTCCCCCTCATAGATCCAGGTTACGGCTGGTACGGCGGCGCCACCCCCCAGCCCCACCGCGGCGTCGGCGCCTTGGTCGGCGGCTTGGCCCCGGGCTGCGAGTTGTGCAGCGCGAGCCGCGTCCCCCACTCGATGTATCCGGCGAAAGCGGCCCTGAACTCGGGGTCGTCCGGCAGCCCGACCTCGTCGGCCGCGTCCATCAGCAAGTTGACCCACCGGCGGCGCTGCGGCTCGGTGATGCCCTTGCCGAGGTGCTGGGAGAGCATGTGCGGATATCCGCCGCGCTCCTCGGTGTAGCGGGCGGGCCCGCCGAAGACCTCGCCCAGCCACATGGCCACATATCGGGGATGGCCCGGATCCATATGCGCGAAGAGCGGCCCGACCACGTCGTCCTTCTTCACCTTCGCGTAGAAGGCCTCGGTGAGCCGCTCGAACGCGTCGCTGCCGCCCGCCCAGTCGTACAGTGTCGGTACTTGCTCGTTGTCAGCCACGTAATCATGTAATCATGGATGGGCGGCACCTGTCATGGAGCTCATCGGCAAAGGGCGCACAGCCGACGTTTTCGCACTATCTCCCACCAAAGTGCTCCGCCGCTACCGAGATGGGGACACCGCCCTCGACGAGGCCCGCGTGATGGAGCATGTGCGCGCCCGGGGCTACCCGGTGCCCGAGGTGTTCGACGCGACCGAGACCGACCTGGTCATGGCCAGGCTGCACGGGCCCACGATGTTCGAGGTCCTGGTCAAGAAGCCGTGGAAGGTCGGCGGCCACGGGCGGCTGCTGGGCCGGCTGCACGACCGCCTCCACGCGATCGAGGCCCCGGACTGGCTCGACCCCTCCCCCGGCGACCGCATGCTCCACCTCGACCTCCACCCGCTCAACGTGGTCATGACGCCCGACGGCCCCTCGGTCATCGACTGGTGCAACGCCGCGGCCGGCGAGCCCGCGTTCGAACTGGCCACGACATACCTGACACTGCGCACGAGCGAGATCCCGATCACGACGATCAAGCTGATCCGCCGCCCGCTCGCCCGCGCGCTCCTGCGCGGCAGCGCCACCGACCCGTCCCCGCGCCTGGCCGACGCCGCCGCCGCCCGCCTGCGCGACCCGCACACCACCCCTACCGAGCAGGTACGGCTCCGCCGTCTGCTGTGAGACACCGCGGCCGGGTCCTGCGCTGGTAGTCCCAGGCCACCACCGCGAAGGCCAGCCCCGCCCCGGTGAACCCCAAGATCCCGGCCGGCCCGACGAACCCCGGCAGCGCGTCCATTCCGAAGACCACCAGATACCCCACCCCGAGCAGCCCGTACGGCCCCAGCGTCGCCCCCAGCCACGCCGGCACGAGCGGCAGCCAGCGCGGCACCCGCCGTCCCGCCAGGCCCACCGTCCACCGCGGCCACACCTGGCTCCACGGCCGGGTCATGGCCACCAGCAGGAAGACCCCGAGCACGGCCAGCAGCGCGGTGAGATCGACGCCGAAGCGGGCCAGCACCGCCATGAACCCGCCGTGCTCGATGTAGTCCGCCCGGTTCTCCAGGCCGAAGACCACCTTCGCCCCCGCATAGGGCAGGAACGAGGCGGCCCCCGCATAGGCCGCCCACCGCACTCTCCTGGACGCCGTCGCGGCCTCGGGAAAACCCAGGGGCACCGGCCCGCCGTCCGCGTGCTCGTACCCGCACCTCCCGCACACACCGCCCGCTCGCCTGCGGATGACCAGCGCCGACCCCACGAGCAGCAGCATCGCCACGACCCGCGCCGCCTTGGCCAGGAATCCCGGCCAGCTGTCCGGCCGGCCCTGTCCCAGCAGCGTCACGAGATCCTGCAGCAGCCCGAACGTGCTGAAGGCCAGCACGACCACACCCGCCCACACCACCCAGCCCCGCCTGAGCACGAGCCCCGCCAGCCCGAGCGCGCCGCCCACGGCCCCCACCCACCCGGACACCTCTCCGCCCGCCACGCCCAGCACCACCACGAGCGCCGCGAACCCGCCCGCCGCGTACCCCACCCACCACGGCCATGACCGCCAGATCCTTCGCATACCTCCATGCTCGACCGTGCGGCGGGCGCGCTCCTCCTCCCCAAGTCCGGTCGTACGGCTACCGCACCCGCGGCAGCCGGCTACCGCGACCGCGGTACGACCAGCCCCGACTCGTAGGCCACGACCACGAGCTGCGCCCGATCCCGCGCGCCGAGCTTGGACATGGCCCGGTTCACATGCGTCTTGGCCGTCAGCGGCCGCATGTCCAGCTTCAGGGCGATCTCGTCGTTGGTGTGCCCCCTGGCCACCAGCGCCACCACCTCCCGCTCCCGCGCGGTCAGCCCGTCCAGCGCGGGCACCTCGGCGGGCGCGACGGCCGTGAACGCCTCGATCAGCCTCCTGGTCACCGCGGGCGCGAGCAGCGCGTCGCCCCTGGCGACCACGCGGACCGCGTGCAGCAGTTCCTCCGGCTCCACGTCCTTGACCAGGAAGCCGCTCGCGCCCGCCCGCAGCGCGGCGAAGACGTTGGCGTCCTGGGCGTAGGTGGTGAGGATGAGCACGCGCACATCCGTGAGCTCAGGGTCGGCGGCGATCCTGGCGGTGGCGGTGAGCCCGTCGACCGACGGCATGCGGATGTCCATCAGCAGCACGTCCGGCCGCTCGTCGCGGGCCAGGGCCACGGCGGCGCCGCCGTCGGCCGCCTCGCCCACGACCTCGATGCCCGGAGCCGACCGCAGGATCAGCCGGAACCCGCTGCGGACCAGCGCCTGGTCGTCGGCGAGCGCCACCCTGATCATCGGCGGCCCAGCGGCAGCCTGGCCGACACCTTCACGCCGGTCTGCTCCGTGGCCGCTCTGACCTTGACGTGCCCGCCCAGCGCTCTGGCCCTGGCCTTCATGCCCTCGATGCCGCTGCCCGCCCGGCCGAGGCCGCCGGTGCCGTCGTCGGTGACGTCGATGAGCAGCGCGCGGGGCGTCCGCTCCAGCCGTACCCCGGCCGAGGCGCCCGGTCCGGCGTGGCGCAGCGTGTTGGTGAGCGCCTCCTGGATGATGCGGTACGCGGCGTGGTCCACCTGGGGAGGCAGTTCCCCGGGGCTTCCCGTGACCTCGACGGGCAGGCCGGCCTGGCGTACCGCGCCGAGGAGGTCGTCGATCCCGGCCAGCGACTCGCCCTCCTGGAAGACGCTGTCGCGGACCCGGCCCATCGCCTGTTTGCTCGTGTCGCGGATGGCCTGGAGCGCCTGCCGTACCTCGGGATGGACGTCGCCGAGCAGGTGCAGCGCGGTCGCGGACTGCACGGCGATGGCGGCCATGCCGTGCCCGAGCACGTCGTGCAGCTCCCGCGCGATGCGCAACCGCTCGTCGTGCTCGGCCGCGCGCGCCCGGGCACGCACGAACTCCCCGGCCAGTACGGCGCAGCCCAGCATGCCCGCCCACGTCAGCGTGAAGATGGCCCGCACGACGAGGTCCTCGGGCAGGAACGCCGCGCCCACCAGCGCCGAGGCCAGCCCGGCGGCGGCCCAGAGCCGCATCCCGCGCACCGCCGCCGTGTACAGGCCGGCCAGCGCCGGGCCCATGATCAGTCCGGGCAGGTAGCCGAGGCCGAGCAGCAGCCCCAGCGAGCCGCAGGTCAGGACCAGCACCGCGGCGGGAAACCGGCGGCGCAGCGCGACCGCGGCGGCGCCCGCCAGATAGAGCGCGTAGAACAGCGTGTCGGGGTCGCGGCCGAAGGGCTGGTCCATTGGCAGGAGGCCGGCCAGCGCCAGGCCGGCGGCCAGCAGCACATCACCCATGACGCCATCCTGTCAGCCGCGCGAGATTAGGGCCTTGTTCACGATCACGAAGCGCCCCAAGATGCTTAGCGTGCTACAGAAGGGACGAGTGAGGTGGACAGCACGCTCACGGAAACACCGGTGCTCGCCCGACCGGCCGGACCATCGAGGCGCCTGAACCGGCGTTGGTGGTGGGTGGTGGGGTCGCTCGTAGCGGCGGCCCTGCTGGTACAGACCCCCATGTGGATCAACGACATGCGACTGAGCGCACTGGTCGAGCGGGTACGCGCCTATCCGCTGCCGCCGGGCACCCAGCCCAACGTGGTCGCCCAGGGCAAGGTCGGGCTGCAGATCGGCAACAGCAACCACTGCGATTACCTCGTGCGGTTGTCCTTGGTCACGACCCTGCCGGAGGCCGCGATCGTGAAGTACTACGAGAGCACGACGATCCGCGGCGTCCAAGGCGGGACATTACCCGGCGAGGTGTACATCGCCGGAGGAAAAGGACCACGGCCGGTGATCGTGGAATTTCTGGAAATGCACGACGCCGGGCTGGATTTGCGTTGCCGGTGAAAACACGAAGGCCCTGATCGCAATGATCAGGGCCTTCACTGGTAGCGGGGACAGGATTTGAACCTGCGACCTCTGGGTTATGAGCCCAGCGAGCTACCGAACTGCTCCACCCCGCGTCGGTGTGTATGTCTTAACCATAGCGGTGATTCACCGCGGAAGCAAAACGAAGATCACCGAAAGCACGAAGGCCCTGATCATAATGATCAGGGCCTTCACTGGTAGCGGGGACAGGATTTGAACCTGCGACCTCTGGGTTATGAGCCCAGCGAGCTACCGAACTGCTCCACCCCGCGTCGTCGTGCTTGCAGAGACTATCCGCGACCGGCTGCCTGCGCAAACTCATTCGCCGAAAGCGGCGAGGACCCCGCCGGAAAGGCGGGGTCCTCGTGAGTCATCCGCTGGTCGCGGTGGCCGTCGGTGAAGGCGGCGGCGTCGATGGAGGTGGCGTGGACGGCGGCGTGGACGCGGTGGGCGTCGCCGACGGCGTGGGCTGCGGCTGGGTGGCTCCCAGCGCCTGCAGCTCCTTCAGGGCCGTCTCCAGCTTCTTCTGCGCCTCGCCGTACTTCACCCAGTCGGGCGGTGAGGCCTTCAGGGCCGTCTGGCCCTCCTGGTAGGCCGACTCGACGGCGGTGATGGCCTTGGTCAGCGCGGTGGTGTTGGTGTTCGGCTTGGTCTCCGTGGGCTTCTCACCCGTCTGCGTCGGTGGCGCGACGCCGAAGACCTCCTTCAGGGCAGCGTCCAGCGTGTCGCCGAAGCCGACCTTGTCGCCGAACAGCACCAGCACCTTGCGCAGGCTCGGGAAGCGGCCCGCGCTCTCCTCCTTCGGCTGCACGTAGACCGGCTCGACGTAGAGCAGGCCGCCGCCGAACGGAAGCGTGAGCAGGTTGCCGTAGATGACCTCGGTGGCGCCGCCGGTGCCGCGCAGCAGGTTAAGCCGCTCGGAGACCGTCGGGTTCGACAGGAACGTGTTCTGCGCCTGTGGCGGACCCTGCACCGCCGTGTTGCTGGGTAGCTGGAGGATCTCCAGCTTCGCCTGCGACGGGTCGGCGGTGGCGTCCACGGCCATGAACGCGGCCATGTTCTGCCGGCCGTTCGGGACGAAGGTCGTCGTCAGCGAGAACCGCTCGGTCCCCTCCGGCATCTTCATCGTCACGTAGTACGGCGGCTGCTTGCTCTTCTTGGTGGCCGGGTCCTCGGGGACCTTCCAGAAGTCCTGGCCGCCGAAGAACGCGCCCGGGTCGGTGACGTGGTACTGCGTCAGGATCTCCCGCTGCGCCTTGAACATGTCGGCCGGGTAGCGCAGGTGGTCGCGCAGCTCGGTCGGGATCTCGGCCTTCGGCTTGATGATCGTGCCGAACGTGTTCTGCCACGTCTTGAGCACCGGGTCGGCGTCGTCCCAGGCGTACAGGGTCACGGTGCCGTCGTAGGCGTCCACGGTGGCCTTGACCGAGTTGCGCATGTAGTTGATGACGTCGGTCGGCGCGGGCACCGGCTGACCGGCCACCAGCCTGCTGGTCTGCACGTCGGTGGTCAGGTCGCCGAGGCTCTTGCGCTGGGAGTACGGGTAGGAGTCCGACGTCGTGTAGCCGTCGACGATCCAGACGATCCGGTTGTTCACGATCGCCGGGTACGGGTCCTTGTCCAGCGTCAGGAACGGCGCCACCTTGCCCACGCGCTCCAGCGGCTTGCGCTCGTACAGGATGCGCGAGAAGTCGTTGACGTCGGAGGAGAGCAGCAGGTTGGTCTCGCCGTACTTGGCGGCGTAGAGCAGCTTCGTGAAGAAGTTGCCGATGGGCACGCCGCCGTTGCCGGCGTAGGTGTTGTTCTTCTGCCCGCTGCCGCCCTGCTGGTCGTCGGGATAGTCGAGCTCAACGCCCTGGCCGGGGCCCGGCTTGGGGCCGCCGACGATGGAGTACTCGGGAGAGTTCTCGCCGAAGTAGACGCGGGGCTCGAACTTCGGCCCGATCAGGTCGCCGACCGGCGGGATGTCCTTGGCGTTGAAGACCGGCAGACCGCCGGAGCCCACCTGGTTGCCCGGCGCGGCCACGAAGCCGAAGCCGTGCGTGTAGACGAGGCGGCTGTTGATCCAGTTGCGCTCGGCCTCCGGCGGCAGCCCGATGTCGCGGACCGAGACGATGGTGTCGCGGATCTTGCCGTCGGGCGCCTTGTAGCGGTCGATGTCCAGCTGCTCGGGGAACTGGTAGTAGCCCTTGATCTGCTGGAGCTGCTGGAACGTCGGCGACAGGATCGTCGGGTCGAGCAGCCGCAGACCGGGGATCGCGCTGGCCTCCTGCTGGAGGACCTGCTCGGTCGCGCTGGTCGTCGCGCCGTACTGCTTCACCGAGATGTTCTTGTCGTCGACCTTGAACGCGTCCCGCGTGGCCTGGATGTTCCTGGAGATCGACTCCTTCTCCTTGGCCTGCTGGTTCGGCTTGACCTGGAACTGCTCGACCAGCGCCGGGTAGACGCTGCCGATCAGCACGGCCGACAGCACGAGGAGGCCGAAGGAGACGCCCGGCAGCATGCCGCCGGGCCGGAAGACACCGGCGAACAGCATCGCGGCGCAGATCAGCGCGATGATCGCGAGGATGGTCTTGGCCGGAAGCACCGCGTTGAGGTCGGTGTAGGACGCGCCGAAGACCTTGCCGCGGTCGGAGAAGACCAGGCCGTAGCGGTCGACCCAGTAGGCCACCGCCTTCAGCAGCACGAACACGCCCAGCAGCACCGACAGGTGGGTGCGGGCGGCGCGGGAGGCGTGCACGCCCGGCGACTGCAGGCGGAAGCCGCCGTACAGGTAATGGGTGATCGCGGCGAGCACGATCGAGATGATGATCGCGGTGAACAGGAAGTTCAGCGCCATCCGGATGAACGGATAGTCGAACATGAAGAACGACACGTCCAGCCCGAACATCGGGTCTGTCTTGCCGGCCTTCACGCCGTTGGAGAACTGGAGCCAGGTCTTCCACTGGCCCGCCACCGACGACCCCGCGAACAGCGCGAGCACGGCCATGCCCACGATGAAGATCAGCTTGCGGTGGGGGTCGAGCGCCATCCGGTAGCGGTCGGCGCCGCTGCCTCCGCCGAACATGGCGGGGCCGAACATCGGCCGCATCCTGAACGCCAGCAGCATGTTGCCGCCGGCTATGCCGACCATCAACAACGCGCCGACCAGGAACAACACGATCTGCGTCAGCATCACGCCGGAGAAGACCGAGGTGTACCTGACGGAGTCGAACCAGAGATAGTCGGTGTAAATGCCGGCAAACAGGAAGAAGAACGCCACAATCGCCACGAGGGCGATCGCGACAGGAAGCAGCAGTCGCGGGCGGCGGGGCAAGCGCATCGCCCTGCCGGCTCCTGGGGTCCGGAAGCTCAAGGCCAACCCCTCGTCGTGGTGAACAATCGTCTCGCTCTGGCAACCTACACCGGTGTGCCAGCCGTACGGCTAACGCACGACGGGCGCGAGAAGTTTCAGCTAGGTGTACATGCGGGAAGATCTGTCTTTCCCTGACGCAGCGAGTCGAGCGTCGTGACCATGTCGTGCAGGGTCTCCGCCTTCACCAGCCGCAGCCCGTCGGGCGCCGCCTTCAGCGCCTCGGCGCAGTTGTCGGCGGGGGTGAGGAAGACCGTGGCGCCCGCCTTCTTGGCGCCGACCATCTTCTGCGCGATGCCGCCGATCGCCCCCACCTCGCCCTCCGGCGTGATGGTTCCGGTGCCCGCGATCGACTTGCCGCCGGTCAGGGAGCCGGGGGTGAGCTTGTCGACGATGCCCAGGGAGAACATCAGGCCGGCGCTGGGCCCGCCCACGTCGCCCACGCTGATGCTGACCTTGAACGGGAACTTGTACTTGGCCTGCATGGTCATCCCGACCATGGTCGCGCCCTTGTCGCCCGAGGTGGTCTTGACCGTGACGTCGAGCTTCTTCTCGCCCCTGGTGACGTCGAACACGACGTCCGCGCCCGGCTTGAGCGCGCGGACGGTCTCGCGGACCATGTCGACGTCGGTGACCTTCTTGCCGTCGATGGCGTTGATCTCGTCGCCCTTCTGCACCTTGCCGTCGGCGGGCTTGCCCTTCTCGGTGGAGAGGACCGTGACGACGGTGCTGTAGGGGATCTTGAGCTCGGTGAGCGCGGCGGCCGTCGCGTTGTCCTGCGAGTTGGCCATCTCGACGGTGTTTTCCTCCTCGACCTGCTTGGCGGTGCGGCTCTTGGGAAAGATCGTCTCCTCCGGCACCACCGCGACGTTGGGGTCGAGCCAGCCGCGCAGCGCGGTCATCAGGTCGATGCGGCTGCTGGGACCGCCCTGGTAGGCGACGGTGACCAGGCTGAGCGCGCCGTCCGTCGGGTAGACCTGGCGGCCGGTGATCGCGATGACCGGCTTCTTGTCGACCTCACCGATGGTGTTCTCGGTCGGGCCGGGGCTCAGCACGACGTAGGGCACCTTCATGAGGGCGCCGACGACACCGAGGGCGAGCACCATAAAGCCCGCCACGAGCAGGGTCAGGGCACGTCGTGACATGGAGAGAGCTTATTCGCAGGCGCCGACCCACTCGGCCGACCCGTCGTCGAAGAGCTGATGTTTCCAGATGGGAACCTCGGCCTTGAGGTCGTCGATCAGGCGTCGCGAGGCGGCGAAGGCCTCGCCGCGGTGCGGGCAGGCCGCGGCGACGATGACCGCGATGTCGCCCAGCTCCAGGTCACCGACCCGGTGGACGGCGGCGAGCGCGGTCACCGGGAAGTCGGCGGCCACCTTCTCGGCCACGCGGCGCAGCTCGGCCTGCGCGGACGGGTGCGCCGAGTAGGAGAGCCGCTTCACCGGCTTGCCCTGGTCCTGCTCGCGCACGGTGCCGACGAACAGGGTCGTCCCGCCGGCCGCGTGGTCGCCCACCGCGGCGTACACCTCGTCGACGGACAACGGGGTGTCGCGAATGTCTAGCAACCGGATCACGTCCACGCGAACAAGCCTACAGGCGGCGCCTCTTCCGGACTTGACGGACGATGGCCGCGGTGCCGATGACGGCCACGGTCGCTCCGGCCGCGGTGAGCGTCGCCTCCTTGACGGGCAGCCGGCGTCCGGCCACGGTGGTGCGGTTCTCGCGCAGTTCGAGAAGCTGCTCCAGGGCGGCCTCGTTGGTCCAGGCGGGCTTCCAGCCGGCCTCGCGCAGCTGGCCGCAGTCGACGACCCACGGGTAGACGACGTAGTGCAGGTCCGTGGCGGGCGCCGGGGTGATGCCCAGCCGGTGCAGGCGCTGGGCCGTGCCGAAGGTCAGGCCGGCGGGCAGCTCGAAGCGCCGGATGCCGGATAGCTCCTCCACCTGCTCCTGCTCCAGCCAGCCGTCGGAGCCCACGGCCACCACGCCGGTGACCACGCCGCGGGCGGCCAGCTCCAGCGCCGAGACCAGGTCCTCGATGTGGCAGAACTGCCAGCGCGGGTTGCAGCCCTTCACCGCCAGCAGCCGGGGCGACTCGAAGTGGCGGGTGATGACGGTGTCGACACCCGGGCCCACGACGGCGGCCGGGCGCACGACGGTCACGTCCAGGCCGGTGTTGCTCCTGATGGCCCGGCGGACCAGCGCCTCGATCTCCAGGTAGTCGCCGACGACGCCGGTGTCCGGCTCGGCCGCCACCGCGGAGTCCTCGGGCAGCGGGACCGGGTTGTCGGGGGCGGCGCCGTACACCATCGCGCTCGTGACGAGCACGACGCGGCGCACGCGCGCGGCCGCGCTGGCGGTGAGCACGGTCTGCGCGGCACGCAGGTTGTACGCGCGGCGCTCACCCGGGTTGGAGTCGACGGCGTAGTCGCCGGCCAGATGGACCAGCACGTCGATGTCGGAGATGCGGTTCGCCAAGAGCGGATCCCGGACGTCGATCACTCGCCAGGTGACGTCCTGGACGTCGCCGCGCTGCTCGTCGATGGCCACCACCCTGCGGAAATCCGCTGAGTTCGCGAGCCTCGCGAGCAGCTCGCGGCCGAGGCCGGAGGCCGCGCCGGTGATGGCGACGACCGGTTGGCGCGGGCGTTTCGAGGTAGGCACACGGTCCTCACTTTGCACTGATCCGCCGTAGGACGACTAACGTGGCGGATGTGGACTCCTCCATCCTGCACGAGGTAGAGCGGTGACTGACCTGCCAGGTCGTGAAAACGACCCCAACGAAAACCCGTTCGCCATGTTCGGCAACCCTGAGCAGATGGCTCAGGCGATGCGCCAGTTCGCCGACATGCTGTCGGCGCCCCAGGGTTCCGGCCCTGTCAACTGGGACATGGCCAAGAACATCGCCCGACACGCGGTGGTCGCCGAGGGCGATCCCTCCGTCATGGACGGAGAACGCCGCCAGATCGTCGACGCGCTCAGTCTGGCCGACCTGTGGCTGAATGAGGCCACGGCGCTGCCGAGCGGGGTGTCGAACCCGCAGGCGTGGAGCCGGTCCGAGTGGATCGAGAACACCGTCCCGGTGTGGCGCAAGCTGTGTGAGCCGATCGCCGAACGCATGGTCGAGACCATGGGCGGCGCGCTCGGCGGCGCCGGCCTGCCCGCCGAGGCCCAGCAGATGGCCGGGCCGCTGATGGGCATGCTCAAGCAGATGGGCGGCATGATGGTCGGCCAGCAGATCGGGCAGGCGCTCGGTTCGCTGGCGCGCGAGGTGATCGGCACGACCGACATCGGCCTGCCGCTGTCGGACACGGCCGCGCTGCTGCCCGGCGGCATCGCTTCCTTCAGCGACGGCCTCGAACTGCCCGCCGACGAGATCCGGCTCTACCTGGCGCTGCGCGAGGCGGCCCATCACCGGCTGTTCCAGCACGTGCCGTGGCTGCGTTCGCACCTGCTCGGCGCCGTCGAGGAATATGCCAAGGGGATCACGGTCGACACCTCGGCGCTCGAAGAGCAGATCCGCGGCCTCGACATCAGCAACCCCGAGGCGCTCCAGGAGGCGTTGAGCGGCGGCGCGCTGCTCAAGCCCGAGGAGACCGAGCGGCAGAAGGCCGCGCTGGCCCGTCTGGAGACGATGCTGGCGCTGGTCGAGGGCTGGGTGGCGACCGTCGTGGACGCCGCGGCCGAGGGCAAGCTGCCCTCCGCCAACGCCCTCGCCGAGACCGTACGCAGGCGCCGCGCCACCGGCGGCCCGGCCGAGCTGACGTTCGGCACGCTGGTGGGCCTGGAGCTGCGTCCGCGCAGGCTGCGGGAGGCGGCGGCGCTGTGGCAGGCGCTGGAGGCCGACCGCGGGCTCGACGGCCGCGACTCGGTGTGGGGTCACCCCGATCTGATGCCGACGGCCGAGGACCTCGACCACCCGGACGCGTTCGTGAAGGGTGATTCCGACTGGGACATCTCCAAGCTGGACGAACCCGGAGAGCAGGAGTGACGCTGCGCTCCAACGCGGTCGCCGTGCTGACCGGCTGGTCGGCGCCGACCCCTGAGGAGGAGGTGCTGCGCAAGGAGTTCCTGGAGCACCTGGCGACGCACGCCGACGCCATGTACCGGGAGTGCGTTCCCGGGCACCTGACCGCGACCACCGCGGTGTTGTCCCACGACGGTGCGCGCGTTCTGCTGACGCTGCACCCCAAGGCCGGGATGTGGCTGCCGATGGGCGGTCACTGCGAGCGCGCCGACCGGACGCTGGCGGAGGTGGCGCTGCGGGAGGCCGGGGAGGAGTCCGGGATCTCCGGGCTCCGGCTGCTGGCCGGGCCGCTGGCGCTGGACCGGCACGAGGTGTGGTGTCATCCGCCGCGATCGTGGCACCTTGACGTGGAGTATGCCGCCGTGGCGCCCGAAGGCGCGGAGGCGGTGATCAGCGAGGAGTCCCTGGACCTGCGCTGGTTCCCGGTGGAGGAGATCCCCGAGCTGTCCGACGAGGCGACCAGGCGGCTGGCCAGGCGCGGCAGGGCGGCACTTCTGGCCTGAGGGGGTTCCGCGGTGGTCGGAGGGACGATCGTCACCCCTGCCCGCCGTGCGCGCGTTCGCGCATCCCTGGTCTGGGTTCTGGTCATCCCTTTCGCGTTCTGGGCTTTGGCGCGGGTGGCCGGGCTTGAACGTGGCGGGCCGTTGACGCAGCTCATGTCGGCCACGCCGTACATCGCCCTGGGGTCGCTGCTGCCCGTCCTGGTCGCGGTGCTCGGGCGGCGGCCCGTCGCGGCGTGCGTCGCCGTCGTCACCGCGGTCACGCTGGCGTTGTGCGTGCTGCCCCGGGCGTTCGGTGACGGGAGCGTCGTGGCCGGGCGGCCGTTCACGGTGCTGTCGGTGAACCTGCTGTACGGCCGCGCCGATCCCGCGGCCCTGGTCGATCTGGTACGGCGGGTGCGGCCCGACGTCCTGAGCGCCCAGGAACTGACCCCCGACGCGGTGACCAGGCTGGACGGCGCCGGTCTGGGCGCGTTGATGCCCTACCGGGAGCTTCGGGCGGAGTGGGGCGCGGGCGGCCTCGGCGTGTTCTCGCGGCACCCGCTGAATGGTCCGGTGGTCACCCTTCCCGGCGGTGGGCGGGTCGAGGTCGTCGCGGTCCATCCGCCGCAGCCTTCGGCGGAGAACCTTTCGCGATGGCGTACGGCTCTCGCGTCGCTGCCCAGCGCCTCGGCGGAGATCCCGCGGATCCTGGCCGGGGACTTCAACGCCACGCTCGACCACGCGGCGCTGCGCGAGGTGCTGGCCCGCGGATACGCGGACGCGGCCGACCGGGCCGGAGCCGGGCTGGTGCCCACCTGGCCGGCGAACGCGCGGCTGCCGCAGATGATCACGATCGACCACGTGCTGGTGGACGCCCGTGTGGGGGTGCGGGAGGTCAGCGTGCACACCCTGCCGGGGACCGACCATCGGGCGGTGGTGGCCCGGCTAGAACTTCCCGAGTAGGGCGCGGGTGTTGTCCCAGCCTTCGAGACCGGGGTCCAGGCGGAGGACGTCGTCCGGGGTACGTAGGCGGTGCCAGCCGGGTGACGCGGCGACCATGCGGCGGCCCGGGGCCTGGGCGCGCAGGTCGGCCACCGGGTCGTGGGCGTCCAGGTCGGGGTCGGCCCAGTCGGGGAGGGGGAGATGGCAGGCCAGGGCGACGGCGCCGCCGTACTCGGAGGGGCACAGGGAGAGCCGGGCGCGGCCGAGTTCGCGGAACAGCTTGCCGATGAGGAGTGGGGGCAGGTCGGGGGCGTCGGCGTTGATGACGGCGGCCTGGTCGCCCGGGAGGCGGTTGATGATGTTTTTCAGGGGTTCGTCATCATTTATCGTGATCACTTCGGTGCCGGGCCAGACGATCTCCTCCAGGCCGGGCACGCTCGTGACCAGCACCGGGGTGACGAGCTCGAGGCCGGCCACCATCTCGTAGGTGTCCTCGGCCACCGCCGTCAGGAACTCCTCCGGGTCCACTCCGTCCGGCGCCGCCTCCGCCATGTTCCGGCGCGCGAGAACCGCGACGGTGCGGATCAACATTCCTCCGGGGCGTTGTGCGCGGCGGCGGAGAATCCTTCGAGGAAGCCGCGCGCCCGCTCGGCCTTGGGATACTGTTCGACCAGAGCCCAGAACTGAGGGCCGTGGCTCGGCACCAGCAGGTGCACGAGCTCATGGATGATGACGTAGTCGATGACCCATTCCGGCAGGCCCTTGAGGCGGGTCGAGATCCTGATCGTGGCGTTGTCCGGGGTGCACGAGCCCCATCGGTGCTGCTGGTTGTCCACCCAGCGGACGGTCTCGGGCCGGGCTCTTCCGTCGAGGTACTTCGCCGACAGCTCGTTGGCTCTGGCCTGGAGTCCTTCGTCGGTGGGTCTGCGCCGCCGCTCCTTGGCCGCCAGCCGATCGAGCATCCGGCTCACCCATTCATCAGCGTCTTCGCCGCTCAGCCATGCGGGCAAGAGCACGATCGTCTTGTCGCCGTCTCGGTATGCGGAGACCGTACGCCGGCGACGAGAACTTCGACGGACCTCGACTGTCTCGGGGGGCACATATGCACGTTAGCCGACACCGGCCGAATTCCACAGGGGGTGAGCCCCGTTTTAGCTGGTCAGATGATTAAGAGCCGGTGAATTTGGGCACCCGCCTTTCCCGATGGGCCCGCAGACCCTCTACCATGTCGGCGGAAGCCATGGTCACGGGCTGCGCGAGCGCCTCCCAGCGGAGGGCTGCTTCGAGATCCTGATGATCCGCATTTAGCGCGGATTTGGTGAGTTTCGCGGCGATGGGGGCGGTTGAGGCGACCTTGAGGGCGATCTCTTCAACGGCCCGCCTAAGGTCATTTCCCGCGAATGCCCGATTTATCAGACCTTCTGATGCTGCTTCCGCTCCTGTCAGGACACGTCCGGTCAGGAGCATCTCGCGGGCCAGCCTCAGACCACCCGTCTTCGGCAGCAGGTACGTGGCCGCCATGCCCGGATGCAGGCCCAGAGAGGTGAACGGGGCCAGCAGCTTGGCGTCATCGGCGGCATAGACGAGGTCACAGGCCAGAGCCAGGCAGAGCCCCGCCCCTACGGCGGCGCCGTTCACGGCGGCGATCGTGGGGATTTCCAGGCGGGTGATGGAGAGCCAGGTGCGGTAGAAGGTGAGCATGCGGTCCCTGAGGTCCGGGACCGATTCGGTGGCCCTCTCCCCCAGCCAGGACAGGTCCCCGCCTGCGGAGAAGGCGGTGCCCGCGCCGGTGATCACCAGGCAGCGGGCGGTCTTGTCGGTGGCGAGAGCTGTCATCTCCTGGGACCAGCGCTGGGTCATGGCGTCGGTCATGGCGTTGCGGCGGTCGGGGAGATTGAAGGTCACCCAGACGACGCCGTCATCCGAACGATCGACCAAGAGCTCACTCATGCCCAAGATCGTAACCCCGGCCCCAACCTCCACCCCAACCCACCTGCTCCTACCACCACCTCACCGCTGCCCCCAACCCACCTGCTCCTACCACCACCTCACCGCTGCCCCCAACCCACCTGCTCCTACCACCACCTCACCGCTGCCCCAGCCCCTTCCACTTCCAGCAGCCCTCCACCCCAACCTGCCGCCGCACCCCCGGCCACCTACCCACCCCACCTCTGCCCGCCGCTTCCCCCGCCGCCGCACCCCCGCCACCTACCCCTTCCCGCGGCCGCCCCCCCTCGCCGCCCCCTGCCCACCTGCCCCCGCCTGTCCCCTCTCACCTCTGCCACATGCCCGCTACCACCATCTGCCGCCTTTCCGCCCCCTGCCCGTCCCCCTTACCACCCTCTTGCCGCCCTCCCCAACTGCCCGCAGTTCCCGCGTGCCTTGCTGCCCCCCTCCCACTCCTGCCCCACCGCCCTCCCACCCCGGCTCCAGTCCTTTCCCAGGCCGCCTCTTCTCCTCCTCTGCCACGACTCCTCCGCTGCCGGTTCGGCACCGCTGACGTCCCGGCAACCATCCACCACCGCGCACCGCTCATCCGGCCCCCTCGCCTTCCCACACCTCGCGTACTACCGGCCCGGAACTCGACCCGCAGGCCTGTCCGCTCCGCCATGGCGTTGCCCGTGTCCCGCCCGGCAGCGGTTCGGCACCCCCACGACCCCGCTCCCAACCCCCGACCCGACACCGCGCCGGTTTGCCCAGGTATGGCGGGACCTTCATCCACAGCCCTCTGACCAGCGAAAGAAGTTATCCACAGCCCAAGACAACCACCCCCACAAACGCCCCCGATGATGGAACCCTGACCGTCATGAGGCCCCGCGTGAAACCCTCCCTGCGCCGCATCCTCAGAGACGAGCGCACCCTCCAGTTCGGCGTACACCCGATGCAGGCCGTCGTGCTCACCGACCTCACCCCACCACTCCGAGCCTGGATCGAGTCCCTGGACGGCACCCAGGACATGACCCAAGCCGTGAAGCACGCCGTAAAAGCAGGCATGGAAGAGCAGGCAGCCAGAACCCTCCTGGCAGAACTAACCGCCCAAGGCGTCCTGGACGACGCCTCAGTCCCTCTCACGATCCTGCAAGACATCCCCCTGCCAGAACGAGACCGCCTCCGCCCCGACCTGGACGCCCTGGACCTGGCCAGAGACAACCCCGCAGGGGGCCTGCCCACCCTCGCCCGCCGCCGCAACGCCCGCGTCCGCGTCTACGGCGCCGGCCGCCTGGGTGCCTCAATCGTCAACCTCCTGGCCGCGGCCGGTGTGGGCACAATCCGCGTAATCGACCCTTCTCCCACCCGCCCAGAAGACCTGGTCCCCGGCGGCCTCACCTGGTCCGAACTCGGCCTCCCCCGAGAAGAAGCCTCCGTCACCACCGCCACCCGCCTGATCACCTGCCCCCACACATCCACCCACCAACCACCCGCCCAAAATCCCCCCACAAAACAACGCCGCCGATCACAACAACCCACCCACCCGGCCCCCCAAGACACCCACCCCCCAACAAAGGCCCCCCAAGCCCCCACCCAAGATCCTCAGAGCTCCACCCAAGACACTCGGAACTCCAGGCCCAACCTTCGGGATCCCGCCCAAGCCACTCGAACCTCCACCCGCGAGCCCCGTAACTCCTCCCAGGCCACTCGGACCTCCGCGCACGACATCCGGCGCTCCACCCGAGAGGCCCGCGACGCCACACAGGGCACTCGGGGTCCCACCACCGACAGTCGGGATTCCACAAACGACGCTCGAAAGCCGAGCCAAACTCCGCGCCGACCGACCCAAGCGGCCCGTCAGCGGACAGATGTCATCAGCCAATCGATCGAGGACGAACGCCCCGGCGGTGGCAAACAGCGACCGGCCTCGCCTTCCCAGCCCACCTCGCCATCACAGAAGTCGGCCACACCAGCAGAGCCCACCCCATCGCCCAGGCCGGAGCCGTCGCCCTATGCCCGGTTCGTCGCGGGCGGGCCGTATCTCAACGACCGCTCTGACCTTCCGCATCTGGTCATCCTCGCTCCGGTAGGCCCGCTGGACGGGATCCTGGTGACCGAGCTGACCGCGCTGAACATCCCGCACATGCTGGTCTCCGCCTTCGAGGGCATCGGAACGGTAGGCCCGCTGGTGCACCCGAGTCAGTCCGCATGCCTGCATTGCCTGGACCTCACCCGCCGCGACCGTGATCCCGCCTGGCCCATGGTGACCGCCCACCTGGGCGGCTACCCCGCGGGCGAGATCGCCTGCGACACCACCCTGGCCGCCTTGGTGGCCGCGGAAGCCACCAGGCACGCCCTCGCCTACCTTGACGGCCACCCTTCGATTGTGACCAACGGCACAATCGACATATTGCCTGATTGGCAGAGGAAGCGGCGGACCTGGGCCATCCACCCGCAATGTAGGTGTATACGCAACAATCCTGATTCGCTAAGAATGGTCAGAGCGGCCACCCGCGACTAAACCCAGCCAAATCACGCCAGTCATCCCACGCCACATGGCCAGTCACCCGGGGGTCCACGACCAGACCTCTGGGCACGCGCCATACAGTCACAAGCAAGCATCCCCGCACCCAGCGGGAACACGCACCACCCTCGCACCCAGCGAGGTATCCCCTCCTGACCTCGGATTCCGTCTCAACCTCGGCGTCCAGCGAGGTGTCCCCCCTGGCCCCGCACCCAGCGAAACACCTCCACTCGACCTCGGCATCCAGCGAGGTCCTCTTGGCCTCGCACCCAGCGAGGCAACCTCCGCCGCCTTGCAGCCAGCAGGGCAACCCGTCGTTCCACGCCGAACGGGCAACGCTGTGAATCCCCGCACCCGGCGGGCGATCTCGACACCGTTCGGGTCAGGTGCGGCCACCGCCGTATCGGGTCCGTCGGGCACGGCCTGCCGTACCACGAGAGGAAGAACCTCGAACCAGCGGGCACCTTGTGCTCGCGACCAGCACGACAGGAAGCCTGCAGCCAGCGGGATCCGGCACCACCAGCACAGCGCCCGTGTCCGACGGGCATCAGGGGAGACCATCAGGCCTGGAAGCCACCGGGCCGGGTCCGCGACCACGCGCACACGGGTCGACCACGGAAGGGGGAAGTGGCGCCTCAACGGGACGCCGCGTACTAGGGTGAGCGATCTTCCGCGCCGCGCAGTCACGCGCTCCGCCAAGCTGGCCACGCTTCCGATCAGTTTCGCGGGCCGCACGGCCCTGGGTATCGGGAAGCGTATCGGCGGCAAATCCGCCGAGATCGTCGCACAAGAGATCCAGCAGCGTACCGCCGAGCAGATCTTCAAGGTCCTCGGCGAGCTCAAGGGCGGTGCGATGAAGCTGGGGCAAGCGCTGTCCATCTTCGAAGCCGCTCTGCCGCCTGAGATCGCCGGGCCTTATCGGGCCACGCTGACCAAACTCCAGGATGCCGCTCCGCCGCTGCCCGTGGCCACGGTTCACAAGGTGCTGGCCGAGCAGCTGGGCGACGACTGGCGGGAGAATTTCATCTCCTTCGAGGACCAGCCCACTGCTGCCGCGTCGATCGGGCAGGTCCATCGTGCGGTTTGGCACGACGGCCGCGATGTGGCGGTCAAGGTTCAGTATCCCGGCGCCGGTAAGGCGCTTCTTGGCGATTTCACCCAGTTGGCTCGGCTGGGCAAGTTGTTCGGTGTCATGTTGCCTGGTCTCGACATCAAGGCCGTGCTGGCCGAACTCCGCGAACGTATCGCCGAAGAGCTCGACTACTTCCACGAGGCGGAAGCCCAGCACGCGTTCGCGCAGGAGTTCCACGGCGACCCCGACTTCCAGGTGCCCGACGTTATCGCCGCCAACGAGATGGTGCTGGTGACCGAGTGGATGGACGGTACGCCGCTGTCCCGCATCATCACGGATGGCACGAAGGAACAGCGTGACCGGGCGGGACTACTGCTCGTGCGGTTCCTGTTCTGCTCACCCGCTCGGGTGGGCATGCTCCACGCGGACCCTCATCCGGGCAACTTCCGCATGCTTGAGGACGGCCGACTCGGTGTCCTCGACTTCGGCGCGGTCAACCGGCTTCCCGAGGGGTATCCCAAGGCGTTCGGGAAGCTCACCCGCATCTTCAACCACGGCGACATGGAAACGGTCATGAACGGCCTTCGCGACGAGGGCTTCATCCGTCCCCACATCGAGATCGACGCGGATGCTCTGCGCGCGTTCCTGGCGCCGTATGTCGAACCTACGGCGGTGGAGGAGTTCACGTTCAGCCGCGAGTGGCTTCAGGCGCAGGCTGCCAGCGTGACCGACCTCCGTCCCACCAACGTGGTGCGCCAGCTCAACCTTCCCGTCTCGTATGTCCTCATTCATCGGGTGCACGCTGCGGGCATCGGTGTCCTGTGCCAGCTCGGAGCTACTGCCCGGTTCCGCGACGAGGTCATCCGCTGGGTCCCAGGCTTCGCCGACGACCCGGACCAAGCCACCGATTCCCTCCCTGTTTCCTGATCCCAGAACCCCAGCAATCCAGAAGCGCCCTGGCTGACCGGCCGGACACGACTCCGGAGCACAAGCCCGTCAGGCAGCGGCGCGCGACGGGGTGGGTGCTCGTTGGGCGGTGGCAGGCGGCGCAGGGCCGGTGATTGCCGAGGCCGAGAAGGGGCGCGCTTCGGCGGAGCCGGGGTGGTGTGCCGGGGTGGTGTGCCGGGGTGGTGTGCCGGGGTGGTGTGCCGGGGTGGTGTGCCGGGTCGGCTGGTGGGTATGGCCGCGTGACGTGGGCGAGGTGGCGGGGGTGAGGTGGCGGGGGTGGGGTGGCGGGGGTGGGGTGGCGGCGGCGCGGCAATCCGGGTGATGTGCCAGGTCGGGGTGGCTTGAGCGGGGGCCGGGATTGCACAGCCGGGGCGGTCGGTCCGGCCGGGTGATGTGAGCGTGGGCCGGGACGGCACCCGGGGGGTGGCGCGTGAGCCTGGGCCCGAGGTGGTCCGCATGGGATGGGTGGCCGGGAGCGCGCGGAACGGCCAGAGCGGCGTGTGCCGGGGTGGCGTGCCAGGTCAAGGGGTCGGTCCAACCCGGGTGATGTGCCAGGCAGGTCCTGGTTGAGCGGGGCCGGGATTGCACGGCCGGGGTCGTCGGTATGACCGGGCGGGGCGGTCGGTCCGGGATGGCGAGGCGGGGCGGTCGGTCCGGGATGGCGAGGCGGGGCGGTCGGTCCGGCCGGGGGTGATGCGGCAGGCCCGGGTGGCGTGAGCGTGGGCCAGGGGTTGGGGTGGTCGGGTGCGGGGGTGCGGGGTTTGGGTGGTCGGGTGGTGTGGGGTTTGGGGTGGGGCTGGGGAGGTTGTGGGGGTGGTTGGGGGTTTGGCCTTAGCGGGCGAAGGGCCCGGGGGCCTTGGTGGCTCCCGGGCCCTTCGGTTAGAAGGAGACCTCGGTGGAGGTCCTGCGCCGGCGGCAGGACCTCCGGATCAGACTTCTCGGGTCAACGCCATGCGCAGGCGGTCATTGGCCCGCTGCACGTTCTTCCGGGCGCGCTCTACTCGGCGGATCCGGTTGATCAGGCGTTGCTCCTCCGCCTCTCGGTGGAGGGTTTGTATTCGGTCGTTAACCATGTCTTGGAACAGATGTGGCATTTCAAAGCTCCTGGTGGGAAGGGTGTTCATTTCCGTGAGATGCCTTTCTTGAGTAGGGACAGGGCCGGTTGATCAGGCAGCGACCGGGTGCTTGCGGGGACGCCCGCGGGGCCGCTTGCGGGGTACTACGGTCCCCCTGAGGATGAGCTCGCCGCCCCAGACGCCCCACGGCTCCTCACGCTCGAGCGCGCGGTCGAGGCAGGCCTTCTGGATCGGGCAGCCACCGCAGAGCGCCTTGGCGAACTCGACGTCCTCCGGCGACTCGGCGAACCACAGGTCGGGGTTGGCACGGCAGGGGATCTTGGCTTCGTCGATCAGGTCCATGATCGTCTTCGCCCCCATCTGCGTCTCCTTCTTGTTTTCGATCTCGGTGATCTTGTTGGGCACCTCGTGGGTGGTGGGGGATCACGGACAAACAAAGAGGCCGCGGATCCGATGTGCGGATCCGCGGCCTGGGGGCTGCTTATGTGCCGGTCAAGTTATGACCGGCGCATCCCTCCAGGGTTGCGGACCGCACAGTCCACCCTTGGTGTTCTGCTGGGTCGGCACGATGCTCGGGGCACCTGCGATGGCAGGCGCGGACGGAGCCACTCCTGCTCCGTAAACCAGGACGGCTTCGAAGCCGGCACCGTGGCTGGCGCGGGCGTAGAAGGCGGACTCCTGGCCGAAGACGGACGGCTCCCGACGCAACTTGGCCGGCCCATCAGCGAGCTTGACCGAGTTACGGCGTGCGGAAGCGAGCCACTGCGTGGCCGACATCTTGATGCTGATCACCGGGACTCACCTCCGTTCTGGGATCGTCGGACAGGAGTGTCCGACTCGCTTGACCATGACCCTAAACCGGGAAGCCGGGAAGGGGCAACTTATTTTCTACCTGGGATTTTGCGACTTTATCTCGCGGATCATGGCCTCCTGCACCACCGAGACCACGAGGTCTCCCGATGAGGTGAACATCTGTCCGCGGGCAAGGCCACGAGCTCCCCCTGACCAGGGGGATTCCTGAGCATAGAGCAACCAGTCGTCGGACCTGAACGGGCGGTGGAACCACATGGCGTGGTCCAGGGAGGCGCCCATGACGTTCGAGGTGCCCCAGGACAGGCCGTGCGCCAGCAGTATCGTGTCGACGAGCGTGAAGTCGGAGGCGTACGCGGCCAGCACCACGTGCAGGAGCGGGTCGTCGGGGAGCTCAGCGTCGTAGCGGAACCAGACGTTGGTCTCGGCGCTGATCAGCTCCGGGTTCCTGGAGGCCTCGAAGGTCAGCGGCGAGGCGTAGCGGGCGTCCACGGGGCGCGGCCTGGACAGCCAGTCCTTCCATCCGGGCTCGTCGCCCACGAGGTCATACAGCTTGTCCTGGAAGGTCGGCAGTGTCTCCGGGTCGGGGACGGTCGGCATCGCGGCCGCCTGGTGTGCCCAGCCCTCTTCGGGGACGTGGAACGAGGCGGACATGGTGAAGATCGCCTTGCCGTGCTGGATGGCGACCACCCGGCGGGTGGCGAAGGAACGGCCGTCGCGGACCCGCTCGACGTTGTAGACGATCGGGATGGCGGGGTCGCCCGGCCGGATGAAGTAGGCGTGCAGCGAGTGCACGTGGCGGTCGTCGGGGACGGTTCGTCCCGCCGCGACCAGTGCCTGGGCCGCCACCTGGCCGCCGAAGACGCGCTGGATGCGCTCCTCCGGGCTGCGGCCGCGGAAGATGTCCAGCTCGATCTGCTCAAGGTCGAGCAGGTCGAGCAGCTCCTTCAGCGCCTCGTTCACGTGTCTCTCCCTAGCGGCTGGCCGTATCACCATAAGTCTGACGTGCCACCTGCCGCGTCAGGAAGCCGCCCGCCCTATCGGGAAAATCACGCGCCCCGGCAGAGGCCGAGTACGGCTTCGCCGTACTTGTCCAGCTTGACCTTGCCGATCCCCGCGATGGACAGCAGTTCGGACTCGCTGCGCGGCACCCGCTCCGCGATGGCCTGGAGTGTCACGTCGGTGAAGACGACGTACGGCGGGATCTTGGCCTCCTTGGCCGTGGTGGTGCGCCAGGACTTGAGGCTTTCCAGCAGGGCCTCGTCGAAGGCGGCCGGGCAGTTGGAGCATCGGCCCAGCTTCTGCTCGGCCGCGGTGGCGAGGTTGCGGGCGCAGATGCGGCAGGACACGGGGGCGGCCACCTGCCGGCGTTCGCGCGAGGGCGTGGACGCGGCGGCGGCGCGTGGGGTGGTGGCCGGGCGGCCGGTCAGGCCGTCGAGGAAGCGGGAGGGGCGGCGGCCCTTGCGACCGCCGGGGGCGCGGGCGAGCGCCCAGGAGAGCGAGAGGTGCTCGCGGGCCCTGGTGATGCCGACGTAAAGGAGGCGGCGCTCTTCCTCGATCTGCTCGGCCGACTCGGCGTAGATGATCGGCATCATGCCGTCGGTGAGGCCGACCAGGAAGACGGCGTCCCATTCCAGGCCCTTGGCGGCGTGGAGTGAGGCCAGCGTGACGCCTTCGACGGGCGGGGCGTGCTGCTCGCCGGCGCGGCGTTCCAGTTCGGCCACGAACGCGGGCAGGTCGGCCCCGCCGGCGGCCATGTCCTCGGCCAGGTCGGCCAGGGCGCGCAGGGACTCCCACTTCTCGCGGGCCTTGCCGCCGCCGGGCGCGGCCGGGGTGAGCCCGATCCCGGTCAGGATGTGGTGGACCTCGCCGGCCAGGGGTTCGCCGGACTCCGAGCGGGCGGCGCCGCGCAGCAGTACGACGGCCTGACGCACTTCGGGGCGCTCGAAAAAGCGCTCGGCGCCGCGCAGGACGTAGGAGATCTCGGCCTTGGACAGGGCCTCCTCGTAGGCCTCCGACTGGGAGTTGACCCGGAACAGGACGGCGATCTCGCGGGCGGGCACGCCCTTGTCGAGGAGTTTGCGGATGGCGCGGGCGACCCCGGCGGCCTCGGCGGGCTCGTCGTCGTGCTCGGTGAAGACCGGCTTGGGGCCGTCCTTGCGCTGGGCGAGCAGCTCCAGCCGGTGGGCCGAGCGGCCCTTGGCGATGACCAGGTTGGCCAGGTCGACCACCTGCGGGGTGGAGCGGTAGTCGCGCACGAGCTTGATGACGGCGGCCTCGGGGTGCTCGACGGCGAAGCCGGTCAGGTAGCGGGGGCTGGCGCCGGTGAAGGAGTAGATGGTCTGGTTGGGGTCGCCGACCACGCACAGGTCGTCGCGCCCGCCGAGCCAGGTGTCGAGCAGGAGCTTCTGCAGCGGGTTGACGTCCTGGTACTCGTCGACGACGAAGTAGCGGTACTGCTGGCGGATCTGGGCCGCCACCTCCTGGTGCTCGGTCATCACCGCGGCGGTGAGCTCCAGGATGGTCTCGAAGTCGACCAGGTGCCGCTCGCGCCGGATCTGCTCGTAGGCGTCGTAGACGCGCGCCATCTCCTCGACGGGCACCGGCGGCGTGCGGTTGAACTTCGCGGCGGCCGTCGTGTAGTCCTCGGGGGCGATCTGGACGACCTTGGACCATTCGACCTCGCTGGCCAGGTCGCGCAGGACGTCGGGGCTGGTGCGGGTGATCCGGCAGGCCTCGCGCAGCACGGGCAGCTTGGACTCGATCACCGAGGGCGCGTCGCCGCCGATGACCCTGGGCCAGAAGTAGGTGAGCTGGCGCAGCGCGGCGGCGTGGAAGGTGCGGGCCTGGACGCCGGGCGCGCCGAGCGCGCGCAGCCGCTGCCTGAGCTCCCCGGCGGCGCGTGTGGTGAATGTCACGGCGAGCACGCTGGAGGAGTCGACGTATCCACTCCGTACGGCGTGGGCGATGCGGTGGGTGATCGCCCTGGTCTTCCCGGTGCCCGCGCCGGCCAGCACGCACACCGGACCTCGCACGGCCTCGGCCACCGCTCGCTGCTCCGGGTCGAGCCCGGCGAGCACGTCGTCCACGCTGTTCACCTCATCATCCTCCCAGCCGGTGGCGGTGAAGGGCTCCATTCTGGCAACATGCCGCCCGTCACCCGTTCACATCACCGAGATGCAAAGAACAGGTCAATTCCCCCACAATGGGGCGCGACCAACTGCATGGGGGAAAGGGAAGGCCGTGCGAACTGCGGTTTTCGCGAGCGCGCTCGCCGCTGCGATCGTGCTCACACCGGCGGCCGCCGCCGCCGAGACGGCCAAGGACCCTTTCCCGGTCGACTCCAACGGCCTCGGCGGCCTGTCCGCGGAGAGCGTCAACTACGGCCACCAGCGCAACCAGGACATGGACGTGTGGTGGACGGCCGACGGCACCAAGCGGCCCGGCGTCTTCCTCATCCACGGCGGCTGGTGGTCCGGCGGCGACAAGAGGTACATGACGGAGATCGCCCGCACCTACGCCGACATGGGCTACACGGTCTTCAACCTCAACTACCGCCTGTCCGGCCAGGAGGCCTGGCCGGCGCAGCGCGGTGACGCCTTCTCCGCGATCGCCGTGGCCCGCAAGCACGCGGAGCGCTGGTCGTTCGACCCGGCCAAGTTCGTGGTGGTGGGCTTCTCTGCGGGCGGCCACATCGCCGCGGCCGTCGGCACGTACGGCAACGGCGTGCCCGGCCTGAAGGGCGTCGTGGGGCTGTCACCGGTGATCTCGCCGCTGCGCGCCTTCTCCGACGGCGCCAAGACCACGGACGTCAACAAGCGCCGCCTGCGCGTGGCGGCCATGCGGCTGGCCGGCGGCTGCGAGCCCAAGGGCAAGTGCTCGCGGGTCTGGGCCAGCATGGAGGTGCCCTGGCACGCCAGCGCCAAGGACGCGCCGATGCTGATGCTGCACTCGGAGGACGAGTTCGTGCCGCCGGTGCAGAGCCAGTTGCTCAAGACGATGCTGGGCCAGGTGGGCGTGGACGTGACGGTCGTCACCCAGCCCGGCGCCCAGCACAGCGCGCCGCTCTTCCGTGAGCCCGGCGTGGCCGAGCGCGTCCAGCAGTGGATCACCGACCGCATCGGTTAACCCCACCGGATCACGAGGGATTACGCGGGCGCCCGGCGTTGTTGCACCGAGCGCCTGTTTACCGAAAGGAACCCTCATGGCGCTGACGGTCTACACCACCACCTGGTGCGGCCCCTGCAAAAGGCTGAAGTCCCAGCTCTCCCGCGAAGGCATCAGCTTCAGCGAGGTCGACATCGAGGCGAACCCCACCGCCGCCGCGTTCGTGGAGAGCGTGAACAACGGCAACCAGGTCGTCCCGACGGTCGTCATCGAGACCCCCAAGGGCCGGGTCGTGCGCACGAACCCGTCGGCGCGCGAGGTGAAGGCACTCCTCCAGGCCGCCTGAAGGTCCCTACCAGTCACCGACCAGTTCGTCGCCGTACCACGTCTCGATCAGCCGCCTGGCGATCGAGACCGGCGGCGGCAGCCGCAGCTCGCCTGAGGCCAGCGCCTCGGCGAGCTGCACGCGTGAGTACCACCTGGCCTCGGCGATCTCGTCGGCGTCCGGGGTGAGCGTGGTGGTGATCGCGTCGGCGAAGAAGCCGAGCATCAGGCTGCGCGGGAACGGCCACGGCTGGCTGCCCAGGTAGCGCGGGTTCGTGACGGCGATGCCGACCTCCTCGGCCACCTCGCGCACGACCGCGTGCTCCAGCGACTCCCCCGGCTCCACGAACCCGGCCAGGATCGACAGCCGCCCCTCCGGCCACTGCGGCCCGCGGGCCAGCAGGCAGCGGTCCTCCTCGTCGCGGATCAGCATGATCACCGCGGGGTCGACGCGCGGGAAGTGCTGGGAGCCGTCCTCGGGGCAGACGCGGATGTGGCCGCCCCCCTCGACACGGGTACGGCTGCCGCACCGCGGGCAGTGCTCGTGCGTCGTGTGCCAGGCCTCCAGGGCGACGGCGTAGACCAGCAGCCCCGCGTCCCGGTCGCCGAGCAGCCCGCCGACCTGCCGCAGCCCGGCCACGACCGGCTGGCCCTCCGGGGTGTCGCGCAGGCTCATGGGCACGGTCGCCCGGCCGTTCAGCTCGGCGTCGACGCCCGGCAGGGGCGCGGCGACGGCGAAGTAGGCGATGTCGTCCTCGACGCCCAGCAGATAGCGCTCGCCCTCGGGGGCTTCCTCGGTGGTGTAGAGCACGGCCTCGACGTCCTCGCCGGTGCGGCGGACGAGCGTGTGGCCGTCGTTGATGACCAGAACCCTGGTGCCGGGGTCGGCCCAGGCACGTTCCAGCCACGCGCGGTCGCCGCGCAGCGTCGAGGATCTGTCGATGGTGCCGCGCGCCAGCAGTAGTGGCCCGATCAGTTGTTCTTCAGCCCTTGTATCCACGCCGGACACACCCTCCCCAAAGTCGCAGACATCCTACGACGCCAGGTTCGGGTAAGCCTCGCCGCCGCACTTCCGGCCGAATCCCCCGTAACCACATAATTGGCTCGCAGCATCGTGAAGATCGGAGGCTCTCGATCGATGCCTTTAGGAGACCCGCGGCAACTCGGGGACTACACGCTGGAGCACGTTCTCGCTGAAGGACCGGCCGGCGTGGTGTACGCGGGACGCGGTCCGGACGGCGAGCGGGTGGCGGTCAAGCTGCTCCACACCGATCTGGAGGATCCGGAGCGCTTCCTGGAACGGGCCGAGGGACTCAAGCGGGTGGACGCCTTCCACAGCGCGATGATCCTCGACGCCGGGATCGAGGGGGCGCGGCCGTACATCGTCTCGGAGTTCGTGGACGGGGTCAGCCTCAAGCAGGCCGTCATCGAGCACGGTCCCCTGGGGGGCGCGGCGCTGCACCGGCTGGCGATCGCGACGATGACCGCGCTGGCCGCCATTCACCAGGCGGGGCTGGCGCACGGGGCGCTGCGGCCCGACAACGTGTTGCTCGGGCCGGACGGTCCGCGGGTGATCAACGCGGGGGTCGGCGCCGCGGTGGAGTCGGGGTCGGCGATCGCCACCCAGCAGGTCTCCTCGCCCGCTTTTCTGGCGCCGGAGCAGTTCGCGGGCGAGTTGTTCCCGGCCTCAGCGGATCTGTTCGCGTGGGGCTCGACCGTGGTCTTCGCCGCCACCGGGCAGTCGCCCTTCCACTCCAACTCGATGTCGGCCGCGATGAACCGCATCCTGCGCGAGGAGCCCGACCTCGGCGGCGTGGCCGATCCGCCGCGGGCGATCGTGGCGGCGTGCCTGGCCAAGGATCCGGCGGCGCGGCCCTCGGCCAGCGAGGCGCTGA
The DNA here is from genome assembly GCF_014203235.1 of Nonomuraea endophytica. GTDB lineage: Bacteria > Actinomycetota > Actinomycetes > Streptosporangiales > Streptosporangiaceae > Nonomuraea > Nonomuraea endophytica. The sequence continues at coordinate 404,591 of NZ_JACHIN010000009.1, read as the reverse complement.
TGCGGCTCGTGGGCCACTCCATGCTGACCGACCTGCCGCCGGTGCTCGATGAGGGGCCGCCGCGCCGGTCCAGGGCGCCGGTGCTGGTGGCCGCGGCGCTCGCGCTGGCGGTCCTGTCGGCCGCGGGCGGGCACGCCGTCGCGCGGGTGACGCGACCGGCCCCTGCTCCGGCCGAGGTCGTGTCCGCGGCTCCGGCGCCCGGTCCAGCCTCGCCTTCCCTCGACGTCCGTACGGCGGCGCCCGACCCCAGCCCGCCGCCCAAGCCCACCAAGACCGTCAAGGCGGCGGGCATCGGCCTGACGCTGCACGAGAGCCCGGACGACCCGGTCGTCCTGAGCGCCTACCGGGTGGGCAAGGACGCGTACGTGCGCGAGGGCGACACCTTCACCAAGCTGAAGACGCCCGGCGCCGACCTCGGCTTCTCCCCCGACGGCCAGTGGCTGGCGATCTACGCCGAGCCCACGCTGACGGTCGTCAACAGGAAGACGAAGGAGCAGTACGCCGTCACGCCGGAGGTCAACGGCAAGCTCGCCCTGCCGACCTGGTCGCCGGACTCCAAGCGGCTGCTGCTGAGCATCGTCGACGGCGGCGATCCGGAGCTGGCTCTGGGCTTCGTGCTGGTCGACCCGGTCTCCAGAAGCGTCACGCCCGTGCCCACCGACGACAAGGCCGAGCGGATCTACGCCTGGCTGCCCGACTCCTCCGGCGTGGTCATCGACTACCGCAGTGAGAGCGGCTGGGGTCTCAAGGCCCGCGACCTGGCCGGACGCGAGCTGTGGACCAAGCACTGGGTCGGCCGGCTCTGGGGACGGCGCAGCTTCTCGCCCTCCGGGGCATCGTTCCTGACGCTGTGCCCGAGCGGCGGCAGCTTCTGCCTCTGGAACACCGAGAACTGGGGCCGCCAGGAGAGCGTGGCCATCTATGGGGCCAAGGGCGGCACGCTGCTGAGCTGGTACGACGACAGCCACCTGATCATCACCGAGCCCAGGGACAAGGACAAGGCGGTGCACCGCATCGTCGCCATCGACCTGCGCGGCCGTACGCAGAGGGTGATGGCCGAGCTGGCCGGCAAGGACGACCGGGACGACCTGATCTACGTCTACACGGGAAGGTGACCGGCATGGACTCCGGCATCCTGGTCACCGAGCGCGCGGACGGACGGACGCTGGCCCAGGCGGTCTCCGAGGGCGGCGCGCTGTCGCCCAACGCGACCCACCGGCTCGCGCTGGCGGTGCTGACCGCGCTGGCCTCCGTGCACCGTACCGGCGGGCACCACGGCGACCTGGGCCCGCACACGGTCGTGCTCGGCGAGGACGGCACGCACGTGCTGCGCGGCACGCCCGACGGGGAGGGCGGGCAGTCGGCGGACATGTTCGCCTGGGCCGCGCTGGCCGCCTACGCCGCGACCGGCCGCGATCCCTTCGGCGAGGTCGACAAACGCCGCCGGTACGGCGCCGCCGACCTGGGCGCACTCCACGGCGAACTACGTGAGCTGGTGGCCGACTGCCTGGCCGAGGACCCGGAGCACCGCCCGGCCGCGGAGGAGGCGCTGCTGCGCCTGCTCGGCCAGTCCGGCGCGCTGGAGACCGCGCTGCCCGACACACCGGAGCCGCCCCGGCGGCGGCCCCGCGCGCTGCTGTTCACCGCGGCGGCCGTCGTCATCGTGCTCGTCTTCGGCGCCCTCGGCTACCTGCTCACCCCCAGGACGGTCAGCGCGCAGCCGGTCGCGGCCGGCACCCCGTCCCGGCCCGCCTCGGCCACCCCGACGAAGCCCACCGCGCCGAAGCCGGTCCCGGTGACCAGGACGATCACCCTGCCCGACGGCGCCGGCACGCTCTGGGAGAACGCGGCCGACAAGGTCCGCCTCACCGCGTACTACATCGGGAAGGACGGCAGCGACTCCGTCGCCTACGCGCGCACCCTCGACGGCACCGGGTTCGCCAGGACCGGCGGCGACAACATCTCCTCCCCCGTCTCGCCGGACAACCGGTGGATGGCCACCGTCAACGAACTGCACATCCTGACCGCCGAGCGCCTGGACGTGAGCTTCACCGACCGGGTCACCGGCGAGAAGTTCACCGTCCCGACCGTCACGAACCCGCGTTGGGGCGTCTCGCCGCAGTGGTCGCGCGACAGCCGTACGCTGCTGCTGTCGATGCTGGAGCGCGATGAGCAGGTCCAGGCCGCCTACGTGCGGGGCTTCATCCTCATCGACGTCGAACGGCGCCGCGCCACCGTCGTCGAGACGGCCAACGCCGAGGACGTCGCGATGTTCAGGAAGCAGGAGCCGGATCAGCGCACCAGCTACTACTACCGCTGGGCGCCCGGCGACCAGCTCATCGCCTCCGGGTACATGACGCCGGAGAGCGGCGAGGGCATCCGCTACCGGGACCTGACCGGCAAGATCGTGCGCTCCATGCACTGGGTGGGCCGGCCGATCGGGCAGACGCCGTTCTCCCCCTCAGGCAGGCGGCTGGTCACCACGAGCTGCGCCAAACAGCTGACCAGCTGCATCTGGGACGTGGACACGGGCAAGAGGCTCGCCAGCGTGCCGCCCAGCCCCGGCTTCATGTACGGCTGGTACGACGAGGACAACCTGATCGTGGGCCGGGTCGCCGGCAAGAAGATGATCGTGGAGGCGATCGACCTCAAGGGCAAGGTGACGCGGAAGCTGGCAGAGCTGAGGGCCGTCAAGGACAAGCTGTCGGACCTGCGCTTCGACAGGTACTGACATGAGCGTCCTGGAACGCGTCGGCGAGTACCGGATCCTGGGCACGCTGGGCTCGGGCGGCCAGGGCGTGGTCCATCTCGGCCAGGGGCCCGGGGGCGAGAAGGTCGCCATCAAGATGCTGCACCGGGTCTCCGATCCGCAGGCCGTCGCCCGGTTCCTGCGCGAGGCCGAGGTGCTGCCGGAGGTGGCCTCGTTCTGCACCGCGCTGGTGCTGGGCACGGGCAGTGAGAACGGCGTGCCGTACATCGTGAGCGAGTTCATCGAGGGGCCGACGCTGCAGGCGAGCGTGCGCGAGCGCGGCCCGATCGGCGGGCGGGAGCTGCGCAGGCTCGCGGTCGGGACGGTCACGGCGCTGGCGGCCATCCACCGGGCCGGGGTCGTGCATCGTGACTTCAAGCCGGCCAATGTGCTGTTGAGCCGGGAGGGTCCTCGGGTCATCGACTTCGGGATCGCGCGGGCGGCCTCCGGTGAGACGACGATCGGCGGGGTGGTGGGGACGCCGGCGTACATGGCTCCTGAGCAGTTCGGGCAGGCGCTGGCGGGGCCGCCGGCGGACCTGTTCGCGTGGGCGGCCACGATCGTCTTCGCGGCGACCGGGCGGGCGCCGTTCGGGCAGGACTCGGTGCCGGCGATCATGCATCGGCTGACGACTGAGGAACCCGACCTGGGCGGTCTCGACGGGGACCTGCGCGAGATCGTGGCGGCCTGCCTGGCCAAGGAGCCCGCCGAGCGGCCGCGGGCCAGCCAGGTGCTGCTGCGCCTGCTCGGCCACCCTGCCCCCGGCAGCGGCGGGAACCGGGCCACCACGCGGCCGGTGGAGCGGCGGCAGCCCGACTCGGTGCCGGAGGGGCTGCTGCGGGAGGGGCTCGCGGTCTCCCGGCGTCCGCGGCGCCTGCGCACGGCTTTGGTCGGCGGTACGGCGCTGGCCGTGGCGGCGGCCGTGACCGCCACGGTCCTGATCACGCGGCCCGCGGCTGGGCCGCCGTCCCCCTCGGCGGGGGCGCGGCCCGGCCCGGCCGCCGTCGTGCCGTCGCCCGTGGTCAGCGGATCGCCGCCGGCCGACGCGGCCCCGGTCGCGGTGCCGCAGCTCGCGGCCACGTTCTACGAGAGCCCGCGCGACCCGCTCCGGCTGACCTCGTTCACGGTCAAGGAGGAGTCGCTGCGGCAGCCGGGGTTCGTCAGGAAGCCGGGGACGCGGGACTTCCTGCGTCTACCCGAGTACCGCGACGCGGTCGTCTCCCCCGACGGCAGGCTCGTCGCGTCGGTCTACACCACGCCCAAGTACGCCTCAGACGGCAACAACACCGTGCAGTTCACCGACCGGGCGCTGACACCGGCCTTCGAGGTGCCGACCGTGGAACTGCCGCTGCTGGTCAGGCGGCCGACGTGGGCGCGGGACAGCTCGCGGGTCCTGCTGACCGTCACCGACGCCGACGGCAAGGCCATCGGCTTCGGCGTGGTGGACGTGGCCGCCCGCACGTTCACCCGGCGGGAGGTCGGCGGGCTGACCAAGGGGACGGACTTCGCCTGGGGCCCTGATGGGACCGTCCTGGTCACCGGGGGCGGGCCGGTCGCCTTCTACGCGCTCGACGGGCGGCTGTCGCGGACCGTGCGGGGTGTGCGTTCGACGGACAACCTCTCGGCCGAGGTCAGCGGGCCACTGCTGGCCGCCGGGTGCGCCGGTGCGCGGCCCGCCGTCTGCGTGGTGGAACACGGAAGCGGGACGCGCGTGTCGCGCTTCCCGCTGGGTGCCAAGCAGAAGTTGTGGGGGTGGTTCAATCGGGACCACCTGCTGGTCTATGACTACGGGGTCAGTCCCTGGCGGGTGGACGTGGTGGACCTGACCGGGAAGAGGGTCCGGCGGTTCGCCGAGATGGCCGGGGACTCCAGCACCGTGTGGCGGTTGTTCTGGTCGGGCGGCTGAGCCCGGACTCGCCGGGCCCAGCCCTTCCCCGCACTGTCAGCGGGCGAAGACCACGATGTTGTCGCGGTAGCTGCCCTTCTTCCTGTCGAACACGCCGCCACAGGTGATCAGGCGCAGCTCGGCGCCGCCGGTCTGGCCGTAGACCGTGCGGCTGGGGACGGCGGTCTTCGGGTAGCGGGCCAGGCGGTGGACGGTGAAGGTCTTGGTGCTGCCGTCGGCGCGGTCCACGTAGATCTTGTCGCCGGGGTCGAGGCCGCGGACCTTGTAGAAGACCGCGGGGCCCGTCTTGGAGTCCACGTGGCCCGCGATGACCGAGGGGCCGCGCTCGCCGGGCTCGGGGCCGGCCTGGTTCCATCCGGCCACGTCGTAGCGCTTGGGGGCGGCCAGGCGGCCCTTCTTGTCGAGGGCCAGCGGGATGATCTTCGTCTTCAGGCCGATGGCGGGGACGCGCAGCCGTACCGGGTTGGCGGCCTGCGTACCGGTCCAGGTGCCACCCGCTCCGGTCTCGACCCCGCCCCTCGGACGGTCGTCGTCGTCATCGTCGTCGCTGGTGCCGCCGGCGCCGGTGTCCACGCCGCCCGTGGGACGGTCGTCGTCATCGTCGTCGTCCTGGGTGCCACCGGCGCCAGTGTCGACGCCGCCTCGGGGAGCGCCGTCGTCGTCTGCCTGGGCCAGTGCGGCCGGGGCGGCCGAGGCCGGGACCGCGACGAGCCCGGCGCCCGCCGCGCCGGTACCGCACATGAGCGCGATGGCGATCAGGATCCGCTTGAGTTCCATGCCGTCCTCCTGGGAGTCCGTTCCGTTGCCGATCTCAGACTCCCGAGCGGCGGTGGGACCCTCATGAGGCCGTCGTTAGAGGGCTTTCATCCGATATCCGGTACCTCGTAGGGTCTCGATGCGCTCTGCCCCGATTTTCTTGCGCAGGTAGCGCACGTAGACGTCCACGACGTTCGAGCCGGGGTCGAAGTCGAACCCCCACACGTGGCTGAGCAGCTGCTCGCGGGTCAGCACCTGGTCGGGATGGCGGCAGAACACCTCGGCCAGCGCGAACTCCCGCGCCGACAGCTCCACCACGTGCCCGCCCACGTGCACCCGGCGGCTGCGCAGATCCAGCGACAGATCGCCCACCCGCAGCACGGTCACCTCGGGCGTGCGCTCGGCACGCAGGCGCAGCCGCACCCTGGCCAGCAGTTCCTCGAAGGCGAACGGCTTGGGGATGTAGTCGTCGGCCCCGCCTTCGAGTCCGGCGACGGTGTCGGCCACGCTGTCACGGGCGGTCAGGATGATCACCGGCAGCGTCACCCTGGCCTGCCGCAACCTGCGCAGCACCGTGAACCCGTCGCTCAGCGGCAGCCCGATGTCGAGCACCAGAAGGTCGAACTCACCGCTGCGGGCGTACTCGAAGGCGGCCTCGCCGTCCTCCACCACGGTGGTCACGAAGCCGTTGCCCCGCAGCCCTTTCTCCACGAACGCGGCGATCCTGGCCTCGTCCTCGGCGATGAGAATCCGGTTCAATCCCGTACCTCCTTTCGGTCAACCCTGTTTTCCGTCAACCTGCAGTTCGATGACGAAGCGGGCGCCGTCCTCGACCCAGACGCGGCCGCCGTGGGCCTCGGCGATCGAGCGCACGATGGACAGCCCGAGACCGGCGCCCTGGTGGGAACGGCTGCCCGCGCGGACGAACCGCTGGAAGATGCGCTCGCGGTCCTCCGGCCGCACGCCGGGGCCGCCGTCGCGCACCCACAGCCGGACGCGGTCGCCGTCCACGGCCGAGCCGGCGGCCACCAGCGCGCCCTCCTGGGTGTGCCGGACGGCGTTGGCGGCCAGTTGCATGAGCGCCTGGGTGAGCCGCTGGCGGTCGGCCACGATGCGCGCCTCGGCCACCTCGTCCACCCGCCAGTCGCGCTCGCCCAGCGCCCTGGCCTTGGCGATCACGCTGACGGTCAGGTCGGCGAGCTCCACCTCCTCCAGCGACAGGAAGCCCGGCTGCTCCGACTTGGCCAGCGTGAGCAGGTCGTCGACGATCCGGTTCATCCGGTTGAGCTCGTCGGTGACCAGCGCGAGCGTCTCCTCCCGCTCCGCCGGGTCGTCGCCCATCAGCTCCAGGTGGCCGCGGATGACGGTGATCGGGGTACGCAGCTCGTGCCCCGCGTCGTCCACGAACTCGCGCTGCACCTCGAAGGCGCGTTGCAGCCGGTCAAGCATGTGGTTGAAGGTGCGGGCCAGCGCTGCCACATCGTCGTTGCCGACCACGTCGAGCCGCCGGGTCAGGTCGCTGGAGTCGCTGATGTGCTCGGCGGCCTGCCGTACCATCCGGACCGGGGCGAGCACGCGGCCCGCGACGAACCAGCCGGCCGCGCCCGCCATCGCCAGCGCGGCCAGTGAGGTGAAGGCGAGCACGCGGACGGCGTCCACGACCTCCTGCCGGTGATGCTCGTAGAAGATCGCGATGACGAAGTGGCCCTGGCGCGGGTCGCCCTTGATCTGGATGGGGATCGAGACGTAGCGGACCTCGCCGGCCTTGGACGGCCATTCTCCGGTTTCCGGGCGCTGGGCCTCGGCCACCCGGGCGACCAGGGCGGCGTCCTCGTCGAGGGGCGCGGGCGACTCGGCCCGGCCCTTGTGGAGCGGCTGGCCGTCCACGACGGTGAAGAACATCTCCCACCGGTCGGCGACGTTGACCTGGAGGTAGCCGACGAGCAGGTCCTCCAGGTCGCTGGTCGGGGGCTTGGCCGCGTAGCCGCGCAACTCCTCGTACTCGTGCTTGAACTCGGCCGCGATCCGCTCGTCCACCCGGGTCAGCAGGACGTTCCAGGCGGCGAAGATCGACAGGCCGAGCGCCAGGGTCACGACCGAGAGCATCCAGCCTACGATCCGGGCTCTCGCGCTCACCTTGCCTGCTCAGTCGTCGTCATCGTCCTCATCATCATCCCCGCTGCGGACCCTGGTCGGCGACGGGGGTGGCACCGGGTCGGCCTTCGTCTTCTTCCTGGTCGGCGTGGGCGTCGCGCGTTCGCGCGTCGGGCTCGTCGTCGGTGTCGGTGTCGGGCTGGGCGGCGGGGTGGCCGTCGGGGTGACGATGATCTCGCCGCCGAGGTCCGGTTCGACCGCCCCCGCTTTGACCACCACGGTCATGGCCAGCGCGGCGAGCACCGCGCCGACCGTGGCGCCCACGAGCGTGGTCCTACGGGTCATGACAGGACCGTAGGCTCTGCGGAGGAGATGTCGGTGAGATGAGAATGAGAAGACTCTCATTTGGCCGCCGATTAGCCTGTCGGGGCAACGAGGTGATCGTCTCGGGACTATCATCGCCGAGTTAGGTTAGCCTTACCTGATCCGGGGGTGCCCTGCTTTGCGGCTCTTCATGACGGCGCTCAAGCCGACGGACTCGGTGACCGACGGATTCCTGCCGGCGGCTCGCGCGCTCGGCTGCGAGGTCACCATCCTGACCGACCGGCCCGAGCGGCACCCGCACGCGGTCGCCTGCGACGTGCGCGACCCGCGCGCCCTCATCGACGCCGTCTCGCGCCTCGGGCGGCCGGACGCCCTGTTCAGCAACTCCGACCACCTGCAGACCGAGACCGCGCTGGCCGCCGCCTACTTCGGGCTGCCCGGCAAGGACTGGCGGGCGTGCCTGTCGGCCAAGAACAAGTACCTGATGCGCCGGAAGCTGGCCGAGGCCGGAGTGGAGGAGGTCTTCTCGATCCAGTTGGGTCCGGACGACGCCGTTCCCGGCGGCCTGCCGTACCCCTTGGTGGTGAAACCCCGCGAGGGCGTGGCCAGCGAGGACGTGATGCTGGTGGAGAAGGACCTGGAGACGGCGGTCGCGGCGGTGCGGCGCGCGCGGCCGGGCGCGTACGTGGTCGTGGAGGAGTACCTGGAAGGGCCGCTGCGCACGCTGGAGACGCTCGGCGACGCGGCGGGCACCCGGGTGCTGGGCGGCTACGCGACGAAGCTGGGGCCGCTGCCGCACTTCGTGGAGGAGCGGCTGGACTGGGCGCCGGACGGGCCGCACGAGCACGTTCTGGCCGCGCTCGGGGCGCTGGGTGCCGGTTTCGGGGCCTGCCACACCGAGTACGTGCTCACGCCGGCCGGACCGCGCATCGTCGAGGTCAACTACCGGGTGATCGGCGACCACTGCGACTTCCTGCTCGCCGACATCCTGGGCGTGCCGCTGTTCGAGTGGATCCTGCGGGCGCACCTGGGCGAGCGGCTTCCGGAAACACCCCCGTCTCCCGGGTACGGCACCGCCGTCAGCCTGGTCGCCGACCGATCAGGAACGATCACCGAAGCCCCCGGCGCGGAGGAACGCTCCCAGGACGGCGTCCGCCTCTGGCACCGCCCCCTGCGCGCCTCCGGAGAACACATCACCAGAACCCACACCAACCGCGACTACCTGGGCGTCATCCGCGCCGTCGGCCCCGACCGGCACCGGGTGGAGGCGGCGGTGGACGCCTACCGAGCGGAGCGGCCGTGGGTGATCTCGGCGTGACTCTCGTCGACTCCACTCAGGCCAGGCTGGCCGCGCGGGTGCTCGACGCCCTGCTGCGCGAGGACTACGGCGGCCTGTCGCGACGGGTGAGCAGGACCCGGGAGGGCGTACGGCTGACGCTGGCCGACGGCATGATCGTCCGGCTGGTGCCGGGCTCGCTCTACCAGGACTTCGTGGTGGCCCCCGAGGAACGCCTGCGGCTGGAGCAGGTGCTCGCCACGCTGGCCGAGGTCGCCGATCCGGCCGACGCGCAGGGCGTGGCCGCCTTCGCCGACGAGTGCGCGGCGGCGCTGACCGCCGGTGAGCTGCACGCGCTGCACGCCGATCGGGTGCTGGCCGGCGAGCCGTCCTACGAGACGCTGGCGGCGTTCGTGGAGCATCCGGTGTATCCGACCTCGCGGGCCCGGGTGGGGATGAGCGCCGCCGACCTGCTGGCGTACGCGCCGGAGTTCGGGCCCGCGTTCGCGCTGCGCTGGGTCGCGGTGCCCGGCCACGACGAGCCGTTCCCCGTGCACCCGCTGACGATCGACGAGGCGCTGAAGGTCGAGGGGGTGCGCGAGGTCGAGGGGCGGCCGACGATCGTCCGGCCCACGTTGTCGATGCGGACCGTGGAGCTGGACGCGCGTACCCACCTGAAGCTGCCGATCCCGGTCAGCACGCTGGGCGTGCGCAACCGCCGCTCGATCAAACCGGGGACGCTGCGTGACGGCGCCCTGGCCGAACTGCTGGTCCGCGAGCTGGCCGACCCCGATGTGCTGGTGGCCGACGAGCAGACCTACGCGCACGCCGGACACGAGTACCTGGCGTGGATGATCCGCAGGCTGCCGGAGGGCAGGATCGTGCCGGTCGCCGCGCTCAACGCCCCGACCGTGCTCGACCGGCTCGACGACGTGATCCCCGGGTACCTGCGCCTCCTGCTGCGCTGGAACGTGCGGCTGTTCGTCCGCTACGGCGTGGCGCTGGAGGCACACCAGCAGAACCTCGCCCTCGTGTTCGCCGACGACGGCATGAAACTGCTGGTCAAGGACAACGACGGGCTGCTGGCCTCGCCGGCGAGGCTGCGCGCGGCCGGTGTCGAGCCGCCCGCGTTCACCGACGAGCGCATGCTGACCGACGACCCGCACGCGCTGGCCGACGTGTTCGTGACGATCACGCTGCACCTGGCCGCCGCCGCGGTCGCGTTCGGGGCGCTGCCCCACGAGCGGGCCGCCCGGCTGCTGCGCGAGACCCTCGCCGAGGCGCTCGACGAGCACGGCGACGACCCCATGGCCCGGCTGCTGCGCGCCAGGACGCTCGACGCGGCCCGGCTCACCGGGAAATCGATGATCACCGCGGGCACCCTGGTGGCCAAGGAGCGCACCGGCGCCCGCGACGTCAACAAGTACTACGGCGCCAGCGGGCCCAACTACCTGAGGAGAGCGTGACGTGGAAAGCCTGGTCCTCGACTCCCCCGCCGCGTCGCCTCCCCTGGCCGAGGAGGCGACCCTGGCCGCGCTGCTGCGCTGCTGTGTGCGGGAAGTGGCGGGGCCGCGCGGCCTGGTGTGGCCGGCGCCGCCGTACCTGCTGCTGCGGGTGGGCGGGACGTTGCTGCGGGCACGCACGCGCGGCGGCGCCGCGCTGCGCTTCACCGGCCCGCCCGAGCGGCTGGAGAAGGGCGTCTGGGTGCCTCTGACCACCGATGAGCTGGTACGGCGGGCCGTGTCCGACCTGAGCCTCGGTGAGGTGAACGCCGAGTTCGCCGGGCAGGTGGCGGCCAGCCGCGAGGCGCTGGAGGCGATCCTGCGGGCACGGGCCGCGGCGGTCGCGCCCGCCGACCCGTGGCTGGCATCGGAGCAGGCGCTGGTCTACGGGCATCCGTTCCATCCGAGCCCGAAGGCGCGCGGCGGGCGCGACTGGCTGGCCTACGCGCCCGAGGCGCACGCGCGCTTCCCGGTGCGGCTGCTGGGGGTGCGTTCCGACGTGGTGGCGCAGGAGGGGGTGACCGGCGTGCTGGACCGCCTGGGCGAGACGCCGCCCGGGTACGCGTTGCTGCCCGCGCACCCGTGGCAGCTCGACCTGCTCGGCCCGGTCTTCGACGACCGGCTGGTGGACCTGGGTCCGGGGCCGGTGGTGGTGCCCACGTCGTCGGTGCGGACGGTCTACGCTCCCGATCTTGGGGTCTGCCTGAAGTTCTCGCTGGATGTCCGGATCACGAATTGTGTGCGGAAGAACGCCTGGTATGAGCTGGCGGGGGCGGTGGAGCTGAACCGCCGTTTGGGCACGATATTCGATGAAATTTCCGGCAAATACCCTGCGACGCGGTGGCTGCCCGAGCCCGGCTACCGCTCCGCGGGCCTCGGCACGCGGCTGCTGGAGGGGCTCGGCGTGATCGTGCGTTCCAGCCCGTGGTCGGTCACCTCCCCCGGCGTCACACCGGTGCTGGCCGGGGCGCTGGCCAGCGAGGGCGTCCGCACGCCGGATCCGGCCGCGTGGTGGCGGGCCTACGTCGCGGCGCTGATCCCGCCCGTGCTGGAGCTCTACTTCCGGCACGGCGTGGTCCTGGAGCCCCACCTGCAGAACGTGCTGGTCGGCCTCGGCCCCGACGGGCTGCCCGCCGAGGTGGTCTTCCGCGACCTGGAGGGCACCAAGCTGGTCACCGGCCGCCACGACCTGACCGGGGTGCCCGCCCGGGTGGCGGAGGCGCTCTCCTACGACGCCGAGCGCGGCTGGGCCAGGGTCGCCTACTGCCTGCTGGTCAACCACCTCACCGAGATCGCCGCCAGCGTGGCGCCCGACGACGCGACGCTGAACCGCCTGTGGAAGGCCGCCGCCGAAGTGATCGCCGACGTGGCCGCCGACCTGGGCAACCCCGTGCCCCTGTCGGACCTGCTGGCCGGAGCGCCCCTTCCCGCCAAGGCCAACCTGTCGGTCCGCTGGGCCAGGGCCGCCGACCGCGCCGCCGGATACGTCCCGATCGCGAACCCGCTCGCATGACCACCGCCCGGATCTCCACCGACCAGGACACCGCCGACCGCATCGCCCGAGCCTCGGCCGGCGACGCGCCCGCCTATGTCTACGACCTGCCCGCCCTGGACGCGCACGCCACGGCCGTCCGCCGGGCACTGCCCGGCATCGAGCTCTACTACGCGGTCAAGGCCAACCCCGACCCCGAACTGCTGCGCGTGCTCGAACCCCACGTAAACGGCTTCGAGGTCTCATCGGGCGGCGAGCACGCCCACGTCAGCGCCCTGTCCCCGGACAAGCCGCTGGCGCTCGGCGGCCCCGGCAAGACCGACGCCGAACTGCTCCTGCCCGCCCACCGCCTGCACGTCGAGTCGCCCAACGAACTGCGCCGCCTGCTCGCCACGGGCCGCGACGCCGACGTCCTCCTGCGGGTGAGCCCCGACCTGCCCGTCGAGGGCGCCGCGCTCACGATGAGCGGCCCGTTCGGCATGGACGACGACGGCGTGCGCGCCTGCCTGCCCCTGTTCGACGACCGGGTACGGCTACGCGGCCGCCACTACCACCTGGCCAGCGGCCTGAACGCCGACCAGCTCCTGAAACTGGCGGAAACCCTGCTGTCCACCGACCCCGGCGAGGTGAACCTGGGCGGCGGCATGGCCGTCGACTATCAGGACCCCGCCGCCCGCTTCGACTGGCCCGCCTACGGCACCGGCCTGGCCCGCCTGCGCACCCCCGGCCAGACGATCCGCGTGGAGCCGGGCAGATCGCTGACCGCCTACTGCGGCTACTACGTGACCAAGGTCGTGGACGTGAAGCGGGTGCGCGGCGAGGCGTACGCGATCGTGCTGGGCGGCACCCACCACCTGAGGACCCCCGTCACCAAGGGCCACGACCAGCCCTTCACCGTGCTCCCCACCGGCGCCGGTCCGGGCGTGACCGACGAGCCGGTGACGGTCGTGGGCCAGCTCTGCACCCCCAAGGACGTCTTCGCCCGAGCCGTCACCACCTCGATCCGCGTGGGCGACACCGTGGTCTTCGCCATGTCCGGCGCCTACGCCTGGAACATCTCCCACCACGACTTCCTGATGCACCCCAAACCCACGTTCCACTACCTGTCCCGGTGAAACGCTCAGCGCTACGAGGCTCGCTTGTGCTGATATTCGTTGACCGCGGCCATGATGACGCTGATCGGCACCACCGCGTCAGGCCCCGCCAGAGCAGCCTCCACCCATTCGCGGATGAGCGCCGTGGGCTTGACCCCACGTTCCTGCGCCCGCTCACGAACCTGGTCCATGAGGGATTTGGGCAGCCGAAGCGACGTCACGATCATCACTTCGTCAGGGGAGACCGGATCACGCGGCACAGCCCGCTCCAGGTCCTCGGTAGTGTCATGTTCGTCGTAGTCGGCAGCCAGATCGTCGATCTCGTCTCGTGTCATTGTCGTCACCTCGCCTTCTGCTGGAAGAGTCGCTTTTCGCTCGCGGTCATGTCGCGAGCTGTGGCTACATACCAGGCGTCTGGTTCGGCGGTGCTGTCCACCACCACGATCAGCAAGCAGCGTCCCGAATCTGTGGTTCCGTAGATCAGGGTGCACTCGTCACGGCCTCCCGTCTCGAACCGGGGACGTGTTAAGAGCGCCTCTTCTACTTATGTCGGCGTGACATCATGCCGTGCGATGTGCTCCTCTGAGCGCTCAGTCCAGTAGATGGCCCGGTATCCCACACATTGCAGCGTACTACGGATGTATTACGACTGGAAGGTGCGTCAGGTGGTGTGGGGGACGGCTTCGATGAGGGCGACGAGGCCGTCCGCGTCGAGGAGGTTCACCGGGCGAACGGTCTCGTTGGGGCGGACGTAGTGGAAGGCGGCGCCCACCTGGTCAAGCGGCACCTTGGCCAGGTGTGACCAGGCCAGGCGGTAGGCGGCGAGCTGCACGGAGGCGGCGGCGGCCGCCTTGCCGGACGGGCGTTCGCCGGTCTTCCAGTCGACCACCTCGTACGTGCCGTCGGGCAGCTGGAAGACGGCGTCCATGCGGCCCCTGACCAGCCGGTCGGCGATCATGGTCTCGAAGGGCACCTCAAGGTCGAGGGGCTTGCGGGTGGCCCATTCGCTCTCCTCGAAGCGTTCCTGCAGCTCGGCCAGCCGTACATCGGCCTCTTCCTCCACGATGTCCAGGCCGGGCAGCTCGAAGTCGTCGATGAGGCGCTGCTGGTCCCAGCGCGTCTCCAGCCAGCGGTGGAACGAGGTGCCCCGGCGGGCCAGCGGCGCGGGCTTGACCGGGACCGGGCGGCGGATCCTGCGGGCCAGTTCCTTGGCGTCGGCGGCCAGCGTGACCAGCGACGAGACGGTCAGCTTCGACGGCAGCTCGACGGTCCTGCCGCCGCCGCGCCGATACAGTTCGCGCTCGCGCAGCAGCAGGTCGGTGTCGCGTTCCCAGGCCCGGACGCGCTCCTGCTCGAACGTCTTCAGCGCTTCCTCGGGCGCGGCCTCAAGCTGCCCCGACAGCGCGTCCTCGACCAGGCGGGCCCCGTCCAGGACGGCCTCGTACCTGTCGCCCTCCGGGACCACCGGCCAGGTCGCCTCGGCGGGCTCGTCCAGCAGCGGGTTGGTCGCGCCCTCGGCCAGATCCGGGGCCCAGAAGGCCACCCGGTCGCTGGTGTCGCGGATCTCCAGCAGGAAGTCCGACGGCTCCAGCGGCTTGGTGGCACTGCCCCAGCGGTAGCCGGAGGCGATCAGGTGATAGTGGGCCCGGGTGACCGCCACGTAGGCGAGCCGCCGCTCCTCCATGAGGTCGCGCGCGCGGCAGCGCTCGTCGAACGCCGTCAGCTCCTCCTTGCTCAGCCCGCCCAGCCGGGGCAGGTCCGCGACATCCCCTCTCAGCGGGTACGGGAGCTTGCGCGGGTTGTCCGTCCACCGGCTGTTGGTGACCGGTGTCGCGGGGAACATGCTGCCGGTGGCGATCGTGCCCTTCGAGCTGATGAGCTGCGACAGTCCCGGCACCACCACGACCGGCCACTCCAGGCCCTTCGAGGCGTGCACGGTCATCAGCTTCACGCTGTTGCTCTCGCCCACGCGCCCCGCCTCCAGCCCGAACTCCTCGCTCTCCGCCGCCTCCAGGTAGGCCAGGAAGGCGCCGAGCGTCGGGTCCTCGGCGTCCCCGGCGAAGCGGGAGGCGGCGTCCAGGAAGGCGTCCAGGTCGGCGCGGGCGGCGAAGGCGCTGACCGTGCCGCCGCGCGCGGCCACCTCGATGTCGAGGCCGAGCTTCCGCTCCACCTCGGTGATCAGGTCGGGCAGCGGCTGGGCAGTGTGGGCGCGCAACTGGCGCAGCTCGTGGGCCAGCGCGACCAGGCGGGTCCTGGCCAGCGGCGAGAACGACTCCAGCCACTCCTCGCGGTCGGGCAGCTCGTCCAGGGCGTCGATCAGGCTGCCGCGTTCCTCGGCCAGGTCCACGACCACCTGGTCGAGCGGGTCCTTCTCCGGCCGGGTGCCCTCCCTGGCCTCGCGGGTGAGCTCGCGGGCGTACTCGCCGAGCTGGCGCAGGTCGGCGGGGCCGATGCGCCACCGTGGACCGGCCATGAGCCTGGCCAGGGCGTCTCCGGCCGTCGGGTCATACAGGGCGCGGAGGGTGGCGACGATGTCGTTGACCTCGGGGACGGTGAGCAGGCCGCCGAGGCCGACGACCTCCACCGGGATGTCGCGGGCCTCAAGAGCCCGGCGCAGGGCGGGGAACTGCGAACGCTTGCGGGCCAGGATCGCCACGTCCTGGGGCTGGAGTTCCAGGGTCTTCTTGCGTTCCTTCTCGCCCCAGGGCAGGCCGTCGGGGGCGACCTCCTGGCCGAGCATCTTCTTGACGCCCTCGGCGATCCACTCGGCCTCGTCCTCGGCGGTCTCGTGGAAGGCGCAGGTGACGCGGCCGCGGTCCTTGCGGTTGGCGCCGGGCACCAGGACCGGGACTTCCCTGGCCTCCATGCGCAGCGGGATCTGGACCCGGGCGGCGACGTCGAGGACGCGGTCGCCGTTGCGGAAGCTGACCGAGAGCTGACGTACCGGGGCCCGGTCGCCGGAGGCCGTCCTGAAGTCCTGGGAGAAGCGGCGCAGGTTTCCGGCGGAGGCGCCGCGCCAGCCGTAGATGGACTGGCAGGGGTCGCCGACCGCGGTGACCGGGTGGCCGCCGCCGAACAGGCTCCTGAGCAGGACGAGCTGGGCGTGGCTGGTGTCCTGGTACTCGTCAAGGAGGACGACGGAGAACCTGTCGCGTTCGATCTGGCCGACTTCCGCGTGCTTGGCGGCGATCCGGGCGGCCAGTGACATCTGGTCGCCGTAGTCGATGACCTCGCGGCCGCGCTTCAGCCGTTCGTACGCCGCCACCAGGGGAAGCAGCTGCTCCCTCGCCCGTTGCACCGCGATGGGCTTGCGCTGGGCCGCGATGGTCTTGGCGGGGAGCATGCCGTACTGCTCGTCGAGCCACTCGCCGACGCCCCGCACGTCGCCGCCGGCGCGCAGGTGCTCGGACAGCTCTCCCGCGAGCTCCAGTACGGCGGCCGTGACCGACGGCGGCCCCAGCTCGATCTTGTCCATCGGCCCGTCGTACATCGCCACGACCCGCGAGGCCAGCTGCCACGAGACGGCCGGGGTGACCAGGCGCATCGTCGGCTCCAGCGCCTCCCGCAGGGCGTGGTCGGTGACCAGGCGGGCGGCATAGGCGTGGTAGGTGGAGACGGCCGGCTCGTCGTCCAGCAGCGACTGCTCGACCAGGCCCGCCTCGACCAGGCCGTTGAGGCGCTCACGCACCCGGTTCGCCAGCTCCGCGGCGGCCTTGCGGGTGAAGGTGAGGCCGAGCACGTTCCCGGGGCGCACCAGCCCGTTGGCGACCAGCCAGACCACGCGCCCGGCCATCGTCTCGCTCTTGCCGGAACCCGCCCCGGCCATCACGACCATCGGCTCCAGCGGCGCCTGGATGACGTGCTCCTGCTCCGGAGTCGGCGGCAGCACGCCCAGCTTGTCGGCGAGCTCTCCCGGACTCAGCAAACCTGTCCCCCGTTGTCGTTGACCGGGCAACTGGCCCGCGCGGCGCACGTACGGCAGCCGTCGTTGACCTTCGCCTGGAAGAACGGGCCCGACATGCCGATCGCGACGGTGTCGACCAGGTCCTTGGCCCAGGTGGGGTCCCGGTCGTCGGCCAGCGCGGGCTGCGCCTGCTCCAGCGCGTCGTTCTTGCCGCCCGCCTTGCCGAGCTGCACCAGCGAGGCGCCGCCCGGCTCGGTCATGCCGTGCCTGGCGAACGCGCCCAGCAGCGCGGCCAGCTGGTAGACGCCCAGCTGGGGATGGCGGTCGAGGTCGCCCGCCTTGGGCTTGCTCGACCCGGTCTTGAGGTCGATGATGACGGCCCTGCCGTCGGAGTCGCGTTCGACCCGGTCCACGCGGCCCTTGATCAGCACGCCGTCGCCGACCGTGGCGGTGAACGCCTCCTCCAGTGCGACCAGTTCGCGCGGGTTCTCCTTGTGCCAGCGCAGGAACTTGGCGATCATCTGCTCGGCCACCTGGCGCTGCTTGCGGTTGAACCAGACGCCGCCGAAGTCCAGCTCGCCCCAGATGTCGTCCAGGCGGCGGCCGAGAAGGTCCTCGCTGGGCAGGTCGGTGGCGGCCAGCACGGCCAGGGCGTGAATGACCGTGCCGAGGCCCTGGGCGCTGCTCGTCCCGGCGGCGCCGACGGCCGTCTCCAGGAGCCAGCGCAGGCCGCACTTGGTGAAGCTCTCCACGGCCGAGGGCGAGATGCGCACGATGTCGTCCGGCCAGCCGAGTGGGCGGTCGTCGGAGATCGGCGTCAGCGCGTACCAGTCGTTGGGATGCGCGCCCTGCACGCCCGCGGCGGCGAGCCTGGCGAGTTGCTGCGCGGCCTTCTGTCGTATTTTTGCCGACTTTGTGGGATCTGTTACGGCGCTGCGGAGGTCGGCCACGAGCGCCGACATGTTCAGCCACCGGGCCTGGTCGTCCACCGTCGCCGCGTCCACGGAGCCCGGCATCAGCTCGGCCAGAAACCGCGACGGCCGCTCATCGGTGTCCTCACCACCCACCGCCGTCACCACCAGCTTCTTCCTTGCCCTGGTAGCGGCCACGTAGAACAGGCGGCGTTCCTCGGCCAAGAGCTTCGAGGCCAGCGACGCGGTACTCGGCTGCGCCCCCCCGGCCAGTTCCACCAGGTCCTCGGCGCCCAGCATCGAACCCCGCAGCCGCAGATCCGGCCAGACACCCTCCTGAACGCCCGCCACCACCACGACGTCCCACTCCAGCCCCTTGGACCGATGCGCGGTCAGCACCCGCACGGCATCGCCGTCCGGGGCGCGTTCGGCCAGGGTGTCGCCGGGGATCTCCTGGGAGGCGATGTCGTCCAGGAACACCTCCGCGCCCGCCCTGGGCATGCGGTCCACGAACCTGGCGGCATGATCGAACAACGCCACGACGGCGTCCAGATCACGGTCCGCCTGGGCGCCGCGCGCGCCCCCGGACAGGCTCAGGTCGGTCCATCGCTCGGCCAGGCCGCTGCCCTGCCAGATCGCCCAGAGAACCTCTTCTGCTGTGCTCTGGGCCTTTGCGGCCTCTTTGGCGGCGTGGAGGAGGTGGGCCACGCGTTCTGCGGGGTGGGCTATGTGGGGCTCGATGCGGGTCAACTCCCGCACATCCAGAACAGCGGCCACGAGCAGTTCCCCAGACGACCTGACAGCCCGCCCCGGCCCGTCCTCCCCATCGGTCCCGTCTTCACCGGAGACGTCGTCGCTGGAGTCCTTACCGCCGAAGGCGCCCTCACCAGAGGTCCCTTCGCCGGAGGTCCCTTCACCGGAGGCGCCACTACCGGAGGTCCCTTCGCCGGAGGTCCCTTCACCGGAGGCGCCACTACCGGAGGTCCCTTCGCCGGAGGTCCCTTCACCGGAGGCGCTCTCTCCGCTGGAAGCGCTCTGCTCGCCGGGGACGTCGTCTTCTGGGGCGCTTTCCTGCTGGTCCGAGGGGCTCTGCTCTTGGCCTGAGGCGTCTTCCTGGTCGGAGGCGGTTTCTTCGGTGGCGGCGGCCTCGTTTTCGGCGATCTTCAGGGCACGGCGGAGGCGGCGCACACCGATCATGTCGGTGCCACCCAGCGGACCGGTGAGCAGCTCCTCCACCACGGACTCGTCCAGCTCGCCCGGGTACAGGGCCATCCGGAGCATCGTCAGCAACGGCCGGACCCCGGGCTCCTGGGCGATCGGCACCTCATCGCCCGCCACCATCGTGGGCACGCCCGCACTCACCAGCGCGCGGCGCAGCAGCGGCACCTGCCGGGTGGCCGAGCGGACCAGCACGGCCATCCGGTGCCACGACACACCGTCGATCAGGTGCGCCCGGCGCAGCGCGTCGGCCACCACGGCGGCCTCCTGGCTCGTGGAGTCGGCCAGCAGGACCCGCACCTCTCCGGGTTCGGCGTCGTCCAGGGGCACCAGGTCCCGGTGCCCCCAGGCCTTCCGCTCCTGCGGCACGGCAACCGGGGCAGGTAGTTCCCCGGCCGGAAGCTCGGGAGAGGCGTCGGCAGACGGGGAGCCCGCCTCGTCGCCGTTGTCGGGCAGATCGGCCCCGCCGCCGCCGTCGGACAGACCGGCCTCGTCGCCCTCGGCGGACAGATCGGCCTCATCCGACAGGTCGGTCTCGTCGGGCAGGTCGGCCTCATCGCCTTCGTCGGCCAGATCGGCATCGTCGGGCTGGTCGTCTGTTGGGCCGGTGGTTAGGAGGGTTTCGAAGGCGGTGTCCTGCTCCTTCGCCGCCTGAGCGGGCGGCTGGGCCGTACCGGATGAGGCGGGTGGGGTGAAGGTGGTGTCGGGGGTGGGGGCGGCGGGCAGGCGGGAGGCGACGCGGCGGGAGGCCGTCAGGAGGTCGGCGCCGCTGCGGCGGCACACGCGCAGGGCGACGACGGGCGCGTCGCGGCCGTCCAGGGTGCGGAAGCGCTCGGGGAAGCGCAGGATCCCGCGGACGTCGGCGCCGCGGAAGCCGTAGATGGACTGGTCGGGGTCGCCCACCGCGATCAGGTCGCGGCCGTCTCCGGCGAGCTGCTGCAGGAGGTATTCCTGGGCCGGATCGGTGTCCTGGTACTCGTCCACGAAGACCATGTCGTAGGCGGCCCGCTCGCGGCGGCGCACGTCGGGGTCGGACAGGAGACCGGCCGCGGCCTTGATCAGTTCGGCGTAGTCGAGCACCGGCTCGGGGTCGAGGTCGAACCGCTCCTGATAACGCAGGGAGAACTTGCCCGCGGCCACCCAGTCGGCCCTGCCGTGCTGGTAGCCGAGCGCGACCAGGCGGTCGCCGTCGAGGCCGCGTTCGCCCGCCCGGGACAGGAAGTCGCGCAGTTCCTCGGCGAACCCGCGCGTCTTCAGCGGCTCCCGCAACGCCGGCGGCCACTCGCGCGCGCCGTCCTCCAGCTCGCCGTGGAGCAGGCGGCGGATCTCCAGCAACTGCTCAGGCCCGCTCAGCAACCGCGGCGGCTCCATCGCCGCCTGCAGGGCCTCGCGCCGCAGCAACGCGTAGGCGTAGCTGTGGAAGGTGAGGGCCAGGGGTGTACGCGTGGTGCGCCGCAGCCGTCCGGTGACACGTTCCCGCAGCTCACCGGCGGCCTTCCGGCTGAACGTGAGGATGAGCACCCGCTCGGGATCCATCCCGCGCCGTTCGATCCGGTCGACGACGGTCTCCACGACAGTGGTCGTCTTCCCGGTGCCGGGACCAGCCAGAACCAGCATCGGCCCACCGGGATGTTCGACCACGGCACGCTGGTATTCGTCGAGCACAGGGGCCTCAACCGGTCCCCCGCCCCCACGTCGCACCAACCGCCAGGTCTGACCACTCACAGCACTAGATTCCACCAGACCACAGGGGTAGATCGTGCCGCCTTGACCGTTCTCCCCACGAGTCCGCCCACGCTACCGGCCCAATCCCCCAATATCCCGCCAACCCGCCGCCC
Source organism: Nonomuraea endophytica (assembly GCF_014203235.1). Classification (GTDB taxonomy): domain Bacteria; phylum Actinomycetota; class Actinomycetes; order Streptosporangiales; family Streptosporangiaceae; genus Nonomuraea; species Nonomuraea endophytica. Next base: position 383,527 of record NZ_JACHIN010000009.1, on the reverse strand, counting down.
ACCAACCACCTTCCTCCAGCACAGCTCCGCCGCCCCGTTCCCCTCTCAAGTACGGCCCGGCCCTTCTCCAGTACGGCCCCGGCCGCCTTCTCCGGTACGGCCCGGCCCCTTCTCCGGTACGGCCCGGCCGCCCTGGTTGCGTTGTCCGGCTTGCTGGGCAAGGGGGGCCGTTACGGCGGGGCATTTGTCCGACGTGAGAAGCGACCCCCACGATCGGCGCCAGCGCGGGTCGGCGGGTGGGGTGGGGGCGGCTTGCCGTAAGGGATGGGGCGGATTGAGAGGGGTCAGGTCGGGGACGCGAGGACGCCGTGGAGGAGCTCGTCGAGGCCGGATTTGAGGGCGGCGGGGGGGCGGCCGCGGTGGATGACGAGGTTGGCGGCGAGCGGGGCCAGCAGGGCGTCGGCGGCGAAGGGCGCGTCGGCGGACGGGTTGGCGTCGGCGATGAGCAGCGACAGATGCCGGTGATATGCCTCATAGGCCCCACCGAACCGCGCGAAAGGCCCGGCCGTCTCCGCCATCAGCAACAGGTCCAGTTGCGCGAACGTCCGATCGACCAGCCCGTGCAGAAACGCCCGGACCCGCTCCCCCGACGGCGCGCCGGGCCCCAGCGGCGGCGGCCCGGACAGGAACGCCTCCTGGAACTCCCGCTCCTTGGCATCGATCAGCGCGTAGGCGAGCCCGGACCGGTCCCCGAACCGCCGGTACAGCGTGCCGACCCCTACCCCCGAGGCGGCCGCCACCTCGGCCATCCCCAGCCCCTCGATGCCCTTGTCGGCGACGAGCTCGGCCGCCGCCGCGAGGATCTTCGCCCGGTTCCTGGCGGCGTCGGCCCGCTCCTGCGTCACCCGGACACCTTATCGACCCCTTGCCAACCGGAACTGATTCCGCTTACTGTCATAATCGGAATCTATTCCGCTTATGGAGGATCATTCATGCTGCACGGAAAGGCCGCCCTCGTCACCGGCGGCAGCAGGGGCATCGGCGCCGCCATCGCCCGCGGCCTGGCCGCGGCAGGCGCCGACGTCGCCATCACCTACGCCAGCGCCGCGCACCAGGCCCAGTCCGTGGTCAAGGACATCGAGGCGGCCGGGCGGCGCGGCACCGCCATCCAGGCCGAAGCCGCCGACGAACGCGCCCTCCGCGCGGCCGTCGACCACGCCGCGGGCATCCTGGGCAGGCTCGACATCCTGGTGAACAACGCCGGTATCGCCCCCTTCGGCCCTTTGGAGGAGGTCACGCTGGAGGAGCTCGACCGTACGATGGCGGTTCACGCCCGTGCCGCGTTTCTGCTGGCTCAGGCGGCCGTGCCGTACATGCGGAACGGCGGGCGGATCGTCACGATCGGCAGCAGCCTGGCGGAACGTGTCCCCTATGCCGGGTGGACCCTGTACTCGATGAGCAAATCCGCCCTCATCGGCCTCACCAAGGGGCTGGCTCGCGATCTGGGCCCGTTGGACATCACCGCCAACCTGGTACATCCCGGCTCCACGGACACCGAGATGAACCCCGCCGACGGCCCCGACGCCGACGGCGAACGTTCCTACACGGCCCTGGGCCGCTACGTCGACCCGGACGACATCGCCGCCACCGTCGTCCACCTGGCGGGCCCGGCTGGCCGCAACATCACCGGCACCGCCATCACCATCGACGCCGGAACCACCGCCTGATGGGGCGGGCTCGGATTCGAGCCCGCCCCGTCAGTAAAAACCGTCAGGCCCCGTCGAGGATCGGGATGAGCTGCTCCTCCTCGTAGTCGAGGTGCTGCTCCACCGCACTCGCGAGCTCCTCGACCTCCTTGAGTACGGCCGGCGTGTCCGCACTCTCGGTCGAGACGACCTCCTGCAACCTGGCCAGCAAAGCGGCCACCTTCTCATGCTCGGCGCCAAGCCGATCCATCACCTCGGCGAGCTCCGGATGCTGCGCCGAGAGAGCGGGAAACAGCCCCCTGTCCTCATGGGAATGGTGAACATGCAGCCCCTGGCACAACGTGAGGCAGTTGACCCGCAACTGCGCCCCCAGCCCGGGCCCAGACTCGGCGATCTCCTTGCGAATGAGCACCAGTTCCCGCCGGAAGGCGTCGTGGATCATCCGCAGCGCCTCGCCGAACGACGATGCCGGCGGCGGCCCGCCACCGGTCTGCTTGAGCGCGATCACCGGAATCACCCGGGAGGTACGCGCCTGATACTCGGCCCACCCAGGATCGGCCTCAACGGCCCGCGCCCAGGCCGCCTCCCGTTCCGCACCTTCGAGTACGGTCGCCCGCGCCTCATAGGTGAAGATCCCGTCCTCGACGTTGACGGTGGGCTCGGCGACAAGGTTGTGAAACCACGCCGGATGACGGTCCGCCCCATTGGCGGAGCCGATCACCAGTACCTGCTCGCCCCCGTCATGCAGGTACCCGAGCGGAACGGTGTGCTGTTCACCGGAGCGCGCCCCGGTGGTGGTGAGCAGGAGCAGCCGAGCGCCCTCGAAAGGCCCCCCAACCCGGCCACGATTGGCCCGAAACTCCTCGATGATCTGCTTGTTGAAATCGAACGGCATTCTTCTCCATGGGGTGTGAGCTTTGATGAGAGGTAGGGGCGAAGACGGGGATCCGGCGGGCTACGCGCCCGCCCATCGCTCACGCCTTGGCCGGGTACCTCTCTCGCTCATGGCCCATGGCCGACCCGGCAGTCACAAACCCAAACCCTAACCCCCAAACCACCCCACCTCAACCACAGCCGGCACCTCTCACCCGCGGCCCCCAGAGTCGCCAATCAGAACCCCCGAACCACACGCAGCTCTCTGGATAGCGTGCGACTCCCCGACCAAACAGCCGTAATCCCGGCAACCGAGGTTGCCTGGATCTCTGCAACCCCGGTTGCCTGGGATCCTGATAGAAGAAGCGGGATCTGGAGCGGCGGATGCGCCACTCGCCAAGGAGCAGGAGGAGGAGCAGTGAGCGAGCGCGACATCTACACCATCACCGCGACGAGGTCCGATGGCTGGTGGGCGCTGACCATCTCCGGCCCCGGCCTCAAGCGCGCCTACCCGACCCAGGTCAAGCGACTGGAGCAGGCCGAGGAGATGGCCCGCGACCTCGTCGCCACCATGCTCGACACCGAACCCGACAAGATCGACGCTGATTTCTGTGTGCGAGTAGCCGACGAAGAGATAGCTCGCGTCCTGGAAACCACCTTGCGGGCACGCCTGGCCGCAGAGCTCATCCGGCAGCAGGATGCCGAGGCCACGCGCACGATCGTAGCCGCCCTCGCGAATCGCGGGTACGTCCACCGGGATATCGGGTTCCTGCTGGGCATGTCACATCAAGCCATCAGCAAGCTCCTGGACGAGTCCGCCGTGACCCAATTGCTGACCTCCCCGCCCGGCACCTTGCCGCTCTCACCGGAGGTCATTGCGGCGCTGGAGGTCCTGGCCGAGCACTCGAACGTGCCGGACAAGGGAAAGCTGCGCCTCATCAGGCGGCCCGGTGGCACCACGCCATCTGAAGCCCGCCCGACGCGTCGGCGCGAAGGCACGCGGCATCCCGTGTGAGCGGCTGAATCCCTAGCCAACCCAAAAGCCCACCGACCGCCCCTGGCACCCGAAGCGGCCATCTACGGCCTAGCCCGGGCGACAGCGCCCAGGAAGGGCGCCCGAGCGGAGCGAGGACCTCCAGGGGCCGAGGCCACGGCTCGGCTGGAGACACGCGGGAGCGTAAGCGACCACCTTTGCCGCTGTCAGGAGAAGAGGTGGTCTACTACTCGGGCTGTTGCCTTGCCGTCGTCCTTGGGGGCGTAGGTGGCGCGGAAGGTCTCGTAGCGGTCCGTGTACTCGGCTGCCACCGTGTCGATCGAGCGCAGGGCCTCGACCACCTCGCCCGACGTCGGCAGCACCGGTCCCGGTGCCTGGGCCTCCAGGTCTACGTACAGGCCTCTCTTCGTCGCGTACTTCGCCAGGTCGTACGCGTAGAACACGATCGGCTTGCCCGTTGCCAGGAAGTCGAACATGGACGAGGAGTAGTCGGTCACCAACACGTCTGCCACCAGCAGCAGGTCGGTCATGTCGGGATAGGTGGAGACGTCGTGGGCGATGTCGGGAACGGCGGGCATCGCCTGCATCGGGTGGCCCCTGACCAGCAACTCGTGGTCGGCCCCCAGCGCCTGCCTGGCCTTCGCCAGGTCCAGCTTGACCATCGCGTTCTTGCGGTCGTAGTCACGCCACGTCGGCGCGTACAGGACCACGCGCTTGCCCTCCGCCAGCCCCAGCCGGGCGCGGATCTCCGCGGCCATCCGGTCGCGTTCCGGCGAGGAGAGCACGTCGTTGCGCGGCAGGCCGCTCTCCAGCACCTCGCCCTTGTAGCCGAACGCCTCGCGCAGCACCGGCGTCGCCCAGGGGGACTGGGACAGCAGCACGTCCCAGCCGCGTACCTCGGCCGCCTGCCGATGCCACACCGGCGGGCGCGGGTCGCGGGTCATGTGGGGCTGGTCGTTGCCGACGTGCTTGACCGGGGTGCCGTGCCAGGTCTGCAGCACGACCTGGTCCTCGCGGGAGCGGAACCAGACGGGCAGGAACGCGTTGGTCACGATGTGACGGGAGCGGGCGAGCGCCGCGTGGTGTTCCCTGCTGCCCGCGCGCACGACCGTGGCCGGACCGGGCGGGACGAAGGCGCCGTCCTTGACGACCCAGATGTGCTCGCGCTCGTCGCCGCGCCGCAGCCGCTCCTCGTAGATGGCGCGGACGCTGTCGGAGTAGAGGCGGCCGTCGTTGGCGACGTAGACGGTGGCGTCGTTGAGGGGCTCGGTGCGCTGCGCGGGGTAGAAGACGCGGCGCAGCACGTGGGTGCCGGCGACGCCCTTCTCGTCGGCGGGGCGCGCCTCCTCGGCGATCACCACGGGCACGTCGAAGCGGGTGGAGACCATGCGGAAGGCGTGGCCGCCGATCGTGCGCGGGTCCTCGTCGAGGGCGCCGAGGGCGGCGTGGTCCATGCGCACCGGGACGATCTCGCCGGACGGATGGCGCATGGACAGGTTCCAGGTGCCGGAGGACAGGGGCACGGACTCGCCGAAGCGGTCCATGGTCGCCGGCGCGAGCCGTACCGTGAACTGGTCTTCGGAGCGCTCCATCGCGGCGGTATAGGTCAGGCCGGAACGGTGGCGCAGCGTGAGCGCGCGGGCGCCCGCCGCGTCGGGGTAGCTGCCGCGGAGCACGAGCCGCTCGCCCTCCCACACCGCGGAGGTGAGCACCGGGCGGATGCGGTGGGCGGAGACGACGACGCGGTCGCGGCGGTCGGCGAGCACGGTGATCTCGCGGTCGTCCGCGGTCGCGCGCACCTCGGCCGCGTCACCGAGCATCACGGACGCCGCGGGGTCGCCCTTGGGCTCGACCCACAGCCGCCGTCCGTCCTTCTCCTGCAGCAGAGCCGGTACGGCCAGCCCGACCGTCACCAGAGTCCCGCCGGCCTCCGGCGTGAAGTCGGCGGCCATGCGGTGCCCGCCGAGCCTGGCGTGGCCCTTGGTCACGCTGCGGCCGGGCAGGAAGATCTTCAGCTCCAGCCGGTCGCCGTCGACGTTGACGCTGGTCAGCTCGGCCCTGTTGGGCTGCAGGACAACTTGGAGCGCCCGGTCGGATGTCCACACGGGGCGTACCCACAGACCCTGTTTGACCCGGAGCCCGGCGGGACGCTCGGTGCGGCCCACGGCGGCGCCGCGCAGCAGGCCGGTGGCGCGGGCGCCGCGGCTCCAGAAGACGATCTCCGCACGCCAGGTCGTGGCGTCGCGTACGGCCGGCCGGTGCCGCATCCGGCGGCGCACCGCGGACACCAGCCCGCGCACCCCGCCACGCCAGCGCAGCGGCCAGGAGCCCAGCTCGGCCGTGAAGCCGGACCAGTCGTAGTTGCACCCGGGCTCGCGCGCCGCGTGGGTGGCCTCGGGCGCGAGGACGCGGCGGGTGCGCATGCGCACCGGCGGCAGCCAGCGCGGCCCGCGCAGCACGACGGTGGCCCGGTTGAAGCGGCTGCTGCGCACCGACAGCCCGGCGAGGTAGGCGTGGCCGCGCACGAGCAGCTTGCCGTCGCGCCAGACGATGTCGTCGATCTGCGTCACCGGCACCAGGTCGGCGCGGCGCAGGCGGTAGAGGGCGGGCGGCAGCTCGTCGCGCAGCGGCAGGTCGGCATACCAGCGCAGGCCCTTGCGGATGCGCTTGGACGGCTCCGCAGCGGCGGCGACCACGGTGGTGAGCACGTCGCCGTCGGCGAGTTCGTCGAGGTCGCGGTGTTCGATGAGGTGGCACAGAAGCCTGCGGGCCACCGGGAGCTCGCGCTTGACCTTGGGGTCGACGGTGGCGAGATAGGGGCGCAGAAGGCTGACGAGCTCGCGCCTGCGCGCGGCTCCGCGTTTGATCGCCTGGTCCATCCTGGCGCCCAGCGGGCCGCTGAGGATCTCGGCGGCATGGTCGGGCCCGGCGGCCCGGGCCGCCTCCATGATCGCCTCGAGTGGTTCCCCGCGGTCGCAGAGGTCCTGAACAGCCCGCAGCCGCTCCTGGGCTGTGACGCCGGTGGCCATTGGGAAGGCACCGCCTTTCGGACCCGCAGTCGCTGTTCAGGCCATGGTAATGGGAATCACATGCCGCGGATTCTCCCGCAGGCGGGATGCGCAGCTCAGCGGGTTTCCTGAGAATCCGCTGAATCCCCGTGCCAGCGGGCCTCGCGCATGTCGACGCGGTCGCCGCGCAAGGGGGTGCCCTCTTCGCGCCAGTGCCTCAGGCAGCGTTCCTCGTGGTCAGGGGCACCGGTGCCGTCGGAGTGGACCACCCGCCACCAGGGCACGCCGCCGCCCCACGTGGACATGACCCGGCCGACCTGGCGGGGTCCGCCTTCGCCCAGATACTCGGCTATGTCGCCATAAGACATGACCATGCCGGGCGGGATCCGCTCCACGACTTCGAGGACCCGCTCGGCATAGGGGTTCACCATGAATCGGGCCCCGCAGCGACGATCTCGTCGAACTTGCCGATCTCGGCGGCGTTGCCGTTGCCGACCACCTCGACGACGCCGTCGGTCAGCGCGTAGACCTCGCCGTCCTCGCCGACCAGGCGGCCGCCGAGCACGGACGACAGCCGGACGAGCTGCGCCACGTGCCAGTCGGAGCCGGGTTCGCCGACGATCTCGCCGCGCCATCGGCCGACGGTATGGGCGTCGCCGCCGTGTTTGGCGAGGATCTCCTCTGCTGCGCCCAGCTCGAATCCGGCCGGCGCGATCGCCCTCGCGAGCTCCGCGAACGCCAGTGGCGACTCACGAACCACGCGTAGCTCGTATCCCATGACGCGCGACCATAGCGGATCTTTACCGCTTGCGCTGATTGAGCACGATGATCGCGCCGCAGAAGGTGACGAGGGCCAGGATGACGCCGACGCCGTAGAGCCAGAGGCGCCACGGGTCGGGGCCCGGCGGGGACGGCTGGGGCGACTCCTCGCCCTCGCCGAAGTGCCGGCCGGAGGGCATGTCGACCTCGCGCCGCTGGCCGGAGAGCTGCTGGGCGGCGTTGAGCGCGGCGGCCGCGTCCACGGTGCCGAATCCCACTTTCTCGTCGTAGCCGGCGGCGGGCCTGCCGCGGGCGCTCAGCGCGATGGCCTGCGAGACCTGCGCGGGCGACATCTGCGGATATTTCGACTTGATCAGGGCGGCGACCCCCGCCACCAGCGCCGTCGCCGAACTCGTGCCCGACGACAGCTCGTAGTCGCCCTCGCCCTTCACCACCGGCACCTCCACGCCCGGCGCCGCCACCAGCACCGACAGGTTGTCGCTGCTGAACGCCGCGCGCCTGCCCTGCCGGTCCACCGCGCCCACGCCGATCACGCCCGGGTACCCGGCGGGGAAACTCCAGTACGAGGTGCTGTTGTCCTTGGCGTACTTGGTCTGCCCGTCGTTGCCCACAGCCGCGACCAGCACGACGCCCTTGCCCAGCGCGTACGACACCGCCTCCCGCTCCGACTTCTGCGCCCCGTAGGCGCCCAGCGACAGGCTCACCACCTTGGCGCCGTGGTTGGCCGCGTAGCGGATGGCCCTGGCCAGCGGGCTCTCCCGGCTGCCCGACTGCTCCTGGGCCGGCGGCAGGAAGTTCGGGCTGTCCTCCTCCTCGGGCAGCGGCAGCGACAGGATCTTCGCCTCCGGCGCCACGCCCACCAGCCCGCCGTCGGCGCCTGAACCGGCGATCAGCGCGGCCATGGCGGTCCCGTGCCTGCCCGGCGGCAACTGGCGGTCCAGCGCCGGCTCGGTCATGTCGGGGCCGACGGTGACCTTGTCCTTCAGCTCCTTGATCTTCGTGTCCACGCCGCTGTCGACGACCGCGACCACGACGTCGGCGCCCTTGGTGAGGGTCCACGCCTGCTCGACGTTGAGCGCGTCCAGGACCCACTCCTGCTGGGTGCGGACGGGCGGCGGGGCCGTACCCGAGAATGCGAGCGCGGCGGCCGTGAGCAGGCGGACGGGGGTCAGCACACGTTCCCCTGCGTGCACGGCGGGACCGCGGGCGGGTCGGCGAGGAAGTAGGCGATCTGGTTGCCGATCGACTTGGCGGCGGGCCAGAGCTCGCTGTGCAAAATCTCCTCGGTGGGTACGGCCGCGCGGGTGCGGCCGTCCACGTACCCGGCGGTGGAGAAGACGACGTACGGCCCGGCCCCCACCCACGCGTTGCGCTGGCGCTGCTCGACCCCGAAGCGCTCGGACACGGTGCCCGGGAAGGCCACGGGCAGCACGCCCACCCGGTCGTCCAGCGTGAGCTGCTCGGTCACCGAGGCCCGCGCCTCCTCGTCCTTCAGCACCGCGACCCCGACCGTGATGACGAACGAGGCGGTCTGGTCGACGTAGGTGGCCCGCAGCACGGCCACGCAGCCGAACTCCGCCAGCACCCCGGCCACCGCCTGGTCGACGGCCTTGTCACAGCCGGCCTGCGGCGCGATGCCGACGCGCCTGGCGTATTGGGTGGCCTTTTCCAGGCCCAGGTACTTCACCTCTTCGGGAAACACGCCCGTGGCCGGCCAGGCCTGCCAGCGGCGGGCGATCTCCTCCTGCTTGTAGCGGTTCTGCTCGGCCACGGTGAGCGGGCGCGCCCGCGTCTCGGAGAACAGGCCCACGGTGCCGGTCAGCACGATGACCGCCGACAGCGCGATGATCCCGGCCAGCAGGGCGCGGAAGATCGTCCGGTAGCGCACGCCCTGCCGGAGCGCGGCGGCCTCGGCGCGCTCGCGCACCGCGGTGGCCTTGGCGCCCGTCGCGGGTGGCCATGCGCGCACGCGGGAGCGGCGGCCGGCGGCGGCTCCGAGCGGGTTGTCCCGTCGCGGTGTGTCGCTCCCCCCGGCTCGCGGCAGTCCCGAGCTCGACCTACGTGCCCTCACCACCGCCTCGTTTCCGAACCGATTCTCATTTGTGTCTATTTCGTCCCCCGAGGAGGGGAGATCATGCGTCTCCGCCGGGGCGGGATGACGCGTCTCGCTGGGGTATGACGCGTCGTGCCTTTCTTACCAGTGCTACCAGAATGCCGAGCGAGGTGATCGAGGCGATCGCTCCCCCGGCGGCGATGGCGCCGTAGAGGGTGACGCTGCGGCGGTCGCGGTTGATCACCTGGATGGGTCCCGCGTGGCCGCCGGCCATCGGGCGGGCGGGGTCCTGGGCCTGCGCGCCCTTGGCCGTCTGGGTGTGGCCGGCCAGCCTGGCCGCCACGTCGAGGGAGCCCGCCGCGTTGACGACGCCGAACCCGGTGCCGGTGTCGTAACCGCCCGGAGGCCGCCGGGTGGCGCCCGCGGTGAGGGCCTGGGCCACGAGCGCAGGCGACATATCCGGATATTTGGCCTTAATGAGGGCGGCGACGCCCGAGACCAGGGCGGTCGCCTGCGACGTCCCCTTGCCCACCCAGTACTCGTCGCCGGGCCCCGCGCCCAGAATGTCCACCCCCGGCGCGGCCACCAGCACCGACGGGTTCCAGTTCGAGAACGACGCCCGCCGCAACCCCCGATCCGTCGCCCCCACCGACACCACGCCGGGAAAGGCCGCCGGATACGAGTACGGCGCGAACCCGTTCGCGTCCGGCTTACGCTGCCCGTCGTTACCGGCCGCCGCCACCAGCACGACCTTCTTGGAGATCGCGTACCGGATCGCCGCCCGCTCCTCCTTGGTCGCCAGCTCCTTGGAGATCGACATGTTGATCACATCGGCGCCCTGGTCGACGGCGTAGCGGATGCCCTTGGCCACGACGTCCTCGAAACGCTCGGCTGAGTTGAACTCCCTGAAGCCCGGCTCCTCGTCCTCCAGGATCACCCTGACCGACAGCAGCCTGGCCGACGGGGCCACCCCGATCACGCCTCTCCTGCCGCCCGGACCGTGGCCGTGGCCGGCGATCAGGGAGGCCATGTAGGTGCCGTGCAGCTTGCGCGGGGCCACGCCCGGGGGGTTGGCGCCCGCCGTGAAGTCCCTGCCCGTCACCACCGAACCGGCCAGATCGCGGTGCCCGGGATCGACCCCCGAGTCCAGCACCGCCACGGTCACCCCGGCGCCCTTGCTGGTCCGCCACGCCTTGGGCAGCCCCAGGGTCTTGATCACCGGCTGCTGACTGCCCCGGATGTCATCGGCCAACGCCGGCGAAGGAGGAGCCACCAGCAACCCGGCCACCACCAGCAAAACCCCCCGCCGGACCACCAAGGCCCCACGACACGCCCGACCCCGGGCGCCCGCCACCCGCCGGGCCACACCCCCACGCCCCGCCGAACGCCCCATCACACCGGCACCCCCGGCACCGGCCGCTCACCGCGCCGCACCCGCATGCCCCGTGCCATCAGCCGGTTACGCGGCACCACACCCTGAAGGGCCGTCGACCACCGAGTCCCGCCGCCCACCGGTCCGCACCCAAGCCCGCGCCCCGTCCCGCACCGCGCCATCACGCATGCGCCGGGATCCGGCTCACGTCGGGCCGAAGTGCTGGGTCGCGTGGGCGGGGCCGTACACCCGGAGGTCAGCATCGCCACTCCCTGGCGCCGCACTCGGGCATCCGGGGCTCGCTGAGGTCGGCGAGGATCCGCTCGGACAGCTCGGCGGCGAAGGCGAAGATGGTCGGACGTTGCTCGCCCACGGCGCGCGCCGGCCGGCCGTCCACCTGGCCCGAGGTGGTCAGCACCAGGTACGGCCCCGCCTGCCGCACCGAGCCCGCCTGGCGCACGGCGGCGGTGAAGCGGTCGGTCACCGTTCCCTGGAAGGCGACGGGACGCAGGCCGGGCACCGCCTTGCCACCCTGCGGGAAGGCGGCCTTGGCCCGGGAGGCGCGCAGTTCGTCGGGCAGCGCGACCACGCCGACGGTGACGACCACGCCCTGGAGCGCGTCGATGTAGGTGGCCCGCAGCACGGCCCGGCAGCCGTGGGAGCGCAGCGCCTTGACGGCCTTCTTGTCGACGGCCTGCTGGCAGCCGGTCTGCGGGGAGATGCCGATCCGGGTGGCACGTTCCTGGCCGCCCTGTTCGGCGGAGTACGCGAGGGTGGCGGGGAAGATCTTCCCGGCCTGCCAGGTGCGCCAGCGCTCGGACACCTCGCGTTTGGCGGCCGCGGCCAGCTCGCCGGCGGTCGGTCCCCTGGACAGTTCGGAGCCCGCCGCGCTGGCCGCCACGCCGGCGGCCACCGCGCAGACCAGAGTCAGCACGGAGGCCACCACGAGGGCGGGCCAGGGGCGGGCGTTGCTCACGGCACCGACCTTAATGCTGGGAACCTAATGCCATCCCCAGATACCGGACTCAGTATGTCGGCAGGCTGGGGTCTACCGTCTTTACCCAGCTCAGGACCCCTCCACCCACATGCACGGCGTCCGAGAACCCGGCGTTCTTCACGATCGCCAGCGCCTCGGCGCTGCGCGCGCCGGACTTGCAGTGGAGCACGATCCGCTTGTCCTGCGGCAGCTTCTCCAGGGCGGAGCCGTTGAGGAACTCGCCCTTGGGGATCAGCGTGGCGCCGGGGATGGAGACGATCTCGTACTCGCCCTGCTCGCGGACGTCGATGAGGAAGATGTCCTCACCCTTGTCCTGCATCTCCTTGAGCTCCGCCGCGGTGATCGTGGAGCCGGTGGCGGCCTGCGCCGCCTCGTCGGAGATGGTGCCGCAGAACGCCTCGTAGTCCTCGAGCAGCTCGGTGACCGTCGGGTTCTTGCCGCACAGGACGCACTCGGGGTCCTTGCGGACCTTGACGTCGCGGTACTTCATCTCCAGGGCGTCGTAGATCATCAGCCGCCCGACCAGCGGGTCGCCGATGCCGGTGAGGAGCTTGATGGCCTCGTTGACCTGGATGGAGCCGATGGACGCGCACAGCACGCCCAGCACGCCGCCCTCGGCGCAGGAGGGAACCATGCCGGGAGGCGGGGGCTCCGGGTAGAGGCAGCGGTAGCAGGGGCCGTGCTCGGCCCAGAAGACGCTCGCCTGACCGTCGAAGCGGTAGATCGACCCCCAGACGTACGGCTTGCCGAGCAGCACGGCGGCGTCGTTCACCATGTAACGCGTGGCGAAGTTGTCCGTGCCGTCGACGATGAGGTCGTAGCCGGAGAAGATGTCCATCACGTTCTCGGTGGTCAGCGCCGCGTTGTGGATCACGACGTCCACCAGCGGGTTGATCTCCTTGACCGTGGCGGCGGCGCTCTCGGCCTTCAGCCGGCCCACGTCGGACTGGCCATGGATGATCTGGCGCTGCAGGTTGGACTCGTCGACGACGTCGAAGTCGATGATGCCCAGCGTGCCGACGCCCGCGGCCGCGAGGTACATCAGCGCGGGCGAGCCGAGGCCGCCCGCGCCCACACACAGCACCTTGGCGTTCTTCAGCCGCTTCTGCCCGGCCATGCCCACATCGGGGATGATCAGATGGCGCGAGTAGCGGCGCACTTCGTCAACGGTCAGCTCGGCGGCCGGCTCGACCAGCGGTGGCAACGACACGTTCTACGCTCCCGTTTCGGGGTTCTTATCTCTCGTAGAAACCTAGCTGGCCAGTGGGGCATTCCCCAATCGCGTCTCACCGATCAGACGGCGCGCCTCTGCGGCCACGACGTCGGGCCGCTCCATCTGCGCGACGTGCCCGACGCGCGGCAGCAGGACCAACCTGACCTGCCTGAACGTACGGCCGGCCTTCGCGGCCATCGCGGGACGGACGAGCCGGTCGAGTTTGCCGTAGATGACCAGGGTGGGCGCGACGACGCGGGCCGCCTGGCTCCAGAGGTTGTCGGCGCCGCGGCGGAAGTACTCGGCGACGATGCCGCGGGCCGAGCCGATCATCGAGACGGCGGTGTGCGAGAGGGCGTCCCGCCGGCGGAGTTCCTCGATCGCCTCGTTGAACCGGTCGGGGTGGACCCTGCCTGCGTCGGCCCACACCATCGCGAACGTGGCGTTGACCCGCTGGGCTGCGGGGACGAGCGTGAGCTTGCCGGCCACCCACTCTCCGATCCGGGGCGTGGCAGCGGCTGCCACGCGGGCGGGGCCGTACCTCGGCAGGAGGTCGGGGAGCGCGGGCGAGACGAGGGTGAGCGAGCGGACCAGGTCGGGGCGGAGGGCGGCGACGCGTACGGCGACGGCGCCGCCGAGCGAGTTGCCGAACAGGTGCGCGGGGCCGACTTCTTCCAGGAGGCCGATGACGGCGCGGGCGTGGGCGTCGACGGAGTAGTCGCCGTCGGCGGGTGCCGGGGAGTAGCCGGCGCCGGGCAGGTCGAGGGCGTAGCCGGTGACCACGTCTTTGAGCTCGTCCATGAGGTCGGTCCAGTTGGTGGCGGAACCGGCCAGCCCGTGGACGAAGACCGCCTTCTCCGGCGCCCCTTCTGGGGTCGAGCGGACGTACACCGGGCCGACCATGCGGCCCGGCCAGTGCGGAATCGGCTGCTGCTTCATGGAATCGCCCCTTCCCTCGGCCCTACCACGGTAGCCGCCCACCCCGAGTGCAGGCCACCAATCATGGCATTTACGGATAAACCTGCATATATAGTTAAAAACAAGTCGAAGTCACATAAATAGAGAATAAAAGGCATAGATTGCCGTTTATGGGCATGAATGGCTGGAAATCCTGGCAAGCAGGATGCCTATCGAGGTCGCGCCATCTCTGCGACCCAGGCACGTGAGTGCGACCAACAGGGGGAAGCACGATGTTCAAGTTCAAATCCACGCTCGCGGCGGCGACGCTCGCGACCGCCCTCGTCGGCGGCACGCTCGCCCTCGGAGCGGTGACCACCACCAGCGCCGCCAGCGCGGCCGTCAGCGTCACGACCGCGAAGTCCAAGTCGAAGTTCCACCGTTGCTGGCTCAACGGCAGGAAGTGCTCCTACAAGCTGGAGACCCACAAGCCGACCGCCCGGTTCTTCGCCGGCCACTGGCGGGCGAACAAGAAGTTCTGCCCCGGCAAGAAGTTCAAGAAGGGCGGCTACGGCATGTGCGCCAAGGGCCACACGAAGCGCTACCCGAAGAACATGTGGCTCCAGTAGTGCCGCTGCCTTAAGTAGGCCGGTGCGAGACAGGCCGCGGAACCTCGAGGTTCCGCGGCCTTGTCATGTCCCTTGCCTCCGCCGACGTACGCCGACATATCCACACGGGCCCGCACGGGCGTTTTCTGCAGACCTGCACAAATCGGGACATAGCGTGAGAAGACGTATCAATAAATGCAATCTCAGGGTTTATGAGTGGCAAAACCATCCCGGCCACTGTTTATGATCATGAATGGTCGGAAATTCTGACAACCAGGATGGCTCTAGAAGTAAGAACCATCCCGGGCATTAGCCAGATAAATCCGGCAGAGTGCCTGAAGTTGCAAGAGACCGTCAAGGGGAAGCACATCATGTCCACAGTCAAGAGGATGCTCACGGCCGCTGCGCTCAGCACCGCCCTTGCGGGCGGCGTCCTGGGCCTCGGATCGACCACCGCCGCGAACGCCAGCGCTTCCAGCGTCGGCATCAGCGCCAGCGCCTCCAGCGTCGGCTTCTCGGAGTGGCGCGGTCGCTGCCTCTTCGCCGGCCCTGCGGGCGCCATTCGTCGGGGCCACTACGTCAACAAGGCACACCTCAACTTCAAGCACTGGCGGGGCTGGAGGGTCCACCGCGAGCGCGGCTGCGTTCGCACGCGGCACTTCGTCTGGTAACGGAAACCGCCCGCAATAGAAAAAAGGGGGCCCCAGAAAATGGGGCCCCCTCCCAACATGTGTGTGGAGACAAATGTTTCCAGCCTGGCGACGGAGCGGCGGAGAAAAGCAGCGCTCAGGCGGATTTCCTGGATTTCCGTTTGCGCGCGGCTTTCTCCGCCTCCTCCTTCTCACCCTTCTCGGAAGAAGAAGAGGACGGCGCGGCCTTCTTGGGCTTGGCGGGCTCGCCCCGCTCGCGCTTGGCGGCCTCGACGCTGGCCCGCAGGGCGGCCATGAGGTCCACGGCGGGACCCGCCTCCTCCTCGCCACCCGCGGGCGCGATGACCTCCTTGCCCGCGACCTTCGCCTCGATCACCTGCTGCAGCGCTTCGCGGTAGGTGTCGTGGTACTCGGTCGGGTCGAAGTCGGCCTCCATCGTGGTGATGAGCGACTCGGCCATCTTGAGCTCCTGCGGCCGTACGTCGATGTCCTCTTCGAGGAAATTGAAGTCGGGCGTGCGGATCTCGTCCGGCCAGAGCATCGTCTCCAGCACGAACACCCCGTCGCGCACCCGCAGCGTGGCCAGCGACTCCCGCTGGCGCAGCGCCACCTTCACCACCGCCACCTGCCCCGAACTCTCCAGCGCGGTGCGCAGCAGCACGTACGGCTTGCCGCCCTGCCCGTCGGGCTCCAGGTAATAGGACTTGGCGAAGTAGATCGGGTCGATCTGATCGGCCGGAGCGAACTGCAGCACGTCGATCCGCCGCGAGGTCGTCAGCGGCAGGTCCTCGAAGTCCTCGTCGGTGAGCACGACGATCTCGCCGGTCGCCAGTTCGTACCCCTTGGCGATGTCGGCGTAGGCCACTTCCTCACCGTCGATCGTGCACACGCGCTTGTAGCGGATCCGGCCGCCGTCCTCGCGGTGCACCTGGTGGAAGGTGACGTCCTTCTGCTCGGTCGCGGAGTAGAGCTTCACCGGGATCGTGACCAGCCCAAACGAGATCGCACCTTTCCATATGGCGCGCATGGGCACTCCTCATCGATAGCAGGGCTCACCGTATGGGCACATACCCGTCATGGGCCAACCAATGCCATACCCGGTCGAACCTATGCTCGCCATGGCCGGGGATCTTCCCGCTGAACGCGAGCTGTACGGGCTCGAGGTCAAGTGGGACGGCATCAGGGCGCTCATCCACCTCGACGGCGGGATGCGGGTCTCGGGGCGGCACGGCGCCGAGTACACCCGCCGCTACCCGGAGATCTCCTCGTACGGCCTGCGCGACGTCATCATCGACGGCGAGGTCGTCGCCCTCGACCGCCGCGGGCTGCCCAGCTTCGAACGCCTCCAGCGGCGCATGCACCTCACCGATCCCGAGCCCAGGATGCTGGAGCTCTACCCGGTGACGTACATGCCCTTCGACCTGCTCTACCTGGACGGCAGAGCGCTGTTCGACCTGCCCTACCGCGACCGGCGGGCGCTCCTGGACGAGCTGGACATCGGGGCGCCGCCGTACTTCCCCGGAGACTCCGACCTGCTCAGCGCCACGCACGAGCAAGGCCTTGAGGGGGTGGTCGCCAAGCGGCTCGACTCGCCCTACCGGCCGGGCGTGCGCACGCCGTGGTGGGTCAAGGTCAAGAACCTGAGCACGCGCGAGGTCGTCGTCGGCGGCTGGAAGCCCGGCAAGCGCCGCCGGGCGGGCGGGATCGGCTCGCTGCTCATGGGCGTCTTCACCGAGCGGGGGCTCACCTACGTGGGGCACGTCGGGACCGGGTTCACCGAGGCCACGCTGGACGAGCTGTTCGCGATGCTGCGGCCGCTGGAGATCGCGCGCAGCCCGTTCGTCAATCCGGTGCCGTGGCGCAATCACTGGGTTAGACCCGATCTGGTCGGGGAGGTCGCCTACACGATGGTGACTGATGAGATACGGCTGCGGCACCCGGTCTGGCGGGGACTGCGACCGGACAAGATACCCGCGGAGGTACTGCTGTGAGCTCCAAGACGCCCGTGCGGGTGGACGGGCGCGAGCTCGTCCTGAGCAACCTCGGCAAGGTGCTCTACCCCGAGGTCGGCTTCACCAAGGCCGAGGTCATCGACTACTACTCGCGCGTCGCCCCGGTCCTGATCCCGCACCTGGAGGGCCGCCCGCTCACCGTCAAGCGCTATCCGAACGGCGTGGACGGCAAGTACTTCTTCGAGAAGAACGCCCCGAGCCACGTCCCCGACTGGCTCAGGCGCGTCACCGTGCCCGTCCCCGGCAGCAGCATGAACCGCGACACCATCGACTTCGCCGTCATCGAGGACCTGCCCAGCCTCGTCTACTACGCCAACCTGGCCGCGCTCGAACTCCACGTGCCCCAGTGGCGCGTGACCGAGGACGGTGAGGCGATCGACCCCGACACCCTCGTCTTCGACCTCGACCCCGGCCCCCCGGCCACGATCGTCGAATGCTGCCAAGTGGCGCTCATGCTGCGCGAGGTGCTCGCCGCCGACGGCCTCACCGCCCGCCCCAAGACCAGCGGGAACAAAGGCATGCAGTTGTACGCCGCGTGGGACGGCCGGCAGGAGCCGTCGGCCTATGCCAAGGACCTGGCCAGGCTCCTGGAGAAGGAGGCGCCCAAGCTCGTGGTCAGCGTGATGGCCAGGAAGGCCAGACCGGGCAAGGTCTTCATCGACTGGAGCCAGAACAACCCGGCCAAGACCACTGTCGCGCCGTACTCCCTGCGTGCCAGGCAGCGCCCGACGGTCTCGACACCGCTGCTGTGGTCGGAGGTCGAGGCGTGCGAACGCCCGGACGACCTGGTGTTCACCTCCGCCGACGTACTCGCCCGCGTGGAGGAACATGGCGACCTTTTCACCTGAGCGTAGGCTGGATCCGTCCACACAGGAAAAGGGGACCTGAGATGTCGGAGATGGACGTACGTGGGGACGACCTCCCCTTCGACGAGGATGACGAGCTTTCGCCCGAGGCGCCGGAGGCCGACGCCGCGGAACAGCGCCGCCGGCTGCGCGACGAGGCGGGGGGTGAGCGCAGGGAGTACCCGATCGACGTCGACCCGGGCGACGCCGCCGAGCAGGACCGCGTCGTCACCTATGACGATGACGACGACTATCGCTGACGCCCGCGCCCGCGGGACGGTTACCCGCACGTAGGATGTCCCAACCCGGATGTTCGAAGACCACTGGAGACGCGCGTGACCGCTACCCCGGACGCCAAGCCCCGGGGCACCCGGCTGCCCCGACTCGCCCGCCGCCGGCAGCTGCTCAGCGCCGCGCAGGAAGTGTTCGTCGAGAACGGCTACCACGCGGCCGCCATGGACGAGATCGCCGACCGGGCGGGCGTCAGCAAGCCGGTGCTCTACCAGCACTTCCCCGGCAAGCTGGAGCTCTACCTGGCGCTGCTCGACCTCCACGTCGACGACATGGTGGGCCGCTGCCGCGAGGCCCTTGCCTCCACCCACGAGAACAAGCTGCGCGTGCAGGCCACCTTCAGCGCCTTCTTCGACTTCGTCTCCAGCCAGGGTGAGGCGTTCCGCCTGGTCTTCGAGTCCGACCTGCGCAACGTGGCCCCGGTCCGCCAGCGGGTGGAGCGCTCGCTGCGCGAGTGCGCGGAGATGGTCAGCGCCGTGATCCAGGAGGACACGGGCTGCTCCAGCGAGGAGGCGCACCTGCTGGGCGTCGGCCTGGTGGGCATGGCCGAGGTCAGCGCCCGCTACTGGGTGACCACGCACGGCTCGATCCCCAAGGACGCCGCCGAGCAGCTCATGGCGCGGCTCGCCTGGCGCGGAATCAGCGGCTTCCCCCGCACGACGTAACGCCGTGCCGAGGTGCCCCGTACGGCGTGGAGATTTTCCGCGTACGGCGTAACCCGTTCGCTGGGCGCGATTACCCGCGTTTCCGCCGGGCGGAGCGGCGACGATGGACCCAGGCCCGTCGAAAGGGAGCACCACGATGGAAGTCAAGATCGGCGTACGTTCCGTACACCGTGAGATCGTTGTCGAAACCGAGCTCACCGCCGAACAGGTGGAAGACGAGATCAGAAACGCCCTGGCCGCCGAGCGTGGCGTCTTCGCCCTCAACGACGCGAAGGGCAGGCGCGTCATAGTCCCCGTGGCCGCACTTGGCTTCGTCGAGATCGGCGAGGACGAGCAGCGCCCGGTCGGCTTCGGCGGCACACTCTAACCGTTTGGTCCTCCACTGATCCCCATGGGACGTCCGTGTGGGGGGCGGCTCACCGCCCTCCACACGTCACGGGCGCCATCGGCACCAGCGGCCGCGCCGTCGCGGCAGGGGCGCATGTCGTAGGTCCACAGCGGGGCACTGGGCACTTTGACGGCGCATCACGGGTCGTGCGGTCCAGCGGTTCTGCGCGCATCTGGTCAAGCAGCTGCCGTAGCGGCGCGTGGCCCTCATGACCGCACGGTACAACCGTTTCGTACCCTCGCGCCGCCCTAAGCGCAGGATCAGATTCCCAGCGCGGCCATCCGCTTGCCGTGCTGCTCGGTCAGACGGGCAAACAGGCGGGAGATCTCGGCCTGGTCGTCGGCCACGGCCTCGACGAGCAGTTGTGCCAGCTCCGGGCGGGCGGCGGCCACCCGCTGGCCCTGGCTGAGAGCCTCGCCGACCAGGCGACGGGCCCACAGGGCGAGCTTGCCGGCGGCCGGCGGATCGGCGGCGACGGCGGCGCGTACCCGCTCGACGGCGAACTCCGAACGCTCCTGGTCGGCGACGACCTCGTCGACCAGCCGGGCGATCGAGGGGTCCAGGTGGCGGGCGGCCTCGCGGTAGAAGTCCAGGGCGATGCCGGTGCCCACGTACGCCTTGACCAGCGCTTCCAGCCAGCCGCTCGGCCGGGTCTGGGTGTGCCAGCCGTCCAGCGCCTCGACGAAGGGCGCCATGGCCTGGTCGGGGTCGGCGCCGAGTTCGATGAGCTTGTCGCGGACGAGCTGGAAGTGTCCGAACTCGGACACCGCGAGCTCGCTCAGCGCGGCCCGGTCGCTCAGTGTCGGTGCGAACTGCCCGGCATCTTCGGTGAGTTGCAGGAAGGCGCTCAACTCCGCATACGCCAGCACACCAAGGAGATCCGCGACACCAAGGGACTCATTCATGAAAGGCAGCGTACTTCGGGAACATCCGCAAACTCGGCCAGCGTTGTGGTATCGAGTACACTGCTCTGTGAAAGTGCGACCGCACTGTGTGAATTCGGGGGGTTCTCTCCCGATGCTCCCCGCTCCCCGGGCCTGCGGTCGCGATGACGCGAGAGGGCTGGCTCTACCGCGAGGACCCTGGTTACTGAACTGACCCGCTGGTCCCGGCAGGCCCGCCTTCATTTGAGACTGAGGCAGGCCACGCTGACGACTTTCCGAGACCTCGGAGTCACACCAGAGATCGCTGATGCGCTCGAGACCGAGGGCATCATCCAACCATTCCCGATTCAGGAGATGGCGCTCCCGCTCGCACTGAGCGGCCAGGACGTCATCGGCCAGGCCCGCACGGGCACTGGCAAGACCTACGCGTTCGGCATCGCGATGCTGCAGAGCATCGGCAAGCCGCGCAAGAACCGCAAGAAGCCGCGCGGCCTCGTCGTCGTGCCCACCCGCGAGCTCGCCATCCAGGTCAGCGAAGACCTCGTGACGGCCGCGGGCAAGCTCGGCTCCCGCGTGCTCACCGTTTACGGCGGGCGCGCGTACGAGCCGCAGATCGAGGCCCTTAAGGCCGGCGTCGACGTCATCGTCGGCACCCCCGGCCGTCTGCTCGACCTGGTCAAGCAGAAGCACCTCGACCTCAGCCAGATCGGCTCGCTGGTCCTGGACGAGGCCGACCGCATGCTCGACCTGGGCTTCCTGCCCGACATCGAGCGCATCTTCAAGCTGATCCCGGACGAGCGGCAGACCATGCTGTTCTCCGCCACCATGCCCGGTGAGATCGTCGCCTTGTCGCGCAAGTACCTCAACCGGCCCACCCACGTCCGCGCCGAGCACGACTCCGGCGAGGGCGAGACCACGCCGCAGGTACGCCAGCTCGTCTGGCGCGTGCACCGCATGGACAAGATCGAGATCGTCGCCCGCCTGCTGCAGGCGGACGGCCGCGGTCTGACGATGGTCTTCTGTGAGACCAAGCGCGCCTGTGACATGGTCGCCGAGCAGCTCGACACCCGCGGCTTCGCGGTGGCGGCCGTCCACGGCGACCTGGGCCAGGGCCAGCGCGAGCAGGCGCTGCGCGCCTTCCGCAACGGCAAGATCGACGTCCTGGTGGCCACCGACGTGGCCGCGCGGGGCATCGACATCGACGACGTCACCCACGTGGTCAACTACGACGCCCCCACCGACGACAAGACCTATGTCCACCGTGTCGGCCGCACCGGCCGCGCGGGCAAGACGGGCATCTCGGTCACGTTCGTCGAGTGGGAGGAACTGACCCGCTGGAAGATGATCAACAACATGCTCGGACTCGACTTCGCCGAGCCCGAGGAGTCCTACTCCACCTCGCCCCACGTCTTCACCGAGCTGAGCATCCCCGAGGGCACCAAGGGCGTGCTGCCCCACGCCAGCCGCTCCCGGGCCGGCCTCGCGGCCGAGCAGCTCGAAGACCTGGGCGAGATCGGGAAGTCCCGCCTCAGAAGCCGCCGCAAGGACGACCGCGACGGGCGCAAGGACGAGCGCGAAGAGCGCCCGCCCCGCGCGCCGCGCCAGCGCCGTCGCACGCGTGGCGGCCGCTCGGCGGAGGAGACCACCGAGGTCGCGGAGACCGTGGAGACTGTGCAGATCGTGGAGGGCGAGAGCATGGACAGGCGCCGCCGGCCGCGCAGGAGCGAGGAGACTCCGGCCATCATCTCTCACGACGAGATCGCCGCCGTGGCCGCTGAGCCGGTCGCCGGTGACGTACTCGCCGAGGTGGAGGAGGCCGTCAGGCCCGCTCGCCGTACCCGCGTGAGAGGGGGTGCGGCCGAGGCCATCGGCAGCGCGCTCACCCAGGCCCGCCCCGTCGTGGAGCAGGCGCAAGAGCCCGAGCCGGAGCCCGAGCGGGCACCGGAGCGCGCGCCTGAGCGCGCGCAGGAGGTCCGTGTGGAGCACGAGCGCATCATCCCGCCCAACCCGTTCACGGTGATCTTCCAGTCACCCGACCTGGCCACTGACGAGGACGACATCGCCCCGTCCGCGGCCTCGGAGCGTCAGGCCCAGCGCCGTGGCAACCGCTCCCCGCGTGGTGGCGGCAGCGGCGGCGCCGGCGGCGGGAACCGTCGCCGGGCAGGCTAGCCCCACCGCCGATAGCAGGCGCGCGTCCTTCCGGGACGCGCGCCCTTTTTTGTTTCCGGTACGGCTTACGCCGCCCCTGTAAGAACCGCCCCGCTCCCGTCATTACCCGGTGAACGACGTCGAAAGGGCGCAGGTGCTGGACGAGAAGGAGTTCGCCGCTCTCTACGACGCCACGCACCCCAGGGTGTTCGCCTACGCGGTGAGCCGGTGCGGGCGTCAGCTGGCGGAAGAGGTGGTGAGCGAGACGTTCGCGGTGGCCTGGCGGCGCCGTGCCGACATTCCCCGGCGCGCGGTGCTCCCGTGGCTGCTGGGGGTCGCGCGGAACGTCACCCGCGAGCTCTACCGCGACGAGGTGCGCCAGGCGGCCCTGGAGAACGCGCTGCGCGGCTGGGCCAAGGAGGTCACCGGCGACGTGGCCGAGGAGGTGGCGCGGCGCTCCGCGGTGCTGTCCGCCCTGGTCGCGCTGAGCGACGAGGACAAGGAACTGCTCACGCTCGTCTCCTGGCACGGGTTGTCGTCGGCGCAGGCGGCCCGGGTGGTCGGGTGCTCGGTCTCGGCCTTCTTCGTCCGGCTGCATCGGGCCAGGCGGCGGCTGGAGGCGGCTCTGCTGGTTCCGAAGGAGGAGGAAGCGTGCGGCGGAAGGTGATGCGGACGCTGGCCGAGGCCAGGCCGGACGGACTCGACCCGGTCCCGGGCGGGGTGCGGGCTCCCGGCAGAAGGCGCGGGTCCGGGTGGGTGGCCATGGTGGCGGTCGCGGTGGTGGTGGCCGCTGTGGTGACGGTCCCCAGGCTGTGGATGGACGGGCGCGAGACGACGGCCACGGCGGCGGGGACGCTGGACGTCGCGGCCGAGGCGGCCCGGCGGCAGGTCCCCCTGCCCGAGGGGAACTACTGGAGCGTCACGACGCTGATCTCCGCGGAGGAGAGCGCGGGACGGTACCGGGTCACGGTCACCTCCAAGACGGAGAGGTTCCTGCCCAGGGATCCGGCCGGGTTCCAGTTGCTGGCCATGACCGGCCTGCACACCCGGCCGCTGACCGCGAAGGACGCCGCCGCCTGGCGCGCCGCGGGCTCCCCCCGGCTGTGCGGCGACGACACCGACTGCGAGAACGACGTCTCCCCGGTGGGCCGCCACCGCTACACCGCGATGCCGAGCCTGTGGCCGCTGGACGACAGCGGGCTGACGCTGCCGCTGAGCCGGCTGGTGGAGCTGCCCGTGGAGCCGGCGGCGCTGCGGGAGCGGCTGCTCGCCCTCTGGCCCGCCTACCAGGAGAGGATGAAGGACTGGCCGCCCGCTCCGAAGGGCGCCGCGCTGCCGACCAGGGACACGTGGTTGTGGTCGCTGTCGCTGGACCTGCTGGCGACGCCGGTCTCCGGCGGGACGCGGGCGGCGCTGTACCAGATGCTGGAGGACCTGCCCGGCGTGCGCGGGCTCGGCCGCGTCACCGACGCCGGCGGCCGGCCGGGAGCGGCGATCGCGATGGGCGGTGAGCAGCTCGTCGTCTCCGAGGAGACCGGGCAGGTGCTCGCCCGGCAGGATGCCGCGGCGTCCGGGCGCGTGGTCAACGCCGTGCTGTTCCAGGGGGCCAAGTGGGTCGGCAAGCTGCCGCGGTTGCCCAAGGGATGCCCGAAGGTGCCGGTCCGCGACACGGACTGCGTCGGGTGACGCGCATGACCGGTCGGGGTCTCAACCTTGCTCATACCTCGCAACTCCCCAGAACTCGCACCGGCGTACCGGGTTAGCCGGTGTCGTCGCCTTGACCTCTGGGTATTGTTGCCCCACGTGAGTACGCCGCGATTCCTGAACCTGCCACCTGGCGTCGCCCCGCAGCGCATCGAGACGCCGCTGGGGGCGTTCGCGGCCCTGGAGGCCCTGCCGGTGAGCGGCGTGGTGGAGCGCTGGCCCGCGATGCTGGTGCCGGGGCTGACCGGGAGCAAGGAAGACTTCATCGCGGTCATGCAGACGCTGGCGCAGTCGGGCCGCCGGGTGCTGGCGATCGACCTTCGCGGGCAGTACGAGACGCCCGGCCCCGACGACCCCGAGGCCTACACCTGCGGCGCGCTGGGCGCCGACG
This sequence comes from Nonomuraea endophytica, assembly GCF_014203235.1. Lineage (GTDB taxonomy): Bacteria > Actinomycetota > Actinomycetes > Streptosporangiales > Streptosporangiaceae > Nonomuraea > Nonomuraea endophytica. The sequence goes on along the minus strand of NZ_JACHIN010000009.1, from coordinate 359,108 downwards.
TGGACGCGATCGCGCAGGTGATCGGCCACGGCGAGCCGGTCCACCTGGTCGGCCACTCCTTCGGCGGGCTGGTGGCGCGCGAGGCGGTGATCGACGGGCGGACCAAGTTCGCCTCGTTCACGCTCATGAGCTCGGGCCCCTCGGCGATCACCGGGCAGCGCGCCCACAACGGCCGCAAGATCATGAAGGAGCTTCCGGAGCACGGTCTCGAACACGTCTGGCACACCAGGATCGAACCCGAGGCGCTGGCCAACGGCGTTCCCGACGAGATCGTGACGTTCCTGCGCAAGCGGCTGCTGGCCAACTCGCCGACGGGCCTGGCCAGGATGGCCGAGGAGGTGCTGTCCATGCACGACCGCACCGAGGAGCTCCGCCAGATCGAGGTGCCGACCCTCGTGCTGTTCGGCGAACACGACGACGGCTGGCCCGCCGACGTCCAGCGCCACATGGCGGCCCGGCTCGGCGCGGAGCGCATGGTGGTGCCGGGCGCGGTCCACTCCCCCGCCGTGGAGGCCCCGGAGACGACCGCGCAGGCGCTCGTGAGGTTCTGGAACGCCGCCGAGTCGGCATCTTGGACATAGGATCCAATGCCATGTAATTATCTACTTACTATGGCGAGCATCGATGAGATCGTCGTCCAGCGGCCGCAGAGCGCCACCTGGCAGGTCCACCTCGACCGGTGCATGTGGGTGGGCGGCGTACGCGGGCTCATGCTCCAGGCCCTCCACCCGCTGGCCATGCGCGGCGTCTGGCAGAACTCCAACTTCCAGGAGGACCCCTTCGGCCGCCTGCGCCGCACCGCGGACTTCGTCGGCCGCACCACCTTCGGCACCCCGGCCGAGGCCGAGGCGATCGGCCGCCGCGTGCGCGACATCCACCGCTCGCTGCGCATCGCCCACGAGGGCCGCACCCACCGCGTGGACGACCCCGAACTGCTGCTCTGGGTGCACTGCGCGGAGGTCTCGTCCTACCTGGAGGTGGTACGGCGGGGCGGCCTCGCCCTGACCGACCGCCAGGCCGACCAATATCTCCACGAGCAGCGCAGGAGCGCCGCCTATGTCGGCCTGCACCCAGAGGACGTGCCCGGCTCGCAGGCGGAGATGGCCGACTACTTCAAGGAGATCCGCCCCAAGCTGCGGGTGATCGACGAGTCGGCCGCCACCGTACGCTTCCTGCTCTGGCCCCGGCTGCCGAAGGAGATGCGGATGCTGTCGCCGGGCAAACCGGTCTACTTCCCCTTCGGCGCCCTGTGCTACTACACGCTGCCATCGTGGGCGCGGGGCATGTACCGCGCGCTGCCCGAGGCACCGCAGGCGGCGGTGACCGCGGGGCTGCGGGCGTTCAGCCTGGCCGCGAACGCGTTGCCGGAGCCGGTGCACGACCGCGCGTTCATGCCGTCGACCCGGCGGATGCTGACCGCCTCGCGCGACCGGCTCGGCGTGCTCGGCTACGACGTGCGCAAGGGGCTCAAGGGCCTCACGGATCCACGACGCTGGGCGGCCGCTTGAGCTCCCGGTAGACGAACGGCTTCTCCTTGACGCTCTCCCTGGCGCTCAGCCGGGTGATCAGGTGGTGGTCGGGCGAGAGGCCGCAGGCCGGGTCGGTCTTGGCGGCGTCGCCGGTCAGCGCGTACGTCTGGCAGCGGCAGCCGCCGAAGTCGAGCTCCTTGCGCGGGCAGCTCGCGCACGGCTCGGCCATCCAGGCGGTGCCACGGTAGGCGTTGAACGCGGCGGAGTGCTCCCAGATCCAGCTCAGGGCGTGCTCGCGGACGTTGGGCAGGTCGAGCGGCAGATCGTAGGCTGCAGGACAGGGCAGAACCCGCCCGTCGGGCGCCACGGTGATCGAGATCGCCCCCCACCCGCCCATGCAGGGCTTGGGCACCCCGTCGAAGTAATCCGGGATAACCCAGATCAGCTCAACGCCCGTCTTTTCCCGATATTTCGTGACTATCGACTCGGCGCGGGAAAGCTGCTCCCTCGTCGGCAAGAGCGCCTCCCTGTTGAGCAGCCCCCACCCGTAGAACTGCGTGTTGGCCAACTCGATCCGCTCCGCGCCCCACGCTATGCCCAGCTCGATCAGATCCTCGATCCGGTCGAGGTTGTGCCGGTGCAGCACCACGTTGACGCCCAGCGGCAGCCCGGCCTCCACCACGGCCGCCGCCGCCAGCTCCTTGGCCATGAAGCTCCTGCGCCCGGCGATCCGGTCGGACTCGGCCGGCTCGGCCGCCTGCACCGACAGTTGCACGCTGTGCAGCCCCGCCTCGACCAGCTCGGCCACCCGCCGCCCGGCCAGCCCGACACCGCTGGTGACCAGCTGAGTGAACACCCCGGCCCCGCGCGCCGCCCCGACGATCTCCACCAGGTCCCGCCGCAGCAGCGGCTCGCCGCCGGACAGGTGCGCGTGCACGACCCCCAGGGCCGCGGCCTCCTCGAACACCCGGGCCCACTCCCCGGTGTCCAGCTCCGCCGCCCTGGCCACCAGCTCGGTGGGGTTGGAACAGTACGGACACCGCAACGGACACCCGTGGGTCAGCTCCGCCAGCATCGCCCAGGGCGGGGCCACCGCGTGGGAGGAGGGCTGGGTCATTGGAGCCATCCCTCGGCGTGCACCCTGTCCAGGAACTCGGTCACATCCTCCCCCGCCTCCACCGGAAACTCCGCGACGATCTCCGCCACGGTCCGCTTGCCGTCGCACAGGCCGACGATCTCGGCCGCCTCGTCGTTCAGCACCACGATCCGTTCGGGCACGATGAGCAGTTCGGCCTGCCGTACCGGACAATGGCGCAGCATGGCCGAGCGGGACAGGGCGGGACGCCAGTCGGTCATCGGTAAGCTCCGTCCACCGCGTCCAGGAGTGCCCACAGGACGTCGCACTTGAAGCGCAGTGCCGCGACCGCCCTTTCCTCGTCCGTACGGCTCCGCGCCCAGCCGAGCACCAATGCCAGGGCTTCCCCGCTGTCCTGGCGGCCCTGCCGGACCCGGATCTGGAAGTAGCGCAGGCCCTCGGCGTCGATCCACGGGTAGTGCTTCTCGAAGGCGGCGATCCTGGTGCGCATCAGGTCGGGCGCGAACAGTTCGGTCAACGACGCGGCGACCGCCTCCAGCAGGCTGCCGTGGCGGCACAGGTTGACGTAGCCGTCGACGGCGAGCCGTACCCCCGGAAGGACGCCTTCGCCCGACAGCAGCTCCTTGCGGTCGAGTCCGGCCGCCTCGCCCAGACGGAGCCAGCGTTCGATCCCGCCTTCGCCGGGAGCCTTGCCGTCGTGGTCCTGGATACGGCGCAGCCACGTGCGGCGCAGGTCCGAGGTGGGCAGCTTGGCGAGGATGTGCGCGTCTTTGATGGGGATGTGGCGCTGGTAGTGGAAACGGTTCAGGATCCAGCCCCGCAGCTCCTCCCGGGACAGCTCGCCCGCGTGCATCCGCAGATTGAACGGGTGCAGGTGGTGGTAGCGCTGCTCGGGCACCGCCCGGAGCTCGGCCTCGAAGGGGTTCACAGCTCGATCACCATTCCGTCGGCGGCCACCTCGACGCCCAGCTCGGCCAGCACCTTGTGGTGGAGCGCGTCCGGGTCGACGAGGGGGTTGGTGTTGTTGAGATGGGTGTACAGGCAGCGGCCGGGCAGCGCGGCGAGGCGTTCCATGGTCTCCTCGATCGGGAGGTGCCCCATGCCGGTCGCCGTTTGGCTGGATATGCCGGTACGGCGCGGCTCCTCGTCGTCCCAGAACGTACCATCGATGATCACGCAGTCGGCGTCCCTGAACGCGGTGTGCAGCTCCGGTGTCCACACTCCCATCGCGGGCGCGTACACGACGGTCGACCTGCCGTCGGTGAACCTCAGCGCCGAGACCCACGCGCCGTCCGCCTCCTCAGCGTTAGCGGTGGCGGTGGCGGCGTAGCGGGGGCGTTTCGCGGAGACCGGGATCGGTTCGGCGACCGTGTCCATGGGGTGCCAGCGGATCGGGGCATAGGGGCGCAGGATCTCCTCGAACGGGCGCAGCGCCTGCCGTACCGGGAGGGTGGCGGCGACGTCCAGGGAGGCGGCCTCACGCAGCCGCAGCAGCCCGAGGGTGTGGTCGAGCTCGGCGTCGGTGAGCACCACGAGCGGCGCGTGGTCGCGGTCGGGCGGCAGCCAGGGGCAGTCCTCGACCTGCGCGGCGATGTCCGGGGTGGCGTTGACGACGGCGACACGGCCGGGGAGCTGGATGGCCAGGCTGGCGTGACGGCGGCGCCAGGCGGGGTGTGCGCGTGCCCCGGCGCAACCGGGACACGCGCAGTTCCACTGGGGTACGCCGCCGCCCGCCGCGGTGCCGAGCACCTGCAGGCGCATGGCGTCCGGTTACCTGGTGGCGAGGAAGTAAGCGGACATCTCCATCGACGCTTCGACGACCTGGTAGTCGGGCTTGTGCCAGGTGGTCTCCTCGCCGCGGGTGCGGACCTTCTTGGAGTGGGTCCTCGGCGGCTGCTTCTTGCCGGGGTCCTTGGGCTGAGCCATGTGCACCTGCCTTCCGTGCGAAACGGGGGGTTACCCACGATCTGACTTCGGCAGAGGCGTTCCGTCAATCCCTGTGATCGGATCTATCGCCCGAAATTTCACCCGATCCCGCCAAAAGGGCCCCCACACGCGGCCATCATCGGATGTCTACCCTGCCCGATCATGTGGCTGTCGCAGCCCTCCAGAGCCGCCACGCCGTGGCCTGGTCACCGAAGCAGCCCGTCTCAACCGCAGCACACGGACCCGGACGGGCGCACGGCCTTCCCTGCTCCCCCGGCATGGGGCGCGTGCGACGCCCGTCGCGTTCCCACACCCCTGGGTCACCGCCAGAGGCCGCGCCTGGGCCGGCGGCTGTGGGGAGGGTCAGTCGGCGAGGCCGTCCCAGGGGCGGCGGTCCTGGGCTGCTGCCTGGCCCTCGGGGCAGTGGCGGCGGAAGTCGCACCAGCCGCAGATCGGTCCCGGGCTGGGCGCGAACAGGTCGTCCAGTTCCGCCGACACCGCCGTCGCCTGGCCGCCGGTGACGGGCTGGAGCGGGCCCTCGGACTGGGGTTGCGGGGCCCTGGGAGCGGTACGGCCGGCCGTACCGGCACCAGAGCCGGAACGCGGCGCCGGAACGTCGGAAAGGGCCGCACGGTAGCGCTCGTCGGCGTCGGCGGCCTCCACGGCCATCTCCTCGGCCCGCGACAGGTGGCGACGCAGGGTGTCGTCCGTGTGGCGCCACTCGACGATCTCGCCGGTCGGCAGGTGGTGGAGTTCGACCGAGTAGCACGGGGTGCGCATCATCCTGGACGCCGCGATCGCGTAGATGGCCAGCGCGAGCGAGGACCGCGCGTCGTCCTGGGTGAGGGGCCGGCGGCCGGTCTTGTAGTCGACCACGACGAGTTCGTCGCCGCGCCGGTCAAGCCGGTCGATCCGGCCGGAGACGGCGATGACCTTGGTCCGCGTGGCGACGGTGCGCTCAACCCCCACCGGATCATCCGATGGGTCCAGTGTGGCGACATATCCGGAAACGAGGTCGCGGGCCCGGCCGAGCCACTGCGCCGACTGCTCGCCGTCCCTGAAACCCTCGGTGATCCACCCGTTGGTGAGCAGGATGGCCGCCGTCAGCGGCGTCCTCCGCTCGTACGGCTCCCGCCACCACCCCGCCAAAGCGTTGTGCACGCTGGCGCCCACGGAGTTGTGCGCCCACGCGGGCCCCTTGGCGGGCTGCGGCCGGTCAAGATAGGTGAACCGGTAGCGCCGCCGGCAGTCGAGCCACGTGTTGAGCCGCGACGGCGTGCACGAGTAGAGCCGCCGCGGCATACCTTCCAGCGGAAGCTGGTCGTACGCGCTCACTTGTCCGGGTTGAGCTTGATCCCGGCGATCTTGGACGCGTCGGTCAGCGGCCCCTCGGGCGCCGCCTCGGTCTCGACCCGCGTGAGCGAGCCGGAGACCCAGTCGTCGAAGTGGGGCTCCAGGTCGCCGACGGTGACCTCGTCACCGTGGTTGGCCAGGATGCGCGTGGCATGCGGCAGCGTGAACAGCCGCCCGCCGATCGCGGTCAGCTGGTCGGCCAGCCGTGGGTACTCCCCTGCCAGCTTGCCGGGGCCGTCGGCCTGCAGCGACTTGCCGGTGAAGACCACTTCGAGCGCCTCGCAGTAGAGCGAGACGCCGCCGGGGGTGACGCCGGGCGTCTCCATGACGTCGAGCTGGACGTCGGCGACACCGAAGATGCCGTCGTCCTCCATGTCGATGTCCGGCCAGGTCTCCGACCAGGTCTCCCGCCACAGCGGCTTGTCCTTGGGGTGCAGCGCGACGACGGCCTCGTCTCTGCTGGCCACCTCGATCGCCGCGCCGACGTGGTCGGGCAGGCCGTGCGTGCAGATGACGGCGAGCACCTCCCGTTCGCCGACCTGCTCGAGAATCTTCTCCGCGTCCCGTGCCGGGTCGACGACGATCACCTCGTCGTCGTCACCCACGATCCACGTGTTGTTCTCGACCTTGTACTCCACGCCGTCGACGTCGACGACGCCCTCGGTCACCACTCGCTCGATACGCGCTGTCACGCCACGAACAATACTGAGTTTTCTTCCAGTACGCCGTGTCCCGCCTGTTCGGATCTCCTGTCAAGCCAGCAATGCCCTGATCGCGTTGATGATGAGCTGCACCGCCAGCGCCGACAGCAGCAGGCCGGCGATCCTGGTCACCAGCTCCACGCCGTTCTCCTTGATGACGCGGATGATGCTCACCGAGAACCGCATGAACACCCACAGCACCAGGTGCACCGCCGCGATCGCCAGCCCGAGCGCGAGGATCCCGCCCGGCCGGCCGCCCGCCTGCTGGGCGAAGACGATGGTCGCCACGATCGCGCCGGGCCCGGCCAGCAGCGGCGTGCCCAGCGGCACGAGCGCCACGTTGACGTTCGAGCGCATGCTCTCGCTCGACGGCTGGGAGACTCCGCGCAGCAGTTCCAGGGCGACCAGGAGGAGCAACAGCCCGCCGGCGATCTGCATGGCGGCGACCTCGACGTGCAGGTACGCCAGGATCGCCTGCCCGAACACGGCGAAGACCACGATCAGGCAGAAGGCGGTCACCGCTGCCTGCCAGGCGATGCGGCGGCGCTCCAGCGGGGAACGTCCGCTGGTGTAGGCGAGGAAGAGCGGGATCACGCCGGGCGGGTCCATGATGACGAACATCGTCACGAACGCCTCGACGAAGAACCTGGTGCCGGACACCGCGCCCCCAACTGCCGGTTGGGGGAAGTGCTGCCGATCTTAGTCGGCCAGACGCGGGGAGAAAGCACCGAAGGGCAGGTCGAGGTCATGCTCGCGCAGGTCGCGCAGGCTGAGTTGCAGCAGCGCGATCAGGCAGCCTGCCTCCGCGGGCCAGGCGATGGTCCACAGCCAGTTGCCCATGGCCTCACCGGCGTAGACGGCCCGGTCGGCGGCGCCGTTCACGCACCAGAGGGCGCTGGGATGGCCGAGCACGTCGATCTTGGCGTTCGGCGGGCCGGAGTCGAAGCCCTCGCCCGGGTCGGGGCCGTCGAGGCCGGCGAAGGCGGCGCCCAGGCCCACTCCGGGTTCCTCGGCGATGACCAGCAGGTCGGCGGGGCCGCTCGTCACCGACGGACCGCCGAGCGCCACGACGCTGGCCCGCCCGCCGCTCCGGTCGTCACCCGCCTCGGCGAACCCCGTGACCAGCCACCCGGGCGGCAACGGCCACGGCAGCCACACCGGCACCCTGGATGACTTGCGCAGTTCGTCCACCGCGCCGGCGGACGGCTGCCACGGCGGCTGGTAGGGCAGGACGTCCCCGTGCGCGGCGCACCGCCAGGCGCTCGACCACACACTGGGCGCATGAAGCGGGCCAAAACACCGTGGACACGTTGGAGCCGCTCTCACAGCTACCCACGGTGCGTCGTCGGGCACGGTCCAGTCAAGAGCACAGCCCGTTATCCCGTCGTAATCTTGATGTTGTGCGGGTAAATTGTGTAGGAGCGATAGTTTTCGATGAGTTTGGCCGCCTGCTGCTCATCCAGCGCGGGCACCCACCGGGCGAAGGCCTGTGGTCGTTGCCCGGCGGCCGCGTGGACCCCGGCGAGACCGACCACGACGCCCTCATCCGCGAGATCCGCGAGGAAACCGGCCTCATCATCACCCCAGGCCCGCTGACCGGCGCCGTCGACCGTCCAGGCCCGGGGCAGACCGTCTACGAGATCCGCGACTACCTCGCCACCCCCACCGGCGGCGAACTCACCCCCGGCGACGACGCCAAGGACGCCCGCTGGTGCACCGCCGCCGACCTCGCCGCCCTCCCGCTGACCGACGGCCTGCTGGCCACCCTGACCTCGTGGAACGTCCTGCCCCGATGACCTAACCGGCCAGCCGGAACGTCCACAGGGTCAGGTGGTCGGCCGTGTACGTGGTCGAGCGGCCCAACGCCACCACCTGGGCGCCGCTGGTCGTCACCGCCGCCAGCCACTGCATGCCCTCGCCCAGCAGCCGAGGGTCCTTGAGATCCTGCCTGGCCCAGGTCTGCCCGTCGGCCGAGATCCACGCGGCGCTGTCGGCCCCGCCGGGCTGACCGTGCCAGCCCACGGCCACCAGACCGTTCTCACCGGCCGCCAGGTCGTGGACCGCCGCCGCCCGCTCGGCCGGCAGCCACGCGTACCGCCAGCTCGTCCCGCCATCCTCCGAGGAGGCGGCGAACGCCTTGGACGTCCCGCCGAGCTGCGCCGTACCGGTCGCCACCAGCATGTCGCCGAAGGCCACCACCTGCCGCAGCCCCGCCGAGGCGGCCTCCGGCGGCGACGGGCGCTTGCGCGGGGTCCAGTTGAGCCCGTCCTTGGACGTCCAGACGACCGCGCTCTCCTGCTCGCCGGTGCCCGAGCTGCCCACGGCCGCGTAGCCGTCCGGGGTGGCCGCCAGGTCGAAGATGCGGACCCCGGCGCCGCCCTGGGGCAGCTTCTGGCTCCTGGTGAACTTGCGCAGGTCGGGCGTGAACCAGATGGCCACACCCGCCGAGCTGGGTCCGCGGTCCTCGCCGGCCAGGATGTAGCCCCGGTCGTCGGCGGCGACCGACTGCACGTCCAGGTAGTCGTGGCCGTCGGCCCTGGCGGGCGCGGGCGCCTGCTTCCAGGTACGGCCGTCGGCGCTGGTCACGATCAGCGGGTCGGTGGCGGAGGTGCCCGACTCGGTGGCTCCGGCGGCCAGCCAGCCGCGCCGGCCGTACACGACGTCGTTGAGCATCTGACGGCGTGGGCCGCCGAGGCTCGTGGAGGTCCAGTTCTGCCAGTCCTTGCTGGTCCAGACGCCGGCGTCGCCCGAGGCCGCGCCGACCGCGACGTACTGGCCCTTCGCGGCGGCCAGGCGGGTCGTCTCACGGGCGATCCGCGACAACCCCTCGATCCCGGACAGGGGTACGCGCGCCGCGCTGCCCTTGGCCGGGGCCGACATCAGCACGAGCTGGTTGCCCACGTCCGCGGCCGCCTGGTCGCCGCCGCCGAACAGAAGCCCGGTGTCGGTCATGGTGAAGCCGCGCAGCGAGGCGCCCGCCAGGTTGCCCAGGTCGGCGCGCTTGGTCCAGGTGCGGCCGTTGGTGGTGGCCAGCACCGTGTACTTGTCCGGCCCGTCGGGGCTGACCGCCGCGACGCCGCCGCCGTAGGAGATGGTGGTCTCGACGCCCGGACTGCGGCCGCCGAGGTTGATCGTGCCGCACTGGCCCCAGTCGGCGCCGCTGGGCGAGCAGTAGACCCGCACCTCGCCGCCGACCGGCGGGCGCCTGATCGGCACCAGCACGAACTGCTTGGCCAGCACCGCCAGCGAGCCCGCCCTCGGCTCCGCCTCGGGAAGCTGGAAGCCGGTCGCCTGCCAGGTGAGCCCGCCGTCCACCGAGCGCACGACGCGCGAGCCCTCACCCTGCGTCGGCTGCGCGAGCGCCAGCACGACGTCGCCGCGCGCCACGACCGCGCGGAACTCTCCCGCCTCAAGCCCGCGCAGGTCCACGCGCTGCCAGGTCCTCCCGTCCGGCGACTGCCACGCCGCGGGCCCGGTCGAGCCGTCCTCTCTCGCGGAACGGCCGGCCGCCACGAACCCGGATGCCGTACGCGCGATGTCGTGGACGTAGTCGCCCTTCCTGAAGGCGTTGCCCAGGGTCGCGGGCTCGACGGTGGTCCAGGCGGCGCCGTCGGTGCTGGTCCACAGGCCGTGCTCGACGCCGGTCTCGTCGCCGCCCGCGGCCAGCCAGCGGCCCGCGCCGCCGGCGACCCGGGTGGCGGTGGCGCTGGTGGACGCGCCGACGGTGCCGAGCCGCCAGCTCTTGCCGCTGTCCTGCGAGTACAGGAACAGCGGGCGCGGCGTCGGGCTCGTCGTGTCGCTGCCGACGGCCACGACCGTCTTGCCGGCCGAGGTCATGGCGTTGAGCTTCTGGTTGGAGCCGTCGCCCGCGCCGGCCACCGTGAACACCTCGTCGCCCGAACGTCCAGCCGCCGCCTCCAGCCGCAGGCCCCTCTGGGAGCCAGGACCGCTGGAGCTCCACCAGCGCCAGCCGAGTATGCCCGCGCTCAGGGCCACGGCCAGGGCGAGCACGAACGCCACCGGCCCGAGCACCCGCCGGCGTCGCCGTAACGGGCCGGCCCTGCGGAGCGCGGCGGGCGCCTGGCCACGGTGATGCCGTCCCTGCCGGTCGGGGCCGCTGGCCACGAGCAGATCGGGCCGCGTGGGCCGCCCCGCCGGAGGCCGCCCGACCCGGCGTACCGGCTCATCCTGACCCCGCGTCGCGCGCTCGTCCTCGGCCGGCGGGTCGTCTTCCGCCGTCGCGCGGTACCCGGGCACGTCCTCGCCGCTCCACCGGGCTACCTCGTCCTCGGCGCTGCCCCTCCAGGCGGGCGGCACCACGCCCTCCCGCTCGGGTGGAGGCTCGGTCGGCCGCAGGTTCTGGTACGGCTGCGCCCCGCGCCGCACACCCGGCTGGGTCGCCTCACCCGTGTCCCATTCGGACGACGTCACGACCTCGGCCTCTTCGGGCGTCCCTACCACGGATGGGTCTGGCATCCCCGGCTCCGGTGCGTCCTGCGGGGTGGGGAGGGGGCGGGGTGGGCCGGAGGCGACGAGTTTGTCCGGGTGGTTGACGATGCGGCGGGGGCGGCGGCGGGGCTGGGCCTCCGGTTCCGCGGTGGGTGAGCTGTAGGGCCGGCGGCCCTTCGGGGGTTCGGGGGGTTCGTCCTCGGGAGTGGGCGAGGCGAAGGGAGGCAGCCCCCAGGGCGAGGCGAGCGGCACGCCGCGGGCCCGGTCGTCGGTGGGGCCCGGTGGAGTGTGCCGGATCCTCGGCTCCTCCGGAGGGCGCGGCTCGTCGTCGTCCGGCGAGTGCCGGGGCGGTTCGCTGGGGCCGGAGGCCACGCGTAGCACCTCCTAGTCGGGGGTTCCGGACCGTTCCAGTTATGCCGTCCTCATTGACTGCCTATGTCGGCATAAAAACCGATCTAGCGCACGCAGGTACTTCTACCCCATCCCACAGAGATGATCACCTCCGGAATCCCTCGACACCCACGCATTCCAGAGCAACACGCCCAGCCCGGATTGGCGAGACCTCTCTAGTGAGATTCATAGCACCACTTTGCGATTTATCCCGAAAAAGCGTTGACTGACCGCTTTCGGGATAGGAACAGCACCCCCAGCGTGTACACGCTCAACTGCACCACCGTCCCCGCCAGCGCCTGCCAGGGCACCGCCCCCTGCTCAAGCGCCTTGTCCAGCTCCCCCGCAGCAGCGCTGACCCCGAACGCCAGCACGTTGTTGACCACGTGCATCGCGATCGGCGCCTCCAGCCCCCCGGTACGAACCGCCAGGAACCCGGTCACCACCCCGAAGCTGAACACGTCGATCAGCCCCACCCACGTGTAACCGTGCAGCGAGGCGAACAACACCGACCCGATGACGATCCCCCACCACGGGTTGTTCAGCCGCGCCCCGAACGCCTGCAGCAACCACCCGCGGAACATGTACTCCTCGGTGGCCGCCTGGAACGGCACCAGCAGCAGAATGATCACCAGCGCCGGGATGAACCCGCTCCACCCGGCCCACGCGAAGACCTCGTCCGTCCCCTCGCCGGTCACCACGAACACCGCGAGCTGGGCCAGCTGCCCCAGGATCAGCGCCAGGATCGCCACGCCGCCGCACATGAGCATCCACGACCACCGCAACCGGCCGGCGACCGAGGAGAGCGTGCCGGGTCTGCGGCGTTGGATGAGCGCCGCCGTACCGTAGACGATCGGGAGCACGGCGGCGATCGACAGCAGCAGGAACACCAGCCCGAACAGCGGATCGCCGAAAAGCTGGTCCGGCTTCGTCGGCTGGGGCATCCCGAGGATCAGCGACAGGACCGTGCCCGCCAGCAGGACGATCAGCCCCACCAGGAAGAACGCGACGCCGACCACGACCGTGCCGACGATCGGGCGCCAGAGCTCGTTGGCGCCGTTGCGGGCCAGGTGGTCGTAGCGGGCGCCGCTGGGAGTGGGCAGGAACCAGGGCTGCCGCGGCGCGGGCGGCGGATAGGGACCCGGCTGCGGGTGGGGCTGGCCGTACGGAATCTGGTTCTCCTGCATTCCATCATTCTGTCCGGCGGGTGAGCATTAGTTCACAGACGGGCTGCCGAAACGCGCGGATTCTTGAGTGCGTAGGACGTTTCGACCCTGGGAGCCATGTCATGTCAAGGCTGGGACCTGTCATCACCCTGGCGGCGGGCGCGGTGCTCTTCGCCGGGCTCGGTGTCGCCAGCGTAACCGCGACCCCGGTGGCCCAAGAGACCGCCGCGGCCGCTTCGACGGCGCCGACCACCAGCGCGGCCACCGAGCCGCCACCCCCGACGGAAACCGCGACCGCCAAGCCCACTCCGGTACGCGCCGACTACGCCACCCGCGTCAAGGGCGGCCTTCTCGCCATCTCTGTCCGCAACGGCAAGGCCATCGCCTACTTCTGCGACGGCAGGACCGAGGCCTGGTTCAAGGGCGAGGCCGCCGACGGCGCGGTCGAGCTCGAAGGCTTCGGCGAGGCCAACGTCACCGCCGCGCTCGGCGGCGGCAAGGCCGCGGGCGAACTGGCCCTCGGCGGCAAGACCTGGGACTTCTCCGCGCCACTGGTGAAGAAGCCCTCCGGCCTCTACCGCGCGACAGCGGTGGTCAGGGGCGCGCAGGTCAAGGCCGGTTGGATCATGCTGCGGAGGCCGGACGGCAACGGCTTCTACCAGGTGGGCATGGCCGCGGAAGGGGAGAAGAAGTCCCCCGCTCCGACCCTCGACACCACGCGACCCAACGCCCCGGTGCGACTGGGCGACACCACGCTCTACCCGCAGGACATCGAGGAGATCTCATGACCGCCGTCGAGCCCCGCCGCGGCGGCCTCACTCCGCTGCTCGTCCCCCTGCTGCTCGGCGGCCTCGTCATGGTCGCACTCGGCGTGTACGGCAGGGCCCACACCCCGACCGGCTTCGCGGTGGGCCCGGCCGGGTTCTCCGGCGCGCTGGCGATGAAGTCCTGGCTGACGACCGGCGCGTTCGTGCTGGCCTTCGTTCAGGTGATCTCAGCGCTGTCCATGTGGGGCAAGATCAAGATCCGGATCCACCCGGCCGTGCACCGCTGGTCGGGCCGGCTCGCGTTCGTCCTGACCATCCCGGTGGCCTTCCACTGCCTCTACGCGCTCGGCCTGCAGTACGACGTGCCCAGAGTCATGATCCACTCACTGCTGGGCTGCTTCTTCTACGGCGTCCTCACCGCGAAGCTGCTCGCTCTCCCCAAACGCGGCCTGCCCGGCTGGACCCTCCCGGTCCTGGGCGGCCTGGTCTTCACCGCGCTGGTCGGCCTCTGGCTCACCTCGTCGTTCTGGTTCTTCACCACGATCGGCGTCAAGGTGTGAAGGTCGTGGTACGGCGCAGCCCCGCGGCCCGTCCCTTGGCCGCCACGACCAGCGCCATCTTCCGCGAGGCCTCGTCGATCATCTCGTCACCCAGCATGACCGCGCCGCGCCGTTCCACGGTGGTGTAGTACTCGTACGCCTCCAGGATCAGCTCGGCGTGGTCGTAGTCCTCCTGCGCCGGCGAGAACACCTCGTTGGCCGCCTCGACCTGCAGCGGGTGCAGCACCCACTTGCCGTCGAAGCCCAGCGCCGCCGCCCTGCGCGCGATCCGCCGATAGCCCTCGACATCCTTGATCTGCAGGTACGGCCCGTCGATGACCTGCAGATCATGCGTCCTCGCGGCCATCAGCATGCGCATGAGGATGTAGTGGTAGGCGTCGCCCTCGGTGTAGCCGGGCGGCTGCTCCCCCACCACCAGCGTGCGCATGTTGATCGAGGCCATGAAGTCGGCCGGCCCGAACACCAGCGTCTCCAGCCGCTTGGACGATCCGGCGATGGCGTCCACGTTCACCAGGCCGCGGGCGTTCTCGATCTGCGCCTCGATGCCGATGCGGCCGACCTCGTACCCCATCGTCTTCTCTATCTGGGTCAGCAACGTGTCCAGCCAGACGACCTCGGTCGAGTCCTGCACCTTGGGCAGGATGATCCCGTCCAGGAACTCGCCCGCGCCCTCGACCACCTCGATCACGTCCCGGTACGTCCACATCGTGGTCAGGTCGTTGACCCGCACCGTACGCACCTTGCCGCTCCAGTCGCCCTCACGCAGCGCGGCCACGATGTTCTTGCGCGCCTCGGGCTTGGCCGCGGGGGCGACCGAGTCCTCCAGGTCGAGGAAGACCGCGTCAGCGGGGAGCGTCTGGGCCTTCTCCAGGAAGCGGGGGTTGCTGCCGGGCACCGCCAGTACCGAACGACGTGATCGCATGCGCACACGGTAATGGGTGCGGTGCGGGCTGGACAGGAGGGGTCCTGTCTATGGCGGCCATCGTTTCTTTGTCGGTCTCCGCTGTACGGATCCTCTAACGGCGTCTGCCAACAATGGGTGCCGAACGCTAGCAAAGGGAGTGAATCACCGATGGCATCCGCCTCTTCCGCCGCCGCCGAGCGGCCCGCCGTACTGTCCGACCTGTTGCCTGGCGCGCGCGTGCGCGACCTCGCCCTGATCGTCGGCGGCGCGGCGCTGACCGGCCTGGCCGCCCAGGTCAGCTTCCCCATCCCCGGCTCTCCGGTGCCGGTCTCGGGCCAGACGTTCGCCGCGCTGCTCGTGGGCGCGTCGCTCGGCATGAACAGGGCCGCGCTCAGCATGCTGCTCTACCTCGCTGTGGGGCTGGCCGGCGTGCCCTGGTTCGCCGACGGCAACACCGCGTGGACCGGCGGCGGCCTGGTGCCGTCGTTCGGCTACGTGATCGGCTTCGTCGCGGCCGGCGTCCTGGTCGGCCACCTCGCCGCCCGGGGCGGCGACCGCACCCCGCTCCGCACCGTCGGCACCATGATCCTCGGCAACCTCGCCATCTACGCCTTCGGCCTGCCCGTCCTCATGGCCATCACCGGCATGGACCTCGGCCGGGCGGTGGCGGTGGGCATCGTCCCGTTCCTCGTCGGCGACGCCCTCAAGATCGCCCTCGCGGCCGGCCTGCTTCCTGCCGCCTGGAAGCTGGCAAGCCGTTGATCCACGGCTAAAGTCGAGGCGTGACCGTCATCGAAGAAGGCGCGAAGAAGTCCGGCGTCCTCTGGCTCACCCTCGACCGCCCGCGCCTGGCCTGGCACACCCTGTACGAAGGCGCCGTCTACCTGGTGACCGGAGGCGGCGAGCAGGAGCTGCCCGGCCTGGCCGAGCGCTCCGAAGTCCATGTGACGTTGCGCAGCAAGGACAACGGGGCCCGGCTGGTGGAGTTCGACGCGCCGGTGACCGTGGTCGACCCGGCGACGGAGCCCGAGGCGGTGGCCGCCCTGGCCAAGGACCGCCTCAACGCCCCCGACACCGAACACCTCACCGACCGCTGGGCCCGGGAGTCCACCGTCATCCGCATAACCCTGCCCTGAGGCGCGATCAGGCCGCGAGCCTGCGTACCCGCAGCACGTTGTCGGTGCGGGTGCCAGGCTCCCCGTCGGGGCTGTTCTGGCTGCGCTCGAACTCCCCGCTACGCTCCAGCACCCACTCACCCTCGGCGAGCCCGAGCGAGTCGTACACCTCCTGAGGAGACGGGAGGTGCACGTCGTGCGGCGGCGTGTGCTGCCAGGTGGCCCACCCCGAGTGCCCGAGCACCAGCAGCACCCCGCCCGGCGCCACCGCCGCCGCGGCGGCCCGCAGAATCGCCTCCCGGGACATCTCGACCGTGCTGTGCAGGTACGCCGCCGAGACCAGGTCGAACTCCCCCTCCGGGAAGCTCTCCCCGAGCTGATGCCACTGAAGGTCGACCAGATCGGCCACCCCGGCCTCCTTGGCATGCTCCCCGGCCCGCTCCAGCGCCACCCGAGAGACGTCCACCCCCGTCACCCGCCAGCCCCTCCGGGCCAGCCAGACGACGTCTCCGCCCTCGCCACACCCCAGATCGAGCGCCCGCCCGGGGACCATCCCCTCGACCTCGGTCACCAGCATCGTGTTGGGCTCACCGCTCCAGATGCGCGTGCTCTCGCTGTAGCGGGCATCCCAGAATTCCTCGTGTTCGCTCACACCCGCACTATTCGCCGCCCACCCTCCACTAGGCAAACCCCGTTGCCAAACCAGCAAACCCCCCGGGGTCCAGGCCGCGTGGACCGGCTCGCCACCTGCCCCTACACGCCCGCTCTCCGCCGACCGCCGAGGCGGGGATCCACGAAGCGCAGCGCCCGGACGGGTCGCCGGAGCGCAGCGCCCCGACGGGATCCCCGGAGCGGGCGGAGCACAGGGGCCCCGCGGAACGCAGCACCGGGACGGGCGCAGCACCGAGGCGGGATCCGCGAAGCGCAGCATCGTGGCGAGGCGAGCTGAGCGCAGCGAAGTACCGGGACAGGGCAGCGCACCGGGGGGGTCAAGCGCAGCGCGGGGCGAAGCGCAGTGCAGGGCGGGGCGGCGTGCTGGGCGGGGCGGGGGCGGTGTGCTGGGCGGCGCGGCGCGGGAGCGGTGTGCTGGGCGGCGCGGCGCGGCGCGGGGGCGGTGTGCTGGGCGGGGTTGGGGTGCGGGGTGGGTGGGGTTGGGGTGCGGGGTGGGTGGGGTTGGGGTGGTCAGGTTGCGTGGGCTGGTTCGCGGATGGGGGTTGGTTGGGTGGTGGCGGTTTGGGCTAGTAGGGCGCCGCTCAGGACTGTCAGGCCGCCGATGATCTGGAACAGGCCCAGGGACTCGCGCAGCAGGGCCCAGGCGACGATGGCGCCTCCGATGACCTCCAGGGAGGCGACCGTCGCGCCGACCGCGGCCGACAGCCGGCGGACGGCGTTGACGCCCAGGATGTACGCCATCACGGTGGCCACCAGCACCATCCACACATAAGCACCGAGGACCGGCAACGCCACCCCACCGTTCGGGGCCACGGTCTGGGTGAAGGCGCTCCAGCGGATGCCCCACGGCTGGGCGAACGGGGCCAGGACGACGGCCGCGCCCACCATCCCCCACGCGATCAACCCCAGCGAGTCGATCTCATCCCCAAAACTATCGTTCATCAGGAAATATCCGGCGCAACACGCCCCCGCCACCAACGCCAGCAACAACCCCAGAGCGTCCAGGCGCAGCCCCTGCCACACCTCGACCACGACGCCCAGGCCCACGACGGCCACCACCGCCCCGACGAACGCCGCCCGCGGCAGCCGTACCCTCCGCACGAAGCGGACCCACACCACCACCATCACCGGCGCCATGTACTCCAGCAGCAACGCCACCCCCACCGGCAGCCGCGTGATGGCCAGGAAGAACAGCGCCTGCACCCCCGCCACCGCCATCACCGCGTAGGCCGCGAAGAACCCCCACTTGTCGCGCGGGATACGCAACGCCTGCGGCTTGACCACGGCCAGCACCGCCACGAGCAGCACCCCGGCACCGGCCATCCGCACCCAGACCGCCTCGATCGGCACCAGCCCGGCCGCGTTCAGGTACTTGGCCATCGGCCCGGAGAAGGCGAAACAACACGAGGAGACGAAGGCGATCGCCAGTCCCGCATAGCGCAACGTCAACACATCCTGAGCGTAATGAGTGTTATGTCCGATGGATACTGACATGCCCTGTGGGCGAGGCGCAATGCCCGGCGGCCCTGACTCGTTTAGCCTGCTCAGGTGAGGATCTTTGTCGCCCGGCTGGCCGGGACCCCGGTCTTCGACCCGTCCGGTGACCAGATCGGCCGCGTCCGCGACGTCGTGGTGTCCCTGCGACCCACCGCCGACGGCACGCTGCCGCCGCGTGTGCACGGGCTGGTCGTCGAGGTGCAGCCGCGCCGCCGCGTGTTCCTGCCCATCACCCGGGTACGCGGCATCGAGACCGGAGCGGTGATCTTCTCCGGACGGCTCAACATGCGCAGGTTCGAACAACGCGTCACCGAGACGCTCACGATCGGCCAGCTGCTCGACCAGACCGTCACCCTCGACGGCCGCCCCTGGATCGTCTACGACCTGGCCATGGAGCAGGGCAGGAGCGAGTGGACGCTCACCAAGGTCGCCGTCTACCAGAAGGGCAAGCGGCGCGAGACCCGCGTCGTCGACTGGGGCGACGTACGCGGCTTCGACGCCATGCAGCGCGACCAGGGCGCCGCCGGCCTGATCGCCGCCTTCGAGACCGAACGAGCGGCCGACCTGGCCAACGCGTTGCACGAGCTGCCGTTCAAGCGCCGGGTCGAGGTGGCCGCGGAACTCGGTGACGAACGCCTCGCCGACGTACTGGAAGAGCTGCCCTTCACCGACCAGATCGGCATCCTCACCGCGCTCGCCCCCACCCGCGCCGCCGTCGTGCTGTCCGAGATGGGCCCGGACGACGCCGCCGACCTGCTCCAGGACCTCCCCGACGACCAGGCGGCGCAACTGCTGTCGCTGATGGAGCCCGGCGAGGCCGCGCCCGTGCGGCGGCTGCTCGACTACGACGAGGACACCGCCGGCGGCATGATGACCAGCGAACCGGTCGTGCTGCCGCCCAGCGCCACCGTCGCCGAGGCGCTCGCGCACATCCGCCAGCGCGACCTGTCGCCCGCCGTGGCCGCCCAGGTGTACGTGACCCGGGCGCCCACCGAGACGCCCACCGGCGCGTACCTGGGAGTCGCGCACTTCCAGCGCCTGCTGCGCGAGCGGCCGTCGATGCTGCTGGGAGCCGCGCTGGACCACACCATCGACCCGATCAGGCCCGGGTTCACGCTGCCCGAGGTCACGTCCTACCTCGCCACGTACAACCTCGTGGCCGCGCCCGTCGTGGACGAGGGCGGCAGGCTGGTCGGCGCGGTGACCGTGGACGACGTGCTCGACCACCTGCTGCCCGAAGACTGGCGGGAACGACATGCCACGTGAGCGACTCGACCAGCCGCGCGAGCTGAGGCGCTCGTTCCGGCCGCACTACGACCCGGAGGACTTCGGGCGGCTGTCGGAGCGGATCGCCCGCTTCCTCGGCACCGCGCGGTTCCTCGTGTACATGACGGTGTTC
This sequence comes from Nonomuraea endophytica, assembly GCF_014203235.1. GTDB lineage: Bacteria > Actinomycetota > Actinomycetes > Streptosporangiales > Streptosporangiaceae > Nonomuraea > Nonomuraea endophytica. Next base: position 339,644 of record NZ_JACHIN010000009.1, on the reverse strand, counting down.
GTGCTGTGCTGGGTGGTGTGGAACGTGGTCGCGCCGGCCGCCGCCCGGTTCGACGAGTACCCGTTCATCTTCCTCACGCTGATGCTGTCGTTGCAGGCGTCGTACTCGGCGCCGCTCATCCTGCTCGCCCAGAACCGGCAGGCCGACCGCGACCGCGTCCAGGGCGAGGAGGACCGGCAAGCGCGGGAGGCCAGCCAGGCCGAGCTGGAGTTCCTCACCCGGGAGATCGCCGGGCTGCGGATCACGCTCGGCGAGATGGCCACCCGCGACTTCATCCGCTCAGAACTCCAGCAGGCCCAGCAGGTCAGGACTCCTCAGTGAGCCCGAGCTTGGCCAGCATCGCCCGGCAGCGGCTCAGGTCCTCCTCGCTGAGCGGGTCGAGGAACTGGGTCCTGACGCCGCGCAGGTAGGTGGGGGTGGCGTCGGCCAGCCGTACCTCGCCTTCGGGGGTGAGCACGGCGAACAGGCCGCGCGCGTCGCTCGGGCACGCCTCGCGCGCGACCAGCCCGTCGCGCTGCAGACGGTCGATCAGCCGCGTGAGGCCGCTGCGGGAGAGGAGCACGCGGTCGGCCAGGTCGTTCATCCGCAGCCGCCGCTCCGGAGCCTCGGCGAGTTGCATCAGCACGTCATAGGAAGCCAGCGGGAGGTCGTGGGCGACGAGCAGCTCAGCCTCCAGGTGACGGGCCACCCGCACCTGCGCACGCTGCAACGCCCGCCAGACCTCGAGCTCCCGGACGTCGAGGCCCTCGTCGCGCAGAACAGTCACGGAGTAACCTTAGAACGTTGCACGCACATCTAAACAGCAGCGACTTGCCTCGGGTTCATACGATGGAACCCGTCATCCATAAACCACAAAGGAGTGCCGAGATTTCCATGGCACCGACGCAGGAACTGGTGACGGCCGCCCTCGCCACCGTCATCGACCCGGAGATCCGCCGCCCGATCACCGACCTGGGCATGGTCAAAAGCGTAGACATCGCCCCCGACGGCGCTGTCCGCGTCGGCGTCTACCTCACCGTCGCCGGCTGTCCGATGAAGGACACCATCCGCCGCGACGTCGTCAACGCCGTCTCCAAGGTTGAAGGCGTCGCCGGCGTGGAGCTGGAACTCGACGTGATGAGCACCGAGCAGCGCAAGGAGCTCCAGACCAAGCTGCGCGGCAACAAGGGCCCCGAGAAGGAGATCCCCTTCAACCAGCCCGGTTCGCTGACCCGGGTGTTCGCGGTCGCCTCCGGCAAGGGGGGCGTGGGCAAGTCCTCCGTAACCGTCAACCTAGCCGCGTCGATGGCCGCCAGTGGCCTCAAGGTCGGCATCGTCGACGCCGACATCTACGGCCACAGCATCCCGCGCATGCTCGGCGCCGCCGAACGGCCCACCAAGGTCGAAGACATGATCATGCCGCCGATGGCGCATGACATCAAGGTCATCTCGGTCGGTATGTTCAAGCCCGAGGGCAACACGCCGGTGGTCTGGCGCGGCCCGATGCTCGACCGCGCCCTCCACCAGTTCCTGGCCGATGTGTACTGGGGCGACCTCGACGTCCTGCTCCTGGACCTCCCGCCCGGCACCGGCGACATCGCCATCTCGGTGGCACAGCGCCTGCCCGGCGCCGAGATCCTGGTCGTGACCACCCCGCAGCAGGCCGCCGCCGAAGTGGCCGAGCGGGCGGGCTCGATCGCCGCCTCCACCCACCAGCAGATCGCCGGCGTGATCGAGAACATGTCCTGGCTGCCCTGCCCCCACTGCGACGAGCGCATCCCGGTCTTCGGCGAGGGCGGCGGCCAGAACGTGGCCGACGCACTGACCCGCACACTGGGCGCCCGCGTACCGCTGCTGGGTCAGGTGCCGCTGGACATGCGCCTGCGCGAGGGCGGCGACGAGGGCAAGCCCCTGGTCCTCACCGACCCCGACTCCCCGGCCGCCACCGAACTCCGCTCGATCGCGGACGCCCTGAGCAAGCGCGCCAACAGCCTCAAGGGCATGCAACTCGGCATCTCCCCCACCGCCCGCTGACCCCTTCCCCATCCACCCGCCGCGTCGGCCTCCCGCCGACGCGGCCACTTTCTCTGAAGCCATTGCGGGCGTTTGGTGTTGCGGGCGCTTTGGCGTCACGGGCGCTTTGGCGATACGAGCCGTCTTGCGGCCCTCCTAGAGCTTCTGAGGGCGTTACGAGCTCGGAGAGCGTTACGGACCCGCTTTGCGGCCCTCTTAAAGCTCTGAATGAGCTACGGGCCGCCTTGCGGCCCTCTTGGAACTCCTGAAGTGTTGTGCTTTGGGGGTGCCCTTGGTCTGTTGGGGTTCTCTTAGAACCGCCCCATCCGTTACGGCAAGCCACCCCCAAGCCACCCGCCGACGCAGGCGCACGCCGATCGTGGGGATCGCTTCTCACGTCTCACGAATTGCCCGCCGCAACGGCCACACTTCACCAGCTGGGTGGGAAGAGAACACCACCTTGACCGGCAGCCCCCGATGGCCCGGAAACCACAAGCCCGCTCCGAGCCCATAGGGCAGAGCGGAGGGCGACACGCGCGTCAGGTAGGACGGGCGGCAGGCGAGTTTGGGGTTAGGCAAGTTTGGGATTAGGCCGGTTGGGGTTAGGCCGGTTGGGATTAGCAGGTTGAGGGTTAGGTGGCTTCGGAGTCGTAGGGCGGGAGTTCGCCGTAGCCGAGCTCTTCCAGGGGCTCCGGGGCGTACGGAGCGGCGGCGACCGGCTCAAGCTCCTGCTGAGGCCGGTCGTTCCAGTTGTCCTCGATGTCGTCCAGCAGATGCTTACGGACGAAGTTCTTGGGATTGAGGTCAGCCGGATCGAAGTTGGAGAACTCCGGGCCCAGCCCGCTCCGCAGGTCGTCGCGCGCGTTGGTGGCCATGCGGCGAAGGTTGCGCAGGGTCTGGCCCGCCTGCGAAGCCACCTGGGGCAGCTTGTCGGGCCCGAACACCAGCAACCCGATGACGACGAGCGCCCCGATCTCCGCCCACCCGAGTCCGAACACCTGAACTCCTACCGCAGTCCAACTGGCTCCGGGGACAACCCCGGCCACTCCCAGACTAAGGGTTCGCAAGGCCACTTAGAACGCCCGGCCACCTGCCAAGACGATTCCCAAGATCAACCCCCAACCAGCCACCACCCCCAACCTCACCCCCGGACAACCACCCCCCAACCACCCCAACTACCCGCCAACCGCTCCAAACCCCACCCCAAACCCCCAAACCCCAACCCGCCCCACCCCACGCCAGGCCAGGCCAGGCCACGCCAGGCCACGCCACGCCACGCCACGCCACGCCACGCCAGCAGCTTGCCCAGAACCGACACACCCAAGGAGCCAGGGCCCAACAACCTGGGAAAACGCCTACGGGACGAGGAGCAGGGGACCAAGGAGCCAGACGCGCGGATCCGGGAACATGGTCGCCATATCCGGTCAAGCGTGGACTTGCGAGCCGGTCAAGCGTGGACTTGCGAGCCGGTCAAGCCCGGCCGTGTCGGCTGGTTGTGGATGGCCGTTGCGGTGGGCAATCCGTGCGACGTGGGAAGCGATCCCCACGATCGGCGCCCGCCCACGTCGGCGGGTGGCGGTGGTGTGGCTTGCCGTAACAGAAGGCGCGCGAACAAGGGCCGGACGGACAGCACCCGAACAGACCGAAACCGATCAGACCGAAGCAGGACAGGCCGACGCCGCGCGGGCGGACGCCGCGCGGGCGGCACCATTGCCTGGAGAAAGCAAGAAAGAAGGTCAGGACGGCGACGGGGTGGGGGTTTCGTCGGCTACGACGGTGAGGGTGGCGGTGCGTTCCTGGCCGGCTCGTTCGTATTTGACGGTGATTTTGGAGCCGGGGGCCTTGGCGCGGATCAGGGCGATCAGTTCGTTTCCGTCCTGGAGGCGCAGGCCGTCCATTTCCAGGATGACGTCGCCGGCCTTCAGGCCTGCCTTGTCGGCGGGGCCGCCGGCGTCTACCGGCTGGCGGCCTTGGTCGGGCTCGGAGGCGATGCGGACGCCCTGGCCTCGGTAGTTCTTGTCCAGGACGATGCCGATCCGGGGGCGCTTGGCCTTGCCGGTGGTGATGAGCTCTTGGGCTACTCGGCGAGTCTGGTTGACCGGGATCGCGAAGCCGAGGCCGATGCTGCCGCCCTGGCTGGAGGATGAACGGCTCAGGGTGGCGATCGCGGAGTTCACTCCGATGACCTCGCCCTTGGCGTTGACCAGCGGGCCGCCCGAGTTGCCGGGGTTGATGGCGGCGTCGGTCTGGATGGCGGAGATGTACGCGGGCTCCTCGGCCGCCCTGCCGCTCTCGTCTCCGGCGATGACCGGGCGGTTCAGGGAGCTGACGATGCCGGTGGTGACGGTGCCGCTCAGGCCGAGCGGGGAGCCGATCGCGATGACCGGGTCGCCGACGACGACCTGGTCGGAGTTGCCGAGCGTGATCTCCGGGGTGCCGAACGTCTGTTCCGGCTTCACCACTGCCAGGTCGGAGCCCGGGTCGCGGCCGACGATGCGGCCCGTGGTGGTCTTGCGGTTGGCGAACATGATCTGGATCTCGCCGCCGCTGGCCGCCATGGCGACGACGTGGTTGTTGGTGACCACGTAGCCGTCCTTGATCAGGAAGCCGGAGCCGCTGGCGCCCTCGGCGCCGCCGTTGCCGACCTCCAGGGACACGACGCTGGGCAGCACGCGCGAGGCGACGCCCGCCACCGACTCCGGGGGCCGGTTGATCGCGCCGCTGGGTGCGGGGCCGAGCGTGTAGGAGGGGTCGGTGCCGCTGCCTGATCTGGTGAGCAGGTACGTGCCGACGCTGCCGAGGCCGGAGGCGATCAGCGCGATGGCCACGGCCACGGCGATCAGCCCGCCGGTGCCCAGAGCGACCCTGTGCTGCGGGGCAGCCGCGCCGGGGCCCGGTGGCGGGGCCCAGCCTGAGCCCATGCCCAGGGCGTTCTGTGGTGGCGGGGGCGGCGGGGTCTCGCCGCCGTACTGCGGGGAGCTGTAGACGGCGGTGTCGCCCTGCTGGGGCGTGCCGCCGCCGTAGCCCGCGTAGGAGCCGGAGTAGGGCGGCGGGCCGAACGACGGCTGCTGGGGCGTGCCGAAACCGTCGCCTGCCGGGCTGCCGAACCTGGGTGCGGACTCGCCGTAGGAGGCGGGCTGCTCGCCGTAGGGACCGTAAGGGCCGTAGGAGCCTTGCGGGTCGGAGTGCGCGCTGCCGAACGTGGGAGGCGGCTGGCCGCCCGCCACGCCGTACGACGGTGACGGGTTGGCGGAGCGGCCCGACGGGTCTCCCCAGGCGCCTTGCTCCTCGCCCGCGGGCAGAAACTCCGGCCGCTCCAGCGACTCGGGGGAGTCCGACGGCGTGCGTCCTTCGTTGGGGCGCGTCTCGTCGGTCATCTAAGTCTCACCACTCCTCGCTCGGACACCGCAATCCTGGCGTGAACGGCATACGTGGGTCATAAGCCCTTGTAAGGCCCGAACCCCGATCGTATGCCCCTCTCACCGACGACTACGCCATCCTTCGAGTATCCCAGGCCAATGGCTCAGGACATCACGGGGTGTTGCCCGGCGCCTGCTGAACCTGGAAGAGCTCGACCGGCGGCGGGTTGCCCACCTCAGCGGTGCTGTTGACGGCGAAGAAGGTGCCGAGCGCGACCGCGGCGGACATGACGCCCACGGCCACGTAGGCGCCGCGGCGCCTACTCCCCCGTCCAGGGCCGGAAGAACCACCGAAAGCGTCCCTTCGCGGCCGGTTGTCCAAAGGGGAGATGCTGTGCGGCCCGGGGAGCGGCACCCCTCCAAACGTGGGAGGGAAAGGGCGCTCGCGCGGCGGCAGCGGCCCACCCGGTTCGGACATCCGCAGCAGTGACATGGTCAGGTCGGCGGGCATCGCCGGGCCGTCGAGCGAGCGCAGGCGCGACTTCAGCGCCCGCATCGACTCGACCTCCCTTCTGCATTCGGCGCAGAAGGTGAGATGGGCCAGTGCCCGTTCGCGCTCGACGTGGCTCAGTTCGCCGTCGACAAGCGCGGAAACACTCTCTCCAAGATGAGACATTCCTAGCCTTCCTCCCCACGGATCACGGTCGGGGGGAGTTCAGCGCCTCGGGGCGCCCGGTGTTCGAGCGACTCCCTCAGCTGTGCCCGGCCACGATGAATACGGCTCCGGACCGTACCCAGCTTCACGCCGAGCGTGGCCGCGATCTCCTCGTACGACAGGCCTTCGATGTCACAGAGCACCACCGCGGCACGGAACTCGGGGGCCAGCGCGTCAAGCGCCGCCTGAACGTCGGCCTCGAAATGCGCGTCGTCCCACGCCTGCGCCGGAGACGGCTCACGGCCGCGCAGCCGTTCCGCCGCGTCGTCGGCCAATCCCTCGAATCGGATGCGCTGCTTGCGCCGCGCCATGTCAAGGAACAGGTTCGTCGTGATCCGGTGCAGCCAACCCTCGAACGTGCCGGGGGTGTAGCTGGACAATGACCTGAATACCCGGACGAAGACCTCCTGTGTGAGGTCCTCGGCGTCATGGACATTGCCGGTCAGCCGGTACGCCAGCCGATACACGCGCGCGGAGTGCGTCCGCACGACCTCCTCCCAGGTGGGAGGAGTCCACTCAGACACCTGGTGGTCGCTTCCGTCCACCAAGGCTCCTCTCTTTGGGACCACCGCTACAGCCATAGTGCCTGGTTTCGTCCCTTCATGCGCACTGCCTGCCTTCCGGACCGGCAAAGCCCGTTTAAACCTGCAACGCGTTAGGACCGACTTGAGTTCCCGTCCGGGCGTGTCTCCCCTAGGCTGCGATCGGTGACCAATCGCACGAAAGTGGGGGGAGGGGGCCGATGACCAGCCCGGTAGAGGCCACTCTGGCCTATGCGGAGCAGTTCCATCTGGAAGATGAGGTGCTTCTCGCGGCGCGGCAGCGCGGCCAGGAGATGGGTGCCGTGCCCATCCTTCCCGGAGGCGGGGCGGCGCTCTGCTTCCTCGCCACGGCGCTCAACGCCAAGTCCGTGGTCGAGATCGGCACCGGCTGCGGTGTGTCCGGTCTGTGGCTGCTGCGCGGCATGCGTCCCGACGGCACGCTGACCAGCGTGGACGTCGAGCCTGAGCACCAGCGGCTGGCCCGTCAGGCCTTCGCCGACGCCGGGTTCTCCGGCGGGCGGGTGCGGCTGATCGTCGGCCGCGGCCTCGACGTGCTGCCCCGGCTGTCGGACGGCGGGTACGACATGGTCTTCGCCGACGGCGCCAAGCAGGAGTACTCCGACTACTTGTCCGAGGCCGTCAGGCTGCTGCGGGTGGGCGGGATTGTCGCTTTCGACAACGTCCTGTGGCACAACAAGGTGGCCGACCCGGCGCAGCGCGACCCGGACACGGTCGCCCTGCGCGAGCTGGGCAAGCTCGTGCAGGGTGACGACCGGCTGCGGCCGCTGATGATGCCGCTGGGCGACGGGCTGCTGGCCGCGGTGAAGCTGAGCGACTGAGCCGGCCCACGACAAGAGCTCAGCGGCTGAGCCACTCCACGAGAAGGCGGACGCCGAAGCCCGTGGCGCCCTTGGTCAGCACGCCCTCGTCCACCGTGCTGCGCCCCACCCCGGCCACGTCCAGGTGGGCCCAGGGCCGCTTGCCCGCGAACTCCCGCAGGAACAGCGCGGCCGTGATCGATCCGGCGCCGTAGCGGGAACCCGTCTCCACATTGGCCAGGTCCGCGATCGACGACTCCAGCGCGGGCGCGTAGTCATCGATCAGCGGCATCCGCCACAGCCGGTCGTCGCTGGCCTGACCGGCGCCGAGCAGCTCTCCGGCGAGATCTTCCGAGGTGGCGTAGACGGCGCCCACGTTGCGGCCCAGGGCGACGCTGATCGCGCCGGTGAGGGTGGCGATGTCCACGAGGGCGTCGGGGGCGAGCGTGTCGTCGGCGTAGGCGAGCGCGTCGGCCAGGACCAGGCGGCCTTCCGCGTCGGTGTTGAGCACCTCGACCGTGCGGCCGCCGTAGTGGGTGATGACGTCGCTGGGCCGCTGCGCGCTGCCGGACGGCATGTTCTCGGCCGCCGCCACCAGCCCGGTGACCCGCACCTTCGCGCCCAGCTTGGCCAGCGCCGACACGGCCGCGATGACGACGGCGCCGCCGGCCATGTCGGTCTTCTGGACCTTCATGTTGTCGCCAGGCTTCAGCGACAGCCCGCCCGAGTCGAAGGTGATGCCCTTGCCCACGAGCACCACGTGCCTGGTGGCGCCCGGCGGGTCGTAGGAGAGCTGGATGAGCCGGGGCGGGTTCGCCGAGCCCTGGCCGACCGCGAGGATGCCGCCGAACCCGCCGGCCCGCAGCTCGTCCTCGTCCCAGACGCGCACGGGGACGCCCTGCTCGCCGGCCCGCTCGGCCAGCCACGCCGGGCTCTTCACCGACGCGGGCGTGTTGGCCAGGTCGCGGGCGAGCGCGACGGCCTGGGCGACGATCTCGCCGCGCCGTACCGCCTGCTCGTCGGCGCCGGCGAACACGAGCGCCGAGACGGGCTTCTTGCCCGGCGAGGAGGTGACCTTGAAGGTGTAGGCGGCCAGCAGCGCGGCCTCCGCGAACACCGCGCCGTCGCCGTCGGGAACGACGACGGTGAGCGTCTCGCGGCCCTTGGCGCGGCGCGTGAGGGCGACGGCGGCCTTGCGCAGCGCCTTCGGCGAGCCGTCCCCGACTCCGTAGAGCAGGACGCGCCCGACCGCCTCACCCCGTGCCACGGGCACCTCGACGATCTCGCCCGCCTCGCCCTTGGCCTCGTAGTGGGCCAGCAGGGCCGCCGGGGGCACGTGCAGGTCGAAGGAGAGTGCCGGGTCTAGGTCGGAGGAGTACGGCACCGCCAGCAGCTCGGCCTCGGCGGGGATCTCGGAAACCACCGACGTCGTGGTCTCAATGGGCACGGGTCATCTCTCCAAACACGTCAATGGCCCTGGCGCGGAGGCACGCCAGGGCCGTCGATCGAAGCTGTCTCGGGAAGCGCTCAGCCGACGACGTTCTTCAACGCCTCGCCGAGCGCCTGCGCCTCGTCGGCGGAAATCTCCACGACGAGCCGGCCGCCACCCTCCAAGGGGACACGCATGACAATGCCGCGCCCTTCCTTGGTGACCTCGAGCGGACCATCGCCGGTCCGCGGCTTCATCGCCGCCATGCGTGTATCCCTTCCTGCCTTGGGCTCCCGCGGCCCGCGACCGCCGGCCCTCCAGGAGGGTGGCCGGCGCATTCACGTCTTCTGTGATGTCCTATTCTCCCGCATCGAGAGCCCTCATGGGTAACGATCTCCTCCCAGAATGCGTTGTCCGGGGGTGCGAAGACGGCCAAACTGGACTTCGTGCACGCACGCGCCGGCCTGTTCGACCTCTATGGAGACCACCTGCGATCACGCGGTGGCCAGGCCTCCGTTGCCGCCCTGGTGCGGCTGATGAAACCCCTGGAAATCGCCGCTCCCGCCGTGCGCACGGCCGTTTCGCGCATGGTCAGACAGGGCTGGCTGTCGCCGGTCCGGCTGCCGCACGGACCCGGATACGGCCTGACTCCGAAGTGCGTCAGGCGCCTGGACGAGGCAGCACTGAGAATTTACCGAGCGGGGACGCTCGGCTGGCGTGGACACTGGCACGTGATCGTCTTCGGGCCGGTGCGGGAGCGTCCGAGGCGGGAACGGCTCCGCGCCGACCTCACATTCCTCGGCTACGCGGCGCTGTCCGAGACGGCCTGGATCGGTCCACGATCCTCGATCGAGCTGGACAATCTGCTCGACGGGGAGGGTGTGGTGGCCGACCGCTTCGACGCCGCGCTGGACGGCGATCCGCGCGAGCTCGTGGCCCGCGCCTGGGATCTCGACGGCATCGCCGCGGCCTACGAGCGCTGGCTGGCGGAGGCCGGTTCGCTGGTGGACTCGCTGCCCCCGCACGCGTCCGACGACCGCGTCTTCGCCACCAGGAGCGTGCTGGTTCACGGCTGGCGTAACTTCCTGTTCCGCGACCCGGGCTTGCCCGCGGAACTGCTGCCGCCGGGGTGGCCCGGCGAGAAGGCGCGGGCATATTTCGAGCAGGAGGCGGCGCGCCTGCTGCCCAGAGCCGCCGCATTCGTCGACCACAACCTGGAGACCCTGTGATCCGCTACGACGTGTCCGAGAGCGTGTCCACCATCACGCTCGACCGCCCCGACGCGATGAACTCGCTGACGGCCGAGCTGAAGACGGCCCTGCTCGACGCGTTGCGCCGGGCGGCGGAGGACCCGATGGTGCGCGCGGTGCTGCTGACCGGCTCCGGCCGGGCGTTCTGCGCCGGCCAGGACCTGCGCGAGCACTCCGACAACCTGGAGGCGGGCCGCGGCCTGGCGGGGACGGTGCGCCAGCACTACAACCCGATCGTCGAGCTGATCACCACGATGCCCAAGCCGGTGGTGGCGGCGGTCAACGGCGTGGCCGCGGGGGCGGGCGCCTCGCTGGCCTTCGCCTGCGACCTGCGGGTGGCCTCGGAGAAGGCGAAGTTCGCGATGGCCTTCGGCGGCATCGGCCTGGCCCCCGACTCGGGCGCCTCCTGGACGCTGCAGCGGCTCGTGGGACCCGGCCGCGCGGCCGAGCTCCTGCTGCTGGGCGAGCCGCTGGACGCCCAGCGGGCGCTGGAACTGGGCGTGGTGACGCGGGTGGTCGCGCCGGACGACGTGCTGAAGACCGCCCAGGAGCTGGCGGTACGGCTGGCGCACGGCCCCACCAAGGCGTACGCGGCCACCAAGCGGGCACTCGCCTACGCCGCCACCCATTCCCTGGCCGACTCCCTGGAACTGGAGGCGGTCCTGCAGGACGAGTGCGCCGCCACGGACGACCACCTCGACGCCACCCGGTCCTTCCTGGTCAAGGAGCGCCCCACCTTCTACGGTCGCTGACCCATCGACTTTGGTCGGCCCCCCATAGCCCGAGGACCGATCCGGACCGGGCACCGCCGTCCCTAGCGTCGTGGGCATGTCCGTCAAAGGCCTGCCACCGGCGCTGGGGTTGCTGCTTCTGGCACCGGCCTGCGCCGAGTACCTCAGCGGCTACGACACCTCCACGGGCGACGTCGCCGAGCTGCTCGGCGGCCTGCTCGTCTTCGTCCCCCTGTACGGCGCCGCCGCCCTCCTCATCCGCGAGTGCGCCCGCAGGGCGGGCCGGGGCTGGTCCACGATGTTCCTGCTGGCGGCGGCGTTCGGCGTGCTCCAGCCCGGCCTGATCGACCAGGCGATGTTCAACCCGTCCTACCGCGACATCCCGTACCTGGCGCCGATGCTGGAGCCCACCTACGTCCCGCAGCTCGGCATCGGGGCGTACCTGTCGCTGCACTGGGTGGCCGGGCACGTGGTCTTCAGCATCTGCGCGCCGATCGCGATCGTGGAGTCGTTCGTGAGGCCGGAGCGCAGGACCACGCCGTGGCTGGGGTGGCCGGGGACGGTCGTCACGGCGCTGGCGTTCGCGGGCGCCGCGTGGTTCGTGGTGCGGTGGCATCTGGAGACCGAGGGCTTCGTCCCGTCCGCGGGGCAGCTGGCCGGGGCGGGCGCGGTGGTCCTGGCGCTGGTCGCGGTGGCGTTCGCGGTCAGGACGCGGCCGGGGCCGGTGGATCCTCGGCCCGCACCCGGTCCGTGGGTGGTCGGCGGGGTGACGTTCGTCCTCATGTCGGTCTCCCAGGTTCTGGAGTGGACGATCTCGCTGGTCGGTCCGCCAAACTGGGCCACAACACGGCCTTCGCCCTGGGCGTGGTCGTGCTGATCATCCTTGCTGGAAAGAAAGCCGCCGGAAAGAAAGCCGAACTTCGCTGATGCCTGCTTCTGACCAGACCGTCGTGACGATTCCCGCCCTGCACCGCGTGCTGATCTGGGCGGGCGGGCCACTGCTGGGCGCGGGGGTGCTGTGGCTGGTGAAAGCGCTCATCGGGTGGGCGGCGACCTGGCCTTGGGTGCCGTTCGAGAAGCCGGTCAAGTTGCTGGCCGGGCTGGCGGAGCCATACGCGACGATCGGCGCGCTCGGGCTGGGGGCCGTGGGCGGGCTGGTGCTGGCGTTCCTGATCATCGCCGACCTGCTGGGGATCGCGGTGGACGACACGCGGGCCGTCTTCACGCACGGCGAGCGTCGGTGGGAGGCGCGCCGGGCCGACGCGGCGGCCGTCTTCCTCGACGGCGAGCACGTCGTCGTCCACGGCCACCGGACCGAGGAACTGGTCAGGACCCGCGGCGACCTGCCCCGGCGGGCCGACATCGAGCGGGCCTTCGTGGCCCGCGGCTATCCGTGGGTGGCCGGTGACCCGGCGCGGGCGGAGTTCCGGCTGTGGGCCGACGGGCACCCCGACCTGGACGCCGCCGCCCACGCCTTCTTCAGGGCCAGGCAGGTGGCCCTGGAGAAGGACAAGAAGGACGACGCCGACGAGTTGCGGGCCGAGCTGGCCCGGCTGGACCTGGTGGTGCGCGAGGAGGGCAAGAAGCAGTACTGGCGGCGCCTGCCTAGCGAACTCTGACCTCGGCCAGGCCGATCCCGCCGGTGCCCGCGCGCTGGAGGCGCAGGTAGCGGGCCTCGCCGGTGAGCGACACGAAGGTGGGGCGCAGCGCCTTGCCCGGCACGTGGACGCGCCGGGCGCCGGACAGGTCGGCTCGCTTGGCCAGGATGACCTCGACATCGGCGGTGGTCATCGTGGCGTCGTTCCAGATCTCCACCTCGGTGAGCGGCAGGGTGGCGCCTAGGTCGACCTGCCACCAGGCGCCGGGTTCGTCCGCCGTTCTGCTGTCGGTGGTGGTGGAGCCGTCCACGGCGTTGGCCGCCGGAGCCTCGGTGGACGACTGGGTGGCGGGTCTGCCTCGGGCCAGGTCGGGGGCCAGTTGCTCGACCTCTCCCGGTGTGGCTCCGGCGTGCCTGGCCACGTCCAGGGCTTCGGGCGGGAGCCGTTCCAGCGCCGTGTGGTTGTCCTCCGTGCGGGAGCCTCGGCCGGACAGCGGCGGGGCTTCGGTGTCGGTCCAGTTGCCGGTGACGTGGTTGCCGATGCCGTATTCGGCCCAGTTGGAGATCCACTTGTAGCCGACGCGGGTGATCACGTTGCCTTCGACGCGGATGTGGGAGCTCTGCTCGTCCAGGTAGACGCCGTTGCCGTCGCGCTCGGTGTTGCCGTAGGCGGAGCGGTTGACGTAGTTGCCGCTGATCACCGTGCCGGGCTGCGGGCCCTGGGTGTAGATGGCGCCGCCGTCGTGCTGGATGAGCATGACGTCGGTGATCCGGTTGTTGGTCAGCTTGTTGTCGCGCATGTCGGGGTTCTGGGCCTCGGGCTGGTTCCAGCCCCAGCCGACCGAGATTCCCGAGTACGGCAGCCGCTCCAGCGTGTTGTGATCCACGACCAGCGAGCTCTCGTACCCCGCCCAGATCCCCACCGCGTCGGTGAACTCGATCCCCACCCCGCTGATGAGGTTGCGGGCCACGGTGTTGCGTTCGCCGCGCAGCTCGGCGGGCGGGTTCGGCTCGGTGTCGCCAACGTAGACGGCGCCCGAGGACAGGTCGGTGAAGGTGCAGCCGGTGATCGAGGAGTCCCTGGTGCCCGCCTCGAAGATCACGCCCGCGCCGCCGAGCCGCGTGAACACGCAGTCCTCGACCGCGACCTCCCGCCCGCCGCGCACCACGAGCGCCGCCGCGGGCTTGGTGTAGTGGCGGCCCGCGTGGCCTGTGGGTCCGGTCGCGCCGGCCAGCGTGAGCCCGGCCTGCGCGCCCGCGTAACCCTCTTCGGTGTCCGGCTGCCGGTAGGCGGCGTGCTCGAAGGCCAGCCCGCGCACCCGCACCCGCGCCGCGCCCTCGATCCGCAGCAGCGTCTCGGTCGCGGGCGCGATGACGTCCTCGGGGCTCTCCCCCGCGCGCGGCAGATAGGTGACGGTACGGCTGCCGCGGTCATGGACGAACTCGCCCGGCCGGTCGAGCAGCTCGATGGCGTTCTCGAAGGAGACCACCTTGGTGTGGCGGGTGGAGTCCACGGTCGTGAAGTCCCAGGAGGGGCCGGTGCGGCCGGTGCCGGAGGCCGAGTTGGCCCAGCACGGCTCCGCGAAGACGATCCGGTCGCCCTCTACCCGGTCGATCCGGCAGTGGTAGTTGCGCCAGCGCACCCGGATCACCACTGAGGCGTTGCCCGGGTCGGACCAGGCGGCCACGCCACTGGCCACCGCGCCGGTCATGCCGTCCTGGGTGACGTCGCAGACCGCCGCGAAGCTGGCGTCGCGGACCGCCGCAGAGCTGTCGTCGCCGACCGCCGTGAGGCGGGCGTCGCGGGCCGCCACGGAGCGGGTGTCGCTCTGTGCGCGGACCGCTCGGAGGCCGCGGACGAACAGCTGCCTGGGCGACACGCCTTCCGGCGTCTCGGTGACCCAGCGGCCCGCCTCCTCGCGCCAGCCGGTCAGGCGTACTCCGCCGGACAGCACCGGCTGCTCGCCCGGCTCGGCGGTCCAGGTGATCGTGCGGCCCTCGGGGGCGCTGTCGCGCTCGTCCAGGACCAGGGGGAGGGTCAGCTGGTGGACGCCTCCGGCCAGGCGGATCTCGATGTCGCCGTCGATGCCGTCGGCCACGGCCTGCCGTACCTGGTCGCGGACGGTTTCCAGCGAGCCGGGGGGGACGTGGAAGACCCTCATCGAGGGCCGTTCGACTGCTGGAGCGCCTGCTCGAACTCGGCGCGGATCTTGTCCCCGCCCTGCGCACGCCAGTCCTTGACGAGCTGGTCCAGCTCGCTCAGCCTGGCCCGGCCCGCGACGATCGAGGTGACCTTGTCGTTGCGCATGGTGTAGAGCGACTCGAACTTGTTCTCAGCGGTCGGGGAGAACATGCCGGTGGTCGGGTCGTAGACCGCCTGGGGGATCATCTTCGTCAGCGCCGCGTGCACGTGCTCGACGCCGTCGCGCGAGGTGGGGTCGTAGACGGCCTGGGTGGGCGCGGCGATGTACTTCCACGGGACGGTGATGTCCTTGGCGCCCTGGTCGGTCAGCACCGGGTTGCCCTGGTCGTCGCGGGTGTGGTCGGTGCCGGCCAGGCCGTACTGGATGAGCGTGAACTCCTCGCTGCCGAACGGCGCGGCGAAGAAGTCGGCCACCCGCAGCAGTTCCTTGACCCGGGCCTCGCCGGCCTTCTTCAGCAGGTTGGTGGAGAAGGCGATGTTGTTGGCGAACGTCACGGCCTTGGCGCCGATGGGCAGCAGCGGGCGCGGGTCGGCCTTGGGGTCGATCTTCTTCTGGGTCTGCAGGTAGTTGCCGGGGCCCAGGTAGGCGGGCAGGCCGTCGTAGGTGATGGCGGCGCGGCCCGAGTTGAACTCGTTCTTGCGCTTGAGGGTGTCGAAGCCCTCCGAGCCGGGGTAGATGACGCCGGCCTCGCGCAGCTTGATCACGTACTCCAGCGCCGCCCGGTACTCCTCGGTCTCGATGGCGTGGGTGAGCTTGCCGCTGGCCTTGTCCAAGCGCCACTCCAGGGGCACGCCGAACAGCTGGGTGAAGATCGACAGGCCGAAGACGCCGCCGGTCGCGGTGACGATCGCCCAGCGCCGCTCCTGCGGCCTGGTCAGTTCCTTGAGCAGTTCGGCGAAGCGGTCGAGGCCGGTGATCTGGGCCAGGTCGGTGACGCCGGCCTGGGCGAACATCTCGTGGCGGTAGAAGCCGAGTCCGCCGACGAGGTTGCGCGGCACGGGCACGCCGTAGAGCTTGCCGCCGATGATGCCCTGCTTCCAGAAGACCTCGGGCAGCGCGGCCAGGTTCGGATACTCCTTGACCTTGTCCCCCGACAGGAACGGGGTCAGGTCGGCGCACTGGCTGGCGGCGAAGGCGGGCAGGTTGTTGACGCCCTGGGTGGAGATGTAGGGGAAGATGTCGGGCAGGTTGCCGCCCGCGACCAGTGTGGAGAACTTCGTCGGCCAGTCGTCGGTGGGCACGATCATGACGTCGGCGGTGCCGCCGAGCCGCTTCTCCATCTCCCGCCAGGCCGCGTTCTGCTCGCGGCCGGGCGGCGGCGGCAGGAACGTCTTCATCGCGATCTTCACCTGGCCGCCGGACATGGGCGGCTTCTGGACCGCCTTGAACAGCTCCTTCGGATAGGTGAAGTACGCGTCGGGCACGCCCGCGGCGGTCCCGGGCAGGTCGGGCTTGGGGATCGAGGCCAGCGGCGTGTAGGTCGGCAGCTTGACCGTGAGTCCCTGGGCCTTCGTCGCGGGCGCCTGCGCGCCGCCGCCGCAGGCGCTCGCCAGCGACGTGACGGCCACGCCCGCGGCGAGGCCGAGGAAGCCGCGCCTGGAGAGGTTCATGTGGATCTTCCTTCGGGTGGGGGGTTCAGCCCTTGATGGCGCCGGTGAGCACGCCCTTGGTGAAGTAGCGCTGGAGGAAGGGGTAGACGATGAGGATCGGGACGACGGCCACCACGAGCACCGCCATCTGGATGGCCTGGACGGGTGCGGGTGCTTCCGCGGCGCCGCCGAGGCTCTCCAGCGTCCGGCCCTGGAGCACGAACATGCGCAGGATCATCGGCAGCGGCCACTTCTCGGTGTCGTCGAGGTAGAGAAGGGCGTTGAAGAAGGCGTTCCAGTACGCCACCGCGTAGAAGAGGGCGATCACCGCGATCACCGCCTTCGACAGTGGCAGCACGATCCGCACGAGGATGCGCAGGTCGCCGGCGCCGTCCATGCGGGCGCTCTCCATCAGCTCGTTCGGCAGGTTCATGAAGAACGAGCGCAGGACGACCAGGTTGAAGGCGCTGACCAGGCTGGGCAGGACGAGCGCGGCGAAGGTGTTGAGCAGGCCGAGCTGCTGGACGGTCAGGAAGCCGGCGATGATGCCCGGGTTGAACAGCATCGTGAACAGCGCCACGACCAGGATGGCCCGGGAGCCGGTGACCTCACGGCGGCTGAGCCCGTAGGCCATGCCGATCGTGGCGGCGAGACTGGCCAGCGTGCCGATGCCGGTCACGAGCACGCTCACCAGCAGCGCGCGGGTGACCGTGCCGCCCTCGAAGATGGCCCGGTACGCGTCGAGCCGCGGCGCGGACGGCAGCAGCACGAAGCCGCCGGCCTTGGCGATGTCGGTCTCGGTCGAGAGGCTGGTGCCGATCACGCCGACGAACGGGTAGATCACCAGCAGGCTCACGCCGAGCAGGATCGCGCCCTTGACGGCCAGGCCCGCCTTGCTGGGCCGTTCCATCCAGGCCGGACGCTCACTTGGCCGCACCGCGGTACACCCCCTCGTGGCCCAGCAGGTGCGCCACCTTGTTCGCGCCGAGCACGAGGGCCGCGCCGACGATCGCCTTGATCAGGCCCACCGCCGCGGCGGGGCCCCACTGGCCGTCCTGGATGCCGTTGTAGTAGACGTACGTGTCCAGCACCTCGGCCGACTCGGCGCCGACCGCGTCGCGCTGGAGCAGGATCTGCTCGAAGCCGACCGACAGGATGCTGCCGAGGTTGAGGATGAGCAGCAGCACGATGATCGGCGTGATGCCGGGCAGCGTGACGTGCCAGAGCCGGCGCCAGCGGCCCGCGCCGTCCATGGCCGCCGCCTCGTAGAGCTCCTGGTTGATGGAGAGCAGCGCGGCCAGGAAGATGATCGTCCCCCAGCCGGCGTCCTTCCAGAGCACCTGCAGCGTCACGAGCAGCGGGAAGGTGTCCGGGTTCGTCATGACGTCGACCCGGGGCAGGCCGACGCTCTCCAGCAGGTTGGGCAGCGCGCCGGCGCCGCCGAGTATCTGCTGGAAGATCGAGACGATGATCACCCAGCCGATGAAGTGCGGCAGGTAGACCACGCTCTGCACGAACCTGCGGACCTTGTCGCTGACCACGCTGTTGAGCAGCAGGGCCAGGGCGATCGGCGCCGGGAAGAAGAGCACGAGCTGGGTGAGCGTGATCTTCAGGGTGTTGACCACGGAGGTCCAGAACCGGCTGTCGCCGAAGACCAGCTCGAAGTTGGCCAGGCCGATCCACGGGCTGTCGATGAAGCCCACGTACGGCTGGTAGTCCTTGAACGCCACCACGTACCCGATGAGCGGGGCGTAGTGGAAGACCAGGAAGTAGACCAGCCCCGGCAGGGTCAGCAGCAGCATGACCCGGTCACGCCGGATCCGCCGGCGCAGGGGCAGTTTGCGTGGCGCGGCGCCCGCCGTACCGGTGGGGACACGGCGGGGCGTCACGGCGGCACGCGGTTGCGATGAAGTCGTCATGCGTCGTCCCTCCGATTGGCCGTGACCGTAGTAAGCGTTTTCCCTATTCGTCAAGACCCTCTGGTGCGAAACGGCAGATCGCTTGACTGCGCCGCAGGCAGGGCCTAGCGTGCGGCCTCAAGTTCATAGAACGCGCTTACTATCGGGGAGCGAAACACGTGCGGGAAGAGAGCCGAAGACCGCGTGCCGTCCTGGCCATGGGGCCCGGCGTGCGCGAGTCGGTCTTCAGCGGGGGCGCCCTCGACCGGCTGGCCCGCCTGGTCGACCTCCACGGCGAGGTCATGCACGAGGTGGACGAGAAGGTCCTGGCCGAGACGGAGGTGCTCGTGACCGGCTGGGGCTGCCCGCCGCTCGACGGGCGGCTGCTCCGGGCCGCGCCGGGGCTGCGGCTGATCGCGCACGCCGCGGGCACCGTGAAGACGTTCCTGGAGCCGGTGGTACTGCGCAGCGTGCGCGTCACCAGCGCGGCCGACGCGAACGCGATCCCGGTGGCCGAGTTCACCTTCGCGGCGATCGTGTTCGGGGCGAAGCGGGCGTTCACGATGGCCCATCGCTACCGCGCCCAGGGCAGCAGGCGGGACTTCTCCGGCCTGCCGTGGCTGGGCACGCACCGGATCACGATCGGCGTCGTCGGCATGTCGCGCATCGGCCGGCGGGTGCTCGCGCTGCTGCGCAACCTGGACGCCGAGGTGCTGGTCTACGACCCGTACGCCGATCCGGGCGAGGCCGCGGCGCTGGGCGGGCGGCTGACCGACCTCGACACGCTGGTGCGCCGCTCTCACGTGGTCACCCTGCACGCGCCGGACACGCCGGAGACGCACCGGATGATCGGCCGCGACCGGCTGGCGCTGATGCGCGACGGCGCCGTGCTCGTCAACACCGCCCGCGGGGCGCTCGTGGACACGCTCGCACTGGCCGAGGAGGTGACGAGCGGCAGGCTCGACGCGATACTCGACGTCAGCGACCCCGAGCCGCTGCCGCCCGGCCACCCGTTCTTCGCGCTGCCCAACGTCTTCGTCACGCCGCACCTGGCCGGAGCCCAGGGCGGCGAACTGACTCGGCTGGCCGACTCGGCGCTGGACGAGGTGGCGCGCTACTGCTCGGGCCGGCCGCTGAGGCACGAGATCCACATCGACGAACTGGGCAGAATAGCGTGAGTGACAAGGGAGGGCCCGTGACCGAGGCGACCATCGCCGACGTGGCCAGACTCGCCGGTGTGTCCAGCGCGACCGTCTCTCGGGTGATCAACCGCAACTACCCGGTGGCCGAGTCGACGCGCGCCAGGGTCGAGGCGGCCATCGTCGAACTGGGCTACGTGGCCAACGCGCACGCCCGCGCCCTGGCCGGGGCGACGAACAGGACCGTCGGGATCATCATCAACGACGTGATCGACCCGTTCTACGCCTTCATCGCCCGCGGCGTGGAGCGCGAGGCCACCGCCCAGGGCAGGCTCTGCATCATCTGCTGCACCCAGGGCAGCCACGAGCAGGAGCTGGCGCTCATCGACCTGCTGCACGAGCAGCGGGCCGACGCGGTCATCCTGGTCGGCGGCGCCTACGAGGACCGCGCCTACGCCACCCAGGTCGGCCGCCGGGCTCGTGCCCTGCACGCCAGCGGCTCCACGCTCGTGCTGTGCGGGCGGCCGTCGGTGGGCGGCGACGTGCCGACCAAGGTCGTCGAGTACGACAACGAGGGCGGCGCCTTCGCCATCACCGACCACCTGATCACCCAGGGGCACCGGCGCATCCTGTTCCTGGGCGGCCCCGCGCTCTTCTCCACTACCGTCGCCCGCCTGGCCGGGCACCGGCGCGCGCTGGAGCTGCGCGGGCTGGACTTCGCCGACGACCTGGTCCAGCCGGGCCCGCTCAGCCGCCGCTTCGGCTACGAGCGGGTCAGGGAGCTGCTGGCCGAGGGCGCCGTCTTCACCGCGATCTTCGCGGCCAACGACAACGTCGCGGCCGGGGCGATGCAGGCGCTGGAGTCGGCCGGGCTCACGGTCCCGGGCGACATGTCCGTCGTGGGCTACGACGACGTCCCGCTCGCCCAGGAGCTCCGTCCCCGGCTGACGACCGTGCGCATCCCGCTGGAGGAGATGGGCCGCCAGGCCGTACGGCTGGCGCTCGGCATAGCCGACGGCAGCGACTACCTCTCGCCCGTGCAGACCAGCACCCGGGTCGGGACCAGCATCGTGGTCAGGGAATCCGTGAGCGCACCGAAACCGCTTGCCGCCCCACAAGCCAGAAAAGCCGCAGGCCGCCGATAGAAAGCTCCGGAAACCTTGACGGACGACAGCAAGCGCTTTCACCTCCACCTCCCGCCCACCGACCGCATCCTCTCCCCGCGCACCGGCTGGACCCGCGCCCACTGGGAGGCGGTGGCCGACCAGTTGCTCGACGCGGTCGTGCCGTACGCCTCGCCGGGTCTGGCCCGCTACGACCTCCCGGGACGGCCGAGCTGGTCCGGGGTGCGCTCGGACGGGCTGGAGGGCTTCGCCCGCACCTTCCTGCTGGCCGCCTTCCGGATCGCGGGAGCCAGGGGCGAGGCGCCACCCGGCCTGATCGAGCGCTACGCCGACGGCCTGGCCGCCGGGACCGACCCCTCGGCCGCCGATTCCTGGCCGGTGCTGACCGACTGCTCGCAGCAGATGGTCGAGGCCGCCTCGATCGCGATCGGGCTGCACGAGACGCGGGCCTGGCTCTGGGACCGGCTCGACTCCTCGGTGCGGGAGCGGGTGGTCGCGTGGCTGGGCGGGTTCGTGGGCAAGCGGACCTGGGACAACAACTGGATGTTGTTCCAGACCGTGTCGGAGGAGTTTCTCAAGTCGGTGGGCGGGCCGTACCGGCAGGAGGAGATCGACCGGGGGCTGGCGCGGATCGAGGACTGGTACGTCGGCGACGGCTGGTACACCGACGGCGGCACCCGCAACTTCGACTACTACTGCGGGTGGGCGATGCACCTGTATCCGCTGATGTGGACGCGGATGTCGGGGGCGTCGGGCGAGGTGTACCGGGATCGCCTCCACACCTTTTTGACGACATATCAGCATTTCTTCGGGTCGGATGGGGCGCCCATCCATCAGGGGCGGTCGCTGGCCTACCGCTTCGCCGCCCTCGCGCCCGTGTGGATGGGCGCGCTGGCCGACGCCAGCCCGCTGTCGGCCGGGCAGACGCGGAAGCTGACCTCGTCCGTGGTCCGGCACTTCGCCGAGCGCGGGGTGCCGGACTCACGCGGCCTGCTGTCGCTCGGCTGGTACGACACGTTCCTGCCGGCCACGCAGTCGTACTCGGGTCCTGCCTCGCCCTACTGGGCGTCGAAGGGCTTCCTGGGGCTGCTCCTGCCTTCTGAGCACCCGGTGTGGACCGAGCGCGAGCAGCCGCTGCCGCTGGACGAGGGCGACGTCGTGGCCGCCGTCCCCGCGACCGGCCTGCTCCTGCACGGCACCCGGCACGACGGCCTGGTCCGGCTGGTCAACCACGGCAGCGACCACGGCGCCCCGCCCGACGACCCCCACTACGCCCGGTTCGCCTACTCCACCCGCACCGGCCCCGACCACGGCACCGCCGCCGACAACCACATCACGGTCTCACCCGCCTCCCCCAGAGGCGCCATCCACGCGCTGACCTGCGAGGACAGGACCGCCTCCTCCTTCTACGAGACCCCCGGCGGCGAGCGTGTCACCACCACGTCGGTCGTCCGCGGTCCGTGGGAGATCCGCGTCCACGCCATCACCGCGCCGACCGGCTCCACGGTCCGGGAAGGCGGCTACGCGGTCGCGGACGCCTCGCCGCCCGCGGTGGTGACCGGCGCCGGGTGGGCGCTGGCGCGGCGGGCGGACGGCCTCACCTCAGCGCTCATCGGCCTGTACGGCTGGCAGCACGCCACCGTCGTCCGCGACGTCGAGGCCAACGCCTTCGGCCCCCACTCGGCCACACCCCGCCTGGAGGCGGACAGCCCCGGGACACACGTGACGCTGGTGGTGCTGTCGGGCGACGCCGTACACCCGACGGCCCTTCGAGACGCCATCGGCGTCGAGGTGAGCGCGGACGCCGTCGAGATCACCTTCCCCGACGGCGACACGGTCAGCGTCGCCCGGTCCTGACGACGCAGTCGGCGAGGTGGTCGTTGACCAGGCCGATGGCCTGCATCAGGGCGTAGGCGGTGGTCGGGCCGACGAAGCGGAAACCGTGCTTCTTCAGCTCCTTGGCCAGCGCCTTGGAGCCGGGAGTGATGGCCGGGACGTCGCCCATCGCCTTGGGCACCGGCGAGTCCGGGTCGGCGTGCCGCCACACCAGCGCCGACAGGCCGTCCGGCAGGTCGAGCGCGGCCTGGGCGTTGGCGATGACCGCCTCGACCTTCGCCCGGTTGCGCACGATGCCCGCGTCGCCGAGCAGCCGCTCCACGTCCCGCTCGGTGTAGGCGGCCACCTTCTCGATCGCGAACCCGTCGAAGGCGGCGCGGAAGTTCTCGCGCTTGCGCAGGATCGTCAGCCACGACAGCCCCGACTGGAACGCCTCCAGCGACACCCGCTCGAACACCTTGTCATCGCCGCGGACCGGGCGTCCCCACTCCTCGTCGTGGTAGGCGATGTACACGGGGTCCGCCATGCCGGTCCACCAGCAGCGGATCACCTCGCTCACGCGGCCCCGCCCTCCGGCTCCTTGGCCTTGTGGACGAGCACGTCGGTCGCCGTAGGCTGCTTCTCCGCCTCGTCCACGGGAGGAGTGGGTTCGGGTGCGGGTACGGCGGGCTCCTCCGGCACCTCAGGATCATCGCCTTCCTCGGCCAGCTCCAGCTCGACCACCGGCGGCTCGTGCTCGGTGCGGAGCCCGGCGCCCGGGGCCGCGTACACCTCCTGCCGGGCCTGCAGCCTGCTGGACAGCAGTTCCGAGACCCGCTGCTCCAGCACGGCGATCCTGGTGTCACGCGCGCTGATGGCGCTGGCGGCGCGCCGCAGCGTCTCATCCACGCTCTGCGTGTGATATCCGACCAGGTTGACCGGCAGATGCAGCGCCATGAAGTCAACCGCCGTCAGTTGCCCGGACTCGGGCAGGTCGAGCGGCGGGACGTCAGGCGGGAACTCGGTCAGCTCACCGCCCCTACCGAGGGAGACCAGCACCACGCAGGCGAGAATGGCGAGCGCGGCGATGGCGAGTACGACCAGCACATTGGCATCGTACTCATACGATCGAGACATGCAGCCCACACTTGTCGCCCCGGGCGCGCCAGTAGACCCTTCCTGGACCCGCGCCGACTCCCCCGCAGAGGCCGCCCGCCTGGTGGCGACAGGCGCCGTCGTCGTGGTGGAACTCCCCTCCGACCTCAACCCCGCCCTGGCCGCCGCCGCCGTCTACCGCTGGCACGGAACCCAGATCTTCATCACCCACCACCACGACGAGGTACGGCAGGCCCTCGACATGACCGACTCCCTGGCCGGCCGCCGCCCCCCGGCCCTGACCCGCCGCGGCCTGGCCTGACCCAGAAAGACAAGATCAGGGAGTGGCTTCGCCGAGCTCGGCGACGGAGGGGCGAACCGGCTTGGGAGTGGCTTCGAGGTGGGCCAGGGCATCGTCCACGGTGGCGGTCCAGGCGATCGCGTCGAAGACGTTGGCACGGGTGAAACCGGCCTCGTACATGTCCTCGATCAGCCGGCGGAGCGGGTCGTACAGGCCCCACGGGTCAAGGATGACGAGCGGGCGATCGTGGATCCCGATGACCCGGGCGGTCCAGATCTCGAAGAGCTCCTCCAGCGTCCCAATCCCACCGGGCAGGACGAGGAAGGCGTCGGAGCGGGCGTCCATGATGCCTTTGCGTTCGCGCATGCCGGCGGTGACGATGAGCTCGTCGGAGTCGTGGTCGGCGACCTCGATGTCGACCAGCACCTGCGGGATGACGCCCACGGTGTGCCCACCGGCGGCACGCGCGGCGGCGGCGACGGCCCCCATGCAGGACACGGTGGCGCCACCGCTGACCAGCGTGTGCCCACGCTTGGCAAGCTGAGTGCCCACTTCGGCAGCCAGATCGAGGTATTTGTGGTCAATTTTCAGGCTTGAAGCGCAGAAGACACAAACATTCACGACATATCAGCCTATGCGCCCCCGCCAAGCCCAAGAGCACCGCCCAGCACAAGCCCGTGGCGGCGAGCGCATCACCGTAGCGGCGGGCGCATCACGGGCGCGGCTGACGCATCGCCGTCGCGGCGGGCGCATCACGGTCGTGGTTGACACATCGCCGTCGCGGCGGGAACCACGTCCGACGTGAGAAGCGACCCTACGATCTGCGCCCGCCCACGGCGGCGGGGGGCGCCGACCAGGCTTGCCGTAACAGATAGAGCAGTAAGAGAAGAACCAAAGAGCTACTGGGGCTCGACGGCGGGCGGGGGGCGGAGGGAGCCGCCGCCGGTGATGATGCGGACCGCCTCGTGGACGTCGTCGGTGAGGTGGATGAGGTCGAGGTCCTGGGCGGCGATCTTGCCGGTGCCCAGGAGCGTGTTCTTGATCCAGTCGACCATCCCGCCCCAGAACTCGGTGCCCATCAGCACCACCGGGAACGACGTCACCTTGCGCGTCTGCACCAGCGTCAGCGCCTCGAACAGCTCGTCCAGCGTGCCGAACCCGCCCGGCAGCGCGATGAACCCGCACGAGTACTTGACGAACATCGTCTTGCGCACGAAGAAGTACCGGAACTCGATCCCGAGGTCCACGTAGTCGTTCATCTTCTGCTCGAACGGCAGCTCGATCCCGAGCCCCACCGAGACCGCGCCGTCCACCTCGGTGGCGCCCCGGTTGGCCGCCTCCATGACGCCGGGACCGCCGCCGGTGATGACCGCGTAGCCCGACTCGGCCAGCGCGCGTCCGAGCTCCACGCCCATCTCGTACTCGGGCGAGTCGTCAGGCGTCCGCGCCGACCCGAACACGGTGACCGCCGGCGGCAGCTCCGCCAGTTGCCCGAAGCCCTCCACGAACTCCGCCTGGATGCGCAGCACCCGCCACGGATCCATGTGCAGCCAGTCGGTGGACCCCTGCCGGTCGAGCAGGCGCTGGTCGTGGGTGGAGTCTGGCACGAGGTTGCCGCGTACTACCGCCTGCCCTTGGCGGCGCTCGGGACGTGACTGCTTCATGCGGTCACGCTATCCCGCTGGCCGTGCCATACGGGCGAATCCCGGCTTACGGCCGGGCGAAGGCAATCCGCCCAACCCTCTCGAAGAGGGAAACCCCAGGTCAGCCCCACGGTGAAACCTCTTAGAAAAATCTTCGCAGAAGGAGGAACCGAAATTCGCGGACCCTGCGTCTAATCGGCGAGGGTGCTGCTCGGGACTGAAAGTGGCTCTCCCCGCCAAATGGCCGGCGAGGAGGGTCACTTTCACGTTGTGGGCCCTTATCCCAGCCAGTTCAGCATCGCACGCTCGCTGTCGGCGATCTTCTCCAGCGACACGTACTCACCTTGCTGATGGGCCAGATTCGGATCCCCCGGACCGTAGTTCACCGCGGGCACGCCCAGCGCCGAGAACCGCGCCACGTCCGTCCACCCCAGCTTGGCCCGCGGCTCGCCGCCGACCGCCGCCGTGAACGCCGCGGCCACCGGGTCGGTCAGCCCGGGACGCGCGCCGGGGGCGGCGTCGGTGAAGCTCACCTCGAAGCCGTCGAAGACCTCGCGCACATGCTCCTGAGCCTGCTCGATCGTAAGGTCCGGCGCGAAGCGGTAGTTGACGGTCACCACGCACGAGTCCGGGATGACGTTGCCCGCCACGCCGCCGCGCACGCCGACCGCGTTGAGCCCCTCGTGGTACTCCAGGCCGTCGACCACCGGCAGCCTCGCCTGGTAGGCGTTGAGCCTGGCCAGCACCGGCTCGATCCCGTGGATGGCGTTCACCCCGAACCACGACCTGGCGCTGTGGGCGCGTTTGCCCGCCACGTGCACCTCCGCCCGCAACGTCCCCTGGCAGCCGCCCTCGATCACCCCGTCGGTCGGCTCCATCAGCACCGCGAAGTCGGCCGCCAGCCACTCGGGATGCTCGCGGGCGACCCGGTTGAGACCGTTGCGCTCGGCCTCGACCTCCTCGCAGTCGTAGAAGACATAGGTGACGTCGCGGTTGGGCGACGGCAGCGCCGCGGCCAGCTTGAGCGCGACGGCCACGCCCGCCTTCATGTCGGTGGTCCCGCAGCCGTAAAGTCGCCCGCCCTCCACCCGGCTCGGCAGGTTCGCGGCGACCGGCACCGTGTCGAGGTGCCCGGCGATCAGCACCCTCTCCGCGCGGCCGAGCGACGTGCGCGCCACGACCGTCTCGCCCGACCTGTCCACGCTCAGGTACGGCAGCGCCCGCAGCGCCTCCTCGACCAGATCGGCAAGGGCCTTCTCGTCCCCGCTCACCGACTCCACGTCCACGATCGCGGCGGTCAGCGCACCGGCGTCCTGGCTCAGATCCAGCATGCGTGCATTCCTTTCAGGCGTTGACGCCGTGCTCGCGCAGCACGTCGCTGAGCGCGGCCTTGTCGTGGCGCTCCCCCGGCTCCAGCTTCTTCAGCACCAGCACGCACGGCAGCCCGAACGTGCCGCCGGGGAACTCCTTCTGGCGCGTTCCACCGACGGCCACGCACCAGTCGGGGATGCGCCCGCGCCCCAGCTCCTCGCCGGTGTTGACGTCGATGACCGGGATCGAGGCCGACAGGATCGTGCCCGCCCCGACGACCGCGCCGCGCCCCACCCGGGCACCCTCCACGATCATCGCCCGGCTGCCGACCAGCGCGTCGTCCTCGATCACCACCGGCACCGCGTTCGGCGGCTCCAGCACGCCGCCGATGCCGACGCCGCCGGAGAGATGCACGTTCCTGCCGATCTGGGCGCACGAGCCGACCGTCGCCCAGGTGTCGACCATCGTGCCCTCGCCGACGTACGCACCGATGTTCGTGAAAGACGGCATCAGCACCACTCCGGGCGCGAGGTAGGCGCCCCAGCGGGCGATCGCCCCCGGAACCACGCGTACGCCGTCGAACGTGGTCTTCAGCGGCTGCCTGTCGTGGTGCTGGAAGTCACCCACCTGCGACCTGGCCATGCCGAGCACCTTGAAGCTGAGCAGGATCGCCCGTTTGGCCCGCTCGTCCACCAGAACGTCGCCGTCCTCCAGCCGGGCCACCCGGGCTTTGCCGGTGTCCAGGAGGTCGATGGCGGAGACGATCACCCTGCGCGCCTCGGTGTCGGCCGGCGACAACTCCGTCCTGCGCTCCCACAACTCATCGACCGCGGCCGGCAGCGGCGAAGACATGCTCTGGTGGCTCATGGCCCCGGAGCCTATCTGGCCGGGTAGGTTTTTCAGGGTGCGCGTGCGCTTCTCCCGCGGGGTCCTGACCATCGCGGCCATCGTCGTCGTGCTCGCGGTGGCCATCACCGTGGGCCTCTACAACCTGCTCAAGCAGGCCAAGCCGTTCCGGCAGGTCGTGGCCGGGTGCGTGGTCCGCACGCCGTCGGGAGAGCTCAACCTGGACGTCGAGCAGGCGCAGATCTCGGCGACCATCGCGGCGGTGGCCGCGCGCCGCAAACTGCCCGAGCGGGCGGTCGTGATCGCTTACGCGACGGCGCTGCAGGAGTCGAAGCTCTACAACCTCAACCACGGCGACCGTGACTCGCTCGGCGTCTTCCAGCAGCGTCCCTCGCAGGGCTGGGGCAAGCCGAAGCAGATCATGGACCCGGTCTACTCCACCAACAAGTTCTTCGCCGCGCTGGTCAAGGTGAAGAACTATCGCAAGATGCCGCTGGCGGAGGCGGCCCAGGAGGTGCAGCGCTCGGCCGGCGGCTACGCGTACGCGCCGCACGAGGGCGACGCCAAGATCCTCGCGGCCGCGTTCACCGGCCGCGTCCCCAAGGCCCTCCACTGCACCTACCCCGCGCCGACCGCCACCCCCACGACCACCCCGCGCCCGCGCGCCGAGGAGGCGCGCCGCAAGCTCGCCCGCGCGCTGGGCAGCACCGCCATCACCACGGAGCGCCGCGGCTGGCTGGTGGCCGCGTGGTCGGTCGCCCACGCTCAGGAGTACGGCCTGCGCCGCGTCGACTACAGCGGGGTCTCCTGGCGGGCCGAGGAGGTCAGCGACGGGTGGAAGCCCGGCGGCAAGTCCTCGACCACCGAGGTCGTCCTGTCCTGAACCGGCCCATCCCCGGAAGGGGAGCCAGTATTGCCGGCAAACATTGAACGATCTGGAAATTGCCCGCAATATCCCCCAACTCCGCGGGGTTGCCCGCAAACACCTGACCGGGACCCCTTCCGGTCCTTCCCTGACCCCAGCCTGAGCACAGACCACTCCACCAGCACGCGGCGCACCTGAACAAGACGGCATGGCCGAGCCGGCCGATTCCACGACAGGCCCCGCCGAGAGTGCGGATGACCAGAAACGTCAGGAAGCGTGGCTGATGATGGTGATGGAGCCCGGGGGCAGCGGCTGGGCATAACTGGCCATCCACTTCGCGCCCTGCACCCGCTCGAAGGACAGCAGGCGCCCGTCGGCGGCCCGGTAGTCGGCGAAGTCCAGCAGGCCGCGGTCCGGGTGACCGGTCTCCCCCTCGGAACGGAAGGCGGCCGTGCCCCGGTCCACGGGGAAGAACTCCACGCCCTCCATGATGATCATGCTCTTGGCCGGGATCATGCCCTGCGTGGGCACCTCGGTCCAGACGAGAACCTCCAGGTGGGGCGGGTCACCGGAGACCAGCCCCTGCCGGATCTCGACCGTCAGCCAGCGGGCCCGCCGGGAGCCGTCGTCCAGCAGATACTCGGTCCACTGCTGCCCCTGGAGCGCCACGTGCAGGGCGCCGAGCACCTCGGAACGCACCCCGTGCACGTCGATCCGGTCACCCACCCGGATCTCGCGCGGATCGTCGTAGCCGCCGGCGTGCGCCTGCATGCTCACCGGCGCGGGCATCGGGCTCTGCACGACGACGTCCTCGGACGGAGGCGTGGCCGAACGGCCCCTCCTGTCCTGGCGCATGGTGGCGACGAAAGCCCCAAGCAACAACAGGACGGTGGCGATGCTCAGCCCGAGTACGACCCAGGAGGTCATGCTCATCGTCCAGCTCGCTCCACTCGCGGTCTGCCTCGGCAAACGCCCTGTATCTACTTATGTCTACGTACGACGCGCGATCCTACTGGAGGCGACGCACCGCCGCATCGATGCGTTCGTCGGTTGCCGTTATGGCGATGCGAACGTGCCGTTCACCTGCGGATCCGTAAAATTCACCCGGCGCGACCAAAATGCCATTTTCGGATAGCCGCCCAACCTGCTCCCACGCGGGCTCGCCGTTCGTGGCCCACAGGTACAGCCCCGCGGTCGAGTGGTCCACGCGCCAGCCCGCCTTCTCCAGCGCCGGACGGAGCATAGCCCGGCGGGCCGCGTAGAGCTCGCGCTGGGCCTCGGCGTGCTCGTCGTCGGCGAACGCGGCGGCCATCGCGGCCTGGACCGGCTGCGGCATCAGCATGCCCGCGTGCTTGCGCAACTCCAGCAAGCGGCCGATCAGGGCCGGGTCGCCGGTGACGAAGCCCGCGCGGTAGCCGGCCAGGTTCGAGCGCTTGGAGAGCGAGTGAACGGCCAGCAGCCCCTCGTGCGAGCCCTCGCACACGTCCGGGTGAAGGATGGAGACCGGCTTCTCCTCCCAGCCGAGCTCGATGTAGCACTCGTCGGAGGCGACCACGGCGCCGCGCTCACGCGCCCAGGCGACGACCTTGCGCAGATGCTCGGCGGGCAGCACCTTGCCCGTGGGGTTGCCGGGCGAGTTGACCCAGACCAGGTCGACGGGCTCGGGCCCGAGCGCCAGCAGCCCGTCGGCGGCCGTGCCGTCGGCTCCGGCCAGCCGGGCGCCGACGTCGTAGGTCGGGTAGGCCAGCTCGGGGAAGACGACCCGCTTGGCGCCCAGGTACGTGGGCAGCCAGGCCACGAACTCCTTGGACCCGATCAGCGGCAGCACGTCCCGCTGATCCACGTGCACGCCGTGGCGGCGGGCCAGCCATCCGGACGCGGCCTCGCGCAGCGCCTTGGTGCCGTGGGTGAGCGGGTAGCCGGGGCTGTCGGCCGCCTCGATCAGCGCGGCCCGCACGAGCGGCGGCACCGAGTCCACCGGCGTGCCCACCGACAGGTCCACGATCCCGTCGGGATGAGCGGCGGCCCGCTCCTTGTACGGCACGAGCCGGTCCCAGGGGAAGTCAGGCAGGTTGTTCACAGAAACCCACACTAGTGGCCCCGGGTCACCGGGGTTTCCCGTTCCGCGGGGCCGGGATTCCGATCAGGAGCGCCCGGGTTTGGATCGGCGGGCGCGGCGGGTCCCGATCGGGTGCCGAGCTTCGAACCAGGGGTCCGTGCTTCGAGCCAGGGTCCGGGCTTGCAGCCAGGGAGCTGGACCTTGGAGCCAGGGGCCGGGCTTCGAGCCAGGGGTCCGTGCTTCGAGCCAGGGGCCGGGCTTCGGAGCCAGGGGCCGGGTTTTGGTCGGGTACCGGGGTGCCGATCGGGGTGCCGGGTTTTGAGCGGGGGGCGCGGCCAGGGGGCCGGGGTTTTGATCGGGGGCACGGCGGGGTTGCCGGTCCAAGGGGTCGACGAAACGCCGTGACGGCGGGGACCACGTCCGGCGTGAGAAGCGACCCCCACGATCGGCGCCCGCCAGGTGCGGCGGGTGGCGTGGGGGTGGCCTGCCGTAACAGATAAACCAGCGTCTCAGACAGCGAGACGGCTAGTGGTCCTCGGCCTGCGGGGGGAGGACGGCGACGACCGGGTGGTCCTTGTCGATCTTGCCGACCTTCGAGGCGCCACCGGGCGAGCCCAGGTCCTCGAAGAAGTCCACGTTCGCCTTGTAGTACTCCTTCCACTGCTCGGGAAGGTCGTCCTCGTAGAAGATCGCTTCCACGGGGCACACAGGCTCGCACGCGCCGCAGTCCACGCACTCGTCGGGGTGGATATAAAGCATGCGCTCGCCCTCGTAGATGCAATCGACGGGGCACTCCTCGATGCACGCCTTGTCAAGGACGTCCACGCAAGGCTGCGCGATGACGTAGGTCACCTCGAGCTCCTTCTTCTCCGCACCATGGCGCGACTCCAACCGCGGTTTGCTAAGCCCTAGTATTGCCGTGCTAGCCAAGTGGCTGGAACGGAGGGTGCCAAACTCGTGGCCGCTCGCCTGACAATCAGGGTCACATCTGCGGATATAGGGGTACGGATCACCACGCGTAGGCGGGTGCCCGGCGGGTTCCGCGATGCGGTCGGTGTTCTCGAATCGTGGGACGACGGCGTCCTCACGGTTCGTAAACGGGATGGCACGATCGTGGAGATCGCCGAGGAATCCCTGGTCGCGGCCAAGGTGGTCCCGGCCGCGCCTCCTCGACCTGGGCGGATGTAGCGGCAAGTATTCGTTGTGTGACAGTACGTACCTGCGCCGCCGTAGCCGCCATCCTCGTCAGCGCCGGGTGCGGCGCGTCCCCGACGACCGAGCAAAAGCCGCTGCCTCCGGTGAACATGAAAGCCGCCTCGCTGAAAGACGGCTTCACCACGATGGACCGCCTGGCCGAGACCGCCAAGCAGGAGGGCGCGCTCACCGTGGTCGCGCTCTCCCGCGACTGGGTGAACTACGGGGAGATCATCGACACCTTCTCCGAGAAGTACGGCATCAAGGTCACCGAGCTCGAACCGCGCGCCAGCAGCGCCCGCGAGGTCCAGTCCGCCGCCCAGCTGAAGCCCGACGTGTTCGACCTGACCCTGGACGTGGCGGTGGCCAACGCGGCCAAGTTCGCCCCGTACAAGGTCCAGGGCTGGCAGGACCTGCCCGACCACGTCAAGGACGCCAAGGGCGCCTGGTACGCGGCCTACGGCGGCTACATGTCCATCGGCTACGACCCGCGCGCGGTGGCCGCGCCGGCCTCCTTCGCCGACCTGGCCAAGCCCGGCTACACCGTGGCGCTGGCCGGCGACCCGCTGAAGGCCGCGTCGGCGTTCAACGGCGTGATCGCCGCCTCGATGCTGGCCGGCACGCCGCAGCCGGCCCGCGGTGTTGACCTGTTCGCCAAGCTCAAGCAGGCCGGCAGGCTCACCGATCCGGCCAAGGCGAACGTGGTCGTCGACTGGGACCACCTCAACGCCGCCCGCGCGGCCGAGGACCCCGAGGCGTGGAAGGTCACGATCCCGCGCGACGCCCCGCTCGGCGGCTACTACGTGCAGGCGATCAACAAGGACGCGACGCATCCGGCCGCCGCCCGGCTGTGGCAGGAGTTCCTCTTCTCCGACGAGGGCCAGAACCTCCTCCAGAAGGGGTACGCCCGTCCGGCCCGCGGCGAGGCGATGCTCATGCGCGGCACGCTCGACACCGAGCAGGCGGCGAAACTTCCGGTCGCACCCGGCCCGCCGCTCCTTCTCACGATTCCGCAGGCAGATGCCGCAAAGTCGTACCTCAAGCGGGAATGGGCGCACAGTATGCGATGAGACCCCTGTGACGGGATATGTCGTGAGAGACGTTCAGCATCTACAGTGAGCGACAGCACGGCCGCGGGGGCCCGATGTCTGATGATTGTGAGCTGATCGTCTTGCGCTACGACGCACCGAGTTTGGAGCGGTGGACCAGTCGCACTCTGGACAGCAGCTTCGGATACGTGTCCGCCAGAGGCGCGCCCCTGGTCGACCTGCTGGATCCGCGGCCCGGCGAGCGCGTGCTCGACCTGGGCTGCGGCACCGGCGTGCTGACCGCCGAGATCGCGTTACGCGGCGCCCACGTGCTGGGCATCGACGGCTCCCCCGCCATGATCGAGAAGGCGCTCGCGCAGTACCCCGGGATCGACTTCATCGTCGGCGACGGCCACGACTTCAACGTCGCCCAGGCCTACGACGCCGTCTTCTCCAACGCCGCGCTCCACTGGATGAGCCGCGACCCGGGCGCGGTGATCTCCAGTGTCCGCGAGGCGCTCGCGCCGGGCGGGCGCTTCGTCGCCGAGATGGGCGGCGCCGGCAACTGCGCGGAACTCACCGCCGCCATGCACACCGCCTGGCGCGAGTACGGCCTGCCCGAACCGGACCTCCCGTGGTATTTCCCCACCCCGGCCGCGTACGCCTCCCGGCTGGAGCAGGAGGGCTTCGTGGTCCGCCTGCTGGAGCACTTCGACCGCCCCACCCCGCTCGACGAGTGCCCGGGTGGCGCCGCCGACTGGGTGCGGATGTTCGCCGGGTCGGTGCTGGACGGGGTGCCGCCCGAGATCGTCGATCCGCTGCTCCGGCGGGTCAACGAACTGGCCGCTCCCGCCCTTCGCAGGGAAACGGGCTGGATGGCCGACTACGTGCGTCTACGCTTCGCTGCCGTGAAGCGCTGATGCGTAGTCCATGATGCGTAGGGGCGTTTTGCCGGACTATGGTCTGTTCCGTGGGCTGCGAACGTATGGCTGGATCGCTACGGCGGCGTGAGGGACGGGTGAACGTAACAGGATGAATTTCTGCCTGAGCGACCTCGTACCACCGTTGAGGTGGAGCGACGCGTCGGCGATCACACTTCTTCACGGGCAGCCGGACCTGCCCGAGGCATGGTGGCGCAGTCTGCCGATGCCGCACGTGCTGGCCGCGATCGGCCCCGAATCCCTCGGCGAACTGCTGACCGAGATCGCGCTGGAACACTGGCCGGCCGCGGCCATCGGCGACGTGCTGCCCGCCCTCCACGTGCTCGACCCGGACGACGCCGACGAGCCGCAGGTGGCGATCGCGCTCGACCGGGCGGGATCGTGGACGGGGCTGCTCGCGCTGACCAGCCGTGAGCTGATGGACCAGCCGTTCATCCAGGCGCGTCCCGTGCTCAACACACTGTTCTCCGCAGTTCTGGTACGGCTCGCGCCCTCCCCCAGACCCGCCCCGGAAACCCGCCGCGTCGCCAGACCGACGCCCGACCCGGCAGCCGAGCCCGTCGCCGTCGTGGTGGCCGTGGCCGAGCCGGTGACCGCGGACCCGGTGGCGGCGGACCCGGTGGCGGCGGACCCGGTGGCCGAGGAGCACCGGGACGCCGAGGAGCACCGGGACGCCGAGGAGCCCCGGGACGCCGGAGAGCCCCAGAGCGCCGTGGAGCCGCGGAGCGCCGAAGAGGGCGCCGGGGCGGCACAGGACGCCCAGGAGCCGCAGGAGGCCGTGCAGGCCCCGGAGGCAGCGGAACATCGGGAAGAGGCCGTGGGCGACGAGCCTGTGGCCGTCGGTCAGGCTGATGAGCTCCACACCGAAGCGCCTCAGGCCGACGAGCCTGAAGCCGCAGAGGCCGAAGCCGATGAGCCACAAGCCGCAGAGCCCCAAGCCGACGAGCCCGAAGCGGTGGAGGCCGAAGCCGCACAGGTGGAGGAGGCCGAGGCTGAGGAGGCTGAGGAGGCTGAGGAGGCCGACTCCGAGGAGCCGGTGGCCGAGGTTGAGCAGGAGGCCGCCGAGGAGCCGGTAGGGGCGGACGCGGAGCCGGCGGAGGCCGACGAGCCCGCACCCGAGGCCGAGGACGCGTCTGATGGTGGGCCGGAGGAGGTTCCCGGGCCCAGGTTGCCGGCGTTGATCGAGTCCGCCTTCGCCGATCTGGACGACAAGAGCTGGGCCGTCGCGCAGAACCGGGTCTTCACCGACCAGCCGTCGGCGGTGGAGCAGCTGGCCAAGTTGTTCGCCGTCTCCCCGGCCGAGATCAACGCCACCGAGATCGCCCTGCGCTCCCGGCTGGAGCGGTGGCTGGCCAGCGACGAGGCCGCGCCGTACCGGGCACATCTTGAGGAGTTGCGCGGCACGATCGGTGCGACCGCACCCCGCGATCAGCTGATCGGCGCGGCGGACTGGCACGCCAGGGAGATCCGGGCGCTGGAGGTCCCCGCGTGGCAGTTCGTGAAGGTGACGCTGGCGGGGGCGACCGCTCAGGCCGTTCAAGCCGCTCCGAGCCCTGTGGTGGAAGCGCCGCCGGTCGAGGTGGCGGCTCCGGTTGAGGAGCAGGTCAGGTTCGGGGCGTTCACGCCGCATGATTCCGGTGAAGGCGAGCAGAACGGCGAGCACGCCGCGAAGCCGTACCAGCCGCTCAAGGACGTCTCCCAGACCAGGCGCTGCTTCCGCCAGCCGGACGGCCGCTGGTATTTGCGGGTGGACGTCACGGCCGAGCATCTGGGCGGGGCGGAGTGTCTGCTGCCGACCGGGTTCGCCGCTTATCTGGGGTTGTCGCCGGGTGAGAGCAGGATGGTGAGGAGTGCGGCGGGTGAGCTGACGATGAGCTGGCACGGGCGTCCTGTGCTGGAGTCGGTTTCCCGCCTGCTGGTGGATGTCGGGGCTAAGGAGGGCGGGCACGTGTTCCTGACGCTGTCGGACGAGGGCGTGCTGCGCGCCAGGCACCTGCCGGTGGCCGCACCCAGCGCCGACAAGATCACCAGGGCGCTCCGGCTGGTCTGCTACACCGCGCCGGACGCGGGGCTCGAGGTGGCCGCGCGGGTGATCGCGACCAGGATCGGGATGACCGGCCCGGTGGCCCTTCCCGACGTGCTCGCCAGGCTCCGTGAACGCGGGGACCGCGACCTGCTCGATCTCTTGGACTGAGCCCGTGCCGCGGCTCGCGATCGGCCCCGACTTCCCTCGGGGGCTCAGCGCACTGGCAGCGCCGGTGCGTGAGAGCGCCGTGAGCGCGCTGCGCCGCTTCCTGCTGACCGAGAACGGCGCGCCCCACCCGGAGAGGGTCAGGGGCGCCAGGGACGCGCGGGTGGCCACTCTGCGCCTGGCGGAGGGGCAGCGCGGCGTCGTGGTGCGCCAGCGCGAGGTGTACTGGCTGCGCGCCCTGCTGCCCGACCCGGACGCCTGGTCGTTCGCCCAGCGCCACCGCTACGGCGTGAACCCGGTCATCGGCGTCCTGGAGGAGTGGGACGCGGCGGCCCTGGAGCGGGTCGAGCCGGCGCTGCGCCGCTCGGCGGGGGCGTCGAGGCTGTTCGACCCGATCTGCGACGGCGACCTGCTCGCGCTGGGGCTGGATCCGCGGGTGCTGCCGCTGGTCAGGCTCATCACGACCGAGGCGGACGTGGCGGCGCTGGAGCCGCTGCTGCCGCCCACGCAGCATCTGCCGCTGGCGGTGCTGGGCCGGGGCGGCTCGATGTCGGAGGCGTGGCGCGAGCTGGACGCCTGCCGCGCCGTCGAGGGCGCGACCGGCTGGGTCGACCAGGACGACCTGCACGCGGCTCTGGAACGCAGCCCGGACCGCGCGGTGTTCGCTGCCGACGCAGAGGAGCTCGACCAGGTGCTGGCGGCGCCTCACTGGTGCACGTTCCTGCACCCGCCGCAGCATCGGCTGGCCAGGTCCGCCCGCTACGACCACCCGGTGCTGGTCATCGGCGGCGCCGGAACCGGCAAGACGCTCCTGGCACTGCACCGCGCCGCCCACCTGGCCAGGCACGGGGGTGGGCGGGTGTTGCTGATGACGTTCTCGCAGGGGTTGTGCGAGGACCTGTCGGGGCGGCTGGACCTGCTGGTCAAGGACGAGGTGATCCGCAAGCGGATCGAGGTGGACAACCCGGAGCGGCTGGCGGTGCGGATCGTGGCCGACGCCGAGGGCCGCCGGCCCGTGCTGGCGGGGGCGGGGGCCAGGTCGCTGGCCGAGCTCACGGAGCAGGCGCTGGTGCTGCTCGGGCGGGCCACGGGAGATCTGCTCGACGACGTGGATCCTGGGCGCAAGCCGTACCGTCACATGATTGTGGACGAGGCGCAGGACGTCAGCCCGGTGCAGTGGCGGCTGCTGCGCGCGGTGGTGCCGCGCGCGCACGACGACCTCTTCATCGTCGGCGACCCGCACCAGCGGATCACCGACACGCGGGTGACGCTGAGCTCGGTCGGGATTCCGGCCGTGCAGCACGCGCTGCGGGTCTCCTACCGGCTGCCGCACGAACTGCTCTCCTTCGGGGTACGGCTGCGCGGCGGCGGCCCGACGGACGGGCTGGTCAAGGGCCTGGCCGGCATGTACGGGCTGCGCGGCACCGGGCACGGCGAGCGCCCGATGGTCCGGGCCTACGACACGCCCGAGGCGGAGCTGGCCGGGCTGGCCACCACGGTGCGCTCGTGGCTGGACGAGGGCGTCTCGGCCCGCGCGATCGCGGTGGCGGCGCGGACGATGAAGCTCGTGCGGGCGGCCAAGAAGGCGCTGGGCGGGCTGGACGTCCCGGTCGCGATGTTCCACCATCTCAAAGGCCTGGAGTTCGAACGTGTGGCGCTCATCGGGGTGACGGAGGGTGTCGTACCGGAAACCCCGCCGCAGGACCCGGCGGAGCGCGCGCGGGCCTTGCAACGCGAGCGAAGCGTGCTTTACGTGGCCTGTACCCGGGCCAGGTCGATGCTCTATATATCCCATTCAGGGAGAGGAAGCCCATTTCTCTCCCTCTGATCACATAGTCTGAACTGCGGATACTTCCCTTTGCCGGTTGGACCCCAATGAATCTCAGCCTGAGCGACCTCGCGCCACCCCTGCGCTGGACCTCTCCCAGCCAGATCGCGCCGATCGCGGAAGAACCACAGCTGCCTGAGGCATGGTGGCACGCGATCCCGATCGACCGTGCCTGCGCGCTCGCGGGCACGCAGACCGTCGCGGGCAACCTCGCCGACCTCGCCGTGGCCTTCTGGGGGCACCTCCCCCTCGGCGACATCCTGCCCCTCCTGCGTTTCTCCGACCCCGTGGAGGCCGAGCGCACGCCGGAGTCCCTGGGCCGTGACGCGGTGCTGAAGATGTTCGTGCGCGTCTTCGAGCGGCTGCTTGAGCCGGTCGCCGAGCGCGTTCCAGAGGTGCGGGCCGACCGGCCGGTGCCCGAGCTCATCGACGCGCTGTTCGCCGCGCTCGACGACCGGCAGCGGGCCATCGCCCGCGACCGGCTGTACGCGGCGCAGCGCGCCACGCTCGACGAGCTGGCCCAGCGTTTCTCGGTGACCCGCGAGCGGATCCGGCAGATCGAGCGCGACCTGCGCGACCACGTGGAGGCCTGGCTGGGCAGCCCCGAGGCGGCACCGCTGGTCGCGCACGTGACGTGGCTGCGGGGGCGGCTCGGCTCCGCCGTACCGGCTGACGATCTGACGGCGGCGGTGCCGTGGCACCGCGGCGAGCTCGCCACCTTGAACATCCCGACCTGGCGCTTCGTCCGGACGCTGCTGACCGGCTATGAGCAGTCCGACGACTGGCTGGTCGCGGGCGGCGGCGACGAGCTGCGGGAGAAGACCAGGCAGTTGTTCTCCGACGGCCCTCGGCCTCTGGGCGAGGCGGTCTCCATGGTCACCCAGCTCGGCGTCCGCGAGGACGTGGCCGAGCGGTGGATCCTGGCCGTGCCCCAGCTGCGGGTGCTCGACGGGCACGTGGTGCCGTGGCCGCGCAGCATCAACGAGAAGGCCGAGGCGGTCCTGTCGGTCGCCGGGCGGCCGCTGTCGCCGGAGGAGATCCAGGAGCGCATCGGCGAGGACTACAGCCTCGTCGGCATCCGCAACCAGCTCACCGCCGACGAGCGCTTCCTGCGCGTGGACAGGAACAAGTACGGGCTGACGCGCTGGGGCGGCGACGAGTACCTGGGGATCAGGGAGATGATCGCCAGGGAGATCGAGCGGGCCGGCGGCGAGGCCTCGGTGAGCACGATCGTCACGAACCTCACCGCCAAGTACGACGTGAGCGAGAGCTCGGTGCGCGCCTACTCGGGCGGGCCCGGGTTCGAGCGCACCCAGCGCGGGTGGATCAGGGTCGCTGGCACCGCGCCGCCCGGCGAGGTGGCTGAGCCGTACCAGCCGCGCAAGGACGTCTCGGAGACGCGGCGCAGCTTCCGCAGCCGGGACGGGCGCTGGTGGCACCGGGTGGACGTGAACGCCGAGCACCTGCGCGGCTCGGGTTCGCCGCTGCCGACGGGCTTCGCGGCCTATCTGGGCATGGCGCCCGGCGGGCAGCTGACCGCGGCGACGCCATCGGGCGACGTGGTGATCAGCTGGCACAACCAGCCGACGATGGGCTCGATCCGCAACGTGCTGGCCGACTTCAAGGCCGGCGAGGGCGACCACGTGTTCCTGACCGTCTCCGACGGCGGCGAGTTGCTCACCCGGTTCCTGCCCGCTGCCAACGTGGCGCTGACGCCGCTCGGCCGCGCGCTGCACCTGATCGGCTACACCGCGCCGGTGAACTCGGAGCTGGAGGGCCTGCAGCTGATCGGGGCGCGGATCGGGCTCCCCGAGGCCTCGACGCGGGACGAGGTGATCGGCCGGCTGCGCGAGCGGGGCGACCGGGACATCCTGGGTTTCCTGGGGGTGTGAGCCTAAGCTCGGGGCATGTTGCGGATCTATGACACCAGGACCAGGAAGGTAGAACCCGTCACCCCGACGGCCGGCGTCGTCCGGATGTACTCCTGTGGGCCGACTGTTTACCGGTTCGCGCATGTCGGGAACCTGCGCACGTACCTGCTGTCGGATCTGATCCGCCGGGTGCTCGCGGCCCGCCGCGTACGCGTGCGCGCCT
The DNA here is from genome assembly GCF_014203235.1 of Nonomuraea endophytica. GTDB lineage: Bacteria > Actinomycetota > Actinomycetes > Streptosporangiales > Streptosporangiaceae > Nonomuraea > Nonomuraea endophytica. The sequence goes on along the minus strand of NZ_JACHIN010000009.1, from coordinate 300,046 downwards.
GCCAGAACATCACCGACGTGGGCCACCTCGTGGACGACGCGGAGATCGGCGAGGACAAGATCCTCATGCAGGCCCGCGCCGAGGGCAAGTCCACGCTGGACATCGCGCGCTTCTACGAGGACGCCTACCGCCGCGACTGCGCCGCGCTCAACATCCGGCAGGCCGACATCACCCCCCGCGCCACCGAGACCATCGACCTGATGATCGAGCTGATCGTCAAGCTGATGGAGAAGGGCCACGCCTACGCGGTGCCGGACGGATCGGTGTTCTTCGCCGCCGAGACCTTCCCCACGTATGGCGAAATTTCCGGCAACCGGCTGGACGCCCTCCAGCCCGGCCACCGCGTCGAAGGCGTCGACCCGCGCAAACGCTTCCACGCCGACTGGGCGCTGTGGAAGCACGCGGACCGCGAGCTGACCTGGGAAACCCCGTGGGGCGGCGTCGGCTTCCCCGGCTGGCACCTCGAGTGCTCGGCCATGTCGCTGCGCTATCTGGGCGACCACATCGACGTCCACACCGGCGGCATCGACCTGCGCTTCCCCCACCACGAGGACGAGCGCGCCCAGTCGAACTCCGCCGCCGGGCGCGAGGTCGTCCAGCGCTGGGTCCACGGCGAGCACCTGCTGTTCGACGGCCGCAAGATGGCCAAGTCGACGGGCAATGTGGTGCTGGTCCAGGACGTGGCCGACCAGGGGCTCGATCCGCTGGCTCTGCGGCTGGCGTTCATGGAGCACCGCTACCGCCAGCAGCTCAACCTGAGCTGGGACACCCTGCGCGCCGCCGACCGCACGCTGAGACGGTGGCGGGCGCGGGTGGCCGAGTGGGCCGAGTACCCCAGCGCCCCCATCGCCGCCGCCTACTCCGAACGCGCCCAGGAGGCCTTCGAGGACGACCTCGACACCCCCACGGCGCTGCGCGTCCTGCGCGAGCTGGAGCGCGACGACGGGGTCGCGCCCGGCGCCAAGTTCGAGACGTTCCTCCACCTGGACAACGTGCTCGCCCTGGACCTGTCCAGCGAGATCGGCAGGGCTCCGGTCCTTCCGCCCGGCGCCGCCGAACTGCTCGATCAGCGGGCCCGCGCCCGCGAGGCCCGCGACTGGGACGCCGCCGACCGGCTCAGGGACGAGCTCGCCGAGAAGGGCGTGAAGGTCGCCGACACCCCGGACGGTCAGACCTGGTCATGACCCGTCGGTGAGGACGGTGAGCCCCTGGCCGATGCCGCCGTCCACGGGCAGCTTGACGCCCGTGGTGTAGGTGGCCTCCAGCGCCAGGAAGACCGCCGCCTCGGCCACCTCCTCGGAGGTGCCGTGGCGGCGCATCGGGGTCGCCAGGTCGCCCGCCTCCTTGAACGCCGCCCGCTCCTCCGGCGTGAACCCCACGACCCCGGCCGTGGGCGTGTCGATGAAGCCGGGCTGCACCGCGTTCACCCTGATGCCCCTGGGCAGCAGCTCGGCCGCGAGCACCTGGGCCAGCGACCACACCGCGGCCTTCGAGGCGGCGTACACCGACATCCCGGCCGTGCCGCCGCTGTCGGCGACCGAGGTGGTGAAGACGATCGAGCCGCCCCTGCGGATCAGCGGGATCAGCTGCTGGGTGCTGAACAGGACGCCCTTGGTGTTGACGGCGAACTGCCGGTCGTAGGACTCCTCGGTGACCGACTCGAACGGCCCGCCCTCGGCGATCCCGGCGTTGACGAACACGTGGTCCACCTCGCCGAGCGACTCCTTCACCGCCGGGCCGAGCGCGCGTACGTCGGCCATGTCCGCCAGGTCGGAGCGCAGCGCGTGCGCGACCAGCGGCGCCGCGCTCTCCAGGTTGCGCTCGTTGCGCCCCGTGACCAGGACCTCGGCGCCTCTCTTGGTCATCGACTCGGCGATCGCCAGGCCGATGCCGTGGGTTCCGCCGATCACAACTGCCTTCATCTTCGTCATGCCGACCACTGTGAAGAAGGGCGCTTAGGGTCCGCTTAGGGTGAGTCTCATGCGTTTCGGGGTGCTGGGGGTTCTCTCCGTCTGGACGGACGACGGCCGTCCGGTCCGGATCCCCGAGCTCAAGGTACGCACGCTGCTGGCCGAACTCCTCATCCACGACGACGGCCCGGTCCCGGCCGACAAGCTCGCCGACGACCTGTGGCCCGACCGGCTGCCCGCCGACCCCGCCGCCTCCCTCCAGGTCAGGGTCTCCCAGCTCCGCCGCGCCCTGGAGGAGGCCGAGCCCGGCGGCCGCGCGCTCGTCGCCCACCAGCCGCCCGGCTACCTCCTGCGCGCCACGTCCGTGGACTCCCGCCGCTTCCTCGACCTCACCGCCCGCGCCCGCGCCACGCCCGCCCCGCGAACCCGTGCCGAGCTGCTGTCGGACGCGCTCGACCTGTGGCGCGGCCCCGCCCTCGCCGACTTCGCCGACGCGCACTTCGCGCGGGCCGCGATCGCCGGCCTGGAGTCGGCCCGGCTGGCCGCCCTGGAAGACCAGGCAGAGGTACGGCTGGCGCTGGGCGACCACGCCGCGCTGACCACCGAGCTGGCGGCCCTTCTCGACCGGCACCCGCTCAGGGAACGGCTGTGGGCCGCCTACCTGCTGGCGTTGTACCGGAGCGGACGCCAGGGCGACGCGCTGGACCACTTCCGGCGGATGCGCGCCCTGTTCGCGGCCGAGCTCGGCGTGGACCCCGGGCCACCGCTGGCGGAACTGCACGCGGCGATGCTCAGCCAGGACCCGTCGCTGGAGGTGGCGGCGGAGACGCGGACACGCACCAACCTGCCCGCCCCGGTGGCCGGGCTGGTGGGCCGCGAGCACATGGTGGCCGACATCCGGGACCTGCTGACCCGCTCCCGGCTCGTCACGCTGCACGGGGTGGGCGGAGTCGGCAAGACCCGCCTGGTCCTGGCCGTCTGCGCACCGGCGCCCGCCGGGTCCGCCGAGGTGTGGATGATCGAGCTGGCCGGGGCGGCGCCCGGCGCGTCGCCGGAGGAGGTGGCCGAGCTGGTGGCCGCCACCCTGGGCGTCCGCGACGACGCCTCGGCCGGGACCGCCGCCGACCGAGTGGCGGACTCCCTGCGTGGCCGCCGCGCGCTGCTCATCCTGGACAACTGCGAGCACGTCGTCGAGGCCGCCGCCGAGCTGGCCGAACTGCTGCTGAGCCGGGCGCCCCAGCTCACGATCCTCACCACCACCCGGGAACCGCTCGGCCTGGCCGGCGAGACGGTCGTGCCCGTCCCCCCGCTGGACGGGCCCAGCGCCGTGGAGCTGTTCACCACCCGTGCGGGACTCCGGCTGACACCGGCCGACGCCGAACCCGTCCAGGCCGTCTGCGCCCGCCTCGACGGCATCCCCCTCGCGCTCGAACTGGCCGCCACCCGGGCCCGCACCATGCCCGTCCACGAGCTGGCCGCCCGGCTCGACGACCGCTTCCGGCTGCTCGGCACGGGCCGGCGCGGCGGGCCTGCCCGGCAGCAGACGCTCCGGGCCACGATCGACTGGAGCTGGCACCTGCTCGGGCCGCCGGAGCAGACGGTGCTGCGGCGGCTGGCCGTACACGCTGATGGGTGTGCGCCGGACGCGGCCGGGCACGTGTGCGCGGGCGGGGAGGTGCGGGCTGAGGACGTGCCCGACCTGCTCGGGCGGCTGGTCGGGCGCTCGCTGGTGGTGCTGTCCGGCGGTCGGTACCGGCTGCTGGAGTCCGTCGCGGCCTACTGCGCCGAGCGGCTGGCCGAGGCGGGCGAGTCCGACGAGGTACGGCTGCGCCACGCCCGCTGGCACGTGGACCTGGCCGAACGCGCGGCTCCCCGGCTGCATGGGCACGACCAGCGGGCCTGGCTGAAGATCCTGGACGCCGAGTCGGCGGACATCCGGGCCGCTCTGGAGACGCTGGTCGGCCTTGGTGAGGCCGATCTGGCTCATCGGCTGGTCGGCGCGGTGGCCTGGTACTGGTACCTGCGCGGACGGCTCGGGGAGGCGCGGCGCGCGGTGGCGGCCGCCCTTTCGCTCGACCCCGCCCGGGAAGGGATGGTGGCGGTGTGGCGGGCGGCGCTGGAGCTGTTCGCCGGTTCGGCGGTGGAGGAGCAGCCGGAGGTGGTGTCGGCGGACGGCGAATGGCTGCTGGCGTTCGCGCAGTGGGGGTTCGGCGACCAGGACGTGGTCGGGCGGCGGCTGGGCAGGGCGCTGGCGGCCTTCCTTGAGGCGGGCGACGCGTGGGGCGAGGCGGCGGTGCTGATGTGCCGGGCGCGCTCGGGGTTCTCGGGTGACATGGCGGGCCGGCGGCGCGACGCCGAGCGCGCGCACGCGCTCTTCCGCGCGGCCGGCGACCGGTGGGGGCAGCTCAAGTCCACCGAGATCCTCGGCACGCTGGCCGAGGTGGTGGGCGATTACGACCTGGCCGCCCGCCTGCACCGCGACGCGCTGGGCGCGGCCGAGGAGCTGGGCCTGTGGACGGAGCTGTCCTTCCGGCTCTCAGCTCTGGGCCGGATCGCCATGCTGAAGGGCGACCTCGCGGAGGCCGGACGCCTGCACGAGCGGGCCGGACGGCTGGCCGATGAGCAGGCCAACCAGGCGGCGATGGAGTTCGCCCAGGTGGGGCTGGGGCTGGTGGCACGGCGGCAGGGCCACTACGACCTGGCGGAGGAGCGGCTGCGGCCGTGGGCCGAGTGGTGGCGGCGGCTCGGCGGCACCGACGGGCTCGCCTTCGTCCTGGCCGAGCGCGGGTTCGCCGCCGAGCAGCGCGGCAACCTGCCGGCCGCCCGCGACCTGCACCGCGAAGGTCTGGCCGTCGCCCTGGGCACCGGCGACGCCCGCGCGGTCGCCCTGGCCTTCGAGGGCCTGGCTGGGGTGCACGCCCTCGGCGGCGACCCACGCCGCGCGGCGGAACTGCTCGGCGCCGCTGCCGCCGCCCGCGAGTCCGCCGGAGCGCCGCTGCCCGCGGGCGAGCGCGCCGACGTGGACCGGATCTCGGCAGCGGCGCAGGTGGACGACGGCTTCGCCGCCTCCTATTCCCGCGGCCACGCCTCGCCCCGCGCCGAAGTGGCCGAGCGCGAGCTCGGGCTCAGTTGATGGGGTGGGCGGACGGCATGGCAGGGACCGTCCGCCCGGTGGCGCACCTGTCCGCATGCGGGGGGCGGCGCCTAAAGCAGGCTAGGAATGGCGAGGTTGCACATACGTTGCCGAGAATGGGGAGTATCGACACGGAACGAGCACGAGAACTGTTCGGCGGGGAGCGGGTGGCGCGCCTCGCCACGGTCGGCGCCGACGGGGCGCCGCACCTGGTTCCGGTGACGTTCGCGCTGGACGGCGACCGGGTGGTGATCGCCGTCGACCACAAGCCGAAGCGCACGCGCGAGCTGCGCCGCCTGCGCAACATCAGGGAGAACCCCCGCGTGGCGCTCCTGGCCGACCACTACGACGACGACTGGACCCGCCTGTGGTGGGTACGCGCCGACGGGCTCGCGAGGGTCGAGGCGGAGTGGCCGGTCCAGGGGTTGCTGGGCAGGTACGAGCAGTATCGGCGGGTGCCGCCGGGCGGGCCGTACGTCGTGGTGGAGGTGGAACGCTGGACGGGCTGGGCCTACACGAGCCCTTAGCCGATCCAGCTGCCGGCGGCGCAGGCCGAGCGCTGCACCCACTTGTGGGAGGAGATGGCGTAGGCCATCTTCGTGCGGGTGCCGTTGGGCTTGGCGGTGAAGGTGTGGGCGGTCAGGTCGGTGACCCAGTCGCCCCGGTCCAGGCAGCGGTAGCCCCACTCCCAGGAGTAGGCGGTGTAGTCGTAGAGGGCGACGATGTCGTAGGGGTCTTCCTGGCCGTTGTTGACCACCGACCGGGCCGAGGCGGTGTCCATGTCGGTGAACCCGCCGCCGGGCTGGCCCCAGTCGGGGTCGTCCCCCTGCGCCCGGCCGAGTCGCTGGCCCTGGCAGTTCTGGCTGGGGAACGCGTAGACGTATCCGTCTCCCGCGGATGTCTGAACCTCACTGCAGGTGGGGTCCGGCCAGGGGTCGGCCGACGCGGTGCCGGTCATGGGCGCCGTGGCCAGGCCCGCCAGAGCGACGGCTGCCAGCGAAAAGCGGATCTTGCTCAAGGTGCGATCTCCTCGGGTGTCTTCTTGGCCTTCTCCAGCGCCGCGAGCAGCATCCGGCCGTGCTCGGCCAGCTCTTCCGCGTACGGCCGCGCGGCCGTGGCCAGGTAGTGGGGTTGGAGTGCGCGAGCCGTACCGGCGAGGCCGGAGGAGCGCGCGCACGTGGCTTCGGCGACGGCGAGCTTCACCTCGGCCGCGTGCGCGTCGCCGGGCTTCAGGTTCGCGGTGAGGCCGGGCAGGGCGGCCCGGATCTCGGGTGGGGACGCGTAGATGTGGCCGTGCCCGCGCATGCACGCCGACCAGGCCGCGAGCGCCGCCACGAACTGCTTGTCCTTGGTGAGTTCTGGCAGGTAGAGCGGCTGCAGGTTGGAGGCGATCTTGTCGAGGCGGAACCAGGTGGCGCGGTCGCCGTAGAGCCGGTCCTTGCTCGCGCCACGGCAGCCGCCCATGGCGTTGTTGATCGTCCCGCCGCCGGGGAGCCGCGCGGACAGGATCTTGGTGTCGCGGCCACCGCTCAGCGCGGCGTCGTAGCGTTCACGCTGGGCGGGGGCCAGGCTCTCCCGGTAAAGGCGGTTGGGATCGTGCGGGCGGGCCGCGAGGATCCCCCGCTGGATGCGGCCGCCGTAGCCGTTCCGCCTGGCCCAGCCGACGTCCTCCAGCAGCAGGAGGCTCAGCTGCCGCGCGTCGCCGTCGGGGGCGGCGGGCGGCTGGTAGCGGAAGCCCGCGCGGATCATGCAACTCTGGATGAGCAGTTGCTCCGCGCCTTCCAGCCGGGCGTACTCGGCCGCGGTGAGCTCACGCGCGGGTTCCTGCGCGCAGGAGGCCAGCCCGGCGCACAGGAGCACCCACACCGGCCACCGGCTCAGCGGCAAGGGAAGCTGGCGCCCTGCTGGATGCGGATCGTGGCTCCGTCGCGGAAGGCGGCGGGGATCGCGCCGTGGCCCACGCACAGGACGTGTGACTGGGCGCCCTTGCGCAAAGAGACGGCGCAGCCGGGCGCGGGGGTGTTCTGGAAGGCGACCAGGCCGTTGACGCCCACGGTGTTGGACGGCTGCGCGCAACTTGCATAGGTGACCACACGCGACGTGCCCGTGTCCGTGGTGAGCACGAGCCGCCCTTGGGCGGTGGCGGAGGCCGGGGCGGCGCCGAGTGCCGCCGCCGCGGCGAACCCGGCCAGCAGCAGCGTGATGGGCTTCTTCATGATCGTCCTCTTTCTTCGATGGAAAGGACGGGGACACTGCGGCATCACGCTAGGGAACAGGGCTTTTGTTTGGTTATCGACGCTCGGCTCGCCGCCAGGCGGTGCGGAGCTCCTCGGTGAACACCTCGGACGGCTGCGCCCCGGAGACCACGCGGCGGCCGTCGAACACGAAGCCGGGCACCCCGCTCACCCCGTGGCGCAGCGCCTCGGCCTCGTCCGCGCGTACGGCGTCGCCGTAGTCGTCGCCCTTCAGCACCTCGGCGGCGAACTCCGGGTCGAGCCCCGCCTCCTCCGCCAGCCGGACCAGGCTCGCATGGTCGGCCACGTTGGCGCCCTCGCCGGTGTACGCCCGCATCAGCCGTTCCCGCACCGCCTGCCCCACGCCCCGGTCGGCGGCGGCGTGCTGGATCCGGTGCGCGTCGAAGCTGTTGACCGGATGGGCCAGGTCCAGCCGATACTCCAGGCCCACCTCGGCGGCGAGCGCGGCCACGCGGTCCATGCCCGCCCTGGCCTGCGGCGCGGGCAGGCCGAGGTCGCGCCGCATCCGCTCGGGCAGCGTGATGGTCGGCTCGGTGGAGCCGTGCGGGTCGAGCTCGAAACTGCGATGGCGCACCCGTACGGCGTCGCGGTGCTCGAAGGCGCCCAGCGCGTGCTCGAAGCGCCGATGGCCGATGTAGCACCAGGGGCAGACGAGGTCGGACCAGATGTCGACGGTGATGTCAGTCATGCGGCTCACGATAGGAACTGGGCTAACTTTCCGTAAGGACGTACCTCAAGGTAAGGTCAGGCCATGGAGGTCGGAAACCTGGAGACGGGCGCGCTGACGGACCCGCTGAGTGACGCGTTCAACAACGACTGTCCGGGCCGCGAGGTCTTCACCCACGTCACCAGCCGCTGGGGAATGCTGATCATGGTGGCGCTGCGCGACGGACCGCTGCGCTTCTACCTGCTGCGCGACCGCATCGGCGGCATCAGCGAGAAGATGCTCTCGCAGAGCCTGCGCGGGCTGGTCCGCGACGGGCTCGTCCATCGGGAGGTCGAGCCGTCCGTCCCGCCCAAGGTCACGTACTCGCTGACCGAACTCGGCACCGGCCTGACCGGACCGCTGCGATCGCTGCTCGGCTGGATCGCCACGCACACGCCCGAGGTCATGGCCGCCCAGGAACGGCACGACGCGCGTCTCTAGTCACACTTCTCCGCCGCGGTCCGTCAACGAATCGGAACCGCGTATCGGAGGAGAACATCATGACCATCCTGCTGACCGGAGGCACCGGAACCCTGGGGCGCCTCGTGCTGCCGCTGCTGCGCCGTACCGGGGCCGAGGTGCGGGTGCTGACCCGCAACCCGCGCCCGTCGGTGGAGGACGGCGTCACCTACGTCAAGGGCGACCTCCTCACCGGCGAGGGCGTCGACGCCGCCGTGGCCGGGGCCGACCTCGTGCTGCACCTGGCGGGCGGGGCCAAGGGCGACGACGTGGCCACCCGCAACCTCACCCGGGCGGCGCGCGCCGCCGGGGCCGGCCACATCGTGTTCATCTCGGTCATCGGGGCCGACCGGGTGCCTCTGGGGTGGTTCAGGAACAAGCTGGCGGCCGAGCGGGCGGTGATCGAGTCGGGCGTCCCGTGGACCATCCTGCGCGCCGCCCAGTTCCACGACCTCGCGCTCAAGGTGGCCACGGCCATGGCGAAGATGCCGGTCGTGCCGGTGCCCGGCGGGCTGCGGTTCCAGCCCGTGGACGCGCGGGACGTGGCCGAGCGGCTGGTGGAGCTCGTCCGGGCCGAACCCGCCGGGCTGGTCGCCGACCTCGCGGGGCCCTCGGTCTACGGGATCGGCGACCTGGTACGCGGATATCTGGCCACGGCCGGGAAGCGGCGGCTCATGCTGCCGGTCCGGATGCCGGGCAAGGCGGGACGTGCCTACCGGGCCGGGGACAACCTCACGCTCACCGGGGGCACGACGGGCCGGCGTACGTGGGAGGCGTTCCTGGGAGAGCGGGCCTGACCTGAGAGAGGACCGTCGCACTGGTTCGCTGGTGTCACACTGGGTGCGAGCTGGTGAGATGGAGGTATTCGTGAGGGTTAGGCCCTATGCCGGGCTGCCGTGGCCGTTGCGGTGGCTGGCGCGGATCGTGACTGTCGTCCTGGCGCTGGGTCTGGTCCTGGCCGGGGTCGTCACCGTGATCGTGCGGCAGTCGTTTCCCCAGGTCGAGGGGGAGATCAAGGTAGCAGGCCTGGCCGGGAACGTCGAGGTGCGGCGCGACGCCTACGGGATCCCGCAGATCTACGCCGACACGGCCGAGGACCTGTTCCTGGCCCAGGGGTACGTGCACGCCCAGGACCGCTTCTGGGAGATGGACTTCCGTCGGCACCTCACCGCCGGACGCCTGTCGGAGATGTTCGGCGCCGCCACCCTCGACAACGACAAGGCCATCAGGACGATGGGCTGGCGCAAGATCGCCGAGCAGGAGCTGCCGATGCTCAGCGAACGTACCCGCCGTTACCTCGACTCCTACGCCAAGGGCGTCAACGCCTGGCTGGCGGCCAACCCGGACGCCTCACAACGCAGCCTGGAGTACTCGGTCCTGAAGCTCCAGAACTCCGGCTACAAGCCCGAGCCCTGGTCGGCGCTCGACTCCGTGGCCTGGCTCAAGGCCATGGCCTGGGACCTGCGCTCCAACATGGAGGACGAGATCGACCGGGCGCTGGCCGCCACGAAGCTGCCCCGCGAGCGGGTCGAGCAGCTCTACCCCGGCTACCCGTACGGCGAGCACCAGCCGATCGTCACCCAGGGCGCGATCTCCGAGGACCGCTTCGACGAGACCGCGCAGCCGCGCACGGACGGCGCCGACGCGCTGAGCCGGGCCGCCCAGGCCTTCGACGCCGTCCCGAGCTCGATGGGCACGGCGGAGCGCGAGGGCATCGGGTCGAACTCCTGGGTGGTCTCCGGCGAGCACACGAAGTCGGGCAAGCCGCTGCTGGCCAACGACCCGCACCTCTCGCCCGCGATGCCGTCCGTCTGGTACCAGGCCGGCCTGCATTGTCGGCAGAAATCCGAAAAATGCATGTTCGACGTCACCGGCTTCACCTTCTCCGGCGTGCCCGGCGTCGTCATCGGGCAGACGGACAAGATCGCCTGGGGCTTCACCAACCTGGGGCCCGACGTCGCCGACCTCTTCCTGGAGCAGGTCAAGGACGACACCTACCTCTACAAGGGCGACTGGGCCAAGCTGGAGACCCGCCAGGAGCAGATCAAGGTGGCCGGGGGCGCCCCGGTGACGATCACGGTCCGCTCGACCCGGCACGGACCGCTGGTCAACGAGGTCATGGCCAGCGTGAAACCCTCCGGCGAGGCCACCGCCGTGGCCCTGCAGTGGACGGCGTTGATGCCGGGCCGTACCGCTGACGCGATCTTCGACCTCAACCAGGCCGCCGACTGGCACGAGTTCCGCGCGGCCGCGGCGCTGTTCGAGGTGCCCGCCCAGAACCTCGTGTACGCCGACACCGACGGCAGGATCGGCTACCAGGCCCCCGGGCGCATCCCGGTCAGGGAGAAGGGCGACGGGACCTGGCCGGTGCCCGGCTGGACCGGCGAGTACGACTGGAAGACCGCCCCCATCCCCTACGACCAGCTCCCCAGCGTCGCCGACCCCACCGAGGGCTACATCGTCACGGCCAACAACGCCGTCATCGACCCCGCCCGCTACAAACCGCTCCTCACCAAGGACTGGGCGTACGGCTACCGCTCCCAGCGCATCGTCGACCTGCTGAAGGCCGAGATCGCGAAGGGCAAGCTGGACGCCGCGGCCATGTCCAGGATCCAGCAGGACACCCGCAACGGCTTCGCCGCGACGCTGGTCCCCGCGCTCATGCAGGTGAACCTGGCCGGTCCGAGCACCGAGGCGCGACAGCTCCTGAAGGACTGGGACGGCTCCCAGACCCTCGACTCGGCCCCCGCCGCCTACTTCAACGCCGTCTGGCGCCACCTGCTGAAGGGCCTGTTCGACGACGACCTCCCCCAGCAGGCCCGCCCGGCCGGCGGCGACCGCTGGTTCGAGGTCGTGGGCAACCTCCTCCAGACGCCCGAGGACCCGTTCTGGGACGTGACCACCACCAAGGACCGCACCGAGACCCGCGACGACGTGCTGCGCCAGGCCATGGCCGACGCCTACCAGGAGCTGTCCGACCGGTTCGGCGCCGAGGTGAAGCAGTGGCGCTGGGGCGACCTGCACACGCTGCGGCTCACCAACGCCACGTTCGGCACCTCGGGCATCGCCCCGATCGAGATGTTGTTCAACCGCGGCCCGGTCAGCGTCGCGGGCAGCAAGGACGCGGTCAACGCCACCGGCTGGAACGCGCAGATCGGCTACGAGATCAACGCCGTCCCCTCGATGCGCATGATCATCGACCTGAGCGACCTGGCCAAGTCGCAGTGGATCAACCTGACCGGCGCCTCCGGCCACGCCTACCACGCCAACTACTGGGACCAGACGGAGCTGTGGGCCCAGGGCAGGCTGCTGCCGATGCTCGGCGCCCGTGTCCACACCCTGCGCCTACATCCCTAGGTGTAGCCGGGAACACGACGCGGCGCCGATGCCCGGCGCCGCGTCCCGCACGACCCTGGAGGCATGAACCGCCTCTGGTACCCGATCGGCTCCCTGCTCGTCGTCGCCGGCCTGTTCCACCTCGGGCTGCTCGCCGTGTCCGGCGGCCCCTGGGACGGGCCGGTGGGGTGGCGCAAGCCGTTCACGTTCGGGCTGTCGTTCGGGCTGAGCGTGCTGACGCTGGCCTGGGTGACCTCGCTGGTGCGGTTGCGCGGCCGTACGTGGCTGATGGGGGCGTTCACCGCGGCCTCGGTGGTCGAGGTGTCGCTGATCACGCTGCAGGCGTGGCGCGGCGTGCCGTCCCACTTCAACATGGAGACGCCGCTCGACGCGCTGATCGCCCGCACGCTGGCGGCCGGCGGCGGCGTCCTCATCGTGAGCGTGGTCGTCATGACCGTGGCCGCGTTCCGCCGCCATGCCGAGGCCGCTCCGGCGATGCTGCTCGCGGTCCGCGCCGGGTTCGTGACGCTGCTGCTCGCGATGGCGTTCGGCGGCGTGATGATCGCCCGCGGGCTGGTCGAGGTGATGAGCGGCGACCCCCGGACCGCCTACCTGCTCGCCGGCTCGCTCAAGCCCGCGCACGCCGTCCTCATGCACGGCATCCTGCTCCTGCCCGCCCTGGCGTGGCTGGTCGCCGACCTCTCCGTGGTACGGCTGGCCGTCTGGATCTACGCGGCCCTCTCCGCGGTCGTCTCCGGCCTGGCCCTGGCCGGCATCACGATCGTCGGCCCGTCGACCGCCTCGGTGCTGGCGGCCGGAGCGGTCTCCGGCCTCGGCATCGGCGCGCTCGCGCTGGCCAAGGTCAGGGCGCGGGTCAGGGCGTGAACGTCCGGGACTCGCCCACGGCCAGGTCCCAGAGGCTCTCGCGCGGCAGCCCCAGCGCGCTCCACGCGGCCCGCGTGCTGATGATCGGGGCCAGCAGTTCCTCCCCCGACAGCAGGAACGTCCCCCAGTGCATGGTCGCCATCCGGCTCGCCCCGACGTCCAGGAACCCCTGGACGGCCTCGGCAGGGTTGACGTGGGAGGTCTTCATGAACCAGTTGGGCTCGTAGGCGCCGACCGGCATCAGCGCCAGGTCCAGCCCGGGGTAGCGCTCGCCGATCTGCGTCAGCCGTTCCCCGTAGGCGGTGTCACCGGCGAAGTAGACCGATTCGCCGATCACCCAGCCGCCCCACAGCGTCTTGCAGGTGTCCCAGATGGTCCGGCGGCTCCAGTGGTGGGCGGGCACGAAGTCGAAGCGCACGTCGCCGATCTTCGTGGAGTCCCACCAGTCCAGCTCGTGGACCTGCCTGAACCCCCGCCGGGTGAACCACGGGCCGAGCCGGGCGGGCACGAGCATGGGCGTGTGGCGGGGCAGCCGGCGGATGGTGGGCGCGTCAAGGTGGTCATAGTGGTTGTGGCTGATCACCACGGCGTCGATCTTGGGCAGGTCGCTCCAGGCCACACCGGGGGGCGTGAGCCGCTGCCGGGTCCCCGGGATGCGGCGCGACCACACCGGATCGGTCAGCACCGTCAGACCGCCCACCTGCACCACGAACGTCGAGTGGCCGACCCACGTCACGGCCGTCTGGCCGGTCTCCACCCGTGGCAGGCCGCCGCCGCGCAACACGGGAATCTGGTCGGCGTCCCCGATGTCGGGCCGGAATCCGCCGTGCCAGGCCGCGCTCAGCAGCTCGCGGAAGTCGGGCAGAGGAGCGGTGAGGCGGTCACGGAAGTCCTCCGGCCACTGAGGCGCGTGAACGGTCTGCGTCATGAACGGTCCCCTGCCCTGAGTAACTGAGCGATCACTCTGAATGATCCCCATGTGGGCGTCTTCTCCACCAGGGGGCTTTCCTGGGGTAGCCGCCGTCATCCAGGTTGGCCAGCCGTTCGAACACGTTGTAGGAGGCCTGGTGTCCGCAAATGAGCAGGGAGGTGAACATGGCGAGCAGGTAGAGCGGGAGCATGGGGAGCCCGGCACAGCAGGCCCACTGGGTCGCGTGGCGGCCCTCGTGCCGGATGAGGCGTTCGTCGAGGCTGTGGTGCCTGGTCAGGACGACGTTTCCCACGGTGAAAGCGCCGGCGACGGGGAAGCGGTAGCGGTAGCCGAAAGCCAGGATCAGGCCGTCGGGCCCGGGTTCCCGCACGGCCCCGCCGACGACGGAGATGAGCAGGCCGAGGGGCGTGGCCAGGTTCACGAGGTTTACGACCCGGCGGATTCGGTAGGGGGTTTTCGGTCGACTCACCCTTGACCAATCTTGACAAGTCGGAATAATGATCCACGTCCTGAAATCTCCCACAAGAGCAGGATCATGCGATTCACCATCTTGACCGCGGTTGTCGGAACGATGGCACTCGCCACAGTAGGCGGCGTCGCGGTCACCCAGACGTCAGCATCGGACCCCCTACGAGACGTGAGCCACCCCGTCGGCGCCCAGGTCGCCTTAGCGACACCGACCACGAGTCCCACTCCCACCTCCTCAGGTGGGGAGTACACCGCCAAGACGAAGGTCGTCAAGAAGAAGGGCGTCTCCTATCTGGACGTAGCGGTCAGCTACGCGGGAGCCGCACGGTTCACCGTCAAGCAGCGCGTGTGCAAGGCCAAGAAGTGCAAGACGGCCACCGCGCAGCTCCCCGTGACGACCGGGGCGGGCAAGACCACCAAGAAGCTCGGCAAGGGCTCCTTCAAGAAGAAGGGCAAGCCCGCGGTAAGCCTGAAGGCGCTGCCGTGGCCGACCAAGACCGTCACCGCGACGCCGACCGGCGGCGCCACCACGACGGTCACCGCGACGGCCCCGGCCGAGACGGTCACGGTCACCCAGACGGCGACCGTGACGGTCACCGAACAGGCCCCCGCGCCGCCCGCCGAGACGGTGACGGTCACGTTCACCTGCCAGCCCGCGCCGCCGGAGCCCACGCCCACTGACCCGGGCACCCCGACGCCCACCGGCACGCCCACGGCCACGGACACGCCTTCGCCCTTGGCCGCCGGCACCCCGACACCGACGCCGACCCCCACCGCGACACCGACCGCGACGGACCCCGGCACGCCCACGCCCACCGGCACGGGCACGCCGACCGCCACGGATCCCGGAACACCGACACCGACCGACACCGGCGTGCCGATCTGCCCCGCGCCGACCGAGCCCACCCCGACGGACACCGCTCCCCCCGAGGAGACCGAGCCGCCGGGGGACACCCCCGAGCCGACGACGCCCACCCAGTAAAGACAGATGGGATCTCGAGGGGGCAGCCGCCCGCAGACCGGCTGCCCCCTCGTCACATGTCCTGGGCCGGGTTCTTGGACTGCTGGCCGTAGAGGAGCCACGATCCCGAGGCGGGCGACGAGGGCGCGAGCAGGAAGGCCACGACCACGGCGACGGCTCCGCCGTAAAGGTAGAGATAGCCCGCGAGGTCGCCGGCGATCACGAGGTCGCCCGCCGCCCACTTGAGCGAGAACGCCATCGACACCAGCAGCCAGCCGACGGCGACGAGCCCTGCGCCCAGCTTGGAGCGCATCATCAGGCCCGCGCCCCAGCAGATGCCGAACAGCAGCAGCACCCACACGACCGACGCGATCGGGATCTGCCCGAGATGCCAGGCATGGGTGAACCCGCCGACCAGGCCCATCGCGAGGCCCAGCACCAGCAACATGCCGTAGGCCGCGCCACCCAACGCCGACTGCTCCATGGCGAACGAGGTTAGTCGATGCCGGAGAACAGGTCGTTCTCGCGGGTGTACGGCTCGCCGATCCCACCGGCCTCGACCGGAGCGCCCGGGATCGCCTTGCCCATGGCGCCGCGATACAGGATGAAGTGCTCCACCCCGGCCGCCCGCTGGCCGATGTTGTTGGACAGCGCGAAGAACGGCGCCTTCACGGTGATCTGGGTGGCGTGGGCGCGCATGGCGTCCAGCTTGTTGACCAGCCAGGGCCGGGCGTCGACCTCGGTGGTGATCTCGTCGTCGGCGCTGCCGAACGGCAGGTCGCCCGGGTCCTCGACGAGGAAGCCGGTGCCGGAGTCGGCCAGCGCCTCGGCGTCCCTGCGCATCACCGACTTGGCGGTGGCGGTGAAGTAGAACTTGGCCACCTGCCACGGCTCGCCGTCCTCCGGGCGGAAGGCGGGGTCGGCGGCCAGGTCGAAGGCCCGGACCGAGACGCGGTGGGCCTGGATGTGGTCGGGGTGGCCGTAGTAGCCGTTGGCGTCGTAGGTGACCAGGACCTGCGGGCGCACCTCGCGGATCACCGTGACCAGCCTGGCCGCCGCCTCGTCCACGTCGGCGCCCCAGAAGGCGGACGCGTCGTCGTTGGAGGCGGCGCCCATCATGCCCGAGTCGCGGTAGCCCAGGTAGCGGTGGTCGTCCACGCCCAGCGCCCGGAGCGCCTCGACCAGCTCCTTCGCGCGGTACTCGCCCAGCTCGGGATCGCCCTCCAGATGGGCCAGCTCCGGCGGGATCACCTCGCCCTCCTCGCCCAGCGTGCAGGTCACCAGCGTGACGTGCGCGCCCTCCGCCACGTAGCGCGCCATCGCGGCCCCGGTGTTGATCGTCTCGTCGTCCGGGTGCGCGTGCACGAGCAGCAGCCGCCGATCAGTCATGTCCCCGAGCCTAACCAAAGGCGCCTTGCTGGCAGGATTGAGGCCATGAGTGAGAGTTACCCGCGCATGTCCGCACGGACCCGACGATTCACCCTTGGAGTGCCGAGGGGCTTCACGATCTCTCCCGACGGCGGGCGGGTGCTCTTCCTGCGCACCCAGTCGGGCGTCGACCCGGTCACGTGCCTGTGGGAGCTCGACACCGAGACCCACGTCGAGCGGATGGTCGTCGACCCGCGCAAGCTCGCCGACGCCGACGAGGAGAACCTCCCGCCGGAGGAGAAGGCCCGGCGCGAGCGCAGCCGGGAGCAGGCCGGCGGCGTGGTCGCCTACTCCGCCGACGCCGAGGCCGCGCTGGTCGCCTTCGCGCTGGCCGGCGGCCTCTACCTGACCGAGCCGGCCACCGGCCGCACCCGCAGGATCGAGACCGCGGGCGCGGTCATCGACCCCCGCCTGTCCCCCGACGGCCGCAGCGTCGCCTACGTCACCGGCGGCGCTCTCCACGTGCACGACCTGGCCTCGGGCCGCGACCGCGTGCTGGCCGCGCCGGAGTCGGAGACCGTCACCTACGGGCTGGCCGAGTTCATCGCCGCCGAGGAGATGGACCGGATGCGCGGCCACTGGTGGGCGCCCGGCGGTGACAAACTGCTGGTGGAGCGGGCCGACGAGGCGCCGGTCCAGCAGTGGTACATCGCCGATCCGGCCAATCCGGACCGGCCGGCCGTACCCCAGCGTTATCCCGCGGCCGGCACGCCGAATGCCCGGGTCGAGCTGTTCGTCCTGGGCCTGGACGGCTCGCGGGTGGCGGTGCCGTTCGACGACGAGTACCTGGCCGCCGCCTCCTGGGACTCCCACGCGCTGTCGATCGTGACCATGCCGCGCGGCCAGAAGGCGCTGCGGCTGTTCTCCGTCGACCCGCTGACCGGCGCATCGACGCTCGTGCGCGAGGACACCGACCCGGCGTGGGTGGACGTCTTCGGCGGCGTCCCCGCCCACCTCGACGACGGCTCGCTGGTCTGGATCGCCGCCCAGGACGGCGGCAACCGGCTGTTCGTCGGCGACCGGGCCGTCACCCCGCCCACCCTGCAGGTGCGCGAGGTCCTCGACGTCGACCACGACAGCGTGCTGTTCCGCGCCAGCGGCGGCGACCCCAGCGAGATCCAGCTCTGGACCTGGGACGGCACCTCCCTGCTGCCCGTCTCCACCCGCTCAGGCGTCTTCTCCGGCCGCATGTCAGGCGGCGTCGGCGTGCTGAGCGAGCAGACCCTCGACAGCGAGGGCGTCTCGACCACCGTCGTCAGGCGCGACGGCATGGCCATCCCGGTCGCGTCGCTGGCCGAGCGCCCCGGCCTCGACCTGCGCGTCTCACTCGGCCGCTCGGGCCGGCGCGAGCTGTCCACCGCTGTGGTGCTGCCCTCGTGGTACGAGTCCGGTTCCGGCAAGCTGCCCGTCCTCATGGATCCGTACGGCGGGCCGCACGCGCAGCGGGTGCTGTCGAGCCACAACGCCTACCTGGGCAGCCAGTGGTTCGCCGAGCAGGGCTTCGCGGTCGTCGTGGCCGACGGCCGCGGCACTCCCGGCCGCGGCCCGGCCTTCGAGCGGGCCGTGCTCGACGACCTGGCAGGGCCGGTGCTGGAGGACCAGATCGACGCCCTGCAGGGAGTGGCCGAGCAGTACTCGAACGACCTCGACCTGACCAAGGTGGCGATCAGGGGCTGGTCGTTCGGCGGCTACCTGGCGGCGCTGGCCGTGCTGCGCCGTCCCGACGTCTTCCACGCGGCGATCGCCGGGGCCCCGGTGACCGACTGGCGGCTCTACGACACCTGCTACACCGAGCGCTACCTCGGCCACCCCGACGAGCAGCCGCAGGTCTACGACCAGTCCTCGCTGTTCGGTGACGCCGCCAAGCTGGAGCGCCCGCTGCTGCTGATCCACGGCCTGGCCGACGACAACGTGGTGGCGGCGCACACGCTGCGGCTGTCGTCCGCCCTGCTCGCCGCCGGCCGTCAGCACAGCGTGCTGCCGCTGTCGGGCGTCACGCACATGACCCCGCAGGAGGTCGTGGCGGAGAACCTCCTACTGCTCCAGGTGGACTTCCTGAAGCGGGCGCTGGAGGTCTGAACTTGTCGGTGCCGGTGGCTAAGCTGCGCCGGTGCGCGAAAACATCACGATTGTCGGGGCCAGGGAGCACAACCTCAAGGATGTCTCCCTGGAGATCCCCAAGAACAAGATCACCGTGTTCACCGGTGTCTCAGGCTCCGGAAAGTCGTCGATCGTCTTCGACACCGTCGCGGTCGAGGCGCAGCGCCAGCTCTACGGGACCTTCAGCTGGTTCATCCGCAACCAGCTGCCCAAGTACGAGCGGCCACACGCCGACGCCATCAGCGGGCTGACCACGCCCGTCATCGTCGACCAGAAGCCGGTCAGCGGCAACGCCCGCTCCACCGTCGGCACCATGACCGACATCATGCCGATGATCCGCGGCCTGTTCTCCCGCGAGAGCGGGCTGCCGGTCAACCTCTTCTCCTTCAACGACCCCAAGGGCATGTGCCCGGAGTGCGATGGCATCGGCCGGTCTGTGCAGCCGATCCTGGAGATGATGGTCGACCGCGAGAAGTCGCTCAACGAGGGCGCCATCCTGCTGCCGGGTTACAAGGTCGGCAGCGCCGCCTGGCAGGTCTACGCCAAGCACGAGCCGATCGACCCGGACAAGCCGGTCAAGGACTACTCGCCGGAGGAGGAGCACGCGTTCCTGCACGGCTCCGGCAAGGTCTCGGTCGGCGGCATGTTCAACATGACCTACGAGGGGCTGCTCGACAACTTCGTGCGTACGAAGCTCAAGCGTGAGACCAGCGACAAGACGCGCGAGCAGATCAAGCCGTTCATCACCGAGGGCGTCTGCACGCTCTGCCACGGCGCCAGGCTCAGCCCCGAGGCGCTGGCCCCGCGCGTCAACGGCCGGAACATCGCCGACTACGCGGCCATGCAGATCACCGACCTGATCGAGGAGCTGGCCGGGCTGGGCAACCCGCTGGCCGACGGGGCTCGGGTCGCCCTGGAGCGGGTGGCCGGCATCGGGCTCGGCTACCTCAGCCTCGACCGGGCCACGGCCACGCTGTCGGGCGGCGAGGGGCAGCGGCTCAAGCTGGTCAAGCACCTCGGCAGCACGCTGATCGGCGTCACCTACATCTTCGACGAGCCCAGCACCGGACTGCACCCGCGCGACGTGGGCCGGCTCAACACGCTGCTGGCCGCGCTGCGCGACCAGGGCAACACCGTGCTGGTGGTCGAGCACGACCCCGACGTGATCGCGGTGGCCGACCACGTGGTCGACGTCGGCCCCGGCGCCGGCGCCCACGGCGGCACGATCGTCTTCGAGGGCACCGTCGAGGAGCTGCGCCGGGCCGACACCCGCACCGGCGCGGGGCTGCGCGCCACCGGCACGCTCAAGACGGAGGTCAGGACCCCCGACGGCAAGCTGCCGATCGAGGGCGCCGACCTGCACAACCTCAAGAACGTCTCGGTCAGCGTGCCGACCGGGGTGCTCACCGCGGTCACCGGCGTGGCGGGCTCGGGCAAGTCCAGCCTGATCGCCGACGTGTTCATGACCACCTACCCCGAGTCGGTCTTCGTCGACCAGTCGGCGATCGGCGCGTCCACCCGCTCCACCCCGTCCACCTACATCGGCGTCATGGACACGATCCGCTCGCTGTTCGCCAAGGCCAACGGGGTGGCGCCGGGCCTGTTCAGCTTCAACTCCGACGGCGCCTGCGAGGGCTGCCAGGGCAAGGGCGTCATCATCACCGAGGTCGCCTACATGGACCCGGTCACCACCCACTGCGACACCTGCGACGGCCGCCGGTTCAAGGAGTCGGTGCTCGCGCACGAGCTGCGCGGCAAGTCCATCGCGGACGTGCTGGAGATGGCGGCCGAGGAGGCGGTGGAGTTCTTCACCGAGAAGGCTGTGCGGCCCAAGCTGCAGGGGCTGATCGACGTCGGCCTGGACTATCTGTCGCTCGGCCAGTCGCTGAGCAGCCTGTCCGGCGGCGAACGGCAGCGCATCAAGCTGGCCACCCAGCTCCAGCGCACCGGCGGCGTTTACGTGCTCGACGAGCCGACCACCGGCCTGCACATGTCCGACGTCGGCACGCTGCTGGCGCTGATGAACCGGCTGGTCGACCAGGGCAACACGGTCGTGGTCATCGAGCACAACCTCGACGTGATCATGCACGCCGACTGGATCATCGACCTGGGGCCCGACGGGGGCAAGGACGGCGGCGAGATCGTCTTCGAGGGCACCCCCGCCGAGCTGCTCGGCTTCGCCGGTTCGCTGACCGGCGAGGCGCTGCGCCGTACCGTGGGCTGACATACCTGGGTCGGACCACGGCCTGCCAACACCAGACCGTGGTCCGACGCGCCCCCCACCCCTCCCCCACGATCCTTGACGCCATGTGGACATCCCTCGCCCTCACACTGGCGCTGACGGCCACCCCCACGCCTGCCGACGACCTCTCCTGGAGCCCCTGCCCAGGCGACAAGGTCGGCATGGAGTGCGCCGACCTCAAGGTGCCCGTCGACTGGAGCAAACCCGCCGGGCGCACCATCACGCTGAAGCTCGGCCGCCTCAAGTCGACCGGCCGGGCCGAGGGCTCCGCCCTGATCGCCTATGGCGGGCCGGGCGGCCCCGGCATCGCCCTGACCCAGCAGACCGCCGCCACCTGGGCAAACCTGCGCAAGCGCATGCACGTCGTCACCTGGGACACCCGTGGCTACGGCGAGCAGTTCCGCGGCCTCAGCACCGGCCTGCCCTGCGTGTGGACCAGGATCCCGATCGCCGCCTACCCCAGGGACGACGCGGAGTTCGGCCGCCTGCACGAAACCAACCGGGGCTACGCCGAGCCGTGCCGTAGCAAGGACCCCGAGCTGTTCGCCAACATGAGCTCCGCCGACCACGCCCGCGACATGGAGGCCATCAGGAAGGCCCTGGGCGAGAGCCGGCTCAACTACTACGGCGCCTCCTATGCGGGCTTCTACGGCCAGGACTACGCCAGGCTGTTCCCCGGCAAGGTCAGGACCATCGCCCTGGACGGCACCTGGAACCACAGCGCCGCCGACTGGCCCGCCGAGCTGGACGCGATGGCCAGAACCAACGAGACCTCCGCGGCCCGCTACTTCACCTGGAAGGGCGCCGGCTCCGCCCGCGAGTGGCGCGCACTGGTGGCGGCGGCCAACCGCGAACCGATCCCGGCCAAGAAGGCCCCCGGAGTCGCCTACAACGGCACCGACCTGCAGGACTTCATGCTGGGCATGGTCCGTGGCGGCCCCGATGGCTTCCCCGCCGTATCAGCCGCCATCGAGAGCGCGGTGACGGGTGACGCCTCCGGCTTCGTCCCCGAGCGCGGCCTGCGCTACCCCGACCAGTCCACCGGCGTCACCGAGTGCACCGACTGGCCGCGCTTCGCCGACCGGGCGTCGATGGAGGCGGGCCTGCGCCGGTTGCGCAAGGTCGCACCCAACGTCGGCGCCGCGGGCACGCTGGCCAGCGGGACCATGGGCTGCGTGGGCTGGCCGACCGGCGTGACCAATCCTCCCAAGCCGCTGCCCAAGGGGTTGCCGCCGTTGCTGGGGACCGGGGCGTGGGGCGAGTCGGACGCGGTGAAGCGGGTGGTGGACCAGGTGCCGGGGAGCGCGGTGGTACGTCACGAGGGGCCCGGGCACACGCTGTACATGTTCAGCGCCTGCGCCCGCGACCACATCGACCGCTACCTCACCGACGCCAAACTCCCACCCCAGCCGGCCACCAAGTGCTAACTCCTGCCCTGTCCCGCCCGGGGGGCTCAACCCCATGGGGCCTCACCGCAGGGCCTGACCTGGTCCAGGCGGTTTCTCAGCCCGTGGCTTCTTGGGCGCGTGGATTCTCCGGCCCTGGCGGACGCCCGGCCCTCGGCTCCCCTTCCCGCCCTACCCCGCAGTTCTCCGTCGTGCTGCTTGGGTGTTGGGCTTGGGGTTCTGGGTGGACCGGGGGTTTCCGGGGGGCTTGCCGAGGAGCTAGGGGTGGCCAGGGTGGTGGGGGTCAGGGGGTGGGGGTCCAGGTGGGGTTGCGGCCGAGGTAGCGGAGGAGGGTGGCCACGGCGTCGTCGTTGGCCTCGGCGTCCAGGGCGGCGGCGTACATGCCGTAGGCGCGGGGGCCTTCGACGATCTGGTGGGCGACGGGGAGGAGGTCGCGGGCCAGGTCGGCGGTCAGCGGGGAGGGACGGCCGGTGGCCATGGCGATGTCCCAGGCGTGCACGGCGGCGTCCAGGGCGCAGGCGCCCACGGCCACCGGGGCGGGGAGCTTGAAGGGCGGGAGCGGGACGGGGACGTCCACCGCGTTCTCTGCCACGTCGGACCAGGCCTGCTCGGCGGCGGCCAGGGCGGGCTCCAGGGTGTCCGCGACCGAGGCCGACAGGGTGCCGGAGGGGGCGAAGGGGTCCTCGTCGGGGCGGGGGCCGCCGGTCAGGAAGCTGGCGTAGCCGAGCTGGTCGCCGGCCGCGTGCTGGAGGACCTGGGTGACGTTCCAGTCCGAGCAGGGGGTGGGGAGCTGCCAGCCGTTGTCCGGGACGCCGGCGACGGCCTGACGGAGGGCGGTGTGGGCCTGGGTGAGGATGTTCCACTCGGTCATGAGAGCTCCCTTTCGCTTTCGTTCGATGGCTCTACTCTAGCAGAACGGAATGCTCTATTCCAGACTTTAAGTTGATGAAGTGTGAAGCCGCCGGAGGCCTGCTTGAAGAGATACTCCGAACGCTCGTACGACAGCCGGCCCCGGCCCGTCACCGGGCACAGGTCTTCGGGCTTCGGTCTGCGGGCCGGCGCGGGTCTGCGGTCGGCCAGGAAGACCGGGCCTCTCGACCGGCCCGCCAGCAGGCCGGACAGGAGTTCGGCGGTGCCGTAGCCCCAGGTGATCCACGTCGGACCCACGCGGGCGCGGCGCGCTTCCAGGTCCAGGTCCTCGACGTTGAGGGAGAGCACGGTCTTCGCGCCGGCGCCGGACTCGTGGATGAGGCGCCACAGGGTCCGCTCACGCAGAGACGGGTGGCGCCACAGGGCTTGCAGTCCGGGCCCGTCCACGGCCGGGCGCCGTTCGCGGCTCTCCGCTCTGCGTTCCAGGTCGGTGGAGAGGTCGGGGATGGCGGCCCATGCCGAGAATGAGCGTACGGCGGCGCGGTGCCGGTTCCAGGTCTTGGGCGCGGCCGTACCCCAGGCGAGCGCGAACACCCTGGCCACCATCGCGGCGTCCACCGCACCCAGCGGCGTACGAGGCCCCAGGTCCAGCCGGAGCCTCCGCAACGTCTGCCCATAGGACCGCAACGTCTCCGCCCCCAGATCCACCCGCGCCAGAAACCCCTCCACCACCTCCCCCAACGCCCCGACCGGTTCCACGCCAAGCTCGGACGCGGTGGTGCCGTCCGATCGGGGCGGAGCGCCGGGCGCGTCGGTATCGGGCCCAGCGACAGCGGCCGGGCGGGGCGAGGCGTCGGGTCCAGTGACGCTGTCCGGCCTGGTCATGCTGCCGGGCGGGGCCATGGTCTCGGCCGTGAGGGTGTCGAGCTCAGCTGCGCTGTCCGGCCTGGTCCCGCCGCCGGGCGGGGCCGTGGTCTCGGGCGCGGGGGTGTAGGGCTGTGGGGTGGTGGGTGCGTGGGGGGTGGTGGGTGCGTGTGGGGTGGTGGCGCGTTTGAGGAGGAAGGTGCGTTCGGCGGCGTTTCGGGTCAGGGTGGCGGCGCGTTCGAACTGGGTCCTGGCCTCCTCGTGCCGCCCCAACCGGGCCAGCAGGTCGCCATGCACCACCGACAGCGGGTGGTAGTCCTTCAGGGCCGGGTCCCTGGTCAGCTCGTCGATCAGCAGCAGCCCTGCCTCCGGGCCCTCGGCCATGCCCACGGCCACGGCGCGGTTGAGCTGGACGACCGGAGACGGCATCAAGCGGGCCAATGCCCCGTACAGGGCGGCGATCTGGGGCCAGTTGGTCTCGGCGGCGCTGTCGGCCTGGGCGTGGGAGACGGCGATGGCGGCCTGCAGGACGTAGGGACCCAGGGGGCCGCCGGACTGGCGGGCGCGCAGCATCGAGGCGAAGCCGCGATTGATCAGGTCCCGGTCCCAGAGGCCGCGGTCTTGCTCGTGGAGCTGGACGGGTTCGCCGGACGGACCGGTGCGGGCGGCCGAGCGCGACTGCTGGATCTCCATCAGCGCGACGAGACCGTGCACCTCGGCCTCGTCGGGAGCCAGGCCGGCCAGCAGGCGTCCCAGGCGGAGGGCTTCCAGGGCGAGGGCGGGGCGGGTCAGGTCGTCGCCGGCCGTGGCGGAGTAGCCCTCGTTGAAGATCAGGTAGAGGACCTCCAGGACGGAGGCCAGGCGGGTGGCGAGTTCGGGGCCGGGCGGGAGTTCGAAGGGGATCTGCTCGTCGGCCAGCGTGCGCTTGGCCCTGGCGATGCGCTGGGCGACGGTCTGCTCGGGGACCAGGAAGGCACGCGCGATCTCCTGGGAGGTCAGCCCACCGAGCAGGCGCAGGGTCAGCGCGGCCCGTTGCTCGGTGGGCAGGACCGGATGGCTCGAGATGAACATCAGGCGCAGAACATCATCGTCCAGCCCCGAAGCCCCAGACAGCTCCCCGTCGAGACCAGCCCCGGCGCCCCCGGCGTCCCGGTCGGCCTCCGCGTCCCGGCCGGTCTCCTGCTCCAGCGTGCGGGCGATCTCGGCGTGTTTGCGCCCCTGCCGTTCGCCGCGCCGCAGGTGGTCGACGGCGCGCCGCTTGGCCGCCGTCATGAGCCAAGCCCCAGGATTGTCAGGTACGCCCTGGTCAGGCCACTGCTCCAAAGCGGCAACCAGTGCGTCCTGGGCAAGTTCCTCGGCCAGGCCCACATCCCTGACCATCCGCGTCAGACCGGCGATGATCCGTGCGGACTCCGCCTTCCAGACGGCGCTGACCGCGGCTGCGGCCGTCACCCGTAGATCAGCTGCATCCTGCCCTCACCATCCCCGATGATCGCGAAGAAGCGCCGGGAGAGCTCCAGCGCCTCCTCCCGGGAGCCGACGTCGATCAGCGCGAACCCGCCCGCCATCTCCTTGGCCTCGGCGAACGGACCGTCCATGACGGTGATCTCGCCGCCGACCGACTTGATCAGGGTGCCACCCAGCTCCATGCCGCCGGTGGCGATCAGCGCGCCCGCCTCGGTCAGCTCCTGGATGAACTTCCCCATCTCCATCTGAAGCGCCTCATCAGCCCTCGGCTGGCCCATGGTCGTCAGCAAAAACCTCATGCCGCACACCCTAGCGTTCCCTGTCACATGCCCCGAGCGACGCGTAAGCAGAAGACACCGAAAGGACCCGACAAATGACCACCACCACCGCCCCCATCACCACCCGCACGCTGCTGACCGCCGCCGCGCTCGCCGCACCGGTCTGGGTGGTGGTCTCCCTGGCCCAGGCGTTCACCCGCGCGGGCTTCGACCTCACCCGCCACCCGCTCAGCCAGCTGGCCACCGGCGAACTCGGCTGGATCCAGATCGCCACCTTCGTCACGGTCGGGGTGCTGTTCATCGCAGGCGCGACCGGCCTGCGCCGCGCCCTGCACGGCCGGCCGGGCGGCGTCTGGACACCCCGCCTGATCCGCACCGTCGGCGTCGGGATGATCGCCGCCGGAGCCTTCACCATGGACGCCGGCGACGGCTTCCCGGTCGGCACCCCGGCAGGCCCTCCGGCCGGGATGAGCTGGCACGCGATCGCCCACATGGCCGCCGGCTCGATCACCTTCTTCGCACTGGCCGCCGCCGGTTTCGTCCTGGGCCGCCACTTCACCCGCACCGGCGACCGCACCTCCGCGATCATCTCCCGGGCGGCCGGCGTGGCCGTCATCCTGGGCAACGGCTGGGCGATGAGCGGCGGCCGGTTCGGCTCCCTCACCCTGGCGATCGGGGTGTCGGTCGCGCTGGCCTGGGTCTCCACGGTCGCCTACCGCCTGCGCAACCACCCCTGACCCATCACCGTGTACGGCAAGCGGCCCCCACCCACCAAGCCCCGCTCCAGAAACCCGGAGCGGGGCTCACCCATGCAACCACCCGAGTCCCAAATCGGACGGACCAAGACCCCAGACCAGGAAGACCGAGACCCAAGATCGGGTGACCAGGACCCAGGCTCCAAATCGGACCACCAAGACCCGAGCCCGAGAGATCGGGACCCGAGATCGGAGGGGGTGGGGGTTAGTGGGGGGCGGGGGTGCCGTGCCAGCTGGACCACAAGGCGGCGTAGGAGCCGCCCTGGGCCACGAGTTCGTCGTGGCTGCCCAGTTCGCTGATCGTCCCGTCCTCCACCACCGCGACCCGGTCGGCGTCGTGGGCCGTGTACAGGCGGTGGGCGATGGCGATGACGGTGCGGCCCTCCAGGACGGCGGCCAGTGAGCGTTCCAGGTTTCTGGCCGCTCGCGGGTCGATGAGGGAGGTGGCCTCGTCGAGTACCAGGGTGTGCGGGTCGGCCAGGACCAGGCGGGCCAGTGCCAGCTGCTGGGCCTGGGCCGGGGACACGGCCAGGCCGCCGGAGCCGACTTCCGTGTCGAGGCCGTCGTCCAGGGCCAGCGCCCAGTCGAGGGCGTCGACGGCCGCCAGCGCCTGCCGTACCCGATCGTCGGTGGCGTCGGGACGGGCGATGAGCAGGTTGTCGCGCAGCGTGCCCTTGAAGACGTGGTGTTCCTGGGTGACGAGGGCGACGTGGCCGCGCAGGTCGTCCAGGGGGAGGTCCACCAGGGGGACGTCGCCGACGGTCACGGCGCCGGTACGCGGGCCGTGGATGCCGGCCAGCAACCTGCCGAGCGTGGACTTGCCGGCGCCGGACGGGCCGACCATGGCCAGGCGTTCGCCGGGCGCGACGGTCAGCGAGACGCCGTGCAGGACGTCCCGGCCGGTCCGGTAGGCGTAGCGGACGTCGTCGGCCTCCAGGTGTTCGCCCGCGGGCCGGGCGCCGGTGGCGGTGCGGTCGTCGGGCACGTTGGCCACGCCCAGCAGGCGGGACATGGCGGCGCCGCCGACCTGGAGCTCGTCGATCCACATGAGGAAGCGGTCGAGCGGGTCGATGAGCTGCTGCGCGTAGAGGGTGGCGGCGGTGACCTGGGCGAGCGTGACCCAGTCGTTGATGTAGAAGAGGCCGCCGACCATCAGGCTGACGACGACGGGCAGCACGTAGCCGAGTTCCACGGCGGGGAACCAGACCGTGCGCAGCCCGAGGGTGTAGCGCTCGGCGGCGTAGGAGGCGGTGATGTCGCGGTCGGTACGGTCGGCGCGCCGGCGCTGCAGGCCCAGGGCCTCGACGGCACGGGCGCCTTCGACGGTCTCGGCCAGGCCCTCGGTCATGTCGGCGTAGGCCGCGTTCTCGCGCAGGTAGCCGTCGCGCGCCCGGCGCAGGTACCAGCGGGTGGCGATCCACAGAATGGGCGCGGCGATCAGCATGGGCAGCGTGAGCAGCGGGCTGACCAGCAGCAGCGCGCCGATGGTGATCGCGAAGGTGACGATCGCGATCAGTGTCTCCGGTACGGCGTGCCGCACCGTCCTGGACAGCGAGTCGACGTCCCGAGACGTACGGGTGATCAGGTCACCGGAGCCCGCCCGCTCGACGGTGGAGAGCGGCAGCCCGAGCACGCGGTCGACGAACTCCTCGCGCAGCTCGGCCAGCACGCGTTCGCCGAGCCGGGAGGAGGCGAGCACGGCGAAACGCACCAGCAGCGCCTGCATGAGCAGGAAGCCGCCGATGGCCAGGCCGACGATCCACACGTTGACCCGGGCGCCGTCCTGTACGTCCTGGACCAGCCGGCCGAGCTGCCACGGCACGGCCAGGCCCGACACGGCGGCCAGCCCGTGCAGCGCGAGCGCGACGGTGAGCCGGCGCGGGTATTTGAGCGTCAGCCGGCGGGCGTAGGCACGGACCTGCTTCTGGTCGGCGACCGGCAGGATCTCCCTGCTCATTTGTCGCTCACCACTCCTCACTCACTCCGCGGAGTGCCTCGTACCTCGGCCCTCCATTCCGTTCGCTGCGTCGGGTTCGCTCCGCAGCCATGTCAGTCCTCTCCTCTCGTGACGGTCGCCGAGTAGGCGCTGGACGTGGCGAGCAGTTCGCGGTGCGGGCCTTCGGCGTGGACACGGCCGTCCTCCAGGTAGACGACGTGTTCGGTGCGGTCGAGCACGAGCGGGCTGGTGGTGCAGATCAGCGTGGTCTTGCCGGCGCGGGCCTTGGCGAGCCGCTCGGCGATGCGGGCCTCGCTGTGGGCGTCGACGGCGCTGGTGGGCTCGACGAGCACGAGCACCTCGGGGTCGGCCACGAGGGCGCGGGCCAGGCGCAGCCGCTGCTGCTGGCCGCCGGAGAACTCGCGGCCGCTCTCGGCGACCACGGTGTCGAGGCCGTCGGGCAGCGCGTCCACGATGTCTTCGGCGCAGGCGGTCCGCAGCGCGTGGCGTACCTCGTCGATGGTGGCGTTGCCGCGCACGTCGAGCTCGTCGCGCAGGCGGCCGGAGAACAGGCGGGCGGCGTTGTCGGCGACCAGGATGCGCTCGCGGACCTCGGGGATCGGCAGCTCGGCCAGGTCGACGCCGCCGAAGGTGACGTCGCCGGGGACGTAGCGGCCGAGGCGGTCGGCGACTTCGATGGCCTGCTCGGGCGTGGGGGCGGCCAGCGCGGTCATGGTGCCGGGCTGGAGGGTGACGCCGCTGTAGGAGTCGCGCAGGACGCCGCCGTCGGAGGCGCCGGTGCCGCCGTCGACCTCGGGCTCCATCGACAGGATCCGGACCACGCGGCGCGCGGCGACGTGGCCCTTGGTCAGCTTGTCGGCGGCCTCGGTGAGGGTGCGCATGGGGCCGATGAGGAAGACGGCGTAGCCGTAGAAGGCGACGAGCTGGCCGGCGGTGATCTGGCCGCCGAGCGCGAAGGAGGCGCCGATGCCGGTGACGACGGCGATGAGCACGCCGGGCAGGAGGATCTGGGCGCCTTCGAGCAGCGACTCGATGCCGGCCACGCGGACGCCGGCGTGGCGTACGCGCTGGGACTCTTCCTGGTAGCGGCCGGAGAAGACCTGCTCGCCGCCGATGCCGCGCAGGACGCGCAGGCCGGAGACGATGTCGGCGGAGCGTGTGGACAGCTCGCCCTGCAGGTCGCGGTGGGCCTTCTGGCGCTTGTGCAGCGGCTTGAGCAGCGGGCCGACGGCGATGGCCATGAGCGGCACGCCGAAGAGCACGAGCAGGCCGAGCGGCAGGGAGGTGGAGATGAGGTAGATCGTGACGGTGACGATCGCCACAACCGAGCCGGTGCCACGCAGCAGGATGTCCATCGAGCTGCCGATGTGCGCGATGTCGGAGTTGCCGACGCTGATGACCTCACCGGTCGACAGCCTCTTGGGCAGCGTGGCGCCGAGGCGGGTGGCGTGGCGGGTGGTGAGCTGGACGGTGCGGTACGCGGCGGCCAGCCAGTTGTAGACGGCGAAGCGGTGGCGCATGATGCCGGCGAAGGCCTGCAGCAGGCCCAGCCCGAGCATCACCGCCGACCAGATCAGCAGCGCGCGGGTGTCCTTGGCGGTGACGGCGTCGACGCCCTTGCCGAGCACGGCGGGGACGAGCGCCTGTCCCAGCCACCAGAGGGTGGCGAATCCGATGCCGATCGAGAGCGCGGTTTTCTGCCGCAGCGCGTTCCACAGCAGGTAGCGGAAGGGCGTGCGTATGTCAGGGGTGCCGGGATCGGCTTCAGGCAGGGAGCGCATAGCCTGACCAGGCTGTCAAAGCAGCCCTGACCAGGCAAATCATTTTCCGAACCCGCGCAGGGTGTAAAGCAGGGCGATCAGGGCGGTCAGCGCGAGGAGCAGGTAGCCGATCGTGTACGCGCCGGTGGCGGTGTAGACGGCGCCCATGACCAGCGGCGGGAAGTATCCGCCGAGCCCTCCGGCGGCGCCCACGAGGCCGGTGACGGTGCCGACGCGCGAGGCCTCGACGAGCTTGGCGACGAGCGCGAAGACTCCGCCCGCGCCGAGGCCGAGGAAGAAGGCCATGAGCACGAAGCTGACCCCGGCGGGGATCTCCAGCGGCGGTTTGAAGGCGAGGACGACGGCCATGGCGAGCGCGCCGGCGAAGGAGATCGCGAGCACCCGGATCGGGCCGACGCGGTCGGAGGAGATGCCGCCGAGCGGGCGGGCGATCACGGCGGCGATGGAGAACCCGGCGGTACGCAGGCCCGCCTCGGTCTGGGCGAATTCATAGACGTTCTGCAGCAGTGTGGGCAGGTAGGTGGAGAACGCCACGAAACCGCCGAACGAGACCGCGTACAGGAAGGCGCACTGCCAGGTGGCCTTGATCTTCATCGCGTCTTTCATGCGGGGCAGCGCGGGCTCGGTGCTGGGTTGCCAGGCTGGCGAGTTGCGGCTGGCCAGCAGCATGATCACGCCCATGACGGCGAGCGCGGCGCCCATGATCAGGTGTGTCGTGGAACGGCCCAGCGATTCGACCAGCCGTGGCGTGAAAAATGCGGACAAGGCGGTGCCGCCCATTCCGGCCCCGAACACGCCGGTGGCGAATCCGCGCCGCGCCGGCTCGTACCAGGCGTTGACGAACGGGATGCCGATCGCGAACGAGGTGCCCGGGATGCCCAGCAGGAACCCCCACAAGAGCAGCGAGGCGTAGGAGTCCGACCAGCCCACGAACAACACCGGCACGATCGAGACGAAGCAGATGATCGCGAACATCAGCCGCCCGCCGAACTTGTCGGCCAGCATCCCCACCGGGATCCGCCCCAGCGACCCGACCAGCACGGGAATCGCGACCAGCATGGAGGTCTCGGTCGGCGACAGGTGCAGTGCCTTGCTGTAGCTGCCGGACAGCGGGCCGATGAGGTTCCACGCCCAGAAGGTGATGGCGAAGGCCGCCGTCGCCAAAACAAGATTGCGCACACGCATGCACCCTGTGTAACAGGTCACTACAGAGTGTGATGAAGTGGGGGCATGAGTGAGGCGGAGGACATCCTCCTGAAGACCGGCCGGTTCTTCCGCAGATCGGTCACGGGCCAGGACCTGCGGACCGTCTACCTGTCCGGCGGCCGGGAGGGTGACGCCTTCTATCGCGACCGGTGGAGCCACGACAAGGTGGTCCGCTCGACGCACGGCGTGAACTGCACGGGCTCGTGCTCGTGGAAGGTCTACGTCAAGGACGGCATCATCACCTGGGAGACCCAGCAGACCGACTACCCTAGCGTCGGCCCCGACCGCCCCGAATACGAGCCGCGCGGCTGCCCGCGCGGCGCCGCCTTCTCCTGGTACACCTACTCGCCGACGCGGATCCGCTACCCGTACGCGCGGGGCGTCCTGGTCAGGATGTACGGCGAAGCCCGGGGCAGCGGCCTCGACCCGGTAGCCGCCTGGGCCGAAATCACGACAAATCCGGAAAAGCGAGAGACCTACCAACGCGCCCGCGGCCAAGGCGGCCTCGTCAGGATCACCTGGGACCTCGCCACCGAGATGATCGCCGCCGCCCACGTCCACACCATCGAGACCTACGGCCCCGACCGTGTGGCCGGGTTCTCCCCCATCCCCGCCATGTCCATGGTCAGCCACGCGATCGGCGCCCGGTTCGTCTCGCTGATCGGCGGGACCATGCTCAGCTTCTACGACTGGTACGCCGACCTGCCCGTCGCCTCACCTCAGGTCTTCGGCGACCAGACCGACGTGCCCGAGTCGGCCGACTGGTGGGACGCCGCATACCTGATGCTGTGGGGCGCCAACGTCCCGGTCACCCGCACGCCCGACGCCCACTGGATGGCCGAGGCCCGCTACCGGGGCCAGAAGGTGGTGGTGGTCGCCCCCGACTACAACGACGCGGCCAAGTTCGCCGACGAGTTCCTGGCGGTGAACCCGGGCACCGACGGCGCGCTGGCCATGGCGATGGGCCACGTGCTGCTGAGGGAGTGCTTCGTCGATCGGCAGGTGCCGTACTTCACCGAGTACGTCAGCCGATACACCGACCTGCCCTTCCTCGTCACGCTGACCGAACGCGACGGCCGCGACGGGTGCTACGTGCCGGACAAGTTCCTGACCGCCGCCGACCTGGGGTCGCAGGAGGAGTCGGCGGACTGGAAGACCGTCTTCCTCGGCGCCGACGGCGAGCCGGTCGTGCCCAACGGCTCGGTCGGCTTCCGGTGGGGCGAGCGGGGAAAGGGCCGCTGGAACCTCAAGCTCGACACCGAGCCCCTGCTCACGCTCTACGGCGGGGATTCAGGGGATTCAGGGGATTCAGGGGAGAACGTGGAGATCGCGCTGCCCCGCTTCGACGGCGGCGGCCCGCTGACCCGCGGCGTCCCGGTCAGGCGGATCGGCGGGCGCCTGGTCACGACCGTCTTCGACCTCATGCTGGCCCAGTACGGCGTGCACCGCCGCGGGCTGCCGGGCCGCTGGCCGCACGGGTACGGCGACGCGTCGGAGCCGTACACGCCGGCCTGGCAGGAGCCGATCACGAAGGTCCCGGC
The DNA here is from genome assembly GCF_014203235.1 of Nonomuraea endophytica. Lineage (GTDB taxonomy): Bacteria > Actinomycetota > Actinomycetes > Streptosporangiales > Streptosporangiaceae > Nonomuraea > Nonomuraea endophytica. The sequence continues at coordinate 267,107 of NZ_JACHIN010000009.1, read as the reverse complement.
GGAGCGCGCGATCAAGATCGTCAGGGAGTTCGCCGCGACGGCCGAGCAGACCCGCGGCCGCTGCATGATCATCCTGGGCGCGGGGACCACCCAGTGGTTCCACGGCGACACGATCTACCGCGCCTTCCTCTCACTGCTGATGCTGACCGGCTGCCAGGGGCGCAACGGCGGCGGCTGGGCGCACTACGTGGGCCAGGAGAAGTGCCGCCCGCAGACCGGCTGGGCGCAGCTGGCCGGCGGCCTGGACTGGTCGCGCCCGCCCCGGCAGACGCCGGGCACGCCGTTCTGGTATCTGCACACCGACCAGTGGCGCTACGACCGCTTCGACGCCGGTGAGCTGAGTTCCCCGATCGGCCCCGGGGCCTTCCGCGGCAGGCACACGGCCGACCTGGTGGCCGAGGCGGTCAGGAACGGCTGGATGCCGATGGCGCCCGCCTTCGACCGCAACCCGCTGGACCTGGGCGACGCGGCGGACCCGATCGCGAACACCCAGGAGGAGCTGGCCAACGGCACCCTGCGCTACGCCGCCGAAGACCCGGACGACCCGCGCAACTGGCCGAGGGTGCTGACGCTCTGGCGCTCCAACCTGCTGGGGTCGAGCGCCAAGGGCAACGAGTACTTCCTGCACCATCTGCTCGGCGCCCGCTCGAACCTGCCGCAACCCGACGAGCGGGCGCCGCGCGGCAAGCTGGACCTGCTGCTGACGCTGGACTTCAGGATGACGTCCTCGACGTTGTTCTCCGACATCGTGCTGCCGGCGGCGACCTGGTACGAGAAGCACGACCTGTCCTCGACGGACATGCACCCGTTCGTGCACGCGTTCAACCCGGCCATCACGCCGCCGTGGGAGACCAAGAGCGACTTCCACGCCTTCCACGCGATCGCCAGGGCGTTCAGCGCGATGGCCAAGGACCGGCTCGGGGTCAGGAACGACGTGGTGGCGCTGCCGTACCAGCACGACACGCCCGGCGAGATCGCCCAGCCGGGCGGCCGCGCGCCCGCCCGGGTCACGCCCAACCTGGTGGTGGTCGAGCGTGACTACGGCGCGGTCGCCGAGAAGATGGCGGCGCTCGGCCCGCTGGCCGAGCGCAAGGGGCTGCCGGTGAAGGGCGTGGTGTTCACACCCGACGAGGAGGTGGTCTGGCTCGGCGAGCGGTGCGGGCTGGTGCCGCGCGGGATCGGCAAGGGACGGCCGATGCTCGACACCGAGGCCAAGGCGTGCGAGGCGATCCTGGCGCTGTCGGGGGTCAGCAACGGGCGGCTGGCCGCGCAGGGCTTCGAGCAGCTGGCCGAGCGGACCGGCACCGACTTCGGCGCGCTGATCCACCGCGACCACCGCATCGTCTTCGCCGACACCCAGGCCAGGCCCACGCACGTGGCCTCCAGCCCGGAGTGGTCGGGCAAGGAGTCGCACGACCGCCGCTACTCCCCCTTCACCATCAACGTCGAGCACCACAAGCCGTGGCACACGCTGACCGGCCGGATGCACTTCTTCCTCGACCACGACTGGATGCACGAGTACGGCGAGGCCCTGCCGGTCTACCGGCCGCCGCTGGACATGACCGCCCTGTTCGGCGAGGGGGCCACGGACATGCTGGTGGTGCGGTATCTGACGCCGCACTCGAAGTGGTCCATCCACTCCGAGTACCAGGACAACCTGCTCATGCTGTCGCTCTCGCGCGGCGGCCCGGTGATCTGGATGTCGGTGGAGGACGCCGCGAAGATCGGCGCCGCCGACAACGACTGGATCGAGGCCACCAACCGCAACGGCGTGGTCGTGGCCAGGGCGATCGTCTCCCACCGGATGCCGGAGGGCACGGTCTACATGCACCACGCCCAGGACCGGGTGATCGACGTCCCGAAGTCGGAGGCGACCGGACGGCGCGGCGGCATCCACAACGCGCTCACCCGCGTGCTGATCAAGCCCACCCACATGATCGGCGGCTACGCCCAACTGTCGTACGCCTTCAACTACCTCGGCCCGACCGGCAACCAGCGCGACGAGATCACGGTGATCAGGAAGCGCTCGCAGGAGGTGACGTACTGATGGAGCGAACCCGACGCACCGAACGGAGTGGAGGTCCGAGGTACGAGGAACTCCGCGGAGAGAGGGAGGAGAGGTGAGCGACCAATGAGCCCGCGCGTCATGGCTCAGCTCGCGATGGTGATGAACCTCGACAAGTGCATCGGCTGCCACACCTGCTCGGTCACCTGCAAGCAGACGTGGACCAACCGGGCGGGGGTCGAGTACGCCTGGTTCAACAACGTCGAGACCCGCCCCGGCCAGGGGTACCCGCGCGGCCACGAGGACCAGGACCGGTGGCGCGGCGGCTGGGAGGTGGACGCCAAGGGCCGGCTGCGGCTGCGGGCCGGCGGCCGGGTGCGCAAGCTCCTCGGCATCTTCGCCAACCCGCTCATGCCGAGCATCCAGGACTACTACGAACCCTGGACCTACGACTACGAGAACCTCACCCGCGCCCCGCTCGGGGACGACGTCCCGGTCGCGCCGCCGCGCTCGCTGATCAGCGGCGAACCCATGGCGATCCGCTGGAGCGCCAACTGGGACGACAACCTCGGTGGCGACCCGTCGGAAGACCCGATCCTGCGCAAGGTCGGCGACCAGGTGAAGCTGGAGTTCGAGCAGGCGTTCATGTTCTACCTGCCGCGCATCTGCGAGCACTGCCTGAACCCGTCCTGCGTCGCCTCCTGCCCCTCAGGCGCCCTCTACAAGCGCGAGGAGGACGGCATCGTCCTGGTGGACCAGGATCGTTGCAGAGGCTGGCGGATGTGCGTGACCGGCTGCCCGTACAAGAAGATCTACTTCAACCACCGGACCGGCAAGGCCGAGAAGTGCACGTTCTGCTACCCGAGGATTGAGGTCGGGCTGCCGACCGTGTGCTCGGAGACGTGCGTCGGGCGGCTGCGATACCTGGGCGTCATGCTCTACGACGCCGACCGCGTGGGCGAGGTGGCGAGCATCGCCGACGACAAGGAGCTGTACGAGGCGCAGCTGTCGCTCTTCGTCGACCCCGACGACCCGGCCGTGGCCGCCTCCGGGCTGCCCGACGACTGGATCGAGGCGGCCCGCCGCTCGCCCGTGCACGACCTGATCATGCGCTACCGGATCGCGCTGCCGCTGCACCCGGAGTACCGCACGCTGCCCATGGTCTGGTACGTGCCGCCGCTGTCGCCCGTCGTGGACGCGCTGGCCGGCAGCGGCTACGACGGGGAGGACGCCGACAACCTGTTCGCCGCCGTCGAGGCGCTGCGCATCCCGGTGGAGTACCTGGCCGAGCTGTTCACCGCCGGCGACCCGGTGCCGGTGACGGCGGCGCTGCGCCGGCTGGCGGCCATGCGCTCCTACATGCGCGCGGTCAACCTGGGCGAGGAGCCCGAGCTGCCGCACTCGGGGCTGTCGGCCGAGGACATCCACGACATGTACCGGCTGCTGGCCCTGGCCCGCTACGACGAGCGCTACGTCATCCCGACCGCCTACTCCAACACGCCGGGAGCCGTGGAGGAGATCGGCTGCAGCCTCGACTACGACGGCGGTCCCGGGATGGCGGGGCCGTTCGGGGAGGGCTCGGGCCGCCCGGTGCCGGTGTCGATCGAGAGCTTCCACGGGCTGAAGCAGCGCCAGACCGGCGAGGAGACCACCCGCGACCGGGTCAACCTCCTCAACTGGGACGGCAGGGGCAAACCCGCCGGTCTGTTCCCGCCGAAGAAGGGCGAGGCATCATGAACAAGGCCGTGACCTGGCAGGCCGCCGCACACCTGCTGGCCTACCCCGACGAGCGCTTCTGGGGACGGCTGCCGCTGATCGAGCAGGCCGCCGCGCCGTGCTTCCCCGGGTTCGCCGCCGCCATCCACGCCATGGGTCCGGGCGAGCTGGCCGCGCACTACGTCGAGATGTTCGACCTCAAGCGGCGCTGCTGCCTCTATCTCACCTATTACGCCGACGGCGACACGCGGCGGCGCGGCGAGTCGCTGGCCGCGCTCAAAGGCCGCTACCGGGCCGCCGGGTGGGAGCTGATGGACGACGAGCTGCCGGACTTCCTGCCCGTGATGCTGGAGTTCGCCGCCCTGGACTCCGCGGGCGCCGCGCTGCTGGCCGAGCACCGGGTGGGGATCGAGCTGCTGCGCTCGGCGCTGGACGGGTACGGCTCGCCGTACACGATCGTGCTGGACGGGGTGCGCGGCGCCCTGCCCGAGCCGACGGCGGAGCAGCGGGCGGCGGCGGCCCGGCTGGCGCAGGACGGCCCGCCCGCCGAGTCCGTGGGGGTCTACCGGTGAACTACGGCGAGACGTTCTTCTGGGTGATCACGCCCTACGTGACGCTGGTGGTGCTGATCGGCGGGCTGCTCTGGCGCTACCGCTACGACAAGTTCGGCTGGACGACCCGCTCGTCGCAGCTCTACGAGTCGCGGCTGCTGCGGATCGCCTCGCCGCTGTTCCACTACGGGCTGGTGTTCGTGATCGCCGGGCATGTGATCGGCCTGTTCATCCCGGCGTCGTGGACGGAGGCGATCGGCCTGTCCGACCACGCCTACCACCTGCTGGCCCGCGTCTTCGGCGGCCTCGCGGGGCTGGCCGTGCTCGCCGGGCTGGCCCTGCTCATCTACCGCAGGCGGCACTACGGGCCGGTCTTCCGCGCCACGACCGTCAACGACAAGGTCATGTACGTCGCGCTCGCGCTGGCCGTGGTGGCCGGGCTGGCCGCCACGCTGTCCGGGGCCGAGTACCGCGACTCGGTCTCGCCGTGGTTCCGCAGCGTCTTCGTTTTCCGGCCGGACGCCGAGGCGATGGCGGAGGCGACCGTGTTCTTCAAACTGCACGTCATCGCCGGGATGGTGATGGTCGGGCTGTTCCCGTTCACCCGGCTCGTGCACGCGCTGTCGGCGCCCGTCGGGTACTTGTTCCGTCCATACATCGTCTACCGCAGCCGACTACGCCAGAATCAATCCCTGTGAGGCATGGCTACACCAACAGCACCTTCGGCGACGGCGCTCTGGTCGTGAAGTGTTACCTGGGTCCGGGCGCCGCGGAACGGCTGGAAACCGAGCGGAAGATGTTGCGCCGCATGCGCGGCCGGGTGCCCGTGCCCGCGGTGCAGTCGGTCAGCGACACCAGCCTGACCACCCGGTTCGTCCCGGGAATCCACGGCCAGGACCTCCTCGACGAGGGCCTGGCCAAAGAGGTCATGACCGCCTGCGGGCGGACGCTGGCCGCCATCCACGCCATGCCCGCCGCCCGGGGCCGCGTCCTGGTCCACGGCGACTACGGCCCCAACAACCTGATCATCGATCCGATGACGCACGAGACCGCGGCGGTGCTCGACTGGGAGTGGGCCCACCGCGGCGAACCTGTCGAGGATCTGGCGTGGTGCGAGTGGATCATCAGGACCCACCATCCCGAGCACGCGGAGGCGCTGCCGTACTTCTTCGAGTCCTACGGCGGGCCGGTGCCCGAGTGGGCGGAGCGGCACGCGGCGATGCTGGAGCGCTGCCGCGCGCTGCTGGCCTTCGCCGCCGACTGGGGGCCGGAGGGCGAGGAGCTCTGGCGGGAGCGGGTCGAGGCGACGGCGGCCTTCACCGGCTGAGCGCGGAGATCTGCTCGCGGGCCAGGCGGACGCCCCTGGCGTGCTTCCAGCCGATGGCCGCGGTCACCTCGTCGCCGTTCTCCGCCAGGGCGACCCAGCGGCCGGCGCCAGGTTCGCCCTCGATCCAGCGGATCCGGTCGTCGTGGCCGATCCGGCCGTGTATCTGGAGCTTCACGTCGTATTGGTCGGTCCAGAAGTACGGAATCGAGGAGAACGGGCGCTCGTCGCCGAGGATGTTGCCCGCGACGGCCACGGCCTGTTCCGTGGCGTTCGTCCGGCTCTCCACACGGCCTGTCGGGAAGCGGGCCACGTCGCCGACCGCGTAGACGCCGGGGGCCGCCTGGCCGTAGGCGTCGCAGGTGACGCCGTCGCTGAGGTCGAGGCCGCTGCCGATCAGCCAGCCGGTGGCCGGGATCGCGCCTATGGTCACGATCACCAGGTCCGCGCGGATCTTCTCGCCGCCCGTCAGTTCGAGGCCGTCGACGCGGCCGGCCGTACCGGTGAAGGCGTGGACCTCGCTGCTGACCCGCACGTCCACGCCGTGCCCGCGGTGCGTGCGGGCGACCAGCGCGCCGAGCCTGGCGCCCAGGTGCCGGGCCATGGGGGCCGGCGCCGGATCGACCAGCGTCACCTCCAGGCCGAGCGTGCGCGCGCCTGCGGCGACCTCGCACCCCAGCACCCCCGCGCCGACCACCGCCACCCGCGCGGCGTCCTTCAGCTCCCCGCGCAGCGCCAGCGCGTCGTCGATGGTGCGCAGCGTGCGCAGCCCGTCCAGCACGGGCTGGCCCGGCAGCAGCCGCGGCGTCAGCCCGGTCGCGATCACCAGCCGGTCGTACGGCAGCCGCCGCCCGTCGTCCAGCGCCACCACCCGCCCACCCCGATCCAGGTGTACGGCCCGCCGCCCGAGCACCCACTCCACGCCCAGCCCGTCGAGCGCGTCGCTGCCGAGCAGCCGGGTGCGCTCGGCCGGCCAGGACCCGGTGAGGACCTGCTTGGACAGCGGCGGCCGGTCGTAGGGCGGGTGGCGTTCCTCCCCCACGAGCGTGATCGCGCCGTCGAACCCCCTGCGGCGCAGCACCTCCGCCACGGTCAGGCCGCCGATCGAGGCGCCCACGATGAGCACGTTCAATGCCGCCCCCAGTCCAGTGAACACTGTAATCACATAGTTTACACCGTTCACTCATGGGCGTGAAAAAGGCCGCACCCCCCTCCGGTGTGCGGCCTTCTCCAGGACTGCTACCTGCTGGCCTTCAGGTAGTCGGTGTTCATCTGGGCGATGGTGTCCAGCGGGATCCCCTTCGGGCAGACCGCCGTGCACTCGCCGGTGTTGGTGCAGCCGCCGAAGCCCTCGGCGTCCATCTGGTCCACCATCGCCTTGGCGCGGATGAGGCGCTCGGGCTGGCCCTGCGGCAGCAGCGACAGGTGGGTGATCTTGGCCGCGGTGAACAGCGACGCCGAGCCGTTCGGGCAGGCCGCCACACAGGCGCCGCAGCCGATGCAGGTCGCCGCGTCGAAGGCGTCGTCGGCGTCCTCCTTGCGGACCGGGACCGCGTGCGCGTCCGGCGCCGAACCGGCCGGGACCGAGACGAAGCCGCCCGCCTGGATGATGCGGTCGAACGCGCTGCGGTCCACGACCAGGTCCTTGATGACCGGGAAGGGAGCGGCCCGCCACGGCTCGATGGTGATCTCGGCGCCGTCCTCGAAGTGGCGCATGTGGAGCTGGCACGTCGTCGTGGCGCGCTGCTCGCCGTGGGCCACGCCGTTGATGACCATGCCGCACATGCCGCAGATGCCCTCGCGGCAGTCGTGGTCGAAGGCGATCGGGTCGTCGCCCTCCAGGATCAGCTTCTCGTTCACGACGTCGAGCATCTCCAGGAAGGACATGTCCGGAGAGACGTCCTTGGCCAGGTAGGTGACCATGCGCCCGGCGTCGTCCGGACCGCTCTGCCGCCATACCTTGAGGGTGAGATCCATTACTTGTAGCTCCGCTGGCTCATCTTGACGTAGTCGTACTCGAGCGCTTCCTTGTGCAGCACCGGGCCGTCGGGGGTGCGCTCCCAGGCCGAGACGTGCGCGAAGTGCTCGTCGTCGCGCAGCGCCTCGCCGTCGGCGTCCTGCGACTCGGCGCGGAAGTGGCCGCCGCAGGACTCGGTGCGCACCAGCGCGTCCAGGCACATCAGCTCGGCCAGGTCGAAGAAGTCGGCCACCCGGCCGGCCTTCTCCAGCACCTGGTTGAGCTCCTCGGGAGTGCCGCTGACCTTGACGTTGCGCCAGAACTCCTCGCGCAGGGCCGGGATCAGCTCCAGGGCCTTGCGCAGCGACTCCTCGGTGCGCTCCATGCCGCAGAAGTCCCACATGATCTTGCCGAGCTCCCGGTGGAAGGAGTCGGGCGTGCGGGTGCCGTTGACGGCCATCAGGCGGTCGATCTTGGTGCGTACCTTGATCTCGGCCTCGGCCACGGCCTCCTCGTCGACCTCGCCGTACGGGCCGTTGGCCAGGTAGTCGCCCAGCGTGGTCGGCAGCACGAAGTAGCCGTCGGCCAGGCCCTGCATCAGCGCCGACGCGCCCAGGCGGTTGGCGCCGTGGTCGGAGAAGTTGGCCTCGCCGATCACGAACAGGCCCGGGACCGTGGACTGCAGGTCGTAGTCCACCCACAGGCCGCCCATCGTGTAGTGCACCGCCGGGTAGATGCGCATCGGCTGGGTGTAGGGGTCCTCGCCGGTGATGCGCTCGTACATCTCGAAGAGGTTGCCGTACTTCTTCTCGACGGCGTCGCGGCCGAGGCGGCCGATCGCGTCGCGGAAGTCGAGGTAGACGCCCAGGCCGCCGGGGCCGACGCCGCGGCCCTCGTCGCAGACGTTCTTGGCCGCGCGCGAGGCGATGTCACGCGGGACCAGGTTGCCGAAGGCCGGGTAGATGCGCTCCAGGTAGTAGTCGCGCTCCTCGTCCGGGATGTCGCCGGGGGCGCGCTGGTCGCCGGCGGCCACCGGCACCCACACCCGGCCGTCGTTGCGCAGGGACTCCGACATCAGCGTCAGCTTCGACTGGTACTCGCCGGAGACCGGGATGCAGGTCGGGTGGATCTGCGTGTAGCAGGGGTTGGCGAAGTACGCGCCGCGCTCGTGCGCCCGCCAGATGGCCGTGGTGTTGCAGCCCTTGGCGTTCGTGGACAGGAAGAAGACGTTGCCGTAGCCGCCGGTGGCCAGCACGACCGCGTCGGCGGTGTGCCGCTCGATCTCGCCGGTGACCATGTCGCGCACGATGATGCCGCGCGCCCGGCCGTCGGAGACGATCAGCTCCAGCATCTCGTGCCGGGTGAACATCTCGACGGTGCCGGCCTTCACCTGCCGCTCCAGCGCCTGGTAGGCGCCCAGCAGGAGCTGCTGGCCCGTCTGGCCGCGGGCGTAGAAGGTGCGCGAGACCTGCGCGCCGCCGAAGGAGCGGGTGTCGAGCAGGCCGCCGTACTCGCGGGCGAACGGCACGCCCTGGGCCACGGCCTGGTCGATGATGTTCACCGAGACCTCGGCCAGGCGGTAGACGTTCGACTCGCGGGCGCGGAAGTCGCCGCCCTTGACGGTGTCGTAGAAGAGCCGGTAGATCGAGTCGCCGTCGCCTCGGTAGTTCTTCGCGGCGTTGATGCCGCCCTGGGCGGCGATCGAGTGCGCCCGCCGGGGCGAGTCCTGGTAGCAGAACGACTTGACGTTGTAGCCCAGCTCGCCGAGGGTCGCGGCGGCCGAGCCGCCGGCCAGGCCGGTGCCGACCACGATGACGTTGAGCTTGCGCTTGTTGGCGGGGTTGACGAGCTTGGCGGAGAACTTCCGCTTGGCCCACCGCTCCTCGATGGGGCCTTCCGGGGCCTTGGCGTCCCGGAGGGCTTCGCCCTCGGTGTATTCGATCACTTGACTACTCCGAACATGATGGCCAGCGGCGGCGCGAGGAACCCGAGCACGAGCACGGCCGAGAAGGCCAGCGCGCCCAGCTTCACGATCCGGCGGCGCTCGCCCTTGACCCAGCCGAGCGTCTGGAAGGCCGACCAGATGCCGTGCCGCAGGTGCAGGCCGACCAGGATGATGGCGATCACGTAGACGGCCGTGACCCACCAGCGGCCGGGCTGGAAGCCCTCGATCATGCGGTCGGCGGGCGCGGAGTTGAACCCGGCGGGGTTGACCACGCCGAAGGTCAGGTCGAGCAGGTGCCAGACGATGTAGAGCGCGATGGTGACGCCACCCCAGCGCATGATGTGCGTGGCATAGCCGGTGGCCTGCGACTTCTTGGCCACGTACTTCACCGGCCTGGCCTTGCGCGCGCGGCGGGTCAGCGTGATGGCCGCCCACATGTGCAGGACCACGGCCAGGAAGAGGCCGATCTCCAGCAGGGTCAGCACTCCCCGGTACGGCAGGAACGGCTGCAGCAGCGTCCGCAGCCAGTGCGCGTACTCGTTGAACGACTCGCGGCCGTAGAAGATCTTCAGGTTGCCCAGCATGTGCAGGGCGAGGAAGCCCACCATCACGGCGCCCGTGACGGCCATGATGACTTTCCTGCCGTTCGACGAGCTCAGGAACCCGCGGGACTTCTTGGGCGTTGGCGGAGCAGGGGTCTTCCCGGCTTCCGTCTTGGGGGGACTCACGGGCGCCGTCGCGGCCCCGCGCTCAATCGTGGCAGTCACATCTTGGAACGCTAGGTATCCAGGAATGATCCGTCCAAGTCATCATGGATCTGGTTTCCATAGCCAAGAGCTATGAGCCTTGGTTTAGTACGGCTGCCGCAAAATCCACAAAGCACGCGTGCGAGCAAAATCACAGCCTGGCGATAGCCGTAAGCTATGGAGATCATGCAATTGCAGCAGCTCGCCTATTTCGTCGCGGTAGCCGAGACCAGGCACTTCACCCAGGCCGCCGAGAGCATGCGCGTGGCCCAGCCGTCGCTGAGCAAGCAGATCAAGGCCCTGGAGACCGAACTCGGCGCGCCGCTGTTCTCCCGCGCGCGCGGGAACGTCACGCTCACCCCCGCCGGCGAGGCGCTCCTGCCGCTGGCCCGCCGCATGCTCGCCGACGCCGACACCGCCCGGCAGGAGGTGGCCGAGCTGGCCGGGCTGCGCCGCGGCCGCGTACGGCTGGGCGCCACCCCGTCCCTGTGCGCCGGACTGCTGGCCGACGCGCTGGCCCGCTTCCACCGCGACTATCCGGGCATCCGGCTCCACGTCGAGGAGGGCGGCTCGCGCGACCTGGTCAGGGCGCTGGCCCGCGGGCAGATCGACCTCTCGCTGATCATCACGCCGCTCCAGCACGACGATCCCTCACTGGTGACCGAGGAGATCCTGCGGGAGAACCTGGTCGTCGTCTCCCCCAGCCACCGGCGGGCCGGGCCTCCGGGTGACGACATGGCGATCCGCCGGCCGTACGTGCGGATCGAGGACCTGCGCGGACGGCCGATGGTGATGTTCCGGCGCGGCTACGACCTGCGCGAGGCCACGCTCGCGGCCTGCCGTCAGGCGGGATTCGAGCCGCGCTTCGCGGTCGAGGGCGGCGAGATGGACGCGGTGCTGCGGTTCGTGGAGGCGGGGCTGGGCGTGGCCGTGGTGCCGTCGATGGTGCTCGACGGGAGGCCGGGGCTGACCGGCACCCCCCTGGCGCCACCGGGCCTGAGCCGCACGATCGCGCTGGCCAACCGCAAGGACGTCGAACCCACCCGCGCGGCGCAGGCGTTCCGCGCTACTCTGCGGACATTTCTCGTCGAGGCCGCGCACGAAGGGACGCTTCCGCAAGGGGTCGAGCTCATCGCAGAATGAACCAGCGATCGCTACGAGGCAGTGGAGAGGGCAGTGCGTGACGGCTTCACTATCTGAGACGCTCACCCTCGTCCTCATCGAGGACGACGACGGTGATGCCTTCTTGGTCGAGGAGCTGCTTAAGGAAGCAGACGCGCCGCCGCGCATCACCTGGGCGCGCAGCCTGGCGGAGGGCCTGCCCAAGCTCACCGCGGACGTGCAGTGCGTGCTCGTCGACCTGTCACTACCGGACGCCAGCGGGCTTGAGGCCCTGGAGCAGGTGCTGGCGGCCGCGCCGCACGCCGCGGTGCTGGTGCTGACCGGGACCAGCGACGCGCACGTCGGCGTGGCCGCGGTGCAGGCCGGCGCCCAGGACTACCTGGTCAAGCAGGACATCACCGCCCGCCTGCTGGTCCGCTCGATCCGCTACTCCATGGAGCGCAGGCGCACCCAGCGGATGCTGGTGAAGGCGGAGGTGAGCGCCCAGGAGAACGCCCGGCTCGAACGCGGCCTGCTGCCCGTCCCGCTGCTGAGCGGCGACACGATCGAGCACACCACCCGCTACCTGCCCGGCAGCCAGGGCGCCCTGCTCGCCGGCGACTTCTACGACACCGTGCAGACGCCGGACGGCTCGGTGCACATCGTGGTCGGCGACGTGTGCGGGCACGGCCCCGACGAGGCCGCGCTCGGCGTCGCGCTGCGCATCGCCTGGCGCACGCTGGTGCTGGCCGGGCGGACCGGGGACGTCATGCTGCGCACGATGGACGCGCTGCTCAGGGTCGAGCGCAAGGCGCCGGAGATCTACACCACGCTCTGCACCGCCACCCTCACCCCCGATCTCACCCACGCCGAGCTGCGCGTCGTCGGCCACCCGCCACCGGTGCTGATCCGCGACGGCGTGGTCACCGCCATCGGCGAGGGCCCGTCGGGGCCGCCGCTGGGCATCTTCCACGACGCCGAATGGCACGCCATCGACGTGCCCCTGGGCGAGGAGTGGTCCCTCATGCTCTACACGGACGGCCTCATCGAGGCGGCCGTGGAGCAGGACCAGCTGGGCGTCGACGGGCTCGTGGAGTTGGTGCGCGAGCACGGCCACGTCGACCTCGACCGGCTGATCCGGCACGTCGGAACCCTCACCGACGACCTGGCCGTGGTCCTCGTCCAGAGGAGAGCGCCGTGAACCTCCATCCGCTGCCACCGGCCAAGGAGCCCACCGGCTTCGGCCGGCTGCCCGTGGCCCGCTGGTTCATCGCCGCCGGCGTCGTCATGGCGCTGGCCTACGCCGCCGGCGTCGGCGTGACGCTGACGATGGTGGAGCAGATCCGCGCGATCCAGCCGCGCCCCGAGGTCGTGGCCAGGCTGGACCAGCTGAACACCATCCTCATCCTGGTCTTCACCGTCATCCTCCTGGCCGCCGTGGCGCTGACGTTCATGATCCGCTACGCCGTGCTCAAGCCCATGGCCCAGCTCGCCGGACAGGTGCGCGAGGTCGCGGCCGGCGACTTCAACCGCAGGCTGCGGGTCGACCGCCCGGCCGAGCTCGCCGAGCTCGCCTCCCACGTCGACTCGATGCGCGGGCGCATCCTGGAGGGCTGGCGCAGCGCCGAGGAGCAGGCCGACGAACTGCGGCGCTCCAACGGCGAGCTGGAGCAGTTCGCCTACGTGGCCAGCCACGACCTCCAGGAGCCGCTGCGCAAGGTGGCCAGCTTCACGCAGATGCTGGAGCAGAGGTACGCCCCGCAGCTCGACGACCGCGCCAAGCAGTACATCGGCTACGCCGTGGACGGCGCCAAGCGCATGCAGGTGCTCATCAACGACCTGCTCGACTTCTCCCGCGTGGGCCGGGTCCACGGCGAACGCGTGGTCACCGACACCGGCGAGGCGCTGAACGCGGCGCTGGAGAACCTGTCGGCGGCGATCGAGGACACCGAGACGGTCGTCACCTCCGACCGCCTGCCGAAGGTGGTGGGCAACAGGTCACAGCTGGTCCGCCTCTTCCAGAACCTCGTGGAGAACTCCGTCAGGTTCCGCTCCGACGTCCCCCCGCGCATCCACATCGGGGCGCGGCGCACGGACAACGGCATGTGGGAGTTCAGCTGCTCGGACAACGGCATCGGCGTCGAGGCCAAGTACGCTGACCGCATCTTCCTGATCTTCCAGCGGCTGCACGCGCGCGACGTCTACCCGGGCACCGGCATCGGGCTGGCGCTGTGCAGGAAGATCGTTGAGTACCACGGCGGACTGCTCTGGCTCGACCCCGACGGGGAGGGCCCGGGAGCCACGTTCCGCTGGACCCTGCCGGAAGCGGAAGAGGACGCATGATCCCGATCGAGGTGCTGCTGGTCGAAGACGACCAGGGCGACATCCTGCTGACCCGGGAGGCCTTCGAGCTGAACAAGGTCAAGAACCGCCTGCACGTGGTCAACGACGGCGAGCAGGCGCTCGCCTTCCTGCGCCGCGAGGAGGGCTACTCCGACGCGCCCCGCCCGGACCTGGTCCTGCTCGACCTCAACCTGCCGCGTATGGACGGCATGGAGGTGTTGGAGGAGGTGAAGGCGGATGCCGCGTTGCGCTCGATCCCGGTGGTGATCCTGACGACGTCGGAGGCGGAGGAGGACATCATCCGCAGCTACCAGCTCCACGCAAACGCATATGTCACCAAACCGGTAGATTTTGACCAATTTATCCGGGTTGTCCGGCAAATAGACAATTTTTTCGTGACCGTAGTGAAGCTCCCGAACCAGGGACACCGCCTCTGACGTGCGGACGTGACAGGAATCACACCGGGGCATCCAAAAAGTGAGTGACCCTTCTCACAAAACGTGATGCCGTCGTCGTAACGTATCCCCCACCAAATGCGCGCCCGAGCGGAGACGCCGCGCGCTCAGCGACTCGAACCCGGACCCCAGGCGAGCAGGGTCCGCGGGAGGTGGAGAGGTCCGCGATGACCCAGACGACGCCTGAAAGCCCGGTAAGGAGACAGCGCGCGCAGATCAAAGTGCGCACGCTTCGCACCGATAACTGGTGGCTGGCCCCGCTGCTGACCTTTCTCGGGCTCAGCTCATTCCTTGTCTACGGCGTATGGGCGATCTTCGACGGCAGCTACTACTACGCGCCGAGCGAGTACATAGCCCCGTTTTCGTCGCCGTGTTTGGCGACATCCTGTCCCGAGGGCGCCCGCTTCCTCGGGCTGGCGCCCTTCGGCGACTGGTACACCCTGCCGCCCGGCCTGCTGATCCTGGGCCTGCCCGGCGGTTTCCGGCTCACCTGCTACTACTACCGCAAGTCCTACTACCGCTCGTTCTGGCTTTCACCGCCGGCGTGCGCGGTGCAGGAGCCACACGGCAAGTACTCGGGTGAGACCCGGTTCCCCCTGATCATCCAGAACATCCACCGCTACTTCTTCTACGCGGCGATCGCCATCGGCCTGATCCTGGCCTACGACGCGGTCCTCGCGCTCATCCACACGCCGACCGGACTCGGCACGTGGATCCTGATTCTCAACGCGGTGCTGATCAACCTGTACACGCTGTCCTGCCACTCGTGCCGGCACATCACCGCCGGCCGCCTGAACCACTTCTCCCGGCACCCGGTGCGCTACAAGGCCTGGACATTCGTCTCGAAGCTCAACGCCAAGCACCAGCCACTCGCGTGGGCCTCGATGTTCTCGGTGATGGGCGCCGACTTCTACGTCAGGCTCGTGGCCAAGGGCATCGTCAACTTCCCGTTCGCATAAGGACAACCTGTGGAAATCGAGCGTCACGAATACGACGTCGTCGTCATCGGAGCGGGCGGCGCCGGGCTGCGGGCCGCGATCGAGGCCAGGCAGCAGGGCAAGCGCACGGCGATCGTCTGCAAGTCCCTGTTCGGCAAGGCCCACACGGTCATGGCCGAGGGCGGCGCGGCCGCCGCGATGGGCAACGTCAACTCCGACGACAACTGGATGGTGCACTTCCGCGACACCATGCGCGGCGGCAAGTTCCTCAACAACTGGCGCATGGCCGAGCTCCACGCCAAGGAGGCCGCCGACCGCGTCTGGGAGCTGGAGGCCTGGGGCGCGCTCTTCGACCGCACCAAAGACGGCAAGATCAGCCAGCGCAACTTCGGCGGCCACGAGTACCCCCGCCTGGCCCACGTCGGCGACCGCACCGGCCTGGAGCTGATCCGCACGCTGCAGCAGCGCGTCGTCGCCCTGCAGCAGGAGGACTACGAGACCCACGGCGACTACGAGGCCTACATCAAGGTCTTCCAGGAGTGCACGGTCACCCGCCTGCTCAAGGACGCCAGCTCCGTGCACGGACCAGCAGGTGCCATCTCCGGCGCCTTCGGCTACTGGCGCGAGACCGGCAACTTCATCCTCTTCGACGCGCCCGCGGTCGTCCTGGCCACCGGCGGCATCGGCAAGTCCTACGTCGTCACCTCCAACTCCTGGGAGTACACCGGCGACGGCCACGCCCTGGCCCTGCTGGCCGGCGCCAACCTCATCAACATGGAGTTCATCCAGTTCCACCCGACCGGCATGGTCTGGCCGCCCTCGGTGCGCGGCATCCTGGTCACCGAGTCGGTCCGCGGAGACGGCGGCGTGCTGCGCAACTCCGAGGGCAAGCGCTTCATGTTCGACTACATCCCGGACGTCTTCAAGGACAAGTACGCCACCACCGAAGAAGAAGGCGACCGCTGGTACACCGACCAGGCCAACAACCGGCGCCCCCCGGAGCTGCTGCCCCGTGACGAGGTGGCCCGCGCCATCAACGCCGAGGTGAAGGCGGGCCGAGGATCACCCCAGGGCGGCGTCTTCCTGGACGTCTCCACCCGGCTGCCCGCCGAGGAGATCAAGCGGCGGCTGCCGTCGATGCACCACCAGTTCAAGGAACTGGCCGACGTCGACATCACCGCCGAACCCATGCAGGTCGGCCCCACCTGCCACTACATCATGGGCGGCGTCGAGGTCGACGCCGACACGGGGGCGGCGGCCGTACCCGGGCTGTTCGCGGCCGGCGAGGTCTCCGGCGGCATGCACGGCTCCAACCGCCTCGGCGGAAACTCCCTGTCCGACCTGCTGGTCTTCGGCCGCAGAGCCGGGCTCGGCGCGGCCGAGTACGTCAACGCGCTCCCGGCCCGCCCCGCCGTCGCGCAGGAGTCCGTCGACGCCGCCAAGGCCGAGGCCCTCGCCCCGCTGGAGCGCAGCGGCGAGAACCCCTACGAGGTCCACCACGAGCTCCAGCGGACGATGAACGACCTGGTCGGCATCATCCGCAAGGCCGAGGAGGTCTCCGAGGCGCTGGAAGTCGTGGAGAAGCTCAAGGAGCGCGTGGAACTCGTCGGCGCCGCCGGCTCGCGCATCTACAACCCCGGCTGGCACCTCGCGCTCGACCTGCGCAACATGCTGCTGGTCTCGGAGTGCGTGGCCCGCGCCGCGCTGCTGCGCCAGGAGAGCCGCGGCGGCCACACCCGCGACGACTTCCCGGGCATGAACCCCGAGTGGCGCCGCAAGCTCCTCGTCTGCGCCACCCCCGACGGCGCGGCCGTCACCGTCGAGGAGAAGGTCCAGCCGCCGATGCGCAAGGACCTGTTCGACCTGTTCGATCTGGGCGAGCTGAAGAAGTACCTCACCGAAGAAGAGCTGGGGAACGCAGAATGAGTTACAAGGCGAAGTTCAAGGTCTGGCGCGGTGAGGGCGGTGAAGGCAAGCTCGAGGACTTCACCGTCGAGGTGAACGAGGGCGAGGTCGTCCTCGACATCATCCACCGCCTCCAGGCCACCCAGGCCCCCGATCTCGCCGTCCGCTGGAACTGCAAGGCCGGCAAGTGCGGCTCGTGTTCCATGGAGATCAACGGCAAGCCGCGCCTGGGCTGCATGACCCGGATGTCCACCTTCGAGGAGGACGAGACCATCACCGTCACCCCGATGCGGACCTTCCCCGTCATCAAGGACCTCGTGACGGACGTCTCGTTCAACTACCAGAAGGCCCGCGAGATCCCCAGCTTCACCCCGCCCGCCGACGTCCGGCCGGGCGAGTACCGCATGAAGCAGGTGGACGTCGAGCGCTCGCAGGAGTTCCGCAAGTGCATCGAGTGCTTCATGTGCAACAACGTCTGCCACGTGATCCGCGACCACGAGGAGAACAAGCCCGCCTTCGCCGGCCCGCGCTTCCTGATGCGGATCGCGGAGCTGGACATGCACCCGTATGACGTGGCGGAACGCAAGGACTCGGCGCAGGAGCAGCACGGCCTGGGCTACTGCAACATCACCAAGTGCTGCACCGAGGTCTGCCCCGAACACATCAAAATCACCGACAACGCGCTCATCCCCATGAAAGAGCGCGTCGTAGACCGCAAATACGACCCGCTGGTCTGGCTCGGCAACAAGATCTTCCGCCGCAAGTCGTAACTCTCTCTAGCTCGACTCGCCCGCCGCCACCCCGTGACGGCGGGCGCTTTCATCATCTGTGCGGCCCTTCAAGCCGATGTTCCGTTACGGCAAGCCGCCCCCACGCCACCCGCCGCCGCTGGCTCACGTATCGGGGGGATCGCTTCTCAAGCCGGACAAACGCACCCCCCGCAACGGCCCACCCCACCCAGCCAAGTGGCCTCCAGAACCGATCCTTGGCCAGCTAAGGGGTAGAGCCGTGGGACCGGGAAAAGGGGTTGAGCCTTGTTTGGCCGGCGGGGCGCGCGTTGCGGTGGCCGACCAGGCGCGGCCTGCCTGCCGTGACCCTGGAATGTCCTCAGCCCCGTACGGCGGGTGGGGGTGGGGCGGCTCGCCGTAACGGATAGAAGCCCAAAACCAGCAGAGAGAAAGCTAATCCCTGCGGAAGAGGTCGTCGTCGCCGGGTTCGGCGGCGGAGCCGGGGGAGAGGGGCATTTCGCGGGTGGCGTCGTATGGGCCGGAGCCGCCGGAGGGGATGTCGGCGGGTGGGGCCTCCGGTGGGACCAAAGGCTCGAACGCGCCCCGGACCTTGTCCTCCTCCGGCTCGTGGCTGTAGGAGTCGAACTCGTCCGGGTGGAGCACCATGGGCTCGGCGGGCGGTTCGGGGGTGGGGGGCTGCTGCGGGTAGGGCTGGGTGAATGTGCCCGGGTCCTGGTAGACGGGCTGGTTGGTCGGATACGTCTGCACCGGGACGAAGCTGATGATCGGCGCATACGCCGTGCCGCCCGGGTATCCGGGGTAGCCGCCCTGTGGCGGGTGCGGACCACCGCTGGGGTGGGCGCCTGGGTAGGCCGTGTACGCGGGGCCGGCGGGGTAGCCCTGGTGGGGGTCGGGGGCGGGGCCGGCCTTGCGGACGGCGGCGGCGTGGGCCATGCGGCGGAGCCTGCCCTCGAAGATCAGTACCGCGAACAGGGTCAGCAGCACCAGCACCAGCGCCGGGATGCTGAGCTTCTGCGTCAGCGTCCGCTGGTCGAACTCGGGCGCCGCGTTCCGCAATTCCAACTGCTGCGACTCGTCCGTGGGCTCTTCCGAGGCCAGCGGGGTCGGCGACGTCGGCGTGGACGGCTGCGAGCCCGCGACCGTGGGCAGCTGCACCGGGGCCTCTGACGGCGGCGGCTCCGAGGACGGCGTCGGGATCGGGACGCTCGAACTGGGCGCGATCGGCTGCGGCTGGATCGCCGGGCTGGACGTCTTGGGCGTGGGGGTGGGCTTCGGCTTGGGCGCCTTCGTGGTGGTCTTGGGGGTCGGGGACTTGGTGACGGTCTTGGTGATCGTCGTCTCCGGCTGTTCGGGCTCGGGCGACTCGGTCACGGTCTGCGTGATGGTGACCTCGGGGTCACACACCTCGCCCGCCTCGCAGCCCTCGACGGGCGGCGGCTCGAAGACGTACGTGGACGCGCTGGCCGCCTGGATGACGAACGGCGAGACCGCCGCTCCGGTGAGACCGACAGCGAGGATCAACGCGGACACGGCCGTCGCTCGTGTGCGTGCCACCGGTGCCCTCCGCGCAATCCCGGAACATGGTCAAGGGAATACTAGTCAGGTCAAAGTAACAGTAAAGCCCTGTTCCCCGATGTTGTCACGCTGTGACCTGGGCTGGAACGGTTCAATCCTGATTTTCGGCGATCCTGCGGCGCTGCGCGCGGGCGACGAACCACAGCCCCACCAGCAGAACCGCGATCCCACCTGCCGCGACGGACAGTCCGCGGTGACCGGTGAGCAGATTCATGGGCTCATTCGTCTCGAACGTCCTGGCCGCCACCGCGATCTGCCGCGGCAACGGCACGCCTGCGGCCTCGGTCGCGGGGGCGGACGCGGGGGCGACCTTGGGCAGCCGGAGGTTCGGGTCGTTCCACAACCCCTTTTGTGGCGGGGCGGCCTGACCGGGCCGCGGTCCGACGTACGGGCTCACGGCGCGCGGGGCGGTGTTGGGGCCGACGCCGCTCGGGCTTGTGTTGCGGGTGGCGCCGCTCGGGCTTGTGTTGCGGGTCGCGCTGCGCGGGCCGACGTTGGTGAGGGCGCCGCGTGGTCCGGTGTACGAGCTGTCGCTGCGCGGCCTGGCCTCGTCCCCCTTGGCCGGTCGCCCGGCCTGGGCGGGCTTGGCCATCGGGGTGGGCAGCGGGATCACCACGGTCTCCTGCGGCCGGGGAGCGGCGGCGGGCCGTGGCATCGGCCCGGTCCCCACGGGAGTGCGGGCGGTCCCGCTGAGCGTCGACACGCCGCCGCTCCCCCACACCTGGGCCACCGCGGCCAGGACGACCTCGTTCACCCCCTGCGGCACCGTCAGCCGCACGTCCACGGCCCGCTCCCCCGACACCTTCCCCAGCCTGCACACCTCGGCCCCCCGCGCCGCCACACCCACAGCGGGCGTCGGCACGGTCCCGGGCAGCAACGTCCCATCCACCTGAGGCACACCCAACGCCCCAGCACCCTCGGGCACGCCCAACGCCCCAGCAGCCTCGGGCACGCCCAACGCACCGGCCGCCTCAGGCATGCCCAATGCTCCGGCCGCCCGGCCGTCCGCCGAGCCGTCGTCCGGCAGAGCGCTCCCCGACGACACAAGGGGTCCAGCGGACGCTGCCCCAGGCGCTCCCGAGGGCGGGACAGCGGGCGCTTCAGGCGCTTGTGAGGGCGGGGCGGCGATCAGCCCTGGGGCACCGGCAGCGGGGCTCTGGGGCGCGCAGGTGACCGTGGACAGGGCTTCGCCCGGACTGGCGGCCAAGGCGAGGCGCGCGTCCTGGGCGTCGCCGGCCAGCCGTACCCGGAAACGCAGCACGTCGCCCGTCCGCACCCACGCGCCGAGGTCGTCGGGGTCGCCCACGCGGTCGAAGACCAGGGCCACCTCACCGGCCACGGCGGCCGACGCGGCCGACAGAGTCGCGAGGATCAGGGCACCGGTTCCCACCGCCACCGCGACCCCACGGGATCGCTTGCGCTCGAACATGACGGTTCCCCCCGAATGCGGACACACCTAGTAGTGGTTATGTCACAGAACGGAGTCGGCTAATCCTGTCCGAGCAGATCCGCCACGGCTTCCATCACCGGCAGGTCGGCGCCCAGCCAGTCGACGGAGAAGTACTCGTCCGGCCCCAGCCACCGCAGCGCCAGGTGTTCCTTGGCCACCGGCGTCCCCACCTGCAGCGTGGCCAGCCACACCCGCATCACGTACCCGGGCGACAGCGGCCAGTCGCCGCCCACCCGGCGGCCGACGGAGATCTCGACCCCGAGCTCCTCCCGGCACTCGCGGAGCAGCGCCTCCTCCTCGCCCTCCCCCGGATCGACCTTGCCGCCGGGGAACTCCCATCCGCCGGCCAGCGCCGGCGGTTCGGCGCGCTGGGCGGCGAGCACCCGCCCGTCCGAGACGATGACGGCGGCCACCACGACGATGCTCATAGGGCCGCATTCTCCTGCTTCTTCAGCTGGTCCAGGACGGCGGGGTTCTGCAGCGGCCGGGTGAAGCCCATCAGCGTGTCGCGCGTCTGGTAGCTGGTCACCTTGATCGGCCCGCACAGCCGGCAGCGTGCCTCGATCATCTTCCCCTTGGAGACGACCATGCCGACGTGGCCGGGGTTGTTGGGGCCGGTTCCGGGGCCCGCGTTGAAGAAGACCAGGTCGCCGGGCTGCTCGCTGCCCTGCTCGACCTTGACGCCGAACGGCCACTGGCCGAACGTGGTGCGCGGGATCGACAGGCCGACGCTGCGGTAGGCCATGAAGATGATCCCCGAGCAGTCGAAGGCGTCGGGTCCGGTCCCGCCCCAGAGGTACGGCTTGCCCCGCTGATCCAGCGCGTAGGAGAGGATCTTGGCCACCACGTCGGTCGGCGCCGCCTGCACCAGGGGCTCGTCGCACTGGGGGTCGGCCTGCGGGGGCAGCTTCACCTCACCGGACTTGGCGTACTTCTTGGCGATGGCCTCGACCTGGTCCACGTACCACCAGGCCCGGTTGTAGACGAACAGCGCCCGCCGTACGTTCTCCGGAGCCCCGTTGCGCTTCAGCATCCGCGCGGCGCCCAGGATGGCGTCGGCGGGGTTGTAGACGTCGGCGATGCCGTCGTCGTCGCCGTCGGAGGCGTAGCCGTTGAACTTCGACGGGATCGGGATCCTGGCCTTGCCGCCCCACGTGCTGATCAGGAACTGCATCGGCCCCGCGGCGCCGGCGTAGTTGGTGCCGCTCTTGACGCCCTGCAGGTTGGAGCGGCCGTGGTCGGTCTCGCGCTTGCCGACCGCGGCCAGGATGTTCCACTGGACGCCGATCTTCTTGCCGTGCTTCTTGTACAGCTCCAGCAGGTCGGGCGGGATGTCGGAGGAGCCCGAGTCGGAGACGTCCTCGACCTGGGTGTCGTCCTCGCAGTCGGTGGTCGTGGAGTTGCCGATGAAGGACGGCATGCCCGGCATCATCATCATCGGCGACACGATGATGACGCCGAGAAGCAGCAGGCCCGCCAGGCCGACGGCCAGGCCGATGCGGGCGCGTGAGGAGACGTTCACCCTTCGGGGTCCCCGTCTTGGCCGTCTCCGGCCGGCTGCACGTCGAAGACCCGCCAGTCGTTGCCCACGGGCGTGAGCGTGACGGCCAGGTCCTCGGCGCGCTCGCTGGTGCCCGACCTGCCGGTGAGCTTCTGCGTGCTGGTGACGACGAAGATGATCGAGGTCGCACCGACCTGCCTGATCTCCTTCATCTTCGCCGTGGCGGTGGCGACCGTCTGCTCGGTCTTGTTCTGCTCGATGGTGCCCGGGGAGGTGAGCGCCTTGGTGAGGAAGCTGGCCAGCTCGCCGGTGGTGAACACCTTGACCCGATCGGCGTAGACGGACGGGTCCTCGTCGTAGCGGAAGGAGCCGTAGCTGGCGGTGAATCGCTCGGCCAGATCCGCGGCGGCGGCGAGCTGCTGCCTGCTCATCGGCAGGTAGTCGTAGATGTCGAACGGCCCGTCGCTGGCGGTGGCCAGCGGCTTGCTGGTGACCGGGGCGCTCGGCGCCGCGCTGCCGGTCGCGGCGGGCACGGAGGCCGGGTCCGGGTCGTCGCCCGGCCACATCGTCACATAGAGGCCGACCGCGGCCACGACCGCCACGATCGCGGCGAAGACCACCCCGCGCTTGTCACCTGACTGCGCCATCTCAATCCTTGTCGGGACTATTGGGCTTCAACCAGAACGGCACCGGCGGTTCGTCACCGCCCCGGCCACTACCGCTCTGCCGGGTCGGCAGCCAGAGCGGGGGCGGCTCGGAGCCGCGCGCCTTGGGCACCTCTGGCGAGTTCCGGCCGCCACGTCCGCCGCCGAAGATGCCGCCGCCCGACGAACCGCCTGAGCCGCCGAAGAAGCCGCCGCCGCCGCCCGAAGAGCGGCGCTCGTTCGAATTACGCCTGGTGCCGGACGAGCCGCCGCCGCCGAACAGTCCGCCGCCTGAGGGGCGCGAACCGCCCGAGGAGGTGCGCGAGCCGCCGGACCGTGAGCCGCCGGAGCGCGTGCCCGAGCCGCCGCGGGGCGCCCAGCCGCCACCGGACCGTCCGCCGAACCAGCCGCCGGACCCACCGGACGCCGACCCACCGGCGCCACCGGAGCCGCCGCTGGAACCGCCGCTCACGCCACCGCCTCCGCCTCCGCCGCCGCGCCCTCCGGGGCGCGGGGTGCGGGTGGGCGTGCCGCCCAGGTTGAGCGGCGGCGCCGAGCCGGTCCTGGCGGCGGGAGCCGTACGGGCTCCGCCCTTGCCGGGCTGGTCGGTGTTGAGCGGTGCGGGGGTCGCGGGCATCCGGTTGCCGGACGGCGTGCCGTTGCCGTCGCCGCCCGCACCCGCGCGGGCCGCCGCGGCTCCGGCCGCCGCGCCCGCGGATCCGGCCGCCGCCGCTGCCTGGAGCACCGGCTCACCCTTGCGTACGCCCCAGTTCTTGACCTTGTTGGCCGCGACGGGAGGCAGCACGGTCGCCGCCTGGTTGAGCACCGGGGCTGTCGTGGCGTCGCCGAGCATGCGGGTGGTCAGCGTGTGCCCGTTCATGGAGGCGAACAGGTGCTGGAACGGCCGGCGGTAGAAGTAGACCGCGAGCGTCAGAAGCGCCATGAACAGGATCTGCATGCCCCAGGGCAGCGCCGAGGACATGATCAGCGCGTAGCCGTAGACCAGCACACCGAGCACCAGCGCAAGCACGGCCTGCCGCAGCAGCGTGCCGATCAGCATCTCCACCCAGCGCATGGCGATGATGCGCCCGCTGCCCGGATGCACGCCGATCAGCAGGAAGATCGGCCCGAGGATGAGCAGGAGCAGGAAACTGACCTTCAGCACCAGCAGCGAGACCGCGACCAGGAAGATCAGCAGCCCGGCGACCAGGGCGGCGATGAGCGCGCCGATGGCCACGCCGACCCGGCTGGTCCACTCCTTGCCCTGGAAGACGAAGTAGCGCGGGTCGCCCCTGAGCTTGTCGGCGTATTCGGCGTACTTGGCCTGGTGGGCGCCGTTGTCACGGCTGCCGCTGGCCATCTCGGCCGCGTCGATCGTCTGGATCTCCAGCATGGCCCGGCCGTAGTCGCGCACGATCGGCTGGTTGGGGTCGGCGGTGCCGAACATGCCCATCAGCCACGGCTTGCAGACCAGTGTGGACCAGAGGGCGTCGGCGTTCTGGTCGACCGTGGGCGTGCCGGTGTGGGCGTAGCCTCCGGCCTTGACCTGCGGGCTCGTCTGGCCGGGTCCTGGCAGGCAGGAGGTGCCGCCGGAGCCCGGCAGGCCGGAGAACGCGGAGTTGACCACCTCGCCGGTCTTGTCGGTGACCACCTTGCCGAGGCCGGTGAAGTCCTGCGGGCGGCTGAAGAACCAGGTGGCCACGGTGACGGCGAGGACCATCCAGATGATGCCCTCGGTGGTCGTGGTGGCCCGCTTGCGGATCAGCCCGTACCAGGCCAGCCAGATCGCGCCGAGGATGACGATCGGCCGCAGGTAGGGCCAGTACATGGCTTCCGACAGGTTCGTGACGATGTCGTCGACGACGTCCTTGATCGCCTCCAGCGGCCCCTCGGTGGCGGCCGCCTGGTACGTGGTGATCGTCAGCCGGTCGATCGCCTTGGCCCACAGGAACACCTGGTTGGCCCACGAGTTGCCGATGAAGGAGCCGAAGTCGCAGCCGATGTCGTAGGTGTGCCAGAACTGGCCGCTGGTGCCGAACTGCTGGTAGTTGGTCGTCGGCGCGGCGGGCGCCGTACTGGTGGGCGCGGGGGGCGAAAGCAGCCCGTCCACGCCGCCGCCGACCAGCTCCGGCGCGAGCGTGCCGGAAAGATCACACGGAGCAGCGGCCGCGGGTGACGCGGCGCCCGCGATCGCGGGCAGCACGATGATGCCCGCGAGCAGCGCCAGAGCAACCGCCAGCCGCCTGGCTAGCCGGACCTTCATGACCGCACCTCCTGCGCCCTGCTGCCCACTCCCCCTTGAAGATCATTCCCGCTGTCGCCGGGTTTGTCATGCGTAGGATTCGTGTCGAGCCAGCGCAGTAGCTCTTCGGAGATCAGGTCTACTGCAATGCGCCCCGCCCTGCCATCCAGATCGCGGAATACGCATTCGCCGTTGCCCAGCGAGCGCAGCACGGCCTTGTGCTCCTCCGAGGGGTCCACACCGAGCAGCGCCATGACGTGGTCGACCTCCACCCGTTCTGTCGATCGGAAGGCGAAGACCGACGAGAGACAGTTGGTCACCTGCTCGTTCAGCAGGTCGCCGGCGTTCTGCGAGACCAGGACCAGCGCCGTGTTGCGGGAGCGGCCCATACGGCTGACCTCGGGCACCAGCTTGGCCCCCTCGGGCGTGGAGGTGATGGCCCACGCCTCGTCCAGGAAGATCGCCTTGGGCGCCCTCCGGTCGAGGCTGTTCATGAGCCTGCGGGCGAACTGGGAGACCAGGTAGAGCAGGGCCACCGACAGCCGCTGCTCGTAGGAGTAGTCGTCGCGGCCGGTGGCCACGTCGGGCAGCGTCAGCCCGCCCAGCGTGAACACCGTCGTCCAGCCCTCGGTGTCGATCTGCTCGCCACCGGACGGGTCGAAGCAGAGCCGGGCCAGGTGCATCTCCGACATCGAGCGGAGCACCGCGCCCAGGTTCTTGGAGGCGGCGTCGTCGGACTGCTCCAGGTAGTCCACGACCTTGCCCAGCGACGGGTCCGGCGCGTTCGAGACCGCGGCGACCGCCTGGATCATCGCCGACTCCCGCTCCTCGGACATGCGCGGCAGCAGCAGCCGCAGCGTCTCGGTCGCCATCGTCTTCTTGGCCGCGATGTCGTCGCCGAACGAGAACGGGTCGAGCAAGCCGGGCGCCGCCGACCCCAGCGGGATCATCCGGGCCTTGCGCCCGCGCTTCTGCAGCAGCTGCACCAGCGAGTCGGCGTCGCCCTTGGGGTCGATCACCGCCACCGTGACGCCGCGCAACGCCATCTGGTAGATCATCAGCAGCGCCAGCGTGGTCTTGCCGCCGCCGGGCTCGCCGGTGATCGCGATGGCCGTGGGCCGGTTGCGCATCGCCGCCACGAGCGGGTCGAAGTGCACGATGCTGCGCGCCCTTCCGACCGTCTCCCCGATGTACGGCCCGAGCCAGCCGGAGACCGGATCCTCCATCCGGTCGCCCAGGTCGACCGTGGCCGTGGCCATGCCGCCGGCGATCGTGCGCAGGGGCTGGCGCTGCGCGTAGGCGTTGACCCGCACCTTCTCGCCCGGCAGCGTCTCGCAGAACAGCGAGAACTGGTCGCCGGTGGAGTTGACCACGTCGATGCCCATGTCGCGGTAGTGCTCGACGACCGCCTCGACCCGTTGCACGCAGATCTCCTCGGTCGGGGCACTGATGATCAGGCGGTGCCAGCCGTACACGAAGGGCAGGCGCTCCTTGGTGATGCCGTGCTCCAGCATGCGGGCGGCGTCGATCTGCTCGGCCAGCGCGATCGGCGCCTCCGCGCCCGCCTCGCGGATGTGGATGTCCATGTCGCGGGCGTGCGCGAGCTTGCGCGCCACGTCCTTCGAGGCCCTGACCGGCGGGATCAGCCGCATCCTGCTGGAGATCTCGACCGGGAACGGCAGCTGGTCGGAGAAGTGCATCCACGGCTCGCCGTCCGGGAACGGCATCAGGTCGGGGAAGCGGGCGAACGACAGGTAGGCCACATAAGAGTCACCCTGCGGCTGCATCATGCGCAGCAGCGACCTGCCGTTGCGGATCTCGCCCTCGACCAGCGACTCGATCTCGCCCCGGCCCCAGCGGCGGCGCGGGCTGGCCGACGGCGGCGGGTCGCCGAGCGAGCCGGAGGCGGCGTGCTGGAACAACCACGCCACCTCGGTCGAGGTGGCGTGCCGGGCGTAGAGTGCGCTGGATGCGAGTGCTCTGCCCAGGCGTTCCGCCTGTTCGGTCCATCTGCTGATCTCGCTGTCCGGCACGTGGTCGTCGTCGAGCCCCAGCACCTTCTCGGTGCGCTGGTAGAAGCCGAACAACTGGGCCAGGACTCCCTGCCCCAGCTGGCGGCCGCGGGAGCCCAGCCGTACCCCGATGTAGACCTCTTTCGACCAGAAGTCCTTCGCCCAGACGTGCCGGTACATCTCCTCCAGGTAGTCGCGCCAGCCCGCCCCCTCGTCGGAGGTGCCGTTCAGGGCCATCGCCCACTCGGCGGCCGGGTACGTGCGGTGCGCCACGCGCAGGTGCACCTCGGCGTCGGGCATCCTGATCGCCGCCAGCGCGATCGTGATGTTGGTCGCCAGAGCCTCGCGCTCTTCTGGAGTGACGAACTCATAGCTGACCGTCGGAAGCCGGAAATAGGCCCATGCGCAGGAGTCCGTGAGCAGGATGCGGTCGTCGAAGTAGCGGACCGCAAGACGCTGGTGCGCTCGCGACGCCCTGCTCATGCCGCCCCCTCGGCGCATGAACGGGCCTGACCTGCACACATGTTCACTTAACGCTCACCGATTCTCGTGCCCGGGGGGTCACTCGCCAACTCCTCTTCGCTCGCTCGGACCGTCTGTGCCGCGAAGCCCGCCACCACGACCCCCGCGAGGGCCAAATAGGCCCGCCGCCCGGCCGCGCGCAACTGCCCCGGATCGACGGCGTCGACGCCGTCGGGCGCCAGCTCGTCCTCCCAGGGAACCCGGACGATCGCCCGGCACCTGCCACGGGCCACCGCCTCCGCCTGCTCGACGTCGGCCATCGAACGCCTGCTCACACCGTTGACCACGATCACCGCGCGCCTGCGCAGATCGGCACAGCCGTGGCCGTCGAGCCACTCGAACGTCATCGCCACCGCCTCCGACGCCTCCTCGCTCGCCGGGACGACGAGAACCAGCTGGTCGGCGTACGGCAGGACGCGGGCGGCCAGCGCCGCGGCCGGATCGATCACGGCCAGCTTGTAGTGGCGGTCCAGCAGGTGGACCGCCTGGCCGAGCCGGTGGTCGGAGAACAGCGTCCGGTCCGACATCCGCTGCTCGGCCCCCGCGTCGGTGTCGGCCCCGATCACCTCAAGCCCGGAAGAGGTACGGCTCGTGTAGCCGCGCATCGTCAGATACCCGCTGACCCGGTCCAGCCCGGACAGCAGGCTGGCCAGCGTCTCGGGCGACTCCGGCTTGATGCGGCTGGTCAGGGTGTTGGCGCCGGTGTTGGCGTCGACGGCCACCACCCGGTCGTCGCGGATCTTGGCCAGGGTGTGGCCGAGCATCAGCGCGGTCGTGCTCTGACCGGCGCCGCCCGTACACCCGAGCACCACGATCCGCCGGCTGCCCCCGAACACGGCGCGGGCGCGCGCCTCGTCGATCTCCGACCCGTCGGTCCTGGGCCCGCCACCGCCGACCACGACCTGCGCGATGCGCCGCCAGCCGCCGGAGTCCCGCCCGACGACGGACTCGATCCGCCGCACCCGCCCATCCCCAGTCCTGGGGCCCGGCACGCGCTCGTCCTGCCCCTCACTCGGCCGAACCGCCTCAGCCCGCTTCCCCCCCGGCCCGCCAACCTGCTCGCCACCCGTGTGATCACGCGCGACAGGCGACTTGCTGACCGGCTTGGGCACGGGGTTCATGACCGGCTTGGCAACGGGACTCGTCACGGGCTTGGCACCCGGATCCGTGACCGGCTTGGCTGCGGGGCCCGTCACCGGCTTGCCGCCTGGGTCTGAGACCGGCTTGGCTGCGGGGTTGGTGACCGGCTTGGTGAGAGGGTTCGTGACCGGCTTGGGCTCCTTGGCCTCCTTGGCGGACGGCCAGGCGGGCTGGCCACCCGGCAGGGGCAGCGGAGCCCCCGGCCTGGGCGGCTGTCCCTTGCGATGCTGCAACAGCGCCTCGTCCGGAACCTGCGCACCGGGCTCCTGCTCACCCGACGCCTCGGGCAGCGGCGGCCCCTGAACAGCGGCGCCGGGGTCGGCGGTGGCCGCGAGCCGCCGCAACCTGCGCAACGCCTCGGCATCGATCGGCTTCCCCGCCGCGACGCCCTTCTCCGGTACGCGCCCAGCCCCGGCGGCCTCATGGCCCGCCCCGGCGACATCCTGGCCAGGCGCCCCAACTGCTCTGACGTCACCCCGCGCCGCCGCAGGACGCACGACGTCCGGCCGTGCCGCTTCGGGCCTTGGCGCTTCGGGGCGGGCAGGTTCGGGGCGCGCCGTCTCGGCGTCCGCCCCCTGCGGACGGACCGCCGCCTGCGGACGGACCACCTCCTGCCGCACCGCTTCCAGCCGCACCGCTTCCAGCTGCACCGGCTCCGGACGGACCGGCTCCGGACGGACCGTCTCCAGCCGCACCGGCTCCGGACGTGCCGGTCCCGGGCGTGCCGGTTCCGGGCGCACCTGCTCCGGGTGTGCCTGCTCGGGTGCCTGGTCGGAGTGGGTCGGCTCGAAGGGGGCCGGGTCGGCCTGCCGTACCGGGATCTCGATGGGGTCTGCGGCGGGAGAGAGCTGGGCGGCGGTGGCCAGGGCGGGAGCGGTCCCGCGGCGGCCCGGCGCCGCGGCGCCCCAGCGGGTGGGCGGGGTGGCGACCGGCGCGGACGTGGCCGCGGCGGCCGCTGCGGCCACGGCGGGCTGGACGGAACGGACGGAGGGCGCGGGCGCCGTGGCGGGCTTGCGCATCGCGTGGCGCGCCTTCTTGGGGGCCTTCGCGCGGACGGGCAGCACCCGCCACACCCGGCCGGAGAACGTCACCGCCTCCGGCTCGGCGGCCGGGGCCATGCGGGTCCAGGCGCGCGGCTCGCCCATGTAGCGCAGCTGCGACTGCATGACCTCGGTCAGGCGCTTGTTCTCGATGACGGGGCGGGTGGACAGCCAGGTGACGATGCCGGGCGGCACGAGGTAGACCACGTGCCACGGAGTCTGGAACGGCAGGCCGACGATGTAGAGCAGGAACGCCCACGGCGCCAGGACACCGGCGAAGATTCCGATCCAGACGATGGGGAGCGGCGTCGGCAGCCGTAGGTCGTACAGCTTGTAGAGCCGCTTCTCAATTCGCCAGATATTGGTATACGTGGGCAGGTCCACGCGGTCCTCCTCTCCACCCGCTCGCTCGTTCAATGACCGCCAGGGCGCGGCTTCAACCCTTACTTGATACCCAGAGCCCCAGCGATCGCCTTGGCGGTGACTTCGATGATGTTGGGAACGTAGAAGATCACACCGATCCCCACAGCCAAGATCAGGAATTGCACGAATCTCGTGATCTCGCGGGTGAAGAGGAAGAAGAGCGCGACCACGGAGACGACGACGAGGAAGAGCGGGGCGAAGAAGCCGCGCAGGAAGTTGGCGAGCCCCGAGGTGTCGGGGCCCGTCGGTGCGGGCGACGGCGTGAGCGCCGACGCCAGGTCGATCAGGTTGAGCACTACGGTCTTCAAGATCACTTCTTGTCCTCCCGGGGGGTGCCGATCAGCAACGCGAGTGTGTGCGTCTATCCAACGGCCCGACCGGCGCCACGGATGTCCTGGACGTACCACTTGTCGCCCTGCTTCACGACAGTGAGGCGATAGGCCTGCTCGAGACGGCCGCCGACCGAGTTGGGGTCGGCGGTCGGTTCGGCCGACGGCGTCGCGCCGGTCGGCACGACCCACACCACCTCGGCCTTGATCTCTCTGGTGGCACCCCCCACAGGCACCACGACACTCTTGAGCTCGCCGAAGGTCAGCGCCCCGCCCAGGTCGGGCAGGGTCTCCCCCGCGACGAAGTAACGCTTGAGCGACTGGGTGTCGCCCTGCGCATAGGCCTTGAAGAAGGCTTCGAGCTGCGGCTTGAGCTCCGTCTGCGCCGCCTCGTCGCCCTCGGGCCCGGCGACCTGAGGCAGGTCGGCCGCGCCGGGGGCGGGCAGCAGGGCGGGCCTGCCGGAGACGACGAACTTCCGCCCGCCGTCGTCGCCCGAGTAGTAGACCGGCACGGACAGCAGCAGTCTGCGGTTGCCCGTCTGGAAGACCACCGAGACCACCGCGTTCTTCGCGTCGGTGACCTCGATGGTGTACGGCTGGATGCCGACCGCGCCCAGGCGGCCATAGCTGTCCCAGCCGAACTGCGGATCGGCGCCGTCGGGCAGGAAGGCGGCGAGCTTGCCCGCCCTGCTCGGGGCCTCGGCCGCGGTGAAATTCAGGTAAACGCCGGCGAACTGCGCGGCGAAGGCGGAGGCCTGGTCGCTGGGGAATCCCTGCGCGACCTGCGAGGTCTCATTCGCGGCCGGCGTATTCGACTGGGTGGCTCGCTCGAATAGGGCACGAACCCCATTCACCACGATAACCACAATAAGCGCCCAGAGAATGGCGCGGCCGGCCCAGACCAGCCAGCGTCCGCCACCGCCCGACCAGCGGCCACGCCGCGGCCTGGTGGCCGGCGCGCCGAAGTCAGCCGTTTCAGGGCGCGCGGAAAGGTCAGGGTCGCCAGAGGTCCGAGGACCGTGCTGGACGGTTGACCTACGAGCCATCACGCCTCCGCTCGCGCCCGTCCCCCCGGCTGGCGCGGTGTCGTCCGTTGCCGATCCCCATCATCCGTGGTGAAGGTGTCACCTTATCCGGTCCCGCCAATTGTTCCAGGAAAGCCACGCCCATGCTGCAGGCATCGCCGCTCGGGGGCAAACCGAGTCCGTATGACAGGACGGAGTGCCGCCTCCTGTCCCTTTCCTGTGGAATTGGCATTCGACCAGGCTGGATGCGCGCCGCCCATTACCAGATGGCCAGAGATTGCTGTCCAAATGGCGCGGGGACTGTCCCGATCTGCGCATTTGGTATAAGACGCGACAAACCGCACCCCCGGAGGAGTGCGGTCTGGCGATCTTCGCGCTGGTCAGGCGGGCTCGGGATCCTCCGTCTGGCGGCGCCCGTGCAACTCGACGACGTTGCGGCCACGAAGGTCGATGACATTGCGCCGGGACCCCCGGTCGATGGCTCTGTGCCGCGGCAGCGCGCGCTCCAGCGAGTCGCGCAACCCGGCGAGGATGTCCGCGGCGTCGGCGCCGTGCAAGCGGGCGGCGGCCTCGGCCCGCTCATCGACCTTCCTGCGCAGATAGGCCTCACGGTTCACCCGCAGGCCGTACATGAGCTCAACCCTGAGCAAGGCGAGCTCCTCCTCCGTGCTGATGCCGGTCAGCGACGGCGTGGGGCGTCGTTTGCGAAGTATGCGACGGATCATCAGGCCCTCCCGAGTCAGCGTGAACGCCGTGACGATTCGACGCATGAGCGCCGGGAGGGGTTGACGTAGATGGTCAAACGTTGAAGCGAAACTCGACGACGTCACCATCGCGCATGACGTAGTCCTTACCTTCGATCCGGGCCTTCCCCGCCGACCGGGCATTGGCGATCGAACCCGCATCGACCAGGTCACCGAAGGAGACGATCTCGGCCTTGATGAAGCCGCGCTGGAAGTCGGTGTGGATCACTCCGGCCGCCTCGGGGGCGGTGGCGCCCTTCTTGATCGTCCAGGCCCGCGTCTCCTTGGGACCAGCCGTCAGGTACGTCTGCAGACCCAGCGTCTCGAAGCCCACCCGAGCCAGCTGAGAAAGTCCGGACTCCTCCTGGCCGACCGACTGGAGCAGCTCCAGGGCCTCCTCGTCGTCCAGCTCGACCAGCTCGGACTCGATCTTGGCGTCGAGGAAGACCGCCTCGGCCGGAGCCACCAGCGCGGACAGCTGCTCACGCAGGGCCGGGTCGATGAGCTCGTCGGCGTCGAGGTTGAACACGTAAAGGAACGGCTTGGCCGTCAGCAGGTGCAGCTCGCGCAGCCCCTCAAGGTCCAGCCCGCTCTCGAAGACGGTCTTGCCGGTCTCCAGCACCTTGGCCGCGGCCTCGGCCGCCTCCAGCGCGCTCTTCTTGTCCTTGTTGGTGCGCGACTCCTTCTGCAGGCGCGGGATCGCCTTCTCCACGGTCTGCAGGTCGGCGTAGATCAGCTCGGTGTTGATCGTCTCGATGTCGCGCTTGGGAGAGATCTCGCCGTCGACGTGGGTCACGTCGGGGTCGGCGAAGACCCGGATGACCTGGCAGATCGCGTCGGTGTCGCGGATGTTGGCGAGGAACTGGTTGCCCCTGCCCTGCCCCTCGGACGCGCCCCGCACCAGGCCCGCGATGTCGACGAACTCGACCTTCGCCGGAAGGATCCTGGCCGAGCTGAAGATCTCGGCCAGCTTGGGCAGCCGGTCGTCGGGCACGCCCACGATGCCCACGTTGGGCTCGATGGTGGCGAACGGGTAGTTGGCCGCCAGCGCGTTGCCGGTCTTGGTAAGCGCGTTGAAGAGCGTGGACTTGCCGACGTTGGGCAGGCCGACGATGCCGATAGAGAGGCTCACGTCGGGCGAGTTTACTTGCTCACAAGGTGCAAGCAGGTCACTGGGCGAAAGGCGCCGCGAGCGCGCAGATAGCGGTCGGAGCCCTTGGGGCAGGCTCGGGCCGAGGTCTCGAACGAGGTGACGCGGGCCCAGGCGCGCGGCGACGCGCACGGCACGCCCGCGATGGCCGAGCGCATGACCACGCCCTTGCCCGGTTTGGCGACGCACATCCCCTTGGCCAGGACGTCGCCGCCCCTGCCCAGGCAGACGACGCCGTCCCTGAGCGCCAACGCGTCCAGGGTGGCGGCCGGGCAGCCGTCCGCTTCGCCGGTTATCGCGACGGCCCTGCCGTACCAGCTGGAGCTTGTGCAAGGGCGCTCGCGGCCGTCCAGGGCCACGCAGTCGCCCGCGCGCAGCACACCGCCGCCCGCGCCCGCGCGGCCGTGATGGGGCTCCAGGAACGCGCGCACGCAGGCGGTACGGCCCCGCCCGACCCGCACCACCTCGTCGGTGTCCTCGGGACACTGGCCGCGGCCGGGCGGGTCGGCGGCCAGCGTGAGGACCTCGGCCTCGCCCCTGACGCACGGCGCCAGCGCGAAACGGGCGCCGTCGCGGCTCACGCAGGCGCCGGGCGACCACATCAGCGTCTGTCGGGACGGCTGGACGGGAGGTGGCGGCGGGGGTTCGGAGCGGCCCGCGATGACCGTGCTCGCCGCGGCGACCACGACGGCGGCCACCGCGACGGTGGCGGCGAGCGAGACGATCATCCGCGATCCGGTAGCCATATGGGTACTCTGAGTGACGCGAGATGTACCGCACAAGCGGAATGCACAAGCGTGTCGGGAAGATCCACTGGCCGATGTCGTGCGACCATGCGTGGAGTGGATGTCGTCTCTCTTCTCATCGGACTGGCCGTCGGTGTCGCCATCGGGTTCCTGCTGGCGCGGACCAGGATGGCGGTGCGGGTGGCCGAGGCCGACGCGAGGGCGAAGGCGGCCGCCGACAAGCTCGCCTACGTCGAAGGGCAGCTCGCCGAGCGGTTCCAGGCGCTGTCGACCCGCGCGCTCGACGTCAACAACATCCGCTTCCTCGAACTCGCCGAGACCCGCTTCGCCGCCACCCGCGCCGAGGCCAGCGGCGAGCTGGAGCAGCGCAAGCAGGCCGTCGAGCACCTGGTCGAACCGTTGAAGGACCTGCTGGGCCGGGTCGAGACGCAGCTTCGCGACAGCGAGTCCGGCGCGCGCGCCGCCCGCGCCGAGCTGTCCCAGCAGATGGAGTTCGTACGGCAGAGCAACGAGCAACTCCGCTCCCAGACGACGGCGCTCGTGCGCGCCCTGCAGCGGCCGGAGGCGCGCGGACGCTGGGGCGAGCTGCAGCTGCGCCGCGTGGCCGAGATCGCCGGCATGCAGCGCCACTGCGACTTCGACGAGCAGGTCACCGAGGGCGCCCATCGCCCCGACATGGTCGTACGGCTGGCCGGCGGCAAGAACATCGTGGTCGACTCCAAGGTCTCCCTGGCGGCCTACCTGGAGGCCGCGGAGGCCGCGGACGAGTCCCTGGCCTCGGTCCGCCTCGACGCCCACGCCAAGCACGTGCGCCAGCACATCGACCAGCTGGCGGCGAAGGCGTACTGGCAGGGGTTCAACCCGTCGCCCGAGTTCGTGGTGCTGTTCATCCCGGGCGAGGCGTTCCTGGCGCCGGCGCTGGAGCGCGACCCCGGGTTGCTGGAGTACGCGATGATCCGGCGGGTGCACATCGCCACCCCGACCACGCTGATCACGATGCTGCGCACCGCGCACTACGCCTGGCAGCAGGCGGCGCTGAGCGAGAACGCGCGGGCGGTGTTCGAGCTGGGCAAGGAACTGTACGAGCGGCTGTCGTCGCTGGGGCGTAACGTGGACGCGCTGGGAAAGGCTCTGACGCGGTCCGTGGAGGCGTACAACAAGACGGTCGGTTCGCTCGAAAGCCGTGTTCTGGTCACGGCACGCAAGCTTCACGATCTCGGCGTCGTCGACGGCGACCTCGACGCGCCCGAGATGCTCGAAGGGCTGCCCAGGCCCCTCGCCTCCCCCGAACTACTGGAAACCTCGTCTCTGATTTCGCAGGCGAACGGTAAGTTGGCCAACGGGTCGCAGTAAGGGGGGCGGGACCGGTGAGTGGGAAAGGCAGGCGTTCGGCTGTGAAGCTGACCGCCCGGGGCGCGGTCGCGCTCGCCTTCGTGGCCACCGTGGCGGGATATGTCCTGGCATCGGTGTTCGGGCTGGGGTTCCTGATGGGGCTGGTCTTCATCGCGGGGAACCTGTTCGGGGCGATGCTGGTCAACCGGCGCGAACTGTTGTCGCTGGTGGTGACGCCGCCGCTGGTGTTCTTCTGCGCCACGTTCATCGTCGAGCTGCTGCGGGCCTTCAGCTCCGCGTCGGTGCTCGGCTCGCTCGCGCTCGGCCTCTACACCTCGATGTCGGCGGGCGCGCCGTGGCTGTTCGCTGGGTCGGCGATCGTGCTGGCCGTCGCGTGGCGCCGCGGGCTGCGCGACAACGTGCGCGACCTGCGCGAGGAGCTGCGGTCCGTGACGGACGTGCCGCGTCCGCGCAGGGAGCAGGCCTTCGCGCCCGAGCCCGAGGGCTACTTCGAGCCTCGCGTGTACGGCACCGCCCGCCGCGACGAGCCCTGATCGCCCCTTGTCGTGGGCCCGCCCAGGACCTTGATCCCTTGTGGCGGGCCCGTTCGGGTTCAGGAGGCGCGCAGGTCCTTGCGCAGCTCGTGGGGCAGGGCGAAGCGCACGCGCTCGTCCACCGGCTGGACCTCGCGCACGTCGTCGAAGCCGTGCTTGGCCAGGCGGACCAGCACCTCCTCGACCAGCTCCTCGGGAACCGAGGCGCCGCTGGTCACGCCGACCGTGTCGACGCCCTCCAGCCACTCGTCGCGGATGTCGGCGGCGTAGTCGACCAGGTAGGAGGCGTCGGCGCCGTAGTCCTTGGCCACCTCGACCAGGCGCTTGGAGTTGGAGGAGTTTTCCGAGCCGACCACGATGACGAGCTGCGACTCCGCCGCGATCTCCTTCACCGCGACCTGGCGGTTCTGGGTGGCGTAGCAGATGTCGTCGCTCGGCGGGTCGAGCAGCGTCGGGAAACGCTCCTTGAGGCGGTTGACCGTCTCGACGGTCTCGTCCACCGACAGGGTCGTCTGTGAGAGCCAGACCAGCCGGCTCGGGTCCTTGACCTGGATGCGGTCGACCGAGTCGAGGCCGTCGACGAGCTGGATGTGCTCCGGGGCCTCGCCCGCGGTGCCTTCCACCTCTTCGTGGCCTTCGTGGCCGATGAGCAGGATGTCGTAGTCCTGGCCGGCGAAGCGCTTGGCCTCGTTGTGGACCTTCGTCACCAGCGGGCAGGTGGCGTCGATCGTGCGCAACTGCCGGTTGCGGGCCTCCTCGTGGACCGCCGGGCTCACGCCGTGGGCGGAGAAGACCACGATCTCGCCTTCGGGGACCTCCTCGGTCTCCTCGACGAAAATGGCGCCTCTGGCTTCGAGCGTCTTGACCACGTGGGTGTTGTGGACGATCTGCTTGCGCACGTAAATGGGGGCGCCGTACTGCTCCAAAGCCTTCTCGACCGCGACCACGGCTCGATCGACTCCGGCGCAGTAGCCGCGGGGCTTGGCCACGAGGACGCGTCGGCTGGTGGGGGTCTTCGGCTCCATGCTCCCTATGCTACGTGGAGCGGCGAACCGGCCGGCGCGTGCGTGCCCGTTACGCGTTTGCCAGACCAGCCGTCCAATACGGGCCCCCCGCCCCGCGTAAACCAGGGAGTCCTCATGTCCCTCAGCGACGTGATACGGAACATCGCCAAGACCATCACCGACAAGGAAAAGGCCAAGGAGCTGCCACTCGTCGTCATCCAGTCCACGTTGAGCGCCGCCGGGCAGGCGTTGCTGCTCGTGGACCGGGTCAAGAACTCGATCAAGGGGCTGGGCCGGCGGGAAGAGGTCGAGGAGACCAAGCGTCCCGCCACCGAACAACTGGCCGAGAGCGCGGAGGAGAAGCCCGCGCGCAGGGAGCCGGTCATCTTCGCACCCCGCCCCAGCGCCACGGGCACCGCCGAACCCAACGGCACCGCCCCGAAGACCAAGGCCGACCCGGTCATCTTCACCCCGACCACCAAGCCGGACCCCGCTCCCACGGCCACCGAGCCCGCCCCTGCAGCCGAGCCCACCCTTGCAGCCGAGGCCACCAGCACGGCCGAGGCCACCACCGCTTCCAAGGCCGAGGCCACTGCGGCGGCCAAGCCCGCTGTTGCTGCTGAGGCTGTTTCGGTCCCTGAGGCTGTCGAGGTCAAGCCGGTTGTCGTGGAGGAACCGGCTGCCGCGAAGCCCACCGCCGACGAGGCCGCTGCCAAGGAGCCCGTCCTCGAGGAGCCTGCCAGCAAGGAGCCGGTCGCCAAGGAGGCCGTCACCGAGGCGGTCGTCGTCGAGTCGGCCGAGCCCGTGGCCAAGCGCACGACCACCAAGCGCGCCACCAAGCCGAAGACCGCGACCCCGGAGGCCGCCACCACGGCTGCCGCTTCCGACGCCGCGACCGAGGCTGCGGCTGGCGCCGAGGTGCCGGTCAAGAAGCCTGCGCGGAAGGCGCCCGCCAGGACCGCTGCCACGAAGCCCGCCGCCGCCAAGGCCGCTGCTTCCAAGGCCGCAGCCTCGGAGCCCGCCACATCGGAGCCCACTGCTTCCGAGGCTGCTGCTTCTAAGCCAGCCACTTCTAAGCCCACTGCTTCTAAGCCCACTGCTTCTAAGCCTGGCGCTTCGAGGGCCTCTGGGGCCAAGCCTGCGGCCAGGAAGGCTGTTGCCGAGCCGGTTGGTGGGGAGGCTGTTGAGGGGGCGGGAGCCGTACCTGGGGAGCCTTTGGTGGGGTATGGGGAGCTGACGGTGGCTTCGCTCCGCGCGAGGATGCGTGGGAAGAGCGCGGCGCAGATCGGTGAGCTGCTCGCCTATGAGCAGGCCACGCAGGGGCGGCCGGAGGTCGTGAAGATGTACGAGAACCGCCTGGCCAAGCTCGAAGCCGGAGAATAGTCGGCCGGGCACCGTAGTCTGCCGCCATGAGCTCGAAGACCTCTCCCGAGTCGCCCTTGCCGATCCGTACGGTCCTGCAGATGGTCGGCGGCTGGATCGGCAAGCTCGGCACGGTCTGGGTCGAGGGCCAGATCACCGACCTGAGTGCGCGCGGCGGCACGGTCTTCCTGACCCTGCGTGACCCGGTGGCCAACGTCAGCGCGCGGGTCACCGCGCCGCGCGGCGTCTACGAGGCGACCGTGCCGAGGCCGACCGACGGCGCCAGGGTCGTCGTGCACGTCAAGCCGGACTTCTGGGTCAACAGGGGCTCGTTCGCGTTCACCGCCCTGGAGATCCGGCCGGTCGGTGTGGGCGAGCTGCTGGCCAGGCTGGAGCGGTTGCGGCAGCTGCTGGCCGCCGAAGGGCTGTTCAACGCCGACCGCAAGCGCAGGCTGCCGTTCCTGCCGGGCACGATCGGGCTGATCTGCGGCCGTGACTCGGCGGCCGAGCGCGACGTGCTGGAAAACTCGCGGAGGCGCTGGCCGGCGGTGCGGTTCAAGGTCGAGGAGGTGGCCGTCCAGGGCCCTTACGCCGTGGGCGAGGTCACCGAGGCGCTCGGCAAGCTCGACGCCGACCGCGAGGTCGACGTGATCGTGGTCGCGCGGGGCGGGGGTTCGCTGGAGGACCTGCTGCCGTTCTCGGACGAGAGCCTGGTCAGGGCGGTGGCGGCCTGCCGTACCCCGGTGGTGAGCGCGATCGGCCACGAGCAGGACAGTCCGCTGCTCGACCTGGTGGCCGACGTGCGCGCCTCCACCCCCACGGACGCGGCCAAGAAGGTCGTGCCGGATGTCGGCGAGCAGCTGACGCTGGTGCGGCAACTGCGTGACCGGGGGCGGCGGGTGGTGGGCGGCTGGCTCGACCGCGAGATGTCGTGGCTGACGTCGGTGCGTTCGCGCCCGTCGCTGGCGGATCCGGTACGCGAGCTGGAGCGCCGGGCCGAGCAGGTCGACGCGTTGCGGGACAGGACGCGGCGGAGCCTGACGGGTTCGCTGGACCGGGCCTCCGACTCGCTGTCGCACCTGCGGGCCCAGCTCGTGGCCTTGTCTCCGGCGGCGACGTTGGAGCGCGGGTATGCGATCGTGCAGCGTCCGGACGGGGACGTGGTGCGGCTGGCCAAGGATGTGGCGCCCGGTGATGTGCTGACGATCCGGCTCAGCGACGACCGACTGGCTGTACGGGCCGAGGGCGGCGGTTCGGGTGCGGGTGGCTCGAACGCGAGCGGGTCGGGCGCGGGCGGTTCCGGTGCGGGCGGTTCCGGTGCGGGCGGTTCCGGTGCGGGCGGCCGAGGCGGTAAAGGCACGGGTGGTCGTGGCAGTACGAGCGCGGGCGTCGGTACGAGCGCGGGCGTCCGTGGCGGCGCGAGCGACGGCGGCGATGCGGGCGCGGGGGTTGAGGCGGCGGCTAAGCCTGCCAGGAAGCCTCGTAAGAAGGCGGCGGCTGAGCAGCCTGCCCTCGACGAGCCTTAGGCGAGCCAGGTCAGGGCCGGGTACGGCTGGGTGAAGCCCATCGAGCGGTAGAGCGGCTCGCCGTCGGAGGTGGCGTGCAGGTCGACGCGGGTGATGTCGTTGTCGCGGTACCAGCTCATGAGGGCGTCCATGATGGCGCGGCCGTGGCCCTGCCTGCGGTGGCGCGGGTCGGTGGCCATGCCGAGGATGTAGCCGAAGCGGCCGTCCCAGCGGCCGGGGCCGGGGAAGCGCTGGAAGATGAACCCGATCCCGCACGCGGCCAGCCCGTCGTCCCCGTCGATGACCAGCACGGCCACGTCGGGGTCGCCGAGGCGTTCGTGCAGGCTCTTGGCGTACGGCTCCTGCCAGTC
Organism: Nonomuraea endophytica; assembly: GCF_014203235.1. Lineage (GTDB taxonomy): Bacteria > Actinomycetota > Actinomycetes > Streptosporangiales > Streptosporangiaceae > Nonomuraea > Nonomuraea endophytica. The sequence goes on along the minus strand of NZ_JACHIN010000009.1, from coordinate 226,702 downwards.
GTCGTCGGCCGGGGCACCGGCGTCCTCGGCCATACGGTCGGCGAGGACCTCCCTCAGGCGGACCAGCTCGGGGATGTCCGCACGCGTGGCGGGTCGAACGGTCACATCTGCCTCCACACGCTTTGCCTCCACACACCGCGAAAGGTCGTACCGGCCCGGTCATCGGCGGGCCAGGGCGCGATTGTCAGTGTCTGACTCTAGGGTGGGTCGCGTGGCAGACGAGAACGCACCCGGGGCCTCCTCCGACAGGACACCGTCGTACGAGCAGGCCCGGGAGGAGCTGACCGAGGTGGTGCACCGCCTGGAGACGGGCGGGCTGACCTTGGAGCAGTCGATCGAGCTGTGGGAGCGGGGGGAGAAGCTGGCCGCGGTGTGCGAGGAGTGGCTGCAGGGGGCCCGCGTCAAACTCGCCGCCGCCATGGCCCGCCGCACCGAACCCTCCGAGGACGCACCCTTCTAGGCTCTGCGCCTCTGGCTGTGCGCCTCTAGCCGTGCGCCGCGTGGCTCGAAGCTGCCGGTCTGCGCCTGGTCCCGACTTTGGTCTGCGTGGAGCGGGCTCGTGGACTCGCCGCGTGGCTCGGAGCTGTTGGTCTGCGGTTCGGGCTTGTGGACCTGTCGCTTGGGTTCGGGGGCTGTTGGTCTGCGCTTGGTTTGGGCTTTTGGGCTGCCGCGTGGCCGGGCCTCTGGACCACGCGGGCGGCCGGCGGGGCGGTCGTTACGGTGGCCGGGCACGCACGCTGGACGACCGTTCCCCTGGACGGGGCCCAGCCACGGGCGGCGGGTGGGGCTCACTTCGCTGGGCCGTAGAGGATGGGCGGGGTTTTGGGCGCGCACGCGAGACGCCCACGCGACGCCCATGGACCGCAGCAAGCGGGACGCTCGACAGCGAGGCTGTCGAGCTCAGGCGCGGTGGAGCGAGAGGACGGGGATGCGACGGGTGGTCTTGGCCTCGTATTCGGCGAAGCCGGGGGCGATGGCGACCATGCGGGCGTAGAGCTCGTCGCGTTCCTTGCCGTCGATCTGCTGGGCTTTGGCGGAGAACGTCTCGGTGCCGATCTCGGCGGTCAGTTCCGGGTGGGCGAGCAGGTTGTGGTACCAGGCCGGGTGGTGGTCGGCGCCGCCGTTCGAGGCGATGATCACGTAGCGGTCGCCGTCCGGGAGGTACATGACGGGCGAGGTGGTCTGGTTGCCGGTCTTGGCGCCCTTGGTGGTGAGCAGGACGAGGTCGTGGCCTTCGAAGTATCCGCCGACCTTGCCGGCGTTGGCCCGGAACTCCTCGATCACCTGCTGGTTGAAGTCGTTCGGCATTGCCACTCCCAAAATCGATAAGCGGAGAACTCTCCGAATAGAGTAACCGGAGAGGTCTCCGTTTCCAAGTGGCTATGCTCAAGCTGTGCGCGAACGCCAGCAACTCCCTGTTCTCGGGCAACCTCCCCCCGAACGCGCTGATGCCGCACGTAATCGGCAGAAGATCGTCGACTGCGCCGCCCGCATGATCGCCGAGCGCGGCGCCGAGCAGCTCTCGCTCGACGAGGTGGCGCGCGAGGCATGCGTGGGAGTCGGGACCGTCTACCGCCGCTTCGGCGACCGCGCTGGACTGATCTACGCGCTCATCGACGAGCGGGAGCGGCACTTCCAGGCGGCGTTCCTCAGCGGTCCCTCACCGCTGGGGCCAGGTGGCACGCCCGGTGAGCGGATCTCCGCGTTCCTGCGCGCGCTCGTCGATCACTTCTTCGGGCAGGAAGAACTCTTTCTGCTCCTGGAGAAGAGTTCGCCGAAGGCCCGTTTCGCCGGGCCGTACCACGTCTACCACGCCCACCTGACCGCGCTGCTCGCCCAGCTCCGGCCGGGCGCCGACCAGCGGTTTCTGGCCGACGTGCTGCTCGCGCCCGTCAACGTGGGCCTGCTCAACTTCCAGCGCACCGAGCGCGGTTTCACGGTCGAGCAGATCAAGGACGGGCTCGACGCGCTGGTCCGGGAGATCGCGCGGTAGCTCAGGCCGGCTTGGGGACCTCGCGGAGGGTGGCGGCCAGCTGGGCGAGTTCGGGCCAGTCGGCCGTGCCGGTGACCACGAGCGTGACTCCGGGCAGAGTTCTGATCAGGGTGCGCTGGTTCTTGTCCTCGCGGAAGCGCTTGTCCCAGGGCTGGCCGTTGACCTGCTCGGTGCCGACGGACTTGTCGCTGTTGGCCATGCGGTTGCCGAACCCGGCGCCCGGCTGCTCACCCGACTGGGCGAACATGGCGTGCTCGCGCTTCGCGGTCGCGTACCCCAGATAGAGGACCTTCGCGCCGTTCGCGCCGTCGGCGATGCGGTTGCTGTTGGGGACCCAGCCGCCCGGGTCCTGGGCGGGGCCCCACACCGTGTACGGCACGGCCCTGTTGAAGTTGGCCAGCGTGATCGAGTAATCCCGCTTCGGGATGCGCTCGGTCCTGCTCTGGGGCGTCATCAGCAGGAACAGGCCCACCGCCGCCAGGCAGACGAACAGGGCCACCGCGTAGGAGTAGAAAGTTCGGGTCAACCGCACAACTGATGAGGCTACCCTGCCGGGGCGACGGGTCGGAGTTGGCCGATGATGGCGAGGACGTCGTCGGCCAGCTTGCGGTCGCCGGAGAGCGTGACCTCGTTGACGGCCGCGGCCAGCGCGCCGGTGATGGCGATCACCAGGGCGGGCTGGCCCTCGAACAGGGCGGCGTTGCGCGAGGCCCACGTGCGCAGCCGGTCGCGCATGACGACCTCGAAGCCGGGCGGCCCGTCCCCGCGCAGGAACAGCGCGGCCAGTTCGCGCTCTTCCAGGCAGCCGTCGAGGTAGGCGCGGGCGGCGCGCAGGAAGACGCGCATCGGGTCCTGTTCGCCCGTTTCGCGGGCATCGCGGGCGGCCCGTTTGGTCCGCTGCGTCTGTCTGCCCTGGAAGTCCTCGAACAGCGTGAGGTAGAGGTCGGCCTTGCCGGAGAAGTGGTGGTAGAGGCTGCCGACGCTGGCGTTGGCGCGCGCCACCACATCGGTCACGCCCGCCTCGGCGAATCCCTTCGAGACGAAGACCTCTTTGGCCGCCGTGAGGAGGCCGACACGGGTGGCCGCGCCCCGGCCCGTCACCGCCCGTTCCACATCGCTGCTCATGAGAGGCACATTATCCTCCGCTGACCGGGGATAGAGGGGCAACTACGATCGAGGCAGTTGTCCACGAGGAGGCCCCACCATCATGTCCGATCAGACGTCTGTACCCGCAGCGCTGGCCACGGGCGAGCACGCCCCTGATCGAAACCTCGCCATGGAGCTCGTCCGCGTCACCGAGGCGGCCGCGATGGCCGCCGCGCGCTGGGTGGGCAGAGGCGACAAGAACGGCGCGGACGGCGCCGCCGTCAACGCGATGCGCCAGCTCATCAACACCGTGTCGATGAACGGCGTCGTGGTGATCGGCGAGGGCGAGAAGGACAAGGCGCCCATGTTGTTCAACGGCGAGCGGGTCGGTGACGGCAGCGGTCCCGAGTGCGACGTGGCCGTCGACCCGATCGACGGCACCCGGCTGACCGCGCTCGGCATGCCGGACGCGGTCTCGGTGATCGCGGTGAGCGAACGCGGCTCGATGTTCGACCCGTCGGCCGTTTTCTACATGGAGAAGCTCGTCACCGGCCCGGAAGCGGCCGACGTGGTGGACATCGAGGCCCCCGTGGCGGCGAACATCCAGGCCGTGGCCCGCGCCAAGGGCTCCTCAGCCGCCGACGTCACCGTGGTCATCCTCGACCGCCCGCGCCACGACCAGATCGTCAAGGAGATCAGGGAGACGGGCGCGCGGATCAAGTTCATCCCCGACGGCGACGTGGCCGGCGCCATCATGGCCGCGCGCGCCGGCACGGGCATCGACCTGATGCTCGGCATCGGCGGCACGCCGGAGGGCATCGTGGCGGCCTGCGCGCTCAAGTGCCTGGGCGGCGTCATCCAGGGCAAACTGTGGCCGCGTGACGAGGCCGAGCGGCGCAAGGCACTCGACGCCGGCCTGAACCTCGGCCAGGTCCTCACCACCAACGACCTCGTCCGCTCCGACGACGTCTTCTTCGCCGCGACCGGGATCACGCAGGGCGAGCTCATGCAGGGTGTGCGCTTCCGCGGCGGCGTGGCGGTCACGCACTCGCTGGTGATGCGCGGCCGTTCCGGAACGATCAGGAAAATCGAGAGCGAGCACCAGCTCTGGAAGCTGCGCGCCTACTCCGCGATCAACTTCGACACCGCGGGCTGAGCCCGCTTTCCCGGCTTCCGGTACGGCCGGCCGTACCGGAAGTCAGCGGCGGCGCTTACGGCGAGGCGGCTCCTTGACCTTCACGTCGCCCATGAAGTTGGTGGTGCGGACCTCGACCACCGGCCCGTCCGGCTCGGTGGGCTGCTTGGTGAGACGCACGGTCTTGTCCTTGGCCACCCGGATCACCTCAAGACCCTCGGGCACGTGGATCTCCAGCCCGCCGAGCACCAGCGTCGCGTTGATGATGACGCGCCGGTTCTGCAGGATCGCGTCCCGCAGATCGAGCTTGGTCGTCCCGAACATCGCGGTCACGGCGAGCTCCGCCGGAACCACCCAGCGGCCGCCGCGCTCCTCCTTCTTGAAGATCGCCGCGACCGGCCGCCCGTCCAGGAGCAGCGGCTGTTCGTCGGCGGGGAGCAGGTCGACGGTGAGTCCCGCCAGGTCGCCGAGGGTGCGGGCGGAGTAGAGGACGCCGAGGCGTTCCTCCAGCTCGTCGAGGGTGATGCGGCCGTCGGCGTGGGCGTCCTGGAGCACTTGGGCGACGCGCTCGCGGTCGGCGTCGGAGGCGCGCAGTTCGTGCGGCTGGGGCAGGTCGCTCGGGCGCTGCTGGCCACGCGCCGACTGCCATTCCTCGGCCAGCCGCTCGCCCACCTCGGCGAGTTTCGGCAGCCAGGATCCGGGACGTTCATTCACACTTCGACGATATCCGGCGCGCGGCGGAAACTGTCGGTGCCGACGCCTAACGTTTCGGCTCAATGAAGGGTGGGGCCGCTCACGTCCAGCGTGGTGAGCACCTCGCCGTCCTCGCCGAGCGCCTCCACTTCGGGTGCCCGGCGGGCCGACCAGACCACGATCAGGAAGCCGTGGAAGGGGACTTCGATGAGGCGTCCGCGCACCCGCACCCGCCGCACCTCGGCCGAGGCGGTCAGCTCGGCGTGCCGTAGATACCAGCCGGTCCAGGGCAGCCGGTGCTCCGGGTTCATCAGCACCCCGCCGTTACCCGGGCAGCGCAGATAGTCCTCGGGCCCTTTGGCGGGCACCCGGCCGACCAGCGGATACTCGATCGTCCCGCCTCCGCCGCCGCCCCGGTGCTCCCAGTCGCCGCCGCGCTTCTTGAACAGGTGGACCATGATCATGGGCCCGCCGCTGCGGTCGGACAGCAGCGCCACCGCGCCGCCCTCACCCGACCTGTCCATGGCCAGCGGCAGGTAGCCCCGGCCGGCGTCGAACGCGGTGCGGGCTTCTTGCGGCATGCCGTGATCGAGCAGGTGTCGGCATTCGGCAAGCATCCCCTTGTCCATCTTCCGAACGTAACCCTCCCCCACCTCCGGGATAAGCCCTTCCAGATTTCCAGCTCCGGACAGCGGCGGAATCCGGTAAGGATCTCGGCCGTTGTCTTCTTCATGGAGAGAGCGGCGCGGGTGGGGCTCGGGGCGGTCGTGGCCGGGGTGGCGGTGATCATCGGGCTGGACCTCGCCTACCTGGGCGAGGCCAATCCCCTGCGCCGCACGATCAGCGAACACGGCCTGGGCGACCAGGGATGGATCTTCGGACTCGGCGTGGGCACGCTCGCCATCGGCTCGGCGGCGATCGGGCTGTCGCTGGCCAGGCGGCGCATCGCGGGCTGGTTCGGGACCGTCGCGCTGCTGGCCTGGAGCGTGGGGCTGCTGATCACGGCGTCGTTCCCCAAGCACGACTGGGCGGTCGGGCCGAGCCTGAGCGGCAGCATCCACCGGGTGGGCAGCTTCATCGCCTTCCTGAGCCTGCCGATCGCGGCGCTGGTCATCGCCCGGCCGTGGCGGCATCGGCATGGGATGTCCTGGGCGGCGTTCCTGCTCGGGCTCGGGTCGGTGATGTGGGTGGCGGGGATCGGCGCGGTCATCATGCTGGCCACCCGCAACGGTCTCGCCTGGTGGCAGGTCATGCCGCTCGGCCTGGTCGAGCGCGGCATGGCCGCCACGGAGGTGGCCGCGGTCATCGCCCTGGGCGCCTGGGCGAGCTTCAGGGGTCCCGCACGGGCTCCCGCCGTCGTCCCGGTGCGGGAGGCGGCCGCCGGTTGAGCACGCCCAGGCCGGACGGAGCGTTGAGGGTGGTCAGGCCGTACGGCGCGGTGCGCGCGCCGAGGCCGGACGGGGTGTGGTCAGGATGTGCGGAGGGCGGCGGCCAGGTCGGTGACGTAGCCGCGGAAGATCGTCGGCATGTCCACGCGGTCCGGGTCGAGGAGCCACTGGGTCTGCAGGCCGTCCATCATGGCGATGAGGCGGTCGGCGTGGGCCTCGGCGTCGAGGTCGGCGCGGAACTGGCCGTTCTCGGCGCTGCGGCGCAGGGCGGCGGCCACTCCTTCGCGCAGGCGGTGGTAGCGGTTCCTGGCCCACTCGTGGCCGGGGTGGTCGGCCGTCACGGCCTCACCGCTGATGACGGAGAACAGTTGCACGAGACCGGGCACGCGGGAGTTGTACTCGACCACGTCCACCAGCATCTTCAGCATCTCCTGCCCGTCGCTGACGTCGAAGCCGTAGCGGCGCATGTCCATCTCGTCCCGGTAGTCGAGGACGGCCAGGAGGAGGCGTTCCTTGCTCTTGAAGTGGTGGAGCAGGCCGGCCTGGGTGAGTTCTGCGCGTTCGGCGATCCGGGCCAGTGACGCGCCGCGGTAGCCGTTCTCGGCGAACTCGAGCAGGGCGATGGCGAGGATGCGCTCGCGCCGTGCCTCCCCAGTGGCGTATCCCCGGCGTTTCACCCCGGCACCTTACCAGGTCACATAATTGCAACAAACCTACCAACTAGTCAGGGGTTGACTAATCTTCCCGGCCATGGAAATCCGCCCCCGCTGGACGCTCGCCCTCGGCCTCGTCCTCCTCGTCCTGGGCGCCGTCTTCACCGGGATCATGCTGGCCGACCCGGCGGCGCCGTTCACTCAAGGCTTCGACACCGCGTGGCACGAGGCCGTGCTCGGCACCCGCAACGACGCGCTCACGCTGCTGGCCCACGTGCTCAACCTCAGCGGCGGGCGGGGCAGCATGGTGATCATGCTGGTGCTGATGGCCTGGTGGCTGGCGACGGGGCGGCGCTGGGGCGCGGTGCTGCTGCTCACCGCCGCGTCCGCCACCACCGTCGTGGCGCAGGCCGTCAAACGGCTGGTCATGCGCGAACGGCCGGCCGACCCGCTGGTCAGCGTGGACATCGGCTCGTTTCCTTCCGGGCATGTGGTGACGGCGGTGACGTTCTGCCTGGTCATCGTGGCCGTGATGGCCGCCGGGAGCCCTCGGGCCGGCCTGCTGGCCACCGCCGTCTTCACGGTCCTGATGGTCTGGGACCGCACCTACCTCAGCGCCCACTGGTTCTCCGACACGATCGGCGGCGCGCTGCTGGGCGGGGGCACGACGCTGCTGCTGTGGTGGGGGTTCGCGCCGCTGCTGCGCAAGGACCTGGTCAGGAGACAGGCCCAGGCACTAACCTGACGCAACCTCACGTTTACTGCAGGAGGCACGCGGTGAAGACCCCCCGAAACCGCCTGGCCCGCTCCGGCACGTTCGCCGTGTTCGCGGTGCAAGGACTCTCCTTCGCCACCCTGCTCACGCAGGTCGCCGCCATCCAGGGCCGACATCGGCTCGACGAAGGCGAACTGACCCTCCTGCTGCTGATCGTCCCGGTGCTGGCCGGAGTCGGCAGCGTCGGCGCCGGCACCCTGGCCGCGCGCCTGGGCAGCAAGTGGCTGCTCCGCCTGGCCCAGCCGCTGGTCGCCGCCGCCGTCGTCCTCACCGGCCTGGCGCCCAACGTGCCCGTCCTGCTCGTGGCCCTGCTCCTGTTCGGGCTGGGCGTCGGCGCGGTCGACGCCGGCATGAACATGCAGGGCGTCGCCGTCGAGCGCAGGTACGGCCGGCCACTGCTCAACGGGTTCCACTGCGTATGGAGCGTCGCCAGCCTGCTCGGCGCGCTGTGGGCGTCGGCCATGGCGTCCGTGCTCCCCCTGTCGCTGACGATGGCCCTGCCCATGGTGCTGGCCGTCGCGGGCTCACTCATCGCCGGGCCGTTGCTCTGCACGATCGAGGAGGAGAAGACCGAGCAGACCACGACCGCCGCCGCCCGCTTCCCGTGGAAGCCGATCATCCCGCTCTGCCTGGCGATGGCCTTCCTGTACGTCGGGGACGCCGCCATCTCCAACTTCTCCACCGTCTACATGAAGGACGCCCTGGCCGCCGGCGCCTCCGTCATCCCGCTGGCCTACGCCGCGTACCAGGCGACCACGCTGCTCGTCCGCCTCGGCGGCGACTTCGCCGTCAGACGGTACGGCGGCGCGATCGCCGCCCTGGGCTTCCTCGGCATCGTCCTGGCCCCGAACCAGCCGCTCGCCATCGTCGCCTTCGGCCTGACCGGGGTGGGACTGTCGGTGGTGGCGCCCCAGTCGTTCTCGGCCGCCGGGCGCCTGGACCCGGCGGGCACCGGGGTGGCCATCGCCCGCGTGAACCTCTTCAACTACGTGGGCTTCATCGTGGGCGCCGCCCTGGTCGGTGGCATCGCGGACGCGGCGGGCATGCAGGTGGCGTTCGCCGCCCCCTTGGTCCTGGCCGCCGCCATCATCGCCCTGGCCCCCGGCTTCCACCCCAAACTCCCCGCCCAAACCACCTAACCCACCCCCCGAGCCGAGTGGTGAAGGTTGCATGTTGTTGTAGCGGTGGCGTGCAGCAACTTGCAGGGTGTTGGGCTGGTGTTTGGGGGTGGGGTGCGTCAGGGTGACGTTCGCCTGCCGTACCGCACCACGGAGAACAGCTTGAAAGCACTCAGCACGCTCACACTGATCCTGTCCACGCTCAGCGCCGGTCTCATGGCCGGGTTGTTCGCGGCGTTCGCCTACGCGGTGATGCCGGGGCTGAAGCAAAGTAGTAGCCGCACGCTCGTCGAGGCGATGCAGCGGATCAACGTCGCGATCCTCAACCCGTTGTTCATGAGCGCCTTTATGGGCGGGCTTCTGTTCATGCTGGCGGCGGTGATTCTGCACTGGCGGGGTGATCTGCGGCCGGTGTTGCCGTGGGTGATCGCGGGGTTCGTGCTCTATCTGGTGATGTTCTTTGTCACCGCGGGGGTGAATGTTCCGCTGAACGACCAGCTGGCCAAGGCTGGGGATCCGGGCAAGATCGCCGATCTGGGAGCGGTTCGGGAGGCCTTTGAGGCCAAGTGGGTGACGTGGAACATCGTGCGGGCCCTGGCGGCTACGGGGTCGTTCGGGTGCTTCATGTGGGCCCTGGTCGTTCACGGCGCAAAATCTCAGTAAAAGGCGAAATATCGGGACACCGCGTGCCTCTCTCCCAGCGTTCCACCTTTAACAAGGGGAGGGAGGCCGCCATGGAAGTCGGCTACATCGTCATCATGGTCATCGGCCTGCTCGTCGTGGGCGGCATCGGGGTCGCCACCGTGTTCATCGTGCTGAGCGGCATCAAGAGCGGACAGTGGCCGACTCTGAAACGCTAGCCACCGGGGACTCCCGCCGAGCGGTGAGCCCGACCACGATGCCGGCGATCACCAGCCCGGCGCCGAGCAGGTCGTAGACGGAGGGCGTGGCGACGCCGAGCACCGTCCCGGTCACGATCGCACCGACCGGGATCATCCCGGCGAACAACCCAGCCCGCCCCGCCCCGAGCCTGGGCAACGCCGAGTACCAGAGGAAGAACGCCACCACCGTCACCACGACGGCCAGGTAGAGCAGTCCGAGCGCCTCCGGCATCGTGGGCGCCCGGAACATCGACGCGCCCTCGACCGCGACCCCGGTCACGGCCAGCATGGGCACGGCCAGCGCCGTCGAGTACGCCGACACCCGGATCGCCCCCAGCTTCGGCAGCAGCGGAATGGCCAGGAGCGAGAAGCTCACCTCCCCCACCAGCGCCCCGAGCGCCCACAGCAGCCCGCCGGTGCTCCCCGTCCCGAGCCCGGTGGCCAGCGTCGCCCCGGCCACGACGACGACGGCCCCTACCAGCAGCCGCGGCGCGGGCCGCCCGCTGACCAGCGCGAGCACCAGCGGTACGGTCCCCAGTACGGTGCCGACCAGCGCCGGACCGGAGTCGCGGGTGGACTCGATCACGCAGATGTTGAAGACCACCAGACCAAGTACGGCCAGCCCCACCAGGCAACCGAACTCCCGGGCCGTCAGCCGGACGAACCGCAGCCCGAGCGCCCTGGTCACCCCCAGCAGGACCACCGCGGCCAAGAGGTAGCGCACGGCCTGCCCGCCGTACACCGGATAGTCCTTGATCAGGCCGGACACGGCGGCGAGCGTTCCCACCATGAACATGGCCGTGGCCGCGCCGAAAGCTCCGCTTCTCATGGGCAGCATGCTAGAAAGACAATGGCTTGCCGAAACAGTCCAATATCCCGCGATAAACGGGGACCAATGTGACCGATCTTCATGTTCCGCTCGACCGGGACCGAGGGGGGCTGGCCGCGCAGCTCGCCGCCGAGCTGCGCGGGTCGATCCGTGACGGCCGCCTCGCGCCCGGCACCCGCCTGCCCGCCAGCCGCGACCTGGCCGCGGATCTGGTCGTCTCGCGCGGCGTGGTGGTGGAGGCGTATGAGCAGCTGGTCGCGGAGGGCTTCCTGGTCTCGCGGGTGGGCAAGGGCACCCACGTGGCCGCGGCCGTCGCCGCCCCGCGCCAGGCCCCGCTGCCGCGCCAGGACACCGTCTGCGCCCCCTTTTACGGCCATCGCCCCACCTCGCCCGACCTGAGCGGTTTCCCGCGCGAGCGCTGGCTGGCCTCGGTCAGGCACGTGCTGACCACGCTGCCCTCCGACGCGTTCGACTACGGCGACCCGGGCGGCGTGCCGGAGCTCAGGCAGGAGCTGGCCGGGTACCTCAAGCGGGTCAGGGCCGCCGACGTGCGTCCGGAGAACCTCATCATCGTCGGCGGCGTCGCGCAGGGACTCAGCCTGAGCCTGCTCGTGCTCGGCGTCGAACGGCTGGCCATCGAGGACCCCAGCAGCCCCCGCCAGATCCCGCTGATCAGGAGGGCGGGCGCGACGCCGGTGCCGGTGCCCAGCGACGACGAGGGCCTGGACGTCAAGGCGCTGGCCGCCAGTGGGGCCGACGCGGTGCTGCTCACGCCCGCCCACCACTACCCGACCGGCGTCGTGCTCTCCCCCGGCCGCCGCGCCGAGCTCATCGAGTGGGGCGGGATCGTGCTGGAGGACGACTACGACGCCGAGTTCCGCTTCGACCGCGACCCCGTCGGCTGCCTGCAGGGGCTCGCGCCCGACCGGGTGATCCTCTCGGGCAGCGTGAGCAAGTCGCTGGCCCCGGGTCTGCGGCTGGGCTGGGTGGCCGCGCCGGAAGACCTCGCCTCCGCCGTACGGCAGGCGCGCGGCGAGCTCGACCTCGGCTCCCCGGTGATCGAGCAATACGCGCTGGCCCACTTCCTGCGCACCGGCGGCTACGACCGGCACCTGCGGCGCACCCGCAGGGAGTACCGGCGGCGCAGGGACGCGCTGGTCACCGCGCTGAACGAGCAGCTCCCCGAGATCCGGGTGCGGGGCATCGAGGCCGGTCTGCACGTCTACCTGGAGCTGCCCGATGACTGGGACGAGCCGGCCGCGGCCGCCGCCGCGCAGGCGCTCGGGCTGGCCGCCGAGCCGGTGGGGCCGATGCGGTTCAGCCCGGGGCCGCCGGCGATGGTGCTCGGGTTCGCGCGGGTGCCGGTGCATCGGGCGGCGGGAGCCGTACGCGAGCTAAAGGTCAGAATGTCAGGACAAAGTATTGACTGAGGCAGAGGCGTCGCCTAGAAAAGAAATCCGGACACCCTTGGAGGCGCGATGCGCGTCGGACTGCTCGGCCTGGGCAGGATCGGAGCCTTCCACGCGGCCACGCTGGCCGCCCACCCACTGGTCGAGGAGCTGATCGTCGCCGATCCCGTGCGCACGTCGCCGCACGGGCGGGCAGGTGACCCGTTCACCTGCGACGCGGTGGTCATCGCCACGCCGACGGGGACGCACGCCGAGCTGCTGAGGACGGCCATGGAGCGCGGCATCCCGGCCTTCTGCGAGAAGCCGGTGGCCGCGACCGTCGAGGAGACCCGCACGCTGGCCGAGCTGGCCGCCAAGACGGGCGCGCACGTGCAGATCGGGTTCCAGCGGCGTTTCGACCCCGGTTTCGCCGCGGCCGCACGGGCGTTGCGCGCGGGTGAGCTGGGCGAACCGCACCGGCTCCACCTCATCACCGCCGATCCGGCGCCGCCGCCCGCCGAGTACATCGCCACCTCGGGCGGGATCTTCCGCGACTGCCACATCCACGACTTCGACCTGCTGCGCTGGATCACCGGCCGCGAGGTGGCCACCGTCTACGCCACCGGCTCGAACCTGGGCCACGCGGACTTCTTCGCCGCCGCCGGAGACGTGGACACCAGCGCCGCGCTGCTCACGCTCGACGACGGCACCCTGGCCACCTTGCAGGGCTCGCGCTACAACGGCGCCGGTTACGACGTGCGGATGGAACTGGCCGGCAGCAAGGCCACCCACGCGGTCGGGCTGGGGCCACGTGCGCCGATCAGCGGGTTCGACGGGCCGCCCTGGCCGGACTTCGTCACCCGGTTCGCCGACGCGTACGCGAATGAGATCGATGCTTTTCTGCGTAGTTCGACCAGTCAGTGCACGATTGAGGACGCGCTGGCCGCCCTCTACGTCGCCGAGGCGGCTGAGCTGTCGCGGCGCGAGCGGCGTCCTGTCGAGATCACAGAGATCACGGAGGTGTCGTGATGGTGGGCGTTGGCTGACTACCGCGAGATCAGGCAGATCAGGGCCCTGTATCCGGAGCGGATCGCGGACGCGGCGGCCTCGCGGCGGCGCCGTCCCACCAACGGCGCGCGCGGGCAGCTCATGATCATCGCGGCCGACCATCCGGCGCGCGGCGCGCTCGGGGCCGGCCCCCGGCCGCTGGCCATGGGCAGCCGGGTTGAGCTGCTCGACCGCCTGGTGGTCGCGCTGTCCAGGCCGGGCGTGGACGGGCTGCTGGCCACGCCGGACGTGGTCGAGGACCTGCTGCTGCTCGGCGCCCTGCACGGCAAGATCGTGATCGGCTCCATGAACCGGGGCGGCATCCAGGGAGCGGTCTTCGAGTTCGACGACCGCTTCACCTCCTACGACGCGCAGACGATCGCCCGGATGCGGCTCGACGGCGGCAAGATGCTCTGCCGCATCGCCCTCGACGAGCCCGGCACCGCCGCCACGCTGGAGTCCTGCGGCAGGGCGGTGACCGAGCTCGCGGCCGGGGGCCTGATCGCCATGGTCGAGCCGTTCTGGTCGGCCCGCTCCGGGCACGACCTGTCGCCCGAGGGCGTCATCAAGGCCGTCAACGTCGCCCAGGGTCTCGGCGCGACCTCGGCCAGGACCTGGCTGAAGATCCCGGTCGTGGCGGACATGGAGCGCGTCATGGCCGCCACCACCCTGCCCACGCTTCTGCTGGGCGGCGATCCCGGCGAGGCGCCCGATCTGGCGTACGCGGCATGGCGCAAAGCCCTGCAGTTGCCCGGCGTGCGCGGGCTGGTCGTGGGCCGGGCGCTGCTGTATCCGCAGGACGACGACGTGGCCGGGGCCGTGGACACCGCCGTCTCCATGCTCACGCCCTGAGCTCGGGAGCGGGCACCGCCTTCTCGGCCGCCCGGCTGACCTCCTCCCAGGCGGCCCACGTCTCCATGCGCTGCTGGGAGACGCTGAACGCCAGGTCGTAGACCAGGCTGCCGAGCAGCAGGCGCAGCGGCGGGTTCGGGCTGTCGACCAGCTTCAGCATGGCCTCGGCGGCCAGGCGCGGCTCGCTGTCCGCCGAACCCTCCGCCCACTGCTTGGCCAGCTCGGCGCGCAGCTCGGCATACTCCGGCCGCGCCTCGGCCGTGGCCATGCTCGTGTACAGATCAGTCCAGTAGCCGCCCGGCTGGACCATCGTGAGCTTGACCCCGAACTGGGCCGCCTCCATGGCCAGCGCCTCGCTCATGCCCTCCAGCGCGAACTTGCTCGCGCTGTAGAGGCCCGTCGTGGGGAACGCGCCGAGCGCCCCGATGCTGGAGATCTGCACGATGTGCCCCGACCTCTGCTCTCTCAGGTACGGCATCGCCGCCTGCGCCACCCACAACGCCCCGAAGAAGTTGACCTCGAACTGCGCCCTGGCCTCCTGCTCGGTGAACTCCTCGATCATGCCGGACGACATGGTCCCGGCGTTGTTGACCACGATGTCCAGGCGGCCGAAGTGCTCATGCGCGGCCTTCACCGCGGAGAACACCGCGTCCCGGTCGGTCACGTCGAGCACCTGGACCAGCAGCCCGTCCGGATACCTCCCCTGAAGCTCACGCAGGGATCCGACGTTCCTGGCCACGGCGGCCACCCGGTCACCGCGCTCCAGCGCGGCCTCCGTGAACGCGCGGCCGAGACCGCGGCTGGCACCGGTGATGAACCACGTTTGGGCGGTACGCATACTGTTCTCCTCAGAAAGTGAACCGAGACGGTTCGTCTCGCTTCAGGAAGTATGCAGACCCCAGCCCATTCGTGTCAAGACGAACCGTCTCGTCTCATTCAGAAGGCGGCGATACTCCCCGGCGCACGCTCGGCCCGCGACAGCGCCCGCAACACCTCAGTCCCCCCATGACGCCGTACGGCCAGCCGCGCCAGCAGGTCGATCACCGTCTCCATCACCGCGTCGGGCAGCACCGGCGTCGCCACCCCCACGCTCACCGCCAGATCGTCGCTGTGCACCGCCAGCTCCATCATCCGCGTGCGGAGAAAGTCGGCCAGCGACAGCGACCACGGCCCCCACAACCCGATGCGCACCGCCCGCTCCGGCACCACGGCCAGCGTCCGCGCCAGCTCGGCCACCGTCGCGTCGAGCGCCCCGGCCAGGGCGGCCGCGCCCTCCGCCGCGACCTGCTCGCCGCCGTCCCTGATCCGGACGTTCACCGGGTCGTCGGGAGCCGATCCGATCCACTCCACGCGGGCGTAGTGGCCGAGCAGGGTGACCGTCTCCTCCTCGGGAACCGGGTCGGCCAGCGCCTGCCGTACACCCAGGACCTGATAGGCGAGATGTCCGGCGAGGCCGGACACGGTGAAGTCGGCCAGCGCGCTCGGACCGTCCCAGGCCGCGGCCACCTCCGGCGCGCGCAGAAGCTCCGCGGCCGAGCGGGCGGCGGCGAGGAAGTCGTCTCTGACCATGGTGGAACACCCCTTTCCCCGTGCAGGAGACTCTGAGCATGACCGATCACAAGGCACAGCTCCACCGCTACCTGCGTGACGCCCGCGACGCCATCGTGTGGAAGCTGGAGGGCCTGGACGAGTACGAGGCGCGTCGGCCGATGACGCCGACCGGGACCAACCTGCTCGGTCTGGTCAAGCACCTGGCCGGGGTCGAGGCCGGCTACTTCGGATTCGTGTTCGAGCGGCCCTTCCCCGAGCCCATACCGTGGATCGCCGAGGACGCCGAGCTCAACTCCGACCTCTGGGCCACCCCTGAGGAGTCGCGCGACGACCTCCTCAGCCTGTACGAGCGGACGCGCGCCCATGCCGACGCCACCATCGAGGAACTGGACCTCGACGCCACCGGCACCGTGCCCTGGTGGCCGGAGGAGCGCCGGCACCCAACCCTGCATCTGCTGCTCGTCCACATGACGGCCGAGACGAACCGGCACGCCGGGCACGCCGACATCGTCAGGGAGCTGATCGACGGCACCGCCGGCCTGCGCCGGAGCAGCGACAACCTCCCCTCCACCGACACCGCGTGGTGGGAGGAACACCACGCCCGGGTGGAGGCGGCCGCGCGGAAAGCGGGCGGGCGCTGACCTCCGGTGGGCGTACCCTCTAGGGGGACCGAAAGGATCGAGAGAATGCCCGAGTTCGACTACACCGACCTGCTTCCGCTTGGCGCCGACGAGACCGAGTACCGGCTCATCACCACGGAGGGGGTGCGGAAGGTCGAGGCGGCCGGTCGGACGTTCCTCGAGGTCGACCCCGAGGTGCTGCGGTCGCTGACCGAGACCGCGATCCACGACATCTCCCACTACCTGCGGCCCAGCCACCTGGCCCAGCTGCGGAAGATCGTCGACGATCCCGAGTCGAGCGGCAACGACCGCTTCGTCGCGCTCGACCTGCTCAAGAACGCCTCGATCTCGGCCGGCGGCGTGCTGCCCATGTGCCAGGACACCGGCACCGCGATCGTCATGGGCAAGCGCGGGCGCCACGTGCTCACCGACGGGCGCGACGCCGAGCACATCTCCCGCGGCGTCTACGACGCCTACACCAAGCTCAACCTCCGCTACTCGCAGATGGCGCCGCTGACGATGTGGGAGGAGAAGAACACCGGCAGCAACCTGCCCGCCCAGATCGAGCTCTACGCCGAGGGCGACGACAGCTACAAGCTGCTGTTCATGGCCAAGGGCGGCGGGTCGGCCAACAAGTCGTTCCTTTACCAGGAGACCAAGGCGGTGCTCAACGAGAAGCGCATGCTGGCGTTCCTGGAGGAGAAGATCCGGTCACTGGGCACTGCGGCCTGCCCGCCGTACCATCTGGCGGTGGTCGTGGGCGGCACCAGCGCCGAGTACGCGCTGAAGACGGCCAAGTACGCCAGCGCCCGCTACCTCGACGCGCTGCCCACGGAAGGGTCGGCGACCGGGCACGGCTTCCGTGACGTGGAGCTGGAGAAGAAGGTGTTCGAGCTGACCCAGAAGCTCGGCATCGGGGCGCAGTTCGGCGGCAAGTACTTCTGCCACGACGTGCGGGTGATCAGACTGCCGCGACACGGGGCGTCCTGCCCGGTGGCGATCGCGGTGTCGTGCTCGGCGGACCGGCAGGCGCTGGCGAAGATCACGCCGGAGGGCGTCTTCCTGGAGAAGCTGGAGACCGACCCGGCCCGCTTCCTGCCCGAGACCACGGACGAGCACCTGTCCGACGACGTGGTGGAGATCAACCTCAACCGCCCGATGCAGGAGATCCTCGCCGAACTCACGAAGTATCCGGTCAAGACGCGGCTGTCGCTCACCGGGCCGCTCGTCGTCGCCCGCGACATCGCCCACGCGAAGATCGGCGAACTGCTCGACAACGGCGGCGAGATGCCGCAATACCTGAAGGACCACGCGGTCTACTACGCCGGACCCGCCAAGACGCCCGAGGGATACGCCTCCGGCTCCTTCGGCCCGACCACGGCAGGGCGCATGGACTCCTACGTCGAGCGGTTCCAGGCGGCGGGCGGTTCCATGGTGATGCTGGCCAAGGGCAACCGGTCCAAGCAGGTGACCGAGGCGTGCGCGGCGTACGGCGGGTTCTACCTCGGCTCCATCGGCGGGCCGGCGGCTCGCCTGGCCCAGGACTGCATCAAGAAGGTCGAGGTCCTGGAGTATCCCGAGCTGGGGATGGAGGCCGTGTGGAAGATCGAGGTGGCGGACTTCCCGGCGTTCATCGTGGTGGACGACAAGGGCGAGGACTTCTTCACCGACCGCACCGGGCCCGTCCTGTCGATCACGCGCCCGCCACGCTAGCGCTTGATTCGGCGCGGTGGTGAACCTTTCGCGGCTCGGCGCGCCGATCGGGCCGATGGTTCGCGTCCACGGCGGGTTCGCCAACCGGATGTACCGGCTCGACACCGACCAAGGGTCGTTCGCGGTGAAAGAGCTGAACGTCGTCGACCGCCGCTGGACCTACAACGTCGAGGACGTGTTCCGGTTGGAGCGGGCGGCCTTCGCCGCCGGCATCCCGATGCCGGAGCCGATCTCGGCCGGTCACCACACGCTGGTCCACCGATGGGTCGAGGGCGAGAAGGTGCCGGAAGCGCCGGTGCCGGCGGCGTACGCGTTCGAGATCGGTGAGATCCTCGCGCGCGTCCACGCGCTCGACGTCGCGTGGACCCATGTGCCGATCGAGGAACCGGCGTCACGCGACTGGCCCGAACTCGCCGCGCGGGCGGCCGCGACCGGGCAGCCGTGGGCCGGCGAACTCGCCTCTCACGTCGAGACGTTCCTCGCGATCGCCCACTTCGTCGACACCTGCGAACGGCCGGGCCCCGTCGTGCTGACCCACAGGGACATCCAACCGTGGAACCTGCTCGCCCGAGAGGGTCGGCCGGTGGTGCTCGACTGGGAGCTCTCGGGGATGCTCGACCTGTCCGGTGAGCTCGGCTCGACCGCGCTGAGCATCGCGAAGGGACCTGGCTTCGACGACATCAAGCCCGCCGTCTTCCGCTCGGTCCTCGACGGCTATGCCGCGGGGGGCGGAGCGCTGCCGCCGCCAGGTCCGAGCTGGTTCGTGTTCATGATCGGCGGCTGGTTGGGGCACACGAGGTGGAACATCCTCCGGTGCCTCGCCGGTGTCGAGCCTGGCACTGGGCCTGACCTCGCGCTGTCGCACGAGTCCGTACGGAACGGCCTGCGCGGCCTCCCCGACCTGTTCGGCCGACTACCGGAGCTCGAAGCGCTGCTCGTGTGACGGTGCTTGGTACGCGGTGTGAGGCGCACTCCCGATCCCGCCATGGCGGAGCTCGGCGCGCGTGTGTCTCCCCGAGCAGAAGGCGCCGTCGGCCTGACATGGCCCTGGAGGGTGGGCTCAGGGGCCGAGTGTCCGGACACACGGCTGGGTTACCAGTGAGCGTCTCCTCCCGCCCCCGGGCGCTCGGCCGGTTTCAAGCGAGCGGAGCGAGGACCGACAGGGGTCGAGCTTCAGCTCGACTGGAAGAACGCCCGGAACTCCCACACGCGCGAAGCGCGCCAAGGGTGGAGGACCTTGCCTGTCAGGCGGCGATCGGCTCCCGGTGGGGGGCGACGATCGAACCGTCCGGCAGCAGCAACCCGGTGTCCTCGAACAGCACCACACCGTTGCACAGCAGGCTCCAGCCCTGGTCAGGGTGGGCCGAGATCACGTGCGACGCCTCACGGTCGGCGGAGTAGGCAGTGGGGCAGATCGGCTGGTGACCGCACATCGCGCACCTCTCAGGTGACTCCTGGAAAAGCTTGTGGTTTTCAGAAGGGCAGCTTGCGCCCTGACGGAGTGCGGAGGTCCAGCGCGGTCCCGGCGGGCTTCTTCGGACGGGGCCTGATCTGGGTCTGGCGCATCTTCATCACGTCCCTTAGGTCTGGGCGCTTGCCCTCAGTCTGACGATCGGGACCGACAGTTTCGGGGGCTGCCTGCCTGCTTCATGGCTTCACTCTGCGCCGTACCTCTTACCGCACACCTACAACCCACTGACAAGACGCGACAAGGGTTTCGTAAGCGGGTTCAGGGGTCCCCCTACAACGGGAGTTGGGGACGAACCGGCCGCAGGCAGAAACAGCAGTGCGGACGAACGGAGACCGTTCGCCCGCACAGCCAGGACCTAACTCCTGCCATGATGTCTTAGTTGCGAACTCTTCGCAAGAAGAGCGAGTCCTAGGTCGCAGGTCTGATGCAGCTGCGAGATAGTTGCAATAGTGTCGGATGCCAGTGATCGACTAGGAGGACACATGGGTGAGTACACCCTTCCTGACATGCCTTACGACTACGCGGCACTGGAGCCCGCCATCACCGGCGAGATCCTGGAGCTGCACCACGCCAAGCACCACGCGGCGTACGTCAAGGGCGCCAACGACACCCTGGAGCGTCTCGCGGAGGCCCGCGACAAGGGCGAGTTCGGCGGGCTGGTCGGCCTGGAGAAGACGTTCGCGTTCAACCTCTCCGGCCACGTGCTGCACTCGATCTTCTGGGAGAACCTCTCCCCCGACGGCGGCGACCGCCCCGACGGCGCGCTGCGGGCGGCCATCGACGAGCACTTCGGCACGTTCGAGGCCTTCCAGAAGCAGTTGACGACGGCCACCGCCGGGGTGCAGGGTTCCGGTTGGGGCATCCTGGCGTGGGAACCGCTCGGCAAGCGCCTGGTCGTCGAGCAGGTCTACGACCACCATGGCAACGTCGGCATGAACAGCACGCCGCTCCTGGTGTTCGACGCCTGGGAGCACGCGTACTACCTGCAGTACCGCAACGTCCGTCCGGACTATGTGGAGAAGCTGTGGAGCCTGATCAACTGGGACGACGTGACGCGTAGGTTCGCTGACGTCACAAGTCAAGCGAGTTGACCAAAGTTCGCAACTTTTTATCGGCCCGGCCTCTACTGGTCGGTTTACACAAATAGGTAAGCTGCCTGCCATGCGTGCGCCCGCCGGTTACCTCCTCGCCGCGCGCTACCGGTTGTTGGAGCCGGTTGGCCGCGGTGGCATGGGCACCGTTTGGCGAGCGCATGACGAGTTGCTTGACCGGCACGTGGCGGTCAAGGAGGTGCGGCTGCCCGCCGTACTCGATGAAGAACTGCGCGCGGAGTTGTGCGCCCGCACCGAGCGCGAGGGCCGGGCCACCGCGATGGTCGCCCACCCCTCGGTCATCACCGTCTTCGACGTGGTCACCGAGGACGATCGGCCGTGGATCGTGATGGAGCTGCTCCAGGCCAAGTCCCTGGAGCAGCTCATCCTTGAGGACGGACCGCTCCACCCGCGCAAGGCCGCCGAGATCGGCCGCCAGATCCTGGGCGCGCTGCGCGCCGTCCACGCCAAGGGCATCCTGCACCGCGACGTGAAGCCCAGCAACGTGCTGGTGACCGAGGACCGCGCGGTGCTCACCGACTTCGGCCTGGCCGCGCTGGAGGGCGACGTCTCGATCACGCAGGCGGGCATCGTGCTGGGGTCCGCGGGCTACATCGCGCCCGAGCGGGTGCTCGGGGCCAAGGCCAGTCCCGCCGCCGACCTGTGGTCGCTCGGCGCGACCCTCTACACCGCCGCCGAGGGCAGAGGCCTCCACGGCAGACGTACGGCTGCCGCCGCCCTGGCCGCCCTGACCAGTGGCGAACCGATCCCGATGGCCAAGGCGGGCCCGCTGGCGCCCGTGCTCGACGCCCTGCTGCGCATCGACCCGGAGACCCGGCTCGACTCGGTGCGCGCCTCGCTGATGCTGGCCCGCGTGGCGGCGGGCGGATCGGCCGAGGAACCACTGCCGGTGAAGAGGGGCGCGCGGCCGACGCCGGTGATCAACACCCCGTCTTTCGCGCGCAGGCCCGCGCATCGCGGGCTGCATCGGGCGGAGGCCACGGCGGCCGCGCTGGCCGTACCCGGGCCGAGGATGGAGCGCAGGCAGGGTGAGGGCGTGCACCGCAAACGCGTGGAGCAGCGTCCCACTTTGTCGGCTTATGCCCGATTCAAAGCCGCAGTGATAAAGTTGTGCCTTCCTCGTCGTTTCTGGCCGCGAGAACTTCGCAAGCGAGGGTAAAGCACTTCCTAAGCGAGAATCGATATCTTCTACCCATGCCGGAACAGCACACACGCCTGCTCGCGGAGCGCTACGAGCTGATAGCCCCGCTTGGCCGGGGCACCATGGGCACCGTGTGGCGCGCCCGCGATCGCGCCCTCGGCCGGGACGTGGCGGTCAAGGAGATTCGCCAGGACCCGGGGCTCAGCGAGGAGCAACGTGCCGAGCTGCGCGAGCGCATGGTCAGGGAGGGCCGGACGGCCTCCAGGATCAACCACCCGTCGGTCGCCTCGATCCACGACGTCATCATCGATGACAACAGCCCGTGGATCATCATGGAGCTGGTCGAGGCCCGCTCGCTTGAGCAGGTCATCGACGAGGAGGGCCCGCTGCCGCCGCGGCTCGTGGCCGAGATCGGCGTCGACCTCCTGGGCGCGCTGCGCGCCGCGCACGCCCAAGGGATCACCCACCGCGACGTCAAGCCCGGCAACGTTCTCGTCACCGCGAGCGGGCGGGTGGTGCTGACCGACTTCGGCATCGCCAAGCAGGAGGGCGACAGCAAGCTCACCAAGACCGGCATGGTGATCGGCTCGCCCGGCTACACCGCTCCGGAACGCGCCAGAGGCGAATACACCGGTCCCGAATCAGACATCTGGTCACTCGGCGCGACCTTGTACTTCGCGGTCGAGGGACGGCCGGCGTACGAGCGCTCGTCGATCGCCGAGACGCTGGCGGCGCTGCTCAGCGAGAACGCCGACCTGCCCACGCAGGCCGGGCCGTTGCGCCCGGCGCTGACCGGGCTGCTGAACAAGGACTACAAGCAGCGGCTGAGCGCGGCCCAGGCCGAGACCATGCTCAGGATGGTCGCCGACACGCCCACCAGCGAGATCCCGATCATCAAGGACGAGCAGCCGAAGGCGCCGCCGCGGCCCCCGAGGCCCGCAGAGGGCTACGACCCGGACCGTACGATCGCCGTACGGGTCCCCAAACCACCCCAGATGCCCACGGCAGCCCGTCCCCCGGCCCCGCCCGTACGCAACC
This sequence comes from Nonomuraea endophytica, assembly GCF_014203235.1. GTDB lineage: Bacteria > Actinomycetota > Actinomycetes > Streptosporangiales > Streptosporangiaceae > Nonomuraea > Nonomuraea endophytica. The sequence goes on along the minus strand of NZ_JACHIN010000009.1, from coordinate 204,218 downwards.
CGCAGGCCCCCGCATACCCGGCCTCAGCCAACACGGCACCCCACCAGACGCCCCACCCCACGCCCCGGCCTCAGCCCCCGGCTCCTCCCGTGCGCCGGCCTCCGGTCGACGAGGGGGACGTCAACACCATGCGCGTCTACCCGCCCGGCCAGCAGGTCTACCCGCCGCCCCCGCACATGCGCCCTCAACAACAGCGGCAGCAACAGCCACCGCCGCCGCCGGTCTTCGAGGAGAAGGGGCTGGGCACCGACCTGTTCGCCATCGCCGGCACCAACCAGGAGCCGCCGCAGACCGGCAACAAGCGCGGCATGCTCATCCTCATGGCCGTGGCCGCGGCGACCGCGGTCATCATCGCGATCCTCATCGTGGCGCTCGTCAGCTGACCGCACCCATGAGACAGACTGGGATCCATGAGCGAGTTTCGGATTGAGCATGACTCCATGGGCGAGGTCCGGGTCCCGGCGGGGGCGCGCTGGCGGGCGCAGACCCAGCGCGCCGTGGAGAACTTCCCGGTCTCCGGCCGCCCCCTTGAGCCGGCCCACATCGCCGCGCTCGGCCTGATCAAGGCCGTGGCCGCGGAGGTCAACGGCGAGCTCGGCGTGATCGACAAGGACCTGGCCGAGGCGATCGCGCAGGCGGCCGCGGACGTGGCCGACAACGAGTACGACGCGCACTTCCCCATCGACGTCTTCCAGACCGGCTCAGGCACCTCGTCCAACATGAACGCCAACGAGGTGATCGCCAGCCTGGCCGAGGAGCGGCTGGGCCGTCCGGTGCACCCGAACGACCACGTCAACGCCTCGCAGTCGTCCAACGACGTCTTCCCGACCTCGATCCACGTGGCCGCCGCGACCGAGGTCACCTTCCACCTGCTGCCCTCGCTTGAGCACCTGGCGGCGGCGTTGCGGGTGAAGGCGGCGGAGTTCGCCGACCACGTGAAGTCGGGCCGCACGCACCTCATGGACGCGACGCCGGTCACCCTGGGCCAGGAGTTCGGCGGTTACGCCGCGCAGATCGAGCACGGCGTGGCCCGCGTCCGCTCGGCGCTGCCCCACGTGCTCGAACTCCCCCTGGGCGGCACCGCGGTCGGCACCGGCATCAACACGCCGCCGGGCTTCGCCGAGCAGGCGATCGCGAAGCTGCGCGAGGCCACCGGCATCGCCTTCCGCGAGGCGGACGACCACTTCGAGGCGCAGAGCGCGCAGGACTCGATCGTCGAGCTGTCCGGGCAGCTCAAGGTCGTGGCCGTCTCGCTGAACAAGATCGCCAACGACCTCCGCTGGATGGGCTCGGGCCCCCGCGCGGGGCTCGGCGAGATCAACCTGCCCGACCTGCAGCCCGGCTCGTCGATCATGCCGGGCAAGGTGAACCCCGTCATCCCCGAGGCCACGGCCATGGTCGCCGCCCAGGTCATCGGCAACGACGCGGCCATCACCTTCGCCGGCGCCTCGGGCACGTTCGAGCTGAACGTCCAGCTCCCGGTGATGGCGCGCAACATCCTGGAGTCGATCCGGCTGCTGGCCGCCATCTCACGCCTGCTCGCCGACCGCACCGTCTCCGGCATCACGGCGAACGTGGAGCGGCTGCGCGAGTACGCCGAGTCCTCGCCGTCGATCGTGACGCCCCTGAACCGCTACATCGGCTACGAGGAAGCGGCCAAAATCGCCAAGCAGGCCCTGACCGAGCGCAAAACCATCCGCCAGGTCGTCATCGAACGCGGCCACGTCGCCAACGGTGCCCTCACCGAGTCTCAGCTCGATGCCCTCCTCGACGTCCTCTCCATGACCAAGCCCTCCTGACGGGGTTCTGTCCTTACAAACCGCCCATCCGTTACGGCGAAGCCGCCCCCACCCCCACCCGCCGACGCGGGCGGGCGCCGATCGTGGGGGTCGCTTCCCACGTCGGACAAATACCTCACCGCAACGGCCCCCTTAACCAGCCGACCGGGAAAAGCCGAACAGTCACCCGCGCCCAACCGGCAGGGCGAACAGCTCCCGGTCCCCGGCAGGCAGCCAGTGCCTGTCCGGGGCGAAGGTGTGAAAGCCCTCCCGCACGTGCTCGACGAACGCCCGCAGGATCGCCCGCCGGTTCTGCCGGTGCACGATCAGCGAGCACGGGTAGGCCGGTGACGGGTTGACCAGCGGGATCTGGATGGTGTCCGGGTGCCGGGGGATGCGGGTGCGTTCGCCCGCGAAGCTGACCCGCTCCCCCTCGGCCACCGTCTCCACGAAGTGTTCCCAGCCGAAGTCCGGCCCCGACGTGTCCACCGTGAACCCGAAGGCGGCGGCCATCTCGGCGTAGAAGCCGGCCCACTCGCTGCCTTCTTCGTTGCCCGGCATCCACACGGTCATGCCTGCCAGGTCCGCGGTCGCGAACTGTCTGCGCCCGGCCAGCGGGTGCGTCCGCCCGACCAGGAGGGACAGCGGCTCCAGGTAGGCCGGGACGGCTTCCAGGGAGTCGGGCAAGGGTCCGGTGGCGCGGGCGAAGACGGCGTCCACGTGGCCCTTGCCGAGGCTCTCGCGGGCGCTCCTGAGGCCGTTGGAGGTGACGACGTCGATGTCCGCCTCCCCTCGGGCGCGGTGGAAGGAGCGGACCAGTTCGATGGAGGCCACCCGGGTGTCCAGCACGTCCACGCGCAGCGCCCGGTGCCGCCGTCCGGCCAGTTCGACGGCCTGGTCGGCCAGGCCCACGAGGGCGCGGGCGTGGGTCAGGAAGGCGGCGCCGTCCTGGGTGAGGTCGGCGCCGCCGCGCGTGCGGTAGAAGAGCGTCAGGCCGAGGTCCGACTCCAGCTTCGCGATCCGTTTGGAGACGGCCTGCTGGCTGATGCCGAGGCCGGCGGCGGCCTCGGCGAAGAAGCGTTCGTCGGCGATCGCCACGAACGCGCGCACCGCGCCGAGGTCGAGCTCCGGGCCCTCCATCGCCACCTCCTTACACAACCGCCCGTTGTGGGTTTCCGCGTGTCGTTTGTTGGACAACCCGGTTCGGCCTCGGGTCGAATGCTCGGGTTCCGCGCCGAGCGTACAACCAGGAGGAGTGGCATGCGGTCCTTCGCACACCTGCACGTGCACACGGAGTACAGCATGCTGGACGGGGCCGCCAAGGTGGCGCCGCTGATGGCGGAGGCGGTCAGGCTGGGGATGCCGGCCGTGGCCATGAGCGACCACGGCAACGTGCACGGGGCCTACGAGTTCCACCAGGCGGCGCGCAAGGCGGGCGTCAAGCCGGTCATCGGGATCGAGGCGTACGTGGCGCCGGCCTCCCGGCGGGACCGGCGGCCGGTGTTCTGGAGCGAGGACCGGTCGCTGCGGCGCTCGGACGATGAGACCGGGGCGGGCGGCGACGTCTCGGGGCGGGGGCTGTACACGCACATGACGATGTGGGCGGCGGACGCGGCGGGGCTGCGGAACCTGTTCAGGCTGCAGTCACGGGCCTGGCTGGAGGGACACGTCCAGAAATATCCGCGCATGGATGATGAGCTCCTGGCCGAGCACCACCACGGCGTCATCGCCACCACCGGCTGCCCGTCGGGAGAGGTGCAGACCCGGCTCCGCCTCGGCCAGTACGACCGGGCGCTCGCCGCCGCCGCCCGCTACCGCGACCTGTTCGGCCCGGACAACTACTTCCTGGAGCTGATGGACCACGGCCTGGCCATCGAGCGCCGCGTCCGCGAGGACCTGCTGCGCATCGGCACGGCGCTCGGCCTGCCGCCGCTGGCCACCAACGACTCCCACTACGTCACCGAGTCGCAGTCCCAGGCGCACGACGCGTTGCTGTGCATCGGCACCGGCAAGCGGCTGGCCGACGCCGACCGGTTCAGGTTCGGCGGCAGCGGCTACTACCTCAAGCCCGCCGAGGAGATGCGCGCCCAGTGGGACGCCGAGGTGCCGGGCGCCTGCGACAACACGCTGCTGGTGGCCGAGCGGGTCGGCGACTACGCCGAGGTCTTCGCCCACCGCGACCTGACGCCGAGGTTCCCGGTGCCGGAGGGCCAGAGCGAGTCGAGCTGGCTGCGCGAGGAGTCGCTGCGCGGCGCCCGCCGCCGCTACGCCGACGACCCGCCGCAGGAGGTCCTGGACCGCATCGACTACGAGCTGTCGGTCATCGACACCATGGGCTTCCCCGGCTACTTCCTGGTCGTCTCCGACATCTGCCGGCACGCCCGCGCGAACGGCATCGGCCTGGGCCCCGGCAGGGGCTCGGCCACCGGCTCCATGGTCGCCTACTGCACGGGCATCACCGAGCTCGACCCGATCGAGCACAAGCTGATCTTCGAGCGGTTCCTCAACCCCGAGCGGATCACGATGCCGGACGTGGACCTCGACTTCGACGACCGCCGCCGGGACGAGATGATCGACTACGTCACCCGCAAGTACGGCGACGACCGCGTCTGCCAGATCGTCACCTTCAACACGATCAAGGCCAAGGCCGCCGTCAAGGACGCCTGCCGCGTGCTCGGCCACCCGTACGCACTCGGCGACCGGATCAGCAAGGCCTTCCCCTCGGCCGTGGGCGGCAAGGAGATCCCGCTCCAGGCCATCCACGACGAGGACCACCCCCGCCACGGCGAGGCGGCGGAACTCCGGCAGATGTACGCCGCCGACGCCGAGGTCCGCCAGGTGATCGACACGGCGACCGGCGTCGAAGGCCTGGTCCGCGGCACCGGCATCCACGCCGCCGGCGTCATCCTGTCCAGCGAGCCCCTGCTGGACGTGCTCCCGCTGGCCAAGCCCAAGGCCGACGGCCCGGTCGTGACCGCCTTCCCGTTCACCCAGGCCGAGGACATGGGCCTGTTGAAGATGGACTTCCTCGGGCTGCGCAACCTCACCGTCATCCAGGACGCGACAGCCGGCGTGCGGGCGAACAAGGGTGTGGACATCGACGTCCTGGACGTGCCGCTCGACGACGCCAGGACCTACGAACTGCTCGCCCGAGGCGACACGCTCGGCGTCTTCCAGCTCGACAGCGGCGGCATGCGGGTGCTGCTGCGGCTCATGCAGCCGACCACGTTCACCGACATCGCGGCGGTGAACGCGCTCTACCGGCCCGGCCCGATGGAGATGAACGCCCACACCAACTACGCGCTGCGCAAGACCGGCAAGCAGCCGGTCGAGCCGATCCACCCCGAGCTGGAGTCGGCCCTGGAGCCGATCCTGGGCGACACCTACCACCTGGTCGTCTTCCAGGAGCAGGTCATGGCCATCGCCCAGCAGCTCGCCGGGTACTCGCTGGGCGCCGCCGACATGCTGCGCAGGGCCATGGGCAAGAAGAAGAAAGAGGTGCTGGACGCCGAGTGGGACCGCTTCTCGACCGGCATGCGCGCCAACGGCTTCTCCGATCCGGCGATCAAGGCCGTCTGGGACGTCCTGGTGCCGTTCAGCGGCTACGGCTTCAACAAGTCGCACACCGCCGGATACGGCCTGGTCTCCTACTGGACCGCCTACCTCAAGGCCAACCACCCCAGCGAGTACCTGGCCGCGCTGCTCACCTCGGTCGGCGACGACAAGGACAAGATGGCCGTCTACCTGGCCGACGCCCGCCGCGTGGGGCTCAAGGTGCTGCCGCCCGACGTCAACGCCAGCCGGCTGGACTTCGCCGCGGTCGGCGCCGACATCCGCTTCGGCCTCGGCGCGGTGCGCAACATCGGCGCCAACGTCGTGGAGGCCATCGTCGCCGCCCGCACCGAGAAGGGCCCCTACACCGACTTCAACGACTTCCTCGGCAAGGTGCCCGCCGCCGTCTGCAACAAGCGGGTCATCGAGTCGCTGGCCAAGGCGGGGGCGTTCGACAGCCTGGGACACCGCCGCCGGGCGCTGGTCGCCGTGCACGAGCAGGCGGTGGACGCGGTCGTCGGACTCAAGCGCAACCAGGGCCACGGCCAGGACTCGCTGTTCGCCGAGGACGCCCTGTCGGCCCCGATCCCCGACGAGGAGTGGGACCAGCCGACGCTGCTCGCCCACGAGCGGGAGATGCTCGGCCTGTATGTCTCCGGCCACCCGCTGGACGGCGCAGAGCAGCTCCTTCGCGCTCATCGCGACACCACGATCGCCGCCCTGCTGTCCTCGGGCCGCCAGGACGCCAAGACCCGGGTCAGCGGCATCGTCTCCGGCCTGCAGCGCAAGGTGACCAAGCAGGGGCATCCCTGGGCCATCGTCACACTGGAGGACCACGAGGCCGCCGTCGAATGCCTGATCTTCCCCAAGGTCTACACGCTGTGCGGGGAGTCGCTGGCGCAGGACGACGTGGTGTCCGTCAGCGGCCGGGTCAACGTCCGCGACGAGACGCTGAGCGTCTACGGCGAGGAGGTCACGTTCCTGACCGTGCCCGACGCGCCGCTCGTGATCCGGCTGGAGGAGGAGAAGCTGACGCTCCGGCTGGTGCGGGAGTTCAGGCGCGTCCTGACCACGCATCCCGGCGAGACCCCCGTCCACCTGCGGGTGCGCCGCGAGGCGGGCAAGGACGTCCTGATGGACCTGCCCGCCTACACGATCACTCCCAGCCCCGCCTTCCACGCCGACGTCAAGGCGCTCCTGGGTCCGCTTTCCCTCTCCTGAGGTACGCCGCCTGCGTGGCCGCCGCCCACCGGGTGAGCAGGCCGGCGGCGGCGCCGGAGTCCACGGCGTCGGCGGTGCGCCGCATCGCCTTGCCCAGCGCCTCGGTGAGGTCGGCGGCCGGTGGCGTCCCGTCGGCGGCGACCAGCGCCGCGGCGGCGTTCAGCAGGACGATGTCACGCACCGGGCCCGGCTCCCCCGCCAGGAGCCGCCTGGCGACGTCGGCGTTGTGGGCCGCGTCGCCGCCGCGCAGGTCGGCCACCGTGGCCCTGGGGATGTCGAGGTCGGCCGGGTCGAAGCAGGTCCGGTGCACCGCGCCCCGCCGTACCACGTGGACGGTGGAAGGACCTGTGGTGGTCAGCTCGTCGAGCCCGTCGTCGCCGCGGAAGACCAGCGAGGAGCCGCCGCGCTCGGCGAGCACGCCCGCGATCACCTCGGCCATGCGCGGGTGGAAGACGCCGACCGCCTGCGCGGCGGGCAGGGCCGGGTTGGTGAGCGGGCCGAGGAAGTTGAAGACCGTCGGGACGCCGAGCTGCCCGCGCGCCTTGGCGGCGTGGCGCAGGAAGGGATGGAAGATCGGGGCGAACAGGAACGTGATCCCCACCTCCTCGGCCACCTCGGCCACCGCCGCCGGGTCCAGGGAGATGGCGACGCCGAGCTCCTCCAGCACGTCCGCCGCCCCGGAGGCGGAGCTGGCCGAGCGGGAGCCGTGCTTGACCACCTTCGCGCCCGCCGCGGCGGCGACGATCGCGGCCATCGTGGAGACGTTGACGGTGTTGGCCCGGTCGCCGCCGGTGCCGACCAGGTCGACGGGGTCGCCGGGGATGCGGATCGCGGCCGAGCGGGCCAGCATCCCGTCGGCGAGCCCGGCGACCTCCTCGACGCTCTCCCCCTTGGCGCGCAGGGCCACGGCGAAACCAGCGATCTGCGCGTCGGTCGCGGCACCCGACATGATCTGCTCCATCGCCCACGCGCTGTCGCGCGCCGACAGCGACCCGCCGCCGAGCAGCGTGGTGAGAAGTGCGGGCCAGGTGGTGGTCACGTGACGCCTCCGGGTGTCGAGTCTGCTCGGCAAGGCGGAGGGAAAACGCGAAAGGCCGCCTCGTCGAGGCGGCCGTAGAGATGAACGCTAGGGGGGCCGCCTAGGAGACGGGCCACCAGGAATACGAGAACGCGTTCATGAGCCAAACCTTAGCACCTCGGCGTGGACCACATAGATCAACACCCAGGTATGTCTGCGGCACCCATGCGTCCGGAATCGGCCAGCGCCTATGGTCGGGAGCATGGGGAACGAGCTGAGCGGCCGGACCGCCCTGGTGACGGGGGCGGGTGCGGGGATCGGGCGCGCGTGCGCGCTCAAGCTGGCCTCGCTGGGGGCCGCGGTGGTGGCGGTCGACCGGGACAAGGAGGCGGCGGAGAAGGTCGCGGCCGAGACGGGCGGGCTGGCCGTCGTCGCCGACCTCGCCGAGTCCGCCTTCGTCACGAAATTTCCCGCAGAAGTCGACATCGTGGTCAACAATGCGGGATTTCAGCATGTGGCGCCGATCGAGGAGTTCCCGCCGGAGACGTTCGCGACCATGCTCAAGGTCATGCTGGAGGCGCCCTTCCTGATCGCCGGGCACGTGCTGCCCGGCATGTACGCACGGGGCTGGGGCCGCTTCGTCAACATCACCTCGGTGCACGGGCTGCGGGGCTCGCCGTTCAAGTCGGCGTACACGGCGGCCAAGCACGGGCTGGAGGGCCTGTCCAAGGTGATCGCGCTCGAAGGCGCGCCCCACGGCGTCACCTCCGCCTGCGTCTCGCCCGGGTACGTCAGGACCGAGCTGGTCGAACGCCAGATCGCCGACCAGGCCAGGGCGCACGGCATCCCGGAGAGCCAGGTGCTCACCGACGTCATGCTCGGGCCGGAGGCGATCAAGCGGCTGATCGAGCCCGAGGAAGTGGCCGACCTGGCCGCGTACCTGTGCGGGCCGAGCGGGTCGTTCATCACCGGGGTCACGCTCACCGTCGACGGCGGCTGGACGGCACGCTAGTGGTCAGGCGCTTCCTCGAACTGCTCGCCCGGGAGGCCTCGGCGGTCGAGTTCGAGGGGCCGATCATCGAGGCGCGGGCGGCCGGCGCCGACCCGGCCGAGATCGAGCGGCTCGAACTGGCCAAGGTGGAGGCGCTGCGGGTCAGGCAGCTGCTGCGGCGCCGGGCCAGGCGCGAGGCCGAGCTGTCGGCGCTGTTCGACACCGCCGGTGACCTGGCCGCGCTGCGCGACCTCGACGCCGTGCTGGAGGCGATCGTCCACCGGGCCAGGCAGCTGCTCGGCACCGACACCGCGTACCTCACCCTGGGCGACCCCGAGCGCGGCGACACCTTCATGCGGGTCACCGACGGCTCCGTCTCGGCCGCGTTCCAGGCGCTGCGGCTCGGGATGGGCGACGGGCTCGGCGGGCTCGTGGCGCAGACGGCGCGGCCGTACTCGACCGCGGACTATCCAGCGGACTCGCGCTTCCACCACACCGGGACCATCGACTCGGCGGTCAAGGAGGAGGGCCTGGTGGCCATCCTCGGGGTGCCGCTCAGGCTGGGGCGCCGGGTGATCGGCGTGCTGTTCGCGGCCAACCGCAGCGCGCGGCCGTTCCTGCAGGAAGAGGAGGCGCTGCTGGCGTCGCTGGCCGCGCACGCGGCGGTGGCCATCGACAACGCGCGGCTGCTGCAGGAGACGCGCAACGCCCTCGACGAGCTGTCCCAGGCGCACAGGACCGCGCGCGAGCACGCGGCGGCGGTCGAGCGGGCGGCGCTGGCGCACGACCGGATGACCTCGGTGGTGCTGCGCGGCGGCGGCATCGAGAACGTGGCCGCGGTGATCACGGAGGTGCTGGGCGGGACGCTGGCCGTCCTGGACGACCTCGGCCGTCCCCTGGCCGGTGACGCCGACGCGGCCGGGACCGATGCCGGCGTCTTCGAGGCGGCACAGGCCTCGCGCGCGCTCGGCCGGACCGTACGGCGCGGCGAACTGCTCATCGCCAGCGTCGATGTCGGCGGCGAGCCGCTGTGCACGCTGGTGCTGCGCAGCGGCCACGACCTCGATGCCGACGAGCGCATACTCGAACGCGGCGCCCAGGTGTGCGCGCTGCTGCTGCTGTTCCGGCGCAGCGTCGCCGAGGCCGAGGGCCGGGTGCGCGGCGAGCTCCTGGACGACCTGATCTCCCGCCCCGGCTCACCCGGCCTGGCCGACCGCGCCCGCAGGCTGGGCCTGGACCTGGACACCCCGCACGTGCTGGTCGTGGCCAGGCACGAGGGACAACGCGAGCGGGCGGCGTTCTGGGCCTCCTCGCAGGCGGCGATCCGGCACGGGCTGGCCGCGGCGCGCGGCGAGGAGGTCGTGCTGCTGCTGCCGGGTGACGATCCCGGCGCGATCGCCCGCCGGATCGCCGCCGAGCTGACCTCCTCCCTCGGCCAGCCGGCGACGGCGGGCGCGGCCGTACCGAGGAACGGGGAGGTCACGGCGGCCTACCGGGAGGCGCAGCGGTGCGCGCAGGCGCTGGTCGCGCTGGGCCGGGCGGGCGACGGCGCGGGCGCGGCCGAGCTGGGCTTCGTCGGCCTGCTCATCGGCGACGGCCAGGACGTGCCCGGCTTCGTGGACTCCGTGCTCGGCCCGGTGAGCGGCTACGACGCCCGCCGGGGCACCGCGCTGGTGGACACGCTGGCCGCCTACTTCGCCGCGGGCGGCTCACCCTCGCGTACGGCCGAGGCCATGCACATCCACGTCAACACCGTCACCCAGCGCCTGGACCGCATCGCCAAGCTCCTGGGCGACGGCTGGCAGGAACCTGAGCGCGCCCTAGAGCTCCAGCTCGCGCTCCGCCTGCACCGGCTCGGCCACACAACCTCCCCCCAGAGTGTGGAGAACGGCCCCATATGAGTGACGCCCGTCACTCTTTAGCGTGACCGGCATGGCCACTTCCATCAAGAAGATCGTCGGCGCGAGCCTGATCGGCACCACCATCGAGTGGTACGACTTCTTCCTGTACGGCTCCGCAGCCGCGCTGGTGTTCAACAAGCTCTTCTTCCCCGAGAGCGACCCCCTGACCGGCACGTTGCTCGCTTTCCTCACTTACGCCGTCGGGTTCATCGCCAGACCGCTGGGCGGCCTGGTCTTCGGCCACTTCGGCGACCGGGTGGGCCGCAAGACGCTGCTGGTCGTCAGCCTGCTGCTGATGGGCGCGGCGACGTTCCTCATCGGCTGCCTGCCCACGCACGCCGCGATCGGCGCGGCGGCGCCGCTGCTGCTGACGGTCCTGCGCCTGGTGCAGGGTTTCGCGCTCGGCGGCGAGTGGGGCGGCGCCGTGCTGATCGTCTCCGAGCACGGCGACTCCGCCCGGCGCGGCTTCTGGGCGTCGTGGCCGCAGGCGGGCGCGCCGGGCGGCAACCTGCTGGCGACGGGCGTGCTGGCGGTGCTGGCCGCCGTGCAGTCGGAGTCGGCGTTCCTGTCATGGGGCTGGCGGGTGCCGTTCCTGCTGTCGGGCGTGCTCGTGCTGATCGGCCTGTGGATCCGGCTGTCGATCTCCGAGTCGCCCGTCTTCCAGCAGGCGCCGAAGGAGGAGACGGCGCCGATCGTGACCGTGCTGCGCCACCACCGCCGCGACGTGCTGACCGCGATCGGCGCCCGCCTGGCCGAGAACATCTCGTTCTACCTGCTGACGGTCTTCGTCATCACCTACGCCAAGGCCGAGAAGATCGACAACTCGACCGTGCTCAACGCGGTGCTCATCGCCTCGGCCATCCACTTCCTGACGATCCCGGTGTGGGGCGCGCTGTCGGACCGCGTCGGCCGCCGTCCGATCTACCTCGCCGGCGCCGCCGGCATCGGCGTGTGGATCTTCGCGTTCTTCCCGCTGGTCAGCACCGGCAACTTCCTGGCGATCACACTGGCGGTGACGGTCGGCCTGCTGTTCCACGGCATGATGTACGGCCCGCAGGCCGCCTTCTTCGCCGAGCTGTTCGCCACCCGCTCGCGCTACACCGGCGTGTCCATCGGCGCCCAGCTGTCGGCCATCGTGGCCGGCGCGCTGGCCCCGGTGATCGCGGTGGCCCTGCTCAGGGAGTACAACAGCGCGGTGCCGATCTCCATCTACCTGGGCATCGCCGCCCTCCTGACCCTGTTCGCCGTGTACAAGGCCAGGGAGACCCAGGGCCGCGACCTGGCTGAGAGGATCCACGCGTGAGAGTCACCACCGCCCGCCTCACCCAGCACGTCCTGAAATTTCGGGATAACGGGGCTGAGCCCGTGCTGTTCGTCCACGGCAACGTCTCCTCCGGCGCCTTCTGGCGCGACACCCTGCAGGCCCTGCCCGAGCCCTACCTCCCGCTGGCCCCCGACCTGCGCGGCTTCGGCGAGAGCGACCCGGCCCCCGTGGACGCCACCCGCGGCCTGCGCGACTTCTCCGACGACCTGACCGAGCTGATCGAGACGCTCGCCCTGCCCAAGGCGCACCTGGTGGGCTGGAGCATGGGCGGCGGCGTCGTCCTCCAGCTCCTGCGCGACCACCCGAACCTGGTCAGAAGCATCACCCTGGTCAACCCCGTCTCCCCCTACGGCTACAGCGGCACCGAGGGCCCAGAAGGCACGCTGACCCACGAGGACGGCACCGGAGCGGGCGCCGGAGCCGCCAACCCCGACTTCGTGGCCCGCCTCAGCTCCGGCGACACCTCCGCCGACTCCCCGACCTCCCCGCGATCCGTCTTCCGCAGCTCCTACGTCGCCGCCCCGGTCCCCGACGAGGACTTCTACGTGGCCTCGATGCTCACCACCAGGACCGGCGAGCACAACTACCCGGGCGACGCCGTCACCTCCGACCGCTGGCCGGGCGTGGCACCGGGCAAGAGCGGCGTCCTGAACGCCCTGGCCCCCACCCACTTCCGCCTCGACGACCTCCACGAGCTCCCGGACAAGCCGCCGATCCTGTGGATCAGGGGCGCCGACGACGTGATCGTCGCCGACGCCTCGCCGTTCGACCTGGCCCACCTCGGCGCGATCGGCGTGGTGCCCGGCTCCCCCGGCACCCCGGCCCAGCCGATGATCGCCCAGACCAGAGCCGTGCTGGAGCGCTACGGCCGCTACGAGGAGGCCGTCCTGGAGAACTGCGGCCACAGCCCCCACCTGGAGCACCCGCAGGAGTTCCGCCGCCTGCTCCTCGACCACCTCGGACGGTCCTGATGCACGCCTTAGCCGCCCTCACCCTGCTCGGCGGCATGCTCGTCGCCACCCCGCAGCTCACCGTCCCCGGCGCCGAGCGCACGGTCACCGCCGCCCTCGCCGACCTCACCACCGCGGGCACGGCCGCCACCGGCCACACCGACCCCGCCGACTGGGCCGGCCTCCACTCGGCGGCCACCACCAACCCCACCGGCGTCCCCGGCACCCAGATCGACGGCTACTTCCCCGACACCTCCACCGGCAACAAGACCCGGGGCTGGAACCACGACGCCCAGTTCGTCATCCGCCTGCCCAAGAACTGGAACGGCGGCCTGGTCGTCTCCGGCACCCCCGGCAACCGGGAGCAGTACGCCAACGACTTCACCATCTCCGACTGGGTTCTCGCCAAGGGCTACGCCTTCGCCGCCACCGACAAGGGCAACGTCGGCCTCGACTTCCACACCGACGGCCGCCGCCCGGGCGACGCCATCGCCGAGTGGAACCACCGCGTCACCCAGCTCACCCTCGCCGCCAAGTCCGTCGTCAGGCAGCGGTACGGCAGGCCGCCCGCCCGCACCCTGATGGCCGGCATCTCCAACGGCGGCTACCTGGTCAGGTGGCAGCTGGAGAACCGCGGCCACCTCTACGACGGCGGCGTCGACTGGGAGGGCACGCTCTGGCGGCTGAAGGGCGACAACCTGCTGGACTTCCTGCCCACGGCGCTCAAACACGGCCCGCTGCGGGCCGGCTTCCCGCCGGAGTCGGAGTTCCTGTGGCCCTTCCACCGCCAGTACTACTGGGACCTCACCCAGCAGCTCTACCAGAAGGAACTGGACCCGGCCTACACCGGCGCACCGGCCGACTACGTGTACGCCGAGCGCCGGCCGTACGCGGCCGTGGCGAAGATCGCGCTGACCGGCCGGATCACCAAGCCGCTCATCACCGTCCACGGCACGCTGGACGCCCTGCTGCCCATCGCCCGCTCCTCCGACGTCTACGCCGAGATGGTCGGGCCGCGCCGCCCCTTCCGCTACCACCGCGTCGAGGGCGGCAACCACCTGGACGCCCTGGTCGACGCCTATCCGGACCGGCTCAGGCCGATCCTGCCCGAGTTCAGGAAGGCCTTCGAGGAGCTGGAGGACTGGGTCAGTCCTTGAGGTAGCGGTGCTTGCCCGCGCGGGCCAGGCGGACCAGGTGGCGGGCTCCCGGCACCCGCCGGCCCAGGCGGCGCAGCATCGTGTCGCGTCCCATGGGCGAGCGCCGCGCCGGATCCAGCTCGGTCGACGCGCACACCTCGACCCTGCTGCCGCGCATCTCCAGCCCGAAGCGCAGGCCCACCTCGTCGTCCTCGGCGCGCAGCGAGGACATCCAGGCGCCGGGACCGAGCCGGTCGCGGCCCGGCAGCAGCCGCTTGACCGGCACCTTGGCCACGAGCTGGCCCGCGATCCTGCCCGGCACGCCCGGCTCCACCAAGGCGGGCGCGGAGATCTCGCGCAGGCGGCCGGCGGTGTTGCGCAGCACCAGCTCCAGCGGAGGACCGCCGCTCGGCGGCACATACGGCACGGGCACGACCACGTAGATGTGGTTCTCCTGCCTGCGGATGCTGGCGCCCGGCGAGACCAGGGCGATCGACTCGGAGAACGAGCGCGGCTCGATGGCCAGGCCCAGCTCCCCTGCGTCGGTCCAGCACGGGACGACCAGGCGGCGCCTGGGGCGCTGGGCCAGGATGCCCAGGCAGTTGAGCGGGCCGTCGGGGCGGCGTACGCGGGTTCTGGCCTGGAGGGCGCCGCCGTACATGCGGACGTGGACCTCCCATTGGCCGGAGGCCAGCGGGGCGCCGAGCGCGGCGACGGCCACGTCCAGCCTGGCCTCGCCGACGATGCGCAGCCGTACGTCCTCGGCCTCCGGCACGCGCTCCACGTGGTAGGTGACGGGCAGGAAGTAGACGACGCCGGTGTCGGCGTGCCGTACGTAGACCTCGATGCGGGCGCGCGCCACGGCGGACGTGACGTCCGTGACGCCGTCGGGCAGGATCTTGTCGTCGAGCGAGCACGGCGGCAGCCACCGCAGGCGCCCGTCCTCCAGCCGGTAGCGGGCGGGCTCGCCGTCGGCGGCCAGCACCTCCACGGCCAGGCCGAGCGCGAGCACGGGGCCGTCCCAGCGCACGTCGAGCAGGTCGGCGCGCAGGTCGGCGCGGCGGGTGGCGTTGGCGTAGCTGACGAGCTGGTCGAGGCGGCCGGCCCGCAGGAACGCGGCGACCGCGCGCAGGTGCACCGGCAGGTGCCGGTCGAGCCGCTCGGGGAAGCGCTCCAGCACGAGCTCCCTGCTCGTGGTGAACATCTTCCCGCGGTCCACCGACGACCCGGCGAAGCGGGCGCTGAGGAACGGGCGAAGCACCACCGAGCGCAGCCAGTGGGCGTACATGCGGTCGCGCTGGCGGCCCTGCTCGGTGTGCTCGTCGACGACGTTCAGCAGCGACAGCAGCTCGCCGGCGACCGTGCGCAGGTCGTCGTCGGCCTCCTCGCGCTCGCCGAGGTGGCAGCAGACCTGGTCGGCCATCACCGCGACGACCTTGGCCAGGAGATAGGCGCGCACCACGAACGCCTGCTCCGCCATCCGCCCCCCGGGTACGGCGAAGCCCAGCCGATGCTTCTCCAGGAACGCCCGGCGGAAGAGCTTGTGCGGCGTGAGCAGGCTGAGCAGCCGGTCACGCAGGATGTCGGCGCGGGCGGTGCTGGCCTCGAAGGCGGTCAGCGGCGGCCCCGAGTCGCGCACGAGGCGGCCGACGAGCACGTCGGCGTCGGTCTCCCCGGCCCGCGCGTACATGTGTTCCAGCGCGGTGCGCTCCAGGCGGTCGCGCTGGTCGAGGAAGTAGACGAACTCGCCCTTGGCCGCGGCCAGTCCGATGTTGCGCCCGCGCATGGGCGAGCCGGTGTGCGGCAGATGCAGGACCCGCACGTTTCTGCGGACCGCGGCCACGGTGTCGAGCCGCTCCGCGATGCCGTCCGTGGACCCGTCGTCCACGAAGATCACTTCGTACGCCTCCGGCGGCAGCGTCTGCTCCAGCACGGAGCGGATGCACGGATCGGCGCCGGCACCCGGATTATGGACACTGACGATCACGCTGACCTTCATAGCCATGCCGCCAGGGTGCGCCGTAGTACCGGATCAGGCGCGACGGCTTGCCGATCGAATAGCGGGTCAGTACCAGCCCTTGGCCTGGGAATGGCCCCAAGCACCGCAAGGCGTGCCGTAGCGGCCCTTGATGTAGCCGAGGCCCCACTCGATCTGGGTGGCGGCGTTGGTCTGCCAGTCGGCGCCCGCGCTGGCCATCTTGCTGCCGGGCAGCGACTGGGGGATGCCGTAGGCGCCGGAGTAGCGGTTCATGGCCCGCTCGTTCCAGCCGCTCTCCTTGTGCCAGAGCTTCTCCAGGCAGCCCCACTGGTCCTCGCCGAAGCCGAACTGGCCGAGCATCCCCTTGGCGAGCGCCTTGTTGCTGCCGGGCGAGGGGTTGCTGCCGACCGGGAAGTTGGCGGGCGGGAAGCCGTCGCCGCCGGGACCGCGCTTCTTGATGATGACCGGGTCGAGGCCCTCGACGCCCTTGCGCTCCTTCTTGAGCTTGTCCTTCTGGTACGCCGTGACCGCCGCGGCCTTGTAGGAGTCGGCCTTGGGATCAGGCGAGTAGAAGTCGCCCATGGCGATCTTGCCCCACTCCTCGGGGGAGATGGGCTCGTGGACGGCCTTGGAGTTCTGGAACGCGGTGTAGGCGGTGAAACCGCCGCCACCGGCCACGACCACGGCCGCCAAACCGAAGATCAGCACGCGCTTCGGGGTCATCGCCTTCTTCTTGCGGCGAGACGGCGGCGCCGCGCGCTCCTTCAACTCCGGACCAGGGCTCACGACCTATGAGAATGCCCTGTCCCAGGGGGTGGTCCGCAACCAAAACGCGACATCTGGTTGGTGTTCCATTGACTGATCAGCAGGCCACACAGGTTTTTCTTTCACGACTGTGACTTTTGTCACATGCGTAAGGCCCGCCCCTCGCGCCCCGCTGACCGAAGGGAGAGCCTCATTACAGACTTCCGCCCGCGCTTCCCAGGGATGTCACATTTTTATGACAGAACACGGATATTCGCGGCGTGGAAGAATAATGTGCGCGTGGCTGGCATCCTCCTCGTCGAAGACGACCCCTCCGTCCGCACCGCCCTGGAGCTGGCGCTGACCCGGCAGGGGCACTCCGTGACGTCCTACGCCACGGGCGAGGAGGCGCTCGACCACATCAGGTCCCGCCGCCCGGAGATCGCCATCCTCGACGTGATGCTGCCGGGGATCGACGGAGTCGAGGTGTGCCGCCGCATCCGCCGCCTGGACCAGCTTCCGGTCATCCTGCTCACCGCCCGCGGCGACGACCTCGACGTCGTGGTCGGGCTGGAGGCCGGCGCCGACGACTACGTGGTCAAGCCGGTCGAGCCCCGGGTGCTGGACGCGCGGATCAGGGCCATCCTGCGCCGCGCCGAGTCGGCCTCGTCCGACCGCATCTCCTTCGGCGACCTCATGATCGACCGGGGCGCGCTCAAGGTCACGCTGGCCAACAAGGAGATCCACCTGACCCCCACCGAGCTGCGGCTGCTGCTGGAGCTCGTGCGCCATCCCGGCCAGGTGCTCAACCGGCGCTACCTGCTGCGCGTCGTCTGGGACCACACCCACGTGGCCGACTCCCGCCTCGTCGACGCCTGTGTGCAGCGCGTGCGGGCGAAGATCGAACCGCGCCCGGCCGAGCCGGTGTTCATCCACACCGTCCGCGGCTTCGGCTACCGGTTCAGCCCTCCGTGATGCGGCTGCCCACCGGACTGCGCGCCCGCCTGGTCATCACGTTCACGCTCGTCGCCGTGGCGGCCTCGGTCATGGTCGCCACCATCGGCTACGAGCTGGCCAAGGCCGCCCTCATCCAGCGGGCCGAGGACAGCGCCGTCGACCTGGTCACCAGGGAGCTGCGCCAGATCACCTTCCCGGTCGGCACGCTGCGCCAGGGCGAGGCCGCGCCCGACTACAAGGACCTGCAACAACTGGCCGACGCGCTCAACGGCCCCGCCCGCAGCGTCGCGCTGGAGTACGGCCACCTCAGCTTCTCCGAGGGCCCGCTGTCGATGGCCAACGTCCCGCACGAGCTGCACGGCAGGGCCCGCGGCGGCGTGGTCAAGCAGCGCCAGGTGATCGGCGACGACGTGTGGCTGATCGTCGGCGCCGAGGTCTACCGCAGGGACGGCCCCGTGCCCGAGGCCAGCGGGCTGCGCGCCTTCGTCTTCTTCTCCATGCGCGAGGAAGAGGACCAGCTCACCACCCTCAAGGGCTCGCTCGCGCAGGGCGGCGCGCTCATCGTGCTGATCGCGCTCGGCGTCGCGCTGGTCTCGGCCAGAAGCGTGCTGCTGCCCGTACGCCGCCTCAGCGCCGCCGCCCAGGCGCTCGGCGAGGGCCGCCTCGACACCCGGCTGCCCGTGCACGGCCAGGACGAACTGGCCGCGCTGACCGCCAGGTTCAACGACGCCGCCGCCGCGCTGGAGCTCAGCGTCTCCGAACTCCGCGCCCTGGAGGCCCTCTCGCGCCGCTTCGTCGCCGACGTCTCGCACGAGCTGCGCACGCCCCTGACCGCGATGACCGCTGTGGCCGACATGCTCATGGAGGAGGCCGAGCGGCTGCCCGACGCGCCCGCCGAGGCGGTCAGGCTCGTGCTGTCGGAGATCGAACGGCTGCGCCACCTCGTCGAGCACCTCATCGAGGTCAGCCGCTTCGACGCCGGCACGGCCACGCTCAACGTGGAATCCGTCAACGTGTACGACGCCATCCATGACAGCCTGGAGACACGCGGCTGGACGGAGACCGTGGAGGTGAACGTGGCCAAGGGACTCGCCGCCACCGTGGACCCGCGCCGCTTCGACGTGATCGTCGCCAACCTGGTGGGCAACGCCATCAAACACGGCGGCCCGCCGGTCCAGGTGTCGGCCAGAGGCACGGAGAACGGACTGGAGATGAAGGTACGCGACCACGGCGCCGGGATTCCGGAGGAGGCGCTGCCGTACGTCTTCGACCGGTTCTTCAAGGCGGGAGCGGGACGCTCGCGCAGCCAGGGCAGCGGGCTCGGCCTGGCCATCACCAGGGCTAACGTACACCTGCACAACGGCACCATCTCGGTGCGCAGGCAGGGTCCAGGCACCCTGTTCACGGTCTGGCTGCCGGGCCGATGAACGGCCGGCGAGCGCTGGCGGCAGGCCTGCTCCTCGCGGTGGCGGGCTGCGGGGTCACGCCCACGAACGTGGTGGACGTGTCGGGACCCCCGACGGTCAAGATCCCGCCGCCGTCCAAGACCATCTACCTGCTCAAGCCGGTCGAGCAGCGGCAGGACAGCAGGCGCGCGCGCTTCGCGCTGACCAGGGAGCCGGCCGACGTGGAGAACGACACCGTGGACAGCCTGCTCACCGCGTTGTTCCAGGCCAACGGCCGGCAGTTGGGCGGTCTGCACACCGCCCTGCGCGGCTTCACCTACGAAGGCATGCAGGACTCGCTCGACCCGGAGACCCGCGACGAGACCCGGCTGCCGAGGACGTCCACGCTGACCGTGTACATCAAGGGCACCGGGCCGCTGCCCCTGCTGGGCAAGAAGCAGATCGTCTGCACCGCCCAGCAGGAGACACAGTTCGAGCAGGTGAAGATCATCCGTCAGTTCCCCAGCAGGGCGCCCCAGGACGAGGGGCAACACATCTGCGGGAAACTGAAGGACGCTACAGAGTGATGTCCTCCAGCATCTCCGTCACCAGCGCCGCGATCGGCGAACGCTCGGACCTGGTCAGCGTCACGTGGGCGAACAGCGGATGGCCCTTGAGCTTCTCCACCACCGCCACGACGCCGTCGTGACGGCCCACCCGCAGATTGTCGCGCTGGGCGATGTCGTGGGTGAGCACCACGCGGGAGTTGGCGCCGATGCGGCTCAGCACCGTCAGCAGCACCCCGCGCTCCAGCGACTGCGCCTCGTCCACGATCACGAACGCGTCGTGCAGCGACCGGCCGCGGATGTGGGTGAGCGGAAGCACCTCCAGCATGCCCCGATCGATGACCTCCTCGATCACCTCAGGCGTGGTCACCGCGCCCAGGGTGTCGTAGACGGCCTGGGCCCAGGGGCCCATCTTCTCGCCCTCGGTGCCGGGAAGGTAGCCGAGCTCCTGGCCGCCCACCGCGTACAGCGGGCGGAAGACCACGACCTTGCGGTGCTGGCGGCGCTCCAGAACGGCCTCCAGACCCGCGCAGAGCGCCAGGGCGGACTTTCCGGTGCCGGCCCGGCCGCCCAGCGACACGATGCCGATCTCGGGGTCCATCAGGAGTTCCAGCGCGATGCGCTGCTCGGCCGAGCGGCCGTGCAGCCCGAACACCTCGCGGTCGCCCCGCACCAGCTTGACCGACTTGTCGGGCAGCACCCGGCCCAGCGCCGAGCCCTTGCTCGACAGCAGCCGCAGCCCGGTGTGCGCGGGCAGGTCCCTGGCCTCCTCCAGTTCCGCGGCGCCGTGCTCGAAGAGCGTCTCGACGTCCTCGGTGGTCACCTGGATCTCGGCCATCCCCGTCCAGCCCGACTCCACGACCAGTTCGGCGCGGTATTCCTCCGCCGACAGGCCGATCGAGGCCGCCTTGACCCGCAAGGGCAGGTCCTTGGAGACCAGCACGACGTCGCGCCCCTCGGCGGCCAGCGAACGGGCCACGGTGAGGATGCGGGTGTCGTTGTCGCCGAGGCGGAAGCCTACGGGCAGGATGGACGGGTCGCTGTGGTTGAGTTCAACCCTGATCGTGCCTTCCCCGGTGGGCATGGGCTCGTCGAGCCTGCCGTATTGCACGCGCAGGTCGTCGAGGTAACGCAACGCTTTGCGCGCGAAGTAGCCGAGTTCAGGATGGTTCCGCTTCCCTTCCAGCTCCGTGATCACGACGATCGGGAGGACGACCTCATGCTCGGCGAATCTGGTCATCGCCGCCGGGTCGGCTAGAAGGACCGACGTGTCCAGCACGTAGGTGCGCTTGCCGGGGTTGGTCGAAGGGTTGCTCGAGGACACTGCCACACGTTCTCCCCCGGGCGCCCATGGGGACAGGCGCCCTGCAGACGAGGTGGGAATCGGACCGGACCCGCGCCCGCCGAAGGGCGCCGGGGTCCGGCCCCCCTCAGCAGATTGCGCAGCAAAGGCGGGCCCCCTCCGAAGTGACCGGCCTTCGGCCGGTCACTTTCAACGTTACGTACCTGATACCCCCATGCGGGATCAGGAACCGTAACGACGGTGTCTCGCGGCGTAGTCGCGCAGCGCCCGCAGGAAGTCGACCCTGCGGAAGTCGGGCCAGTAGGCCTCGCAGAAATAGAACTCGGAATGAGCGCTCTGCCAGAGCATGAACCCGGAAAGCCGCTGCTCTCCCGAGGTCCGGATGAGAAGGTCCGGGTCGGGCTGGCCGCGAGTGTAGAGATGCTCGGCGATGTGCTCGACATCGAGAACCTCGACGAGGTCCTCGATGCTGGCTCCCTTGCTTGCTTGCTCCTGGAGGAGTGAGCGCACCGCATCGGCAATCTCACGTCTTCCTCCATACCCAACCGCAACGTTCACAATCAACCCTGGACGGTGCGATGTGACTTCCTTTGCGTTTTTCAGGACATTTGCCGTCCTGTCCGGCAACAGATCGAGCGCGCCGACCGGGCTGATCCGCCAGCCCTCCTCGACCAGCTCCTGCACCACGTCCTCGATGATGCGCAGGAGAAGCTCCAGCTCGTCCTTGGGGCGGTTGAGGTTGTCGCTGGACAACATCCAGACGGTCACGACCTCCACCCCCGCCTCACGGCACCAGGTGAGCAGCTCGGAGATCTTGTCGGCGCCCTTACGGTGCCCTCTGCTGACGTCCTCCAGACCCATCGAGCGGGCCCATCGGCGGTTGCCGTCGATGATGACGCCTACGTGCCGGGGGCCATTGCCCTTCGACAGCTTGAGCTTGGCCTCCAGCCGGTGTTCGTACACCCGGTAGACCAGGTCGCGCAGGCCCACGGAGCCCTCCCAGCGATGCTGTGCCTGTAAGAGGCAATTATCACCGCGTTTAGGCGTTGCCCGCCCCCTCAACGGGATTCCTCGCGAGATCCCGTCCCCCGAGGCACCTCTCCGCCTCTGTGACCAGCACCCCCACGAATCCCGCCAGTTCCGCAGAAGTCAGGACGGCCCGCATGCCGACGCCGCCGGGACCCCACGCCTCGACGTAGGCCCGGCGCGTCAGCCGCCACTCGCCCCGACGGCCTTGACCTGGCATCCAGACCGGAATCGTGCGCAGCTGGCAGCGCAGCTCGCCCCCGCCCATGGCGCCCGACCGCGTCCGGTAACGGAAGGAGAACAGCTCGCCGTCCGGCTCGTCCTCGGGGAACCTGTCGTCGGGATCCGGCCAGAGCCCCGCGTCGCCGCGCCCCTCGCGCGCGTCCGCGACCCCGCGCGCGAGGCGCGCGAGCAGCCAGCCGCACCGCTCCCCCACCATCCCGTACGGCGTGCCGTCCCGCCAAAGCTCAAGGGTGACCTCGTACGGCCTGCCCACACTGTCACGGCAGGCCACAGGCGTCACGGTCAGGTAAGACCCATCAACACAACGTAGTCCCCCCACGACTAGAGGGTTTCCCCCCGAAACTCAGCTAAACCCGTAAAAACGCCCAGCAGTGCCACCGAACACCTGATCTCTCCCCTCCTCCCCGACCAGGGCCAGCGCCGTCTCGTAGACGGTCCGGTAGTCGGCGGCCAGCAGCGCCACCGGCCAGTCACTGCCGAACATCAGCCGCTCCGGCCCGAACGTCTCGACCGCGTGCGCCACGTAGGGCCGCAGGTCCTCCACCGTCCAGTCGGCGTGGTCGGCCTCGGTGACCAGCCCGGACACCTTCGCGTACACGTTGGGGAACGCCGCCGCCGCGGCCAGCTGCTCCGCCCACGGCTGCCAGACGCCGTCCTTGATCCGCGGCTTCGACAGGTGGTCGATGACGATCCTGAGCGTGGGGTGCCGGGACGCCAGCGTGACCACGTGCTCCAGGTGGCGCGGCAGCAGCGAGACCACGTCGAAGGCGAGCCCGCTCTCGGCCAGCAGACCCAGGGACTCCAGCACGCCCGCCCTGACCAGCCAGTCCGGGTCGGGCTCCTCGTGGATCAGGTGGCGTACACCTACAAACTTCCGATGACTGCCGTAGCGCTCAATGGCTCGTGCGGCCTCTTCGGGGTCGGTGAGCGGGATCCAGCCGACGACGCCGGCGATGAAGTCGTGGGCGTCGGCCAGGGCCAGCATCGCCTCGGTCTCGGCGATGGAGTCGGCCGCCTGGACCAGCACTGTCGCCTGCACTCCAGTGGCCGCCAGCTCGGGGGCGAGGTGCTCGGGGGCGTACGTGCGGTAGAGGACTCCCTCGTCCGGGGTGAGCCAGGGGTAGTCGCCGGTCTCAAGGTTCCAGAAGTGCTGGTGCGCGTCGACTATCACCTCGCAAACCTAGGATGTCTTGCGCCGCCACGGCAAGCGATCGCGCCACCCCCGGGTCTGCTTGGGCAGCCTGCCCCTCTCCTGCATCCACGCGGCGAACGCGTCGGCGTCCTCCCGGTAACCCTTCGGCGGGGCGGTGCGGGCGGCGGCGTAGGCGGCGAACTCGGCCCTCAGCTCCGCTCCGGCGGCCAGCGCGGCGTCGGGGCGCAGTCTGGCCACGACACCGCGCCGCTTGGACACCAGGCTCGCGGCCTGAGCCCTGAGCCGGTCGGCGTCGAACCCCTCGGGCGCCCGCGCACCGGTCACCAGCGCGGCCACGACCCGCTCCTGAGCCTCTTCCAGCCGCCGCCGGTCCTCCGCACTCACCCGCCCCCCAACCGACCGCCCAACCCCCTCCACAGCCCCCACGCCCACTGCCTTCCCGGCCTCCAACCCACCCGCTTTCCCGCCCTCCGGCCGGACCGCCCTCACGGCGTCTGGCCCGGCCACGTTGCTGGCCTCCGGGTCACCCGCCGCCACGGCCTCCAGTCCAAGCGCCTTCCCGACTTCCGGTCCAACCGCTTTCCCGGGCTCCGGTCCAATCGCTCTCACGGCCTCCGGTCCAGTGGGGGTGCCGGCCGTACCTGGGGAGGGGTCAGGGGGCATGGCGGGCGGTCCCCAGCGACATCGCGGTCCTCACGCGGTCCAGCTCGCCCACGAGGGCGGCGTCGCTGGGGTAGTCGTCGTCCCACTCCAGCAGCACCCCCGGCGGCGTGGTGCGCGCGCACAGCTCGGTGAGGATGTCGAGGATCTCCTGGGGCACCGTGGCGGTGTGCGTGTCGTGCCAGATGCCCCCGTGCTCGTGCCCCCCGGCGACGTGCACGTAGGCGAGCTGCGACAACGGCAGCGCGTCGAGGGCGGCCACCGCGGACAGGCCGAGGTTGACCTGGTTGGTGTAGAGGTTGGCCACGTCGATGAGCAGGTGCACCCCGGTCCGTTCGACCAGCTCGGCCAGGAACTCGCCGTCGGTCAGCTCGTCCTCGGGCCAGCCGAAGATGGCGGCCACGTTCTCCAGCGCCAGCGGCACCGGCAGCGCGTCCTGGGCGCGGCGGACGTTGTCGGCGATGACGTCGAGCGCCTCCCGGGTACGCGGCACCGGCAGCAGGTGCCCCGCCTCCACCCCGCCCGCCCGCACGAACGCCAGATGCTCGCTGACCAGCGGCGAACCCAGCGCCTGCGCGCACGCGGCCAGGTGCGCCAGCCGTTCGGGATCGGGTGGCTGGGCGCCGCCCACGCCCAGGGAGACGCCGTGCGGCACCACGGGCAGGCCGCGCCCGCGCAGCACCCGTAGCGACTCTGGCAGTGCGGCGGGCTTGATGTTCTCCGCGACGACCTCGACGAACTCGACGCCCGCCATCCGCTCGACGGTCAGGTCGATCTCGGATCGCCAGCCGATCCCCACACCCAGCTCGAAGTCCGCCACCACCGCCCCCTCTCCGGCGAAGCCACCGCCGACGTCAGCCGCCGCCTCCGCAGCCACCGCCGCAGCCGCCGCCACCTCCGCAGCTCGACCCGCCGCCGCCGTCCGAACCACCACTCGACGAACCACCGCCCGACGAGCCGCCGAAGTCGCTTCCACCGTAGTCACCGCTGCCGCCGCCGCAGCTGCCCGCGGCGCAGGAGCCGCCGCCGGTGCCGTTCGAGTTGCGCTGCGCCTCCAGCTCGGCCTCCAGCTGGGGGTCGCCCAGCTCGCCCAGGCCGTAGAGGGCGACGGGCATGGCGACCGCGCCGACCGCTGCGCCGGTGACGAGGTAGGCGCCGGGCATGTGCTGGCGCTCGGCGTACTCGACCTGCTCGCGCCCCGCGCTCGTGATGTCGTTGCCGAGCAGCCTGTGGTGGCGCTTGCGCACGACGATGCCGCCGATCCAGGTGCCCGCCGTGACCGCCAGCGCGACCACCCCGAGCAGCCCGCCCCCGCCGAAGACGAGGTAGATCGCCAGCCCGATCGAGGCCAGCAGCGCCCCGATCTCCAGCGCGCCCAGCTTCTTCATGTACGCCCGCACCGACGCCAGATCCCGGTCCGGCACCACCAGCCCGAGCGCCGACAGGTGGTGCTTGAGCGAGTCCATGGCCGCCCCGTTGCCCACCTCGTGCCTGACGGCGCCGACCGAGGCCCCGCCGGGCCGCGCCGCGACGGCGGCCAGCACCGCCTCCTCGATCGGGTCGCGGCCCAGCGTGGAGACCGCGTGCAGCGAGCCGCCGCGGGAGACGCGCAGGTCACCGGACTTGGCCAGCAGGCCGATGGCGGCATTGACGACCCGCCGCGGCCCGCCGGCGAGGTAGGCCAGCTCGTAATGTCCAAGGGCGCGGAGATTGCCGTTCACGGCGGTGGAGCGAATGCGGAAGTGTTCGCGCCTGAGCGCGGAAACGGTGGCGCCGGCCGCCACCGCGAGGAAGACGGAAACGATCAACAAGATCAGGTCCATGCGCGGCCTCCTCTGGCTCGTACCCGATAGACGCATGCCGCGCGGCGAAAGTTTCCCGGATCAGGAACTGGATCCGCAGCTCGATCCGCCGCCGCCTCCGCCGCAACTGGAGCCACTCGACCCACCGCCGCCGTCCGAGCTGGAACCGCCGAAGTCGCCCCCGCCGTACCCGCCGTCGCCGAAGGTCGAGGAGCCGGAGTCGCTGTGGGAGCCGCAGGATCCGCCGCAGTCGGAGTGCGGGTCGCCGGCCGACAGGCCGTCGCACAGGTCGCGGTCGTCCAGTTCGGTCAGCCCGTAGAGGGCGACCGGCATCGCGACGGCCAGGGCCAGGGTGGAGGTGTCGCCGTGGCCTCTCGGGTGGTACCGCCGCGCCGAGTCCAGCACCCGCCTGCCCTCGCCGCTGACCAGGTTGCGCAGCCTGCGCTTCTCCTTGTGGTAGCCGGAGAAGCCGACGATCACGGAGAACCCGCCGAACATCAGCGCGCCCACGAACGCGAAGTCCTTGCCCGCCACCCCGGCGATCGCCAGCACCGGCAGGGCGATCTCGAAGCCCAAGGCGCCCCAGGCGGCCAGCCGCAGCGTTTCCAGGCGGCGCCGGGCCACGCTCTGCGCGCCCTCCGGTATCAGCAGCCCGCCGTGACGCAGCCGTGCCTCCAGGGCCAGGAGCGCCGGGCTCGACTCGAGCAGCTTGCGCACGTCGGCGGCCCGGTGGCCGGGCCGCATGGCCACGGCGTCGAGCACCGCCTGCTCCAGCGGCTCTGACGAGGTGGTGGCGCCATAAACCGGGCTGACCTGGGCGCCGCGTGAGACGCGTACGGCGCCGGCCGTCGCGAGGACTGCCAGCGCCGTGTTGACCGCCCGCCGCGGCCCGCCGGCCAGGTAGGCGAGCTCGTAGTGGGTCAGCTGGTGGCCCGCCTGCGAGAGCGTCGCGTTCACGACCTTGAGGCGCTGCTTGGCGACGCGGCCCGACAGGCTGCTGATCAGGCTGACCAGGGCGAAGGCGGCTAAGAGCAGGAAGATGTCCATCCCTGGTCAAGGTAGAGGGGCGCCGCCGTACCCCACAACCTCAGGAGAGGCGGTCGAGCAGCGCGTTGTATTCCTCCCACAGCTCCTTGGGCAGGTGCGTGCCGAACTTCTCGAAGTGCGGCGGGATCTGCGCCGCCTCCTCGCGCCAGACGTCCTTGTCGACACTGAGCAGGGTCTGGAGGTCCTCCTCCGCGATCTCCAGGCCCTCGGTGTCGAGATCCCTGGGCAGCAGGCCGATCGCCGACGGTACGGCCTGGGCCTCGCCGTTGAGCCGGTCCACGATCCACTTGAGCACGCGGCTGTTCTCGCCGAAGCCCGGCCAGATGAACTTGCCCGCGGCGTTCTTGCGGAACCAGTTGACGTAGTAGATGCGCGGCAGCCGGGCGCCTTCCCTGTCGCCGATCTTCAGCCAGTGGCCGAAGTAGTCGCCCATGTTGTAGCCGCAGAACGGGAGCATCGCGAACGGGTCGTGGCGCAGCTCGCCGACCTTGCCCTCGGCGGCGGCGGTCTTCTCGGAGGCGACGTTGGCTCCGAGAAAGACGCCGTGCTGCCAGCTCAGCGATTCGGTGACCAGCGGCACCGCGGTGGCGCGGCGGCCGCCGAACAGGATCGCCGAGATGGGCACGCCCTTGGGGTCCTGCCATTCGGGGGCGATGGTGGGCGCCTGCGAGGCAGGGGTGGTGAAGCGGGCGTTGGGGTGGGCGGCCGGTTCGTCGCTGTCCGGGGTCCAGTCGCGGCCCTTCCAGTCGGTCAGGTGCGCGGGCGGGATGTCGGTCATGCCCTCCCACCACACGTCGCCGTCGTCGGTGAGCGCGACGTTGGTGAAGATGCTGTTGCCCCAGAGGGTCCTGATGGCGTTGGCGTTGGTGACCTCGCCGGTGCCGGGGGCCACGCCGAAGAAGCCGGCCTCCGGGTTGATCGCGTAGAGCTGGCCGTCGGCGCCGAAGCGCATCCAGGCGATGTCGTCGCCGACCGTCTCGACCTTCCAGCCGGGGATCGTCGGCTGGAGCATGGCGAGGTTGGTCTTGCCGCAGGCGCTCGGGAACGCGGCGGCGATGTAGCGGGTCTCGCCGCTGGGCGGGGTGAGCTTGAGGATGAGCATGTGCTCGGCCAGCCAGCCCTCGTCGCGGGCCATGACGCTGGCGATGCGCAGGGCGTAGCACTTCTTGCCCAGCAGGGCGTTGCCGCCGTAGCCGGAGCCGTAGGACCAGATCTCGCGGGTCTCGGGGAAGTGGCTGATGTACTTGGTGCTGCTGCAGGGCCAGGCGACGTCGTCCTGGCCGGGCTCCAGCGGCGCGCCGACGCTGTGGACGGCCTTCACGAACTCGCTGTGTTCCTCGATGAGCCTGAGAGCCCGCTCACCCATCCGCGTCATGATCCGCATGGAGACGGCGACGTAGGGCGAGTCGGTGATCTCGACGCCGAGCTGGGAGATCTCGCCGCCGAGCGGGCCCATGCAGAAGGGCACGACGTACATGGTCCTGCCGCGCATGGAGCCCTTGAAGAGCTCGCCGAAGGTGGCCCGCATCTCGTCCGGAGCGATCCAGTTGTTGGTGGGACCGGCGTCCTGCTCGCGCTCGGAGCAGATGTAGGTGCGGTCCTCGACACGCGCCACGTCGCTGGGGTCGGACTTGGCGTAGAAGCTGTTGGGGCGCTTGGCCAGACGCGTGAACGTGCCCTGTTCGACGAGGAGGTTGGTCAGGCGCGTCCACTCCTCCTCTGAACCGTCGCACCACTCGATCCGATCGGGCTGGGTCAGGGCGGCGACCTCGTTCACCCAGGCGACCAATTCGGCATTGCTCGTCGGGGCGGGTACTTCTACAGAAACGGACACGGCAGCGACTCCTCCACTTCTCAGGGCCAAAACATCATTAACGACGACGACCGGTTTTAGCCAATTGGCATAGACCTGTTGTCGCAGGCAGAGGCCCTGGTGATTGGGGAAGCCTACCCACATGAACGGGTTCTAAAGAAAACCCTCGAATCAGTGGTTTAGGCCAATGTGAATGGTCTAAACCAATAACGGAAGAGGTTTAGTCCTTTCGCCGGAGCGTTTCCGCTGCGCAGTCCTAGGAATTGACGTCCGGGCCGGAGGAGCGGACGCGGTCGACGTGCTGCAGCGCGTCGCGCAGATCGGCGAGCCACGTGTCGGTGTGCTTGCCGACCAGGCGCACGCACCACGCCAGCGCGTCGCTGCGGCTGCGGGCCACGCCGGCGGCCACGAGGGTGTCGAGCACCTGCCGCTCGGACTGCCGGAGCCGGGTCATCACCGGGACCGACAACGTGGTGAACATCACGGTCTCGCCGCCGCAGACCACGCCCCAGGACACCTTCTGCCGGAACTTGCGCTCCGCCTCCCTGGCGATCTCGATCCGCCGCTCGCGGGTCTCCTCGCGGAAGCGCCTGATCAGTCCGTCGATCAGCGCCGCGCGCTCGGCCTCGCCGCCCTCGGCCGGCGGGTCGGGCAGCGTGCCGAGCACGGCGATCTCCTCGCGGTCCAGCACGATCTCCGGCGGCGCCGAGAACCAGTTCTCTGGCATGCGGCCGGTGAACCAGCCGCGAATCTCGCTTTCCATGTAATCAACATTACACACTTGCAGGCCGTAGCCAAGAGCCCGCTCGGGCGGAAAACAAGGGGAAGGGAGAACGTCCTAGCGGACGCGGGCGGCGACCGAGGGCGCGATGCGGACCACGCCCGCGAAGTTGCGCATGCCCACCGGCGAGACCTTGACCACGTCACCGGTGCGCGGCGCCTGGAGCATCTTGCCGTTGCCCAGGTAGATGGCCACGTGGGAGATGTACCCGGGGTTGGTCGGGTCGTGCCGCCAGAAGATGAGGTCGCCGGGCTGCGCCTGGGCGTACGGGATCTGGGGCCCGGCCACCCACTGCTGGTGCGTCACCCGCGGGACCCTGATGCCCGCCTGGGCGTAGGCCCACTGGACCAGCCCCGAGCAGTCGAAGGTCTCCGGCCCCTCGGCGCCCCACACATAGGGACGGCCC
The DNA here is from genome assembly GCF_014203235.1 of Nonomuraea endophytica. GTDB lineage: Bacteria > Actinomycetota > Actinomycetes > Streptosporangiales > Streptosporangiaceae > Nonomuraea > Nonomuraea endophytica. The sequence continues at coordinate 174,483 of NZ_JACHIN010000009.1, read as the reverse complement.
AGCTTCGACAGGGCGGCCTTCAGCGCGACGGTGATCTGCTCGCCCGACATGAAGGAGTTGCCCTGGTAGACCAGGTTCTGGACCGGTGGCGGGCCGACCGGGTTGATCTCGGCGATCTGGGTGCCCTTGGGCAGGATGCCCATCAGCTTCTTGCGCAGGTTCGCCGAGTTGGCCTTGGGGGCGCTGACGATGAGCGCGTTGTCCTGCGGCAGGCCCAGGGTCCGCGCGGTCTGCTTGGAGACCACCGCGTCCACCGCGCCGAAGCCGGTCGTCGCGTAGGCGCCCACCCGCAGCGGGCCGCCGGGACCGCTCACCTGGCGGTGCAGGGTGAGGCCGCCGTCGTTGCCGAGCACGAAGGAGACGGCCACGTCGCCCCGCGCCACGTTGGTCCACAGGCCGTCGGAGGCGGCGGTGACCTTCGGCGTGTACGCCCGGAAGGTCGAGGGGTCCACGCCGAGCGTCTGGACCCGCTTGCCGTCGATCATGACCGAGGCGGCGTCGGCCAGTTCGAGCGCCCTGATGCCGCGCACCTTCGCCACCTTGCCCAGCAGCGGGGTCGTGAAGGGCTTCTTGGTGACCACGAACAGGTTCGGCTTGTGCAGGCGGCCGAGCGGACGCACCCCCGGGTCCTGGGGGCTGGTCTGCGCCACCAGGTTCTCCTTGGGCGGCGCGGCCGGCTTGCGGCGTACGGACTGGGCGGTCTTGACCTCGGGCTCAGGCGGGCTCTGGAACTCGCCCAGCAGCAGCACGTCGGCGGTGAGCACCGCGACCAGCGTCACCACGATGAACGGGATCAGCCTGCCTAAGTCGCGGCGCCTTCGCGAGGTCACCAGGAACGCCAGATCCTGCCGGATGCCCGAGGCACGCGGAGGATCCGCCGGGCCCACGGCCCGGCGGAGGTTGTCGTTCTGTGTCGTCAAATCTTGGTCGTCAATTGCCGATGTACGGCACGGCCTCGAGGATCTCGACCGTGTTCTGCCGGCCGTTGGGCAGCGAGTACGTGGCCCGCTCACCGATCTTCTTGCCGTTGATCGCGGCGCCCAGCGGGGACTTGGGCGAGTAGACGTCGATCGGGGCGCCGGTCTCCTCCCGGGAGGCCAGGAGGAAGGTCACCTCGTCATCGTCGCGTTCGAAGCGGATCGTCACCGTCATGCCGGGGCCCACCACGCCCTCGGTCTTGGGCGCCTCGCCCACCCTGACGTTGTCGAGCAGCTGCCGCAGATGGAAGATCCGGGCCTCTATCTTGCCCTGCTCGTCCTTCGCGGCGTGGTAGCCGCCGTTCTCCCGCAGGTCGCCCTCTTCGCGAGCGGCCTCGATCTTCTTGGCGATGTCGACGCGACCCGGGCCCGAAAGGTAGTCGTACTCCTCCTTCAGGCGGTCGTACGCCTCCTGCGTCAGCCAGGTGACGTTCTCATCGCGAGAGTCGGCCACGGGATCTCCTTGCTTACTTAGGGGGCCCTGAGTTCACTTGGGGTTACGAATTGCGAAAGGCTAACAAGTTAGCTGCTCGAACGCTTCCCCAAATGTCTCACTATACGAGATTGCAGTACTGGATGTGGACGGAAGTGGCCTGGGCAGTGGTGTCCAGACGCTCCTTGAGCTGCTTACTACCCTCACCTGGGGGGATTCTTACTTCCTTGCTGCCTACTTCTCCGTGGTTGACGTCGGTCGCGCGCAGGCGGCACACGGCCATCCGGTCGGCCGGCTTGCTCACCGTGAAGGTGATCTCCGCCTCGTCCGGGCGTTCTATGGAGAAGGTGATGACCTGAGGCTTGGCGCCGGTGGCGCCGCCCGTCATCGACCACATCACATAGCCCCAGCCACCTGCGACGATGGCGACCAGCACCCCGATCACCACGTGCACAACCATGCGGCCCCCGCGCCTCTGTCGATCGGGGAAGTCGTCGGGTGTGCCGAGAACGGGCCCGTTCTCGGCATCTCTGGTGGCCATGGCGGAATCTCCCTGCACTCCCTAAGCGTTATCCGAGACAATTGTCGCCCGCGTGGGCCCCGCCCTCGCGACCGCCCAGCAGAAACTAACCTCTCTGGGCAACTGATCGGTCCAACTGAGGAGACATCGAGCCCGTGAGTGCACCGCTGAGGCTGATGGCCGTCCACGCCCATCCGGATGACGAGTCGAGCAAGGGCGCCGCCACGATGGCGCGCTACGTGCGCGAAGGCGTCGAGGTCCTGGTCTGTACTCTCACGGGCGGCGAGCGCGGTTCCGTGCTCAACCCGAAGATGGACCGTCCCGAGGTGGTCGCCAACATCGCCGAGATCCGCAGGGCGGAGATGGATCGCGCGCGCGAGATCCTCGGCGTCCAGCAGCGTTTTCTCGGTTTCATCGACTCGGGGCTGCCGGAGAGCGAGGACGAGGAACTGCCCGACGGCTGCTTCGCGCTCCAGCCGCTGGAGAAGGCCGCCGAGCCGCTCGTGGCCGCGGTCCGTGAGTTCCGCCCGCATGTGATCATCACGTATGACGACGACGGCGGCTACCCGCACCCCGACCACATCATGACCAACCGGGTCTCCGTCGAGGCCTTCGAGGCGGCCGGCGACCCCGACCGCTACCCGGGCACCGGCGACCCGTGGCAGCCGCTGAAGCTCTACTACCAGATGGGCTTCACCAAGGAGCGCTTCGAGGCGCTGCACGACGCGATGACCGAGCGCGGCATCGGCTCGCCGTACGCCGACTGGATCTCCCGCTGGGAGGACCGGCCCGCCAAGTGGCCGGTGACCACCCGGGTGCCGTGCGCCGAGTACTTCGACGTCCGCGACCAGGCGCTGATCGCCCACGCCACGCAGATCGACCCCGACGGCTGGTTCTTCAGCTGCCCGCGCGAGCTGCAGCAGGAGATCTGGCCGACCGAGGACTACCACCTGGCCCGCTCGCTGGTCGACACCGATCTGCCGGAGGACGACCTGTTCGCCGGCATCCACGCCGACGACCCCACCCCCGCCTGCCACTGACCGCCACTGAACGAGACCGGGTGCCGGTCCGACCACCGCACCCGGATGGCAGACTGGAAGAGTGACAGTTCTGGCAGCTGGCGAAGTCAGCCCCGGCCTGCTCGGCTTCCTCGTCGTGGCGGCCATCGGCGCGGCCCTGTACCTCTTGATCAAGTCCATGAACAAGCAGATGGGCCGGATCACGGTGCCGCGCGACGGTGACGTGCCCGACGAGAAGAAAGCCGAGTAGATGCCGACCGAGATAGTCGACAACTCGACGGAGAGCCGCTTCGAGATCCTCGTGGACGGCAGGGTCGCCGGGTTCGCCGACTACAAGCTGCTGCCCACGAAGATCGTTTTCACGCACACCGAGGTGCTGCGCGAGTTCGAGGGCCAGGGCCTGGCGGGCCAGCTGGTCAAGCACGCGCTCGACGCCAGCCGCGACACCGGGCTGAAGGTCTCGCCGCTGTGCCCGTACGTGAAGAGGTACATCGAGCGGCACCCCGACTACCAGGACCTACTCAGCGGGTGACCAGGCGCGCTCCAGCGCCCTCGGCAGTCCCCACCAGCCGAGCGGCGTGAGCACGTCGTCCTCGTCCACGGCGCCGAGGTAGCCCCACAGGAACACCACCGGCAGGAACAACGCCTCGGTGGTGGCGAGGTCCTCCTCGTCGCCTTCGGCGCCCTCGACGTCGATGTCCTCGGACTCGGCGATGAGCCTGGCGATCCGCTCCGGCGAGGCCAGCACGCCGGGGCCCAGCCTGGCCAGGGCTGCCACCGCGGCCAGCCAGTCGGCGTGCTGGATGGCGCAGAGGTTGGCCAGCACCGTGTCCTCGTGGCCGAGTTCGGCATCCAGGTCGGAGAACTCCTCCGGGTCCTCGACGTCGGCCAGGTCGGAGATCGGCCCGGCGATGCCGGCCGCGACCGCGGTCCACAGGTCCGCGTCGTCGTCGGGCAGCGGCCGGTCGTCCAGCCCGGCGCAGGCGCGCAGCACGTTGCCCGGATAGCCGGGCACCCCGAGGATCTCCCGCAGGCGCTCGGCCGCCCGCTCCAGGTCGGCCTCGGGGAGTTCGGGACGCCTGGGCAGCTGGGCCACGATCCGGCGCAGCTCCGACAGCGCGAACGCCTCCTCCTCGTCCCAGGCGGCGAACAACTCCTCGTCCTGCTCGTCGCTGACCGCGTGTCCTGGCACCCGCCCGTCGGGCAGCGGCGAGTTGAGCCACCGCTCCTGCAGGTCCTCGTACGCGCGGCGCTCCTCCTGCTCCTCGCGGGCCAGCGCGTCCGGGTCGATCTCACCCGTCGCGATCCGCTCCTCCAGGAAGGCGACCATCAGGTCGTACATCTCGGCCGCCACCGGGCCGCGCTCGTCCTCCTCCGGCCAGACGAAGTAGCCGGGGGTCAGCAGGATCGGCTCGCTGCCCGTGGCCTCCAGCCACCGCTGCACCTCGCCGACGGTGGCCGCGCCCGACTCGATCGAGCTGAGCATCGCCTTGGCCGACTCCCAGAACGGCAGGGAGAGCGGGTTGGCCGCGCCCATCAGGGCGCGGCGCAGGTCGGGCATGGCCACCAGAGCCACTCCCGACGGTACGGCGAGCAGCGCGCGGGCCACGTCCCTGCGAGTGAGGGCGGCGGCGGGGCGGCCGGCATGCCTGCTGACGAAATCCAGATCCACGCTCCGTAACCTACGCCCCACGACGGCGGCACGTCCTGGACCGCCCGGTTCGTCCCGGTGACCTAGTTGGTCGGTTCTGACAGGATGGTCACATGAACCGGCTGGGTAGTGAGACCTCTCCCTACCTCCTCCAGCACGCCGCCAATCCAGTCGACTGGTGGCCATGGGGAGAGGAGGCGATGCAAGAAGCGAGACGGCGGGACGTACCCCTATTGATCAGTGTGGGTTACTCATCCTGCCATTGGTTACTCGCTTCTTGACCGCCACTGATGCCATGTGATGGCGCATGAGAGCTTCGAGGACGAAGCCACCGCCCAGTTGATGAACGAGCATTTCGTCTGCGTCAAGGTCGACCGCGAGGAGCGGCCCGACGTCGACGCTGTTTACATGAGCGCGACCCAGGCCATGACCCACCAGGGCGGCTGGCCGATGACGGTGTTCGCCACGCCCGAGGGCCACCCCTTCTACTGCGGCACCTACTTCCCCCGCGCCACCTTCCAGCGGCTGCTGCTCGGCGTTCACCAGGCGTGGGCGGGCGACCGCGAGCAGGTGCTGGCCCAGGGGTCGAAGGTGGTCCAGGCGCTCAACTCCCACGCCTCGCTGCCCAACGGCCCGCTGCCCGAGGCGGCCACGCTGGAGCGGGCCGTACACAATCTGCGCGCGGGCTTCGACGCCGAGCGCGGCGGGTTCGGCGACGCGCCCAAGTTCCCGCCGTCGATGGTGCTGGAGTTCCTGCTGCGCGCGGGCGAGCGCGAGATGTCGGCGCGCACGCTGGAGGCGATGGCCAGGGGCGGCATTTACGACCAGCTCGGCGGCGGCTTCGCCCGCTACAGCGTGGACGCGGGCTGGGTGGTGCCGCACTTCGAGAAGATGCTCTACGACAACGCCCTGCTGCTGCGCGTCTACACCCACTGGTGGCGGCTGACGCGCGAGCCGCTGGCCCGCAGGGTCGCGCTGGAGACCGCCGACTGGCTGCTACGCGAGATGGGCACAGCCGAGGGCGGGTTCGCCTCGGCGCTCGACGCCGACAGCGAGGGCGAGGAGGGCAAGTTCTACGTCTGGACGCCCGCCGAGCTCACCGAGGTGCTCGGCGCCGGCGACGGCGCGTGGGCGGCGGAGCTGTTCGAGGTCACCGGCACGTTCGAGCACGGCACGTCGGTGCTGCAACTGCTGCGCGACCCGGCCGACGCCGCACGCTACGAGAAGGTCCGCGAGCGGTTGCTCGCCGCCCGTGACCTGCGCGTACGGCCCGGCCGCGACGACAAGGTGGTGGCCGCATGGAACGGCCTGGCCATCGCCGCGCTGGCCGAGACCGGCGTCGTGTTCGAGCGCGACGACCTGGTGGCGGCGGCGCGGGCGGCGGCCGTGCTGCTGGACGAGGTGCACGTCACCGGCGACCGGCTGACCCGCACCTCGCGCGACGGCCGGGCCGGCGCCAACGCCGGCGTGCTGGAGGACTATGCCGACGTGGCCGAGGGCCTGCTCGCCCTCTACTCGGCGACCGGCGAGACCCGCTGGTATTCGCTGGCGGGGACGCTGCTGGAGACCGTGCTCACCCGGTTCGCCGATGGCGAGGGCGGCTTCTACGACACCGCTGACGACTCCGAGCGGCTGTTCCAGCGGCCGCAGGACCCGACGGACAACGCGGTGCCCTCCGGGCAGTTCGCGGCGGCCGGGGCCCTGCTGTCGTACGCGGCGCTGACCGGGTCAGGACGGCACCGCGAGGCGGCCTACGACGCGCTCGGCACCGTTTCCGTGCTGGCCGTGGGCCATGCCAGGTTCGCGGGCTGGGGCCTGGCGGTCGCCTCGGCCGCGTTGTCGGGGCCGGTGGAGGTGGCCGTGGTCGGCGCCCCCGGCGATCCCGGCACGCGGGCGCTGCACCGGGAGGCCATGCTGTCCGGCTCGCCGGGCCTGGTGATCGCCCTCGGGCCGTCGGAGGAGGTGCCGCTGCTGGCGGGGCGCTCGGCGATCGACGGCGGGGCCGCCGCCTACGTCTGTCGTAACTTCGCCTGCCGGCTGCCCGTGACCACCCCGGAGGATCTGCGGGCGGAGCTGTCGGCTTAAAGTACCGGGATGGCTAACCTACGGGAGCAGATTCTCCGCGAACTTGGGGTCAACGCGACCATCGTCCCCAAAGTCGAGATCCGCCGACGGATCGACTTCCTCAAGGACTACCTGCGCTCGACCCCGGCCAAGGGCTACGTGCTCGGGGTCAGCGGCGGCCAGGACAGCACGCTGACCGGCCGGCTGTGCCAGCTCGCCGCCGAGGAGCTGCGGGCCGAGGGGCACGCGGCCACGTTCGTCGCGGCGCGGCTGCCGTACGGCGTGCAGGCCGACGAGCACGACGCCCAGATCGCCCTCGACTTCATCCGCCCGGACCGCTCGATTGCGGTGAACGTCAAGCCGGGCGCGGACGCCACCGCGGCGCAGACGGCGCTCGGCGTGCGGGAGCTGCTGGGCGAGGAGTCGGCGTTGCGCGACTTCGTGCGCGGCAACACCAAGGCGCGCGAGCGCATGGTGATCCAGTTCGCGATCGCCGGGCAGCTCGGCATGCTCGTCGTGGGCACCGACCACGCGGCCGAGGCGGTGACCGGCTTCTTCACCAAGTACGGCGACGGCGGCGCCGACCTCACCCCGCTGACCGGGCTGACCAAGCGCCAGGGCGCCGCGCTGCTTCAGGAGCTGGGCGCGCCGCCGAGCGTCTGGGAGAAGGTGCCGACCGCCGACCTGGAGGACGACCGGCCCGCGCTGCCCGACGAGGTGGCGCTCGGCCTGACCTACGCCCAGATCGACGACTACCTGGAAGGCGCCGAGGTCACGCCGGAGGTGGCGGCCAAGGTCGAGTCGGCCTATCTCGCCACCCGGCACAAGCGGGCCCTTCCGGTCACGCCGTACGACGACTGGTGGCGGCCGGGGGCCTAGCCGTTGGGACGGCCGCCGTTGCCGGGGCGGCCGGTGTTGTCCCGGCCGTCGCCCGGTCCCGTGGTGGGGACGCCGGGACCGTTGTCGCCCGTGGGCGGGCCGGTCTCCGGCTCCTCCGGGACGGTCGGGTCGTCGCTGGGAGTGTCCGTGGGCTCGGGCTGCGTGGGCTCGAACGTCGGGTCGGGCGTCTGGGTGACGTCGTCGTTGGGCCAGTCGTCCGGCTCGCGGGCGTTGTCGTCGCGCAGGGCGCGGTCGTCCTCGGGCTCGGAGTCGTAGGTGCCGTAGCCGAAGTCCGTGGGCTCGGGGAACTGGACGACGGGCTTGCCGGCCATCGCCTCGGTCATGAAGGCCCGCCAGATCTGGGCCGGGAGCTGGCCGCCGAACTGCACGCCGTACCCGGGGATCTCGACGGTCTTGTTGTCGTCGCGGAACATGTTCACCGCGGTCGCCATCTGGGCGGTGAAGCCGTTGAACCACACCGCGCCCGAGTCGTCCGTGGTGCCGGTCTTGCCGGCGACGGGGCGGTCGTAGAGGCGGGCGGCGGTGCCGGTGCCGTACTTGACGACCTGCTGCATCGCGTACGTGGCGTCGCCGGCCGCCTCCTTGCTGATGGCCTGGGCGGTGGCCGGCTTGATGGTCGTCTTCTTGCCGCGGGCGTCGGTGACCGACTTGATGACGTGCGCCTCGGCGTGTACGCCGCCGTTGGCGAAGGTGGAGAAGCCGGAGGCGTTCTGCACGGCGCTGACCGAGGCCACGCCGAGCGGGAACGAGGCGGCGCCCTGGTGCTGCTTGAGCTGCGAGGCGGGGATGCCCATGGCCGTCGCGGTGGCGGCGACCTTGTCGAGGCCGACCTTCTGGCCGAGGTCGACGAAGGCGGTGTTGACGGAGCTCTGGGTGGCGCGGATCAGGTTGATGTGGCCGTAGGAGCGCCCGCTGTCGTTGGGGATGGGGTGCGCGGGGTCGGAGGCCACGCGCATCGGCGAGTTGCCGTCGACCCGTGTCGAGAGGCCCATGCCGTCGTTGAGCGCGGCGGCGAGCGTGTAGGGCTTGAAGGTCGAGCCCGCCTGCACCTGGGAGGAGAAGGCGTTGTCGTACTTGTACTGGGAGGCCTTGCCGCCGTAGAAGGCGACGACCTCGCCGGTGGACGGTTCGACCGCGGCCAGGCCGACGCGGATCTTCTTCGGGGTGTTGGCCGGGATGACCTGCTTGACCGCGCGGGCGGCGGCGTCCATGAGCTTCTTGTCGAAGGTGGTCACGATCTTCAGGCCGCCGCTGTTGATGGCCTCGTCGGTGTAGCCGCGCCGGTTGAGCTCGGCGCGTACCTGGTCGACCATGTACTGGCTCTGGCCCTTGAACTCGAAGGGCTTCTTCGGCGCCTTGAGCGTGGGGAACTTCTCGGACGCCGCCTGGGCGGACGTCAGCGCGCCGATCTCGCGCATGCCGTTGATCACCGAGGTCCAGCGGGACCTGGCCGCGTCGAGGTCGCCGCCCTGGGGGTCGGCGAAGCGGCTGGGCTGCTGGATGACGGAGGCGAGGTAGGCGGCCTCGGAAACGGTGATCTTGCTGACGTCCTTGCCGAAGTAGGCCTGGGAGGCGGCCTGCACGCCGTTGGCGCCGCGGCCGAAGTAGATGGTGTTGAGGTACTGCTCCAGCACCCATTCCTTGGACTTCGACTGATCGACCTTCATCGCGATCAGGATCTCTTTGAACTTGCGGGTGACCGATCGCTCCTGGCTGAGCCCGCTGTAGTAGTTGCGGACGAGCTGCTGCGTGATCGTGGAGCCGCCCTGCAGCTGCTGGCCGGTGACGGTGGACCAGACCGAGCGCACGGTGCCCTTCACCGACACGCCGCTGTCGGTGTAGAAGGAGCGGTTCTCGATGGCGATGACCGCGTCGCGCACGTGCTTGGGCACGCTGGCGAGTGGAACGTTCTTACGGTCGACGCCCTGCCGGGCGATCTCGGTCTTGCCGTCGCGGTAGTAGATGACCGAGCCCTGTGCGGTCGCCTGCTTCTGCGTGCTGTCGGGAATGGGAGTCATCGCCCACGCGATGCCGAAGAGCCCGATCATCACGACGATTCCCACACCACTGGCGATTAGGAAATAGCGGAGAATCCGCCGCTTTCGCATGCCCTTCTCCCCATCACTCCGCACGCGCAACCCCCCGATCGCCCTCTGCTCCGCCCTCGCGACCTGGGCGAATGTCAAGGGTAAACGATCGATAACGGTGCCTCGACCCTGAACCCGATGGTACGTCTACCGCGCCACACGACGCGGGACATCCGCGACCAAGGGCAGCACACGGTATGGGACAGGTGTGTCGAGCGCGATTACGGAGGATGTTCTGAGCACCCCCTGGACTTCCACGATCTGGTCGATAACCCGCTGGAGGTCGGCATTCGTGCGCGCCACGACCCGGCAGATGAGATCGCTCCCGCCGGTGATCGTGTGAACTTCGAGCACCTCGGGAATGTGGGCGAGCCGGTCCGCCACGGGGTCGTGCCCGGCCACCTGGCGAATCTCCATTGTGACGAACGCCATGACGTCGTAGCCCAGCGCGGCGGGCGAGACGTCGGGCCCGAACCCGGTGATCACCCCCCGGGCGATCATGCGATCCAGGCGCGCCTGGACGGTCCCGCGCGCCACGCCGAGCCGCCGCGAGCACTCCAGGACGCCGAGCCGCGGCTCAGTGGTTAGCAGACTGAGCAGTTTGGCGTCCAGTTCGTCGATGGCCATGGACAGATTGTCCACCAAAACAAGTCACTGTTGCGCACTAAGCTCATCAAATTCAACAGTTAGCCCTATGAGCGACGTATTTCCGGTGAACGGCATGCACGCCGTGGTCTTCGCGGTGGGCAACGCCAAGCAGACCGCCCACTACTACTCGACCGCCTTCGGAATGCAGCTGGTGGCCTACCGGGGCCCGGAGACCGGCAGCAGGGACGAGGTGGCGTACGTGCTCAAGTCCGGCGGCGCCGTCTTCGAGTTCAGGTCCGCGGTACGGCCCGGCCACGACCTGGCCCGCCATGTGGCCGAACACGGTGACGGCGTGATCGACCTGGCCATCGAGGTGCCCGACGTCGAGGCGGGTTACGCCTATGCCGTCGCCCACGGGGCCCGGGGGCTGGCGGAGCCGTACACGATGGAGGACGAGCACGGGAAGGTGATCGTCGCCGCGATCGCCACCTACGGCGAGACCCGGCACACGCTGATCGACCGCTCCAACTACAACGGCCCCTACCTGCCCGGCTACGCCGCCCGGGAGCCGATGGTGGCGCCTCCGGCCAAGCGGTTCTTCCAGGCGATCGACCACTGCGTCGGCAACGTCGAGCTGGGCAAGATGGATGAGTGGGTGGAGTTCTACCGCAAGGTGATGGGCTTCACGAACATGGCGGAGTTCGTGGGCGACGACATCGCCACCGAGTACTCAGCGCTGATGTCCAAGGTCGTCGCCGACGGCACCAGGAAGGTCAAGTTCCCGCTGAACGAGCCCGCGATCAGCAGGAAGAAGTCGCAGATCGACGAATACCTCGAGTTCTACGGGGGCCCCGGGGTCCAGCACATCGCGCTGGCCACCAACGACATCCTGGCCACGGTGGACAACATGCGCGCGGCGGGCGTGCAGTTCCTCGACACGCCCGACTCCTACTACGACGACCCCGAGCTGCGCTCGCGCATCGGCGAGGTCAGGGCGCCGATCGAGGAGCTGAAGAAGCGCAAGATCCTCGTGGACCGCGACGAGGACGGCTATCTGCTCCAGATCTTCACCAAGCCCGTGCAGGACCGGCCCACGGTCTTCTTCGAGCTCATCGAGCGCCACGGCTCGCTCGGCTTCGGCAAGGGCAACTTCAAGGCGCTGTTCGAGGCCATCGAGCGTGAGCAGGAACTCAGGGGCAACCTTTAGTTTGTCCTGACCCGGTGGTGGTGATCTTGCTTGCATGACACCACCACTGGCGGGGCGCTGGCGGCGACTGTTCTCGGGCATCCTGGACGAGATCATCATCGCGATCGTCTCGGTACCGTTCAGCTGGAACAGCTGGACCTACGTCTGGGACTCCAGCCGGGGCATCTGGGAGCGCATCCCGACGCAGCACGTCTTCCTGCAGTCGGTCATCGCCTTCCTCTACTTCTGGCTGCTGCACTCCTACTGGAACGGCCAGACGGTGGGCAAGAAGCTCTTCGGCATGCGGGTCGTGCAGGAGAACGGCGGGAAGGCCACGGTCGGCCAGGTGGCCATCCGCGAGGCGGTGCGGACCGTGCTGAGCTGGCTGTGCTGCATCGGCGCCCTGCTGGACCTCGGCTGGATCCTCTTCGACCACCGAAAGCAGGCGCTGCACGACAAGGCGGCCAAGACGCTCGTCGTGGATGCCTGAAGCAGGCTCTCACCTATCGTAGGCTTCTGGTCACGCTTCGAAGGGAGACGTGGCCATGGGGTCCACCCGGCGCATCGCGGTATCGCTCACCGCGCTTCTCGCCGTGCTCGCCTGCTCGCCGTCCAATGGCGCCGCCGCCCCGACGTCGGCCCAGCCGATGGCGGGCGACGCGGGCGCGCCCGGGATCGGCGACGCCGACTTCCCGCTCGACGGCAACGGCGGCTACGACGTCGCCCACTACGGCCTTCGCCTCGACTACGACCCCGGCAAACGCCACCTCAACGCCGCGGCCGCCATCGAGGCCAAGGCCACCCAGCGGCTGAGCCGGTTCAACCTCGACCTGGCCGGGTTCGACGTCGGCGGCGTGTCGGTCGACGCGCGCGAGGCGACGTACTCCCGCAGCGGCGACGAGCTGACCGTGATCCCGGCGCAGCCGCTGGACAAGGGCGCCAAGTTCACCGTGAAGATCACGTACTCGGGCAGCCCGCAGCCGATCAAGGACGCCACCAACCTCGGCACCTACGGCTGGATCGCCACCTCCGACGGCGCCTTCGTCGTCTGCGAGCCCAACGGCGCCAAGACCTGGTTCCCCGCCAACGACCACCCGGCCGACAAGGCCCGCTTCGACTTCGAGATCACCGTGCCGCAGGGGCTGACCGCGCTGGCCAACGGCGAGCTGACCGGCAAGCCGCAGACCTCGGGCGGCAAGACCACCTTCACCTGGCGCGAGAAGCACCCGATGGTCACCTACCTGGCCACCGCGACGCTGGGCCGTTTCGAGCTGCGCCAGGGCAAGACCGCCACCGGCATCGCGAACCTCGCCGCCGTCGACCCCGGCTTCCGCTCCTCGCTGGACAAGCTCTACACCGTCTCCGGTGAGGTCACCGACTACTGGAGCTCGGTCTTCGGCCCCTACCCGTTCTCCTCGACGGGCGGCGTGGTGGACAACTTCCCCGCCGGTTACGCGCTGGAGAACCAGACCAAGCCCATGTACGGCGGCTTCGACCCCGACGAGGGCATCATCGCCCACGAGCTGGCCCACCAGTGGTTCGGCAACAGCCTGAGCGTCAAGCGCTGGCGCGACCTGTGGCTCAACGAGGGCTTCGCCACCTACGCCGAGTGGCTGTGGCAGGAGCACCGCGGCAAGTCCCGCGCCCAGGCCGTCTTCGACAACTACTACGCCCGCCCCGGCACCGACCCCATCTGGGCCTACCCGCCCGGCAGGGCCAAGCCGAAGGACCTGTTCAACGAGTCGGTCTACACGCGGGGCGCGATGACGCTGCACGCGCTGCGCACCGAGATCGGCGACCCCGCGTTCTTCCGCCTGATCAAGGACTGGGCCGCCCAGCACCGCTACGGGCACGTGACCACCCCGCAGTTCGTGGCGCTGGCCGAGAAGGTGTCGGGCAAGCAGCTGGACAAACTGTTCGACGCGTGGCTCTTCCAGCCCAGGCGGCCCGCGGGCAGTTAGTCCGGCCAGTAGAAGAAACGATCCAGGGCGAGCGCCGCGGCCCCGGCCACCCCGGCGTCGCGGCCCAGGCCGCAACGGTCCAGGTGAACGGGCTCGCGCGTCCGCTCACGCAGGGCGGCGCGTATCCGGTCGAGCAGGTCGTCCGGCGCGGTCCTGAACAGGCCGCCGAGCCGTACGTGCTCGGGGCGCAGCAGGGTGACGGCGGCGGCCAGGGCGGTGGCGAGCCAGGTGGCCACCTGGTCACCGAGCACGGCGTCGGCCGCCACGGCCGCCATCAAGCCCTCCCGCCCGCCGCTGCAGGGCAGGCGTGCGGACAGGGCGGGCTCGGAGATCACGGCTGCCAGGCAGCCGGTGCCGCCGCAGACGCAGGGCGGGCCGTCCTCCGTCACGCGGAGGTGGCCCAGGTCGGCCGGGCGAAAAGGGCGGCCGTCGAGCACCGCCCCCGCGCTCACGCCGCAGTCCACGTGCACGTAGACCAGGTCGCGGGCGCGGCAGCCGTACCTCGCCTCGGCCAGGGCCATGGCGCAGGCGTCGTGGCCGCTCACGGCGCCCGGCCCGAGCGGGGCCCCGAGCGCGTCGGCCACGCGCCGGTCGGGCGCGGCCACGCCGACGCCGAGCACCCGCGCCGGGTCCATCCCCGACGCGGCGACCAGCGCGTGGATCGCCTCGATCAAGGGCCCGCAGGCAGGTACGGCGCCGCCCGCGGCCCGGCCCAGCAGGTCGCGCAGCCCCAGCCGCACTCCGTCGGCCCCGGCGTGCACCCCGACCACCCAGAACGCCTCCGGCAGCAACGCCACGTCGGTGGCTGGACGCCCGACCCTGGGCGCGCCCGACAGCCCTTCGGCCAGGCAGCCGTCGGCGATGAGCTGGCCGACGACCTTGGTCATCGTGGTGGCCGACAGCCCGGTCCTGCGGGCCAGTTCCGCCCTCGGCATCGGTCCGGCGTCACGGAGGAGACGCAGCACGAGGCCGCGGGCTGTTTTGGTCATGGTGAGATCGAAACTAATCTCCCCATCACCGGACACAAGACCCAATAAGGCACTAGCTGCCCCTCAGGTCCGGCCCGGGTCGGCCCAGTCCGGGTCGTCCTCGAGCACGCACGGCTTGACCTCGCCCTCGATCACCACGCCCCAGAACGACCGGAGCACCCGCTCCTCGCCCGAATCCCGGCCGGTGTTCTCGGTGAACTCCATCATGACGGTCTGGCCGGCGCCCACGTACTCAGGCTTGATCAGCACACCTTTCCTGTCGGGACGGACAGCCTTGGCCGAGGGCGAGTTCTGCCACGTCTTCGGGTCGATCACCTTGTCCTCGCCAGCCACCTGACCACGGCCGGCGGCGCAGCGCTTGCCCAGCTCGATATAGGTGACGTCGGCTTTGATGCCACGGGCGGCCAGGTCGGCCTCCAGCTTGTCGGCGTCGCGGAACTCGTTCACCTGGACGTAGACGCCGTCGGCCCGCTGGGTCACCGCGTAGGCGGGCGTCTCGCCGCCGAGCAGTTGCGGCGCGGCGACGGCCACCGTGGCCGCGATCCCGGCCGCCGCCGCCCCCGCGAGCAGGCGGCGGACGGTCACCTTGCGGCGCCGGGCGACGATCTCGTTCTTCAGCTCCATCAGCAGGCGCTCCTCGAAACTCATCGGATGGTTCCTTCCATGACGAGGGGCACGTCCTTCAGCGCGGTGCGCGCGCGGTGGAGCCTGACCCTGGCGGTCCCCTGCCGGATGCCGAGGGCTGCGGCCGCTTCGGTGACCGTGAGCTGGTCGAGGACGACCAGTTCCAGCACCGCCCGTTCGCCATCGGGCAGTCCGGCCATGGCCTCGAAGGCCCGCCTGGCTCTGCTCTCCGCGTCGATCCGCTCCTCCAGCCTGACGAGGTCGTCGGGGTCGAGCAGGCGCCGCCCTTTCAGGCGTACGGCCAGCCTGGACTCCCTGAACGCCCTGCGCCGTTCGGCCGACAGCGTGTTGCGCGCCACGCCGTACAGCCAGGCGAGCTCGCTGCCCAAGCCCGGCCGGTAGGTGTGCGCCGAGTCGAGCACCGCGACGAACACCTCCGCGACCAGGTCGGCGACCGTGTGCGGGTCGTCCACGCGGCGGGCGATGAACCGGGTGATCGATTCGACGTGCCGGCGGTAAAAGGCCTCGAAGGCCGCGGGATCGGTAGCGATCACCGGCCGTGCTCCTCTCGTCGGTTGACACCCCCTGCTTGGACACCTCGCCGTGAAGCGTTACAAGCGTTGCAGACACTCCGTTGAACGGAATACGGTCTTCCCCATGCCCAGAGGAACCTCTGAAGTCAGTGAGCCGATGTTCTTCGTGCTCACCGCGTTGCTCAACGGACCGCTCCACGGACACGCGATCAGCAAGCTGATCCAGGAGCTGTCCAACGGCCGGGTACGCCCGTCGGTCGGCACGCTCTACGGCATCCTTGAGCGCCTGCACGAGCGCGGCGTGATCGCCGTCGATCGCGAGGAGACGGTCAACGGCCGCAACCGCCGCTACTTCCGCATCACCGACGAGGGCCAGGCGCTCGTCGAGGCCGAGGCCAGGCGGATGCAGGACGCGGCGGCGCTGGTCCTGCGGCTGTCGCCGGGCCAGGCACAGGCCTGGGGCCTCTGGGGTCAGGCGTCGCGCGCCGGCAAGGGCCCGCTCGGCACGGGTCCGGGCTGGCGCGCGCCCGGCGGGGCGCTCGTGCCGGGGATCGCGCGCGGATGACGGCCACGCTGGAGAGTCCGGTCACGAGCGTGCTCGAACGGCGCTACCGCAAGCTGCTGCTGGCCTACCCGCGCCCCTACCGGCAGGCGCACGGCGACGAGCTGCTCGACGTGCTGATGGAGTCGACGGACGCCGATCGCACGATCCCGCCGCCCAGGGAAGTGGCGGGGCTGGTGGCCGGTGGCATCCGCACCCGCGTCATCCACCTGGCCGGCGGCAGCGTGTGGCGGGACGGGCTGCACCTGGGCGTCACCGCCGTGGCCGTCGCGAATCTGGCCGCGCTGGTGCCGTACGCCGCCGCGATCCCGCTGTGGACGGCGCTGTCGGCCCTGTCGGTGCTGGCCGTGCTGCGGGGATGGGTCTGGGTGGCGATCCCGCTCACCGTGGCCGTCGGGGTCAAGGCGGTGGCCGTCGCGGGTGGCTGGCAGGTGGCCGAGCTGACCCAGGTGCCGGTCTATCCGGGACTGCTCACCGGCCGGGCGTTGTTCTCCGACAGCGCGCCGGTGACCGTGACCGTCGCGTACGGGCTGGTGGTGGTCGGCCTGCTGGCGCCGGCGCCGCGTGGGGGCGTCACGCGTGCGCGTTCCTGGTGGTGGTGGGCGGCGATCCCGTTCCTGGCATGGGACGGCCCCGCCTGGATGATCGAGGAGCACAACCTGCCGATCAGCCTGAGCCGGATGGGGCTTGAGCTGGCCCTGATGGCCGCCGCGGCCGTGGCCGGATACCTGACCCGCGACCTGCGCTGGGCGCTCGGCTGCGCGTTCTACCTGGCGGTCACCGTCGTCGGGGTGACCCTGCTGACCCTTCCCGAGAACGGCGTGATCCTCTCCTCGCAGCACCTGGCGTACGGGGCCCTGCTGGCGCTGCTGACGGCGGCCACGGCCCTCCTGCCGCTCCGGCAGCGGAGGCATGCCCTGGATTGACGATACTCCGTTGAACGGACTATGGTCTCCGGCATGCCCAAGAGATCAACTCTTGTCGCGACCGCCGCGACACTCGCGCTCGTCGCCGGTTGCGCGGCCGAGCCAGCCCCACCCGCCGCTCCCCAGGCGGCGAGCAGCACCAAAGCCTCCGACGGCGCACACCGGATCCAGGCGATCGTCGGCGACTGCATGAAGGGGAAGGGCTTCAAGTACGTCCCGTGGGTGCCGCCGGTCAAGGCGGGCGAGACCACGGGCGACCGGGCCTACCTCGGCGACTACGCGGCGATGAAGGAGGAGCGGGCGGAGAAGGGCTTCACGGTCTTCTACCGCTACGCGCATCCCGACCGGAAGGAAGAGGTGCTGTGGTCGTCGGAGGACAGCCCGAACAGCGCCATCGTCCAGGACCTGTCGCCCGCCCAGCTGGCGGCGTACGAGAAGCAGCTGACGGCGTGCAAGTCCCGGGCGATCAAGGAGGTCACCGGCAAGGTCGTCAAGGATGACGACGACCGGTACGCCCAGGAGAACGCGACGATCGACAAGGTCCTGGACCGCGAGCTCAACGGCGACCCGAAGCTGGTCGAGCTGGCCGCGGAGATGGGCGCCTGCCTCAAGGGCAAGGGCCACTCCGTGGCCGACACCCGGCCGTCCACGCTCCACACCTGGGGCTGGCGGATGTTCGAGGACAAGGTGAAGACGCTGGCCAAGAACGACGACAAGCCGGAGGACGAGGAGATGGCCAAGCACGGGCAGTACGTGATGCCCGTGATCTCCGTCGCCGACGGCAAGCGGTACTTCGGCCAGGAGGTCAAGGTCGCGCTGGACGACCTGGAGTGCGGCAAGGCCTTCTACGCCGCCTACTCACCCAGGAACGCGGAGATCCAGCAGCGCGTGGCAGTCGAATTCGGCGGTGGGGACCAGTGACCATGATCAAGAAGATGAGCCTGACCGTGGCCGCGCTGGCCGTACTGACCGGGTGCGGAAGCGTCGAGGCCGGTGGTGAGCCGGAAGCGGGGGCTTCGGCTACCCCCGGCACGGCGACCGTGGACAAGAAGCTCCAGATGGAGTCGGTCCTGGCCGACTGCATGAAGCAGAAGGGCTTCAAGTACGTCGCGTACGTGCCGCCGGAGGAGAAGCTGACCGCCGCCGAGATCAAGCGCGACAACGGCGATTACCAAGAACTGCGGAAAAATCGCGAAAAATACGGCTTCGGGGTGTTCGCCGAGTTCATCTACCCGGGCGAGGTCGGCATCAGCAAGAAGGTGGCCCAAGCCGACAAGGACCCCAACACGAAGATCACCGGCGACCTCTCCACAGCTCAGTACACGTCCTACAAAAAGGCGCGCGACACCTGCTTCGCCCTCGCGGCCAAGGAGGTCCTCGGCAAGAGCATCACGAAGAGGACAGACCTCTTCCAGCAGTTCAGCCAGGCGAAGAAGCTCATCGTCGCCAGAGAGGTGGACGGCGACCAGCAGCTGGTCGGGCTCGCCTCGACGATGGCCGACTGCCTGCGCGGCAAGGGCTACACCGTCACCGAGACCGCCCCGCGCGACATCTCCATGGCCGTCCAGGACTCGATCCACGACATGGCATCCCGGATCGGCGCGAAGCAGCAGGGCATCGAGTTCGACCCCGGCTCGGGGGAGATCATCATGCCGGAACTCACCGCCGCCCAGGCCAAGCCCTATTTCCAGAAGGAGATCAAGGCCGCGCTGGACGACCTGGAGTGCGGCAAGGCCTTCTACCCCGTCTACAACCCCAAGGACCTGAAGATCAACAACACGCTCCTCGCCGAGTACGCGCTGAGATGAGCGGATTCTTGACCATGCTTCGCGCCTCGAAGTATCTTCTCAGCCATGTCTAGGGGATCGTCGGTGAGTGAGCAGACGTATTTCGTACTCGCCGCCCTTCTGGACGGTCCGCTCCACGGGCACGCGATTCTCAAGCGCGTCGT
Source organism: Nonomuraea endophytica (assembly GCF_014203235.1). GTDB lineage: Bacteria > Actinomycetota > Actinomycetes > Streptosporangiales > Streptosporangiaceae > Nonomuraea > Nonomuraea endophytica. The sequence continues at coordinate 155,512 of NZ_JACHIN010000009.1, read as the reverse complement.
CGAGCTCTCCCAGGACCGCGTCAAGCTCGCCGTCGGCACCCTGTACGGCGCGCTCGACCGCCTGACCGGCAGCGGCGTGATCATGGTCGAGAAGGAAGAGATCGTCAACGGCCGCAAGCGCCGCTACTTCCGCATCACCGACGACGGCCGTCGCCTGGTGGAGGAGGAGGCGCTGCGCATGCAGCAGGCCGCCGCCGTGGTCACCGGGCGCACGCTCGGAGCGACCTTCTCATGAGCAGGCTGGAGCGCCGCTACCGGTTATTGCTCCGCGCCTACCCTGACGGCTACCGCGCCGACTACGGCGACGAACTGCTGGACGTCCTGCTGACCACGGCGGAGCCCGACCGGGCGCTGCCTCCCCTGCGCGAGGCCGCCGCGCTGGTCAAGGGCGGCATCAGGACCCGCATCCTGCAGTCGGCGCACGGCCCGGCCTGGGCGGACGGCCTGCACCTCGCGGTGACGGTCCTCAGCCTGCTCAACCTGGCGCTGCTCATCCCCTATGCGAGCACGATCCCGCTGTGGGTGGGCGTGGCCGCGGCGGCGTTCCTGGCCACCCTGCTCGGCCGGGTACGTCTGGCGATCCCCCTGGCCGCCTTGCTCTCCGTCAAGACACTGGCGATCACGCTGGCCAAGCCGTGGCTGGACGAGACGCTGCTGCCGGTCTTCCCCGACGGGCCGTGGCAGTCGATGCCCACCCTCTACGCCGGCGGCGGCCCGATCGCCCCGGCCGTCGCCAACGGCCTCCTGATCCTCGGCCTCGTGGCATTGGCCATTCGCGGCGAAACCCTCCACCGCCGTTCGTGGTGGTGGCTGGCCGCGGTGCCCTTGGCCGTCGGCGCGGATCCAGCCTGGCGCGACATCGTCGAAGCCGCCCCCTCCGCGATGCTCCGCGTCGGGCTGGAGACCGCGTTGCTCCTGGCGGCGTGCTACGCCGGCCACGTGACGGCCGACCACCGCTGGTCGATCGCCACGGCCGTCTACACCCTCCACAGCACGGTGGTGCTCGCCGAGAGCTTCACGCTCGTCGCCGTCACCCGGCAGGAGAGCGCGCACTGGGCGCTGGTGCTCCTGCTGACCCTGGTCGCGGCGGTCCTGCCGTTCCGCACCAGGCGCAACGTCCTGCTCTGAACCCCGCCGGCGCCACCGGCTCTCTTCAGCATGCCCTTTTGGAGTTCCCATGAAGTCGCCGCGGAAGCTACTCGCCGCCGTCCTGGTGGGCGTCCTGGCCGTCGCGGGCGCCGGCTGGTTCCTGAGCACCCGCCTGCGCTCGCCGGCCGACGAGGCGGCCCGCCGTACACCGCCCAAGGCCAGTCTCGTCACCGCGGCGGTCGAGCGCCGCGAGCTCGTCAGCACCGTCGCCGTCAACGGCACTCTGGAGTACGGCTCGCCGTTCCCGATCACCCTCGCCGGGGTGGTCGGCGGGCCGGCCGAGCTGCAGCGTGCCACCCGGGCCCCGCGCCAGGGCAGGCTGCGCGAGGGCGGCGTGCTGATGGAGGTCAACGGGCGGCCGGTGTTCGCGCTGCGCGGCAAGGTGCCGATGCACCGCACGATCGCCCCCGGCACCAGGGGCGACGACGTCGAGCAGTTGCAGAGGGCGCTGCGCAGGCTCGGGTTCGGCGCGCCGGTCTCGGGGGTGTTCGACGGGGCCACAGTCGCCGCGGTCACCCGGCTGTACGCGAAGGGGGGTTATGAGGCCCAGCGGCCCGCCCTGGGCGACCGGCAGGCGCAGGACACGTTGCGCAAGGCCGTACAGACGGCGAAGGAGACGCTCGCGCTCGAACAACGCGCGCTCGACCAGGGGCGCGACGTGCTGCCGCTGAAGATCAAGCTCGGCAACGCGCGGGCCGGGCTGCGCGCGGCCGAGAGCGCGCTGGAGGAGGCGGAGGACGGGCGGCGCACGCCCGATGACCAGGCCAAGGTGGACGCGGCCGACTCGGCCGTGCGCGCGGCCGAGGAGAAGCTGCTCGAAGCCGAGCAGGCGCTGGCCGAGGCGGACCGGCCCGCCGCCACGCCGTCGCCCTCACCCACCAGCGACACCCGGCTGCTGGAGCTCAAGGTCGCCAACGCCAGGGCGGAGCTGGACTCCGCCCGCCGGGCGCGCGACCGGCTCGGCGACGAGAGCGCGCAGGCCCGCGTGAAACGCCTGCGGGAGCTGCGCACGGCCGTGCGCACCGCGCAGGAGGGGCTGGTCACCGCCGAGCAGGCGCTGCGGCACGCCCGGCAGGTCTCCCCCGCCAAGCTCAAGGTCGCCAACGCGAAGAAGGACGTGGCCGCGGCGTCGTCGCTGCTCGGCGAGTTCCTGCGCACGTATGGCACGTCGATCCCGCCGGGCGAGGTGGTGTTCCTGCCCGCGCTGCCCGCGCGGGTGCACAAGGCGAAGGTGAAGGCGGGCCAGATGGTCGAGGACGAGGTGGCCACCGTGACCAGTTCGTCGTTCATGGTGTCGGGATCGGTGGAGCCCGAGGAGGCCGGCCTGCTGCGCGAGGGGCTCAAGGCCAGCATCGAACTCGACTCCGGCCAGACCTATCCGGCCACGCTGAGCGCGGTCGGCGAGAAGGCCAAGGTCCCCGGCGAGGAGCCGCCGCCCGCCGGCAACCGGCCCGTGCTGATAACCCCCGAGTCGATGAAGGGGCTCAAGGGCCTGTCAGGGACCGCCGTCGCCGCCAAGGTGACCGTGGGCGCGACCGACGAGCCGGTGCTGGTGGTGCCGGTCGCGGCGGTCGTCACCGCCGCAGACGGCAAGGCGCGGGTGCAGGTCGAGACCGCGCCGGACCGGACGAGAGAGGTCGAGGTACGCACCGGGCTGACCGCCGACGGCCAGGTCGAGGTGAGCGGCGACCTCAAGGAGGGCGACCGGGTGGTGATCGGCGGTGCCTGAGCCGGTCATCGAGCTGGAACTGGTCTCCAAGGAGTTCCCCGCCGACCCGCCGGTCCTCGCAATTGACGAGATCAGCATCGACGTACGGCAGGGCGACTACCTGGCCATCGTCGGCCCGTCGGGCTCCGGCAAGTCAACCCTGCTCAACGTGCTCGGCCTGCTGGACCGCCCCACCTCGGGCAGCTACCGGCTGGACGGCACCGAGACCACCGCCCTGCGCGACGGGGCGCGGACGAGGCTGCGCGGCGACCGGATCGGCTTCGTCTTCCAGTCCTTCCACCTGCTCGCGCACCGCAGCGTGGTGGAGAACGTGATGCTGGCCGAGGTCTACGGCGCCCACCCCCGCAAGAACCGGCGCGAACGCGCGCTCGAGGCCCTGGACCGCGTGGGACTCTCCCACCGGACCGGCTTCACGCCCGACCGCCTGTCCGGCGGCGAACGTCAGCGCGCCGCCATCGCCAGGGCCCTCATGGGCGGCCCGTCCCTGCTGCTGTGCGACGAGCCCACCGGCAACCTCGACAGCCGCAACACCGGCGCCGTGCTCGCCCTCTTCGACGACCTGCGCGCGCAGGGTCTGACGATCGTCGTCATCACCCACGAGAACGAGGTCAGCCGGCGCGCCGGGCGCCGGGTGAGGATCACCGACGGGGTGCTCAGTGAAGATTCGTGACCTGTGGACCGAAGCGCTCGCCGGCCTGCTCGCCAGACCGGTGCGCGCCGCGCTGACCACGCTCGGCACCGTGCTCGGCATCACCACGCTCGTCGTCACACTGGGCGTGGCGGCCACCGCCGGCAACCAGATCGTCGGCCGCTTCGACGAACTCGTCGCCACCGCCGTCACCGTCGAGGTGCCCGAGCAGAAGAACGCCCCGCTGGTGAGCTGGGACGCCGTCTCCCGGGTGACCAGGCTGCGCGGCGTCACCTCGGCCGCCGCCGTGGCCGAGACCAAGGACAGCGCCAACCTGTCCGTCCGCTCCAACGACCTGATCGACCCCACCCGGGTGACCGCGCAGACCCTGAGCGTCCTGGCCTCGACCACGGACCTGCCGCAGGCCGCGCGGGGCCGTATGGTCTCCGGCCGGTTCTTCGACGCCGGGCACGTGCGGCGGCAGGACCGGGTGGCGGTGATCGGCGACCGGGCCGCCAAGCTGCTGGGCGTCGGCAGCCTGAAGCGCGCTCCGGCCATCTTCATCGGCAAGCACGCGTACACGGTCATCGGGATACTCGGCGAACTGCGCCGCGAGCGGAACCTGTCGATGGCGGTGATGATCCCGCCGAGCACCGGCCGCCAGTTCGGCCTGCGCGACGTGACCCGGGTCCTGATCAACACCAGCCTCGGCGCCGCCGACCTCGTCTCCCGCCAGGCCCCAACGGCGCTCAGCCCAGGAAACCAGGACCTTCTCCAGGTCATCGCCCCGCCCAGCCCGATCAGGGCCCGCGACAAGGCACAGGACGACGTCAACGCCCTCTTCCTCATCCTCGGCCTGGTCTCGCTCGTGGTCGGCGCCGTCGGCATCGCGAACGTGACGCTGGTCACCGTGATGGAGCGCGTCTCCGAGATCGGCCTGCGCCGCTCGCTGGGCGCCGCCCGGCGGCACATCGCCGCGCAGTTCCTGCTGGAGTCCACGCTGACCGGGCTGACCGGCGGCGTGATCGGCGCCTCGCTCGGGGTGGTGACCGTCGTCGCCGTCTCCGCTGCCAAACAGTGGACACCCCTCCTGGACGTACGGCTGGCGCTGGCCGCTCCCCTGGCCGGTGCCGTCGTCGGTCTGCTGGCCGGGCTGTATCCGGCGCTGCGGGCGGCCAGGATGGAACCCGTGGACGCGCTGAGATAGTGTCCGCCCCGATGGGACTCCAGCGACTGACAACCGTATTGACCATCCTGCTCGTAGGCGGCTCGAGCGCGCTGCCCTCGGCGCCGTCCGCGACGCAGCGGCCGCCCCTGTCGCCCAAGGAGCGCAGGGAGAGCCTGATGGCCGACTGCATGAAGCGGCACGGCTTCCGCTACGTCCAGGACGTCCAACCCCAGGTCCCGCTGACGAAGGCCCAGCGTGGGATGGTGGAGGGCGACTACTCGGCCATGCTGGCCGATCGGCTGAAGTACGGTTTCCGGATCTTCGCCCGCTACGTCTTCCCCAACGAGACCGGCCCCAATGACGTCGCCGGCTTCCGCGAGCATCCCAACAACGCGACCATCAACGCCCTGTCCCGCACTCAGGCGGAGGCCTACTTCAAGGCCCAGGCCCCCTGCTACGCATGGGCCGCGCAGACGGCGCTCGGCAGGAAGGTGACCAGCGTCGAGGACCTGGATCGGCAGGTGACGGAGGCCTTGCACACCGCCCATCGCCAGGCGCACGACGCCGACCCTCTGCTGGTCGCGAAGGCGCGGGACTTCGCCGCGTGCATGGCGGCGAAGGGCCGCCCCGTGGCCGACCCGCGCCCGAGCCAGATCGCCGGAGAGACCAGAAAGCCGCTTTTCGATCAGCTATGGGAGCTCGGCCGTCGCCAGTGGCCCCGGATGAAGGGCGACGTGCTGCCCGAGCTGACCCGCTTCGAGGCGGCGCCCTACTTCCGGGAGGAGCGGCAGGCGGCCCTCGACGACCTGGAGTGCGGCAAGGACTTCTACCGCCTCTTCTTTCCTCGGTCGACGGCCGTCGGGATGCGCGTCGCGTGGGAGTGGGGGGAAGAGTAGTGCGCGGGTCGCTGGCGTTCGCCCTGGCCGCGGTGATGGTCGCGGGCCCGGCGGCGCCCGTTCCCGAGAGCCGGGCGGCGGTGGTGGCGAACCGGCGTGAAAGCCTCATGGCCGCCTGCATGAAGGAACAGGGGTTCAGGTACATCCCGATCGACTCCCCCCGACGCCCACCGCGCCAGAACACCCCCGAGCAGGAACGCCAGAGCCGTGCCAGGTACGGCTTCAAGGTCTTCGCCATGTATGTCCACACCACCGACCAGGAGGCGGGCGGCCTCGCCGCACTCCCCTTCGACCCGAACGACCGGCTCACCGCGGCACTGTCCCTCACGCAGGTACGCGCCTACAGCCGCGCCTACGACGTCTGCCTCGGCTCGGCGGTATGGCAGCTCACGGGCAGGCAGGTCACCGGACGCTTCGACCTCGACCGGAAGCGGGAGAAGGCGTTGACGCAGGCCCTGGCGCGGGAGTTCGACAGCTATCCCCCGGCACAGCTGTCCGCCCGCAAATATGCCGCCTGTCTGGAGGACTACGGCTACACAGTCCGTTCGGCCCTGCCCAGCCGCATCTCCAGCCAGCTGATGGAGTCGTTCGTCGCCGAACGCACCCGGCTGGCCGGCGCGGAGTTCCCGATCAAGGAGGAGGGTGTGGAGTATCTGCCGACGCTCTCGCCCTCGCAGGCCGGGCCGTACCTGGAGAGGGAGATCAAGGCGGCGCTGGCCGACCTGACCTGTGCGACGCGGACCTTCAGGTGGACCCACCAGCGGCAGGCCGAAGTCCGGGAGCGCGTCGCCGCCGAGTGGGCGCTGGACTAGACCGCCCAGTACCTGTCGCCGCCCAGGAGCAGCGCCGCCGCCCCCACGAGGCCGGCCTCCTGGCCGAGCAGGGCCGGGACGACGGACAGGCGGCGCGCGAAGTCCATGCGCGCGTGCTCGCGCAGCGTCCGCTCCAGCGGCCCGAACAGCAGCTCGCCCGACTGTGACAACCCGCCGCCGATCGTCACCACGTCCAGGTCGCACAGGTGCGTGGCGGAGGCGATGGCCAGGCCCAGCGCATGCCCCGCCCTGGCGAGGGCCGCCCGCGCGATGGGGTCACCGCGCCGCGCGTCGGCCGCCAGCATCTGCCCCGTCGCCTCCCGATCCTCCCGATAAGCCCCCGCCACGTCCAGGCCAGACCCCGCCGCCTCTTCCTGGCCAGACCCTGCCTTCTCCCGGCCAGACCCTGCCTTCTCCGGGTCAGATCCCACCGCGTCCCGGTACGCGCCGTTCGCCGGTGAAGGTGTCCAGCCCTGGTCCTGGGCCCATGCCACGAGGGCCGGACCGCGGGCGACCGCCTCCAGGCAGCCGTGGCCGCCGCAGCCGCAGGGCGGACCGCCGGGTTCCACGATGACGTGCCCGATGTGCCCCGCGTTGCCAGTGCCGCCGTTGACGAGCCGGTCGCCGAGGATGAGGCCGCCGCCGACCCCGGTGGAGACGACCATGCCCAGCATGTTGGCCCGGCCGCGCCCGTGGCCCTTCCAGTGTTCGGCGACGGCCAGGCAGATGGCGTCGTTGTGGATACGCACGGGCTTACCGGGGAATCGGGCGGCGAGCCGTTCGCCGAGGGGGAAGCCGCGCCAGCCGGGGATGTTGAGCGGCGAGACCTCGCCGGATGGCCAGGCCATGGGCCCGCCGCAGCCCACGCCGACGCCGCTGAAGCCGTCGTAGGGCTCGATGAGGGCGAGCAGGGTCTTCCACAGGGTCTCGGCGTCCGCGTCCTGCGGGGTGGCCAGGCGGCGGGTCAGCCGTACGGCGCCGTCGGGGGCGACCAGGGCGGCCGCCATCTTGGTGCCGCCGACGTCGATCGCGAGGATCACCGGCTGCCCGAGGAGAAGACCAGGACCGAGGCGGTGAAGCCGTGGACGTGGTTGTGCCCGGCGACCGGGCCGACCTCGCCGGCGGCGAAGAAGCCGGCCATGCCGATGTGGCCGAGGGTGTCGCGCAGGGCGACGGCGTCGTGGTCGGCGGTGCCGAACATGGCGGAGCCGCGCCCGTTGCAGGCGAACAGCAGCGCGCCGTCGACCTTGCCCAGCTCTTCGCGGTGGGCGTCGAGCAGGTCGTAGAGGTCCTCGTCGGCGGTGGCGGCGTCGCGTACCTGGAAGCGGACGGTTCTGCCGACTTCGACCACGTCGCCGATGGCGACGGCCTCCCGGTCGGGGTCGATGCCGAGCACGCCTCTGATGAGGAAGTCGCCGCGTTCGTGGCGTTCGGCGTACTCGTCCATGGCGAGGCCGATCTGCAGGCCGGAGGCGACCAGGTCGCGGTCGTCCTCGTCGAGGTCGCTGACGATGTCCTCCAGGCGGGCGAGGGCGGGCTGGCCGGCCAGTTCGAGCAGCAGGTTCTCCTCGGCGCGGGTGACGACCATGGTGGGGCCGATCGGGCGGCAGCCCTGGCTGACCACGGTGCTGACGTTGACCTGGCCGCTGATCAGCACGCCTATGGCGCCCTCGGTGTAGACCTGGCCGTCGGCGAACAGGCGTACGGAGCCTCTGCCGCTCATCCCGTTGGCGAGGCCGCCGATGATCGGCAGGTCGCCGAGCACGTCCACGGAGCGTTCGACGAACGCGTCGGTCGGGAAGGTGTACGGGTCGGCCATCAGGACGGCCACGTGGTCGTCGGAGCCGCGTTCCGGCAGGCCGACGACGACGAATCGGTCCTCGGCGGTCAGCGTCTCCAGGGCGAAGGTGGTCAGTCTGGCGCCGTCGAGCGTCGCCGCCCAGGCGCTGACGGACGGCGCGAGTTCGACGCCCTGACCGTCGCCGATCACGCCGGTGGCGCTGCAGCCGATCACGTGCGCGTCCGGCGCGAGCGCCATGGCCCGGCGGCCGGCCTCCGCCACGTCGTCGGGGTCATCGCCGCAGATGAAGAAACAGACCAGGTCAGCCTTGCCGGCAAGCCTCGACAGGGCCTGCCCCACGGCGCGTTCGGCGGTCGCGCCCAGGTCGGATCCCACGGCGAGGCCATCAGCGAAGCGGCTCGTCATCAGGGCCACGCGTCTCGCCTCCCTTGCTGTTGCTGGTTCCCTAGCCCCGTTTCTCCCCACTGGAGCAACAAGCACGCGCACGAACCGTCACGCAATAGTCAAGATCCGAAATCTCACCACGATGCGAACGGCTCGCAGGAGACGTAGTCTCGTTCCCGTGCATCAGCCTCGAATTCTCCGCGAGCTGCGAGCGAGCGATCACGTTCATCGCAGTGTCAAAGCAGAGGTCCGCCATAATCTGCTGACCAAGCTGCGGGCAGGCGAGCCCCGTTTTCCCGGCATCGTGGGCTTCGACGACTCGGTCCTGCCCCACCTCGAACGCGCTCTGCTGGCCGGGCACGACCTGGTCCTGCTGGGCGAGCGCGGCCAGGGCAAGACCCGGCTCATCCGCACCGTCACCGGCCTGCTCGACGAGTGGACCCCGGTCGTGGAGGGTTGCGAGATCAACGACCATCCCTTCGCGCCGGTCTGCACCACGTGCGTCCGCAAGGCGCGGGAGATGGGCGACGAGCTGCCCGTCGCCTGGAAGCACCGCGACGAGCGCTACGGCGAGAAGCTGGCCACGCCCGACACCTCGGTCGGCGACCTGATCGGCGACGTCGACCCGATCAAGATCGCCGAAGGGCGCACGCTGGGCGACCCGGAGACGGTCCACTACGGCCTGGTCCCGCGCACCAACCGCGGCGTCTTCTCCGTCAACGAGCTGCCCGACCTGGCCGAACGCATCCAGGTCTCGCTGCTGAACGTGCTGGAGGAGCGCGACATCCAGGTACGCGGCTACAACCTGCGCCTGCCGCTGGACATTCTGCTCATCGCCAGCGCCAACCCGGAGGACTACACCAACCGCGGCCGGATCATCACGCCGCTGAAGGACCGCTTCGGCGCCGAGATCCGCACCCACTACCCGCAGACGGTCGAGGACGAGCTCACGCTCATCCGCCAGGAGTCGATGCCCGACATCGGGGCCGACATCCCCGAGCATCTGCTCGAGGTGATCGCCCGCTTCACCCGCCTCGTGCGCGAGTCGACCGCGGTGGACGCCCGCTCGGGCGTCTCGGCCCGCTTCTCGATCGCCGCCGCCGAGACCGCCGCCGCCTCAGCGGTGCGCAGGGCCGCCATCACCGGCGAGGAGCACGCGGTGGCCCGCGTCTGCGACCTGCCGAGCATGGTGCCGACGCTGCGCGGCAAGGTGGAGTTCGAGGTCAGCGAGGAGGGCAGGGAGACCGAGATCCTGGCCCATCTGCTGCGCCGGGCGACGGCCGAGACGTTCAGGAACCGCCTGGGCGGCGCCGACCTCGCGCCGCTGACCGACAAGTTCGCCGAGGGCAGCCAGGTGGAGTCGGGCGAGATGGTCCCGGCCGCCGAGCTGCTGCGCCGGATCGGCCCGGTCAACGGCCTGGCGAAGATCATGGCCAAGCTGGGCATGGGCGCCGGCGACGAGTCCCCCGGTCACGCCGCGGCGGCCCTGGAGTTCGCGCTGGAGGGCCTCTACCTCATGCGCCGGCTGTCAAAGGACGATCTCGACGGAGTGAACGTCTACCGGACGTGAACATCGGGGCGGTCCCACGCGTCCAACCTGGTAGTTCACGACACCGGGGGACCGCCCAATGCACTCTCTGCTCATCGCCGCGCTCGTCGCCGCGGCTCCGCTGACTCCGTCCGCCACCGCCACCACCGCCACCACCGTGTACGGCTACGCCTGGGCCGACGGCGCCGGCACCCTGCGCGTCACGCCGGTCACGGCCACCCGGGACGGCAAGAAGTACAAGCTGGCCGCCAAGAAGGGCGCCAAGGAGCTCAAGCTGGCCTACGGCTCCGCCGACTTCCGCCGCCTGGCCGTCGCCTGCGGCCTGAAGGAGACCGAGGGCCGGGTGGCCCAGGACGCCAACGGCCTCGGCAAGACCCGCTGCACGCCCAAGGACCTGGCCTTCACCCTCCAGCTCGGCCCGAACCCCGTGAAGATCGCCTACTCGGGCAAGAAGGCGATCAGGGTCAGCGAGTTCCAGCCCGCCAAGTGGTACACCCAGACCGCCAAGGGCGTGATCAAGCGCGTGGACGCCGACACCGTCGCCTACGGCGCCCGCCACCTCACCTACAACTGGCGCCTGACCTTCAACCGGGTCACCGCCAAGTGCGGCGACGGCTGGCTGACCGGCAGGCCCGTCAACGCCGACGACGACGGCCTGGGCACCAAGGGCTGCACGAACAAGGACTTCTCCAAGGTCTTCAAGGGCGGCAACCTCGCCGTGGTCAACTACAACCCGTTCAGCGGCGAACTGCTCAGCGTCTGGGAGGTCTTCGGCGACGCCTGACCGTGACGGCGGGTGCCACGTCCGACGTGAGAAGCGACCCCCACGATCGGCGCCCGCCGGCGTCGGCGGGTGGTGTGAGGGCGGCTTGCCGTAACAGAAGAACAAAAGACGAGTTAGCGTGAGATCGTGGCTTATCGCTATGGCGAGTATCAGGACGGCCCCGACCCCCTCGCGCCGCCGTACGACGTGCGGGCGGCGCTGGACGAGATGGGCGATGCGATCCTGTCCGGTTCCACGCCCGTGCACGCCCTGCGCGACCTCCTCAAGAGGGGGCTGCCCGGGGCGCGCGACCGGCGCGGCCTCGACGAGATGCTCAGAGAGGTCCGCCGCCGCCGCCGCGAGCTGCGCGAGAGCGGCCGGCTCGACGGCACCCTGGAGCGGGCTCGCGCGCTGCTGGACAAGGCGATCGGACAGGAGCGCGCCGAGCTGTTCCCCGACCCGTCCGACGCGGCCAGGATGCGCGAGACCGAGCTCGACGGCCTGCCCGAGGACACCGCCAGCGCCATCCAGCAGCTGAGCTCCTACGAGTGGCGCTCGGCCGCGGCCAGGCAGACCTTCGAGGAGCTGCGCGACCTGCTGCGCAGGGAGGTGCTGGACACCCAGTTCCGCGGGCTGCGCGAGGCGCTGACCAACCCGGACCCGGCGGCCATGGAGCGGGTGCGCGAGATGGTCGCCGCGCTCAACGAGATGCTGGAGCGCGACTCCCGCGGCGAGCACACCCAGGCCGACTTCGACGCCTTCATGGCCACGTACGGGGACATGTTCCCCGAGAAGCCGCGCACGCTCGAAGAGCTGGTCGACATCCTCGCCCGCCGCGCCGCCGCCACGCAGCGCATGCTGGCCTCGATGACCCCGCGCCAGCGCGAGGAGCTGGCCGGCCTCATCAACCAGACCCTGGAGCAGGCCGGCCTCGGCGAGCAGATGCGCCGCCTCGGCGACGCCCTCAGCTCCCGCCGCCCCGACCTGGCCTGGAACACCCCCGAACGCCTCACCGGCGACGAGCCGCTCGGCATGGGCGACGCCGTCACCGCCCTGGAGGAGCTGGCCGACCTCACCCAGCTGGAGGCGGCGCTGCGCCAGGACTACCCCGGAGCCAGGCTCGACGACATCGACGAGGCCGCCGTACGCCGGGCGCTCGGCCGCTCGGCCGTCGACGACCTGGAGGCCCTACGGCGCATCGAACGTGAGCTGGAGGAGCAGGGCTACCTGCTGCGCCGGCGCGGCAAGCTGGAGCTGACGCCCAAGGCGGTGCGCAGGCTCGGCGAGACCGCGCTGCGCCGCGTGTTCGCCTCGCTGGACGCCGGGCGGCGCGGCGACCACGACCAGCACGACGCGGGCTCGGCCGGCGAGCTGACCGGGTCGTCGCGGCCGTGGCGCTTCGGCGACGAGCAGCCCATCGACGTGGTGCGCACGCTGGTCAACGGCATTCGCAGCGGCGGCGGCCGTACCTCTGGAGGTCTGCGGTTGTCCGTGGACGACTTCGAGGTCGCCGAGACCGAGCGGCGCACCGCGGCGGCGGTCTGCCTGCTGGTGGACCTGTCGTACTCGATGGCGCTGCGGGGCACGTGGGCGGCGGCCAAGCAGACCGCGCTGGCCCTGCAGGCGCTGGTGGCCTCGAAGTTCCCGCAGGACGCCGTGCAGATCATCGGCTTCTCCAACTACGCGCGGGTGCTGCAGCCGGACGAGCTGGCCGGGCTCGACTGGGACATGGTCCAGGGCACGAACCTGCACCACGCGCTGCTGATCGCCGGACGGCACCTGGACCGCCACCCCGACTTCGAGCCGGTCGTGCTCGTGGTCACCGACGGCGAGCCCACCGCGCACCTCATGCGCAACGGCCGCTCGGCCTTCGAATGGCCGCCTTCGCACGAGACGCTGGAGCTGACGCTGGCCGAGGTCGACAAGATGACCAGGCGACGGGCCACGATCAACGTGTTCATGCTGGCCGCCGACGACCGGCTGCGCGAGTTCGTCGACGAGGTCGCCCGCCGCAACGGCGGCCGGGTGTTCTCGCCCAGCGCGGAACGGCTGGGCGAGTACGTGGTCAGCGACTTCCTCCGGCTGCGCCGCGCCCGCTAGACGAGGGCGTGGCGGGCCAGCCGGGCGTCGAACCCGTCGTGCAGGTCACGGAAGGAGCGGTAGACGACCCGGGTACGGCCGCCGCCCCGCGCCATCAGCCCGACCACCTCGGCCGGCTCGGGCAGCACCCCGCCCCCGAGGTAACGGACCCCGGCCAGGACCGTACGCACGCCCCGCTCACCCGAGACGAACCGGCCGCGGCGCCACCCGCTCTCCTCGTCCCACACCAGGGCGTCGCCTCCGGCCAGCAGGATCGTCGCGTCCCGCGGGTCGAAGGGGTCGTCCCACCACATCACATGCTCCACCGCGGCTGCTACCGACGACACGTAACCCAGGGGCAACCTCAGCCATTCCTGGCTATAGGGAACCGGCATCCTGATTCTGCCTTTCCTCTCGGAAAATTGGACGGAAGGAAATCGTCCCGCCGGGCGGCGAAGCTGTAAAGCCAGGACCTAGACCGCTCATACCAATAAGCGGACAATGAGAGCATGTCCGAGCCGCTCTACCGCAAGGTGGCCGACGACCTGCGGAAAAAGATAACCGCCGGGTCCCTTCAGCCAGGTCAGCGCCTTCCGTCCCAGTCGGAGCTCGAGCAGCTCTTCGGCGTCTCCACCAACACCGTCCGCCTGGCGATCGCCGTCCTGGCCAACGAGGGCCTGGTCGAGTCGCGGCAGGGGCTGGGCACGTACGTGAACGCGCGGCTGACCTTCACCATGGTCATGTCGAACAGGGAGGGCCTGCGCACGGCGAGCGGGAAGGACGCCTTCACCTCGGCGGTGGAGGAGCAGGGCCGCCAGCCCGCGCAGGAGGGCTTCACGATGGAGTTCCGGGAGGCGAGCCCGAAAGTCGCCTCCTACCTGCAGATCCCCGAGGGTTCCGTGGTGGTCGTGCGGCTGTCCCGGCGGCTGGTCGACGGGGAGAGCTGGTCGCTGCAGGACTCGTTCTATCCGCTGGACGTGGCCGAGGGAACGGGCCTGATGTTACCCGTCGACCTGGAGCGCGGCACGATCCGCGAACTGGCCAACCACGGTCACGTCCAGGTCCGTCATCGCGATGTGGTGCTGGCCAGGATGCCGACGCCGCAGGAGGTCCCGTTCTTCGGGCGCAGGGCGGGGGTGCCGGTGGTCGAGGTGATCAGGACGGCGTACTCGGCCGAGCGGCCGATCCGGCTCACGGTGGCGATCTACGCCGGTGATATGACCCACCTGGCCTACGAAATCAATTATGCAGGCTCGGGCCACTTATCCCAATAAGTGTAGTCAATTGTATTCCGCCAACCCAGATCACCTGGTGGATCCTCTTCTATGTCCACCTATTGATGACCGGTGGGGTGCCGCTGCCATAATTACTCATGGATTTGTACCTCATGATCCCGATCGCCTTGATCGGAGGAGCGACCGGCACGTTCGTCATGATCGTGCTCAGTGTCCTCAGAGAGGACTGGCGCGGGTCGCCGACCCACCGCGCCCCAGGGCCCTTCTCCCGCTGCACCCGCGGGATCCTCGGCCTTCACGTGAACAACACCGACTGCACGCAGTGCGCCGCCCACGAAGGGCACCAGACCGTCACATCCGCCTGAGCTAGGCACGCACCAAGCCGGACCAGAAGTCCAGCGCGACATCGAACCCGTCCCGGCAGTTGCGGTGCGAGCGGTAGCAGGGCCGCCAGGCACTGCTCGCACCGATCCCGAGCCGCGCGTCCTCCAGGGCCGCGGGAACCCGCTCGGGCCGGGGCAGCAGACCGCCACCCAGATAGCGCACGTCGGCCAGCTCGGTGTGCTCGCCACGGGCCCCGGAGAGGAAGCGGCCAAGCCGCCAGCCGCTCTCTTCGTCCCACACCAGCGCCGAGCCGCCGGTCACCAGGACCGTCGCCGCACGCGGCTCGCCGGGCCCCTCCCACCATTCGGCCACCTCGGCGTCGAGCACCTCGACCACCTGTTTCACGTAACAGCGCGGCTGACGCTGCCACTCATCGGTGTACGGCTCGACGTGCCTGACGGCCACGACGGCACCCCCTTGTGCCTGAACGGAAGAAAACGGCGGTACGCAACGATACCCGGGCTGAACTTATTCCGTTGCCAGGGCGTCTAGTCATTACGGAGGATATTCGGGGAAGGAGGGAGTGCTATGTTCGCGATGGTCTTGCTAATCATGATCATGGTCGTCACCGTGACGTCCTTCGAGCTGTGCATGCGGTGCTCCCGTAAGAGCGAAGAGAGTGTCGAGCCACAGGCCGAGATCGCCGGGGACTAGTCTCTCCGGCATGTCCCTGCTTATCTGGCTGCACATCGCCTTCGCGATCTTCGCGGTCGGGCCGCTCACCGCGCTGACGCATGCCGCCCCCCGCGCAATTCGCAACAAGAACGCTGCCTTGCTGACGTTCATCCACCGCTCGACCCGGCTCTACGCCCTGCTCTCGCTCGGCGTGCTGATCTTCGGCATCGCCGCCGGGGTCATGGCCGGTAACGGCACCCTGGGCAAGTGGAACATGACCGCGTCCATGACGTTGTTCATCGTGGCCGCGGTCCTGATCGTCATCGTCGAACGCGACCTGCGCACCGCCGCCCAGGCTCTCGCCAGCGAGGCCCAGGACGACGACGCGAAGATGCAGACCGGACGGATCGCCGCCATCGCCGGCCTGCTCACGCTGATCTGGCTGGCGATCCTGTTCCTGATGGTCGTGCCGTCCTAGCCGAGCGCCCGGGTGAGGTCGGCGAGCAGGTCGTCGACCGTCTCGATGCCCACCGACAGCCGCACCAGGTCGGCCGGGACCTCCAGCGGCGAGCCCGCCGCCGACGCGTGGGTCATCCTGCCCGGGTGCTCGATCAGTGACTCGACCCCGCCGAGCGACTCCCCCAGCGTGAACAGCTCGGCGCGGTTGCACACCTCCACCGCGGCCTCCTCGCCCCCGGCCACGCGGAACGACACCATGCCGCCGAAGCGCTTCATCTGCTTGGCCGCCACCTCGTGGCCGGGGTGCTCGCCCAGGCCCGGGTAGAGCACCTGGGTCACCTTCGGGTGCGCCAGCAGCAGGTCGACCACCCGCTCGGCGTTGTCGCAGTGGCGGTCCATCCGCACGCCCAGCGTCTTGAGCCCGCGCAGCGTCAGCCACGCGTCGAACGGCCCGGCCACCGCGCCCATGGCGTTCTGGTGGTAGGCCAGCTCGTCGCCCAGCTCCTTCGAGCGCGCCACCAGCGCGCCGCCGACCACGTCGGAGTGGCCGCCCACGTACTTGGTGGTGGAGTGCACGACGATGTCGGCCCCCAGCTCAAGCGGCCGCTGCAGGTACGGCGAGGCGAACGTGTTGTCCACGACCAGCAGCGCGTCGTTCTCGTGGGCCAGCTCGGCCAGCCCGGCGATGTCGGCGATCCCCAGCAGCGGGTTCGTCGGCGTCTCCACCCAGACGATCTTCGTCTTCTGCGTCATGGCCCCGGCCACGGCGTCCAGGTTCCCCAGCGGCACCGGGTCGTAGCGCAGCCCCCAGCGCTCGTTGACCTTGGCGAACAGGCGGTAGGTGCCGCCGTAGGCGTCGTTGGGGATGATGACGTGGTCGTTGGGCCGGCACACGGTGCGCAGCACGGTGTCCTCGGCGGCCAGGCCGGAGGCGAACGCCAGCCCCCGGGCGCCGGCCTCGACCGCGGCCAGCGCCTCTTCGAGCGCGGTCCTGGTCGGGTTGGCCGAGCGACTGTACTCATAGCCGGAGCGCAGCCCGCCCACGCCGTCCTGCTTGTAGGTGGACGTGGCGTAGATCGGCGGGACGACCGCGCCGGTCAGCGGGTCGGGCTCCTGACCTGCGTGGATCGCCAGCGTTTCGAATCCGTTGCTCATACCCGCCACGGTAACGGAACCGGCCCGCGATTCCGTCCCCCAACGGTCTCGCGGGCCGATCCCTCCCCCAAGGCTCCCGGCGCCATGCCCGCCGCCGCGAGCCCCGTCTCAGGCCGCCTTGGGCTGGTGCCGGTCGCCGGTACGGCTCGGCAGCTGAACCACCTCACCCTCCGGCACCGCACGCGGCGCGTGGATGTGGCGGCCGCTGCCGCCCTCGGCGGGCTCCCCGTTGATCCTGGAGAGCATCACGGGGTCGGCCAGCGCGAGCAGCACACCCACAACCAGTCCCACACCCAGCAACACGAATCCGATGACGACCATTTCCCCGTCTCCCTTCCGACATATCCAGCATCGGTGACGGACCACCCCTTCCACCTCCGCTGAAGGTCTGGTCCGCGGCGTCCTTACTCGGCCGAACGGTTGATACGGGTGCTCCGACTTCCGGCTTAGGCTCGTGCCGTGGGGGACACCAAGCGCTTCGTCTACTGGATCCGCAGGCTCAGCGAAATCGCCATGATCGGCTGGCTGGGCCTGATGCTGATGGTCGACGTGGCCGCCGCCGCCAGCGTGGGCGGACCCCAGTGGCTGGTGCCCTTCTGCGGCATCGCCGGCATCGCCGCCGTGCTGACCAGGCACAAGCACCGGGTCCAGGGCTTCACGTTCCTGCTGGCCTTCAGCTTCGTCACCTCCACGATCATCAGCGGCGCCAACTACGACGGCGTGCCAGGCATGGCGGAGTCCGGCGCGATCCTCATCCTCACGATCGGCGTGCTGCGCCACGTCGCGCCCGTGCGCAAGGCCGCCGTCTTCGCACTGGTCGCCCTGGTCGTCCTCCTGGCCGAAGCCTCCGGCCGCGACTACCAGAACGCCGGCCTGGTCTTCGCGTTCATGCTGTTCGCCGGCTGGTCGCTGGCGGCCGGTGTCGGCGGCTACCTCCGCTTCCAGCAGGAGCGCCGCTCGGAAGCCGTCTTCTCGGTACGCCGCGCCGAACGCCTGGAGCTGGCCAGAGAGCTCCACGACCTGGTCGCCCACCACATCACCGGCATCGTCGTCCAGGCCCAGGCCGCCAAGACCGTCGCCGAGATGAAGCCCGAGGCCGTGGTGCCCGCGCTCGACGCGATCGCCGGAGCCGGAGCCGAGGCGCTGACGTCGATGCGCCGCCTGGTCAGCGTGCTGCGCGCGGAGGACGAGGCGGAACGCAGGCCCGGCACCACGCTGGCCGACCTGCGCCTGCTGACCGAGCGCTTCTCCGCCAACGGGCCGAAGGTGGCCTTCGAGATCGGCCAGGGCGTCGGCGACGGCACACTGCCGCCCGAGGTCGTCACCACCCTGCACCGCGTGCTGCAGGAGGCGCTGACGAACGTGCGCAGGCACGCGCCGGGCGCCGCCTGGGTGGAGGCGGACCTGCGCGCCTTCCCCGGCTCGGAGCAACGAGCAGGCTCCGAGAGCGGTAGCTCGCGTAACCAGCGAGGAGCCGTCGGGAGTGCGACCGTCAGCACGGTGAGGCTGCGGGTGCGCAACTTCGGGTCGGCCTCAGATCCCAGGGTGGCCCGGCTGGGCGGCGGCTTCGGCCTGGTCGGCATGGCCGAGCGGGTGGAGGCCCTCGGTGGCAGGCTCTTCGCCGGTCCCACGCCCGAGGGCTACTGGGAGGTGATCGCCGAGTTCCCGCTCGCCTGAGCGGAAGGCCTCGGCGAACGCCCTGCCGTCCAGGGTCGTCCTGATGCGGGCGGTGATCCGGTCGACGTCCAGCCGCTCGCTCTCGGGCAGCGGGGCGCCCACCGACTTCCGCATGGCGGCGGCCGTACCCAGGTGGCGGGCGGCCTCCTCGGCGCGGCCGGCCAGCGAGAGCGCGCCCGCCAGCCCTTCGAGTGCCAGCGCGACCGCGCGCGGGTCGCCGGTGGAGGCGGCGGCCGCATAACCCTCCTTCTGCCGGTCCAGCGCGGTCTCGGCGTCGCCCCGCTGCTCGGCGGCGAAGCCCAGCTCGGCCAGCGCGAACGCGATGCCCGGCGTGCCACCGACCTGCCGCAGCCAGGCGAACCACGGCAGCAGGTAGTCCTCGGCGTCGGCGTAGCGGCCCTGGCGGCGCGCGCTGATCGCCAGCCCGAGCACCGCGTGCTCCTCCGCTGACTTCACCGACTGCTCGACCGCCAGCGCGCGGGCCCGCTCGTGGTAGTCGTCGGCGCGCGCGTAGTCGCCCTCCAGCAGCGCCAGCCGGCCCAGCCCGGAGAGCTTGAACGGCGAGGCGATGCCCAGTTCCCCCATCAGGCGCAGCTGCTCCTCGCGCAGCTCAGCGGCCCGCGCGTAGTCGCCGCGAATCTCGGCGACCAGGTCGAGCGCGTCCATGGCCTCGGCCTGACCCCAGCGGTCGCCGAGCTCACCGAAGATCTCCAGGCTACGAGCGCCGTCACGCTCCATGGCCGCCAGGTCGCCGCGGCCCACCGCCAGCCTGGCCCGCAGCGCGAGCGAGGCGGCCACGCCCCAGCGCTCCCCCATCGCCCCGAACGCCGTCAGCGCCTTCTCCACCTGGTCGTCGTGGACGGAGAAGCCGCCGTAGGCCCAGGCCACCTGGCTGAGGAACCAGTCGTGCACCGCCCGCCCCAGCGGATCCAGGTCGTCGTAGGGCACCGCCTCGGCCGGTTCGCCGATCACCTTGGTGAACCCGGCCAGCCACATGGCCGCCATCGCGCTCCGCCCCGCGGGCCCGCCCCTGGTCAGCGCATAGGCCAGCGACCTGCGCGCCTCGCCCAGCCGCCCGCGCAGGAACCAGTACCAGGCCATCGCGTTGACCAGCCGCAGCGGCTCGGACCCTTCGAGCGCCAAGCGCAGGTTGCCGCTCTCCTGGTCGAGCCGTTCCAGGCAGTCGCGCTGGCCGTGCCCGCGCAGGTCGGCGCGCTCGGCCAGCGCCGTGTAGTAGCGCGCGTGCCGTTCCCTGACCAGCTCGTACTCACCGGCCTCCCGCAGCCGCTCCACCCCATAGGCCGCCACGGACTCCAGCAGCCGGAACCTCGGCCCCGGCATGACCAGCGACCGATCCACCAGCCTGCCCAGCAGGTCGAGCACGTCGTGGCCGTCCTCCGCGCACACCTGCTCCGCCGCCTCCAGCGTGCACCCATCAGCGTGTACGGCCAGCCTGCGCAACACCAGCCGCTCCGGCTCGCTCAGCAGGTCCCAGCTCCAGTCGATCATCGCCCGGAGCGTCCGCTGCCGCGCCGGCGCGTCCCGCATCCCGGTGTTGAGCAGCCGGAACCGGTCGTCCAGCCGCCTGGCCAGCTCATCGGCCCCGAGCGCCCGCACCCGCGTCGCGGCCAGCTCCAGCGCCAGCGGGATGCCGTCCAGCCTGCGGCAGATCGTGCGCGCCGCCGGGCCCGGCTCGATGCCCGCCCGCGCCGCGAACAGGGTCACCGCGTCGTCCTCGGCCAGCGGCGGCACCACGTGGACCCGCTCGCCGGTCACACCCAGCGGCTCCTGGCTCGTGGCCAGCACCCGCAGCTCCGGCGCCGCCTTCAGCAGGGTCGCCGCCAGGTGGGCCACCGGCTCGATCAGGTGCTCGCAGTTGTCCAGCACGAGCAGTGCCCGCCTGCCGCTCAGCGCCCGCGCGATCCGCGGCTCCAGTGGCTGCGAGGAGTCGTCGCGCACCCCGACCACCGCCGCCAGCACGTCGGCCGGATGGGTGGCGCCGGTGAGCTCGGCGAGGTACACCTGCTCGGTGCGGCGGCGGGCGACCTCCAGAGCGAGGCTGGTCTTGCCCACGCCGCCGGGACCGGTCAGCGTGACCAGCCGGTCGCGGCCGAGCCGGTCGGCGACCTCGGCGAGCTGGTCGTCCCTGCCGACCAGCGGGGTGAGGGCGGCAGGCAGACCAGACGTGGCGTCCCCGTGGCGGGGGTGGGGTTCGGGGGTGGTGTGGAGGGCGGGGTCCTGACGGAGGATCTTGGTGTGCAGGTCGGCCAGCTCCGGCGACGGGTCGAGGCCCAGCTCTCCGGCCAGCCTCTCGCGGAGGTCGGCGTAGGTGGCCAGGGCCTCGCTCTGGCGGCCCTGGCGGTAGAGGGCGCGCATGTGCACGGCTCTCAGCCGCTCGCGCAGCGGGTGCTCGGCCACCAGATCGGCCACCTCGACCGGCTCGCCGAGCGCCAGCCGTACCTCGGACAGCTCTTCGACGGCGGCCAGGCGCAGCTCTTCCAGGCGCGCGATCGCGGGACGGGCGAAGTCGAGGTCGGCCACGTCGGCGTAGGCGGGGCCGCGCCACAACGCCAGCGCCTCGCCCAGCTCGGCCGCGCGCTCGTGCGGCGGGGCGGCGCGGCGGGCGAGCAGTTCCTCGAAGACGGCCGCGTCCACGCGGTCGGCCACGATCCGGTAGCCGGCGGGGCCGCGCACGACCAGCCCGGGATCGCCCAGGGCACGGCGGAGCTGCGAGACGCGGGCCTGCAACGTGCCGGTCGGGTTGCGCGAGGGGCGCTCGCGCCACAGGTCGTCGATCAGCCGGTCCGCCGAGACCGGGCGACCACCGTGCACGAGCAGGTCGGCCAGGAGCGCGCGCACCTTGGGCTCGGCCACGTGCAGCGGCTCACCGTCGTCGCCCCACACCGCGAGCGGTCCCAGCACCCCGAATCTCACCACGTACCGATTAAACCCGTAGCGGGTCCGTGGAGATTCCGTGGCGGCCTCTCGCAGGGTGAAGCCATGACGACTCAGGTGACAGTGATCGGCCTCGGGCCGATGGGCGCCCAGATGGCGCGGACGTTCCTCAAGGCCGGCTACGACGTGACCGTGTGGAACCGGACGGCCGCCAAGGCCGACCCGCTGGTGGAGCTCGGCGCCAAGCGGGCCGAGCGGCCGACCGGCGACCTCATGGTGATCAGCCAGCTCGACTACCAGGCGATGTACGACAGCCTCGACGGCGTGGACCTCGACGGCAAGGTGCTGGTCAACCTCAGCTCCGACACCCCGGCCAAGCTGCGGGAGGCGGCGGCGTGGGTGGCCGGGCGCGGCGGCGTGCTGGTGACGGCGGGCATCATGGTGCCGCCGCCGGGCATCGGCGAGCCGGGTTCCTTCGCCTTCTACAGCGGGCCGCGCGAGGTGCTCGACCGGCACACCGCGACGCTCGCGGCGCTGGGCGAGGTGGTCCACGTGGGCGCGGACGAGGGCTTGGCGATGATGTACTACCAGTCGCAGCTCTACGTGTTCTGGTCCACGCTGACCGCCTACATGTACTCGGCGGCGCTCCTCGGCAGCGCCGGGGTGAAGGCGGCCGAGATCGTGCCGTTCTTCCAGGGGCTCGTGGGCTCGCTGGCGGGCGACGGCCCGATGGGCTTCCTGAAGATCCTCACCGAGGAGATCGACGCCGGCGTCTACCCGGGCGCCGACAACAGCCTGCGCATGCAGGCCGTCGGCATGGAGCACGCCCTGCACGCCTTCCGCGACGCCGGCCTGGAGACCTCCATGCCGGCGGCGCTGAAGGAACTGTTCGCGCGCACGGACCGGGAAGGGCGCGGCGCCGAGGGCCTCGGCGCCGTGATCGAATCGATCAAGAACCCCTAGTGCGCGGAGTTGGCCAGGAAGGCGAGCAGGTCCTGCCGGGTGAGCAGCCCGGCGGGCTTGCCGTCTTCCAGGACCACCGCGGCGTCCGCCTTCTCCAGCGCCTCGACCGCGCGTGCGACAGGCTCGCCGCCGCCGATCGTGGGCAGCGGCTGCGACATGTGCTCGGCGATCGGGTCGTCCGCCTTGAGCCGGCCCCGGTAGAGCGCCTCCAGCAGGTCGCGCTCCACGATCGAGCCGACCACCTCGGCCGCCATGACCGGCGGCTCCTCCTTCATGACCGGCAGCTGCGACACCGAGTACTCGCGCATGATCGCGATCGCCTCGGCGACCGACTCGTGCGGGTGCACGTGCACGAACTCCGGCAACCCGGCGCCCTTGCGAGCCAGCACGTCGGCCACAAGACCCTCGTCGGACGAGGTGGTCAGGAAGCCGTAGTCGGCCATCCAGTCGTCGTTGAAGATCTTCGACAGGTAGCCGCGTCCGCCGTCGGGCAGCAGCACGGCCACGACGTCCGTCGGAGCGGCCTTGGCGGCCACGCGCAGCGCCGCCACCACCGCCATCCCGCACGAACCGCCCACCAGCAGCCCCTCCTCGCGGGCCAGGCGGCGGGTCATGTTGAAGGACTCCTTGTCGGAGACCGCGATGATCTCGTCGCAGATCGTGGTGTCGTAGGTGGCCGGCCAGATGTCCTCGCCCACCCCTTCCACCAGGTACGGCCGGCCCGACCCACCCGAGTACACCGAGCCTTCGGGGTCGGCGCCGATGATCTTCACCCGGCCGCCGGAGACCTCCTTGAGGTAGCGGCCGGTGCCGCTGATCGTGCCGCCCGTGCCCACGCCCGCCACGAAGTGGGTGATCCGGCCCTCGGTCTGCTCCCACAGCTCCGGCCCCGTGGAGTGGTAGTGGGAGTCGGGGTTGTTCACGTTGGAGTATTGGTCGGGCTTCCAGGCGTTGGGGATCTCCTGGGCCAGCCGGTCGGAGACCGAGTAGTAGGACTCGGGGTGGTCGGGCGAGACGGCCGTCGGGCAGACCACGACGTCGGCGCCGTAGGCGCGCAGCACGGCGATCTTGTCCTGGGCGACCTTGTCGGGGACCACGAAGACACACCGGTAGCCCTTGGTCTGGGCCACGATGGCCAGGCCGACGCCGGTGTTGCCCGAGGTCGGCTCCACGATGGTGCCGCCGGGCCGCAGCGCTCCCGACTGCTCGGCGGCCTCGATCATGCGTACGGCGATGCGGTCCTTGACCGATCCGCCGGGGTTGAAGTACTCGACCTTGGCGAGCACCTGGGCAGGCAGTCCCGCGGATACCTTGTGCAGCCGGACGAGCGGGGTGTTCCCCATGAGCTCGACCAGGGAATCGTAAACGCGCACCGAGGTGTTCACCTTCTTTACCGAAGCTTGGTCAGCTTGCCAGGCGCCGAGATCCCCAGGGGGTGGCGGGCGCTCGGCTAGTTTCAGACAAACGCTACCGCCAGTGGGGTCGAGGGGGGCACGCTACGTGATCTGGACACCGGGGGTGGCGCGGGCGGCGCGGAAGATCGCAGCCGCGGCCGCGCTCGGAGGCGGCGGGCTGACGGCCCTGGGAGCCACGGCCTACGGACTCCTGATGGCGGAGAGCCTGGTCGCGCGCAAGGTGATCGGCCGTCCGCACGGCATGGAGGGCCCGCCGTCCGACGGCGTGTACGGGGACTTTCCGGGCGAGCCGGTGCGGCTCGTCATGCTCGGCGACTCGACCTCGGTCGGGCTCGGCATGACCGACCCGGGCAGGACGCCGGGTGTGCTGCTCGCCCACGGCCTGGCCGCCGTGGCGGAGCGGCCGGTGCGGCTCGACGTGTTCGGCCGTTCCGGGGCGCCGTCCGCCGACCTGGGCGATCAGGTGGACCAGGCGCTGCGGGTGCGGCCGGAGATCGCGGTCGTCTTCGTGGGCGCCAACGACGTCACCACCCAGACGCCGCCGGCGGTGGCGGTGCGGCATCTGTCCAAGGCGGTGCGCCGGCTGCGCGAGGCGGGTGCCGAGGTGGTCGTGGGGACCTGCCCGGACCTGGGGACCGTACGCCCGCTGGCGCAGCCGTTGCGCTGGGTCACCCGGCGGTGGAGCCGCCAGCTGGCCGCCGCGCAGACGGTGGCCGTGGTCGAGGCGGGCGGCAGGACGGTCGCGTTCGCCGACATCCTCGGCCCGGAATTCGCAACAAACCCGGGCGAAATGTTCGGACCGGATCGTTTCCATCCATCTGACCGAGGTTACGCCCAGGCTGCTTACGCGGTGCTACCTTCTGTATGCGCTGCGTTGGCGTTGTGGCCCGAGCCGCGACCCGTCCGTGGCGAAGGACTGCAACCGATCTACCTTGCGGCGGCCACGGCCGCGGAGGAACCCGGAACCGAGGTCACCGCGACCCGGGTCGCCGGGCGGGCGACCGGCCCCTACGGAAAGTGGGTGACGTTGTTCCGCCGGCGGCTGGGAGAGCTGCTCAACGACGCCTGACCCCGGTCACCCTCCGAGGCCGAGCCGCCACGCCCCGTCCCCACTGGAGATGGATAGCCTCGTGCTCCGACCTCTCACGAAACCGGCCCTCGCCCTCGCCGTGCTCGCCGCCGCCGGCTGTTCCGGCAGCGACGCGGCCACCGCCGAATTCCCCACGTGGCACAACACCGACGTCAACGCGGTCAGCCGCATGGCCACCGCCGGAGGCGTCGTCACGACCACCTCCATGAAGCCAGACGGCAACCTCGAGACCGTCGCGCTCGACCAGAAGTCCGGCAAGAAGCTGTGGCAGTACCCGTCCACGATGGCCGGACGCCTGCCCGGCATGGGCGTCTCGGCCCCCGCGATCGTGCCGGCCGCCGACGGCCGCCCCGTGGTGGTCGCGCTCGACCCGGCCAAGAAGTCCCGCTGGAACGCCACCCTCATCGCCCGCGACGGGCGCACCGGGCAGCAGAAGTGGGCCAGGCCGGTGCACTCGACGTTCGGGCCGCAGCGCTGCGGGCCGTACATCTGCCTGTCGGAGCACACCGCGCTGAGCGGCGCCCGCGTCGTCGTGCTCGAGCCCGGCACCGGCAAGACCATGTGGAAGCTGCCCGGCATCGCCGAGGTCGAGTGGGCGGACGCCAACCGGGTCCTGCTGCTGAGGCTCGCGGCCAACCCCATGATCGAGTCCTACGAGCTCAAGACCGGCAAGCTCCAGTGGCAGCAGCCGTTGGAGCAGGCACTCGGCCCCGGCATCGACATGTCGGGCGGCTGGGCCTTCGGCGCCACCGGCGACAACCTCACCGGCTACATCGCCCCCTACACCGACCCGCGCACGAAGAAGGTCTCCACGTTCGGGCTGTTCTCCATGCGGATCAGCGACGGCAGCGTCAACTGGATGCGGCCCTCGGTCGTCCGCGTCTACCCGAGCGGCAACCCCGGCTTCGCCCCCGTCGTCCGCCCGGTCGACCAGCAGGGCGCCTATGGCGGCTTCGCCCGCCTCGACTCCGACAGCGGCCGAGTCGTCGGCCAGATCACCGCCACCCAGGTGCCCGGCTCCGGCTGGTGGCTGGCCTTCCCCGACCGCATGGACAAGCTCGGCTTCCTCAAGCACAACACCAAGGGCACCGCCTACGACCTGGCCTCGGGCAAGCCGCTGCCGATCGAGGACGAGACCGGCTGGAGCTTCTGCGTCACCGACCCCAAGCCGCTGCCGCTGCGCGGGCAGGCGCCCGGCTTCTACTCTGTGGCCGCGGTCTGCGAGTACGACCTGGCGGCCGGCAAGCGCGTCCCCGGCTCGTCGGCCCCGCCGTCGTGGTTCACCGGCAGCCAGGAGGGCTGGCGGATGTGGCGCGATGAGAAGGGCGCCGTCCACGGCGTCAACGACGGCACCCCCAACGCGCCCGGCATGTACGGATAGTCCCCCGGGGCCGGTTCCGGGACCGGCCCCCGCACCGGGTTGGGTAGGGTCGCTCGCATGAGACGACTCTCGGCCGTCCTCGCTGCGGTCGTGCTCGCCTCTGGCTGCGGCACCATCCAGGAGGCAGGAGCCATCCTCAACGCGACCGAGGCCTGCGACGAGGCCACCAAGGTCGCCGACGACCTCCTGACGAGGATCCCCGGCCTGGCGGGCAAACCACCCGAGCTGGACAAGGCCCTGGACGCGGCGGCGGAGCGGCTGAAGAACATCGGCGTCAAGTCCGGCAACGCCACGCTCAGCGACGCGCTGGGCGCCCTGTCCCGCTCCTACCAGGAGATCGAGGTCACCGACGGGCCCGCCGCCGTCCAGAAGATCCGCACGGAGACCACCCGCTCGCTCCAGGTCGTCACCCGGGCCTGCGGCTACTAGCCCTGTGGTTTACCCCAGGTCAACCGGATGGCGCACCTCATGGGAACGCCGCCCGCCCGCTCGTAGCGTTTCCGGGCATGAAGACACTGTTGATCGCCGCCCTCGCCTTCACCGCCGCCACGCCCGCCGACGAGGTCCAGGGCATGCTGGACAAGCTGGTCACCGACGACAAGGCCACGGCCGCGCTGATCCGGGTGGAGAACAAGGCGGGCACCTGGACGGCCGCCGCGGGCACGAGAAGCCTCGGGTCGAAGGCGCCGGCCAGGGCTGACGGGCACTTCCGGATCGGGAGCGTCACCAAGACGTTCGCCGCCACCGTGATCATGCAGCTCGTGGACGAGGGCAAGGTCCGGCTGGACGCGCCCGTCTCCACCTACCTGGGCGAGCAGGTCAAGGGCGCCGCCACGGTACGGCAGGTGCTCAACCACACCAGCGGCCTATATGACTACATGCACGAGGCCGGGTATTCCACCAACCGCTGGCGTGGCAAGGACCGCTTCCGGCACTACGAGCCGGCCGGACTGCTGAAGGTCGCGGACAAGGGCGGGCACAGGGAGCCGGGCAAGGCGTGGTCGTACTCGAACACCAACTACGTGGTGGCCGGGATGATCATCGAGAAGGTGACCGGCCGGCCCTATGGCAAGGAGGTGGAGCGGCGGATCCTGCGGCCGCTCCGGCTGAACCAGACGTCGGTGCCCGGTGACCGGCCGGGCGTGCCGTACCCGCACGCTCGCGGTTACGAGCCCGTGGACGGGAAGATGACCGACGCGACCAGGATGAACCCGTCCCTGGACGGCGCGGCGGGCGAGATGATCTCCACCACCCGTGACCTCAACCGCTTCACCAAGGCGCTGCTGACCGGGAAGCTCACCAGCGCGAAGTCACTGGCGGCGATGCGGACCACCGAGGACACCAAGGCCGGGTTCGGTTACGGCCTGGGCCTGCAGAAGTACCCGCTGCCCTGCGGCAAGGCGGCGTGGGGGCACAGCGGCGAGCTGATCGGCTACCTGACCTTCAGCTTCACCACCGACGACGGCGCCACGATGACGCTCTCGCTGAACCCCGGCACCGAGAAGGCCTCCACCGCCGACCTGTTCGGCATCGCCGCCAAGGCCCTCTGCTGAGAGGCGATCCCGACTGAAATATAGTTCTGGGGAATGCCAACCGAGGAGGGGCTCCCATGCCTGAGGCTGTCATCGTCGCGACCGCACGCTCGCCGATCGGCCGTGCCTTCAAAGGGTCGTTGAAGGACATCCGTCCCGACGACCTGACCGTGCAGATGATCAAGGCGGCACTGGCCAAGGTGCCGCAGCTCGACCCGGCCACGATCGACGACCTCATGCTGGGCTGCGGCCTGCCCGGCGGCGAACAGGGCTTCAACATGGCCCGCGTCGTGTCGGTGATGCTCGGCCTGGACACCGTGCCCGGCACCACCATCACGCGCTACTGCTCCTCCTCGCTCCAGACCACCCGGATGGCCTTCCACGCGATCAAGGCGGGCGAAGGCGACGTGTTCGTCTCGGCGGGCGTCGAGACGGTCTCGCGCTTCGTCAACGGCAACTCCGACTCGGTGCCGTGGCCCCAGGACACCGAGCAGCCCCGGCCCAAGCTCGAGAACTCGATCTTCGACGAGGCCCGCGCCAGGACCGCGACCTTTGCCGCCGGTGGCCAGACCTGGGAAGACCCGCGCCACCACGGCACCGTCCCGGACATCTACATCGCCATGGGACAGACCGCCGAGAACCTGGCCCAGCTCAAGGGCATCAGCCGCCGCGAACAGGACGAGTTCGGCGTCCGCTCCCAGAACCTCGCCGAGAAGGCGCTGGCCGACGGCTTCTGGCAGAAGGACATCACGCCCGTCACCCTCCCCGACGGCAGCGTGGTCAGCAAGGACGACGGCCCCCGCGCCGGCACCACCTACGAGGCGGTCTCCGGCCTGAAGCCCGTCTTCCGCCCCGACGGCACCGTGACCGCGGGCAACTGCTGCCCGCTCAACGACGGCGCCGCCGCGGTGATCGTCATGAGCGACACCAAGGCCGCCGAACTCGGCATCACCCCGCTGGCCCGCATCGTCTCCACCGGCGTCACCGGCCTGTCCCCCGAGATCATGGGCCTGGGCCCGGTCGAGGCGTCCAAGATGGCGCTGTCGCGCGCCGGGATGGCCATCGAGGACGTGGACCTGGTCGAGATCAACGAGGCGTTCGCGGCCCAGGTGATCCCCTCGTACCAGGACCTCGGCATCGACCTGGACCGCCTCAACGTCAACGGCGGCGCCATCGCGGTCGGCCACCCGTTCGGCATGACCGGCGCCCGCATCACCTCAACCCTGATCAACAGCCTCCAGCACCACGACCGGTCCATCGGCCTCGAAACCATGTGCGTCGGCGGCGGCCAGGGGATGGCCATGCTCCTGGAGCGCCTCTCGTAGCTCTCCTTTTGATCCGTTACGGCGAAGCCACCCCGACTTCTCTCTGATCCGTTACGGCGAAGCCGCCCCCACGCCACCCGCCGCCGTCGGCGGGCGTCGATCGTGGGGGTCGCTTCTCACGTCGGACGTGGTCCCCACCGCAACGGCCCACGTGAACCAACACCTCCGGCCCCATGACCCGACACCCCCGGCCCACGTGAACCAACACCTCCGGCCCCATGACCCGACACCCCCGGCCCACGTGAACCGACACCTCCGGCCCCATGACCTCGCACCTCCGGCCCCCTCACCCGGCGCTCACCGCCCTGGACAACCCTCGGCACGGCTCTGGTCAGTCGCCGCCCGGCGTTTGCGGTCCTGGTCGTCCCGCGCCGCCAACCCTGCGCGCCATGCGCAGCGCCGGGTCAACCGCATGTGTCGAGGTCGGCCGTAAGGCCGGGGCGGCGGAGTCCGGGGTGTGGGCGGGGTTCGGTGGTTAGCCGTGGGTGTCTGGGCCGGCTTTGGTCAGGGTGATGCGGGCTATGACGCGTTGGTCGCGGGTCATGGCGGCGCGGTAGTCGTCCCAGTCGGGGTGTTCGCCGGAGATGTCGCGGTAGTAGGTGATCAGGGGGTCCATGGCGTCCGGCAGGGAGATGATCTCCGCCTGGCCCTCGATCTGGACCCAGTCGCCGTAGAAGCGTTCGGAGAGCACGCACAGGGCGACGTTGGGGTCGCGGCGCATGTTGCGGGTCTTGGCGGCGGTCTCGCGGGTGCTGATGACGGCGCGGCCGTCGGCGTCCACGCCCACGGTCACCGGGGACATCTGCGGGCGCCCGTCGCGGTGCCGGGTGAGGAGGACGGCGTTGTGGTGGGTGCGGAGAAAGTCGCGTGCCTTGTTCAGGTCCATGGACCCATGATCGCGCGTGGCACGTGCGCGCGCCCGTACCGGGGGCACGGGCGCGAAGGTTGGGGTTCGGGCTCTCTAGATGAAGCCCATCCGGTTACGGCGGTGCCGCTCGTGCTCGAACACGATCGCGGCGGCGTAGCCGTGGGTCAGCCCGTGCTCGTCGGCAAGCCAGTTGGCCCGCTCGTCGCACCTGAGGAAAGCCGGGCCGTTGTCGATCGCTTGGAACCACTCTGGGAGTTCGCGCCCCGTTATAGACGGGACCCTGGCGATGAGCTTTGTCTGCGTCTCCGGTGAGTGGTTCAAGGACATGGGCACCTCCACGGATTCGGGTCCTTTGCTTGACACTGCAACACGAGGTCGTGAAGTGCAACCCCCAAATCGGAAGCGTTTTGTGACTTTGCGGTCGCACACAGAGAAGGCCCCGCCGGTCGGCGGGGCCTTCAATGATCGGCTGTGACCTGGTCGATCAGTCGTCGCCGCTGAAGTAGCTCACGAAGCGGAGCACCTCGAGGTAGATCCAGACGAGGCTCAGCGTCAGACCGAAGACGCACTGCCACGCGAACTTCTCCGGAGCGCCCTGCTTGACGCCCTGCTCGATGGAGTCGAAGTCGAGCAGGAGGAAGAAGCAGCCGAGAAGGATCATCGCGCCGCTGAAGATGATGCCGATCGAGCTGTCGGTGCGCAGGCCAAGGCCGCCAGGCATGAAGAACGTGGCGATCCAGTTGACCAGGATGAGGCCGAGCGCGCCGATCGCCGCGGCGACGACGAACCTGACCAGCTTCGGGGTGACCCGGACGATGCGCAACGTGTAGACGGCCAGGACGCCCAGGAAGGCCATCATGGTGCCGATCACGGCGTTGAGCACGATGCCGGGGAAGCGCTGCTCGAAGATGCTGCTGAGCGCGCCCAGGAACACACCCTCGAAGACCGCGTAGCCAAGGATGAGCGCCGGGTTGGTGCTCTGCTTGAACGACGCGACCAGGCCGAGGACCAGCGCGATGATCGCCGAGACCACCGCCACCGCGATGGGCACCTCGAGGATCCACGCGGCGCCCGCGGACGCGACGAGCACACCGAGCGTGATGAAGCCGCGGATGACGACGTCATCGAGGGTCATCGTCCGGTATGCGGGGCTGGCCGGCGGAGCGTACGACGGCTGGTTGTACATGTTCTGCAGGTCCTGCGGCGTCGCCGACGGGCCTGCCCAACCTTGCCCTTGGGTACTTCGGGACTTGCTGAACACGGGGTTCTTGCTTTGCATCGCTGCCTCCACGCTGCGACCAGTGCGGTCAGCCTAAGGGACCGAGCGTCGCAGAGGTCAACTCCCGCTCGGATCTATGTGCTTTCGAGATTTCAATAACGAGTGGAGGGCGGGCGGAGTTCCCGGGTTCACTGGAGGTCGTGAGCGTTCCGCGTGACTATGACGTCAACCCGCGCAGGTTCGCGCTGGGCTCCCGTTCGCCCGCCGCCCGCGCCCTCTATGTACGGCTGGCCGAGCGCCTGCGCCCGTTCGCCAGGGTGCTGGACGTCGGCTGCGGCGACGGGAACCTGCGGGCCGAGTCGCCCCAGGTCGTCGGCCTGGACGGGTCGATGACGATGCTGCGCGCGCATCCGGCGCCGCGGGTAATGGGTGAGGCGGCGGCGCTGCCGTTCCGTGACGGGTGCTTCGACGCGGTCACGGCGGTGAACATGCTCTACCACCTGCCCGACCCGCTCCTCGCCATCCGCGAGGCGCGGCGGGTGCTGCGGCCTGGCGGGCTGTTCGTGGCGGTCACCCGCAGCCGCGCCGACTCCCCGGAACTGGCCGAGGTCTGGCGGCCGGCGGCGACCACGTTCGACGCCGAGGAGGCGCCGGCTCTCGTGGGCGAGGTCTTCGAGCGGGTGGAGGTCGAGTCGTGGGACGCCCCGTTGGTCACGCTGGGCGATCGGGCGGCTGTGCGCGACTACCTCGTGACCCGATTCGTCGAGCCCGCTGACGCCGGGGAGCGGGCCTCCCGGGTGCGCACCCCGCTGACGCTGACGAAGCGCGGCGCTTACGTATATGGGAGTTCTTAATTACACAGAGAATTCACCCGGCGTGTCTTTGCAGGTCAGAGGCTGGAAATGGGCGGTGCCCCCGGCGGGATTCGAACCCGCACTACAACCCTTTTAAGGGGTTTGCCTCTGCCATTGGGCTACGGGGGCGCCGCAATCATACGAAAGGGACCATGCCTCCGAGGAGCACAACTTTGTATCAGGCGTCACAACTGTGAGGTCTGCGGTGAAGTGATAGCACTCCGGGCACTCTGTCCAGGAACAGCAGACCGTCCAGATGGTCCAGTTGGTGCTGAATACACCGGGCTTCGAAGGCATCAGCTTCGATGGTGACGAACTCCCCCGAACCCGGCAGAACGCCCTCGACGACGATGCGGGTCGCGCGGGAGACGTCGCCGGTCAGACCCGCTATCGAGGCGCAGCCCTCGCGCCCGTCCTCCCAGCGGGAGGCCTCGGTCAGCCTCGGGTTGACCAGGACGGTCTCACCCGCTGCCGAGCGGCTGCGCGGGTGGCGGCGGGCGTCGAAGGCGATGATGCGCCAGGAGAACCCGATCTGCGGGGCGGCCAGGCCGGCGCCCGACGGTTCCTTACGGAGCGTGGCCAGCAGGTCTCCGGCCGCGCTCAGCACGGCGGGGTCGGCCGGTTCGACCGGCTCCGCCGTACGCGACAAGGACGGGTGCGGCGCCAGCAGGATCTCCCTGACCGCGCCCTCGCCGGCGATCACCACACACCCCGGCGGGACGGAAACGCGGCACGGACCGGCACTCTGGCCTCCTGTGGTGGGTGGGCGGTGATGGAATCCCCGTCTTCACAGCAGATCCGGTTCCATGGGACGGAAGGTGATCTCCGAGTCGAGCCCGGAGCCCACGGCGGCCAGGCGGCGCATGAGCCCGGCCACGTCCACCTCGGCGGGCAGGTCGACGTCGGCGATGAGCACGTAGAGGCGGCCGGTGAGGCGGGTGCTCATGCCGGTGATGTTGCCGCCGACCGAGGCGAGCACGGCGCTGACGGCCGAGATGATGCCCGGCCGGTCGGGGCCGTGGACGGTCAGGACGTAGCCGATGCCGGTGCCGGGACTGCCGAAGTCGCGCCTGGCCTCGACCGCCGAGACCGTCACCACCACCTCGGGCTGCGACAGGTGACGGGTCAGCTCTCTGGTGTCGAGCTCGCCCGAGACGAGCAGCATCATCGCCACATGACCCCCCAGGAGGGTCATCGTGGAGTCCTGGATGTTCGCTCCGCACTCGGCGAGCGCCCCTGTCACCGCCGCGATCACGCCGGGCCTGTCCACGCCGAGCACGGTCACCGCTGAGAGCCCCAACCCAGGATCTCCTTCTCGCTCACGCCTTAGCGGCGCATGGTCGCCACCGCGGCCCTGAACCCGTCGCGCGGGTGCTCCATCTCGCCCAGCGAGATCGTCTCGCGCTTGAAGAAGAGCGCGAGAGTCCAGTCGACGACGACGCGGACCTTGCGGTTCAGCGTGGGCACCCGGGACAGATGGTAGGTGCGGTGCATGAACCATGCAGGGAATCCGCGAAGCTTGACCCCATAGACGTTGGCGACGCCTTGGTGAAGGCCGAGTCCGGCCACCGATCCGACATACTTGTGGCGGTATTCGACCAGTTCCTGCCCGCGCAGGCTGCGGACGACGTTGTCGGCCAGGACCTTGGCCTGGCGGACCGCGTGCTGGGCGTTGGGCGCGCAGTACTCGCCCGGGTTGGTCACGTCGGGCACGCCCGCCGAGTCACCGGCGGCGAAGGCGTCACGGACGCCGGCCACCGTGAGCATCGTGGTGGTCTTGATCCGGCCGCGCTCGTCGACCGGGAGCCCGCCGTCCGCCACGATCGGGCTGGGCTTGACGCCGGCCGTCCACACCAGCGTCTCGGCGTCGAACTCGGTGCCGTCCGAGAGCACCACGTGGCCGTCCTCGCAGGACTCCAGGCGGGTCTCCAGCTTCACCTCGATGCCGCGCTCGCGCAGCTGCTCCAGCGTCCACTTGCCCATCTCGGGGCCGACCTCGGGCAGCACCCGGCCGGTCGCCTCGACGAGGACCCAGCGGATGTCGGCGGCCTTGATGTTGCGGTAGTAGCGGGTCGAGTGCTTGGCCATGTCCTCCAGCTCGGCCAGGGCCTCCACCCCGGCGAAGCCGGCGCCGACCACGACGAAGGTGAGCGCGCGCCGGCGCACCTCGGGGTCCTCGCTCGACTCGGCCACGTCGAGCAGGTGCAGGACGCGGTTGCGCAGCGCGATGGCCTCGCCGACGGTCTTGAAGCCGATGCCGATGTCGGTCAGGCCGGGGATCGGGAGCGTACGCGAGATCGAGCCGGCGGCCATGACGATGACGTCGTAGGCGATCTCCCGGGGGCCGCCCTCCGGAGGCTGGAAGGTGACGGTGCGCTCGTTGTGGTCGACCTTGGTGACCACGCCGTTCAGGATGTGCACCTTGGGCAGGACCCGCCGCAGCGGGGCGACCACGTGCCGGGGCGAGAGGTTGCCCGCCGCGGCCTCGGGGAGGAACGGCTGGTAGGTCATGTAGGAGTTGGGGTCGATGATCGAGACGCGCACGCTGCCGTCGCGCAGTTCCCGGCGGAACTTGCGCTGCAGCCGAAGCGCTGTGTACAGGCCGACGTAACCGCCGCCGACAATCAAGATGTGCTTGTTCATCTTGAGGCCCCATCCTTGTGGAATGCTTGTGAAAGCATTCACAAGCTTACGCCGACGCCTCGGGAAAACGCCAATCCCCTGGGCATGGCGCGCGTCACACCGACAGTTCGCGGGCCCTGGCGAAGACGTCGTCCAGCATTTCCGCGGTGACCCGGCCGGTGAAAGTGTTCTGCTGGCTGGGGTGATAAGTGCCGAGCAGCGTGACCGGCGTCTCGCCGTGCGAGACCTTCACCTCGACGCCGTGCCCGAACGCCGGCCGCGGGCGCGGCAGCTCGTAACCGGCCTCGCGCAACGCCGGCCACATCGCCTGCCAGGCGAATCCCCCCAGCGCCACCACGACCCGCACGCTCGGCGCGCACAGCGCCAGCTCACGGGCCAGCCAGGGGAAGCAGGCGTCCCGCTCCCCCGTCGTCGGCTTGTTCTCCGGCGGGGCGCAGCGCACCGCCGCCATCATCCGCGCGCCGACGAGCTCCTGCCCGTCGCCCGCGTGCGTGCTGGTCTCCTGTACGGCCAGCCCCACCCGATACAGCGAGGCGAACAACCAGTCGCCGCTGCGGTCCCCCGTGAAGATGCGGCCCGTCCTGTTTCCCCCGTGGGCCGCCGGCGCCAGCCCCACCAGCAGCACGCGCGGCTCGGAGGCGCCCCACCCGGCGATCGGGCGCCCCCAGTACGTCTCGGTCGCGAACGCGCGCCGCCGCACCTCGGCGACTTCCTCCCGCCAGGCCACCAGACGGGGGCACGCGCGGCAGACCGACTGCCTGGCGGCGAGCTCCGTGAGGGTGTTGCTGGTGGCGGCGAGGCGGCGCACGTCCGCGGGATCGCGGGCGACCGGCGTCTCGGCGGTGGCCGGGTCGCCGGGCCAGCCGGTGCCAGGAGGTACGAAGCTCATGACACCGATGGTGCCCGATCACCGGGGATCGGGCGGTCCTTCAGCGGCTCTTGGACGGGCTGGGCGTGCTCGTGGGCGCCTGTGACGGGCTCGGCGCGCCCGTGGCGGGCTCCGACGCCTTCACCGATGGGAGCGGCGCCCCGGACGCGGTCGCGCTCGGCTCGGGCGTCCTGAAGGCCGCGCACGTGGACGCCGTCGGCGGGGCCGCGGCCCGGCCGCCGTCCTCGTAGGGGTCCTCCTCGATCAGCGGCAGCGGGAAGCGGTTGAGCACCGGCTCGCCGCAGCTGCGGTCCACGCGGTAGCCGAAGCGGTCCGGGCTGGTGGTGATCGGCTGGCCGTCCTGGTCGTAGAGCAGGACGTCGGACAGCGGGGTGCCGTCCTTGGCGTACGGCTTGATGTTGTAGACGGTGTCGCCGAACGCGGCGGGCTCCATCTCTACTGACCCGTTCATGGTGTAGGCCACGTGTTCGTCCCGCGTGCTCCAGTTCGACGCGGTCGCCAGGCCGCCGAAGATCACGATGGCGACCAGGGCGTTGGCCGCGATGGTGAAGCCGCGCAGGAGCCGGCCGGAGGCGCGCCTGCCGTACCAGATGGAGCCGAGGATCGCCCCGACCACCAGCAGGACGTCCACCGGGCTGCCCGGCACGAGCCGCACGGGCCCGATCACCGAGACCGCGCCCATGGCGGCCGCATAACCGCGCAGGACCCACCACCCCGGCCGCAGCTGCGGCATGAAGGCGGCGACCTCCTGGTAGGCCGGCTGGCGGCCCAGCCACTCCCGTGCGGGGGCGACGAACCCGCGGCGCTCGCGGGGGCTCTGTGGGCGGCCCCCGTAGGCGGCCACAAGCTCCTCCGCGTAGGCGGCCGGCGGCCCGAGCCGCTCTTCGAGCGGCACCTCCGACTCCTCCGCGATCTCCGCGAGGTGGTCGTCGAGGTCTTCGAGGAGCTCGTCCCGATCGGGGTGATCGGCCAGAGCCTCGCGTACGGCGTGCGCGTACTGGGCCGGGGTCATCGTGCGCTCCCCTCCGTGAGCAGGTTCGCCATCGTGGCGGAGAAGGTGGTCCAGGTCTTGGCCTGCGCCGCGTACGTGTCGCGGCCGACCTCGTTCAGCCCGTAGTACTTGCGGTGCGGGCCCTCGTCGGAGGCGACCACGTAGGAGTTGAGCGCGCCGGCCTTGAACAGGCGGCGCAGCGTGCCGTACACGGAGGCGTCGCCGACCTCGTCGAGCCCGGCGTCCCTGAGCCTGCGCACGACGTCGTAGCCGTACCCGTCGCGCTCGCTGAGCACCGCGAGCACGGCCAGGTCCAGCACGCCCTTGAGAAGCTGGCTGCTATCCACGCGATGCACACTACTGTGCAATGCGTAATAGTGGCAAGAAGAAACCGGACGGCGCCGCTGCGGGCGCCGTCCGGCCTCAGATCAATCCTGGTAGTCCCCTGGCGTGGTTAGCGCCAGATCTGGGGAGGCGCAGGGCTCTCGGTGGGCGCAGGCGTGGTAGCCGCCTTGCAACCCACGTAGCGGTCGGCGGAGGAGTCGCTGTTGTTCGGCCCGGAGACCGACAACGTGA
Organism: Nonomuraea endophytica; assembly: GCF_014203235.1. Classification (GTDB taxonomy): domain Bacteria; phylum Actinomycetota; class Actinomycetes; order Streptosporangiales; family Streptosporangiaceae; genus Nonomuraea; species Nonomuraea endophytica. The sequence goes on along the minus strand of NZ_JACHIN010000009.1, from coordinate 118,388 downwards.
CGACGCCACCGTCGCGCGCCGCGCCCGTCAGGGCGTGGTCCGGCAACGAGACCCGCTCAGAACCGCCGTGGTAGCCGAAGTAGGCCGTGCCACGGTAAACGGTGCTGCCGTTGACCGACCACGAGTACTCGACGCGGGCACGGCCGTTGGAGCTGACGGTGCCGGACGCGCTGACCTTGCAGTCGGTCTGGTTGGTGACCGCGGAGACGTTCGAAGCGGAGACCTTCACGGCCGGAGCCTCGTCCTTGCACCACACCTTGTAGTAGGCGCGGTTGGAGGACGTGCGGTCCGGGCCGAGGATCTCCAGAACGGCGGAGCCGCGGTGGCTGTACTTCGGCGAGAAGCCGAAGTAGACCCGGCGGGAGTCCCAGACCTTGACCTTGCCGTAGTCGACGACGTGACCGTTGAGGACCCAGCGGTAACGGACCCAGGTCGGGTCGGAAACCTTGATCAGGCCAACAAAGTCGATCTTGTCGCCGGGGGTGCAGGAACCGACGTAGCTGTCGGGGCTCGCCCAAGCGCGCGCCCAGACCTGCGGGTCCTTGTCAGTGCGGACCGGGCCCTTGTGGCAGCTGACGTCGAAGTAACCCTTGCGGGACGTCACCTTCCGCGGGCTCAGGACCTGGAGGGCTTCCCAGCCCTGGACATCCTCGTCGAAGTCGATGCTCGTCTTGACGTTGATGTACTTGGTGCCCTTGCCGACCTTGACGGTCTTCACGCCGCTCTTGGATCCGTCGCCGTGCAGCCACCGGTACGAGACCTTGGTGCCCTTGGACGAGGAAACCTTGATGCGGGACGTGACATCGACCTGAACAGGACAGGCGCCCTCGTAGGAACGAGGGTTGGCCTTGGGCGTCGAAACCGACACCTTGGCCTTGGAGGAGGTCACCTTGGCGCCGGCCGTGGTGGCCTTGCTCGCCGAGGCGGTCGAGGCCGCGGATGCCGGGGTGGCCATAAGACCCGACACCATGGCGGCCAGCACGGCGGTAGTGGCGCCGAGCGCCGCCACCCTCCGTGCCAACACAGTGGACTTCATCTGAGAGTGCTCCATTCCGTGAGGAACTAGATGCGCTCGGGAACGGTCGCCACGTCGCCACTATCTGTGCACGACAATATGGCAAAGCCCCCGTAAAGCTTCCTCACTTAAGCACAGATCAGATTGCAGTCACAATACGAATCAACCCCGGTAACGTACCGATTTCGCGACCTTATCGGGCGACCGACCATGCAATTCCGTCGAGGATGTCGTGCTCGCTGACGATGACCTGCGAAAATGCGAACCGCCTCAGGACACGATCGAGTATCAGCGCGCCGGCCCCGATGACGTCGGCCCTGCCGGGGTGCATCACCGGCACGGCAAGACGATCACCATGCGTCATCGAAAGAAGTCTGCGGGTTACTTCGTGAACCTGCCCGGCGGAAATCCGGGAGTGGTGAATTTTATCCGAGTCATATGTCGGCAGGTCGAGGGCCATACCGGCGAGCGTCGTCACCGAACCGGCGAGGCCGACCAATGTCCGCGCCTTCTGAACCGGTACAGATTCCGCCACCCGATCCAGCGCCGCCTCGATATCGGCCACCGCTGATTCGAGCTCGGCGACCGTCGGCGGATCGTTCCTGACGTAACGCTCGGTCAGCCGTACGCTGCCGACGTCGACCGAGATCGCCCCCTCGACCCGGTCGTCGCCCACCACGAACTCCGTCGAACCGCCCCCGATGTCCAGCACCAGGTACGGCGGGCGCGCCCCCGCCTCCGGCGACAGCCCGGCCAGGCCCCTGGTCGCGCCGGTGAAGGAGAGCTCGGCCTCCTCCCGCCCGCTGACCACCTCGGGATCGACGCCGAAGATCTCGCGCACGCCCTCGACGAACTCCTGCCGGTTGGCCGCGTCCCGGGTGGCGCTCGTGGCCACCACCCGCGTCTCCTCGGCGGCGTGGTGGTCGATCAGCTCGCGGTAGCGGCGCATGGCGGCGAACGTGCGCCGCAGCGCCTGCGGCGCCAGCCGGCCGGTCCGGTCGACGTCCTCGCCCAGGCGGACGATCTCCATCAGCCGTTCGACGTCGCGCAGCGAGTCGCCGGCCACGTCGGCGATCAGCAGGCGCACCGAGTTGGTGCCGCAGTCGATGGCGGCCACCCGCGTGCTCATACGCACGGGCCGTCCTTCCACCACTCGCCGAGCGCGTCGAGCGCCTCCCCGCCGAACGGGTTGCCGCCCGGCACCGCCAGCTCGTGCGCGACCAGCGCGTGCAGGCACTTGACCCGCAGCGGCATCCCGCCGGTGCTCTGCATGTCGCGCGGCAGCGGCTCCATGTCCTCGTCCTCGGCGGCCTTGTCACGCCGGGCGATGTAGTCGTCGTGGGCGGCCTGGTAGGCGGCGGCCAGCTCGGGGTCCTCGGCCAGCCTCGCCTGCATCTCGCGCATCAGACCGGAGCCTTCGAGCGTGCCGATGGCGGAGGTCGCCTTGGGACAGGTCAGGTAGTAGAGCGTGGGGAACGGCGTGCCGTCGGGCAGCCGCGGCGCGGTCTCCACCACGTCGGGGTTGCCGCAGGGACAGCGGTGCGCCACCGAGCGCACGCCCCTCGGCGGGCGGCCGAGCTGCCGGGTGACCGCGTCGATGTCGCTACTTTCCACTCTTATCCCTAATGGTCTTCTCCCCTGTGGGCGCCTTCTGCCCCTTGCCGGTGTCGGCAGCCTCGATGGACTCCCACAACGTCTGGTACCACGGCGGCATGTCCGCCTGCTCCTGTGCCGCCACCTTCTGCGGGCTCGCGTCCGGCCGCGTCACCACGTAGCACTTCTCGCCGTGGCCGCAGTAGTGCAGCCGCTCCTTGGCGGTGCGCTTGGCCCAGTTGGGGTCGCTGATCCGCCTGGACTCCTCGGCCAGCGCCTGCCGCTCGGCCTCGACCTGGGCCTTCTGCTCCTCGAGCGCGGCGATGTTGCGCCGGTTGGCGATGTATTCGCGCACCGGATACGCCAGGCTCATCGCGATCGCGCACACCACCACCGCGAGGATGGCGGCCCGTCCGGTCAGCTGCGGTCTCTTCGCCAATGCGTCCCTCCCGGGCTTTCGGGCCGTGCTGGTAGGGCCGGCGTCCGCCGTGGACGCCGGCCGTACCCGAAACTAGCGCTGGAAGCGCGGGAAAGCCGCGCGACCCGCGTAACGGGCGGCGTCGTCGAGGAGCTCCTCGATGCGCAGCAGCTGGTTGTACTTGGCGACCCGGTCGGAGCGGGCGGGGGCGCCGGTCTTGATCTGGCCGCAGTTCACGGCGACGGCGAGGTCGGCGATGGTGGTGTCCTCGGTCTCGCCGGAGCGGTGGCTCATCATGCACTTGTAGCCGTTGCGGTGGGCCAGGTCGACCGCGTCGAGGGTCTCGGACAGGGTGCCGATCTGGTTGACCTTGACCAGCAGCGCGTTGGCCGAGCCCTCGCGGATGCCGCGCTCCAGGCGCTCGGGGTTGGTCACGAACAGGTCGTCGCCGACGAGCTGCACCTTGTCGCCGAGTGCGGTGGTGATGGCCTTCCAGCCCTCCCAGTCGTCCTCGTCGAGCGGGTCCTCGATGGAGACCAGCGGGTAGTTGGCGACGAGGTCCTCGTAGAAGGCGATCAGCTCGGCGGCCGACAGGCCCTTGCCGTCGATGGTGTAGACGCCGTCCTTGTGGAACTCGGAGGCGGCCACGTCGAGCGCGAGCCCGATGTCCTCGCCGGGCGTGTAGCCGGCCTTCTCGATCGCGACCAGGATGAGGTCGAGCGCGTCGCGGTTGGAGGGCAGGTTGGGGGCGAAGCCGCCCTCGTCGCCCAGGCCGGTGGCGTAGCCCTTCTCCTTCAGCACGCCCTTGAGCGCGTGGTAGACCTCGGTGCCCATGCGGACGGCCTCTTTGAAGCTCGACGCGCCGATCGGCGCGATCATGAACTCCTGGATGTCCACGTTGGTGTCGGCGTGGGCGCCGCCGTTGAGGATGTTCATCATCGGGACGGGCAGCACGTGCGCGTTGGGGCCGCCCACGTAACGGAACAGCGGCAGCTCGGCGCTGTCGGCGGCGGCCTTGGCCACGGCCAGCGAGACGCCCAGGATGGCGTTGGCGCCCAGCTTGGACTTGTTGGGCGTGCCGTCCAGGTCGATCATGATCTGGTCGATGATCCGCTGGTCCTCGGCCTCGACGCCGTGCACCTCGTCGAAGATCTCGTCGGTGACCGCGAGCACGGCCTTCTCGACGCCCTTGCCGAGGTAGCGCGCGCCGCCGTCACGCAGCTCGACGGCCTCGAACTGGCCGGTGGAAGCGCCGCTGGGCACGGCCGCGCGGCCGGTGCTTCCGTCGTCGAGCACCACCTCGACCTCAACGGTGGGGTTACCACGAGAGTCGAGGATCTCGCGGGCGTAGACGACCTCGATGGTAGCCACGTCAAAGCTCCTAGAGTCGAAGGGCAGTTTCGCTCCCAGAGCCTATCGAGGTCTACCAGCCGGTACGGTTACCACCCCGCAAGGTCCCAAATCGCCATCTCCTCGTCAGGTTTGGCCACCACGACGGACTTCCTGCCGTTGAACTGGCCGATCGCCAGGGCGGTGAAGGGCCCGCTCGTCGAGGGCAGATCCCTGACCCGCTCGCAGGTGCGCGGATTCCACACGGTCAGCCCGTCGACGCCGGTGACCAGCGCGCCCTTGCTCAGCGCGAAGTCGTCGGTGGGCGTGGTCGGGGACGCCGCCTTGGAGGGGATCTTCACGGTGCACCGCTGCCGCTCCCCCGACTGGTCGTAGATCTTCACGCCGACCCCCTCGACGCGGACCGCGACCAGCCCGTCGGCCGCCTCGACGCCGGAGGCCGGCGCCCCCGACTCGACGACCGCCCTGGCCTTGACCGTGCCGCTGTCCCACGGGTCGATGCGCTGCAGGAGTCCCTTGCTCATGACCGCGAACACGTTCGTGCCGGCGCCCGCCCAGGCCACGTCGTGGACCGACTGGCCCAGCCGCCACAGGCTCGCCTGCTTGCCGCTGGCCAGGTCCCAGGCCTGCATGCGGCCGTCGGCGCAGCTCACGTACGCGGAGGCGCCTTTCTGCGCGGGCACGACGGACATCGCCGCCCGGCCCTTGCCCTTGCACGCCCTGATCGTCTGGACGGCGTTGCCCTGCCCCGGCTGCCACACGCGGATCGCCCCGTCGGCCGCCGACCAGACGATGGCCTGCTTGGATCCGATCTTGGCGAAGGCCAGCGAGCCGATGTCCTTGGCGCCCATCGGGACGGAATTGATGATCTGGCCGCCGTCGGGGTTCCACAGGTCGATGCGCTGGGTGGTCTCGTTGGCCGCGGCGACCATGCTCACGTTGCTCAGGGAGCCGAGCGCGATCTTGGAGATCTTGTTGTCGAAGTCGCCGAACGCCGTCACGCGCGGGCCGTCGGCCTCCGAGGAGGCACCCTCGTCGCCCGCGGCGGTCACCCCGCCGCCGCGCATCGTCAGCCCGATCGCGCCGCCGAACATCACCACGAGGGCCAGGCCCGCCAGCGCCATCCGCCGCCTGCGCCGCCTGACCCGCCGCACGACGGGCCTGGTCTCCTCAGTACGCCTGGTCAGCGCCCTGAGGACCTCGGCCGCGCCGGGCCGGTGGGCGGGGACCTTCGCCAGGCACGAGGTGAGCACCGAGCGCAGCGGCTCCTCGATGCCGGACAGGTCGGGCGAGGCGTTAAGGATGCGGTGCATGACCGCCGGGATCGAGTCGCCGCCGAACAACGACGTGCCAGTGGCGGCGTAGGCCATGGTGGAGGCCCAGGCGAACATGTCCGAGGCCGGCGTCACGCTCTCGCCGGAGATCTGCTCGGGCGCCATGTAGCCGGGCGTGCCGACGACGGAGCTGGTCGCGGTCGTCGCCGACTCGGGAGTACGCGCGACGCCGAAGTCGATCACCCGCGGGCCGTCGGGGCCCATGAGCACGTTGTTCGGCTTGAAGTCGCGGTGCACGATCTGCGCCTCGTGGATGGCGGCCAGCGACCGCGCGGTGGCGGTGGCCAGCGTCATCAGCGCCGCGCCATTCATCGGGCCGTTCTGGACCACGTACTGCTGGAGCGACGGGCCGTCCACGAACTCGCTGATCAGGTACGGCCGGTCGTCCAGGACCCCGGCCTCGATGACCCGGGCCGTGCCGTGGCCGGCGACCTTCTCCGCGGTCTGCGCCTCGGCCAGGAAGCGGCGTACCGCCCTGCGGTCGCTGACCAGCCGGGCGTGCAGCACCTTCACCGCCACCTGGCCCCGCTCGGTGTCCTCCCCCAGGTACACCGAGCCCTGCCCGCCGTCGCCGAGCACGCCTATCAGGCGGTATCCCGCCACTTCACGAGGTTCGCCCGATCTCAGGCGGCGCACCTCAGCCATTCGCAACTCCCCCCGTAACCCCGCTCGATCCTGACATCTCCCGACATATCCCGCCACTTGGGTTTAATCGGGCGCGGATCACGCCGGTGCTCAGGTGGTGCGCGTTTCCCAGTTGCGCACGCGCTCGCGGTAGTCGCGGGCCGCCGCGCGCAGCTCCGCCTCCGGGTCGAGGCCGGCGTCCTGGGCCCGGCGCACCAGGTCGAACAGCTCGCGGGCCACCCCCTGGCCCACCGCCTGCGCCAGCGCCTCCGGGGCGCCGGACCGCTCGGCCCGCCGGACGAGCTGGGCGGCCAGCGACAGCGACGGCTGGCCCATCGGCACGCCGTCCAGGATCGACTCGGTGCCCTTCTCGGCCCGCTCGGCGGCCTTGATGGCCTCCCAGTTGTCGTTCACCTCGTCGGCGGTTTCCGCCGTGACGCTGCCGAACACGTGCGGGTGCCGCCTGACCAGCTTCTCGACGATGCCCTCCGCGACGTCGTCGATGTCGAACGACTCGGCCACCCGCGCGTGGAAGACCACCTGCAGCAGCAGGTCACCCAGCTCCTCGCGCAGCGCCGGATAGTCGCCGTGCTCGATCGTCTCCAGGACCTCGTACGCCTCCTCCAGCAGATACGGCACCAGCGTCTCGTGCGTCTGCTTCCGATCCCAGGGGCATTCCACCCGCAACCGGTCCATCACGCCGACCAGGTCGAGCACCCGGGCACCCGGCAGGTCGTAGGAGCCGGGCACGATCTCGATCACCGGCGGCTCGTCCAGCGCCAGGGCCGCGTGCCCGGCAGCGCGCAGGAAGTCCTCGTCGTCCATGGCCAGCCAGACGAGCGTGGCGCCGACGGCCCGCCGTACCAGCTCGGCCGGATTCTGCGGGCCGACCGTGACCTCGACGCCCGCCTCGGCGAGGTAGGGCAGCTGCGGGTGGGCGGCCGAGGCGGTCAGCACCTCGCCCGAGCGCAGCGCCTGCCACGCCTGGTGGCTGAGCAGGCCGGGAGCGACCCTGGGCGAGGTGGTGACGACGATGAGCGGCATGCTCAGCTCTGCGGCGGTTGTTGCTGCTGCTGCGGCTGCTGGGTGGGGGTGAGCTTGCCGAAGCGGCCTGTGTCGACGAACATCGACGGGTTCTCCTGCGTCGGCTGCGTGTTCAGCCGGCCGTAGCGCGGGCTGTAGGTGACCTTGACCGTGGTGAACTCCGTGCGGAGCTTCTCGATCGCCTGCTGGTTCTGGGCGCCGCCGAACTGCTGGAGGATCTTCTGGATCGACAGCTCGCCGCGCAGGTAGTCGCGGGCGTCGCCCGGGGGCACGCCCTTCGACAGCAGGTTCATCGCCGGAGTCTGCTGCTGGCCCGGGTCCTTCAGCGCGGTGTCGATCTCCGACTCGCTGACCTGGACCTTGTACCTCTGCGCGAGCTGGCGGTAGACCGCCTCGTTCGTCATCCGGAACAGCACGAACTGGTTGAGCGGCACCTGAAGCGCGCTCGCGTCCAGCCGCGCCGCGGTCAGCGCCTTCTCATATTGCTGGACCTCGGAGTTGAGGTCCTTCGCCGCGATGCGCTCCCCACCGACGACGGCGGCGGCGCCCGCCTCGACCGGGCTGGAGCAGGCGGTCAGCGCGACACCCACCGCGGCGGCGGCCACGGCCACTCGAATCGACTTCACGTGCATCCTTTCCGACAAAAACCGGCGCTAGCTTACCCGTGCGGGCTCCAGGAACATCGCCTCGACCAGGTCCCCGCACCATTTGAGCAGGTCCAGGTCGCGAAGAGGCTGCCCGCCCACCGGCTTGGTCTTCGGCATCGGCACCAGGAGCGTCTTCGCCGCCTGCTTGTAGATGGCGCTCTTGTAGAGCCGGTCCAGGCGCACCTGCTGCGACTCCTTCAGCACGACCGGGCCGAACTTGATGTTCTGCCCCTGCAGCGTGACGTCCGTGAGCCCCGCCTGCCGGGCCCTGAGCCGGAAACGCGCCACCGCCAGAAGGTTCTCGACCTGCACGGGCGGCTTGCCGTACCTGTCGGTGAGCTCGGCGCGCACCTCGTCGATGCCGAGGTCGGAGGCGATCGCGGCGATCCGCTTGTAGGCCTCCAGCCGCAGCCGCTCCGAGGTGACGTAGTCGTGCGGGATGTGCGCGTTGATCGGCAGCTCGACCTTCACGTCGTGGTGCTCCTGCTCGACCGCCTGCCCCGACAGCTTCGCCTTCTGCTCCTGTACGGCTTCCGCCATCAACCGGACATAGAGATCGAAGCCCACCCCGGCGATGAACCCCGACTGCTCGGCCCCCAGCACGTTGCCCGCGCCCCGGATCTCCAGGTCCTTCATCGCGACATACATGCCGGCGCCCATCTCGGTGTGCTGGGCGATCGTGGCCAGGCGCTCGTGCGCGGTCTCGGTGAGCGGCTTCTCCGGCGGATACAGGAAGTAGGCGTAGCCGCGCTCGCGGCCCCGGCCCACGCGTCCGCGCAGCTGGTGGAGCTGGGACAGCCCGTAGTTGTCCGCCCGGTCGACGATGAGCGTGTTGGCGTTGGGCACGTCGAGCCCGGACTCGACGATCGTGGTGCACACGAGCACGTCGTACTCGCGCTCCCAGAAACCCACCATGATCTTCTCGAGCTGGTGCTCGTTCATCTGGCCGTGCGCGACCGCGACGCGGGCCTCGGGCACGAGCTCCTTGACCCGCGCGGCCACCCGGTTGATGGAGGCCACCCGGTTGTGCACGAAGAAGATCTGGCCGTCGCGCATGAGCTCGCGGCGGATCGCGGCGGTGAGCTGCTTCTCGTCGTAGGGGCCGACGAAGGTGAGGATCGGGTGCCGCTCCTCGGGCGGGGTGAGGATCGTGGACATCTCGCGAATGCCGGTCAGGCCCATCTCCAGCGTGCGCGGAATCGGCGTGGCCGACATCGCCAGCACGTCCACCTGCGTGCGCAGGTGCTTCATGGCCTCTTTGTGCTCGACGCCGAAGCGCTGCTCCTCGTCGATGATGATCAGGCCGAGGTCCTTGAAGCGCACCTCGGGGCTGAGCAGGCGATGGGTGCCGATGACGATGTCCACCGCGCCCGAGCGCAACCCCTCCAGCGTGCCCTTGACCTCGCCGTCGGTCTGGAAGCGGGAGACCGGCTTGAGCGAGACGGGGAAGCTGGAGAACCGTTCGGTGAACGTCGACATGTGCTGCTGCACCAGCAGCGTCGTGGGCACCAGCACCGCGACCTGCTTGCCGTCCTGGACCGCCTTGAAGGCCGCGCGCACCGCGATCTCGGTCTTGCCGTAGCCGACGTCGCCGCAGATGAGGCGGTCCATGGGGACGCCGCGCTCCATGTCCCGCTTGACCTCGTCGATGGCCTCAAGCTGGTCGCCGGTCTCCGCATACGGGAAGGCGTCCTCCATCTCGCGCTGCCACGGCGAGTCGGCGGCGAAGGCGTGGCCGGGGCTGGCCATGCGAGCGCTGTAGAGCCTGATCAGCTCGCCGGCGATCTCCTTGACGGCCTTCTTGGCCTTGGCCTTGGCCTTGCCCCAGTCGGCGCCGCCCATGCGGTTGAGCGTGGGGGCCTCGCCGCCCACGTACCTGGTGACCTCGTCGAGCTGGTCGGTGGGCACATACAGGCGGTCGCCCTTGGCGTACTCGATGACCAGGTACTCCCTGGTCGCGCCCTGGATCGTGCGCTGGACCATCTCGATGTAGCGGCCGACGCCGTGCTGCTCGTGCACCACGTGGTCGCCGACCTTGAGCTGGAGCGGGTCGACCATGTTGCGCCGGCGGCTGGGCAGGCGGCGCATGTCCTTGGTGGAGGCCTTCTGCCCGACGAGGTCGAGGTGGGTGAGGACGGCGAGATCCTTGGTGACGAAGCCGTGCTCGATGAGGCCGGTGGTGACGTGGACGACCTTGGGCTCCGGCGCCTTGTCCAGATACTTCTGCAGACGGGCGGGAACGTCCACGCCCTTGAGCAGCTCGACCATACGCTCGGCCGAGCCCATGCCCTCACTGAGCAGCACGACCGCCTTGTCCTCGGCCAGCCAGCCCTTGATGTCGGCCAGCGCCCGCGCCGTGTCGCCCCGATACGCCTCGGAGTCGTGCGCGTCCAGCTCCACCCCGGATCCGAACGGCGCCAGCGTCCACCACTGCTGCCCCAGCGCGTCGGCGTGCCCGCGCACGTCGTCCAGCGTCCTGAAGGCCGCGGCGCCGAGATCGATGGGCGCCTCGCCACCGGCCGCCGCGTTGATCCACGACGCCTCCAGGAACTCCTGAGAAGTCCGCACGAGTTCCTCGGCCCGCCCGCGGATCCGCTCCGGATCACACACGAACACCGCCGACCGCGCCGGCAGATGATCGACCAGCAGGTCCATCTCCCCCGCCAGCACCGGCGCGAACGCCTCCATCCCCTCCACCGGCAGACCCTCGGCCAGCTGGTCGAGCACCTCAGCCAGCGAAGGATGCTCCTCCCCCAGCGCCCTGGCCCGCTCCCGCACCTCGGGCGTCAGCAGCAGCTCACGGCACGGCGGCGCGAACAACCCGTCCTCGGCCGCCTCCAGCGAGCGCTGGTCGGCCACCTTGAACCAGCGGATCTCCTCGACCGTGTCGCCCCAGAACTCCAGCCGCAGCGGATGCTCCTCCGTCGGCGGGAACACGTCCAGCAGCCCGCCACGCACCGCCACCTCGCCACGCCGCTCCACCATGTCCACGCGGTGGTAGCCGTTCGTGACCAGCCGGTCGACCACGTCGTCCAGATCGGCGTCGTCACCCGCCCGCAGCCGGATCGGCTCAAGATCGCCGAGCCCCTTCACGATGGGCTGCAGCAGGGCGCGCACCGGCGCCACGATCACACTCAGCGGCCCAGCCGAAACGTCGCCACTGACCGGATGCGCCAGCCGCCTGAGCACCGCGAGCCGCTGGCCCACGGTGTCGCTGCGCGGCGAGAGCCGTTCGTGCGGCAGCGTCTCCCAGGCGGGAAAGACGGCGACGGTGCTGGGCTCGATCAGGCTCGTGAGCGCCGCCGCCAGATCCTCGGCCTCACGCCCGGTAGCGGTGACGGCCAGCACAGTCCGCTGATCATGTCCGGCCAGCGCGGCCACGCCGAACGGCCGCATGGCCGCGGGCGCGACCAGCGCGACATCGCCGCCCTCCTCGAGAGCGGCGGTCAACTTGGGATCGGCGGCAACAAGGTCAAGCAGTCCGGAAAGACTCATCCACAGCCCCACGCAACATGATCGCCCCAGCCCGGGGCAACACGACTACCCCCGGCCTGCATCGGTCGCGGGGGTCAACTCCCACCCTACTGTCCCTCTCCCACCCGTCTCTTGCCCTCCCCCGCCCTTTCGCCTTCCCGCCGCCCTTCCCTCCCTTCTTCGTCTCCTCCCTTCTTCGTCTCCTCTTTGTCTCCTCGTCTCCTCGCCTGCTTGTTGCCGCACATCCCGCGCGTCCCACCCGCCGCACATCCCGCGCGCTCTACCCTCCGCGCCCGTCCTCCACCGCACACCACACACCCGCCCCATCCGTTACGGCTCCGCCACGCAAACGCCTCCCACCGACGCGGGCAAAACGTCCGTGCAAGGTCGCCCGGCAGTCGGACGAACGCGCCACCGTAACGGCGCCCGCTCACCACCCACGCGCCCCCGCACCCAGGTGGCGCACCATGCCCAGGCGGCCAAATCCCGGCGACGGCCGATCGAGAGGTGGGTGGGGGTGGGGGTGGGGGTGGGGGTGGGGGTGGGGGTTAGTCGGGTGGGGGGAGGAGGGCTTCTGAGCCCATGGGGAGGAAGCCGGCGGCGAGGAAGGCGCGGACGCTGGCGGCGTTGCCCGGGGCCACCTGGGCCCAGACGGGTTCGGGGGCCAGGTGGCGGGCGGCGGTGGCCAGGGTGCGGCCCAGTCCTCTGCCCCGGTGTTCTGGGGCGATCTCCACGGCGGCCTCCCAGCGGCCCGCGACGCCCCGGCCCAGGACGAGGAGGCCGCCCTCGCATCCCCATGCGCGTACGCCGTCGCGGTGGCGGTGGGCTCGCGCGACCCTCGGATGGGCGCGGCTGGTGACCTCGGTCAGGGCCGCCGCCGGTGGGCCGGGGAGAGGCTGGGCTAGGAGGAGCATGTCCAGGCCGTCCACGCGGCGGCCGGTCTTGCGTTCCAGGGCCCGGAGGAAGGGCGGGTTCAGCGGCGCCGACAGGTCGCCTTCCGGCAGGCGGGCGCGCAGCCAGATGGGGTGGAGGTCGGCGAAGACCACGGTGTGGGCGGTGAAGGCGATGATGCCCAGGTCTCGGGTGGTGGGTTGCGGGAGGAGGTCCACGGCTCCGTCGGGAGCGGGCAGGTGTCCGGCCGCCACGCCGTCAAGGAGGTCCTTCAGCGTCTCCACCCCGACATTTCACCAGAAATATCCCCACTTGCCGCATTACGAGTCGGTCCCGATTCACGGGTTTCGACGTGGTTCCGATTCACGGGTTTCCGCGCGGCCCCCGATTCAAGCCCCGGTTCAAGCTCCGGTTCAAGCTCCGGTTCACGGGTTTCCATGCGGCCCCGGTGTGCGGTTTCCGCGCGGGTGGTGAGCGGGCGCCGTTACGGCGGTGCGTTTGTCCGACTGCCGGGCGACCTTGCACGGAGGCGCGCCCATGGCGGCGGGGGGCGTGGGGGCGGCTTGCCGTAACGGATGGGCGTGAGACCTGACGCGCACAAGCAACAGACCGGTGTGAGACCGGACGCGACAGACACGCACAAGCAAGAACCGGCTTGAGACCAGACGTGACAGGCATGCACAAGCAACAGACCGGCGTGAAGCCAGACGCGACCAACACGCAGAGGGGTGGCCTGCCGTGAAGGACCGACGTGAAGCGAGGCGCGGCAGACGGCGGCCGCGACGGACGGGCGCGGCGCGATGCGGTAGAGACGCACCGGGCAGCGTGACGCAACAGCGGGGATGGAGGCAGGGCGTCGGCGGGGCTGGCACCGCGCGGGAGCTTCATCGCATGACGGGAGGGAGTGGACGGGAGGTTTGGCTCACAGGTGATGGAAGCGGACGAACGCGGGTGGTGGGGGAAAGAGGGCGGGGAAGAGTGGAGAAATGCGCAACTAAGAGCGATCGAGTGATTACTGTTGGTGACATGTCAGAGGTGCGTGCGGTCGCTCTGCGGGGCGACCTGTTTGGTCAGCGGATCCGCGAGCAGTGGACCGAGCAGCTGGGGCGGCGGCTCGACATTCTCATCGCCGGGTGCGCGCGTGACGAGCCGCTCCTTCTGGAGCGGATGGAGACCAGGGTCACCGGGGTCGACGAGGAGCTGCCGGCTGTGCGGGCGGTCGTCGAGGCGCGGCAGGATCTGGCGTCGTGGGCGCTGGGTGACATGCGGTCGGTGCCGATGCCGCCGCGGTCGTTCGACGTGATCCAGCTGACGTTCCTGCTGGAGCGGATCCAGCATGCCGAGCTGGTTCTCGACCGCATGCTGCAGGCTCTGCGGCCGGGCGGGCTGGTGCTGCTCAGGATGCGCGATCGGCGTTCCGCCTATGGGTGGTGCGACCGGGCCGTCCCGTCGTGGCTGCGCTCGCTGCTCTGGAAGCGGCTGGTCGCCGAGGGCACTCCGGGGCCGCTGCCGGCCGTGTACGAGCCGATCACCTCGCGCGACGGCATGCACGCCTTCTGCCTCACCCGCGGCCTGATGATCACCGACGACCAGACGGCGACCACCGGCCCCGCCATGGGGCGGATCGGGAGTGCGGCCGTCGCGCTCGTGGACAAGCTCACGCGCGGCCGCCTCCCGTCCTCTCACGACGAGGTGACGATGGTCATCCGCAAACCCCAGAACCACTTCGCCCGGCTCATCTAGGCGTCAGCGCCCAGACCCAGGCGCCCTCCTTGACGCTGTTCTGGTATCCGCTGAGCTGCCGCTTCTCCGTGCCGTCCACGCCGATCAGCATCAGCGCCGCGTCGAACTCGTTGTCGCACTCGCGCGCGCACCTCAGCGCGATGACGCTCTCGTCGTCGGCCCATGCCTGGAGTTGCAACGCCTGCTGCCTGCCGACCACGCGGCCGGTCGCCTTCTCGGTGATCGAGGTGGGCATGCCGGCGTCGCCGAGCAGCAGGGCGCCGTTGGGCGACAACGGCGTGACGCCCGCGCTGGAATAGGCCTCCTGAGGCGCCTCGTGCGCACGTCCGTCCAGGGTGAAGTAGGCACGTCTCGGCTCGCCCCCGCGGCCCTCCCAGACCAGCTTGCCGTCCTGGCTCCAGTTGAAGTCCTGCGAGCCGGTGGGGAGGATGTTCTCGTCGATGGGCATGGGGCGGAACTCCACCTTCTTCGTCGGCACGTCCACGACGTAGAAGCCGGTGCGGGTCGTCGGCTCGATCGATGTGGTGGTGGGGTCCTTCCGCTTCCAGCGCAGGGGGTACTCGGTGTAGGCGGTGGCCAGCAGTTTCGTGCCGTCGGGTGACCATTGCAGGCTCATGATGTCCTGGTCCAGCTCGATCCAGGTCAGGAACTGCCCGGTGTTCATGTCGAGGATGCCGATCCTGCGCCCCATCACCTCGCCTTCGAGCACGGCTGCCACCTGCAGGCCCGGCGCCACGTCCAGCCACGCGTAGGGCGTCTTCTCGTAGGTGCCGGTCCGGGGGTTCAGCAGCCACCAGGTGTGGCGGCGGCGCTCCCACCGGCCGCCCAGTTTCTCCGTCGAGTACACGAAATATGAGGAGATCGCGTAGTTCCCCGCCGCGATCATGTTCTTGGGCGGGACGTTTTCCACGTCCGCCCGCACGTCCGTCGGCGCCGGTGACGGCCGGGCGGGCAGCGTCACCTCGGTCGCGGGCCTGATCACGATGTCCTTCTCCCTCGGCACGATCATCGCCGCCACGGCCAGCGCCACCGCCACGCCCACCGCCAGCGCGCCATAGACCCAGGGTCGCCGGGCACGCCTCCGTAGCGCCCGGTCGGCCAGGTCGTGCGGCACCTGGACCTCGTCGGCCCACTCGCCCATCACCTCGCGCAACTGCTTCGTCATCCCACTACCTCCAGCTCCGGGAAGAGCTCCCGCAACTTGGCGAGCGATCGGTGTGCGGTGCTCCGCACGGTCCCGACCGAGCAGCCCAGCACCTTGGCCACCTCGTGGTCGGGCAGGTCCTCGAAGTAGCGCAGCACCACGACCGTCCGCTGCCGCGGGGTCAGCGTGGCCAGCGCGCCGCGTAAGACCATGCGTAGTTCGCTCTGGTGGGTGGCGTCCGCGTCCGGCAGCTCTGGCACCGCCGGGCGCACCACCTCCGGCCGCCGCCCGGCCGCCCGCCACCAGCTCACCTGCTGGCGGTACATGACCTGGCGTACATATGCCTCGGGCGTGCTCACCCGCCGCCATTTCCCCGCGAGTTTCGACAGCGCGATCTGCACCAGGTCCTCGGCCGCGTGCTGGTCGCCGCCGGTCAGCAGGAACGCCAGCCGCATCAGGGCGGGAGACCGCGCCGCGACGAACTCGCGGAAGGCTGGTTCGTCCACGTTCACCTCCAATGGGTCACCCCTAAGACGCCGCATGCACCGTCCCGCTATGCCTGCCGCACGCTAGAGTTCCTTCCTACCGATTCACTTGGGATGGAATACGTGGAGTTCACCCCAGACGAGCGCGAACTCGCCGATCTCGAACTTCTCCTGTCAGGGGCGTTCGAGCCGCTCAAGGGCTTCCTTGGGCACGACGATCTGCACTCCGTCGAGGAGCGCGGCACCCTGGCCGACGGCACGCCCTGGCCGGCGCCGGTGACGCTCCACCTGCCCGACCAGGCCGGACCCGGCGACGAGGTCACCCTGCTCGATCCGGAAGGTCTGCCGCTGGCCGTGGTCACCGTGACCGGGCAGGGCGCCACCGGGCCGCTCAGGAGCCTCAACCCGCCGGAGCACGGGCCGTTCGCGCGGCTGCGCCGTACCCCTGAGCGGGTCCGCGCCGAGCTGGGCGGGCGCGAGACGCTCGCGGTCACGATGCGCGGCCCCCTCGACGACCTCGGCGAGGTCGTCGCCACCGCCAAGGAGCTCGGCGCGCGCATCCTCCTTCTTCCTCTCGCGTACGGCGAAGCCGGCCCGGCCGTCGTGCGAGCCGCGCTCAAGGCCAAGAACCAGCTCCCCGAGGACACCCTCGTCGTCCCCGTGCCCCTGGCGCCGCGCGAGGAACCCGAGCTCGACCTCGAACTCCGCGAGCACGTCGCCACCGCCTACGGCGCCACCGAGCACCTGGCAGGCCCGGAGCCCGTGAAGATCCCCGGGCCGCCGCACCGGCGCGGGCTCGTGGTGTTCTTCACCGGTCTGTCGGGTTCCGGCAAGTCCACGATCGCCCGCGGGCTGCGCGACGCGCTGCTCGAAGAGGGCGGCAGGACGATCACCTACCTCGACGGGGACGTGGTGCGGCACCTGCTGTCGAAGGGGCTGACGTTCTCCAAGGAGGATCGCGACCTCAACATCCGGCGCATCGGCTTCGTCGCCGCCGAGACGGCGCGGCACGGCGGCCTGGCCATCTGCGCCCCGATCGCCCCCTACGCACGGACCCGGGACGAGGTGCGGGCCATGGTGGAGGGGGTCGGGGCGGACTTCCTGCTGGTCCACGTGGCCACGCCGCTGGAGGAGTGCGAGCGGCGCGACCGCAAGGGCCTGTATGCCAAGGCCCGCTCCGGCGCCATCCCGTCGTTCACCGGCGTCTCCGATCCGTACGAGGAGCCCGACGACGCCGACCTCACGATCGACACCACGCACCTCTCGATCGAGGCGGCGGTGTCGCGGGTGCTGGACACGCTGCGCGCCGGGCGCTGGATCCGCTGACGTTTCAGGGGCGCGGAACCTTGGTGGAGCGGAAGTAGGGGTCGCGGGCCAGGTCGGTGAAGGCGCGGCGGCCCTCCGCGGTGGTGTCGAAACGTGTGTCGCCGCGCGGCGCCTTCGGGGAGTCGAAGTAGACCAGCGCCCTGATCTGCGGAAAGTGCTTGATCTGGGTGCGGACCGACTCGTAGAAGGCACGCTTGAAGGCGCGGTCGCTCCAGCGCTCGAAGACGCCCCATTCGGCGACCATGATCGGCTTGCCGGGGAAGCGCCACTGCATCCAGCGGTAGAAGCCCGGCCAGCCGGGGTAGTCCTTGCGGGTCTTGTTGACCAGTCCGGCCAGGTCGCGCACGTTGGCGTCGGCGTAGGGGTCCATGGCGACCCAGTCGACGACGTCGTCACCCGGATAGAGGCTCTGGAACCAGGACTTGGCCGCCCAGTTGGGCGCGCCCATGTAGGTCATGACGGTGACGGCGTTCTTCACGCCCTTCTCCCGCAGCCGGAGCACCACGTGCCGAAACATCGCGGCGTAGTCGGCCGCCTGCATGCCGGAGCCCGCCGACGGCACGACGTCGTTTTCCGGTTCGTGGTGGATCGTGAGGAAGAAGCGCTCCGGGAACGTGTCGCGGACGTGCTCCGCCAGCCGGTCGATCCGGCGGTCGAGCGCGCCGTCGGCGATCTCGGCCCACGTCTGCTCGAACGACGGCTTCCAGTTGATGAGCAGCATGCGCGGTTTGAGCGGGTCTCGGGCGAGAGCGATCTCCTTGTCCGTGGGAAACAGCTCGCTCCCCCGGTGGTAGACGTGCACGATGTCGGCGGTCGCGCCCATCCGCTCCTCGGCTTTTTGTACGGCCCTGCCGACCGGCAGCCCGGTGAAAATTTCGGGCGCCATGCCCCACCAGGCGCCGCATGACGGGATGAGCTTGGCCGTGACCGCGCAGGCGGGCGACCGGTCGATGCCCAGCCTTCCGTTGACCCGCTCGGCGTCGCCCGGGCCAGGATCACGCACGCCCTCGGCGCCGCTGCAGGCCGCGACCGGCAGGAGAACGCCGATAAGCAGCACCCTCATGCCGATTTTTCGGCTTTTAACCAGAATTCCCCGTTGAAACACGTCGACCCCTTTGTCCTTCCTCCCGGGACCCCCACCCCGGGGTAAAACAACGTTGCAACTTTGCCACGGCCGGGCGACACTTTCAGCCAGTGCCACCTTCCCGGTTTTCCACGGCCGGGGTGGTTCGACGCGCGAGAAATCGCAGGTACACTCGGGGAACCGAGCTTGCCGAGAGCGCCGATCAGTCACCGCGGAATCGACTCCGCCGCCAATTCCTTTCGCCCGATTTTGAGTGGCATTTCCCTATTATCGTGGGACATTTCCAGGCGGATGGCGGAGCCGTACCGGAGAAAATCTTCCGTATTCAAACGGGGCAATATCCGCGCGCCCTATAGTGACGCAGAGTCGCCGATCGGAAGCACGGGGTAAACACTTCCATGAGCCCGCCGCCGGCCGTCCAGGCCCGTAGCTCCGGCACGGACCTGGCGGAGCACCTGTCGCTGCTCCGCAGGCGCAAGCTGCTCTTCGCCGGCTGTCTGCTGGCCGCGGTCGCCGCCGCGCTCGGCCTCTGGAGGCTCGTCCCGCCCGCCTACACCGCGACCACCGAGGTGCTGGTCGCCCCGGTCGGCGTCCAGGAGCAGACCAACCAGGTCACCAGCCGCCAGCGCGAGGCGCTCAACCTCGACACCGAGGCGCAGATCGCGCAGTCGGCCGTCGTGGCGGCCATGACGGCGACCGCGCTCAAGATCCCGGCGGCCGAGCCGGCCGAGGTGAGCGTGCCGCCCAACTCCTCCGTGCTGGCGATCGCGGTCACCGCGGCGGACCCGGAGACGGCCGCGGCGCAGTCGCGGGCCTACGCGCAGGCGTATCTGGCCCATCGCACCGAATCCGCGCAGACCGCGCTCGCCGCCCAGCAGAAGGCGCTCCTGGCCAAGCTCAAACAGGTCAACACCGCCCTCGGCGACACCGCCGAGCAGGTGGCCAAGCTGCGCAGGGGCACCGCGGGCCACGCCGTCGCCACCCACCGGCAGAGCGTGCTCAACCGGCAGGCACTCAGCCTGACGATGAAGTACGACGGCCTGAAGACGCTCGCCCTCACGCCCGGCACGGTGATCAGCGAGGCGGCGATGCCGACCGCGCCCAGCGCGCCCAGCCTGCCGCTCTATCTCGGCGCGGGCCTCATGCTCGGCCTGCTGGCCGGCTCCGCCGCCGGCTACGGCCGCGACCAGCTCGACACCCGGCTGCGCCGCGCCGCCGACGTCGAGCGGCTGACCGGCGTCGCCGTCCTGGCCGACCTGTCCGATCAGGTCAAGGTCCTGGACAAGGGCACGCTCCACGACCTGGCCTCCTCGGTGGTCGCCGCCTGTCCGGGCAAGCGACTGCTGGTCAGGGTGGTGCCGCCTGGTCCCGGCGCGCACGCCCTGGCCGCCCCGCTGGCCTCCCGCGCCCCGCTGTCGGTGCTCAACGGCGACGACGTGAGCGACCTGGCCAAGGCCGACGCGGCGATCCTCCTGATCACGTTGCGCAAGGCGGTGGCCGCGGACGTCGCGGCAGCCGTACGCCATCTGAGCAGGCACGACGTGCCGATCATCGGCGCGGTGACCTGCACGGGCGACCTGCCGGCGCCGCCGGAGAAGTCCAGGGCGCTGCCCAAGCTGTCGCAGACCCTCGACAAGCTCGTCGTTCCCGCGCCCGTGCCGGAACCCGAGACCACCCCCATGCCCGCCATCACCGACACTCCCGGCAAAAGGCCGTGAAGGATCCGGCGTGGCCGATCGCCGCGCTTCTCGTCGGCTACCCCGTGTGGTGGGCCCTGGGCTTCGGCGGGCTGTCGGTCGTGGTGATGGCGGTGCCGATGGCGCTCATCCTGTGGCGGCGCCGGCCCATCAGGCTGCCGCGCGGCGCTGGGCTGTGGGTGCTGTTGCTGGCCGGCTATCTGGTCAGCGGGCTGGCGCTGGCCGAGGCGCCGCCCGGCACCTACGGCGGCCTCGGGCCGGGGCGGCTGATCGGCTACGGCATGCGGTTCGCGCTCTACGCCTCCCTGTTCGTCGTCGTCCTCTACCTGGGCAACCTCACGAAACAGGAGCTGTCGCAGCTGCGGCTGGTGCGGATGCTGGGCGTGCTGTTCGTCTGGACGGTGGCCGGCGGGCTGCTCGGCGTCCTGTTCCCGAAGTTCTCCTACACCTCGCCGGTCGAGCTCGTGCTGCCCGACTGGATCGCCGGCAACTCCTTCGTGCAAAACCTCATCCACCCCACCGCCGCCCAGACGCAGAAGGTGCTCGGCTACGGCCTGCCCCGCCCCGAGGCCCCCTTCGAATGGGCCAACGCCTGGGGCAGCAACCTGTCGATCCTGCTGGTCTGGTTCGTGGTCGGCTGGTGGGTGTACGGCGGGCGGCGCCGCAAGGCCGCCGCCGTGGTGCTGATCTCCCTGGCCGCCGTCCCCGTTGTTTACTCGCTCAACCGCGGCCTGTGGATCGGCCTCGGCCTGGCCGCCCTCTACCTCGTGCTCCGGGTCGGCGGCCGGACGAGGCTCACCGTCTGCGCCATCGCCACCACCGCGGCGCTGGTCTTCGCGCTCAGCCCGCTGGCCGCGCTGGTCATCCAGCGCCTGGACAACCCGCACTCCAACGACATCCGGGCGTTCACCGTCTCGGCGACGATCGAGGCCGCCGCCCACTCCCCCGTGATCGGCTTCGGCAACACCCGCAACGCCACCGGCAACCACCGCACGATCACCACCGGCAAGACCGACTGGTGCACCGGCTGCGGCCATCCGCCGCTGGGCAGCGACGGGCAGCTCTGGCTGCTGCTCATCACCCAGGGCGTCACCGGCGCCGTCCTCTACGTGGCCTTCTTCGCCGGCGCGGTGCGCCGTCACTGGCGCGACCGCAGCCCCGTCGGGCTGGCCGGGGTGCTGGTGATGCTGCTCGTGCTGCTCTACATGTTCGTCTACGACGGCCTGGTCACGCCGCTCAGCCTCTACCTCATCTCCTTCGCCCTCCTGTGGAGGAACACGACATGAACGACGCGAAGATCCGGCTGCGCTATCTCGGCCAGACCGTCAGGGTGCTGTTTCCCGGTCACGGGTCGCCTCAGCCGTACAGTCTGCTGCCGCACGCGCTGCTGCCCCGGCGGCTGGCGCCGCGCCGGTGGTGGCACGCCGCACTCGGGCCCAGGGTGATGGTTCCGGTCGAGGGGTCGATCTCGGCGTACCTGGGCGACGTCTTCGGCGTCCGCGTCGAGACCGTCCTGCACGTACGGCCGGCCAGACGCGCCAACCGCAAGCCGATCCTGGAGGCGCACACCAAGTCCGGGCTGATCGCCTTCGTCAAGATCGGCGACACCCCGCGCGCCCAGGAACTGATCGCCAACGAGGCCCGCGCGCTCCAGCGGCTGGCCGACCTGCCGCTGAAGACGGTCCAGCCGCCGACCGTCCTCCACCACGCCCTCTGGCGCGACCTTTCGGTGCTGGCGCTGTCTCCGCTGCCGGTCACCGGCCGGGGCCGGGTGCCGGCGACGTTGCTGGGCCGGGCGGTCAAGGAAATCGCCGCCACCGGTGGCACCGAGCACGCCTGGCACGGCGACCTCTCCCCGTGGAACATCTGCCCGTCGGCCGACGGCCGCCTGCTGGTCTGGGACTGGGAGCGGTACGAAACCGGCGTGCCCTATGGTTTCGACGCCCTTCACCACCTGTTCCAGCGCGCGCTGCGCAGGATGGACGCGCCCACCGCCGCCCGTGCCTGCCTGGCCCAGGCCGTGGGCGTGCTGGCGCCGCTCGGGCTGAGCTCCGCCGTCGCCCGGCAGACCGCCCTGTTCTACCTGATCGCGCTGGCCGACCGGCACGCCGCCGACGGCCACGAGCCGCTCGGCTCGCCGAGCACCTGGCTCAACCCGCTCGTCGACTCCCAGGAGCTGCTCACATGAACGCGATGAAGCAATCGGTGCTGGCCGTCTCGCGGACCACGGGCAGATTCACCTCGGCCGGGCGGATCCTGCCGTCGTTCCTGATCGTCGGCGCGCAGCGGTGCGGCACCACCTCGCTCTACCGCGCGCTGGCGCAGCATCCGCTGCTGCTCAAGCCGGTGCTGCACAAGGGCGTGCACTACTTCGACGTCGACTACGCGCGCGGCATGCCCTGGTACCAGGGCCACTTCCCGCTGAAGGTGGGCGCGGCGCTGCTGGCGCGTAAGCACGGGCACCGGCCGCTGGCGTTCGAGTCGTCGCCGTACTACCTGTTCCATCCGCTGGCCGGTGAGCGCATCGCCCGTGACCTGCCGGAGGTGAAGCTGATCGTGCTCGTGCGCGACCCCGTGGAGCGGGCCTGCTCGGCCCACGCGCACGAGCTGGCCCGCGGCTTCGAGACCGAGTCGCACTTCGAGTACGCGGTGGAGCTGGAGGACAAGCGGCTGGCCGGCGCCGAGGAGCTGCTCCGCAGCCGGCCGGAGGCGGTCCACCACTCCCACCGCCACCACGCCTACCTGGCCCGCGGCCGCTACGCCGAGCAGCTCGACCGGCTGGAGCCGCTGTTCGGACAGGATCGCATCCTGGTGATCGACAGCCACCGGTTCTTCCGCACGCCCGAGCGGATCTATGACCGGGTGCTGGAGTTCCTGGAAGTCCCGCGCCTGGGCGATCCGGTCTTCGAGCGGCACAACGGGCGACCGCTGCCCAAGCCGGTCGCGGAGTCGCTGCGGCAGACGTTGCGCGACCACTTCGAGGTCTACGACCAGCAGCTCGTGCGATGGCTGGGCGGTGATCCGTCATGGCGCCAGTGACCGGGGTACGGCGGGCGTCGCTGCGCCAGGTCGCCAGGGGCGGCGTGGCCGGGCTCACCGGGGCGGCCGCCGGGGCGGTGGCGCAGTTCGTGCTCGTGGTGCTGGTGACCAGGGCCTTCGAGGTGTCGGTGGCCGGGTCGTTCTTCACCGCGGTGGCGCTGGCGCTGATGGTGGCCGGGGTGGCCAAGCTGGACGCTGGCAACGGGCTGATCTTCTTCATCGCGCGGGCGAAGACCTTTGATTATCGGGGCATTTCCGGATATGTCAGGGCGGCGTTGGTGCCGGGGGTGGTGCTGGCTTCGGTCGCGGGGGTCGTTCTCTATCCACAGCTGGGGATAGTCGCGCTGGTCCTGCCCGTCATGGTGGCCGCGGACATCCTGCTGGCGGCCACGCGCGGGTTCGGCGTGATGCGGCCGACCGTGCTGTACGACGGCATCCTGCTCCCGGTGGCCCAGCTCGTCCTCGTGGCGGTTGCCTGTCTGGCGTGGACACGCGGATGGTGGCCCGCCGGCTCGCCGGAGAGTTGGGCAGCTGGCTCGCCGGAGGGCTGGACGGGGAGCTCATCAGGGGGCTCGGCGGGGACCTCGCAGGAGGGTTCGGCAGGTGGCTCGCCCGAGGGTTCGGCAGGAGGCTGGGCTGGGGGCTCGCCGGAGGGGTTGTTGCTGGCGGCCTGGGCGGCGCCGTACCCGGTGGTGCTGGCGCTGGCGGTCTTCAGCCTGCGCGGGCGGCTGCCACGCACCCCCTACCTGCCCGGCACCGGGCACGACCTGTGGCGCTACACCGCGCCGAGGTCGGCGGCCGGAGCCATCCAGGCGATCTTCCAGCGGCTCGACATCGTGATCGTCGCGATGCTGGCCGGGCCCGCCCCTGCCGCCGTCTACACCGCCGCCACCCGGTTCAAGGTCATCGGCCAGCTCGCCAACCAGGGCCTCGCCCAGGCCGCACAACCCCGGCTCATCCAGGCACTCGCCCGCGGCGACCTGGTACGCGCCCGCGAGCTCTACCAGGCCACGACCATGTGGCTGGTGCTGCTGACCTGGCCCGTCTGGCTCGGTTATGCGGCCATCGCGCCTTGGCTGCTGCGGATCTTCGGCCAGGAATACGGCGCGGCCGTACCCGTGGCGCTGATCCTGTCCGCGACGATGATGCTGGCCACCGCGTGCGGCATGGTCGACGTGGTGCTCACCGCCGCCGGACACACCACCTCAAGCCTCCTCAACCTGATCGCCGCCATCGCCTGCACGCTCGCGCTCGACCTGGCGCTGATCCCGTCACACGGGGCCGTCGGCGCGGTGCTCGGCTGGTCCGGCGGCGTGATCGTCAAAAACCTGCTCCCGCTCTGGCAACTCCACCGCCGCTACGGCCTCCACCCCTTCGGCCGCCACAGCCTCACCGCCCTCCGCCCCCAAACCTGGTCCACCCCATGACCCCAACCCTGCTCCCCCACACCCCCGAACCAAGACCCAATCCCGCTTCCCCCGCACCCAGGAACCCAGGCCACCGCATGAGCCCAACCCTGCACCCCCGAACCCAGGCCACCACATGAGCCCGACCTTGGATCCCCCGCGCCACTGGACCATGACCCTGGGTTCCCCACGCCACCACCAGATGAGCTCGCCCCTGGATCCCCCGCGCCGCCGGCCCATGACCCTGGGTTCCCCACGCCACCACCAGATGAGCTCGCCCCTGGATCCCCCGCGCCGCCGGCCCATGACCCTGGGTTCCCCGCGCCGCCGAACCATGAGCCCGATCCTGGTTTTCCCGCGCCCCCGAACCTGGGCCACAGCATGACCCCGATTCTGGTTACCGGGCTGCCTCGTAGCGGGACGAGTTGGGTGGGCAAGATGCTGGCGGTCGGCGGGGAGCTTGTCTATGTCAACGAGCCGCTCAACCCGCAGCACCCGCCCGGCCGCTGCCCCGGTGTGCTGCGCGCCAGCGTCACCCACCGGTTCCAGTACATCTGCGATGACAACGCCGCCGACTGGCTGCCCGCCTTCCGGGACACCGTTCGTCTGCGCTACCGGTTCCTGGCCGAGCTGCGCGCGAACCGCTCGCCGTACGACCTGGCCAGAATGATCCGGTACGGCGCCGCCTTCACCCACGGCCGCCTGACCGGCAGGCGAGCGCTGCTGGACGACCCGTTCGCCGTGCTGTCGGCCGGCTGGTTCGCCAGGACGCTCGGCTGCCGGGTCATCGCGCTCGTCCGCGACCCGGTGGCGTTCGCGGCCAGTTGGCGGCGGCTCGGCTGGACCGTCTACTTCCACGAACTGCTCGAACAGCCGCTCCTGGTCCGCGACCACCCCGAGGTGGAGGAACTACGCCCCCTGATCGGCTCCGAGGACCACCTGGCCAAGGCGGCAGCCCTGTGGCGGGTCACGAGGGCAGTCCTCGACAAGACCCCGGAAATACTCCAGGTCTCCTACGACAAACTGGCCGCCGACCCCGTGAACGGCTTCCGCGCCCTGTACTCCTACACCAACCTGACCTGGACCCCGACCGCCGAAAACCGCATCACCCGAGCCTGCCTCACCGAGGGCACCGCCGAGCGAGGCTTCGCCTGGACCGGCCTGTCCAGGACCGCCTACCGCCCCATGAACTCCCGGCAAGCCCTCCACACCGCCACCCGCGGCCTCACCTCCGAGGAGATGAGCCGCGTCCGCCAGCTCACCTCGCGCGGCGCCTGATGTAGTGCACCAGGCATCCACCCAGCAACCGGGCGGCGAACGGCAGGTCGTCCACCAGATACCGCTTCGCCAGCCGTCCCGGCTCGCTCGTCAGCCGGTAGAGCCACTCCAGGCCCAGGCTCTGCATCCAGTCCGGCGCACGGTGGACCGTTCCGGCCGCGAACGCGATCGCCGACCCGCAGCCCACGAACCACGCGCCAGGCAGTTCCGGCCGCAGTTCCTCGATCAGCAGGTCCTGCTTGGGAAAGCCCAGCCCCACGAACACCAGCTTCGGCCCGGCCGCCACCACCCGCGCCCGCACCCCGGCCCGCCCCTGAGCGGTCCCGTCAAAGTCGAACGGCGGCGCATCGTACCCACAGACGTTCAACCGAGGATGGCAACTACTGAGCTCCTCACCCGCCTGCCGCGCCACCCCGGGCGGCCCGCCCAGCAGGTAGATCGAGAACCCCTTCCGCGCCGCCATCTTGCTGAGCGACCAGATCAGATCCGCCCCGGTCACCCGCTCAGGCAACGCCACCCCGATCAGCCGCGACGCCCACACCAGCGGCATCCCATCGGCCACCACAACCTCGGCCTCCCGCACCAGCCGCCGCAGCGCCTCATCTTTGGCGACAGTCCGGCAGATGTCCACATTCGGGGTGATGATGTGCCCACCCCGCCCGGCCGCCAACTCGGCCGCCACCCGTTCCACGACCTGCCGCTCGGTCAGCGGATCAACCGCCACCCCACCCACGACCACCCGCCCGGCCCGGTCGGCCGTGGACGGTGCGCAAACATGCCTCTCCCTCTCGTACGGCCGCGCGCTGTCGCTCCCCTTGACCCGCCGGAGCACCTCCAACGCCCCAACCGGCATCTCCTGCCCACCCCGGCCCATGCTCGGAACCGCATGCGGACTCCCCCGATGCCGACCACCACCCGAACCCACGTCTCTGCCCCGAGCGGTGTCACCCCCAAGGGCGGCATCACGCCCGCGGGACACGTCACCCGTGCCACCCCCGCCTGCCACGTCACCCGGCTGAGCCTTGCCATCCGCCGGGGCGCCCGTCTCCGGGGCTGTGGGCGGGACGCCAGTGGGCCGCTGGGGGTCGGCCTGGGCCGTGGGCGAGTCGTCAGTGGGGCGCAGGGGGTCGCCCTGGGCTGTAGGAGGGTTGCTGGTGGGGCGCAGGGGGTCGCCCTGAGCTGTAGGAGGGTTGCTGGCGGGGCGCAGGGGGTCGCCCTGAGCTGTAGGAGGGTTGCTGGTGGGGCGCAGGGGGTCGCCCTGAGCTGTAGGAGGGTTGCTGGTGGGGCGCAGGGGGTCGCCCTGGGCTGTAGGAGGGTTGCTGGCGGGGCGCAGGGGGTCGGCCTGGGGTGCGGGCGGCGGGTGTTCGGTGCGCTGGCGCGGAAGGACGGGATAGTGCACCGGACGATCGGTGTCCGAGGTGGCGCCCGGACGCAGGTCTGCGGGACCGGGGCCGGGGAGAGCGGTGGGCAGCCCAGGGAGGCCCGAGGAAGCAGAAGGCGCCTCTACGGGACCGCAGCCGGCGAAGGTGGCCTGTGTGCGATCCGGCGAAGCAGGGCGAACGTCCACGAGATCGAGGTCCGAGGATGCGAGGTGCGGCTCCGGAGAACCGGGGGTTGGAGAAGCCAGGGGTGGCTCCGGAGAGCTGGAGGTTGAGGAAGTAGGGGACGGCTTCGGAGGGGCGGGGGTCAGGGATGCGAGGCGTGGCTCCGACGAGCCGGCGATTGGGGAAGTGGGGGGTGGCTCCGGGGGACCGGGGTCCGGGGAGGTGGGGTGGGTTAGGTCTCGGGTGGTCAAATGCCGTGCCCCCGATGGTGCAGCAGGGTGAGGACCGCCGAGGCCGGGATCAGCCCGGCGGCCACGGCGAGCGCGATCGGTGCGCGTGGCTCGCCGATCCGGGCGGCGAAGGTGCGCAGCGCCCAGCGTCCAGCCTCCCGGCGCCGCCCCAGTGCGGCGTTGTGGAAGGCGAGTTGACCGTAGATCCGCGCCGCGCCGCGCGGATCCACGGCCAGTTCGGGGTGCCGGGCGAGCATCCATTCCAGCCCGGCGATGCGGTCGGCCCAGCGGGCGACGTAGTGGGAGGCGCCCCAGGCGACCCGGACGAGCGGCCGGTCGACGTGGACGATCGGCTGCCGTTTGGCGGCGCGCAGGGCGAGGTCCCAGTCTTCGTTCTGGCCGCCGGGGGCGCTCTCGTCGGCCCACAGCGCCCCGCGCCGGAACAGGAACGTCGAGCTGTGCACCATCACCATCCGCGACCGGATCAGGTCGGCCTTGGTGACGCGGTCGGTTCCGGCGAGCCTGGGTACGCGGCGGGAGCCGTACGCGATCTCGATGGCGCAGGAGGCGAACTCGGCCCCCGGCTCCAACCGGCGCACCTGGGCGGCGAGTTTGCCCGGCAGCCACATGTCGTCGTCGTCGCAGAAGGCGATCAGGTCGGTGTCGCAGGCGGCGATGCCGGTGTTGCGGGCGCCGGGCAGGCCGGGGCTGAGCCGGTTGGGCAGCACGCGGACCCGGTGGTGGCCGGCCGTGGCGTCGCGGGGCGCGATCACGTCGGCGACCTGTTCGGCCACCTTCTCCGGTGACACCCCGTCGACCACGATGACCAGGTCGATAGTCCCGGGGTACGCCTGGTCGAGCGCCGCCTTGGTCGCCGCGCGCAACTGCTCGGGCCGGTTGCCCCGGGTGGGGATCACCACACCGATGGACGCACTCACGCCGCCTCCTCCCCGCCCCGCATCGGGACGCCGCCTTTTGGATCGCCACTTGACCCTGCGCCTCCGGGGCGGTAGCCGTACCGGCGCATGAGGGGTCTGGTCAGGGCGGCGACCAGGTGGCGGGGCATGCTGGTGTGCCACGAGTCGTCCCTGGTCAGCCTGACCGGGCCGACGGTGAACCGCATCGGGTTGCCCGACGCCGTGTGGGCCGGGCCCAGGGTCGCGAGCGAGCCGTCCAGGTGCGGGAAGGCGGGGTCGAGCCCGAGGCGCACGGCCAGGGTGGTGAGGGTCGCGCGCGGGTCGGCGAGCAGGTCTTCGTATCGGACCCGGGTGACCGGCACGCCGCGCCGCGACAGCAGGTCGAGCGCGAGGTTCTGGGCGGTCCAGTGAAGCGAGGTGCGGATCGGGCCCCAGCGGGTCATGGGCCGCCCGTCCTCGGGACGTTCGACGCTGCGCCGCCAGGAGTGGGCCACGGCTCGCGGGTCGCGCACCACATGGACGACGTGCACATTCACGCCCCCGGCGGCCAGGCACCACGCCAGCGAGGCGTGCTTGCTGGAGTCGATCACCAGACGCGCCCCGGTCAGTGCGGCCGCGGCCGTGTAGACGCGGCGATAGGCACGCACGTATTCGTCAAGGTCGCGATGCGCCATGCGCGGAATGCGCCGGGTCCGGTCGACGCGCCCGCGCAGCCCCAGAACCCGCTCGGCCAGCATCGGCGACCATCCGCCGAACGCCCGCTCCCCCACCCGCTGCCAGAAGGCGCACGCGGCGAACTCCAGACCGCACCCGCACGGCTCCCCCGCCAGCACACCCCTGGCCCACAGATGGACCACCTCGCCCAGCGCGGTCACGCCCGGCGACTCGCCGAGCAACCGCTCCAGCAGCGTGGTGCCACTGCGGCCAAGGCCGCCCAGGAAGATCACCCCGGGGGCGGGCGAACGGTCAGTCACGGACAGGGACCTAACCTCGTGAATACGGAACGTGGAGACAGTAGCGCGGAGTAATCGCGCAGTCACCGAAAGCCCAAATGATCTACCTGGCGTTCGAAGTCGCCGAGTAGTCCCCCACGGTGGTTAGCTGTGCGGCGTGGGATCCGCGACATTAGTACCCCAAACACGCACGATGGAGCTTTCCGCCGATCATGCGTGGACCACCCTGCGCGAGTACGGCATGCGCCGCCTGGCCCATGACTCGTTCGTCCGATTCCGGTACGGCGACGGCATGAGCCACTCCAGGGCCCTGGCGTTCCAGATGTGCCTGTCGATCATCCCGGGCGCCATCGCCCTGGTCGGCCTCAGCTCCGTCACCCACCAGGAACAACTCGGCCAGGTGCTCCAGCTCTCCCTCAGCCGCCTCGCGCCGGGCGAAGGGGGCGCCTCGGTCATCGACGTGCTCGGCGGCGGCTCGCGGCGCGACGCGCTGGCCCTGTGGCTGGGCCTGGCCACCTCGCTGGTCTCGCTGACGTCCACGATGGCGCAGGTCGAGCGCGGCGCCAACCGCATCTACGGCATGGAGCGCGACAGACCCTTCCCCCGCAAGTACGGCAGAGCCGTCATCCTGGCCCTGACCGCCGGCGCCCTCATGGTGACCGGCTTCGTGGCCATGGTCGGCGGCGCGGCCATCGGTGGCGCACTGGCACAGGTGTGGGACTGGACCGACGGGCAACACCTGGCGTTCGACGTGGTGCGCTGGCCGGTGGGTTTCCTGCTGGCCCTGGTGTCCACGTCGGTGCTGTTCAGGGCGGCGCCCAGGCGGCGGCAGCCCGGCCACACATGGCTGGCTTTCGGGGCCCTGGTGACGTTGGTGTTGTGGACCTCGTTCACGCTCGCCCTAGCCCTCTACACGGACAGGAGCGGCACCTTCGGCAGCACCTACGGCCCGCTGACCACGGTGATGGCGCTGCTGTTGTGGGCGTTCCTGAGCTCGATCGCGCTGTTCCTGGGGCTGGCGTTCGCGGCACAGTTGGAGGCGGCACGGGCCGGGGAGCCCGGCCCCGCCCTGCCGGACGTGGGGCCGAGCGCCCTGGAGGAACGCGAGCCTCTGGTCGGCGCGGTGGGGGCGGCCGGCATCGCCGCCCTCCGCACCGCGTACGGCCTGCTCAGACGCCGGCGGAGATGACCATCCCGGCGCCCACGGTGGTGTTGGTGGTCTCGTCGACCAGGATGAAGCCGCCGGTCGCCCGGTTGCGCGAGTAGTCGTCCACGAACAGCGGCTGCGTCACCCGCAGCGACACCCGCCCGATCTCGTTGAGGCCGAGCCCGGTCGCGGTCTCGTCGCGGTGGAGCGTGTTGACGTCGAGCCGGTAGTGCAGGTCGCGCACCATCGCCCGCGCGGTGCGGGTGGTGTGCTTGATGACCAGCTTGGAGCGGGGCGCGAGCTTGGTGGCGTCGGTCATCCAGCAGACCATCGCCTCCAGCTCCTGCGCGGCGCTCGGCTGGTTGTTGGGCCGGCAGATCATGTCGCCGCGCGAGATGTCGATCTCGTCTTCCAGTCGCAGCGTCACCGACATGGGCGGGAACGCCTCCTCGACGGGCCCGTCGTAGGTGTCGATGGAGGCGATCCTGCTGGTCAGGCCGGAGGGCAGGTGGAGCACCTCGTCGCCCGGCTTCAGCACGCCGCCGGCCACCTGGCCCGCGTAGCCGCGGTAGTCGTGGTACTCGGTCTTGTGCGGCCGGATGACGTACTGGACCGGGAAGCGCACGTCGACGAGGTTGCGGTCGGAGGCGATGTGCACGTTCTCCAGGTGGTGGAGAAGCGAGCTGCCGTGATACCAGGGCATGGTCTCCGAGCGGGACACGACGTTGTCGCCGTGGAGGGCGGAGATCGGGATGAAGGTCAGGTCGGTCACGTTGAGCTTGGAGGCGAAGGAGGTGAACTCCTCGCGGATCTCCTCGAAGCGCTCCTCCGAGTAGTCGACCAGGTCCATCTTGTTGACCGCGAGCACGAGGTGCGGCACCCGCAGCAGCGTGGTCAGGAACGCGTGGCGGCGCGACTGCTCCAGCACGCCCTTGCGGGCGTCGATGAGGATGATGGCCAGGTCGGCGGTGGAGGCGCCGGTGACCATGTTCCGGGTGTATTGGATGTGGCCCGGGGTGTCGGCGATGATGAACTTGCGCCGCGGCGTCGCGAAGTAGCGATAGGCGACGTCGATCGTGATGCCCTGCTCACGCTCGGCTCGCAGGCCGTCGGTGAGCAGCGACAGGTCGGTGTATTCGGTGCCGCGGTCGCGCGAGGTGCGCTCGACCGCTTCCAACTGGTCCTCGAAGATCGCTTTCGAGTCGAAGAGCAGGCGCCCGATGAGGGTGGACTTTCCGTCGTCGACGGAGCCGGCGGTGGCGAAACGAAGAATGTCCATCTTAGAAGTAGCCCTCGCGCTTGCGGTCTTCCATTGCGGCTTCTGAGGCGCGGTCGTCGGCCCTGGTGGCGCCCCGCTCGGTGATGCGGGTGGCCGCGATCTCCTCGATGATCTCCTCGACCGTGGCGGCGGCCGACTGGACGGCGCCGGTGCAGGTCATGTCGCCGACGGTGCGGTAGCGCACGACGGCCTCGAACAGCGGCTCGTCGTCGCCGCGCGACACGACCGGCGCGTCGGGCAGCAGCATGCCGTCACGCTCGAACACCTTGCGGGTGTGGGCGTAGTAGATCGACGGGATCTCGATGCCCTCGCGGCGGATGTAGTCCCAGATGTCGAGCTCGGTCCAGTTGGACAGCGGGAAGACCCGGATGTGCTCGCCCTTGCGGATGCGGGAGTTGTAGAGGTTCCACAGCTCGGGGCGCTGGTTCTTCGGGTCCCACTGGCCGAAGTCGTCGCGGAAGGAGAAGACGCGCTCCTTGGCCCTGGCCTTCTCCTCGTCGCGGCGGGCGCCGCCGAAGACCGCGTCGAACTCGTGCTCCTCGATCGCGTCGAGCAGCGTCGTGGTCTGCAGGCGGTTGCGCGAGGCGCGCCGCCCGGTCTCCTCGGTGACCCGGCCGGCGTCGATCGACTCCTGCACGCTGGCGATGACCAGGCGGGCGCCGAGTTCGGCGGCCCTGCGGTCGCGGAAGTCGATGACCTCCCCGAAGTTGTGCCCGGTGTCGACGTGCATCAGCGGGAAGGGCAGGGGCGCGGGCCAGAAGGCCTTCTCGGCGATGCGGAGCATGACGATCGAGTCTTTGCCGCCGGAGAAGAGCAAACAGGGACGCTCGAACTCGGCGGCCACTTCACGCATGATGTGAATGGCCTCGGCCTCGAGAACGTCTAGCTGCGACGTGGTGTAGTCGCGCTGGAGCATGGGGCTTCCTCCGGCGTGGTTTCAGCGGTGCAGGTCCCGAATTCCGGCGAGCAACGTTGGCGCCAGCTCAGGTAGGGAAACAAGGATATCCGGTAGTGAGGGGTCGGCCTGGTTGTAGGTCAGCTCCGAGCCGTCGATCCGGCTGGCGTGGGCGCCCGCGGCCTGGGCGACGGCGACCGGCGCCGCGGAGTCCCATTCATACTGTCCGCCTGCGTGAACGTAGGCCTCGACGTCTCCGGTGAGCACCGCGGAGATCTTCGCTCCGGCCGATCCGATCGGCACCAGGTCGGCCCCGACGAGATAGGCAAGTCTTTGCACGAACTCCGGCGGCCTGGTGCGGCTGACGGCGATCCTGAACCTGCCCTTGTCATAGGCGGGCAGCTTCGGCGGCTCTCCGGTGGTGAGCGTGCGCCCCTGCGCGGGCAGCGCCACCGCGCCGGCGGCGAGCGTGCCGCGCTCCCACAGCGCCACGTGCACGGCCCAGTCGGCGCGGCCCTCCTCGGCGAACTCGCGGGTGCCGTCGAGCGGGTCGACGATCCACACCCGCTCGGCACGCTGCCTGCGCGGGTCCTCCCGCTCCTCGCGGGTGGCCTCCTCCGACAGCATGCTGTCGGACGGCCGCAGCCGTGCCAGCGCCTCCATCAGATAGAGGTGGGCGCCCCGGTCACCGGCTTTGCGCAGCGCCGGCGGCTCGCCGAACCCTTCGCGTTCGCGGATCTCCAGCAGCCGCCGTCCCGCCTCGTCGGCGAGATCGGAGGCGAGGGCGTGGTCGTCGCGAATCGTCATCAATAAGCTCCTTGCCCGCGGGCGACGGCCGACCAAGTCTTCCACAGGATCTGGAGGTCCAGCATGAGGGACCAGTTCTCAACGTAACGCAGGTCGAGGCGGACGGATTCCTCCCACGACAGATCAGATCTGCCGCTCACCTGCCAGAGCCCCGTCAGCCCCGGGCGCACCAGCAACCGCCGCCGGACGTCGTCGCCATAGCGCTCGACCTCCTCGGGCAGCGGCGGGCGGGGGCCGACGAGCGACATGTGCCCGCACACGACGTTGATCAGCTGGGGCAGTTCGTCGAGCGAGTGCCGCCGCATCAGCGCGCCCAGCGAGGTCACCCGCGGGTCGTTGCGCACCTTGAACAGCACCCCGTCGGCGTCGCTGACGAGGGTGAGCTTCTGGTGCTCGGCGCCCTGCCGCATGGTGCGGAACTTCACGATCGTGAACAGCCTGCCGTCGCGGCCGACGCGCGTCTGCCTGAACAGCGCGGGTCCCGGACTACTCGCCCGTACGGCGACCGCCAGCCCCACCAGCAACGGCGCCAGCGCCACCAGCAGCGAGGCGGCCACGAGCCGGTCGAACACGTTCTTCACCAGTTGCCTCGCCCCTGCCAGCTCCGGATGCTCCACGTGCAGCAACGCCAGCCCGGCCGCCGGGCGGATGGTGGTGCGCGGCCCGGCGACCTCCATGAGGGCGGGCGCGACGACCAACTCGGTGTGGGTGCGCTCCAGCCGCCAGGCCAGCCGCCGCAGGGCCACGCCGTCCATCTCCGGGCAGGCCAGCACGGCGACGGAGTCGGCCCCCGACTGCTCCACCACCAGCGGCGCGTCACTGAAACCGCCCGCCACCGGCACCCCCGCCACGTCGTCGCCCGGTTCGTCCTCGGGCAGGCAGGCGGCCACCACCTCCATGCCGTGGTAGCGCTCGCGCCGGAACCGCTCGACGAGCTCGGCGATCGAGGCGCGGTGCCCGACGGCGACCACGCGGCGCATGCACTCGCCGCGGGCCCTGCGCCGGTGCAGGGCGCGGCGCAAGCAGTACCTGAAGACGAGGGTGAGCAGGGTGGTGAGGGGCAGGGCGAGCACGACGTAGCCGCGCGCGACGTCGGTCTTGGTGAGGTAGGCGACGATGGCGGTGGCGGCGGTCAGCGCGAGGCCGCAGCGCACGACGCGCTGGAACTCCTCTGGGCCGACGCCGAACATGCGCGGCTCGTAGGCACGGTTGAGCGCGTTGGCGCAGACCCAGGCCAGCGGCAGGGCCGCGCTCAGCAGCAGGTACGGCGCGGCGTAGGGGGTCAGCTCGCCGAACCGGGCGAAGAAGGCCAGCGCCGCGCCCGCGCCGGCGCCGCCCAGATCGGCCACCAGCGCCCGCACCCGGTAGGCGCGGACCCAGCCGGGCACGCCGGGAGCGGTCTGCCAGACGAGCTCAGGATGCGCACGGACGACGGCCATCAGCACCTCGCCCTTGCTCACGCCGCGCCTCCCCGTGACCGACCGTCAACAGATGGTCACCAGATAGTAGCGGCGGGCAACGTCAGCCGGATCGCGAACGGCCTTACGTGGTGATCAGCGTGGAGGGCCGGAAATGTTGAGGTCTGACCGGTGGAACTCGTTCTGGGTGACTTCGAGGCCGCGTTCCATGAGCGACTCCACCACGTCGGCGGCGCGGTCGACGAGGAAGGCGAGGTCCTTGCGCTCGGCGGTGGCGAAGTCCTTGAGGACATACGCGGCCGGGTCCATGCGGCCGGGCGGGCGGCCGATGCCGAAGCGGACCCGCAGGTAGTCGCGGGTGCCGAAGACCTTGGTGATGGACTTGAGCCCGTTGTGGCCGTTGTCGCCGCCGCCCAGCTTGGCGCGCAGCGCACCATAAGGGACGTCCAGCTCGTCGTGCACGACGATCATCCGCTCGGGGGCGACCTTGTAGAAGTCGGCCAGGAGTTTGGCGGGGCCGCCGGAGAGGTTCATGTAGGTGAGGGGCTTGGCCAGGATCGCCGGTCGCGTCTCCAGGACGGCGGAGCGGCTCTTGTGGGCCTTGAACTTGCCCCCCGCGCGGGCGGCCAGCTCGTCGAGCACCATGAATCCGGCGTTGTGCCGGTTTCCCGCGTATTCGTCGCCGGGATTGCCCAGCCCGACGATCAGCCAGCGGTCCAATGCGACTCCTTGTTCACGTGGCGGCCTGCCGTAACTCTACGAGAACACCACGACGGGGCGGCCGGATGATCCCGGCCGCCCCGTGCGGTGAACGTGGGTGTTACTCGGCGCTGTCACCCTCGGCGGCCTCGGTGGTGGCCGCGGTCTCGCCCTCGGCGGCCTCGTCCTCGTCGGCGGACTCGGTCGGCTTGGCGATGACCTGGAGGACGACGGTCTCCGGGTCGGCGGCCAGCGAGGAGCCCTGCGGCACGACCAGGTCGGCGGCGGTGACGACGCGGCCGACCGCGAAGCCCTCGACGTCGACCTCGATGCCGGTGGGGATGTGGGTGGCCTCGGCCTCGACGCCGATGCTCATGAGCTGCTGGTCGAGGATGCCCTCGGAGTCGACGTCACCGACGGTGGTGACGGGGATCTCGACGGTGACCTTCTCGCCGCGCTTGACCAGGATCAGGTCGAGGTGCTCGACGAAGCCCTTGATCGGGTCGCGCTGGACGCCCTTGGGCAGGGCCAGCTCGTCGACGCCGTCGCCCTTGAGGTGGATCAGCACGTTGGCGGTGCGCAGGGCGAGCAGGACCTCGTGGCCGGGCAGCGTGAGGTGCTTGGGGTCGATGCCGTGACCGTAGAGGACGGCGGGCACCTTGTCGGCGCGGCGGATCTTGCGGGCGGCGCCCTTGCCGAACTCGGTGCGAGCCTCAGCGGCGATACGTACTTCAGACACGACATCTCCTAGGGATGCACGTTGGCGGAGTTTCTCTGCGCTCCCCCTGACCCGCCCTAGCGGGAGGCGTTACGAGCACGACCCTCACAGCCTACCCGCATCGGGGCCCCGCATCAGCCGCCTGCCGCCGCGCCAGACGCCCAGGATGTCGAGTGTGCGGTCGATGTCGGCCGTCGGGTCGCCGTCGACCAGGAGCAGGTCGGCGCGGAGTCCCGGCGCGATCCGGCCCCTGTCGGCGAGGCCGAAGCAGCGGGCGGGCGCCGCGGTGGCGGCGGTCAGGGCCTGGCCTGGGGTCATCCCGGCGGCCACGAGGCGGCGCAGTTCGTCGTGGAGTGTGACTCCGTGGGCGGTTCCGACGTTGGAGGCGTCCGAGCCCGCCAGCACGGTGACACCGGCGTCGAGCAGTTCCGGCAGGGTGCGGGTGGCCACGGTGACGTCGTGCCGCGCGCCCTCGCCGAGCGGGACGGATCCCCACGTGAGCATCCGCCGCGCCCCTTCGCCCAGGTGCGGCGCGACCCGGGGGTCCGCGGCGAGCTTCCCGCCGCGCGACTCGCCGAACAGCTCTCGCAGTACGGCCAGCGTGGGGATGACCACGGTCCCCCGATCGGCCAGCTCATCGGCGAGCTCGGGGTCCGGGACGTCCACGAACAGGTGCCCGAGCACGTCGGCCCCGGCCTGGGCGGCCAGCCGGGCGGAGCCGGCGTTCAGCGCGTGGACGACGGCGAGGACGCCGTGCTCGTGCGCGGCGGCGACCAGCGCGTGCAGGGTCTCGCCGGTCAGCGTCGGAGTCGGCATGCCCGCGGTCGAGCCGTCGTCGAGCATGATCTTGAGGTAGTCGGATCCCTCGGCGATCCTCGCGGCGACGAAGGCCGCCGCCTGATCGGGGTCGGTGAGCGTGGGGAAGGGCGCCAGGAGCCCCATCTCGACGAGATACCACCCGTAGCCGCCGGGGACTGTGGCCGCGGTGCCGGCGGTGCGCAGATCAGCGCCGTCGGGGGCGCCGCGGAGCTTCGTGATCGCCACGGGGTCGGCCATCATGTCGAGCACGGTCGTGACCCCGAACGCGGCGGCCTGCTCCAGGTCGCCGGGGAAGACGTGGGCGTGCGCGTCGATCAGGCCGGGCAGCAGCGCCGCGCCGCGTCCCTCGACGACCGTCGCCCCTGGCGCCCCGACCGGCCCGATCGCGGTGATCAGGCCGTCGTCCACGGTGACGTGCGTGGGCGGGAGCAGCTTCTCCCCGTCGAACACCTTGACGTCGCGGAACTGCAGCATCACCGTCTCCTTTACATACATGTCGACACGTATCATTAGAGCGAGCATACATGCCGACACGTATGAGAATCTGGGCGTCATGCGCAGAACCGCCGAGGAGGCTGCGGAAACCCGCCGATCCCTGCTGGTCGCGGCCCTGGCGGAGTTCGCCGAACGCGGCTTCGCGACGGCGACCCTGAACAGCATCGCCGCCCGTGCGGGACTCACCCGCGGCGCGCTCTACCACCACTTCACCGACAAGGCCACGCTCTGCCTGGCGGCGATCAACGAGCTGTGGGCCGAGGCGGCCACACCCGTCTGGAGCAGGCTCGACGGCCCGGAACCACCCGTCGAGCGGGTCGGCGGCTTCCTCGTGGCGTTCTTCACCGCACTGGAGGAGGACACGACGTTCCGCCAGGTCTACGCGCTGTCGATGCGCAGCGCCGAGGGCGTGCCCGAACTGGAGAAGGGCCTGCACGACAAGCAGGTCGTCATGGAGGGCTGGCGGCGGCAGCTTTCCGGGCTGCTGAGCACCGCCGAGCTACGGCCCGGCGTCAGCCCGGACACCGCGGCGCTGGCGATCATCAACGCGGCCAACGGCACCGCGGCCACCTGGCTGGCCTGCCCCACGCTGTTCTCGCCCGCAGGGGAGGCACGGGCACTCGCCGACGCGATCATTCATGGCATGAGCAACTGAGGTTGACTAAGACGAAATTAGTCAACTACGGTTGCTTGTGTTCCTTCGGGGTGCGCGAGGCCGGCATCGGCGTGCCCGGAAATCCCCTTATCTGAGGACGATGAATGAAACGGGTAGCTGCTGTGCTCGCCGCGCTCGCGGTGGGAACCGGGACGCTGACCGGCGTCTCCCACGCCGACTCCCTCGGCCGCTTCTACGGGCAGGAGGTCACCTGGACCGCCTGCGGAGACACCGCCCTGGACCAGGCGGGCGCCCAGTGCGCCCAGGTCGAGGTGCCTTTGGACTACTCCGCGCCGCGGGGCCGTACCCTCAAGGTCGCGATCTCCAGGATCAAGGCGAGCGACACCGCGCGGCGGCGCGGGATCATGCTCTCCAACCCCGGCGGGCCGGGCGGGGCAGGACTGCACTTCATGTTGTACGTGCGCGGCGGCCTGACCCCCGAGGTCGCCTCACGCTACGACCTGATCGGCATGGACCCGCGCGGCGTCGGGCGCAGCGCGGCCATCGACTGCGACTGGCCGGTCGGGCACATGCTCTGGTCGGCCGGGCTCACCAGGCGGGACTTCCGCGCCGCCGTACGGACGCAGGAAGATCTCGCGCGGCGGTGCGAGCAGAAGGAGGGCGACCGGATCGCCCACATCACCACCCGCAACACCGCGCGCGACATGGACGTCATCCGCGGCGCGCTCGGCGAGGCCAAGACGTCCTACCTGGGCTTCTCGTACGGCACCTACCTCGGCGCCGTCTACACGCAGATGTTCCCTCGGCGTGCCGACCGGTTCGTGCTGGACAGCGCGGTCGACCCGGCTTCCTACATGGCCGGGTCGATCAAGAAGCAGGGGCCGGTCAACGAGGCCGCGCTCGACGACTGGGCCGCCTGGACCGCCGCCCGCGACGCCGACTACAGCCTCGGCACGACTCGCGCGCGGGTGCGGGCCCGGGTCGAGGGGCTGGTCAGGCAGGCGGCCAGGTCGCCCATCCGGATCGGCACGCACCTGCTGGACGCGCGGTTCCTGCCGATGACGCTGTTCACGCTGCTGCAGGACGCCCGCTACAACGCGCACCTGGCGGCGCGGGTCCGGCAGATCGCCGACGCGGCCGAGGGCAAGCCCGTCCAGCCGAGCGCGGACTTCGACCAGGAACTGCGCCTGCACCTGAACGGCGAGCCGCAGGACCTCTCCAGCCAGGGGGCGGTGATCTGCGGTGACACGGCCGCGCCGCGGAATCCGGAAAGGTACTGGCGCGACATCCGGCGCAGCCGGGCCACGCAGCCGGTGTTCGGGGCCTATGCGAACAACATCACCGCGTGCGCGTTCTGGCGGGCGCCGCTGGAGCCGCGGACCGTGGTGCGCAACGACGTGCCCGCGCTGATCGTCCAGGCCACGCAGGACACCAGGACCGTCTACCAGGAAGGCGTGGCGCTGCGGCGGGCCATGCCGGGCTCGCGGCTGGTCACGCTGCAGGACGTGCGCATGCACGGAATCCTGGGCCGGCTGCGGAACGCCTGCGTGGAAGAGGCGGTCAACACCTACTTCCGCGACGGCGTCCTGCCCGCAGCCGACCTCACCTGCCGTGCCTAGGAGTCGCCCTCGAAGAGGCTCGTGACGCTGCCGTCGCTGAAGACCTCGGTGATCGCGCGGGCGATCAGCGGGGCGATGGACAGCACGGTCAGCTTGTCGAAGAGCTGGTGCTCGCGCAGCGGCAGCGTGTTGGTCACGATGACCTCGGAGATGCGCGAGTTCTTCAGCCGGTCGACGGCCGGGTCGGAGAAGACGGCGTGGGTGGCCGCCACGATCACGTCGGTGGCCCCCTGCTCGTAGAGGGCGTCGGCGGCCTTGCAGATGGTGCCGGCCGTGTCGATCATGTCGTCGATCAGCACACAGGTACGGCCGCGCACCTTGCCGACCACCTCGTTGACCTTCACCTGGTTGGCCACGTCGAGGTCGCGGCGCTTGTGGATGAAGGCCATCGGGGTGCCGAGCGTGTCAGCCCAGCGCTCCGACAGCCGCACGCGGCCGGTGTCGGGCGAGACGATCGTGGTGTTCTCCAGGTCGAGCTTGTCCTTGAGGTAGCGCTCAAGGACGGGCATGGCGAACAGGTGGTCCACCGGGCCGTCGAAGAAACCCTGGATCTGCGAGGTGTGCAGGTCGATCGACATCAGCCGGTCGGCGCCCGCGGTCTTGAACATGTCGGCCATCAGGCGGGCCGTGATCGGCTCGCGGCCGCGGCCCTTCTTGTCCTGGCGGGCGTAGCCGAAGAACGGCATGACCACGGTGATGCGCTTGGCGGATGCCCGCTTCAGCGCGTCGACCATGATGAGCTGTTCCATGATCCACTTGTTGATGGGCGCGGTGTGGCTCTGGATGACGAAGGCGTCGCAGCCGCGTACCGACTCCAGGTAGCGGGCGTAGATCTCGCCGTTGGCGAAGTCGTGGAGCTTGGTCGGGGTGAGCGAGACGCCGACGTTGTTGGCCACTTCCTCGGCCAGCTCGGGGTAGGCCCGGCCGGAAAAGAGCATCAGCTCTTTCTCACCTGGCTGCTTGATGCTGGTCACGTGCCACTCTCCTGCTGCTCTTGCTCAGCCAGCGCCCTTTCGGCGGCCGCGGCCGATTTCGTGCCCGCGCGCCTGCGCAAGACCCATTTCTCGATGTTGCGCTGCCGCGCTCTCGCCACCCCGATCGCTCCGGGTGGCACGTCGCCGTCGATGACGGAGCCGGCGGCCGTGTAGGCGCCGTCTCCTACCGTCACCGGGGCGACGAGCATGCTGTCACACCCCACGAACGCGCCGTCGCGCACGGTGGTGCGATGTTTGTCCACGCCGTCGTAGTTGACGAAGATCACCGCGGCGCCGATGTTCACGTCGTCGCCGATCGTGGCGTCGCCCGCGTACGACAGGTGCGGCACCTTGGAACGTTCGCCGACCTGGGTGTTCTTCATCTCCACGAACGTCCCGGCCTTCGACTTGCGGCCCAGGATGGTGCCGGGGCGCAGGTAGGCGTAGGGGCCGACGCTGGCGTCGGGGCCGATCTCGGCGCTGTCGCAGACCGCGTTGCGCACGACGGCGCCGGGGCCGACGGTGGTGTCGGTGAGCGTGGTGGCCGGGCCGACCTCGGCGCCCTCACCCACGACGGTCGCGCCGTGGAGCTGGGTCCCGGGGTGGAGCACGACGTCGGGCGCCAGCCGTACCTGGACGTCCACCCAGGTGGAGGCAGGGTCGACTACGGTGACGCCGCCGCGCATGTGGGATTCGAGCACGCGCTGGTTGAGCACCTTGCGCACGAACGCCAGCTGCACGCGGTCGTTGACGCCCTCGACCTCGACGTAGTCGGTGGCCACGTGCGCGCCGACGCGGTGACCGTCCTCGCGCAGGATGGACAGCACGTCGGTGAGGTATTCCTCGCCCTGCGCGTTGTCCGTCGACACCCGCTTGACCGCGTCGGCCAGCAGGAGGCCGTCGAAGGCGTAGATGCCGGAGTTCATCTCGTCGATGGCGCGCTGGTCGTCGGTGGCGTCCTTGTGCTCGACGATCTGCAGCACGGCGCCGGACTCGTCGCGGACGATCCGCCCGTAACCAGTCGGGTCGGGCACCTTCGCGGTCAGCACGGTGACGGCGTTGCCGTCCTCGGCGTGCTGGGCGAGCAGCTCCGCGAGCGTCTCGGTGCGCAGCAGCGGCACGTCGCCGTACGTGACGAGGACCGTGCCATTGATCGTGCCCGTCTCCTCCAGCACCGTGCGGACGGCGTGGCCGGTCCCGCGCTGCTCGTGCTGCACGACGGCGCGCGCGTCAGGGCTGGTCTCGGCGAGATGGGCGCCGACACGCTCGCGCGCGTGACCGATGACGACGATCAGCCGCTCGGGTTTCAGGTCGCGGGCGGCCGCGAGCATGTGGTCGACCAACGCGCGGCCGCACACCTCGTGGAGGACTTTCGGGGTCTGGCTCTTCATCCGGGTGCCCTCGCCTGCGGCGAGGACGACGACTGCTGCCGGGCGCGGCACACTCACGGACTGAGGCTCCCTGTGGCTGGACGGATCAGGGCTGTTGGTACGGCTACCGCACCGCTACCCTCCCGACACGCTGAGGATACCTGCCCAACCACAACAGCGGACTCCGCCCCCTGCTGACGTGCTGTCGAACTCCTGCTATGGCTCCCGGGAGAGGATTCGAACCCCTACAAAGAACACCAAAAATTCTCGTCCTGCCTGGTTAGACGACCCGGGATAGGTTCAGTCGGGGTACAGCTTACCGATCGAGAGTGGGTCTTGCCGACACCATTGTCCCCAGAGCCCATCCTTCGATCTTCTTGTAGGTCTCCAGACCTCGCCGGACGTCGACGCGAAGGCATCCTCGATAGTCCTCACCGGTATTCCTGCGGACCGTCGCCGGGTTGTGACGCTTCAGCGTGGTCTTCCGGAACTGGCTCCTGTCGGCCCCCGTCATCTCCAACCAGTAGCGTTCGGCCGCCTCGACATCGGCGGACTCATGAATGTGCACGCGGAAGTAGAGGCTCTCCAGGGGCACCCCCGCGACCTCCAGAAAGCGGATGAAGAGCAGCACCAGCCCTGGATCGCTGTTGATGAAGGTTACGTGGTTGTCGGCGCGATGCGGCTTGTTCTTCGCCCCCTCACACCAGTAGGCGATCGCCCCCGCGATCAGGATCTCGCGATAAGACAGCATGCCGATCTCGTCTTGCGCCCTCTGACGGACGTCCTCACGCTCGGCCCTGCGCCGGGCCCCTTCCTCCGCCCAGTAGCGCCGCCGGCCCTCGTCGTTGCGCCTGCGGGACTCCTCGTAGCTCAACCGCCCCTCGCGTGGCAGGTCGCGCACCCACAACGAGACGGAGGACTTCGACACTCCGAGCTCAGCGGCGATCTCCGGATACGTCCGCCCTTGAGCGCGCAACTCGCGCGCTCTCTCGCGCAGGTCGTCCTTGGCGCTGCCGCGCAGCGCCGACTCCTTCGGGACGGTGTCCCACAGGACTTTGGTCAGCTGATAGTTGCTGGTCAGCCCCAGGATGTCCTTGATCTGCATCCTGGACTTGCCCTCGGCCCGCAACTGGATGGCCCGAGCACGGATCTGGACCCAGTCCCGTTTCATCAGCATGGCCAAATAGTATCCGATCGGATACTGATCGACCAGCTCTCGAAGGTAAATAGACAGCCTTAGGGCTTCCTTACTTACGACAGCGTAGGTTACGTTTGCGTAGGCAGGACATTCTCCCCATACACGTCGTGAGAGGTAGCCAATGACCGTAGTTGCCGAGCGTTCCGCTCCCGGTCCCAAGCCGGAGGCCGATCCGGAGCCCAGGACCAAGGTCGAGCTTCTGACCTTCGGCCTGGTGGTGGGCCTGCCGCTGGTCGCCATCGCGGCCGCGGTGCCGTTCGCGTGGGGGTGGGGGCTCGGCTGGACGGACGTGGCGATCGCCTTCGTCTTCTACATCGTCTCCGGCCTCGGCGTCACCGTCGGCCTGCACCGCTACTTCACCCACGGCTCGTTCAAGGCCAAGCGCCCGCTGAAGATCGCGCTCGGCATCGCGGGCAGCCTGTCGCTCGAGATGTCCGTGCTCGACTGGGTGGCCACCCACCGCAAGCACCACAAGTTCTCCGACAAGGAAGGCGACCCGCACTCGCCGTGGCGGTTCGGCCCCGGCTTCAAGTCGCTGACGAAGGGCCTGCTCTACGCCCACATGGGCTGGATGTTCGACGCCGAGCGGACCAACCGGGAAAAGTACGCCCCCGACCTGGTCAAGGACGACGACGTCGTCAAGCTGCACAAGTGGTTTCCGGCCCTGGCCATCACCTCGATCTTCCTGCCGGGCATCCTCGGCGGCCTGCTCACCTGGTCCTGGCAGGGTGCGCTGACCGCGCTGTTCTGGGGCTCGCTGGTACGCATCGGCCTGCTGCACCACGTCACCTGGTCGATCAACT
Source organism: Nonomuraea endophytica (assembly GCF_014203235.1). Taxonomy (GTDB): domain Bacteria; phylum Actinomycetota; class Actinomycetes; order Streptosporangiales; family Streptosporangiaceae; genus Nonomuraea; species Nonomuraea endophytica. Next base: position 74,295 of record NZ_JACHIN010000009.1, on the reverse strand, counting down.
CCATCTGCCACGTCTTCGGCGACGAGGAGTTCCAGGTACGCGACAAGTCGCGCAACGTCTGGTGGCTGGCGATCCCGTCCTTCGGTGAGTCGTGGCACAACCTGCACCACTCGGACCCCACCTGCGCCCGTCACGGCGCGCTCAAGGGGCAGATCGACCTGAGCGCCGGCCTGATCCGGATCTTCGAGAAGCTCGGCTGGGTCTCCGACGTACGCTGGCCGACCCCCGAGCGCCTGGCGGCGAAGCGCATTGCCTGAGGCGACCGCTGTGTCGGCGGGCACTGCAATTATGGAGAATGTGACCACCGAACCCCGATCTCGCAGACGCATGTCAGGAAGAGAACGCCGAGAGCAGCTGATTCGCATCAGCCGCACGCTCTTCGCCGAGAAGGGGTTCGACGGGACCTCTATCGAGGAGATCGCGGCCACCGCACAGGTCTCCAAGCCGGTCGTCTACGAGCACTTCGGCGGCAAGGAGGGCGTCTACGCGGTCGTCGTGGACCGGGAGATGCAGAAGCTCCTCGGCATGATCACCGCGGCCCTCTCGGCGTCCCACTCGCTGATCAAGCTGGAGCGGGCGGCGCTGGCGCTGCTGCAATATATCGAGGAGAGCAGCGAGGGGTTCCGCATCCTGGTGCGCGACTCCCACGCGGCCTCGGGCACGGGCACGTTCGCCAGCCTGATAAGCGAGATCGCCAGTCAGGTGGAGGACGTGCTCGCCGACGAGTTCGCCGGCCGGGGCTATGACCCGAAGCTCGCCCCCATGTACGCGCAGATGCTGGTCGGCATGGTGGCACTCACCGGCCAGTGGTGGCTCGACGTGCGCAAGCCGGGGCGCGAGGAGGTCGCCGCGCACCTGGTCAACCTGGCCTGGAACGGCCTGACCGGGCTCAACCCCCAGCCGCGCATCACCGCCGCCACCCGCGAGGGCGCCGAGCTCGCGGTCAGCGTGCCGCCGCGGGCCAGCGAGAAGGAGCTGCGCGAGCTGGAGAAGCTGCGCGAGCGCGAGGCCAAGGAGGCCGAGAAGCTCCGTCAGCGCGAGCTGAAGGAGGCGGAGAAGGCCAGGCTGCGCGAGCTCAAGGAGCGTGAACGGCTGCTCAAGGAAGCGGAGAAGGCGCGTGAAAGAGAGGACAAGCTGCGTCAGCGCGAAGCGCGGCTGGCGGAGCGGGCCGCCAAATTGGGCCAGGGCGACCAGTCAGAGTAAGCCGTTGAGACGTCGTTAACGTTCTGTTCAATCAAACAGGGCATATTGCTCATATGTCCGCGGAACCGTTGCACCCAGGAAACGACTTGCCCTTGCCCCAGGAGCGGTTCCTCAACCGTGAGGAGAGCTGGCTTCAGTTCAACCAACGGGTGCTGGAACTGGCCGAAGACGACTCGCTGCCCCTGCTGGAGCGGGTGCGCTTCCTCGCGATCTTCGCGAGCAACCTGGATGAGTTCTTCCGGGTGCGGGTGGCGGGTCTCAAGCGGCGGATGGCCACCGGCCTGCTGCTGCGGACCAAGAGCGGGCTGAAGCCGCGCGAAGAGCTGGCCCGGATCGCCACGATCGCCGGCGACCTGGCCAAGCGGCACGCGGCGGGCTTCCACGAGCGGATCAGCCCGCAGCTCGCCGGCGAGGGCATCGAGATCGTCCGCTGGGACGACCTGGGCCGCGAGGAACGCACCGAGTTGCGCAAGCTGTTCCGCGAGCGCATCCGCCCGGTGCTCACGCCGCTGGCGGTGGACCCCGCCCACCCTTTTCCCTATATTTCCGGCCTGAGCCTCAACCTTGCCGTCGTGGTGCGGAATCCGACCAACGGTCACACGGTCTTCGCCCGGGTCAAGGTCCCGTCCCAGTTGCCGCGTTTCGTCACCGCCTCGAAGGATCGTTTCGTCCCGCTTGAGGATGTGATCGCCGCCCATCTCGGCCAGCTGTTCAAGGGCATGGAGATCGTCCAGCACCACGTCTTCCGCGTCACCCGCAACGAGGACCTCGACGTCGACGAGGACGTCACCGAGAACCTCATGCAGGCGTTGGAGAAGGAACTGCTCAAGCGCCGCTTCGGCCCGCCGGTCCGGCTGGAGGTCGAGGACACCATCACCACCGAGGTGCTCGACCTCCTCGTCGAGGAGCTGGGCGTCGCGCCGCACGAGATCTACCGGGTCGCCGGGCCGCTCGACCTGACCGGTCTGCACGCCATCGCCGACCTGGACCGGGGCGAGCTCAGCTACCGGCCGTTCGTGCCGGCGGAAGCCGTACACGCCGATGACGACGTCTTCTCCGTGCTGCGCGAGCGTGACGTGCTCCTGCACCACCCCTACGACTCCTTCGCTACCAGCGTGCAGCGCTTCATCGAGGAGGCGGCGGCCGACCCGCGCGTACTGGCGATCAAGCAGACCCTCTACCGCACCAGCGGCGACTCCCCGATCGTGGACGCGCTCATCGACGCGGCCGAGGCCGGCAAGCAGGTCGTCGTGGTCGTGGAGATCAAGGCCCGCTTCGACGAGCACGCCAACATCTCCTGGGCCCGCAAGCTGGAGCGCGCGGGCTGCCACGTGGTCTACGGCGTCGTGGGCCTGAAGACCCACTGCAAACTCGCCCTCGTCGTACGGCAGGAGCCGTCCGGAGAGCTGCGCCGCTACTGCCACATCGGAACCGGCAACTACAACCCCAAGACGGCCAGGCACTACGAGGACTTCGGCCTGCTGACCTCCGACCCGCTGGTCGGCGAGGACGTCACCGACCTGTTCATCCACCTGACCGGCTACTCCAACCACTCCGCCTACCGCCGCCTCCTGGTCGCCCCGCACTCGCTGCGCGGCGGCCTGCTGGCCAGGATCGAACGGGAGATCGCCCACCAGCAGGCCGGGCGCCCCGCCAGGATCCGGATCAAGACGAACTCGCTGGTCGACGAGCCCCTGATCGACGCCCTCTACCGGGCTTCGCGCGCGGGCGTCCCGGTGGACCTGTGGGTACGCGGCATCTGCATCCTGCGTCCGGGCATCCCCGACCTGTCGGAGAACATCCGCGTACGCTCGATCCTCGGCCGGTTCCTGGAGCATTCGCGTGTCTACGAGTTCGGGCTCGGCCGCCGCCCCGAGGTGTGGGTGGGCAGCGCCGACCTCATGCGCCGCAACCTGGACCGCCGGGTCGAGGCCCTGGTCAAGGTGACCGGGCAGCAGCACAAGGCGTACCTCATCGAGCTGATGGACCTGGCCATGGCCGACACCACCAACGCGTGGTGGCTCAAGGCCGACGGCACCTGGGTGCGGCACCAGGGCGAGGACCTGCAGACCCACCTCATCGGCACCCGCCGCTGGAGAACCGTTGATGACTGAGATCTTCCGGGCCGCCGGCGCGGTGGTGTGGCGAGGCGACGCGAACAACCCCGAAGTGGCGCTGATCCACCGTGATCGTTACAACGACTGGACCTTCCCCAAGGGCAAGCTGAAGACCGGCGAGCACATGATCGCCGCCGCGGTCCGCGAGGTACGCGAGGAGACGGGCATCACCGCGCACCTGGGCCGCGCCCTGCCGCCGATCCACTACCTGTTCAAGGGCCGGCTGAAACGCGTCGACTACTGGGCCGCCCAGATGGCCGACGAGGTGCCGTTCGTACCGAATGACGAGGTCGACGCCCTGGAGTGGGTGTCGATCGCCGACGCCCGCAGCCGCCTCACCTACTCCTGGGACGGTGGCCTCCTGCACGCGCTGACCGCCGTGCCTCTGCGCACCGTCCCCCTTGTCCTGATACGGCATGGCAGCGCCGGATCCCGGCAGAACTGGAAGGGCGACGACGACCTGCGCCCGCTGGAGGCCGAGGGCTACGTCCAGGCGGTCACGCTCGCCCAGGTGCTGCCCGCCTACCGCCCCGAGGTGCTGCTCAGCTCGCCGAGCCTGCGCTGCGTGCAGACGATGGAGGCGTTCTCCACCGGCGTCACGACCGATCCGCTGCTCAGCGAGCGGCACCAGGACGCCGACAAGACGCCCGCGCTGGTGAACGGCATCACCGTGCCCGCCGCCGTCTGCAGCCACGGGAAGGTGCTGCCGCACCTGATCTCCGCGCTCAGCGGCGTCGACGTCCACTTGCGCAAGGGCGCCTTCGCCGTCCTGCACCGGGTCGGCACCAGGACGGTCAGTGTCGAACGCTATTCCACGTGACGGGCAGCTTCGCGAAGCCCTGGGTCAGCCGGCCGGTGTTCACCTCCAGCTCTTGCAACGGGACGGCGAGGCGTAGCCCTTCGAAGCGCTGGAAGAGGCGGCTGAAGACCGCCTCCAGCTCGACCCTGGCCAGGGTGGCGCCGAGGCAGAAGCGCGGGCCGTACCCGAAGCCGAGGTGCGGGTCGCCGGGTTTGCGGTGCAGGTCGAAGACGTCGGGGTCGGAGAAGACCCGTTCGTCGCGGTTGGCGGCGTCGGTGGAGATCAGCACCGCGTCGCCCTTGTGAATGGTCAGCCCGCCGTACTCGACGTCCTCGCGGGCCCAGCGCGGGATGCCGTGCAGGCTGGGCACGGCCATGCGCAGGATCTCCTCGACCGCCGCGGGCGCCAGCGACGGGTCTCGCTCCAGCTCGGCGAGCTGGTCGGGGCGCTCCAGCAGGAGCAGCACGCCGTAGTCGATCCGGCCGACGGTCGTCTCGTGGCCGGCGAACAGCAGGCCGCCGGCCAGCCGGGCGACCGTACCGTCGTCGTCGATGACACCGGCGAGGTCGGTCAGCACGTCCTCGCCCGGCTCGCGGCGCTTTCGCTCGATCAGTCCGGCCATGTACGCGCCCATCTCGGCGCGGGCCGCCTCGCCCTTGACCGCGTCGTCGATGTCGCCCATGCGGATGGAGACCTCGCCGAAGTAGCCCCTGTCCTCGAACGGCACGCCGAGCAGCTGGCAGATCACCAGCACCGGCAGCGGGAAGGACAGCTCGGCGTGCAGGTCGACGGGCGGGTTCAGGCCGGCCAGGTGGTCCAGGCGCTCGTCGACCAGCGTTCCGACGTGCTCGGCCAGCGCCTTCATCCGGCGGGCCGAGAACGACGGCTGGAACAACCGCCGCATCCGCTCGTGGTCGGCCTTCTCGGTGGCGTGGTCGCCCTGCGGGCCGCCCAGCAGCGCCGAGCCGGAGATGCGCGCCGCCTTCTCCGGCTCGGGGTGCGAGCGGCCGAGAAGCGGCTCGGCGAACAGTTTGCGGGCGTCCTCATAGCCGCTGACCAGCCAGACTTCGTCGCCGGTCCGGGTGCGGACCTTGGCGATGCCCTGTTGTAGTCGTAGCTCGCGGTAGGCGGCCGGAACGTCCAGAGGTGTGGTGCGCTCGAATGGGATGACGGGGAGCTCACTCATAGGATCTTTCTAACAGCCTCCACCGTCTTCTCCCAGACCGCCGGGAACTCGGCGTGCGCCCGCTCGGCTGTGCTCTTCTCCATGCCGATCAGCAGACCGTAGGTGAACGTGTCCTCGCCCGCCTGCCGCGCGCTCTCGGCCTCCTTCGCGAGCGTCTCCTGCGCGACCACCCCGTCCTGATAGAGCCCCAGGATCTCCTGTACGGCTTCCGCGTGCTTGGCCAGCTTCTTCATCCCGAGCGCCTCGGCCGTGTAGCGGGCGCGCTTGGCCGCCTTGCGCACGTCGTGCATGGCGATCTCGCGGCGTTCCTCGTCCTCGATGGCCTGCGCGTGGTCGTAGGCGTCGGTGACCCGCTTCCAGTTCTTGGCCGCGACGCCCTGGAGCGTCGCCTCGGCCGGCTTGCCCGCGGGCTTGGCCAGCTCGGGCTCGGCCAGCAGTGCGTCCAGGTCGTTGAGCAGCGTGTAGTAGCGGTCGCCGCTCAGGGCCTCCCTGATCCGGTTGTAGGACTCCTGCTCGCGCTTGAGCAGGTCGTCGCCCAGGCGTTCCTGGATCGGGCCGTGGACCAGCTCCGGGGCCAGCGACCGCAGGAGGCCGGCGAACCTGGCCCTGGTCACCTCCAGGTCCCGGGCCTCGCCGAGGACCGTTCCCAGCCAGCGCAGCTCGTCCTGGACGTGCTCGGTGCCGGTGACGATGCTCTTGAACGCCTTCAGCGCGCTGCGCATGCGCCTCGCTGCCACCCGGGCCTGGTGAACGGCGTCGTCCTCGGCCCGCCGTACCCTCGGATCCTGCGACAGCAGGGCGCTGACCTGGCTGTCGAGGTAGTCCATGACGACCTCGCCCGCTGAGCCCGGCTTGGCCGGCCCGCCCGGACGGGGCGGCTGGTCGAGCAGCCGCGCGAGCTTGCTGGACGACTCGGCCGGCGTGGCGCCCGCCTTCATGAGGCGTTTGCCCACCTTGGCGAGCACCGCCTGGTCGCCTTCGAGCAGCTCCGCCTCGACCTCGCGCCAGCGCTCCACCCGCGGCTCGTCGCCGAACACCGTGCCCTTGACCCGGTCGTCGGCGATCTCCACCAGCGGGCTGCCGCCGACGGAGACGACCGTGACGTTCCTGCGGGTGTCCAGCTCGGCGACCTGGACGAGCTCCGCGCCCCGGGTGTAGGCCCGCACCAGGTTCTCCAGCGGCGCCGGGACGACCTTGGTGCTGCGCGTCAGCGGATGTGTGATCTCCTGGCGCGCCCCCTTGGCCTTGGGGAGTTTCAGGTGCCAACCGGGATCGGAGCCGCCACGCCTGCGCCGCAACGTGATCCCGCGAGCTGCCAGCCGCAGGTCGGGAGTGTCGTAATAGAGCGCGACGAGCTGATAGCCCTTCGGCCCGTCCACGTCACCGATCTTGCTCAGGTCCGGGATGGCGTAATCGTCGGCGACGTCGAACTTGTCTTCGATCTCGATGCCCACAGCACCTCGCAAGTGTCCGATTTCGGAACATCATGCCACTGGAAGGTTAACTTCACACGACCTGCAGGAGCTCGATTCTGTTCCCCACGGGGTCGGTGACGTAGACGCGGCGATATCCGGGGAACAGCAGGTCCACCTCGCCTTCGGGCAGTTCGTCCACCAGGAAAGCGGGATGGGCCTTCCTGGCGGGGCGGAAGTCCTCCTCGATGCCGAGGTGCACCTCCACGCCGTCGCCCCGGAACCAGGCGCCGCCGCGCTTGGCCAGTTCCTCCGGCTTCGGCACCTCGGTGAGGCCGAGGAAACCGGAGTAGAACTCTCTGAGCTGCGGCTCGCTGCCTTTCGGCGCCGCCAACTGGACATGGTGCATGGCGATGAGCTTCACGCGTGCGCCACCTCTTTGCGGGCTTTGTGGGCTTTGTGAGCCACTACGAAGATGCGCCGGAAGGGGAAGGCGGTGCCGTACTCCTTGCGAGGATATGCCGCATCGAAGAGCTTTTTGAGGTCCCGCTTGAAGGACGTCTGCTCACCGGGGTTGAGGCGGTCCAGAACCGGCCGCAGGGCGGTGCCGGAGACCCAGGTCAGCACGGCGTCATCGCCCTGGAGCAACTGGACGTAGGTGGTTTCCCAGGCGTCGACGCGGACGCCCATGGCGCTGAGCAGTTCCATGTACTCCACAGGCGTGGAGACCGGCGCGCCCCGGTCGAACTCGCCGAGCTTGTCGCGCCAGGTGTCGCTCCGGCAGAGCTCGCGGATCAGCACGTGGCTGGGCGCGTCGAAGTTGCCCGGCACCTGGAACGCCAGCCAGCCGTCGTCGGCGAGCGCGTCGACCCAGTGTCCGAGCAGGTCGCGGTGGGTGGGTACCCACTGGAGCACCGCGTTGGAGACCAGGACGTCCACCGGCCGGTCGGGACGCCACAGGGTGACGTCGGCCACCGTGAACTTGCCGCCGGTCTCGCGGGCCTTGGCGATCATCGCGGGCGAGGAGTCGAACCCCTCGACCGTCGCCCCCGGCCAGCGCTCGGCCAGCGCCATGGTGAGCTCGCCGGTGCCACACCCGGCATCTACGACATACTGGGGTGCGTCAGCCTGGATTCTGGCGGTCAAGTCGAAGAACGGCCGTGACCGCTCGTCGGCGTAGCGTTCGTACGTTGACGGGTCCCAGATATCTCTCGACATAGAGATATTTGATATCGAGATATGTATCTCGATGTCAAGACAGTAGACTGCATCCATGACGGATGCGCACGAGTCCCTTGACGAGGTCGACCGGCTGGTCGCCGCCTGGCGGACCGAGCGGCCCGACCTCGACGTCGAACCCCTCCAGGTGCTCTCCCGCGTCTCCCGCCTAGCCAAGCACCTCGACCGGGCCCGCCGCGCCGCCTTTGCCGAGCACGACCTCGAACCATGGGAGTTCGACGTGCTGACGGCGCTGCGGCGAGCAGGCAAACCCTATGAGTTGTCCCCCGGAGCCCTCCTCCGCGCCACGCTGGTGACCTCAGGCACGATGACCAACCGCATCGACCGCCTCGCCCAGGCCGGCCTCGTCCGCCGCCGCCCCGACCCCGAGGACCGGCGCGGCGTGCTCGTCACCTTGACGGACACGGGGTTGCAACGGGTGGACTCGGCCTTCTCGGGGCTGCTACGCCGCGAACACGACCTCCTCGCCGGCCTCGACGAGCCCCACCAACGCGCCCTCGCCGCCCTCCTCCGCACCCTCCTCGCCCCCTTCGACGCAGGCTCGTCCAACTAGCCGCCGTCTCTTTCTTCCTTCGGGGAGCTCTTTCTTCCTTCGGGGAGCTCTTTCTTCTGCGGGTGGCGCACCGAGACACGACACTCTGCGCTCACGGCGCGCTGAGCCACGGCGCTCTGCGCTCACGGCGCGCTGAGCCACGGCGCTCTGCACTCACGGCGCGCTGAGCCACGGCGCTCTGCACTCACGGCGCGCTGAGCCACGGCGCTCTGCACTCACGGCGCGCTGAGCCACGGCGCTCTGCACTC
>NZ_JACHIN010000009.1:0-65439 GCF_014203235.1 Nonomuraea endophytica | reverse complement strand
CACGGCGCGCTGAGCCACGGCGCTCTGCGGTCACGGCGCTCTTTGCGCTCACGGCGCGCTGAGGTTGTGTCGCCTTGTTTGCGCCGCCTTGGTTGTGTCGCCTTGGTTGCGCCGCCTTAGGGTTACGGCTAGCGCCGGGTTGCCCGCACCACCGCCGTGGGCGCGCGACCGTCAAGCGCCGGTCGTGAGGGCTCACGGGGTCCCCGCCGCTACAACTCCGCCTTTGCCCACCCAGGGGCCAAGACACCACCCAGAACGCCCCGACCAGCAGGCCCCAACCAGCACGCTCCCACCACCCGCTGCCCACCTCAGCCCAACGGCACACTGGGAGCACCCGGGCCCACTGGGCACACACGGGCCACACCACCCACGCCCCACCAGCAGCGCCCACCCCCGCGCTTTTCAGGCGCCGCCGCGGCGGGACGTGGTGCGGCGAAGTCCGGCGCCCCGGCCTCACTGCACACACAGGCCGCACCACCCACACCGCACCACCCACACCGCACCACCAACGCTGCATCACCAACGCTGCACCGCCCACGCCCTACCAGCAGCGCCCACCCCCACGCTTTTCAGGCGCCGCCGCGGCGAGGCGTGGTGCGGCGGAGTCCGGCGCCCCTTACGGCGCTCAACCCACCAGGGCGCGCCTGCTAGCCCCTACCTGGAGCCGCGGGGTTGCACTGCGCCGTTGGTCGTCCTGGCGGGTGGGGTGGGTTACTCGCCGAGGCGGTCGGCGGTTTCTAGCCATTCGGCTTCGATGGTGTCCTTCTGGGTTTGGATGTCCCTTAGCTGGGCGTCCAGGGAGCCGAGCTTTTCGTAGTCGCTGGCCGCCGTCGCCATCTGTTCGTGGAGCTTGGCCTCCTGGCCGGCCAGCTTGTCTAGCTGGCGCTCCAGGCGGCTCAGTTCCTTGCGGAGTTCGCGTTCCTCCTTGGCCGACGGGCCGGAGGGGGTGGCGGTGGGTGACGAGGTGGCGGGAGCCGTACTGGATGGGGTTGGGGTGGAGGCCAGACGGGCGGTGAGGGCGGTTCCGGCCGCGCGGCGCTCCAGGTACTCGTCCACGCCGCCGGGCAGCATCGACAGCTTGCCGTCGCCGAGCAGCGCCACGCAGCGGTCGGCGACGCGTTCCAGGAAGTAGCGGTCGTGGCTGACCAGGATCAGCGTGCCGGGCCAGCCGTCGAGCAGGTCTTCGAGCTCGTTGAGCGTCTCGATGTCGAGGTCGTTGGTGGGCTCGTCGAGCAGGAGCACGTTGGGGTCGTCCATGAGCAGGCGCAGCAACTGCAGCCGCCGCCGCTCACCGCCCGACAGCTCGCCGACGACCTTCCACTGCGCCTCGCCCTTGAAGCCGAGGCGTTCGAGCAGCTGGGAGGCGGTCCACTCGCGCTTGCCGACCTGGATGTACTTGCGGATCTCCTCGACCGTCTCCAGCACGCGGCGCGTCGGGTCCAGCTCGGTCAGTTCCTGCGACAGGTGTGCCAGGCGGACCGTCCTGCCGCGCACCACGCGGCCCGTGTCCGGCTGGACCGTGTCAGCCAGCAGCCGCAGCACCGACGACTTGCCGGAGCCGTTGACGCCGATCAGCCCGATCCGGTCACCCGGCCCGAACTGCCACGTGCACGCGTCGAGCACCATCGGCCCGCTGCCGGGCCCTCCGGCGTGGAGGGTGACGTCTTCGAGGTCGTACACGGTCTTGCCCAGCCGCGCCGTCGCGAACTTCACCAGCTCCACGCTCTCCCGCGCGGGCGGCTCGTTGGCGATCAGCGCCTGCGCCGCGTCGACGCGGAACTTCGGCTTCGAGGTACGCGCGGGCGGGCCCCGCCGCAGCCAGGCGATCTCCTTGCGCATGAGGTTCTGGCGGCGTTCCTCGGCGGCCTGGGCGATGCGGGCGCGCTCGGCCTTGGCCAGGACATACGCCGCGTAACCACCTTCATAGCGCTCGACCTTGCCGTCCACGACCTCCCACGTGCGCGTGGAGACGGCGTCGAGGAACCACCGGTCGTGCGTCACCACCACGAGCGCGCTCTTGCGCGTCGCCAGGTGCCCGGCCAGCCAGGCGATCGCCTCGATGTCCAGGTGGTTGGTGGGCTCGTCGAGCATGATCAGCTCGTGTTCGTCGATGAGCAGCTTGGCCAGCGCGGTGCGCCGCCGCTCCCCACCCGACAACTCCGACACCTTGGACTCCAGGTCAAGGTCGCCGATCAGGTTGGCCAGAATCTCCCGTACACCCTGATCACCGGCCCACTCATGCTCAGCCCGGCCACCCAGCACGGTCTCGCGCACACTCAGCCCAGGATCCAACGTGTCCTGCTGCGACAGGACACCGATCCGCAGGCCACGGTTGTGCGTGACCCGGCCGCTGTCCGGTTTGACCTCACCGGAGATCACCGCCAGCAGGGTGGTCTTACCACCGCCGTTGCGCCCGACCACCCCGATCCGCTCACCGGCCTCCACCCCCAGGGAGAGATCGCTGAGCAACGGCTTGGGGCCGTAGGCATGGGAAACAGACTCAAGATTGACCAGATTCATGGCCGTCCCAGCGTACTGGCAACCCAACGCCACCCCATCCAACCTCCAACCCACCCCCCGCCCACAGCACCACAACCTTCCGAGGCGACCGGCCTGACGAGCTACTCGGCCCTCGGGAACCCCACCGCCCCCGAACCAAGCCGCACGAACAGAACAGGCAGCATGCCCGCCCACTGACCGACCCAGCGGTGCCCCGACCCGGCGGTGTCCCGACCCGGCGGTGTCCCGACCCGGCGGTGTCCCGACATGGCGGTGTCCCACCTGCTTGCCCACGCAGTGCCACGTCCGCTCTGCCTGTGCGATGCCATGTCCGCCCTGGCCAGGCGATGCCATGTCCGCCCTGGCCAGGCGATGCCAACTCCGCCCTGGCCAGGCGGTATCGGGTCTTGGGTGTGCCGTGTCTGGCCGGGTGTGCTTGTGGGCCTTTGGTGGTCAAGGGCGGAGTTGTTACGGCGAGTGCCACGTGAGCCCTCACGACCATCGCTCGACAGACGTCCACCGGGTACGGCGGGGCGGGTGGGGCGGCGGAGCCGTAAGGGATAGACGGCCCGAACACGCAGAGACAAAGGACAGAACGAATCAAATCAGATGCGCACCAAGGGCTGGACCGGTGGTGGGGGCGGCGGTGTGGCAGACGCCGGAGGCGGTGAGGGAGATGGACAGGTCGCGGGCGTGATCGGCGTCGGCGGCGAGGAACGCGCAGGTGGGGCCGGAGCCTGAGACGATCGCGCCGAGTGCGCCCAGGTCGCGGCCGGTTTCCAGGGTGCGGGCCAGGCTGCGGCGCAGCATGAGGGCGGCGGGCTGCAGGTCGTTGGTGAGGACGGCGCCCAGGGCCTGCGCGTCGCCGGTGCGCAGGGCGGTCAGCAGGGGCTCGCTGACCTGCGGCCATCCGACCGCCTCGCCGGTGGCCTCGCGCAGGCGGTCGCACTCGGCATACACCTTCGCCGTCGACAGGCCGCCGTCGGCGATGGCGAAGACCCAGTGGAAGGTTCCGCTCGTCTCCAGGCCGGTCAGCTGCTCGCCCCGGCCGGTGCCCACCGCCGTGCCGCCGAGCAGGGAGAACGGCACGTCGCTGCCCAGGTCCGCGGCGATCTCCATCAGGTCCTCGGGCGGCAGGCCGAGCCCCCACAGCTCGTTGCACGCCACCAGCGCGCCCGCGGCGTCGGCGCTGCCTCCGGCCATCCCACCGGCCACCGGGATCGCCTTCCTGATGACCAGTTCGACGCCGTAGCTGCGGCCCGCGTGCTTGGCCAGCGCGCGGGCGGCCTGGATGGCCAGGTTGCCGTCGTCGAGCGGCACCTGGTCGGCCCACTCGCCCACGACGCCGACCTTGACCAGCTCCGACTCCTTGGCCTCGACCTCGTCGAAGATCGATACGGCGTGGAAGACGTTCACGAGGTCGTGGTAGCCGTCGTCACGCAAGGGCCCGACGGAAAGCTGCACATTGACTTTTGCGGGCACCCGTACGGTCACCGAACTCATCGATCCGCTGCCACTTTCATCGCCTCGGGGACAGGACCCTCGATGGTAGCGGGCTCCCGGCCGCCCCACGCCCATCCCGAACCCGCACGTCACCCCGGCCACGCCTTTCTTCCGGAGATGATGCATCGTGGGCAGATGACGTTGATTTCGGTAATCGAGGTGCCGCAGTGGCGGTCGTCCGGATCCCGTACGGCGGAGCGCCTCGTCGAAGGGGCCAGGCTGCTGGCCGAGATGGTGCCCGGCGGAGACCGGGTGCGGGTCGAGGTGGCGGAGGGCTCCACTCCCGCCGAACTCGCTGTCACCGCCTCCCGGGTCCGCACCGCGCGGGCCGACGCCCAGGGCTTCCCGGTGACGCTGGGCGGTGACTGCGGAGTCGACCTTGAGCCGATCGCCGCCGCCGTGCGCCGGTATGGGGAACGGCTGGTGGTGCTGTGGTTCGACGCCCACGGGGATCTGAACACGCCCGATACCTCTCCTTCCGGGGCCTTTCACGGCATGGTGCTGCGGGCGCTCACCGGCGAGGGGCACCCTGAACTGCTGCCCGAGGTGAGCCTGGATCCTCGGCGGATCGTCCTCGCCGGGGCACGGGATCTGGACGCGGCCGAGGTCGCCTTTATCGAGGAGCGCGGGGTTCGTCACCTTCGTGTGGAGGATCTGGCTGGTGCGGATGCTCTTCTGGACGGGGTTTCGCGGGCAGGTGGCGATGAGATCGCCGTCTACATTCACATTGATCTGGATGTGCTGGATCCTTCCGAGTTCACTTCTGTGGGGTCGCCGGCTCGGGGTGGGTTGCGGGCTGGGCAGTTGCTGGCGCTGGTGGAGGCTGTGGCCGGGCGGTTCGAGATCGCCGGGCTCGGGATCACCGAGTACGAACCCAGCGACCCCGCCGACCAGGCAACCCTGACACCCCTGGTCTCCGCCCTGGTCAAAACCTGCACCCAACCCCACTGACCGGCCGAGTCGGGCGGGTGAGGGGCGGGTCGCGGGAAAGGGGACAGGCTGGCGCCGAGGTTGTGGGGAAGGGCCGGGGCCACGGCCCAGGCTGGGTGAGCGAGGGCCGTGGGCACCGGGTCGAGGGGCCTGGTCCCGGGCGGGGGCCGTGGTACCAGGTGGCGGTTGTGGGGTTAGCCGGGGCGGACGGCGCCTCGGTAGGTGGAGCGGTAGTACGACGACTTCAGGAACTGGGTCTTCTTGACCACGTCGCCGGTTTTGGGGGCGTGGATCATGATGCCGTTGCCCAGGTAGAGGCCCACGTGGGTGGGGTCGCCGTTGCCGCCGCCGAAGAAGACCAGGTCTCCCTTGCGGAGGTCGGACAGCGCCACCCGGCGGCCCTGGCGGAACTGGGTGCCGGTGTAGTGGCCCAGGGTTACGCCTGCCTTCGACCAGGCGTACAGGGTGAGGCCGCTGCAGTCGAAGCCGATGGTGTTCGCGCCTCTGCCTATGCCTCGGGTGGGGCCGGATGGGGCGCCTCCGCCCCAGGAGAACGGGGTGCCCAGCCTTGCCAGGGCTGCTGTGGCCGCTGCTTCGCCCTTGGTGGGCTTGGGGGTTCTTTTCGGGCTGGGGGTGGGTTTGGCGGGGCGTTCGGGGGCGGGCTTCGGGTCTGGGGTGGGCTTGACGGTGGTGATCCATTCAAGCTTGGGGGTGGTCCACCACGGATGGGGAGGGTGGGAGCGTGTCGGTGCGGGTTTGGTGGGGGTGCCTTCTCGGCTGATGGTGGTTGGGTGCTCCAACCGGGCGCAGGCCTCTGCGGGGAGGGTGATCACTCGCTTCACCTCGCGGGTGCCGGGACTCCGGGTGAGGGCCACGGATTCTTGGCCGGGTGCCCGCGGGACGACCAGGTGTGCGTAGGCGGCCGGGATGGTGATGACCACCTGGCACTCGGCGGTCGGAGCGGGGACCGTGCTCAGCGTGGCCAGGAAGCCGCCGCCGAGGGTGAGCCACATCATGGTGTTTCTCCTGGGCTGGATGGGATGGGAGGCCCAGGATCGTGCGGATCGGGTGGCGGTTTTGGAGGCGAACGGAGTTCTGGGGATGAAGACGCAGGGGGGCGCGCGTGGTTGTGGACAACGCCGTGGCGAGACCCCGCCCCCGCCGCACGCCTCTGCGAAACCCGGCCCCGGCGTACTCCTCTGCGAAACCGCGCCCCGCCGCACACCTCTGCGGAGCCCCGCCCCGGCGCACGCCTATGCGGAACCCGCCCCTGCCTAACGCCTCAGCGGCGTCGACGAGGTCAAGGGGCAGCCCGGCGACGGGCTCGGGTGCCTCAGCGAAGACGCGAGGTCAGGGGGTGTTTTCGGCGATGCGGGTGAAGGCGGTGATGTCGAGTTGTTCGCCTCGGGCCGAGGGGTCGACACCCGCCGCGCGCAGGGCGGTTTCGGCGGCGGATGGGCTGCCGGCCCACGTTGACAGGGCGGCGCGGAGGGTTTTGCGGCGCTGGGCGAAGGCGGCGTCGATGACGGCGAACACCTGCTCACGGGTGGCCGTGGTCGAAGGGGGGTCTCTGCGGACCAGGGAGACGAGGCCGGAGTCCACGTTGGGGACGGGCCAGAACACGGTACGGCCCACCGGCCCCGCCCTGCGCACGTCGGCGTACCAGGCGGCCTTGACGGACGGCACGCCGTACACCTTGGAGCCGGGCGGTGCGGCGAGCCGGTCGGCCACCTCGGACTGGACCATCACCAGCGACTTCCGCAGCGACGGCAGGGACTCCAGCAGGTGGAGCACGACGGGGACGGCCACGTTGTAGGGGAGGTTCGCCACCAGCGCGGTCGGCACGTGCCCGGCCAGGTCGCCGGGGCCGATCCGGAGCGCGTCGGCGCCCACGACGGTCAGCTTTTCGGACAGGCCGCGGCCCGCCACCGTCTCCGGGAGTTGCGCGGCGAGCACCGGGTCGATCTCCACCGCGACGACGTGCTTGGCCGCCGCCAGGAGCGCCAGCGTCAAGGACCCCAGCCCCGGACCCACCTCGATCACGACGTCGTCGGGCGCGACCTCGGCCACCCGGACGATGCGGCGGACGGTGCCGCCGTCGATCACGAAGTTCTGCCCGAGTCGTTTTGTCGGCCGAAGATCGAGCTTCTCCGCCAAATTACGTATTTCTATCGGGCCTAGCAGGTCCATCATCCAACTAGTCTCCCGCACCGAAGAACCTGAGATAGCGGACGGGGGGCACCACAGGGGAGGATGGCGTGAAAGACGAAGGGACATCCCTGATGGAGCCAACGGGCGCCGCGCCGCTTCGCCCAACGGATCCCCGGGAAATCGGCCCTTACCGGCTGCTGGGACGGCTCGGCGAGGGTGGCATGGGCACGGTTTTCCTGGCACGGGCGCCAGGCGGGCGATTTGTCGCGCTCAAAGTGGTGAAGTCGGAGTTCGCGAACCAGGAGGGGTTCGCGGGCCGCTTCCACGCGGAGGTGGACAACGCCCGGCGGGTCGCCTCGTTCTGCACCGCCCAGGTTCTGGACAACGGCAACAGCGACGAAGGCCGTCCCTACATGGTCACGGAATTCATCGCGGGCACTCCTTTGTCGGAGCAGATCGCGAGATTCGGCGCGCTGGAGCCCGGACCGCTCCACGGGGTCGCGCTCGGCGTGGCCGCCGCCCTGGCCGCCATCCACGTCGCCGGACTCGTGCACCGCGACCTCAAGCCCGCCAACGTGATCCTCAGCCTCTCCGGCCCCCGCGTGATCGACTTCGGCATCGCCCGCGCCCTGGACCGCGAGACCGGCTTCACCCTCTCCGGCGAACTCCTCGGCAGCCCCGGCTGGTGGGCCCCCGAGCAGGTACGCGGCGAGCAGGTCACCCCCGCGGCCGACATCTTCTCCTGGGGCTGCCTGGTCGCCTACGCGGGAAGCGGCCGCCACCCGTTCGGGCGCGGCGACGTGATCACGCTGGCCACCCGCGTGCTCAACGGGCCGCCGGAGGTCGGCACGCTGCCCGCGCCCCTCGACGAGCTGGTACGGCGCGCCACCGCCATGGACCCCGCCCAGCGCCCCACCGCCCAGGACCTCCTCCTCGCCCTGGTCAGCGGCGGCGCACCGGCACCGGCTGCCGACCCGCCCACGCTGGGCGGCACCGAGCTGCTACGCGACTGGCAGCCGCCGCAGAACGTCGTGAACAGCCCGGACATCACCTCCACCTTCTCGATCACCCCGACCCCGCCCCCCAGGCTCCCCCTCATCACCACCCCGATCCGCGCCACGGCACCGCCGGAAACCCCCGCGGACCAGGACACCACCCGCGACCGCCTCCCCACGGTTCCGCCCGTGATGGCAGGCCAGAGCAGCCAGAGCAGCCAGACCGTCCGCGACCTCGGACGGCCGGAGGAACTCCTCCCGCCGGTCGAGTACGCCACAGCGCCCCCGGCCGGCTACGCCCCCGACCGCCCCAGGACCAGAGGCACCCGCTGGCTGACGGCGGCGGCGGCAGCCGTACTTGCGCTGGCGCTGACCACGGGCGTGCTGATCTGGCAGGGCTCGCGCAACAGCCCAGCGGTCCAGAACACCCCGCAAGCGGGCAAGCCGACCATCACCGACGTGGGCCGCAGATTCCAGCTCAGCAGCGCCTTCGACGGCCCGCAGCTGATCATCGCGACCGCCCCCGAGTGCGGCGTGGCCGGATACCAGGGCGCCACCCCCGCCAACGGCCAGCTCTGCCTGCTGCGCTGGACCCTGCTGAACCCCGGCGGCGAGCTCACCACGGTCGGCACTCCGGCCCTCACCCTGATCGACGACAGGAACGGCCGCCACGACCCGCTGCCGGTCTCCTCCCAGCTCCCGGCCGCGCTGACGGCGGGGGGACGGTTCGACGGGGTGTTCGTGTTCGACCTGCCGCCGGTCAGGAAGGCGGCACGGCTGTCCGGCACGATGTTCACCGGCGGCAAGCAGATCGAGGTGCGACTGTCATGATCGTCCGGACCATCGTCACGCTCGCCCTCGCCGCCTCGGCCGTCGTCCCCGCCCAGGCGGCGACGCTGACGGCCTGCGCCAACCAGAGCGACTTCGACGGCGACGGCCAGGACGACGCCGCCGTCGGCGACCCCTTCGCCAACGGCGGCAAGGGCGCGGTGCACCTGCTGTCGGGTACCAAGGTGGTCAGCCTGCCCCTGCCGGCCCTGGGCGACGGCGACGCGTTCGGCTGGTCGGTGAAGCTGGCCAAGGTCAACGCGGACGCCTGCGCCGACCTGGTGGTGGGCGCGCCGTACGCGGATGTGAAGGGCGTGCGCGACGCGGGCGCGGTCCACATCCTGTACGGCGGAGCCGCCACGCCACCCCAGCTCCTCACCGCCCCGCAACCCCAGCAGGACGCCCATTTCGGCTGGTCCCTGGCCGCCACCGGCAACCTCCTGGCCATAGGCGCGCCCCACGAGGACGAGGCCCAGATCGCCGACACCGGCTCCGTCTACATCAAGTCCGGCAGCAGCCCCCTTAGGCGGATAAATCAGGAATCGTCGGAAGTCCCCGGCAACGGCGAAGTCGGCGACCAGTTCGGCTACTCGGTGGCCCTGTCCAAGGATCGGGCGTTGTTCGTCGGCGTGCCGTACGAGAACGATGACGGGGCGGGCCGCCAGGTCGGCACCGGAAAGATCCACTCGGGCCAGGTCACCATCATCACGGACGCCACCGCGCCCACCCTGCGCGGCCAGAAGTGGGACTCCCCCACCAAGAAGGCCGGTGACCGGTTCGGCTACGCGCTCGCCTACACCGACGGCGTCGGCCTCGCGGCGAGCGCCCCCGGCCCCGGCTACGTGCAGCTCTACACCCCGGCGCTGCGCCCGGCCAGGACCATCCGCCAAGGCACGCAGGGCTTCGGCTTCTCTCTGGCGATCTCGCCGGACGGCCGGCTGGCGGTGGGCAGCCCTTACGGCGCGGGCGTCCTGCTCACCACGTTCCAGTCCTCAGACCAGGACCGGCGCCTGAACCTGGACGGCCGGGCCGTGGCCTTCAGCGGCAACCGCCTGCTGGCGGGCCAGCCCGACGCGGGCCGCGCGGGCCAGGTGGCCGTCCTGGGCCGCAACGCCGACGAGGTCCAGCGCGCGGAACCCCAGACCGGCGCCGACTTCGGCGCCAGCGTCACGGGCTGAACCAACGCACAGCACAGAGGAGGGCGTTGATAGCTTCAAGACCACTGGCCGTGGCAGCGGCCATGTCCCTGCTGGCCACGGCCTGCACCTCGCCGGACGGCGATCGGCGCCCGGCGGCCGACTGCGCCAAGGCGAGCCCCCGGGACGTGGACGGCGACGGCCGCGACGACCTGGTGGTGGGCGACACCGAACAGTGGCGATCCGGCCCGGGCGCCCTGTACCTGATCAGCGCGGGCAAGGTGACCAAGCTCCCCGCCCCGGACAAGGAAGCCAGAGGCCTGGGCGCCACCGTGGGCATGGGCGACGTCGACGGCGACGGCTGCGCGGACGTGGTGGCCGGAGCCCCGTACACCGACGTGCGGGGCAAGCAGGCCGCCGGAGCCGCCTACATCCTGTACGGCGGCCAGAAGAAGCCGCCCAGAAAGCTCGTCGCGCCAACCCCGAGACCGGGAGCAGGGTTCGGCGAATCCCTGGCCGTCCGCGGCGACCAGATCGCCATCGGCGCCCCGTACGACGACGCCGACGGCGTCACCGCCTCCGGTTCCGTGCACCTGGCGAGCAAGGGCACGATCACCCGCTCGATCACCCAGAACTCCCCCGGCATCCCCGGCACCGGCGAACCGTACGACCGTTTCGGCACCGCCCTGGCCCTGGGCCCGGACGCGGTCCTGGTAGGCACGCCGTACAAGAGAACGGCGACGCTCATCGGCGAGCGCGCGACCAGACTCCAGCCACCGCAGAGCTGCCGCAACTACGCGGCCACCCTCGCCTACCACCGGGGCTACGTCGTCAGCGGCTGCGGCCAGGTCAGGCTCTACGCCGACGACGGCACCCCCAAGCCCCACCTCATCAGGAAGGCGAACCCCACCTTGCTGACGGCCTCACCGAAGGGCTACGCGGCGGTGTGGAGCGACGGCGCCTGGCAGATGCCGCCCGCGGCCGCCCGCCCCTGGCAGCAGCCGGAGCCCTGGTCAGTGGCCCTCACGGAGACGAGCCTGGCCGTCGGCATGCCGACGGCCAGTCCGGGCGGCGCCGTGGCCGTCTTGGACCTCAAGTCCGGAAATATACAGACCTATCGGGTCGCGGGCAGCACCCAGTTCGGCGACTCCGTCTCCGGCTGACCGCCTCAGCCGAACAAGCGGGACCCGCAGTGCGGCCACTGGCCCTCCCACCGGCCGCTCACCCGCTGGTAGAGCAGCTGCGCCCGGTAGGTCTGCTCCTCGGCCGGCCACATCACCGGCGTGCCCGCCCCGCCCACCGACTGCCAGCTGGCCAGGCTGAACTGGTACATGCCGTAATAGGGCCCGGCCGGATTGAGCGCCTTGGGGTTGCCATGGGACTCGCACTGGGCCAGCCCGGCCCAGTTGAGCCTCGCGACCGCCGCCTCGATCGGGACGGTACGCGGCGGCAGCACCGGCCCCGGCGGCGTCACCCTGATCACGGTGCCCTGCCGGGGAAAGCTCTCCGGCGGCGGCGAGACCTTGTACCCCCGAGGCGTCCTGATCCGCTCCTGCCGCAGCACCTCCCGGACCGTTCCAGCGGTGGTCCTGGTCCACCGGCGCTCCGTCCCGGCGATCACCTGCACGCGCCGCGAGGTGTACATGGTCAGCGACATCCCCGACAGCGGCACCACCCGGTCGGGCGGCGCGGACAGCCGCCCGCCCGCGTGGTCGATGTCCAGCTCGTCGAGCGCGGCGGCGACGTTCGTGGCGGTCACCATGCGGTTGCTGGTGCGCCCGTCGACGGTCAGCCGGAGCGGGCGCGCGTGGCGTACCACGATCGTGGTGCCGTCGACGACCTGGTCGTGCCCGCCCGGCCGCAGGTAGTCGCCGAGCCCCACCGCCACGTCGGCCTCCGTCAGCAGCTCGAACACCGATCCGGCGAAGCTGCGGATCACGACGGTCTCGCCGTCCACGACGAGCTTGATGTCCTTGGACATGTTCGCGACGGCCATCAGTCCGCCCGCGACCGCGACCGCGATCAGGCCGACCACCGGCGTCCACGGCGAGCGCCATGGGACCTGCGGGCGCGGGGCGCGCCTTCTGCCACGCACGGGCGACCTCCGGAGAGACTCGGGCGCCCGACGCTAGCGGCGCTCGCGCGCCCGCCTCTACCGGTTCACGAAAAGATGCCGAAGACGGTGGCCCCGTTGGCGGTGATCGCCTCGCACAGCACCTCCGGCTGGACGCCCTTGACCTCGGCCAGGCAGCGCAGCGTGAGCGGGATCAGGTAGGGGGCGTTGGGCTTGCCGCGGTGCGGCATCGGCGGGAGGTAGGGGGCGTCGGTCTCGACCAGCATCAGTTCGGCGGGCGCGAGGGCGGCGGCCTCGCGCAGGTATCCGGCGTTCTTGTAGGTGACCGGACCGGAGAATGACATGAAATATCCGGCTTCGACGCACTTTCTGGCCATATCGGCGTCGCCGGAGAAGCTGTGGAAGACGACGAGGTCCGGCGCCCCCTGCTCGGCGAGCACCTTCAGCACGTCGTCGTGCGCGTCGCGGTCGTGGATCACCAGCGCCTTGCCGGTGCGCTTGGCGATCTCGATGTGCGCGCGGAAGCTCTCGTGCTGGTCGTCCTTCGAGGCCCAGTCGCGGTAGTAGTCGAGGCCGGTCTCGCCCACGGCCCGCACCTCCGGGCGCCCGGCGAGCCGTTCGATCTCGGCCAGCACCTCGGGCGTGGACGCGTGGGCCTCGTTGGGGTGGATCGCCACACCCGCGTAGACGCCTTGGTGCTCGGCGGCGACCCGCGCGTTCCACTGCGAGGAGGTCAGGTCATAGCCGATCGTGACCAGGCTCGTGACCCCCACCGAGCGCGCCTCGGCCAGGATCGTCTCCACCGAGGCTGCCGCCGCCTGCGCGGCCTGCGCCACCGGGTCGCCCGATGACGCCTGCCGGTTGCCGACCATGATGTCGAGGTGGCAGTGGCTGTCGAAGACCTCGGCGCCCAGGGGCTCGGGAACAGCGGGACTCTTGCTCACGTGACCCAACCCTATAGTGGCTGGCATGCGGTTCGGCGTGCTCGGGGCGGTCCGCGCCTGGCGGGCGGACGGGGGCGAGGTGCCGCTCGGCGGCCCGGCCAGGCGCGCGCTGCTGGCCGCGCTCCTGCTGAGTCCCGGCCGCGCGGTCGGCGCCGAGCGCCTCATCGACGAGGTGTACGGCGAGCGCCCCCCGAAGGACGCGCACCACGCCCTGCAGTCCCAGGTGTCCAGGCTGCGCCGCGACGGCATCGCGGTGGAACGCGTGGCCGCCGGATACGTGCTGAACGTGGACCCGGACGACGTCGACGTGCACCGCTTCCTCCGCCTGGCCGAGCAGGGCCGCGAGGCGCTCGGCTCCGGTGACCCGGATCGGGCCGCCGAGCTGCTGCGGGAGGCGCTCGGGTGGTGGGCGGCGCCGGCGCCGGCCGTACACCTGGAGGAGCGGCACCTCGCCGCCCTGGAGGACCTGGCCGAGTCCGACCTGCGGCGCGGCGACCACCGCGCGGCCCTGGCCGCGCTCGGCGAGCTGGTCGAGCGCCACCCGCTGCGCGAGCGCCCGCGCGCGCAGCTCATGCGCGCCCTGCACGCGGCCGGCCGGCCCGCCGAGGCCCTGGTGGTCTATGAGCGCACCCGCAGGCTGCTGGCCGACGAACTGGGCGCCGACCCCTCCCCCGAGCTGTCCGCGATCCACCGGGAGCTGTTGCGCGGGGAAGATCCGCCCGGCCCGCCGGAGGCGCTCGCGCTCACCAGCTTCGTCGGCCGCGAGGAGGACGCGGCGCGGGTGCGCGCGCTGCTGGCCCAGGCCAGGCTGGTGACGCTGCTCGGGCCCGGCGGGGTCGGCAAGACCAGGCTGGCCACCGAGGTCGTGCGCGGGCAGCCGGACCGGCAGGTGGTCGAGCTGGCCGCCATCCGCGACGGCGGCCAGTTGCCGCAGGTCATGATGGCCGCGCTCGGCGTCCGCGACAGCGGCCTGCATCCGCCGGGAGATCGCGGGGAACCAGCCGACCCGGCCGCACGCCTGGTCGCGGCGCTGTCCGGGCGCGAGCTGCTGCTCGTGCTGGACAACTGCGAGCAGATCATCGACGACGTCGCCGCGCTCGCCGAGCGGCTGCTCACCGCCTGCCCCGGCCTGCGCGTGCTGGCGACCAGCCGCGAGCCGCTGGGGCTGACCGCCGAACACCTGTGGCCGGTGCGCCCGCTGCCGCTGCCCGACGCGGTCAGGCTGTTCACCGACCGGGCGCGGGCCGTGCGGCCGGACTTCCCTGCCCACGCCGCCGTGGAGTCGATCTGCCTCGCGCTGGACGGGCTGCCGCTGGCGATCGAGCTGGCCGCCGCCCGCATGCGCACTCACGAGGCCGCCGAGCTGGCCGGACGCCTGGAGTCCGAGCGGTTCCCGCTGTTGTCGCGCGGCAGCCGTACCGCCGAGGCCAGGCACCGCACGCTGCGCGCGGTCGTCGCGTGGAGCTGGGAGCTGCTGAGCGCCGACGAGCGGGCGATGGCCGCGCGGCTGACCGTGTTCGCCGGCGGGGCGAGCGCCGCGGCCGCCGCCCGGGTCAGCGGCCTGCCGGACGCGGAGGCGCTGCTCGACTCGCTCGCCGACAAGTCGTTCGTGGAGGTCTCGGGCGGCCGTTACCGCATGCTCGCCACGATCCGCGCCTTCTGCGCGGAAAAGCTGGACACCCCCCACGCCGTACGGCAGGCGCACGCGGCCTGCTACCTCGACCTGGCCTTGGAGGCCGACCCCCACCTACGCCGCGGCGAGCAGCTGGGCTGGCTGGACGCGCTGGCCGCCGAACACGGCAACCTGCGTGAGGCGCTGCGCTTCGCCGTCGAGTCGGGAGCGGTCGAGCTGGGCATGCGGCTGATCGGCGCGCAGGCCCACTATCTGTGGATGCGCGGCATCCGCACCACCGCGACGGCCGAGGCCGCGGCGCTGCTGGCGGCGGCCGGCCCGCGACCGGACCCCGCGCTCGGCGACGGCTACGCGCTCTGCGCGCTGATCGCGGGCGAGGCTCGCTACCTGCGGCTGGCCTCCGCACTCGTCGACCGGGACCACCGCCATCCGCTGCTGACGTTCCTGTGGCCGCTGATGACGGCGAGCGGCGGCGATCCCGAGGTCGTCCTGCGCGTGCTGCGCCGGGCCGAGCGCGGCGACGATCCGTGGGGGCGGGCGATGGCCAGGTTCATCTGGGCCTTCCCGCACATGGCGGCCGGCGAGTACTCCGCCGCGCGCGCCGGCCTCACCGCCGCGCTGGAAGGTTTCCAGGAGCTCGGCGACCGCTGGGGCTCGGCGCTGGCCCTCGACTCGCTGGGCTGGCTGGGCGCCAACACCGGCGACAGGGTGTCGGCGCTGGCCCACACCAGCCGGGCGCTGGAGCTGGCCGAGCTGCTGGGCGCCGACGAGGACCACGCCGACCTGCTGTGCAACCGGGGCGACCTGCGCCAGCGCGACGATCCGGCGGCCGCGCGGGCCGACTACGAGCTGGCGGCCGAGGTGGCCAGGCGCTCGGGCATCCCCACGTACCTGGCAGCCGCCCTGCGCGGCCTGGGCGACCTGGCGCGGATGGCGGGCGACCTGCCCGCGGCCCGCGAGCTCTACGAGCAGGCGCTGGCCCGCTCCGACGCCGGATGGATCAAGAGCTCGGGCAACCATACGCGGGTGCTGGTCGGCCTCGGGCGGATGGCCGAGGCCGAAGGCGATCCGGTCGCCGCCGCCGCGGCCTACCGGCAGGCCGCCGAGGTGTCCGTCACCACCGGGGCCGTCCCGGAGAGCGCGCGGGCCGTGGAGGCGCTGGCCGGGCTGGCCGAACCGGCCGAGGCGGCGAAGCTGCTCGGGGCGGCCGTGGCGCTGCGCGGCTGTGCCGTACCCGGTGATGAGGATCGTCTCGCGGCCGAGGCGCGCGCCCGTGCGGCGCTCGGCGAGCGGGAGTTCGCGGCCGCGCACCGGGCGGGCGCGGAGCTGAGCAGGCAGGCGGCGCTCACGCTCGCGGGCGTCAGCCCCGAGGCCATCCGCGCCTCACCGCTGGACGTGATCGCCGCGATGACCGGTGAGCCGCCGGTGAGGCAGCGGTGAGCACCACCGGGCAGGCTCGCCGCCATGGACATCCTGATCTCCGGCGCGAGCATCGCCGGCCCCGCCCTGGCCCACTGGCTCAACACCTACGGCTTCACCACGACGATCGTCGAACGGGCCCCCGCGCTGCGTGAAGGCGGCCACGCCGTCGACTTCCGCGGCAAGGCGCACCTGAGCGTCCTGCGCAAGATGGGAGTTCTTTCCGACATCGAGCGCGAGCAGACCAACATGGGCGCCTTGTGGAACGTCAACGAGGCGGGCAAGAAGCTGGCCAAGATGCCCGACGACATCTTCGCCGGTGACGTCGAGATCCTGCGCGGCGACCTGGGCCGCATCCTGTACGAGCGGACGCGGGAGAAGACGGAGTACATCTTCGGCGACTCGATCGCCGAACTCCACGAGGACGCCCACGGCGTGGCCGTCACCTTCCAGCGCGGCGCCACCCGCCGCTTCGACCTGGTCATCGGCGCCGACGGGCTGCACTCCAACGTACGCTCGCTGGCCTTCGGCCCGGAATCGCGCTTCCACACCTACCTCGGGCTGTACAACGCGGTCTTCACCACGCCCAACCACCTCGGCCTCGACTACAGCGGCCAAGGCCTGAACGTGCCAGGCAAGATGGCCGCCTCCTACAGCTCGCGGGCCAACACCGAGGCCAAGGCGGTGTTCTTCTTCGGCTCGCCGGAGCTCACCTACGACCGCCACGACACCGACGAGCAGAAGCGCCTGCTGGCCGACGCCTTCAAGGACGTCGGCTGGATCGTGCCGCGACTGCTTGAGGACATGTGGAAGGCGGAGGAGTTCTACTTCGACTCGATCAGCCAGATCCACATGGACCGGTGGTCACGCGGGCGGATCGCGCTCGTCGGTGACGCCGCCTGGTGCCCGTCCCCGCTGTCGGGAATGGGCACCGGGCTGTCGGTGGTCGGTGCGTACGTGCTGGCGGGGGAGATCGCCGCCCACGGCCACGTCGACGGCTTCGCCGCCTATGAGCGGATCATGCGCGACTACGTGGCCGGAGCGCAGAAGTCGGCCGTGGGGGTCAGCAAGTTCATGGTTCCTGACAACAAGTTCATGGCCTGGTTCATGAACCAGAACTACAAGCTTCTCCCCTACCTGCCGTGGAAGGGCATCATGGCCAAGTCGGTCAGGAAGACCGCCGAGGCGATCACTCTGCCGGAGTATCCAGGCGCGCGAGCTCTTCGTCCACGACCTTCGGGTCGAGCTTCTTGAACAGCGGCACCGGCGGCGCGAGCGGTGTGCCCGGCTTGATCGGCCGGTGCTCCCACCGCGCGCCGTCCTTGTAGTCGCCGGTGATCACCGGGTACGGCGTGCCGCCGTCCTCGTCGACCTCCCGGATCTCCGGCATGCCCGACCAGACGCCCTCGCCGCCGAGCATGGCGTGGACCTTGTTGGACGAAGCCGGCAGGAACGGCGTGAGCATCGTCTTGGCGTCGTCGACGACCTGCAGAGCGGTGAACAGGATCGACTTCTGCCGCTCCGCGTCGTCCTTGAGCTTCCAGGGCTCCTGCTCGGCCAGGTATTTGTTGGCGTCGCGGACCACGTCGAGCGCCTCGGTGATGGCGTTCTTGAACCGCGAGCGGTTCAGCTCGGCGCCCACCGGCCCGAACGCCGCCCGCGAACGCTCCAGCAGCGCCCGGTCGGCGTCGGTCAGCTCGCCGGCCTCGGGGATGACGCCGAAGTTCTTGGCCGCCATCGAGATCGAGCGGTTGACCAGGTTGCCCCAGGCCGCGACGAGCTCGCCGTTGTTGCGGTTGACGAACTCCTGCCAGGTGAAGTCGGTGTCCTGGTTCTCCGGCCCGGCGACCGCGATGTAGTAGCGCAGCGCGTCGGCGTCGTAGCGCGCCAGGAAGTCGCGTACGTAGATGACGACCTGCCGCGAGGAGGAGAACTTGCGGCCCTCCATCGTCAGGAACTCGCTGGAGACCACCTCGGACGGCACGTTGAGCGCGCCCAGCGAGCCCGCCTTGCCGCCCCTGGCGCCGATGCCGCTGTAGCCGAGCAGCATCGCCGGCCAGATCTCGGCGTGGAAGACGATGTTGTCCTTGCCCATGAAGTAATAGCTCTTGGCGTCCGGGTTTTGCCACCACTGGCGCCACGCGTCGGGGTCGCCGCTGCGCCTGGCCCACTCGATGCTCGCGCTGAGGTAGCCGATGACCGCGTCGAACCAGACGTAGAGCCGCTTGTTGGCCTGCTCGCTCCAGCCGTCGAGCGGGATCGGCACGCCCCAGTCGAGGTCGCGGCTGATCGCCCTGGGCTGCAGGTCGCCGAGCAGGTTGAGGGCGAACTTGAGCACGTTGGGCCGCCACTCGCCCTGCTTGGACTGCAGGTAGGTGCCGAGCACCTCGGCGAAGGCGGGCAGGTCGAGCATGAAGTGCTCGGTCTCGACGAAGACGGGGGTCTCGCCGTTGATGCGGCTCTTGGGGTTGATCAGCTGGATCGGGTCGAGCTGGTTGCCGCAGTTGTCGCACTGGTCGCCGCGCGCTCCGTCGTAGCCGCAGATGGGGCAGGTGCCCTCGATGTAGCGGTCGGGCAGTGTGCGCCCGGTGGACGGGGAGATGGCGCCCATCGTGGTCTTCGGGAAGATGTAGCCGTTGTCGAACAGGCCCTTGAAGATCTCCTGCGTGACGGCGTAGTGGTTGTTCGTCGTGGTCCGGGTGAACAGGTCGTAGGACAGCCCCAGGCCGGTGAGGTCTTCGGCGATGACCCGGTTGTAGCGGTCGGCCAGCTCCCGCGCCGTGACGCCTTCCTTGTCCGCCTGGACCTGGATGGGGGTGCCGTGCTCGTCGGTGCCGGAGACCATCAGCACCTTGTTGCCCGCCATGCGCTGGTAGCGACTGAAGACGTCGGACGGCACGCCGAACCCGGAGACGTGCCCGATGTGGCGGGGGCCGTTGGCGTAGGGCCACGCGACAGCGGTCAAGATGTGCTGGGACATGCCCTAAGCCTACGGGTTCCCGCCACCTGGAGTATTAGATGGGTCAGTCCAAAACGTGCTAACGTCGGTCCCATGGCACGACCGAGGCAGTTCGACGAGGAGCGCGCGGTGGACGCGGCGATGCGCGCGTTCCTGGGCGCCGGGTACGAGGCGACCTCGACCCAGGACCTCTGCACCGCCACCGGCCTGGGCCGCAGCAGCATCTACAACACCTTCACCAGCAAACACCACCTGTTCAAGAAGTCCCTGCGGCACTACATGGACATCAGGACCGCGGGCATCATCGAGACGCTGGAGGGCCCGGCGCCGGTCCGCGAGAAGATCGGGACCCTGATGCGCCAGGCCGTCGACCCCCGCGACGGCATCCCCCGTGGCTGCCTGGTGGTGAACACGATGATCGAGCTGGCCCCGCACGACGCCGAGGTGGCCGCGATGCTCAAGCGCGACTACGAGCGGCGCCTTGAGGCGCTGCGAGCGGCGATCGAGGCCGGCAAGATCTCGGGAGAGCTCGCGGCGGACAGGGACGCCACCGCGCTCGCGCACTTCGTCATCGCGACCATCAGCGGGATCCAGGTCTCGCTGCGCGGGGGCGCTGGACCGGCGGCCGCGCAGGCGGTCATCCAGACGGCGCTCGGCGCGTTCTGACGCCCTCACACCTCTTTGGCATGCCCTCATTTTGAATCGATCGATCTAAAACTAAGGAGACGTATGCCCCTCGCCGTCTATGTCCTCGGACTGGCGATCTTCGCCATGGGGACCTCGGAGTTCATGCTCGCCGGACTGTTGCCCGCGATGGCCGCCGACCTGGGCGTCACCGTCCCGGACGCCGGGCTGTTGATCTCGGCGTTCGCGATCGGGATGGTGATCGGGGCGCCGCTGCTGGCCGCGCTCACGTTGCGGTGGCCGCGCCGCCGTACGTTGCTGGCCTTTCTCGCCGTCTTCGTCGCCATGCACGTGGTGGGCGCGATCGCGCCCGACTACGGGGTGCTGTTCGCCACCCGCGTCGTCGGCGCCTTCGTCTACGCCGGGTTCTTCGGCGTGGCCGCCGTCGCCGCGACCGACATGGTGCCCGTCGGCTCCAGGGCCAGGGCGCTGGCCGTCGTCGTGGGCGGCATCACGCTGTCCACCGTCCTCGGTGTGCCCGCCGGCACGCTCATCAGCCAGTTCGCCGACTGGCGCGCCGCCTTCTGGACCGTCGCCGTGCTCACCGCGCTGGCCTTCGCCGGCGTCTTCGCCCTGGTGCCCGCGGGGCGGGCGGCAGCCGCCGTACCGCGCCTGCGCGACGAGTTGCGGGCCATGGCCAACCTGCGGCTGTGGATCACCTATGGCGCGGTCTCGCTGAGCTTCAGCTCCATGATGGCCAGCTTCGGCTACCTCGGCGCGCTCCTGACCGACACGACCGGCCTGTCAGAAGGGTGGGTCTCGCTGGTCCTCGCCCTGTTCGGGCTCGGCAGCCTCATCGGCATCACCATCGGCGGTCGTACGGCGGACGCCCGGCCGTTCACCACCTTCTACATCGGCATGGCCGGAGTGCTCGTCACCTCGGCCGGAGTCGCGCTCCTGGCCTCGTCCCCGGTGGCCATGGTCGTCACGATCTTCCTGATGGGCGTCGCCGGCATGGCCACCAACCCGGCGGTCAGCGTCCGCGTGTACGCCCTGGCCGGCTCCGCCGCGACGCTGGCCGGGTCCACGAACGTCTCGGCGTTCAACGTCGGCAACACCCTCGCTCCCTGGCTGGCGGGACTGGGCATCAGCGCCGGGTTCGGCTACCCGTCCGTGGGCTGGGTGGGCGCAGCGATGGCCGCGGGCGCGCTGGGACTGGGCGCACTCGGCCACGCGCTGCACCGCCGCGCGGTCCCCGTCGCCGTCTGAGCTCACCCACCTGCGGGCGGCAGGCGGAGGGTGGCTACGGCGCCGCCGTCCGGGGCGTTGGCCAGGGTGAGGGTGGCGCCGATGACCCGGGCCTGTCCCGTGGCGATCGTCAGGCCCAGGCCGTGCCCCCGGCCGCGTTCGGCGGCTCCGGTGCGGAAGCGCTGCGGGCCGTCGGCCAGCAGGTCGGCGGGGAAGCCCGGACCGTGGTCGCGGACGACGATCGTCGTGCCGTCCACCGCCACCTCCACGGGGGCGCCGCCGTGGCGGTGGGCGTTGATGACCAGGTTGGCGAGGATGCGATCGAGGCGCCGGGGATCGGTCTCGGCGGTGCCCAAGGTGCCCGAGGTGGGGGCGGCCAGCCGTACCGGGAGGGCGGTCTGTTTCAGGGACGCGCTGACGACGTCGGCGAGCGCGACGGGCCTGAGGTCGGCGCGCTCGGCGCCCGCGTCCAGGCGGGAGATCTCCAGCAGGTCCTCCACGAGAGCGCGCAGCACGCGCACCCGGTCGCGGACCAGGTCGGTCGCCTCCCCCTCCGGCAGCAGCTCGGCGGAGGTGACCAGGCCCATGAGCGGGGTGCGCAGTTCGTGGGCCACGTCGGCGGTGAAGCGCTGCTCGTTCTGGAGGCGGGTCTGGAGGCTGTCGGCCATCGAGTCGACGGCCGTGGAGATGTCGGCGATCTCGTCGCCGCGACGGGCCGGGCCGGCGATGCGGGCGTCCAGGTCGCCGCCGGCGATGCGCCGCGCGGTCCCCGCCACCCGCCGCAGCCGACGGTTGGGCAGCTCGGCCAGCAGCAACGACAGCGGGACGATCACGGCCAGCGCGCCGAGCGAGGCCTGCGCGACGTCCCGGTCGAAGGCCACCAATGCCCGCATGTGCACGCCCATGTCGACCTGCACGGTCAGCAACTGGTCGCCCACCCGCTGCCCGCCCCACATCCAGGGGCTCTCCGATTTGCGGTCGTCGAACCAATAGGCCGGTTCGTCCGACAGGAGCATCTGGGACAGGAGCGGCGGCGGGATCTCCTCGGTCGACTTGTCCTGCCCCGTCCCCTCCCGCCGCATCTCGGTCAGCGCGTTGTACGCGCGCTCCCTGCCCACCTGCAAGGAACGTTCGAGCGTGCCCCGGTGGACCAGCACGCCGATGACCACGGCCACCGCACAGCAGGCCAGCGCCACCAGGGCGGCGATCCGCCAGCGAAGCGACCTCACCGGCGCAGCTTGTAGCCGAAACCGCGCACGGTCTCGATCCGGTCGGCGCCGATCTTCTTGCGCAGGCGCTGTACGCACAGGTCGACGACGCGGCTGTCGCCGTTCCAGCCGTAGTCCCAGACGTTGGAGAGCAGCGTCTGGCGGTCCAGGACGATCCCGGGGTTGGCCGCGAACTCCAGCAGCAGCCGCAGCTCGGTGGGGGCCAGCGCGACCGGCTGCCCGGCCCTGGTCACCTCCAGGCCGTCCCGGTCGATGGACAGGTCGCCGAAGACGAGCGCCCCGCCCCCGGCGGACTCGGGCGCCGGGGCGGCACGCCGCAGCAGCGACCGGATCCTCGCCACGAGCACGGCGGTGTCGACCGGCTTGACCACGTAGTCGTCGGCGCCCGCCTCCAGCCCGGAGACCACGTCGAGCGAGTCGCCGCGGGCCGACATCATCAGGATCGGGGCGAGGCTGGTCTCCCTGACCTTCCTGCACAGGCCGATGCCGTCCAGGCCGGGCAGCATCACGTCAAGAAGCAGCAGGTCGTGGCCGCCTTCCCGGGACATCTCCAGTCCGGTGAGGCCGTCCTGGGCGGTGCTCACGCGGTAGCCGTAGCGCTCCAGCGCCATGGCGACCGACTTGCGGATCACCTCGTCGTCCTCGACGAGCAGCACCCTGACGGGATCCTCCTCCCGCAAACCAGACATTTCACCCCTTAAGTCGACACCTCCATGGTGCCGTACGCGCACGTCCGCTCCGCCTCGGCCATGTATCAGCCGTGAATCAGACGTCGAGCGCGGTTGGCACGCCACCCGAGCGCTGGTCCGCACCCAGCCAGGACGGCGGAGCCCACAAGGCGTCTCGATCGCTCTTGGTCCGTCAACGACCAGCAGCGGCGAGGTCGGGAGCGTCTGAGCGGGGGTGAAAGGCGTTGTCAGTGGGTGGAGGAGTCCTCGCGGGTGACCGCTTCGGCGGCTTC
Organism: Nonomuraea endophytica; assembly: GCF_014203235.1. GTDB lineage: Bacteria > Actinomycetota > Actinomycetes > Streptosporangiales > Streptosporangiaceae > Nonomuraea > Nonomuraea endophytica. Next base: position 42,306 of record NZ_JACHIN010000009.1, on the reverse strand, counting down.
CTCGGCGGCCTTGGCCGCGTAGTCGATCGGGGTCTCGCGGCTGCGCCGGATGCCCAGGATGCTGATGAACAGCGAGGCGAAGATGGTCTGGAAGCTCATGATGAACGCCGTGGCCGCCGGCACCACGAGGCGCAGGGACTCGCGCGGGTCGAGTTCGCCGAAGCTGCGCACCTGCCAGTGCACCAGCGACATCACCAGCCCGATCAGACCGGCCAGGGCCAGCAGTCCACCGACCACGAGGCCCTTTTCCAGGGTCACGATGCTGATGAGCTTGCGGACCCGTGGCGACTCGGGCAGGAAGCCCTCCTCCGCCGCGTACACCTTGGTGAACAGCGCGAACAACGCCGCCTGGAAGCCGATCACGACCATGGCCGACGCCCCGACCAGGGTGTCGACGTCGAAGGCGAGTTCGCCGATCCGGACCGGGCCGAAGGTCAGCGCGGTGCCGGCGACCAGGCCGACGAGCATGAGCGCGAGCCCGGGGATGAAGAACAGCCACTTCGGGCTGTAGAGGAGCAGGAAGCGCAGGTGGCGCCAGCCGTCGCGCCAGGAGCGCAGGTGCGGCGGGCGGGAGCGGCCGTCGGGCGAGAGCGTGGTCGGGACCTCGCGCACGTCGAGTCCCTGGAGCGTGGACTTGACGACCATCTCGCTGGCGAACTCCATGCCGCCCGTCTGCAGGCCGAGGCGGAGGATGGACTCACGCCGGAAGCCGCGCAGGCCGCAGTGGAAGTCGCCGATGGCGCTCGGGAAGAACAGCCGCCCGACGAACGACAGGACGGGGTTGCCGAGGTAGCGGTGGAGCGGGGGCATGGCGCCGGGGGCGATGCCGCCCTTGAACCGGTTGCCCATGACGAGGTCGGCGCCCTCGCGCAACTGCTCGACGAAGGGCAGCAGGCCGGTGAAGTCGTAGGAGTCGTCGGCGTCGCCCATGATGACGTATTTGCCGCGCGCGGCCCTGATGCCGCCCATCAACGCGTTGCCGTAGCCCTTCGCGTCAACGTGGACCACACGGGCGCCGGCGTCCCTGGCCAGTTGCTGGGAACCGTCGGTGCTGCCGTTGTCGGCGATCAGCACCTCGCCCTCGATCCCGTGCTCCTCCATGCACGCAAGTGCTTTGCGGACACAGACTTCCACGGTCTCCGCCTCGTTGAGGCAAGGCATGACCACCGTCAGTTCCACGTCGTAGCCCTTCCAGTCACGGCACATCCAGCACACCATCATGCCGTCTGCCCACCCATGCTCGGGTCAAGTCCGAAAAACGCCTGGCATTCTTGTTGCCATGGTGAGCGTCGCGGAGATAACCCCAGTGGACGACTCCGCCCGTGGCCGAACCGCGCGTCTGCGCACGTTCCTGCGCCGTCATCGGGTGTTCGCCGCAGCGCTCGCCGTGGGCGGGTTGCTGCGGCTCGTGACCATGCTCGGGTACGGCCCGGCGATGTGGTTCAACGACTCCTACGAGTACGTCTCTGTGGCCCTGCACCCGAGGCCGCACCCGATCAGGCCGGACGGCTACGGATTCTGGCTGCTGGCGCTGAAGCCGTTCCACAGCTTCGCCCTGGTCACCTTCACGCAGCACGTCATGGGCCTGGCCACGGCCGTGTTGATCTACGCGCTGCTCCGGCGCAAGTTCGGGCTGCCGACGTGGGGCGCGACGCTGGCGGCCGCGCCGGTGCTGTTCGACGCGTACCAGATCCAGCTCGAGCAGCTGATCATGTCGGACGCCATGTTCACGCTGCTGGTCGTGGGCGTGATCACGCTGGTGCTGTGGCACCGGCGGATGTCGTGGAAGATCGGCGCGCTGGTGGGGGTGCTGCTGGCGCTGACCTGGCTGACGCGTTCGATCGGGTTGCCGATCCTGGCGCTGGTGGTGGCGTACCTGCTCGTGAAGCGGGTGGGCTGGCGGCCGATCGTCGCGATGATCACTGCGTGCGCGGTTCCGGTGATTTGCTACATGGCGTGGTTCTCCACAAATTTCGGTAAATTCGCGATGACCAACAGCGACGGGCTCATCCTCTACATGCGCACCGCCATCTTCGCCGACTGCTCGAAGATGAACATCGATCCGCGCAAGGAACTCGACATCGCGCTGCTGTGCATCGAGGAGCCGGTGAGCCAGCGTCCCGAGTACGCGCAGTGGTACCTGTGGCGCTCCGAGTACGGCCAGCCGCTGCACCGCCTGGGCGGCAAGACGTTCGAGTCGGTCAAGAACGACGCGGCCAGCAAGTTCGCCATGCGCGCGATCCTGTCCCAGCCCGGCGACTATCTCCAGGTCGTGGGCCGCGACTTCCTGCGCTCCTTCCACTGGGGCCGCCCGCGCTTCCCGGACGCCTCCACCTACAACATGTACGAGTTCCGCCCCTATTACGAGCTCGTCAACGGCAAGCCGAAACGTCTGCCCACCTGGCCCTCCTATGCGCAGGGCCGTACCGACACCGACGCCTACTCCTACGAGCAGGGCCCGCCGGAGACCCGCATCGTCAGCCCGTGGGCCGACATCATGAGCGGCTACCAGAAGGTGTTCTACCTGCGCGGCATCATGCTCGGCGGCATCCTCCTGATCGGCCTGTACGGCGTGGCCGTCCGCTGGCGCACCTGGGGCGGCCCGGTGGCGCTGCCCTGGCTGGCGGCGTTCGGACTGCTTCTGGCCCCGGCCGCCACGGCCGAGTTCGACTACAGGTACGTGCTGCCGGCCGTACCCCTCGCGTGTGTGGCGGCGGCGATCACGCTGCGGAACGGCGTCAAGAGGAAGGTCACACCCACGAGCGCATCAGCATCCGAGCCCACCACTGAGCGTGCGTGATCGTCTCCGACGACAGGACCGGATAGAGCCACCAGAAGTTGATCAGCACGACCAGCGTGAACGCCCCGACGGCGGCGCCGCCCCCGGCCCGTCTCATGGGCGGTGCGTCCTGCTTGCCGAGCACCAGCCCGCCGACCAGCGCGAGCGCCATGGCCATGAACGGCACGAGCGGCACCATGTAGAAGAGGTACATGGTGCGCTTGTCGGCCAGCCAGTAGTAGACCCAGGGCAGCCACCCGGCGGCGTACGCCAGTAGCACCGCCCCGGCCCGCCAGTCACGCGTGGCCACGTACCAGACGACGAGCGCGACGAGCGCGAACAGCGCCGCGTACCAGAGCGCCGGCGTGCCGACCCCGAGCACGGCCTGCGAGCACTTGTCGGCCCCGCACCCGGCCGGCGGCAGGTCGCCCTCGTAGTGGAAGGAGACGGGCCGCTTGAGCACCAGCCACTCCCACGGCTTCGACTGGTAGGGATGCCCCTCGACCAGCCCGGTGTGGTAGCCGAGCACCTGGAGCTGGTACTTCACCCACGACCGCACCGAGTCCAGCACGAAGAAGACGGGCCCGGAGGAGGTCGCCTGTTCCCAGTTGCGCCCCCACCCGTGCGCCGAGACGAACCAGCCCGTCCACGAGAGCGTGAACACCGCCGCCGGCGCCGCGGCGAGCGCGGCCATCGCGGGCCCCAGATCAAGCGAGAAGGCTCCCCGGTACGGCTGCCGCAGCCCGACCGCCCGCCTGGCCCCCATGTCCCACACGAACGACAGCAGGAAGAACGCCAGCAGGAACGGCAGCCCCGACCACTTGACCGCGCAGGCCGCGCCCATGCAGATCCCGGCGGCCAGCCGCCACGGCCGCCTCCCGAGCCGCGGCCCCTGGTCCGACAGCCGCGAGCGCTCGTACCAGTCGGCCAGCCGCCGCCGCGCGTGGTCCCGGTCGGTCACCAGGCAGGCGAACCCGGCCAGCACCCAGAACATCACGAAGATGTCCAGCAGCGCGGTGCGCGAGAGCACCAGGTGCAGCCCGTCCAGCGCCAGCAGGAGCCCGGCCAGGCAGCCCAGCAGCGTCGAGCGGGTCATCCGGCGGGTGACGCGGGCCAGGATCAGGATGGACAGCGTGCCGACGACGGCGGCCATGAAGCGCCAGCCGAACGGGGTCATGCCGAACATCCACTCGCCGACCGCGATCATCCACTTGCCGAGCGGCGGGTGCGCGACGTAGCTGGCGCACTCAGCCGATTCCGCGCACTTCTTGAAGATGTCCAGGTTGCCGGTGATCAGGCGCTGGTCGGCGATGGGGTTCTTGGCGTCGCCGAGGAAGGTCCGCTCGACGCCGTACCTGAGGAGTGAGAAGGCGTCCTTGATGTAGTACGTCTCGTCGAAGACCACGGCCTTCGGCTCGCCCAGCCGGAAGAACCGCAGGATCGCGCCGAAGGCGGCGACGAGGACGGGGCCGAGCCACCCCCACAATGCGCCTTCCTGCATTGGCGGAACCAGCCGCTGTGCGGAAACCCCCCAGTTCTTCACGATGCGCACCCTATGGCGTTGGAGATCTCCTGTGAACCGCGTCATACAGCTCTCGTTTGGGAATCCCGGCCTCCTTGGCCACGTCCGCGACGGCCTGCTTACGCTGGGTTCCCGCCTCGGCCCTGCGGTCGACCTCGGCGACGAGCGCCTCGATGTCCTGCCCGCCCGCCTCGGCCGTGTGACCGGCCACGACGACCGTGATCTCGCCCTTGACACCGGCCTCGGCCCACGCCGCCAGCTCGGCCAGGCCGCCGCGCCGTACCTCCTCATAGGTCTTGGTGAGCTCGCGGCAGACGGCGGCGGGGCGGTCGTCGCCGAAGGCGGCGGCCATCGCGGCCAGTGAGCCGGCCAGGCGGTGCGGCGCCTCGAAGAAGACCATCGTGCGCTCCTCCGTGGCCAGCGCGCCCAGGCGGCGCGCCCGCTCGCCGCCCTTGCGCGGCGGGAAGCCCTCGAAGCAGAAGCGGTCGCTGGGCAGCCCGGAGATCGCCAGCGCGGTCGTGACCGCGGACGGGCCGGGCAGCGCGGTGACCGTGACGCCCGCCTCGACGGCCAGGTGCGTCAGGCGGTAGCCGGGGTCGGACACGCCCGGCATCCCGGCGTCGGTGATCACGACGACGGTGCGGCCCTCCTTGAGCGTTTCGACGAGCTCCTGGGCGCGCCCGGCCTCGTTGGCGTCGTAGTACGACACCACGCGGCCGCTGATCTCCGCGCCGATGTCATGCGCCAGCCTGCGCAGCCTTCTGGTGTCCTCGGCCGCGATCACGTCCGCGCTCTCGAGCGCCTGTCTCAGCCGGGGGGAGACATCTCCCGCTTGCCCGATCGGGGCTCCTGCCAGCACCAACTTGCCGTCTTGTGTCACCCGGCCATTGTCGCAGGGCACCCCAATTGCACCGTGTTTCTTATCTATTCCACGCCTTGGGGCCCGTACGATGTCCGAATGGCCGTGACCGATTTCCAGTACCAGGCCGTGGACGATCCGAAAGAGCCGCAGCCGCGATCGGTGCGTGACCGGCTGGTCCCGCCGATGGGCGGCAGCGTGCTCTGGGGCTGGGTGGGCCCGCTTCTGATCGCGGTGTTCGGCGGGGTGCTGCGTTTCGTCAACCTCGGCCATCCGAAGGCCGTCGTCTTCGACGAGACCTATTACGCCAAGGACTCCTTCTCGCTGATCACCTGGGGCGTCGAGAAGGTCGCGATCAAGGACGCCGACAAGGCGCTGCTCGCCGGCAACACCGACATCTGGCAGAAATGCACCCAGGACGCACTCGACAAATGCGCTTCCTACGTCGTGCACCCGCCGCTCGGCAAATGGATGATCGGCTTCGGCGAGTGGCTGTTCGGCATGAACCCGTACGGCTGGCGCGTCGCCGCCGCCATCGTGGGCACGCTGTCGATCCTGGTCATCGCCCGACTGGCACGCCGGATGACACGTTCGACGCTGCTCGGCTGCTTCGCCGGACTGCTGCTGGCCCTCGACGGCCTGCACTTCGTGCTCTCGCGCACCGCACTGCTGGACATCTTCCTCATGTTCTGGGTGCTGGCCGGGTTCACCTGCCTGGTGGTCGACCGGGACAAGATGCGCGGCCGGCTGGTCGACTGGTACGAGACCTCGCCGATGACGCCGGAGGGCCCGTGGCTGGGCTGGCGGCCGTGGCGGATCGCCGCCGGTGTGTGCCTGGGCGCCGCGTGCGCGGTCAAGTGGTCGGGCATCTTCTTCCTCATCGCGTTCGGGATCATGTCCCTGATCTGGGACATGGGGGCGCGCCGGGCGGTCGGGCTGCGCAAGCCGTACGCGGGGGCCTTCAGCAAGGACGCGCCCACCTGGCTGGGCGCGGTGGCGCTGGTGCCCGCGGTCACGTACGTCGCCACCTGGGCGGGCTGGTTCGCCAGCGCCGACGGCTACGGCCGCAACTGGGCGCAGGCGACCTCGTCGGGGCCGCTCTACTTCGTCATCGACTCGGCCAAGTCGTGGTTCGCCTACCAGGTGCAGGTGCTCGGCTTCCACACCGGCCTGGAGTCCACGCACCCCTACCAGTCGGAGCCGTGGCAGTGGCCGCTGCTGCTGCGCCCGGTCGCCTTCTACTACGAGGGCAAGCAGACCGGCTGCGGCGTCAAGGACTGCTCGGAGGCGGTGCTCGGCGTGGGCACGCCGGTGATCTGGTTCGGGGCGCTGGCCGCGCTGGTGGCGTTGATCGCCTGGTATGTCGCCTCGCGGGACTGGCGGGCCGGCGCGGTGCTTCTGGCGTACGCGGTGGGCTGGCTGCCGTGGTTCTACTACGCGATCGCGGACAACCGGACGATGTTCCTGTTCTACGCGATCCCTATGATTCCGTTCATGGTGCTGGCCATCACGCTCTGTGCCGGTCTGCTGATCGGCCCAGCGGCGCCTCCGGGTAGTCCGCTGCCGATGCGGCGTACCGTCGGGGCCGCCGCGGTCGGCGCGTTCGCCCTGCTGGCTCTGGTGAATTTCTGGTGGTTGCACCCCATCCTGACCGCCGATCTGATCCCCTACGCGGAGTGGAAGGCACGCATGCTCTTCGACAAACGCTGGATCTGACCCGCATCACAAGCCGCAATAGGATGAATTCATAGGGTAGCCACTGTGCAAGACCCAATACGCACCGGATTCGGTCATCGTCAGGCCTGGGGTCCATACGGCAAACTTCGAGGCATGAGTGCACCGGATGTCACAGCGCTTCTCACGGAGATGGAGCGCTCCGAGCCGGACCTGGCCGAAGATGCCAGGACCGCAGTCGAGTGGCTGACGGGCGGGGAGCCGTTGGAGACGGTGACCCAGCTCGATGTATGCGAGTTTCTCTGGTACACGCTTCCGCTGAAGGTGGGCGGCGACCACGAGCGGCTGGCCCGCTCGCTCGGCAGACTCCTGGCCCTCGGCGGCCTGGAGCGCTACGCCGCCCTGTGCGACTCCCCCACGACCACCCAGATCCTGCGCACCTACGCCCGCGACGGCGAGGACGCCGGCACCACCGCCTACCAGGAGGCGCTCGAAGCCACGGGCGTGCTCCCTCCCGACGTGCCCGACCTGCGCTGGAGCATGATCATGGGGCCGGAGGAGCTGGGCGCCCACGTGGCCTGCTCCGCCGCGCTCGAACTGGCCATCCTGTCCGGCGAGGAGATCGACCGCGTCGCGCTCACCCGCCGCTGGCTCACCGAGCCGCGCGCCGAACTCGGCGGCGACAGCTGGCTCAACCGCGTGCACGGCGAGCGCCTCAACCGCTGGGTCCTGGGCCGCGGCCCGGCCAGGCGCGAGCTGGCCCAGCCGTTCGAGGTACGCCTGCATGCCCCCATCCCCCACCAGCCGCTGCCCGCCCTGCACCGGCTGCTCACGCTGGCCTCGTCGGAAAGCCTCCCGCTCCGCCTGGCTCCGTCTCCGGAGGCGCTGCGCCTGCGCGAGGTGGCCGAGCACGACCTCGGAGCGCTGCTGCGGGACGGCTCCAAGCTGACCATCACCGAGGAGGGCCGGCGCCTGCTGCGCTCACCGGAGCAGATGTGGGCGACCGCCACCGGGCTGCTGCTCTCCCGCGTGGACCACGAGTTCGACCTCTCGGTGCGTGAGGCCGCGCTCATGCTGCTCGCCGACGGCAGCGTGATGTCCCCGCTGGAGCTGAACACCCGCGTGGCCGAGATCGTCGGCGGCGAGGGCTGGCACCCGGCCACCGGCCGCGAGGACATCTCCCGCCCGCTGTCCGACCTCGTCGGACAGCTCACCGCGCTCGACCTCGCCTTCGGCGACGAGTTGGTGGTACGGCTGACGCCCACCGGCCACCTGGCCGCCCTGGCCGCACTACGGTCGCACGCGCTCCGCCCCCGCCAGTACGTCAGCCCAGGATGACCTCAACCTCCGAGCACCCCCGGAACTCGGCATAGGGCGCGGCCTCGGCCGCGACCGTGTCCCGATCGGCCTTCCCCTCGACCGTGATCACCAGCTTGCCGCCCTTCTTCTGCTGCCGCCACATCCCCGCCAGCTCGCCGTCCAGCAGGATCACCCCGGGGTTGCCGGTCTTCCTCCAGATCCTCGGCCGCAGCCCCGGGTCGGGCGCCAGCGTGCCCCGATCACGCATCTGCAGAAACGGCTCATAGGGCGGCAGCAACCGCATCCCCTTGGGCCGCTCGGCCGCCTTGAGCTCGGCCAGATCCTCACCCAGCACGAACCCCGCGCCCACCGCGGCCGTCTCCCCCGCGACCCTCGCCCACGAACGCGCCGCGTAGTGGACGCTGACCCCAGCCCAGGCGGCGAAGTCATCAGCCGTACTGGGCCCGTAGAGCCGCAGATACCGCCGCACCAGCCCGGCCCGCGCGTCCTTGTCCACCGGCACCCCGGCCAGCCACTGATCCACCCGCATCAGCGACGCCTCGTTGCCCACCCGCGGCGCGATCGCGAACTCCCCCGTCAACGACGCCGCCCGGGTGAGAATGGCGCTGAACGACGAGAACATGTCCGGCTCCATCCACGGCGCGAACTCCGCCGGCAGCCGAGGAGCCAGCGCGCTGCCCAGCTCCCGCTTGGTGAGCGTACGCCCGTCCAGCGCGTCCCTGGTGGCCTCGATCACCCGCTCCATCGTCGCGCTGGCGCTCCTGCCCATCTGATCGAGCATCGGCAGGAACCCGGCCATCTGCGCCCGCCACGACTCCTCGTCATCGGGTAGCAGCCCACGGGTGAACAGCGGCAACTCCGCACTGCTCACCAGACACGGCGAACCCCGCAGGCTCCACGTCTGAACCAGAGTGCGCCGCTTGGCGATCGCCGCTCCCACCTCCGCTGCGCTCACCTCGGCCCTGGCCCGCAACGCGAGCTCCGCCGAACCCGGCGGCGTGTTCTGCGGCGCCGTGACCGCGGCACCTGCCAGCGTGCCCCGCTCGTCCAGCTGGTGCCGGCGCAGCCGGAAGGCGATGACCTGCTCTCGTTCGACGTTCATGACCCCGCCCGCGTCCTCTCTGCCCGAACCGACACTATCCACCTCATAAGATCCATGACCATGGAAAGTCACCTGGCCGGTGCGGGCGAGGTCGGCGTCCTCGTCCTGGCCGGATCCAGCGGCCGGATCGACTCCGCCCGATGCGACCTGCTGGCCGCACACGGTCTGACGGCTCTGTCGATCCGCTGGTTCGGCGGCCCGGGACAGACGCCGGGAATCCGGGAGATTCCGCTGGAGACCTTCGTCGCCGGGCTGGATCTGCTCGCCGAGGCGGGCGCGCGGCGGCTGACCGTCCTCGGGCTGTCCAAGGGCGCCGAGGCGGCTCTCTCCCTCGCCTGCTTGGAACCCCGTGTGGAGGCCGTCGTCGCGCTGTCGCCGTCCTCGGTGGTCTGGGCCGGTTTCGGGGCGGAGCCGTACCGCTCCTCGTGGACCTGGCGCGGCCGCCCGCTCCCCTTCGCCCCCTGTCCGCCCGAATGGCCGACCGACGGCCCGCCCACCTCGTTCCGTACCTTCTACGAACGCGGCCTCGCGACGGCTCCCGCCGAGTCCGCCATCCCCCTGGAACGCTCCCGCGCCGACGTGGTCCTCGTGGCCGGGGGCGACGACCAGATGTGGCCGTCCCTGACGTTCGCGCACGCCCTGGCGCGACGTCGCGACGTCCGCCTCGTCTCCCACCCGCAGGGCGGCCACCGCCCGCGCCTCCCCGGCGAGCCCGCCCCCGCGCCGTCCGACTCCTACGTGTACGGCGGAGCCCCCCGCACCGACGCCGAACTCGGGAGAAAGGCCTGGCCCGAGATCCTCGGAGCACTTCGCGGCCAGACATGAAGAAGGGCCCACGCATTGCGTGGGCCCTTCTTCAGTAGACGGTGCGCAGGTCGCCTATCGGCGAAATGCACAACGCGGCTCCAGCCGAACGGTAATCCGCGAAGGCGGTAGGTGAGGCCCTGGGACACTGGACACACCGGCTACGGGTTGTGTAACGACCGCCCTGCCAAGAACATTCCCGGCTACGCGACCGTCCCGTAGACCGGCGCCCCGGCCCACTCGTACACCAGATGCACCACCCCGGTGCTGGTCACCCGCGACCCGGCCAGCTTGAGCCCGGCGGGCACCGTCCCCTCGGAGAACAGCCGCTTCCCCTCACCGACCACCACGGGGAAGACCAGCAGGTGATACTCGTCCACCAGCTCAGCCTCCTGGAGCGTCCGCAGCAGGTCACTGCTCCCCTGCACCAGAATCACCCCGTCGGTGCTCTTCTTGAGCTCAGCCACCGTCTGCGCCGCTTCCCCCTGAAGCACGTGGCTGTTGCTCCAGTCGACGTCCTTGGGCGAGCGAGTGGTGACGTACTTGGCCATGCTGTTGATCTTGGCCCCGCCGTCCTCGTCCGACACGTTCGGCCAGTAAGAGGCAAGAATGTCGTAGGACTTCCGCCCCAGCAGCATCCCGTCCGCCCGCTCGAGAACATCCCCCATGATCTCGTTGAAGTCCTGGTCGACATGGGCCGGCAACCACCCACCCCGGGTGAACCCGTTGGACTCATCCTCGGTCGCCCCACCGGGCCCCTGCATGACACCGTCCAGCGACACGAACGTCCCGACGATCAGCTTGCTAGCCATGTTCCCGCTCCCTCTGTTTCTCGCCGCTCTCTGTCTGTGCCCACAGCCTGCCGGGACCGCCTTAAGCTCTCCCTACGATTCCCCTACGCCCACCACCGTCGAACCGGGCGCGGGCGGGATCCGGGCCGCGATCCGGTCGCGAGCGTGCTCACACTCGGCGAAGCTGTGCGGACAGGCCAGCGCGTGCCCGAACCGGTGTGCCAGCTCCCCGATGCTGGACTTCATGCGTCCATAAACCTGCACGCTCACGGCATGATCAAGCCATCGATCGCGCTCACCCGCGTGGTCAACTCCTGTGGTCTGCTGGAGCTGGACGGCCACGCCGTACTCACCGACCCGCCACCCGCCCGCCGGTGGACCTCGCCCTGCTCCCCGTCAACGGCCTGCGCCCGCTGCCCGGCCCCCGCCTGGTGATGGGCCCGGAACAGACGCGATCTCCACGCAGCCGACCTGCCAACAGGGCAGGCGGTGGAAGCTCCCGCACTGAATCCGCCTCCACCCATTGTCAAGTCTGGAAGTACGTACTAGTCTCCTTGCTTACTATGAAGGACGTACATACTTACGAACATGATCCGGACGGCTTCCTCTACGATCCGCGAGTCAGGGCGGCGATGACCCGGTTCGCCAACGGCGACCTGCTCGCTTTCGAGGCAGGCGCCGCCGTCCGCAGCGCCTCTCACGCCATCGAACGCATGCGCGCGCACGGCTCCGAAGGCAGAGGCATCAGCGCGGGCGCCCTGGATGTACTGATCCGGCTCAGCACGACCGACCGGGGCATCAGCATCGGTGATCTCGCCCGCGCCGGCGGAGTCAGCTCCCGCAACGTCACCGGCTTGGTGGACACGTTGGAGCGCGATGGGCTGGTCCGCCGCGTCCCCGACCCCGAGGACCGACGGTCCGTGCTGGTCGAGATCACACCTGCCGGGCAGGCGTGGATCGAGGCCTTCCGCAAACCCTCGCAACTCGCGATGCGGGCGATGTTCCAGGGCTTCACTCCGGAGGACCTCCTCACCTTCCGCGACCTGTGTCTGCGGCTGGCCACCAACCAGCACCGCCTCGCCGACCACCTCCGCCAGATCGGATCTCAGCCGTGACCCTGTCAGCGCAGGACCAGACCCGCCAGGCCGTACGCGGCTATCACGAGGCCCGCTTCCGCGGCGACGTGCCCGCGGCCGCGGCGCACCTGGGAGAGCCGTTCCGATTCGAAAGCCCGTTCATCGACTCCACCGACCGAACGGGACATCTAGCGACATTGCCGGGCTTCGTGTCGATCGTGACCGGAGTCGAGCTCATCAGCGAGCTCTACGGCGAGACCGAGGCCACGCTCGTCTACGACGTGCACACCGCCACCCCGGCCGGCACGCAGCGCACCGCCGAACACTTCCGCCTGGCCAGCGGCAAGATCGTAGCGATCATGCTGCTGTTCGACGCCTCCCCCTGGCAGTCGATGAAGGCCCAGATCGACCCGTGAGGTCCTCACACGACAAGAACCCACTCCCCAACCTGCGAACCTCCACGGCCCCGTCGTCGGACACCGACCAATGATCTCTTCGACGACAGTCGGCACAACCAGAAGGGTCCGAGCGAGACCTCTCAGACACACAAAAGGGGCTCCGGAAAACTCCGAAACCCCTTCTGACCTGGTGGAGATGAGGGGATTCGAACCCCTGACCCCTTCGATGCGAACGAAGTGCGCTACCGGACTGCGCTACATCCCCAAGGACTCGACCAGATTAGCAAACTCCCAGGGGTCCTCGCGCCACACATTCAGTCCCCGACCGCCCGCCGAGGCGGTTCCGCGTACTGGTCGAACAGGACGTCCGGCTGCCTCGCGGTGAACTCGATGATCTCGGCTTCGCGCTCGGCCTCCAGCCGCCGCTGCTCCCGCACCCGGCGCCGCCGTTCGGCGCGGGACTGGGCGGCGCGCCGCCGTCGTTCCTGATCCACCTGTACGGCGATGCGCAGGAACCCCAGATAAGCCGCCATCACCACCACAGAGGGAGCAACCCCCCACCACGGCATCATCTGCACCGCAGCCGTCACCAACGACGCGATCACCAGCAACGACGTGAAGAACAGCAACCGCCGCCGCCGGGCCACGATGATCGCCCGCCGCCGCGCGCGGAACTGCCGAGGGTCCACGACGGGCGCGGCGGGTTCCTCGATGGAGTATTCGCCGGTGTCCGGCTGGTCCATCAACGAGGCGCCCTGCACCTGCTCCAGGTCCGGCAGCTGGTGCTCGCCCGTGTAGTACTCCTCTTCGAGCTCGGCCAGCTCGGCGAGGTTGGTCTTGTCCCTGCGCAACCACATCGGGACAAGGACGCACAACCACATGACGACGATGGCGAGATAGAGGAGGACGCTGCTCACGACCACCTCCGGACACGATTAAGGGCAGCATGAAAACGCCTGTGCGTTCTTGGCGTCTTCGATGTGCTCACGTCACGCACCGTAAGACCGCGTGTCACTAATTGACGAGCATTCGATGCGGTGTGTCGCGAGATCGTCAAACCTCTTCTACCGGAGACCCACCGTGAGCCGCTGACTCACGCGCGCGACGCCACTGCACGAGTAGACCGCCGGGAACGTCCTCGACGGTCAACGCGTAGCAGATGTGGTCGCGCCAGGCTCCGTCGATGTGGAGTTGGCGACGCCGAATGCCTTCTTCCCTGAAACCGAGCTTCTCAACCACTCTTCTGCTCGCGTGATTCTCGGGCCGGATGTTGGCTTCGATGCGGTGCAGTCCGGTGGTGAAGAAGCAGTGGTCGACGGCCAGGGCGAGCGCCGTCGGCGTGATGCCGCGCCCGGCGAGCGCGCCGTCGACCCAGTAGCCGACCTGCGCGGAACGGGCGGATCCCCACACGATCGCGCCGATGGTGAGTTGTCCGGCGAATCGCCCCTGGTAGGTGACGACCCAGGGCAGCGCCATGCCTTGCCTGGCTTCTCTGCGCAGCGTGCCGACCATGGACACGTACGGCCCGAGACCGGTCCTGAACAGCGGCGTCTCCGGATTGCTCGGCTCCCACGGGCGCAGCCATTCGGCGTTGCGCAGCCGCGTCTCGCGCCACACCCGTACGTCTCCCAGCCGCAACGGCCGCAGACCCACTGGCCCTTCGCTCAGCGTCGCCGGCCAGCCACGAAGTCGATCCACACCCTCATCATCCCCCCATCGGACGTCATGTCGCCACGCATCAGCGCGGGTGGTCGCCGCCGCGGATCTGCTCGACCGCGTGCCGAAGGATGGGCGCGAGTACGGCAACGCCGTCACGCACGCCACCGCTGGAGCCGGGCAGGTTGACGATGAGGGTGTCGCCCGCCTGACCGGCCAGACCCCGCGACAGAATCGAGGTCGGCACTTTTTCGCGATTCGCCTGCCGGATGGCCTCCGCGATACCCGGAATTTCCCGGGAAATTACCCGGGCGGTCATTTCCGGAGTGAGATCCATTGGCGTCAGCCCGGTGCCGCCGGTAGTGATGATCACTTCGTATCCGCCCGCGATGCCGTCGCGCAGCGCGGCCTCGACCGGATCGCCGTCGGGAACCACCACAGGGCCGTCCACTTCGCAGCCCGCCTCACCCAGCAGCGAAACCAGAAGAGGTCCGGATTTGTCGGCGTAAATCCCGGCGGAGGCGCGGTTGGAGACCGTGATCACCAATGCGCGGATCACGGCCGCGTCCAATGGCCGGTCTTGCCGCCGGTCTTCTCCTCCACCCGCACATCGGTGATCACCGCGGCCGGGTCGACCGCCTTCACCATGTCGATCAACGCCAGCGCCGCCACCGACACCGCGGTGAGCGCCTCCATCTCCACGCCCGTGCGGTCGGCCGTCTTGACGACGCAGGTGATGTCCACGCCCTCGTCGACGATGTCGAGCGTGACCTTCACCCCGTGCAGCGCGATCGGATGGCACAGCGGGATGAGGTCGGGCGTGCGCTTGGCGCCCATGATGCCGGCGATCCTGGCCACGCCCAGCGCGTCGCCCTTCGGCACCTCGCCGGAGCGCAGCAGCGCCACGGCCTCTTCCGACAGCAGCACGCGGCCGGTCGCGGTGGCGGTGCGCGCGCCGACGTTCTTGGCGGAGACGTCGACCATGCGGGCGGCGCCGGACTCGTCGAGATGGGTGAAGCTCACAGTCTGATCACCTGCACAGAAGCGCCCGCCGGTACGTCGGTGACGTCCTCGGGCACCAGGATGAGGGCGTTGGCCGAGGCCAGCGCCGCGAGCTGGTGGGAACCCTGGCCGCGTACCGGCGTCACGGTGCCGTCATCCGACAGCACGCCGCGCAGGTAGGAACGCCGGCCCGCGGGCGAACGCAGCGACCCGGCGACATGAGCCGTCAACGTCTCCGGGGCCCCGGCCGGCAGTCCGCGCATCTTCCGCAGCGCCGGCCGTACGAACAACATGAAGGAGACGAAGGACGAGACCGGATTGCCGGGCAGCGCGAAGATCGGCACCTGATCCTCGCCGACCACGCCGAAACCCTGCGGCATGCCCGGCTGCATCGCGACCTTCTCGAAGCGGACCGTGCCGAGCGGCGCGAGCGCCTCCTTGACCGGCTCGTAGGCGCCCATCGAGACGCCGCCGCTGGTGATGATGGCGTCGGCACGCACCAGCTGGGCGTCGAGCTGCTCCAGGAACTTGGCCGGGTCGTCGCCCACGGTCGCGGCGCGGTAGCCGTCGCCGCCGCTCTCGCGGACGGCGGCGGTGAGGGTGAAGCTGTTGGAGTCCCAGATCTGGCCGGGGCCGAGCGGGAGTCCGGGTTCGACGAGTTCGGCGCCGGTGGAGAGCACGACCACGCGCGGGCGCGGGCGCACCCACACCCGGCGGCGGCCGACGCCGGCCACGATGCCGAGCTGGGCCGGGCCGATCACCGTGCCGGGGCGGAGCACGACCTCGCCGGCCAGCACGTCCTCACCGGCCCGGCGGATGGCGTTGCCCGTGGGCGCGGCCTGGTTGATCGTGACCGTGACGGTGCCGCCGTCGGTCCACTCCACCGGCACGACGGTGTCGGCGCCGGCCGGAACGGGCGCACCGGTCATGATGCGCACCGCGTGCCCGGGGCCGACGGCACGCAGCTCGTCGGATCCGGCCGCCACGTCGTCGATCACCGGCAACGTGACGGGAACCGCCGCGAGGTCGGCCGCGCGTACGGCATAGCCGTCCATGGCCGAGTTGTCGAACGGCGGCAACGGCACCGGGGAGCTGACCTCCTCGGCCAGCGTGGTGCCCAGCGACCGCTCGAGCTCGAGCTCGAGCGGCGCCAGCGTACGCACCGTGGCCAGGATCTCGGCCAGGTGCGCGTCAACCGATTTCACGAAGGAACTCCCGCAACCACGGAACGAACTCGGGGGCCAGGTCGGGGCGGTCGGCGGCGAACTTCACCACGGTGCGCAGATAGTCGAGCTTGTCGCCGGTGTCGTAGCGGCGCCCGCGGAACAGCACGCCGTGCACCGGCCCGCCCTCCGAGCCCGACCGCCCGGCCAGCGTGCGCAGGGCGTCGGTCAGCTGGATCTCGCCGCCGCGGCCGGGCGGGGTGTTCTCCAGCACCTCGAAGACGGCCGGGTCGATGACGTAGCGGCCGATGATCGCCCAGTTGGACGGCGCCTCCTCGACCGGGGGCTTCTCGACCAGGTCGGTCACCCTGACCACGTCGTCCTCGCCGGTGGCCTGGATGGTGGCGACGCCGTAGAGGGAGACCTGCTCCTTGGGGACCTCCATGAGCGCGATCACGCTGCCGCCATAGGTGCCGCGCACCTCGATCATGCGTTTGAGCAGCTCGTCACGGTAGTCGATCAGATCGTCGCCCAGCAGGCAGGCGAAGGGGTGGTCGCCGACGTGCTGCTTGGCGCAGAGCACGGCGTGGCCGAGCCCCTTCGGCTGGCCCTGCCGTACGTAGTGCAGGGTCGCCAGCGCGGCGGGTTCGCGGACCTGGGACAGCTTGTGCTCGTCGCCTTTGGCTTCGAGCACCTCCTCCAGTTCGAAGGCGCGGTCGAAGTGATCCTCGATCGACCGCTTGTTCTTCCCCGTGACCATGAGGACGTCGAGGAGCCCGGCGGAGGCGGCCTCCTCAACGACATACTGGATCGCGGGCTTGTCGACGATGGGCAGCATCTCTTTGGGTGTCGCCTTGGTCGCCGGGAGGAACCGGGTGCCCAGACCCGCGGCGGGCACGACGGCTTTCGTCACAGGGTCGAAGTCAGCCATGAGTAGACCCTAGTGGAGGTACCTGTGGACAAGATGAAGCTGCGCCGCGAGCTGGTCGAGGCGCGTGCCTCTCTCTCCCCCGAGCAACGCAGGGCAAACGCGACAAGCATCCGGGAAACCCTCCTTGATCAGCCGTGGGTCCAGATGGCGGGGCTGGTGGCGTGCTACTGGTCTATCGGAAGCGAGCCGGAGACGCACGGGCTTGTCTTCGCCCTGTGGAAACACGGGGCCACAGTGATCTTGCCTGTGCACAAAGATGATGATGATCTGGACTGGGCGGTATACGACGGGCCAGATACCCTCACACCTGGACGATCCGGGATCATGGAGCCCATCGACACCCGGCGCGGCGTGGACACGATCCGTACCGCCGCGCTGGTGATCGTCCCGGCCCTCGCCGTAGACGCCCGGACCGGCGTCCGGCTCGGGCGCGGCGGCGGCTCCTACGACCGGGCCCTGTCCAGGGTCGGTCCGAACGTCCCCGTGGTCGCCTTGCTGCACGACGGCGAACTGATCGACGGCGTCCCCGCCGAGGCCCACGACCAGCGGGTCCGTTATGCGGTGACTCCTACGGGACTCACTAGGCTTATGTGACTGCAAAGGGAGAGGGGGCCAGGTGACCGTCGAGTTCTGGCTCCTTCTCGGTGGCGCGGTCTTCATCGCCGCCATCGCCTCCGTCCGCGTCGCCCACCGGAGCGGGCTGCCGAGCCTGCTGCTGTTCCTCGGATTCGGGCTGGTGCTGGGCGAGAGCGGCTTCGGCATCCAGTTCGACGACCCGAACCTGGCCAAGCACATCGGCCTCACGGCACTGGCGGTGATCCTGGCCGAAGGTGGTCTGACCACCAACTGGAACCACGTCCGCCGGGCCGTGCCCCTCGCGCTCATCCTGGCCACGGTCGGCGTGGCCGTGAGCATCGTGGTCGTAGCGCTCGCCGTCGCCGGCCTGCTCGGCTACGAATGGCGGGCCGCGCTGATCCTCGGCGCCGTCCTGGCCTCCACCGACGCCGCCGCGGTCTTCTCCGTCCTGCGCCGCCTGCCCCTTCCGCCGCGCCTGGCGGGCATCCTGGAGGCCGAGTCCGGCTTCAACGACGCCCCCACGGTCATCGCGGTCGTCCTGCTGAGCAGCGTCACCGACCCCATCCCCAGCCTCGGCGAGTTCGTCCTGAAAGCCGGCGCCGAGCTGCTCATCGGCGCCCTCGTGGCGCTGGCCGTCGGCCCGCTCGGCGCCCTGGCACTGCGTCACGTCGCGCTGGCCGCCTCCGGCCTCTATCCGCTCGCGGTGCTCTCCCTCACCTTTCTGGCGTACGGCGGCGCCGTACATCTGCATGGTTCTGGGTTTTTGGCGGTTTACATGACGGCGCTGATACTCGGCAACGCCCGGCTCCCCCACAGGGCAGCCACCAGGGGCTTCGCGGAGGGCGCCGCGTGGCTGGCGCAGATCCTGCTGTTCGTCATGCTCGGACTGCTGGCCAGCCCCGGCGAGATGCCCAAGGCGGTGGTCCCCGGCCTCATCGCGGGAACGGTCCTGCTGCTGCTGGCCAGGCCGATCTCCGTCATGGTCTCGGCGCTTCTGGCGCGTATGGCCCGCCTGGGCAGGACCGGTCTGCGCGAACAGGCCTTCCTGTCGTGGGCGGGGCTGCGCGGGGCGGTGCCGATCGTGCTCGCGACCATCCCCTGGGCGGCCGAGGTGAAGGGGTCGGAGGACATCTTCAACCAGGTGTTCGTCATCGTGATGGTGTTCACGCTGCTGCAAGGGCCGACGCTGCCGTTCGTGGCCAGGCTGCTGGGCGTGAGCGCGCCCGGCGAGGTGCACGACCTGGAGGTGGAGGCGGCGCCGCTGGAGGAGCTCAACGCCGACCTTCTGCAGGTCAAGGTGCCGCCGGGCTCCCAGTTGCACGGCGTGGAGGTCTTCGAGCTACGGTTGCCGGCTGGGGCGAACGTCACGCTGATCGTGCGCGAGGGCAGATCGTTCGTTCCGTCCACGACCACCCGGATCAGGGCGGAAGATCAGTTGCTCGTCGTGACCACCGCGAGTTGCCGCGAACAGGTCGAGCTGCGGCTGCGGGCGGTCAGCCGCCGTGGGAAGCTTGCCGGATGGTACGGCGAGCGGGGTCTGGAATGAAAGTTTGACCCCATCGGTTAGCATTAGCAGTCGCCACGGTCGAGTGCCAACCCAGAGGAGGAATGCGTGCCCACGTACCAGTACGTCTGCAACGACTGCGGGCAGCCTCTCGAGGTCGTTCAGAAGTTCTCCGATGACGCGCTGACCGTCTGCCCAAACTGTGAGGGCAAACTGCGCAAGGTGTTCTCGGCAGCGGCGATCGTGTTCAAGGGGTCGGGCTTCTACAAGACCGACAACCGTTCGTCGTCCACGAGCGCCACCACGACGCCCGCGTCCTCCACCCCGGAGAAGACCGCTGCCCCGTCGACCTCGTCTTCGTCGTCGGAGAAGTCCTCCACCCCCGCCGCGGCCTCCAGCTGATCAGCCCGGCCGGTCGGCGTCCGCGCCGAGCAGC
The DNA here is from genome assembly GCF_014203235.1 of Nonomuraea endophytica. GTDB lineage: Bacteria > Actinomycetota > Actinomycetes > Streptosporangiales > Streptosporangiaceae > Nonomuraea > Nonomuraea endophytica. The sequence continues at coordinate 22,713 of NZ_JACHIN010000009.1, read as the reverse complement.
TCGGGCGCGATCCGCTCGCACAGCTGCAGCAGCTGCGGACTCGGCCCCCAATCCGCCACCAGTCTGCCCAGTCCGGCCTTGGCCTGCTCCAGGAGCCGCTCGGCGACCGCGTCGCCCTGCTCGGTCAGCCGTAGCGAGTCGCCGTCGGGCGAGCGCGTGACGAGTCCGCGCTCGGTGAGCCTGTCCACGTACGGCCGGCCCTCCTCCCGGCTGACGTGGGCGCGTTCCGCCAGGTCGGCGGCCTTGACCCAGCCTTCCCCGCCCAGTCTGGCGATGACCCACACGCTCTGGGGAGGCAGGCCGGACAGGCCGGCGAGCTGGCCCAGGCGTACGTAGTAGTCCTTGCGCAGGTCGGCGTCGGCCAGCCGTACCAGACCTCTTTCCACCTCCGCGAGCGAGGAGCGCTCGGCGGAGGTCGCGCCCATGCCCTCGCCGTAGTCCATGGCCTTGGTGGTCTCGCGCAGGCGCTGTTCCGGGATGAACCAGGACAGCAGGAACGCGACGAACAGGACGGGCGTGCCCACCAGGAAGACGGTGGCGATCGCGTCGGCGTAGACGTGCAGGAAGTCCTGCGCCAGGGGCTCTGGGAGCTTCTGGATGAGTGTGGGGTCCTTCTGGATGTTCGCGGGGTCCACGCCGGGCGGTATGGGGGTTCTGGCCACCAGTTCCGCCATGTCGGCGTTGAGCCTGCCGGTGAAGACCGCGCCCAGAGTGGCGACGCCGAAGGAGCCGCCGATCGAGCGGAAGAACGTGGCGCCCGAGGTGGCGACGCCGAGGTCCTCGAAGTCGACGGCGTTCTGCACCACGATGACCAGGACCTGCATGGTCATGCCCAGGCCGACGCCCAGGACGAGCAGGTCGATGCTCATGACCAGCGTGCTGCTGGTCTCCGTCAGGCGGGAGAGCATGAACATGCCGACGGTGGCGGTGAAGGTGCCCGCGATCGGGAAAAACCGGTACTTGCCGGTGCGGGAGATGATCTGTCCGCTGACGATGGACATGGTCAGCATTCCGGCCATCATCGGGAGCAGATGGACCCCGGACAGCGTGGCGCTGACGCCATGGACCGTCTGCAAGTAGAGCGGCAGGTAGGTGAGGGCGCCGAACATGCCGAAACCCACCACGAACCCCACGATCGACGTCATCGTGAACGCTCTGAGCTTGAACAGCTTCAGCGGCATGATGGGCTCGGCCGCCCGCCGTTCCGCGAAGTATGCCGCGATGAGGAGCGCCACGGCGGCGAGCCCGAGTCCGAGTATCTGCGGACTCGTCCACGCGTACATGGTGCCGGCCCACGTGGCGATCAGCACCAGACAGCTCGTGGCGCCGCCGATCGTCACCACGCCCGCGTAGTCGATCTTGTGCCTGGTCCTGCTCTCGTGGCCGGGCAGGACCGCGATGATCACGAACAGCGCCACGGCGCCGACCGGCAGGTTGATGTAGAAGACCCAGTGCCAGGACAGATGGTCCACGAACAGGCCGCCGAGCAGGGGTCCGATGATGCTGGAGACGGCGAAGACGGCCCCGAAGAAGCCCTGGTACCTGCCGCGCTCGCGGGCCGGCACGACGTCGCCCACGATCGCCTGGGCCAGCACCATGAGCCCGCCGCCGCCGAGTCCCTGAATGGAGCGGAACAGGATGAGCTGGCCCATGTTCTGACTCAGCCCGCACAGCGCGGATCCGATGAGGAAGATGACGATCGCCCCGATGAACAGCCCTCTGCGGCCGTACTGATCGCCGAGCTTGCCCCACAGCGGCGTGGAGACGGTGCTGGCCAGCAGGTACCCCGTGACCACCCACGACAGCTGCTCCAGCCCGCCGAGGTCGCTCACGATCGTCGGCAGCGCCGTGGACACGATCGTCTGGTCGAGCGCCGCCAGCAGCATGCCCAGCATGAGCGCGATGATGATGAGGCCCAGCCCTTTTTGCCGCATACCTAGATCGTACTGTGTGTAGTCTTTCGACTACTTATCGGAGTCTCCTCTGTCCACAACCATCCCACTGTCCACAGAACGCCGCTCTGCCCCACCCACCCCCCAACCCCGCCCGCTAATCTCTGCGGCATGCGTGCAGACATCGGCGTCATCGGCGGTTCCGGCTTCTACTCCCTGCTCGACGACGCGGAGGAGATCACCCTCACCACTCCGTACGGACCGCCCAGCGACGTCGTCACCGTCGGCCGGATCGGCTCGCGATCGGTCGCGTTCATCCCCAGACACGGGCGTGACCACCGCTTTCCGCCGCATCGCATCCCGTACCGCGCCAACCTCTGGGCGCTGCGCGCGCTCGGGGTGCGCCAGGTGCTCGCACCGAGCGCCGTCGGCTCGCTGAAGGCCGAGCACGGGCCGGGCACGATCGTCGTCCCCGACCAGATCGTCGACCGCACCTCTGGGCGCGTGCAGACGTATTACGACATGGGAGGGGCCGTTCACGTCTCCTTCGCCGACCCCTACTGCCCGTCCGGCCGCGAGGTGGCCGTGTCCGCCGCCCAGGCCGGCCAGTGGAACACCGTCGACGGCGGCACGCTCGTCGTCATCGAGGGCCCGCGTTTCTCCTCACGCGCCGAGTCGCAGTGGTTCGCCGCCAACGGCTGGACGATCGTCGGCATGACCGGCTTCCCCGAGTCCATCCTGGCCAGAGAGCTCGCCCTCTGCTACACCTCGCTGTCGCTGGTCACCGACCTCGACGCAGGCGTGGAGGCGGGCGAAGGCGTCACCCACGACGAGGTCCTCGCCTTCTTCGCGCAGAACGTCGCCCGCATGCGCACGCTGGTGGCCGACGCGGTGAAGGCCCTGCCCGAAGACCGCACCTGCCCCTGCGGCTCCACCCTCGACGGCATCAAGCTCCCCTTCGACCTGCCATGAGACGCCGCCTGATCGCCGCCGTCCTGGCCGCCACGGCGACCCTCGCCGCCCTGCTGGCCGTACTCCCCGAGCCCGGCACCCCCGTGGTCGTGGCCGCCCGCGACCTGTCCCCCGGCACCCTGCGCGAGGGCGACCTGCGCCTGGCCCCGCTCAACGCACCCCCCGACGGCGCCCTGCGCGCCCCGCCCACGGGCGGCGTGCTCGCCGTGCCAATGCGCCGCGGCGAGCCCCTCACGGACGTCCGCCTCCTCCATCCGGTACGGCTCGCGCCCGGCCTGGTGGCAGCGCCCGTCCGCATCGCCGATCCCGACGCCGCGAAGCTCATCAAACCCGGCACCACGATCGGCGTACTGGCGGCCTGGGAGGGCCAGTCGGCCCAGCTCGTGGCCGACGACGTCACGGTCCTTTCGACCCCCAGAACACAGGACGACCAGGGCGCCCTCATCGTGCTGGCCACCACCACGACGCAGGCCGCCCAGCTCGCCGCGGCCCAGTCCGGCGGGCGGCTCTCCGTGATCCTTAAGCCTCACCCTGTGTAATCATTAGGCTACGATCCCTGCACATGAGTGGATTCAAGAAGTTCCTCATGCAGGGGAACGTGATCGACCTGGCCGTCGCGGTCGTCATCGGCGCCGCCTTCACCGCCATCGTCAACTCATTCGTGGCCGACCTGCTGACCCCGCTGATCTCCGCCTTCGGCGGCATGCCCGACTTCTCCTCGCTGAAGGTCACGATCGGGCAGTCCAACTTCAACTACGGCAACTTCATCAACGCGCTGATTTCGTTCCTGCTGGTCGCCGGGGTCGTCTACTTCCTGATCGTCCGGCCGTACACCTCGTACAAGGACCGCCTGGCCGCCGGCGAGGAGGCGACGCACCACGAGTGCCCGCAGTGCCTCACCGAGATCCCGAAGGCCGCCACCCGCTGCCCGGCCTGCACCTCGGAGCTCACTCCCGCCTAGATGAGCGAGTCGATCTTGGGATCGTACTCCCAGTGCCAGGGCTCGAACGGACTGCTGTAAGCCCAGTCGGGGTGGAACCACCCGTATCGCTTGCCGTTCTTCTCCAGCCAGTTGAACTCGGCCGACCGGAAGCGCTCCACCCCTCCGCACAGGTCGACCGCCAGCCCGAACCCGTGATTGCTCCGCCCCGGCACCGCGGCGAACCCCGGCCGCCGATAGTAGACGGACTGCTGCTCGGCCAGGCTGCGGTAGGCGTCGGTCACGCAGATCTGCCGTCCGAACTGCTTGCGATAGGCCTCGTTGAGGCTGACGAACGCGATGGCCGCGTCCGCCCGCAACATGTGCCCGCGCTGCTGCAGCGGGCAGAGCAACGTGCGAGGAATGAGCCCGTTCGGATAGGCGTCGGCCGCGGTGATCCGCAGCGGATTACAGGCCAGCGCCGCCCGCCCCACCTTGTCGATCTTGATGCCCATCTTCACGAGCGCCGCCGTCAACGACTTCACGATCTTGTCCGACCGCAGCCGCAGAGTGTCGATCTCCGCCGCCATCTGCGCCTCGGCCAGCAGGTTCCCGGCCCGCAGTTCCTGAGCCTCGGTCGCCAGCCGTTCCGTCTCCTTGTAGAGCCGACTCGTCTGCTCAACGGCCAGCTGCCGAACCGCGACGATCTGACTGGCATCGCTCATGGCCCGAAGCGTCCCCACCCCGGCGTCCCCTGAAAGGAACGGGATGATCCCGTCACCGCCGATGGGCTGCTGATAGAACAGCTCGGCCAGCCGCGAGACCGGCTTACGAATCTCCGCCAGCTGACTCTCGGCCTCATCCAGGGCGCGAAGCTTGGTCTTGAGCTCCTTCTCCTGGGCAGCGACCTTCGATCGCCGCTGCTCCAGCGCCTTGGTGGCGTCCTCAAGCTCCTTGGCCGACTTCTCGGCTTCCTTGCGAAGCTCCGTGAGACTGCCGGGATCCACGACAACAGCGGCCTTGGGCACGTTGGTGGGGGCCTCAGCACGAACCGGGGGTGCGAACAGTGAAGTCATCGCCACGACGACCGCGATCAGACCCGCTGATCGAGGAGTTGGCACGCTTGACTCCTCCGTTTGCACACTCGTTACCTTGGTCAGGCACGCACGTTACTACAGCCCCCCGAGTGCCCGGACCCAACTCCGGAGAGCCGCTATATCCCGTTTAGGGTTTTTAACCCGCATCCCCGCCCCGCCCCTCACAGTTCACTAGCCATCCACCCAGCGCCTCAACCCGCTTGACCCAACCACCGCCCCCACCTACCAAACCTGGAGCCCCCTCCCAGCCAACACCTACACCCCCGGGAGGCTTCGCGAGCCCACCCCCAGCCCGTCCGCGCCGTTCATGCGTCAGGCCGAACCCGCGCAGTCAGTTCGTCAGGCCTGAATCACGCCGTTCGTTCGCCAGGCCGAAACCGCGCCACCAGCCCGTCAGACCAGAACCGCGCGGTCAGTTCGTCAGACCGGAATCACGCCGTCGGTCCGTCAGGCCAGTCGGTGCGTCAGGTCTGTCGGCCCGTCAGGCAGGAGCCGGCTCCCGCTCCCGGCACAACTCCCAGAGCCAGGTCTCCTCCCACTCCCCCGGACACCCGCCCCCCTGCCCTGGCGCTTGTTCCTGCCCCCGCTCTCGCCGAACCGGCTCCGGCGACCCCCGCCGCACCACCGATTCCCCAGCAGGAGGTACCGCAGGCACATCCACCACCCGCACCCTCACCCCTTCCTGCTTCCGAGGCGCAGGCAAGCTCCCCTCATAGACCAGATCCGCCCGAGCCGGCGCAGGCACATAGACCGGCTCGAACGCCAACCCCACCCCCGGAGGCAACCCGTCACCGGCAACACGCTCCCCGTCGTACCCGACGCCCTCCCCCACCATCAGCCCCCCAGCAAGAATCGCCGGCGCGAGCAACGCGGCCACAAGCACGGTTGGCCTCTGTTTACGTCCCCTGTTCGTCACCCGCCCGACGCTATCCATGCGCCATGATCGGCCAGGGGATCGCTGGCGATCCCTTTACCCCACCCCGCCCCACCCCTGACCCCGCCACACCCGGCAACTCACCCTCGGCCGGGTGACCCATGCGCTCCCAGACTTCGCTAGGCTTAACGCGTCCGCCTCCGTAGCTCAGGGGATAGAGCACCGCTCTCCTAAAGCGGGTGCCGCAGGTTCGAATCCTGCCGGGGGCACCTTGTTGATCAGGCGTTTTGGGCATTGACCTGCGGTTTCTCTGCCGTAGGTCTTTCGCTTGGTAGGTCACTGAAAGCAGCGGAATGCAGCCGTAGGCCAGTGATCGCGAACCATATGCGAACCGATCATGAGGCTCTTCGTGCAGGTCGTCGGCCCCTTCAAGGCCAGCGCATCGGAAGGCCGTGACGATCGCTGGCAGTGGCTGAGCCCCGTAACAGGGCGGGGGCGATCGCCGCCACAGGGCCTCCTTCGTCGGCCCCGCGGCATCGGTGACCGTGGCCGCACGTCGCCTGGTGCCAAGCGAACCGTGCCTCGCCTGCGCTAATACGGTTCGCTCGGCTCACACCTCGGATCAGGCGGCCTCTTCCGAACCCACCTCTCTCCCGAGGTCAGCAAGAACCTGGGCCAGGCCCTCAGCGGGGTCCAATCTCTGGATCGTGAACACCATCCCGACAGAGTGCTTCCTGCTAGCCAGATACACGACCCGAGAAGCCTCCAAGCTGGGCAGCACGTCAGGCCACATCACTACGCCCTGTCGCAACAGAGCCTCCTTGATCAAGGGCATCCGACGCTTGCTGTTCCGCCTCATTACCGTCTCGGAGTACTCGGCGGCATAGGCATCTCGCAAGATCCCCAGCCCATATGCCTTAACCCCGTCCCTCTTGACCAACGTCGCGATCTCGGACAACTTCATTGCGATCTCCAATCAGTAATCAATCAGCAACTCTCAGACATATGCCCTTTTGGGGGGATCTTTACTCCCGGATACCGAGCCGCTATTACAGGGCATAGGAGCCGTAGCGCCCGTGTTGGCTTCCCGCGATCCAGCTGTTCCTAGCCCTTGGCCGCCCTGATCCTGACCGTTATTCGTCGCCGGTCACAGCCGTACCACCTCGCTGTGCTCCAGGCGCTCCACTTTGACCAGTTCCTCAGCTCGGCGGTTGAAGTGCCACTGAGGATCGAAAGGAAGCGATACGGCGAGCAGAAGGCCCCGGCGATGAGTCCGGGGCCGAGGTCGGATAGGGGTCAGCTATTCGAGCGCGTCATTGATCTTGCCGTTGATGTGGTCCTGCTGGCCGTCGATGCACTTGGCGTAGACGCGGAGTAGGACGTCCACGCTATGACCGGCGCGCTTGGCGACCTCGGGGGCTGGGACGCCCGCGTTGAGCCAGAGCGAGACCGCCGCATGGCGCAGGTCGTATGGCCGAGCCGCCAAGGACGAGGCGACCTGAGCCGGGGAAAGGGCGAGTCGGCGGGTTTCCTGCCAGACGTAGGAGTAGGCCGAGCTGGAGTAGGAGCCGCCCGTTGCGGTGCGGAAGAGTCTGCCGTCCGCTGCGACGCCGTACGCCTCAATGTGCTCACGGAGGATGGCCACCAGCACCGGCGGGATCGGGATCTCCCTGGTCTCCTTATCGGCCCGATGCTTGAGACGGCGGGACTCATGGGTCTGGCCACTGTCGGTCCAGCGCTTGGTTCCCTGAGGCCGGGCACGTTCCAGGACGAGCAGGCCCCATCCTGACTCGGGCAGCGTGCAGTTCTTCTGCCGCAGCTCTGCTGCTTCCTCGGGACGGAGTGCGGCGTAGTAGATGCAGGCGAACAGCGCCTTGAGCCGCGCACCGCGCCTACGGCCCACCTTGGGCAGGGCGTCGAGGAGTTGGCGCGCTTGGGCCGGGTTAACAACCGTGCGCGGGTCGACGACGGTCACGGCCTTGGGCGGCTTCCACTTGATCTCATCGAGAGGGTTCGTGGCGAACAGCTTCTGCTCTACCGCCTGCTCCAGGAGGTGATGGAAGACGGCACGCTTGCGCCGAACGGTGTTGGCCCCGGCGGTCTTACCCGCGAAGGTCACCGCGATGGTGTCGAGCGCCAAGCGGAGCGTCGCCGCTTCCCCAAGCGCCAACATGGGCAGCGACGCCTTGACCAGCCAGCCCAGAGCCCTGATCTGCTCACGGGTCAGCTCCGTGCGCCGATCCACCGGCATGAGGGCATGCGAGCGCAGCGCTTGCCGCACTACTTCCACGTCGGGTTGGCCCGGGATATCTGCCACCAGGGTGGAAATCAGCGAGAGCAGCGCGTAGGCGTCGGTCTCACGTGTGCGGGCCGCCGAGGTACGCCACCGCCCCAATACGTAGGACTGGGCGGACTCCAAGAACGACGGACCGGACGGCTCTGGTTCGAGCATCGACAGCGGGAGGCCCGTGGACAGGTCGAACGCCTCACCCTGCTTAGCGGCCTGCCGGAGGTCGGACAGGAAGGAGTCGGCCAGGCCCTTGGTTCGGAAGGTCTTGCTCTTGGGCTTGCGAGCCACGGTCCAGCGGACCAGGAATGCCGCAGCCTTACGGTCAGTGCGGCGCTGGATCTCCCAGAACTTCACGTCGTAGGTCGTGTTCATACGATCCTCCGGCGGGCGTCGAGCCAGGAGACGAGATCGCTACGCCAGACGCGCAGCTCGTGGTTCGGGAGCTGGATGCACACTGGCGCGGTCCCGAGTTCGCGCCAGCGGTAGAAGGTGCGGCGGGAGACCCCGCCAAGCTCGTCGAGGACCTGGGCCACAGTGAGCAGTTCGTCACGGCGACTCATCGGCCATCACCGCCCAGGTCCGGGAGGCGGGTACCAGCAGTCATCGCGGCGGCCAAGAGCTGGTCTCCAACGGAGTGCCCCTTGCCCGCGTATGCCCATTCGCTGATCACGAGGACGGTGTCCTCGTCGAAGAGCGGGAGGCGGCCAAGAGTGATCTCGTGGTCGCGGACGTGATCTTCCCGAGCTGCGCGGAGCACCCCGAGGGTCGTCGAGTATCGGCGGGAGCGGGTGGAGAAGTGGCCCCGGAAACCGAGCATGTGTGCCCACTCGGCCAGGCGGAGATCCTTCAGTTCTTCGGTGGCGCCCAGGCGGAGGCACTCGGCGATCAGGCGCTTGGCGTGGTCGCGCAGGTTGAAGGCGTCGAGGTTGTCGAGTGGGTTGATGCGACGGTCCAGGGTGCCGACACACTCAGCCGCTTTCGTCGCGTATTTCGCGATGTACCCAGCGACGGCTTGCTCGGTGAGGTCGCCGTCGAGGGTGATGGGGCGGATGTCGAGCTGAGAGCCCCACTTGAACAAGCGGGCCGGGGTGTCGCCGTACGTGGGGACGAGGACGCTGACGACTCCGGCGGCGTGCCGTACGGCTTGCGCCAGGACGTCAGCGGTCGCCCAAGCGGGTGGTTGTACGGCGGGGCCGCCGGGGCCGTCGAGGCGGACCACGGCGTGGAAGTGGACGACTCCGCGCCGCTGGTATTCGGCGACCTTGGCGAAGGAGACCGTCACATGGTCGCGAAGGTCTTTGAGGGCCAGGCCGCCGAGCTTGGCCAGGTGCCGGCGGAGAGAGTCGGCGAACCGCTTCCAGAGGGTCGGCGCGAGCGCGTTGAACAGGACGGAGCCGGTGTAGTCGTAGCAGTCCGAGCACAGCGGTTCGCCGAGGCAGGAATCGTCCAGGCTGTGCTTGGCGGTGCAGGACATGACGCGCCCGTGCGGACAGGTCTCGGCTTTGCGGCGGGGGTGGCAGGGCATCGCCTTGCCGTTCTTCTCCTTGCGGGAGTGGACTGCGCCGAAGGACGGGGCAGTGAGGGTGACGAAGAGCGTGGGGTGAGCAGTGACGGTGTCGGGCACGCCCTTGCCGCCGATAAGTCCGGCGCGGATGAGCTGGTAGGTGTCGGCTCGGTAAATCTCGGCGCAGGCCGGACAGCGGGAGGCGCGGCGGGTCTTGCACGGCAGGCGATGGACGCCGTCAGGCTCGTTTCGTGTGGTGTAGCGGTGGAGCAGTGCGCCGGTTGCGGCGTCGTAGTGTTCGACCTTGCCGCGCAGGTGGATGGGCTGTCGGCAACCGCCGGTTCGCTGGATCTGGGCGGCCCATCGGTCGAAGTTGGGGGCGTTGAGGCGGGCGATCAGGCCGTGGAGTGCGTGCGCGTTGGTGTGGTTTGTGGGCAAGATGGAGTCCTCCTTTCGCTCGTTCGGGTGAAGGGATGGCCCCCGACCTGGCGTTCGTCTTGGCGGATGTGCGGCCAGGCCGGGGGCGCTGCGCTATGCGCCGTGATTGTCGATGCCGGTGCCGTGGCAGTCGCGGCAGGTTTCGCGGTCGCAGTCGAGGCCGGTGCCGTTGCAGGTGCAGCAGCCGTACATGCTGATCACCTCCCTTCCTTGGGCAGCGTGTTGACGTAGACCCGCCAGTGCCGGGGACGGGCGCGGTCGGGGTAGGCGCGGGAGACGCCGGAGACGGTGAAGTTGAGGCGGAGCCGGAACAAGGCGTCGGTGATCTCGGATCGGGTGCCGTCGAGGCGGATTCGCATGATCGGGTCTCCTATTCGGGGTGAACGTGGCCGTAGTAGCTGGATTCGGCCTGGTGACGGGCGCGGGCACCGGAGAGGATCGCCACGGCGCGGTACTCGACCGGCCCGAAGTGGATCGAGGTGGTGTAGTGGCCGTGCGGGATCTTGTCGACGTCGACGGTGGTGCCCAGCCAGATGGCGATCTGGTCGACCTCGGCGCACAGGGCGGTGTCGTCGGGGTTGTGCGGGAAGTGGTGGACGGTGGCGGTCCTCGGAACCGGGATGCTGGGGTTGGCCTCCAGGAAGGCGGCCAGGTCGCGCAGGCCGGTGATGACGGCGTTTCGATGGTTCATGTAGTGGTCTCCCTTCAGAAGGCTTGGATCAGGGTGGAGGCGAGTTGGTCGGAGATGCCCAGGCGGACGCGGAGGGCGTCGCGGGTGATGGGCTTGCCGTGCTTGGCGTGGTGTTCGTCGGCGACGCGGCGGGCATAGTCGAGCAGGGCGGGCGCGGGACCGTCCTCGGTCTCGACCGGCGTTGTGTCCTCGTCGGCTTCCAGGGCCGGGACGGGAGCTGGGCATGGTTCGGGGCGGGGCGAGGCGGCGCGGCGTTCCAGCATGGAGACGGCGACGAGTAAGGCGCCGGCGGGTGTGGCTGCGGTGATCCAGCCCCATACCGTCGGTACGGCTTGCGCGAGGTTGGCGGCCAGGGACAGGACGACGCCGCCGGACAGGACGAGGACGGGCCAGGAGATCAGGCCGCGGCGAAGGCGACCGGTCTTCTTGTCCCGTTGCCGTTCGCGGGCGGCCATGACGCAGGTGAGGTCGATGCAGACCGCGATGGCCCAGGACATCCAGCCGGTTTGGCCGTGGTCGGCGGCGGTGTCGCGGATGTGGGTGAACGATCCGGCACCAGCGATGACGGCCAGGACGAGGACCGGCCCGGAGTCGAGCAGCCAGCAGGCGAAGCGTCGCATCGTTCCACCCCCTTTCGTGGTTCAGGCGTCGATTAGTTCGGACGGGTCGTAGTCGGGCAGGTGAGCGGTGATCTCGTCCCAGGGCAGGGCGAGGTGCGCATAGGTCTTGGCGGCGTGTTCGGCGGTGTGCTCACTGACGTAGAAGGAGCGCGCCCGGTACCACTGGCCGTCCTGAGAGGCGACGATGGCGACGCCGGGTGTCTCGGCTGCGATGGCGCGGGCGGAGGCGAGCGCGGCGGGGTCGAGGTCGCCGAGGGTCATGGTCGCGGTTTCGGGGTCGTTGACGCGGTGGCAGATCCGTCCCGAGCACTGGGCGCGTAGGGCGGTGACGCCGGGGCCGAGGTCGGAGCCGATGCGCTGGCCGCAGCAGAACAGGTAGATCCCGAAGGCCCGCCCGAGCTGGGCGACGCGCAGGAGGGCCGTTGAAGTGCGGGCGATCTCGTCTTTCTCGCTCTTGTCGGCCATCAGGTAGAGCTCTGCCAGCTCATCGACCAGGACCACGATCGGGACGGGACGAAGCGCGGGCGGGAGCTGCCAGATGTTGCGGGCGGCGGCCTGACGGCACAGGCCCATCCGATCGATCATCAGCCCGACCAGGTCATCGAGCAGCTTGAGTGACTCGGTGCGGTCGGTGGCCAGGGCCGACAGCCGCGGACTGTAGGGCGTGAACTCCACACCGCCCTTGAGGTCGAACCCAACCAGCGCCACCGGCTGTGGCGCGAGGCCAACAATGAGGGCGTTGGCGAGGTTGGACTTGCCGGACTGGGTTGCTCCGGCATTGAGCCAGTGCGGCACGGTACGGAAGTCGACCACCCAGGACTTGCCGGTCTCCAACCGGCCCACGGTGACCTTGAGCAAGTCTGGACTCGCCGGGAGGTGGTCGACCTTGACCAGCGGATCTCGCATGGTGGCCATGAGCACAACGCGGCCAGGCCGTGGTGAGGAGACACGTACCGCGTGAACGCCCCAGGAGTGGGCGAGGCGTTCGGCGGCGTCGGCGTAGTCGCCCGGGATTTGCCCTCCAGGGTCCACAGAGTGATGCGCCAGCCGTACCGGGTCGGCAGCGGAAGCCACATCCATGGCTTCGTATCGACGCCCACCCGCTGAAAGCGGCGGCGTACTTTGACGAGGCCGGTGGAGGCGATCGCGCCGGGGACGGTGGTGAACCACCAGCGTTGCCGCTTCTTGGTCAGCCCGCAGCCGAGCGCCACCCGCCGCCACGAGGCGCGGACGGAGATGGCCATCAGCGGGTAGCCGACTACCAGCCAGAAGGACCGGTAGTGCCAGCGACGCCAGGCCCACAGCCCGGCCGCCGAGGCGGCCAGGACTGCGAGCAGGATGAGCGGATCAGGCATCGGCGGCCTCCCGCATAGGGAGCAGCGCCGAGGCGCGGTAGGCGATGCCCCACCGCCCGGCGATCTCCCAGACGTAGCCGAGCAGGTTGACCGCGTTGACCGGGTCGCCGGTTCGGATGGGCGGTTCACCCGTGGTACCGATCTTGACCAGTTCGATCCGGCCGAACTCGTCCTCTACCGAGACGGTGACCTCGTAGACGGTGTTGCCGTTCTTGTCGGTCTTGATCTCGCCGGTGTCGCGGTTGAGCACGCGCGGCGCGGGTGCCTTGACGCAGGTGATCGCGAGCTTGGACGTGTCCACAGGGATGGGAACGGAACGCATAGGAAGGGACCTCCTTATCTGTCCTAGCCAACATAGTTAACCTAGTTGGCTCAGCTGTCAATGTTGGCATGGGTCTTCTGACGTGGTGAGATTGGCGTGATGGTCAAGCACACCGGACGTCCCGGCTACCTCCAGATCGCCGACGATCTGCGCGCGCAGATCCGCGGCGGCGCCCTTGCGCCCGGAAGCCCGTTGCCGTCCACGGCCCAGCTCGCTGAGCAGTACGACGTCTCGCTGTCATCGGTGAAGACCGCCGTCGGCGTCCTGCGCACCGAGGGCCTAGTCGTCGGCCAGCAGGGCAAGGGCGTATATGTCCGGGACGCTGCGGAGGCCCCGGCTGACCTTGCGGGCGAGGTGGCCGAGCTGCGCTCCGCCGTACAGGAGTTGTCGGTACGGCTTGCGCGCCTTGAGGAGCGGGTCACGTCCACTGGACACCCCGCGTAGCCATTCGAGCCCGGACACTGGCGCTCATCCGCCGGTCAGCCCGATGGATGCTCACCACCAGGGCGACGAAGCCGATCACGAGCGTCAGGGCGAGCAGGGCCGTGATGATGATCGCGATCATGACCGGACCTCCCCGGCCTGGAAGCTCTTGCGCGGGCCGCGCGGAGGACGCCGAGTCTCGCCGCGCCGCCTCTTGTTCTTGTTCCTCTGCTTCTTGATCCAGCGAGCACGGGCGCTGCACTTGAGGCAGCGGGTCTCTCCCTCGTCGAGCTGCGCACCGCACTCGCACGTGGGGTCGGGGTAGATCGGGTTGGCCATCTCGGGTCTCCTCTCAATCTGCGGGTGTTGCCTTGCGAGATCGAGAATGCGGCGGAGAGTTAGGACGAGATCACTACACGACGGGACATGTTCAAGACGTCCGGCCTACGATGTTGCGGTCCCTGGACGTCCCCCGCGGAGCAGGTGAGATGGCGAACGAACGGCTACGTGCTGCCCTTTTGGCCAAGGGTGTGGACATCGGCCAGTTGGCCGAGGCGATCCAGGTTGACCCCAAGACGGTGGAGCGGTGGGTCACCCAGGGCCGGCAGCCGTACCGAAAGCATCGTTACGCTGCGGCGTCGTTCCTAGGAACCGATGAGAGCTACCTGTGGCCGCAGGCCCTGACGCGCGAGCAGGTCGCCTCTGCGTCCGAGAGTGAGATCGTGCAGGTCTACCCGCACCGGTGGGCCGTTCCCCGGGACATCTGGGGACGGCTCTTCTCCGGGGCTTCTGAGGAGATCGGCATCCTCGTCTACAGCGGCACGTTCGTTCACGACGACCACGGCCTGATGCGGGTCCTCGCAGACAAGGCACGCAGCGGGGTGCGCGTCCGCATCCTGCTGGGAGATCCCGAATGCCCTGCTGTCGCCCAGCGAGGTATTGACGAGGGTGTGGGTGACACCCAGATCCAGCGATGCCGCAACGCCATCCACTGGTACGGCACGCGGCTCACGCCCGCTGGGGTGGAGATCCGGCTTCACCGGACGGTGCTCTACAACTCCATCTATCGCGCCGACGACCAGCTTCTCGTCAACACCCACGCATACGGCCAGCCCGCAGGGGACGCGCCCGTCCTCCATCTGCGACGGGTGGCCGGCGGCGACATGGCGGGCACCTACGAGCGCAGCTTTGAGAAGACCTGGGACGAGGCCACCCCGCTAGAGTCGTGACCCATGGGCAAGCGGATCGACTTCTACGACGACCCATCCGGGCCGAAGCCGAACAGCCTCGTGCCCTCGGTCAATGTGATCGTGACCAATGACGCGGGCGATCTGCTGATGATCCGCCGTACCGACAACGACAACTGGGCCGTCCCCGGCGGCGCCATCGACCTCGGGGAGTCGATCCCGGCGGCAGCCGTACGGGAAACACTGGAAGAGACCGGGATCGAGTGTGAGATCACCGGTCTCGTCGGCACATACAGCGACCCCCGCCATGTGGTTCTCTACACCAGCAACGGCGAGGCCCGCCAAGAGTTCTCTCTCGTGCTCACCGCCCGAGCGCTCAGCGGGGAGCCGACCCCGAGCAGCGAATCGCGTGAAGTCCGCTGGATGCCTCGCGATCAGGTCACCTCGCTCCACATGGACCGATCAATGCGCATGCGGATCGAGCACTACCTAAACGGAACCGACTTGCCGTACATCGGATGAAATGTCAGGTGTGATCGCTAGGGTCTCCGCCATGGCCGACAACGACGACGCATGGCGTGAGCTTCTTGGGCAGGCACCGGGGTTCCCGACCGTAGGCGCAAGCGAGGCCGACATCGCCGAGCAGGAGGAGCGTCTCGGGGTACGCCTCCCCCCGAGCTATCGCGCCTTCCTTCGTATCGCGAACGGGTGGGGACAGGGCATTTTCCGACCCGTCAACGAGATTGGGAGGGTCCGAGACCTCGCCCCGTGGCTGGCCGAACTGGCGGACCCCAACCCCGCCTACCCGATCGACAGTGCATCGGATGAGGACTACTTCGTCTACGGCGACGATCAGGATCCCGTGTTCTACCGCCCCGAATACCTTCCCGACTCCATCCTGATCGGACAGTTCGACGACGGCGACTTCTTCCTCAACCCGCACGTCATCAGCCAGACGGGGGAATGGGAGGCATCCTTCGCCGCCGCGTGGCTGCCGGGAGTCGAGCGATATCGCAGCTTCTTCGACCTCGTGGCAAGAGACATGGACAGGTTCAAGGACTCCCAACCTGATGAGAGCTGATCATCGCGGACTTCACCGCCCTGACAGCGGCCAGAATGCACGGAGTGGATGCGGTGATCGAACGCGAGACGAGATGCTCGGGACCGTAGCGTGAGTGGATCTCGGCCAGCCGTTCGCTGACGTCGAGGTGCACGCCATCGGGGCCGGTGGTCATGTCGCAGTAGGTCAGCGCCTCGACCAGTTCCGGGCGTTCTTCGTCAAACTCGGCGGTGAGGGCGTCGAAGAGGTTGCGGTTGAGCGCTTCGTTGACCGCGCAGGAGTGGTGAGCAACCAAGCGGCACAGCGTGTCGTCGGCCTTGACCACGTCGCGCAGGTAGCGCGCACCGTCGAGCGGATGGAATCCAGTCTCGACCAGATCCGGCGCGTAACCGATGTCGTGCAGGTAGGCGGCTGCGATCAGGGTGTCGGTCTCCGCGCCGAGCATCGGCGCCAGGGATTCGGCACGATTGGCAACCCCTTGGGTGTGCGCCCAGCGCCGGGGCAAGGTCGGCTCCAGCAGGTGTTTGGCCAGGTCACGTGCCCACTCAGCTTGTCCCATGATGTTCACAATAGGCGGGTGCCCCCCGAGGAGATCCAGAGGTCAGGCGTGGACGTCCCAGGACGTCTCACCTCACACTCGCACGAACCGACCCCGCCCATGCTCAGCCACGATCAGCCCCTCCCGCTCCAGGATGGCCAACGCCTGACGCACCGTGTTTCGCGAGGCCGGATAGCGCCGCCGGAGGTCGGCCTCACTCGGTACGGCAGCGCCAGGCCCCAGCGTGCCCTGAGCGATCTGATCACGCAGGTCATCGGCAATCTGCCGGTAGCGGTACGGCGTTGCCGGAGCGCCGCAGACCACGCGGCCCTTGCTCGGGATGGTGGCGATCAGGCCCTCGTCCTCCAGGACCGCTAGACCGCGCCGGGCGGTGTTGCGCGCGACCCCGAACTCTGCACACACCTGCGCCTCGCTGGGCAACACGGCCCCGGCCGGATAGGTGCCGTCGGCTATCCGGGCGCGGAGCCGATCAGCAATCTGGGAGTAGACCCGCCAACCAGTCAAGATCTCAGCGGTACGCATCGGCAATCTTGCTGAGGTCGATGCCGAGTTCGCCCTGTTCTCCCTCGTGCCAGCCGTCGCGTGCAGCCTGAGCGATCCGATCGGCAGCCGCCGGGAGCTGGAGGAAGGAGGTCCGTTCGTCGTGCTGCTCTCCCCAGTAGAACCAGCAGAACGGCAGGTGCACGAAGACCCACCGAGCCCGGCCCCGACCGTCGGTGACCTCCAGGGCGGGGCGTCCATCCGTGGTGACGCCCAGGACAGCCGGCAATTCCCGCGCGGCGAGTTCCTGCTGCAGGCCCGTCAGCAACTCCTGGGAGTAGGCGCGCTGCCGTTCCTTGATGATCTGCTTTCCCTGCATCCTTGTCCCTCCATTCGCTGTGCATCGAGCGTCACGCAGCGTCGAGGGCCGGAACACCACGACTTTGGGACGACTAGGGACGTCTCGTGTTAGCGTCGCAGGCAGCGCCGGTTTCGCGAGAGGAGCGGCCCCGAATGAACCACCACTTGCGTCACGCTCTAGCAGACGCACGACTGCAAGCTGTGGACTTGGCCGCCCACCTCGCCGTGGATCCCAAGACCGTTGAGCGCTGGCTGAAGGGGCGAGTTCCCTATCCCCGCCATTGATGGGCCGTCGCCGATTTCCTTCAGGTGGAGGAGGCTGACCTTTGGCCTGAGGTCGCTGGGAACCGGCGCCCGATCTCCACTGAGGTTAGAGCCGTCTACCAGCATCGCCACCAAGTCCCGCAAGCGTTCTGGCGGGAGTACTTCGCCAGCGCGAGACGAACCATCGACATCCTGACCTACAGCGGCCTGTTCCTCGCCGAGGACACCACCATCGTGCGGACTATCGGCCACCGCGCCCGCCAGGGCGTCAAAGTCCGGATGCTACTGGGGAACCCCGACAGCGCCGAGGTAGCCACCCGGGGAGCTGATGAAAAGATCGGCCCGGAGGTGATGGCGGCCAGGATCAGGAACGCCCTTGCTCTCTACATGCCGCTTCTCGACATCCCCGGCGTCGAGGCCCGACTCCACGGCACGACCCTCTACAACTCCATGTACCGGGCGGACGATCGACTCATCGTGAACACTCATGCCTACGGCACCCCGGCCGCTCAAGCACCGGTCATCCATCTCCAGATCACCGGGGACGAAGGGGCGGCAGCCGTCTACCTCGCCAGCTTCGAGCGCGTATGGACTGACACAAACTGCATCGATGCTCAGTAGCGCGGGTCCATCGCCACATGGACGAAGACGACGAGCAAGATGATGAGCACGCATGCCGCCAGCACGAGACAGCCGCAGGTACGGTCAGCGGCGGCTCCGGACGGATCTGACGGCTGCCCGTTGTCATCAGGGACCATCCCGCGAAGCTAGCGGAGCAGATCCCATGGTCACCGGCGAACGCCGGGGGTCACCAATGAGAGACCGGACAGAACGCCCCAGGACGCCGGCGGTCCCAAGCCCGGAGACTCAGCGAAAGCAACTTCTCTACACGTGATTTAAAGGCGGCCCGCCTGCGGCAGCCCGCCGCGCGTTGAGCGGTCGCCGGCCGCGCTGCGGCTCTTCGGCCGGTCGCGCCCGGCGCCGCCCACGCGCTGATGTCCACCGAGCAGGAGTCTAGGACCGGCAGAAGACTTCCCCACATCGTGGTTGAACTGTCCGTAACGGCTGCCGCGCCGCTTCCGGTGCTCGGGCCTGGCGGCCCTGCGCTCCGGGTCGGCTTGCCATCGGCTATCCCGGCTGACGGTGGAGATCATTACGGCAGCGGTGTACGGCACGGACACACAACCCGCGCCGCCGCCCGACAGGTCAGTCGCCGATGAGATCGTCAAGGCTGGTGACCGGAACATTCTCGGACGTACTGTCGTCGTCCTCAGCGATCAACGCGTCGTTGTCGGAGGAGATCTCGTCAGCAGTAAGAGCTGCCGGGGATTTTGCAAGCGATGAGAGCCAGGACTCGTACGTCTCCTCAGACAGGTAGAACCAGTCCCTCAGCGCCCGCTTGATCGAATTGCTTGCCGCCTGCTGAGCTTCGACGCGGAGCTTTGCCTCGGCAGACCCTGGCTTGCTGATCTTCAGAGCCTTGAGTTGCTGGTCGGTACACAGCTTCAGGTACAGCTCACGGGCAGCGCTGATCATCCGATCAAAGCCTGAACGATCGGGGAACCACGGCGCGATGTGCACCCAGGCAGCCGCCGTGTCGAGTGCCTGCATCCAGAAGTACCGGAAGAACACCGACTGCGCAGTGTCCATATTCCCAATCTGGTTTAGCGGGTGGTTGACCTCAGCCTTGTTGAACGCGAGCCTGCGATCCTTCGCCTTTCCCTGATCCTGGAAGAAGTACGCGTTCCAGCCCTTCACCAACGCGTCGGCAAATGCGGGCAGATCCTTGGTGTCCGCGCCGCCAGGCTGCTCCTTACGAAGTTGCCACAGCGTGCCAAGGGTCAGCACCAAACCGAGCTGGCAGGCATGTGTGTTGAACACCGCGTAGGCGGCCTTCGACTTCTTGAGGGCCTCAAGCTTACCGGATTCCAGGAACTCCACCGCTCGGTAATTCTCGAAGTTCTCCTCGCGGACTTTCAGGGCCTCCCAAGCCTTGATCACGTCTGACTTGGTGGTCTTCGTGCCGAGCGCCTTCTTTTCCTGGTAGTGCTCATAGCTGTCCCGCAACGTCCAGAAGACGCCGACACCACTGAAGAGTGCATCGTGAGCGAGGGTCAACCCGGTGTCGTCGACATGCCAGTCGTCCTTCAAGCGGGTCAGCGCTTTCGCGTGGGCGGCGTACGGGGCGGTCTTCGACAGAACCGTGAGAATGCCGCGTCCCCACGTCTCGGCGAACTGATCGCTGATCGTGTCCACCTGGCCGATGGGGAACTCGGAGTTGCCGAGGCTTTCCCGCTGGTAGGTGAAGCCACCATCCTCGAACTGGGCTGGGAAAAGGCTGGTCAAATCCAGCTGTTCGCGCATGAATGCGTCCTGCTCAGCAGGGCTCTGACGACTCCCGAACCTCAAGGTCACATCCTTGAGGTACTTAGGCGGACCAAACACGCAACGCTCCACCGTCGTCTTCAGGAGGTTGATGTTCGTCAGCACCGACCAGCGAGCTGGGCGGCTGGAGTTGACCTCTGGGTTGTCATACTCGACCGCGTACAGCGGCAGATAGGACTCGTCCTGTCCATTCCGGAGCTCGCTAAGCAGCCGCCGTGTCAGCACATTGCTCAACTCGGCATCGGACAGCAGGATGATGCGCGACTCGGATGGAGGGCGTGCCTCCTTGTTGACGTCCACGAAGAGCTTGCGTGCGGCCTCGTGCGGCTTGGCGTCCTCGCCGGCCTGGTCAGGGAACCAGCAGACCGTCACCGGTACCTCGACCTTGCTCAGGTCCAATTCGCCATGACTGATGTCCTGCAGCGCCTGCTTGACCTGGTTCTCGTAGAACGATCTGTATCTCGCGCCGGCGGAGTTCTGCCAGCTATTCGTCGTCGTGCGCTCGACAGCGAGCAGCGCCATTGCACGATGCTGGCCGTCCAAAACGACTAGCTGCGACTCAGTCCTGTTCCACCACAGCTTGCCGACGTTCGCAGGGTGCAGCCGATCATTTCCGCCGAGGAGCCGTTGCACCTGGAACGAGGTCCCCGCCTGTTCCTGCTCCCACCTGGCGCCGTCATCTTCGACCACCGTCGGCGCGTCCAAGACCGGAAAGCGCGATGGGCGCTTGTTGCGGAACGGCAGCAACACCGCCACGATCGGAGGGAAGAACGCAGGTCCGGTCGCTTGGGGCTTCAGCAAGTACGGGATCAGGCTGACTGCAACTCGGTGGTCATCCAAGTCGCGTTGCAGGAGCTGGTTGAAGTCCAGGTCCCCGGCCTCCATGACTTCGCGGACTGGGGACAAGCTCTTGGTGAGCTGACGTTCCGGGTCGTCGGCGTCGTCTCCGAGCCGGGCCTTGGTCATGATGTAGTCCACCCGGCCGGCCGGCGTGGAGAAGCTCCCCCACGTGCCCTGCACACAGTCACGGAACGTGAGCTTGGTACCTGAGCCGAACATCTCTTACTGCCTTCCCAGAATCGGTGAGTACAGCCGATGCAGGAGCCACTCGGCTGACTCGGCCGTGTTCCGTAGGTGCTTCTTCGTTGCTTCGTCGTTGTCCTCGTCGGCCAGGTCAATGATCCAGGCTTCGAGGTGTTCCATCGCAATGTTCCGGGCCGCGGCACGCTGGCCGAAGTTCTTCCCCCGGCCTCGGATGGTCTCCGCGTCCTCAGGGTGCTCACGCAGCCAGTCATGGGTCCGTGTGTAATCCAGACGGTGCTTGCGAAGACGTTCCTGCAGGTTCGTTGCGACCCCAATGTAGAGAGGGGCGGAGAACACGGGAGACGCCTTCTGGAGGATGGTTGACATCACCCGGCGCCGCTCCTCGGTGTCGAGGGAACTCATCAGCATTTCGAGGCGCTGCAGTGAGTCCTCATCCCCGACCTGAACGCCTTCTGCGGGCTCACGAAGAGGGTAGTCAAGCTCCAGAGAGCCCTCCCATTTTGCTCCGTACGATCCTCTGCCGCTCAGATCGATTGGCAGGGGCTCATAGTAGCCAGCGTACTTGCGGAGCAGGTTCAGGAAGCCCTCAATGGCCTGGTCTCCATCGGCACTGGGCTTAATCTTCCAGTCGTGCGGGCCGGCACGAAAGCTGACATACCAAGCGTAGAGTCCAGGACTCTCCGGAGCCTGGTCTACGTCCAGCATGGAAAAATGGTTCAGAAAGGAACTGTCCGTCACTGGGTGTCGCCTCGCCCTGGCCTCGACTCCAAGCTGACCAGGGGGCCGTACGTCTTGTGTGCATACCCCAACAGCGTTGGTCTCCCGACTACGTGTGGACCGTTACAGATGCAGATCATCCGAAGATATTGCCACTTCGATGCCGAGTGTAGGGGACAGGGCTAACAATCCGGGCAATTTCTTCGCTCACACCTATTGACTCAGCGTATTCATAGCGGGACCAACCCCATCGGATATACCCCGGCATCCCTGACTGCGCCTACTCCACTACTCCGCTGCGAAGGTCACCAGCTCTTGGATCGGCCGCATGTCTTTGTTCCCCGCCAGATAGCCGATGCCTCGGTGAAGGTGGATCACAAGCGTGCGACTCACCGACTCGTCCGTGAGCGGCTCACCGTCGGCACGGTCGCGTCCGTGGTGGCGACGTTCGTGATCAGGTTGGGCAGCACGATCGTCTGCCGTTCGTGTCGGCGGCGGTGTCGCAGAACTCGCTGATGTGCAGTTTGTAGCGTTTCATAACAAGTCGTCGCCTTTGGCCGACCACCGGGCGTCGACATCGTAGGGAAGGTCAGCCGTACTCTGCCCGGCGGCAGTCCTTCTCGATCGTCTTCGAGGGAGCGCCGCCGCTGGACCACCTCCTGCCCCTCGCGGTCGGTGACGCGCACAGTTTTGGATCAACCTGACCCGCAGCGCCTGCACCGCGAGCAGATTCCGCAGCCAGACCGGGAAGAACGGCGCATAACCGTCGACGCCGTAGGCGCACGCAAGCTCGGCGCGCTTCGTCTCCGAGACCGGCAACCGCCAGGAGTCGACCCAGGCGGTAGCGTTTGGCCCTCCAGGCAGCTCCAGTGCTTTGCTCGTCCTGCCCGGGTCGGCGACCGAGATCGCCCCCAACGCCTCGCGGACGCATTCCCCGGCCGCCTCCAGCCGGTTCAGGCCCGGACCGCGCTGATCACGTGGTTGGCGTCGGTACGCTGCTTTCCACCCGCCCCAATCAGGCCCATCTCCACGAGCTTGGCCAGCGGCTGGTCCGGGGCCCTCTCCTCTAGATGGTTGATTCCAAGGCGGCGGCTTACGATCAATGGTCGTAGGCGGTGAGGGATCGGGCGGTGGGCTGGCCGGTCTTGTCGTTGTGCCAGATGGCGGCGGTGAGGGATCGGGCGGTGGGCTGGCCGGTCTTGTCGTTGTGCCAGATGGCGGCGGTCAGCGCCAGGATCCGGGTGATGACGCGGATGACGA
>NZ_JACHIN010000008.1:411702-577533 GCF_014203235.1 Nonomuraea endophytica | reverse complement strand
CCCCAGAGACGATGGGGTTGATAGGCCGGAGGTGGAAGCACGGTAACGTGTGGAGCTGACCGGTACTAATAGGCCGAGGACTTGACCACAAAGCATCAGCAACGCCTGAATGTGGCGGGGTTTCTTTGCAGCGCTCTGTTACTCTTCGCCGGGTCCAGAGCAGCGCAGAAACCCTCTATCGGGTCAGGTGTTGTGTTGCTCGCGTCCACTACGCAATTCTGAGACAGCAAACAGTCTCAAGAGGTTGCGGCGGTTATGGCGGGAAGGAAACACCCGGTTACATTCCGAACCCGGAAGTTAAGCTTCTCAGCGCCGATGGTACTGCACTCGGGAGGGTGTGGGAGAGTAGGTCACCGCCGCACAAACACATGATCGAGGAGGGGTCCGACCACTGGTCGGACCCCTTTTTCGCGTTCCGAAGGGGCTGCCCCGGCCATCGCGCGGGACGGCCCCTCTTTTGCGTTGCGGGCTTGCCCAGCCTCTGCCGCACGGCCCGGGCGGGGTGTCCCCTTCCGCGCACACCCATGCTTGTCGCCGGTACGGCGAGAACCTGGACGGGCGTGAACGGCGCAACGCGCACGGTGGCCCCGGCGGAGTGCTCTGCCTCCCGGCGCACACACCCACGCTCGTCTGCGCACACCACGCTTGTCTGGCGCCGGTGCGGCGAGAACCCGGGCGGGCGTGAACGGCGCAACGCGCACGGCGGCCCATACGGCGGCTCAGGCGGGGTGCTCCGCCTCCCGGCGCACACACCCACGCTCGTCTGCGCACACCACGCTTGTCTGGCGCCGGTGCGGCGAGAACCCGGGCGGGCGTGAACGGCGCAACGCGCACGGCGGCCCATACGGCGGCTCAGGCGGGGTGCTCCGCCTCCCGGCGCACACACCCACGCTCGTCTGCGCACACCACGCTTGTCTGGCGCCGGTGCGGCGAGAACCTGGGCGGGCGTTAACGGCGCAACGCGTACGGTGGCCCAGGCTCGGGCCCCGCGTGTTCTGGGCGGGGACGAAGCTGGGCCACCGTGGGGGGAGCGGGTGGGGGTGGGGCGTTCCGGCCGGGGTGGTCGGGCGGCCCCTTGTTTGGTTACTTGGGGAGGACTAGCAGGGCGTCGCCTACGGCGCGTTCGGCGCCGTCCGAGGGCTTGTTGACTACCTTGTTCTTGACGACCATCGCCGTAGAACCGCCTCCGTCCAGGTTGATTGCCTGGACGGCGCCCAGCCAGCGCATCAGCTGGGCCGCCTCCACCATGTTGGCGCCCACGGTCTCGCCGGGCTTGCGGCCGTCGACGGTGGCGAGGATGAGGCTGCCGTTCCTGGTGACTCCGGCGAGGGTACGCGGGTGCCGGCGGAGGATCATGTTGACCGAGTCGTGGCCGTCACGCTTGGCCATGACCTTGACCCGGCCGTTGCGGACCAGGCCGACGCCACCGGCCACGACGTTCAGGTTGGGGGTGAGGGCCAGGCGCTTGCCGGTGCGCAGGTCCACCAGCTTGGTGTCGATCTTGACCGTCCACGCCTCCAGGGCGTGCTGGCCCAGCCACTCGGCCGCCACGCCCGCACCGTGCAAGACTCGGTGGCCGGCCGGGACTGCCGCACCTGCGGCCCTTACCGTGACGACCTTGCCGTTGGCGTCCAGGACTACGTCGGCGCCGCCGTCGGCGGGGGTCTTGGCGCCCCACTCCTCGGTGTAGAGGACCAGTTCGTCGACGGCGGTGGGGCGGTTGATGCCGTTGACGTTGAGGTTCTGGCCGTCCTGGGACACCGCGGTGATGGTGGACTTCAGTTCGGTGATGCTGGCCTTGCGGCCTCGCAGGACGATGGCGGCGCGGCCGGGGACGGGTTCGCTCAGGAGCTTGCCAGCGACCACCGAGGCGCCGAGGGGGTCTCCGCGCAGTGCCTTCGAGGCGTGGATGTTGAAGAAGCCGCCGTTGACCGCGGCGAGAGCGCCGGCCGCCTTGGCCATGGCGGAGGTGGTCTCGCGCTTGGCGACGCTGGTGCCGAGGCTGGCGCCGTACGAGCCGCGGAACTTCTTGGCGTCGATCATGAGGACGTTCATGTTCCACGGGCCGGTCGTGTCGACGCCGTCGTCGCCGAGGTAGTCGACCTTGGACTTGATGCCCGCGTCCTTCAGGGCCTTGACGGTCTCCTCGGCCTTCTTCTTGTCCTGCAGGGACCAGAGGCCGACCCGGACCATGAAGATCTCCTGGGCCGGGGCGTCGGCCACGGCGGGGCGGGTGAACTGCTGGACGCTGGGGATCTGGCCGGCGGCCTCGACCTCGGCGGCTTTGGCGTCGGCGGTCGCGCGGGTGCCGTAGTCGCGGCCGCTGGGCATGAGCACGCTCACGCTGTAGCCCTGGGTGGCGCTGCCGGCCCGGACTTTGTACATGTCGATGCCGCCGGCGACCGCTTTCTGTGTCTTGGTCGGTACGGCGGCCGCTCCCAACGGGAACTTGGAGGAGGGGAACGTCACCGCCAGCTCCTTGGCGGCGACTGGCACGGTGGCAGCCGTGATCGCGGTGGCCAGGGACAGGCCGACGACGAGGGTGCGTCGAGACATCAAAAGACTCCAGGGTGCCGATAACAATCCGGACTATCCTGGCGCTCCCGCTTGGCCGGGGTGTGGGAACACGCCCGTGGTTACGAGATTGACATCAGCAACTAGCGAAAAGGCCCATGCCCGCAGCGATTGAATGGTCAAAATGGGGGAGTACATGGGATTCTGCTGCGCCAAGGGACCGGCCGGGGTTACCTTTCGGTAGGCCGTATTTCGAGCGGCACGAACTTTCCCCGAGAGGCAGCCGTTATGGGGCTGAGCATCCTCCTTGTGATCTTCGCGAGCGTCGTTCTGGGGTTCATCCTGGGCGCGTTCGTGGCGCGTCCCCGTCGGTGGGATCTGTACATCTGCGCAGACGACACCATCCACGCCGACATGTCGCACGATCACCGCACGTAGTCACGAGCCGGCGCAAGCCGTACAGAATCTGGGTCCTGTACGGCTTGCGCCTACAATGGAGCCATGACCCGAATCAGCATGTGGTGGCGGCCGCCAGACGGCCACTGACCTTCGCATGCGAAAAAGGCCGTCCCTCGGACGGCCTTTCGTGGTGTCTGGGGACGTCCGGAAAGGAAACCCAGAATGAACCACGTCGTGTTGACCGGCGATCGGCCGACCGGTCCGCTCCATCTCGGCCACTACTTCGGCTCGCTCGCCAATCGGGTGGAGCTGCAGCATCGGCACCGGATGTACGTGCTCGTCGCCGACTATCAGGTGATCACCGACCGTGACCTGCCGGGGGAGATCCAGCGCAACATCACGGAGCTGCTGCTCGACTATCTCGCGATCGGGCTCGACCCGGGCAAGGTGACGATCTTCCAGCACAGCGCGGTGCCGGAGCTGAACCAGTTGCTGCTGCCGTTCCTGAGCCTGGTGTCGATGGCCGAACTGCAGCGGAACCCGACCGTCAAGGACGAGATCCTGCACAGTTCGCAGAGCGCGGTGAGTGGGCTGATGTTCACCTATCCGGTGCATCAGGCGGCCGACATCCTGTTCTGCAAGGGCACGCTGGTGCCGGTCGGGCGGGACCAGTTGCCGCACGTGGAGGTGACGCGGCTGGTGGCGCGGCGCTTCAACGAGCGTTATGGGATGGTCTTTCCCATTCCGGAGGCGATGATGGGCGCGCAGCCCAGCCTCAGTGGCCTCGACGGCGGCAAGATGAGCAAGAGCCGGGGCAACGCCATCCCGCTCAAGGCCACCGAGGACGAGACGGCCGCGCTGATCCGCCGCGCGGTCACCGACTCCGACCGGCACATCACCTTCGACGAGGAACTGCGGCCGGGGGTGGCTGGGCTGCTCACGCTGGCCGGGCTGTGCCTGGACCGGCCGCCGCGGGAGCTCGCCGAGGAGATCGGGGACGGCGGCGCCGCCCGCCTCAAGTCCGTCACCACTGATGCGGTCAACGACTTCCTGCGCCCGATAAGGAAGCGCCGTGCCGACCTGGACGAGGGGGCCGTGCGTTCGGTCCTGCGCGAGGGCAACGCTGTGGCCCGGGAGCGCGCCGCCCTCACCCTTGAGGAGGTACGGCGGGCCATGGGCTTCTGAACTGTCCGAAACCCCGAGGGCAGACGCCTCCTAGTGACCGGCGGTGAAGGCCGCCGGGCACCCCTCAAGCCGGTGGTGAAAGGCGGCGAAGAGCTCAAGGTGGGGCCAAGGGCGGCTAAGCGGTGGCGGACGGGACGGGGCCAGGTCCTGGGACGGCTAGGGGAACCGGGCCCGGGGTGGCAAGGGGGCTAGGAGGTGGGGGTTAGCGGGATTGGTAGACCTTGCGGAGGGTTTCGTGGACGATCCAGGTCGTCTTCGCGCCGTCCGCCAGCAAGGCCACGTCTCCCGGCCCCACCTCGATCGTGGTGCCGCCTTCGACCGCGATCGTCGCCCGTCCCGACAGCACCACGAACATCTCGTCCGTCTCCACGTCGGTGACCACGCCAGGGGTGATCTCCCAGATGCCGCGTCCGTTGCCGAGGTCCATGGAGGAGGTGGCGGGGTCGCCGGCGACGATCTGGTCGGGGTGGAGTTCGTCGGGCGTCAGCCGTACCTCGTGGACGGGGACGGCGAACGCGCCCGCGGTGGCGAGCATGGGGCCCAGTGCGGCGGGCTCGGGCACGAAGAGGTCAGGCATGAACGTCCTTGGTCCGGTTTGCTTCAGCGATTCTCGCGACGGAACGACTCCAGCGCCAGCAACGCCACGTGCAGCGACAGGCACGACTCGACATCGTCCAGGTCGGTATCCAGGATGCGCTCCAGGCGGCGCAGCCGATCGTAGAACGCGGGCCTGGACAGGTGGGCCTTCTGGGCGGCGACCGCCTTGTTGCGGCCGGAGTCCAGGTAGACGCGCAGGATCCTGGTGAGGTCGCCGCCGCGCTGGGCGTCGTGGGCCAGGAGCGCGCCGAGTTCGCGTTCGGCGAAGGTCTGCATTCTGGCGTCGTCGCGCAGCAGGTGGAGCAGGCCGCGCAGGCGCAGGTCGGGCAGCCGGTAGTAGGCGCGGCCGTCGGGCTGGCGCACGGCGACGTCGGCCACCTGTTCGGCCTCTAAAAAGCTGCGCCGCACGTCGCGGATCGACTCGACGACGGAACCCGCCGCGAGGACGAAGGCGGAGCCGGGCTTCCACAGCATGCGCAGCCGGTCGGCCAGGGTGGTCAGCGCGGGTTCCGCGTGGGTACGCGGCGGCAGCGGCAGCAGGACGCCGACCCGGTCCTGGTCGAGGGCGCCGACCAGCGCGGGCAGCCGGGCGTCGCGGCAGGCGGCGGCGGTGGCCTCGGCGAGTTCGCCGAGCTGGGCCTGGCCGTCGAGTGCCTGGTCGACGGGTTCGGTGGGCCGGATGACGACGCTGATCAGCTTGCGGCCGGTGAGCGGGACGCCGACGGCGCGGGCGCGGGCGGCGGCCTCGTCGGGGTCGGAGTAGGCGTGGGTGAGGATGCCGGTGATGATCGTGCCGTGGGCCTGGCGTTCCAGGGATTCCTGGTGGCGTTCGAGGAGGCGGCCGAGGGCGAGGGTGGTGGCGGCGCGTTCGGCCAGCACCATGTCGCGCGGTCCCGGAGGCACGTCGCAGAGCAGGATGAGCCGGCCCCAGTCCTGGCCGCGGGCGCCGACGGTGGTGACCAGCCAGCCGGAGGCGGGGTCGTAGGCGGTCCGGTCGGCGGGGGCCACGGCGCGTGACCTGGTCTCCCAACCGGCGAGCAGCGCGCCGATGTCGCGGCCGGCCGATTCGCAGGCCAGCACCTGGTGGGCGAGGTTCTCCAGGAGGACGGGGCGGTTGGACAGCCGGGCGACCTGGGCGAGGACGTCGGCCGGCGAGGCGCCTTCGACCGACAGTTCGGTGAACACCTCGTGCAGTTGCTCGGAGGCGCGCAGCTCCTCCAACTGGTTGTCGATGATCCAGGCGTGCACCGACTCGGTGATCTGCACGAACGGCGTCTCGCGGGTCAGCACGATCACCGGCAGCCCGTGCTCCTCGGCGGACTTGATCACGGCCCGGGGCAGTTCGCGGACGAACCGGCGGCCGAGCTCGACGACCAGCCCCGACGCGCCGACCTGGGCGAGCTCGCCGACATAGTCGGCCAGCTTCTCGGGGTCGTCGGGCAGGGCCACGCCCGTGGTGAGGACGAGTTCGCCGCCGCGCAGCAGGTGCGCGATATCGGCGATCTCCCCGACGTGCACCCACCGCACCTTGGTGTCGAGCCGATCGGCCCCGGCGACCACACGCGGGTTCCCCCGGCGTACGGTCTCCAAGGCCAGGACATCGGCGATAGTGGGTAGCACGGGCCGAGCCTATCCGATCAGCCTGTAATTATGGACACCTGACCCCTTACAAGTTGTTATTGGGTAAATGGCGCTCTTCCTGGGATTTGTCCGTCAGGCGGCTAGCGGAAGGACTCCTCGGTGAACTCCCGATCCGCCGCCTGCTCGCGCAGCTCGACCCGGCGGATCTTGCCGGAGATCGTCTTGGGCAGCTCGCCGAACTCCAGCCGCCTGATCCGCTTGTAGGGCGCCAGTTCCCGCCGCGAGTGCTCGAAGATCGCCCGCGCGGTCTCCTCGGTCGGCTCGTAGCCGGGCGCGAGGGTCACATATGCCTTGGGTACGGCCAGCCGTACCGGATCGGGGGCGGGCACCACCGCGGCCTCCGCGACCGCTTCGTGCTCCAGCAGCACGCTCTCCAGCTCGAACGGCGAGATGCGATAGTCCGAGGCCTTGAACACGTCGTCGGTGCGCCCGACATAGGTGATGTAGCCGTCGGCGTCCCGGGTGGCCACGTCGCCGGTGTGGTAGTAGCCGTCGGCGGTGCCCGAGTCCTGGCCGACGTAGCGGGCCATCAGGCCGAGCGGGCGGCGCTCGTCCAGGGGCAGGCAGATCTCGCCGTCAGGGCCGGGCTCGCCGGTCACCGGGTCGAGCAGGACCACGTCGTAGCCGGGCAGCGGGCGGCCCATCGATCCGGGCTTGACCGGTACGCCGGGTACGTTGCCGATCTGGGCGGTGGTCTCGGTCTGGCCGTATCCGTCGCGGATCGTCAGGCCCCACGCCTTGGCGACCTGGTCGATGATCTCCGGGTTGAGCGGCTCACCCGCGGCCACGGCCGTACGCAGGGAGAGCTGCCACGCGGCGAGGTCCTCCTGGATGAGCATGCGCCACACCGTCGGCGGCGCGCAGAACGTCGTCACCCGCTCGTCGCGCAGCACTTCGAGCAGGGCCTGCGCGGAGAAGCGCTGGTAGTCGTGGACCAGCACGGTCGCCCCCGCGTTCCACGGCGCGAAGACGTTGCTCCAGGCGTGCTTGGCCCAGCCCGGCGAGGAGATGTTGAGGTGCACGTCACCGGGCTTCAGCCCGATCCAGAACATCGTGGACAGGTGCCCGGCCGGGTAGGAGGCGTGGGTGTGCTCGACCAGCTTGGGCTGCGAGGTCGTGCCCGAGGTGAAGTAGAGCAGCATGGTGTCGCTCGCGAGCGTCGGCCCGTCGGGGGTGAAGTCGGGCTCGCCGTAGGAGTAGGTGTGCCAGCCGTCGGCCGCGCCGACGGAGATCTTCGTGTACGCCCCGCCGGTGAACTTCTCCGCGTCCGCGGCATTGGCGATGACATGCGCCACGCCGCCCCGGGCGACCCGTTCCTCGATGTCCTTGGCGGTCAGCAACGTGGTGGCCGGGATGACGACCGCGCCCAGCTTGATCGCGGCCAGCATCGACTCCCACAGCTCCGCCTGGTTGCCCAGCATGAGCAGGATCCGGTCGCCGCGGCGTACCCCGGCCGAGCGCAGCCCGTTGGCCACCCGGTTGGAGCGTTCTGACAGCTCGGCGAAGGTGTAGGAGACCTTGCCGACGATGTTCAGGGCGACCGCGTCCGGCGACTCGGCAGCCAGCACGCCGTCGAACCAGTCCAGCGCCCAGTTGAACTCCGGAAGGTCGGGCCAGCGGAAGTCGCGGCGGGCGGTGTCGTAGTCGGACTGGAGCAGCAGGTCGCGCGCGGCTCGGAAATCGCTCATGACCGGAATCCTGCTACGTGACCAGGCGCGCCTCAAGACCGTCGAGCACCGTGTACAGGCCGAAGTCGAAACTCATCGCGCGGATCTCCTGGGGGTCGTGGGCGTGCATCTCCTCGACGCGTGCCTGCATCTCCGGATAGCCGGCCACCGCGGCCACCACGGCCTGGCGCATGCCGTCCATGTCGGGCTGCCGCTCGTTGATGTACTCGTTCCAGACCGCCTCGGGGATCGTCATCCCGAAGACGTAGGCGGTGAGGGTGCTCGCCGCGTAGTCGATCTCCAGGCCTCTGAAGCCCGCCTGGGTGAAGGCCTTGCGCAGCAGGTCGGTGGCGTGCAGCGCGTTGGGCCCGATGGCCGGCAGGCGGCCGATGAGCCGGGCCGCCCAGGGGTGCCTGAGGATGGCCTGCCGCATGCCCTTGCCGAAGGTGGCGGCGGAGTAGCGCCAGCTGATCTGGTCCGGGTCGGCCACCTCCATGTCCGCCCAGATCTCGTCGTAGGCGAGCTCCATGAGCTCGTCCTTGTTGGCGACGTACCAGTAGATGCTGGTCGCCCCGGCGTCGAGCTTGGCGCCCAGCTTGCGCATGCTGAGCCCTTCGGTGCCTTCGGAGTCGAGGAGCTCCAGGGCGGCGTGGACGATCTGCTCGCGGCTCAGGCCGGGCGAGGACCTCGGCGAGCGTGGTTCGCGGGTCCAGACGGAGGTGAACTGCTTGGTCACCACTCCAGGATAAATGCTCTCGCACACTGTGCGAGAAGTGTCGTACAGTGTGCGAGTGGAATCGAACACCGTGCGAGATCCCCGCCGCTGGTGGACGCTCGCCGTACTGTGCCTGGCCACGCTCGTGCTGGCCGTCGACGGGACCGTGCTGAACCTGGCCATCCCGACCCTCGTGCGGGATCTGGGCGCGACGCCCTCCGAGATCCAGTGGATCCTGGACGCCTACGTGCTGGTCTTCGCTGGGCTGCTGCTCACTGCGGGCAGCCTCTCCGACCGCTTCGGCCGCAGGAAGATGCTGGTCATCGGCCTCGCGCTGTTCGGCGGCGCCTCCGCCCTCGCGGTCCTGGTGAGCGAGCCGTGGCACCTCATCGCCATGCGCACGCTCATGGGCGTCGGCGGATCGGTGCTCATGCCCTCGACCCTGTCCATCCTCATCACCGTCTTCGACGAGGAAGAACGCCGCAAGGCCATGGCCGCGTGGGGCGCCACGTCGATGATCGGCGTCGTGGCCGGGCCCACGCTGGGCGGCCTCATGCTGGAGAACTGGGGCTGGTCCTCGGTCTTCCTCATCAACGTGCCGATCGCGCTGCTGGCGATCGTCGCCGCACTCGTTCTCATGCCCGAGTCGAAGGCTCCGGCCCGCAGGATCGACCCGGTCGGCGTGATCCTGTCCATCGTCGGCCTCACCTCGGCCGTCTACGTCATCATCGAGCGGGAGTGGAACGTCGTCGCGATCGCCCTGGCGGTGCTCGCGCTCGCCGCGTTCCTCGTCTGGGAGCGGCGCTCCGAGCATCCGATGATGCCGCTGGAGCTGTTCAGGCAGCGCAACTTCAGCGGCGCTTCCTTCTCGATCCTGCTCATGTCCTTCGGGGCGGGCGCGCTGATGCTCATGCTCACGCAGTACCTGCAGTTCGTCCTCGGGTACGGGGCCATGCAGGCGGGGCTGGCGCTGGTGCCGTACGTGATCGCGGCGGCCGTCTTCAACGGGGCCGGCGCGGCTCTGGGGCAGCGGGTGAGCAACCGGGCGCTCATCGCCTCGGGGATGTTCGTGCTCGCCGTGGGGTTCGTCATCCTCGCGGTCACCACCGGGTACGGGCCCATGCTGGCCGGTCTCGTGGTCATGGGAATCGGCGGCGGCCTGGCCGGTCCGGCGGCCTACGCGACGCTCATGGGCGCGATCCCGGTGGAGCACGCCGGTGTCGGCTCGGCCATGAACGACACCGTCCAGCAGGTCGGCATGGCCCTCAGCATCGCCGTGCTCGGCAGCGTCCTGGCCGGGGTGTACACCTCCGCGATGCCGGAGAGCGCCCCCGCCCAGGCCAGGGCGTCGATCGGGGAGGCGCTCAGGCTGGGCGGCTGGGAGGGCCCCGCCCGCGAGGCCTTCACCACCGCGATGCACGTCGGATCCTGGATCGGTGCGGTCTTCTGCCTCCTGGCCGCCGTGCTCGCGCTCGCGGTGCTGCGCACGCCCGCTCCCAAGCGGGCGGAGCAGTCCGTCGAGGCGGCCATCGGTTAGGCCGCCACGCGCGGGTCGCGCATGTTCTCCAGGCTGCCGAGCTTGTGCACCCGCTCGTCGTGGCCGATCTGGCGCATCAGGTCGGCCACCGAGCGGTAGCGGCCGTACTCGTCGGCGTAGGTGCCGGGGTCGGGCACGAACTCCAGGTCCGGGTTCTCGGCCACGAACGTCATGTACTCGTGCTCGGCGTGGTCCTCGAACTCGGCGTTCAGCCGGTAGCTCCAGTCGGGCTTGACCAGGAACAGCACCCACGAGACGTGGTAGTAGAACAGCGCGATCAGCCACGGCGCCGCGCGGTGCAGCAGCCAGTTGCGCTTGAGCCCCTGCCGGTCGATCAGGTCTTCCATGATCAGCAGGTGGAACTGCTCGTTGTCCTGGTCGGAGCGGGCCTCGACGATCCGCTCGAAGACCCGTCTGGCCAGCCCCGAGCTGGTGCGGTGACGGTGGACCGCCCAGTAGCCCATGCGCTCCCACGCCTGGTACGGCACGCGGGCGATGATCTCCAGCATGGCGAACTTGGTGAACGAGCCTTCCTTGCCGTACATGATGTCGACCGGCTTGAACATCATCTTCGCCAGCAGGCTGTACTTCATGCGCGGGGTGTCCAGCGTCTCCTGCTGGGCGCGGCGCAACTGGTCGCGGTCGAGCTTCGGCGGGCCGGGGTGGACATCGGGGCGGGGAAGTGTGGCGGTGTTCGTCATCGGATCTCCTTGTTCGTGGTGATGATCCGATAGTGGGTGATCGGCCCCCCTCCGGTCGTCGGCCCGCAGGCGGCACTTGCCGTGCCTCCGCCGCGGTAGTGGGTGGCGGCGGCGTACACCGACAGGTGCACGGGTTTCCCCCTAGGGGCTGGGAAAAATCTTGCTCGGAAATTGAACCGCCGGATGGGCCCGGTGCGTACAACGGGGCAGCCGAATTCCGTTCTGGGGGGATGGTCCATGGGTGTGCGGGAGGCGGTCGCATCGGGGGCTGGATCGGACCGCGCGTCCGCACACGCCGGACCGATCCACTACGCGACCGGCACGGTGATCCTGCCGCAACACGACCTCGACCTGCCCGGACCGCCCGCGCTGGAACTACGGCGCGTCCACCGGTCCGGCCACCGGGACGGGCGATGGTTCGGCCCGGCGTGGACCTCCACCTTCGACCAGCGGGCGGAGGTTCACGCCGACGGCGTGCACGTGTTCGCCGCCGACGGCGCCGCGAGCGTGTTCCCGCATCCGGGCGACGGCTCCGTGGCCGCCTGCCCGCCGCCGGGCGAGCGCGCCGGGCGCGTCCGCCTGCGCAGCATCCGGTACGGCTACGCCGTCACCGACCCCGGCACCGGCCTGACCGCGCACTACACCGGCGCCGGCGACCGTCTCCCGCTGACGTCGGTGGACGGGCCGGGCGGCGGCCGGATCGAGCTGCGCCACGGCCCGGACGGCGCGCCGGCCGAGGTGGTGAACGCCGTAGGCCGCGCCCTGGACGTCGAGACCGCCTCGGGCCGCGTCGTCGCGATCCGGCGGCGCAACGACCTCCTTGCCGCCTACACCTACGACCGGGCGGGCAACCTGGTCGAGGCCGCCTGCCAAGGACGGGTGCGGCGCTTCGCGTACGACAGGGCCGGCCGCGTCACCGAGTGGGACGACGGCGACCGGCACGCCTACGCCTACGACGCCCTCGGCCGGTGCGTACACGCGTCCGGCCCGCGGGAGCTCACGCTGGAGTACGAGTCGCGCGGCACCTCGGTCAGGGACGCCGACGGCAACCACACCGTCTACCTGTATGACGGCCTGTCGCAGCTGGTCGAGTGCATCGACTACGCCCTCGACCCCCGCGCCAGCTGAACCAGCACGGTACGCCCGGACACCGACAGATAGCCGCGCCCCGGCGGACCCGAGACGTGCTCGTCGTTCTCCAGCACGAGCCCGTGGATCAGCGCTGCGGCCCGGTCGCGGGGGTTCAGCACGACGCGGGCGCCGGACCTGAACACCTCGGTCACGACGGCGGCCAGCGGGTGCGGCCGTCCCTCCAGGATCTGCGTGGCGTCTCCCGCCAGGACCAGGACGTGCGCGCCGAGGCTGGAGGCGGCCTCGTCGAGGAGCGTGGGCCGGTCGGCTGCGGTGACGGCCACCTGCTCGAAGTCGTCCACTACCACGGCGAACCGCTGCCGCCCCGCCACCGCCGCGCGCAGCTCCTCGTCGGAGAAGGCCGTGCCGGTGAGGACGCGCGCCCCGGCCAGCGCCGCGACGGGCGAGCCCGGCGGGGCGATCACCAGGACGTCCACGCCCCGCTCCAGCAGGGCCCCGGCGATCAGGAGCGCGGCGGCGCTGCGGCCGGAGCCCGGCGGACCGGAGACCAGGACGGCGTGCGGCCCGGCGCCGAGCGGGTCCAGGCCGATCGTGGTCACGTCCTGGCCGCCCATGCCGATCGCGAGTCCCGTGACCCGGCCGAGCTCGCCCGGCTCCACGCTGCCGGGCATCGGCGGGAACGGCCGCGCGGCCGTCAACGGCGTGCGCGGCTCCGCCGGGACGGCGATCTGGACCGCCTGGCCGGTGGCCGCGTCCGCCGCCCGGCCCGGCGGCCCGTGCCCGAGCAGCAGCCGGCGGGAGAACAGCACGTTGTCGCGCCGGCCCGCGGCGACCGTGTGGATGCCGACCGACGGGCCCCTGGTGACCAGGCGGCGCAGGATCCTCATCAGCGAGCGCGCGTCGGGCCGCTCGAAGCGCTCCCAGCCGTCGACCACCAGGACGATCAGCGGGTCGCCCGGGCCGGCGGCCAGGCGGCGCTCGGCCTCGCCCGCGAGCCAGGTGAACACGCGGCGGATCCGGTCCGGCTCGCCGGGGGAGACGACGGCTCCGCAGTGGGTGGTGTAGGCGGCCAGCTCGCCGGGCTTGTCCTCGATCGCGTAGATCCAGGCGGGGTGCCGGGTGAGGGCGCTGATGAGGGTGCGGGCGAAGGTGGTGCGGCCGGATCCGGTGCGGCCCGCGACCAGCAGCCGGTCCGTGCCGCGCAGGTCCAGCGCCGCCACGGGCTGGGCCTGGTGCGCGGGGTCGTCGGCCAGGCCGTAGGGCACCAGCAGGCCCTTCCGCACCTCTGGGGTCAGCCCATATGGCGCCGCGAGGGGAGGGATTCGTCCGTAGGGCGCCGCGTACGGGAAGGTGGGCGGTAGCCGTACCGGATCGTGGAGGACGTCGGGGAGCGGCGGCGGGATGGGGCGGAACGGCGGCCGGGCGCCGCGGCGCTCGGCCGCGCTGACGATCTCGGCGACGGTGGACTCCAGGTCGGTGGGCATCGCGACGGGCGGGTCGGCGGGGCGGGGATCGCCGAGCTCAGCCCACGACACCACGCGCACCCGGGCGGGAGCGCCCCACGACGGCGGGGGGTGGCCGAGCCCGGCGGTCCTGAACAGGCGCGGCTCGCCGCCCGTCCGCATGATCATGCCGAGGCCGCGGCTGCGCGAGGTGAGCGCCGTCACCAGCACCAGGTGCATGCCGAGCTGGGCGGACTCCACCGGTTGCGGCGGCGCGTGCTCCTCCTCGGCGATCACCACCAGGCGGGGCGGCAGGTCGGCGTGCGCGGCGAGGAGCGCGGTGCGCCGCTGCGCCTCGGCGTTCAGGGCCGTGCCCATGCGCGTCTCCCAGGCCGGGAACCACCCGGTCACGTGCGGGCACGGCGCGAACGGGCGCAGGCTCTCGCCGACCAGGACGAGGGCGAGCGCGTCCGGCGGGTTGGCGAGGAGCAGCGCGGCCACGAGGGCGCGCGCGAGGTCCGGCCCGGCCCCGCCCAGGCGCAGACGGGAGTCGGCGGCGACGTCCACGCTGACGGTCCCGGACACCGCGGTGCCGACGACCACCTTGGTCACCGGCGCGTCCGGCCAGCGCACGGCGGGCGTCTCCATGCCGAGCAGGTCCAGCAGCCGCGCGGGCGTGTCGGGCTCGGCGCGGTCGCGCAGCGGCGCCAGCGCGCGGGCGATGCGCTCGGCCGCCTCCGCGTCCACGTACTCGGGCCGGATCGGCGCGGGCAGGCCGTCGCCGGCCCGGGTGAGCAGCAGGTCGGTGCCGTCGAGTTCGCAGACGGCCAGACACTCGCTCATGCCGCGGCGGTCGGCGCAGATCGTGTACACGCCGGCGGCGGGGCCGTCGCGCAGCACCTCGCGCAGGCCGGGCAGCT
Organism: Nonomuraea endophytica; assembly: GCF_014203235.1. Taxonomy (GTDB): domain Bacteria; phylum Actinomycetota; class Actinomycetes; order Streptosporangiales; family Streptosporangiaceae; genus Nonomuraea; species Nonomuraea endophytica. The sequence goes on along the minus strand of NZ_JACHIN010000008.1, from coordinate 563,123 downwards.
CCCGCAGCGAGCGCGCGCCGTCGAGCAGCACGACCACCTCCTCGCCCTCCGGCGGGTCGGCGATCAGCGCCAGGAGCTCGGCCACGCGTTCGGCCCGCGTCTCCTCGGTGGTGCCGATCAGGCACGGCACCCGCTCGCCGCCGCGCAGGTGCGGCAGCCAGCGCGTCCAGGCGAGATGCTCGCCGCCCTCCTCGGCCAGGATCACCAGCCGCAGCTCGGCGGGGGCGCGCAGGGTGGCGAGCTGCACCAGCAGCCAGCGCACCAGCCCGTCGACCGGCGGACGCGGCCCCACGACGCCGAGCACACCGGCCTCCCGCAGGTCCACGACAGCCGGTACGGCCGGCTCACCCGTCACCCCCACCCGCAGCACGAGCCCATCGGGGGAGGCGGCGTCGCGCGACCACAGCCCCGGCCCCTCCCGCAGCGCGGCCAGCGTCAGGTCCAGCTCGTCGGGAACCTGGTCGGACGGCGTCCCGGCCTCGCGGCGGGCGAGCCCGCGGTCGAAGGCGATCATGCCGTCGCTCCCGCGTACGGCATGCGGCCGGGCGGCCGGCAACGGCACCCAGCGCAGCAGATCGTCGCCCACCTGAAGAATCTCCCCGGGCGGCAGCCGGACCGAGCCGGACACCGGTTCCCCGCCCACCAGCGTGCCGTTGGTCGAGCCCAGGTCGGTGACGGTGAGCTCGCCGGTCACGCTCACCTCAAGCCGGACGTGCAGCCGGGAGACCCGGTGGTCGCGCACGAGCCGGACGGCGGCGTCGTGATCCCTGCCCACGACGTGCGCGCCGGGAGCCAGCCAGACGAGCCGCCCGGCGTCGGGCCCGCCGACCACCCGTAGGCCGCCGGTGGTGCCCGCCGGTCTGGCCCGCTCGTCGCGGGCCGGCTCGCCCACGCCGAGGACCATCCCGGACACCAGCGGCCCGTCGGCGAAGGTGGCCTCGGGATCGAGCTTGGCGGAACCGGCGTAGCAGGGGCGCGGCGGCAGCGCGCCGAGCAGCGTGGCGAGCTTGGTGCCCGGCTCGGCCGCCACTTCGAGGTCGTGGGCGGCGGCCAGTTCGGGGTCGCGGACGGTCAGTCGTATGATCATCGAACCCTCGCAGGGCGGGGACCTCCAGCGTGCCTCGCGAAGTGCCTTTCTGTCCTGCCTTCCGAGGGGTTACGACATGTAAGGCATCCGGCCCGCACTCCGACACATTGAATGTGTAAGGTGCTCCGGAATGCGGCGATACTCGGAACATGTCGGAGCTTCTCGCGCGCCACCGGGCAGTGATGCCCAACTGGTTGGCCCTCAATTACAACGAGCCCATCGAGATCGTCAGCGGCAAGGGCAGCCGCGTCGTCGACAGCGAAGGCAAAAGCTACCTGGACTTCTTCGTCGGCATCCTGACCAACATGATCGGATACGACGTCCCCGAGGTGCGCGAGGCCGTCGAGCGCCAACTGGCCACCGGTGTCGTTCACACGAGCACCGTCTACCTGCTGCGCGGCCAGGTCGAACTGGCCGAGAAGATCGCCCGGCTCTCCGGCATCCCCGACGCGAAGGTCTTCTTCACCAACTCCGGCACCGAGGCCAACGAGACCGCCCTCCTGCTGGCCACCTACGCCCGCAAGAGCGACCAGGTCCTGGCCATGCGGCAGAGCTACCACGGCCGCAGCTTCGGCGCGGTCAGCGTCACCAGCAACCGCGCCTGGAAGAACAACTCGCTCTCGCCGCTCAACGTGCACTTCCTGCACGGCGCCGACCGGCACCTGTCGCAGTTCAAGGGCCTGTCGGACGCCGACTACATCAAGGCGTGCGTCGAGGACCTGCGCCACGTGCTGGCCACCAGCGTCTCCAAGGACGTCGCCGCGCTGATCGCCGAGCCCATCCAGGGCGTCGGCGGCTTCACGATGGCGCCCGACGGGCTGTTCGCCGCCTACAAGGAGGTGCTCGACGAGGAGGGCATCCTCTTCATCTCCGACGAGGTGCAGACCGGCTGGGGGCGTACCGGCAGCGCGTTCTTCGGCATCCAGAACCACGGCGTGACGCCCGACATGATGACGTTCGCCAAAGGACTCGGCAACGGCTTCGCCGTCGGCGGCCTGGTCGCCCGCGGCGACCTGATGGACGGACTGCACGCGGTCGGCCTGTCCACCTTCGGCGGCAACCCGATCTCCATGGCCGCCGCCAACGCCACGCTCGACTACGTTCTCGACCATGACCTGCAGGCCAACGCCGCCCGCACCGGCGCGCACATCATCGACGGCCTGCGCGCGGCCGCCGAGCGGCTGCCGATCGTCACCGGCGTGCGCGGCAAGGGCCTGATGTTCGCCATCGAACTGGCCGAGCCCGCGATGACCGGCCGCTTCATGGAGCTCACCAAGCAGGCCGGCCTGCTCGCCGGCAAGGGCGGCCTGTACGGCACCGCGATCCGCATGGCACCGCCGCTCACCCTGACGATGGACGAGGCCGCCGAAGGCCTGGGGATCATCGTCGACGCTCTGGAGACCATCAACGATGAAGTCCGTTAAGCACTGGATCAACGGCGCGCTCGCCGACGGCGGCAGCCGTACGCAGGAGATCTACAACCCGGCGACCGGCGAGGTCAGCGGGGCCGTGGCGATGGCCACGGCCGCGGACGTGGACGCGGCGGTCGCCGCGGCCCTCGCGGCCTTCCCGGCCTGGCGTGACTCCTCGCTGGTCAAGCGGTCGCAGGTGCTGTTCCGCTTCCGCGAGCTGATGTACGCCCACCGCGACGAGCTCGCGGCGCTCATCTCCGCCGAGCACGGCAAGGTGCACTCCGACGCGCTCGGCGAGGTGTCGCGCGGCCTGGAGGTCGTGGAGTTCGCCTGCGGCATCCCGCACCTGCTCAAGGGCGGCTTCTCCGAGGGCGTCTCGACGCGGGTCGACTCCTACTCGATCCGGCAGCCGCTCGGCGTCGTGGCGGGGATCACGCCGTTCAACTTCCCGGCGATGGTGCCGATGTGGATGTACCCGATCGCGATCGCGTGCGGGAACGCCTTCATCCTCAAGCCGTCGGAGAAGGACCCGTCGGCATCGCTGCTGATGGCCAGGCTGTGGCAGGAGGCCGGGCTGCCCGACGGCGTCTTCAACGTCGTCCAGGGCGACAAGGCCGCCGTCGACCGGCTGCTGGAGCACCCGGACGTGAAGGCGGTCTCGTTCGTCGGCTCCACGCCGATCGCCCGCTACGTCTACGAGACCGGCACCGCGCACGGCAAGCGCGTCCAGGCGCTCGGCGGGGCCAAGAACCACATGCTGGTGCTGCCCGACGCCGACCTCGACCTGGTGGCCGACTCGGCGGTCTCGGCCGGGTTCGGCTCGGCGGGCGAGCGCTGCATGGCGATCTCGGTCGTGCTGGCCGTGGACCCCGTCGGCGACGACCTGGTCAAGAAGATCGTCGAGCGGGTGGACAAGCTCGTGATCGGCCCCGGCGACGACCCGCGCTCGGAGATGGGCCCGCTGGTGACCGGTCCGCATCGCGACAAGGTCGCCTCCTACCTGGATCTCGGCGTCTCCGAGGGCGCCACCTTGGTCGTGGACGGGCGGCGGACCGAGGTGCTCGGCGGCGCCCCGGCGGCCGAGACGCCCGGATTCTGGCTCGGCCCGACCGTGCTCGACCACGTCCCGGCCGGTTCGCGGGTGCACACCGAGGAGATCTTCGGCCCGGTGTTGTCGATCGTGCGCGTGTCCTCCTATGAGGAGGGGCTGAAGCTGATCAACGGGCTGGAGTTCGGCAACGGCACCGCGGTCTTCACCAACGACGGCGGCGCCGCGCGGCGCTTCCAGAACGAGGTGGAGGTCGGCATGATCGGCATCAACGTGCCGATCCCGGTGCCGATGGCGTTCTACAGCTTCGGCGGCTGGAAGTCGTCGTTGTTCGGCGACACGCACGTGCACGGCACCGAGGGCGTGCACTTCTACACCCGCGGCAAGGTCGTCACCTCACGCTGGCTCGACCCGTCCCACGGCGGCGTGAACCTGGGCTTCCCGACGAACGGCTGACACCCTCCCGTTGCGGTCTGCCCGGGTAAACTCCAGCGCAGACCGCAACGAGAAGGGGGCATCCTGTTGAACCGCCGCGCACCCGCCCTGGCGCTGGCCGCCCTGGCCGTGGTGGTGTCCTCGGCAGGTGCCGCACAGGCGACCCCCACCCCCAAACCCACCCCGGCCACCGCCAAGCCGACGCCCACTCCCACGCAGAGCGACGGCACGCTCCAGATCCTCACCTACCGCGGCTACGCCGAGTACGGCGGCACCAGCCCCAAGGTCAACTGGACCGGCACCTTCGAGAAGGCCACCGGCTGCCGCATCGCCAGGCTCGACCAGGTCCAGACCCCCGCGGAGATGGCCACGCGGCTCAAGGAACGCGCTTACGACGTGGTCTCGGCCGGTCCCGGGCTGGCCGGGAGCCTCATCGCGGACAAGCAGGTGCTGCCGATCGAGCTGGCCAAGGTCGACGGCTACACGGAGGTGGCCAAGCCGCTGCGCGACCTCACCACCTCCGGCGGCAAGGTCTACGGCGTGCCGTACCTGTGGGGCTCGCACGAGTTCCTCTACGACGCGAGCCGGATCAAGGCGCCCGGCATGGAGCAGGTCTTCGCCTCGCCCAAGGCGGCGCTCAAGAACGACCCGCTGACGATCGCCGACGCGGCCCTGGCGGCCGGGAAGTCCGGCAGCCCGTACTCGCTGACGGCGGCGGAGCTGGGCAAGGCCGTGGAGATGCTCGGGCGGCAGGACGAGCGTGTCTACTGGGACGATCCGCTGGACGTGGTGACCGGGTTCGCGACGGGGCGGCTGGACTTCGCGCAGGCGACGCCGTACCTGCGGCTGCTGTTGCAGACGGCGGGCAAGCCGGTGAAGACGGTGCCGTCCGCGCGGACCACGGGGTGGGTGGACTCGTGGATGCTGGGCGCGTCCGGGGCCAATCTCGACTGCGCCTACCGGTGGCTGAGCTGGACGGCGTCGGCGGACACGCAGCGTGCGGCGGCGGCGTGGGTGGGGCTGGCTCCGGCCAACGACGAGGCGTGCAAGGGCAAGGCCAGGAGGGTCTGCGAGGCGTACGGGGTGGGCAAGAAGTCGCGGTTTGACCGGATCGACTTTGCCGTTCGCCCACCGGGGGATTGCCGGCCGCAGGAGCGGGAATGCACTGAATACGACACCTGGGAAGACAGGTGGACCGATCTTGTGAGCTGAGCGGGTGAGGTCGGGGCCCCGCTCGCACATGCTGCGGGCGTGCCCGTCCCCCCGCTGGGCAACGCCTGCCTGAGGCGTCCCGGGCGTTCCCCCCGACCCGGGACGCCTCCCTTTTGCCCCTCCGATTGACTGAATGGCCAGTCAGTGAAAGAGTTCGGGCATGAGAATCCTCCTTGTCGGCGCCGGCGGCGTCGGATCGGCTGTCGTGCCCATCGCGGCCCGCCGAGATTTCTTCGAACACATCGTGGTGGCCGACTCCAAACAGGACCGGGCCGCGCGAGCGGTCGCCCAGGTCGACGACCCCCGGTTCAGCGCCATCCAGCTCGACGCCGCCGACCGGGCCCAGGTCGCCGAGGCGCTGCGGGCCCACGACTGCGACGTGCTGTTCAACGCCGTCGATCCGCGCTTCACCATGCCGCTGTTCGAGGCGGCGCTGGAGGCCGGGGCGCACTACCTCGACATGGCGATGTCGCTGTCGCAGCCGCATCCGCGCGAGCCGTACAGCAAGACGGGGGTGAAGCTCGGCGACCGGCAGTTCGAGCTCGACCCGCAGTGGCGCGAGGGCGGGCAGCTCGCGCTGGTCGGGATGGGGGTGGAGCCGGGGCTGGCCGACGTGTTCGCCCGGTATGCCGCCGACCACCTGTTCGCGCGCATCGACGAGATCGGCGTGCGCGACGGCTCCAACCTGGTCGTGGACGGCTACGACTTCGCGCCGACGTTCTCGATCTGGACCACGATCGAGGAGTGCCTCAATCCGCCCGTCGTCTGGGAGGACGGCGAGTGGCGCACGACCGAGCCGTTCAGCGAGCCGGAGGTGTTCGACTTCCCCGAGGGCATCGGGCCGGTCGAGTGCGTCAACGTCGAGCACGAAGAGGTGCTGCTCGTGCCGCGCTGGATCGACGCGCGGCGGGTGACGTTCAAGTACGGGCTCGGCGAGGAGTTCATCGGCGTGCTCAAGACCCTGCACAAGCTGGGGCTCGACAGCGCCGACAAGGTCAAGGTGGGCGGGGCCGAGGTCGCGCCGCGCGACCTGGTGGCCGCGAGCCTGCCCGACCCGGCCACGCTGGGCTCGCGCATGCGCGGCAAGACCTGCGCGGGAACCTGGGTGAAGGGCACCGGCAAGGACGGCGCGCCGCGCGAGGTGTACCTCTACCACGTGGTGGACAACGAGTGGTCGATGCGCGAGTACGGCTCGCAGGCCGTCGTCTGGCAGACCGCGATCCACCCGGTCGTCGCGCTGGAACTGCTGGCCGGCGGGGCCTGGAAGGGGACGGGCGTGCTCGGTCCCGAGGCGTTCGACGCGGTGCCGTTCCTCGACCTGCTCAAGGAGTACGGCTCGCCGTGGGGGATGCGCCAGGCGGCCTGAGGCCTATCGGGCGCGGAAGGCCACCACGGTGGCCAGCGGCGCGGGCCGCAGCGCCTCCGCGCAGTCGTGGCAGGCCAGCACGGCGGTGTCGTCGGGGAAGCGGCCCACCCGCACCCGGGGGCGCGGCCACCGCTTGTGGCAGACCACGCAGGCGTCCCCGTCACGCTGGGCCCAGCTCAGGCCGTCAGGGTCGAACGTCAGCATCGAACCCCAGTCCATCACTCTCCCCAAGGCGTTCGGCCACCCCTATACCGGATCCGTTATAGCCCTGCCCGCGCCGCCGATCGGCTAGCGCAGCGTCAAGCTCAGGTGAAATCACGGCCGGGTGGCGTGCGGTACACCAACAAAACAGGGCCATCCCCACCAAGGTGGATGGCCCGTTCTGTGGGGGTTCTTCTAGGAGAACGCCTTTTCCAGGATGCCGAGGCCCTCCTCCAGCAGGTGCTCGGGCATGACCAGCGGCGGCAGGAAACGCAGCACGTTGCCGTAGGTCCCGGCCGTGAGGACGACCAGGCCCTCGGCGTGGCAGCGCTTGACGATCTCCTGGAGGGCGGCCGGGTTCGGGTTCTTCGTCCCGGGCTCGACGAGTTCGATGGCGATCATGGCGCCGCGTCCGCGTACGTCGCCGATGATCGGGAAGCGCTCCTGCAGCGCCCTGAGGCGGGGGAGCATGATCTCGCCGATCCGGCGGGCCTTGGCGACCAGGTCGTCCTGCTCGATGGTCTCCAGCACGGCGAGCGCCGCCTCGCAGGCCAGCGGGTTGCCGCCGTAGGTGCCGCCGAGGCCGCCCGCGTGCACCTTGTCCATGAGCTCGGCGCGGCCGGTGACCGCGGCCAGCGGCAGGCCGCCCGCGATGCCCTTGGCGGTGCAGATGATGTCGGGCACCACGCCCTCGTCCTCGCAGGCGAACAGGTCCCCGGTACGCGCGAAGCCCGTCTGCACCTCGTCGGCGACGAAGACGATGCCGTTGGCGCGGCAGTACTCGGCGATCCTCGGCAGGAAGCCCTTGGCGGGCTCGATGAAGCCGCCCTCTCCGGCGATCGGCTCGATGACCACGGCGGCCACGTTCTGCGCGCCCACCTGCTTCTCGATCATGTCCACGGCCTGGGCGTACGCCTCGTCGGCCGGGTTCTCGCCGGGCCAGCGGAACGGGTAGGCCAGCGGCACCCGGTAGACCTCGGGCGCGTAGGGGCCGAAGCCCTGCTTGTACGGCATGTTCTTGGCCGTCAGGGTCATCGTCAGCAGGGTGCGGCCGTGGTAGCCGTGGTCGAACACCACGACGGCCTGGCGGCCGGTGGCGTAGCGGGCGACCTTGATGGCGTTCTCGACCGCCTCGGCGCCGGAGTTGACGAGGAACGTGCGCTTCTCGTGCTCGCCGGGAGTGACCTGGTTGAGCTTCTCGCAGACCTCCACGTACGACTCGTACGGCGTGACCATGAAACAGGTATGGGTGAAGTCGGCCACCTGCTTCCGCACCCGCTCGACCACCCGCGGAGCGGCGTTGCCGACGCTGGTCACGGCGATGCCGGAGCCGAAGTCGATGAGCGAGTTGCCGTCGGCGTCCTCGACCACGCCCCCGCCCGCGCGCGTCACGAAGACGGGCAGTGTGGTGCCGATGCCGGGGGGCACGGCGGCCTGCTTGCGGGCCAGCAGTTCCTGGGACTTCGGCCCCGGGATGGCGGTGACGAGACGACGCTCCTGCGGAATGCTCATGCTCCTGACGGTACGGCGGCTGGTGACCTGCGCCGATACGTCGATATGTCACACTTGAGGGGTCTTAATCTGCCGGACTGGACAAAATGCCGCCTTCTCTGGGAACCGTGGTGCGACGGATGGGCCTTCGGCCCCTTGCCGGGTCGCTGGACTCGGACGTGCGGTGGGTCGCGGTCAGCGAACTCGAGGACCCCACGCCGTTCCTGGAGGGCGCCGAGCTGGTGCTCACCACGGGGATGCGCTTGGGTGGGGCCGCCGACTTTTCCGGATATGTCGGGCGGCTGGTGGAGCGGGGCGTCGCCGGGCTGGGGTTCGGGGTCGGGCTGACCCACGACGAGGTGCCTGCCGAACTCGTGGCCGCCGCTGCCGCCGCCGGGCTGCCCTTGCTGGAGGTGCCGCGCGAGACGCCGTTCATCGCCATCGGCAAGGTCGTCAGCGAACTGCTCGCCGCCGAGCAATATGAGGAGATCACCCGTGCCTTCGCCGCCCAGGGGCGCCTGACCAGGGCGGCGCTCCGGCCCGAGGGGATGCACGCGGTGATCGACCGCCTGGCCAGGGAGGTGGGCGGGTGGGCGGCGCTGGTGTCGGAGACGGGGGAGATCCTGCACGCCACCGCCGGAACCCGGACGGACCTGGTGGAGTCTGCGCTCCAGCGCAGGAGCGGGCGGTTCCCGGCGAGCGTGGCCATGTCGGGGCCCGACGGGCAGGTGGTCGTACAGCCGCTCGGCGGCGGGGCCCGGCCGCGCGGGTTCTTCGCCGTGGGGGCCGGGCAGGCGTTCTCCCCGGTCACGCATACCGTGATCAACGCGGCAGGATCCCTGCTGACGCTGGCCGTCGAGCAAGGGGGCGCGCAGCGGGAGGCCGAGCGGCGGGTGCGCGGAGCCGTACTGGAACTGCTGCTCGCGGGGATGGAGGGCGCGGCCCGCGCGGTGCTGGCCCCGATCGGCGCCCACCTGCCGGACGAGCCGGTCGTGGTCGTCGCCGCCGACCCCGACGCCCTGGACCTCCTCGAACCCCACGGCTTCACCGCCCTCCACGATGGCGGCGCGGTCGCGGTGGTCTCCGCCGAGACGGCCGACCAGGTCGCCGGGCGCGTGGGGGTGAGCGGGCCGGGCCCGTACCGTGACCTGCGCGGCGGGCTCGACCAGGCACGACGCGCGCTACAGGCCAGCACGGGCACGCCGGTCCGCTTCGCCGACCTCGCCGGGCAGGGGCTGCTCGCCCTGCTGGATCCCGCCGCCGCCCAGGCGTTCTCCGCGGCACTGCTGGCCCCCCTCAGCCAGTACGGCTCCCGCGCCGACCTCATCGCGTCCCTGCGCGCCTACCTGGCCAGCAACGGCCACTGGGACGCGGCCGCCCAGCGCCTGGGCATCCACCGCCACACCCTGCGCTACCGGATGAAACGCGTCGCCGAACTCCTCGGCCGCGACCTGGACGACCCGGGGGTGCGCGCGGAGCTGTGGATCGCCCTGGAAGCTACTTGTTGACCAGGTAACAGCAGATCGTGGCCGTGGTGACCGCCTCGTAGGTGCGGCCGTCGCGCAGGTGGCCCGCCCGCTCCAGGCTGATGGCGCCCTGGGCGGCGGCCCACAGCGCGTCGGCGATCTTCCTGGGCTGGGTCGGGATGAGGTAGCCCTGGGCGATGCAGTCGGAGATCACCCGGTCGAGGATGTTGAGCGCCGCGCGGGCCAGCGTGCGGGCGCGTTCGCTGGGCTCGAAGCCGGGGATGGCCCGCTCGAACATCAGCGAGTAGTAGCCGGGCTCGGCATGGCACGCCTGGCGGTAGGCGGGGCCGAGCGCGGTGAGGTACTCGAAGGGGTCGCGCCGGTGCGGCACCGCGTCCAGGAAGCGGCGGAACCGTTCGAACCCCTCCAGGTAAAGCGCCTCGGCCAGGCCCTCGCGGTTGCCGAACATCGTGTAGATGACGGTGGTGGTGCAGCCCGCCTCGGTGGCGATCCTGCGCATGTTCAGGCTCTCCGGGCCGTCGCTGGCGAGCAGGGCCACGGCCACGTCGAGCAGGCGCGAACGCAGCTCGTCCTGCCCGGCCCGCTCGCCCAGAAGGTAGGCACCCTGAAGCCCGAGCGGAGCCGAAGCATGCTGCTCGGTCACGGGGCCCACGCCTTTCTAGCTCGGGGGCCCGCCGCGCTGGAGACCCGCACACGATGACTTAGCCATGGCGGCGATCGTTCAAACCGCTCCACACGGTAAACATCCCGATTTAGTACTACTTCTGTTACACAGCGGGTAAACATGAGGGCCACGTGGCAACAGTGGCCCCAAGCGGGAGGAGTCAATCCGGGACCAGGTCTTACGCGGACTTGAGGTTAGGGATCCTACCCAGGGCCTGATCCGCGCATGTTTCACACCGCGCCGCCGACGGGTTGTACTTAACGGCGGGAGCCGGAGGGGGTCTTGTGCACCCCGGTGTAAATCCCTGATCTTTCTCGTGGCATAACGTCATGGGTATGGACGTGCGTACCTTCTGGCTCGCAGGGCGCCCCGCCACCGGGGACGCCGAGCTCACCGTGACCAATCCCCACGACGGTCGCGAGGTCGGGCGATATTCGGTGCCGACCGCCGCGCAGGTCGAGGAGGCCGTGGCGGCCGCCGCCGCGGTGGCCGGGCAGGCCGCCGCGCTGCCCGTCCACGTGCGTGCGGAAGCCCTGGCCCATGTCTCGCGCCGCCTGGCCGAGCGGGCCGACGAGATCGCCCATCTGATCATGTCGGAGAACGGCAAGCCGATCATGTGGGCCCGCGGCGAGGTCAACCGGGCCGTCGCCACCTTCCGCTTCGCCGCCGAGGAGACCCGCCGCTGGTCCGGCACCACGCAGCGGCTCGACACCGAGCCCGCCGCCGCCGGCCGGCTCGCCTACGTCACCCGCGTGCCCAAGGGCCCCGTGCTGGCGATCACCCCGTTCAACTTCCCGCTGAACCTCGTCGCCCACAAGGTCGCCCCGGCCATCGCGGTCGGCGCGCCGGTCATCGTCAAGCCCGCCCCCGCCACCCCGCTGTCCTCGCTCGTGCTCGGCGACATCCTGGCCGAGACCGACCTGCCCGCGGGCATGTTCTCCGTGCTCCCCATCGAGAACGAGCGCGCCTCGTCCCTGGTCGACGACCCGCGCCTGCCCGTGGTGTCGTTCACCGGCTCCGCCCCGGTCGGCTACTCCATCGCCGACCAGATCCCGCGCAAGCACGTCACGCTGGAGCTGGGCGGCAACGCGGCCGCCGTCGTGCTGGCCGACGCCGACCTCGACTGGGCCGCCCAGCGCATCGCCCTGTTCTCCAACTACCAGGCCGGCCAGAGCTGCATCGCCGTCCAGCGGGTGATCGTCGAGCAGCCCGTGTACGACGCCTTCGTCGAGCGCCTCCTGCCCGCCGTCGGCGACCTGGTGACCGGTGACCCGGCCGACGAGAAGACCCAGGTGGGGCCGCTGGTCTCGGTGGCCGCCGCCGAACGCGTCGAGCAGTGGGTCCAGGAGGCCGTCACGAGCGGCGCCCGGCTGCTGGCCGGCGGCACGCGCGACGGCGCCACGGTCACGCCGACCGTGCTGGCCGACGTCCCGCACGACGCCAAGGTCAACGTCGAAGAGGTCTTCGGCCCGGTCATGATCCTGCAGCGCGCCGCCTCCATCGACGAGGCGTACGCGCTGGTCAACGACTCCAAGTACGGCCTGCAGGCCGGCGTGTTCACCCGGTCGCTGGACGCCGCCTTCCGGGCCAACCGGGAGCTGGAGGTCGGTGGCGTCATCATCGGGGACGTCCCGTCCTACCGGGCCGACCAGATGCCGTACGGCGGGGTGAAGGACTCGGGCATCGGCCGCGAGGGCCTGCACTCGGCGATGAACGATTACACCTACGAGAAGGTGATGGTTCTGACCGGGCTGACCCTCTAAATCCCGCAATAATCGGCGGCATGGCGAGGGAGTACCGGTACGCCGACGCCGTGCGGTTACTGGGCGGCGACGACCCGGCGGTCAGAGCGCTCGACACGGTTCTCGGAGCCGCCACCCTGGGGCTCTGGGACCTGATCGACGCCAAGGGCGAGCTGATCCGGGTCGGCAACGACCTGCTCGGGCGGTGGCGCGACTGGCGGGCGGGCAAGGAGTGGCGCGGCCGTACGGACCGCATCGAGGCCGCGCACACTATTCTGGTGCTCACCGCGTTCTTCGAGGCGCTCGACGGGATCGCGCTGCCGTTCAGCGCCGGTGAGCTGCGGATGAGCAAGTCGGAGCAGGTCACGCTGCTGCGCGGGGTGGATCTGGGCAGCCCGGTCTGTCCCTCGCCGCAACTGCCGTTCGAGGAGGCCAAGAGCGTCATCCTCGTGCGCTACGAACGGCTGCGCGGCGCGCTGCGGAGCTTCGCCGAAGGGCTGAGCCTCTGGGAACGGCTGCAGGAGCACCAGCGGGAGTGGGTCTTCGACAGCTCACTCGCCACCGCGGCCATCCGCAGATACGAGGACGGCTACCGTCGGCTGGCCATGGATGTGCCGGAGTTCGGGTTCTGGTCGGCGATGGTCGAGCACCAGGCCACCCGGGCGCGGCTGACCGACCTCGAACGGCTGCTCGACGGACTGGCCCCCGCCCGCGCGCAGGACGCCAAGCTGGCCGCGTTGAGCAAGTTGCACCAGGCGGCGCTGCGCCGCCCGGTCGCCGAGACCGGAGACGTGCCCGCCGGACTGGCACTGCCCAGCCTGGGCGACGCCTACGTCACCCCGCGCTTCCGCTCGGGCCGCCCGGAACGCGCGGAAGACCCCAGCCAGGAGGCCTGGTGGAGCGAGCGCGAGGTGCGCGACGGCCTGCCGCGCTTCCTCGCCGGCTACCTCACCTCGCCGGAGGCGGGCAGGACGCCGCTCATGGTCCTGGGCCAGCCGGGGGCGGGCAAGTCGGTGCTCACCAAGGTGCTCGCCGCCCGCCTGCCCGCCGACTTCGTGCCCGTCCGGGTGCCGCTGCGCGACGTGGCGGCCGGCGCGGACGTACAGGAACAGATCGAACAGGCCGTCTACCAGCTCAGCGGCGAGCGGCTGCAGTGGCCCGACCTGGCGCGGGCGGCCGACGGCGCGCTGCCCGTCGTGATACTCGACGGCTTCGACGAACTGCTGCAGGCCACCGGCGTGCGCCAGTCCGACTACCTGGTCAGGGTGGCCCGCTTCCAGCAGCGCGAGCTCGACGCGGGGCGCGCCGTCGCGGTGATCGTGACTTCGCGTACGGCGGTGGCCGACCGTGTCGACTACCCCGAGGGCTCGCTGGTGACCAGGCTGGAGCCGTTCGACCTGGAGGAGATCGAGCAGTGGCTCGAGGTGTGGAACCACGCCAACGCCGCCTACTTCGACGAGGCCGGGCTCCGGCCGCTGTCCATGGAGGTCGCCCGCGCGCAGCGCAACCTGGCCGAGCAGCCGCTGCTCCTGCTCATGCTCGCCCTCTACGACGCCTACGGCAACGCCCTGCGCAGGAACCTCGCCGACCGCATCGGCGAGGCCGAGCTCTACGAGCGCCTCATGCGCGCCTTCGCCGAGCGGGAGCTGGAGAAGAGCCACCCGCGTGAGCGGATCCCGGCCCTGGTGGAGAAGGAACTGCTGCTGCTGGGTATCGTCGCGTTCGCGATGTTCAACCGGGGCCGCCAGTGGGCGACCGCCGCCGAGGTGGACGCCGACCTGGAGGCGCTGCGCCTGTCCGCCCGCCGCCCCACCTCATTGGCCACCCCGCTGACCTCGGGCGAGCAGGCGTTCGGCCGCTTCTTCTTCGTCCACCAGGCCCAGGCCACCCGCGACGGCGGCGAGATCCTGCAGACCTACGAGTTCCTGCACGCCACGTTCGGCGAGTTCCTCATCGCCCGGCTGATCGGCAGGCTCCTGGACGACATGCTGGTCCAGGAGTCGCGCCTGGTCGTGGAGGAGGTCAGCGACGGCCTGCTCGGCACGCTGCTGTCCTGGTCGACGCTCTCCACGCGACCGCCCGTGATCACGTTTCTGCGGGAGTCGGCCGACCCGGCCTGGCGCGGCCTCGCCACCCGCCTGTTCGCGCTGGCCGACCTGCGCGACCAGCTCGCCCACCCCGCCTACCGCCCGTGGACCGCCGGACCCGCCCGCCGCAACGCCTACTACTCGGCCAACCTGCTGAAGGTCGCCCTCGCCTGCGACCCCGCCCGTCTCCTCTGGTCGCGGGTACGGCCCGGCCACGAGGACGCCTTCACCGAGTGGCGGCGCTTCGCGCTGCTGTGGCGTTCCCAGCTGGCCAACGAGGAGTGGGACAGCCTGACCAGGGTGGTGCGGGTCATGTCCGTCGCCGGGTCCGCCGACCTGGAGCTCGCCCTGGACACCGGCTCCACCTGGGACGTCACGCCGATGGACACCTCCTGGATCCCGCCGCCCGACGCCGGCGCGTACCTGCGGGCCCGCCAGGGTGTGCTGTTTTCGTTCCTGCCGCACGAGACGCTCTTCCTGCACGCGCTGGAACCCGTGCTCGGCGCCGCCCTGTCCTGGAACGGCGGCAGGTCGCTGCTGCGCGAGATCCTGGAGATCCTCGTCCTGCGCGGCCCGAACGCGGACGGCCGCGCCCGCTCCTACCTGGCGCTGGCCGAGTACGTGCACTACCTCAGCGACCACGTGATCACCGATGCCGTCATCAGGGCGATCGCCGGGGACATGGCCACGCTGCGGGAGAACGAGGCGGCCGAGGTGGTCGACGAGGTGTCGCGTGGCTCGATCGCCGGACAGCGGCTGATGAGCCGGATCCTGCGCCTGAATTCCCGCTAATACACCCCGGATAGATGGGATGTCAATAGCGGCTGACTCCTGTCAACTCTATCTGTCCGGAGCATTGAGCCTGCCCGCGATCGTGGGCGACAGTGGGCCCATGGAGCCGTCGTGGCCGGTCAGCCACGCGCTCTGGCCTGGGGGAAGCCGTTGACCGTGTGACACGGTCCGGCCTCGATGTGTGTGCCCGCGGGGTTGCCTGCCCGTACTGGCTGGACCGGCACGTCGGCCTGGAACCCGCTGAGAGGTACTCGATGACCAAGAAGGTGCAGAGTGTCCTGCTCGTCAACGCCGGCAGCGACGCTGACGTCTCCTCGATCGCGAACGACGGCACGTTCCCCGCTCTCGGCGTCGTCTCGCTGGCGACGGTGCTGCGACGCGACCATCCCGACCTGGAGGTGATCGCCGTCGACGGCCAGATCACGCCCATGGCGGAGATCGAACAACTCGTCAGGGACCTCGACCCCGACATCCTCGGCGTGGGCGTGCTGGCCACGTCCTACGGAAACGCGCTGCGGCTGGCCGAACTCGGCAAGAACGCCGGGGCCGTCACGGTCTTCGGCAACGACCAGGCCACCGCCATGGCCGAGCGGATCCTGCGGCACCGCGAGGTCGTCGACTACGTGTGCGCCGCCGACGTCGGCGAGTTCGCGCTGTCCGCCCTGGTGAGCGCGGTGAAGGGGGAGCGCCCGATCGAGACCGTGCCCGAGCTCATCTACCGCACGCCCGACGGGCTCGCCCACAACCGCCTGCCGGAGATTCCTCCTGACGTGATCAAGGGCAGCGGAGGCGCGTTCAAGACCATGATCCTGGACGCCATTCCCGTGCCCGACCGCACGTTGATGCCGGACAACAACTGGGAGCGCTATCTGGACAACTACCTGAACCGGTACGGCGGATTCCACGACGATGAGGAGATCACCGGCGTCACCACCATGAACCGCGCCCGCGGTTGCGCACGGGTGAAGGCGCCCTGCCATTTCTGCGGCATCATGGATCTGAGCCTGCGCTTCTCCTCCCCTGAGATGTTCTGGAACGACGTGCGCACCGCTCAGGAGCAGATCTCGGCCTCGATCTTCTACGAGGCGTTCGACAGCATGAGCAGCTCACCGCGCTGGATCAAGGCCGTGGTCGACGCCAAGCCGGACGACATCGGCGACCCCAAGTTCTTCGTCTACACGCAGGCCGCCGAGACCACGCCGCGCCTGGTCGAGCTCTACCAGAAGCTCGGCGTCTACCGGGTGAACATGGGCCTGGAGGCGGGCGACACCAGAATGCTCAAGGTGCTCAAGGGGCCGCGCGACAGTCTGGAGAACAACCAGCGGGCCTGCCACCTGTTCCAGGACGCCGGAATCCTGATCCACGGCTCGCTGGTCCTGGGCGGACCCGGCGAGAACCAGGAAAGCCTGGAGAACACGGTCGAGTTCGGGCGCTGGCTGATCGACAACGAGATGATGGCCTCGCTGGAAGCCCAGCCGCTCTATCCCGACTTCGGCGCGCTGACCGGCAAATGGATGATGAACCCCGACCTGGCCCGGCAGGTCGCCAAGGAGCGGGGTTTCGAGATCTACGACGAGGAGCTGCTCGACCTCATGCCCGCCAAGTACGGCACGAGCGACATCGTGGACTTCGACGAGGTCTCCAAGGACTGGTGCAAGATCTTCAGCCACTCGACCTGGGACGAGCTCATCGACGCCACCCACTCCATCCGCTCCTACGCGGAACGGGTCGGCACCGTCACCGGTTCCGGCCGCATCACCCAGGCCACCCTCGGATCGTTCTAGTGCTCTCACTGCTGGCCGCCACTGTCCTGTCCTGCGCCCTCGTCGTCCTGACCCCCGGTCCCGGCGTGCTGATGGTGCTTCACCTCGGGGCCAGTGGCGGCCGCCGCTCCAGCTTCGTCTTCGTGCTGGGTCACCTGGCCGGTGACCTGATGTGGTCGCTGCTGGCGCTGGTGGCGTTGCGATGGGTGCGGCTCATCTCGCCCGTCTTCTTCACCGCCCTGACCGTGGCCAGCGCCCTCTACCTGATCTACCTGGGTGTGCGGGCCCTGACCTCCGCCGGCGCCCCGCAGCGGGCGACGACCTTGGGCGGCAGGCAGGCGATGCTGCAGGGCGCCGCCTTCGGCATGACCAACCCCAAGAGCTACCCGGTGACACTCGCCGTCTTCACCGCCGTGCTCGGCGACCGCATCGAACTGCTCACCGTCGCCACGATCCCGCTCTTCCTCGCCGCCGGTCTGCTCGGCTGCCTGGCCTCGGGCGCGCTGCTGTCCTGGATCTCCGGCCTTCCGGCCTTGCGGCACGCGTACGGCAGAGCGGCCCCGACGATCAGCCGCCTGGTGGCCCTGGTCTTCTTCGGCTTCGCCGCCTGGTCCCTCGTCCACCTGTGGCTCCGGTGACGAGCCGGCTTCTACTTGCTCCGCAGCGTGCCCAGCGGGCTGGGGTCCTGCTCCAGGGCGGTGGCCGCCGCCTTCCACGCGGTGTCCTCCGGGAAAAGGGCACTGCGGAGGAAGGCCGTGGTGAGGTGCTGGATCAGCGCGACGCGTGCGGGGTTCTCGTCCGTCGTCTCGGCCGCCTCGTAGCCGGAGACGCCGCCGAGCGAGTGCTCCGCCCCGAACAGCGTCAGGAGGCTCTTGTCCGCCGGGCTGTACAGGAAGGGGTCGACGAACCAGTCCGGTCCGCGGGTGGACAGGTGGGACTGGTCGTTGTCGCCGGCGACGATGAGGGCGGGTGTGGTCATGCCGGCGAAGGACGGCCGCATGAAGGGGAAGTTCTCGGCGGCGAACGGGACCAGGGCGTCGCCCAGGCCGGTCAGCGCGAGCAATACTCCCGCCTTGACGCGGGGGTCGGACAGGTCCTCGCCGGGGAGGCCCGCGGAGTCCAGGACCCGCGCGCCCAGCAGCGCGCTGGCCGACTGCGCTCCCCAGGAGTGCCCGGCCACGGCGACGCGGTCGCGGTCGACGCGCCCGGCCAGGCCCGGCACCGCCGCTTCGAGGACGTCGAGCCCGTCCAGGACGCGGGTCAGGTCCTGGACGCGGATGCGCCAGATGTCCGGTGTCCTGGGGTCGTCGGCCGGGAGCCCGAGCGTTCTGGAGTCGAGGTGGGTGGGCTGCAGGACGACGAATCCACTGGCGGCCCAGAAGTCGGCCAGCGGGGCGTAGCCGTTCATCGACGAGCCGAAGCCGTGCGAGAGGACGATGACCGGCAGGCCGCCGCCGGTGGCGGGGGCCGAGACGCGGACCCGCAGGTGCTCGCCGCGGCCGGGGGCCGGCAGGACGACCGGGTGCGCGGATAGCACCGTGGGGTTGGAGTGGGACATGGAAGTGCTCTCCATTCGGGTTGGCCGGCAGGCCGCTGATCTGCCATCATGAGCAAAACGGAACACTGCTCCGCTAAAGATACGGAACACGGTTCCGCTTTGCAAGTGCCCCTTCGGGAAGGAGTCCGCCGTGAGCGACAGCGCGACCGGGTCCAAGCGCAAGGACGCCCGCCGCAACCAGCAGGCCCTGCTGGACGCCGCCGCCGCGGTCTTCGTCACCGCCGGCGTGGAAGCACCGGTACGCGACATCGCGGCCAAGGCCGGGGTCGGAATCGGCACCATCTACCGCCACTTCCCCACCCGGGCCGACCTCGTCATCGCCGTCTACCGGCACCAGGTCGAGGCCTGCGCCGAAGCCGGACCGGCCCTGCTGGCCTCCAGCCCGACCCCGTACGCCGCCCTCGAAAGCTGGGCCGACCTCTTCGTCGACTTCCTGGTGACCAAGCACGGCCTCGCGACCGCGATGCGCAACGACAGCACCGGCTTCGAGACCCTGCACGCGTACTTCCTCGACCGGCTCCTGCCGGTGTGCGCCCAGCTTCTCGAAGCCGCCGCCGCCTCCGGTGAGATCCGGGCCGACCTCGACGCGTACCAGCTCATGCGCGGCATCGGAAACCTCTGCGTCGGCGCCGAGACCGACACCCGCTACGACGCCCGCCGCCTGGTCGCGCTCCTCGTCGCAGGACTGCGCCGGCGCGTAGGCTGAGTCCCGCACGTGAGGAACAGGAGGCGGGAGTGGCCGAGACCGCGGTGGCCGAGGTGATGGCCGAGCTGGCCGAACTCGAGGACCCGAAGATCCGCGAGGTGAACGAGAGGCACGGCGACGACCACGGCGTGAACCTCACCAAGCTGCGCGCGGTCGCCAAGCGGCTGAAGACACAGCAGGAGCTCGCCCGTCAGCTATGGAAGACGGGCGACACCGCGGCGCGACTGCTGGCCCTGCTGATCTGCCGCCCCAAGGCGTTCGAACGCGACGAACTGGACGGCATGCTCCGCGACGCGGGCACGCCGAAGGTGCACGACTGGCTCGTGAACTACGTGGTGAAGAAGAACCCGCACGCCGAAGAGCTGCGCGTGGCCTGGTTCGCCGATCCGGATCCGGCCGTGGCGAGCGCGGGCTGGGCGCTGACCACCGAACGCGTGGCGAAGCAGCCCGGGCTCCTCGACCTGGCGGGCCTGCTCGACGTCATCGAGACGGAGATGAAGGGCGCCCCCGAGCGCCTGCAGTGGGCGATGAACCACTGCCTGGCGCAGATCGGCATCGAGCACGCCGAGCACCGCGCCCGTGCCGTCGGCATCGGCGAACGCCTGGAGGTGCTCAAGGACTACCCGACCTCGCCGGGCTGCACGTCTCCGTTCGCGCCCATCTGGATCGCCGAGATGGTGCGCCGCCAGAACGCCTAGCCGTCAGGAGTTCTGGGCGGTGGTGAAGAGGGCCCGCGCGGAGTCGCCGAAGTAGGGGCCGTACATGGTGCCCTGGTCGTCGGAGTATTTGAAGCTGCTCACCGAGGTCACGATGCCCTTGCCGGTCGCCGCGTCGAAGCGGGTCAGCCACGGGCCGCCGCTCGATCCCGCGGTCATGTCGCAGCCCAGGCCCTGGTCGCGGGTCTGGCCGTAGGGGTCGTTGCGCAGGCGGCCCGCGCAGTAGAACAGCCGCTCGCCGTCATAGGGCGGGTCCGCCGGGTAGCCGAAGCCATAGGCCTGGCCGCCTCTGCTGCCGTTGAAGGCGATCTCCTGGGTGCCGACCACGTCGGCCACGTGCTTGCCTCGCGAGGTGTTCAGCGCGACCATGCCCACGTCGTAGCTGTCGTCGCCGCTGCGCGACCACGGACCGGCGACGAACATCCGCCTGGCCGTGTACGCCCCGTAAGGCTGCCCGCCGCCCTCCTGATATCCGGGCACGAACGTCCAGTTGTCAGCCCATTCCCCGGCCCCGTCCTTCACGCAGTGGCCCGCGGTGACGACGACGTCGCGGTTGGCGCTCTTGACGGTGCCGGCCGAGCAGACGAAGTCGACGCCGCCCACGGTGAGGAAGACCCGGCCGGTGGTCTTGGACACCAGGCCGCCGGTCACCCAGCGGGAGCCGGAGGTCGTGGCCTGGGGCCTGGCCGACTGGTGCAGGGGAACAGCGCCGCCGGTCAGCCCGTGCTTCCCGGCCGCGCCGCCGGTCAGGCCGTGCACGAGGGGCGCGCCTCCCAGCCCGGGGACCGCCGCCTTGCCGGGCAGCTCAGGGGTGACGATCTTGGCGGCGCCCCCGGCCACCTCGGGCGCCGTGCCGACGCCGGACTTGCTGGACAGCCCGCTGAGCAGCCCGCCGTCCTTCATGACGATGCCGAGCAGGTCGATCGGCAGCGCTCCGGCCATTCGCTGAGGTGTCCAGTAGCCGAGCACGCGCCGCTGGTCCGCGGGTGTGCGGGCGGCGACGTGCTCGACAACCTCGGCGCGGGTCGCCGCGCGCTCGACGCTGGTGACGGACGGGCGGTCGGCTGGCTGCTGGGCGGGCGTCGCGCCGATGAGTGCCGGTCCCACCAGTCCCGCGACGAGCGGTGCCGCCGCAAGCAGGGGGGTGCTCAGGGTCATGAACCTCGAGTGTGCACTACGACGGGTGTTCTTGTGACTACTTTCGGTAAATGCGTCAGAGGGCGTCGCTGCTCTGGGCGGAGTTGTAGACGGCTTGGGCATCTGTCCCGAAGTATGGGCCGAACATCCAGTTGGGGGCGAAGTTGTATTTGAAGCTGTTGACCGAGTTGAGCGTGCCCAGCCCGGAGCTCTCGTTGAAACTCTGGAACCATGGACCACCGCTCGAACCACCGGTCATGTTACATGTCAGACCGTGGTCGCGGGAGAGCAGGAAGTCGTCGAAGGTCCGCCCGGCGCAGTAGATCAGCTTCGACCCGTCGTACGGCGCCGCCGCCGGGTAGCCGAACGCGTGCATCTGCACCCTGCGGCCCTGGTTGAAGGAGACGCCCTGCCCGCCCACCACGTCCGTCAGGGTCTTGCCGGACAGGGGCGCGACGACCGCCGCGGCCATGTCGAAGTTGATGTCCTCGCGGGCGTTCCACTGCGGTGTGGTGAGCAGCTTGGTGGCCGCCCAGGTGCCGTGGGGCCGCTGTCCGGCGTTGTAGCCGGGCACGAAGACCCAGTTGGTGTGGAAGGCGCCGCCCATCTTGACGCAGTGCCCGGCGGTGATGACGACGCTCTCGTTGGCGCTGGTCACGGCCGACCCCGAGCAGGAGGCGTTGCGGCCCTGGTAGGTGAAGAAGACCCGGCCGGTGGTCGCCACCACGGCGCCGCCGCCCGTCCACGGCGCGCCGCCGCTGGCCTGGGCCTGCTGCTGGGGGCCGCCGGTGGGCGGGACGCCCCAGGGGTTGCCGGTGGTGGGCTCGCCGGGGGTGCCGGGGCCGTGCTTGGCGCCGGCCTTGGGCGCGGGGGGCGTGAGCGGCTGCGCGTCCTCCATCTTCTGCGGGGTCCAGTAGGACAGGACCTCGCGCTGCTCGGACTTGCTGTCTGCGGCGGCCTTGGCGGCGGGCTTGGGGCCCGCCGCGGCTTGCGCCGCCCCGGCCGGGAGCAGGAAGCTCCCGGCCGCGAGGGTGACGAGGGAAAGCAGAGCGACTCTGCGGTGCATTACGTACCTCCCGAAACCGGACCTGGGGTTGGAAGGTAGCGGTGCCAATATCCCGATTTCTCAAGATTTACGCGAACAGATATAGCGATATTCGGGCATTAATATCGCTGATTATCTGGTGTCACATCTGTAGCCGGTATTCGGCGGTGAAACCCAGCAGCCGCTCCGCCTTCGACAGGTCCACCGGGACCGTCCGGCCGGGCAGCGGAGCGCGTACCTCCGTGCCGGGGTGGTAGCGGCGCAGCAGTTCCTCGGTCGGCTCCTTCGCCATCGTCTCGGGCGCGCAGACGTTCACCACCTCCACGCCGGGCCCCGGCACCCCGAGGGCCAGACGCACGCGCGGGCGGCGTCGCGGGTCTCCAGGTAGGCCCAGTAGCCGCGGGCGTGCTCGCCGGGATCGGCGGCGCAGCGCGCGGCGAACGCGTCGAGCCGCTCCTCGAACCCGCCCACGTACGGCAGGCGCAACGCCACGATCCCCATCCCGTGCCGCCGCGCCATCGTCGCCGAGGTCAGCTCGTCCACCTGCTTGGACAGCGCGTAGGGGTCCTCGGACTGCGACGGCAGCAGCTCGTCCACCGGCACGTAGGCCGGATGCAGCTCCCGCGCCGCGAACGGCACCCCGTCGGCCGCCATCGAGCTGGCCAGGCAGACCCGGCGCACCCCCGCCAGCCCGGCCTGCTCCAGCACGGTGAAGGTGGCCAGCGTGTTCAGCCCGAACACCTGCTCGGCGGGCAGCCACTCCGGCGTGGCGATGGCGGCGAGGTGGATCACCGCGTCCACGCCGTCCAGCGCCGCCCCGACCGTCGCGGGATCGGTCGCGTCGCCGGTCACCACCCGCGAGGCGGGCAGGCCGCCGGGGTCCGAACGTTCCAGCGCGACCGCCTCGACGCCCCGCGCGGCCAGCAGGCCGAGCACCGACCGCCCGATCCGCCCAGCGGCGCCGGTCACCAGCACGCGCTTCATCAGTAGGCCCTGACCGCGATCAGGTGCGCCGACGGCGCCCCGTTCGCCGACTCGACGACGATCCGCAGCCCCTCCGCCGTCACGGGTTCGGCGAGCGGGTGCGCGATCCGCCTGCGCCGGTTGTCGCGGGTCTCGGCGATCTGCCGCCACCGCCCGCCGGCGAGCGCCTCGACGCGGTAGTCGCGCACGAGCGTCGGGATGATCTCGAACGGCGTGCGGTGGTGATGCAGGTTGATCAGGTCCTCGTTGACGTCGTCGTCGGCGATGACCTCCACCCGCCCGATCGTCACCGGCTCCGGCCAGCGCAGCTCCAGCTCGGCCGGGAGCGTGGCCGAGACCCACATGTGCGGCCCGGCGTAGGGGCGCTGGTAGCCGTCGAGCGCCTTGTCCGGCGCGAAGGCCGTCGTCGTCCCGGTCTCCAGGCAGAAGGTACGGCGCAGCAGCCCGCGATCACTCCACTCCCGCAGCGGCTGCGGCGACTCGGCCTGGGGCGGCAGCGGCACCCGCGTGAAGCACAGCACGCCGGGGGTGGCCTGGTCAGCCACGTGCAGGGACACCAGCGGATTGGCCTTGACCAGCACGAAGGCGTTGCGCGCCGTCTCCGGGCGCCAGTCCAGGTCCAGCTCGGCCCACTGCTTCTCGCCCGCGGCCAGCGCGATCTCCCGGGTGGCGACCAGCTCACGCGGCACGTAGTTCTGGCCGAGCACCGGGTCGTGCAGCTCGACGGTGAGCGTGGTGTCGCCGGCGGCGTCGAGCAGCAGCCGCACCCCGGTGAGCGACGGGTCCACCGGCAGCACGATCCCGGCGTCGGCGTCCAGCCGCCACGCCTCCTGGGGCGTGTCGGCCACGAGCCTGGTCAGGGTGCTGGACGCGGTGGCGGTAGCCGTACCGCAGAGGTCGGCCGGATCGTCGTAGCGCAGGCCGACGACGGAGGCGTCCTCGCGCAGCAGGGTGCGCTGCAGGTCGGCGACCGGCAGGTCGCGCGGTCGCGCGCCGGTCGCGGCGCACAGGGCGGCGGCGGTTCCGGCGGCCTGGCCGATCGTCGCGCAGGTGGCCATGACGCGGGTGGAGCCGAAGGCCACGTGCGAGGCGGAGATGTTGCGGCCGGCCATGAGCAGGTTGGGCACGTCTACCGAGTAGAGCGAGCGGTAGGGGATGTGGTAGATCCCGTCGGCATATTGCTGCTTGGCCCCGGCCTCGGTGGCGTACATGCCCCGCGGCGGGTGCAGGTCGATGGACCAGCCGCCGAAGGCGACACGGTCCTCGAACGGCGTCTGGCCGAGCACGTCGTGCTGGGTGAGCACGTAGTCGCCGAGCAGGCGGCGGTACTCGCGCTTGCCGGGCAGCGCGCCCACCCATTCGAGTGTCATCGTGTCGGCGTCGAACCGGCCCGAGTTCTTGATGTGGTCCCAGATGCCGTAGATGACCGACCAGAGCTCGTCGCGGATGCGGTCGTTGTCGTGGACGGTGTCCAGTTCGCCGCCGAACTCGATCCACCAGTAGGCGCAGCCGTTGTCGCCGGCCTTGATGATGCGGCGCTCGGGGATGGAGGTCTGGGTGATGTCCTTGGCGAAGTCCGGCGGCACGTAGCGGACGGGCTCGCCCGCGTCCTTGGTGTAGAACAGCAGCGTGCTGCCGAGCGTGATGTCGTCGGGGACCTCCGGCGCCCACGGCTCGCCGTACTCCTCGCGGCCCTCGCGCCCGACGCGGTGGCTCGCGCCGGCGAGGTGGCCGACCAGGCCGTCGCCGGTGCAGTCGAGGAAGAGCCCGGACTCGAAGGTGATCTCCCGCTCCGAGCCCATCATCCAGCCGGTGACCGACGCGATGCCGCCGGGGCCGGCGGCGACGTGGCGGACGTCGGTGTTGAGGAAGACCGAGAGGTTCGGCTCGGCGCGCACGGCGTCGAGGATCGTGGTGTCCCAGAAGTAGGGGTTGCCGTGCGGGTTGCGGTACTGGTTCTCGACGAACAGCTCGCCCATGATGCCGCCCTCGCGGGCGTGGTGGTTCTTGCCGTGGCCGGTGGCGCCGCAGACCCAGACGCGGACCTCGCTGCTGGAGTTGCCGCCGAGCACCGGCCGGTTGTTGACCAGGGCGACGGTGCGGCCGAGGCGGGCGGCGGCGATGGCGGCGCAGGTTCCGGCCAGGCCGCCGCCGATCACCGTGATGTCAGCTTTTATGGTTTCTTGTCGCATTAGCACAATCCGTAGTAGATGCGGGGCGCGCCGTCCAGAGTCAGCGCGGCCTTGCCGTTCTTCACCGGGACCCAGGTCTCGCGGCCGATGCAGTCCACGACGTGCACGTTCGTGCCCTTGGCCGCCACCGTGAGGCGCGTCTTGGTCGGCCAGTGGTCCACCCACGCCTCCTTGTGCGGGTACCACTGGTCGGGGCCGTGGTCGGCGTTCTGGTGGTAGCCGTCCTTGCGGGTCCACAAGATGGCGAACTTGTCGAACCGCAGACCCTTGACCTGGTTGTCCTGGAAGGTCATCCACTTGACGAACCTGGCGCCCTCCAGCGTCCTGGTGGCGGTGGCGAAGGCCAGCAGGGCCGCCTTGACGCTGGTGTCGCGGTTCATCAGGCCGAAGTGGTACTCGGCGTTGTTCGGGTCGGCCTCCTGCGGGTGGTGGATGGTGCTGTCGTGCGGCTGGTACCAGTTCACGCCGTCCACCCCCTCCGACAGCGCCAGGGCCAGCGTGAGCAGCACGTTCTCCGCCGCCTGCCGGTGGTTGTCGTTCCACCAGCGGTTGGGGCGGGTGCAGGCGTAGGCCTCGGTCAGCCAGAGCTCCTTGCCGCCGCCGTGCGCGTCGACGGTCCTGCGCGCCTCGCGCAGCGCGCCGAGGAAGTTCCAGTACGTGCCGTTCTCGCCCTGCTGCCACTCCGACGGCGGCGGCGCGTAGTCCGGGGTGAAGTTGCCGCGCCCCGGGTGGAAGGCGAAGACGTCGATGAGCGGCCAGCCGCCCGCCTTGTGGAAGTTCGCGGTCCAGTTGACGTCCATGCCGCCGAGGCCGCAGTTCATGAGCTTGATGCCGGAGCCGCTCAGGCGGTCGTGGATCGGCTTGAGCCCGTCGCGCACGTACTCGGCCGCCTTCTGGCCGGACATCCACGGCTGGTTGAGCTCGTTGGCCACCTCGAAGTAGCGGGCGCCCGACGCGCGGGCGATCGCCGCCTTCTCATCGGCCCACGTGGCGATCTGCTCGGGCGTGCCGTTGAAGATGACGCCGCCGAGCTGCACGTTGTGCGGGATGCCGAGGGCGTCGAGCTCGGCGGGGGACAGGCCGGGCGCGCCGTCGTAGGCGATGCGCACCGACTTGACGCCGATCTTCTTCATCAGCTGCCCGACCGCCGCCTTGTCGGGGACGAGCATCCACGTGTAGTTCGCGATGCCGAAGCGGCCCTCGGACTGATAGGCGTGGTCCTTGAGCGTGGCCAGGTTGGTGCGGGCGAACACCTCGTCGGTCCCGGCGACCGCCTTGACCTCGGTGAAGACGATGCCCTGCGGGGCTCCGGCGACGGTGAACGACTCGTCCCAGACGGCGCCGGGCGCGAGGGTCTTGTTCAGCGTGCCGCCGCCGACCTGCTTGCCGTCGAAGTCGCGGGCCCACCAGGTCAGCGTCACCTGCCGTTGTACGGCGGCGCCGTTCACGACCTGGGCCTTCAACGCCATGGGGGCGGCGGTGCCGTAAAGGCCGAAAGGCTGCTCGCTCCAGACGTCGACGCTGAGCGGCGCGCCGGCGCCCAGCGCGTTGGCGGCGGCCGGGCGCATCGCGCCGAGCACCAGCTCGACCTCGGTGGCGCCGTCGGCGCCGGCGGGGGCGTGGATCCAGCTCGCGTTCGTGAAGCCGGGGGTGGTCTTGGCCAGCCGGAAGTAGGCCTGCGTGTCGCTCCACGTCTCCTGGTAGAGCGCGCCGTCATTGATCTCGTACGGCACGCCGCCCCGGGCATCGCGCGTCCACTTGGTCGCGGGCACGTAGCGCTCGGGCGCGGAGGGCGCCAGCAGCGTCCTGGCGAACATGTAGCCGCTCGGGGTGAGCGTCGTGGTGCCGGAGACCTCCCAGCGCAGGCGGGCCCGGCGGGCGGCGACCGTGAAGATCCCGCGCACCGTGACCGCCTGGGCCGAGGCGGACATGACGTAGGCGATCTGGATGGCCTGCCGCCCGTCCACGGTGATCAGGGAGGGCGTGCCGCCGAAGGTGCGCTGCTGCCCTAAGACGCTGTCCTTGATCATGAAGTGGGTGAGCTTGATCCGGTCGGCGCCGTCGCCGACCGTGATCGAGCCGTCGGTCCCGGCGGTGAGCACGATGCCGTCGGCCTCGATGGTGATCGGCGCGGTGATGGTCTGTGCGGCGGTGGTCTGCGCGGTGGTGGTCTGCGCGGTGCTCGCCCGCGCGGGTGAGGACGCGAGGGCGGGTGCGACGGCCGCGGCGGGTGCGATGGCGGCGGCGCCCGCGATCTGCAGGGCGTTGCGTCGTGAGATTTCCGGCAGGGGTGAAATTTCCGGCATGGGGGTGCCTTTCGCGAGTTGTCAGCCCTTGACGCCGGTGAATCCCAGACCGGCGACGATGTACTTCTGGAAGACCAGGAAGACCAGCACCGGCGGGGCCAGCGCCATCGCCATGGCGGCGATCAGCTCGTCCTGCGGCGCCTGCTCGGCCAGGTTGGCCAGCGCGACGCTGATCGGCTGCTTCTCCGGGTCGGTGATGGCCACGAGCGGCCAGATGAAGTCCTTCCAGCTGTGCATGACGGCCAGCAGGCTGATGACCGCCACGATCGGCCGGCTCATCGGCAGCACGATCTTGGTGAGCAGCTGCCAGGTCGTCGCCCCGTCGATGCGCGCCGCCGCGAACAGCTCCGCGGGCAGCGCGTCGAAGAAGCGCTTGGCCAGCAGCACGTTGAACGCGCTCGCCCCCGCCGGCAGCCAGATCGACCAGTAGGTGTCGACCAGCCCCAGGTCGATGACGGTCATGAACAGGCTGACCATCGAGACCGTGTAGGGGACGAACATCGTGGCCAGGATCGCCCCGTAGACGTAGCGGCCGAACCGGGGCCGCAGCACCGACAGCGCGAACCCGGCGGTCACCGCCACGAACAGCTGCACCGCCCACGCCCCGCCCACGACCTGCAGCGTGTTGAGCAGGTACCCGCCGACGCCCAGATCGGCCCAGGCGGTGGCGAAGTTCTCCGGGCGCGGGTCGGCCGGCAACAGCGCCAGCGGCTTGGCGATCAGGTCGGCCGAGGGCGAGACCGCGCCCTTGACCGTCATGTAGAGCGGCCCGATCCCCAGCGCCACCAGCAGCCCGAGCGTGACCCACTGGATCGAGCGCAGCGCGGCCCGTACGGCCGGCCGCCGCTCCTCCACCGGCGAGATCATCATGAGGCGCTCCAGCTCCGGGTGGCCCGCAGATAGACCGCGGACAGGATGCCCAGGACGATCGCCAGCAGCAGCGACAGCGCGGCGGCCTGGCCGTAGGCGCCGTCCTGGAAGGCGTAGCGGAAGATCAGCAGCAGCACGGTCAGGGTGGCGTTCTCCGGGCCGCCGCCGGTGAAGACGTACGGCTCGGTGAACACCTGCATGGTGGTGATGAGCTGCATGAGCAGCAGCAGCCCGATGACCGGGCGCAGCTGCGGCAGCGTGATGTGCCAGATCCGGGCGCGGATGGAGGCGCCGTCCATCTGGGCGGCCTCGTACAGCTCCGAGGGGATGCCGACGATGGCCGCCAGGTAGATGAGGACGGCCCCGCCCATCCCGGCCCACGTCGACTGGAGCACCAGGCTGAGCATCGCGCTGCCCGGCGAGTCCAGCCACGGGAACGGTCCCAGGCCGACCAGGCCGAACAGCTCGTTGAACAGGCCGTGCCCGGGGTCGTAGAACCACTTCCACAGCAGGATCGCCACCACCGGGGGGATGACGACCGGCAGGTAGACGAGGAACCGGTAGAGGCCGGCCGCCCGCCGTACCGTGGCCATGACCGTGGCCAGGACCAGCGGGGCCGGGAAGCCGATCAGCAGCGCCAGCCCGACGAACAGCAGGGTGTTGCGGATCGAGACGCCGAGCAGCGGGTCGGTGAACAGGGCGGTGAAGTTGGCCGGCCCCACCCACTCGGCGGGATCGACCAGGTTGGTGCTCTGGAAGCTGATCAGCAGCCCGCGCACGATCGGCCACCAGGAGAAGGCGCCGAAGACGATGAGCGCGGGCACCAGGAAGACCAGTGCCGTGAGCGTGTTCTTGCGGATCATCGCTGGGCGGCGGCGAGCTTGGCGTTCACGTCGGTCTCCGCCTTGGCCAGCAGCGCGTCGACGTCGGCGTCCTCGTCGGTGAGCACCGCCTGCACGACCGTGTCGAGCACCGCGTAGACCTGCTGGGCCTGCACGGGCGGCTCGGGCTTGAGCGTGAGCGCGGGCGTGCCCTCCAGCCAGGGCGCGAAGTGCTCGAGCTTGACGTTCACGTGCGGCTTGACCGCCTCGTCGATCTTGGCCTGCTGGGCGGCGTCGAACATCGGCAGCGTCGGCACCCCGACCGCCGACTCGGGATCGGCGGCGAGCTGCTTGGCCCGCTCGGCCGCCGCGGCCGGGTCGTAGGCGGGCTGGGCGTAGGCGAACAGCAGCCACTTCACCGCAGCCGCGGCCTTCTCCTTGCTCACCGACTTGGGCACCAGAAAGACGTCGCCGCCGGTCAGCGTGGCCTTGCCGCCGGCCTGGGGGAGCGGGCCGATGCCGAACGCGTCGGTGTTCTCCATGCCGTAGGTCATCTTGGCCAGCCGGTAGGTGCCCGGCGTGCCCATGTACATGCCGATCTCGCCGGCGGCGAAGCGCTTGATGACGTCGTTCTGGTCGTTGAGCTGATTGCTGCCCATCGAGTCGTCGCTCCAGCGCATCTCCTTGAGCAGGGTCAGCGCCTTCTTCGTGGGCTCGGCGTTGAAGGCGGCGACGTACTTGCCGCCGCTGTCCTTCTCGATCTCGCCGCCGTGGGTGTAGGTGAGCATGGTGAGCTGCCAGCCGCCCTGGTTGCTCTTCGACTCGTGGACGAACCCGGCCTTGCCCGTCTTCTCGGCGATCCGCTTGGCGGCCGCGCGTACGTCCTCCCAGGTGGCGGGGGGCTTGTCCGGGTCCAGCCCGGCCTTGGTGAACAGCTCGCGGTTGTAGACCAGGCCCTGGGCGAAGGGGGCCTGCGGCACGCCGTACACCTGGCCGGAGCCGTCGCTGAGCGGCTGCAGGACCTGCGGGTTGAACTCCTTGTAGTGCGCCCACTTGCCGAGCTCGCCGGTCAGCGGCTGCACCTGCTTGCGCGCGATGAGACCCTGCGGCTCGGTCAGCGGGACCTTGATGACCTCCTCGGCCCGCCCACCCGCCAGCTTGGCGGAGAACGTCAGCGGGTCGAAGGCGGTCGTCGAGCCCTGGACCTTGATGCCGGGGTTCTGCCGCTCGAAGTCCGAGACCATCGTCTTGAACTGGGCCAGGCCGGGCTTGTCCGTGGCGGGCGGCATGCCCTGCACGCGGATCACGACCGCGCCGTCGTCGGCGCTGGGTGATCCGCACGCCGCGAGCGCCGTGGCGAGGACGGCGCAGCCGAGAAGGGCGGCGGTGTGTTTCATGATGACTCTCCCGCGTTGGGGCAGGTGGGGATAGAGGTACGGCGAACGCCGTACCTCCAGGAGGGTGGGTTCAGCGCGGGGCGGGCCCCGTGGAGGCGCGCGGGATCAGGCGCGAGCCGATCTCCACCACGCGCCCCCCGCCCCGGCCCGCGATCGTGTCGATGAGCAGGTCGGCGGCCTGGGTGGCGACCTCGTCGGCGGAGATCCTGATCGTGGTCAGCGAGGGGGTGGACGTGGCGGCCAGCAGCGTGTCGTCGATGCCGATCACGCTGACGGCGCCGGGGACCTTGACGTCGAGCTTGGCGAGCTGGTGGAGCACGCCGAGGGCGACCAGGTCGTTGTGCGCGATGACGGCGGTGGCGTCGCCGGAGGCGACCAGGGTCGCGGCGTGCACGCCGGTCTCGAAGCGGGGCTCGTAGGGGCCGAGCTCGGCGAGCGAGAGCTCGTGCGCCTCGAACGACTCCCTTATGGACTTGCCGCGTTCGAGCTCGGGTCGCGAGCCGTTGACGAACACGCAGCGGGTGTGGCCGTAGGCCTTGAGGTGCTCGGCGGCCTGCGAGATGCCGGCCGTAAGCGAGATGCGCAGCTCGGGGATGCCCTCGACGTGCCGGTTGACCAGCACGAGCGGGATCTCCGCGGCCAGCTCGCGGAGCCTGTCCTCGCCGAGCATGGACGCCCAGAGCACCAGGCCGTCGACCCTTTTGGAGACGGTGGCGATGGTCTCGAGCTCGTCGAACTCCCGCTCGTCGGTGTCGGCGGCCAGGATCGTGTACCCCTGGCGCCGGGCCCTGGCCTGCATGGCCTTGAAGATCGGCGGGAAGAACGGGTTGTTTATGTCGGGGATGATCAGCCCGAGCGAGCCGGTCCTGCCACCGCGCAGGGAGCGGGCGGCCGGGTTGGGCGCGTAGCCGAGCTTGGCGGCGGCGTCGAGTATGCGCTGCAGCGTCTGCGGCTGCACCTGGTCGGGCGCGGTGAAGGCCCGCGAGACGGTCGAGACGGAGACCCCGGCGGCGCTCGCCACTTCCTTGATGGTTACCGCCACTCCGGCCTCCTCTTCGTTGGTAGGCAGGATGCTTGCAAACGTTACCGCCATGCGTCAAGAGTGATAAATCCAGATCTTTTGCAGATTACGCAGAGATGTCATGATGCGTTCTTGAGATTCTCGGGAACGTTTTCATAGGAGCACGCGTGAAGATCACCGGCTGGGAAGTGCTGACCCTGCCCGACCACGGCGACAGCATGATGCTGCTGGTCCTGGATACCGACGAGGGCCTGCACGGCATCGGCGAGGTGGGCATCCGCTCCCGCCAGAAGGCCGCGGCCGGCGCCATCGACCACCTCGGCGAACTGCTCGTCGGCGAGGACCCGGCCAGGATCGAGCACCTCTGGCAGGTCATGTTCCGCCGCGGCTTCTTCCCCGCCGACCGCTTCGTGTCGGCCGCCATCGCCGCGGTGGACGTCGCGCTCTGGGACATCAAGGGCAAGGCCCTCGGCGTGCCCGTCTACGAACTGCTCGGCGGCCGGGTCCGCGACCACGTGCCCGCCTACATCCACCTGGGCGACGGCTATGACGACCGCGAGCGCTTCCTCGCCAAGGCGCGTGACCTGGTCGCCGAAGGCTGGGGACACCTGCGCTTCGCCGTGCCCCACGCGCCGGACGGCGTCCTGGACCAGCGCGCCTCCATGCGGGCAGGAATCGAGCTGTTCCACCAGGTCAGAGCGGCCGTCGGGGATGAGGTCGAGCTCATCCTGGACGTCCACACCCGGCTCGACCCGCCGGAGGCGCTCACCCTGTGCAGAGAGATCGAGGCGGCGCGGCCGTACTTCGTGGAGGACCCGCTGCGCAGCGAGGGCCTGGACGCCTACCGCATGCTCCGCTCCCGTACGGCGGCGCCGCTCGCGGCCGGCGAGCAGTTCGGCTCCAAGTGGGAGTTCCAGCGCCTGGTGGAGGCCGACCTGATCGACTACGCCCGGGTCGACGTGGGCGTGGCCGCCGGGCTGACCGAGGCCAAGAAGATCGCGGCCATGTGCGAGGCCCACTACGTCAAGCTCGCCACCCACAACCCGCTCGGCCCCGTCACCGCCGCCTCCTCCCTCCACCTCAACCTCGCCTGCCCGAACGTGGCCATCCAGGAGCACCAGGAACAGCCGGAGCCCGAGATCGACGCGCTGTTCACCGCCCGGCCGAAGATCCACGCCGGCCGGGTGGAGATATCCGAGATTCCCGGCATCGGGGTGGACATCGACCGGGACGCCGCCCGCCGCTACCGGGCCGTCGCCGCCGAGCGGCCCCATCTGCGAAGCTCGGACGGCGCTTTCACCAACTGGTGAACGGGGCGGCGCCTCCTGGCGGGAGAATGGGGCCGTGCATGCAGACATCTCCCGCCCCGTCGTCGTCCTCGGCTCCACCGGCTCGATCGGCACCCAAGCGCTCGACGTGATCGCCGCCCACCCGGCCGGCTTCCACGTGGTGGCGCTGGCGGCCGGGGGCGGCAGAGCCGACCTGCTCGCCGAGCAGGCCGCCCGGTTCGAGGTCGAGGCGGTCGCGGTGGCCGACGCGGCAGCCGTACCGGCGCTGAAGGAGGCGCTGGTGGCGCGCGGCGCCCGGCCCGAGGTGCTGGCCGGGCCCGAGGGCGTCGCCGAGGTCGCCACCTGGACGCCCGGCGGGTCCGGCGACCTGCCCGGGGCCGCCTGGGCGCCGGGCGCCACGCCGCTGGTGCTCAACGGCATCACCGGGGCGCTCGGCCTGACCTCCACGCTGGCCGCCCTCGACGCCGGGCGTACGCTCGCCCTGGCCAACAAGGAATCCCTGATCATCGGCGGCCCCCTGGTCAAGCGGCGGGCCAAGCCCGGCCAGATCGTGCCGGTCGACTCCGAGCACTCGGCGCTCCAGCAGTCGCTGTGGGCCTCGGGACCCTCCGGCTACGACCCCGAGGCGGTGCGCAAGCTCATCGTCACCGCGTCCGGCGGGCCGTTCCGCGGCAGGCGGCGCGCCGAGCTCATCGATGTCACCCCCGAGATGGCCCTGGCCCACCCCACCTGGTCGATGGGGCCGGTCATCACCATCAACTCCGCGACGCTGGTCAACAAGGGCCTGGAGGTCATCGAGGCGCACCTGCTGTTCGACATCGGCTTCGAGCGCATCGAGGTCGTCGTCCACCCGCAGTCGATCATCCACTCCATGGTCGAGTACGTGGACGGCTCCACCATCGCCCAGGCCAGCCCGCCTGACATGCGGCTGCCGATAGCGCTGGCGCTCGGCCACCCCCATCGCATCGACGGCGCAGCCCGGCCGGTCGACTGGACCACCGCCCACACCTGGACGTTCGAGCCGCTCGACAACGACGCCTTCCCCAGCGTCGAGCTGGCCAGGCACGTCGGCACCGAGGGCGGCACCGCCCCGGCCGTCTACAACGCGGCCAACGAGGTCTGCGTGGACGCCTTCATGCGCGGGGCCCTGCCGTTCCTCGCGATCGTGGATACCGTGGCCGAAGTCGTCGCCGAACACCAGGTCACCCCGGCCGACTCGGTCGAAGAAGTGCTCGCGGCCGACGCCTGGGCCCGCACTCGTGCCGGTGAGCTCACCGGCGTTGCCTAGACTGGGTCCCGTGACTTCTGTAGCACTCGGCATTCCGACGGTCCGCCCGAAGCCGCTCGCCGAACGCCGGCACTCCCGCCAGATCATGGTCGGCAACGTGCCGGTGGGCGGCGACGCGCCGGTATCCGTGCAGTCGATGACGACCACGGTCACCGCCGACATCAACGCGACCCTGCAGCAGATCGCCGAGCTGACCGCCTCGGGCTGCCAGATCGTCCGCGTCGCGGTGCCGTCCCAGGACGACGCCGAGGCCCTGCCCATCATCGCCAAGAAGTCGCAGATCCCGGTCATCGCCGACATCCACTTCCAGCCGAAGTACGTCTTCGCCGCCATCGACGCCGGCTGCGCGGCGGTGCGGGTCAACCCCGGCAACATCAAGAAGTTCGACGACAAGGTCGGCGAGATCGCCAAGGCCGCCGCCGACGCGGGCACCCCGATCCGCATCGGCGTCAACGCCGGCTCGCTCGACCCCCGCCTCCTGCAGAAGTACGGCAAGGCCACCCCCGAGGCGCTGGTCGAGTCCGCGCTGTGGGAGTGCTCGCTGTTCGAGGAGCACGGTTTCCGCGACATCAAGATCTCGGTCAAGCACAACGACCCGGTCGTGATGATCAACGCCTACCGGCTGCTCGCCCAGCGGTGCGACTACCCGCTCCACCTCGGCGTCACCGAGGCCGGCCCCGCCTTCCAGGGCACGATCAAGTCGGCGGTCGCCTTCGGCGCGCTGCTGGCCGAGGGCATCGGCGACACCATCCGCGTCTCGCTGTCGGCCCCTCCGGTCGAGGAGGTCAAGGTCGGCGCCCAGATCCTGGAGTCGCTCGGGCTGCGCGAGCGCGGCCTGGAGATCGTCTCCTGCCCGTCCTGCGGCCGCGCCCAGGTCGACGTCTACACGCTGGCCGAGCAGGTCCAGGCCGGGCTTGAGGGCATGAAGGTGCCGCTGCGCGTGGCCGTCATGGGCTGCGTCGTCAACGGCCCCGGCGAGGCCCGCGAGGCCGACCTCGGCGTCGCCTCCGGCAACGGCAAGGGCCAGATCTTCGTCAAGGGCGAGGTCATCAAGACCGTCCCCGAGTCGCAGATCGTGGAGACCCTCATCAAGGAGGCCATGCGCATCGCCGACGAGATGGGCGTCGAGATCGACCTCGACGACGACGCGCCCGGCCCGCAGGTCACCGTGGCGCGCTGAGCCAGCCCCACACCACCTCGGGCGTCATCGGGGTGCGCGTCACCCGCTCGGCGACCTCGGGCAGCGCCGCGGCGACCGCGTTGGCGATCGCCGCGGGCGGACCGATCGTGCCCGACTCCCCGGCGCCCTTCATGCCGCCCGGCGTGATCGGCGACGGGGAACTCCACAGCACCACCGTGATATCCGGCACGTCGCGCACCGTCGGCGTCAGATACATGGCGTCCGGCTGCCCGTCAGCCGAGTAGACGATCTCCTCGGTCAGCGCCATCCCGATGCTTTGGGCGATGCCGCCGACCAGCTGTCCCTCGACGATGGCCGGGTTGACGACCACGCCGGAGTCGGCGACCGCCCAGTAGCCCTCCACCTCGACCTTCCCGGTCTCCGGATCGACGGCCACCGCCGCCGCGTGCGCGCCGTAGGCGTAGGTGGAGTCCGGCGGGTCGTAGGACACCCGCTCCTCCAGGCCGGGCGCGAAGCCCTCGGGCAGGTCCCAGCCGCGCCAGGCGTGCGTGGCGATCTCCCGCAGCGTCAGCGCCGCGTGCGGGTCGCCCTTCACCCGCACCGTCTCGTCGACCAGCTCCAAATCCTCCGGCGCCGCCTCCAGCCGGTGCGCGGCCAGCGCGAGCACCCGCTCCTTGAGCCGGTCGGCCGCCTGCCGCAGCGCGCCGCCGCCGACGACCAGCGACCGGCTCGCGATCGAGCCGATCCCCGAGTACGGCGTGGCCGCCGTGTCACCCAGCACCACCCGCACACCTTCCAGCGGCACCCCGACCCGCTCGGCGGCGATCTGCGCCAGCGTCGTCTCGATGCCCTGCCCCATCCCGGCCACGCCCGCGGACACGACCACCGAGGCGTCCGCCTCCATGCGCACCACCGCGGTCTCGAACCCGCCAGCCCGCATGCCCATCCGCCGCATCACCTCAGACGGGCCGAGACCGGTGCCCTCGACCTGGCAGGAGTAACCGACGCCGCGCCGCCGCCCGTCGTCCTTGGCGGGCGCGTCGACCAGCTCGCACAGGGCGCGGAGCGCGCCCGGGTAGTCGCCCGAGTCGTAGGCCTGGCCCATCCGGCTGGTGTAGGGCAGCTCCTCCGGGCCGATCAGGTTGCGCAGCCGCAGCTCGACGGGGTCCAGGCCGAGCCGCCTGGCCGCCTCGTCGATCAGCCGTTCCCTAGTCATCGCCGCCTCCGGCATGCCGAAGCCGCGGTAGGAGCCGGTCGGCACGGTGTTGGTGAGCACGCACCGCAGCCGCGCCCCCGCGCGCTCGAACCGGTACGGACCCGGCAGCATCGAAGCGGTCACCGCGAACGGCGAGGTGCCCACGTTGGACGGGTGCGCGCCCAGGTCGCCGAGCACGTCCGCGTGGATTGCCACGAACCGCCCGTCCGCGTCCAGCGCCAGCCGGGCCCGGTGCGCCGCCGCCCGCGCCGGCAGCGACGCCACCAGGCGGTCGCCCGGAGTCTCCGCCCACGCCACCGGACGGCCCAGCCGCATCGCCGCCAGGCACACCAGCGCCTCGTCCGGATACAGGTGCTCCTTGGAACCGAAGCCGCCGCCGGTGTCGCCGGCGACCACCCGGATCCGGTCGAGCGTGAGGCCGAGCGCGTGCGCCGCGTGGTCGCGTACGTGGTGGGGGGCCTGGGTGGCGGTCCACAGCGTGAGGTTGCCGTCGCTGTGGTGGGCGACGACGCCGCGGGGCTCCATCGCGTACGGCGCGGCCCTGCCGTAGCGGAAGGACATCTCCACGACGTGGGCCGCCTCGACCTCCAGCGCGTCGGCGTCGCCCAGCGTGAAGTCCGTGACCACCTCGCCCTCGGCGAGGTCCACGACGGGAGGCAGTTCGGCGAGGTCCAGGTCGATGAGGTCGGCGGCGTCGCGGGCGAGTTCGGGGGTGCGGGCCACGACCAGGGCCACCGGCTGGCCGACGTAGCGGAGCGTGTCGTCGAGCACCGGGTAGCTGGTCTGTGCCTGGCCGGGGGCGACGGTGACGCAGGGGAGGGCGGCGCCGGGGGCCTCGCGGGCGGTGATCACGTCCAGCACGCCGTCAAGGGCGCGCACCGCGTCAGCCGCGCAGCCGAGCAGGCGGCCGTGCGCGATCGGACTCCTGACCACGAACGCGTGGACCATGCCGGGCAGGCGCACCGCGCCCACGAACCGGCCCGTGCCCGTCAGAAGTCGCGCGTCTTCCCTGCGGGGTGTCCTGGAACCGATGACCATGTCGTGATTCTGGGCCGATTACAGAAGGCAATCAAGCGATTACAACATGGTAAGAGTTTCTCCATACCGAATGTAGTGGATCCGCCGCGGGCGGCACCATCGCAGTGCCGTACGACTAGAGCGGGGGAACAGCCGGGTGAAGCGGGTTGTCGGGATTGTCGCCGGACTGGCGGTGCTGGCCATGGGGGCCGTGGGGATGGGCAGCGCGGTGGCCGCGCCCTCCGAGGCGTCCTCCGGGCGCGCGGACGTCGTCTGGGAGAAGTGCGCGAACAAGAAGCAGGGGTCGGTCACCGGGAACGTGCTCGGCGGCACCGGGCTGGTCGACGAGGAGCCCGCGGGGCCGGGCGTCGAGTGCGCCACGGTGCGGGTGCCGCTCGACTACCGCGAGCCCATGGGACAGACCATCAAGATCGCCCTCAACCGGGTCAAGGGCAGCGTCTCGCGTGACCACAACCACCTCGGCACGCTTCTGGTGAACCCGGGCGGGCCCGGGGCCTCCGGGCGGGAACTGGCCGAGTACGTCGCCGCCGCGCTGCCGGGCAAGCTCGCCGAGCGCTTCGACGTGATCGGCTTCGACCCGCGCGGCGTCGGGGCCAGCGAGCCCGCGCTGCGCTGCGTCGACCCGGCCAAGTTCTACGCGCCGCCGCGGCCCGACGCCGTGCCGCGTACCGGCCGCGACCAGACCGTGCTGCAGGCCCGCGCCCGCGACTACGCCGAGCGCTGCGGCAACCTGTGGGCCTGGATGCTGCCGCACATGACCACCGAGAACGTCGCCCGCGACATGGACACGATCCGCGCCGCGCTCGACGAGCAGGAGATCAGCTACCTCGGCTACTCCTACGGCACCTACCTCGGCGCCGCCTACGCCACGCTCTACCCCGAGCGGGTCAAGCGCCTGGTGCTCGACAGCAGCGTCGACCCCGACGGCGTCTGGTACAAGGCCAACCTGGCCCAGGACCGCGGCTTCGAGCGCAGGCACCGCGACTTCCTCGCCTGGACGGCCAAGAACAACAAGGTGTACAAGCTGGGCCGTACCGCCAAGCAGGCGAGCTTCGCCTGGTACCAGATGCGCTCGCGCCTGCGGGAGCGGCCCGCCGGGGGAGTGGTCGGCCCGAGCGAGCTCGACGACATCTTCACCGTCGGCGGCTACACCGACACCATCTGGCCCTCGCTGGCGCAGGCGTGGGCGAGCTACGTCCGCAAGGGCGAGACGAAGGACCTGGTCGCGGCGTTCAGGCGGCACGGCGAGAAGGACGCGGAGGACGAGAACGGCTACGCCGTCTACCTGGGCGTCCAGTGCCGCGACGCCGCCTGGCCGCGCGACTGGAAGGTGTGGCAGTCCGACATGAGCCAGCTGCACCGCAAGGCGCCCTTCCTCACCTGGCCCAACGCCTGGTACAACGCGCCGTGCGCCTACTGGCCGGTGCCCGGCGGCAAGCCGCCCAGGATCCAGGGGGCCAAGGAACTGCCGCCGGTGCTCATGCTGCAGTCGAAGGGGGACGCGGCCACGCCGTACGTGGGGGCGTTGAACATGCGCAAGCTCTTCCCCACCGCCCGCATGCTCACCGAGTCCGGCGGCAACCACGGCATCTCGCTGGCGGGCAACCGTTGCGTGGACAAGGCCCTGGCCGCCTATCTCGCCGACACCACCGTGCCCAAGTTTGGCGCTACTTGCCCGAGCCTGCCCGCTCCGCGGCCGGCTGCTCGTATGTCGTCTGGTTTGCCCCAGGGTCACGAAAGGCTCACCGAGGTCATAGCGAGATGAGCCAATCGGGGGGCGTTCGCGTAGTCTGACCGTGTGATGCTGCGTACATCGGCGTCGCGCGTGCTCGATGACAGCGATCGCGATGAGGTGCTCGACCTCCTGGACACCGATCCGGTCGCCAACGTCTTCGTCGCCTCCCGGGTGCGGACCGTCGGACTCAATCCGGCACGGCTGGGTGGTCAGATGTGGGGCTTCGGGCCGCGCGGCGGTCTCGTCTCGCTCTGTTATGCCGGTGCCAACCTGGTGCCCGTCAACGCCGGCCCCGAAGCCGTGCACGCCTTCGCGGACCGTGCCCGCAAACAGGGCCGGCGGTGCTCGTCCATCGTGGGCCCGCAGGGCGCGGTGTCGCAACTGTGGGAGCGCCTGGAGCCGCACTGGGGGCGGGCTCGGGCGATCCGGTGGGCGCAGCCGGTGATGGCGACCGCGCAGAAGCCGCTCGTCCCGGCCGATCCGCTGGTACGGCGGGTGCGGCCGGAGCAGTTCGAGCGGCTGCTGCCGGCCTGCGTGGCGATGTTCACCGAGGAGGTGGGCGTCTCGCCCAACGCCGGTGACGGCGGCGCCCTCTACCGGACCCGGGTGGCCGAGCTCATCCGGATCGGGCGCTCCTACGCCCGGATCGACGACGGGCGGGTCGTCTTCAAGGCGGAGGTCGGGGCGGTGACGCCGCAGGCCTGCCAGATCCAGGGCGTGTGGGTGGATCCGCAGCTCAGGGGGCAGGGGCACGCGGTGGCCGGGATGGCGGCCGTGGTGGAGGCGGCGCTGGCCTGCTTCGCGCCGGTGGTGACGCTGTACGTCAACGACTTCAACCGCTCGGCGCGGGCGGTGTACCGGAAGGTCGGGTTCCACGAAGTAGACACCTTCATGTCGGTACTTTTCTAGCTATGTTGGTGTCCTTTTGGTTTGATCCGACGTGTCCGTATACGTGGATCGTCTCCCGGTGGCTCGTCGAGGCAGCCGACGTGCGCCCGCTCGACATCCGGTGGCGGCTGCTCAGCCTGGCCGCCCTGAACGAGCACCTGGAGGTGGACCCGGAAGGCGACACCGAGGGCTACCTGTGGCTCCCGGCCCGGATCTGCGCCGCCGTGGAACTCGCCCACGGCCCGGCCGCGCTCGGCCGCTTCTACGAGGAGACGCAGAAGCTCGACGGCTGGGACTGGACGCCGGCCCTGGAAGCCGCCGGGCTCCCGCCCGAACTGGCCGCGGCAGCGGAGAGCACCGACTACGACGACCACCTGCGCGCCTCGACCGCCGAGGGCGTGGCGAAGGTCGGCCCGCACGTGGGCACCCCCATCATCGCCGTCGAGAACGGCCCCGCCTGGTTCGGCCCGGTCATCTCCCAGATCCCGCGCGGCGAGGCCGCCGGAGCCCTGTGGGACGCCACGCTGGTCGTGGCCGCGACGCCCGGCTTCCACGAGCTCAAGGGCGTTCCGCACGCCGAGATCTAGGCGCGTAGTCCTGGAGGCCCCGGGCCAGGAGGGTGAAGGCGCGCTCGCCGTACCGGCGCACGTCGCCCGCGAGCTCCCGCACCCGATCGTCGGACAGCAGCCGCACGCGGGCCAGATCCACCATCGCCCGGTGCACCCCGACCAGCGCCCCCGCCGCCACCCGCGCCGTGGTCTCGTCACCGGTGTCCGCGGCGATCACGCGGCCCAGGTCGGCGGTGAGCCGGGTGAAAGCCTGGGCCTCCCTCGCCTGCAAGGCGGTGCTCTCCGATATCACCCGATGAACGGCGCGGGCCCGGGAGAGCGCCTCCTCATCACCCTCGGCGACCGCCTCCAGCAGGCCGCCGGCCTCCAGCAGGAACCGCCGCACCGCCGCGATCACCGGCTCGCCCACGGCCCGCTCGGAGACGGCCGCGACCAGGCGAGCCCCGAACTCGTCCAGGCCCGAGTAGAACAGGTCCTCCTTGGCCGGGAAGTAGTTGAACACGGTGGCCGGCCCCACCTGCGCCTCCCGGGCGACCTCCGCGACCGTCACCCGGTCGAAGCCGCGCTCGGAGAACAGCCGCCAGGCCGTCTCCATGATCTGCTGACGCGTCAGCTCCTTCTTGCGCTCCCGCAGCCCCACCCGGACACCTCGCTCCAAACTTAGAGTTGCTATAAATCAATAGTAACTCTAGATTGAGAGCAAGTACACGATTCTCGCCGAGGAGGAACACCATGTCCGCGGAAGTACTCGATCTGGTGACCCGCTGGGCCGCCGCCGAACAAGCCAACGACGCCCAAGCCCTCGACGCCCTCCTGGCCGACGGCTTCGTCGGAGTGGGCCCGCTGGGGTTCGTGCTCACGCGTGAGCAGTGGCTGGTCCGCTTCGACAACGGCCTGGTCAACAACGCCTTCGTGGTGGAGGAGCCGCAGGTGCACGAACACGGCGCCGCCGCGGTCGTCGTCGGCGTGGACGCGCAGCAGACCACGTTCGGCGGCCGCGACAACTCCGGCCGCTTCCGCCTCACCCTGTCCGCCGTCCGTCAGGAGACCGCCTGGAAGATCGCCAGCATCCACCTCGGCCCCCTCCAGCAATTGGCCGGCTAACCATCACGGCCGTGCACGCGCTTGGCGGCTCAGCCTGACCCGATCGCGCGGTTGATCGGTACCCGGGTCAGAAAGCTGTCCGGCGACGACAGGCTGGCGGCCTTCGCCGACACCGTGGCCCGCGCGCGCTCCAGCCAGTGCCCGGCCTCGTCCTTGCCGCACGCTTGGAGGACCTGGTGGTGCACGTAATACACCTCCTCGGTCCGCAGTGCGGGCATGGTTCCGGCCTCCTCCAGAAGTGTCACCGCGAGCGTGCTGGAGCTGAGCGCCGCGTCGATCTCGCCGCGCCGCAACTCCACGAGCGCCTGCAACGAGAGCGCTCCGACCTGGCTGCGGCGGAACCCGGTCCGGCGGCACTCCTGAACGGTCTCGGCGCACAGCCGGTGGGCCCGTTCAAGGTCGCGGTGCCCGGGCGCCATCAGCAACTCGGCCAGGTAGGTGCGCAGGATGGGGGCGATGGAGGCGTGCCCGGCGCGCAGGACACGCTCGTACCCGGTGTCGATCATCGGCCGGGCCTCGTCCGGCCTGCCCCACTCCAGGTAGAGCTTGCCGAGCAGTCCCTGGTTGTACCCCTGGTGCACGCTGAGATCGGCGTCCGCGCGCAGGACACTCAGCGCCTCCTCGAGGACCTGCTCGGCCTCCTCGAACCGGCCGGTCGCGGTGAGCAACTGCCCCAGGTAATTAGAGATCATCGCGAACTGGTCGCGGGCGTGGGCCGCTTTCAGACCCCCGATGGAGCGGCGCAGACCCTCTTCCGCCTCGTCGAACCGGCCGTCGTCGAAGGCGGCGACCCCGATGTGGCCGTGCAGTCGTGCGGTCTGCACGCGGAACAGCGGCCGGTCCGCAGGCGGGATCTCGGTCTCCGCGCACTGCTCGGCGATCCTGCGAGCCTTCTCGAGCGTGGCGATGCCGTCGGCCATGTCGAGCCCCACCAGATGGTGG
The DNA here is from genome assembly GCF_014203235.1 of Nonomuraea endophytica. Taxonomy (GTDB): domain Bacteria; phylum Actinomycetota; class Actinomycetes; order Streptosporangiales; family Streptosporangiaceae; genus Nonomuraea; species Nonomuraea endophytica. Next base: position 520,373 of record NZ_JACHIN010000008.1, on the reverse strand, counting down.
CCCAGAGAGGACAGCGCCTCCACCCGGGCGAGAGGCAGGCCGGACTTCTCCGCATGGCCTGCCGCCTCGCGGAAGCAGGAGACTCCCGCGTGCAGCCCCTCGGCGGCCAGGCGGTAGGCGCCGGCGCTGACGCCGGCCATGGCTTGGAGCGCGGGATCGCCGGTACGAGCCGCCGCCTCGACCGCCGCCTCGACCTGAGCGCGGATGGTGTCGGAAGGGCTGGTGGCCCACCACAGCTCGGTGGCGGTGAGCTGGAGATGGCTGAGCCGTACCGTGAGTTCGTCGTCCGGTGCTCCGGCGGCCAGGCCCTCCTGGCATTGTTCGGCGACGCGGTGGTAGTCGCCCCGCGCGTAGGCGGAGAGGGCGGCGCGAAGGAACCGGTCAGTCATCCTGGTGCTCCTCCTGCGACAGCCGTGCGGCCTCTGCCGCCAGCCAGGCCGACGGGATGAGGTCGGTGTTGCCGCGGGCGTGCTCGGCCGCCTCGCGCAGGAAGCCGCTCGCGGTGTCGGGCCGGCCCGTCGCGCGGGCTTCGACGGCCAGGAGCAAGGCCCGCGCCGCCTTGCCATCGCCGCCTTCGCCGGGCGGGAACGCGGCGACCGAGAGCTCGGCGGCCGTGCGGGCCTCACCGATCCGGTCCAGCGTCCAGTGGGCCCACGCCAAGTTGTATTGGGTCATCCCCAGGATGCGGGGGATCTCCACCTGCCTGCCCTCGTCGTTGGCCTGGCGGAGCGACTCCAGAGCCGCCTCGGTCTGGCCGAGACCCAACTGCGCGATGCCCAGGACGTTGCGCGCGTAGCCGAGCGCCTCCGGCACGCGGGAGGACTGGTAGTCGGCGATGCCGGCCGCCGCGCTTTCGGCGGCTTCGGCCCACCTGCCGGCCACGACGTACGCGGCGCTGCGGGCGTCGTGCGCGCGCGCCCGTGTCATGGGATCGCCGGTCGCGGCGGCCAGGGCGTCGAGACGGTCGGCGACCTCCAGCGCGGGCTCGATCTCCTCCAGGTAGGAGTAGGTCAGGCTCAGGCAGAGCAGGGCATGGTCCTCGTGGAAGCGTTCGCCGATCTCGTGGGCGACGTCGACGGCACGCTCCAGGAGTCTGGTGGCATCGCGCAGCCGCCGTGACTGCCGGAAGAGGTCACCTAGGGCGAACAGCGCGCGGGTGAGCTGCAGCCTGCGGCCGGGAGAGAGCTCGGCCAGCCGGATCGCGGTCTCCAGGATGGCCACGCTGTCGTCGGTGGGACCGCCGACGTGATGGGCGAGCCCCTTGCCGACCAGATGGGCGAGCAGCGCCTCCTCGTTGTCGAGCCGGCCGTCGATGGCCTCGTGCATGCCGAGGACCTCGCGCACCGAACCCTGCCAGAGCAAGAACTCGCCGATCTCGTCCAGAAGGAACGCCGCCGCGTCGTAGTCCTCCGCACGGACGCGGTGCTCGAACTCCAGACGGTGCTGGACCAGATCGTCGGCTGAGGTCCAGGGCTGGGGGACACGTTGTGTGGCGTACCAGCTGGCCACGCGGCGCTCCAGCACACGGCGGCCCCAGGGGTTCTGGTCGTCCAGCGCCGCGTAGGCGATGTCGGCGTCCAGCGGGTGGAGGGTGAAGGTCCGCGATCGGGGGTGGCGGGTGACCATGTAGATGTCGGCCAGTCTGGCCAGCGCTCGCGAAGGGTCCAGGCCGGGAGAGAGCGGCCGCATCACCCACTGCACGGCCTCGGGTGGCACCGGGCTGCGGAAGACCGCGAGCACGTCGAGGGTCAGGCGCTCCTCCTCGCTCAGCTCGTTGAGGTTGCGCTGGGCGAGCTGCTCCACGATGTTGCCCCGCGCGGAGTAGTCGCTGATGACGTCCTCAAGCGTGGGCAGTGTCAGGTGGTCGTTGACGATCGCGCCGATCGCCAGCTCCAGCGCCCGGGGGACGCCGTGCAGGCGCTCCGCCGCGGCTTCGAGCTCGGCGCGCGAGGCCGAGGAAAGGCCGGCCGCGCCGTCGTGGTCGAGTTCGAGCAGCAGGTCGGCGCTGTCGGAGACCGGCAGCCCCTCCTGGAGGTGGACGCGGGACTCGAAGCGCAGCAGCGCGGGATCGAGACCCAGCGGGATCTGGGAGGTGAGGAGGACCCGAGGCGCGTTGGGCACGCGGAACACGGTCTCGAAGAAGGGCACCAGATCGTCGTCGCGCAGTTGCCCGTCGCTGCGCAGGTGGTCCTCGAAGTTGTCGAGCACGACGAGCACGCGTCGTTCGTGCCCGAGAACCTCGAACAGGTCGATCAGCCTGTCGTACGCCGACTGCTGCCGTCCCCAGAGCGCCTGTAGCGCCTCCCGTTCGCCGGCCGGGACCAGCCGGCAGCATGCGAAGAAGATGCGCTCGACGGTGATCGCGCCGTCTACCCTGCTGCTGAGGTTGACGAACCCGTGGAAGGTCGTCGTCCGCGCTGACAGGGTGTCGACCACCTTCGCGCCGAGGGCGCTCTTTCCGATGCCCCGGCGGCCGAGGATGCTCACCATCCGGATACCCGGTCTGGCCAGTGCCTCGCACAGCCGGTCGAGTTGCTCGGTGCGGTCTTTGAACAAGTCCAGCCCATATCCGATGGGCGGTCCCACGACCGTGGGCGAAGGGGCCATAGATCCTTTTACCATGTCCTTGAACATTCCCGCGGAAAAGGAGTTCGGGTTGGCCGAAAAGGAAATTCCGACCCGGCAAGAACGTGTTCTGACGACCGTTCGCGACAGAAGCGTACAGGTTCTCACGTGGGTGACCTTGTGCGGTGTGATATTCGTCGGCACTGGCTGGATCATGGACGGCGCGGCATACGTGCCGGGGCTTCTCCTGGAGCTCGGAGTTTCGCTCATGTTGCTGGTTCCGTTGGCGCTTCTCGGCCTCATGCTGGAGAAACGGCTACGCAAGACCGAAGAGCACATTCGCGATGCCACCGCGCGCCTCGACGCACTGAGCGCGGTGACCAGGGAGCGGCTGATCGAGCACCGTCGCCAGCGTGCCGACCTCTACCAGGACGCGGAGCGCAACCCCACGCAGGCTCTGCTGCGCGAGCTGCTCCAGGACGCCATAGCGGTCGGCGCGGTCGCGCGGGAAGGTCCGCGCGTGCGTATCGCGGGCACCACGTTACGGCTGCGCCTGCGCATGCCGGCGCCGGACCAGAACACGCTCGAAGCCATTGTGGAAGAAGCCGGCGGCGGCGCCAGAAAACATCTCTCCTGGCCGGAGGACGAAAGCGCCGAGGGGTTCGCCGAACGGCTGGCCGAGATATTGAGAACGGATCACCTATATCCGGGTGACCAGGCCTACGACCCGTCCGACCTGCTCCTGCGATTCGTAGAACTTCTGCACACCGCGGTCGAGGCGAGGACCGGGGAAAGCGAGCACGACCTGGGAACGGTCCTCGAAATACCCAATACGCAATGGGTGGTCAGTCGTGAGGGGCTTTACTGCCTGGACCGGCATTACCACATTCCGGTGGCGCGACTGACGGGCTTCACCGACTGGCCCACCTACATGGCAGGACAGGAATGGGCCGATCGTACGCGGTTCGGCGAAGCGTACCACCTGGCCCGCTCACTGCTGAAGTGAGCGGGAGATGTGGACGAGGGTGGTGAGGAGGCGGTCGAGTTCGGCGTCGGGGTCGTCGGTGAGGCCGGCGTGGACGGGGCCGGTTTGGACGATGGTGCTTCTGGGGGCGGTCAGCCAGCGGAAGCGGGCGCCCAATGGCTGGCTGGACAGGGGGCCGGAGGAGGCGTCGCAGGTGAGCTGGTAGGCGGCCAGCGCCTGGCGGAGGGCGGGGACGTCGGCGGACGGGTCCAGGGCGTGCAGGCGGGATTCGTCCAGGTCTACCCGGGCGCAGAGGTAGGAGCGGGGCTGGCAGTACAGGAGTACGCCGACGTTGATCTGCTCGCCGCGCTCCACGCGGGGGATCACGCGGATGACGGCGTATTCGTAGGCGTCCCTGCTCATCGTTCGCTTCCTCGCCAGAACTCGCCGACCGAGGCCGGGCCGGGCTTCGCCTGGGGTTCCTCGCCGCGGACCAGCCAGGCGCCGGGGCCGTGGGCGCGCTGGAGGAGGTGGTCGACGTAGGCCTGGCGGACGTCGGCGGCCGAGTCGAAGCCGGGCTCGCCGTCCAGCCACTCGTCGGGGACCAGGTCGGTGACCTCGTGGAGGAGCTCGGGGGTGATGCGGGCCGACAAATCGGTGGCTGCCGCGTTCAGCTGGGTGGCGTAGGTGGCCAGGACGTGGTCGCTCGCGTCGAAGGGCCGCTGGGGGTCGGCGGTGCGCCAGTTGTGGTGGAACCAGAGCGCGGCGCCGTGGTCGATCAGCCAGACGGTGTTGTGCCAGACCAGGAGGTTGGGGTTGCGCCAGCTGCGGTCGATGTTGTGGATCAGGCCGTCGAACCAGACCACGCGCGAGGCGAACCCGGGGTCCGGCGGCCATGCCAGCGGCTCGAAGCCCAGCGCGCCGGGCAGGAAGTCGACGGCGAGGTTGAGCCCGGCGCTCTTGCGCAGCAGCTCCTGGACCTCCTCGTCGGGCTCGCGGTCGCCGAACTGCGGGTCGAGGTCGATGAGCTTCAGCTCGGGGGTGCGCAGCCCGAGCCGCCTGGCCAGCTCGGCGCAGATGATCTCCGCCACCAGCACCCGCCTGCCCTGACCGGCCTCGCGGAACTTGACGGCATAGGTGCCGAGATCGTCGGCCTCCACCACCCCGGGCAGCGACCCGCCCTCCCTGAGCGGCGTCACATACCTCGTCGCCCCCACTCTCTCCAGCACATGATCGAGGCTACCGTGCTTCTTCTCCGTTGCGGTTTCTGTCTCTTTCCATCCGTTACGGCTCGCGCCCGCCCACCCGCCCCGCCGCACCCGGCGCGCGTCCGTCGAGCGATGGTCGTGAGGGCTCACGGCCCGCTCGCCGTAACAACTCCGCCCCTGGCACGCGCTGGCGAAACCCCTTACTCGCCCAGTAGTTCCGCCAGTGCCAGGTTGACCAGGGCTGCCGTGTCCTCGTGCATGATGCCCAGGCGGCGTAGTGCCGCCACGCCCAGGTAGCTCGCGTATCCGGCCAGCACGCGGCGTTCCGCCGCTTCGTCGCCGATTCCGGTTTCGGCGACTGTTGCCGTCATGAATGCCAGGCGGCGTTCGTTCACCCGTCTGGCCACTTCGGCCACGGACGGGTCGTCGGCCTCGCTGATCAGGCGGAACGACACCGCCGCCTCCATCGCGTCGGCGAACGCCAGCTCCAGCAGGGTTCGGAGCCGTTCCCTCGGATCGGGGATCTTCTCCAGGTTCTGGATGATCTGTTCGGTTTCGCGTTCCCAGAAGGCCAGGGCCGCCTCGACCAGGGCCCGCCTGTTGGCGAAGTGCCAGTAGAAGCTGCCTTTGGAGACGCCCAGCCGTACCGCCACAGGTTCCACGGCGACGGCGGCGAGGCCGCCCTCGGCCAGGGCGGCGAGCGCGGCGCGCGCCCAGTCGTCGGCGTTCAACTTAACCACTGGCACAGCCTGCCATACGGTGGCGTATAGTCGGACCATACGCAGCCGTATGGAGGTCGTGACATGGTCTACAACGTGCATGAACGGGTCATCGCCGGCTCGGTCGAGGAGGTGTGGGCGAAGCTCGCGGACGTCGGGCGGATCTATCCGGCGAGCAGCGGGACGTTCGAGTTGCCCGAGGGGCTCTTCGAGGGCGCGCCGGTGCGGCACGACCGGGCCCGCTACCGGGTCGCGGTCGTCGAGCCCGGCCGCAAGCTCTGGTTCGACCTCGGCAAGACGATCAGCGGCGGGCACGGGTTCGAGCTGTTCCCCGTGGAGGGCGGCACGCTGGTGCGCCATCACCTCAAGGGACGGCTGTCGGGGGTGTTCGCGCTGCTGTGGCCGCTGATCATCCGGCGCCATCACGACAGGGCGCTCGAAGGGCTTCTCGACAACCTTGAGCGCGAGGTCGCACATGCCGACGCTGGCTGAGGGGTTCATCCCGGTTCCGGACGCGTCCGAACGGCACTCGATCGTGATCACCGCGCCCCGCGAGCGGGTGTGGGAGGCGGTCAGGCGGCCGGACCCCTCCGACGCCCGCCTGGTGAAGCCGCTGTTCGCGCTCCGGAACATGATCTCCAGGCTGCTGAACGGGCACGCGCAGCGGGACATGCCCACGTTCACGGCGCTGGCCGAGGAGCCGGGCCGCGAGGTCGTGCTCGGCACCGTCGGCCAGTGGTGGCGGCTGGGCCGGTCGAAAGGGGTCGGCTCGGTCGGCACCGCCGAGGAGTTCACCGCCTTCGACCGCCCCGGCTACGCCAAGGGCACCTTCAGCTTCGTGCTGGAAGAGGCCGGGCCGGGGCGGATCAGGCTGGTGACCGAGACCAGGGTGGCGGCCACCAGCCCGGACGCTCGCCGCGCCTTCCTGCGCTACTGGGCGGTGATCCGGCTGGGCAGCGGGCTGGTGCGCTGGGCCATCCTGTCGTCGATCAAGGCTAGAACTTCGCGATGACCTCCTCGGCGAAGCGCTCCATGGTGGCGATCTTGAGCTCCAGGGTGCCTTCGCCGTGCTCGGCCTTCTCCTCGGGCGTGGCCAGCCACCACGGGGCGGCCATGGTGGCGGTGACGCCCTTCGCGGCGAAGCGCCGGTAGACGGCGGCGTCCGGCATCACCGCCAGCGGCGCGACGACCTCGAACGGGCGGTCCTTCGGCAGCTTGGCCAGGACGGGGTCGAGCTGCTCCTCGGTGTAGATCCGGTTGCCGATCCATCCGTCGCCGAGCCGGGAGGCGCGGGTGAGCGCGGCCTCGCTGTCGCCGCCGACGTAGATCGGGATGTTCCCGGCCGGCGTCGGGCAGATGGACAACTCGGGCAGGCCGTCCAGCTTGACCGTCGAGCCCGTCCACAGCTCCCGCAGGGCCGGGATCATCTCGTCCAGCCGCCGTCCCCGGGTGTGAAAGTCCTGGCCGGTCGCCTGGAACTCCTCCTTGCACCAGCCCACCCCGACCCCGAACGTCACCCGCTCGCCCGACAGCACCGCCGCCGTCGAGACCTGCTTGGCCACGGTGAACAGGTCGCGGGCCGGCGCGATGTAGACGTTGGGGGAGAAGCGCAGCGTGCTGGTCGCCGCCGCCATCGCGCCGATCGTGACCCACGTGTCCGGCCAGTGGGTGCCGGCGTTCCAGCGCGGCCTGCCGCTCTTGGAATAGGGGTACGGCGAGGCGAAGTCGGCGTAGAAGATGTGGTCGGAGAGCGTCAGCGTGTCGAACCCGCAGCGTTCGGCGGCCCGCGCCAGCTCCACGAACTGGTCGGTGGGGACGAACGAGGCCCCCAGCCAGAACCTCACTGGAACTCCGGGATGACCTTGGTGGCGAACAGCTCCAGGTTGCGCTTGACCGTGTCGAGCGGCAGCACGCCCTGCTGGCCCTGCATGTACAGGCCGAACCACTCCAGGTCGGGCATCCGGTCGAGCATGCGCTGGATGCCGCGCTTGACGTCGTCGGGGGTGCCGAACAAGGCCATCTCGACGTCGTTCATGCGCTTGGCGTCGCCCTTCTCCGGGGAGATGGGCTTGTGCTTCTCGTCCTCCTTCTTGCGCAGCACCTCCAGGTAGCCGAAGGGGCCGAAGAAGGCGGCGAAGTCCTTGGGGATGCTGCGGCCGAAGGTGTTGATGGCCTCCTCGGTCGTGTCCGCGATGCCGACGATCTTGAGGATGCCGGTGTGCTCGCCCAGCTTGTAGTCGCGGCCCTGCCGGGCCGACTCCTCCTGGTAGAGCTTGGCCTTGGCGGCGTGGTCGTCGGGGTTGGGGGTGAACATCCAGGGCAGGATGTTCTCCTGCGCGGCGCGGATGACCGAACGGTCGGAGATCGTGAACGGCTGCCACAGTTCGGGGTGGGGGTTCTGGTACGGCCGCGGGCAGACCGAGACGGCCTGGACCTTCCCGTCGTCGTCCAGTTCCCCGGGTGCGCCGAACGTCTTCGTCCACTCCTGCGCCGGCCAGCCCTCGATGCCGTCGAAGGGGAAGGGCACCTCGTAGTCCAGCACGTCGGACTTGTAGCGCAGCGTCTCCTGGGTCCAGGCCATCTTCATGATCTTCAGGACCTCGCCGAACACGTCGAAGTTGCGCGTGTCCGAGGCCGAGCCGTCCGAGCGGGCCGCGGCGGCGTGCCAGCGCTGGCCCAGGACGTTCATCCAGCGGTTCTGGTAGCCGCGGGCCACGCCCAGGCGCAGCCGTCCCTTGGAGAACTGGTCGAGCAGCGCCACGTCCTCCGCGGCCCTGATCGGGTCCCAGGCGGGAAGGACCATGCCGAGCGGGGCCAGCAGGATGCGTTCGGTGCGGGCCGCGAGGTCGGTGAGGAACATCAGCGGGTTGACCGAGAACTCCATCCCCTCCGAATGGAAGTGATGCTCGGTCATCATGAGCGCGTCGAAGCCGATCTGGTCGGCGTGCACGGCGATCTCCCGCACTTCGTGCAGCAGTCGCTGGTATGACTCGGTGTCCCGTCCGATGGGCCGCTTGGCTTTGGCGTTCTCCTCGGCGGCATATCCGGAGCCTGGAATCTGCGGGTTCAGGAAGATGGAAAACTTCACCGGGAGTCCTCTTTCCGCGGGGCGTTTCTCTGACCGGCAAGCTACTCTAAGAATCTTAGCCGAGCAATCGCTTGGTTGACATGGGAGGTCGGCAATGCGGCTGGGCGTCACGATGTTCTCCACCGATCTGGCGATGCCGGTGCCGGAGCTGGCGCGGGCCGCCGAGGAGCGCGGCTTCTCCTCGCTGCTCTTTCCCGAGCACACGCACATCCCCGTCTCCCGCCGTACGCCGCCGGCTGGCGGGCAGGCCGAGCTGCCGGAGGAGTACAAGCGCACCGTGGACCCGCTCGTCGCCCTCGGCGCGGCGGCCGCGGTGACCACGCGGATCCGGCTCGGCACCGCCATCCTGCTCGCCGCCCAGCGCGAGCCGATCGTCACCGCCAAGGCCGTGGCCACGCTCGACCACCTGTCCGGCGGGCGGGTGATGCTCGGGATCGGGTTCGGGTGGAACGTCGAGGAGATCGAGAACCACGGCGTGCCGTACCGGGAAAGGCGGGAGGTCGCGCGGCGCAACGTGCTGGCGATGCGCGCGCTGTGGAGCGAGGAGGTGGCCTCCTTCGAGGGGGTCGAGCCGTCGTGGTCGTGGCCCAAGCCCGTCTCCGGGCCGCCCGTGTACGTGGGCGGCGCGGCGGGGCCCAAGATGTTCGCGCACGTCGCCGAGTACGCCGAGGGGTGGATGCCGATCGGCGGCAAGGGCATCAAGGCGGCCCTGCCCGCGCTGCGCGAGGCCTGCGAGCAGGCCGGGCGCCCCATGGCCGAGGTCATCCCCATCGGAACCCTGCCCACCCAGGACAAGCTCGACTACTTCGCCGAACTGGGCATCGAGGAGGTCGTGGCCAACCTGCCGAGCGGCCCGGCCGACCGGGTGCTGCCGGTGCTCGACTCCTACGCGGAACGCTTCCTGTCATAATTACGCGCTATGTCGCGATTGGCGGAGCTTCGGGCGGGCGATCCGCGCCGGCTGGGCTCCTACCTGCTGGCGGGCCGGCTCGGCCAGGGCGGGCAGGGCGTCGTCTTCCTCGGCCAGACCCCGGCGGGCGCGCAGGTCGCGATCAAGCTGCTGCACGCCAGCGTCGCCGCCGACCCCGAGGCGCGCCGGCGCTTCCTCGGCGAGGTGGAGGCGGTGCGCCGGGTGGCGCCGTTCTGCACGGCGCAGGTGCTCGACGCCTCCCTTGAGGACGACCGCCCGTACATCGTCAGCGAGTACGTGGACGGCGTCTCCCTGCGCGACCACGTCGTGGCCAAAGGGCCGAGGGCCGGCGGCTCGCTCGACCGGCTGGCCATCGGGACCGCCACCGCGCTGAGCGCCATCCACCGCGCCGGGGTCGTGCACCGCGACTTCAAGCCGGGCAACGTCCTGCTCAGCCTGGACGGGCCCAGGGTCATCGACTTCGGCGTCTCCCGCCTCATGGACAGCGCCGCCACCACCAACCAGATGCCCGTCGGCACGCCCGCGTACCTGGCGCCCGAGCGCATCGAGGGCGAGTCCGCCGGCCCGCCGGCCGACATGTACGCCTGGGCCCTCACCCTCGCCTACACCGCCAACGGCCGCCACGCCTACCGCGCCGACACCTACCAGGAGATCCTCGCCCGCATCCTGTACGGCCGGCCCGACCTGGGCACGCTGACCGGGCGGCTGCGCGAGATCGTGGAGGCGTGCCTGGCCCGGTCGCCCGGCGAGCGGCCCCGGGCGGAGGAGGCCCTGAGCCTGCTGCTCGGCCAGGAGGGGCTGGACGTCCGGGACGTCCTGACCTCGGGAGCCAGAGCCGCCGTCGACGCCACCGACCCACGGGCCGGCATGCCCGCCGACACCCTCCCGACCGGGCCAGACGACTCCACCCCGACAACCTCCGGACCAGGCGACCCACCCCAGCCCAGCATTGGGGGGAGCCACCCGGGCGCGGGTCTGACGGGTGCGGGTCTGCCGGGGCGGGGTGGGCGGAGGGCGGTGAAGTGGCAGGTCGCCGTGGCTGTGCTGGGGGTCCTGGCGGGGGTCGCGGGGTTCGGGTTGTGGTTGCGTGGGGCGCAGAGTCCGGGGCTGGCGGGGACCTGGACCGGGTCGGCGGATCACCCCAGCGCGGGCCGCGTGTTCCCGGTGGAGATCAAGCTGGTGGGGGAGGGCGACTCGGCCATGCGGTGGGGCGCCGACCTGCACTGCTCCGGCCGCCTGGCCAAGACCTCCAGCGCGATGGTCTACACCCTCGACGACGTACGCGGCGAGGAGTGCTACCCCGGCACCCTCCGGATGTTCCCCAGCGGCGGCGACGCCGACCAGGCGGTGATCCGGGTGACCCGCCAAGGTGACACCGATGTCACCTACTCGGGCAAGGTAAGCCGCCCGTCCTGACCTGATGTGTCACGGTCGTGTGCCGATTGGGCGGCCCGCGTTGACTGTCCGGCATTGGTTGCTTTCAGTGGAATGAGTACCGGGTGGCGGCGAGGGGAGGCCCTTGTGCCTGACACGCAGCCGCTCAAATCGGGGGACCCGCGGCAACTGGGCGACTACACACTGTCCGGCCGGCTGGGCGAAGGCGGCCAGGGCGTGGTGTTCCTCGGGATGAGGGGCGAGGAACGATACGCGATCAAACTGCTCCACGGGCCAGTGGGGGACGAGCAGGCGGCGTTCTTACGCGAGGTGGAGCTGGCCAAGCACGTCGCGCGATTCTGCACCGCCCAGGTGGCGGACGCCGGGTTCGACGACGGCCGGCCGTACATCGTGAGTGAGTTCGTCGACGGGCCTTCGCTGTATCGGGAGGTCGCGCTCACCGGGCCCAAGAGCGGCGGCGCGCTGGAGCGGCTCGCGGTGGGGACCGCGACGGCGCTGGCGGCCATCCACCGCGCCGGGATCGTGCACCGCGACTTCAAGCCGCAGAACGTGCTGCTCGGTCCGGACGGGCCCCGGGTGATCGACTTCGGGCTGGCGCGGGTGCTGGACGCGGCGGCGACGCAGAGCGGGCGCGGGGTGGGCACGCCCGCCTACATGGCGCCCGAGCAGATCACCGCCGCGCTGGTCACCGGCGCGGCCGACGTGTTCTCATGGGGCGCCACCATGTGCTTCGCGGCAAACGCCAGCGCGCCGTTCGGGCAGGACTCCGTGGCGCCGGTGCTGCACCGCATCCTCACCGCGCCACCGGAGCTGGGGTGGCTGGACGGGTACCTGCGCGACCTGGTGGCTGCCTGCCTCGACAAGGACGCGCGCAACCGGCCGTCCAGCCGCGACCTGTTGTATGCGCTGCTGGGCGACTCCGACGGGGTGCCGGCGGAGGTGCTGCGCTCACCTCCGCCGCACCTGCTGCGCCTGGCGGCGGCCCCGATGGCCGAGCCCGAGACCACGGGAGCGGCTCCGGACGTCTATCACCTGCCCGCCGCGAGCGGCCCGGCGACGGTGAGCCAGGACACGCAGGACGTGCGCGCCCATCAGCGGGCCAGCGCCGCCAACCGCGCGGGCCTCGCGGTCTCCTGCGCGCTGCTGGTGAGCGCGGCGGTGCTGGTGACGCTGCTGGTTCCGGCCTTCCGCTCCGGCGACGGCCCGGCGCCCCAGGCGGCCGCCCAGCCCAGCGGCTCCGCGCCCGCGCTGCTGCTGCCGCAGCTCACCGAGCCCTCCCCGTCACGCGAGCGGCAGGAGTCGAAGGTACGAGGGGGCGCCACCGAACCGGCTCCGCCACCGCCGAGGGTGGAGCCGGTGGGGGTGGGGGTGCCGAGCCTGGTGGGGCTGGATCGTTCCGCGGCGGTGAAGGCGCTGCGGCGGGCCGGGCTCAGCGCGGGGACGCTCAACGAGGTGGACTCCAGGCAGCGGATCGGCCGGGTGCTGGCCAGCCGGCCCGCCGCCGGGGCGCTGCTGGCCAAGGGCACGGAGGTCGATCTGGACGTGTCGGCCGGGCTGGCCGTACCGGAGCTGAAGGGGTTGAGCAGGAAGGCGGCGGAGCTCGCGCTCGCACGGACCGGGCTGGCGACCGGCGTGGTGAGCAGGGCGTGCTCGGCGCAGCCGGGCGGGCGGGTGCTGTCATCGTCGCCCGCGGCGGGCGGCCGGGTGGCGGGCGGGAGCGCGGTGGCGCTGGTCGTCGCGCAGCACGGGGCCGAGGTTCCCGCGGTGGTCGGCAAGGGCAGGGAGAGCGCGGTCGCGGGGCTGAAGGCGGCGGGGTTCGCGGTGGAGCAGCGGGTGCAGATCGTGACCGAGCCCGGCGAGGTGGACACGGTGCTCGCGCAGAGCGTGCCGGCGGGCCGGTGTGCCCAGCCCGGCCGGACGGTCGTCATCACCGTGGGCGTCGAGGGACAGACCGGCCCGGACCCCGGTGAACCCGAGCCGGATCCCACCCCCACCCCGTCATAGCGCCCGCTCCTCACGCGGCGGGCGCCTCGACGGCGGGGTGCTCGGTGTTGCCGCCGCGTACGCGCGCGGCGTTGACGAACACGGCGACGAAGGAGTAGAGGCGGTCGGCGTAGACCTGCCGCATGGCGCTGAGCTGGAGTCCGGCCTCGTCCGCGCGGGCGCCGACGGCGAGCGGCGGGACGGCCCTGGTGCGGAGGCCGACCTTGGCGCCGGTGGTGGACGTGGCCTGGTAGAGCGGGTGGGCCTCGGTGTAGCCGGGGTCGATGTCGCAGACGATCAGCGTGCCGCCCGGCGCGAGCAGACCGGCCAGCCGCCCGAAGTCCGGCATCTCCGGCATCGAGGACAGGACGAGGTTGAGCAGGATCACGTCCTGCGACCGGGGCGCGATGCGGTCGCGGACCCGGTTGATGTCCTCGACGAGGATCTTCGTGCGCTCGTAGAGCGGCTGACCCGCCAGATGACGCTGGAACTGCTCGGCCATGCCCGGGCAGAAGTCCACGTAGGTCCAGCGCATCGAGGTGTCGAGGAAGAAGTGCGTCGCGACGTTCTTGCCGGAACCGCCGCCCAGGTCGAGGACGCGCAGGCTGGGCTTGTCGTCGCGGAGCCCGACCAGCAGCCTGATGACCGCCCGGTGGGTCTCCAGCAGGTTGGCGGAGTTGCGCTGGTCGTAGTTGGGGGCGATCGCCTGGTAGAAGTCGCGCGCCTGCGTGGTCTCGAAGAGCTCGACGTCCTCGTCGTCGTTCACCGCCTGGACGATCGCCTCCTCGCGCGGCCCCACCCGCGGCGGCCAGAACTCGATCGACCTCCCCTGCCGGTACGCGCCGACGAGGACGACCAGAACGATGGCGGCGACCCCTGCCACCACATATCCCGAGCTGCTGCCCAGGGCGTCGAACACGTGCTTCAGATCCATCCGGAACCTCCTTACCTGCGTCCATGAACGCTCGCGCGCGACTGTCCCGCCAGAGCGGTGGACAAGATCGTGCTGGATCCGCGCCACTCGCGGATGGGACAGGACACGCGGGGACGCGACCCCGGAAAATAGGTCAGCCCTTTCCGCGCGATAGCGGTCACATAAATGCGCAATAGCTGCTAACGAGCGGACAATTCGCGTACTGTTGCGGACAAGCTTGGACAATCGCGGACAGCTCAATGAGGCGTTATGGGAGAAGAGTCGGCTGACCTTGCCTCTGTCGCGACAAAGGAAGACTTGGCGCGACTTTTGCGGATACTTCGTGCGCGCGCGGATAGGCCGGCCTATCGCGATCTGGAGAAACGCGCGGTCTCCGCCGGAGGCTCGCTGCCCCGCACAACGCTGGGCGAAGTTCTCAACGGGCGTAAGTTCCCAACGAAGGCCTTTCTGATTACCTTTCTCAACGTCTGTGAGGTTCCGGCCGCCGAGCAGGTGATCTGGCTACAGGTGTGGAATCGCCTGGCCGCCGAGTACAACGCCGGCGCCGTCGCGGACGGCGCCCGCACGGCCGACGCGGAGCCGCCGCTGAGGGAGGCCAGGGAGCTGGCCGACCGCCTGGGCGAGGAACTCGTCCGGGAGCGCCGCCGGCTGTCCGAGCACGGCACGCGACTGGAGGAGATTGTCCCGATCTTGCATCAGGCGGTGACCGTCCTCGCCGAATCCGGACAGCACGAGCTGGCCGAGCAGATCTCCACCGGAGTCGTCGAGCTGTGCCGGGGCGCCGCCTGCGACAAGTCGCCCGCGTGCCTGAGCCTGCGCCACGAGCGGGCGATGATCCTGGCCCAGCGCGGCGTACCCTCCGCCCCGTCGCTGCTGGGAGAGCTGCTGGCCGACTGCAGGGAGACGCTCGGCGACGCCGACCCGCTGACCGCCACCGTGGAGGTGGCGCTGGCCCGCTACGCCACCGGTGCTCCGCCCGCGACCGGCGTGCTGCCCACCGTCTGGAACGTCGAGCCGCGCAACCCCGAGTTCACCGGCAGGCAAGAGGTCATCGCCGAACTGGGCCGCCGCTTCCGCACCGGCGGCCTGGCCAAGGTCCAGGTGCTGCGCGGATGGGGCGGCGTGGGCAAGACACAGATCGCCATCGAGTACGCGCACCAGTTCGCCGCCGACTACTCCGTCGTGTGGTGGATCGACGCCGAGGACCCGATGCTGATCGGCAAGCAGCTGGCGGAGCTCGCCGTCCAGTTACGGCTGGCCATCCCCGACGTCGACTCGGGCAGCGCGGTGGCCCTGCTCAAGGCGCATCTGCGCCAGCACTCAGGCTGGCTGCTGCTGATCGACAACGCCGAGGATCCCGGGCTGGTACGCCGGTGGCTGCCCGGCGGCCCCGGCCACGTGGTGATCACCTCCCGGGTCGGCGGCTGGGAACACCTGGCCGTCACCGTCCCGGTGAACGTCATGGAGCGGGCCGAGTCGGTCCAGCTGATCCGCAGCCACGGCCCGGACCTGCGCGGTTCGGAGGCGGCGGCGCTGGCCGCCGAGCTCGGCGACCTCCCGCTCGCGCTGGTGCAGGCCGGCACCTTCCTCGCCGAGACCGCGACCGCCCCGGGCGACTACCTGGGGCTGCTGCGCTCACGGCCGAAGGAGGTGCTGAGCGAGGGCGCGGCGGGCGAGTACCCGCACTCGCTGGCCGCGGCCGTGGGCCTGACCATCGAACGGCTGGCCAGGCACGAACCGGTCGGCCTGGCGCTGGCCCGGATCTGCTCGTTCCTCGCCCCTGACACGATCCCCGTGGAGTGGCTGGTCGGCGCACACCCGGCCGCGGCCGGGAAGGGCCCGCTGGACGGCCTGACGGCGGCCGAGGACGACGCGCTCGCCCTGCGCAGGGGCGTCGGCTCGCTGAGCCGCTTCGGCCTGGCGGTCAGCGCGCGCGGCGGGCTCCGGCTGCACCGGCTCACCCAGAGCATCATCCGCGACCATCTGCCGCCGGCCGAGCAGGAGATCGTCCTGGAGCACGCCAGGGCGCTGCTGGCCCAGTACTGGCCCGACGACCCGGAGGACCCCGCCGGCTGGCCCGCCTGGTCACGCATGGTCCCGCACCTGTTCGCCGTCGCCCCTGACTCCTCCGGCGACCGCGACCTGCGGGAGATGGCCTGCGAAGCGGGCTGGTACCTGATCGAGCGGGGCGAGGCCCAGGCCAGCGCCAGGTTCTCGGCCCAGCTCTACGAGCAATGGCAGAAGACCCTGGGGCCGCAGCACGCGCACACCCTCGCCGCCGCCCGCGACCTGGCCAGGGCGCTGCGCGAACAGGGCGAGTACGCGCAGGCGGCCCGGCTCTACGAGCGGGCGGCGGCCGAGGCGGAGGCGGGACTGGGCGCCGACGACCCCCTGACCCTGCGGATCAAGCACGGGTCCGCGATCAATCTGCACCTGCTCGGCCGCGACCGGGAGGCGTACGCGTTACAGAAGGACGCCTTCGAGCGCTACGCACGCGTGCTCGGCCCGACGCACCCGCACACCCTTCACTCCGCCAACCACCTGGCCGTGGCGCTCCACGCGCTCGGCCGCTTCGAGGAGGCCTGCGACCTGCACGAAGAGACCTACACCCGCTACCGGGACGTCCTCGGCGACGATCACCCCGACACGCTCCGCTCGGCCAACAACCTCGCGGTCGACCTGCGGACCCTGGGCGACCACGGCCGGGCCCACACCCTCCAGATCGAGGCGCTGAGCCGCCGCAGACGCACCCTCGGCGAAGATCATCCGCACACGCTGCAGTCGGCCACGAGCCTGGCCGAGACCCTGCACACGATGGGCCGTTCCGAGGAGGCCTTCCGCCTGCAGAAGGAAACCCGCGA
The DNA here is from genome assembly GCF_014203235.1 of Nonomuraea endophytica. Lineage (GTDB taxonomy): Bacteria > Actinomycetota > Actinomycetes > Streptosporangiales > Streptosporangiaceae > Nonomuraea > Nonomuraea endophytica. The sequence continues at coordinate 503,725 of NZ_JACHIN010000008.1, read as the reverse complement.
CCGCAGCATCAAGGTTTTGGGCGCGCATCATCCGGACTCCCTGCACGCGAGCCGAAACCTTACTAACATCCAGGAGTCCCTCCGCCATTCCTCATAGACATCTGCCCTAGAGAATCGTTGCCCGCGCCCAACTGTCATGGTTCTATAAGGGCGGCCGATTTCCAAAGGACGGATGCACATGGCTCATGCGCGCATTGCCTTGGTGACCGCCAGACCGCGACCAGAAGTCAATCCGGATTTGGATATGCCGCTGCTGCACGCGGCCTTCGACGAGGTCGAAGCCGAAGCGGAAATCACCCATTGGGACGATCCCGAAATCGACTGGGCCTGTTTCGACCTCGCCGTCGTCCGCTCCCCGTGGGACTACTCCTGGCGCTCGGCCGAGTTCCTGGCGTGGGTCGACCGCTGCGCGGAGCGCACCCGGGTGGCCAACCCTCCGGAGATCATCCACTGGAACGCGCGCAAGGAGTACCTGCTCGAACTCCGCGATCAGAAGGTGCCCGTGGTGCCGACCAGCTACCTGGTGCCCGGCTCGGCCGTCGACCTGCCCGCCGGGCACGACTTCGTCGTCAAGCCGGCCGTGGGGGCGGGGGCGCGCTTCGCCGCCCGCTACACCCCGGCCGATCGCGACCAGGCCGCCGCCCACGTCGAACGCATCCATGCCGACGGGGTCACCGCGATGGTCCAGCCGTACCTCTCGCGCATCGACGTGAGCGGGGAGCGCGCGCTGGTCTTCGTCCGCAACCGCTTCCTGCACGCCATCCGCAAGCGGGCCGTTCTCGCCCCCGGCCTGCGCTACGACCAGCCCAGGGACGCGCACCCCGGCACCGAGCCCTGGCAGCCGACCGCCGCGGAACGCGACCTCGCCGAACGGGTGCTGAGCACCGTGCCCGACGTCGACAGGCTCCTTTACGCCCGGGTCGACATGGCCGACGACCCGGCGGGAAACCCCATCCTGACCGAGCTCGAACTGGTCGAGCCCGGCCTGTACCTGCGCTTCCACAAGGACTCGATTCCCGCGTTCGTCGAGGCGATCGTGGACATGGCCGAGGCGCTCCGGCCGGCCGGGAGCGGCCGTACGGGCTGAGCGGCACCGCAAGAGGAATCTTCCAGCCAGGGGGACCGCGCCGTGTCAGAGGAGTTCGGGCCGATGCCCTTCACGGCGCCCACCCCCTTCGCCGAGCCTCCCGAGTTCGCGCGCCTTCGCGCTCGGGAGGGTCCCGTCCGCGTGCGCACCGCGGCGGGGGACTGCGGCTGGCTGGTGACCCGCTACTCCGACGTGCGCGCCCTCTGCGCCGACCGGCGCATCGGCCGCTCCCACCCCGATCCCGCGTCTGCTCCGCGTCTGTGGCCGGCGCGGTTGTTCGATCCGCCGGGTGACGTTCACGGGGAGCTGGCCGGCCATCGGCGTCTGCGCGCGCTCCTGGTTCCGGCGTACGGCAGGCGCCGGGTGGCCGGGGAACGGGCGCGGGCCCAGGCGGTGCTCGACGAGATCCTTTCGACGCTCGTCGCCGGAGGCTCGGCCGCCGACCTGCACGCGGAGCTGGCGTTGCCGTATTCCATGCGGGCGGTCTTCGGCTTCGTGGGCGTGCCGGAGGCGGAGTGGGAGCTCTACCGGTGGCGCTCCCACTGGCTGCGCGAGCCGGGGCGGATGGCTGAGCAGCCGGGCGGCATGCGCGCGGCGATGAGCCGCATGGTCGAGCGGGAGCGGGGCAGGGCGGGCGAGGACGTGATCACCCGGCTGGCCGGGCTCGGCACCGAGGCGGCCACCGAGGTCCTGTGCGGCCCCGTCGGGCTGGTGGAGTACGAGACGGTCGCGGCGCGGATCTGCTACGGGCTGCTGCACCTGCTGGCCGACCAGGCTCAGCTGCGGCGGCTGGTCGCCGACCCCGGCCTGGCTCCCGCCGCGGTCGAGGAGATCATGCGGGTGGCGGTGCCGGGCGGAAGCTGGATCCCCCGGTACGCGCTGGCGCGCATCGACCTGGGCGAGGCCAGGATCCGCGCGGGCGACCTGGTGGTCCTCTCGATGCAGGCCGCCAACCGGGACGCGCGCTGGTTCCCCGATCCCGGCGCGTTCCTGATCGACCGGGTGCCCAACCCGCACCTCGGATTCGGGCACGGCAAGTTCTACTGCCTGGGCGCCCACCTGACCAGGCTGCTGCTGCACCAGGTGCTCACGACGGCCCTCGCGCGCCTGCCGGGGTTGCGGCTGGCCGTACCGGTGGAGGAGGTCGAGTGTGATCGTTCGTCGGTGACCGGCGGGCTGCGGGCGTTGCCGGTCACCTGGTGAGCGCTACTTCAGGGCGCCCGCCGTGAGTCCCGCGACGATCCGGCGCTGGAAGAACAGGACCAGCAGCACCAGCGGGATCGTCACCAGGACGCCGGCGGCCATCTGCGTGCCGAACGGGGTGTCGAACTTGGCCGCCCCGGTGAACTGCGCGATGCGGACCGTGGCCGTCTGCGTCGCCTGGTCGTTGACCATGGTCACCGCGATGATGAACTCGTTCCACGTGCAGATGAACGCGATGATCGCGGTGGTGAAGACGCCGGGCGCGGCCAGGGGGAGCAGGACGCGGCGGAAGGCGGCGAAGGCCGAGCAGCCGTCGATCATGGCGGCCTGCTCCAGCTCCAGGGGGAGCTGGCGGAAGAAGACGGTCAGGTTCCACACGGTCAGCGGCAGCGCGAACGACATCGACGGGACGATCATCGCCTGGTAGGTGTTGATCCAGCCGATCGTGGTGAACAGCTTCAGCAGCGGCACGATCAGCAGCGCCCCGGGGAACATGGACACGGCGATGATCAGGGCGAGGACGAGGTTCTTGCCGCGGAAGGTCAGCCGGGCCAGCGCGTACGCGGTCATGGTGCCCACCAGCAGCGTCACCAGGGTCGTGACGGAGGCGACCAGCAGGCTGTTGCCCAGCGCGCGCCCGAAGCCCATGCCGTCGGCGAAGACGGCGGCGTAGTTCTCCAGCGACCACGGCATCGGCACCGGCGACTTGTCGTAGATGTCGGAGGTACGGCGGAAGCTGGAGACCACCATCCAGGAGAAGGGCACCAGGCAGTACAACGCGATGCCGACCAGGCCCGCTCTACGCAGCAGCATCGCGCGACTCCTTCTTGCGGGCCCGGACGTCGCTCAGCAGGTCGGCGCCCAGCAGCTTCACGAACACGAACGCGATCACCGCGATGTAGACGAACAGGGCGGTGCCGTAGGCGGAGGCGGGGCCGTAGTGGACGCGGGTGGCCTCGTCCCAGATCAGCCCGGACAACGTCTCGACCGACGCCTTGCGGGGTCCGATGAGCACGTACGGCAGGTCGAAGACGCGCAGGGCGTCCATGAGCCGGAACAGCACCGCCACCAGCAGCGCCGGTTTCACCAGCGGGAGCGTGATCCGCCAGAAGCGCTGCCAGGCCGAGGCGCCGTCCACGCGGGCCGCCTCGTACACCTCGGCGGGGATGATCTGCAGCCCGGCCAGCACGAGCAGGCCGACGAACGGCGACGTCTTCCACACGTCGGCGACGATCACGGCCAGCTTGGCCCAGACGCCGTCGGCGGTCCACAGGATCTGGGTGCCGAGGATCGCGTTGGCGACGCCGTCCGCCTGGAAGATCCACTTCCACATGAGGCCGGAGACCGCGGTCGGCACCGCCCACGGCACCAGGATGCTGGCCCGCAGGAACGCGCGCCCGCGGAAGGCGCGGTGCATGACCAGCGCCATCGCGACGCCGAGCACGACCTCCATCGCCACCGTCACCACGGTGAACAGCGTGGTGTTGAACGTCGCGTTGAGGAAACGCTCGCCGAGGACACCCGCGTAGTTGGCCGCGCCGGCGAACCGCTCGCCCTCGACCACGAAGCCGTCGGCGTCGAGCGTCTGACCGCTGGTGTAGAAGGATTCGCGCATCGCCGCGACCAGGGGATAGAAGACCACCAGCGCCAGTACGACCAGCGTCGGCGAGACCATCCCCCAGCCGAGGAGATTCTGCCTGGTGCGGATCACTTGAGCAGGGGGCCCAGCGCGGACTGCATCTCGGCGAGCGCCTGGTCGACCGGCTTGGTCCCGGAGACGATCGCGTACGCCGACTCCTGGATGGCCGCGGTGACGTCGCCGTACTTGACCGCCGAAGGCCGCGGCTTGGCCGCCAGGATGCCCTCCTTGAGCGCGGGCAGGTACGGATACTTCTTGATCAGCTCGGGATCCTCATACAGCGAGGCCCTGGCCATGGGCGTGGAGTTGATGAGCGCGAACGCCTTCTCCTGCTCGGCCGAGGTGACGAAGGCGATGAAGTCCTTGGCCGTCTCCTTGTGCTTGGAGAACGCCGACAGGGCCAGGTTGTTGCCGCCGAGCGTGCCGGCTCCCGGCCCGTTCAGCCCGGGGATCGGCGCCACGTCGAACTTGCCGGCGACCTTGCTGGAGCCGTCGGTCTTGTTGGCGGCCTCGTACATGTAGGCCCAGTTGCGGTAGAAGAGCAGCTTGCCCTCCTGGAAGGCGACGCGCCCCTCTTCCTCCTTGTACGTGACCGCCTCCTTGGGGATCATCCCGGAGGTGAAGCCGTCGGCCAGGAACCGCGCGGCCTGCTTGGCCGACTCGCTGCTGACCTCGGGGAACTGGCCGCCTGCCGAGTTGACCGCCTCGGCGAAGTTGACGGTCAGGCCCTCGTACTTGTCGAACTGCCCGCCGTAGCAGGACATGCCCTTCTGCTTCGGCAGCACCTCGGCGCAGATCTTCTTCATCTCGTCCCAGGTCTTGGGCGGCTGCTTGACCAGGTCCTCGCGGTAGTAGAGCAGCCCGGTGCCGGTGAACAGCGGCATCGCGTAGAGCTTGCCCCGGTACTTGCCGGTCTCGACGGACGGGGGCAGGAAGCCGGCGACGTCGAAGCGCGGCCCGGTCAGCTCGTCGGCCCAGCGGTTGGCGGCGAACTCGCCGGTCCACACGGCGTCGATGAGCAGGACGTCGAAGGCGTCGGACTTGGTCTGGGCGTTCTGGATGAGCTTGCGGCGCTGCTCGTCGGCGCTCTCCGGCAGCAGGACCGAGGTGACCTTCTCGTTCGGGTGGGCGGCGTTCCAGGTGTCGACGATCTTCTGCGTGGCCTCGGCCTCGAACTTGCCGCTGGCGAAGGTGAGCGGGCCGCGCCCGCCGTCCGCCGGCTTCTGCGTGCTGGTGGATCCGGCGCCCTGCCCGCAGGCCGCCAGGCCGAGGCCCAGCAGTCCCGCGACCACGGCGGCCGTGATCTTCTTACCGTGCATTATCGGGGGGTTCCTTCCAAGGTGACGGTGATGCCGTCGAGGCGGGATCTCTCGGCCGCCCAGGCGATCAGGTGGCTGTGCAGGCTCTCGCCGGGCGAGGACAGCACGGCCGAGCGGTCTCCGGTCTCGACCGCGCTCAGGAACGCCGCCATCAGGCCCTCGTCGCCGCCGCCGTGGCCGCCGCCGGCCGTGGCGTCGCCGGTGGCCGAGCTGTCGACGACGGACGTCTCGCCGGTGACGAAGTCGGTCACCTTCAGCAGCACGCCGTCGCCCTCGATGGAGCCGTGCGTGCCGAAGATCCGGGTCTGGCGGTGTTGCTGGGGGGTGAAGGCGGTCATGGTGAACGCCGCGCTCGCGCCGCCCTCGAACTCCATGTTCACGACCTGGTGGTCGACGACGTCGTTGTCGCAGGCGTAGACGCATCTGCCGTACGGGCCGGTGCGCAGCGCCGCGCGTACCCCCGCCTCGGAGACGTCGTCGGTGATCACGGTCAGCGGCCAGCTCTCCCGCCCGGCGAGCGGCAGGTAGAGGCGGGGCGCCGAGTAGGGGCAGGTGCTCTCGACCGCGCAGTCCAGGCAGCGGTCGGCGGCGCCCTCGGGACGGTTCTCCGGGCGGAAGTGCTTGAGCCCGCCGAAGGAGGAGACCCGGGTGACCTGCCTGCCCATGATGTGCACGAGCCAGTCGAGGTCGTGGCAGGACTTGGCGAGCAGCATGAAGGTCGACTCGTCGGTACGCCGCCAGTTGCCGCGCACGTAGGAGTGGGCCTGGTGCCACCAGCCGACCGGCTCCAGGTGCTGCACGCTGACGATCTCGCCAATGGCGCCCGCGTCGAGCAGGCTCTTGAGCGCCCGGGTGTAGGGCGTGTAGCGCATCACGTGGCAGACGGCGAAGACGGTGCCGGCCTTCTCGGCGGCGGCCACGATCGTGCGGCAGTCCTGCTCGGAGACCGCCATCGGCTTCTCCAGCAGGATGTGGTAGCCGAGCTCGGCGAAACGGACGGCCGGCTCGACGTGGTCGGCGTCCATGGTGGCGATGATCACGGCGTCGGCCTGGCGGGGGAGGGCGGCCAGCTCGCGCCAGTCGGCGTAGTGGGCGGCCTCGGGGAAACGTTCCCGGCGGGCCGCCAGCGGGTCGGCGACGGCCACCACGCGGGCCCTGCCCTCGGCGCGGCGGGCGTACCCTGATCCGCGCGAACCCGCGCCGACGACGGCGAGAGTGACCATCAGTCCTCCAGATATGTAACCAATTCACGTATGTCGGCCGATGCTAGGATTCGAGGTCAAACAGGTCAATAGGTGGAGTCGGTCACAGTTATGAAACGGAGTCACATAAGTGGCGGGTGACGCTTCGCTCCTGCGACGGGTGAACACCCAGGTCACGCTGAATGCGCTGCGCCGCGAAGGCGTGGCCACGCTCACCCGGCTCGGCCGGATCACCGGGCTGTCCCGGCAGACCGTCGAGACGGTCCTGGACGAACTGGCCGAGCGCGGCTGGGTCAGGGAGATCCCGCCGGACGAAGGCGTCATGGGCCGGCCCGCCCGCAGGTTCGGCTTCCGTGCCGACGCCGGATACGTGCTCGGCGTCGACATCGGCGCCAACAAGATCCTCGCCGCGCTCGCCGACCTCAACGGCGAGGTCGTCAGCTGGCACCGCGTGCCCGTCTCCGACGGCGCCCCGGCTCCGGAACGCCTGGAGGCCGCCCGCCAGGCCGCTCTGGCCTGTGTGGACGTCGCGGGTGTGGCCCGTACCCGGGTGTGGGCGGTCTGCGCGGGCACCTCGGGCGTCGTGGACCGCTCAGGCCGCGTCTCCCTGTCGACCGTGCTGCCCGGCTGGACGGGCGTCGACCTCGCGGGGCTGGCCGGGGGCTGGTTCGGGTGCAAGGGCCTGGCCGCCAACGACGCCAACCTCGCCGCCCTGACCGAGCACTGGCGCGGCAGCGCGCAGCACGCGGCCGACGTCGTCTACGTCCTGGTCGGCCATCGGGTCGGCGCGGGCATGCTGATCGGCGGCCGGCTCCACGGCGGCAGGACCGGCGCGGCCGGCGAGATCGGCGCGCTACGCCAGGTCGGCTGGGAGGACGCCGCCGCCGAACTCGACACGCACGGCGAGGCGGCCGCCGTCTTCAAGGCCGCAGGCGACGGCGACCCCGCCGCCGCCCGCGCCGTCGAGCGCTTCGCGGAGAAGCTCGCGATCGGGGCCGCGGCCCTCGTGCTGGCCGTCGACCCCGACCTGCTGGTGGTCGGCGGCGGCTACTCCCGCGCGGGCGACGTCCTGCTCACGCCGTTCCGCCGCCACCTGACCGATCTGTGCCTCGGCGTGCCCGAGGTGGTCACCTCCACGTTCGGCGACGAGAGCGTCGCCCTGGGCGGGGTACGGCTCGCCCTCGACCACGTGGAACGGGAGATCCTCGGGCTCTAGACCATGTATTGGTCGTGCCGGTGATAGAGCTCGGTCCACTCCTCGTCGCTCAGCTTGCGGCCGGAGGTGGCGATCTCGGCCAGCGCCTCGAAGTACGCCTCCCGCGGCGCGCCCGGCGTGAACAGGATCAGCATGGTCACCCGCTCGCCCGACTCGTTGCGGAAGCCGTGGTGACCGCCGGGCGGGACGTACAGGAAGTCGCCGGGCCGGCCGTCCACCCACGTGTCGCCGCTGTAGAGCTTGACCGAGCCCGAGATGACATAGAACGACTCGGAGATCGTCCGGTGGAAGTGCGGGGTGGCGCCGCCCGGCCTGACACCCATCTCCCACCGATATAGCCCGAACTGCCCGTCGGTGGTGGCGCCGGTGCCGAGGTAGTGCACCTCGGTGCCACCGGCGCCCATGACCAGGTCGGGGGCTTGATCACCCGGGCGGAGCACGCCACTGTGCTCTCCCGAGTCGTCTTTGTATCTAACTTCGGGATACGACATGGGGCTCACTCTTCCAGACCTGCGGCTCCTCGTCGTCCTCGTGACCTTCGACGGAGAGGTTGGGCAGCAGCCGGTCCAGCCAGCGCGGGCACCACCAGTTGAGGCGGCCGAGCAGCACCATCGTGGCGGGGACGAGGAAGCCGCGGATGATCGTGGCGTCCACGGCGATGGCCACCGCCAGCCCCACGCCGAACGTCTTCACCAGCGGGTCCGGGTAGGCGATGAAGGCGACGAACACCGCGACCATGATCAGGGCGGCGGAGGTGATGACCCGGCCGGTCGAGCCCAGCCCCTCCGCCACCGCCCTCCGGTTGTCACTGTGTCCATGGTCGCGCCCGCTTCGCTCCTCGTTGGCTCCTTCGTCGCTCTCTCGTCGCGAGCTCCTGCGCTCCGTCTGCTTGAGGTACGCCTGCCGTACCGCCGTGAGAAGGAACACCTCGTAGTCCATCGAGAGCCCGAACAGCACCGCGAACAGCATCAACGGCACATACGGCTCGATCGGCACGGTGAAGAAGAGCGTCTGCAGGTAGGAGGCGTCGGCCGGCGGGTCCATGCCGACCAGCTGGCTGCCCACGCCGTAGGAGAAGACGATCGCGAGCGCGCCGAACGCGGCGCCCAGCGACACCAGGTTCATCAGCGCCGCCTTGAGCGCGACCACCGGCGCGCGGAACGCCAGCAGCAGGAGCATCGCGCTGAGCAGCACCACCACGCCGATGACCAGCGGCGTGTTGCCCGAGATCCGGTCGGCGGCGTCGGCGAGCGCGGCCACCTCCCCGCCGACGTGCACGTTCACGCCCGGCCGGTCCAGCGCCCTCACCGCCTCCACGACCGCGGGCGCGCGCTCGTCGCTGGGCGCGTAGTCGGGGATCGCCTGGATCATCACGGTACGGCCGGCGTCGTTGAGCTTGGGCGGGCTCACATGGGCGATGCCGTCGATGTCGCCCACGTCCCTGGCCAGGCCTTCGACGATCGGGTCGGTGGCCTTGGCCACCTTGTTGCCCAGCTCCGCCACGACGACCAGCGGGCCGTTGCTGCCGGGGCCGAAGCCGGTGGCCATCAGCTCGTAGGCGCGGCGGGGGGCCGACCCCTGCGTGCCGTACCCGTCGTCGAGCGGCCCGAGCTTCAGCGCGAGCGCGGGCGCGGCGAGCGCGCCGAGCGCCAGAACGCTGGCGAGGAGTACGCTCCACGGCCGCTTGGCGACCCACGCGCCGAGCCCGGCCCAGCCGCCGGAACCTTCCCTGCGGCGGCCCAGGAACGGCACCTTGAGCGCGTTGACCTTCTCGCCCAGCACGCCGAGCAGCGCCGGGGCCAGCGTGATCGAGGTGAGCACGGCGAAGACGACCGAGATGCCGGTGATCCAGCCGAGCGTGCGCAGCAGCGGGAAGCCGCCGAGCACGAGCGCGCTGAGCGCGATGATGACCGTGCCGCCCGCGAACACGACCGCGCCGCCCGAGCTGGAGACCGTGCGCCGCACCGACTCCAGCACCGGCACCCCGTCGGCCAGCAGCTTGCGGTGCCGCGAGAGCAGGAACAACGCGTAGTCGATGCCCACGCCGAGCCCGATCATCGTGGCCATGATGCCCGCCTGCTTCGGCACGTCGACCACGTGCCCGAGCAGCCCGATCACACCCAGGCCCGCGGCCACGCTGACCAGCGCCGTGAAGATCGGGATCAGCGCGGCCACGAGCGTGCCGAAGGCCAGCACCAGCACGAGCAACGCGCACAGGACGCCGATGATCTCGCTGGGGCCGGTCTTGATCTCCTTGTCGGCCGGCGTCGAACTGTCCGCCGGAACCACCTCGATGCCCAGCGCCCGCGCCGGATCGGCGGCCTTCGACAGCGCCTGCGTGGTCTCGGCGATCTTGGCGTTGTCGTGGCCCTCCATGCGGACCACGATCAGGCCGATCTGCAGGTTGGAGGCGATGCCGCCGCGCCGGTAGGGCGACTCGACCTGCTTGACGTGGGGGAGGTCGCGGAGCTTGTCCATGGACCGTTCGACGGCCTGTTTCCTCGGCTCGTCGGTGAGCGGTCCCTTGTCCGAGTAAAGCACCAGCTGCACCGTGCCGCCCGGCGCGTATCCCGGGCCGAACCCGTCGCGCATCAGGTCGTGCGCGCGCTGCGCGTCGGTGCCGGGGATGGTCACGTCATTGCTGACCGGCCGGCCGGAGACCAGGCTGCCCGCCATGAGGCCGGCGGCCGCGATCACCCATAAGGCCAGTACCAGCCGCCCGTGCCGTGCACACCAGCTACCGATCCGCCCGAGAAACCTCGTCATTGTTTACGCCCGTCCTGTACGCTCGTACAGCGTCTACGATGCCGAGATTAGATGGGAAATTTCCGGAAATCCCGTGCTAGGGCGGAAATGAGATGATGACCACAGTCGACCCCGGGAACGACACCCGCAGCCGCATCCTCGCCGCCGCCCAGCGCCTGTTCGCCGAGCGCGGCTACGCGGCCACCTCACTGGCCGACATCGCCGCCGAAGTGGGCCTGACCAAGACCGCGGTCGCCTACCACTTCCACCCGAAAGACCGTCTTGCGGCGGAGCTCCTCGCACCCGCAGCCGACGACGTCTTCGCCCTGCTCGGCACCCGCGACGACTTCGTCCCCGCACTGGTGGACTGCGTGGTGCGCAACCGTGCGGTGATCCGGCTGCTCATGGAAGACTTCGGCACCGCCGACTCCGCCCCACCCGGCACCCCCGGCGAGGCCATCCGCACCTTCCGCGACGCCATCCACGAACGCCTGGTCGGCCCCAACCCCTCAGAACGTGACCGGATCCGTGGGTGGGCTGTGCTGGGAGCGTTGCAGTGGGGCGTCGTCCACACCATGGACCTGCCAGAAGACCTCGTCCGCACCGAACTCCTCCACCTGGCCCAACCCCCAACCCCCTAACCCTCCCGAGCTCTCGCTCCTCCCGAGCTCTCGCTCCTCCCGAGCTCTCGCTCCTCCCGAGCTCTCGCTCCTCCCGAGCTCTCGCTCCTCCCGAGCTCTCGCTCCTCCTGAGTCCCCACTCCTCCTGAGCCCCCACACCTTCCCAGCCCCCGCGCCTCCCCAGCCCCCACCCCTCCCGAGCCTTTACGCTTCCCGAGCTTTTGCTCTTCCCGAGCCCCCGCTCCTCTTGAGCCCCCGCCCCTTCTGAGCCCACAGCCCTCCTGGGCCCCAACGCGCTGAGCCCTCAGCCTTGAGACCACAGCTCTTGAGCTTTCGAAGTCTGGGCCACCGACGGCCTTGGCCGCTGACCCGGGCCGCGCCACGGTCGATGGACCGGCGCTTGTCCACAAGGTCTCGCCCGAGCGCAGTTATCCCCAGAACCCCGTTCTGCCGCCCAGCCCCCACCCCGGCCAGGCGATGCTAGGCACTCCAATCCGCAGCACCCCTTGGAGCCGCCACATGCTCGCCCACCTCCACCGCCTCAGCGCCCTCGCCGGTGCCCTCGCCGGAGTAGTCGCCCTCACCACCACGCTCGCCGCCCCGGCCGCTGCGAGCCCCGCACCCGCCACCCCACCCACGCCTGCCTTCCAGGTCGCGGCACATGCCAAGCCGGCGTCCCGACCCACGCCTGCCCGTCAGCTCGCGGCGAGCGCCACACCAGCTCCCGAGCATGCGGCACCCCAGGGAACCCCCGAGCCACCCATCGACGGCCACACTCCCCGCGACGCCGACCCTGACGAATACCGCCACTCGGCCTGAACAACCCTCGCCACGCCCAACCCCGGCACGGCAGGGGACGAGGTCAGCCCAGGTAGGCCGCTCGGACCACCGGGTTCTCCCGGATCTGCGCCGGAGTGCCGCGGGCGATGACCTTGCCCAGGTCGAGGACGACCAGCCGGTCACAGGTGCCCATGACGAAGCCCATGTCGTGCTCCACCAGCAGGACCGTGGTGTCCAGCGCGGCGACGACCTGGCGCAGCCGTACCGTCTGGTCGTGGTCGAGACCCGAGGTGGGCTCGTCGAGCAGCAGGAGGCGCGGCCGGTCGGCGATCGCCCGCGCCAGCTCGACCAGCCGCCGCTGCCCGACGGGGAGGGAGGCGGCGTAAGCGTCCCGAAGCTCAGTGAGCCCGCACAACTCCAGAACCTCAGCCACCCGCCCGGCCCGCTCGCGCTCCAGCCGCCGCCGAGCAGGCCACCCGACCAGATCGGCGGGCAGCCCGCCGCCACCCCCACGCCAGTCGAGGGCGGCCAGCACATTCCCCGCGACAGTGAGCCGACCGAACACCTGCGTACGCTGAAAAGTACGCCGCAACCCCGCCCTTGCCCGCAGAAGTGGCGACAGCGCGGTCACATCCGCTCCATCCACCCCGACCCGCCCACGGAGCGGCCTGCGCAGACCACACACCACATCGAACAACGTCGTCTTACCCGCACCGTTGGGCCCGATGACACCGCAGATCTGGCCCTCCGGAACCTCGAACGTCACCTCCGACAACGCCCGCACCCCGCCGAAGGCAACCGACACATCCTCGATCGCGAGCATCACAACACCCCCGAGCAGACGCCGGCGAACCAGTCGTGGCGCGCTCCGGCCGTGGTGATGAGCGGCAGATCAGTGGTTGTGGACATCAACACCTCCAGGGCGGCTGGGCATCAGGGCACCCCCAGGTAGGTGGCGGTGAGCCGGGTCGGGTCCACCTCGGAGCGGGGGCCGGTCCAGGTGATGCGGCCCAGGCGCATGAACGCGACCCTGTCGGCCACCGCCAGGACCTCGGTCGCCTTCTCCTCGACCAGGAGCAGGGCCACGCCGCGTTCGCTGAGTTCGGCGAAGATCTCGAAGACCTGCTGCACGATCAGCGGTGCCAGGCCGAGCGAGGGTTCGTCGGCGATCAGCACCGCGGGGGGTCTGATGAGGGCGGGGGCGAGCGTGAGCAGTTGCTGTTCGCCGCCGGAAAGCGCTCCCGCGGCCAGGGTACGGCGGGCCGCGAGCTGCGGCATCCGGTCGTAGACCGCTTCCGTGTCGGAGAGCCAGGTGCGCAGGTTCTCCTCAACGGTGAGGCCGGGGAAGACTCCGCGTCCCTCGGGCGCGAGCAGGATGCCCTCGCCGACCCGCCGGTGCGCGGGCCAGCGGGTGACGTCGATGCCGTTGAGCAGGACGCGGCCCGTGCTGACGGGCAGGTCTCCGGCCGCCACGGCGCAGGCGGTGGACTTGCCGGCCCCGTTCGCGCCGAGCAGGGCGACCACCTCGCCCTCGTGCACCTCCAGGTCCACCCCGCGCAGCACGGTCGTGTCGCCATACCCGGCCACCACGTTGTCCAGCCGGAACAATGGCGTGGCATCCAACTCCCCGACCCCGCCGACCGCTCCCTCTGAACCTCCGGAACCCCCCGAACCTCCGGAACCCCCCGAACCTCCGGAACCCCCCGAACCCCCCGAACCTCCGGAACCCCCCGAACCCCCCGAACCTCCGGAACCCCCCGAACCTCCGGAACCCCCGGAACCCCCGGAACCCCCGGAACCCCCCGAACCCCCGGAACCCCCCGAACCCCGCGGCCTCGGCACCACCACAGCCCCGGCCATAGCGGGTCCGGGCCCGGCCGTAGACGCTTCCGCATCGGCCGCGCTGGAAGGGGGTGTGGTCGTGCCGGGCTGGCCTGAGTCAGGCGTGGACGTTCCTGCCGAGCTGCGCGCCGACGCCGGTGGTGTGCCGGTGGTCGTGCTTTGCGTGCCTGTGCTGGGCTTCGCAGGTGCAGGTGCAGGTGCGGGTGCGGGTGCGGGTGCGGGTGCGGGTGGGGTGGTTGTGCCGGGCGTAGGGGTGGTGGGGTGGGGGGTGTGGCGTTGGCGGTGGTGGTGGCGGTGTTGGGCTAGTTGGGTGAGGACGCCGTCTGGGTGTTTGGCGAGGATTACGCCGCCTGCTCCGAACAAGATGGCGCCTACATGGGCGGAGATTTCCCAGGCTGAGAGGATTTCTGGGAAGGCGGCGGCTATCAGGCCGCCCAGTACGGCACCGCCGATCCGGCGGACGCCCTGGAGGACGACCACGGCCAGCCAGACGAACCCGGCGAACGCCGGCAGATCGGTGGCGGTGATTGAGCCCTTGGAGATGGCGAACAGTACGCCGCCCAGGCCGGCGATTCCGGAGGCCCGGGCGAAGAGCATGATCTTGGTTCGGGGGCCGGAGATGCCCGAGGTGGTGGCGGCGGCGGGGGCGGAGCGGACGGCGAGGATGGCGCGGCCGGAGGCGGAGCGTTCGAGGTTGCGCACCAGCAAGGCGACCAGGCCGATGAGGAGCAGGAGGACGACGACGCGCACACGGGGGTCGGAGGTGTCGGCGAAGCCGAAGCCCAGGGCGGGCAGTTGCCAGCCGATGGTGCCGTTGCTGAACGTGTCCACCTGGAAGAGCACCTGGTCGGCCAGCAAAGCCAGGGCGAGGGTGGCCAATGTCAGAATGCGGCCGCCCAGGCGCAGGGCGGGCAGCGCCACCAGCATGCCCACGGCTGTCGCCGCCAGCACGCCGAGCACGATCGCCACCGCCAGGGGCAGGCCGGAGGCGAAGGCCCAGCCGCAGGTCAGCGCGGCCATCGAGGCGAACGCGGCCTGGGCCAGGTTGACCATGCCGCCGATTCCGGTCACCACGACGAAGGAGCAGAAGATCAGCGCCAGGACGAGCCCGTGGGCGGCGATGCCGACGTAGTACTCCTGGGCGGTGAAGGTGAAGACGACCAGTACGGCCAGCGCCACGGCCCAGGGCAGGCGGCGCCGCCAGGGTGGGATGCCCGCGAGGTAGTCGGGCGGCGGCGCGTCTTCGGCCGCGCTGCCGGCGACGCGTTCGCGGGATCGGTTCAGCAGGATCAGGCCGGCGAACAGCAGCAGGACCGGCACCGCCGTACGCAGGCCGGTGATCTCTGAAAGGAAGTCGGTGTATCCGGCGACCAGGTTCTGCACGACGCCCAGCCCGAGCCCGGCCGCGAACGTCCAGGGGATCGAGCGCAGCCGCCCGAAGACGGCGGCGGTCGCCGAGGCGAACAGCAGGACGGTGTACGCGGTCGCGTCCAGCCCGATGATCGAGACGGCCAGGACTCCGGCCAGCCCGGCGAGGCCGGAGCCGAGCATCCAGGCCAGGCCGGAGGTGGCGTCGGCGTCGATGCCGCGCAGGGTGGCCAGGCGCCGCCGGTCGACGCTGGCGCGCATCCGCAGGCCGTACGGCGTGTGCCGCATGAACGCCCACAGCCCGAGCGCGGCGACGGCGGCGAAGGCGAACGTGATGAGTTGCCCGGAGTCGAGCGGCACGCCGAGCACGGTGAAGGTGGTGGCCGGGAAGGGGCCGAGGCCGCGGGGGAGGGAGGTGGCGTCGGCGCTGGGGAGTTCGAGGAGGTCGACGAGGAGCAGTCCGGCGGCGGGTAGCGCGATCGTCAGCCCGATCGTGCCGACAATCTGCGCGGTTTCCCCCGCCTGCGCCAATCCCCGAAACATCACCCGGTGCAGGAAATATCCCAGTAAAGGCGCAAAAATCGCAACAGCCACCACCGCACACACCCACGTCGGCAGCCCCAACGCCACATTGAGCTCGTAGTACACCAGAGCCGTCAGAAAGCCGACCGCCCCGTGCGCGAAGTTGAAGACCCCGGTCGCGGCATAGGACAGCGTCAGGCCCGAGCCCATCACCGCGAAGATCGCGCCCGTGACCAGGCCGCTGAGAATGTAGCCCAGGATCATTTGAGCGGCACGTTGTCGAAGCACTTCATGTTCTTGGCCACCTGGAACGCGCCGCCCTCAAGCTTGACCAGCGCGCCGCAGCCGTTCGGCTCGGCATGGTCCTTGGGGTACTGGACCCTGCCGAAGCCCGCGTTCTCGTAGCTGTAGGAGCCGTTGCCCACGTCGAGCACCTTCTGCCGGGTGAGGTCCTTGCCGGCTTTGCCGGCCATGTCGAGGAAGATGTCGGCCGACCAATATCCGATGGCCAGGTGCTGGGTGAGCGGGGTGCCGGGGGCGACCTTCTCCACGTCCTGCCGCAACTGGGCGATCTCCGGCGCTGTCGACTCGAAGGGCTCGAACATGGGCGCGGCGATCACGCCCTCCATCGCCTGCGCGGTGGCCGGGTCCTTGAGGATGGCCACGTCGTAGCTGGTGGCGTCGCTGAGCGCGCCCTTGTAGCCGGCCTTCTTCAGCGCCGTGTAGAGCCCGACGTTGAACTTGGTCCCGGCGATGATCGAGACCACGATGTCGGGCGCCTGGCCGCCGTCGGAGGTCATGATCTTGTTGACGTACGGCAGCCAGTCGGGTGGCGGCGCGGCGGCGGGCAGCGCCGAGTTGAGGCCGACGAGCGTGAACCCGGCCGCCTCGAAGGACTGGGAGATGGTCTTGCCGCCGTACTTGCTGCCGCTGGAGTCGGAGGTCTGCACGTAGACGGTCTTGCCTTCGGCGCCGCCGAGCAGGTCGGCCATCTGCCGTCCCCACCAGGTCTGGGAGCCCGCGCCCGGTTTGGGGGCCAGGCAGCCGCTGTAGCCGAAGCCGGTCTTGGTGCCGCACCACTGGGGACCGGTGGCCCAGCCGTACCAGGGGACGCCCTGTTGTTCCAGGAAGGCGGCGCCGCCGAAGTTGGGCGCGTGCACCGGCAACACGGCGAAGACCTGGTCCTTCTGGACGAGCTTCTTGGCCGCGGCGTCGCCCTTGGCCGCGTCCTGGCCGTCGTCCTCGGCGCCGACGAACTCGATCTTCCGGCCGTGCACGCCGCCCGCGGCGTTGGCGCGCTCGAAGCGCGCCTTCGCGCCGATCTCGGCGTCCTTGGTGGAGTAGCCGCTGGCACTGGTTTTGGTCAGCACGCCGCCGATTCTGATCGTCGTGTCCGTCACTCCGGGTACGGCGCCGCCCGCCGCACCGGGGGCCTTCTGCTGGGCGGCGCACCCCGCGAGCGCCACCAGCACGGCCACCATGATCCCGAGTTCCCGCCGCAACATGGCCATCACCGCTCCATTTGGCCTAGCGCTCGCTTGGTTTCGGACAGCGTAAGCAGCGGTTTCCTGCACGTCAATGTTCAACCAAGCAATTGCTTGATACGGTCGGCGCATGCTGATGCGCGCGGCCGTCCTGACCGAGTACGGCAAGCCCATGGAGATCCACGAGGCGGACATCTCCGACCCCGGACCAGGCGAGGTGCGCGTCCAGGTCAAGGCCTCCGGCGTCTGCGGCTCCGACCTCAAGGCCATCGACGGGAAGAGCCCGGTCGTCTCGCGCCTGCCGTTCATCCTCGGTCACGAGAGCGCCGGAATCGTGGAGAGCGTGGGCGCGGGCGTGAGCGCGGTGAAGCCCGGCGACCACGTGGTCGTCTCGATGAGCGGCCCGTGCGGCAGATGCCCGGCCTGCGGCGCCGGCCGCTTCCACCTGTGCTCGGGCCCGGACCGCATCGCCACGATCATGGGCGGCCCGCCCCGCGTGCACCTGGACGGCGTGGAGACCCGCCGCTTCATCGGCATCGGCTCCTTCGCCGAGTACGCGGTCGTGCGCGAGGCCGCCTGCGTGAAGATCGCAAAAGACGCCCCCTTCGACGCGATGTGCCTGCTGGCCTGCGGCGTCATCACCGGCGTCGGCGCCGTCCTCAACGTCGCCCGGGTGGAGCACGGCGCCGCCGTCCTCGTCGTCGGCTGCGGCGGCGTCGGCCTGAACGTCATCCAGGGCGCCGTCCTCGCCGGAGCCACCACGATCATCGCCGCCGACGTGGCCGAGCAGAAGCTCAAGCTCGCCGAGCGCTTCGGCGCGACCCACACGCTGATCCCCGCGGATCTGCCCGCGCAGGTCGCCGAGATCGTCCGCGGCGGCGTGGACCACGCTTTCGACGTCACCGGCGTCCCCGGCGTCCTGGCCTCGGCCTTCGCCGCCACCGCACCCGGCGGGACCACCGTGATGGTCGGCAGCCCGCCCCAGGGTCGGCCCGCGCAGATCGAGCCCGGCCTGCTCTTCGCCTCCCGCCGCCTCATGGGCACCCAGGGCGGGGACAGCGCGCCCCACCGCGACCTGCCCATGCTCGCCGCCCTCGCCCAGCAGGGCCGCCTCGACCTGTCCGGACTGATCAGCGAACGGCTCCCGCTGGAGCGGATCAACGAGGCCGTCGAGCACACCCGTCAGGGCGCCGTGGCCCGCACGGTGATCACCTTCTAGAGCACTTTGCCCGGGTTGAAGATGCCCGCCGGGTCGAGCGCCGCCTTGACGGAGCGGTGCAGGGCCAGCACCTCGGGGCCGAGTTCCGCGTGCATGCCGCGCATCTTGAGCAGCCCGACGCCGTGCTCGCCGGTGACCGTGCCGCCCAGCGCGATCGCGTCGTCGAGGATCGACTCGAACGCCCGCTGCGCGCGGTCCCGCGCGTCGTCGTCACCGGCGGGCACCACGATCAGCGGGTGCAGGTTGCCGTCGCCGGCGTGGGCGATGTTGGCGATGTGCACGTCGTGCGCCTTCGCGTGGCCCTCGATCCTGGCCAGCATCTCGGGCACCAGGCCGCGGGGGACGCAGACGTCCTCGGTGAGCACCGGGCCGAGCCGTTCCAGCGCGGGGTAGGCGAGCCGGCGCGCGGCGAACAGCGCCTCGGCCTCCTCCGCGTCGGTCGAGCGGGTGCTCCAGCCCGCGCCGGCGGTGTCGAAGCAGCGCTGCAGCTCGGCGGCCTCACGCTCGTTGCCGCTGTCGATCCGGCCCAGCAGCAGCACGTCGCCGAGGTCGGCCAGGCCCATGTTCTTCCAGTCGTCCACCGCGCGCAGGCAGTAGCGGTCCACCAGCTCCAGCGCGGCGGGCGTGACGCCGCTCGCGGCCACGGCGGCGACCGCCCGGCCCGCGGCGACCAGCGAGTCGAACGCGCCCACGACCGTCGTCGGCGCGCCGGACGGCAGGCGCAGCAGCCTGACGGTGATCTCGGTGATGACGCCGAGCGTGCCCTCCGACCCCACGAACAGCGCCGTCAGGTCGTAGCCGGCCACGCCCTTCCTGGTCCTGCGGCCGAGCCTGACCAACTCGCCGGTGCCGGTCACGACCTGGAGGCCGAGCACGTAGTCGCGGGTCACGCCGTACTTGACGCAGCAGACGCCGCCCGCGTTGGTCGCGGCGTTGCCGCCGATCGTGGACCACGGGGAGCTGGCCGGGTCCGGCGGGTACCACAGGCCGTGCTCGGCCACCGCAGCGCGCAGCCGGTCGTTGACCACGCCGGGCTGCACGACCGCGATCTGCTCGGCGGCGTCGATCTCCAGGATGCGGTCCATGCCCTCCATGGCCAGGATCACGCAGCCGTCGACGGCGTTGGCGCCGCCGGACAGGCCGGTGCCGGCGCCGCGGGGCACCACCGGGACCCGGTGCTCGGCGCAGACGGCCACCACCGCGCGTACCTGCTCGGGGTTCTGGGGTCGCACGAGCGCGGCGGCGCGCCCCTGCGGCGCCCAGGCGGCCTGGTCGCGGGAGGAGGCGGCGATGACGTCGGGGTCGCGGACGATCCGGCCGGGAGGCAGCACGGCGGACAGGGCATCGAAGAACGGCACGTCCGCACGTTACGTGAACAGTTGCCCCGAGTTCACGTCGACCGTGGCGCCGGTGATGGCGCCGGCCTGGTCGGAGGCGAGGAAGATGACGGCCCGCGCCACGTCCTCCTCCGTCGCGATGCGGCGCAGGGCCATGGCCCGCAGGTCCCGCTCGCGGATCTCCTCGAAGGTCACACCCTCGGATTCGGCTCTGGTACGCATCCAGTCGTCCAGCACGTCACTGGCGATCCAGCCCGGAGCCACGCAGTTGACCCGGACCCCGGAGGGCCCGAGCTCGTCGGCCAGGCAATGGGATAAGAGATGGGCGCCCGCCTTGCCCACGGCGAAGTCGGAACGGCCGGCGTAACCCTTGCGGGAGGACATGGAGGTGACGTTGACGATCGAGCCCGACCCCTGGGCCACCATGTGCGGAGCGATGTAGCGACAAGCCACTAAAGTCCCATAAGTCCCGATATCAACGGCTTCGCGCCACGATCTGAGGTCATCTGGGGACATGTCGAGGACATTGCGGCGATGCGTGCCCGGGAAGGCCGCGTTCACCAGCACGTCGATGCGCCCGAACCGGGCCAGCGTCCTGGCCGCCAGCCCGCGCATGTCGGCGGGCACGGTGACGTCGGCGGCCACCGCGATCGCGCCGGGGACCGGCCGCCCGGTCCTGGCCGCCGCGACGACCTCGGCGCCCTCCTCCCTCATCAGTCCGGCGAGCGTGGCGCCCAGGCCGGGGCCGGCGCCGGTGATGATCGCGATCTTGCCGTCGAGCAGCATGGCCGGATCGTAACAAGCGCTTGGCTCCGTGTCGTGCCCTCCTGGCCGCAGAACCAAGCGTGCGCTAGGTTGGGCAGTGTGGATCTCGACTTCACCCGGGCCGAGCAGGACTTCCGCACCGAGATACGCGGCTGGCTGGCCGATCACGTGCCCGCCGCGCTGCCGTCCATGGACACCAGCGACGGCTTCGCGGCCCACCGCGCGTGGGAGGCCGAGCTGGCCGCCGCACGGCTGTCGGTCGTCTCCTGGCCCATCGAGTACGGCGGGCGCGCCGCCTCACTGATCGAATGGCTGATCTTCGAGGAAGAGTACTGGGCCGCCGGCGCCCCGGGCCGCGTCACCCAGAACGGAATCTTCCTCCTCGCCCCCACCCTGATGCGCTTCGGCACCGAAGACCAGCGCACCCGCTGGCTCCCCGGCATGGCCACCGCCGAACACGTCTGGGCCCAGGCCTGGTCCGAACCCGAGGCGGGCAGCGACCTGGCCGCCCTGACCTCCCGGGCCGAACGCGTAGACGGCGGCTGGCGCCTGCACGGCCACAAGACCTGGAGCTCCCGCGCCGCCTACGCCTCCCACGGCTTCGGCCTCTTCCGCACCTCCGGCGAACGGCACCGCGGCCTCACCTACTTCCTCTTCCCCCTCGACGAGGTCGAGGTCCGCCCGATCGCCCAGCTCGACGGCGAGCACGGCTTCGCCGAACTCCACTTCGACGGCGTGTTCGTCCCCGACGACATGGTCCTCGGTGAACCCGGCGAGGGCTGGCGCATCGCCATGGCCACCACCTCCTCCGAACGCGGCCTCGCCCTGCGCAGCCCCGGCCGCTTCCTGGCCACCGCCGACCGCCTCCTGCGGCTCGCCGCGCCCGACCCCGTCCTCGCCGACCGGGCCGCCCGCTGCTGGATCGACGCCGAGGCCTACCGACTGCACACCTTCGCCACCGCCCGCCGCCTGACCGAGGGCGCGGAGATCGGCTCGGCCACCAGCATGGGCAAGGTCTTCTGGTCCGAGCTCGACCTGCGCATGCACACGCTCGCCATGGAACTGCTCGGCGAACGAGCCGCCGCCACCTCCTGGCACGACGGCTTCCTGTTCGCCCTGGCCGGGCCCATCTACGCCGGCACCAACGAGATCCAGCGCTCCATCATCGCCGAACGAGTCCTGGGGCTGCCCCGATGAACTTCGCCTTCACCGACGACCAGCTCGCCCTGGCCGCCACGGTCAGGGACGTCCTTCGCGCCCACTGCCCGCCCCAAGCCCTCCGCACCGAGCGCGTCCCCGGCTGGGCCGAACTGGCCGCCACCGGCTTCTTCACCGCGCTGGTGCCCGACGCGGCCGGCGGACTCGGTCTGGAACTCATCGACCTGGTCCCGGCGCTGGAGGAGACCGGGCGCGCGTGCCTGCCCGGCCCGGTGGTGGAGACCGCCGTGGCGGTGCCGTACCTGCTGAAGGGGCTGCCCGAGCTGACCAAGCTCGGCGCGCTCACCGTGAGCGCCGCCCACGACGGACTCGCGCCCGACGCCGACCTCGCCGACCTCGTCGTGATGGGTCCGCGCGTGACCACCCGTGATCGGGTACGGCTGGCGCCCGCCCCCGGCGCCGACCCCTGCCGCAGGATGTTCGAGGTGAGCCTGACCGGCTCCGACGAACTGCCCGGATCCTGGGCCGCCGCCCTGCCCAGGGCCACCGTCGCGACCGCCGCCCAGCTCATCGGGGTGGCCCGCCACCTGCTGGACACCTCGGTCGGCTACGCCCGCGCCCGCACCCAGTTCGGCGGCCCGATCGGCGGCTTCCAGGCGGTCAAGCACATGCTGGCCGACGTGGCGATCGCGATCGAGTTCGCCGCGCCGCTGGTGAGCCGGGCGGCCCTCACGCTGGAGCGGCCCAGCGCCGTCCGCGACGTCAGCGCGGCCAAGGCGGCGGCAAGCGAGGCCGCCGCGCTCGCCGCACGCACCGCCCTGCAGGTCCACGGCGCCATCGGCTACACCTATGAGCTGGACCTGCGCTTCTGGCTCGCGCGGGCCTGGTCGCTGTCGGCCGCGTACGGCGGCGCGGCCGAGCACCGCGCGATCGTCCGCGCCGAACTGCCCGGGGCTGCGAGGTTCCCATGAAGTACGGCGTGCCGCTCGGCCTCATCCACCCCGCCGCCTGGAAGGACGTGGCGGTGGCCGCCGACGAGCTCGGGTTCGAGTCGGTGTGGCTGCCCGAGCACCTCGTCTTCACCACCGACCTGTCCACGGCCACCTACCCGGGCGGCGCGAACCCCGGGATCAGGCCGGCGACACCGCTGTTCGACGCGCCCGCCTATCTGTGCTTCCTGGCCGCCTGCACGCGGCACGTGCTGCTGGGGACGGCGGTGCACCTGTTCGCGCTGCGGCACCCCTTCGTGTCGGCGCGCGCCTTCGCCACGCTCGACGTGGTGTCGGGCGGGCGGGCCGTGTGCGGGGTGGGCGCCGGGTGGTACCGGGGGGAGTGGGAGGCGGCCGGGGTGCCGTTCGCCGAGCGCGGCGCCCGGCTGGACGAAGCCCTCGCGGTGGCGCGGCGGCTGTGGAGCGAGCCGGTCGTCAGCTACTCCGGGCGTTTCTACGACTTTCCCGAGGTGGCCTTCGAGCCCAAGCCCGTGCAGGCGCGACTGCCGGTGTTGTGCGGCGGCGAGTCGGCTGCGGCGCTGCGGCGGGCGCGGACGCTGGGGGACGGGTGGATCAGCATGCCGCACACCCTGGAGTCGGTCCGGCCCCAGCTCAAGGCGTTGCGGCCGCCTGCTGACCGGGACTTCTCCGTGACCGTGCACGCCTACCAACTGGCGTCACCCGAGGAGGTCCCCGACTGGGCCGCCCTGGGTGTGGACCGGCTGATCGTGCGGCCGTGGTCGCGTACGCGGGACGCCGTGAGCGGGCTGACCGCCTTCGCCGCCGCCTACGGCCTGCTTCCCCGCTGAGGCGTCACGCGTTGACGCGGCGGGATGCTTCCGTACGGCGGTGACGGCGGCCGCGGAGCGGGGCCTCCTGGGTGAACGCCTCCGGGGTGTCCAGGATGTCGCCGACGAACGTCGCGTGGGCGGTGGCGCGGTGGCGTCGTCCACGGGCCGGAGCGTACTGGGCGTTCTGGGCGAAGGCCGTGTCGAGCTCGGTGGGGAGCTCGGAGCGGCGGCGCCGGCCGTGGTAGGAGCCGGTCTTCTTCGGCGCGGGTGCGCGTGGGGTGAAGGGGTCGAACGGTTCGACGGCGCGGGCGGTGGCGGCGTCGAGGTTCTCCAGGGCCTTGGCGGTGAGCCGGTCGAGGTCGAGGTTGGGCTCGGGCTTGTCGAAGATGCGGGGGAGCGCGCCGGTGTCCTCGGAGAACACGTAGTGCGAGGTGTCCACGGCGGGCTGCCGCGTGTCCAGGGGGAGCTGCGGGGTGTCCACCGCCGGGTGCCGTGTTTCCAGGGCGTTGGCCGTGGCCTCCATCTGGGCGCTGACCTCGTCGATCGGGCGGTCCAGGATCGCGCCGGCGCGCAGGGGCAGCTCGGCGCCCAGCTTGGCCGGGGCGGTTTCCAGGCCGGCGAACGTCAGGTCCAGCGGCTTTTCCGCGACCGGGGCCGCCTCGGTCGCCAGGGTGACCTCGGAGGTGGTTACCAGGGCGATCTGGCCGCGGCGGGGGCGGCGGCGCCTGCCGCGCTTGGGGGCGGGCTTGGCCGGGGTGGCTGCGGCGGGCCGTACACGGAGCTGGCGGGTTTTGGCGACGGCGAGCACGGCGAGGGCGGCGATCAGGGCCGAGCCGATGAACGCGGGCGTGCCCAGGGCGGTGGTCGAGTCGGCGGGCTTGGGGTCCACGATCACGGGCAGCGGCGCGGTGGTGGCGGCGTTCGTGTCGGCGGTGGCGGGCTTGGCGTGCTTGCCCTTCTTGACTGCTTTGCCGGATTCCGGGGCCGTGCTGGCGACGCCGGGCTTGGCGGTCTCGGGCCGCGCCTCAGTGGGCCGGTTCGCGCCGGATTTGGGCGCTGCGGGGCTTTCTGCGGTCTTCTGGGGTGAAGGGGCGGACAGGGGGGCGTGCGCCTGTTCTGGGGCCGTCTGGGGGATCAGTGCGGTCAGTCCCTGATCCGGGATGCCGTCGCCGTCGGTCGGCTGGCCGGTCGAGGCCTTGACCTCCTGGGCCTCCTGCTCCTCGCGCTTGCGCGCGGCCTCCTTGTCGAGGCGGGCCTTGATCTTCTCCGGATAGCCGTAGCCGACGACCTTGCTGGTGTCGCGTTCCTTGCGCTTGGCGACACCGCCGTCGATGTTGCCCTCGATCGTGTAGATCGTGTCGCCCTCGACCCGGGTCACGATGCCCACGTGGTCGATGCCGTCGACGTCGTTGCCGCCGCGCCAGTCGTAGAAGACGAACGCGCCCGGCTTGGGCGTCTTCCCCCACGCGCCCTGCTCCTGGAACCACTCGGCGTGCGCCACGGTCCAGGCGAACTGCCCTACCCAGTCCTCGTAGCCCAGCTTGGCCGCCGCCCAGGAGAGGTACATGTCGCACCAAGGTGCCGAACTGTAGTCGGCGTCGAACTCGATGTTCTTGCCGTACCAGTCGCCGAACTTGGTGTACGCATCGGCCTTCTCGGAGTACCCGAGTTCCTTCTCCAGCAGGTCGATGAACTTCTTCATCTCTGGCGTCATGTACGTGCTGCGGACCTTCCGGGCAGCCCGGGTACGAGGGAGCAACCCGGGACGCTAGTGACGACAGTGGGGGGCTGTTGTCTTCCGTGAGGAGTGAGGCTACCTCGCCAAAAGGCCAGGTCAAGCATGAGCCAAGAAAGCGCCAAGTGCAGCTCGACGGCAAAACCGCAGGTCAGGAGGCTGCCAGAAATTTCCCGAAATCGCCGGGAAAGGGGGAAAAGATCTACCGAATATAGTTCGGTATGCTGCTGGTCATGACGATCGAGGCGGCCCCCGTCGAAGCCCGGCTCCAGGCGCTCTGCGAGCTGTCCGCGCAGGTCCGCGACCTGATGGACGCCACCGCCCTGACCGATGTCCAGGAACCCGAGCTCACCGCCGTCACCGCGATGCTCGCCGAGGCCACCGCCCGCCTGCGCGCCGTCACCCGCGACACGCCGCGGCCGTTCGAGATCGGGCCCGACGGCAGCCTGCGCCACCTGGGCAACGCCGTCACCGGCGGCGCCAACCCGCACGCCCTGCCCCTGGTCGTCGAACGCGACGGCGCCGCCGTACACGCGCGGCTGTCCTTCCGGCCCATGCACGAAGGCCCGCCCGGATCCGTGCACGGCGGGATCAGCGCGATGATCCTCGACCACCTGCTCGGCCAGGCCGCCGCCGCTGCGGGCGCGGCCGGGATGACGGCCTCCCTGACCGTCCATTACCGCAAGCCGGTCCCGTACGGCACGCCCCTGCTGGCCAGGGCCGAACACGTCCGGGCCGAAGGCCGCAAGTCCTGGTCGGAAGGCCAGATCACCGCCCTGGACGGCACCCCGCTGGTCGAGGCCACCGGCCTCTTCATCACCCCCACAGGCTGGACCACCCACCCAGCCCCCCTCCCCTAACCTGCCCCGCCCCCGCACACCTCGCCATCCCGGACACTCGACCCCCCAGACACCCCACCCCGGGGACACCCCGGCATCCTGGACACTCTGGGCTCCCGGACACTCTGGGCTCCCGCCCTTCGGCACGCCGGTGGCCTCTAGCGCCCGTTGGGTGGTTGCTCTGCGCGAAGCCGCCCCGCCCTCGGACCCCCACGGCGCCCACGGGTCCCCGCCCTTCGGCCCCCCGCCCTCGGACCCCAACCCCCACGGCGCCCACGGGTCCCCGCTCTCGGGTCCCCGTCCTCGGCCCCGCGCCCTGGGGTCCTCGGCCCGCGCCCCCGGCTCCCGCACTCGGGTCGGGGTCCTCGGGCCTGCGCCCTTGGGTCCGCGCCCTCGGCCCCCCGCCCACGGGTCAGGGCCCACGTGCTTGTGCCCTTGGGTCTGCGCCCTTGGGCTGTCGCCCTGCCAAGGGGCTTGGGGTGTCGCCTTGCGGGCTTGGGTTGTCGGCCGTCGGGGTGTTCTTGGGGGCTGGTCTGTCCGGGGAGGGTGGGCAGGGGGAGACCGTAGGGTTGGGGCATGTCCACGGCCAGGGAGACCGTCTACGCCACGCTCAAAGAGCGCATCATCGAGGGTGACCTGCACCCCGGGCAGCGCCTCATCGAGCGGGACCTGGCCGCCGAGCTCGAGGTGTCCAGGGTGCCGGTGCGGGAGGCGCTCGGGCGGCTGGAGGCGGAGCGGCTCGTGGTGCTGGTGCCGCGGCAGGGGGTGCTGGTCAGCCCGTTCACCCCGCAGGACGTGGCGGACTTCTTCGACGTGCGGGAGAGCCTGGAGGTCCTGGCCGCCCGGCTCACGGCTCAGCGGGCTGACGGGAACGGGCTGGCGGCGCTGCGGGCCGTACTGGATCAGGCGGACGAGGCCACCCGGAGGCGGGACGCGCGGGCGATCGCGCTGGCCAACGCCGCGTTCCACACCGCGGTGGTGGCGTTGTCGGGCAACGCGCTCCTGGTCGACATGATGCGCCCGTTGGAGGCACGGCTGAGGTGGTTGTTCCGGCTCACGCACTATGACCCGGAACAGCAGTGCGCCGAGCACCACGAGCTGTATCAGGCCATCGCGGCGCACGACTCCGACGCCGCCGCCGACCAGGTGTTGCGGCACATCCACGCGGGGCGCGCCCGTTCGGTCGAGCTGGCCGCCACGTGGACCGCGGTCGATCCGGTGGCGGCCACCCGGACGCGGCGCCGCCGTACCTGATCGTGGTTCAGTAGCCGGCGCCGGTGGTGAGCCCGCCGTCGACGGTGAATTCGCTGCCCGTGCAGTACGACGCCTTGTCCGAGGCCAGGAACGCCACCAGGTGCGACACTTCCACGGGCTTGGCGAAACGCTTGATGACCATGGATTTCACGAAGGAATCGGCGTCGACCTCGTTCATCATGTCCGGGTCCAGCGCCATGGGTGTGTTGATCGCTCCCGGGTGGACGGAGTTGACGCGAATCTTGTACGGCGCCAGCTCCCGGGCCGCCGATTTCGTCACTCCCCGGATGGCGAATTTCGAGGCGGCGTAAGCGGAAAGCCCGGCCGCCCCGATGAATCCTTCGATCGAGGAGATGTTGACGATCGCCCCCCGGCCCGCTGCGCGCATCGGCTCGATGACGGTTTTGATTCCGAGCCAGGTGCCTTTGAGATTGACGTCGACCACCCGGTCGAATTCTTCGGGCGCCATGTCCGCGATCCGCCGGAACTTGAGAATCCCGGCGTTGTTGACCAGCACGTCCAGCTTCCCGTAGGCCTCCACGGCGGCGTCGGCGGCCCGCGCCCATTCCTCGGGCTTGGTCACGTCGTGCCGGACGTAAATCGCCCCGGTCTCCTCCGCGAGCGCCTTTCCCTCGTCGTCGAGCACGTCCCCGAACACCACCCGCGCGCCCTCTTCCAGAAACAGGCGCACATGAGAGGCGCCCATTCCGCGGGCGCCGCCGGTGATCAGCGCCACTTTCCCGTCAAGCAGTCCCATGACGCCCTCCAGCCGCGACGGCCACGGCCGCCGCCTCCATCGACCGATAAACCGGGATCCCCGCGACGGCGACGATCCGCCTGACCTCTTCTTCGACCCCGTCCGGCGCGCATTCCGCGTTCCGCACGACCAAAGTCACCCGCGCCCGCACGTCTTCCTGAGCCGCCGCCAAAGCCCGCGCGTATTCGAGCAAGGGCTCCGCCCGCGTGCCGTAGGTGAAAAAGCTCTGCGCGTTCACGTGCGCGACCACGTCCAGGTACGGCTGCCGCCCCACGATCGCCCCCACCACCTCACGCACCAGCTCGGCCCGCCCTCGCGGCCCCACCGGGATCTCCAGCGGATTGGCCAGTGAACTGCCGACCCCGACCCCGAGAGCGCGCAGTTCGTCGGTGACGTTGTCGGCCAGCGGATCCAGCCGCAGCCCCGCCCGATCGAGCACGTCAGCGGCCAGCACGCTCGCCCCGCCGCTCGGCCCCACCACCAGCACCCCGCCCGCGTCACCGAACAGCAGGCGGCGCGCGTGCGACTGGAAGTAGGACAGTACGCCGATCAGGTCGTCCTGACTGGAGACGAGCGTGGTGCCGGTCTGGTCGGCGAGCGCCTGCCAGATGCGGCCGTCGCCGACCAGGCCGCCGGTGTGGGACGCGGCGGCCCGCCGTCCCTGCGCGCTGCGCCCGCCCACCAGCATGACCAGGGGCTTCGGGCAACCGGCCACCGCCTCGAAGAGGGCGCGCCCGTCGCGCGGATCCTCCAGATACAAGCCCACGGCCGCGGTCTCCGGATCGGCCGACAGCCAGCGCAGAATCTCCGCCGGGGTCACGTCGGCCGCGTTGCCGACGGTGGCCACGCGGCTGAACCGCAGCCCCCGGCGCTCACCGACCTTGATCACCTCTCCGGCCAGCCCGCCGCTCTGCGAGATCAGCGCGATGCCGCCGGGCTCGCCCAGCCCGCCGCCCACGAACGTCTGGCGGCCCCGCGGACTGTAAACGCCCATGCAGTTCGGCCCGAGCAGCCGCGTCCCGGCCGCGCGGGCCGCCGACACCAGCTCCGCCTCCAGGTCGTGCGCGCCGGTCTCGCCGAAGCCGCCGCTCATCACCTGCACGTACGGCACGCGGCCCGCCTGCCGTACCACGTCGGGACATCGTGCGGCGGGCACGGCGACGAGGGCGTAGTCGACGTCGGCGGCGTCCAGCGACGGCACGGCGGGCACCCCGGCGATCTCCTCGGCCGTGGGGTGGACGGCCACGACGGGTGTCCCGGCGGCCTTGTAGAACTCCAGGAACATGTTCCCGAAGTTCGGTCGGGTGGTGGAGGCGCCGACCACGGCGACCGCGTTGGGCTCGAACAGCGGCAGAAGGTCGGGTACGGGGCGACTCGGGAGAGAGGCGTGACGGCCGAGGATGTAGCGGGCGTCCACGGCGACGGCGCCGCCGGGCGTGGCGATGATCGGGTTCAGCTCGAACTCGCCCAGGTCCAGACGTTCCCAGAGGCCGCCCGCTCCGCCCAGCGCCAGCAGGATCTTGACCACCGCGTCCACGTCCACCGGGTCCGCGCCGCGATAGCCGTACAGGAGGGGCGATCCGCGCAAAGAGGCCAGCATGCGGCGCGCGTCGGACTCCGTGATCGGGCAGAGGCGCAGGGCGGTGTCGCGGAGTGCCTCGGTGAAGACGCCGCCCAGGCCGGTCAGCAGGACCGGGCCGAACCCTGGGTCGTGGACGAGGCCGGCGATCAGTTCGATGCCGGGGGCGGCCTGTTCCTCGACGAGGTAGGCGTCGAGGTCGGCTCGGGCGGTCATGGCGGTCGCTTCGGCGGGCAGGTCGGCGTGGGTGAGGCCGAGGCGGACCGCGCCGACGTCGGACTTGTGGAGCGGACCGACGCCCTTCAGGACCAGGGGCGCCGCCAGCCCGGTGGCGGCGGAGAAGTCACCGTCCCGCACCACGACGCCCCGCGGCACCGCCACGCCGGCTGCCGCCAGAAGAGCCTTGGCCTCGAACTCTGAAACCGCGGGGTCAGGCTGGGTCACCGTGCTCCACCAGGTGTCCGTAGGTCTCGCGGATCTCGCGGCGCAGCAGCTTGCCGGGTCCGCCGGAGGCGTCCTGGAAGTGCGGCAGCGTGTCGGCGACCACGATCGTGTCCGGCCGCTGGTGCGGGGCGAGCGTGTCGGCCAGGGCGAGCGCGATCTTCGCCGGTTCCAGCGAATGCCCGGCCCGCGCCACGACCGCCAGCAGGACGCGCTGCTCGGAGGCACCTTCGGGAACGCCGACGGCCCCGGCCTCGGCCACCCCGTCGAGTGCGGCGGCCGCCTCCTCGACGGTGGCGGGCTGGGTCCACTGGCCCGACTTCAGGATCGCGTCCTCGCGCCGCCCGAGCACCTGCAGCACGCCCTCGGCGGAGAGGGAGCCGAGGTCGCCGCCCACGTACCAGTCGCCGCGCAGCACGTCGGCCGTCTGACCTGGCTCGCCGTCGTAGCCCGCCATGCGGTGCGGTCCGGCCAGGTTGATCTCGCCGGTCTGCCCGACGAGCCGCTCGCCGGCCGGGCCGGTGATCTTCACGGCGTTGCCGGTGCGGGCCCGGCCGGAGGCGCCGAGCGGGGTGGAGCCGTCGTCGACGCGGCCCATGCAGGTGTAGGGGGCCTCGGTCTGGCCGTAGTAGGAGTAGACCCCGGCCTCCGGAAGGCGTTCCTTGATCTTCTGGAGCATGGGCGCGGTCAGCGGCTCGCCGCCCAGCATGATCACCCGAAGGGAGGACAGGTCGACGCCGGTGTGGTCGTCGCCGCCGAGCAGCGCCGCGTAGAAGGAGGGGATCTGGGAGACGTGGGTGACCTTCTCGCGGGGGACGACCTTGAGGAAGTTGGCCGGGCCCCAGTCCTGTTCGAGGACGAGGCGCATCCCGGCGTACAGGGCCGGGCCGACGATCGCGGGGAAGCCGATGCCCCAGATGATCGCGCCGGTGCCGAAGACGGAGTCGTCGGCGCGCGGGACGTCGAGCCAGATCTGGGCGGTGGCCAGCGACGAGGCGTGCGTGTGGACGACCGCCTTGGGCAGGCCGGTGGTGCCCGAGGTGTAGTAGAGCGCGAGCGGGTCGTCGTGGTGGCCGCCGAGCGGGGGTTCGCTCTCGTCGTCGTGCTGGAGGTCGGTCGCGCTGATCCAGGTGGTGACGGCGGGCAGGTCAGGGCGGATCCTTTCGACGACCTCCGCGACGGTGGAGTCGTAGACGAAGGCGGTGCAGCCGGAGCGCTCGACGACGGCCTGGAGGGTCTCGACGGGCCAGTAGGGGTTGAGCGCGGCGGTGATCGCGCCGATCTTGGCCTGGGCGAGGTAGACCTCGGCCACCTGGAGCGTCTCGTTGAGCAGGGCGGCGACTCGCTGGCCCGGCTCGATGCCGGCGGCCAGCAGGGCGTGGGCGCGGCGGTTGACGATCCGGTTCAGCTGGTCGTAGGTGAAGCTCTGCTCGCCGCAGTAGGTGAGCGCGACCCGGTCGGGGGTGCGCAGCGCGCCGGCGGTCAGGATCGCGTGGCCGTAGTTTCCGTAGGGTGATCGCGCCATGGGGGGAGGCCTCCGGTTCAGAGGGACGTGTACAGCACGAAGACGTTGCCCGAGGGGTCGCGCAGGACCGCCCTGATCTCGTGGGGACCGGCCGCGGGCGGCGCGATGACGGTCGCGCCGCGGGCTTCCAGATCCTGTACGGCCCGCCGTACGTCATCGACCTTGTAGGACGGCGCGCAGGCGTCGGTGACGTGCTCGGCCGGAGCGGCGAGTGCCAGCGTGACCCCGCCGCCGTCGAGGGCGGCGAAGCGGTCGCCGTCGCGGAACTTGACCGGCAGCCCGTAGAAGGCGATCGCCGCGTCGAGGTCCTTGACGGGGATGAACACGTTGCCGAGCTTCACGCTGGCCTCCACTGGGGTAGGTCGTCGACGAGGGTCATCCGGACGGGCATCCCGACCCGCACGCTGTCCGGCGGACAGTCGATGACCTGGCCGAACGCGCGGGTCCCGTCGGGCAGGTCAACCCAGGCCAGCACGTACGGCTCGCGCCCCCGGAACTCGGGCACGAACGAGCGGTACACCACGGTGAACGTGCAGACGGTGGCATGCTTCATCGCTTGCCAAGCTAGCGCACGCTTGGTTAGTCAACAAGAGCCTCGGACGGCGACGGCGAGGAAGAGGGGGTGGGGGGCGAGGCCGCGCCGCGAGACGGCGACGAGGACGACTGTGAGGCCGACGGCGAGGCCGGCGGGCAGGCCGGGCCGTCCATGGCGACCTCGCTCACCTGCGGCCCGTTCGCGGCGGCCGGCGTCGTCAGGACCACCACGCCGAAGTACGCGCGTTCGCCGCAGCCCACGTCCCCGAGGTCGCGGGTGAAGCCCGAGGTGTAGGAGGTCTGCCCGCTGAGCGTGGTCGTCTCCTTGTGCACGACGCGGGAGCTCTCGCCGTCGTCGCGCCGCGTGTAGGAGACCGTCAGCCGCACCGGCCCGGCTCCGGAGGCCGCCACCCGCACCGCTCCGGCCGACCCGCTCCAGCCCATGATGCTGGCCGACCGCACGGACGTGCGCGGCAGCCCTCCGCCGGTCGCCGTCGCCGTGGGCGTCGGGACGGCGGTCGGCGTCGGCGGCGGGGTGGACGCGGGCGGGGTGGGCGGCGGCGCGTCGGTCGGCACGCCGGGCGGGCTGACGCCGCGGGTGGCGGTCCGCGCCGGCCGGCCGGTCGGCGAGGTCTTCGGGGAGGCCGGGGGAGGGGAGGCCGCGGGGGTGGAGCCGGGCTTCCTGGCGGAGGTCGCGGGGCTCTGCGCCACGCCCTGCGGGGCGTCGTCCGGGGGTACGAGCAGCATGCCCGGACCCGGCGGCAGCCGTCCGCCCGACAGCATGAGCCCGATCAGCACCGCGACCACGGCTCCGCCCGCCACCCACAGGTGCGGGGGCAGCCGGGGCAGCGTCACCTTGCGGCGCTCGCGGCGGGCCTCCGGCGCGCCCGAGGGGGAGGCGTCGGCGTCCGGCTTGGCCAGCGGGAAGCGCAGCGCCAGCAGCGTGGCCAGTTCGGCCAGGTGGCGGCGGCCCCGCTGCTCCCAGCCGGGCCCGTACCCGGCGACCGCGTCCTCCTCCAGTTCGGCCGCGAACTGCCGGGCCGAGGCGTAGCGCACCGCCGGGTCCTTGGCCAGCCCGCGCCGCAGCAGATCCCGCAGCGTGTCCGGGACGACCTCCACCGGCACCGGCTCCACCAGGTGCTTGTCACGCAGGGCCGCGATGTCGTCGGCACGGAAGGGCGGCCGCCCCTTCACGCACTCGAAAAGCAGGCAGGCCGCGGCGTACAGGTCGGCGGGGATGCCGGCCGTACCGTGGGTCCAGAGCTCGGGCGACATGTACGGCGGGCTGCCCGCGGGCACGCCGGGCTCCTCGGCGTGCACCACGACGCCGAAGTCGGCCAGCTTGGCGGCGCCGTCGGCCTGCACGAGCACGTTCTCCGGCTTGACGTCGCGGTGCGCCACGCCCTTCTCGTGGGCCGCGGCCAGCCCCAGCAGCGTGCCCTTGAGCAGCACGAGCGCCGCCTCGGGGCTGGTACGCCCGTGCTCGGTCAGCAGCGTGCGCAGCGAGACGCCGTCGACCACCTCCATGACCACCGCGGCCCTGGTGCCGGT
Source organism: Nonomuraea endophytica (assembly GCF_014203235.1). Taxonomy (GTDB): domain Bacteria; phylum Actinomycetota; class Actinomycetes; order Streptosporangiales; family Streptosporangiaceae; genus Nonomuraea; species Nonomuraea endophytica. The sequence goes on along the minus strand of NZ_JACHIN010000008.1, from coordinate 470,224 downwards.
CTCGACATACTCGTAAAAGGTGACCACGTTCGGATCGTCGATCTCGACGAGCCTGGGTGACTCCGCGCGGAAGCGGGTCATGAACTCGTCGTCCCTGCGCAGGGTGGCGTTCAGGTACTTGATCGCCACATAGGCGCCGGTGGCCTGGTAGGTGGCGAGGAACACACGGCCGGTGCGGCCGGCGCCGAGCTGGCGAACTTCGCGGTAACCAGGGACCAAAACGAACCCCCATAACACAGCCGTCTCCGGTTCGACGGTCTCACCCACCGTTCCGGTTGTCACGCGACGCGATATTTCGCCCTCCGTTATTGGGGTATGACGCTGCGTAATGAGAACGCACAAGCCCGATGTCCCGTTGTTCACGATCGCCGTGGTCCTGCTGCTCGGCGTCGTGATCTGGGGCGCCGTCTCCGCAGGGTCGCTGAACGCCGTCGGCGAGAGCGCCCTGGGCTGGGTCCTGGCCAACTGCGGCTGGGTGTTCGTGGTGGCCGCCGACTTCTTCCTGGTGCTCGCGCTCGTGCTCGCCGCCGGCCGCTATGGCAAGGTACGGCTCGGCCGCGACGACGACACCCCCGAGTTCACCACGCTGGCCTGGATGGCGATGATGTTCGCCGCCGGCATGGGCATCGGCCTCATGTTCTACGGCGTCGCCGAGCCGCTGACCCACTACTTCAAGCCGCCGCCCGGCATCGGCGTCCAGACGGGCACCGCCGACGCCGCGCGCACGGCCATGGAGTACACGCTCTTCCACTGGACCCTGCACCCCTGGGCCATCTACGCGATCACCGGCCTGGCGCTGGCGTACTCGACGTTCCGCAAGGGGCGCGGCAACCAGTTCAGCGCCGCGTTCGAGCCGCTGTTCGGCCGGCGCAAGGGCATCGGCCGGGTCCTGGACCTGCTGGCCATCCTCGCCACCGTCTTCGGCACCGCCACCAGCCTCGGACTCGGCGCCCTGCAGGTGGAGTACGGGCTCAACGAGCTCTTCGACTTCAGCGGCCGGCGCGCCGAGGTGATCATCATCGTGGTGCTGACCCTGTGCTTCGTGATCTCGGCCGCGACCGGGGTGCACGGGGGCGTGCAGTGGCTGAGCACCGTGAACGTGTACCTGGCGCTGGCGCTGGCCCTCGTCATCTTCGTCTTCGGCCCCACGGTCGCCATCCTCGACCTGGTTCCCGCCTCGATCGGCGGCTACCTGTCCGACCTCATCGCCATGTCCACCCGGACCGGCGCGTTCACCAGCAAGGAGTGGCTGGGCACCTGGACGATCTTCTACTGGGCGTGGTGGCTGTCGTGGGCGCCGTTCGTCGGCGCGTTCATCGCGCGCATCTCGCGCGGGCGCACGATCAGGGAGTTCATCGTGGGCGTCATGCTGGTGCCGAGCGCGGTCAGCGTCCTGTGGTTCTGCGTGAGCGGCGGCAGCGCGCTGACCATGCAGCGCGCCGGGACCGCCGACTTCGCCCCCGCCATCGCGAAGGGCTCGGAGGCCGCGCTGTTCGCCCTGCTGGACGACCTGCCGCTGGCCGCCGTCACCACCGTCGTGGCCGTGGTCCTCATCGCGCTCTACTTCGTCAGCGGCGCCGACTCGGCCTCGCTCGTGCTCGGCTCGCTGTCCACCCGCGGCTCCCTGCATCCGCCGCGGCCCCTGGTGATCGTGTGGGGCGTGCTGATCGGGGCGGTGGCGGTGGTCCTGCTGATCTCCGGCGGCCTGACCGGGCTGCAGCAGGCCACGATCATCATCGCGCTGCCGTTCGTGGTGGTGATGATGCTGATGTGCGTGGCCCTGGTGAAGGAGCTGCGGTCGGACCCGGGCGCCGGGCCGCTGCCGGTGCGGGGGCATCCCTACGGTCTGTGGGTGGCGATCAAGCGCGTGGTGGGCGACGAGGACGCCCCGTCCTCCCCGCTGCCGCGGGACTGACGTTCCCCGCGCGCGTGATGTTAGGCTCCGAGACAAGCAAGCGCTTGGCTGGAGGTCTGGATGGGCGGAACGGCTGTGCTGGTGATGGAGATGCAGCGGGGTGTCATCGGCGATCTCACGAAATTTCCGGAACTGGTCGCCGCCTGCGACAAACACGACGTCGTCGCGAACACCACGGCCGTCCTGGACGCCGCACGGGCCGCCGGGATACCCGTCATCCACTGCACCGCCGCCTTCCGCGCCGACCGGGCCGGCTCGCACACCGACAACTGCCCGTTCATCGCCGGACTGCTCCGCGACCCCGGGCACATGCTGGAGGGCACCGCGGCCGTGGAGGTGCTCGACGGGCTGATGGCCCCCGGCGACCTGGAGAACCGGCGCCACCACGGCTTCTCGCCGTTCACCGGCACCTCGCTGGACACGACGCTGCGCTCCCTCGGCGTCACCACCGTCGTGGCGACAGGGGTCTCGCTCAACCTCGGCATCCCCGGCCTGGCCCTGGAGGCGGTCAACCTCGGCTACCGGGTGAGCGTGGTCAGGGACGCGGTGGCGGGGGTGCCGGACGACTATGCGGCGGCCGTACTGAAGCACACACTGGGACTGCTGGCCACCCGCGTGAGCGCCGCGGACCTCGTCGCGGCGTGGGGCGGTGCTCCTGAGCGGAAGAGGTGAGGGAGATGGAAGGACTGCGGCTGGATGGGCGGCGGGCGGTGGTGACCGGCGGGGCCGGGGCCATCGGGGCCGCCATCTGCGCGGATCTCGTGTCGCTCGGCGCGCACGTGGTCGTGGCCGACGTCCAGCAGGAGACGGCGGACAAGGTGGCGGCCGAACTGGCGCACACGTTCCCGTGGGTCGTGGACTCCGGAGGGACCGCCTGGTCGGAGGGGCCAGGACGGGCGGAGGCGCGCCGGGTGGACCTGGCCGACGCCAACTCCGTCGCCGAGTTCTGCGAGGGCGTCGGGGCGGTGGACATCCTCGTGCACAACGCGGGGGTGTCGATCGTGGAGCCGTTCGTCGACAGCGACCCGGCCGCCTGGGACCTCATGTGGCTGGTCAACCTGCGCGCGCCCATGCTGCTCACCAAGCTGCTGCTGCCGGGGATGCTGGAGCGCGAGTGGGGTCGGCTGGTGTTCGTCTCCTCGGACGGCGCGCGGGCCGGCTCCGGCGGCGAGGGCGCTTACGCGGCCACCAAGGCGGGCCTGTTCGGCCTGGCCAAGACGCTGGCCAGGGAGGCGGCGCGGGGCAACGTCACCTCCAACGTGGTCTGCCCAGGGCCGACGGACACCCCGATGCTGCGCCGGGTGGCGGAGGAGAAGCCCGGCCTGGTCGAGAAGATCGCCAAGAGCATCCCGCTCCGCCGCCTCGGCGAACCGGCCGACGTGGCCGGGCTGGTCACCTACCTGTGCACCGATCGGGCCGCCTACATCACCGGGCAGACGCTGTCGGTGAGCGGCGGCATCACCATGCAGTGAGCCCGTCAGAGGGAGGCGTAGACGGCTTCGGTCAGGCGGTACGCGCGCAGGCTGCCCGTCATGCTGCCGGCCAGGCGGTTCATGACGTAGGCCAGGGCCAGGCCGCGCGCCGGGTCGCCGAGGCCCAGGGAGCCGCCCAGGCCGCCGTGGCCGAACGCCTCCACCGCCTTGGGCGGGGTGAGGAAGGTCGTCGAGGGGCGGGAGAAGCCGAGGCCGAACGAGCTGTCCATGAGCAGGACCCGGTCCGGCCCTTCCACGCGGCGGCGCAGCGCGTCCTTGAGGCGGTCCTGGGGGAGGAGGTCGCCGGCGATCAGGGTGCGGTAGAAGCCGGCCAATCCCTTCGCGGTGGTGACCACGCCAGCCCCGGGCCAGCCGGCGCGCAGGACGACGGGGTGGTTGGCGCCGCCTTTGAGCAGGTTCATGCCGGGGTTGCCGAGGGCGCGGTTCATGAGGCTGTCCGGGTCAAGGGCTGCCTGGGACGCGGGGGTGTCGGGGGGCATCGCGGGGGCGGGAGCCGTACCGGAGGCGGCGGGAGCCGTACCGGATGGGGGGCGGGTGGTGAGACGGGCGGCGCGGTCGATCACGTCGTCAGGGGCGCCCACCCAGAGGTCCAGGGCGTGCGGGCCGGCGATCTCCGAGGCCACCAGCGAGCCGATCGAACGGCCGGTGACCCGGCGCACCACCTCGCCGACCAGGAAACCGTAGGTCAGCGCGTGGTAGCCGTGGGCGGTGCCGGGCTGCCAGATGGGGCGCTGGCCCGCGAGGCGGGCGGCGATGGCGGGCAGATCCTCGAACGACTCGACGGGCACCGGATCCTCGATCACCGGCAGCCCCGCCTGGTGAGTGAGCAGATGCTCCACGGTCGTCTCCGGCGTGGCGAACTCCGGCCAGAAGCGGGTGACGGGCGCGGTGACGTCGTCGATCACGCTCAGCGCGACGGCGGCGGTCAGCGCTTTCGTGCAGGAGTAGGCGAAGACGGGCGTGTCCGCCTCCCACGCGCGGCCCGTGTGCCGGTCGGCGGCGCCGCCCCACAGGTCCACGACGAGTTCGCCGTCCAGGTAGACGGCGAAGGCCGCCCCAAGTTCCTCGCCGTCGGCGAACTGCCGCTCGAACACCTCGCGCACCCGCGAGAACCGGGGATCGCAGTGCATCAGACCTCCGCATGAAAGGAAGCGCTTACTTGGTTTCCGAGCCTAACAACTGGGGCCGCTTCGGCCCAGACGATCAGCGCGGCACTCTCAACCTCCTGAACGGCCCCGCCGTCCTGAGCGCGCTGCGCGCCGCCGTCACCGGCCAGGTGGTCAGCCTGGCCGCCCCGATCGGACGCCGCGGCCCCCACCTGCGCGGCAGGCCGCTGCCGCAGCACTACATGTCCATCGACGGCGCCGACTTCGCCGCCGGCGCCCGGCCGGTCGGCGCCGGCCTGCGGATGGCCGACGACGCGCTTATCGTCTCCGCGCACGGCACCACCACCCACATGGACGCGCTGTGCCACATGTGGTCGGGCGACGAACTGTACAACGGGCACCCGGCCGCCGAAGTCCGCTCCTACGGGGCCAAGAAGTGCGGGATCGACCAGGTGGGCGGGGTGGTGGCGAAGGGCGTGCTCTTCGACGTGCCGCGCCACCTGGGGGTGGAGCACCTGCTCGCCGGGCACCGGATCACGCCGGAGGAACTGGCCGCCGTCGCGGACGTCTCGCCCGGTGACGTGGCGGTGATCCGTACCGGGTGGCCGCTGGTGTGGGGGCGCTCGCCCGACGAGTACTGGTCGGGGCAGCCCGGCCTGTCCGCCGACGCGGGGCGGTGGCTGGCCGCGCGCGACGTGGCCGTCGTGGCCTGCGACAACGCGGCTATCGGCGGGCTGAACGAGCACCAGCGCGCCGACGAGGAGCTGGAGGACGATCTCCACCTGATCCTGCTGCACCGCCACGGCATCCACCTCGTCGAGATGCTCTGGCTGGAGGAGCTCGCGGCGGCCGGCCGTACCGACTTCGTGTTCGTCGCGGCGCCGCTGCGGCTGGAGGGGGGCACCGCGAGCCCGCTCAACCCGCTCGCGATCCTCTAGTCCCAGGTCACGGGGATGCTGACCGCGCCGAACACCACCGCGTCCGTCCGCAGCACGACCTGCTCAGACGGTACGGCCAGCCGCAGCGTGGGCCGGCGCGCGAACAGCTCCCGGTAGGCGACGGCCATCTCCATCCGGGCGAGGTTGTGGCCGAGGCACAGGTGGGCGCCGTGGCCGAAGCCGAGGTTCTCGCGCGCCTCGGGGCGGGCGAGGTCGAGGTGCTCCGGGCCGGTGAACACCTCGGGGTCGCGGTTGGCGGCGGGCAGGCTGACGGTCACCGTCTCGCCCGCCCGGACCACGACCCCGTCGAGCTCCACGTCCTCCAGCGCGACCCGGTTGGGCGCGCCCAGGTGCAGGATCGACAGGTAGCGCAGCAGTTCCTCGACGGCCGGGTCCATCAGGTCCGGATCGGCGGCCAGTGCGGCGAGCTGGTCAGGATGCTCCAGCAGCGCGAGCACGCCGAGCGAGATCATGTGCGCGGTCGTCTCGTGCCCGGCGGTCAGCAGGCCGAGGCCGATGTTGGCGAGCTCCTCGTGGGTGAGGCCGCTGCCGTTCTCGATCAGCTCGGCCAGCACGCCGTCCTCCGGCCCGCGCTCGACCAGCTCGCGCATGTAGGCGGCCAGCCGGATCATGGCGGCCCCGGCGGACTCCGGCTCGTAGGCGGCGACGATCGCGGTCTCGGCCTCGAAGAACTCGTGGTCGGCGTACGGCACGCCGAGGACCTCGCAGATCACCCGGGACGGCAGCGGAAGCGCGTAGTCGCGGACCAGGTCGGCCGGGTCGTCCATGGCGTCCAGGAGCTCGCGGGCGATCTCGGTGACCCGGGGCTCGAGCCTCCTGAGGTTGCGGGCGCTGAACCAGGTGTGCAGGTGGCGCCGGTAGCGGGTGTGCTCGGGCGCGTCCATGGCGGAGAACCAGCCGGGCGCGGCCGGCTCGCGGGGCCCGTTGACCCGCACCGGCCTGAACATCGGGCGCCGGAGCTCCTGCCGGGCGCTGAAACGCGGGTCGGCCAGCACCTGCCTGACCGTGGCGTGCCGGGTGACCAGCCAGCCGGGGTGGCCGTCGTAGGACGCCACGCGGGTGAGGGGCAGCTCGGGGCGGTTCGTGAACGTCTTCGGGAATTCCATAATTTTGAGAGTAGACTTCTATTTCAAAGTTGACCACCATTTTGTAGGAGACGTCGTGGAGCGGCAGAATGGGGATCATGAGCGGGCTGCGCGAGCGCAAGAAGGCCAGGACGAAGGCCCTGATCCAGAAGGAGGCCCTACGCCTGTTCCGCGAGCAGGGGTATGCGGCCACCACGATCGAGCAGGTCGCCGAGGCCGCCGAGGTCGCGCCCAGCACGGTCTTCCGCTACTTCGCCACCAAGGAAGACCTGGTGCTGCTCGACCAGTTCCCGCCGTTCGTGGAGGCGCTGGACGCGCTGCCCGGCGACCTGCACCCGGTCGAGGCCATGCGCCTGGCCATGCGGGCCATCTTCGCGGCGCAGAGCGAGGAGGAGGTCGCCGAAGGGCTCGAACGCGAGAAGCTCATGCTGACCGTGCCCGAGTTGTGGACGGCGAGCCTGGAGAACGTCAGCGGGGCGATCAGGACCATCCAGGAGATGCTGGCGCGCCGGTCCGGCCGTCCGGCGGACGATCCGGAGATGCGCAACATCACCGGTGCGATCGTCGGCGTCGTCGTGAGCGTCTGGTTCGACTGGGCCAAGGACCCGGACATGGACGGCCCTGCCGAGCTCGACCGGGCTCTGGCCCACCTCGCCGCCGGCCTCCCGCTGGACTACACGCCGGGGTAGTTGCCGCCGCCGTAGCGCTCGTCGAGGGCGTCGTAGTCGGGCGTGAACCCCTTCTTCGGGATCTCCTCGGCGAAGACCACCTCGCGCGGCTTCTTGTAGCTGGCCAGCGTGGACCTGACGTGTTCGATCAGCTCCTCCGCGGTGGCCGTCTTCCCGGGCCGGGTCACCACGACCGCCTTGACGGCCTGGTGCCAGCGCTCGTCGGGCGTCCCGATGACGGCGGCGTCGGCCACGGTGGGGTGCGCCTTGAGCGCCCGCTCGACCTCGGCGGGGTAGACGTTCTCGGCGCCCGACTTGATCATCCGGAGTTTGGGGCCGACGAAGGTGATGGTGCCGTCGGGTTCGCGGCGGCCGAGGTCGCCGGTGTGGTGCCACCCGTAGGCGGACTTAGCGGCATTTAGCTCGGGTCGGGCGAAATATCCGGAAAAGAGGCTCTTGCCGCGAGCGCAGATCTCGCCCACCTCGCCCGGCGGCAGCTCCGTACCATCAGGAGCCAGGATGCGGACCTGGACCAGCGGCGAGGGACGGCCCGCGAAACCCGCCGCGCCCGGCGCCAGGCCCAGGAAGGTGAGCATGCCGCCCACCTCCGTCTGCCCGTACCCGCCCATCTTGGAGCGGCACCACGGCGAGTCGTCCACGGTGGTCATCTCGTCCCACTCGGCCGAGTGAGAGATGAAGCGCAGCGAGGACAGGTCGTACTTGCCGCCCGCGTTGGCCGCCACCACGGCGTCGATCATCTGCCCGAACAGGAACGCCTGCGTCACCTTCTCCGCGTCGACCAGCCGGCACAGCTCCTCGGCGTCGAACGCGGGCATGATCACGTTCGTGCCGCCGATCTGCAACGTGGCCAGGCAGAACATCATCGTGCCCACGTGGAAGAGCGGCCCGTTGTCCAGGAAGGTGAAGCCGGGCTCCATCTGGCGGACCACGAGCAGGGACGTGCTGTGCGCCACCAGCGCGGCGCTGCTCAGCAACGCGGCGTTCGGCCGTCCGTCGAACGCGGCGGTGTACAGGGCCAGCACCGGCGCGGTGTCCTCGACCGGCGGGAAGTCGTGGAGTTCCCCCGAGGCCAGGAACTCCTCGTACTCCTCGCCCGCCCGCACCCAGGACACGGGCCGATCGACGGCCGCCAGCCCAGCATCCGGCGCGAGCCCGGCGCTGGTCTCGGAGCGCTCTCGCTGCCCGGTGCCCGGCGCCAGCGCGGCGGTGGTGTCGGAGTGCTCCCACACCACGACCTTCGGCGAGAGGTCGGACAGGACGAAGCGCAGCTCGTCGGCCGACTGCCGCCAGTTGGCCGGGCAGAAGACGGCACCCAGGCGGGAGCAGGCCAGCAGCAGTTCCAGGATGGCGTGCGAGTTCTGTCCCAGCCACAGCACCCGGTCCCCTGCCGCCACCCCGCGCCCGGCCAGGGCACTGGCCAGCCGGGACACCCGCGCGTCCAGGTGCGGGTAGGTGAGGCGCAGTTCGCCGTCGACCACCGCGGTGGTCTCGGGGCGGCTGCGCGCGTGCTCGGACAGGACGTCGGAGAGGGTCAGGTTGTGGATCATCGCGCCTCCTGGTGGGGGGTGAGGCTTCCTGAAATATCAGCGGAAGGCGGGCATGACCTCGGCGGCGAAGAACCGCATCACCTGCTTCATCTCCTCCAGCGGCAACGGCCGGGTGCTGCCGAAGTCGCACAGCAGGTTCGAGAAGCCGGCGTCGCGCAGCAGCGTGACCTGCTCGATCACCCGCGCCGGGTCGCCGATCACCTCCAGCTGCTCCCAGCGGAAGTCGTTGGAGACCTCGCCGCCCTTGAGGTAGCGGTCCTGGTAGTACTCGAAGCCCTGGGCGGCCTTGCCGGTCTTGGGGTCGATCGGCGCGCTCTTCTCGTTGAAGATGCGCGAGCGGTCGAAGGCGGCCTCGAAGCGCGCCTGGTCGGCGCGGGCCTGCTCGACCGTCGGCGCGACGTAGACGCTGCGCGCCACCACCAGGTCGGCGTCCCCGGCGTGACCCGCCTGGCGGGCGGTCTCGCGCCAGCGCTCGGCCGCGCTCGCGACCTTCCTGAACGTCGCCGCCGGGTCGGCCAGGATGGGCAGCCCGCGTTCGGCGTACATGGTGACGGTCTCGGGGGAGACGGCGGCCACGTGGATGGGCGGGTGCGGGGTCTGGAGCGGCCGGGGGGTGAGCGTGACCTCGGCCCCGGTCTTGTAGAACTTGCCCTCGTGCCGGAACTCGGGGGAGGTCCAGAGGCCGAGCACGACCTCCAGCGCCTCGTTGAAGCGGTCGCGCGCCTCGGCCAGGTCGATGCCGAAGCCCTCGAACTCGAAGCTCTGGTAGCCGCGCCCGATGCCCAGGTCGAGCCGGCCGCCGGACAGCACGTCCACGAGCGCGGCCTCCTCGGCCACGTGGATCGGGTTGTGCAGGGGCAGCACGACGATGCCGGTGCCGAGCCGGATCCGCGTGGTGCGGGCGGCGGCGTGGGCGAGCAGGGTGAACAGGTTCGGCACGACGCCGTAGTCGCGGAAGTGGTGCTCGGCCAGCCGTACCCCGTCGAAGCCCAGTTCTTCGGCCAGTTCGATGAGCTCCAGGTGATAGTCGTAGACGTCCTTGAAGCTCTGGCCGTCGAACCGGTGGAAAAGGTGGAAGGTCGAGAACTTCATGCGTCAGCCCCTCACGGTGAACCAAGCGCTCGCTTGGGTAGCGTATCAGGAGCTATAGGATCACGCCATGCGAATCGCCGCCGCCCAGGCCCGCTGCCCCTGGCTCGACCCCCAGGCCGGCACCGCCAAGGTCCTCGACGTTCTCAAGCAGGCACGGGCCGGTGAGGTCGAGCTGGTCGCCTTCCCCGAGACGTTCCTGTCCGGCTATCCGTTCTGGGTGGACAAGACCAACGGCTCGCAGTTCGGCAACGCCGACCAGAAGCGGGCCTACGCCTACTATCTGGACGCCGCCGTCGAACTGCGGGGACCCGAGCTGGCCACGATCACCGAGGCCGTGCGCGACCTCGGCGTCTTCACCTATCTCGGCATCACCGAGCGCTCCGTCGGCACCGTCTACTGCACGCTGGTCGCCATCTCGCCCGACCACGGCGTCGTCTCCGCCCATCGCAAGCTCATGCCCACGTTCGAGGAACGCCTCGTGTGGGGCATCGGCGACGGACACGGGCTGCGCGCCCACGCGTACAAGGACATCAGGGTCAGCGGCCTCAACTGCTGGGAGAACTGGATGCCCACCGCCCGGCAGGCCCTCTACGCCCAGGGCATCGACCTGCACGTCTCCGTCTGGCCCGGATCCACGAGCCTCACCAAGGACATCACCCGCTTCGTCGCCCGCGAGGGCCGCGTCTACTCGCTGGCCGCCGGCGCCCTGTTCTCCTATGCCGACGTGCCCGCCGACTTCCCGTTCTACGAGGCGCTCAAGGACCTCGGCTCGCGCGCCGACGGCGGCTCGGCCATCGCCGGACCCAACGGCGAGTGGATGGTCGAGCCGGTCTCCGGCGAGGAACGCCTAATCACCGCCGACATCGACCCCGCCGTCGTGCGCGGCGAACGCCAGGCCTTCGACCCGGCCGGCCACTACAACCGGCCGGACGTCCTGCGCCTGGAGGTGAACCGCCGCCGCCTCAGCGCCGCCGACTTCTCCGAGTGACGCCATGAGCCTGGAACTACGCCACCTGCGGACCGTCTGCGCCATCGCCGACGCGGGCAGCCTGACCAAGGCAGCCGCCGCGCTGGGCACCTCACAGCCCGCGCTCACCGCGCAGCTCCAGCGCATCGAACGCGCGCTCGGCGGCAAACTGTTCGTGCGCGGCAGGCAGGGCGTGGTGCCCACCGCGCTCGGCGAGTACGTGCTGGAGCGTTCGCGGCTCCTGCTCATGGGCATGGACGAGCTCGTCCGCGGCGCCGCCGCACACCCCCAAGGCGAGGTACGGCTGGGCGGCGTCGCCGGCCCGATCCTGCCCGGCCTCATCGAACGGCTGGGCGGCGACCAGGTCAGCTCCTTTACCGACGACTCGCCCCGGCTGCTGTGCGACCTGGTCGCCGCCGGACGCCTGGACGCCGCGGTCGTGGCCGACTACCGCGAGCACGAGCTGCGCCCGCCCACGCCGCTGCGCTGCGAGGTCATCGCCGAGGAGCCGGTCTTCATCGCGCTGCCGGAGCGGCATCCGCTGGCCGTACGCGCGGAGATCGGCCTCGCCGAGCTGGCGGGGGAGTCGTTCGTGCTGGCGCCGCCGGACGGCGGCGGCTGGCCCGAGTGTTTCCTGCTGGCCTGTGTACGCGCCGGTTTCGCCCCGCGCACCCCGCACAAGGCGTCGGACGGCTGGGTGATCAGGGAGATGGTCACCGCGGGCGGCGCGGTCGCGCCCTGCCGGGCCACGTTCGCGGAGAGTCCCGGGCTGGTGATCAGGCCGCTGGCCGGGACGCCGCTGACGATGCGCCACCTGCTGGTGTGGCATCCGGACGGCCCGCTGGCCGAGCGAGCCGGCGAGGTGCGGCGGCTGGCCGCGGAGATCTTCGCGGCACATGCCCGGGAACGGCCGAAGTACGTGGGCTGGCTAGGGTTGCGACGTGAGAGTGACGATGCCCGGCCTGACCGCCGTCGACCATGAGTTCACCGTTCCGCTCGACCACGACGACCCGGGCGGGCCGACCATCCAGGTCTTCGCCCGCGAGATCGTCGACCCGCCCAAGGCCGGCGACGACCTGCCGTGGGCGGTGTTCCTGCAGGGCGGCCCCGGCGGAAAGTCCCCCCGCCTGTACGGCAAGGCCCATTTCCGCTACATCCTGAAGACCCACCGGGTGCTCCTGCTCGACCAGCGCGGAACCGGCAGGAGCACCCCCGCCCAGCCCAACGGCGCCGGCTATTACCGCCACTTCCGCGCCGACTCGATCGTGCGCGACTGCGAGCACATCAGGAAGGCGCTCGGCGTCGATCAATGGGAGACCTGGGGCCAGAGCTACGGCGGCTTCCTCACCATGACGTACCTGTCGCTGGCCCCCGAGGGCCTCAAGGCCTGCCACATCACCGGCGGCCTGCCCGGCCTCACCGCCACCGCCGACGACGTCTACGCCCGCACCTACCCGAGGGTCGTGGAGAAGACCGCCGCGTACTACCGGCGCTACCCCGAGGACGCCGCCCTGGCCGAGCGTGTCGCGCACCACCTGCTGGCCAACGAGGTCGTGCTGCCCGACGGCGACGTGCTCACCCACCGCCGCTTCCAGATGCTCGGCATGCAGTTCGGCATGAGCGACGGCTTCGAGAGCGTGCACTGGCTGCTGGACGAGGCGTGGGCGGGCGACCGCCTGTCGGACACCTTCCTCTACGGCGTCATGGCCGCGACCGGCTTCATCGGCGCGCCCCTGTACGCCCTCATGCACGAGCCCACCTACGCCCAGGGCGCCGCCACCGACTGGTCGGCGGAACGGCTGCGCCCCAAGGAGCTCGACGAGCCCGGCACGTTCACCGGCGAGATGACCTACCCGTGGATGTTCGACGAGATCCGCGCCCTGCGCCCCTACCGGGAAGCCGCGTACGCGCTCGCCGCGGACGCCACCCTGGGCCCGCTCTACGACCCGGACCGCCTGGCGGACAACCAGGTGCCCGTGGCGGCCGTGGTCTACCACGACGACATGTACGTGGACGCGCAGCTTTCGCTGGAGACCGCGGCCCGCGTGGGCAACGTCCGCACCTGGGTGACCAACGAGTACGAGCACAACGGCTTCCGCGCCGACGGCGAGAAGATCTCCGCCCGGCTCATGGACATGATCTCGGGACAGGCATAACGCCCGCATAACCGGATGGGGTAACGGGCGGGTTAGGCGGTGATCGATGGAATCGCCGCACTATGCAGACGTCAGTCATCGATCGCCCGGTCGCCGGACCGGCGCCCGTATCCCGTTCGCGTCCCGCCCGCCTGCCGTGGTTGCTGGCCGGCGGCTGGCTCGCCCACCTGCTGCTGCGGCTGTGGTTGTACCGCTACCACGCGGGGCCCGTGGCCAACCCCGACGAGGTCGGCTACCTGCTGGCCGCCCGCTGGCTGGCGGGCGGGCCCGGTGGCGACTACTCGGGCAGCACCTTCTACCAGGGCGGCTACCCGCTGCTGCTGGCGCCCGTCTACTGGCTGAGCACCGACCCGGTCACCGTGTACCGGCTGGTGTCGGGGTTCGGGGCGGTGGCCTCGGCGTCGGCGTTCCCGCTGGCGTACCTGGTGTTGCGGCGGCTGGCGCTCGGGCGGCGGGCGGCGCTGGCGCTGGCGTTCGTGGCCGGGCTGGCGCCGTCGCTGCTGCTGTTCTCGGGGCTGGCGCTGGTGGACGCGGTGCTGCCGACGCTGGTGCTGGGCTGGCTGGTCGCCTTCCACGACCTGGTGAACCGCCGGGGTGTGGTGCCCGGGGTGGTGGCGGGGGCGTTGTCCGGGCTGGCCATGGCCATGCACATGCGCGGGGCGATCCTGTTCGGGGTCTTCGTGGTGGGTGTGCTCGGGGTGCTGGTCTTCCGGCGGGTGTCCCTGCGGGCCGGGCTCTGGGCGCTGGGGGCCGCCGCGCTCGCCGGGGGCGCGGGGATGCTGGTCAACGCCCGGCTCAAGGCCGCCCTGTACCCCAGTGGGATCAAGGACCTGTCCGGGCTGGCGCTGGAGCGGGTGACCGGCCTGGAGGGGCAGGCGCGGTCGCTGGCCGGGGCGGCCGGGCAGATCTGGTACCTGGTCACGGCCACCTGGGGCGTGGCCGGGATCGGCATCGTGGCCGCTCTGGTGGTGCTGGTGCGTAGGGGTGGCTCGCCGTACCGGGTGATGGCGGGGATATTGCTCGCGCTCACGCTGGGGATCGCGTACGCGTCGTCGGCGGCCCTGCCGGACGAGCATCGGGTCGGCAACTACGCCTACGGGCGCTACCTGGCCTGCGTGGCCGTGGCGTGGACACTCGTGGGGCTGGTGGCGCTGCTGCGTTCGCGGCGGCGGACCGCCCTGGCCCTCGCTTCGGCTTCGGCGGGGCTGCTGGCGCTGTCCGGCGGGCTGGCCGCCTGGTACGCCGGTGACCGGCTGACCCGCTACACCTACATCGCCTTCGACTTCCCCGAGGCCGCCTTCCTCAGCGGTGTGCGCGACCGGTTCGACCTGGTGGGCGCCTCGGTCGCCGCGCTCGTCCTGCTGGCCGCGATCACCGCGGCGTCACTGGTCCGCACAAAAACACCGATCGGCAGAAAGGTGGCGGGCGCACTGGTGCTGGCCTTCGCGCTGGCCGTGCCCAACGTGGCCTTCGCGGCCGACATCGCGCCCAAGTCGGCCCCGGCGCGCGGGAACGACGGCCTGCCCAGGCTGACGCACGGCCGCGTCGGCCTCGACACCCGGGTGAAGTGGAACATCTGGGTCCATCTGATCCACCGGGTGCACTGGACCGAGGTCGAACGCGTCAGGCCGTCCGACGGCCCCCTGCCCGAGGGCCTGTGCACGGTCGTGGCCGCGCCGGAGGCGGGCGCGCCCCCGGCGGGCTGGACGGTCAGCGGACGCGGCCAAGGCTGGGTGACCTGGACCGCCTGTTAAGGCTGGGTCTGGATGGTTTCCCTGAGCGGTAGCCGTACCTCGAACCAGGTGTCTCCCGGCACGGACCGGCACTTGAGCTCGCCCCCGTGCCGCCCCGCCACGATCCGGTAGGAGATGTCCAGCCCGAGGCCGGTGCCCTGACCGACGGTCTTCGTGGTGAAGAACGGCTCGAAGATGCGATCCTTTATGGCCTCGGCCACGCCGGGGCCGGTGTCGCCGATCTCGATGATCGCCTCGTCCTCGTCGTGGGCGGTCCTTATCGTGAGCGTGCCCTCCTCGCCCATGGAGTCCAGGGCGTTGTGGATCAGGTTGGTCCACACCTGGTTGAGCTCGCCGGCGTAGGCGGGGATGGTCGGGAGCGTGCGGTCGTAGTCGGTGACCACGGTGATCCCCGGTCCGATCTTGCCGCGGAAGATCGTGACCGTGCTGTCCAGCAGGTCGTGCACGTCGACCATCTGGAACGGCGCGCGGTCCATCTGCGAATACTGCTTGGCCGAGGCCAGCAGCTTGGTGATGCGCTCGGTGGCCTCGGTCACCTCGTTGAGCATCTGGGAGATCTCGACCGCCTCGGCCAGCCAGCGCAGCGCGCCCGGCACGTGCTCGCGGCCCACCTTCTTGGTGATCTTGTCCAGGTTCATCTGGTCGAAGCCCGCGTTGACCAGCGCGGGCGCCAGGTCCCACGCGTCGTGCACGCCGATGGCCTCCAGCGCCTCGCCCAGCTCGTCCTCGGCGTCGGAGATCTCCAGCGGGCTGCGGGGCGGAAGCTGGCCGACGGCGCTCGCGCACTCGTCCTGCATCTCGATCATGTGCCGGAGCTTGCTCGGCGGTATCCCGTCCTCGGCCAGCTGCGCGAGCTGCATGCGGGAGTCCTTGATCAGCTGGCGCAGCTCGCCCACCGCCCGGACCGCCGCAGCGGAGGGGTTGTTCAGCTCGTGGGTCAGGCCCGCGGTGATCGTGCCGAGCGCGGTCAGCCGCTGACGCCGGTCGATGACCTCCCGCTGCATCCGGCCGCCGGACAGCACTCCGTCGAGCAGGTGCATCGCCATCGGGAACCACTCGGTCACGATGTGCGCGAACTTCCTGCCCGGCAGGATGAACATCCGCGTCGGCGCCGTCGCGCGCAGCGTGTGCTGGTAGGTGTCCGGCGCCCGGTCGGCCAGGTACGCCGAGGTGGCGCCGCCGTAGACGCCGGGCTGGGAGGTGCGGGGCATGGCGACGGTGCCCGCGCTGAGCGTCTCCTGGATCATCTGGATCTCACCGGAGATCAGCACCGCGAAGCACTCGGCCGGCTCGCCCTGCGTGACGATGTTCTCCTCGGCCGCGAACTCCACCACCTTGCCGCTCTTGGCCAGCTTGGTGAGCTGATCGTCGGTGAGCTTCTCGAACAGGAAGAGCTTGCGCAGTTCGTCGATGTCGATGGGGCCTTGGCCGCTGTCGACGACCGCGCACGCGTCCAGTTGTTCACCGTGTAGGTCGGTCATTGCTTCTCCAGGTAACGGTGCACGAGCGAGACGGCCATCGCCCCCTCGCCGACGGCCGAGGCCACCCGCTTGATCGAATCGGCCCGCACGTCGCCGGCCGCGAACACCCCGGGCACATTGGTCTCCAGGAAGTACGGCTCCCGCCGCGCCGACCAGTTGCGCGGCCGCTTGCCGCCCTGCACCAGGTCGGGCCCGGTCAGCACGAATCCGCGCGCGTCGCGCTCCACGGCCTCGCCCATCCAGTCGGTATACGGCTCGGCCCCGATGAACACGAACATCCACTGGGTGTCGATGTCGCGTTCCTCGCCCTTGGTGGAGACGGTCACCCGCTCCAGATGTCCGTCACCGTGCCCGGCCGTCACGTGCGTCTGCACGTGGACCTCGATGTTCGGGATCGCCGCGATCTGCTCGATGAGGTAGTGCGACATGGAGGCCTCCAGTCCGTCACCTCTCACCAACAAATTGACCTTGCTGGCGAATCCCGCCAGGTAGACGGCGGCCTGACCGGCCGAGTTGGCCGCGCCCACGATGCAGACCTCGCTGTCCCTGCACGAGGGTGCCTCGGTGAGGGCGGCGCCGTAGTAGACGCCCTGGCCGACGAAGTCGTCCAGTCCCGGGGCGGTCAGCCTGCGGTAGCTGACGCCGGTCGCCAGGATGACGGCGTGCGCGGCGATCTCGCCGCCGTCGTGGAAGCCGATCACCCGGGCCTGGCCGCGCGGCTCCAGGCTGGCGACCTTGCGGGCGGTGAGGATCTCGGCCCCGAACTTCAGCGCCTGGCGGCGGGCCCGGTCGGCGAGCTGGGCGCCGGAGACGCCGTCGGGGAAGCCCAGGTAGTTCTCGATCCTGGAGCTCTGCCCGGCCTGGCCGCCGGTGGCCAGCGACTCGACCAGCACGGTGTTGAGGCCCTCGGAGGCCCCGTACACGGCCGCGCCCAGCCCGGCGGGGCCGCCGCCGATGACGATCAGGTCGTAGAAGTCGGTGGCCGGCGTGGTGGACAGGCCCACGGACATGGCGAGCGTGGCCTGGTCGGGCGCCTCCAGCGTCTCGCCGGCGACGGTGACGACCAGCGGCAGCCGGCAGTCCTCGCCGGCGGCGGCGATGAGCTGGGTCGCCTCCGGGTCGTCGGCCAGCATCCACTGGTAGGGCACCTGGTTGCGGGACAGGAAGTCACGCACCTTGTACGACCCCGACGACCACCGGTCACCGATCACCCGCAGCTCGGCCCGCTCCTTGCGGTCGGTGCGCTGCCAGGCGTCGAGCTGGTCGTCGATGACCGGGTAGAACTTCTCCTCCGGCGGGTCCCAGGGCTTGAGCAGATAATGGTCGAGGTCGACCACGTTGATCGCCTGGATCGCGGCGTCGGTGTCGGCGTAGGCGGTGAGCAGGACGCGGCGGGCGAAGGGGTACATGTCCATCGCGGCCTCTAGGAACTGCACGCCGTTCATCTGCGGCATCCGGTAGTCGGCGAGGATGGCCGCCACGTCGTCGCCGCGCAGCCGCATCTCCTTGACGGCGTCCATGCCCTGCTGCGCCGCCTCCGCGCGGACGATCCTGTACTGCTGGCCGTACCGGCGTCTGAGGTCGCGGGCGACTGCCCGCGACACGCCAGGGTCGTCGTCGACTGTCACGATGACCGGCTTGTCCATGCCCGTCCCTTCCCCAAGGTTCCTAAGGGAAGGATGTCATGGCTTTTCCAATGAAGAGGTAAGCCGCCTCAGTACGCGACGTCGACGGTGTGCCGGTGGGTGTCCGGATCGGGCAGCACGCGGAGCACGGAGTCGGCCAGGTCGGCCCGGCCGATGGACATCCCGCCGCGTACGCAGTCGTCGACGGCGGTGCGGTAGGAGCCGCGGGCGGGGGAGTCGAGCAGGCGGGGCGGGCGCACGACGGTCCAGTCGAGCGGGCTGTCGCGGATCCAGCTCACCAGGCGGACGTTGTCCTGGTAGGGCGTCTTCAGGAAGAGCCCGCGAATGACGATCTTGGTCAGCCTTTGGGATGTCGTGTCCGACGGGCCGTTCATCATGCCGTTGGTGACCACCACGAGGCGCTTGACCCCGGCGGCGTCCATGGCGGTGACCACGTTGGGCACGCCCTCGGAGTAGACCGTGGGCGGGCCGCTCCTGGCCGGGCCCGCGAGGAAGACGACGGCGTCGCAGTCGGGCTCGATCTTCAGTGTGCCGGCCTCCATGACGTCGCCGGCCACCACGCCGAGCCCCGGATGGTCCTCCGTGACCGCCTCGGGGCGGCGGGCGACCGCGGTGACCACGTGGCCCTCGCGCAGCGCCTGGGTGACGAAGAGGCGGCCGGTGCCGCCGGTCGCGCCGTAGACGGTGAGTTTCATCCGAACAGTCCTTTCGCCGTGGTGAGTAAATGCTCACTCACCCCTATGATGGGTGAGTGCCTACTCACCGTCAAGCCGAGCAGACCCGCGAGCGCATCATCGAGGCCACCTACCAGGCCATCCTCGAGCACGGCATCGCGGGCGCCACCACCAAGCGCATCGCCCGGCTGGCCGGATGCTCGGAGGCGCTGCTCTACAAGCACTTCAGCGGCAAGGAGGAGTTGTTCCTGGCGGTGATCCTGGAGCGCATGCCCGCGCTCGCCCCGCCGCTCAGACGGCTGCGCGCCGTGGCGGGGGAGGGCGACCTGCAGGCCCACCTGACGGAGTTCGCGCTCGCCGCCATCACCTTCTACACCAGCACCGCGCCCATCGCCTCCGGCATGATCGGCGACCCGCAGCTGCTCGGCACGTTCCGCGGGATGCTGGCCGACATGGACGCCGGGCCGCACCTGCCGATCCAGATCCTGGCCTCGATCCTGCGCGCCGAACAGGAGAGCGGGCGGATCGCCGCCGGGGCCGACTGCGACGCGCTCGCCTCCCTGCTGATGGGCGCCTGCTACCACCGGGCCCACCTGTCGTACTTCGTGGACCAGGCGGTCGGCGCCGAGGACTACGCGCGCGCCGTCGTCGCCGCGCTGCTCGGCGCCTCTACTCGCTGAACTCCACCGGCCGCTTCAGCAGCCACAGCGCCGCCCGGCGCAGCAGCGTGCGGTGGACCTCGTTGTCGTAGGAGCGGGTGTCGTGGCCCAGGGCGTCGTAGACGACGCGGCCGCGCCGTACCGGACGGGCCCAGACGAGGGGCTGGCCGTTCGCCGAGGCCAGCGGCCGCACGTCGGGCAGCACGTCGAGGTCGCTGTAGACCTCGTCCACGAGGTCGAAGTCGCGCAGCCCGGCCACGATCGGGTGGCCGCCGTGCACCCGCACGCCCGTCCAGCCCAGCGGCGGGTGATGGGACTTGGGCCAGGTCCAGCAGCCGCCGAGCACCCTCGGCCAGCCCTGCCAGTCGTCGAAGCAGATCGCGGCCGTGTGCATGCAGAGCAGCCCGCCGCCGCGGTCGAGGTGGTCGAGCAGCGTGGTGCGCGCCTGCGCGGGCAGCTCGAAGCGCCATCGCTCGCGCTGGTCGGCGAAGCGGTCGAGGTCCATCCGCCAGCGCAGCGCGTTGACGGTGATGAGCGGCACCTCCGTCGGCTCGCTCAGCGCGCCGGCGATGTCCTCGGTGATCTCGGACTCGACGCCCACCTCGGCCAGCACCTCGGCCAACGCCGCCGACGTGGCCTCGAAGTCGTGGAAGAGGCCTCCGGAAAGGATCAGATTTCTCGCCACCCACAAACCTCATCACGGAAGTTGTCACAACCCAAGGGGGTGTTCCGTCCAGTAGGCGACAGCGCAGGCCATGAGCATTGGAGTGATCATGAGAGTTCTCGTCGCCGGAGCAACCGGAGTGATCGGCCGCCAGCTGGTCCCGCTGCTGGGCGCGGTCGGCCACCAGGTGATCGCGGGCTCGCGGTCCACCGGCCTGGACGCGCTCGACCACGACGCCGCGGTGCGCTTCGTCCGCGCGGCCGCGCCCGATGTGATCGTCAACCTGCTGACCGCGATCCCGCACGCGATCGACCCGCTCACGTTCGAGCGGGACATGGAGCTGACCAACCGCCTGCGCACCGAGGGCACCCGCACGCTCGTCGAGGCCGCGCCGGGCGCGCGGCTCATCAGCCAGGGTCTCGCCTACGCCTACGAGCCCGGCGACGGCCCGGCCGACGAGGAGACCCCGCTCTGGCGGGATCCGCCCGCGGAGTTCACGGCGGTCCGCGACGCGCTGCTCGACCTGGAGTCGCGCACCGCGCGGGCGGGCGGCCTGGTGCTGCGCTTCGGCCACCTGACCGGCCCCGGCACCGCCTACGACACCGGCGGCTCCACCACACGGGCGATCCTGGCCGGACGGCTTCCCGTCGTCGGTGAGGGCGGCTCGGTCTTCTCCTTCACCAGCACCCACGACGCGGCCACCTCGATCGTCGCCGCGCTCGACCGCGACCTCACCGGCGCGCTCAACGTGGTCGACGACACCCCGGTCACGATGGCCGACTGGCTGCCCGCGCTGGCCGCCAGGATCGGCGCGCCGGAACCGATGCGGGTGCCCGTCGAGATGGCGAGATCGGCCGTGGGCGGCTGGGGCGTGGCGTTCATGACCGGCCTGCGCGGCGCCGACAACGCCCGCGCCCGGCTCCAGCTCAACTGGCGGCCCCGGCACGCGGCCTTCCTGCACGAGACGGCATGATGCTGGCCGTGGACGCATTCGAGGAACACCGGCCCATGCTGCTCGGGCTGGCCTACCGCCTGCTGGGCAGCATGTGGGACGCGGAGGACGTCGTCCAGGAAGCCTGGATCCGCTGGCAGGCCACCGACCAGGACGAGGTCAGGGAGCCGCGGGCGTTCCTGGTGACCGTGGTCTCGCGCCTGGCGCTGGACCAGCTGCGCTCGGCGCGGGTCAAGCGGGAGGCGTACACCGGGCCGTGGCTGCCGGAGCCGGTGCCCACCTCGCAGGTGGGCCCGCTCGACACCGTCGAACTGCGCGACACCGTGGCCTTCGCGACCCTCCATCTCATGGAACGGCTGACGCCGCCGGAGCGGGCGGTGTTCGTGCTGCGGGAGGCCTTCGAGCTTCCGTACCCGGAGATCGCCGAGATCGTCGGCGTGACGCAGGCCAACGCCCGGCAGATGCACCACCGCGCCTCGGTACGGCTGGCCGAGGGCCGCGACCGCTTCAGCCCCACCCCGCAGCAGCACACCGAGCTCCTGACCCGCTTCATGGAGGCGGCGGCCGGCGGCGACATGGCCGCGCTCACCGAGCTGTTGCACGAGGACGTGGTCATCTGGAACGACGGCGGCGGCAAGGTGCGCGCGGCGCTCAAGCCGATCTACGGCCGGGACAAGGTCATCGCCTTCCTCAACGGCCTCATGTCGCGCTACCTGTTCGGCGAGATGCGGCTCGCCGAGACCAACGGACATCCGGCGCTGCTCACCGAGGTGGGCGGCACCGACCAGCTCGTCAGCCTGGAGATCCGGGACGGGAAGATCGTCGGCATGCTCGGCGTCCTCAACCCCGACAAGCTCACGCGGATCCGCCGATGATCGGCTTATAGTCGCCCCTATGGATCTCGGCATCGCGGGCAAGGTAGCACTGGTCACCGGCGGCAGCGCGGGCATCGGCCTGGCCTCGGCCAAGTCTCTGGCCAGGGAGGGCGCCAACGTCTGCGTGAGCGCGCGCAACCCCGAGCGCCTCGCGGACGCGGTGGTCGAGCTTCAGGAGTTCGGCGGCGTGGTGCACGCCGTCCTCGCCGACGTGGAGGACCCGGCGGCGGCGGCGCGGGTGGTGGCCGAGACCCGCGACGTCCTCGGGCCCGTGGACATCCTGGTGGCCAACGCGGGCGGCCCGCCCGCCGGCCGCTTCGTGGACATGGGCCTGGCCGAGTGGGACGTGGCCATCCAGCGCAACCTCCTCGGCACCGTCCGCCTGATCCACGCCGTGCTGCCCGAGATGCGCACGCGCCGCTGGGGCCGGATCGTCACGATCACCAGCCGCTCGGTCCGCGAGGCGCTCGACGGCCTGGCCCTGTCGAACGCCACCCGGTCGGCGGTCGCGGGCGTCGTACGGACCCTGGCCAGGGAAGTGGCCGCGGAAGGCGTCCTGATCAACAACGTGCTGCCGGGCTCGGTCGACACCGACCGCCTGCGGGAGCTGTCCGGCAGCGCCGAGAACCTCGCCGCCCGTGCCGCCGCCACGCCGATGGGCCGCATCGGCCGCCCGGAGGAGATCGGCGACGTGGTGGCGTTCCTGGCGGGCGAACCGGCCTCCTTCGTCACCGGCGCCTCGCTCCTGGTGGACGGCGGCGAGACCCACGTGATCGCCTGAGTCAGCGGGCCAGGCGGCGGGCCGACTCCGACTCCTGGGCCAGGCGCCTCAGGGCGTCGAACGCCTTGCCGTACAGGACGGTGCCGAGCACCAGCGCCTCCACGGCGGCGTCGCGCGGCCCGTCGAACGGGATGGTCGCCATCTCGACCTCGCGCACGAGCCGGTCGGCCGCCTCGGCGTAGGGGGCGAGGTCGGGTGTCATGCCCAGGCTGCGCATCCTGAGGAGGATCTCGGCCAGCTCGGCCCTCGGCGGCGCGTCGGGGAGCACCTGCCAGCCGTGCCCGGCCACCACCCGGTCCACCTCCGCGCGGGCCGCCTCCAGCTCGTCGCCTGGCTCGGCGGGGGCGACCTCGGGCGCGAGGGCGTAGTGGGCGGTGCCGAGCATGGTGTGGACGGGCAGGCTCTCGTCGTCGACCGCCTCGATGATCTTCTTGATCGAGGCGACGGGGAGCTTGCCGACCTCCAGCAGAGCGCGGATCAGGCGGAGCCGGCGCAGGTGCGTGTCGTCGTAGTCGGCGCGCGTGGCCGAGCGCTGCTCACCCGGGTGGAGCAGGCCTTCACGCAGGTAGTACTTGACCGTCGGCAGGGCGACACCGGACTCGGCGCTCAGCTCTGAGATGCGCATCGGTAGACCATAACGTCTAACCGGAGCGTGCGAGCTGACGGGCCGCGGTGACGAGGTCGTGCACCTCTGCCTGGCGATTCCACAGGAAGACGACCTCGATGGGCGGCACCGGCTCGGCGATCGGCACGAACGCCAGCGCCTCCGGCACCGGCGTCCCCTTGCGTACGCAGAGGGTGTAGCCGGCGCCGGATTCGACCAGGTTCACCGCCAGGTCGTGGGTGGCGGCGGCCGGGCCGAGGCGGGGGTGGAGCCGGTGGCGGACGAAGCCGGACAGGAAGCGGCCGCCGTCCGACTCGGGCATGACGAGCGGCTCGGCGGCCAGGGCGGCCAGCGGCAGCGCGTCCTGGGCGGCCAGAGGGTGCTCGCGGGGGAGCAGGGCGTGAACGGCGGCGCGCTGGATGAGCGTGCGGGCCACGCCGCGCGGCAGCGTGCCGGGGGCGTAGCCGAGCCCGGCCTGCAGGCTGCCGTCGGTGATCGAGACGATCTGCTCCGCGGTGCTCATGGGCGCCACGCGCAGCCGGGGCCCGCCGGGCAGGTGCGACAGCAGCCGCGCCTGCACGTCGCCGAGCCCGTCGGCCACGCCGATGCGCAGCGCCTGTCCCTTGCCTCGGGCGGCGGCCACGGCGCGTTCGAAGGCGTCGACGGCGACGGTGGCCTGGGCCAGGAACACCTCGCCCGCCTCGGTGAGCCGCACGCCGCTGGACGAGCGGGTGAACAACTCCGCGCCGATCTCCCTCTCCAGCGCCTTGAGCTGCTCGGAGAGGGTGGGCTGGGCGATGTGCAGCACGCCGGCGGCGCGGCGCAGACTGCCCGCACGTGCGATCGCGATGGCGTAACGCACTTGGCGCAGATCCATCCAACACCCCTCTTATCGGCTTTCATCATCGGCCTTTCATCGGATCGAGTCCCGGTTTCGTGTCGGTGACTTTTCGCGAGCATCCGGTAACCGAGCAAGCGCTTGCCTAACAACGGGCTCCGGGCTAGCGTGACGACTGTCGTCGCCCGCCGGGACGGATCGCGCCCCGGCCCGGTGGGCGGCCAGCGAGAAGATCGAGAAGGGAGCCGGGACGTGCAGCCCTTCTCCGGCCGGGCGGCCGTCGCGGGCGTGGGGATGACCGCGCTCACCAGGGCCTCGGGCCGCAGCGAGCTGGATCTGGCCGTCGAGGCCGTCCGGGCCGCCTGTCGCGATGCCGGGATGGAGCCCGCCGAGGTCGACGCCCTGCTCAGCTACCACATGAACGACTCCGTCCCGGTGGTCCAGGTCGCCAGGGCTTTGGGGATCGAGCGGCTGGGCTGGCACAACGACATCGCGGGCGGCGGCACCCAGGCCGCCTCCATCCTGGGCGACGCCGCGATGCTGATCCACTGCGGTATGGCACGAAATATCGTGATCTATCGGGCGTTGAACGGCCGCTCGGGGAAGCGGCTCAACGTCGCCTCCACCGGCCCCCAGGAAGAGCTCACCCGCCGGTACGGCATGGCCGGCCCCATCCCCCTGTTCGCCCTTGCCGCCACCCGCTACCTCCACGACACCGGCCTGACCGAGGAGCATCTGCACGCCGTCGTCGCCCAGTCGCGCGACAACGCCGCCGGCAACCCGCGTGCCCTCCGCCGCGAACCCCTGACCTGGGATGACTACCAGGCCAAGCCGTACGTGTGCACGCCGTTGCGCACCGCCGACTGCTGCCAGGAGACCGACGGGGCCTGCGCCCTGGTCGTCAGCGGCGTGCTCACCGGCCCGCGGATCCACACGGTGGTGCGCGGCGGCGGCCCGGGATGCTCGGCCATGGACAGTGCCCCCGACGTCAGCGCGATCTTCTCCGGGCACGTCGCCCCGATGTTGTGGCGGGCCTCGGGGATGAAGCCGGCCGACGTGGACGCCGCGCTGCTCTACGACGCCTACTCGTGGCTGGTGCCGAGGCAACTGGCCGACTTCGGGCTGGCCGAGGATCTGGACGGCTACCTGCTGGAGCGCCGCCACGCCTGGGTGAACCGGCACGGCGGCCTGCTCTCGGAGGGGTACGTGCACGGGCTCAACAACGTGGCGCAAGCCGTACGGGAGCTGCGGGAGGACCGTGAGGTCGCGCTGGTGACGGGCTTCGGCGGCTCCTACGGCAGCGCCGCCCTCCTCACCGCGCCATAAATCCTGAAATGCTCGGGGCCTCCCCGACATGGACATGATGTGAGCACCCAAGCCGAAAGGTTCGCCGAGATCTACGCGGCGACCTACGAACAGATCCTCGGCTACGCCATGCGCCGCTGCGAGATCCCCGAGGACGCGGCGGACATCGTGGCCGAGACCTACGCGACCGCCTGGCGGCGCGCCGACCGGCTGCCGGACGGCGACGAGGCGCGCCTGTGGCTGTACGGCGTCGCCCGCAACACCCTCGCCAACCACCGCCGAGGCCAGCTCCGCAGGCAGCAGCGCAGCGCCGAGCTGAACGTCGACCTCGCCGACCTCTACTCCCGCACCCCGGACAGCTCGGTCGAGCTGGGCGCCATCGCCCGCACCTTCCGCGAGCTGAACGACGACGACCGCGAGCTGCTCTCGCTGGTCGCCTGGGAAGGGCTCGACCACGCCCAGATCGCCACGGTCCTGGGCGTCTCCCGCAACGCGGTCCGCATCCGGCTGCACCGCGCCCGCAAGCGGTTCTCCCGTGCCCTGTCCAAGGCCGGAGTGACCGCCCACAACCTCGCAATGGAGTCAGCATGAACGAGTTGCGGCAGCTCGCCAGGGTGGGCGACGAGGATCTGGCGGGTCAGGCGTCCGGCGCGGGGGCGCGGGCACTGCTGGCCTCGATCATCGCGGAGGAGCCGGTGAAGGAGCCGCGGCGCCGGCCGTGGAAGCGCCTGGCCACGGCGGGCGTGGTCACCGCCGCGCTGGCGGCCGCGGTCGTGCTCGGCCCGAGCATCCTCAACACCCCCGGCAGCGCCACCTCCTACGCCAACGCGGCCATGGACATCAAGCTCGAGAACGGCATGTGGGTCGCCAGGATCAAGGACCCGTTCGCCGACCCGGCCAAGTACGAGGAGGCCTTCCACGCCGTCGGCCTTGAGGTGAAGCTGCAGCTCGAACCCGCCTCGCCGCGCAAGGTGGGGGAGATCTTCCAGTTCGGCACGGGCGGCGACGTCGGCGAGCAGACCACCATCGGCTTCGACAGCGACCCCAAGGACTGCAAGATCACCGACCCGGAGTGCACGCTGGTGCTCACGCTCTCGCAGAACGCGTCCGGAGCGTGGATCAAGGCCGGCCGCCCGGCCAAGCCGGACGAGCCCTACTCCAACAGCAGCCAGGCCACGCAGAAGGACGGCTCGCTGGCGGGCTACGAGGTCGAGGACAAGCAGGTGAGCGAGGTCGTCGCAGAGGTCGAGCGGCGCGGGCTCAAGGTTGTCTACCAGATCGTCGAGCCCCAGCCCGACGGCGGGCACGGCATGAACCCGAATGCCCAGTCAGCGCCGGTGGGCCAGGACTGGTGGGTCTGGGACGCCGAGGAAGCCCAGCTCGGCGTGGTCCGCCTCCTCGTCAGCAAGGAGCACGTGATCAGGAAGTAGCCACGAACCTCTCGTGCAGCTCGACGGCCCGTGACCCGAGCAGGTCGCGGGCCGCCAGCCACGCCGCCGCCCCCGCCGCGTCCCGCGCCGTGCGCACGGGCGTGTCACCCAGCAGTTCCCGTACGGCCTGCCGCACCGGCCCCGGATTGGTGAGCACGCTGCCGGCCAGCACCACGGGCCCGGTCGTGTGCAGGCGGCGCACGGTGGCCACCAGCTGCCCGGCCGCCTCGCGGGCGATCTTCACGGCCATCGGATCGCCCGCCGAGGCGGCCTGGCTGACCAGGGCCGCCAGCGCGGCCAGGCACATGTGGTCGGCCTGCGCGAGCCGTACGATCCGGTCGGCCGTGGCGCGCGGGGTCGCGCCGCGCTCGGCGCCGAGGAAGTGGGTGAGGACCAGTTCCGACAGCTCTCCGGCGGGCTCGCCGCGGTCGAGGCCCTGCACGACGGCCTTCGCGGCGGCGCGGCCGATCCAGAAGCCCGAGCCCGCGTCGCCCAGCAGCCAGCCGAGCCCGTCGGCGATGACCGCCTGGCGATAGCCGGAGATCCGGGCGGCGATCGCCCCGGTTCCGGACAGCAGCAAGGAGCCGTCGGCGGCGGGTGATCCGGCCACGTAGGCGATGGCCACGTCGCCGAACATCTCGGGCGCCTTGGGGATGCCGTGCTCGGCCCAGAGCCGGGCGAGCTCGACGTCCATGATGTCCTGCTTGCCGGCGATGCCCGCCAGCGAGCCGGCCACCGCGCTGGCGTCCGCCGAGGCCAGCGCCTCGCGCAGGGCGGCGGCGATGTTGGCGACCGCCTTCTCGGCGCCGTGTGCGGTGGGGTTGCCCGCACCCGCCCGCGCGTAGCCGACACGCTCGCCGTCGAGCGTGTGGACGGCGACGCGGGTGGAGGTCGCGCCGGCGTCCACGCCGACGACCAACGAATGAGTCACGGTCCGATTTTGGGTCTTGACTCGACCGAGAAGCAAGAATAATTTTCGCCGGAAGACCGAGTATTCGGAAGGAATATTCGTGACTTCAGGGGCCCTTGGGCGTGTTGAGACAGAACTGCCGGGATTGCCGGAAGCGCTGCGCCGCGTCGGCGAGGTGATTCTGGGCGACCCGGCCGAAGCCGCGAGGTCCACCATCATCGCGCTGGCCGAACGGGCGGGCAGCTCGCCCGCGACCGTGACCAGGTTCTGCCGGGCCTTCGGCTTCTCCGGCTACGCCGAACTGCGCGTGGCCCTGGCCACCGAGACCGGCAGGGCCGCGCAGGCCGGCTGGGGCGCGGGCGTCGGCCACGAGATCGGGCCCGACGACCCGCTCGACACGGCCATCGAGGTCATGGCCGCCGCCGACACCCGGCTCATCCAGGACACCGCGGCCCAGCTCAACCTCGACACCGTCGCCCGGGTGGCCGACGCGATCGTCGCCGCCCGCCGTGTCCTCCTGGTCGGCGTCTCCACCAGCGGTAACGTGGCGACGATGTTCGAAGGCAGGTTACGCCGCATCGGGATACCGGGCTGGAGCGCGTGCGACGCGCACGTGGCGCTGTCGGACGCGGCCCTGCTCGCCCCGGGCGACGTCGCGGTCGGCATCAGCCACCGCGGGCGCACCCGCGAGGTGATGGAGGCGCTGGTCGAGGCATCCGGCCACGGCGCGCTGACGGTCGCGGTCACCTCCTTCGCCCGTTCGCCGCTGGCCGACCTGGCCGACCTGGTGCTCACCACGGCCAGCAGGGAGACCACGTTCAGGCTCGGCGGGCTGGCCGCCGTCCACTCGCAGCTCTTCGTCCTGGACGCCGTCTACGTCGCCGTCGCCCAGCGCACCTACGAACGCACCAACGAGGCCTTCGAGCGGACGATCAGCGCGGTCGAGAGCCACCGAGTCGAGAGAGGCTGAATGTCGTACGCAACACAAGTCCTGGACCTGGCCAAGTCCGTGATCTCCCGCCAGGAGCACCAGGTGCGCCAGGCGGCCAGGCTCATCGTCACTTCGCTGCGCGGCGGCGGCGTCGTCAACGCGTTCGGATCCGGCCACTCCGAGGCCATCGCGATGGAGATCGCCGGACGGGCCGGCGGCCTCGTGCCCAGCAACCGCCTCAGCCTCCGCGACCTCGTCCTGTACGGCGGGCAGCCCGTCAGCGTGCTCACCAGTGAACTGGAGCGCGACCCGAAGGCCGCCCAGCAGATCTACGACCTGGCCCCCGTCGAACCGCAGGACGTGTTCGTCCTGATCTCCAGCTCCGGCGTCAACGGCACCGTCGTCGAGCTGGCCAGGATCGTCAAGGAACGCGGGCACACGCTGATCGCCCTCACCTCGGTCGAGCACAGCGGCGCCATGCCCTCCAGGCACCCGTCCGGGCGCAAGCTGCTCGACCTGGCCGACGTCGTGCTCGACAACGGCTCGCCGTACGGCGACGCCATCCTCGAACTGCCCGGCGGCGGCACCTACGGCGCCGTCTCGACGGTCACCTCGGCGCTGCTCGCGCAGATGGTCGTCACCACCGCGGTCGAGGAACTGGTCGCGCTCGGCGAGACGCCCCCTGTCTACCTGTCGGTCAACGTGACCGGCGGGGACGAACACAACAAGGCACTGGAGAGCCGCTACGCAGGTCGCATCAGACGCGGAGCATAAGGAGTCATAGCAATGTCTGACACCCCCCATCTTTCCCGGCGCCAGCTCTTGCGCAGCGCCGCCCTCGTTCCCGTCGCCGGGGCCCTGGCCGCGTGCGCCACCCCGGCGCCCCAGACGCCCGCGAGCACCGCGCCGGGCGCCGCGAAGGCGCTGGAGGTCTGGATCTTCGACGGCGGCTTCGGGCACAAGTACGCCACCGACATCCACCAGCCGTTGTTCAAGACCAAATATCCCGATGTGGCGATCAAGCACAACTTCACCAAGGAGATCACGAAGGTTCTGCAGCCGCGCTTCGCCGGCGGCAACCCGCCCGACGTGATCGACAACTCCGGCGCCAACGCCATGGACTTCGGCGCCCTGGCCCAGGACGGGCAGCTGCAGGACCTGACCCCGCTGCTGGACATGGAGAGCTGGGACGACCCGGCGGTCAAGGTACGCGACACGCTCGACCCGGCCGTGATCGAGATCGGCACCTACGACGGCAAGTTCTCGGTCGTCGGCTACGTGAACTACATCTACGGCATCTGGTACTCGATGAAGGCGTTCAAGGACAACGGCTGGCAGCCGCCGAAGACCTGGGACGACTTCATCAAGCTGTGCGAGACGATCAAGAAGTCCGGCAAGATGGCGCCCTTCACCTACGCCGGAAAGCACCCCGGCTACGCCCTCGACCCCATCCTCGTCACGGCCGCGAAGATCGGCGGCAAGGAGATCCTGCTCAACCTCGACAACCTGGAGGACGGCGCCTGGAAGGCCGAGGCGCTCAAGGAGTCGGCCACCCGCTGGGCCGAGATCGGCGCCAAGTACCTCATGGAGGGCACCGCCGGACTCGACCACGTGCAGACCCAGACCGCGCAGAACAAGTACCAGGTCGCGATGCTGCCCTCCGGGTCCTGGCTGGAGAACGAGCAGCGCACCACCACCCCGCCCGGCTTCGACTACGCGATGTTCCCCGTCCCCGACGTCACCGGCTCCGACAAGCTCCCGCACGGCGCGCTGCACACGCAGCCGGGCGAGAACTTCATCGTCCCGGCGAAGGCGGCCAACGCCAAGGGCGGCATGGAGTACCTGCGGGCCATGCTGTCGAAGAAGGCCGCGGGTGAGTTCAGCCAGCTCGTCTCCACCGTGCCCACCGTCAAGGGCGCCGGAGAGGGCATGCAGCTGTCGACCGGCGTCAAGAGCGCCTCCGACGCCTATGCCGCCGCCGGGGAGAACACCGTCTACTTCCGGTGGAACGCCTGGTATCTGCAGCTCAAGGACGAGAGCGCCGCCGCCACCGGCGAGCTCATGAGCGGGCGGCTCACGCCGGACAAGTTCCTGGAGCGCATGCAGAAGAAGGCCGACGAGATCAAGGGCGACTCCTCCATCAAGAAATTCAAGCGCTGACATGGGAGTTCCGGCCGCAGCGGTGCCGTCGTGGTTTCAGCGGCACCGCCGTACCCTCTTCATCTGCTCTTTTCTCGTCGCGCCCGTGGTGCTCTACCTGGTCTATGTGATCTCGCCCTACATCCAGGCTTTCCAGATCTCGCTGACCGACTGGCGGGGCGTGTCCGGCACGCCGAACTTCATCGGGCTGGACAACTACCGGCGGCTCTTCGACGACAGCGTCTTCTGGAAGGCGGTCACGCACAACGCGGCGCTGCTGGTGCTGCTGCCGGTCGTGACGATCGTCATCGCGCTGTTCTTCGCCTTCCTGCTCAACGTGGGCGGCGCCAAGGGCACCAGCGGGATCGCCGGCTCCGGCTTCTACCGGGTGGTGTTCTTCTTCCCGCAGGTGCTCGCCGTGGCCGTGGTCGCGGTGCTGTTCCAGCAGGTGTTCAGGCCCGACGGCAGCGGCATGCTGAACGGCCCGCTGATGGCGCTCGGCGTCAAGCCGATCGGCTTCCTGTCCGATCCCGGGATCGCCTTCTGGTCGGTGCTCGGCGTCATGGTCTGGCAGGCGGTCGGCTTCTACGTCGTGCTGTTCTCGGCCGGGCTCGCCTCGATCCCGAACGACATGTTCGAGGCCGCGCAGATCGACGGCGCCGGGCGGATCAGCCTGTTCTTCCGCATCACGCTGCCGCTGCTGTGGGACACCGTCCAGGTGGCCTGGGTGTATCTGGGCGTCCTGGCGCTCGACGTGTTCGCCATCGTCTGGGTCATGACCGACCAGCACGGCGGCCCCGACTTCTCCACGACCGTGATGGCCGCAGAGATCTACCGCAACGCCTTCCAGTACTTCAGGTTCGGCTACGCCTCAGCGCTCGGCGTCATCATGTTCTTCTTCACCGTCGGCTTCGCGATCCTGTCGCTGCGGCTGTCCCGGCGTGAACGAATCGAGTACTAATGACAACGCTGATCTCGTGGACGGTCGCGAACTCCCGCAAGATCGCCCGGAGGGAGCGCAAGCGGCAGCTCGGCCCGCTGTCCGTGCTGACCCACCTGGCGCTGCTCATCTGGACCGTCCTCGTCGTGGTGCCGATCCTGTGGACCTTCCTCGCCTCGGTGAAGAGCGAGGACGAGATCTTCGGCGACGCCTGGTCCGTTCCGGCCTCCCTGCGCTGGGACAACTTCGCCCGCGCCTGGGAACAGGCCAACATCGGGCAGTACATGCTCAACAGCGTCGTCGTCGTCTCGTTCAGCACGTTCGGCACGATGCTGATCGGCTCGATGGGCGCGTACGTGCTGGCGCGCTACCCCTTCAAGGGCAACCGGGCCCTCTACCTGATGTTCGTGTCCGGCCTGGCCTTCCCGGTCTACCTCGCCCTGACGCCGCTGTTCTTCGTCGTGCAGAACATGGGCAACGTGCCGCTGGTCGGCCCATTCATCGGCCTCAACACCCATGCGGGGCTGGTGCTGGTCTACATCGCGTACTCGATGCCCTTCACGATCTTCTTCCTGGCCGCCTTCTTCCGCACGCTGCCGACCGCGGTGGCCGAAGCGGCCATGGTGGACGGCGCCTCGCACACGAGGGTCTTCTTCCAGATCATGATGCCGATGGCCAGACCCGGGCTCATCAGCATCACGATCTTCAACGTGCTGGGCCAGTGGAACCAGTACCAGCTGCCCCTGGTGCTGCTGCAGGAGCGCGACAAGTGGGTGCTCACCCAGGGCATCGCCGACATCTCCACCGCCGCGGGCTACGACCAGGACTGGGCCGCCCTCTTCGCCGCCCTGACCCTGGCCATCCTGCCCATGCTCGTCGTGTACACGATCTTCCAGCGCCAGATCCAGTCGGGGCTGACGACGGGCGCGCTCAAATAGCGGGGATCATGGGGTGCATGACTTCGGCATGGACGGGTGAGCGCGTACGGCTGCGCGCCATCGAGCCCGAGGATTGGGCGGCGTTCAAGGAGTTCGACGAGAACTCCGAGGACCAGAGCAACGGCGACCGGCTCTTCCCGCCGCGCTCGGCGGAACGGGCCAGGCAGTGGGCCAAGGAACTGGCCGAGAAGGACCAGGATCCCGACACCCTGCGCCTGGTGATCGCCGAGCGGGCCGGCGGGCAGCCGGTCGGCACCGTCAGCACCCACGCCGTGGACCCCCACCACGGCACCTTCGAGTACGGCGTCGCCGTCGGCCGCGCCCACCAGCGCCACGGCTACGCCGCCGAGGCCGTCGTCATCCTGCTCAGGTACATGTTCGGCGAGCGCCGCTACCAGAAGTGCGACGCCACCGTCTACGCCTCCAACGCGGGCTCGCTGGCGCTGCACCGGCATCTGGGCTTCACCGAGGAGGGCCGCCGCCGCAGGGGCCGCTTCCACCAGGGGCGCTACGACGACATCGTGCTGTTCGGGATCACCGCCGAGGAGTTCGGCGAGCGGCACGGGCTCGGATGACGGAGGGGGAGGAGTCTTTCGACGAACGGCTCGGGGCGGCGTTCGCCGAGGGGCGTACCGCGCTCTGCCTGAGCCTGCTGAAGGACGCCGACCTGGCGTTGCCGATGTCGCGGGCGGCCTTCGAAGGCACCGAGCCGATCGTGTGGCCGACCGCCGAGGCGGACGGGCGTACGTGGGTGCTGGCCTACACCTCTCCCGAGGCCATGGCCATCGGGTTCGGCCAGATCACCGAGCACTTCCGCGTCGTCTCCATGGTCGAACTGGCCGCGGGCTGGCCGGATCCGCACTGGGGGCTGGCGATCAACCCCGGCCTGCCGGTCGCCTTCAACCTGGAGTCGGGCACCGTCGCCAGGCTCGCCGTGCCCACGCTCGTCCAGGACCTGGCGCTCGCGCCGGAGTCCGGCGTGCCGGTGGTGCAGAAGCTCCTGCGCGCGAGCGAGATCCACGCCCTGCTGACCGGCGGCGAACCCAGGGTCTCCGGCTACTGTCACCACGCCCTCGACGTCTCGCACATCGCCACGCCCGCCGTGCTGGCCGACGCGCTCGCGCAGCCGGACTTCCTCACCTCTGACGGCTCGCTCAACCTGCTGCGCTGGCGGCCGGTCGGCCTGGAGATGTACCGCACGCCGTACGGGGGGACCGACGAGGCGCGGCGCGAGGCGGTGGCCGGGTGGGTCGTCGAGGAGCCGCCCTTCGTCGGGCTCGGCCTGGTGCCCAACCGCGACCAGGTGATCCGCGAATACAAGGTGTACGGCGTCGCACTCACCCACGGCGCCGAGATCTGGGAGCTGACCAGCGCCGGAACCGAGATCCGGCGCGCGGTCTACCACGGCGACGTGCGCCGCTGGTTCGCGGTCGGGCGGGCCACGTGAGCGGCTACCGGGCGCGCTGGCGCGGCGCCGACTATCCCGCCAGCCCCGACGCCACCGCCCTGGAGGTCTGGGTACGGCTGCGCCGCGACGAGCCCGCCGAGGGGTTCACCGAGGTCGAGCCGGGCTGCCACGTCAGGATCGTGCCCGTGGCCGAGTGCGAGGGCCTGTGGGCGGTGTTCACCGTGTGCGCGTGGGGCGGGCGGGAGTTCCTGGTCAGCGACGAGCGGGAGGACGCGTTGCTGCTGGAGTACCTGGGCGGCTCGACCCCGGAGGCCGTGGCCCTGGGGATGGAACGTGCCGAGCGCGGCGTCTACCGGCGCTGGGTCCCCCGTGCGGAAACCGGCGAGCCAACCGAACAGGCACTCGACATCCACCCGTGACAGTGTCGGAATTTTTCGCCCGATCTTGTCGAATGGTGTTCATGTGTCGGAAACTACCTCTTAACACGTGTGTGCCCAGGGAGGTGAGATGGACTCTTCCGAGGACAGGGACGCCGCGGGACTGCAGGCGTACGCCGACGAGCTCCGCACGACGTTCATGCGGCTCCAGAGCGAGGGAACCGAGCTCCACGCCAAGGCCAGGGCCCTGCAGGTCACGGAGAAGTCGCGCGACGGGCTCGTCAACGCCACCGTGGGCTCGCGCGGCGAGCTGATCAGGCTCGACCTCGACCCGCGCATCTACCGGCACCCCGACGCCAGGACCCTCGCCGACACCATCACCGAGACCGTCCAGCGGGCCGGGGAGAAGGTCCGCGAGCAGCTCCTGGAGCTCTTCTCGCCGCTGATCCCCGCCGAGCAGATGCAGGCGCATCTCGACGGCGACCTCGAAACCGTGATGGCCCAGTTGGCCGACCAGATGGGCGGGCGTCGATGAGCCGCGACGAATATGGCATCGAGATCTACAAGCCCGTCGCCTACGAGGGCATCGGCCAGTGGTCCACGATGGCCGGCGACATGGAGCGGGAGGTCGCCAAGCTGGCCGCCGAGGTGCGGGCCTGCCTCGCCACCTCGCCCTGGGGCGACGGCCTGGAGGGCAAGGCCTTCTGGCAGAAGCACTGCCGCGACGACGGTCCGTACAAGCTGGTCTACCGCTTCGTCGACCTGCCCAACCAGTTACGCGACGCGGGGGACCGGGCCCGGAAGGTCGTCGACAACGTACGCACGACCGACACCGGGATGGGCCAGGAGATGCTGGCCCGCGCACAGATCAAAGAAGTCTGACACTGAGGAGCGGATGACGGGGACGGCGTGACGACGACCAGCGGCGGGCAGCCCGGCACCGGTTCGGAGGTGCTGGGGGCGGGCGGCGGGCGGCCACAGGGCTGGGCGCTCATCGACAGAGACGTACGGCCCGCGTGGGAGAACTCCACGCTCCCCGAATGGGTCAACGTCTGGCTGATCCCCATGCTCTCGGGCGGCCAGAAGTGGCCCCAGGCCAGTGAACACGCGCTGTCCAAGCTCGCCCAGTCCTACGCCGCGCTAGGCGTCGGCGCCACGGCCCAGCTCGACGACGCCGGCCGGGCCGCCAGGAAGATCGTCTCCGGGTGCGCCACCCCCTCCATGTACGGATTTGTCGGGCGGGCCCGGGAGTTGTGCGGGCCGCAGGCCGGCATGGTCGGCGTCGCCCGCGACGCCGAGGCCCGCTCGCTGGAGGCCGGCAACTTCGCCGTCGAGACCCAGTACTCCAAGCTCTCCGTCAACGTCGCCTTCTGGGTCACGGTCGTCGCCATCGCCGTCGCCCTGTTCGTGGCGTTCTTCACCGCCGGCTCCTCCGCGCCGCTCGTCGGCCCCTTCGCCACCGCCGCGCGCGCCGCCATCACCCGCATCCTGTCCAGGCTCGCCGCCATGGCCGGGCGCGAGGTCGGCGCGGCCGGCCTGGCCCGCCTCACCGTGCTCAGCGGCGCCACCGGCCGCGCCGCGCTGCTGCGGCTGCTGTCCACGCCGCTCGGCAAGGAACTCATCGAGGAGATCGGCGAAGAGACCTTCATCGACGCCATGGCCCAGTGGCAGCAGATGAAGATGGGCACGCGCACCGAGTGGGACTGGAAGAAGACGTTCGCCTCCGCCGTCGGCGCGGGCGTGGGCGCCGGGGTAGGCATGTGGCTGACCAGGCCCATCTCCCGGGTCACCCGCCACGTGCCCGGCTTCGGCGGACGGGCGCTGACCACCGGCGTCACCAACGCCTTCGCCTCGCCGCTGGGCAGCCTGGCCGCCAACACGATCGTCTACCAGCAGCCGCCGGGCAACCCGTTCACCGCGGAGGCCATGCTGGGGGCGTTCATGGGCGGCGTGGGCCGTACCGGGACGATCAGCCCCTTCAACCCCGACGTCTTCACCGCGGTGACCCACCCGCTGTCCTCGCTGGCCTCGGCCAACGACCTGGCCAACGCCGCCGACCAGGCCCGCTCGGGCGACACGCCCCCGCCGTCCTCACCTCCGCCGAGCACCAGCGGCGGCCCCGGCGGCAACCAGCCCGGCGGCCCGGTGCCGACCGGCGGCCAGAACACCGCCCCCGGCACCGGCGGCCAGAACACCCCGAACACCCCCGGCGGGTCCGGCCGCACCGGCCAGAGCGGCCAGAACCCGCAACAGCCGGGCCCCGACCCCGCCACGCGCACCGGCCGCAACACCACCACCCAGCCCGCCCCGAACACCCCCCAGCCCGACCCCAACGCGGCACCCGCCCCCGACCCCAACGCGCCCCAGACCCCGAACGCGCCCCAACCCCAGCCCCCCAGCACGCCACAGCCCCCCAGCACGCCGCAAAACCCGACCGCGAACACGGGATCCGGCCAGAACCAGGCCCAGCCCCCCGCCCCCGACCCCAACGCCACCCCAGCGGCCCCGGACCCCAACGCCGCACCCGCCCCAGACCCGAACGCCGCCCCTGCGGCCCCGGATCCCAACGCCCCAGCGGCTCCGGATCCCAACGCCGCGCCCGCTCCGGCCTCCAACGCCCCTGCGGCTCCGGACCCCAACGCCGCCCCTGCCGCTCCGGATCCCAACGCCCCAGCGGCTCCAGACCCGAACGCCGCGCCCGCTCCGGCCTCCAACGCCCCTGCCGCTCCGGACCCCAACGCCGCCCCGGCTCCCGACCCCGGAGCGACCCAGACCGCCACCTCGGGCCCGGACCCCGCCGCCCAGCAGGCGCCCGGCACCACCCCGGACCCCGCCCTCGCCCCGCAGCCCGGCCAGCCGCAAACCCCGGTCCCCGCCCCGGTCCCAGGCCAGGGCACCACCCAGCAGACCGCCCAGAGCGGCGCCCAGACGGGCAACCAGACGGGCAACCAGACCGCGGCCGCCACCCCCACGGCCGCCCAGAAGCGGAACGCCAAGCTCGCCGCCAAGCAGGCGATCGACGAGGCCCTGCTCCACCTGGCTCCGGAAGGCCTCTGGCTCCAGGACGGCAGCGTGCTGCTGGCCGACGGCGGCCGGGCCGTACAACTGTCGGCTGACGTGCTCGCCGAGGCCGCGCAGTCGCTGGAGCAGAACGCCAAGGACGGCGCGCGCGAGGACCGCCTGCGCGCGCAGGCGGCGGCGTGGCTCGGCGCGGAGATGGCGCGGGCGACCGGGCGGCCGGAGGCGGAGGGCGCGCTCGACGCGCTGGCCCGCCTCGCCCAGCGCTCCCCGCAGAGCAGGCAGGCCGCGACCGAGGTGACCCACGCGGTGCTCGCCGCCAACCCCGGCTCTCGCACGAGCACCCTCGCCGAGGAGAACCCGGCGCGCGACCTCGGGCTGCGCCCCGAGTACCACCAGTCGGCCGCCGCCGAACTGACCAGGCGGGTCAAGGCGCTCGCCAACCCCCAGGCCACCACTCCCGCCCCGCGCACCACCCCGAGGACCCCGGCCGCCGCGCCGCGCGGCCGCCGCCGTCCCCGCACGTCGCGGGCGGTCCCGGGGACGCCGTTCGCCGCCGACACCCGCCCGACCCCGCTCAACGACCTCGCCGACCCCGAGGTCAAGACGCTGATCACGCGCAACGAGGTGAAGCCCGGCGACTTCGGCGGTGAGGTCCGCTCGGTCGTGTGGTCGGACTCCGGCCCGCAGATCCAGGTCACGACCGAGGGCCAGGGCACCCAGCACTTCGAGGTGCGCTACGAGCGGCCGGGCCTGGACACGCACGGCAACGTCACGGTCGGCGCCGGCACCGCCGCCGACCCCCACGTGGTACGGCTGTCGCCCCGCCTGGACCCCGGCCTGGTCTCCACGACGCTGGTCCACGAGATCACCCACGCGCTGCAGGACCTGGCCGCGCCCCCGAGGCAGGGCATGATCAGGAACGCGCTGGGCAGGCTGACCGGGCGTACCCAGGACGCGTGTGTCGCGGCCCGCTACAACGAGCACCGCCACCTGGCCAGGCGCTACCTGGAGACGAACGACCCGGCGAAGCAGCGCGACCTGCTCGACCTGCTCCAGGTGATCGCCGACGACCTGGAGCGGCGCGGCGCGAGCGCGCCGGTGTCCCCGACGGTCTCCGGCGACCAGGGCGTGCGCCCACCGCCGCCGCCGGCCCCTGAGACTCCAACGGCCGCCGCCGCCAAGCTCGCCCAGGACCAGGCCGACGCCCTGACGCACGCGGTCGCCGGGCTGGACGCGCGGATCGCCGAACACGCGGAAACCGCCAAGAAGGCGAAGGAAGCCGCCACCACGGCCAGGCTGGACGCCCAGAAGGCGAGGAAGCAGCGCGACAAGTTCGCCACCGAGCGCGCGCGCAAGGCAGAGGCGGAGGCGAAGAAGCAGCAGGAGATCCAGCGCCGCCACCAGCGCATCATCCGCGCCTACGCCGACGCGCGGCGGGCCGCCCAGGCGGCTCAGGAGGGCTACGCGAAGCTGGCCACCGACCTGGATTGGCTGAAGACCGCCACCCCCAGCGTCGTGGCCGCCCTCGCGGACGGGTTGGCCAACACGGAGGCGGAGGCCAAGACCCTGCTCGACGCCTACGACACGGCCCTGCGCAAGGCGGTGCCCGACCGGGAGATCCTGCCGAACGCGATGGCGACCGGCAGGCTGCCGCACATCACGAGGCTGACCGAGCGCCTCAACGCCGCGATGCGCGCCCAGGGGGTCGACCAGACGTTCACCCCCGACCAGCTCCAAAGGGTGCTGAAGGCGCACTTCCGGCGGCTGGTGACGGAGGAGGGCGCGGTCCTGCGGGTCGGCGTCCACCACCAGGGCGAGCTCCGGATCAGGCTGTCCACGAGCGAGCTGGTCGAGGTTCTCGGGCACGCGGCGAAGGCCTCCGAGATGATGATCGGCCGCCTGCCGCAGGGCGGGCTGGCGGTCGCGGCGGCGATGGCCCGCGTGCACGTGCTCAAGGCCGGGGCGAAGGCCAAGCGCCTGCTGCCGTTGGTCCAGCTCCTGGACGAGGGCAATTTCTTCAGGGGATTCCTCGAGGGAGTGATCAGGGACTTCGGGCCCGGCGCCGACGTCAGCCACGCCCGCACCCGGTCGGTGAACGGCAGCTCCAGCGACTACGTGGTCGGCGGCGCGGTCGAGGACAACCGGGGCGAGTCCACGCTGTTCGCCGCCGAGGCCGAGTGGCAGATCGACATCCGCACAACCCAGAAGGACGGCTGGCGGAGCGTCGAGGCGGTGAACACCGGGACCAGGAGTGACGCCAAGGACGTCCGCATGTGGGTGGGGATGGCGCACACCGACCGCTCCGACGGCACGTTCGAGCGGATGTCGGAGCTGGAGGCCAGGTTCCCCGGCGCGGTGTCCAACCTGACCGAGGACTTCCCCCCGCACCTGCTCCTCGCGATGAGCGGCACCCAGAAGATGTTCGAGGACGCGGTGTCGGCGCTGGGCAGCGACGCCGAGATCGGCACCGACGTACGCCACCAGCTGCGCACCTTCCTGTACGAGAAGTGGCACAGCCAGATGGCCAAGTCCATCAACTCCGGCGTGCTGGGGAAGATCACCAAGAACGGCCGGCCGTACGCCCGCCTCGAAGTGGTCACGACGCCCGTGTACGGCGACGCCCGCAGGGTCGGCGTCTCCACCGACGAGCGTTGGAAGGAGGACCTGGGCGTCGCGGTGACCAACGCGAACGGCGGCCAGTCGTTCGGGTTCTCCGTCAACGGCGACGTCAGCTCGGAGCACGCGTTCACCCAACTCGGCCAGGAGGTCGAGGAGCTCCTGGACACCGCCGCCGAGGGCAAGTGGAGCG
The DNA here is from genome assembly GCF_014203235.1 of Nonomuraea endophytica. Taxonomy (GTDB): domain Bacteria; phylum Actinomycetota; class Actinomycetes; order Streptosporangiales; family Streptosporangiaceae; genus Nonomuraea; species Nonomuraea endophytica. The sequence goes on along the minus strand of NZ_JACHIN010000008.1, from coordinate 430,079 downwards.
CCGGAGCCGGCCACGGCCGGTCCAGGTCGGAAGGGGTGAGCGCGGGCGGCACCGCGTTCAAGCCCGTGGTGGACCGCAGTATGGAGCACCAGCAGAACGTCATCATCGGCTACAAGGCCGAGCTGCGGATCACGCTGGAGAGCGGCACGTCGCCGGACCCGATCGAGACCGAGGGCAAGCTCCACATGGTCGTGGCGGAGTCGGCCGCGGCCCGCGCGGACCTGCCCTTCGACCCCGCCGCCGTGCTGTACGGCCCGGACGGCACCCCGCGCCGCGACAGCAAGGGCCGCATCCTCCTGCGCGACGACCCCGAGGAACTGACCAATCCGAACGAGAGGAAGAAGAAGGAGGAGGCCCGGTCGATCTGGCAGGGAAACCAGCGGCACCAGCTTCCCGACGCGGTGTTCGCCCTGGTCACGGAGGTGGAGAACCTTCCGGCGGTGGTGCGGGACACGCTCAAGGGACTGCGCGAGGCCGGCCTGCTGCCCAAGATCGCCAACGGCCGGCCCGTGTTCCCGCTGGACGACCCGCTCAAGGCGGCCTCCCAGTTCGACAACCTGGTCGAGGTGGCGGACCAGCTGTCCGACCTTCGCATCAGGACCGGCCTCAACCAGGCGATCCAGCAGAACATCCACTTCGACCTGACGCTCAACAGCCGCTTCCACGCCACGGAGCACGTCACCGTGGAGGTGGACCTCAGCGCGGACCTCGACACCACCGAAGTCGTGGCCACCACCGACAAGAGGGCGGAAGCGCTCCTCAACATCGGCTCCAACACCGGCGTCGCCTCAGAGGGACACGGACGGTCCACCGGCGTCAACGGCGGAGTGAACGCGGGCCACAGCCCCGGAGAGAACACCGAGGGCGCCAAGTACGGCGCCAGGACCGGCGGCGGCGCCGGGGTCAGCAAGAACAGCGGCTCCAGCATGGGCGACACCGGCAACGACGTGACGCTCATCGAGACCACGACGGAGATGGCCGTCACCGAGACCAAGGGACGGGCCAAGGTCTTCCTGCATCGGGAGGGCAAGGAGCCGAAGGAGCTGTCCAACCGAGCCGTGGTCATCCACATGATGACGCCGATCGACCTCCTGCTCGACCGCGACCGCCCGCCGGGGGAGTGGCAGACGATCCCCGCGGACCTGCTCGACCAGGCCACGCTGCTCCACGTCGACACGCGCGGCTTCCTGGACGCGGCCAGGAGGCTCCTGCCCCGGCTGATGGGCCGGGGCTCGCCCGCCTTCCACCACATCGCCGCCTTCCTCGGGGTGCACAACGTCTCGGCGCACCCGTTCAGGAAGTCGCCCTACATGACGCGCTTCGCCGTACGGGGGCAGGGGCGGTTCGGTCCGGCGCACGGGCAGCTCAAGCTCGACTGGAACATGGGCCAGATGCAGTTCCTGACGTCGAGCCCGCTCGTGATCGGCGACATCTTCCTGCAACTGTTCAGCCAGGGCACCTCCCTGGGCACCTCCTCCAACGTCGGCGTCAACGGCGGCGGCAACTACGGCCACCAGGAGGAGGACAACGGCAACTTCGGCGGCAGCACCGGCACGAACGGCTCCTGGAACCAGGGCCACAACACCTCCCGGCTGCTGATCTGGGGACGCGAGCGGCTGACCATCGACATCGGCCAGCAGTACCTCTTCCGCGCATCGGTGGACTTCCCCATGTCCGCCTTCGACCCCGGCGACCTGTCCGGCATCAGGACCGTGACCGTGGACGACCGGACCGTGCTGTTCTCGGTGCCGGAGGAGGTCGTCCTGCGGATGTACGCGCAGGGCGACATGCAGGTGCCCCTGCACCAGGTGGCCGACGCCGTGGAGCGCTTCCTCGACGGAAACCTGGAACTCGACCGTACGGTCGCCGTCCCGCTGGCCAAGCGCTACCTCATGGCGCTGCGGGCGCACAAGGCCACGGGCGACCCGGAGATCCCGCTGTCCGACCGGCACACGCCGCAGGCCCTGCTCGACGCGCTGGCCAAACTGCCCGGCATGGCGCCGATGAAGGACGCGCCCGAGGGCTCGCGCATGACCAAGGCGAGTGAGCTGGCAGCGAAGGTGCGCAAGGTGATCCTGCCCGATCACATCGCCACCCGGATGGGCATGACCAAGTTCGACAGCACCACGTTCACGAACAACGGCGAGCGGACCGAGGTCTTCGACGCGGTCCTCGACGCCATCGAGGAGGTGGCGCCCGGTTCGCTGCTCGGCGACCCGGCCGTCCTGGACAAGCTGGACGGCTCGCTGTCCGGCAAGCGCTGGCGCGGGAAGATCGACAACATGCTCGGCCGCGGCCACAAGGACTCGTTCACGATGCGGGTCGGCTCGACGGGCAGGACCGAGCGGTTCACCGTCAAGATCAGGATGGAGCTGGACCCGGACTCCGCCGAGGACCTGGGCCCGACGAAGACCAAGGTGCCCCTCGACCAGGACTACACCTACGAGGAGGAGGGCGTCACCGAGTCGGTCGGCCGCAGTCTGGGCACGGAGCTCGGGGGCGCCGACGCGGAGACCTCGGGCGGCCAGGACGCCTCCGCCTCCACCGACAGGAACCGCTCCCGCTCGGGCTCCTACTCCCAGCAGGAGACGTCGGTGGAGCGCTACGGCGGCCCCGCCGACATGCACCGGGTCAGGCAGACGGGCACGCTGGTCATCGAGGTGGAGCGCAGGCCCGTGCGCAAGCGCTTCTGGAACTTCAGGTCGGGCACGCGCCGCCTGGTCGACCAGACACTCCATCCCGGACGGCCCGCCGAGACGAAGGTCGTGCTCGACGTGGAGATGGTCCGCCTCATCGAGTCCGACGAGATCATTCCGGCGGAGAACGCTCCGGCCGCCCCGGCCACACAGGCGCAGACCGACCCGCGGCAGATCATCAGGCTGCCGGTCACGACGAAGACCGAGACGGTGGTCACCGACGGCTCGATCACCCAGAACCTCGCGGCCGCGCTGCGCGCCGGTGGCCGCTTCAGCAAGCGCGCCATGCTCGAGCGAATGAACGAGCTTGAGGCGCTGGTCAACGACCTTGCGCTGACGACCCTGTTCGACCGCATGGCGGGCCAGGGCGGGCTGACCAACGGGCGCCTGAACGGGCCCACGGGCTCCGGCCTCGCCTTCGACATCGGCCTCAGCGCGCGGCCGCACGTGAACGCGGTCGTCGTCGGCCCCCTCGACGCGCGCGAACTCGGCCGCATCCACCGCGTTCAGCGGATGGCCAGCGCGTCCACGGGCCGCAGCAGGCTGCTGCCGGTCAGCAGGAGCGTCGGCGCCGCCGATGACAGCACGACGCTGAAGGGCGGCTACAACGTCGGCGACCAGGCCAGCGACCGCGTCACCACGTCCATGGGCAACCGCGACGAGGCCACCGACCACCAGCGCGGCACGATGCTCAAGGTCGAGTTCCACGTCGCCTACGACGGGACGCTGACCCAGATCACCCGGACCCCGCGCGGGCGCGAGACCCGCTCCACCCCCGACTTCCTCCCCAACGTGGGCACGGCCACCGTGGTCGTCGCCATGTTCGAGGGCGAGTTCGAGCAGATGATGGCCGACGTCGAGGCGGGCATTCCGCTCGGGGCGGGCTGGGCCTTCACCCCGCCCTCGCTGAACCACGGCACCCTGCTCCTGGAGGGGGCCGCCACGGCGGCCGACCCGCTCGCCCCGCTGGTCGAGGCCCGGCGCAAGGCGTTCGAGGAGCGGGTTCCGGTCCACCTCACGGTGACCGAGCACGACGGCACGGTGCGCGGCTACCTGTTCGGACCGGACGGCACCGTCCGCAGCGACGAGCGGGACCTCGGGTTCGCCGAGGCGTTCGGCACCGTGCCGGAACTCCTCGTCCAGCTCTCCCGCGACCACAACCTGGACCTGCGCCACCTCTTCCACACCTCGCCCGTGGAAGGCTCGCTGTCGGACAAGATCCGGGCCGAGCTGGACAACCGCAAGATCTCGTACGCGGCCCCCGCCCCGGCGTTCCCGCCCGCCTCCGCGACGCCGGCGGCCTCTCCCGGCACGCCCGCGGCGGGCAGCGCCAGCCAGGCCTCGCCCGGCTCGTCCGCCCCGACCCCGGGGCCGTCCGCCCCCGGCCCGTCCGCGCCGTCGCCCGCCCTGCCCGGCTCGCCGTTCGCCGTCGACGCGCGCCCGGCCTCCATGCCCGACCTGGACCATGACGAGCTGGCCGCCATCCAGCTCACGCCGGGCTCCTTCGGCGGCGCCGTCACCACCCTGAGCTGGATGGCCGACGGCACGACCATGGAGATCGTCACGCCGACGCACGGCCTCCTCTACGTGCGCTTCACCATCGGCGACCCCGGCGCCGCCGACAACGCCAGGATCTCCACCGGGACCAACCAGGACGATCCCCTCGTGGTCGTGCTCCGGCCGAGGCTGCACCCGTACGCCGTGGAGTCCACGCTGGTGCACGAGGTCAGCCACGCCCTGCAGGAGGAGGCGGCCAACCAGGAGGGCCGGAGCCAGGGCGTGGTCCGCACGTTCCTGCCCGGCCAGCAGGTGCGCGAGGGGCAGGACCACTGCCTGACCCCGCGGCTCAACGAGCACGCCCACCTGTCCGGCCTGTGGAACCGGGCCACCGACGCGGTGGCCCAGCTCAACCTGGCCCAGGCGATCGAGGCGATCGCCGCCGACATCGAGTCCAGGGGTCACCCGGCGCCGCCACCGCCGTGGGGCGACGGCCCGCGCGTGAAGACCGTGCCGCGCCAGGGCTCGATCGCCGACCTGCTCAACACGGGCGCCGGCCCGGTGGTCGACTCCGCGACCGCGATCGGCGCGCTCGACACCTCGCCGGCCGCGCTGGACCGCCTGGCCGACGCCGCCGGCGTCACCTCGATCACCCCGGCGGGGCCGGGCCGCTTCACCGTCGAGTGGCCGGGCGGCAGCCTGGAGCTGCTCGTCTCCAAGTCCGCCGCCCCGCCCGGCCAGGTGGACGTCTACCCCCAGCTCGGCCGGCCGGGCCAGCTCGTCCTGGAGGTCTCCGCGCTCAACGCCGCCGAGGTCCTGCTCAAGACGGCCACGCAGATCGCCCGGCAGAGCGCCGGACTGCCTCCGGGCGGCATCATGAACGACGGCACGCTCCCGGCTGGCCCGGCGATCGGCGCCGACGACGTCCCCGCGCTCGTGCGGGTCAGGACCGCGGTCCGGGCGCTCGCCGACGCCCCCAAGCCGATGCGCGCCCAGCGCGAGAACGAGCTGAGCGAGGCCGCCGCCCAGGCCGGGCTCAACGTCGGCGGTATCGAGGCGCGCACCCGCATGATCCTGGCCGCGCGGGCCGGACAGCTCGCGCCCGTCCACGTCAACGCGTTGTACTCGGTCTTCGGCCAGCGGGCCATCCCGCCCGTGCGGGCCGCCGCCGCTGCCGTCGCGCGCGCCGCCGAACAGGCCGGCGCCGAGATCAGGGTGTACGGCGACGCCCTCCTCGACCTCGTCGTCCCGGGGCAGCGGCCGGTCGCCGTCGAGCTGTCGTCACACCGGGCCACCCGCGGCGAACCGCTCACCGTGACCGTCCACCGGGGCGTCGCCCGCTACCAGGTGGCCGCGCTCGGCTCGTTCGGCGCCATCGAGCGGAACGCCGCCGGAGAGGCGGCCGCCATGATCAGCGCGCTGCAGGGCGTGCCCGCGGGCGCCGGCATGCTCAGGCGCAACCCGCCCGCCGACCCGGCCACCGCCCCCACCACGCTGACCGTGGAGGACCACAAGGCGATCGCCCGGCTGCGGGAGGCGGTGCGCCAGGTCGACGCGGCCACGCCGTACCAGAGACCGGCGCGGTTGCGTGTGCTGGTGGAGACGGCCGCCGCGTTCGGCGTGGGCGACAACCCGCACCTGCGCGGCCATCTGCCGTCCGACCTTGCTGACGCCCTGGCCAGGCTCGTGGACGGACGCGGGCGCGTCGACGAGCCCGTCGCCTTCCGCCAGTCGATCCGCGAGCTCCTGGACGGCCGCACGCCGCCGACCGACCGGGCCGAGCGGGCCCGCCAGCTCGCCAACACCACCGGCTACTTCCCCTACGAGTGCCTCTGCCCGGACGACGAGCCGTGCGTCTGCGGGCACCGCGCGATCAGGTTCCCGGTCCGGCGTGAGCCGGCGGATGCGTCATGATGGGGGCGGACGAAGGGACGGTCATGGGATTCGCGGTGGCGCGGACGAGGGACGAGGCGCACCTCTACCTCGACCTCAACCCGTGTGAGCAGTGCGGCTCCGTCGAGACGACCTGGAGCAGGGGACTGGTGGTCGCCGATGGCGAGCACGCCGACCGCTACGCCGGGCGCTGCCAGGGCTGCGGCGCCGAGCGCGAGTTCCTGTTCGGCCTGCCCGCGCGGCCCGTCGTCCCGGCCGGCTACCCGACCTTCGGCGGCCCCGAGCCGTCGGAGCTGCTCGACGCCGGTGAATGGCTCTGGGTGGCCGATCTGAGCGCGGGCAACGTGCCCGTCGACGACGCCGCCGAGGCCAGGAGGGCGCTGTCGATCGCCGCTGCCGCCGTCGAAGAGGTCGTCAAGTTCATCCGCCCCGGCGACGACGCGGTGCCGGAGACCGCCTTCTGGTCCGACCGGGGGCTGGAGTTGCTGGCCGTCGAACCCGGCCGGTTCGACCTCGACCGGCTGCTCATCGTCAGGGACACCTACCGCAGCCTGGTGGCCGAGTATGCCTGAGCGGGCCAGATCGCTGGCCGAGGGCTACGTCTACCTCGACCTGGCCGTCCCAGAAGGCGGCGAGACCTCCGAGCCCGTCGCGGGCGAGGACGCCTGGACGCTGCGCCTGGGCACGATCGAGGTCGAGGTGTCCTACGAGGGCGAGCGGGCGGCGCGCCGGCACGAGATGCGCTTCGGCCCCGGCATCTCCCGGCTCGTCGACGCCGGTCAGTGGGTGGTCGTCGCCGGCGTCTACGCGCACCGGGCCCTGGCCGAGGACCTCGAGTTCGCCGCCGACCCCACCGCCGGCGACGACGCCTACGAGAGCGTCGTCGCCGGATGGGAGCTGGCGGCCGACGCGGTCGCCGAAGCCCTGCGCTTCGTCCCGGCCGGCGCCGACCGCGTGCCGGCCGACGCCTTCTGGACCCACACGGGCCGGGCCGTCCACCGCGAGAACCCCGAACGCTTCACCAGGCAGGCGCTGGAAGCCGACCTGGCCCACTACCGCCAGAACCTCGACGACTTCCAGCGCCTCCACGACACCGGCTGAGCGCCCCGTCAGAGCGTGGCGCGCAGGCGGCGGGCCGCCTCGACCACATTGCCCAGCGACGCCTCCACCTGCGCGTACGTACGGGTCTTCAGGCCGCAGTCCGGGTTCACCCACACCCGGTCGCCGGGCAGGACCTTCAGGGTGGCGGCGAGCCGTTCCTCGACCTCGTCGGCCGACGGCACCCTCGGCGAGTGGATGTCGTAGACGCCCGGCCCGAGACCGCGCGAGTAGCCGCTCACCGCGTCCAGGATGCGCCGTCCCGAGCGGGCCGACTCGATGGTGGTGACGTCGGCGTCCAGGCCGTCGATCGCGGCCAGGATCTGGTCGGCGTCGGAGTAGCACAGGTGCGTGTGGATCTGCGTGCGGTCGGCGACCACCGACGTGGCCCTGCGGTAGGCGGCCACCGCCCACTCCAGGTACGCGGGCTGCTCGGCGGCGCGCAGCGGCAGCAGTTCCCGCAGGGCCGGCTCGTCCACCTGGATGACGGAGAGCCCGGCCGCCTCCAGGTCGCGCACCTCCTCGGCGATCGCGTCGGCCACCTGGAACACCACGTCCCGCTGTGGCAGGTCGTCGCGGTCGAACGACCAGGCCACGATCGTCACCGGCCCGGTCAGCATGCCCTTGACGGGGCGATCGGTGAGCGACTGCGCGTAGGTGGACCAGCGCACGGTGATGGGCGCCGGACGCCGTACGTCGCCGTGGATGATCGGCGGGCGGGTGCAGCGCGAGCCGTACGACTGCACCCAGCCGTTCTTGGTGACGGCGAAGCCGTCGAGGTGCTCGGCGAAGTACTGCACCATGTCGTTGCGCTCGGGCTCGCCGTGCACGAGCACGTCCAGGCCGAGGTCCTCCTGCACCTGGATGGCGTGCTCGATCTCGCGCTCGACGAGCTTCTCGTAGTCGTCCTCGGCCAGCGCGCCCGCCACGACGCCGGCGCGCGCCGCGCGCAGCTCGCCGGTCTGCGGGAACGAGCCGATCGTGGTGGTCGGCAGCGGGGGCAGGTTGAGGTGCCCGGCCTGCGCCGCGGCCCGCACGGGGTAGGGGCTGCGGGCCGGGCGTGCCTCCTGGGAGACGCTCGCCGCCGCGACGGGAGCCTCGTCAAAGGGTACGGCGGCGCCGTCCGCCAGCAGGCGGGCCAGCTCGACCACCTCGGCCACCTTCTGCTCGGCGAAGGCCAGGCGGGCGACGAGGGCGGGTTCGAGACCGTCCTCGGCGGCGACGTCGTAGGGGACGTGCTGCAGTGAGCAGGAGGTGCTCACCACGATCCGGTCCGCGCGCACGCCCCGGAGCTTTTCGAGGGCGCGGCCCGGGTCGGTGCGCCAGACGTCGCGGCCGGAGACGACGCCCGCGAAGACGGTCTTGCCGTCCAGCGCGAGCTCGGGCACCGACCCTCGCACCAGGTCGAGGCCGATGCCCTCGACCGGCGTGGCGGCCAGCGCGGGCAGGGCCGGGCCCAGGTCCCCGAAGTAGGAGGCGACGAGGATCTTGGGCCGGTCGGGCGCGGCGCCGAGCCTGGAGTAGGCGGCGCGGACCGCGTCGAGCTGGGCGGGCGTGAGGTCGGTGACCAGCGCGGGCTCGTCGAGCTGCACCCAGGCCACCTCTTCCCGCGCCAGGGCGGCCAGGAGCTCCTCGTAGGGGCCGAGCACGTCCTCCAGCCGCTCCAGCGCCCCGGACAGCGACAGGAACGTCACCGGGCCCACCACCACGGGCCGCGTCTCGTGGCCGAGCGCGCGCGCCTCGCGCACCTCCGCCAGCGGCTTGGCGGCGTCGAGCGTGAAGACGGTCTTGGGGCCGATCTCCGGCACGATGTAGTGGTAGTTGGTGTCGAACCACTTGGTCATCCGCAGCGGCGCCAGCCCGTCGGTGCCGCGCGCCATGGCGAAATAGGGGTCGTCGGCGGCGAGATAGCGCTCCGGCACCGCGCCGAGCAGCACGGCGGTGTCGAGCACCTGGTCATAGAACGAGAACGTGTTGGACGGCAGCTCCCCGAGCCCCAGCCCGGCCAGCCGGCCCCAGGTGGCGGCCCGCAGCCGGGCGCCCTCCTCCTCAAGGTCGCGGCGCGTGGTGCGCCCGTCCCAGTAGGACTCCAGGGCGCGCTTCAGCTCTCTGTTCGGGCCGATGCGGGGGTATCCGAGCACGGTGGACGATGACATCTCATTGCTCCCAAGCCGGTGAAGAAAGACCTCTGGATCGTGCCTTCGATCTCCGCGGTGATGCATCATCTATTCGTGCTGCTTATGCTCAAGGAGATCCACTGCTTCGCCCGCGTGGCCGGGCGGCTCAGCTTCTCGCGGGCCGCCGCCGACCTGGGCATGTCGCAGCCGGCCATGAGCCAGGCCATCACCCGGCTGGAGAACGCCCTCAACCTCCAGCTCTTCGAGCGCAACGCCCGCGAGGTGCGGCTGACTCCGGCCGGCGCGGCGCTGCTCGCGCAGGCCGAGCGGGTGCTGGCGGCGGTCGACGGCTTCAGTGAGGAAGCGGCTCGGCTGACCCAGACGATTATCCATTTGGCTTATCCACCGCTTGCCGGGGCGCTGGCGGCGCGGATCGTGCGGCGGCTGGCGGCCCGAGGCCCGTCCCTGGCCGTCGAGCTCCGCCCGGCCGGGCGCGCCGCCGCCGCCCAGGCTTTGGACGAGGGGCGGGTTTCGGCGGCGCTCGTCGCCTTTCCGGCTCCGGCCAGGTTCACCACGGGGGCGCGTTTTCACGTGACCGTGGATCGGCTGGCCGTACCGGCTGATCATCCGTGGCGTAACCGGGTGCTGGCCGAGCAGCTGAGCGGGCAGGACCTGCTCGTGCCCGGCGGGCGGCTGGAAGGACTGCCGGGACGGCATCGGCAGGTGGTCGAGGACGACTACGCCGCCGCCCTCGACCTGGTCGCCGCCGGGGCCGGGCTGCTGCCGATCCCGCAGCTCGTGGCCAGGACCGTCCGCAGGGAGGACATCAGGTTCGTCCCGCTCGAAGGGGCCGACCTGCGCCTGACCTACGGGCTGGCCTGGCGCGGCGAGGGCGTCACTCCTGGACTGATGGCGCTGGTGCAGGCGGTGCAGGAGGCGTTGTGGACTCGATAGCGATGTTCTTGAGCGCCTCGCGCCGGCTCAGGCCCGAGATGCCCTTGGCCTGGACGTAACGCACCACCTCGCGCGGGCTGACCTTCGCGTATTCGCGCAGCGCCCAGCCGATCGCCTTGCGGGCGAAGAAGTCGTTGTCCGACAGGCTCGGCTCGATGCACGCGAACAGCAGGGCGGTGTCGGTGCGCTGCTTGAACCGGTTCTGCGACAGGATCGCCGTCCGGCGCTTCCACAGATCGGACTGTCCCGCCCACTGCAGCATGAGCGGGCGCATCGAATCGGGGAAGGCCGCCAGCAGCCCGCCGACCCGGTGCGTGGCGATCTCGTCCACCAGGTCCCACCAGGCGCCGGTGACCACCATCTCCTCGTACATCGGCACCGTGTAGAGCGTCTGGTGCTCGCGGTAGAGGTGGTAGCCGGACAGCTCGATCGCCGCGTAGCGCTCCTCGCGGTATTCGGCCTCACGCCACAGCTCCAGCACCCCGCGCCGCCACTCGGGCGCGCCGTCCAGCGGGTGCGCGGCGAAAACCCTCTTCAGCGCGGTACGGCGCGGCCCCGCCGACACCCCGAGAAACGGCATCTCCGACTTCATGTAGCGCTGCATCTGCGGCGCCTTGTCGGCGTCGGCCACCTCCTGCAGCGCCAAGCGGACGGCTTTGCGGAGGCTCATGCCTTCTGCGTGGTGCGCTCGCCCGTGGCCAGGCCGTCGAAGAGCACGGTGATGTAGTGCTCGGCCAGGCCCGTCGTGTTGAGCCTGCCGCCGGGCCGGAACCAGCGCACCGCCACCCAGATCGTGTCGCGGATCATCCGGTAGGTGAGCTTGGGATCGACGTCGCCCCGGAACTGCCCGGCCGCCTGGCCCGCCTTGATCTGCGCGACCCACATCTGCTCGACCTCGTCCTCGGCCTTGACGAGGTAGTTGAAGCGCTCGAACTGGCGCAGGTAGTTCCAGTCGTTCTGCATGACGGTGATCGCGGCGCGGTGGGGCTCCAGCGTGCCGAAGCCGATGCGCACCATCTCGGAGAGCACCGCCCGCGGCTCGCCGCCGGACTCGAGCGCGGCGCGGTAGCGGGCGATGAGGTCGTCGAGGAAGGTGGAGAGCACCTCGTCGACGATCGTCTCCTTGGAGTCGAAGTGGTGGTAGAGGCTTCCGGAGAGGATCCCGGCCTCGTCGGCGATCTCGCGCACGGTCGTAGCCTGGAAACCCTTGCGCGCGAAGAGCTCCGCGGCGAGCTTCACGAGGTGGTCACGGCGCTCGGAGGCCGAGCCGGACGAGGTCGCACGCTGGCGCTTGGCCGGGGTGGCGGTCGCGCCGGAGTTCTTTCGCGTTGTCACGTCCTCCATTATGAGCCCTCGCACAATCGCTTGTTCACGTAACACGCCCAGCTCACCCGCCCACCCGCCCCCGCGGCGGTCGATCCGGGGGCGGGTGGGGCGGTTGAGGCGTGACCACCTCCCCGGACCTGACCACTTCCGGGCCCCACCGCCTCGGAGTGGCCGTCGCGTTGCCGCCCCTGTGTGGTCGCCCGGTAACTGGCCACGTGCCCTACCCGGGTTCCGGTTGGGTCGCCCGGATCGGGAGGTGCCTCGGAGGGGGTTCCCGAGGTGTGCCCCGTGGGGTGTCGGCCTGTGGGGGGTTGGGTCCGGGGTGTCCTGGGCTACTGACCAAGCGCTTGCTACGATAATGGGCATGAACGAGGCGTACATCGTCGGTGCGGTCAGGACCCCGGTCGGGCGCAGGAACGGCGGTCTGGCCGCCGCCCACCCCGCCGACCTGGGCGCGCACGTGCTCAAGGAGCTGGTCCAGCGCACCGGCATAGACCCGGCCGCCGTCGAGGACGTGGTGTTCGGGTGTGTGGACACGGTCGGGCCGCAGGCGGGTGACATCGCGCGTACCTGCTGGCTGGCCGCCGGGCTGCCCGAGGAGGTGCCGGGGGTGACCGTCGACCGGCAGTGCGGTTCGTCCCAGCAGGCCCTGCACTTCGCCGCCCAGGCCGTCATGTCGGGCACCAGTGACCTCGTGGTGGCCGGCGGCGTGCAGAACATGAGCATGGTCCCCATCTCCCAGGCGATGCTGGCCGGCCGCGAGCTGGGCCACGAGACGCCGTTCAGCGGCTCCAAAGGCTGGTCCCAGCGGTACGGCACGCAAGAGGTCTCCCAGTTCCACGGCGCCGAGCAAATCGCGAAAAAGTGGGATGTGGCGAGGGAAGACATGGAAGCCTTCGCCCTCACCTCCCACCACCGCGCGATCCACGCCATCGACGCCGGCCACTTCGCCCGCGAGATCGTCCCCTACGAGGGCGCAGCCGTGGACGAAGGGCCGCGCCGCGACACCACCGCGGCCAAGATGGCCGGGCTGAAGACGCTGCTCGACGGCGGACGGCTGACCGCCGCCCTGGCCTCCCAGATCTCCGACGGCGCCGCCGCGCTGCTGGTGGCGTCGGCGCGAGCCGTACAGGAGCATGGGCTGACCCCGCGCGCCCGCGTGCATCATCTGTCGGCGCGCGGCGGCGACCCGATCGAGATGTTGTCGGCGCCGATCCCCGCGACCGCGCACGCGCTCGGCAGGACGGGCATGTCCATCGGCGACTTCGACGTGATCGAGATCAACGAGGCGTTCGCGTCGGTGGCGCTGGCGTGGATCAAGGAGAGCGGTGCCGATCCGGCCGTCGTGAACCCCAACGGCGGCGCGATCGCCCTGGGCCACCCGCTCGGCGCGACCGGCGCGGTGCTGATGACGAAGCTGCTGCACGAGCTGGAGCGCACCGGCGGGCGCTGGGGGCTGCAGACGATGTGCGAAGGGGGAGGTCAGGCGAACGTCACCATCGTGGAGCGGTTGTGAGTCACCATTGAACATATGGCCAACCCCTTCACCTTGGGCGTGGCATCGGGGGAGCCACTGCCGGACGGCGTCATCCTGTGGACCCGGCTGACCGGAGTACCCGGCCGGGCGGTCGAGGTCCGATGGCAGCTCGCCGCGGACGAACGGTTCACCAAGATCGTGCAGCAGGGCACGGCGCGGGCGCTGCCCGAGTGGGCGCACAGCGTGCACGTGCGGGTCGCGGCCCTGCGGCCGGGCACGGAGTACTTCTACCGGTTCCGCGCGGGCGCCGACCTCAGCGCGGTGGGACGGACGAAGACGGCCGCCGACCCCGCCTCGGCCGATCTCGTACGCTTCGCCGTGGCCAACTGCCAACGCTACGAGCACGGCCGCTACACCGCCCTGAGACACCTGGCCGGCGAGCGTCCCGACGTCGTCTTCCACGTGGGCGACTACATCTACGAGAGCCCGCAGGCCGCCGACCCGGTACGCCGCCTGGACCGGACGGGTGAGGCGGTCACGCTGGCCGACTACCGCGCCCGCTACGCCCGCTACAAGTCCGACCCCGACCTGATGGCCGCCCACGCCGCCGCCCCCTGGGTCACGACCTGGGACGACCACGAGGTGCTCGACAACTACCGGGGCAGGGGCGACGGCTCGGCCGCCTTCCTGCGCCGCCGGGCCGCCGCCTACCAGGCGTACTACGAGCACCTGCCCTTACGCGTCCGTCCCGAGGCGGGCGCGCTGCAGATGTACCGGCGGCGCACCTACGGCCGGGTGGCCGACTTCATGCTGCTGGACGTGCGCCAGCACCGCGACGCGGCCACGATGCTCGGCGCCGCGCAGGAGCAGTGGCTGCTGTCGCGCCTGGCCACGACCCCGGTCCGCTGGAAGGTGCTGGTGCAGCCGCTCTTCTTCGCCCGCCGCTTCGTCCCCGGCCCCGCGCCGAACCTCCGCATGGACAGCTGGGACGGCCATCCGGCCGAGCGCGCCCGCATCCTGGCCGCGGCGGGCGGTCTGGTGGTGCTGAGCGGCGACGTTCACAACCACTGGGCGTGCGATCTCAAAGCCGACTTTCTTGATCCTTCTTCACCCTCCGTCGGCGCCGAGTTCGTCTGCTCGGCGGTCTCCAGCCGGCCGCCGGAGACCGACGCGGAAGCCGTTCTGGCCGCAAACCCGCACATCCGGCACTTCGATGGACACCGCGGATACCTCTCCGGTACGGCGAGCGCGACCGGATTTCGTGTGTCCCACAAGGGTCTGGAATCCTCAGGAGTCCGTACTGTCGCCGAATTCCTCACGGACGGTCTTCGGATCATCCGTGTTGACGTCTGAAAATGCCTCTAGCAAATAGGAAACTTTCCTATTAGATTTCGGGTCATGCCCTTGAGCCGTGACCTCCTGCGCCTGGCTGACGCCGTCCTCCTGCCCGGTTTCGAAGGCACGACGCCCCCCGACTGGCTGCTGCGCAGGCTCGGTGACGGACTGGCCGGCGTCGTGCTTTTCTCCCGGAACATCGCGAGCGTCCCCCAGGTGGCCGAACTGACCGCCGCCCTGCGCGCCGAGAACCCCGCCGTCCTCGTCGGCACCGACGAGGAATCGGGCGAGGTGACCCGGCTGGAGGTCGCCACCGGCAGCAGCCGGCCGGGCAACTACGCGGTCGGCGTGGTGGACGACCCCGAGCTCACCGAGGCGCTCGCCCGCGACCTCGGCTGCGACCTGGCCGCCGCCGGCGTGACCGTCGACTTCGCCCCCTCCTCCGACGTCAACTCCAACCCGGACAACCCGGTCATCGGCCTGCGCGCCTTCGGGGCCGACTCCGAGCTCGTCTCCCGCCACACCAGAGCGTTCGTACGCGGCCTGCAGTCGGCCGGCGTGGCCGCCTGCGCCAAGCACTTCCCCGGCCACGGCGACACCTCCGTCGACTCCCACCACGGCGTCCCCGTCGTGGGCGGTGAGATCGAGGAGGCGCTGGCCCCCTTCGCCGCGGCGATCGACGAGGGGGTGCGCGCGGTCATGACCGGCCACCTGCTCGTCCCCTCCCACGACCCCAACGCGCCCGCCACGCTGAGCCAGAAGGTGCTGACCGGGCTGCTCAGGAACGAGCTGGGCTTCGAAGGCATGATCGTGACCGACGGCATCGAGATGGCCGCGGTCTCCGGCGCGTACGGCATCGGCGGCGCCTCGGCCCGCGCCATCGCGGCCGGCGCCGACGCCATCTGCGTCGGCGGCGAGCACGCCGACGAGGCCACCGCGATCTCGGTGCGCGACGCCATCGCCGCGGCCGTGGCCGACGGGCTGCTGCCCGAGGAGCGCCTGGCCGACGCCGCCCGCCGGGTGACCGAACTGGCCGACTGGACCGTCGCCGCCCGCGCCAGGACCCTGTCAGGCGGCCCGGTCGCCGGGTTCGGCTTCGGCAGCAACGGCTCCGGCCAGGGCATCGGCCTGGACGCCGCGCGCCGGGCCCTGCGCATCACCCGCAGGTCTGCCGCGCCCACGCTGCCGATCACGCGGCCGGCCCAGGTCATCGAGCTGTCGCCGGAGATGAACCTGGCCATCGACAAGGGCACCCCATGGGGCGTCGGCGAGCCGCTGTCCAGGATGCTGCCCGGCACCGCGGTGACCCGCCTGGCCGCCGGCGAGGCCACCGGCGCCGCCCTGGAGAGCCTGCTGCAGGACGCCGAGGGCCGCCCGCTGGTGATCGTGGTGCGCGACGCGCACCGCTACGACTGGCAGGGCGAGGCGCTGCGCCACCTGCTCAGCGCGCGTCCCGACGCGGTGGTGGTCGAGATGGGCCTGCCCGCCCGCACCGACCTGGGTTCCGTCCACATCGCCACGTACGGCTCCGCCCGCGTCTGCGGCCAGGCCGCCGCCGAAGCGATCACCGGTACCCTATGACGTCGTGAACTTCGACGGCGAGGACCTTTCCCGGCAAGCCCTGACCGAACGCCTCGCCGCGGAGGAGACGCACGTCTTCCGCGAGTGCGACCTGACCGGCGCCGACTTCTGGGGCGCCTCGCTGGGCGGCGCCCGCTTCGAGTCCTGCGTCCTGGACGGCGCCGACTTCCGCAAGGCCGACCTCGACGGCGCCGTGTTCACCGGCGGCGGCGGACTGGGCGCGGTGTTCACCGACGCCGACCTGCTCGACGCGGTCTTCACGGACGTCGACCTGTCGTCGGCCAGGTTCGGCGGCGCGCTGATGACCGACGCGGAGTTCAGCGGCTGCCGCATGATCGGCACCTCGCTGACCGCCTCGCGCGGCACCGGCTTCAAGGTCAGCAGGTGCAACCTGATGATGGCCAACCTGGGCGGCTGCTCGCTGCGCGGCCAGTTCCTGGAGGGCGTGCGCTTCGACGAGGCCGACCTGTCGGGCTGCGACTTCACCGACGCGGTCTTCAGCGACTGCCGCCTGATCGGCACGAAGGTGCTCAGGGCCGTGTTCTCCGGCGCCGACCTGCGCGGCGCCGACCTCGGCGAGCCGGACGACGCCAAGCTGCGCGCGTTCGCCGGCGCCACGATCAACCAGACCCAGGCGGCCGCGCTCCTGCTGGCCCGCGGGCTCAGCGTGGTGTGAGCCCGCGCAGGGTCGTCTCGGCCTCGGCCATGACCCGCTCGATCAGCTCCGCGCACGTGGGCAGGTCGCCGATGACGCCGACGACCTGGCCGGAGGCCATCACGCCGAGGTCGGCCCGGCCGTCGACCATGGCGGCCTTCAGCAGCATCGGGGTGTTGGCCGCCTGGAGCACCTGGGCCCAGGTGAGCTCGCGCCCGTGCTTCATGCGCCGGCCTTCACGCAGCAGCGCGGCCCAGGACAGGCCGGAGATCTTCTTGAAGCGGGCGCCGTTCAGCACGGCCCTGAGCAGCCGGGTGCGCTGCAGCGAGTCCACGAACGGCGTGCGCAGCACCCGGTGCGGCACGCCGTCCACGTTCGTGGTGACGAGGGTCTCGGCGGCAGCCAGGTAGACCTGCTTGACCGCGTCGGGCACGGGGGAGTCCTTGGTCAGCAGGAACCTGGTTCCCATCGCGATGCCGCACGCGCCGTACGCGAGGGCCGCGACCAGGCCGCGCCCGTCGAAGAAGCCGCCCGCGGCGACCACCGGGACGTCCACCGCGTCGACCACCTGGGGCAGCAGCAGCGTGGTCGCCAGCGGTCCGGTGTGGCCGCCGCCCTCGCCACCCTGGACGATCATCGCGTCGGCGCCCCACGCGGCCACCTTCTCCGCGTGCCTGCGGGCGCCCACGGACGGCATCGTGACCACGCCCGCGTCCTTGAGCCGGGCGATCAGCTCCCGCTGGGGCGCCAGCGCGAACGAGGCGACCCGGACGCCCTCCCTGATCATCACCTCGGCCCGCTCGGCGGCGTCGTCGGCGTCGGCCCGGATGTTCACCCCGAACGGCGCGTCCGTACGCTCCTTGACGCTCCTGATCGCCTCGGTCATCTGCCCGACCGACATCGTGGCGGCGGCGATGATCCCGAGCCCACCGGCCGCCGACGTGGCCGCGGCCAGCCGGGCGCCGGCCACGTACCCCATTCCGGTCTGCACGATCGGGTGGCGGCACCCGACCAGTTCGGTCAGCGCCGTTCTCACGCGAGTTCCTTCTCCCGCAGCCCGCCCGGATCGAGGGCGGCCAGCACCGCGGACTCCTCCTCGGTCGGCAGCCGGGTCTGCGGCACCTCGCCGGGCACGTCCAGCGCGAACCCGGTGGCCGCGACCACCTCCGCCACGCTCACCCCGGGATGCGTGGAGACCAGCCGCATCGTCCCGTCCGGCCCGCCGAAGTCGAGGACGGCCAGGTTCGTCACCACGCGGCGCAGCTCGTACGCGCCCCGGTCCGTGCCCAGCCCGCTGACCACGTCCACCTTCTCCACGAAGACCCACGGCGTGTGCCGGGGGATCCAGTAGCTGGTCGGGTCGCAGCGCGTGTTGCCGGGCGCGCCGCGCACGCCCAGCAGCTGCGCCTTCGGCCGCGCCCAGTCGCCGATGGCCGAGATGTTCGTGTTGCCGTGCCGGTCGATCTGGGAGGCGCCGAGCATGACGTGCCGCCGGCCGTTCAGGACCAGCCACAGGTGGTCGCGGAACGGCAGCCACCCCTCCACCACCCGCGGTGCCACGCCCAGGGCCGGGATGTCGCCGGTCAGCAGGCAGACGCCGTCGTGCGTGATCAGGTCAGGCTCGAACACCGACCTGGCCAGCCGCGCCGCGAGCACGGTGACCGCCCCGCCGATCCCCGCCGCGAGAATCTCCCCGTCCCCCCTGAACGCCTCGGCACACGCCACCACGCACACATCAGCTGTGCTCA
>NZ_JACHIN010000008.1:176562-411606 GCF_014203235.1 Nonomuraea endophytica | reverse complement strand
CTCATTGGTTCGCTCACCGCTCCTCATTCGCTGCGCGGAGTCCCTCCTCCGTCGGGCCTCCACTCCGCTCACTGCGTCGGGTTCGCTCACTGCTCATTGGTTCGCTCACCGCTCCTCATTCGCTGCGCGGAGTCCCTCCTCCGTCGGGCCTCCACTCCGCTCACTGCGTCGGGTTCGCTCACTGCTCATCGAGGAACTCCCGCCAATCCGCCTTGTTGTAGCGCCGCTGACGCTCCTCGTCCCGGTCGTAGTCGGGCTCACAGCTGGTGAACCACGCCCCGCCGGGCGCCTCCACCACCCCAGCGACCATCGACCGGCTGACCAGCAACGACTGCACCGGGCCCGCCTTGAGCAGGTCCGCGGTGTCCACGACGCGCTCGCACGAGACGTAGGTCTTCTTCGCGGCCTTCGCGTAGAGGTCGTCGAAGTAGGGGTCCGGGCCCAGATACTGCGCGTTGCCGCGCGCGTCGGCCCGGTTGAGGTGGATCAGCGCCGCGTCCATCTCCAGCGCGGGCACCGCCACAAGCTCCTCCTCCGTGTACGGCGAGCGGACCGTCCGCAGCTCCGGGTTCACCCGCATCACGTCCGACCCGAGACCCGCCCGCGTCGGCAGGAACGGCAGCCGGTGCGCCGCCGCCAGCAGGCCGAACATGAACATGCCCTCGTCGTACTCGGTGAACGCGACCGTCCCTTCCTGCCTGGCCCGGCGGAAGTGGGGCTCAAGCGGGATCGAGTCGAGGGTGACGAACGGGGCGACGACCCTGCGTACCTTGCCTGCAGCGCACAGGAGGCCGACGTCGGCGCCGCCGTACGAGATGATCGTGAGGTCTTGGAGGGGTGAGCGCAGGATGCCGCCGATGAGCGCCATGGGCTTGCGGCGCGAGCCCCAGCCGCCGACGCCGATCGTCATCCCGCTCTCCAGCTCGGCGACGACCCGCTCGACCGTCATGATCTTGGTCACTTCAGGAACCTCTCCCTGTGCTCGTCGCCGGCGCCGAGCAGGTTCAGCTCGAAGGTGAAGCCCTGCTCGAAGCGGTAGCTGCGCTTGACGTCCACGGGGTCGATGCCGTTGAGCGACTCCTTGGCACGGCGGATGACGTGGGGGTCCTTCTCGGCGATACGGCCGGCGACCTCCAGCGCGGTTTCGCGGAGCTTGTCCGGAGTGGTGACCTCCAGGACGGAGCCGAAGGCGTGGAGCTCCTGGGCGGTGACGTTCCTGCAGGTGTAGACCATGGCGCGCATCAGATGCTGCGGCACCAGCCTGGCCAGATGGGTGGCCGCGCCGAGCGCGCCGCGATCCACCTCCGGCAGTCCGAAGTACGCGTCGTCGCTGGCCACCACGATGTCGGCGTTGCCCGCCAGGCCGACGCCGCCGCCCAGGCAGAACCCGTGCACGGCCGCGATCACCGGCACCTGGCAGTCGTAGACGGCGGCGAAGGCGGCGAAGCACCCCCGGTTGGCGCCCACGAGGGCCGCGTGGCCGTCGGTCCGCTGCATCTCCTTGATGTCCACGCCGGCGTTGAAGCCGCGGCCCTCGGCCCTGAGCACGACCGCCCGGGTCGCCGGGTCGGCGCCCGTCTCGGTCAGCGCGTCGGCGAGGTCGTGCCAGTCACGCACGGCCAGCGCGTTGACCGGCGGCACCGCCACCACCACCTCGGCGACCGGCCCGCCGCGCACCGTGATCCCCATAGCGCTCCCATAGTCGCACCTAACGCTTGCTTGGTACGGTAGCATCCGTGACCGCCACTTACGACTACGCCGGCCGCCAGGTACTGATCACCGGCGGCACCCAGGGCATCGGCGCCGGCATCGCCCGCACCTTCGCCGCCGCCGGCGCCACCGTGACCGTCTGCGCCCGCACGCCTCCGCCCGACCCGTCCGGTGGCCCGGTGCGGTTCGTGCGGGCGGACGTGCGCGACCCCGAGGACGTCGAGCGGCTGATGGGCGGCTTCTCCCGGCTGGACGTGCTGGTCAACAACGCGGGCGGCTCGCCTCACGCCCTGGTGGCCGGCTCCTCGCCCAGGCTCCACGCCCGGGTGATCGAGCTCAACCTGGTCGCCCCGCTGCTGATGAGCCAGCGGGCCCACCCGCTGCTGAAGGACGCCGGCGGCTCGGTGATCATGATCGGCAGCTCCAGCGGAGTCCGCCCGTCCCCGGGCACCTCGGCCTATGGAGCGGCCAAGGCGGGCCTGCACCACCTGGCCGCGTGCCTGGCCGCCGAATGGGCGCCCGAGGTCCGGGTCAACACCGTCGTCGTCGGCCTGGCCGCCACGGAGAACGCCGCTGATCATTACGGCGGCGCGTTCGACCAGGTCAGCGCCACCATCCCGGCCGGGAGGATGGCGCTTCCCGAGGACGTGGCGGCGGCCTGCCTGTGGCTGGCCGCGCCGGGTTACGTGACCGGCGCGCAGATCCAGGTACACGGAGGTGGCGAGACCCCCGCCTGGAGCTGGCTAACTTCTGCTGAAATAGCGCGATAAAAGGATCATTGGAGGGCGTGTGGGCATTTGTGAGGATCGCGTGGTGGTGGTGACCGGCGCCGGTCGCGGCATCGGCCGGGAACACGCGCTGGAGTACGCCCGCCAGGGCGCCCGCGTCGTCGTCAACGACCTGGGCGCCGAACGCGACGGCGCCGGCCGTTCCGCGGGCCCCGCGCACGAGGTCGTCGCCCAGATCCGCGACGAGGGCGGCCAGGCCGTGCCCAACGCCGACGACATCGCGACCTGGGACGGCGCCGCCCGCCTCGTCAAGTCCGCCGTCAGCGCCTACGGCCGCCTCGACGTGCTCGTGAACAACGCCGGCATCCTGCGCGACCGCATGCTGGTCTCCATGACCGAGCAGGAATGGGACGACGTCCTGCGCGTCCACCTGAAAGGCCACTTCCTGCCCTTACGCCACGCCGCCGCCCACTGGCGCGAACGCCACAAGTCCGGCGACCCGGTCGACGCCCGCGTCATCAACACCTCCTCCGGCGCAGGGCTCCTGGGCAGCGTCGGCCAGTCCAACTACGCCGCGGCCAAAGCCGGCATAGCCGCCCTCACCCAGGTGGCCGCCGCCGAACTCGCCCGCTACGGCGTCACCGTCAACGCCATCGCCCCCGCCGCCCGCACCCGCATGACCGAGGAGGTCTTCGCCACGACCATGGCGAGAGCGGAGACCGGCTTCGACCCCATGGACCCGGCCAACATCGCCCCCTTGGTCGTCTGGCTCGGCTCAGCGGAGTCGTCCGCCGTGACCGGCCGGGTCTTCGAGGTCGAGGGCGGCACGGTCTCGCTGGCCACCGGCTGGCACCACGGCCCCAGCGTCACGACCACCGCCCGCTGGAACCCCGCCGACCTCGGCCCCGCCGTAGCCACCCTCCTGTCCCAAGCCCCACCCCCGGAACCGGTCTACGGCACCTGAGCCGGGAGAAAATGGCCGGTGGGTGTCACGGTCATCGAGGCGGACGAGGGGCTGAGGCGCTGATCACGTGAGCAGGTAGTCGCCGTCCGCCAGAGCCTTGCCGAGGGCGTCGGCGGTCTCTGCCGGGGTGAGCGCGGAGGAGTCGAAGGCGTGCGGCTCCAGCTCACCCAGGTCCATGAACTGCGCGTACATGCTGAGCACCGGCTCCGGGTCGGTCAGCGCGTCCGCGCCCCGGCCCGTCGCCCGGGTGAGCGTCGCCTCCCGGGAGGGCCGCAGCACCACGTAGTGCAGCGGCGTCCCCTGGGCCCGCCGCGTGAACGCCTCCACGAACCAGGGCCCCACCACGCCGTCCACGACCACGTAATAGCCGCCCGCCGCATAGCCGAACGCGCAGTCGGCCAGCACGCTCATCACGGTCGCGTTCTGCTGCCGCGCCCCGGGCAGGTACGGCGCGATGCCGCCCTTCCTGATGGACGCCCAGAAGTCATCGGTGTGCAGATGCACGCTGAGCTCCCGATCGTCGGCCAGCAGCCGCCCCACCGTGCTCTTCCCCGCCCCCGGCGGCCCGCTGACCACCACCACGATCCCGTCCATCAGCCCAACCTATCGACCCCGCCCGAGGCGTTTCCTGCCCTTTTCCGGCGCCGTCAGCGCACCCGGCTGCGTTCCGTGGGGTGCAGGAGGAAGTGCTGCGGCGGCCCGGTGAGGTGGTCGTCCAGGGCGGCCTCGGCGGGCGCGTCCTCGCCCCTGGTGAACCGGACGAACACGTTCTCCCCCTCCCTGACCGGCAGCGGAGCGTAGGTGTTCACGGCATGCTCGGTCTCGAAACAGGCCGCAGCTCCCGCCGCGAGCTCGGCGAAGCGCGCGGCCGACCCCTCCGCGACGGGAAACACCGTCACCTGGTACGGCGAAGCCCCACCGGAGCCCTCGGTAACCCCGGTCGCTCCCGCTCTGGGCACCTCGCCGAAGGGCGGCACCAGCACGGGTCGCAGCAGCAGCACGTCGTCGGTGTCGACCATCGTGGCCCGCGCGGCCTCCGCGTGTGCCTTCCACGCGGCCCCGGTGTAGAAGTCCGTGAGGGAGCGGAACCTGGCCTCCATGTCGGGGAAGGCGCGGATCCAGGTGAAGGTGTCGGGCGCCCGAGGGTCGCGGAACTGGGCGAGCACCTCGATCCCGGCCTCCTCCTGCGTGTCGACGAACTCGCGCTCGAACAGCTCGATGAGCGTGTCGCGGGTCCCGGGCCGCAGTGTGTAGCGGCGCAGCTCGTAGATCATGCCGGGCACGTTAGGGCCGCTCCGCTGACACCCTCTGTCAGCAGGAGCCCCAGAATAATCTTCTGATTACTAACAGCTACCCAAACACCACTCTCGGTTATACGATCACAGTGGCTTTGACCCCTCCGGGTCAAGGTGAGTCAAAGGGGCGGTCGCATGCCTGGGCCCTGCGTGCGGCTAGTCACAAGACGATGAAGGAGCAGAAGTGATCAAGAAGTTGTGTGCCACCGGCGCCGTCGTGGCTGCGGTGGCGGGCGTCACCTTGCTGGCGGCCCCTGCACACGCGGACAGCTGGAACGGCAACGGGAGCAGCAACAGCGAATCCTCGCAGTCCGGAAACAACTTCAACGAGATCGCTGCCGTCAACGCGGGCGGCGGCCGCTCGACCAACGTCAACAACCTCGGCGGCAACGCCGTGACCACTACGAACGGCAGCATCACGGTCATCTACGTCTTCTACTAGACGATCACCGACGAACCTTCCCCATCCGTCCGGCCACAGGCGAGCCGGCGGAGCCACAGTCCCAGTAATCCTCCTCGGAAGGACACAGGCATGTTCAAGAAGATCTGTATGACGGGCCTCGTCGTCGCCGCTGCCGCGGGCACCACGCTTCTCGCAGTCCCCGCACACGCGGACTCCTCGAACCACAACTCGAGCTGGAACTCCGAATCCCAGCAGTCGGGGAACAACGTGAACAACGTCGTCGCCAGCAACATCGGCGGCCACGGTGCCACGAACGTCAACAACATCGTGGGCAACGCCGTGACCAGCGCGAACGGCAGCCACACGGGCGTCGCCATCGACGACTAGCCCCGACGTGAGCGTGCGAGCCGGGCCCGCACAAGGCCCGGCTCGCGCCGTATTAGCATTCCTGGATGAATACGTGTGCTTATGTAACGTTTGCGGACCCTGATGATCTCGACGACGAGCGTGACCCGGCCCTCGCCGCCTGGCGGGAACACGGCATCGAGGGCCGCGCGGTCAGGTGGGACGACCCCGACGTCGACTGGAGCACATTCGACGCGGCGGTAGTGCGCTCGGTGTGGGACTACACCGACCGCCGGG
Organism: Nonomuraea endophytica; assembly: GCF_014203235.1. Lineage (GTDB taxonomy): Bacteria > Actinomycetota > Actinomycetes > Streptosporangiales > Streptosporangiaceae > Nonomuraea > Nonomuraea endophytica. Next base: position 405,864 of record NZ_JACHIN010000008.1, on the reverse strand, counting down.
CCGACTTCCTGGCCTGGGCGCGTCGGGCCGAGGCGGTGACCCGGCTGCTCAACCCGGCCGACGTCCTGGAGCGCAACACCGACAAGACCTATCTCCGCGATCTCGGCGTCCCCATCGTGCCCACCCACTGGTCCTCGCACGACCTGCCCGACTGGGAGGAGTTCGTCGTCAAGCCCGCCGTCTCCGCGGGCGCCCGCGACACCATCAGGACCACCGAAGCCGCCACCGCCCAGGCCCACGCCGCAGCTCTGGAGGCCGCGGGCCGTACACCGATGGTCCAGCCCTACCTCGACATGGTCGAGAGCGAGGGCGAGACCTCGCTGCTGTACTTCAACCGCCGCCTCAGCCACGCCGTCCGGCGCTCGCCCATGCTCGCCCAGGGCATGACCAGCGCCGACAACGCCCGTGCGCAGCTGCGCGATCCTGCCCCGGACCAGGTCGAACTGGCCGAGAAGGTGCTTGCCGCCATCCCCCAGGCCCTTCTGTACGCCCGCGTCGACCTGGTCCGGCTCCCGGACGGCCGACCGGCGATCATCGAGCTGGAGCTCACCGAGCCCTACCTCTACCTGAGCCACGCCCCCCAGGCCGCCAAGAACCTCGCCGCCGCCCTGGGCGAACTCCTCTGACACCGCGGTGCCGGGTGTGCTGCTCAGGCGACGCCGCACACCGGTACCGGGCGTGCTGCTCTGACGCCGTGGTGCCGGGCGTCAGCCCGCGTACCCCGGCACTGAGGGCCAGCGGACGGTCAGGACCACCGAGTCCTCCTCGGCCACCCACGAGTGGTCCACGCCGCGGCCCCACACCACGTAGTCACCCTGCTGCTCCAGCAGGACGTCCCGGCCGGGCAGCTCGACCCGGAAGCGCCCGCTGATCAGCACCAGCAACGCCGTGCGCACCTCCCCGCGCACCCAGGCGGACCGCTTGTCCCCGGCCGCGTGGACGCCCCACTTGATCTCCACATCCTCGCTGTGCCGGAGCCCGGCCTCCTTGAAGTGCCCGAGCAGCCAGCCCTTGTCCAGCGCCGCGTCCCGGCCGGCGTTCCCCACGTAGACGTTCACGCGCGCCGAGGTTACACGCGCGCCGACATGAGCGGCGCGCGGTCAGAAGGCGCGTGGTCGGAAGCGGCGCGTGGTCAGTGGCGGCGCGTGGCTAGCAGGAGATGCCGCCGTCCACCGGGATGACCGTCCCGGTCAGGTACGCGCCCGCGCGTGAGGCCAGGAAGATGGCGGCCCCCGCCATGTCGTCAGGATGCCCGATGCGCCCCATCGGCACCTGGGAGGCGATCAGCGTGCGGGTGGCCGGGTCGTCCAGGGCGAAGGCCATCATCTTGGACTCGAACGGCCCCGGCGCGATCGCGTTCACGGTGATGTGGGCGGGTGCGAGCTGACGGGCCAGGTGCCGGGTGAGCATGTGGACCCCGGCCTTGGCCGCCGAGTACGCGTAGTTCTCCAGGCCGGGCACGCGGATGCCGTCGATGGACCCGATCGTGATCACCCGGGCGGGCACGTCGGCGCTGGCGGCGGCGCGCAACTGGGGCAGGAACTTCTGCGTCACGTAGAAGACGCCCTTGACGTTGATGTTCCAGAGCTTGTCGAAGGCCTCGGGCGGGAACTCCTCCAGCGGCGCGCCCCACGTGGCGCCGGCGTTGTTGACCAGCACGTCGAGCGGCCCGTCCACGGCGGAGACGAGCTCGGCCACCCCCTCGGGCGTGGACAGGTCGGCGGGCACTCCGGTGCAGCCCAGCTCGGCGGCGGTCTTGGCCACCTCGTGCGCCTTGCGGGCGGAGATGTACACCTCCGCCCCGGCCGCCACGAATCCGGCCGCGATCATCCGGCCGATGCCGCGGGAGCCGCCGGTGACGACGACCTTCTTGCCTTCCACCGAGAACAGAGTCATGTTCCGGAAGCATGCCATACCGACCGGTCGGTCACCAGATCACGAGTTGTCCTTCACCCACAACGCCAGCAACCCGCGGAAGTGCGCGATGAACCGGTCGTGCTCGTGCGCCGGGTAGGTGGCGGTCACCGCGTTCATCAGCAGCCGGTCGAACGACGGCCCGGCCACCCAGTCGAGCACCGCCTCGTCCAGGTGGGCCAGCCGCTCGGCGCAGAACTCGTGGTAGCGCTCGGTCTCGAAGTAGTCGTCGGCCAGCGTGCGGTAGGCCGCCAGCCGTTCGGCGTAGGTGCCCTCGACGGCGAAGTACTCGCGGGTGCCCAGGTCGATGCGCGGCTTTCGGCCGGTCTCGGCGCAGAACACCGTCCACTTCACCAGCGCCTTCATCGCCCAGGGGAAGTAGTAGTGCAGGCTGGTCAGCGCCACGTCGGGGCAGGCGTTGGCGTAGTCGATGGGGTGCACGTCGGTGCCCTTGATCAGGGTCTCGCAGGAGTTGAACTCCCAGCGGAAGAACGCGTTCACCAGCCGCCCGATGGTCACCACCTCCTCGCCGACCTCGGGCGAGAGGAAGGAGTGGTCCACCGAGTAGCGCGAGTGCATCGGCAGTTCCGGGTGGAAGTTCATGACCATGGTCTCGGCGCCGATGGACAGTGAGCGGGCGAAGGCGTCGTACCCGTCGACGGCCTTCTGCAGATGCATGAGCATCTCGCCGCTCTCGTCGTAGGCGCGGTGCAGTTCGTCGGCGTCGCGCACGAGCGAGACCCCGCGCCAGGCCCCGCCGTCGTAGGGCTTCATGACCAGCGGGTAGCCGATCCGCTCGGCGATCGCGTCGAGGTCGAAGGCCTTGTTGTAGCGCGCCGAGGTGTAGGCGTACCGCGCGTTGTCGAGCGGGTTCTTGTACGGCACCAGCACCGTGTCGGGCACCTTCAGCCCGAGGCGCATCATCGCGCAGTAGGCGGTGTGCTTCTCCATCGACTGGAACGTGAACGGGCTGTTGAGCAGGTAGACGTCGTCCATCATGGCGATCTTCTTGAGCCACTCGCGCGGGTGGTAGTACCAGTAGGCGAGCCGGTCGATGACGACGTCGTAGCGCGGCTCGTCGCGCAGGTCGAACGGCTCGATGGTGACCCGCTCCACCTCGTAGGCGGGCATGGCCCTGCGCATGATCTCCTCGAACGCGACGGGCCAGTCCTCCTCGGTTCCCAGCAACAGTCCGACCAGGTGCTTCACACGAACCTCCCCAGATGGTGGGCGAGCTGCGCCCGCCAGGACGGCCAGTCGTGCGGCACGTCGAAGCCCCAGAGGTCGAGCTCGTGCCGGATGCCGACGCCGGTCAGCGCCGCGGCCAGCCGCTTGGTGCTCTCCAGCGAGCCGGTGGTGTCCTCCCACTGGCCCTGCCCGCACACCAGCAGCACGCTGAGCCGCCCGCGCAGCCAGTCGAGGTGGTCGCCGTGCAGGTGCGGCACGTAGTCGAGCGGGTTGTTGAAGTACGCGGCCTCGCCGCGCTCGCCCCAGCCGTGCCACGCGGAGGGGTCGTAGTTGCCCGACAGCCCGATCGCCAGTGGGAACAGGTCCGCCCGTTTCAACGCGAAGTTCGCGGCGTGGTAGGCGCCGAGGCTGCAGCCGAACGTGATGATGTCGTCGGCGCCCGCGCAGTCCTCGTCGATGGCGTTGACGACCTTGTCCACGATCCACTGCTCGTAGCCGGCGTGCCGCCGGGCGCGCTCCTCCAGCGGGATCGACCGGTTCGACCAGGACTCGCGGTCGTTGTTCGGCACGCAGTACACCTTGACCCGGCCGGCCTCGACCAGGTCGGAGATCGCGCCGAGCATGCCGTTGCTCTCGAAGTCCGAGGGCTGTCCCTGCTCGGAGGGGAAGACGAGCATCGGCCGGCCCCAGTGACCATAGGCGAGGACGCCGTCGATCAGCTCGCGTCTCATGAGCACACGTCCTGCAGCAGTCGCGTCAGGTGGGGATGGAAGGCGTCCCGCCAGGCGGTGTAGTTGTGCACGTCGGGCACTTCCCGCAGGGTCACCGCGTAGCCCTGGGTGCGCAGGGAGGCGGCCATCGCGCGGTTGTTGTGGATGTTCTCCTCGATGCCGCCGCAGGTCATCGCCGTGGGTACGGCCCGCACCGCCGTACCTTTGTGGACCTCTTCGACGAAGCGGGTGACCCGCTCGTAGTAGGGGAAGCGGCGCTCGTGGGCGTCGAAGCGCGGCTGGAAGAAGCTGCCCGACTGCAGGAACAGCGCGTCGAACAGGTCGGGATGGCGCCACTGGGCGTGCAGCATGGCGAGCGCGCCGAGGCTGGTGCCCATCCCGATGCGCACGGTCGCGCTCCGGTACGGCTGCGCCGCCAGGAAGTCGGCGTAGTCCGGGTTGGCCGAGTAGTCGGCGTTGCGGTCGCCGGGATGCAGCAGGATCGCGCGCAGCGGCGGCAGCCAGCCGCCGGCGACCCCGGCGGACAGATAGCGGGTGAGACCGGCCAGGTCGTCGTACTCGGGCCCGTCGTGGACCACGAGCAGGGGTAAGTCGCCGCCGACGCCCTCCGGCGCCCACACGCTGGTGCCGCCGGAGGAGGCGGGGAAGGCGAGCCAGCCGGGCGGGGAGTACTCGGGGAACTCCAGCACGCTTTTGGGCCCGAAGACGCCGCGCACGCGTAAGGGGTTGCTCGGGTCGAGGATGGTCTCCACGCCGCCGGCGCGGTGGCGCAGCTCCAGGAGGTACTCCATCCGGTGCACGGGCGGGCGGGGGATGGCCAGGGTCCAGCCGGCGGCGCCGTACATGAAGTCGACCGAGGGCAGCCCGAGCTCCTGCCACAGGCGGACACCGGCCAGCCGGTGGGCAGGATCGGGAAGGGAGAAGCGGATCATAGTCCGGGGATACGGCCGTTCCTGAAGAGGTCGACAAACGTTTGATGGTCCTTGCGGGCTTGTGCCCCGTATTGGTGTGCAAAATTCACCAACATCGCAACAAATCCTGAAGAATCGTTGTCGACTACGGCCACAATCGACTCTTCCGTCGAAAAGTCGACCAGGTCGTGGCTGCTCTCGTCGTCGGCCACCGAATGCATGCGCGCCACCGCCCGGCCCAGGTCGCGCATGATCGAGCGCAGTTCCTCCGGCTCGTTCACGTCGTCCCAGTCGAGGTCGGCGGAGTAGGGCGAGACCTCGGCGACGAGCTGGCCGACGCCGTCGAGGCTGGTGTAGCCGAGCCAGGGGTCGGCGTACGCCTGCAGCGCGCGCTGCGACTCGGCGGTGCGGTGGCCCTGGTGCAGGAAGTAGGAGGCGACCCGCTCGTCGGTGATGTGCCTGGCCACCGCGGGCACCTGGGCCTGCTTCATGTACAGGATGACGTCGTTCTCCAGCGCCTGCGAACGGCCTTCGAGCAGCAGGTTGTAGGAGGGCAGCCCGGCCGAGCCGATGCCCACGCCCTTGCGCAGCGCGACGTCCTTGATGTGGTGCTCGACCGGGTTCGCGCCGCCGGGCAGCGTGTGCAGGTAGTCCTGGAAGGCCGCGATCACCCGCTCCCGGTCCTGCGGCGAGACCTCCGTGCGGCCCTCCATCAGGGCGAAGCGCCGGTCGTAGTCGTCGATCACCGTCTCCACGTCGAGCATCGCCACGCGGGTGCTCAGCCGGGCCGTCTGGAGAACGCGGTGCAGCACGCCGCTGGTGGTGTCGAGCGTGAGGGAGCCGATCGCGTCGTCCCCGCCGTGCGCGATGCCGCCCAGCTCCGCCAGGTACGCCGTGCCGAACTCGGTCACCAGCGTGGAGATCGCCTCGTCCGAGAGCGCCTTGCCGTACCCGATGAGCGCCACGCTGGCGGCGAAGCGCTTCAGGTCCCAGGTGTACGGGCCGACGTAGGCCTCGTCGAAGTCGTTGACGTTGAAGACGAGCGCGCCGGAGGCGTTCATGTAGGTGCCGAAGTTCTCGGCGTGCAGGTCGCCGTGGATCCAGACCCGGCTGGTGAGCTCGTCGAGGTAGGCGTCGTCGGTGTACTCGTCGGTCATGTCCGCGTAGAACACGCTGGCGCTGCCCCGGTAGAACGCGAACGGCGAAGCCGCCATTTTCCTGAATTTTCGGGAAAAGGCGTGCGGGTCGCGCTTGATGGAATCGCCGAATTCGGTGATCAGGACGTCGAGGATGTGGGCCGCGCGGCCCGTGGTGCCCATACATGGGAAGGTAAGTCCGCGCGGCCCGGTCGCCTAGACCGATCTTTCTTGGAGTCTCCTAAGAATCGGCAGCCTCCACACTCCCACCACCGCCAGCGTGAGCGTCAGCCCGCCCAGCACCCAGCACTGCAGCGCCGCCACCTGCCAGATCTCCTCGACCCCGCCGTGGTAGTGGTAGAGGTCGGGCACTCTGGCCAGCAACGTCACGATCGCGTAGAAGGCCAGCGCCAGCAGCGCCGGCCCGCCCGCCCCCAGCGCCAGCGCGGCCACGGACGCCGCCACGAGGGCGATCACGATGATGCCGGGCACGTCGGTCCAGGCGGAGAAGGTCTCCAGCGTCGTCGTGTCGCCGGCCGTCACGCGGCCCGTCATGTAGCGGTTGGCCGCATACAGGGCCGCCGCCGCGACCGCGGGCGGCAGCAGAGCCACCCACCAGGACCGGCGCGGTGCCGGCGCGTCGCGGTGATAGCCGAGCAGCAGGGCCAGGACCGGCACCGCCGCCAGCAGGACGTAGTCGGCGCTCCACGTCTCCGTCGCGCGCCAGTCGCTCACGACGGGCACCAGGAACGCCCAGCCGAAGACCAGCACGGCCGTCGTCTTGGCCGTGCGCACGGCTCCCCGAGCCAGGGCGACGAACGCGACCAGCCACAGGTTGTGGAGCAGGACCTCGCCGATGCTGAACAGCCGGTCGGCCGACCCGGCCGCGCCGAAGAACTGCTCGTTCTCGCTCATCGCCGGCAGGAGCGGCAGCGAGGGAGCCGACACCATCGCCTGCAGGGCCAGCCCGAACAGCGCGATCATGCGCACGGTCTCGCCCCAGGCGAAGTAGACCGGCGGCCCGGACGCCCCCGCCAGGCGGACCCTGAGCGCCAGCCCCATGACGCTGAGGACCTCGTCCCACCGCGGCTTGGGGTTGGCCTCGTCGGGGACGTCTCCCGCGTACTCCAGGTAGGCCGCGACCATCTCCTCCTCGCGCTCGGCGCGGTAGGAGGCCGGCAGCATCCGCAGCACGTTCCGGTAGTGGAACTCCAGCAGGCTCACGCCGTCCCCCCGAGTGCGGTGTTCCTGGCGCGCAGCCTGGAGGTGGCCAGCGCGGCGGTCCTGGTGACCCGGTCGGCCTCCTGCCGGAGGGCCTCGGCGCCCTTGTCGGTCAGGCGGTAGTAGCGGCGCAGCCGTCCCCGCAGGACCTCCTCACGGTCCAGCTCGACCAGCTCCTCGGCGGCCAGCCGGTCGAGCACGCCGTAGAGCGTGCCGATCTTCAGCTGGACCCGGCCGCCGGACAGGCCCGAGACCTCCTGCACGATGCCGTAGCCGTGCCGGGGCTCGTCCACCAGCGCGGTCAGCGCCAGGAACATGGGCTCCGTGATATTCATGCCCCCACTATATCCTGAGAGGCAGGATATATGTCAGGGGTGCTGGCTGGAGACCGAGACGACCTCGCCGGTCATGTACGTGGAGTAGTCGCTGGCCAGGAAGACGATCACGTTGGCCACCTCCCACGGCTGGGCCGAGCGGCCGAAGGCCTCCTTGGCCGTGAGCTCGGCGAGCAGCTCGTCGCTGGTGACCTTGGCCAGGAACGGATGCATGGCCAGCGACGGCGCGACCGCGTTGATCCGGACGCCGTGCGTGGCGGCTTCGATGGCCGCGCACCTGGTCAACGCCATGACCCCGGCCTTGGCCGCCGCGTAGTGCGCCTGGCCGGCCTGGGCCCGCCAGCCGATCACGGAGGCGTTGTTGACGATCACGCCGCGGCCCTGCGGGATCATGTGCTGGAGCGCGGCCCGGGTGCAGCGCATGGTGCCGTTGAGCGTCACGTCGATCACCGAGTGCCACTCCTCGTCGGTCATCTCGGCCAGGCTCGCCGTACCTCCGAGTCCGGCGTTGTTGACCACCACGTCGAGGCGCCCGTGCGCCTCGACCACCGCGTCGAACAGCGCCATCACCTGCGCCTGCGAGGTCACGTCACACGGTACGGCCAGCGGCTTCACCCCGGTCAGCCCGGTCAGCGCCTCGGCCGCCTCCGACAGACGGCGCTCGTGCCGGTCGGAGATGACGATCGTGGCGCCCTCCTCGGCGCAGCGGCGCGCGGTGGCATAGCCGATCCCGGCCCCGGCCGCGGCGGTCACGAGCGTGACCTTGCCGTCGAGCAGGCCGTGCGCGCTGGGGTAGGGAGGGGGAGTCGTCATCGTGGTAGTCCCAGAGTGCGCTCGGCGATGAGGTTGCGCTGGATTTCGCTGGATCCGGCATAGATCGTGTCGGCGCGGCTGAACAGGTAGAGGCGCTGGAGGTCGTTCAGCTCGCCGCCCTCGGCGACCAGCCCGGCCCGGCCCTGGACCTCCTGGGCCAGTTCGCCCAGCCGCCGGTGCCACTCCGACCAGTAGAGCTTGGTGATCGGCAGCTGGGGGTCGCGCAGCGCGTTGAGCCGCATCACCTCCAGCTCCAGCCAGGACTGCACGAGCCGGTCGCGGATCACCGGGTCGGCGGCCGTGCCGCCGCGCTTCGCGGCCTCGATGACCCGGTCGAGCTCGCGGCGGAAGCCGATCTGCTGTCCGAGCGTGGAGGCGCCGCGTTCGTAGCCGAGTGTCGCCATCGCCACCCGCCAGCCGTCGCCGGGCGCGCCGAGGACGTGGTCGCGGTGGGTGCGGGCGCCGTCGAAGAAGACCTCGTTGAACTCGGAGGTGCCGGTGAGCTGGACGATCGGCCGGACCTCGACGCCCGGCTGGTCCATGGGCACGAGCAGGTAGGACAGCCCGTAATGCTTCTTCTCCGCCCGCTCCGTACGGCACAGCACGAAGCACCAGTCGGCCACGTGCGCCAGGGAGGTCCACACCTTCTGCCCGGTGACGACCCACTCATCACCCGACATTTCCGCTTTCGTCTGGACGTTGGCCAGGTCCGAGCCCGCCTCCGGCTCCGAGTACCCCTGGCACCACAGCTCCTCGCCCGACTGGATCCCCGGCAGGAAACGGGTCTTCTGCTCCTCGGTGCCGAACTCCAGGATCGTCGGCCCGACCAGGCCCTCGCCGATGTGGCCCACGCGGGCGGGGGCGCCGGCTCTGGCGTACTCCTCGTAGAAGGCGATCTGGTCGGCGAGCGGGGCCGCGCGGCCGCCGTACTCCTTGGGCCAGCTCAGGCAGGTCCAGCCCGCCTTGCCCAGGTGCCGCTCCCACGCGTGGCGCTCCTCGTGGCCCTCGTGCTCGCGACCGGGCCCGCCGAGGCCGCGCACGTGCGCGAACGTCGTGGACAGCTGCTGCTCCAGCCAGGCCCGAGCCTCCTCACGAAGGCTCACTGAACCTCCCGTATCCCCCGCGGAAGAAGACCAGGGGCCCGCCGTCGGCGTGCGTGTCCAGCTGTAACACCCTGGCCACCACGATCATGTGGTCTCCGGCGAGGTGCTCGGCCTCGACCACGCAGTCGATCCAGGCCAGGGCGCCCTCGATGACCGGGTTGCCGGAGGGGGAGCCGGTCCACTCCAGCCCGGCGAACTTGTCGCCGCCCCGGTTGGCCAGCTGGGCGCAGACCGGCTGCTGGTGCTCGGCCAGGACGTTCACCGTGATCACCTTGCCGCCGCGGACCTTCGGCCAGCTCGTACTGGTGTGCGCCACGCAGAAGGCGACCAGCGGCGGGTCGAGGGAGACGGAGGTGAAGGAATTGGCGGCCAGGCCGCACGGCTCGCCGCTCTCGGGGTCGAGCGCCGTGATGGCCACGACGCCGGTGGCGAACCTGCCGAGCACGTTCCGGAATCGCCGGCTGTCGTGCTGCCCGTTGTGGCCGTTCGGCATGGCGGCTCCGTTGTGAATCCCGCGCTTGTACGACGAGTGGGCGTCGCACCCGTCCGGCCTGATCAGCCGGGCTGCGTGTGTGCTCATCCGTGGCCTCCTCGTCGTGGATGCTGCGACTAGCTTACCAAGCGCTTGCTTGGATGGGCAGAGGCTTTTCTGATCCCGTTGACACGCGGCGCGCGACGAGCCTAGCTTCGCTAGTGTGGCCAAGCGCTTGCTCAACTTCCCTGACCGCACCGCCGTCGTCGGCGTCGGCTACACCCCCTTCACCAAGGACTCCCAGGTCAGCACCCTCACCCTGGCCTGCCGCGCGATCATGGCCGCGCTGGCGGACGCCGGCCTGGACCCCTCCGACGTCGACGGCCTGGCCACCCACCGCGTCGGCGACTCGGTCGCGCCCTCGCTCGTCGGCCCGGCCCTGGGCATCGACGACCCGTCCTGGTACCTGGACCAGTTCGGCGGCGGCAGCGTCTCGCACGCCGTCGCGGGACAGGCCGCGCTCGCCGTGGCCGCCGGCCTGGCCGACACCGTCGTCTTCTACCGGGCCATCAACGCCCGCTCCGAGTTCCGCATGGGGCAGGCGGCCAACCCCAGTCCGGAGGTCCAGTACCAGGCCCCCTACGGCCTGACCGCCCCCGTCCAGCACTTCGCCCTCGCCGCCCGCGCCCACATGCTGAAGTACGGCACTACCGAGGAACACCTCGGGCGGATCGCCGTCCGCCAGCGCGCGCACGCCGCCAAGAACCCGCGCGCCCTCATGCGCACGCCCATCACCCTCGACGACTACCTGGCCAGCCGCTGGATCGCCGAGCCGTTCCGGCTGCTGGACTGCTGCCTGGAGACCGACGGGGCGTGCGCGCTGGTCATCACCACCGCGGAGCGGGCGCGGTCGCTGCACCGTACCCCCGTGCTGATCTCGGCCGCCGCCTGGGGCGGCGGCCAGTCGTTCCTGTCCGGCGCCGACCCCACCGTCAGTGCCGCCGCGACCCTCGCCCCCCGCCTGTACGGCATGGCCGGCCTCACCCCGGCCGACGTCGACGTCGCCCAGCTCTACGACTGCTTCACCTATTCGGTGCTGGTCCAGCTGGAGGACTACGGCTTCTGCGCCAAGGGCGAGGGCGGCCCCTTCGCGGCCTCCGGCGAGGGCCCGCCGGTGAACACGCACGGCGGCTTCCTGTCGGAGGGCTACGTCCACGGGATCAACCACATCGCCGAGGCCGTCTCCCAGCTGCGCGGCGACGCCGGAGACCGGCAGGTGCCCGGGGCCCGGGTGGCGCTGTCGACCTCCCAGCCCGGTTACATCCTCCCCGCCACCTCCGCCCTGATCCTGAGGAGCCCCTGAATGCCCGCACCAACCAGGCCCACGCCCGACCGGGACTCGCGGGAGTGGTGGGAGCGGGTGGCCTTGGGGGAGTTCGCCGTCCAGGAGTGCGAAGGCTGCGGGCTGCGGCGCTTCCCCTCCAGGGCCTTCTGCGTCCGGTGCAGGGGCGAGGGCCGTCGCTGGGTGGCGATCCGTCCGGTCGGGACGGTGGAGAGCTGGGTGGTCAGCCACCGGCCCTTCGGCCAGGGCGAGATCGTGGTCACGATCCGCCTGGACGAGGTGCCGGACGCCGTGGTGCACGGCTCGTGGGAAGGGACGGGCGAACCCGAGGGCGGATCACGGGCGAGGGCGGTGTTCACGGCCGTGGACGACACCCTCACGCTGGTCGGCTGGCGTGAGGATCACGGCGCGACGGGAACGCTGGAGGACGGGCCGTTGGCCACCCGGAGCGTGAGTGACGTGCGGTCGTCCGGCGGAGCCGGGTAATACACGTAGGCGCGGCTCTTCTCCCCGGTCTGCAGCGCCGGAACGTGGTTCTCGACGAACTCGGTGGCCATCTTCAGCGGATGGTAGCGCGCCTTGGTGGCCGGGTCCTCCAGCGTGAACGCGCCGAAGTCGGCCGCCGCCGAGAACTCGTGCTCCCACCCGGCGAACGGCGCGGGAGCCGGCACGAACACCACGTTGGTCTTCACCGCCGACACGTCGAAGGACGCCACCAGGTAGGCCCCGTCGCGGTAGAGCGGCAGCACCTCGACCTTGAGCTGATCGTCCTTGTTGGTGAACGTCCAGGTGAAGTCGGCCACCGGCGCACCCGGGTCCGGCCGGAACTGCGCGTTCGGCCGGGTCGAGCCGCGCACCTCGTCGGCGGACGGCCCGGTGGTGGTGGTCACGTCCGGGCCCTGCTGCCTGATCGTGTAGGAGATCTCCACCCGCCGGTTGCGCGCCCGGCCCTCGGGGTTGTCGCCGCCGCCGGGCTTGTCGTTCTTGGCGATCGGCGTGCTCTCGCCCTTGCCCTCGGTCACGTAACGGTAGTCGGCGCCGAGCTTGGCGGCCAGATACTCCTTGACCGCCTCGGCCCGCCTGACCGACAACGTCAGGTTGTAGGCGTCCTCGCCCTTGGTGTCGGTGTGGCCGACGATCGCGACCGGCGGCTTGGCCGGGTCGGCGCGCCTGCGGGTCTCCTCGGCGACCTCGTCCAGCACGGCCGCGGCCTATGCGCTGAGCGTGGCCTCGTCGAAGGCGAACAGCACGTCGGTGCGCAGCCCGATGGTCTCCTTGGCCCCCTCCTGCAGCGTGGTCTTCTTGGGCGTCTCGATGAGCTCGTTGACGTCGGAGACAGCGGACCAGACGTCACCCTCGGGCAGCACCACCGGCCACTGAAACACCTCACCAGAGGCGCCACGCTGCTTGGCGACGGGCTCCCGCGCGACATCGGCGACGGGAATCCCGGTCATCGGCCCCAAAGGCAGGTCAGGGACAACGGAAACGGCCTTGACCTCGGCGGGCAACAACGGAAAGTACACCTCAACCGGATACCGCACCCCGGGCACGAAGTCCTCGGGAAACCCGCTGCCCTTCATCGTGTGCCGGGTCCCGAACGCCTCGTCGCCGCTCTTGGCCCGCAGCGTGAAGTACACCTTCCTGCCCACCGGATCGAACAGCCGGAACCGCGCGAAGTCGCTGGGCACACTCCCATACCCGAAGTCACCCTTGGTGTTCCGGGCGGCGGTGGTCATGATCTCCATGCGCAGCACGGTGAGCTTGGGCGTCCGCTCCACACCCTTGATGTCGACCTTGAACGGCTCCGCCGAGTAGAACCCGACCATCCCCTCGGTCACATACCCGGTCGACGAAGAGGCGCTGGGAGCGGGCGGCGAAGGATCGGCCCGCCGAACGGGCTCACCGGTGGCCCCGCACCCGCAGACCAGCAGGGCCACGGCCAGTAATCCGGACGCTCGAAGAGGGACACCCATGCCGCCAGACCTTTGTAGACCGTCCTGACAACCCACTTACAGTCCAACCGAAACCGCCGGTCAGGGTCGGCCTCGTGGCATCGGTATATCAGGTCCCGGTCAACGATGCGGGCGTAACGGCGGCCCGCCCCGCACGCTGGACGACCGTGCCCCTGGACGGGGCCCGGCCACGGTCGGCGGGTGGGGGTGGGACGGCTTGCCGTAAAAGATCATGAGAGAGAAAAGACGGAAAGCATCCAGACAGGAGAACGCACCCTGGCGGGCGTGGGGGACCCGCCAGGGTGCGTTTCCTTTCTCCGACGCGGGCGGCGCCAGGACTCCGGCGAGGGATGGAGTCCTAGGCCGATTGTTCGCGTGCGGAGTCGGTGGGGGAGTGTTCAGCGAGTGAACACTCCGTGGGAGAGGGCTGTGGCCGCCGACGGCGGTCGGCGATCCGTTGTGCTGCGCCGACCGGGTCGTCGATGGGGTGTCTGACTTCGACGCCCTCCTCATGCCAGACAAAGAAATCGTCTCTGCACCACACGGTCAACTCGGTTAGCACGGACAGCACGGACATACCGTTCCCGTTGCTCTGGTAGGTGTGGGTGAACCCCTGGCGATGCAACGCGTAACGCAGTAAACGTGTTGCCTCACGGGGATCGTGCCAGGGCGGGTAGCTTCGCAAGCTCGCTTGCTTCGCAAACGGCGCACCCGCGCGGACCGGCAACACCGGCCCTCACCCCCTCACCGGCCTTTCGATGGATTTGTACCAACGAATGGATGATGCGGCTGTCAAGGCCGTTCGGTCAAGGGGTTGTGGCCTGCTAGAACCAGATCGTCTAAATTGTTGGAACAAAAGGGGTGAAAGTGGCAAGACCGTCGCTGTATCAGCAGGTGGCTTCGGAGCTTCGGAGAGCCATCTACTCCGGCGACTACGGCCCCGGGGCGCAGCTGCCGACCGAAGAGGAACTCCGCTCGCGCCACGGCGTCAGCCGTAACACGGTCAGGCTCGCAGTCGCGGAACTGGTCAACGAAGGCCTCGTCACGCGCGCACCCCGGCGCGGCACGATCGTCAGAGAACGACGCGCCCTGCTGATGCATCCCCAACGCGAACTGGAGCCGCAACCCACGGGAGTTCCCCGGGAGGCCTTCGCGTACGCCGTCAGCCAGGAAGGCCGCCAGCCCTCCCAGCTCATCGAAGTGTTGACGGTCAAACCGGCTGAGGACATCGCCAGCAGGCTGGAACTCGACGACGGAAAGCTGGCAGTGGTACGGCGGCGCCTGCGTTTCGTCGACGGTCAGCCCTACAACACCAACGATTCCTATTTCCCGCATGACCTGGTCGCCGAGTCCGAGATCGCCAGGCCGGGCGACATCGGACGCGGCGCGAACCGGGTACTCGAGGAACTCGGGCACGCGCAGATCCGCGTGGTCGACGACATCTGGGCCAGGATGCCCAATCAGGCAGAGGTCGAACGGCTCCAGCTGGAGCTGGGGACGCCGGTCGTCGTGTATGTCCGAGTCGGCTACGACCGGGAGGACACGCCGGTCCGTGTCGCGGTGTCGGTGCTTCCCGCCGACAAGCACTTGATCAGATACGAGCTCGGCAGCCGCTGATCGAGCTCGGTTGGGGGTGATCCCAACGGCCGCGTCCTGCGAGATCTGACCTCGCTGGGCGGGGGAGTGGTGCATGCTCCCCTAAATCGTAATTTATCCAGACATATCCGTTTAGCTGCCGCGCGCCGTGAAGTGCACACGAGATGTGTTCTCCCGGCCACCCAGCGCAACGAAGGGTAGACCCATGCACTCGAACACCCTCCTTCACCCGCTCACCCTGCGCCGAGCCGTACCCGCTGACCTGGGAGGAGTTCTCACCCTGCTCGCCGACACCGCCGACTGGCTCCACTCGCGAGGGATCGGCCAGTGGCCCCGAGGCGGCTTCGGCCCCGAGCGCATCGCCCCGCTCATCGACTCCCACGTCCTCTACCTCGTCGACGACGAACTGCGCTACCTCGACTTCGACGAGGCCGCGCCGCCCGTCGCCACCATCGCCCTCGACAGCAAGGCCGACCCCGAGTTCTGGACCCCGGCCGACCGCCCGCGCGCCGCCCTCTACGTCCACAAACTGGCGGTGGCCCGCCCCTGGTCGGGCAGCGGACTCGGCGACGCCCTCCTGGACTGGGCCGGCGCCACCACGCACGCCGTCGGCCTGCCCTGGCTCCGCCTGGACTGCGCCAAGTCCAACCCCGGCCTGCAGGAGTACTACCGCAAGCGCGGCTTCCGCCACCTGCGCACCGTCGACCTCCCGCACCGCGCGTCCGGCGCCTTGTTCCAACGCCTGACCCGCCCCGCACTGTCCACCGCCTTCCGCGATCTCACAGTGCCGCATCTCCTCAGCGCCTGATCTTTCGCGCGCCTTCAGGGGCGTCTTGATGCGGGCGTCTTTGATGGTGCTTCTCGCGCCTCCCCGTTACGGCGAAGCCGCGCCCACCCCCCTCGCCGTAACGGGCGGGCCTCTGTCCTGGCCGCTCGTGAAGGCTCACGCACTTCCCGCCGCTACGAGCGCCCCCTGGGCCACCCGACGGCGCCCAAGGCAAACCCCGGGGTCCAAGGCACACTTTCAGGGGCCACAGGTGGGTCTATTCCAGGGGCCGCAGGTGGCGTCTGGTCACGGTTGGCGGGGGTGTGCTGCCGCCCGGCGGGATTAGTCGCGGTCCACCAGGGAGCGCCAGCGGGCCACCAAGGAGGGGTCCACTGGTTCTGTCCAGGAGGTGCGGACGGCGCTGCCCACGTGGAAGGCGCGGATGCCGTAGTCGAGCAGGGCGCGCACGTGCGGCGGCTTCAGGCCGCCCCCCGCGAGGATGAGTCCCGCGTCGCCCGCCTCGCAACGGGCCTTCAGCACCGGCAGCCCGTCGCCCACTCCTGACGGCGAGCCGGAGGTGAGCACGGTGGCCAGGTTCGGCAGCAGCCGGACGGCGCGCCAGCTCGCTGAGGTGTCGGCGGCGTAGTCGACCGCGCGGTGGAAGGTCCACGGCAGCGGCGACACCGCGTGGATCATGGCTTCGGTGGCGGTCAGGTCGACGGCGCCGTCGGCGTCGAGGAACCCGAACACGAACCCGGCGGCCCCGGCCTGGGACAGGGCCTTGGCGTCGTTCCTGAGCCGGTCGAGCGCTTCGGGGTCGGCCGTGAACCCGGCCTCGCCGCGCAGCATCACCATCTGGGGGAGCGCGCACTCGGCGGCGATGGCGGCGACCGTCTCCGGCGCTGGGGTGAGTCCGTCGGCGGCCATGTCGGCGACGACCTCAAGGCGGTCGGCACCACCACGTTCGGCGGCCACGGCGTCGCGCACGTTGAGCGCGATCACCTCAAGGAGGGATCCGGTCATGGAGCTGAGGCTATATGGTGCGCTACCCGTCCACTGCACCCGATTCCCTGACAATCCAGACAGCTTGCGGACAACCCTCCAGTCAAGGTTGCCCTACACCGCCGACTCAGGCGGGGTTTCCGGTGAAGTCCCCCAGTGCGGACCGGGCCCGCGAAAGTGCCGTCACAAGAGTTTTGACGGTGGCCGGCTCGTCCATGACGCCTTCCACCTGCCGCTGCTGCTCCCAGGCGGCGACCCGGGCCGTGTAGCTGTCGTAGGTGGCGAGGTGGAAGGCGTAGACGGTGGCGAACCTGCTCACCAGGTGCGACGGGTGCATGTCCCAGCCCTGGTAGAAGCCGTGGGCCAGCGAGTGGCGTACCAGCTGGGCGTGCCTGCGCCACAGCGCGCGCACGTCGGCCGTCGCGGACGACGCGGGTGCGGCGGCCAGTGAGCCGTCCGAGAGTTCGATCCCAGTGCCCGCGAACGCCGTCTGCATCACGTGCCTGGCGTGGTCGCAGGCCGGGTGGTCCAGCCGCTGCTCGTGCGGCGGCAGCCCGATCGCGGCGGTGTAGTCGAAGACGCCGAAGTGCGCCGCGGCCAGCCGTCCCCCGGCCAGGTCCGCGCGCAGGAACGGCAGCGTCTGCGGCGCCTCCACCTGGATCTCGAAGCGCAGCGGGCCGAGCCCGAGCCCCTTCTCCAGGTCCTCCAGGAAGGCGGAGAACTGGCCGAGGTAGTTCTCCATCAGGACCTTGGGGAACGTCAGCGCGAACCCCGGCGGAAGGGCGCCGATCCGGCCCACGACCTCGGTGAGGAAGCCGTCCAGCGTGCGGACCGAGCGTTCCGGGTCGGCGTCGGCGAACGACTTGACCCGCAGGCCCCACCTGCGCGGCAGCCGTCCCTCCTCGTGCATCGCCACCACCGCGGCGGCGGCCTGCTCGGCGTGGCCGTCCTCGTCGTCGGGACGCACGCCGTAGCCGTCCTCGAAGTCGATGCGCAGGTCCTCGACCGGCTCGGCCTCCAGTTTCGCCAGCAGCCGCCGGTGCACGCCGGGAGCCAGGTCCGCGCTCACCCCGAACACCTCGGCCAGCTCGTCGGGACCGGGCAGATGGGCCTCGAGCAGCTCCAGCGCCTGCCCGCCCCACGTCGCCACCGTGTCGGCCGAGAAACGGTCGGCCGGAACATAGACCGTGTGCACCGGCTGCCAGCCGGCCGGGGTCATCGGGTAGCGGCTCTGCTGCAGCCGATACTCCTCCGCGAACCCGGTGATCGGCCGATGCCCAACGGTGACACGCATGTTCTCCTCCGGAAACGCGGCGCTGGCAAGCTCGCCGAGCATCTCACAGCTTGGGAGGTCCCATGCCGGCAGCCCGCGAGGCGCTGATGATCGTGACCGCCACCCAGTCCGACCCCGGGATGGCCCAATTACGGTCGCCCGCGAGGGATGCGGACGCACTCGGCGAGGCCCTGCTCGCGAGCTTCGCGCTGCGGAAACTGGCCGACGGCACCCAGGGCGAGGTGCTGGCCGAGATCACCGCCTTCCTGGGCGACCGGCAGCCGGACGACGTGCTGCTGCTCTATGTCGCCTGCCACGCCGTCGCCACCCGTGACGGCCTGTTGCTGGCCACCTCCGCGACCGGCCGCGACGACCCGGCGGCGACCTCGGTGCCGGTCGCGGCCGTCGAGCGGGCGCTGGCCGGGACCGCCGCCGGGCACGTCGTGCTCATCCTCGACTGCTGTTTCATCGGCGCCGAGCGCCTCCCGATCGAGCTGTCCGCCCTCTCCGCGTCCGTCCAGGTCTTCCTCAGCGCCACCGACCGCGTCGAGTACGTCCTCGACCAGGGCATGATCCGCGGCAGGGGCACCCACTCCAAGCTGACCCCGGCCCTGGCCGAGACCCTGCGCGGCGGCCACCCGGTCACCGCGGCCGACCTCGCCGGCCTCCCCGCCGCCGTCACCGAGATCCGCGAGCCCGACCTGGTCATCGCCCCAGCGGACAGCACCCCCGGGCCCGCCGCCGGGAGCGCCCGAACGAGCGCCCGAGGTCCCGGCGCCGGGTCCGCTCGTGGGTCCGGGGCCGGGGCCGCCCGAGGGCCCGCTCCCGTGGTCGAGCGGCCGAAGCGCACCGTGGGCGACTGGGCCGTCCGCATCGTCTACTGGGGTCTCGTGATCGCCGGCCTGTCGCTCCTGGCCATGCTCGCCTCGGGCTGGTTCGCCTGGCGCATCTGGCAGCCGGGTGTGCCCGCCGACGCCCTGGACGTCCTCGCCCTGGTCTTCGTCATCGGGCTCGTCATCGTCGGCGCCGGAGCACTGGTGGCCGCTGTCGCATACGTCGCCCGCCGGCGGCGTTCCAGGAAGTAAGGTCCTGACCGTGACGGACAATCCGCTCTTCGCCCTGGCCACCTCGGGCAAGCGGCGCACCCATCCGATCCTCGCCCTGGTCGTCGCCGTGGCCGCCATCCTGCTCGGCGGGATCATCGGGGCGATCATCCTGGCGTTCACCGGCCTGCCCGCCGACCCGGCGCTGCGCACGCTGGTGAACCTGGTGACCGGGTTCGCGCCGGTCGCGCTGCTGATCTGGCTGTGGATCGGCCTGTTCGAGCAACGCGGCTTCCGCACGCTCGGGTTCACCCGCGAGCACGCCGCCCGGCGCTCGGCCCTCGGCCTGCTGACCGGCGTCCTGTCCTTCGGCCTGGTCACCGCGATCCTCGTCGTGCCGGGCTTCACGCTCACCGAGAACGTGCCGCAGGGCCTGGCGGCGATCGGCCCGGCGATCCTGGTGTTCGCCGGCTGGGTCGTGCAGGGCTCCACCGAGGAGATCGTCACCCGCGGCTTCCTGCTGCCGGTGGTCGGCGCGCGCTACGGGGCCGTGGTCGGCGTCGGCCTGTCCTCGATGCTGTTCGCCGCCCTCCACCTGCTCAACCCCGGCATCAACGCGCTCAGCCTGGTCAACCTGGTGCTCGTCGGCGTGCTCCTCGGCCTGTACGCACTGTGGGAGGGCGCGCTCTGGGGCGTGTGCCTGTGGCACGCGGCGTGGAACTGGGCCCAGGGCAACGTCTTCGGCTTCGAGGTCAGCGGCACCGACACCGGCATGATGGCGATCGTCGACCTGATGGAGAACGGCCCCGACGTGGTCACCGGCGGCGTGTTCGGGCCCGAGGGCGGCGTGGCGACGACGCTCGTGCTCGCCCTCGGGATCGCCGTGCTCAGCCTTGGACTGCGTCGCGCATCGCGTCAAGACCGACCAGCTTGACCCGCTCGCCCCGGCCCAGCGTCCTGGCCAGCGCCTCCTCGGCGGCCTCGATGCGCAGCCAGTGCTCGTAGGTGACCGGTTCGACGCCGCGTGAGCGCAGCAGGTCGTCGAGGGCGGCTGGCCGTACCCTGTCGTGGCCGGCGAGGTCGGACAGCAGCGTGCGGACGGTCTCGGCGGCGTCGGACTTGTTGGTGCCGATCACCCCGGTGGGGCCGCGCTTGAGCCAGCCCGCGACGTACTCGCGCTCGCGCACCCGGCCCGCCACGTTCGGGACCGTCATCGAGCCCGTGTCGAACGGCACGCCGGGCAGCGGCACGCTCTGGTAGCCGACCGAGCGCAGCACCATGCCGACCGGCAGCGTCTCGTACACGCCGGTGCCGACGACGCGGCCGTCCTCCAGGCGGGTGCGCTCCAGCTTGAGCCCCTCGACCCGGTCGGTGCCGAGGATCTCCACCGGGCGCAGCCAGAACCGCACGTCCAGGCGGCGCGGGCGGCCGACGGGGGCGCGGGCCGC
This sequence comes from Nonomuraea endophytica, assembly GCF_014203235.1. GTDB lineage: Bacteria > Actinomycetota > Actinomycetes > Streptosporangiales > Streptosporangiaceae > Nonomuraea > Nonomuraea endophytica. Next base: position 385,618 of record NZ_JACHIN010000008.1, on the reverse strand, counting down.
CCACGACTGCAGCACGTCGATGTTGCCGCGGATCTGGCGCGGGAAGTCGGCGCCCAGCACCACGGCCTCGTCGGGGCGTACGCACACGTCGGCGTTGGCCAGCTCGCCCAGCTCACGCAGCTCCTTGAGGGTGAACTTGGCGTGTTCGGGACCGCGCCTGCCGATCATGTGGATGGCTTTGACCTGGCTCTCGCCCAGGCGTTCGAGGACGTCGTGGGGGACGTCGGTGGCGGCCAGCTCCTCGGCGGTCTTGGCCAGGACGCGCACCACGTCGACGGCCACGTTGCCGACGCCGATCACGGCGATCTCGGGGCTGTCGAGCACGAAGCGGTCGGGGTCGACGTCGGGATGGCCGCAGTACCAGTTGACGAAGTCGGTGGCGGCCACGCTGCCGGGCAGGTCCTCGCCGGGGATGCCCATGCGCCGGTCGACCATGGCGCCGGTGGCGTAGACGACGGCGTCGTAGCTCGCCAGGAGGTCCTCGACGGACAGGTGCTCGCCGAGGGTGACGCCGCCGAGGAAGCGCACCTGGGGGAGTTCGAGCACTTTGCGCAGGTAGTTGGCGATGGACTTGATCGAGGTGTGGTCGGGGGCGACCCCGTAGCGGACCAGCCCGTACGGCGTGGGCAGCCGCTCCAGCACGTCGACGTCGACCGGTTCGGCCGACTGCTTGACCAGCGCTTCCGCCGTGTAGATGCCCGCCGGGCCCGACCCGACTACCGCCACGCGCAACGACACGCCTGCCTCCTCAGGAGCGGGGGACACGTCCTAGTAGGTGCGACCGGCCAACCTCAACGAGGTATCCCCGGTCACTCGTGCGTACGAACCCATCTTTCGCGAACACCCGCAATTCCGGCACGGATCGAGTGATCCCGAGCGCGGCCTCGGTGTCAACGTAGCGGTTGCGACGGATCCGCGCACCGCCCAGAGGCAGGCGGCGCGCTTCCACCCTAAGTCGCGAAAGTCCGGCGAGCGCGACTGAAACCGCAGGTCAGGAAATATCTCCGGCGGCCATCCGGCGGAGGGCGATCTTGTCGGTCTTGCCGTTCGGGTTGGCGGGCAGCTCCTCCACCACGATCACCCGCTTCGGCACCTTGAAGTTGGACATGTTCTCCCGCGCCCACGCCCGCAGCTCCTCGCCGTCCACCCGCACGCCGGAACGCGGCACCACGAACGCCCACCCCACCTCGCCGGAGTCGTCGTCCGGCACCCCGACCACCGCGGCCTGCGCCAGCGATCCCTCCCGCAGCAGCAGCGCCTCGACCTCGGCGGGCGAGACGTTGAAGCCGTTGACGATGAACAGCTCCTTCTTCCTGTCCACGATGCTGAGGTTGCCCGCCTCGTCCAGCACGCCGACGTCGCCGGTGTGCAGCCAACCGCCGGCGTCGATCGCCTCCGCCGTCTTGCCCGGCTCGCCCCAGTAGCCCCGCATCACCCCGTACCCGCGCTGCAGGACCTCGCCCCGCTCCCCGGCCGGCACCTCCTTGCCCTCCAGGTCGACGATCTTCACCTCGATGCCCGGCACCGCCCGTCCGGTGGTCGTCGCGATCACCTCGATCGGGTCGCCGGCCCGGGTCATCGACACGACCGTGCCCTCCATGAGCCCGTAGGCGTTGATCATGCGCTCCAGCCCCACCCGCTCGACCAGCCGGGTGATCAGCGTTGCCGGGACCGACGCCGCCCCGCAGATCGCCACCCTCAGCGACGAGACGTCCCAGTCGCGGCGGTCGAGCTCGTCCAGCAGCCGGGCGAACAACGTGGGCGGACCCGCCAGAATGCTCACCTTCCCCGACTCCACCAGCGCCATCAGGGCATCGGGGGTGAACACCCCGACCGGCATCATCGTCGCCCGGCGCAGGACACAGGCGATCAGCCCGGCGTTGAGCCCGAAGCCATGGTTGAACGGCGCGATCACCGGATAGCGGTCGTCCGGGCCCAGGGTGACGATCTCGGCCCAGTCCCAGTAGCCGCGCAACACCTGGGCGTGGTCGAGCATGACGCCCTTGGGGGTGCCGGTGGTGCCGGAGGTGGACATGATCTCGCACAGGTCGTCCGGCTTCACGGCCAGCGCCCTGGCCTCGACGTCGCGCTCGCCGGTGTCGCCCTCGCCGGTGGCGGCGAGCTCGGAGGCGGTCAGCGTGGCGGCCCGCCGTACCCCGTCGGGGACGATCACGTGGCGCAGGACCGGCAGGGGCGGCAGGAGATCGGCCAGCACCGCGCCGCCCGCGCCAGGACCGGTGACCAGCACCTCCGCGCCCGTCTTGGCGATGATCTCCGCGGCCTCGAACCCCTTGTACCGGGAGGAGAGCGGCACGATCACCGCGCCCGCGTCCCAGACGCCGAACGCGTGCACGACCCACGCGGCGTCGTTGATCCCCCACACCGCCACGCGGTCGCCGGGCCCGACACCCAGCGCCATCAGGCCGCGCGCCACGGCGGCGGCCTGTTCGCGCAGCTCGCGCAGGGTGAGGCGGACCGGCCCGTCCACCACGAGGGTGTCCGGATACGCGGCGGCCTGCGCGCGCAGCATGCGGGGGAGCGTCCCCCAGCCGGGCACACTCTCCATCGCGCCTCCTCAGCCGGCCAGGCTGCGATCACGGCCCAGGTGATGGCCGCGCTGGTCCTCCACGACACCGGGCGTGACGGCCTCCGACACCTCGGGCGCCACCTCCACCCCGATCTGCACCGGCGTCAGCCCGTGGATGGCCTGCTGGATGCGCGACTTCCACATCGGGTTCTTGACCAGGCTCGCCCGGTTGAAGCTGACGGTCAGCACGGCGGCGTCCAGCGTGCCCTGGCGGCTGACCGTCAGCTTCCAGCCCGACACCCCGTCCACCTTGGCCAGCGCCTTCTGGATCCGGAGCAGCGACACCCACACCCCGCGCACCAGCACGTGCTCGCCGACCGTGTGCGCGGGCGCGAGCCCGCCCCGCGACACCTGCCCGGTACGCAGCACCGCGTCACCCAGCGCGGCGTGCCCGCGCGGCGTGATCACCACCTCGGCGAGCTCACCCTCGTCCGGATCGAGGGCGTCCTTGCCCAGCGCCGCCAGCCCGAGGATCCCCTCCGCCAGCGGCACGAAAGGCTCTTCTTCGGCGGTACGGCAGGCCAGCGCGGCCCCGGTGAACGGGCTCGCATAGACCTCGGTCACCTCGGCGTCGAACTCCTTGGCCAGATACGCCATCGTCCGCTTGGCGGCGTTCTCACCCGTCAGCACGATCGTGCGCAGCCCCAGATCCAGCGGGTCCAGCAGGAACTCCAGGTGCAGGCGGGCCAGGAAGTCCATGGCCCCGGTCGGCGTCGCCACCAGCGCGGTGGCCCCGACCGAGGTGAGCGCGTGGTGCAGCCGCATCCGCCCTCTGGGCCCGACCGAGGCGGCGGCCCCGGCCACGTCGGCCGCGGCTCCGGCCCACAGCGCGCCGGCCGGTTCGGCCAGCGCCACCACCACACGGTCCCGGGCACTGACGCCCGCGGCCTTGAGTGCCGCCCCGGTCATCGCGGCGGCGTCCGCGCGCTCCCCGGGCCCGAGCGGGAACACGCTCGCCGCGTCCGGCGAGACCACCAGCAGCCCGGACGCCGACCGCCCGGCGGCGCCCAGGTCGTCACGTGTGAGCCATCGCATCGAAGGCCACCCCCATCCCTTCCACGAGACCTTCGCGGCGCATCAGCGCACCACCTCGGCCATGAACGTGCGCATCGACTCCGTGACCAGCGGATGCGCCAGCCCGCCCACCTGGCACTGCAGGATCAGGTCGGTGGCGCCGGCCTCGGCGATGCGCGCGACCGCCTTGCGTGAGCCCTCCACGTCGTCCACCACGACCATGAGGTGCTCGCGCAGCGTCGCCATGGCCTCCTCCGGCGGCATGCCGGCCGCGAGCTGTCCGAGCACGCGGTGGGTGGCGTGGCGGGCGTCGTAGTAGTCGGGCGGCGTGACCAGGTTGACCTGGCGCCGGATGTACCAGAGCACGGCGTCGGCCGCCTCGTCCCGCGCCTGTCCCACGTACCAGGGGATCATCAGCGCCACCCGCCGGCTGGCGGGGTCGAACCCATTGTCGGCCAGACACTCCCGATACTTCGCGATGTCGGCGGCGACGTCGTCGATGCCCTTGAGCATCGTCATCCCGAGCAGGTTGTAGCCGTGCTTGGCGGCCGCCAGGTAGCCCTCCAGGGACGTGGACGCCACCCACACCCTCGGATACGGCTCCTGAACCGGTCGCGGGTACACGGACACGTCCGGAATCTCGAAGAACTCGTTCGACCGGGTGACCGGTTCGCCGTCCGCCTGCCAGATGGCCAGCGTGGCCTCCAGGGAGTCCTCCCAGATCTGCCGCGACTTCTCGAACGGCTTCTGGAACGCCTGGTACTCCAGCGGCGAGGCGCCGCGGCCGGTCCCGAACTCCACCCGGCCGCCGCTCAGGACGTCGAGGGTGGCCACGCGCTCCGCCGTACGGATGGGCGACTGGAAGGGCAGCAGCACCACGCCCAGCCCCAGGTGGATCCGCTCGGTGCGCTGAGAGATCGCGGCCAGCACCAGATCCGGCGCGGAGGAGTGGGAGAAACCCCTGGTGAAGTGGTGTTCGACGAACCAGGCCGTGTCGAAGCCCAGCTGATCGCCCAGGACCACCTGGTCGATCACATTCCGGAACGCCTGCTGCTCGACCTCGCGGGTACGCCCGCGAACCTCCAGTTCGTAACCGAGGCTGATCCGCATCCATCCTCCAAGTAAACCAAGCGCTCGCTTGGTAGAGACTATCAGGGCGGCTGTCCGGCGGGAAGTGCGGCCGTGCGTCCGGGACTTGCGGGATACGTGGTACGGCGATCAGAGTGGGTGATCGTGAGGCGAAAGCACGCGCTGCGGCGGCAGAAAGATGGCACGCTCCCAGACATGAGGGGTTTCCGCCGGACTCGGTCGAGCGACGACGAGCTTTCCAGCGCGCGCCGCTACGAGGCGTTCGGCCGGGTCATGGCGGTCCTGGCCACCAAGGCGGACTTCATCGAGGCCTGCCGCGACCTGACCTGGTGGCGCGGCGCCGACCACAGCTGGCACATCGAGTGGCGCGACGGCCCCTACGCCGCCGAGGTCGCCGCGCTGCTCGCCGAGCACGTCCGCGACCCCGACTTCGACGGCAGCCTGGTCACGGTGGCCGGTCCCGGCGGCAACGCCTCGGCCATCCTGGACGTCATGGGCGTCCGCTTCGAACTCCACGCCGTCGACCCCATGGGCTCGGCCCGCGTGCACGTGCGCCCCGGCTTCTGGCGCCTGGCCGAGGCCCTCGACACCACCCGCCGCACCAACGCCCGCCAGCCCTGGGAAGAGCTCCTCGGCGGCTAACCGCCGAACACGTGCGCGGCCAGCTCCTCGCGATGCCCCCGCGGGCTGCGGAAGAGCTGGGCGTCGGAGGTGGCGCGCTTGAGAAAGCGGTGGGCGTCATGCTCCCACGTGATCCCGATGCCGCCGTGGACCTGGATGTTCTCCCCGGCCGCCCGTAGATAGGCGTCGCCGCAGTAGGCCCCGGCGACGGCGGCGTTCACGGCCGACTCGTGCGCCGCCAGCGCCGCCGACCTGGCCGACTCCACCAGCAGCGCCACGTCGGCCAGCTTGTGCTTGATCGCCTGGAACGACCCGATCGGCCGCCCGAACTGCCGCCGCTGCTTCGCGTACTCCACCGCCGCCTCCAGGCACCGCTCGGCCCCGCCCGCCTGCTCGGCGGCGAGCGCCGCGACGCCGAGCGCCCGGACCGCCTCCTCGTGCTGGTCGGGGCCAAGGCCGGTGGCGGGCGTCCGCTCGAAGACGAGCCTGGTCAGGGGGCGCGTGAGGTCCATGGTCAGGTACGGCTCCCGCACCGAGGGCCGGGCCTCGACCAGCTGCCCACCGGCGTAGACGAGCACCAGTTCCCCGTCCAGGACATGAGGCGCCTCGCCGGTCAGCAGCCCGTCCTCCAGGGACAACTCCGAGCCGAACACAACAGTCGCGCTCATCGCCCCCTCGGCCAGCACCGGTAGCAGCCGCGCACGGGCCGCCGCGTTCCCGTCGAGCCTGAGCGCCGCCACCGCCAGCACCGCCGTCTGCAGGAACGGCTGCGCCGACAGCGCCCGCCCCACCTCCCACGCCACGGCGGCGACCTCCTCCGGCCCGCCGCCCGCCCCGCCGTACTCCTCGGGCACGGCCAGCCCCGCGACGCCGAGCTCCCGCGCGAAGTCCGCCCACGACGCGGACGGGCGGCGGGACAGGTACGAGTGGACGGTGTCACGCAGCAGATCCATGCCCCACAGACTAACCAAGCACTTGCTTCGCCGTTAACTTCGGTTGACCGAATTTTGCCTTTTCTGTAAGTCCGCATACTGTGAGTAATGGCCGCCTTTAGTGGTTACTGGGGGAAAGGGTGGCCTGGGAATGGAGATGGAGAAGAAGACGAGCGCCGTCGACTATGCCGACTTCGCCGAGTACGACCGGCGACAGCGCGGCATCGAACGCCATGTACTCGCGGCCTTCCTCGGGGGACTGGCCGTCGGACTTCTCGGCATGTTCGCCGTCGACAACGCGCCCGCCCTGCTCTCCGACCTCTACGACCCGTACGTCTACCTCGCGCTGACCATCACGCTCGGCGCCACGAGCACCGGGCTCGGATGGGCGCTGCTGACCACGTTCCTCGCGACCGTCTCGTCGCTGGTGGCCGCCATGGGCGGCAGCGCGCTCCAGGGCCGCTTCAACATCGACGTCGTCGGCGGCGGGCCCGTCGCGCTGAACGTGCTGCTCGTGCTGCTCGTCGGCCTGGGCATGCTCGGCTACCTCACCCGCAGGTCCGACCTCTGGGGCGACCTGGCCGCCGGCGGCATCGGCGCCCTGGTGCTGGCCGACGTCATCGACCGGGCGACGCCCGGGTTCCTCGACACCGGGGCCACGTTCTGGCCGGTCCCCGCCGTCGTCGTCGGCGTGCTGACCGTCGTGGCCGTGCTGTGGCTGCGCCGTACCACCGTGGGACGGCTGCGCGCGCTGGGGGTCGCGGCCGTGCTGGCGGGAGTCTTCGCGTTCTTCGTGACCTGAGTGTGAAGGCGCCGGCGCGGCAAGCCCGCGCGACGCGGCCCCCCGAGTCGATAGCCTGTAGTCCTTCACTTCCGGGTTCGAGCAAGGAGTAGCCGTGTTGCTGCGCATGTCGTCGTTGTTTCTTCGCACCCTGCGGGACGACCCGGCAGACGCGGAAGTCCCGAGCCACAAGCTCCTGGTCCGCGCCGGCTACGTCCGCCGCGTCGCGCCCGGCATCTACTCCTGGCTGCCCCTGGGCATGCACGTGCTCAAGAACGTCGAGTCGATCGTCCGCGACGAGATGAACAAGATGGGCGGGCAGGAGGTCCTCTTCCCCGCGCTGCTGCCCAGGGAGTATTACGAGGCCACCGGCCGCTGGACCGAGTACGGCGACACGCTCTTCCGCCTCAAGGACCGCAAGGGCGCCGACTACCTGCTCGGCCCCACCCACGAGGAGCTCTTCGCCGACATGGTGAAGGGCGAATACTCCTCCTACAAGGACTACCCGGTCACGCTCTACCAGATCCAGACGAAGTACCGCGACGAGGCCCGCCCCCGCGCCGGCATCCTGCGCGGCAGGGAGTTCCTGATGAAGGACTCCTACAGCTTCGACCTCGACGACGACGGCCTCAAGCGCTCCTACGAGCAGCACCGCGAGGCCTACATCAAGACGTTCGACCGGCTCGGCATCCGCTACAAGATCGTCTTCGCCACGTCCGGCGCCATGGGCGGATCGGCCTCCGAGGAGTTCCTGGCCCCCACGCCCACCGGCGAGGACACCTTCGTCGCCTGCCACTCCTGCGGCTACGCCGCCAACGCCGAGGCCGTCACCACCCCCGCGCCCGCCGCGCGCCCGGTGGCCGGGGCCGGCGCCCAGCAGGTGCTCGACACCCCGGACACCCCCACGATCGAGACCCTCGTCGACCACGTCAACACGGTCCACGGCCTGTCGATCACCGCCGCCGACACACTCAAGAACATCGTCGTCAAGATCACCACGCCCGGCTCCGACAAGGTCGAGACGCTCATCGTCGGCATCCCCGGCGACCGCGAGGTCGACTTCAAGCGCCTGGAGGCCGCGCTGGCCCCCGGCGAGCCCGCGATCTTCGAGGCCGAGGACTTCGCCAAGCACCCCGGCCTGGTCCGCGGCTACATCGGCCCGCAGGTCCTGAAGGACCTCGGCATCCGCTACCTGGTCGACCCCCGCGTCGTCACCGGCACCGCCTGGGTCACCGGCGCAAACGAGCCCGGCAAGCACGCCGTCAACGTCGTCGCCGGCCGCGACTTCACCCCCGACGGCACCATCGAGGCCGCCGAGGTACGCGCCGGCGACGCCTGCCCGCGCTGCGGCAGCGAGCTGTCCATCGACCGCGGCATCGAGATCGGCCACATCTTCCAGCTCGGCCGCAAGTACGCCGACGCCGCCGGCCTCGACGCCCTCGGCCCCGACGGCAAGCCCATCCGCATCACCATGGGCTCCTACGGCATCGGCGTCTCCCGCGCCGTGGCCGTCATCGCCGAGCAGGCCCACGACCAGCTCGGCCTGGTGTGGCCGCGCGAGGTGGCCCCGGCCGACGTGCACATCGTCGGCACCGGCAAGGAGAACCAGATCGAGGTCGCCCTGCAGCTCGCCGAGGAACTGACCGCCAAGGGCCTGCGCGTCCTGGTCGACGACCGGGCCGGGGTGTCGCCAGGCGTCAAGTTCAAGGACGCGGAGCTGCTGGGCCTGCCGACGATCCTGGTGGTCGGCCGCGGCCTGTCCACCGGCGTGGTGGAACTGCGCGACCGCGCGTCCGGCACCAAGGAAGAGATCCCGCTCGCCGAGGCGACCGACCGCATCCTCGCCGCCTGCTCCTGACCGCCAACCCCCCAGGAACTCTCCTCACCCGGTCGCTCGTTATCAGGGCGTAACCGATCCCGAGGAGGGTTCCATGGGCTGGCACTACCGGAAGTCCATCAAGGTAGGCCCATTCCGCATCAACCTCTCGCGCCACGGTGTCGGCCACAGCTTCGGCAACCGCCGCTTCCACATCCAGACGACCCCCGACGGGCGCCGGCACCTCTCGGTCCGCCTGCCCGGCGGGCTGCACGTGACCAAGACCCTGGGGCGCGGCCGTACCCGCCACTACCGCTACTGACGGGCTTTCAGCCGGCATTGAGAATCGCCGCCCAGCCTCGGCCCGCGGACACCTTGCCGGTGGTGGAGGACGGGCCCAGCCTGCGTGACCCGCCGGTCGGCTGCCTGGGCGAGGCGTGGTCGCCGCGGCGGGCGGGGGCCGAGGCGGCGGACCTCGGGGTGGCTCTCACCTCGCCCCGGCCTTTGCGGTGGGGTCAGCCTGGGCTGGTGGTTGGGGTTTGGGTGGGGGTGGGTTTGGGTGGGGTGGGCATGCCGGGGAAGGTCGGCACCGAGGGGCGGAAGCCGTAGGCGCGGGTGACCGACTCCTGCATGGCCAGGGCCGCGTACCGGCGCAGGGCGGCGTCCTCGCAGGCGGCCAGTTCCAGGTAGGTGGCGGTGATGCCCTGCTCCACGTGCACCGCCAGGCGGATCGCCTCCGTGGCGTTGTCGGGCGTCACGGGCAGCGCGTAGGAGGGCTCAGGCTCGGCGGGGCGGCCCTGGCGGGCGGTGATGAGGCCGCGTAGCTGGTCGCGGCGGGCCCGGTGGCCGTCGAACGCCGACGTCACCCTGGCTCGCAGCGCGCCTGTCGTCCTGGCTCCGATCAGGCCGTAGGCGTAGATCGCCGCGTGCTCGGCCGCCAGTGCTTTGCGCAGCCGTTCCAGATCGGAAGCAGGCCCCAGGCGCGCGGTGCGGGGCCGTTCGGCGGAGGCGGTCATAGGGACCTCGGCAGCGACAGGACGTGCAGGGCCTCGCAGGCGCCGATGCTGGCGATCAGCTGGGAGAGGGCGGGTGAGGCGTCGGCGAGCTGGCGCGGACGCAGGGCGGCGGCCTTGCGTTCCACGTCGCGCAGCCGCGTCAGGGAGACCTTCGGCGGCGGTGACGGCGGCGTGGTGGGCGGGTTGGTGGGGAGCTTCGTCGCGCTGGGGAAGCGGCGGCGCAGCTCGGCGAGGTGGGCCTGGTGGCGCTCGCGGAAGGGCGTCAGCTTCTCGCCGCCGGCGGTGATCAGCGTGGTGTAGAGGCCGATCGTGCGCTCCTTGTCGGCGATCAGCTCGCGCGCCAGGACGTGCTCGGGGTCCTCCGGCTTTGGGGTCGTGGCCTCCGGGGCGCCGGAGCCGCTGCATCCTGTCAGGGCCGCCAGGGCCGTCGCCCCGGCGAGATTCGCCCCGCCCGCGAGAACGGCACGGCGGGACAGTGGACGGCGCACGGGTGAGACCTCCGGGAAACAGGACGCAGACAGCATCGTACGGGCTCGCGCCCGCGATCGCTGCCACCGGCGGCTCGCCACCCGAGCGTGCCGACTGGCGCTCTTTTCGGGCCCTGGTACGGATAGGGTGTCAACTGTCGTCGCTGGCAGTGCTGCCATGGACGCCGACAGCCGACGGCGAGGTACGCCCGGCTGGAAACATGACAATAGGGGAGGTCGATATGGGCAGCGCATCATCCCGCGACCACCTGATGAAGCTCCTGGAGCCCGTCGTCGGCGCGGAGGGTCTCGATCTGGAGGACGTCACGGTCACCACGGCCGGCAAGCGCCGGTTGCTGCGCGTGGTCGTCGACCGCGACGGCGGCGTGAGCCTGGACGACGTGGCGGAGGTGAGCCAGGCCGTCTCCAACGCCCTCGACGAGGACGATGCGATGGGCGGCTCCGCCTACACGCTCGAGGTGTCCTCTCCAGGCGTCGACCGGCCGCTGACGGAGCCGCGCCACTGGCGCCGCGCGGCCAAGCGGCTGGTGAAGGCGGAGCTGCGCGACGGCTCCGTCGTGGAGGGCCGGGTGCTGACCGCCGACGACGCCGGCGTCGACCTCTCCGTTGACGGCGCCGAGCGCCGGCTCGACTATCAGGACCTCACCCGTGGACGGGTGCAGGTGGAATTCCGCCGTCTGGACGACGAAGACCCAGACGGCGACGAAGGCTAAGGGGGAAGCCTCGTGGACATCGACATGAGCGTCCTGCGCAGCCTGGAGCGGGAGAAGGACATCTCCTTCGACCTGGTGGTCAAGGCGATCGAGGACGCGCTGCTGATCGCCTACTTCCGCACCGACGGCGCGGCCCAGAAGGCACGGGCCGAACTCGACCGGCAGACCGGGCACGTCAGCATCTGGGCGGCGGAGCTCGACGAGGAGGGCGAGGTCGTCAGGGAGTTCGACGACACCCCGAACAACTTCAGCCGCATCGCGGCGACGACCGCCAAGCAGGTGATCCTGCAGCAGCTGCGCGACGCCGAGGACGAGATCAACTTCGGCGAGTTCGCCAGCCGTGAGGGCGAGCTGGTCTCCGGCGTCATCCAGCAGGGCAAGGATCCCCGCGTGGTGCTGGTCGACCTGGGCAAGATCGAGGCCGTGCTCCCGCACAACGAGCAGGTCCCGGGCGAGGACTACGTGCACGGCGAGCGCATCCGCGCCTACGTCGTGCAGGTGAAGAAGGGGCACAAGGGGCCGTCGGTCTCGCTGTCGCGTACTCACCCGGGTCTGGTGAAGAAGCTGTTCGCGCTGGAGGTGCCCGAGATCGCCGACGGCACGGTGGAGATCGCCGCCGTGGCCAGGGAGGCGGGGCACCGTACCAAAATCGCGGTGCGTTCGCGCAAGCCGGGGGTCAACGCCAAGGGCGCCTGCATCGGGCCGATGGGCTCGCGGGTGCGCAACGTGATGACCGAGCTTCACGGCGAGAAGATCGACATCATCGACTGGTCGGAGGACCCCGCGGAGTTCGTGGGGAATGCCCTGTCGCCCGCCCGTGTTTCCAACGTTGAGGTTCTGGATCTCCAGGGGAGGGTCGCGCGCGTCATCGTGCCCGACTACCAGCTCTCGCTGGCCATCGGCAAGGAAGGGCAGAATGCCCGGCTCGCCGCCCGCCTCACGGGATGGCGGATCGACATCCGCTCCGACGCACAGGCAGAGGATGCCGCCGGTTCCGTAGATGCGTCAACACGGTAAGCTGGAATATGGTGGCCAGGCAGCCCCGCAGAGAACATGTGTGGGCTGCAGGGTTCGCACGGCTAAGTCCGAGCTGCTCCGATTGGTGCTGGTTGAGGATCGCATAGTCCCTGACCTGCGAGGACGGCTTCCCGGCCGGGGTGCATCGCTGCATCCCGACCCGAGCTGTCTGGAGCTTGCCGAGCGTCGCCGAGCGTTTCCGCGCGCGTTCCGCGTGCCGGGGCCGCTTGACGTCTCGCGTGTGCGGGCGCACCTGGAAGAGGAGAACCACGAAATGTCATGTAGGACGCCGAGTTGATGGGCGGAGTCAGATTGCTATGAGCGCCTGATGAGCACGCGGCGATGAAGACGTCAAGGTAGCGACGGTCCGGACGGCACAGCCAGCCTCCCGGGCCAGTAAGGGAGTGCAGTGGCGAAGGTCCGGGTATACGAGCTCGCTAAGGAGTTCGGCGTCGAGAGCAAGGTCGTCATGGCCAAGCTCCAGGAGATGGGGGAGTTCGTCCGTTCGGCGTCCTCCACCATCGAGGCGCCGGTGGTCCGCAGGCTCACCGAAGCTCTGGGCGCATCGAAGGGTGGGTCCAGTAAGGGCGGCGGTTCGTCGTCCAACAAGCCGCAGCCGCCAAGGGCTGCTCCTCGGCCGGCTGACAGCCAAGCCGGCAACGGCGCCGAGTCGCCGATTCCATCAGCCCCGCGTCCGGGGCCCAAGCCTGGTCCGGCTCCCAAGCCGGGCCCGCGCCCTGGTCCGGTTCCCATGCCGCACCAGCCGCAGCCCGAAGCTCCGCGCTCCGAGGCTCCGCAGGCGCATTTCGACAGTGGCACCAGCGCGCCGAGCACCCCGAGTGCTCCGAGTGCTCCGAGCGCCCCGAGCGGGCCCTCCGGTTCCGGCTCGCGGCCGGCTCCCGGTCCGCGCCCCGGCCCCGCCGCCCGTCCCGGGCCTGGCGGGCCGAAGCCCGGTCCCGCGTCCCGTCCCGGTGGATCCGGTGGCGAGCGCGGTGGCGAGCGTCCTTCTGGTGGTGACCGTCAGTCCGGCGGCGACCGTCAGTCCGGCCCGCGCCCCGGCGCCCAGTCCGGCGGTCCGCGTCCGGGTCCCGGTGGACCCAAGCCGGGTCCGCGCGGCCCGCGTCCTGGAAACAACCCGTTCTCGTCCAACGCCAGCGGCATGGGCCAGTCCCGTCCGCCGCGTCCCGGTGGCGACCGCCCCGGCCGCGACGGTGGTCAGGGTGGCCCGCGCGACCGTCGTGACGGTCCGCCGCGCGACGGCGCCGGTCCTCGTCCGCCGCAGGGCCGTCCCGGTCCCGCGGGCGCGGCGGGTCCGCGTCCCGGCCCGCCCGGTGCGGCAGGTCCGCGTCCGGGTCCCGGCGCCGGTGGCCCGCGTCCCGGTGGTCCGCGTCCCAACCCGATGATGATGCCGCAGGGTCGTCCCGCCGGTCCCGGTGGTGGCGGCGGTGGCGGTGGCGGTCGTCCCGGTGGCGGCGGTGGCCGTCCCGGCGGCGGCGGTGGCGGCGGTGGCCGTCCTGGTGGCGGTGGCGGTCGTCCCGGTGGCGGCGGTGGTTTCGCCGGTCGTCCCGGTGGTGGCGGCGGCGCCGGTCCGCGCACGGGCACCGGTGGTCCCGGTGGCGGTGGCGGCGGTTTCGCCGGTCGTCCCGGTGGCGGCGGTCGCGGTCGTGGTGGCGGCACCGCCGGCGCCTTCGGCCGGCCCGGTGGTCGTCCCACGCGTGGGCGCAAGTCCAAGCGGCAGAGGCGCCAGGAGTTCGACAACATGTCGGCGCCGGCGATCGGCGGCGTGCAGGTCGCTCGTGGCAACGGTGCGACCATCCGCCTTCCGCGCGGTGCGTCGCTGTCCGACTTCGCCGACCGCATCGGCGCGAACCCCGCCTCGCTCGTGCAGATCATGCTGCACCTGGGCGAGATGGTGACCGCGACGCAGTCGGTCAACGAGGACGCCCTGCAGCTCCTGGGCCAGGAACTGGACTACAACATCCAGGTCGTCAGCCCGGAGGAGGAGGATCGCGAGATCCTCGAGGCCTTCGACATCGAGTTCGGTGAGGACGAGGGCGACGAGGCCGACCTGGCCGCGCGTCCGCCGGTCGTCACCGTCATGGGTCACGTCGACCACGGTAAGACGAAGCTGCTGGACGCCATCCGCAAGACCAACATGGTGGCCCGCGAGGCCGGTGGCATCACCCAGCACATCGGTGCCTACCAGGTCGAGACCACCCACGAGGGCGAAGACCGCAAGGTCACCTTCATCGACACCCCGGGTCACGAGGCGTTCACCGCCATGCGTGCCCGTGGCGCCAAGGCCACCGACATCGCGGTGCTGGTGGTCGCGGCCGACGACGGTGTGAAGCCGCAGACCATCGAGGCGCTCAACCACGCCCAGGCGGCCGACGTGCCGATCGTGGTCGCGGTCAACAAGGTCGACAAGGAGGGCGCCGACCCCAACAAGGTCCGTGCCCAGCTCACCGAGTACGGCCTGGTGGCCGAGGAGTATGGCGGCTCGACGCTCTTCGTGGACATCTCCGCGAAGAACGGCACCGGCATCGAGCAGCTGCTCGAGGCGATCATCCTGACCGCCGACGCCGAGCTCGACCTGCGCGCCAACCCGACGATGGACGCTCAGGGCATCGCGATCGAAGCGCACCTCGACAAGGGGCGCGGTCCGGTGGCGACCGTCCTGGTCCAGCGCGGCACGCTGCGCGTCGGCGACTCGATCGTCTGTGGCGAGGCCTTCGGCCGCGTCCGGGCGTTGCTCGACGACAACATGGAGCCGGTCGAAGAGGCCGACCCGTCGCGTCCGGTCCTGGTCATGGGTCTGACGGCCGTGCCGAGCGCCGGTGACAACTTCATCGTGGTCACCGACGACCGGATGGCTCGCCAGATCGCCCAGCAGCGGGCCGCGCGCAAGCGCAGCGCCGACATGGCCAAGTCCTCGCGCCGCCGTACCCTTGAAGAGCTCTTCAGCGACCTTGAGAAGGGTCGCGTCGACGAGCTCAAGCTCATCATCAAGGGTGACGTGTCCGGTTCGGTGGAGGCCCTGGAAGACGCCCTGCTCAAGATCGACGTTGGCGACGAGGTCAGGCTCCGTGTCCTGCACCGCGCCGTCGGCGCCATCACCGAGTACGACGTCAACCTGGCCGTGGCCGACGACAACGCGGTCATCATCGGCTTCAACGTCCGGCCTGAGCCCCGGGCGCGCGACCTCGCCGAGCGCGAGGGCGTCGACATCCGCTACTACTCGGTCATCTACCAGGCGATCGAGGAGATCGAAGCGGCCCTCAAGGGCATGCTCAAGCCCGAGTTCGAAGAGGTGCAGATGGGCACCGCCGAAGTCCGCGAGGTCTTCAAGGTGCCGAAGATCGGCAACGTCGCCGGTTCGCTGGTCCGTTCGGGCGTCATCGTCCGCAACAGCAAGGCCAGGATCATCCGCGACGGTGTCGTGGTCGCCGACAACCTCACGGTGTCGTCGCTGCGCCGCTTCAAGGACGACGCGACCGAGGTCCGCGAGGGCTTCGAGTGCGGTATCGGTGTCGGCTACAACGACATCAAGCTCGACGACGTCATCGAGACGTTCGAGATGCGGGAGAAGCCGCGCGCGTAACACGCGGCCGGGCGCCCGGCGGACCATCCGCCGGGCGCCTCTCGCGCGCCCGGTGGGCTTTCCCACCGCAGCGGAGCCGGACGCGCGTTGTGAACTCGAGCCAAGCGGTGGTTGCCAACGATGTATGTGGGTGCTCTGACCCTGGACATCCTGCTCGGCGACGTACATTCGCTGAAGCAGAAGCGATCCGTCGTGCGGCCTCTGGTCGCCGAGGTTCTGCGGCGCTACCCCAGTGCCGCCGCGGCCGAGACCGGCCACCTCGACCTGCACCGGCGCGCGGAGATCGGCATCGCCGTCGTCTCCGCCTCCGCGGGCAACTGCAAAGAGGTGCTGGACGCCTGCGAACGGCTGGTGGCCTACCGCCCTGAGATCGAGCTGCTGTCCGCCCGGCAGCGGATCTACAACGACGAAGAGTGAGACAAAGGGGGACCGACATGGTCGACGCCGCACGAGCGCGTAAGCTCGCCGACCGCATTCAGCAGATCGTCGCCGAGATGCTGGAGCGACGCATCAAGGACCCACGCCTCGGCTTCGTGACCGTGACCGACACGCGGATCACCGCCGACCTGCGCGAGGCCACGGTTTTCTACACGGTCTTCGGCTCCGAGGCCGAGCGGGCCGACAGCGCGGCCGCGCTGGAGAGCGCCAAGGGCATCATCCGCTCGGAGGTCGGCAAGCAGACCGGCGTGCGCTTCACGCCGACGCTGACGTTCAAGCACGACCCGCTGCCCGACAGCGCCCGTCAGCTCGACGACCTGATCAACGCCGCCCGTGCCAAGGACCAGGAACTGGCCCGCCAGGCCGAGAACGCCGCCTACGCCGGCGAACCCGACCCCTACAAGAAGCCCGACGCGGAGGAAGAGGAAGAGGAAGAACCCTCTGGCCGCGCAGGGCGCCCGACGACATGACGCCCGACGTGCGTGACAGGACGGACCGCCCGGGGGCCCCGCCCCCGGCTCCTCCTCTCGATGACGGTACGGCGGAGCGTCCCGGTCACCAGGCCGTGGGGGAGACGGCCTGGACCCGGGCGCTCACGCTGATCGAGCAGGCCGACGAGGTGGCTCTGGCCTGCCACGTCTCGCCCGACGGGGACGCGCTCGGCTCGATGCTGGCCGTCGGCGCCGTGCTGCGTTCGCTGGGCAAGAAGGTCGTGGCCTCCTTCGGCGACCGGCGGTTCTCGGTGCCGAGGCTGCTGCGCTTCCTGCCCGGCCAGGACCTGCTGGTGCCGCCCTCGGCCTTTCCCGCCGAGCCCGAGCTGATGATCACGTTCGACTCGTCCACGCTCGACCGGCTCGGGCTGCTGTCGGCCAACGCGGGCAAGGCGCGCGAGGTCGTGGTGATGGATCATCATCCGTCCAACACCGGGTTCGGCACGGTCAGCCTCATCGACCCTGACGTGGCGGCGACCGCCGTACTCGCCGAGCAGCTCATCTACCGGCTCGGCGGCACGCTCGACCGCGACGTGGCGACGTGCCTGTACGCCGGGCTGGTGACCGACACCGGCTCCTTCCGCCACTCCTCGACCACGCCGGCCGCGCACGAGATGGCGGCCAGGCTCGTGGCGACCGGGCTGCGGACCGACGAGATCGCGAGGGAGCTGTGGGACCGCTCGCCGTTCGGCTATCTCAAGGTGCTCGCGGCCGCCCTGGACCGGGTCACGCTGGAGGACGGGCTGGTCTGGACGTCGGTCACCCACCTCGACCGGGCCTCGTACGGCCTGCCATACGAGGAGGTGGAGGCCATCATCGACGTGATCAGACGCACCGACGAGGCCGAGGTCGCGGTCGTGCTCAAGGAGGACGACCTGGGGGCCTGGCAGGTGTCCATGCGCTCGAAGGGCGCGGTGGACGTGGCGGCCCTGTGCACGGCGCTGGGCGGCGGCGGCCACCGCAGCGCGGCCGGCTTCACCTCCCACGACAGCGTCGAGACGACCATGAACAGGATCCGGGCACTACTTCCGAGGAAGGCTTGATGGCCGAGAGCGGCTTGATCATCGTGGACAAGCCGGCCGAGTGGACCTCGCACGACGTCGTCGGCAAACTGCGCCGGATCGCCGGCACCCGGCGGGTCGGCCACGCGGGCACGCTGGACCCGATGGCGACCGGCGTGCTGGTGATCGGCGTGGAGAAGGCGACCCGGCTGCTGGGGCACCTGGCGCTGACCGAGAAGGTGTACGAGGCCACGATCCGGCTGGGCGCCACGACCAACACCGACGACGCCGAGGGCGAGGTGCTGACCACGACCTCGGCCGCCGGTGTGGCGGAGGAGGCCGTGCTGGCCGGGGTCGCGGCTCTGAGCGGGCCGATCATGCAGGTGCCGCCGCAGGTCAGCGCGATCAAGGTGAACGGCGAGCGGGCCTACAAGCGGGTCCGGGCCGGTGAGGACGTGGAGCTGAAGGCGCGGCCGGTGACGGTGCACGCGTTCGAGGTGACCGGGGTGCGGCACTCGGGTGACGTCGTGGACGTCGACGCCACGGTGCGGTGCTCGTCCGGGACCTACATTCGGTCGCTGGCCCGGGATCTGGGTGCCGGTCTCGGGGTGGGCGGGCATCTCACGTATTTGCGGCGTACTCGGGTGGGGCCTTATGACCTGTCCCTCGCGCGGACCGTTGAGCAGCTGGCCGAGTCGTGCGTGGTGTTGCCGATCGGGGAGGCCGTTTCGGCTGCCTTTCCCCGGATGGACGTGACGGCTGAGCAGGCTCGGGTGGTCTCGCACGGGGGGCGGCTGGCCTCCGTGGGGCTGGGGGCGGGGCCCATCGGGGTGTTCGGGCCGGAGGGGGAACTGCTGGCGCTCGTGGAGGAGCAGGGCAAAAGCGCCAAACCCCTCGCCGTGTTCGCCTAGCCCCTCAACCGGCAACCCCACCCAACCGGTCGTCACCCGGTCAACTGCCCACCGGCAGCGCCACCGCGAATCCGCCTGTCCGGCGGCCACAGCGCAGGCTTCACACAGGCAGGCGCCCGGGGGCTCGGGTGTGTCTGGGCCGGAGCGAAGCCCCTTGCGGGGTGCTCGGGCGGTTAGGCGGGCTTTTTGGCGACCAGGATGTCGCGGACGATGGCCTGGTCGACCCAGTGCTCGAAGTCCGGAAATTTCTGGACTTCTAGGCCGCTGGCTTCCAGGATCGCGGCCAGGTCGTCGCGGGTCCCGCCGTAGGTGTTCCAGGAGATGCCCATCGCGCCCCCGGGCTTCAGCAGCTCGGCCCAGACCGGCACCGCCTTGCGGATCAGCTCCAGCGGGCTCCTGGACAACGAACCGCCACCGCTGCGGCTGCCGTGCTGCACGCCGTACGGGGCGTCGGTGGCGATGACGTCGAACGTGCGCGGCTTGAAGAAGTCGCGCCCGCGCAGGGTGTCGGCGCTGACCACGCCCACCCGCTGCGTGTCGCCGCCCTTGTACGCCTCCTTGGTGGCCGCGAACGAGACGTTGAACCGGCGCCCGATCAGCGCGCGTTCGCGCCGCACCGGCACGGTCTCGGCGGTGTGCTTGAGCCGCCGGTCGCGCAGCCACTTCTTCAGGAACCCGGAATAGGCCTCGAAGTCCTTGCCGTCCAGGTCCATGCCGTAGGCGTCGTAGCCGTACATGAGCGCCTGGTTGAGGGTGGTGCCGCGCCCGCACATCGGGTCGAACACCGACAGATGCCCGTCGAGTGCGAAGTCGGAGGCGAGCACGGTCACGTTCAGCAGGAGCTTGGTGAAGTGCTCGTTGGTCTTGCCCGCGTATTTCTGGATGGTGATGAGGTCGCTGCTCAGCCGGTCGAGCGGGGTCACGGTGAGCGGGCGCAGCAGGTCGCCCTCCATGCCGAACAGGGCGTAGGCCGACGACAGGTTCGACAGCAGCGCCACGTCGCTCTCGGACAGGGGCGCGGCGGTCTCGAAGCAGATGTACGGCACGCCGCCGACGACCGTCTCCACTACCCCCGACACCTCGCCCTCCAGTGCCCGGAGCCCGAAGACCTCCAGCTCGGAGCGGGTCAGACGGACGGAGGCCTCACCGTAGACCCGGTTGAAGGCAGGCAGGATCAGCAGTGCGTATCGAGGCATGGTGCGACCGATGTTACCCCTCGATTGCCGGTAGTCCCGGCGGGCATGGCAGGCTTGTCGCTGACCGAAGTCGTCAGGGGAGTCACGGGATTACGAATGGGGCCGGGCGTGCAGCGTTCTGGAGGGTCCGTCGTCACGATCGGCGTGTTCGACGGCGTGCACCGCGGGCACCGGCGGGTGGTTTCGCGGGCCGTCGAGGTCGCCGGGGAGCGCGGCCTGCGTTCGGTCGCCCTGACCTTCGAGCCGCACCCCGCCGAGGTGGTCAGGCCGGGCTCGCATCCGCCCCGGCTGACGAGCGCGCGGCGTCGCGCCGAGCTGCTGAAGGAGCTGGGCGTGGACGCGGTGGAGGTGCTGGAGTTCACGCTGGACGTCTCGCGGCTGACCCCGGCCGACTTCGCCGAGCAGGTGCTTGCCGACCGGCTGCGGGCGGCGAGTGTCGTGGTGGGGGCGAACTTCGCGTTCGGCCACAAGGCGGCGGGTGATGTGGAGACGCTCCGGGCACTCGGCGAGAAGTACGATTTTTCGGTAGAAGTCGTGCCGTTGGTGGAGGGCGTCAGCTCGACCGCGATCAGGGAACTGCTCACCGACGGCGACGCCGCCACCGCCGCCCACGAGCTCGGGCGCCCCCACCGGGTGGAGGGCGTGGTCGTTCGCGGCTACCAGCGCGGACGCCAGCTCGGCTTCCCCACCGCCAACGTGGAGACCCCGCCGCACACCGCCATCCCTGCGGACGGCGTTTACGCGGGCTGGCTGCAGTGCGTGGCGGTGGGGAACCTGCCCGCGTTGTACGAGGGCTGCCGCTGGCCGGCGGCCATCTCGGTGGGCACCAATCCCACGTTCGAGGGCGTGCCGCGTACCGTCGAGGCGTACGCGCTGGACCGTGACGACCTTGAGCTCTACGGCGCGCACGTCGCGGTCGACTTCGCGGCCAGGCTGCGCGGCAACACCAAGTTCGACTCCATCGAGGCGCTGGTCGCCCAGATCCACGCCGACGTCGACGAAGCCCGCAGGCTCACGGCTTGACCTCGGCGGTTGGTCAATCGCCCTGAGATCACGCGGAGTACGCACACCGTCAACTGGTGGTAGCCTGTGTTGTCGGCTCTGTATCGGCGGCGCCTCGCGCTGCCTCGAGAGGCCTTCGCTGCGGCGACTGTAGGCACGCACGGTCGTTCGCATCATTCGAAACATTCACCGCGTGTCCGTAGATTGAAGGAGAGCCGTGTCCCTCGACACCGCTGCCAAGAAGGCAATCATCGCCGAGTACGCGACCATTGAGGGCGACACCGGGTCGCCCGAGGTGCAGATCGCGCTGCTCAGCAAGCGCATCAGCGAGCTCACCGAGCACCTGAAGACGCACAAGCACGACCACCACAGCCGTCGTGGCCTGCTTCTGCTCGTCGGTCGCCGGCGCCGCCTGCTGAAGTACCTGCAGAACACCGACATCCAGCGCTACCGTTCGCTCATCGAGCGGCTCGGCCTGCGTCGATAGAATGGTGAGGGAGCGGCCGAGCGGCCGCTCCCTTCTCATATCGGCCCCGGCGCGTCGCGCCGAGCCGGACAACTGAACATCAGAGACACTGAGAGCCCCCGCGTCCGTCAAGCACCATGCGACCCGCGACGCCTGCGGGCCGGTCCTCGGTAGTGGCTTCCGGTCAAGAACCGGGCGCTTCGATCGAAGACCGGCGCTGCACCTAACGAGGGTGCCGGTGAAAAAGAGGGCGCGGGAGACCGACCGACCAAGGAGGTCCCCCGTGGAGGGTGTCCACACCGCTGAAGCCGTCATAGACAACGGCGCATTCGGCACGCGCACGATCCGGTTCGAGACCGGCCGCCTCGCGCGTCAGGCGGCGGGTTCCGCCGTCGCTTATCTCGACAACGACACGATGGTCCTGTCCGCGACCACCGCGTCGAAGAATCCCAAGGACAATCTCGACTTCTTCCCGCTGACGGTGGACGTCGAGGAGCGCATGTACGCCGCGGGCCGCATCCCCGGCTCGTTCTTCCGGCGTGAGGGCCGTCCCTCCGAGGACGCCATCCTCACCTGCCGCCTGATCGACCGGCCGCTGCGCCCGTCGTTCGTGAAGGGCCTGCGCAACGAGATCCAGGTCGTCGCGACCATCCTGGCGCTCAACCCCGAGCACCTGTACGACGTGGTCGCCATCAACGCCGCCTCCCTGTCCACCCAGCTGGCCGGGCTGCCCTTCTCGGGTCCGATCGGCGGCGTGCGCGTCGCGCTGATCGACGGCCAGTGGGTCGGCTTCCCGACGCACCACGAGCTGGAGCGGGCCACCTTCGACATGGTCGTCGCCGGCCGCGTGCTCGACGACGGCGACGTCGCGATCATGATGGTCGAGGCCGAGTCCACCAAGGACACGCTGAAGCTGGTCGCCGAAGGCGCCGTCGGGCCCAACGAGGAGACCATCGCGCAGGGCCTGGACGCGTCCAAGCCGTTCATCAAGGTCCTCTGCGAGGCACAGAACAAGATCGCCAAGGTTGCCGCCAAGGCGACCGCGGAGTATCCCGTCTTCCTCGACTATCAGGAAGACGCCTACACCGCCGTCGAGGGCGCGATCAAGAGCGAACTGGCCTCCGCGCTCACCATCGCCGGCAAGCAGGAGCGCGAGGTCGAGCTCGACCGGGTCAAGGGCATCATGGTCGAGAAGCTCGCCGAGGCCTTCGAGGGCCGCGAGAAGGAGCTGTCGGCCGCCTACCGCTCGCTCATGAAGAAGCTCATGCGCGAGCGCGTCGTCAAGGACGGCATCCGCATCGACGGCCGCGGCACCAAGGACATCCGGGCGCTGTCGGCCGAGGTCCACGTGATCCCGCGGGTGCACGGCTCGGCGCTGTTCGAGCGCGGCGAGACCCAGATCATGGGCGTCACCACGCTGAACATGCTGCGCATGGAGCAGGTCATCGACACGCTCAACCCCGAGCGGACCAAGCGCTACATGCACAACTACAACTTCCCGCCCTACTCCACCGGTGAGACCGGCCGCGTGGGCTCGCCCAAGCGCCGCGAGATCGGCCACGGCGCGCTCGCCGAGCGGGCGCTCATCCCGGTCCTGCCGGCCCGCGAGGAGTTCCCCTACGCGATCCGCCAGGTCTCCGAGGCGCTGGGCTCCAACGGCTCCACCTCGATGGGTTCGGTCTGCGCCTCCACGATGTCGCTGCTCGACGCCGGTGTGCCGCTGCGCGAGATGGTCGCGGGCATCGCGATGGGCCTCATCGGCGAGGGTGACACCTACGTCACGCTGACCGACATCCTCGGCGCCGAGGACGCCATGGGCGACATGGACTTCAAGGTCGCCGGCACCAAGGACGTCATCACCGCCCTGCAGCTCGACACCAAGCTCGACGGCATCCCGGCCTCCGTGCTGGCCGCCGCGCTCAAGCAGGCCAAGGGCGCCCGCCTGGCCATCCTCGACGTGATGCAGGAGGCGATCGACTCCCCGGCGGAGATGAACGCCACCGCGCCGCGCATCATCACGATCAAGGTCCCCGTAGACAAGATCGGCGAGGTCATCGGCCCGAAGGGCAAGATGATCAACCAGATCCAGGACGACACGGGCGCCGAGATCACCATCGAGGACGACGGCACGATCTACATCGGCGCCACCGACGGGCCCTCGGCCGAGGCCGCCCGTTCGGCGATCAACGCGATCGCCAACCCGCACATGCCCGAGGTGGGCGAGCGTTACCTGGGCACGGTCGTCAAGATCGCCGCCTTCGGCGCGTTCGTCTCGCTCATGCCGGGCAAGGACGGCCTCCTGCACGTCTCGCAGATCCGCAAGCTCCACGGGGGCAAGCGCATCGAGAACGTCGAGGACGTCATGAGCGTCGGGGAGAAGGTCCAGGTCGAGATCGCCGAGATCGACGGCCGGGGCAAGCTGTCCCTGGTTCCGGTCGAGGTCATCGAGAAGGAGGCCGCGGAGAAGGCAGAGGGCGGCGGCGGCTCCGACGACGCGGCTCCCGCCGCCGAGTCGGCCGGCGACTCCGACGAGCGGCCCCGGGAGGACAAGCCCCGCCGTACCCGCACCAGGACCCGCACCGCCCCCCGCAACGGTGAGGACGACCGGAACTCGTGACCGAGCGAAGCCAGGGCACCATTAGCCACAGCACCTTGGTCACGGGGCCGACAAAGGAGGACCCGTGACCACGACCACGCTGCATCCCGGTAAGGACGGTGCCGGGGTTGTCCAGCGCACCGTCCTCCCCGGTGGGCTGCGCGTGGTGACCGAGACCATGCCGACCGTGCGTTCCGTCGCGGTCGGCATGTGGGTCGGCATCGGCTCGCGTGACGAGGCCCCCGAGCACACCGGGGCGACCCACTTCCTTGAGCACCTGCTGTTCAAGGGCACGCCCACGCGTGACGCCATGGAGATCTCGGCGTCCATCGAGGGCATCGGCGGGGAGATCAACGCCTTCACCGCCAAGGAATACACGTGCTATTACGCGCGGGTGCTCGACGAAGACCTGCCGCTCGCGGTCGACGTGCTCTCCGACGTGGTGACCAGCTCGCTGATCACCGCCGACGACGTCGAGTCCGAGCGGGGGGTCATCCTCGAAGAGATCGCCATGCACGACGACGACCCGTCGGACGTGGTGCACGAGCAGTTCTCCGCCGCCCTGTACGGCGACTCGCCGATCGGCCGCCCGATCCTGGGCACGGTCGACTCGATCAACGCCCTGGGCCGGGAGCGCATCCTCGAGTACTACCAGCGCTACTACCGCCCCATGCGCACCGTCGTCTCCGTGGCGGGCAACGTCCGCCACGAGCACGTGGTGGAGCTGGTGGCCCGCGCCTACGAACGGGCCGGAGCCCTGGGCGGCTCGCTGGAGTGCGCACCGCCGCGCACCAGCGGCCCCGGCGCGGCGACCCGCTCCGAGGTACGCGTGATCGACCGTCCGACCGAGCAGGCCAACCTGGTCCTCGGCACGACGGGCATGTCCCGCACCGACGACCGCCGCTTCGCCCTGGGCGTCCTCAACGCCGCGCTGGGCGGCGGCATGTCGTCGCGCCTGTTCCAGGAGATCAGGGAGAAGCGCGGGCTGGCATATTCGGCGTACTCCTACACCTCGGCGTACGCCGACACCGGCCAGTTCGGGATCTACGTGGGCTGCCTGCCCTCGAAGATCGACGACGTGCTCCAGATCTGCCGCGACGAGGTGGCCCGCGTGATCGACGAGGGCCTGACCGCCGAGGAGATCGTCCGAGGCAAGGGCCAGATGCGCGGCGGCCTGGTCCTCGGCCTGGAGGACACCGGCTCCCGCATGTCCAGAATCGGCAAGAACGAACTGGTCTACGACGAGCTCATGTCAGTGGACGAGGTGCTGCAGCGCATCGACGCGGTGACCCCGGAGGAGATCTCCTCGGTGGCCGCCGACGTCCTGAAGCGCCCCCTGACACTGGCGGTCATCGGCCCGTACGGCGACAAGGACTTCGCCCGAGCCATCGCCTGACCACACCCCGAAGCCCCGCACCGCCCGTCTTGGGCAGTGCGGGGCTTCGACATTCCAGCTTGTACGGCATGCCCCCGAACCCAGAACCAAGCAGCCACAGCCCACACCGGTAAGGCGGAAACGACGAGACGGGCCGGGGTGGCGGGACGCGCCGGGATCGCGGGGACGTGCAGAGAGGGCGGCGCACTGCGATCCGAGGGCATGCCGAGGCAGTGGGCGGTGGGGGGGCGGCGCCTTGACAGGTGGCCAGCCCAGGCACGGTGGCTGGTGAAGGGGGCCGTTGCGGTGGGGACCACGTCCGAGGTGAGAAGCGACCCCCACGATCGGCACCCGCCCACGACGGCGGGTGGCGGTGGGGCGGCTTGCCGTAACAGATAGATAGATAGGGTGAGAGGCGTGATCAGAGTAGGGGTGTTGGGCGCGCGCGGGCGGGTGGGCGTCGAGGTGTGCAGGGCCGTTGAGGCGGCTGGGGACATGGAGCTCGTCGCCGCCGTGGATCAGGGCGATGACATCGAGAACCTGACCGGCGCCGAGGTGGTGGTGGACTTCACCCACCCGGACGTCGTCATGGGCAACCTTGAGTGGTGCATCTCCCACGGCGTGCATCCGGTGGTGGGGACGACGGGCTTTGACGAGGACCGGCTGGCCACGGTCAGGGGGTGGCTGGAGCGTTTTCCGGGCACCAACTGCCTGATCGCGCCGAACTTCGGCATCGCGGCGGTGCTGATGATGCACTTCGCCCAGCAGGCCGCGCGCTACTTCGAGTCCGTGGAGATCGTCGAGCTGCACCACCCGAACAAGGCCGACGCGCCGTCGGGCACCGCGCGGCGTACGGCCGAGCTGGTCTCGCAGGCGCGGGCGAAGGCGGGCATGCCCGGTATGCCGGACGCTACCAGCACCTCGCTGGACGGCGCGCGGGGCGCCGACGTGGGTGGTGTGCACGTCCACGCGGTACGCCTGGCCGGGCTGATCGCCCACCAGGAAGTGCTCCTGGGCGGCGACGGCGAGATTCTCACGATCCGCCACGACACGATGAACCGCGCCGCCTTCACCCCGGGCGTCCTGCTGGGCGTCCGCCGCGTGCGCGAACTGCCCGGCCTGACCGTCGGCCTGGAGCCCCTGCTCGATCTCTGAAGCCGGAAGGCTCGACCTCTCAGGCCAGAAGACTTGGTCTCCAAAAGCCAGAAGACCTGGTCTCTGAGGTCAGAAAGGCCGGTCTCTGAGATCGGGGGACTCGGTCGCTGAGCTTGCGAAAAAGAGGCACACGGCGCGCCCGCGGGAAGGCGGGCACGCCGTGTGGAGGGGGTTCCCAGCTCCGCACAAGCCGGGTACACGATCATCACATTAAACGCATGCGACACATCGTCGTGGAACATGAGACCGTGTCGGCATGGTGCGATGGGCCGAATCCGGGGAACTTGCCCGGCTGATCGAGGTGGAGCAGGCGGCCGACGGGCTGTTCCTGCAGGTGGGGATCGAGTTTCCGCCGGGCACGACGATGGTCGAGGAGGTCGCCGACGTCGGGACCGTGCTGGTGGAGGGCGAGCCGGCGGCCGGGTTCGCGATGTTCGGGTGGGTTGACGGGAACGTGCATCTCGACCAGCTTGCGGTGCATCCTGATCAAATGCGGCGGGGGATCGGGGGGCGGCTGGTGCGGGCGGTGCTCGATCACGCGCGGGCGGCGGGCGCGCCGGCGGTGACGTTGACGACGTTCCGCGACGTGCCGTGGAACGCGCCCTGGTATGAGCGGCACGGGTTCACGGTCCTGCCCGAGCGGGAGTGGGCGCCGGAGGTGCGCAAGGTCGTGGAGCATGAGCGGGAGCTGGGGATCGAGGTCGCACCCCGGGTGGTGATGCGCGCCGACCTGGGCCGATAGCCTGGGCGGGTGAGCCGCTTGCGAGATGACGTGTGGCAGGTCGTCGGCGGGGTCTATGACCAGATCCTCGCCCATCCGTTCCTGTCCGGTCTGACGGACGGGTCGCTGCCGCGCGAGGCGTTCCGCCACTACGTCGTGCAGGAGGCGCATTTCCTGCCGGACTACGCACGGGCCCAGGCGGCCTGCGCGGCGCGTTCGCCGGAGCCGTCCTCGGTGCAGAGCTTCGCGCGGGACGCGGCGATGACGGTCGAGGTCGAGCACAGCCTGGTGGTGGAGTTGCTGGCGGCGTTCGGGCTGGACGAGGCCGACGCGCGCAAGCTGCCCGCCGCGCCCACCACCGTCGGCTACGCCTCCTACCTGGTCAGGAGCTGTTCGCTCGGCACGTTCCCCGAGGCGCTCGGCGCGATCGTGCCCTGCTACTGGATCTACGCCAGGGTCGGCGAGGCGCTGCTCCAGCGCTCGTCGCCCGATCCGCTCTACGCCTGGTGGATCGAGACCTACGGCGCCGAGTCCTACCAGGAGACCGTCGCGGGCGCGCTGGACCTGCTCGACGGCCTGGTCCTGAGCGCCGACGACCGCGAACGGCTCCTGGACCGGGCGCTGACGACGGCCCGGTTCGAGTGGATGTACTGGGAGGCCGCCTGGCGCCGGGAGGGCTGGCCATGCGGCTGAGGGAGCTGGTGCGGGCCCGCCATCTCCACCTCAAGGTGCTGACCGGGCATGACCTGCTCGACCGGCAGGTACGCGGCGTGTCCACCACGGACCTCGCCGAACCGGGCAGGTTCGTGAAGCCGGGGGAGCTGGTGCTGACCGAGCTGACCTGGCACACCGGCGCCGAATCATCCCGAAGTTTCGTGAAAGCGCTGGGCGATGTGGCGGCCCTCGTCTCCGGCACCGCGCTCAAGGGCGTTCCGCTCGACCTCGTCGACGCCTGCGCCGAGGCCGGGCTGCCGCTGCTCACGCTCCCCGTCGAGGTGCCGTTCAGCCACGTCACCGAGCACGTCCTGCGCGCGCTGATCGCCGAGCTCGGCTCCCCGCCCCGTCAGAGGTACGGCTCCCGCCGCCGCCTGGCCAGCACGCTGGTCGACGGCGGCAGTCTGACCAAGGTCGTCACCGCGGTCGCCGGGGAGCTCGACGTGCCGTGCTGGGTGATGTCGCCGACCGGCCGGGTCATCGTCGGTTCGCAGCCGCTGGCCGAGGAGGAACGGGCGCGGCTGGCCCACACGTTCCTGACCGCGCGGCACCTGCCGGGGATGGTGGGCGGGCTGTCGGTCTTCCCGATCAGCAAGGGCGCCCCGCACCGGATCGCCAACTGGTTCCTGGCCTATGCCGGGGAGCAGGCGCAGGGCGAGAACGAGGACCTCATCGTGGAGCTGGCCGCGCTGGTGGCGCTGGAGCGCTCCCGGCTGGAGGCGGCGCAGCGGATCGAGCGGCGGGTGTTCGACCAGTTGCTGGAGTTGCTGGAGTCGGGGGACGCGGCCCTGCCCGGTGTGGTCTCCCGCCTGCACACGTTGCACGTGGAGACCGAGCACGGGCTGCTGGTGGTGGCGTTGTCGGCGCCGGGGGACGCGGGCGTGGCCGTACTGGATGAGCTGCTGCGGCCGCTGGCGCCGGGCATTGTGACCGCCGCGCCCGGGACTGCGAGCGGGACGTCCGGCGCCGCGAGCAGTGCGCACGGGGGGCACGGGGTGGCCGGCGCCGCGAGCGGGACGCGCGGGGCGGGCGGTGCCGTGAGCGGGGTGGCCGCCTCGGACGGTGAGGCGATCGCGTTGGTGCCTCTGGCGGGCAACAGTGCGCGGGAGCTGATCCGGCACGTGATGGCCGGGGCGCGCAGGCTGGAGGCGGGGCTGGGCGGTGAGGGGCGGATCGCGCTCGGCGTCAGCAGCGTCACGACCGGGCCCGCCGCGCTGAGCGGGCTGATCGAGGAGGCCCGGCACGCGCGCTCGCTGGCCGCGCTCAGCGGCGAGCGGATCAGCGTGATCACCGGGGACGACGTCAGCTCCCACCGCACGCTGCTGGCGGCGATTCCGGCGGATCTGCGCAGGTCCTTCCGGACCCGGTTGCTGGGCACGCTGGAGGCCTACGACGCGGCGCACCAGACCGATCTGCTGGAGACGTTGCAGGCGTTCCTCGAGGAGTCGGGCAACTGGACCACGACCTCGGAACGCCTGCACGTCCACGTCAACACGTTGCGCTACCGGCTCAAGCGCATCGAGGAGCTGACCGGTCGCTCGCTCAACTCCTGGGACCAGCGGGTGGACTTCATGCTGGCCGTGCGCATGCGTTAGGGCGCGTAGACGTCCACTTCGGCGATGTAGGCGTCCTTGACGTGGCGGGGCAGCCAGGTGATCTCGAAGGCGTTGCGCTGCAGCTGCTTGAGGTCCTCGTCGGGGAAGTTGAGGACTTCGAGGTTCTCGGCCACGTAGCCCATGAAGTAGGCCGGGTCGTCGGAGTTGATCGTGACCCGCACGCCCAGGTCGAGCAGCTTGCGGATGCCCTCGATCTTCATGGAGTCGGTGACGTAGCCGTTGGAGATCGGGCAGGAGGTCATGCCGATGCCCTTGTCCAGGACCTCGGCGACCAGCTTCGGGTCCTCCAGGATGTTGACGCCGTGGTCGATCCGGTTGACGCCGATGTCCTGGATCGCCTGGCGGATGTGCTCGACGGAGTTCTGCTGGTCCACGTCGCAGTGCATGGTGAGCAGGTAGCCCTCCTGGCGGGCGCGCTCGTACACGGCGGCGAACTTGGCCGGCGGGTTGCCCTTCTCGTCGGAGTCCAGGCCGACGCCGACGATCCACTCCTTGTAGGGCAGCGACTCCAGCAGCGTCGCCATCGCGTACTCGGCCTGGAAGTCGCGCAGGAAGCACATGATGAGCTGCGCCCGCACGTCGAGCTGGTTCTCGGCGTCGATGAGCGCCCGCCGCAGGCCCCGGATGACCACGTCGAACGGCACGCCGCGCGAGGTGTGCGCCTGCGGGTCGAAGAAGATCTCCGCGTAGCGCACGTTCTGCGAGGCGGCCTTACGCAGGTAGGCCATGGCCAGGTCGTAGAAGTCGGGCTCGGTGCGCAGCACGCCCATGCCCTCGTAGTAGATCTTGAGGAAGGAGGGCAGGTCGTCGAAGTCGTAGGCCGCGCGCATCTGCTCGACGCCCGCGTACGGCAGCGCGATCCCGTTGCGCCGGGCCAGCTCGAACTTGAGCTCCGGCTCCAGCGTTCCCTCGATGTGCAGATGCAGCTCGCACTTGGGCAGCCCGGCGATGAACGCAGTCACTGAATGACCTCCACGACCTCGAGGTTGACGCAATCCACCAGGCCGAGGTCGGTCACGGCGTAGTCGGGGATCGCGGTGATGGACAGGAAGAACAGGTACATCAGCGGTGACGGCAGGGTGCAGCCCAGTTCGCGGGCCAGGTCGTCGAGACGTTGCTCGGCCACGGCCATCTCGGCGGCGGGCAGGTCGGACACGATGCCGGCGATGGGCAGCGGGAGGCTCTCGCGGACTTCGCCGTCGACCACGATCACCTGGCCGCCGCCCATCTCGGCCACGGTGTTGACGGCCAGGGCCATGTCCGCGCGGGAGGCGCCGACGCAGATGATGTTGTTGTCGTCCGGGGCGGCGCTGGTGGCGATGGCGCCTTCGCGGATGCCCATGCCGCTGACCACGGCAACCGGCATGTTGCCGGTCTTGCCATAGCGTTCCACGACGGTGACGAGGAGGGCGTCCTTGTCCACCGAGGGCTCCACGACGCCGTTGAGCACGGGGAGCGTGATGTCGCGGCGCTTGCGGACGAAGACCTGCTCGGTGAAGCCGATGGCCAGCACGTCCACTGCTGCCTGCTCGCTGCGCAGGGCGAAGTCGTCGGCCGTGACCTCCTTGACCGGAAATTTCGTGACCTGGCCGCGGGCGGGCGGGACGGTCGGGGTGATCAGCCGGCCGTCGCGGGCCACCAGCTCGCCCGCGGCGACGACGTCGCGGACCCGGAAGTCCTCCAGCGAGTCCACGATCAGCACGTCGGCGAAGCGGCCGGGGGCGATGCTGCCCACCTTGTCGTCGATGCGGTACATCTCGGCGCAGTTGACCGTGGCCATCTGGATCGCGGTGACCGGGTCCACCCCGGCCTTCACGGCCATGCGTACCAGCTTGTCCATGTGCCCGCCGGCCAGGACGTCGGCGGCGTGCACGTCGTCGGTGCAGAAGGCCACCCTGCGGGCGCCGACCTTGCTCACGACCTGGATGTTCTCCTGCAGGAAGTGGGCCACGGAGGATTCGCGCACGATGGCGTAGATACCCTGGCGCAGCTTCTCCAGCATCTCCCCGTGGGAGTAGGACTCGTGGTCGAGGCGGATGCCGGCGGCGGCCAGGCCGGCGATCCGGCGGGCATCCGACAGCGGGGCGCAGCCGAAGACCGGCAGCCGGTGCTTCTCGGCCAGCTCAAGCGCCCGCATCACGGCCGGGTCGCCGTGCTCGACCATCTCCTGGACGGTCTCCCACACGCCCACGCACTCGGGCCAGGTGTGGGCCTCGCGGTGCTCGTCGGGGCCGAAGGTGAAGCCGACGTTGCTCTGGGGCACGGTGTACGGGGCTTTCGCGGGGGCACCCCACCAGATCCGCATCCCGGTCTTCTTCGACTCATCCAGAAATTTCCGGACTCCGGGCAGGCCCTCGACCACGAGCACCTGGTCCAGGCCCGACACCACGCTCGTGGTGCCCAGCGGTACGACCAGGTCGGCGAAGCTGGTGACCGACAACTTGGAGCACTCGATGTGCAGGTGCCCGTCGATCAGGCCGGGCACCAGGTATCCGCCCGCGGCGTCGATCACCCGGGTCTGCGGACCGCGCTGAAGAGCGGGCCCGACGGCGGCGATGCGGTCCTGAAATATCCCGATCTCCGCCGGGTAGACCTCGCCCGTCAGGACGTTGACCAGCGTGCCGTTGGCGATGATCGTGTCAGCCGGCCGCCTGCCGTACGCCACATCGAGCAGTGTCATCGAACCCCCTCAAGAACAGGAACGGAAACGGGCCGGCGATCAAGTACGGCATAAGCCGCCCCGGCCACCAGGAACCCGGCGAAGATGCTGAAGTCGGCGCCGCCGGTGGCCTGGGAGATCCAGCCGACGAACGCGGTGGAGTTGATCCAGAGGGCAGCGGCGACCATGCCCGCGACCTGGGCGATGATCGCCGCCCAGCGGACCTGGCCGGGCGCGCTCTTGTCGAACAGGGCGCGGGCGTCGTAGCGGCCCTTCCTGCGCAGCCAGTCGGTGACGTACACGCCGGCCCACGGCGCCAGCCAGATGATCAGCAGGCCGAGGAAGGTGTTGAGCATCGTGTTGAAGTTCTCCGACGTCACCGCCACGTACGTGATGATCACGCACAGGATGAGGTCGGCGACCACTGCCACCCACCGTTTCACCTTGATGCCGGCGGCCTGAAGGTTCAACCCCGAGGAGTACAGGTCCGTGGTGTTGACCGCGAACAGCGAGACGATCGCCAGCAGCAGATACGGCACGACGAACCAGGACGGCAGCGCCCCGGGCAGCCCGGAGATCGGGTCGGCCGCGTCCTTGACCACGGTGGCGACGGCCGCGCCGAGGGTCATCAACAGCACGTACGGCACGAAGCCACCGAGGAAGGCGTACCCGAAGACGGCCTTCTTGGAGGAGTCGGCGGGAAGGTAGCGCGAGTAGTCGCCGCCCAGCGGCCCCCAGGACAGCCCGCCCGCGGACATGATCAGCGCGACGGCGATCGTGAACGTGGTGAAGTCCGCGCCGGCGCCGCCCGCCGCGACGTCGACCTTGGGGCCGACCAGGATCGCCATGAGCCCGAACAGGACGACGAAGACCCAGGTGAAGTACTTCTGCGCCTTCATCACCGCGGCGTGCCCGATGAGCGGGAGCACGAGCTGGATGAGCGCGGCGACCAGGATGACGGCGACCTTCAGCCCGAGGCTCTCGGTGGCCACCCCGGCCTGGCCGAGCAGCGACAGGGCGGCGAAGGTGATGAGGACCATGCCGCCGGCCTCGAAGCCGACCATGTTGAGCCAGCCGAAGAAGCTGAGCAGGCGGGCGCCCTTGGGTCCGTAGGCGGCGCGGGAGACGGCCATGGTGGAGGTGCCGGTGGCCGGGCCCTGGAGGCTGGTCAGGCCGACGAGTGGGAAGGCCAGCAGGTTGCCGACGACGATCGCGGCGACGGCCTGCCAGAAGTTGAGGCCGAAGGCGGCCACGATGGTGGTGCCGTAGACGAGGGTGAAGATGCCCATCGTCGTCCCGGTCCACAGGAAGAGAAGGTCACGCGGGCGGCCATACCTCTCCCCGGCCGGGACCAGCTCGATCCCGCGTTGCTCCATCGTGTCCTCCCAGATCGGTGTCCCCTTCAGTGAACCAAAGGCGGCTGACCTGGGCGTTTATCCGGACGTACGAGCCTGCGTCACCCCGCTTGTCGAGGCATACAAAGAGATCATCCGGGATCACACATCCGATGACCAGCCCATCCATATATGTGGATAAATCCGGATTCGACGGGAAATGTGGAATCACTTGACGGTCATCTGTGAACAATGATCCCATGAATTATGGCCCGATTACTCACTCTGGGGCTTCTGCTCAGCATGCTTCCGGCCCCCACCCCCACCGCCGTCCTGGCCGACTACCAGGCCGAGGACGCCACCATCAGCCAGGGCGCGGTCGAATCCAACCATGCCGGATACACCGGCACCGGCTTCGTCAACCTCGACAACCTCGTCGGCTCCTCCGTGGAGTTCACCGTGAGCGCGGCGGAGGCGGGCCCGGTCCCGCTGACCATCCGCTACGCCAACGGCACCACCGGCGTCCGCCCGATGTCCGTCACGGCAGGCGGCGCCACCCAGGCCAAGGACTTCCCGCCCACCGGCGCCTGGACCACCTGGATGGAGACCACCGTCACGGTCACGCTGGCCGCCGGGCAGAACGCCGTCCGCCTCACCTCCACCGCCGCCGACGGCGGCCCGAACCTGGACCGCCTGGTCACCGGCACCCCCGACGCCCAGCCGCCCACCACCCCCGCGAACCCGAGGGTCACCGCCACCACGAGCAGCGCCATCACGCTCACCTGGGACGCGGCCACCGACAACGTCGGCGTCATCGGCTACCGCGTCTACGAAGGCACGACCCAGGTGGCCGCCCCGACCGGCACCGGCGCCGCCATCACCGGCCTGGCGCCCAACAGCACCCACACCTACACGGTCGCCGCCCGCGACGCCGCGGGAAACGAGTCTCCCAAGAGCGCCCCGGTGACCGGAACCACCCGGCAGGACAGCGGCCCCGGCCCGGTCGAACAGGGACCGTGGACCGCCTACGACCCCACGTTCAACGTCCAGGAACGCGGCTGCGGTGACGTCAGCGACCTGACCTTCCGCCTCACCTGCTCCACCGGCAGCGGCGACCAGCGCGCCGAACGCCGCTACGCCACCTACACCGGCGGCACCCGGCAGTTCCAGGGCTTCTTCAAGATCACCAGCATGGGCGGCACCCGGATCAGCCTGAAGCAGACCTTCAAGACGACCGGCCCGTTCTTCATGATGGCCGTGGAAAGGGGCGGACGCCTGTACGCGGTGCACGGCGGCACCACCATCGCCAGCGGCGCGACGCTCGGCACCACCGTGCGGGTCAACACCGTGCACGTGGTCGGCAGCACCCACCGCACCTACATCAACGGCTCGCTGAAGCACACCACCTCCAGCCCCGGAGGCGACTTCTACGACAAGTTCGGCTCCTACCGCACCAACAGCGGCCAGGGCCCGGTCACCGTCGAGTGGTCGGACATCCGGTTCTGGCGCAAGTGAGAACGCCGCTCGTCCTGGCGGCCTTCGCCCTGGCCGGTTGCGCGGCGCCGGAGCCCGCGCCGCCGGCCCCGGCGCCGCTGACGGCAGTCCTGACCACGCCTCGGGACGTCACCCTCACCTGGCCGCCGGGCGATCAGGGGGTGGCGGGCCGCGTGGTCGAGTTCGCCACGGAGCCGCGGGGGCCGTACACAATCCTCGACTTCCTGCCGCCGGGACGGACCAGGTACACCCACCGGGACCTGATCCCGCGCACCACGTTCTACTACCGCCTGCGCCCCTACTACGGCCCCGCCTCCAACACCGTCGAGGTCACGCTCCTGCCCGGCCCGCTGGAGGAGGACGAGGCCCACGACTGGCTCGACCCGCGCACCCTCCCGCAGACCGTCCGGGGCACCGGTCCGGGGGCTGCGCCGGAGAACCTGCGGGCCACGGTCAAGCACGCCAACGGCATCGCGTTCACCTGGACCGACCGCGCCGGCGACGAGGAGGGCTACCTGCTGGAGGTCAGGGCGAAGGACGCGCCCGGCTTCCGGGTGGCCGCCCTGCTCGAACCGGACGTCAACGCGGTCGGCCTGGTCACGCTGCCCGAGGAGAAGCGGGCCGCCTACCGGGTCAGATCCTTCAGGTACGGCGGGCCGTCCCCCGTGGTGACCCAGACGACCGGCTAGATCAGCGCCAGCCCGATCGAGAACAGCAGCCCGAACGCCATCTGCAGCTTGCCCGTCGCCTGGAGGACGGCGATCAGGTCGGGCCCGACCGCACCCCCCAGAACGGTACGGATGGGGGCGATGGCCAGCGGCGCGGCCAGCAGCGCCAGTGCCACCCACGGCGAGACCGTCACCAGCGCCAGCACGATGACGAACGGCAGTACCAGGCAGGCGGCGTAGAGAACGCGGGTGCGCTCGGCGCCCAGCACGACGGCCAGGGTCTTCTTGCCCGCGGGGCCGTCGGTGACCACGTCGCGCAGGTTGTTGACCACGAGCATCGAGCACGACAGCAGGCCGACCGGCACCGAGGCGGCCAGGGCCAGGCCGGACAGGTATTCCACCTGGACGAACGTGGTGCCGACCACCGGGACCACGCCGAAGAACACGAAGACGGACAACTCGCCGAGCGCGCGGTAGCCGTACGGGCGCTTGCCCCCGGTGTAGAACCACGCGGCGGCGATCGCCGCCGCGCCGACCGGTAGGATCCACCACGCGCGGGTGGCGATGACCAGCGCCAGGCCGGCCACCGCGGCGGCGGCGAAGCAGCCCAGGGCGGCGGTCAGGACCTGGCGCGGCGTGGCGGCCCTGGAGCCGACCAGGCGCATCGGGCCGACCCGCTGGTCGTCGGTGCCGCGTACGCCGTCGCTGTAGTCGTTGGCGTAGTTGACGCCGATCTGCAGCAGGAGGGCGACGGCCAGGGCGACCAGCGCCTGCCACCAGCCGACGGCGCCGAGGCCGAAGGCGACGCCGGTGCCGACCATGACGGGGACGACGGCGTTGGGCAGGGTGCGCGGTCGCGCACCGGCGATCCACTGACCAGGAGTTGCCATGTCTCTCGTCTACCTCTAGCTGATGTCCGTGCTGAGCCTGACCATGCGGATCGGGCGGCCCATGTCGAGCACCCGTTCCGCCATGTCCTCGCCCCAGCCCGCCGACTCCAGGAAGCCCAGGACGGCGTAGTTGTCGGCGAAGGCCCAGGTGACGATCTGGCGGTAGCCGTCCTCGCGCAGGTGGTCGACGGTGGCGTTGAGCAGGCGGCTGCCGTGCCCGCGGCGGACGAAGTCGGGGTCGACCAGCAGCGTCAGCATCTCGGAGACGACGGTCGGGTCGAGGTCGGGGTCTTCGGCGGGGGCGTGGGAGGCCAGGCCGACCACGCGCTCGCCGCCGCGCGGCGTGGCGAGCGCGGCGCTGCCGCCGACGCCCAGCGCGGGGAAGCCCTCGGTGTCGAGGATGGTCTCGACCGCGACGAGCACCCGGTGGCGGGAGGTGGGCGGGGCGACGATCGCCTCGTCCCACTGGCGCAGCCACATCTTCTCGGCCGCCGCTCCGGTCATCTGCTCCAGCGGCCCCTCGGGCAGGAAATCCCGATAGCCGTAGCGCCAGGCGCGGACCTGAACGTTCGCAACCTGGAGCACATCCTCGCGCCGGGCCGCCCGGACGCCTACGTCTGCCATTTTCGGCCCGCTCCTTCGCCTGCCGTCATGCCACAAGGCACGAGTTACACCGTATCGGTGTTTGAGCCTTGGAGACGACGCGAACCATGCTTCCTTGCCCGATATGCACGGGTTTTGGTGCGGTTGCCGCAGACCTTCATGGAGCACCAGGATCGCGAGCGGTTCTTCGAGGAGTCGATGAACGCCCACTGGCAGGTGCCTTCCAGACAGACCTTCAAACGCACCCATCCGGGATCGAGTACGGCTGCCGCGATCCGGGCCAGCGCGCCCGGGACGCCGGGCCGTACCGGTGTCAGCCGGGGCCCGTCCGCGATCATCACCTGCAGCGGCAGCTCCGGCAGCTCGACCGGCTCGCCGGTGTGCAACGCCGCCCGCAGCCCCTCCCGCAGGGCGATCGCCGTGGCCAGGTCGTCGTCCTCTGCCCGGTCGCCTTCCCCGGCCAGGCCCCGCTCGCGCAGCCACAGGGCCAGCTCGGCGGGGGAGGTCAGCTCGTCGGCGTCGTTCTCCACGTCATAGGTGTTCACGAAGTCGCGCACGAGCTCCAGCATGAAACCACTGTAGCGTGTTGAGTGGTGTCATCTTCGGAGAGGAGTCCTGATGATCGTCCGCATATGGCGTGGCTGGACCCGTACGGCCGACGCCTCCGCCTATGAGGATTACCTGCTGCGCACCGGGTTTCCCGGATACACGGCGACGCCGGGCAACCAGGGGGTGCGCTTCACCCGGCGCGACGACGGTGACCGTACCGAGTTCCTGCTGATCTCGTTCTGGGAGTCGTGGGAGGCCATCACGGCCTTCGCCGGGGAGGACCCGTCGCGGGCCGTCTTCTACCCCGACGACGACGCCTTCCTGGTGGACAGGGAGCGTACCGTCGCGCACTACGAGGTGTTCGCCAGCGCCTGAGCGGTGCCCTCGATGAACGCGCGCAGCCCGTGTTCGAAGCCGTCGTCGCCCAGCGGGCCGCCGGTCTCGCGCACGGCGGCCAGCAGGGTCGGACCCGGCCGGACGTCGGACGGGCCGCCGCGCTCGGCCTGTTCGTGCAGGACGACGCCGTTGACGTAGTGGGACAGCGTGGTGATCGTGCGCAGGGCCAGGCCGGGCGTGAAGCCCCGGGCGACCATGCCGTCGAGCTCCTGCTCGAACAGCTCGACCGCGCCGGCGCTGAGGCTGCTCGCGCCGGACACGACGCGGGCGCCGTCGCGGTGCGCGCTCAGCGAGCCACGGTACGCGCGGGCGCGGCGGGCCAGCCAGCCCTGCCACGACTCGTGGTCCAGCGGCGGGCCCATGCCGGCGGCCAGGACGATGGCGTCGGCCATGCCGTCCAGGAGCTCCTGCTTGGTGCGGATGTGCCAATACAGCGCGGGGGACTGGACGCCGAGCTCGGCGGCGAGCCTGCGGACGGTCAGGCCGTCGAGGCCGACCTCGTCCAGGAGGCGCAGCCCGGTCTCGATGAGCAGCTGCCGGGTCAGCTTCTTGTTCACACTTCACCTTAGCAGTGCTAAATTGCCCTTAGCGCTGCTAAGGAGGTTGGCGAGATGTCGGGAATTCTGGTGTTGCACGCGGGTCTGGATGACGGCTCCATGTGGCGCAAGCCCGCGGAGCTGCTCGCCGCCAGGTATCCGGTCGAGGTGCCGGTCCGGCTTCAGTACCGGCCCGATCGGCGGGCCGCCGCGACCATCGAGGACGAGGTCGCCGAGACGCTCGCCGCCGCCGAACGCATGGGCGGCCAGGTCCTGCTCGTCGGCC
The DNA here is from genome assembly GCF_014203235.1 of Nonomuraea endophytica. Lineage (GTDB taxonomy): Bacteria > Actinomycetota > Actinomycetes > Streptosporangiales > Streptosporangiaceae > Nonomuraea > Nonomuraea endophytica. The sequence continues at coordinate 346,846 of NZ_JACHIN010000008.1, read as the reverse complement.
ACTCCTCGGGCGGCGTGGTCGCGCTGGAGGCCCTGCGCGCCGGGCCGTTCGCCGGAGCCGTCCTCTACGAACCGCCCGTCATCACCGGCACCACGCTCGGCGGCGACACGACCCGCCGCGCCCAGGCCGCGATGGCGCGCGGCAAAACGGCCAAGGCCATGCGGATCTTCTTCACCGAAGTGATCAAGATCCCGGGCTGGCAGGCGTCGATGGGGGCGCTCGCGGTGGCCCTGGTGCCCAAGCTGCGCGCGCTCGCGCCCCGGCAGCTCGACGACCTGGCCGCCATCGACGCTCTCGGCAACCGGCTCGGCGACTACGCGAACATCCAGGCGCCGGTGGTGCTGCTCGGCGGCGACCAGAGCCCGGCCCACCTCGGCGAGCGGATGGACGCCCTGGAACGGGTGCTGCCGCACTCCACCCGCGTGGTGATGCGCGGCCAAGGGCACACCGCCAACCACCGCGCTCCGGACGAACTGGCCCGGATCATCCTCGAACACGCCGACCGGGTGCTGGTCTAGTCGCCTTCGGGGCCGAACGCCTCGGCCAGCCGTCTGACGCCCTCGGTCAGTTCGCTCACGTGGGAGGCGGCCATGAAGGTGAGCCTCAGGCGCGGGCCCGGCGGCTCCGACGGGTAGTACATGCGGCCGGGGCTCACCAGCACGCCGTTCCGGTAGGCCGCCTCGACCAGGGCGGGCTCGTCGACGTGCGGCGGGAGCCGTACCCACAGATGCTTGCCGCCGCGGGGCAGCAGATGCGGCGCGGCGGCCGGAAGGCGCGCGGCGAGTGCCGCCAGCAGCGCGTCGCGGCGCAGCGCGATCTCGGCGTGCACCGTGCGCAGGTGGCGCTCCCACGCGGGCGAGCCCACGAACTCCAGCGCCGTCTCCTGCAGCGGCCGCGCCACGAAGAACGACTCCACGAGCTGCCCCGCCCGCAGCCGGTGCGCGGCGGGACCGCGCGCGATGACCGCCGCCACCCGCAGGCTCGGCGCGAGGACCTTGGTGAGCGAACTGACGTAGACGACGGTGCCGTCCGGGTCCATGGAGACCATCGGCGGGGGCGCGCCGTCGGCCAGGTAGCGCAGCACGTCGTCCTCGACCACGAACGCGCCCGCCGCCCGCGCCACGCCGATGACCTGCTCACGTCGCTCCCGGGAGAGCGTGGCGCCGGTCGGGTTGTGCAGCGTGGGCTGGCAGTAGAAGACCCGCGCGCCGGTGACGGCGAAGGCCTCGGCGAGCAGGTCCGGCCGCACGCCGTCGCCATCCATGGGTACGGCTGTCGCCCGCAACCCGGCCGCCTTCGCCGCCGCCAGCGCGCCCGGGTAGGTGGGCGTCTCGACCAGGATCGGCGTGCCCGGCGCCGCCAGCGACCTGAACGCCAGCGACAGCGCCGACTGCCCGCCGCTGACCACGAGCGCGTCGGCCGAGGTCACGTCGCCGCCCGCCTGGCCCGCGAACCATCGGCGCAGCTCGGCCAGCCCGTTGAGCGACGGCACCGACCACGCGTCCGGCCGCCGCGCCGCCCTGGTCGCGGCGGCGGCGAGCTGCTGGGAAGGGCGCAGGACGGGGTTCAGGTACCCGCCGGTCAACGGGATGACGTGGTCGGGCGGGCCGGCCAGCAGGGCGGTGACCGCGGTGTCGTCGACCACGCGGTCACCCAGGGCCACGGTCTGCCACGACATATCCGCTTCCGTCGGGGATTGAGCCGCGGGCCGCTGCGCCACGTAAGCGCCCGCGCCCGGCCGCGTCACCACCCGTCCCTCGGCGGTGAGCTGCCCGATCGCCCGCGACACCGTGACCGGGCTGACCCCGTGGCGGCGCATGATCTCCCGGCTGGACGGAAGCCGGTCGCCCGGTTTGAGGCGGGAGACCTCTTCGCGCAGCATCGCGGCGATCTGGGCGATACTGCTATCGTTGTTCATGAATGTACAGAATAGCGCTATCGTCGCTCCCGCAGTAGCGGTCTCCCACACCGCCCGCCGCGGGACCTTGCTGGCCTTCCTCGGCGTCCTGTCGTTCTCCGGCTCGTTCCCCGCGACGGTCTTCGCGATGAAGGGATTCGACCCGTGGCTGGTGGCGATCGGCCGGGCGTTGGTGGCGGGCCTGGTGGCCCTGGTGTGCCTGCGCGCCGCCGGAGTGCCGTTGTTGCCGCCACGTCACCAATGGCGTCCATATGCGCTCATCTCCCTTGGCGTCGTCTTCGGCTTCCCCGTCTTCAGCGGCCTCGCGCTGTCGCTCGGCGCCGGCACCGCGCACTCCGGCGTGGTCATCGGGCTCCTGCCCGCCGCCACCGCCGCGTTCGCGGTGCTGCGGGCGGGCGAGCGGCCCCGTCCGATGTTCTGGCTCGCCTGTACGGCCGGCGCCGCCGCGATCACCGCCTTCACCTTCACCCGCGCGGAGGGCGGCGGCGCGTCCTGGGCGGACCTGCTGCTGGTGGCGGCCCTGCTGTCGGCGGCCATCGGCTACACCGAAGGCGGCAAGCTCTCCCGCACCACACCCGGCTGGCAGGTGATCTCCTACGCGCTGGTGATCTCGCTCCCGGTGACGCTCCCGGTCACCGCGGTGCTCGCCGCGACGACCCCCGTGGTGTGGAGCTTCGAAGCGGTGGCCGGATTCGCCTATGTCGGGCTGATCTCCATGTTCCTGGGATTCATCCCCTGGTACGCCGGTCTGGCCCAGGGCGGCATCGCGCGGGCCGGTCAGACCCAGCTCGTCCAGCCGCTGCTCACGATGGTGTGGGCCTGGGTCCTGCTGGGGGAGCGGTTCGGGTGGGTCACGGTGGCCGCCGCGCTGGCCGTACTGGCGTGTGTGGCGGTGACGCAGCGCGCGCGTACTTGAAATCGCATGACATCGAGCCGCACGATGGGAGGCGGAGGTGTCACACATGGCCGACCTCAGCGTGCCCGACGGCGGTTTCTGGCCCGCGCCCGAGATCCCGCAGCCGAACATCTACCCGATGGAGTGGCGGGTCGAGACCGAGAAGCTCGCGGCGATCTACGAGAAGTCCAAGACCATGCTCTGGAACCCGGCCGACCTGCCCTGGGACGGACTCGTGGCCGAGGACTTCACCCGGGAGCAGCGGTTGGGGATCATGTACTGGTTCGCCGTCCTCGCCAACTTCGACGCCTCCGGGCCCGCCGTCTTCGCCCGTGCCACGATCCAGGCGTTCGAGAAGCACGAGGAGGATCCGGTCCGTAAGTGCTTCTTCTCCATCACCCGCGACGAGATGAACCACGAGGAGTGCTGCCAGCGCACCATCGCCCGCCTGTGGCCCGGCGGCCCCCTGAACTGGACGCCCGCCGACGACCTGGAACATGCCGCCCACAACAACATCGGCTGGCTGTACCACAACGGCGGGCGCTACTGGACCGGGTACAGCTCGGCGGTGGGCAAGTATTCGCTGCCCGTCCTGTTCACGAGCTTCATGATGGGCGAGATGGCGGCGTCGACCCTGTTCAGGGGGATGGCGTCGGGGACCCGGCATCCGGTGTTCGGGGAGATGTTCCAGCGCATCGGACGGGATGAGTCCCGACATCTCCAGATTTGCATGACGATTCTGGAGAACGAGTGGCCGGGGCTGACCGAGGAGGTAAAGTCCCTGATCACCCGGCAGCTGCGGGCCGGGTTCGTGTTCCTGTCGATGATCCTGTGGGAGCCGCCCGAGGGCTTCTGGGAACTGCCGCCGTACTTCCTGAACAACCACCGCGTCCTCATGGACCACGCCCGCGAGGCCGGACTGGGTGTGCTGTCGTACGAGGAACAGGCGGAAAACTGGCGCCAGGCGATGGCCCGGGTCCGCGCCATCGTCGAACGCTGGGGCATAGCCTTCCCGGCAATCCCCGAGCTAGATCTGGAAGGCGTGCCCGTGGACTTCATCGACCCAGAAGAGATCATCCCCGTGTTCTAGCGCCAGGGCATGGTCCTCGCGTGGGGGCGCTGCGCGCCGGTGGGGCTCGGGCTGTGACTGCGGGGGCAGGCCCCCGCACCCCCGGGACTAAGGGCGTGGTCCTCGCGTGGGGGGCGCTTCGCGCCAAAGGGGCTCGGGCTGTGACAGCGGGGACAAGCCCCCGCACCCCCGGGCGAGAGGCCTCCGGCCCCTCGCGCTCCCCGGTTCGTGAGCCGGTGTGACGGGCACAGAAGGCTCCTTGACTTCCCTCTTAGGCCGTCCGGAGCTGAGACCACTCAAGGTGATGGCCGCAACCGCCAGCTTCGTTTCGCCAGGTATCGGGCAGCAGCCACAGCAGTCGCCCCGGGCATCGGCCAACGCGGCTGGGCAGCCGAACGGGACTGAGCGATATTGAATTCGCTCTGTCCTCTTCAACATTAGTGCTGCACTAGTGATGCACTTGAGGGGTAGTCTGGACGCATGAAGACGTTCCCATTCAGCGCGCTGGCCCGTGAGCGTAACGAGGTCTTCCCGGAGCTCGACGTTGCCGACGTGCTCCTGGAGCGCCGAGATGCCGAAAACGTCTGGCTGGTACGCGACGAGCGCTATCAAGCCGCCCGGGCCGCTCTCCTCACGCTGGCTCGATCCATGACCATCGTGGCTCGCTCCAATCAGGTCTTGGCCGAAGAGGCCCTTGCCGAAGACCTTCCATGGCTGACCTGGCTTCCGGAGCACGAGCGGCCGCAGTGCGTCCGCGAACTCCTTGCCCACCTGCTGGCAGGAGCCGACACCGGGGAACTGCTGCCCTATGCCCGGGCCCGCCGGTCATGGACTTCCACCGCTCTGGCGTGGAGCGACCCCGAGATCGCTCGTGATCTTGCCAATCCATTTGACGGCACCGGCGGACAGCCCGTTGAGGGTGACGAGTGAGCGGCCGAGGCGAAGAGATCCGCCGGCCTACTGGATGGATCGTGCGCGCAGCAATGCCAAAGCTTGGAAGGCATGGCGGGAGCTACGCGCACAGGTACCCGGTAACTGCGATCGATGTTGGCTGGACCTCCCAGGCGATCCACGTCGAGTTGACGGCCGGCAACACCCACTGTCCGGCTCGCTGGGCACCGTCAAGCACGACACCCGCGATCTGGACCAGTGGCAGTACGAGGTGACCTCTGGAGGGCGCGTCTGGTACGCCATCGACGATGCTGAAACGACCATCTGGCTCACCAGGGTCGCTGCCGGCCATCCCAAGGCATCCGAGCGACGAAACCGTTAGCCGCAGCGGAGTCGGCGGAATCGTGTGTTGTGAACCGCCCCCAACCGGCCGCCAGGCATGCGTCCGGTTATGAGCGGTTGGTGGTGAGCGTGTGGGTGAAGTGGGCTGCGGCGGCGGTTGCTGCCGTTGTGACCTGGGGTTCCTGGTCGTAGAAGGCGAACTGGTCGCCGTCCGTCCAGATGAGCTCCTTGGGTCCGGCCAGACCGGCGTAGAAGCGCCGTGCGCCGTTGGGGATGGCGGCGTCCTCGCTGTGGACGAGCAGGACCGGTTGGGTGATCCGGGGCGCGAGGGAGATCGAGTCGTAGCCCAGCCAGCCCTCCCACGCCATCACCGCGAAGCGGTTGGGCCACTGGGGGAGGCCGCCGCGGTCGGGGTTGAGGTAGAAGTCGATGTCGAACGGCATGGCCGCGCGTGGGTCGGAGCCGCTGACGACCGGCACGTACTCGACCTCGCCTGTCGCGTCGAACCTCGCGCGGGCCCGGGTGGCTTCGGCCAGTTTGCCGGCCACGCCGTCGGCGCCGCCGTACACCTGATGGCAGATCTCCCGATCGTGCAGCCAGGGCGCGACGAGCGCGAGCGAGCGGATGCGGGGGTCGGCGGCGGCGTTGCCGCTCATGTACATCGCGGCGGCGCACACGCCGAGGGCGCCCAGACGGTCGGGGTCCACGGCTGAGTGGTTCGCGAGGAAGGTTACGGCGTGGTGGATGTCGTGGACTTTGCGCTCCGGCACCTCGTGGTCGCGGGGCTTGCCCTCGGATTCGCCGTAGCCGGTGAAGTCGAAGGACAGGGCGGCGAATCCGCGGTCGGCGAGTTGTTCGGCGTAGCGGTCGGCCATCTGTTCCTTGACGCTTGTCCAGGTGCCCGCCACCACGATGCCCGGCACCGGTCCGGTGGTCTCCGGCAGGAACAGGTTTCCGGTGAGGGTCACGTCTCCGGCGGAGAACCGCACCTTTTCCATGGAAGAGCTCCTCGTCAGTTCGCGTAGGTCAGTTCGGCTTTGGTGATGGATGAGCCGTTCACCGTGAAGGCGTAGTTGGCGGCGAAGCCGCCCTGGCCGCCGGGGGCGAAGCGCACCAGGAGGCGCTGGTAGCCGGGACGGTTCTCGGTGACCCTGGTGACGGTCAGCTTGCCGCCGATCACCTCGGCCTCGGCCCAGGCGCGGATCGCGGCGCGGCCCTCGAACCGCCGCCCGACGTCGACGAGCTCCGCGTCCTCGGCGAACGCCTGGGCCAGCGCGTCGAGGTTTCCCTCGTTGACCGCGGTGACATATGCGCTTACGGGGGCTGAAAGCCCGGCCGTGCCTTGTTCGGACGCGCATGCGGGATTCCCGGTGGTCAGTTCCCGCGCGACGGCCTTGATGTTCTCCTGCGCGATGGTCGGAAGGTCCGCGACCGGCGGATAGCCGGGGTAGGCGCGCTCCAGCTCGTCGATGATCGACTTCTGCTCGCTGGGGCTGACCGTCCCACTCTCAGGCGAGTCCGGGGCGACCGCCGGACGGACCAGCCCGCGGAACCGCTGGAGATAGCCGCGCTGGTCGGAGATCAGCGTGCGGGCCGGGCCTGCGGCTCCATGCCCTGGGTAGATCGTCCTGGCAGCGGGGAAGCGCTTGTCCAGGTGGTCGAGAGCTTGGAGCCAGCCGCAGCTGGTGCCCTCGATCAGCGCGGGCGTGACCTTGGCGGTCGCCAGGTCGCCGGAGTAGAGGTCGCCGGTGTCGGGACGGTAGTAGACCGTCGCGGTGTCGGACTCGCCGTGGGCGAACGTGGCGGTCTCGAAGCGGAGGCCGCCTACCTGCAACGGCGCGCCGTCCTCGAAGGTCCGGTCGGCGTAGGTGAGCTTGGCGGGGAAGGCCGGGTTCGCGGATCGGGCCAACGGGTAGAAGCCCCGCTTGTCCTGCCGCATCGTCGTGTCGGTCGATTTGGACGCGTAAATGGGAGCATCGGGGAATGCCTCGTCGAACGCGCCCGCACCGCCCACATGGTCGGGATGGGAATGGGTGAGCAGGATGGCGGCGACCGGGGTGCCGGTCTTCTTGATCTCCGCCACCGCCTTACGCGCGTCGTCCGGCGTGCGCAGGGTGTCGATGAGGACCAGGCCGTCCGGCGCCTGGATCCAGTACGTGTTGACCGAACCCGGGTTGGGGGAGGCGAAGCGTCCGGGGTTGGCGGGCTTGTCGTTGTTCGAGCAGGCCACCGCGACGATCGCGCAGGCGACGCTCATGGCGAGCAGGCGGTTCATCCGGGACCTCGGCGGAAGTCGTGGGCCTCGGCCCACTCCGTGAACGTGCGGGGCTCGCGGCCGGTGACGTCGCGGACGTCCGGGCGGACGATCGACTCGTCGAGCGAGCCGGTCACGTAGAAGTCGAAGAACGCGTCCACGTACTCGGCCGGCATGGTGGCGAGCAGGTCGGCGCGCGCCTCCTCGTTCGTCAGGCCGACGAACTCCAGATCGCGGCCGAGCACCTCGGCCAGCACGGCGACCTGCTCGGCGGGTGTCATCGCGACCGGCCCGGTCGGCCGGAGGATCTGGCCCCGGTAGTCCTCCGACAGCAGCGCGCGGGCGGCCACGTTCCCGATGTCGTACGGGTCGACGCTCGCCGTCCGGACATCCGGGAAGGCGACCCGCACCCGGTCACCTTCCCGGAGTTGCGGCAACCAGCGCAAAGCATTCGACATGAACGCGGATGGCCGCAGAATCGTCCAGGGCAGCCCGGATTCCCGCACGGCGGACTCGGACGCGGCCATGTAGCGGGTGACCGCGTTGGTCAGGTCGCCGCTCCCGGCCGAGCCGCCGGACAGCAGCACGACCTGTTCCACGCCTGCCCGGCGGGCTTCGGCCAGCAGGCCCGGCAGGTTCTCGTACCCGGGAAGCAGGAACACCGCTCGGGTCCCGGCCAGGGCTTCGGTCATTCTCTCCGGCCGGTTGAGGTCGCCGGTCACCGCCTCGACGTCCTCCTTGAGGGGTACGGCGCCGCGTACCAGAGCACGGACGGGTGCACCGCCCGCCACCAGGGCGCGGACCACTTCGGCGCCGACGTTGCCGGTGGCGCCCGTAACCAAGATCATTTCTTTGAACCTCGCAAAGGGTTTACCAGGGAAGGGGACGGCCGTCGCGGAAGAATCCGCCGGTCGGGCCGTCGTCGGGGAGCGTGGCCGCCCAGACGACGCCGGCCGCGCCCGCGGCGACCGGACGGCCACCCGGCCCTCCCATGTCGGTCGCGACCCAGCCCGGGCAGATCGCGTTCACCAGGACGCCGTCAGCGCGGAGCTCGGCCGCGAGCATGCGGGTCAGGGCGTTGAGCGCCACCTTGGTGGTGCCGTACGCGGGCGTGCCGCCGCCCATGTTGGTCAGCGAGGCGGCCTCGCTGGACACGTTGACGATCCGGGGGTGCGCGCTCTCGCGCAGGAGCGGCAGCAACGCCTGGGTCAGCCGCCACGGGCCGTAGAGGTTCGTCTCTGCGGCCTCGCGGACCGCGTCCAGGTCGGCGGACGCCGCGCTCTGCCACGTGTCGTAGGCGATGGCGGCGTTGTTGACCAGGGCGTCCAGCCGGCCGTACCGCTCGGAGACGGTGGCCGCCACCTGCGCGATGTCCGCGGCGGAGGTGACGTCGAGACGCAGCGGGACGATGTCGCCGCCGAGCTCCTCGGCGACCGGCGACCGGGAGCCGAGCAGGACCGTGTGGCCCAGCTCCGCCAGCTGCAGGCAGACCTCCCGGCCGATGCCCCGGTTGCCGCCGGTCACGAGGGCGATCATCCGGCCGCCAGCGCCAGCAGGTCCTTGTTGCCGTCGGCCCAGGTGGCGGTCATCACCACCCCGTTGATCTTCCACGCGCTGTCCGACCGGACCAGATCGAAGCGGTATGTGCCGCCCAGCGTCCACAACGGCGAGCCGTACGGATTGGCGAGGCGGTGTGTGGCCTGGAACGACGCCGTGCAGACCGCGGTGTTGTCGTCGACGGTCACCAGGTGGTTCGTCACCAGGTGCTGCGTGGCGTCGAACGCGCCGAGCAGGCCCGACCACGCCCCGACGATCTGCGCGGGCGTCAGCACGGCGGGCTCGCCGCCGTTCAGGCTGGTGTAGTCCAGGGTCACCGAGTCCGCGAACACCTCCGCCAGGCGCTCCCACTCGCGCTGGTCGGTGTGCCATGCCATCCGGGTGCAGGTCTCGATGATCGCCAGACGATCCTCAGTGGTGCTCATGGGGCGTAATGATGGAACGGACCTTCACCGCACGTCCAATAGCTGCTGTAATAGTCAACGGCTATGGATGCTCATCTGCGGGACATGAGATATTTCGTCGCCGTGGCGGAGGAGCTCAGCTTCACCCGCGCGGCCGAACGCCTGTTCATCGCGCAGCCGACGCTCAGCAAGCAGATCCGCCAGCTCGAAGATCTGATGCGGGTACGGCTGTTCGACCGGAACCGGCGCGCGGTGCGGCTCACGGCGCCCGGCGAGGCTCTGCTGCCGATCGCCCGCGAACTGCTCCAGCGATGGGACGAGGCCCAGCGCGCCGTCGGCGACGCCGCCGCGGCCGAGACCGCACGGCTGACCGTGGGCATGTCCACCAGCGTCGGCCGCGGCTTCCTCGCCGCGATCCGGGAGCGGTTCACCACCCGCCGCCCGAGCTGCGAGCTCCGGTTTCGCCAGGTCAACTGGACCGACGCCACGGCCGGCCTGGCCGAGGGCGAGGTGGACGTGGCGTTCGTCTGGCTGCCGATCCCCGGCCAGGACGATCTCAACATCCGGGTCGTCGCCCGCGAGCCGCGCTGGGTCGCGTTCCGGCAGGAGCACCGCCTGGCCGAGCGCGACGAAGTCGACTTCACCGAACTCCTGGACGACGCGTTCCTGGCACTCCCCGAAAGCGCCGGCCCGCTGCGCGACTTCTGGCTCGCGACCGACGAGCGCGGCGGGCGGCCACCGGTGATCTGCGCGACCGTGACGAACGCCGAGGAGACCTTCGCCGCGCTGGAGAGCAGCAACGCCGTCGTCCTGCTCGCCGCCGGCAACGCCGAGATCTACCGGCGGCCAGGAATCGCCACCATCCCGGTCACCGGACTGTCCCCCTGCGAACTCGCCCTCGCCTGGCGCCCCGGCGACCACCGCACCGCCATCCGCGACCTGATCGACGCCCTGGGCTCCTAGACGGCGCAGCCCGTGGCCTCCAGGTGGGAGGCCAGGGGGTAGAAGGTGGCGTTTCGGCAGGTGTAGGTGCCGGCGTCGCCGTACCAGATGATCACCGTGACGTCCCGCAGCCCATTTCCCGCACAGTTCTCCGCGCTCACCCGCCCCTGGCTGAACTCGCCCGTCACGCAGATGTACCCGCCCGCCGCCTGGGTGCTCGGCGCGGCCAGCATGGCCGCGCCGAGCACCGCGATGCACCATCCGACCATGCCCAGACGGTACGGCGGCGCGCCCACCCATCCCAGAGGCAGCCATCACCACCCCCAGTGCGTTCCTCACACCTATGCTGAGTCCCACTATGTGGGGAAGAATCGACGGCCTCAGAGTGCTGGACCTCGGCACCCCCGGCCCGCTGCGCGCCGAACTCAACGGCCTCGTCCTGTCCGGCGCCAAGACCGCCACGGCCGGGCTCGTGGAATCCGACTACCGAGCCGAGGGCGAGGACCTGGAGCACGTCGGCGAACACCTCGTCCTGGTGGACGACGACGGCGGCCGGGTAGGCGAGGTGTCAGTGACCTCCCTGGAAGTGGTGCCGTTCGCCGCAGTGACCTGGGAGTTCGCACAGGCGGAAGGCGAAGGCTACCGCTCGATCGAGCACTGGCGCGACGTCCACCGCCGCTACTGGGCAGGCGAGGGACAGCACGTGGAAGACGACACAGAAGTCGTCTGCCTGTACATAAGCCTGGTCACCGCTTAGCAGGCCAGTCGTCCTCAGGCGACACGAAACTGCCCCGAGCCGGAACGGTATAGATCCAGCCCTCCTCCCGCAGCAACGCCATGGCCCGCCTGACCGTCTCGCGTGCCACGTCGTACTGCTGCTGAATGGTCGACTCAGCCGGAACCGGCCTGCGCGGCTGAAGCTGCCCGGACTTGATCCGCTCCCGCAGATCATGCGCGATCTGCCGGTAGAGCGGCGTCTTGCGTGCGGCCCGAGGCGCATCTTCGGGCGCCCCGACGAACGTCCCCTCGCCTTGGACCGTGTAGATCAGCCCTTCTTCGCGCAGCATGTGGATCGCCCGCCGAGCCGTGGTCCTGGCAACCCCGAACTCCTGCTGGATATCAGCCTCACTCGGCATCGGCTGCCCAGCGGTGAGCTCCGCGGCACGGTGGCGCAGAACCTCCGCGATCTGGATGTAGACGTGGGTGTCGCCGTCGTAGTCGATCACATCCGCAAGATAGACGAACAGGTACGAGCCCCTACATAACGCTCCTACTGAATAGACGGATCAAGCGATCTCACTAGACGTGCAGATACAACTAGACGTATTCTAAAGACGTGCTGGAAGAGCGGCAGTGCATGTCACCTCATCCGGCTCCCGCACAGCCCGGGGCGCTGAAGATCGACTGGGATCTCGCGGTTCCTCGGGCGGACCGGGTGCGGGTCAAAGACCATACGTGCTGCTGCCGGAGGGTGTACTACGAGCTCTGCCAGGGCGGCGGGTTGCGGTTCATACGGCGTTACACGCAGGAGAGGAAGCAGGTGATCGTGCATGAGTCGACGTGGTTTCCTGCGGCGAAGACGAATGAGATATGGACGCACCTGCTGAACGGGGAGGCACACTGACGGTGCTTGGTCGTTGAGACAGCACGGTGAGTCGGCGGCTTCAGAAGCATTGGTCTTCTCTTACGCGGCGCCGGAACCCCTTCATCCCCTTGGGTTCTGGTGCGCCATGGGTCGGTGTCGGACCCATGGGTGGTCGCGGGCGGTGGTGCTCCAGCGCGGGGGACACCGCCCGCGGCCGCTGAGGACGGCTGTGGGAAGAGCACTGACGTGATGCTCGACGTTGCTGGGAATCGCCTGCGCCCTCGACTTCGGGCGGGGGAGTAGTTGGACCTCTCTTACGCTTGCGCCGGAACTCGTCACAGTTCCCCTTGGTTCTGGCGCGCCATGGGTCGGTGTCGGACCCATGGGTGGTCGCGGGCGGTGTCTAGCCGCAGGGGCACCGCCCGCGGCTCCCGAAGGTTTGTCGGGCTGTCCCCGCGGGGCGACTCCACCGAAGGCCCCGCGGGGACGCGGATCCTCGGTGTCTCGTTTGGGACCCCACACCAACGCGACATGGTTCGCAAGACGTGACGCGCCTGGAGACCTCATAGGTCCGGCGCGCACTATGGGCCGTTCTCATGGCCCATGGGCAGTCGTGGGCGGGGCGCCGCGGCCCGGTACCCGTCTGCGGCTGCCGCAGACTCCTCGGCGACTCGGCCGGGTGGAGTGGTTCCCGCAGGTCATTTCAACGTTGCACCCCTGCGGGGGCCACGCCCTTTGAGGGCTCTCGGGCAGGATTTCGGCTAAGTCCACCCCCTCCCTGCCCGAGGCAGATCTGCCGTGTGTGCGTCCCTGCGCGCAGTGGGACGCGCACGCGGCGGTTCAACCTTGGTGCGTGGACTCTGCTGCGGGAGCCACGCCGCCGAGTGGCGCTACGGCGCTGTCGACTGGCGTGGTCCCGGCCTCCCTCCCTGCGTTGCGGGGGCCACGCCTTTCGCCTTGCTTCCGGGCTGGGCGCCTTCCACCGGGGAGTCGCGCGTCCAACTCGGTCCGCGCGCGGGATGACGCCTGCGTCTCGCGCCGGGCACCCCATGGGCGGGTCTGGGAGTCGCTCATGGGGTGTCTCCGCTCGGGGTCGCACCCGTCCCGCGGGGGAACTGTCTTGCGTTACGCCGAGAGGTCTCACGCGTATAGGTCGCAGGAGCACCGCATGCATAGCGCGTCGCGTGGGATGCGCGGCCAACGTCACGCGGGATCACTCGCGGGGGAAGTGGGCTGCGCGAGGGCGGGATCGTGCCCGGAGGTGCCAGTGAGCGGGAAGTGCTGGCAAGGCCATGGCGCGGAGCGCGAGCTGCGGGTTGCCGGGGGCGGCCGCGGCGGGGGAGCGCGTGCGGCGGTGTCGCGGGGCGTGCGTGGCCGGGCGACTGGCCGGGCTGGTCTGTGCGGGTGAGCTCGCGTGGTGCGCGGTGCTTGCGTGGCGTGCGGTGCTCGCGGAAGGGCCGGCGAGGGGCTGGTGCGAGGGGCGCTCGCGTCAAGGGGGTGCTTGCGTCAAGGGGGTGCTTGTGGGTTGTTGGCAACAACGGTGCGCTGGGCGCTGGTCGCGGTGGGGGGTGCGGGGGCGCTGCGCGGGTCTTGCCGTGGGTCTTGTGCGGGTGGTTCTGTGTTTGCGGGGGTCGTTTGGAGCTTTGACTCCCGGGTGTTCGGTTGGGGTGCGCGAGGGGGCGCTCGCGCGGGGTGTTGCGGGATTGCACGGAATCCTGACGTCCCGCCGGTACGGCCGGCGTTTCGGCTAGGCTTTCAGCCTGGGTACCCGGACCGGTTGGTTGGACAGGACCTCGTGCTGCAGGCGCTGGAGCTGGGTTGATGGTTCCAGGCCCAGTTCCGTGTGCAATGTAGACCGAATCTCTTGGTATGCCAGCAGGGCGTCACTTCGCCGTCCGGCGTGATTCAACGCGGAAATCAGCTGCTCGTGCAACCATTCATTGAATGGGTACTCAGCTATCAGCTCGCGCAGCTCCCCGATGAGTTCCACGTGGCGGCCCAATTGGCTGTCCGCTTGGATGCGTAGTTCGATCGCGCGTAGCCGTTGTTCCATTAGGCTTTGCGTGTGCGTCGCCAGAATGGTGCCTTGCGGGACATTCGCCAGCGGTAAGTCGGTCCACAAATTCAGCGCTTGGTGCAATATCGGCGCCGCCTCTGCCGCGCGGCCCTGCTCCAGGTGCGTGCGGCCTCGTGTGACGAGTGCCTCGAACTTGTCTGCGTCCAGCGCCCCCGCGGGGAGCCGGAGCATGTAGCCGGGCCACTTGGTGACGAGCAGTTCCTCGTCGGTGCCCGACCGGTCGCGGTCGATGAGCTTCCTTACCTGGTAGATGTACGTCTGTGTGGTCGTGACCGCGGTCCTTGCGGGGTTGTCGCCCCACAGTTCCTCGACCAGGGTCTCGATGGGGACGACGCGGTTGGCGCGCAGTAGCAGGAGCGCCAGGACGCGCAGGACTTTGGGCGGTGTGGGTGTGCATACACGGCCGTTTTCAAGGACTTCCAGTGCCCCCAGAACTTTGAACTCCAGCATTTTACCTACCCCGTTGAATGCGGATCGAAGCGCATGGAGACGGGCGGAGGCAAGCCGCCGCCCATCTTCGATTTGGCATGGGAGTTGACTCAGAATAAGCAGACCCGGCAAGGAATGGCAACGGTCGAAAGTCTGGTTGCGCTGTCAATTCCGTGTTGGTATTGTCTGCTCCCCGATTCACTTGGTGAGCACGAGGGCGGCGTTGAAGCCGCCGAATCCGCGGGCCACCACCAAGGCTGTGCGCAGGGTGCGCTCGCGGGGCCGTCCGAGGACGAGGTCGAGACCGAGAGATCGCACGGGGTCTGTCGTTCCCACTGTCGGCGGGATCACACCATCACGCATGCTGAGCAGGGCTGTTGCCACGTCTAATGCCGCGCCCCCGGCGTAAAGACGGCCGGTCATGGTTTTGGGCGCAGTAACCGGCACTTTGTGGGGGCCGAAAATAGCGTTCAGCGCATCCGCTTCGGCCCGGTCCGCGGCGGGCAGGCCCATGGCGTCGGCGAACACGACGTCGATCTCGTCCGGACGCAGTCCCGCGTCCTCCAGGGCGCGGGTGATGGCGCGGGCGAGCGTGGGTGGGCGTTCCCGCTCCGGGGGAGGGTCAAATGTCGCGGCATATCCCGCTATATAGCCATAAATCGGTTCGCGTTCACCGTCGATGCGCTCTACGGTGAACATCGCGCCGCCCTCACCGGGCACATAGCCACATGCCTTCTCGTCAAACGGCACATACGCCCGAGAAGCATCAGATTGGGTGCTCAACCCGCCGTTGGACAGCTGGGCCACCAATCCGTACGGGCACAGGGAGGCGTCAGTCCCTCCGACCAACGCCAGCCGGGCCCCCGAGCGCAGCATCCGCCGCGCCTGCCCGACCGCGTCCAGTCCGCCCGCCTGCTCGGTGGCGATCGCCGCGCAGGGGCCACGCATCCCGTTGCGGATCGAGATCTGTCCCGTGGACGCCGCGTAGAACCACGCGATCGACTGATAGGCGCCCACGTGGTCGGGCCCCTTGCCCCAGAGCCCGGTCATCTCCTTCTGCCCGAACTCCGTCCCGCCGGACGAACTCGCGGTCACGACGGTCATCTCGTACTCGGGCAGGTCGGCCAGCCGTACCCCCGCGTCGGCGAGGGCGCGGTCGGCGGCCACGAGGCCCATGTGGGTCCAGTGGTCGGTCTGGGTGGTGATCCGGCTGGGCAGCAGTTCGCGCGCGGTGAACCCGCGCACCTCGCCGGCCAGCCGCGCCGGGTAGGAGGCGGGGTCGAACCTGGTGATCGGGCCGATGCCGCTGCGGCCGGCGAGCGTGGCCGCCCAGTAATCTTCGGTGGTGGTGCCGTTCGGGGCGACCACGCCGATGCCCGTGACGCCGAGGCGTTCCCTCACGAATCTCCCTTCTCGTGCTTGGCCAGCACCATGGCGGTCTGGAACCCCCCGAACCCGCTGCCGACGCTCAGCACCACGTCGGTCCTGTGGTCGCGGGCCGTCAGCGGTACGTAGTCCAGGTCGCATTCCGGGTCGGGGTGGTGCAAGTTCGCCGTGGGCGGGACGATCTGGTGCTCGATCGCGAGGGCGGAGGCGGCGACCTCGATCGCGCCGATCGCCCCGAGCGAGTGTCCGACCATCGACTTGATCGAGCTGACCGGCACTTCATAGGCGTGTTGCCCGAGACTGCGCTTGAAGGCGGCGGTCTCGTGGCGGTCGTTCTGCTTGGTCCCCGAGCCGTGGGCGTTGATGTAGTCCACGGCGGTGGGGTCGAGCCGGGCCTCGCCGAGGGCGACGGTGATGGCCTCGGCCATCTCCCTGCCGTCGGGCTTGAGCCCGGTCATGTGGAAGGCGTTGCTGCGCGCGGCGTATCCGGCCACTTCGGCGTAGATGTGCGCGCCGCGCGCCCGTGCGGCTTCGAGCTCTTCCAGCACGAGTACGGCCGCGCCCTCCCCGAGCACGAACCCGCTGCGCGTCCGGTCGAAGGGCCGGGAGGCGGCGGCGGGGTCGCTGGTGTCGGCGGTGGTGGCCTTGATCGCGTCGAAGCACGCGACGGTGATCGGTGAGACGGGCGCGTCGGTGGCTCCGGCGATCGCCACGTCCACGGTGCCTTCGGCGACGAGCTGCGCGCCGTACCCGACGGCGTCGAGCCCTGAGGTGCACCCGTTGGAGACGAGCTGCACGGGACCTTCGGCCCCGGCCTCCCAGGCGACCTCGACGGCCAGCGTGCTCGGCACCATGTGCCCGTACAGGTGGGGGACGCCGTACTCGTGGTCGAGCAGCCAGCGCTTGCCGGCGTCGCTGAGCACGACGTACTCCTCTTCGAGGCTGACCGTGCACCCGACCGCGCTGCCGAGGCTGACCCCGATCCGGCCGGGGTCCACCTCCGGCAGGCCGCTGTCGGCCAGCGCCTCGCGGGCGCTGACGACGGCGAACTGGGCGGCGCGGTCCATCCTGCGTACCTGGCGGGCGGTGAGCCCCGCGGCGGCGGGGTCGAAGTCGACCTCGGCGGCCAGCGCCGAGCGGAAGGCGCTCGCGTCGAAGGCCTTGATGAGGCGGGTGGCCGAACGTCCGGCGGTGAGCATCTCCCAGGTGGCCTTGGTGCCCACACCTCCCGGTGTGACCATGCCGATCCCGGTGATCACGACCCGGCGTCTCACAGCCGCGCCCCGCCTACCTGGGGGGAGGACTCGTGAGCGTGGGGCGGCTCCTCGGTGTCGACATGGCCGAGTTCCGGACGGGGGGCGAGCGGGCTGAGGTGGAAGACGGCCTCGCCTTCTTCGGCGCCGGTGTTGACGAGCCGGTGCTTGGCGCCGATGGGCACCATCAGGCTGTCGCCGGGGCCGAGCTCGACCGACTCGTCCTCCACGCGCATGGTGAGCGTGCCTCGGACGACGTAAAGGAACTCCTCGGAGTGGGGATGGTAGTGCTCGGCCACGAACTCGCCGGGCGCGAGCCTGAGCACCCCCATGAAGCCCGAGGTGCTCCGCACGGTCTTCGGGCTGAGCAGGACCCGGATGTCGCCGCCTCTGCGCCTGTTGGGGACGACATCACTAGCGGTGATCTTCATGCCCGCAACACTGCCAAAGCCCGTTGGTGCGGACTTCCAGGCCCAGTCGAGTGGCGTTGGTTAGCGCCTACAGTGTTGCGTATGATCCGCCGAATCCCGATGGACGTCGCGCAGGTGGTGGCGGTCATCGCGGTCACGATCGTGGGGACCGTCTTCATCGCCCGGGAGTCGCCGCCCGGCCCGCTGCCGCTGTGGCTGGGCTTCGTGCTGCTGACGGCGATGTCGCTGCCGCTGCTGCTCCTGCAGCGGGCGCCGGCCATGGCCGTGGCGGCGGTCGTCGCCGGTGCACTGGTATACCAGGGTCTCGACTTCCCCGGCGGAGCTTCGACGATCCCGCCGTCGATCGCGTTGTTCACGGTGATGAGCGCCGGTTACCGCAGGCTCGGGGGAGCGGGCGCGCTGGTCTGGCTGGCGGGCACGCTGATGCTGGGCTGGTTCGGCACCCGCCCGCCGGGTGTGCAGGGCACGGTGTGGTTCGTGACCTGGCTGGCCGCGATCCTCATCCTGGGCGAGATGTCGCGCAACCGCCGCGAGCAGTTGATCGCCGAGCGCGAGCGGGTCGCCCAGGCCGAGCACGCCCGCGAGGAGGAGGCCAGGCGACGGGTGACCGAGGAGCGCCTGCGCATCGCCCGCGAACTGCACGACCTGCTGGCCCACAGCATCTCGGTGATCAATCTGCAGGCGGGCGTCTCCGAGCACCTCATCGACCGCGATCCCGAGCAGGCCCGCCGGGCGCTCGGCGACATCCGCCGGGTGAGCAAGGAGGTCCTGGTGGAGCTGCGGGGCGCGCTCGGGGTGCTGCGCGACGTGGACGAGGGTGAAGAGCCGCTCGCGCCCGCACCGGGGATGGACCGCCTTCCCGAGCTGGTACGGCGGGCCAGATCCGGCGGCGTCGAAGTGGATCTGACGTTGCCCGCCGACTGCCCAGCACTCCCGAAATCCGTAGATCTAGCGGTTTACCGGATTGTTCAGGAAGCTCTGACCAATATCATCAAACATGCCGGGGCGGCCCGCGCCGAGGTGTCGGTGCGCTGTTCGGGCGGCGAGCTGCTGGTGGAGGTGCGCGACGACGGCGTGGGCGGCACGCCCGGGGAGGGGAACGGACTGGTGGGCATGCGCGAGCGCGCGGTATCGCTGAACGGCGCCTTCGACGCGGGCCCCGCGCCGGGCGGCGGTTTCCTGGTGGCCGCCCGGCTGCCGGTGAGGGGGCTGGCGGCGTGATCCGGGTGGTGCTGGCCGACGACCAGCCGCTGATCAGGGCGGGCCTGCGGGCGCTGCTGCACTTCGAACCGGACATCGAGGTCGTCGGCGAGGCCAGCGACGGCCGCCGCGCGCTGGAGCTGGCCGCGACGTTGAGGCCCGACGTGGTCCTCATGGACGTGCGCATGCCGGAGATGGACGGCATCGAGGCCACCCGCCGCATCGCCGAGAACCCGCGCCTGGACGGGGTGCGCGTGGTCATCCTGACCACCTTCGAGCTGGACGAGTACGTCTTCAAGAGCCTGCGCGCCGGGGCCAGCGGCTTCCTGGTCAAGGACACCGAGCCGGCCATGCTGCTGCAGGCGATACGGGTGGTGGCCGGGGGCGAGGCGCTGCTCACCCCCGGCGTGACCAGGCGCCTGATCGACGAGTACGCCGCCAAGTCGACCGAGGACCGCCCGACGCCCGAGCTGGACGTGCTGACCGACCGCGAGCGCGAGGTGGTCGCGCTGGTCGCCGCGGGCCTGTCCAACAAGGAGATCGCCGAGCGCATGGTGGTCAGCCCGGCGACCGCCAAGACCCACGTCAGCCGGGCCATGATCAAGCTGAGCGCGCGCGACCGGGCCCAGCTCGTGGTGATCGCCTTCGAGTCCGGCCTGGTCACGCCCCGCAGAAGGCTCTGAAGAACACCCTCACCAGGTCACGGGCAGTTCGGGCAGCCCGCGGATGAGGTGTCCGCCCTGCGGGCGCAGCTCCTCCACCGGTACGGCCAGCCGTACCTCAGGCAGGCCGCGCAACATCCCGGCCAGCGCGATCTCCAGCTCCAGCCGGGCCAGCCGGGCCCCTAGGCAGTAGTGCATGCCGTGGCCGAAGGTGAGGTGCGGGTTGTCCTCGCGGCCGACGTCGAACAGGTCCGGGTCGTGGAAGACGCTCGGGTCCCGGTTGGCGGAGGAGATCGCGGGCAGCACGGCCTCGCCGGCGGCGATGGTCACGTTGCCCAGCTTCACGTCCTCGGTGGCGATCCGCAGGAGGCCGCCGCCGGTGGTGAGGGCGTTGTAGCGCAGCAGTTCGTCCACGGCGGTCGGCAGGAGGCCGGGGTCGGCGCGCAGCCGTTCCAGCTCGGCGGGATGGCGGAACAGGCACAGGAACGACAGCGCGATCTCGCTGGCGGTGCTGAGGAAGCCGCCGGTCAGCACGGTGGCGCCGAGCATGACCAGTTCGTCCTCGCTGAGCCGGTCGCCGGAGTCGCGCATGGCGATCAGCTCGCTGACCAGGTCGTCGCGCGGGTCGGCGCGCCGGTCGGCGATCAGCCCGGCCAGGTAGCGCTTGAGCTCGGCCCGGGTGGCCGCGACCTGCTCCGGCGGGTACTGGGTGAGGCTGAGCAGCACGTCCACGAAGCCCGCGATGGTGTCGCGGTCGGCGGCAGGCACGCCGAGCAACTCGCAGATGACGGTGATCGGCAGCCGCCTGGCGAACAGCGAGACCAGGTCGGCGGGCGGCCCGGTCTCCTTCAGCGCGGCGACGAGCAGGTCCACCTCGCGCTCGATGACCGGGCGCAGCGCGGCGGTCCTGCGGTTGTTGAAGGCCGGTGAGACCAGCCGGCGCAGCCGCGTGTGCTCCGGCGGGTCCATGCTGAACATCGAGTTCGGGTCCGGCGGAATCGGCTGGAGGCGGGGCGCGCCCGGCCGGGTGGTGTGGGCCCGGCTGAAGCGCTGGTCGCCCATCACGGTCTTGTTGTCCTCGTAGGTGGTGACCAGCCAGGCGGTGTCGCCGGTCGGGAAGGTCACCTTGCTCACCGGCTCCTCCCGCCTGAGCTGCTCGAACTCGGGCGCCGGCTCGCCGGGGCAGCGGGGGACGAAGGGGAATCTGCGCATCCCCCAGCCATACCGGGCGGCCGTCGTGCGGACGTTGAGCCGTGCTGGAGACGACTCGGGCACCAAGGAGACACAAACCCGGCACAAGATCCGGGTGCCAGCATCGCTGCCGACGGACCGGCCCCCGAGCGACGGGAGTGGATGCCCATGGCGCCATCGCTGCTTCCCTGGCGACAGCCGCGCTGGTTCAGCACGCTGTTCATGACCGACCTGTGGGAGCGATTCAGCTTCTTCGGGATGATGGCCATCCTCTTCCTCTACGCGACCAGTCCCGACGGGCTCGGCATGCCTCCCGGCGGTGCGGGCGCCCTGGTCGGGCTCTACATCTCGGCCACGTTCGTCGCCTCGGTGCCGGGCGGCTGGCTGGGCGACCGGGTCTTCGGGCAGCAGCGCGCGGTCCTTTACGGCGCGATCCTCATCGCCTGCGGGCACCTCACGCTGGTGATCCCGGCCGAGGCGACGTTCTACCTCGGCATCACGTTCATCGCGGCCGGCACCGGCCTGCTCAAACCCAACCTTTCCGCGCTGCTCGGCTCCTTCTATCCGCCCGGCCAGGCGGCCGAGCGGGAGGCGGCGTTCTCCGTCTTCTTCGTCAGCATCCAGGTCGGCGCGCTGCTCGCGCCGCTGATCACCGGCTTCGTGGGCGAGACCGTCGACTGGCATCTCGGCTTCGGCACCGCCGCGATCGGGATGGGCATCGGCATCGCCGTCTTCGCCCGGGGCCGCAGGCACTTCGGCGAGCTGGGGCGCGAGCCCGGCCAGCCCGCCGACCCGGCCACCCTGCGCCGCCTGCGGTTGTGGAGCGCCGTGGTGGTGGCCGTCGTGGCGGCGGGGCTGGTCGCCGCCGCCGTCCAAGGGGTGCTCCGGGTGGAGCTGCTCGTGGCGGTGGTGGGTCTGCTGGTGCTCGTCGCGCCGCTGCCGTACTCACGGATGATCCTGAAACGGGCCTCAGCCGGCGAACGGGTACGGCTGCGCGCCTACGCCTGGGTCTTCCTCACCACGACCGTGCTGTTCCTGCTGGTCAGCCAGAGCAACTCGGTGCTCAACCACTTCGCGGCGGTCTCGACCGACCGGCAGGTGGGCGGGTTCCTGGTGCCGGCGAGCTGGTTCCAGTCGCTGCACCCGCTGTTCGTGCTGCTGGCCGCGCCGGTGCTGGCGCGGGTGTGGGGCGGGCCGGCGGGGCGGCTGGCCGTACCGGTGAAGCTGGCGGCGGG
This sequence comes from Nonomuraea endophytica, assembly GCF_014203235.1. Classification (GTDB taxonomy): domain Bacteria; phylum Actinomycetota; class Actinomycetes; order Streptosporangiales; family Streptosporangiaceae; genus Nonomuraea; species Nonomuraea endophytica. The sequence goes on along the minus strand of NZ_JACHIN010000008.1, from coordinate 325,125 downwards.
GCTGGTGATCGCGGCCGGCAGCTTCCTGCTCATGGTCTTCGCCGCGCAGAGCCCGGCGGCCTCGCCGTTGTGGCTGGTCGTGGTCTACCTGACGCTGTCGATCGCCGAACTGATCATCGGCACGGTCGGGCTCGGGGTGACCGCCATGGTCGCGCCGGCCGGGGCCACCAGCCAGCTCATGGGGCTGTGGTGGCTGGCCGGGGCGGTCGGCGCCGTCGTCGGCGGCCAGCTGGCGCGGCTGGCCATGCCCGGCGGCGCCGGACCGCAGGCCGCGCAGGGCCCCGGGCCCGGCTACTTCCTCGCGCTCACGATCCTGCCCCTTCTCGTCGCGGCCGCGCTCGCGCTGGCCCGCACCCGCATCACCGCCCGGTTGCGACCGGGCCCCGCAAACCAGTCCTTCCAGCTCACCACCGATGGAGGTCCCGTATGACCAGCGAGATGACCGCGCCAGCCGTCAGCGCAGAGCCGCTGTGGCGTCTCGGCACGGCCTACTTCAGCCGCAAGACGGTGCTGACGGCGGCCGAGCTCGGCGTCTTCACCACCCTGTCCGGCGCGCCAGCCTCCTCCGACGAACTGGCCAAACGCCTGGAACTGCATCCACGCGGCGCCCGCGACTTCTTCGACACGCTCGTCGCGCTCGGCGTGCTCAGCCGCGAGGGCGAGGTCTACCACAACACCCCGCTGGCCGAGCACTACCTCAACTCCGACCGCGCCTCCTACGTGGGCGCCTTCCTGAACGCCGCGGACGCCCGCTGGAACCAGCTCATCGACGCCCTGCGCACCGGCGAGCCGCAGAACCGGTGGGGCTCCGGCGCGCAGATGTTCACCGAGCAGTACCGCACCACGGCGGCCTGGCGGAACTTCACCGCCGGCATGGACTACCTCAACGGCATGATCGGCCCGGTGCTGGCCGAGGCGTTCGACTGGTCCACGGTCACCTCGGTGGTCGACGTGGGCGGGGCGCGCGGCAACCTGGCCGCGGCGATCCTGCGCGGTCACCCGCACGTCGAGGCGGGCGTCATGGACCTGCCCGGCGTCGAGCCGGTCTTCCACGAGCACATGACCCAGCTCGGGCTCTCCGGGAAGATCACCTTCCACCCGGGCAACTTCTTCGAGGACCCGATGCCGGGCGCGCAGGCGCTGGTCATGAGCCACGTGCTGCACGACTGGGGGGTGAGCGAGCGCGAGCAGCTCGTGGCCGCCGCCTTCTCCGCGCTGCCGTCCGGCGGCGTGCTGCTGATCTGCGACCCGATGATCGACGACGACCGCCAGGGCCCGGCGGGAGCGCTGCTGACCAGCCTCAACATGCTGATGGTCACGCCGCACGGCTCCGAGTACACGCGTGCCGACTGCCGCTCCTGGCTGGAGAAAGCCGGGTTCACCGGGCTGACCGAGGCCGAGCTCGGCACGCACAACACGCTCATCACCGCCCGCAAGCCATGAACGAGACCGAGGTCCTGATCGTCGGCGGCGGCGTGGTCGGCCTGTCGGCCGCCGCCTTCCTGGCCTGGCACGGCGTCTCCTGCCGGGTGGTGGAGCGCCGCGCCGACCTGTCCATCCATCCGAGGGCGCGCGGATTCAACCCGCGCGCGGTCGAACTGCTGCGCCAGGTCGGGCTGGAGCCGGCCGTACTGGAAGCCAGCAAGGGTTTCGCCGGGCACACGATGCGGGCCCGGGTGGAGAGCCTGACCGGCAAGGAGATGTTCCGCGCCGACTTGCCCACCGCCACCGACCTCGACCGGCTCAGCCCGTCGCCGTGGGCGCTGTGCAGCCAGGACCGGCTGGAGCCGCTGCTGCGCGAGCACGCGGTGGAGCTGGGCGCGCGGGTCGACTTCGGCGTCGAGCTGTCGGCCTTCGAGCAGGACGGCGACGGCGTCACCGCGACCGTGCGCAGCCGTGCCGACGGCTCGGCTGAACGGATCAGGGCCAGGTACCTGATCGGCGCCGACGGGGTGCGCAGCCGCGTCAGGCAGCGCCTCGGCATCGAGCTCAAGGGCACGCCGGCGCTGCTGCGCCAGCTCAGCATCGTGTTCAAGGCCGACCTGCGCGAGTACCTGGGCGAGCGCCGCTTCGCCATCTGCCAGGTGGTCAACGACACCGTCGAAGGGCTGCTCGTCCACGACGACACGCTCACGCAGGGAACGTTCTACATCCAGTACGACCCGGCCAAGGGCCAGAGCTCGGCCGACTACCCGTGGCCGCGCTGCGTCCAGCTGGTCAGGGCGGCGATCGGGGCGCCGGGCCTGCCGGTGCGCATCCTCGACACCCAGTCGTGGGAGCTGTCGGCGCTGTCGGCCACCCGGTACGGCGAAGGCCGCGTGTTCCTCGCCGGAGACGCGGTCCACGTGATGCCACCAGTGGGCGGCTTCGGCGCGAGCACCGGCATCCAGGACGCCCACAACCTGGCCTGGAAGCTCGCCCACGTGCTGCGCGGCAAGGCCGGACCCGAGCTGCTCGACACCTACGAGGCCGAGCGCGCCCCGGTGGGGGAGTTCACCGTCGAGCAGTGCCTGCGCAGGGTCACCTCGGGAACCGGCTTCGGCCGCCCGCCCGCCGACGCGGGGCTGCTCGACGACCTGACGCTCACGCTGGGCTTCCGCTACGGCGAGGGCGAGTACGCCGAGCCCACGGGCGAGCCGGGCACCAGGGCGCCGCATGTCCCGCTGGGTGACGGCCGCTCGACGCTCGACCTGTTCGGGCGGGAGCCGTGCCTGCTGACCGCCTCATCCGGTGAACGGTGGCGCGCGGCCGTACCGGATCTGGAGGTGCACGTCGTGCGGGCGCCTGAGTGGGCCGCGCGCTACGGCGTGGAGCGGGACGGGGCGGTGCTGGTGCGGCCGGACGGGATCGTGGCCTGGCGCGGCAGCTCGCCGGAAGAACTGCCGGACGCGCTGGCGCGCGTCCTGTGCCGGGCGACGCGGTGAGGGGAGTGGTCATGCACCTGCTGGAGCAGATCGCCAAGGCCGGAGTGTTCTGGATCTGGTTCCCCGCGCCCGAGGAGGAACGCGCGGAGGAGGAGGAACGGCCGTGGTGAGCGCCGGGACCCGCCGCCAGGGCGTGGCGCTGCCGCTGGTCGCCGTGGCGCTGGCGCAGTTCCTGGCGATGGTGGACCTCAACATCACCGCGACCGCGATGCCCGCGATCGTGGGCGAGTTCGGGCGGCTGGACCTGTTCGCCTGGGTCACCACCGGCGCGGTGCTCGCCTCCACCGTCACCACCCCGCTGTACGGCAAGCTCAGCGACGTCCTCGGCCGCAAGCAGGTGTTCATGCTGGCGCTGGGCCTGCTGACCGTCGGGTCGGTGTTGTGCGCGCTGGCCCAGTCGATGCCGCAGCTGGTGCTGTTCCGCATCGTCCAGGGCGTCGGCGCGGGCGGCCTCATGGTCTCGGCCATGGCCATTTACGCCGAGCTGCTCAGCCCCGAGCAGCGGATGCGCTACCAGATCTGGTTCGCCACCACGCTCAACGCCTCGGCGGCGATCAGCCCGTTCCTGGGCGGCCTCATCACCGACTGGATCAACTGGCGCTGGACGTTCTGGCTGACCGTGCCCGTGGCGCTGATCTCGGTCGCGCTCATCGCCAGGACCCGGCTGCTGCCCAGGCCCGAGACGCGGGTGCGCATCGACTACCTGGGCGCGGCGCTGCTCGGCGGCGTCTGCACCTGCCTGGTGCTGGTCAGCAGCTGGGCCGGCGGCGCGTACGCGTGGGGCTCGCCGGTCGTCGTCGGTCTCGGCGCGGCCGCGATCGTGCTGGTGATCGCCTGGCTGCGGGTGGAACGGCGGGCCGAGCAGCCCATCATCCCGCTCCGGCTGTTCCGCGACCCGGTGCTCGTGGTCGCGAACGTCCAGGGCCTCGTCACCGGTCTCACGATGTTCGCGGCGGTAACCTTCCTGCCGCTGCTCATGGTGGCCCGCGGCGAGTCGGCGACCGGCGCCGGGCTGGCGCTCATGCCGCTCACCGCCGGGTCGCTGATCGTCTCGCTGGGCCTCAGCTCGTTCATGGCCCGCGCCGGACGGCCCCAGCTGTTCGCCGTGCTCGGCGGCGTGCTGCTGACCGGCGGGCTGGTCGCGCTGGCGGTGGCGGAGGGCGCGGCGATGCTGGCCGGCGCGCTGGTGTTCGGCGTCGGGCTGGCGTTGATCTTCCAGGTCTACTCCGTGGCCGTGATGAACCACGCGCCCCGCCGGGACCTCGGCTCGGCGATCGGGCTGCAGTCGCTCAGCCGCCAGCTCGGCGGCACGCTCGGCCTGGCCGCGCTCAGCGGCGCCTTCCAGGCGAGGCTCGGGGCCGAACTGGCCGCCCGCGTGCCGGAGGACCAGCTCACCCGGGCCGTGACAGCCGCCGGCGACCCGGAGACGGTCAGCGCGCTGCCCGAGGCGCTGCGCACGGCCGTCACCGGCGGCTACGGCTCGGCGCTCACGCTGGTCCTGCTCGCCGCCGCCGTCTGCGCGGGCGCCGGGCTGCTGGCCACCCTGCTGCTCAAACTGCCCACCCCACCCAAGAAAGGGAGCGACCATGACCGTGTTCACCCTGGACGACCTGCGGCGCATCATGAGGGAGGCCGCGGGTGAGGGAGACGCCGTCGACCTGGACGGCGACATCCTCGACACGCCCTTCGGCGACCTCGACTACGACTCGCTGGCCGTACTGGAGATGACCGTGCGCGTCGAGCGCGAGTTCGGCGTCAAGCTCGGCGACGACGAGGTCGGCGGCGTGAAGCTGCCCAGCGAGTTCATCGACCTGGTCAACAGCCGCCTACAGCCGGGGGAGTAGACGGCCCCGCCCACTGCGTCCGCCGGGGTAGGCGCAGAAGCCTCCCTGCGGCGGACGCCCCCTTCCGACCAGGACTGACAGGCTGGTGAACCATGGACAACCTGCTGTTGTCGAGGCTGCAGTTCGCGACAACGACCTCGATCCACTTCCTCTTCGTCACGCTGACGCTGGGGCTGGTGCTGTTCGTGGCGGGCATGCAGACCGCTTACACGATCACCGGGAACCCGGTCTATCGCCGCATGACGAAGTTCTGGGGCAAGATCTACGTCGTCAACTACGCGGTCGGCATCGTCACGGGCCTGGTGATGGAGTTCCAGTTCGGGCTGAACTGGAGCGGCCTTTCGAAGGTGACCGGCAACGTCTTCGGCGTGCCGCTGGCCCTGGAGACGCTCATCGCTTTCGTCGCCGAGGCCACCTTCCTCGGCATGTGGATCTTCGGCTGGGACCGGATCCGCAAGGGCGTCCATCTGGCGTTGATCTGGCTGGTGGCGCTCACCGCCTACGCCTCCGCCTTCTGGATCATGGTCGCGAACGCGTTCCTGCAGCATCCGGTGGGCTACGAGATGCGCGGCGACCAGGCCTACCTCACCGACTTCGGCGCGCTTCTGGCCAACAGCAACCTCATCGACACGCTGCTGCACGTGATCTCCGCTGCCGTGCTGGCCGGCGGGCTGTTCGTGGCCGGGATCAGCGCCTATCACTTCATCAAGCGCACCCAGGAGGTGGAGGTCTTCCGCCGGTCGATGCGCTGGGGGCTGATCGCCGCCCCGATCGGCGCGTTCTCGATCATCCACTGGGGCTTCCTGCAGGAGGTCGTGATCGAGCAGACCCAACCGGCCAAGCTCGCCCAGATGTACGGCGAGCCGGAACGGATGGTGGCGGCGCAACAGGCCATGGAGCAGCAGTTCGGGCCCGGTGACTGGGCGCCGCCTGGGTGGATCGGCGTGCCGTACCAGATCATGATGAACAGCGCCTTCGTCATGGCGCTCATCCTGCTCGTCTGCCTCATCCTGCTGTTCCGCAACTGGGTGGTACGGCTGCGCGTCCCCCTCTACGTGCTCCTGATCATGGTCCCGCTGCCGTTCGTCGCGGTGATCTCCGGCTGGCTGGTGCGCGAGGTGGGCCGTCAGCCGTGGACCGTCTACGGCCTGCTGACCACGGACAAGGCCGTCTCCGATCTCCCGGCCGCCGTCGTGTTGATCTCCTTCGTCGGGTTCACGTTGGTGCTCGGCACGCTGGCGGTCGTGGATTACGTGCTGATCGCGCGCTTCGTCCGCAAAGGCCCGGACGACGAGCTGTTCGGCTCCACCCTCGACCAGGTGGCCAAGCCCGCCTCTGCCCACAGCTTCTGAAGGAGCAGACCATGGACCTTCTCTGGCCGATCCTGCTGGGCCTGCTGTTCGCCGGATACTTCGTCGTGGACGGGTTCGACATCGGCGCCGGGCTGCTGCTGCGCCGCCTCGGCGGCGGCGAGTACGAGCGGCGGGCCGTCCTCACCTCCATCGGCCCCTTCTTCCTGGGCAACGAGGTGTGGCTGGTGGCCGTCGGCGGCGTGCTCGCCGGCGCCTTCCCGCTGATGAAGGATCACCTGCTCGGCGGCCTCTACCTGCTCATCGTGGCCGGGCTGCTCATCTGGGTGGTGCGCGACGCGGCGATCTGGTTCCGCAGCCGCCGCCCGTCGCCGCGCTGGCGCGCCGGATGGGACGCGATGCTGGGCGGGTCCAGCGGCGTGTTCGCCGTCTTCTGGGGACTGCTCGTCGGCGCTCTGCTGACCGGCCCGCCGCCGCTGACCGACCGCTGGCTCGTGGCCGGGATCAACGCCGCGGTGTGGGCCGTGGTGATGGTGCTGCTGTTCACCACGCACGGCGCCGTCTTCCTGGCCGCCCGCCTGCCCGCCGACCTCGCCGCCCGCGCCACCGCCACGGCCACCCGCCTGTCGCGCCCCGCCGCCGGGCTGCTCGCGCTCGCCGCCCTCGCCCAGCTCGTCGTGCCCGGCCCCGGCGGGATCGCCACGACCGTGCCGGTCGTCCTGCTCGGGCTGCTCGCCGCCGCCGCGCTCTGGTCCGCCCCCGCCGCCCTCGCCAAGTCCCGGTACGGCAGTGCCGTCGCGCTGACCTCGTTCGCGGCGGCCGTACCGGCGGTGCTGGCGAGCCTGCGCCTGGCCGGCGGCCTGACGGACGTCACCGCGGACCCGGCGACGTTGAGCGTGCTGAGCGGCTTCCTCGTCGTCCTGGTGCCGGTGCTGGCGGCGATGCAGGCGTGGATGTGGTGGACGTTCCGCCGCCGGGTGCACGCGGGCACGGTGGTGTTCTTCTGACCTTGTGCGGGAAAAGGCCCCGGGACGGTGATCCTTCCCGGGGCCCGCGCGTGCTCTCAGCCCAGCGTGTGCGCTCAGCCCAGCCGGCGGCCGCTGACCAGCGTCTCGGCGTAGCTGAAGGCGTATCCGGCGCCGACCTCGACCGGCGCCAGCGAGGCCAGGTCCTCGTCAGCGCCGGGCAGCAGCCGGAACGCGCCCGAGCCACGCCACACCGGCCCGAACTCCACGTCCCGCACCTCCGAGGCGACGAGCTGGTGCAGCGGCTTCTCACCCGGCACCCAGGCCGGGAAGTGCCGGTTGTGCACCAGCGGCACCGCGTGCAGGTGCGGCGGCTCGGCGGGCTCGGCGAGCGTCACCGCCACCTCGGCGACCCGGTGGTCGCGCACCGCGAGACTGGCGCTGAACCGTCCGCCGGCGGCCATGCGCGGCCCCGCCCGGCCCACCTGGACGGGCCTGGTCAGGTGCACCGACCCGAACTGCTTCGGCATGCCCTGGACCCAGCCGCGCATCAACGGCACCGCCTGGTCCACCCACGCGTACGGGCAGCGGGCCATCGGTTCGCCGCCGAACGAGCAGCCCAGCAGGATCAGGAACTCCGAGAACCGGCTGCCCGCCGGGTCCTCGAGCTCCGCGCCCGACTCCGAGCACCACTGCCACTCGGCGAACACCGCGGCCGCGGCCCCAGGATCGGGCCCGAGCTCCAGCTCAGGTGGCAGGAAGCGGGCGGCGGCGGCCGGGTCGACGCGGTAGTCGACCATGACCACCTCGCCGGAGAAGTACCAGGGCGGCGAGGTGAGGGAGGAGGAACTTCCGGACGGGGACAGCGGCAGGGAGTACCCGGTCAGCGTCATGTCCCGCAGCCTAGGAAGCGCCCGGGGGATCGGCAATGAGCCTCCATCCCGCCTGGCGCGCGCCTCTAACCAGGCTCAATTCCCTCATTAGGATGAGGATCGTGGGGATCGAGGGCGGGCCGTGGGAAGGGCTGGTCAGAGCGCCGGCGCGGGTGCCGCTCAGCTCCCGGCCCTGGCGCTCGGTCGCTTATCTGCTCGGCGGCTTCCTCGTCGCGCTCGTCTGGCTGGCCGGGACCGTCGTGCTGCTCGTCGTCGGTGTGGTGACCGTTCCCATCGTCGTCGGCGTGCCGCTGCTGCGCCTGCTGCCGCGCTGGGCCGAGACGCTCGGCCGGGTCGAGCGGGCCCGGCTGCGCCTGGTCGACGGCCGCCCGGCTCCTGATCCACATCACGGCAGGCCGTTGTTGCGTGAGGCGGCCACCTGGCGCGAGGCCGGGCACGGGCTGCTGCTCTGCCTGCTCGGCCCGCTCAACGCCGTCGCCCTGCTGGTGCTCGCGTTGCTGGTCGGCGGCCCGCTGCTGGCACCGTTCTGGCGCCTGCTGCCGTTCGCGCCGTCGGCCAACCCGTCCTGGCAGAAGGTCACCTCCGACCCGGCGCTCGCGTGGGGCGCCTCGCTGGCCGGGCTGGTGCTGCTCGTGCTGGCCGCCTACCTGGTGACCGCCGTCGCGGCGGCCGAGGCCGGGCTGGCCCGTACGCTGCTCACGCAGCCGCCGGAGGAGGAGCTGGAGCTGCGGCTCATCGAGGTGGACCGGTCACGGGCCCGGCTCGCCGACGCCTTCGACAGCGAGCGCCGCCGCCTCGAACGCGACCTGCACGACGGCACCCAGCAGCGGCTCACCGGGCTGATGATGACGCTGGGGCTGGTCAAGATGGAGCTGGCCGGGGCCGATCCCGAGGCCAGGAAGCTGGTCGAGCGGGCCCACCGGGAGGCCGGGGAGACGCTGGCCGAGCTCCAGGACCTCGTACGCGGCATCCATCCGCCCATCCTGACCGACCGCGGGCTCGAAGGGGCGCTGGCCGAGGCGGCGGAGCGGTGTCCGGTGCCGGTGACCGTACGAGTGGAGACCTCGCACGGACGTCCGCCCGAGTCGGTGGAGTCGGCTCTGTACTTCGCGGGCTGTGAGGCGCTCACCAACCTCGCCAAGCACAGCGGCGCGAGCGGCGCGGAGTTGCTGCTGCGCGACGCGCCCGGCCGTATCGTGCTGCAGGTCAGCGATGACGGCGCGGGCGGAGCCGACACCGCCGCGGGCACCGGGCTGGTCGGCCTGGCCGACCGGGTGGCGGCGGTGGGCGGCACGGTCAGCCTGTCCAGTCCGGAAGGCGGGGGAACGACCCTGCGGGTGGAGGTTACGTGGACGTCGTGATCGCGGACGACGCGGTGCTGCTGCGCGAGGGGCTGCGCCACATCCTGGAGCGTTTCGGCCACCGGGTCGTGGCCTCCGTCGGCGACGCGCCGTCGTTACTGGCCGCCGTCGACCGGCATCTGCCGGACGTCGCGGTGGTGGACGTGCGGATGCCGCCCGGGTTCCGCGATGAGGGGCTGCGCGCGGCCCTGCGCATCCGCACCGAGCACCCGAAGGTGGCGGTGCTGGTGTTGTCGCAATATGTCGAGCGTTCGTACGCGCTGGAACTGCTGGAGTCGGGCTCCGGGCGGGGCGTCGGCTACCTGCTGAAGAACCGGGTCGGCGAGATCGAGGACTTCCTGGACGCCGTCACCCGGGTGGCCGCCGGAGGCACCGCCATCGACCCCACGGTGGTGGTGCGCCTGCTGGAGAACCGCCAGGACCCCGGCCTGGAGCGGCTCACGCCGCGCGAGCGCGAGGTGCTCGCGCTGATGGCCGAGGGCAGGTCCAACAGCGCGATCGCGCGCGAGCTCGTGGTCACCGAGGCGGCGGTGCTCAAGCACGTGGGCAACATCTTCGCCAAGCTGCTGCTGGAGCCGAGCGACGAGGAGCACCGCCGGGTCGCGGCGGTGCTCCGGTACCTGCGCGAGGGCGCCCGCTAGGCGGCCCGCCGTCAGCCGTGCCTTGGCGAGCCGCGCCCGCTAGGCGGCCGCTTCGGCGACCGAGGTGCGGCGGCGCAGCAGCAGGGCCGTGGGGACGAGCGCGGAGACCACCACGACCAGCACGCAGGCCAGCGCCACCAGCCCCGCCTCGGTCCACGGGAACGCGGTGGGCACCTCAAGCCCGAGCCCGCCCAGCACCCCGCGCAACCCCAGCACGGCCACCACGGTGACCGCGCCACCGAGCAGCACGCCCGTGGCGGCCACGCACAACGCCTCCCACAGCGCCATCCGCAGCACCTGAGCCCGCCGCGCACCGAGGAACAGCAGCCGCGCGAACTCCCCGCGCCGCGCCCCGAACGACAGCGCCGAGGTGTTGGCCACCGCGATCAGCGTGTACGCCACGGCGAACCCGGCCAGCGCGATGGCACCGATGCGCATGCCCTCCTGCCGGGCCCCGCTCACCATGGCCATGATCTCCACGGTGTCGAACACCTTCAGCTTGGGCCAGCGCTTCTCCAGCTCGGCGCGGATCGCCGCGGGCCGGTCGGCGGAGACGTGCACGGCGCTCCAGCCCGCGTCCGCGCCCTTCAGCATGCCCGGCGGCACGAGCAGCCCGCCGCCCAGCGGTGAGCCCTCGTAGAGCGCCGCCAGCCGCGGCGTCGCCTTCACCCCGCCCGCCAGCTGCAACTCGACCTTTTCGCCGAGCCGCCAGCCGAGCGCGGCGGCCTGGCGCCGGTCGGCGGCCACCGCGCCCTCGCGCAGCGCCTCCAGGCTGCCCTCGACCTTGGTGAGGTTCATGACCTGGCCGATCCCGGCCGGGTCCACGCCCTGCGCCGGCACCGTGCGGGTGGTGCGGTTGGCGTGCACCTCCACCTCACCCGACGTCACCGGTACGGCCGCGCCCACCCCGGCCCGCCCGCCCAGCCACCGGGCCGCCTCGGCGCTCCCGGTGCCGGACACGACCAGGTCGGAGCGCCACACCTGCTTGGCGTCGGCGGCCATGGCCTCGCCGAGCAGCGTGGTGCCGCCGAGCAGCGACCCGGCCAGCCCGACCGTGATGAGCACCGGCGCGGCGGTGGCCGCGGTGCGCCGGGCGGCCATCCGCACGTTCTCCCTGGCCAGCTCGCCGGTGGCGGCGGTCCAGCGGGCCAGCGGCGCGGCCACCAGCGCGCTGATCCAGGACGCGAAGACCGGCGACAGCAGCGCGAAGCCGATCACCAGCGGCATCGAGACGAACATCGTCAGCGGCATCCGCCCGTCCGGCGGAGCCACCGGCACCAGGGCCAGCATGCCGCCGCCGGCGGCGAGCGCGGCCAGCCCGCCCAGCCAGCGGCCCTTGCCGATCGGCCGGTCGGCCAGGGCGGCGGCGCGCAGGGCCTCGACGGGACGTACGGCGGCGGCGCGGCGGGCGGCGGCCACGGTGGCGACCAGGCCCACGAGCACCCCGGCGGCGAAGCAGCCGGCCAGCGCGCCCGGCGACAGGCTCGGGGTGAAGGCGGCGGGCAGGAGCTCCTGCGAGCGCAGCAGCGCCGCCATCGCGGCCATGAGCGGCCCGGCCAGCAGCACGCCCAGCGTGGATGCCAGGATCGCGGCGAACCCCGATTCGGCCAGCACCATCCACCGCACCTGCTGGGGCGCGGCGCCGACGGTGCGCAGCACGGCCAGCTCTTTGCGCCGCTGGGCGACGATGAAGGCGAAGGTCCCGGCCACCACGAAGACGGTGACGAAGGCGCCGATCACGGCCAGCATGACCAGCAGCGCGCCGGATTCCGACACGGCCCGCCGTACCGCCTCGGGGGTGTCGGGCGGGAGGGCGGAGCCGGAGGCCAGCATCGAGGTCGCGCCGCCCGCGAAGGCGACGCCCAGGGCGAGCGCGATCACCGCGCCCGCGAAACCGGAGACGCGGCTGCGCAGGGTGCGCCAGGCGACCGAGAGCAGGGTGCGGGTGCGCACACCCGGCCGCGCGGGCAGGGCGGAGATGGTGGTCACGCCGCCTCCAGTTCGGCCAGGCGGGCGGCGACCGTGCGGGAGCTGGGCTGACGCAGCTCGTCCACGAGGAGGCCGTCGGACAGGAAGAGCACGCGGTCGGCGTGGGAGGCGGCGAACGGGTCGTGCGTCACCATCACCACGGTGTCGCCGCGCTCGTCGACCAGGCGGCGCAGCAGCGCCAGCACCTCGCGGCCGGACTTGCTGTCGAGGGCGCCGGTGGGCTCGTCGGCGAAGATCACTTCGGGCTGGGCGGCGATGGCGCGGGCGATGGCCACGCGCTGCTGCTGCCCGCCGGACAGCTCAGCCGGGCGGTGTCCCATGCGCTCGCCGAGGCCGACCAGCGTGAGGACCTCGCGGATCCACGCGCGCGGCGGGCGGCGGCCCGACAGCCGGATCGGCAGCGCCACGTTCTGGGCGGCGGTCAGCGAGGCGATGAGGTTGAAGGACTGGAAGACGAAGCCCAGGCGGTCGCGGCGCAGCTCGGTGCGCCGGCGCTCGTTGAGCTCGCCCAGGTCGGCGCCGCCGATGAGCACCTTCCCGCCGGTCGGCTGGTCGAGCCCGGCGGTGCACTGCAGCAGCGTGGACTTGCCGGAGCCCGACGGGCCCATGATCGCGGTGAAGGAGCGGGCGGGGAAGGTGGTGCTGACCCCGCGCAGCGCGGCGACCTCGTTCGGTGCCTCGCCGTAGACGCGGGAGAGGTCGATCAGGCGTACGGCGTCCGTCGTCACGGTGGCGGTCTCTGTCATGGGTCCCAGTCAACCGGGATCGGGCGCGAAAGACCCGGGCGGCGACGAGAGATCCGGGGGTGGTGTCAGCACTACCACCGCCTGGACCAAGCGGGCTGGCTCCCGTCTGGATCACGGCTACAGGCCGCGCCGAAACCGGGTTGCCACCATACCGGGGCAAGCGTCCCCGAATCGCGCGGAGGAACTGGCGGATGGCCGGCATCGCAGGATGGGTGGATTTCCACCGTGATCTCGCATTGGACCGCAACATCGTGCTGGCGCAGCTCGGCGCGCTCGCGTGGCGCGGCTCGGACGGCGAGGGCCTGTGGGCCTCCTCGCGCGCCGTGCTCGGCCACCGGCGCAGAGCAGCGCTCGACCTGGGCGGCGGCGCCCAGCCCATGGCGCACGGCGGAGCCGTCCTCGCCTTCGACGGCGAGATCTACAACCACAACGCGCTTCGGGCCGAGCTGAAGGCGCTCGGCCACACGTTCACGACCCGCAGCGACACCGAGGTGTTGCTGCACGCCTACCTGGAGTGGGGCGAGCGCTGCCCGGAGCACCTGGACGGCATGTTCGCCTTCGCGATCTGGGACAGCGGCCGCGAGCGGCTGCTTCTGGTCCGCGACCGCATGGGCGTCAAGCCGATGTTCTTCTATCCGACCGTCTATGGCGTCGTCTTCGCCTCGGAGCCGAAGGGCGTGCTCGCCCACCCGCTCGTCGAGCGGGTGGCCGACCTCGACGGGCTGCGCGAGCTGCTCGCCTTCACCAGCAGCGTCGGCCGCAGCCCGGTCAAGGGCATGCGGCGCGTACGGCCCGGCGAGGTCGTCACCGTCAGCCGCTCCGGAGTCCACGAGCACCGCTACTGGCAGCTCACGGCCCGGCCGCACACCGACGACCACGAGACCACCGTGGCCCGCATCCGCGAGCTGCTCGAACACTCGGTGGCTCAGCAGCTCGACGCCGACGTCCCGGTGGGCGTGCTGCTGTCCGGCGGCCTCGACTCCAGCACGGTCGCCGCGATCGCCGCCAAGACCCTGGCCGATCGGGGGGCCGAGCGGGGCGACGGGCCGCTGCGCACGTTCACCGTCGGCTACCCCGGCGGCGCCGCGGGCGGCCCCGGGCCCATGCGGGCCAGTGAGGACGCGCCCTACGCCCGCGAGGTGGCCGCGTACATCGGCTCCGAGCACGAGTTCGTCGAACTGGACGGCGTCGCCGTCACCGACCCGGTGCTGCGGCGCACCGCGGTCGCCGCCCAGCAGGACCTGCCGGTCGCCGCGCCCCAGTTCCCCGCCTCCCTGCGGGCGCTGGCCAGGCGCGTCAGCGAGAAGGTCAGCGTCGTGCTGGCCGGCGAGCAGGCCGACACCGTCTTCGCCTCCTTCATGGGCATGGACCGGCCCGAGGTCGTCGCCGCCCAGACCTATCCGTGGGTCGCCGCCACCGCCCACCACCTGCCGCCCGACGGGCTCGGCACCGGGCTGTTCGCGCCCGACCTGCTCAAGGAACTCGACGTGCCCGGCTACTGCGCCGACAGGTACCGCGAGGACCTGGCCGGCATGCCGTACCTGGAGGGGGAGGACCAGGACGAGCGGCGCATGCGCGAGATCTACTACCTGCACCTGCAGGGGTGGCAGGAGTTCGGCTGCGCGCTCGACGACGGCGTCAGCCTGGCCGGCGGGCTGGAGCTGCGCTGGCCGTTCTGCGACCACCAGCTCGTCGAATACCTCTTCAACGTGCCGTGGGCGATGAAGACCTTCGACGGCAAGCCCAAGAGCCTGCTCAGGGCCGCCGTCGCCGACCTGCTGCCCGCCTCCGTCCTGGAGCGGGGGCCCAGCCAGTTCCCCACCGGCCGCGACCCGGGGTACGCGCCGCTGCTGAAGTCGGAGCTCGGCCGGCTCCTCGACGACTCCGGCGCCCCCGTCCTGCCGCTCATCGACACGGGCAGGGCCAGGGCGCTGCTGGAGTCGCCGATCGAGCCCAAGCGGGCCTGGCGCGACCTGACCGACATGGAGTCGGTCCTGCAGATCAACCAATGGCTTGACCAGCACAGCATCCGGATTTCCCGGTAGAACACGACGGGGCGTAGAGATGATCTCGAGCAATGTCAACCTCACCGAACTCGAAATCCTGGCTCTCGACAGCGAGCTGAACGTGGCCGACGGCCACGCCCGCCAGGAGCTCAGCGACGGCCAGCAGCGCATCATCGACGAGCTGTCCACGCTCTTCCAGAAGGCCGCGATGCAGCCGATCGCCGACCTGGAAAGGACCGCCCACCGGACCTTCTTCCAGCTGCTCGGCCAGCACCGCTACCCCGTGGGCGACAACGCGGTGCTCAGCTGCTACGCCTCGTCCGTGGCCATGGAGATCCTGGCCAGGTCGCTGGTGACGACGTCGGACGCGGTCGGGCTGGTGCATCCGACCTTCGACAACATCCCCGACATCCTGCGCGGCGTGGGGCTGCGGCTGGTGCCGGTCGAGGAGGAGCCGCTGCACACGGGGGACCCGGCGCTGGCCGTACCGGAGGGGGTGGGGTGTGTCTTCATCACCACGCCCAACAACCCGACCGGCCGGGTGCTGTCGGCCCGGCGGCTGGCCGAGGTGGCCGAGGTGTGCAGGGAGCGCGACGTCGTGCTGGCCCTGGACACCTCCTTCCGCGGCTTCGACACCCGCGCCCACTACGACCACTACGCGGTGCTGGAGGCCAGCGGCTGCCGGTGGGTCGTCATCGAGGACACCGGCAAGCTCTGGGCGACGCTCGACCTCAAGGTCGGCCTGCTGGCCTACAGCCGCAACATCGGCCTGCCCATCCCCAAGATCTACTCCGACATCCTGCTCGGCGTCTCGCCGTTCATCCTGACGCTCGTCGAGCACTTCGCCGAGGACGCGGCCAACGGCGGCCTGTCCGACCTGCACGCCTTCATCGCCGAGGGACGCGCGATCGTGCGCGGCGTCCTGGGCGACGTGCCCGGCGTCAGCTTCCCCGACCCCGACAGCCGCGTCAGCGTGGAGCGGGTCGACCTCGGCCACCTGAGCTGCGACGACATCTGGGACGAACTGCACAAGCGTCAGGTCTACGCGCTGCCCTGCACCCAGTTCCACTGGGCCGAGCCCGCCCGCGGCGACCGCTCGCTGCGCATCGCGCTGGCCAGGCCGCACAGCTCCATCCGCGCCGCGGCCGAGGAACTGCGCGCCGTCCTGCTGGCCGCGGGGTGAGCCCGTACTGGCGTACCGGAATCGTGCAGGACGTCGCGCCGCCCGGGATCACCGACCTGGCCCCCGGCTACCTCGACCCCGCCCTGCTCCCCGTGGACCTGCTCGCCGCCGCCTACGACAAGGCCTTCTCCCGGTACGGCCCCGCCGCCCTCTCCTACGGCGAGAACCAGGGCGTCCAGCCCCTGCGTGAGGCCCTGGCCGAACGCGCCGGCTGCGGACCCGAGCACATCCTGATCACCGCGGGCACCTCCCACGCCCTGCACATGCTGGCCACCACGCTGGCCGAGCCCGGCGACGTGGTCCTGTGCGAGCCGACCGCCTACGACTACGGCAAGCAGATCTTCACCGACCGGGGGCTGCGCCTGGCCCCGTTCGCCGCCGACGACGCGGGACCGGAGCCGGACGCGCTGGCCGCCGCCGTCCGCAGGCACCGGGCCGTCGGCAGGCGGATCGCGTTCGCCTACCTGATCCCCACCTTCCACAACCCGACCGGGCGGCTGGTGGGGGAGGAGCGGCGGCTGGCGCTGCTGGACGTGGCCCGCGAGCACGACGTCCTCGTCGTGGAGGACGACGCCTACGCCGAGCTGTGCCTAGACGAGCTGCCCATGCCGAAGCCGATGGCCGAGCTGGCCGGGTACGAGGGGGTGGTCAGGCTCTGCTCGTTCGCCAAGACGCTCGGCCCGGGGCTGCGCCTCGGCTGGATGCTGGCCGCCCCGGCCATGGTGGCCTCCGCCGCCGCCAGCGGGCTGCTGTCCAGCGGCGGCGGGCTCAACCACCTGGCCTCGCTGGCGGTCACCACCCTCATCGAGGACGGCGGCTACGACACCAGGCTCACCATGCTCCGCAAGGAGCTGGGCGCCCGCCGGGACGCCCTGGTCAAGGGCCTGGGCACGGCCTGCTTCGCCCGGCCGCCGCACGGCGGGTTCTTCCTGTGGGTGCGCGGCGCCAGCGAGGAGCACATGCTGGCCGCCGCCGCGCGGGCCAAGATCCGGGTGGCCGCGGGCTCCCGGTTCGGGCGGCCGGCGACGCCCGCCGTACGCCTGAGCTACAGCTTCAACCCCCCGGACACCCTCTTCCAGGCCGGCCGCCGGCTGACCCAACACCAGAAGGGATGACCATGCAGCGAACGCTCATCGTGGCGAAGATGGACGCGGCGAACGCCGACGCCGTCGCCGCCCTCTTCGCCAAGTCGGACGCCTCCGAGCTGCCCCACCTCATCGGGGCCTCGCGGCGCACCCTGTTCCGCTTCCACGACCTCTACTTCCACCTGGTCGAGGCCGGCGAGGACATCACCGACGGGCTCTACAAGGCCAGGAGCACCGAGCTTTACAAGGAGCTCAACACCGGCCTCAGCGAGTTCATCTCGCCCTACGACCCGAACTGGCGTGAGCCCAAGGACGCCATGGCCACGCCCTTCTACCACTGGGAGGCCTGATCATGGCCGGCCACACCGACAACGCCATCGACATCGCCGCCCCGCTCGACCTGGTCTGGAAGATGACCAACGACGTCGAGTCGTGGCCCGAGCTGTTCAGCGAGTACGCCGCCACCGAGATCCTCGCCCGCGACGGCCACACGATCAGGTTCCGGCTCACCATGCACCCCGACCCGCAGGGCAACAAGTGGAGCTGGGTCTCCGAGCGCACCTCCGACCCCGAGACCAGGACCGTACGCGCCCACCGGGTCGAGACCGGCTGGTTCAAGTACATGAACCTCTTCTGGGAGTACACCGAGACCGCGCCCGGCCAGGTACGCATGCGCTGGGTCCAGGACTTCGAAATGAAGCCCGTCTCCCCGGTGGACGACGCCGCCATGCGCGAGCGCCTCAACACCAACACCGCTGTCCAGATGAAGCGGATCAAGGGCCTGGTCGAGCAGGCGGCGGGCTGAGCCGATGGGCGTCCTGGTCTCACAGATCTCCATCGCGCTGAGCGGCCTGGTCGCGGGCATGCTCCTGTGGTCGGCGATCGGCGGCGTGCCCTGGATGCGCCGCCTGCCCGCCGGCGAGTACGTGCGGCTACACCAGTACTGGTCGCCACGGTTCGACCCGCTCGGGCCGATCATGGTGATCGGCGTGCTGGCGTGCGACGTCTACCTGCTGCTGGTCGCGCCCACCAAGGGCGCACGATACCTGCTCGGTACGCTCATCGCAGCGCTGGTCGCGGTCATCGTGATCTCCGCGACGCGCAACGCCGTGCTGAAGAAGCGGGTCATGCGGCTCGACCCCGACGACCTGCCCGAGGACTGGTCACAGCGCGACCCGCGTCCCGCCTTCGGCAAGTGGAACATGGTCAGGACCGTCATCACGGTGCTGGTCTTCCTCGGCAACGTCGAGGCCATGGCGGTGTACACGCTGTGACCTTCCGCGTGCTGCTCGACATCCAGGTACGGCCCGGCCAGGAGGACGCCTTCGAGCGCACCTGGCGCGAGGTCGCCGAAAGCATCGCCGCCCACCCCGCCAACCGGGGACAGAGCCTGCTGCGCGGCGAGGACGCCTACTACGTGATCACCGACTGGACCGACGAGTCCGCGTTCCGGCAATTCGAACTCAGCCCCGCGCACGTCGACAACCGCGCGCGGCTGGCCCCTTACCGAACAGGAGGCTCCATGGCCACCATGCCGACCGACCACGAGCGGGTCCGGGTCATCCTCTGGTACCGCGTGCCGAAGGAGGAGGTGCAGCCGCTGTCGAAGACGTACCAGCAGATCAGCGAGCAGCTCGTCGGCACCCCCGGCATGCTCGGCAACGAGCTCCTGCACTCCCAGGTGAACGAGACCACCATGGCCGTCACCAGCTACTGGGAGAGCGCCCAGCACCTTCAGGACTGGGTGCACAGCAGCAGCCACCGCCACACCAGCCCGCTGCGCCCCTACCTCGACACCGACCGCGAGCAGCCCTACGAGACCTTCACCGTGGTCTCGGCGTTCTAGGAGGAAGTCGTGGAGGAGAGGTGGATCCGCTGCCGGCGCTGCCAGGCGATGATCCATCACCGCCGGTTCGGCAGGGCGCTGGGCGTCTGTCCCGAGTGCGGGTGCCATCATCCCGTCACCGCAGGGCAGCGGGTGGAGCAGCTGCTCGACCCGGGCTCGTTCCGGCCCTTCGAGACGCCGGAGGTGGTGGAGGACCCGCTGGGGTTCGTCGACGCGGTGCCGTACCCGGAGAGGATCGCGGCGGCGCGGGCGGCGACCGGCCTGCACGAGGCCGCCGTCGGCGGCCGGGGGACGATCGGCGGGCGGCCCGTCGTGCTGGTCGTCATGGACTTCCGCTTTCTCGGCGGCAGCCTCGGCGCCGCGGTCGGAGAGCTGGTCACGCTGGCCGCCGAGACCTCGGCGGCCGAGCGGGCGCCGCTGATCACCGTGACCGCCTCGGGCGGCGCCCGCATGCAGGAGGGCGTGATCGCGCTCATGCAGATGGCCAAGACCGCCCAGGCCTTCGCCGGCCTGGACGCGGCCGGGGTGCTGTCGGTCTCGGTGATCGCCGATCCCACGTTCGGCGGGGTGGCCGCCTCGTTCGCGACATTGGCCGACGTCATCCTCATCGAGCCGGGGGCGCGGCTGGGCTTCGCCGGGCCGAGGGTCATCCAGCAGACGATCAGGCAGGAGCTGCCGGAAGGCTTCCAGACGGCCGAGTTCCTGCTGGAGCACGGGATGGTCGACGCGATCGTGCCGCGCTCGGGTCTGCGCGCGACGCTGTCGTCGCTGGTATCGGCTTCTTCGGATGTCTCGCCGGATTTCGAGGCTGTCGCGCCGTTCATCCCGCCGTCGCGTGAACCCTGGGACGTGGTACTGCTGGCGCGCGAGACCGGCCGCCCCACCACCGCCGACTACGCCGGCCTCATCCTCGACGACTTCCTGCGCCTGCACGGCGACCGGGTCTTCGGCGACTCCCCGTCGATCGTGGCCGGCATCGGCCGCCTCGACGGGCTCCCGCTGATGCTCATCGGCCACCAGAAGGGCCACACCACCCGCGACCGCACGGCCTCCAACTTCGGCATGCCCTCGCCCGAGGGCTACCGGATGGCCGCCCGGCTGATGCGCCTGGCCGACAAGCTCGGCCTGCCCGTCCTCACCCTCGTCGACACGCCCGGCGCCTACCCCGGCCTGTCCGCCGAGGAACGCGGCCAGGCACTGGCCATCGCCGAGAGCCAGCGGCTCATGGCCCAGCTCACCGTGCCCGTCGTCACCGTCGTCACCGGCGAGGGCGGCAGCGGCGGCGCGCTCGCGCTCGCCGTCGCCAACCGGGTCCTCATCAGCGCCAACGCCTGGTACTCCGTGATCACCCCCGAGGGGTGCGCCTCGATCCTGTGGAAGAGCGCCGCGGAGGCGCCGAGGGCCGCGGCCGCGCTCAAGGTCGAGGCGGGCGAACTGCTGCGGCTGCGCGTGGTGGACGCGGTCGTCGAGGAGCCCGACGGGGGCGCGCACACCGATCCCGCCAAGGCCGCCGCCCTGCTCGGCGCCGCCGTCCGCGCCGCCTTCGCCGAACTGCTCCCGCTGTCCGGCCCCGAGCTGGTACGGCAGCGCCGCGACCGGTTCCGGCGCTTCGGCGTCCCAGAACTCACCCGGAGGTGAATCCATGACCGAGCTCCCCAACGACAGCGATTTCGACACGCTGTGCGAGGCGGCGACCAGACTGGTCTCCCTGCTGCCGCACCCACCGGCCACGCTCAAGATCTCGCACGGGCTGGCCAGCGCCGAGCTGACCTGGAGCGACGGCTTCCCCGCCGTGGTGACCACGACGGTGGACCCGCCGCTTCCCGACGACGGCCACATCCAGGTACGCGCCCCGCTCGTCGGCACCTTCTACCGGGCGCCGGAGCCGGGGGCGGCGCCGTACGTGTCCGTCGGCGACACCGTCGAGGTCGGCCAGCAGATCGGGATCGTCGAGTCGATGAAGCTCATGAACCCGATCGTCGCCGAGGCCCCCGGCCGCGTCGTCGAGATCCCCGCCGCCGACGCCGCGCCGGTCGAGTACGACCAGCCGCTCGTGGTCATCGCGCCCGGCGACTCCTCGGCCTGCGACACCCTCTTCCCCGGGTCCCGATGATGTTCGGCACCGTGCTGATCGCCAACCGGGGCGAGATCGCGCTCCGGGTGGCGCGTACCTGCCGGGAGCTCGGCATCAGGACCGTCGCCGTGCACTCCGCGGCCGACGCGCCGCCCGACTGGGCCGACCAGACCATCAGGATCGGCCCCGCCCCGGCCCGGCGCAGCTACCTCAACGCCGCCGCCCTCATCGAGGCCGCCCTGCAGTCCGGCGCCGACGCCGTCCACCCCGGCTACGGATTCCTGTCGGAGGACGCCGAGTTCGCCCGCATCTGCGAGGAGTACGGGCTGACGTTCATCGGCCCGTCCGCCGACGTCATCGAGGCCATGGGCGACAAGGCCGCCGCCCGCGCCACCATGAGCGCGGCCGGGGTGCCGGTGCTGCCCGGCAGCCTGCACGCGGTCGAGGAGGAAGAAGGCCGCCGGCTCGCCGACGAGGTCGGCTACCCGGTCGTCATCAAGGCCGTGGCCGGGGGCGGCGGGCGCGGCATGGCGATCGTGCACTCCGGCGCCGGCTTCTCCGACTCCTACCGGCGGGTGCGGGCCGAGGCCCAGCTCCTGTTCGGCGACGACCGGGTCTGCCTGGAGCGCTACCTGCGGGCCGCGCACCACGTGGAGATCCAGGTGATCTGCGACGCGCACGGCAACGCCGTACACCTGGGCGAACGCGACTGCTCCACCCAGCGGCGCCGCCAGAAGCTCCTGGAGGAGAGCCCGTCGCCCGCCATCGCGCCCGAGCTCGCCGAACGGATGGCGCAGGCCGCGCTCGCCGGCGCCCGCGCCATCGGCTACCGAGGACTCGGCACCTTCGAGTTCCTCGTCGACGACGACACCGGCGACTACTTCTTCATCGAGACCAACTGCCGCATCCAGGTCGAACACCCCGTCACCGAACTGGTCACCGGCCTCGACCTGGTCAGCGAGCAACTCGCCGTCGCCTCCGGCCTCCCTCTGCCGTTCCGGCAGGAGGATGTCGTACGGCGCGGCGCGGCGCTCGAATGCCGCATCAACGCCGAAGACCCCGAGCGGAACTTCGCCCCGGCCCCCGGCCTCATTGAGGAGTTCACGCCGCCCGGCGGCCCGTTCGTCCGCGTGGACACCCACGTGCGCGCCGGAACCCGCATCCCGCCCGACTACGACCCCATGATCGCCAAGATCGTCACCTGGGGCGCCGACCGGGACCAGGCCATCGACCGCATGGACCGGGCCCTGTCCGAGCTGCGCGTCTCCGGGCCGGGACTGCGCACCAACACCGCCTTCCTGCGCGAGGTGCTCGCCACCCCCGTCTTCCGCAAAGGCGCCCACACCACCGGCTTCATCGACCACCTCACCAAGGGAGAGACATGACGACCCTTCCGGATACCGAGATCAACCTCGTCCGCGACGAGAAAGGAGAGGTGACGCTCTACATCGGCGACGTCCAGGCCATGCAGGGCTGGGAACGTTCCCTCATGTGGCGCTCCGCCGACCTGCTGTGCGAACGCGGCGGCGAATTCCTGGAGGTCGGCCTCGGGCTCGGCTACTCCGCCCTGCGCATCGCCGGGCGCGCCGACACCTACCGGCACACCGTCGTCGAGAAGCACCCCAAGGTCATCGAGCTGTTCCGCGAGGCCAACCCCGACGTGCCCGCCACCCTGGAGATCGTCGAAGCCGACTTCTTCGACTACGTCGAGACCCTCCGGCCCGAAAGCTACGACGGCGTCTTCTTCGACCCCGAACTGCCCAAGGCCATCTTCGAGGACCGGGCCAGGCTCGACGCGTTCATGCCCAAGGTGGTGCGCGCGCTGCGCCCCGGCGGCACGTTCGTGCCCATGTTCTCCCTCGACGGAGACGTCCCCGACGCCGCCACCTGCACCGCCTCCGCCGCCACCATCCTCGAACGCTACCTGCGCTTCTTCGACCGCGTCGTCGTCGAGCGGCAGCCGTACCACGCCTACACCACCACCGCCTACACGCCGAGCACCCGCGGCGACGCCTTCATCCTCTGCTTCACCAAGGACTAGGAGACAGCCCATGACGCTGACCGCAGCTTCCCTGATCAAGACCGCCACCGGCTTCTACGAGGCCCAGGCCCTCTACGCCGCCGTCGAGCTCGGCGTCTTCTCCAAGGTCGCCGACGGCCCCGTCCCCTTCGAGCGTCTGCGCGACGACCTCGGCCTCCACCAGAACGTCGCCGGCGACTTCCTCGACGCGCTGGTAGCCATGCGCCTGCTAACCCGAGACGCGAGTGGCTACGGCCCCACCGCCGCGGCCAGCGCGTACCTCACCCCCGGCGCCCCCGAGTACATCGGCGGCTTCCTCGCCCTCAACCAGCGCCGCCTCTACCCCGCGTGGGGCGACCTGACCTCCTTCCTCAAAACGGCCGCCAACCTGGCCCACGGCGCCAAGGTCGACGACCCCATGCCCGCCCTGTACGCCACCCCCCAGCGCACGCGCTCCTTCGCCGAAGGCATGGACGGCTACGCCACCCTCCTCGGCCGCCCCATCTCCGAAAAGTTCGACTGGTCCTCGGTCAAGTCCTTCGCCGACCTCGGCGGCTGCCGCGGCATGCTCACCACCCGCATCGCCGCCGCCCACCCCCACCTGGAAGGCGTCACCTTCGACCTGGCCCCCCTCAACCCCCTATTCGACGAGCTGGTGGCCTCTACCGACTTGGGGACCCGAGTCCGCTTCCAGGCCGGCAGCTTCTTCACCGACCCGCTGCCCGAGACCGAGGTGTACGTGATCGGGCACGTGCTCCACGACTGGGTCGAGTCCCAGCGCCGCCAGATCATCCAGCGCGCCTACGACCACCTGCCCGCGGGCGGCGCCCTGCTCATCTACGACAGCATGATCGACGACCAGCGGGAGGAGTCGGCGTTCGGGTTGCTGATGAGCTTGAACATGGCGCTGCTCAGCGGCTCGTCGGAATACACGATCGCGCAGGGGGAGGGGTGGCTGCGCGAAGCCGGCTTCCAGGTAGACAGCCCGGTAGCCCTGAACGAACTAACCACCCTCCTAATAGGCCGCAAGCCCCAGTAGCAGTAGACCGGCGCCGGGCCGACAAAAGTCCCCGGCGCCACCCACCCCTACCCACCCACCACTCCCTGCCCACCTCGCCCCTCCCACCTGCTACCCGCACACCCTGCTCCACCCCGCACGTCCCGTCCGCTACCCCCCACACCGCACAGCCCTCTCGCCCCGCCCCCGCCCCTTCCACTCGCTACGCCCACACCCCTTGCCCCACCCCGCACGTCCCGTCCGCTCCCCTCCACACCCCTGCTCGACCCCGCAGTCCCGTCCGCTACCCCCACACCCACAGCCCTCCCGCCCCCGCCCTCGCCAACACCCTTCGCGTCCCCACCCGCACCCCCGCCCGTCCCTGTCCCCTCCGCCCGCATCGACGCCCCACCCCTCTACCGCCGATCCCCACGCTTGTCCGGCGCCGCGTCGGCGAGACGTTGCCCGGCGGCTCCCGGCGCCACGCGCACAGCCTCCGCCCTCCCGCCCCCACGACCGTCCCCGCCTCCCGCGCCCCCACGTCACCCGTCCACGCCCGCCCCCACGCTTGTCTGGCGCCGCGTCGGCGAGACGTTGCCCGGCGGCTCCCGGCGCAACGCGCACAGCCCCGCCCTCCCGCCCTCCCGGCCCAGCCCCGGGGTCTCGGCCCACCCAACCGGGCTCTCGACCGCCCAAGCTCTCGGCCCCCGGGCACCCCCGCCCACGCCGTACCCCCAGCCAAAGCGCGGCTACGCGGTAGGGATGCGGCGCCACGCGGTGTCGGTGACGATCAGGTGGTCGAGGAGGCGCAGGCCCACGGTGTCGGCCGCCTCCGCCAGGCGGGTCGTGGCGGCCAGGTCGGCGTGGCTGGGGGTGAGGGTGCCGGCCGGGTGGTTGTGGGCGACCCCGAACGCGGCGCCGCCCATGGTGAGCACGGTGGTGATGATCTCGCGGACCGGGAACGGTGTGTGGTCGGCCCCGCCTTCCGTCAGGACGGTGCGTCGCAGGATGCCGCCCTGGCCGTCGCACACCACGACCGCGAGCCGTTCGCGCGTGTGCCCGCGCAGCAGTGGCGCGGTGACCTCGGCCAGGTCGGAGCTGCCGGTGATTCTGGCCCGCTCCGGCCCGGCCTGCGCCCGCCGTACGAGATGGAAGGCGGCCGCGACGCGGGCGGCCTTCGCGGGACCGACGCCCGGGACGGCGAGCAGGCGGTGGGGCTCGGCGCGGGCGAGTTCGCCGAGGTCGCCGCAGTGCTCGATGACACGCGCGGCGAGCTCGACGGCGCCCGCCCCGCGGAACCCGGACCCGAGCAGCACGGCGAGCAGCTCACGGTCGGCGAGCGCGGCGCCGCCGGACGCCATGAGGCGCTCGCGCGGCCGCTCGTGCGCGGGAAGGTCGTTGACTAGCACGAGAACTTTCTATCAACCTCCACCGACAGTATTCACGCGGGCACAATGCGATAGCTCGTACCGGATTTGGTGGGTATGACGAGCTTGTCGCCATGACGCACGGCGGCGACCGGACGGCCGTTCTGGTAGACGCGTACCGGCATGCGGAACATGTCATGCCGTAGCGTCGCCAATCCCGCTTTATCGGCGCGAAGCCGTATCTCGGATGGCTTGCCGCCCTTCCACGTCAGCCCCACCGTGTACGCCCCGCGCGCACGCAGGCCGTCCACCGAGCCGTCAGCCCAGGCGGCGGGCAGGGCGGGGAGCAGGTCAAGGGCATCCAGATGGGACTGCAGGAGCATCTCCGTCATTCCCGCCGTCGCCCCGAAATTTCCGTCGATCTGGAACGGCGGATGCGTATCCCACAGGTTGGGCAGGGTGCTGGTTCTGAGCTGGTCGCCGAGCAGTTTGTGGGCCCGGTCGCCATCGAGCAGGCGCGCCCAGAAGTTGATTTTCCAGGCTTTGCTCCAGCCGGTCCCCGCGTCGGTACGGGCGTTCAGCGAGACCTTGGCGGCCTCCGCGAACTCTGGGGTGGTTCGCGGGGAGATCTGGCGTCCAGGGTGAAGCGCGTACAGGTGCGAGACGTGGCGGTGCGTCTCGTCCGGGTCGTCCAGGTCTTCCTTCCATTCCTGAAGCTGGCCCCACTTTCCGATGCGCAGACCGGGATCGAGCTTCTTGAGTACCTTGTTGGCCTTCGCCGCGAAGGTCGGGTCGCCAGTCACCAGCGCGGCCTCCCTGACCTCGGTGAACAGCTGCCACAAGATCTCCTGCGACATCGACGCGCCCGCCACCGACGGGCCGAGTTCGGGCGATCGGCTGGGGATGGCGACGAGCTTGCCGTCGCGCGGGTCGGTCTGCAGGAAGTCGAGCCAGAAGCGAGCGGCGTCCTTCATGACCGGGTATGCCGTCTTCTTCAAGAAGGAGCGATCGCGGGTGAATCGGTAGTGGTCGTACAGCTGACCGGCCAGCCATGCGCCGGATTCGGGGAAGAAATAGGCGGGATGGTCCCAAGCGCCCGTATGGCCGAAGATGTTGGAGGCATGGTGCGCGACGAACCCATCCGCACCGTACATCTGCCGCGCCGTCACCCCTCCTGGCTCGCGCAGCCCATCGACATAGCGGGCAAACGGCTCGAACGTCTCGCCGAGATTGGTCATCTCGGCAGGCCAGTAGTTCATCTGCAGGTTGATGTTGACGTGGTAGTCGGCCTGCCACGGCGGCGCCTCATGCACATTCCAGACACCCTGCAGATTGGCGGGCAACGACCCCGGCCGGGAGGACGAGATCAGCAGATACCGCCCGAACTGGTAGTAAAGCTGCTCAAGCGCGCGATCCGCCTGCGGTGCGGCGCCGTAAGAGGCAAGAAGCTCATCCGTCGGTACGGCCGGCATCACCCCGCCCAACTCCACCCGCATCCGGTCGAACAGCCCCCGATAGTCGGCCCGATGCCTCGCGAGCAGCCCGTCATACCCCAGCCTGACCGCCCGATCCACCTGGGCGGTGACCTTGGCATGCGGGTCATCACCCCGATACATCGGATATTTCGCTGCATAGTCGGTGCCCGCGCCGAGGATCAACACCACCTCGTCCGCACCGGTGACCGTCACCGACCCATCCGCTCCATCGGTACGGCTTCCGCCCCGGTTGACCACTTGGAGCTGGGTTTCGTAGCGCATGCCGTTGCTGGCCAGGGCGCCCTTGACCGTGACCCGGCCGTCGGCGGCCTTGGCGGTTCTGGTGCGGTTGGCCGGGGTGGAGATCTCGGCCTTGAAGGACACTTGCCCTGGTGCCTTTGCCGACAGGCGGCCCACGATCACACCTGCCGGGGCGGAGGCGAAGTACTCCCTGGTGAAGTGGACGCCCGCTGAGGTGTAGGAGACGCCCGCCACTGCTTGGGAGATGTCTAGGTAGCGGCGGTATTCGCTGGCTTCCGCTGGTTCTGTGCTGACGGGCCCCTGGGCTGCCAGATCTGAGGCCATCGGCCCTGAGTTAGTCGACCCGGAGGCCATCAGCCCTGAGTTAATCGGCCTTGGGTTTGTCTGCCCTGAGGGCAGTCTTGGGTTCGTCAGCTCTGAGTTCGCCAGCCCCTGGGCGGTCGCGCCCTTTGGCGCTGGACCATGTGGTGTCGAACCTTGTGCCGCCGGACTCAGCGGTGCTGAATCTTGCCGTGCTGGATCGTGTGGTGCTGAACCCGAGCCTGCCGGGCCTCGTGCCGTCGTACCTGAGGCTGTCGTACCTGGGGATGTTGGGCTGGAGGTTGCCAGACCAGGGGCGGTTGACCGGGAAACCGTCGAACCCAAGCCCGAGCCCGACGGTCCGGCGGTCATCGGGCCGGAGGCGGATCGCTCTGCGGCGTTGTCCGGAGCGGTGGGTGGCGGGTTGAAGGTCAGCCGGAGATCCCCAAAGCTCTGATAGGCCCCGAAGCGCCGATGGCGCGGCGAGTCGGACTTGTGCCCCAACGCGGCCAGCACGTCCTCAGGCTTGACCCCACCTTCCGTCCAGATACGTTCGCGAATGCCGTCAAGGGCACCCGGCCGCGGTGTGTCCCAGTTGCCGTAGTTGTAGTCACTGACCCCCGGCCCACCGGTCCATAAGGTCTTCTCGTTGAACTGCAGCCGCTCAGCCGCCACCCCACCGAACACCGTCGCCCCCAACGCCCCATTGCCAATCGGCAACGACCGCTGCTCCCACCCGCTGTTGGAATCAGGCGCCGGCTCGTCAAACCACAACGTGTACGGCTCCGCCCCCACAGCAGCCTTCTGGAAGTTCGCCGTCCCGGAACGCCCGTGGGCCGCCACCAGGCCGGAAGTTTGCTGCAATGTCGCACCAACCAAAGGCCCTTGACCTGCCCAGATCCCGGCAGAATCCGACCACGTCCCGCCCGCGAAGGCTTCACGCGATTCCGCGTCCCTAGATGTCTCCGGCCGTGCCGCTTCTGCAGCGGACCCTTGCGATGCCGGATCTCCGCCAGCCTGATTAGGCGCCACCCTTGGGCAGGGCCCCCACGATGCCGGGTCCTGGCCGGGATACCTAAGCGCCGTGTCCGCGGAAGGCTCGCGCGATGCCGGATCCCTGCCGGTTTGCCTGGGTGCCGTGCCCGTCAAAGGCCCTTTGGATGCCGAGTCCCCGTCATTCCCTTGTGTCGCACCGGTGAAGGACCTCCGCGACTCCGTATCAGTACCAGGCCGCGCCACCGTGGTGGATCCCTGGGCCGTCAGCTCTCCGGGCGCACCCCGCGCTGTCCGGTCCCGCTGGGAAACGGCCGCGCGTGTCATGGCGTCGCCTGTTGGCGGTCCGTCGGGTTGTGGGTCTTCGCGTGCCGGGGCGCCTTCGGCCCGAATGTCTGCCCCCGCCGGAGGCGCCACCAGCATCGCCGCGACCATGGTCATTCCCGCCAGCATCCTTGGACTCATCGCCACTCCATACATCGGAGGTATTGCCGTGACGATAACCAGAGATTACGGTCGAATCCAGACTTGATCGGAAGGAACGTCCGATGAATTACATGGGCATGCTGTACACCACCTGGAATCGGTCGCCGGGGATCACGATGTCGCTCGTCTCGACCGGGCGGTCGCCGGCCCAGTGAGTCCGTTCGACGTGGAGAACGTGTACCCCGGCCGGAAGGTCCAGGGCGTCACTCTCCGTAGGGCGCGGCACGCGCGTGCGCACGCTCTCCACAATTTCCGTGATCTTGATGCCATGTGCGGACATCCGGGTCACCAAGCTGCGCCGTTCGTCCTCTGAGTGTGCCGCGAACTCGATCGGCTCATATGAGGTGGCAAGTTGCAGCGGTTTGCCATCGCCGCGGAAGACGTACCGGGTACGCGAGACCGTCACGGACTCGTCGACACGCAGCCGCCGGGCGATGTCCGGCCCGGCTTCGGCGGGCTCGCTGTGCCAGTCCCAGGTCACCCGCCGGCCCTGCGACTGCAGGTCGGCGGCGAAAGGGGCCGGGTGGTCGAGAAACCGCCAACGGTGCAGCGGGGACAGCTCCGGCTGTTCCCGTACGTAATGGCCGGAGCCCACGCGGCCGATGATGAGACCTTCGGCGGCCAGCACACGCAGCGCGTGACGCGCCGCGGTCTCGCCGACCTGGTACTTACGGGTGAGTTGCGCCCGTGAGGGGATGGGCGCGCCGGGGAGGAGGGTGCCGTCGTTGATCTGCCGCCGAATGTCTTCGACGACGCGCAGGTAGACCGGATCAGAGGTGGCCACTAGTGCATCCCTGGGGTTCGTGTGAGGCGTTGCCCCATGTTGCCGTATTCGGCAGGTAACCATCCGTCATCGCCGAGTGTTGGAGTACCAACTTTGCGATGGCGGAAAATTGTCCGCGAAACCCTGTAACGCGGGTGTAAGGGTGACCGATTCTCCGTTAGAGGTCGTCGATGTGTGTACCCCCGAGCACATATCGGCGACCTCTTCCATTTCCAGGACATGACCGGACGTGGCGCCGAAACCCCACATGTGGCGATACGGGCCCCCGGTAACCACCACCACCCTGGCCACAAACATCCACCACCAACCGCAACCCCCGACCAGGCGCCGGAGCCGCTCCATGGTCGCTTGGGGCACCACGAGAGCAGCATCAGGCCGTGACCTGCGGATTCGGCTAAGCCGTGTGAACAAGGCGCTGGCCATATCGGAACCTGCTCCTAGTAGTGGGCGGGGGTGGGCGCCGGGGATGGGCTCGGGCTGTGCACCGGACCAGGCCAGGCCAGACCAGGCAGGGGCCTGGCTCGGGGTGTTCACCTGACCGGGGCGAGGCCAGACCAGGCAGGGGTCAGGCTCGGGTTGTTTACCGGACCGGGCGAGGCCAGACCAGGCGAGGGCCGATCGGCACGGACCGGCCCAGGTCAGATCAGGCACGGCCAGCACCAACCAGATCGGGTACGGCTGGCACGGGCCAGATCGCGCACGGCCGACACGGACCAGATCGGGCACGGCCAGCACCAACCAGATCGCGCACGGCCGACACGGACCAGATCGGGTGCCGACAGGCCAGACCAGACCAGCCCGGGCTGGGCCAGATCAAGTGCGGACAGGCCAGACCAGGCGCCGGGCACGAAGAGCCTTGACATGGACGTGCCTTTGGTTGCGGGTGTACTCGGGTGTTGACCACTTGGCTGGGTTGGGGGCGTCGTTACGGCGCGTTACCACGTCCGACGTGAGAAGCGTGCGGCCGATCGGGGCGCGCCCGCGGCGGTGGGAGGTGTTCACTCGGCCTGCCGTAACATCTGGGTGTAGTTGCATAGAAGATGACGTCTGGGTGCAGTTGGGTAGAAGGGGACGTCAGGGAGAGCACACGCTGGCGTAACGGATAGACCTCAAACCCCAGCAGAGGCCACTATCGGGGTGGCGCTGTCGGTGGCGTTTGGGGAATCCGGGTAGCGTTCGCACTATGGCTTCGCCCAATGGAACCACCGACGCCCCCTTCGGTCGCATGCTGACCGCGATGGTTACGCCGTTCACTCGGGACGGCGCCGTCGACTATGCCGCTGTGCGGCGGCTCGCGGCCTACCTGGTTGATGAGCAGCGCAATGACGGCCTGGTCGTCAGTGGGACGACTGGCGAGAGCCCCACCACCTCGGATGAGGAGAAAACTCGCATCCTGGAGGCGGTGCTGGAAACTGTGGGTGACCGGGCGACCGTTGTCGCCGGAGCCGGCACCAATGACACCCACCACAGCGTCGAGCTTGCCAAGGCGGCCGAGCGGGTGGGCGCCCACGGGTTGCTCGTCGTCACGCCGTACTACAACAAGCCCCCGCAGGAGGGGCTCTACCGACACTTCTCGCAGGTGGCGGACTCGACCCAGTTGCCGGTGATGCTCTATGACATCCCGGGCCGCAGCGGGGTTCCGATCGCCAGCGAGACGCTGATCCGGCTGGCGCAGCACGAGCGCATCGTCGCGGTGAAGGACGCCAAGGGCGACATGTTCGCCGCCGGTCAGGTGATGCTCGCCACCGACCTGGCCTTCTACTCGGGGGACGACCTGCTCAACCTGCCGTGGTTGTCGGTGGGCGCGGCTGGGTTCGTGAGTGTGGTCGGGCACGTGGTCGGCTCGGAGCTGGCCAAGATGATCCAGCTGTTCCGGAACAACCACGCCGAGCAAGCGCGCGCGATCCACCGCCAGTTGATTCCGGTGGTCGACGGCATCATGCTGCGCACCGGTGGGGCGATCATGGTCAAGGCCGCTCTCGGCCTGGTCGGGATGCCCGTGGGCCCGGTACGGCTGCCGCTCGTGGAAGCGGATGACAAGCAGATCGCCGAGCTGCGGGCCTGCCTGGTGGCCGGCGGGGTGAAGTTGACAGATATATAGGAACGGGGAGGACAAGGAAGTTTTGCGAACACTACGTCTCCAGGCGGGTAGACCATGAGCCATCCGCATCCGGAACTCCCGGACCCGCCGCCGCTGGCCGACGGGGGCCTGCGCATCGTCGCGCTGGGCGGTCTCGGTGAGATCGGCCGCAACATGGCCGTCTTCGAATACGACGGCCGGCTGCTGATCGTCGACTGCGGGGTTTTGTTTCCCGAGCCCGACCAGCCGGGCGTTGATCTGATCCTGCCCGACTTCGAATACATCAGGGACCGGCTCGACGACGTCGAGGCGCTCATCCTGACGCACGGCCACGAAGACCACATCGGCGCCGTGCCGTATCTCCTGCGCGAGCGGCGCGACATTCCGCTCGTCGGGTCCAAGCTGACGCTGGCCTTCATCGAGGCCAAGCTCACCGAACATCGCATCCAGCCTGCCAAGATCGAGGTCGTGGAGGGGCAGCGCGACCGCTTCGGGCCGTTCGACTGCGAGTTTCTCGCCGTCAACCACTCGATCCCGGACGCGCTCGCGGTCGCCATCCGCACGCCGGCCGGGCTGGTGCTGCACACCGGCGACTTCAAGATGGACCAGCTGCCCAGCGACGGCCGGCTGACCGACCTGGGCGCTATGGCCAGGCTCGGATCCGAGGGCGTCGACCTGCTGATGTCCGACTCGACCAACGCCGAAGTGCCCGGGTTCGTCACGAGCGAACGCGAGATCGGCCCGGTCGTGGACGAGGTCATCCGCACCTCGGAAAAGCGCGTCATCGTGGCGAGCTTCGCCTCTCACGTCCACCGCGTGCAGCAGGTCATGGACTCCGCCGCCAAGTACGGCCGCAAGGTCGCGCTCGTCGGCCGTTCCATGGTGCGCAACATGGGCATCGCCCGCGACCTCGGATATCTGCAGGTGCCGCCGGAGCTGATCGTCGACTCCCGCGACATCGAGGAATGGCCGCCGGAGGACGTCGTCCTCATCTGCACCGGCTCCCAGGGCGAGCCGATGGCGGCACTCTCGCGCATGGCCAACCGTGACCACCCCATCCGCATCGCGGAGGGCGACACGGTGCTGCTGGCCAGCTCGCTGGTGCCGGGCAACGAGACCGCGGTCAACAAGGTCATCAACGGCCTGACCCGGTGGGGCGCCCGCGTCGTGCACAAGGGCAACGCCAAGGTGCACGTCTCGGGACACGCCGCCGCGGGCGAGCTGCTGTACGTGCTCAACCTGACCAGGCCGTCCAACTTCATGCCGGTCCACGGTGAGTGGCGCCACCTGCGCGCCCACGCCAGGCTGGCCTCGCTCACCGGCGTGCCCGACGATCACATCGTGATCGCCGAGGACGGCGTCGTCGTCGACCTCATCGACGGCCAGGCGAAGATCGTTGGCGCTGTTCACGCCGGCTACGTCTACGTGGACGGCTCGTCCGTCGGCGAGATCACCGACACCTCGCTCAAGGACCGCAGGATCCTCGGCGACGAGGGCTTCATCTCGGTGGTCGTGGTCGTCGACTCCCAGACCGGCAAGCTGACCGCGGGCCCCGAGATATACGCCAGGGGCTCCGGGATCGACCCGATGCAGTTCGACGAGTTCATCCCGCAGATCGAACGCGCCCTCGAGGCCAAGGCGGCCGACGGGGTCGTCGACATGCAGGAGATCCGCCGCGTGGTGCGCCGCACGGTGGGTCGCTGGGTGAGCGACACCTACCGCCGCCGTCCGATGATCATCCCGGTCGTGGTGGAGGTCTAGCACCCTCTCCAGGGGTACGGCGACGCCGTACCCCTGCCCGGCTCCTCGGGCCATGGCTGTGTCCTTCTGCTTCGAAGTTTGACGGTGGTCAGGTTGTGCGGGTGTTCCGACGCCGGTCAGGCGTCGCGACGCCTTAACAACCAGGCCCCCGCGAGCAGAGGTAGCAGGGCATAGGCCGCCAAGACGAGCGCGGCGGCGACCGGGGAGAGCAGCTCGCCGTAGACCGACGAGGCCAGTGAGGCGCCGGCGATCTCCCTGGGCAGCGCCCCCATCATCACCGAACCCAGCCGTTCGCTCCACGGCTCGGGCAGATTGCCGCCGATCATCGGAATCACGTAGACGAGTCCGACGAGGACGGCCACGGCCCCGGCCGTAGACCTCATGATCACGCCCAGTCCGACCCCGAGCACGGCGAAGACCGCCACGGAGATGCTGGTCGGCACCAGAATCGGCCAGGACTCGGCGAAGCCGCTCACCGGGTAGCGCCCGGCGAGCATTCCGCGGGACAGGAAGAACGTCCCGAAGACCGTCACCGCGCCCACCACGAGCCCGAGCCCGCCGGCCACCGCCGCCTTGGACATCAGGACGGGCCAGCGGCGCGGCACGATCGTCAGGCTGGTTTGGAGCACGCGGTCCGACGTCCACGACACCAGGCCCAGGATGCCCAGGCACAGCTGCGGAACGATCACCACCACCTCCTCCAGCTCCGCGATGCGCGCGCTGCGCCGCATGGACGGCGACGCGTCTTCATACATGCCGATCGCCATCCAGGCCAGCCCCGCGGCGAGCAGGACGGAGCCCAGCCCGATGCCGACGATCAGATGGCTGGAGCGGATCGATCTGACCTTGAGCCATTCGGCGGCCAGCACACTCATCCACGTCTCCTTTCTCCTGGGCCCGTGTGCTCCGGAAGGGATGTCCCCGCCCGCTCGCATGGTGCCGGTTCACGCATCGCGCCTCCTCAACACGAGGTATCCGGCCAGCAGCGCGGCGGCGCCGTACGCGATGAGGACGAGCAGCGCCGCCCACGGCGGCAGGACCCCGTCGCCGAGGCGGCGGGACAGACGGTCGCCGGCGATCTGCGGCACCAGGTTGGGAAGCATGATCGAGGCGACGCGCGTGTTCCAGGGAGCGGGCAGGTAGGCGGCGACGCTGGGGAGCACGAACAGCAGCGAGACGACCGAGAAGATGCCCGCGGCCGTCGAGCGGGTCGCGGCGCCCAGCCCCAGGCCGACCAGCGCCAGCACCGCGACCGACAGGGCGGAGGCCAGCACGGTGGGCAGGCCGTCTAGCAGGCCGATGTCGTTGAAGCCGAGGGCGCGGTCGCCGGCGATGAGGCGGCTGATGGTGTAGGTGGCGATCAGGACGGCGGCGCTCGCCGCGAGCGTCACGCCGCCGACCACCGCGGCCTTGGCGAACAGCAGGCGTCCACGCCGGGGCACGGCGGCCAGGCTGGTTCTGAGCATGCCGTCGGCCTGCTCCGAGGTGATCGCCAGCACGCCCAGGACGGCCAGGCTGACCTGCACCAATGGCAGGAATCCCTCTTCCGGAGCGGCGGCCCTGATCGAGCCGCGCGCGTCGGCCAGACTCACGACATAGAGGGTCCAGACGATTCCGAGCACGATCGTGAGCGCGGCCGCGCCGACCGCGTAGCCGGTGGAGCCGACCGAGCGCAGCTTCAGCCACTCCGACGCGAGGACCGCTCTCATCGCGCGGCTCCGTATTCGACGCTGGAGGCGGTCAGCGCCATATACGCCTCCTCCAGGGAGGGATATCCGGCGGTGAGCTCGGCCACGGTCGCGTCCGCCACCAGCCGGCCGCGGCCGACGATGACGATGCGGTCGGCGGTCAGCGCCATCTCGCTCATCAGGTGGCTGGACAACAGGACGGTCCTGCCCTCCTCGGCCAGCCCGCGCATGAGGCCGCGGATCCAGCGCACGCCGTCGGGGTCGAGGCCGTTGACCGGCTCGTCGAACATCAGCACCCCCGGATCGCCCAGCAGCGCCGCCGCGATGCCGAGCCTTTGCTTCATGCCGAGCGAGAACCCGCCCGCCTTCTTGCGCGCCACACCGCTCAGGCCCACCAGTTCCAGGACCTGCGCGACCCTGCGCGCACCTATGTCATTGCTGAGTGCCAGGCACATCAGGTGGTTGTAGGCGCTCCGGCCCGGATGCACCGCACCGGCGTCGAGCAGCGCACCCACCTCATGGAGCGGGCGGCGCAGGTCGGCGTAGCGGCCGCCGTTCACCAGCGCCTGGCCCGAGGTGGGCGCGTCGAGGCCGAGCACCAGCCGCATGCTCGTCGACTTCCCCGCGCCGTTCGGGCCGAGGAAGCCGGTCACGTGCCCCGGTTCGACGCGGAAGCTCAGCTCGTCGACGGCGAGCGTGTCTCCGTATCGCTTGGTCAGTTGCCTGAGTTCGATCACGCGGTCAAGGGTGCGGTACGGCGGGCCGTTCGCACATCGGACTGGGAGCCGTCAGACCACGGTGTCATTCGGGGCTCGCAGAGTCAGACCGTGGGATGACGCGCCCAGCCTGACCTCCGGATACCTTTCTTCGCGTGGACTTGTTCGCCAGGCGGCTCAGCCGCGCCCAGCTCATCGCGCTCGACTGCGCGTTCGCGTGGGCGTGCGCGCTGTATTTCCTGGCCGGCGCCGCGGACGCCGACATGCCCGGCTGGGTCCGGCTCGCGCTGCCACTCGCGCTCGCCGCGCCGCTGGCGGTGCGCCGATTGTGGCCGATCGCGGTCTTCGCGGTGGTGACGGCCGCGGTCGTGGTCGCCCTCTCGACCGGCTTCCCGAGCCTGGCCTACGTCGCGCCCGCCTACGCCGCCTATCTAGTCGCCTCCGCCTCCTCCCGCAGACTGCCGATCAACTCCATCGCGATCTTCAGTGTGCTGGCCCTGATCACGCTGCTCGTCGCCGGGGTGCCGGGCGGCGTCACCTGGGTCATGGGCGAGACCGCGTCGTGCCTGGCAGCGCTCTGCATCTCGTTCACCTTCGGATTGGCCGTCCGTGAGCGCCGTGCGTTCGCCGCGCGTGACGCGGCGCGCAAGGCGGAACAGGCCGTCAACGAGGAACGGCTGCGCATCGCCCGCGAACTGCACGATGTCGTCGCCCACAGCGTGGGGCTGATCGCGGTCAAGGCGGGCGTGGCCAGCCACGTGTTCTCCACCCGCCCGGAGGACGCGCGTGACGCGCTGGGCGTGATCGAGACGGCCAGTAGAAACGCGATGGTCGAGATGCGCCACATGCTGGGCGTGCTGCGCTCCGCCGCGGAACCCGACCTCGGCCCCGCACCCAGTCTCGACGGCCTGCCCGACCTCGCCGAACGGGCCAGGCTCGGCGGCGTCGAAGTCGAGCTCGACGTCGGAGATGTCAGTGAAGTGCCGGAAGGCGTGAGTCTGTCGGCCTACCGAATCATCCAGGAAGCGCTCACCAACGTGGTCAAACACGCGGCCCCCGCCCGCTCCCGCGTATCGGTGGCCGCCGACGGGCGGGAGGTGCTCATCGAGGTCACGGACGACGGCCCCGGCCGGCGTGTGCTGCCGTCGACGGGCGCGGGGCACGGGCTGGTCGGGATGAGGGAGCGGGTCATGATGTACGGCGGAGCCTTCGAGGCCGGGCCGGGAGCGAACGGCTTTCGCGTGCGGGCGGCCCTGCCGTATGGGGAGGTTCCATGAGCGGCGCGGTCAGGGCGCGGTCGGGCGCACGGGGTCCCGTGGAGCCCAGGTCGGGCGTGGGTGAGTCGTCCGAAGCGTTGGCTGGAGCAGTCGAGGGGGCCGGGGAGGAGGCGAGTCGTTCAGTGCGTGATGTTGCCGAAGGGGGACAGGCTTCCGGGCCGGGGAGTTCTGTGGGCGGGGCAGGTGAGCAGGGAGGGTCCGCGATCCGGGTGCTGGTGGCCGACGATCAGGCGTTGCTCAGAGGGAGCTTCCGGTTGCTCGTGGACTCCGAGCCCGGCCTGGAGGTCGTCGGCGAGGCGGCCACGGGGCTTGAGGCGGTGACGCTGGCCGCGGTGGTGCGGCCGGATGTCGTCCTCATGGATGTGCGGATGCCGGAAATGGATGGCATTGAGGCCACCCGGCGGCTCGGGGGCGGGGCCAGGGTGCTGATCGTGACGATGTTCGACCTTGATGCGTATGTGTACGCGGCTTTGCGGGCCGGGGCCAGTGGGTTCCTGCTCAAGGACACGCCTCCGGCCGATCTGCTGTCGGCGATCCGCGTGGTGGCGGCAGGGGAGGCGCTGCTCGCGCCTTCGGTCACGCGGCGACTGATCGAGGAGTTCGCCAGGACGCCTGCCGCGCCCGCGTTCCAGGGGCTCGACGAGCTCACCGAGCGGGAGCGCGAAGTGCTGACGTTGATCGCGCGAGGCCTTTCCAACCATGAGATCGCCGGGTATCTGCACCTCAGCCTGGCCACGATCAAAACACACATCGGTCGTCTGCTCACCAAGCTGGACGCTCGCGACCGGGCACAACTCGTCATCGCCGCATACGAGAGCGGCCTCGTCGGAGCGGCACGATAGCGTCACGTGACATGAGGGTGGAATTCCGGAAATTTGACGGTTCGCTCCACTGGCACCACGCGGCCCGACGGCTTGGAGAGGACGCCCACGGCGTGTGGGTGGGCGCCGGGCCCGGGACCGTGGGGGCAAAGGGATACGAGCCGCCGGTGGTGTGGGAAGAGCCGTTCGTGATGTTGTTTCCGCGGGATCAGTGGTGGGTGGCGCTGTTCAACGCCGAACCGCACCGGACCGCTATATACGTGGACGTCACGACGGTGCCTGAATGGCGGGATGGCATCGTGACCATGGTGGATCTGGATCTCGACGTGGTGAAGAAGCGGACCGGGGTTATCTATCTGGATGATGAGGATGAGTTCGCCGAGCATCAGGTGCGGTTTGGGTATCCGGCTGACGTGATCGCGGCGGCTGAGGAGTCGGCCCGGTGGGTGCTCAAGGCGGTCACCGAGGGCGAGGGGCCGTTCGGTGGCGCGCATGAGCGGTGGTTGGGCCAGGTCACGGGTTGAGGTTCGCCGCCTGCAGGGTTTCAGGGCTGGGACGCCGGTCCTGAGCCTGCGGGGGGCCGGGGCTTCGTGCATCGCCGGATACCTGCTCGGGTCCGCTCGGTCGGATCGGGCCATCGGGCTGCGCAGGTTGTCTGGGCAGACCGTGGGCCGGCCCCGATGGTCTGTCGGGGTTGGGGCGTTGGCTTTGTGCGGGGGTGGGTCGGCCGTGGGCTCGCTTCGTTGGTTGGGTGAGGTTGGTGGCCGACTCAGGCGTTCGGGTCGTGTCGTTGGCATGTGCCGGTTGGCAGGGTCGCTTGGTCCGCAGGTATGGAGTGGTGCGGGCGACGTGACTTGAGGCTTGGTGGTGTGTGGTTCAGCGGTTGAGGGCCTCGCGGATGGCTGCCAGGCGGGCAGGGGAGGCAAGGCCCGCGTGGTAGAGGTGGAACTCGGTGGCGCCTGCTTTGGCGTAGGTGGCCATCTGGTCGGCCAGGACTGTGGCGTCGGCGGGGCGGGGCGGGAGAGCCAGGACGTAGGCGCCGATGCGCTGGCGGGTCGTGCTGCTGCTGTCGGCCGGGGCGCGGGTGGTGGACAGGTTGGCGGCGGGGGTGGTGGACAGGTTGGCCAGGGTGGTGAGGCGGTCCGCGTCGGAGGCGGGGTCGCCCCAGCAGTTGCCGACCAGGACGTCAGCGCCGGGTTCGCCGTGGGGGAGGGCTGCGAAGGCGCCTGCCGCCCATGGGTCGGGGTTGGCGTGGAGGGTGATCGGGGTTTCGGGGGAGAGTTCACGGGCGACGGTGATCAGGCGTTGGCGTAGCTGGGTGGAGAGGCTGAGCCGTACCTCTTGGACGGCTTGAGCGTGGTCGGACAGGCCCTCTTCCGTGGTGACGGGGTTGGGCTGGGTGTCTACGACTTGTTTGACGTGCTCTTGGGTGGTTTCGGGGTATTGGGGGGCGCAGGCTGTGCAGAAACAGAGCGACAGGAGGTCGCCCAGGGGGCCGTTCCAGTCGGCGCCGGCGGTCTTCTCGTGCATGTTCTGGTGGCCGAAGCCCATGGGGCCGCAGGATTCGAGGATGAGGCCGTCGGGCTCGCCGACGGTGAGGACTTCGCGGACCAGACGTTCGCAGTAGTCGACGACCTCGGGGTGAGCGGGGCAGAGCGCGTGCGGGTACAGGTCGCCGAAGGCGTTGCGGGTGGCGATGCCGGGGTGCTTGGTGCCCAGGTAGGAGTTGTGGGTGAGCACGGTCCAGGCCAGGACCTTGAGGCCTGCCGCCTTCAGGGCGTCCCGGGCCGTGAGGTAGGCGTCGGGGGTTGTCCAGGTGGGGGAGGCGGGGACCAGTGAGCCCCATGCCTCTGGGCGGATGGGCAGGTAGAAGGCCGAGTGGGCTACATCCAGGACGCGGTGGTTCGGGTGGTAAGGGGTGGCGGCGCGGGTGGAATGGTACGAGGCGGCCAGGGCGACTGCGTCCACGCCCAGGTCGGCGATGCGGCCGGGGGCGGTGGGGTCGCCTACGACGTCCCAGGGGTAGAGGTAGGCGATGTTCACCGGGGGTTCCTCTCCGTCGGCTGCCCTTGTGTGGGCACGAGTGGGCTGG
The DNA here is from genome assembly GCF_014203235.1 of Nonomuraea endophytica. GTDB lineage: Bacteria > Actinomycetota > Actinomycetes > Streptosporangiales > Streptosporangiaceae > Nonomuraea > Nonomuraea endophytica. The sequence goes on along the minus strand of NZ_JACHIN010000008.1, from coordinate 285,140 downwards.
GGGTGGTCACCAGTGGCCTCGCTTCACCACGAACTCGGGGTCGAAGCGTCGCATGTAGCCGGTGTCGTCCCGGGAGGTGAGTCCACAGGTCAGGTACTGCTCGTGCATCGTGGCCAGGGCCTCGCGGTCCAGCTCGACCCCCAGTCCGGGCCCGTCGGGCACCGGCACCGCCCCGTCCACGAAGCGCAGGGCTCCGGGGGCGACAACGTCCTGGCCGTCCTGCCAGGGAGTGTGGGTGTCGCAGGCGTACGTGAGGTTGGGGGTGGCGGCGGCGAGATGGGTCATGGCGGCCAGGCTGATGCCGAGATGGGAGTTGGAGTGCATGGACAGGTCCAGACCGAACGTCCCGCACAGGGCCGCTACCTGGGCGGATCGGGTCAGACCGCCCCAGTAGTGGTGGTCGAGCAGCAGTACCTGGATGGCGTCGGAGGCGATGGCCGGAGGGAGGTGTTCGGGGGTGACGACGCACATGTTGGTAGCAAGCTTTGTCGCGATATTTCGCGAGACATCCGCCATGCCGGAAATCTCGGGACAGGGGTCCTCAAGGTACTGGAGTGCGCCTTGCAGTTCGTGGGCCACGCGGATGGACGTCTCGGGGGTCCAGGCGGTGTTGGGGTCCAGCCGCAGTGGTACGCCGGGGAACGCCTCATGCAATGCCCGGATCGCGGCGATCTCGTCATCGGGCGGGAGAACGCCGCCTTTGAGCTTGATGGAGCGGAAGCCGTACTCCTTGATGAAAAGTGCGGCCTGCTCCACCAGCCCCGCGGGGTCGAGCGCGGCGCCGAAACGGTCGGGCGTGCCGCCCGGGTGGCTGTCCCACTTGTAGAAGAGATAGGCGCTGTACGGCACCGCCTCCCGCACCCGGCCACCGAGCAGGTCGCAGACCGGGACGCCGGCTGCCTTGCCTCGGATGTCCAGCAATGCCACCTCGAAGGGGGAGAAGACGCGATCGATGCTCTTCTCTTTGGTGGACGTTCCGGTCAGGCCGTGCAGGTCGCTGACGACGTCGCCGACGATCGCGCTGATGCGGGTGTAGATCTCGTTGGTGTGGTGCACGTCCACGCCGATGAGGGCGGGCGCGCACTCGCGCATCTTCGTCAGGTGGTCGAGGTCGCCGTAGGTCTCGCCGAGGCCGGACAGGCCATCGTCGGTGATCACCTCGATGATCGTGCGCAGTGCCCAGGGCTCGTGGACGCCGGCGGCGTTCAGCAGCGGCGGGTCTCGGAACGCGAGAGGCGTGACACGGATCTCCTGGATGATCATATTACCGCCGTCCATATATGTGAACGAAAGACAGATTTGTGGACAGGTGTCGCAACTGTAAGAATCGCCCTGTGTGAGTGTCAAGCGATAGGTTGTGAAGTGTGATATTGCACTGGGAGGCCAAGCAATGATCTACGGACATGACCCGAGGACCGGCGAGACCGTGGGCGAAGCGCTGCCCGAGACCGACAGCGCCCGCGTCAACACCATCGTCTCGGCAGCCGCCGCAGCCGCCGCAGCCGGGCCGGTCGGAGTCGGCGGGGCTGGCAGGGCACACGGGGCTGGTGGGGCCAGTGGGGCCGCTGTCAGTGCCGTCGATGTCGCCGAAGTAGCCGCTGGGGACACCGGGGCTCCTGGGGCTCTCGGGGGTGGAACCGCTGGGGAGACCGGGGCTCTTGGGGCTCCTGAGGGAGGAGCCGAGTACCCGGCAAGCGGGGCCGCCGGAGCTGGTGGGGCCAGCGGGGCTGCTGGTAGTGACGCTGCGGTCGTAGGCGGGGGCGCTGAAGGAACCGGAGCTCCTGGGGCCTTCGGAGGAGGAGCCGCCGAGGGCGTAGTCGGCGGGGCTGCTGGAGGTGCCGGGGCCGTTGTTGGAGCCGCAGGAGGTGCTGGCGCTCCTGGGGTTGTCGGGACAGTCGCCGGTGCCGGTGCCGGTGCCGGTGCGGGTGCTGGTGCGGGTGCCGTTGCCAGGGGCGGAGTCGGTGCGGGTGCTGGTGCTGGTGGCGGTGGCGGAGTCGGAGGGGTGGTGGGGGCTGCTGGCGCTGGGGTGGTTGGGTGGCGGGAGTTGCCTGTGGGGGAGCGGGCTCGGGTGCTGGAGGCTGTGGCTGATGCGTTGATCGCGCGGGTCGACGATCTCTGGGTGGTGGCCGAGCGGGAGACTGCGCTGGGTGAGGTGCGGTTGCGGGGGGAGATTGCCCGGAGTGCTGGGCAGTTCCGGCTGTTCGCGCAGGTGATCAGAGACGGTGGTCATGTCGGGGCGATTATCGACCATGCCGATCCGTCGTTGACGCCGCCCCGGCCGGATGTGCGGAGGATGAAGCGGCCGCTGCCCGGTGTGGTGGCGGTGTTCGCGGCCAGCAACTTCCCGTTCGCGTTCTCGGTGGCGGGGGGTGATACGGCCTCGGCGCTGGCGGCTGGGTGTTCGGTGGTGGTCAAGGCGCATCCTGGGCATCCGCAGACCTCGGAGCTGGTGGCCGAGGTGGTGCGGTCCGCGTTGCCTTCGCCGGATCTGCTGGGGCTGGTGCATGGGATGCAGGCTGGGGTGGAGCTCGTACGGCATCCGGCTGTGGTGGCGGTGGGGTTCACCGGGTCGGTTGCGGGGGGCAAGGCGATTCAGGCTCTGATCGACGGGCGGGAGACGCCCATTCCGTTCTTCGGGGAGCTGGGGAGCGTCAATCCGGTGGTGGTGCTGCCTTCGGCTCGGGCGGAGGAGGTGGCCGGCGGGTTCGCGGGGTCGCTGACGTTGGGGGTGGGGCAGTTCTGTACTAATCCGGGGCTTTTGTTTGTGCCGGAGGATGCCGGGCTGCTTGAACGGCTGGCGGCGGCGGTCAGGGAGACCACGGGCGGGCCGATGCTGGCCGAGCGGATCAGGGACGGGTATCTGGGCGGGCTGGAGCGGCTGTCCGAGCTGCGGGTGCTGGCCGAGGGGAAGGCCGGTGACGGGGCCTGGGGGGTTACGCCCACGGTCTTCGTCACCGACATCGGGGAGTTCGCCGACAAGTTGCCTCGGGTTGCCGAGGAGTGCTTCGGGCCTGCGTCGATCGTGGTGACGTATCGGGAAGTGGCGGAGCTGCTGGCCGTACTCGAGCAACTGGAAGGGTCGTTGACGGCTACCGTGCACGGCACCGTGCCCGAGGAGGCGGCTCCTGTCGCTGAGGTGCTCGGGCGCAAGGCCGGGCGGCTGATCTGGAACGGCTGGCCGACCGGGGTCGCGGTCTGCTGGGCCATGCATCACGGTGGGCCTTGGCCTGCCTCTACCAGTGCGGCCCACACCTCGGTCGGCGCCACGGCCATCGATCGGTGGCTGGCGCCTACTGCCTATCAGGACTGGCCTGCCGAGCTGTTGCCGCCGGAACTGCAGGATGGCAACCCGCTGGGTGTCCCTCAGCGGGTTGACGGGCGGTTCCGCACCTAACGGGACTTGCGCGGCCGGGGGTGAAGGATCGGCTCCACCCCTGACCGGGCTTGCGGGGCGGGGTGTAGGTCTGGCCGCGCCCCTGTGGTTGGGCGCGGCTCGGCGCGCATGGGACCGGCTCTGCGTCTGCTCTTGGCGAGGCGGAGCCGGGTCTTCGGGCTGCCTGGAGTGTTGGGTGGCTTGGTCTCGTGGGTGGTTGCGGCTTGATGCGTGGCGGCCGGATGGCCGGAGGTGCCGCCTTGTGCGCGGCGAGTCGAAGGTGGGCGGTTATAGGTGTTGGGGGTGGCCTATGGCTTGGAGGGCTTCTTCAACGCGGTCTCGGTGGGTGCGGAAGCTGACGATCGACAGGCGGAGGAAGAAGCGTCCGGCTATCAGCGTGCTTGACAGGAATACTCGTCCACTCGCGTTCACTCGCTGCAGCAGCTCCTGGCTGGGCTGGTCGTCTTCGCCCGGTATGCGGAAGGCGACCGTGCTCAGTTGCGGCTCCCATGGCACCTCGAAGCCTGCCGCGACCAGTTCCTCATACGCGTACCTCGCCAGGTCCAGCTTCTCGTCCAGGGCTGCGCGGAAGGCGGCCAGACCGTGCAGTTTGATCGGGAGCCAGAGCGCGAGGCCGCGGAAGCGGCGGGTCAGTTCGGGGGAGTATTCGGTGAAGTTTGGGATGTCCTGTTCCGCGCTGAGGTCTTGTAGGTAGTCGGCGCCTACGTGGTGGGCGCTGCGGAGGCGGGCGCCGTCGCGGACCAGGAGGGCGCCGGTGCCGTAGGGGAGGAACATGGCTTTGTGCGGGTCGAGGGTGATCGAGTCGGCGGTCTCGATGCCGCGGAACGCCGCCCGGCCGCGTTCGGTGAGCTGGAAGGGGCCGCCGTAGGCGCCGTCCACGTGGAACCACAGGTCGTGACGGCGTGCTGTCGCGCCCAGCGCGTCGAGGGGGTCTACCGCGCCGGTGTTGGTCGTGCCGGCGTTGCCGATCACCAGGAACGGCCGGCGGCCCGCGCGGCGGTCCTCTTCGACCAGGTTCTCGAGTGCTTGCGGGTCCATGGTGAGGGTGTTCAGGGTGGGGACGGGCCGGACGTTCGCACGCGGGAAGCCTGCGAGCATCGCCGACTTGGCGCAGGAGGCGTGGGTCTGTCCGGTGACGTAGATGACGCCGTCCAGGAAGTTCTCCGGCAGGAGCGCGGTGCGTGCGGTGACGATGGCGGAGAAGTTGGCGAGCGAGCCGCCCGAGGTGAGCACTCCGCGTGCGGAGGCCGGGTAGCCGAACAGGTCGCACAGCCAGCGCAGTACCGTCGCCTCGATCTGGGAGAAGCCGGGCGCAAGGTTCCAGACGGTGACGTATTTGTTGGCGGCGGCGGCCACGAAGTCGGCGAGGACGGAGGCGTAGAGGCCGCCGCCGGGGATGTAGGCCAGGTAGCCGGGTCCGGCCGTGGTGACGCCGGTCGTGGCGCCTCTGGCCACCACGTCGAGCAGCTTGGCGAACGGCTGGCCTTCCTCGGGCGCGGGTTCGCGCAGTTCGGCGGCGAGTTCGGCGGCGCCGTCGAAGTCGCTGGCCGGCCGGTCGGCGAGGCCGTTCACATAACTCTGCACGAACTCCAGGGCGGCCATCCCCATCGCGCGCGCGTCCTCGGGAGTAGGTTCAAGGGGGTACGGCATGCGGGCGCTCCTATCTGGCAGGTCTTGCCATACGCCAGTGTTGTTCAGATTTGAACATTGACATAGGGCCACGTTATGGAGATCTGAAGGGTTCTCCAGTCATGTCCACGATGCGAACTTGGGGCCAACTCTGACAAGGAGAAGGACCCCCCATGGAAGAAGAGGGAACCACCCCCGCAATCTCCCGCAAAACCCTTCTGAAAGCAGCTCTCATCGCCACACCGGTGCCGCTGCTCGCGGCGGGGGCGCCCGCGTTGGCCCGCACCGTTTGGGCCGAAGGCGGGCCGCTCACCCCCACGCCCTTCTGCGACGACGGCGACGACCCGACGCCGGCGCAGACGGAAGGCCCTTACTTCAAGCCCAACTCGCCCCGGCGCAGCACCATCCCCGGATCCGGCACTGGGCTGACCGTCAGCGGATACGTCTTCGGGCTGGCCTGCCAGCCACTCGCCAACGTCCTGCTGGACTTCTGGCAGTGCGACACCAACGGCAACTACGACAACGTCGGGTTCAACTACCGGGGCCACCAGTTCACCGATGCGAACGGGGCCTTCAAGCTCACCACGATCGTGCCCGGCCTCTACCCGGGGCGTACCCGGCACATCCACGTCAAGGCGCAGGCGCCGAACCGGCCCGTGCTCACCACCCAGCTGTACTTCCCCGGCGAACCGCGTAACAACACCGACACCATCTTCAACCCGGCCCTGCTGATGACCGTCCGGACGGTCGGTGGGCGCCGGGAGGCGACGTTCGACTTCGTGCTCCGTGTGCAGGGGACCCCGCCCACGAGCCCGCCCCCCACGAGCCCGCCACCCACCACCCCGCCGCCCACCGGAACCTGGGCGCCGGGCGTCGGTTACACAGCCGGGGCAGGGGTGACGTACGGGGGCTCCAGCTACCGGTGCCTGCAGGCCCACACGTCACAGGCCGGCTGGGAACCGCCCAACGTGCCGGCGCTCTGGCAGCGCGTCTGAACCAAGCGCGTGTGAACCCTGCGCGTGTGAACCCTGCGCGTGTGAACCAAGCGCGTGTGAACCCTGCGCGTGTGAACCCTGCGCGTGTGAACCCTGCGCGTGTGAACCCTGCGCGTGTGAACCCTGCGCGTGTGAACCCTGCGCGTGTGAACCATCCGCCGTCGGGCCTGTTTCAGCCCGGCGGCGGCCGCTGAACCCTCTGGCTCCGCGCGCTCGCGGTTGCCAGGTCCCGCGAGCGCGCCGCCCAAAGCCCCCAGGGCCCGCCGCTCAAGAGATCCCGCGAGCGCGCCTCCCACCACACGCGGGGAGCCGTTCGGTCAACAGCGCAAAAGCCGCCACGATCAGGCGGACCCGGCAGCGCCAAGGCCGCCGCGTGCGCGGCGGCCGACAATGCCGCGGGGGCGCAGGTCAACGGCGCGAAATCGGCAGCGAGCGTGGCGACCGACACCGCCGTGGGCGGATCGGTCACTGCGCGGAGCCGCGGCGATCACGCGGGCCAACAGCGCGAAGGCCGCCGCGAGCACGGCGCCGACAGCGCCGCGGGGGCGCAGGTCAACGGCGCGCAAACCACAGCGAGCGCGTCGACCGGCAACGCCGGTCATCAGCGCAAAGGCCGCCGCGTGCGCGGCGGCCGGCAGCGCTGCGAGGAGTGCCGGTCAAACGCGGAGGCCACGCGGCAAAGCGCCCGCAGCAGCCTCAGGCTCCGGCCAGTTCCAACCCAGCCGCGATGATCCGCTCAAGCTTCGCCACATGCTCAGCCGCAGGATCGAGCAGCGGCAGCCGAACACCCCCCACATCCAGCCCCCGCAGCCGAACCCCGGCCTTGACCAGCGAAACCGCATACCCAGCCTGAACATCCCGCAGCCGCACCAACGGCAGATAGAACCGGGTGAGCAGAGCCCGGGTAAGCTCCTCATCCCCACCGGTCACAGCCTTGTAGAAGGCAAGGGCGATCTCGGGCGCGAAGGCGAACACCGCACTGGAGTACAAAGTCACCCCAAGCCCCCGATAAGCAGGCACGGTCAGCTCAGCAGTAGGCATCCCGTTGAAGAACGTGAACTCCCGATCGCTGGCCTGCCGAACGGTAAGGATGATCCGCTGAAGCAGATCAAGGTCCCCGAGCCCGTCCTTGAACCCGATCACGTTGGGCAGCTCAGCCAGCTCAGCCACCGCCTCAGGCGTGAACCGAGCGTTGCCACGCTGGTAAACGATCAGCGGGAGTTCGGTCTCGGCCGCCACGTCCTTGACGTACCGGACAAGACCCTGGGTGGGGGAGGAGACGAGGTAGGGCGGGAAGAGCAGCAGCCCGTCGGCGCCGCTCTCGGCGGCGGCCCGCGCGTAGGCGCGTCCGGAGACGCCGCCCGCGCCGGAGAAGACGGGCACGTTGCCCGCCGTCGCCGCGACGCTCGTCTTGACGACCCGCGTGTAGTCGGCCAGGTCCAGCGCGTTGAACTCGCCGGTGCCGCACGCGGTGAACACTCCTCCCGCCCCGGCCGCGACCCCGCGCGCGACGTGCTCGGCGAGCACCGTCTCCGCCACGTCGCCGTCGGCTCCGAAGGGGGTCACCGGGAAGAAGAGAACACCATCAAGACGCATGTACGGTCCTTTCTAGCGAATGCCCTCCCTGCGCAGGGTGGCAATCAGTTTGCGTGTGTGCCGGATCACGGCGTCAATGACCTTGTCGAGCTTGTCGTCGTCCAGGTCGGCGGGCATCGAGCAGCTGATGGCATCGGTCGCGGGGATGCGGTAGTCGACCGCGACCGCGACGCACTTCACACCAGGGGTCCCTTGCTCGCTTTCGAGCGCCCATCCACGTGTGCGGACCTGCTCCAGCTCCTTGGCCAGCTTCCCGTGCTCGGTCAGCGTGTGCGGCGTGTAGCCGACCAGTTCGTCGGGCAGCAGGTCGGTGACCTCGTCGTAGGTCAGCTGGGCGAGCAGCGCCTGGCCGAGCGCGGTCACGTGGGCGGGCAGCCGGCGGCCGACGCGCGGTATCACGCGGTGTGTCCTGCGGCCTTCGCGCGTCGCCAGGTAGAGCACGTGCGCGCCGTCGCGCCGGGCGAAGTGCACGGTGTGCCCGATCTCGTCGCGCAGGTTGTCCAGTGTCTCCAGCGCGAAGGGAAGGGCCTGGTCCTTGTCCAGGTACGCCGTCCCCGTGAGCAGGGCATGCGGCCCGATGCCGAAGGCCGATTTGGCGCCGTCCGTCTCCACCCACTTCAGCTCGACCAGGGTGCGCATGAGCGCGTGCAGGCTGCTGCGGGGGAAGCCGGTCTGCGTCTGCAGTTCCGACAGGGAGAGGCGGTCCGGGGACGCGGCGAGCGTCTCCAGGATGCGAACCGTTCGCTCGGCTGACTTGACCATCGAGGACTCCATAGGGTCCAGGATATTGGATGGCGTTCATATACATGGACACTTAACCCTTGATGGCGCCGCTGGTCAGACCGCGCATGAACTGCCGCTGGAACGCCAGGAACGCGATGATCGACGGAAGCAGTGCCAGCAGCGAAGCGGCCAGCAGCACACCGATCCCGACCTCCTCGTCGGAACGCAGCGAGCGCAGGGCGATGGGCAGGGTCCACTGGTCGGAGTCCGTGGCCACGATCAGCGGCAGCACGTACTGGTCCCAGATCATGGTGAAGCCGAACACCCCGATCACGCCGATCGCGGGACGGCACAGCGGCAGGATGATCGTGAAGAACGTCCGCATCTCGCCCGCGCCGTCGATCCTGGCCGCCTCCTCCAGCTCGACCGGGACCTCCTTCATGAACTCGGTCATGACCAGGATGGAGAAGCCCCAGGCGCCGATGGGCAGGATCATCCCGGCGTAGGTGCCGATGAGGCGGGTACCGATGAGCGGCAGTTCGCCGAGCACCGCCGACAGCGGCAGGATGATGACCTCTTCCGGGATCATCATCGTGACCAGCATGAGCAGCAGCACGACCGTCATCCCGCGGAACTTCTTGCGGGCCAGCGCATAAGCGGCGAAAACGCTCACGATCATCTGCAGCAGCAGCCCGAACCCGACGACCACGAAAGAGTTCAGCAGGTAGAGGAAGACCTTGCGGTTGCCCGCCTGGATGAAGTTGTCCAGGGAGAAGCTGTCGGGCAGGGAGAAACGGGTCGGGTCGGGCACCGCGCCGAAGGCGTTGATCAGCAGGCCGACGAGTGGCCCGAGGAAGACGATGACGATGGCGGCGTACAGGATGGTCTTGAGCGTGACCGCGAGCGGCCCGCGCTTGCTCTCCAGGCCGAGTGTGCTGTCGAACCTCATCGCGCCTGCCTCCTGCGCAGCACCTGGACGATCACCGTCAGCAGCAACGTCGCCAGGAACAGCACGACGGAGGCGGCCGAGGCGAGCCCGAAGCGGTTGTTCTGCAGACCTTCCTTGTAGATCAGCGTCATGAGCACCTCGGACGAGCCGTTCGGCCCGCCGTTCGTCAGCACGTAGACCTCGACGAAGACGCGCAGCCCGCGGATGGCCGCCAGCGTGAACAGGATCCAGAAGACCGGCCGCAGCGCGGGCAGCGTCACCCGCCAGAACCGCTGCCACACGGTCGCGCCGTCCACGGCCGCCGCCTCGTAGAGCGTGCGGTCCACGCCGACCAGCCCCGCGACGAAGATCATCATGTCGTACGGCGCGCCGCGCCAGATCATCATCACCATGATCGACCAGAGCGAGCTGTCCTCGCTGGACAGGAACGACAGCGGGCCGATGCCCACCCAGCCGGCCACAGTGTTGAGCAGGCCGTCGGGGCCCGGGTGGTACATGATCCGCCAGACCTCGGCGACCGCCGCGATCGTGGTCACGACCGGCAGGAACGCCGCGGTCCTGACGAACCATAGATACCGGGCCGGACCCTCGACCAGCAGGGCCAGCACCAGCCCGAGCACGATCGAGCCGACCGTGGTCAGGAGGGCCAGCACCGCGCTGTGCCACATGGCCGAGGTGAAGGCGCTGTCGGTGAGGGCGTTCTCGTAGTTCTCCAGCCCGACCCAGCGGTTGCCGAGGAAGGGCCGGACCTCGAAGAAGCTGTCCTTCATCATCACGAAGATCGGGATGAACTTGAAGTACAGGAACAGCAGCAGAGCCGGAGCGAGGAACAACCAGGGGACCAGCGCGCCGCGCCGCCGGACCCGCTTGTGGCGGCGGCGCGGCTCGGTCCCCCTGCGCGGGGGCGACAACGTGGTGGTCATGACGCTTTCTGGGTCGTCAGTTCCGTGGTGAACGTGGTGTTGAGCTCGTCCAGCGTCGCCTTGACGTCCTTGCCGCAGTCGGCCCAGGCGGCGTTGATGGCGTCGGCGGCCTTCTGGCGGAACGGCGTCCAGTCGGGCACCGGCGGCGTGTAGACGGCGCTCGGGTAGGCGTCGGCGAAGACCTTCCAGCGCGGGTCCTTGCGCTCGGCGGCCAGGTCCACCTCCTGGTTGACGGGCAGGCGGACGATCGGTCCCTCGTTGTCGCCGTTCATGCCGATCTTCTGGCCGGCGAGGGAGATGGCGTACTCGGCGAACTTCTGCTGCGCGGGCTCCATCTTGGAGCCGGCCATCAGGTAGACGTTCTCGCCCTCGCCGAGGGTGCCGGGCCCGCCGGACGGGCCCTTGGGCACCTGGACGACCTCGATCTTGTCATCGCCCACGCTCTTGACGAAGCGGGCGAGGACGTACGGGCCGACCAGGTAGATGCCGCCCTGGCCCTTCTCGAACACCGTGTGGGTGACGGTGGTGTCGTTGCTGACCGCGCCGGGATTGACGGTCTTGGCGACGCAGAACTGGTCCTGCATCCACTTGACCGCCTCGACCGTCTTGGGGTCGCTGACGCTGGAGGTGAACTTGCCGCCGCCGTTGGCCTTCACGAAGTCGCCGCCGTTGGCGTAGATCAGCGAGGAGACGTACCAGGACGCGTAGCCGCGCTTGGTGCCGGCCGGGGCGACGAAGCCGTAGGTGTTGGCCGTGCCGTCGCCGTCGGGGTCCTTCTCGGTGAACGCCTTGGCCAGAGCGGCCAGGTCTTCCCAGGTCTTGGGAGGTTCCAGCTTGAGCTTCTCGCGCCAGTCCTTGCGGATGATCAGTGCGAACGACTGGGCGGAGAACGGCGCCGCGTAATGCTTGCCGTCGCCCGCCGCGGCCGCCTTCCACGCCAGTTCGGTGACCTTGTCCTGGCCGGCCAGCTTGGCCTTGTCGACCTCGCGCAGCCAGCCCTGGTGCTGCATGTTGCCCAGCCGGGCGGTGTCGTTGATGACCACGTCCGGCAGGTCCTTGGCCTGGGCCTGCTGCTGGAGCTTCGTCTCGAAGTCGTCGAACAGTGAGACGAGCTTGGTCTTGACGCCGCTGGCCTTCTCGAACTCCGCCACGAACTTCTGGGCGGTCTTGTGCGACGGGGAGTTGGGCACCTGACGGATCCAGACCTCGAGGGCGTCCGCGCCCTCGCCGGAGCCCGATGACGATCCACAACCCACCACTGTTACGGCCAGAGCCATGGCAACGCCGGCCCCGATCAGGTTGCGAGACATCAGACCGCCTCCTGTTCACGTATGTGGACGTGTTCTCCAAATGTGGAGCTGGTTCATGTGAACGTAACGACGCACCTGTGTCACGGTCAATATTCAAGGATGTGAATTTCGATCAGACTTGTGTACAACAGTCCTCATGCGCATCCTCGTCACGGGGGCCGCCGGGAAGGTCGGCACCCTCCTCCGGCCCCGCCTCGCCCGCCCGTCCAGGACCGTCCGCCTGTCCGACCTGCACCCGCTGCCGCCCGGCGAGCTGGGTCCGGGTGAGGAGTTCACGCAGGCCGACCTCAACGACGAGCCCGCGCTGGCCGCGGCCATGAAGGGCGTGGACGCCGTCCTGCACCTGGGCGGCCAGAGCCGCGAGCACCCGTGGGCCGACATCGTCCAGGCCAACGTCAACGGCACCCAAGCCCTGCTGGAGGCGGCAAGAAAGGAAGGCGTGGAGCACGTGGTCCTGGTCGGCAGCCACCACGCCGCCGGATTCCACACCCGCCCCGTCACCGGCGAGGACCTGCCCGACTACGCTTTCCCCCGCCCCGACACCTTCTACGGCGTCAGCAAGGTCGTCATGGAGGCCCTCGGCAGCCTCTACCACGACCGCTTCGGCATGAACGTCACCGTGATCAGGCTCGGCACCTGCAACGACGCCTCCGGCGACACCCGCGGCCTGGCCACCTGGATCTCCCCGGACGACCTGACCCGCCTGGTCGAGGCCGCGCTGACCGCGCCCGGCTACCACGTGGTGTGGGGCGTCTCCGACAACGCCCGCCGCTGGTGGTCACTGGAGGAGGCCCAGGCCATCGGCTACGTCTCCCACGACGACTCCGAGACCTACGCCGCCCCCATCCTCGCCGCCCAGGGCGAGCCCGACCTCACCGAACCGCTCCACGACCGGGCGGGCGGCATGTTCAGCATCAAACCCCTGGGCGAAGCCTGGTGAGCTCAGCGCCAGATCAGGCCGAGCCCCGGGTTCCCGGCCGTGCTCAGCTCCCCGTCCACGATCTTCACCGGGTACGGCTCCGCCAGCACCCCCAGCGCCGCGAACGAGGCGTCCTCCACCTCCTCGACCATGCACGGCAGCGGCAACGCCATGGCCACCTGCCCTGACACCTCCGGCAGCAGATGCGGAAAAGTCGGGACATCAAAGGTCCGGGCCAGCTCCGCGATCCGCAGCAGCGGCGTCAGCCCGCCCACCCGCACCACGTTCGGCTGCACGATGTCGCAGGCCCCGGCCACCAGCAGGTCGCGGAAGTCGTAAACGGTGTACGCGCTCTCGCCCACCGCGATCGGCACCGGCACCGACTCGCGCAGCCGGGCCTGCGCCCCGATGTCGTCGGCCGGCAGCGGCTCCTCCACCCAGTACAACCCGAACTCGACCAGCGCCGCGATCGCCCGCCGCGCGGACGGCAGGTCCCAGCGCTGGTTGGCGTCGACCATGAGCAGCACGTCCGGCCCGACGACCTCCCGCACCGCCGCCACCCGCCGCACGTCCTCGGCCAGCGAGGGCAGCCCCACCTTGACCTTGACCGCCGGGTACCCGGCCGCCTTCCATCGCCCGGCCTGCGCGACGAGCTCGTCCAGGCTGTAGTGGATGTTGACGCCGCTGCCGTAGACGGGTACCGACGCGCGCCGCCGGCCCAGCGCGTCGGCCAGGCTCGCGCCGGCGCAGCGCAGGTCCCACAGCGCGAGGTCGACCCCGGCCATCGCGATCGTGGTCAGCCCGCCACCGCCGGCCTCGCGCAGGTGCCGCCACAGCAGGTCCCACAGCACGCCGGGGTTGGGCTCGCGGCCGACGACGAAGGCACGCACCTCGTCCTCCAGCAGCGCCTGTACGGCTCGCGCCCCGATCTGCGGCGTCCACGAGAACCCGGTGCCGGTGCGGCCGTCGGCCAGCCGTACCTCGACCTTGAGCAGGTGGTTGGAGGGCACGTCGGCGCCCCACGGACGGCGCAGCGGGACGGTGCGCGGCGAGACCAGGACGTCGGTGATCACGAGGCCAGCTCCGTCCGCCAGCTGCGCGCGGCCCGCCACCCGAGCATCCGCTCGGCCTTGTCGCAGGAGAAGACCGTCGCGCCCACCGTGTCGGCCAGTCCGGCCGTGCTCGGCACCACCTTGGGCAGCACCTCCGACAGCGGCTCGCGGGTGAGCGCGTCGGCGGCGCCGGCGAAGAAGACCTCACCGTTGGGGATGTCCGGCAGCCGTCGCAGCAGGGTGATCACGAAGTCGGCCGCGTCGCGCGCGTCGATGTAGTTGAACAGGGAGACCCCGGCCAGCTCGGGCCGGTCGAGGCGCTCGGCCATGGTGTGTCCCTGCTGCGTGGGCGCGCCTTCCCATTCCTCGGGCGCCACGACGTAGCAGGGGCGGAAGACGGCCAGCCGGGTCTGTGCCGTGCGCGCGAAGCTTCTGACGACCTCCTCGGCCACCTGCTTGGACACGCCGTAGGCGTTCCACGGGGCCAGCGGATGCTCCTCGTCGATCGGCAGGTACGACGGGGTCCAGCCGGGCGTGCCGTACCCGATCACGGTGGGGCTGCTGGCGACGGCGACGCGCTCGACGCCGCAGCGGACGGCGCTCTCGCAGACGTTGAACGCGAGCTGGCTGTTGACCTTGAAGGTGACCGCGTCACTCCTGCTGAACGGCACCGCGATCGCCGCCAGGTGCACCACCGCGTCGGGCCGGAACCGGGTCATGACCTCGAACGCCTCGCCCAGGTCCGTCAGGTCGGCCGGCAGCGTGGCCGCGGCCTCCGCCGGCGTGCCCGGCGCCCGGTCGATGCCGATCACCTCGTGCCCCGCGGCGGCGAGGGCGCTCACCACGCTGCGGCCGAGTCTGCCCGCGCTCCCGGTCACGAGCGTACGCGTCATCGTCTCTCCTTAAAGCAAACGGTTGCATTGACCTTGACGGCCGCAACCGCAACCGTCAAGGTTTGTGGGCAACCGTTTGCAGGGGGGAACGCCATGGCGGTGACGATCAGAGACGTGGCCCGCGCCACCGGAGTGCACGTCTCGACGGTCTCCCGCAGCTTCTCCGCCCCGCACCTGGTCAACCCGGCCACCCGCGACCGCGTCCTGGCCGCCGCCGACCAGCTCGGCTACCGGCCCAACCGGGCCGCGCGGGCCCTCACCACCGGCCGCACCATGAACCTCGGCCTGATCGTCGCCGACATCGCCAACCCGTTCTTCCCGCCGCTGATCAAGGCCGCCCAGAGCCACGCCAGGAGCCACGACTACCACGTGTTCGTCGCCGACACCGACGAGGACCCCAGAGCCGAGGAAGAACTGCTCCGCACCCTCGCCAAGCAGGTCGACGGCGTCATCCTGTGCAGCCCCCGCCTGGCCAACGACCAGATCGTCCGGCTGGCAGAAGACGTGCCGTTCGTCGTCGTCAACCGCCAGGTCGAAGGCCTGCCCTGGGTGCTCATGGACGTCGCCCAGGGCGCCGCGCTCGCCCTGGAGCACCTGCGTGGCCTCGGCCACCGCCGCCTGGCCTACGTCAGGGGCCCGGCCGGCTCGTGGACCAGCGAGGAGATGCGCGCCGCCGCCGAAGGCGTGCCGGTCATCGGGCCCAACCAGCCCACCGAGCAGGGCGGCATCGCCGCCGCCCGCGCCGTCGCCGACTCCGGCGCCACCGGCGTGCTCTGCTACAACGACCTGGTCGCGCTCGGCCTCATCGAGGGCCTGGCCGACCTCGGCGTGCGCGTGCCCGCCGACGTGAGCGTGGTCGGCGTCGACGACATCCTGCCGGGCCGCCTCAACCGGCCCAAGCTCACCACCGTGGCCATGCCCACAGACGCCGCCGGGCGCGCCGCCGTCGACCTGCTCCTGGGCGCGGAGACCGGGCCCGTCAAGCTGCCGACCGCGCTCATCGTCCGCGAATCCACCGGGGAGGCCCCCAGATGATCGAGCTGGAGTCCGGCGCGCTGCGCGCCCGCGTGCTGCCCTACGGCGCCGTGCTGCAGTCACTGGAGGTCGGCGGCGTCAACGTCGTGCTCGGCCTGGACGACCCCGCCGACTATCTCACCCGCAGCCGCTACTTCGGGGCCGTCGTCGGCCGCTACGCCAACCGCATCGCCGGCGGCCGCTTCGTCCTCGACGGCGTCGAGCACACCCTGCCCGTCAACAACGGCGCCAACAGCCTGCACGGTGGCGTCAAGGGCTTCGACAAACACGACTGGACCGTCGCGCGATCCTCACCGAAGTCCGTCACCCTCAGCCTCACCAGCCCCGACGGCGACCAGGGCTACCCCGGCGAACTCACCGCCACCATCACCTACACCCTCGACGGCGACGCGCTCCGCCTCGACTACACCGCCGTCGCCGACGCCCCCACCGTCGTCAACCTCACCAACCACACCTACTTCAACCTCGCCGGCGGCGGCGACGTCCGCGGCCACGTCCTGCGCATGGACGCCGGACGCTACCTGCCCGTCGACGACGGCAAGATCCCCACGGGCGAGCTCGCGTCCGTGCGCGACACCCCGTTCGACTTCACCACCCCGACGGCCATCGGGCAGAGGTACGGCGCCGCCTACGACCACTGCTTCGTCCTCGACGGCGGCATCCGGGTCACCGAACCCGTCTCCGGGCTCGCCATGGAGGTCGCCACCACCGAACCGGGCGTGCAGTTCTACGCCGGCGGCATGCTCGACCCCACGGCCACGCCGTACGGGCCGTTCTCCGGGTTCTGCCTGGAGACGCAGCACTTCCCCGACTCGCCCAACCAGCCGCACTTCCCCTCGACCGTGCTGCGGCCCGGCGAACGCCTCAAGTCGAGCACCACCTACCGCTTCACGGCCTGACCGCCTTCAGCACCAGCATCGCCACGTCGTCCCTGGACGGCTCGGCGGCGAAGGTGTCGACGGCGTGCCGTACCCGCTCGGCGACCGCGTGCGCGCTCAGCCCCGCGCACGTGGCCAGCAACCGGGCCAGCCCGTCGTCGTCGTCCAGCAGTCGCTTGCCCTCGCGCCGCTCGGTCACCCCGTCGGTCACGCACAGCAGCACGTCGCCCGGAGCCAGCTCGAAGCTCTGGTCGAAGAACTCCGCCGAACCCTCGATGCCCAGCAGCAACTGCGGCTCGGCCACCGTCTCCACCACGCCGCTCGCGCGCAGCACCAGCGGCGGCGGATGCCCGGCCGAGGCGATCGCGCAGCGCGCGCCGCCCTGCGGCAGCGGCGTCAGCTCCCCGCACAGCAGGCTCAGGAACCGGCCCTCCTCCGCCTCGTCGATCAACGTCGCGTTGAGCCGGTCGAGGATCGCCGCGACCGGATAGCGCTCCTTGGCCAGCAGGCGTACGGCGTGGCGGGCCAGACCGGTCACCGCGGCCGCCTCCGGCCCGCTGCCGCAGACGTCGCCCAGCGCGAAACACCACCGGTCGCCGACCGCGAACAGGTCGTAGAAGTCGCCGCCCACGTCCGCGCCCTCCTCGGCCGGCTCGTAGACCACCGCCGACTCCAGGCCCGGCATCGAGGAGGTGGTCACCGGCAGGAGGCTGCGCTGCAGCACCCGCGAGGTGGTCTCCTGGCGGGCGTAGAGCATGGCGGTGTGCAGGTTGAGCGCCACCAGCCGGCACAGGTCGGCCAGCAGGTCGGCCAGCTCGTGGGAGAGCATCGGCTCGGCCCGGCCCAGCACCAGCGCCCCGAGCGACCTGTCGCCGGTCAGCAGCGGGAACGACAGCACCGTCGCCGCCCCCGGCGGCCAGTCGGTCGCGCCCAGCTCCGGCTGCGGTCTGGCCGGCAGCACGCGGCGCAGCTCGGCGTTGTGCCGCTCCTCGCAGTGCCACACATGCGCCAGGCGGGTCGCGCCCGACAGATCGGTCAGATACACCGCCGCCCACTGGGCGAGCTTGGGCACCACGAGCTGGGCCGCCAGCGCCGCGATCAGCTCCTCGTCGTGCACACCGGCGAGCAGTTCGCCCGCCTCTGCGAGGAACGACAGCCGGCCCCGGTGCGCGCGCTCGCGCTCGGCCAGCCGTTCCCGCTCCACGTGCAGCGCGACCTGGTCGGCGACGTGCTGGAGCCCGGCGGCCAGCGCGCTGTCGAAGCGGCCCGGCTCGGTCGAGGTCACCACGAGATAGCCGTGGATCTCGCCGGCCGTACGCAGGGGGGCGCACGCCAGCGACCTGGCGTGCAACCGTCGCGCCAGCTCCGCGTCCGTGCTCAGCAGATCGTCCACCATGCTCGGGCTCGCGCCCGTCCGCGAGAACACCCCCGCGCCCAGCGCCCCCACCAGCCCCGCGGTCGTGCCCGCGCCGCCCGCCACCGCGAAGCTGTCGTCGTGCTCGCTCCTGACCAGCACGTACGCGGCGTCCGCCCCGGACGAGGCCTGGATCACCTGGGCCGTGGCCTGCAGGCGCTCCGCCAGCGGACGGGTGTGCCCGAGCACCTCCATGATCTGCTCGCCCGCCTCGCGCCTGAGCGGCGTGGGCGGCGGCGCGAGGACGTAGCGGTGGTCCTCGGCCACCACCATCCACACCACCCGGCGATCACCCGCCCGCCCGCCGGTGCGCAGATGGGAGACGTACACCGGAACCAGGCGCCCGTCGCGGTGCCGCATCCACGACGCCCCGCGCCAGCGGCCCAGGCCCAGCATGTCGTCCAGCGTCAGCGCGTAGCGGCCGTGGCCGCGCCAGGCGACCAGCTCGGCCAGCGTCATCCCGACCGCCTCGTCAGCCGACCGGCCGAGCAGCGCCTCGGCCTCCGGGTTCCACAGCAGCACGCGGCCGTGGGCGTCGGCCACGATCACCGCCACGTGCAGCGACTCCACGGGCGCCGCGGCGATCGCGGGGGCGGCGGCCGGCGGCCCGCCCGTCTCCCGGGCGCCGTCATCGTCCATGAGGTCGAGGCGCACCCACACGCGTTTGGCCGAGCGGGAGTAGGTGACGCCCCACGCGTCGGCCAGCATCCCGGCCAGCGCCAGCCCTCGGCCGGAGGTGGCCAGGGCGCCGGAGGACAGGACCGTGCGCGAGGGGTGGTGGTCGTCCACCTCGATCTCCAGCCGCGGCGGGGTGGCCGCCTCGTCGAGACGGCAGGTCAGCTCGATCGCCGTGCCCGCGTGGACGACGGCGTTGGTGACGAGTTCGCTGGTCAGCAGCACCGCGTCCGCTTCGATGTGGCTGAGGTGCCATTCGGCGAGAACATCCCGTACGAAGCGCCGCGCCGCCGCCGGGGCATGAGGCGTCCCGTCGAAGGCCGTGCTCGTAACCCGGGTGGTGTCCACGCCTCTTCCTAGAACATCACTCGATGTGGCAGTTCGGTCACTCTCAGAGTGGCAGACTGAGGCCGCTGATACTTCCGGTTGCGAAGAAGGCGGCCATGGTCACATCGCTTGCTCCTGGAGCGCTCCAATCCGCTGACCTGCGCCCGTTACTCGTCGCCCTGCACGGCCTGCGCGACGGAAACTTCCGCAGCAGGCTGCCGGTGCCGGACGACCCGGTCCTGGCGGAGCTCGCGGTCGCCTTCAACCAGGTGGTCGAGCGCAACGAGCACATGTCCAGAGAGCTCAACAGGGTCCGCACCGAGGTCGCCAGGCAGGGCCATCTCGACGAGCGGATCAGCCCCAGCCAGGGCTCGGGCTCCTGGGCGGGCAACGTCACCGCGGTCAACTCGCTCATCGACGCCCTGGTGATCCCGGCGGCCAAGGCCACCCGGGTGCTCAACGCTGTCGCCGACGGCGACCTGTCGCAGCGCGTCGACCTGCAGGAGGACAGCCGGCCGCTGCGCGGCGGGCTGCGCCTGATGGGCAAGGCGGTCAACCGCATGGTCGACCAGCTCGCGCTGTTCTCCGGCGAGGTGACCCGGGTGGCCCGGGAGGTGGGCACCGAGGGCCGCCTGGGCGGCCGGGCCAAGGTGCAGGGCATGCAGGGCAGCTGGCGCGACGTGACCGAGGCGGTCAACGCCATGGCCGGGCGGCTGACCGCGCAGGTGCGCGACATCGCGGTGGTCACCACCGCCGTGGCCAGGGGCGACCTGACCCGGCAGGTGACGGTCGAGGCCACCGGCGAGCTGCTGGAGCTCAAGCTGACCGTGAACACCATGGTCGATCAGCTGTCGGCGTTCGCCGACGAGGTGACCCGGGTGGCCCGGGAGGTGGGCACCGAGGGCCGCCTGGGCGGTCAGGCCCAGGTGCGCGGGATGAGCGGGGTGTGGAAGGACCTCACCGACAACGTCAACTTCATGGCGTCGAACCTGACGACGCAGGTGCGTTCGATCGCGCAGGTGACCACGGCCGTGGCCAACGGCGACCTGTCCAAGAAGATCACCGTGGACGCCCGGGGCGAGATCCTGCAGCTCAAGGACACCATCAACACGATGGTCGATCAGCTGTCGGCCTTCGCCGACGAGGTGACCCGGGTGGCCCGCGAAGTGGGCACGGAGGGCCAGCTCGGCGGCCGGGCCGAGGTGAAGGGCGTCTCGGGCACCTGGAAGGACCTCACCGACAACGTCAACTTCATGGCGTCGAACCTGACCACGCAGGTGCGTTCGATCGCGCAGGTGACGACCGCGGTCGCGCAGGGCGACCTGTCGCGGAAGATCACCGTGGACGCTCGCGGCGAGATCCTGCAGCTCAAGGACACCATCAACACGATGGTCGATCAGCTGTCTGCCTTCGCCAGCGAGGTCACGAGGGTGGCCCGCGAGGTCGGCACGGAGGGCCAGCTGGGCGGCCGGGCCGACGTGCGCGGGGTCTCCGGCACCTGGAAGGACCTCACCGACAACGTCAACTTCATGGCCGACAACCTCACCTCCCAGGTGCGCTCGATCGCCCAGATCACCACGGCGGTGGCCAACGGCGACCTGTCCAAGAAGATCACCGTGGACGCTCGCGGCGAGATCCTGCAGATGAAGGACACCATCAACACGATGGTGGACCAGCTGTCGGCCTTCGCCGACGAGGTCACCCGCGTGGCCCGCGAGGTCGGCACCGAGGGCCAGTTGGGCGGCCGGGCGGTGGTGAAGGGCGTCTCGGGCGTCTGGAAGGACCTGACGGACAACGTCAACTTCATGGCGTCCAACCTGACCACGCAGGTACGCGACATCGCCACCGTGGCCACCGCCGTGGCCCAGGGCGACCTGTCGCGCAAGATCACCGTTGACGTGAAGGGCGAGATCCTCCAGCTCAAGGACACCGTCAACACGATGGTGGACCAGCTGTCGGCATTCGCGGCGGAGGTCACGCGCGTGGCCCGCGAGGTCGGCACCGAGGGCCGCCTGGGCGGTCAGGCGCAGGTCCGCGGCGTCTCGGGCGTGTGGAAGGACCTCACCGACAACGTCAACTTCATGGCCGACAACCTGACCACCCAGGTGCGCTCCATCGCCCAGGTGGCCACCGCCGTCGCCCAGGGCGACCTGTCCAGGAAGATCACCGTCGAGGTGAAGGGCGAGATCCTGGAGCTGACCAACACCATCAACACCATGGTCGACCAGCTCTCCTCCTTCGCCGACGAGGTCACCCGCGTGGCCCGCGAGGTCGGCACCGAGGGCCAGCTCGGCGGCCGGGCGGTGGTGAAGGGCGTCTCCGGCGTCTGGAAAGACCTGACGGACAACGTCAACTTCATGGCCGACAACCTCACCTCCCAGGTGCGCAACATCGCCCAGGTCACCACCGGCATAGCCGAAGGAGACCTGTCCAAGAAGATCACCGTCGATGCCCGGGGCGAGATCCTGCAGCTCAAGGACACCATCAACACGATGGTCGATCAGCTGTCGGCCTTCGCCGACGAGGTGACCCGGGTGGCCCGCGAGGTCGGCACCGAAGGCCGCCTGGGCGGTCAGGCCCAGGTCCGCGGCGTCTCGGGCGTCTGGAAGGACCTGACGGACAACGTCAACTTCATGGCGTCCAACCTCACCTCCCAGGTACGCAGCATCGCCGTCGTCACCACGGCCATCGCCAACGGAGACCTGTCCAAGAAGATCACCGTCGACGCCCGGGGCGAGATCCTGCAGTTGAAGGACACCATCGACACCACCGTCGACCAGCTCTCCGCCTTCGCCGACGAGGTCACCCGGGTGGCCCGCGAGGTCGGCACCGAAGGCAGCCTCGGCGGCCAGGCCCAGGTCCGCGGCGTCTCAGGCGTCTGGAAGGACCTCACCGACAACGTCAACTTCATGGCCTCCAATCTGACTTCCCAGGTGCGCAACATCGCCCAGGTCGCCACCGCCGTCGCCAACGGAGACCTGTCCAAGAAGATCGACGTGGACGCCCGCGGCGAGATCCTGGAGCTCAAGACCACGATCAACACCATGGTCGACACGCTCTCGTCCTTCTCGGCCGAGGTCACCCGGGTCGCCCGCGAGGTCGGCTCGGAAGGCCGCCTCGGCGGCCAGGCCGAGGTCGAAGGCGTCTATGGCACCTGGGAACGCCTCACCAAGAACGTCAACGAGCTCGCCGGCAACCTCACCACCCAGGTGCGCGCGATCGCCGAGGTCGCCAGCGCCGTCGCCCAGGGCGACCTCAGCCGCAGCATCAGCCTCGAAGCCAAGGGCGAGGTCGCCGAGCTCAAGAACAACGTCAACCTCATGGTCGCCAACCTGCGCGAGACCACCCGCGCCAAGGACTGGCTGGAGTCCAACCTCGCCCGCATCGCCGGACTCATGCAGGGCCACCGCGACCTCGTCGAGGTCGCCGACCTCATCCTGCGCGAGCTCACCCCGCTGGTCAGCGCGCAGTTCGGCGCCTTCTACCTCGCCGACCTCGACGCGCGCGACGGCGCGCTCGCCTTCATCGCCGGGTACGGCGCCGCCCACGACCGGGACGTGCTCCCCGACCCCGGCACCGAGGGCCCCGGCCTGATCCGCCAGGCGGCGCTGGAGAACAAGCGCATCCTGCTCGAAGACGTGCCCACCGACTACATCAAGGTCCACACCGGACTCGGCGAGGCCGCGCCCGCCAGCGTCGTCGTGCTGCCGATCCTGTTCGAGGACAAGGTGCTCGGCGTCATCGAACTGGCCTCCTTCAGCCGCTTCAGCGAGGTCCACCTGGCCTTCTTCGACCAGTTCGTGGTCACGATCGGCGTCGCCATCAACACGATCATCGCCAACGCCAGGACCGAGTCGCTGCTGTCGGAGTCGCAGCGGCTGGCCCAGCAGTTGCAGGGCCGTTCCGACGAACTCCAGCGCCAGCAGGCCGAACTGCGCCGCTCCAACGCCGCGCTGGAGGAGAAGGCGCACCTGCTGGCCACCTCCTCGCGCTACAAGTCGGAGTTCCTGGCCAACATGTCGCACGAACTGCGCACACCGCTCAACAGCCTGCTCATCCTGGCCCGGCTGCTGGCCGACAACCCCGAGAACAACCTGTCCGCGCAGGAGGTCGAGTTCGCCTCCACGATCCACAACGCCGGCAGCGACCTGCTCCAGCTCATCAACGACATCCTCGACCTGTCCAAGATCGAGGCCGGCCGGATGGACGTGCGCCCGGAGAACCTGCCGCTCAGCAAGGTCCTCGACTACGTCGACGCCACCTTCCGCCCGCTCACCGTCGACCGGGGTCTCACCTTCGAGATCGAGGTGCACCCCGGCGTACCCAGAGAGATGTTCAACGACGAACGGCGGCTCCAGCAGATCCTGCGCAACCTGCTGTCGAACGCGGTCAAGTTCACCAGCAGCGGCGAGGTACGCCTGGCCGTCTCCAACGTCGGCGCCTTCGCCCCCGAGAGCGACGACGGCCAGACCCGGCCCGGCGACGTGATCGCCTTCGCCGTCTCCGACACTGGCATCGGCATCGCCGCCGACAAGCTGCCCGCCATCTTCGGCGCCTTCCAGCAGGCCGACGGCACCACCAGCCGCAAGTACGGCGGCACCGGCCTCGGCCTGTCCATCAGCAGCGAGATCGCCCGGCTGCTCGGCGGCCAGATCCACGCCATCAGCGAACCCGGGCGCGGCAGCACGTTCACCCTGTTCGTGCCCGCCGTCTGCCCCGCGACCAGCGTCACCGTCGAACCGGACGGCGCCGAGCCCGCCGCGCTGGAGCCCGCACGGCTGCCTGCCGAGCCGCTGCGCAAGGCCGTCGACACCCGTGCCGCCCCGCCCCAGGCCGAATGGCCGGTCGTCGACAGCGGCGACGACCTGTGGCAGTCGGCGGCCCAGCTCAGCGCGCTCGTCGACGGCCCCGTCGGCGCCGCCTTCGCCGGCAAGCGGGTCCTCATCGTCGACGACGACATCCGCAACGTCTACGCCCTCACCCACGTCCTCGGCCGCCTCGGCATGGAGGTCATCTACGCCGAGAACGGCCGCGAGGGCATCGAGGCGCTCGAACGCGAGGAGAAGATCGCCCTGGTGCTCATGGACGTGATGATGCCCGAGATGGATGGCTACGAGACGCTCGGTGTCGTACGGCAGATGCCCCGCTTCACCGACCTGCCGATCATCGCGCTGACGGCCAAGGCGATGCCCGGCGACCGGGAGAAGACCATCGCCTGCGGCGCGTCCGACTACGTCCCCAAGCCCGTCGACCTCGATCACTTGCTGGAGGTGATGCGCGGCTGGCTGGAGGGCGAGCGCGTCGCCGAGGGGGAGGAGAGTGCGGGATGATCCGCCAGGTCAAGATCCTCCTTGTCGACGACAAGGACGAGAGCCTGGTCGCGCTGGAGGCGGTGCTGCGGCCGCTGCAGCAGCAGTTGTTCAAGGCCAGGTCGGGGCAGGAGGCCATGAAGCTCATGCTGCGCCACGACTTCGCCGTGGTGCTGCTGGACGTGCTGATGCCCGGCATGGACGGCTTCGAGACCGCCGCCCACATCAAACGCCTCGACCAGACCCGCGACGTGCCCATCATCTTCCTCACCGGAACCGACACCGGCTCGGGCGCCGCCTTCCGTGGCTATGCCGTCGGGGCCGTGGACTACATCACCAAACCCTTCGACCCATGGGTGCTCCGCAGCAAGGTGGCCGTCTTCATCGACCTGTCCCGCAAGAGCCACATGCTGCGCGAACAGGCGGCCCTGCTGCGCGACCTGCTCCGCAGCGACCCCGACCTGGCCCGCAACGCCCAGGCCCTGACCACGTTCGCCGACCGCCTGACGTCCGTGGAGGACCAGCTGACCGCCCTGACGGCGGCGGTCCCGGACGACGACGGCCTCCGGGACGCGATCAAGGACCTGGCCGACCGGGTCAACGCCATGCAATCCGCCTTCGACACCCTCCACCCCACCCCCTAACCCCCACCCGCTCTTCCCGGTCCGCCCTGCCCCGCCCCCGAAGGTCCACCAGCCCCCTTCGCAACACCCACCCGCCCCACCGGCCCCGGCCCGCCCTCCCCGGCCCCCGCCCGGGTCCTAACCGCCCGTGGCCCCGGTTTCGCGTGCCCTTGCGCTGTCCCTGTGCGCCCCGGCCAGGGAGCAGCCTCCGTGAGACGCCCAACTCGGGTTGCCCACGCGCTATGCGGGTTGGCCCCTCACAAGGCCCTCGCAGGGCGTGGGTGCCCGGAGGCGGGTGGTCCGGGGGGAGGGGGTGTGTGGGGTGGGTGGGGGTGGTGGGGGAAAGGGGATATTTCTGGCGCAACGGCGCGCCTGTGTGCGGGGGCGGGGGTTGGGGACGTACCTTTGGCATCATGGCCACCCGTACGCCGAAAAGCGCACCGAAGGGGCCGGCGAAGCGGTCGAACTCGTCGCGGGCGACCCCTGCCAAGCGGACGTCCTCGTCGGCGGGACGCCCCAAGGCGAGGGGGACGGGCTCGGCCCGCAAGTCGTCCGTGACCCACCAGGACCCCATCAGCTGGATCTTCACGATGATCGGCAAGCTGATCGTCGGGCTGTGGATGTTGCTGGCCAACGGCATCGGGAGTGCCGCCAGGGCGCTCGGGTCCAGTGCTCGTGAGCTTGACCCGGCCCATCGGCGGGACGGTGTCGGGCTGGCGGTGCTGGCGGGGGCGATCGTGCTGGCCGCCATGACGTGGCGTGACGCCAGGGGCGCGGTCTCCGACGTGGTCAACGTTGTGGTGCAGGCGGTGTTCGGGTCGCTGGCCTGGGCGTTGCCGTTGCTGCTCGGGCTGCTGGCCTGGCGGTTCCTGCGGCATCCGGACCAGAACGCCGACACCGGGCGCATGGTGATCGGCTGGAGCGCGCTGCTCGTCGGCGTGCTGGGCGTCATCCATGTCGCGAACGGCGTGCCGTACCCCTCGGGGACCAAGACCGACGGCATGGACAAGGTGTCGGAGGCCGGTGGCATCATCGGGTTCATCGTGTCGGCGCCGCCGCACAGCATTTTGCCGCCGTTCATCACGATCCCGCTGCTGCTGATCCTGTCGGGTTTCGGCGTGCTGGTGATCACGGCCACGCCGGTCCATCGCATTCCGGAACGGCTGGCCGAGCTCAAGCATCTTCTGTTCGAACGGCACGGCCCCGCGCAACCCGGCGACCAGGGCAAGAAGCGGACCAGGGCCAAGAAGCCGGGTGAGCCGGAGGTCGGCGACCTGGTCAAGCCGTATGACACGCCGGTCCTGGCGGAGAAGGACAAGGACAAGCGCGGAGACCATTCGCCGGAGATCGTGCCGGGGCTCACGGACGAGGAGGAGTCGCCGGCCGGTCCTGAGGCCCGCAAGCCGGAGCTGCCGGAGCCGAGCCCGGCTCCGCGCAAGGTGGAGCAGCTGGTCCTGTCGCCGCAGGCCGGGCCGTACCAGCTGCCGGATCTTCAGAGCCTCAAGCCGGGGTCGGCGCCGAAGCCGCAGACCAAGGCGAACACGGTCGTGGTCAACGCGCTGACCAGCGTGCTGGAGCAGTTCACGATCGACGCGCAGGTGATGGGGTTCACGCGCGGTCCGACGGTGACGCGGTACGAGATCGAGCTCGGTCCCGCCGTAAAGGTGGAAAAAGTCACCGCTCTCACCAAAAACATTGCTTATGCCGTTAAATCGGCGGATGTCAGGATCTTGTCGCCGATCCCTGGCAAGTCGGCGATCGGGGTGGAGATCCCCAACGCGGACAAGGATCTTGTCGCCCTCGGCGACGTGCTGCGGGCACAGGTGGCGCAGGCCGACCACCACCCGATGATCGTCGGGCTCGGCAAGGACGTCGAGGGGCGGACGATCGTCGCGAACCTCGCCAAGATGCCGCACCTGCTCATCGCGGGCGCCACCGGCGCCGGTAAGTCCGTCTGCGTGAACGGGCTGATCACGAGCATCCTCATGCGGGCAACCCCGGACGAGGTCCGCATGGTGCTCGTGGACCCCAAGCGGGTGGAGCTCAGCGTCTACGAGGGCATTCCCCACCTGATCACCCCGATCATCACGAACCCGAAGAAGGCCGCGGAGGCCCTCGACTGGGTCGTGGGCGAGATGGACCGCCGCTACGACGACCTGGCGGCCAGCGGTTTCCGGCACGTGGACGAGTTCAACAAGGCCGTGCGGGCTGGCCAGCTCAAGCCGCCGCCGGGCAGCGAGCGCGTCTACCAGCCCTACCCCTACCTGCTGGTGATCGTGGACGAGCTGGCCGACCTGATGATGGTCGCCCCGCGCGACGTCGAGGACTCCATCGTCCGCATCACCCAGCTGGCCCGCGCGGCCGGCATCCACCTGGTCATCGCCACCCAGCGCCCGTCGGTGGACGTCGTGACCGGCCTGATCAAGGCGAACGTGCCCTCCAGGCTCGCCTTCGCCGTCTCCAGCCTCACCGACTCGCGGGTCATCCTCGACCAGCCCGGCGCCGAAAAGCTCGTCGGCCAGGGCGACGCGCTGTTCCTGCCGATGGGCGCGAGCAAGCCGATCCGTATCCAGAACGCGTTCGTCTCCGAAAAGGAGATCGCGGGGATCGTCGCGCACTGCAAGGGGCAGATGCAGGCCGAGTACCGCGACGACGTGGCCGCGGTGACGGTCAAGAAGGAGATCGACGAGGACATCGGCGACGACCTCGACCTGCTGCTGCAGGCGGCCGAGCTGATCGTCACCACGCAGTTCGGCTCGACCTCGATGCTCCAGCGCAAGCTGCGTGTCGGGTTCGCCAAGGCCGGACGTCTCATGGACCTGCTCGAAAGCCGCAACGTGGTCGGCCCGAGCGAGGGTTCCAAGGCCCGCGAGGTCATGGTGAAGCCCGACGAACTCGCGGGTTTGCTGGCCGACCTGCGCGGCGAGTGACCCCAATGCTTCCCCGCCCGGCGATTACTGGTTGAATATGGACCACTACGCAACGTCGGGGGCGGGGAGGCGTTTGCCGTGCAGGAGCAGAGCATTGGGTCCACGCTGGCAGCGGCCAGACGGGCATCTGGGCTGACGGTCGGTCAGCTCAGCGCGACCACGCGCGTGCGCGAGGCGCTGATTTACGCGATAGAACGCGATGACTTCTCCCTGTGCGGGGGCGACTTCTACGCCAGGGGGCACATCAAGGCGATAGCCAGGGCGGTCGGCCTCGATCCCGAGGCCATGGTCCACCTCTATGACGAGCATCACGGCGGCGTGCCGATGCCGGTGCGGGCGGCCACGATCTTCCAGGCCGACCGCCGGGTGAAGCTGCGCGAGCGGCGCGGGCCCAACTGGACGATGGCGCTGGGGGTGGCGCTGGCGATCGTGGTGGTGTTCGGGGTGGTGCGGGTGATGGGCGGCTCGGGGGAGACGCGGGTCGCCGACGTCACGCCGGTCTCGGCCGCGCCCAGCGTGCCGCCCAACACGCCGTTCACCGAGCCGCCGCCCGCGCCGAAGAAGGCGGCGCCGGCCGTACCCGCGATGAAGGATCTTGTCGTGGTGAAGGTGGAGGCGAAGCGCTCGTCGTATCTGAACGTGCGTGACGCGAAGGGGCGCAAGTTGTTCGCCGGGACACTGGCGGCGGGCAAGAGCTCGACATGGCGGGCACCGACTCAGATGAAGCTGCTCTTCGGCGATGCCGGAGCGGTCTTGCTGCAGGTCAACGGCAAGGATCTGGGCCAGCCGGGCGGTCGTGGGGAGACGGTGCGGCGCTCGTTCGGGCCATCTGCGCCCCGGCCACGGTGAAGGTAGTGGCCAACTCCCGATACCGTAGTGTTCACCATGTCAAAGTCCGTATCGCTGATCACCCTGGGCTGCGCGCGCAACGAGGTCGACTCCGAAGAGCTCGCCGCGCGCATTGAGGCTGCCGGTTGGCAGCTCGGTGACGACGACCCCGATGTCGTCGTCGTCAACACGTGCGGCTTCATCGATTCTGCGAAGAAGGACTCGATCGACACGCTGCTGGCCGCCGCCGACTCCGGCGCGAAGGTGGTCGCGGCCGGATGCATGGCCGAGCGCTATGGCAAGGAGCTGGCCGAGGCCCTGCCCGAGGCGAGCGCGGTCATCTCCTTCGACGACTACGCCGAGATCGGCGAGCGCCTCGACGACGTGCTCGACGGCAGGTCGCTGACGCCGCACACGCCGCGCGACCGCCGCACCCTGCTACCCATCTCGCCGGTGGATCGTGCCAGCGCGCCCAAGTCCGCCATCCCAGGTCACGGCGACCTTCCCGAGGGGCTGGCCCCGGCCAGCGGGCCGAGGGTGCTGCGCAGGCGGCTCGACGAGAGCCCGGTCGCCTCGCTGAAGCTGGCCTCGGGCTGTGACCGCCGCTGCTCGTTCTGCGCGATCCCGGCCTTCCGCGGCGCCTACGTCTCGCGCGACCCGCAGGAGCTGCTGGCCGAGGCCGACTGGCTGGCCCATCGCGGCGTACGCGAGCTCGTGCTCGTGAGCGAGAACTCCACCTCCTACGGCAAGGATCTCGGCGACCTGCGGGCGCTGGAGAAGCTGCTGCCCAAGCTGGCCGCGACCGAGGGCATCAAGCGGGTGCGGGCCAGCTACCTGCAGCCCGCCGAGCTGCGCCCCGGCCTGATCGACGTGCTGGCCGGCACCGAGGGCATCGCGCCCTACTTCGACCTGTCCTTCCAGCACGCCAGCGGCCCTGTGCTGCGCCGGATGCGCCGCTTCGGCGACCCCAAGCGCTTCCTGGAGCTCCTGGACGCCGTCCGGGACAAGGCGCCGGAGGCGGGCGTGCGCTCCAACTTCATCGTGGGCTTCCCCGGCGAGACCGAGGAGGAGTTCGGCGAGCTGGTGAGCTTCCTGGAGGCGGCCAGGCTCGACGTGATCGGCGTCTTCGGCTACTCCGACGAGGACGGCACCGAGGCCGCCTCGCTGCCGGGCAAGCTCGCCCAGGACGTCGTCGACGAGCGGGTGCGGATGCTGACCGAGCTGGCCGAGGAGCTGACCGCGCAGCGCGCGGAGGAGCGCATCGGCA
Organism: Nonomuraea endophytica; assembly: GCF_014203235.1. GTDB lineage: Bacteria > Actinomycetota > Actinomycetes > Streptosporangiales > Streptosporangiaceae > Nonomuraea > Nonomuraea endophytica. The sequence goes on along the minus strand of NZ_JACHIN010000008.1, from coordinate 255,471 downwards.
CTGAGCTCGACGTGCTCATCGAGGAGGACCTCGGCGACGGCGGCTATGAGGGCCGCGCGGCCCACCAGGGTCCCGAGGTGGATGGTTCTGTGACGGTTCAGGGCATCGGCCTGGTGCCGGGCCAGATCGTGCGCGCGGTCGCGGTCGACGCCGAGGGGGTCGACCTGATCGCGCGTATCAAGGCCAGCCCGTGACGAAGGACGAGCACCGGGTGGTCAGCCCGTGGAACATCGCCAACGTCCTCACGGTCTGCCGGATGGTGCTCGTCCCTTTCTTCGTCGTCTGCCTTTTCCTGCCCGGCACGGGCTGGCGGCTGGCCGCGCTCGGGGTGTTCGCGGTGGCCTCGATCACCGACCATCTCGACGGAGAGCTGGCCAGGCGCTACGGCCTGATCACCGACTTCGGCAAGATCGCCGACCCGATCGCCGACAAGGCGCTGACCGGGGCGGCGCTGGTGAGCCTGTCGGTGCTGGGCGAGCTGAGCTGGTGGGTCACGATCGTGATCATCGGCCGTGAGCTCGGCATCACGCTGCTGCGGCTGGTCCTGCTGCGCCACGCGGTCATCCCGGCCAGCTATGGCGGCAAGGTCAAGACGGTGCTGCAGATAGCCGCGATCGTTCTTTACATCCTACCCTGGGGCTCCGACCCGGTGCGCTGGGTGATGATGGGGGCGGCGCTGGTGGTCACTGTAGGCACGGGCGTCGACTACGTGTTCCGGGCGATCCGGCTGCGCGGCGTGGCCAGGCGGGTGCGGGGCGAGTGAGCCGCGCGGCCGAGGCCCTCGATCTCCTGGTACGCCAGTCCGCGACCCTGGCCGTGGCCGAGTCGCTGACCGGCGGGCTGCTGGGTTCGGCGTTCACCGGTGTGCCGGGGGCCTCCAGGGCGTTCCGTGGCGGGGTGATTGCTTACGCCACGGATCTGAAGCACGCGCTGCTGGCCGTACCGGAGGATCTGCTGCGGCGGGAGGGCGCCGTGCACCCCGAGGTGGCTGCGGCGATGGCGCGGGGCGCGGCGGAGCTGTGCGGCGCCACCTACGGCCTGGCCGTGACGGGGGTGGCCGGACCCGACCCGCAGGACGGCAAGCCCGTGGGCACCGTGCACATCGCCGTGAGCGGACCTGGTGACCAGGTTTGGCGGCGAAATCTGGGGCGGGGAGGGTCGAGGCAGGAGATCCGGGTAAGGACGGTGGACGAGGCTGTCGATCTCCTCGCAGGTGTGCTGAAGCGGAGCAATGGGGAACATTCCGGGTGATTACCGTGTTACGTCCCCAGCGAACATGCCAAGCACGGTCTGACGCGGTGTCGGTGGATACGGGTACGGTGGAGCTGTGAGTGAGGTCCGTGAGCCATCAGCAAGCATTGAGCGCCCGGCCGGCGGGCCTGACAAGCCACGTGCGACGCAGCGGCGACGCCCGATGATGACGGCGAGGAGTATGTACGAACCCAAGAAGAAGAGTCCGATCGCGCGAGGCGTGGTGCCGACATCCGCGCCGGGGAGGGAGCGACAGATGATTCTGCTGCGTCAGCTGCTCGGTGACGTGTTGCGGCGGCTGCGGGTGCGGCAGGGTCGCACCCTTCGCGAGGTCTCGACACTCGCGCGTGTCTCGCTCGGATACCTGTCCGAGGTCGAGCGTGGGCAGAAGGAAGCGTCGTCGGAGCTGCTTGCGTCGATCTGCGGTGCCTTGGGTGTGCCGTTGTCGCAGGTGCTGCGTGAGGTGTCCGACCAGTTCGCGCTGGCCGAACTCCAGGCTGCTCCCGTTCTCGCCGACGCGCCCGAGCACGAGCGTCTGCCCCTTTCCGAGTCGGTCCCCGGTTCGATCTCCGATTCGGTCTTCCCCGAGGTGAAGGACATGGTGGCCGCCTAGCGCGGCTGGCAGTTCCCGCACCACAGGATCAGGCGTTCCTGTGGCTGTGCCCCCATCTCCCCGCGGCTGATGCGGGTGCCGCATCGGCGACAGGGCCGCCCGGCCCTGCCGTAGACCCACGTCTGGTTGCCCGGACGGCGGTCACCTGTGGTCACCGTGCCCGCGTGCACTTTGTTGGCGTCCAGCAAGCGCTGCGCCAGCGAGACCAGGCTGTCCAGATTCTCGATCTCGCCGACCCTTCGCCACGGCCACACGCCGCGCAGGAAGAGTGTCTCGGCCCGGTAGATCGTCCCGATACCCGCGAGATTGCGCTGATCCAGCAGCGCCTCTCCGATGCTTCTCTTCGGTCGCGCGCGCAGCCGGCTGACCGCCTCCGCCGCGTCCCATCCCTCTCCGAGCAGGTCCGGGCCCAGGTGCCCGATGATCTGGCGCTCGTCCTTGACCAGGTCCACCATGCCGAGTTTGAGGCCCACGGCTTGGGTTTCCTCGGTGGCCAGCACGAGGCGTACCTGGTCGCCGGGTGGCAGGCGGCGGCCCGGTTCCATGATCCGCCAGCTTCCGTCCATGCGCAGGTGCGTGTGCACGGTCAGGCCGCCTTCGACCCTGGTGAGCAGGTGCTTGCCGTACGAGGCCGTGGTGATGACCGTGCGGCCGGACAGGTCGGCGGTGGCGTGGCGCGGCACGCGGAAGTCCGTGCGCGTCAGCACGCGGCCGTCGAGCGCCTCGCGCAGCCGGGCGGCGGTGCGGTAGACGGCGTCACCCTCGGGCATGTTCGGCCACCCACGCGTCCAGCATCGTGGTGAGCTGGTCGAGCGCGCCCTCCACGCGCTCGCGCTCGCCGGTGGTCAGGTAGTCGAGCTGCAGGCCGGTGTAGGCGGAGTTGACCAGCGTGGAGATGCGCCGCGCGTCCTTCTCCGGCACGCCCCGCTCGCGCAGCAGCCCGGCGACGAAGGCGGAGCGGTCCGAGAGCAGCTCCGGCACGTGGCCGACCAGTCGCCCACCTGCGACCAGGCCCTCGATCTCGTGGATGAGGCGGGCGACGGGCAGGTTCTCCTCGCGCAGCTGCCAGTCCCAGGTGCGGCGGACGATCGTGCCGACGCTGTCGCCGCCCTCCCATCCCGGCAGGGAGCGCAGCCAGGCGCGGTGACGCTCGTCGAGGCGGCGCATGGTGGCCGACAGAAGCTCCTCCTTGTCGGAGAAGTGATGGGTCAGCACCCGTGTGGACTTGCCCAGGTGCTCGGCCAGCGGCCGCATGGACAGCGTGGACAGGCCGTGTTCGGCGAGGTAGTCGACGATCTGGTCGAGCAGCTCGGACCGGCGCTGCGGGTCGGGCGTCCTGGCCATCCGGATTTCCCTTTGACGCGGGTGGGGTGACACTCGTTACCTTATATGGGTAACGAGTGTTACCTTTATCGAGGGGAGAGTCATGCCCGCGTGGTTGTTCGCGCTGATGTTCACCACGTTCGCCTTCGCCACCGACGACTACGTCATCGCCGGTGTGCTGTCGGCCATCGCCGCCGACCTCGGGGTCAGCGAAGCGGCGGCAGGACAGTTGGTGACCGTGTTCTCGCTGGCCTTCGCGCTCGGGGCGCCGGTGGCCTCGGTGGTGACCGCGCGCTGGTCGCGCAGAGGGCTGGTCACCTGGGCGCTGCTGGTGTTCGTGGCCGCCAACTGGGCCGCCGCCTTCACCGAGTCGTACCCGCTGCTCATGGGCCTGCGGGTGCTGGCCGCGCTGGCCGCCGCCGCGGTGGTGCCCGCCGCCTACGCCATCGCCACCGCGCTCGCGCCCGAGGGACGCCGCGGGCGCTACCTGGCCCTGGTGATGGGCGGGCTGACCGGCTCGCTCGCGCTGGGCGTGCCGATCGGGACCTGGGTCGGCGGCGCCTTCGGCTGGCAGGCCACGTTCGGGCTCGGCGGCGCGCTGGGCGTGGTCGCGCTGGTGGCCGTGCGCTGGACGCTGCCCGAGCTGCCGCCGGTGGCCGCGACGCCGATCGCCGAACGGCTGCGCCCGCTGGCCAGGCGGCCCGTGCTGCTCGGGCTCCTCGGCATCGTCGCGATCGTGATGGGCAGCATGATGGTGCTCACCTACCTGGCCCCCTACCTGCGCGACCTCGCCGGGGTGTCGGCGGCGGAGCTGGGCTGGATCTTCGTACTGGCCGGGGTGGCCGGGCTCGCCGGCGGGCAGCTCGGCGGGCGCGCGGCCGACACCTGGGGCGCCGACCGGGCCCTGCTCGTGGGTGTCGGCGGCTTCACCGCCGTGATGGCCGCCTTCACCGCGTGCTGGTTCGTCCGGCCGGTGCCGCTGCTCGCCCTGCTGCCGCTGCTGGCGGTGTGGGCGGGCGTCTCCTGGTGGATCCCGCCGCCGGCCCAGACGCGGCTGCTGGCTCTCGCGGGTACGGCCGGCCCGCAGGCGCTCGCGCTCAACAGCAGTGCGGTCTACGTGGGCGTGTCCGGCGGCGGCGCGCTCGGCGGCCTGCTCCTGGAGGCGTGGGGCAGCGCCGTGCTCCCGGCCGCCGCGGCGATCGTCGAGCTGGCCGCGCTGCTGCTGCTCTGGGCGGCAGCCCGCGGCGCGACCCGGAACTACGGCAGCGACCCGGTCGCGGGGTCAGTCCCAGGCGGCGGGGTCGGCGGCTAGCTGGCGGACCCGCTCGGGCAGGGCGCCGGTGGCCACCTGGTCGAGCGTCACCTCTTCGAGGATGGCGCGTTCGGTGGCCCGCAGCGCGATCCAGACGGCCTGCAGCGACTCGGCGGGCCCCCGGTAGCCGACGTGCTCGGGGCGCTCGCCGCGCACGTTGGCGAGGGGGCCGTCGACGGCCCTGATGACGTCGGCGAGGCTGATCTCGCCGGCCGGACGGGCCAGGACGTAGCCGCCCTCCGGGCCGCGCTGGCCGCGCACCAGCCCGGCGCGGCGCATCTGGAGCAGGATGTTCTCCAGGTACTTGGGCGGCATGTCCTGCTCCTTGGCGAGCTCGCCCACGGTGGTGGGGCCGGCTCCGGCCGCGGCGAGTTCGGCGGCGGCACGGAGGGCGTAGTCGACACGAGCGGAAAGGCGCATGTTGTCGATTATCCCTGGTGGTCAACACTGGTTATGCGCAGGACCACCAAAACGGGCAGGTGGTCGGAGTGCCGCAGGGGCGGCGCCTCCGCCGACGTGACCGTGAGACCGTCGCTGACGAGCACGTGGTCGATGCGTTCTTTCGGCGCGTCGGCCGGTGAGGTGGGCGGGTCGCCGAGCGCGACAAGGGGGTCGGTCAGGCCCGCCGACTCCAGCACGCGCATGCCGGGGTCGCCGCGCCGGAGGTTGAGGTCTCCGGCCAGCACCACGGGCCGCCCGCCCGCGCGCAGATCGCGCACGATCGCCGCCACCTCGGGCGCCTGGCCCTCCGGGGCCTGCAGGTGGGTGTTGACGACGCCCACCTCCTTGCCGCCCACCTCGACGGTGAACGTCTGGGCCTGGGCGCCGGTGGGGTAGTCGTGCCGGCCCAGCTTGTGCGAGGTCAGCGCCTTGACGGGCAGGTTGGTCAGGAGGGCGTCGCCCCACAGCTCGTCGGCGGCGGGGGCGAAGTGGTAGTTCATGCCGAGGCCGCGGGCGATGCGGGCCAGGCCGTCGTGGCCGCCGTTGAGCAGCCAGCCGCGATCCACCTCGCTGAGCAGGACGACGTCGGGCTTCTGCGCGGCGGCCCAGGCGGCGATCCGGTCGAGCGAGAGGCGGCCGTCGAGGCCGAAGCCCATGCGGATGTTGTAGGCGATGAGCTTGAGCGTGTCACCCTGCTTCCCCTGGACGGCCGGCGCCGGCTGATAGGCCGTCGCACCGGCCAGCAACGCCACCACGACCGCGGCGACGCTCAGCGGCCAGACGCGGCCGAGGGCGTAGGCCGGCGGCCGATGCCGGAAATATGCCGACAGCGACACGCCGACGATCAGCAGGCCCGCCACAACGGGCACGACCTGGTTGGGGAAGCCCAGATTCATGTCATAGGCGGCGTAGTAGGCGAACAACCCCAGGAAGAACACCAGCCCGCCGCTCAGCACCGCCGCGCCCGGCCGCCTGGCCGGACCGCCGGGCACCGCCATCAGCACCGCGGCCCCCACCACCACGGCCCACGGCTGCAGGAACACCGTGCCCGCCACGCACAACACGCCGAAGCCGATCGCGCTCCAGGACGAGCGCGGCGGCCGGGTGGCCAGGTAGGGGGAGAGGACCAGCGCCAGCACCACCGGCAGCACCCACAGCCAGCCGCCGCCCGGACCAGAGTCGGTACGCTGCGCGGTGGCCGACATGCCGGCGACCAGCATCACCGGGCCCGCCAGGAACCACACCGACCACGGGGCCGGATCGGCGTCCGGCGGGTGGAAGCTCCAGGTCAGGGCGAGGAACGCGGCGCACACCGTGGCGGTGGCCAGCCAGGCGACCGGGCCGTCACGCCAGACCAGGTCCATGCCGTCCAGCAGGAAGTGGACGGTGAACGACAGGGCCAGGCCGCCCATGATCCCGGGTGCGGCCCAGGGTCTGGGCATGGTGCGGGCGCTGCCGTACAGGAAGACGAGGCCGGCGCTGACGCCCGCCGAGGCGACGTAGAGCTGCGAGATCTCGGCCTGGAGCAGCAGGCGGGCCAGCACCAGCGCGGCCGCGCCACCCACGAGAGCCCACCTCGGCCTGACCAGAGCGGCGAGGAAGGGCAGAATGAACCATACGGCGGCGTAGAGTCCCATCAGCTCGGGTGGTGTCTCGCCCGCGCGGCCGAACAGCGTGATCAACGAGGGCAGAAAGACACGCAGCACATCGAAGAGCAAAGTGACGCCCAGCCCGAGCAGGAGCGGGCCGCGGGGGATGGTCATGAGGCATCCTCGTGTTCGCCTGCGATGATTCGCAAGAGCTGGAGCGCTAAACTTCCAACAACCTTGACTGAATGACGGTGGGATACAGCGTGGAGCGACGTCCTGGTGTGCCCAGGTTGCTGAGAGAGATCAACGACCGGGCCGCGCTCGACCTGTTGCTGGCCACCGGCCCCATGACGCGGGGCCAGATCGGCGATCTGACGGGGCTGTCCAAGGTGACGGCGTCGCAGACGCTCTCCAGACTGGAGGAGCGGGGGCTGGTCGAGGTCGTCGGCACGCAGGGCGGCGGGCGCGGGCCCAATGCCGCCCTTTACTCGGTGGTGTCCTCAAGCGCGTTCGTGGCGGGGCTGGAGGTCGGGCCGGAGCTCATCTCCACCGTGATCGCCGACATCCACGGCCGCACGATCGCTGAGGTCAGCGTCGACCCCAACGGCCACGACGACCCCGTGCCCGTCGTGCACGGCGCGATCGTCAAGGCCTGCCGCAGCGCGAAGGTCAGCCTGGCCAAGCTGCGCGGCGTCGTGATCGGCACGCCGGGCGTGGTCGACCCGCGCAGCGGCGACGTGCGCTTCTCCTTCGACCTGCCCGGCTGGCACGAAGGCATCCACGAGGCGCTGGCCGGCGACCTCAAGCGCGAGGTCACGATCGAGAACGACGTCAACCTCGCCGCCATCGCCGAGCGTTCCGACGGCGCGGCGCAGGGCATCGACGACTTCGTGCTGCTGTGGGCCAGCCGCGGCCTGGGCCTCGCGGTCATGCTCGGCGGCAAGCTCCACCGCGGCCGCTCCGGCAGCGCGGGCGAGATCGGCTACCTCGCCGTGCCCGGCGTGCCGCTGCCCCAGGACATCCACGCCGTGCCCGGTCGCCTGCCCACGCTCGCGGGCGGCCTGCAGTCACTCGTCAGCGCCGAAGTGGTCGCCGAGCTCGCCAAGGGGTACGGCTTCGCCGCCGCCTCGGCCGGCGAGGCGGTCCGGGTGGCCGTGGCGGCGGGGGAGCGGGGCGACCCGCTGCTCGACGAGCTGGCCCACCGGCTGGCCCTCGGCGTGGCGGCCGTGTGCGTGATCCTCGACCCCGGCCTGGTGGTGCTGGCCGGCGAGGTGGGCCACGCGGGCGGCGCGGCCCTGACCACGCGGGTGGAGGAGGCGGTGGCGCGGATCTGCCCCGTCCGGCCGCAGGTGGTCACCAGCACGATGGAGCAGAACCCGGTGTTGCGCGGCGCGGTGCTGGCCGCCCTCGACCAGGCCAGGGAAGAACTGCTCAGCTCCTGAGCAGGTTCGCCAGGGCCTCGGCGGCGATCTCGCCGCACAGCGTGGTGGCGCTGAACGTCGCCACGTGCACCGCGCCGGGCACCTGCTCGCCCGGCACGCCGAGCTCGGCCACGACCGCGTCGGGAACGCGGGCCAGGATCCGATCGACCGTGCCCGTCAGGTGAGCGTGCCGGTAGGCGGTCCTGAGGACGATCACCAGGGGCCGTCCGGCGCCCGCTCGCACCGCCTCGTCCAGGTCGCGGGTGTCCGGGGCGCTCAGCCGTACCACGGTGGTGCCGGGGAGCAGGCGGGACAGCGGGAGGCCCAGGCCCCAGGGGGTGACCGGGTCGACGGCGAGGTTGGTGGGGGCGTCCAGCTCGATCACGTGCGGCGGGCCCGATCCGGCGGGCGGACGGCGGACGCTCACGCGCAGCGCGCGCCGCGCGGCGGCCTCAGCGCCGTCGTCGCCGGGCAGCCGGGGGAACGGGTCGCGGTGGCGGGCGGCCCACGAGGAGACGGCCCGGACCCGGGCGGCGGCCTCGGCCAGGCGCTCCTCGGGCAGGGTGCCGTCGTTGACGGCGGCCATGATGCTGTTGCGCAGCAGCCCGACCACGCCGGGCGTGGCGTTCTCGCCGCCCACGCAGAGCGCGTCGGCCCCGGCGGCCAGCGCCCGTACGGCGGTGCCCCCGAGCCCGTAGGCGGCCGAGACGGCGGGCATCTCGATCCCGTCGGTGACGATCAGGCCCTCGAAGCCCAGTTCCTCGCGCAGCAGCCGCATCATGATGGGCGCGCTGACCGTGGCGGGTGCGCCGGCGTCGTACGCGGGCACCAGCAGGTGGCCGGTCATGATCGCCTTGACGCCCGCGGCGATGACGGCGCGGTAGGGGACCAGGGCGGTGACGGAGAGTTCCTCGGCGGACAGCTCGACGGTGGGCAGCGCGTCGTGGGAGTCCACGGCGGTGGCGCCGTGGCCGGGGAAGTGCTTGGCGCACCCGGCGACGCCCGCCGCCTGCAGGCCGGTGACCCAGGACGCGGCGTGCCGGGCGACGAGCTCGGGGTCGGCGCCGAACGCGCGGGTGCCGACCACGGGGTTGTCCAGGCCGGAGTCGATGTCCACGACGGGCGCGTAGTTGAGGTTCACGCCCGCGCGCGCGAGGTCGCGTCCGATGCCCTGGGCGACGCTCCGGGTCAGCACGAGGTCGTCGGCCGCGCCGAGCGCCAGGTTGCCGGGCCGCGAGCTGCCGGTGAAGGCCTCCAGGCGGGTGACGTCGCCGCCTTCCTCGTCGAGCGCGAGGATCACGTCCGGATTCTCCGCCCGGATTGCGGCCGTAAGTGCCTCTATCTGCCCTTTTTCCACCAAATTTCGCGAATAGAGGGCGATGCCGCCTAAACCGGCCGCAAGGCGTTTGCGGACCCAATCGGGCAGAGTCGTGCCCTTGAATCCGGGTTGCAGCACGGCATCGGCAAGCCCGGCCAGCTCGGAACTCTCGGCGTTCCGCGAGGTCACCCATGACGTCATGCCAAGTCCTTGTCTGTGGTCATCACCTGTGTATAGCATCAAACTCGGCTAATAAATAGGAAAGTTTCCTAAGAGTTTGTGAACCTCCCAAATGGTGCTCAAGGAGAGGTCTTCATGCACAGTGCGGTCATGTCGAGGGCGCAGGAGCGCCTGTGGTTCCTCGACCGCCTCTCCAGCGGAGGTTCGTCCTACAACATCGCCGTCGCGGAGCGGCTGACCGGCCCCCTGAACGTCGCAGCTCTGGAGCGTGCCTTCACCGATCTGACCGGCCGCCACGAGGCCTTACGTACCGTCTTTCCCGAGGCCGACGGCGTCCCCTCCGCGCTGGTACACCCCGCCGCCCCAGTCCCCGTCGAACTCCTCGACACCACCGAGGAAGACCTGCCCGCGCTGCTGTCCGAACGTTCCAACCGCCCCTTCGACCTGGCCACGGGCCCGCTGGCCAGGGTGAGCCTGCTGCGCGTCGGCGAGAACGAGCACGTGCTGGTGTTTGTCCTGCACCACATCATCGGCGACGCCTGGTCGCTGGAGCGCATCCTGTTCCCCGAGCTGTCGGCCCTGTACGCGGCCCACGCCTCGGGCGGACCGGCGCCGGAGCTGCCGTCGGCGCCGCCGTACTCGGACTATGCCCGGCGTCAGCGCGAGCAGGACCACGGCGCGCACCTCGACTTCTGGACCACCGACCTGGGCGGCGTGCCCGCGCTGGACCTGCCGGCCGACCACCCGCGCCCGGCCGCGCCCACGGGAGCCGGTGACCTGGTCATCCACCGCATGCCCGTCGAGCTCTGGACGCGGGTGACGGCGCTGGCCAGGGCCGAGCGGTGCACGCCGTTCATGGTGCTGCTGGCGGCCTTCCAGACCCTGATGGCCCGCTACTCGGGCCAGGAGGACTTCTGCGTCGGCATCCCCGTCGCCGGGCGCGAGGACGTCGACTTCGAGCAGGTCTTCGGCCCGTTCGTGAACACGCTCGCGCTGCGCGCGGACCTGGCCGGCGACCCGACCGTGCGCGACCTGGTCAAGCGGGTGCGCCGCAGGGTGCTGAAGTCGTTCGCGCACCGGGAGGTGCCCTTCGACGAGGTGGTCGCCGCGTTACGCCGGCACGGCGACGACGGCGCCCTCATCCAGGCCATGCTCAACCTCGACAACCCGGACGAAGGACTGACGGACGGCACCGGCAGCCTCACGCTCGCCGGACTGGAGCGCACCCCGGTCATCTCGGGGCTGGCGCCCGCCAAGTTCGACCTGGCCGTCGACGTGGTCGTCTACGAGAGCCACCTGCAGTTCATGCTCACCTACAGCAGCGAGCTGTTCGAACCGGCCACCGTCGAGCGGATGGCCGCGCACCTGCGGCGGCTGCTGGAGGAGATGGTCGAGCGGCCGGGTGAGCGGCTGAGCGAGCTGCGGATGCTCACCGCCGCCGAACTCGCGCTGGTGCTGCCCGACCGGCTCGACGGGCTCATCGCCCAGCAGGTCGCCCGCACCCCCGACGCGCCGGCCGTGGTGACCGAGGAGGGGCTGCTGTCCTATGCCGAGCTCGACCGGCGGGCCGGCCTGCTGGCGGAGGAACTCGCCGTCGAGCCGGGCGCGCTGGTCGGGATCAGGATGCGCGCCGGACCCGAGGCGATCGTGGCGTTGCTGGGCGTGCTCAAGTCGGGCGCGGCGTACGTGCCGGTGGATCCGGCCCAGCCGGAGGCCAGGATCCGGCTCATGCTGGACGGCTGCGCCGCGGTGATCTCCGAGACGGGGGTGGAACGGCTGCCCGGCGACGCGTGCGAACCCGGCGCCGCCTACGTGATCTACACCTCCGGCTCGACCGGCACGCCCAAGGGCGTCGTCGTCGAGCACCGCACCGCCGCGCGCCTGGCCATGTCCTTCCGCGACGCGCACGGCTTCGGCCCCGGCCAGCGGGTGCTCATGGTGCCGCCGCTGAGCTTCGACGCCTCGGTCGGCGACATCTTCCCCGCGCTCGTCAGCGGCGCCGCGCTGGTCCTGCACCCCGACCCCGCCTCACTCGGCGGCCCCGCGGTGCTCGCCCTGTGCGAACGGCTCGGCATCACCATGGTCGACACCGCCAGCGCCCTGTGGCAGCAGTGGGTGGACGACCTGTCCGGCCACGGCCCCGTGGACACCGGCCCGCTCACCACGATGATGGTCGGCGGCGAGAGCGTCCCGCTGGACCGTCTGCGCACCTGGGCCACGCTCACCGGCGGCCGGGTCGCCTTCTACAACCACTACGGACCCACCGAGGCCACGGTCTGCGCGACCGTCTACCGGACCGTCGACGGAGGCGAGCTCACCGGCCGCACCCATCTGCCGATCGGCACGGCTCTGCCGCACGTGCGCGCGTACGTGCTGGACCGGCACGGCCACCCCACGCCGGTCGGCGTGCCCGGCGAGCTTCACTTGGGCGGCGAGTGCGTCGCCCGCGGCTACCTCGGCCGCCCAGAGCAGACCGCCGCCCGCTTCCAGCCCGACCCGTTCCTGCCCGGCGCCACCATGTACGCCACCGGCGACCTCGTCCGCCGCCACGCCGACGGCACGCTCGACTTCCTCGGCCGCACCGACCGCCAGCTCAAGATCAACGGCGTCCGGATCGAACCCGGCGAGGTCGAGAGCGCCTGCCTGGCCCACCCCGGCGTCCGCGAGGCGGTGGTGACCGCCGCGGGCGGCCGGCTGGTGGCCTACCTGACCGGCAACCCGCCGGCCACCGCCGACTTACGCGCGTTCCTGTCCGACCGGCTGCCGCCCGCCATGGTGCCCGCCGCCGCCGTCGCGCTGGACGCGCTGCCGCTCACCGCGCACGGCAAGATCGACTTCCGTGCGCTGCCCCAGCCCGAGATCGCCGCCGTCGCCTACGAGAGCCCGCGCACCCCGACCGAGGAGACCGTCGCCGCCGTCTGGGAGGAGGTGCTCGGCGTGCGCGCCGGCCGCCGCGACAACTTCTTCGACCTCGGCGGCCACTCCCTGCTCACCCCGCGCACCGTCACCCGCCTCGCCGACGCCACCGGCGTCCGCGTCGAACTGCCCGTCTTCTTCGCCTGCGCCGACCTGGCCGAGCTCGCCGCGGCCCTCGACGGCCACGCCCCCGCCACCGCCCCACCCGGCCTGTACGGCGACGCCGTCCTGCCGGCCGACTACGCGGTGGTCCCCGCCCGCCCGCGCCGGGAACCCGGCCGGGTCCTGCTCACCGGCGCCACCGGCTTCCTCGGCGCCCACCTCCTGGCCGACCTGCTGACCCGCTCGGCCGCGACCGTCCACTGCCTGGTCAGGGGCGCGGCCCCGGCCGACCGCCTGCGCCGCAACCTCGAAGCGCACGGCCTGTGGCAGGAGGAGTTCGCCGACCGGATCGTCCCGGAACCAGGTGATCTGGCCGCCGGGCCCATCACGCCCACCCACGAGATGGACCTGATCCTGCACAACGGCGGCGCCGTCGACTTCACCCGCCCCTACGCCCGGCTCAAGGCCGCCAACGTGGACGGCACGCTGGCGATCCTGCGCCTGGCCGCCCGCACGGCCACACCCGTGCACCTGGTCTCCACGCTCGGCGTCTACCTGGCGCCGGGGGAGCGGGTGGTGCGAGAAGGCGACCTGCTGCCCGACCCCGAACACCTGCACCTCGGCTACGACCAGAGCAAGTGGGTGGCCGACCGGCTGGCCGCCGCGGCCAGGGAGGCGGGGCTGCCGGTGGCGATCCACCGGCCGGCGCGGATCTCGGGCGACAGCCGTACCGGGAAGGTGCCCAAGAACGATTTTCTGGCCAGATTCCTGGCCACGTGCGCGGTGCTCGGCGCGGTTCCCGACGGCGAACAGCTCGACATGGCCCCCGTGGACCACGTCGCGGCGGCCATCGGCCACCTGGCCAGGAACGGCGCGGAAGGCGACTTCCACTACCACAACCCGGGCACGCTCAGCTCGGCCCAGCTCGCGGACGGCATGGTCGCGCACGGAGTCGCCGTGGCCCTGACGCCCGCGGCGGAGTGGCGGGCGGAGGTGCGCGAGCGGCTTGAGAAGGGCGAGGAGCTGCCTGTCGCAGCCTTCCCCGCCTACTTCGCCGAGTACGGCGACGAGCGCGGCCCGCGCTTCGACTGCTCGGCCACCGAGGCCAGGCTCGCCCAGGCGGGGCTGGTGTGCCCGCCCGCGCCCGCGCTGCTCGACGCCTACCTCGACGACCTGATCGACTCCGGAACCCTCCCGGGAGGATGTCGTGCCTAGGACTTTCGTCATCATCTGGTCCTCCCAGCTGCTGTCGATCATCACCTCCAGCATCACCGGCTTCGTGCTGGGCGTCTGGGTCTTCCAGCAGACCGGCTCTGCCACCCAGTTCGTCACGATCACGCTCTGCGCGATCCTGCCGGAGGTGGTCTTCGCGCCGCTGGTCGGCTCGCTGGCCGACCGCTGGGACCGGCGCAAGCTCATGATGGGCGCCGACCTGGGCGCCGCGCTGACCACCGGCGCGCTGGCCGTGCTGCTGGCCACCGGCGGGCTGCAGGTCTGGCACATCTACCTCGTCACCGCCGTCGGCGCCGTCTTCGGCACCGCGCAGATGGCCGCCTACCACTCGATGATGCCCCTGCTGGTGCCGAAGGAGCAGCTCGGCAGGGCCAACGGCATGATGCAGGTGGCCGACGCCGTCCGCATCGCCTCGCCGCTGCTGGCCGGCACGCTGCTGGTCGCCGTCGGACTCACCGGCGTGGTCGTCATCGACCTGGCCGCCTTCCTGATCTCCCGGGTGGTGCTCCACCTGGTGCCCCTGTCGAAGGCCGTGACCCGGCCCGGCGAGGGCAGACCGGCCGAGCCGTGGCTGCGCGACCTGGCCTTCGGCCTGTCCTACCTGCGAACCAGGCGAGGACTGTTCTGGCTGGTCGTCCTGCTCGCCGCCTACAACCTGTTCTTCGGCATCGCCGGCGTGCTCGTCCAGCCGCTCATCCTGTCCTTCGGCTCGGCCGCCGTGCTCGGCGTGCTCATGGCCGCGGGCGGCGGGGGGATCTTCGCCGGCGGGCTGGTGATGAGCGCCTGGGGCGGCCCGAAACAGCGGGTGCGCGGCATGCTCGTCTTCATGCTCGCGGGCGGCGTGCTGCTGGCCGCCCACAGCCTGAGCCCATCGCCCTGGCTGATCGCCGTAGTGGCGCCCGCCTTCCTGTTCACGCTGCCGTTCGTGCAGGGGACAGGGATCACCGTCATCCAGCTCAAGACCGCGCCGAACGAGCTGGGCCGCGTGCTCAGCGCGGTCCGCATGGTCACCCAGTCCGCCACCGTCCTGACCTATCTCGCCGCGGGGCCGCTGGCCGACCGCGTCTTCGAGCCGATGCTCGCGCCCGGCGGGGCGCTGGCCGACAGCGTGGGGACGCTGATCGGCACCGGTCCCGGCCGCGGGATCGCCTTCATCTTCTTGCTCGCCGGGGCCGGGCTGCTCGTGCTCGCGCCTCTGGCCTACCTCCAGCCGCGCCTGCGCCGGGTGGAGACGGAACTGCCCGACATCGAGGAGCCCTCGGATGCCGCTCTATCTAGATCCTGACGTCCTTCATTCCTTTCGCGATCTGAACCAAGGCCCTGGCGCCATACTCGACCTGATCGGCGCCATGGCCTTCCGCACGGCTGGGACCGCGCAGCGGCTCGGCCTCTTCGAGGTCCTGGGCGCCGGGCCGCAGTCCGCCGCCGGCGTGGCGGCGAAGCTCGGCCTGCCCGGCGAACCGCTGACCGTGCTGCTCGACGCGCTCGTGGGCTTCGGCTACCTGCGCAAGTCGGGTGACCTCTATACGGCGGGCCCGCCCGTCAGCCCATGGCTGGACCGCGCCGCCGGCGGCGGGTTCGCGCCCGCCCTGGCCGTCTGGCACGACCTGCTCGGCGAACTGTGGCAAGGGCTGGAGGACGCGGTACGCACCGGCCGCCCGCCCGAGCCGTTCTACCCCTGGCTGGAGCGCAGCCCCGACCGGGTGCGCGACTTCCAGACGATGCTGGCGGGGCTGGCCTGGATGCTGGCCCCGGCGGTCGTCGAGGCGGCCCCGAAGATCGGTGGCAGCCTCCTCGACATCGGCGGCGGGCACGCGATCTACAGCATCGCCTTCTGCCGCGCCGCGCCCGACCTGACCGCGACCGTCATCGACCTGCCCGGCGCGCTGACGCAGGGCCGCGCCCACGTCGAGGAGGCCGGGCTGGCCGAGCGGATCCACCTCGTCCCCGGCGACCTGGCCGACCCCATCGACGGCAGCCACGACGCCGTGCTGCTGTTCAACGTCGTGCACGGCCTCGACCCCGAGGCCGGCGCCGACCTGGTCGCCCGTACGGCCCGCGCGCTGAAGCCCGGCGGCGTCCTGCTCGTCCTGGAACCCTTCGCCGACCCGCCGGACGGCGCCGGGGCGCACGACGTCGCCCTCCTGGGCGGCTTCAGCCTCAACCTCGCCGCCACCCAGGGCGGCCGCCTGTACACCTACGACGAGGTCGCCGGCTGGGCGTCGGCGGCCGGGCTGAACGGCATCGAGCGCCTGCCGCTGTCGGCGCCCGGCACCGACGAACTGCTCGTGGCGCGGCGGGAGGCGCAGTGAAGATCGCGATCGTGGGGGCGGGGCCCGCGGGCAGCCTGCTCGCCTGCTACCTGGTCAGGCGCGGCCACCAGGTCGAGGTCTACGAACGGCGGCCGGATCCGCGCCGCTACGACGACGAAGAGGGCCGCTCGATCAACCTCGGCCTGTCGGCCCGCGGCATGCGGGCGCTGACCGACGTCGGGCTCATGGCCGAGATCCAGCCGCTGACCGTGCCCATGCGCGGCCGGGCCGTACACGCGCCCGACGGCAAGGTCGCCTTCCACCCGTACGGCAACCGCCAGACGGAGATCCTGCACTCGATCCGCCGCCGCGACCTGGTCATCAGCCTGATCAACCAGGCCGACTCGGCCGGCGTGGCCTTCCGCTTCGACACCACGCTGAGCGCCCTGCCGGAGGCGGACGCGGTCGTGGGCGCCGACGGCGCGTTCTCCACGGTCAGGACGCTCATGCACCGCGGCGCCCGTGCCGACTTCCGCCAGGAGTACCTGCCCTGGGGGTACAAGGAGCTGACCATCCCCACGATGCCCAGCCACCACGAGGCGCTGCACGTGTGGCCGGGCGGCGACGACGGGCTCATCGTCACCCACCCGAACCTGGACGGCTCAGCCACCGCCACCCTCTTCCTGCCCTACGACAAGCTCGCCGCCATCACCGACCCGGAGGCGTTCTTCGCCGAACGCTTCCCCGACGCGCTCGCGCTCATCCCCGACCTGGCCAAGGAGTTCGCCGAGCGACCCGTCGGCCATCTCGTCTCGATCCGCACCGCGCCGTGGCACCACGAGGGCCAGGTCGTGCTGATCGGCGACGCCGCCCACGCCGTCTACCCCTTCTACGGCCAGGGCATGAACTCCGCACTCGAAGACTGCACCGTGCTCGACGCCTGTCTGGACGAGCATCCCGACGACCTGGCCGCCGCCTTCGCCGAGTTCGAGCGCCGGCGCCGGCCGCACACCGACGTCCTGGACGAGCTGTCCAGGCAGAACTTCGTCGAGCTGCGCGAGCGGGTCCGCTCGCCGCTCCACCACGCGCGCAAGCGCGCCGATCTGACGTTGGCGAGGATCTTCCCCGGCCGCTGGGTGCCGCTCTACACCATGGTCTCCCACACCACCACGCCCTACGCCGATGCGCTCGCCAAGGCCAAGCGGCAGGACGCCGTCCTGCGCTGGGCCGCGGTGGGCGCCGCCGGGCTCGCCGCCGTCGCCATGCTCGCCAGGAAGGTCCGCTAAACCATGCTCACGGATCCCACCGACCCCACTCGCGTGCTCATCGAAGTGGCCGACCTCGACGGGGACTCCGACCTGGTCAAGATGTACGGCAAGCCGCTGCGCGCCATCGTGGACTGGGCGCGCGCGTACCTGACCCGGCCCCATCCGTCCCTCGGCAGGAAAGGCCCCGTCTGCCCCTACGCCCAGACCTCGCTCGACCGGGGCACCTTCTACCTGGCCGTCTGCCCCGGCGAGCCGACCGTTGAGGAACTGTCCGAACGGCTGGCCGGATTCCGCTCCTACTTCCAGCAGCTCGTGACGCCCGCCGGCGTCTCGGCGCAGTTCCGTACGATCTTGGTGCTGGTGCCCGATCTGCCGCACGCGCGCGCGGCGGAGCTGATCGACACCGTGCAGCTCATGCTCAAGCAGGAATACGTCGAGGCCGGTCTGATGATCGGCGAGTTCTACCCTGGGCCGCCGCCCAAGGCGGGACTCTGGAACCCCGACTTCCGGCCGCTCGGCAGCCCGGTTCCGCTGCTGGCGATCCGGCACATGGTCGCCAGCGACTTCCCGTTCCTCAAGGACGATCCCAAGCAGACTGCCGCCTATCTGGAGCGCTTCGGCGACCGCCCGCCGGCGGCGCTGCGCGAGGCCATCGCCGCGATCCGGCCGGGCTGACACCACATCACGGGGGATAACCAATCATGCTGCCTGTCTTAGCCGTCCTGCACGCGGAGGACGTCGCCCTGGAGTTCGTCTCCGTCCTGGCCCGGCATCCGGACGACGACGTCCACGTGCTGGTCGGGACGCCTCCGGCGGCGCTCGTCCTGCCCGGCGGACTGCCGCTGCGCGAGCGGCTCGACCTGCTCGCGCCGTACGTCGAGCCCGGCCGCAACACGGCCGCCCCGCCCGCACCCGAGCAGGTGGCCGCCGCCCTGGACGCGCTGCCAGACCCGGTGGTGTGGACCCACTCGCCCGCCGACCACCGCATGCGGCGGGCCCGCCACGGATGGACCGTGGCGCGCACCGCGGGCGCGGCGCTGTGCTCGGCGGGCGACAGCGCGCATCTCCAGGTGCTCGCCGACCAGGCCGCCGCGCTCACCCCGGCCGAGGCGGCCGCGAAGATCGAGTTCGTGGTACGGCACGGCGCCGACCTGCTGGCCAGCCGGGTGGCCGACCGGCTGGTCACCACCGAGCGGGTGCCCTCGGTGGAGCGGTTCTTCCGGGTGGACGCCGGGCAGGCCGACCGGCTCTACGCGCTCACGGCCAGTCTCGGGGAGGACGCCGCGCTGGCCGACGACCCGTGGGAGTTTCGCGGCTCGCCGTACGAGATGGCCCGTCTGGACGCCACGGCGGCGTGGGTGGCGCGCTGGTGCGTGCCGGAGGACGGGCCGGTGGTCGAGGTCGGCGCCTGCCAGGGGGCGCTGACCGCGCGGCTGCTGGCCAAGGGGTACGAGGTGCGCGCGGCCGAGCCCAACCCGCTCTTCCGCGCCCGCCTGGAACGCGAGCACGGCGTGGCGGCGCTGCCCGACAGCCTGGAGGACCTGGCCGCGCACCGCCGCTGGCCGGCCAAGGTCTACCTGCTCGGCGAGATGTTGTATTACGGGCAGGACCTCGACGTGCTGCACGACCTGCCCGCCGAGGTCCTGCTGATCTCGCTGGCCGAGGAGCGTATGGCCGACACGATCTGGCCATGGGTACGTGAGCAGGACGTCTGGCGGGTCGCCGAACGCCGCGAACTGGCCCCGCCCGCCCTCGAACAGGTCTGCGACGGCCTGGCCTACGTCCGCAAGCGCGGCAGCCGGGGGTTGGCACTGACGCGAAACGGAGCCAGGTAGTGAGCTTCCGCACGATTGTGCTCTCGCCGCACTTCGACGACGCCGCGCTGTCGGTGTCGGGGCTGCTCAACGCGCTGCCCCGCCCGGCGGTGTTCGTGACCGTGTTCGGCGGCGCGCCGCCGAACGGCCGCGCGCCGTCGGCGTGGGAACGGTTGTGCGGGTTCACCTCGGCCGCCGAGGCCGCCCGCGAGCGGCGGGCCGAGGACGCCAGGGCGTGCGACCTGCTCGGCGTCGAGCAGCTCGTCCTGGACAACCCGGACCAGCCGGCCAACGGAGTACGGCTGGCCGGCCTGGCCGACTTCCTGGGCGCCCACGCCGGGGCCGCAACCAGGATCCTGATCCCGATGGGCATCGGCAACGCCGACCACGCCCAGGTACGCGACCAGGCGCTCGACGCCCTGGCCGGGGCCGGGCTGCCCGCGCCGTGGATCTACGCCGACCTGCCGTACGCCTCGGTCGTGCCCGAGTGGGGCACCGAGGCGGCGGCGGGCGCGCTGGCCGAGCATCCCCGGGCGGGCGCGCCGATCAGGGCGCTGTCCTGTGCCATCGCCCCCTGCCGGGCGCCGTCGCTGAAGGGCGAGGCGTGGGTGGCCAAGCGCCGGGCGGTGCTGGCGTACGCCTCCCAGCTGGCGCCGCTGGCCACGGATTTCGGGGAGGTGCTGGCGATGCCGGGGCCGCTCATGCACGAATTGGTGTGGGCGGCCCGCTTCTGATCTCGGTAATGCCAAGACCGCAAGATACTTTCCACCGATCGTTCCCATGTGTATTTGGGCTTAAGGGGCCACACGCCAAGAACGCGCCAATACTCCCTTTATCTCCTTATATGTGACTTATGCGGTGTTAGCGTCGATTTGTCGGCATATGGGAGCTCCCGTCACGGGAGCTTGTTCATGAGGAGGGGAATCATGGCGAATGTCGGCTTCTCGACAGACTGGGATGGCTGGGGCCATGGCCACCGCCGTCGCCACAGGCGGAGGCGTCACCGTAGATGGCGTCGCTGGGGTGGCGGCTGCCGCCGCAGGGGCTGGTGGGGAGGTGGAGGGTGGTGGTGGTAAAACACCCTGCCTGAAAACCCGGGAGCCGGCGGTTCTTACCGCCGGCTCCCGCTATGCCCGGCGGCCCACATCGCCGGGCCCTCGCTATGCCCGGCGGCCCACATCGCCGGGCCCTCGCTATGCCCGGCGGCCCATGTCGCCGGGCCCTCGCTGTGTCCCGGTGCTCCTGAGCGGATGCCAGCGCAGTGGCAGGCCGGGGCCGCCCGCGACGAGCAGCCCGGCGTGGGCGGTCAGGACGGTGCCGGGAACCTCCAGCCCGTGCTCCTCCCACGCGCCGCCCGGCAGCATGGTCAGCAGCAGGCCGCGCTCGTTCACCGCGAACAGGCGCCCGTTCATCCCGCCGAGGCTGACCGCGCCGGCCGAGGAGCCGGCCGGCTCCCATCCGGAGGATCCGAAGGGCTGGCTCCACAGGTCGCCGGTGGCGGTGGCCACGTAGAACGTGCAGTCGGCTATCGCCAGGCCCACGGGGTGTTCCGGGGCCGGGGACAGGTCGCGCCAGGCCGTGCCGTCCAGTTGCAGGAGGCGGCCTTCGGCCGAGACGCCGTAGAGGGCGACGCCGCGGCCGCCCGCCGCCTCCCTGGGCACCGCCAGGCCGCGGAGGTCGGCGGTGGCGGGGGCGCTGGTCCAGGGCAGGTTCTGGCCGCACAGTTCGCGGCTCATGAGCGTGCCGTCGGCTCCCGCCGCGTACAGGGTGCGGCCGAGGACGGCCATCGCCCTGACGTCGGCGC
Source organism: Nonomuraea endophytica (assembly GCF_014203235.1). Classification (GTDB taxonomy): domain Bacteria; phylum Actinomycetota; class Actinomycetes; order Streptosporangiales; family Streptosporangiaceae; genus Nonomuraea; species Nonomuraea endophytica. Next base: position 234,634 of record NZ_JACHIN010000008.1, on the reverse strand, counting down.
TGGGGCCGATGACCTCCCACCGCTCGGTCTCCGTGGCGGAGAAGCGGTCGATGACGTTCCTGGTGACGCGCTCGACGACCGGGTCGTGCAGCGTGTTGCCCCAGTTGACGGTGGCCGCGGTGAAGACCTGGCCGAGGCCGCTGGAGAAGACGCCCATCGTGGCCATGCCGCCCTGGCCGTAGGCGGCCCAGTGGCGCAGGTCGGCGGTGGCCAGCACGACGAACGAGGCCGGCGTGCCGTCCCGTGAGGTCGCCCGCGGCACGCCGCCCACCTCGTCGAACTCGGCCGCGTCGGTCTCGTAGCCCAGGCAGCCCTGGCCGAACTTGTCGCCGTCGGTCAGCCCGGTCCCCTCGAAGACCCAGTGCGAGGCGAAGCGCGCCGTGTAGGACTCCTCCAGCATGAGCGGCATGTACGGTCCCCACGTCCCCGCCCCGGCACGGAAGCTGACGCCGGTCAGGGAGTTCTCCGGACGGCCCGCGGCCGACCACTCCACCGTGGCCAGGCTCGGGTCGGTGACCGGGTCGGCGATGGCGTCACGGTGGCAGACCATGGTCCGCCCGCCGTCCTCCAGCCGGATCTGCCACCACGCGGTGTTGCCGGCGAAGAAGGCGACGTTGCCGCCCAGGCGGACGAACTCCTCGACGGCGTCGCGCATGCCGGCGGTCCAGTACTCGTCGTGGCCGTTCACCACGAGCATCCGGTGGCGGGTCAGCAGGTCGAGCCCGTCGTGCAGGTCCAGGTTGGAGCAGAACGCCACGTCGTAGCCGGCCGGGCGCAGCCAGCGCAGCATGCCCTGCTCCCAGCGCTCGGGGGAGGGGCCGACGCCGGGACGGTCGAAGCTGACCCGGGCGGCCCGGTGCGGGGACTCGGTCCAGTAGACGCCCTCGCCGGGCACGCCGGACCTGTTGTACGCCTGCCAGGTGGTGAACGGCAGGCTGACCAGGATCGGGGCGGCCGGCACCGCTTCCCGGACGACGAAGTAGACCTCGTTGTCGGGGCAGGGACGCCCGCCAGGAAGGCTCTGCGGCCAGGGGATCTCGGCGCCGAACCGGGCCCGGTAGAGGGAACTGGGCCAGTCGGCGCCGATCTCCAGCTTCCAGTCGCGCGTGGCCGTACCGGAGAAGAGGACGCGCTCGTCGGCGGCGTCGGTGACCTCGACGTCGGCGGGCGCGGAGAGCGTGAACCGCAGCGAGGACCCCTGCGCGCAGGAGGTGGCGGCGGCGTAGGCGCTGACGGTCATCGGCGGGCCGTCTCGACCAGCAGGGACTCCAGGTCCAGCAGGTAGCGCTCCATGGCGGCGCGCGGCAGGTAGCGGGTGTCGGCGGTCAGCGAGACGCCCTCGCCGGTCACGTGCACGCAGAACCTGCAGTTGAGCATGTCCTGGCTCATCGGCCACTCCAGCGCGCTGTCCTCCAGCGCCTTGTCCAGTTCGGCGGCCGTGCAGGGCGCCGGGCCAGGGTCGGCCAGGCGCATGTCGTTGAAGCAGCAGTTGGGGTGGACGGGCTCGCCCCTGCGCTCGCTCTCGGCCGAGACCACGCGCGTCCGGTCGGCCGGGTCGTGGTAGGCGGAGCGGTAGGCGCGCATCGCGGCCGGTCCGGCGGCGCGCAGCACGTCGGTGAACTCGCCGCTCACGTCCAGCGTGAACAGGCCCTCCTGGGAGAGCGTGCTGACGATGCCGAGGCTGTCGCGGCGGAAGCGGTTGGCCACGATGGGCAGCATCGCGCAGGTGTCGTGGCCGGAGTGCCGCCCGGCGAGCAGGGCGGTGGCGGCCAGCAGGACGGTCGAGGTGGAGGTGTGCCGGGCGTGCGCGATCGCGCGGACGGCCAGGCCCAGCGCGGGGGAGTGGAGCATGGCCCGCCAGATGGGCGGCGTGCTCCCGTCGCCGCCCGGCTCGGCGAACATCGTGGACGGCGCGCGGCGGTGCTCCTCCGCCCAGTGCGCGGCGGCCGCCTCGGCGACCCGGCGGCCTTCCGCGCCTTCCTGCCATTGGGCCAGTTCGAGCGGCTGCGGGGCGCGGGGACCGGCCACGTGGCCGCGCAGGATCAGCGCGCGCAGGTCGCGTACGGCGATCTCGGCGCCGAGCCCGTCGGCGGCGAGGTGGCAGAAGACCAGCACCACGTGGGTGACCGCGTCGTCGTCGGCCACGAGCGCGACCCGCATCGGCCACTCGGCGGAGTAGTCGAAGCGGGTCGCGGCCAGCTCGTCCAGCACCTTGTCCGGGTCGCCGGCGACGACCTCGACGGGCAGGCGGCCCTTGGCGAAGAGCCGCTGCTCGGCCCGGTCGCCGAGGCGGGTGCGCAGGGCGCCGTGCCGTTCCGCCAGAGCGCCCAGCGCGCGCGTGACCTCGGCGGCCGGGCGCCGGCCGGGCACTTTGAGCACCCGGCCGAAGTTGAAGTAGTGGTCGTCGGGGGCGGTGCGCTGGATCGCCTCCCAGATAGCACGCTGCCCCCAGGTCAGCGGCGCCGTGCCCGAGTCGCACGCGGCGAAGTCGGCGCTCATCGCGCGGCCAGCCGCCCGGCCAGCGCGTCGAGGTCGTCGAGCAGCGCGACGCCCTCGTCGGTGAGGTCGATCTCGACGCCGAACTCCGACTCGATCGCGTCGATCAGGCGTAACTGCGCGATGGAGGTGAGTCCGAGCGCGCTGAGCGGTACTCCCGCCGTCAACGCCTCCTGGGCGCTGATCTCGCCGTCGGATGACTCCGCGACGAGCTCGGCGAGCCTTTCCTTGATCATCACTTGCCCGGCCTCCCGGATGGAGAGAGCACCTTACTGGAAAGATTCTTTACTGTTGAGTGTTCCATGGATCTTCCGAAGACCGCAAGGCCAGCAGTGCAAGGGTTCGGGGCTTGTCTCCGCCGCGGCAGCATGCGAGACTGACGCTCATTGAAATAAAAGGAAAGTTTACTAATAGAAAGACGTACGAGCCTGGGGGCGATCGTGAGCGTGACGCTTCCATCCCTTCTCCGCGCGCGAGCCGCCGCGGACCCCGGTCGCGTGGCGATGACCGTCCACGGCACGGGCTCGCTGACCTTCGGTGAGTGGGAGACCAGGTCGACCGACCTGGCCGCCGCGCTGGTCGAACGGGGAGTCCGCGAGGGTGACCGGGTGGGGCTGGTCTATGGCAACGGCGACTGGCTCGACTATGCCGTCGCCTTCTTCGGGGCGGTGAAGGCGGGCGGCGTGGCCGTACCGCTGTCCGACCGGCTCGCGCGGGCCGACATCGACGCGATGCTCGCCCACTGCGGCGCGAGCACGGTCTTACGCCCGGGTGAGGTCCCGCGTGTCCTGGCGGCCGCCGCCGCGCCGCCGCCGCCCACAGCCGGGTCCCTCGCCCAGATCCTCTACACCTCCGGCACCACGGGACGCCCCAAGGGCGTCTCAGCCACCCACGCCAACCTCGCCCACGGCTGCGGCGGCCGGCGCCGCCCCTTCGCCCACAGCAAGCACCTGGCCCACGCCTTCCCGATCGGCACCAACGCCGGTCAGTGGATGCTGGTCAACGCGGTGGACGCGCACCCCGAGACGGTGACGCTGCCCCGCTTCACACCCGGCCGCTTCGCCCAGCTCATCCAGCACTACGAGGCCGGCACGGTCTTCCTGGTCCCCGCCATGGCCATCGAGATGCTCGCCGCCCGCGTGCACGAGCGCCACGATTTGTCGAGCGTGCTGCTGCTCGGCTCGGCCGCCGCGCCGCTGCCCGCCAAGATCGCCGTGGGGCTGGGCGACGCCTTCCCCAACGCCACGATCACCAACTACTACACCTCCACCGAGGCCGCGCCCGCCCAGACCGTCATGATCTTCGATCCTGACCGGCCGTCCAGCGTGGGCCGACCGGCCTCGGGCGGCGCCGTGAAGATCGCCACCGCGCAGGGCGAACCCCTGCCGACCGGCACCACGGGCGAGGTCTGGATGCGCTCACCGGCCGCGGTCCGCGCCTACTACGGCGACGCCGAGGCCACCGGCGAGGTCTTCCGCGCCGGCTGGGTCCGCATGGGCGACCTCGGCTACATCGACGAGGACGGCTACCTCTACCTGGTCGACCGCGAGAGCGACGTCATCAAGTCCGGCGCCTACAAGGTCTCCACCATCCACATCGAGGACGCCGTCTACCAGCACCCCGACGTCACCGAGGCGGCCGCCTTCGACGTGGCGCACGCGACGCTCGGCAAGGCCGTCGCGGTCGCCGTCGTCGGCCCGGTGACCCACGAGGAGCTGCGGATCTTCCTCAAGGAGCGCCTGGCTCCCCACGAACTGCCCGTCCGCCTCATCTCCCTCGACGCTCTGCCGCGCAACCACAACGGCAAAGTGGACAAACACGCACTTCGAGAGGTTGTTAGATGACCGAAGCGACCTTCACCCAGCACGGCATGTGGATCATGGAGACCATGGGCGCCGGGTCGGCTTACCACATGCCATTGACCGTCCGCTTCGCCGCACCGCCCGACCCTGAGCGCCTGGCCGCCGCCGTGACCAGGCTCGTGGAACGGCATCCGCTGCTGGCCTGCGCCGTCGAGGAGCGCTCCGGCGTGCCCCACCTGATCCCGGCGGCCCTGCGGCCCGCGCTCGACGCGCAGCCCGTCGACGGGCCCTTCGACCTGGAGAAGGGGCCGCTGATCCGCTTCACGCTGGCCGGTGACCGCCTGCTGGTCCTCGCCCACCACCTGGTCTTCGACGGCCAGTCCAAGGACGTGCTGGTCGCCGACCTCGCCGCGTTCTACGAGGGCCGCGAGCCCGGCCCCCTGCAGGCACTCGACGTCGCCGCCGACCAGCGTGAGCGCGTGGCGGCCCAACTGGAGGACGCCAAGGCGTTCTGGTCGGCGCGCTGGCGGGAGCCGGGCGAGGTGGCGGTGCCCGGCGGACGGCTGCGCTCACGCCGCGCGAGCGAGGGCGGCGTGCTGGAGTTCACGCTCGAACCGCCGGAGCTGCCCGGCCTGACCAGGTTCGAGGTCGTCCTGGCCGCCTTGCACACGCTGCTGCGCTCCTATGGCAACGAGCACGTCGTGACCGCGGTCGACCTGTCCACCCGCACGCCTGCCGAGACCGGGCGGATCGGGGCGTTCGTCAACGAGGTGCCGGTCTTCGGCGAGCCGTCTCCTGACGCGTCCTTCGCCGACTTCGCCGCCGCTCTGCGTGCTGAGCTGCGTCTCGTGTACGGCTATCGCGAAGTGCCCGTGGCGCGTGCCGTACCGGGAATCAGGCCGCACGCGGCGCTGGCCCCCGTCAGCGTCAGCTACCGCAAGGCCGGACCCGAGATCCCGGGCTGGCAGGTCGAATGGCTGGCCTTCAACCAGGCCGTACGCGGCGCCCTGCAGCTCCAGCTCCTCGACGGACCCGGAGGCCTGACCGCCAGCCTGCGCCACGACCCGCAGGAACTGCCCGACCCCGGCCGCGTCGCCGCCGACCTCCAGGCGCTCCTGGCCCGCATCGAGCCCGGCCGCTCCCTGAAGGACCTGGCCCCCTTCCACGACCTGGCCGCCGCCACTCCCGAGGCGTCCCGGCAGGAAGCCGCCGAGGCCGCGCCCGACGACCCGCTGCTCGCGGAGATCACCGCGATCTGGGAGGAAGTGCTCAAGTTCTCGCCGGTCGAGCCGCACGACGACATCTTCGACCTCGGCGGGCACTCGCTGACCATCACCCAGATCATCGCCCGCATCCGCAAGCGCCTCGGCGTCGAGATCGAGCTGGACGACTTCTTCGACAACCCGACCATCGCCGGGCTCGTCGAGGTGATGCGCCGATGACCACCACGCTCGACCGGGCGCTGGTGCCGAAGCTCGACGACGCGGACCTGACCCTCATGCTGGAGATCAGGGCGTTCGAGCTGAAGCTGCTCGACCTGTTCTCCCAGGGCCTGCTCAACGGCACCACGCACACCTGCCTCGGCCAGGAGTACGTGCCCGTGGCCCTGCGCCCGCTGCTCACCCCCGGCGACCACGTCTTCAGCAACCACCGGGGCCACGGCCACTACCTGGCCCGCTTCGGCGACCTCGAAGGGCTGCTGGCCGAGATCATGGGCCGCGAGGGCGCCGTCTGCGCGGGCGTCGGCGGCAGCCAGCACATCCGCCGCGACGGCTACCTGTCCACCGGCGTCCAGGGCGAGAGCCTGCCCGTCGCCGCCGGCGTCGCCCTGCACCTCGCGCGGGCGGGCTCCGGCGCGCTCGCGCTCGTCTACATCGGCGACGGCACCTTCGGCGAAGGCGCCGTCTACGAAGCGCTCAACATCATCGCGCTCTGGCGGCTGCCCGTCCTCGTCGTGGTCGAGAACAACGGCATCGCCCAGTCCACCCCGATCGCCGCGAACCTGGCCGGCACGATCGCCGGCCGGGCCGCCGCCTTCGGCATCGGCCACCACCTGGTGGAGGGCTTCGACCTGCCGGCCATCCGCACCGCGCTCGAACCGCTCATCGCGCGGGTACGGCAGGGCGAGCCGCTCATCGCCGAGTTCGCCACCCACCGGATCGGCCCGCACAGCAAGGGCGACGACACCCGCCCGCCCGAGGTCCTGAGCGAACTGCGTGACTGGCGAGCCCTCTACGCCGCCGCCCACCCCGAGCAGTCGGAACGCCTCGACCAGGCCGCCCGCGCCCGCGTCGAGGCCGTCGCCGCCGACGTCATCGCCCGCCCGCCGTCCCGATGGGCGGGCCCATGAGAGTCGCCGAGAACCTCAACAGCGCCCTCCACACCCTCATGGACACCCGCCAGGACCTCTACCTGCTCGGCGAGGACGTCCTCGACCCCTACGGCGGCGCCTTCAAGGTGACCCGCGGCCTGTCCACCCGCCACCCGGGCCGCGTGCTGACCACCCCGATCAGCGAGAGCGCGATCACCGGCGTCGCCGCCGGCCTGGCCCTGTGCGGCGACAGCGCCATCGTGGAGATCATGTTCGGCGACTTCGCCGCGCTCGCCTTCGACCAACTGCTCAACTTCGCCTCCAAATCCGTCTCCATGTACGGCTCGCGCGTACCCATGCGCATGATCGTGCGCTGCCCCGTCGGCGGCGGCAGAGGCTACGGCCCCACCCACAGCCAGAGCCTGCAGAAGCACTTCGTCGGCATCCCCGGCCTCGCGTTGTACGAGATGTCGCACCTGCACGACAACCTCGCCGTCCTGGAGGAGATGCTGGCCCGCGAGGAGCCGTGCATCCTGTTCGAGGACAAGGTCCTCTACACCCGCCCCATGCACGCCGTCCGGCCGCCCTTCACCGTCGAGAACACCGGCGGCGTCGCCCGCGTCTCCCTCGACACCCGGCCCGACTGCGTGATCGTCGCACCCGGCGGCATGGCCCACCGGGCGCTGGCCGCCATGTACTCGCTGCTGATGGAAGAGGAGATCTCCTGCACCCTGCTGGTCCCCTCGCGCCTCTACCCGTTCGACGTCGACGTGCCCGCCGCGCCGCACGTCTTCGTCGTCGAGGAGAGCACCGCGGGCGGCACCTGGGGGGCGGAGGTCGCCCACGCCGTCCACCGGCGGCACTGGGACCGGCTGGCCGGCCCGGTGACGCTCGTCCACTCCGCGGACTCCGTCATCCCCACCGCCGCCCACCTGGAGCGCGAAGTGGTCGTGGACGAGACCGTGATCCACCGCGTCATCAGAGAGGTCATCCGTGGCTGAGCTGCGCGTGCCCAAGCTGAACAACAACGACACCGAGTACATGATCGTCGAGTGGCTGGTTCCCGACGGGGCCGAGGTGCACGAGGACGACGCGGTCGTGCTCGTGGAGACCTCCAAGGCGACCGAGGAACTACCCGCCGACACCACCGGCGTCCTGCGCCACGCGATGAAGGCCGGCGCCTGGTGCCGCCCCGACGAGGTGATCGCCACCATCGGCCTCGACGCCCCCGTTCCGACCCCCACCACCGTTGACGTCCTTCCCGCGCCCGCCGTGCCTTCCGTTGGTGCGCCTTCCGGGGGTGACGAGGTGGGCGGGCCGTTGGTGACCGCGCCCGCCCAGGTCCTCATCGACCAGCACGGCATCACGCCCGAGCAGGTCGCGAGCCTGGGCGTGCATCTGGTACGGCGGGCCGACGTGGAACGCCTGCTGACCCAAGAGGACAGGCGCGAACTGCCCCGCGTGCAGCGTGCCGTGGCCAGGGCCGTGGAGCTGTCCCACCAGACCATCCCGGCCGCCTACGTCGCGGTGCGCATGAACCTGACGCCCGCGCTGGAGCGAGCCCGCGCCCTGACCAGGGAGGTCCGGCGACCGGTAGGCGTGGCCGAGATCTTCGTCCAGGCGGTCGCGGGGCTGCACGGGGAGTTCCCGCTGTTCTTCGCCAGGCTTGATGGCTCTCATGCGGTTCTGTCCACCACGCCGGACATCGGGGTGACGGTGGACCTGGGGGAGGGTCTGTACGTGCCGGTGGTGCACGACGCGGCCGGCCGTACCCTCAAGGACCTCGCGGGGACGCTCATGAAGCACCGGCTGGCCGCCACGACCGGCGACTTCAAGGAGGCCGACCTCACCGGCGCCAACTTCGTCGTGACCCTGCACACCGAGGGGGAGGTCGAGATGGCGATCCCGTTCGTCTTCCCCGGGACGGCCGGCGCGCTGGCCGTGACATCACCGGCCGACGGGACTCCGGCGCTGATCGGGCTGGCCTACGACCACCGGCTGATCAACGGCCGGGACGCCTCGCTGTTCCTCGCCGCGTTGCGGACGGCCGTGACCGGCTGGACGGGCGGGACGCTCGCGTAGCGGGCCCAGGTCCCCGGGCCCAGGGGTTCGGGCCCGGAGGGCAGGCGTTCAGGCGGCGTGCACGCAAACCCGCCGCCTGAACGCCGACCCACTTACACAAGCCAAAGACACCAAGCATCACCCTGAAGTCCGACCCCCACATAGACCGTCGGGGCCGGGAGCCTGTCGCTGTCATCCCCCCGGTCACATCAGGGGTGGGATGTCAGGCGGTGAGGAGTTCGACGGCGGCCATCGCGTTGGCTCTGGCCGCGCCGTACGTGGCGATGTAGGCGGCGCTGTCGGGCTGCCACACGGGCAGGCCCATCTCGATCACCGTGGTGTCGGGCCGGGCGGTCACCAGCATGGTCACCAGCCGCCGGCTGGCCGTGTGCCGGTGCGCGTCCTTGACGACGACGATGAGCGAGCGGCCTCTGGCGCGTTCCAAGATCTCCAGGGCGTCCGCTTCGTCCGGCTTCAGCCTGACCGTCTCCGCCTCGGGCAGTTCCAGGCCCCAGGGCACGTCGCCGACGGCGATCGTGGGCGGGGTGTCGAGTTCGACCACGAGGGGGTTGGTGAGCGGGTTCGTGGCGCCGGTCAGGCGGACCGCGCGGCGTGCGGCGGCCAGGCCGATGACGTTCAGCTCGGCTGTGGGGGCGGTGCCTGAGCCGAACCACTCGCGCAGCGCGGCCACCCGGGCCGCCGCCTCCTCCAGCCGTTCGACCGGCACGGTGGCGGCGATCTCGGCGATGACGCGCTGGACGTCGTCGTAGCCGGGGACGGGGCCCAGGCACAGCATGTCGGCACCGGCGGCCAGCGAGCGCGCGGCGCCCCCGGCCAGGCCCACGCTCTTGGTGATCGCGTGCATGTCCAGGGCGTCGGAGACGACGACTCCGTCGTACCCGAGCTCCTGGCGGAGCAGCACGCTCAGCGCGGCGGCCGACAGGGTGGCGGGGGTGTCGCCGGTGAGCGCGGGCACCGCGACGTGCGCGGTCATGATGGACTTGGCGCCCGCCTGGATGGCCGCCTGGAAGGGCGCGAGCTCGCGTTCGTACAGGACGTCCATGGTGACGTCCACGACGGGGATGGCCAGGTGCGAGTCCATGCGGGTCGCGCCGTGGCCGGGGAAGTGCTTGACGCAGGCGGCCACGTTCACCGACTGCAGGCCGCGTACGGCGGCCACGGTGTGGCGGGCCACCAGCGCGGTGTCGCTGCCGAACGAGCGGGTGCCGATGACGGGGTTGTCGTCGGCGGTGTTGACGTCGGCGTCGGGGGCCATGTCCAGGTTGATCCCGCACGCGGCGAGTTCCGAGCCGATCGCCCGGTAGACCCGGTGCGTCAGCTCGACGTCGTCCACCGCGCCCAGAGCGGCGTTGCCCGGGTAAGGGCTGCCGACGTGGTAGGCGAGACGGGTGACGTCGCCGCCTTCCTCGTCCAGCGAGATGACGGGCTCCCCGGCGGCCCGCAGGCTGCCGGTCAGCTCCGCCACCTGGGCGGGGTTGCCGACGTTGAAACCGAAGAGCGTGACGCCGCCGAGGCCTTGCTCCAGTTCCCTCAGCACCCAGTCGGGCGCAGTGGTGCCCTGGAAGGCGACGAGCAGTGTGCCGGCCGCCAGGCGGCGCAGCCCCCGATCACTCTGACTCATATCTCCTCATCACGGAGGTTGGTAGCTCGCGCCGCGGCCTGTACGGCGGGCGGCGCGAGCCGCTTGCGGGGTGCTAGCCCTTGACGGCCCCGGCCACCAGGCCGGAGACCATGCGGCGCTGCACCAGCAGGAAGAAGATCAGGACCGGGATCGTCATCAGTGTCGACGCGGCCATGATGCCGCCCCAGTCCGTCGAGCGCTGCCCGACGAAGAACGACAGCGCCCTGGGCATCGTGAACTTGTCGGAGTCCTCGATCAGCGTGAGCGCGAAGACGAACTCGTTCCAGGCGGTGATGAACGAGAAGATGCTCGTGGCCACCAGGCCTGGCGCGACCAGCGGGAACAGGACCCGCCAGAAGGTGGTGAAGCGGCTTGCGCCGTCGATCCAGGACGCCTCTTCCAGTTCCTTCGGGACGGCGGCCACGAAGGTGCGCAGCATCCACACGGAGAACGGCAGTGTCAGGCCGACGTTGATGACGATCAGGCCGAGCAGCTCGTTGTAGAGGCCCATCTGGCGCACGTTCAGGAACAGCGGGATGAGCAGCGCCTCGGACGGCACCATCTGCACGATCAGCAGCAGGATGAGGAAGCTCGTCCGGAAGCGGAACCGGAAGCGCGCGACCGCGGTGGCGGCCAGCAGCGCGAACACGGCCCCGATGATGATCGTGCTCACCGACACGATCACGCTGTTCATCATGTAGGTCCAGATGGAGTTGCCGTTGATGCCCTTGGTGAAGGCACGCTCGACGTGCTCGAGCGTCGGCGGCATCGGGAACGGGATGAACGTGGTGCTGTTGAGCTGGTCGTTGGGCTTGAAGGCAGCCGTGATCATCCAGTAGACCGGGAAGATCGCGAACAGGAAGACGGCGATCCCGGCCGCGTTGAGCCCGAACTTGCCGAGCTTGCGCCGCGTCTTGGGGTTCATCGCACGTCCTCCGTCTTCACGATCTGCCGGACGTACACGAACGTGATCAGCAGCAGGATCACGGTCAGCACGACGGCGATGGCCGAGCCCAGGCCCATGTCGGGCGGCGGGCTGAAGGCCTCGATGTAGCTCCACACCGAGAAGTTGAAGGCCTCACGGGGCATGTTGGTGCCGCCGGCCAGGATGAACAGCTGGGTGAAGACCTTGAAGTCCCAGATGATGGAGAGCACGACCAGGACCGAGAAGACCGGCCGCAGCAGCGGGAAGGTGATCTTCCTGAAGGTCTGGAAGGCGGTGGAGCCGTCCACTCGGGCGGCCTCGTACAGCTCGCTCGGGATGCTCTTCAGACCGGCCAGGATCGAGACCCCGATGAAGGGGAACGACGCCCACACCACGGTGACGACCAGCACGAAGTAGATGTCGAGCGGGTCGTTCAGCCATGGCACGCCGGCCCACTCCGCGCGGCCGAAGACCAGTTGCGAGAACCAGTCGGGCAGCATGTTGAGGAACCAGTTGACCACGCCGGCGTCGGCGTCGAAGAGCCACTTCCAGACCACGGCGGCCGACGTCGGCGGAACCGCCCAAGCGGCCATGGTGCCGACGATGACGGTCGTCGACATCTTCGGGCCGAGCTTGTGCAGGAGCAGCCCGACAAGCGTGCCGAGGATCAACGTCAGCGCCACGGTGACGACCGCGAAGATCACTGTGTTGCGTACGGACACGCCGAAAAGGTCGGACTGCAACGCCGCCGTGTAGTTGTCGGCGCCGACGAACTCCGCGGGCAGCGGGTTCCTCGGCCGGATCTGCCGCAGCCCGACCTTGTGGAAGGACATGTCGACCATCTGGTACAGCGGATAGAGCAACAGCACCGCGATGACCAATAGGCCGGGCAGGAGCAGGGCGTACGGGACAAACCGCAGAGGCAGTCCGCTGGGCCGGCGCGGGGGCTTGGCCCGCCGCGCCGAGGCGGAGGCGCGGTGGCCCCCGCCTCGGGCGATGGTTGACGTATCACTCATCGTTACTGCTGGTTGAGGATGGACTCGAGCTCGGTGTTGGCGGCGGCCAGAGCCTCGTCGACGGTCGCCTCGCCCTTGATCACCTTGCGCGCCGCGTTCTGCAGCACGGCCTTGGTGTCGTTGGCCTCAGCCCAGTTGGGGCTGGCCGGGAAGCCCTTGGCGACCGCGAAGGTGTCGGTGAACGCCTTCTGCATCGGGTCCTCGCCGAGCTTGGCCAGAGCCTCGGGGTAGAGCGGGAGCAGGCCCTCCGAGGTGGCGTAGGTGGTGCCGAACTCCTTGCCGGCGGCGAGCTTGATGTACTCGGCCGCGAGCTCGGGGTTCTTGGTGTCCTTCCAGATGGCGATGTCGTTGCCGCCCTGGAAGGCCGGGGCCGGTCCGCTGCCGTCCTTGTTGGGGAGCGAGAAGAAGGCCATCTTCGACTCGTCGATCTTGCCCTTGCTCTGTTCCTTGACGGTCGTGATGTCCCAGCCGCCCGTGACGAACATGCCGACCTTGTTGGCGGCGAAGCGCTGGCCGATCTCAATCGAGTTCAGGTTGAGCCTGGACTTGCCGGACACGCCTTCCTTGGCGACCAGGTCCGTGTAGAACTGGAAGCCTTCCTTGAAGCCGGGGTCGGTCAGCTTGCCGACCCACTTGCCGCCCTCGGAGGCGGCGAAGTCGCCACCTGCCGACCACACGAACGGGGAGAGGGACATGTTGGCGTCGGAGCCGCCGTTGAAGGCGAAGCCGTCGACGTCCTTGCCCTTCTTCTCCTGGATCTTCTTGGCGGCCGCGACGATGTCCGCCCAGGTCTTGGGCGTCTCGATCTTGAGCTCGTCGAACCAGTCCTTGCGGTAGAGGACAGCGCGGGTGCCGCCGCCCCACGGCACGCCGTAGATCTTCCCGTCGATCGTCTCGTAGCTCCACAGGTTCTGCGGGATCGACTGGAAGTCGGGGGTCGACTTGGCGAGGTCGGTGATGTCCTGCAGCGCGTCCTGCTTGACCCAGGCGGCGACCTGGTCGTTGCCGAACTCGGTCACGTCGGGGCCCTCGCCGGCGGCCAGGGCGGTCGTCCACTTCTTCTGGGCGTCGGGCCACGGCACGAACTCGACCTTGACGTCAGCGCCGGTGAGCTCCTTGAACTTGGCGTTGATGTCGTTCATGAGCTTGGTCGAGACGTCCTTCGGCGTGCCCAGACGCCACATCGTGAGCGTCTGACCCGCGAACTTCTGGCCCGGGGCGGCGCTCGACGCGCCTTCGGACGGTGCCGCGGAAGGCTTCGGCGCCTCGGAGCCTCCACAGGCGGCCACGCCAAGAGCCAGAGCGGCTGTGGTGACCGTAGTGGCTGTGATCTTCGCGATCCTCACAGGGTTCTCCCTTCCATGGTGCTGGCCTACGGTCGGCACCAGGCTGGCTGATCGTCAGTCCGAACGATTGCTGCTAAACTAACAAGAAACTTTATTAAAAGAAACAGACCGTTAGCCGATCGTGACGAGAGGAGGCGCATTCATGAGCCGAAGCCCGGGAACCCCGCGGCTGCTGCGCCGGCTGAACGACAGATCGGCACTCGAACTGCTCCTTTACCAAGGACCGTTGACCCGCGCCGAGCTGGGGGAACAGACGGGGCTCTCCAAGGTAACCGCAGGTCAGCTTCTCGCCCGACTGGAAGATCGCGGACTCGTGGAGGTGGTCGGCGAACGCGCCGGAGGAAGAGGTCCGCACGCCGCCTTGTACGCCGTGGTTCCGTCGAGCGCCTACGTCGCCGGATTGGAAGTCCTGCCCGACAGCCTGACCGTCGGTGTGGCCGACATCACAGGTAAAATCGTGGTCGAGGTCACGGTCAATCCGCGGGGCACCAAGGATCCGGTCAAAGCGGTGCACTCTGCCGTACAACGGGCGTGTGCTTCCGCCAACATCAGCCAGTCGCAGCTGCGCTCGTTCGTCATCGGCACCCGCGGCGTCGTCGATCCCCGCTCGGGCGACGTGCGCTTCTCCCACGACCTGCCCGACTGGCACGTCGGCGTGCTGGCCAGCCTGCGCCACACCCTCGGCGCCTCGGTGACGATAGAGAACGACGTCAACCTCGTCGCGCTGGCCGAGCACCGCTACGGCGCCGCCGCCGGGCACGACGACTTCGCGGTCATCTGGGCCGGCATCGGCCAGGGCCTCGGCGTCATGCTCGGGGGCCGGCTGCACCGCGGCCTCACCGGCGGCGCGGGCGAGATCGGCTGGCTGCCCGTCCCCGGCGAACCGCTGCCCACCGACGTACGCCACCCGCAGTCCGGCTCGTTCCAGCGGCTCGTCGGCCACGAGGCGCTGGAGGGCCTGGCCAAGCACCACAACGTGAGCGGCCTGTCCGTCGCCGACCAGGTCCGCAACGGCGGCGACCGCTACCTGGACGAGGTGGCCGCCCGGCTGGCCGTCGGCTGCGCCGCCATCGCCGTCGTGCTCGACCCGGGGCTGATCGTGCTCAGCGGCGACATCGGCCGCGCGGGCGGGGCTCGCCTCGCGGCCAAGGTGGAGCAGGCCGTGGCCCGCGTCTGCCCGTCGCCGTCCCGGGTCGTGACCACCGGCGTGGCCGGCAATCCGGTGCTGCGCGGCGCGCTCGTCGCCGCGCTGGAGCAGGCCCGTGAACAGGTCTTCTCCGACACTGTGTGAGAATTTATGCCCATGGCGGCTGACATCGTGCTGATTTCGGACCCTCGGGTGGCGGCGATTCCGGTTCGGGAGAGCGGAGAGCCACTCGCCGACGTACGCGGGCGGCTGCGCGTGGACGACCGGCTGGCCGACGCGATCGGCGCGTACGCGCACCTGCGCTCCGGGCTGCTGGCCAGGCTGGAGAAGGCCGAGAACCTCCTGCCGTCCGGCTACCACCTGCTGATCGTCGAGGGCTATCGCCCGATCCCCACCCAGCGGCACTACTTCGACGAGTACCGCGACCAGCTCCAGGCCTCCTTCCCGGAGATGACGCCCGCGGAGGCGCACGTCGCGGCCAGCCGCTACGTCTCGCCGGTCGAGGTCGCGCCGCACACCGCCGGGGCCGCCGTGGACCTGACGCTGTGCTCGCCGGAAGGCGTCGAGTACGACATGGGCACCGCCGTCAACGACAACCCCGAGCAGAGCGACGGCGCCTGCTACACCGCCGCCGCCAACATCGGCCCCGAGGCCCGCGAGCACCGCGCCATCCTGGGCAAGGCGCTCGCGGAGGCCGGGCTCATCAACTACCCGACCGAGTGGTGGCACTGGTCCTACGGCGACCGCTACTGGGCCTTCACCACCGGCGCCTCCTTCGCCCTCTACGGGCCTACGCCTTTCTGAGGTTTCCCAGCAGCACGTCCAGGTCGGCGGCGTAGGCGGCCAGCCGCTCCGGCCGCATCCCCTCGAACAGCGCGGCCGCCGCCGCCGCGCGTCCTTCCTCCATGGCGCGCACGGCCGCCGTGCCCCGCCCGGTCAGCGTGACGAGCGTGGCCCGCCGGTCGTCGGGGTGCGGCTCACGGGTCACGAACCCGGTGGCCGCGAGCCCGTCCACCAGGCCGGTGATGTTGCGCGCGCTCACCGCCAGCGTGCCCGCCAGCTCCCGCTGCTGCAGCGGTCCGCGCCGGCCGAGCTCGCGCAGCACCTGCGCGCGGGACGGCGTCAGGCCGTCGGCCGCGAGCCTGCGCTCCATCTCCTCGCCGAGCAGCACGGCCAGCTCCAGCGTCCGCTCGAATGCTTCGATGGTCATATAGTGATGCACCTTCACTATGTGTTAGATTCACGATATGCGAAACCTACCATTCGAGCGTCCTGCCCCGTTCGGCCCGACGCCGGTCCACGACGAGCTGCGCCGTACCGGACCCATCGCGAGAGTCGTGACCGCGGACGGTCAGCCCGCGTGGGTGGTCGTCGGGGCGGCGCTGGCCCGCCAGGTGCTGTCCGACGCGCGCTTCACGATGGCCCCGCCCGGCACGCCCGAAGGGCCCGCCTCGCTGCTCAGCGACGGCGCGCCGCACGCGCGCCTGCGCCGCCTGCTCTCCCGCGCCTTCACCCCCCGCAATCTGGAACGGCTGCGCCCCGCCGTCACCACGCTGGCCGGCGAGCTCGTGGCCGACCTGCGGAAGGCCGGACCCGGCTCCGACCTGGTCTCCATCGTGGGCCGCCCGCTGCCGCTGGGGGTGACCAGCCACATGCTCGGCATCAGCGTCACCGACCGCGAACGTTTCTACACCTGGGCCGACGCCGCCTCCGGCATCACCGGCGGCGGCGAGGGCTTCGAGCGGGCGTGGGGCGAGCTCACCGCCTACTTCCCGAGCCTGATCGCGGCCAAGCGCGCCGACCCGGGTCCCGACCTGCTGAGCGAGGTCATCGCCGTACGCGACGCCGAGGACGGCCGCCTCAGCGACGAGGAACTGCTCACCACCGCCATCTCGCTGGTCTTCGGCGGCTACCTCACCGTGGCCAACACGCTGTCGATCGGCATCGTCCACCTCGGCCAGGCCGGCGGGCTCGCCCGGATCGAGGACGTCCCCACGGCCGTGGAGGAGATGCTGCGCTACTCCGCCGGCCTCCACGGCGAGGCCTTCGCGCGCTACGCGCGGACGGACATCGACCTCGACGGAGTACGGCTGGCCGCCGGCGACCAGGTCCTCGTCCGCCTGGAGGCCGCCAACCAGGACCCCGATCTCATCCCCGACCCGGCCCGCTTCGACCCCGCCCGCACGCCGAACCCGCACCTGGCCTTCGGCCACGGACCCCACCACTGCATCGGCGCCGCGCTGGGCCGCATGGAGCTGGTCGCCGTCGTCGGCGCGCTGGCCGAGCAGCTGCCGGGCCTGCGGCCGGCCTGCGCCCCCGAGGACGTCCCGTGGACCGGCAACCCCCTCGACAACGGCCCCGCCAGCCTTCCCGTCACCTGGTGACCGGCTGGTGGGCCGGGAACCCTTTTGAACGGGGCTTGCGATTTTTGAATGGCCGTTTAAACTTCTGAACGTGCCATCAGAAAGCCGGACGTTCATTGAAGAGGCGCGCCGCGCGCAGATCATCGACTGCGCCATCGACGCACTGGCGACGCTCGGCTATCAGCAGGCATCGATGACCAAGATCGCCAAGCTGGCCAAGATCAGCCCGGGCGTCATCTCCTACCACTTCGGCGGCAAGGACGAGCTGATCAAGGCCGTCGTCACCCACGTGGTCGAGCTCGCCGTCGGCCTGATGGTTCCCCGCATCATGGCGCAGACCACCGCGGCCGCCGCGCTGACCGCCTACATCGAGTCCAACCTCGAGTTCATGCGCCTGCACCGCAACCCGCTGATCGCCCTGGTGGAGGTCATCCTCCACGACCGCGACGGCCCTTACTCGGGCCAGCAGGAGACCGCCCTCACCGACCTGGAGAAGGTCCTCGACTGGGGCCAGCAGACCGGCGAGTTCCGCGACTTCGACCAGCGCTCCATGGCGATCGCCATCCGCGGCGCCATCGACGCCGTCCCCACCTACCTGATCAGCAACCCGGACTACGACCTCGGAGCCCTCACCACCGAGCTGACCACCATCTTCTCCCTCGCCACCAGGAGGCCGGCATGACGCCCGCACTGGACATCAACGCTCTGACCAAGCGATTCGGCGACAAGCTCGCGGTCGACGACATCGCGCTGGCCGTGCCCCAAGGCTCGTTCTACGGCCTCGTCGGCCAGAACGGCGCCGGCAAGACCACCGCCCTGTCCATGGCCGTCGGCCTGCTGCGTCCCGACAGCGGCAGTGCCCGGATCTTCGGCCAGGACGTCTGGGCCGACCCCGAGCAGGCCAAGGCGCTGGTCGGCGTGCTGCCCGACGGCCTGGCCATGCCCGAACGGCTCACCGGGCGCGAGGTGCTCACCTACCTCGGGCTGCTGCGCGGCCTGGCCAAGGACGTCGTCACCGCGCGGGCCGAGGAACTGCTGGCCGTACTCGAACTGGATCAGGCGGAGAAGACGCTGGTCATCGAGTACTCCACCGGCATGCGCAAGAAGATCGGCCTGGCCACCGCGCTGCTCCACGCGCCGCGCCTGCTCGTGCTGGACGAACCGTTCGAGGCCGTGGACCCCGTCTCCGCCGCGACGATCAAGACGATCCTGCGCGGCTTCGTCGCGGGCGGCGGTTCGATCGTGCTGTCCAGCCACGTGATGGCGCTGGTCGAGCAGCTCTGCGACCACGTCGCGGTGATCGACAAGGGCCGCGTGGCCGCCGCGGGCCCGCTCGACGAGGTTCGCGGCGCGCGGTCGCTGGAGGACACGTTCGTCGAGCTCGTCGGTGACCAGAGCAACGGGATCAAGGAGCTGTCGTGGCTGTCGCGCTGACCATGGCCCAGATGAAGATCGCGGTCCTGCGCCACTCCCTGCGCGGCGAGCGCGCCCAGATGGCCGGGACCGGCGCCGCCCTCGGCGCGTGCCTCGCCGCCGGCACCGTCTACCTGGGCTTCCAGGGCGCAGACCTGCTCGCCGCCGGCTACGCCGTGTGGATGCTCGGCTGGATGCTCGGCCCCGTCTTCATGGGCGGCGGCGACGAGACGCTCCGCCCCGAATACTTCTCCCTGCTCGGCCTGCCCCCGCGCCGCCTGGCCGCCGGCCTGCTGGTGGCCGCCTTCGTCGGCCTCTCGCCGCTCGTCAGCCTGGTCGCACTGCTCGGTCTCGTGATCTTGGGAGTACGGCTCGGCGTGGCCAACACCCTGATCGCGTTACCCGCGGCGGTGCTGCAGCTGGCCGTGTTCGTGCTGCTGTCCAAGGTGTCGGTGGGCCTCGTCGGCCTGGCCCTGCGCTCGCGGGCCGGGGCCATCGGCTCCGGCCTGCTCAACGGCGCCATCCTGGCCGGGCTCGGTCAGATCTGGGTGTTCTTCTGGGCCTTCGGGCAGATCGGGGTGCCCTCGGCCGTCTGGTACCTGCCGTCCGGCTGGGGCGTCCTCGCCGTCCAAGGCCAATGGTGGGCGCTGGGCGCGCTGGCCGTCCTCGTCTTCCTGCTGCTGGGCGCATGGGCCGCGCTGCTCAACCGCCGGGCCGGCGCCGTACGCCCCGCCACCCGCGGCCGCCGCCCCATGACCGCCTCCACCCCCGGCGGCGCGATCGTCGCCAAGGAACTACGCACCTGGTCCCGCGACCTGGCCCGCAACCACCAGCTCACCTTCGCGCTCTCCTACGGCATCTGCTTCGCCGCCAGCCCCCTGATCCTCGGCTGGAACGGCATGCTGCCCTTCGCCGGCCCGATCTTCGTCGTCATGGCCGCGGCCATGGCCGCCAACCTCTACGGCACCGACGGCACCGCCCTCTGGCTCACCCTCATGACCCCCGGCACCGGCGACGTACGCGGCCGCCAGCTCGCCTGGCTCTCCACCCAGGCTCCCATCGCCATCCTGCTGACCGTGGCCTTCACCAGCATCACCGGCGGCCCCTGGCCCCTGATCCTCGCCCTCCTCGCGGCACTGCTGGGCGGCGCCGCGGGTTTGGTCCCCCTGATCTCCCTCTACGCCCTGGTCCCCGGCACCGACCCCCACCGCCGCGCCGGCAACCCGCTCCGCACCACCGAAGACGACGGCGGATTGACCGGCCTCGCCTACGTGATGCTCGCCCTGGTGGCCCTGACCGGCGCCCCCGCGGCCCTGATAGCCCTCCGATACGGCTGGATAGGCGTACCCGCCGGCATCCTCACCGGCGCCCTGTACTACTGGGGCTTCGGCAGGCTGGCGGAACGCCGCCTGCGCACCCACGGCCCCGAACTCCTCAACACCATGCGCACCGGCCGCAAGGCCGAAACCACGGTGACCTCCCGCTACGACTCCCTGTCCAAGAAGCAGAAGACCATCGCCTGGTGGTGCCTCGGCTTCGGCGCCATCCCGTTGTTCCCGCAGGGCATCGTGGCCGCCGTCTTCGTCGCCAACGACATGCTCCGCCACACCTGGTTCCTGGCCACCTACATGCCCCCCGGCCTCCGCTACCCGGTAGCCGCCGCCATGATCGCCCTAGGCCTAACCATGTACACCGTAGGCGCCTGGATCCTAAAGAGCCCCAAACCCCCCAAAACCCCCTAGCCACCCCATACCGCTCCCACCCCCCACCCACGGCTTTCCTGCCTGCGGCTCCCGCCCACCTCCCACGACCACCGCCCACAGCCCACCGCCCACCTCCCATGGCCCTCCTCCCACGACCACCGCCCACCGCCCACCGCCCACCTCCCATGGCCCACCTCTCGGGGTTCACCTCCCGCGGCCCACACCCGCGGCCCACACTGCCGTGGGCCGCGGCCCGCGGCCTACGGCCACTGCCCGCGGCCTACGGCCACTGCCCGCGGCCTACGGCCACCGCCCACCCGCCCCATCCCACGCCGCACACCGCCACCACGGCCTGCGACCCGCTAGCCAACGGCACCCCCCGTCCCGGACCCCGGGCTCCGCGCACCCCGGTCGTACGCCTCAGCACACTGTCCGAAGCCCACTGTCCGACCGCCCGTGGACTGTCGAGCCTGGGTAGGTCAGTCCCACAGGAGGTCGAACCTGGGTGGGGTGGGCCGGGGGAGGTTGGGCCCGGGTGGGGTGGCCCACGGTGGGCCGGTGATGCCGGGGCGGTGGGGGTGGGGGTGGGGGTGGGGGTGGGGGTGGGGGTGGAGCTAGGCGACGGTGGCGACGATGAGGTCGTCGACCACGTCGGCGAGGTCGTGGTCGCGCTGGTGGACGCTGCGCTGGCGGACCGCTCCGGAGCCGCGGCGCATCAGCCGGTCCAGGCCCTCCTCGACGAACGGGAGGTCGCCCGCGTCGCCGACCGCCGGCCGTACATGATGGAGGAGGCGGCGCGCCATCTCCGGGGCCGGAACCAGCTCGCCCGCCCGCAGATCGAGACAGGCGCCTTCAAGCCCGTCGCGCGCCGCACGCCAGTACGCGGCGCGCATCACCTCAGCGCCGATCGGCAGCCCGCGATCGCCCCGCGCCACCTCGCCCAGCGCCGTGACCACCAGCCCCCGGATCAGCCCGACGATCGTGAGGCTGTCGTTGACGTCGAGTGGCACGTCGGCGACGCGTACCTCGATGGTGGGCAGGATGGAGGAGGGACGGGCGTCCCAGTAGAGGGTCTTGATGTCCATGAGCGCGCCCGACTCCCACAGCGTGCCGACCGCCCGCTCATAGTGCTCAAAGCTGGCAAAGTACGGCGGAGCCCCCGAAACCGGCCACCGGCTCCAGCTGATCACCCGCCAGGAGGCGTAGCCCGTGTCCCGGCCGACGAAGAACGGGGAGTTGGCCGCGAGCGCGATGAGCGTGGGCAGCCAGGGCCGTAGATGGTTGCCGACGTAGACGGCAAGCTCCTCGTCCGGCACGTCCACATGTACGTGGAGAGCGCAGATGCATAGTTCGTCCTGGAGAGCCCGATAGCGCACCTGCCCGTTCTCGTACCGTGGATCGTTGGTGAGCGGAAGCGGCCCCGGCTGGCCCAGTACCGGCATCGCGCTGGCGACCAGCGCCAGCCCGCATTCCTGTGCCGCCTTCGCCACCTCCGTGCGGGCGGCGCGCAGTCTCGCCCCCAACTCGGAGAGGTCGCTCGACGGCGCGGTACGGGCTTCGATCTGGAACTGGCTGATCTCCTGGGTGATGTCCTCACCCATCACGTTCGTCGCTGCGGCCAGAACATCCGCCGCCCGGGGTGCCACATGTCGTGTGTGGGGATCGACGATTAGGTACTCCTCCTCGATCCCGATGAGGGGAGTCACGAGTGGTTTATACCCATTTCAACCCTTACGGCAACGTCACCATCCTGAGCCCGCCCCCACCACCCCCTGACCAGCCCCAACACCACACCGACCCGCCCACACCCCATGCCCACACCTCACGGCCCTGCTCCACGGTGGCACCCCAAGGCCGCGCCGCACGCCCGCACCCCCACTGCCGCACCTCACGCCCGCGCGCCAAGAGCCGGGTCAAGCGCACGCACATGACCCGGTCTTGCGCACACACGCCCAACCAAGCACGGTGCCTTCCCGGCCCCGGCACACAGACGCAGGCGACAACCGGCGTCGGCCGCAGCGAGGCCGAGACCGCCTGCCCCTCCAAAAGCGCAGGCGACGGCAGCCTCGCAGGGCCCAGGCGACAACCGTCTCGCCGGTCACACGCGCAGGCGGAGGCTGGGAACCCGCGGTCCCGGTCAGGCGCGCAGCCGCAACCCCCGGGGAGTCGGGTGGAATCCGGCGGACTCCAGGGCGGCCGCCAGTGGCGAGTCGTTGATGTGGCCGCCGTCGGCCCGCTCCACCGTCAGCTTGCCCAACGCCCCATCCCGCACCGCAAGAGCCAGCGCGTCCACGGCAGGCTGCAGCCGGGTGTCGTCGGCGAAGGAGAGCAGCGTCGTGCCGCCCCGCTCCACGTAAAGCGCCAGGTGCCCGTCCACCAGCACCACCAGCGCGCCCGCCTTCCGGCCTGGTTTGTGGCCGCCGGGATGCGCGGGCCAGGGGAGGGCCGCGCCGTAGGGATTGGCGGGGTCGGCGGCGGCCAGGACCACCGCGCGCCGGGCCCGCTCGGCTTCTGACCCGCGGCGCGCATCGACGTGCGGGCCGGACAGGGGTTCGGGGCGGGGCTCGGGTTCGGCGGACATCGCGCGCATCCGGTCGACCGCGCCGGGCAACGCGAACTGGGCGCCGCCCAGCCCCTCCACGAAGTAGCCGCGGCGGCAGCGCCCGCTCTCCTCGTACGCCCGCAGCACCTGGTAAATAGGCGTGAACCCACCGGGCAGGCGCTCCGAGGTGACGGCGCCCCTGGTGACGACCCCGTGGCGTTCGAGCATGACCTCGGCCTGTGCCTGAGCCCGCTGGGCCGGCTGGTCGGAGGGGGCGGGCAGCAGCCACCAGCGCCCGGCGACCGTGGGCGGCCCGCTCCGGCTGGGCAGTACGGCCCGCCGCCGCCGGTTCGTCGCCGGCCGGTGCGCGGGACGCCCGGTGCCCAGGGCGGCGCGCATCGGGGCCAGCGTGTCGCCGGAGACCCGCCCCGCCCACACCAGGTCCCACAGCGCGGTGGCCAGCGCCCCGTCATCCAGCGACCCCAGCTGATCGGACAACCCGCGGAAGAACAACGCGCCACCCCCGCCGAGCGCCCCGAGGATCTGCTCGTGCAGCGGCGTCAGGGTGATCTCGGCGGGTTCCGGCATGAGGAGGGGAGCCGTGTCGGTGAAGTAGAGGGAGATCCAGCCGTCGCCGCCGGGCAGCGAACCCTGGCCTGACCAGATCACCTCGCCGGCCGCCGTCAGCTCGTCGAGCAGCGCGGGCGAGTAACCGGGGACGCGGGCCGGAAGCATGAGCGTCTCCAGAGCCGAGGCCGGGACCGCCGCCCCCTGCAACTGGTCGAGCGCGCCGACCAGGGCATCCATCGCCCGCGCCGCGCCACCGCCGTCACGCCCAGGACCGGGGCCGGGGGAGGTGATGCCATGCCAGGCGGGCAGGAAACGACCCAAAGTCTCGGGTGAGACCGGTTCGACCTCCTTGCGCAGCCGGGCCAGCGACCTGCGCCGCAACATCCGCAGGACGCCCGAGTCGCACCACTCCTCCCCCCGGCCGCCGGGACGGAACTCGCCGCTGACCACCCGCCCGGTCGTCGCCAGCCGCCGCAGCGCGTCGGTGACCACGGCGACGCCTAGGCCGAAGCGGGCGGCAGCCGTACCGGCGTGGAAGGGGCCGCGGGTGCGGGCGTGTCTGGCCACGAGGTCGGCCAGGGGGTCGGCGACCGGTTCGAGGAAGACGTGCGGGACGCCGACGGGCAGCGGCGCGCCGAGCGCGTCGCGCACCCGGGCGGCGTCCTCGATCGCGACCCACTGCTCCTCGCCGGCGATCCGCACCGGGAGGGCGCGGCGGGCGCTCTCGAGCGCGGTCAGCCAGGCGGGGTCGCCGCCGCGCACGCTGACGTCGGCGGCGAGCAGCGGACCGTGGGAACGCAGCAGGTCGGCGAGGTCTTCCTGGTCACGCAGCGGCCGGTCGAGCCGGGCCAGCTCCCGCTCGGTGTCGGCGATCACGTCGGGGTCGAGTAGTTCGCGCAGGTCGGCCTGGCCGAGCAGTTCGGCCAGCAGGGAGGTGTCGAGGGCCAGCGCCTGGGCGCGGCGCTCGGCCAGCGGGGCGTCGCCTTCGTACATGAACGCGCCGATGTAGTGGAAGAGCAGCGAGGCCGCGAACGGCGAGGCCTGCGAGGTCTCCACCTCCACCACCCGCACCTTCCTGGCGGCGATGTCGCGCATGAGCGCCACCAGGCCGGGCACGTCGAAGACGTCCTGCAGGCACTCGCGCATGGTCTCCAGCACGATCGGGAACGAGGCGTATTGGCTGGCCACGCCCAGCAGATGCGCGGCGCGCTGGCGCTGCTGCCACAGCGGGCTGCGCCGGCCGGGCACCCGCCTGGGCAGCAGCAGCGCCCGGCCCGCGCACTCGCGGAACCGCGCGGCGAACAGCGCGGAACCGCCCAGCTCCTCGGTGACGAGCTGCTCGATCTCCTCGGCGTCGAAGGCGGCCACGTCGGTGGGCGGCTCCGCCAGCGTGTCGGGGATGCGCAGCACGATGCCGTCGTCGGAGTGGACCGCCTGCACGTCGACGCCGTAGCGCTCGCGCAGCCTCCGGTTGATCGCCAGCGCCCACGGGGCGTGCACGCGCGCGCCGTAGGGGGAGTGGATCACCACGCGCCAGTCGCCCAGCTCGTCGTGGAAACGCTCGACCAGCAGCGTGCGGTCGTCCGGGACGTAGCCGGTGGCCTCGCGCTGCTCGGCCAGGTAGGACAGCAGGTTCGCCGAGGCGAACGCGTCGAGCCCGGCCGCCCGCATCCGCTCCTCCTCGGGCTTGCGCAGGAACTCGCCGATCGCCCTGCCCAGCTCGGCGGGACGGCCGGCGGTGTCGCCGTGCCAGAACGGCAGCTTGCCCGGCTGGCCGGGCGCGGGGGAGACCAGCACGCGGTCGGCGGTGATGTCCTCGATGCGCCAGGAGGTCGCGCCCAGCACGAACACGTCGCCGACGCGCGACTCGTAGACCATCTCCTCATCCAGCTCGCCCACCCGCGAGGCCTTCTCGCCGACGAGGAAGACGCCGAACAGGCCGCGGTCGGGGATCGTGCCGCCGTTGGTGACGGCCAGCCGCTGCGCGCCGGGCCGCCCCTGCAGGGTGCCGGTCACGCGGTCCCACACGACGCGCGGGCGCAGCTCGGCGAACTCCTCGCTCGGGTAGCGGCCGGCGAGCATGTCGAGCGTCGCCTCCAGCGCCGTGCGAGGGAGGGTGGAGTACGGCGCCGCCTGCCGTACCAGAGCTTCGAGCTCGTCGACCGTCCACTCGTCGAGCGCGGTCATCGCCACGATCTGCTGGGCCAGGACGTCGAGCGGGTTGCGCGGATAGCGCAACTCCTCGATCTGGCCCGCCTTCATGCGCTCGGCCACGACGGCGGTCTGCACCAGATCGCCGCGGTACTTCGGGAAGATGACGCCCCGGGAGACCGCGCCCACCTGGTGGCCCGCGCGGCCGATGCGCTGCAGCCCGCTGGCCACGCTCGGCGGCGCCTCCACGCAGGCGACCAGGTCGACGGCGCCCATGTCGATGCCCAGCTCCAGGCTGGAGGTGGCGACCACGGCGGGCAGCCGGCCCGACTTCAGCGCCTCCTCGATCTGGGCGCGCTCCTCCTTGGAGACCGAGCCGTGGTGGGCGCGGACGATCTCGGGGATCGCGCCCTTGCTCGCCCCGGCCTGCGCCATCATCTGCGCGGGCATGTCGAAACCGGTCAGATCAAGCGTCTCGGGGCCCTGCGCGCGCTCGTAGGCCAGCTCGTTGAGCCGGGTGCACAGGCGCTCGGCCAGCCGCCGCGAGTTGGCGAAGACGATCGTGGAGCTGTGGGCCTCGATCAGGTCGAACAGCTTGTCTTCAACATGCGGCCAGATCGAGCGGTTGACCGGCTCGGCGAAGTCGTCCTGCGGCTCGCCGGGGCGCGCCTCCATCTCCGTCATGTCCTCGACGGGGACGACGACCTCGACCTCGATCCGCTTGTCGGACGGCGGCTGGACCACCGCGGCCGGGCGCGCGCCGCCCAGGAAGGCGGCCACCTCGCTCACCGGCCGCACGGTCGCCGACAGCCCGATGCGCTGGGCGGGCCGCTCCAGCAGGGCGTCGAGGCGTTCGAGGCTGAGCGCCAGGTGCGCGCCGCGCTTGGTCGCCGCCACCGCGTGCACTTCGTCGACGATCACCGTCTCGACGCCGCGCAGCGCCTCCCGCGCCTGGCTGGTCAGCAGCAGGAACAGCGACTCCGGCGTGGTGATGAGAATGTCGGAGGGTTTGCTGGCGAACCTGCGCCGCTCGTCGGCCGGCGTGTCGCCCGACCTGATCGACACGGAGATCTCCGGCACCGGCAGGCCCAGCCGCCGCGCCGTCTGCTTCATGCCGGCCAGCGGCGCGCGCAGGTTGCGCTCGACGTCGACGGCCAGCGCCTTGAGCGGCGAGACGTAGAGCACCTTGGTGCCCTTGGCCTCCTGCGGGCGCGTGGCCAGGCGGTCGAGCGACCACAGGAAGGCGGCGAGCGTCTTGCCCGACCCGGTCGGCGCCACGACGAGCGTGTTGTCGCCACGGGCGATGGACGCCCACGCCCCCTCCTGGGCGGCGGTGGGCGCGACGAAGGCGCCGGTGAACCATTGGCTGGTCAGCGGGCTGAAATGGGCTAGCGAGCTCACGTGCACATCCTGCCTCGCCGCACCGACAGAAAACGCATTGCCGCCGTTCGGGGTGGTTGAGTGACGTCCAAACGGAGATACACCGACTGTGACCACCGACCACGCGGCCATCGACGCGCAACGGGACCGGCTGAGAGAGAAGTACCTCTTACCGCACCGGCCGTCCAGCAGCGCCCGCGGCCTGCACCACTTCGCGCTCGTCTCCTCGGACGTGGAGCGGACGATCCGCTTCTACCAGGAGCTTCTGGAGTTCCCGCTCACGGAGATCTTCGAGAACCGCGACTACCGCGGCTCCAACCACTTCTTCTTCGACATCGGCAACGGGAACCTGCTGGCCTTCTTCGACTTCCCCGGCCTCGACCTCGGACCGTACCAGGAAGTGCTCGGCGGTCTGCACCACATCGCGATCTCCGTCGACCCCGCGACGTGGGAACGGCTGCGCGGGAAGCTGGAGATGGCCGGCGTGCCGCACCAGATCGAGAGCGGCGCCTCCATTTACTTCAAAGACCCGGACGGCGCCAGGCTGGAGCTGCTCGCCGACCATCTCGGTGAGATGTACGGCTCGCGGGTGATGTGACGGTCAGCGCCGCGACGCCCGCCGGGTGCGCGGCCTGCCCGCACGGGGTTCGCGCCGGATTCCCGCGTGCCGTTCGGATCGATCTGCTTTCTCCTGTTGTACGGCGGAGCGAAGTAAGACGAGCAGATGGCGGCGCTTAGCGCGAAGAGCCCGCTTCCTGGGGGATGTGGGGGGTCTGGGGGATGAAGACTTGGAGGCCTTTGGCATGCGGGTGTCTTACCCATGCCTCAGCTCGTCGATACTTGGTGCATGCGCCTGACCGAATTCTGGAGAAGGATGCGCGTGCACTTCGGTGACGTGTACGCCGACTCGTGGGCCCACGACTACGTGCTGGCCCCGCTCGGCGGTCGCACGGTCGTGCAGGCGCTCGCCGACGGCGAGAGCGTCAAGTCCGTCTGGCGGGCCGTCTGCCAGGTCGAGAGCGTCTCACCCAAGCTCCACTGACAGTGTGTCCCTGAGCGACCTGGCCGTCTGATCCAGA
Source organism: Nonomuraea endophytica (assembly GCF_014203235.1). Lineage (GTDB taxonomy): Bacteria > Actinomycetota > Actinomycetes > Streptosporangiales > Streptosporangiaceae > Nonomuraea > Nonomuraea endophytica. The sequence continues at coordinate 206,687 of NZ_JACHIN010000008.1, read as the reverse complement.
TCGTCGGCGCTGCCCTGCCCGCCGGGCGACCACAGGAACATCCAGCCCCGGTGCGCGGGCGTGGCGAAGATGATCGTCTGCTTGCCGCTGCGCGGATGCCAGGCCCACAGGACCGGATCGTCGCCGCCGACCATGCGACCCACCAGCCCGTGCGCGGGCAGCAGCTCGGCCAGTGCCTCCAGATGGGTGCGCCGTTCCCCGGTGTACGTGCTCGCCACGTCGCCGCCCTTCGACCGTTCTCCTCAGGATCTCCCCAGCTCACGGGGCATGGCAACAGGGCTGGCACAATGCCCGGGAATGTCCTATCGGTTCAGGCACGTGACACCCCCGCGTCGCCGGACGGACACTGGCGGCGAGGAGGGTGCAACCATGACAAGCATCGACAGGCGCCGCTTCTTACGCACCGCGGCGATCGGCGCGGCCGCCGGCGGACCGCTCGCCGCGCTCTCGGCGCGCACGGCCGACGCCACGACGATGGTGAAACACCCGTTCAGCGTCGACTACGGCCCACTCCGTCCCGTACGCGACCGCACGACCGGTCTCGAACTGCTCAAACTGCCGGAAGGCTTCTCCTACGTCTCCCACGGCTGGACCGGCGACCGCATGACCGACGGCCGCCCCACCCCCGCCCTGCACGACGGAATGGCCGCCTTCCGCCCGCGATGGGGTTTCCGGTACGGCGGCGCGCACACCACCATCCTGGTCCGCAACCACGAGGTCGGCGACCTGACCGGCGCCTACTTCTCGCCCAACTACGACCCCCAGGCCGGCGGCGGCACCACCAACCTCGCCTTCGACACCCGCAGGGGCGCCTTCCTGGCGTCGTGGGCCTCGCTGTCGGGAACCGTGCGCAACTGCGCCGGCGGACCCACGCCGTGGGGGACCTGGCTGTCGTGCGAGGAGACCACGCTGGTCAACGGGGAGGTGCGGCACGGGTACATCTTCGAGGTGCCGCATGACGGGGTTTCGGACGCGGTGCCGTACAAGGCGATGGGGCGTTTCTCGCACGAGGCCGTCGCGGTGGACCCCGCGACCGGGTACGTGTACGAGACGGAGGACGCCACCCCCAGCGGGCTCTACCGCTTCCGCCCGCGCGTGCGCGGCAAACTGGCCAGGGGCGGCAGGCTGGAGATGCTGACCATCGGCGACGGCCCCTACACGACCTATGCCGACGGGACGGGGACGGTTTATCCGGAGATCGGGTGGGTGACCATCGACGAGCCGGACCCGGGGCCCGGCGAGACCTCCGTGGTGGATCAGGGGATCGCCAAGGGCGGCGCCTCCTTCCGCAGGCTCGAAGGCGCCTGGTACCACCATCGCAAGATCTACATCGTCAGCACCAGCGGCGGGCCCGCGGGCCAGGGGCAGGTGTTCGAGTACGACCTTCGGCGCGACAAGATGCGCGTGCTGTTCGCCTCGCCGAACGCCTCGGTGCTGAACAACCCGGACAACATCTGCGTGAGCCCGCGCGGCGGGATCGTGCTGTGCGAGGACGGGAGCGGCGCCGAGTATCTGCACGGGCTCACCACGGACGGCGAGATCTTCCCGTTCGCGGAGAACGCTGTGGTGATCCCGGAGGGCGGCGTGCCAGGCAAGAGCGTCCCGGCCGGGGACTACCGGGGCTCCGAGTGGTGCGGATCGGTCTTCGACCCCAGCGGGAAGTGGCTTTTCGCCAACATCCAGACGCCGGGCATCACCTTCGCCATCACGGGTCCTTGGCGACGTGGTTCGTTGTAGCGTGTTCCGGAGTTGATCGAACAGTCGTTCGGCTACTATGAAACACGCCGGACCGCGACTTCGTGGCGACGGCGGGAAATTGTCGGTGGCAGCCCGTAGCTTTCACTCGACCGACCGACCACGACCCTTCAGGGGAGTTCCCATGGCTATCAACGACCGCGAGAAGGCCCTTGAGACTGCCCTCGCGCAAATCGAGCGGCAGTTCGGCAAGGGCTCCGTCATGCGCCTCGGTGACGACGCCCGCGCGCCGATCGAGGTGATCCCGACGGGGTCGATCGCGCTCGACGTGGCCCTCGGCATCGGCGGGCTCCCCCGAGGCAGGATCGTCGAGGTCTACGGCCCGGAGTCCTCGGGCAAGACGACGGTCGCCCTGCACGCCGTGGCCAACGCCCAGCGCGCGGGCGGCATCGCCGCCTTCATCGACGCCGAGCACGCCCTCGACCCCGAATACGCCAAGAAGCTCGGCGTCGACACCGACGCCCTCCTGGTCTCCCAGCCCGACACCGGCGAGCAGGCGCTCGAGATCGCCGACATGCTGATCAGGTCGGGCGCCGTCGACATCATCGTCATCGACTCGGTCGCCGCCCTGGTGCCCAAGGCGGAGATCGAGGGCGAGATGGGCGACAGCCACGTGGGTCTGCAGGCCCGCCTGATGTCCCAGGCGCTGCGCAAGGTCGCCGGCGCCCTCAGCAACACCGGCACCACCGCCATCTTCATCAACCAGCTGCGCGAGAAGATCGGCGTCATGTTCGGCTCGCCCGAGACCACGACCGGTGGCAAGGCACTGAAGTTCTACGCCTCGGTCCGCCTCGACATCCGCCGCATCGAGACCCTGAAGGACGGCACGGAGGCGGTCGGCAACCGTACCCGGGTGAAGGTCGTGAAGAACAAGATGGCCCCGCCGTTCCGCGTGGCCGACTTCGACATCCTTTACGGCGTGGGCGTCTCGCGCGAGGGCGGCCTGATCGACATGGGTGTGGAAAACGGCTTCGTCCGCAAGTCCGGCGCCTGGTACACCTACGAGGGCGAGCAGCTTGGCCAGGGCAAGGAAAACGCGCGTAACTTCCTGAAGAGTCACCCCGACATGGCCAACGAGCTCGAGAAGAAGATCAAGGACAAGCTGGGGGTCGGTCCGCGCCTGGACGCCCCGGCCGAGGCCGCCGCTCCGCCGGCCGCCGCCGCTGCTCCGGCCACGGCGCCCGCAGCGCCCACGGGCCGCGCCAAGGCCGCGGCCGCGCCGAAGCCCGGTGACGTCTGATCGGTCGGCACGTGAGCGACGACGACCCGGCACGGGCGCCTCACCCCAACGACTGGGGCGCCTGGCCGGACGGTCCTGCGCGGGGCCGGGGCAAGGGCTCGGCCCGTCGCGGCAAGCCCGCGGACGGCTGGCCGGCCTCGCTGGACGAGGTACGCGCCACCCGGCAGCCGCCGACCCCGCCTGCCGGGCCGGAGCCCGGTGTCTTCGACGAACCCCCCGGTGGCCCGGCACCCTGGACCAGTTGGGGAGCTCCTGACGTACCGGCCGAACCACCCAGGTCCGAGCCGCCGCCCAGGCCCAAGGCGCCCACGCCAGAGGGGCCGCCCAGGCCTGAGCCGTCCATGCCCGAGGCGGGCACGGCGGGGCATGACCGGGGGTTCTTCGCCGAGCCCGCGGGGGAGTCCGAACGAGGTGGGAAGCGGGGATCGCGGCGTGGCGGGCGGTCCGGGCGGGGGGCCAAGGGCTCCAAGGGCTCCGGACGTGGCGGCCGACGACGGTCGGAGGACGGTTCGGGCGGCGGGTGGCTGCCGGACGGGCCGGACGAGGGCAGTGGTGCCGCCGGGCCACCGGCCAATCCCGAGGCGGTGGCGCGGGCCGTCTGCCTGCGGATGCTCACACTGGCGCCCAAGACCCGGGCACAGCTGGCCGAGGCCCTGCGCAAGCGGGAGATACCGGAAGAGGCGGCCGATGCCGTGCTCGACCGGTTCACCGAGCTCGGGCTGATCAACGACGAGGCGTTCGCGGAGGCTTGGGTCGACTCCCGGCACCACGGTCGCGGCCTGGCCCGGCGGGCTCTGGCCGCGGAGCTTCGCCATCGTGGCGTCGACAACGACACGGTCAAGGACGCGGTCGAACGCCTTGACCCCGACCAGGAGGCGGAGACCGCTCGCCGGCTGGTCGATCGCAAGCTGTCCTCCACCCGGGGGCTCGACCCTCAGGTCCGTACCCGGCGGCTCGCGGGGATGCTGGCGCGCAAGGGGTACTCGGGCGGGCTGGCGTTCCGGGTGATCCGGGAGGCGCTGGAGCAGGAGGGCGTGGAGATAGAGGATGACTTCTCCTAGCCGGGGGCCAGAAGGCCGCCTGCTGGGGCGTCCCCGGGGTGGCGATGGGCGCGTGGTTGGGACATTGGGGGTCTTTGGGGTGTTGAGCGCGATAACTGTCTGAATTGGTATGCAGTGGTCGGTAAGACACGCTTGATGGTGCGTTTGCTTGCTCGTGACTTGTTCGACGCATAACCTCGACGGCAGTGAGGAGTTACTCCGCGCAGCGCGGATTGCCATACCGGTGAACGTACGAGCGAGCTCGATTGACCGAGACAGGCGAGGTGTTGGCCACGTGGGCCGACGCCCGGTCGGTCTTGGCTTGATATCGGTCCATACGCCGATCGGGCTGTCCGTGCCGCGCACGTGACCCCTCCCGTTTTTCAGTCCGCGTTTTGAAATTCTTGTGACGCGAGGAGGGCGGGGAGCACATGGATCCGCTGGTCGTGGTGTTGCTGGTGGCTGTGCTCCTGTTGGTGTTCGTGACGATGGCGACGCTGGTGATAGTGCTGCGGCGAACGTCCGGGCACGTTTCAGGCACGGCGAAGCCGTCCCCCGAGCAGGAGGCCGCCGTCCACGAGGAACTGGAGCAGGCGCGCCTGGAGGCCGGGGAGATCCGGGCCAAGGCGGAGACCGACGCCGAGGACATTCTGCGCAGATCTGAGCAGGCGGCGGCGAGCGCGACGCAGCTGCGGCGCGAGGTCGAGGAAGAGAGCCGGATCCTGAAGACCGAGCTCAAGGAACTGCGCACCGACCTCGAACGCCGGGAAGGCCGGCTGGCCGAGCGTGAGCAGCGGCTGGACGAGGAGGCGCGCCGCCAGAGCGAACGCGACCGCAAGCTGGCCGAGACCGAGACCGAGCTGGCCGGGCGGCGCGAAGAACTGCTGCAGGTCGAGGACGAGCGCCGGGCCATTCTGGAGCGGGTGTCCGGGTTCAGCGCGGATCAGGCCAAGTCCGAGCTGGTCAAGGAGATCGAGAACCAGGCCAAGCGCGAGGCGGCGCTGATCATCCGGGACATCGAGGGCACCGCCCGCAAGGAGGGCGAGAAGCGGGCTACCAAGATCGTGACGCTGGCCGTACAGCGGGTGGCGGCCGAGCAGACGGCCGAGTCGGTCGTCAGCGTGCTGCACCTGCCGGGCGACGAGATGAAGGGCCGCATCATCGGCCGCGAGGGGCGCAACATCCGCGCGTTCGAATCCACGACCGGCGTGAACCTCATCATCGACGACACCCCGGAAGCGGTGCTGCTCTCATGTTTTGACCCGGTACGCCGGGAAACGGCAAGGCTCACCCTCGAAAAGCTCGTGCTCGACGGGCGTATCCACCCGCAACGCATCGAAGAGGCGCACGACCGCAGCCGCCAGGAGGTCGCCGACCTGTGCGCCCGAGCCGGCGAGGACGCCCTGGTCGAGCTGGGCATCACGGACATGCACCCCGAGCTCACCCTGCTGCTCGGCCAGCTCCGCTACCGCACCTCGTACGGACAGAACGTCCTGAAGCACCTCATCGAGTCCGCGCACATCGCCGGCATCATGGCCGCCGAACTCAAGATGGACCAGACGCTCATGAAGCGCTGCGCCCTGCTGCACGACATCGGCAAGGCCCTGACGCACGAGGTGGAAGGCTCACACGCGCTGATCGGCGCGGAGATCGCCCGGCGTTATGGCGAGGACGAGGACGTGGTGCACGCCATCGAGGCCCACCACAACGAGGTTGAGGTCCGGACCGTCGAGGCCGTGCTGACCCAGGCCGCCGACGCCATCTCCGGCAGCCGCCCGGGAGCGCGCCGCGAGTCGCTGGAGGCCTACGTCAAGCGGCTGGAGCGGCTGGAGGAGATCGCCCAGTCGTACGACGGCGTGGACAAGGTGTTCGCCATGCAGGCCGGGCGGGAGATCCGCGTGATGGTGAAGCCGGACGCGATCGACGACATCCAGGCCCAGGTGATCGCCCGCGACGTGGCCAAGCAGGTCGAAGAAGAACTCACCTACCCGGGGCAGATCCGCATCACCGTCGTCCGCGAGTCCCGCGCCACCGAGTTCGCCCGCTGAGGGGTCTAGGCGCGGCTTGCCCGCCGTTTCTCGACCCACTCGTCCGTTCGTGCGATGACAAGCCCCCTTTCTGTTACGGCCAGCCACCGCCACCCCCACCCGCCGACGTGCGCCGGGGCAGGTCGGGGGGATCGCTTCTCACGTCGGACGTGGCACCCGCCGCAACGACCCTTCGTCAACCTCCCGCGCGGCCTCGATTGCCCAGACACCGCATGCCACCACCTGGAGGGTGAGGGTCCGAGAGCGGGGGGTGGGAGGCGGGCCTTGGGATGTGGCCCGGGTGGCGGGGACCGTGAGGCGTGGGACCGTCAGGCGTGGGACCGGGTGGTGGGGAGCGTGAGGCGTGGGACCGTCAGGCGTGGGACCGGGTGGTGGGGAGCGTGAGGCGTGGGACCGTCAGGCGTGGGACCGGGTGGTGGGGAGCGTGTGAGACCGGTGGGGTCGGGGTGTTAGGGGGTGTGGAGGGCTGTTAGGAGGTGGTCGGCTTGGATGGTTATGGGGGGTAGGGCGGCGGTGGGGTCGGGGGAGCGGGCCAGGAGCATGCCGGCCTCGCACAGGGCGCCGAACATCAGTTGTCCTCGGATTGCCAAGGTGTCCGCGGGGAGCGTCTCGTCGGTTGCGCGCATGGCGTTCAGCAGGACGCGGAGGGTGTGGGCGTGCTGGATCTGGCGTACCTCTTCCCAGCCCAGCACCGATGGCGCGTCAAGCAGGACGATGCGGCGGAAGCCCGGGTCCAGGCAGTGTTCCAGGAAGGTGCGGCAGCCGTCTCGCAGGGCCGTCCATGGGTCGGGGGATGCGGCGCCCACCTCTTCCAGGCGGGTGGCGATCTCTTCCTGTTCGCGGGTGAAGGCGGCTCGGAACAGGCCGGGTTTCCCGGCGAAGTGGTGGTAGGCGGCGCCTTTGGTGACTCCGGCCGTGGCGGCCACGGCGTCGATGGAGGTGGCGGCGTAGCCGTACTCGCCGAACAGCTTTCGCGCCGCGCTGATCAGCTGCGACGTGGTCGTGTCCGAGCGCTCCGCCTGCGTGCGGCGCGTCATCTTCGTGCTCCCCATTGACTTGCATACTCGCGGTACGTAACTTCGAAGGCAAGTTACCTACCGTCAGTATGAAACACGGAGGCGCGTCGTGAACATCGCCGTCTACGGAGCCACCGGCCACACCGGCCGCCTGGCCACCGCCGAGTTACGTGCCCGGGGCGCCGAGGTCATCCTGGCCGGGCGCGACGAGGGCAAGCTCAAAGCCATGGCCGACGAGCTCGGGGGCGCCCGGGTCCGCCAGGCCGCGCTGGACGACCCGGCGGCCCTGCGGAAGCTGGCCGCCGAGGCTGACGTACTGATCCATTGCGCGGGGCCGTTCACCCACACCGGACGGCCGGTCGCGCAGGCCGCCGCCGACGGCGGCTGCCACTACGTCGACCACGCGCTGGAGCAGCACCACACGGCCTGGATGTACGCGGAGATGGACGCCCGTGCCCAGAGCGCCGGCATCACCATGGTCACCGCGATGAGCTTCTACGGCGGGCTGGGCGACCTGCTCGCCGGTGCCGTGGCCGCCGGGATGAGCGAGGTCGACCGGGTCACCGTCGCCTACGCGGTGAGCGACTGGATGCTGACGACCGGCGCGAAGGGGACGGCCGAGCTGCTGTTCGCCGACACGCGGCGCATCACCTACACCGACGGCGCCTTCCACGTCGGCGACGTCGAACCGCGCAACGCCGTCTACCCCTTCCCGCCGCCGCTGGGGCCGCGGAGCATGATCGCCCCGCTGCCGTCGTCGGACGTCGTCACCATCCCCCGCCACGTGACCGCCCGCCGGGTGGAGGCGCAGCTGACGGCCGACACGTTCAGCGACGAACGCGCGTTCACCAACGAACACGTCGACGCCGCCACCCGGGCCGGATCCCACTTCACCGTGGCCGTCCAGGTGGTGACGGCCGACGGCAACCGGGCCGGTCAGGCCAGTGGGCGTGACCTGTGGAAGGAGAGCGCGGTGGCCTCGGTGGAGGCCGCCGTCCGTCTGGCCGACGGCCGCGGCCCTGACCGTCCGGGCGTCTACGGCCCCGCTCAGGCGTTCGCCGCCGCGCCGTTCCTGCGCGATCTGGAACGGCTCGGCCTTCTCACCCTGACCCTGCCCGAACCCCCCGCCCCTTCCTGACCACCCGATGGGCGGAGGGAGGTGCACTACACAGGAGAAACGCCGCACAGACCACGCCACGCGGGCAGACGCACAACACCCTCCCAAGGCCCGCTACGCGGGTCAGAAGCGGGGTGGAGGCGCTGCGCGCAGGTGCGCCGGACGGGGCACTGCGTGGGGCAGTGGTGCCACGCCGACCGAGGTCCGCTACGCGGGTGTGTCGAGCGGGTGGCAGCGCGTGGGCAGAGGGGTCGCCTACGCGCAGGCGCTGCGCGCAGGTGCCCCGCGTGGAGGACTGCGTGGGCAGCGGTGCCACGCCGACCGAGGTCCGCTGCGCGGGTCAGGCGAGCGGATGGCAGCGCGTAGGTAGAGGGGTCGCGCACGCACAGGGGCTGCGCGGTGTCTGCCGAGTGGGTGGAGGACAGCGCACGGGCGGTGGGGTGTGGGTGGATCGGTTGGGCTACCAGAGGAGGGTGTCGGGATGATTCTTGTTACCGGAGCCGCAGGTGGTTCCCAGGGTGGTACCGGGCGAATGGTCGCCGAATTACTACTTGAGCGTGGTCACCACGTGAGGGCGTTCGTGCGCCAGGACGACCACCGCGCCGAGGAGCTGAGGAAGCGGGGCGCCGAGGTGGTGGTCGGGGATCTGAGGGAGATCTCCCAGGTGGTCAAGGCGTTCGACGGGGTCTCGCGGGTCTACTTCACGTACCCGGTGACCGCGGGTCTCCTGGACGCCACCGCCTCGGTGGCCGCCGCGGCCAGGCGGGCGGGGGTGGAGCGGGTGGTGGAGGTGTCGCAGCTCGACGCCTCACCCGAGGCGTTCACCCCGCGCATGCGCCGCCACTGGCTGTCGGAGCAGGTCTTCGACTGGGCCGAGGTCGGCGCGGTGCACCTGCGGGCGGCGGTCTTCTTCGAAAATCTCGAGGTGGCGGCCGACGAAGGGGAGCTGGCCCTTCCGCTGGGAGCGCCGGACACGAAGATTCCGCTCATCGCCGCCGAAGACGTGGCCAGGGTGGCGGCCGGGTTCCTGGAGGAGGCGGGGCCGGTCGACCGGGTGGTGCCGCTGACGGGGCAGATGGCGACGGCCCAGGAAGCGGCGGCGGCGCTCGGGCTGGAGTATGTGGACGTCGCGCCGGAGGTCTGGGAGGAGCGGGCGATGGAGCGGTACGGGGACCCGTACACGGTGGAGCATCTGACCCATCTGTGGGGGATCTTCCGGCTCATCGGTGCGGGCGATCACCCGCTCTACCGCGTCACCGACGTGATCGAGCGGGTCGGTGGGCGGGCGCCGCTGGTCATCGGGTCTCGGTGAAGATCTGCTGGTAGAAGGCGAGCTCGGCGGCAAGGGCGGTGGTGCGGGTCTCGGCCCGGCGGAAGCCGTGGGATTCGCCGTCGAACGCCAGGTACGTGCACGCGATCCCCCGCTCCAACAGCGCGTCGGCGAACGCGCTCGACTGCTCCGGGGGCACGATCGGGTCCTCGAGCCCCTGGAGCAGCAACATCGGGCAGGACACCCCGGACACCAGGGCGAGCGGCTCGCGCTCGGCGTAGACGGACTCGTCGGCGCCGACCAGCCACTCCATGTAGCGCGACTCGAAGTCATGGGTGTGGGCGATGAGCGGGGCGAGCGCGCTGACGCCGTAATAGGAGACGCCGCCGGCGAAGACGTCCGAACGGCAGCAGGCGGCCATGACCGTCCAGCCGCCGGCGCTGCCGCCGCGCACCGCGATCTTGGCCGGGTCGGCGAGGCCCTCGGCGGCCAGCCATTCGGCGGCGGCGACCGTGTCCTCGACGTCGACGACGCCCCACTGGCCTTTGAGCCGGTCGCGGTAGGCCCTGCCGTACGCGCTGGAGCCGCCGTAGTTGACGTCGAGCACCCCGATGCCGCGCGAGGTGAAGAACGCCTTCTCCAGGTCCAGCTCCGACTGCGCGTGCCCGGTGGGGCCGCCGTGCACGAACACGACGTACGGCGTGCGGCCCTCCTGCGGCACCTCCGGGTTGGCGGGCGGGTAGAGGAAGCCGTGCACGTGCCGTCCGAACCTGCCCTGGAACTCCACCGGGCGCGCCTTGGGCAGGTAGGCGATGTCGGGCAGTTCGTCGATGCCGCGCCGCAGTGCCTCCACCCGGCCGGTGACCGTGTCGATCCTGACCACCGATCGGGGGACGGCGCCGCCGTACCCGAGACCGACGAGGGAGGTGCCGTCGGCGGCGAGCTTGGGCTCCCACCCGTCGTAGGGGACGTCGAGGTCGGTGAGCTCGCCGGAGTCGGGGTCGAGCAGCGCCAGGCGCAGGTCCCCGCGGCCGTGCACGACCGCGAGCCGTCCGTCGCCGAGCGGCAGGTACGGCCGGCCGCCCAGCACCCACAGCGGCCAGGCGAACTCCTCCTCGGCGGGGAAGAGCGCCTGTGAGGAGGTGCCGTACATGGTGATCTGGTAGAGATTCCACCAGCCCGACCAGTCGGAGACCAGATAGAGGGTCTGGTCGTCCTTCCACTGCGGGGACAGGACCGACTCGGACGAGCCGCCCTTGACCGTCCAGGAGGAGCCGTCCTCAAGGCGGAGCACGCGCAGTTCGGTGCCGTTCCAGGGCATGCGCGGGTGGTTCCAGCAGATGTAGGCCAGGTGGCGGCCGTCGGGGGAGAGGTCGGGGGCGGCGTAGAAGTCGGCGCCGGTGACCCATTCGCGCGGCTCGCCGCCCGCTAAGGGGACCGAGACGATGGCGCGCACGACCTTGCCGTCGCCGGTGTGGCGCTCGCGTACGCACCAGACCTGGTCGTCGCGGACGAGCAGGTCGGCGTAGCGGGCGCCGTCGTCGGGCGTGAGCGGCCGTGGCTCGCCGTCGAGGAGGTAGAGGCGCTGGTCGGCCTGGTGGGTGAAGACGATCCGGTCGTCGGCGGTGACGGCGTAGGGGCGGCCGCCGTATTCGTGGACGCGGGTGCGGGCGTTCCAGGGGGCGGGCAGCAGCTCACTCCGTGCGCCGTCGGCGGCCCTGTGCATGATCGTCGTGCGGCCGCCCTCGTCGGGACGGTCCTCTGTCCACCACACCTGGCCGGACTGGGCGCTGGGCCAGCCCAGCCGCAGGGCCGCTCGCGCGACGTCGGTGGTGGAGATGGGGGAAGGCCACGGCATAGCGGCATCCTGCCGGAAAACGTCCGCTCGTGAGGGGTGGTCGGGTGGAACCACCCCTCACGAACTCAGGTCATCTCGGTGGTGAGCGCCACCGGCTTGGCCGCGGTCTTGCGGCTGCGGCGGCTACGCCGCTCCAGCCAGTTGGCGAACCAGCTGAGCAGCATGTTGAGCCCGATGTAGAAGACGCCGATGAAGATGGCTGCGACCAGCTTCGTGCCGAAATGCACTGAAGGCAGGATCTTGAAGCCCATGTTCAGCAGGTCGATGTAGGTGATGATGTAGCCGAGCGCGGTGTCCTTGAGCAGGACCACGAGCTGGCTCACCACCGCGGGCATCATCGCGGTGAGCGCCTGCGGGAGCAGGATCAGCCGCATCACGCTGCTCTTGCGCATGCCGATCGCGTAGGCGGCCTCCGACTGGCCCTTCGGCACGGCGAGCACGCCGGCCCGTACCACCTCGGCCAGCACCGACCCGTTGTACAGGGTCAGGCCGATCACCAGCGCCAGCAGGCCGTAGTCGCCGCCGCCCATGAGGTCGGGCGCCAGGAACCAGATGAAGAAGATCAGCAGCAGCAGCGGGATGGCGCGGAAGACCTCCACCACCCAGCCCGCCGGGATTCTGATCCACTTGTGGTCGGAGAGCCTGGCCAGGCCGAAGACGGAGCCGAAGATCAGCGCGAAGATCGAGGCCAGCACCGCCGCCGTCAGCGTGCCCTGCACGCCGGGGATCAGGTACTGGTTCCAGGTCTCCCACTCGAAGAAGGGCGCCCAGATGTTGCCGGCGAACTGCCCCTTGTCGTTCAGCTTGACCACCACGAACGCGGCGACGCCCAGCAGGGCGACCACGGTGATCATCGTGTAGATGTTGTTGCGCAGCCGCGCCTTGGGGCCGGGGGCGTCGTAGAGGACGGTTGCCTGCGGCTTGGTCATCGCGCCACCGCCAGTCGCTTGGCCAGCCAGCCGGTGAACCAGCCGATCGGGAGAGTGACCGCCATGAAGGCGATGACGAGCCCGATGAAGATCGGGATGGAGACGCCCGTGGTGTCGAAGGTGTCGTACATCACGAACGCCGCGTCGGCCAGCAGACCGCCCGCCTGGGCCACCGTGGTGTTCTTGATCAGGGCGATGACGACGCTGCCCAGCGGCGCGATGACCGCGCGGAACGCCTGCGGGAGGATGATCAGCCGCAACGTCTGCATGAAGGTCAGCCCGACCGCGCGCGCCGCCTCCGCCTGGCCCATGGGCACGGTGTTGATGCCCGAGCGCAGCGCCTCGCAGACGAACGTCGCGGCGTAGATGGACATGGCCATCACGACCAGCCAGAACGCGTTGTCGTACGGCTCGTCCGAGAACGTGAGCCCGAGCGTGTCGCTGAGACCCAGTGCGCTGAAGGCCAGCAGCAGGGTCAGCGGCGTGTTCCTGATGACGTTGACGACGGTCGTGCCCGCGGCCCGGAGAACCGGGATGGGGGAGACCCGCATCGCCACCAGGATCGTGCCCAGGACCAGCGCCAGGACCGTGCAGATCGCCGACAGTTGCAGGTTGACCAGGAAGCCTTTGAGAAGGTCCGGCCCGTATTCAATGAGTTCGTCCATTGTGCTCCACCGCATATAGCAGCGGCGGCCGGATCACCGGCCGCCGCGACATGGGCGTGTCCTTACGCGCAACCCTCGGCGGGCGGCGGCGCGGTGGGCGCCGTCAGGCCCTTGGCGTCGCCGAACCACGTGGTCCAGATCTTCTGGGCCTCGCCCTTCTGGTACAGCGCGGTGACGGCCTTGTTGACCGCCTCGCAGGTCTTGGTGTCGCCCTTCTTCAGGCCGATGCCGTACTTCTCGTCGGTGAACGGGTCACCGAGGATCTTGAAGTTGCCCCCGGCCTGCTTGGCGAAGCCCGCCAGGATCAGGTCGTCGGTGGTGACCGCGTCGAGGTTCGAGCCGCTCAGCTTCTGCACGCACTCCGAGTAGTTGCTCGCGCCGACCAGCTTGGCCGGCAGGCCCAGCTTGCCGTCGGGCGGCGGGTCGGTGATGCGCTTGTAGGAGTTGGAGCCCGCGGCCTGGCAGATCCGCTTGTCCTTGAGGTCCATCGCCTTGGCGATCGCCGCGTCGTCCGCGCGCACCATGGTGTCCTGGTGGGCGACGATGTACGGCCCGGCGAAGGAGACCTTGCCCTTGCGCTCCTCGGTGATGGAGTACGTGGCGAAGATGATGTCAACGGTGCCGTTCTGGAGAAGGGCCTCGCGGTTCTTGGAAGGCGCCTCCTTCCAGGTGATCTTGACTTCCTTGCCGGCGGCCAGTTCCTTGATGACGGCCTTGGCCATGTCGACGTCATAGCCGACGGGCTCGTTGCCGGTCTTCAGGCCCAGGCTGGGCTGGTCCCACTTGGTGCCCACGATGATCTCGCTGGCACCGGTCACCTTGTCGACCACGGTCGAGTAGCTGCCGCCCCCGCCGCCGCCACAGGCCGCCAGTCCGACCGCGAGTGCGGCCACGGCGCCCGCGGCGCCGATTCGACGCTTGTACATGAGTCTCTACCTCAATCTTCAGTGCGTGAGGATCTTCGACAGGAAGTCCCGCGCCCGGTCGGTCTGGGCGTTGGTGAAGAACTCGTCAGGGGTGTTCTCTTCGACGATCTGCCCGTCGGCCATGAACACGACCCGGTTTGCCGCCCTGCGTGCGAACCCCATCTCGTGCGTGACGACCATCATGGTCATCCCGTCGCGCGCGAGCCCGATCATGACGTCGAGAACCTCCTGGACCATCTCCGGGTCCAGGGCCGAGGTGGGCTCGTCGAAAAGGATCATCTTCGGATCCATCGCGAGCGCTCTGGCAATCGCGACGCGCTGCTGCTGCCCACCCGAGAGCTGCGCGGGGTACTTGTCCGCCTGCGTGGCGATGCCCACCCGCTCCAACAGCTCCATCGCCCGCTTGTCGGCCTGATCCTTCGCCGTGCCGCGCACCTTGGTGGGGCCCAGGGTGACGTTCTCGCGGATCGTCTTGTGGGCGAACAGGTTGAACGACTGGAACACCATCCCGACCTCGGACCGGAGCTTGGCCAGCGCCTTGCCCTCGTCCGGAAGCACCTGCCCGTCAAAGACGATCTTCCCGGCGTCGATGGTCTCAAGCCGGTTGATGGTACGGCAGAGCGTCGACTTCCCTCCACCGGAAGGGCCGATCACGACCAGAACCTCGCCACGGGAGACGGTCAGGTTGATGTCCCTCAGGACGTGCAGCGCCCCGAAGTGCTTGTTGACGTTCTCCATTTGTACTAGTGGAGACGCGTGCCCGTTCTCCGTCATGGATGCAACCTAAAGGGCGTAAGGACGCTGGTCACTAACCGGGCGGTACCGATCCGATCACATCACGCCACCAAGCTGGAGTTTTAGCCAGTGAGGGGGACGGCGCAAGCCGTACAACGACTACCCTTGAACGTGCGATGACTGTTACCCAGGAGAGCGCCCGCACCTACGAAGTGCGCACATACGGGTGCCAGATGAACGTGCACGACTCCGAGCGGCTGTCGGGCCTGCTGGAAGACGCGGGCTACGTGGCCGCGACCGATGGCGAGACCGCCGACGTGGTCGTCTTCAACACCTGCGCCGTCAGGGAAAACGCCGACAACCGCCTCTACGGCAACCTCGGCCACCTGCGTCCCGCCAAGGTCAAGAACCCGGACATGCAGATCGCCGTCGGCGGCTGCCTGGCGCAGAAGGACCAGGGCGAGATCGTTCGCAAGGCGCCGTGGGTGGACGTCGTGTTCGGCACCCACAACATCGGATCACTGCCGGTGCTGCTGGAGCGGGCGCGGATCGCCGGCGAGGCGCAGGTCGAGCTCAAGGAGTCGCTGGAGGTCTTCCCGTCGACGCTGCCGACCAAGCGCGAGTCGGCCTACGCGGCGTGGGTGTCGGTCTCGGTCGGCTGCAACAACACGTGCACGTTCTGCATCGTGCCGGCGCTGCGCGGCAAGGAGAAGGACCGTCGCCCCGGCGACGTGCTGAACGAGGTCCGGACCCTGGTCGACCAGGGCGTCCTCGAAGTCACCCTGCTGGGCCAGAACGTCAACACCTACGGTGTGGAGTTCGGCGACCGGCTCGCCTTCGGCAAGCTGCTGCGCGCCTGCGGCACCGTCGAGGGGCTGGAGCGGGTCCGCTTCACCTCGCCGCACCCGGCCGCGTTCACCGACGACGTGATCGCCGCCATGGCCGAGACGCCCAACGTGATGCACCAGCTGCACATGCCGCTGCAGTCGGGTTCCGACCGGGTGCTGAAGGCGATGCGCCGTTCGTACCGGGCCGAGCGCTACCTCGGCATCATCTCCCGGGTCCGCGACGCCATGCCCGACGCCGCGATCTCCACCGACATCATCGTCGGCTTCCCCGGCGAGACCGAAGAGGACTTCCAGGCCACGCTCGACGTGGTGCGCGAGTCGCGCTTCGCCAACGCCTTCACCTTCCAATACTCCATCCGCCCCGGCACGCCCGCCGCCACCATGCCCGACCAGCTGCCCAAGGAAGTGGTGCAGGAGCGCTACGAGCGGCTGGTGGCCCTGCAGGAGGAGATCTCCTGGGCGGAGAACAAGAAGCAGGTCGGGCGGACGCTGGAGGTGCTGGTCGCGGAGGGCGAGGGCCGCAAGGACGCGGCCACGCTGCGGCTGAGCGGGCGCGCCGGCGACAACCGGCTGGTGCACTTCGCGGTGGGCGACGAGACGCCGCGGCCCGGTGACATGGTGACGGTCGAGGTCACTTACGCTGCGCCGCACCACCTGGTGGCCGACGGGGCTCTCCGCTCTCTCCGCCGCACCCGCGCCGGCGATGCCTGGGCGGCGCGACAGGGCTTTTCCACGCCCAAGGGGATCTCGCTCGGCATGCCCACCATCGGCCGTCCCGCGCCTCTTCCTCCCGCCGTCTGCTCCCCCTCCTAGACCCTCTTTGTTGTGGGTCGTTGCTGTTCGGTTCTCTGTCCGCCCTCTATCCGTTACGGCAAGCCGCCGCCCACACCGCCCGCCGACACCGGCGGGCGGCCCTGTCCGGTGGCCGGCAGTCGGACGTGGTCCCCGCCGCTACAACGCACGTAGACCCCCTGTTCCGGGGTCAGCTGGGCCTGCCGAGCAGTCGGTCGCAGTAGTCCCGGCGGAAGTCCTGGAACGTGGCACACGGGTTGTGACCTGGGTTCGGTGCCGGGTCGGGGGCCTGCTGTGCAGGTTGGGCGGGGGTTTCGGTGTTGGCCGGGGAGACGCTCGGCGCCGGTGGGTTGCTGCTTGCCGGAGGGCCGCTCTGTGCCGGGGGATTGGCCTTGCTGGCGCTGTCCTGGCGGGGGTGGTTCCGAGGGGAGTACGTGGCGCTGGGCAGGGTCGGGGGGAAGCCGTCTGCCGGGGGAGGGCCCAGGCTTGTTGCCCGGGGCAGAGGTGTTGTCGTGCCGGGGGCGGGGACCAACTGGATCCAGGCGGCGTTGGCGTTGCCGGTTGGGGGTGGTGGTGGGGAAAGGGGCGTTACCCGATAGTGGAGTTCGGGTGATCGTTCGGAAGGCCCGAATGCCAGCAGAATGCCGAAACCGGCCACGGCCAAGACGATCACCACGGATATGGCGGACGTTAGCCGACCCCGCCCACCTGGGCGAATGGCTCCAAAGCGTGACAAGTCGTGATTCCTTAGTGAATGTTGCTGTGAATGGTGTGCGAGCATTCCACTGCTGCGGCTAGTGTGGTCCATCACCCGCGGAAGCCGGCGAGCTTTCCCGATACGACCGCAGGGAGCTGTCCCCCATGCATCATCCGACCGAGCCGGACAGGCCTGAGATCCTCACCGGACCGGGCGAGGAGCCTCGGCCCGCACGCCGTACCCCCTCCAAGAAGAGCAAGACGGTCATCATCGTCGCGTCGGCCCTGGTGGTCGCGTTCGCGGCGGGAGGCGCCGGCTTCTTCCTGGCCAGCGGCGACAAGTCCCCGGCCGGGGGCGCCCAGCCGCAGACCGGCCAGCAGACGCAGCAGCAGAAGCCGGATCCGCGGCTGGCCGAGGACGAGGACGCCTCGGTGGGCGACGTCAGCACCGACGCTCCCACGGACGGCGATGTCGGGAACGAGAACCTGCCCCAGGACGTCGTCCCCCAGAACCCCAACCCCCAGGTCCCGGCCAAGCCGAACACCGCCAACCCGGTGACGCCCAAGCCCGGAACCGGTAAGCCCAGCACGGACAAGCCTGGGTCGGCGGGGACCAACACCACCGCCCCGGACAATCCGGCGGATGGCCCGGCCGGCGAGCTGACCGGCCAGTGCGCGAAGTCCGGCTGCTGACCCGCCGCACCCCCAAACTGGAGTGGTCGGGCGGTTCTTGGGGTTAATGGACCTACTGGGGTGGCCTGGGGCCGCTCTAGGTTGCGGGTATGACGAGTCAGAAGGCCGCTGTCCTGCGAGCTCTGCACGTGCCCGGTGATCCCCTGATCCTGCCCAACGTCTGGGACGCCGCGTCGGCGCGGGCCGTCCGGGAGGCGGGGTTCGCCGTGGTGGCCACCGGGAGTGCGGCGATCGCGCGGGTGCTGGGCTACGACGACGGTGAGGCCACGCCGGTGGCCGAGATGCTGGCCGCGGTGGGGCGGATCGCGCGGGTCGTGGACGTGCCGGTGACCGCCGACGTCGAACGAGGCTACGGGCTCAAGCCGGCCGAGCTGGTCGAGCGGCTGCTGGCCACAGGCGCGGTTGGCTGCAATCTGGAGGATTCCGATCCCCGCACCGGCCGGATGATCGACCCGGGGGAGCAGGCGGACTTCCTGGCCGAGGTACGGGCCGCCGCCGGGGCGGAGCTGGTGGTCAACGCCCGGGTCGACACCTTCCTGGGCGGCGACAAGACGCGCGAGGACGCTGTGGCCAGGGCCCATCGGTACCTGGAGGCGGGCGCCGACTGCGTTTACCCGATCCTCGCGCCGGACCCTGCCGGCCTGGTAGCTGAGATCGACGGCCCGGTGAACGTGATCTTCCACAAGGGCTCACCGGGCCTGGCCGAACTGGGCGCGATGGGGGTGGCCCGGATCAGCTTCGGTCACGGGTTGCACGCGGCGGCCCATGCCCACGCCGTTCAGCTGTTCGAGCGGGTCCGCGAAGGGCGCAACCCCTATCTGTAGGTGAAGCGCCGGCGGGCCTTCGCATAACCTGGCGGCGTGCTTGTCGCCGCGGCCGTCTGCCCGCATCCTCCGCTGATCGTGCCCGAGTTCGCCGGTGCCGCCGCCCCCGAGCTCGACGGTCTGCGCGCCGCCTGCGCGGAGGCCGTGGCCGCCCTGCGTGCCGCCGCGCCCGACCTGCTGCTCGTCGTCGGCGGTGACGACACCACACGCGAGTACGGCCCGCGCTCGGCGGGTTCGCTGGCCCCCTGGGGCGTGGACGTCAGGACCGGTGAGGGCGATCCGGTGCTGCCGTTGTCCCTGACGATCGGCCGATGGCTGCTGGGCGGCGACCCGGACGGGTTCCGGGCGGTGGCAGTGGACGCGAGTCCCGCCGAGTGCGTGGAGCTGGGGGGACGGCTGGCTTCCGGGGCCCGGGTGGCGCTGCTGGTCATGGCGGACGGCTCGGCCAAGCTGACCGGCAAGTCCCCCGGTTACCTGGATCCCGCGGCGGAGCCGTACCAGAGAAGGCTGGTCAAGGCGCTCGCCGAGGCGGACCTCGCGGCGATCGCGGAGCTCGACCCCACTGAGGCGGCGGAGCTTTGGGTCGGCGGGCGGGCGCCGCTGCAGGTGCTGGCCGGAGCGGCGGCGGGGGTGGAGTTGCGGCCGGAACTGGTTCTGGAGTGCGCGCCCTACGGGGTTGGTTATGTCGTGGCTGTGTGGCGCTAGGGGCGTTTCGGGACCTGGACGGTCATGAGGTCGCGGGCCACGATCACGTCGCCGTCGAAGACCGCGCGGGCCTCCTCCAGGAAGACCGGCTCGGCGTCGAGGCCGTAGCGCTCGGAGAAGTGGGTCAGGACCAGGCGGCGCGCGCCCGACTCCTTGGCCACGAGCGCGGCGTCCTGCGCGGTCAGATGGCCGTAGTCCTTGGCCAGGGCGGCTTCCGCCGACAGGAACGTGGACTCGATGACCAGCAGGTCCACGCCGTCGGCCAGGGTGAAGACGTTCTCGCACAGGCGGGTGTCCATGATGAACGCGGCCGACTGGCCGGGGCGTGGCACGCTGCACATCTCCAGCGTGACGCCGCGCAGCGCGCCTTCCTCCTGCAGGACGCGCACGTCGGGGCCGGTGATGCCGTGCTTTCTGAGGCGTTCCGGGAGCATGCGGCGGCCGTCGGGTTCCTGCAGGCGGTAGCCGTAGGACTCGACGGGGTGGGACAGACGGCGCGCGGTCAGCGGCGGCAGCGTGGCGGTGTCGCCGGAGACGGGGTGTTCGGTGATGGTCTCGGTGTCGGTGAAGACCGCGGCGTGGCGCAGCCGGTTCCAGTATTCCTGGCCGCTGGCCGGGTAGACCGCCTTGACCTCGTGTTTCACCCGGTCGCGGGCGATGCGCTGGACGATGCCGGGCACGCCGAGGCAGTGGTCGCCGTGGAAATGCGTGACGCAGATCCAGTGCAGCTGGCTGGAGCTGAGCCCGGCGTGCAGGAGCTGGCGCTGGCTGCCCTCGCCGGGATCGAACAGGTAGCCCTGGCCATCCCACCGCAAAACATAGCCATTGTGATTACGGTGTCGGGTAGGGACCGCGCTTGAGGTCCCCAGCACGACCAGTTCACGAGAGGACACGATGCTCAC
Organism: Nonomuraea endophytica; assembly: GCF_014203235.1. Lineage (GTDB taxonomy): Bacteria > Actinomycetota > Actinomycetes > Streptosporangiales > Streptosporangiaceae > Nonomuraea > Nonomuraea endophytica. The sequence continues at coordinate 186,628 of NZ_JACHIN010000008.1, read as the reverse complement.
CGTCGCCTACGCTCAGCTGCCGACGCCCGTCGGCGCCTTCCACGTGGCCGTCACCGAGGACGGGCTGGTCGCGACGGGCTGGCGGCCGCTCCAGGTCGGCCTCGACGAGATTCATGACCCGGATCGTACGGCTTTCGTGCTCGATGAGCTGAAGCTTTATTTCGCCGGTGAGCTCAAGACGTTCGAGACGCCCATCGACTGGAGTCTCATGGCCGGGTCGCGGCGGGCGGTGCTACGTGCTCTGCACCGCGTGCCGTACGGGAAGGTCGTCACCTACGGCGAGCTCGCCCTGCTGAGCGGCACGAGCGTGCCCGCACGCGGGATCGGGTCGATCATGGGCTCGAACCCGATCCCGATCGTGGTGCCCTGCCACCGCGTGCTCGCGGCGGCGGGCCTGGGCGGCTTCAGCGGTGGTATCGGCGTGGAGACCAAACGCTGGCTGCTCACCCACGAGGGCTATCTGCAGCCCACGCTGCTGGATCTCTAGCCTTCCTTGCCGTCGATCTTGTCGGCGGCGTCCTTGGCCATGTCGGTGCCCCTGGCGATGTGCTCGTCGTACTTGCCGCCGGTGGCGTCGCTCGCGGCCGTCGAGGCCTTGTCGATGCCCTGGTTGGCGGCGTCCTCGGCCTTCTCGCGCAGGTTGTCCATCATGCCGCCCGCCGAGTCCTGAGTCTGACCGGCGGTGTCTTTGGCCTGTTCGGGGATGTTCTTCAGCTTCTCGTCGTGCCCGCCGAACATCTCCTTGACCTTGTCGAAAATCGACATGTCTTCCCCCGATGTCTCATTGACGGCCCCCCCGAGCCGTCGTCTCCTTCATACCCCTTGTGTTGACACACTTATCGGTGTGCGCAAGCAGCCTGTCATCGCCGTCGTGGGGCCCACCGCGGCCGGAAAGTCCGATCTCGCCGTGGATCTGGCCCTCCGGCTGGGGGGCGAATGCATCAATGCCGACTCCATGCAGCTTTACCGAGGAATGAACATTGGAACGGCGAAACTCTCCCAAACCGAACAACGAGGTGTTCCTCACCATCTGCTGGACATCTGGGATGTGACCGTCACCGCCAGCGTGGCCGAGTACCAGCGGCTGGTCCGGCCGCTGCTGGACAAGCTGGAGGTGCCGATCCTCGTCGGCGGGAGCGGCCTGTACGTGCGCGCCGCCCTCGACGACCTCGACTTCCCCGGAACCGACCCGGTGGTCCGCGCCCGGCTGGAGGCGGAGCTGGCCCAGGTGGGGCCCGCCGTCCTATATGAGCGGCTCCGGGCCAGCGACCCCAAGGCCGCCGAGGCGATCCTGCCCGGCAACGGCCGGCGGATCGTGCGCGCGCTGGAGGTCATCGAGTTCTCCGGCCGTCCCTTCTCGGCGACGATGCCCTCCTACGAGGCGCTCTACCCGAGTGTCCAGATCGGCCTCGACGTGCCGCGCCCCGAACTGGACGCCCGCATCGAGCTGCGGGTCGGGCGGATGTGGGAGGCGGGCCTGGTGGACGAGGTGCGGGTCCTGCTCGACCAGGGCCTGGCCGACGGCCGTACGGCGGGCCGCGCGCTCGGCTACGCCCAGGTCATGAAATATCTGGCGGGAGAATGGACGGAGGAGGAGGCGATCGCCGAGACCGTCCGGGCCACCCGGCGCTTCGCCCGCCGCCAGGAGTCGTGGTTCCGCCGCGACCCCCGCGTGGTCTGGCTGCCCTACGACGCGCCCGATCTGCTGGGGCTTGCGGTCGATAAGCTTGGGTCATGAAGTTTCTGAAGGGCCACGGTACTGAGAACGACTTCGTCATCATCCCCGACCCGGATGGCGAGATCGACCTGTCGGCCGCGCTTGTGGCCGAGATCTGCGACCGCCGCACCGGCCTCGGCGCCGACGGCGTGCTCCGCGTGGTCCGCAGCAAGGTCAGCCCCGAGGTCTCCGAGCAGGCCGGGCAGACCGAGTGGTTCATGGATTACCGCAATGCCGACGGCAGCATGGCCGAGATGTGCGGCAACGGCGTACGTGTCTTCGCCCGCTACCTGGTCGACGCCGGGCTGGCCGAGCCGGGCGAGTTCGGCATCGCCACCCGGGGCGGCATCCGCAAGGTCCGCCTCCAGGCCGAGGGCGACGTGACGATCGACATGGGCAGGCCCACGGTTTACGGCGAGAGCGTCACCACCGTCGCCGGCCAGGAATACACCGGCCTCCACGTCGACATGGGCAACCCCCACCTGGCCTGCGCCATCGGCGACCCCGTCGTCCAGCTCGACCTGACCCACCAGCCGGCCTTCGACCCCGGCGTCTTCCCCAGCGGCGTCAACATCGAGCTGTTCAACGCCGTGGGCCCGCGCCGCGCGGTCATGCGCGTCTTCGAGCGCGGCTCCGGCGAGACCCGCTCGTGCGGCACCGGCGCGGTGGCCACCGCCGTCGCCGCCGCCCACCTGAGCGGCGAGGTCACCGGCGAGTGGATCGTGGAGGTCGCCGGCGGCAGGCTCACGGTCACCCTCGACGAGGAGACCAGCTACCTGAGCGGACCGGCGGTGATCGTCGCCTCCGGCGACCTGACCCTTGCAGAATAATGTTCTCCTGGGCGATGCTGGGCGCATGGCTGATCCACAGACCACCGCGATCGAGGTCAAAGCACCCATCGGCGTCCTGGGCGGCAACTTCATGCTGTCCAGGGAGGCCAAGGCACTCTGCGAGGAGTACGGCCTCGGCCCGCGCGAGCTCTACTTCCGCGGGCGCTGCGGCGTGCTCGGCGAGTGCGAGGCGGACGTGGTCACCTCCGTGGCCGTCTTCTTCCCGCCCGAGCACGTCTCGCAGAGCTGGGACGGCGGCCGCAAGATGCCCGTCGAGCAGGCGGTCGAGCTCTATACCGGCGCCTGCCACGCGTGGGGACGCCGCAAGCTCGGCGGCTTCGACGGCTGCGCCAGGATCGCCGAGCTGCTCGAACCGGTCGTGGAGAAGGCTTCGCCGGTCGGGGCGCCCTTGTTCGCCGGGTGGCGGGCCGTACCCCTTCCCGATGACGCGCCCGCGCGGGCGACACAGCTCATGCACGTCGTGCGGGAGCTACGGGGCGGTCTGCATGCGAATGCGGTGATCGCGGAGGGAATGCATCCGCTGGACGCCGTCCTCGCCGCCTCGCACGAGGGCACCCCGTTCGGACGCGCCAGCGGAGAGTCGATCGCGCGGTTCTTCACCTGGCCGGAGCCCTATCCGCAACTTCCGGCCGAGGTGATCGAGCGCCGGGCGAAGATCGAAGAGACGACCGATCGGCTCATGGCTCCGGTATTTTCTGTCCTGAACGCGGCTGAATCGGATGAGCTGATAGGGCTTCTCCGTTTGGGGCACGCCCATTGACCTGGCAGACTGACTCCCCATGGACGTGGACATCTGGGCCTGGGTCGGCGACACCCAGCAGCAGCTTTCTGAGGCGGGCAACGTTGGCCTCGCCATGGCGCTGGGAGACCTCCCCGCACAGGCCTACGAGGGCCGCTATCCCCAGCTGGACGTGATGGCCCCGGCCATCGCCCAGCAGGCGGAGGCTCTCGGCCTGCCCTGGCTCGAGTTCTACGCCCGCTATTGGCATCTCGTGGGCCGGGTCGGCGACCGGGCCCAGGGCGCGGTGGCGATCGGCGACGCGGAGGAGCTGCTCGCGTTCGCCCAGCGCGAAGAGGTGCGTGACTGCCCCGCGGCCCCGGCAGCCGTCGAGACGCTCGCCCTCGCCTGGGCCAACGCCGACGGCCCCGGCTACGCCGAGCAGCGGCTGGAGAAGCTGGGCGCGGCCATCGAGGGCCTGCCCGCCGACCAGCCCGCCTACACCGGCCTGGTGACGCAATATGTCGCGGCCCTGGTCGACGCCGGGCGCGCCGACGAGGCGATCACCTACGCCGAGTCCGCCGTCGAGCAGCTGCGCGCCGTCGACAAGCCGGCCAGCTGGGAGCTCGGCGCCGCCAGCGCCCGCGCGCTGCTGGCCGCCGGTCGCGCCGACGCCGCGCTGACCGCGCTGCAGGCAGCCGCCGACTTCCCGGCCGACGACCCGCCCGCCAAGCCCCACCGCGACGGTGTGCGCCGCGCGCGCATCCTGGCCGAGCTCGGCCGCACCGCCGAGGCCGTGGACGCGCTGCCCGACCTCGACGTCGTGGGCAACCACCCGCGCGACTTCGTCGAGTGGGCGCAGGTCGTGCTCAAGCTGGCCGGTTCCTCGCAGATCACCAACACCTGGCAGCTCGGCCGCGTCCTGCGCCAGTGGATCGACTACTTCAGCATGATGGGCGGCTACCAGGCCCGCGTGGAGCTGGCCCTGGTCGCCGGTGACCTGGCCATCGCGCGTCAGGGTGTGTGGCAGGCGCGGCTGCTGGCCGACCTCGCCGAGCAGTTCTCCGTCGAGCTGCGCGACGCGGAGAGCGTCGCCGGGCGCATCGCCGCCCTGCGCGCCGCCGCCGACACCACCTCCGAGCCGGATGCCCCCGGCTCCGAGGACGAGCGGGTCGCCTACTTCGACGCCGCCGACGGCTTCAACGCCGACCCCGAGAAGTGGGTCGGCTGGCTGGCCCCGATCTCCGGCTCCGACCTGGAGGCCACCCGCCGCCACACCACCACGCTCGGCTTCCTCGGCTACCCGGCCACCGGCGCCGACATCTACTGGAAGATGCTCGTCGACTCCGGCGACATCGCCACGGCCGACCCCGACGACGTCGCGTACCTGACCACGCTGCTCATCGAGGCCCGCCAGGACGAGCGCCTCGAGCAGATGGCCGCGATGCTGCCGCACGCCGTCCAGCACCTCACCCTCGCCCGCCTGCACAGCGCCCGCGAGCGCTGGGCCGAGACCGCCGCCGAGGGCGAGCACGCCATCGCCGCCGGCGCCGGCACCGAGGCGCGCCGCCTGGTCTCGGGCGCCGCGCAGCAGCTCGACGACAACGCCCGCGGCGCCCAGGTGCTGCTGGAGGTCCTCGACGAGCTCAACGACGAGGACGTCTGGCGCATGGTCGTGATGGCCACCGCAGCCGAAGACTGGGACACCGTCCGCAAGGGCGCGGCCAAGATCGGGATGCCGATCCAGTCCACCGAGGGCCCGATCGAGGAGGAGATGGGCCTGATCCGGGTCATCCTCCCGGCGCCCGACGGCGGTCAGCGGCAGGTGCTGTCCATCCGCACCGGCCCGGCCACGGCGCGCCTGGCGCTGCCGCAGCCGCGTGGCATGGAATACAACGCCGGCGACCTGGTCGTCTTCGACCCGCAGCTGCTGGAGCCCATCCCCGACGACCCCAAGGAGCAGGAAAACTTCGTGCCGCCGTTCGCGGCCGTGAGCATCCTGCGCCCCGGCGGATACGTCAGCTACTTCTTCGACGGCGCCGCGCCGTCCGAGAGCGACTGGGCCGAGTTCACCGAGGTCATGGCCGAGCGCGGCTGGCCGATGTGGGTCTACTCGGAGGAAAACTACACCGTCACCCACCCGACCTCCGGCGAGACGCTGCCCGGCGTCTACGGCTGGGTCGCCGTCCCGCCGGACGTCGCGGCCACCGACGTCGACGCCCTGCTCGACGACGCCACCGAGCGCTGGTCGCACCCGCTGGCCTGGCTCGACCTGGCCCGCGAGATCGACGTCGAGGTCGAGCGGCACGAGCGCATCGTCAAGGAATACGGTCTCTGATGATCGACAAGTTCAGGCTCGACGGGAAGGTGGCCATCGTCACCGGGGCCTCGTCGGGCCTGGGCGTGGCCTTCGCCCGCGGGCTGGCGCAGGCGGGGGCCGACATCGCGATCGGCGCCCGGCGGGCCGACCGGCTCGACGGGACCCGGAAGCTGGTCGAGGAGGCCGGGCGGCGTTGCCTGGCCGTCGCGACCGACGTGACCGTGGTCGAGCAGTGCCAGGCGCTGGTCGAGGCGGCTGTGGCGGAGTTCGGGCAGGTCGATGTCCTGATCAACAACGCTGGGGTGGGCACGGCCGTACCGGCGCTGCGGGAGAGTCCCGAGGAGTTCCGGCGGGTGATCGACATCAACCTGCACGGGAGCTACTGGATGGCGCAGGCGTGCGCGCGGGTCATGCGGCCCGGGTCGTCCATCGTCAACATCGGCAGCATCCTCGGCGAGACCACGGCGGGGCTGCCGCAGGCGGCCTACAGCGCGTCGAAGGCCGGGGTCATCGGGCTCACCCGTGACCTCGCGCAGCAGTGGACGGGTCGGCGCGGGATCCGGGTCAACTGCCTGGAGCCCGGCTTCTTCGCCTCGGAGATGACGGAGGAGTACAGCGCCGGCTATTTGGAGCGCATGCTGGAGCAGCGGGTGGTGATGGGCCGGGTGGGCGAGGCCGATGAACTCGTGGCGGCGGCGGTGTTTCTGGCGAGCGACGCTTCGTCGTACATCACGGGCGTGACGCTGCCGGTTGACGGTGGCATTCTGCTGACCTGATAGTTTGCTCTCTGATCTTCACGTTTCGGAGGGATTTATGGGCGACATCGACCGTCTTGCGGCAGTTATTCGGGACGAGCGGCCTTGGGGTGGGTTCGAGCGCTTCACCCTCAACGAGACGTCGACGGTGAAGATCATCGATGTGGCGCCTGGCCAGCGGCTCAGCCTCCAGCGGCACAAGTCGCGGGACGAGCTGTGGGTGGCACTGGACCCGGGCTGCGTGTTCGAGATCGACGGCGAGCGCACGGAGCCCGACGTCGGTGACCGGGTCCTGATCCGCGCCGGCCAAACCCACCGCCTCAGCAGCTCCGGCCCCGCCACCCGCATCCTCGAAATCGCCTTCGGCCACTTTGACGAGGACGACATTGAGCGTCTTGAGGATGCTTACGGGCGTTCCTGAAAGGCCTTTTTATCTGTTGCGGCGGCTTCTTCTGTGACGCGAGCTCTATCTGTTGCGGCGGCTTCTTCTGTGACGCGAGCTCTATCTGTTGCGGCGGCTTCTTCTGTGACGCAAGCTCTATCTGTTACGGCAAGCCTGGCTGACGCCACCCGCCGTCGCCGGTTGGCGCCGATCGGGGGGATCGCTTCTCACGTCGGACGTGGTCCCCACCGCAACGGCCCCCGTTAACCGGCTCCTGGGCTGACTGCCCCGTTAATCGGCTCCCGGGGTCACTGCCCGGCTGGCGGGCTTCCGGTCTCGCCACCCGCCTTTGCTCTTCCCCATCGAGCACCTGGTCCCCAGTGAGCGCCTGCGGCCGCGCTCGCGCCCTGTCTTGGGGCCTTCCGCCTCGGGTGCTTGTGGACCCCCTCTGTCGCGTGTCCCGATCTTGTGCGCCCTCCCGGCCCGGCTACGGCTCCCTGTCCTGGGTCCCCTTCGGTCTTTGTCGCCTTCTGGCCTGTGGGTGTCGTGGTTTTTCGGGCTGTCTGGGTTGGTGTCGTGGTTGGGTTGGTGGCTGTGGGGCTCTTGTTTGGGGGTCGGGTGGGCTCTATGTTCGTTGCGTAGTCCGGTGCGTGTTGCGTATTAGGGAACAACCGGAGGGCGCATGGTGTCCCGGCCGCGGTTAGTGATCATTGGAGCCGGCATTGTGGGCTGTGCCCTGGCCGACGAGCTCACCGGGCGGGGGTGGACCGACGTCACCGTGGTCGAGCAGGGGCCCTTGTTCGCCGCCGGAGGGTCGAGTTCGCATGCGCCTGGGCTGGTGTTCCAGACCAATCCGTCCAAGACGATGACGGAGTTCGCCACTTACACGGTCAACAAGTACAGCGGGCTGTCGCTCGATGGGCAGTGGTGCTTCAAGCAGGTGGGCGGGCTGGAAGTGGCTACCACGCCTGAGCGGCTCATCGACCTGCGGCGGCGTCAGGGGTGGGCCGAGGCGTGGGGTGTGCACGGTGAGGTGATCAGTCCCGAGCGGTGCCTTGAGCTCTGGTCTCTGCTCGATCCTGCTCGGGTGCTCGGCGGGTACTTCGTGCCTACCGACGGGCTGGCCAACTCGCTGCGGTGTGGTGAGGCTCAGGCGCGGCGCGCTATCGAGCGAGGGGCTCGGTTTCTGGCGCACCACACCGTCGTGGGGATCGAGCAGCAGGGCGGGCGCGTCACGGGGGTGGCGGTTGAGGTTGGTGCTGAGGGGCTCGAATATCGGGTCGTGCCTGCTGATGTGGTCGTCAGCGCCGCGGGATTCTGGGGGCCGAGCATCGGGGCGATGGCGGGCGTGAGTGTGCCGTTGCTGCCGCTGGCTCATCAGTACGCGCGGTCGGAGCCGCTGGCCGTACTGGAGGGAAATCCTGAAGCGGTACGGCCCATCCTGCGGCACCAGGACAGAGACCTGTATTTCCGGGAACACGGGGATCAGATCGGCGTCGGGTCCTATGCGCACCGGCCGATGCCGGTCCGGCAGGAGGAGATCGGGCCCAACGGCACCACGATGCCGTCGGTGCAGGCGTTCACCGAGGACGACTTCGAGCCTGCCTGGCGGGACGCCGTCGAACTGCTGCCCGCGCTCAAGGAGTCGGCCTACACCGGCGGGATCAACGGGATCTTCTCCTTCACACCGGACGGGCTCCCGCTGATCGGGGAGGCGCCGCAGCTCGACGGGTTCTGGCTGGCGGAGGCGGTGTGGGTGACGCATTCGGCCGGGGTGGCCAAGGCGCTGGCGGAGGTGCTGGTCGACGGGCGTTCCAGCGTCGACCTGCACGAGTGCGAGCTGAACCGGTTCGAGCCCGTCCACCTCGCGCCCGCCTTCGTCGAGGAGCGCGGCAAGCAGAACTTCGTCGAGGTCTACGACATCATCCATCCGCTCCAGCCGATGGAATCGCCCCGTCCCATGCGGACCAGTCCGTTCTATCCGCGTCAGCGGGAGCTTGGGGCGTTCTTCCTGGAGGGGGCGGGGTGGGAGCGTCCGCAGTGGTTCACGGCCAACAGCCCGCTTTCCGGTGATCCGGGGCGGCTGGGCCTGACCGAGCGGGATGACTGGGCGGCGCGCTACTGGTCGCCGATCGCCGCTGCCGAGTCCCACTACACGCGTGAGCAGGTCGCCCTTTACGACATGACGCCGCTCAAGCGGATCGAGGTGACGGGGGCGGGGGCGGCGGCGTTCTTGCAGCGGATGACGACGAACAATGTCGACAAGAAGCCCGGTTCCGTGACGTACACGCTGCTGCTCGATGCCGGTGGTGGGGTGCGGTCCGATCTCACGGTCGCGCGGCTGACCGAGGAGCGGTTCCAGGTCGGGGCGAACGGGAATCTCGACCTCGACTGGCTGCAGCGGCACGCGCCGGGCGACGTTCAGGTTCGGGACATCACGCCTGGGACGTGCTGTGTGGGCGTTTGGGGGCCGCGGGCCCGCGAACTGGTGCAGCCGCTTACGGACCTGGACATGTCTCACGAGGGGTTCCGGTATTTCACCTGTAAGCAGGGATATATCGGGCAGGTGCCGGTGACGGCCATGCGGGTGTCGTATGTGGGGGAACTGGGCTGGGAGCTCTACACCACCGCCGATCTGGGCCTCAAACTCTGGGACACGCTCTGGGCGACGGGGCTGCCCATCGCGGGTGGGCGGGCGGCGTTCAACAGCCTGCGCCTGGAGAAGGGGTACCGGCTGTGGGGGGTGGACATGACGCCTGAGCACAACCCGTACGAGGCGGGGCTGGCCTTCGCCGTCCGGGAGGACAAGGACTTCCTCGGCCGGGAGGCGCTGTCCAAGGAGATCACGCGCAAGCTCGTGCCGCTGCTGACGGCCGAGGTCGTGACGGGCAAGGAGCCGGTACGGCACGGCGGCGCCACGGTCGGCTACACCACCAGCGCCGCCTACGGCCACACCATCGGCCGCCCGATCGCCTACGCCTGGTTGCCGATCGGCCTCACCACTCCCGGCACGGAGGTGGAGGTCGCCTACTTCGGCCGCCCCGTCCCGGCCGAGGTGGCGGCCGAGCCCCTGTTCGACGCCAAGATGGAGAAGATCCGACGATGACCCGATCGACGGAACCCCCACCAACCCCACCCCACCCCGTAACCCCGGCCCAGAGCCTCCCAAACCCCGACCGCTCAGACCTGAGGTTGTCGGACCCTGGTCGGCCAGACCGGAGGTGGTCAGACTCCGGTCGCTCGGACTTGGGTGGGTCGTGCCAAGGGCCATCGGTCCGGGGTGTGTCGGACCGGAGGTTGTCGGTCCGGGGTGTGTCGGACCG
>NZ_JACHIN010000008.1:0-176463 GCF_014203235.1 Nonomuraea endophytica | reverse complement strand
GGAGGTTGTCGGTCTGCGGTGTGTCGGACCGGAGGTTGTCGGTCTGCGGTGTGTCGGACCGGAGGTTGTCGGTCTGCGGTGTGTCGGACCGGAGGTTGTCGGTCTGCGGTGTGTCGGACCGGAGGTCGTCGGTCTGCGGTGTGTCGGACCGGAGCTCATCGGCTTGCGGTCTGTCGGACCGGAGGTCGTCGGTCCGGGGTGTGTCGGACCGGAGCTCATCGGTCCGGGGTGTGTCGGACCGGAGCTCATCGGCTTGCGGTCTGTCACACCGAAGGCTGTCGGTCCGCGGTCTGTCAGACCAAAGGTCGTCGGACTCGGGGTGGTCGGACTCGGGGTGGTCGGGCTCAGGGTGGTCGGGCTGGGGGTGGTCGGGCTCAGGTGGGTTGGGTCAGAGGTGGTCGGGTCAGGGGTGGATGGGGCTGGAGGGTGGCGGGCCGGGGTCTGGGTGGGAGTGGGTTGGGGAAGGGTGGAGGGGGCGGCGTGAGTCATCCTGAGTTCTTGTGGCGGAATCCTGAGCCGAAGCCGGCCTATGACGTGGTCATCGTCGGCGCCGGTGGGCATGGACTGGCCACTGCCTATTACCTGGCCAAGAATCATGGGATCACCAATGTGGCCGTCCTGGAGAAGGGCTGGCTGGCCGGTGGCAACATGGCCAGGAACACCACGATCATCCGTTCCAACTACCTGTGGGACGAGAGCGCCGCCATCTACGAGCACTCTCTCAAGCTCTGGGAGGGGCTCAGCGACGACCTCGAGTACGACCTGCAGTTCAGCCAGCGGGGTGTGCTCAATCTCGCCCACAACCTGGCGGACGTCCGTGAGGGCAGGCGCAGGGTCAACGCCAACCGCCTCAACGGCGTCGACGCCGAGTGGCTGGAGGCCGACGAGGTCAAGAAGTTCTGCCCGGTCGTCAACGCCTCGGACTCCGCCCGCTACCCGGTCCTCGGCGCCACGTTGCAGCGGCGGGGCGGGATCGCCAAGCACGATCACGTCGCCTGGGCCCTGGCCCGCAAAGCGGACGCCTACGGGATAGACCTCATCCAGAACATCGAAGTCACAGGCTTCGAAATGGTGAAAAATCGGGTAACGGCTGTTCAGACGACCCGCGGACGGATCTCAGCCGGGAAGGTCGCGCTCGCGGCCGCCGGGCACACCTCCGTGCTCGCTGCCAAGGCGGGGTTCCCGCTGCCGCTGCAGTCCCACCCCCTCCAGGCCCTCGTCTCCGAACTGCTGGAGCCGGTCCTCGACTGCGTCGTGATGTCCAACGCCGTCCACGTCTACGTCAGCCAGGCCCACAAGGGCGAACTGGTCATGGGCGCCGGAATCGACACCTACAACTCCTACGGCCAGCGCGGCGCGTTCCACGTCATCGAGGCCCAGATGGCCGCGGCCCTGGAGCTGTTCCCGATCTTCAGCCGGGTCCGGGTGCTGCGCACCTGGGGCGGCGTCGTGGACGTCTCGCCCGACGCCTCCCCGATCATCGGCAGGACGCCGGTCGACGGCCTGTTCATCAACGCGGGCTGGGGCACCGGCGGCTTCAAGGCCACCCCCGGCTCCGGCTGGGTCTACGCCCACACGATCGCCCATGACGAGCCGCACCCGCTGGCCGTACCCTTCGCGCTGGAGCGGTTCACCACCGGCGCCCTCATCGACGAGCACGGAGCCGCGGCGGTGGCGCACTGATGATGCTGATCGACTGCCCGCACTGCGGGCCACGCGACGAGAACGAGTTCACCTACGGCGGCCAGGCCGGGATCGCCTACACCCCGGACGTGGACGACGAGGCGTGGGCCGGATACCTGTTCATGCGCGACAACCCGAAGGGCTGGTTCCACGAGCGCTGGTTCCACGCGCACGGCTGCCGGACCTGGTTCTCCGTGCACCGCCACACCGTCACCCACGAGATGAGGCCGCAGCCGTGAGGTTCACCTTCGACGAGCGGACCTACGAGGGGCGGCCCGGCGACACGCTCGCGGCCGCGCTGCTGCGCAACGGCGTGCGCGTGGTCGGGCGCAGCGTCGACCTGGGCCGCCCGCGCGGCGTCTTCTCCGCTGGCCCCGAGGAGCCGAACGCGCTGGTCCGCGTGGGCGCCGACCCCATGCTCGCGGCCACGACGGTCGAGCTGTACGAGGGGCTGGCGGCGTGGAGCCTGCGCGGCAAGGGCCGGGTCGACCTGGCCGAGCCGGCCGGGCGCCGCTGCGACAAGGGCTACCTGCACTGCGACGTGCTCGTGGTCGGCGGCGGCCCGGCGGGGCTGGCCGCGGCGCTGGCGGCGGGCGAGTCGGGCGCGCGCGTCATCCTGGTGGACGACCAGCCGGTCCTGGGCGGCGATCTGCTCGCCGGCAGGGCCACGCTGGACGGCGCGCCCGCCCTCGACTGGGTGGCCGGGGTCGCGCACCAGCTCGCGGTGCTGCCCGAGGTGCGGGTGCTGACCAGGACCACCGCGATCGGCTACTACGACGACAACTACCTGACCGCGGTCGAGAAGCGCGGCTCGGGCGAGCGCCTGTGGCATCTGCGGGCGCGCCGCGTGGTGCTGGCGACGGGCGCGCAGGAGCGCTCCCTGGCCTTCCCTGACAACGACCGTCCCGGCGTGATGCTCGCCTCCGCGGCGCGTACCTATGCCAACAGGTACGGCGTGCGGCCAGGCGCCAGAGCGGTGGTCTTCACCTGCGCCGACTCCGGGCACGAGGCGGCCCGCGACCTGGCGGCGGCCGGGGTGGAGGTGGTCGCCGTCCTCGACGCCCGCGACGGCGCGGAGATCACCGGCACCACCGCCGACGGGGAAGGAGTGCTCACCGGCGTCAGAACCCGGGGCGGCGGGCAGTTCGCGGCCGATCTGCTGGCCGTGGCGGGGGGGTGGAATCCGGTGGCGCACCTGTTCAGCCAGTCGCAGGGCAGGCTGCGGTTCGACGAGGAGCTGCAGGCGTTCGTGCCGCACCTGTCGGCGCAGGCCGAGCGCTCGGCCGGGGCGTGCAGGGGCCTCTACGGCACCGCCGAGGCGATCGCGGACGGCTACGCCGCGGGTTCGCAGGCGGCGGGACTGACCGGGTTCGCCGAACGGGCGAGCCACCACATTCCCGACAGCGACGAGCGGCCGCCGAAGCCGCCCGCGCCGCTCTGGGTGATGGGCGACGATCCCGCGACGTCCTTCGCCGACCTGCACCGCGACGTCACCGTGGCCGACCTCCAGCGCGCCTCCGGCACCGGCATGCGCTCGGTGGAGCACGTCAAGCGCTACACCACCGCGGGCACCGGCGCCGACCAGGGCAAGACGGCCGGCGCGGTGGTCGTGGGCGTCATGTCCGCGCTGCTCGGGACGGCGCCGGGCCAGATGGGGACGACGACGTTCCGCCCGCCGTACACGCCGGTGTCCTTCGCGACGCTGGCGGGGCGCGACCGCGGCGCGCTGTCGGACCCCGTGCGGACCACCGCCATGCACGAGGCGCACCTCGCGAGGGGCGCGGTCTTCGAGGACGTCGGGCAGTGGAAGCGCCCGCGTTACTTCCCCCTCGGCGACGAGGACATGGACGAGGCGGTGCGGCGTGAATGCGACGCGGCGCGGACCAGAGTGGCCGCCATGGACGCCTCCACGCTCGGCAAGATCGACATCAGGGGCGCCGACGCCGGTGAGTTCCTGGACCGGATCTACACCAACATGTACTCGACGCTGGCCGTGGGCGCCTGCCGCTACGGGCTGATGTGCAAGGCCGACGGCATGGTCTTCGACGACGGCACCACGGCCAGGCTCGGCCCCGAGCACTTCCTGATGACGACCACGACGGGCAACGCCGCAGCCGTGCTCGACTGGCTGGAGGAGTGGCATCAGACCGAGTGGCCCGAGCTGGACGTGCGGTTCACCTCGGTGACCGACCACTGGGCGACCGTGGCGGTGGCGGGGCCGAAGGCGCGCGAGGTCGTGGCGGCGCTCGCGCCGGAGGCGGCGGAGCTGGCGTTCATGCGGTGCGTGGAGACGCCGGTCGCCGGGGTGGACGGGCGCGTGTTCAGGATCAGCTTCTCGGGCGAGCTGGCCTACGAGGTCAACGTGCCCTGGTGGTACGGCGCCGCGTTGTGGGAGAGCGTGCTGGCCCTGGGGGCGGTGCCGTACGGGACGGAGACCATGCACGTGCTGCGCGCCGAGAAGGGCTTCGCGATCGTCGGGCAGGAGACCGACGGGACCGTCACCCCGCAGGACCTCGGCATGGAGTGGATCGTCTCGCGCCGCAAGCCGGACTACGTCGGCAAGCGCTCGCACGCCCGCCCCGACACCGCACGTGAGGGCCGCAAGCGCCTGGTCGGGCTGCGCCCTGAGGAGTTCGTGGAGGAAGGGGCGCAGCTCGTCGCGCCGGGCGGCGGCGAGATGCTGGGGCACGTGACCTCCAGCTACACCGGCGCCGTGCTGGCGATGGCGCGCGACGTCGCGCCGGGCGACCGGCTGGAGGCGGTCTCGGGCGGGCGTACGGTGCCGGTCACGGTGGTCGAGCCGGTCTTCTACGACCCGGACAACACCCGCCGCGACGGCGACCCGGTCGAGCGGGTCGGGACGGTGGGGGAGTGGCGGCCGGAGAGCCCGGCCGGGCGTTTCGCCCACCGCTTCCTGTCCGCGAGCTCTGAGCGGGTACGGCTGCGCGAGCTGCCGTTCGTGCGCATGTGGGAGGTACGCGGCCGGGACCCGGGCCAGGGGCTGCGCCTTGGCCCCGCCTGGTGGCTGGTGACCGGGGACGGCGGCCGGGAGGGCTGGACGGACGTCTCCGGCCAGCGCACCGTGCTGGAGCTGTCGGGCCCGGACGCCGTCGAGGTGCTGGTCACCGGCTGCCCGATCGACCTGCACCCCGCGGTCTTCCCCGGATACGCGCAGACGCTGCTCGGAAAGGCCGGGGTGATCCTGGAACGGACCGCCCCGGACGTCTTCCGCGTCTACGTGCGCTCGTCGTTCACCGGCTACCTGGCCGAGTGGTTGCTGGACGCGCTCAGCCACCCTGGCTCTGGGAGCAGTCCTCCTTCGAGGTGACCGGAGCGTCGGGCGCGGTGTCGGAGACCGAGACCTTCAGCTGCGCGGTGGAGGCCAGCAGGCTGCCGACCGGCGCCCCGGCCGCCTTCTCGTCCACGACCACGCTGCGCTCGCCGAGCAGCGCGTAGTTCTCGCCGTCGATGATCAGCTCGGAGCGCTGGCCCCGCCAGACGCCGCCGACGCCGAGCCCCTTGCGGCCGGCCGCGTCCTCGGCGCCCTCGGTGACGGTGATGCCGGGCAGCGTGCCCAGCGCCTTGAACAGCGCGGCCCGCTGCGCCGGCGGCATGTACGACTCGCGCAGCAGCTCGCTGGCGCCGTCCCAGACCGCGAACTCTGCCGGGATCTGCTTGTCGCCGTTGCCGGGGAAGGTCTTGTACAGCCACGCCTTCATCGCCTCGGCCTCGGTGGGCAGCTGCTTGAGCGTCGCGTAGTCCTTGCTCCACGGGCCCCGCGTGCCGCAGGACGTCAGCGGCATGACCTCGACGCCCTTCTCCTCGTAGGCCTTCTTCGGGATCTCCCAGCCGGGGTAGGCGACCGGGTCGATGGTCTCGATCTGGAGCACGCCGTCACGACCCTGGGCGTCCTTCTCACCGTCGGCCCTGAGCCAGATCTTCCGCTTCGTCCGATAGAGCCAGCGCTCCTCCGTGTCCTCGCCGAGCGACTGCGCGGTGTACATGGTCTGAGACTCGGTGACCACATACTGGTCGTCGCGTGGCTCGAGCTCCTCGACAGCGGCCCCCGCCGCACGGTCGAACACCTGCTCCGCCGACATGAGCGCGATCTTCGGCAGCGCGACGGGCGCGCTCTGCCGCGGGCTCACGCGCGGGGTCTCGGCGGGCAGGAACACGGCCGCGCCCACGCCGACCGCGAGCGCGAGCGCTCCGGCCACGGCGAAGGTGTACGGCTTGCGCCAAGCGAAGCGCTTCCTGCCCGCCGCGACCAGCTGATCCCTGGCCATGGCCTTGGTGCCGGGATCGTAGGGGGGGACGTCGGGACGTGCCTGGTTGACCAGGTCGAACTCGTTCATCGGGTGCCTTCCAGGGCGCTGCGGATCTTGGCTCGGGTGCGTGACAGGCGCGAGCGCACGGTGCCCACCGGGATGCCCAGCGCCTCCGACGCCTGCTCGTAGGACAGCTCGGCCCAGGTGAGGAGGAACAGCAGCTCCCGCTCGGCAGCGCCGAGCTTGGCCAGGGCGGCGGCCAGGCTCGGGCCGAGCCGTTCCGCGTCCATCCGGTCGACGCTGCGCTGCTCGAACGCCTCGCCGTCCGGCTCGGCCGTGCGGGCGAGCGCCCTGAGCTTCCTGGTCTCGGTACGGCGGTGCTTGGAGATGAGGTTTCCGGCGATGCCGTACAGCCAGGGGCGGGCGTCGGGGCGGGTGAGGTCGTAGCTCCGGCGCTTGCGGAAGGCGACCAGGAAGGTCTCGGCGGTCACGTCGTCGGCCAGGCTCACCTGGTCGGCGCCGAGCCGCCGGGCGGCGTAGCGGTGGATCTCGTCCGCGTGCAGGTCGAAGATGCGGGCGAAACGATCGGGCTCGGCCAGCGACTCCGCGATGACGGCGGCGTCGGCGTCGGCCGTTGGACGGCCGGACAGCGCGGCGCTCACCACAGCGTGAGTCTTTCCATGGGGGCTTTCCTTCCGTAGGGCGCGTTCGCGCCCTTCACCCCGTTCTCACCCGCACCGGCTGTTTGGTTCCCAAGATCTTTTGAAAGGCCAAATCAGGATATGAAGGAATTTGCCCTGTTTAGACTCTAGGGGGAGTCGCTTGACCAATTCTTGACCCTGGAGGTTCCGGTGCGCGTACGTCGTCTCGCGGGCGGGCTGGCCGTCGTCGCGGCACTGGCCGCCGGATGCGGAGGTTTGCAGGCCGGTGTGGAGCAAGGGACCGACAAGTCCACGACGCCGGTCAAGGCGGGAGACGCCCGGAAGAAGCTGGACAAGCTCTCGGTCAAGGGGCGGGCGCCGCGTACCGGCTTCGAGCGCGAGAAGTTCGGCCCCGCGTGGGCCGACGTCGACCGCAACGGCTGCGACACGCGCAACGACATCCTCAAGCGCGACATGCGCGAGGAAAAGTTCAAGGCGGGCACCCACGACTGCATCGTGCTCACGGGCGTGCTCGACGACCCCTACAGCGGCAAGACGATCAAGTTCAAGCGCGGCAACGACACCAGCATGGCCGTGCAGATCGACCACGTGATCCCCCTCTCCGACGCCTGGCAGAAGGGCGCCCAGCAGTGGGCGGCGGGCAAGCGCAGGGAGTTCGCCAACGACCCGCTCAACCTCATGGCCGTCGACGGGCCGCTCAACGGCCAGAAGAGCGACTCCGACGCGGCCACCTGGCTACCGCCGCGCAAGGGCTACCGATGCGCCTACATCGCGCGGCAGATCGACGTGAAGGTCAAGTACGCGCTCTGGGTGACGTCCGCGGAGAAGGACGCCATGGAGCGCGTACTCGACGGGTGCTGAGGCTCAGTCGTCGTCGTCGGCCTTCTCGGTCCGGTTCTTGAGGACCTTGCCGCTGGCCGCGTCCAGCTCCAGCTCGTGCTCGGTGCCGTCCTTGATCAGCTCGACGTCCCAGGTGCCGTCGTCGTCGTGGTCGGCCGAGCGCACCCAGGCGCCGGGGACCTGCTTCTTGGCGATGTCGATGGCCTGCTCGACCCCGACCTTCGGGGCCACGGGGGCGTTGACGGAGGCGTAGGCGACGCCGCCGCCGGCGAGCAGGACCACGGCGCCGGCGCCGGCGATGACGATCTTCTTGGTGATGTTCATGGGTCAAGAAAAGCGCGATCAACGGTAAAGCCGCGCTGTGGCAACCCTAAGGCTGGGTTAACCCGAGTATCAGCTCGACCGAGGCCCTCGACACCGTCATCGCGCCGCCCGACGACTCGGCCGTACGGCGGGCGATGTCCAGGCCCAGTCCGGTGGAGCCGCCCGCGCTGGAGCCGCGTTCCTGCAGCTCGGGCGGGAAACCGGGGCCCTCGTCGGCGACGGTCAGGGCGGCGCCCTTGTCGTGCGGCGCGAGCCGTACGGAGAAGGCGACTCCCTCGGGGGTGTGGGCGAAGACGTTGCCCAGCAGCGCGTCCACGCCCGCCGCCAGCTCCGCCGCGCCCACCGCGACCTCCAGCGGCCCGCCGGGCAGTTCGACCGTGAAGGCGCGCTCCTGATCCTCGGCCAGCACCGCCCAGAACCGCACCCGATCGCCCACCACCGCCGTCGCGTCGCACGAGGCGCGCGGCGGCCGCACGCCCGTGCGGCCGCGGGCCTCGGTGATGACGGCGTTCACCGCGCGCTCCAGGGCGTCAGCGCGCTCGCCGATGCGAGCGGCCTCCTCCGGGTCGCGCAGCGACTCGGCGTCCAGCCGCAGACCGGTCAGCGGCGTGCGCAGGCGGTGTGACAGGTCGGCCACCGACTCGCGCTCGATGGCGAGCAGGTCGCCGATCCGGCCCGCGAGGTGGTTGAGCGCCAGGCCCACCGACTCCACCTCGGGCGGCCCGCCCGGCTCCGCCCGAGCCTCCAGGTCGCCTCCGGCCAGCCGGTGGGAGACCCGCGCCAGCTCGTCCACCGGCCGCGTCACCCGCACCGCCAGCCGGTCGGCCAGCACGATCCCCAGCACCACCAGCGCCAGACCGAGCAGCAGCAGCGCCAGCCACGCCTCCCGCACGCCCGCGAACAGCTCCGCGTCGCTCACGAACACCCGGATCACCACCGGGCCCTGCGCGGACCTGACCGAGACCAGGACCTCCCTGCCGCCCGCCGCCTCCGCGGTCACGCTGCGCCCCGCGCGCGCCAGCCGGACCGCGTCCGACTCCCGCGCCCGCGCGCCCACCACCCGCCCGTCCGGCAGGAACACCGACACGGGCGCCGGCACCCGCTCCACGGCCAGCTCCAGGTCCGGCGTGCCCACCGCCACGACCACCGACTCGGCCGCGCTGGTGGCCCGCGCCATGGCGCCGTTCTCGGCCACCGAGCGGATCAGCAGCGCCATCGGCACCAGCAGCGCGATCAGCACCACCGACGTCGTGGCCGCCACCAGCAGCCCCAGCCAGCGCCTCACGCGGGCCCGACCAGCTTGACGCCGACGCCGCGCACGGTGTGGAGGTAACGGGGTGCCGAGGCGGTCTCGCCGAGTTTCCTGCGCAGCCACGACAGGTGGACGTCGACGGTCTTGTCGGCGCCGCCGTACGGGAGCTGCCAGACCTCCGTGAGCAGCTCGCGCTTGGAGACCACCTCGCCCGCGCGGGCGGCCAGGTAGTGCAGCACGTCGAACTCCCGCGGCGTCAGGTCCAGCGCCGTCCCGTCGAGCGAGGCCACCCGCGATCGCGGATCCACGCTCAGCCCGCCGACCTTCACCGACGCGTCAGGGCGGTCTTCGGCGGTACGGCGCAGCACCGCCTTGACCCGGGCGTTGAGCTGCGTCGCGCTGAACGGCTTGACCACGTAGTCGTCGGCGCCCGCGTCGAGGACCGGGACCATCTCGGCGTCGCCGTCGCGCGCCGTGGCCACGATCACCGGCACCTGGCTGACCGAGCGCAGCATGCGCAGCAGCTCGCGGCCGTCCAGGTCGGGCAGGCCGAGGTCGAGCACGACCAGGTCGGGACGGTCCTGCACGGCCAGGCGCAGGCCGTCGAGGGCGGTGGACGAGGAGGAGACGGCGTGACCCAGCTCGCGCAGGCCCCTGGTCAGGGCGGTGCGGATGGTCACGTCGTCCTCGATGAGGAGGATGGAGGCCATATAACTCCACGTTAACCTGGCGTTAGACCTGGTTGGGGGAGTGTTGGGGCCGTGAAGAGACTGATGCTGGCATGGGCGGTGGTCGCGCTGGCGGCTGCCGGGGCGGCGGTGGCGGTGCTGGGGCTCCTGGGCGGCGTCCTCACCGGCCAGTCCGGAAATGTCATGACACAGGCAGAAGCTCGCTCCGCGCTCGCCACCCTGCCCTCAGGAACCTCCACCGGAGCCGCCACCCCCGCGCCGACCGGCGGCGGCAAGGTGATCAGGACGGCCGGAGGCACCGTCATCGCCACCTGCACGGCCGCGCAGGTCAGCCTCCGCAACTGGAGCCCCTTCCAGGGCTACTCCGTCGACGACCCCGAGCCCGGCCCCGCCCCCTCCCTGACGGTCGAGTTCGACCGGGAGGAAGGCGAGGACGTCGAGGTCGTGGTCCGCTGCCAGAACGGCCGGCCGGTCATCTAGCCTTCCGCGCTCAGCGCCGCCTTGGTCAGCTCCGCCTGGCGGCGGATCTGCCGCATCACGACCGGGTTCAGGTTCTTGGCCTCGAAGGTCGCGATCATCGTGTCCATGACCGCGTGCGCCTGGGCCAGGTCGCCCTGGCGGGCCTCGGCGCGGGCCAGGCGCCGCATGACCATGTTGAGCGTGATGTTGTCGATCGAGGCGTCCCTGACGACCACGCCGAGCTGCTCGATGCTCTCCTTGGTGTCCGGCGGGCGGATGCGCAGGTTCTTGGCCGGGGTCAGGTCCTTGAACTCCCGCTCCGCGTTGAGCCCCTTCACCATCCGGGCGTAGACGGACAGGGGGTGCGAGCCGTACCGGGAGATCACCTCGTCCAGCGCGTCGTTGCCCGAGCGCAGCGCCGGCGAGTCGGAGCCGAGCAGCGAGAACAGCTTGCCCTGCTCCTCGCCCAGCATCAGCTCGGCCACCCGGTGGTCGTCGGCGGAGACCGGGTAGCCGACCCTGACCGCGCGGACGTTGGAGACGATGCGCGAGCCGTCGCCCGCGATGTACTGGGCGCGCACCTGGTACTCGCCCGGCTGCTGGAAGTAGTGGCCGTCGCGGCCGTGGCCGATGTAGGCGCTGCGGTAGACGGCCGGGTTGTTCTCGTCCAGGCGGATGTCCGGCGAGGCGTCCACGCAATGGCGCATCATCGGGCGGTAGACGACCGTGCGGCCGCCCGGCTGCGTGATGCAGACCTGCGTGAACTCCGTGTCCGGATGCAGGTGGCTGTGCGTGGTCCGCGCCTCGCCCGTGACGCCGAGCTTCAGCTCCACCACGACCGGCTCGCCGAAGCCGAACGACTCCTTGGCCCGCAGCTCCAGCCGCAGCCCCGACTGGTCCATGACGGGCTGCTCGAACGGGTCGATCTCGGCGGCGCCGGTGCCGAACGCGTTGGCGCCCATCGCCACGTCGCGGAAGAAGCCGTGGCGCAGGTGGATCAGCTCCACGTCGGTGAACTGGAACGGGAAGGCCGACCAGTAGCCCTGCTCCCCGCCGGGGCGGTAGTTCTGCACGTAGTTCATCCACGACAGGTCGCCGAAGCCGCCGTTCGGGCCCAGCGGCTGGGGCGGCGTTGCCAGGTTCTTCTGCCAGGAGTGCAGCAGGTTGAAGGCGTGCCCCAGTTCGTGGACGTACGTGCGGAGCTGGGCGCGTTGCGCCTGCGGGCTCTCTCCCTGGATGGCGTCGTAGAAGACGGCCGCGCCCTGACGCTGGAAGCCGTCGTTGTAGTCGAACATGATGCCCCGGTAGCCGCCCACGTGCTTGCTGGCCACCAGCAGCCAGACCCGCCAGGCGGCGGCGTCGCCGTACCTGCTGAACTGGGTTGTCATCGCATGATGCAGCTCGGCGTCGTCCCAGGCCAGGTCGGCGCCCTCGCCGCCGGTGGGCACCCTGCCCGGGTCGGTGACGCGCAGCTCGATCCCGGCCTCCGCGTAGGCGGCGGGCACGCTGAGCTCACGCGCGGGCGAGCCGGTCGGGCCCGGCAGCGACCCCGTGTCGTACGACACGAACGGCGCCGCCCCGACCACCGAGTCCTGCTCCAGGAGGACCGTGCGGAAGTACGGCGAGACGTAGGCGAGCTGGAAGTCGTCCCCGCCCACGTGCGCCGACGCGCCCTCATCGGTGACCGTGATGCTGACGCTCCTGGTGGGAACGCTGTAGGTGAACCGGCCCGACCCCCAGACCCGGGTCTTGTCGGTCTCGGCCTGGGTGCTCGGCTGGTCGACGCGGAAGGAGCCCACGTACGAGGTGGTCGCCCCGGCCACCGAGAACAGGTCGCCGCTGACCCGTCCGGTGGGTCGTGCTCCGTCGACGTCGACCCTCAGCTCCAGCCGCGAGTCGCCGTTCTGGCCCTGGTACAGCCCGCTGATCATGGGGGGCTCCCTCCCGATGGGGGTTACACCGGGGACGTTCCCCTCGCTGAGGGAGCCTGTCAACAGGCCGTTTCAGCGAGCTCCGCGGACCTGGAGGGAGCTGAGGAGTTCCTCGGAGGCCTGGGTGATCGACTCCACGGCGCGGTCGAAGGCCTCCGCGTTGTGCGCGGCGGGCGCGCGAAATCCCGAGATCTTGCGCACGAACTGCAGCGCCGCGGCCCGCACGTCCTCCTCGGTCACGTCTTCGGTGTACGGCGGGCGCAGCGTCTTGATGCTTCTACACATGCCTCAACGGTAATAGCCGATGCGCTGACTGATCTCGCGGGCACCGGCCGCCAGGATCGCGCCGACCTCCGGCAGGCGCCCGGCGGTCAGCCGGTACGACGGTCCCGACGCGCTGACCGCGGCCACCACCGAACCGTCCGAGCCCCGCACCGGCGCGGCCACCGCGTTCAGGCCCACCTCCAGCTCCTCGACCGTGCCCGCCCAGCCGCGCTCCCTGATCTCCGCCAGGCCGAGGCCCTCCACGGTGACGATCGTGGCGGGCGTGTAGCGCACCAGCTCGCGGGGGAGCGGCAGCGCGCCGAAGGCCAGCAGGACCTTGCCGCTGGAGGTGGCGTGGGCGGGGGTGCGCTGGCCCACCCAGTTGTGTCCGCTGATGGCCGACGGGCCGCGTACCTGGCTGATGTTGACGGCGTGGCCGTCCTGGGGGACCGCGAGGTTGACCGTCTCGCCGACGTCCTCGGCCAGGCGGCGGCAGACCTCCCGGCTCTCCTTGGACAGGTCGAGCTGCGCGGTGGCCGCCCCGGCCAGCCTGACCACCCCGAACCCGAGCCGGTAGCGCCCGCGATCGCCGCTCTGCTCGACCAGGCCGCCCTGTTCGAGGGCGTTGAGCAGGCGGAAGGCGGTGGACTTGTGCACGTCCAGCTCCACCGCAAGGTCCGTCACCCGGGTGGCGCCCTTGCTGGCGAGGATCTCCAGGATCGCGATGGCCCGATCCACCGACTGCACCGAGCTGTTGCTCATGACGCAACACTAATGGGTTCTGTCGGCGCCGGGTGGGAAGCTCTGGCTCATGGAGTTCTCAGAAGGCACGCCCTGCTGGGCGCAACTGCTGACGCCCGACGCCGCCGCGGCCAAGCGCTTCTACGGCGGGCTGTTCGGCTGGACCTTCGACGAGCGCGGCGCCTGGACCATGTGCCTCGACGGCGCCCGCCCCGTCGCCCAGATCACCCAGGCCCCGGGGGAGGTGTGGGAGGTCTTCCTGACCACCTCCGACGTCGCGGCGGCCGCGGCCAGTGTCCCGGGGGCCGGTGGCACTGTTCTGGAAGAACCCTTCGACGTCCCCGGCTACGGCCACTACGCCCGGGCCGCCGACCCGGCCGGGACACCGTTCGTGCTGTGGCAGCCTAGGGAGTTCACCGGCGGTGGTCTTCACTGGCTCGACCTCAACACCCGGGACGGCGAGCGGATCGACGCCTTCTACACCGCGGTCCTCTCCTACGATCCGCATTCGGCGTCCGGCGACTACACGTTGTGGCACTCCGGAGGGCGGCCTGTGGGGGGCCGCCTGGAGATGGACGACTCCGAGTGGGCCGGCATCCCCGAGCACTGGATGACGTACTTCGCGGTGGCGGACGTGGACTCCGTGGCCTCGCTGGCCGAAGACCTCGGCGGCACCGTGGGCCACGGCCCCGTACCCTCCCCGCGCGGCCGCCTGGCCATCATCGGCGACCCCAGCGGCATCCCCTTCACCGCCATCACCCCCACCTGACCCCTCAGCCCCGACTCCCACCTCGACGCCCCGCCGGCACGCCCGCCGCGCCCTCCATCGGGCTACCCGCAGGGTGCCCGCCCGGTCGGCACGCGCGATGCCCGCCCCGGGTTGTTCGCGGGTGCCCGCCTCGTCCACCGTGGTCGCGCTCTTCTCTTCGTGCTCGCGGCACGCTCACGGGCGTGTGTGCGGCGGGACGCCGATCTCGTGAGGGGGGTTAGGGGGTGGGGCTGAGTTCCGAGCCGAAGGCGGTGGCGATCTTGCGCATGCCGGTGGCGAGTTCGTCCCGGTCCAGGGCGTCGATGCGCTCGGCCGGGCCGGACACCGACATGGCGGCCACCACGCGGTTGCCGTCCTGCACCGGCACCGCCAGGCAGTGCACGCCCAGCTCCTCCTCGCCCAGGTCCATCGCGTAGCCGCGGACGCGGACCCGGTCGAGTTCGGCGAGCATGGCCTGCGGGTCGGTGATGGTGTTGGCGGTCTTGCGGGGCATGCCGGTGCGTTCGAACAGGCTCAGGGCCTCGTCGGTGGCCCGATCGGCGAGCAGCACCTTTCCGACGGCCGTGCTGTGCGGCAGCACCCGCCGCCCGACCTCGGCGAACATCCGCAGCCTCCGCGGCGACGGCACCTGCGCCACGTAGACGATGAAGTCGCCCTCCAGCACGGCCAGGTTCGCCGTCTCACCGGACAACTCGACCATCCTCGTCAGGTACGGCTGCGCCCACACCCCGACCATCCGCTCGGCGACACCGCCCAGCCGCACCAGCCCGCCACCGAGGGCGTAGCGCCGGTCCGACTCCTGCCGTACGTAGCCACGTGACAGCAGGGTCTGCAACAGGCGGTGGATCGTCCCGTACGGCAGGCCCGTCCTGGCCGCGATCTCCGACAGACCGGCCTCACCGCCGTGCTCGGCCAGCGCCTCCAGCACGTCGAGCGCCCGATCGACCGACTGCACGCTCACCCGCTCACCCCCGCTCGCTCCCCACCCGGCTCCCCGGGCAACTTACTCCCGATCCACCCACCTCCAGACCACCCCGCCCTCCGGCCGACCTCCCCCGGCACAACAGACCCCGACCTGACCTCCAGGAGGGCCCGGGGGGTGAAACGC
Source organism: Nonomuraea endophytica (assembly GCF_014203235.1). Taxonomy (GTDB): domain Bacteria; phylum Actinomycetota; class Actinomycetes; order Streptosporangiales; family Streptosporangiaceae; genus Nonomuraea; species Nonomuraea endophytica. The sequence goes on along the minus strand of NZ_JACHIN010000008.1, from coordinate 161,473 downwards.
CGCAGGATGACATCCCCGAGCACCACCGCCCCAGAACCGACCGCCTCAGGTCTGACGGCCTCAGGTCTGACGGCCTCAGGGTTGACGGCCTCAGGGTTGACGGCCTCAGGTCTGACGGCCTCAGGTCTGACGGCCTCAGGTCTGACGGCCTCAGGTCTGACCGCCTCAGGTCTGACCGCCTCAGGGTTGACAGCTCGGGGGGTGACGGTCGCGGGGTTGATGGAGCGGCGTGCGGACCCTGCGCTGAGGTGACCCCTGGCGACGGGCGGCATGGCGAGGGCGGGCGCGTCTGTGGCGGGGTGGGCGCGGGAGGGAGTGGCCGTGGTGAAGGGAGGTGGGGTGGTGGGCGGGTGGTTGGGCATCGCGGGGCTCACAGGGGGACGCCGCGTAGGGACGCGTCGAGGACCTCGGCCGTGTGGGCGACGCGGATCGAGCCGCCAGCCCGCCCCATGGCCGACGCGATCTGCATCGTGCACCCCGGGTTGGCCGACACCAGCACCTCTGCCCCGGTCGACGCCACCGACTTGGCCTTGCGGTCGCCCAGATCGCGGGCGGCCTCGGGCTGGAAGATGTTGTACGTGCCCGCCGACCCGCAGCAGATCGCCGAGTCCGGCACCTCGCGCACCGACAGGCCGGGGATGGCCGACAGGAGCGCGCGCGGCTGGGCCCGGATGCCCTGGGCGTGGGCGAGGTGGCAGGCGTCGTGGTAGGCGATGGTCAGGGGCAGGGGATGGCGGGTGGCGGCTGGGCCGAGTTCGGCGAGCCATTCGGCCAGGTCGACGGTCCTGATGGCGCGGGCCCTGGCCGCCCATTCCGGCTGGCCGGCGAGCAGCTCGCCGTACTCCTTCATGGAGGAGCCGCAACCGGCGGCGTTGACGACGACGGTGGTGACGCCGGCGCGTTCGAACGTGCGGATGGTGCGTCTGGCGAAGCGGCGGGCCTGGTCTTCGTGGCCGGAGTGCACGCTGAGAGCCCCGCAGCAGCCCTGGCCGGGCGGGATCACGACCTCGCAGCCCTCCAGCGCGAGCACGCGCGCGGTCGCGGCGTTCACCTGGGGGAAGAACTCGCCCTGTACGCACCCGGTGAGCATGCCGACGACGGCCCGGCGCGGCCCGCGCGCACGGACGCGGCGCGGCAGGCGCTGCCGGCGGGTGACCCGGGGCGCGAGGGCGGCCATGGCGCCGAGGCTCGGGTGCACGCGTTCCAGGAACGGCGCCATCCGCTCAGCCAGCCCGATACCTGGACGCAGCAGCCGCAGCCGCCGCGGATAGGGAAACAGGCTGAACACGAGACCCCGCACCGCACGCTCTTGCGGGTCGCGCACGTGCACACGTTCGACCTCGGCGCGCGTCTGCTCGATCAGCCGGTCGTACTTCACCCCTGACGGGCACGCGGTCACGCACGCCATGCACCCGAGGCACGCGTCGAAATGCCCGGCCATCTCGGGAGTGACCGGTGTGCCGTCGGTGTGCTGCTTCATGAGGTGGATCCGCCCGCGCGGAGAATCCATCTCCTCGCCCCACAACACGTAGGTCGGGCAGGTAGGCAGGCAGAACCCGCAGTGCACGCAGTCCTTGATCAGCTTCGGGTCCATGCTAGATCCCTCCCACGAACCGGCCGGGGGACATCCTGCGCCCGGGATCGAACCGTTCCTTCACCCGCCGCATCAGCGGCAGCGCGGACACCTCACCCCACCTGTCCATCAGGTACGGCGAAGCCAGCACGGAGACCCGCGCCCCCGCCTCCCGCAGCCCGGCGACCACGGGAACGAACCCGGCCCCGTCCCCCCGCAGAAAGAACCGCCCGGAGACCGGAGACCCGCGCAGAGCCAGCCCCGTTCCCTCCAGAGCGGCCAGGACACCGCCCACCCGATCGGGCATACAACGCACCTCGGCCAGCGACTCGCCCTCGCCGGCCTCGCCCCACCAGCCGGGCATCGAGGAGGTGACCTCGTCCAGGAGGGTCTGTGCGCGCCGGGTGGCGGCGGCGCCTTCCACGAGGGCGGCCAGCGTGACCGGTCCGGAGGGGTCGGGCCAGTCGAGTTCGACCGCCGTGGGCTCGGCCTGCGCGGCCGCCAGCCGTACCGCGGCGTCCTGGACCTGCGCGGGAGTCAGGCGCGTCTGGACCCACGCCCGCTCGGCGGCCAGCGGATGCAGGCGGAAGGTGGCTTCGGCGATCACACCGAGCGTCCCGAACGAGCCGGTGAAGAGCTTGCCGAGGTCGTAGCCGGCGACGTTCTTGACGACCTTGCCGCCGGACTTGGCGATCGTGCCGTCGGCCAGGACGACGGTGATGCCGATGAGCAGGTCGCGCGGCGTGCCGTACCGGAAGGAGCGGGGGCCGGCAGTGCCGGCGGCGAGCAGGCCGCCGACGGTGGCATCGGCACGGAAGGGGCCGTCGTAGACGAGTTCCTGGCCCTGCGTCGCGAGCCGGTCGGCGAGCGCCTCCAGCGTCACCCCGGCCTGCGCGCGGACGACGAGGTCGCCGGCGGCGTGTTCGATGATCTGGTTCATGCAGCAGGTGTCGATCAGCACGTCGCAGCGCTCGGGCGGCGCGCCCCAGTCGAGCTTGGTGCCGCCGCCGACGGGCACGGCGGCGAGGTCGGCCTCGGCGCAGGCGCGCAGCAGCGCGGAGATCTCCTCCACGGACTCCGGCAGCGCGACGTAGCTGGGCAGCACGTCGCCGACGGCGTCGAGCGGACCGGCCTCGCGCAGGGTGACGCCGCTCTTCTCGAGTGCCTCTTCCGCCATCAGAACTGCTCCGCCTTCCCCGACTCGACCAGGGGATGCACGCCCTTCCGCACGCCTGGCACCTCGCCGCAGAGCCGCGGCGTGGGGAAGACCTTGCCGGGGTTCGACAGGTTCCGGGGGTCGAAGGCGCAGCGGACGAGTTGCATGGTGTCGAGATCGTCGTCGGAGAACATCCTCGGCATATATCGGGACTTGTCCACCCCGACTCCGTGCTCACCCGTGATCGATCCGCCGTTCTCGATGCACAGATCGAGGATCTTGCCCGACACCGTCTCGGCGCGCTCGCCCGCCCCCGGCTCCGCGTCGTCGAACAGCACCAGCGGATGCAGGTTCCCGTCCCCGGCGTGGAAGACGTTCGCCACCTTGATCCCGTATTCGGCGGAAAGCCGGTCGATGCTCGCCAGCACCGAGGGCAGGCTCGTGCGCGGCACCACGCCGTCCTGCACGATGTAGGCCGGGCTGATCCGTCCCACCGCCGCGAACGCCGACTTGCGCCCCTTCCAGATCGCCGCCCGCTCGGCCGGATCGGCCGCCACCCGCAGCTCGAACGCCTGCGCGCAGATCTCCGTGAGCTGGGCGAACTGCCGCTCGACCGCCTCGGCCGGACCGTCCAGCTCCACGATCAGCACCGCGCCCGCCCCCTCGGGGTAGGCGCAGGCCACCGCCGCCTCGGCCGCCTCGATCGACAGCGCGTCCATCATCTCGATGGCCGCCGGAACGATGCCCGCCCCGATGATCGCCGACACGGCCTGGCCGCCCTGCTCGATGCTCGCGAAGGCGGCCAGCACCGTCGTCACCGCCTCAGGAGTACGGCTGAGCCGCACGGTCACCTTGGTGGCGACGCCCAGCGTGCCCTCCGAGCCCACGAACGCCCCGAGCAGGTCGTAACCCGGATCCATCCGGTCGAGCACCACGATGTCCCCGTCGGGGGTGACGATCTCGCAGGCCTCGACGTGGTTGACGGTGAAGCCGTACTTCAGGCAGTGGGCGCCGCCGGAGTTCTCGGCCACGTTGCCGCCGATGGAGCAGATCTGCTGGCTGGAGGGGTCGGGGGCGTAGTAGTAGCCCTGCTCGCGCACCGCCTCGGTGATCGCCAGGTTGGTGACGCCCGGCTCGACCACCGCGCGCCGGTTGGGCAGGTCGATCTCCAGGACGCGCCGCATCTTCGAGGTGACGATGAGCACGCCGTCGGTCCTGGGCAGCGCGCCGCCGGACAGGCCCGTGCCCGAGCCCCGGGCGACGAACGGCACGCCGTACCTGTTGCAGAGTTTGACGATCGCGGCGATCTGCGTGGCGGACTCGGCGAGCACCACGACGCCGGGGGTGGCCCGGTGGTAGGTCAGGCCGTCGCACTCGTAGGTGCGCAGGCGTACCGGGTCGGTGATGACCTCGCCTTCACCCGAGGCCACCCCGTGCAGCGCCGTGATGAACTCCGCCAAAGGGGTCATGGCATGCGAGCATAAGCCGGAAGTGTGAGGAACTCCGCGAAATCATCGTCGAGCGCGACCTCCTTGAAGAGCGCCTCGGCCTGGGCGTAGCGCTCGGCGTCGTAGCTGGGCTCCTTCGCGATCTTGGCGAGTTCCTCGGCGATGATCCGCTCGACCAGCTCCTTCGTGACCGTCTCGCCGGTGTCGGCCAGCGCGATGCCGTTGTGGATCCACTGCCAGATCTGCGAGCGGGAGATCTCGGCGGTGGCGGCGTCCTCCATGAGGTTGTGGATCGCGACCGCGCCGAGCCCGCCCATCCAGGCGGCCAGGTAGCGCAGGGCGACGTCCACGTTGTTGCGCAGCCCGGTCTCGGTGATGCTGCCGGGGGTGGCCGAGACGTTGAGCAGGTCGTCGGCGCTGACCCGCACGTCCTCGCGGGTGCGGTCGAGCTGGTTGGGACGCTCGCCGAGCACCCCGTCGAAGACCTCACGGCAGATCGGCACCAGGTCGGGGTGGGCCACCCACGAGCCGTCGAAGCCGTCGCCGGACTCGCGGGTCTTGTCCGCGCGCACCTTCTCCAGCGCGACCGCGTTGACCTCGGCGTCGCGGCGGCTCGGGATGAACGCGGCCATGCCGCCGATCGCGTGCGCGCCCCGCTTGTGGCAGGTGCGCACCAGCAGTTCGGTGTACGCGCGCATGAACGGGGCGGTCATCGTCACCGCGTTGCGCTCGGGCAGGAGGTACTCGCGGCCGCGCGTGCGGAACTTCTTGATCACGCTGAAGAGGTAGTCCCAGCGGCCCGCGTTGAGACCGGCCGAGTGCTCGCGCAGCTCGTACAGGATCTCCTCCATCTCGAACGCGGCCGGGTACGTCTCGATCAGGACGGTTGCCCGGATCGTGCCCCGGGGGATGCCGAGCGTGTCCTGAGCGTGGACGAAGACGTCGTTCCACAGGCGCGCCTCAAGGTGGGACTCCATCTTCGGCAGGTAGAAGTACGGGCCCTTGCCCTTGTCGAGCTGGCGCCGGGCGCAGTGGAAGAAGTAGAGGCCGAAGTCGAAGAGGGAGGCGGCGACTTCCTGGCCGTCGACCAGGGCGTGCTTCTCGTTGAGGTGCCAGCCGCGCGGGCGGACCACGATCGTGGCCAGCTCGGCGTCGGGCTTCAGCGAGTAGCTCTTGCCGCCGGTCTCGAAGTCGATGGCGCGGTCGAGGGCGTTGCGCAGGTTGAGCTGGCCGGCGACGCAGTTGTCCCAGAGCGGCGCGTTGGCGTCCTCGAAGTCGGCCAGCCAGACCTTGGCGCCGGAGTTGAGCGCGTTGATGGTCATCTTCTGGTCGACCGGGCCGGTGATCTCGACGCGGCGGTCCTCAAGGCCGGGGGCGGGCGCGGAAACCTGCCACTCGCCCTCCCTGACCGCCTTCGTCTCGGGCAGGAAGTCGAGCGTGCCGCCGGCCGACAGCTCGGCCTGCCGCGTCTGCCTGGCCTCCAGGAGTTCCAGGCGGCGGGCGTCGAAACGCCGATGGAGTGCTGCCACGAACTCGAGCGCCTCCGGGGTAAGAACCTCGTCGAACCGGTCGAGCATCGGGCCGGTGATCTCCATGGGCCGAAACCCCTTTCCATGCCGTGGAAAACGCGTTCTGGATTATGGAAGTGAAGCTACTTCATGAGGGGTCGAGGGTCAAAGACGGGGGTCGGGTAGGGGGCATCCCGGATGCGGGTCCGGGCCCTGACCGGGAAGATTTGAGATATGAAAACAATCGTGTTCGCGGGGGCCCTGCTGGCCTCCACGGCCGTCCTCACCGGCTGCGGGCTGGCGAGCATTGGGGGGCCCACCGAGGAGAGCGTCGTCAACTACGACGTCAACGACAAGGTCGCGCTCCTGGATGTCAACTCGGGATCAGGCGACATCGTGATCACCGAGAGTGAACGGTCGGGCATCCGCGTCACGGAGACCCTCCAGTGGCGCAACACCAAGCCGCAGGCCGAGCACAAGGTCGAGGGCGACACGCTGCGCGTCACGTACGACTGCAAGGGCGGCTTCGGCTCCTGCAGCGTCAGCTACAAGATCGAGGTGCCCAAGGGCCTGAAGGTCAAGGCCGACGCCGGGTCCGGCACCATCACGCTGCGCAACCTCACCGGAGAGCTCGAAGCCTCCGCCGGTTCCGGCGACATCGAAGCCTCCTCCCTCGGCGGCAAGAAGGTCCTCGCCGACGCGGGTTCCGGCAGCATCGACCTCAAGTACGCCAGCGCGCCGGCCGACGTCAGCCTCGAAGCCGGTTCCGGCGACGTCACGCTCACCCTGCCCGGCGGCTCGTACAACGTCAGCGCCAACGCCGACTCCGGAAACTCCAAGGTCGAGGTCACCAACGACCCGAACGCCGCCAACCGCGTGAACATCGAGGCCGGATCGGGGAACATCAACGTCGTACCCGGATAACCAGGTGATGGCGGCGTGGATGTCGTGCCACCATCTGGGGAAGACACCACGGTGTCCGGACGTTCCCTATTAGAGATGACACGAATGCAGAAATACACCACGCTCGACCAGATCGAGACCGGCGAGATGGACCTCGAAGAGCGCCACGCGCTCCGCCGCGTAGCGGGCCTTTCCACCGAACTCCAGGACGTCACCGAGGTCGAATACCGCCAGCTCCGTCTCGAGCGGGTGGTCCTCGTGGGCGTTTGGACCTCTGGTACGTCGAGCGATGCCGAAAATTCCCTGCTGGAGCTCAAGCTTCTGGCCGAAACCGCGGGATCCGAGGTGCTCGAGGGCCTCATCCAGCGGCGGCAGAAGCCGGACTCGGCAACCTACATCGGCTCCGGCAAGGCGCTGGAGCTGCGCGACATCGTCGACGCCACCGGCGCGGACACGGTGATCTGCGACGGCGAGCTGACCCCGGCCCAGCTGCGCGAGCTCGAAGAGGTCGTCAAGGTGAAGGTCGTCGACCGGACGATGCTGATCCTGGACATCTTCGCCCAGCACGCGCAGAGCCGGGAGGGCAAGGCCCAGGTCGAGCTCGCCCAGTTGCAGTACCTGATGCCGCGCCTGCGCGGCTGGGGCGGCAGCCTGTCCCGTCAGGTCGGCGGCCGTTCCTCCAACGGCGTCGGCGTCGGCGGTCGCGGACCCGGTGAGACGAAGATCGAGCTCGACCGGCGGCGGATCCGCGAGCGGATGTCGAAGCTGCGCAAGCAGATCTCCGGCATGTCCACCTCGCGCGGGGTCATGCGCCACCAGCGCCAGCGCCGCGAGGTGCCGGCCGTGGCCATCGCCGGCTACACCAACGCGGGCAAGTCCTCGCTGCTCAACCGCATCACCGGTGCGGGCGTGCTGGTCGAGGACGCGCTGTTCGCCACCCTGGACCCGACCGTGCGCAAGTCGCGCACGCCGGACGGGCGGCTGTTCACGATCGCCGACACCGTCGGGTTCGTGCGCCACCTGCCGCACCAGCTGGTGGAGGCGTTCCGGTCCACGCTGGAGGAGGTCGCCGACGCGGACCTGATCCTCCACGTGGTGGACGGCTCGCATCCCGACCCCGAGGGGCAGATCGCGGCGGTTCGCGAGGTCTTCTCCACCATCGAGGGCGCGCTCGACGTGGCCGAGGTCGTGGTGATCAACAAGGCCGACGCCGCCGACCAGGAAGTGATCGACCGCATCATGCGGCGCGAGCGCAACAGCATCGTCGTCTCCGCGCGGACCGGCGCGGGCCTGCCCGAGCTCCTGGAGCTCATCGAACGGCAGCTGCCCCGCCTGGACCACGAGGTGCGCCTGCTGGTCCCCTACGACAGGGGAGACCTGGTCTCGCGGGCTCACGAGGAGGGCGAGGTCGTCTCCGTCGAGCACGTCGAGGACGGCACGATCCTGCACGCGTGGGTGCTGTCGAGCCTGTTCCACGAGCTGGAGAAGGTCGCCAAGCCGGTCGAACGGGTCTGATCTCCATTTTCACTGTACGGCTATCGCTATCTCGATTGGGTGAATGCCCAGCGTATGGCGGTAGCCGTACGTCTTAAATCCTGACAAATGCGACAGTGGCCTTGATGTGCCTGGGATTGCTACCATTGGCCAAGCCTCAGGACAGCAAAGGGCACGGGTTGCGGATGATGGCTGCTGCGGGACGAGACGCATGCAGGGGGCGCTGTGACGATTGTGATTTCTTCCGAATAACCCTGTACAGTCGGCCGACCTGTGAAATAACGTAACTGAACTGAAATCGCCGGATCATGCGTCCGGCGATACGGTCACCGCACATCATTGGCGGATGAGAGCAGGAGACCCCATGTCGTCCGGACCCGGACTGGACTCAGTGGGCGCGGCGGGAGCCGTGCGCTCTGTTCCGCGTCCGTGCGTGGCGGTGATGCGGTGACAGTTCGCCTGCTGACCAACATCGGCCGCCTCTGGACCGGCAACGAGGTCCTGAGCAACGCGGCCATCCTCGTGCACAACGACCGCATCGCGTGGGTCGGCCGCGCGCCGGACCTGCCGCAGAGCGTGCCCGGCGTCGTCGACGACATCGTCGACGTCGACCACGTGGAGAACCTCGGCGGCGCCCTCGTCACTCCCGGCCTCATCGACGCGCACACCCACCCCGTCTACGCCGGCAACCGCTACGCCGAACTCGCCATCCGCACCGGCGGCTCCACCTCCTCGGCGATCACCGCCGCGGGCGGCGGCGTGGGCTCCACCGTCACCGTGACCCGCGGCACCGACCCGTGGACCCTCTGCAACGGCGTGCGCGAGCGCCTTCGCTCCTGGCTGCTCAGCGGCACCACCACCGTCGAGGCCAAGACCGGCTACCACCTCACGCGCGACGGCGAACTCGCCGACGTGCGGCTCCTGCGCGAGCTGGAGAAGGAGCCGATGATGCCGCGGGTGCACGTCACCTTCCTCGCGGCGCACGTGGTCCCGCCCGAATACTTCGGCCGCCAGCGCGAATACGTCGAGGCCGTGGGCGCCTGGTGTGCCGACGCGGCCGCCGCCGGAGCCGACAGCGTCGACGTCTACTGCGACGAAGGCCACTTCACCACCGAGGAATCCCGCTGGGTCCTCGCCTCCGGCCGCAACGTCGGCCTGCTGCCGCGCATCCACGCCGGCCTGTTCAGTCGCCGCGGCGCCGTCCAGCTGGCCGCCGAACTCGGCTGCGCCTCAGCCGACGGACTCCACCACACCTCCGACGAGGACCTCGCCATCCTCTCCAGGTACGGCGTGCCCGCCGTCGTCTGCCCGGCCACCGCGCTCCAGCGCGGCAACCTCCCGCCCGTGCGCAAGATGATCAAGCACGGCGTGATCGTCGCCCTCGGCAGCGACCACAACCCCGGCTACTGCGGCATCACCTCGATGTCCCAGGTCATCGCGATGGCCGTCGCCGCGTTCGGCATGAGCGTCAACGACGCGCTGCGCGCCGCCACGCTCGGTGGCGCCACCGTCCTGGGCGCGCCCGACCGCGGCGTGCTCGCACCCGGCCGCCTGGCCGACATCGTCCAGTGGGACGCCGACCACGAGGGCGCCTTCGCCTGGTCCTTCGGCCTCAAGCCGCGCCGCGTCTGGCGGGGTGGCACCCCCGTTCAGTAGTTAATCTCGGGGTATGCCGCCTTCGGTCGCCGTCGTCACGGACTCCACCGCTTACCTGCCCGCCGTCGAAGGCGTCACGGTCGTCCCCCTGTCGGTGCTCGTCGCCGGAGAGGCCCACGACGAACCCGACTACACCGGCGACCTCGCCGCGGTCACGACCTCCCAGCCGTCACCCGAACGTTTCGCCACCTGCTACCGCACGCTCGCAGCGGCCGGCCACACCGCGATCGTCTCCATCCACCTGTCCGCCGAACTGTCCGGAACCGTGGGCGCCGCCGAACTCGCCGCCGCGTCCGCCGACTTACCGGTCGAGGTCGTGGACAGCCGTTCACTCGCCATGGGCCTCGGATACCCGGTCCTGGCCGCCGCCCGCGCCGCCGCCCAAGGCGCCTCACTCACCACGGTGGCCGAAGCCGCCCGCACCAGCGCCGCCGCCACCCGCACGTTCTTCTACGTCGACACCCTCGACCACCTCCACCGCAGCGGCCGGGTCAGCGCCGCCGCCACCCTGTTCGGCTCCGCCCTCATGATCAAACCCCTGCTCCACATCAAGGACGGCGCCATCCAGCCCCTGGAAAAGGTGCGCACGGCTACCCGGGCGGTGGCTCGCATGGAAGACCTGGCAGTGCAGGCCGCCGCCTCGTCACCAGTAGACCTGGCCGTCCAACACCTAGCCGCCCCGGACCGAGCCCAGGCCTTGGCCGAACGCCTCCGCAAACGCCTACCGGGTCTACGCGACCTCACCTTGGCAGAGGTAGGCGCGGTAGTGGGAGCCCACGTAGGCCCCGGCATGCTCGGCATCACCCTGACCCCCGCCTAACCATCCACACCCCACGCGACACTCCCCGAACCACCCCAAGGCCACCCCCGCCCAAGCCCGCGCGACACTCCCCGAACCACCCCAAGGCCACCCCACCCAAGCCCGCGCAGGGTTCCCCGAACCACCCCAAAGCCACCCGCCCCACTCCCGCGTGACCGAGTCAGCCGGACACCAGTCCACCCAAACGACCCCGCGCGACCAGGCCGCCTGGCACGCGCCGACCACCTCAGGCCCCGGCCGCCCGCGCCCCCTCAGAGTCGTCCATCCAGGCACCAACCCCCTCAAGACCCAACCGCCAAAGGCTCTGGCCACCCGCGTCTCTTCAGGCCCTGGCCACCGGGCCCTTCTCAGGGCCGTCCACCCATGCCCTCGCCACGGCACATCGTGCCTTCTCAGGGCCGTCCACCCATGCCCTGGCCACCCGCGCTCCCTCAGGCCCGTCCTCTCGGTGCCTGGCCGCCCTCGACCACGTCCCCTGGTTTGCTGGCACGGCAGGCGGCGGGTTGTGGGGGTGTCAGCGCCCCGTGCGGTTGGCCACGATGGTCTGGACGGCACGTTCGAGCGCGTAGCCCGGGTCGGCGCCGCCGCCCTTGACCTGCTCGTCGGCCACCGCCACCGCCTGGAGCGCCCGGGACAACCCCTCCGGCCCCCAGCCGTTGAGCTGGCGGCGTACCCGGTCGACCTTCCACGGCGGCATCCCCAGATGGCCGGCCAGCTGACCGCCACGAAGGTTGCGGGGCGCGCCGCCCACCTTGGCCAGCGACCGCAGCCCGCCCGCCATAGCGCTGACCAGCAGCACCGGCGCCACCCCCGTGCCCAGCGCCCAGCGCAACTGCTCCAGCGCGTCCCCCAGCCGCCCCTCCACGGCCGAGTCCGCCACATTGAACCCCGTGACCTCGGCCCGCCCCTTGTGATAGCGCGCGACCGCCGCCAGGGTGATGGTCTTCTCCTGCGTGTCGAACGCCAGCTGACTACACGCGGCAGCCAGTTCACGAAGATCATTGCCTACGGCCTCAAGGAGCGCATGCGCCGCATCGCCGGCGATGGCGCGCTTCGCCCGTTTCACCTCGGTCTTGATGAAGTCGAGCCGTTCGGCGGGCTTGGTGAGCTTGCTGACCGTGACAACGTTCACCCGGGCCTTCTTCAGCCCGTCGACCAGCGCCTTCCCCTTGACCCCGCCCGGATGCATCAACACCAGCACCGTGTCGTCGGAAGGCCGCCCCGCATAAGCCAGAACCTCGGCGATCACATCCTTGCCCAGATCCTGCGCCGACCGGATCACCACCACCGACCGGTCCCCGAACAAGGACGGTGAGGCCAACTGCGTCAGCTCCCCCTGAGCCACCTTGGACCCGACCAGATCGTGCACCTCCGCCCCGGCATCGGCAGCACGCGCGATGGCGACAACCACGCCAACGGCCCGCTCAGCCAGCAGCTCCTCGTCGCCGACGACCAGGGTCACGAGTGGTGGATCGGTTGCGGCCATGTCGAGCAGCATGCCACGTCCCAACGGCAACCCGGAACTCATTCCACCACCCACCAGACCGACCCGCCACCCCTGCCCGAGGACACCGCTCACGGCACCTGAACCGCCCGAGGCGGCACGCGTGCTGTGCGCCGTCCGGACCACACCTTTACGACGTGCGGGCCGATGAGCGGGTGCCTGGGACAAACGGCGAGTGCGGCAGCTGGCGGGTGCTGGAGGAGGACGTCGACGGTGCGGTCGGGAGCCCTGGGACGAGAAGGGCGCGGGCGGGAGGCGGAGAGGGGCACGGGGCGAGAGGTAGGCGGGCCGGAAGGACTGTGGGACTGGGGGTGGGCGGTGAGGTGGTTGAAGGGGCGAAGGGTGAGTAGCTGGAGGGGGTGTGGGGGATGCGTGGCTGGGTGGTTGGTGGGTGCCGGGTAGTCAGTTGCGGGGGGTGATGGCGAGGGTGGTGTTGTGGTCGGTTATGGCTAGGTCGCCGGACTGGTCGGTGCGGTAGATGCGGGTGCCGGAGCGGTGGAGGAGGGCCAGGGTCGCCGGTGCGGGGTGGCCGTAGGTGTTGTCGGAGCCGACGCTGATCAGGGCTGCTCGGGCGCCGACTGCGGAGATGAAGGCGGGGTCCTGGCGGGCGGAGCCGTGGTGGGGGACCTTCAGGATGTCGGCGGCTGGGGAAGTGGTTCTTAGGAGGTCGGATTGGGCTTCGGTTTCTATGTCGCCGCTCAGGAGGATGGAGCCTGCGTGCCAGCGGACGCGGAGTACGACGCTGGTGTTGTTGATCTCGGTGCCTTGGGTTCCGGTGTTTGCCGTTGGGGGTGTTGTGGGTGGGGCCAGGACGGTGAGTTCGGAGGGGCCGAAGGTCCATTGGGTGCCGGGGGTGGCTGTCCATTGGGGGATGTGGTGGGTTGAGAGGGTTCGGGTGATGGGGACTGGGGTGGCGGGGTGGTTGGTCAGTAGGGCGGCGCCTATGCGGCGGTTTTTCAGGGCTCCGGTGAGGCCGCCGGTGTGGTCGGCGTGGGGGTGGGTCAGGATGATCAACGGGATCTCGCGGATGCCCAGGTCGCGTAGGCAGCGGTCCATGGGGGTCGGGTCGGGGCCGGTGTCCACTACCACGGCCCTGCCTGGGCCTGCCGCGATGGCCATGCCGTCGCCCTGACCAACGTCGCACATCACCATGAGCCATCGGCGTGGGGGCCACGGTGACAGGGCGGGTGGGAGGACTACGGCGGCGGTCAGGATGCCCGCCAGCACTGCCAGGGTGACGGCTCGGCATCGAGGGTGACGGAGCAGGGGTACGGCTACCGCCACCGCCATCGCCAGCAGCGCCAAGCCGAGCAGGCCGCCCGGCCACGGGATGGTGGCGAACGGCAGACCCGCCGCCCACTGTGCGACGGTGATGGTCCAGCCCACGGAGTACCCGGCCGGGATCAGCAGGATCTGCGCCGCCTCGACGCTGATCGGGGCCACCACGGACGCGGCGAAGCCCAGGAGCGTCGCCGGGGCCACGGCGGGACCGGCCAGGAGATTGGCGATCACCGCGACCGGGGTGACTTGGCCGGACATCAAGACCAACACCGGAGTCACGGCGAACTGGGCGGCGGCCGGCACAGCGACCGCCTCCGCCAGCCACCTGGGCAGGGCCCGCCGCGGCCTGAGGAGGCTTCTTGCCGCCTGGGCCCCGGAAGCTCTTGGGAGTGGGTGGTGTCGCTTGCGTGTGCTTCGGGTCTGAGGGGCTTCCGTGGTGAGGGCGAGGGACGCGGCCGGACGCGCGGTGACGGGTTGTGCCGTGACGGGGTGTCCGGTGAACGGCTCTGTGGTGATGGGGTGGGCTGCGCCGGGTTCTGCGGTGGTGCGGTGCGCGCGGGCTTGGTGGGTCGCGTTGTCTGCTCGTGCGTGGCCTTGGACGCCGGGATCTGTCGGCGCGCTTGCTCGGATGGCGTGAGGGAGGTGGGAGGGGGCTGCGGGGGTGGCCGTAAGTGTTGCTTGGGTTGAATCGGCGGCGGGTGCGGGTGCGGGAGTAGGGCTGGGGCGGGTCTGAGCCTGGGCCTGGGCCTGGGCCTGGGCCTGATCCTGGGGCTGGGGCTGGGGCTGGGGCTGGGGCTGGGGCTGGTGCTGGCGCTGGGGGTTGGTGTTGGTGTTGGGGGTGGGGTTGTGACGGGGTGGGGGGTGGGTTAGGTGGTCGCGCCATTTGGGGGCTAGGAGGAGGATGCCGGCGGTGGCGGTTACGGAGAGGGCGAAGCCGTACGAGCGGGCCAGGTCTGGGGAGAAGAGGATCAGGAAGAGGACGGAGATGGACAGGGCGGCCATGCCTTGGCGGGGGCGACCGGTGGCCAGGGCCAGGGCGGCTGCCAGGCCCATTGCCAGGGCGCGTAGGACGCTGGGGGAGGGGCGGGCTACTACGGCGAAGGCGATCATGGCGGCTGCGGCCAGGACTGCTCGGACGGGTAGGGGGAGGCCTGTTAGGCGGGAGATGGCCAGGGCCGCGCCGGCGATTATGGCTAGGTTGGCGCCTGATACTGCCGTCAGGTGGGTTAGGCCTGCGTCTTTGAAGTCGGCGGTTACCTGGGGGTCCATGCGGGAGGTGTCGCCTACTACCAGGGCGGGGATGAGGCCGCGTTGGTCTTCTGGGAAGGGGGTGGCTGCGGCTCTGAGGCCGGAGCGCAGGGATCCGGCTGCGGTTTGGATGGTGGAGGGGGTGCCTAGCTGTTCCGGGGGGCCTTTTACCAGTAGTACGGCGGCTGTTAGGTCGGCTGGGTTGGCTGGGGCCAGTTTGGCGGTGATCTTCAGGCGTTGGCTGGGGAGGAGGGTTCGCCAGTGGGGGCCTGTGGCGAAGAGGGTTACTGGGGTGCTCAGGGCTAGGTGGGTTGTGGGGGTTTGTAGGAGCTCTAGGCGGGCTTCTGCTACTACGCTCTCGCCGGGGAAGCGGGGGTTCTTTCGGGTTCTGGGGTCGTTGGTGAGGACTACCTCGGCTGTTGCGGTTATGCCTTTTCTGGCTAGGTCGGGTACTGGGCCTGTGGATACTGCGTGGGTGTGGAAGGCCACCGTGGCGGCTGTCGCTGCTGTGCAGGCGGCTATGGCCACTGTGGTTCCTCGCCAGGGGGGTGTGGCGTAGAGGGCTGCGGTGGCCAGGGTGGCTATGGCCGCGCATATGAAGCTGACCGTTGGTGGGGCGCCCAGGAGGATCAGGGCGGTGGCCCAGGTGGCCAGGGCGGGCAGGACTGTGGGGCTATACGCGGACTCGGTCTTTGAGCTCTTCATATTTGCGCGGGCCTATGCCTGTCACCTCCTTGAGCTGGTCGATGCTGGTGAAACCGCCGTGGGTGTCGCGGAACTCGGCTATGCGGGAGGCCAGGACCTCGCCTACGCCTGGTAACTGCTCCAGTTGGATGGGGGTGGCGGTGTTCAGGTCGACTATTGAGGTTGTTGGGTTTGCGGCCAGGGCTGCTGCTGCCTCGGGGGTGCCCACTGCTATCTGTTCGCCGTCTATCAGGCGGCGGGCCAGGTTCAGGGGGGTTGGGTCGGTGCCTTTTCGCAGGCCTCCGGCGGCTGTCAGGGCGTCCGTGACGCGGGAGCCGGTGGGGAGGCGGTAGACGCCTGGGGTGCGTACTTTGCCGGTGACGTGGATGGTTACCGAGGCGGTGGGGCGCGGGGTGGTTGCTGCCGGGGGTGGTGGTAGTGGGGCTGGGGTGGGGGCTGAGCGCCAGAAGGTGAACGCGGCTACGGCTGCTGCCAGAGCGCCTATGGCTATGAGGACGCGTACGCCGGTGCGGGTTGGGGCTTGGGCGGTTACCGCTGCGCGGAATGCCTGGAAGGTGGGTGGGAGGTTTGGGGTGCGCTCGCCCGTCCCCGGATGGGTGATCGATCGCAGCCTCGCCTCGGCTATGGCCTGCTCGCTGGTGGGATCGGGGGAGCGCACGGCAGTGACGGTACGGCGGGGCGGGGTGAGGGGGATCGGGCGAACGGGGTTCTGGGGGTGAGGCGGGGGCTGTGGATAACGCGGCCCAACCGGCCAACGTGTCACACGGGCAAGCGGCCGAAGCCAAGGGGCCGCAAGGGCTTGCGGGCGGCAGAGAGCCCGCGTGGTCAGAAGGGCAAGCGCAGGCTGTGCGGCCGGAGGGCCGGTGGGGTGCACAGGCTGTGCGGCCGGAGGGCCGGTGGGGTGCACAGGCTGGGTGGGCGGAGGGCTGGCGGCGTGCGCAGGCTGGTGGAGTGCGAAGGGCTGGGCGGGTGGAGCGCGGGTGGGGCGCGCAGGCTCAGCGGGCGAGGGCTGGTGGCGTGCGCAGGCTGGTGGAGGGCGCGCAGGCTGGGCGGGCGAGGGCTGGCGGAGCGCGCAGGCTAATGGGGGCGCGCAGGCTGGTGGGGGTGGGGGTTAGTGGGGGGATTCGACGTTGTGGAGGAGTTGTTTTAGGAGGCCGTCCAGCGTCACGCGATCCTCGAGCGACAGTGCCGAGATCATCTCCGACTCCACCTCCGCCCGGATCTGCATGGCCTCGGTCCACAGTTCGCGTCCGCGGTCAGTAAGCTCCACGTCCACCCGCCGCCGGTCATCTGTGCTCCGCACCCGCCGGATAAGCCCCGACCGTTCGAGCGTGTCGAGCCGCCCCGTCATCCCCGCCGGTGACAGCAGCAACTCAGCCGCCAGCACAGAAGGCGTCGCGCCACCGGAGTGCGCCATCAGCCGGTGCAGCGTCTCGAACTCGAAGTCCTGCATCCCCACCTCGGCCAGCGCCGCCGCCTTCGTCTGGTGGAGGTGCTTGACCAGCATCTGCATCCGGGTCACCACCCCCTCGACCAGCTCGTCGTAGGGGGCCTTGCCGCGCCAGCGGGCCAGGTGACGGTCGACGGAGTCTTCCACGATTGGATCATACGCCCACCAAGTATTTTGTTGACGAATCATTCGCCAGCGAAATACTATCCCAGGCCATGACGAACCGCCTGCTGGCCGGGCGCGCGCTGTCCGCCCTCGCCACCGCCTTGATCCCCACCACCCTCACCCTCGCCGTCCTGCGCACCACCGGCTCCGGCGCCGACCTCGGACTGGTGCTCGCCGCCGAACTCGTCCCGCTGCTGCTGTTCCTGCCCATCGGCGGGGTGCTCGCCGACCGCATGAGGCCGGAGCGGGTGGCGCTGGGCGCGGACCTGGTCCGCTGTCTCACCCAGTTAGGCATCGGCGCCGAGCTGCTGCTCGGCGTGAACCGGATCCTCGACCTGGCCGTTCTCTCGGCCGCCGCGGGGGTGGCGATCGCGTTCGGGATGCCGGCCGTGCCCCGGCTGGTGGTGGCGGTCGTGCCCGAGCGGGACCGGTTGCGGGTCAACGCGCGCATCGGCGTGGCGACGAGCCTGTCGGCGGTGGTGGCGCCCGCGCTCGCGGGCGGGGTGGTGCTCGTGGCGGGTCCTGGCTGGGCGGCGCTGCTGACCGGGCTGTTGTTCGCGTGCTCGGCACTCACCCTCGGCTCAGTCCGTACGGCAAGCCCGCCCCACCCCGCCGACCGCCGCTCCTTCGGCGCCGAGCTGCGCGAGGGCTGGCAGGAGGTCAGGCGCAGACGATGGTTCCTGACCAGCGTGCTCGGCCACGGCGTCTGGCACTTCGCCGCCGGCCTCTTCCTGACCCTGGGCCCGCTGGCCGTCACGGGCGTGGCGGGCGAGGCCGGCTGGGTGCTGATCGTGCAGTGCGGCACCGTCGGCCTGGTCGCGGGCGTGCTCGTCGCTCCCAGGCTGCCCATCCGCCGCCCGCTGGTGGTGGTCCAGGTGAGCGCGGCGCTGTACGTGCTGCCGATGGCCGCGCTGGCGTTCGCCGCCCCGGTCTGGGTGCTGGCGGGGGCGTATCTGGTGGCGATGTTCGGGCTGGGCCTGCTGAGCCCGTTGTGGGAGACGGTCGTGGCCGAGGAGATCCCGGAGGCGGCGCTGGGGCGGGTGCGCTCGTTCGACCAGCTGATCTCGTTCGCGTCGCGGCCGTTCGGGCTGGCCGTGGCGGTGCCGCTGGCCGGGTTGACCGGCGGCACGGGGCTGCTGCTGGTGGCGGGGGTGCTGGTGATGGCGGCCAACCTCGCCGCCGTCGTCGTCAGGAGTCCTGCAGCAGCGCCGCTTCCTGAACCACGCCGTCGCTGATCTCCAGCACCCGGTCGGCCAGCGTGATCAGGCTCGGGTCGTGGGTGGCGACCAGCGCCGTCACGCCCTCGCTGCGCACCAGCGCCCGGATGAGCTGCATGATCTGGCGGCCGGTCTGGGAGTCGAGCTGGCCGGTCGGCTCGTCGGCGATGAGCAGCCTCGGCCGGTTGGCCAGCGAGCGCGCGATGGCCACGCGCTGGCGCTGGCCGCCGGACAGTTCGTAGGGGCGCTGGTTGACGTGTTGTTCGAGGCCGACGAGGGCCAGCAGCATGCGTACCCGCTTCTCGCGCTCTTCCACGGGCGTGCGCGCGAGGCGCATGGGCACGCCGACGTTCTCGGCGGCCGACAGCACCGGGATGAGGCCGAAGGACTGGAAGACGAAGCCGACGGTGTCGCGCCGCAGCGCGAGCAGGGCGTCCTCGCTCATCGCGGTGACCTCCTCGCCCGCCACGACGACCCGGCCGGCGTCGGGACGGTCCAGGCCGCCGATCTGGTTCAGGAGCGTGGTCTTGCCGGAGCCCGACCGGCCGCGGATGGCGATCAGCTCGCCGGGGAAGGCCTGGAAGGACACCTCGCGCAGGGCCACGACCTCCTTGGGGCCCGACCGGTAGACCTTGCGCAGCCCGTCGACGACGACCAGGGGCTCACTCACCGTTGCTCTCCTCACGCGCCGGCCATACGCCGATGTGGTCGGACTCGAGTTCGAGACGTACGCGCCGCTCCAGCTCCAGGGCGTTCATGAAGTCCCGGGGCAGCTGGAGGCGGCCGACGCGGTCGAGGACGGCGTACTCCTCGGCGACGATCTGACCCTCGGCGCCCTCGCGGCGCAGCGTCTCGCTGGAGGTACGGCCGTCGCGGATGCCGATCGTGCGATCGACCTGCTCGGAGACGAGCGGGTCGTGGGTGACGATGACGACAGTGACG
Organism: Nonomuraea endophytica; assembly: GCF_014203235.1. Taxonomy (GTDB): domain Bacteria; phylum Actinomycetota; class Actinomycetes; order Streptosporangiales; family Streptosporangiaceae; genus Nonomuraea; species Nonomuraea endophytica. The sequence continues at coordinate 142,403 of NZ_JACHIN010000008.1, read as the reverse complement.
CCGAGCTCCCGGTTGGCCTTGCGCAGCGCGTGGAACACCTCCTCCGAGGTGTCGCTGTCGAGCTCGCCGGTGGGCTCGTCGGCGAGGATGAGCTGCGGAGAGTTGGCCAGCGCCACGGCGATGGCGACGCGCTGCTGCTCGCCGCCGGACATCTCGGACGGCCGGCGGTCGGCGCAGTAGTCGACACCGAGCAGCGTCAGCAGCTCGGCGGCCCGCCCCTTGCGGGCCTTGCCGGCCAGCTTCATGGGCAGCTCGACGTTCTCCTGGGCGGTCAGGTACGGCAGCAGGTTGCGCGCCGTCTGCTGCCAGATGAAGCCGACGACCTCGCGCCGGTAGCGCAGCCGGTCCTTGGCCGCCATGGACAGCAGGTCGGTGCCCGCCACCTTGGCCAGGCCGGCGGTGGGGACGTCGAGGCCGGACAGCACGTTCAGCAGGGTCGACTTGCCGGAGCCCGACGCGCCGACGATGGCGACCAGTTCGCCCTTCTGCACCAGCAGGTCCAGGCCCTGCAGGGCGACGACCTCGACGCCCTCGGTCTTGTAGATGCGGACGAGGTTGTCACAGACGATGTGCGCGTCACCGCCGAAGGCGGCCTTCTCCTGGCTCGCCTGGGCTTCCAGCTCGGACAGGGTCGGGTTCACGTTCACTCACCCACTCGGAGTACGGAGCCGAGGCTGCGGCGACGGCTGATGGCGGTGTGCGCGTAGGCGCCCACTACGGCGACGCCGGTCAGCCCGGCGGCCAGGAGCGTGGGAGTCAACAGGTCGAGGTCGTAGCTCTGGACGCCGAGGTCGCCGGTGTAGGCCGACAGGTCGACGCCGGGACCGAGCGCGGCGGGCAGGACGAGGCCGAGCGCGAGCCCGGCCAGCGAGGTCAGCACGATCATCGGGGAGATCTCCAGGACGGTCAGTCCCTGTGCCTGGCGTGCCGACAGTCCCAGCGTACGCAGGAACGACAGCGCCGCGGCCCGTTCGGCCGCGCTGATCACGAGGGTCACCACGACCGCGACCAGCGCGTACGCCGCCAGCGCCACGGTCACGATGCGCAGGATGGCCAGGACGGTGCCGGTCAGCGCGTCACCGGTGATGGCCGCGCGGGCCTCGGCGGCGCCGGCCACGGTGATCAGCTTGGCGCTGTCGCCGCCCTTGACCGCGGCCGAGACCGCCTTGACGGCTTCCGCCCGGACCTGGGCGGGGTCGGCGCTGCCGCTGATGAGCAGGGTGTTGACGTTGACGCGGGTGCCGGCCCGCTGGTTGGCGTCCAGCGGCACGACGAGGAAGCGGCCCTGGCTGAAGAACCCGGGCACCTTCTCGATGACGCCGGCTTCGCGGACCTTCATCCGGTTCTGCCAGCCGACGTCGATGGTGCCGCGGCCCTTCATGGCGGGCGAGACGAGCGCGGGGATGCCGTCGCCGCCGGGCTGGGCGGGCAGGGTGATCGGGGCGTCGGCGATGAGTTTGCTCCACGCGGCCAGGTCGACGGCGAGGATGTCGGCCCGCTCGGCGGTGAACCCGATCTGCACCTTGCCGAGCTGCGCGGGGACGACCTGGTCGACGCCGGGCGTCCGGCCGATCTGGGCTATGGCCTCGTCGGTGAAGATGCCGGCGTACTCGACGCGGATCGGCGCGCCGGCCTTCTGCCACACGGCGACCTCCTGGGTGCGGACGATGCCGCTGGAGATCAGCGAGGCGAACACCGACACGGCCAGCGCGGGCAGCAGGATCAGCACGGGCAGCACGCTGAAGGAGCGGGCGCGGGCCGCCCTGGTCAGGCCCAGGAAGGGTACGGCGGGCCGGGCCCGTGCCGCCAGCCGTACGATGAGGCGCAGGGGGTAGGGATAGCAGCGCAGGGTGATCAGCGCGGCGGCCAGCGTGAGCGCGATCGGGACGAACAGCAGGAACGGGTCCTGACCCTGCGTGGCCACGTCGGTGGTGAGCCCGCGGGTGCGGATCAGGTACGCGCCGACCAGGGCGAGCCCGATGACCAGGACTTCCAGCGTGATCCGCTTGGCCGACGGCTTGGCGGTGGCCACGTCGCCGCGCCGCTCGTTCAGGGGCGCGCGGTGCTCCAGGGCGGCTCGGGCGCAGGCGTAGCCGATGCCGGTGAGCAGCAGCAGCGCGGGGCCGATGTGCACCAGGGCGACGGCGGGTCCGGGCACGAGGTGGGCCAGGCTGCACCCGGCGAGGACCGCGGGCAGCAGGGCGGCGGCGGTGAGCCCGCCCGCGGTCGCGATGATCTGGCGCAGCGCGGCGCCGCGCGCCCGCATCAGGCCGAGCGCCTGGTCGATGCGGTCGAGCACGAGCTGCACGCCGAGCACGATGACGCCGAGCGCGACCATGAGCAGCCCGCCCAGCGCCAGGTACATGATCGTCTGCGCGGTGGCCAGCTTGGTGAGGAAGGCGGCGATGAGGTTGGCGAGCTGGGTGTCGAGGCGGTGCGCGAAGTCGCCCTTGGCGTTGAGCGCGAGCGCCTTGTCGTAGTCCTTGATGGCGGCCTGCACCTCGACGGGGTCGAGGCTGCCGAGGGCGGCGGTGTCGACGGACAGGACCCAGCGGTAGTCGAGCTGGCGGGCCTGGCCGCTCAGCACGGTCAGCGCGGCGGGGGGGATCAGCGCGGTGATGGACTTCTCGAGGTCCAGCTTGCCCGGCGGCTGCACCTCGTTGACGTTGAGCGCGTCGGCGTTGTGGCTCCACCAGCGGTCGGCCGGGTTGAGCGCCTTGAAGATGCCGACGACCTTGATCGCGGCGTAGTCGCTCTCGCCGATGATCTGCTCGGTGCCGATCGTGAGCCCCATCTTCGTGGCCGCCTCGGCGACGACGCCGACCTCGAAGAGGGGGATGTCGGTGTTCTCGAAGCGCTTGGTGGATGGTTTGCCCGGCGCCCGTCCCTCGATCCACTGCACGCGCCGGTCGGCGTCGGACAGCCAGGCCAGGTTGATGTACCTCATGCCGCCGGTGTCGTGCACCGGGGTGCGCGAGGTCTTGGCGCTCATGTGCGAGGTGCCCGCGGCGGGAGGGCGCACGACCGGCCGCAGCCCGGCCGGGAGCAGCTTGCGCACCTCCGCGTCCCAGAGCTTGAACCGCTCGACGGAGTCGATGTCCTGCCGGATCCCGTTGGAGGTGGCGAGCGCGGTCAGGTCGGCCTGCTGCGCCGGGGCGGCGTCGAGATACTGCGCCATCGCCCGGTTGAAGGCCCCCTGCATCATCCGCGGCATGCCCGCGATGAGCAGGCAGGCGCTCAGGGTGAGGACGGCGAGCATGGCGAGGGCGCCGGGATGCACCCGAGCCAGCCGCAGGGTCTTCATTGGTCCTCCCCGATGCGCAGCACTTGACCGAGACCCTGCCGCCGCATGCTGCGGGCCAGCCCGGCGACGATGGCGAACAACACCACGGCCACCACCACGAGCATGGCCGCCGTGGCCGGCCACGGGATGTCCAGCCGCACGTCCGGCGTGACCGCCGCGGCCTGGCCGGTGAGCACGATGTGCGGCACGACCAGATATCCGACGGCGACGGCCAGCCCCGTCCCGGCCGCCAGCGACAGCCCGATGACGAACGTCTGCTCGATGGCCAGCAGCCCGAACACCTGACGGAAGCTCACCCCGAGCGCGCGCAGGATGGTGAACTCCGACATCCGCTCGCGCGCCGCCACCGCCGCGTTGACCAGGAACCCGAGCGCCGCGAAGACCAGCGCCGCCAGGAAGCCGAGGATCAGCGCCCCCTGCAGGCCGCTGCCCAGCGGGTCGTCACGCAGCTCCGTCGCCAGCCGCCGCTGGTCGAGCGCGGTGACGTTCCAGACCGGGTTGGTCCTGATCTTCTCGTCCGCGGCGTCGGACGCGCCGCCGGTGTTCAGCCACCATTCGGTCGCGGGAAGCGGGATCTCGCCCGCGCTGAGCGTGCGGTCCTGCAGCGTCTTCAGATCCACGAGTACGGCCGGCTGCTCCGGCGTCGTCGTCGGCATGCGCTCCACCACGCCGGCCAGCTTGACCTCGATGACCTGCCGCTCGAAGGTGATCGGCGCGACCTGGCCCACGGTCAGCTTGAGCGCGGCGGCCAGGTCGGCGGTGAGCACGACGGGCAGCGGCGCGTTGACCAGGGCGCCGGCCGCGCGCGGAGGCAGCAGCATCTTGGCCGGGTCCACGCCCGGGGGCGCCGGCATCACGACCGCGCCCTCGCGGCCGGACTCGATGGTGAACAGCCCTTCCCGGCCGGCCTGGTCCGCGCCCGACCAGCGCAGGCCGGCGGGCACGTTCACCTTCTGGCCGTCGGCGCGCAGCGCGAGCACGCGGGCCTCGCGGTCGGTCTCGCTGACTCCGGAGATGAAGCCCTCGACGGCCAGCGGGTAGCTGACCTTGCCGCCGCGCCCGGTCAGGGCGGTGAGGTCGATAGTGGCCTGCCGTACGGTCTTGGCGACCGCCTCGACCGGCAGTGCGTGGCGGACGCCGAGCGCGTCGGAGAGCACGACCTGCAGCGGGACCGCGCCGTAGGGCGCCTGCACGTCCACGGTGAGCGTGCGCGGGGTGCCGGGCAGCGTCACCGGCGCGGTCTTCGGCCGGCCGGCGGTCAGCCCGGCGCCGAGCTCGGTGACCGTCTGGGAGGACAGGTCGGAGCGCAGCTGGAACACCTGGCCGAGCTTGGCGGCGTCGATGGCGATCAGGCTGACGAACGTGTTGTCGACGTCGGCGCGTCCCCGGTAGGCGGGGGCGGCGGCCCGGACGCCCGGCAGCGTGCTGAAGGCGGTGCCCCGGCCGAGCGTGCCGAGCTCGCCGCCGTCCGGCGGCCCGGTCAGCCGCAGGTCGGCGCCCGCCTGGTGGCGGGCCTGGTCGCTCTGCGAGGCGCGCCAGGTGGACGCGGTGGCCATCGAGACGATGCCGATGGCGATCGCCATGGTCAGCAGCAGCGCGGGTCCCGAGTAGCGCAGCGGCCGCCTGGCCACCTGCCACGCGCCCAGGGCCGGCGCGAGGCTGGCGCGCTTGGTGGTGAACCGTTCGGCGATCTTGGAGATGCGGGGGACCAGGCGCAGGCCGAGCATGCCGCCGGTGAGCAGCGCCAGCGCGGGTCCCGAGATGATCAGCGGGTCGATGCCCAGCTCGCCGGTGGTGGTCGAGGTCACCGGCGCGCCGTAGTGCTGCAGCTGCCAGATCGCCAGCCCGGCCACGACCAGCAGCGCCAGGTCCGCGCCCGCGCGCTCGATCAGGCCGCGCGCGCCGCTGCGGCCGCGTGCCGACTGTTCCTCCACATAGGTACGGCGGGCCCCGGCGAGGGCGGGCAGTGCCAGGAGCACCGCCGACACGAGCGCCACCGAGCTGGAGACCAGGAAGGTGCCGAGGTCGGCGACGGGCGCCAGCCGTACACCCGAGGCCTGGATCCACGGCAGCGCGTTGACCGCGGCGAGCAGCGGCGGACCGAGGAACGGCGCGATGACCGCGCACGGGACGGCCACCAGCAGCGCCTCGCCGCCGGCCAGGGAGGCCAGGCGCCAGGTGCCGGCGCCGCGCGAACGCAGCAGCGCGACCTCCATGCGCCGGTGGTCGGCCAGCAGGCGGGCGGTGAGCATGAGCGCGTACGCGGCCAGGAGCAGCAGTTGCAGCACCGGGATGAGCATGGTCGAGCGGGAGACCAGGGCGGCGGTGTCGAGCTGGGTGAGCGCGCCGTTGAGCCGGCTGACGGCTGTGCACTCGGAGCAGCCGTTCGAGCGGAGCCGCTCGCGCAGGCCGCTGACGCCGTCGGCCAGCGGGCGCAGTTGTTCGGGGGAGACCTGGCGCAGGTCGGGCAGCGCGGTCCAGGTGGTGCTGACGGTGGTGGCGAAGTCGGAGAGGAAGGTCTCGCGGCCGACCATGAGCGGGCCGTAGGTGGTGTAGGAGCCGGTCTCGACGCCCCGGCTGAGCAGGGGTTCGCCGGTCCAGCGGTCGCCGAAGGGGTCGTCGAGCTGGAAGATGCCGACGATCTTCACCTGGCGGATCTTCTTGTCCACGCGGCCCTGCGTGGTGATGACCTGGCCGACCTTGAACGAGGTGGCCGAGGCGGCGGGCAGCGAGACCGCGGCCTCCAGCGGCCGCGCGCCGTCGCGCGGCCAGGCGCCGGAGACCAGCTTGGCGTGCCGGTCGAGGCCGTCGTAGCTGCCGAACCTGAGGAGTTCGGGGCGTTCTTTGCGCTCCTGACCGGGCATGGCGAAGGAGTCGGAGTGGAAGCTGGCGCCGATCGCCGTCGGCACCCCGGTGAAGAGCTTGCCCACCTGCTCGCGGATGACCTGGTCCAGCTTCGGGAAGGTCTCGCCCTTGACCGGCACGGTCACCGTGACGGCGGTGTTGCCGAAGGAGGCCGTCTCCATGGTCCGCCGGACGCCGACGTCGGCGATGGACGAGGCGTACATGGTCAGCGCCACGAGCGTGGTGGTGGCCAGGAGGATGGAGCCGAGGGCGGCGAGGAGAAGGAGCGGTTCACTGAACGCCCGCTTGACGATCAACGGCCCCCGCATATGACCCCCTTCACCCGTTTAGTGAACTTTTGAGGATCGGCCGAGTCGAGGGCAAGGTGATCTTCTTAAGGGATGCGCACCCGATACGCTGCGGCGATGCGCATGTGATATCGAAACTGTGACACAAATCGCACAGGACCTGGATGCTCTTACTCATTCACGCGAAGTATCGCACCCACGACAGCCCGGCGGCCCAGCCAAATGTGGATATAAACCCCCAGAACCGACACCAGGGCCAGTGTCGCCGCCAGCAACAGCGGCCACCACACCTCGGTCCCCGCCACCGCCGCCCCGCCCGCGTACGCCGACAGGTCGATCGCCGGACCCAGCGCGGGCTCCAGCCCGAGACCCAGCCCCAGACCGGCCAGCGCCGTCAGCAGGATCATCGGCGTGACCTCCAGCACCGTCAGCCGCCGCGCCTGCCCCGCCGACAGCCCGAGCGTGCGCAGGAACGACAGCGCCCGCGCCCGCTCCCGCGCGCCCACCACCAGCGCCAGCACCACCGCCGCCAGCGCGTAGCCGCCCAGCGCCAGCGTCACCACACGGAAGACCACCTGGACCGTCGCCGTCAGCGGCTCGTCCTCGATCGCCCGCAGCGCGTCCCCGAACGTGCGCACCCGCACACCCGCGCCAGCCGCCTCGGCCAGGTCCGCCGCCGCCACGCCGTCGCCCTGCACGAACAACGTGGTGATCTCCACCTCGCGCCCCATCCGCGCCCGCACGTCCAGCGGCGTCACCACGAACTCCCGCAGATCGCCCAGCCCCGGGAACGAGGTCACCGAGCCCTGGGGCCGCAGCTTCACCTGCACGTTCCACGTCACCGTGAGCTCGGGGACCACCTGGTCGGGCGGCACCAGAGCGGGAATCCCAGGACCGTCGCGCAGCGGGCCGGGCGGCCTGAGCGGCGTCCCGGCCACGATCGCGCGGTACGCCTCCAGGTCGATGGCCACCAGCGTGGGATGGCGCTCGGCGATCCGCACGGTGGCGATCTGCGCGGGAACCACCCGCTTCACCCCCGGAACCCGGCGCACCCGCTCGACCGCCTCGGGAGAGAACACGCCGGCGGCCTGCAGGCGGGCGTGGGCGCCGACCTCGTTCCACGCCACGTGCTCCTGGGCGGTCGAGATGCCCGAGGCGATCACCGCGGAGAAGACCGACACGGCCAGCGCGGGCAGCAGCACCAGCACCGGCAGCACCGAGAACGAGCGCGCCCTGGCCGCCAGCGTCAGGCCCAGGAACGGCACCGCCCGGCGACGGCGTGCGGCCAGCCGTACCAGGAGGCGGAGGGGGAAGGGATAGCAGCGCACGGTGATCACCGCGACCGCCACCGTCAGCCCGAACGGCACCAGCACCAGGAACGGGTCCCCGACCGCCAGCCCGCGCAGGCGCAGCAGGAACGCGCCGCCGAGCGCCAGCGCCACCACCGCCGCCTCCACGGTGATCCGCGCCGGTGACAGCCGGGCGGCCACGACGTCGGCGCGCCGCTCGTGCAGGGGTGCGCGGTGCCGGACCGCGAGCAGCGCCGCCGCGCCGGCCACGACGGCGACGGAGATCAGCGCGGGACCGGCGTGCACGATCGGCGTCAGCGGGCCGGGCACGGCGTAGGACAGCCCGTATCCGCCCAGCGCGGCGGGCAGCGTGGCCAGCGCCACCAGACCCGTCCCCGCGCCCGCGACCTGCCGCAGCGACCCGCCGCGCGCCCGCGCGAGCGCCAGCGCCCGGTCCGTCCGCTCCACCATCAGCTGTACGGCCAGCAGCACCACACACAGCGAGACCGCCAGCAGCCCGCCCAGCACCACGGTCATCACGGTCTGCGCGGTGGCCAGCTCGCCCAGGAACCTGCCGAGCAGCTCGGGGAAGCGGGTGTCGAGGACGTAGCGGTTCCACGGGTCGGCGGCCTCGACGCCGGTCAGCCGCTCGTATTCGGCGATGGCCGCGGGCAGCGCGGGCGCCTCCCGCGCGGTGACCTTGCTGGTGTCCAGCGGGATCACCCACGCGTAGCGGAGCTGCCGCTCCCCGCCGCCGAGCACCGGCAGGCTCTCCGGTGAGATGAGCGCGTCGACGTGCAGTTCGTAGATGTCGCTGCCGGGGAGCGGCACCCGGTTGACCGCGCGCACGGCCCGGTTGTGGTCCCAGAACCGGTCGGCCGGGTCCACGACGTCGAAGAGGCCGGTGACGGTCGCGTCGATGACCCCGACGGTGCCGAGCTGGAGGCGGGTGCCGACCCGGATGTTCATCGCCTCGGCGGCCGACCTGACGACCGCGAGCTCGAAACGCCTGCCGTCCGACTTGCCGGGAGGCCGCCCGGCCACGTAGCGGATGCGCTGCTCGACGCCGGAGACCCAGGTCGGGTCCACGAACAGCGGGCCGTCCGCCATCGGCCCCTTCATCACGGGCAGGTTGAACGTGGAGGCCCGCTGATGGCCGGGCCCCACCATCCGGCGCAGGTCCGGCGGCAGGATCTCGCGCAGCCGCGTGTCGCGCCGGGCGAAGTCCTCGGCGGTGCGGTGCTCGGGCGGGTTGTCCTGGGTGGAGTACTCGACCGTCAGGTCCGTCCAGTCCGCGGACGCCGACCCCACCGAGTGCGCGAACGCCCGGTCGTAGGCCGCCTCCATCATCTTCGGCAGCGCCGCCACCAGCAGCGCCGCCGCGGCCACCAGGGCGGCGAGCACGGCCAGCGCTCCGGCGTGCGTCCTGGCCAGGCGCAGCGGGTTCACAGGTCCTCCTTGACCAGCGGCGCCCGGCGGCGCAGGCTGCCCGCCAGCCCCGCGACCACGCCGAACAACACCAGGCAGACCGCCACCGCCATCGCCAGCGTGGCCCACCACGGGAAGACCGGCGTCACCGCCGGCACCACGGCCGCCGCCTGCCCGGTCAGCACGATGTGCGGCACCACCAGATACCCCACCACGACCGCCAGCCCGATCCCCGCCCCCATCGCCAGCCCGATCACGAACGCCTGCTCCACCGCCAGCAACCAGAACAGCTGCCGCCCGCTCATCCCCAGCGCCCGCAGGATCGCCAGCTCACCTGCCCGCTCGCGCGCCGCCACCGCCGCGCTCACCAGAAACCCCAGCACCGCGAACGCCAGCGCCGCCGCGAAGCCGAGCGTCAGCGCCCCCTCCAACCCCGCCGCCAGCGGGTCGTCACGCAGCTTCGCCGCCTGCGACGGCAGATCCACCACGCTCGCGCCCCACGCGGGCGCGTGCCGCAACCGCTCCACCGCGGGCGCGGTGTCGCCGCCGCGCGCCGCAGCCCACCACTCGGTGACGGGCTTCGGCGGCAGCGCCCACGCCTGGTCACGGGCCTGCGCCGTGGGCAGATCCAGGAGTACGGCGGGCCGTCCCGCGGCCGTCGAGGGCAGCGCGTCCACGATGCCTGCCACGTGTACCGCGGTGTTGCGGCCCTCGATCGCCACCGCGGTGACCTGGCCGACGCGCGCCTTCATGATGGCTGCCAGATCTCGCGAGACGACCACGGGCAGGGGGTGGCTTCGATCGCTCGGCGAGGCCAGCAGGTCGGCCTTGCCCAGGGTGACGACCAGGGGCTGTGGGTCGGCGGGGGCTTCGGCGGGTTTGGGTGCCGGGACCTCGATGGTGAAGCCGCCTGGGGTCGTCGTGAGCTTGCCGCCGCGCAGGCGGCCGGGGCGCTGGATGGCGTGGGTCCAGGGGGTGCCTTTTGGGGCGTTCAGGCCGGTTACGGTGATCCTGGTTGCCGCGCCTCTTGCCGGGACTGGCAGGTCGAACGTCAGTCCGCGCAGGGACAGGGGGCCCGGCGTGCCCGTGCGGCCGTAGAGCGGACGCAGGTCCAGCTCCAGCGTGTGCTTGCCTGGCTCCAGTGGTCCGATGGTCAGCTCCCGCCAGACGCCCAGCCCGTCCACGACGCTGACCTTGACCGGCACCGCTTCCGCTGCCTCTAGCCGCACGCCCAGCCGCAGCCGGTCGCCCGGTAAGGGGATCACCGGGATGTCGGGACGTCCGGCGAGCAGCCTGGCGGCCATGTCCGGGACCGGGTCGGGCGACAGGTCGGCGCGCAGCCGCATGATGCCGCCGATCTTGGCCGCGTCCACGCCGAGCATCGTGACGTCCGTGCCTCCGACGTCGGCGCTGCCTCGGTAGACCGGGCTGATGGCTCGCACGCCCGGCAGAGTGGCGAACGTGCCGCCTCGGCCGAATACGCCGAGTTCGTGGTTCTCGGGCGGGTCGGAGATGCGCAGGTCCGCACCGGTCTGGTGGGCGGCCTGGTCGTTCTGGGAGGTTCGCCAGGTGGCCGCTGTGGCCAGCGACAGGCCGCCGATCGCCACGGCCATGGTCAGCAGCAGGGCCGGGCCGGCGTACCTCAGCGGGCGTCTGCTCACCTGCATCGCGCCCAGCGCGGGGGCCAGGCCCGTCTGTCTGGTGGCCAGCCGTTCCGCGAGCCCGGATACCAGCGGCACCAGCCGCAGGCTCACCAGCCCGCCGGTCAGCAACGCCAGCGCCGGGCCGGAGACGATCAGCGGATCGACCCCCAGCCCGCCGGTCGCGGTGGCCGTCACCGGGGCCCCATAGTGTCGGAGCTGCCAGATCGCCAGCGCCGCCACCCCCACCAGCACCAGGTCCGCCCCGGCCCGCTGCACCAGCCCTCTGCGGGCGCGCGCGGTCTGCGTCTCGACATAGGTACGCCGGGCCCCGGCCAGGGCGGGCAGCGCCAGCAGTACCGCACAGGCACCGGCAACAAGCGCCGCCACCACAAACGCCCCCACCTCAGCCCCCGTGCCGGCTGCCCCTGCGCTCGCGCCCGCTGCTTCGAGCAGGATTGGCGCGAGGAACGGTGCCGCCACCGCGCATGGGACCGCGACCAGCAACGCCTCCGCGCCCGTGAGCAGCGCCAGCCGCACACTGCCCGCCCCCCGCGCCCGCAGCAGCGCGGCCTCCATGCGCCGGTGGTCGGCCAGCAGGCGGGCGGTCAGCATCAGCGCATAGCCCGCCAGCAGGACGAGCTGGAGCACCGGGATGAGCATGGTCGAACGTGCCACCAGCGCGGCGGTGTCGAGCTGGGCGATGACCTCGGGCAGGCGGGAGGTGGCCCCGCAGTTGACGCAGCCCGCCCGGGCCAGGCGTTCCTTCGTCCCGGCGACGTCGGCCGCGAACGCCGCCAGCCGGTCGGGCTGCAGCCCCCGCAGGTCCGGCACCGCCAGCCAGGTGACGCTGACATGGTCGGCGAACCGCTCCAGGAACGTCTCGCGTGCCACGACCAGCGGGCCGTACGTGGTGTAGTTGCCCACCTCGGCCCCGCGCACCAGCAGCGGCTCGGCGAACCACCGCTCCCCGAACGGGTCGTCGAGCTGGAAGATCCCGGAGACGCGGACGGTGGCCGGCGCCTTGTCCACCCGCCCCTCGGTGGTGAACGTCCGGCCCGGAGCCAGCCCGAGCGCGGTCGCGACCGGCTGCGAGACCGCCGCCTCCACCACGTCCCCTCGCCGCGGCCAGGTCCCCGCGACCAGCTTGGCGTGCTTGTCCAGATCCTCATAAAGGCCGAAGGTGAACAGCTCCGGCGTCTCGCGGCCGAGCTGCCCCGGCGCCACGTACGTGGCCGACCTGGCCGTCGCCGTGACTGTCGCAGGCAGTCCCTGGTACGCGCGCTCGACCTGGTCGCGCACCATGGCGTCGATCCGGTGGAAGTTCTCCTTCGTCACCGGAGCGGACAGGACCGCCGCCTTGTCCGGGATCGCAGCGGTTGCCATGGTACGGCGCACGCCCGCCTCGGTGATCGTGGAGGCGTACATCGTCAGGGCCACGAGGGTGGCGGTGGCCAGGAGGATGGAGAAGAACGCGGCCAGCAACAGCAGGGGCTCGCTCAACGCCCGCCTGATGACAAACAGCCCCCGCATGGCTTCCACCATCCGGGGAGTCTTGTGGGCGGGCAATGGCGGGGCACTTAATGGTGATCCAGCCGAGATTCCCGTGTGATGCGGAAATCGTGACATTCGCCGCGGGGCCCCCGGAAAATCGCATGCGTCACGGGTGTGGGCAGGTGTTGGATGCCCAGATGATCAACGAGCCGTTGGAACGCCTCCGGGCCGCCGCCCGGCGTACCCGCGAACTGGCCCTGAACCGGGCAGGCACCGGCCTGGGTCACCAGGACGCCGACGACGACGTCGGCACGATCGGCACTGACGGCGCGCTCGGGTTCGACCCGTTCCCGCTGCTCGAGGCCCTTCACCGCCATGGCGTCCGGGCCGTGGTGATCGGGCAGGTCGCCGGCATCATGCACGGATCCACCGAACTGACCGGCGACCTGGACCTGCTCTGGGACGGCCTCCCTGCCCACGCCCCTGCCTTGGCAGCGGCCTTCGCCACCGTCCATGCCCAGCTGATGGACGAAGCGGGCAACCCCGTACCCCTTGTCGCGGAGTCCTTTCTCCGCCCCAAGGTTGAGTTCACCTCGGCCGGGGCCGGTGGCGACTGCTGCACCCCGGCGCTGCCCTGGGGCGGCCTTCGGGTGGGGGAGTTCCTCGACCGCGCGATCACCACGGCCGACCCGAGCGGCCTGCACGTTCACTACGCCGCCCGAGAGGACCTGATCCGGATGCGCCGCGCCATCGGCCGCCCCAAGGACCTCCGCCGGGCAGCAGAACTGGAATCTGATCCGGGTCAGATTGCCATGGAGAAGCGCCGGCAGACGTGAACCTCAGAGTGTCATGGAGAAGCGCCGACAGACGTGAACCCGGGCGAACTCGCGACGTAGCCGCTCCTCCTCGTTGAGGCTGGCGTGGAGGAACACCGACACCGGGTGCAGGCCTGGGCGGGCGCCGGTGAGCGCGCGTTCCGGCTCGCTGGTGTGCGCGGGCTCGTCGGTTTGTGTGCGCTCGGCCTTCGCGTAGTGACTGGCGTAGACGTGCAGGTAGTGGTCGCTCTCGCGGAAGCCCATCGCCCGATACCAGCGCAAGGCGTCCGGGTCGTCTCGGGTCCAGGCGTCGAGGGTGGTCACCGTGGGCATGGTGCGGACGCGTGTCAGGGCCTGTTCGAGCAGCGCGCGGCCGATGCCCGCGTGCTGGTGGTCAGGGTGGACCGCGACGGTCTCGATGGTCGCCAGCTCACCGTCGACGGCGACGTCCATCAGACCGAGAACGGTGGCCTGCCGGTCGACCGCGACCAACTCGAAGCCAGGGGCCGCGATGGCGGGTTTCGCCGGGGCGACGTCGTCGTAGTAGGCGGTGCTCAGAAAGGCCAGGACTCGGCAGCGGAGCCAGGAAGGCTCGTCGGCGCGGGCGTAGTCACGGAGAATGCGGTTCAAGGCAGTGATCCTTAACAGGCAGCAGGAAAACCGGCAGGGTGCGGGTGCGGCCTTGAAAGATCACGACCTGATTGTGCGGAACGCTGCGGGCGAGAACAAACCGTTTTCGGCGGTTGCCTCCGCGCAGAGCCGGTAACTACCCTGAAGCGAAGCGTGCGAGGGCGCTGCCAGTCTGCGGGCAGGGATTTTCCCACCTCGACCAGCATGTCAACGCACCGGACACCACCAACCTCTCTCCGGCCGGGCAAGCGGACCTCGGCGACGATGGAGGTTGCGATGTCCGATCGTCATTTCGAGCTACCGGCCCATCCAAACGCCGAGTACTACCGCAAGCAGGCCAAACACCTGCATCACGCGTACGCCGCGGGCGATGCGGCGGCCGGAGCCCGGGTCGCCGACGCGCTGGGCGATCGAGCCGGGGAACGGTTCCTGCTCAGCGACGCCCAGTTCGTCCTCGCCCAGGAACACGGCTTCCGGACCTGGCCCGAATTCCGCGCCCACATCGAAAGCCGCAGCACCATCGAAGAACGCCCCGTCTCCCGCCTCATGGGCGTCATGCCCGGGATCTACGCGTCGATGGCCGACACCCTCCTCACCGAGCTGAGCCGAGACAGTCCCGGAGCGCTGCGACGGCTACGGGCCTACGTCCCCCGCCACGCCACCGCGCGCTCCGCCGCAACCGCCGGACTTCGCGACGCGCGGCTGATCATCGCGCGGGAGCTCGGCTTCCCGACCTGGCAGGAACTCCTGTCGTTCACCGAAAAATCCCGGCACGACCTCAGCGAACACCGCCGCCGACGGCAGCGGCTGCACCGCGAAGCCGAAGCCCTGCTGACCGGCAACACTGACCAACTGGCCCAGCTGACCGCCGAGCAGGCCGACACCCTGCTGCACATGCTCGCGGGCCCCGAGACGATCCCCGGCGTCCGGCTCTGCAAAGAACTCGGTGCGCCCCGCGCCGCAGTCGCCGTCCTCCTCCGCAAGGCCACCGACCTGGACCTCCCGCTCACCTGGGCCGCCCGCTTCAACCGGGTCGGCTACGTGCGCCTGCTGCTCGACGCCGGCGCCGACCCCGGCACCCGGACCCTGGGCATCACTCCACTGGAGAACGCCGTCTACCACGGCAACACAGAGGTAGTCGACCTGCTAGCAGTACACGCGATCGTCCCGCAGGCACTCTGGACGTACGCCGCCTGCGGCCGGCTGGACCTGGTACGGACCTGCTTCGACGGCGACGGCATGCTCCGCCCGGACGCCGCCCCGGCACGTCCCGACCTCGCCGACACCGGCGCCGGCTTCCCCTCCCGCCTGCCACCGACTGACGACCCGGAGGAGATCATAGGAGAGGCGTTCGTCCACGCCTGCCAGCACGGCCGGATCGAGGTCGTACGCTGGTTCCTCGACCACGGCGTCCATCCGGACGTGGCGCCCTACCTCGGTCGAACCGGCCTGCACTGGGCGATCCCGGGCGGCCATCTCCCCGTGATCCGCCTGCTCCTGGAACGCGGCGCCGACCCATCCCTCCGCGACGACCTCCTCCGTACTGACGCCGACGGCTGGCTGCGAATAAGTTACGCCGCCCGCCCCCACGATCCAGAAGCTCACCACCTCCACAACCTGATCACGTCCGGCCCCACCCACTAAGGGAGAGGTGTCCCCGCCCGGGAGAACCCTCCGGAACCCAAGGCGGGGACACCGCGCCCATCCCCTGCGACGTGGGCGGGCCGGCGGGGATGGGCTGTCCAGAACCCCTGCTGGTTGAGGGCCTATTCGGTGTCTTCGCCGAGAATCTCGCGTGCCAGGCCCGGGTACTGCCTGATCAGATCCCGCAACTCGTCGCGGAGCTCATCCCGGTCCGGTACGCGCATCCAGCCCTTGCCATGGAGCTCCTCCCGGAAGGCACGAAGCCAGTTCTTCGTCGTCCAGGCTTCAGCCAGCCGCTCCCAGCTACCTCCGCAGCTGGCGAGAACCCGCCGCAGTGAGGCCTGAAGCGCATCCTTGTCAGCTTGGTTCGTGTGCCTGGCAAGAGCGGCCTCATGCGCGGCTTTGATGTCGGCGGCACTGACGTCACCCCGCATCAGCTCCCAGTCCGCCATGTCAGAGATATCCGTCATCCAACACACTCCTCACCCAGATCCAGCTCGCCACGCCGCCCCCAAAGCCGGGCAGCCTGTTCGCCGGTGGTCGCCGTCGTGTGCTCGCCTGCGGCCAGGTGCCGGAGGCAGATGACTGCCGTCATCGGCGGTTCGGGCGTCCCAGTCGGGAATGGGGAGGGCCATGGCTCCGACCGTAAGAGTGCGACTTCCAACCGCTCCAAAAGTTGCCCAAGTTTGCCCGTCACCCGGTGGGCAACGCCTCAATGGCTTCTCGTACGAGCGCTGCGGCCGACTCCCCAACAACAGCGAGCGGGAACAACCGCTCCCAAGCCGACACGTACATGGCGATCTCGTCCGGCTGCACGATAGTGAGGTAACCGGACACGAGCTCGATGTTGGTCTGGGCGAAGTCCGTCATCGTGAACGACTCCTCCGGCCACACCCCCCAGCCCGTCACAGTCCGGTCCGCGCGCCGGGGGATGACCGCCACCGTCACCGAGGGCATCAACATGACGGAGATCAGATGCCTGAGCTGTTCAGCGTGCACGCGAGGGCTCGTCGTGCGGTACCACAACACGCTCTCCTCAAGCAGGAAGACGAAGCGGGCGTCGGCCCGATGCAGCACGCGCCGGCGATCCATCCTCTCCGCCACCGCCCCGGCGACATCGTCCACCTCGACGCCCTGCTCCCGCCTTGCGGCCTCCAAGGCCGCCGTCGTGTACTGCTCTGTCTGGAGGAGCCCGGGAATCACCTTGTTCGAGTACACGCGCATCAAACGGACGCGTTCATACCGCTCCCGCACGGATTCCTGCGCCGCCTTCAGCCCGCGCCGGTTGAGCTGCTGGTAGCTGACCCACATCCCGACCGCCGCGCGCAGTTCCGCCAGCAGCGTCTGGGTACGGCCCGCCGGCACGCCGCAGATGTGGCACCAGGTCCGTAGGTCCTCGGCCGTGATGGGGCGGGCGGCATGCTCGATCTTCGACACCTTGGACACCCCGTGCCAGCCGGCAAGCTCGGCGAGCCGGCGCCCGGTCAGTCCCGCGTCCTCGCGGATCTCGCGGAGCTGATCAGCGAGATGCTGACGCGCCGCCTGTGCGCTGGAGGAGGACGAGGCCATGGTGAAGTTCTACACGCTGCCCGGTCCGCGTCATCTCGGCCGGTAGTCCGCGTGCGGGATCGCCCGCTCCCACACCTGCTCGAACATGGCGATGCAGCGCGTCACCGTGGCGGGGTCGTTGGTGAACTGGTCCTCATCCGTGTCGACTCCGGCACCGGAGTTGAAGTTGAAGCAGACCACGCGCCCGTCGAACATCCAGAAGTCGGTCCCGGGCAGCGCCAGATCGTACGCCTGGCGGCGCGGCAGCCAGCGAACCTCCTCACCCGCCTCGATGTTCTCGTCGGTGATCAGGTGCTCCCACCGGATGTAGTCGCTGATGGGCTCCGACACCACTCGCGCGCGCCGGATCCGGACGCCGCGGGCCACCGTCTCGCGGACGACGCCCGTCCAGCCGGATCTGTCGTAGCGGCCGGTTCCGCCGCCCAGGAAGTCCTGGAAGGCGGGATGCGCCGGGTCGTAGGTATCGCGTGTCTCCAGGTGGACGGCCGAGTGGCGTACGCCTCGCAGCATGTCCCTGATCGTCGTCGGACCGTGCCCGACCCGGCCGGCCTCGAAAGTTCCGGCGATGGCTTCGGAGATGGTCGGCTTCATCCGGCCGGGGTGCCACACGACGGCCTCGTCGGCTCCGATCGGGCTTTCCTTGGCGATCCTGGCGAGGATCTCCGGGTCGGTCACGAGCTTGCCCTGGAAGTAGATCTTGTCGGCCTCATCGTCGACGAAGACGGCGCAGCACTTGTCGTCCGGCGATTGGGGGTCGACACCGACGAGGTGGAAGGCCACGGGATCTCCTCGCTCGTTTGTTGCCCGATGTTGTCCACGCCCGAGCCTGAGCGAGGTATGGAGGCGCGTCAAGAGGGTGGCCGTCGATGCCGTATGCCTGCTTACGCCGCCGGCCGCGTTGAAGATCCCCCCGAGCCCTTGTCAAGCAGCCCGGGCATCGCCCCAGATCACACACCACGGCCCTGCCGAACCACTGCCTGGCCTAGCCGCCTTCCAGGGGCGAAGCGGGGGTGGGATCCAGCTGGCTGACCACTTGGCTGGGCAAGGGGTGGGACCGGAAAGGCGCCCGAGCGGAGCGAGGTCGACCAGGGGTCGAGCCCGTGGCTCGACTGGAAGAACGCCTGGAATCCCGGACGCGCGAAGCGCGCCACCGTGAAAGACGATGCTTTTGGGTAAGCGGAAACGCCGCACCCCTACCCGGGGGCACGGCGTCCAGAAAGCGTCAGGCTACTTGGCTGCCAGCGCGGCGGCCTGCTTGGCGATCGCGGACTTGCGGTTCGCGGCCTGGTTCTTGTGGATGACGCCCTTGCTCACGGCCTTGTCGAGCTGACGGGAAGCCACGCGCTGCGCTGCCGCGGCCTCCTCGACGTTGCCCTGCTCGGCGGCCTCGCGGAACTTGCGAACCGCGGTCTTCAGGGACGACTTGACGGCCTTGTTGCGCAGACGAGCCTTCTCGTTCTGCTTGTTGCGCTTGATCTGGGACTTGATGTTCGCCACGAAGAAGCCTCGGTGAGAATCTGGTGATGGATGGGGCGCGCGGGCTCGAGAGAGGGCGCGCCACACGCAGTTGAACAGGCTACCAATAACTCAGGTCGCCGCTCAAATCAACGACTCCGAGCGTAGCCACTGCGTGGTGTACTCGCGCCAGTCCTCCTCCGTCGCAGCGAAGTCTACATACATGGCGAGCCCGTATCGGTCGCGTGGTCCCCGGTCGGTGATGGCCAGGCGAGCCGCCAGTGCCGTGTCGGCCACGCTCTCGGCTGAGTCGCCCCAGGGGATGCCGTGGTCGTGGTAGGCGGGGGCGCCGAGCAGCACGGTCTTGGTGTCGGGCACGAGGTCGAGGGCGAGTTTGGCCTGCCGCACGGCATGCCCGCCGTACAGGGAGGTGAGGGGCATGCCGGAGTCGTAGGCCATGACGGCCACTTGGTCGACGCGCCGGGCCACCTCGCCGAAGTATCCCTGCGACCAATATTTGTCGTGGTCCAGGAAGACCCTGGTCACCGGCCGCATGAGGGGGTAGGGCTCGATCTGGGGCGTGGACGTCGACAGGAGTTCGGTCAGCGGGCGGGTCCGGTCGAGCAGGTCGAGGAAGTCGCTGTCGTCGGAGCCGATGGGTTCGAAGTTGTAGTGGATGCCGTCGTAGCCGAGTGCGGTGATGGCGGTGACGCTGGTGAGGATGTTCTGCCTGGTGGCGGGGGAGGCGAGGTCGAGGAAGCCGTCCACCTTCTGGCCGAGCCAGGCCGAGACCCGGACGTCGGGCAGGTGTTTGTGAGCCCAGGCCACGAAGCTTTTGGCGGTGGAGATGGCGCTCATGTCGAGGGTTCCGTCGCGCTTGAAGGGGCCGCTGTGGAGGTAAAGGTCCTTGATGCCGGTACTGCGCAGCCGTACCGCCAGATTCTTGACGTCTTGCTCCGTTCGGCGGCCGTCGACCCACATGTGGCCCATCCACAGAGCGTCGTTGCCGGTGCTCTTGGCCCAGTCCGCGGGCTCGCCGGTAAACTGGACTCGGAACGCTGCGGCGACCACGCCGACCAGCACGACCACGATGGCCAAGGCAAGCGCGAGCAGGCGCAGGCCGCGGCGGATGACGGTTCGGGCAATCACCCGGGCATGTCACCATGAAAGACGCTTGACCTCAACCCTGTCGAAACGGACTTCGGTGCGCAATCAGCCTGGCCAGACCGACCCCGCGTTGATCCGCAACTTCTGCATCATCGCGCATATCGACCACGGCAAGTCAACGCTTGCCGATCGCATGCTGCAGATCACCGGTGTGGTCGACGAACGTTCGATGCGTGCTCAGTACCTCGACAGGATGGACATCGAGCGCGAGCGCGGCATCACGATCAAGTCCCAGGCGGTGCGGCTGCCGTGGGACGGGCACGTGCTCAACATGATCGACACGCCCGGCCACGTCGACTTCACCTATGAGGTGTCCCGCTCGCTGCAGGCGTGCGAGGGCGCGATCCTGCTGGTCGACGCCGCTCAGGGCATCGAGGCGCAGACGCTCGCGAACCTCTATCTCGCGATGAACAACGACCTGCACATCATCCCGGTGCTCAACAAGATCGACCTTCCGGCCGCCCAGCCGGAGAAGTTCGCCGAGGAGATCGCGGGCCTGATCGGCTGCGACCCGTCGGACGTGCTGCGGGTCTCCGGCAAGACCGGCGACGGCGTGCGCGAGCTGCTCGACCACGTCGTCGCGACGGTCCCGGCGCCCGTGGGCGCCGCCGACGCGCCCGCTCGCGCGCTGATCTTCGACTCGGTGTACGACACCTACCGGGGCGTCGTCACCTACGTACGCGTCTTCGACGGCCACCTCGGCAAGCGCGAGCGCATCACCATGATGTCCACGCAGGCCACCCACGAGACGCTGGAGATCGGCGTCATCTCTCCGGAGCCGAAGGTCGCCGAGAAGGGCCTGGGCGTCGGCGAGGTCGGCTACCTGATCACCGGCGTGAAGGACGTGCGCCAGTCGCGGGTCGGCGACACCGTCACCTCGGCGGTGCACGGCGCGAAGGAGATGCTGGCCGGTTACGACCACCCGCGGCCGATGGTGTTCTCCGGCCTCTACCCGATCGACGGCGACGAATACCCGGAGCTGCGCGAGGCGCTCGACAAGCTGCAGCTCAACGACGCCTCCCTGATCTACGAGCCGGAGACGTCGGCCGCGCTGGGCTTCGGCTTCCGCGTCGGCTTCCTCGGCCTGCTCCACATGGAGATCATCCGCGAGCGGCTTGAGCGGGAGTTCGGCCTGTCGCTGATCTCCACGGCGCCCAACGTGGTCTACCGCGTGGAGATGGAGGACGGCAAGGAGCTGACCGTCACCAACCCGTCGGAGTTCCCGACCGGCGGCAAGATCGACAAGGTCTTCGAGCCGGTGACGAAGTCGACGATCCTGGCTCCGGCCGAGTTCATCGGCGCGATCATGGAGATCTGCCAGGGCCGGCGCGGCAACCTGCTGGGCATGGACTACCTGTCGGAGGACCGCGTCGAGATCCGCTACACGCTGCCGCTCGGCGAGATCATCTTCGACTTCTTCGACCAGCTGAAGTCCCGCACCCGCGGCTACGCCTCGCTCGACTACGAGCCCGCCGGCGAGCAGGAGGCGGAGCTGGTCAAGGTCGACATCCTGCTGCAGGGCGAGCCGGTCGACGCCTTCAGCGCGATCGTGCACAAGGACAAGGCGTACGCCTACGGCGTCGACATGGCCAAGAAGCTGCGCGAGCTCATCCCGAGGCAGCAGTTCGAGGTGCCGATCCAGGCGGCCATCGGCGCCCGGGTGATCGCCCGCGAGAACATCCGCGCGATCCGCAAGGACGTCCTCGCCAAGTGCTACGGCGGTGACATCAGCCGTAAGCGCAAGCTGCTGGAGAAGCAGAAGGAGGGCAAGAAGCGGATGAAGATGGTCGGCCGGGTCGAGGTGCCTCAGGAGGCGTTCGTGGCCGCGCTGTCGACCGACTCCAACGCCGCGGACAAGCCCAAGAAGTAGCGGCGCTCAGAGCCCGAGCAGCGCGGGCTCCGACGCCAGCGACCGCCAGTGCGCGGCCGGGTCCGGCACGAGGCGGCGCTCCCGCAGGTCGAGGAGCCCGCCGACGCTGGTCAGCTCGGCCGCGAGGCCGCCGTCCTGGTGCCGGTATTCCTGCACGATCCTGAACGTCTTGCCATCGCCCCACTCGAACCCGCAGCTCACCTCGACCTCGTCGCCGCCGCGTAGTTCGCGGTGGTAGCGGATGGTGTTCTCGAGCGTGATCGGGCCCACGCCGGACGCGAGCAGGTCCTCGACGGTGATCCCGGCCGCGCGCAGGCACTCCCATCGCGCGTGGTCGCCGTATTGGTGGTAGACCGCGCCGTTCACGTGGCCCTGCGTGTCGAGTTCATATCCGCGTACGGCGATGCGTACCGCGAAGCTCATGACCGTTCCTCCAGCCAGTCGTGCGATCGGCCG
The DNA here is from genome assembly GCF_014203235.1 of Nonomuraea endophytica. Lineage (GTDB taxonomy): Bacteria > Actinomycetota > Actinomycetes > Streptosporangiales > Streptosporangiaceae > Nonomuraea > Nonomuraea endophytica. Next base: position 120,490 of record NZ_JACHIN010000008.1, on the reverse strand, counting down.
GTGAGGTAGCGCAGGCCGTCCTCGCCGATCGCGATCCAGTCGCCGCGGGCCCAGCCGCCGGTGGTCTGCGGGGCGAAGCCGTGCTTCCTGAACAGCGCCGACGCCTCCTGCTTCGTCAGCCCCCTGCGGCCCCATTCGGCGATGACGCGGGCGGTGCGCTCGGGCTCGTCGGGCTCCTCCGGGCCGCCCAGGGCGGCGGCGAGCTCCTCGAACCCTTTGGCGATCTGCCGGAGCGCGGACTGCGCCCGTGGGACGTCCATGGCCGCAATCGTACTGCGATCGCTAGCGATTGCCTAGCGATGCTGTCGGCTCAGATACCCCGTGAGCACCGCCACGCCCAGGACGGCCTGCAGGACGAGCAACCCACCGGAGAACCCCGCCACCAGGGCGATCGCCATCGGGAAACAGCCGATGACAGCCAGATCGAGCCCGGTCAGCCCCCAGAACAGCGGCCCGGTCGGAATCGCCCCCGCCCCCGTGTCGAGGATCGGCATCGCATGGTTCACCGGAGCCCGCCTGGCCATCCGCAACGCCGCGGCGGCCAGCGCGGCCGCCGCCGGTGGCACGAACCACAGCAGCGCCCCGGGAGACCCGGGCAACAGCGTCAGCGCCGCCCCCATCCACACGGCCGCCAGCAGCGCGGGCAGCACGGCCCGCGCCGCCATCAGCCCACGCCCCGGCAGCGCCAGCAGGCGGGCCAGCGCGGGGTTGTCGGCGTCCCACCGCGCCCCCGACACCGCGGACGCCGCCGCGGCCAGCCCGCCGCCCAGGACGAGCACCGCCACCGGCGCCCCCGCGCCTGCGGTCGCCTGGGCCATCAGCGCGGGCGCCGCCGTCGAGCCCGCCAGTACGGCCAGCCGCCCCGGCCGCCGCACCAGCCGCAGCACCTCCTGCCACGCGGGCGCGAACACAGTAGGCAGGCCGGGCCACGACCTGCTGCGCAGGCGGGCGCCGCGCCAGTGGTTGTCCTCGGCGAGCCAGCTCAGCAGGCTCGGATCCAGGCTCACGGTGGCGTTGGCCAGGTGCCCGGCCCTGGCCGACGACGACAGCAGGCGGCGGGCCGGGATACGGCCGAGGGCCGACCAGGCATGCCGTACCAGGAAGGCGGAGACCAGAGCCGGAACGGCCGACCAGACGGGCGCGGGCACGTGGCGGCCCCCCACCAGCATGAGGACGACCGCGGCCAGCACCAGTGCGGCGATCACCGCGCGCAGGGCGATGTCCCACGGGTTGGACGTCTGGGCCAGCACGGCCATCGCCATCCCGCCCGCGCTCACCGAGACGCCGGCCACGAGCGCGCCGACCAGCCGCCAGACGAGATGGTCGGGCGCGCCGGTCACCGCCAGGGCCGCCAGTCCGAGACCGACGCCGATCACGAGGCTGACCAGCAGCAGCGTCCGCGCTGAGCGGCCCAGCACGCCGCGCCGGTCCAGCGGGGACAGCAGCAGCCAGGCCGCGTCCGCCGCCGACACCACGACGGGACCGATCGCGCGCGCCGCCCACAGGAAGCCCGCGAACACGAGCGTGACCAGCGCCAGCCCGGCGCCCACCTGCTCGGGCGGAGGCGGCGCGGCCATGGACTCGAACGCGGCCGAGACGGGCTGGGCCAGCATCGCGCAGCCCATCGCCAGCCCGAACAGCGCCGCGTACCGGTCGCTCAGGCTCCGCTGCCGCCCGGACCTGGCCCGGACGAGCGCCCTGACCTCCCGCACGCCGGTCATCGCCCGCCCACCCGGGTGGCGAGGGACACGTGGCGGGCGCGGGCGGCGAGGGCGGGGTCGTGGGTGGCCATGATGACGGTGCCGCCATCGGCGGTGTATTCCAGCAGCAGGGTGCCCAGGCGCTCGCGGAAGGCGGTGTCCAGGCCGCGTTCGGGCTCGTCGAGCAGAAGGAGGCTGCTGGGCCGTACCAGGGCTGCGGCCAGGGCGAGACGCTGGCGCTGGCCCGTGGAGAGGTTGAGCGGGACGGCGTCCGCGCGCGGACCGAGGTCGAACAGCTCCAGCGCCCGCTCCACGCTCATGCGCGGCCCATCGTGTACGGCCGGCACCAGCTCAAGGTGCTCCCGCGCGGTGAGGCCCGGATACCAGGCCGGTTCGTCCCCCGTCACCGCCACCCGCCGCCAGAACGCCGCCACGTCGGCCGGAGGCGCACCGAAGACGGTGACCTCCCCGCTCGTCGGCGGCTGGAGACCGGCCAGGCAGCGCAGCAGCGTCGACTTGCCCGACCCGTTCTCGCCGACGACCGCGACCAGCTCACCTGGACGTACGACCAGGTCGTAGCCGGTGAGGACGGGATTGCCGCCGAGCTCGACGGTCAGGTTGACAGTGGTCACGAGGGGATCGCACACCGTTCGACCCTACCCGGCGGCGCATTTCTGTCGGTGTCGCCCTCTAGCCTTTCGAATCTCGAACATGAGTGCGATTGGAGGAGTGTTGTGATCGCTGCTGAGCGGTATGAGCGGGCGGCCCTGCTGGGTGTCGCGATCGCGGAGGAGACCCGGCGGCTGCTCCGCCTGCATCTGCGCCCGGCCGAGGTGGCCGCCGACGGCACGGTGGGGGTGGAGGTGCCCTATCCGGACGCGGCGGTGGTCCGGGCGGTGCTTGACGTGGCCGCCGAGTGCTTCGGGGAGGAGGGCGACGGGGAGGAGGCGCGGGAGGCGGCGCTGTCGACGTTGTTACAGCTGGCCGACCTGAGGCTCGGCCGGTGACCGCGTGTGCCCGCACCTCGCGGGGTCGGTTACCGTCGGAGCCATGCGGCTGATCTCAGTAAATGTGGGGCAGGCGATCGACGCGGAGTGGGCCGGCAAGCTGGGGCGCACCGCCATCGACAAGAAGGCGGTCACGCGCCGGGTCGGCGTGCGCCAGAACGGGCTGGAGGGCGACGAGCGGGCCGACCAGCCCAACCACGGCGCGCCCACCCACGCCGTCTACTCCTATGCTCGTGAAGACTATGACTGGTGGGAGGGCGAGCTGGGGCGGGAGCTGCGTGACGGCCAGTTCGGCGAGAACCTCACCACGTCCGGGGTGGACGTGTCGGGGGCGGTGCTGGGCGAGCGCTGGCGCGTCGGCACGGCGCTGCTGGAGGTGAGCGGGCCGCGCATTCCGTGCGTGGTGTTCCGCAACTGGATGGACGAGCCGGGCTGGCTCAAGCGCTTCACCGACGCCGGCCGGGTGGGCGCGTACCTGAGCGTGGTGGAGACGGGCGAGCTGGGCGTGGGCGACGAGGTCGAGATCGTGGCCCGCCCGGAGGGGAGCGTCACGATCGCCGAGTCGGTGCTGGCCTACCACGGCGACAAGGACGTCCTCGCCCGCATCCTGGCCTTCCCCGGCCACGGCTCCTACTGGGACCGCCGAGCGGAACGCCTCCTGCGCTAGACGGCCACGAGCGGGGAGCGGCGCACGGGCAGCCCCCCGCTGGTGCGGCCCGTGCGCCGTCCGGCTGCTAGCGCAGAACCCTGTACAGGGCTGAGGTGAGCGAGGCCTTGGCGTCGTCACCGTCGATGGACCACATCATGTAGCCGCCCAGGCCCTTGTGCCTGATGTAGGCGGCCTTCTGCAGCATCACGATCGGGTCGTCGTACGTCCAGAACTCGGTGCCGTCGTAGAGCCACACGGCGCCGGTCCTGACGTCGCGGTAGCGCTTGCCGGGCTTGGCGAGGATGTCCTTGTAGTCCTCGGAGCCCGCCTCCCACTTGCCGGGAGCCGCGCCGGTGGCCGGCTGGTAGACGCCGTCCTTGGCCGGGCCCGCCGGCACGCCGGTCCAGCCCTTGCCGTAGGCGGGCACGCCGGCCACGAGCTTGCGGATCGGTGCGCCGCGCTCCAGGTAGTAGTTGACCGTCTGGTCGAGGCTCTCGCGGATGTCGTTGGGGTCGCGGCGGTCGTTGTAGAGGTTGGAGTGGTGACCGGTGATCTTGTCCCACGGGCCGTGCAGGTCGTAGCCCTGGATGGTGGCGTAGTCCAGGTTGCGGAAGACCTTGCGCACCTCGAGGCCGGCGTCGATGACGCGGGTGGCGGCGGGCAGGAACGCCGTGATCAGGCCGGAACGCTTGTAAGCGTTCATCTGGGACCTGAGTTCGGCGACGAAGGCGGTGAAGTTCTGCTTGTCCTCGGGACGCACGACGTTGCCGGGGGCTCCGGGGTAACCGGGCCACTCCCAGTCGAGGTCGATGCCGTCGAAGACGCCGGAGCCCGTGCCGTCGGCCAGGCCGGGCAGGTTGCCGCGCAGCCACAGGTCGATGCAGGACTTGGCGAGCTTGCTGCGCGATTCCGCGGTGAGGACGGCGTCGGAGAAGTACTTGGAGCCGGTCCAGCCGCCCAGCGAGATCAGGACCTTGAGCTTGGGGTACTTGGCCTTGAGCTTCTTGAGCTGGTTGAGGTTGCCGTTGAGGGCCTGGCCGGGCGCGTCGGCCACGCCGTCCACGCTCTGCTCGGCCGGTACGGGACGCTGCCAGTCGGCCCAGGCGTCGGCGGAGTAGCACTCGGCCTGCTGGTTCACGAACCCGAAGGCGTAGTTGATGTGGGTGAGCTTGCGGGCTGCCCCGCTGGTCTCCATGTCCTTGACGTGGTAGTTACGGCCGTAGACGCCCCACTGGACGAAGTAGGCGACTCTCTTGTAATCGGAACCGTGGGCCTCTGCCGGGGCCGACACCACCGTCATACCGAGTAAGAGGGTGAGAGCGAGCAGGACTTTCTTCACGCGGCGTCTCCTGAATTGATAGGAAACTTTCCTTTAAGATGCCCTGACAGTAGGACGGTGTGATCGGGCAGTCAATGGCAGACGGCAGACTGGAGGGGTGCCATCCACCCTGCCCGACGGCGACCCAGCGCCCCCGTCCGGAGAGCTGCCGGAGAGCGCCCTGCGCCGCCTCGGCGAGCGCCCGTTCGGCTTCTACGTGCACGTCCCGTTCTGCGTGACGCGCTGCGGCTACTGCGACTTCAACACCTACACCGCCGCCGAGCTGGGCCCCGGCGCTTCGCACCGGGACTACGCCGACACCGCCATCGACGAGGTACGGCTCGCCCGCCGCGTGCTCGGCACCGCCGACCTGCCCGTCGAGACGGTGTTCTTCGGCGGCGGCACGCCCACGCTGCTGCCCGCCGGCGACCTGGCCCGCATCCTGGCGGCGATCGACGAGGAGTTCGGCCTGCGCCCCGGCGCCGAGGTCACCACCGAGGCCAACCCCGAGTCCGTCGACCCCGCATATCTGGCCGAGCTGCGCGCTGGCGGCTTCAACCGGATCAGCTTCGGCATGCAGTCGGCCAAGGAGCACGTGCTCAAGGTGCTCGACCGGCACCACACGCCGGGGCGGGCGGCGCAAGCCGTACACGAAGCCCGGCAGGCCGGGTTCGCGCACGTCAACCTCGACCTCATCTACAGCACCCCGGGAGAGAGCGACGACGACTGGCGGGCGTCGCTGGAGGCGGCGATCGCCGCCGGGCCCGACCACGTCTCCGCGTACTCGCTCATCGTCGAGGACGGCACCCGGCTGGCGGCCCGCATCAGGCGCGGCGAGCTGCCGATGCCCGACGACGACGTGGCCGCCGACCGCTACCTGATCGCCGACGAGCTGCTGGCGAAGGCCGGATACTCCTGGTACGAGGTGTCGAACTGGGCCACCTCCGAGGCCGGCCGGTGCCGGCACAACCTGCTCTACTGGACCGGCGGCGACTGGTGGGCCGTCGGGCCGGGATCGCACAGCCACGTGGGCGGCACCCGCTGGTGGAACGTCAAGCACCCCGCCGCCTACGCCCAGCGGCTGGCCCAGGGTGTCTCCCCGGCGCACGCCAGGGAGGTGCTGGAGGACGCCGACCGCGAGGTGGAGCGGCTGATGCTGGAGCTGCGGCTGATCACCGGCTACCCGCTGGCCGACGTGGCGCCCGGCGCGAAGCTCGCCGTGGCCAGGGCCGTGGGGGACGGGCTGCTGGAGCAGGAGGCGTTCAAGGCGGGCCGCATGGTGCTGACCCTGCGCGGCCGCCTGCTCGCCGACGCCCTGATCCGCGACCTCACGCTCTGAGCGCCGTCACAGGAGCGCTGCGACCAGGTCGGCGATCGGGCCCAGCGCGGCGGCCAGGGCGGTGACGGGCGCCAGCCGGGTGCCCAGCCGGTCGAGGGCGGCGGTGACCCGGGCCGGGTCGCGCTCCCCGGGTTCGGCCTCGGCCTCGGCCAGCACCTCCTCCAGGTCGCGGCGGGCCTGCCCGGCCTGCGGCAGCTCGGCCGCGTGCGCCTCGACGAGGGCCAGGAGCGCCTCCACCTGGCTCCGCAGCCGCTCCAGCTCGTCCCGAGGGGCGGAACGCGCCTGGCCGGGCTGGAAGACCGAGCCCTGCCCGCCGATGTTGCTCCCGGTGAACGTGCCGCCGCTGATGACGGTCCCGTAGTTGGGCGCCGAAGGGTCGGGCGTGCTCACGCGGCCCCCTTGCCCGCGGGCGCGGCGAACTGCGAGCCCTGGCCGCCGATGTTGGTCCCGTTGAACGTGCCGCCGTTGACCACCGTGCCGTTGTTGATGACGGCCGCGATCTGCTGCCGGTACGCGGCGGTGTCCACGCCGCGATCCTCCAGGAAGTCCAGCACCGCGTTGTTCAGCCGCTCCTCCACGAGCTTGGCGTACTTGTAGGCGTCCAGCCCTTCGAGGAAGGTGTTGATGCGCGGCTCGGCCCCCGCCTCGCGCAGGCTGATCCTGGCTCCGTAGTCGTAGACCACGAACCTGTCCGGGTCCTCGGGCCACCGCATCGCCATGAAGATCCGCCGTAGCAGCCGGGCGGGCGCGCCGACGACGTCGCGGGCCAGCGCGAACGGGGCGCGGCTGAGTGCCGCCAGCACGAGGGCCCCGCCGGCCTGCCTGGGCAGCTCGTCCACCACCCGGTAGGCGCCGCGCACGGGCGGCAGCGCCGTCACGATGAACTCCGTGTAGAGCATCCGGCCCTCGACGGCCAGGTGGATGAAGATCGACACGGTGGTGTCGCGGTCCTCGGCGGGCAGCACTTCCTCGCCGTCGACGTCGGTGACGGCCTCGCCGCTGGTGCCGATCACGATCCACCGGTAGTGGCGGGCGCCCGACTGCGGGTTCCGGATCACCGCCTGGAGCTCCCGGTCGCTGAGCTGGTAGCGGGGCCGGGTGCCGTGCAGCAGCGGGTGCTCGCCGTGGAGCTGGTTGAGGCGGCCCTGCGCGATCACGTGGTCGAGGATGTCCAGGTGGACGGGCATCGCGGGCTCGGCGGCGGTGCGCATCTGGCCGAGCCGCTCGCCCACGAACTCGTGCAGGTCCACCGCGTCCACCCTGGCCGGCGCCCGGCCCGCGTCGCCGGTGCGCCGGTCGAGCTCGGCCGCGATCGTCCAGGCCCGCACGAGCTCGCCCGCGCCGACGAACGGGTTCTCGCCGGAGTAGAGCGTCAGGTTCCCGTGCTGCGCGAGCTTGACCTCCGTCATTCGCGGCCCCGCCTCAGCTCCGGTACGGCCCGCGCCCGGCCCTAGCCGCTCCGACAGGATTCTGTAGACCCGCACCCGGTAGGCCAGCACGGTGGCGATGGCGGCCACGAGCATCAGGGGCGCCATCCAGCCGGAGCCGTTGTCCTCCTCGACTCCCGAGCTCGCCTCGCCGAGGTATCTGGTCAGCAGCAGCGCGGGCACGACCACCAGGGCGAAGAAGCCGATCACCAGGCCGGCCACCACGACCGGGCTCAGCCGCCTGCGCTGCCCCAGAGTGCCGAACCCGCCGGAGGCGAAGGCCGCCAGCACGCCCAGGACCGTGAGCCACGGCGTCGTGGCCTGGAAGTTGAACAGCAGGGCGAGCAGCAGCATCACCGTGACCGCTGCCTCCCTGACGGTCAGCAGCGAACGCGAGTAGAGGCAGTGCCGCAGCACCGGGCCCAGGTCGAACCCGCCGACCGACGGCGCCACCGCGTGGTGGCGGCGCGCGATCAGCGCGTACAGCGCCCGGTCGCGGAAGCCGGGATCCAGGTAGGCGGCGGCTGCCAGGTATCTGGTGGTGTTGCGCAGGCGCTCGTGCACCATGACCTCCCCGTGGGTGACCCGTCCATCGTCACCCGGGGAGCTGGGATCATTCCGGAGAGTGATCGAACCGTGATTCTCCGTATTACTTGATCATGCGGATGCTGATCGGGTAGCGGTAGTTCTCGCCCTTGTTGGTGGCGATGGCCGCCTGGATGTGGAAGATCAGCGAGATGACCCAGACCACCGGCAGCAGCAGGAAGCCGATGATGACGATCGTCAGGATGAGCGACACCATGTAGCCGATGAACATGGTGATCTGGAAGTTCAGCGCCTCGGCCGCCTGGTCGCGGACGTAGGGGGACTCGTCCTTCTTCATCAGGTAGATGATGAGCGGGCCGATCCAGGAGACCAGCAGGCCCAGCAGGTGGGCGAACATGGCCATCGTGGTGTCGTCGGTGCCGGGACGCGGGCCGTACACGCCGGGGGTGTGGGGCTGGGGGGCCGCCGGGTAGCCGTAGCCGGGCGGTTGCTGCTGGTAGCCGTAGCCCTGGGGGCCCGACGGCTGCTGCCCGTAGGGGTAGCCGGCCGAGGGCGGCTGCTGGCCGTAACCGCCGGACGGCTGGCCGTACTCGGGTGATGGCTGGCCGTAACCGGCCGAGGGCTGCTGGCCGTAACCGCCGGAGGGTGGCTGGCCGTAACCGCCGGAAGGCTGCTGGCCGCCTGAGGGCTGCTGGCCGTAACCACCTGAGGGCTGCTGGCCGTAGCCTCCCGCGGGCGGCTGGTCGTAGTCGGGGATGTCGGAGCGCTCCACCCGGCGGGTGGAGTCGTCGTCAGGCTGGGGGTGGTCCTGGCTCATGATGCCTCCGTGACGAAGTCGATCAGCTCCTCGACCCGGCCGAGAAGCTCGGGCTCGAGGTCGGAAAAGGTCGAGACGGCGCCCAGGATGCGCCGCCACGCCGCGGCAGGCTCCATGCGCCAGCCCAGGGCGGCGATCACGCCCTCCTTCCACGGCACCCCGCGCGGCACGTCGGGCCAGGCCGGGATCCGCAGGACGGACGGCTTTACCGCCTGCCAGATGTCGATGTAGGGATGTCCGACGATCAGCACGTCGGGCGAGCTGACCTGGGCGGCGATCCGGCTCTCCTTGGAACCTGGCACCAGGTGGTCCACCAGGACCCCGAGCCGCCTGCCGGTGGACGGTTCGAACTCCGCGACGATGGCGGGCAGGTCGTTCACGCCCTCCAGGTACTCCACGACCACGCCCTCGACCCGCAGGTCGTGGCCCCAGATCTTCTCCACGAGCGCGGCGTCGTGCACGCCCTCGACGTAGATGCGGCTCTCGCGGGCCACCCGGGCGCGCAGGCCCTCGACCGCGATCGAGCCCGACGCGCTGCGCCTGGTCCCGCCCGCCGCCGGGGCGGACGGCCGCACCAGCGTCACCGGCCGGCCCTCCAGCAGGAACGCCGCGGGCGCCAGCGGGAACAGGCGGCGCTTGCCGAAGCGGTCCTCCAGCGTGACGGCCTCCTTGTCGCAGGCCACCACGGCACCGCAGAAGCCGCTGTCGGCGTCCTCCACGACCAGGTCGGGTTCCGCCGGGACCTGAGGGATCTTGCCCTTGCCCGGACGCCGCCAGTTCCCCGCGAGCACATCACCGTCGTACACACGGGGACCGTAGCAAATCACCCGCCCATCGCGAGGCGCTTGCGGTGGCCGCTGCGGCGCACCAGCACGACGACCGTCCAGACCACCGCGATGAGCACGCCGACGGCCGGCAGGATGAACAGCGCGGCCACGCCGCCCATGATGCCGCCGGCCGCGGAGGCCAGGTCCTTGCCGACGCCGAAGCGGGTCTGCGCGTCGGGTTCGATCGTGCAGCTGATCTGGTAGTCACCCGCCGCCGGGGCGTTGACCAGCGCGATCAGCTCCCAGCTCGTGCCGTTGAGCTCGACCGTCTGGTTCACGGGAGTGGTGACGAGCTTGGCGTTGCCGTTGATCTGGCACTCCCAGCTGACCTGGGTGCCGCGCGACAGGTAGAGCGCGGGGCGGTCGGCCGGGTCGATGGTGACCGTGGCGGGCTGGCCGGGCTGGAACGTCTTGCTCGGGGCCGCGCCGCTCACGCCACTGGTCACGCCGCCCGCGAACAGGACGATGCCGGCGATCACGAACACCACGGCCACGCCCCAGGCCACCGCGATCTGCCACAAGGGCGGGCGCAGCCGCTTGCCGTCCACGGGCGGCGGGAACTGGGGAGCGCCGCCGTACGGGGGCTGGCCGAACTGCTGCTGCCCGTATGGGGGCTGGCCGAAGGGAGGCTGGCCGTACTGCGGTTGCTGGCCGTACTGCGGTCCGGACGGTTGCTGGCCGTACTGCGGGCCCGACGGCGGCTGGCCGTACTGGGGACCTGAGGGCTGGGGGCCGGACGGCTGCTGACCGTACGGCGGGCCGCCCGGAGGCCCGTACTGGGGACCGCTCTGCGGCGGGGGGCCGTACTGTGGTCCGCCCTGCGGCGGAGGCTCGTACGGAGGCTGCTGCGGTGGCTGCCATCCTCCACCCTGCCGGAAATCATCACTCATGCCTGCAAGTGTGGCCGTACCGGCTTGCCGTCCGCTAGCACGTGGGTTATCGCACCTTGTGGGCGAGAGCCGTACACTTGGCACTCGGGAACACCGAGTGCCAGACCTGGCGTTTCCCAAGGGAAGAGGTAGGAGGTGCACACGTGCTCGACGACAGGAAGCTCGCGGTCCTCCGCGCCATTGTCGAGGACTACGTGTCCACCAACGAACCGGTGGGCTCCAAGGCGCTGGCCGAGCGCCACAACCTCAAGGTCTCCCCGGCCACGGTGCGCAACGACATGGCCGCGCTGGAGGAGGAGGGCTACATCACCCAGCCGCACACCAGCGCGGGCCGGGTGCCGACGGACAAGGGCTACCGGCTCTTCGTCGACCGGCTCTCGCAGATCAAGCCGTTGTCCACGGCCGAACGCAGGGCCATCGAGACGTTCCTGGCGGGCGCGGTCGACCTCGACGACGTGGTCACCCGCACGGTGCGGCTGCTGGCGCAGCTGACCAGGCAGGTCGCGGTGGTGCAATATCCGACGCTGACGCGCTCCAGCGTGCGTCACGTCGAGCTCGTGCCGCTCAGCGAGCGGCGGATCATGCTCGTGCTGATCACCAACACGGGCCGGGTCGAGCAGCGCGTCGTCGAGCTGCCCGAGGTCATCGAGGATCCCCGGATCGCGCACCTGCGCGCCGTGCTCAACGCCTGTCTCGACGGGTGCGGGCTGGCCGACGTGCCCGACCTGGTGGCCGATCTGCCGGAACGGCTTCCGGTGGAGGACCGGCCGGTCGTCGCGACGATTCTGTCGGTCCTGCTGGAGACGCTCGTCGAACGGCACGACGAGAAGATTGTTTTCGCCGGCGCGGCCAACCTCGCCGGGGCCGACTTCACCATCGGCCTGCGCGACGTCCTCGAAGCGCTGGAGGAGCAGGTGGTGCTCATGCGCCTGCTCGGCGAGACGACAACGGACACCCCGACCGCGCTCACCGTGCGCATCGGAGCGGAAAACCCCTACCTCCACGGCACGTCCATCGTCGCCACCGGATACGGTTCTGGCGACAAGCAACTGGCCCGGCTGGGCGTCCTCGGCCCCACGAGGATGGATTACCCGGTGACCATGGGCGCCGTGCGCGCAGTGGCACGCTACGTCAGCCAGATCCTGGCTGCTTCTTAAGAGGTCGATAAGTGGCAAACAGCGACTACTACAGCACCCTCGGGGTGCGCCGTGACGCCAGTCAGGACGAGGTCAAGAAGGCCTACCGCCGGCTGGCCCGTGAGCTGCACCCGGACGTGAACCCCGATCCCGCGACGCAGGAGCGTTTCAAGGAGATCACGCAGGCGTACGAGGTGCTGTCGGACCCGCAGAAGCGCCAGATGTACGACCTGGGCGCCGACCCCTTCGCCACCGCGGGCGCGGGCGGCGGAGCCGCCGGTTTCGGGGCGGGCTTCCCCTTCAGCGACATCATGGACGCCTTCTTCGGTACGGCGGGCGGCGGGCGCGGCCCGCGCTCACGGGCCAGAAGGGGACGCAACGCCACCATCCGCGTCGAGCTGGACCTGCGCGAGACGGCGTTCGGCACCACGCGCGAGCTGGTCGTCGACACGGCCGTGGTCTGCGAGGTCTGCCAGGGCGCCGGAGCGGCCCCCGGCACCCACCCCGACACCTGTGACATGTGCGGCGGCAGGGGCGAGGTCTCCCAGGTCACCCGGTCCTTCCTGGGCCAGGTCATGACCTCGCGGCCGTGCCCGCAGTGCCAGGGCTTCGGCTCCATCATCCGCAATCCCTGCCAGGAGTGCGCGGGCGACGGCCGGGTGCGCACCCGCCGTACCATCAAGGTCCGCATCCCCGCGGGCGTCGAGGACGGCACCCACATCCAGCTGGCCGGTGAGGGCGAGGTCGGCCCCGGCGGCGGCCCGCCCGGAGACCTCTTCCTGGAGATCGTCGAGCGGCCGCACGAGATCTTCGAGCGGCGCGGAGACGACCTCCACTGCACCGTCCAGATCCCGATGACCGCCGCCGCCCTCGGCACCGTGCTGACGGTGGAGACGCTCGACGGCGCCGAGGAGGTCGACGTCCGCCCCGGCACGCAGTCCGGGCAGGTGATCTCCATGTACGGCCGCGGCGTGCAGCGGCTCAACGACTCCGGCCGCGGCGACCTGCTCATCCACGTCAACGTGGAGACGCCGGGCCGCCTCGACCCGGCCCAGGAAGAGTTGCTGCGCGAGCTGTCGAAGCTGCGCGGGGAGGAGCGCCCGCCCGGCAAGTTCGCGCCGGGCCAGCAGGGCTTCTTCTCCCGCCTGCGAGACGCGTTCAACGGCCGCTGACTTCCTTGTACGGCGAGCGGGGGCGGCCATGAGCGTTCCGGTGTTCCTGGCCGGGCGCGAGGCGTTCGGCGGCGATGAGACGGTGCTCGACGGCCCTGAGGGCCGCCACGCGGCGGCCGTCAGGCGGCTGCGGGCGGGTGAGCGGCTCGACCTCACCGACGGCGCCGGAGCGGTGGCCGAGTGCGTCGTGCGCGAGGCGCTCAAGGACCGGCTGCAGCTCGACGTGCTCAAGCGTTACGAGGTCCCGGCTCCCGCGCCGCGCGTGGTCGTCGTCCAGGGGCTGCCCAAGGGCGACAGGGGCGAGCTGGCCGTCGAGATGATGACCGAGGCCGGCGTCGACCGCATCGTGCCCTGGGCGGCCGCGCGCAGCATCACCCAGTGGAAGGGCGACAAGGTCGCCAAGGCGCTCGGCAAGTGGCGCGCCACCGCGCGGGAGGCGGGCAAGCAGGCGCGGCGCTTCCACCAGGCCGAGGTGGCCGATCTTGCCTCCACCGCTCAGGTGGAGGCGTTGCTCGGGCGGGCGGCGCTGGCGCTCGTGCTGCACGAGGAGGCGGTGGAGCCGCTTTCCCGGGTGAGCCTGCCCGCCGATGGGGAGATCGTGCTCGTGGTCGGGCCCGAGGGCGGGATCTCCGAAGGCGAGCTGGCCGGGTTCGTCGCGGCGGGAGCCGTACCGGCGCTGATGGGGTCTACGGTGCTGCGGACCTCGACCGCGGGAGTGGCCGCGGCGGCGGTGCTGATGGCGCGCACCGGGCGCTGGTGAGACCTCAGCTCACCTGGTTGGAGGTCAGCGGCGTCGTCAGTTCGGTGGGCGGCGCGGGCGGGTCGTCCGGCGGGCACTCCTCGGGCGGGCAACTGCCGGACGGGATGGGCGTGTCGGTGGGGCCGGTGGTGGGCGTGGGACTGGCCGACGCCGTGGGGCAGTCCTCGCGCGGCGCGGCCTCCTCTTCCTGAGTGGACGGGCAGGGCGTCGGCGTCGGGGTGACGCTGCTGCTCGGGGACGGCTTCGCCGTCGACTTGGCCGACTCGGTGGCCTGCCCGGGCGACGTGGGCGTCGGCGTCGGGTCGGCCGGCAGGATCGCCGGCTCCGACCTGCTCGGGCTGGGCTTTTCCAGAGGGCGGTTGGTGGAGGAGTTGTCCGGCGGGGCGTCGGTTTCGCGGACGTGCTCGACCTCCGTGGGCGTGATGACCCTTTCCCGCAGTGAGGGGACCACCATGACGACGGTGCCCGCGACCAGTACGGCACTGACCGTGGCGGCGCCGATGCGCCACCACAACACGCTGCGCACGCCCCGCCGCTCGATGCGGCCGCGGATGATCTCCAGACCTTCCGGAGACGGTACGACCGCGTCCGCCTCCGCGCGGAGCACGCGGCGCAGAATGTCGCCGTACTCGTCGGGCGGCTGGGTCATGACATCTTCTCCAGGACGGATCGCAAGGCGGCCATGCCACGGGCGGTGTGGCTCTTGACCGCGCCCTTGCTGATGCCCATGGCGTGGGCGATCTCAGCCTCGGACAGATCCCCGTAGTAGCGAAGGACAAGGGCCTCTCTCTGCCGGGTCGGCAGCGCGCGTAATGCCTCGATGACAGCGGAGCGCTCCAGCTCGCCGATGGCGCCGTTCTCGGCGCTCGGGGCGTCTGGAAGGCCCTTGGGTGCGTACTTTTCCACGACGGCTCGGTGACGCAGAACGGAACGGGACCGGTTGACGACAGACTGCCGCAGGTAGGCGAGTGCCTTGTCGGGGTCACGCAGTCTGCGCCAGGCGCCATGGATGGCGACGAACGCGTCCTGCACGACTTCCTCCGCGGTTGCTATGTCGCGCACGAGCAACACGGCGAGACGAACCAATGACCGGAAGTGCGCACTGTACAGCGCGGTAACGGCCACGTCGGCGTCCCATCCGACCGGCACCGCCCCCAGCGACCTGTCGGCCAGAAGGGTTTCGGTGGTCACATCAATGGGACGCTCGGCCTTCCCTGCGGGTTTACGCTCTTCCGGTTCTTGAGGTTTTCCCGGTTCCTTGGGGTGCATTACCCAGTCGTGTCCTCGCCAGGTGGCCTCGCCCGAGCCTGAATCGTCTTTTGTGCTGAAGTGTCGCACACACACCTTAACCGCGCGGATCTTCCGGCGCACGGTACGCGGGATTACCGATTGGCAACGGGCCGCATCAGTGGCGTATCGCTACAGTACTGCCGTGACCGACTGCCTCTTCTGCAAGATCGTGGCCAAGGAGATCCCGGCCGACGTGGTCCACGAGGGTGACCGCACTCTCGCCTTCCGTGACATCAATCCGCAGGCGCCCACCCACGTGCTCGTGATCCCCAAGGAGCACCACCCCGACGCCGCGGCGCTGGCCACGGCCGACGACGGGCTGGCCGACGACGTGCTGAAGGCCGCCCACGCGGTCGCCGTACAGGAAGGGGTGGCCGAAACCGGCTACCGCGTTGTGTTCAATACCGGAGCCGGTGCGGGGCAGACCGTCTTCCACGTGCACGCGCATGTTCTCGGCGGGCGCAACCTGACCTGGCCTCCCGGCTGATATTGACGCGAGCGCGCGGGCCACTCCCGGCTACGATGGGGCCAGAGAAGTACACCCGAATTAAGACCGGGAGGCATCAGGCCCGAGGGCCTGACCCATGTCCGAACTACACGAATCCCGACGCACGGCACCTCCCTCGCGCACTCAGGCCAAGGTGCTGATCCCGGACGAATACCCGATGGTCAGCCTCCTGGGCTCCCGTGACGAGCTGCTGCGCGTCATCGAGGGCGCCTTCCGGGCCGACATCCACGTCCGGGGCAACGAGATCACCATCACCGGGACCCCCGACGAGAGCGGCGCCGTCGTGCGCCTGTTCGAGGAGCTGGTCGAGGTGCTGCGCAACGGCGGCGAGCTCTCGCCCGACGCCGTCGAGCGGAGCATCGCGATGATGAAGATGACCTCCGAGCGGCCCGCAGAGGTGCTGTCGCTCGACATCCTGTCCTCCAGGGGGCGGACCATCCGCCCCAAGACGGCCAATCAGAAGCGCTACGTCGACGCCATCGACAAGCACACGGTCGTGTTCGGCATCGGCCCCGCCGGCACCGGCAAGACCTACCTGGCCATGGCCAAGGCGGTCCGCGCGCTTCAGGAGAAGAAGGTCAACCGGATCATCCTCACCCGGCCGGCGGTCGAGGCGGGGGAGCGGCTGGGCTTCCTGCCCGGCACGCTCTACGAGAAGATCGACCCCTATCTCCGGCCGCTCTACGACGCGCTGCACGACATGCTCGACCCCGAGACGATCCCCAAGCTCATGGCCGCGGGCACGATCGAGGTCGCGCCGCTGGCGTACATGCGCGGCCGTACTCTCAACGACGCCTTCATCATCCTCGACGAGGCGCAGAACACCTCGCCCGAGCAGATGAAGATGTTCCTCACCCGGCTGGGCTTCGGCTCCAAGATCGTGGTGACGGGCGACGTCACGCAGGTCGACCTCCCCTCCGGCACCGAGAGCGGCCTGCGCGTCGTGCAGGGCATCCTCTCGGACATCCGCGACATCCACTTCGCGACGCTGACCAGCGTCGACGTGGTGCGCCACCGGCTCGTCAGCGACATCGTCGACGCCTACGGCCGCTACGACGTGCTGAAGCAGCAGGAGCTGAAGTCGGTCAAGCAGCAGCAGCGGGGGCCCAGGCGATGAGAGAGCTACCGCATCTCGCGCTCACGCGCCCGGCGAAGGAGGGCGCGTGAGCATCGAGATCAACAACGAGTCGGGTGACGCGGTCGACGAGGAGACGCTCGTCGCCCTCGCCACCCACGTGCTCGGCGAGATGGGCATCCACCCGCTCGCCGAGCTGTCGCTCCTCATCGTGGACGAGAACACCATGGCCGACCTCCACGAGAAGTGGATGGGCGAGCCGGGCCCCACCGACGTGCTCGCCTTCCCGATGGACGAGCTGCGTCCCGGCGGCGGCGCCCGCGGCGACTCCGAGAGCCCGGCCGAGCCCGGCCTGCTCGGCGACGTCGTGCTGTGCCCGCCCGTCGCCGCCAGGCAGGCCGCCGAGGCCGGTCACAGCGCCGCCGACGAGCTGGAGCTGCTGTGCACCCACGGCATACTCCACCTGCTCGGCTACGACCACGCCGAGCCTGAGGAGCACAAGGAGATGTTCGGGCTGCAGGCCCAGCTTCTCGCGTCGTGGAAAGAGGTGCGCTCCCCGCGGTGAACGCCTGGTTGCCTCTGGCCATCCTGCTCGTGGTGATCGCCGGCCTGATCGCCAGTGCGGAGACGGCGCTGACCCGCATCTCCCGGGTGCGGGCTGAGGAGTTCGTGCGCGAGGGCAGGAGGGGCTCCAAGCGCCTGCAGGACATCGTCACCGACCCGTCCGGCTCGCTCAACCTGCTGCTCCTGCTCAGGCTGAGCTGCGAGCTGGTCGCCACGGTGATCGTGACGTTGCTGTTCATCGACGTTCAGGGCGATCAGGGCTGGGCGTACGTGAGCGCCGCCGCCGTCATGATCGTGGTCAGCTACGTGATCGTCGGCGTCTCTCCCCGTACGCTGGGCCGCCAGCACGCGGAGCCGATCGCGCTGGCCGGCGCCCCCGTCGTCTACGGCCTCACCAAGATCTTCGGTCCGCTGCCGAAGCTGCTCATCCTGCTCGGCAACGCGCTCACGCCCGGCAAGGGCTTCCGCGAGGGCCCGTTCACCTCCGAGGCCGAGCTGCGCGACCTGGTCGACCTGGCCGAGGAACGCCGGGTCATCGAGCCGGACGAGCGGGAGATGATCCACTCGGTCTTCGAGCTGGGTGACACGCTGGTGCGCGAGGTCATGGTGCCGCGCACCGACATGGTGTTCATCGAACGCGGCAAGACGCTCGACCAGGCGCTCTCGCTCCACCTGCGCAGCGGGTTCTCGCGCATCCCGGTCGTGGGGGAGAACGAGGACGACGTGATCGGCATCGCGTACCTCAAGGACATCACCCGGCGCGTGCACGAGAGCGGCGAGGGCACGGAGAAGGTCGAGTCCATCATGCGGCCGGCCACGTACGTGCCGGAGAGCAAGCCGATCGACCAGCTCCTGCGCGAGATGCAGGCGCGCCAGATCCACCTGGCCGTCGTCATCGACGAGTACGGCGGGACCGCCGGGCTGGTCACCATCGAGGACGTCCTGGAGGAGATCGTCGGCGAGATCACCGACGAATACGACCAGGAGGCGCCCCGGGTCGAGGCCATGCCCGACGGCGCGATGCGGGTGACGGCGCGGATGCCGGTGGACGAGCTGGGCGAGCTGTTCGACACCGAGATCGAGGTGGACGACGTCGAGACGGTGGGCGGGCTGCTGGCGCACGCGCTGGGCCGGGTTCCGATCGCCGGGTCGCAGGCGCGGGTGGCGGGGCTGGAACTGACCGCCGAAAGCCTGGCCGGCCGCCGCAACCGCATCAGCACGGTGGTGGTACGCCGCACCGGCCCCGGCTCCGACGAACCCATCCCCGCCTCCGCCGAACAGGATTGACCCCACCCCTCACATGCACGGGCTTCGGCCCGCCCGCCTGCCCTCGTGCTCCAGCCCCACCACCTGGCGCGGCGCCGACGGGTTGCGGCCTCTTGACGGACGCCGCCAGGAGGGGCGTGTGACCTGCCGGGTGTGTGGGCTCGCCGTGGGCCTGCCTCGGGGAGCCGTCCTGGTGTGGCCGACTCGGCAGCGCCTGCCTCGGCGGCTCAGCTCTCCGGGGGTTGGCCGGGCGGGGGGTGGCTCTCGGGGATCGGGGTGTGCCCTGGGGGTCGCGTGTTGCTGGGCTGGGGGTGGGTGCCCGGCGGGGGTTTGGTGGGGTTTTCGCAGGTGGGAGGCGGCGGGAAGTCGTACAAAGTCGTATTAAGTGTTCTACAAGCGAAATGCAAGCGACGTGCCGCAATCTATTCACAGACGCCCAGTGCGGTGGGTGTCGCAGAGGGGTGATCCGGACTCCGGGTGGGGTTCGCGGCGCGAGGTAGCCCCTGGGGGGACGGCAACGTCTCGGTCAGCTGATCGCGACGTTGCTCGGCGTAAAGGGTGTTCTCGTCCGATAAACCGGGCGAGAGCACCCTTAAGCGTTTCCATAGGCATCTGACCGGTTGTTGGCTTCTCCGGTGGATTGCCGCATTCGCGTTCCGGGGAGATCGCACTCCGGGGGGAACCATGGAACGCGGAGTGTGGATCATCGTCGGCGCGCTGCTCATGGCGGGGCTGACCGCGTGCGCGGGCGAGAACGTCGACGCGCAGCTCGACCTGCGGGCGCAGGAGCGGCTCAGGGAGATCCTGAACAAGGATCCCAAGCTGCCCGACGGATTCTCGCCACGGCCGCAGGAGGCGTGGAAGGTGCCGTTCGCCGCCCGTGACCGGAACTGCCGTGCCGTACTCGATCCTGCGGCCGGGAAGGCGCCGCGGCGGGCGCTCACCGCGCAGGCGGCGGCCAGCTATCCCGGCCACGCGCTGGGGGAGACGGCCGGGGTGGCGCTGGCGCGGTATGCCGGGACCGAGGCGGAGTGGCACATCGACGACCTCGGCAAGGCGCTGCGCGAGTGCCAGGCGGTCAATGCCGGCGCCGGGACCGATCTGCGGCTGCGTACGCTCCCGGTCGGCGGCATGGGCGACGAGGCGGTGGCGGCGGAGCTGGCGGGGCGGCTCAACGGGTATCCGTACGCGCTGCACGTGTTGCTTGTCCGTGAAGGGGACACTTTGGTGTCCCTGGTGCACACCGGGTTCAAGCGGGTCGATCAGAAGCGAACGGAGCTTCTCGCACGGTCGGTGCTCGGGATGGCCAGGGCCTAACCTAGTCTTCCGTGACTCTCGATCCCGAAGACAGCAAGATCATCACGCTGGCCCGGTCGGCCAGGGCGCGCAACGGCTCGCGGGAAGGCGCCGCCGTACGCGATGAGACCGGGCGCACCTACTCGGCCACCAACGTCGCGCTCGACGCGCTCACGCTCTCGGCCGTGCAGGTCGCCGCGGCCATGGCGATCTCCAGCGGCGCGCGGAGTCTGGAGGCCGCCGCGCTGGTCACCGAGGGCGAGGGCCCGAGTGAGGCGGACGCCGCGGTGGTCGGCGAGCTGGGCGGCAAGCTGCTCGTGGCCGGTCCCGACGGCCGGTTGAGGGGCTGACATGGCGATGTCGCCGTTCCTGGCCGAGCTCAGGGCCGTGGTGGGCGGGCGGTTGCTGGTGCTGCCCTCGGTGACGGCGTGCGTGTTCGACGCGGAGGGGCGGCTGCTGCTCGCGCGCCACGGCGACGTCGGGAAGTGGGCGGCGCCCGGCGGCGGCGTCGACCCCGACGAGCGCCCGGAAGACGCCGTCGTGCGCGAGCTGCGCGAGGAACTGTCCGTGGAGGCTTCGGTGCGCGGCCTGATCGGCGTGTACGGCGGGCCGGACTTCCGCACCCACTACCCCAACGGCCACGAGGTCGCCTACGTCATCGCCGCCTACGCCTGCGTGCTCACCGGAGCCGCCACGCCCACCCCGGACGGCGAGGAGATCAACGACTTCACCTGGGCCGCGCCCGAGGATATGGCCGCGCTCGACATGACCTCGTGGTCGCCGCACGTGCTGCCCGACGCGTATGCCTGGTGGCGGCAGCATGGTGCCTGATGGGCCACAATCGACTATGTGACTTCGCCAGACAATCATCGCGCCGGTTTCGCCTGCTTCGTGGGGAGGCCGAACGTCGGCAAGTCCACGCTGATGAACGCCCTGGTCGGCACCAAGGTGGCCATCACCTCGTCCAAGCCGCAGACCACCCGGCGCGTCATCCGGGGCATCGTCCACCGGCCCGACGCCCAGTTGATCATCGTTGACACGCCGGGCCTGCACCGCCCGCGCACCCTGCTCGGCGAGCGCCTCGACAGCCTGGTGCTGTCCACGCTCACCGAGGTGGACGTCATCGGCTTCTGCGTGCCCGCCGGTGACGCGATCGGCAAGGGCGACCGTTTCATCGCCGAGAAGCTCGCCGCGGTGAAGAAGACGCCCGTCGTGGCCGTGGTCACCAAGTGCGACCTGGCCTCCAAGGAGCAGATCGCCGAGCAGCTGCTGGCCGTCTCGGAGCTGGGGGAGTTCGCCGACATCGTCCCGGTCTCCGCGACCTCCGGCGACAACCTCGGCACGCTGGCCGACGTGCTCGTCCGGCACATGCCCGAGTCGCCGCCGCTGTATGAGGACGGCCGCCTCACCGACGAGCCCGAGCAGGTCCTGGTCGGCGAGCTGATCAGGGAGGCGGCGCTGGAGGGGGTACGCGACGAGCTGCCCCACTCGATCGCCGTCGTGGTCGACGAGATGCTGCCCCGCGAGGGCCGCGACGACCTGCTGGACATCTACGCGCACCTGTTCGTGGAGCGCCCCTCGCAGAAGGCCATCATCATCGGGCACAAGGGTGAACGGCTGCGAGACGTGGGCACCAGGGCCCGCAAGCAGATCGAGGCGCTGCTCGGCACCCGCGTCTACCTCGACCTGCGCATCAGCGTCGCCAAGGACTGGCAGCGCGACCCGAAGCAGCTGCGCAGGCTGGGCTTCTTCGACTGACCTCACCGGCGGGGTTGTGGTGCGCGACGCCGGGCGGGCTTATGGTGATCGGGTGGGCGACTACCTTTCGCCGCGGGTGTCGGGCCGGCCGGAACGCAAGACACGCAGGGGCTACGCGCTCGCCGTCGTCGCGGCCGGGGCGCTGCTGGTGGTCTGCGCGATCCTGCCCTGGGCGGGGCTCTCGGCGCGCAGCGACCTGATCGGCGCGGGCGTCGTCAGGACGGTGCGCGGCATCGACGACGGCTTCGGCGTCTACACCCTGATCGCCGGGCTGGTCGCGGGCGCGTTCGGGGTGGCCGGGCTGATGACGGGACGCCGGCCGTGGGCCGGGCTGGCGGCGATCCCCGGCGGGGTGGCCGCGGCCGTTTTGGTGCTGTTCGTGGCCGACCCTCGGGGCGCGGGCGATCGGATCTCGGTTGACCTGGGCGGTTTCCTGGCCATCGAGCCGGTGCTGCAGTACGGGTGGTTCGCCGCCCTGGGCAGCGCGCTGGCCGTCGTGGTCTTCGCCGTCCTGTCCCTGCTCCCACGCCGCAACTAAGACCGAAGAGCCGCAGGCCGGAGCCTAGAAGGCTGTAGCGCCGGTGAGCCGCATGCCCGGACCCCTGGGGACAGCGGGTGCCGGGCATGACGGCCATTCGGTCAGGAGACGGTGAACGTGGTCAGGACGGCGGCGTGGTCGGAGGTCCACTCGTTGCCGCCGTGGCCGGGGTGCGGGGCCGGGGTCCCGGCGACGACCGCGTCGGAGGACTCGACGCTCAGCCCGCCCGCGTAGTGGACGAAGTCGATGCGGTCCTGCGGCTCGGGGTCGCCGATGCGGTGGTCGTAGCCGTAGCCGCCGGTGAAGGTCTTGTAGACGGGCGACCACGTGTTGCCGGGCGCGGTGACCGGGTTGGGGCGGGCGACGCGGTAGGAGTCCTTGAGCCCGGCCTGCTCGGGGACCTTCGAGGTCGGCCACGGGATGCCGGAGCGCCCGCAGTGCGACGACGCCGCCGCGGTGGTGTAGTCGAGGTGCGAGGGGGCGTTGAAGTCGCCGGTCAGGAGCACGGGGTGGGTCCCGGCGGCCTGCAGGTGGCCGCCCATGGCCTGGACGATCGCCTGGATCTGGCCGGTGCGGCCGGAGTCCGCCTCGCGGGTGAGCAACTGCTGGGTGGTGCGGTTGGAGAAGCAGCCGTCGTAGGGGCCGTAGGGGGTGTAGCCGAGGTGGGCGTTCCACAGGACCAGTTCGCGGCCGGTGCGCTCGTCGAGGCGGACGCGGGCGTAGATGCCGGCCAGGCCGGACTGCGACGGCAGCGGGCCGCGCGCGGTGATCGGGTAGCGGCTGATGATGCCCAGGTCGGCGCCGGCCTGGAAGTGGTCCCAGCCGAGCGCCTGGGCGAGCTCCTGCGCCGAGGTCGAGGACGTCTCCTGCAGCCCGACCACGTCCACGTCGCGGTCCAGCAGGAAGCGCAGTTGCTTCTCCCGGCCGCCGGAGATCTGGCTGCCGCCGTGCCACAGGTTCCAGCTCATCGCCTTCAGCCGGGGCACCAGCGTCTCGCTCGCGCCGCGTACCCGGATCGAGACCGAGGCCGTGCTCGTCTGCCCGGCCGTGTTGCGCGCCTCGACGGTGAGCGCGGAGGTTCCGGCAGCGGTGGGGGTGCCGCTGATCCGGCCGTCGGCGGCGACGGCGATCCACGCCGCGCCCGCCTTCTTGGTGAAGGTCAGTCCGCTCGTGTCGCCTTTCACCAGTCCTGTGACGCTCGCACCGTACGGCGTGCCGGCCCGTCCGTTGCGCAGCGTGAAGGGCGAGGTGACGAAGCGCAGGGCGGTGGAGCTGACCAGCCTGAGCCGGGCGGGCCGGGCCAGCCAGGCGTAGCCGTCCTGGGCGAGGTAGTAGACGACGTACTCGCCGGGCTCCAGGCCCTGGGTGGGCAGGGTGGCGGTGCCGTTGGCGCTGGGGGTGTAGACCCACTTGAGCGACGGGCCGACGAACTGCTCGGCGACGGGGCCGTTGCCGGGTTCGGTGTAGAGGCCGACCCAGTTGGTGGCGTTCGGGCGGGGCGTGGAGTAGGAGAGCCTGATCGGCTCGCCGGCCCGCACGGCGCTCGATTCGAGGGCGAGCGTGCCGTCGGGTACGGCGGCGTGGGCGGGCACGGTCACGGCGGTCATCGCGAGGAGGGCGGCGGCTAACAGGGGGAGTAGACGCATCGGGGCTCCTTGTGGCTGGCTGTCCGAAGAGAGCATCCACTGGCAAAGTAAAGCTCAGATGTACGCAGTCTGACGAGTATCCACCCTGGTCAAGGGTGGACAAGTGGAGCACCTGTCTGGACAAGCTCGCTCAGGATGTGACGGGCCTGGGCGGTCAGCTCGGCCGCGCGGCCGGTGGCGCCCTCGGCCGTGTTGACCTCGGCCAGGGCCGTCAGCGCCGCGGCGTCGAGCAGGCGGTCGCCGAGTCGCAGGGCGATGCTCCTGGCCTCTTCCGCGGCGTCGCGGGCGGACGGGACGTCGTGCTGCGCCAGCCGTACCGAGGAGAGGGCGAGCAGCGCGTCGGTGCGGCGGTGGCGGTCGCCGAGGCCGGCGAGGTGTTCGGCGGCGGCGGTCAGGTGTGCGGCGGCCTCCTCCGGGCGGCCCGCGCGGCGCAGCACCTCGCCGAGGACGAGCAGGGTGTCGGCGCGCTCGCGCTCGTCCTCGGCCGCCTCCAGGCAGGTGGTCAGCAGGCGTTCGGCGTCCTGCGGGCGGTCCAGTTCCAGGTGGGCGCGGGCCAGGCGGCGGCGGGTGTGGTGGGCGTCGCGCACCGAGCCCGTGCGGTGGAACAGGCCCAGGGCCAGGCGGAGGCGTTCGTGCGCCTCCTGCCACCGGTGCTCGGCGAGGAGCAGGTCGCCCTCGTCGCGCAGGATCAGGGCCTCGGCCCGCGGGTCGCCGGTGGCCTGGGCGGCGGGCAGGGCGTGGGCCAGGATGGTACGCCAGTCGTCCAGATGGCGGTGGCGTTCCAGGAACGGCGTCAGCAGGTGCGCGAGCCGCCAGCAGTCGGCGTCCAGCCCGGCCCGCCACAGGTCGCCGGTCAGGGCGACGAGGAAGCCGCGTTCGGCGGCCAGCCACCGCACCGACTCCTTGATCTCGCGGGTGGCGAAGGCGGCCGCGGGATCGCCGGAGACCAGCGGGAAGCGGGAGACCCGCACCCTGGCCAGCGCCAGCGTGACCAGCGCGGACAGCCCCGGCGGGTCCGGCTGCTCGCGGGCGAACAGCCGGACCAGCTCGTGCGTGCGGTAGCGGACCTGCCCGGCCACGTCCACCGTGTAAGCCTCCAGCAGGCCCGCCTCCACCAGCGCCTCGGCCTGGCCGCCGAAGACCTCGGCCACCCAGTCGCCGACGTCGGGCGCCGACAGCGCGCCGAGCCCGCGCAGCGTCCGCCGGGCCTCCTCCGGCAGGCTGTCGTAGCCGATGGCGAAGGCGCTGCGCACGGTCTGGTCGCCGGCGTGCAGGCCGTCGAGCCGCCGGTGCTCGTCCTCCAGCAGGCCGACGAGGTAGTCGGCGGTCCAGGCGGGCCGGGCGGCCAGCCGGGATCCGGCCACGCGCAGCGCGAGCGGCAGCCCGCCGCAGAAGCGGGCCAGCCGGACCAGCGCCTCGCCGGGCTCGCGGCCCGAGCTTCTGGTCAGCAGTTCCAGCGACTCCTCGGCGCCGAGCACGCCGACCGGCAGCCGCCTGGCGCCGGGCAGGCCGGCCAGCGCCGACCGGCTGGTGATGATCGTGGGGGAGGAGGTCAGCAGCGGGCGTACCTGCTCCTCGTCGGTGGCGTTGTCGAGCAGGACCAGCAGGCGGCGGCCGGCCGCGTAGGCGCGCAGCAGCCGCTCGCGGCTCTCCGGCGAGTCGGGGACGGCCTGGGCGGGGCAGCCGAGCCAGCGCAGGAAGTCCTCCAGCACCGCGGCGGGGTCGCCGTTCTCGCGCAGGTCGGCGTAGAGGATGCCGTCGGGGAAGCTGGCGCGCTGCTGCCATGCCGCGTGCACGGCCAGCGCCGACTTGCCCGTCCCCGCCTGGCCGTGGACGACCACCTGGTCCCCGACCACCTCTTCCAGCAGTTCGCCCCGGCCGGTGAAGTCGGCCACGTCGCGCGGCAGCAGCACCGGCGGCCCGGCGGAGACGTGCAGGGAGACGTCGTCGTGCAGCATGCGGTGGTAGAGCAGCTGCAGGTCGGGGTCGGGTTCGATGGCGTGGCCGCCGTCGAGCTCATCGCGCAGCGCCGCGTAGGCGGCCAGGGCGTCCACGCGCCGGCCGCTGCGGTAGAGGGCCAGCATGTACTGCCCGCGGAAGCGCTGCCAGAGCGGGTGCCTGGTGACCAGGCCGCGTAGTTCGGCGAGGATGTCCCGGTGCCGTCCGGCGTCGAGGGCCCGCTGGGTTCTGCGCTCGATGGCCAGCAGGCGCAGCTCCTCCAGCTCCTCGCGCAGCCGTCCGGTCTCCAGCCAGCGCGAGCCGTCGGGGTCGACGTCCTCCAGCGCCTGGCCGCGCCACAGCGTCAGCGCCTCGTCGTAGCCGCCCTGCTCGACCAGGCTCCTGAACCGGTTGACGTCGAGCTGCTCCTCCTCCACGGCCAGCGTGTAGGTGCCGGAGACCGTGGTGATCACGTCCTTGCCGAGGAGCTGGCGCAGGTGGCCGATGTAGCCGCGGACCAGCGAGTCGGAGCGGTCGTCGCCCTCGCGGGGCCATAACAGGTGGCGCAGCCGTCCGAGGCTCAGCGGGCGGCGGGCGTTGAGCACGAACATGGTCAGCAGGTCGCGGTGCTTGGGCGCGGTGGGGGTGCGGTCCTCCCCGTCGTGACGCACCTCTAGCGGCCCCATGATCCGAAATTCCACGCTATTTCCCGCAATCCAGGCGTCTGTGATCTTTTATGGGCACAGAATTTCATATCTGATGGCGGCGCTGACTCCTTCTGACCCACACCGGCTCGGCGGCTACTGGCTGGCGGGCCGGCTCGGCGCGGGCGGGCAGGGGGTGGTCTACGACGCCTACGGGCCCGACGGAGAGCGGGTCGCCATCAAGGTACCGCGAGCCGACTCGCCCGAGTCCCGCCGGCGGCTGGGCAAGGAGGCGGACGCGGCGCGGCGGGTGGCGGCCTTCTGCACCGCCCGGGTGGTCGAGGTGGATCTCGGCGTGCCGTACGTCGTCAGCGAGTTCGTGCCGGGTCGGACGCTGCGGGAGGTGGTCGCGGAGGTCGGCCCGTACGCGGGGGAGGGGCTGCACCGGCTGGCCGTCGGCGTGGCGACCGCGCTGGCCGCCATCCACCGGGCCGGCGTCGTGCACCGCGACCTCAAGCCGGACAACATCATCCTGGGGCCGGACGGGCCGAGGGTGATCGACTTCGGGGTGGCGCGGGAGGCCGGGCCCACCACGACCGGGCCGGTGATGGGGACGCCGAACTACATGGCGCCCGAGCTGTTCTCCGGGCGCGGGGCCGGCGCGGCGGCCGACCTGTGGTCGTGGGGGCTGGTCGTGCTGTTCGCGGCGCGCGGGGCGGACGCGGTCGAGCCGGGCGATCCGGTCGCGGTGGTGTCGGAGGTGCTCGGGTACCGGGCCGACGTGGAGGGGCTGCCGGAGCCGCTCGGGCCGCTGGTGGCCGCGGCGCTGGCCCAGGAACCGGGGCGGCGGCCGGGGGCGCGGGCCGTACTGCTGGCACTGCTGGGGTTGCCGGACGGTGACGACGCGGGCGAGGGGGACGCGGCGCTCGCCCGCGGCGGGGCGCTCGCCGCCACGCTCGCCGGTCCCGCCGCCGAGCCCGGCCTGGGCGCGGCCGCCGAGGAGCTGTACGGCGAGCTGTCGGAACGCGAACGGGCAGCCGCGCCCGAGGTGTTCCTGCGCATGGCCGACGGCGAGAGCGTCAGGGAGGTCACCCGCGCCGAACTGCCCGAGGAGGAGGCGGTCGACGGCCTGCTCGCGCTGTTCACCGCGTCGGGACTGGTCTCAGCGCCCGGCGCGGACACCTACGCGCTGGCCAGGCCAGGACTCGTGCAGGCCTGGCCCAGGCTGCGCGATTGGGTGGCCGACAACCGCGAGGGTCTGCCCGTGCAGCGCCGGCTGGCCGAGGCGGCGCTCTTCTGGGACGGCCACGGCAGGAAGCCCGCCGACCTCCTGCACGGCTCCCACCTGGACCGCACCCTGCGCTGGGCGGCGGCCGAGCGCAAGGACCTGACGCTGGTGCGGCTGGAACGCGAGTTCCTGGACGCCGCCACCGCCCGCTCCCGCCGCCGGGTACGGCTGCGCGCGATGCTGGCCGGCGCGATGGCCGTGCTCCTCGTCCTGGCCCTGGGCGGTCTGGCCCTTGCCGAGTACCGCAGGACGGAGGTCGCGGCCCAGCGCGACGCCGCCACCGCCCGCGCGCTGGCCCTGCGCGCCGCCGGGCTGCGGGTGAACGACCCGAAGCTGGCCATGCTGCTGAGCGTGGCGGCGTACCGGCTGGATCCCGGCATCCCGGAGACCAGGGTCGCGCTGATCGACTCGCGCTCGCAGCGGTTCACCGACACCTTCACCGACCCCGACGCCGCGCCCGACGTGGTGTACGCGACAAGCCGGGACGGCCGCCTGCTCGTCGCGGTGCAGAGCGGGCAGGCGCGGTTGTGGGACGTGCGGGCACACCGTCAGCTCAGGCAGTTCACCGGCGTCGGGGCCGCCGGGAAGGCCGCGATCACGGCCGACGGGAAAATCCTGGCGCTCCAGGACGACCGTGCGGTGAGGCTGTGGGACGTCGCGTCCGGCCGGCCGATCGGCGCCGCGTTCGCGACGGGGCTGGACGCCACAGACCCGGGCGAGCTGGCCTTCGACGCCGGCGGGCGGCTGCTCGCCGTACCCGACGCCGAGGGCGGGCGGCGCTGGTGGACGGTGAAGGACAGGAAGGCGCTGCGCGCGGACCTGTACGCGGTCGACGACCAGGGCGACCGCGGGGTGGTGACACCGCGGCGTGGCAAGGTCGAGCTCTGGGACCTGCGCGCGAACCGTCGGATCGGCCTGCCGGGCCTGCCGCGGGCGGAAGACGTCGAGAGCGTCGAGATCAGCGGGGACGGCCGGTGGCTGGCGTACGCGCAGGAGCTGTCGAAGGGCGCCGAACGCCGGCTTGAGGTGCGCGACCTCAAGTCGGGCGGCACGCGCCGCAGCGTGATCCCCGATGGGGTCGCCCGCACGCTCACCTTCGGCTTCGGCGACGAGCTGATCGCCCACTGGGACCTTCTGGGCGACACGGTGGTGCAGCGGCGCTCGGACGGTCAGCAGATCCTCCGGATGGAGATGTCATCGGACCTGGAGTCCGTCCGCCCCGACCCGGGCGACCGGGCCATCCGCCTGGTGATGAACGGTGGCGTGATCCACACGGTCGGCCTGGCCGCCCTCCTCGACAAGCCCGTCGTCAGCGGAGACTCGCTGGGCACCGGCGAGTTCGCCCCGGGCGGCCGCCTGCTCGCCACCTTCGCGCGGGGTGAGGTGCGGCTGTGGGACGTGGCACGCGGTCGCCCGGTGGGCGTCCCCATCGCCTGGGGCGACCCCATGCTCCAGGGCAAACTGGCCTTCGACCCCACCGGCCGCCGCCTGGCCGTGGGCACGGACGACGGCGTGCTGCTGATCGACACCGGCACGGGGACGAAGCTCACCTCCTTCCGGCCCGCGAACCCGAAGGCGAGCTCGATCTACGGCCTGGAGTTCAGCCCCGACGACCGGACCCTCGCCATCGCCACCGGCGGGATCGACGGGGCGCTGCCCCTTGAGCTGCGCGACCTCCGGAGCGGCTCGTCCCGAGCCGCGGACGTCGAGAGCGAGGGCGTCACCGCCTGGCGTCCCGACGGGCGCGTCCTGATGACCGCCACGGCACTGATCGACCCGGTCAAGGGAGCACGGCTGGCCCGCCCGAGAATGCTGGGCACGTCGCTGCAGGTCTACGACTTCAGCCCGGACGGACGGTACCTGGCCGTCTGGATGGCCGGCCGCCTCGTGCTGTGGGACGCCCGGCTGACGGCCAGGATCGACGACCTGCCGGTGCCGCCGGGCTTCGAGGCCACCCGTCTGGCCTGGTCGCGGGACGGCACCATGCTCGCCGCCTACGGCTTCGGCGACCAGATCCGGCTGTGGGACATCGGTTCCCGGCAGGCGCTCGGGACCGTGTTCGACGGGATGACCGAGTACGGGTTCATGGAGGGCGCGGCGATCGCGTTCGCCGAGGACGGCAGGACACTCCTCAGCGCCACGCCCGAGGGAGTGCTGCGCACCCATCCACTCGACCCGGTACGTCTCGCGAAGTCAGCCTGCCAAGCCGCCGGAAGGGCGCTCACCAGCCAGGAATGGAGCCACTACCTACCCGAGGCGGAACCCTTCCCCGTGTGCCCCGATGCCGGTTAGGGCGTCCTGCGCACGCGTGACGATCCGCTCCAGGTGGTCGCTGTGCGCGCCGCGCCAGTACACCTGGCCGCACTCGCGGCACCGGCCGTACGCGTCGTAGCTGCGCCGGGTGCCGTCACGCAGGGCGCTGGCCACCTCGCTCTTCGGCACCTCGGCCAGCACGCCGTTGCAGGCGGTGCACCGGGTCCAGGGACGCAGCGGCGGGGCGAAGCGATCCAGGAGGTCGCTGAGCTGGAGGTCGGCCTTGGCGCCCCGCACGTACGCGCCCAGCCACAGCGCCCGGCGGCGCAGCAGCCCGCGATCCTGGGTGAGGAGCACGCGGCGCTCGGCGTTGGCCTGGACCACCAGCGCCGGGTCGTCCATGTCGTTGTGGTACGCGGTGTCGATGCCGAGCAGCCGCAGCCGTCTGGCCAGCGTGCCCAGGTGGACGTCGAGGAGGAAGCGCGGCTCCGCCGACAGCGGCTGGGGCCTGGGGACCGGGGCCACGTCCACGACGTCGCCGCCGCACGGCTGGTAGGCGGGGCCCACGCCGGCGCCGGCCACCGTCATCGGGCCCACTTCGGTCAGCGGGATGCCCAGGGACTCCACCACGTGGCCCAGCGTGGACGTGCGGTCCGCCTGGGCCCGCTGACACTCCTGGCGGCGGCTCGCGGGCAGGAAGAGCCGCAGCTCGGGGGCGATGCGCAGGCGTATGTCCGTCTCGTCCACACGGTCAGGATGCCACGCGGGTCATCGGGGGATCACCCCCATTTCGGCCGGGCGGATACCTTGATGGGGTGAGTCTGCCGCGCCGTTCCTTCCTCGCCCTCGCCGGTCTGGCGCTGGCGGGGTGCGTCGCGGGCGAGTGGGAGGGCGGGCGGATCCGGCTGGCGACGGGGTCGGCGGGCGGGCCGTACGAGCAGCTGGGGGATCGGTTCGCGGCGGAGTTGCGGCGGGTCGGCTTCGACGTCGGCGTGCTCAAGACCGCCGCCAGCGTCGAGAACCTGGCGATGCTCAGCGACGGCCGGGCCGACGCCGCGTTCGCGCTGGCCGACAGCGCCGACCACGCGGTGCGCGTGCGCAGGCAGCCGGTGGCCGCGCTGGCCCGCATGTACATGAACTACGTGCACCTGGTCGTGCGCGCCGGCTCGGCGGTCATGGCGCCGCGGGACCTGGCCGGACGGTCGGTCTCGCTCGGCGCGGAGGGGTCGGGCACGGCCGTCACCGCCGAGCGGGTGCTGCGCGCGGCGGGCCTGACCGGCACCCGTCCGGTCAAGCTGGGGCTGGACGAGTCGATCAAGGCGCTGCACGACGGCAGGGTCGACGCCTTCTTCTGGTCGGGCGGCGTGCCCACGCCCGCGCTGGCCGTCCTCGACGACGTGCGGCTGCTCGCGCTGGACACGATGGTGCCGATCCTGCGCCGCGCGCACGGCCCGCTGTACGAGCACGCCGCGTTCCCGGCCGGCGTTTACGGCTCCGCCGAGCCGGTGGCCACGGTGGGCACGCCCAGCTACCTGGTCTGCCGTCGCGACCTGGACGTGGAGCTGGCCAGGGAGCTGACCGCGACCCTGTTCGCCAGCCGCGACCGCCTCCAGGCCCCCGACGCCCCGGGCGGCCGCCTCGACCGCCGTTACGCCATCGGCACCGGCGCCGTCCCCCTCCACCCCGGCGCCGCCCGCTACTACCGCTCGGTCTACGGCTAGCGGAAGATCCGCCCGAGCTGGTGGTCGATCAGGGCCACGGCCCGCTCGGGCGTGTGCTGGCCGAGCAGCACACCGGCCTGCAGCCCCTCGGCCCCGGCCAGCAGGAACGCGACCTCCGCCGGGATGTCCACCTCCGGCCCAACCTGCCCGAGCTCGCGCCCCTGGCCGAGCATGTCGCACAGCAGCCGTTGCAGGCCGGGCGGCGTCTCCCGGACCGTCGCGGCCAGCGCGGGGTCGGCGAGCATGTGCGCGAAGTACGCGACGAACACCAGGTGCCGCTCCCGGCGTGCCTACCTGTTCACCGACCCCACCGCGCCCGCGGTCGCCGGGCCGCTGGCCCCGCACACGGGCGAGGTCACCGCGCACGGGGCCGAGACGTTCGCCCTGTTCGACTTCGTGGACGCGCCGGACAAGAGCGCCGGGCAGCGGGCGCTGGCCGAGCGGGTGGTGGGCTACTGGGCGCGGTTGGTGCGCACCGGGGACCCGAACGGGGGCGGCGGCCCGCGCTGGCCGCGCCTCGACGGGACGGACCGGGCGCTGGAGCCGGCCCAGGGGCGGCGCGGCCGTACGACATGAAGGGCGGGCATCACTGCGGGCTCTGGTTCTGACGGCCGGAGCTCAGCCCCACCTCGACGACCAGGCCGTGCGGGTGGGCGGGCAGCAGGCTCAGCGTCGCCCCGCACGCCCTGGCCAGCTCGGCGGCGATGGCCAGGCCCAGGCCGCTGCCCGGCACGTTGGCGTGGGAGCCGGAGCGCCAGAACCGGCCCTGCGCCTCGGCACGCTCCTCCTCTCCGAGCCCGGGGCCGTCGTCGGCGATCCTGAGCACGCCGTCGTCGAGGGTCACCGCGACCTTGCCTCCGGCCGGGACGAACTTCTGGGCGTTGTCCAGCGCGATGTCGGCGATGCGGGCCACCGGCTCGGGCACCGACGCGCCCGCCGGGATCGTGACGTCCAGGGTCAGGCCGCGCGCGGTGTACACCTCGCGCCAGCCCGTCAGGCGCGGCGCGAGATCGGTGTCCGCGGTGGCCGCCACGGCGCCCGCCTCGACCCTGGCCAGCGCCAGCAGGTCCTCGACCAGCAGCGCGAGGCGGTCCAGCTCGGCCAGCGTCTCCTCGTACTCGGCCGAGCCCTCCTCGCGCAGGTGCGGCTCCAGGTTCTCCAGCCGCAGCGACAGCACGGTCAGCGGGGTGCGCAGCTCGTGCGAGGCGTCGGCCACGAACGCCCGCTGGCGCTCCAGCGCGCCGGAGACGGCGTCGGCCATCGCGTTGAAGCGCTCCTCCAGGCGGCGCAGCTCCGACGGGCCGTTGCCCGGGTGGGCGCGGGCGTCGAGGTGGCCCTCGGCGATCGCCCGCGTGGTGCGGTCCAGCTCGGTGACCGGGCGCAGGATCCAGCGGGCCAGGCGGCGCGCGGCCAGCACCGAGTAGGCCAGCGCGATCAGCGCGCCCACCGCCAGCGCGCCCCAGACCAGCGCCACGTCCGTGCGGGCGTTGTCGGTGCGGACCTGCAACAGCACCACGCCGGACAGCTGGGCGTCGCGGCCCGCCGGCTCGGCCAGCAGCACCGTCCGCGGGCCGAGCGGGCCGATGACCGGCAGATCCTCGGTGGTGCGGCCGGACAGGGCCAGCCTGGTCGCCGCTCCCGTGTCGGCGGTCATCCGCCCGGCCTCGGCCAGCACCTTCCTGTCGCGGCCGAGGACGCGGACGGCGGCGCCGTACAGCTCGCTGTAGCGCTCGATCTCCGCGCTCAGCGCGGAGTGGTCGGCGTCGCGCGCCGACTGGTCGGCCAGCTCGGCGAAACGGGTGGCGTCCGCGCGGCGGTCGAGCAGCAGCCGGTTGGTGCGGTGCGAGGCGTAGAAGAGCCCGAGCGGCACGGCCAGCGCCGCGATGAGGAAGACGATCAGCGTGGTGAAGGTCACCACCAGCCGGGAGTTCACGCGGTCGAACCCAGGCGGTAGCCGGTGCCGCGCAGGGTCTCGACCAGGCCGGGCCGGCCCGTCTTGGCGCGCAGGCCCGCCACGTGCACGTCGAGCGAGCGGGAGGCCGACAGCAGCGGGTCGCCCCAGACCTCGTCGAGGATCTCCTCGCGGCTGCGCACCACGCCGGGACTGCGGGCCAGCAGCGCCAGCACGTCGAACTCGCGCCTGGTCAGCGTGATCTGCTCACCGGCCACGTGCACCTGCCGGGCGTCCAGGTCGATCCGCACGTCCCCGACGGTCACCACCTCGTCGCGCACCGGCAGCGGGCGGGTGCCGCGCCGCAGCACGGCCTCCATGCGCGCCATCAGCTCCGCCGTGCGGAACGGCTTGACGAGGTAGTCGTCGGCGCCGGAGCGCAGCCCGCGCAGCACCTCGCGCTCCTCGATCCGCGCCGTCACCACGATCAGCGGCACCGCGGAGCTGCGGCGCAACCGGCGCAGCACGTCGAGTCCGTCCATGTCGGGCAGCGTGAGGTCGAGCAGGACGAAGTCGACGCCCCCCGCCAGGCGGAGGGCGTCCACGGCCAGCGCGGCACGGACGACCTCGTGCCCGTGCCGCGACAGTGCCGTGGTGAGTGCCGCCGCGAGCCGGTCGTCATCCTCGACCAGGAGAACTCGCATGCCGACCAGGTTAGACGCGCTCGGGAACCGCCTCGGCCACGCCGCGCTCACTGCGCGTCAGGGCCGCATCGCGGGTCTCGCGCATGGTGAAGTACACGACGAGGGAGACGGCGGCGCACCCGGCCACATACCAGTAGAAGCCGGGCTCCATGCCCGCGTCCTTGAACCACAGCGCCACGTACTGGGCGGTGCCGCCGAACAGCGCGTTGGCGATCGCGTACGGCAGCGCCACCCCGAGCGCCCGGACATTGGTCGGGAACAGCTCGGCCTTCACCACCGCGTTGATCGAGGTGTAGCCGGTGATGATGAGCAGGCCGACCAGTGAAAGCAGCAGCGCGCTCCAGAAGCCGCTGACCGACGACAGCGCGTACATGAGCGGCACGGTGCCGAGTGTCGAGCCGACGCCGAAGGTGATGAGCAGCGGCCGCCGTCCGATCCGGTCCGACAGCGCTCCGGCCGCCGGCTGAATGCACATGAAGATGAACAGCGCGCAGAAGCTCACGGTCGAGGCGGTCGCCTTCGACAGCCCGGCGGTGTTGGACAGGTACGTGGTCAGGTAGGTGGTGTAGGTGTAGTACGCGACGGTGCCGCCCATGGTCAGGGCGATGACCAGCAGAAACTCCTTCTTGTGCGCGAAGAGCGCCTTGAGCGTGCCGCGGTCCTTCGCGTCGTGCGCGCCCGCGGACTCCTCGCCGTACGCCTCGGTCTCCATCAGGCTGCGCCGCAGGTAGAACACGACCGCGGCGGCCAGGGCGCCGATGATGAACGGGATGCGCCAGCCCCAGGACTTCAGGGCCTCGTCGGTCATGGAGTTCTGCAGGATGATCTGCAGGCCGAGGCCGACGAGCTGGCCGGCGGTCATCGAGACGTACTGGAAGCTGGAGGCGAAGCCGCGCCGGCCGGGCGGGGTGGCCTCGGTGAGGAAGGTGGCGCTGGCCGCGTACTCGCCGCCGACCGAGATGCCCTGGAGCAGCCGGGCCACGAGCAGGACCACCGCGGCGGCGCCGCCGATCATGTCGTACGTGGGCGCGATCGCGATCAGCAGGGCGCTGGCCGACATCAGCGTGACCGTCATGGTCATGGCGGCCTTGCGGCCCTTGCGGTCGGCGTAGCGCCCGAGCAGCCAGCCGCCGATCGGGCGCATGAAGAAGCCGACGGCGAAGATGCCGAAGGTGTTCAGCAACTGGGCGGTGGGATCACCCTTGGGGAAGAAGGACGCCGCGAAGTAGGTGGCGAAGCTCGCGTAGACGAACCAGTCGTACCATTCGACGAGGTTGCCGACGGAACCGCCGATGACGTTCTTCCACGGCATGCGTGCCTTGCTCAACGGGATACCTCCAGGGGGGCGTCTGTGCTGGCCAGAGCCTCTCCACCGAAGGTTCTTCGGGCAAGGGGAGCGGGCGCATATCTAACCTGCGCTTAACATCGGCGAAACGTCAGACGTCCGTTTGCCAGGTGTTCCACTCGTCGAGCAGTTCGAAGCCCATCGCCTCGTTGATCGCCAGCATGTGCCGGTTGGAGGTGGCGTTCCAGGTGACGACCTGTTGCAC
This sequence comes from Nonomuraea endophytica, assembly GCF_014203235.1. Classification (GTDB taxonomy): domain Bacteria; phylum Actinomycetota; class Actinomycetes; order Streptosporangiales; family Streptosporangiaceae; genus Nonomuraea; species Nonomuraea endophytica. The sequence continues at coordinate 84,972 of NZ_JACHIN010000008.1, read as the reverse complement.
CTGCGGCTCGCTCTCGCGTAGCCACAACAGGTTGGAGACCTTCAGCAGCAGCCCCAGCTTGCGGCCGCGATGGGCGGCGAGCACGGTCGTGTCGGCCTGGCGGGCCCAGCCGTCGGCGCGGTCGGCCTCGATGTAGATGCGCGTGTAGCCCGCGGGGGCGCCGTCGGAGGTACGGCGGGCGATCATGGCGTAGGAGTCGCCGCCACTGGGCACGATCGACGCCTCGAACTCCCGCATCCGGTCGGTGTCGAAGTGCATCTCCTCGATGTCCGCGCCGCGCGGCGCGTCGTTCATGCCACCGATGAGCTGAGCCAGATCGGCGAGAAGCTCCTCGGGCGCGGGGCCGGTGAAGCGCTCCAGATGGTAGCCGTCGGCCTGCGGCAGCATCGCCTCGATCGCAGCCCAGTCGGCCTTGCGCAGATCCAGAGTACGGCGGGCCTCCGGCAACACGACCTGGCCGCCCATCGCGGCGACGAACGCGGCCCCGCTGCCCACGGCCTCGGTCTCGCCGACCAGCAGCCTCCTGCCCTCGGCCCTGACGCGGTCCTTCGTGTGCTCGTACAGGGCCTTGCCGACGCCCCGCCGCCGGTGGCCCGGCACGACGAACGCCTCGAACACCTCGACGAGATGCGTGTTGTCGAGCAGCGGGTATTGCAGGCCGACGCCGCCGACGACCTGGCCGTCCTCGACCACGGCCCACGCCTCGACGCGGGAGCCGGGCTCGCCCTTGCGCATCAGCCACTCGAAGTGGCGCCGGGAGATGACCGGGCCAGGACGGTGGCCGGTGGCCGTGCGATAGGCGGTGTACACCTCGTCCAGGGGGCCGTCGAGATCTACTTGCTGGATCCTCATGCCGTCAGGCAAACGTACCCCCGCCCTCTCCCGCCACCGGTTTTACTGCTGGTAGCTCTCGACCTCGCTGACGGGGCGGGCGGCGGCCTCGTCGGGGTTCTCGCCGATGCCCCGGCGCGCCCGGCGCTGCCTGAGCAGGTCCCAGCACTGGTCGAGCGCGACTTCCAGCTCCTTGACCCGCGCGTTCTCCTCCTCCGAGGTCACCTCGCCGGTGGCGAGGCGGCTGCGCAGCTCGTGCTCCTCGGCGACGAGGGAGCTGATCCTGGTGAGAATCTCGTTATCCTGCATGATCCTGACTCTAACCGGCGCGTGATAGAACACGCCCTATGCGGGGTATCGCGGTGGTAAGGGAACCTGGTCCGCGCCTGGCCGAGGGCATCGTCACCCATCTCGAACGGCGGGCGGTCGACTACGAGCTCGCCCTGGAGCAGCACGCGGCCTATGTCGGCGCGCTGGAGGAGGCGGGCTGGAGGCCGGTCCACGTGCCTCGGGCCGACGACCTGCCGGACGCGGTGTTCGTGGAGGACACCGTGGTGGTGTGCGGGCGGCTGGCCGTACTCACGCGGCCCGGTGCGCCGGAACGGCGGCCCGAGGTCGCGGCGGTGGCGGAGGCCCTGCGGGGCCAGGGGTTGCGTGACGTGGCCGTGGAGGCGCCCGGCACGCTCGACGGCGGCGACGTCCTTCAGATCGGCGCGACCGTCTATGTCGGGCGCTCGGCCCGCACCAACGACGAGGGGATCGCCCAGCTCGCCCGGCACCTGCTGGACCGACGGGTGGTCCCAGTGGAGCTGCGCGGGGTGCTGCATCTGAAGTCGGCCGTGACCGCGCTGCCGGACGGCACGCTGATCGGCGACCCTTCCCTGGTGGAGCTGCCGGGATTGCTGGAGCCGCTGGAGGAGGCGGGCTCGCACGTGGTCGTCCTGGACGAGGAGACCGTGCTGATGGCGGCCTCCGCCCCGGAAACTGCCCGCATGCTGCGAAATAGGGGACTTGTCGTAGTGAGCGTGGATATTTCGGAATTTGAGAAGCTGGAGGGCTGTGTGACCTGTCTTTCGGTTCTCATCAGGTGAGATCGGGGAGGGCCCACGGCGAGACGTCTGCTAACGTGAATCGCATGCTGCGCGGGCTGCTTCTTAGCTGCCGCGGCGAGGGCCTCTAAAAGCAGGCCGGCTCCCTCGTCGCGGAGCGAGCCATGCGCGTCGGCCGTTCGGACCGACTTTGAGGACACCTCGATGACCGCTCAGCAGCCCACCTCCATGCCCGTCCAGCGCTATCAGGCGTTCGAGCCCGTCCGGCTCGCCGACCGCACCTGGCCCGGCAAGGTGATCACCAAGGCGCCCCGATGGTGCGCGGTAGACCTGCGCGACGGCAACCAGGCGCTGATCGACCCGATGGACTCCCACCGCAAGCTCCAGATGTTCGACCTGCTGGTCAAGATGGGCTACAAGGAGATCGAGGTCGGCTTCCCCGCCGCCAGCCAGACCGACTTCGACTTCGTCCGCCAGATCATCGACGAGGGGCGCGTCCCCGACGACGTGGTGATCCAGGTGCTGACCCAGGCCAGGCCCGAGCTGATCGAGCGCACCTTCGAGTCCATCCAGGGCGCCAGGCAGGCGATCGTCCACCTCTACAACTCGACCTCCACGCTCCAGCGCCGCGTCGTGTTCGGCCAGGACCGCGAGGGCATCACCGCCATCGCCGTCGAGGGCGCCAAGCTCGTCCGCAAGCTCGCCGAGGCCAGCGACGTCGACGTCTACTACCAGTACTCGCCCGAGTCGTTCACCGGGACCGAGCTCGACTACGCCGTCGAGGTGTGCGACGCGGTCACCGAGGTGTGGCAGCCCACCCCCGACCGCAAGGTCATCATCAACCTGCCCGCCACCGTCGAGATGGCCACGCCCAACATCTACGCCGACCAGATCGAGTGGATGCACCGCAACCTGAGCAGGCGCGCCTCGATCGTGCTGTCGCTGCACCCCCACAACGACCGCGGCACCGCCGTCGCCGCCGCCGAACTGGGCTACATGGCCGGCGCCGACCGCATCGAGGGCTGCCTGTTCGGCAACGGCGAGCGCACCGGCAACGTCTGCCTGGTGACCCTGGGCATGAACCTGTTCTCGCAGGGCGTCGACCCCGAGATCGACTTCAGTGACATCGACGAGATCCGCCGCGTCACCGAATACTGCAACCAGCTGCCCGTGCACCCGCGCCACCCGTGGGGCGGCGAGCTGGTCTACACCGCCTTCTCCGGCTCCCACCAGGACGCCATCAAGAAGGGCTTCGAGCACCTGGCCGCCGACGCCGCCGCGGCGGGCGTGCCGGTCGACTCCTTCACGTGGGCGGTGCCGTACCTGCCGATAGACCCCAAGGACATCGGGCGCAGCTACGAGGCGGTCATCCGCGTCAACAGCCAGTCCGGCAAGGGCGGCGTCGCCTTCATCATGAAGGCCGACCACCAGCTCGACCTGCCGCGCCGCCTGCAGATCGAGTTCTCCAAGGTCGTGCAGGCCCGCACCGACGCCGAGGGCGGCGAGGTCACGCCGGCCGAGATGTTCGAGATCTTCCAGGACGAGTACCTGCCCACGCCGGGCAACCGCTGGGGCCGCCTCAGCCTCATGGCCCACCGCCACGAGTCGACCGTGGACGACCAGGACCGCATCGGCGCCGACATCCGCCTCGACGGGGAGATCCGCGAGATCGAGGGCAACGGCAACGGCCCCATCTCGGCCTTCATCGACGCGATCGCCGGGATCGGCATCCAGGTGCGCGTGCTCGACTACGTGGAGCACGCGATGAGCGCGGGCACCGACGCCAAGGCCGCCTCGTACCTGGAGTGCGAGGTGGACGGCCGGATCCTGTGGGGCGTGGGCATCGACGCCAACACCACGACCGCCTCGCTCAAGGCGATCATCTCCGCGGTCAACCGCGCCTCCCGCTAGGAACCGCCCGCACGGAGCGCTCCGCCGGCCCCGGCGGAGCGCTCTTCTCATTCACCGGGACTTCATCTACTCTTCTTAGAGAACGATACGTTCTCTAAGGAGGTGCGGCATGGGGCTCACGCTGACCGGGCTCATGCTCGCGATGCTGCTGGGCGCGCTGGACCAGACGATCATGGCGCCCGCCCTGCCCGCCGTGGCCGCGAGCCTCGGCGGACTGGACCAGATGCCCGCCGTCGTCACCGCCTACCTGGTCGCGGCCACGGTCGTGATGCCCGTGTACGGCAAGCTGGGCGACCGCTACGGCCGCAAGCCCCTCATGCAGGCCGCCATCGTGATCTTCGTGACCGGCGCCGTCCTGTGCTCGGTCGCCGGATCGATGCCGCAGTTCGTGGCCTTCCGCGCGCTCCAGGGCGTCGGCGGCGGCGGGCTGATGATCGGCGCCCAGGCCATCATCGGCGAGCTCGTCAGCCCCCGCGAACGCGGCCGCTACCTCAGCCTCATCGGCGCCGCCTACATCGTGGCCGCCGTCGGCGGACCGCTGGTCGGCGGGCTGTTCATCGACACCGTGGGCTGGCGGTGGATCTTCGCGATCTACCCGCCGCTCGGGCTGCTGGCGCTGGTGGTGCTCAGCCGTACGCTCCACCTGCCCAGGCCGGGCGCGCGGGCCCCGCTGGACGTGGCGGGCGCGCTCACGCTGGCCGTGGCGGTGGTCGGGATGGTGCTGCTCGGGCAGACGGGAGAGCCGGTCTACCTCGCGGTCGCGGCCGTGGGCGCGGGCGCGTGGCTGTTCACGGCGCGGCGGGCGGCCGATCCCATCCTGCCGCTGCGGCTGTTCCGGGACCGGGGCTTCGCGGTGCCGGTGGCGATCAGCTTTCTGATCGGGTTCGCGCTGTTCGGCACCATCACCTACATGCCCGCCTACCTGCAGATCGCGCTCGGGTCCACGGCCACCCAGGCCGGGCTGCTGGTCACCGCGCTGATGGGCGGCGTGCTGGCCACCACGATCGTCTCCGGCCGCCTGATCACCAGGACCGGGCTCTACAAGCCGTACCCCGTCGTGGGGGCTCTTCTGGCCGCGCTCGGCCTCGGGCTGCTGGCTGTCGCGGAGGGCGCGGCCGCGATCGCCGCCGTGATGCTGCTGACCGGGCTCGGCGTCGGGCTCGTCATGCAGGTCATGGTGCTGGTCGCGCAGAACACCGTCGCCCACGCCGACCTCGGCACGGCGACCTCGGCGGTGACGTTCCTGCGGCAGATCGGGGCGTCGGCGGGGGTGGCGGTGGTCGGGGCCCTGATCACGCTGCGGCTGGCCGGAGCCGGGTTCGCCGAGGCCGTGCCGCCCGTCTTCGCCATGATGGCGCCGCTGCTCGGGGTGGCGTTCCTGCTGGCGCTCGCACTGCCGGTACGCCCGCTGCGTACCCGGGCCCATATCGCTCGCCAGGGTGGCAAGGCCATCGTGGCCGGAGACGCGGGCACGGTCGGCGAGGCTCCATAGGATGCATCCATGGTCACCGACCACCGCAAACAGCCCCGCCGCCGGGGCGAGGCGCTGCACGCCGCCATCTTCGAGGCCACGCTCGACGAGCTGGCCGAGGTCGGCTACGCCAAGCTGACCATGGAACGGGTCGCCGAGCGGGCCAGGACCGGCAAGGCGTCGCTGTATCGCCGCTGGCCGTCCCGGCTGGAGCTGGTGATGGCGGCGGTCTACTCCGTCCTGCCCGACCCCGCCGACGTGGCCGACACCGGCAGCCTGCGCGGCGACCTGCTGGCCCTGCTCCGCCATACCTCGGCCGCGCTGGACGGAGCGCCCGGCGAGGCCATGCGGGGGCTGCTGAGCGAGGCGCTCGGCGACCGCGGCCAGGCCGCCACGCTGCGCGAGAACTCTCAGGGCGCGGGGCGCAGGATGATGCACGAGGTGGTACGCCGCGCGGTCGAGCGTGGCGAGGTCGAGGCCGGTGCGGTCACCCCGAGGCGGCTGGACGTGGGTCAGGCGATGATCAGGCAGCACTTCCTGTTCAACGGGCCGCCGATCCCCGACACGCTCATCGTCGAGGTGGTCGACGAGATCATCGTGCCGCTTCTGGGATGCCCAGCCCCATGAGCGCGGCGTTGTTGAGCATGCAGTGCTCGAAGGCGGTCCTGCGGTTGTCCAGCGTGTTGTTGAACTGGCCGAACAGCTCGAAGCTGACCCAGCCGAACAGTCCGGTCCAGGCGTTGATCGCGCGGAAGACGCCCAGGTCGGAGATCCCCGGCATGAGGGAGCGCACCAGCGCGGCGTCCTCGGCCAGCGACGGCGGGGGAGCGGGCGCGATGCCCGGGGGATCGAGGGCGCCCGCCTCGTTGGCGTCGGACAGGATGCGGCCGAAGACGACCGTGTCGCGGATCGCCGCCTCCACGGTGTCCATCGGCGCCTGGTAGCCGGGCACGGGCGAGCCGTACAACAGGGCGTACTCGTGGGGGTTGGCCAGCGCCCAGTCGCGTACGGCGTGGCAGACCGCCAGCCAGCGGCCCAGATGATCGCCCCGGTCGGTGGCGGCGTCGGCCCGCTCCACGCACTCCCCGATCGCGTTGTAGCCGTCGATGATCAGGGCGGTCAGCAGGTCGTCCCGGCTGGGAAAGTAGCGGTAGATGGCGGAGGAGACCATGCCCATCTCGCGGGCCACGGCGCGCAACGACAGCCCGCCCGCCCCTTCCGTGGCGAGCTGGCGCCGGGCGATGTCGGCGATCTCCTTGGTGAGTTCGGCTCTGACACGTTCTCTCGCGGTCCTGCTAGCGGTCATACACGGCACGTTACCAGAGCGGTGAGAATAAACGAGAGCACCGCTCTTGACGACTGGTGCTCTTTTGAGAGAGCATTGCTCTCGTAAGCGAACGGCAGGTACGACGAGTGGAGCCCCCGAGATGTTGAAGAACGCGAATATGCTGCTGATGTTCCTCCTGGAACTCGGCGTCATCGCCGCCGTCGGATACTGGGGTTTCACCGTAAGCTCGAACTGGATCATCAACACGCTCGCCGGGCTCGGCGCGCCGGCCCTCTTCATCACCGCCTGGGCACTGTTCGGCGCCGGTGGCGGCGTCAACGCCACCTTCCCGGCCACCGGGATCTGGCGGGGCGTCCTGGAGATCCTCTGGTTCGGCGGCGGGGCCGCCGCACTCTACGCCGCGGGCGCGGCCACTCCGGCCGCCGTCTTCGCGATCCTCTTCGCCGTCAACGCGGCTCTCCGCCTCATCTGGAAGCAGGCCTGATCATGGGTAAGCACGTCATCGTCGGTTCCGGCCAGGTCGGGACCCACCTCGCCGTCAAGCTCCGCGACCTCGGCCAGGACGTCACGGTCGTCACCCGCTCGGGCAGCGGCCCGGAAGGCGTCACCAAGGTGGCCGCCGACGTGGCCGACGCCGCCCGGCTGACCGAGGCGGCCAAGGGCGCCGACGCCCTCTACAACTGCGTCAACCCGAAGTACCACCGCTGGCTCACCGACTGGCCGCCGATGTCGGCGGCGTTCCTGGCCGCCGCCGAGTCCACCGGCGCGGTGCTGGCCATCCTCGGCAACCTCTACCCCTACGGCCCCGTCACCGGCCCCATGACCGAGGACCTCCCGCTGGCCTCGCGCAGCCCCAAGGCCATGGTCAGGGCCAAGATGTGGCAGGACGCGCTGGCCCTGCACGAGGCCAGCCGCATCCGGGTGACCGAGGTACGCGGCTCCGACTTCTTCGGCCCCGGCGCCACCGACCAGTCGTACCTGGGCTCGCGCTTCATCGACCCGCTCAAGGCGGGCAAGACCATCCAGCTCGTCTGGCCGGCCGACGTGCCGCACAGCTGGACCTACCTGCCCGACGTCGCCGACGCGCTCATCACCGCCGCCAACGACGAGCGGGCCTGGGGCAGGGCCTGGCACGTGCCCACGAACGAGCCGATGACCTTCCGGCAGATCGGCGCCGGCATGGCCGCCGTCCTCGGCCGCCCCGAGCCCAAGATGAGCGTGCTGCCGTGGCCCGTCCTGCGGGTCGCCGGGCTGTTCAATCCGCTGATCGGCGAGTTCCGCCACATCCGCTACCAGTTCGTCGCGCCCTTCGTGCTCGACTCCAGCGCCTTCCAGCGCACCTTCGACGTCGCGCCCACGCCGGTCGACGAGGCGCTGAAGGCTAGCCTGGCCGGATGAAGATTGCCATGATCGGCCTGGGCGACATCGCGGAGAAGGCCTACCTCCCCGTGCTGGCCGCCCAGCCCGGCCTCGACCTCCACCTCTGCACCCGCAACACCGAAACGCTCGACCGCCTGGGCGGAGCGCACCGGATCGCCAAGCGCTTCACCTCCGCCGAGCAGGTGGTCGAGGAGGGGCTCGACGCGGCGTTCGTCCACGCCGCCACGAGCGCGCACCCCGGGATCGTGGACACCCTCCTGCGCGCGGGCGTGCACGTCTACGTGGACAAGCCGATCGCCGACAACCTCGCCGACTGCGAGCGGCTGGTCGGCTTGGCGCGCGAGGCGGGACGCTCGCTGATGGTCGGCTTCAACCGCAGGTACGCCCCCGGCTACGCCGGCCTCGCCGAGCTGCCCAGGCACCTGGTGATCATGGAGAAGAACCGCGAGAACCTGCCCGACGCGCCCCGCCCGGTCGTCTTCGACGACTTCATCCACGTCGTGGACACCCTGCGCTTCCTGGTCCCCGGCGAGGTGAGCGGCACCCGCGTCCGCACCCGGGTCCGCGCCGGCCGGGTCGAGCACGTGATGCTGGAGCTGTCCGGCGACGGCTTCACCGCCATCGGCGTCATGAACCGGGTCAGCGGCGCCTCGGAGGAGAGCTGCGAGGTCATGGGCGACGGCGTCAAGCGCCGCGTGGTCAACCTCGGCGACGTCGTCGACTACACCGGGTCTGGCGAGGTCCTGCGCCGCCGTCCCGACTGGGTGCCGGTCGCCCGGCAGCGTGGCATCGAGCAGGTCACGCTGGACTTCCTGGGCGCCGTGCGCGAGGGCCGCGTCCTGGACGCCGGTGACGCGCTGGTCAGCCACGCGATCTGCGAGGAGATCGTCAGCCACGCCGCATGACGCGGTCGGCCCTGCTCAGCATCCGGGCGAAGGGCCGCGAGTCCAGCGGCGCCAGCACGGTGAAACCGGCCGGGTCCGACAGCGGGCTGGAGGAGGAGACCACGCCCGCCACCGCCCCGCCGTACAGGGCGGGGCCGCCGCTCCCGCCGCCGGACGCGTGGCAGTTGTGCGTGACGAGCACTCCCCGGTACGGCGCCGCCTGCCCCAGGCAGTGATAGAGCCGCGTGCCCGGATAGCGCCGCCCGGCCGGATACCCGAGCAGGTCCAGGGCCCGGCCGCGCGACATCGTCCCGCGCGCCACCGGCCGCAGCCCGCGCCCGGCCACCGACTCCAGGCTCGAACGCCCTTTCCCGGCGACGCCGACCAGCGCCAGGTCATAGGGCAGCCGGGCGGGGGAGTCCGGCTGGTCACGCCACCCCGAAGGCACCCAGCTCTGCACGGCCGGCCAGATGCCCAGCGGCGCCCGACCCCCGTGGTAGCCGGGCATGAACACCAGCCCGCGTAGCCGCCTGCCCCGGTGGTAGAGGCAGTGCGCCGCGGTCAGGACCAGGCTCCTGCTCCGCGACCTCAGCACGGCGCCGCCGCACATCACGGCCGTCCCCGCCACCGGGTCGTGGCCGATCAGCACGCCGGTGTCGGACCGGGCGCGGCCGGCCGGGGCGTACCCCAGCCGGTCGCCGCCCGGGGTGAGCACGTGGGCGGCAGGAACGGCGTCGAGGGGTGGCTCGGCCGTCGGGTTGAGCAGGGTCATGGACAGCAGCAGCCGGAGCACGCCTCCACTGTAGATCGAAGGTGATCATTACCCTGACCTGCGACACTCGCCTTTCAGCGGGAAGAAAGATACTCCGCGCCGAGGGCGCGCAGCCGGGCGTGGGCGCTGCCGTAGGCGGCCGGATCCCGCAGGTGGGCCTTGGCGACCTTGGCGACCATCGTGTAGTTCGTGTCGCACACGTTGCCGACCGGCGCCTGGCCCGCCTGGCTGATGAGCTGGTAGGCGTCGAGCGTCTCCAGCCCGGTCAGCCCGGCCGACCAGGTGACCAGGTCGTGCTGGCTGATCCGGTAGGCGTCCTCCAGCGGGCGGGCCGAGCCCGTGGACATCAGGTGCAGGTCGTCCTCCATACGCGGCCAGGGCGTGCCCACGCCCTTGATCAGGTCCACCGCGACGACGGTGTTCATCGCGGCCTCCAGCGCGGTGCCGCACACCTCGCCGTGGCCCTGCCGACCGTGCCCGTCGCCGATGGCGAACAGCCCGCCCTCGACGTTGACGCCCAGGTAGACGGTGACGCCGGCGCGCAGCTCCGGGGTGTCCATGTTGCCGCCGTGCGCGTCGGGCGTGATCGTCATCCTGACCTCACCGGCCGCCGGGGCGACGCCGACGGTGCCGTGCATGGGGTCCAGGGGCAGCTCGACGGTGAAGTCGCTCTTCCTGGCCCGGTAGACGGCCACGCCGCGCTCCAGGTCCAGGTCGTACCGCCAGACCCGCTCCTCCAGCGCCTGATGCAGCATCGCGGTCGTGTGGGTGGCCGTCAGCGCCCCGAAGTGCGGGAACGTCGTGGACATCGCCCAGTCGCGGGCCGGGGTGATCGAGACGAAGTGCAGCGCGATCGTGTCGCCCGGCTCGGCGCCCACCACGTGGAAGGGGCCGGTCACCGGGTTGAGATAGGGGAACTCGCACACCTGTGACGGCAGGTCGTCCACGGTCCGCACCCGGCCGCCGAAGCAGTCCTCGGTGTAGAGCTCCAGGATCGTGCCGGGCCGTACCTCGCCGACCGGAGCCCGGCCGCCGAAGGTGTAGCTCAGCTCGTCCGGCTCGGGGCGGTAGGGCTGGATGTTCACGCGACCTCTTCCGGCAGGCGCGGGCGGCGGCCCGCGACGTAGGTGACGGCCAGGACCACCAGTCCCAGCCCGAGCCAGGCGAACCCCAGCCGCTGCGCGGCCACGTTCGCGTTGACGACGACGAAGACCAGGATCCCGAACCCCAGCAACGGGACCAGGAGGTGGGCGATCAGGTTGGAGCTGCGTTGCCGTAGCAAATAGTGGACCACGACGGCGACGTGCAGCAGCAGGAAGGCGCTCATCGCACCGAAGTTGACCAGCGAGCTCATCAGCGGGATGCCGTCCGCGCGGGTGCTCATGTAGACGCCCAGCGCCAGCGAGAGCGCGGCGACCACGAGCGTGGCGTTGACCGGGACCTTGTGGCGGGGGTGGACGCGCGCCAGGAACGCGGGCAGCTGGCGGTCGCGGGCCATCGCGAACAGCAGCCGGGACGTGGCCGCCTGGGCGACCAGCGAGTTGGCGAAGCCCCAGGCGATCGCGGTGGCGACGGCGGTGAGCGTGGCCAGCCAGGGGCCGCCGGCGAAGGCCGCGGTGTCGTAGAAGGCGCTGCCGGCCGGGTCGCCCTTCTGCAGCAGCGTGGCCCGGTTGGGCGTGAGCAGCGCCGCCACCCAGGTCTGCGCCACGAACAGCACGGCCGCCAGCGCGAGCGCGGCCACCATGGAACGGCCCAGCCGCCTGCCGTCCTCGCGGCTCTCCTCGGCCAGCGTCGAAATGCCGTCGAAGCCGAGGAAGGACAGCACGGCCACCGACGCGGCGCCGAACACCAGCGGCAGCGTGAACGTCGAGGAGTCGAAGAGCGGGGTCAGCGCGCCCGTCTGCGCCTTGCCCTGGGCCAGCGCGACCACGCCGACCACCAGGAAGATCGCGAGCACGATCAGCTCGGCGACCAGCATGATCCGGGTGATGCGCACGGTCATCTGGATGCCCAGGTAGTTGACCACGGTGTTGAGCGCCACGAAGACCACCACCCATCCCCAGACCGGGACGACGGGCACGAAGGAGTTCATGGCGACGCCGGCGACCAGGTACAACAAGCCGGGCACCAGCAGGTAGTCGAGCAGAATCGCCCATCCGGCGATGAACCCGACGGGGGCGGCGATGCCCCGGCCGGCGTAGGTGTAGACCGATCCGGCCATCGGGAAGGCCTTGGCCATCTGGGCGTACGACAGCGCCGTGAACGCCATCGCGACCAGGCCGACGACGTAGGCCAGGGCGACCATGCCGCCGGAGGCCGCGAAGACGCTGCCGAAGATGCCGAACGGCGCGATCGGCACCATGAAGATGAGCCCGTAGATCATCAGATCCGCGAAGCCCAGGGTTCTCTGGAGCTCTTGGCGGTAGCCGAACTGCTCCACGGTTTTGGGGGGTGTGGGCATGTTGCCGGGTCCTCTCACGCAGCCCCTGTGGGGGCTTGATGATCGCGAGTATCCACCGGCGGTGCTCCCATGCGAAAGGGGCAATTCTGGATATATGGGGCTGGTGGGCCGATGTGCTGCGACGCCCGGCCGCCTGGCATCGCGGCCGGGCCGGGCATAGCTTGGCTGGTATGGCAGTCGACCTGAACCACACCATTGTGCAGAGCCGGAACAAGCGTGCCTCCGCCGAGTTCCTGGGCGGGATCCTCGGCCTCCCGGTGGGCAAGGACTGGGGGCCGTTCACGCCGCTGGAGACCTCCAACGGCGTCACGCTCGACTACATGGAAGCCACGTCGATCCAGCCGAACCACTACTGCTTCATCGTCAGCGAACCGGAGTTCGACGCGATCTTCGCCCGGATTCAGGAGGCTGGCCTGGAGTTCTGGGCCGATCCAGGCCACCACACCTCCGGTGAGATCAACCACCTGTACGGCGGCCGCGGCGTCTACTTCGACGACCCCGACGGCCACAACATGGAGGTCATCACCGCCCCCTACGCCTGACCCCTACAGCCAGTAGTTGTCATGGCGCAGGTAGAACGCGGCACGCTCCTCGTCGGTCATGTCCGCCGACTCCACCAGGCCCTCGAAGTACCCCTCGCGGGGCGCGCCGGGGGAGAAGTGCAGGAGCATCTCCGCGGGTTCGCCGGACTCGTTCCTGAAGCCGTGGATGCCCCCGGCCGGGACGTGCACCCAGTCGCCCGGCTCGGTCTCCAGCCACTCGTCGCCGTTGAAGATGCGGATCGTGCCGCGCAGCACGTAGAACGACTCGGTGATCGTCTTGTGGAAGTGGGGGCCGGGTCCGCTGGGCGTCGGCCCCATGACCCAGCGGTAGAGGCCGAACAGGCCCCCGGTCGAGGCGCCGGTGGCGATGTAGTGAACCTCGTTGCCGTTGGGGTAGACGAGCTCGGGCGCGTGGCCCGCCGGGCGGTGCAGGGCGCTCTTCTCGCCCTGGTCGCCGTGGTAGATCGGATCCGGATAAGTCATGGTCAGAGCGTACGGCTAGCTCTTCTTCTTGGCCGACTCACCCCACATGACCAGGCCTGCCCCCACCAGCCCGATGGCCAGGTAGCCCCAGTTCGGGACCTCGGCGACGCGGTGCAGCAGACCCCACTTGGAGTCGAAGAACGTGAGGCCGACGAAGCCGGCCACCCCTTGGATGAGGAGGATGAACCCCACGATTGCTCTCATGGGGCTCAGCCTCGCAGCCGCCCCGGGAGCGGAACATCGGTCCCAGGGCGGTCACGCCACCTACTTAAGTCGCGCTCACGGGTAGAGGCCGCGCATCTGGTGCGCCTCGGCCACCCGGCCCACGCCGATGACGTGGGCGGCCTGGCGCAGCGTCAGGCTCTTCTCCGCGGCCAGCGACTTCACCTCGCCGTACGCGCTGCGCATCAGGTCGCGCAGCTTCATCTCGACCTCGGCGGCGCTCCAGGAGAAGGCCTGCATGTTCTGCACCCACTCCAGGTACGACACGATCACGCCGCCCGCGTTGGCCAGGATGTCCGGCACGACGGTGGTGCCGGAGGCGGCCAGGATCTCGTCGGCCTCCGGGGTGGTCGGGCCGTTGGCCCCCTCGACGATGAGGCGGGCACGGATCCTCGGCGCGTTCTCCTCGGTGATCACACCTTCGAGCGCCGCCGGGACCAGCAGGTCCACGTCCAGCTCGAACAGCTCGGCGTGGCCCAGGGCGTCGGCGTGGCGGTAGCCGTACACGCTGCCGGTCTCGGCGCTGTAGGCGCGCAGGTCGGCGACGTCCAGGCCGGACGGCGCGCAGACCGCGCCGCGCACGTCGGAGACGGCCACGACCTTGCAGCCCACGTCGGCGAGGTACTGCGCGGCCAGCGCGCCCACCTTGCCGAAGCCCTGCACGGCCACGGTCACGCCCTCGGGCGAGCGGCCGAGCGCGGCCAGGGCCGCGATCTGCACGCCGCGCGAGGTCGCCCCGGCGCGGCCCAGGGAGCCGCCCAGCGTCATCGGCTTGCCGGTGACGACGCCGGGCACCGAGTAGCCGGCGTTGACGCTGTAGGTGTCCATGATCCACGCCATGGTCTGCTCGTCGGTGCCGACGTCAGGGGCGGGGATGTCCTTCTCCGGGCCGATGAGCGGCAAAATCTCGTTGACGTAGCGGCGGGTGAGCCGCTCCAGTTCGCGGGTGGTCAGCGCGGCCGGGTCGACGGACACACCGCCCTTGGCGCCGCCGTACGGGATGCCGACGAGCGCGCACTTCCAGGTCATCCACATCGCCAGCGCGGTGACCTCGTGGATGTCGGTATGGGGATGAAAGCGGATGCCGCCCTTGGCGGGGCCGCGCGATACGTTGTGCTGGACACGGAAGCCCTGGACCACGTCCATGCGGCCGTCCTCGCGGCGGACCGGCACGGAGACGGTCAGCGAACGGCGTGGCGTGGCCAGCATCGTGCGCAGCCCGTCGTCGAGACCGAGGTGCTCGGCCGCGTGGCCGAGCTGGTGGAGAGCGGAGTCGAGAGCCTGTTGTCCCGGGGTGATCAGGGCCGGCGTCTTTGACGGCACCATGATGCTCATGGAAGGAAATCCTCCTGTTATGTACGCCCAAGTCAGTGGATTAAGCGCCGTTGCTCGATCCATTTGGACGTTCTTGTCGCGATCAGCCTATATCGAGTGGTTTTGAATTGTGTAGGGATTCTGTCCAGATTCGGAGCCGATCCGTTGTGTACAAATCCAAGCGTGTGATCGTCACTCAGGGAACGTGCCACACTGGCAGGCTGGGTAGAAGCTCTTCGCCGAACTGTCACATGAGGGGGTGGGATGCCCGGGTTGGTGATCGGTCCCATGCTGCGCTACGTCGATGAGACCAGCGCGTCCATATGGGTAGAAACCGACGAGCCATGCCAGGTCACGGTCTCGACACGCGACGGCGAGCACTCCTCGCCGACGTTCACCGTGCACGGCCACCACTACGCCATCGTCGATCTCACCGAGCTGACACGGGACGTGCCGGAGTACCGGGTCGAGCTGGACGGCACCTCCGTCTGGCCGCTGGAGGGCCGCGCGCCCAGCCGGATCCGGTTGATCCCGCCCGAGGGGCCGCGCCGGCTGGCGTTCGGCTCCTGCCGCACCAGCGTGCCCCATGACGCGGCGCACGTACGCACGCACGGACCCGACGTGCTGCGCGCCTTCGGCGACCACCTCGAGACCGCCGACGACCCCGACTGGCCCGACCTGCTGCTGCTTCTCGGCGACCAGGTCTACGCCGACAACCCCTCGCCCGAGATGCTGGAGTTCATCCACGCCCGGCGCACCACCGCGCCGCAGGACGAGATCGCCGACTTCGAGGAATACGCCGAGCTCTACCGGCTGGCCTGGACCGAACCGGAGCTGCGCTGGCTCCTGTCCACGGTGCCGACCGCCATGATCTTCGACGACCACGACGTGCGCGACGACTGGAACACCTCCCAGACCTGGCGCGAGACCATGGCCAAGGTGTTCTGGTGGAAGCACCGGGTGATCTCCGGGCTCGGCGCGTACTGGGTCTACCAGCACCTGGGCAACCTCTCACCGGCGGAGCGGGCGTCCGACCCGCTGCTGCAGGACCTCATGAAGGGCGCGGGCTCCGAGCGCCTGGACGCCTTCGCCGAACGGGCCGACGCCGAGCCGAGCAGCAACCGGTGGAGTTACGCCCGCGACCTCGGCCACACCCGGCTGCTCATCGTCGACACCCGCTGCGCCCGCCAGCTCACGCCGGGCGACCGGCGCATGCTCGACGCCGTCGAGTGGGCCTGGCTGGAGGAGCAGGTCGCGCTTCCGGCCGAGCGGCTGATCATCGGCTCGTCGATCCCGTTCATGCTGCCCGAGGGCGTGCATTCCGTGCAGAACTGGAACGAGGCCCTGTGCGACGGCAAGTGGGGCAAGCTGGTCGCCCGGCTCTCGGAGATGTTCCGGCAGGCGTTCGACCTGGAGCACTGGGCGGCGTTCCGGCGTTCGTTCGACTCGCTGGCCAAGCTCCTGCTGAAGACGGGCGTGCCGGTGATGATCCTGTCCGGCGACGTCCACTACTCCTACGTCGCCAAGTCCCGCAACATCACCCAGCTCGTCTGCTCGCCCATCCGCAACCCGCTCAGCAGGCTGCTGCGGCTGGCCAACGTGTTCACCCAGTTCGGCATCGCCACGATGATCGGGGGGACGCTGGCCAAGCTGGCCCGCATCCCGCGCCCGCCGATCCGGTGGCGGGTGACGCACGGGCCGTGGTTCCAGAACGCGCTGGCCGTAATGACCTTTCCGAACTCGGTCACCTGGTACGAGGCCACCGACAACACGGTCAAACCCATCGAGACTGTACATCTAACATGAAAACCATTATCGTTCGGGTCTTGTGACTCAGGACGCCTACACCCGCACCGCACCCTTCTACGACCTGTGGCACGAGGACGGCCACGTCCCCGAGATCAGGAAGCTCCTGCCGCCCCTCCTCGACGGCGTCACCGGCGGCGTCCTGGAGATCGGCGCCGGTACCGGCCTCATCACGCAGGTCATCGGCGACACCGTGGCCGGCGAGATCTTCGCGGTCGAGCCGTCGCTCGGCATGCGCGCCATCCTGCTCTCCCGCCTGTCCGACCGGCCCGCCCTGCGCGAGCGGGTGACCGTCCTGCCCTACGGAGCGCTCGACGCCGACCTCGACGAACCCGTCGAGGCCGTCGTGATGATCTCCGTCCTGTACGGCTTCGCGCCTGAGGAGCGCCCGAAGCTGTGGGAGACGCTGGCCAGGCAGCTCCGGCCGGGCGGCCGGCTGATCTTCAACTGGCGGCAGCGGCCCGTGGGCGTACCCGGGCCGCCGGAGGTCATGGGGTCGTACCGGGTGGGGCGGCACACGTACGAGATCGCCGGACAGGTCGTGTCGGCCACACCCGAGAAGGCCACCTCGCGCTTCTCCTACCGGATCCTGCAGCGGGGAGTCGTCATCAGCGAGGACATCGTGGAGACCGACGGCTACCGGCCCACCCTGGACGAGCTGACCACCGAACTCACCGCCGCCGGCTTCACCCCCACCCCCGCCCCCGACGGCCTCCTCACCTGGCACCACCCCTAACCCCCACAGGCACGGACTTCCACCTCGGCGCGCTTCGCGCGTGTGGGTTCCAGGCGTTTCTCCAGTCGAGCTGAAGCTCGGGCGTTCTTCTCGAGCTTCCACCCGTTACCCGGCTAGGTGGTAGCCCGGTTGGAGCCCGCCCTGGTCAACGGTCCTCGCTCCGCTCGGGCGCATCGACCGTGCACGCCTTCGGCGCGCGGCCTGCGCGTGCGGTGAGACAGGACGGCTGAGTCTTGGCTGAGACGCCTGATCGCTGCGTCACCCGCGGCGGGACTCTCCACATGAAGGTGTCTCGGGTTCAAATCCATAGTCCGACCAGGGCGTTCTCTCTTCCGAGCGTTGCTCGGCGGGGTGTTGGGTGCGTCCGGCGGGGGGTGTTCATGATGGTGGGAAAGAAAGGTGGAACCGGGGTTTCGGGTGCGGTCAACAACAGGGTGACCGCACACGAGAGGACCGGAACGTGGTGGGTGTTCAAGAACGGCTGGACGACGCGGCGCTGATCGGGCGTTCACTGGGCGACCCCGAGAGCTTCGCCGCGCTGTTCGACCGGCACGCCGAGGAGATCCACCGGTACGCCGCCCGCAGGCTGGGCGCCGAGCTCGCCGAGGACGTGACCGGCGAGGTGTTCCTCGTCGCCTTCCGTGCCCGCGCCCGCTACGACCTGGCCCGCCCCGACGCCAGACCCTGGCTGTACGGCATCGCCACCAACGTCGTGGCCCAGCACCGCAGGGCCGAGCGCCGCCGCAACCAGGCCATGGCCAAGGTGAGCGCCGACCGCCCGGACGGCTTCGACGAGCGCAGCGCCGACCGGGTCAGCGCCGAACTGCTCCAGCCCAGGCTGGCGCGGGCGCTCACCAAGCTGACCGCGGCGGAACGCGACCTGCTGCTCCTGCTCGCCTGGGCCGACCTCACCTACGAGGACGCGGCCCTGGCGCTGGGCATCCCGGTCGGCACCGTCCGCTCGCGGCTGCATCGGCTGCGGGTGAAGGTGCGCAGGGCTCTCGGCGGTGCCGATCCGTTCGCTGCCGAGGAGGCCCACCGTGGATGACGAGATCAGGACGTTCGCAGAAGGCCGTCCGGCGGCTCCGCCGTACCCGGAAGGGGCTCGCTCGCGGGCGCGGGAGGAGCTGGTACGTGCGGCGCGCGGGGGGCGGGGCGGGTTCAGGCTCCCGCGGCTGGGCTGGCAGTCGGTGGCGGCGTTCGGAGTGACCGTGCTGCTGGTCGGGGGAGTGGCGGGGGCGCTCGCCCGCGAGGAGCCGGGCATGGTGGCCTCGCCGGGTGGGCTCGATCCTCAGCCCGGCCAGTACATCGTGGTCGAGTCGCAGGGGACCGAGGGCGGCCTGTCCCAGGTCTGGTCCGGCGTGGAGGGCGCCGTCATGAAGCAGGTGAAACGGCAGGTGTGGCTGACGGCGTCGGGGACCGAGCCGGTGTACGTCCGGATCGAGACGCAGCCGTCCCAGTCGTCGCCGGCGCCTGAGGAGCCGGGCACCAGATGGCTGCGGCTGGGCGGGTGCCCCGAGTCGCCGCCCACCCCGTCCTCCGACCCGGCGGCGCTGCGGGCACAGCTCGCCGAGCCGGACGGCAACCCGGAACCGGACCCGGCCGCCGCCGCGTTCGACCGGGCGCGGGGGATGATCGTCGAGCGGTATCTGACCAAGGAGCGGCTGGACGCGCTGATCGCGGCGCTCAAGGAGATCCCGGGCGTGCGGGTGGCCGACGGGGTCGCGGACATGACCGGCCGCACGGGGATCGGGATCGGGCTGGTGTACGACGGGGTGCTCCAGCAGCTCATCTTCGACCCGGTGACCAGCCAGTACATGGGCCTGCGGCACACGGTCGTGGACGAGAAGGAGGCGGAGGCGCCCGAGGGCAGCGTCCTGGCGCTGACGGCTCAGCTCGGCATGCGGGTGGCCGACACCCTGCCCGAGGTGGACGGCCAGCTGCTCGCCTCCTGCTCGCAGGACAAGCCCGCGGCTTCGGCCAGTCCCACCCTTCCCCCTCCGCCCGAGGCCACCCCCGCGAACTCGCCCCCGCCGACGGCCACGCCCACAGCTGAGACGCTCGCCCCGACGCCGGACCCCTCCAGCGTGGACCTGGAGGCGAGCTTGGAGCCGACTCCGATCCCGACGGGAAGCTGACGGAAAGGCGGCTCGCCAGGAGGATCACTCCTGGTGAGCCGCCTTCCTGAACCGAGGCGCCTCTGGTGAGCGGCGCCCGGAGAGCTGTTCCGGACACAGGACCCCCGGGCGGGCGGATCTTCCGGAGGAGGTCGTGTTACTGGAAGGAGGCGATGGCGTCGGCGAGCAGGTCGACGGCCCGGAGGAGGTCCTCCTCGGAGATGACGATCGGCGGGGCCAGCCGGATCGTCGACCCGTGGGTGTCCTTGGCCAGGACGCCGCGGGCCATCAGGGCCTTGGAGACCTCGCGGCCGGTGGCCAGCGACGGGTCGATGTCGACGCCTGCCCACAACCCGCGTCCGCGTACCGTGACGACGCCCTTGCCGATCAGTTCGTTCAGGCGGGCGTGGAGTACCTCGCCGAGCTGGGTGGCCCTGGCCTGGTACTCGCCGGTGTTGAGGATCTCGATGACGGCGTTGCCGACGGCGCAGGCCAGCGGGTTGCCGCCGAACGTGGAGCCGTGCTGGCCGGGCTTGATGACGCCGAGGACGTCCTGGTCGGCCGCGATGGCGCTGACCGGGACGACGCCGCCGCCGAGGGCCTTGCCCATGATGTAGATGTCGGGCACGACGCCTTCGTGGTCGCAGGCGAACGTCTTGCCGGTACGGCCGAGGCCGGACTGGATCTCGTCGGCGATCATGAGAACGTTGTTCTCGGTGCAGATCTCGCGCAGCTGGGTGAGGTAGCCGTCCGGCGGCACCAGGACTCCGGCCTCGCCCTGGATGGGTTCGACCAGGACGGCGACGGTGTTGGTGTCGATGGCCTCGCGGACGGCCTCGGCGGAGCCGTACTTCACGATCTTGAAGCCGGGCGTGTACGGGCCGAAGTTGTCGTGCGCGTCGGGGTCGGTGGAGAAGCTGATGATCGTGGTGGTACGCCCGTGGAAGTTGTCCTCCATCACGATGATGTTGGCCTGCTCCGGCGCGACGCCCTTGACTTCATAGCCCCACTTGCGGGAGACCTTGATCGCGGTCTCGACCGCCTCGGCGCCGGTGTTCATCGGCAGGATCATGTCCTTGCCGGTCAGGTCGCCCAGTCCGGTGCAGAACGCGGCGAACTGGTCGTGGTAGAAGGCACGGCTGGTGAGCGTGAGGTTCTGGAGCTGGGCCTGCGCCGCCTCGATGATCTTCGGGTTGCCGTGGCCGAAGTTCAGGCTGGAGTAGCCGGACAGGAAGTCCAGGTAGCGCTTGCCCTCGACGTCGGTCACCCAGGCGCCGTGCGCCTCGTGGATCACGATGGGAAGCGGGTGGTAGTTGTGCGCGCTGCGCCGCTCGCTGATCTCAATCAGCTCTTCTGTGGTGCTGGTCATTATCTCCCCCTATTTCATGTTATGTCCGGGATTTTCTGTTATGCCCGGATTTCGAGCGTGCAGCACTTCGGCCCGCCACCGGCCTTGCGCAGCTCGGCCAGCTCGACGGGGATCACTTCGTAGCCGCGCCGCTTGAGCTCCAGCTGGAGCTCGCCCGCCTCGGAGTTGATGACGATGTGCTCGCCGTCGCTGACCGCGTTGAGACCGAGAACCTCGGCATCGGCCGCCGTGGCCAGGACCGCTTCGGGAAACAGCCGCTTCAGCACCTCCTGGCTGCCTTCGGAGAAGGCGCCGGGGTAGTAGGCGACATTGCGTCCGTCGAGTGAGAATAGCGCCGTGTCGAGGTGGTAGAAACGCGGGTCGACCAGCGACAACGAGATCACCGGGCGGCCGAGGAACTCCTGGGCCTCCTGGTGCGCCCGCACGTCGGTGCGGAAACCCGTGCCCGCGAGGACGAACTCGTCGAGCGTCAGGAAGTCGCCCTCGCCCTCGTTCACGTGCTCGGGGTTCTTCACCTGGTAGCCGCGCTCCTCGAACCAGCGCAGGTAGGCCGGGCCCTCCGGGCCGCGCTGGGGGAAGGCGAACCGCGCGCCGTACACACGACCGCCGACCACCGTGGCGCCGTTGGCGGCGAACACCATGTCCGGCAGGCCCTCGACCGGGTCGATCAGGCTGACCTGGTGGCCGAGGGTCTCATAAGCGGCCTTCAGCCCTTCCCATTGCCGCACGGCGACTTCGCGATCGGCGCCCGCCTCGGGGTCCATCCAGGGGTTGATCGCGTACTCCACCGTGAAGTGCTCGGGGCGGCACATCAGGAAGTGCTTGGGCATGCGGGTCTCCGTCATCTTCGTCGGGGGATCCCCTCCGGGCCACCAGGGGCATCTCGGGGGACGGAGACAGCCTAAGAATGCATGATTATGCAGGCCAAGCGGCCGATATTGCGCGTTGGCGCGGGTCTGTTGCGAGTCTTACCCGGTGATGGGCGATCCGTTGCGTGCGGTGGGCACGGCGGTGTCGACCAGCCGCGACAGCACGATCGAACTCTTCGTCCGCACCACGAACGGCATGGCCGCGATGCGCTCGATGACCCGCTCCACGTGGCCCACGTCGGTCGCACGGATATGCAGGAGGGCGTCGGCCTCGCCGGTGATCGTGGCTGCCGCCACGACCTCGGGAAACCGTGCCACGGCCAGTGCGATGTCGGAGGGTTTCGTCTTGCCCTGGCAGAAGAGCTCCACGTACGCCTCGGTCGTCCATCCCAGTGCCTGCGGAGCCACCACGGCGCTGAAGCCCGTGATCGTCCCCGCCTCACGCAACCGATCCACGCGCCGCTTCACCGCCGACGCCGACAGACCCACTTGCTGGCCTATTTCCGCATATGTCGCCCGGGCGTCCTCCATGAGCGCCCCGATGATGTCGCGGTCCAGCCGATCCAGTTCCACGCGACCTGTATACAGGCTCGCCACCCGCCCGGACCCGTCCGCACCCCCCGCATTCCAGGAACGCTCCCACCTCCTGTCCTCCACGGCCGTCATGATCACGAATCCGTTTCGAGGGAGAAGACGCTTTCGGGATGGGTTGGGCGATTAGTGTGGAGATTCCAGGGACACTCGGGAGACGCGGATGGCGTTCTTGGCGCGGCTGTTCAAGCGGAGCACAGGGCTGGACCAAGAGCGGGACGACGCTCACCAGCAGGGTGTGCGCGACGCCCGCCAGCACGCGCTGCACGAGTTCACCGACCCCGACTGTCAGCCCGCCTACCTGGGCGAGGTCCGGGCCATGGCGCGCGAGCGGATCGCCCGGCTGGACCGCGAACTGGCCGAGGTGCGGACCGCCCTGTTGCGGGATGCGGGCGAGGCGCGGCAGGCCGTACTGCGGATGACGGTGGACTCTCCCCGGCTCGCGTCGCCCAACGGGACGCACGCCGCCAACGGCCGGGGCGACGACGAGTTCATCACGATCGCCGAGGCAAGGCGGCGGCGGGCGGAGCGGCGGCGGGCCGCCGAGGTCAAGGACTCCGCCGAGCGGGTGTTCGGGGCGCGGGCCCAGCTGGAACGGCTGGCGCGCGAGTGGGACGGCGCGGTGCTGCGGCGCAACCACGACGTGGAGCAGGTGCACGCGTGGGCCCAGCGGATGATCGCGGCCTACCGGAGCGGGGTCATGCGGGCCCATCCACGGCGCGAGGAGATCCCGCCGCTGTGGAAGGGCGAGGTGATCGCCATGGACACCGCCGCCCCGGTCGCCGGGAGCGAGGAGATGGGCGGGCTGCTGGAGGAGGTGGAGCGGCGGGTGGAGCTCTGGCAGGCCGAGGTGCACGGGCGGCGCGAGCTGCCCACCCCTCGGGCCCCCGAACTCGCCGGGCCGCCGAAAGCCGTACCGGAGAAAGAGGTTGTCCAGGACGAAAAGGCCTTATCTGACGAGAAGGGGGACGTGTGAGGCGGCTGGCGGGGGTCGTGGTCGTCGTGCTGGTCGGCGCGGGGGTGAGCGGGTGCGGGACGGACGCGCGCGCCCTATGCGGGACGATCGTGGACTCCACCTCCTACGCCGAGCCCGCCACCTCCAGGAGCGACGTGTCGGCCAAGCTGCCGGAGTTCACCGGCGGCTGCGACTGGATGGGCTTCGCCGCCGTCACCGGCGCCTCGGAGAGCAGCACGTGCCGCGAGACCCCGGTCAAGATCGCCGCGTCGCGGCAGGAGAACCCGAACGACAACCCGGTGGTAGGCGAGCGCATCAGGAAGCACCGTCTGGGCCAGGTGCTGCCGAAGGCGCTCAAGCTGTTCGACTGCCCGGAGGAGGGCAAGGGCTCGGACGTGATCGGCGCGCTGCGCTACCTGGTCAAGCAGATGAACGCGCAGCGCATGCCGGACAGCGCGCACCGGATCGCCGTCTTCAGCGACCTGATCAACAACCGCGGCGACCTCGACGTCAACAAGCTCGACCTGAGCGACGCGGGCAGGAAGCGCAAGATCGAGGAGCTGCGCCAGGCCCGCCTGCTGCCCGACCTGACCGGGTACGAGGTGGTGGTGCATGGTTTCCTGCGCGCCAAGACCTCGAACCCGGACCGGTTCCCGCTGCTGGAGACCTTCTGGCGGGAGGCGTTCGAGGCCTCCGGCGCCGTCTCCTCCGACCTGCTCTAGTCCAGGACGTCCGCGCGCAGTTGCGGGAAGACCTTGGAGACCTTGCCGAGCAGGTAATCGCCGTAGGTCCCGGTGAAGGCCCGCAGATCCTGCCCGTCCCACCGAGCCCGCCCGCCTTCGCTGTACGGCAGCGGCGGCACCTCGCTGTCCCACCCGGGATCGAAGAAGAAGGGGAAGCTGAGCCGCTCGTTCCCGCTCAAATTGCGCACCCGGTGCGGCGTCGAGCGGTAGAGGCCGCCGGTGAGCTTGTCCAGCATGTCCCCGATGTTGCACACGAACGTGCCCGGCACCGGCGGCGCGGAGATCCAGCCGCCGGGCGTGTGGACCTGGAGCCCGCCGTTGGCGTCCTGGAGCAGCAGCGTGAGCAGCCCGTAGTCGGTGTGCTCGCCGACGCCCCATCCGTCCGTGTCCGGCTCCGACGGCGGGTAGTGGAAGATCCGGAACAGCACGGTCGGGTCGGCGGTGTACCCGGCGCTGAAGTAGTCGCCGGGCAGGCCCAGGCTGAGCGCGATGCCCCGCATGACGGCCTGGCCGAGCCCGGTCATCGCCTCGATGTAGGCGAGCACCGCCGCACGCAGGGCCGGGACCTGGTCGGGGAACAGGTTCGGTCCGTGCAGGGGGATCCGGCTCGGCGGCCGCTCGGCGCCGAAGTAGACGCCTTCCTTGAGGTCGGGGCGGCCCGAGGTGAGCTCGCCGCCGACCGGGAAGAAGCCGCGCCAGGCCCGGCCGCCGCGCTCCATGGAGATCTCGTTCTTGACCTCCGTCGGCAGCTCGAAGAACGCGCGCGCCGCCGCGTCCAGCCGCTCGATCAGCGCGGGCGGCACGCCGTGCCCCGTGACGTAGAAGAAGCCGCTGGTACGGCAGGCCGCCCCGATCTGGTCGGGGACGTCGCCGGCCGTACCGGAGAGGAGGGGCGCGATATCGATAACCGGCAATTCGCTCACGCCAGCCATTCTCCGTGAATTTCGGCGATTAGCATCGAAGCAGAAGCTGGAGGGGCGATGCGTTTACGCAAACGGCACAAGGACCTTCCCGACGAGCCCTCGCAGGTCGCACGGATCACCCCCGCGATCGCCTATGACGGGGACCTGTACCACCTGCCCGACTGGCGGCGGCGCCGCGCCGAGGAACGCGAGCTGGGCCGGAGCCACGCCGCCGAAGGGCAGATCGACACGCTCACGCTGGAGACCGGCAGCGTCCCGCGCTTCCACGAGCTGGAGGACGAACGGCTGGCCGAGCTGGCCCGCGTCGAGGAGTGCGCCGAGCGCGAGGCGCAGCAGGCCAGGGCCGAGTTCGAGGCGCAGAAGATCAGGCTGGCCGAGTCGCAGCGCACCTTCTCCGACCTGCGCAAGACGCTCGACGAGTCCCAGCGCCACGTCGCCGAGCTGGAACAGCCCAGCAGACGCCCCGGCGACGGACGCCCCAGCTCGATCGCGCTGTCGGGCAGCCGCTGGCCGGCGATCCGGCGCTGGCTGCCCGGCGCGCTCCTGCTGCTGCTCCTGCTGATCGTCGAGGTGCCCATCCTCTACCAGGTCATCCTGAACTGGGGCGACAGCGTCGCCATGACCGCCCTCCTCGCCACCGGCGCCGCGCTGATCATGCTGGTCGCGCCGCACATGTACGGCAGGGCGTTCCGCGCCTGGCAGGAGAACGGCAGCCCGGCCCGCGGACGCTGGCTGCTGGCCGCCGTGGCGCTGGTGTGGCTCGGCCTGATCGTCGCCGTGGCCGTCCTGCGCCGCGACGCCCTGGTCAAGCCGCTGGTCGTGGACGGCCAGGAGATCGGCCCCACCTCCCAGGGCGTCGGCGAACTACCCACGATGGTGTTGCTGCTCGCGCTGCTGATCGCCACCGCGCTCATCGCCGCCGACCTCGGCCGCCGCATGCACAACCCCAACGACCGGCGGCTGCGCGAACTGCGCGCCAAACGCGACCACGACGCCGCGGCCTGCGCACGCGCCCAGGCCGCCTACCAGCACGGCGCCGGGTACGCCGAGAGCATCGGCCAGCACCTCCAGGGCGCCGACCGGCGGCGGGCCGGCCGCGTCCGCCAGCTCGACAACGGCTTCCACAGCCTGGCCACGGCCTACCTGGGCGGCGTGGTGGAGGGCCTGAAGGATCCGGAGGCGGCCAGCTGGGCCGAGCGCATCATCGCCCGCCGCTGACCGTGCTCCCCCTGACCATCAGGTGGACGGGCAGGACGCTCGGCGCGACGGGCTGACCGTCCAGCGCGGACAGCAGCGATCTGGCCAGGGCCAGCGCCAGTTCGGTCACCGGGACGGCCACGGTCGTGAGCGCGGGCAGCGTGTGCCGCCCGGCCTCGCCGTCCCCGAACCCGGCCACCGCGAGGTCCTCGGGAACCCGCAGGCCCGCCGCCCGCGCCGCCCCGAGCACCTCCAGCGCCAGCGGGTCGGTCACGGCGAACACCGCGTCGGTGCGTCCTGTGAGCAGGCTCCCGGCGTCGTCGGAGACCTCGGCCCTCGGGAACACCTCCAGGAAGCCGCGCGCCCGCTCCCCGGCCGCCGCGCCCGGACCGGTCAGGACAGCGGGGCGGGTGCGGCCGAGCTCGCGCAAGTGGCGGGCCACCGCCGCACCGCCGCCCGCCTCGTCCACGGCCACCACCGGGCCGCCGAGCAGCACCAGCGGCACGTCCGTCTTGGCCAGCCGCTCCGCCAGCGGGTCCTGACGGTCGGGCGGCAGCAGGATCATGCCGTCCACGTGCCGTCCCTCCGCCTCGGCAAGGACGCGGCGATGGCTCCGCTCGGAGTCGGCCAGCATGAGCCGCACCTGGTGGCCGCTCGCCTCCAGGACGCTGGTCGCGTACTGGACCACCGCCGAGACCAGGGCGGCGTTGTCGTGGCGCGGCCCGGACAGCACCAGCGCCACCGTGCCGGTGCGCCGCGTGACCAGGCTGCGGGCCGCCTGGTTCGGCACGTAGCCGAGCTCCTCGACCGCCGCCTGGACCCTGGCCCTGACCTCCGGCCGGACGGACGCCTCGCCGTTCACCACGCGTGAGACCGTCGCCCTGGAGACTCCGGCGCGCGCCGCCACGGTCTCCAGCGTCGGCCGGGGCGCGGCGGGCAGGCCGTTGCGCGCGATCACCTCGCGGAACCAGCGCGCGCTGTCCCGCTCGGTCCGCCGCTGGGTGGCGAAGTCGACGTGGACCAGGCCGAACTTGCGCCGGTAGCCGTCGGCCCACTCGAAGTTGTCCATCAGCGTCCAGGCGAGGAAGCCGCGCAGCCGTACCCCGTCGGAGATCGCGGCGTGGGCGGCGCGCACGTGCGCCTGGATGAACGCGACCCGGTCGGCGTCGTGCGCGCCGTCGCCGAAGTCCGCCCCGTTCTCGGTGACCATGAGGTCGAGCCCGGGATGGTCGGCGGCCAGCCTGCGCAGCAGGACGGTCAGCCCGCTCGGCACGATCGGCCAGCCCATCGCCGTGGCCGGGCCGGGCGTGGCGGCGAACAGCACGCCCTCGCTGCCCGGGAAGGCGGGCTCGCCGGGCTGGCTGGGCTGCGCCTGGACGACGTGTGGCGCGTAGTAGTTGACGCCGAGCACGTCGATCGGGCGCGCGATGAGGTCGAGGTCGCCGTCGCGCACGTGATCGAGGCCGGCATGGCGCTCCACCACCTCCAGCAGTTCCGGCGGGTAGGAGCCGCGCAGCATCGGGTCCAGGAACTGGCGGTTGAGCAGCGCGTCGATCCTGGACACCGCGCCGGCGTCCTCGGGCGTCAGCTCCTGGTCCTGGTCGCCGAGCTGGCCCGGGGTGAGCACGGGCGACAGGTTGAGCGCCACGCCGATCCGCCGCGCGCCCGCTTCCCGCAGCGCCCCGGCGGCCAGCCCGTGGGCCAGCAGCATGTGGTGCGCGCTCCTGAACGCCTCGGCCGCCGAGCGCCGCCCCGGCGCGTGCGTGCCGGCCGCGTAGCCGAGGAAGGCGGCCACCCACGGCTCGTTGATCGTGAACCAGGTGTCGACCCGGCCACCGAGCCGCTCGTGCACGGCCGCCGCGTAGTCGGCGAAGCGCTCGGCGGTGTCGCGGCTCGGCCAGCCGCCCCGGTCCTCCAGCGCCTGGGGGAGGTCCCAGTGGTAGAGGGTGGCGTACGGGGCGATGCCCTGGCCGAGCAGCTCGTCGGTCAGCCGTTCGTAGAAGTCGAGCCCGGCCGCGTTGACCTTGCCCGCCCCGTCCGGCATCACCCTGGACCAGCTCACCGAGAACCGGTAGGCCCGCACCCCGAGCCCCTTCATCAGCCCGACGTCCTCGACGTGGCGGTGGTAGTGGTCGCACGCCTGGTCGCCGGTGCCGCCGTCGGCGATCCGGCCGGGGGCGTGGGAGAAGGTGTCCCAGATCGACGGCCCCCTGCCGTCCTCGGCCGCCGCGCCCTCGATCTGATAGGCCGACGTGGAGACGCCCCACACGAAGCCATCGGGAAATCGCATGACCTCATTGTGCCGAGACTGTCGGAGGCGGCGGTTACGGTGTCGGCCATGAGCGACAGCGACACCCCTTGGGAACCACCCCTCGCCGGTTCCGAGACCGAGCACCTGATCGGCGCGCTCGACCGGCTGCGCGCGACGTTCCGGTGGAAGGCCGACGACCTTGACGCCGACCAGCTGCGGACCAGGATCGGCGCGTCCGACCTGACCATGGGCGGTCTGCTCAAGCATCTGGCCCTCGTCGAGGACCACATGTTCACGGCCAAGCTGAGGGGCGAGCCCGTCGGCCCGCCGTGGGACACCATCGACCGCAGCGGCGGCGAATGGCAGTTCGCCACCACCGGTCACACCCCCGAGCAGCTCTACACCCTGTGGGACGGCGCGGTGGAGCGTTCCCGCACGCGGCTCGGCGCGGCCCTGGCCGACGGCGGCCTCGACCAGCTCGCGCACATCAGCGACCCCGACGGCAACCACGCCAGCCTGCGCAGGCTGGTCTGCGACCTCATCGAGGAATACGGCAGGCACACCGGGCACGCCGACCTGCTGCGCGAGTCCATCGACGGCCGGGTCGGCGAGGATCCCCCGCCCGGCTGGCTGCCGAAGTCGGGCTGACGCCGCGTACCATCGCGGTGACCCGCCGTCGCCACGTGTCGAATCGAGACTGAGATGTCCGGTAGCTCGCACGCGATCGACCTGATCCACACCCGCCAGGACTTCGCCCGCGAGCTGACCGCGTTGCGCGAGCGCGCCGGCCTCACCGTCCGCCAGGTGGCCGCGGCGACGGGGGTGCACGGCGCGCACAGCACGGTCGGCGACTGGTTCGCCGGCCGGGGGCTGCCCGCGACGGGCTCGCGCGACCTGCTCGACCGCGTCCTGCGGGCGTGCGGGGTCGACGAGGCCGCCGAGCTGGAGCGCTGGGTGGAAGCCTGGCGGCGGGTACGCCGCGCCCCCGGCCCCAGGCCGGCCGGGCCGGAACCCTACCGGGGGCTGGCCGGATTCCAGGTCGAGGACGCCGAGTGGTTCTTCGGCCGCCGGGCGCTGACCGAGGAGCTGGTGGAGCGCGTCACCCGAGCGCCCGGCCTCCACCTGGTGGTGGGCGCGTCGGGCTCGGGCAAGTCCTCGCTGCTGCGCGCCGGGCTGATCCCCGCGCTGGGCGAGCGGCCCGCGCTGCTGTTCACACCCAGCACCCGCCCGCCCGGCGAGCTGACCGCGTTCGTGGTCGTGGACCAGTTCGAGGAGGTCTTCACCACGAGCTCGCCCGGCGAGGCGCTCATCGCCGAGCTGGCCGAGGCGGCGGACGGCGGCGCGACGGTCGTCCTGGGCCTGCGCGCCGACTTCTACGCCCACGCCCTGCGCCACCCGCCGCTGCTGGCCGCGGCCAGGGACGGCCAGTTCGCGGTGGGCCCGATGAGCGAGCCGGAGCTGCGCGAGGCCATCGTCGAACCGGCCCGCAAGGCCCGCGTGGAGCTGGGGGAGGGGTTGGTCGACCTCCTGCTGCGCGAGGTGGCCCCGCGCGCGGGCGCCCACGAGGCCGGGGTGCTGCCGCTGTTGTCGCACGCCCTTTACGCCACCTGGAGGCAGGGCGGCGGACGGCGCCTGACCATCGCCGACTACCGGGCGGTGGGCGGCATCGAGGGCGCGGTCGCGGCCAGCGCCACCCAGGTCTACACCTCGCTCAGCGGGCCGCAGCAGGAGCTGGCCAGGCGGCTGTTCGTCGACCTGGTGCACGTGGCGGCCGACACCGCCGACACCCGGCGGCGGGTGGCCACCGAGCGGTTACCCGAGGAGGTGCTCGACCGGTTCGTGGCGCAGCGGCTGATCACCGCCGACACCGACGCGGTGGAGATCAGCCACGAGGCGCTGCTGACCGCCTGGCCGCTGCTGCGGCAGTGGCTGGAGGAGGACCGGGCCGGGCTGGTGATCCGCCGGCAGCTCGCCGACGCGGCGGCCGCCTGGGAACGTGAGCACCGCGACCCCGCGCTGCTCTACCGAGGCGCCCGGCTGGCCGCCGCCCGCGAGCTGGCCACGACCCAGCCGGCGGACCGCGCGTTCCTGGACGCCTCGGTCGCCCGCGAGGCCGGTGAGCTGGCCGCCGCCCGCCGCCGGACCCGGCGGCTCTACCAGCTCGTCGCGGGGCTGGCGGCGATGCTGCTGCTCACCGTCGTGGCGACCGTGGTCAGCGTCCGCAGCCTGGAGACCGTCAGCGACCAGCGCAACCAGGCGTTGTCCGGCAAGGCGGCCAACGAGGCGGTCGCGTTGCGCGGCACCAATCCCGCGCTGGCCGCGCAGATCGGCCTGGCCGCCTACCGGCTGGCGCCCACGGCCGAGGCCCGGGGGGCGTTGCTCAGCACGTTCGCGACGCCGTACTCGACGCGGATCACCGGGCACACCGGGGCGGTCTACGCGGCAGAGTTCACCCCGGACGGGCGGCTGCTCGCCACCACCGGCACGGACGGCACGGTCCGGTTGTGGGACGTCGGCGCGAGGCACGCGCCCCGGCCGCTGGCCGTGCTGCCGGGCTCCGGCGGCCTGCTCGGCGCGGCGATCCGCGGCGACGGGCGGCTGCTGGCCACCGCGGGGCAGGACGGCACCGCGCGGCTGTGGGATCTCGCCGACCCGGCCCGCCCGGCCGCCCGGGCCACGCTCAGGGGGCACGAGGGCGAGATCCGGCGGGTGGCGTTCAGCCCGGACGGGCGGATACTGGCCTCGGCCGGCGCCGACCGCACCGTCCGGCTCTGGGACGTCACGACGCCGGCCCAGGCCCGGCAGCTGTCGGCGCTGGGCGGGCACGGCGACGGCGTCTCGGCGGCGGTGTTCGCCCCCGGCGGGCGCACCCTCGCCACCACCAGCGGGGACACGACCGTGCGCCTGTGGGACGTCGCCGACCCGCGTAAGCCGCGGCAGATGGCCCAGGTCCGGCACATCGACCGGGTGCTCGCCGCCGCCTACAGCCCGGACGGCCGCACGCTGGCGACCGGGGGCTTCGACAACACGCTGCGGCTGTGGGACGTACGCGACCCCGCGCGGCCGGTCGCCCTCGCGGCCCTGGCCGGGCACGTCAACGGCATCGTCGCGGTGGCCTTCAGCCCCGACGGGCGGACCGTCGCGACGGGCAGCTACGACCTGACCGTGCGCCTGTGGGACATCGCCGAGCCCCGCTTCGCCGCCGTCCCGCTCACGCTGACCGGGCACACCGACACCGTCTACGCGGTCGCCTTCAGCCCCGACGGCCGCACGCTGGCCAGCGGCGGCCGCGACACCACGGCCCGGCTGTGGGAGGTCAAGGGCCCGGTCCTGTACGGCCACAGCGGCCCGATCCACTCCGCGGTGCCCGGCGCGGGCGGGCGGCTGCTCGTGGCCAACAGCTACCGCCGCGCGCACCTGTGGGACCTGTCCGACCCCGGCCGGCCCGCGCCGCTGGCGACGCTGAAGGAGCACACCGACAACGTCCTGACGGCCGCCTTCACCCCGGACGGCGCCCGGCTGGTCACCGTCTCCCTCGACCGCACCGCCCGCCTGTGGGACGTGCGCGACCCCCGCCGCCCGGTTCGGCTGGGCATGGTGAGCGCGCCGGCCAACCCGTTCACGCTGGCGCTGCGGCCCGACGCCCGGCTTGTGGCGGTGGGCGAGGACGGCGGCGTCGTACGCGTGTGGGACCTGTCCGACCCGCGCGCGCCCGTCGAGGTCCGCGTCCTGCGCGCGCACACCGACCGGGTGCTCGGCCTGGCCTTCAGATCCGACGGACGGGTGCTGGCCAGCGCGAGCGCCGACCGCACGGTCCGGCTGTGGGACCTGTCCGATCCGCGGCGCCCGGTCGCGCTGTCGACGATCAGCGCGCACGCCAACTCCGTGGCGGCCGTCGCGTTCGCCCCCTCGGGCGGCGTGCTGGCCAGCGCGGGCTACGACCACACCGCCCGCCTCTGGGACCTGTCCGACCCGCGCGGCCCGCGCCCGCTGTCGGTCCTGACGGGACACAGCAACAGCGTCAACGGGCTCGCCTTCAGCCCCGACGGCCGCACGCTCGTCACTGCGGGCTTCGACGGTACGGCCCGCGTCTGGGACATCACGCGCCCCCGCAGCCCCGGCCCGCCTGTGCCGCTGGTGGGCCACACCGACCGGGTGAACTCGGTCGCCTTCGGCCCCGGCGGCGCGACCCTGGTCACCGGCAGCAGCGACAGCACGGCCAGGCTGTGGGACATGGACCCGGAACGTGTCGCGCGGCGGCTGTGCGCGCTGGCCACGCCACGGATCACCGCCGCCGAGTGGCAGCGCCACTTCCCCGGTCTGGCTTTCGAGCCGCCCTGCGGCTAGGGCTGGAGATCATGTCTGATTTTGACAACCATTTTCATTTTGCCGCATAATGACTCACATGATGTCAGGACATTTCCGGGTGCGCGCTGTGGGTTTGCTCGCGGGCGCCGGACTCCTCGCCACCGCCGCCTGCGGTTCGGGCACCGCCGAGACCGCCTCCGCCGGCGACAAGCCGCGCGTGGTCACGGCCTTCTATCCCCTGCAGTGGCTGGCCGAGCGCGTCGGCGGAGCTGACATCGACGTGTCCGTGCTCACCGCCCCCGGCGTCGAGCCGCACGACCTCGAACTCGGCGCCCAGCAGATCGCCGACCTGCAGGACGCCACCCTGTCCGTCTACATCAAGGGCGTCCAGCCGGCCGTGGACGACGCGCTCGGGCAGCAGGGCGACCGGGCCTTCGACGCGGCCACCGCCGTCAAGACGCTGCCCGCCGCCGAGCACGCAGGCGAAGAAGAGGCACACGAGCACGAGGTCTCCTACGACCCGCACCTGTGGCTGGACCCCTCCAGGCTCGCCACCGTCGCGGGCAAACTCGGCGAGCGCATGGCCCAGGCCGATCCGGCGCACGGCCAGGCGTACCAGGACCGCGCGGCCAAGACGGCCGCCGACCTCGCCGCGCTCGACCAGGAGATGACCAAGGGCCTGACCAACTGCACCAGCAAGACCATGGTGACCAGCCACGAGGCGTTCGGCTACCTCGCCGACCGCTACAAGCTCAAGCAGATCGGCATCACCCTCGACCCCGAGAGCGAGCCCTCGCCCGCCCGCATCGCCGAGGTCGCCAAGCTCGCCAACGCCGAGAAGGTCACCACCATCTTCACCGAGGCCCTGGTCAGCCCGAAGGTCGCCGAAGTGCTCGCCCAGGAGGTCCACGCCAAGACCGCGGTACTCGACCCGCTGGAAGGCAAACCCGCCAGTGGTGACTACATCACCCAGATGCGGCAGAACCTCAAGACACTCCAGACCGCCCTGGGCTGCGCATGAACACCGTCTTCCAGATGACCGGCGGCCAGGTCACCCTCGACCGCCGCCCGATTCTGCGCGGCGTCGACCTCACCGTCTGCCCCGGCGAGGTCGTCGCCATCATGGGCGCCAACGGCTCCGGCAAGTCCACGCTGGTGCGCGCCCTGCTCGGCCTCACCCCGCTCTCGGGCGGCCAGACTCTCCTGTACGGCGTGCCGCCCGGCAGATTCCGCGACTGGCGGCGCATCGGCTACGTCCCCCAGCGCCTGGCCGTCGGCGGCGGCGTGCCCGCGACCGTCCGGGAGATCGTCGCCTCCGGGCGCATCGCCAGGCAGAGCAGGCTCCGCCGTACCAGCAAGGAAGACCACGCGGCGGTGGCGCGCGCGCTCGCGGCGGTCGACCTGACCGAGCGGGCAGGCGACCCCGTGCAGTCGCTGTCCGGCGGGCAGCAGCAGCGGGTGCTCATCGCGCGGGCGCTGGCCGGCGAGCCGGACACGTTCGTCATGGACGAGCCCACCGCCGGCGTCGACGCCGACAGCCAGCGACTGCTCGCCGGGACGCTCACCACGCTCGTGCGCGAAGGCCGCACCGTCGTGCTCGTCGCCCACGAGCTCGGCCCACTCGAACCCGTCATCTCCCGCGGCGTCGTCGTCCGCGCCGGCCGCATCGAACACGACGGCCGGCCGCCGCAGCCCGAAGGAGAATGCGCCAAACCCGGACACGAGCACGTCCACCCGCACGCCGAGGAAGCCGTCACCGGCCCGCTGACCGACCTCCGCGTCAAACCGTAGCCGCCCACCCCCGACCGATTGGCAAGTGCACCCGTGAGCGACCTTCTGCAGAGGGAGTTCTTCCAGCTCGCCCTCATCGCCGCCCTGCTGGTGGGCCTGTGCGCGCCCGCCGTCGGCACGTTCATCGTGCAGCGCCGCCTCGCCCTGCTCGGCGACGGCATCGGCCACGTCGCGCTGACCGGCGTCGCCCTCGGCTTCCTGACCGACACGGCGCCGGTGCTCACCGCCGTGCTCGTCTCCGTCGCCGGCGCCATCGCCATCGAGCTGGTACGGGCACGCGGGCGT
Organism: Nonomuraea endophytica; assembly: GCF_014203235.1. Classification (GTDB taxonomy): domain Bacteria; phylum Actinomycetota; class Actinomycetes; order Streptosporangiales; family Streptosporangiaceae; genus Nonomuraea; species Nonomuraea endophytica. The sequence continues at coordinate 50,423 of NZ_JACHIN010000008.1, read as the reverse complement.
ACCAGCGGCGACGTCGCCCTTGCCCTGCTCTTCTACGGCGGCATCGCCGGCGGCGTCATGCTCATGGCCATCGCGCCCGGCGGCAGCAACGCCAAACTCAACTCCTTCCTGTTCGGCGCCATCGCCAGCGTCACCCGCCAGGACATCTGGATCATCGGCGGGCTCGCGGTCGCGGTGCTGGCGGTCGTGGGGTTCTTCGGGAGAGAGTTGTTCGTGCTCTGCCAGGATGAGGAGGTGGCGAAGGCGAGCGGGCTGCCTGTGCGGTTCCTCAGCCTGCTGATCGCCGTGACCGCGGCGCTGACCGTCGTCATCGCCATGCGGGTGGTGGGGCTGCTGCTCGTCAGCGCGCTCATGGTGATCCCGGTCGCCACGAGCCAGCAGCTGACCAGGGGGTTCAAGGCGACGATGGGGCTGGCGACGGTGTTCGGGATGGTGGCGGCGGTAGGCGGGCTGCTCGTGTCCACCCTCTCGCCGAAAGTGCCGCCGGGAGCCTCGATCGTCCTACTCGCGCTCGCCGGCTTCGTGCTGGCCCTCGGGGTCGGTAAGTTCGTACGGCGAGGCCGACCACAGGAGACCACATGACGACCAGACGCGATGCCGTTCACGACACGCTGCGGCGCAGCGAAGGGTTCCGCAGCGCGCAGGACGTCTACGCCGAGATGCGGCAGGATGGGGCCAAGATCGGCCTCACTACTGTTTACCGGGCCCTTCAGGCGTTGGCCGATGGGGGCAAGGTCGATGTGTTGCGTACCGACGATGGGGAGTCCGTTTACCGGGCTTGCGCGACTGACGACCATCACCACCACCTGGTGTGCCGGCGGTGCGGGCGGACGGTTGAGGTGGCCGGGCCGGCGGTGGAACGGTGGGCGGAGGCGGTAGGTAGCGAGCACGGCTTCACCGAGATCACCCATACGGTCGAGGTATTCGGGACCTGCGCTGGGTGCTCAGCCTGAAAAGCAAGGTGCTTCGCTTCGCTCCGCGCGTTCTTCCAGTCGGGGGCCAGCCCCGACTCCTGTAGGACCTCGCTGCGCTCGGACCGTCTTTTTAAGGCCCGCCCGTTGCCCAGCTAAGTGGTTAAGCAGTTGGAGCCCACCCCGGCAGATGGTGCTCCGCTTCGCTCCGCGCGCGTTCCTCCAGGGGCTTGGCCCAGGTATGCCAGGTTCCGGCAAGGTGGCTTCACGCCTCGAAGTGTTGCCCGCGGAATCGCTTGAAGACGCACCTCGGACTCCAAGTGCCTTGTGAGCTCATCAAGGGTCGCACCACATCGGGCGTTCGACAGTCCGCTCTGACGGCGCAACAGCATCGGCCAGATCGCGCACCAACCGCCACTAGCAGTGTCGAAGATCTTCGCGCCTTTTGCCGCAGGTAGTGTGCTTGGCATGATGAGCGCATTCGCGTTGGCGCGCTTGCGTGACGGTTCCGAAGTGGTCTCCGCGGACTCGGTCTTGTCCGGCCAGGTGACAGCCGACCACGACGCCGTGGCACGCATCAAACAGAGATATGACAGCATCAGAGTGAACGCGCAACCGAAAAGCGTCACCCACAAGGCGATAGAGGATGCGATCAGGAAATGGACCGGGTGAATCTCGACGACGCCGCATGGAGAAAGGCCACGGCCAGCGGCGACAACGGGCAATGCGTGGAAGTCGCCACGAATCTCCCTGGCATCGTCGCAGTCCGCGACAGCAAGGACCCGGATGGCCCAGCACTGGTCTTCACCGACGAGGAGTGGGCGGGGTTCCTGGATGGCGACGGGCCGGGCATGAACGTCGCCACCGACCTTGCCGGCATGGTCTCCCTGCGCAAGAGCGGAAACCCTGACGGCCCCGCGCTGACCTTCACCGACGGCGAGTGGGTGGCATTCTGGGACGGCGTCGACAAGCACGAGTTCGACGTCTGAATACCTGTTCTCAGGTTGGCAAGCCCTGGCACTCGGAAGGTCCCCATCAATGACTTACCGCCCTCACGCTTTCCCCGTGTCGGTAAAAGGAGTAATCATCCGAGACGGACGGGTTCTACTCCTTCGCAATGAACGCGATGAATGGGAATTGCCCGGCGGAAAACTGGAACTGGGCGAGGACCCGCCGGCCAGGCTCGCGCAGGAGATCAGCGAGGAGGCCGGCTGGAAGGCCACGGTCGGCCCAATCCTCGACTCGTGGCAGTACCACATCCGTGAGGGCGTGGACGTGCTGATCGTGACGTACGGCGCCACGATCGACACCGACGCCGCCCCAGTCCTCAACCACGAGCACAAGGAAGTCGGCATGTTCCGCGAAGACGAGATCGCCGACCTGCCGATGCCCGAAGGGTACAAGCGGTCGATCTTCGATTGGTTCGAGCGGCTTCAGGAACCCGTGAAGTAGCCATGCACCGCACAGCGTGTGGTGTGACGAAGAGCGGGCCGCGAATACGGCCTTTGTGCAGGCGGGCAGCGGCTGGGCGGGGCCGCGTCCCATTGCTGCCGTGACTGCGGTGGTCACCTGCTAGCTCTGGCAGCCAGCGCTCAAGCAATTCACGCCAGCATTTGGCGGGAGCAGCAGACCTATGGTCAGCAATTGGCTGGCAGTTGAGGGTTGTCTCTGCTCAGATCTACGGTGCTTGATCGTGCTGCGGATGCCCAGAGTGCCCGCAGCGGCTCACCATTCTGGGCCCTCTCCGGGGGATAGGCGCCCTATTCGATGGCCGCGTCGACCAGTGCCGAGCCGAAGACCATGAGGAGGTCTGGGCGATGAAGTCGGCTGGGAAGCCGGTGGTGTGCTCCAGCCGGGCGCTGCTGTCGGGTGGCAGGGTGAGGTCGAGGGCGGCGAGGTTGTCGCGGAGCTGGTCGGCGCCGCGCGCGCCGAGGTCGTCGGCGACTTCTGGATGACGTGGGCGACGGTGTGGTCATGGGCGGAGAGGGAGTCAGTGGTGACCCGGGTGCTGGCCGTCGGCCCGTTCTGGCGGGTGCATTTGCCGGACAGTACGCCGCCGGCCACGGGGCTCCAGGCGGTGACGCCGAGACCGAGTGTTTCGGCCATCGGGAGCAGTTCGCGTTCGATGTCGCGCTGCATAGTGCGTCTTTAAGGCCAGCGTGAAAGATCTCGAGAGGACAGTCCGGCGCCGCTTAGTTTGATCGCATGCACCCATGGCTATGGCGTTCTGTGGTCATGGTGGTGTTGGCCCTTGTCGCGGCTCTGGTGCCGGTTTCTGGGGCGGAAGCCGTACCGCCGAAAGGACCGAGACGCCCATCGTCCACGAGCAGCCGGACGGAACGATGACCGCGACATTGAGCGCGGTCCCCGTCCGGGTCGAGGGCGCGCTGGGGATGGACGGGCGTCGACACCACGCTGGTACGGCACGCCGATGGCCTGGTGCGTCCGAAGGCGGCGGCGGTCGGCCTCACGCTGCCCGGCGGAGAGAAGGCCCCGCCGGGCATGCTGGAGGAAGGCGGCAAGTCGGTCGCGCTGACTTGGCCGGGCCCGATACCGGGGCCGTGCCTGGCCGGGTCGATCGCGACGTACGCCGAGGTGTTGCCCGGCGTCGACCTGCGGGTGCGGGCCGACGCCGGGCAGCGCCTGGGGGTCAAGGACGCGCAAATAGCGCGTCGGCTGAAGAGCATCAGGTACTCGGGGGTCACGGTGAAGGCGGGCAAGGACGGCGGGGTGGCGCTCGACGCGGAGGGCAAGACGGTGTTCAGCGCGCCCGCCTCCGCCATGTGGGACGCGGCGGGGCAGGCGGCCTTGCATGAGCCGGACGGGGCGGGGCGAGGTGCTGCGGACCGTGGTCGAGGACGGCACGGTCGTCGTCACGCCGGACCGGGCGATGTGGACGGACTCGGCCACCCCGTTAACCGATGGCCCCGGGTCCGGGTGGTGCTACGGCGTGTCGCCCGGATCCGCAGCCGAGGACGGGAGGCGGGCGCCGAGGGCGGCGGCGAAGACGGCCAGGGGGAGTCCGATCAGGGGGAGGACGACGAGGCAGATGGTCAGGGCGTCGGCCAGGTTCGCGCTGACGGGAGCCAGGCCGCTCTCGTCGACCAGGGAGACGCCGCCGGACAGCCCCTGGGGGAGCCACACCGCGTAGGTGAGCGGGATGGCCGCGGCGACGGTCCAGATCGCGGCCCGCAGGCCCGCACGGAAGGATCGGCCGACACGCCCGGCCACGAACGCGGGCACGATGAAGGCGGCCAGTGGCGCGCCCACGATCAGGGGCGCGGTCAGGAGCGCGACGACCGGCGAGGGCTCGTTGCGCTCCATGAAGTTGACCACCAGGAACCACGCGGCGAACCCGACGGCGCCCGCAGTGGCCAGGCGGGGTGCCGCCCGGTCGGTTCCCAGCCACCGCGGTGCCCCCAGAGCGATCCACAGACAGCTGGCAAGCACAGCCGCCACGTAGATCGCCGCGGCTGGCGGCAGGTGCTGTGCCGCGGCCGGTTCGGTGCGGAAGAAGATCACGGTCATGACGATCGCGGCGGCCACGCCCGAGACCACCAGCGCGGTCGCGATCGGCGCCGGGAGCCGTAGTCGCGGCGCTCGGGCGACGGTCAGCACCGCCATCGCGCCGACGATCGCGGTGAAGCTCGCCGCCAGCACGGTCAGGCCGGGCGCCAGCGTGCCCATCGCGGTTCCCGCTGCAACGGCGGCGGCCACCGCGGCGGCGGCCGTGAGGACGAGGGCCGGCCAGCCGCCCGCCGGGCGCAGCCACAACATGGCCCGCGCGCTGCTGAGCGCGAACTGCCACCGCGCCGTACGCCCCTCGATCCCGGCCAGTTCCGCGATCATCGCCAGGCCCCATTCGCGGCGGCGTTCCGGCAGTGCCGCCACCGCGGTGGTGAGCAGCCGCTGCGGCGGGTCCATCACGGACATGCGCTCGAGGGTCGAGCCCCACCAGTGGTGCAGGACGAGGGCGGCGGTGCCCGCCCACACCACGGGCGGTCCCACCAGGTAGAGGATGGCGGCGTCCGGCGCGGGCAGCTGCTCGGAGTTCACCAGGATGACGGCGTAGGCGGCCACCCACACCACGACCACGGCCCCGGCCGCGCCGGCCAGGAATCCATGCCGGGTCCACTTCATGCGCCCTGCCACCTCTCGCGCGTTCCGAACGGACTCGGGGCCGGCTCGGCGGCGAGTTCGGTGGCCAGGGCCCGGCCGGAGCCGGTCAGCCGGTAAAGGTGCCGCGGTGGCCGGCCGGCGAGGACGTCGGTGTCCCAGGAGGTCTCCAGCAGGCCACGGTCGGTCAGCCGCATCAGGATCGGGTACATCGAGCCCGGCTTGATGTCCAGCTGCCGGCAGAGCTCGTAGCCGTAACGCCAGGCGGTGGGCTGCTCCGCCAGCGCCAGCACCACCGCCATGGTCTGCGGAGAGGGCCGTCGCATGCGGGTCACGCGCTTAACTCTATATATGCAGAGTTACCCGGTCAACGGCCGCCGTCGTCGCGGTTCAGCCGCTCGCGGGCCGGTAGCGCAGCCACACCACGCCCGACCGGTACGGCGTCGCCGCCACCAGCTGCAGCCGGACCGGGCCGACGCCGTCGAAGAAGCGCGGACCCGTCGCCCACAGGGCCGGGTGGACCCAGATCCAGAACTCGTCGACCAGCCCCTGCCGGGTGAGAGCGTGCACGAGCCCGCCGGCGCCTGAGACGATCAGGTTGCCGCTGTGCGCCTTCTTCAGCTCGGGTACGGCCTGGCCGAGCTCGCCCTTGATCAGGCTGGCGTTCCACTCCAGCGGCTCGGTCAGCGTGCGTGAGGCGACGTACTTCGGCATGGCGTTGATACGGCTGGCGTAGCGCCCCATCGCCGGGTGGTCGGCCAGGTGTGGCCAGGCGGCGGCCAGTCCTTCGTAGGTCTTGCGGCCGAGGAGCATCGCGTCGGCCAGCCACAACTGTTCCAGTGAGGCGTTGGAGCTGTCGTCGTCGAGCACCAGCCAGTCCTCGGGCGACGGCGCCTCGAAGGCGCCGTTGGCGCTGATGGAGTTGTGGACGATGAGCTGTCCCATGGCGGGTTCTCCGTTCTGTGGCTCACCGGGAACGCTAGAAGCGCGGACGGCCGGCCGCATCGGTCGAACTACTGGCGCCGGCCTGACGTTCCGGAGGGCTGCGTCGTCGGAGTACTGACAACAGGTTGTTGAACGGAGGATGAGATGACTTCGAGCGAGTCCGAGGTTAGGGCGTTTTTGGAAGGCCGCGTCGAGGCCGCCCGGGAAAAGGACATCGACCGGCTCATGTCGCACTACGCCGACGGCATCGTTTATTTCGACGTCGTTCCACCGCTGCAGTTCGCCGGGACCGACGACGTCCGCCGTAATTTCCTGCGGTGGTTCGACGGCTACGAAGGTCCGATCGGCCTGGAAACGCACGAGCTGAACGTCGCGGTGAGCGGGGACGTCGCGTTCGCGCACATGCTGCATCTGGACTCGGGAACGCGGAAGATCCCTCTTGAAAGTGAGGTCTGGGTGCGATCGACCGTTTGTTGCCGGCGGTCAAATGGCCAATGGCTGATTACGCACGAGCATATCTCGGTGCCGATCAGCATTCCCGGCCATTAACGGGTTCCGCTGATGTCATGGGCGACGTCGGTGAGGTAGACCGTGTTCACCCGCGGGTCGTCGAGAAGCCTCCTGACGTCGCTCAGCTTCCAGCCGTCGACGAACAGACCGTAGACGACGCCCTTCTCGGCCGCCTCCGTGAGCCAGTCGTGGTCCAGTTCGAACGCGTAGAGGTCGTCTCCTTCGTCGAGCTGCCCCACCCACCTGCGGAACTCCTGCAGCGCCGGACCGGGCTCGTTCTCGCACTGGTACCTGACCTCCGGCATGTAGTCGTGGCGGGTCATGTCGCGGTTCCAGACGACCGCGTTCATGGAGTCGGGGTCGCTGGAGTCGTCGGCGAAGGACGGATCGTAGACGTAGGAGACGTCGGGGCCGCCGCAGATCTTGTGCGTGCGGTTGAAGGCGATGAGCTGCGCGGAGGTCATCTCGCGGGCGAACTCCACGACGGCGACCGTCTTGAGCGTCTGGGGCAGCGCGTCGATGATCTCTTTGGCCTGGTCCTTCTGGGCCGGGCCGGAGTTCGGTTCCACGAAGCCGATCGCCTCGGCCACGCTGCCGGACGGCACGTCGAGGAAGGGAGCGCTGACGGAGCCGAACACGTTCTCCGTGATCTCGTAGTACGTCGGGCCCGTGCTGGGTCCGGCTCGGCGCGGCTCGCCTTGCAGTGTGTACGTCCGCCCGAGCAGCCAGGAACCGCCGCTCCAGCCGTGCAGGAGGCGTTTGTCGGGGTTGGCGATGCGGGCGGCGGTGCCGTACACGATGGCGGTCCTGTCGGGGCTGGAGCCGATGAACAGCCACAGCGCCCGGTCCGCCACGCTTGAGGCCAGGAACAGTGCTGTGGTGACGACCAGGACCTTGACCACGGACCAGGCCACATGCGCCCAGTCCGGCTCTCTTGTCTCCAGCACGAACGCTCCGCGTGATCTCCGGCAAATGGTGTAGGGCGCACCATAGCGTCAGGGTTCTGGGCGCATCACGAAGTTGGCCACCGTCAAAGCGAGCCCCACGAAACCGGCCCCTGCCCCCACGCCCGCGGCTACCGCCAGGGCGGGGTGCAGGCCGCCGAGCCAGAAGAGCGCGCCGGCGAGGGCGGCGACGACCAGGCCGGCGGTGGCGAAGATGGCCACCCAAATGCCGCGAACGTTGTTCATGCGGATGTCCTCGTCTTGTCGTCGGCCCAGAAGTCGATGAGTTCGGTCTCGGTGAGCTCGTCGATCGGCAGGCGCAGCGGGATGCGTCCGCTGGACAGCGCCCAGGTGGTGACCAGTATGATCAGCAGCTGGTCGTCGTCGTCCATCCACGACCAGGGCGGGTCATGGGTGATGTGGGGGAACGGCGGGCGGACGATCGTGGCGGGCATCGGAGACCTGGCTTCCTCAGGGGTGGAAGGCCAACCTTGGAAGCCGCGGGGTAGATCCGGCCATCACATCGCCCATGTCCGGAAAAACCCGGATCGTTGGGTGGATTTCCTGTCTTGTCCGGACTTTGGGATCCGGTCTCATCCGGTTCGGTCCGGTTCAGTCCGGGCTTTGACGTTTCCGGCCGAACGCCCCGAAGTCGCACATCCGGATAAGGCGGGAAATGTGAATCCCTCCCCATATTGGCCACCAGTGGTGTCAATATGACTTGCGTTACTCCTGGTGGATCAGTGATCACGACATAGGGACGATGGCAGAACACAACGGCGATGACCGACGACCACCCTGCGGCGGCGCGCACCGCCTTCATCGATCAGCTCAACGACCTGCGCGAGCGGACGGGAAATCCCACGCTCAAGGAGCTGCGGCAGCTGTCTCTTCGCACCGACAGCCGCGATAACCAGTATCGGGAACTGGCTACGAGCACCACTCACGACATCCTGACCCATAAACGCAAACGCCTTCCTGATTGGCGCTGGGTCGCGTTGTTCATCGAAACCTGCCACCTGGCGGCCGAGGTGAAAGGCCTGCGGCACGAGCCGCTGGGCGGCCTGCAGGACTGGAACGCACGCTGGATCGAAGCACGAACCTCCCGGCGCACCCCGGCATCGCCCAACCCGGCGTCGCCTACTCTGGCGCCGCCCAACCTGGTGCCGCCCAGCCCGGCGTCGCCCAACTCGGCATCGCCTATACCAGCGCCGTCAACATCGGCGCCGTCCATGCCGTCGTCCATGCTGCCGCCGCACACGGCGCTGCCCACGGTGGCGTTGCCCGTCGCCACGCCGCGGGTCAGGGATCTGCGGCCGGCGTGGTCGCAGGACCAGGACCGGCTGGTCGAGACCTACGGCAGGACCGGCGTCCGCCTGCTGGAACGGCTCGACACCAGTGACACGCACGCCTGCCTGCTCCTGGCGGTCATCGCGATGCTGCGCGGCTACCCGGAAGAGAGCCGCAACTGGCTGCGCAAGCTGGCCAACGCGGGCGACATGGCGGCGCTGCGGCTGTTCAACGACCCCGCCCCCGAAACAGCCGCGGCCGAGTTGGCCTACCGCTACGGCCGCGAACACCTGGAGGCACATCCGGGCCGCGACAGCCTGGCCATGTTCCTGTACCGGCTCGCCGCCGAGCACGACCACGTCGACGCCGCCTTCCAACTGGCCGTCTACCACCAGCGCAGGGAGGAGTACGGCCCGGCCGCCGTCTGGTTCGAGCACGCGGCCAAGCGCGGCCACCCCGACGCGGTGGTCAGATCCGGCGACCTGGCGGCCCAGGTCATGGCCGAGCAGGCGATCGCACCAAGCTGAGCCGCACCCTTCAGGCCCGGCCGCGCAGAGGAGCCGCACGTCTCAGACCAGCCGCGAAGAAGCAGCGCCTCAGGCCAGCCGCGCCTCAGGCTCGCCGGGACGAGGTGCCGAGTGCCTCGGCTGGTTCCGGTGCTGCGGGTGGCAGGGGTGGGGAGCCGCGGGAGCCGTACAGGACACCGATGATGATCACCGCGCACCCGGCGAGCTGCCACGGCGACGGACGTTCGTCCAGCAGGAGCGCCGACAGCGCGACCGTCGTCATCGGCTGGATGAGGAGCAGCAGCGCGGTGAGGGCGGCGGGCTGGCGGGGAAGTGCCCAGGTGATGAGCGCCCAGCCGACGACCTGGGGCCCCAGGGCGAGGGCGAGCAGCCAGCCGTGGGCGGGCCAGTCCGGTACGAAGTCGGCGCCGCCGAAGATCGGGCTGAGCACGGCCACCGAGAGCATGGCGACCGCGGCGGTGTGCGCGAGCGGCGCCATCGTGTGCGGGCCGGCGGCTTTCATCAGCAGCAGGTAGGCGGCGTAGGCGACCGAGGTGGCGAGGCCGAACACGACGCCGAGCCTGGGGTCGGCGCCGTAGGCGGCGCTGTCGAAGAGGCCGGAGATCAGGACGACGCCGGTGAACACCACCGGGGTGCCGATCATGAGCCGGGTGGAGGGACGTTCCCGGAAGATCGCCCAGGCGGCGAACGCCACCAGGAAGACCTGCAGGTTGCCGAGCACGGTGGCCAGCCCGGCGCCGACGTACTCGATCGCGGTGTGCCAGAACAGCAGGTCGAGGGCGAAGATGAAGCCCGCCGCCCAGGACAGGTAGCGGCCCTTGGCGGGAAGGGGGCCGAGCCGGCGGCGTTCCAGCCAGGCCAGCAGGAGCAGGGGCGGCACCGCGTACGCCAGCCGCCAGAACGCCGACGTGGCAGGCGACACGCCGGACAGCCGCACGAGCGGCCCCGACAGGGAGATGACCAGTGCGCCCACCACCGCGATCAGCACGATACGGCGATGTGCACTCACCGAGGACCCCCGCCCGCCCGTTGTAGAGATACGCTTCGTCCACGCTATGAGCAGGCGTAGACAGGAGTCAATATGCCGTTTGGCCATGACATGGTGCACTCGCTGGCCACCGTCGTCGAGCTTGTGAACACCTCACCCTCCACCGGGGGCGACGACGGCCTGGCGGATCTGGAAGACCTGCAGGCTTTCGTCGAGTCGCGGCAGGTCAGCGGCATCGGGGTGCTCACCCCCCGCGACCTCGGCCAGGTGCGCATGCTGCGGGAGGCCTTCCACCGGGTGTTCCTCGCCACCGACCAGGCCGTCGCGGTCCGGCTGCTCAACTCGCTGCTGGCCGACACGCGCATCACGCCCCGGCTGGCCGAGCACGACGGGCACCCGCTGCACATGCACTACTTCGCGCAGGACGCCGTGCTGTCCGAGCACGTGGCCGCCGACTGCGGGGTGGCGCTGGCCCATCTGCTCGTCGAGGGCGAGTGGGAGCGGTTGCGCACCTGCTCGGCGCCCGACTGCGACCGGGTGTTCGTGGATGAGTCCCGCAACCGCTCGCGGGTCTACTGCGACAGCCGTACCTGCGGAAACCGCATGCACGTCGCGGCCTACCGGGCCCGCCGCCGCGCCTGACAGGCCCCGTTGGGGGTCCGCGTGGTGCGGGCCCCCTTCCGTCTCAGCGGGCGACTTCGTTGGGTACGGCCCCGCCGTACCTTCTGTCGCGCTTGGCGTAGATCTCGCAGGCCTCCCACAGATCGCGCCGGTCGAAGTCCGGCCAGAGGCGGTTGAGGAAGACCATCTCCGCGTAGGCCGACTGCCACAGCAGGAAGTTGGAGAAGCGCTGCTCGCCCGACGAGCGCACGAACAGGTCGACCTCGGGGACGTCCGGTTCGTCGAGGTAGCGGGCGAAGACCTTCTCGTTGACCTTGCCCGGTTTCACCCGGCCCGCGGCGATGTCGGCGGCCAATTTCACCGCGGCGTCCACGATTTCGGCCTGGCCTCCATAATTGACGCAGAACTGCAACGTCAGCGTCCGGTTGCGCTCGGTCATCTCCTGCGCCGTCTCCAGTTCGGAGATCACGCTCTTCCACAGCCGCCCCGGCCGGCCCGCCCAGCGCACCCGCACGCCCATGGCGTTGAGCTCGTCGCGGCGGCGGCGGATCACGTCGCGGTTGAAGCCCATGAGGAAGCGCACCTCGTCCGGCGACCGCTTCCAGTTCTCCGTGGAGAAGGCGTAGGCCGACAGGTAGGGGATGCCCAGCTCGATCGCGCCCTCGATCACGTCGAACAGCGACGCCTCGCCCGCCTTGTGCCCCTCGGTGCGCGGCAGCCCGCGCTGCTTGGCCCAGCGGCCGTTGCCGTCCATGACGATCGCCACATGCCTGGGCACCAGGTCACGGGGGATCGGCGGCGGCGTCACGCCGGAGGGGTGGGGCGTCGGGGGACGGACGTTCAAACCGGTTCTCTTTCTACGTGTCGGAGCGAGCGGATGCCGTGCTCCAGGTGCCACTGCAGGTAGGCGGCCACCAGCCCGCTGCACTCGCCGCGGTGGCGCGGCAGCGAGGCGTCGGCCGCCGCCCAGTCGCCCTTGAGCAGCGCCGTCATGAGCCCGATGGTCTCGATCGACGGTACGGCGGAGCCCGCCGGTTTGCAGCCGCCGCAGACCACGCCACCGGCCACGATCGCGAACGCCCTGATCGCCGGGGCACGGCACCTGGCGCACGCCTCCAGCGCCGGAGCGTACCCGGCGACGGCCAGCGAGCGCAGGAAATACGCGTCAAGGACCAGCCTGGCTTCGTGCTCGCCGTCGGCCAGCGTGCGCAGCCCGCCCACCAGGAGCAGGAACTGCCGCAACGCCGGCTCCTTCTCGCCGTGGGTGAGCCGGTCGGCGGTCTCCAGCATGGCGCTGCCCGCGGTGTACTTGGGGTAGTCGATCGCCAGCGCCTCGCCGTACGGTCTGAGCGTCTCGGCCTGTGTGACGACGTCGAGCGAGCGTCCGACGTGCAGTTGAAGGTCTACGTGAGTGAACGGTTCGAGGCGCGCCCCGAACTTGCTCGTGGTGCGGCGCACGCCCTTGGCGACCGCCCTGACCTTGCCCGTGCGCTTGGTGAGCACCGTGATGATGCGATCGGCCTCGCCCAGTTTCTGCGTGCGCAGGACTACGCCCTCGTCACGATAGAGACTCACGAGGACATCCTATTGGGGCACACGGGTGGACCGGCTTTACCCAAGGCTCACTAGACTTTGACGTCTGTCCCCGCATTACCCGTTGTTCAACCCCCCGCAACCGCCTCGAAAGGGAGTCATGACCCGCGTGGTCCTGCTGGGCTCTTCGCCCGGCCCCGACACCGCTCCGACCGGCCTTCGGCTGGCCGCGCTGCCCGGCAACCCCACGGTTGGCGAGAGACTGCGCGGTCAGATCCTCTCCCTGGATCCGCAGCCGGCCACGATCGAGCCCCACGACGTGGCCGCCGCTTTGCGTGCCCTTGCCGACGTCGCAGAATCCGCAACGGACAATCTCCTCATCCTCCCGGCCAACTCCGTCATCCACGACGAGCTGATCTACCAGATCACCAAGGCCAAGCGGGGCGCCCTCGCGCTCGTGGCCAAGGAGCCGCGGCCGGACAACGGTGAGGACGCGCAGGAGGACAGCGCCGCCGACACCGTCCCGATCGACGAGGCCGAGCCCGAGATCGGCGACCGCACCCTTGAGGGCCTGCCCGTCCGGGCCCGCGCCGGAAAGTCCCGCATCGTCTCCGTCGGCACCGCCACCATCGCGGTGACCAGGCCCAACACGGTGCTGCTCGGCCCGCTGCACATCAAGGTGCAGCACATGCCGGTGCTCGCCGAGACCTGCCGCGAGCTGGCCGACCTGGCCGGCAGCTTCGGCCCCGACGACGACCTGGCGCAGCTGGTCGCGTTCGGGCTGGTGCGCAAGGGCGTCTCGGTCGGCATCCGCGGCCGCCGCGACCTGTTCTTCCGCCGGGTCTCCACCCAGGAGGAGGCCAACGAGGCCGGCGCCGAGATGGCCGGCATGAACGAGGACCGCGCCAGGCTCGACAACGCTGTCAAGGGCGCCGACGGCTTCTTCACCACCTACTTCGTCTCGACGTACTCGCGCTTCATCGCCCGCTGGGCGGCCCGCCGGGGCCTGACTCCCAACCAGGTGACGCTGATCTCCATCCTGCTCGGCGTGGCGGCGGCGGCCTGTTTCGCCACCGGTCAGCGGCCGTGGATGGTCGCCGGCGGCGTGCTCATCTACTTCGCCTTCGTCTTCGACTGCGTCGACGGCCAGGTGGCCCGCTACGCCCGCAAGTTCGGCGTGCTGGGCGCTTGGCTGGACGCCACGTTCGACCGGTTCAAGGAATACGTGGTCTTCGCCGGCCTTGCCGTCGGCTGGGTGGTCTCCGGCAACGGCGACGACATCTGGATCCTCGCGCTGGCCGCGCTCGGCCTCCAGTCCGTGCGCCACCTGCTCGACTTCTCCTTCGGCATCTCCAACCGCCGCAAGCCCCCCGCGCAGCTGCCCACGCTGGCGCTGGACGCCCCCGACGACCGCAAGCTCCGCAAGGACCTGGAGCAGCGCAAGATCGAGCGCAGCCAGGGCATCCGCGGCCTGCTGAAGATGTGGACCAAGGCCGGGCGCTACCGTGCCGTCCACTGGGCCCGCAAGATGGTCGTGTTCCCCATCGGCGAGCGGTTCGCGGCCATCGCGATCACCGCCGCCCTCTTCGACGCCCGCGTCACCTTCATCACCCTGGTGGCCTGGGGCACCGTCGCCGCCGCCTACACCCTCACCGGACGCCTCATGAGGTCGCTCGCATGATCACTCAGCCGCAGGCCGCCGCCACCCCCACACCCGACCCCGACGAGGAGCGGCGCCGTATCCAGACGGCCCGTCTGCTCGCCTACCGCGACGACGGGCTGCTCGTCCACGCCGTCGCCGGCAAGATCGGCAAGGGCCTCCCTCCGGTCCCCTCCACGCTCGCCGCGCTGCTGGTCGTCATCGCGCTGGGCGTCGCCGGGCTGCTGAAGCCGGGCCCGATGCTCTTCGTGGCGCCGCTGGTCGTGGTCCTGCTGGTGCTGCCCACCGCCCCGCGCGACCACCTGGGCCGCTTCGACTGGCTCACGCCGCCGCTGCTGCGCGGCACCGAGTTCCTGACCGTGATCCTGGTGGGCTTGGCCGCCGACGCACCGAAGTGGCTGCTGTTCGTGCTGGTCTACGTGGTCGGCTACCACACCTACGACACCGTCTACCGCACCCGCCAGAGCATCTGGCCGCCCGCCTGGGTCTTCCACGCGGGCCTGGGCTGGGAGGTGCGGCTGCTGATCATCGGCGCCGGCGCCGCCCTGAACATCCTGCTGCCGGTGCTGGCGGTGCTCACGGCGTACCTGTTCGTCCTGTTCGCGGTGGAGAGCGTCACCTCGTGGGTGCGGCTGGACAAGGCCTCCGCCCAGGCGGGCGCCGACGCCGAGCAGGACCTGGAGGCCTCCCCGGAGGAGGCGCAGGAAGCCGCCACCGGCGAAGCCGACAAGGGCTGATTTTTCCGGTACGGCAGGCCGGACGGGGCCAGGCGCGGTCGAAGCCGCCGGGCCCCGTTCTCAGCCGGTCCTCACCTGCTCGCGGCGCGGGAGCAGTATCGGCGTGGCCAGGAGCAGCACCCCTGCGGCCGCGACCGCGGCGCGGGGGCTGGTGAGCGCGGCCAGCAGACCCCAGAGGGCGGTCAGGGCCGCGATGGTGACGCTGGTGCTGATCGACCACGCGGACAACATGCGGGCGACCCGGTCGGGTTCGGTGTGGTCGAGCCGGTAGGTGGCCAGCACCGGGTTGTACACGGCGCAGCACGTCACCAGCCCGAGCTGGAGGGCGATGACCAGCACGATCCCGGGCACGCCGGGCTGGACGAACGCCAGCCCCACCGGCCAGCACGCCCGCAGCGCCCCGGCGGTGAGCATGATCCGCCGCTGCCCGGACCGGGCCACGAGCCGCCGCGCCAGCCGGGCCCCGACGAGGCCGCCGAGGCAGGGGAGCGCGAACGCGAGCGCGTACTCCCAGGGCGCGAAGCCGAGCCGGCCCAGCATGAGCACGGCCATCAGCGGCTCGGCCGCCATGATCAGGCCGTTGACCAGGATCGTGTTGACGAACAGCCGGCGCAGTACCGGCTGCCGCAGGATGCCGCGCCACCCTTCGAGCAGGTCACCAGCGCGCAGCCGGGGCGCGCCGCTCCGGGCGGGACGCGGCTCGTCCCACCCGATCGCCCGCACGCACAAAGCCGACAGCAGGTAGCTGACGGCATCGGCCAGCACCGTCGCCACCGGGCCGAAGATCCCGATCGCGGCCCCGCCCAGCGGCGGCCCGACCACGGTCGCCGACCACATCGTGGACTCGAACCGGCTGTTGGCCACCAGCAGGTCCGGCGGCGCCACGAGCGCCTTCAGGTACGCGCCGCTCGCCGCGCTGAAGGCGATCTTGGCCGCGGCCGCGACGACGGAGACCACCAGGAGCTGCACGAAGCCGAGCCGCCCGAGCACGAACGCGACCGGGACGCTCACCAGCGCCACGAACCGGATCAGGTCCATCGCCACCATCACCGGCCGCTTGCGCCGGAACTCCACCCACGGCCCGAGCGGCACCGCGACCACCGCCCCCACGGCCAGCCCGGCGGCGGACAACGCCGACACCTCGGCCGGCCCGGACCGCAGCACGAGGACCGCGATCAGGGGAAACGCCCCGAACCCGAGGCCCGTGCCGTACGAGCTGACCGCGTACCCCGCCCACAACCACCCGAACCGCCGCCTGTCGATCACCATGGGCATCCAAGCGGCAACCAGCCGGCCGGATCAAACAACCGAATCGCCCCTCGGACACAACCAAACGTTGTGCGACTACCATCGGTCGGCGTGGATCTCGATGCCGTGCGCACCTTCGTGGCCGCCGCCGACGCGGGGCGCTTCCAGGACGCCGCCGACGAGTTGTCGATCACCCAGCAGGCCGTGTCCAAGCGTGTCGCCGCGCTGGAGCGCGACCTCGGGGTGCGGCTGTTCACCCGCACCCCGCGCGGAGCCCAGCTCACCATCGACGGGCAGGCGTTCCTGCCGCACGCCCGCG
Source organism: Nonomuraea endophytica (assembly GCF_014203235.1). GTDB lineage: Bacteria > Actinomycetota > Actinomycetes > Streptosporangiales > Streptosporangiaceae > Nonomuraea > Nonomuraea endophytica. The sequence goes on along the minus strand of NZ_JACHIN010000008.1, from coordinate 34,074 downwards.
ACCTCCTGCGGGCGGAAGAGCGGGCGGTCGCCAGCGTCCGCCCCGGCAGCCGCGCGCTGCGCGTCGACGTGATCGGCCGGCGACTCGCCCCCGCCGCGCTGCTCGGCGCCTTTCACCGTGCGCACCCCGAGATCGAACTCGACGTCGTGACCCTCTTCGACGCCGACGCGGCCGTCGCCGCCCTCACGTCCGGCACGATCGACGCGTCCTTCCGCGCCGTCACCATGCCCGGCAGGCAGCTTCCCGACGACATCGAGGCCGCCCGGGTCCACGACGAACCCATCCAGCTCCTCACCGGCCCCGCCCACGAGCTGGCCGCCGCCCGCACGGTCACGCCCGCCGGCCTGGCCGGACACCGGATCTGGATGCCCGGCATCGTCCCCGGAACCGAGTGGGCCGCCTACTACGCCGACCTCGCCGCCGCGTTCGGGCTCACCATCGAGATCACCGGGCCCGACTTCGGGACCGAGCCCTTGCTGGACACGATCGCGGACTCGCGGACGCTGGCGACGTTCGTGGGGGAGCAGACCCGGCTCGTCTGGCCCGCCGACCATGGGCTGCGGCGCATCGCCGTACGTGATCCGATGCCCGTCTACCCGCACTCGCTGACCTGGCGCCGCGACAACCCGCACCCGGCACTCGCCGCCCTGCGCGACCACTTCGGCTCCCGGCGGTCCGGCGGCCAGGCCGACGAGGTTTGGACACCTGCCTGGGCGCATCCGCGCTTGATCTAACGCCGAGGCCCGCATCGGCGGTCTTCGCGCCGGTGCGGGCCTCGTGGGTGGCGTTCGTCCGGGTCTAGCTCCGGTGCTTGGCCTCGGCGGTGGTCTTCAGGTCACGCAGCCAGGACTCCAGGCCCTGGCCGAGGAACTGGGTGGCCAGGGGGACGTTGGATTCGATCTGCTTGCCGGCGTGGGTCTCCTCGGTGCGTACGAGGACACCGCCCTTGACCTTCTTGAACGTCCAGACGTGCACGCCCTGGTCGATGCGCAGGCCCTTGCCGATCGCGGGCCCGGTCCAGCGGATGCAGGCGTCCTTCTTCAGCTGCTTCACCGTTGAGGTGATGACGAGCGTGGTGGGCGGGCTGACCGGGGTGGCGGGCACAGGGGTGGTCCAGCGGAACCGCGAGTGCTCGCGGAACGGGCCCTTGTCCAGGCGCTTCATGGTCGCGACGGGCTTCTGCCACGTGGGCCAGCGTGCCACGTCGGTCTGCAGGTTCCAGATGGTACGCAGCGGCGCCTTGACCAGGATCTCGCTCCGGTAGCGGACCTTGGCGGCGGGGTCCACGCCGGCGCCGCGGCACGTCAGCCCGGCGGTCGGCGGCGTGGTGGCCTGGGCGGCCGAGATGTTGCCCGCGAGGATGGCGGCGGTGGCGACGGAGACGGTGAGGGCGGCGAAGCGGGACATTGGGTTTCCTTTCGGGGTGTCTCGTTGAGGAGGGGGCGTCCGGTCAGCCGCGGCGGGCGCGGAAGACGGCGACGATGAACGCGGCGGACGCGGCGACGATCAAGGCGACGAAGCCGGGGTGGATGTCCTTGGACATGCTCGGCGCGCCGTCGGGGCGTACCTGCCAGATGACGAACGGGATCGTCCACGAGGCGGCGACCACCGCGGCCGTCCACCGGACCAGCCGGTCGCGGGTGTGACGGAACGCGCCGACCAGGGCGATGACGACCGGGATGATCGCCAGCATCGCGAACTGGCCGATCACCATGACGGGAACCGCCCAGGCGGAGATGGTCACCGCGAGCGGAGTGCGGCGGGTGGTGGGGGTGAGAGAGGCGGTGGTCATGGCGTTCCCCTTTGCTTGTTAGGCCTTCGTGCTTACGTTAGAAGTTATAACTGTTCCAAGAAGGAGGCGTCAATAGGTTTCGTGATACCTTCTAGCGAAATCTTCAAGATGTAAGGTGGCGGGAGATGCCGGAGCCGACGATGACCCCCCGCGAGCGCTACCGGAGTCAGGTACGCGCGGAGATCAAGCAACACGCGTGGGAACAGATCGCCACGACAGGCGCCTCCGCCCTCTCCCTCAACGCCATCGCCAAACAGATGGGCATGAGCGGCCCCGCCCTCTACCGCTACTACGCCAGCCGCGACGACCTGATCACCGAGCTCATCAGGGACGCCTACCGAAGCCTCGCCGACACCGTCCAGGCCGCCGCCGCGGCCGGCGCCGACCTGGCCGGGCTGGCCCACGCGATGCGCGCCTGGGCGTTGGAGGACCCCCACCGGTACCTGCTCATCTACGGCACCCCCGTCCCCGGCTACAAGGCGCCCGACGACATCACCCTCATCTCCGCCGAGATCATGACGGCCCTGCTGGACGCCGCCGTCAAGCTCCCCGCGCGCACCCCCTCGACCCCGCTCGACGCCCACCTCGCCGACCACCGGGACTGGGCCGCCGGCCACCCCGCCCCACCCGAGGCCCTGCACCGGGCCCTGAGCTTCTGGACCCGCGTGCACGGCGTCCTGTCCCTGGAACTCGCCGGCCACTTCAGCGGCATGCGCATCGACACCGCCCTGCTCTTCGAAACAGAACTGAACGACCTCCTGGCCCCCTGACCCCATCCACCCGCGTCATCCGTCCTGTCGGCGACGAGCAGGACCTGCGGCCCGGCCTGTTTCGGATGATTCAATGCAGGTCAACGGCTGCGCGCGGTCGACCCCGAACTCCCTTGCGTTGCAACCTCCGAGCCGCGCTCCGTCCATCGTGATCAAGCGGCAGACTTATGCGCGGCGAGGATGTCCCGTTCACTCGACAGCCTGGAGCGCACGGCCATGAAGTACACCGTCTCGATCGAGATCGCCCTGCCGCGGGAGAGGTCGGTCCAGTTGCTCGCCGACCCGGCACACACGCCGAAATGGCTACGGGGCCTGGTGCTGCACGAGCCGCAGAACGGGGTGCACGGGCAGGTCGGCACCAAGTCGCGGGTCGTGATCCAGACGGGGCGGCAGAAGTTCGAGGCCACCGAAACCATCACACGCCGCGACCCGGCAGACCTGAACGCGATCCCGGCAGGGAGCGTCGTTCACTTCGACCGCGAGATCGTCGGCGAGGGCATGTGGAGCGTCGCACGCGAACGGCTGACCGAAGCCGGACCGGAGACGACGCTCTGGGTGAGCGAGAACGAGTACCGGTTCAGCGGCTTGCTGATGCGGCTGGTGGGTCTCCTGATGCCCGGCGCCTTCCGCAAGCAGTCGCTACAGCACATGCAGGACTTCAAGGCGTTCGCCGAGCAGGGAAAGGACGTCCGCGAAACGAAGGACTGATCCAACTGGCCCGGACGTCGCGTCGCTTCTTCGATCCGCCCGACAGGGATCAGGCCGTCGACGACGAACTGGGGTGCGGGGCATGGCTTCGAACTCGTCTCGTGAGTCGTCGTTCAGCCCCGTGTGCGTATCAGGTGACGGATGCTCAGCGATGGCTGGGCTCGCCGGTCAGTCGATGCCGTCGATGATGCGGAAGTCGCGCTCGAAGCCGTCGGGGAGGGCCACCAGCGCCTTCTGGTATGCCTCACTCTCGTATGCCGCGACGGCCTGTTCAAAGCTGTCGAACTCGATCAGAACGACGCGTTGCGTGATTCCGGCCTCGTGGGCGACGACTCGACCGCCAACGGACGGGATCCGGGACAGAACGCGCCCGCCCCCAGCCTGGACAGCCGCACCGGCCAGCTTGTCGTAGGCAGTCAGCCTCTCAGGGTCGGTAGTGGCGGGGTAGACACTGACCCAGTAGCCCTTGGCCATGGAGACCTCCTGTGTTCGGCCGGACACGTCCGACTTCGAATTGACACTCAGATCGATCGATCCCGCCGACGGGTACTGCGGTCAGTTGAATCGTCATATGCGCAGGTTAGGGCGTGATGTGCGGGCGAGGGAAAGACCGGTACGGGATAGACTCAGAACGGATCGTTATCAATCGCCAGGGAGGGCACGTGGCGCCGGATACCGTGAGCCTGCGGTACTTCCTGGTGCTGGCGCAGGAGTTGAACTTCACCCGCGCGGCCGCACGGATCGGTATCGCACAGCCCGCACTCAGCGCCCGGAGGCGCCGCTTGGAGGCGGAACTCGGTACGGCCCTGCTGGTCCGCAACACGCGTAGCGTCGTATTGACCACAGCCGGTGCGGCTTTGGCGGAGTCCGCTCCGCCCGCGCTGGCGGCCCTGGACCGGGCATGGGACACCGCCCGGAGCGCGGCGGTCGGCGAACTGGGCACGCTGCGCATCGGATACAGCCTCAGCACCGGGGCCGAGACGGCACCGGCACTGGTGGACAGGCTGATGCGCGGCAACAGCGGACTCGAGGTCGGCGCGGTCCCGATGGCGACGCCGGAGATCTCCCCCGCGGTCGCCGACGGCCGCATCGATGCCGGGATCACCCGTGGTGAACAGCCGGGCCGTGGCGTGCGCCGGTTCCTGCTGCGGCGTATGCGCGTCGGGGTCCAGCTGGCGCAGCACCATCCGCTGGCCGAACACCCGGAGATCGAGATCGCCGACGCGGCCGCGTATCCGCTGCGACTCCCTGACCGTGCGGCCAACCCCGTGATCCACGATCAGCTGTCCGCACTGTTCCGAGACACCCGGCCACACCCCCGATTCCACACGCCTGCCGTCTCTTTCGACCTGTCTCAGCGCGACCTGCGCGACGGGGTCACCCTCGCCCCGGCCGGAGAAGCCGCGGCCACGGCACAACCGGCCGGTCTCACCTGGCGACCGCTGCTGGGCGCGCCCAGCCTGACGATCCACCTGGTTCTCCCACGCGAGCTGTCGCCGCTACACCGCCGCATCCGTGCCGTCGCCAAAACCCTGGCGGACGAGCTGCACTGGCTGCAGGACTGACGCGCAAGAGGTCAAGCGAGACGGACGCCGCACGGACAAGAGCGACGACGTGGCCACCAATCTTCCTGGCGTCGTCGTAGCACGCGACAGCGGGAACCTCGACGGTCTGGGACTGACTGACCATCGCCGCTTTCGATTGGCTTTCCCGACAATCGTCGGCCCGCTACTCCCATTCCGCACAGGACTACAGAGCGCGGCATCTCCTGCCGGTGATCCCCGCTGTGCCCAACCCAGCCGGGACTCCGCTGGGTGCCGCCCCGCCAGACGACGTCAGGGCGGCAGCAGCGGCTCGATCGCTGTCAACGTTGAGCCGCCGCTGACCCCACCGGGTAAGGCCGGGCAAGCGCGGACTAAGGATCTTCCCCTATCACTGGATATCAGGCACCCGGTATTCGATCCGTAGGATCCGAAGGTTGGGGGTTGGTTCTTGGGTCGCGACCCCGCCGGTCAAGGCTCGGGGGACCGGGGGCCGGGAGGCCCCCGGCAGGGGGTCGTGGGGGGCTGGGCCCCCCACTGAGGGGAGCCCGGAGCTTATGGCGCGAAGCGCCCAGAGCGCGGAGGCCCTTTTGCGCGGAGGGGCTGGTGGGATGCCGGACGGTGTCGGGGGCACCGGAGCACCGTGCGGCATCCCGTCATCATCCCGGACTGCGTCCACCGGCAGAGCCGAGGCCGGTGGCCGGGGTGACGTCGAGGCGGTGCTCGCCGGTATAGACGTTCATCGACTCCCCCCGCAGGAAGCCGATCAGCGTCATCCCCTCCTCGGCGGCCAGTTCCACGGCCAGGGAGGAGGGTGCGGAGACGGCGGCGAGCACCGGTATCCCGGCCATGACCGCCTTCTGCACCAGTTCGAAGGAGGCGCGGCCGGAGACCATCAGGACGGTTTCGCGCAGCGGCAGCAGGTCGCCGCGCAGGGCCCAGCCGAGGAGTTTGTCCACGGCGTTGTGGCGGCCCACATCCTCTCGTACGCACATCGCCTCGCCGGAAGGAGTGAACAGCCCCGCCGCGTGCAACCCCCCGGTCCGCTCGAACACCCGCTGGGCCGAGCGCAGCCGATCCGGCAAAGCGGTGATCGTCTGGCGGCTCAGCCTGATCGGGTCCTCGCGCGGCGTCCAGCGGGCGACGGTGCGCACCGCCTCCAGCGAAGCCTTCCCGCACACGCCACAAGAAGAGGTGGTGTAGAAATTGCGCGGTTCGGGGTGCGGCACGCCCGGCGCCAGCCGTACATCCAGGACGTTGTACGTCTGCGTCCCGTCGGCCAGCGCCCCCGCGCAATAGCGGATGGCGGACACATCGGCGGCACGACCAACGGCGCCCTCACTGACCAGAAACCCGGCAGCCAGGTCGAAGTCATCCCCGGGAGTACGCATGGTCACGGTCAGCGGGGTGCCGTCGAGCCGGATCTCCAGGGGTTCCTCGGCGGCCAGGGAGTCGAAGCGGCGGGTGGTGGTGTCGCGGACGCGCAGAATGGGGCGCTTGATCGTCACTCTAGACATAGCCGTAGCCGAAGCGTCCCTTCACGCAGAGGTTGCCGTGGGTGACGGGGTTGTCGTGCGGCGACGTCACCTTGACGATCTTGTTGTCCTGGACGTGGAGGGTGAGGTTGCAGCCGACGCCGCAGTAGCTGCAGATGGTGGTGGTCTCGCTCTGGCGGTCCTCGTCCCAGGTGCCTTCGGCGCGCATGTCGAACTCGGTCTTGAACGACAGCGCCCCGGTCGGGCAGACCTCGACGCAGTTGCCGCAGTAGACGCAGGCGGAGTCGGTGAGCGCGGCGTCCCATTCGGTGGAGATGGTGGCGTCGAAGCCGCGCCCGGCCACGGAGATGGCGAAGGAGTTCTGCCACTGCTCGCCGCAGGCGTCCACGCACTTGTAGCAGAGGATGCATTTGCCGTAGTCGCGCACGTAGAGGTCGTTGTCCACCTTGGGAGGCTGTTCGACGGTGGCCGCGTCCTCGCCGAACCTGGCCGGGTCGGCCCCGTATTCGGCCATCCATTCCTTGGCCCGCGGGGTCGTGGACAGGTCGGTGGAGGAGGCCAGCAATTCGAGGACGACCTTGCGGCTGTGGCGGGCGCGCTCGGTGCCGGTGGCGACCTTCATCCCGGCCTCGGCCTTGCGCGAGCAGGCGGGGGCGAGCGTCCGCGCGCCCTCGACCTCGACGACGCAGACGCGGCAGGCGTTCTTCGGGGTGAGGGTGTCGCCGTGGCAGAGCGTCGGGATGTCCTTTCCCGCCGTCGCGCAGGCGTCGAGGAGCGTCGCTCCTTCAGGCACGCGTACGGCTTCGCCGTCGATCTCGACGTCGATCAGCCGCCGGGGTGGCTGCAACGGGATCACTTGAAGACTCCCAACCGGTCGATGGCGGATTCGACCGCGTTCCAGGCGGTCTGGCCGAGCCCGCAGATGGAGGCGTCGCGCATGGTCTGGCCGACTTCGCGCAGCAGGACCAGGTCGGAGTGGTCGACGCGGCGCGAGAGGCGGTGCAGCGCCTCCTCCTGCCGGACGGTCCCGACCCGGCAGGGCACGCACTGCCCGCACGACTCGTCGCGGAAGAACTCGGCGATGCGCAGCAGGATGGCCTTGAGGTCGACGTCGTCGCCGAGCACCAGCACGACGCCGGAGCCCAGGGTGGCTCCGGCCTGCCGGGTGCCCTCGAAGGTCAGCGGGATGTCCAGGTCGGTCACGAACGCCCCGGCCGCGCCGCCCAGCAGCACCGCCCTGACCGTGCCGGTCGGCCCGGCCAGGTCGAGGAGCTCTCTGAGCGTGGCGCCGAAGGGCAGCTCATAGACCCCCGGTTTCACGATATTTCCGGATACGCAGAACAACTTGGGCTCCGCGTCCCGATACGCCTGCGCACCCCGCTCCAGAATCGGCAGCACGTTGACCAGCGTTTCCACGTTGTTGACCACGGTCGGCTTGCCGAACAGGCCCTTCTCCACCGGGAACGGCGGCTTGCTGCGCGGCTCGCCACGCTGCCCCTCGATGGAGTTGAAGATCGCCGTCTCCTCCCCGCAGATATAGGCGCCCGCCCCCCGCCGGAGCTCGATGTCGAACGAGAACCCCTGGCCCAGGATGTCCGCGCCGAGCAGACCCCGGGCACGGGCCGTGGCCATGGCGTTCTCCAGCGCGTGCCGCGCCCGCGGATATTCGCCCCGGATGTACAGGTAGCCCTTGGCGCACCCGGTGGCGTAGGCGGCGACCGTCATGGCCTCGATCAGCGCGTACGGGTCGCCCTCCATGATCACGCGGTCCTTGAAGGTGCCCGGCTCGCTCTCGTCGGCGTTGCAGACCAGGTAGTGCGGATGGTCGGGCTGGCGGGCCGTGGCCTCCCACTTGCGGCCGGTCGGGAACGCGGCGCCGCCCCTGCCGACCAGCCCGGACTCGGTGACCTCCCTGATCACGCCGGTGGGACCGAGCTGGAAGGCCCGGCGCAACGCCTGGTAGCCGCCCTGCGCCCGGTAGTCGTCCAGGCTCAGCGGGTCCACGACCCCGACCCGCCGCAGCAGGACCAGCCCGTCCTGCCCGGCCTGCGGCACCGCCGCAGCCACAGGTGGCTCACCGCCCTGACCACCGGAATAAGGTGCATCCACGGCGGCCGACGGCGGATCGCCCGCCGTCAACGTCAGACAGGCCGGCGCCCGCTCGCACAACCCGAGACACGGACTCTCCTGCCAGGACGTCCCCGGCGGTCCGAGCCGGTCGGCGACGGCCTGCCGTACCTCGGAAGCGCCCTGAGCGTGGCAGGCCAGGTCCGTGCAGACGTGCAGCACGGACGCGGGCCTTTCGGACAGTGAGAACAGCGAGTAGAACGACGCCACCCCGTAAGCCTCGGCGGGCGGCACGGTCAGCCGGCGGCAGATGTAGTCGAGCGCGCCCTCGCTGATCCAGCCCACCCGGTCGTTGACCGCGTGCAGCGCGGGCAGCAGCAGGTCCCGCGCCGGTTCGGCGCGGGCGGCGAAGCGCAGGTCGGCGGCGGTTCTGTCGCCGCCGTCCCACGCGGTGGCTGGCGGTCCGAGCAGCGCGTCGACGGCGGCGCGCTCCTCGTCGGTGGGCTGGGCGTCGCGGAAGCGCAGGTCCATCAGCCCACCGCCACAAGCTTCTCGACGCGTACGGCTGCCGCCTTGAACTCGGCCGTCCCCGCGATGGGACAGGTCGCCTCGATGGTGAGGGCGTTGGTGTCGACCTCGTCGGGGAAGTGCATCGTCATGAAGACCAGTCCGGGGCGCAGCGCGGGATCGATGAAGACGGGCGCGACGACCGAGCCGCGCCTGGAGGTGATCCGCACCTCCTCCCCGGCGGCGAGCCCGAGCCGCGAGGCGTCCTCGGGACACAGTTCGATGGTCTCGCCGCGGCGCAGCGGCGAGGCGAACCCGGAGGACTGGACGCCGGTGTTGTAGGAGTCGAGCCGCCGCCCGGTGGTGAGCCGGAGCGGGTATTCCTCGTCGAGCAGGTCCACCGGCGGCGAATGACGCAGCACGGCGAAGGGCGCCGGTGTGCCGCGCTTGACCGGGTCGCTCTCCCAGAGCCGCCCGTGCAGGTAGGGCGGTTCGACGGAGTCCTCGGACGGGCAGGGCCACTGGATGCCCTGCAGGTCGGCCAGCCGCTGGTAGGTCATTCCGGCGTGGGCGGGGGAGAGGGCGCGCAGTTCGTTCCAGACCTCTTCGGCGCCGTCGTAGTGCCAGTCGTGGCCGAGCCTGCGGGCCAGCTCGCACATGATCCAGATGTCGTCGCGGGCCTCGCCCGGCGGGTCGAGCGCCTTGCGGACACGCTGGACGCGGCGCTCGCTGTTGGTGAAGGTGCCGTCGCTCTCACACCAGGCGGCGCTGGCGGGCAGGACGACGTCGGCCATCTGGGCGGTCTTGGTGAGGAAGATGTCCTGGACGACCAGGTGGTCGAGCATGGACAGGCGCTTGACGCAGGCGAGCGAGTCGGCCTCGGACTGGACGGGGTTCTCGCCGATGAGGTAGCAGGTGGTGACCTCGCCCTCGGCCATCGCCTCCAGCATCTGGGTGAGATTAAGACCATATTTCGGCTGAATCCCGATGTTCCAGGCTGACTCGAAGCGCCGCCGTACCGTCGGATCCAGGATGTCCTGGAAACCCGGCAGGCGGTTGGGGATGGCGCCCATGTCGCCGCCGCCCTGCACGTTGTTCTGGCCGCGCAGGGGTGACAAGCCGGAGCCGTAGCGGCCGACGTGGCCGGTGAGCAGCGAGAGGTTGATCAGCGCGCGCACGTTGTCGGTGGCGTTGTGGTGCTCGGTGATGCCGAGCGTCCAGCACAGCTGCGCGCGGTCGGCGCGGGCGTAGGCGTGGGCCAGCTCCTTGATCGCCTCGGCCGGTACGCCGGTCACCTGCTCGGCGGCGGTGAGCGTCCACGGCTCGACCGAGGCGGCGAACTCCTCGAAGCCCGCCGTCGCCCGCTCGATGAACGCCTTGTTGTGCAGACCGGCGTGGATGATCTCGCGGGCCACGGCGTGGGCGAGGGGGATGTCGGTGCCGACGTTCAGGCCGAGCCAGCGGTCGGCCCACTGCGCGGTGCCGGTGCGCCGGGGGTCGACGGCGAACATGCGGGCGCCCTTGTGGATGCCCTTGAGCACGTGGTGGAAGAAGATGGGGTGGGCGTTCCTGGCGGCCGAGCCCCACATCACGATCACGTCGGTGTCCTCGACCTCCTGGTAGGAGGAGGTGCCGCCACCGCTGCCGAACACCGCCGACAACCCCGCCACGCTGGGTGCGTGGCAGGTGCGGTTGCAGGAGTCCACATTGTTGGTGCCCATGACCACACGGGTGAATTTCTGGCCGATGTAGTTCATCTCGTTGGTGGAGCGGGCGCACGACAACATCGCGAAGGTGTCGGGGCCGTGCCGCTCAACGGCGCGCCTGAAGCCCTCGGCGGCGCGGTCGAGCGCCTCGTCCCAAGTCGCCTCGCGCAGCACGCCGTCCTCGCGCACCAGTGGATGGGTCAGGCGGTCGTAGCTCATGATCCCTCCATTCTGTATACAGCCTACGGTATGCCTGGCTAGGCCGTAGGAGCAACGTTCTCGTTCAGCAGGTCGCTGACCGCGTGGATCGCACGCAGCACCGGTACCTCGGCGCCGGTCAGGTCGGCCAGTTCGACCACCGCCGCCAGCAGGACGTCCAGTTCCAGCGGCTTGCCCTTCTCCAGGTCCTGCAGTGTGGAGGTCTTGTGTTCGCCCGCCTTCTCGGCGCCGCGCAGCCGCCGTTCGATCGACACACCCGGATCGCACCCGACCCTTCCCGCCACCTCGACCGTCTCCCGCATCATGGCCATGACCAGCTCGCGGGTGCCCTGGTGGCGGGCGATCCCGGCCATGGTGGCGCGGGCCAGGGCGCTGATCGGGTTGAAGGCGATGTTGCCCATGAGCTTGATCCACACATCGCGCCGGACGTCGGCCTCGACCGGGCACTTGAGCCCGCCCTCGACCGCGGCCCGGCTGAAGGCGGCGCACCGGGCGCTCAGCTGCCCGCTCGGTTCGCCGATGGAAAATCGGGTTCCCTCGAGGTGCCGGATGACGCCCGGCGCCTCGATCTCGGTGGCGGCGTAGACGACGCAGCCGATCGCGCGCTCCAGCGGCAGTGCCGCGGTGACGGCTCCGTCCGGATCGACGCTCTCGATGCGGTAGCCCTGGTAGGGGCTGTTGAGCCCGTGGAAGTACCACCACGGGATGCCGTTCTGCGCGGCGATGATGCTCGTGGCCTCGTGCAGCAACGGCTTGATCATGGGGCCCGCGGCGGCGTAGCTGTTCGCCTTGAGGCCCAGGAAGACGTGGTCCACCTGGCCGACGTGGGTCGGATCGTCGGTGGCATGGGGGTGGGCGACGAAATCGCCCCGGGGGCTGAGCACCCGTACTCCCTCGCGGCGGATGGCCGCAAGGTGCTCGCCTCTCGCGATCAGATGCACCTCGACTCCCGCCCTGTGCAGGGCGGCTCCCACGTATGCGCCGATGGCGCCGGCGCCAAGAACAGCGACTTTCATGCTGCGCTCCGTTCTCGCGTCGGAATCTGCATTCGGTATACAGTATGGAAAAATGCCGGTCAAGGAGCCGCCCATGAGCACGCTGTCCTGGGAGCGGGCGCGCGCCCTCGCCGCCGCCCATGCCCGCCCGCCCGCACCAGCCGATCTCCCCCTCGCCGAGGTGTACGGCTGCCGCCTGGCCGAACCCCTCCGCGCTTTGGTCCCGGTGCCGGGCGCGGACGTGTCGGCCATGGACGGCTACGCGGTCCGCGGCCAGCCGCCCTGGCGCCTGGTCGGCAGGGTGCTGGCCGGGGGAGCGGCGTACCCGTCGCTGGCCGGCGGCGAGGCGGTCGAGATCGCCACCGGAGCCCCGGTGCCCGAGGGCACCGCCGCTGTGCTGCCCTACGAGGCCGCCGACGCCGACGGCCACTGGGTCAAGGGCCCGGCCGAGAGCGGCCGGCACATCAGGCGCCGGGGCGAGGACATCCCCGAGCACGCCGTGGTGCTCGGCGCCGGAACCGTGGTGACCCCGTCCGTGCTGGGACTGGCCGCGGGGCTGGGGCACGACCGGCTCCGCGTGGTGCCCAAGCCCGCCGTGTCGGTGCTGGTGACCGGTGACGAGGTGGTCTTCGCGGGCCTGCCGGGGCCCGGCCGGGTGCGCGACGCCATCGGGCCGATGCTGCCCGGCCTGGTCGAGTGGGCGGGCGGCCGCCTGGCCGGCGTCGTCAGGCTGCCCGACGGCGAGCGGGCGCTGCGCGAGGCGCTCGCGGGCCAGGACGCGGACGTGGTCGTGGTCTGCGGGGCCTCGTCGAAGGGCCCGGCCGACCATCTGCGTGCCGTGCTGCGGGACGCGGAGGTGCTGGTCGACGGCGTGGCCGTGCGTCCCGGGCATCCGCAGATCCTGGCCAGGCTGGCGTCGGGGGCCATGCTCGCGGGCCTGCCGGGAAATCCGTTCGCCGCGCTCGGGGCGGCGCTCACGCTGCTGGTCCCGCTGCTCGGCCGGCCGTACCGGGGCGAGACGAGCGCGCTGGCGGGGCCGGTGCGGGCGCATCCGCGCGACACCCGCCTGGTGCCGGTACGGCGGGCGGAAAAGGGCGCGGTTCCCGTGGGGCACGACCGGCCGGGCTCGTTGTGGGGAGCGGCGCTGGCCGAGGCCCTGGCGGCGGTGCCGCCGGGGTGGTGCGGCGGGCCCGTGGAGTTGATCGAGTTGCCGTAGAGGTCTGGACAGGCCGTTCACAAGGGAGTAACCATTGGCGTCATACGGTATGCAGTATGCGGGAGACAGTCGCCGGGAAGGGTGCACGATGTCGGAAACGATCTCTGGCGGTCATCTGGTAGCCAAAGCGCTCAAGGCCGAGGGCGTGGATGTGATCTACACGCTGTGCGGCGGGCACATCATCGACATCTACGACGGTTGCGTCGATGAGGGCATTGAGGTGATCGACGTTCGTCACGAGCAGGTGGCCGCGCACGCCGCTGACGGCTACGCGCGCATCACCGGCAAACCGGGCTGCGCGGTGGTCACCGCGGGACCGGGCACGACCGACGCGGTCACCGGCGTGGCCAACGCCTTCCGCGCGGAGAGCCCGATGCTGCTCATCGGCGGCCAGGGCGCGCTGAGCCAGCACAAGATGGGCTCACTCCAGGACCTGCCGCACGTGGACATGATGACGCCGATCACGAAGTTCGCCGCCACGGTGCCCAGCACCGAACGCGTCGCCGACATCGTGTCGATGGCCTTCCGCGAGTGCTACCACGGCGCGCCCGGCCCGTCGTTCCTGGAGATCCCGCGCGACGTGCTGGACGCGAAGATCCCGCTGGAGAAGGCGCGCATCCCCAAGAACTACCGGGCATCCACCCGGCAGGCCGGCGACCCGGAGGCGATCGAGCGCCTGGCCGACATGCTCGCCCACGCCGAAAAGCCGTGCATCCTGCTCGGCAGCCAGGTCTGGACCTGCCGGGCCACCGACGCGGCGATCGACTTCGTCAGAAGCCTGAACGTGCCCGCCTACATGAACGGCTCCGGCCGGGGCACGCTCCCGCCCGGCGACCCGCACCACTTCCAGCTCTCCAGAAGGTACGCCTTCACCGAGGCCGACCTCATCATCATCGTCGGCACGCCGTTCGACTTCAGGATGGGGTACGGCAAGCGCCTGTCCCCGACCGCCACCGTGGTCCAGATCGACCTCGACTACCGCACGGTCGGCAAGAACCGCGACATCGACCTGGGCATCGTCGGCGACGCCGGGCTCATCCTGTCGGCCGCGGTCCAGGCGGCCAGCGGCCGGATCAGCGACGCCGCCGCCAGGCGCAAGGAGTGGATCGAGGAGCTGCGCGCGGTCGAGACCCAGTCCTACGACAAGCGCCTGCCCAGGCAGCTGTCCACCAGCTCGCCCATCGACCCCTACCGCCTCGTCCACGAGATCAACGAGTTCCTGACCGAGGACACCATCTACATCGGCGACGGCGGCGACATCGTCACCTTCTCCGGCCAGGTGGTGCAGCCCAAGTCGCCCGGCCACTGGATGGACCCGGGCCCGCTGGGCACCCTCGGCGTCGGCATGGCGTTCGCGATGGCCGCCAAGCAGGCCCGCCGCGACAAGGAGGTGCTCTGCCTGTTCGGCGACGGCGCCTTCTCGCTGACCGGCTGGGACTTCGAGACGATGATCCGCTTCGACCTGCCGTTCATCGGAGTCATCGGCAACAACTCCTCGATGAACCAGATCAGGTACGGCCAGGCCGCCAAGTACGGCGAGGACCGCGGCCGCGTCGGCAACACGCTGGGCGACATCCGCTACGGCGACTTCGCCAAGCTGCTCGGCGGTTACGGCGAGGAGGTCCGCGACCCGGACGAGATCGCCCCGGCCCTGCGCAGGGCCCGCGAGTCCGGCAAGCCCTCGCTGATCAACGTATGGGTCGACCCCGAGGTCTACGCCCCCGGAACCATGAACCAGACGATGTACAAGTGAGGCTCAGATGAAGGCTCTGGAAGGCGTCCGCGTCCTCGACATGACCCACGTCCAGTCCGGCCCTTCGGCCACCCAGCTCCTCGCCTGGCTCGGCGCCGACGTGGTCAAGCTGGAGGCGCCCACGGGCGACATCACCCGTCAGCAGCTGCGCGACAAACCCGGCGTCGACAGCCTCTACTTCACGATGCTCAACTGCAACAAGCGCAGCATCACGCTCAACATGAAGTCCGAGCGCGGCAAGGAGCTGTTCACCGAGCTGGTGAAGGGCGCCGACATCCTGGTCGAGAACTTCGGCCCCGGCGCCGTCGACCGGATGGGCTTCACCTGGGAGCGGCTGAGCGAGCTCAACCCGCGCCTCATCTACGCCTCGATCAAGGGCTTCGGCGCCGGCAAGTACGCCAAGTTCAAGGCGTACGAGGTGATCGCCCAGGCCATGGGCGGCTCGATGACCACCACGGGCTTCGAGGAGGGGCCGCCGCTGGCCACGGGCGCGCAGATCGGCGACTCGGGCACCGGCGTGCACGTGGTCGCGGGCATCCTCGCCGCCCTGTACCAGCGGGAGGGCACCGGGCGGGGGCAGCGGGTGCAGGTGGCGATGCAGCACGCCGTACTGAATCTGTGCCGGGTGAAGCTGCGTGACCAGCAGCGCCTGGCGCACGGGCCGCTGCGCGAGTACCCGAACAGGAACTTCGGCGACGAGGTGCCGCGCTCGGGCAACGCCAGCGGCGGCGGCCAGCCCGGATGGGCGGTGCGCTGCGCGCCCGGCGGGCCCAACGACTACATCTACGTGATCGTCCAGCCGGTCGGCTGGCGGCCGATCTCCGGCATCATCGGCCGCCCCGAGCTGGCCGACGACCCCGAGTGGGCCACCCCCGAGGCCCGGCTGGGCAAGCTCGACAAGATGTTCCAGCTCATCGAGGAGTGGACCATCCGCCACGACAAGTGGTCGGTGCTCGACCGGCTCAACGCCGAGAACGTCCCGTGCGGCCCGATCCTGTCGACCAGGGAGCTGGCGGAGGACGAGAGCCTGCGCGAGGAGGGCATCGTCGTCGCGGTGGAGCACCCGGAGCGGGGCGAGTTCGTCACCGTGGGCAGTCCGCTGCAGCTTTCCGACTCGCCGGTGGACGTTCTCACCCCGCCCCTGCTCGGCGAGCACAACCAGGAGATCTACGGTGCGCTCGGCGTGAGCGCGGGCGAGCTGGCCGAACTGAAGACGAACGGAGTCATCTGATGTCCGCGAGGGAAGTCATCGAGAAGGCGCTGGCCGAGGGCCGCACGGCCCTGACCGCCCCCGAGGGGAGGACGATCTGCGAGGAGTACGGCATCGCCACCCCGGGCGAGGGCCTGGCCGCCACCGCCGAGGAAGCAGTCGAAATATCAGCAAAAATCGGCTTCCCCGTGGTCTTGAAGATCGTCTCACCGGACATCCTGCACAAGACCGATGCCGGCGGCGTGCTCGTGGGACTGAAGACCCCCGACGAGGTCCGCGAGGGCCATCGGAAGATCCTCGCCAGCGCGCTCGCCTACAACCCCGACGCCCAGATCGACGGCATCCAGGTCCAGCAGATGGTCGGCGGCGGCCACGAGGTCATCGTCGGTGCCGTCACCGACCCCACGTTCGGCAAGGTCGTCGCCTTCGGCCTGGGCGGAGTCCTGGTCGAAGTGCTCAAGGACGTGACCTTCCGCCTGGCCCCCGTCTCGGGTGATGATGCCCTGACGATGCTCGACGACATCAAAGCGGCGGAGGTGCTGCGTGGGGTGCGCGGCGCCGAGCCCGCCGACCGCGCCGCCCTCGCCCAGCTCATCGAGCGTGTCGGCAGGCTGGTCGACGAGCACCCCGAGATCGTGGAGATCGACCTCAACCCCGTCTTCGCCAGCGCCTCCGGGGCCGTCGCCGCCGACGTGCGCATCCTCGTCGGCGCCGCGCCCGCGCCGGTCGAACGGCTGCCGAGGGAGCGCATCCTCGCCCAGATGACCCGCATCTTCAAGCCGAGGGCCATCGCCGTCATCGGCGCCTCCGCCGAACAGGGCAAGATCGGCAACTCGGTCATGCGCAACCTCATCAACGGCGGCTACCAGGGCCAGATCTTCCCGATCAACCCCAAGGCCACCGAGATCATGGGGCTGCCCGCCTACAAGAGCATCGCCGACGTCCCCTACGACGTGGACGTGGCCGTCTTCGCCATCCCCGCCGCCTTCGTGGCCCCCGCGCTGGAGGAGACGGGCAAGAAGGGGATCGCGGGAGCGATCATGATCCCGTCGGGGTTCGCCGAGACCGGCAACGTCGACGGCCAGCGGGAGATCGTCGAGATCGCCCGCCGGCACGGGGTGCGGATGCTCGGGCCCAACATCTACGGCTACTACTACACGCCGGAGAACCTCTGCGCCACGTTCTGCACGCCGTACGACGTGCAGGGCAGTGTGGCGCTGACCTCGCAGAGCGGCGGCATCGGCATGGCCATCCTGGGCTTCAGCCGTACCACCAAGATGGGCGTCTCGGCGATCGTCGGCGTCGGCAACAAGGCCGACGTCGACGAGGACGACCTGCTCACCTTCTTCGAGCAGGACGACAACACCCGCGCGGTCGCCATGCACCTGGAGGACCTCAAGGACGGGCGCGGCTTCGTCGACGCCGCGCGCAGGGTCGTCAAGAACAAGCCCGTCATCGTGCTCAAGGCCGGGCGCACGGCGATGGGCGCGCGGGCGGCCGGCTCGCACACCGGAGCGCTGGCCGGCGACGACAAGGTCTACGACGACATCCTGCGCCAGGCCGGAGTCGTGCGCGCCCCCGGGCTCAACGACATGCTGGAGTACGCCAGGGCGCTGCCGCTGATGCCCGCCCCGCAGGGGGAGAACGTCGTCATCATCACCGGCGCGGGCGGATCCGGCGTGCTGTTGTCCGACGCCTGCGTGGACGCCGGGCTCACGCTGATGGAGATCCCGGCCGACCTGGACGAGGCCTTCCGCGCCTACATCCCGCCCTTCGGAGCCGCGGGCAACCCCATCGACATCACCGGCGGGGAACCCCCGTCGACCTACGAGAACACGGTCAGGCTCGGGCTGTCCGACGAGCGCGTCCACGCGCTGGTCCTCGGGTACTGGCACACGATCGTCACCCCGCCCATGGTCTTCGCCGAACTCCTCGCCCGCGTGGTGGCCGAGGAGCGGGAGAAGGGCAACGTCAAGCCCGTCGTCGCGTCCCTGGCCGGGGACACCGAAGTGGAGGAGGCCTGCGCGTACCTGTTCGACCACGGAGTCATCGCCTACCCGTACACGACTGAGAAGCCGGTGGCCGTGCTCGGCGCGAAGTATCGCTGGGCCAGAGCGGCCGGACTGCTGCGTTAAGAGCCGGACGCGGCAGGCGAGGGGGCACATCGGGGCAGCCCACAGGAACCAACCTTTCCCCCCAGGAGGTCCTTAGGTGGACACATCCAAACCATCGGCGGCGGCAGCGCCACCGGTTGAGGACGAACGCGTATGGAAAGCGGGCCGGCTGGAGCCGATGCCCATCAGAAAACTGCCCGACGCGCCCCCGTCGGTGCACATTCTCGGGCCGACCGTCTTCCTGGTCGCCCTGGGCGTGGGGATGGGCGAGTCCTATATGTGGCCCAGGCTCGTCCTGCTGTTCGGGCCGGAGATCAGGTGGTTGTTCCTGATCGGCGTCACCCTGCAGGCCGTCGTGATGCTGGAGATGGCGCGGTACGCGATGGCGACGGGGGAGAGCATCTTCTCCGGCGCCGCCCGCGTGTTCAAACCGATCATGTGGTTCTTCTTCGTGACGGCCATCGCCGTCTACATCTGGCCGGGCCACCTGTCGGCGGGCGCGGCGGCCTTCGAGGAGATCACCGGCATTCCCTGGGTGGTCACCGCGGTCATCGGGCTCATCCTGGTCGGGGTGGTCTTCTCCCTGGCCAAGGTGATCTACAACGTGCTGGAGAACCTGCTGTCGGTGCTCATCGGCGTGCTCGTGATCAGCACCGCGGTGGTCGCGGCGATGGTCGGCTCGTGGGGCGACGTGGTCTCCACGATCACCGGCATGTTCGCCTTCGGCTACCTGCCGCCGGAGGCGCTGTCGGCCGCGTGGTTCCCGGTCATCGTCGGGGCGTGCGCGTTCGCCGGGCCGTCCGGGATGCAGCAGATGTGGTACACGCTGCACCTGCGCGACTCCGGCGCCGGCATGGGCGCGCACATCCCGCGCATCCGCGGCCTGCGCCACGCCGGCGAGGAAGAGGCCATGCCGACGCGCGGCTTCATGTTCGACACCGACGACCCGGCGGAGATGGCCAAATGGAAGGGCTGGCGGCGCTGGGTCACCTTCGACGCGCTGCTGCTGTTCTGGGGCGTGACCATGCTGGTCACGATCTCCTTCACGGTCATCGCCCAGGCGGCCGTCCGGCAGAACCCCGGAGTGCGCGCGGTCATCTCCGGCGACGACCGGGAGGTGGCGCTGACCGCGATGTCGGACGCCGTCTCCTCGGCGGGCAGTTCGGTGCTCGGGGTGGTCTTCCTCGGGTTCATCGCGCTGATCGGCCTCAACGCCACGCTCGGGCTGTTCGACTCGTTCTCGCGCGGACAGGCCGACATGACCTACAACTTCGTGCCCGGCGCCCGTAAGCGGAAGATGTCCCATCTGTACGCGGGCTTCCTCTGGGGCGTGATCATCTTCGGCATCCTGATCCT
Organism: Nonomuraea endophytica; assembly: GCF_014203235.1. Classification (GTDB taxonomy): domain Bacteria; phylum Actinomycetota; class Actinomycetes; order Streptosporangiales; family Streptosporangiaceae; genus Nonomuraea; species Nonomuraea endophytica. Next base: position 14,624 of record NZ_JACHIN010000008.1, on the reverse strand, counting down.
GCTCTTCGGCCCGGCCGACGGGCCCAGCGGGATCCTGGACACGCTGGCGTTCCTGTCGACGTTCGCCATGGGCGCCTACTGCGTGACGCTGCTGCTGGTCAACAACCGGATGTTGCCCAAGCCGATCCGGCCGAAGTGGTGGACCAACGTGATCGTCGGGTTCGGCGCGGTGTTCTACCTGGGCATGCTCTTCTACAGCCTGTTCGCGTTCGGCGTGGTCGTGGACTGATGGAGATCCGGCACAGCCTCGAACCCGCCCTGCCAGGGGCGGCGATCGGAGCCGTCGCCGGCGTGGCCGCCGGGGGGCTGACCCTGCTCGCGGGGCAGCCTCTCGGACGGGCCGCGCTGTCGGCGCTCGCGCTGGCAGTACCGCTGGCGCTGTGCGGCGGCGCGTACGGCCTGCTCATCGGACGCTGGCTCTTCCGGCCCGGGGCCTTCGCACCCGTCGCCCTGTTCTGGATGGTGGCGTTTCCGACGTCCAGACTCATCCAGGAGAGCCTGGCCGGGGTGGGGATGCGGGACGGAGTCCTGTTGTTCCTGGCCTACCAGGCGATGGTGAGCGTGGGCTTCGCCATCGGCTTCGTGTGGCTGCACGAACGCCTCACCGTGAGGAGACGATGAACCTGCCCACCTGGGTCTGGCTCGCCACGATCGGCGGCTTCGGCCTCATCCTCGCCCTCGACTTCTACCTCGTCGCCCGCAACCCGCGCGAGCCCTCCTTCAAGGAGTGCGTCGGCTGGGTCTCCTTCTACGTCGCCCTCGCCGTGCTGTTCGGCTTCGGGCTGCTGATGCTCTCGGGGCCCGCGCACGGCGGCGAGTTCTTCGCCGGCTGGATCACCGAGTACTCACTCAGCGTCGACAACCTCTTCGTCTTCCTGCTGATCATGAGCAGGTTCAAGGTGCCGCGGCAGTACCGGCAGAAGGTGCTGCTCATCGGCATCGCGCTGGCGCTGCTCATGCGCGGCGGCTTCATCGCGGCCGGAGCCGAGGCGGTGACCCGCTTCGACTGGCTCTTCTACGTCTTCGGCGCCTTCCTCGTCTACACCGCGTGGAAGCTGATCGGGCACGAGGAGGAGGAAGCGGAGTTCTCGGAGAACATCGCGCTGCGGACGGTACGCCGCGTGCTGCCTACCACCGACACCTACCACGGCGCCCGGCTGACCGTGCACCACGGCCGGCGCATGGTGACCCCGATGCTCATCGTCATGGTCGCCATCGGGACCACCGACCTGTTGTTCGCCCTGGACTCCATCCCGGCCATCTTCGGCCTGACCAAGGAGCCCTACCTGGTGTTCACCGCCAACGCCTTCGCGCTCATGGGGCTGCGGCAGCTGTTCTTCCTGATCGGCGGGCTGCTGGACCGGCTCGTCTACCTGAGCAAGGGACTGTCGGTGGTGCTGGCGTTCATCGGGGTGAAGCTCATCCTGGAGGCGCTGCATCACGACGGGGTGTCCTGGGCGCCGGAGATCCCGATCCTGGTCTCCCTCGGCGTCATCCTGGGCACCCTCGCCGTCACCACGGTGCTGAGCCTGCTCAAGTCCCGTGCCGTTCGGGACAAGGAGCCGGCTGAGCACTGACCCGGCCGCGGGCGGGCGCGGCCGTCCGCCCGTGGCTAGACGCCTTCGAGCTTCGCTACGAGCCTGGCCAGCAGGTTACTTGTCTCCATCTGATTGGCCTTGATGTCGTTGACGTCATCCCTCATGACAGCCATGGACTTCTCCATGTTGCCTACCGACCGCTGAAGGACGCCGATGTCGCCCTTCATGTCGGCGACGTCTGTCTTTAGGACGGCGACGTCCGTTTTCAGGACCGAGACGTCTGTCTTGAGGACGGCGACGTCTTCTTTCAGGACCGAGACGTCCGTTTTCAGGACCGAGACGTCGGCTTTCAGGTCGGAGATGTCGCTTCGCATCTCCTTGATGTCGGTTTCAACGCTGTCCATGCGTTGTTCGAGGTACGGCATGGAAACAAGGATAGCGGCGGGCCCGTCAGGCTCGGGGGGATCTGTGGATGTCGCGGTCGGCTGTCCACAGGCGCAGGTAGCGGTCGGCTTCCTCGGCCGAATACTGCTTTTTGAGCGCGGCGCTCAGGCCGACGCCGAAGGAGCGTCCGTCTCCGCTCTGACCCATGGGATCACCGCGGAGAAAGCTCATCAACGCCTTCATCGTCACGTCACCTCCTGTCCGGTTTCATCCTCTACCCGAGGAGGGGTCTGGCAATCGGGGGTCAGCTGGTGCGGCGGCGGCGCCGTACCTGCTTGGGGGCGGGTTCGACGGGCTGGCCCGCGCGTGACTCCAGGTAGGACGCGCGGGTGTGCTCGGTGTGCTCGCGCATGATCTGCGCGGCGGTCGCCTCGTCACCGGCCTCGATGGCGTCGATGAGCGCGGTGTGCTCCTCCCACGAGGTCATGCCGCGCCGCCTGGCCACGGGTGTGTGGTACCAGCGCACCCGCCTGGCCACCTGGGCGGCCAGCTCGGCCAGCACCTTGTTGCCCGACAGCGCCGTCACGAGCGCGTGGAGCTCGGAGTTGGTGGCGACCGCGCCGTCGACGTCGTCCGATCGCACCGCCGCGACGCCGCGCGCGCACAGGGCGCGCAGCTGCCGCACGCCGTCCTCGCCGGCGTTCTGCGCGGCCAGCCGCGCCGACTCGGTCTCCAGCAGCGTGCGTACGGCGAGCAGCTGGTCGGCCTCTTCGAGGGTCGGCACGTGCACGAAGGCGCCCTGGCCGGGGAAGAGGTCGACCCAGCCTTCGCCGCTGAGCTGCTGGAGCGCCTCGCGCACCGGTTGCCTGGAGACGCCGAGCAGCTCGGCCAGCTCGCTCTCGACCAGGTGCTGGCCGGGCTTGAGCTGGCCGGAGACGATGAGCTCCTGGATGGCCTCGATGACGCTCTCGCGGAGCGTGGCGGGGCGGGGAATCTTGGCCGCGGTCTGACCGGCCTGATCCGACAGCAACATGTTCGCGGCTCCACTAACGGTTTGTCGTCGACTGCCTACAGCATACAGTTTGCGCTTCTCGCCTTACTCGTGAGCCTCATCACACGGGGATCGTGACCGGCCTGCCGGGCGCGCGCAACCGCCGGGCGGCCGGCGCGGGCAGCCCCGCGCACGCGGCGGCGAGCAGGAGCGCGGGCGCGGCGGCCCCGGACAGCGCGAGCCAGCACAGCGCCACCGCCACCAGCCCGGCCGCGGCCTTGGCGCTGTAGACGACGGGATGGATGGTGCCGGTGCCGGCCACGCCGAAGTAGTCGCGGACCAGGCTGGCGACCAGCGGGTAGAAGGCCCCGCCGCCCAGGCCGGCCGCCACGGCCCCCGCCCGGAGGCCGAGCGCGGTGCCGGTGCTCGCATGGGCGGCCAGGAGCAGCTGACCCAGCGCGAGCAGGGTGAGCACGACGGTCAGCACCGCCGTACGGCCCAGCGCCTCAGAACACCGCATGGCCAGCGCCCTGCCCGCCCCGTTGAGCCCGACCAGGATCGCCACCGCGCCCCAGGCGCCCGACGCGGCCACGATGACCACGTCGGCGATCGAGACCGCCCCCGCGCACACCAGGATGGCGGCCAGCACCGGCAACGCCCGGGTGCGCAGCGCCTGGGCCAGCGAGAACTCGCGCAGCGCCCCGGGTGTGCGGCGCAGGACGGCGGCGTCCAGCGCGTACGTGCGGGGGTCGACGGTGTCGGGCCACCACAGGGGAGGGGGCATGCGCAGGTGGCGGGCGGTGGTGCCGATGACCAGGGCCGCGACGATCCCGGAGGCCAGGAACGCCTGGGGGAGCGTGCCGGGGAACAGGCCGGCCCACAGCAGCAGCGGCAGCGCCCCGTAGCCGAAGGCGCCGGTCACCAGGCCGACGCGCATGGCGGGCCGTTCCGGGTGCCAGGCGGCGACCGTCTCGCCGCACACGCCGTAGACGAGCCCGGCGCCCAGGCCGCCGAGCACGGCGTACACGGTGAGGAACGGCCAGGAGTCGCCGAGGCCGAGGGCGAGCAGGCCGGAGGTGGTGAGGACGCCGCCCGCGGTGAGGGAGAGGCGGCGGCGCAGCAGGGCTCCGGCCGCCTGGCAGACGATCCACACGCCCAGCGGGATGAGCGCGGCCTGGTCGCGGACGAGCAGGGCGGCGTAGCCGTACTGGAGCGGCGCTATGGCGGCCATCGAGGCCCAGGCGAGCCAGAACGTGCGCGGACGGTCGGCGGGTACGGGGCCGGGCAGGTACGCGCGGCCACGCCAGTCTCGAACTGCATTCTCCATACTGTATGGAATATCCACACAATCGGATACTTGTCGAGCCTCTGGACGAGGAATATTCCATACGGTATACCGTCTACAAAGGAGGCTCGCATGGACCTGTACGAGTACCAGGCGAAGGAACTCTTCGGTCGCCACGGCATCCCGGTCCCCCTCGGCGACGTGGCCCGCACCCCGGCCGAGGCCCGCGCGATAGCAGCCGAGATCGGCGCTCCCGTCGTCATCAAGGCCCAGGTGAAGACCGGCGGCAGAGGCAAGGCGGGCGGCATCAAAGCCGCACCGGGGCCGCAGGCCGCCGAGGAGGAGGCCGGGCGTGTGCTCGGGATGGACATCAAGGGACATCTCACCCGGGCCGTGCTCGTGGAGGTGGCCACGGTCCCCTTCGAGGAGTACTACGCGGCCTTCCTCGTCGACCGGACGGCCGGGTCGTTCCTGGCGATGGTGTCGGCGCAGGGCGGCATGGAGATCGAGGAGCTGGCGGAGCGCGACCCCGGCGCGCTGGTCAGGCTGCCGATCGACCCGGCCGTGGGCGTGGACGCCGCCGTCGCCCAGCAGCTCGTGGACAAGGCGGGCCTGCCCGAGACGGCCGCGGCCACGCTGCAGCGGCTCTGGGACGTCATGGTGACCGAGGACGCCCTGCTGGTCGAGGTCAACCCGCTCATCCTCACTACCGACCAGCGGATCGTGGCGCTCGACGGCAAGGTCACCCTGGACGACAACGCCGCGTTCCGGCACGAGCGCGCACCTGAGGAGCTGACCGGCAGCCTGGAGGGCCGCGCCCGCGCGAAGGGGCTCAACTACGTCAAGCTGGACGGCCGCGTGGGCGTGATCGGCAACGGCGCCGGGCTGGTCATGAGCACGCTCGACGTCGTCGCCGGGGCCGGCGCCGACCCGGCGAACTTCCTCGACATCGGCGGCGGCGCCTCCGCCCAGGTCATGGCCGACGGGCTGGAGATCATCCTGTCCGACCCGGACGTGCGCTCGGTGCTGGTCAACGTCTTCGGCGGCATCACCACCTGCGACGCGGTGGCCACGGGCATCGTCACCGCGCTGGAACTGCTGGGCGAACGCGGCCGGGCCCGGCCCATCGTGGTCCGGCTGGACGGCAACAACGCCGAGGTCGGCAGGCGCATACTCAGCGACGCCCGGCACCCGGCGGTCCGCCAGGTGCCCACCATGGACGGCGCCGCCCAGCTGGCGGCCAGACTCGCGGCAGGTGCGTGATGGCGATCTTCCTGACCAAGGACAGCCGCGTGCTGGTCCAGGGCATGACCGGCTCCGAGGGCGCCCGGCACACCTCGCGCATGCTGGCCGCGGGGACCGACGTGGTGGCCGGGGTGACGCCCGGCAAGGGCGGGCGCACGGTCGACTTCGGCGAGAGGACGGTCCCGGTCTTCGGCTCGGTCGCCGAGGCCGTGGGCGAGACCGGCGCCGACGTGTCGGTCGTCTTCGTGCCGCCGCGCTTCACCGGCTCGGCCGTGGAGGAGGCGGTCGCTGCGGAGGTGCCGCTGTGCGTGGTGATCACCGAGGGCGTGCCCGTGCACGACGCGATCAGGTTCCGCGCCCTGGCCCGCGGCGGTACCCGGATCATCGGCCCCAACTGCCCCGGCCTGATCAGCCCCGGCCAGTCGTCGGCCGGGATCATCCCCGCCGACATCACCACCGCCGGACGCATCGGCCTGGTCTCCAAGTCGGGCACGCTCACCTACCAGCTCATGTACGAGCTGCGCGACCTGGGCTTCTCCACCGCGGTCGGGATCGGCGGCGACCCGGTCATCGGGACCACGCACATCGACTGCCTGCGGGCGTTCCAGGACGATCCGGGCACCGACGCGATCGTGATGATCGGCGAGATCGGCGGCGACGCCGAGGAGCGGGCCGCCGCCTACATCTCCGCGAACATCACCAAACCGGTCGTCGCCTACGTGGCCGGCTTCACCGCGCCAGAGGGCAAGACGATGGGCCACGCCGGCGCGATCGTCTCCGGTTCGTCGGGTACCGCGCAGGCCAAGAAGGAGGCGTTGGAGGCGGCCGGCGTGCGGGTCGGGCGTACCCCGTCGGAGACCGCGCGGCTCATGCGGTCGGCGCTGGGCACGGCGTGACGCGCGTCGCCTGCGCGGAGGCGGTGGTCGCGGTGCTGGAGTCGGAGGGCGTGGACACCGTCTTCGGCACCGGCGACGCCGTCCCTCCCCTGGACGCCGCGCTCCGCGACAGCTCCATCCGGCACGTCACGGTACGCCACGAGGCGGGCGGCGCCCACGCCGCCGACGGCTGGGCCAGGACGACGGGCAACGTCGGCGTCTGCGTCGGCGCCTCCGGCACCAACATGATCACCGGTCTGCACGCCGCGCTGGCCGACTCCGTCCCGCTGCTCTGCGTCACCGGCCGGGAGCCTTTCCAATCGGCCGGCATCGTGGAGATCGCCAGACCCGTCACCAAATGGGCCGTGCAGCTCAGGGAATCCGCCCAGGCGCCCTGGGTGTTTCGCGAGGCGTTCCGGGTCGCCCGCTCCGGCCGCCCGGGCCCGGTGCTCGTCGATCTGCCCGCCGACGTGCAGCGCGGCACCTGCCTGTACGACCGCGCGCTGGACGCGCCGCTCCCGGTGGCCGTCCCGCGCCCGCTGCCGCACGTCGTGCGCGCCGCCCTCGACCTGGTGTGTACGGCCAGGCGGCCCCTCATCCTGGCCGGCGGCGGGGTCGTCACCGCCGGGGCAGGCGACGAACTGCTCCAACTCGCCGAACACCTCCAGATCCCCGTCCAGGTCACGCTCATGGGCAAAGGCGCCTTCCCGGAGGACCACCCCCTGTTCGCCGGCCTGGCCGGGACCGAGGCGCACAGCCGCTGGGGCAACGCCGCGTTCCTGCGGAGCGACCTGGTGCTCGCCGTCGGCGCCCGCTTCGCCGACCGGCACACCGGCGACCTCGACGTCTACCGCAAGGGCCGGCGCTTCATCCACGTCGACATCGAGCCCACCCAGCTCGGCAGGGTCTTCGAGCCGGACTTAGGGGTGTTCGGCCATGCCCAGCCCGTATTGGCTGAGATGGTGGCGGAGGCGCGCAGCCGTACGGCGGCCCTGCAACCCGGCAAATGGGTGCGCAGGGTCGGCGAACTGCGCCGCACGATGGCGCGCCGCGACGACTTCGACGACGTGCCGATCAAGCCGCCCCGCGTGTTCAGGGAGATCAACGGCTTCTACCCGCGCGACACCACCTTCGTCACCGGGACCGGGCTCCACCAGATCTGGTCGGGCCAGTTCCAGACCACCTACCTGCCCCGGCGTTACCTCGCGTGCGGGCAGGCCGGGCCGCCGGGCTGGGAGGTGCCCGCCGCGATGGGGGCCAAATGCGCACGTCCGGAACGACAGGTCGTCGCGGTCGCCGGCTTCCCGTTCCTGACGGAGGAGGTCGCGGTGGCGGCGCGGCACCGGATCCCGCTCGTCATCGTGATGATCAACAATGCGGGCCTCGGACGGGCGGAGCTCCCGTACGACATGAACGACGCCATGGACCTCCACGACGGCGAAGGCGGCGTCGACCACGTCAGGGCGATGGAGTCCCTCGGCTGCCCGGCCCGCCGGGTCGACCGGCCGGGCGACATCCGGGACGCCCTGGCCTGGGCCTCCGCCGAGGCGGCGCGAACGCGAGTGCCCGTGCTGGTGGAGGTCATGGTCGAGCGGGAGGCCAAAGCGGCCACGGGCCCCGCGCTCGACGCGATCAAGGAGTTCGAGCCCCTGCCCGAGCTCGTCACCGTCGACTGGTCGGACTAGGAGGCCAGATGCGGATCAAACCGGGCACAGCCTGGCAGGACACTTACGACAGATGCTGTACGGCGGCGCCGGAGGCGTTCCACGACGACAGGGTGCTCAACCACTGGGGCGGCTTCTGGCACCGCGACGGCCGCCCTGACACCCCGGTCTTCTCGCCGATCGACGGCACCGCCATCGCCGTACCGCCCAGGCTGGACCGGTCGGGCGCGGGCCGCGCGGTGGCCGGCGCCGAGTCCGAGCACCGGCAGTGGCGGCACGTGCCGCTCGCCGAGCGCAAGGCCCGCGTCACGGCCGCCGTCGAGGCGATGGCCGAGCACCGCGACCTGCTCGCGATGCTGCTCGTGTGGGAGATCGGCAAGCCGTGGAAGACGGCCTGCGCCGACGTGGACCGCTGCCTGGACGGCGTGCGCTGGTACGTCGGGGAGATCGACCGCATGACCGCCGGGCGCACCCCGTTGCCCGGACCGGTCAGCAACATCGCCAGCTGGAACTACCCGATGAGCGTGCTCATGCACGCCATGCTGGTCCAGGCGCTGGCCGGGAACGCGGTGATCGCCAAGACGCCCACCGACGGCGGGCTGGCCTGCCTCACGCTGGCCTGTGCGCTGGCGGTGCGGGAGGGTCTGCCGTTCACGCTGGTCAGCGGGGGCGGGGCGGCGCTGTCGCCGGTGCTGGTGGGCGGGCGCGCGCTCGGGTGCGTGTCGTTCGTGGGCGGACGGGACGCGGGGGCCCAGGTGGCGACCTCGCTGGCCGACGTCGAGCGGCGCCACGTACTCGAACAGGAGGGTCTCAACTGCTGGGGCGTCTGGGAGTACTCGGGGTGGGAGCTGCTCGCGCGGCAGATCCGCGGGTCCTTCGACTACGCCAAGCAGCGGTGCACCGCCTATCCGCGGTTCGTCGTGCAGCGGGAGCTCTTCCCGGACTTCCTGGCCGCTTACATGGAGGCGGTGGGTTCGTTGCGGTTCGGGCATCCGCTGGCGGTGGAGTCGCCGGAGGACCCGTTGCCGCAGCTCGACTTCGGTCCGCTCATCAACGCGGCGAAGGCGGCCGAGCTGGCCGGGCAGGTCGACCAGGCCATCGCGAGGGGCGGCGTGCCGTTGTACCGGGCACGGCTGTCCGAGGGACACTTCCTGCCAAACCAGGATATTTCCGCTTACTTCGCGCCGACGGCGATCCTCAACCCGCCCCGCTCCTCACCCCTGCACCACGCCGAGCCGTTCGGGCCCGTCGACACCATGATGCTCGTCGACACCGAGGCCGAACTCCTGGCCGCCATGAACGCCAGCAACGGCGCCCTGGTCGCCACCCTGTCCTGCGACGACGAGGAGACCTTCGCCCGGATCTCGCCCGAGGTGCGGGCCTTCAAGGTCGGCCACAACAAGCCGCGCTCGCGCGGTGACCGGGACGAGCTGTTCGGCGGCCTGGGAGCATCGTGGCGCGGCGCCTTCGTCGGCGGCGACCTCCTGGTCCGGGCCGTGACCACAGGCCCGGAAGGCGAACGCCTCCCCGGCAACTTCCCCACCTACACCCTGCTCGCCAGCTGACCCCACCCGCCGCCGCTCCTGGCCGTGACATCCTCAACCGGGAAACCCGCTGAGGATGCGCACGGCTGGAGGCGTGAGCCGGGGAGACCCGGGACCGTGACGAGTGGCCGGGGCGTGGGCGGCTAGAAGGCGCCGAAGCGGCTGGCCACGACCAGCAGCAGGAACGTCAGCATGGCCACCCGCAGCAGCTTGCCGCCGGTGCTGAGCGACGGCCACGACAGGTATGCCAGCAGCCCCACGAAGCCGACCACCGGCAGCACCGCCACCCCGCCCAGCCAGTTCTGCACGGCGAACCCCGCCAGCAGCAGCACGACCATGACCACCGGCGTGATCCAGCGCGGAACCTGCGTGAACAGATAGGCCATGGGAGTGGCGCTGCGTTGCTCCACGGCCTTGCGCAGGCCGGTCGCGCCGGGCGTGAAGAACCGCTCACCGGGCGGCAACGGGCGCTTGGCCTTGGCCGCCGCCCTGGGCTGGGCCAGCGGATGCCTGCGGTCATTGTCTTGGGCCACGGCCCGAGCCTAACCCCCCACCCCCCAACCCCGCCCCCACCAACCCCAACTCCCCAACCCCGCCAACCCCAACTCGACCCACCCCGGGACTCCGCACCCCACCAACCCCCCGGGACTCCGCACCCCACCAACCCCCCGGGACTCCGCACCCCACCAACCCGCCCCGGGACTCCACACCCCACCCCGAAAGCCGTCACCCGGTTCCCAGAGCCCTGGGCCTCCCCTTCCTGCGGCTTCCCCTTCCTCCGGTCGTCCCGCCTTCCTGCCAGGGCGTTGGTCAAGCGAGGTGTTGGGCAACAAGGCGAGGGAGAAGCTCCTGCCGTGAAGGACGGGCGGGGCGTGGGGGCGCGTGACAGGAGGCCATGGGGTCCCTAGGATGGGCGGCACGGCGACTCCCAGCGCCGCACCTCCTAAAAGCGAGCATCCACGCTGCCCGCCCAGCATCACGGAGGCAAAGGGGACACACGCGCCTCGGGGGACGAATCTTCGGCATAGCCCAGAGCATCGCGGCGGCCGGGGTCGGCGGGCGTGGACCGGGCCCCTGCGCGACCGCGGACACGGACACCGGTTATGACCGACAAGAAGCAGCTCAAGGCCCGCATCCGGGCACGCATGGCGAAGACCGGCGAGAGCTACACCACCGCCAGACGGCACACACTCGGTACCCAAGGGACGCCCGACGATCACGGGTGGGAGTTCAAAGGTGGGCTGCATCCCAGCACGGCGGTCGTGTCGCGGCTCACGGGGGTTCCCGAGCCGCTGGTGCTCCTGGCCGGTGGCGGGATCGGGGCCGGTTACATCCTCTGGGAGTTCAAGCGGCACGACAGCGCCGCCCTGGTCATGGCCTTCCTCAACCAGTGGCAGTACTACGACCGCTGGATGACCAAGACACTCGGCCGGCTCGGCGTGCCGTACACGAACCACACGACGGGCGGCGCCAAGGGGGCGGCGCGGCGGATGGCGGAGGAGCTCGACGCGGGGCGGCCGTGCGTGGTGCTGCCCGACCGCTACCACATCGGGTACTGGCGGCTGCCGAAGGAGCTCGACGGGTACGGCGGGCACCCCGTCATCGCCTACCGCAGGGCAGGCGGGTACGTGCATGTGGACGACCGGGGCAGCGGGCCGATCCTGGTGCCGGAGGACCGGATGGAGGCGGCCAGGGGGCGGGTCGGCTCGTACAAGAACAGCCTGTATGTGCTGGGGGAGCCGCCCGCGCAGATCGACGTGGCGGGGGCGGTGGTCGAGGGGCTCAGGGACTGCGTGGAGCATCTGTCGTCGGCGTCCGACTCGTTCTCGCTGCCGGCCTGGCGCAAGTGGAGCCGGCTGCTCACCGACGAGCGCAACGCGAAGGGGTGGCCGAAGGTGTTCGGGGACGGCACGCGGGTGGCGGGGGCGCTGCTGTCGATCTGGGAGGGCGTCGAGCCGGTGGGCATCGACGGCGGCAACCTGCGCGACCTGTTCGCGGACGGGCTCGACGCGGCGGCCGGGCTGCTGCGGCGGGAGGAACTGGGGGAGTCGGCGACCGAGTTCCGGCGGATTCATGGCATGTGGCATGAGATGGCGGAGACGGCGGTGCCGTACGAGGAGTTCGGGCGGATCCGGGAGCTGACGGCGGCGGTCCGTGAGGCGGTGCTGTCGGACGGCGCGGCCCGCGAGGAGGACGCGGAGGAGCTGTGGCGGCTGCGCGCGGAAGCCGATCGCACGGCGAGAAAGGTGGATTTCTCCGCAATCGCCGAACGGGTGAGCGCGATCTATTCGGCGGAGTCCACCGCGATCGCGCGGCTGCGGGAGATCGTCTGACATTCTAAGAAGGTGCTCGCCGTCATTCGCTACATGGTTCCGGAAGCTCAGTCCCAAGAGTTCCTCAAGCAAGGTCAGAACATCGTCGACACCCTGCGCGCCCAGCCCGGATTCCTCCGCGGGAGGCTGGCGCGTTCCGTCGACGAGCCGAACCTGTGGGCGCTGGTGAGCGAATGGGAGGGCGCGGGCTACTACCGCCGCGCCCTTTCGGCCGCGAAGATGGCGATGTATCCGTTGATGATTCTCATGGTCAACGAGCCGAGCGCCTTCGAGGACATCTACGTATCCGGACAAGAGGAATAGTCGCGCGCGAGGGCGACCGGACGTCCCCTAAGCTGGGACCTCATCCGTTTCCCCTCGCCGACCTCCAGCCGGAAAGAGACCCATCCTCATGGCACGCCGTACAGACGTCATGGACACCATCGTCAGCCTCGCCAAGCGCCGCGGGCTCGTCTACCCGTCGAGCGAGATCTACGGAGGCCTCCGTGCGTCATGGGACTACGGTCCGCTGGGCGTGGAGCTGAAGAACAACGTCAAGCGGCAGTGGTGGCAGTCGATGGTGCAGGCCCGCGACGACGTGGTGGGCCTCGACTCGTGCGTCATCCTGGCCCGCGAGGTGTGGCAGGCCTCCGGCCACGTGGAGACGTTCACCGACCCGCTGACCGAGTGCCAGTCGTGCCACAAGCGCTTCCGGGCCGACCACCTCATCGAGTCCTATGAGGAGAAGAACGGCAAGGCCCCCGAGAACGGCCTGGCCGACATCACCTGCCCCAACTGCGGCAACAAGGGCGGCTTCACCGAGCCGCGGCAGTTCAGCGGCCTGCTGAAGACCTATCTCGGCCCGGTCGAGGACGAGTCCGGCCTGGCCTTCCTGCGCCCCGAGACCGCGCAGGGCATCTTCATCAACTACCTCAACGTGCAGCAGTCGGCGCGCAAGAAGATCCCGTTCGGCATCGGCCAGATCGGCAAGTCGTTCCGCAACGAGATCACGCCGGGCAACTTCATCTTCCGCACCCGCGAGTTCGAGCAGATGGAGATGGAGTTCTTCGTCAAGCCCGGCAGCGACGAGGAGTGGCACCAGTACTGGATCGACGAGCGCTACCGCTGGTACTCCGACCTGGGCATCAACAAGGACAACCTGCGCCTGTACGAGCACCCCAAGGACAAGCTGTCCCACTACTCCAAGCGCACCGTCGACATCGAGTACCGCTTCAACTTCACCGGCTCGGAGTGGGGTGAGCTCGAGGGCGTCGCCAACCGCACCGACTTCGACCTCACCGCCCACGGCAAGGCCTCCGGCGTCGACCTGTCCTTCTTCGAGCAGGACACCGGCGAGCGCTACGTCCCCTACGTCATCGAGCCCGCGGCCGGTGTCGACCGAGCCACACTGACGTTCCTGCTCGACGCCTACACCGAGGACGAGGCGCCCAACGCCAAGGGCGTCATGGAGAAGCGCACGGTCATGCGCCTCGACCACCGCCTCGCGCCGGTCAAGGCCGCGGTGCTGCCGTTGTCGCGCAACGCCGACCTGTCGCCGAAGGCCCGCGACCTCGCCGCCCAGCTGCGCCGCCGCTGGAACGTCGAGTTCGACGACGCCGGTGCCATCGGCCGCCGCTACCGCCGCCAGGACGAGATCGGCACGCCGTTCTGCATCACGGTCGACTTCGACACCCTGGAGGACCAGGCGGTGACGATCCGCGAGCGCGACTCGATGGCGCAGCAGCGCATCGCGCTCGACCAGGTCGACTCCTACCTCCGCCAGCACCTCAACGACTGAGGTCCCACCAGACATACGAGGGCGTCCGGCACCCGCCGGGCGCCCTCCCGCGCGTCTCGGTCTCTGTTGTACGGCGGGCCGCCTCGTCTGCCCCTGCTTTTCCGGTTCGGCGGTCGCCTTCCCGCGCTTTCCGGACCGGCGGCCGTCAGAGCCCCCGTGGATCCGGGGGTTGTCACGGGCTCTCGGGGTCCGGGGCTCACGGCCTGTTGTGGGCCGGGGCGGGTCACGGGCTCTTAGGGTTCTGGGCGGTCACGGGTCTGGGGGTCATGGGCTGGTGTGGGCTGGGGTGGTCAGGGGTTTGCGGGGGCGATGAGGGTGCGGGATGGGTCCCAGGTGGTGTGGTGGAGGAGGCGGGAGCGCATGCCCGCCCATCCCGCCCATCCCGCCGGCCCGGCGATCACCACCCACGCGTCCGGCTCACCCGAGGCGAACCGGCGGGCCTGCCGCAGCCACGAGGCGGCCTCCTCCGGCCAGCTCACCACCTCGCCCACCAGCCCGCCCCCGGCCTCCCAGTCCTTGACGAACCGTTCCGCCGCCGCCACGGAGCCGGGGTCGCGGCCGTGCCCCACGGTCACGGTCACCACGCCGGGCACCTGCCACTTCAGCAGCCCGGCGAGCTCCGCCACGTCCCTGACCCGTCCTGGCTCAACCACTTCTCCTCCATTTTCGGTATTTATCCGGCAGGCACACCGCGCACGGCCGGTACCCCGCCGCCAGCGCGGTCGGTTCGTCGGCGAAGAAGACCCGGTGCCGGACGTACCCGCCCGCGGCGATGGCCCGCAGCGCGGACGGGCAGTCCAGCCGTCCGTAGATGCGTCGCCGCCGGTAGCCGCCGAGGGTCCCGGGCGACGGGGCGAGGTACGTGCGGCCGTCGGCCCCGGTCAGCACGTAGGAGCTCACTGGTGCACCATCCTCTTGTCGGTAGCCGTGAGGCTGCTGATGCACCCGAGGTGCCGCCGGGTCATCGCCCCGCTCGCTCGACGCGTGG
>NZ_JACHIN010000007.1:222559-603932 GCF_014203235.1 Nonomuraea endophytica | reverse complement strand
CCACGCGTCGAGCGAGCGGGGCGATGACCCGGCGGCACCTCGGGTGCATCAGCAGCCTCACGGCTACCGACAAGAGGATGGTGCACCAGTGAGCTGGTTCGTGCTCGTCGAAAGCAACACCACCGGCTCCGGGCGGGTCTTCTGCGAACGCGCCCGCGAGCTGGGGCTGCGGCCGGTCGTGCTGGCCCGCGACCCCGCCCGCTACCCCTATGTCGCCGCCGACGGCGTCGAGGCCAGGCAGGTCGACACCGGCGACCCCGCGGTCGTGCTGTCCGCCTGCCGCCGGCTCGGCGGCCAGATCGCGGGCGTGACCAGCAGCTCCGAGTACCACATCGCGACCGCGGCCGAGGTGGCCAGACGGCTCGGCCTGCCGCACCCCGACCCCGGCGCCATCCGCGCCTGCCGCGACAAGGCGGTCCAGCGGGCCGTGCTGCGCGAGGCCGGGGTGCCGAGCGCCGCCTTCGCGCCCGCCCGCACCCCCGGCACCGCTGTCGCGGCAGCCCAGCGCATCGGCTACCCCGTCGTCGTCAAGCCCGTCGCCGGGTCGGGCTCGGTCGCCACCCGCCTGTGCCGGGACGCCGCCGAGGTCGAGGCGGCCACCCATCACGTCCTGAACACCGACGGGCTGCCGCCGCAGAGCGCGGTCATGGTCGAGGAATACCTGCGCGGCGCCGAATACTCGGTCGAGACCTTCGACGACCAGGTGGTCGGCGTCACGCGCAAGCACCTCGGCGCGGAGCCGTACTTCGTGGAGGTCGGGCACGACTTTCCCGCGCCGCTCGACCCGGCCGCGCGCGCCGCGGCGGGCGAGCTCGCGCACGCGGCGCTGAAGGCGCTGGAGCTGTGCTGGGGTCCCGCCCACGTCGAGATCCGGTACGGCGCGGCCGGCGTCCGCATCATCGAGGTCAACCCCCGGCTGGCCGGCGGCATGATCCCGCGCATGGTCGAGGAGGCCACCGGGATCGACCTCATCCGGCACACCGTGGCCAAGGCGGCCGGCCGCGACGAGCCCCTGCGGGCCACCCGGGAACGCGCGGCCTCGATCCGGTTCCTGGTGGCCGACCGGGAAGGCATGTTGACCGGGATCGACGGGACGAAGGCCGCCGCCCGCGTGCCGGGCGTGGTCGAGGTGGGGTTCACCCGCGCGCCCGGCCAGTACCTGGTGCTGCGCCGCTCGTTCCAGGACCGGCTCTGCTACGTGATCGCGGCCGCCGACACCGGCCCCGCCGCGGCCAGGGCCGCCACGACAGGACTCCACGCACTCAAGGCACACATCACGACATAAGCGCGATAGGGCGCCGATAGGGAGACGAAGGGCGGGCTGACCACCGTGAAGGCAGCGAACGGAGGAGCGGTGAAGACGGTAACGGCGCTGGTGGAAGCGCGTGCGGCGGCCTCGCCCGACGCGATAGCGATCGTGGACTCGACCGGATCGACCGCGTACGGCGAGCTGAACCGCCGGGCGGACGCCGTGGCGGCCCGGCTGCGCGCGAAAGGCGCCGGCCCGGGTTCGATCGTCGGCGTCCGGCTGGGCCGGTCGGCGGCGATGGTCGCGGCCTGGCTCGGCGTCCTGAAGGCCGGGGCGGCCTACCTACCCCTGGACGGCTCCTACCCCGAGGCGCGGCTGCGCTTCATGCTCGACGACTCGGGCGCCGAGCTGGTCCTTTCCGAAGCTGACGTCCTTGGGATCAACGGGCCCGAGGCCCCCGGACCCGACGCGCCCGCAGCGCGCGTCGAGCCCGGGGACCTGGCCTACGTGATCTACACCTCCGGCTCCACGGGCCTGCCCAAGGGCGTCATGATCGAACACCGGAGCATCGCCAACACCCTGGAGTGGTACGCCGGTGTCCTGGGCATCCGCCCGGGTGACCGGGTGGGGCAGACGGCGGCGAGCGGCTTCGACATCGCCGGATGCGAGATCTGGGGCGCCCTCATCGCCGGCGCCGAACTGCGCATCGCCCCCGAGCAGGCCAGGAAGTCGCCCGAGGAGCTCTGCCGCTGGGCCGCGGACAGCCGCCTGGACGTGTTGTTCATGGTGACCCCGCTGGCCCAGCTCGCCATCGAGCACGGCTGGCTGGACGGCTCGGCGCTGCGCGTGCTGGCCACCGGCGGCGAGCGGCTGCTGGTCGCGCCGCCCCAGGACGCCGGCTACCGGTTCCTCAACATGTACGGGCCCACCGAGACCGCCGTGGTCGCCACCTGCACCGAGGTCGCGCCGGGCGCCGAGCTGCCGCCGCCGATCGGGGCGCCGATCGCGCACACGACCGCGTACGTGCTGGACGAGGACGGCGCGCTGGTGCCGGACGGGGCCGAGGGCGAGCTGTACCTCGGCGGCGCCGGGGTCGGCCGGGGCTATCTGGGCCGCCCGGAGCTGACCGCCGAGCGCTTCGTCGTCCGCGACGGCGAGCGGCTCTACCGCACCGGTGATCTGGTGCGCCGGCTGGCCGACGGCAACCTGCGCTTCGTCGGCAGGACCGACGACCAGGTGAAGGTCCGCGGCTTCCGGATCGAGCTGGGCGAGGTCGAGGCGCAGCTGCGCGCCTGTCCCGGCGTGGGCGAGGCGGCCGTGGTCGTGTGGGAGCCGGAGCGCGGCTTCCCCCGCCTGGCCGGGTACGCCTGCGGTGAGTTCGACGCCGCCCGCGTACGGTCGCTGCTGGCCGAACGGCTGCCCGAGCACATGGTGCCCGCGGTGATCGTGCCCATGGCCAGCCTGCCGCTGACCCCCAACCAGAAGCTCGACCGGGCCGCCCTTCCCGATCCCGCCGACCACGCCGTCGAGCTCCGCCCGGCCGCCGGGTTCGACCCGGCGCAGGCGGCGCTGGCCGAGGACTGGCGGGAGGCGTGCGGGGTCACCGCGCGCGACGCCGACGACAGCCTGGTCGTGCTCGGCGCCGGCTCCCTGGATCTGATCATGCTGCAGGCGCGGCTCGCGGACCGGATCGGGCTGCCCGTCCCCGCGGCTCTGCTCAACCTCTCCCAGCCGCTCAAGGAGCAGGCCCGGCTGCTGGCCGGGATCGAGCCCGGCGCCGCCGTGCCCGTGCGGGCCGCGCGGGCGCACGAGGGGCCGGGCAGCCTGGGGCAGGAGGCGGTCGTCTTCCTGGAGGAGCTGACCGGCAGCGGCATGGGCTACCAGTACCAGATGATCCTGGAAGGGCCCGGCACGCCGGACGTCTCCCTGCTGGAGAAGTCGCTGCTGGCGGTCCTCAGGAACCAGGCGGCGCTGAGCTGCCGCTGGCGGATCACCGCCGCGGGCCTCGAAGGCCGGCGCGAGGAGCCCGACACCGTCCCGCTCGCCCTGCACCGGGTGGAGACGGAAGAGGTCGAGGCCCTGGTGGCCGGCCTCGTGGACCGGCCCTTCCGCTACGACGACTTCCCCCTGGTCGGCTGGGACCTCATCCTTCACCCGGGCGGCACCGTCCTGCTCCAGCGCGAGCACCACCTGATCCACGACGGCTGGTCGGTGGGCGTCTTCCTCAGCGAGCTCCAGGCCGCCTACGACGGCACGGAGCCGCAGGAGAGCCAGGTCAGCTATTTCGACTGGGCAAGAGACCAGCGCGAGTGGGCCGACGGCGACCGCAGCGCGGCGACCAGGGCCTACTGGCACGAGCAGCTGAAGGACTGGAGCCCGGACTCCGATCCGCCCGACGAGCTGCGCACCCACCTCACCCTCCAGCCGCTGGGCGAGGAGCGCTCGGCACTGCTTGAGTCCGCCGCCGCCCGGCTGGGCGTCACGCCGTACGCGCTGATGCTGGCCGTCTTCCGCCAGGTCACGGCGGAGAGCGTGGTCGGCGCCAGCTTCGCCAACCGCGACGTCGACACCCAGGAACTGGTCGGCCTGTTCGTGAACGTGCTGCCCCTCGTCAGGACCCGGCTCCACGGCGAGAGCCCGGCGGACGCGGCCCGCGCCGAGATGGCCCTGGTCGTCGCGGCCGACCGGCACCAGAGGCTGCCCACGCCCGAGATCCTCCGGGTCAGCGCGCCGGGCGCCAGGAGCCCGCTCTACCCGATCATGTTCAGCCAGCACGACTCGCCGCTGCCCGAGCTGAGCCTGGGCGACTGGCGGCCGCGCGTGCGCGAGCTGGGCAACGGGCGCGGCAAGACCGACCTCAACGTGATCGTCATGAACCGCGGACTCCAGCACGGCAGAAGCACCGGCCGCCGCGACGCCAGCGCCTACGCGCTGCGCTGGGAACACGAGCTCACCCGATTCCCCGACCACGTGGTCACCGAACTCCAGCGGCGGTTCACCCGGCTGCTGGACCATGCCTGCGCGCACCCGGACCAGCCGTGGCCGCCCGCCGGCGACAACCGGAACGGAGAGTTCTGATGATAGGAGTCAAGATGATCGAATCACAGGTCGCCGAGATCGTCCGCAAGCGCTGGTGCGAGGTCCTGGAGACCCCGCAGGTCGCGCAGGACGACGACTTCTTCCTCTCGGGCGGGCACTCGCTGCTGGCCGTACGGCTGACCGCCGCGCTGAGGGAGGACCTCGCCGTCAGGATCCCCGTCTCGGTGCTGTTCGAGTCCAAGACCCTCGAGTGCTACGCCGGCCGGGTCGCCGACTTCGTCCTGGCGGAAACCTGAGCGATGGACGAGCTGACCACGGCCGTGCGGGCCGCATGGGAACAGAGCCTCAACGTGTCCGTCGGTGACGACGCCGACTTCTTCCGGCTCGGCGGGGACTCGATGAAGGCCATCACCATCTGCGCCAAGGTCGAGGAGTCGTGCCAGGTACGGCCCAGGCTCAGGGTGCTGTTCGACAACCCGCGCTTCGACGCCTACGTGAACGCGGTCTCCGAAATCGTGCGGGAGAAGCGGCCATGAACGACTTCGTGCCTTCGACGTCACCGGAGGAGATGCTCAAGGACCCCTGGGTCTCCCGGGCGATCCTCACCGAGGTGCTGGACTGGCTGCGCGAGCACGCGGCGGACCGGCCCGAGCAGGAGCAGCGGGCGCTGGCCCGCGCGGCCGGGGTCGCCTCCGGGCTGTTCGCGGCGGAGTTCCCCGAGAAGTACGGGGGCTGGTCGCTGCCGGAGCTGGTCGTCGCCGATCTGCGGGAGGAGGCGGCCGCCAGCGGCCTGCCGTACTCGCGCCACATTCTGTCCTGCCCGGACGGGCCGAGCAGGATCGTGCTGTGCGGCACCCCCGAGCAGCGCGAGCGGTGGCTGCGGCCGATGATCGAGGGGCGGATGCGGCGCTGCCTGGCGATGACGGAGGAGAGCGGCGGCTCGGACGTGTCGGCCATGAGCACGACCGCGACCCGCGCGCCCGGCGGCTGGGTGCTGAACGGCCGCAAGTTCATGATCAGCAACGCGGAGACGGCGGACGCCGCGGTCGTGCTGGCCAACGTCGTGGGCGAGCCTACGGCGGGGCCGACGTTCTTCATCTTCACCACCGACGTCCCCGGCTGGCGGATCGTCCGGCGGCTGCCGGGCATGGAGCCCGGCTACGACCCGTACGAGGTCGAGCTGGACGGGATCGAGGTCGGCGACGAGGCGGTGCTCGGCGGCCCCGGCCAGGTCGGCGGCGCGAACGGCATGGCCATCGAGTGGCTGCCCTACGGCCGGGTCTCGCTGGCCGCGCGGGCGATCGGCCTGGCCCGATGGGCGCTCGGCGTCGCGCGGGCCCACGCCTCCCAGCGCAGGATCGCGGGCGGGCGGCTCAGCGACAAGCAGTACATCCGCGAGTTCATCGTCCGCTCCGACGTCAAGATCGAAGCCTCCCGCGCGCTGATCAGGCAGGCCGCCCGCGCGCTGGACGAGGGCCGGATCGCGGTGCGTGAGGCGGCGATCGCCAAGCTCCACGCCACCGAGTCGGCCTGCGAGGTCATCGACGACGCCATGCAGACGCTCGGCGGGCGCGGCTGGCTGCAGGAGTACGGGCTGGAGCGGGCCTACCGGGAGGCACGCGTCTTCCGCATGGTGGACGGCGCCTCCGAACTGCTCAAGGAGACCATCTTCCACATCCCGGGCGGAGAATGATCATGAGCGAGTGGCTTCAGCCAATCCGTGAGCAGGGCAGGGACAGGTTCGTCTTCTTCCCCTCGGCCGGTTCGAGCGCCTCGGCGGCGCTGGCCCTGGCCGACGCCGTGCCCGATGGGTGGTCGTTGTGGAGCGTGCAGTATCCGGGCCGCGGCCCCCGGCTGCGCGAGCCGCAGGCCGCCTCGGTCAGGGAGATCGCGGTGGGCTGCCTGCCCGAGCTGCTGCGGGCGCCCGGCCGGCTGCTGCTGTTCGGCCACAGCTTCGGCGCCTTCGCCGCCTACGACACCGCCCAGCTGCTGGCCGCCAAGCAGCGGCCCGCCGCCGGGCTGGTGGTCTCCGGCTCGGCGGCGCCCGGCTCGCCCATGCCCGACCTGTCGCCGGAACGGCTGAGCGCCGGATCGCTGATCGCCTCGCTCACCCGCCAGGGCGGCACCGCCGCCGAGCTGCTCGACAACGAGGAGCTGATGGAGCTGGTGCTGCCCGCGCTGCGGGCCGACCTCGCCCTGGGCAGGGAGTACGTGGACGACCACCCGGCGCCGCTGACCACCCCCGTGCTCGCGCTGGCCGGACGGCACGACCCGGTGATGACCGAGGCGCACCTGGCGACCTGGCGTCGCCACACCGCCGCCTGGCTCGGCTGCGAGTCGAACGAGGGCGACCACTTCTTCTACCTGCAGGACCCGGCGGTGCTCGCCGGGGCCGTGGACCGGCATTGGCGGGCGGCATGATCTACGACCAGGTGATGAGCTGGGTCAGGAAGGACCCCGAGCGGGCCTGCGTGCTGGAGGGCGGCCGGGTCTACACCTGCGGCCGCATGCTCAGGGACATCGAGGCGTTCAGGACCGAGCTGGCCCGCGCCCGCGTCGGCCCCGGCGACCTCGTGGCCGTGGCCTGCGTGGGCCGGGGACAGGCGATCGCGGGCATGCTCGCGGCCTGGTCCGTCGGCGCCGCCTACCTGCCGCTGGCCCACGGGCTGCCCAAGGCCAGGGTGCGGACGATCCTCGACACCGCCCGGCCCGCCGTCGTGCTCACGGACGACGACGGTGACGGTCCGGGCTCCGGCATCTGCCATCTGCTCGACGATCCGGCCAAGATCGACCCGTCGACCGCGTATGTGATCTTCACCTCGGGCTCGACCGGGAAGCCGAAGGGCGTGGTCGTCAGCCACGCCGGGCTGGGCCCCATGACCAGGTGGTACAAGGAGATCACCACGCTGGAGCCCGGTGACGTGGCCGGACAGGTGGCGCAGCTCAGCTTCGACGCCAGCGTGCTGGAGATCTGGGGCGCGCTGGCCAACGGCGCCGCACTCGCGGTGCCCTCGCTCGACGCCGTGCTCGACCCGGTCGACTACCAGGACTTCCTGCGCGTACACGAGGTCAGGGCGTCGTTCGTGCCGACGGGGATGGTCGCGGGCGTGCTCGACCAGGACTGGCCGGCCGGCTTCCCGACCCGCATGCTGTTCACCGGCGGCGACCGGCTCACCCGGCGGCCTGAGCCGCGCCACCCATTCGCCTTCTACAACATCTACGGGCCCGCCGAGTGCACGGTCGCCGCGACCTGCCAGCAGATAGGGCCTGGTGACGGGCCGCCGCCCATCGGGCGGGCGCTGCCGTACGTGCGGGTGCGCGTCAGCGGCGACGGCGAGCTCTGGCTTGGCGGGCCCGCCCTGGCGCTCGGCTATCTCGGCGCGGGCGACGAGGCGTTCGTCCGCCACGACGGCGAGCGCTGGTACCGCACCGGCGACCTCGTCTCCGCCGACGCCGACGGCGTGCTCCACTACCTGTCCCGCGCCGACGACCAGATCCAGATCGGCGGGCGCAGGACCGAGCCGGCCGAGATCGTCCACGCCATCCTCATGCTCGCCGGCCTCACCGACGCGGTCGTCTACACCCGCGAGACCGCCTCGGGAGAGGTACGGCTGGCCGCCGCCGTCACCCCGGCCACCGCGAACAAGCAGGACATCCAGCGCCACCTCCAGGACCTGCTGCCCGCGTACATGATCCCGTCGGAGATCGCCGCGATGGACGCGCTCCCGCTCACCCGCCACGGCAAGATCGACGTCGACGCCCTGAGGGGAAGCCCGTGAACCACGTCCGCGTGCCCCGCGTCCAGCACCGCCTCTGGCTGGCCGACCAGCTCACCCCCGGCGACGCCGGCTATCTGGGCAGCACCTTCCTGCGCCTGCGCGGCCCCCTCGACACCGGGGCGCTGGAGCGGGCGCTCACCACGATCGTCACCCGGCACGAGGTGCTGCGCACCTCCCTGGACACCCGCGAGGGCGAGCTGGCCGGAGTGCTGAGGCCGGCCGCCGGCTTCCGTCTCGGCACGCGCTCGATCAGCGAGGACGCGCTCGGCGCGGCGCTCGCGGCTGAGGCGGCGACGCCGCTGGACATCTCCGCCGGTCTGCCGCTGCGCGCGCTGTTGCTTCGGCTGGCGCCGGACGATCATGTGCTCTGCCTGACCGTGCACCATCTCGCTTTCGACCGGGGCTCGGTCGGCGTCCTCTACCGCGAGCTGACCGAGTTGTATGCCGGGCGCGACCTGCCGCCGGTGCCCCGGCAGTTCCGCGACCTGGCCGCCGCCGACGACGCCGCGTACGACGCGGGCGAACTCGCCTCGATCGTGGCGGAGCGGCGCGAGGCGCTGGCCGACCTGAGCCCGTTCGAGCTGGCCCCCGACCATCCACGGCCGCAGATCCGCGGCGGCGAGGGAGCGTTGCGCCACGGGTTCGCGCTGTCGGACGAGACCGCCCGCGGCCTGGCCGAGCTCGCCCGCGCCCAGGGCGCCTCCCTGTACATGGTGCTGCTGGCGGGCGTGCACGCCCTGCTCTACCGCTACAGCGGGCGGGGCGACGTCACCACCGGCGCGTCCTCCTCGACCCGGCGCGAGCCGGTGATCGGCCCGTTCTTCAACATGCTCGTGCTGCCCGGCGACGTCTCGGCCAACCCGGCCTTCACCGAGCTGGTCGGCCGCGTGCGCGACGCCGCCCTGGACGCCTACGACAGCCGGGCGCTGGCCTTCGACTCCCTCGTCACCGAGCTGCGGGTCGAGCGCGACCCGTCCAGGACGCCGCTCTTCCAGATCCTCGTGGACCTCACCGCCCCCGTCACCCTGCCCGACCTGGACGGCATCGAGGTCGACGAGATCCTGACCCCCGGCGGCGGCTCCAAGTACGACCTCACCATCGAGTTCCGCCGCGAGGGCGACGGCGTCGCCTACTCCGTCGAATGGGACACCGCGCTCTACGAGAGCACCACCGTCATGCGGCTCATGGCGCACCTGCGGGCGGTGCTCGACGCGGTCGCCGCCGACCCCTCGCTGCGCGTGGACGAGGTGCCCGTGCTCGCCGACGCCGAGGTGATCGGCCTGCGCGCGCACGCCGAGCCCGGCCGGGTCGAGCTGCCCGAGCGCTGCCTGCACGAGCTCTTCTCCGACCAGGCCGCCCGCACGCCCGCCGCCGTCGCCGTCCAGGACAGCGCGGACACGCTCACCTACGCCGAGCTGGAGCGCCGGGTCGACGCGATCGCCCGCGCGCTGGCCGCCCGCGGTGTCGGCGCCGACACGCCGGTCGGCGTCATGCTGGAGCGCTCGGCCGACCTCGTGGCCGTGGTGCTCGGGGTGCTGAAGGCCGGCGGCGCGTACCTGCCGATCGAGCCCGACACCCCGCCCGCGCGCGTGCGCAGGCTTCTCGACCTGGCCGGCGCGGAGCTCTGCGTGAGCGCGGACGACGTCGCCGAGCTGCTGCTCGGCGACGGCCCGGACCCGGATCCGGTACGGCCGGGCCACCTGTGCGCCGTCTACTTCACCTCCGGCTCGACCGGCGAGCCCAAGGGCGTGGCCTGCACCCACCGGGGCTGGGTCGGCCAGATGGCCAATCTGCAGGAGCGCTACCAGCTCGCACCCGGCGAGGCCGTCCTGCTCAAGACGCCGCTGACCTTCGACGACGTGGCCAGGGAGATCTTCTGGCCGCTCATGGCCGGGGCGCGCGTCGTGGTGCTGCCGCCCGGCCTGCACCGGGACGCGCAGGCGCTGCTGCGGGCGGCGATCGAGCACGAGGTGGTCTGGCTGCAGTTCGTGCCGAGCATGCTGGTGATGTTCCTGGACGAGATCGGGACGGATGCGCGCGAGGGCCTGCACGCCCTGCGGCACGTGGTCTCTGACGGCGACCGGCTGCGGCCGGAGACCGTAGCCGCCTTCTACGACCGGCTCGGCTGCCGGCCCAGGCTCAACAACCACTGGGGCACCACCGAGGTCTCCATCGACTCCACCCACCACGTGTGCACGCCCGCCGACGCCGACGGCGGCGAGGCGGTCTGCCTCGGGCGGCCGATGGAGAACCACGAGGTGTACGTGCTTGACCACACCCTTCAGCCGGTGCCGCACGGGGCGGTCGGCGAGCTGTGCATCGGCGGGGTCGGGCTGGCCCGCGGCTACGTGGGCGATCCGGGCAAGACGGCGCGGGCCTTCGTCCCCCATCCGTGGCGGGCGGGCGAGCGCGTCTACCGGACCGGCGACACCGGACGGCTGCGGCCCGACGGCTCCCTGCAGTACCGCGGCCGGCGTGACCACCAGGTGAAGGTGCGGGGGGTGCGGATCGAGCTGGGTGAGGTGGAGGCGGCTCTGCGCGCTTACCCCGGTGTGACCGACGCGGTGGTCGCCACCTGGGAACCCCTCCCGGGCGACAAACGCCTGGCCGCCTATGTGAGCTTCGACGGGCCCGCGCCCGCGGTGAGCGAGGTGCGCGCGTTCCTGGGCGAACGGCTGGCCCCGCAGGCCGTGCCCAGCGCGATCGTCGCGCTGCCGAAGCTGCCCAGGATGCCCAGCGGCAAGGTGGACCGCAGGTCGCTGCCCGAGCCTGACCCCGACACGCTGAGCGACGAGCCGTTCGTGCCCCCGCGCACCGACACCGAGGTGGCGATCGCCGAGGTGTGGTCGGCCGTGCTGGGCGTGCCCCGGCTGGGCGCCAACGACGACTTCTTCGCGATGGGCGGACACTCGCTGCTGGTCACCAGGGCGGTCAACCGGATGCGGGAGGCCTTCGCCCTCGACATCCCGCTGCGCCTGGTGTTCGAGCACTCCACGGTACGCGCCGCGGCCGCCCGGCTCGAAGAGCTGATCTTCGCCGAGATCGAGGCGATGAGCGACGACGAGGCCGCCCGCCTCATGGTCGCCGAAACGTGAGGAGGCAACCCCCATGTACAAGGTCGTCGTCAACGACGAGGAGCAGTACTCCATCTGGCCCGCCGCCCGGGACGTCCCGGCCGGCTGGCACGAGGAGGGCACGAGCGGCACCGAGGAGGAGTGCACCGCCCACATCGAGCGGGTGTGGGTGGACATGCGCCCGCGCAGCCTGCGCACCTGAGTCCTTGAGGGAGCGACGATGAACTTCGACAGCCTTTCGCCCGAGAAGCAAGCCCTGCTGCGCAGGCGCCTGCAGGGCCGGGCCGGGGGCGGCGACGGGGGCATCCCGCGCCGCCCGGACGGCGCCGCGCCGCTCTCGCCGGTGCAGCACGCCATGTGGGTCACCAACCAGTTCCTGGACTCGAACGCGGTCTACACCGTCCCCCGGCTGCTGCGGATCCCGGGCGAACTGGATGTCGACGCGCTGCGCCGCGCCCTCGACGCCCTGGTGGAACGGCACGAGATCCTGCGCACCGCCTACCGGGGCACGCCGCCGCTGCAGGAGGTCGCCCCTCCGGCCCCGGCCGCCCTGCGCCTGACGGAGGCGGCCGGCCGGGACGAGGCGCTCGCCCTGGCACTCGCCGAGATCGCCACCCCCTTCGACCTGGCGGCGGGCCCGGTCTTCCGCGCGCTGCTCATCCGCGTCGCCGAGCCCGGTGAGCACCTGCTCGCGCTCACCACGCACCACGTCGCCTCCGACGGCTGGTCGTGCACGCTGATGGTGCGCGAGCTCGACGAGCTGTACGCCGCCGCCGTGGCCGGCCGCACCCCGTCCCTGTCCCCGCTGCCCATCCAGTACGCCGACTACGCCCACTGGCAGGCGCGCCGCGTCGCCGAGCGCGAACCCGCCCAGCTCGCCTACTGGCGCGCCGCGCTGGACGGCGTCCCGCAGGTCCTTGAGCTGCCCACCGACCGGCCCAGGCCGACGACCGAGTCGCACGCCGGCGACGCCGTCGACCTGGAACTCGCCCCCGAGCTGAGCGGCCGGGTCCGCGCCCTGGCCGCCGACCACGGCGTCACCGTGTACACCGTGCTGCTGGCCTGCTACGCGATCGTCCTGAGGCACTACTGCGGCCAGCGCAGGTTCGCGATCGGCTCGGTGCTGTCGGGGCGCAACGCCGCCGAGACCGAGGCGCTGCTCGGCCTGTTCGCCAACGCGGTGGCGCTGCCCATGGACCTGTCGGGTGAACCGGCCTTCACGGAACTGCTGCGCCGTACGCACGAGGTGGTCCTGGGCGCTTTCGACCACCAGGACGTCACCTTCGACCAGGTGGTGGCGGCGGTCAAGGCCACCAGGTCGGCCGCCCGCAACCCCGTCTACCAGGTGCTCTACCAGTGCTTCGAGACCGGCGAGCGGGCCGGGGAGTTGCCCGCGCTGAAGGGCGAGCCGGTCGGCTTCGCCGACCCCACCGCCAAGGTGGACCTGACGCTGATCGCGGTCAACGGCGGTGAAGGCATCGAGCTGTCGCTGAACTACGCCACCGACCTGTTCACCGCCGACACCGCCAGGCGGCTGCTCGGCTACCTGGTGAACGTCGTCGAGCACGTGGTCGCGAATCCCGGCGAGGCCGTCGGGAGCGAGGCGGTCCTGGGGGACACCGAGACGCACCTGCTCACCCGCACCTGGGCCGGGCCCGTCAGAGGGGAACCACCTACCGGGACGGTGGTGAGCCTCGTCCGGGCGCAGGCGGCGGCCTCGCCCGGGGCGACCGCCCTGGTGTGCGGTGAGCAGGTGTTCAGCTACCGCGAGCTGGACGCGGTCACCGACCGGCTGGCGCGCGGGCTGGTGGCCGAGGGCGTGCGGCCGGGGGACGTGGTCGGCTTGGCGCTGCCGCGGGGGGCTGAGCTGGTGCTGTCGGCGCTGGCCGTGATGAAGGCGGGCGCCGCCTATCTGGCGCTGGATCCCGCCTATCCGGCGGCGCGGCTGGCGTACATGCTGGAGGACGTCGGCGCGGCGCTCGTGATCACCGACGACCGCTTCGGCGATCTGGGGGCGGACGAAGGGGAGCTGCCCGAGCCGCGGCCGGGCGATCTGGCCTACGTGGTGTACACCTCGGGGTCGACCGGGCTGCCCAAGGGGACCGACGCCACCCACGCGGCCGTGGTGAACCTGCTGCACGGCGCGCGCGAGTACCTGGGCGCGAGCCCGGACGACCGGTGGCTGCTGCTCGCCTCGATGGGCTTCGACGCCTCGACGCTGGAGCTGTACCTGCCGCTGATCTCCGGGGCGCGCGTGGTCGTGGCGCCGGAGTCGGCGCGGGCCGACGGGGCCGAGCAGTGTCGGGTGATCCGCGAGCACGGCGTCACCCACGTGCAGGCCACCCCGTCCGGCTGGCGGCTGCTCATGGCCGGTGACGTCGGAACCTCCCTGGAGGTGGCGCTCTACACCGCCGAGCCCATGCCCGAGACCCTCGCCGTCGAGATCAGGGCGCGGGCTCGCCGGCTGGTCAACGGCTACGGGCCCACCGAGACCACCGTCCACACCACGTACGCCGACGTGCCCGCCGGCGCGCCGCCCTTCTGCATCGGCCGGCCGATCTCCGGCGCCGCCGTCTACCTGCTCGACGAGCAGTCACGGCCGGTGCCGAGGGGCGCGCTCGGCGAGCTGTGCATCGGCGGGCGCGGCCTCGCGCTCGGCTACCACGGACGTCCCGGGCTGACCGCGCGACGGTTCGTGCCCGACCCGTTCGGCGCGCCCGGTTCGCGCATGTACCGCACCGGCGACCGGGCCAGGTTCCTGCCCGACGGGCGGCTGGAGCTGCAGGGCCGCATCGACAACCAGGTGAAGATCCGCGGCAACCGGGTCGAGCCCGGCGAGATCGAGGCCGTGCTGCTCGCCCACCCCGGCGTCAGGCAGGCTGCCGTCGTGCCGGTCGAGGGGCCGGGCGGGCTGCGGCTGGCCGGGTACGTCGTGCCGTCCGGCACCTCGGCCGGCGCTGTCGAGGTGGCCGAGCTGCGCGAGCACCTGGCCGGGGCGCTGCCCGGGTACATGGTGCCGGCGGCGCTGGCCGTACTGGAGGAGATCCCGCTCACCCCGAGCGGCAAGCTCGACCGCAGGCGGCTGCCCGCGCCCGAGGACGGCGGGCCGGCCGACGCCGAACCCGCCACCGACGCCGAGCGGGCGCTCGCGCGGGTGTGGGCGGACGTGCTCGGCCGCGAGGCCGTCGGCGCGGGCGACAACTTCTTCGACATCGGCGGCGACTCCGTGCTGGCCATCTACGTCGTGGCCGGGGCCCGTGCGGCCGGGCTGGAGATCACCCCGCGCCAGGTGCTGTCCCAGCAGACGTTGCGGGAACTGGCCGCCGTCGCGGTCCCCGCCGCCGCGCAGGAGGACGACGACGCGGCCGCCGAGAGCTACCCGCTCTCCCCGCTGCAGGCCGGGATGGTCTTCCACACGCTGTTCGAGCCCGACAGCACCGACTACATCGTGCAGTTCGTCCACACCATCGACGGCGACCTGGACGTGCCCGCGCTGCGCCGCGCCTGGGAGCACGTCGTCGCGCGCCACCCCATCCTGCGCACCACGTTCGCGTGGGACGGACTGCCCGAACCCATGCAGATCGTCCACCCCTCGGCTCCGGTACGGCTGCGCGAACTCGACTGGACCGGCGTCCCCGCGCCCAAGATCGCCGAGCGCCTGGCCGGGCACCTCGCCGAGGAGCGCGCCCGCGGCGTCGACCTGGAGAACGAGCCCCCGCGCCGCTTCGACCTCATCCGGCTGGCCGACGGCACCCACCGGCTGATCTGGCACGGACACCACGTCCTGCTGGACGGCTGGAGCGTCCGCCTGGTCCTCGACGAGGTCCGCGACGTCTACCGGAGCCTGCGCGAGACGGGCGAACCGCCCGCGCTGCCCGAGCCGATGCCGTTCAGGAAGTACATCGAATGGGTGCGCGGCCACGACCCGGCCGCCGCCGCCGGCTACTGGCAGGCCATGCTCGCCGACGTCACCAGCCCCACCCCGCTGACGATCCTGCCGCCCGTGCGCGGCGACGGCCGCGGCGCGACCAGCCAGGACGTGGCGCTCCTGCACGAGCGGCTGCCCGCCGAGACCACCCGGCGGCTGCGCGAACTGGCCCGCGAGCACCGCATCACGGTCAGCGCGATCGCCCACGCCGCCTGGGGCCTGCTGCTCAGCCGCCACGCCGGCACCCGCGACGTCGTCTTCGGCTCGACCGTCTCGGGACGCTCCGGCGGCCTGCCCGGCGTCGAGCGGACCGTCGGGCTGCTGATCAACACGCTGCCCGTGCGGGTGCGCGTGCCCGAGCGCGCCACGGTCGCCGGCTGGCTGCGCGAGGTCCACGACCAGCTCGTGGAGCACCGCGACCACGAGCACTGCGCGCTGGTCGAGGTGCAGCGGCAGTCGCGGGTGCCCGCGGGCCAGCGGTTGTTCCACACGATCCTCATGTTCGAGAACTTCCCGCACAAGGAGCGCGAGCCCGGCGGCCTGGAGATCGCCGCGGCCCAGACGTGGGAGCAGACCGGCTACCCGCTGGTGCTGAACGTCGGCCTCAACGACGAGCTGCGGCTGCGGCTGGACTACCAGCCCTCCCGGGTCACCGCGGGCGGCGCCGGGCGGCTGCTGGCCCACTACCGGATGCTGCTCGAAGCGCTGGCCGCCCGGCCCGGCGCGGCGCTGGCCGAACTCGCGCCGCTGCCCGCCGAGGAGTGGCACGCCGTGGTCGAGGAGTTCAACGACACCGCGGCGCCGTACCCTCGCGAGCGCTGTCTGCATGAGCTGTTCGAGGACAGCGCCGAGCGCGCGCCCGGCGCGGTCGCGGTCGTCTCCGGCGGGCTCTCCCTCACGTACGGCGAGCTGGACGCGCGGGCCAACCGGCTCGCCCACCACCTTCGCGACCTGGGCGTCGGGCCGGAGACGCTGGTCGGCATCTGCGTCGAGCGCGGCGTGGAGATGGCGGTGGCGGTGCTGGGCGTGCTCAAGGCCGGTGGCGCGTACGTGCCGCTCGACCCCGAGTACCCCTCGGAACGGCTGGCGTTCATGCTGGCCGACACCGCGGCCCCGGTCGTGCTCACGCAGGAACGGCTGACCGGGCGGCTGCCCGAGCACACCGGCCGGGTGGTCGTGCTCGACGGGGAGCAGGACGCGGCGCGCATCGCCGCCCGCGACTCCGGCCGCCCCGAGCGCGTGGCCCGTCCCGGCAACCTGTCGTACGTCATCTACACCTCAGGCTCCACCGGGCGGCCGAAGGGCACGCTCATCAGGCACCAGGGCATCGTCAACTACATCTGGTGGATGGTGAGCGGCTTCCCCCTCGACGACGGCGACAAGGTCCTGCAACTGGCCGGGCTGAGCTTCGACATCTCGGTCTACGAGATGTTCTGGCCCTGGGCCTCCGGGGCGGCGGTCGTGCTGGCCAGGCCGGACGGCTACCGCGACCCGCACTACATCGTCCGGGTCATGACCGAGGAGAACGTCACCGCCGCGCACCTGGTCCCCTCGATGCTGCGGGCCATGCTGCCGCTCGTGGAGGACGGCGGCCTGCCGCTGCGCTGGTTGTTCGCCAGCGCCGAGGCGCTCACCACCGACGTGCTGCGCGAATGGGGCAAACGCTGCCCGGACACGCGCCTGCTCAACCTCTACGGCGCCACCGAGGTGTCCGTGGACTCCACCGTGTGGGTCTGCGACCCCGCCGCCGAGCGGGTCTCGGTGGGCGAGCCGATCGCCAACACCCGCGTGTACGTGCTCGATCCCGACGGCGATCCGGTGCCCGTCGGGGTGGCCGGGGAGGCGTACCTGGCCGGGGACAGCGTGGGCCGCGGCTACCACGGCCGGCCAGGACTGACCGCCAGGCGCTTCGTGCCCGACCCGTTCGGCCCGCCGGGCGGACGCCTCTACCGCACCGGCGACCTGGTGCGCTGGCTGCCCGAAGGGACACTGGAGTTCCTGGGACGGCTCGACCACCAGGTGAAGATCCGCGGCTTCCGGGTCGAGCTGGGCGAGGTCGAAGCCGTGATCGAGACGCACCCGCTGATCGACCAGGCCGTCGTGGTCGCCCGCGAGGAGGAGGGCGCGCCCAAGCGGCTCGTGGCCTACGCGGTCGCCCGCGGCCGCACGCCGACCACCTCGGAACTGCGCGCGCACGTGCAGTCCCGGCTGCCCGACTACATGGTGCCGAGCGCCTTCGTCATGCTCGCCGAGATGCCGCTGAACCCGAACACCAAGGTGGACCGGCAGGCCCTGCCCGCGCCCGACGCCGTCCGCCCCGAACTGGCCTCGGCCTTCGTGGCCCCCCGCACCGAAGTGGAGAAGATCCTCGCCGAAGCGTGGAGCGAGGTCCTGGGCGTGCCCGACGTGGGCGTCCACGACAACTTCTTCGACCTCGGCGGCGACTCGATCCTGTCCATCCAGGTCATGGTCAAGGCCCGCCGCGCCGGGCTCGCCTTGACCCCGCGGCAGATGTTCGCCGACCCGACCATCGCGGAGCTCGCCCACGCCCTGGAGAGCGCCGACGTCCCCGCCGCCGCCCACGCCGAGCAGGGCACGGTCACCGGCGCGGTCCCGCTCACCCCCATCCAGCGCTGGTTCACCGCGCTCGACTGGCCGCACGACCACTACAACCAGACGGTACGGCTGCGCTGGACCGAGACCCCCGACCCCGATCGGCTGCGCGCGGCGCTGGCCCGGCTCACCGCCCACCACGACGCCCTGCGGCTGCGCCTGCGCAGATCGCCGGACGGCTGGACCCAGCACCTCGCCGCGACCGAGGACGCCGACCTCCTCCACCAGGGCCCGGCCCAGGGAAGCGGCCTCGACCTGGAGCACGGCCCGCTCGTCCGCGCCCACCTGGACGGCCGCGAGCTGACCATCACCATCCACCACGTGGCCGTGGACATCGTCTCGTGGGGCATCCTGCTCGACGACCTGGCCACCGCCTACCAAGGGCTGGCACTGCCCCAGAAGACCACCTCCTTCCGGCACTGGGCCGTCAAGCTGGCGGAGCACGCGGAGTCGGCCGAGTTCGCCGCCGAGGCCGCGTACTGGCGGATGCCGCGCCCGCGGCCGGCGCCCTTCCCGGTGGACACCCCCGGCGGCGAGAACGTCGAGTCCTCCACCGCCACGGTGGTCCGCACCCTCGACGCCTCCTACACCCAGGCGCTGCTGCGCTCGGCGCACACCGCCTACCGCACCTCCGTGCACGACCTGCTGGTGACCGCGCTGGCCCAGACCGCCGCCGACCACACCGGCAGCCCCGACGTCCACATCGACCTGGAGGGACACGGGCGCGAGCCGCTCTTCGACGACGTCGACCTGTCCAGGACCGTCGGCTGGTTCACCGCGCTGCACCCGCTGCACGTCCACCTGCCCGACGCCCTCGACACCGGCCGCTGCGTCAAGATCGTCCGCGAGCACCTGCACACCACGCCGCACCACGGCATCGGGCACGGCCTGGCGGGCGAGCACGAGGCCGCGCCGATCAGCTTCAACTACCACGGCCAGGTACGCACCGCCGCCGAGACCGGGCTGTTCACCCGGATCAGGTCGGCGGGCGGCGGCGACCGCGCTCCCGCCGGGCGCCGGCCCCACCTCATCGAGATCAACGGAGCCGTCGTCGACGGCGTCTTCCAGGTCGCCTGGAACTACTCGGCCAACCTCCACCGCGAGGAGACCGTGGGCGCGCTGGCCGACCGCTTCCTGGACCGGCTGGTCGCGCTGCTCATCCCGGCCCAGGGACACACGCCGCACGGCCGCGCGTTCCTGGACCGCTTCTTCCCCGGCATCCCGGCCACGCGGCTGCGCCTGCAGCGCCACCGGGTGCCCGGCGCCGCCGTCGCGCTCGTCGCCGACGGCACGGTGGCCGAGGCGTGGGGCGAGGGTCTCGCCTCGGCCGCCACCGGGGCGCTGGTCAGGCCGGACACCGTCTTCCAGGCGGGCTCGGTGAGCAAGCACGTCACCGCGGTCGGCGTGCTCAGGCTGGCCCAGGACGGCATCGTCGACCTCGACGAGGACGTCAACCGCTACCTGCGCGGCTGGCGGCTGCCGTCCGCCGGCGTGACGCTGCGCGGGCTGCTCGCGCACACCGCCGGGCTCACCCAGGACGAGTTCGGCGGCCCGGGCGCCCGGCTGCCCGACGATCCGGCGCCGAGCCTTCTCGACGTGCTGGACGGCCGGCCGCCCGCGGCCACCGCGCCGATCCGCGCCGAACTGGCCCCAGGCGAGCGGTATCGGTACTCGGGCAACCACTTCGTCGTCGTCGAGCAGGTGCTGTGCGACCTGACCGGCCGGCCGTTCCCCGAGCTCATGCGCGAGCTCGTCTTCGGCCCGCTCGGCATGCTCGACAGCGGCTACGGCACCGCCTTCGCCCGCTCCCTCGGCGAGCGCGCCGCGGTCGGCCACGACCAGGACGGCCGGCCGCTCGACGGCGGCTGGCGGGTCTACCCGAGCGCCACCGGCGGGCTGTGGACCAGCGCCGCCGACCTGGCCAGGGTGGCCGCGGAGATCCAGCGGGCGCACACGGGCACCGGCCGGCTGCTCGACCGGTGGGCCGCCGGCCAGCTGCTCACCCCGGCCGCCGGGGCCGCGTACGGGCTGGGCACCGTCGTCAGGGAGGTCGACGGCATCCGCTGGTTCGGGCACACCGGGGTGGCCGCCGGGTACCGCTGCTATTCGGGCGTCGGCCTCGAATCGGGGGCCGGAGTGGTCCTGATGTCGAACGGAGAATCGGGAACGGACTTCGCCATCGACCTGCTCGTGGAACTCGACGCGGGATTCCACGCCTGGGCGGAACAGTAGTCAGACTTTGCCGGGTGCCACCTGCTGATTTCAGCGGGTGGCACCCGTGCTGTTATGAAGATTAACTCGTATGTTGGCATTTGTGCTGGCCGAAACCCTGCCCCCGAATCGGGGTTCTCCCCAACGTCATATTTCACGCATATAGTGATCTCTGCAGAACAACGGTAACTCGTTGTCAAGTGAGTAGGTGGGCGTTGATCCTCGAGTTTCGGGTGCTTGGGCCGCTCGAAGTATTCGCCGGAACCAAGGTGAATATCGAGGGCCGCCGCCGCCAGATCGTGCTGGTGATGCTGTTACTCGAACCCGGCCGGGTGGTCACCACCGGCCGCCTCGTCGAGGCGCTCTACGGCGAAGAACCCCCGAAGACCGCCGACGCCCAGGTTCAGATCTGCATCTCCCAGCTCCGCGGCTGGTTCGGCAAGTACACCGACGCCGAGATCATCGTCACCCACTCCGCCGGATACCTCATCCGGGTCCCCGAAGACTGCCTCGACCTCACCCGCTTCCGCCGCCACGTCACCCGCGGCCGGGAGGTCGCACGCTCCCAGGACCTCGAAGGAGCGGTCAGCGAGTTCCGCGCCGGCCTGGCCCTGTGGCGGGGCGAGGCGCTGGAAGGCATCAACAGCCGCCGCGTCCAGGCCGCCGCCACCCGCCACAACGAGGAACGCTTCGTCGCGCTCCAGGAGTGCATCGACCTCGAACTACGCCTGCAACGCCACCACGAGCTGCTCGGCGAGCTCAAGGAACTCGTCGCCGTCCACCCGCTGCGCGAAGAGCTCCACATGCAGCTCGCCCTCGCCCTCTACCGCGCCGACCGGCAGGTCGAGGCGCTCGAAGTGCTCAGGAACGTTCAGTACACGCTCGTCGAGGAACACGGGCTCAGCCCCGGCGAAGAACTACGCCAGCTCGAACAGGCCATCCTGTCGCAGGACCCCGCCCTGGCCGCCGCGCCCGTCGCCGAGCCGGCGAAGATCGTGCCCCATCAGCTGCCCGCCGCACCGTCCAACTTCGTCGGCCGCGACGAGGTCATCGCCGACGTGCGCGACCACCTGGTCAACTCGCAGCAGCTGCACCGGGCCGCCGTGGTCATGGTCACCGGGCCGGGCGGGGTGGGCAAGACGGCGCTGGCCGTACACGCCGCCCACAAAGCCCGCGAAGCCTTCCCCGACGGACAGCTCTACGCCCACCTGCGCGACGCCGACGGCCACCCCGTCCCCGCCGAGCAGGTGCTCGAACGCCTGCTGCGCTCCCTCGGCGTCGCCCCCTCCGTGCTCCCGAGCGGCATCGTCGAACTCGGCACCATGTACCGCAGCGTCATGGCCAACCGGCGCGTACTCGTCGTGCTCGACGACGCCGCCAGCGCCCGCCAGATCCTGCCCCTGGTGCCCGCCGAGCCGCGCTGCGCCCTCCTGGTCACCAGCCGCCGCTCCGTCATCGGCCTGCACGGCGCCCACCACGTCGACCTCGACGTCTTCGACGAGGCCACCAGCCTCGAACTGCTCTCCCAGGTCATCGGCCAAGGCCGCGTCATGACCCAGCACGCCGCCGCCAGACGCCTGGCCGAAGCCTGCGGCCACCTGCCCCTCGGCCTCGGCATCGTCGCGGCCAAGCTCTCCATGCGCCAGCACTGGCAGATCGACCAGATGGTACGCAGGCTCGCCGACGAACGCCGCCGCCTCGACGAGCTGATCCTCGGCGACGCCAGCGTCCGGGCCACCATCTCCATCTCCTGCCAGGAACTCGACCCGCCGGCCGCCCGGCTGGTGCTGCTGCTCGGGGCGCTGGACGAGGTCGACTTCGGCGGCTGGATCGCCGGACCGCTCCTCGACATGGACCCCTACGCCGCCACCGACATCCTGGAGACCCTGGTCGAGGAACGCCTGGTCGACCTTGTTGTCCGGGACGACCAGCAGGTCCGGTACCGGCTGCACGACCTCACCAGGACCTACGTGCGTGAGCTGCTGGCTCGGGAGATTCCGGCGCAGGAGCAGGAAGAGGCGCTGCACCGGTTGCTGCGGTGCTGGCTTCACCTGGCCAGCCGGGCGCATCGGCAGGCGTACGGCGGCGACTACACCATCCTGCACTCCGACACCGAGCCGTGGACTCTGCCCGAAGAGCTGGTGGAGAGCTTGATCGCCGATCCGATCGAGTGGTTCCAGATCGAGCTCACCAACCTGGTGTCCAGCGTGCATCAGGCTGCCCGCCTTGGGCTGCATGAGCTTTGCTGGGATCTGGCCGTCACCTCCGTCACGCTTTTCGAGACCCGGTCCTATCGGCAGGCTTGGCGGGAGACGCACGAAGTGGCCTGGGGTGCTGTACGGCGGGCCGGTGACAAGCGGGGCGAAGCTGTCGTCCGGTACTCGCTCAGTGGGCTGGAGCTGGTCGAGCAGCGGCTGGCCGAGGCGCAGCAGAACCTCGAATCGGCCCGCGCCTGGTTCGAGGCCAGCGGGGACGTGCATGGGCGTGGGCTCGTTCTGCGGCACCTGGCCTTCATCGAGCGCACCAAGGGGCAGTACACCGTCGCTCAGGAGTGGTACGAGCAGGCGCTCGAAGACCTGCGGTCTGTTGGTGATCCCGTCGGGGAGGCGCACGTGTTGCGCAACATCGCGCAGATCCACCTGGAGTCGGGGCGGGCGGAGGAGGCCGAGCCGTACCTGCGGGAGTCGCTGGCCATCTGCGTGCGTACCGGGTCGAGCCGGATCGAGGCGCAGGTGCGATTCCGGCTGGGCGAGGCGTTGCTCACGCGAGGGCGGCTGGAGGCGGCGGAGGAGTCGTTCGACGCCGCCCTGCACACGGCGACCAGCATGAACGACTCCATCGGCGAGGCGTTCGCGCTCCTGGGGATCGGACGGGTGCGGCTGGCCCAGGGCGATTTGGCCGGGGCCCGGCCGTTGCTGGGCGACGCCTTGATGGCGGCGTGTTTGGGGGGCAGCCAGCAGTGCGAGGGCCAGTCCTTGCTGGCGTTGGCGGAGTTGGCGCTGGCCCGCGACGAGCCG
Source organism: Nonomuraea endophytica (assembly GCF_014203235.1). Classification (GTDB taxonomy): domain Bacteria; phylum Actinomycetota; class Actinomycetes; order Streptosporangiales; family Streptosporangiaceae; genus Nonomuraea; species Nonomuraea endophytica. The sequence goes on along the minus strand of NZ_JACHIN010000007.1, from coordinate 581,022 downwards.
GAGATGGCTACGGTGCGGCTGGAACGAGCAGAGGCCATCTTCACGGACAGCGAGGCCAAGGTGTGGCGAGCCCGCGTGGACGAACTCCGCAGCAAGTTCTAACGGCAAGGTGCTTCGCGCGTTCTGCCAGGCCCACCCGTTGCCCGGCTAAGTGGTTAGGCAGTTGGACCCCACCCAGGACAAGGGTGCCCCGCTTCGCTCCGCGCGTTTCCGTCGGGCGGAGCCCGACTCCCCGCTTGCGCCAGGGTTCACCCTCATGGCCTCGCCCTGCCCGGGATCGCCAGGTCTCCTTTGGCAGGCGGATCTGCTCAGCAGGCGGAAGCTCACCCGCCAGGCGCGCTCGTCTACCGGGAGATTACCTCGCTGAGCCTCAAGTGGTCTTCAGAGCATGGATGAGTGATTCAAGGAGAGACCGGTCCCGCGGCACGAGCCTCCGGCCGGTCGCTGTGGGTAAGCGCGTGGGCCGGAGGCTCGGGCGATGGTGGGTCGGTGTGGGATGTCAGATCGGGAGGGCGTCGGCGTTGGGGACGACCACGCCGAACAGGTCGCCGATCGTGGTCAGGGCGGCGGTGTGCAGGGTGGTGGCGGGCACCACCGTGTTGTCCGCGCCGGGGAGTGGGCGGGTGGCGCAGGCGTCGGCGACGACCGTGGGGCGGTAGCCCAGGTTGAAGGCTCCTTGTGCGGTGAACGTAACGCACATGTGGGTCATGAAGCCCGCCAGGATGAGGTCGGGGCCTGCGTTCAAGCCGGTCAGGACCTGCTGGAGGTCGGTCTCGTGGAAGGCGTTCGGGAACGTCTTGACCACCACCGGCTCACCGTCGCGCGGTGCTACCCGCGGGTCGATGGCGCCGATCTCGGCTCGGATGTCGTAGGGGGTGCCGGGGCCGCCGTCGTTGACGATGTGGATGATCTTTGTGCCGGCGGTACGGGCGCGTTCGAGGAGGCGGGCTCCTGCGGTTAGGGCCTGGTCGGCGGCGGTGAGGGCCATGACGCCGGTGGTGTAGGTGTTCTGGTAGTCGATCATGATCAGGGTCGCGTCGGTCAGGCGGGCGGGGTCGGTGGGCAGGCCGGAGACCTGGCGGAGGGTGGGCGAAGCGGTGGTGCTCATGATGGCGTTCCTCTCGGGTTGTCTTGCAGGCTTGCGCCTCGGGATTTCTGGGTGGCTTGGTGGGGGCGCGTTCCTGGAGCTTGCTAGGTGTTTTGCTGGATACGCGCCCATGTGGGCTGGGTGTGTGCGCCTCGGGGTTTTGGGCAGGCTTGCGCCGACACGGGTGCGGGCTTGGGTCGTCGCCGCTGGTGAGTGGTGGGTATTTGGGGTGGGTCGGGTTGGCGCCGCCGTACCGCGGAAAAGGGTTTAGGCCACGGTGCGGAAGCGGCGGCGGTAGGAGCCTGGGCCGGTGCCGAGGCGGCGGCGGAAGGCGCGGTGCAGGGTTTCCACGGAGCCGAAGCCGCTTTCGGTCGCCACTCGGGGCAGGGGCAGGTCGGTGGTTTCCAGTAGGCGCCGGGCCGCCTCTACGCGGGCGGCCTCGATGTAGGCGCCGGGAGTGGTGCCGGTACGTTGCCGGAACACGCGGGCGAACTGGCGCTGGCTCAGCCCCATCCGGGCCGCCATTTCGACCGGGGTGAGCTCCTCGGTCAGGTGTTCGGCGATCCATAGGCGCAGGTCGTCGATGTCGCGGCGGCCGGTGGCCGCATGGGCCAGCGGGACGCTGAACTGGCTCTGGCCGCCCTGCCGCTTCAGGTACATGACCAGTTCTCGGGCCACCGCCAGCGCGGTCTCCTCGCCGTGGTCGTCGGCGACGAGCGCGAGGGTCAGGTCGAGGCAGGCGCTGATGCCTGCGCCGGTCCAGACCCGGCTGCTGGAACGTACGAAGATCGGGTCGGGGTCGACGGTGATGTTCGGGTGATCTGCGGCCAGTTGTGCGGCGGTGGACCAGTGGGTGGTGGCTGTGAGGCCTTCCAGTAGTCCGGCCTTCGCCAGGATGTGCGCGCCTACGCACACCGATGCCACGCGCCGGGCTATCGGAGCGGTTTGTCGGACCCATGCCACTACTTCGGGGTCCGTCAGGGCTAGCGGGCCTTGCGGGGTTACGTCTACGGCTCCTGGTACCAGCAGGGTGTCCACACGGTCTCCGACCTCGTCGAACGACAGATCGGCTACCAGCTTCACCCCGGCAGACGTGGTGACGTGGCCGCCTTGGGGTCCCGCCAGCAGCACCTCGTACAGGGCGCGGCCGCTGACCCGGTTGGCCAGGGCGAACACCTCGGCCGGGCCGGTGACGTCGAGCAGGTCGACGTTCGGGAAGAGCGCGATCACAACGCGGTGTGCGGTGGACATGTCCCGATTGTCACCGAATGCACGGAGTGACCGCAACGACAGTTATCTGTCACATACGGACATCCCCCTTGGAAGCCCTTCATGGCCCCAGATCCAAAACGGCCACCGCGCCGACGGCTCAAGAAACACCGGCCTAGGAGCACGGGCACGACGGGCTAAGGGGGCGAGGGGCAGAGGGCCGGGGAAGCCGAGCGGCCGAGGAACAGAGGGAGGTCGAGGGAGGGGAGGGGCGAGGGAGCGGCGGGCTGAGGGGAGGGGCGAGGCGGGACCGGAGAGCCGAGAGGGCTGAGGGGCGAAAACCGAGGTGCGCGGTCCGCGACGAGAGGGGTTGAGGGCGCATGGGACGACGGAATGAGGAGGCCTGGGATGAGGGTGGGAGCCGAGAGGGCGAAGGCGGAGGGTGAAGGCCGAGCGGTGAGAGGAGGCGGGAGCGCGGGGGACGAAGAGGGCGAGGGCGAAGAGGGTGAGAGGGGGGCGGGGGCGAAGGGGTGCGGAGTCGGGCCCTGGAGAGGGCGGGGCTTAGGTGAGGGTGCGCTTGGGATGGTGCGGCGCTGGGAAGCAGAACGCCCCAGAGGTGCCGCTTGAAGTACGCGGCACCTCTGGGGAAGCCCCGGTCCGCATGGCCGGGGAGTGTGTCACAGGCCCTTGCCGAACTCCGCCTTGACGAGGTCGAACATGATGTCCCAGGTCTTCCATTCGGTGTTGGTGTGCAGGGAGATCACGTGGTCGCCGTCGGGGGTGCTGACGGTGGAGATGTAGGAGCCCCACAGGCTGCCGCCCACGCCGCGCAGGACGAGCCCGTTGGTGATCTCCCGGTCGAACTCGAAGACGCCGAGGCCGTAGTGGGTGTACGGCATCCAGTGGCCGCCTTCGGTGGAGATGGTGGTCCACATTTTGCGGTGCTGCTCCGCCGGTAGCAGGGTGCCCGAGGCCAGGGCGCCGATGACGCGGATCATGTCGCCGCTGGTGGAGACGACGTCGCCGGCCGACCAGCCCAGGGAGGTGTTGAACTCGGTGACGTCGAGGGGCGGGGTGCCGGGGTCCTCCATGACTGACTGCCAGTTTTCGGCGGTGACCGTGGAAGGGTCGGTGCCGTCCTTGAAGAACAGGGAGGAGTACGCGCGGGGGTGCGGGGTGGCGTAGCTGGACTCGTTCTGGCGGCGCACGTGGGTGTGGGTCAGGCCGAGCGGCTGGATGACCGTGCGGTTGACCTCGTCGGCGTAGCTGTTGCCGGTGACCTTCTCGATGATGGCGCCGGCGATGTAGAAGCCGCCGTTGGAGTAGGTGAAGGCGGCGCCGGGTTCGAAGACGGGCGGCTGGGAGACCGCGAGCTTCAGCAGGTCCTGCTTGGTCCACTCGTCGAGGCGGTGCTGGGCGAAGCCGGAGCGGGTGGCGTAGCGGTACGTGGCCTCGGGGGCCAGGCCGGTGGCGAACAGGCCGCTGCTGTTGCTGAGCAGGTGCCTGATGGTGATCTTGTTGCCGTCGTAGCCGTTGGTGAGCACGCCGGGCAGGTGCTCCTCGACCGGGTCCTCGATGCTCAGCTTGCCCTCGGCCTCCAGCGCCAGCATGGCGGCGGCGGTGAAGGCCTTGCCGGAGCTGCCGGTGTGCAGGTGTTCGCCGGGTACGCGCTTGGCGCCGGTGGTGAGGTCGGCGACACCGGCCGTGCCGAACCAGGTCTCGTCGCCGTTGCGGATCTCGGCGACGATGCCGGGCGCGCCGTGCTCGGTGACGGCGCGGTCGAGGGCGTTCTGGATCTCGGTGTATGTCATGTCGTTTCCTTGCCTCAGGGATCTTCGCGACACCTCAAAAGTTACGTTGCATACACGAACTCGTCAATCACGATTCCGCGAAATAGAACGCAAAGCTGCAGGTTATAGCTGCATAATCGTTGCGTGAGTGCTGCGAGTTAATGCAACTGTGGTTTGCACTAAGCTAAGTTGAACCTCAATCGCGTGAGCAAGCAGCACGAGGCGTGACGCGCGAGGCGTGAAGCAAGCAGCATGATGCGAGAAGTCAGGAGCAAGGAGCCCGATGCCCGGACAGAGGCTCACCCAGCAGGACCGTCGTCAGATCGCCGCCGGTCTGCGCGACGGCCTGACCTACGCCGCCATAGCCCGCAACCTGGACAGGCCCACCTCGACCATCACCCGCGAGGTCATGCGCAACGGCGGCCCGAACGACTACCGCGCCGACCAGGCCCACCGGGCCAGCAGGCAACCAGTACGCCAGGGCTCCGGCCGATCGGCGTCAGGCAGGGCGGCCGACCTCGGCGCGCGTGATCCGCGGGTCGTGGAGCGGGTGTCCAAGCACCTCACCGAACTGCTCATGCAGAGCGGGCTGCCGCAGATGATGGCCAGGGTGGTCGCCGCGCTGTTCACCACCGACGGGGGCAGCCTCACCTCGGCCGAACTCGTGCGACGCCTGGGCGTCAGCCCCGCCTCGATCTCCAAGGCGGTCGCCTACCTGGAGGAGATGGAGATCATCAAGCGCGAGCGCGACCCCCGTGGCCGCGCCGAGCGCTACGTCATGGACGACGACGTGTGGTACCAGGCCATGCTGGCCAGCGTCCGGATCAACACCCTGATCGCCGAGGCCTCGCGGAGCAGCGCCCAAGCGCTCGGCGTGGACACGCCCGCCGGAACCCGGCTGGACAAACTGGGCCAGTTCCTCATCCTGGTCAGCGACGACCTGCAGCGCTCGGCGGAACACTGGCGGCACATCTACGCGCCAGAGCAGCAGCAGAAGCAATAGCGCCTGGCAATTGGTTGCCAAGCACTTGCCAAAGAGTGTTGGATAAGGAGCATGAGGCTTGGCGTGCAGCTCCGTCCTGAGCACTGCGAACTCGGCGACCTGCGAGCCGCCTGGCGCGCCGCGGACGCCGCGGGGCTCGACTCCATCTGGACCTGGGACCACTTCATCCCCCACCACGGCCGCCCCGACGGCGCCCACTACGAGTGCTGGTCGCTGCTGGCAGCCATGGCCGTGGAGACCCGGAACGCCGCCATCGGCCCCCTCGTCACCTGCACCGCCTACCGCAACCCGCACCTGCTGGCCGACATGGCCCGCACCGTCGACCTGCTGAGCGGTGGCAGGCTGGTGCTCGGGCTCGGCGCGGGCTGGTACGAGCGCGAACATCTCGCCTACGGCTACCCCTTCCCGCCCGCGGCCGAACGCGCCGCCGCCTTCGAGCGCGCCGTCACCGCGGTGCGCGAGCGCCTCGGGCTGCTGGTGCCGCCCGCGAGCGGGTTGCGCCTGCTCATCGGGGGCGCGGGCCCCCGCACGCTGGACGCCGTCGCCCGCCACGCCGACCTCTGGAACTGGTACGGCTGGAGCCACCCCGACCCGGTCACCGAGTTCACCCGCCTCAGCCGCGACCTGGACACCCGATGCGCGGCCGCCGGGCGCGACCCGGGCGCGATCGAGCGGACCGTGATGATCGACGTGGAGCAGGTGCACCTGGCGGCGGAGTTCGAGGCGGCGGGGGTGGAGCATCTGATCGTCTCCTTGGCCGCGCCGTACGATCTGAAGCCTTTGCTGGAGTGAACGGGGCGGGTCATCGACGCGCACCTGCTCGCGGCGCAGGGGCTGCCCGTCGAGTGGGACGCCGTCACGCGCGAAGCGGTGCGGGCGGTCGCGCTGGAAGCGGTGTGGGACGCGGTGCTCGGGGCGCGCCGAACTGGCCGTGGACGACGCGACCTGGACCAGGGCCCGAGGATGGGCGCTGTCGTTCGGAGCGGTTGCGCTCGCCGTGCACGGCGCTGGAGGCCACCGCCGTGCACATGATCGCCCAGGTCAGGGCCGACTGGAAAACCAGGAGTGCCTAGGCGGGGAAGAGCGCGTCCACGTAGGCGTTGCGGAATTTGCCCGACGGGTCGAGCTTGCGGGCCAGCCGCCCGAACTCGGCCGCCCGCTCGTACATCGCGCTGATCTGCCGGGGTCTGGCCGTGGTGAGCTTGCCCCAGTGCGGGCGGGCGCCCAGCGGCATGAGGCGCTCCTCGACCTCGGCCAGGGCGGGCATGACGGCCGCCGCGTCGCGGATCCAGGTGAAGTGCAGGGTGACGGTGTCGCGGCCGTAGGCGGGGCTGAGCCAGAGGTCGTCGCCGCAGACGGTACGCACCTCCGAGACGTGCAGCACGGGCGCCACCAGCGGGCCGATCTCCCTGATCGCCTCGAACGCCTTGCGGGCCGCCTCGCGGGGCAGGTAGTACTCCGACTGCAGTTCCTCGCCCGCGCCGGGCAGGAACTCGGGGCGGAAGTGCGGTAGCCGTTCGTGCCAGGGGCCCGGCACTCCGAGCTGTTCGGTGCAGGACTCGGGCGGCATGCCGGGCACCGGGTGCACCGGTCGTTCGGCTGCGCGGCCGCCGGCCCACCCGCTTTCCGACCAGCCGTCGCCGAAGCCCGCGCCGGACAGCCAGCCGGAGCTCTCCTCGTCGAGGCGGTGCTTGAGCCACACCTCGGCCTTGCCGCCGCGCCAGTCGGTGAACGTGCTGACGCTGTAGGCGGCGCCGTACACCTCGTCGAAACGCTCGGAGACCTCATCGAGCGGCACGTCGAGCCGGACCCGCTGCGCCACGTCGAAGGCGGGCTCGATCTCCAGCGTCAGCCGGGTGACGACGCCGAGCGCGCCGAGTGCGACGACGGCGCCGGGGAAGACGCCGGGGTCGTGCTCGCGGCTCAGCTCGACCAGGTCGCCGTCGGGGCCGACGAGCTGCAGGGCGACGACGGCGGCGGCCAGGCAGCGGCGGCTGTCGCCGGAGCCGTGGGTGCCGGTCGCGCACGATCCGGCGACCGAGATGTGCGGGAGTGAGGCCATGTTGGCCAGTGCGAACCCGGCGCGGTGCAGGTGCTCGGCGACCTCGGCGTAGCGCAGGCCGGCGGCGACGGTGGCGGTCGAGCGCTCGGCGTCGATCTCGACCGTGGGCGGCAGGCCGTCCAGGCGGACCAGGTCGTGGCTGGTGTCGGCGACGAGGCTGAAGGAGTGGCCGCTGCCCAGGGCCCGTACGCGCGGCCCGGCCGCCACCACGCGGCGCAGTTCGTCGAGGGATTCCGGCCGGTGCACGCGGGCCGCGCCGAAGGTGACGTTGCCCGCCCAGTTCGTGATCGGCATGTCGGCTCCTGGTCTAGCGTCGCTCGTCCCCCGCGGGTGCGACGAGCTTGCGGGAGACGCGTTCGGCCTCGCGCACGATGGTGTCCTGGAAGCGCTCGCTCAGCCGCTGGATGGGCGGCAGAATACGGCACTCGTCGACGCTCTTGTCACCGTACGGCAGGGCGAACCCGGCCAGCGGCAGCACGTCGTAGGGAGCCCGCCCGTCGAACAGCGAGCTCAGCTCGGGTGTGTGGGGCACCTGCGCCCGGTCGGCGATCGGCGCGCCGACGACCAGCATGTCGGTGCCGTCGACCAGGCCGCGCACCACGCTCAGCGGGTTGCCGGCCAGCTCGCGCTCGACCGCCGGGTAGACCTCGTCGGCGCCGAGCCAGCCGTAGGCGAGCGCCAGCTCCAGCTCCCTGCGCGGCCATTTGCCCAGGTAGTAGCGGTTGTTGCGCCAGGCGGTCGCGCCGTTGGCCGCGACGTCGCGGTGGTGCGGCAGGTGCAGCCCGTAGATGTCGCGGCCGAGGACGATGGGCGTGCCGGTCCGCGCGACCCGCAGCCCCCACTCCTGGTCCTCGGGCCCCCAGCCGTGGAAGCCCTGGTCGAAGGTGAGGTCGTGCCGCCTGATGGTCGCGGCGGGCAGCGCCACGAGCCCGGTGCGGGTGAAGGCCCAGGGGAAACGGGCGAAGGCGGGCGCGTACGCGTCGGTCCAGCGCGGGTCCGCCCTCAGCTCGGGTCCGGCCTCCAAATCGGCGAGCACCTGCCGATAGTGGCTGTACGGCAGCGCCTCCGCTTCGGCCACGTCGCTCTCGACGACCTCGTCGTAGCCCAGCGTCTGGCCCAGGACGCAGACGTTCTGCCCGTGCTGGAAGTAGTGGTCGTAGAGGCGGTCGAGCAGGCCGGGCGGCAGCGCCATGTCCGCGTCGAGGAACACCACGACCTGCCCGCGGGCCAGCGGCAGCGGCAGGTTCCTGGCGCGGCCGGTGTTCCAGTCCTCGCCGGTCATGACCGTGCGAATGCCGAGGGTGGGGAAGTCCCGGCAGGCCGCCACGTACTCCGGTTCGTACTCCATCGCCCCGACGAGGACCTCGAACCGCGAGGGGTCCATGGTCTGCTCCGCGAGCGCGGCGAACGTGCCGCGGATGGTGTGCAGGCGCCGCTTGTACGGGATCACGATGCTGACCTTCATGCCCCCAGATTGACACGGGTTTGCATTGGAAGGCAATAAAGTGCCAAGCTGTGTGTCATTCTTGGCAACCCACGATGCGGGAGCGGCCTTGATCGAGACGACGCGGGCCACCGGCCTTCTTCCTGACCGCCGCGCACCCTGGATGGCCGCGGTCCCCTTCCTCGTCACCGGGATGGTCCTCGCGAGCTACTTCGTGCGCATCCCGTCCATGAAGCTCCAGTTCGGGCTCTCCGACGGGCAGCTCGGCCTGCTGTTCACGCTGCCGATCCTGTCGGCGCTGGTCGCGATGCAGCTCACCGGCCGCCTCGTCGCCCGCCACGGCAGCGCGCCGGTCGTACGCGCCGCCGTGATCGCGCTGCCCCTGCTGCTGCCCTGCTACGCCCTCGCCGGCGACCTCGTCTGGTTCGGCGTGGTGCTGGTGCTGTTCGGCGCGGTCGACGGGGTGATCGACGTGTCGATGAACGCCCACGCCATCACCGTCGAACGCACGCTCAAGCGGCACGTCATGAACAGCTGCCACGCCGCCTGGAGCATCGGCGCCGCGATCGGCTCCGTGCTCGGCGGGCTCTCGCTCAAGGCCGGGCTCACGATGGGCCAGCACTTCACGCTGGTGGCCGTGGCCATGGTGGCGCTGGCCGTACCGGCTGGGCGGGGCATGCTTTCCGGGCGCGCCGACAGGACGGGCGCCCGCGCGCCCGAGGAGCGGGCGCGCGGCGGCTGGACCGCGCGGGTGCTCGTGTTCGGCCTCACCGGGACGGTCGTGCTCGTGGTCTCCGGCGCGGTCGGCAACTGGAGCGGCATCTTCCTGCACGAGCACCTCGGCGCCACGCTGGCCGCCGCCTCGCTCGGCTACGTCGGCTTCAGCGTCTGCGAGGCGGGCGGGCGCCTGGTCGGCGACCGCCTGCACGAGAGGTACGGCCCCGCCCGCCTGGTCCGCTGGAGCGGCGTCATCGCGGTGGCCGGGTTCGCGCTCGCGGTGGCCGCACCGGTGGCGTGGCTGTCGATCGCCGGGTTCGCCCTGGTCGGGCTGGGATTGTCGGTGCTCGTGCCGATCATCTTCAGCTCGATCGGGCACGGCGCCGACAATCCCGCGTCCGCCCTGGCCAAGGTCAACACGCTCACCTACAGCGGGCTGCTGATCGGGCCGGTGCTGGTCGGCTGGTTCGCCGACGCCGCCGGGCTGACCACCACGCTCGCGGGACTGGTCGCGCTGACCGCCGTCACACTGGCCATCGGCCTGCGGCGCATCTGAGCGAGGCGGCTACCTGGTCACTCGCTGAAGCTCGTCCACCAGCACGAACCGGTAGCCGCGATCCAGCAGCCCCTCGATCATCGGCGCCAGTGAGCCGACCGTCTGCGAGCGGTCGCCGCCGCCGTCGTGCAGCAGGATGATCGAGCCCGGCCGCACCTGGCCGAGCACGATCTCGGCGATCTCCCGCGCGCCGGGCATCGCCCAGTCGAACGGCTCCACGTCCCACAACACCACCGTCGTGCCAAGCTCGCGCAGCCAGCCCATCACCTCGGCGTTGCGCGAGCCGTACGGCGGGCGGAACAACACCGGCGCCCGCCCGCCGCCCGCTCCCGCGATGGCCGCCCCGGTCCGCTCGATCTGCTCGGCCAGCTGCGCCCGCGACAGTTCGGGCAGGAACGGGTGCGACCAGGTGTGGTTGCCCACCGCGTGCCCCTGCTCCCGCATCCTGGCGATCTCCTCCGCATGGGCCCCGGCGTTCAGGCCGACGCAGAAGAAGGTGGCGCGCACGCCGTACCTCTCCAGGACGTCGAGAACCTGTCCCGTGTACGGCGGCTGCGGCCCGTCGTCGAAGGTCAGCGCGACCTCGCGGCGTTCACGCGGCCCATGGCTCAGGCAGCGACCGGCGGCGGCGAGCGCGGCCAGGGCGGCGGCCCCGTCGGCGATGCCCGCCTCAAGGTCGCCCTCGCGCCCGGTTTGTGTGCCGCGGCCGGGATCCAGCCTGGTCAGCGCGGCCAGGTCGCGGTAGGCGGCGCGGGCCAGCCGCCCCGCGGGCACCGAGCCGAACGCCGGCCGGCCGGGCACGATCTGCGGATCGGCGCGGTAGACGTCGAGACCGGCGCTCATCATCCGGCCGTCCAGGATGCCGATCGTGCTCTCCACGACCGTGACGAGCCCGTCCCCGAGGCTGGTCAGGTGGCCGATCAAGCTCTCCATCTGCCCGGCGCCGAACCTGGCCGGCGGCAGCGCGGCCCGCCCGTCGACGTCCAGGACCTCGACCTCGTAGCCGTCGGCGCCCCACGAGACTCCCGAATACAACATGACCGGCGCTCCCGTCAGGCCGGCTTGACGTACTCGGCGAAGTGCCGCGCGTCGAACAGATCGGGCCACAGCCCGCGGTCGAGCCCGAGCTCCCTGCCCCGCCGCAGCATGTGCCGCCAGTACGGCTTCACCGGCGGCCACAGCGTCCCGGCCTGGCAGTAGGAGGTGTCGACCAGGTAGCGCGGCTTGCCGGGCAGGCCGGGCCGGGGACGGCGGGCGTGGAAGAGGGCCGAGTGCATGACGATCGTCGAGCCGGGCGGCAGGTCCTCGATGAGCACCTCGCCGGGCAGCCACGCCGTGCCGTACCGGGCCCGCGCGTCCTTCTCCGCGACCTCCCGGTGCGAACCGGGCAGCACCGCGAGCGCCGAGGTCTCCTCGTCCAGCCCGTCGAGGTAGTGCAGCGTGTGGATCATCGTGTACGCCCGGTGGGCCTGCGGCCGCTGCTCATAGTCGTGATGCCAGGGCTTGCCGGCCAGACCGGGAGCCTGCCGGTCGCTGTGCAGGTGGTGGAAGACGAAGGAGGGACCCATCAGCTGACTGAGCACGGCCATGAGCGGCGGGTGGCCGATCAGCTCGCCATGCGCGTCGAGCTCCAGCTCCATGATCGGCGGCAGCCCGTACAGCTCGGGGTTGGTGGTGGAGGCGATCGAACGGGCGCGCAGGCCGTCGTCCACCCACTTGTCGGCCTCGGGGCGCAGCCTGGCAACCAGGCCCTCGGGCAGGAAGGCGGGCAGGACCAGGTAGCCGTCCTCGGCGAACCGGTCGAGGGTCAGGTCGTCCAGGCGCGGCAGTTCGACAGTGGAGGCGTACCTAGGCGTCATGGGACCAATCTCCATTCCGGGAAGGGGTTGGCAGGTTGTTGCCAGATTTGACAACCTTGCGCCATTCATGCTGCCCAACGGGGGCGATAGTGGATATGCTGAAAGGTGCGACTAGGGGGATGGCTCGTCGATCTAGTGGCCGCCCCTTACGGGTGTCCTGCCCGGCCGCGGCGTTCTAGGGTGGAACCCGTGGAGCAGCGAGCATTTGGCAGATCAGGACAATCCGCTTCGGTGGTCGGTCTCGGCACCTGGCAACTCGGCGCCGACTGGGGGAACGTGGACGAGCGCGACGCGCTCGCCATCCTCGACGCCGCCGTCGCGTCGGGCGTGACCTTCCTCGACACCGCCGACGTGTACGGCGACGGCCGCAGCGAACGCCTCATCGGCCGGTTCCTGCGCGAGCACGACGGCCTCACGGTCGCCACCAAGATGGGCCGCCGCGGCCCGCAGGACCCGGCCGAGTTCACGCTGAAGAACTTCGTCGAGTGGACCGACCGTTCGCGCGCCAATCTCGGCGTCGACCGGCTCGACCTGGTGCAACTGCACTGCCCGCCGACCCCGGTGTTCGACACCGGCGAGGTCTACGACGCGCTCGACACGCTCGTGCGGGATGACCGGATCGCCGCCTACGGCGTGAGCGTCGAGACCTGCGACGAGGCGCTGGCCGCGATCGCCCGGCCGGGTGTGGCCAGTGTGCAGATCATCCTCAACGCCTTCCGCCGCAAGCCGCTGGAACGTGTGCTCCCGGCGGCGCGGGCGGCCGGGGTCGCGATCATCGCCCGGGTGCCGCTGGCGTCAGGCCTGCTGTCGGGGCGCTTCCGCCGCGACACCGTCTTCGCCGTCGACGACCATCGTGCTTACAACCGGCACGGCGAGGCGTTCGACGTGGGGGAGACGTTCTCCGGCGTCGACTACGAGACCGGCCTGGAGGCGGCGGCCGAGTTCGCCGCCCTGGCCCCGGCCGGTGCTACCCCTGCCCAGACGGCCCTGCGCTGGGTGATCCAGCAGCCCGGCGTGACCACGGTGATCCCGGGCGCCAGCACGGTGGACCAGGCCAGAGCCAACGCCGCAGCCGCCGCCCTGCCCGCCCTGCCGCCCGAGACACTGGCCGCCGTCGAAGACCTTTACGACCGCCGCATCCGCGCCCAGGTTCACGACCGCTGGTAACCGCTGATCAGGCGTAGGGCGTCGGCTGCGGCTGGGGAAAGAGCGTCTGTGAGGGTTGTGATCGGCAGCCAGGCCACCTCGTCCGTGGTGCCGTTCACCTCGGTCACCGCCGGAGAGCCCGGGGCGACCTCGGCGATGTGGAACAGGCCGACCAGGTGCGAGCTCACCCCGAGCCGCGTCACAGCGTACGTCCTGGCGGCCACCAGGCGTGCGGCGGTGAGGTCGAGGCCGGTCTCCTCGCGCAGTTCGCGGACACGCGCGTGCGTACCTCACCGCTCAAGGCGAGCACCCGGCTCAAGGCGAGCATCCGATACGGCGAGCGCGATCGTGGTGTCGAGCATGAGGCGCAGGGTCGACTCGCAGGCGGCGAGGTCGTAGTCGTCGGTCAGGTATCGGGTCACGATCCCGTCGAAGCCGCTGAGGAAGAAGCGGGCGATCTCCTCGGCGGGCAGCGCGAGATCCTGCCCGGCGCGCGTGGCGGCGTCGGAGAGCAGGCGCGCCGCGGTGGCGTCGAGGTTGTGGGTGAACTCGGAGGCCACCTGCCGCAACACTGGGTCACGCAGCGAGAGCATGATCAGCTCCGTCAGCAGCCGGTAGCGCTCGCGCTCCTCGGTGACCGTTCGCCACAGCTCGTTGACCAGTGCCGAGACCGTCTCGCCGAAGTCGGCGTCGGTGGGCAGCGCCGCCTGAACGCGGGCGACCAGAGACCTGCCGAGCTCCTCCAGCACCGACCGGTAGAGCGCCTGCTTGGAGCCGAAGGTGTAGTGCACCATCGCCTGCGCGACACCCGCTTCGGCGGCGATGGCCCTGGTGCTCCCGGCCGCGACGCCTTCCCGGGCCATGAGCCCGATCGCCGCCTCCACGATCTGCGGGCGCCGCTCGGCGGCGGGAACATGAGCCATGCCCGCACCCTATCGGCTGTGACCTGCACGAAGCTCCCACGTCACAGGCCGAGCAAGGGGAAAGCGCCGCGAACGGGCTGACCCGCGAAGCCCCCGAGCTCCAGGGTTTCGCCGGTCATCGGCCTTCCGGGGTGGTGGGAGGTGGGTCACGAAGAGTTTGTTCGAGTGACTTAGTCGAGTGACAAAGTCTCGTGCTAGCCTGACGGCGAAGACGTACACCTGGAGAAGGGAACGTTCGCGTGTCCACAGCCGAGATTCCGTCGCCGCCCGCCCTGCCGATCGTCGGCCACGCCCTGAGCACGCCGGTGGACCGGCAGGTCGCTCACCTGTGCGAGCTGGCCCGCACCTGGGGCCCGATCTTCAAGCTGGGCGCCTTCGGGGAGGAGTCCGTGATCGTCACCGGGCTCGACCTCGTCACCGAACTCTGCGACGAGACCCGATTCCGCAAGAACGTCCACCCCGACCTGGTCAACCTGCGCCCTCTGGCGGGTGACGGCCTGTTCACCGCCTACGGCGATGAGCCCAACTGGCGCAAGGCGCACGACATCCTGCTCCCCGCCTTCTCCGTCGCCGCCATGCGCGGCTACCACGCGACCATGCTCGACGTCGCCAGGAAGCTGGTCGACTCCTGGTCGCGAAAGGGGCCGGAGCCCGTGCAAGTGAGCGCGGACATGACCCGGCTGACGCTCGACACCATCGGCCTGTGCGGATTCGGCTACGACTTCGCCTCGTTCGAGAGCGCGCAGCCGCACCCGTTCATCGGCTCGCTCGTCGGCGCCCTGGGATACGCGCAGGCCAAGGGCGCCTTCATCCCCGGCCTCGACGTCCTCTACCGCAAGCGCACCCGGCAGTTCCACCAGGACGTACGCGCCATGGAAGAACTCGTCGACGAGCTGATCAGGCTGCGCAGGCAGTCCGGCGACCAGAGCACCGGCGACCTGCTCGGCCGCATGCTCCACAGCATCGACCCCGAGACCGGCGAGCCGCTCGACGACCTCAACATCCGCTACCAGGTGATCACGTTCCTGATCGCCGGGCACGAGACCACTTCGGGCGCCCTCTCCTTCGCCCTGTACTACCTGGCCAGGAACCCGGTGGTGCTGGCCAGGGTCCAGGAGGAGGTGGACACGCTGTGGGGCGACGCGGCCGAGCCCGACCCGTCGTACGCCGACGTGGGCAGGCTGAGCTACACCCGCCAGGTGCTGATGGAGAGCCTGCGGCTGTGGCCGACGGCCCCGGGCTTCGCGGTGGAGGCGCTGGCCGACACGGTCATCGGCGGCCGGTACGAGATCAAGCAGGGCGAGTCGCTGTTCGTGCTGACGCCGCAACTGCACCGGGACCCGGCCTGGGGCAGGAACGTGGAGCTGTTCGACCCCGACCGCTTCGCCCCCGAGGCGCAGGACGCCCGGCCGCCGCACGCGTTCAAGGCGTTCGGCAGCGGTGAGCGGGCCTGCATCGGCAGGCAGTTCGCGCTGCACGAGGCGACGCTGGTGCTGGGGCTGCTGGCGCACCGCTTCCACCTGGCCGGCGCGGCGGACTACGACCTGGAGGTCAAGGAGACCCTCACGCTGAAGCCCGACGGCTTCACGCTCCAGGTCGAACCCCGCACGACCGCCGACCGCCGCACGCGCCCAGCGGCCACGGCGCCGCGGCCGGAGCCCGTCGAGAAGCTGGCCGCACCCGGCTCGCCCCTCACCATCCTCTACGGCTCCAACATGGGCACCTGCTCCGCCATCGCCCACGACCTCGCCGCCGAGGCGGAGGAACGCGGCTTCGCGGCCAAGGTCTCCTCCCTGGACGAGGCCGCCGGCACGCTGGCCGACACCCCGGTCGTCATCGTGGCCGCCTCCTACAACGGCCGCCCGACCGACGACGCGACCCGGTTCGTGGACTGGCTGGCCGAGGCGGACACGGTGCCCGGCACGCCGTACGCGGTGCTGGGGGTGGGCGACCGCAACTGGGCGGCCACGTTCCAGCGCGTCCCGAAGCTCATCGACGAACGGCTGGCCGCCACGGGCGCGACCCGCCTGGCCGAGCGGGGCGTCGCGGACGCCTCAGGCGACCTGGAAGGCGCCATCGACGCCTGGTCAGCCAACCTGTGGCCGGCCCTGACCGGCCCCGAAAAGACCCAGGTCAGCGCCGTGCCGGAGGGTCCAGCCTTCCGCCTCGAACCCGTGACCAGAACACCGGCCGAGGAGCGCGCCGAGCACCACGGCGTGCGCCCCATGCGCGTCCTGCTGGCCGAACCGCTCACCCACCCGGACGGCCGCCAGAAGCGCCACCTCCGCCTGGAGCTCCCGCAAGGCGCCACCTACCGCACCGGCGACCACCTGGCCGTCCTGCCGGAGAACCCGCCGCACCTGGTCGAGCGCGCCGCCGCCCGCTTCGGCCTCAACCCCGCCCAGCTGGTACGGCTCCGCCAGGCCCGCCGCACCCGCACCCAGCTCCCGGTGGACACCCCGGTAACCGTGCGCGAACTCCTGTCGGGCTTCCTGGAACTCCAACGCCCGGCCACCGCCACCCAGATACGCGCCCTGGCCGCCCACACCCGCTGCCCGAACACCAAGGCCGCCCTGGAAGCCGAGGACCCGGCAAGCACCACGGTCCTGACCCTGCTGGACGAGCATCCGGCGTGCGAGCTGCCGTTCGAGGTGTTCCTGGAGCTCATGCCGGCCCTGCGCCCGCGCAACTACTCGATCTCCACCTCCCCGCTGACCCACCCAGGCGCGGTGGACCTGATGGTCTCGCAGCTGAGCGCCCCGAGCCGGACCGGCGCCGGATGGTTCCACGGCGTCGCCTCCAGCCACCTGGCCGAGGTGGAGCCAGGCGCCATAGTGCAGGCCCGGGTGGTACCAGGCCCGACAGCCTTCCACGGCCTGTCGGACGAACACATCCCGGCGATCCTGGTCAGCGCCGGCACCGGCCTGGCCCCGTTCCGCGGCGTCGTCATGGAACGTCTGCACCGCCGCGCAAGCGGCACGCTGCTGTGCTACTTCGGCTGCGACGCCCCGGAGATCGACTACCTGCACCGCGCCGAACTGGAGGCGGCCGAAGCAGCAGGCGTGGTCAGTTTGCGCCCGACATTCAGCGAGACCCCGCAGAACGGCCAGCGCTACGTCCAGGACCGCCTGCTGCACGAGGCGGACGAGGTGTGGCACGTGCTGGAGGCCGGCGGCCGCGTCTACGTCTGCGGCGACGGCACCCGCATGGCCCCCGCGGTACGCGCGGCCCTGACCCGCATCCACCGCGAGCGCACCGCCGCCGACCAGGCCGCGAGCGAGACCTGGCTGGAGGAACTACGCGCGACGGAACGCTACTGCGAGGACATCTGGGAAGGCTGAAGATTGGCTGAGGGGCGTTTTGTCCGGTCCGCGGGGTTCGCATAATGGGCGGATGACCAGTTCGGCGCGGGTGATGGTGGTCGAGGACGCGGAGGCGATCCGGCTCGCCGTGCTGTCCGGGCTGGGGTCGGCGGGGTACGTGGCTCGTGGGGTGCCTGACGGGGCCGGGTTCGAGCAGGAGCTCAACACCTTCCAGCCCGACCTGGTCGTGCTTGATCTCATGCTGCCCGGCCGCGACGGGTTCGCGTTGCTGGAGGTGGTGCGTGGGCGCAGCGACGCCGGGGTCATCGTGCTCACGGCCAGGGACGGCGTCTCGGACCGGTTGCGCGGGCTGCAGGCGGGCGCCGACGACTACGTGGTCAAGCCGTTCGAGCTGTCCGAGCTGACCGCGCGGGTCGGCGCGGTGCTCAGGCGGCTGCGCCGTACGCCGTCGACGCTGCAGATCGGCAGCCTGATCATCGACGTGGACAAGGGACTGGTCCTGCGGGACGGCCGGCCGGTCGAGCTGACCAGGACCGAGCTGCGGCTGCTCGGCCACCTGGCGCTCCACCGCGGCCAGGTGCTGAGCAAGACACAGCTGCTCACCAGCGTCTGGGGTTACGACGCCTACGACCCCAACCTGGTCGAGGTGCACGTCAGCGCGCTGCGCCGCAAGCTCGAAAGCTCGGGGGAGCGGGTCCTGCACACCGTGCGCGGGCTTGGCTACGTTCTGGATGGTCCACGATGAGGCGGTACGGCAGGCCTGCCGGCTCCCTGCGCGGCCGGGTCGCCGGGGCGACGTTGCTGGTCGTGGCCGTCACGCTGGTCGTGCTGCTGGTGGCCGTGGACGCGCTGTTCGGCCTGCTGGCCAGGAACCAGGCACAGGACCGGCTCGTGGACCGCGCCCAGTTCGCCGTCCAGCTCGACCGGCGCAAGGTCCTGCCGGACCGGCTGGTGCGCCGGGTCAGCGGCGCCGGCATCGAGGCGGAGCTCGTGGACCTGGCCGGTCGCCGCCACACGCTCGGCGGCTTCGCGGCCGACCTCGGCGACCTGACCCTGACCAGGCGGTTGCCGGGCGGCGGGCTGCTCACGCTCTATGCCGACACCGAGACGATCGACGGGCCGCGCACCACGCTGCGCATGCTGATGCTGGTCGCGGGCCTGGCTGCGCTGGCCGCGCTGGGTTTCGTGCTGCCCGTCGCGCTGCGGCGCGCGACCCGGCCGATGGACGACCTGGCGGGGCTGGCCAGGCAGATCGCCCAGGGGCAGCGGGGCAAGCGGCTGGCGCCGGAGCGTACCGACACCGAGCTGGGCCGCACCGCCGCCGCGTTCGACTCCATGCTCGACTCGCTGGAGGGCGCCGAGCTGCAGGCCCGCGAGTCGGAGAACCGTTCGCGGCAGTTCCTCGCCGACGTCGCCCATGAGCTGCGCACACCGCTGGCCGGCATCCAGGCGACGGCCGAGGCGGTGCTCCAGGCGCCCGCCGCGATGCCGGCCGAGGAGCGCGAGCGCATGCAGTTGCTGCTGGTGCGCGAGACGCGGCGGGCGGGCCGCCTGGTGGACGATCTGCTCGCGCTGGCCAGGATCGACGCGGGGCTCGGCCTGCATCGCGAGCCGGTCCAGCTGCGGGCGCTGTGTGAGGCGGAGGCCGACCGGGTCATGCTGCGCGCGCCGGAGATCACGGTGGCGGTCGAGGGGGAGGAGGCGACGGTGATCGGCGACGCCCAGCGGCTCGGCCAGGTCATCGCCAACCTGCTCGACAACGCCCGCCGGCACACCCCGCCGGACGGCCTGGTCACCGTGACGGTCAAGGGGGCGGACGGCGAGGCGATCGTGGACGTGGCCGACACCGGTCCCGGGGTGCCGCCGTCGGCGCGCGACCTGATCTTTCACCGGTTCGTCCGCCGGGACACCAGCTCGGGCGGCGCCGGGCTCGGCCTGCCGATCGCCCGTGGCCTGGCCCTGGCCCACGGCGGCACGCTGACCTGCGAGGAGTCGCCGTCGGGTGCGGTGTTCCGGCTCCGCCTGCCAGCATGGGCGGATGGCTCTGCTCCATGACATCGTGTTCGACTGCCGCCACCCCGCCGCGCTGGCGAGGTTCTGGGCGGAACTGCTCGACGACTACGCCGTGGCCCCGTACGACGAGGCCGAACTGGAACGGCTGCGCGCTCTCGGCCTGTCCGGCCCGGAGGAGGACCCGACGGTGCTGGTCGAAGGGCCGCAGGGTGCGCCGAGGGTGTGGTTCGTGCTCGTGCCCGAGCCCAAGACGGTGAAGAACCGGGTGCACCTCGACGTCCGCGCGGCCGACGTCGAGGCCGAGGGCGAACGCCTGCGGGCGCTCGGCGCCGTCGAGGTGGCCAGGCACCAGAACTGGATCGTGCTGGCCGACCCCGAGGGCAACGAGTTCTGCCTACAGCCCGCGGGCGGTGGCTAGCCGTTTGGCCAGGTCGTCGGCGCGTACCCGGTTCTCCAACTGGTGGGGGTCCGCGCGCAGGTCGTAGTATTCGCGGAACTTCACCCCGCCGCCGTCGTAATACTCGGTGTAGATGCGGGAGCCGGTGTAGATCGACGCCCAGACGCCCGGCCCGGGGCCGTCGGCCTGGCCGTGGAACTCCAGGAACAGGTGGCTGCGCCGGCCGCCGCGCAGCAGGGAGGTGCCGTCCATCCGGGTACGCGGCCGGATCCCGGCGGCGTCCAGGATGGTCGGGGCGACGTCGATGTTGGCGGCCAGGCGGTCGTCGTCGGTGCCCTTGCCGAAGCCGCCCGCCGGCCACGACAGGTAGAACGGCACGCGGAAGGCCGGCTGGTAGGGCACGCTCTTGCCGATGTGGCCGTGCTCGGCCCAGCTGAAGCCGTTGTCGCCGATGAAGATGATCAGCGTGTCGTCCAGCTTGCCCTGGGCCACGAGCTCCGCCCTGACCGCCTTGAACAGGTCGTCCACCGACTTCAGCGTGCGTAGCTGGGCCTGGCGGACCTTCTGTCCCGCGGCCAGGTCTTGGGTGGCGTTCTGGATGAAGGGTGGCTTGTCGCTCTTGTCGGTCTCGGTTACGGCGGGGTTGCCGTCCCAGGCGGGCACGGGCAGGTTGGCGTACTTGTCCTCGGGGGTGTTGGGCCCGTGGGAGGCGTACGGCGACAGGTACAGGAACCAGGGCTGGTCCTTGTTGGCCTTGATGAACTCCAGCGCGTGCCGCCTGATGAGCGTGGTCGTGTAGCCGGGGCGGCGGCCCACGGCGCCGTTGACGTTCCACTGGGCGCGCCGGTAGGCGGGGCGCATGATCGCGAAGTCGTCGAAGTTCGGCGGGGCCTGGGCCAGGTCCCAGGCGTTGAGGTACTTGCCGAACAGGCCGGTGCGGTAGCCGCCGGCGCGCAGGTGGCTCTGCACGGTGGTGTCCTGGTCGAGCCGGCCGGGTGCGGTGTTGTCGACGACGCCGTGGTTGCGGGCGTAGCGGCCGGACATGATCGACGAGCGTGAGGGCGAGCAGAGCGGCGTGGTGACGCAGCCCTGGGAGAACGTGACTCCCTGCCCGCCGATCAGGTCGACGATCGACGGGATCGCCCACTCGGTCTCTCGCCTGTGGTCGTCGGTGACGATCAGCAGGATGTTGGGGCGTTTCGGCTTGGCCGCGGCGGCCGGCGCGCTGGTGACCGCGGCTGCGGCAGCCGTACCTGCGATGAAGGTTCGTCTGCTGAGTTGACTCACGTCGCTGACCTCCAGAAAGCGGTAGTCCGCAATTATTGGCCGCTCTTGTGGGTTGATTTCCCGCCGAATGGGGCATTCCCAGCTTTCCTTAAGAAGGGGTGCAGTATGAACGAGATCCTGGTTCTGGGGGCGACGGGCTCGACGGGGCGTCGGGTGACGGACCTTCTGAGGTCCTCCGGCCATCCGGTACGGCCGGCGTCACGGCACGGCGAGGTGCGCTTCGACTGGAACGACCGGAGCACCTGGCGGCCCGCGCTGGCCGGAGCCGACCGCATGTATCTGATGGCGCCGGACGACCTGCCGGTGGACCCGGAGTTCGTGGCGGCGGCGGTCGAGGCGGGGTGCGCCGCATCGTGCTGCTGTCCAGCGGCGGCATCGAGGTGATGGGCGACGAGCGGCTGCTGGCCGCCGAGCGGGTGGTGCGCGGCTCCGGCGCTGAGTGGACGATCCTGCGGCCGTCGTGGTTCGACCAGAACTTCGACGAGGGCGCGATGCGTGAGGCGGTGCTGGCCGGCGAGGTCGCGGTCCCGCTGGGCGAGGCCCGTCAGGCCTTCGTGGACGCCGGTGACATCGCGGCCGTGGCGGCGGCGGCGCTGGTCGAGGACGGGCACGCGGGGCGCTCGTACGAGGTGACCGGGCCGCGCGCGCTGACGTTCGCCGAGGTGGTGGAGATCATCGGGCGGGCCTCGGGGCGGACGGTCCGCTATCTGGGCTCGGCGGCGGACTATCTGGCGGTCATGACCGGGTTCGGGCTGCCGGAGCCGGACGTGCGGGCGGAGATCGAGGCGTTCGCGGCGCTGCGTGCCGTCGGCGACGCCGTACCGACCGACGTGGTGCTGCGGGTCACGGGCCGGCCGCCCAAGTCCTTCGAGGATTTCGCGGCCGACGCGACATGGGGTTGACACCACTCCGTCTGTAGTACTACGTTGACAGCACTTCAAACGAAGTGGTCTCAAACAAAGGAACCAGATGCGAATCAAGCTCCCCAGCTCCATCACCGGCACCACCACCGAGCGGGCCAACGGCCGCGCCGCCAAGCGCGAGCTCGCCGTCCGCGACATCCAGCCCACCGGCCGCGCCAACCTGTCGCGCCGCCCGACCGCCGCCCCGCGCAGGAGCTCCTACTGAGGCTGCTCCTCCGCGAGGCGCAGGGCCTCCTCGATCAGGGTCTCCACGATCCGCGACTCAGGAACGGTCTTGATCACCTTGCCCTTCACGAAGATCTGTCCCTTGCCGTTGCCCGAGGCCACGCCCAGGTCCGCTTCGCGGGCCTCGCCCGGCCCGTTCACCACGCAGCCCATGACCGCCACACGTAGCGGGAACGGGAAGCCCTCCAGCCCGGCCGACACCTCCTCGGCCAGGCGGTAGACGTCCACCTGTGCCCGTCCGCAGGACGGGCACGAGACGATCTCCAGCTTGCGCTGCCGCAGCCCCAGAGATTCGAGGATGCCGATGCCGACCTTGACCTCCTCCACCGGAGGCGCCGACAGTGACACCCGGATCGTGTCGCCGACGCCCTCCGCCAGCAGCACGCCGAAGGCCACCGCCGACTTGACCGTCCCCTGCATGAGTGGCCCCGCCTCGGTCACGCCGAGGTGCAGCGGGTAGTCGCAGCGCGCGGCGAGGCGGCGGTAGGCGGCGATCATCACCACCGGGTCGTGGTGCTTGACCGAGATCTTGATGTCGCGGAAGCCGTGCTCCTCGAACAGGGAGCACTCCCACAGCGCCGACTCCACCAGGGCCTCCGGCGTCGCCTTGCCGTGCTTCTCCAGCAGCCGGGGGTCCAGGGAGCCGGCGTTGACCCCGATCCTGATCGGGACGCCCGCGTCCCCCGCCGCCCGCGCGATCTCACCCACCTTGTCGTCGAACTTCCTGATGTTGCCCGGGTTCACCCGCACCGCCGCGCACCCGGCGTCGATGGCGGCGAAGACGTAGCGCGGCTGGAAGTGGATGTCGGCTATCACCGGGATCTGCGACTTGCGGGCGATCTCGGGCAGCGCGTCGGCGTCGTCCTGCGTCGGCACCGCCACGCGTACGATCTGGCAGCCGGACGCGGTCAGCTCCGCGATCTGCTGCAGGGTCGCGTTGACGTCGTGGGTGGGCGTGGTGGTCATCGACTGCACGCTCACCGGCGCACCGCCACCGACCGGCACGCCGCCCACCATCACCTGCCGCGAGACCCTCGGCCTCCTCGTCGGCATTCCGAGCTCGATCATCGGGCCAGCTCCTTCCGTACGGCGTGCGCGATCCCCGAACCGGTCAGTCCCGCGTCGGCCAATAACCGCTCGCGCGAGCCGTGCGGGATGAACGCGGGGGGCAGCCCGAGCTGGCGCACCCGCGTCCCGCCCGCGCACGCCTGCGCGATCGCCGCGCCGACCCCACCGGTCACCACGCCGTCCTCGACGGTGACGACCAGGTGGTGCGCGGCCGCCGCCCCGACCAGGCCGGGGGCGACGGGCAGCACCCAGCGCGGGTCGACCACCCGCACCCCCACGCCCTCCGCGGCCAGCGTCGCCGCCGCCTCCACGCACGCCTCGGCCGTCGCGCCGACCGCGACGAGCAGCACGTCGTCGCCGGTGCTCCACAGCACGTCCAGGCCTTCGGAACGTTCCACGGCGGCCAGCTCGGCGCCCGCCCCGGCCTTGGGGAAGCGCAGCGCGGTCGGGCCGTCCACCGCCACGGCCTCGTCGAGCAGTTCGCGCAGCCGCCGGACGTCGCGCGGCGCGGCCACCCGCAGGCCCGGAACCGCCGACAGGATCGCCAGGTCCCACATGCCGTGGTGGCTGGGGCCGTCGGGACCGGTGATGCCCGCCCGGTCCAGCACGATCGTGATCGGCAGCCGCTGCATGGCCACGTCCAGGAGCACCTGGTCGAAGGCGCGGTTGAGGAAGGTGGCGTAGACGGCGACCACCGGGTGGAAGCCCTCCAGCGCCAGCCCGGCCGCCGACACCATCGCGTGCTGCTCGGCGATGCCCACGTCGAACATCCGCCCGGGGAAGCGCCGGCCGAACGCCTCAAGCCCGGTGGGCCCGGCCATCGCCGCGGTGATCGCCACCAGGTCGGGCCTGGCCTCGCCGAGCGCGCACAACCGCTCGGAGAAGACGTGGGTCCAGGTCTGGCCCCCGGCCGACAGCGGTTTCCCGGTACGCGGGTCGCTGGCCGGGATGGCGTGCATGTGCTCGCCCAGATCCAGCTCGGCGGGGCGGTAGCCGTACCCCTTGCGGGTCTTGCAGTGCACGACGCTGGGGCTCGGCAGCGTGCGCGCGGTGCGCAGCGCGCGCTCGACGGCGGCGATGTCGTGGCCGTCGACGGGGCCGAGGTAGACGAAGCCGAGGTTCTCCAGCAGCGTGCCGAGGTTGCGGGCGCAGCCGCCGTGAGTGGGGGCGTAGGAGCGGCCGTTGTCGTTGAGCACGATGACGACCGGGCGGCTCTCGCCGTCGCTCAGGTTGTTGAGCGACTCCCAGGCCAGCCCGCCGGTCAGCGCGCCGTCGCCGACCACGGCCACCACCGCGCGGCTCTCCTCGCCCTTGAGCCTGCGGGCCTTGGCGATGCCGTCGGCGTAGGCGAGCGCGGTGGAGGCGTGGGAGTTGTCGATGTGGTCGTGCGGCGACTCCTCGCGCGAGGGGTAGCCGCTGAGGCCGCCGTGGGCGCGCAGGCTGTCGAAGTCGGCGCGTCGGCCGGTGAGCAGTTTGTGGACGTATGCCTGATGTCCGGTGTCGAACAGAAGTGTGTCCTCCGGGGAATGGAAGACGCGGTGCAAAGCAATCGTGATCTCGACCATGCCGAGGTTCGAGCCGAGGTGCCCGCCCCTCGCCATGACCTTCGCGATGAGGAACTCGCGGATCTCGCGAGCCAGTGCCCCCAGATGCGCAGCTGGGAGAAGGCGCAGGTCGCGGGGGCCGGAGATGGTTTGGAGCAGAGATTCGTCCAGTCCAGGAGGGGCCGCCATGGGTGCTCCGCAAGGGTCGGCTGCTGTCGTGGTCGAATACTGGCTCCGCCAAGGGACGTCCGTGAACCGGGTGTTCCGGTCAATGGAACGACCGATTTCACTCTCGGTATTCGTGACCTAGCTTCTCGTGTGTGTCCGACGATCTCGAAAGAGGAGAACGGATCATGACGGCGGAGGTTGCGGAACCCCCCGTGGAGCCGGTCGACACGACCATCCACAGGGTCAGGACAGCGGTCGACGACCTGCTGAGCGAGTTCATCGACGCCCACCCCGCTCCCGTCGCCGACCCGGAACTGGCCGAGGGCCACCGGCTCCTGCGCGAGTTCGTGGTCAAGGGCGGCAAGCGGATCAGGCCCCTGCTCTGCTACTGGGGAGCGCGCGGCGCCGGCGGCACGGACGAGACGGCCCCCGTCGCCGCGGGCGCCGCGCTGGAGCTCTACCACGCGGGCCTGCTCATCCACGACGACATCATGGACGGCAGCGCCCTGCGCAGAGGCCGCCCCACCCTGCACCGGAGCCTGGCGCGGCCGCTGCGGCACCCGGGCATCGTGTCATCGGCGGTGCCTTTCGGACACAGCGCCGCCGTCCTGCTCGGGGTGCTCGCCCAGGCCTGGGCCGACGAGCTCTTCGGCGACACGGGCGGCGCGCCCCGGCGGCTGTTCAACCGGATGCGCGCCGAGGTGATCGCCGGGCAGTACCTCGACATCCAGTCGCACCTCGACCCGGACGCCGAGCGCGCGCTCACCGTCATCCGTTACAAGACCGCCAAGTACACGGTCGAACGGCCCCTGCAGATCGGCGGCGCGCTGGCCGGCGCCTCCCGGTCGCTGCTGGAGTCCTACTCGCGCTTCGGGCAGCCGCTCGGCGAGGCGTTCCAGCTGCGTGACGACGTCCTGGGCGTGTTCGGCGACCCGGGCGTCACCGGCAAGCCCGTCCTCGACGACCTGCGCGAGGGCAAGGCCACCGTCCTGATCGCGCACGCCTTCGCCGAGGCCGCCGGGCCCGCGCTGCGTCTGCTGCGCGCCTGGCACGGCAACCCCGACCTCGACGAGAAGCGCGCCGCCGACCTGCGGCAGATCATCGTCGACACCCGAGCACTCGCCCGCGTCGAGACGATGATCGACGGCCGGGCCCGAACCGGACTTGAGGAGTTGCGGACATGCGCGATCGACCGGCACGCCCGGCAGGGCCTGACCCTTATGGCCGAGCGGCTCACCCACCGCAGCGCGTGAAGCGGGTCCTGCTCGCCGCCCCGCGCGGCTACTGCGCCGGGGTGGAACGTGCCATCCGCGCCGTCGAGGAGGCCCTGAAAAGGTACGGCCCGCCGGTCTACGTCCGTAAACAGATCGTCCACAACACCTTCGTGGTCGCCGACCTCACCAAGCGGGGCGCGGTCTTCGTGGACGAACTCGACGAGGTGCCCGACGGCTCCCTGGTCGTCTTCTCCGCCCACGGGGTCTCGCCCGCGGTCAAGGACACCGCGGCCGGCCGCGGCCTGCGCAGCATCGACGCCACCTGCCCGCTGGTCACCAAGGTGCACAAGGAGGCGGTCAGGTTCGCCGAGTCCGGCTACGACATCGTGCTCATCGGCCACGCCGAGCACGAGGAGGTCGAGGGCACGCTCGGCGAGGCCCCCGACCGCATGCACGTGGTCGACCCGGCCCGCCCCGACGAGCTCGATCTGCCGACCGACCGGCCGATCAGCTGGCTGTCGCAGACCACGCTCTCGGTGGACGAGACCATGGGCGCGGTCGAGCGGCTGCGCGAGCGCTACCCCGGCCTCGTCGACCCGCCCAGCGACGACATCTGCTACGCCAGCCAGAACCGCCAGGAAGCGATCACCGCCATCGCTCCCGAGTGCGACCTGGTGATCGTGGTCGGCTCGGCCAACTCCTCCAACTCCCGGCGCCTGGTCGAGGTCGCGCTCGCCGCCGGCGCCCGTGCCGGTTACCTCGTGGACGGCGTGGCCGAGGCGGAGGAGAGCTGGCTGGACGGCGTGCAGACCGTCGGCGTCAGCTCCGGCGCCTCCGTCCCCGAGCACCTCGTGGCCGAACTGCTCGGCTGGCTCGCCGAGCGCGGCTTCGCCGACGTCCAGACCGTGACGCTGGCCGAAGAAAGCCTGATCTTCTCCCTCCCGCCCGAGCTCCGTGAGCTCCGCTCCCCGATAGGTGGTGTCCTGTGACCGAATCCGTCCTGAACAACGAGAGCCCCCTCAGTCTCGGTACGAAGGCCGCGCGCAACCTGGCGACCACGACCAAGACGCAGCCGCAGATGCAGGAGATCACCTCCCGGCATCTGCTCAAGGCGCTGCCCTGGGTCGAGGTCGTCGGCGGTGCGTACCGGGTCAACCGGCGGCTCACCTACACGGTCGGGGACGGAAGGGTCACCTTCACCAACACCGGAGCGGCTGTGCGGGTGATCCCCGCCGAGTTGTGCGAGCTGCCCGCGCTGCGCGGCTATGACGATATCGACGTGCTGACCGCCCTGGCCGACCGCTTCACCCAGCGCGAGTACGAGGCCGGATCGGTGATCGTCGAGGCCGGCACCCCGGCGACCGAGGTCGTGCTGGTGGCGCACGGCAAGGTCAGCCTGCTCGGCGAGGGCGCCTACGGCAAGCAGACCGTGCGCGGCGTGCTGGCCGACGGCGACTACTTCGGCGACAGGTCGCTGGCCGGTGAGGCGGGCACCTACGACCTGACCGTCCAGGCGGTCACCGCGTGCACCGTGCTCGCGCTGCCCAGGTCGGCCTTCGACGAGGTCGCCGACCAGACCGACGGCCTGCGCGAGCACGTCGAGGCGTGGGCAGCCGACCCCGACCGGTCGCTGAACGCCCACGGTGAGGCGGAGATCGCCCTGGCCTCCGGCCACACCGGCGAGCCGACGCTGCCCGGCACGTTCGTCGACTACGACGCGGCGCCGCGCGAGTACGAGCTGAGCGTCGCCCAGACGATCCTGCGGGTGCACACCCGCGTGGCCGACCTCTACAACGAGCCGATGAACCAGACGCAGCAGCAGTTGCGGCTGACGGTGGAGGCGCTGCGCGAGCGCCAGGAGAACGAGCTGGTCAACAACCGCGAGTTCGGCCTGTTGCACAACGCCGACCTCAAGCAGCGCATCCACACGCTGACCGGCCCGCCCACCCCGGACGACTTCGACGAGCTGCTCGCCCTGGTCTGGAAGAACCCGGCCGTCCTGATCGCGCACCCGCGGGCGATCGCCGCGTTCGCCCGCCAGTGCACCGAGCGGGGCATCTACCCGCAGAGCGTGGAGATCAACGGGCAGAAGGCGCCGTCCTGGCGCGGGGTGCCGATCCTGCCGTGCAACAAGATCCCGGTCAGCGACTCCGGCCTCAGCTCGATCATGGCGATGCGGGTGGGCGAGGCGGCCCAGGGCGTCATCGGCCTGACCCGCACCGGGCTGCCGGACGAGTACGAGCCCGGCCTGTCGGTGCGTTTCATGGGCATCAACGACAAGGCCGTCATCTCCTACCTGGTCACGACCTACTACTCCGCGGCGGTGCTCGTGCCGGACGCTCTCGGCATCCTGGAGAGCGTTGAGGTGGGCTGATGGCGTATGAGCTGCCGGACTTCTACCTGCCGTATCCGCCCAGACTGAACCCTCATCTGGAGACCGCCCGCGCGCACACCCGCGCGTGGGCGGCCCGGATGGGCTTCTTCGACGACCCCGACATCTGGGGCCCGGCCGACCTGGAGGCGCACGACTACGGCCTGATGTGCGCCTACGCCCACCCCGACTGCCCGGCCGAAGAGCTCGACCTCATCACCGACTGGTACGCCTGGGTGTTCTTCTTCGACGACCACTTCCTGCACGCCTTCAAACGCACCAAGGACCTCAAGGGCGCCCAGGCCTACCTGGACCGCATCGACCTGTTCATGGCCGACGACCCGCCCGAGCCGACCAACCCGGTCGAGCTGGGCCTGAAGGACCTGTGGGCCAGGACGGTGCCCGCGATGACGGACGGGTGGCGGCGCCGCTTCGTCTCCGTCACCCGCGACCTCACCCAGGAGTCGATGTGGGAGCTGTTCCACATCGAGTCGGGCCTCGTCTCCAACCCCATCGAGTACATCGAGGAGCGCAGAAAGGTCGGCGGCGCCCCCTGGTCGGCCTGCCTGGTCGAGCACGCGGCGGCCGCCGAACTGCCCGCCCGCGTCGCGCACACCCGGCCGATCCGGGTGCTCACCGAGACGTTCGCCGACGCCGTACACCTGCGCAACGACCTGTTCTCCTACCAGCGGGAGGTGGTCGCGGAAGGCGAGCTGTCCAACTCCGTGCTGGTCTGTGAGAACTTCTTCGGCTGCGGCACCCAGCGCGGCGTCGAGATCACCAACGACATGATCACCTCGCGGCTGCACCAGTTCGAGCACACCGCGCTCACCGAACTGCCCGCCCTGCTCGCCGAGCACGCGCTCGCGCCGCACGAGCAGGAACGGGTGATGCGTTACGTCAAGGGCCTGCAGGACTGGCAGGCCGGCGGCCACGCCTGGCACCTGGCCTCCAGCCGCTACACCAAGGCCCAGCGCGAGCGCGGCCCGCTCAACGTCTCGCCCGCCCATGTGAAGAGCGGCCTGCGCAACTTCACCTACCGCCCTTTCTCCGAGACGACGGTACGGCTGCCGCAGTTCCCCATGCCGTTCACCGTCCGCGACAACCCGCACCTGGACCGGGCCCGCGCCCACAACGAGCGGTGGTGCGTGGAGATGGGCTTCACCACCGCCCTGCCTGGCCTTCCGTCCACAGCGTTGTGGACGGAAGGCCAGGTCAAAGGCTTCGACATGGCGCTGTGCGCCTCCGGCCTGGCCCCGGAGGTCGACGCGCGGGCGCTTGAGCTGGCGGCCGACTGGCTCGCCTGGGGCACCTACGCCGACGACTACTACCCGAAGGTCTACGGCGGCGGCCACGACCTGACCGGCGCCAAGCTGTCCAACCGGCGGCTGCGCGACCTCATGCCGATCGACCTGATCCCGATCACGCTGCCGCTCACCGCCGTGGAGAGGGGGCTGGCGGACCTGTGGGCACGGACCGCCACACCACTGCCGGAAGCCGAGCGGCGGGCGCTGCGCGACGAGGTCACGATCATGATCCACAGCTGGGAGTGGGAGGTCGTCAACCTCATCCAGAACCGGGTGCCCGACCCGGTCGACTACATCGAGATGCGCAGGCTCACGTTCGGCACCGGGCTGACGATCCGGCTGAACCGGCTCACCAGCCCGCAACCCCTGCCCGACGAGCTCTTCCGCACCCGCGAGTTCCTGGCCATGACCAACGCGGCGGCGGACTACAGCTGCCTGGTCAACGACCTCTTCTCCGGCCAGAAGGAGATCCAGTTCGAGGGCGACCTGCACAACTCCGTGCTGGTCATGCGCAACTTCTTCGACTGCGACGTGGACGAGGCCGTGGCCGTCGTCGCCAAGCTCCTGGCCGCCAGGATGGCCGAGTTCGAGCACGTCGTCGGCAACGACCTGCCGGCCATGCTCGACACCCGCGGCGCCGACGACGAACTGCGCGGCGCGGTCGCCCGCTACGTGACCGGGCTGCAGGACTGGATGGCCGGCATCCTGCGCTGGCACGGGCGGTGCACCCGCTACACCGAGAGCGAACTCCGCCGCGGCTCGGCCGTCCGCTGGACCCAGGGCCCCACCGGCCTCGGCACGGCGGTCAGCCGGATCCACTCCCTGCTACCGATGGGCGCGCCATGACAGAATCCCTGCTCAGCCTCGGGACCGCGGCGGCGCGCAAGCTCGCCACGACCAGCAAGACCGTCCCGCAGATGCGGGAGATCACGCCACGCCACCTGCTGCACGCGCTGCCGTGGGTCGAGGCGGTCGGCGGCGTCTACCGGGTGAACCGGCGGCTCAACTACACCGTGGGGGACGGGCGGGTCAGCTTCACCTCGGTCGGCGCCGCCGTACAGGTGATTCCGGATGAACTACGCGAGCTGCCGTCGCTGCACGACTTCGAGGACGCGGCCGAACTGCAGGCGCTCGCCGAACGCTTCGTCCAGCACGACCTGGTCGAGGGGCAGGAGGTGCCGGACGGGCAGATCGTGCTGGTCGCACATGGCAAGGTCGCCAAAACCGGCATCGGCGGGTACGGCCGCGCCACCGTCGTCGGCATGCTGGCCGACGGCGACCACCTGGGCGACCTGACCGGCGACGGCGCCCAGCCCGCCAGGGCGGTGACGGCCTGCACGGTGCTGGTGCTCTCCCGCGAGGACGCCGACCGGCTGCGCGAGCGCTCCGACAGCCTGCGCGAACACCTCGACCGCCCGGCCAGGACCGGCCCGAGCAACAAGCACGGCGAGGCCGAGATCGCCATGTCCGCCGGCCACCGGGGCGAGCCGACGCTGCCCGGCACGTACGTCGACTACGACCGCGGGCCCCGCGAGTACGAGCTGAGCGTGGCCCAGACCGTGCTGCGCGTGCACACGCGGGTCGCCGACCTGTACAACGGGCCGATGGACCAGACGCAGCAGCAGTTGCGCCTGACCATCGAGGCGGTGCGCGAACGGGAGGAGCACGAGCTCGTCAACAACCGCGACTTCGGGCTGCTGCACAACGTCGACCTCAAGCAGCGCTTCCAGACGCGCACCGGCCCGCCCACCCCGCACGACATGGACGAGCTGCTGTCCCGCCGGCGCAGCTCCCACTACTTCTTCGCCCACCCCCGCGCGATCGCCGCCCTGGGCAGGCAGTGCACCGCCCGCCGCATCCAGCCGGACGTCACCGAGTTCAACGGCGCCAAGGTGATGGCCTGGCGCGGGGTGCCGATCCTGCCCAGCGACAAGATCCCGATCAGCGACCAGGGGCTCAGCTCGATCATCGTCATGCGTACCGGGACGGAGAAACAGGGCGTCATCGGACTGAACCGCACCGGGCTGCCCGACGAGTACGAGCCCGGACTGTCGGTGCGCAAGCTGGGCATCGACGACAAGGCGATCATCAGCTACCTGGTGACCACCTACTACTCGGCGGCGGTGCTGGTGCCCGACGCGCTCGGCGTACTGGAGAACGTCGAGGTCTGAGTACGTCGGCGGGATGACGTCCGGGGTCGGCCGTCCGGCCGACCCTCGGGGCGCGACGCTGGGCATTTCGGCTGATCCGCGGGGTGCCGGTGTTCCTGGAGTATCCATCGGGAACACGAAAGAAAGGCCCGCAGTGCACATCCGTACCGCCCTCGTCCTGCTGACCCCGCTGGTGGCCGTGGCCGCCTGCGGCACCGTCGCCACCACGGCCAAGCCCAAGCCGAGCGCGCCCGCCGCGGCCTGGCGTCCGTGTCCCGGCGGCGAGGGGGTCGAGTGCGCGGACGTCAAGGTCCCGCTCGACTGGAGCGAGCCGGGCGGCCCGGCCATCGAGATCGCCGTGGCCCGCAGGAAGGCGCCCAAGTCCGAGGGCACGATCGTGTACCTGCCCGGCGGCCCAGGTCAGGCGGGCGTCGAGACGCTCATCGGGAGCAAGGAGTTCGGCGGCCTCGAACGCCGCTACGACATCGTCAGCCTCGACCCGCGCGGCGTCGGCGCCAGCAGCCCGCTCACCTGCCCGGCCGAGCAGGTCATGGCACTCGGCCCCGACCGCCTCCCCACGACCGACGCCCAACTGCGCCAACTGCGCCAGGCCTCCACCGGGCTCGCCGAGGCGTGCAGGAAAGCCACCGGGCCCGCGTTCGACCACCTCGACAGCGCCAGCGCCGCCCAGGACCTCGACCGGGTCAGGCAGGCCATCGGCGCCGACAAGATCACGATCTACAGCCACTCGTACGGCACGCTGCTGGCCCAGGAGTACGCCGCCAGGTTCGGGCAGCGGTTGCGCGGAGCCGTACTGGATGGCGTGATGGACCACAGCCTGGACCGGCGGACCTTCACCGTCAGCGCGGCCAGGGCGCTGGAGGAGTCCTTCGGGGAGTTCGTGGCGTGGTGCGCCAAGGACAAGACGTGCGAGGTGGACGATCCGGTCGCGGCCTACCGGCGGGTGCTGGCCAAGGCGGAGCGCGGCAAGCTGGGCAAGGACGAGAACGGGCGGGCGTGGACGCCGTACACGGTGACCGCGACGATCGACGCGATGCTGTTCACGCCGTCGTGGCCGGCCGCGGGCATGTTCCTGAACACGCTCGACAAGGGCAAGCCGTGGCGCACCGACGGCGACGACACCCTCCCCAAGCGGATCAACTACGCCGACCCCATCGTCTGCCAGGACTACGCCATGGCCTACCGCGACGCCGCCGAGATCAAGGCCGACCTGGCCGCCGCGGCCGCCGTGGCGCCCACCGTCCGCTACTCCCCGAACGCGATGAAGACGGTCCTGACCTGCCAAGGCTGGCCCGCGCCGGTCAAAAACCCCCAACGCGAGTCCGTCTCCAAGGCGACCACCCCGCTGCTGCTCCTCCAGAGCCGCTACGACAACGCCACCCCCGTCGCCTGGGCCGCGAACGTCGCCAAGCAGCTGGGCGAACGCGCCCGCCTGACCGTGCTGCCCGACTGGACCCATGCCATGAAGCTCCACAACAAGGGCTGCCAGGCGCGTTACGCCGTCGACTACCTGACCACGCTCAAGCTCCCGCCCGCGAACCCGGCATGCACCAGCACGCCGCCCGGGGTCACCCTCTAGGATCGGGGCCCGTGGACCAGATCGCCGCGTTCGGAACCCAGCTCATCGAAGTGCACGACTGGCTGAGAGGGGAGCTCGAACGGCTGCGCCAGGACCTCGCCTCCGGCGGGCGCCCGGCCGACCTGCGCGCCCATTGCCTGGCATTCTGTACGGCGGTGACCCGGCACCACACCGGCGAGGACGGCGTCGCCTTCCCCGCGCTCGCCGAACGCCACCCCGAGCTGCGGCCCGTCATCGCGCAGCTGGAGGAGGACCATCAGCTGGTGGCACACCTCCTCGAACGCATCGAATCCCTGGACGGCAGCGACCCCGAAGCCGCGCTGTCCGAACTGGACGGCCTGACCGCGATCCTGGAGTCACACTTCACCTTCGAGGAACGCAAGATCGTCGCCGCCCTTGACGCTCTTGATCTGCCTGAATGGCGGGACCAGCGGCCTGACTACCTGGTGCGGGGCGGCTCGTGAGCACCGAGATCGAGGAGCTGGCCGCCCGATTCCGGGCCTTTGTGGAGGCCCGGGATTGGGAGCAGTTCCATACGCCCAAGAACCTGGTGATGGCGCTTGCCGGTGAGGTGGGGGAGTTGGTGGCCGAGTTTCAGTGGCTGGCTCCCGGTGAGCCTCTGGATGAGGCTGCCATGGGGCGGGTGCGGGCTGAGCTGGGGGATGTGATTGGGTATTTGGTGCGGTTGGCTGATGTGCTGGGTGTGGACCTGATCGCTGACGCTCATGCGAAGCTGGACCAGAGCGAGAAGCGGTACGACGCCGACACCTACCGCGGCTCAGCCCGCAAAGCCCCACCCCTGCCCCCCTGACCCCACCCGGCCACCTGCCCCCTCCGGCTTCCGGTCTCCAGACACTCCGGCCGTGTGCCTCTCGGCCCCCGCGAGCGGCCCCTGGCCTTCCGCCCAGGCTTCCTCTCCGGGCTGCTGCCTCCCGGCCCTCCGGCCTCTCGACCTCGGGTTCTCCGGCACCCCTGGACTTCACACGGCGCGCTGTCCGACACGGAGGACGCTCAGGTAGCGGCGTGATGCTCGGTCGCCCATCCGCGTGCGGATGCGCTCGGCCATGGCGTCGAGCAGAGGCTCACGGACGTCGCGATCGAGCCTGCGGTACAACGACGTCGAGCGAAGGAGATCGGCGAACCCGTCCCCATCGAACCACTGAACGGTCGGGTACCAGCGCACGATCGTCGGGCCGAACAAGCCACCGGGATCGTCGACCAGACCCCAACCCTCATCGGTGGTACGCACGTCGTCCTCCAGCGGCGGATGACCCCAGCCAGGGTTCCCAGGGCAGAAACGCTCGTGGAGATCGGCGGTCTCGGCATAAACCTCGGGCTCTCCCTGCCGCCGGACCACGACGTTGCCGAGCAGCGCCATCCAGCCTCCGGGATTGAGCACGTCGTGCGCTCGCCGCCAGCCAATCGACGAGTCCACCCAGTGCCACGAAGACGCAGCCACGAGGACATCGAAGCGTCGACCGCGGTCGTCCCACTCCTCGAACGCCGATCTCTCGACTTCGACGTTGCCGAGGCCGGCGAGCCGCCGGCTCGCGAGTGCGGCCATCTCCGTACCCTGCTCGACCGCGGTAACCGAACATCGGAGCGCTGCCAGCGAGCGCGTCGCCTGACCGGTACCGCAGCCCACCTCCAGCACCGACGACCTCTCGTCCATCCCGGTCACGCTGACGAGGTCCGCGAACAACTCGTCGGGATACCCCGGCCGGACCCGGTCATAGAGCTCCGGCACCTCGTTGAACACCCGACCGAGGTCACGTCGCTCCGGGCGCGTCTTCGGATCATCACCCATGAGCGCACAGGCTATGAGACTCATCCACGGGGGGCCACCGGATAACGCCAGCTGCTGACGCGCTCCTGCCGACGCTGCTGCAGCCTGCCCGCCCCCGGCCTCACGCCCCTCCAGCTTCCTGACCTCAGATATCTCGGCACCTCCTGGGTTGCCTGCCCGTCCCTCGGGGCTTCTGCCGCTCTTGGCCTTGACTTCGCCACGTGGTCCACGGGTCGCCTCCCCTTGGGCGATGATCAGCCCCAGGCGTGGGGGTTCCCAGGGAGAACTCACCCCATGTCAGAGGTGAGGGAACGGGCGGTGCGTAGTCCGCGATCTGGGCTGTTGTGTTTCTGACCTGCGGCGATGCGGGTGTAAGGGAAATTATGAGTACGCGGACGCGAGTCTGCTTGTTAGTACGCTGGCCATGCTTGCCGAGCAGGCGCGGACGGACGGCCCTGTGCCTCTCACCGTAGATGGCGAAGTGGTTGCCATGGTTGTTAGTCCGGAAGTTGCGCGAGCTGGAGTAGAAGCCCTTCTGGCGAACAAAGAGGCGCGCTAGATCAGGCGACTCGTGAATCCCTCGGCGACAAGGCGCTCGTAAGCCTCAACGACATGCGAGGGAATGTCCTGCGGTATTGCAAAACCGCGCTTCGCATAGATATTGATCCGTTGAGTATCCCCTACCATCATGTCTGCCACACGTTTGGCGTCTCCGATGGAGAGTATGTATTCGCCGAGCGGAAGTGGTTGCGAAGCACAGATAACATCGACTTCAGGCCACAGCTTGCGGCACGTGGCAAACGCGCGACGCTGTTGATAGGGCCGTGAGACCAGAGTGATGCTATCCACATGGAGCCCGCGACTGGCTAGCAGGTCGCGAGTAAATTGAATGTTCTCACCTGTGTTGGAAGCCTTGGTCTCCAGAAGTATCCGGGCATCGGGTACGCCGAGTCGAATGGCTTCCTCGCGATAGTGAACGGCTTCGCCTCGGGGAAATCTCTCAATGGTTGTTGGGGCGTTTGCGCCCGTGAAGATAACGAGGGGCGCGATGTCGCGCTTGAAGAGCTGTGCCGAGAATTGTGCGACACCAAGATCGTGACTGCCAAGCCCGATGATCGCGTCTGTGGGCTGGAGTTTGTGACCCATTTGATGGTAGCCCCAGAGGACTTCGAGATCTCGCTCTTGTTGTGGAGAAAGACGTCCCACTGTCGGCCCCTCATTCGGGAATCTTGAACGTGTAAGTCCATTCAAAGTGCAGAGAGGAATGGACGCCCCGAGCGAACTCGATGATTCGGCCTTCTCTCGTGCTGGTTTTGCGCTTTAGTACTACCACCGGCACTCCGGTAGGCAGCTCAAGTTCCGCCACCTCGTCCGGCGTCGGCATGCGAGAGTAGAGCGATTCGGTGATGACGTCGGGTTCCAGCCCGATGCTAGCCAGGACTGCGAATCCTCCGCCGTGCCCGGCTGGCCCTGGCTCCGGGCTAACTAGAGGTGTGCCCTGGACGTCTTCGGGGCGATAGAAGCTGGTGAGCTTGTGAGTTGGGGACCCTTGATCTCGGACAAGTCGTGCGCGTTCGTACACTGGCGCTCCTTCGGGCAAGCCCAATGCGGCTGCCGCCTCGGCGTCGGCCTCAACCAGTCGCACACGATTCGTTTGGTCGCCGCGCTCCCATGATCGCCCTGACGCCTCCCGATCGGCTGCGAAAGCCACCACGCCGCTCCTCCACTTGTTCTTGGCGTAGCGCTCCGCTCCGAGCCGCGTCATGGCCGGTGGCCTTCGAATCACGGTTCCTCTCCTCCGGATGGCGGTAACCAGCCCCTCTGCTTCAAGCAGTCGGACCGCCATGCGGACAGTTTTGACGTTGATGTCGAACTCTGCGGCTAGATCGGCGTGCTTGGGCAAGGTGTTGTGAGAAGGCTCGGGATATATGCCGCTTTCGATGCGTTCGCGAAGTATGCCAGCAAGCTCCCGATATCCGATGACCATGTAGTTCTCCGATCTGGGCTGGTTCGGCAGGTGTCTGCGACCTGGCCTTTTCAATAGTGCTACCTCTATTGACGGGATGCTATCCAAGGGAGTTGTATAGAGGTAGCACTAACGGCGGGTTGGCGATCTCAGTCAATAGAAGTCAGCCCCGTACGTGATGGGCAAACACCGGCCGGGGCCTTGGCGGCGTGGGCGGACCTGGGCGTTTGAGCAGGAGTCGGTGAAGCTGGTGCGTCTTGCGCTGACAACTCGGCCCGAAGGGCAACGAGGCGGGCCGGGCCGGTCATCCGGTCGGGTACGGCTCGCCGGAGGGGTTGGAGCGCGCGTGGGCGGTGTGCGGGAGCGAGGTGAAGTCATGGTTCATCGACCATTGGGCGTTGCCGTTCTCTGCGGATGATCAGATTGCGTGCGAGGTGGGCGTGCGGGTGTATCGCCGGGGTTGAGCTGGACGGCGGCGCGGGGAGCGGACGTTTCCATCACGAGGGGTGTGAGTGTCTGCGATCGTCCTGCGTCGTCGTCCTCGGGGTCGCATATGGCGTCGTGCCTGTCATCCGCGTGAGACGTTCGGTGTCGCGCTGTGGTCCGCCTCGCATGAGGAGCGTGGTACTGGGCGGATCGGAGCGGTGACGTGTGGCGTGTTCCTGCACCGCCGTAACCGG
This sequence comes from Nonomuraea endophytica, assembly GCF_014203235.1. Lineage (GTDB taxonomy): Bacteria > Actinomycetota > Actinomycetes > Streptosporangiales > Streptosporangiaceae > Nonomuraea > Nonomuraea endophytica. The sequence goes on along the minus strand of NZ_JACHIN010000007.1, from coordinate 543,204 downwards.
TGGGGATGACGGGCTTGGGTTGCGGCTCGGCGTCATCGCTTCGATGAGGTACGGCAGCGCGGTTGGTCTCTGAGGGGGCGCCCTAGGAGACCGTGGCCCTAACCGCGCTGCCGTACCGGCATGTTCGCGAGTGGTCAGAGAGGAGCGAAGTATGCAGGGTGCGAGGTTCAGGCTCTTAGCGACGGCGGTCCTCGTCCTCGGCGCGGCTCCGCAAAGCTGCGGCGGTAGCACGACCGATCCCCCGCCACCGCCCCCGGCTGCAGCGGTCGGTTGCTTTCAGGAGGTGGTCATAGAGGCGGTCCGGTTCGGCAGTGCGGCCCCCCGGGTGCGGGTGCAGGTCCGTCAGAAGTGCTCGAAGCCGGACGTCATCGCCACGCAGGTAACGCATATCAAGGTGTCGTACAAGGAGAGCCGGTTCGGCGGGGAATGGTTCGACGTGGGTTCGCAACCGTTCACCGAGCTGCCGGGGCGTGAGCACACGTACTCCTACGCGCTGTCGCCGTGCAAGTCGGGGCGGTATAAGGCGGAGGTGTCGCAGGCGGGCACGTTCGACACGGGCAAGGAGTTCCGTGCGACGGACCAACAGACGGCGTCGGTGGATTGCGAGAACGCCCGGGACATCTCGTAGGCGGTCTAGAAGAGCCAGAGTCGGCGGCGGCGTCGGCGGCGGATCGCGCGCTGCTCCTCGATCCAGGTTTCCCACTTGGCCATGCCGTCGGGGTCTCCGCCGAACTGGCAACGTACCGATCCTGAACCGTGCGGAATGACGCCTAGTGCCCAGTAGGTGGCACCCTCGGATGCCACGTGCGGAAGATTGAGGGTGGTGTACGTGGGTTCGGTCGTGAGGTCGGGTTCTTCGCCTTGCCAGACGCCCCATCCGGATTGCCACCATGCGACGGTCCACACCTGCTCTGTCACAGCTTCGATGATACGACTGGGCTCTGTTTGATGTTCGGCAATGCTGCAGGTCGGGGGTACGGCGGGCAGCGTCGCCCGCCTGCCGGCTGGAGGACGATCTCTGGCATACCGGTGATCTGGGTTCCGGGTGGCTGGAGCGACGCGGCTATCTGGTGGGTGACTGTTTGGGCGGGGAACCGCCCGACTGTACGCGCGAGCCGCGCCGGAGGCGCACGATTGAGGGCGTCCGAGCGGAGCGAGGTCCTTTGACCAGGGTGGGGCCCAATCTGCCTAACCACTTGGCTGGGCAACGGGTGGGACCTAAGAAAGAGCGCCCGACCGAAGGGAGGCCCTTTGATCCTGGAAAGGGCGCCCGAGCGGAGCGAGGTCCTTTGACCAGGAAACGCGCGGAGCGAAGCGGAGCACCTTGCCTTCAGAGGCCCGCCGCCTGCAGACGGGCTGTCAGGGTGGTGTTGCGGCGGTGGCCGAGGCGGTGGACGGCCAGGTCGAGGGCGTTGCGCTGGCCTACCAGGACCACCCAGGAACGTGCCCGCGTGACCAGCGTGTACAGCAGTCGCCTCCTCAGCATGATGCCGCCCGATTCGGCCACCATCGGGGCGACCACGAACGGGTACTCGCTGCCCTGGGCCCGGTGCACGCTGATGGCGTAGGCGTGGGTGAGGTCGTCGAGTTCGTCGAAGGTGTAGGTGACCAGGTCGCCGTCGTCGATCTGGACGTCGGCTTGGCGTTCTTCGGGGACCAGGCGGGTCAGGGTGCCGGTTTCGCCGTTGAAGACGCCCTTGTCGTAATTGTTGCGGATGGGCATGACGCGGTCGCCCACGCGGAAGAGGGTGGCGCCGGACCAGTGTTCGGGCTTGTCGTCGGCGGCGGGGTTGCGGACTTCCTGGAGGCGGCGGCCCAGTTCGGCGGTGCCGGTGGTGCCTTTGCGCATGGGGGAGAGGACTTGGACCTGGGCGGGGGTGATCTGCTGTTTGCGGGGGATCGCGACCGTGGCCAGGTGGACGACCCGGTTGGCGATCGCCTCCGGGTCGTCGAGCTCCTCGAACCAGAAGCCGCCGCCGCCCGGCAGCGCGGGCAGGTCTCCGGCTCGGATGCGGTGGGCGGCCTTGATGATGGCGCTGCCCTCGGCCTGGCGGAAGACGCGGGTCAGGCGTACGCGGGGAATGCTCTCGACGGCGAGCAGGTCGGCGAGGACGCTGCCGGGACCCACGCTGGGCAACTGGTCACTGTCGCCGACGAGCAGCAGGTGGGTGCCGGACGGCAGTGCCGCGGCCAGTCTGGTGGCCAGGCCGAGGTCCAGCATGGAGACCTCGTCTACCACGACCAGGTCGGCCCGGACGGGCGTCTCGTCGAACAGCGCGTCGGGGTCGGGCTCGTGGGAGAGCACGCGGTGGATGGTCATCGCGGGCAGCCCGGCCAGCTCCGACAGTCGTTTGGCCGCCTTGCCGGTGGGGGCGCAGAGCGTGACGGCGCCGCCCATCGCGCGTACGGTCGCGGCCAGGGCTTTGATCGTGTGGCTCTTTCCGCAGCCTGGCCCGCCCGTGAGAATCGACAGGGTGCTGGTCAGCGCCATGGTGACGGCGGCGCGCTGGTCGTCGTCGAGGCTTTCGTCCTCCTGGTAGGAGCGCAGGGTGAGCGTGGAGCGGGCGCGGGCCAGGCGGGCCAGTTCGGTGGTCAGTCTGAGCTCGCGGCTGTGGAGCTCCTTGGGGTAGACGGCGTCGGCCTCGCGCACGACGCGGCGCTCCGCGGTCAGCGCGTCGAGGCCCTGCCTGATGAGGTCCTCGTCCTGCTCGATGAGGTCGATGGTCTGGGTGACGAGCGCGGTGGGGGACAGGAAGCAGTGGCCGCCGCCGCTGGCCGCGGCGTCGAGGCGGTCGAGCAGCGCCGCCTGGATGCGCTGGGGACTGCTCTCGGGTACGCCGGAGCGCAACGCGATCCGGTCGGCGGTGGCGAACGCGATGCCCCTGACCCGGTCGATCAGCTGGTAGGGGTCCTTGGCCAGCACCTCGCCGGACTCGGCGCCGAACACCTGGTAGATCTTGGCCGCGAGCAGCGGGCTGACCCCGAAGCCCTGGAGCACGACCATCAGCTCGGCGACCGCCTTCTGCTCCCGCCAGGCCTCGACGATCTGGGCCTGGCGGACGGGGCCGATGTTGATGACCTCGCGCAGGCGGCCGGGCTCGGCGTCGATGACGGTGAGGCTCTGCTCGCCGAAGTGTCCGACGATGGCCTGTGCCAGCCTCGGCCCGATGCCTCTGATCAGGCCGGATCCGAGGTAGAGCTGGATGGCGCGGACGGTCGACGGGGTGACCCGCTCGCAGCCGGTGACGGCGAAGCGGCGGCCGTGGCGCGGATGCTCCTCCCAGGCGCCCAGCAGCCTGACCGTCTCCCCGGGCTGCACGCCGCCGAGCGCCCGTCCGGCCGCCACGAAACCGGGCTGGCCGTCGCCGCTCATGCGGGCGACGGTGTAGGCGTCGTCACGCACGAAGACCAGCTGTTCGACGGACGCTTCCACGTCTCGAACATTAGGCCATGGCACCGACAGAGAAAGTCACGCCTACCATGATGCGGTGAAGACGCTGGAGGAGCGGGAGTGGCGGCCGCGGGCCGAGGCGCACGAGCGCCGGGTCGACGCCTGGGTCGGCCCTCATCTGCGCAGACGACAGGAGCGCGAGACGCATCCGGTCGAGGACTTCCTGTTCAGCTACTACAGCTTCCGCCCGGCGAAGCTGCGCCGCTGGCACCCGGGCGCCGGGGTCGTGCTGCTGGGGGCCGAGGGCCTCGGGGCCGAGTACGTGGACGTCGAGGGCGGCCAGCGACTGGACACCGAGAGCCTGCTGGACAAGCGGCTGGCCATGGTCGAGTGGACGGCGCGGCTGTTGGGGGCGACGGCCGGCCGTACCGGACAGTTCGGATGTTTCGGGATGCACGAGTGGGCCATGGTCTATCGCACCGACGCGGTACGGCACGCCAAACAGCCCCTCAGAATGGCGCCCCAGGAGGTCGCGGCGGTGGTGGAGGCGCGCGGGGTGCGCTGCAGCCACTTCGATGCGTTCCGGTTCTTCACCGAGGCGGCCCGGCCGCTCAACGTGCTGAAGCCCACCCGCGAACGCCAGGCCGAAATGGAACAACCCGGCTGCCTGCACGCGAACATGGACCTCTACAAGTGGGCCTACAAGCTGTCGCCGCTGGTGCCGAGCGAGCTGATCGCCGACTGTTTCGCGCTGGCGCGGGAGATCCGCGAGGTGGACATGCGCGCCAGCCCGTACGACCTGAGCGCGCTGGGCTACCGGCCGATCCCGATCGAGACGGTGGCGGGGCGGACCGAGTACGCCGCGCTGCAGCGGGGGTTCGCTGAGCGGGCGGCGCCGCTGCGCGGGCGGTTGCTGGGCGTGTGCGAGGAGCTGATGGCGATTGACGCCCCGGCGTGAGGAGAACTATGTTCTAGATACCGGCTGGTCGGTACAGGAGCGTGGTGTATGCACATCAGGGGCAAGGTCGCCGTGGTCACCGGAGCGGCGGGCGGGATCGGGCGGGCGATGGCACTGCGCTTCGCCGCCGAAGGCGCCGCCGGGGTCGTCGTCGCCGACCTGGACGGTGACGGCGCCGCCGCCGTGGCCAAGGAGATCGGCGAGCGGGCGGTAGCCGTACAGGCTGATGTGTCCGTCGAGAGCGGGGTGGCGGCGCTGGCGAGCACGCCCTTCGGCCCCGTCGACCTCTTCTGCTCCAACGCCGGCGTCATCGCCGGCCACGGGCTGGACGCGAGCGACGCGGAGTGGGGCACGTTGTTCGGGGTCAACGTCATGGCGCACGTGTACGCCGCTCGCGCCGTGGTGCCCGGCATGGTCGAGCGGGGCGGCGGCTACCTGGTCAACACCTGCTCGGCGGCCGGGCTGATCAGCTGCCCCGGCGACGCACCCTACGCGGTCACCAAGGCGGCGGCGATCTCCTTCGCCGAATGGGTCTCCATCCACTACGCGGGCAAGGGCGTCAAGGTCAGCGTGCTGTGCCCGCAGGGCGTGCGGACCGGGATGCTCCGGCGCGGCGTCGAGGAGGACCACCTCACCGCGCGGGCGGTCGGCGCCTCCGGCCCGATCCTGGAGCCGGAGGAGGTCGCGGCCGCCGTGGTCGCGGGCGTCGAGGCCGAGCGGTTCTTCATCTTCCCGCACCCCGAGGTGCCCGAGTACGTGCGCCGCAAGGCCGAGGATCCCGACCGGTGGCTGGCCGGGATGTCGAGGTTCGTGGAGTCGCTGTAGCCCCCGGACCATCCGGCGGACAGCGCGCTTGACCCCAGTGCAACCGCTTGCAATCATCGGATGTCTGGAGGTGCCATGCGATCTCGCGCGCTCGCCGTCATCCTGGTCCTGTTATCCGGCCTGCTCTGGGCCCAACCTGCCCGGGCGGAGGTCGAGCATCCGCGCCAGAAGTGGATGCGCGACTCCACCGCCGGGCTTTTCCTTCACTGGGGCATGTTCACCGCCCCGCGCCACCTCGACTGCGCCGCCTGGGAGCGCGACGTCACCGGGGGCGGCTGGACCGCCGACTACTGGGTGGACGAGGCGCGCAAGCTCGGCGCTTCGTACATCGTGCTCGCGACCTTCCACAGCAGGCTCGGGTACGCCCGCCCGTGGCCGTCCAAGATCCCCGGAAGCTGTGCCACGGAGCGCGACCTGCTCGGCGAGCTGGTGGCGGCCGGCAAGGCCAAGGACGTGCGGATCATCCTCTACATGACCGACGACCCGCAGTGGCACAGCGAGCAGGGCGTCCAGACACTCGACTCGGCCGCCTACTCCGCCTACAAGGGCCGGCAGGTGGACCTGACCACGCGCGACGGCTTCGGCATGTACTCCTACGACCTGTTCTTCGAGGTCATGGAAAACTACGCGGACCTGGCCGGCTTCTGGATCGACAACGACAACGCCTACTGGGAGCAGAACAAGCTCTACGAGCAGATCAGGGAGCGGCGCCCGTCCTGGTTGCTGAGCAACAACAACGAGGACACGCCGATCATGGACACGGTCAGCAACGAGCAGAAGACCGGCATGACCCCGTCCTACGACTACCCGCAGGCCGCGTGGACGCCGATGCCGCGCCTGGTCGAGGCCGACTACAAGCTGCCGACCACCGGCCAGTGGTGGTACGACGGCGGCAACCACCCCGTCGACACCCGGCTCAGCACCGGCCGCTACATCACCAACGCGGGCTCGTCGATGAAGTCGCTCATGGCCGAGACCCCGATGGTCAACGGCAGGTTCCCGCCCCAGCAGGAGGCGTTCAACGACTTCATGGCCGGGTGGGTCCCGCCCATCCGCTCCTCCCTCTACGGCACCGAGGGCGGCGGCTACATGTACGGCGGAATGCAGCCCGGTTTCTGGAACGACGGCGCGCACGGGGTGGTCACGGTGGAGCCGGGCGCGCGCACCCAGTACGTCCACGTGGTGACCCGCCCCCGCACCGACCATGTACGGCTGCGCGACAATGGATACTGGGTCACCCGCGTCAGCGACCTGCGCACCGGCAGGAGCCTGCGCTTCCACCAGTCGGCCGGGCACCTGACGATCCTGGGCGTCACCGACTGGGACCCGTACGACACCGTCTTCAAGGTCGAGACCGCCGGCCAGCGCTTCTACCACGACAAGATCCGCGCCACCGCCCCGGAGCTCGTAGACGGAAATTTCTCGACTTACTGGGATAACAAGGGCCAGCTCCCCATCTCCACCACCCTCGACCTGGGCCACCGCCGCGCCCTCACCTCGCTGGCGGTCAACCAGCGCGAATGGTCGCCCACCTACGCCCGCGAGAGCTTCGGCCGCCCCGAGGACTCCGCGCGCGTCAAGGACTACCGCGTCTACCTGAGCTCCGACGGCAAGATCTGGGGCAAGCCCGTACGCACCGGCGCCCTGCCCAGCGCCCGCGGCGTGCAGTTCATCGACCTCGGCGAACAGCGTGCCCGCTACGTCAAGCTGGAGGTGCTCAACACCTGGGGCGGCCCGCAGGCCCCGCGCTACCACCGCCAGCTCCAGATCGACGAGATCAAGGTCGCCTACGCGCACCCGTTCTCGGTGGGCCCGGCCGCGCCCCTGGAGGCCGAGCACGCCGACCGCGCCGGCGGCGCCCGCCCGGACCTGTGCCGCACCTGCTCCGGCCACCTCCGGATCACCGGCCTGCGGCACGGCACGCTGACCTTCGACGACGTGACGGCGCCCGAGGACGGGACCTACCGGCTCCAGCTCGACCACACCTCCGGCACGGACACCTCGGTGAAGGTCGCGGTGAACGGGGCCGCGCCCATCGAGGTCCCGGTCAAGGCCGACGCCAGGGACGTGCCGGTCGCGACGGCGCTGGCCGTACCGCTCAGGAAGGGCGCGAACACGATCGTGCTGTCGGCGAGCGCGGCCGGGATCGACCGGATCGCGGTCGCGCCCCTGCCGCCCGCCTCCCAGGTCCCGACCACGACGCTGACCGTCGAGCCGGGCGGCCTGCAGTGGGCCGGGCCGGGCCAGCAGGCGATCAAGGTCTCGGCCACGCTGCGCCTGGACGCCGACGACCAGCTCGACCAGGTCAGGCTGGCGCCGGCGGCCCCGCAGGGCTGGACGGTCCAGGGCGACCCGGCGACCGCCGCCACGCTGCGTCTCGGCCAGACGCTCTCCGCGACCTGGACGCTCACCTCGCCGCCCGGCCAGGACGTCACCCCGGCCGACATCCCGATCACCGCCGCCTTCCAGGTGCTCGGCCGCCCCGCCCAGACCTCCAAGCAGGTCCGGGTACGGCCCCGCCCGGCCGACCGGGTGTGGATGCGCGAAGCCGAGGACTCGGTCAACCAGCTCGGCAGCGCCGGAATCACCGGCTGCGGCCCGTGCTCAGGCGGGCAGAAGGTGCGCAACCTTGGCGGCGGGCCCGACGCGTACGTGCTGTTCGAGAACGTGAGCGTGCCCTCGGCCGGGACCTACACGCTGTTCGCCGACTACACGGTCAACGGCCCCCGCTCGTTCTTCGTCACCGTCAACGGCGGCACGCCGGTCGAGGTGCGGGTGGACGGTGTCGGCAACAACACGCCCTACACCACCCGGGTCCCGGTGACGCTCGGCGCCGGGCAGAACACCATCAAGATCCACAACGACACCGGTTCCGCACCCGACCTGGACCGGCTCTCCCTCGGCTGAGGAGCACCAGCATGCACGACACCGTGACCCGCCGCGCCCTGCTGGGCGTGGCGGTGGCCGCCGCGGCGGTCCCCGCCCTCGCGACCCCGGCGCACGGGGCCTTATCCGCGAAAGACCGAGGACCCAAGGACGACTCGGCCGCCCTCCTGGAGCACTGGGCGCTGGCCCCCGGCGCCCACCCGCTCGTCCCCGACGTCTCCCGCGCCGGTTACCGCCTCGGATCCCGGCTGCCCAAAAACGGCCGCGTGGTGACGAAGGTGACCGACCACGGCGCCAAGGCCGACGGGAGCACCGACTGCGCCCCGGCCTTCAACGCCGCGCTCAAGACGGCCGGGGAGCGGGGCGGCGGTGTGGTGCTGGTGCCGCCGGGCACGTACCTGCTGAACTGCCCGGTCTTCATGCACTGGTCGAACGTGGTCCTGCGCGGCTCGGGCAGGGATCGGACGATCCTGCACTTCGCCAGGAGCCTCGACGACGGCTACCGGCCCGCCCGCCAGTCGAACGGCAACAGCCGCTGGTCGTGGACGGGCGGACAGGTGTGGTTCATCTCGCCGGAGCGCCGGGCGCTGTCGGAGTCGGAGGACTTCGCCGGCACCGAGAACTGGCTGATGGGGGAGACGCTCGCCGAGGTGTCCGCGGCCACCCGGGGCGCGCGCACGCTCATGGTCTCCGACACCGCCAAGCTCCGCGCGGGCGACATGGTGCTGCTGGAGACCGAGAACCGGCCCGACGCCGGGCTGCTGAAGCACGTGGCCGGTGACATCCCGGGCACCAGGACCTACGACTGGCCGCGCCGGGCCCCGCAGCTGGTGACCGGATCCGGCGGGCAGTACGTGCAGTATTCGTCCTTCCAGTGGCCGGTCAGGGTGGCGGCCGTCCTGGGCCCGCGCCTGGTCAGGCTGGCCGAGCCGATCCGCTACGACCTGCGCCCGGAATGGCCGGCCCGGCTGCGCACGCTGGGCCCGACCGTGCACGACAGCGGTGTCGAGCGCCTGACGGTACGCAACGCCGTCGTCCCGATGACCGCCCACAACCGGCACCCCGGCTCGAACGGCGTCTGCTTCCAGGCGGTGCACGACTGCTGGGCCTACGACGTCCGGGTGGAGAACTGCGACCTCGGCTTCGGCTTCACCACGGCCAAGTCGAACACGCTCAGCCGGGTGACCGTCGGCGGCCGGGCCGCGCACCACAGCTTCGCCTGCCGGATGCAGTCGCACGACAACCTGGTCGAGCACTTCGAGATCGAGGCCTTCACCGTCCCCGTCCCCACGGGCGCGGTGCACCACGGACTCAACCTGGAGGGCCTGTCCTCGGGCAACGTCTGGCGGCGCGGCACCATGGCAGAGGGCACCTTCGACACCCACCGCGGCCTGCCGTTCGAGAACGTCAGGACCGACATCACCCTGGTCAACAACGGCCGCGTGGGCGGCTCGGGCGCCTCGGGCCCGCTGTTCGGCGCGCGCATCGCGCACTGGAACGTCCGCGTCACCGGCGGCAGCCCGTACGCGCTGACCATCGCCGACGTGGCCCCGCGCGGCGTGTCGATCGGCATCCAGGGCGCGAGCGGCGGCAGCGAGCTCACCCCCGACTTCACCGGTGACCTGGAGACCTTCCAGGGCGATCACGGGGTACGGCCACGCGTCCAGGACCTTTACCAAGCGCAGCGGGAGATTATTGACAGGGACTGATAGGGAGAAGAAGCTTTCTTTCGTGACGACAGGTCGTGGTGTCTTAGCCGTCCTTGCCCTCCTCCTCACGTCCCTCCTCAACCCGGCGCCGGCCGCAGCCGCCTCGGCGGCCGTGGCCTGCGCCGTGGATCCGGCCACGCCCAAGCGGCAGTTCCGCGCGATGTGGGTGGCCAGCGTCGCCAACATCGACTGGCCCAGCGCCACCGGGCTGAGCGTGGCGGCGCAGCAGGCCGAGTTCCGCTCATGGCTGGACCTGGCGGTGCAGAAGCGGATGAACGCCGTCGTGGTGCAGGTCAGGCCGACGGCCGACGCGTTCTGGCCGTCGCCGTTCGAGCCGTGGTCGAACTGGCTGACCGGGACGCAGGGGAGCAACCCCGGCTACGACCCCATGGCGTTCATGGTGGCCGAGGCGCATGCCAGGAACCTGGAGTTCCACGCCTGGTTCAACCCCTACCGGGTCGCCAACCACGCCGATCCGAACCGCCTCATCTCCACGCATCCCGCCAGGAAGAACCCCGGCTGGCGTTTCGCGTACGGCGGCAAGCTCTACTACAACCCCGGCATTCCCGCCGTCCGGTCCTTCATCCAGGACGCGATGATGGACGCGGTCACCAAGTACGACGTGGACGGCGTGCACCTCGACGACTACTTCTATCCGTATCCGGTCAGCGGGCAGGCGATCCCCGACTCGGGCACGTTCGCGCAGTACCCGAACGGCTTCACCAACATCAACGACTGGCGGCGCAACAACGTCAACCTGCTGATCAAGGAGCTGGGCCAGCGCATCCACGCGGCCAAGGCGCATGTGCGGTTCGGCGTCAGCCCGTTCGGCATCTGGCGGAACGCGAGCGCGGACCCGCTCGGCTCCAACACTTCCGGCCTGCAGTCCTATGACGCGATATATGCGGACTCGCGGCGGTGGGTGAAGGAAGGCTGGCTCGACTACATCACGCCCCAGCTCTACTGGCACCTCGGCTACAACGTCGCCGACTACAAGGTGCTGACCGCCTGGTGGGCCGGCGTCGTCAGGGGCACGGACGTGCAGCTCTACGTGGGCCAGGCCGCCTACCGCGCCGGCGTCGACCCCGCCTGGCAGCGCACCGCCGAGCTGTCGGACCACCTCACCTACAACCGCCAGCATCCCGAGGTACGCGGCGACGTCTTCTTCAGCGCCAAGGACGTCAAGGCCAACCGGATCAACAGCGTCTCCACGATGACCGCCGCCCACTACACCAAGCCCGCCCTCCTGCCCGAGCACGGCTCGGCGGCGGCGCCGGCCGTACCGTCGATCACCTCGGCCACGCGTGGCAGCGGGGGTGTGGCGCTCGCCTGGCAGGGCGGCGGCACCGCCTACGCCGTCTACCGGGTGAACGGCTCGCCCGCCGCCGACCCCTGCTTCTTCGCCGACGCCCGCAACCTGCTGACCACCACCCGCGCCACCACGTTCACCGACGCCACCGCAGCGGCGGGCAGCACCTACACCTACTACGTGAGCGCGCTCAACCGGACCCACCAGGAGAGCGGTCAGAGCGCGGGCCGGGTGGTGACCGGCGGCGACGGCGGCACGTTCAGCGTCATCGTCGACAACGCGGGCGCCGGGTTCACCGCCGGGGCGAACTGGGGCACCTCCACCTTCTCCGCACAGCGGCACGGCGCCGACTACCGCTACGCCCCGCCGGTGGCGGCCAGCGACCCGGCGTGGTTCAGCGCGGCGATCCCGGCGGCCGGCAGCTACCGGGTCGAGGTCTGGTATCCGGCCGATCCGGGATACAACAGCGCCACGCCGTACCTCGTCGCGGGGCAGACCATCAGGGTCGACCAGCGGACGGGCGGCGGGGCGTGGCGCGTTCTCGGCACCTTCACGCTGCCCGAGGGCACCGCGAACGTCGTCGGCGTCAGCAGGTGGACCTCCACCACCGGCTACGTGATCGCGGACGCGGTCCGGATCACCAAGGTCTGAGCCCTCAGCAGACGCGCAGGTGGAAAGGCCGACCGCGCCCGGGAAACCGTTTTCCACGGCGTCCGTGCAAGCACGCGAGCCTTGCCGGGCCCGCCGTGGCGGCTTTCAATGATCTCCTAGGCTGATCTAGGAGGAGCCCGTGCGTGGCTTACGTGCGTCAGCAAGTGTCCTCGCGTTAACCCTGTTGGCCGTCCTGTCCGCGACCCCTGCCGTGCCCGCCGCCGTGACGGCGGCGCCCCCGGCGGAACCGGAACCCACCTCACTCATGACCCTCTCGGTCCCCGACCGCGCGACCCTCGAACGCCTGGTCGCCCAGGGCGCCGACCTCACCGAGCGGGTACGCCCGCAACCGGACGGCAGCATCAGAGTCGACGCCGTCCTCACCCCGAGCCAGCTGGCAGAACTCCAGCCGCTCGGCGTCGCCAAGGCCGACCCGGCCGCCCCCGCGCCCGCCCCGCCCCAGGCCAAGGGCGCCGCCGTCGCCGACCAGATCGTGATCGAGCGCGCCGTCCGGTGGAAGACGCGCGACGGCTACTTCCTGTCGGTCGAGGCGACCAGCAGCGCGGGCGGCCCCGCCCAGCTGACCGCCGCCTGGCGCGGCTCCAGAGGAAGTGGCGGCCAGGTGCCGATGGTCGCGTACGTGGACGCGGGCGCCTATCTCGGGCACCAGTTCGCGACGCCGTCCGCGGTCACGAGCCGTCCGCAATGGGTCACGGTCACCTCGGCCGGTGGCGGCACCGCGCAGGCCCGGGTCAGGGAATGGCCGGACGGCGAGCGGCCCGACCGCAACGTGCCCGGATACCAGAAGGACTTCGTCACCCAGTACATGCCGCCCGACCAGCTCAACGAGCGCGTACGGGCGCTGCACCGGCGCTATCCCCACCTGACCGACATCATCGCGCTGCCCAACAAGACGAACGGCTACCGCCGCCACGCCCAGGCGCAGTTCGGGACCGTGGTGGTCAGCTCGCTGGCCTACGGCTCCGAGGGCGGCAACGACCTGGCCGTGGAGCTGGTGGACCCGGGCGCGCCCGACCGGCCGCTGCGGGTGACCGTCAACGGCAAGCTCATCTCGGTGAGCCTCGCCACCGGGCCGACCGGCGCGCTCGTCAGCACCTCGGCCCAGGTCATCGCCGCCATCAACGCCGGTGCGGGCACGCTGGTCAAGGCGGCGCCGTACCGCAACGACCCGGGCACGGGCGTGGTGGCGGCCGCGGCGCTCACCCAGCTGACCGACTTCCTGAAGGCGCCCGCGAGCGTCTCGCGCAAGCCCGCGACGGTGCTGGCGCTGCGCGTCGGCGAGCGGCGGGACGGCTCGCGCACCGGCGTGCTCGCCTACGCCCAGGAGCACGCGCGTGAATGGGTGACCCCGCTGGTCACGATCGAGGCGGCCGAGCGGCTGCTGCGCAACTACCACCGGGACCCGGCCACCCGCAGGCTGCTGAACCGCACGGACATCTTCATCGTGCCGACGGTCAACCCGGACGGCGCGAACTACAGCTTCTACGACTTCAACCTGCAGCGGAAGAACATGGTCAACCACTGCCCCGCGCAGCAGGCCGACCCGGCGCTGCGCAACACGTGGGGCGTGGACATCAACCGCAACTACGCCACCGGTTCGTTGTTCGACGGCTACTTCGGCGCCTCGCCGAACTGCCAGAGCGGCAACTACGCAGGTCCCGCCGAGCACTCCGAGGCCGAGAGCCGCAACGTGATCTGGCTGGCCAAGACCTTCCGCAACATCAAGTTCGCGCTCAACGTCCACAGCTACGGCGGCTACTTCATGTGGCCGCCCGGAGCCTACAAGCTCGACGGCCGGGTCCCGCTGCCCCGGCCGAGCGCCAGTGAGGAGGCCTACTTCCTCAAGTCGGCGCGGACGATCGAGGAGGCCATCGCCTCCTCGCGCGGCACCGTGACCTGGCCGCAGCAGACGGGCCCGGTCACCGACGTGCTCTACTCGGCGGCCGGCAACTCCGCCGACGAGCTCTGGTACGACTACGGCGTCTACGGCTGGGACTTCGAGGTCGGCAGCGACATCTGGGACCCGGTCACGAAGACGTGGCAGGGAGTCGGCTTCCAGCCGCCCTTCGAGGAGGGGCATCAGGAGGCGCTGGAGTTCGCCACCGGGCTGATCAGCCTGATCGGGGTCGCGGCCGACTACCGGCACAAGGGTTGAGTCACGGGTGCCCGCTCCGTGAGGGGCGGGCACCACTCTTGCTCACTTCTGCGCGTGCGTGACACGAATTGCGCAAATAACGGCCTGGGCAGATCTACTGGCTGGACCGCGCGCGATGACCGTCACCACCGTCGTCGACGGCCTGGCCGCCCAGGCCTACAGCGACCAGCCGCTGCTGGCCGCCGCCCCCGGCGGCGACACGCTCTACGCGCTGAAGGCCCGCAACCTGGTCCGGATCAAGCTCGGGCGCTGACCTCGGGCTCACTGTCCAGCGAGTCCACGAGCTCGTCGGCCTCCTGACTGCGCCACGGCAGCAGGAGGCCGATGAGCACGAACACCGCCAGCGAGCACAGCACCGGCCCGCCGACCTCCACCCACCGCGGAACCACCACGACATACTTGACCAGCGCGAACACGACCAGTCCCGTGGCCCACGAGGCGATCGCGGCGAACGGCCCGCAGCGCCGGAACGCCGGAAGCATGCCCAGCAGCATCGGGATCGCGATCGGCCCGACCAGCGCGCCGAACCACAGGATGATCAGCCCCAGCACCCCGCCGAAGCTGTCGGCGGTCAGCGCGATGCCCATCGACAGCGCGATGAACAGGAACGTCGCCACCCGCCCGGCCAGCAGCTCCGTGGCCGACGACAGGTGACTCGCGCGCTTCCAGACCGCGGGGACGATGTCGCGGATCACCACGGAGGAGATCGCGTTCGCGTCGGAGGAGGTCATGGCCATCGTGTGCGCGAACATCCCGGCCAGCACCAGCCCGATCAGGCCGCTGGGCAACAAGGACTGGGTGAGCAGCGCGTACGACTGGTCCGGCTGCTCCAGCCCCGGCAGCAGCACAGGCGCCGCCCACATCGGGAAGAACAACACAAGCGGCCAGACCAGATACAGCCCGGCCGACAGCAGCGCCGCCCGCCGCGCCGACGCCCCGTCGGGCGCGGCGATGAAGCGCTGGGCCAGGTTCCAGGTGCCGCCGTTGTAGGACAGCGTGTTGATCAGCAGGTAGACCATGACGAACGCCATCGTGTAGGAGCCGTTGAACGGCTGTCCGTGCCCCTCCGGCAGCCGGTCCCAAAGAGTCCAGATAGCAGGTACGCCGCCCAGCTTCGCCAGCACCGCCACGAACAACGTGATCCCGGCGACGAGCTGGATGACGAACTGCCCCAGGTCGGTCAGCGCGTCCGCCCACAGCCCGCCGATCGTCGAGTAGATCAGCGTCACGCCGCCGGTCAGCAGCACGCCCCACGCGATCGGCACCCCGGCGAACACCTGCAGCAGCAGCGCCGTCGCCGCCCACTTGGCGCCCACGTCGAACACCTTCAGCGCGGTGCCGCTCCACGCCAGCACCTGCTGGGTGGGCACGTTGTAGCGCGTGGACAGATACTCCAGCGGCGAGATGATGCCCAGCCGCCGGCGCAACCTCGGCCACCTGGGCGCGAACAACGCCGACCCGATCAGCATCGCGATCGTGATGCCCAGCGCCCACCACACGTAGAGGGTGAAACCGGCCGTGTAGGCGATGGCCGCGTTGCCGACGAACACCGCGGCGCTGTAGCCGGACATGTGGTGCGAGATGCCCGACAACCACCACGGCATCCGGCCGCCCGCGGTGAAGAAGTCCCTGGCGTCATGAATGCGGGACTTGGCCCACCATCCGATCGCCAGCATCACGAGGAAATATCCGCAGATGACCAACCAGTCGAGCACGCCCATCGAGGCTCCCTTGGGGGGTTGAGGGAAGGAGGTCAGATCACAACCAGCGCACCCGCCCCCGGAAGCGGTGCAGGAACACGGCGTTCGCCTCGTCACCGCCGGGCGCGTTGCCGCTGCGCCAGATGTCAGGCTTCTCGCCCCGCTCCGCCAGCAGCGCGATCGCCGCGGCCATCAGGCAGTTGAGGGCGTAGGCGTTGGCGAACGTGGAGATCGCGCCGACCCGCTCATCGATCCCGTCGATCTCCAGTACGGCGTCGCCGACCGGCACCTTCGTGTCCACGTGCACGTCCACCAGGTCGTGCAGGTTCTTCTTCGACGGATGACGGGCCGGGTGATCAGGGGCGGTGGAATCGGCATGAATCCGCGACGACACCCCGATCACCGTGGCGCCCCGCTCCCCGGCCGTCAGGGCCGCGTCGATGAGCGCCGCGTTGATCCCGTAGGCGTTGACCAGGATGAGCAGGTCTCCGGCGCCGATCCGGTTGTCCTCGACCACGAGCCTGCCGTAGCCGGGGGTGCGTTCCATGGCCATCGAGCGCAGCGCGCCACCGGACAGCAGGGTGCCCTCGTCCAGCACGGCCGAGACGTTGACCAGGCCGCCCGCCCTGAAGAACACCTCCTGGGCCGCGAGGTTGGAATGGCCGCCAGGTCCGTACACATGGATCAGCCGATCTCGCGCGGCATGGTCGGCGACCAGCACGGCGGCGGCCCGGATGCTGTCGGCCTCCTCGGCCTCGATCCGGGCCAGCAGGTCGGTGATCGTCTCGAAGTAGGCGCGCATGAGCGCGGCGGGTCCGGTCACGGGCTCGACTCCTCCGGCCGGGGCATGAAAGCGATTGCACGGAATCTAGGCCGCCCCCTCACCCGAGGTCAACCCCCCACAACCTCTCCACCCTTGACCACACCACCAACCCCACCACCCCAGCCCGCACACCCCTCGCCTCGCCCGCCTGGCCACGCCACGCCTCACAACGCCAGGTCACGCCAGGCCTTGCCCGCGCCGCGCCGTGCCGTGCCGCGCTGCGCTGCGCTGCGCTGCGCTGCGCCACGCGGTGCCGCGCCACGCTGCGCTCCCCTGTGCCGCCCTGCGCTGCGGCACGCTGCGCTGCGCCACAGCGCGCCAGGCTTTGCCTGCGCCCCCTCGCCATGCCCGCTGCGTCTCGGCATGGGCGTCGTGTGCCGCGTGTGTGCCGGGACGGCTTCTGTCGGGCGTTGCCTGGAGCACGCAGTGCGGGTGCCGCCTGGTCCGGGAGGCGGGCGGTGTCCTGGTCAGGGGGTGGGGCCGGTGGAGTCGCGGGGGGTGAAGACGCCGGGGAGGCGGCGGGACTCCGGGGGTGCGTCGGGGGCCTCGATGTGCCTGGTCAGGACCTCCATGGCGGTCTGGCCAAGGTCGTCCATGGGGGCAGACACCGTAGTCAGGCGGGGGGTGACGGTCTGGGCGAGCAGGACGTCGTCGCAGCCCACCACGCTGCGGTCGCCGGGCACCGACACCCCACGCGCCGCCAGCTCGGCGAGCACCCCGCACGCCATCAGGTCGTCGAAGGCGAACGCGGCCGTGGCCGGGGTGCCGATCAGGGCCTCGCCGGCCTGCCGCCCGCCCTTGTACGTGGCGCGGAACGGCCCGAGCTCCACCAGGTCCACGCCCCGCCCGCGCGCCCACCGCCGCACCGCCTGCGCGCGCCGCCCCGCGGCCCATGACGCGCTCGGCCCGGCGAGCAGCGCGAACGAGCGGTGGCCCAGCCCGTAAAGATGTTCACCGGCGTCGAACAGCGCGGCCGTGTTGTCGCACACCACCGAGGACATCTCGCGCAACGTCCGGTTCACCAGCACGATCGGCAGCTCGCCGGCCGCCTCGCGCAGGGCGGCTGCGGGTGAGCGGGGCGAGGCGGCGATCACCCCGTCCACCTTGCCGCGGAGCTGGTTGACCAGGCGTACTTCGGTGGCCGCGCTCTCCTCGGCGTCGATGAGCATGAGCGCGCTGCCGATCCGGTCGGCGGTGCGCTGCACGGCGCGTACCAGCAGCGGGAAGAACGGGTTGGTGATGTCGGGGACGAGGAGCCCGACCATCCCGGCCCGCCCGGTGACCAGCCCGCGCGCCGCCGAGCTGGGCTGATAGTCGAGCTCGCGGGCGGCCCGCAGCACCCGTTCACGGACGACGGGGCTGACCAGCTCCGGCCGGTTGAACGCGCGCGACACGGTCGCCGCCGACACCCCGCACATGGCGGCGATGGAGTAGATCGTCGCGCGGCCCACCTCACGCTCCCTTCTTGACGGGTAACTCTAGCGAAGACAGAATCCATGCAATCGCTTTCATTTCACGACCCTAGGGGCGGCATGGGGCCGGAACACGCGGCACGACGGCAACTCGAGGACGTCATCTTCCCGTTCTGGCTGGCCAACGGCATCGACGAGGTCAACGGCGGCTACTACACCTGCTTCGACAACCGGGGCAGGACCAGGTTGTCGACCGACAAGTACACGTGGTCGCAGGGCCGCTTCGTCTGGTTGCTGGCCCGCGCGGCCCGCCTCGCCGAGCGCGGCCTGCTCGCCCTGGACCCGGAAGAGCTCCTCGCCCACGCCGAGCGCGGCGCCCGCTTCCTGGTCGATCACGCGGTACGCCCCGGCGGCACCTGCGCCTACCTCCTCGACGAGACAGGCGCCGAGAAGCCGTCCGAACGCAGCGTCTACGCCGACTGCTTCGTGGCCATGGGCCTGTCCGAGCTGTCACGGCAGACCGGACAGGCGCAGTGGCTCGACGTGGTGGACCCGATCCTGGCCAGGGTCGCCGCCGACATCATGGACGGCGACCCGCCGACCCCGCCCTACCCGCTGCCGCCCGGCCACTCGGGCTTCGGCGCCCGCATGATCCTGCTCAACGCCCGCCTCGACCAGGTCCGCGCCCACGAGCGCACCGGGGGAGAGGCGGCGGGGCCGCGAGGGGAGCTGGCCGGCGCCTTGCAGGGGGTGCTGGCGCATCGGGAGGAGACCGGGCTGTTCGCCGAGATCCTGGTCGACGATCCGGGCCAGCGGGACACCGTCCTGGCCAGGCACCGGAACCCCGGCCACGCCCTCGAAGGCGCGTGGATGGTGCTGGAGGCCGGGGAGCTGCTCGGGGATCACCGGGCGGACAAGCCGGTGCTGGACAGCATCTCCAAGCTCTGCGCCACCGGCTGGGACATCGAGCGGGGCGGGCTGCTGCGCTATACCGACGTGACGGGCCGGAGGGGCGGCGGGCCGTACGAGGAACTGATCGTCAGGACGTGGACCACGAAGTTGTGGTGGGTGCACACGGAGGCCGCCTACAGCACCCGCCTCGCCGCCGTGAAATATGGCGATAAATCGGCGGAAAGGTGGTTCGGGAAGGTCTGGGACTACACGCTGGACATCTTTCCCGGGCGGGACGACGGGGCGGAGTGGGTGCAGATCCGTGACCGGGACGGGCGGCCGCTGGACGAGGTGGTGGCGCTGCCGGTCAAGGATCCGTACCACATCGCCAGGAACCTCATGCAGATCGTCGAACTGGGGGAGGGCTGATGCGGGTCAGCGTCCACGCCGACCGGACGGCCACCGGCGCGGCGGCGGCGCTGGCGGCGGCCGAGGCGCTGCGGGAGATCCTGGCGGAGCGGGACGAGGCGCGGGTGGCCTTCGCCGCGGCGCCGTCGCAGCGCGAGATGCTCGCCGGTCTGCGCGCCGCCCCCGGCATCGACTGGTCGCGGGTGGTGGCGTTCCATCTGGATGAGTACGTGGATCTGCCGCCGGACGCGCCCCAGCGCTTCGCGGCCTTTCTGCGCGAGGAGATCTGGGGGGGAGTCGGGCCCGGGGCCGTGCACGAGATCGTGCCGGGCGCCGACCCGGACGCGGCGGCGGAACGCTACGCCGCGCTGCTCGCGGAAGCCCCGCTCGACCTGGCCTTCCTGGGCATCGGCGACAACGGCCACCTGGCGTTCAACGATCCGCCGGTCGCCGACTTCGCCGACCCGCTCGCGGTGAAGGTGGTCGAACTGGACGGGCCGTGCCGCAGGCAGCAGGTGAGCGACGGCTGCTTCGCCACCCTGGACGAGGTGCCGCGCCGCGCGGTCACGCTGACCGTCCCCGCGCTGCTCGCGGCGCGCCGCCTGGTGGTCACGGTCCCGGGCGCGCGCAAGAAGGCCGCGCTCCAGGCCGCCCTGCACGGCCCGCTCACCACCGCCTGCCCGGCCTCCGCCCTGCGCACCCACCCTCGCTGTACGCTCTTCGCCGACCAGGAGGCACACGGATGAAGATCGTCGACGCGCGGGTCATCGTCACCTGCCCGGGCCGCAACTTCGTCACCCTGAAGATCACCACGGACGACGGGGTGACCGGTCTCGGCGACGCCACGCTCAACGGCCGCGAGCTCGCGGTCGCCTCCTACCTGCGCGACCACGTGGCCCCGCTGCTCATCGGCCGCGACCCCGCCCGCATCGAGGACACCTGGAACTACCTCTACCGAGGCGCCTACTGGCGGCGCGGCCCGGTCACGATGACGGCGATCGCCGCCGTCGACACCGCTCTGTGGGACATCAAGGGCAAGGTGGCCGGGCTCCCGGTCTATCAGCTGCTCGGCGGCCGTTCCCGCGACGGCGTCACCGTGTACGGCCACGCCAACGGCGAGACCGTCGCGGAGGTCCTGGACGAGGTGGCCCGCTACACCGAGCTCGGCTACAAGGCGGTGCGCGTCCAGTGCGGCGTCCCCGGCCTGCCCGTCACCTACGGCGTCAGCCAGGACAAGATGTTCTACGAGCCCGCCGCCGCCAGACGGCCGGTGGAGGCGACCTGGTCGAGCGAGAAGTATCTGCGCATGGTCCCGGAGCTGTTCGCCGCGACGCGTGACCGCTTCGGCCCCGACCTTCACCTGCTCCACGATGTCCACCACCGGCTGACCCCGATCGAGGCGGCCAGGCTGGGCGCGAGCCTGGAGGAATACGCGCCGTTCTGGATCGAGGACCCGGTCCCGGCCGAGCTGCAGGAGGGCTTCCGGCTCATCAGGCAGCACACCACGACGCCGATCGCGGTCGGCGAGGTGTTCAACTCGATCTGGGACTGCCAGCAGCTCATCACCGAGCAGCTCATCGACTACATCCGGGCCACGGTCGTGCACGCGGGCGGCATCACCCACCTGCGGCGCATCTTCGACCTGGCCGCCCTCTACCACGTCAGGACCGGCTCGCACGGCGCCACCGACCTGTCGCCGGTGTGCATGTCGGCCGCGCTGCACGTGGACATCGCGGTGCCGAACTTCGGCATCCAGGAGTACATGCGCCACACCGAGCTGACCGACGAGGTCTTCCCGCACGGCTACCGCTTCGCCGACGGCTACCTGCATCCGGGCGAGGAACCCGGGCTCGGGGTGGAGATCGACGAGAAGCTCGCCGCGCGCTACCCCTACGACCCGGCCTACCTGCCGGTCAACCGGCTGCTGGACGGGAGCATGCACCATTGGTGAGGCTCAGCCGTACCTCGTATGAGGGGGCTTTCCAGCCGGGGGCGACGGGGATCGTGCACCTCGGGATCGGCGCCTTCGCCCGCGCGCACCAGGCCGTCTTCACCGAGGAGGCCATGGCGGCCACCGGCGACGACCGGTGGGGGATCTGCGGCGCCACCATGCGCGGTCCCGGTGTGGCCGACCAGCTCGGGCCGCAGGACGGCCTCTACAGCGTGCGCGCGGGCGCGGACCTGCGCGTCGTCGGCGCGGTCACCGAGGTGCTACGGCCCGGCGACGACCTGCTCACCGACCGGCTGGCCGCGCCGGGGACCCAGGTGGTCACGGTGACGATCACCGAGAAGGGCTATCGCGCTGGGCCTGCCGTCGACCGGCTGGTGCGCGGGTTGCGGGCCCGAGCTGCCGCTGACGCGGGGCCGATCACGGTGCTGAGCTGCGACAACCTGCCCTCCAACGGGGTCAGGCTGGGCACTCTGGTCAGGGAGGCGGCGGATTCGCGGCTGCTCGGCTGGCTGGACGAGCAGGTCCGGTTCCCGTGCACGATGGTCGATCGGATCGTGCCCGCCAGCACGCCCGCCGACCTGGCCGAGGCGGCGGCCCGGCTGGGGCTGGAGGACCGGGGCGCGGTGGTCGCCGAGCCGTTCAGGCAGTGGGTGATCGAGGACGACTTCGCCGCCGGGCGGCCCGTCTGGGAGAAGGCGGGGGCGTTGCTGGTGGCGCGGGCGGGGCCGTACGAGGTGATGAAGTTGCGGCTGCTGAACGGCAGCCACTCCGCGCTCGCCTACCTCAGCGCGCGCGAGCACGTCGCGCAGGCGCTCGGCGAGCTGCGTGAGGCGCTCGTGCGCCTCATGGACGAGGTGACGCCGACCCTGGGGGAGCTTGACGGCGTGGATCTGGGCGCGTACAAGGCTTCGCTGCTGGAGCGGTTCGCCAACCCCGAGCTGCGCCACCGCACCGCGCAGATCGCCGCGGACGGCTCGCAGAAACTGCCGCAGCGGCTGCTCGATCCGGCCCGCGAACTGCTCGCCGCCGGGCGCGAGCCGCGGTGGATCGCGCTGGTCGTGGCGGGGTGGATGGCACACGTGAGTACGGCTGCCGCCGTGGACGACCCGCTGGCCGGTCGGCTCAGGGTCACCGGTGACGCGGCGCGGGTGGCGGGGCTGCTGCTGGCGGTCAGGGAGGTGTTCGGCGAGGACCTGCCTGAGCACGCGGGGTTCCGTGAGCTCGTGACCGAGGCGCTGGAGCGGCTCATGGCCGAGGGGGCGGCGGCGACCGTGCGCGCGTACCTCGCCACGCCATAAGGTCACCGCTCCCGGAATCCGCTCCCGGGAGGAGACCGGCCCGCGGTGCTACATCGGCTGGGGTAGCGGTGACGGCGCTCCGCGGCGGACGCGGCGGACGGCGGCCCGCAGGACGGTAGGGGGCGTAGCCGATCGCGAAGGAGACCTCAGATGATCACGCACGCCGCCCTCGCCGCCGCCACCGCGTTCTCGCTCACCACGGGACCGGTCGTCGACTGGGTGAAGGAACACGCGGTCCCGCTGGCCACGATCGACCCGGCCGCGCCGCTGGACGACCTCGCGCCGCTGGCCAGGATGGTCGGGGACGCCAAGGTCGTGGGGCTGGGCGAGTCGACGCACGGGGCGCGCGAGGAGGCGCTGCTCAAGCACCGGCTCCTGCGGTACCTGGTGGAGAAGCGCGGGTTCCGCACGATCGCGTGGGAGGAGGACTGGACCACGGGACAGCTCGTCGACCGCTACGTCGTCACCGGCAAGGGCGACCTGGACGCGGTGGTGAAGCAGATGACCACGACCTGGCAGGCCGAGGAGGTCAGGGACGTGCTGCGCTGGCTGCGCGCCTACAACGCGAAGCACGCCGACAAGGTGCGTTTCGTCGGCGTGGAGTTCTACGCCACCCGCCCCGCCGCGTACGACGCGGTGATCAAGCACGTGGCGAAGGCGGCGCCCGCCAAGCTCGACGCGGTCAGGGAGCACCTGGCGGAGATCCGCCCGCCCTCCGACGACGTCGGCAAGTACCTGCGCGAGCTGTTCGAGAGCGGCCGGGACATGAAGCCGTACATCGCCCACGCCCGCGCCGCCTACGACGTGGTCAAGGCGCTGCCGGACTCCCGCGCGCAGGCGCTGGCCCTGCACAACGCCCGCCAGATCGTCTCGTTCTTCGAGTACCTGGACCGCAAGGCCGACACCGGCTACCGCGACCAGCAGTCCTCGCGCAACCTGCGCTGGTGGCAGCGCTTCTCCGGCGACAAGGTCGCCTACTGGGCCGCCAGCGCGCACACCGCCAACGCCCCGGACCTGCGCCTGTCGCTGCCGCCCGCCCCCGAGCGCCGCTTCGCCAGCGCGGGTTCACACCTGCGCCGCTGGTACGGCCCGCGCTACCTGTCCATCGGCTTCACCTTCGACCACGGCACCCTGAAGGTCGGCGGCAAGCCGGTGCGCATCCCCCGCCCGCCCCGCAGCTTCGCCGACCGCCCGTTCGGCGACGCCGGAATCTCCCAGTACGCCATCGACCTGCGGGTCAAGACGCCACCTCAGCTCAACCAGCCCAAGAAGATGCGGGGCATCGCCAACTACGACCCCAAACGCCCCTTCGACTACTACATGTACGGCGGCGCGATCACCCAGTGGTTCGACGTGATCGTGCACCGGCAGTCCGTCACCCCGCTGCGCATGCTGGGCTGAAGCTTATTGACACGATGCAGCCGGTGCGTGAAGCTTTTCGCGCATGACGGGTAAGGCGGATGGAACCGGCACGGCGCGGTCACGTCGCGCGCTCGTAGCCGGATCAGTCGGAAATTTCATCGAATGGTATGAGTTCGGGGTCTACGGGTACTTCGCCACGATCATCGCGGCGAACTTCTTCGCCCCCGCCGGGGCGAGCGACCTCGAAGCCCTGGTCAAGACCTATGCCTCGTTCGCGCTGGCGTTCTTCTTCCGGCCCCTCGGCGCGGCCGTCTTCGGCCGACTGGGGGACCGGATCGGCCGCCGCCCGCTGCTCATCCTCGTCGTCCTGCTCATGTCGGCCGCGACCGCGCTGATCGGCGTCCTGCCCACCTACGACACCATCGGCGCGGCGGCTCCCTGGCTGCTGACGCTCGTCCGGATTCTGCAGGGGCTGTCCGCGGGCGGGGAGTTCGGCGGGGCCGTATCGCTGATGACCGAGTTCGCCCCCGACCGCAAGCGCGGCCTCTACGGGTCGTGGCAGTCGTTCACGGTGGCGCTCGGGCTGCTCGGCGGGGCCGGGGCGGCGGCGGTCATGGCCACCCTGCTGACCGAGGCCGATCTCAAGGCGTGGGGCTGGCGTATCCCCTTCCTGCTCGCCGTCCCGCTCGGGGCGCTGGCCCTGTGGCTGCGGCTCCGGCTGGAGGAGACGCCGTCGTTCACCAACCGCGAGACCCAGGTGAAGCCCTCGGCGGGCGAGACCGCGCGCGCCATCCTGCTCGGCATCGCCCGCCTCATGGGCTGGTCGGCGGCCGGGTACACCTTCCTCGTCGTCATGCCGTCCTACCTGCAGACCACCCTCAACGCCACCTTCCAGCAGGCGCTCATCGCCACCGTCGTGGCCAACCTGGGGTTCGCGCTGGCCATCATCCCGGCCGGCATGCTCAGCGACCGCTACGGCCGGCGCGTCGTCATGACCACCGGCGCCGCCCTCATCGTCGTCCTGGCGCTGCCTCTCATGAACGTCCTCCAGGACCCCGGCGGCTCCCTGACCCTGAAGGCCGCCGCCGTCTTCGTGGCCGGAGCCGTGGTCGGCCTGATGGCGGGGCCGGGGCCCGCGATGCTCGCCGAGATGTTCCCCACCAACGTCCGCTACACCGGCCTGGGCCTGGCCTACTCGCTGTCGAACGCGGTGTTCTCCGGCTCGGCCGGGCTCATCATCACCCAGCTCATCAAGAACACCGGCGACGCCGACATCCCCGCCTACTACGTGATGGCCACCTGCCTGATCAGCACCGCCGCCCTCCTGACGCTCCGCGGCACCGCCCACACCGAACGCCTGCGCCCCTGACTCACGGGGCGCTCGTGTACGCGGCGGCGAAGGCCGCCTCGCCCAGGGCGGCCTTGGCCCGGTCCGTCGCGCGGGCGATGTCGTCGATCTCGTCGGGGGAGGCCGGGGTGCCGTGGGCGGCGCGGGCGGCGGCGGCCGTGCCCAGCAGGCGGGCGGCCTCCTCGGGCTCGGCCACCGTGGCCAGCGCCTCCATCGTGCCCGCGATCGTCCGCGGGTCGCCGATCTTCCTGGAGGCCACCAGCGACTCCCGGAACAGCTCGCGGGCCTCCGGCTCCCTGCCCTGCAGCTGCCGGACATGACCGAGCTCGTTCAGCACGGTCGGCATGAACAGCAGCGGATCGACGTCCGGGCCGCGCGGCACCCCCCGCAGCATGGCGGCGATGTGCTCCTCGGCCAGCTCCAGCCGTCCCGAGCGCCGGGCCGCGATGCACAGGCCCATCCTGGCGAAGATCGTGCCCTCCTTGTAGCCCTGGCCGTCGGCCAGGCGGAGCGCCTCCAGACAGGTCTCGATCCCGCGGTCGTAGTCGCGCCGGTAGGTGGCGATCCAGCCCAGCCACGACAGGCGGCGTACCTTGTCCGGCCACAGGCCCAGTTCCTCGGCCACTCCGGCGTCCTCGGTGAAGATCCGGACGGCCGCGTCGTAGTCGCCGCGGATCTCCTCCAGGCCGCCCAGCCACTCGTTGGCCTGCAACACTCCCCACCGGTCGCCGAGCTCGGTGAACAGCCGCCTGCTCTCGTGGCCGACCCGGTCGAGCTTGTCCAGTTCGCGCAGGGTGAAGGCGTCGCGCGACTGCCGGCTCAGCGCCACCGCGACGCCCCACCGGTCGCCGAGCTCGCGGCAGGCCGCCAGCGCCCGGTCCACGACGGCGGTCGCGGTCGGCATGTCGGTCACCCCGTACTGCACGAACAGCTCCGCCCGCGCCCGCACGGCCGGGTCGGCGATCTCCAGCGCCGCCTCCCAGTCCACGCTCTCGCCCAGCAGCAACGCGAACCCGGCCCGCCAGGCCCGCGCCTTCTCCACCTCGACCCCGTCCGGCAGGTCAGAACCCGACAGCGCGAGGTCGAGGGAGCGGAGTGCCTCGTGCAGGCGGCCGCGCAGGTACCAGTGCCAGGACAACGCGTTCACCAGCCGCAACGCCTCGGGGGCGGGTGCGGAGTCGAGGGCGCCGCGCAGGTTCGCGGCCTCGGCGTCCAGGTCGCGCATCCAGCGCACCTGCTCCGCGCCGCGCAGGTGACCCTCCGCCCGCTCGGCGAGCGAGGTGTAGTAGGCCACGTACGCCCGCCGTACCCGATCGATCTCCCCGGCGTCGTCCAGACGGCGGCGGCAGTAGGCGGCGACCGACTCCAGCAGCCGGTACCGCACCCCGGACGGCCCCTCCACCACGGTCACCAGCGACCGGTCGACCAGCCGCGCGAGCAGCTCCATCACGTCGAGCCCGCCGTCGCCGCACACCTCCTCGGCCGCCTCCAGCGTGCACCCGTCCGCGTGTACGGCCAGCCGCCGCAGCACCACCCGCTCGTCGTCGGTGAGCAGGGTCCAGCTCCAGTCGATCATCCCCATGAGCGTCTGCTGCCGGTCGGAGACCCCGCGCTGCCATCCGGACAGCACCCGGAACCGGTCGTCCAGCCGCGCCACCAGCTCGTGGATGCCGAGCGAACGCACCCGGGTGGCCGCCAGCTCCAGCGCCAGCGGCAGCCCGTCGAGCCGCCGGCACAGCTGCGCCACGGCCGCCGCCGTGGACTCGTCGAGCACGAACCCGCGCGCCGACGCGGTGGCCCTGGCCATGAACAGGCGTACCGCGTCGGAGCCCGCCACCGCGTCGAGCCCCTCCTCCTCGGGCAGCCCCAGCGGCGGCACGCTCCACAGCGTCTCGCCGGCCACGCTCAGCGGCTCCCGGCTGGTCGCCAGGATCCGCAGCCCCGGCGCGGCCCGCAGCAGCGACTCGGCCAGCTTCGCCGCCTGGTCGATGACGTGCTCGCAGTTGTCCAGGACGAGCAGCATGCGCCGCGCGCGCAACGTGTCGGCCAGCCGGTCGAGCGCGTCGCCGGGCCCGGCGCTGTCGCGGATGTCCAGCGCCGCCAGCACGGCGTCGGCCAGCGAGGCGGTGTCGCGGTCGTAGGCGGCCAGCTCGACCAGCCACGCCCCGTCCGGGAAGGTCAGCTGGGCGGCCGTGGCGATGGACAGGCGGGTCTTGCCGACGCCGCCGGAGCCGGTGAGCGTGACCAGCCGGCTCGTGTCGAGCAGCTCGCGTACCTCGGCCACGGCCTGGTCGCGGCCGATGAGGTCGTCGACGGTGGCGGGCAGGTTGGTGAGCGGGCGCCGGTCCGGGCCGCTGAGACCCGGGTCCTGGCGCAGGATACGCGCCTGCAGGTCGGCCAGCTCGGGGGACGGGTCGAGGCCCAGCTCGTCGGCCAGGCGTTCGCGCAGCTCGCCGTAGGTGGCCAGCGCGTCGCTCTGCCGTCCCGCCCGATACAGGGCTGTCATGTGCACGGCACGCAGCCGCTCGCGCAGCGGGTGCTCGGCCACCAGTTCGGCCACGTCGACCGGCTCGCCGGCGGCCAGCCGTACCTCCGCGAGCTCTTCGACGGCGGTCAGCCGCTGCTCCTCGAGCTTCGTGATCGGCGCGCGGGTGAACTCCATGTCGGAGAAGTCGGCGTACGGCGAGCCGCGCCACAGCTCCAGCGCCTCGGCCAGCCGTCCTTCACCGGCCAGCCGGGCGAAACGCAGCGCGTCCACCGCATCCGGCGAGACCTGCAGCTGGTAGCCGGGCGCCCGCGAGACGATCAGGTTCTTGCCGCCTGGCTCGGCGTCCTCCAGCGCCTTGCGCAGCTGGGAGACCCGCACCTGCAGCGCCGCGGCCGAGTTGGCGGGCGCGTCGTCGCCCCACAGGTCGTCCACGAGCCGGTCCGTGGACACCACCCGGCCGTCGTGGGCCAGCAGGTCGGCGAGCAGGGCACGCACCTTCAACCCCGGAATCGAGACGACCTCTCCGGCGTCCGTCCAGACGGTCAGCGGTCCCAGTACTCCAAAACGCATACGAAGCACCCTAAGGCGCTGGACGACATGCCCGCTCTTACGTGGAGTTAGCAGGCGTTCCAGTGGTATCGGCGGCACCATCGAAACCCCGGAGTCCCGACGTCGGCGCGGTCACCGTGCACCAGATGCTCACCCACACCGGCGGCATGTCCGACCCGACCGACACCGGCCCCGACACCCGGATCTTCAACAGCGTCGAGGAGGCCGAGGCGGAGGCCCGCAAGCAGGTCCGCGAGCAGAAGCTGCGCTTCGTCCCCGGCACCAAGAAGGAGTACGCCAGCACCGGCTACACCGTCCTCGGCCAGATCGTGGCCGCGGTCTCCGGCATGCCGTTCCACGAGTACATGCGCGAGCACGTCTTCCTGCCCGCCGGGATGAAGCACTCGGCCTACTACACCAGGCCCCAATGGCTGGACGACGAGCGCATCGCGCACCCGTACATGCTGCAGGAGGACGGCTCCCGCATCGACGGCGTGCGCAACCTCGACAAGGGCGGCACGCTCGGCGTGAAGGGCTCGAACTCGGCCCGCGGCTTCATCGGGGGAGGCGGCGGCATCGCCGGCGGCTCGACGAGCTGGGCCATCTACCTCGACACCGAGTGGAACGACGACCTGCGGGACATGCAGAAGATCATCGACCAGGAGCGGGAGGCGATCGCCGGGTAACGTGAATGACCTGATCGAGCGTGGAGGGGTTGGCATGGAATACACCCGGCTGGGGTCCTCGGGACTGAAGGTCTCGCGCGTCTGCCTGGGCATGATGAGCTTCGGCTACTCGCGGGCCTGGCAGCTCGGCGAGGACGCGGCGGAGCCGATCGTCCGGCGTGCGGCCGAGGCGGGGATCACCTTCTTCGACACCGCCGACATGTACTCGGCCGGCGCCAGCGAGGAGATCACCGGCACGCTGCTGAAGAAGACCTTCGCCAAGCGCGACGACTACGTGCTGGCCACCAAGGTCTACTTCCCCATGGGCGAGGGGCCCAACGACCGAGGGCTGTCGCGCAAGCACGTGCTCGGCGCGATCGACGCCTCACTCGACCGGCTCGGCGTGGACCACGTGGACCTCTACCAGATCCACCGCTGGGACCCCGAGACGCCGATCGAGGAGACGATGGAGGCGCTGCACGACGTGGTCAGGTCGGGCCGGGCCCGCTACCTCGGCGCCTCCAGCATGTACGCCTGGCAGTTCGCCAAGGCCCAGCACGTGGCCGAGAAGAACGGGTGGACGAAGTTCGTCTCCATGCAGAACCACTACAACCTGGTCTACCGCGAGGAGGAGCGCGAAATGCTGCCCCTCTGCCTCGACCAGGGCGTGGGCGTCATCCCGTGGAGCCCGCTGGCCCGCGGACTGCTGGCCCGCTCCGGCGAGACGGTCCGCTCGGGCAGCGACGCCTACGCCGACGAGCTGTACGACGAGAGCGACCTGGCCGTGGTCGACGTGGTCAGGTCGGTGGCCGAGGCCAAGGGCCTGCCCCCGGCCAGGGTCGCGCTCGCGTGGCTGCTCGGCCGGCCGGGCGTCACCGCGCCCATCGTCGGCACCACCAAGCTCGCCCAACTGGAGGACGCGATCGCCGCCGTCGACGTCTCGCTGAGCGCGGACGAGGTCGCCGCGCTGGAGGCGCCCTACCGGCCGCACGCTGTGAGCGGGCACGCGTGACGGCTCTCAGGGAGGATTTCCCGCCGCCGGGCCTGGCACCTGAGGATGAGCCGGACCCTGGCGCGGCCGTACTAGGAGGATGAGACCTGCGGCGGTGGTGGGCTGATCGCGGCTCCACCAGGCTTGCCGTATGTCGTTGATTTCCGTGGTTTTAGCGGCGGCCGTGGGGTTCTCACCGATCGTCCCCACACCGCCGCCTCCCGTCCCGAGTACGCAGCCCGTCCCGGGTACGCAGCAGGCCCGGCCCTACCCAGCGGCGCCCGTGCCCTTCCCGGTGGCGCCCGTGCCCTTTCCGCTGCCGTCTGGCCTGGACACCGCGTCCAAGGCCCCGCACACCCCCGAGCCCGGCGCGCCGCCCTGGTGTCCGGCGGTGCCGGGCCGGCGGGTGGAGTGCGGCACCGAGCCGCGCCCGCTGGTCGCCGGCAGGCCGGACCTGGGCGTCGTCGAGGTGGCCTACGCGCTGGTGCGCCGCGAGAACGAGGCCGCCCCAGCCAAGAACACCGTCATGGTCAACCCGGGCGGGCCGGGCGGCGCGCCCATCGACCTGGCCGGCTGGTTCTCCATGCTGCTCGGCTCCCTGGGCCCCGACCACGACCTCCTGCTGATCGACCCGCGCGGCACCGGCCACTCCGGTCCGGTGGCCTGCGGCACCGACGGCTTCCTGTGGGCCGGCCGGGCCGAGCAGCGGCGCATCGTGGACCGGTGCGGCGCCACGCTCGGCCCGCGCGCCGCCGGATACACCTCCGCCGCCACGGCCGACGACTTCAACGCGGTCCGGGGGAAGCTCGGCCTCGGCAAGGTCGTCCTGTACGGCATCTCCTACGGCACCTACCTGATGCCGATCTACGCCGAACGCCACCCGGGCACCGTGCGCTCGATCATCCTGTCGGGCGCCTACCCGGTCACCTTCGACCCCTTCGGCGGCCCCAGTGCTCGGGCGATCTCGCTCAGCCTGCGCCGGATCTGCGAGCGCAGCGGCGCCTGTGACGGCGGCGCGGCCGTACGCGATCTGCGCAAGGTGGCCGCAGTGCTGCGCGCGCGGCCGGTCGACCTCACGATCACGGTCGGCGGACGGCCTCAGACGGTGAAGCTGACCGAGAGCGTCCTGGCCCAGATCCTCACGTTCACCGCCAGCGGCGGCCTGGGCGGCAGCCCCGACGAGGTCTCGCTGATCGGCACGATGCCCGCGCACCTGCACCGGGCGGCCAGGGGCGACACCGGACCGCTGATCACCGCGATGACCGCGCTCTTCCAGCAGACCGCCGACCAGGACATCCCGGACATGGGCCTGACCATCGCGGTGGTCTGCAACGACTACACGCGGCCGTGGTCGGCGGACGCGCCGATCGGACAGCGGTGGCGGCAGTTCGAGCGGGCGCTCCAGCGGGCCGACCCCCGTGGGTTCGGCGCCTTCAGCCGCGAGGGCTACGCCTACAGCATCCCCGACGGCGGCGAGGTGTGCATCGGGTGGCCGAAGGAGGGCACGGCGCGGCCGTACGCGCTGAGCGGCAGGCTCCCCGACGTGCCCACGCTGGTGGTCTCCGGCGACCTGGACAACAACACGGCGGCGGAGAACAGCAGGCTGAGCGCGGCCCAGTTCCCCAGGGCGCGGTTCCTGTCGGTCCCGAACACCGGGCACGTCGCCGAGATGGACGCCTCGGGGTGCGCCGTTGGCCTGGTCAGCGGGTTCATCAGGGACGAGCGGCTCGGGGACACCTCGTGCCTGGCGAAGATCCCGCCACTCAAAGTGAACAAGCCCTATTGATTGTGTAGGGAATGAGGGTAATTTGAGAGGCCCGACCCCTGGGAGGTAGTGCGATGAGCGTCACCGACGAACTGCTCGCCAACGCCGACCGGTACGCCGCCACGTTCGACAAGGGTGAGCTGCCGCTCCCGCCCGCGAAAGGCATCGCCGTCGTCGCCTGCATGGACGCGCGGCTCAACGTCTACGGCCTGCTCGGCCTGCGGGAGGGCGACGCGCACGTCATCCGCAACGCCGGTGGCGTCATCACCGCGGACGAACGGCGCAGCCTCGCCATCAGCCAGCGGCTGCTGGGCACCACTGAGATCATCCTCATCCACCACACCGACTGCGGCATGCTGACCTTCACCGACGACGCGTTCAAGGAGGCCATCAGGGCCGAGACCGGCATCAAGCCGGACTGGTCGGCGGAGGCGTTCTCCGACCTGGAAGGCGACGTCGCCCAGTCGGTGGCGCGGGTGAAGGCCGACCCCTTCATCCCGCACCGCGATGAGGTACGCGGCTTCGTCTACGAGGTGGAGACCGGCCGGCTCCGCGAGGTGAAGGCCTGATGGAGGGCGCCGGGGGCTCGCCTCCGGCGCTCAGCCCGTCGCCTGCCGCGGCGCGGCGATCAGCCCGTAGATCACCAGCACGCAGAGCGCGATGCTGATCACCGAGTAGACCGGGTAGGCGCTGAGGAAGGCGAACTGGCCGATCATGGCCAGCGCGGCGAAGATGGCGCCCAGCCACCTGGCCCAGATCTTCCCGGCCAGGATGCCGAGCGCCACCGCCACCTGGACCAGCCCGAGTATCAGCCAGATCCAGCCCCAGGTCGTGTAGTCGAGGACCAGGAGCTGCCCGCCGGAGGTCAGATAGTACTCCTGGCGGAAGAAGGCGATGATCCCCTGGATCACGTGAAAGAAGCCGAGGATGACGCCCAGCATTCCGGCGAACCCGAGCCAGCCCGAGCGGCCGGCGGGTTCCGTGTAGTAAGCGTTCATCATGTGGACGTGCCCCCGTGGGAGGGGGCGCGACAGGCCCTTGCCGGATGCGGGCCGAGAATTTGCCGCCCGATGGCCGCCGAGCGGGCATTCCTCTCTGAACGAGGGGGTGCGCATGTCCGAGGAGCCGCTGGACGCCGACGTGCGGGCGGAGCTGGTGCGGCTGCGGGACGAGGTCGCCGAGCTGCGGGGCCGTACCGGCGGGGGAAGGTGGCGCGCGGTCGTCTCCGCGGTGCTGATCACGCTCGGCTGCGTGCTCGTCCCGCTGGCCGGCGTCGGGTTCTGGGCCGCCAACGAGGTCTCGGACACCGAACGCTACGTCGAGAACGTGACGCCGCTGGCCGGTGACCCGGCCATCCGGAACGCCGCCGCCAACCGGGTCACCGGCGAGGTCAT
Organism: Nonomuraea endophytica; assembly: GCF_014203235.1. Classification (GTDB taxonomy): domain Bacteria; phylum Actinomycetota; class Actinomycetes; order Streptosporangiales; family Streptosporangiaceae; genus Nonomuraea; species Nonomuraea endophytica. Next base: position 510,254 of record NZ_JACHIN010000007.1, on the reverse strand, counting down.
GCGGGCACTCGACGTCCAGGCGATCGTGGGCCAGATCGCCGGCAGGCTCCCGCCGCGCGTCGGGGACAAGCTCAAAGGGCTCTCCGGGCCGATGGCCGACGGCGTCCAGGGCTTCGTACGCGACAAGGTCGGCCAGGTCATCGCGAGCGACACGTTCCAGACCGTGTGGGTGCAGGCCAACCGGGCCGCCCACAAGCAACTCGTCGCGGTGCTGTCCGGCGAGGGCAGTCAGCTCCTCAAGGTGAACGGCGGCGCCGTCAGCCTCGACCTCGGCCCGATCATCGACCGGGTCAAGCAGAAGCTGGTCGCCTCCGGCCTCGGCCTGGCCGCCTCCATCCCCGAACTCCATCCCACGATCGAGCTGTTCGACTCGGCCGCGCTGGTCACCTGGCAGCGCTGGTACAGCTGGCTGATCACGCTCAGGTGGGCGTTGCCGGTACTGGCGCTGATCCTGCTCGCCCTCGGCGTCTACGTCGCCAAGAGCCGCCGCCGCGCCCTGGCCGGGGTGGGGATCGGGCTGATGGCCGGCATGCTGGTGCTGGCCGCCGCCCTGGCCGCCTTCCGCGCCGCCTCCCTCGGGTCGGTCGCCCGGCACGGGCTGGACCAGGCGGCCGCGGCCGACCTGTTCGACACGCTGGCCCGCTTCCTCAGAGGCGGGCTGCGCACGGTGCTGGTGCTGGGCCTGGTGATCGCCGCCGCCGCGTTCTTCACCGGCCCGTCCGCGACCGCCGTCAGGACCCGGTCCGCGCTGAAGCGGGCCATCGGCGTGGCCGGTTCCCGGCTGAACACCGGCCGGTTCGGGGCCTGGCTGGCCCGCAACGCCACGGTGGCGCGGGCCGGGCTGGTGGCGCTGGCCGCCCTGGTCTTCGTCTTCTGGGACCGCCCGACCGGCGCGGTGGTGTTCGGGATCACCGTCGCGACCCTGCTGCTCCTGGGCGTGGTCCAGTTGCTGGCACGAGATCCATGAACGCGGCGCTACCTGAGTCGAGCGCCTGATAGGTGTTCGCCGAGGCGGTCCAGGGACTCCAGCCAAGCGGCCCTGACGTGCTCCTGGCCGTCGCCCCGGTGCTGGAAGCGCAGCGCGGTGCCGTTTCCGTCCCCGGCCAGCGTCACGGTCACGACCGCGTCGCCGGAGGTGAAGACGAGCCTGGCGGGGGCGCGGGCCTCGTGGTAGACGCCGCCCAGCGTGGTCTCGAAGCCGTGCTCGCCGACCAGCGTGACCTCCCACACGCCGCCGGGGCGCGCGTCGAGGAGGACCCGGTCGGCGAGCGTGGTGAAGATCCGGGGACCGAACCAGCGGGCGAAGCACCTGGGCGTGGTCCAGGCGGCGTACACCTGGTCGGGGGAGGCGGCGAGCGTGCGTTCGATGGAGTACTGCATGGCCCCACGGTGCGCCGCCGCCCTTACGGTCCCCTTCCCGCGGGCTTAAGGGCGAAGAAACCCGACGACGTCGGCCGCAAACCGCTTGTGGCGGAACGTCCCTAGGTGGCTGGCTCCGGGATAGATCAGAAGCTTCCCGTACGGCAGGCCGTCCGCGGTCTCCCGGAACAGCTCCGGCGTGTAGGCCAGATCACGCTCCCCGCCGACGACCAGGGCGGGAACCTCGATCTCCGGCAGCCGGTCGCGCAGGTCGAAGGAGTCCTCCGCCTGGGCGAACCGCAGCATGTCACGCGGGTCGGCCGGCCGGATCGCCGGGTCGGCCAGCCACATCAGCGCGGTGAAGAACGCCCTGGTCAGCGGGTTGGACCCGGCCAGCGGAGCCAGATAGTGGGCGCCCCGGCGGCCCGCCGCGACGGCCTCGGTGTAGCGGCGCTGGGCCAGCCGGGTGCGCGGCGTCAGCGTGTACGCGGCTCCGGCCACCACCACGCGGCGCACCGCCTCGGGATGGTCGGCGGCCAGTTGCAGGGCCAGTGAGCCGCCAGAGGACATGCCCAGCACGTCCACCGGCCCGCCGAACCGCCTGCCGATGGCCTCGGCGTGCTGCTCGGCGATGCCGGCCATGGTGGTGCCCTCGGGCATGCCGGGCGCGCGGTTCACGGCGTGGACCCGGAAGTGCTTGCCCAGCGCGTTCAGGACGGGGCGTTCGCCGGTGGCGGGCTTGGCGGAGTGCTCGGGCGTGAACCACCGCAACACGACCAGCGGTTCACCGGCGCCCGACTCCGACCACGGAAGCTCCATGCCCCCAGTCTGCGCGCCCCACCCACCCCCCGCGCGCTTCTTCCCCCACCCCACCACTCCCGTGCGCGCGACAAGGCCCTTCGCCCGCTTGTCGTGGTTTCGGGGTGAGGGTGGTGGGTCAGGCGAGGCGGGCGGCGGCTTCTCGGGTCAGGGCGTGCCGGAGCGGTTGGCCGGTGGCGAAGCGTTCGAGTTCCGCGGCGACCAGTTCGCCCAGCAGTCCGCGTTCGGCCCCGAGGCTGCCCGCGATGTGCGGGGTCACCACGACGTTGGGCAGCGTGAACAGCGGCGAGCCCGGCACGGGCGGCTCGGGGTCGGTCACGTCCAGGACGGCGAACAGGTCGGGCCGCTCGGCCAGCACCTCCAGCAGCGCGATCTGGTCAAGGACGGCGCCCCTGGCGGTGTTGAGCAGCGTCGCCCCCGGCTTCATGGACGCCAGCAGCGACCGGCCGACCAGCCCGCGCGTCTCCGGCAGCAGCGGCGTGTGCACGCTGACCACGTCGCTCGTGGCGAACACCTCGTCCAGCCCGGCCATCCGCACCCCCTCGTAGCCGGCTGACGGGTCATAGGCGATCACCTCCAGGCGCAGCGCCCGGAGCCGGTCCGCGACCAATCGGCCGATCGCGCCCAGCGAGACGAGGCCGACGCGGGAGCCGTACAGGCCGGGCTGGGGTGTGCGGGGGAGTGGCGACCTGGTGGCGCGGGCGTTCAGGACGTAGCGCCAGCCGCCCTTCAGCGCGTAGACGATCTGCGCGTAGGTGAAGTCGGCGACGGGGACGGCGTTGGCGGTGTAGGCGGAGACGAGGGGGATGCCGCGGTCCCAGAACTCCGGGGTGACGATCTTGCGGACCGATCCGGCGGCGTAGAGGACGAGCTTGAGGCGGGGCATCGCCTCCAGCAGGGCCCGGTCGAGCACCGGGGCGCCCCAGCTGGTGCAGAGCACGTCGGCCTGGGTGGGGGCGGGGTGGGCGGCGGGGCCGTACACGATGTCGGCCTGAGAACGGATGCGGTCGAGGACGGGTGCGTAGACGTCGGGGAAGGCCTGAGGGTCGAGCACGAAGGCCGCGGACAGCACACCGAAGATCCTGCATTTGCCTACTTTTCTGGTAGGTATTAGGGTTTTGTCGCGTAAGTCCCCAGAAGTGAAGGGTCGTCATTCCATGTCCTCAACCAGACCTGCGGTCTTCAGCGTCGCCATGCTCGCCGTCGTAGGGCTGCTGAGCTCCTGTGGAGGCGGCACCGGATCGGCCGCGGGAGCCAAAGCCGCCGACGGCAAGCCCGTGTACGGCGGCACGCTCACCTACCTGGAACACCAGCCGCCCACGTGCCTTTATCTGCCGGCGGCCGGGTTCTATCCCAACGGCGGCGTGCTCAACCAGATCACCGACAAGCTGACCTGGCAGAACCCCGAGACCCTGAAGATCGAGCCGTGGATCGCCACCAAGTGGCAGGTGAACGACGACGCCACCGAGTACACCTTCCACCTGCGCGACGGCGTGACCTTCAGCGACGGCAGCCCGCTCGACGCCGCCGCGGTCGCGGCCAACTTCGACGTGTACGGCAAGGGCGACGAGAAGCTGAAGCTGCCTCCGGCCGAGTTCGTCAACAACTACGAGCGTTCCGAGGTCGTCGACCAGAAGACGGTGAAGTTCTTCTTCGACAAGCCCTCGCCCGGCTTCCTGCAGGGCACCTCGGTGATCGGCGCCGGGCTGGTGTCGAAGAAGACGATCGGCCTGCCGTACGAGGAGCAGTGCCAGCTCAAGAACGTGATCGGCTCGGGGCCGTTCACGCTGGCCAAGCAGATCGTGGACAAGGAGATCGACCTCCAGGCCCGCAAGGACTACAACTGGGCGCCGCCGTCCTCCAAGCACCAGGGCCGCGCGTACCTCGACCTGATCAAGATCATCGTGACTCCTGAGGACAACGTGCGCGTCGGCGCGCTGACCTCGGGGCAGGCCGACTACGTGCGTTACGTGCAGGCCTACGACGAGCAGACGGTCAAGGGGGCCGGCTTCACCGTCAAGGCCGAGCCGACCCGCGGCGTCAACAACGGCCTCTACCTGCGCCCGGGCAACAGCATCCTGAAGGACGTCAAGGTCCGCAAGGCCCTGCAGAAGGGCACGAACGCCAAGGAGGTCGTGGACACGCTCTTCACCGAGAACTACCCGCAGGCCACCTCAGTGCTCAGCCACCTGGCCCAGGGCTACGTGGACCTGTCGAAGGAGCTGGTCTACGACCTCGACGGGGCCAACAAGCTGCTCGACGAGGCGGGCTGGACGCGCGGCGCCGACGGCACCAGGGAGAAGGGCGGCGTCAAGCTTCAGCTCGGCGTCTTCGTCGCGGGGCCGCAGCCGCTGTCGAAGCAGACGCTGGAACTGGTCGCCCAGCAGTGGGGCAAGCTCGGGATCAAGCTGGAGATCCGCCCCGCCGACGCCGGCACGATGGCCGTGGACATCAAGGACGCGGAGAAGACCGCCGTCTCGCACAGCATGGTCGGCCGCGCCGACCAGGACGTGATCAAGAGCCAGTTCCACAGCAAGAACCGCGACGTGATCCTGTCCACGGACAAGAAGCTCGACACGCTGCTGGAGGAGCAGTCGGCGCTGGCCGACGTCGGCCGCCGCAACGCCAAGGTGGGCGAGATCCAGAGGTACCTGATCGAGCAGGGCTACGCCATCCCGCTGTTCGAGGAGCCCCAGGTGTACGGCGTGGCGCCGTACGTCCAGGGGGTGGCCTTCGAGGCGGTGGCCCGGCCCAGCTTCTACTCGGTCTGGCTCAATAAATGACTCAACATCTGACGAAATATCTGGCTATGAGGGTGGGGCAGGCCCTTCTGGTGCTCTGGGCCGCCTTCACCGCCGCGTACATCCTGCTCCAGGCGATGCCCGGCGACTCCATCCTGATCAAGTTCCAGAACCCCGAGCTGGGGCTGTCGCCGCAGCAGATCGCCGAGATCCGTGCCTACTACGACGCCGGCGGCTACCTGCACACCGTTCTCGGCTTCCTGCGCGGCGACTTCGGCTACTCGGTCGACACCGGCACCCCGGTGCTCGAACGGCTGGCCGAAGGGCTGCCGGAGACGGCCAAGCTGGCCACGGCCGCGTTCGTGCTGGCGGTGCTGCTGGCCGTGCTGATCGCGTTCGCCGCCAGCCACAGCTCGCGGCTGCGCGGCGTGCTGCTGGCGGTGCCCTCGCTGTTCATCTCGGTGCCGGCCTTCTGGCTGGGGATCCTGCTGATCCAGGTGTTCTCCTTCCGGCTCGGGCTGGTGCCGGTCATCGGCGGCAGCGAGATCCAGCAGCTCATCCTGCCGGTGCTGACGCTGGCGGTGCCGATCTCGGCGCCCATCGCGCAGGTCCTGGCCCGCAGCCTCGACCAGGTCTTCACCCAGCCGTTCGTGCCGGTGGTGGCGGCCAAGGGCGCCTCGCGCTCGTGGATCCTGTGGCGGCACGTGGCGCGCAACGCGCTGCCGCCCACGCTGACCGTGGCCGGTCTGACGTTCGGCGAGCTGATCGCCGGCTCGGTCGTGACCGAGACCGTCTTCGGCCGCAACGGCGTCGGCCGCCTCACCGAGCAGGCCGTCAACGCCCAGGACACGCCGGTGCTGCTGGCCGTGGTGGTGCTGGCCGCGACCGTGTTCGTCCTGGTCAACTTGCTCGTGGACCTGGTTTTCCCGGTGCTCGACCCGAGGCTGGCGCGATGAGGTGGCTGTCCTGGCTCGTGGTGGCCCTGGTGGTGCTCTGGGCGGTCGTGCCCTGGTTGTTCACCGGCTACGACCCGCTGAACGGTGTGCCCGCCGAGAAGCTGCAGGGGCCCAGCGCCGCCCACTGGTTCGGCACCGACGCCGTGGGCCGTGACGTGTTCGCCCGCGTGGTGCACGGCTCCGTGCACTCGCTGTCGGGCGCGTTCGTCGCGGTCGGGGTGGGGCTCGTGCTCGGCACGCTGCTCGGGCTGCTGGCGGGGTCGGCGGGCGGGCCCGCCGACGAGATCATCATGCGCCTCATGGACGTGCTGCTCTCGGTGCCCGGCCTGCTGCTCGCGCTGACCGTGATCATCCTGCTCGGCCCCGGCACGGTGAACGTGGCGATCGCCGTGGGTGTCGGGTCGGTCGCCGCCTTCGCCCGCCTCGCCCGTGCCGAGGTGGTGCGGGTACGGCGCAGCGACTACGTGGAGGCCGCCTTCGGCAGCGGCGGCACCTTCGTCGCGGTCCTGTGGCGGCACGTGCTGCCCAACTCGCTCGGTCCGGTCGTCGCGCTGGCCGCCCTGCAGTTCGGCGTGGCCATCCTGGCCATCTCCACCCTGGGCTTCCTCGGCTACGGCGCCGAGCCGCCCACGCCCGAATGGGGCCTGCTGATCTCCGAAGGCCGCAACTACCTGGCCACCTCGTGGTGGCTGACCACGCTGCCCGGCGCCGTCGTGGTCGCGGTGGTGCTGGCCGCCGGCCGTATCTCGAAGGAGATCCGATGAGCCTGCTCGATGTCAGGGACCTGCGCGTCTCCTATGGCGGGCACGAGGCGGTCAAGGGCGTCTCGCTGAGCGTCGGGGAAGGCGAGTTCGTCGCGGTGGTGGGCGAGTCCGGCTCGGGCAAGACCACCACGGCGAACGCGATCATCGGCCTGCACCCGGGCGACAGCGGCGAGATCCTGCTCAACGGCACCGACATCGCCCGCTGGTCGCAGCGCCGCCTGCGGGTGATCCGCGGCGCCCAGATCGGACTGGTCCCGCAGGATCCGTCGAACTCCCTCAACCCGGTCAAGAAGGTCGGCGCCCAGATCGCCGAGACCCTGCTCATCCACCGGCATGGGGACAAAACCTCGCGGCGGCGCCGGGTCCTGGAGCTCCTGGAACGCGTCGGCCTCGACGACCCGGCGAGAAGGGCAGGCCAGTACCCGCACGAGCTGTCGGGCGGCATGCGCCAGCGCGTGCTCATCGCCGCCGCCATCGCGCTGCGGCCCAGCCTGATCATCGCCGACGAGCCGACCAGCGCGCTGGATGTGACCGTGCAGCGCCGCATCCTCGACCTCATCGACGACCTCAGGCAGGAGTACGGCACCGCCGTCCTGCTGGTCACCCACGACCTGGGCATCGCGGCGGCCCGTTCCGACCGGCTCGTCGTGATGCGCGAGGGCCTGGTGGAGGAGAGCGGCGGCACCCGCGAGGTGCTGGCCGCCCCGGCCGCCGCCTACACCAGGCGGCTGCTGGCCGACGCGCCCGCGCTGAGCGCCCGCGCCTTCAAGGAGCCGCCGCCGCAGGCCGGGCCCGCGATCGTGGTGCGGGACCTGGTGAAGGAGTTCGGGGGTTTCCGCGCGGTGGACGGGGTCTCCTTCGAGGTGGCCAGGGGCAGCACGCACGCGCTGGTGGGGGAGTCGGGCTCCGGCAAGACCACCACCGCGCGCATCGTCACCCGCTTCGAGAAGGCCGATTCGGGGAGCGTGGAGATCCCCGGCGTCACCGAGTTCCGGCGCGGGGTGCAGCTCGTCTACCAGAACCCCTACGGCTCGCTCGATCCCCGGCACAGCGTGGCCAGGATCGTGGAGGAGCCGCTGCGCAACTTCCGGCTCGGTGACCGGGCGGCCCGCCGTACCCGGGTCAAGGAGCTGCTCGACCGGGTCGCGCTGCCCGAGGCGCTGCTGGAGCGCAAACCACGGGAGCTGTCCGGAGGACAGCGGCAGCGGGTGGCCATCGCCCGCGCGCTCGCCGTGGAACCCCAGGTGGTGGTGCTGGACGAGGCGGTCTCCGCGCTGGACGTGACCGTCCAGGCGCAGATCCTGGACCTGCTGGAGCAGCTCCAGCGCGACCTCGGCCTCACCTACCTGTTCATCTCGCACGACCTCGCGGTGGTGCGCCAGATCTCTCACACCGTTTCCGTCATGAACAAGGGACGCATCGTGGAATCAGGGACGACGCAACAGATCTTCGACAGTCCGCAGGACGACTACACCCGCGAGCTGCTCGCCGCCGTGCCGGAGCCGGTGCGATGACCCGGCTCGGCTTCTTCACCCGGCTCCTGGACGACGTCCCGCCCGCCGAGCGCTACCGGCTCGCGCTGGAGCAGATCGTGCACGCCGAGCGGCTCGGCTTCGAGACCGCCTGGGTCGCGCAGCACCACTTCGACGGCGAGGAGGGCGGGCTGCCCGCGCCGCTGGTGTTCCTCTCGCACGTGGCGGCCAGGACCGAACGGATCAGGATCGGCACCGGGATCATCACGCTGCCGCTGGAGCACCCGGTCCGGGTGGCCGAGGACGCCGCCGTGCTCGACCTGCTGTCGGGCGGGCGGCTGGAGGTCGGCGTCGCGGGCGGCGGCACGCCCTCGGCGTTCGAGGCGTTCGGCAAGGACCCGGCGCGGCGCAACGAGATCTACGCCGAGCACCTGGACGTCCTGGTCAACGCCTGGTCCGGGGGCGATCTGGGCGGCGGGAAGCGGCTCTACCCACCGGCGCCGAGACTGCTGGACGCGATCTGGGAGGCGACGTTCTCGGTCGGCGGCGGGGAACGGGCCGGGCTGGCCGAGCACGGGCTGATGCTCTCGCGTACGCAGCCTCGGCCGGAAGGACGGCCGGACCTGTCGCTGGCGGAGATCCAGAAGCCGATCGTGGACGCCTACTACGCCGCCCTGCCCGCCGGGGTGACGCCGCGGATCATGGCGTCGCGCACCGCGTTCGTCGCCGACACCCGTGAGGAGGCGTTGCACTGGGCCGCCCAAGGGCTGGCGAGGCCGGGCCTGCCGCAGCCCGACGGCGGCGGCGTGGACGAGCTCATCGCCGCCTGGGACGCCCACGTCGGCACCCCGGAGGACGTCGTGGCCAGCCTCAAGGCCGACCCGACGCTCAAGCGGGTCACCGACCTGGTCTTCCAGGTGCACTCCATCGACCCGCCGCACGAGCAGGTCCTGCGCTCCATCGAACTGATCGCCACCGAAGTCGCACCCGCCCTGGAAGGGAGCACGGTATGACCGCCGACGTGATCGACCGGCTGGCCGGCATCCAGCCGGGCTCGCGCCTGGACCAGCTGCGCGAGCGCCGCCCCGACGCCCGCGAGCACGCCCAGCACAGCTACGAGGCGCTGTTCTGCCCGGAGACCGAGGAGCACGTCACGCTCATCGAGCGCGACGCCGTGGCCGCGTTCGTCGCCGGCCTGCACCGCGACGACGCCGTCGCGGGCTTCTACGCCGAACGGCTGGGCGAGCTCGCCCCCGACCTGCTAACCCGGGTCAAACAGGAGATCGACACCGGCCGGACCACCGGCCCGTACGGCGCCTACGGCGAGCCGGAGCTGGCCGCGGAGAGCACCGTCGGACCCGTGCATCGCTCCAAGCTCGACGGCCGGCTGGCCGCCGCCTTCGACCACGCCCACCTGCTGGTCTTCCGGCCGCGCGAGGCCGCGGCCGAGCACCTGCAGATCCTCCTCGACGCCGGCTGGAGCACGACGGGCATCGTCACGCTCTCGCAGCTCGTCGCCTTCCTCACCTATCAGGTCCGCGTGATCGCGGGACTGCGCCTGCTGGGAGCCGCCGCGTGAAGTTCACCCAGGACCGGATCGGCTGGCGGCCGTGGCTCGCGCCGCTGGCCGAGGAGGAGCTCACCGACGAGCACTGGGAGGCGCTGGTCGACAAGGCGCGGGCGGCTTCGCCGTACTTCCTGCTGCTGGCGCGCGATCCGCACGTGCTGCACGCGCGCACCAAGACCGACAACGACATCTTCTACAACGCCGACGGCGGGCTGCCGCGCGCCGAGCGCGAGCTGGCCGCGACCGCGACCTCGCGCCGCAACGGCTGTGTCTTCTGCGCCTCGGTGCACGCCCGCTTCGCCAGCCACTACGCCAAGCGTCCAGCCGACGTGCAGCGGCTGCTGGACGAGGGCGTCGAGGCGGAGCAGGACGAGCGCTGGCGGGCGGTCATCGACGCCTCGGCCGCGCTCGCCGAAACGCCCGGCGCGCTGAACGCCGGGCACCTCGCGGCGCTGCGCGCGGCCGGGCTCGACGACCTGGCCATCAGCGACGTCATCCATTCCGCCGCATTTTTCAACTGGGCCAACCGGCTCATGCTGTCCCTTGGAGAACCTGAATGAGCACTCTCGACCATCTTGTCTACGCCGTGCCCGACCTGCTGGAGGGGGTGGCCGAGTTCGCCCAGCGGACCGGCGTGACGCCCGTGGAGGGTGGCGCGCATCCCGGCGGCACCGCCAACTTCCTCGTCGGCCTGGGCGAGGGGGCGTACCTGGAGATCATCGGGCCTGACCCGTCGGCCGAGGGCGCGCGGCCGCGTGCGTTCGGGCTGGAGTCGCTGACCGCGCCGGCGCTCGCCGCCTGGGCGGTGCGCCCGGTCGACATCGACGCCACGGTACGGCAGGCCCGCCAGGCCGGCTACGACCCCGGTGACGTGCAGCCGCTGTCGCGCCGCAAGCCCGACGGCACGCTGCTGGAATGGCGGCTGACCAGGCGCGACGACCCGGCGGGCGTGCGGCCGGTGCCGTTCCTCATCGACTGGGGCGCGACGGCGCATCCGTCGGCGTCGGGGCTGCCGCAGCTTGAGCTGGTCTCGTTCACGATCGCGCACCCCGAGCCGGACGCCCTGGTGGCCGACCTGAAGGCCGTGGGCGCCACGGCCGAGGTCGTCGTGGGCGAGTCGGTGGCGCTGCGCGCCGTGCTGGGCACGCCCGAGGGCCCGGTGACGCTGGCATGAGCACGCTGCGCGACTACCTGAAGCAGAAGCGCGCCGCGCTGCTGGCCCGCCGCGACAAGCCGTCGGACGGGCCGGTGCCGCTGCGCGCCAGCGTCACCGCCGAGGGACGCAGCGGCGTGCGCCGCATCCGCATCCGCGAGCACCAGATCCTCAGCGACAGCGCCGCCGACTTCGCCGGATACGACCTCGGACCAGGCTCGCCCGAGCTGCAGGCCGGGGTGCTGGGCAGTTGCGTCACGCACATCTTCCTCATCAAGGCGGCCGAGCTGGAGGTGCCGCTGGACTCCCTGTCGGTGGACGTGAGCGCCACCTACGACCCGCGCGCCCAGGCCCCGGGCAACACCGACATCCCGGTCTATCCGCAGGACTTCCGCTACGTCGTGAAGATCGACTCGCCCGCCTCCGACGAGGACCTGGCCAGGCTCCACGCCGAGGTCGAGCGTGTCTGCCCGATCCTCAACCTCATCCGCAACCCGCAGGACATCAAGGGGGAGGTAGTGCGGGCCTAGAGCTTTTTGGGAAGAATGTCCGAGTGTTCGATCATGCACCTAGCGCAGGGCTGCGCGCTCCTCGCGCGGCCCTCGCCGGCGACGCCCCGGCCATCGACCTCAACGGCCCGTGGAGCTTCCGGCTCAGCCCGGACGCCCACGCGAGCCTGGACTTCGTCAATCCCCACTACGACGACTCCGCGTGGGATCGGCTGCCCGTGCCCTCGCACTGGCCGCTGCACGGGTACGGCTCGCCCGCGTACACCAACGTCTCCTACCCCTTCCCGATCGACCCGCCGAACGTCCCGGACGACAACCCGACCGGCGACTACCGGCGCGTCTTCGAGGTGCCGGAAGGCTGGGACGACGCGGTGCTGCGCTTCGACGGCGTCGACTCCCACGCCAGGGTCTGGCTGAACGGGCACGAACTCGGCTTCACCACCGGCAGCCGGCTGGCCGCCGAGTTCACCGCCGGGCCGTGGCTGGTGACCGGGCGCAACGTGCTGGCCGTCCGCGTCCACCAGTGGTCGGCCGCCAGCTACCTGGAAGACCAGGACATGTGGTGGCTGCCCGGCATCTTCCGCGACGTGACCCTCACCCGCTCCACCGCCGACCTGTTCGTGCGCGCCACGCACGACGGGCGGTTGTCCTTCGAGGGCGACGGGCTGCTCAGCGTCCCGGCGCTCGGCCTGACCGGCCTCGAACCCGGCGTGGAGGCGCGGCTCGACGTCACGCCGTGGAGCGCCGAGAACCCCGTCCTGTACGACGCGGTCCACGTGGGCGCCACCGAGACCGTGCGGCTGCGGATCGGGTTCAGGACCGTGTCCATCGAGAACGGCGTGCTCCTGGCCAACGGCGTGCCGCTGAAGCTACGCGGGGTCAACCGGCACGAGTTCCATCCCGACCACGGGCGGGCGGTGCCGTACGAGACCATGCGTGAGGACGTGCTCCTCATGAAGCGCCACAACGTCAACGCGGTCAGGACCAGCCACTACCCGCCCCACCCCGCCTTCCTCGACCTCTGCGACGAGTACGGCCTGTGGGTGATCGACGAGTGCGACCTGGAGACGCACGGCTTCGGCCAGGCCGGCTGGCGGCGCAACCCCAGCGACGACCCCGCCTGGGCCGACGCCTACGTCGAGCGCATGCGGCGCATGGTCGAACGCGACAAGAACCACCCGTCCATCATCATGTGGTCGCTCGGCAACGAGTCCGGCACCGGCCGCAACCTCGGCCTCATGGCCGACTGGGTTCGCGAGCGCGACCCGTCCCGCCCGATCCACTACGAGGGCGACCTGACGTGCGCGGACACCGACGTCTACAGCCGGATGTACGCATCCGTCGCCGAAGTGGAGGCCATAGGAAAGGGCGAGGAAACCCCCCTCGACGACCCCACCCTGGACGCCCGGCGGCGGCGCATGCCGTTCGTGCACTGCGAGTACGCCCACGCGATGGGCAACGGCCCCGGCGGCCTGCTCGACTACCAGGACCTCTACGACGCCCACCCTCGCCTGGCCGGTGGCTTCATCTGGGAGTGGATCGACCACGGCCTGCGCCACGAGAAGCTCGGCTACGCCTACGGCGGCGACTACGGCGAGCCGGTCCACGACTCCAACTTCGTCATCGACGGCCTGGTCTTCCCCGACCGCACGCCCTCGCCCGGCCTGCTGGACCTGAAGGTGGTCTTCGCACCCGTCCGCATCACCTTCCCGTCCACGGGCGAGGTCTCCATCGAGAACAGGTACGGCTTCCGCGACCTCACCCACCTGCGCTTCGAGGCGACCGTCGAGGACGTGACCACGATCCTGGAAGTCCCGGCGGAAGGCGGCGTGGTCAAACTCCCTGCGACGACGCCCACCAAGGACGAGACCTGGTTGACGGTCCGAGCCGTACTGACAGCCGACGAACCATGGGCACCGGCAGGCCACGAGATCGCCTGGGGCCAGGTACGCCTCACCACCCCGACTCCCGCTCCCAGATCGGGCGGCAGCCTGACCGGGGCGGACTTCTCAGAAGGCACCGGGCGACTGATCCGGTTGTTCGGCATTGAGGTAGAAGGCCCAAGACTGGAGCTGTGGCGGGCGCCCATCGACAACGAGCGCTTCGGCGGCCTCGACTGGCACTGGCGCACGATGGGCCTGCACCGCCTGACGCACCGCGTGGACGCGGTGAACCGGGACGAAGACCGTCTGACGGTCGTCACCCGAGTAGCCCCGGCCGCCTCCGACCTCGGCCTGCGCACCACCTACACCTGGACAGGCGTGGCCGACGGCGTCCTGCTGGAGGTCCACGTGGTGCCGGAGGGCGAGTGGAAGCACCCGATTCCCCGCCTGGGCGTGGCGATGTCGATCCCCGCCGAGTACGACCAGGTCACCTGGTACGGCCGGGGCCCGGGCGAGGCCTACCCGGACACCGGCCTGGCCGCCAGAGTGGGCCGCTGGTCGGCGACCGTGGACGAGTTCCAGACCCCGTACGTGTTCCCCCAGGAGAACGGCCATCGCGCGGAGGTCCGCTGGGCCACCCTGACCGACGCCACGGGCAGGGGAATCCGCATCTCGGGCAACTACGGGCTGACGGCCCGCCGCTGGACCACGGCAGCCCTGGAAGAAGCCCGCCACCTGCCAGACCTGGTCCCAGGAGACCGCATCCACCTCAACCTGGACCTGGCCCACCACGGCATCGGCTCCGCGTCCTGCGGCCCGGGCGTCCTGCCCCAGTACGAACTCCAAGCCCGGGAATCCACCCTGACTCTCCACTTCACCCACCCCTGACCTTGGGTTCGTGGCGCCGGGGCGGTGCGGGGTGCCGTGGTGTCTGGCTAAGGAGACGGGCGTAACGGCGGGGTGGTGTGAGCTGGACGACCGTTTCCTGGACGGGGACCAGCCGGGGTGCGGCGGGTGGGGTGGGGGCGGCTGGGCCGTAAAAGAAAAGCAAGCTTATGGATAGGGTAAAAACCGTGACTGGAGAGTTGAAAGAGCGGGTTCGGGAGCTGCGGGCGACCGGGCAGTCGCCCAAGGAGATCGCCAGGGCGCTGGGCGTCAAGCCGTCCATCGTCGCCCCCCTCGTGCGGGAGATCGCCGCCGAGACCGTCACCAGCGCGCCTGAGTTGGTCGGCTCCTGGGTGAGTGCGGGGTGGAGCACCGGGCTGTCGGTCGCTCCCGACCGTGGCTGGACGGACGCGGCGGCTGGCGAGCCCGGCACCGGCGGCCTGGTCAGCGTGCTGGTGGCGCGCCGCCACGGCTACAACCGGGTGTCGATCTGCGGGTATCTGGCCGATGTGTACTGCCTGGGGGTCAAGGTCACCCACGGCCCCGAGATCATGGACGAGCGCGGCATGCGCCAGTTCCGTGACTTCTTCTTCAGCGACTACTCCGGCTACCAGGAAGCCCCGATCGAGCTGGCCAGGCAGCTCGTCTACGGCTCCGAGGAATACGCCAGCGGCCTGGGCTTCTCGTCGTTCGAGGACTTCGAGCAGGTCAAGGGGCATCTGGGCGACCTGGAGGGGCCGTCGGCGATCACGTTCGGCCGGGACGGGCGGCCCTTCTACGTCCCGAGCCCGCAGGACGACCAGAACAAGGTCCACCGCCAGCTCCGCCGCGCGGTCGGCGACGACTTCGGCTACGTCGAGATCGACGCGGAAGACGATGCTTAGGTAGCGGTTCATGATGGAGGCGGCGCTCACCTGGGGACAGCAGGACGTCTGGCGGGCGATCGTCGCCGCCGAGCCGCAGGAGCAATACCTGAACCTCGCTCGCCTCTTCTCCGTGCCCCAGCGCCCGGTCACCTTGGAGCACGCGCACAGCGCACTCGATCGGCTGATCACCCGGCACGAGGCGCTGCGCACCCGGCTCACCGGCCCGCGCGCCGCCCCCGGGCAGGCGCTCGCGGAGTCCGCCGAGCCGATGGTCGAGGTGGTGGAGGGGGAGCGGCCGCACCGCGTGTCGGAGCGGCTGTCGGCGGCGCCGTTCGACTACTGGAACGAGTGGCCGCTGCGGGTGGCCTTCCTGGTCGCCGAAGGTTATGTGCGCCAGGTCGTGCTGGTGCTCTGCCCGCTGGCCGTGGACGGGCCCGCCGCCGACCTGGTGGTGCGCGACTTCCGCGCGCTGCTCGGGCGCGGGGAACCGCCGCCGCACCAGGCCGACCGGCCGCGGGACCTGGCCGCCTGGCAGGCCTCGGCCGACGGGCGCGGGCACTCGGACGAGGCGGTCGCGTGGTGGCTGGAGCAATACACGCGCATCGACCCGTTCGAGCTGACCGCGGCCCCCAAGCGGCCCCGGCACATGGAGGCGTCCATGTCCTCGCCCGCGCTGGCCGCGGCGGTGCGGACGGTGGCGGCACGACGCCGGATCAGCTCATCGACCGCGCTGCTGACCGGGGCCGTGAGCCTGGCGGGGCGGCTGACCGGGCAGCGCACCTGCGGCATGCGGCTCAACGTCGACAACCGCTCCGGCGGCGGCCGCCGGGACGTGGTGTCCGCGATCGCCCAGGAAGGGCTGGTCGTCCTGGACCTCGACACCCCCGACTTCGGCGAACTGCTGGCGCGGGGCGGGCAGGCGGCCGCGCGGGCCGATCGCCGGGCCGAGTACAACCCTCACGCGATGGAAGAGGCGCTCGCCGGACGGGTCAGGACGTTCGGCCGCTTCGACGACCGGCGGCGGGGCCGCCGCGACCAGGCCCCCGAACTGGACGCGCGGCAGATCCGGCTGGCCATGGACAAGACCGACCTGGCCTGGACCGATGCCATGGACCGCAACATCTGCGACTTCCACCTGCGGATCGCCGGTGAGCCGGAGCGCATGGAGGTCTCGCTCTACGCCGACACGGGGTTGCTGTCGCCGCTGGCCATCGAGGCGTACCTGCTGGACCTGGAGCGGCTGTTCGTGGAGGAGTCCCTGGTCTGAGTCCCCGGGAAGGAATACGATCACCGCAACTACGGTGGAGGTCGCATGTCAGAGGCGCAGGAAATCACCTTCACCGGCACCCGCGGGCCCCTCACCGCCCGCCACTGGCCGCACCCCTCGCCGCGCTACGTCGCCCTGCTCATCCACGGGTACGGCGAGCACTCCGGCCGCTACGAACACGTGGCCGCCCACCTGGTACGGCACGGCGCCGCGTGCTATGCCGTCGACCACATGGGACACGGCCGCTCGTCGGGCGAGCCCGTCCTGATCCACGACTTCGAAGAGGTCGTCACCGACGTACACCAGCTGGAAGAACGCGCCAGGGCCGACCACCCGTGGCTGCCCGTCGTCGTCATCGGCCACTCGATGGGCGGCATGATCGCCGCCCGCTACGCCCAGCGCTACGGCGCCGACCTGGCCGGGCTCGTGCTGTCGGGCCCGGTGATCGGCTCCTGGGACGTCATCGGCGTCCTGCTCGCCATGGACGACCTGCCCGACATCCCGATCGACCCCGCCACGCTCTCCCGCGACCCGGCGGTCGGCGCCGCGTACGCCTCGGATCCGCTCGTCTGGCACGGCCCCTTCAAACGCCCCACGCTCCAGGCGTTCGCCCGCACGCTCGGCCAGATCGCCGGTGGCGGCTCGCTGGGCAACCTGCCCACGCTGTGGATCCACGGCGAGGACGACCAGCTCGTCCCGCTCAGCGGCAGCCGGGGCGGCGTCGAGGCGATCAAGGGCGCCGACTTCAGCGAGCGCGTCTTCCCGGGCGCCCGGCACGAGGTGTTCAACGAGACCAACAAGGACGAGGTCCTGGAAGAGGTCACCGCCTTCGTGGACCGGATCCTCCCCTGACGTCGTGGACCGATTCCGCGCCATCGTGGACGTGCACGTCCTGCTCCTGCGCCCGCCGGGGGAGGTGCTGCTGATCCGGCGGGCCAACACCGGCTACCGCGACGGCCAGTGGCACCTGCCCAGCGGTCACCTGGAACCGGGCGAAACGGTCGTGGAGGGCGCGATCAGGGAGGCGCGCGAGGAGGTCGGCGTGACGATCGCGGCCGCCGGGCTGCGGTTCGTCCACGTGATGCACCGCTCGCCCGACCGGATCGGGTTGTTCTTCGCCGCCGGGGAGTGGGCCGGCGTGCCGTACAACGCGGAGCCGCACAAGTGCTCGGCCATCGGCTGGCATCCGCTGGCCGATCTGCCCGCCGACACCGTGGACTATCCGGCCGCCGCGCTGGCCGCGATCGGGCGCGCGGAGCCGTTCGCCGTGTTCGGGTGGCGATGATTTCCCCGGCGGGGCCGGGTCTATCCCTGTGTGAGCGCCGTCCTGCTCGAACGAGCCGTCAGCTACACCCTCGGCAGCCTGGTCCTGGTCAGACCTGAGCTGCTGGGCAACCGGACGCCCTGCGCGCGGTGGGATCTGCGCGCGCTGCTCGACCACATGAACGACTCCCTGCTCGCGCTCGCTGAGGCGGCCGACCTCGGCCACGTCGCGCTCCGGCCCACCGGCTGCGAGGGCGATCCGGTCGCGATGCTGCGCCGCCGGGCGTGCCGTCTGCTCGGCGCCTGGCCGACCGTGTCCCGCTGTTCGCAGGTCGCGGTCGGGGACGCGTGGCTGGCGCGCGAGGTGGTGGCGGGGGTCGGCGCACTTGAGGTGGCCGTCCACGGCTGGGACGTCGCCGCCGCCTGCGGTCACGCCCGTCCCGTGCCGGAGCCGCTGGCCGCCGCACTGCTCGATCTGGCGCTGGCGTTCGTGGACGACGACGACCGGCCGCACCGCTTCCATGCTCCGGTACGGCCCGCCTCACCTGCGTGTTCTTCCGATCGGCTGGTGGCGTTCCTCGGCAGGTCGGCTTGACAGTTTTATTTTTCAAGGGCAGCCTGGAGGCATGCACGACATCGCGGTGATCGAAGATCCGGCCGCGGCCGAGGCGTCACTCGACCCGATGCGCACCCGGCTGCTGGCCGCGCTCGCCGAACCCGGATCGGCCACCACGCTGGCCGCGAAGGTCGGCCTCGCCCGGCAGAAAGTCAACTACCACCTCAAGACACTCGAGAAGCACGGCCTCGTCGAACTCGTCGAGGAGCGCAAGAAGGGCAACTTCACCGAACGCGTCATGCGGGCCTCCGCCGCGTCGTACGTGATCTCGCCCAGCGCGCTCGGCGCCGTACAACCCGATCCCGCCCGCGCGCCCGACCAGCTGTCGGCCCGCTGGCTCCTCGCGCTCGGCGCCCGGCTCGTCCGCGAACTCGGCGAGCTGATCACCGGCGCGGCCAAGGCCAAGAAGCGCCTCGCCACGTTCGCGGTAGACGGCGAGATCCGCTTCGCCTCCGCCGCCGAGCGCGCGGCGTTCGCCGAGGAACTGGCCGCCTCGGTAGCCATCCTCATCAGCAAATATCACACCGAAGAAGGACGCGATCACCGGCTGCTGATCGCCGTCCACCCCGTCGTCAAGGAGCAAGAGCGTGGGTAAGGACTTCTCCATCCAGAAGGACACCGAGCTGCGGGCGACCCCCGAGCAGGTCTGGGACGCCATAGCCACCGGACCCGGGCTCAGCTCGTGGCTGTTCCCCTTCGCCATCGAACCCGGAGTGGGCGGCGTCATGCGCCTCGACGTGCCCGGCGTCACCGAAGAATCCACGATCACCGGCTGGGACCCGCCCAACCGCCTGACCGTGAAGAGCGCCGAGGCCGAAGACGGCAGCTTCCAGGCCTACGAGTACCTGATCGAAGGACGCGACGGCGACACCACGGTCCTGCGCTTCATCCACACCGGCCACCTCGGCGAAGGCTGGGGCGACGAGTACCTCTCCAGCCTCAACACCGGCTGGGACCAGTACTTCTACACCCTCGCCCAGTACCTCCTCCACTTCCCCGGCCGCACCGCCGTCTACGCGCTGGCCGAGGGCCCCAAGGGCCAGAAGGACCTCTGGCCCAGGTTCAGCGCCGCCCTCAACCTCCCCACCGCCCCCGCAGTGGGCGACCGGGTACGGCTGACGCCCGACGGAGCCGAAGGCGTCGTGGACTACCTGGTCATCTCGGGCGACAAGGGCTTCATGCTCGGCGTACGCACCGCCGACGCCTTCTACCGCTTCCACGGCCTGGGCGAGGGCATGGGCGGCGGCGTCGACATGGCCGCCCACCTGTTCGGCACCGACGACACCAAGGAAACCGAACAAACCTGGAAGACCTTCCTCGCCGACACCTACAGCTGAACCCGAGTCTGTTACTCCTGTTCGTCACAGACGGGACGAACAGGAGTACCCCCCACGCGAGGACCGTGCCGTCAGGCGTGGAGGGTTTCGAGGACCTGGGGGCCGAACTTGGCGAGTTTGTTTTCGCCCACCCCGCTGACCGTCCCCAGCTCCGGCAGCGTCGCAGGGTTGCGGGTGGCGATCTCGCGGAGGGTCGCGTCGTGGAAGATGACGTAGGCCGGAACCCCCGTCTCCTTCGCCGTGGCCGCACGCCACGCCCGCAGCCGCTCGAAGCGGGGTGCCGCCTCCGGCGTGAGGTCCACCACCTCGCGCGACTTCGAGGAGCCGCCGCCCGAGCGGGACGGGGTTCGCGGCTTGAGGTCGCGGCGGAGGTTGACCTTCTGCTGGCCGCGCAGCACCTCAGCGCTGGCGTCGGTCAGGACCAGGGCTCCGTAGGCGGGTTCGACGGCCAGGATGCCCTGGGCGAGGAGCTGGCGGACGACTCCGTGCCACTCCGGTGCGGTCAGTTCGGCGCCGATGCCGAAGACGGTCAGGCTGTCGTGGCCGAACTGCTCGACCTTCGTCGTCTTCTTGCCCAGCAGGATGTCCACCGCCTGTCCCACGCCGAACTTCTGCCCGCGCTCCCTGGCCAGCCGCAGCACCGTGGACAGCACCTTCTGGGCGGGCACGGTGGCGTCCCAGGTCTCGGGCGGGGTCTGGCAGGTGTCGCAGTTGCCGCACGGGCTGGTGCCCTTTTCGCCGAAGTAGTCGAGGAGCATGACGCGGCGGCAGGTGACGGTCTCGCAGAGGGCGAGCATGGCGTCCAGGTGAAGCGCCTGGCGGCGGCGGTGGGCCTCATCGCCCTCCAACGCCAGGCGGCGGTGCTGGACCACGTCCTGAAGGCCGTAGGCCATCCACGCGGTCGCCGGCTGGCCGTCGCGGCCCGCTCGGCCGGTCTCCTGGTAGTAGCCCTCCAAAGACTTCGGGAGGTCCAGGTGGGCTACGAAGCGGACGTCGGGTTTGTCGATGCCCATGCCGAACGCGATCGTGGCCACCACGGTCAGGCCCTCCTCGCGCAGGAAGCGCGACTGGTGCAGGGCGCGAGTGCGGGTGTCGAGGCCCGCGTGGTAAGGGATGGCGGCTATGCCGTGGTCGGAGAGGTGCTCGGCGATCTTCTCGGCCGAGGAGCGCGAGAGGCAGTAGACGATTCCGGCCTCGTCGGGGTGCTCGGTGCGGATGAAGTCGAGCAGCTGCCGCTTCGGCTCGCTCTTGGCGGTGATGCGGTACTGGATGTTGGGCCGGTCGAAGCTGGCCACGAAGTGCCGGGCCTGCTCCAGGCCGAGGCGGGCGGAGATCTCGGCGTGGGTCTCCGGGGTGGCGGTCGCGGTCAGGGCGATGCGGGGGATGTTCGGCCAGCGCTCGTGGAGGCCGGAGAGCATGAGGTAGTCGGGGCGGAAGTCGTGCCCCCACTGGGATACGCAGTGGGCCTCGTCGATCGCGAACAGGGCGACCTCGCCCTTCTCCAGCAGGCGCAGCGTCGAGTCGACGCGCAGGCGCTCCGGGGCCAGGTAGAGGAGGTCGAGCTCGCCCGCGACGAAGGCGGACTCCACCCGCTGGCGCTCGTCGAAGTCCTGGGTGGAGTTGAGGAAGCCCGCGCGGACGCCCAGCGCGGTCAGCGCGTCGACCTGGTCCTGCATCAGCGCGATCAGCGGGGAGATCACCACACCCACGCCCGGCCGGACCAGGGCGGGGATCTGGTAGCACAGCGACTTGCCGCCGCCGGTCGGCATCAGGACGAGCGCGTCGCCGCCGGCGACCACGTGCTCGATGATCTCCTGCTGGCCTGGCCGGAAGGAGTCGTAGCCGAAGACGCGGTGCAGGACCTCCAGGGGCGTATCCATGCGGCTACCTTACGTGGCGAGGGGGGACGGGTCAGGGCGTTCGCCCACGGCGATCGTCGGCGATCAGGCCGACGATCCCGGTGAGACAAGGCGATCGTAGGCGATCAGGCCGACAGTCCCGGTAAGGCAAGGCGATCGTAGGCGATCAGGCCGACAGTGCCGATGAGACAGCAGGCGGCGACCGCGATCATGGCCACGGGGAAGCCCATCAGCGCCGCGATCGGGGGCGCCACCGCCTTGGCCACCGTGATCGGCAGAGCCAGGGCGCCGCTGATGGAGGCGTAGGCGGCGGTGCCGTACCTCTCGGCCAAGAGGGCGGGACGGGCGATGGTGGCGACGCCGAAGCCCAGCCCGAACAGGACCACGGCGCCGATCGCCCCGGCCACGCTGCGGCCGACGACCGGCAGCAGCAGGGCCGCGCAGCCCTGCAGCGCGAAGACGGCGGCGGCCACGGGCGCGACGCGGAAGCGGCCCTGCAGGCCGGTCGTGACCACGCGGCCGGTCACCGAGAGCACGCCGAGCAGGCCCGCGACGGCGGCGGCGAAGACGGGGGAGTGGCCGAGCGTGATCAGGTACGTGACCAGCAGGATGCCCATGACCGACACCGCGCCGGTCTGCGCCAGGAAGGCCAGCGCCAGCAGCCAGAACGGCCGTTCGCGCAGGGCCGCGCCGACCGCCGCGCGCGAGGGTGGCGGGCGTTCCGTCGCGCGTCTCCGCACGGTCAGCCAATGCAGGGGTACGGCCAGCAGCCCGTATCCCACGGCCAGGACGACCAGGGCGGCGCGCCAGCCGTACCGCTCGACGAGCAGGCCGGTGACCGGCAGGAAGATGCTGGACGCGAACCCCGCGACGATCGTGACGGCCAGCAGCGCCCGCGGCCGCCGCGCCGCGTCGAACCAGGCGACGATCACCGCGAAGGCCGCCTCGTACAGCACCATCGCCGACGCGACCCCGAGCACCGCGCAGACGAGATAGAGCTGAAGGAGGTTCTGGACCTGCGACCACGCGAGCAGCGCGCCCGCGCCCAGGGCGGAGCCGAGCGTCATCAGCCCGCGCCCGCCTCGCCGGTCGAGCCAGCCGCCGATCAGCGGCGCCACGAGCCCGGACAGCAGGATGGACAGCGTGAGCGCCCCGGTGAGCTGCGGCACGCCCGCCCGAAGCTCCCGCGACATCGGCATGATAAAAACCGAAAAAGCGTAATAAAGCACGCCGAAGCCAGCGGTTTGGGTGATCGCCAGAGCGGCGACCATCCGCATCCCCTGCGGAGGCGACCCACGCCGACCCTCCACGATCACGCCCCAAACCCTTCCCCCGAACAATCACGCTATGTGGTGATATGCATCACCTATGGGCTATGTCGTAACAGGAGGCAGCAAAGGGATCGGGCGCGCCATCGTCGAACGCCTGCCCGGCACCGTCGTCGTCATCGACCGGGAACCCCTCGACCAGCACGACGACCGCGTGATCCAGGTGCTCGGCGACGCCGCCGACGAACAGGTGGCGCGCGAGGCGGCCCGCCAGGCGGCCCCGCTGACCGGCTGGGTCAACAACGCGGCCGTCTTCGGCGACGCCTCACTCCACGACGCGCCCGTCGAGCACGTGCGCCACCTGATCGCCGCCAACCTCGACCTCGCCGTCGTCGGCTGCGCCGTCGCCGTCCAGACCTTCCTCCGATCCGGTACGGCCGGCGCCATCGTCAACCTCACCTCCCACCAGGCAACCAGAGCCGTCCCAGGCGCCCTCCCCTACGCCACGGCCAAGGCGGCGATCGAGGGCCTGACCAGATCCCTGGCAGTCGAGTACGGCAAGCACGGCATCCGGGCCAACGCCGTGGCCCCGGGCTCGGTGGCCACAGGCCGCCACGACCAGATGACCACCCCGGAGATCGAGCGCGAGATGGCCCGCCTCCACCCGCTGGGCAGGGTGGCCAGAGCGGAGGAGATCGCGACGGTAGTGGCGTTCCTCCTGTCGGACGAGTCGTCGTTCGTCAACGGCGCGACGGTCCCGGTGGACGGCGGCAGGACAGTGCTCGGACTCGACCCCGAAGCCAGGGAATGAAAACCATTGCCACATGGTTGAGGCGGCCATGAAGAAGAACCTGCACCCCGAATACCGCCCGGTCGTCTTCCGCGACAAGAGCCTTCGCGACAAGAGTGGGGACTACGCCTTCCTCACCCGATCGACCAGGGCCAGCGCCCAGACGATCGAGTGGACGGACGGCCGCGTCTACCCGGTGGTGGACGTGGACGTCTCTTCCGCCAGCCACCCCTTCTACACCGGCCGCGGCCGGGTCATGGACACCGCGGGCCGCGTCGAGCGCTTCAAGCAGCGCTACGGCACCAAGTAAGGATGGCCCGCTCAGGCCCCGCCCGCCTGCGCCGTACCCGCGCCGAACCGTGAGAGGTCGGCGCGGGCCGGTAGCGTCTGCCACTCGCTGGCACCGGTCGTGGCCGCGGCGCTGAGCATGCTGCCGCGCGCCAGCCGCTCGGGCGGGGTGAGCCCGTCCAGGGCTGCCGAGATGTAACCGGCCGCGAACGCCTCCTCCGACCCCGCCACGTCCACGACCGGAACCTGCGTACGCGGCACGTCGAAGCGCATCCGGTCGGCGCGCACGCTGAAACCCTTCGCGCCCCGGCTCACCACCACCTCGCGCTCGGGCGTGAGGGCGGGCTTGACCAGGTCGAGCTCGTCCTGGTCGACGAAGAGCAGGTGGGAGGCGCGGGCCAGCTCGCTCAGGACTTCCTCCGCCTCGCGTACCGACGGCCACAGCGAGGGCCGGTAGGTGACGGCGAAGGAGATCAGGGCGTCGGCGTTGCGCGCGGCGGTGACCGCGATGCGTACCGCCTCCAGGCAGTCGCGGCCGAGCGCCGCGGTGGTCCCGGTGATGTGGAGCAGCCGCGCGGCCCCGATCCTGTCGATCGGGACGTTGCCCGGCGACAGGCGCGTGCCCGCGGAACCGCCGTGGTAGTAGGACGTCAGGCCGGGGTATCCGACCCGCGACTCCTTCAGCAGCAGCCCGGTGGTGGCGCTGTCGTCCACCCGGGTGTCGGCGATGTCCACGCCCTCGCCGCGCAGCACGGAAAGCGCCCGCGCGCCGAGCTCGTCGGCGCCCACCTTGCCGAGGAAGGCCACCTGGTGCCCGAGCCGCGACAGGCCTATGGCCAGGGAGAACTCCGGCCCGCACACGTCGAGCCTGGCCTCGTTGTCGTGGCGGACCCGGCCGCTGGAGACGACACCCATGACGGCGCCCAGGGTGTAGACATCGGTCATGGGGCCTGACTGTAGCCGCACATAACGGATTTTTGCGCTTCACCCCTGGTCGGGACCGTGATCAAATATTTCTCGTAACTTTAGACAACCTTTTCCACTTCCGGTGCCTCAAAGTAGTAGAGGAGCTGGCTATCCCGAGCCGGCTCCAGAGAACGGGGAGAGGATTAGCACCCTCATGAAGAAGATTGCAGTCGGCGTCATCTCAGCCATGGTCGGCGGCGCGATGCTGCTCACCGGTGGCGCCGCTTCCGCTCAGCAGAAGACGTCATCCGTAGACATCCAGAGCATCTCGCCGAACCCGGTCGTCGTCCCCAAGGGCGGCGAGGAGGACGCGTTCATCAGGGTCAACGCGTCGTCGGACGTGGACAAGGTCACGGTGAAGGTCCAGCCCGAGGGCGACAGCTTCCGCACTCTCAGCGAGAAGACCGTCACCCAGCACAGCTGGCGTTTCGCCGTGTCGTTCGACAGTAACGACCCCGAGGGCAAGTGGAGCGCCGTCGCGGAGGCGTGGAAGGACGGCAAGAAGGTCGCCGAGGACAAGGCGTACTTCTCCGTCGACATCGAAGAGGGCACCAAGGCCGACAGCCGGATCACCCGCTTCAGCGCCGACCCGTCCAAGGTCCGCAAGGGCAAGTACATCCACTACACCGGTCGCCTCCAGGCCGACGACGACGGCTGGGAGGGTGCTCGCGGCGAGAAGGTGAACATCTACTACCGCGCCAACGGCTACAGCACCTGGAAGTGGGTCGCCTCCGGCAAGACCGGGTGGGGCGGCAAGTTCTACGCCAAGTCGCGTGCCTGGAAGTCCGGCACGTTCAAGGCGGTCTACAACGGCAGCGACGAGCTCAACGGCTCCGAGAGCCGTCGTGACTACGTGCGTGTCGTTCGCTGGCACCACTAAGCACTGAGCACCACCTGAGAGCCCGGTCCCGCAAGGGGGCCGGGCTCTCGCATGTTCACGACGGCCTCAGCGAGGTAGCTAGAAGGGTATGGAGCTGCTGAAAGACTTCGACCCGTTCGACATCTTCGACGCCGAGGCCGCACGCCTGGACACGTTCTTCTCCGGCGTCGACGCCGCCGGGTGGGAACGGCCGTCGCGCTGTGCAGGATGGTCGGTGCGCGACGTGCTCGGCCACCTCGCCGGCGAGGAGATGTACAACCACGCCGCCCTCGACGGCACCGTGCAGCAGCTCATGACCCGCCTGGCGGGCGAGGGCGTCACCGGCTTCAACGACTTCAACGAGTGGTGTGTACGGCAGCGCCGCGCCGTACCCCTGGCCGGCGTTCTGGCCGAATGGCGGGAGAAGAACGGCGAGACCCGCGCCCGCATGCGCGCCCTGGGCCGGGACGCGACGCTCGACACCCTCGCCGGCCCCTACCCCGTCGGCGACCAGACCTTCCACTACGACTCCGAGTACGCCACCCACGCCGACGACGTCGGCGCCCCCGTCACCGCTGACGAGGCGGAGGGCAGGACGCTCTGGCGGGTCGCGGTGGGCCGCTTCGCCCTGGGTGAGCACGACGCGAAGGTCCGGGTCGAGCAGACGGCCGGGCACATCCGGGTGCACGCCGACGGCCACGACGCCACCCTGTCCTACCCCGAGTTCGTCAACGCGACCGTGGGCCGTCCCGACGCGGGGACCGACCCGCGGATCGCCGAGGCGCTGAGGTGCCTGGCCTGAGAGGAGGCCGATCATGTGGTTGCGCAACCGTGAGGGCACGGAGCCGCTGAGCGCGCGCAGCCCGGTGCGCGCCCGCCGGATCCTGTCGGTGATCGCGCTGGTCGTGGGCGTGGCGCTGGCGGTCTTCTTCGTCCAGCGCGCGATGAGCACCGGCGCGGACGTCTGGCGCTGGGAGGCGGCGATCGCCGGGTTCGTGGCCGTGGTGGCGGCGGCCGACCTCCTGGTGCTACGCCACCGCCGATAGCGTGCTGCGCTACTGCCGCCAGAGTGCTGCGCTACCGCCGCCAGAGTGCTGCGTCACCGCCGCTAGGGTGCCGGGGTGGGATACCGGCGATACGACTATCGGGGACCTGACGACCTGCGCGCGATGCAGGCCATGTCGGCGCGCGCCGGCCACTGGCATCCGGGCGAGCTGGCCTGGTCGCGCTTCGAGCACATCGGGCGCGAGCCGGAGTGGCCGACCGCCCTGTGGGAGCACGACGGGCGGACGGTCGGGTGGGCGTGGGCCCAGTTGCCGGGCTCGCTCGACCTGGACCTCGACCCCGAGCACCGCGGGCTGGCCGGTGAGATGCTCGGCTGGTTCGCCGGGCTGGTCCCCGGCGAGCGCGCGGTCACGGTGCTGGACGGCGGCCTCCGCCTGGACCGGTACGGCTACCGCGAGAGCGAGGACGCCCCGTTCTTCGTCCGGCTCCGCCGCGACCTGGCCGATCTGCCCGAGCCCGTGCTGCCCGCCGGATACCGGTTGCGCGCGGTGAGCGGGCCGGAGGACGCGCCGCAGCGGGCCCGGGTGCACCGGGCGGCCTTCTCCACACCGGAGCATCCTTCGCGGGTCAGCGCCCAGAGTTATCTGCAGGTCATGGGGGCGTGGCCGTACCGGAGTGAGCTCGACTGGCTCGTGGAGACGGACGGCGGCGAGCCCGCGGCGTTCTGCCTGGCGTGGCTGGACGGCGGGGAGGCCGTGCTGGAGCCCGTCGGCACCGATCCGGCGCATCGCCGGCGCGGGCTGGCCGGGGCGGCTACTCTGGCGGCGCTGCACGCGGCTCGCGGGCTCGGCGCGCGCTCGGCGCGGGTGAACGCGCGCGGCGACGACGCCTATCCCTCGGCCCGTGCCACCTACGAGTCGATCGGATTCCGTCACCACGACGGCATCCGCAGCCGCACGTATGTAAGCGGGCGCAAACTGATGTAATTTCTTGCGTGAATGGTCGTATGATTTGCGCATGACGCGACGACTGGCAGAGGTGGCCAAGAAGGTCGGAGTGAGCGAGGCGACGGTCAGTCGCGTGCTCAACGGCAAGCCCGGGGTGTCGGAGGCCACGCGGGAGGCGGTGCTGACCGCCCTCGACGTGCTCGGCTACGAACGGCCGAGCCAGTTGCGCGGCGACCGGGCCAGGCTCGTCGGCCTGGTCCTGCCCGAGCTGCAGAACCCGATCTTCCCCGCCTTCGCCGAGGTGGTCGGCGGGGCGCTGGCGCAGCAGGGGTTCACGCCGGTGTTGTGCACCAGGACGGTCGGCGGGGTGACCGAGGCCGAGTACGTTGACTTGCTGCTGCAACAGCAGGTCAGCGGCGTGGTCTTCGCCGGTGGCCTCTATGCGCAGGCCGACGCCGCGCACGGGCACTACGAGCTGATCCTGGAGCGCAAGCTGCCCACGGTGCTGGTCAACGCCGCCGTCGAGCACCTCGGGTTCCCGCAGGTCTCCTGTGACGACACGGTGGCCGCCGAGATGTCGCTGGCCCACCTGCGCGCGCTGGGCCACGAGCGGATCGGCATGGTGCTCGGCCCCGCCGACCACATGCCCTCGCGGCGCAAGCTGGCCGTGTTCCTGTCGAGCGGAGGCGATCCCGAGCTGGTCGAGCAGACGATGTTCTCGCTGGAGGGCGGGCATGCGGCCGCGGCCAGGCTGGTCAGGCGGGACGTAACCGGCATCGTCTGCGCCAGCGACCTGCTGGCGCTGGGCGCGGTGCGCGCGGCCAGGCGGGCCGGGCTGTCGGTGCCCGAGCACGTCTCGGTCATCGGCTACGACGACTCCGCGCTCATGAACTGCACCGATCCGCCCTTGACCACGGTCCGCCAGCCGATCGACGCTATGGGCAGGGCGGCGGTCGACCTGCTGGTCGCGCAGATCGGCAAGGCCGCCGTGCCGGCCGACGAATTGCTGTTCGAGCCCGAGCTCGTGGTGAGGTCATCGACTGCTCGCGCCTAATCGTTATCTTGCGTATATCTGTCGAGTTATTGCAGCCTTCTGTCCGCGAACCTATCGTGTGGGCCACACCACAGGGATCGCACCAGAAGGGTCAGATCCATGCAGAGCAATCGCAGAGCCCTGGCACTGCTCCTCATCGCGGGGCTTGCGGGACCAACGGCATGTGGCACGTCCTCCACGCCGGCAGCGAAGACCACCGAGGCCGGCAAGGTGACGATCAAGGTGTCGTGCCAGCCGGCCAAGAGTGACCCGCGCAACCGTAAGGTCTGGGACGACGACGTCGCCGCCTTCCAGAAGCTGCACCCGAACGTGACGGTCGAGAGCACGGACCAGCAGCCGTGCTTCGACCCCAAGACGTTCGGCCCCAAGCTGGCCGGCGGCCAGATGGAGACCGTCTTCCGGGTGCCGGTGACCAACACCCAGGACGTGATCTCCAAGGGTCAGGCGCTGGACATCTCCGGCCTCACCGGTGAGGTCAAGAACTTCGCCGACTTCTCCCCCGCCGTTATGGCCCCCTACAGCGCGGGCGGGAAGGTCTACGGCATCCCGACCAGCACCTACAGCGTCGGCCTCGTTTACAACCGCAAGCTGTTCACCCAGGCGGGACTCGACCCGAACATGCCGCCCAAGACCTGGGCCGAGGTTCGCGAAGCGGCCAAGAAGATCGCCGGGATCGGCGCCGGGTTCGTCGGTTACGGCGAGTACAGCGGCGGCAACACCGGCGGCTGGCACTTCAACCAGGCCATCTACGGCCGCGGCGGCGAAATGGTGACGCCCGACGGCAAGCAGGCGGCCTTCAACAGCCCCGAAGGCAAGGCCGTCCTGCAGTTCCTCAAGGACCTGCGCTGGAGCGACAACAGCACGGGCACCAAGCTGCTGGTCGGCTGGGAGTCGCTGATGCAGGCCATGGGCAGCGGCAAGACCGGCATGATGCTCGGCGCACCCGACGTCGTGCCCGACCTGGTCAACAAGTTCGGCGGGCAGATCGCCGACTACGGCATCGCCCCCTTCCCCGAGGCCAAGGCCTCGCTGAGCGGCGGCGAAGGCTTCATGATCAACCCGAAGGCCACGCCGGAAGAGGCGAAGGCCGGCCTGCAGTGGGTCGACTTCTACTGGACCACGCCTGGTCAGGGCGCCTTCAACTACGAGCGGGCCAAGACGATCGGCAACCCGGTCGGGCTGCCCAACAACTCGCTGTTCGGCGACTCGCCGTCCGGCAAGAAGATCGCCGAACTGCAGAAGCAGCACGCCACGCTGCCGGTGGAGAACTTCTCGCCGTTCGTCGAGGGTTCCGCGGCGGTGCCGCCGAAGCTGGAGCCGCCGAAGGCGCAGGAGCTCTACGCCATCCTGGACGTGGCCATGTCCGCGGTGCTCAGCCGTAAGGACGCCGACGTGGACAAGCTGCTCACCGACGCGGAGAGCAAGGCCAACGCCGTACTGGCCAAGAGCTGATGCTGATCGCGGATGCCGGGACGCGGCGGCGGGCACATGTGCCGTCGCGGCTCGGCCGTTCCATCCGGCGGAACCTGACCGCCTACGGGTTCCTGTGCGCCGCGCTGGCGTGCTTCGCGGTGTTCGCGTGGTACCCGATGGTGCGCACGTTCATCCTGAGCTTCCAGCAGACCAACCTCATCGACCCGCCGACCTGGGTCGGGCTGGACAACTTCCGCACCGTGGTCGACGACCCCGCCTTCGGCGAGGCGTGGCTCAACACGCTGGAGTTCACCGTCCTGGCGCTGCTGTGCGGATACGTGGTGCCGTTCGGGATCGCGATCGTGCTCAACGAACTGCGGCACGCGCGGGCGTACCTGCGCTTCGTGGTCTATCTGCCGGTGATGTTGCCGCCGATCGTGTCGGTGCTGATGTTCCGGTGGTTCTTCGACCCGGGGCCCGGCCTGTTCAACCAGATCCTGGGTGTGGTGGGCATTCCTCCGCTGGCCTGGCTCG
Organism: Nonomuraea endophytica; assembly: GCF_014203235.1. Lineage (GTDB taxonomy): Bacteria > Actinomycetota > Actinomycetes > Streptosporangiales > Streptosporangiaceae > Nonomuraea > Nonomuraea endophytica. The sequence continues at coordinate 479,814 of NZ_JACHIN010000007.1, read as the reverse complement.
ACTCCACCAGCACCGCGCTGATCTCGCTGGTGATCGTCTCGACCTGGATGAACCTGGGCAGCGGCACGCTCATCTACCTGGCCGCGCTGCAGAACATCCCCGGCGAGCTGTACGAGGCGGCCGAGCTCGACGGCGCCGGGGTCTGGCGGCGCATCCGCCACGTCACGATCCCGCAGACCAAGCTGATCCTGCTGCTCATGCTGATGCTGCAGATCGTCGCCACCATGCAGGTGTTCATCGAGCCGTTCATGCTCACGCTCGGCGGACCGGAGAACGCCACGCTCACCGTCGCCTACCTCATGTACCAGTACGCCTTCGTCTACGGCGGCAACTACGGCGCGGGCGGCGCGCTGGGCCTCATGCTCATGATCGTGCTGCTGGCCTTCGCCGCCGTGCAGCTGCGGCTGAACCGCCAGGACCGCCCATGACGACCCGGACGATCATCTCTCCGCTGCAGCTCGGCTCCCGCTGGGGCAAGCGCGTCTACTGGATCGTGCTGGTGACCGTCCTGGTCACCTTCACCCTCGCCTTCGTCTTCCCGCTCTACTGGATGATCACCGGGGCGATGAAGACGGGCGAGGAGATCGCCCAGATGCCGCCCACGTTCTTCCCGGCCAACCCGAGCCTGGACGCCTTCCTGGAGGCGTGGGAGCTGTTCGACATCGGCACGCTCCTGCGCAACACCGGCGTCTACGCGCTCGGCGCCTGGGCCTTCACCATGGTCATCGACGTCACCGCCGCGTTCGCGCTGTCGAAGCTGCGGCCGATGTTCGGCGGCTTGATCCTCGGCGCGATGCTGGCCACGCTGATGATCCCGCCGATGGTGGTGCTCATCCCGCTGTACGTCACCGTCGTCGACCTGGGCCTGCTCAACACGCCGTGGGCCATCTGGTTCCCGGCGGCGGTCAACGGGTTCAACATCTTCCTGCTCAAGCGGTTCTTCGACTCGATCCCGCGCGAGCTGCTGGAGGCGGCCGAGATCGACGGGGCCGGCGCGGCACGCGTGCTCTGGTCGGTGGTGCTGCCCGTCTCGCGGCCCATCCTCGGCGTCGTCTCCATCTTCACCGTGGTCAACGTCTTCAGGGACTTCGTCTACCCGTTCCTCGTCCTGTCCGACAGCGACAAGATGACGGTCTCCGTGGGCCTGTCCCAGACGGCCGGCCAGGTGACCCAGAACGCGATCATGGGCGGCCTGGTGATCGCCAGTATCCCGACCGTCATCGTGTTCTTCCTTTTCCAGCGACACATCATGGCGGGCCTCACCGCCGGAAGCATCAAGGGGTAACCACATGTCGCAAGCGTGGTGGCGGGGGGCCGCGATCTACCAGGTCTACCTGCGTAGTTTCGCCGACGGCAACGGGGACGGCGTGGGCGACCTCGCCGGGTTGCGGGGGCGGCTGCCGTACCTCAAGGACCTCGGTGTGGACGCGATCTGGCTCAACCCCTGGTACCCGTCGCCCATGGCCGACGGCGGCTACGACGTGGCCGACTACCGAGGGATCGAGCCGGTCTTCGGCACGCTGGAGGAGGCGGAGAAGTTCATCGTCGACGCCCACGAGCTGGGCATCAAGGTCATCATCGACGTGGTGCCCAACCACAGCTCCACCGAGAGCGCCTGGTTCAAGGAGGCGCTGACCTCGCCGGAGACGCGCGAGCGGTTCTGGTTCCGCGACGAGCCGAACGACTGGCAGTCGATCTTCGGCGGCCCGGCGTGGACGCAGGTGGCCGACGGGCAGTGGTATCTGCACCTGTTCGCTCCGGAACAGCCGGACTTCAACTGGGACTCGCCCGAGGTGCACGCCGACTTCGAGAGGGTGCTGCGCTTCTGGTTCGAGCGCGGGGTGGACGGCTTCCGCATCGACTCGGCCGCCCTGCTGTTCAAGGACGCCGAGCGCTGGGAGGACCTCGACCCCGTTCACGACGTCTACCGGCGCTGGCGGGAGATCGCCGACGAGTACGGCGACCGCATCCTCATCGGCGAGGTGTGGCTGCCCGACCAGGAGCGCTTCGCCCGCTACCTGCGTCCGGACGAGCTGCACACCGCCTTCAACTTCGACTTCCTGTCCTGCCCGTGGGAGCCGGAGGAGCTGCGCCGCGTCATCGAGCTGACCCTCGCCACGCACACCCCCATCGGCGCGCCGCCGACGTGGGTGCTGTCCAACCACGACGTCACCCGCCCCGTCACCAGGTACGGCAGAGCCGACACCACCTTCGCCCACGGCGGCGCCCTGCACGGCACACCCTCGGACCCGGAGCTGGGGATGCGCCGGGCACGGGCGGCGGCGCTGCTGGCCATGGCCCTGCCCGGCTGCGTCTACGTCTACCAGGGCGAGGAACTGGGCCTTCCGGAGGTCGAGGACCTTCCCGACGCCGCCCGCCAGGACCCCATGTACGCCCGCTCCGGCGGCGCCAACCGGGGCCGCGACGGCTGCCGGGTACCGCTGCCGTGGTCGGGCGAGTCGGCCCCGTTCGGCTTCGGCGGCCACCCGACGTGGCTGCCCCAGCCGGCGGACTGGGCGCCCCTGACGGCCGGGGCCCAGACCGGCGACCCGGGCTCGATGCTGTCCCTCTACCGGACGGCCCTGCGCCTGCGTCACGAACTGCTCGGCGACGGCACCCTGACCTGGCTGTCCATGGGCCCGCAGGTGCTGGCGTTCACTCGCGACTCCGGCCTGACCTGCGTGACCAACCTCGGCCCCGACCCCATCCCCCTCCCACCGGGCGAGATCCTGCTGGCCAGCGGCCCGCTGACCGGCGACCGCATCCCCCAGGACACCACCGCCTGGCTGATCTAGCATCGGGACGCGTGACCAGACTCACCCCTTCGCGCCCCGACCGGCTAGACCCGGACGCCCGCGCGGTCTACGACAAGATCACCTCTGGACCGCGCGGAGCCTCCGTGACCGGCGCGGACGGCGCCCTCATCGGCCCGTTCAACGCCATGCTGCTCAGCCCGCCGGTCGGCGACGCGCTGCAGGAGCTCGGCGCGGCCATCCGCTACGGCTCCCGCCTCACCGGACGCTGCCGCGAACTGGCCACGCTGGTCGTCGCCAACCACTGCGACAGCGCCTTCGAACGCCAGGCGCACGAGCGGCTGGCCCGCGACCTCGGCTTCACCGAGGAGCAGCTGGCGTCGCTGCGTGCCGGCGCGCAGCCGTCGCTCGACGACGAGGAGGAGGCGACCGTCCACCGGATCGCCCGCGCCCTGGTCACCAGGGGCGACCTGGACGAGGAGGAATACTCGCTGCTGGCGCCGCCGGTGCTGTTCGAGCTGACCACGCTGGTCGGCTACTACCGCACGCTCGCGCTGCAGATGCGCGTCTTCCGCGTCCAGCCCTAGGCCGAGTCGCGGATGATCAGCTCGGTCGGCAGGATGACCGGATCCGCCGGGCCGTTCTCGAACAGCGCCAGCAGCAGCCGGACCATCGCCGCCGCCTGCTCGAAGACCGGATGCTTCACCGTGGTCAGCGGCGGCTCGGTGTACTTGGCCGCCTCGATGTCGTCGAACCCCACCACCGCCACGTCGCCGGGCACCCGCCGGCCCGCCTGCCGCAGCGACTGCAGCGCGCCGACCGCCATCAGGTCGTTGGCCACGAACACCGCGTCCAGCGCCGGATCGTCGTGCAGCAGCTGCCGCATCGCGGTCGCGCCCGACTCGCGGGTGAAGTCGCCCACCGCCACGATCGAGCGGCGGTCGGAGTCGCGCAGCACGTTGCGGTAGCCGGTCAGGCGGTCCTGCCCGGCGATCATGTCCAGCGGGCCGGCGATGGTCGCGATGCGCCGCCTGCCCGACTCCAGCAGGTAGCGCACCGCCGACTCGGCGCCGCCCACGTTGTCGTTGTCGACGAACGGGATGTCCACCGGTACGGCCGGCCTGCCGTACGAGACGACCGGCACGCGCAGCCGCGAGACGGCGGCCGGCAGGGGGTCGGCGCCGTGCATGGAGATGAGCATGACCCCGTCGACGTGCCCGCCCGCGATGTAGCGCTCCACGCGGGCGTGGCTCTTGGCCGAGGAGGCCAGCATCAGCACGACCTGCTTGTCGGCCGACTCCAGCTCGACGCTGGCCGTCCTGATCACCGTGGAGAACAACGGATCCTCGGAGAAGACCCGTGTCGGCGGCTCCGAGACGACCAGCGCGATCGAGTCGGTGCGCTGGGTCACGAGGCTGCGGGCGGCGCTGTTGGGCACATACCCGAGCTCGTCGATCGCCCGCAGCACGGCATCGCGGATCCCCGGCGCCACGGTCGTCTGGCCGTTGACGACCCGCGAGGCGGTCGCGCGCGAAACCCCGGCCCGCGCCGCGACCGCCTCCAACGTCGGACGTTTCATCACGCTAGGAATCTACAGTCCGTTCCTGGCTATGACGTCGCGGTACCACAGGGCGCTGTCCTTGGGGGTACGCGCCTGGGTGTCGTAGTCGACGTGCACGATGCCGAAGCGGCGGCGGTAGCCCTCGGCCCACTCGAAGTTGTCCAGCAGCGACCACACCAGGTATCCACGCAGGTCGGCGCCCTGTTGCACGGCGTCGTGGGCGGCTCGGAGGTGGCCGTCGAGGTAGGCGAGGCGGTCGGCGTCGTGGACCCGGCCCGCTTCCACGACGTCCTCGTAGGCGGCGCCGTTCTCCGTGACCATGAGGCCGACCTGGGGGTAGTCGCGCGAGAGCCGTACCAGAAGCCTGGACAGGCCGGTCGGGACGACGGGCCAGCCCATCGCGGTCCTGGGGGCGTCCACGGAGGTGAAGGCGACGTCGTCCGAGCCCGGCCAGGCCGGGTCGGCCGGGGTGCCGGGGGCGGATTCCACCAGACAGGGGTTGTAGTAGTTCACGCCGATGAGGTCCACCGGGGCGTTGATGAGGGTGAGATCGCCGTCGAGGATGTGGGCGGTGCCGCCGTTGCGCTCGGCGGCCGCGAGCACCTCCGTGGGGTAGGCGCCGCGCAGCGCCGGGTCGAGGAACTGGCGGTTGAGGAGCGCGTCGATCCTGCGTACGGCTGCCGCGTCCGCCTCGGACGGCTCCGCCTGCGGGTCGTTCACCTGGGCCGTGGTGAGGACGGGGGCGGCGTTGACCACCAGCATGAGGCTGCGGGCCCCGGCGGCGCGCAGTTGCCTGGCGGCCAGGCCGTGGCCGAGCAGCAGGTGGTGGGCGGCGCGCATGGCGGCGGCGGGGTCGGTGCGGCCGGGGGCGTGCACGCCGTTGCCGTAGCCGAGGAACGCCGAGACCCAGGGCTCGTTGAGCGTGGCCCAGTGCTCGACACGATCACCCAGCCTCGCGTGTACGGCTGCCGCGTACTCGGCGAAGCGGTAGGCGGTGTCCCGGGTGGCCCAGCCGCCCTGGTCTTCGAGGGGTTGGGGGAGATCCCAGTGATAAAGCGTCACGTAAGGCGAAATTTCGGCCTTAAGTAGCTCATCCAGGAGTCTGTCGTAAAAGTCGAGCCCTGCCGGGTTGATCGCGCCCGAGCCGGTGGGCTGGACGCGGGGCCAGGCGATGGAGAAGCGGTAGGCGGCCAGGTTGAGCTCGCGCATCAGCTTCACGTCGTCGGCGTAGCGATGGTAGTGGTCGCACGCGACGTCGCCGGTGTCACCGCCGACGACCTTGCCGGCCGTTCTCGAGAAGGTGTCCCAGATCGACTGGCCGCGCCCGTCCTCCTTGGCCGCCCCCTCGATCTGGTAAGAGGCCGTGGCGGCACCCCAGACGAAGTTTTCCGGGAAAATCATCCCTTAACAGCTCCTTGCATGATTCCACCGATGATCTGCTTGCCGAACACGGCGAAGACCAGGACGAGCGGCAGCGTGCCGATCGCCGTCCCCGCCAGGCCGAGCACGTAGTCGTTGACGTAACCGCTGGCCAGCGTCGAGAGCGCGACCTGCACCGTGGGGTTGTCGGGGGTCAGCACCACCAGCGGCCAGAAGTAGTCGTTCCAGGCCGACATGAACGTCAGCATCCCCAGCACCGCCATCGCGGGCCTGGCCACGGGCAGCACCACGTGCCAGAACAGCCCCCACGTGGTGGCGCCGTCGACCCGCCCCGCCTCCAGCAGTTCGTTGGGCAGCGCGCGCTCCAGGAACTGCGTCATGAAGAACACCCCGAACGCGTTGACCAGGGCGGGCACGATCAGCGCGTACATCGTGCCGGTCCACTCGACCTTCACCATGAGCATGTAGAGCGGGATGATGCCGAGCTGGGCCGGGACCATCATGGTGCCGACCGTGATCAGCAGCATCGCGTTCCTGCCGCGGAAGCGCAGCTTGGCGAAGGCGAAGCCGGCCAGCGTCGACAGGAACATCACCGCCACCGAGATCGCCCCCGCCACCAGCACCGAGTTGATCAGCGCCAGCGCGAACGGCACGGTGTCGAAGACACGCGCGACGTTGGCGAAGAAGTTGCCGCCGGGCAGCAGCGGCGGCGGCACCTCGGCCAGCGCCGAGTTGTGCCGCGAGGCCACGACCACGCTGTAGTAGAGCGGGAAGGCGGAGAAGAAGGCGACGGCGATCAGCGTCAGGTATCTGAGCCGCATCACAGACCGCCCTTCATCCGGCGCGTGAGCAGGTAGTTGACCCCGGCCGCCAGGACCACGAAGAGGAACATGATCCAGGAGGCCGCCGAGGCGTACCCGAAGTCGAACTTGGTGAAGCCGTGCTCGTACACGAACAGTGAGAGCGTCTGGAACTGCCGGTCGGGACCGCCCGTCACGCTGGAACCCCCGAACAGCAGCGGCTCGGCCAGGATCTGCATCGCGCCGATGGTCGAGACGATCACCACGAAGACGATCGTCGGCCGGATCATCGGCACCGTGATCCTGCGCAACTGCGTGAAGTTCGACGCGCCGTCGATGGTGGCCGCCTCATACAGCTCCCTGGGTACGGCCTGCATCGCCGCGAGGAAGATCAGCGCGTTGTACCCCGTCCACCGCCACATGATCATGACCGAGATGGCGACGTGCGAGGTGCCGGTGCCCGCGGCCCAGTCGATGGTGCCCACCCCGAACCAGCCGAGCACCCAGTTGATCAGCCCGAAGTCCCGGCCGAACAGCTGGCTGAAGATCACCACGACCGCGACCACGCTGGTCACGTTCGGCAGCAGCAGGCTGATGCGGAAGAACGTCTGCATCCGCAGCGGCCGGTTGAGCAGATGCGCCAGCCAGATGGCCAGCAGCAGCTGCGGCACCGTCGAGATGACCCCGATGGACAGCGTGTTGAAGGTGGCGTTCCAGAAGTAGGCGTCACCGAGCAGCGTGCCGAAGTTCCCGAGCCCGACGAACGTATGCACGTCGGACAGCAGCGTCCACTCGTGCAGGGACACCCATGCGGTGTAGATGAGCGGGAACAGCCCGAAGGCGCAGAACAGCAGGAAGAAGGGGGCGACGTACGCATACGGCGACACCTTCATGTCAACGACGTGCCGTCTGCGCCTCCTGGAGAGCGCCCTCAGCGAGATGGCGCTCATTTGATCTTCGCGACGTCCTGGAGGACCTGCGCCCACGCCTCGTCCGGCGACTGCTTGCCCTGCTCGACCCGGCCGAGGCCGTTGCCGATCGCGGTGCGCACGTCGGCCTCCTTCGGGCCGAGGTGCTGGGGCTTGAGCGCCTTGGCGGCGTCGGAGTAGATCTTGCCGATCGGGGCGTCGCCGAAGAACGGCTTGGTGAACGTCTGGATCGACGGATCGTCGTAGAGCGCCGGGATCGAGGGGAAGGTGCCCTCCTCCTTGAAGACCCGCGCCTGGTTCTCCTTGGAGGTGAGGAAGTCGATCAGCTCGGCCGCCTCCTTGGCGTGCTTGCCCTGCTTGGGCAGCATCAGGTGGGAGCCGCCGCTGTTGCCGGAGCCGCCGGGCACGGCCGCGATGTCCCACTTGCCGGAGGCGTTCGTGGCCTGCTCCTGGATGTAGCCGGTCATCCAGGCCGGGCAGATGATCGTGGCGAACGAACCCTTGGCGAAGCCGGTGTTCCACGGCGGCGAGAAGGCGGCCAGCTTGGCCGACAGGTTGTTCTGGGAGATCTGGTTGGACAGGTCCCAGGCCTTCTTCACGTCGGGGTTGGAGTCCACGATGATCTTGTCAGAGGTGTCGTACAACCCGACGGGCGCCTGGTTGACCATCGCGCGGAAGATCTCACCGGGCGAGTCCACGAACTTGGCCCCCGCCACGTTCGCGGCCGCGAACCTCTTGCCGGTCTCGATGTAGGACTCCCAGGTGGGCCAGAGCCCCGCGACCTCGGCGCGGTCGGTGGCCAGCCCCGCCTTCTTGAACAGGTCCTTGCGGTAGCACATGGCCAGCCCGCCGACGTCGGTGCCGAGCCCGAGCACCTGCTGCCCGTCCTTGCTGATGCCCTGCTGCCACTTCCAGTCGAGGTAGTCGGCCTGCCGCTTGTCCAGCCCGAACTGCTTGAGGTCGTGGAACTTGCCGGTCAGCGCGGTGAACGTGCTGATGTAGCCCACCTCGACCGCCTCGATGTCGGCCGCCCCCGCGTTGGTCGCCAGTCGCTTGACCAGGTTGTTGTGGTGGTCGTTGAACTGCGTGACCTGCTCGACGATCTCGACGTTCGGGTGCGTCTTCTTGTACTCCTCATAGAGCGGCTTGAAGCCGAAGTCGCCGAAGAGGCCGACGGTGAGCTTGACCTTCTCGGCGGGCTTCGCTGAGGAGGCCGTGCCCGCGGTCTCGCCGCCGCCGCCTCCGCAGGCGGTGACGGCGAGTGCGAGCATCAGGGGTACGGCGAGCAGTCGCAGACGAGGGGTCATGGAAACCCTCCAAAGGCTTTCCTGGGAACGATGAGAGAGCGCTCTCTCAGAGTTATCTCGTCCTTCACCGCAGCTCGTCAACGGAGGTTAGATAACGATCCGAGCGACATAAGAGAACGCTCTCTCGCCGTCATCGGGGTGTTTGCCCAGGTCGCGCCGGTCGTTTTACGTGTTGGGAGCGCTTTCACGCCACCCGTTCGCTCCGCCGTACCAGCCGGCGGGCGGGCAGGTCGTACGCCAGACCGACCACCGCGCACACCACCGCCACGGCGGCGGGCGCCAGCCAGAGCGGGCCGGCCGGCCACGGGCGGCCCAGAAAGCCGATGCTCAGGAACATCAGCGGTACCGCGCTCATCAGCAGACCGGCCACCGACGCGGTGAGCGCGATCAGCAGCGCCTCCCAGCGGATCATCGAGCGGATCTGGCCGGGCGTCGCGCCGAGCCGCCGGATCGCGGTCAGCTCCGTGCCACGGGCGGCGGTGGTCGCGACCAGCCGGTTGGCGACCGAGACCAGCACGTACCCCAGCAGGACGGCCAGCACCGCGATGTTGATCCACAGCTGCGCTGAGGTCTCGCCCGCCTGCGGCGAGGTCGCGGCGGAGGCGACGCTGAGGGCGGGCCAGCGCTTGTCCAGCTTGTTCAGCGCTGACGGGTCGGCCGTGCGCACGAACACGGTCGAGTCGAGGTCCGTGGTGGTGTGCCCGGCGACCAGGTCGCGGGCGAGAACGACCGGGCCGAGGCCGAGGGCCCGGCTGTAGGTGGCCACGACGCGCGCCCTGACCTTGGCGCCGTCGCCCAGCACGAGGTCGCGGTGCTCGCCGACCGCGCCGGAGCGCTCGTCGATCGCGATCGACGGGCCCTTGAGATCGGCCAGGCTGCCCTTGGTGACGCCCAGGTCGACCAGGCCGCGCGCCTCGGGGCCGAGGACCATCGCGGAGCGCGCCATCGCCGACTCGGCGCCGTCGCCCAGGGCGAGGCCGCGTCCGATGACGGTCGTGGTCGAGGCGGTGACGGCCGAGGTCACGCCGGGCAGCGCCCGTACCTCGCCGAGCAGGTCGCGCGGAATGCCGCCATAGGCGGGCGCGGTGATGACGGCGTCGGCCCTGAGCGTACGGGCGGTCTCGTCGGCCGTCGCCCGCATGACCGTGGTGTGGGTCAGCGCGTTGCTGGTGCCCAGCGTGATGACCATGCCGAGGGCGGCGACCGCGCCGGCCGTCCTGAGGGCGTAGCCGTGGGTGTTGGACACCGCCAGCCAGAGGGGCGGGGAGACGCGGGCGGGCAGCATCCTCACCAGCAGGCCGGTGGCCTTCTGCACCAGTTTGGGGCCCGCCAGTGCCAGGCCGATCACCGACAGCAGGCCGCCCAGGCTGGGGCCGAGGATCGCCACCTCGCCGCGCAGGAACAACGGCATCGTCGACAGGCCCATGGCGGCCAGGATGATCAGCAGGCCGCTGTTGAAGCGTACGGCGCTTGGCTGACGCGGCTCGCTTTGAGCGTCTCTTACCGCTGCCACGGCGGGCATTTTGGATGCCGAGATCGATGCCGCCCAGGCTGACAGCCGTACCACGCCCAGCAGGACCAGCGCCGCGGCGGCGGCCGGGATCGGGCTGTAGGTCAGCGGGAGCTCTTGGGGGAGCAGGCCCAGGTGGATCAGCAGGTCGCCGAAGTGGGCGGCCAGGTAGTAGCCGGCTGCGGCGCCCGGTAGCAGGGCCGCCACGGCCGCTGTCATGCCCTGGACCCCCACGAGCTTGCGGACCTGGCGCGGGGTCGCGCCGGCCGCGCGCAGCAGGGCCAGGTCGCGGCGCTGGCGGGTGATCGACAACGAGATGCCGCCGCCCACGACGAAGCCGACGATGAGCATGCTGATGCCGCTGATCGAACTGGGCAGGGCTATCAGCATGCCTCGGGCGGCGGCCGTACCGGGGGACTCGGCGTCGCCCTTGGCCGGACCCGTGCGGACCTCGTAGCGTTCGCCTACCTCGCGTTGTACCGCCTCGGCCAGGGTCGCGGGGTCGGTGCCCGGTGCGGCGCGCAGCGCGATCAGGTCCACGGTGTCCGCGCGGGGGCCGCCCGTCCGCCCGGCCAGCTCGGCGGCGGTGCTGTCGGCGAAGTACAGGTCGGGCGCGTTGACAACCCCGGTGACCTGGTATTCGCCCCGCCTTCCGCCTGCGACGATCTCGACGCTCGTGCCCTGCCGTACGGCCAGCCCCTTCGGCACCACGACCTCGTCAGCCGCCCGCGGCGCCCGGCCACTGACCAGCTTCCCCCCGGCCAGAGCCGCAGAGGCCCAGCCGTGCCCAGCGCCCGCCGCGTCGCCTTTTTGGTCGCCCAGCGGTGTGGCGGGGAAGGTCACGTCGCCCGTGGCCGAGGCGACGCCGTCGAGGCGGGCCAGCTCACCGGCCAGCTCGGACGGCACCACGGCACGCTCGGGCAGGGCGACGGGCAGATCGCCCTCCTGCGCGAGACTCTGCGGCGCCGAGACCAGCACGTCGGCGTGGACGAGCCGCTGGCCGGAGATGTTCGAGCGCAGCCCGGACTCGATGATCACGCCGGTCCCGGTGATCAGCGCCATGCCGCCGAACACCGCGAAGAAGGCCACGACCAGCCCGCCGAGCCCCGACATCGCGAGCGCCGTCCTGATCACCGCACACCCCCCACAGCGTGCACGGCGAGCCCGCCCCGGGCCAGCTGGGTGAGCCGCGCGGCCAGGTCCTCCGCCGACGGCTCGGCCAGCACGTCGACCACCTTCCCGTCCGCCATCACCAGCGCGTCGTGCGCCCTGGCGGCGGCGGCCGGATCGTGGGTGACCATGACGACGGTCTGCCCCAGGTCGTCCACCAAGCCGCGCAGCAGATCCAGCACCTGGGCGGCGCTACGCAGGTCGAGCGCGCCCGTCGGCTCGTCGGCGAACACCACATCAGGCCGCCCGGCCAGCGCCCGAACGATCGCCGCCCGCTGCTGCTGCCCACCCGACAACTCCGCCGGCCGGTGCCGCAACCGGTCCTGCAGCCCCACCCGCTCCACCAGCTCACCGATCCAGGCCCGGTCGGGCCGCTTGCCCGCCAGCCGCAGCGACAACGTCAGGTTCTCCTCGACGGTGATCGCGGGCAGCAGGTTGTAGGACTGGAAGACGAAGCCGACGTGCTCGCGGCGCAGGATGGTGCGCTTGGTCTCGTTCAGCGAGCCGACGTCGACGCCGCCGATCGTGACCGAGCCCGAGGTGGGCTGATCGAGGGCGGCGGCGCACTGGATCAGCGTGCTCTTCCCGGAGCCCGAAGGCCCCATCACGGCCACGAACCGCCCCTGCGGAAAGCCGAGCGACACGTTGTCGAGCGCGACCAGCTCGCCGTACTTCTTCGTGACCGCTTCGAGGGTGACGACGTGGCTCATGCCTTGCGCCCCGAGACGTGGCTGACGATGAGGCCGGTGATGCATCCGACGGCGACCACCCCGGCGACGATGCCGATCGCCGTGGTGCCGGTGAGGATGTTGTTGGCGATCACGTTCACCACCACGCTCACCGTCAGGACGAGCCAGAGGACGGCACGGGTGGCGGTTCTGCCCGCCGGGCTCCTCTTGCCGGGGGCGCTCTTCGGGCTGATGCGGTAGGGATCGTTCATGTGAAGAACCCTAGAAATTGCCCTGAGCTGCGGGAATCCCACAAGCTACCCACGTCTCGGTAGTGCTGGCGGTAAGGAACTGTGTCCGGTTTCCGAGTAGCCTGGTCGCATGCCGTACGGGACGCCGGTCAACCTCAGCCACCTCCCGACCACGCCCCCACCGCACTCACGCGCCGATGCTCCAGCCTCAGCACTCCGAGGTGCGGTACGCGCCATCCCACCCCCACCACCCGCGACAAGCCCGGAACCCGCACCGCCGGACCCGCGAGCCAGAGCGGGCAAGGCCGGAGCCCGCGAGGCCGGAAGCGGGCGAGGTCGTGACCCGGAAGGCCGGAAGCGGGCGAGGTCGTGGCCCGGAAGGCCGGAACCCGCGAGGCCGGAATGGGTGAGGCCGGGACCTGCCGCCGAGCCGAGGCGCACGACGGAATGATGACCCTGACCAGCCCCGACGGGGGCCAAGCATGATCGAGGTGAAACAGCCGTGCGAGTCGTGATCGCCGAGGACGACGCCCTGCTGCGTGAGGGCCTGGTCCTGCTGCTGACCGGCGAAGGCATCGAGGTGGCAGCCGCCGCGGGGGAGCCGGAAGGCTTCCTGGCCGCAGTCGAGGAACACCGCCCCGACGTGGCCGTCGTGGACGTACGCATGCCACCCACCCACACCGACGAGGGCATCAAGGCGGCGGTGGCGGCCAAGCGCCTGCATCCGGAACTGGGCGTCCTGGTGTTGTCCGCGTACGTGGAGCAGGCGTTCGCCACCGACCTGCTGGCCGTAGGCACCCGCGGCATCGGGTACCTGCTCAAGGAGCGGGTCGGCAAGGTCGAGGAGTTCCTGGACGCGCTGACCAGGGTCGCCGACGGCGGCACCGCGATCGACCCCGACGTGGTCGCCCAGCTCTTCGCCCGCCGCCGCGACCCCCTCGACCAGCTCACCGCCCGCGAACGCGAAGTCCTCTCCCACATGGCCCAAGGCCTGGGCAACATGGCGATCGCCGAGAAGCTGGTGATCTCGGAAGGCGCGGTACACAAGCACATCCGCAACATCTTCGCCAAACTCGACCTGGCCCAGACCGACCGAGTAGACCGGCGGGTAGCAGCAGTACTCGCCTACCTAGACAACACACCCCCCGACCGCCCCACCTAACCCTCACCCACCCCCCAACGCCCGCCCGCCCAACGCCCCACCGGCCCCCACACCTCACGCCCGCCCGGGTAACGGCCCCCCACACCCTCACGCCCGCTCTCCCAACGGCCCACCCGAATCCCCCAACGCCCGCTCTCCAACGGTCCACCGGCACCTACACCGCAACGCCCGCATTCCCGACGGCCCACCCGCCTACCTGCGCGCCGCAGCCACGCGCATGCGAGCTCGCTGGCCTGCCCCCAGGCTCCACACCCCGGAACACCCGAACGCTCACGCCCGAAACACCCGAACGCTCACGCCCGGAGGCTCACACCTGCGGGCTGCTGCCTCCGCATGTCCACCGCACCCATCGCGCGCAGCCGAAGTCCGGCCCACGCGACGCCCTGACACGGGCGCGAGACTCCGCCGAGCCCCGAGCCCCGAGCCCCGAGCCCCGAGCCCCGAGCCCCGAGCCCCGAGCCCCGAGCCCCGAGCCCCGAGGTCAAGGGCGGGTGGTGTTAGGGGTGGTGGGTTGGAGGCTGGGGTTGGGGGTTGGTTCGTGGTCCAGGGGGTGGGCGAGTTCGTCGGCGGGCATGCGGGCCAGCAGGATGGCGATGATGGCGATCGGGAGCGGCAGGATGCCCGCGAGGATGAACGTCGGGGTCAGGCCGATGGCCACGCTCACCGGGCCGGCCAGGGCCATGGAGACGGGCATGAAGACCAGGGAGACGAAGAAGTCGAGGCTGGAGACCCGGCCCAGGAGCTCGGGGGGTACGCGGCGCTGCAGCAACGTACCCCAGATGACCATCGGCGCGCTGAACAGGGCGCCCAGGATGAAGGCGGCCAGCACGATCAGCCAGATGTTGGAGGCGACGCCGATGAGGATGAAGGGGAGGCAGGCGAGGCCCCACATGAGGTTCATGGTGGTCAGGTAGCGCTTGGGGAGTTTGCGGCTGGCCATCACCAATGAGGCTAGGGCGCCGCTGATGCCGAAGGCGGCCATGACGATGGCGTGTTCCTTGGGGCCGCCGCCCGCGCCGTCCTTCACCGCGAACGGGATGAGCACCTCCATGGGGCCCATCGTCACCAAGATCATCAGGGACGCGAACAACAGCGTGGCCAGGAGCCATGGGGTCTTCAGCATGTAGATGAAGCCGTCGCGCAGGTCTTTGGCCATGGATTTGACCGGGTGGCTGGTGTCTCCCTCGCTCTGGTCTCTGCGTAGGGGTACAGAGCGCATGAAGACCAGGAAGATCGTGGCCACGACTTGTGTGCCGGCGCCTACCGCCAGGGCGGTGGCCGGGGACTGGGCGGCCACGAGGAAGCTCGCGATCGCCGGACCCGCGGCCTGCATGACGACCGGGCGCAGGACGCCCTCCACGCCGTTGGCGGCCAGGAGGTGGTCGGCGGGGACGATGGAGGGGAGCATCGCCGAGTAGGCCGGGTAGTAGAAGCCGCTGCCAATGCCGCGTACGAAGGCGACTACGGCCAAGTGCCAGATCTCGATCACGCCGGTCAGGGCCAGGGCGGCGATCACCATGGCGGCGACGGCGAGGATGATCTCGGTGGTCAGGAGTACGCGGCGCTGCGGCACCCGGTCGGCGATCACACCGCCGAGCAGCACCGTGGCCACCATGCCGACCGCGGCGCCCGTGGAGACGATGGAGAGCTCGCCCGCCTTGCCGTCGAGGGCGATCACCTGCCAGACCATGGCCATCAGCCACAGGCCCTCACCCAGCATCGATGCGGTGAGAGAGCCAGTCAGCAGCCGGTACTGGCCGTGCTGGAACGGGCGAAGCGGTCCGCGCAACCAACGCGCACCCTGTCCGGCTACGGGCTCGGTCATGGTGGAAGTCTCCTCGGGGGATGTGATGGGCACCACTATTGACCTCGGGACCGACAAAAACTCATCGGCCCTGGCTCCCGGCAGCGCGGTTCGGGGGGAGGGAGGGCAGCCAGGGGGGAGGTCCCAAGGGCAGAGGGAAGAGGCCGGGGACGCCGCCCAGAACAGAACAGAGCAGGGCGGCGGGGGAGGGGAGGGCGGTCAGGGAGGAGGGTCCCGAGGGCCAAGCGGCCAGAAACGCCGAGCGGCCAGGAGGGGCAAGGGGGCAGAAGGGCGAGAGGACAGGGAAAGGGGGCCGAAGGGCGGGGGCAGGGCGCGCGAGGGAGGGGAGCGGTCAGGGAGGAGGGTCCCGAGGGGGAGGGCGACCGAGGAGGGGCCCCGAGGGCAAGGCGGCCAGGAGGGCTGGGCGGCCAAGAGAGCGAGGGGCTCAGGAGGGCCACGGGGCCAAGAGGGAGAGTGAGGGGCTCAGGAGCGCCACGGGGTCAAGAGGGAGAGTGAGGGGCTCAGGAGCGCCACGGGGTCAAGAGGGAGGGCGGGGGCTCAGGAGGCAGTGAGCGGGACCAAGAGGGCGGGAGGCGGGAGGGCGGGGCCAAGAGGGAGGAAGGCGGGAGGGCGGGGGCTCGGAAGGGCGGGAGGGCGGGAGGGCGGGGGTTGCGGGGGAGTGGTTGGGAGGAGGGGTGCTGGGGTGTGGTTAGGGGGTTAGGGCTCGGCCTACGATTCGGGCGTACATGCGGCCGGGGCTGGGGTCGGGGGCGAGGAAGCCGGGGAGCATCGGCAGGCCCTGGGCCAGGGGGTCTAGGCGGTGGTAAAGGGTGGCGGCGTCGGTGGGGCGGGATTCGGGTTTCTTTTCCAGGAGGGCGGCGAGGATCGCGGCCAGTTCAGGGGGGAGGCCGGGGATTGCGGGGGGTGCCTCTTTTACCTGCTTTTCGAAGACCACGTAGTCGGTGGGGCCGGTGAAGAGCTGGTGGCCGGTCAGCATCTCGTGCAGGACGCAGCCCAGCGAGTAGAGGTCGCTGCGCGGGTCGGCGAGGCCGTGCTGGATCTGCTCGGGCGCCATGTACGCGGGCGTGCCGAGGATCTGGCCGATGCGGGTGAACTGGCCGAGGTCGGTTTCGCGGAGCATGGCGAGCCCGAAGTCGAGTACTTTGACGCTGCCGTCCGGGCAGAGCATGAGGTTGGTGGGCTTGAGGTCGCGGTGGCAGATCGTCAGCGCGTGTGCGGCGGACAGAACGGCGGCGGCCTGGGCGGCGATGGCGCAGGCCCACGGCACCGGCAGCGGCCCGTGCTCGCTGACGACGTCGGCGACGGTGACGCCTTCGATGAACTGCATGACCTGGAACAGCCGTTGTTCGTGCGCGCCGAAGTCGTACAGGACAGGGGCGCCGGGGTGTTCCAGGCGGGCGAGGATGCGGGCCTCGCGGATGAAGCGCCGCTCCAGTTCTTCGTCGTCGGCGCTGAAGCCGCGCATGTGCAGGAGCTTCACGGCGACCCTGCGGTCGAGGTGGCGGTCGTGCCCGGAGTAGACCGCGCCCATGCCGCCCTGCCCGAGCGGGAGGTCGTCGAGCTCATAGCGGTCGCCGATGACCATTCGCCCCTCCCCGCAGCCTTTCGGGAAAAAACTACACCGTCAGGACTACGGGTGCAGATGCCCGTCGATCAAGCCGTCGAGGCCGAGACGGATCAAGGACTGGCCCAGCGCGCTGGCCTCGCGCAACGCGTCTTCGAGATCGGCCAGCTGGCGGAAGGCGGTGCCGTACTCGCGCTGCTCCTCCATGGACACCCGGGGCAGGCGCGTGCGGCGGGCGTCGAAGCGGCTGGAACCGGTCGTGGCGCGGCCGCCCGCGCCGCGCAGGAAGCCGGCGAGGAAGTGGGCGTCGAGGCGGCGCGGGTCGACGCGGTAGAGCGTGAGGTGCGGGCCGAGCACGCCGCCGGGCTCGCCGATGACGCGGACGCTGGAGTAGGAGGCGACGACGTCGCCGGGCAGGACCGGGACCAGGCCCGCGGAGGGCGTGGTGCGGCCGGACGGCGGCGTGCCCTGGGCCACGTCGTCGGCGGTCAGCACGGGCAGCTCGCCGCCGTCGGCGGTCATCCGCGGCGGCGCCTGCAGCACCGCGACCAGCCCTTCCTTGATGAGGTCGCCGACCGTGGTGACTGGCCGTTCCAGCGGCTGGTCGAGAACCTTCAGATCCGGCGGTACGGCGGAGGCCGCCAGGAACCTGTCGCGAGCCTCGGTGAAGGCCCTGCCCAGATCCTCCTGGCGGCGATGCCGGGCCGGGGTCATGTCCACTTCGTCGGCCAGCAGGTCGATGATGCGTACCGTCTGCTCGGAACGGTCCTCCAGATGAGCGCGCCAGGCGGGCTCGACGGCGGACAGGTCGTCGGTGGCGTCCACGATCAGCACATCGGACGGCGGGCGCTCGCCCGGCGCGGGACGCCGCAGCAGCCACAGGTCGGAGCCCGGCAGCGCGATCACCGCGCGCAGGGCGCCGGCGCGCAGGAGGTTGGCCCGGATGCGGCGGCCCGGCTTGCGGCTGGCGGCGGCGGGGGGCATCAGGATCGCGACCGTGCCGCCGGGGCGGACGTGGGTGAGGCAGTGCTGGACCCAGGCAAGTTCGGATTCGCCGCGCGGCGGCAGGCCGTGCTCCCAGCGGGGGTCGCCGGTGAGCTCCTCGTAGCCCCAGGCGCGCTCGTTGAAGGGCGGGTCGCAGACGACGGCGTCGGCCTTGGCGCCGGCGAAGCCGTCGCGGCGCATGGAGTCGCCGTGGACGATCTCGGCCTCGTGGCCGCCGAGCCGCAGCCGGGCGGAGGCGATGCGGGCGGAGGAGACGCTGAGGTCCTGGCCGAGGTAGCGCAGCCCGGGGACGGCGCCGGCGGTGGCCAGGAGCAGGGTGCCGACGCCGCAGGCCGGGTCGAGAACGGTCCCGCCTTCGGGTACGGCCAGCCGTACCATCAGCGCGGCCACCTCGTCGCGGGTGACGGACAGCTGGCGGGAGTGGGCTTCGAGGTAGCGCTCGCAGAGGAAGTCGTAGGCCGCGGCGGCGCCCTCCTCGCGGGCCAGCTCGGTGATCATCACGGCGAGCTCGGCGTCCAGCGCGCTCTCGCCGCCGGTCAGCAGCGCGCCGGCCTCGGCGACGAGCTCGCCGAGCCGCAAATCTCCGGCGGCTTTCAGGCGTTGCCACACCCGGTCGGCCAGTGATACCTGGTAGGACTTCCCATAGCGCAGCAGCCAGGTCTCGACCTGGCGCAGGAGGAACAGCGGCTGGTTGGCGGTTCCGCCGACCGGCTGGGGGAAGTCGTCGTGGCGGCGGCGCCAGTTGCTGACCGCGGCACGCCCGACACCGGCGAGCCGGGCGATGTCCCCGGCGTTGACGGTGGGGTCGTGGCTCATGACAGCCACAGTAGTTCACAAGAGTCTTCAGCGCATCTGCTTGTGAAGTCTTTCAACCAATGATTTACTGCAGGGTATGAAGCACAACATCCGCTATGCCGCGGGATCAGACGTGGGCCGCCGCAGAGAGCAGAACGAGGACGCGGGCTTCGCGAGCGCCCGCCTGCTCGTCGTGGCGGACGGCATGGGCGGGCACGCGGCGGGAGAGCTGGCGAGCTCGGCCGCGATCGCCGTCATGCGCGAGCTGGATGCGTCGCTTCCCGAGACGGGCGCCGATTTGGAGGCCGCGCTGGAGGGCGCCGTGCACGAGGCGGCGCGCCGGCTGGTCGAGCTGGCCGACATCGACCCCGCGCGCCGGGGGATGGGCACCACGGTCACCGCCACGCTGTGGGACGGCTACCGCTTCGCGCTGGCTCATCTGGGTGACTCCCGTGGGTACCTGCTTCGCGACGGTGCTCTCTACCAGATCACCAAGGATCACACACTTGTGCAGTCCATGGTGGACGAAGGACGGATTACCGAGGACCAGGCGGCGGTGCATCCGCGCCGGTCGATGGTGCTGCGCGTGCTGGGCAGCGAGGGCAGGGCGGAGCCGGACATGTCGCTGCGCGAGGCCGATGCCGGAGATCGTTACCTCCTCTGCTCCGACGGGCTGACCGGGGTCCTGGGGCCCGAGATCCTGCACGAGATCCTGACCACTGTGGCCGACCCGGCCCTCGCCGTCCAGAGGTTGATCGATCTGGCCAACCAGGGCGGCTCGCCGGACAACGTGACCGTCATCGTGGCGGACGTCGTGTCGCCGGGGGAGGGCGACGCGAAGGTCTTCCGCGTCGGGGCTGGTTCCTAGGCCGCGTAGTAGCTAGTCACCCACGTCACAAAAGCCATATTTTGCCACCCCAGTGACTATCTTCCGGATGTACGGCACGCGATCACGAAGGCGCTACTACAGTCCATCGTGATCTGCCGGTTATCTGGGAGGAGTCGTCCTGGACCCGATCGCTGAAGATCTTCTGGCAAAGGTCCGCCCAGAGCTCGGATACCGGGAAAAGGGCGGACAGCACACCAAGTTCGGCGAGTGGTACGCGGATCGCCTCCAGGATCCCCAGTACAAGAACGCGCCGTGGTGCGACATGTTCATCGCGTGGGCCGCGGAGAAGGCGGGCGTCGGGGAGTACGTCGGCCAGTTCGCCTGGACGCCCTCGCACGCCGCCTGGTTCATCAAGCAGGGCGCCTGGTCGCGTACCCCCGAGCCCGGCGCCCTGGTCTTCTACGACTGGAACGGCGGCAAGAGCTACAAGGGCGTCGACCACGTGGGCATCGTGGAGAAGGTCGACGGCACCAAGATCCGCACCATCGAGGCGAACGTCGACAAAGTCTGGTTAAAGCGGAAATTTCGTGACCAGGAGAAAGTCGTCGGCTACGGCCTGCCCCGCGTGGTCAAGGAGAAGATGCTGGCCGGCACCCTCCAGCCCACCGAGCAGCCCACCGCCTACGCCCCCGAGCTCAAGACCTATACCGAGACCCCGGCGAACGATTCCCCGCTGGACCTCCTCGGCACCCCGCAGGCTCTGCTCGCCTTCATCGTGCTGACCACCATCGTGGTGAGCTTCCGCCTGGCCGGCCGCGGCCGTGGCACGCACCGCAGGGTCCTTCGCGAGCTCGTCCCATGGAACGCGCCAACCCCGGAGCCCCCACCGGAACCAGCGGAACCTCCGGTGCGCGAACGGGCGCCCAACCGCTTCCACGAAGGGCCGCCGATCCACCACACCCACGTCAGAACGCGGGGCCGCAGGCCGTACGAACGCCTCTGAGAGGGGCGGCCACCTGCGATGCTGGGCATTTAGTAGGACGTCCTAGTAGTTTGTAGGTGAGGCCCCTCACGAAGGAGTGATCTGGCGTGCACGTTCCGGCCCACCCTGTTCGATTCGTGACCGCGGCGGCATTGTTCGACGGCCACGACGCCGCGATCAACATCATGCGCCGCATTCTGCAGACCCAGGGCGCGGAAGTGATCCACCTCGGCCACAACCGCTCGGTGGACGAGGTCGTCACCGCCGCCATCCAGGAGGACGTCCAGGGCGTCGCCATCAGCTCCTACCAGGGCGGTCACGTCGAGTACTTCTCGTATCTCGTCGAGTTGCTGCGTGAGCGCGGCGCAGGACACGTCAAGGTGTACGGCGGAGGCGGCGGCGTCATCGTCCAGGACGAGATCGACCTGCTCCACTCCCGGGGCGTCACCCGCATCTTCTCGCCCGAGGACGGCCAGCGGCTCGGCCTGCCCGGCATGATCAACAAGCTGATCGAGGAGTGCGACGTCGAGCTCGGCGGCGCCCCCTCGGCCGAGGCCGTGCTCTCCGGCGACCAGGCCGCCCTCGCCAGGGCGATCACGCTGATCGAGTCCGGCCGCGCCACCGAGGAGCTCCTCGCCGGCATCCGCGGCGCCCAGCGGCACGCCCCGGTGCTCGGCATCACCGGCACCGGCGGCTCGGGCAAGTCCTCGCTGACCGACGAGCTGGTCCGCCGCCTGCGCGTGGACAACGACGACAAGCTGCGCATCGCCGTCATCGCGATCGACCCGACCCGCAGGCGCGGCGGCGGCGCCCTGCTCGGCGACCGCATCAGGATGAACAGCCTGGGCGCCCAGACCTTCTTCCGCTCCCTGGCCACCCGCGGCGCGGTCACGGAGGTCCCCGAGCACCTGGACGACGTGATCGCCGCCTGCCGGGCGGCCGGCTACGACCTGGTGATCGTGGAGACGCCGGGCATCGGCCAGGGCGACGCCGGCATCGTCCCCCACGTCGACGTGCCCATCTACGTGATGACGCCCGAGTTCGGCGCGGCCTCCCAGCTGGAGAAGATCGACATGCTCGACTTCGCCGAGGCCGTGGCCATCAACAAGTACGAGCGGCGCGGGGCCGAGGACGCCCTGCGCGACGTACGCCGCCAGATCGTGCGCAACCGCGAGGCCTTCGGCGCCAAGCCCGAGGACATGCCGGTCTTCGGCACCATCGCCGCCCGCTACAACGACGCCGGCGTCACCGCCCTCTACCAGCACGTCAAGGAGCTGCTGGCGGAGAAGGGCCTGCAGGCGGGACCCGGGCTGCTGGCCAGGGTCCAGGGCCGCACCTCGCAGGTGGCGGCGGCGATCGTGCCGCCCGCGCGGGTGCGCTACCTGGCCGAGATCGCCGAGGGCGTGCGCGCCTACCACGCCGAGACCCTGGCCCAGATGGACGTGGCCCGCCGCCGCCAGCAGCTCACCGCCGTCCGCGACATGCTCGGAGACGACGCCGCGCGCCTGGACGAGCTGCTCGGCCGGGCCGAGTCCGGCCTGTCGGCCGAGTCCCGCGCCCTGCTCGGCGACTGGCCCGCCACCAAGGCGGCCTACCAGGCCGACGAGCTCGTGGTGAAGGTCCGCGACAAGGAACTGCACACGCCGCTGTGGCGCGAGACGCTGTCCGGCAACCGGATCCCCCGCGTGGCCCTGCCGCGCTTCGAGGACCACGCCGAGCTGCTGCGCTTCCTCAGGAGCGAGAACCTGCCCGGCCGCTTCCCGTTCACCGCCGGCGTCTTCCCGTTCAAGCGCGACGACGAGGACCCCACCCGGATGTTCGCCGGAGAGGGCGACCCGTTCCGCACCAACCGGCGCTTCAAGCTGCTGTCGGAGGGCCAGCCGGCCACCCGCCTGTCCACGGCGTTCGACTCGGTGACCCTGTACGGGCACGACCCCGACCTGCGCCCGGACATCTACGGCAAGGTCGGCACCAGCGGCGTGTCCATCGCGACCCTGGACGACATGAAGGTGCTCTACGACGGCTTCGACCTGGCCGCCCCGAACACCTCGGTCTCCATGACCATCAACGGCCCGGCCCCGACGATCCTGGCCTTCTTCCTCAACGCCGCCATGGACCAGGCCCTGGAGCGCGACCCGGACGCCGATCCGGACGCGGTCAGGGCCGTCACGCTGGCCACGGTGCGGGGGACCGTACAGGCGGACATCCTCAAGGAGGACCAGGGGCAGAACACCTGCATCTTCTCCACGGAGTTCTCGCTGCGGATGATGGCCGACATCCAGGAGTGGTTCATCCAGAACCGGGTGCGGAACTTCTACTCCGTCTCCATCTCCGGCTACCACATCGCCGAGGCCGGGGCGAACCCGATCAGCCAGCTCGCCTTCACGCTGGCCAACGGCTTCACCTACGTCGAGGCGTACCTGGCGCGCGGAATGAGCGTGGACGACTTCGCGCCGAACCTGTCGTTCTTCTTCTCCAACGGGATGGACCCCGAGTACTCGGTGCTCGGGCGCGTGGCCCGCCGCATCTGGGCGGTGGCGATGAGGGAGAGGTACGGCGCGGGCGAGCGCTCCCAGAAGCTCAAGTACCACGTCCAGACCTCGGGCCGGTCCCTGCACGCCCAGGAGATGAACTTCAACGACATCCGCACCACGCTGCAGGCCCTGATCGCCATCTACGACAACTGCAACAGCCTGCACACCAACGCCTACGACGAGGCGGTGACCACGCCGTCGGCGGAGTCGGTGCGCCGCGCGATGGCCATCCAGATGATCATCAACCGCGAGTGGGGCCTGGCGCGCAACGAGAACCCGCTGCAGGGCGCGTTCATCATCGACGAGCTCACCGACCTGGTCGAGGAGGCGGTGCTGCGGGAGTTCGAGCGGCTGTCGGACCGCGGCGGCGTGCTGGGCGCGATGGAGACCGGCTACCAGCGCGGCAAGATCCAGGACGAGTCGATGCTCTACGAGACCCGCAAGCACGACGGCTCGCTGCCGATCATCGGCGTGAACACCTTCCGCAACGGCGACGCCGGCGGCGAGCCGCACAAGAAGCTGGAGCTGGCCCGCGGCACCGAGGAGGAGAAGCAGTCGCAGCTCGACCGGCTGCACGCCTTCCACGAGCGCAACCGCGCCGAGGCCCCGGCGGCCCTGGCGAGGCTGCGGGAGGCGGCGATGTCGGACGGCAACGCCTTCGCGGCGCTGATGGAGGCGGCCCGGGTGTGCTCGCTGGGCCAGATCACCGACGCGCTGTTCGAGGCGGGCGGGCAGTACCGGCGCAACGTTTAGGTCGTCCCTAACGAGGTCATGGTTCGTGACATGACGACCCTTGCTGAGCAGTTTGTACAGGTCTTGATTCAGTCCGGCGTGGAACGGGTCTACGGGGTCGTGGGCGACAGCCTCAACCCCATCGTGGACGCGATCAGGCGCTCCGGC
This sequence comes from Nonomuraea endophytica, assembly GCF_014203235.1. GTDB lineage: Bacteria > Actinomycetota > Actinomycetes > Streptosporangiales > Streptosporangiaceae > Nonomuraea > Nonomuraea endophytica. The sequence continues at coordinate 455,889 of NZ_JACHIN010000007.1, read as the reverse complement.
TCCATCGAGTGGGCACACGTGCGCAACGAGGAGGCCGGGGCGTTCGCCGCCGCCGCCGAGGCCCAGGTGACCGGGCGGCTGGCGGTGTGCGCCGGCAGCTGCGGCCCCGGCAACACCCACCTGATCCAGGGCCTGTACGACGCCCAGCGCAGCGGCGCGCCCGTGCTCGCGCTGGCCTCGCACATCCCGAGCACGCACATCGGCACCGGCTACTTCCAGGAGACGCACCCGGAGCGGCTGTTCACCGAGTGCAGCGTCTACTGCGAGGCGATCAACTGGCCGGCCCAGATGCCGAAGGTGCTGCGCAGCGCGATCCAGCACGCGATCGGGCTCGGCGGCGTCGGCGTCGTCGTGCTGCCCGGCGACGTGGCACACCAGAAGGCCGCGGCCCCGGTCGGGCGGCACGACATGCTGGTCAGGCGGGGCGTCGTGCACCCGCCGGCCGACCAGGTCGCCCAGCTGGCCGGCGCGCTCAACGCGGCCGAGAAGGTCACGCTGTTCTGCGGCGCGGGCGTGCGCGGCGCCCACGACGAGGTCATGTCGCTGGCCGCCCGCCTGAACGCGCCCGTCGGCCACGCCCTGCGCGGCAAGGAGTGGATCCAGTACGACAACCCCTTCGACGTCGGCATGAGCGGCCTGCTCGGGTACGGCGCCTGCTACGAGGCGATGAACGAGGCCGACCTGGTGGTGCTCGTCGGCACCGACTTCCCCTACACCGACTTCCTGCCGGGCACGAAGACCGTGCAGATCGACGCCGACCCGGCGGTGTTCGGCCGGCGCACGCCGCTGGACCTGGCCGTGCACGGCGACGTGGCCACGACGCTGCGGGCCGTACTGCCGAAGGTGGAGCAGAAGGGCGACCGGCGCTTCCTCGGCAAGATGCTGCGCGAGCACTGCAAGAAGCTGGAGCACGTGGTCGAGGCCTACACCCGCGACATCAAGGACAGGGCGCCCATCCACCCCGAGTACGCGGCGAGCATCCTGGACGAGGTGGCCGCCGACGACGCGGTCTTCACCGTGGACACCGGCATGTGCAACGTCTGGGCGGCCCGCTACCTCACCCCGAACGGCCGCCGCCGGGTGATCGGCTCCTTCAAGCACGGCTCGATGGCCAACGCGCTGCCGCACGCGATCGGCGCCGCCTTCGCCGACCGGAGCCGCCAGGTCGTCTCCATGTCCGGTGACGGCGGGCTGGCCATGCTGCTCGGCGAGCTGATCACGGTCAAGCTGCACGACCTGCCGGTCAAGACGGTGGTGTTCAACAACTCCTCGCTCGGCATGGTGAAGCTGGAGATGCTCGTGGACGGCCTGCCCGACTTCGGCACCGACCACGAGCAGGTGTCCTACGCGGCGGTGGCCGCGGCCGTCGGCATCCCGTCGATCACCGTGACCAGGCCGGGGGAGATCCGCGAGGCGCTGACGAAGGCGTTCGACGCCGACGGCCCCTACCTCGTGGACCTGATCACCGACCCGGACGCGCTGTCGCTGCCGCCGAAGGTCTCGGCCGAGCAGATGAAGGGGTTCGCGCTGGCCGCCGGGAAGATCGTCCTGTCCGGCGGGGTCGGCAGGATGGTGGACATGGCCAGGTCGAACCTCCGAAATGTGAAGGGCATATGATCGCCTGCTGGGGAGCACAGCTAACTGGAGGTTTTCATGTCCGAGATCACGTTCAAGGGCAACCCGATCACGGTCGGCGGCACGTTCCCGCAGCCCGGTGACAGCGCGCCCGGCTTCACGCTGGTGGCCAAGGACCTGTCCGACGTCTCGCTGGCCGGCTACGGCGACAAGTACAAGGTCCTCAACATCTTCCCGAGCGTCGACACCGGGGTCTGCGCGGCGTCGGTGCGGCGCTTCAACGAGGTGGCCGCCGACCACCCCGACGCCGTCGTCCTGTGCGTCTCGGCCGACCTGCCGTTCGCGCAAGGCCGCTTCTGCGGCGCCGAGGGGCTGGACAAGGTGGTGACGCTCTCGCTGATGCGGGGCAGGGAGTTCCTGACCGACTACGGCGTGGCGCAGGAGACCGGTCCGCTGGCCGGGCTCGCCGCCCGCGCGGTCGTCGTGCTCGACGGCGAGAACAAGGTCGTCTACTCCGAGCTGGTGCCGGAGATCACGCAGGAGCCCGACTACGAGGGCGCGCTCAAGGCACTGAAGTAAGGGTCAGGTCTTCCGGCCGATTCCGCAGAGGATGAGCGACTTCTCCGGCTGCCCGGGGAAGTCGATCATGTCGGTGTCGTCGGGCCGCCATTGCGGCAGCCAGACGACACCCGGCTCCTCCATGGCGAAGCCGTCGAACAGGCCCGCGATCTCGTCCCTGCTGCGCAGCGTCAGCGGGCTGGCGGAGTTCTGGTAGACCTCGGTGCCCTTGGTCACCGCGGCCGCGCGGGCGTCGCTGGTGCCGTGCGACAGGACCAGGAAGCTGCCCGGCGCCATCGCGTCCCTGAGCGTGGCGACGATCCGGCCCGGGTCTTCCGAGCGGGCGACGAAGTGCAGCACCGCCACGAGCAGAATGCCGACCGGGCGGTCGAAGTCGATGCCGAGCTCGCCGTTCTTGAGGATCTCCTCAGGACGGCGCAGGTCGCCCTGGACCACGGAGGTGTCGCTGTCGAGGGCCAGCAGGGCCCTGGCGTGCACGAGCACGACCGGGTCGTTGTCCACGTACGCCACGCGCGCGCCGGGGGGCGCGACCTCGTGCACGTTGCCCTGGGTGGGCAGGCCGGTGCCGATGTCCAGGAACTGCGTGATCCCCTGCCCCGACAGGTGTCTCACCGCACGTCCCAGGAAGGCACGGTTGGCCCTGGCGGCGGCCCTGAGTTCGGGCGCCACCCGTAAGATCTTCTCCGCCGCCGCCCGATCGGCCGGGAAGTTGTCCTTGCCGCCCAGGTAATAGTCATACAGCCGGGCGGCGTTGGGCTTGTTCGGATCGAAGCCCCTCGAACTCCTCTGGTCCAACCGGTGATCCCCCGATCACAAGTAGTCGGCCTTTGTTGCGATCCTACGTATTCGACCCGTGACGTGGCGCGAGATCGGCCATAACGTCCGGGAGGGGGTCACCGTGCTATGGGACGGTGTGCGGGATACTTGGCCGTGTGCTGAGCGACGACACCGGCGCCCCCTCGGAAGTGCCGGACCAGGTGAAGCGGATCGTCTCGCTGGTCCCCTCGCTGACCGAGTCGGTCGCCGCCACCGTGCCCGGGTCGCTGGTCGGCGCGACCGACTGGTGCTCGCACCCCGCTGACCTGGACGTGACCCGCGTGCGCGGCACCAAGAACCCCGACCTCGACGCCATCGCGCGGCTGCGGCCCGACGTGGTGCTGGCCAACTTCGAGGAGAACCGCGAGCCGGACATCCAGGCGCTGCGGGAGGCCGGGATCCCGGTCTGGGTGACGGTGATCAGGACGGTGGATGAGGCGTTCGCCTCGCTGGCCAGGGTGTTCGAGCTGGCCTGCCGTACTTCCGCGCCGCCGTGGCTGGACGCGGCGCGGGCGGCCTGGGACCTGCCCGAGCCCGCCGTGCGCGCGAGCGCCGTCGTGCCGATCTGGCGGCGGCCGTGGATGGTCGTGGGCAGCGGCACCTTCACCGGTGACGTGCTGCGGCGGCTCGGCGTCGACAACCTCTACGAGGGGCACGCCGAGCGCTATCCCAAGATCCCGCTGCCCGATCTGGTGGCCGCCGCGCCCGACCTGGTCGTGCTGCCCGACGAGCCCTACGCCTTCTCCGCCGCCGACGGGCCCGAGGCCTTCCCCGGGCTGCCGTGCGCGCTGGTGAGCGGGCGCCTGCTCACGTGGTACGGGCCGTCGCTGGCCGTCGCCCCCGCCCTGCTCGGCGAGGCGCTGGGCCGTACCGCAGCCTAGGCGCGGTCGGCCAGCGGGGGCGTCTCCAGCGCCCCGTCCACCGCGTCGGGCGACAGGACGTGCTCCATCACGATGACCGCCGTGCCCACGATGCCGGCGCGCTCGCCGAGCGTGCTGGTCACGATGTCGAGATTGCGGGTCGTGTACGGCAGGCTCCGCCGGTAGACGCTCTCCCTGATCCCCGTCAGGTAGTGCTCCCGGGTCTGGGCCATGTCACCGGCCAGCACCAGCACCCCAGGGTTGAGCAGGCTCACCGCGGTGGCCAGCACGATCCCCAGCGTCCGGCCGGCCTCCTGGGTGCGCGCGATGGCCGCCGGGTCGCCGGCCTGCACCAGCCGGACGACGTCGCGGCTGGAGGACTGCCCGAGGTCCACGGCGAGCGCGTGGCCGCTGGCCAGCGAGGCGACGCAGCCGCGTGAGCCGCAGGTGCAGACCCGGTCGTCGCTCTCGCGCAGCCGTACGTGGCCGAGGTTGCCCGCGGCCGCCTCCACGCCCCGGTAGATCTGGCCGTCGATGACGATGCCCGCCCCGATCCCGGTGGAGACCTTGATGAGCAGCAGCGAGGGCGTCTCACGCCAGTGCATCCACCACTCGCCGAGCGCCATCGCCTTGGCGTCGTTCTCGACCAGGATCGGCACGTCGAAGCCGGCCCCGATGGCCTGGGCGATCGGGTATTCGTCCCAGCCGGGCATCAGGAACGACCTGACGGCCCGGCCGGAGGCGTGGTCGACGGAGCCGGGCAGGTCGACGCCGATGCCGCAGACCCGGTCGCGGGCGTGCCCGGTCCGGTCGAGCAGGCGCTGGAAGGCCTGGCGCACCCAGGTCAGGACGGGTTCCGGACCGAGCTCGATGCGGATCTCGGTGTGCTCCTCGGCCAGCGGGCGGGCGGCGAGGTCGGTCAGCGCCACGCGGGCGTGGCCGGCGCCGAGGTCGGCCACGAGCGCGAACCGGTTGGTGGAGTCGATGTCGAGCACCGACGGCGGCCGCCCGCCGCCGGAGATGGCGACGCCCGACTCGTGGATGTATCCGGCCTCGATCAGCCGGTCGACCCGCTCGGTGATCGTCGAGCGGGACAGGCCGGTGAGCTCGATGAGTTCCTTGCGTGTACGGCAGGAGCCGTTCCTGATGAGCTGGAGCACCTGCCCTGCCGTCAGCATGGCCTATCCCTTCTCCGCCCCGGCGGTGAGTCCTTCGGTCAGCAGTCGCTCGCCGGCGAAGAAGATGATCACTATGGGCAGCGTCAGAACCACCGATCCTGCCATGAGAACCGTGGTCGGGATCTCGATACTGCCCGCCAGCTGGGAGAGACCGAGGGAGACCGTCCATCTCTCCCGCCGCTCGACTAGGAAGAGCAGGGCGAACAGAAACTCGTTCCAGGCGATCATGAAGGCGTACAGTCCCGTCGCCATGAGCGCCGGCTTGGACAGCGGCAGCACCACCCGCCAGATGGTCTCCACCCGGGAGCAGCCGTCGATGGCCGCCGCCTCCTCGACGCTCTGCGGGACGGTCTCGAAGTAGTTGCGCAGCATGTAGACGGTGACCGGGACGGTCTGGGCGATGTAGACGAGGATCAGGCCGGCCAGCGAGCCGCGCAGCCCCATCATCGTGAACAGCACGAACAGCGGGATGGCCAGCACGATGGCGGGGAAGAGGTAGACGGCCAGGAACAGGAAGTGCACTTGCCGGCGGCCGAAGAAGCGCAGCCTGGCGACGGCGTACGCGCCCGGGATGGAGATCAGCAGCGTGACCGCCACCGAGGAGACGGCGATGATCGCGCTGTTGCCCATGAAGGTGAGGAAGCCCTGCCGGGTCAGGACGTCGGCGTAGGTGCTCAGGGTGAAGGCATTCGGCCAGAGCGATCCGGGTTCGAGTATCAGTTCCTGGATGTCGCGTACCGACAGCATCACCATGTAGAAGAACGGGAACGCGGTGATCACGAACAGGAAGGCGATCACCAGCGGCCGCAGCGCGCGCAGTAGGGCGCGCTCGAACCTATCCCTGCTCACGCGCACCTCCCGAGAAGAAGCGCAGGTAGATCACCAGGAAGACGACGAGCACCACGGCGAGCACGATGGCCTGCGCGGCCGAGGCGCCGATGTCGTCGCGGGCGGTCAGGAAGTTGTAGACGCGCACCGAGACCACCTCGGTGCCCGCGCCGCCGCCGGTCAGCAGGTAGACGTCGTCGAACTTGGTGAAGGTGAAGACGAAGCGCAGCACCGACAGCAGGGCGATGATCCGCCAGAGCTGCGGCATGATCACATATCTGAAGCGCTGCGTGGGCGTGGCCCCGTCGACCACGGCCGCCTCGTCCAGTTCCTTGGGCAGCGCCTGCAGCCGGGCCAGGATGAACAGGAAGGCGAAGGGGAAGTAGCGCCAGGCCTCGAAGGCGATCACCGTCAGCAGCGCGACCGGGACCTCGACGCCCAGGAAGGTGCCGCGGGCCTGCGACAGGAAGGCGATCGGCTCGCTCAGCCAGGTGTTGACGATGCCGTACTGCGGGTTCAGCATCACCTCCCAGAGGAAGGCCACGGCCACCACGGGCGCCACGTACGGCACCAGGATCGAGGCCCTGACCAGCGTCCGCCCGGGGAACCTGTCCCGGAGCGCGAGCGCGGCCACCAGCCCGACGGCGATCGACAGCGCGGTGCCCGCGACGGTGTAGACGAGCGTGTTGACCAGCGCCGACCAGAAGCCCGGCTCGGAGATCACGTAGGTGAAGTTCTCCAGCGTGTAGTGGCCGAAGATCCCGACCCGCCTGATGTTGATCAGCCGGACGTCCTGGAACGCCAGCATGATCGCCCACAGCAGCGGCACCACGACCACGACCAGGGTGACCACCAGCGTGGGTGAGATCAGCGCGAGCCCGGCCCTGCCCTCCTGCTGCCGGAGCGTCCCCCTCACTGACGGATCCCGCGTTTGATGCTCTCGACGTCCGTCTTGGCCTGCGCCGCCGCGGCCTCGGGCGTCAGCGAGCCCTCGACAATGCCGCTCAGCGCCTTGGGCACCGGCAGCTCGCCCATGGTGACGCCGACCAGCTTGCCCTGCCCCTGCGGGATGCCCCAGCGGCCGAAGGTGTCGGGGCTCTTGCGCAGCGCCTCCAGCGTCGCGGCCGGGTAGAGCTCGGCGAGCGGCTTCTTGGTGTCCACCCCGGCGGGCAGCTTGGCCCACGCGTCGGCGAACTCCGGGCGGGTCGGGAACTTGCCCTCGGGCGCCATCCCCATCCAGCGCTCGTAGCCCTCGTTCATCATGTAGGCGACGAACTTGGCCGCCGAGTCCTTGGCGGCGTCGCGGGTGACGGCCCAGGAGACGATCTCGCCGTACTGCGCGGGCGCGGTCCCGTCCGGGCCCTTCAGCGCGGTCACCACGCCGGTGTTCGCCGCCAGCCATTCCTTGTCGGTACGGCAGGCCGCGCACGAGGGCAGCGCGTCGTTCCGCAGCCCGGCCATCTCGTCGAGGATGAACGACGACCAGATCATCATGGCCGCCTTGCCGGAGAAGTACGTGGCCCGGGTCGAGTCGACGTCCTGCTTGCCCTTGACCGAGTACTGCTTGGCCAGCGTGGAGTAGAACGTGAAGGCCCGCACGCAGTTGGGTGAGGCCAGCGCCACGTTGCCGGAGCCGTCCACCAGCTCGCAGCCGTTGGCCAGGGCCACGTGCTCGAAGCTCTGGGCGGTGAAGGAGTCCTTGGGCGCGACCGCCAGCGTGATGCCGGCCACGTCCGGGCCGTGCAGCTTGGCGGCGGCGGCCTGCAGCCGCTCGTAGGTGTCCGGCGGCTCCAGCCCGGCCTTCTCGAACAGGTCCTTGCGGTAGAGGATCAGCTGGGCCCAGCCGTCGCTGGGCACGGCGAGCAGCTTGCCGTCGGCGGTGTTGAGGTCGAGGGCGCGCTTGGAGAAGGTGGCGCGGCCGAGCTGGTCGACGACCTTGCCCGGGGTGTCGGTGTCGAGAAGGTCGTTGGCCTCCATCTCGCGTACCGCGGCGAGGGGGAGCGCGCCGATCACGTCGGGCAGGTCGCCCGCGGCGGCGGCCGCGGTCAGCGTCTGGCTGAACTGGTCCTCGGCCACCGGCACCAGCTTGACCTTGATCTTGGTCTTCTGCGTGAACTCGTTGACGATCTTGGTCTGGACGTCCATCCGGTCCGGGAGGTTCTCCTCGGTCCAGACGGTGATCTCCGTGGCGGCGGCGGGCCGGCTGCCCCCGCCGCCGTCCCCGCAGGCGGTCATGGCCGCGACCAGCGCGGCGGCGCTGAGAACGGCGGTTGCCTTTCCTGGCATGGCACGCTCCTCGGTCTGCACCCGGCGCTCCGAGCAGCCCGACGCCAGGTCTCCGGCAAGGCCCCCGCGAAAGGGGTTGAGCCGCCTTTACCCCGCGATGAGCGGCCGCAACGTGTGATAGGCGATACCGAGACCGGTCCGGACCCTCGCCGGGTCCCCACTCCACACCGGATCCTCGTGCTCTACCGACACCACCCCGTCGTACCCGCCTTCCTGAAGTGCGTCAATGACCCGGGTCCAGTCGACCTGCCCGCGGCCGGGAACCCGGAAGCGGTACCAGCCCTTCTCGCCGCCGATCGGGCCGTGGAAGCCGGTGTGGTCGATCCGGCCGCCGAGGATCTCGGTGTCCTTGGCCTGGACGTGCGCGATCTCCGAGACGTACGGCCGCGCCGCCGCCACCGGATCGATGCCCAGCGCCACCAGGTGCGAGGGGTCGTAGTTGAGCTTGAGCCCGATCCCGAACATCCACTCCCACAGCTCGGGGGAGTAGGCCAGGTTGCCCGGGTACCCGTCGGGGTGCCAGCTCTTCATGACGCAGTTCTCGATGACGATCTCGACCCCGTGGCCCTTGGCATGCTCGACCAGCGGGCCGAAGACGTCCTCGGCCTTCTTGAGGTTGTCGTGCACCGTCATGCCGGCGTCGCGGCCGACGAAGGTGCCCACGGTGGGGCAGCCGAGCGCGGCGGCCGCCTCGACGCAGCGCCGTACGTGCGCGTTCACCTGCGGCCCTTCGGTTGGGTGCAGGTTGTTCTCGTAGTAGGCGATCGAGGAAAGGGCGAGTCCGGTGTCCGCGAAGATTCGCCTGACCCGCTCGTATTCGATCTCATCGAAACGCTCTACTCTGATGTGATTTCGGACGTCCGTTGCCGGCCATCCGGCTACTTCCAGGGCTTCGAATCCCTGGTCGACGGCCCAGCGTGCGATGTCGGAAAGGGTGCTTTCCGGAAGACACGCTGTTAGGAACCCCAATTTCATCGGCTACCTCCAACAAAAGTCGTAGACTTACGAGTGCTGATTACACAACTATCGCGTGCAAACAAGCACTAAACCTGTGACTTTTGTTTGATCAAAAAGCGTAAGTGTGGGGAATGCACGTCATCACCATTCAAGGGCCAGGTGCCGTCCGCGTCGGTCTGGAGCCATCCGGTGAGCTGGAGCCGGGCTGTGTGCGGGTCCGCACGATCTACTCAGGTGTCTCGGCGGGGACGGAACTCACCGCCTACCGCGGCACCAACCCGTATCTCACGAAAAAGTGGGATACCGAACAGCGGCTCTTCGTCGAGGGCCGCACGCACGCCTACCCGCTCACCGGCTGGGGCTACCAGGAGGTCGGCGAGGTCGTCGAAGCCGCGCCCGACGTGCGCGAACCGGTCGTGGGCGGCGTCGTCTGGGGCATCTGGGGCCACCGCGAGGAGGCCGTCGTGCCCGCCGAGCGGCTCGCCGGGCATCTCATGCCGCCCGGCGCGGACCCGCTGACCGGCGTCTTCGCCCGCGTCGGCGCCATCGCGCTCAACGCCGTCCACGCGGCCGACCTGCACCTGGGCGACCAGGTCGCGATCTTCGGCCAGGGCGTCATCGGCCTGCTCGCCACCCGCCTCGCCGTCCTCAGCGGCGCCCGCGTGGTCGCCGCCGACGCCATCCCCGAGCGGCTCGAACTCGCCCGGCGCTTCGGCGCCGCCGAGACCTACGACGTGCGCGAGGGCTCGGTGGCCGAGTTCATCCGCAAGCGCGTCGTCGGCGCCGACGTCGCCATCGAGCTCAGCGGCAGCCACACCGGCCTGCACGAGGCCATCAGGACCGTCCGCAGGGGCGGCCGGGTCGTCGCGGCCGGGTTCTACCAGGGCGACGGGCTCGGGCTGCGGCTCGGCGAGGAGTTCCACCACAACCAGGTGCAGCTCGTCTCCTCGCAGATCGGCGGCGTGGCCGCGTGGCTGGCGCACCGATGGGACGTGGAACGGCTCCAGCGCACGTTCATGGAGCTCGTCCACCGCAGCGAGATCAGCGCGGGCGACCTGGTCAGCCACGTCATGGACGCCGCCCAGGCGGCCGAGGCCTTCGAGCTGATCGACCGCCGCCCGTCGGAGGTGCTCCAACTCGTCTTCAAGTTCAAGGAGCCAGCGTGAAGCTTGCCGTACAGGAGCAGCTCCTGCCGGGGCGCACCCTGCAGGAGAAGTTCGCCTTCGCGGTCGATGCCGGATTCGACGCGATCGAGCTGCGTGGGAAGGGCGACTTCCACTTCGCCGGGCGGCTGACCGAGCTGAAGCGGGCCCTCGCCGACGGCGTGGTCATGCCGACCGTCTGCGTGGACATGCCGCACTTCATCGGCGACTTCGACGCCGCCAGGCGCACCGACGCCATCCAGCAGTTGCGCTCCCAGCTCACGGTCATCGCCGAGCTGGGCGGGATCGGGGTCATGACGCCCGCCTCGTGGGGGCAGTTCTCGCGGCGGCTGCCGCCGTTCGAGCCGCCGCGCAGCCCGGGGGAGGACCGCGAGGTGCTGGCCGAGGCGCTCGGGGTGCTCGGCGAGCACGCGCAGCGCAACGGCGTGCTGATCATGCTGGAGCCGCTCAACCGCTACGAGAACCACATGGTCAACACGCTGGCCGAGGCGGTGTCCTACTGCTCCATGGACGCGATCAAGGTCGTCGGCGACACGTACCACATGAACATCGAGGAGGACGATCCCTGCCGGTCGCTGGTGGAGGCGGCGCCGTACCTCGCGCACATGCAGATCAGCGAGTCCAACCGCAACCAGCCCGGCACCGGGCACCTCGACTGGGGGTCGCAGCTGGCCGCGCTGGACGCCACCGGGTACGAGGGCTATCTGGCGCTGGAGTGCCGGCTTCGGGGTGAGCCGGAGATCGTGCTGCCGCAGACGGCGGCGTTCGTCAGGAAGTTCCTGTGATCCGCGAGGCGGTGCGCGTCCTGGTCGCCAACTGGGACGGCAGCTACACCGTGCCCTCGCGGCGGCTCTATCCCCACCAGTGGAGCTGGGACTCGGCGTTCGTCGCGATCGGCAACGCCCGCTGGTCGCCGCGGCGGGCCAGGTCCGAGCTGCTGTCGCTGTTCGGCGCGCAGTGGCGCGACGGGCGGGTGCCGCACATCGTCTTCAACCCGGAGGTGCCCGATGGCGCCTACTTCCCCGGCCCCGACGTCTGGGAGGTCCGCGCGCCTTCCGGCTCGGCCACCTCGGGCATCGTGCAGCCACCGGTGCACGCGCTGGCCGCCTGGCGGGTCCATCTGGCCGATCCCGATCCGGCCTTCCTCCGCCGCATCTACCCCCGGCTCGTGGCCCAGCAGCGCTTCCTGCGCACCGCGCGCCGCTCGGCTGACGGCCTGATCTCGATCGTGCACCCGTGGGAGTCCGGCATGGACAACAGTCCCGCCTGGGACGTGCCGCTGGCCGCCGTCCAGGCCGGGCCCATGGGCGCGCGGCGCAGGGACCTCGCCCACGTCAGCGCCGACGAGCGGCCCACCGACCGCGACTACGAGCGCTACACCGCCCTGGCCCGCGCCTACCGCGACACCGGCTACCGCAGGGCGGGCGCGTTCGCGGTCGAGGATCCGCTGTTCAACGCCGCGTACGGCGTCGCCGAGACGTCCCTGGCCCGCATCGCCAAGGTGATCGGCCTCGACCCCGACCCGCACCACCGCGAGGCCGCCGAGATCACCGCCGCCATGGTCGCCCACCTCTACGACGACGGCCTGTTCCACGCCCGCGACGCCAACACCGGCTCCCCGCTCCGCTCCCAGAGCGCCGCCGGGCTCGTCCCGCTCATGCTGCCCGACCTGCCGCGCGAGATCGCCCACGCGCTCATCGGCACCGCACTCGACCGCTTCGAGATCAAGAACGGGCTGCTGCCCAGCTACGCCCCCGGCACCCCCGAGTTCGACCCGGCCCGCTACTGGCGCGGGCCGAGCTGGCTCAACCTGACCTGGCTCGTCTGGCAGGGGCTGCGGCACCGCCGGGCCGACCTGGCCGAGACGCTGGCCGACGGCATGGTCGGCGCGGTGGCCCGGTCGGGCTTCCGCGAGTACTTCGACCCGTTCACCCGCGCCGGGCACGGCTGCCGCGACTTCAGCTGGTCAGCCGCGCTCGTCCTGGACGTCGCGGCAGAGCACGGCCTGGAGGGCCTGCCTGCGGCGGGCGGCGAGATCGCGAAGGAGCTCGGGCGCCTTGCCGAAGCGGACGACGTCGGTGATCACGTGCTCACGTAGCCACGGGCCGATGCGGTGCAGGAGCTCGACCGTCTCGCGCGAGAGCCGGTCGCGGTCCCAGGCGTGGGCCAGGCCGCGCGGCACCCGGCCGATCTGGGCGCAGCGCAGGCTCAGGCCGTTGTGGTGGAACTCCTCGCCGAGCCGTACCAGGCCGGCGCCGCCGGTGTAGAAGGCCAGGTCGATCGCGCTGCCCTGGGGGCGCAGCAGCTTCAGCGCCAGGACCAGCGCCCGTTCCTGGCCGCGGCACTGGAAGACCACGTCGGCGCCGTGGTCGTTGGGGCCGTGCCGCCAGCGGCGCTTCAGCTGGAACGCGTCCTCGGCCAGCAGCGTCTCCACGCCGAGCGCGGCGGCCACGCACAGCCGCGCGGGGGTCTCGTCGACCACCACGACCTCGGTCCCGGCTCCGGCGCCCGCCGCGAACGCCGCCACCAGCAGCCCGACCACGCCCGCCCCGACGACCACCACCCGCCGCCCGCGCACCCCGTCGCGCAGGTCGCGCACGCCGGTCCCGAGCAGGTCGTGCGCCGCGTGCAGCAGGCCGTTGGCGCAGATCGGCCCCATGTGCGCGGCGTAGATCCCGAGCAGCGGGTCGAGGTCGGGAGGCAGTTCGACGAAGCGGTCGCGCTTCGGGTCGGCGGCGTAGGCGGTGCGGTGCCCGTAGGCCATCGCGACGATCCGGCCCACGGCGACCGCGTCGGTGCGGCTGTCGACGACCATCCCGACCTGCATGTAGCCGATGCCGCGCACCGGGTAGGCCATCATCGGCCCGCCCGTGCCGAACAACCCGAGCTCCGGGTCCCACGAGGTGTTCAGGTAGGGGTTGGTGCCCTTGACGTAGGTCAGCTCGGTCCCGGCGGAGACGCCGCTGTAGACGGTCTCCACCAGGAAGCCGCCCGGCGCCGCCATCGGCATAGGCTCGGAGATCAGGCTGACCCGCTCGGGACCGTCGATGCTGAGCACCTCAGCCATCCAGCACCACCGGCTCCCGCGTGGCCGCCGACCGCGCCACCGCCTGCGCCAGACGGTGCGTCTTCAGCGCCTCGTGGTACGGCACGCGCACGTCGGCCGGTTCCCCCCGCACCGCGTTGACGAACTCCCGGTCCACGCGGATCTTGGCGGCGCCGTCGTCCTCGATCACCGTGCGCCCGTCGACGACCAGGCGCTCCTCGCCCAGGTCGAGCGTGACGCCCTCGGCGTGCACCTCCAGCCCGGCGCGCTGCTTGCCCGAGCACAGGCTGGTGGCGGCCAGCGTGCCGGCCGCGCCGTCCGCGAACCGCAGCACCGCCGCCGTGGCCCGGTCGATCTCACCGTCCGCCGCCCCCTCCGCCGGTACGGCGTGCACCATCGCGACCTCGCCCACCAGGACCCTGGCCAGATCCAGCACATGGACGGCCTGCTCGACGATCTGGCCGCCGGAGGTCTCGGTACGCAGCCACCAGCCCACCGGCGGCACTTTGTCGAGCCAGTGGCCGAGGGCCAGCCGTACGGGGCGGCCGGCGAGCAGTTCGCGGGCTTTCCGCAGGATGTCGAGGTAGCGCCAGTGGTGACCGACGGCGGAGGGAAGGTCGCGGCGGGTTATCTCGGCGGCGATCTTTTCCGCTGTTTCTAGATCAAGTGCTAACGGCTTTTCTACAAAAAGCGGGAGATTGCACGACAAAGCATCTGTCTCCGGGTTACCGTGCGCGAAAGGCGGCACGCACACGTAGACGGCATCCAGTCCGCCGGCGTCCAGCAGGTCGGTGTGACTCCCGTAGGCCAGGGAGCCATGCCGAGAGGCCAGTGCCTCGGCCTTGTGGGGAACCGCGTCGGCGATTCCGGCAATCGTCACGTCGGGGAATGCTGAGAGCACGTCTGCGTGACGGGCGGCGACATTTCCAGCACCTATGATGCCGATTCGAGTTATTGGCGACACAGGATGGCATATCCCACATCCGCTGATGAACAAACGAAAATGTTCGAACTCCTATCGGCAGGGCATAGGTCGCCATCCGTGACCTGAGACGATGGGGGTGAGCGCATGGAGACAGATGCGCGGGTCCGGGACTGGTACCGGCGGCGCACCAGCAGCGCCGCCGACTGGTCGCCGGACGCACTGGCGGACGCCAAGGGATCGACCACGGTGAGCGTGGTCCTCCCGGCCCGCGACGAGGAACGCACGGTCGGGCGGATCGTCTCGGTGATCCGCCGCGACCTCGCCGACCTCGTGGACGAGATCGTCGTCGTGGACTCCCGCTCCACCGACGCCACCGCCGCCGTGGCCGCCGCGGCGGGCGCCACGGTCGTGCACCAGGACGAGGTCCTGGCGCACCTGCCGCCGCTGTCGGGCAAGGGCGAGGCCCTGTGGAAGGGACTGGCCGCCACCTCGGGCGACATCGTCGTCTTCGTCGACGCCGACTTATGCGACTTCCCCTCCTCCTTCGTCACCGGCCTGCTCGGGCCGCTGCTGCTCGACACCGGGGTGCTCTTCGTCAAGGGCACCTACGAGCGGCCGCTGAACGGCCGGCGCGGCGAGGGCGGCCGGGTCACCGAACTCGTCGCCCGGCCCCTGCTCAACCTGTGGTGGCCGGAGCTGTCCGGGTTCGTCCAGCCGCTCGGCGGCGAGTACGCGGCCCGGCGCACGGTCCTGGAACGCGTGCCGTTCGCGACCGAGTACGGGGTGGAACTCGGCCTGCTGGTTGACCTGCTCGAACTCGTCGGCCTGGACGCCATGGCCCAGGTGGACCTGGGCTGCCGCACCCACGCGCACCAGTCCACGGCGGCGCTCGGCCGCATGGCCGCCCAGATCATGCTCACCGCGTGGACCCGGCTCGAACGCCAGGGCCGGGTGGTGTCGGCGGCGCCGCCCGCGCACAGCCTGCTCCAGTTCGACACCGAACGGCGGGCCGCCCGCGCCGACGTGGCCGTGGCCGAGCGCCCGCCGCTGGCCTCGCTGGCCATCGAGGAGGACGTCGCGTGAACATCCTGATGAACGCCGGACCCTGGCTGGAGGTGCCGCCGCCCGGCTACGGCGGGATCGAGAACGTGGTGGCCACGCTGGTGCCCGCGCTGCGCGAGCGGGGGGTGCGCGTGGTGCTGGCCTCGGTGGGGGCCAGCACCGTCGAGGCCGACGAACTGGTCTCCGCCTTCCCCGAGGGGCAGTTCGCCCACCTGCAGAAGCCGTACAACCAGGTGATGGGTCTGGCCCACGCCCACCAGGCGCGAGTGGCGCGGGAATTACGCGGACGCGACGACATCGACCTCGTCCACGATCACCTGGAGGTGGTCGGCCCCGCGGTGCTGTCGGCGCTCGGCGGGCCGCCGGTGCTCCACACCCTCCACTGGGACCTGCGCAAACACCCCGACTTCTACGGCGCCTGGCCTCGGGAGATCGCCGTCAACGGCGTCTCCCACGACCAGCTCACCCGCGCTCCCGCCGCGCTGCGCGCCGCCGCCGTGGGCGCGGCCCACCTGGCCACCCCGCTGGCCGAGCGCGACCTGCGCTTTCCGCGCGGCGAGCACCTCGCGGTCATGGGCCGGATCTGCGCGCTCAAGGGCCAGCACGTCGCCGTCCGCGTGTGCCAGAAGCTCGGCCTGCCGCTGGTACTGGCCGGACCCGTCAGCGGCCTCGGCGGCCCCGCCGAGCTGGAACGCGTCCTGCGCGACCAGGAACATCCGCTCCACGGGCACCCGGACGTCCGCTACCACCGTGACCACATCGCCCCCCACCTGGACGGCGAGCTGATCCGCTGGGCCGGCGGCGTCGCCGGGGACCGGCGCGACGAGCTCTACGGCACCGCCAGGGCCGCCCTGTTCCCGCTGCAGTGGGACGAGCCGGGCGGCACCGCCGTGGTCGAGGCCCTCGCCCTGGGCGTCCCGGTGATCGGCCTGCGCCGCGGCTGCCTGCCCGAACTCATCGAGCACGGCCGCACGGGCTTCCTCGCCGACACCGAGGAAGAACTCGCCGAATGGCTGGGGCGCGTCGACGACCTCGACCCCGAGGAGTGCCGCCGCGAGGCCCGCGCCCGCTTCACCCCGTCCGTCATGGCCGAGCGCTACCTGGAGCTCTACGCCCGCGTCCGGCTCAGTTGAAGCCCCGCGGCAGCACCGCCACCGGGCACACCGAGGCGCGCAGCACCTTCATCGCCAGCTCGCCCAGGAAGACCCGGTGCGCCTGCGCGTCCTCGCTGCTCGCGCAGACCAGCAGGTCGCCGGGCGGCCACTCGACCGCCCCGATCGCGGCCGCCACGTCGTAGCCCTCGGCGATCTCCGCCTCGGCCTCGATGCCGGTGCCCTCCCACGCCAGCCGTACGGCGAGGGCGAGGTCGTCGCGCAGCCGGCCGGCGTCGTCGGTGCGCAGGTCCAGTGTGATGAGCCGCAGCGGCACCCCGAGCCGCAGCGCCGCCTGCGCCACCAGCTCCACGGCCTCGTCGCACTGCGGCCGGTGCACGTACGCCAGCGTCAGCCGGGTCGGCTCAGCAGGCGGCCGGTAGCCGGCCGGGGCCAGCATCACCGCCTCGGGCGACAGGTGCAGCAGATGGTCGGAGGTGCTGCCGATCGCGATGCGGCCGTGCTGCCCGCCGTCGGCCGAGCCGACCACGATGAGGTCCGCCTTGATCCGGCTGGCCAGCACCGCCAGGCCGCGGCCGGCGCCGCGGCTCTCGAACGCCATGTACTCGGCGGGACGCTCGCCGAGCTCGCCCGCCGCGTGGGCCAGGTTCGCCTGCGCCTCGACCGCCTGGCCGGGGCTGCCCGGCGGGTAGATGGTCGCCACCGTGAGCTCACCGCCGGTGACCTGCGTGATCGCGGTCCCCAGTGCGAGCGCGTCCCGTCCTCCAGCGTCGCCGGTATAGCCGACGATCACGTGCGCACCGATCACGCATCCCTCTCTACCCGCTCTGAGCAGGGAATACGCGGGCCATGTCAGACGTTGTGAACTCTTGGAGGCGCACGCGAAGTGAAGATCACACCAGACACGGAATTCAACGGCTCCGGTGGTCAGGTCACCCTCAGGGAAGCCGTGAAGCAGCTCAAGGCCCACGAACTTGACTGCACCATCTCCCGCGAAACCCTCGAAGGCAAGGTCAGCGTCTTCGCCGAATGCGTACGGCGCGGTTTCACCCCGCTGCGCAGCGAGATCATGGCCGCCTACTACGTCGCCGAGAACGACGCGGCCAAGGACGCCTTCGACACCGGGCTGATCACGGAAGGCGAGCTCAGACAGCGGCAGCTCGACCTCGCCCGCATCCTCACCGGCACCGCCTGATCCCCCCTATCGGCCATATGGCCGATGAGTCCTGGCCGAACTGCCGACGAAACCACTCGGTAAGATCATTAAGGTCATGTCCATCGTTTCTTCATCGATTGGACATGTGTTGTACCGCGACATCGTCGACTTCGCCCTCGGCACGCCCGGCTGGGTGCACACCTTCGCGGAGGTGGGCACCGACGCCGGGCTTTTCGTGTTCGCCGCCCTGTTCGTCCTGTGCTGGTGGCGTGCCCGCCGCGCACCCGCCCGCGAACTGGCCATCGCCCTGGTCGGACCCGCGGCGGTGGTCGTCGCCTATGTCGTGAGCGAGATCGTGAAGCTGATCGTCCGCGAGGAACGCCCGTGCCGCGGCGTCACCACGGTGGCCGCCTGCCCGCCGGCCGGGGACTGGTCGTTCCCGAGCAACCACACCGTGATCGCCGCCGGCGCCGCGGGCGCCCTCATCCTGGCGTGGCGCGCCCTCGCCTGGATCGTGCTGCCGCTGGCGGCGATCATGGCGTTCTCCCGCGTGTTCGTCGGCGCCCACTACCCGCACGACGTGGCCGCCGGGTTCGCGCTCGGGCTGGTGATCGCGCCGCTGGTCGCGCTGTTGTGCGTCGGCGCCGTCACACCCGTCGTCCGCCTGGTACGCGACCGGCTGGCCCTGGCCGCCTAACGGGCGAACCGGTCGGTGGCCTCCACCAGCCGGTCCACGATGCCCGGCTCGGTCGCGGCGTGCCCGGCGTCGTTCACCACGTGGAAGGCCGCCTCCGGCCAGGCCTTGTGCAGGTCCCAGGCGGTCGCCATGGGCGTACAGGCGTCGTAGCGGCCCTGCACGATCACGGCGGGGATGTGCCGGATCTTCCCGACGTCCCGGATGAGCTGCTCCGGCTCGAACCACCCTCCGTGCGTGAAGTAGTGGTTCTCGATGCGCGCGAACGCCAGCGCCTTGCGCTCGTCCCCGCCATGCCCGTCCAGCTCGGGATCGGGCAGCAACGTGACCGTCGAGTCCTCCCACCGCGACCACGCCTGGGCGGCGGGGACCCGCACCGCCGGATCGGAGCTCTCCAGCCGTTGGCGGTAGGCGGTCATCAGGTCGCCGCGCTCCGCGGCCGGGATCGGCGCCAGGAACCGCTCCCACAGGTCGGGGAACAGGTGGGAGGCGCCCTCCTGGTAGAACCAGTGCAGCTCCCGGGGGCGCAGCATGAAGATGCCGCGCAGGACCAGCTCCGTCGCCCGCTCGGGATGCGTCTGCGCGTAGGCGAGCGCCAGCGCGCTGCCCCACGACCCGCCGAACACCTGCCAGCGCTCGACGCCGAGGTGCTCACGCAGCTTCTCCATGTCCGCCACCAGGTTCCAGGTGGTGTTGTGCTCCAGCGAGACCGCCGCGTCGCTCGCGTGCGGCCGGCTGCGCCCGCAGTTGCGCTGGTCGAACAGGACGACGCGGTACAGCTCCGGGTTCCACTGGCGGCGGTGCTTGACGGTGCACCCGCCGCCCGGCCCGCCGTGGAGCATGACCGCCGGCTTTCCGTCCGGGTTGCCGCACACCTCCCAGTAGACCTGGTTGCCGTCTCCGACCTCTAGCAGGCCGGAATCGTAGGGTTCGATGGCCGGGTAGAGCTGTCTCATAGTTCGGCATAATTCCACGCGTGGCCTTGGATGCGGCGGCTCTCGCGGTGGGCAAGGCGGTCGGTGACCGCGCGGCGCGTACCTGGCTGGCGGCCAGGTCCACGGCGGAGAGCCGCAGGCTCCCGCTGCTCGACCTGATGCGCTCGTGCTTCCCCGACCAGCTCGTGCGCCGCAAGGCCGACCGGCAGCTCGCCGACATCGCCGACTCGGTCACCGCCCGCGTCCTGAAGCTGGCCGCCCACGAGTACCCCGGCCTGGAGGACAACGCCCGCGAGAGCGTCCTGGCCGAGATCGTCGCCACCCTGTCCCGCGCGGACCTGTCCGACGCCGCCCTCCTGGCCGCCGACACCGATCCGGTACGGCTGGCCCGCTCCTTACCCCGCCCCAAGGACCTGGGCGAGGCCGCCTCCCGCCTGTACGAGACCGTCCTCGACGAGGTCCTGGACTGCCTGGTCCGGATCATCAGGCACCTGCCCGAGTTCCAGCCCCGGGCCGCGACCGAGACGCTGACCCGCCTGTCCGGCCTGGGGGAGCAGGTGGCGCTCATCCTCGACCGGCTGCCCGCGCGTACCCTCGAAGCCCCCGACGGCACCGACCGGGACGCCGCCTTCGCCCGCCGCTACCTGGAACACGTCAGCCGCACCCTCGACACGCTCGACCTCATCGGCGTCCGTGTCGAACGCTTCACCCCGCGCACCTCGCTCAGCGTCGCCTACATCAGCCTGTCCGTCTCCGCCGCGCTGCCGCCCTCGCGCGAGATCCCGTTCGACGCCTGGCGCGGCCGCGGCGGCGAGCCGGCCACGATGCGGGTGGAGAGCGCGCTCGGCCGCGGCCGCCGCATGCTGCTGCGCGGCGAGGCGGGCGGCGGCAAGAGCACGCTGCTGCGCTGGCTGGCCATCACCGCCGCGCGCAGCGCCTACGAGTCCGACCTGTCCGACTGCAACGGCGCCACGCCCTTCCTGGTCAAGCTGCGCAGCTACGCCGACCGCGAGCTGCCCCGCCCCGAACACTTCCTGGACGGCGCCGCCGCACCCCTGGCCGGCCTGATGCCGACCGGCTGGGTTCACCGCCGCCTGTCGTCCGGGCGGGCGTTGTTGCTGGTGGACGGCGTGGACGAGCTGACCGGATCCCAGCGCAAGGCGATCCGCCCGTGGCTGCGCGGCCTGCTCGCCGAGTTCCCGGGCATCCGCGTCGTGGTCACCTCCCGCCCGGCGGCGGCCGAGTCGAGCTGGCTGGAGGACGACGGCTTCGCCTCCGCCTTCCTGGAACGCATGACGCCGGGTGACACCACGGCGCTCATCCGGCACTGGCACGCCGCCATCCGTACCGGCCGCGACCTGCCCTGCGCGCCCGAGAAGCTCCCCGCCTACGAGGAGCGCCTGCTCACCCGCCTGGAGAACGCCGCCCACCTGCGCTCACTGGCCGCCACCCCGCTGCTGGCGTCCATGCTGTGCGCGCTCAACCTGGACCGCGAGGCCCAGCTCCCGCCCGACCGCATGGGCCTGTACGGCGCCGCCCTGGAGATGCTCCTGGAACGGCGCGACGCCGAACGCTCCATCCCCAGCTACGGCGCCATGCACCTCGACCGCGCCCAGAAGACGCAGATCCTGCAGGAGCTGGCGTGGCAGCTGTCGGTCAGCAACCGGGTGGAGCTGGCCAAGCCCGCCGCCGTGTCCCGCGTCGGCAGGGTGGTGGCGGGCATGCCCCGGGTGCGCGCCTCCGGCGAGGCGGTGCTGGAGTACCTGCTCGACCGCTGCGGCGTGATCAGGGAGGCGACGGAGGGCCGGATCGACTTCGTGCACCGGACGCTGCAGGAGTACCTCACGGCACGCGCGGCGGCGGAGGACGGCGACATCGAGCCGCTCGTCACCTGGGCACACCGGGACCAGTGGCGAGACGTCGTGGTCCTGGCCGCCGGCCACGCCAACGGCCCGGTCCGGACGGAGTTGCTGCGCGGTCTGCTGCGCCGCGTCGAAACCGAACCCCGCCAGGCGCGGCGGCTGAAGCTCCTGGTGACGGCCTGCCTGGAGACGATGCCCGCGGTGCCCGGGGAACTCCGGGAACAGATCGAGGCGTGCGTCCGGGACCTGGTGCCGCCGAGGAGCTCCAAGGCCGCCCGTTCCCTGGCGGCGGCAGGCGAGGCAGTGCTGCACTGGCTGCCTGCGGACCTGTCGGGGCTGAGCACGGCGGCGGCGCGGGCCACGGTGCGGACGGCCTGGATGGTGAACGGACCGCGGGCCTTGGAGACGCTGGCCGGGTATGCGGGGGACACCCGAGCTGTGGTGCTGGACGAGCTGGCGACGGGGTGGCGGTACTTCGATCCCGACGTTTACGCCGATCGGGTTCTGGCCAGGATGTCGTTCATACCCGATCCCTTGTGGCTTGCCACGGCAGGACAGTTCAACGCACTCGGCCTCCTGCCACCTCAACGATGGATCATCAGCTTCGGCGGCGGGCGGAATCTCAGCCCGCTTCTCCCGCACCGGGACTCGCTGACGAGTCTCACCGCCATCGGCTTCGAGCAAGTCGTCGATCTTTCGCCACTCTGTTCCTTCACGGCCCTCGACCGTCTGGCCCTTGGCCACACCTGCTTCGAGAATCTCGCCTTTCTCGAAAGTCTGCCTCAGCTGACTGAGGTGGTGCTCTTCGGGTTGTCCAACATCACTGACTACTCGCCGCTGCTCGCGCTGCGCGGTCTGCGCATATTGCGGCTCACTGAGGCCAAGGAGCTGACGCGCTGGGAGCAACTTCCCCCGCTCGATCACCTGGTGGATCTTTATCTCCGAGAGACCAGGTTGGTGGGAAGCGCACGCGACCTCGTCGAGCGCGCTCCTGGGCTCCAGCACCTTCGCCTGGCCAGAATGCCGTTGCCCGCGGATCTCGCGGCGTTGGGCCGGTTGCCGCTGAAGCGGCTTGAACTCGAGGAGATCCCGGAGCTAGAGGATCTGAGGGAGTTGGCCGGCTGCCCGACTCTCACATATCTGTCCCTCAACGGTTGCGAGGGTGTGCACGACCTCAGTCAGCTCACGGAGCTGACCCTGCTGAAAATCCTGGATATCAGTGGCGTGCAACCCGGGATCGACCTTGCGCCGCTGGCCCGACTCCCCCTGACCAGGGTGAGGGTGAACCGTGACCAGCATGTGCTCAACGGGGATTTTCTGGGAGATCGGCTGGTTCGCGAACCATGATGGGAGGCATGAACGTGAACCTAGTTGGGCTTGATGACATGAGGGCCGCTGCCGAGCGGATCGCCCCGGTGGTGGTCAGGACTCCGCTCGTGCCCATGGGCGAGGTGTGGGTCAAGCCGGAAAGTCTTCAGCGGGTCGGCTCCTTCAAGATCCGGGGCGCCTACAACGCGGCCGTTTCGCTGGCGCGGGCGGACGGGGTGGTCACGCACTCCTCGGGCAACCATGGGCAGGCGCTGGCGTACGCGGCGAAGCTGCTCGGGGTGCCGTGTGTCGTGGTGGTGCCGGAGGGGACGCCTCGGGTCAAGGCGGAGGCGATCGTCGGGCACGGGGCCGAGCTGGTGGTGGTGCCGCGTGAGCAGCGCGTGCAGGCCGCGGAGAAGCTGGCGGCCGAGCGGGGGATGATGATGGTGCCGCCGTACGACCATCCGGCGGTCATCGCGGGGCAGGGGACGATCGGGCTGGAGATCGTCGCTGATCTGCCGGACGTCGAGGTGGTGCTGGTCCCGGTGAGCGGGGGCGGGCTGGCCTCGGGGATCGCTTCGGCGGTCAAGGCGCTCAGGCCGGACGCCAAGGTCGTCGGGGTGGAGCCCGAGTTGGCGGCCGACGCGCGGGAGAGTCTGCGTGCGGGGCGGGTGGTGGCGTGGGAGCCGGCCAGGACGTTCAGGACGATCGCCGACGGGCTGCGGGCGGACCTGTCCGAGCTGACCTTCGCGCATCTGCGGGAACGGCTGGACGACGTCGTGACCGTCTCCGAGGACGAGATCCGCGCCGCGATGGGGCATCTGGCCAGGTCGGCGCGGCTGGTGGCCGAGCCCAGCGGGGCCACGGCGGCGGCGGCCTACCTGGCGGGGCGGGCGCCGGCGGGGCGGACCGTGATCGTGCTGTCCGGGGGAAACGTGGATCCTGAGCTGTTCCGCTCGGTGATCTAGGACGACCAGATGAGGCGGTTCAGGAATCCGCGCTCGTCGCGGGCGTACTCGCCGAAGGAGCGCTGGATCTCCGCGAGGTCGGGTACCAGCGTGCGGTGGAGGGTGCCGCCTTCCTTGTACTCCAGCTCGTAACCCCCCGATTCGGGGGAGACCTGCATGAAGTGGCGGCCGAAGTTGACGAGGGCGACGAAGGGGTTCTGGGCGGAGAGCGTGGCCAGGGCGTCGTGGACGAGGCCCAGGTCCGGGTCGGTGACGATCATGCCGTCGCCGGTGTGGAGCTGCATGCCCGCGTAGGCGCCGCGTGGCCCCGGGTTGTGGACGAGGTCGCGCTGCGGGTCGTAGCAGACCAGGTCGTGCGCGCCGGCGACGGCGAAGACGCGGCCGGACAGCTCGTCCATGGACTCCAGGTCCATGGTGACCAGCACGTGCTCGCCTGCGTAGGCGGTGAGCTTCCCAGGCAGCTCGCCGGCGTACGGCGGCAGCGTGCCGCCCGGCGCGTCCTTCTTGGCCGCCAAATACGCCTTACGGGCGAGATCTCGGGTGATCGGCTCTGGTTCCCGCCAGACCATTAGCTCAACACTCACTCGCCCATCTAAGCGGACGATCGCCTCAGTCTGGGCATTACGCGAGCATAGGGCGCAAGATCCGCTTGCTGGCCGTGGCTTCTCCGCGTGGCGTCACGGCTGCTCGGACTGGGGGACCAGCTCGACCGTGCAGTGCGCGCACCGCCTGGCCTCGACCGGGACCTCGCTCAGGCAGTCGGGACACTGCTTGGTGGTCGCCGCCTGGTCCCGTTCGAAGAGGCTGACCAGCCGGGTCATCGGCGTGATGACCAGCCAGTACACGACGGCCGCGATGATCAGGAAGGCGAGCAGGTGGTTGAGGAAGTCACCGTACTTGAACTCGCTGCCGTTGACGGTGAAGGAGTACTTCGCGAAGTCCGGTTGGCGGCCGCCGGTCAGCGCCCCGATCAACGGTGTGATCAGGTCGGTGACCAGGGCCTGCACGAGCCCGCTGAAGGTGGCGCCGACGATGACCGCGACGGCCAGTTCGACGATGTTGCCGCGCAGCAGGAATTTCTTGAATCCGCCCATGGGATCGGCACATTGCCCCCAGAACGGTCATGAAACCTGGAGCCGGGGGCGTGGTCGCGGAGGTTTGCGGGTAGGTCGGTGCTCCCGCCCTTGTCGCCGGAGGCGGGGACACGGAACATGGGATGGATCGCGAGGGAGCCGTCGATGATCGAGCTTTGGCCGGGAGACCCTTACCCGCTGGGTGCGACCTACGACGGGGCGGGCACGAACTTCGCGCTCTTCAGCGAGGTGGCCGAGCGGGTCGAGCTGTGCCTGTTCGACGAGGACGGCAAGGAGAGCTCGGTCCGGCTGAGCGAGTGCGACGGGTTCGTCTGGCACGGATACCTGCCCGGCATCGGACCCGGCCACCGCTACGGCTACCGCGTCCACGGCCCCCACGACCCGTCCAGGGGCCTGCGCTGCAACCCGGCGAAGCTCCTCCTGGACCCGTACGCCAAGGCGATCGAGGGCGAGGTGACCTGGGACGAGGCGGTCTACGGCTACATGTTCGGCCGCCCGGAGACGATGAACGAGGCGGACTCGGCCCCGTTCGTGCCCAGGTCGGTGGTGGTCAATCCGTTCTTCGGCTGGGGTCACGACCGGCCGCCGGCGACGCCGTACCATGACACGGTCATCTACGAGGCGCACGTCCGGGGACTGACGATCACCAACCCGAAGATCCCCGAGCGGATCCGCGGCACCTACGCCGCCCTGGGCCACCCGGAGACCCTCGACCACCTGACGAAGCTCGGGGTGACGGCCCTGGAGCTGATGCCGGTGCACCAGTTCGTCACCGACGACTTCCTGAGCCAGCGCGGGCTGAGCAACTACTGGGGCTACAACTCGATCGGGTTCTTCGCCCCGCACAACCGCTACTCCAGCCAGGGCCAGCGCGGCGGGCAGGTGCTGGAGTTCAAGGCGATGGTCAGGGCGCTGCACGAGGCGGACATCGAGGTCATCCTCGACGTCGTCTACAACCACACGGCCGAGGGCAACCACCTGGGCCCCACGCTGAGCTTCAAGGGCATCGACAACACCCACTACTACCGGCTGGCCGACGGCGACCCGCGCCACTACCTGGACACGACCGGCACGGGCAACAGCCTGTTCATGCGAAGCCCGCACGTCCTGCAGATGATCATGGACTCGCTGCGCTACTGGGTGACCGAGATGCACGTGGACGGCTTCCGCTTCGACCTGGCCTCGACGCTGGCCAGGGAGCTGCACGAGGTGGACCGGCTGAGCGCCTTCTTCGACCTGGTGCAGCAGGACCCGGTGTTGTCGCAGGTCAAGCTGATCGCCGAGCCCTGGGACCTCGGACCCGGCGGCTATCAGGTGGGCAACTTCCCCTCCCGCTGGACCGAGTGGAACGGCCGCTACCGCGACACCATCCGCGACCTGTGGCGCGGGCAGCCGGCGACGCTGCCCGAGTTCGGTTCGCGCTTCACCGGCTCCAGCGACCTCTACCAGGACGACAGCCGCCGCCCCGCCGCCTCGATCAACTTCGTCACCTGCCACGACGGGTTCACGTTGCAGGACCTGGTCTCCTACAACGCCAAGCACAACGAGGCCAACCAGGAGTCCAACCGCGACGGCACCGACGACAACCGCTCCTGGAACTGCGGCGCCGAGGGCCAGGCGGGACCAGAGATCGACGCGCTGCGCGAGCAGCAGAAACGCAACTTCCTGACCACGCTCTTCCTGTCGCAGGGCGTGCCGATGATCTCCCACGGCGACGAGCTGGGCCGCACGCAGCAGGGCAACAACAACGGCTACTGCCAGGACAACGAGCTGAGCTGGGTCGACTGGTCGGACGTGCGGGAGAACTGGCTGCTGCTGGAATTCACCCAGCGGCTGGCCGCGCTGCGCCGGCGGCACCCGGTCTTCCGCCGCAGGCGCTTCTTCTACGGCCGGCCCGTGCGCGGCCTGGCCGACATCGCCTGGCTGACCCCGGCGGGCGAGGAGATGACCAACGGCGACTGGGAGGCCGGTTTCGCCAAGTCCCTGGCGGTCTTCCTGAACGGCGAGGCCATCACCGAGCCCGACCGCCGCGGCCGCAGGATCACCGACGACTCGTTCCTGCTGCTGTTCAACGCGCACCACGACACCATCCGATTCACCGTCCCCAAGGATTACGGCGACATGTGGCAGACCGAGATCGATACCGCGATGCCGATCAGCGTGGGCGTGGCGACGTGCCGCGCCGGGGAGAGCGTGGCCGTGGCCGGCCGCAGCGTGCGGGTGCTGCGCCGTGTCTAAGCCGACCTCGACCTACCGCGTCCAGCTCACGCCGGGCTTCGGCTTCGCGCAGGTGGCCGAGATCGCCCCCTACCTGCGGGAGCTGGGCGTCAGCCACGTCTACCTGTCGCCGATCCTCCAGGCGGCGCCGGGCTCGCTGCACGGCTACGACGTCATCGACCACTCCAGCATCAGGGCGGAGTTCGGCGGCGCCGCGGGCCTGCGCGAGCTGGCCGAGCAGCTGGCGGCGCACGATCTGGCCATCGTCATGGACATCGTGCCCAACCACATGAACACCGAGAACGCGCAGTTCCGGTCGGTCCTGAAGGACGGGACGGCCTCGCCGTACGCGAGCTGGTTCGACATCGAGTGGGTGGGCGGGAAGGTCGCGCTGCCGGTGCTGGGCGACGGCGCCGGGCCCAAAGTCGACGGCGACGTGCTGCGCTACTACGAGCATGAATATCCCCATCCGGGCCACTACCGGCTGGTTCCCTTCACCGACGGGCCCGGCTACCGGCGCTTCTTCGACGTGTCGTCGCTGATCGGGCTGCGGGTGGAGGACCCCGCGGTGCTGTTCGCCACCCACGAGGTGATCTTCTGGCTGCTCGACGAGGGGCTGGTCGAAGGGCTGCGGGTGGATCACCCGGACGGGCTGGCCGACCCGCGCGGCTACCTGGAGTCGCTGCGTCAGCGCTCCGGCGGAGTGTGGACGGTCGTGGAGAAGATCCTCATCGGCGAGGAGCGGCTGCCGGACGACTGGGCCTGCGACGGCACGACCGGATACGAGGTGCTGAACCGGATCACCCGCCTCTTCGTCGATCCTGCCGGGGCGGATCCGCTCATCGGCCAGTTCGTCCGGCGTACCGGGCAGAGCGCCGACTACCGGGCGGTGGTCGCGCGCTCCAAGCGGGAGGTCATCGAGCTGTTCTTCACCGGCGAGGTCGAGCGGCTGGCGCGGGCCGCCGGCGCCGATCCTGCCGAGGTCGCCGAGCTGCTGGCCGCCATGCCGGTCTACCGCGCCTACGTGACGCCCGGCGAGCCGCCGCCGCCCGCGTCGGTCGAGCTCATCGAGGAGATCGCGACGCCGAAGACGCGGGAACTCGCCCAGACGATCCTGTACGGCCCCGCCGAGGCGGTCACCAGGTTCCAGCAGACCACCGGCCCGGTCATGGCCAAGGGCGTGGAGGACACGGCCCTCTACCGCTGGTATCCGCTGGCCGCGCTCAACGAGGTCGGCGGCGAGCCGGACGTGTTCGGGATCGAGGTCAAGGAGTTCCACGAGTTCTGCGCCGGGATGCGGCCGCACACGATGACGACGCTGTCCACGCACGACACCAAGCGCTCGGAGGACGTCCGGGCCCGGCTGTCGGTGCTGTCGGAAATGCCCCAGGAGTGGGCGCGGGCGGTGGAGGGCTGGTCGGCGGCGCTGAGCTTCGACCCGCACCTCGACTACCTGGCCTGGCAGAACCTGCTCGGCGCCTGGCCGATCACGCCCGAGCGCTTCGCCGACTACCTGCTGAAGGCCGCCCGGGAGGCCAAGACCCGGACGTCCT
Source organism: Nonomuraea endophytica (assembly GCF_014203235.1). Classification (GTDB taxonomy): domain Bacteria; phylum Actinomycetota; class Actinomycetes; order Streptosporangiales; family Streptosporangiaceae; genus Nonomuraea; species Nonomuraea endophytica. The sequence goes on along the minus strand of NZ_JACHIN010000007.1, from coordinate 427,715 downwards.
GGGTCAAGCCGGATGCGGCGTATGAGAAGGGGCTGCGCGAGTTCGCCGTCCAGGCGACGCAGCTGCCGGTGGGGGAGTTCGCGGCGGAGATCGAGCCCTACGCGATGGCGAACTCGCTCGGGGCAAAGCTCGTGCAGCTCATGATGCCGGGCGTCCCCGACGTCTACCAGGGCAATGAGATGACCGACTTCTCCCTCGTCGATCCGGACAACCGGCGGCCCGTCGACTTCGGCCGCCGCCCGGCCAACGTCTGGGACGCCACCAAGCTGCTGCTCACCAGCCAGGCGTTGCGGCTGCGGCGCCGGCTGCCGCCGGCCGCGCCGTACCTGCCGCTGTTCGCGACCGGCGAGGCGGAGGAGCACGCGATCGCCTTCGCCCGTGGCTGCATCGGAGCGCAGGAGCTCGGAGGGAGAGAGCGAGGCACGAGCCAACGAGCTCCGAAGCGGGCGCGACCATCAAACGCAGCGGTCGCGGTCGCCACCCGCCTTCCCGTACGGCTGGCGCGCCGCGGTGGCTGGGCGGCCACCACGCTCATGCTGCCGCCGGGCTCCTGGCACGACCTGCTGACCGGCAGCCGCTACACCGGCCGCATCCCCCTGGCTCACCTCATGTGCCGCAACCCCGTCGCGCTGCTGGAGCGAACCTGACGCAGTGAGCGGAGTGGAGGCCCGACGAAGGAGGGACTCCGCGGAGCGAATGAGGAAGGTGAGCGATGACGAGCAGGGAGAGAACCTGATGCGATTTGACGTTTGGGCGCCTCGTGCCACGACCGTCGAGATCGAGCTGCCGGAGGGGCGGCGGCCGTTGCGGGCGGGCAAGGACGGCTGGTGGGGAGCCGAGGTCGCGGAGGCGGGGCACGGCACGCCGTACTCCTTCGTGCTGGACGGCGACGGCCCCTACCCCGACCCACGCTCGCGACGCCAGCCCGAGGGGATCTTCGGCCCCAGCATGGTCTACGACCACGCCCACTACACCTGGAGCGACCACGACTGGACCGGCCGCGACCTGCGCGGATCGGTGATCTACGAGCTGCACATCGGCGCGTTCACCCCCGAGGGCACCTTCGCCTCGGCGATCGAGCGGCTGGACCACCTGGTCGAGCTGGGCATCGACCTCGTCGAGGTCATGCCGATCGTCCCGGTGCCCGGCGGGCGCAACTGGGGCTACGACGGCGTGGACCTCTACGCGGTCAACGAGACCTACGGCGGGCCCGACGGGTTCAAGTCGTTCGTGGACGCCTGCCACGGCAAGGGCCTGGGCGTCATCCTGGACGTCGTCTACAACCACCTCGGCCCGTCGGGCAACTTCCTGCACCCGTTCGGCCCGTACCTGACCGGCACCCAGGGCAGCTACTGGGGCGAGGCGGTCAATCTGGACGGCCCGCAGTCGGACGAGGTGCGCCGCTACTTCATCGAGAACGCGCTGCAGTGGCTGCGCGACTACCACGTGGACGGGCTGCGGCTCGACGCGGTCCACGCGCTGCACGACCGCCGCGCCACGCACCTGCTGGCGGAGCTGTCGGCCGAGGTGGACGCGTTGTCGTGCGCGCTCGGCCGCCCGCTGACGCTGATCGCCGAGTCCGACCTCAACGACCCGCGCATGGTCACGCCGCTGGAGGCCGGCGGCCTCGGCATGACGGCGCAGTGGAACGACGACGTCCACCACGCCCTGCACTGCGCGGTCAGCGGCGAGAACCACGGCTACTACGGCGACTTCGCCGGCCTGCAGTCGCTGGCCAAGGCGCTGACCTCGGGATTCGTGCACGACGGAGGCTACTCCACGTTCCGCGGCCGCTCGCACGGCGCCTCGGCGCGCGGGGTGCCGGGACACCGCTTCGTCTGCTGCCTGCAGAACCACGACCAGATCGGCAACCGGCCCATCGGCGACCGGCTGCCGATGACCGCGCTGAAGCTGGGGGCCGGGTTGCTGCTGGCCTCGCCGTACACGCCGATGTTGTTCATGGGGGAGGAGTGGGGGGCGCGCTCGCCGTTCCTGTTCTTCTCCGACCACGTGGAGCCCTCGCTGCGCGAGGGCGAGTCGGCGCGCCGGGCGCGGGAGTTCGAGGGTTTCGGGTACGACTGGGACGCGCCGGACCCGTCGTCGGAGGAGGCGTTCCTGCGTTCCAAGCTCGACTGGAGCGAGCTGAAGGACGAGGAGCACTGGACGCTGCTGAGCTGGTACCGGGATCTCATCGCGCTGCGGAAGGCGTTTCCCGAGCTCGCGGATCCCCGTCTGGACCGGGTCCGGGTGGAGGTGGGGCCTCTTGACCGCTGGCTGATCCTGTGGCGGGGATCACTTTGCGTAATCGTAAATTTTTGTCCGGATTCTGTGACACTGCCCCTCCGTGGAGGCACCGTTATTTTGGCGGCGGATGACCCTGTTTCCGCAGGTCCGAAGGGTTTACTGATCCCTGGACAGTCAGTGGTGATCTACCGTTCAGTAATCTGACCGTTACTCTGCCCCGTTGCGGACTGTTACGTTTCGCCAGATATTCTGCGCTTCGGCCGTGACTGATGCGTCAAGTGGTTTCTCACAACGCGGAACGGCCTTTTCGTTGCGGGGGCGATCTCTCCACCCCAGGACCTTCTGGCCCCCGTTCAGCGCGAACGGAGGGTAATGGGCAAGTACCTGCTGCGCAGGTTGGCGATCAACGTGCTCCTGGTCGCCATCGCGGCCAGTCTGGCTTACCTCCTCGCCGCGTCGAGTCTCAACCCCCAGGTCAACTTCAAGGGACGTAACCCTCCCGTCCCCGAGGCGACCATCGACAAGACGCTCGACCAGTACAACCTCAACCCCAAGAAGCCGCTGCTCGAGCGCTACGGCACGTGGGTGTCCGGGGTGGTCAAGGGCGACTTCGGCCAGACGTGGGAAGGCGACTCGGTCAACGAGGAGATGGGCCGCAGGGTGGGCGTCAGCCTGCGGTTGCTGCTGATAGGAACGATCCTGGGCTCCGGGCTCGGCGTGCTCATCGGCGCCTTCGCCGCGGTGCGCCAGTACAAACTCAGCGATCGGGTGATCGGCGTCTCGTCGTTCGTGATCATGGCGGTGCCGGTCTTCGTCATGGCCACGATGCTGATCCTCGCCGCGACCGGGCTCAACAACGCCGCCGGGTCGAAGCTGATCGAGTTCGTGGGCGAATACTCGCCAGGACTGACCGGCTGGGACCAGTTCGCCAACCGGCTCGTCCACCTGATCCTGCCGACGATCTCGCTGTGCCTCGGCCAGATCGCCTTCTACAGCCGGATCCAGCGGAACATGATGCTCGACGTGCTCGGCCAGGACTTCGTCCGCACGGCCATGGCCAAGGGGCTGCGGCGCCGTACCGCGTTGTTCAGGCACGCGCTGCGCACCGCGCTGATCCCCGCCGCGACCTACTTCGCCTTCGCCTTCGGCACGCTGCTCACCGGCGCCACGTTCACCGAGAAGATCTTCGGCTGGCACGGCATGGGCGCCTGGCTGGTCGACTCGATCAACCAGCACGACGTGAACGCCGTGGCGGCGGTCAGCACCTTCGCGGCGGCCTGCGTCCTCGTGGCCGGTTTCCTGTCCGACCTGGCGGTCGCCGCCCTCGACCCCCGAGTCCGGGTGAGCTAACAGATGCGTAGCAAGGTCGTTCTCCGACGGCTGGTCAAGAACAAGCAGACGCGTTACGGCCTCATCGGCGTGCTCCTGCTGCTGATCCTGGCCTACGTGGGTCCGTTCGTGGCCCCCTACGACTGGTCCGACAAGGACTTCATGGCCTTCATGCAGCCCCCGGGGCCCGACCACTGGTGGGGCACCACGCAGACCGGCGGCGACGTCTTCGCCAACACGCTGCGCGGCCTGCAGAAGTCGCTCGTCATCGGCTTCCTCGTGGCGCTGATCTCCACCGGCCTCGCCGCCCTCGTCGGCGCCGCCGCCGGCTACTTCGGCGGCTGGGTCGACCGCATCCTCATGTGGGGCGTCGACCTGCTGCTGGTCCTGCCCAGCTTCCTGATCATCGCCATCCTCTCGCCGCGGCTCAAGGGCGGCACCTGGCTGCTGTTCGTCCTGCTGCTCGCGCTGTTCGGATGGATGATCACCTCCCGGGTGGTCCGCAGCATGACGCTGTCGTTGCGCGAGCGTGAATACGTGCTGGCCGCCAGGTACATGGGCATCCCCGGCTGGCGGATCATCCTGCGGCACGTGCTGCCGAACCTGTCGTCGCTCCTGATCATCGACGCCACGCTGAACGTCAGCGGCGCCATCATCGGCGAGACCTCGCTGTCGTTCTTCGGCTTCGGCGTCCAGGCGCCCGACGTCTCCCTCGGCACCCTGATCGCCGACGGCTCCGGCCCCAGCACGGTCATCTCCTATCCGTGGCTCTTCCTCTTCCCCGCGGGCCTCCTGGTGGCGCTGGTGCTCAGCGTCAACCTGATCGGCGACGGCCTGCGCGACGCGCTCGACCCCGGGAGCACCTCATGAGCATCCTCGAGGTGAAGGACCTCACCGTCACCTTCCCCGGCGGCATCGAGGCCGTCCGCGGCGTCAACTACTCCGTCTCACGCGGCGAAGTGCTCGGCATCGTCGGTGAATCCGGCTCGGGCAAGTCCGTGACCTCCCTGGCCGTCATGGGCCTGCTGCCGCGCAACGCCGTCGTCAGCGGCTCGGTGAAGCTGCACGGCCGCGAACTGCTCGGCATGCCGGAAGACGACCAGATCAAGGTACGCGGCAAGACGATCAGCATGATCTTCCAGGATCCGCTGTCGGCCTTCACCCCCGTCTACACCATCGGCGACCAGATCGCCGAAGCCGTCCGCATCCACCAGAAGGTGGGTAAGGACAAGGCCGCGCGCAGGGCCGTCGAACTGCTCGACCTGGTCGGCATCCCGCACCCCGGCGTGCGGGCCAAGGCGTTCCCGCACGAGTTCTCCGGCGGCATGCGCCAGCGCGCCATGATCGCCATGGCCATCGCCAACGACCCCGACCTGCTGATCTGCGACGAGCCCACCACCGCCCTGGACGTCACGATCCAGGCCCAGGTGCTGGAGGTGCTCAAGACCGCGCAGCGGGAGACCGGCGCCGGCATCGTGATGATCACCCACGACCTGGGCGTCATCGCCGGCATGGCCGACCGGGTGCTCGTCATGTACGCGGGCAAGCCGGTCGAGCAGGGGCCGGTGGACGAGCTCTACTACCGGCCGCGCATGCCGTACACGATGGGACTTCTCGCTTCGATCCCGCGGATCGACGGCGAGGAAGGACCGCTGGTCCCCATCGAGGGCAACCCGCCCTCCCCGGCGGCGCTGCCGCCCGGCTGCCCGTTCGCGCCGCGCTGCCCGATGAAGATCGACGCCTGCGACGACGAGGAGCCGCCGCTCACCGAGATCGGCGGCGGGCGGCACGTGGCCTGCATCCGCTCGCGCGAGATCGAGCACAAGGGCCTGACCGGCGCCGACGTCTTCCCCGTCCCGGTGATCCCGCCGAACGACGTGGTGCGCATCCCGCGCGAGCAGCGTCCCACGGTGCTGGAGCTCAACGACCTCATCCGGCACTACCCGCTGATGAAGGGCGCGGTCTTCAAGCGCCGCGTCGGCACCGTGCACGCCGTGGACGGCATCAGCTTCGACATCGCCGAAGGCGAGACGCTGGCGCTGGTCGGCGAGTCGGGCTGCGGCAAGACGACCACGCTCCAGCAGATCATGCAGCTGGAGCCGCCGCAGAGCGGCCGCATCGTCGTGCTCGGCAAGGACAGCGGCAAGCTCGGCAAGGAGGACCGCAAGGCGCTCCGCGGCGACCTGCAGATCGTCTTCCAGGACCCGATGGCCGCGCTCGACCCGCGCATGCCGGTCGGCGACATCGTCGCCGAGCCGCTGCGCGCCCACGGCCGCAAGAACGTCGACCAGCGCGTGGCCGAACTGCTCACGCTGGTCGGCCTCGACCCGAGCTACGCCGAGCGCTACCCGCAGCACTTCTCCGGCGGCCAGCGCCAGCGCATCGGCATCGCCCGCGCGCTCGCCCTGGAGCCGAAGATGCTCGTCCTCGACGAGCCGGTCTCCGCCCTCGACGTCTCCATCCAGGCCGGTGTCATCAACCTGCTGGAGGAGCTGAAGAACACGCTCGGGCTGTCCTACCTGTTCGTGGCGCACGACCTGGCCGTGGTACGGCACCTCGCCGACCGCGTCGCCGTCATGTACCTCGGCCGGATCGCCGAGATCGGCACCGTCGAGAACGTCTACGACCGCCCGGCCCACCCCTACACGCAGGCGCTGCTGTCAGCGATCCCGCTGCCCGACCCCGAGATGGAGCGCACACGCAAGCGCATCCTGCTCGAAGGCGACCTGCCCAGCCCGGCCGACCCGCCATCGGGTTGCCGGTTCCGCACCCGCTGCCCCAAGTTCGCCCGCCTCAGCGAGGCCGAGCGGCGGCGGTGCGTCGATGAAGAGCCCTCAGTTGTTCGGCTCGCGAACGCCGTCGACCACGGTGCCGCCTGCCACTACGCGGAGGAGATCGAGGTCATCACGGCCTCGGACGATCAGGAGGAAAAGTGAAGGTTCGTTACCGGGCAGCGGCTGGACTCGCGGTCCTCGCCATGGCCGTCGCGGCCTGTGGCGGTGGTGGCGGCGACGCCAAGAAGCCCAGTGCCGAGCAGTCGCAGCAGGCCCAGCAGCAGGCCGCCGCGCTGCCGGAGGTGTCGATCAACGAGACGCCGTACGAGCAGGTCCCGGACGGCGGCACGGTGAAGCTGGCGCTGCAGTCCTGGCAGACGCAGTGGAACTACAACCAGACGCAGGGCACCAAGGGCGATGTGCGTGACGCCATCTACCCGATGATGCCGTTCATCAGCATCAGCGATGAAAAGGGTCAGGTCACCAACAACCCGGACTACATCTCCGAGTGGAAGTCCGAGGTCGTCGACGGCAAGCAGACCGTCACGTACAAGATCAACGAAAAGGCCGCCTGGTCCGACGGCGAGCCGATCGGCTTCGCGGACTTCGAGGCCCAGTGGAAGGCCCTGAACGGCAAGAACAAGGACTACCTGATCTCCTCGCCCGACGGCTACGACCGCATCCAGTCGGTGGAGAAGGGCGCCACCGACAAGGACGTCATCGTCAAGTTCTCCAAGGTCTGGCCGGCCTGGCAGGGCCTGTTCAGCCCGCTGTTCCCGGCGTCGATCAACAAGACCGCCGAGGGCTTCAACAAGGGCTACCTGAACAAGATCCCGGTCACCGCGGGGCCGTTCAAGCTCGGCAAGATCGACCAGACCGCGAAGACCGTCACCGCGGTCCGCGACGACAAGTGGTGGGGCCGCAAGGCGAAGCTCGAGTCGGTCGTCTTCCGCGCCATCGACCTGTCCGGTCACGTCCCGGCCTTCGCCAACGGCGAGATCGACGCCGTGGTCATCGGCGCCGACGGCGCCAAGTACCAGCAGGCCAAGGACGTCGCCGGCGCCGACCTGCGCAAGGCCGCCGGTCCGATCTGGCGTCACTTCACCTTCAACGGCGCATCCGAGGCGCTTAAGGACAAGAACGTCCGCCACGCCATCTTCATGGGCATCAACCGCACGCCCATCCTCCAGTCGGACCTCCAGGGTCTGGACTGGCCGATGCAGCCCCAGGACAACCACGTCTACGTGAACACCCAGAAGGGCTACCAGGACAACTCGGGCGGGCTGAACACCTACAACCCCGACAAGGCCAAGCAGCTTCTCGACGCTGCTGGCTGGAAGCTTGAGGGCGACGTCCGCAAGAAGGACGGCAAGGAGCTGAACATCCGCTTCATGTACTCGGCCGACCTGGCCGTGGCGAAGCAGGAGGGTGAGCTCACCCAGGCCATGCTCAAGGAGATCGGGGTCAAGGTGACCCTGGACGCGGCTGTTCCGGACAAGTTCTTCGACCGGATCAACGAGGGTGACTTCGACGTGACGCCGTTCGTGTGGGAGGGCACGCCGTTCCCGCTGGGCAACCTGTTCCAGCTGTACGGCAACCCGCCGGACTCGAAGCTGTTCAACAACAACTTCACCCGGGTGGGGTCGGCTGAGCTGGACGCTGCCATGGACGCGGCTGCCTCGGAGATTGACCCGGCCAAGGCAGTTGAGCTTGGTAACAAGGTGGACCAGCTGATTTGGGACCAGGCTGGTGTGCTGCCGTTGTTCCAGCGGCCGAACATCGTGGCTGCCAAGGCTGGGCTGGCCAACTATGGCGCGTTCGGGTTCTCGGACCGTGACTGGACTGCTGTCGGGCTGAAGAAGTAGCTGCCTGACTGGTCTGCTTGGGGCCCTGGCCGGGTTGTCCGGCCGGGGCCCTTTGCTGTGCCTCTATTACGGTGGGACCTTCCTCTACGACGTCGGCGCCGCCCGCGCCCGCGTTCTGGCCTGCCGGTAGTCCTGCCGGTAGTTCTGCCACGGCCGGGCTTCTGCGCCGCTCCTTCTGCAGCGGAGCTGTGCTGTCAGAGGCCTTTCCACGGCGAGGCTGCCTCTGCGGCGAGGCTCCCTCTATGGCGAGGCTGCCTCTGCGGAGAGGCTCCCTCTATGGCGAGGCTGCTTCTACGGTGAGGCTCCCTCTACGGCGAGGCTGCCAATTCCACAGCGAGGTTGCCTTTCACGGTGAGGCTGCCTTTTCCACAGCGTGGCCGCCATCGGGGCTGCCCTTTCCACAGAACCCCGTTCGCCCCCTCCTCCCGCCCCCGCCCCTCGGCACCCTGATGGCCTCACCGTTCTTCCGGAGGCCCACCGTGCAGATCACCTTCCCCGTGCCCGCGTCCCTGACGGCCCTGTTCGTGGTGGCCATCGAACGTCTGCGCTTCGACATCGAGGGCATGCTGCCGTGGCGCATCGGCAGACCCCACAGACGAGCCGCGATGGCGGCGCTGGGCACCCCGCTGCTGACGTTGACCCACAGCACCGCCCAGTGGCGACCCGGCGGAGTAGACCTCACCGTGGATGAACGCCGGCTGCTGCGCCGTACCCGCCAGCACGTCGTGGTCTCCAGCACCGCACCACCACAGGCACTACCGGCGAGCCTCCAGGTGGCAAGGGCCGCCGCACGAGCCATAGCCGAGGAGTGCACGGGCATGGTGGTGGACCCGCTGGTCGGCTATGCCCTGCCGTCCTGCGCCCGATGTGCCGGCGAGCCGTCCTCGTTCCGTCTGACCGACGACTGGCTGGGCTGGAGCGTAGACGTCCACGACACGGCAACCTGCCCACCCTGGAACCCCGCCGACACCCGAGCCTGCGACTGCCTGCGCGTGACCTCACGGGGCCTGCGCCGCTTCGCCCTCCCCGAGATCACCCTCGACGGCGCCGCCTGCGCCCACAATCTGTGCGCCATCAACCTGCTGCGCGCCGTGGCCCAGCGCCTCCTGACCGACCACCTGGCCTTCCTGTCGGCCAACCCCGAGGCCCGCGAACGCACCATCGACGACCACCTGCGCATCCACGACCACGCCCTCTTCTCCGACCGCCAGTCGTTCGGCGTCCGCCTGACCCCCTGCGAGACCCCCGGCTCAATCCGCCGCCTGAAAGTCGGCCCAGCTCCGGGTTCCGGCCAGATCACCTGCCTGAAGGTAGGCCCGCCCTCCGACTTCACCGGAACCCTGAACGACTGGCTCTGCTCCACCCAGGGCGCCACCCCGATCACCTACCTGACCGCCGCCTGAACCCCCGCCCATCCGGTACGGCTCGCGCGCCTACGTCGGCCACGACCTCTTCGGGCGCAGCGGCACGGTGCCGTGAGGGTCTTCGGCGGACAGATCGGCTCGTGCACCTTGCCTCCCGGCGATCGTCTTCGTCGCTCGCTTGTGGATCACCGGCCCCCGGACGGCGCTGCCTTGCTGGCGAAAGAGCCATGGGCCGTGTCCCGGCTGATGCGACCTCTACCAGTGCCGAGACGCCGTGACGCCGTCACGGCTGGGTTAGGTCCGCCACACCGCCACACCGCGACACCGCGACACCGCGACACCGCGACACCGCGATGCCGTGAGGCGGCGATGCTGCAATGCCGTGAGGCGGCGATGCTGCGATGCCGTGAGGCGGCGATGCTGCGATGCCGTGAGGCGGCGATGCTGCGATGCCGTGAGGCGGCGATGCTGCGATGCCGTGAGGCGGCGGCGCCGCGACGCCGTGAGGCCGCGACACCGCGACACCGTGAGGTCGTGAGGTCGTGAGGTCGTGAGGTCGTGAGGTCGTGAGGTCGTGAGGTCGTGAGGTCGTGAGGCGGCGATGCCGCTATGCCGCGACGTCGTGAGCGGGTGAGGTCGCGATACCGCGACGCAGCGAGGCCGCGACGCCGTGAGGGGTGAGACAGCGGTGCCGCGACGCCGTGAGGAGGTGAGGGCGCGGCGGCGGGGGCGTGGAGCGGCGGAGCAGTAGGTCCGTTGCGTTGGGCCGGTCGGCGGGTCGGCGGGTCGGCGGGTTGGGGGGTGGGGCGGGGGTGGGCTGTACCTGGGTGGAGGGGGTGTGGACGGGGTGGCGTGCGATAGTCTCTGCGCCAATGTGGTTGCCGGTGCCCTTGGCCGGCACGGGAGGAGAACGATGAGCGAGCGGGCTCCCGCGGGCATAGACGTTCACACGCCGAATGTTGCCCGGATTTATGACTACATGCTCGGTGGCAAGGACAACTTCGCCGCCGACCGTGAGGCCGCTGAGCAGATACTCAAATCGTTCCCCGAGTCCCGGGAAGGCGTGCAGCTCAACCGCGAGTTCCTCGGCAACGCCGTTCGGTATCTGGCCGATGAGGCGGGGATCCGGCAGTTCATCGACGTCGGGGCGGGCCTGCCGACTCAGCGGAACGTTCACGAGGTGGCCCACTCTGTCGACAAGACGGCCCGCACGGTCTACGTCGACAACGACCCGATCGTCTGCGTCCACGGCCGCGCCCTGCTCGCCAACACCCCCACCGTGGCCATGGTCGAGGCCGACCTGCGCGATCCCGATACGCTCTGGGCCAAGGTGGCCGACACCACGCTGATCGACTTCGAGGAGCCGGTGGCGTTGCTGATGGTGGCCGTCCTGCACTTCCTCGAAGATCCGTACGACGACGTCGCCCGGCTCCGCGACAAGCTCCCGCCGGGCAGCCACATGGTGATCACACACATGTCCATGCAGGAGAAGCGCAGCTCGGACACGGACTCGGTCCGCGAGGTTTACTCCCGCGCCAGCTCAGGCGTCTACCCCCGCACGGTGTCGGACATCCGCCGCTTCTTCGGCCCCTACGACGTACTGACCCCCGACCACTTCATCTCCCCGCACATCCTGAGCCGCTTCGCCCCCCTCGGCTGGGCCGCCGTGGCCAAGCGCCCCGCCTAACCTCCTCCGCCCCCCTCACCCGACCACCGCACACCTCCCGGGCCCTCTCCTGCCCGCGTCCTCACATGCCTGCGCTGCCCGACCCGCGTCCCCCCGGCCGCGCCTCCGGGACTGCGGTCTCGGGACTGCGGTCTCGGCTCGCGAATGCGCGCGCTCGGCGTTGCGCAGTTCCTCCGGGTAGCGGGTCCTTGGCTCGCGTGGCCACCGCCGTGCGTTGCGCACCATCCCAGGCTCCGGCACGTTCACGCAGGTCCGAGGTGTGCGGACGCACTACCCGCTGTCCCTGATGGCTGTCCGGGAGTCGCGGGTGGACGACCTGGAGACCTCCCCAAAGTCAGGCCAGTGCGGTTCAGGGGGCAGTGGGGCTAGAGGCTGAGGATTTTGGTGAGGGCTTCGTGGAGGGTTGCCTCGGGGGACGGGGGCAGGGAGGGGGCGCGCCAGGCGACGTACCCGTCCGGACGGACCAGGACCGCGCCGGTGTCGTCGACGCCGTAGCGCTCCTGCCAGCATCCGTCCATGTCCTTGAGTTCGCCGCCGATGGTCAGCGGTGTGAGGTGGAGGGACAGGCGGTCGCTCAGCTTGCGCGCCGCCTCCTCCCATGCCCGTCCGCCCGGCCCGACCAGCAGGACGAAGCCGGTTCCGAACAGGTCGATCGTGGAGATCGGGTGGCCGTCCCAGTCGAGGACCATGTGGGGGGCGCGGCTGCCGGGGCGGGCGGTGGCGGTGCGGGGGTCCTCCAGGATGGAGCCGTCGTCGCCGGGTTCGGTCAGGATCGCGGTTGAGTGGTAGCGGTAGCCGATCATGACTGAGAACGGGTCCGCGATCGGCGGGGGAAAGCCCTGCGTCTGCTCGGACGGCATGCGGGCGGCCATGTTGGCCAGCTGGCCGTCGGCCGTCAGGGCGCCGATGGGGCGGCGTTCGGCGTCGTAGGTGTCCAGGAAGTCCGGTCCGGCCTGGCCGGTGTGGACGAGCCACAGGCGCCAGGCGAGGTCGATGCCGTCCTGGAGTGCGGTGCTGCCGCCCTGGCCGCCGGTGGGCGGCATGGTGTGTGCGGCGTCCCCGGCGAAGAAGACGCGGCCGGCCCGGTAGGTGTCCGCGAGGATGTGGGCGAAGGCGAAGCTGGTGGTGTCTTTGATGGTGACGTCCAGATCGGGGATGCCTACCGCCTGCCGTACCAGCTGCTGGCAACGCTCTTGGGTGAAGCCGGGGTCGGTCTCGGGGTCGTAGTAGACGCCGAACACGTGGCTGCCGACGCCGGTGCCGGTGACGATGACGCCGGTGAAGTCGGCTGACTGCAGGTACCAGAGGGTGACCTCGCGGTCGCGGACGATGCCGGTGAGGTCGGCGTCGAACATGATCGAGTACAGCTCGTTCAGCTGGCCCTTGCCGCTGGTCGGCACGCCGAGGGAGGTGCGCAACGGGCTGCGGGAGCCGTCGGCGGCGACGACGTAGTCGGCGCGGATGGTGCTGACCGCGTCGCCGGACATGATCACGGCGGTGACGCCGTCGGCGTCCTGTTCCAGGGAGATGAGTTCGGTGGAGAAGCGCAGGTCGGCGCCAAACTCCTCGGCCTTGCCCCGCAGCACCCGCTCCACCTCCGACTGCGGCGCCCCGACCTGCGGCACCGGCGTGATGTCGATCATGGAGTCGAGGTCGCCCTCGGAGGTGTCCACGATGATCTTCGGGTTGGGGTCGGTGAGGCTGTCGGCGATCGCGATGCGCAGGTCGTCGCCGATGCCCTCCCAGATGCTGGTGAGCTGCGACTCCATCCCCGGCACCGACCGCACCAGCTCCATCACCCTCGGCCCCACGCCGAACGCTTTGGGCTGGATCGACGTGCTCGCATGCCGTTCGACCAGAATGACCGGCACCTCGTGCCACGCCAGCATCATCGCCGCACTGAGCCCCGCATACCCGGCACCGACCACCAGAACGGGCACCCGCTCTTCCATCTCCACCCTTTCCACCTCCGAGATGCTCGGCTTCGCGTAATATCGCGTTAGCGCGTCCGAAGGACACGATATGTCGCGTGTTGCGGTCGGTCAAGACATATCGCGTTTGTGGGTGGTCGTTAAAGATCACCATCCTTTACGGCACAGCCGCCCCCACCGCCACCCACCGCACGGGGCCGGGCCCCGTCCAGGGAGACGCTGACGAGGCGCGCACGGGGCGGGCCGCCGTCACGAGATCCGCCTGCCCGCCAAGTGGTTCAGAAGCCGGGCACCGATTCGGGCCCACCAAGCCCAGACTCCGGAAACCCGCCCTGAGGCGCACCGGTCTGCGGAAGGCCCGCCTGGGGAACCCCATTCTGCGGATTCCCATTCTGCGGATTCCCGGCCTGTGGATTCCCGGCCTGTGGATTCCCGGCCTGTGGAACCCCGGCCTGTGGAACCCCGGCCTGTGGAACCCCGGTCTGCGGGACCCCTTGCTGCGGGACGCCCGTTTGGGGTGCTCCGGTCTGGGGTGCGCCTGGTTGGGTGGCGCCGGTCTGCGGGAATCCGGTGTTGTCCGGCATCGGTCCGTTGGTGAACGTGTCACCGGAAGGCGGGGCCGACGTGGGGGAGAGGTCGATGGGCGACGTGGAGAGCGTGTCCGCCGGGATGGTCGTGCTGATGCTGGTGGTGGCTGTGAACACCTGGACAAGCGCCAGCACCGCGCTTGCCGTGAGCGCCAGCGCGAGTGCTCCGATGACGATCGGAACCGCCAGGGGAGTCCGCATTCGCGATTTCTAGCATGCTCAGCGCAGGGAGAAAACCCCGTATACACCGGAAAACCGGATATCTCTGTGCCCAGCCAACGCCCCACTAGCGAACGGACTCAAGCCGGTGGATGACCTTAAGCCGGTCGAAGGCCCCACCAGATGACGGTGTCAGACCAGGCGATGCGGGCCGATGAGGTGGGTTAGGCCGTCCCAGGGGCCGGGGCGCCGGGGGTGGTTCAATCCAGGTGGCGTTCGAGGGAGTCCAGTTTGCTGGTCATCCCGTCGGTGACGCCTTCGCGGATGTCGGCCTTCAGGACGATGCTGACCCGGGGTGCGACTTCCTTCACCGCGTCGACGGCCTGCTTGACGACCGCCATCACCTCGTCCCACTCGCCCTCGATCGTGGTGAACATCGCGTCTGTCCGGTTGGGCAGCCCGCTCTCCCGTACCACCTTGACCGCACGGGCCACCGGCTCAGCGACGCCTTCGCCCACTCCCAGCGGCGTGATGGAGAATGCGACGATCACGAACCAACCTCCCACGAACTCGGCCATGCCCGAAGGCTCCCGATCCTACAAACCGCCGCCCCCGCTCAACGGCACCGGGTAGCAGCCCGGTGTGGTGCCTCAGCCGCGTGGTGCCCGGAAAGCCGGGAGACCTGTGCGCCGGGAAAACGCGGTGTGGCGGCGACGCACGGGCAGGGTCCTGGTGCGGCAAAGCACGGAGCGTGGCAGGTGAAGCGGCGCTGGGGTGAGGCGGGGGTGGAGCGAGCCGGAGGCGCGGAGGCCGGGGCGGGCGAGGTTGGGTGGCAGCGAGCCGGTGGGGGTGGGGGAGAGCCGGGGGGTGAGGAGGTGGTGGTGGGGAGCCGCTGGGTGGGTATGGGTGGCGGCTCCCCGGTTGTGCTTAGTGCTCGTGGTCGTGCTCTTCCTCGTCCTCACTCAGCCCGTCCGACGGCTCCACGCCCAGTACGGCTTCCCGCGGCTCAACCTCGTCGATGTGGTTGACCAGCGACAGCACGTGGTCGGGCTCGATCAGCCATTGCAGTGCCGTGGCCCCGGTCTCGTCGGCGTTGACCAGTTCGGCCTGCTCCTTGCGCTCCTCGTCGGTGAGGTCGGCGTCCTCATGGCGGATCTCGCCCAGCGCCGCTGCCTGCAGCGCGTCAACGTCGAGCACCTCCACGGTCAGCTCGACCGTGAGACGCAGGAACTTACCTTCATCACTCATGCAGCAGACTCTACGGGTTACAGCCGGATCAGGCGGCGCTCCACGGCGCACCGGACGGCCGCGGTTCTGCTGTCGACGCCCAGCTTGTCGTAGACGTGGGCGAGATGCGTCTTGACGGTGGCCTCGCTGATGAACATGGCCTTGCTGATCTCGCGGTTGGAACGGCCGGCGGCCAGGAGCTCGAGGATCTCGATCTCCCGCTGGCTGAGCGCGAGCTGGGGGCTGCGGAAGCGCTGGGCCAGGCGGGAGGCGACGGGTGGCGACAGGGCGGTCTCGCCGCCGGCGGCGGTGCGCAGGGCGGCGAACAGCTCTTCCGGGGGCGATTCCTTGAGGAGATAGCCGACGGCTCCGGCTTCCAGGGCGCGCAGGATGTCGGCGTCGGAGTCGTACGTGGTGAGCACGACCACCTTGGGAGCACCGGGCAGGGCGGCGATCTGCCGGGTGGCCTCCAGGCCGTCGATGCCCTCGCCCATCTGGAGGTCCATGAGGACGAGGTCGGGGGCCAGGTAAGCGCTCTGCCGTACCGCCTCCTCGCCGTCGGCGGCTTCACCGACGACGGTGAAGTCCTTCTGTGCGGCGAGCATCGCGGACAGGCCCGCCCGCACCACGGGGTGGTCGTCGACCAGCAGGATCCTCATGCGTACACCTTCACCGCCACGACGGTGCCCTCGCCGGGCACGCTGTCCACGGTGGCCGTGCCGCCCAGCGATTCGGCGCGCTGGCGGATGGCTTTCAGGCCGTAGCCGCGGCCTCGGCCGGCGTTGGGGCTGGTGGGGTCGAAGCCGACGCCGTCGTCCATGACGTCGAGGGTGACGGAGTCGGGCAGGTAGGTGAGCGTGACCACGACGGTGCCGGCGCGGGCGTGCTGGGCGGCGTTGGCGAGGGCGCCCTGGGCTATGCGCAGGAGTTCGCCTTCTACGCCTGGGTCGAGTTTGCGTGGTGTGCCTTCGACGCGTACCTGGACGGCGTCGGCGACCTTGCGCAGGGCCTCGGGGAGTGAGCGTTCGTCGAGGGCGGGCGGGGCGAGGTCGTGGACGAAGCGCCGGGCTTCGGCGAGGTTCTCGCGGGCGGCCACCGCGGCCTGGCGCACGTGGGCGCGGGCCTTGCCGTTGTCGGCGTCCCACTCCTGGTCGGCGGCGTTGAGCAGCATGTGCATGCTGGACAGGCCCTGGGCGAGCGTGTCGTGGATCTCGCGCGAGAGCCGTACCCGCTCCTGGAGGACGCCGGCGGCGCGCTCGGACTCCGCGAGCGCGTCCCGCGCCCGCATGAGGTCGTCGATGAGCTCCTGGCGGCGGACGTTCTCGTGGTGGAGACGACGGTAGTTGAACATGCTCATCGTGGCGATCGCGATCGGCGCGACGAGCGGGGCGGGGTCCCAGTTGGTGCGCGCGTGGAACTCGCCGACGACGGCCGCGACCGCCGCGAGATATCCCACCAGGGGTACGGCCAGCCGCATCGGCAGCACGATCAGCACCAGGAAGAACAGCGGGATCGCCGACCAGCTGAAGCACGGCGTGGTCAGCGTGAGCGGCGTCCAGGCGGCGATCATGGTGCCCAGCCAGGCGACCTGCTGCCGTCCCGGCTTGGCCCACGCGACCCCGCCGGCATAAAGGGAACAGAAAGCCGCCACCGCGACGAGCCTGATCACGTCGAGCTGCGACACGCCGCCGCCGTAGGAGAGCATCCGTACGGTACAAGCCGCCATGGTCAGGTAAAAGCCCAGGTGGACGACTCGAGGGAATCCGTCCTCGAACGTCATCGGCTGCCGCAGGGAAAGCACGCTCATCCCTTCTTGGTACCAGGAGCGTGCGGTGCCCGGATCATCCTTTTGGATGATCGGAGACCACCCATGCGCCCGACCCGCCCTCCGGCCAGGGCCGGAAGGCTTGACCATGACCGGAAAGGAGACTTCACATGATCGACAAAATTCGGCCGTTCTCCCTGCTGATCGGACGTGTGGTGCTCGGGGCCGTGTTCCTCGTGCACGGCCTGCAGAAGTTCACCGGCGACGGCGGGATCGCGGGCGTGACCGGGTTCTTCACATCGCTGGGCGTCCCGCTTCCCGGTGTGGCCGCGCCGGTGGTCGCGATCCTGGAGGTGGGCGGCGGCATCGCCCTCATCCTCGGCGCCGCCCTGCCCATCGTTGGCACGCTGCTCGCCGTCGACATGCTCGGCGCCATCGTCCTCGTCCACTTCGAGAACGGCTTCTCCGTCAGCGAGGGCGGCTACGAGTTCGTCCTCACGCTGGCCGCGGCCAGCCTGGTGATCGCGTTCAGCGAGGGCGGCGCACTGGCCGTCGACAACATCTGGCGGCGCAAGCGCGCCCTCGCCGTGGTGCGTTAGGGCAGCTTCCACTCCACGGGCGCCGCGCCCTGCTGGACGAGCAGCTCGTTGGCCCGGCTGAACGGCCGCGAGCCGAAGAAGCCGCTGCGCGCCGAGAGGGGCGACGGGTGCGCGGACTCGATCCGCGGCACGTCACCCAGCATCGGGGCGAGGTTACGGGCGTCGCGGCCCCACAGAATGGCCACCATCGGCTTACTACGCGCGACCAGAGCGCGAATGGCCTGCTCGGTGACCTCCTCCCAGCCCTTGCCGCGGTGGGAGGCGGGCTTGCCCGGCATCACGGTCAGGACCCTGTTGAGCAGGAGCACACCCTGCTCGGCCCACGGCGTCAGATCGCCGTTGGCGGGCCTGGGCAGGCCGAGGTCGCTCTCCATCTCCTTGTAGATGTTGAGCAGACTGCCCGGCAGCGGGCGTACGTCGGCCGCCACCGAGAAGGACAGGCCGATGGGGTGGCCCGGCGTGGGATAGGGATCCTGGCCCACGATCAGCACTTTGACCTCGTCGAAGGGCTGACTGAACGCACGTAGCACGTGCGCGCCGGCGGGGAGGTATTGCCGGCCTTCGGCGATCTCCTTGCGGAGGAACTCACCCATGGTGGAGATTCGCTCGGAAACGGGCTCTAGCGCCGCGGCCCAACCGGCCTCGACGACTTCATTGAGGGGACGACCTGCCATGGCGGTCGAGCCTATCTAGCTTTTAGGCGGCTTGCGCCGCTAATGGCTGTGTCTAATTGGCCGAGCTTCGCTCGGCATGTCCTTGTGGTGGACTCCTCGCTTCGCTGCGGGGTCCACCACAAGGACGACGGATTCCTCGCTTCGCTGCGGATCCGTCCAACTAAGACCAAAACCCCAACGACCCGGCCCAACTACCCGGACCCCAGGCCCGGACCCTACGGGCCTCGATCCAGGCCCTGGACCTCAGGCTCCAGATCCCAGGGCCCCGGGTCTCAGGCCCCGGGTCTCAGGCCCCGGGTCTCAGGCCCCGGGTCTCAGGCCCCGGGTCTCAGGCCCCGGGTCTCAGGCCCCGGGTCTCAGGCCCCGGATCTCAGGCCCCGGGTCTCAGGCCCCGGCTTCGCCGGGCCTCGGTTCAGACCTGGGCTCGGAGCCGCAAGAGGGCCCGGGTCGAGGGCTCTCCCGGTCGTGGACCTGTAAGGACGGTCCTGGGTTGTAAGGGTTGGACCGATTGGCGGTGGGTCCGGGGATCCGGGGTTGGTGGGCCCGGATCCCCAGGTGGTTACTTCACTGAGCCGGCCATCATGCCTTGCACGAAGTAACGCTGGAAGGCGAAGAAGAGGATCAGCGGGATGATCAGCGACAGGAAGGCACCTGACGACAGGATGTCGATGTTGTTGCCGAACTGTCGCATCTGGGACTGCAGTGCCTTGGTCATCGGCTGGGAGTCGGGGTTGGCGAAGACCAGGGCGATGAGCATGTCGTTCCAGACCCAGAGGAACTGGAAGATGCCCAGCGACGCGATCGCCGGCTTGCCGAGGGGGAAGACGATGCTGGCGAAGATCTTCCATTCCGGCGCCCCGTCCATCCGCGCCGCCTCCAGCAACGACGCCGGGATGCCGACGAAGAAGTTGCGCAGCAGGAAGATCGCGAACGGCAGGCCGAAGGCCACGTGGAACAGCACCACGCTGGGGATCGACCCGAACATCCCGGTGCCGCCGTAGAACGAGGCCATGGGGATGAGCGCGACCTGGATGGGGACGATGAGCAGGCCGACGACGATGAGGAACAGCAGGTCGCGGCCGGGGAAGTCCATCCACGCGAACGCGTAGGCGGCCATCGCCGCGATGCCGATGACCAGGATCGTGGTCGGCACCGTGATGGCGATGGTGTTCCAGAACGACGCGGTGAACCCGGTGGCCAGCAGGTTGGAGTAGTTGGCCAGGGTGAGCTCGGCGGGCTTGGTGAAGATCGTCCACCAGCCCTCGGCGTTGTTGACCGCGACCGAGCGCATCGACACGACCAGCAGGCCGAGCGTCGGGACCAGCCAGAACAGGCCGATCAGGATCATCACCACCTGGACGGCGCCGCCGCCCAGCTTGTCCACGCCCCGGCTGAGCAGCCCGCGCTTGGGGGCGCCCGCGTGGACACCCCGCTCAACGGTGGCGGTCGCCGTGGCCATCAGCGCTCCTCCCTTCTGAACCTGCGGACATTCATGATCATGAAGGGCAGGACCAGGATCAGCAGGAAGACCGCCAGTGCGCTGCCCAGGCCCTGGTTGTTGCCGCCGCCGAACGACACGCGCCACATCTCCAGCGCGATCACGTTCGACTGCGGCTGCACCGAGGCCGGCGCGATGATGAAGACCAGGTCGAACACCTTCAAGGTATTGATGATCATCGTCACGAAGACGACCAGCAGCACCGGGGACAGGAGCGGGATGGTGATCTTGCGGAACACCTGCCACTCCGTGGCTCCGTCGATGCGTGCGGCCTCCAGGGAGTCGCGCGGGATGGCCGCGAGACCGGCGGAGATGAGGACCATCGCGAATCCGGCCCAGACCCAGATGAACGCGCCGATGATGGCGGGGGTGATGAGGGCTTCGCCGAGCCAGTTCAGGCCCCGGTAGGGGGCGGTGAAGTTGGTTTGCGGGAGCCGTACCTCATAGGAGCCGGCGGCCAGCCCGTCGAAACGGAAGGTTCCGTTGGCGGCGGTGGTGGTCGTGGCGGCGACCTGGCCGTCCTTGACCGCCTCGACGGTCATGCCGGGCAGGCCCTTCTCCTGGGGGTCGACCGCGCCGCTCGTGCCCTGGCCGCCCGGGGTGAAGTCGAACCAGACGGTTCCGGACAGCCCGCCCGGTGGCGGGTTGGCGAGGGCGGGCGCGGCGTTGGTGGGCATCGTGTTGGCCTTGATGCCGACCAGCGGGATGAGCACCGGCTGGCCCGCCTGCGCGGGCTGCTTGGTGGCGACCCCGCCGTCCTTGGCCGCGACCGGGGAGGCGTCGCCCTCGCGGGGGCGGGCGTCCGGGTAGCCCTGGCTGGAGGAGAACGTGTCGTTCACGGTGGTGAGCACCGCGTTGGCCAGGCCCTTGTCGGGGTCCTGCTCGTAGACCAGGCGGAAGATGACGCCGGCGGCCATCAGCGAGACGGCCATGGGCATGAAGACGATCAGCTTGAACGCCGTGGACCACTTGATGCGCTCGGTCAGCACCGCGAAGAGCAGGCCGAGCACGGTGACCAGGATCGGCGCGACGATCACCCAGATCAGGTTGTTCCTGATGGTGACCAGCGTGCCGCGGTCGGTGAAGATCGTGGTGAAGTTCTCCACGCCCACGAACACGCTGCCCGAGGCGTCGAAGAGGCTGCGGAAGATCGAGTAGACGATCGGGTAGACCACCCAGATTCCCAGCAGGATCGCCGCCGGCAGCAAGAAGACGATGGCGATCGCGGGGGAGGGACCGAGGCGGAATTTCTTGGGGGTGTCAGCCCGGGGGGAGGGGGCCCCGTCCTGCGACGGGGCCTGCGGGCCGTCCAACCGTTCGGTCACGGCCTAACCTCTCTACTTCCAGGCCTTCTTGGCTTCTTCTTCGAGCTTCGTCTGGGCGCCCTTGACGTCGGTGGGGTCGCGCAGGAAGTCCTGCAGGACCTTCCATTCGCCCTTGCCGTCGGTGGCGCCGAAGGCGCTGGGGGCGAGGTCGGACATGTCGTAGCGGACGGCGTCACCGGCCGAGACGATCGTCTGGCCGAGCTGCTTGGTCAGCTCGTCCGGGTAGTTGTCCGGGGAGACGTTCTTGTTGGGCGACAGGTAGCCGGGGAGCTTGGCCCAGATCTCGCCGCCTTCCTTGGAGCCCAGGAACTCCAGCAGCGCCATCGCGCCGGGGGTGTCCTTCAGCGCCACGGCGATGTCGCCGCCGAGCACGACCGGGCTGGTCTCGCCGACCTTGGGGAAGGGGAAGGTCTTGGCGCCCTCGCCGACCTTCTCGCCGGACTGGGCGACCGGAGTGGCCACGAAGTCCGCCTCGATGATCATCGCGGCCTTCTTCTGGTCGTAGACCTTGGTGACGCAGTCGGGGAACTGCGTCTGCAGCGCGCCGGAGTTGCCGTCGAGGACGAACTCCTTCTTGGTCATGATCTGTGCCATCTTCTCCAGCGCCGTGGCGACGGAGGGGTCGGTCCACGGGATCTCGTGCTTGGAGAGCTTGTCGTAGTTCTCCGGGCCGGCGCTGCTGAGGTAGACGTTCTCGAACAGGTCGGTCAGGGTCCAGCCGGAGGCGCCGCAGAAGGAGAAGGGCGCGGTGCCGGAGTCGGCGATGGTCTGCGCGGCCTTGACCAGCTCGTCCCAGTTGGTGGGCGGCTGGACGCCGGCCTCCTCGAAGGTGGCCGTGCGGTACCAGACCAGCGACTTGTGCGCGGCCTTCACCATCACGCCGTACACCTGGCCGTCCGCGGAGCCGAGCTCCTTCCAGTACGGGGTGTAGTTCGTGTCGATCTGGCTGATGACCTCGGGGGTGAGGGGCTTGAGCGCCTTCTCGTCGGCGTACTGCTGGACCAGGCCCGGCTGGGGCAGGATCGCGATGTCGGGCGGGCTGCCGCCCTTGATGCGCGGGCCGAGGTACGCGCCGGTGTCCTCACCGGTGGAGGCGTAGGTCACCTCGGCGCCGGTCTTGTCGGAGAAGGCCTTCAGCACCTGGCGGAAGGACTTCTCCTCGTCGCTGGTCCACTTGGCGGCGACTTCGATCTTCTGGCCCTGGAGGGGCTTCGCGCCGCCGGAGGTGGCGGCGGCCGTGCCGGCGGGCTGCGTGGGGGTGGTCGTCGGCGCGTTGCCACAAGCCGAGGCCGCTACCGCGAGCCCCGCTAGGACGATGGCTGTCTTTCTCATTTCTTGCCTCACTGAGTCGACAATGACTCCGTCAGATCCGCCTTCAGCGAGTTCACGACCGCGTCGCTCGGCTCGGGGAACGGCGGGCTGAGCGCCTTGGCGACCGAACTGGCGATCACCAGGCTCAGCTGGTTGTAGTTGGCGCTGACCGGCCGCGGCTTGGCGGCCAGGATGCTCTCTTTGAGCACCGGGAGATAGGGGAACTGCTCGATCAGCTCGGGGTCGTCGTAAAGCTCGGTCCACACCGGCGGGAAGGAGCCTTCGGACAGGACCCGGCGCTGGGTCTCCATGCTGGTGAAGTAGTGGATGAAGTCGCGGGCGGTCTTCGGATGCTTGGAGTAGGCGCCGACGGCCAGGTTCTGGCCGCCCAGGGCGCTGGTGCCGGGCCCGTTCTGGCCCGGCAGCCTGGTGACCGCGAACCGGTCGCCGAGCTGGGCCTTGGCGGAGCCGTAGGCGTGCGGCCAGTTGCGGGCGAAGGCCAGGTCGCCGTTCTGGAAGGCGAGCCGCGACTCCTCTTCCTTGTACGACAGCGCGTCGTCCGGGATCCAGCCCTCGCGAAGTCCCTGGGCGAGGAAGCCGAGAGCGGCCTTGGCCTTGGCGCTGTCGAGCGTCACCTCCTGGCCGTCGGTGCTGAGGATCTGCCCGCCCACGGCCTCGGAGAAGTTCACGGTCAGCCCCTCGTACGCAAGGAACTGCCCGGCATAGCCACCAATATTGTGTTCTTTCGTAACCTCAATCGCTCGCCGCCGGAGGTCCGCCCAGGTCTTGGGCGGCTTTTTCACCAGGTCAGAGCGGTAAAACAACAAACCCGCATTGCTCGTGTACGGCACTGCCCAGAGCTTGCCGTTGTACACCGCTGTGTCCACGACCGGCGGCAGGAACTTGTCGAGCGGGAAGGCCCCGCGCTCCAAGGGGATGATCCAGCCGTTGTCCGCGAACTCCGCGGTCCACACGACGTCCAGGACGAGCACGTCATACCTGTCGCTTCGTGCCTGAAGGTTGGAGACCATCTGGGCACGCTGTTCGTCCGCCGCTTCTGGCAGCTCGATCAGCGTCACCTTCTCAGCCGGGTGGGCCTGGTTCCAGCGATCCAGCAGTGGCTGCAAGTAGGTCGTGCCCTCGCGCCCGACGGCGAAGGTGATCGGGCCGATCCCGCCCGTCTCCGGCTCGCCGCCGCCGTCGTCGCCGGAAGCGGCGCAGCCTGCCGTCAGCAGAGCGGCAAGCAGCACCGGCATCAAACGACGCACGTTGTTACCTCCACGTTTCTAGGATTACATACGTGTTAGGTAGATGCATTCATGTTATGCACACCTGTAATCTGATGGTCAACGGTTATCTCCGTAACGCATGCGTAACGTACGGGAGGTGGAGCGGTGCGGCTGCACCTGCTGGCGCTCCTGGCCAAGGAGCCTGCCCATGGGTATGAGCTCAAACAGGCCCTGGAGCTGACCTTCGGCAGCGCTTACCCCTCTCCCAACATCGGCCAGATCTATGTGACACTCGGCCGGCTGGAGAAGGACGGGCTGGTCAGGGCGGTCGACGTCGAGCAGTCCAACCGGCCCAACAAGAAGGTCTACTATCTGACCGCGGAAGGCCGCGAGGCCCTGACGCAGTGGGTGGACGAGCCGACCGAGGGCCCGCGCGTGCGCGACGAGTTCTTCATGAAGCTCGTGCTCGCGCCGCTCACCGGGATCTCCGACCAGATGGCGCTGATCAGCCGCCAGCGCCGGCACTATCTCGCGCTGATGCGCGACCTCAACGACCTCCTGGAGCGTACGGACCCGGCCAACCGGGTCGCTACGCTGCTGATCGAGGGAGCCATGCTGCACCTGCAGGCCGACCTCGACTGGCTGCAGCGCTGCCAGGAGGACCTGATATGACCCTTTTGAAAACCGTCAACCTGGTCAAGATCTACTCGGACGGCGGCGTGCCCGTGCCCGCCGTACGCGGTGTGGACCTGCAGGTGGACGAGGGCGAGTTCGTCGTCATCATGGGCCCGTCCGGGTCGGGGAAGTCGACGCTCGTGCACATGCTGGGCGGGCTCGACACCCGCACCAGCGGCGAGATCTGGCTCGGCGGCAAGCGCGTGGACACGCTGTCGGAGTCGGCGTGGGCGGTGCTGCGGCGCCGGCAGATCGGCTTCGTCTTCCAGTTCTTCAACCTGGTCGCCAGCATGACCGTCGCCGACAACGTCGAGCTGCCCGCCCTGCTGGCCGGGGCCACGCCCGGCGAGGCCCGCGAGCGCAGGGAGGTGCTGCTCGGCGCGCTCAACCTCGCCGAGCGCGCCGACGCCGCGCCCGCCCAGCTGTCCGGCGGCGAGCAGCAGCGGGTCGCGCTGGCCAGGGCCCTGGCCAACCAGCCCACGGTGCTGCTGGCCGACGAGCCCACGGGCAACCTCGACAGCCGCAACACCCGCGACGTGCTCCGCCTGCTCGGGCAGGTGCACAAGGACGGCCAGACCATCGTCATGGTCACCCACGACGCCCGCGTCGCCAGCCTCGCCGACCGCGTGGTGTCCCTGCTCGACGGCGAGATCGTCGACGACGGCCGGATCGCCAGACGCCGCAAGGGCAACGCCGGAGAGGTCATCGAGCTCAGGTGACGATCAGACACGCCGGCAGCCGATGGGTGAGGGCCGACCTGCGGGCCAGGCGCGGGCAGGCCGTGCTGACCGTCCTGGCCGTCGCCGGGATCGTCGCCGCGCTGATCACCGCCGCGACCCTGCTGGAGGAGGGCACCAACCCCTGGCGCAGCCTGTTCTCCCAGACCGACGGCGCCCACGTGTGGATCCACACCCAGGAGGTTCCCCAGGCGGTCAGGCTGCGCGAGATCGACGGGGTCACGCAGGTGGCCGGGCCGTACCGCTCGGCGCCCGTGAGCGTCGTGCAGGACGGAAAGAAGGAGCCCGCGGCGCTGCGCGCGCTGCCCGCCGCCGCGCCCGAGGTGGCGCACCCGGTCGTGGCCGAGGGCCGCTGGCTCGACCAGGGCCAGCTCGAC
The DNA here is from genome assembly GCF_014203235.1 of Nonomuraea endophytica. Lineage (GTDB taxonomy): Bacteria > Actinomycetota > Actinomycetes > Streptosporangiales > Streptosporangiaceae > Nonomuraea > Nonomuraea endophytica. The sequence goes on along the minus strand of NZ_JACHIN010000007.1, from coordinate 402,358 downwards.
GGCGTCGTGGTCGAGCGCTCGTTCGCGCGTGAGCTCGGGCTGCGGCTCGGCGCGCCGGTCACCGTGACCGCGCTCAGCGGCGCCCGCCACACGCTTTACGTCCGCGGCATCGCCGACACCGCCGAGCAGGGCTTCTACCCCGAGTGGACGCCCGGCCTGGCCTGGGTGCTGCCCGACCTGCTCGACCGCATCGAGCCCGCGCTGGGCCGCAGCGAGTACGTGACCGGCCTGCGCCTGACCGACCCCGAGGCCACCCAGGTCGTCTCCCAGCGGGTCGTGGTCATGCTGGAGGACAAACTCCAGCGCGTCTACACCTGGCGGCAGGTCAGGGCCGCCATGGAGCTCGACAACCGGCTCCTGGGCACGCTGCTGGCTTTGTTCGGCGTGGTGGGGCTGGTCGCCGCCGCGCTGGCGCTGGCCAACGCCGCCGGTGGCCGGGTGCTCGGCCAGCTGCGCGACCTGGCCACGCTGAAGTCCATGGGGTTCACCCGGGCGCAGGTCGCCGGCCTTCTCGTGGTCGAACACGGGGCGCTCGGCCTGGTCGGCGTCGCGCTCGGCGGCGTCGCCGGCCTGGCGGTGATCGCCGTCGTGCTCGGCCCCTCGGCCATCGCCCCCGCGCCGGTGTTGCTCATCGTCGCCGGCACCGCCCTGGTCGTGCTCGCCGCCGTCGGCCTGCCCGCCTGGCGTGGCGGCCGCACCCCGCCGATCCCCGCCGCCCCCTCCGCGCCGCCCCGGGGCCACCTGTCGCGTCTGGCGCGCCTGGCCCTTCTGGTACGGCTCCCGCCCGCCCTCGTCCTGGGCGCCCGCGACGCGTTCACCCGACGCGTGCCCGCTTTCATGACCGTGTTCGGCCTGGCCGTGCCCATGATGATGATCACCATTGGCTTGGGCGTGTGGTCCACCCTCGACAACTTCCAGCGCAACCCCGCCCAGGTGGGCCAGCACGCCGCCCTGCACGTCCGTCCCGGCAAGCTGGAGTCGGCCTCGGCCGAGCGCATGGCCAAGGCCGACCGTGGGGTGGCCACCGTCTACCAGGGCGCCGACGTCAACGCCCTGGCCCCCGGCCAGGCCAGGTCGGTGCGGGTGCGGGCGATCGGCAACTCGGCGGAGCCGTACCCCTTCCCGGTGGTGGAGGGCCGCATGTACGCCCAGCCCGGCGAGGCCGTGGCCGGGCAGGGCCTGCTCGACCTGCTGCGGGCGAAGATCGGCGACCGGGTGCGGCTGACGGTCGGCGACTCGCCGCTCATCGTGCGCATCGTCGGCAGGACCGTGGAGCCCGACCTGGACGGCGAGGTGCTCTCGGTCGGCCTGGACAGCCTCGCGGCCAAGGACACGGTGCCGCCGGAGTTCTACGCGCTGGTCCTGAAGGACGGCGCGGACGCGGGCGAGGTGCGCACGCGGCTGCTGGCCGTCTCCGGCGAGGGGCTCGACGTGCAGCGCGTGGTGAACCCGGCCGAGCGGCTGACCGTCATCCGGGTGCTGATCGTGGCGCTCATCTTCGTGCTGTCGCTGATCGGCCTGGCGAACCTGCTGACCGCCAGCGCGCTCGGCCTGCGCGACCACGCGCTCGACCTGGCGGTGCTGAAGGCGATGGGACTGACCCCGCGCCAGCTCATGGCCACGCTGGTGACCGGGACCGGCCTGCTGGTGATCCTGGGCGTGCTCGCGGGCACCGCCGTGGGCGCCTCGGTGGTGACGGGCCTGATCGACCTGCAGGGACACACCAGCGGTGTGGGCGCCGGCATCGGCCGCCCACCCTCGGCCACCACACTCGTGCTCGCCGTGCTGGTGGCCGTGGGCGCCGCACTGGCGGTGGCACTGATCCCCGCCAGACGGGCGGCACGGGCCCAAGTACCCGTCACCGCCCGCTAGGCGTCACCTTCCGTCAAGCTCCTCGTCCACCTCGGCCTCAGTCACGTGCCTACCACCGACGATGTCGAGGAGGCGGTCAACGCCGAGCTCCAGCTTGACGGTGGAGCGGTGCACCTTGTAAATCGCTTCTTCGTGCGTGTCACGCGCCTCCTCAAGCACGTTCACACGAACCTCGAGAGCATCGACACGCGATGCGGTGTCTGTCGCCACGCCACAGAGAGTATCCGAACGGCGACAGGCTCACATGTGCTTCAGGGCGAACCAGTAGAAGCCGTGGCCCGGCAGTGTCAGCAGGTACGGCAGCTCGCCGATCTGCGGGAACGGCACGCCGCCGCGTGCCTCCACGGGGGTCATGCCCTTGAAGCGGCGCAGGTCGAGCTCGACCGGCTGCGGGAACTTCGACAGGTTGTTCACGCACAGCATGAGGTCGTCGCCCTCCTCGCGGACGAACGTCAGCACGCTGGAGTTGGACGACCACATCTCGGTGTACGCGCCGGTGCCGAAGACCGGGTGGTTACGCCGGATCTGCAGCATGCGGCGGGTGAAGTGCAGCAGTGAGCCCTCGTGCTTCTGCTGCGCCTCGACGTTGACCGCCTGGAAGCCGTAGATCGGGTCCATCACCGCGGGCAGGTAGAGCCGCCCGGGGTCGGCGCTGGAGAAGCCGGCGTTGCGGTCGGGGCTCCACTGCATCGGGGTGCGGACCGAGTCGCGGTCCTCCAGCCAGATGTTGTCGCCCATGCCGATCTCGTCGCCGTAGTACATGACGGGCGAGCCGGGCAGCGACAGCAGCAGGGCGTGGAAGAGCTCGATCATGTCGCGGTCGTTGTCGAGCAGCGGTGCCAGGCGCCGCCTGATGCCGAGGTAGGCGCGCATGCGCGGGTCCTTGGCGTACTCGTTGTGCATGTAGTCGCGCTCTTCCTCGGTCACCGTCTCGAGCGTGAGCTCGTCGTGGTTGCGGAGGAAGATGCCCCATTGGGCGCTGTCGGGCAGCTTGGGGGTCCGCGACATGATCTCGGAGATCGGTTCGCGGGCCTCCTTCTTGACCGCCATGTAGATGCGCGGCATCAGCGGGAAGTGGAAGGCCATGTGGCATTCGTCACCCCCGGTGGTGGGGTCGCCGAAGTACTCCACCACGTCCTCGGGCCAGCCGTTGGCCTCGGCCAGCAGGACGCGGTCGGGGTAGAGGCGGTCGACCTCGGCGCGCACCTTCTTGAGGTAGGCGTGCGTCTCGGGCAGGCCGGAGCATCCGGTGCCCTCGCGCTCGAACAGGTACGGCACCGCGTCCAGGCGGAAGCCGTCGATGCCCAGGTCCAGCCAGAAGCGCAGGACCTCCAGCATCGCCTCCTGCACGGCCGGGTTGTCGTAGTTCAGGTCCGGCTGGTGGTGGAAGAAGCGGTGCCAGTAGTACTGCTTGCGCACCGGGTCGTAGGTCCAGTTGGACTCCTCGGCGCCGATGAAGATGATCGGCGCGTCGGGGTAGCCGGTGGGTTCGTCGGACCAGACGTAGAAGTCGCCGAAGGGCCCCTCGGGATCGTGCCGGGAGGCCTGGAACCATGGATGCCGGTCACTGGTGTGGTTCATCACCAGGTCGGTGATGATGCGTAGCCCACGGGCGTGCGCCGACTCGATGAGCTGGACGAAGTCCCCGAGGTCCCCGAAGTCCGGAAGGATCTTCATATAGTCGGAGATGTCGTACCCGCCATCGCGCAACGGCGACTCGTACAAGGGCAGCAGCCAAAGGCAGTCGACCCCGAGCCACTGCACGTAGTCGAGCTTCTCGACCAGACCGCGCAGGTCTCCGGTGCCGTCGCCGTTGGAGTCCTTGAAACCCCGGACGAGGACCTCATAGAAAACAGCCCGCTTATACCAGTGCGGGTCCTCCGAGACGAACGTCTCGGACACCTGCTCAGGTGTTGGGGATGCGTTGATCATGTGTCGCTCACAGAAGGAGATGTGGGCAGGACGAAGTCACCGGTTACCCCGGCGTTTTGTGGTGACCGCGCCGCCTGGAGTCGTCATCCCTGCGAACCCCATGCCCTGAGCGAGCCCGGATTTGTGACCCGGTGCCCGCTTGTTCGCGGCGCTTACGGGCCGAACACTACCAGCCCGTCGGCCTTCCGGAACCCGCTTGTGCTGTGCCGCATGTAATACCCACGAGATCGCGGTGTAATCGCGACGTTACTTAGCGTTCGCTAGAACGGAGCTTCCAGTTCACCCAGGTCATGCCCGTAATCGCGCAGCCAGGCGCCGAACAGCACCAGTCCGCGCACCCAGAACCGGTCGTTCCAGCCGTTGAAGCGCGTCAGCGCGTCGGGCCCGCCGCCGATCACCTCGTGCAGGTCGTCCGACAGCAGGCCGGGCACTCGGTCGGCCACCGTGGCCAGCATCCGGTGCGAGTATTCGCGGGCCGGCGCCGCCGTCGAGCGCAGCGGCACCCGCTGAAGCGGCTGCTTGACCACGTTCGTGGACGGCAGCGCGGCCACCCGAGGGCTGGCCGCGTGGAGCAGTTCGCGGTAGAAGCGCCCCTTGTCCTTGCGGGCCACGCCCACCGACAGCGCCGCGTCGAAGAACTCCGGGTGGATGAACGGCGCCGCGAACGAGGCCTCCGGCCCCACCAGGTTCACCGCCGAACGCGCGATGCCCCGCACCGTCCTCGTGTGCAGCACCGACAGCGGCAGCTCCGCCCGGTGCCCGTGGAGCATCGAGGTGGACTCGGCGAACTGCTCGCCCACGGTCTGCGCCATCCAGGCGGCAGCGGCCTCCGACAGGAACGGCCGCGAAGGCGCGCCCAAGGACAGCGAGCTCAGCACCGCCGCCGAGCGCTCGGCCTGCGAGGTGGCCTCCAGCGCCGCCCCGCTGACCATGAAGTTCTTCAGCAGCGGCCCGCCGGCCAGGCCGTCGACCAGGATGCGGCCGGCGCCGTGCACCTCCTTGGCGAACGGCGCGTACCAGGCGTGGTGCGGCGTCAGATATTCGAGCCTGCGCGCGACCTCCAGCGCGTCGGCCGGATAGGCGCCGGGATCCTGGGTGACCACGCGGTGCGGGATGCCCAGCTCGCGGGTGATCGACCGGGCGAAGGAGATGTCGGTGTCGGTGCCGTCGTCCGGGCTGGTCGTCCAGGACTCCACGTCGAAGCCGCGCGCCACGGCCACGCTGGCCAGCAGCCGCGAGTCGTAGCCGCCGCTGACCGGGACCAGCAGCCGCCGGCCCTCGTAGTCCTTGTAGACCTCGTGCAGGATCTCCAGGATCTCGTCCGCGCCCACCCAGGCCTCGTACGGCTCGCGCCGCAGCCAGCGCGGCAGCCGCCGCTCGGTGGCCAGCCGCTCGCCGGTGAACACCAGCGCGCTGGAGCCGGGCAGCCGCCTGATCTGCTGGTACGGCGTCGCCTCGCCGAGCGGGAAGGTCACCTGCAGGATCGAGGCCCACGCGTCCCAGTCGATCTCGACCGGGACCAGCGAGAGCAGGGGGGCGATCAGGGAGGAGAAGTAGACGGCGTCGCCGAGCCGTACGTAATAGACGTCGACCAGCCCGAGCGCGCCCGCGTGCAGCGTGACCCGCTCGCCCGCGCCGATGAGACCGGGCGTCTCGTAGGTCTCGGCGACCGACATCCACGAGGCCGCGGCGGGCGGCTTGCGCTCGCCCCAGGAGAAGGCGAACTCGCCCTCTGAGCGGTGGTAGGGCGGCAGCGGAGCGGTGCTGAACAGCGCCGCGCTGGCGGTCTGGAGCGCGGGGCGGCAGCGTGGGCCGGCGGCGGCCAGCTTCGCCGCGACGGCGGGGTCGATCCGGCCGAGGGCTCCGCAGACGTAGGGCCGCACATTGAACTGCACCGGATCCATCCCTTCCTGCCGCTTACCGGTTGAAGGGTATCCTTTGGCCTCGTGAGCGAGCGCAGCGAGCGAGCCAATGGATACGGCCACTTTGTCGTTGGCCTGCTGGAGGAAGGCCGATGACGGAGCTGGAAAGCACGCGCAAGGCGCTGAGGGACGCGGTCGCCCAGGCCGAGCACGCGGCGGAGCTGGCGCGCCTGCTGGACACGGCCCAGGCGAAGCTCGCCGCCGCCGAGCAGAGCGCGCAGGAGGCCAAGGCGCTGGCCGCGCAGGTGTCGGAGCTGGAAGACCGGCTCGACGACGAGCGCTCCGACGCGGAACGGCTGCGCAAGGAGCTGGCCGAGCAGCGCTATCAGGCCGAGGTGGCGCAGTGGAAGTTGTCCTCCATCAAGGTCGCCCGCTGGAACCGGCTCGGTGACGCGCTGAAGTCCGGCAAGTCCAACCCGGTGCGGCTGGCCAAGGGCATCAAGGGCGCCGCCAAGGCCGCCCCGCGCCCGGTCGCGCCCAAGCGCAAGCCGGTCGCCGCCGCCGAGCAGAAGGCCGAGCGGCCCGGCGCCGCCTTCCAGGCCACCGCGGCGACCAGGACGATAGAGGGCGCCTCGTTCCGGCTGAAGCCGTTCAGGATCCCGACCGGACCCAACACACGCCCCCACCTGACCGCCGCCGTCATCGCCGACCCGCACGCCGAGGCGCTGCTGCGCTACGAGTGGCGGCAGACGACCGGCTTCACCCCGCGCGACTTCGCCCGGGTGCTGCCGCTGGAGGTGCCCCACCTGCTCGTGGTCGAGTCGGTCACCGGCGGCCCCTGGGCCGAGGAGATCACCGGCGAGCCGGGCGACGGCCTGCGCGCGCTGCTGGCCTGGTGTGCCGAGCGGGGCATCCGCACGGTCTTCTGGCACACCCAGGGCGACCCCGCCGACTACGCCGCTGCCGCGGCCCTGTTCGAGCACCGCTTCAGCGTCGAGGCGGCCGGCGGCTGGCCGAGGCTGCAGTTCGGCGTGCAGCCGAGGGTGCACAACCCGCTGCCGCTGTCGGGCGGTCGGGTCGACCGGGTGCTCACGCTGGAGCAGCTGCTGCCGCCGCACCTGTCGTATCCGGACGTGCTGACGTCCTACCGCTGGCCGGCCGCGGTGGACGTACCGCCGGGAACGCCGCCGTGGCGGCTGTCGGAGATCGCCGCCTGCGGCACCTCGATCGGCCCGGAGCCCGATTCCCGCCGCGCGCACGCCGCGCTGCGCCGCGCCTATTCGGGCGGCACGATGACCGAGCGGGTCGACGAACTGCTGGAGCGCATCGGCCTCCCCAGCGCCCGCGCGACGCTGAACGTCTCGGTGATCCTGCCGGTGCCCGACGCGGCGCTGCTGGAGCACGCGCTCGCCCAGGTCGCCCGGCAGAGCGGGGTCACGCAGCTCATCCTGTTCGGCCCGCCCGGCGCGGGGGAGCGCGCCCGCGACGTGATCAAGGACGCCGAGGTCGTCTTCCGCGACCTCGACCCGGCGCTGTCCACGGGCGGCATGCTCAACCACGGGCTCGACCTGTGCGAGGCCGACCTGGTCGCGGTCATGGACCCGCGCGACGTCTACGGCATGCACTATCTGTCCGACCTGAGCCGCGCCTTCCTGTTCGGCACCGCGGACATCGTGGGCAAGGCCGCCTTCTACGCCCATCTGCGCAACGCCCAGGCCACGCTGCTGAAGCAGCCGGACGCCGAATACACCTACACGCCGGAGATCGCCGGGGCGACGCTGCTGGCCCGCCGCAACGCGCTGCGCGAGCTGGGCTTCCCCGACCTGACCGAGGGCTGGGACGAGGTGCTCATGCGGCAGTGCCGTACCGACGGGGTGAAGGTCTTCTCCGCCGACCGGTTCGGCTACGTGCGCGTGCGCGACGAGGACCGCTGGCTGCTGGGCGCCGCCCAGCTCATCGAGTACGGCTCCGCCGAGCCCCACGCGCTCATCTGATGACACCGGGGCAGCTCGCGGAGCTTCTCGGCGAGCCGCCCACGCCCGAGGGCGACTGGACGCGGGAGGCGGTCTACCTGTCGGCCGCCGCGCTGCGCCGCCGGGTGGATCCGGGCGAGCTGGCCGCGTCCGTGCCCGGGGCGGTTGCTTTGCCGAACGGGCTGCTGCGGATCGTCCTGCCCGAGCCCGCCGACGTGCTGGCCGACGTGTTCGCCGTGCCGGACCAGGGCTGGCCGGAGGCGCCGCTGACCTGGGACAACCCCGGATTTGTGGTGAGATATGCGCGGGCAAGGGCGGTGTCCGTGACGCGAGAGGCCCCCGCCCTCGGGGTGCCCGGCGCTGGTGAGGGGACCGGCGGTTTGGGGGTGTCCGGCGCGCTCGGGGTGCCCGGCGGTCTCAGGGTGGCCGGTGGGTTCGAGGCTGCGGGGTTGTCGGGGTTGTCGGGGGTGCGGGATCGTGCGGTGTTGCGGGTGCTGGCCGAGTTGCCCGGCCGCCAGGTCAGTGCGGAGCCGGGGTGGGCGGCCTTTCTGGTACGGCTGGCGCTGGCCTACCACGACGCCTACGAGCAGGCGGCGCCGCTGCCCGTCGGGGACGAACCGGCCTCCGAGGTGCACACCGCTCGGGTGCGGCTGGCGCTGGCCGTACAGGAAGTCCTTCCCGGACCTGACAGAATCTGAAATTTCACGCCATAAGGCGTGAAAACGTGTAAAAACTCTACAATTTCCTGCACATCGTGTCTCGATAGGTGGGCACGGTGTCCGGCGCGATCCCGCATTCCGATAGCCTCTTTTGGGTGAGTCGATTCGCCCATCCCGCAGGGGACCGGCACGCCGAGATGCTGCCCCACGAGCGCCCGCCGCTGGCGCCCGCCGACCTCAACCGGATCAATCCCGCGATCTGGCCGCGAACGTCGAGCAGGACCGAGGGCGCCCTCACGGTCGGCGGCATGGACGTGCGGGACCTCGCCGCCGAGCACGGCACTCCGCTCTACGTCTTCGACGAGGCCGACGTGCGCTCGCGCATGCGCGACTACGCCACCGCCTTCGCCGGCTCCGACGTGCACTACGCCGGGAAGGCGTTCCTGTGCAGGGAGATCGTCCGGTGGCTGCAGGACGAGGGGCTCGGCCTCGACGTGGCCAGCGGCGGTGAGCTGGCCGTCGCGCTCAGCGTCGGCTTCCCGCCCGAGCGCATCACGCTCCACGGCAACAACAAGTCGGTCGCCGAGCTGACCAGGGCCCTGGAGGTCGGCGTCGGGCACATCGTCGTCGACTCCTACGAGGAGATCGCCAGGGTCGGCTACCTCGCCGACGAGCTCGGCAAGCGGCCCAAGGTCATGATCCGGGTGACGACCGGCGTCGAGGCGCACACGCACGAGTTCATCGCGACCGCCCACGACGACCAGAAGTTCGGCCTGTCGCTCAATACCGGCGCCGCCGCCGAGGCGGTCCGCCGCATCCTCGCGCTGCCCCAGCTCGAACTCGTGGGCCTGCACTCCCACATCGGCTCGCAGATCGTCGACACCGCCGGCTTCGAGGTGGCCGCCCGCCGCCTGGCCGACCTGCTCGTGCGGATCAAGGACGAGCACGACGTCGTGCTGCCCGAGCTCGACCTCGGCGGCGGCTACGGCATCGCCTACGTCGAAGGCGACGAGGCCCCCGACATCAAGGAGCTGGCCGACGGCCTGCGTGAGATCGTCGCCAAGGTCTGCGCCGGCGCCGGGCTGCCCGTGCCCAAGCTCACCGTCGAGCCGGGACGCACCGTCGTCGGCCCCGGCGGCATCACCCTCTACGAGGTCGGCACCGTCAAGGACGTCGAGGGCATCCGCACCTACGTCAGCATCGACGGCGGCATGAGCGACAACGTGCGCACCGCGCTCTACGGCGCCGAGTACACCGCGGTGCTGGCCAACCGCGAGAGCACCGCGGCGCCCATGCTCAGCCGCCTGGTCGGCAAGCACTGCGAGAGCGGCGACATCGTCATCAGGGACTTCTACCTCCCGGCCGACCTCGCGCCGGGCGACCTCATCGCGGTGGCCGCCACCGGCGCCTACTGCCGGTCGCTGGCCAGCAACTACAACTATCTGCCCAGACCCGCCGTGGTCGCCGTCGCCGACGGCGCCTCCCGGGTGATCGTGCGGGGCGAGACCGAGGACGATCTGCTGAGGGGGCAACTGTGAAGGTCGCGCTGCTGGGATGCGGCGTCGTCGGCTCGCAGGTCATCAGGCTCATGGCCGAGCAGGCCGACGACCTGGCGGCCAGGATCGGGGCGCCGCTGGAGCTGGCGGGCGTCGCCGTACGCAGGCTGGGGCGTAAACGCGAGGTGGACGTCGACCCCGCGCTGCTCACCACCGACGCCGAGGCCCTCGTCACCCGCGAAGACGTCGACATCGTGGTCGAGGTCATCGGCGGCATCGAGCCCGCGCGCTCGCTGATCGTCGCGGCCCTGTCCAAGGGCAAGTCGGTCGTGACGGCGAACAAGGCGCTGCTGGCCGAGGACGGTTCGACCCTCCACGAGGCGGCCCGCGCCGGCGGCGGGGACCTCTACTTCGAGGCGAGCGTGGCCGGGGCCATCCCGCTGCTGCGGCCGCTGCGCGAGTCGCTGGCCGGCGACCACGTCAACCGGGTGCTCGGCATCGTCAACGGCACCACCAACTACATCCTCGACAAGATGGACTCCTCGGGCGCCTCGTTCAACGACGCGCTGGAGGAGGCGCAGGCGCTCGGCTACGCGGAGGCCGACCCCACCGCCGACGTCGAGGGCTTCGACGCCGCGGCCAAGGCCGCGATCCTCGCCGGGCTGGCCTTCCACAGCCGGGTGACCGCCGAGCAGGTGCACCGCGAGGGCATCACCGAGATCACCGCGACCGACGTCGCCTCGGCCAAGGCCATGGGGTACGTCATCAAGCTCCTGGCCATCTGCGCCCGTTCCGACGACGGCCAGAGCGTCGGCGTACGCGTCCACCCGGCGATGATCCCCCGCACCCACCCGCTGGCCGGCGTGCGCGAGGCGTACAACGCGGTGTTCGTGGAGGCGGAGTCGGCCGGGCAGCTCATGTTCTACGGCGCCGGCGCCGGTGGCGCGCCCACCGCGTCCGCGGTCCTGGGCGACCTGGTGGCCGTGGCCAGAAACCGGCTGGCCGGGGCGCGCGGGCCGGAGGAGTCCACGTACGCCTCGCTGAGCGTGCACCCGATGGGCGAGACCGTGACCCGCTGCCACGTGGCGCTGGACGTCGCGGACAAGCCGGGCGTGCTGGCCAGGGTGGCGGAGGAGTTCGCCCGCCACGACGTCTCCATCCAGACGGTCCGGCAGGAGGGGCACGGCGACGACGCCCAGCTGGTGATCGTCAGCCACCGCGCCACCGACGCCGCGCTCACCGCCACGATGGAGGGGCTGCGCAAGCTCGACATCGTCCGCGCGGTGGCCAGCGTGATGCGCGTGGAGGGCGACGAGTAGCCCCCTCCCCACATGATCAGGTGCGCCGGGCGATCGCGGTGATCAGCGGCTGCACCGCCTTGGCCGCCAGCGGGCCGAAGGCCGCCAGGATGAGCACGTACGCGGCGGCCAGCGGCCCGAGGTCCGGATGGACCCCGGCGGCCACCGCGAGCCCGGCGATGACGATGTTGAACTCGCCCCTCGGGATCAGCGCGATGCCCGCCCGCGCCTGACCGGCCTTGGCGATGCCCGCGCGGCGGGCGGCGTAGGCGCCCGTCATGAGCTTGGTGACCATGCTGACCAGGGCGAGCACCGCGGCCAGCCCGGCCACCGGGAGGATCGCCGCCGGGTCGGTCTGCAGGCCGAAGAAGACGAAGAACACCGCGGCGAACAGGTCGCGCAGCGGCTCCAGCAGCGCCCGCGCGCCCTCGGCCAGCTCTCCCGACAGCGCGATGCCCACCAGGAACGCGCCGACCGCCGCCGACACCTGGAGCTGCTGGGCGATCCCGGCGACCAGGAGGGCCAGGCCGACGACCTTCAGGAGAAGGACCTCGGAGTTGGGGCTGGCCACGAAGCGTTCGATGAGCTTGCCGTACCGGAGGGCGAAGACGAGCACGACGCTCACGGTCGCCAGCGCGATCGCGACCGTCACCGCCCCGCTCAGCAGGCTCGCGCCGGCCAGCAGCGCGGTGAGGATGGGCAGGTAGAGGGCCATCGTGAGGTCCTCGAAGACCAGGAGCGACAGGACGACGGGTGTCTCCCGGTTGCCGATCCAGCCCAGGTCGGACAGGACCTTCGCGGTGATGCCGGAGGAGGTGGCATAGGTGACGCCGGCCATCGCGACGGCGGCGACCGGGCCCCAGCCGAGCAGCAGAGCGGCGATCGCGCCGGGCGCGGCGTTGAGCACCAGGTCCACGAGGCCGCCGCGCAGGTTGCCGCGCAGGCTGGTGACCAGTTCGTCGGCGTTGTACTCCAGGCCCAGCGTGAGCAGCAGCATGATGACGCCGAGCTCGGCGCCGACCTGGATGAACTCCTCGCTGGTGGCCAGCGGCAGGATGCCGCCGGTGCCGAAGGCCAGGCCCGCGATCAGGTAGAGGGGGATGGGGGAGATGCCGCCGCGCAGGGCCAGCGCGCCGAGCACGCCGAGACCGAGGATGACAGCACCGAGTTCGAGAAGAAGGATCCCTGCGTGCACCCGCGGGCCTACCCCGCGGCCAGGATGTCGGCGGCGGCCGAGGTGCCCTCGGGCGTGCCCACCACCACGACCACGTCACCGGCGGCGAACACGAAGTCCGGACCGGGACTCGCCACCACCCCGCCGTCGCGCGCGACGGCCACGATGGACGATCCGGTACGGCTCCGCATCTGGGTGTCGCCCATGGGACGGCCCGCGTACGGCCCGCCTTCGCTGATCGGCAACTGCACGCTGACCAGGCCCTCGACCTGCCGGTGCAGCTCGTTGAGCCGCTGCACGATGCGCGGCGCGCCGAGCAGCTCGCACAGGGCGTCGGCCTCTTCGTCGTTGAGCTTGACCGCCTCGCACGCCTGGTCCGGGTCGCTCTTGTCGTAGATCACCAGGTCCCGGCGGCCGCTGCGGTGCGAGACGATGCCGATCCGCCTTCCGGACTGGGTGGTGAACTCGTGCCGCAGTCCGATCCCCGGCAGGGCCGTCTGCTCGACGTCCATTGCGTGCCCTTTCATTGCTTTTGTTGAACTTCATACTATTGGCCGGGGATGACCTTGGGGTTCAGCGGGACTTGGCCTCGTAGCGGCGCAGGGCGAGGCGGGTGGCCAGGGCCAGGACCGCCGACATGAGGAGCAGCACGGCCATCGAGCGCAGCCAGCCCGCCGGGTCGTGGTCCCAGAGGGCGTCCTTGGGCTTGGCGATGTCGATCTTCTGCAGGTTGGTGGTGGCCGCGGCGGCCGCGTAGCCCCAGCGGGTGGGGATGAGCCAGGTGAGCTGCTCCAGGCCGGTACGACCCACGACCTCGATCAGCTTGCCGATGAAGACGAACTGGGCCATCACCAGCACCACCATGATCAGCATGGCCTGCTCGTTGGTGCTGACCAGGGCGCTGACCAGCAAGGCCAGCAGGCTGCAGGTGAACGCCACCGCGGAGACCACGACGATGATCTCCACGCTGCCGGAGCCGAAGATCAGCGGATCGGCCGGAGGCTTGCGGCCGATCATGGCCAGCGTGACGAACAACGTCGCCTGCACCACGTTGATCGCGCCGAGGACGGCGGCCTTCGACAGCAGGTACGCCACCGGTGACAGGCCGACCGAACGTTCGCGGCGGTAGATGGGGCCTTCCTTGACGATCTCCCGGATCGCGCCGATCAGGCCCATCAGCGCGGCCCCGAACACCAGGATGATCAGGAGGGTTCCGGCCTCCTCGCTGCGCCCGATCTTGCCGCCGGGCGGCGCCAGGCCCGCGGAGCCCTCCACGACCCGGGTCATCAGCGCCAGGATGATCGGCAGGCCGATCATCGACAGCGCGGCCAGCTTGTCGGAGCGGATCACCGAGAACATCCGCCGCGACAGGATCGCGAACTGCCGTCCCATGCTCTGCTTGGGCGGCGCCGGTGGCGGGGTGACGGTATGGCCGTCGAGGCCCTGGCCGGAGCCGCCGCCGCAGTAGCGCGTGTAGTAGGCGGAACGGCGGAAGCGGTCGGCCCACAGGTCGGCCTCGTCGCTGACCTTCTTGAAGACCTCCGAATACTCCGTCGCCCCGAAAAATCCCAGCAACTCACCCGGCGGGCCGAAATATCCGACCTTGCCGCCTCGGCAGAGCACGAGCACCCGGTCGCAGACGTTCAGGTGCAGCACGCTGTGCGTGACCACCACCACGGTCCTGCCGTCGTCGGCCAGCTCCCGCAACGTGTTCATGACCTCCTTGTCCAGGCTCGGATCCAGCCCGGAGGTCGGCTCGTCCAGGAACAGCAGCGACGGCTTCGTCAGCAGCTCCAGCGCCACGCTGGTGCGCTTGCGCTGGCCACCGGAGAGCCGGTCGATGCGCAGCTTGCGGCGTTCGGCCAGGTCGAGCTGGTCGATCACCTCGTCGATGCGGGCCCGGCGCTCGGCCCGTGTCACGTCCTGGGGGAAGCGCAGCGCCGCCGCGTACCCCAGCGCCCGCTCGACCGTCAGCTCCTTGTGCAGGATGTCGTCCTGCGGGACCAGGCCGATGCGGTGACGCAGGTCGTCGTAGTGGGCATACAGGTCGCGGTTCTCGTACAACATCCGGCCGTGCGTGGCGGGCCGCGCGCCGGTGAGCGCGCCCAGCAGCGTCGACTTGCCCGCGCCCGACGGGCCCACGACCGCGAGCAGACTGCACGCGTCCAGTTGCAGACTCACCCTGTCCAGCAGTACGGCGGAGCCCGCCTTGACCGTCAGCTCCTCGGCCCGCAGGGACACGGCGCCGGTGTCGGCGTGGACCGCCACGTGGTCGCGGTGCACGACCAGCTGGTAGTGGCCCACCGAGACCAGGTCGCCCGGCTGGACGTAGGCGTCGGTGACGCGGTGGCCGTTGACGTGGGTGCCGTTGCGGCTGCGCAGGTCCCTGACGTACGGGCCGTTGGGGGAGCGGTGGATCTCGGCGTGGTGGCGGGAGATCAGCAGGTCGTCGGGCAGCGCCAGGTCGTTGTCGGCGGCCCGGCCGATCCGCAGGACGTCGGTCAGGGGGAGGACCCGCTCGGGCACCTCACTCGGCCGCGCCCGCACGGCCGGCCGCCCAAGCTGCGTCACCCCTTCCGAAACCCCGCCCCACCCCTGCCCACCCCCGGAATCCCCCGCACCGGAACGCCCCGCGCTTGGCTGCCCTGGGCTCGGGTGCCCGGGGTTGGGGTGCCCCGGGTTGGGATGTCCGGGGTTCGCGTGCCCTGGGCTTGGGTGCCCGGGGTTCGGGTGCCCCGCATCGGGCTGCCCCGGGTTGGGGTGCCACGGGTTGGGGTGCCACGGCCTGGGATGCCCCGCGCCAGGGTGGCCTGGGCTTGGCTGCCCCGTGTTGGGGTGTCCCGGGGTTGGAGGGGCTGGGTGCCCGGTTACCTGGTGGCCGGTGTGGTGGGTGCCTGGGCGCTGGGGTTGCGGGGCTGTTGGGTGAGTGCCTGGGGGTGTGGGTTCGGGTTCTAGGTCGAGGCGGGGGCCGTGTTCTGCGCCGCCGAGCCGTACCGTGCAGGGGACGGCCACGTGGACGGTCGAGATGCGGTTCTGCCCGATGAACGTGCCGTTGCGGCTGCCGAGGTCGCGCAGGATCCAGCGGCCCGACTCGTAGACGACCTCGGCGTGGTGGCGGGAGACGCGGGCGTCGGCGATCGCGATGTCGCCCTCGCGCCCCACGAGCAGCCGCTGCCCCGGCACAAGCCGGATGAAGCCCGCCGGACCTCGCACGAGTAACGCCGTCATCTCTCCGCACCCCGCAAACCCCCGGCTGTCCCGTAATTATGGCCGCATATCAGGCTGGGGGCGGGCCAGGGTGAACGGCGTTGCAGTGACGTGACCTCGCGTGTAGTGGTACGCCACGGTGGCCACGCCCAGCGACAGCCCCCACGGCAGGAAGAACAGGCCCACGCCGCCGACCGACCAGTCCATGTCGCCGGACAGCAGGCCGCGCCACGAGCTCACCCCGGTCACGGTGAGAGCCACGGACACCAGCGACGCGGGCGCCACCGCCATCGCCTCGGGCACCGCGCGCCCGCCGAGCACCGGCACCCAGTGCGGGAAGACGCGCCCCCACCGCTGCGCCAGCCCGAGCGTGAGCAGCGCCCCGCCCAGGCAGAGCAGCGGAAGCGAGTAGCTCCCCAGCCCGCTCACGCCCTTGGCGACGGCGTCTGCCGCGAGGTCGTCGACGAAGCGCTGGTCGACCCACAGCGGGATGCCCGCCGCCCAGGCCGCCCGCTGCACGCCGTACGGCAGCGGCGACAGCACCGCCACGATCGTCGCCCAGAGCCCGATCCGCCGCCACGGCCACGACGCGGCGCCGCCCCGCGCGGAGCCCAGCGCGACGCCGATCCACAGCGCTCCGCCCGCGACGCACACGAGCTGGTTGAGCACGGGCCAGTCGACCAGGCCGAAGTAGCCGCGCAGGGAGTAGGCCATGTTCTGCAGCAGCCGGACGTCGGGCAGCACGAACAGCAGGATCGCCCCGGCCACCCAGCCATACGCCGCGACCGCCGGGGCGGGATTCCTCGGCCACCAGAGGGCCGACGCCGCGAGCACGACGCCGGCTGTACAGGCGAGGGCGATGACCGGTGCCATCGCGCCCGCCGTCACGCCCTCGAAGAGGCTCATCCCGACGAAGGCGTTGGGGTCGCCGAAGGGGAAGCCGCCGCCGCCCGACCACCAGAAGTAGCCGAGCGCGCCGTAGATCGCGCTCCAGATCAGCGCGCCGGAGAGGATCAGTCGTCGTTTCATGGTTCCCCAGCCTGGGCCGGGACCGGCGCGCGGACATCTGCCGATCGGCAGATTCGCCCACGTTCCCTCCTGGATAAAGTGGCGGTCATGAAACGGGTGCTGGCCTGCGCGGTCGTGCTCTGGTGCGCCGTCTGGCTGGTCTCGCTCAAGTCGCCGTTCCCGGAGCCGTTGATCTCGGTCCCCGCGCTGCTCGCGGTCGCCGCGGCGAGCGCGGCCGTCGCGTGGTCGCCCGGGACGCGGCCGCTGCTCGCGCCGCTCACCGCGCTCGTGGGCGCCGTCGGCGCGGCGTGCACGCTGGTGTGGCTGACGGACCCGGTCGGCGCGGCCGGACCGGCCACCTACTTCCACACGCTGGCCGTCCTCACGCTTATCACGATGACCGTCCGCTGGTCGCCCCTGCCGCGCGGGGTTCCCGCCGTGGCGGTGGCCGCGGTGGCGGAGGCGCTGCTGGCGCTGCAGGTCGTGCCGGTGAAGTCGGTGGTGGAGTCGGTCGCGTTCGGGCTGTTCTGGTCATTCGGTACGGCCGGCGCGGTCGGCCTGGGCGCGTACCTGCGGGTGCTGGACGGCCGCCGCGAGCGCGCGGTGCGCGAGGCCAGGCGCTCCCAGCGGATGCAGCTCGCCCGCGACCTGCACGACTTCGTGGCCCACGACGTCAGCGCCATGGTCCTGCAGGCGCAGGCGGCACAGATCCTGCTGGAGAGCTCGCCGCAGGAGGCGGCAGTGACGCTGCGGGCGATCGAGGAGGACGGGACCCGGGCGCTGGCCTCCATGGACCGGACCGTCCGGATGCTGCGTGAGCTGGAGGGCGAGCCGGTCTCCGCCGAGCCGCTGCCCGGCCTGGACGACCTGCCCGGCCTGGTACGCCGCTTCGCCGAGGCCGGATACCCGGAGACGGAGCTGGAGCTCGCACCACCCAGGTCGGTCTCGCGCGAGGTGGCCACCACGGTCTACCGCATCGTCGCCGAGGCCCTCACCAACGTGCGCAAGCACGCGCCCGCCGGGTCGAGCGTGGCGATCCGGGTGGTGGACGAGGCGGGCGCGACCGTGCTCACGGTCGCCGACCACGCCAGCGCGCCCGCCCAGCCGCGCCTGCCCGGGTCCGTACGGCCTGGGGTGGGGCTGGCCGGGCTGGCCGAGCGGGTGGAGGCGCTGGGCGGGACGTTCGGCGCGGGCCGTTCGGGAGAGGGCGGGTGGCTGGTGAAGGTCGCCTTCCCGGGAGGATCTTCGGTCGCTTTTCCGGGAGGACGGTCATGACGATCCGGGTGCTGGTCGCCGACGATCAGCCGGCGGTGCGGCGGAGCTTTCGCACCATCATCGACGCCCAGCCCGACCTGGAGGTGGTGGGCGAGGCGCCGGACGGCGTCGCCGCGCTGGAGCTGGCCGCCGAGCTGGCTCCCGACGTGGTGGTGGCCGACATCCGGATGCCGCGCATGGACGGCCTTGAGCTGACCAGGCGGCTGTCCGACACGATCCGCGTGATCGTCGTGACCACCTACGACCTCGACGAGTACGTGCACACGGCGCTGCGCTCCGGCGCCTGCGGCTTCCTGCTCAAGCACGCCGGGGCGGGGCTGCTGGCCGAAGGGATCCGGGCGGCGGCGGCGGGCGACGCGCTGATCAGCCCGTCTGTGACCGTACGGCTGCTGCGCCACCTGACGCCCGCGCAGGGCCGTACCGGGGTGGCGGGCGAGACGCTGAGCGACCGCGAACTCGAGATCGTCCGGCTGGTGGCGCAGGGCCGCTCGAACCCGGAGATCGGAGCCGAGCTGTTCATCTCGGCGGGCACGGCCAAGACGCACGTGGCCAACGTCCAGCGCAAGCTCGGCGTGCGCAACCGGGTCGGGATCGCCGCGTGGGCCTGGGAGAACGGCCACGCCTGAGCGGCTACTGGTCGGGAAAGGTCAGGTCGCGGACCCGGCGCACCGCGCGCTTCAGCACGGTACGTTCCTTGGCCCTGGTCAGGCGGACGGCCTCCTGGCGCCACGCCTCGGCCTTGTCGCGCCACCGGACGGCGTCGCGCTCCGCCTTGCCGGCCTCCCTGCGAAGTTGCGACATCTCCGCCTGCAGCGCGGCGGCCCTGCGGCGCAGCCGGGTGATCTCCTTCTCGTGCTGGAGCGCCTGCTGCTCCAGTTCGGTCAGGGGACGGCGGCGCGGCGGGTAGACCTTGGGACGGCGGACGAACCCCCACGACTCGCCGTCCACCCACTCCACGCCGAACACCTCGTGGATCACGTCGTCCAGGTGCTCGTCCGGCCTGGTCAGCAGGGCGGCTCTGGCCAGGGCGGCGGTGCGTTCGAGGCGGGCGACGACGACGCCGTCACCCTCCTCGGCCAGCGCGACGCAGAGCGCGCCCAGGTCATGCTCGTCGAGGTGCTCGGTCAGCCGCTGCAGGGTGTCGTGACCGGGCATCCACCCGGGCGGAACCCTCAGCCGATAGGGAGCCACGGCTCCGGGCGGTGGGGCTGAAGGGGGCGTCAGCCGTACCCGGGGATCGTGCTCGAACGTGGCGTGGATCAGGCGGAGGTCCAGGTCGGGGTCGCGCAGGGGGTGGCGGCGGCCGCTGCCCAGGTCCCGCCACGGACCGGTGACGGTGACGCGCACGTCGGGCAGGGAGGCGGCGAGCAGGCCGTCCACGGTGGCGCGGACGTCCTCGTAGGCGTGCTCGCCTTCCACCACGCAGTCCACATAGGGGACGAGCCACCGGCGGCCCTGGTTCACCCGCAGATAGCGGCGGTTCGGCACCCGGTCGGCCACGAACGGGTCGTTGTAGCGCTTGAGCGCCGCCCAGTCCCGCATGGCGGTGGGCAGCCCGAGATGCCAGGCCCGCGCGTCGGGGTCGGGCACGAACACGGCGCCCGCCTGCGCCAGCCGGTAGCCCAGCTCGGTGTCCTCGGCGAGCACCAGCGAGGTGTCGAGCCCGCCGATCCGGCGCAGGAGCGCGGCCGGGTAGGAGGCGGTGGCGCCGACGTGGACGCGGGCGGCGAGCGCGTTGGGCGCGGTGCGCAGGCCGTCGTGCTCCTCGATGATCTTCTCGGCCCAGTCGTGGCGGAGCGGCGACAGGTGGAACAACTTTTCCTCGTTGCCCGCTTCGAGCGCCTCGCGTACCTCGGCGGGGGCGGGCAGGACGGCGTCGGCGGTGAAGTCGATCCAGCCGAGCACGACGAGGTAGGGCGCGAGGTGGTGCCAGCGCAGCTGCGCCTCGACGTGCCCGCGGTGCGGCACCATGTCGGCGTCCAGGACGAGCACGACCTCACCGGAGGCGGCGTCGATGCCGGTCTGCAGGGCCCAGGCGCGCCCCCAGCCGCCGGGGGCGCTGGGCAGGAGCCGCGTGGCGGCGGGGCACAGGTCGGGCAGGCGCAGCGGCGGCGCGCTGCCGTCGTCCACGACGATCACGTCGAGCAGGTCGGCCGGGTAGCTCTGGGCGGCCAGCGCGGCGAGCGTGAGGTCGAGCGTCTCCTGCCGGTCGTGGGCGGGGATGACGACGGTGACGGTCAGCTCGGGCGTCCAGGCGCCCAGCGCGGGCGGGGTCAGGACCCCGTAGTCGTTGCGCCGGATACGCGCTACGCTCATCCCCGGCCTGCTCATATCCGGGCGCTCCCTTCCAGTTCCATCAGCGCGCACGGCCGGAAGCCGCGCCACTGGTGGCGATTGCGTTGCAGGAAGGTGCCGATCGGCTCCTGCCAGGTGTGGTTGGCGGCCAGGCCGCGGTGGAGGATGTAGCCGAGCCCGTGGGTGCGGTAGATCTGCCCGCCGGCCGCCTGCAGCGCCTCCTGGAACTGCGTGTCCACGGAACGGCGCAGCGGACGGAACCCGCCGACGGCCTGGAAGGCGGAGCGCTCGACCAGGATCGTGCCGCCCGCCACGAAGCTGGTGATCTGCTCGGTGATCTGCTTGCGGTGCACGGTGACGTCGATCGAGGACAGGTAGACGAACTCGGGCACGGTGCCGACCACCTGCGCCCCCGAGTAGGAGTGGGCCAGCAGCAGGTCCGACAGGAAGTCCGGGCCGTACCAGTCGTCGTCGTCCATCTTCAGCAGGAACGAGCCGGAGGCCCTGGCCGCCGCCTCGTTCAGCACTTCGCCGAAGATCTGGTCGGCGGCCGCCTCGTACACGGTGACCTGGCCGTCGAAGGCGGCGATCGCGGCGGCCACGTCGGGGTGGCCCGCGGGCACGCCGTGCAGGGCCAGGATCACCTCAAGCTGCGCGTCGCGCTGCCTGGCGATCTGGTCGAGCGCGAACCCGACCATGTCCGCCCGGCGCGTGGCCAGCAGCACGGAGGTCAGCGGCGGCACCGGCGCGGGCGCGCCGAGCTGTTCCCAGCGGGCGGCCACGCCGTGGGTGCGCAGCGCGGTACGGCGCAGCCGGATGCTGTGCTCCTCCCGGCGAAGCTGGTCGGTGAGGTCGGGGCCCGACTCGATCAGCCGCACCAGCGGCTCGCCCAGCGCCCCGGCCCAGCGAGGCACGGACGGCGACACCAGCGGCACCCCTGCCGTGGCCAGCCCGGCCAGCACGCGGACCGCGGTGAGCGGCCCGCTGTGGGCGTGCTGCCAGTCGACCTCGACGCCTCTGATCTGCCGGAGCCTGGCCACGTCGGAGTCGGTGACGCCGCCGGACTCGGCGAAGGAGGTGACCACCCTGTCGTCCAGGACGATCGACCAGCGGCCCTCGCGCTCGGTCAGCGCCGCCATGCCGCGCGAGGGGGTGGTCACGAAGCCCTGCGGGTTCACCATCCGCTCGTCGACGGGCGGGATCATCGACGGCTCGGCGAGCACGTCGGGGTCGGCCAGCGGCAGTTCGGCGCCGCCCGGCCGGCCCAGGTGCTCCCAGCTGGCCGCGCGCAGCGTGGGCCGCTCGACCGGCGTCTGGTCGCCCTCCCACGGGGAGTCGGCCTCCCAGGGCGAGTCGGCGGAGCCGGGGTTCACGTCGGGGTCGTCGAGCGTGCGCAGGACCAGGTCGCTGCCGGGCGCGCCGACACGTTCCGGGACCGGGCCGCCGACCTCGGTGGGGGTGGCGTTCGGGTCGCCGGGCCGCCACGCCGCCGCGCCGACCCCGGCGATCGCCGCCGCGGGGGCCGCGATCACGTCGAGGCGGTGCCCGGCGAAGGCCCGCGCGGTCGCCGCAACGGTACGGCCGGCCGGCGTGGGCGCCGAGAACTTCGCGTCCACCACCCAGACGCGCTCCTTGGGCTGGTAGACCCGCAGATCGCTGAGCGAGCGCCACCGATTGGCCGGAGTGGGGGTCGGGACCGGCGCCGGATGCGAGGGCGGCGCGTCCAGCACGGCCACGACCACGCGGCGCGTGTCGGGAAGGAGCTTGTGCAGGGTGGCGACCCGGCGCAGGTCGGCGGGGGTGCGGGCGAGCACCAGCACCTCGGGCGCGCGCTCCTTGCCGCTGGGCGGCTCCAGGATGTCGCGGTCGAGGTCGACGCCCTTGACGTCCTCGTCGATGCCGACGGCGAAGACCCACGCCTGCGGCATGTCCGCGATGAGAGAAGAGATCATGGCAACCTCCATGAGGCGACCCGCAGGCGTGGTCATCCGGTCTTCCTCAGGTGCTTGAGCAGGGCGGCGAGCGGGCCGGCGGCGGGTTCTGGCTGCTCGGGAGGCGGCTGCGAGAGGTTGTCCACCTCGGCCCGCAGCCTGGCCACCTCCGCCTCCAGCTCCTTGACCTCGGTGGCGCGCTTGGTCGCCAGCGCCCGCCACTTGGCCGGGTCACCGGCGGGCGGCTCGACGTCGTCGCCGGTGACGAAGCCGAACTCGGTGCCGCTCACCCACAGCGTGCCGAACATCTCGTCGACCAGGTCGTCGGCCGGGCCCTGGTGGCGGGCGGCGCGGGCGAAGGCGGCGGTGCGCTCCAGCCGGGCGGCGACGACCCCGGCCCCGGTCTCGGTGAGGGCGGCGCAGACCAGGCCCAGGGATTCCTGTTCGGCCTGCCGTACGAGCTGGGCGATGGTGTCGGCGCCCGGCGCCCATCCGGCGGGGACGCGCAGCAGGAACGGCGCGGGCGCCACGGAGGCGGGCGCGGCCGGCGCGAACGCGACGCGCGGCTCCGAGGCGTAGAGGTTGCGCAGGAGGCGCAGGTCGAGGTGCGGGTCGTCGAGGGCGGCGTGCCGGTCGGCGGTGAGCACGTCCCAGGGGCCGGTGATGGTGACGGCGGTGTCGGCGAGCGTCCCGGCCAGTGCGGCGTCCACGGTGGCGCGGGTGCGCTCGTAGCCGTCGGCCTCGGTCACGACGTGCACGTACGGCACCCGCCACCGCCTGCGGGGATGGCCGCGCAGCCAGCGCAGATCGGGGATGAGGTCGCCCAGGAAGGACCAGTTGTGCCGGTGCACCTCCTTGGCCCGCAACATCACGGTGGACGGCCCGACGTGCCAGCCCTTGGCCGCGGGGTCGGGGATGAAGACGGCGCCGGCCTGGGCCAGCCGGTAGCCGAGCTCGGTGTCCTCGGCCATGTTGAGCGTCACGTCCACACCGCCCACCGCGCGCAGCAGGTCTGCGGAGACGGAGCTGGAGGCGCCGGTGTGCAGCAGGTAGGCGCTGGTGCCCGCGTCGCGCAGCATGCGGGTGGATTCGAGGGTCTTGGTGGTGTACTCGGTGCGGGTGCCCTCTTCGCCGAGCTCGTTCACGAACCTGGTGTCGCCGATCACGACCGCGTGGTCGAGCAGGTGGTGCCAGCGCATGTGCGCTTCCAGGTGCTCCTCGTCCAGGATCATGTCCGCGTCGAGCCAGTGCACCACGTCACCGGTCGCGGCGGCGGCGCCGGCCTGGCGGGCGGCGCCGCGGCCCCAGCCCTCGCTCACCCGCACCACCCGCGCGCCCGGCGCCGACAGGGGCGGCGTGCTGCCGTCGTCGGCGACGACCACCTCGGTCAGCTCGGCCGGGTAGCTCTGCTTGGCCAGCGCGGTCAGCGTGCGGTCGAGCCCGTCCTGGTCGTTGTAGGCGGGGATGACGACGGTGACGCGCTTGTCCGGCCGCCAGCTCCCGATGGCCGGCGGCTCCAGGGCCCCGTAGTCGTTGTGCCTGATCCGCCTCATGCCGAGCCCAGCGCCCGCACCTCTTCGCGTAGCCGCTCCACCTCGCGGGCGTGGGTCATGGTGTTGACGCGGTCCTCGCCGAGGGAGACGAGGATCGCGCTGAGGTCCTCGGTACGCCGGGCCGCGCTGTCCTCCATCGCCGCCGACAGCTCCTCCAGCCGCTTCTCGATGCGCTTGAGCGCGGCGGCGTTGGCGGCGTGCGAACTCTCGTTCTTCTTCACCCGCTGGTCGATGCGCTGGGCCTTGCCGTCGAGGCGGCGCACGGTCAGCACCAGGAAGGCGAGGGCGGCCAGCGAGACGAGAAGCGCCGCGGCCACGGCCGCCGCCGCGAGCGTGAAGACGCCGGTGACCAGGAGCGCGGCAAGGGCGAGAACTCCCAGAATCGCGGCCGTCGCCGCTGTCCGGCGAGTCGAGAGCATCCGCATATCTATCCTTGTCACGACTTGAGAGGCACCAGGGGATATTGACACCCTAATAAACAGGTACGAGTTAACGTGCCATAAGTTCCTGAACAGAATCTGGGAGCCGTCGCCGCGTGACCTGCGGCAGGTGCCGTAACGAATGGGGGACCTCCCTCCTGCCGGGCGGTAAAAGCGGCGTAAGGTAGGCGCCGTCTCCGAACCCCGCCGTCGAGGAGCGCCACGTTCATGACCGTCACCCCTTGTGGCACCCCCTGTGGCTTCCGGCGCACGCCGGAGAAGGGAATGGCCCGCCTGCGCTGGGCCGGACACGGCTGGACCGCGGAAGGAGAAGGGCTGCCCGCCGCCCTGCCAGGCCGCCTCGACCTGCCCGCCCTGCGGCCGTTACGCGGCCTGGAGGTCGACTGGCCCGGCGGGCCCGTGCCGCTCGGGGAGATCGTCCGGCTGGCCGCCGCCGGGGTGCCGCTGACCGCCGCCGAGGCGCCCGCCTGGGTGCCGGCGCCGCTGGCCGAGCTGCTCGCCGACCGCGAGTGGCTGGGCGGCGAGCCCGCCGGGGGCCTGCGCTGCGTGGCCGACCTGCGCCGCGAGGAGCACAGCGTACGGCTGCGCCGCGTGGCGGCCCGGCTGGCCGCGACTCCGGGGGAGTTTCCGTCGAGTTTCGCCGGTGAGGTCGCCTCCGCGGCGCGGCCCAAGGTCAGCGTGGTCATGTCCACCAAGCGGCCGCACCTGGTGGCCGAGGCGCTCGCGCAGATGGCACGGCAGCGGCACGTCGAGGTCGAGGCGGTGATCGGGCTGCACGGCGTGCCGTACGAGGCGGTGCGCGCGGCCGTCGAGTCCGCCCCGCTGCCGGTGTCGTGCGTGGTGTCGCAGGCGCCGTTCGGCGAGGTGCTGAACCTGGCCGCGGCCCGTGCCAGTGGCGACTACCTCGTCAAGTGGGACGACGACGATTGGTACGGTCCCGAGCACCTGTCGGACCTGCTGCTGGCCATGCGGGCCACGGGCGCCGACATCGTGGGCGCCACCGGCGAGTTCTTCTACCTCGAACCGCTCAACACCACGATCCGGCGCACCACGTTCGCCAGCGGGGCGGCGTACCCGAGCGAGGTGTGGGCGGATCACGTCGCGGGGGGCACGATTCTCCTCGCTGCGGCGAAATTTCGGTCTTTAGGGGGATTTCCTGCCTTGCCTCGGGCGGTGGACAAGGCCTTCCTCAAGGCCGCCCAGGCCCAGGGCGCACGCATCTACCGCACCCACGGGCTCGGGTACGTGCTGCGCCGTACCCTCAGCGACGAGCACACCTGGCAGCTGCCCCTGTCGCACTTCCTCAAGGTGGCCGCCAACCAGTGGCGCGGCTTCCGCCCGAGCAGGCTCATGGAAGCGGCATGAGGGTTCGGGGCAACGACTACCGGGTGCTCGCGCCGCCCGCGCAGTGGACGCCTTCACTCAAGGTCAGCGTGGTCATCCCCGCGTACGGCGGGCAGCACGAACTCGACCTCGTCCTGCAGGCCCTGGCCAGGCAGACCTACCCGGCCAGGCTCACCGAGGTCATCGTCGTCGACAACGGCAGCGACCCGCCGCTGCGCCTGCCACCAGAACGCCCGGACGACACCACGCTCGCGCTCTGCCCGCGACCCGGCCGCGCCGCCGCCCGCAACACCGGGCTGGCCCTGGCCACCGGCGACGTCATCCACTGGCTCGACTCCGACGTGCTGCTCACCCCCGGCGCCATCGAGGCGCACATGCGCTGGCACCACCGCGCCCCCTACCTGGCGGTCACCGGCTACATCAGGTTCACCGAGGCCAAGGTCCCCGCCGACCTGCCCGACGACCTCGAGAAGGCCTTCGAACCCGCCCGCCCGCACGCCTGGATCGTCGACCTCGTCGAGCGCACCCGCGGGCTCACCGACAACCCCCAGCGCCCCTTCAGCCTGCACGTCGGCGGCGCCACCTCGGTCAACGCCCGCCTCGTCGCCGCCGCCGGGCCCATGGACGAGGACCTGGTACTCGGCCAGGACACCGAGATGGGCTACCGGCTGGCACAGGCAGGCGCCGTGTTCGTCCCCGAACCCCTGGCCCGCGCGTACCACCTCGGCCCCACCATGCGCATGCGCGACAAGGCGCCCATCGACCGGGTCAGCCACGCCTTCGTCGCCGACCGCATCCCCACCTACCGCTGGCTGCGCGCCCACCCCGGCCGGGCGTGGAAGGTCCCGTACGTCGCCGTAGTCGTGGACGGCACCGCCGGATACGAGACCGTCCGCACGACCGTGGACGCGGTGCTCGCCGGAACCGTCCCCGACATCCGCGTGGTCCTCGTCGGTCCCTGGGACACCCTCGACCGCGACCGCCGCGCGCCGCTGCGCGACCCCGCCCTCGACCTGGTGCTGGTCCACGGCCACTACCTGCACGAGCCGAGGGTACGGCTGGCCGTCACGGACGCCTGCGACCCCGCGGTGCCCTGGATCCTGCGCCTGCCCGCCGGATGGGCGCCCGCCGAGGACGGCCTGGCCCGCATGCTGGATTTGGCCGCGGGGGAGGGCCTGGGCCTGGTCAACGTGCTGCTCAGCGAGTCGCCCGCCGGCCTGGTCGGCGCTCGGCTGGAACGCGCCTCCGCCTTCGCCAGGGCCGCCCTCGTGGCCGGGCCGGGAGAGGACCTCGACGACGCCGTGGACGACGTGTCCGGCGTGACCTGGGTGGAAGGCGAGAGCTACGGCTTCACCCAGACCCCCGCCGAACCCCTGGGCCGCCGCAGTGCATTGCGCACCCGCGTCGAAGCCCAGTCGGAGGCCGCCCGGCTGGCCAAGGAGGTCGAACGCCTCCGGGCCCAGACGGTCAAGTGGCGTGAGGAGGCGGGCACGTGGCGTAAGAGCGCGGTGGAGCTCCGGCGCGAGGTGGGCGGGTTGCGCCGCCAGCTCACGGCAGCCAACCGCAGACAGCGCAGCCTCCGCGTGCTCCTCGCCGCCACCCTGAAACGCGCCTGGACCAAAAAGCCCGACACCCCCAACCCTGACCCGCCCTGACCAGGGCATCCGGGGAACCCAAGAGCCTTGGGGCGAAACCGCAGAGGGGGTGTTGCGGACCCCAAGCGGTAAAGCCGGAGCCGGAAAGGAAGGTCTGGCGGGTTGGTTAGTTGGGGCGGAGGGCGGACTTGAGGCGGTTCAGGAGGGTCTTCTCCTCGGCCGGAACCGCCGGAACCGCCGGAACCGCCGGGATCTGGACGGGCTTGGGCGCACTTGTGGGCTTTGGGGTGGCGGCGGCGGTGGGTGGGGCTTCTGGCAGGGGTGGCGGGGGCCAGTAGCGGGCCGGGTCGGCGTGCCGTACACCATGGGTCTGCTCGATCACGGCGTCCAGGTCGTCCGAGACGCCCGCCAGCAACACCGCCCGAGCCAGCGCCGACGTGCGTTCGAGCCGCGCACTGCGCCCGGCGCCCACGTCGACCACGAGCACCCCGTCGAGGTCCTTCTGCACCGTCTCGATCATCCGCTCCAGCGTCGCCCGGTGCAGCGGCACGTCCACCGGCCCCCGGTAGCGGAACGGGATGGGCGCGGGCGTCGGCGCGGCCTCGTCGATGAGGCGGATGCGGTCGTCGTAGGCGAACAGGTCGCGCATCATGCGCAGGTCGAAGCTCGGGTCGTTCAGCACCGACCGGCGCTCGTCGCGCAGCGTCGACCAGGGCGCCACCAGCGTCACGACGACGTCCTGCAGCTTGCCGTCGAGGGCGGCGGCCACGGCCTGCCGTACGACGCCGACGGGGGTGTCAGCCACCTCGAAGACGATCTCCACGTACGGCACCAGCCACCGCCGGCCCCGATCCTTGCGCAGGTCGCGGCGGAGCGGGATCCGGTGCGAGAAGGCCGGTTCGACGGCCCGCACGACGCGGTCCTTGTCCACCCGCTGCGCCGGAAGCCCGAGATGCACGGCCTTGGCCGCCTCGTCCGGGATGAACACGACGCCGTGCATCGCCAGCCGGTAGGCGAACTCGGTGTCGCCGCCACGGTGCACGTTCGGGTCGAGACCGCCAACGGCGTGGAAGATCTCCCTGGGAAGGGCGAGTGTCGGCCCTGTGCACACGTGGTAGGGATTGCGGCTCTTGCGCAGCCCGTCGGTCTTGGCGATCGTCGCCTCGGTGGAACTGGCCACGGCGGCGTCCAGGTCGAACAGCTCTTCCAGGTGTCCCGCCCGGTAGATCTGCTCGGCCTTGAGCGGCAGCGGCTCGACGAACCGCTTCATGCCGATCGTGACCAGATAGTCGGTGACGTGGTGCCAGCGGGCGAGCGCCTCGATGTGCTCGCGGCAGGGCACCATGTCGGCGTCGAGGCGCTGGATGATCTCGCCGTCGGCGGCCAGCGCGCCGGTGTTGACCGCGTTGGAGATGCCCCATCCATCCGTGACCCGCACGATCCGGGTGTTGAACGGCCGGATCTCCGGCAGCTCGATCGCCGGACGGCTGCCGTCGTCGACGACCAGGACCTCCATGAGGTGGTCCGGATAGGTCTGCGCGGCCAGCGCCGCCAGCGCGAACTCCAGGTACGGCCCGCCATGGGCCGGAATCACGACGCTCACCGACAGCGACGGCGACCAGGCGCCCAGCTCCGGCGGTGTGAGCGGTGAAAAGTCGTTCTGCCGCACAGCAGGACGCGCGTTCATAGTCGATGACCCCCTGGCCGGAAACCTTAGCCGGGGTTGCTGAATATTTCCTGAAAAGGCGTGGTGTCCACGCTGTGGACTCGGCTCCTCGTCCCGAGCCGGAAGCCCGTACACTCGGTGCCCAACACCGCAGGTAGGGAGTCATCATGGCTAGGTCGTGGCGTGGCCTCATCGAGGAGTACCGAGAGCGTCTTCCGGTCACCACGACGACGCCCGTCGTCACGCTGCTGGAGGGCGGCACGCCGCTGGTGCCCGCGCACCGGGTTTCCGCGCTGACCGGCTGCGACGTCTACCTCAAGGTCGAGGGCGCCAACCCGACGGGCAGCTTCAAGGACCGCGGCATGACGATGGCCATCAGCAAGGCCGTCGAAGAGGGCGCGAAGGCGGTCATCTGCGCCTCCACCGGCAACACCTCCGCCTCGGCCGCCGCCTACGCGGTGCGCGCCGGGCTCACCTGCGCCGTGCTCGTGCCGCGCGGCAAGATCGCGATGGGCAAGCTGGCCCAGGCGCTCGTCCACGGGGCGACGCTGCTGCAGGTCGAGGGCTCCTTCGACGACTGCCTGGAGATGACCCGCAAGCTGTCGTCCGAGTACCCCATCGCGCTGGTCAACTCCGTCAACCCCTTCCGCCTCCAGGGCCAGAAGACCGCCGCCTTCGAGATCGTCGACACGCTCGGCGACGCGCCCGACATCCACTGCATCCCGGTGGGCAACGCGGGCAACATCTCGGCGTACTGGATGGGCTACCAGGAATACGCGAAGGACGGCGTCTCCACGCGGCGCCCGCGCATGTTCGGTTTCCAGGCCAGCGGCGCGGCCCCGATCGTCAACGGCGCGCCGGTGGCCCGTCCCCACACGATCGCCACGGCCATCCGCATCGGCAACCCGGCCTCCTGGCAGCTCGCCGAGGCGGCCAGGGACGACTCCGGCGGCGTCATCCAGTCGGTGACCGACCGCCAGATCGCGGCCGCGTACAAGCTGCTGGCCCAGGAAGAGGGCGTCTTCGTCGAGCTGGCCTCGGCGGCGAGCGTGGCGGGGCTCCTGCAGGCCCACGCCAACGGCCTGGTCGAGCCCGGCCAGCGCATCGTCTGCACGGTCACCGGCAACGGACTGAAGGACCCCGACTGGGCCATCTCCGGCGCTCCGGCCCCGGTGACGATCCCGATCGACGTCCACGCCGCTGCGGGCGCGCTCAACCTCGCCTGACCACGCGATCTGAGGGAAACAACACATTGATCACTGTTCGCGTGCCCGCGACCTCCGCGAACCTCGGTCCCGGCTTCGACACGCTCGGCCTCGCGCTCGGCATGTACGACGAGGTCGAGGCAGAACTCACCGGAGACCAGGTCCAGGTCACCGTGGAAGGCCAGGGGGAGGGCGAGCTCGACCTCGGCGAGGGCCATCTGGTCGTCAAGGCGATGCGCAAGACGTTCGACCGGATGGGTATGGAGCAGCCCTCCGGCATCCGGCTGCTCTGCCGTAACCGCATCCCGCACGCGCGGGGGCTGGGATCGTCGTCGGCGGCCATCTGCGCGGGCATCCTCGCCGCGCGCGCTCTCGGCTCTCAGCGAACATCGCCTGAGGGCGCGCGGACGCTGTCGGACGACGAGGTGTTCGCCCTGGCCACGGAGATGGAGGGGCACCCGGACAACGTCGCCCCATGTTTGGCCGGAAATCTCACGATTTCGTGGACCGACCATGGGGGGTCACCGCATATGGTGAAAGTCACCCCCGATGCGAGAATCCGTCCGGTCGTGCTCGTCCCATCGGCACGGGTGTCCACGGAGACCGCTCGAGGGCTGCTCCCGAAGGACGTGCCCCACAAGGACGCTTCCTTCAACGCCGGCCGGGCCGCGCTGCTGATCGCCGCGCTCACCCTGCGTCCGGAGAGTGAGCTGCTGCTCGCCGCCACGGAAGATCGTCTCCACCAGAAATACCGCGCGCCTGCGATGCGCGACAGCGCGGATCTGGTAGAACGTCTGCGTGCGGTGGGCGTGCCCGCGGTCGTTTCGGGAGCGGGCCCCACGGTTCTTGCGTTTTCCACACCGGATACGCAGGATTTGATCGCGCCAGAAGTGGGTAATGACTGGCACATCCAGCTAATGGACGTCGACCCGGATGGTGCGAACGTTCAGTTCCCCGAGACACGCTGATGCCTCTTTAGACCTTCAGGGAATAGCCGTGTGCGCTGGTGATGTTAGGCTGATAGCCGCACCAGATGCCCCCTTGGTGGGTGCGTGCTTGTCAGCCACACATCGCTGCTTCATGCTGCACGTCGCGAGGCGTGGGCAGCGCGGCTGTCTCCCCGGAACCCGGCGTCTCCCATGGACCTACACCCGGTTGGTTCACCACGAGACGACGACTATGGGGATCTGCGCGTTCGAATCACCTCGACATCTGGCTGGCGACAGCAATCTGGGGGGTGTCCTCCATGCGCCACCGTCCTGTGGCGGCCTGGACGAACCCCTCCCCAATCGTGGCGGCCGACCTGCGCGGCGGCCGAAGATCGCAGCGTGCATCCCGACCCGGTCTGTCCCGCCGGATCGACAGCACCTCCGGGACGCCCGGTACAGCAAAGCCGGCGCCCGACCCCTGGGAAGGACCTTTTAGTTGAGCGACACCACCGAACTCCTCTCCGACGCATCGGGCGCGTCTGCGCAGCCCGCGTCCGGCGACACCCCCACTCGTGCCGCGGCCAAGCCGCGTGCGCGTCGCTCCGGCACCGGCCTGTCCGCCAAGGTGCTGCCCGAGCTGCAGAAGATCGCTGCCGAGCTCGGCATCAGCGGGACCGGACGCATGCGGAAGAGCCAGCTGATCGCGGCCATCCAGGAGAAGCAGGGTGGCGGTTCCGGTGACAGCGCCCCGGCGGCTCCGCCCGTCGCGGAGGCTCCGGCGGCCGTGGCCGAGGCGCCCGCCGCCGAGCGGCCCACCCGCGCGAGGAGGGAACGTTCCCGGGCCAAGAGCACCGAGGAGACCAGCGCACCCGTAGCAGAGCCGGTGGTCACGGCCCCCGAGCCGGTGGCCGCCGCCGCACCCGTCGAGCCGGTCGTGGCCGCTGCTCCCGCCGTGGTGGAGCAGCAGCAGCCGGCCGCCGAGGCCGTACAGAGCGACTCCCAGGTGGACTCCCGTGGCGACCGCGGTGACCGCGGCGACCGGGAGAGCCGCCGTGAGCGCCGCACCCGCGGCGAGCGCCGTGACCGCGGCGACCGCGTGGGCGACCGTGGCGACCGTGGGGACCGCAGCTCCGACCGCGGTGACCGTGGCGAGCGCGGCGGCGACCGTGGCGAGCGTGCGGGGAACGACCGTGGCGAAGGCGGCCGTGCCGACCAGCGCGCGGTGGACGCGGGCAACCGCGGTGACCAGCGCGGCAACGACCAGCGCGGCAACGAGCCCCGCGGCAATGACCCCCGCGGCGGCGACCCCCGTGGCGGAGACCAGCGTGGCGGCGACCCCCGCGGTGGCGACCCGCGCGGCGGAGCGGACGACGACGAGCGCGGGCGCGGACGGCGTGGCCGCTTCCGTGAGCGCAACCGTGGCCGTGGCCGCGACCGCTTCGACAGCAACGAGCCGGTCATCGGCGACGACGACGTGCTCATCCCGATCGCCGGCATCCTGGACATCCTCGACAACTACGCCTTCGTGCGGACGAGCGGCTATCTGCCGGGCTCCAACGACGTCTACGTGTCGCTGGCCCAGATCCGCCGCAACGGCCTGCGCAAGGGCGACGTCGTCACCGGCGCCGTCCGGCAGCCGCGCGACGGCGAGCGGCGCGAGAAGTTCAACGCCCTGGTCCGCCTCGACACCGTCAACGGCATGGACCCGGAGCAGGCGCGCAGCCGTCCGGACTTCAACAAGCTGACGCCGCTCTACCCGCAGGACCGCCTGCGCCTGGAGACCGAGCCGAACATCATGACGACCAGGATCATCGACCTGGTCTCGCCGATCGGCAAGGGCCAGCGCGGCCTCATCGTCTCGCCGCCGAAGGCCGGTAAGACGATGGTGCTGCAGGCGATCGCCAACTCGATCACCCGCAACAACCCCGAGTGCCACCTCATGGTCGTGCTCGTGGACGAGCGTCCCGAAGAAGTCACCGACATGCAGCGCTCGGTCAAGGGTGAGGTCATCCACTCCACCTTCGACCGTCCCGCCGAGGACCACACCACCGTCGCCGAGCTCGCCATCGAGCGCGCCAAGCGCCTGGTGGAGCTGGGCCACGACGTGGTCGTGCTGCTGGACTCGATCACCCGTCTCGGCCGTGCCTACAACCTGGCCGCCCCCGCGTCGGGCCGCATCCTGTCCGGTGGTGTCGACTCCACCGCGCTCTACCCGCCCAAGCGCTTCTTCGGCGCCGCCCGCAACATCGAGAACGGCGGCTCGCTGACGATCCTCGCCACGGCCCTGGTCGAGACCGGGTCCAAGATGGACGAGGTCATCTTCGAGGAGTTCAAGGGCACCGGCAACATGGAGCTCAAGCTCAGCCGCTCCCTGGCCGACAAGCGCATCTTCCCCGCGGTGGACGTCGACGCGTCCAGCACCCGTAAGGAAGAGATCCTGATGGCCAAGGACGAACTGCAGATCGTCTGGAAGCTGCGCCGGGTGCTCCACGCGCTCGACATGCAGCAGGCGCTGGAGCTGCTTCTGGAGAAGATGAAGGAGACGAAGTCCAACGCGGAGTTCCTCCTCCAGGTCCAGAAGACCACCGTGAGCAACGACCGCGACTAGCTCGCGGTCTTGTTTGAGGGCGGCGGGGATCTTTCCCGCCGCCCTTTTGCTTTCGGTGCTTTTGTCGTGACGGCGCAGCCGCCAAGACCACCGCCCGCCGTCGTCGGCGCGCCGCCGCAACCGTGCGGCCGACGCCGCACTCCCACCCCCGCCGCCACAAGGCACGTTGGCCAGCGCCATGGTCCCGGCCCCGGGGTTTCGGTCGATAGGGGGGTTAACCCCACCTTGAAGCGGGCGCCAACGGCATTCACGGATGTCGTCGTCGCGGGCACGCTGGAACCGTGGATGTGGGGTTGCGTGAGCGGGTGCCGTTGCGTGAGCGGGTGCCGTGGGGGCCCATGGGGCCGGTCGGGGTCGTGGTCGATCCGCGTACCTGGCGGGCGGTGCCGTATCTGCTGGTGAGTCTGTTCTTCGGGTTGACCTGGTTCTTGGTCGTGGCGTTCGGGAGCACGATCTCTCTGGTCATGATGGTGGTCTGGGTCGGGTTCCCGTTGTTGCTGGTGACGGTGGTCGCCTGGCGTGGGGCGGCGATGCTGGAGCGGCGGCTGCTGTGGCTGGCGTTCGGGGTGCGGATCCGGGATCCCTATCGGCGGCGGCCCGAGCGGGGCGTCATGAACCATCTCAAGTGGCTGTTCCGGGATCCGGCCACCTGGCGGGATCTGGGGTATCTGATCCTGCTCGCGCCGCTGAGCCTGCTGGAGTTCGTCGTCCTGATGGTGCTCGGGAGCATGTCCGTCGCGTTGATTCTCGCGCCTTTCCGGGAAGCGCTGATGATCGGTGCCGCCTTTGTGGTGAACACGCCATTGGAGCGGGCGCTGGCCGTTCTGGCGGGGTTCGTGATGGTGGTCGTGCTGGCGTACGCGGTGCGCGGGCTGAGTCTGCTGCACGGGACGCTCGCGGCGGCGCTGCTGGGCGGCGGCGAGGAGGAGCGGCTGCGGGCCAGCCGGGCCAGGGGCATCGACGCGGCCGAGGCGGAGCGGCGCCGGATCGAGCGCGACCTGCACGACGGGGCGCAACTGCTGCTGCTGTCGGTCGCCATGGACCTGGGACGGGCGCGCACCAAGCTGGACGACGACCCGGAGCAGGCCAAGGAGCTGATCGCGCAGGCCCACACGGGCACCAGGGCCGCGATCGCCGAGCTGCGCGACCTGGCGCGCGGCATCCATCCGGCGATCCTCACCGACCGGGGGCTGGACGCCGCCCTGTCGGCTCTTGCCGCGCGGGCGCCGATCGGGGTCGACGCGGTCGTGGACGTCGGCGAGCGGCCTCCTGCGGCGGTGGAGAGCATCGCCTACTACATCGTGGCCGAGTCGCTGGCCAACATGTCCAAGCACGCGGTGGCCACGGAGGCGTCGGTGCGGGTGGTACGCGCCGGCCAGATGGTCACCGTCGAGGTCTGGGACAACGGCGTCGGCGGCGCGACCATGCGCCACGGCGGCGGCCTGGCGGGGCTGGCCGACCGGGCGGCGACCATCGACGGCGTGCTCGTGCTGAGCAGTCCGGTGGGCGGTCCCACGCTGGTGCGCGCGGAACTGCCGTGTGAGTGGTAGTCATGGGCGCATGCGAGTGGTGATCGCCGAGGACTCGGTGCTGCTGCGTGAGGGCCTGGCCCGCCTGCTGGCCGACGGCGGCATCGAGACGGCCGAAGCGGTGGGCGACGGGCCTTCGCTGATCGGCGCGGTCGAACGCCACCTGCCCGACCTGGCGATCGTGGACGTGCGCATGCCGCCGAGCAACACCGACGAGGGACTGCGCGCCGCCCTCGACGTGCGGGCGCGGCGGCCGGACTTCCCGATCCTGGTGCTGTCGCAGTACGTCGAGGAGCGCTACGCGGCCGAGCTCATCGGCCCCGGCGTGGGCTACCTGCTGAAGGAGCGGATCTCCGACGTGGCCGAGTTCCTGGCGGTGGTGCGGCAGGTCGCGGAGGGCGGCACGGTCATCGACCCCGAGGTGGTGCTGCAACTGCTGGGCAGGCAGCGCAGGGGCACCGCGATGGACACGCTGTCGCCGCGCGAGCGCGAGGTCCTGGCGCTCATGGCGGAGGGACGCTCCAACACCGCCATCGCGGCCCGGCTCTCGGTCAAGGAAGGGGCCGTGGAGAAGCACATCTCCGGCATCTTCGGCAAGCTCTCGCTCGGCCAGGCGCCCGACGACCATCGCCGGGTGCTGGCGGTGCTGGCCTACCTCGGGCGCTGAAACGGCCCGCGCCTTAGAGGGCGCGGGCCGGGGTCAGACGCGGGCTACTACTTGATGTTCACGAACTTCTGCGGGGACCAGGCGCTCCTGGTCTTGCTGGTGCCCGAGAGCCGCACCTTGACGTAGCCGTCCTTCTTGATCGTGACCTTGGTGCTGTACTTGCCGGCGGAGTCCGTCTTCACCCACGCGATGCGCTTGTACTTGCCCTTGGCGCCCTTGGCCTTGTAGTAGACGGCCAGCATCTTGCCCTTGTACGCCTTGCCGGCGCGGGTGGCCTTGCCGTACACCTTGATCTTCGTGCCCTTCTTCTGCACGGAGAGGGTGACCTTGGACTTGGCCTTCTTGGAGACGCCGCCCTCGGGCTCGTTGACGGTGAAGGCCACCTGGCCCTTGAACGTCTCGTTGCCCCGGGTGGCGGTCACCTCCAGGGTCCACGCGCCGGGCTCGGTGTCGTCGCTGAAGTACGTGCTGCCGGTGTAGACGCCGTAGCCGTCCTGGCTGAGGGTGCCGAGGTCGTAGTACTCGCTGGTGTCGTCGCTGACGAGGC
Source organism: Nonomuraea endophytica (assembly GCF_014203235.1). Taxonomy (GTDB): domain Bacteria; phylum Actinomycetota; class Actinomycetes; order Streptosporangiales; family Streptosporangiaceae; genus Nonomuraea; species Nonomuraea endophytica. The sequence continues at coordinate 366,293 of NZ_JACHIN010000007.1, read as the reverse complement.
GGGCGCTGACCGAGCCGGCGTCCTTGACCCTGGCGCTGACGTCGACCTGGACCTCGCGGCCCTTCTTGAGGTTGACGGGGTCGGGCGACACCGAGGCGCTGATGCTCGCCTTCTTGCCCGTCACGTTGACGGTGAAGGAGTCGGTGCTGACCGATCCGCCGCGGCTGACCTTGAACGTCAGCGACCAGTCGCCGGCCGGGTCGTCGCTGGAGATGTTGAACGATCCCGTGCCGGCCGCCGAGGTGGGCAGCTTGCCGTCGCTCCCCTTGGACGGCTGGCTGTAGGAGACGTTCACCGAACGGGCGGCCTTGCCGGGCGGCGAGATCTCGGCGGTCACGCTGGCCGGGACCGTCGTGCTCGGGTCGGTGCCCAGCGGGTCCTTGACCGTGAAGTTGATGCCGGCCTGGACGGTTCCGTCGCTCGGCACGTAGGTGTTGCCGGCGGAGACGCCCGTGATGTCCCCTGCCGCGGTGCGGGCGGTCAGGGAGGTGGAGGCTCCGGCAGCCGTGGCCGTGATTCCGGCGCCTCCGAGGAGAACGGCGGCCCCCGTGGCGGTCGCGAGGAGCAACCGCACCTTTCTCATCATCTCTTTTGATGTCCTTTATGGGAGGAAAACTAATGATTGATGCGCGGGAGCCTAGTGTGACAGGAGTGAGTTCGGCATCAAGATCCGGGGAATGCCTGGTGGCCTGGGTTGGTTGCAACGTCTGGCACACTGGTAGCTGAACCGAAGCGGTACCGGTTCCCGCCGCGCGCACCACATCCAGTGTGCGACCGCGCGCAGAGCAGCTGAGGCGACCCGGCGACCGCACCCCGAAAGGACTCACATGAAGAGCGACATCCACCCGGAGTACCACGTGACGCAGGTGACCTGCACGTGCGGCAACTCCTTCACGACCCGCAGCACCGCGAAGAACGGCGTCATCCACGCCGACGTGTGCTCGGCCTGCCACCCGTTCTACACGGGCAAGCAGAAGATCCTGGACACCGGTGGCCGGGTGGCGCGCTTCGAGCAGCGCTTCGGCAAGAAGGCCCAGAGCAAGTAGCTCCCCTGACGCCGGCCCGACGCACTCACAGGTGCGCCGGGTCGGCGTTCTTGGTGGTACGGCCGGCACGGACGACATAAGGACCCACGGTGAATCTGGACGAGTTGCTCAAGGAGTACGCGGAGCTGGAGACGCAGCTCGCCGATCCCGCCGTGCACGCTGACCAGTCCAAGGCCCGCACGCTCGGCAAGCGTTACCGCCACCTGACCCCGATCGTCGGCACCTACCGCGAGCTGGAGGGCGTGCGCGACGACCTCAGCGCCGCCAAGGAGCTCGCCGGCGAGGACGAGGCGTTCGCGACCGAGGCCGAGGAGCTCGCGGCCCGCATCCCGCAGCTGGAGGAGAAGCTCCGCCACCTGCTCATCCCGCGCGATCCCAATGATGACAAGGACATCATCATGGAGATCAAGGCGGGCGAGGGCGGGGAGGAGTCGGCGCTGTTCGCCGGCGACCTGCTGCGGATGTACCTGCGCTACGCCGAGCGCCTGGGCTGGAAGACCGAGGTCATCGAGGCCCAGCACTCCGACCTCGGCGGCTACAAGGACGTCACCGTCGGCATCCGGGCCAAGGGCGACGAGGGCGTGTGGTCCAGGCTCAAGTACGAGGGCGGCGTCCACCGAGTCCAGCGGGTGCCCGCCACCGAGTCGCAGGGCCGGATCCACACCAGCGCCGCCGGCGTGCTCATCTACCCGGAGGCGGAGGAGGTCGACGTCCAGATCGACCCCAACGACCTGCGCATCGACGTCTACCGCTCCAGCGGGCCCGGCGGCCAGAGCGTCAACACCACCGACTCCGCGGTGCGCATCACCCACGTGCCCACGGGCGTGGTCGTCTCCTGCCAGAACGAGAAGAGCCAGCTGCAGAACAAGGAGTCGGCGCTGCGCATCCTGCGCGCCCGCCTGCTGGCCATCGCCCAGGAGGAGGCCGACGCCGCCGCGCAGGCCGAGCGCAAGTCGCAGGTCCGCACCGTCGACCGCTCCGAGCGCATCCGCACCTACAACTACCCGGAGAACCGCATCTCCGACCACCGCGTCGGCTTCAAGGCGTATAACCTCGACCAGGTCCTCGACGGCGAGCTCAACGCCGTCACCCAGGCCCTGATCGACGCCGAAACGGCGGAGAAGCTCGCACAACACTCATGACATTTCTGCTGGACGAGATCGCACACGCAACGGCCCGGCTGGCCGAGGCCGGTGTGCCGTCGCCGCGCACCGACGCGGAGGAGATCGCGGCGTTCGTCCACGGCGTGCGCAGAAGCGAGCTGCACACGGTCAAGGACGGCGACTTCGACGCCCTGTTCTGGGAGGGCATCGCCAGGCGCGAGGCGCGCGAGCCCCTTCAGCACATCACCGGCCACGCCTACTTCCGCTACCTGGAGCTTGAGGTCGGCCCCGGCGTCTTCGTCCCGCGGCCGGAGACCGAGGTCATGGCCGGATGGGCCATCGAGACCCTGCGCGCCATGGACGTCACCCAGCCGCTCGTCGTCGACCTCGGCACCGGATCGGGCGCGATCGCCCTGTCCATCGCCCAGGAGGTCTCGCTGGCCGAGGTCCACGCGGTCGAGGTCGACCCCGGTGCGTACACGTGGGCCAAGCGCAACATCGCCGAGCACGGCCAGGGCCGCGTCCACCTGCACCCCGACGACCTCGCCGAGGCGCTGCCCGAGCTCAACGGCACCGTCGACATGGTGATCTCCAACCCGCCCTACATTCCGCCCGGCGCGATCCCGCGCGACCCCGAGGTGCGCGACTACGACCCCTCCCGGGCGCTCTACGGCACGGGCGACGACGGGCTTGACGAGGTCAGGGCGGTGGAGCGGACCGCGTTCCGGCTGCTGCGGCCCGGCGGCTGGGTCGCCGTCGAGCACGCCGACCAGCAGGGCCGGTCGGTCTACCTGACCTTCCCCGAGGACAATGGCTGGCGGGACGTACGCCTGCGCCAGGATCTCACCCGGCGAGACAGGTACGTCACCGCCAGGCTGGCCCAGGACTAGGATGCGGGCGAGCCCCGCCCATTCAGAACGCAGAGAGGCCGACAGCGCCGTGGGACGACGATTTGACTGCTCGGACGCCGACCAGAAGGCCGAAGGCCTGACCGAGGCCGCCAACGCGGTGCGCAGGGGCGAACTCGTGGTGCTGCCCACCGACACCGTCTACGGCATCGGCGCCGACGCCTTCACCCAGAGCGCCGTCACCGCGCTGCTGGAGGCCAAAGGCCGTGGCCGCGAGATGCCGCCGCCCGTGCTGGTCGGCACCGTACGCGCGGCCAACGCCCTGGTCGAGGACCTCGGCCCCTACGGCCAGGACCTCATCGACGCCTTCTGGCCCGGTCCGCTGACGATCGTCTGCAAGGCCAACCGGGCGCTGTCGTGGGACCTCGGCGACACGAAGGGCACGGTGGCGCTGCGCATGCCGCTGCACCCGATCGCCCTCGACCTGCTGAAGGAGACCGGCCCGATGGCCGTCTCCAGCGCCAACCGCTCGGGCTCGCCCGCCGCCACCACCGCGGAGGAGGCGGAGGACCAGCTCGGCGAGTCCGTGGCCGTCTACCTGGACGCCGGACCGACCAACGACAACACGCCATCGACCATCCTCGACCTGACCACCGCGGTGCCGCGGCTGCTGCGGGCCGGGGCGATCCCGGTGGAGAAGTTGCGGGGAATTGTCGGGTATGTCGCCACCGAAGGCTGATCCCAGCGATACCCGCTGTTTATCACGCGAGTCACAGGGGGCACGGGCGGCCTACCGTGGTGCCCGGAGGTGGCTCGCCCATGGGCAAGTTCGACGGCATGGACCCGAAGCTGGTGCGTGACCTGCTGGCTGAGGTGAAGCAGGCGGCGGGGGAGCTGCGCACGATCGAGGGCCGGGTCGCCCAGGTGATGAGCGGGGCCGGGCTGGCCACCCGGGCCATGCACCGGCCGGGGCAGGTCGCCGACGCCATCGACACGATGTCCAAGGACGTCAACACCCGGCTGACCGTGCTGGAGAAGCGTGAGGACGCGCCTCGGGGGGCGGACGCGGGCAAGGACCCGGTACGTGTGCTGGGCGGGAACGACGAGGGCAAGACCGAGCCCAAGCACGACCCCAAGCCTGCCACCGGTTCCGAGGACGAGCCGAAGGAAGAGCGCGGTGACGACCGCTCGCGCTACGACAACCCCAGGGCGGACGATCCCAAGCCGGACGTGAAGACGGACGACAAGCCGGACGTGAAGACCGACGACAAGCCGGACGTGAAGACCGACGACAAGCCGGACGTGAAGACCGACGACAAGCCCGATGTGAAGACCGACGACAAGCCCGACGTCAAGACTGAGGACAAGCCGGATCCGAAGGGTGACGACAAGCCGGATCCCAAGAGCGACGACGTCACCGCCTCCGACGAGAACAAGAACGACAAGAAGGACGACCCGGTCAAGGGCGACGAGCCCAAGGATGACGAACGTGACAGCAGGCGCGATCGGGGCGCCGAACCTCCCCTCGACCCGACCAAGCCGCAGGTCGTCGAGGTGGACGGGGTGAAGGTCCTCCAGGTTCCGCTCGATCCGCCCACGGCCGAGGAGTTGGAGGAGCTGATCAGGAACATCGAGGACATCCAGCCCCAGGACACTCCCACGCTCTCCGGCGACACCACTCCCGGCCAGATCCAGCCCGGCGGGAAGACGGTCGACGCCGGTGGCCTCAGCACCTGGGCGAACGACGGCAGCGACGTGGTCTCCGCGGACGCCAAGCCGATCGACCCAGCCGCCCTGAAGGCGCTGATCGAGAACATCAGGGACGTCCAGCCGATGGACATGCCCGGTGTGGAGGTGCCCAAGGGGGAGATGGGCAACGGCCAGTGGGCGCCGCAGGACATCAAACCCGACGGCCCACCGGGCTCCCTCGACCCCGGCAACCCCACCACGACCCAGGACACCTCGGGCAGCCCGACCGCCACCTCCGGCACTCCTGCCCAACCGGTCAGCTACCCGCCCACGACCCCCGACACTCCCGCGGCCAACCCGCCCGTGACGTCCGACGCCTACGGCAACCAATCCACGCCGTCCCAGCCGGACGGCAATCCCACGACCGGGGACGCCTACGGCAACCAGACCACGCCGTCCCAGCCCGTCGGCAACCAGCCCTCCGACACTTCCGGCAACCCTGCCCAGCCCGTCGGCAACCAGCCCTCGGACGTCTCCGGGGATCAGGGGAACTGCGCGAAGACCGACGCGAACGACACCGCACCGGGCAACAAGGCCGACCCCGCCAACCCGGCCACTTCCAACGGGCGAGGCGACACAGGCACCGGCACAGGCACCCCGGAGACCTCCGGTGACCGTGGTCAGACGGCGCCGGCGGGCGACCGTACCGGGACCGGGTACAGCACCCCGGCGGGCGACCGTACCGGAACTGAATACAGCAGTCCGGCGGCGGGAGGCAGTGCGGGCCCGCAGCAGTGGGCTGATGACGGCAGTGACGTGGTGTCCGTGGACGCCGACCCGCTCGACCCGGCGGCGCTCAAGACGCTGATGGACAACGTGCGCGACGTCCAGCCGATGGACATGCCGAGTGTGGAGGTGCCCAAGGGGGAATGGGGCAAGGGGGAGTGGGTGCCTGAGGACATTCGGCCTGACGGCCCGCCGGGTGCGGTGGAGCCGGGCGAGAGGAGTCGCTGATGTACGTTGACCCGCCCGCCCCCCAGCCCCGCCAGCCCGGCGAGACCCCGCCCGCCACCGCCTCCGGCGCCCTGGACGGCCAGCCGAGGGCCTGGGAGTTCAATCCTGAGTACCAGCGCCTGGTAACCGCCTGGCAGGCCGTCATGCCGCTGCTGGAGTCGCTGACGACCTCTCTGGACAAGGCCTACCAGCTCGCCAGGAGCCCGCAGACGTGGGACGCCCCGGTGGGGAGCCGTTACGTGGAGGATCTTGCCGAGTGGCGGACCCGGCTGGGCCTCTATCGGCAGGCGGTGCTGACCGCGATCAGCGACGAGGCCGCCGACACGCCGCGCTGGGTGCCCAGCTCGGCCGGGGCGCCGCATGCCTTCTCCTGACGGCGATCCGGGGCGTGGTGCCAGGGGGACCTGCGTCGGGTGAGGAAAACGGGCGTACATTGAGAAAATGCCCTACTACGGGCCAGACTTCGGCCTGCTGCAGCAGCGGGATCCCGAGATCGCCCAGGTGTTGCTCGACGAGCTCGACCGGGTGCGCGGCGGGATCCAGCTGATCGCGAGCGAGAACTTCACCTCGCCCGCGGTGCTCGCCGCCCTGGGTTCGACCCTCACGAACAAGTACGCGGAGGGCTACCCGGGACGCCGCTACTACGGCGGCTGCGAAGTCGTGGACCGGGCGGAGCGGCTGGCGATCTCGCGGGCCAAGGAGTTGTTCGGGGCGGAGCACGCCAACGTCCAGCCGCACTCGGGCGCCTCGGCGAACCTGGCCGCCTACGCCGCGCTGCTCCAGCCGGGCGACACGATGCTGGCCATGGCGCTGCCGCACGGCGGCCACCTCACGCATGGCTCGAAGGTGAACTTCTCCGGAAAATGGTTCGACGTGATCGCGTACGGCGTGCGTCGCGACACCGAACTCATCGACTACGACGAAGTCAGGGCGCTGGCCCTGCGCCACCGGCCAAAGGTGATCGTCTGCGGCGCCACCGCCTATCCGCGCCTGGTCAACTTCTCGATTTTCCGCGACATCGCCGACGAGGTCGGGGCCTGGCTGCTGGCCGACGTGGCGCACACGATCGGGCTGATGGCGGGGGGTGTGATCCCGAGCGCGGTGCCGTACGCGGACGTGGTCACCTTCACCACGCACAAGGCGCTGCGCGGCCCGCGCGGCGGCGGGATCCTCTGCACGCGCGAGGTCGCCGCGCGGGTGGACCGGGCGGTCTTCCCGTTCGTGCAGGGCGGGCCGCTGATGCACGCCGTCGCGGCGAAGGCGGTGGCGTTCGGCGAGGCGCTGCGGCCGGAGTTCGCCGACTACGCCAGGCAGGTGGTCGCCAACGCGCGGGCGCTGTGCGACACGCTCGCCGAGGAGGGCATGCGCCCGGTGTCCGGCGGAACGGACAGTCACCTGGCGCTGATCGACCTGCGGGCGCTGGGCGTCACCGGGGCGGAGGCGGAACGCCGGTGCGCGGCGGCCGCGATCACCCTGAACCGCAACGTGATCCCGTATGATCCCGAACCACCTGCCGTCACGTCTGGAGTCAGGGTCGGCACGCCGTGCGTCACCACGCAGGGCATGGGACCCGAGGAGCTGAAAGAGGTGGCAACACTCGTGGCGCAGGCGGTGAGATATCCGGACACTGTCGCTGAAGTGCGGAGACGGGTTTCGGAGCTGCTGGTCATACATCAGCCTTATCTCAGCGAATTATAAGCTGTTCTGTGTCGTTTTCCGGTCACAGTAGGCCGGAGGATCAGGGAAACTGATGCCCGTGCGCGAATACCTCTTCATGGCGTTGGTCGCGGCGGCGGTGACGTTTCTACTCGTGCCGCTGGTCCGTCGCTTCGCCATACGCATCGGAGCGATGCCCGAGGTTCGCGAGCGCGACGTGCACACCACGCCGACCCCGCGCCTGGGGGGTCTCGCCATGTACTTCGGCATGGTCGCCGGCCTGCTGGTGGCGGGCAACCTCAACCGCACCGGCTACGTCCTGTCGCAGGACCAGACCACGCTGGCGCTGATCGTCGCGGGCGGCCTGATCACGCTGACCGGCTTCCTGGACGACTGGTGGGGCATGGACCCCTTCATCAAGCTGGGCGGCCAGATCGCGGCGGCGGGCGTCATGGTCTTCTTCGAGATGCGGCTGACCTCGATCCCGCTGCCCGACAGCTGGGGCGGCGCGTACGTTCTCGACTACAACCTGAGCACGGTGCTGACGATCCTGATCGTGGTCGTCGCCATCAACGCGGTGAACTTCGTCGACGGGCTCGACGGCCTGGCGGCCGGCATCGTCGGCATCGCCGCGGCGGCCACCTGGATGTACTCGATCTTCCTCGACCAGGCCATCGAGCAGAACCGCATCAACACCACGGCCGCGATCACCGCGATCCTCATCGGCATGTGCCTCGGCTTCCTGCCGCACAACTTCCACCCGGCCAAAATCTTCATGGGCGACACCGGCGCGATGCTGCTGGGCCTGGTGCTGGCCGGCTCGCTGATCACGGTGACCCCGCTCGACCCGTTCTCCTTCGACGGCATCAACAAGTTCGGCACGCTGGTGCCGCTGCTGCTGCCGGTGGCCGTGCTGGTCCTGCCGCTGACCGACCTGATAACCGCCGTGGTCAGACGCACGTCACTGGGCTTGTCCCCGTTCGCGCCCGACCGCGGTCACCTGCACCACCGGCTGCTCGACATCGGCCACTCGCAGCGCCGGACGGTCCTGATCATGTACGCGTGGACGATCCTGTTCGCCTTCGGCCTGGTCACGATGTCGGTCTTCGGAGTGCCGATCCTGCTCTTCCCGATTGTGATTCTGCTCGCACTCGGCGTGCTGGTCATGATGGCGCTGCCCCGGTTCCGCGGCCGCGGCGGCGCGCACGCCGCCCCGCGCGGCGGCTCCGACGATGACGACGACGGCCCGCCGACCGGCCCGATGCCCGTCATCCAGCCGTTCGACGAGGTCACCCAGCAGGTACGCCGCCCGGCGCCCAACCAGGAGCGCAACACGGTCCAGGCGTTCCCCGGCGGTTCATGATCGCGAACTAGAAACGGCAGGTAAAAGCGGTCTTCCATGAGCTTGTGATATCTTTCACGAGCAAGGCCCCCCAGACGCACCGGCTCTGGGGGTAGCAAACGCTCGCTTGATAACTCGCTACGGGAGCACCGATGCAGGCCAACGACGTGCGCGTACTCAAAAGCGCCGCGCTGCCCACGCTGGTCGTGGGCGCCGTTGCCGCCATCGTGGCCTTCTTCCTCGCGGGGGGTAAGGGAGTCATCGGAGCCCTGGTGGGGCTCGCGCTGGTCGGTGTCTTCTTCAGCATCAGCGTGGTGGTCGTCTCCTACGCCGCCAGAATCTCCCCGCAGATGATGGCCGCCGCCGCCATGGTCAGCTACCTCGTCAAAGTCGTCGTCATCATGGTCATGCTCTCCACGTTCGGTGACACCACCGTGTGGAACCCGCGGGCCTTCGCCTGGAGCGTCGTGATCTGCACCATCGTGTGGACCGCGGCGGAAGTCAGGGCCTTCGTGAAGACGAAGATGCTTTACGTGGACCCCGACGCCAAAGTCCCGGGCCAGGGCGACTCATGAGCAAGGTAAAGGGGCGGGGTCCGATATGACTAGTCCTCCGCTTGCCTGCTATCGTCGGGCGCGCGATGAGCGAAGAGAAGAAGCGCCGGCCCGAAGACGACGGCCAGGACTTCGCCAACGCCGCGTGGTCGATTCCCAGCTACCTTCTCTCCGGGATGGCGATCTACGGCGGTGCGGGCTGGTTGCTGGACCGGTGGCTCGGCACGTCCGCGCTCTTCCCCATAGGCGTTGTCGTGGGGGTCGCTCTCGCCGTCTACCTGGTCTACCGGAAGTACGGTCGCTGACCCCACCTGGCGATCGCTTCGCTGAGGAAACCCTTGTGATCCACTACGACGTTGAAGGGGACGCCGCGTGAATGCGCTGACGGTCCTGGCCGCCGACACTCCTGGCGAGTTCGGGGCGCCGACGCCCGAGTCACTGTTCGTCTTTGAGCCGATCATCCCCGGGGTCGCCTGGTTCACCAAGCCGGTCCTCCTCGCGATCCTCAGCTCGGTCATCGTGCTCGGCTTCTGCTGGGCGGCCTTCGCGAAGCCGAAGATCGTGCCCCGGGGTGTCCAGAACGTCGCCGAGTACGGCTACATGTTCGTGCGCGACCAGGTCGCCCGGCCCTTCCTGGGCAAGGACGCCGACCGCTGGATGGGCCTGCTCCTGACCATGTTCTTCCTGGTGCTGGTCTGGAACCTGATGGGCGTCGTGCCCTTCATCCAGTTCCCCGTCGCCTCGCACATCGCCTTCCCTGTCGTGCTCGCGGTCACGATCTACATCCTCAAGGTGTACCTCGGCGTCAAGCACCAGGGCGCCATCGGCTACTTCAAGAACATGATGTTCCCCCCGGGACTTCCCAAGCCGATCTACTTCCTGCTGGCCCCGATCGAGTTTCTCTCGAACATGATCATCGCGCCCTTTACGCACGCGGTGCGACTGTTCGCCAACATGTTCGCCGGTCACATGCTGCTGGCCTTCTTCAGCATGGTGGGCTTCTGGTTCCTGTTCGAGAAGCTGACCCCGCTGGGCGCCCCGATCGGCGTGCTCGGTGTGGTGATGACCATCGTCTTCACCGGCTTCGAGATGTTCATCCAGTTCCTGCAGGCATTCCTCTTCGCGATGCTGGCCGCGATGTACATCGGCGGCGCGCTGCACGCGGAGCACTGAGAACCACATACCGGAACAGTCCGTGACCGGTGAGACTCCGCTTCACCGGCCGTCCAGTAAAGGAAAACAGCAATGAGCGTTCTCGCTGAGGTCTCCGGCAACGTCACCGCCATCGGTTACGGTCTCGCCGCCATCGGCCCCGGCATCGGCGTCGGCATCATCTTCGGTCAGGGTGTGCAGGCCATTGCCCGCCAGCCGGAGGCGTACGGCCTGATCCGCCAGAACATGCTCCTCGGCTTCGTCCTCACCGAGGCCCTGGCCCTGATCGGTCTGGTCGCGCCGTTCATCTTCCAGGCCATCTAGTTAGCAGAAGACCCTCTGACGAAAGGCTGCACCCATGACTAAGGCAGCTACGCTCCTCGCTGCGGAGGAGGGGTACAACCCCCTCCTGCCGCACACGTACGAGCTCGTCGTCGGTATCTTCGCGTTCGCCGTTGTCGCCTTCTTCCTCATCAAGGTGCTCGTCCCGCGCATCCAGAAGACTCTGGCCGAGCGGACCGACGCCATCGAAGGCGGCATCAAGAGGGCGGAGGAGGCTCAGGCCGAGGCGCAGGCACTGCAGCAGCAGTACCGCGACCGGCTGGCCGAGGCCCGGCATGAGGCGGCTCGTCTGCGCGAGGAAGCTCGTGAGCAGGCCGCGCAGATCAAGGCTGAGCTCCGCGAGGAGGCGCAGGCCGAGGCCCGTCGTCTCATCGAGGCGGCGCACGCGCAGATCGAGGCCGACCGCCAGGCGGCGTTCGCCTCGCTCCGCAACGAGATCGGCCGCCTGTCGACCGACCTGGCCAGCCGCATTGTCGGCGAGTCCCTTGAGGACGAGGTCCGGCAGCGCCGTACCGTCGACCGGTTCCTCGACGAGCTCGAGAACACCGCGGCGGTGCGCTGATGCCGGAGCGAATCCGACGCACTGAGCGGAGCGAGACATGAGAGGTCTGAGCAGGACCTCGCTGGCTGAGGTCGAGGAGCGCTTCAACGCCGCGGCCGGCAGCGCCGACCTCGGCGCGCTCTCCGACGAACTGTTCGCGGTGGCCGACCTGCTCGACCGCGAGCACGGCCTGCGCCGCGCCCTGTCCGACCCGGCCAGGCCCGCGGGGCAGAAGGCGGAGACCCTTCGCAGCCTGCTCCAGGGCAAGGTCGGCGACGCGACCCTCGGCACCGTCGAGGCCGCTGTCGCGGCCAGGTGGTCGCGGGCCGGGGACCTGACCGACGTGCTGGAACGGCTCGGCGTGGTCGCCGCTGCCGCCGAGGCCGAGGGCCAGGGCAAGCTGGACGACGTGGAGGACGAGCTCTTCCGCTTCGGCCGCATCGTCGCAGCCAACCCCGAACTGCGCCGCGCGCTCACCGATCCGTCCGCGCCCGCCGAAGGCAAGCAGCAACTGCTGCGGGACCTGCTCGGCGGCAAGGTCGCACCGTCCACGCTGCGTCTGTTCACGCAGCTGGCCTTGCACCCGCGAGGACGTAATCTGGAGGGTGGCCTCGAGGAGTTCGGGCAGCTGGTCGCTCAGCAGCGTCAGCGCCTCGTCGCGGTGGTGCGCAGCGCCGTCGCGCTCAGTGAGGAGCAGAAGCAGCGCCTGACGGCGTGGCTGCGCGGCTCCTACGGCCGCGACGTGCACCTGAACGTCGAGGTGGATCCGCGTGTGCTCGGTGGATTCTCGGTCCGCATCGGCGACGAGATCATCGACACCACCATTGTGGGACGAATCGAAGAAGTCCGCCGCCGGCTGGCCGGCTAAGGCGAATAGGGAGACAGAGTAGAGATGGCGGAGCTTACGATCCGGCCGGACGAGATCCGGGACGCGCTTGAGCGCTTCGTCCAGGCGTACGAACCGGAAGGCGCCGCGCGCGAGGAGATCGGGACCGTCGTCGACTGTGGCGACGGCATCGCCCACGTCTCCGGCCTTCCCTCGGCGATGGCGAACGAACTGCTCGAGTTCGAGGACGGCACGCGCGGTCTGGCACTGAACCTCGACACCCGCGAGATCGGTGTCGTTATCCTGGGCGACTTCAGCAAGATCGAAGAAGGTCAGACGGTCCGCCGGACGGGCGAGGTCCTGTCCGTGCCCGTCGGCGACAACTTCCTCGGCCGCGTGGTCGACCCCCTGGGCAACCCGCTCGACGGCAAGGGCCACATCGAGTCCGAGGGCCTTCGCGCCCTTGAGCTCCAGGCGCCCAGTGTCGTCCAGCGCCAGCCGGTGAAGGAGTCCCTCGCCACCGGCATCAAGGCGATCGACGCCATGACCGCGATCGGCCGTGGCCAGCGTCAGCTGATCATCGGCGACCGTGGCACGGGCAAGACCGCGATCGCCGTGGACACCATCCTCAACCAGCGCGACAACTGGCTCTCGGGCGACCCGAAGAAGCAGGTGCGCTGCGTCTACGTCGCGATCGGCCAGAAGGGCTCGACGATCGCGCAGGTCAGGGCTCGCCTGGAGGAGGCGGGCGCGCTGGAGTACACGACCATCGTGGCCGCTCCCGCGTCCGACGCCGCCGGCTACAAGTACCTCGCCCCCTACACCGGCTCTGCCATCGGGCAGCACTGGATGTACCAGGGCAAGCACGTCCTGATCGTCTTCGACGACCTGACCAAGCAGGCCGACGCCTACCGCGCGGTCTCCCTCCTGCTGCGTCGCCCGCCGGGCCGTGAGGCCTTCCCCGGCGACGTCTTCTACCTCCACTCCCGCCTGCTGGAGCGCTGCGCCAAGCTCTCCGACGACATGGGCGGCGGCTCGATGACCGGTCTGCCGATCATCGAGACCAAGGGCAACGACGTCTCGGCGTTCATCCCGACCAACGTCATCTCCATCACCGACGGCCAGGTCTTCCTTGAGACGGACCTGTTCAACGCCGGTGTCCGCCCGGCCATCAACGTCGGTATCTCCGTCTCCCGAGTCGGTGGTTCCGCGCAGGCCAAGGCGATGCGCAAGGTCGCCGGCACGCTCCGTCTGGCCCTGTCGCAGTACCGCGACCTGGAGGCGTTCGCCGCGTTCGCCTCCGACCTCGACGCCGCCTCCAAGGCTCAGCTCGAGCGTGGTCTGCGCCTGGTCGAGCTGCTCAAGCAGCCCCAGTACAGCCCGTTCTCGCTGGAGCGCGAGGTCGTGTCGGTGTGGGCCGGCACCACCGGTGAGCTCGACGAGGTGCCGGTCGAGGACATCCGCCGCTTCGAGACGGAGTTCCTCGACTACATCCAGAGCGCGCACAAGGGCATCTTCGACAGCATCCGGGAGACCCGCGAGCTGTCGGACGACACCGTCACCGCCCTCAAGGACAGCGTGACGGAGTTCAAGAAGGGCTTCACCACCTCCTCGGGTGAGCTTCTGATCAAGGACGAGCCCGTCGCGCCACTGGACGCGGACGAGGTCGGCCAGGAGAAGATCAAGAAGGTCGTCCGGCCGGCGGAGACGAAGTAGGCCATGGGTGCCCAGCTAAGGCTGCTGCGGCGGCGGATCAAGTCGGTCACCTCGACCGCCAAGATCACGCGCGCCCAGGAGCTCATCGCTTCCTCCCGGATCGTGCGGGCTCAGCAGCGGATGCACGCGGCGCTGCCGTACGAGCGTGAGATCACTCGCGCCGTCACCGGCGTCGTCAGCAACGCGTCGAGCGTCGACCATCCCCTGACGGTGGCGAAGGAGAACCCCGCCAAGGCGGGCGTCCTCATCGTCACCAGCGACAGCGGGTTCTGCGGCGGCTTCAACGCCAACGTCCTGCGCGAAGCCGAGGCCCTGCGCGGGCTGCTGGCCGGCCGCGGGCTTGAGGTCATCCCGTTCGTGACCGGCCGCAAGGGTGTCACCTGGCACTCCTTCCGCGCACGTTCGATGGGCGGCCAGTGGGTCGGCTTCTCCAGGAAGCCCTCCTACGCCGACGCCAAGACCATCGCGGGCGAGCTGATCGACTCGTTCAAGGACGACAACGGGATCGACGAGATCCACATCGTCTCGACCGAGTTCGTCTCGATGCTCACCCAGAACGTGGTGGTCAAGCGCATCCTGCCGCTTGAGATCGAGGAGACCGAGGCCTCGGCGACGGACACGATCCCGCCGTACTTCGAGTTCGAGCCCACGGCGGGCGACGTGCTGGAGTCGTTGCTGCCGCGCTACGTCGAGTCCCGCATCTTCACCGCGCTGCTGCAGTCGGCGGCCTCCGAGGAGGCCGCGCGCAGGCGCGCGATGAAGTCCGCGACGGACAACGCCAACGAGCTGATGCGGGTTCTGACCCAGCGAATGAACCAGGCTCGCCAGGCCGAGATCACCCAGGAAATCAGCGAGATCGTCGGTGGCGCCAACGCGCTGGCCGACGCCGCAGCGGGGAAAGAGTGAAATGACTGCAGAGACTGTGGATTCTGTGGAGACCACGGCCAATGGAATCGGCCGTGTGGCTCGTGTCAACGGTCCCGTCGTCGACGTGGAGTTCCCCGTCGAGGCGATGCCCGAGATCTACAACGCGCTGAACGTCGAGGTCACGCTGGGTGGCGAGACCAAGACGCTGACCCTGGAGGTCGCCCAGCACCTGGGTGACAACCTGGTCCGCGCGATCTCCATGCAGCCCACCGACGGCCTGGTGCGCGGCTCCGCCGTCACCGACTCCGGCGAGCCGATCTCGGTGCCCGTCGGCGACGTCGTCAAGGGTCACGTGTGGAACGCGCTCGGCGAGTCCCTCGACGTGCCGACCTCCTCCCTGAAGATCACCGAGAAGTGGGGCATCCACCGCCCCAGCCCGGCGTTCGACCAGCTGGAGTCGCGCACCGAGATGCTGGTCACCGGCATCAAGGTCATCGACCTGCTGACCCCGTACGTGCAGGGCGGCAAGATCGGCCTGTTCGGCGGCGCCGGTGTCGGCAAGACCGTTCTGATCCAGGAGATGATCCGCCGGGTCGCGCGTAACTTCGGTGGCACCTCCTGCTTCGCGGGCGTCGGCGAGCGTACCCGTGAGGGCAACGACCTCTGGCTGGAGATGGAGGAGGCGGACGTCCTCAAGGACACCGCGCTCGTCTTCGGCCAGATGGACGAGCCCCCGGGCACCCGTCTGCGCGTGGCCCTGTCGGCGCTGACGATGGCGGAGTACTTCCGCGACGTGCAGAAGCAGGACGTGCTTCTGTTCATCGACAACATCTTCCGCTTCACGCAGGCCGGTTCCGAGGTCTCCACGCTGCTCGGCCGCATGCCGTCCGCGGTGGGCTACCAGCCCACGCTGGCCGACGAGATGGGTGTGCTCCAGGAGCGCATCACCTCGACGCGCGGTCACTCGATCACCTCCATGCAGGCGATCTACGTGCCCGCTGACGACATCACCGACCCGGCTCCGCACAACGCGTTCGCGCACCTGGACGCGCAGACCGTTCTGTCGCGGCCGATCTCGGAGAAGGGCATCTACCCCGCGGTGGACCCCCTCGACTCCAGCTCCCGCATCCTCGACCCGCAGATCGTGGGCGCCGAGCACTACGCGGTGGCCCAGGAGACGAAGCGCATCCTGCAGAAGTACAAGGAACTGCAGGACATCATCGCGATCCTCGGTATCGACGAGCTGTCCGAAGAGGACAAGGTCACCGTCAACCGGGCCCGCCGCATCGAGCGCTTCCTGTCGCACCCGATGTACGCCGCCGAGGCGTTCACCGGTCAGCCGGGTGAGAACGTGCCGCTGGACGAGACCATCGCCTCCTTCAAGGGGCTGTGCGCCGGCGAGTATGACCACCTGCCCGAGCAGGCGTTCTTCATGGTCGGTGGCATCGAGCAGGCCGTGGCGAAGGCCAAGGAACTCGAGCGCTGATCGCCCGACGATGCCGGTGTCAGCAAGCGCTGATACCGGCATCTTGAGACCGGAAGGGAACCTAACGTGGCCAAGCTACGCGTAGGGGTTGTCTCGCCAGAGCGTGAGATCTGGTCGGGCGAGGCCGACATGGTGATTGCCAAGACCGTGGACGGCGAGATCGGTATTATGCCGCAACACGCACCCGTTCTCGGCGTCCTCGTCGAGGGCGGCGTGCTGCGCGTGAAGCGGGAGGGCGAGGGCGATCTGGTCGCCGCGGTCCACGGGGGTTTCATCTCCGTGGCCGACGACGAGGTCTCCGTGCTCGCCGAGGTGGCCGAGCTCGGTTCCGAGGTCGACGTCGCGGCTGCGCGCGACGCTCTTGAGCGGGCTCAGGCCTCGATCGAGAGCAACCAGGAGGATGCCGACGCGGCAGTCGAGGCCAAGCGTGCGCGGGCTCGGCTGAAGGCGGCCGGCGAGGACGTCTGATCATTTGGGGGCGGCGATGGCGGCAGCGCTGACGGTATTGATCGGTGTGCTGCTGTTCGCCGCCCTGATCGTGTTGCGCGGGCTGGTGCTCGCGCGCACGCGCGGGAGTGTGCCCTGTCGGCTGCGACAGGGGTCCGGCTCCTGGCGCAGCGGGGTAGCCCGCTACGCCGACGGGGAGCTCCACTGGATCCCGCTCATCGGAGTGCGACTGAGGCCGCGCCACGCGATCGCGAGGCGCGGCCTCGTCGTTTCCGACCGTCGCCCGCTCGACGACGACCTCTATGCCATCGACTGCGGCCCGGTGTCGCTGGCGATGAGCGCGGACGCGCTGACGGGCTTCCTGGCGTGGCTGGAGTCGGCTCCGCCCAGCGCCTACCTCGACGTCGCCTAGCGGGTGCCGCCCGGCTTCCAGAGGATCTCGGAGCCGTCGTGGGCGATCCTGCACAGGATGAACAACAGGTCCGACAGGCGGTTCAGATACGTGGCGGTCAGCGGGTTGATGTCGTCGTGCGTCTCAAGGGCGGCCCAGGTCGTGCGTTCGGCCCTGCGGACCGTCACGCGGGCCACGTGGAGCTGGGCGGTGGCCGGGTCGCCGCCGGGCAGGATGAAGCTGCGCAGCGGCTTCAGCTGGGCGTTGAAGGCGTCGCACTGGGCTTCCAGCCACTCGACGTAGGACGCCTCGACCCGCAGCGGCGGGAACTCCGGCTCGGCCACCACCGGCGTCGCCAGGTCGGCGCCCAGGTCGAAGAGCTCGTTCTGGACACGGCCCAGCACCCGCGCGATCTCCGGCGCCAGCGTGCCGAACGCCAGGGCCAGGCCGATCGCCGCGTTGGCCTCCTCCGCGTCGGCGTAGGCGGCCAGGCGCGGGTCGGTCTTGGGGGCGCGGCTCATGTCGGCGAGCGCGGTCGTCCCGTCGTCCCCGGTGCGGGTGTAGATCTTGGAGAGGACGACGGGTTTGTCCTTGTCTGCTCGGGTCATGGACCCAGGATCTCACTCTTCATGTGTACTGCGGAGCCACAGCGTGAGCGCCCAGTCCTGGTCGTTGGCGAGCGGGTCCGGCCGGTGCGCGGGCAGCCCCTCCACACAGCTCGGCATCACGAAGGCGCAGGTGGCCGACGCGTCGGCGGTGTAGTTGACCAGGTTGGCGCGGAAGATGGCCTGGGCGCTCTCCCTCTCGCCCACCTGGGACAGGGCGACCGCGGTCAGCACGCTCCAGTAGTGCGGGAAGACGTCGCCGTAGAGCCGGTCGCGGCCGAACCAGAAGCCGTCCCAGTGCCGGATGCCGATGTCGCGCAGCCGTACGTGGGGCTGGGGGCCGCCGAAGGCGCGCAGCCAGCGCAGCGCCCGCTCCAGCGCTTCGGGATGGCCGCCGTCGGCGGCCAGCAGGGACACCAGCGGCGCCACCATCGACTGCTCGTAGTTGACCTCGTGGCTGGGCAGGGCGTGGCCGAGCCGGGCGAAGTGGGCGGCGTGCTTGGTCAGTGAGTCGCGCAGTCCGGCGGCGCGGCCCGGCTGGTCGTTCTCGTCGAGCTGACCGGCCACCTGGAGGATCACCTCGGGGAAGCCGAGCAGCAGGTGGTCGATGGCGCCCAGGGTGTAGGCGCGTTCGATGACGCGGGCTGCCAGGTCGAGGTCGGCGGCCTCGCCGTACAGCTTGAACTGGTCGGCGAAGAAGTGGGCCAGCCAGGGGAAGTTGTACAGGCGCGGCTGACGCTCGGGGAAGTGGCTGCCGCGGCGGACGGTGCCGTCCTCCTCCACCAGCCATTTGCGGGCGAAGGCGGACCAGCCGTGCAGCGCCTCGTCGATCGCGCTCGCGTCGCCCCAGCCGCGCAGCCTGGCCTGCTGGAGCAGCGTGGGCATGGCCAGCCGCTCGGCGCCGTCGGTCCAGTCGCCCCAGCCGTTGGCGGGCTGGGTGAGGCCGGTGGCGTTGTCGTAGGGGACGAAGGCGTGGCGTTCCGGCACGTCGAGGTGCAGGGGCCGGTGGTCGGCCAGGACGCGGGCGACCCGCCGCTCGACCAGCTCGCGCCGCGGTGTGTGGAACAACACAGAGGTACGGCTGCCGCCCGGCAGTTCGACGTGCAGCTCCCCGTGCTCGTGCGAGGTGATCTCCCGATCGCCCACGCGCAACGTCTGCCCGGTCTCGGCGACCAGCCGGTCGATGGCCACCGGCGGCCGGGTCGCGGTCAGGAACGCCTCGACGCTGTCGTGGAAGCCCGTCTCCAGCCGCAGCACATAGGCCCGGCCGGGCTCCAGCACGATCTCCGGCTGCCCGCCGAACGCGGCCGGGTTCCTGGCGTGGTCGGTGACGTGGAGCAGGATGTGGCCGCGGACGTTCGAGCCGGAGCCGATGTTCCTGGACTCGACCGAGTAGGCCCACAGCGCGCCCTCGCGCACGATCGTGCCCAGGACCGGGCCCTCGCCGCTCATCGGCTGGGCGAGCAGCCAGGACCAGGCGCCGCCGGTCCAGACGTGGGCGTGGCAGGCGCGGGTGAGCGCGTCCTCGGCGTCGTCGTAGACGTCCCTGATCGGCAGGGAGACGGCCAGCGAGCCGAGGGTGAGCGCGGAGTCGCCGGTGTTGAGCCAGGTGTAGGTCTCGGTGAGGGCGTTCCCGCCGGTGGTTCTGGCGATCGTCAGCGTGAGGCCGGGGACGGGCTCGTGGGCGCCGGAGGCGGCGTTCCAGCGGCCCGAGCCCCGTGAGGT
The DNA here is from genome assembly GCF_014203235.1 of Nonomuraea endophytica. Classification (GTDB taxonomy): domain Bacteria; phylum Actinomycetota; class Actinomycetes; order Streptosporangiales; family Streptosporangiaceae; genus Nonomuraea; species Nonomuraea endophytica. The sequence goes on along the minus strand of NZ_JACHIN010000007.1, from coordinate 346,943 downwards.
GATCGCGAAGCCGCTGCCCCAGCGGTGGGCGGGCGTGTGCCAGCGGTCGCTCTCCTCCTGAAGGAGGAACGGGTGGCCGGGCAGGTCGGGGTGGGTGAAACGGAGCGGGAAGCCGTCCGGGTGGAAACTGGCGGTCATGTGGCTGGCCTCGGCAGGGGTTGGTCGATGTCGTACAGGCGCGCCGGCGTGGTCGAGGGCGTACCGCGCCCCCGACCACCGCCTGGTCGCCAACAGCGGAGACTGCCACAGCCGGGAGCTCCAGACAAAGGGGGTCCAAATGGCGGCGCAGTGGTTCGAGCAGGACGCCGCCGGAGCGGGACCCGCCACACGCTCCGCGGGATGACAAATGTCATCTGATGCGCACTCACCCCGCATTTCCAGCCAGTGATTTCCACGACTACCTGGATGAACCGCGCAGGCAGCACCATGGACGCATGCTGGAGATAAGGGAGCTGCGCAAGCGGTACGCGGACAAGGTAGCCCTGGACGGGGTGGCCTTCGCCGTACGGCCCGGCGAGATGTTCGGGTTCGTCGGCGCCAACGGCGCCGGAAAGACCACCACCATGCGGATCGTCATGGGGGTGCTCAGGCCCGACGCCGGCGAGGTCGCCTGGCAGGGCCGCCCGCTCGGCGCCGCCGACCGGCGGCGCTTCGGGTACATGCCCGAGGAGCGCGGGCTCTACCAGAAGATGCGGGTCGGCGAGCAGGTCGAGTACTTCGGCCGTCTGCACGGGCTGAGCCAGCCCAAGGCCCGCCGGGCCACCGACGAGCTGCTGGAGCGGCTCTCGCTCACCGAGCGGCGCGCGGACGCGGTCGAGGCGCTCTCCCTGGGCAACCAGCAGCGCGTGCAGCTGGCCGTGGCCCTGGTGCACGACCCCGAGGTGCTCGTGCTCGACGAGCCGTTCTCCGGCCTCGACCCGATCGCGGTCGACGCGCTGGCCGGGGTGCTGCAGGAGCGGTGCAGGGGCGGCGTGCCGGTGATCTTCTCCAGCCACCAGCTCGAACTGGTCGAGCGGCTGTGCGACGCGGTCGGCATCGTCTCGGCCGGGCGCATGGTGGCCAGCGGCACCGTCGAGGAGCTGCGCGCGGCCGAGAGCAGCACGCTGCGCGTCGTCGTGCGCGACGCCCAGCCCGGCTGGGCCGACGGCCTGCCGGGGCGGCTCACCGTCAACGGTGACCGGCACGTGCTGCTCGTCGAGGCCGGCGAGGACCAGGAGATCCTCCACCGCGCCATCAAGGCGGGACACGTCGAGCACTTCGGGGTCGAGCACCCCACCCTCACCGAGATCTTCAAGGAGGCCGTGGCATGAACTCCCTGCTCCTGGTGGCGCGTCGGGAGATCTCGACACAGCTGCGCACCAAGGCCTTCGTCATCGGCCTCATCGTCACCGTGGTCATCATGGCCGGGCTCGCCTTCGCGCCCAAGCTCATGGGCGGCCCCGACTCCTACACGCTGGGCACGGTCAACTCCCAGCAGCTTCCGCTCAAGGCGGCGGCCCCCGACATCGAGTTCGAGTGGCGCTCCTTCCCCGACGCGGCGGCGGCCAAGAAGGCGCTGCTCGACGGCGACCTCGACGCGGTGCTCGTGGACGGCACCAAGGTGCAGACCGACGGTGAGATCGAGACCGAGCTCGGCGTCCTGCTGCAGAGCGTCAACCGCGAGGCGCGGCTCGGCGCGGCCGGGGTGAACATCCCGCCGCTGGCCATGGAGTCGGTGGGCGCCGACACCCGCTACCAGGAAGCCCGCGCGGGCATCGCGACCGTGCTGGTCATCCTGCTGTTCATGCTGGTCATCGGACAGGCCATGATGGTGGCCATGGGCGTGGTCGAGGAGAAGGGCAGCAGGATCGTGGAGATCCTGTTCGCCTCGCTGCGGCCCTGGCAGCTGCTCGGCGGCAAGATCGTCGGACTGGGCGTGATCGGCGTCATTAACCTGGTCGTGACACTGGCCGCGGGTCTCATCGCCGCGTTCGCCTCCGGTCTGGCCATGGACTTCCCGCCCGGGATGCCGATGATCGTGACGTGGGTGCTGGTGTGGTTCATCCTGGGGTACGCCTTCTACGCCACGCTGGCCGCCTCCCTGGCCTCCCTGGTCTCCCGGCAGGAGGAGGTCGGCAACACACTGACCCCGATGACCATGCTCATCATGGTCACCTACCTCGTCGGCTTCTTCGCGGCCAACCAGCCGACCGGCACGCTGGCGCAGATCATCTCGATCATCCCGCCCTTCTCCTCGATCGTCATGCCGGTGCGCCTGGCCGCCGCCGACGTGCCCCTGTGGGAGGTCTCCCTGGCGGCCGTGCTGATGGTCGCCGCGGTGCTCGGCATGCTCTCCGTCGGCGCCAAGGTCTACGAGCGGGCGGTGCTGCGTACCGGGGCGAAGGTCAAGCTCGGCGACGTGCTGCGCGCGAAGTAGATGGATGAGCTGACGCGGGCCCGCCGCATGACGCGCCTGGTGTTGAACTCGACACTGGGCGCCATGTGGCTGGTCATTCTGCTCAACTCCGCCGCCACGATGGGGACCGGCCGGACGGAGCCGTGGCAGATCGGGCCCGCGCTGCTCATGGCGGTCGCGTTCAGCTGGTTCTACCTGCGCATCAGCAAGGCCGTCTTCGAGCGCCGCTATCCGGTCAGGGACGTCGTGGTCTCCGGCGTCCTGGCCTTCGCCGCGTGCGCGCTCAGCGGCGCCGACGTGGTCGGCTGGGGTTTCGTCCCGATGGCGTGGTTGTCGGTGGCGGTGGTGGGGGTCCGGCGGCGGACCATGTTCCTGCAGATCTTCGGCAGCTGGGTGGTCGTCACCGCGCTGGCGGCCTTCTGGACGGTGGCCGGGCGGGCGGTCTTCGTCCCCGAGGACACGCCGGTGCTGGTGGGGATCACCGTGGCCGCCTTCACCTACCTGCTCATCTGCCTGCTGACCCCGCTGGCCAACCGGATGTGGGTGTGGATCTGGCTGCTGGCCGCCAAGGCGCACGAGGCCAAGGAGGCCCAGTCGCGGCTCGCGGTCGCGGAGGAGCGGCTGCGCTTCGCCCGCGACCTGCACGACCTCGTCGGGCATCAGCTCTCCGCGCTCGCGGTCAAGTCGGAGCTGGCCGTACGGCTGGCCGACGCCGACGTGGGCGCGGCCAAGGCGGAGATGGCCGAGGTCCGCGACCTGACCAGGAAGGCGCTGCGCGAGCTGCGTGAGGCGGTGCGCGGCTACCGGGAGCTGGATCTGCCCGCGGAACTGCTGAGCGTCAGGAGCGTGCTGGAGGCGGCCGGCGTGCGGTGCGAGCTGAACCTGCCCTACCGGGAGGTGCCCGCCGACGTGGCCCAGGTCTTCGCGTACGTGGTGCGTGAGGCGGTGACCAACGTGCTCAAGCACTCCACGGCCGCGTTCTGCGTCATCACCCTGCGTTTCACCGGCGACGACGCGTCGCTGGAGGTGCGCAACGACGGCGTGGCCCGCAGGCGCGCGGTCGACCTCGGCAGCGGGCTGAGCGGCCTGAACGAGCGGCTGGCCGCCGTGGGCGGGAAGCTGACGGCGTTGCCGAATGGTGATGGGGAATTCACGCTGAAAGCGGTAGTGCCTCGCTAAGCGGGTAGTTCCTTCTTACTAGTGCCCGTTTGTCGGGGTGTGGCGACGTTGCGTGACGATCATCGCGGAGCGTGAGTTGAGGAGGTGGCATGCGCGTCCAGGGGAAGCCTGGGGCTCAGGTGGTGCGGATCGGCTCCCGGCTGGACGCCGGGACCTCGGCGGGACTGCGCCAGCGGTTGCACGACGCGGTGGACTCGGGCACGGGCGATCTCATCCTGGATCTCTCCAAGCTGGAGATGATCGACGCCACCGGCCTCGGCGTGCTCGTGGGCACGCATCGGCGCGCGCTGGCCGCGGAACGCCGCCTGGTCCTGCGCCGGGTGCCGCCCCGGATCATGCGGGTGCTGGCGGTGACCCGGCTGAACCGGGTCCTGCGCGTGGAAGTGCCCGCCGCCGCCGTCGCCTGACGCTCTCTACACCTCGGCTCGGAGCCGGGCCAGCGTCGCGGGGGTCTGGGCGTCCAGCCAGTCGGCCAGTTGCTCGAAGGAGACGCACCTGACGGCGTTCCGTGTGCAGACCTCCTTCATGAGCGTGATCAGCGCCCGCATGTAGATGCCGCCGTTCCACGTCTCGAAGTGGTTGCCGATGAAGACCGGGGCGCGGTCGCCGCGCAGCGAACGCCGTACCGCGCCGGTGTAGGCCTCGGTGGTCTGGCGCTGCCAGCGCCGCCAGTTGTGGCGTTCGCCGGTCCTGGCGCCGCTGTGCACGGTGAAGAAGTTGTAGTCCATGCCGAGCACGCGCGTCCCGCTGCCGGGCAGCGGGATGCTGGGCAGCGGGAACTGCCACAGCCCCGAGCGCTTGCGCGGCCAGCGGACCTCGCCGGTGCCGGAGGCGTCGTAGCGCCAGCCGTACTTCTTGAAGGCGGTGAACATCGCGTCGCGATCGCCCTGCAGGCAGGGCGTACGGCCGCCGGAGACCGCCTCGCGGATGCGGAAGGGCAGGTCGGGCAGGTCGGTGCGGCCGGAGTTGCGCCGCCAGTGCTCGACGAAGCCGTAGAACTGCTCGATCTCGCTGCGCCAGTCGGCGGCCGACCACGACGAGACGCCGCTCGGCCCGCAGAAGTGGCCGTTGAAGTGGGTGCCGATCTCGTGGCCGGCGTTCCAGGCGGCGGTGAGCTCGGCCGCCTGGTCGGCGATCCTGGCGGGGCGCTGGAAGCCGATGTCGGAGCTGCCGCGCGGGCGGCCGGGCGGCCGGTACTGCTCGCGCCGGTCGGCGGGCAGCAGGTAGACGCCCGACAGGAAGAACGTCAGCCTGGCCTGAGTGCGCTCGGCGGTCCTGCGGAAGACCGGGAACCAGTCCTGGCCGTCCACCCCGGCCCCGTCGAAGGAGATCACCACGAACTGGGGCGGGCGTTCTCCTTCGCGCAGACGGCAGCTCTTCTCCGCGCACCAGGAACTCCGGTCGCCGGGGGAGGGCGACTTTCGTCTAGGTGTTTCGCCGGGCGGAGGGCTGACGGGTGCGGACAAACCAAGCCTCTCGGGCAATGGTTGTGCCGTGACGTTGCCGCACGCCGTCGTTCCCAAAGCTACCCAGATGCCGATTAGCGGCATGATTATCCCCCGGCGCACTCCGCCATAGAATCACGGTCTGTCATCAAATGCTCACGACGCACCGAGTGCCCGTCCACAGATGTGAACAGCGACCTGGATCAGCTCCTCGAGTTCCGTCGGCTCCTCGGCGAGGATCCATTCGATGAGAAGTTCTTGCAGCGCTCCAATCACGCCGAGCGCCAGCAGATGCCGATCGATCTTCGCCGCCTGCGGGAATTCGGCGGAGGCCTCCTCCACGAGCCTGGCGAAGGAGGACACGGCGCGCTGCCGGGACGCCGCCAGCACATCCCCCGACCTGCGCACCTCCAGGTGCATGATGCGGGCACGGCGCCAGTCGGCCGTGGCGAATTCCATATAGGCGCGCACTCCCGCGCCGATTCTCCCGTCGAGAGTCTGAGGCGCATCCTGCAACGCTTTGGCGACGACGGCGAGGCTTTCCTCGACACATCGTTCGTGCAGGGCCTGAAGGAGTTCCTCGCGCCCGCCGAAACATTCGTAGAACGCCCGGTTGGAGATCCGCGCCTCAGAACACAGCCTTTCGATCGTGGTAGCCGAGAAGCCCGGCTTAGCGTAGAGCGTGTACGCAGCTGTCATGAGCCGCTCGCGTCTGTCTGCCAGCCTTTGCTCAGCCGACATTCCCCGGTAAGACCGGTTCACATTCCACCCGTCCAACATGATCGTGGCCCCCAGAGCACATAATTATGGACGGATGATCTGTATTCGGAAAGAGCGCGCAGATCACCTCTTACGTCGTCCGTGCAAGAACGTGACAAGCCTGATCAGCCGCTCAAGCTCATCGGCGCCCCGGGAGAAGGACGTAAGGTTCATCCCGGGCATCGCAAAGCGTTGCCGGGAGATGGCCTTGGGCCTGGCGAACTCGCGCAGCCCGTCGGCGCCGTGGATACGGCCGAACCCCGAGTCACCGACCCCACCGAAGGGTAGCGCGGGAACGCCCGCGAAGGAGATGACTGAGTTGATCGCGGTCATTCCGCTGCGCATCAGCCTGGCCAGTTCCATGGCCCGGCGGGTGTTCCCGGAGAAGATCGTTCCCGCCAGCCCGTACGCCGAGGCGTTGGCCAGTTCCAGCGCCTCCCGCGCGTCACGGGTGCGCCGCACGGTGATGGTCGGCCCGAAGGTCTCCTCGCGCACGGCGGGGGAGTCCTCGGGCACGTCCTCGACGATGACCGGGTCCACGAACGGCGCGCGGACCGACTCCGGCCCACCAGTCACGACTTTTCCGGACTTGGTGGCTTCGTCGATGTGGCGGCGGATGATGTCCAGCTGCCCCGGCATCGTGATCGGGCCATAGTCCTGGCCCGCCTTGACCGTCTTCGCCCGCTCGGCCAGCTCCCGCATGAACGGCGCGTACACCGCGTCCACCACGTAGACCCGCTCCACGCCCACGCAGGTCTGGCCGGCGTTGGACAGCGCGCCCCACAGGCACGCGTCGGCCGCCGCCTTCAGGTCGGCGTCGGCGTCCACGATGAACGCGTCCTTGCCGCCGCACTCGGCCACCATCGGCGTGAGGTTCTGCGCGCAGGCCGCCATGACCCGCTTGGCGGTCGCGGTCGAGCCGGTGAACGCGATCTTCTTAACCCTCGGGTCGCCCGCCAGGGCCGCGCCGGTCTCGCCCAGGCCGGTCACCGTCTGGAGGACCGGATGCTCGGGCACCGACTCGGCGAAGAGCTCGGCCAGCCGTACCCCGACGCCGGGGGTGAGCTCGCTGGGCTTGAAGACGACCGCGTTGCCGGCCGCGAGCGCGTACGCGATCGAGCCCATCGGCGTGAAGACCGGGTAGTTCCAGGGGCCGATCACGCCGACGACGCCCAGCGGCAGGTACTCCAGCGTGGCGGCCAGGTTCAGGCCGACCATGCCGGGGGAGACCCGGCGGCGGCCGAGCACCTTGGCCGCGTTGCGCGCCGCCCAGTCGATGTGGGTGATCGCCAGCACGATCTCCAGCGTGGCGTCGCCCACCGGCTTGCCGGTCTCCTCGTGCACGAGCGTGGCAAGCTGCCTGAGGTTCTGCGTGATGACGGCCTTGTAGTCGAGCAGCCGGCGGCGCCGCTCGGCCGCGCCCAGGCCCGCCCACCAGGCGGCCGCCTCCTCCGCGCGGCCCACGGCGGCGTGCACCGCCTCCGGGCCCTGCTTGGGATGGCTGCCCACGACCGTGCCGGTCGCGGGGTTCAGGGAGTCGAACGTCAGCGTCGTCATGGCCGCCACGATAAGCCGGTAAATCAACGCTTACAACAGACCGCGCTCCATGGCCGTCGTGACCGCCGCGGTGCGGTCGGAGACGCCGAGCTTGCCGAAGATCCGCAGCAGGTGCGTCTTCACCGTGGTCTCGCTGATGAACAACCGGCGGCCCACCTCGGCGTTGGTCAGCCCGCGCGCCACCAGCGCCAGCACCTCCGCCTCACGCGGCGTCAGCGCCTGCGCCGCCGGGGCGCGCATCCGCGTCACCAGCTTGGTCGCCACCGACGGCGACAGCACCGTCTCGCCCCTTGCCGCCGCGTACACGGCCGCGAGCAGGTCCTCGGCGCTGGTGTCCTTCAGCAGGTAGCCCGCCGCGCCGGCCTCGACCGCGCGCACGATGTCCTGGTCACTCTCGTACGTCGTCAGCACGATCACCCGGATCCCCGGGCAGTCCGCCAGGATGCGGCCGGTCGCGCTCACGCCGTCGCCGCCGGGCATGCGCAGGTCCATGAGCACCACGTCAGGGGCCAGTTCGCGGGCCCGCACGACCGCTTCGTCGCCCGATGACGCCGCGCCGACCACGTCGAGGCCGGGGTCTCCGTCCAGCATGCCGCGCAGGCCCTCCCTGACCACCGGATGGTCGTCCACGATGAGCAGCTTGATCACGCCGGCACCTCCACGGTCAGCGTCGTCCCCGCGCCCGGCGTGCTGGTGAGCGTCAGCGTGCCGCCCGCCTGCTCGACCCTGCCGCGCATGGTGCGCAGGCCGAAGCCGCCGCTCTCCACCCCGAATCCCCTTCCGTCGTCGGCCACGCTCAGGCGCACCTGCCGCTCGCCGTACTCCAGACCCACGCGCACGGCCCGCGCGGCGGCGTGCTTGCGCACGTTGGCCAGCCCTTCCTGCAGCGCACGGATGAGCACCACGTCGGTGCGGGTGGCCAGCGGACGCGCCGCGCCGCACGCCTCGAAGCGCACGCCGACTCCGGTCTCGTCGCCCATCCGCTCGGTGATCCGCCGCAGCGCCTCGACGAGCGAGGCGTCGTCGAGCGGCGCGGGCGCGAGCACCGAGAGGAACGCGCGCGCCTCGGCCAGGTTCTCCTGCGCCGTCCGTACGGCCAGCGCCAGGTGCCGGGCCGGATCCGGCTGCCGCTGCGCCGCCCGCACGAGCATGATGATGCTGGTGAACCCCTGGGCCAGCGTGTCGTGGATCTCCCCGGCCAGGCGCTCGCGTTCGGCCTGCGCCCCGCGCTCGGCCGAGAGCCTGGCCACCTCGGCCCGGCTCGCCTCAAGTTCCTCGATCAGCGCCGCCCGCTCCTTGCTCTGCTTGGTGATCCGCTCGATCCACAGGCCCATGGTCCCGGAGAAGAACACCACCACCGTCATGACCACGATCAGGTTGAAGGCCGACCCCAGCGGATCTTCCCGGTCGGCCACCGTGATCGCCGGCCCCGTCCACAACACGATGCTGGCGATGGTCGCCTGCTTGGCGGGCAGCGCCAGGTAGCACATGGAGCAGAGCCCGAACAGCGAGAACGAGATCGCCGGGATCGTCAGCGCGGCCGGGGTGAACAGCACGACCAGCAGCACCACGTAGAGCAGGCTCCTGCGCCGGTCCTCCGCGATGATGCCCGGCCGGCCGACGAACACGTAGACCGGGATCGTGGCCAGCAGGCATCCGGCCACGATCGCCTTCTCCCTGGCCGTGAAGTCGCCCACCAGCGCGAACACCACCGGGATCAGCGTGGTGACGACGAGCAGCAACTCCCAGCCGCGCAGGCTCTCCCAGACGTTGGGGCCCGCGGAGCTCAGCCGTCGCGGCGGCTCTTCCACCGGAACGTCATCAGGCACAGCGCCAGGCCTCCGACCGTCCACGCGCCCAGCACCAGGGCGACCTTGCCCAATTCATACGACCTGGCCATCTCCAGCGCCACCCCGCCGTCGCCGATGAACACCGAACGGAACCCCTGGGCCACCCACCGCAGCGGGAAGACCGAGGCGACGTTGATGAGCCACGGCGGCAGCTCGGTGAAGGGGATGTAGATCCCGGAGATGAACTGCAGCACCACGAACGGCAGCGTGATCACCGCCGCCGCGGACTTGGCCGAGCTGGGCAGGCTGCTGGCCGCGATGCCCAGCAGGCTGCCGGACGCCAGTCCCAGGACCAGCACCCAGGAGAAGGTCAACCAGCCGGCCAGGTCGGCGGGCAGCTCCAGGTCGTACAGGAACACCGCCACGGCCAGCAGCAGCGCCACCTCGATGGCCGCGATCACCAGGACGCTCAGGACCTTGCCGGCGAAGTACGCGCTCTTGGGCATCGGCGTGCCCGCCAGCCGCTTGAGCCCGCCCTCCTCGCGCTCGACCGCGATGCTGATGGCGAGGTTCTGGAAGCTCACGCTGAGGATGCCCGCGCTGATCAGCGCCGCCGCGTAGAGCTGCGAGACCGTGACGGCCGTCCCCTCCAGGGTCCCGGCGAAGATCGCGCTGAACAGCACCAGCAACACGATCGGGAAGGAGAAGGTGAAGACGACCTGGTCGCGGGCACGGAAGAAGATCTTGAGCTCGAAGGCGGCCCTGGACAGCGTGATCATGACTCCTCCACCAGACGCAGGTAGACGTCCTCCAGCGTGGGCCGGGTGACGCGCAACTCGGGGATCTCGCCGTCGTAGCGGGTCATGAGCTCGGCGATCGTCTTGGTCGGCGTGTCCGTACGCTCCTGGCCGTCCGCCCACGTGACCGTGGCCTCGTCGCTCGCCCGCCCGCCGAGGGTACGCGGGGTGCCCTCGGCCACGATCCGCCCGCCCGCGATCACCGCCACCCGGTCGGCCAGTTCCTCGGCCTCGTCGAGGTAGTGCGTGGTGAGCAGGATCGTGGTGGCCTCCAGGCTCCTGATCAGCTCCCAGAAGCGGCGGCGGGCCTCCGGGTCGAAGCCGGTGGTCGGCTCGTCCAGGAAGAGCAGCTCGGGGTTGCCGATCAGGCCCAGTGCCACGTCCAGGCGGCGGCGCTGGCCGCCGGAGAGCTTGGCCACGCGGGCCTTCGCCTTCTCGGCCAGCCCCACCCGGTCGATGACCTCGTCGGGGTCGGCCGGGGCCGGGTAGAAGCGGGCGAAGTGGGTGACGATCTCGCGTACCGAGACCTCGGCCACGTCACCGGCCGTCTGGGGGACGATGCCCACGCGGGCCCGCCAGGCGCGGGTCGGCCGGTGCGGGTCGGCGCCCAGCACGCTGACCTCGCCGCCGTCGCGCTTCCTGAGCCCTTCGAGGATTTCTATGGTGGTCGACTTGCCCGCGCCGTTCGGGCCGAGAAGGGCGAAGGTCTCGCCCCGGTGGATGTCCAGATCGATGCCGCGGACCGCCTCTAACGCGCCGTAGCGCTTGGCGAGTCCGCGGACGTGCACTGCGGTGTCCATGCCTTCAGGGTCCGGATTTCGGCGGGCCTCCACCACCTCCGGCCGACCGACCCCGTTGTCCTCCGTTCAGAGGACGGCCGGGCGCAGCATTCCCCATACCGCCGGGCCGTCGGGCAGCTTGATCTCGCTGGTCACGGCGAAGCCGAACCGCTCGTAGATCGGGATGTTCGTCTCCTTGCTGCTCTCCAGGTAGACCGGCAGTCCCGCGCACCTGGCCAGCCCGGAGCGCAGCAGCGCCCCGCCCACGCCGGTGCCCTGGAGCGCCGGGTCGGTGCCGATCTGGGCGAGGTACCAGTGCGGCTCCTTCGGGCGGTGTTCGGCGAACACCTCCTCCAACCGCATGCCGTACGTGACCCGGTCGCCCATCACCTCCAGCAGCGCGGGCCCGCCGGTCTCCATGTCGGGTTCGAAGCCGGGCGGGTCCCAGAGCGCCGCCCCGGCCACCGCGCCGCTCCCGTCGCGGGCCACCTCCACCACGTCGTGCATGTAGCGGCCCAGCGCGGCGAACATCCTCGGCCGGCTCGCGACCACCGGCATCATCCACTCCATCACCGGGTCGTCGGCGAACGCCCGTCCGAGCACCTCGCCGATCTCCTCCAGGTCGTTCGCCTTGTCGGCGGTCACGATCTCCATGCGGTTCAGTCCTCCAGCCAGGATCCGTGGAAGCCGGCGGGGACCCGTCGCGGCAGCCGTACCGACGCTACCTCCGAAAGGTCGCGCGCGTCGGCCACGAGCAGGCGCGAGGCCTCGCCCGAGGTGACGATCGACAGCAGCCAGCCCTTGTCCTCGGCCCGCGCGCCCTCGGCCGGGACGAACACCGCCTCGCCGGTCGCGCCGCCGGTCGCGAGGGCGGAGGCGGCGCCGCTCTGGTGGTCGTACTTGACGATCTGGCGGTCGCCGACCGTGTAGAGGTAGCGGCTGCCGAGGCCGAGCCGCTGCTCGTTCAGCGTCGGGAACTCGACGTCGCGGTCGTCCAGCGGCTCCTCGGACACCTTGCCCGTGGCCGGGTCGAGCGTCCAGCTGTAGAGGGAGGCGCTGACCGTGCCCGCGGCGTGGCGGGCGGCGTCGGCCCGGCCGCTGATGTGCTCCCACAGGTCGGCGAAGACCTTGGGGGTGTAGCGGGCTGCGGTGAGCACCACGCGGCCCTCGGCGTCCTCCCAGGCGTTGCCGACGTGGAAGGCGTAGCACGGGTCCACGTCGAACCACCGGGTCACCCCGCCGGCCCGCGGCGTCAGCCCGATCCGCGCGCCGTATCCCTCGTCGAAGGCGTAGGGCATCCCCGCGCCGCGCTCCAGGTCGAAGGTGACCGGAAGGTCCAGCCAGACCAGGTAGTTCTCGGTGATCGCGAAGTCGTGCATCATCGTCGCGCCCGGAACCTCGATCTCCTTCGTCTCCACCAGCTCACCCCCCGCCGACAGCCGGTGGTAGGTCAGGAAGGGCGGGAAGAACCCGTAGCCGAAGAAGTGCAGCTCGCCGGTGATCGGGTCCTGCTTGGGGTGCGCGGTCATCGCCGTCGCCAGCTTCCCCTGGAAGTCGACCGGCCCGACCGTGTCGAGCTCAGGCGTCATCTCGTACGGCAGGCCGACCTCGATCAGCGCGAAGATGCGGCCGTCGTGCCTGATCACGCTGGTGTTGGCCTGGGTGGCGGCCAGATCGACGCCCTTCTCGCCGACCAGATCGGCCCCGTCGGTGAACGCCTTGGTCTTCACCCACCGGTTCCGGTACCACTCGGCCCGGCCGTCGCGCAGGCGGATGCCGTGGAGCATCCCGTGCCCGCCGAACCAGTGCCCGGGGTCCTCGCCCGGGCGGGGGTTGGGGCCGTTGCGGAAGTAGCGTCCGGTGAGCTCGGGAGGCAGCGCGCCCTCCACCGGAAGATCGTAGGCGTCGATCTCGTCGGGAACGGGAGCCAGATTGCCGGTCAGGTAGGCCTTTTCCATGCCGATACTCCTATCGTGATAGGTCGAACATAGAAGCTTCATGTATGACCTGTCAATGATGGAATATCAGGATTTGGCCGCCAGGGATCCGGCCGCGCAGGACATCGAGCCGTAGGCGAGGTTGAACAGGGTCGCGGCGGCGACCGCGGCGCCCCAGGTGACGGGTTCCTCGTCGTCCGCCAGCAACGGCGACAGGACGCCGCTGCCGTCGAAACAGGTCCCGGCCCAGCCGTTCAGAACGCCGATCGTGTTCTGGTTCTCCGCATCGACGCTCGCGCCGATGGTCGGCACCTCCCACATGATGTTCTCGGCGAAGTCCACCCAGGGAGACGCCGGGCTCCATACCTTGCTCGCGCCCGAGTCCTGCGCGGTCAGCCCGACGCCCAGATCCACGAGCGACTTCACGATCATGAGATCGGTGAGGGCCTGGTTGGTGATGGCCCACCACTTCTGGTCCTTCAGGTCCTGGATCTGGCCCATGACGTCGGGGGCCACGTAGACCCAGTACGACACGCACGCCAGGCTGTTGAGGACCGGGAAGGCCTGCGTGACCACCTTGAACTGCCGGGCCTTCGTGGCCAGCGGCTGGAGCACGCTCACCGCCACCGCTCCGGCCATGGCGCAGACGCCCCCGGTGAGCGCCAGGATGTCGCTGGTCGAGTCCTTCGCGGCTCCCCTGGCGGCGCGGACGTCCGCGGGGGTGCAGATCCGCTGGATGGTCGCGAAGTCCGGCGCGTCGATCAGCGCGGTCGTGGTGGCGTCGTCAGGGAACGGCGCCTCGTCGGCGATGAGCTTGTAGCCGATCGTGACCGGGATGGCGGCCACCAGGCAGGCCGCGTCCAGCAGGCTCAGGTCGTTGCCGGAGACCTCCTTGTAGAGCCACGACAGGACGGGGATCTCGATGGTCGCTTCGAGGATGTCCATGACGCCGTCGACGAGGTCGGCCAGCACGTCGACCGCCGCGAGCAGGACGTTCTCGACGCTCTCCAAGAACGCGTCGGTGATGATCGCGATCACTTCCGTGACGATCTGGGAGTACGAGATCTGGTCGATCTTGTCGATGATGTTGCTCTTGAAGCTGGCGAGTGCCTGCTGGAAGATCTCCTCCTCCCGGCTCAGGGCGTCCACCAGCGGCTGGAGCGTGGCCGGCACGTCACCCGTGACCCCCTGGTTGGGCTGGGCGGTCGTGGTGCCGTTGGACGCGTTGCTCTTCAGCTGGTGCAGCCCCCAGTTGCTCTGCGGGCTGTTCTGGCCGGGCACCGGCGGGCTGGACGCCACGACACTGCCGCGGGTGGTGCCGCTCAGGCTCGGTGGAACGTTGCCGGGCAGATCGGCCCACGCGTCGACGTACCTCTGCACATCGGTGAACGCGTGCTGCAACTGGGTTCTGGCGTCGCTGAGCCCGTCGATGCTCTTCGCAACGTACTGCGTGAAGATGTTCTTCAGCACGTTGTGCGTGCGGACGATGTCCGACCAGACGAACAGGAAGCCCAGCCACTTGATCAGGTCCTCGAAGAACACCTCGATCTTCTTGAGGACGAACTCCACGGCGTGCGCCACCGCGGCGACGCAGTCGAGCAACACGTCGTAGACCTCGCCGGCGATGGTCGCGAAGAGGTGGTAGATGCCCTCGGCCTCCTGCACGACGAAGCTCGTGACGTCGTCGAAGCAGTCCTCGAGCCAGGAGAAGAAGTCACCCATGGCCGCCGCGATGGCCCCGCCCACCCGGGCTTCGTATCCCTCGTGGTAGGTGAGGCCGCCGCCGGTGAACGACAAGCCCCACACCCTCGGCGCGGCGCCCTCGCGGGTGGCCGAGTCGTCGGGCTGTTGCCGGGAGCCGTCCTGCGGCAGCCCGGAGTTGATGGTCATGAACTGCGCGAGGGCCTTGGCGGCGCTGTCGCTGTCCGCCGTGGAGACGCCGGAGGGCACGAGCGGCGCCTGTGACCCGTCCGCGTTCGTGACCACGACGGCCCGCAGGTCGTCACCTGTCTGCACGCCGTTCAGCGTCGCGATGGCGTTGCTCATGGGGTTGACGTCGGCCACGACGGCCGGCGTGCCGGTCAGGACGACGCGGAAGCAGACGGCGGCCAGCGACTGGGTCTCCTGGACGACGGTCAGCACCCCGGTCGCGTCGGTGGCCGTGTTCACCGGCACCGTCGGTGAGAGCAGGTGGTAGACGTCGTCCAGGTAGACGCTCACCGGGCTGGTCGCGGTCACCGCCACATTGGTGTACGGCGCCGCGAGACCGTCGTCGTCGGTGACGGTGACGTGCGTGGTGAAGGTGTTGTACGTGATCACGTCGTCCGGATCGGTGGCGGGCAGCAGGATGGAGCGCTGGAGCCAGTCGGTGGTGACGGGATCCTGGGTGAGCTGGACGAGGTCCTGGCCGTCCAGGTCGGCGAACAGGACGTTGTTGCCGGCGCCGAGGTTCAGGAAGAACGCGAACCGCTCCGCCGAAGGCAGCAGCGGCACCGGCGCCGACCACGCGGCCGGGTCCGCCTCGCTGCCCGCGGCGCAGCGCACGTAGCACAGGGCGCCCTGCGGGCCGAGAGCCCAGACCGCTGTGCCTTCGGCGTCGGTCGCCGCGGCGAGGGTGTCGGCGCCGGCCAGGAGGCTCCCGGTCACGATCTGGACCGGTGTGGCCTTGTCGTGCTGGTTGTCCGGCGTGAACACGTACAGGCCGTCCGCGGCGGACACGAACAGGTTGGTCACGCCGGAGCCGTTGAGCGCCGCCGCGATCGTGCTGGTCCCCGCCGGTGGCGTCAGCCGGGCGGGGTCGGGCGCGTTCTCGGGGGCGAAGTAGTTGTACTGCGGTGTGAAGAGCAGTTGGGGCTCACTGCTGATCATGCCGAAGGTGTAGATGCCGGGAATCGGGTCGTTCTCCCGCTGCCCGAGGCAGTTCACGACGCTGTTCGCGGCGAAGTCGGCGGCGAGCTCGTGCGGGTTCCACTGGGGCGAGTCGCCGGGCGTGATGTAGTAGCGGTCGAGCAGCTCCAGTGAGTCGCCCGGCCGGCGCAGGACGTCGACGAAGATGTCCTCGACGGTGCCCGGACCCTCGGTCGCGGGGAGGTTCATGATGCTCACGTCGGCGATGGTGAGCGGGTCGGGCGCGGTTCCCGCGTCGAACGGGACGGCCGTCCAGGTGACACCGTCCGCCCAGGCCGCGTCCGTGTTCGCGTTGCCGAGCGAGAGATACAGGACGTCCGCGCCGCTGACGGTCACCGCGAGCGCGAGGTCGATGGCGAGCGTCTGGGCGTTCTGGGTGACGGCGAACGCCTTGGCCGTCACCGGCGCGCCGCCGTTCCGCGCCGACAGGCCGCTGCTGAGGTCGATCCTGTTCCAGCCGGTCGGGGTCTCGGTCACCTCGCGGGTGAGGTAGCAGACGTCGTCGGTTCCGATCGAGAAGAAGAGCGCGTCGCCGTCCTGCGACTGGAGCACCTCGAAGGCCTGGTCGGGGGCCATGACCACGGCGGCCTTGTGGTTCTCCATCAGCTCGGAGTCGAAAGAGATCTTCATGGTGTTTCCGGTGCTTTCACTGCGACGGGTCGGCGTAGGTGATGTGCGAGACGAGGTCCTGGTTGTCGGAGAACGCGGCGTCGCTGAATGAGAACGTTGATCCGCCGGGAAAGACGAAGTTCTCCACGAATGACGCCGGAATATCCGTCATGGCGGTCGCGTAGCAACCCTGCGTGTATTGCTTCGTGTAATCGAGCAGCTGGTTGACTCCCGTGAACCAGTTCAGGAAGCCGTTCTGCCCTGGCGTCTGCGAGTTGTCGACCACGTTCGAATCCGGCGGAGAGACCACGATGCTGCCGGTGTCGTCCACGCCCATCGAATAGACGTCCGTGATGGCTTTGTCGACGATATTGCCGCCGGCGCCGCTCCCCGCGTGTCTTATGTAGGTGTAGATGACGAGGTGCTGGCTGATGATCATCAAGTTTTCCTGGACGCTCACCGAGAAGTCGTAGGTGCTGTTGAGTTCCATCTTCCCGCCGAGCACCGGACCTCCGCACTCGTCGGAAGCGGTGCTGCCGAATGCGACGGAGATGATGGTCGACCCGGACGCCGGAAAAGTTATCGTCGGATTGCTGTAGAAGAGATTGAAATTGTAGGTGACGTTGGGAGAATCGCAGACGAGGGTCACGTCCCCGGTCAAGCAGTTGCATGAGATGTATTCGGACAGCGTTTGATTACCGTTGTAGAAGTTGATGAGATAGTTGGCGAACGTGTTCCTGTTCAGGGCCGCCACGCCGTCGTACTGGGACACCTCGCCGGGCTCGATCCAGTTCCAGCCGAACCCGGCGTGCGTGGTGTCCGGCAGCTGGTCGTAGTTGGTGGCGCACAGGTAGTTCAGCGTGAGCGGCGCGTTCTCCGTGCCGACGGCGTCCGGGGTGAAGAAGTTCACGTCCGTCACCGCGATCGAGGACGGCGAGGTGTCCGTCACCTGCTTCGCGGTGTAGCCGAGCACCTCGCCGCCACCGAGCGCCTTCCAGTAGGTGTCGATGAAGTCGCTCGTCATGAACGCGTTGAGCACGCTGTTCGACGGCTGGTTGTCGAACTGGAAGCCCTGCTCCAGGTCGGAGCTGTTCAGGTCGTAGTAGAGCTGCTGAACGCCGAACATGTCGGGGTCGCCGATGCCCTTGAGCCGGCTCTGCGCGTCCGGGGGCAGGCTCGTGAAGGAGGTGTCCCGGAAGTCCAGGTCGACGGCGCCGGAGAAGGTCCAGCTCGTGCCGGACGGCTGCGCCTGGTTGAACCAGGTCATCGAATCGTGCGGGCCGTAGAGAAGCTCGGTCGCGACGAACTCCGCGAACATCAGCGTGTACGTCACGTTCGACTGCCCCGGCTTCAGCACGACGATCGGCGGCAGCGACGAAGGATCGATGCCGGGCGGAAGGCCGAGCTTCGCCTTTACGGCGAACGCGAAATTGGCGTTGTCGAGATTCTGCACTCTCGCGTCGGACGACGGCGTGCCGTCGGGCACGGTGAAAGGATCCGTGTTTTCCGCCCCGGCCACGAAGGTGGCGAAGTCGATCGGCACCGGCTGGTCGCCCTGATATACGTAACACAGGATGGCCTCCGGCAGTCCGGCGTAGAGGTATTCGGCCAGGGTGCTGTTGATGCTGTCCTGTGTCACCGCGACGACATAGTCGAATCCGGTCGACGAGAGATTGGAATCCTGAGCGCTCATGAAACATTTCCTTGCATCTGAAAAGAGATGCCGCCGCAAATTCTTTCGTGCGCGGGGGGCGTAGTCGCCCTTGATCTGCACGCGCTGATTTCTGTTGGCATCCGGTTGCGCGAACTCCGCGTAGTAGGTCGGATACCCTCTGCTCAGATCAGTACACGTGCGGTGCGGCTTCGTCTCTTGGAAAGTTTCGCGGCCATATATCCTGGCCCGCGCTCAGCCAAACGGCGACACGCCGTTTCTCGGTCGCCGGGGAGCTGGCAAAAGAAATGATCCTGGTTGATGGCGTTCGCATTGACCGGATCGGGTATTTCGTCGCGCCCGGCAACACTCGGGCCGGATCCTGGCGCTCCAACCAGGGGACCCGAGTGCGCCGACGCCGCTTACGGGGCTAGAAGAGGGTGGGGTTCTCGGGTTCGATGCCGCGCAGGGCGTCGTAGTCCAGGGTGACGCAGTTGATGCCGCGGTCCGTCGCCAGCACCCGGGCCTGGGGCTTGATCTCCTGGGCGGCGAACACGCCGCGCACCGGCGACAGCAGCGGGTCGCGGTTCAGGAGTTCGAGGTAGCGGGTCAGCTGCTCCACCCCGTCGATCTCGCCGCGCCGCTTGATCTCCACGGCGACCGTCGCGCCGGAGGAGTCACGGCACAGGATGTCCACCGGCCCGATCGCCGTCATGTACTCCCGGCGGATCAGCGAATACCCGTCGCCCAGCGTCGTGATGTGCTCGGCCAGGAGCTCCTGCAGGTGCGCCTCCACCCCGTCCTTGATCAGGCCGGGGTCCACGCCCAGTTCGTGGGAGAAGTCGTGGAGGATCTCCTCCATCGTCAGGACCAGCTTCTCGCCCGTCTTGCCGTGGGTGACGGTCCAGGTGTCGCCGTCCTCTTTGAGCTTGCAGGGCGGATTCATCCAGTTGAGCGGCTTGAAGGCGCGGTCGTCGGCGTGGATGCTCACGCTGTTGTCCGCCTTGATCATGATCAGCCTCGGCGCCATCGGCAGGTGAGCCGTGAGCCGTCCTATGTAATCCACGCTGCATCGCGCGATGACCAGCCGCATGACGGCCCACCCTACCGGCTCTGGAAAACTGGGGGGCATGGCGTTTGAAAAGGTGGGAGTGGTCGGTCTCGGCACGATGGGTGCGGGGATCGCCGAGGTGTTCGCGCGTGCGGGGATACGGGTGATCGGCGTCGAGGCCGATCCCGAGGCGCTCGCGCGCGGGCGTGGGCACCTGGAGAGGTCCACCGGCCGTGCCCTGGACAAGGGGCGGCTGAGCGCCGAGGAGCGGGCGGCGATCCTCGGACGGATCACGCTCACCACCGCGCGCGAGGATCTCGCCGACGCCGACCTGGTGGTGGAGGCGATCCCCGAGATCCTCGAGTACAAGATCGCGTTGTTCGCCGACCTCGACCGGATCTGCAAGCCGGACACGGTGCTGGCCACCAACACCTCGTCGCTGTCGGTGACCGCCGTCGCCGCCGCCACCGGGCGGCCGGGCCGGGTGATCGGCATGCACTTCTTCAACCCGGCGCCGGTCATGAAGCTGGTCGAAGTCGTCGGCACGGTCATGACGGACGAAGGGCTGCCGGAGCGGATCGCGGAGCTGTCCCGGGCTCTCGGCAAGACGCCGGTGGTGGTCGGCGACCGGGCCGGGTTCGTGGTCAACAGGCTGCTCCTGCCGTACCTCAACCAGGCCGCGATGCTGCTGGAGCGCGGCGTCGCGGCGCGCGACGACGTCGACACGGCGATGCGGAAGGGCGTCGGGCTGCCGATGGGCCCGTTCGCGCTGCTCGACCTCATCGGGCTCGACACCTCCTACGAGGTCATGGGGGTGCTCTTCGACGAGACGCGCTCCCCGCGCCACGCGCCCGCGCCCGTCCTGCGCGAACTGGTCACCGCCGGGCTCCTCGGCCGCAAAAGCGGTCGCGGCTTCCACGGCGAGGAGCCGGCTCCCGACGAGCCGGACAAGGCATCCGCGACCAAGGTCCTGGTCCGCGGCGAGGGCGCGGAAGAGCTCGCCGCGCGGCTGGCCGCCGCGGGCTTCGGCGAGTCCGACACGCCCGACGTCGTGCTGCGGCTCGGTGAGCGTCCCGTGATCGAGCACGCCGTACGGCATGCCGACCCCTCCCGCGTGGTGGGCGTCCACCTCGTGGGCCAGAGCGTCGCGGAAGTCGTCTCCACCGTGCTCACCTCCCCGGCGGCGGCCACCGCGGCCTGCGGCCTGATGACCGTGCTCGGCCTGGCCCCGGTGCCCTGCAAGGACCGGGCGGGGTTCGTGGTCGAGGCGCTGCTCTTCCCCTACCTCAACGACGCGGTCAGGATGCACGAGTCCGGCTACGCCTCGATCGGCGACATCGACGACGCCATGCGGCTGGGCTGCGGTTATCCGGCCGGGCCGTTCGAGATGATCGAGAGCATCGGACCGCGGCAGGTGCGCGACGGACTGCGCGCCCTCTACGCCGAGTACCGCGAGCCGTCCTACGCGCCCGCGCCCCTGCTCGACCAGCTCGTCACCGCGGGCCTGCAGACGTTCCCGCGCCCATGAGCCCCCGCCGCGCCCGCCGCAAGGAGTCGACACGCCCCAACGCCTTCCCCTCGACCACCGACCGGGTGGAGGAGTGGCCGGACGGGGAGTGGAAGGTACGCATGCTCAGCGGCGCCGGAGCCGCCAAGGACTACCGCTGTCCGGGCTGCGACCAGGAGATCAAGGCGGGCCAGCCGCACCTGGTGAGCTGGCCCAACTGGACCGGCGGCGACGAGGAGCGGCGGCACTGGCACACGGCCTGCTGGCGCAAGAGACTGGACCGCGGTCCCGGCCGTAGCCGTTACTGAAAGGGACGATTAGTGAAAGGAACGATGTGGAGATCCGCGCGGCGAGCGTGCTGCCCGCCCGGCGTGAGCCGATCGAGTTGCACACCGGTGACGGACTGACCCTGGTCGGCGAGCTGGCCCAGCCCGAGGGCCGCGACCCGGTCGCGACGCTCGTCACCCTGCACCCGCTGCCCACCCACGGCGGCTTCATGGACAGCCACGTCTACAAGAAGGCGGCCAACCGCCTGCCCGCGCTGGCCGACCTGGCGGTGCTGCGCTTCAACACCCGCGGCACCTCCTCCGAGCGCGGCACCTCCGAGGGCGCCTTCGACGGCGGCGAGGGCGAGCGCTACGACGTTGCGGCGGCGCTGGAGTACGCCGAGTACCACGACCTGCCGCGTGTGTGGGTGGTCGGCTGGTCCTTCGGCACCGAGCTGGCGCTGAAGTGGGCGCGCGACCCGCTGGTGGAGGGCGCGATCCTCATGTCGCCGCCGCTGCACAGGGCCGTGGACGCCGACCTCGACGCGTGGGCGGAGTTCGGCCGGCCGATGACGGTGCTGGTGCCGGAGTTCGACGACTACCTGCGGCCGGAGGAGGCGCGCAGGCGCTTCGCCCGCGTGCCCCAGGCCGATGTGGTGGCGGTCGAGGGGGCCAAGCATCTGTGGGTGGGCGAGCCGTACGTGCGCATCGCCCTGAACGAGATCGTCAAGCGGGTGAATCCGGAACGCCACCCGCTGCCCACCGAGGTGCCGGAAGGCTAAGCTCGCCCTGTAGAACGATGTTCTGTGGAGCGAGGAGGCGGGCGTGGACGCGTTCGATCTGACCGGCAAGAAGGCACTGGTCACCGGAGCATCCCGGGGCATCGGCAGGGCCATCGCGCTCGCCTACGCGCGGGCGGGCGCGGACGTGGCCCTGGTCTCCCGCTCGGCCGAATCGCTGGGCGAGGTGGCCAAGGAGATCTCCGAGCTCGGCAGGAGCGCGTTCGTCGTCCCCGCGGACCTGACCGCCAGGGAGGCCGCCGCCGCTGCCGTGCACGCCTCGATCGAGGCACTCGGGCACGTCGACATCGTGGTCAACAACGCCGGAGGCTCCAACTTCCTGGTGGAGTTCAAGGACCTGCGTCTGTCCGGCTGGGACAAGCTCATGCGGCTCAACCTCGACTCGGCCGTGGCCGTCTGCCACACGATCGCGCCGCACCTGCTGGAGCGCGGCTCCGGCTCGGTCGTCAACGTCGGCTCCGCGGCCGCCAGGGGCGCGCCCTTCCTCGCGCCCTACGCCGCCGCCAAGGCCGGGCTGATCGCCCTCACCAAGTCCCTGGCCATCGAATGGGCCCGCGCGGGCGTCCGGGTCAACGCGCTGTGCCCCGGCTGGACGGCCACCGACCTCAACCGCAACCTCTGGCAGGACGAGGCGGCCAGTCGTTCGACCATCGCGTCGGTGCCGATGGGCCGCTGGGGCACCGCCGAGGAGATGGCACACCCCGCCGTATTTCTGGCCAGTCCGGCTTCTGCCTATATGACAGGCCAAGTCCTGTCCATCGACGGCGGTCTGACGACAACCTGAACGAAGCGGACTACCGTGAGTCCGTGCAGCTCTACACGAGATCAGCCGGGAACGGTGTCCCGGTCGTCCTGCTCCACGCCTTCCCCCTCTCCTCGGCGATGTGGCTGGCCCAACGCGAAGGGCTGGCCTCCTCGTGCAGGGTGATCACGCCAGATCTGCGGGGATTCGGCGGATCGCGGCTCGGTGACGACGAGCCGTCGGTCGACGCCATGGCCGACGACGTCGCCGCGATGCTCGACGTCGAAGGCATCGAACGCGCCGTCGTGGGCGGCCTGTCCATGGGCGGCTACGTCACGATGGCCTTCTGCCGGCGGCACCCCGACCGGCTGCTCGGCGTCATCCTGGCCGACACCAAGGCCTCGCCCGACCCCGAGCAGGCCCGCGACAACCGCGAGCGGATCGCCCTGCGGGTGCTCGACGAGGGCCCCGGCGTGCTGGTCGAGGAGGTGCTGCCCGCGCTCATCGGGCGGACCACGCGCGAGCGCCGGGCCATGGTGTTCGGGCGCGTACGCGGGCTGGTGCAGGCGGCGCCGCCGGCGGCCGTGGCCTGGGCGCAGCGGGCGATGGCCGCCAGGCCCGATTCCTTCGACACGCTGAGCGGGCTGAAGGTGCCGCTGCTGGCGATCGTGGGCGAGGAGGACGAGCTCTCGCCGGTGGCCGACGCCGAGGCGATGACGCGGGCCGTACCTGATGGGCGGTTGGAGATCATCAAGAAGGCCGGGCACCTGAGCGCGGTCGAGCAGCCCGAGGCCTTCAACGCCGCGGTGGCCGACTTCGTCAGCTCCGGGCCTGGTGGGGCAGGACGATCTCCCGGATGATCAGCGAGATGGCGGCGGCGACGGGGATGGCCAGCAGCGCGCCGACGATCCCGAGCAGCGCGCCGCCGAACAGCGCGGCGATCACCGTGACCGCGGGGGTCACGTCGACCGAGCGTTTCATCACGCGGGGGTAGATGAAGTAGTTCTCGACCTGCTGGTAGATCACGAAGAAGATGGCGCAGGCGATGCCCGCCGGGACCGAGCCGAGCAGGGCCACGCCGGTCACGAGCACCGCGCCGATCGTCGCGCCGACGAGCGGGATGAGGTCGGTGAGCGCGACGATGAGAGCGAGCGCCAGCGCGTACGGCACGCCGGCGATGGTCAGGAAGATCCAGCTCAGCACGCCCGCGATGACCGAGATGAGCACGTTCCCTGCGACGTAGCCGCCGATGCCGCTCAGGATCTCCTCGGTGATCGCGCCGGTGCGCTCGCGCCGTGAGGACGGCACGAGCGTGAGCAGGTAGACCTTGATCGTGTGCAGGGAGCCGAGGAAGTAGAGCATCAGCACGAGCAGCGTCACGGTGGTGAACAGGCCGTCCACCACCACGAGCCCCGCGCCCATGATGCCGCTGGCCAGCGTGGTCGCCATCGAGCCGGTGAAGAATGAGCGCAGCTGCGACAGGATCTGGTAGTCCTGCTCCAGTGCGCGCAGCGTGGGGTTGTTGCCGAGCTCGGTGAAGTAGCCGGGCACCGCGCTGACGAAGTCGGCCAGCTGCTGGCTGACCGGCGGTACGATCGCCACGCCGAACAGCGCGAACGCCACGATGACGCCGGCGAAGACGATCCCGATCGCCGCCCGCCTGGACAGGCGGCGCCGCTGGAGCGCCTCCACGGCCGGGTTGAGTCCCACCGCCAGGAACATCGCGACCGTGATGAGGATGATGACGCTCAGCGAGCGCACGACCATCTGGCCGATCGCGATCGCGGTCAGCACGCCGAGCCCGCCGATCAGTCCGAACAAGAACGGCCCTCTGGCCAGTGGCTTGCCCGGCATGCCGTACTGGGGGTTCTCTTCGGCCGGAGTCTCGACCTCAGCTGACAATGGGGGCTCCTGGGACAAATGGGGCGGAGGCAACAAAAAGAGAGCCTAGCGACCATGTGGTCGCCAGGCCCCTTTCAGCCGTCAGTCAAACCCCCCGAGGGCGGGCCTTACTCCTGCCACCACTCGCTGTCGTCGTCCGCCTTGGCCTCCGTCTTGGCGGGTGCGGCAGCGGCCGGCGTGGGCGCCGGCTTGTCATTGGCGGACGCTGCGATCGCCGGCTTGGCCGGTGCCGCGGCCACCGCGGGCTCCGGCTCCATGCCGGGCAGCGCCGCGCCGCCGAGCAGCTGGCGCAGCTGGGCGAGGTGGCTGGTGATGCTGTCGCGCTGGCGCGTCAGCTCGTCGACCTGGCGCTGCATCGAGGAGCGGATGCGCTCGGCCTCCGACTTGGCCTCCGAGACGATCGTCTCGGCGCTGGACTTGCTGTCGGAGACGATCTGCTCGGAGCTCTTGCGGGCGTTGGCGACCAGCTGCTTGGCGTGGATGTCAGCCTCGCGGCGGGTCTGCTCGGCCTGCTGGGTGGCCTTGGTCGCGCGCGACTCCGCCGTGGCCGCGCGCTGCTCGGCCTCGGCGACCAGCTTCTGCGTGTTGGCCTGCGCGGTGGAGTGGCGCTCGGCCTCCTGGCGCTCGGCCTCCTCGCGGCGGGAGGCGAGCTGGATCTCGAACTCCGCCTCGTCCTGGGCCCGCTTGGCCTCGGACTCCTCCAGCACCCGCTGAGCCTGGGCGCGCATCTCGTCGGCCTGGCGCTTGGCGGTGGTCAGGACCTCGTCACGCTCGCGCTTGGTCGATGCGCGGAGCTGGGCCACCTCGCGCTCGGTGGTCGTGCGGAGCTTGGCGATCTCGCGCTCGGCGTCGGCGCGCTTCTCCGCCACCTCGTGATCGGCGGTGGCGCGCAGCTTGGCGGCCTCACGCTCGGTCGTGGCGGTCAGTTCGTCGGACTCCCGACGGGCGGTGCCGCGGATCTCCTCGGCGTCCCGCTCGGCGCTGGTGCGCATGTCGTCGGTCTCACGCGTGGCCTGCGCGCGCTTCTCGGCGGCTTCGGCCTCGGCGGCGGCGCGTACGTCCGCTGCCTCCACCTTGGCCGCGGCCTTGACCTCGTTGGCCTCGGAGCGCGCGGCCTGCACGAGCTCGGTGGCCTGCTCCTCGGCCAGGCGCAGCAACTGCTCGATGCGGGCGCCGAGACCGGAATAGGTGGGGCGCTCCTGCTCCTGCAGCTGGCGCTGGGAGTCGGAGAGGTCGCGCTGAATGTTGGCGAGCTGCTCGCGGGACTGACGCAACTCACCGTCGAGCTGCTTCAGGTGGTCGTGGACCTGGTGGCGGTCATAGCCACGCAGCACCACGTCGAATTCGCGAGCTGGGGCGTCCTCGAAGAAATTGTTGAGCTGGGCGTCGATGTCGGACTGCATGGAGGCTCGATCCTGGGTTGTCGAGACGGCTACATCGGCCGGACGGGGGGTTCGGGGCATCCGAGCCAGGAGCCTGTGCCTCACGGCAGGCTCCATGTCCGGTGGAAAGCCAGCGTACTCCGCTGGTGCCGCCTTGGAGGCCCCGTCCAACTATCTGCGTGACTAGTTACATATGAACGTTTTTTGCATTTCCTAGGGCCTGGCCGCTTGGACAAGCTCCGTCAACATTCCTCCCACGTCCTTGGGGTGCAGAAACGCGATCGAAGATCCCATCGAGCCGTGACGGGGGTGTTTGTCGAGCAGCCTGACGCCCTTGGCCCCGATCTGCTCCATCGCTCCGGCCACGTCGGGCACGCCGAAAGCGACGTGGTGGACGCCCTCGCCGCGTCTGGCCAGGAATTTGCCCACGGGGGAGTCCGCGTCGAGCGGCTCCAGGAGCTGGATGTAGGAGCCGCCGCCCTCGCCGTCCGCTATGTGCAGCATCGCCTCCTTGACGCCCTGCTCCTCGTTGACCTCCCTGGCGACGACGGTCAGTTCGAACAGGCCGGAGAAGAGCGCGATCTTCTCCTCCAGGTCGTTGCAGGCGATCCCGATGTGGTCGATACGCATGAACATGTGTGGCCTACCTCCATGGCGGTCATCCAGGTACCCGTGGGTATGGTGTCAAACGACCCCTCGTGTGCACAGGAGGCCCCTGACATGTCTGGTTCCGTCATCGTCGCCGGAGCGCGCACGCCGATCGGCAAGCTGCTCGGCTCATTGTCCGGTTTGTCCGCCGTTGAGCTTGGCGGCGTCGTCATCAAGGCTGCCCTGGAGCGTTCCGGGGTGAGCCCCGACCAGGTCCAGTATGTGATCATGGGCCAGGTGCTCCAAGCGGGCGCCGGCCAGATTCCGTCGCGCCAGGCCGCGGTCAAGGCGGGCATCCCCATGACCGTGCCCTCGCTGACCGTCAACAAGGTCTGCCTGTCGGGCCTGGACGCCATCGCCCTGGCCGACCAGCTCATCAGGGCCGGCGAGTTCGACATCGTGGTGGCCGGCGGCATGGAGTCGATGTCCAACGCGCCGCACCTGCTGCCCGGCCTGCGCAAGGGCGTCAAGTACGGCCCCGCCGGCATCGTCGACTCGATGGCCCACGACGGCCTGTTCTGCGCCTTCGACCAGGTGGCCATGGGCGAGTCGACCGAGCGGCACAACACCCGCCTCGGCATCGGCCGCGAGGAGCAGGACGCCTTCTCGGCCAGGTCCCACCAGCTCGCCGCGGCCGGCATCAAGAACGGCCTGTTCGACGACGAGATCGTCCCGGTGGAGATCCCCCAGCGGCGCGGCGAGCCGGTCGTGGTCAAGGACGACGAGGGCGTACGCGGTGACACCACGCCGGAGGCGCTGGCCAAGCTCCGGCCGGCCTTCGCGGCCGACGGCACGATCACCGCGGGCTCGGCCTCTCAGATCTCCGACGGCGCGTGCGCGGTCGTGGTGATGTCGAAGGCCAAGGCCGAGGAACTGGGGCTGCCCTGGCTGGCCGAGATCGGCAGGCACGGCAACGTGGCCGGCCCGGACGCCTCGCTGCAGTCGCAGCCGGCCAACGCGATCAAGCACGCGCTGTCGAAGCAGGGGCTGAGCGCCGCCGACCTGGACCTGGTGGAGATCAACGAGGCGTTCGCCAGCGTGGTGCTGCAGTCGGTGAAGGAGCTCGGCATCCCGATGGACAAGGTGAACGTCAACGGCGGCGGCATCGCGGTCGGCCACCCGATCGGGGCCTCGGGGGCGCGCATCGTGCTGGCGCTGGCCCACGAGCTGAAGCGGCGCGGTGGCGGGTTGGGCGCGGCCGGGCTGTGCGGCGGCGGCGGCCAGGGCGACGCCCTGATCATCCGCGTCCCCTAGACCCACCCGAAAGCCCTCTAGGCGCACAAAACTTCCAGAGACCCCGAAAAGCCCTGAAGATGTATGAAGCACCCTCGGGGCACGGAAGGGTCGGTGGGCGCGCAAAAAGGCCGCTTGGCGGGTATCTCGCCATGCGGCCGGGGCGGTGGGTGCGGCTAGGGAGGCAGTTTGGCCCGGCCGCGAGGGAGGTGGCGGCCGGGCCATCGTGCGGTGGTCATGAGGACAGGAACTTGGCGAACACCGAGCGACGCCCGGTCTTACGCGCCTCGCGGGCCCGCCGGTGCTCGGCGGCGGCCTTGCGAAGCTCCTCGGCGTGGTTCTTCATCACGGTGTACTCGAGTTCAGCGTTCATCGGAAGCCTCCTGGAGTCGTAAGGGGGGAAGGTCTTAGTGGGAGAGAAGCCTGGCGAAGACCGAGCGACGGCCCTTGCGGCCCTTGCTCGCCTCCACGGCCCTGCGGTGCTCGGCGGCTACGCGGCGCAGCTCCTCGGCGTGGTTCTTCATGAGCGCGTACTCAAGCTCGGCGTTCATTTCGGGTGACTCCCGGTGTCTTGGTGCTGTTGTTTCCTTGCACTCTTAAGACTCCTCCTAAGGCCCACCCCGCCACATCGGGCGGATGCCTTATCTGTGTGCCTTAGGCGGGTCCGGGGGTACCTAGACGGGGTCCTGGGCGTCCCTAGGGCTCGTCCGAGAACTTGACGGTGACCTTGGAGAAGCCCAGTGACTTCAGCAGTCCCTGGAGCATGACCTTGGTGTTGGTGTCGGCGCGGGCGCGCAGGTCGCTGGCGGTGGCCGCCTCGGCGATCTTCTTCTCGGCCAGGACGTACAGCTCGCGCTGGTCGGTGGGGCTGGCCGACAGGAAGTCCTCGACCCGGTCGAGCAGGCCGCGCTGCTGGGCGAAGACGTAGGAGCGGTTGTTGTCGATGTTGGGCTTCTCGAGCTGGGCCCGGGGCAGGCGCAGGGTGACCTGGGTGCGGTCCTCGGAGACGGTGACGGCGTCCTTGGCGAGGCCGGAGAAGTCCACGTAGGCGTCGACGCCGCCGGAGCCGACGAACAGGGTGCGGCTGCCCTTGATGGCGTCGGGCAGGAAGTTGGCGTCCTTCTCCAGGTCGACGACGACCTGGAAGGTGCCGGTGGCCGCCTCGAAGCGGCTCAGGTCGTGGATGGACTGCAGGAGGACGGGCTGGCTGCGGTCTATGGTCTGCTCGCCAAGGGGGTTCCACCAGGCCCAGGCCAGGCGCCCGCCGACGATGAGCAGGGCGGCGAGTACGAGGAGCCCGGCGATATGGCGCCACCTGCGACGTCGCGTCAGGGGAGATGTCGTCATGCGGGCAGTACTACCCGCACGACGATCATCATTGCCAGCTCTGGGGTGACATTCCTGTCGGATACACCGGATATATCGGCGTTGGCGAGGCCGGTACGGCACTGGCCATGGGTCCACCGCCGAAGTGGGTGCCCGACAGCCTGCACGACTGGAACTCGTTGTAGAACATGCGCAGCCACTCGCGGCGCTGCGGCTCGCTCAGCCCGGAGAACCACGCCGCCGCGTACTGGTGCTCGGGCAGCGGCCCGCCCGGCAGCGGCTCGCCGCGCAGCCACGCCATGACGATGTCGCGGTAGCCGTCGGAGGGGGAGTCGGTGCACTTGGCCGCCAGTGACTCGATGTAGGCGTAGGCGGCCTCGTCGGCGAACCCGGCCGACAGGTCGGGCACGTGGATGGCGGCCAGCCCCGAGGCGGACTTCAGCGGCTCGCCGAGCGGGCGCTGCTCCACCCGGGTGAAGGCGGCGGGCGTGCCGGACAGGCGGGAGGCGATCTTGGTGAAGGTGGCGCCGAGCTCGGTCAGCCCGCCGCGCATGCCCGGGTGGACACAGACGGTGATCGGCCAGTCCTGGCAGCTGTAGGCGATCGCCTGGGCGGCGGCGGGCTTGGGGTCGGTCAGCAGCCGCGCCACGCCCGTACCGGCCGCCATCACGGCCAGCAGCGCGCACGCCAGCACCAGGGCCTGCCGCGTCACCACGGCCGCCCAGCCGAGCAGCAGCGCGGCGGTGATCCCGATCAGCCACAACGTCTGGTCGAGGAAGGCGGCCCCGCTGAGCCCCTGGAACAGGTCGTACGGCTCGCCCGTGCCCGGCGCCAGCCGGTCGGCCCACGGACGCCCCTCGGCCAGCCAGGTGAACACCCCGTAGCAGGCGATCCCGGCCACCGGCGGCATGAAGGGGTAGGGCAGCAGCCACCCGGCGACCCACCCGACGACGGAGTAGAGCGCCAGCCCGGCCATGCCCATGCCGAGCCCGGACAGGCTCAGCCGGCCCGCCTGCTCGGTCAGCACCGTCTTGATCGCGAGCACGAGCACGGTGGCGGCGAACGAGCCCGTTACGACCACCAGGATGGCCAGCGGCGCCTTCAGCGCACGCCAGGTCGACAGAGAGCGGCCCCGCAGCGCGCGCCGCTTGCGCAGCGCCACCCAGGCGGCGAAAGCCGCAGCCACCGGGCCGGTGAGCCGGAGCGAGCCGATCACGGCGGCCACGATGTTCTCCCAGGCGTCGACGCCGGGGATGAGCACGCTCCATGCCGCCATCAGGCCCAGAGCGAGCAGGACCGCGACGGTGACCGCCGCGCTGTGCTTCAGCTCCTCGCGAGTGACACCCGCGTGCTCACGCACAGAAAACCCCGTTGACGTACATCAAAAGCACCCCCCGTGCCCCTTGGCGCCGCGAAGCTGAGGTGTCCGGGCCGTCCCCACGGCTTCTTCCGAACTTTGCGCTCCGCGTCACCTTCCGTGCGAGAACCATAACTGAGCGTGATGATTGAAGGCGGCGTTCTTGGTCAAGCTTGTGCGTCCGGCTGCGCTACGTAATCAGACGAACCAGCGCTAACGTAGCGCTGTGCCACAGCCGAAGTCGCTCAACCTGCCGTTCGATCCCATCGAACGCGCCGCCGAGACCTGGCGTGTTCACTTCGGGCCCTCTTCCGCCATGGCCGCCGTTACTTCGATCATGAGAGCGCATCAGATCCTGCTGTCGCAACTTGACTCGCTCCTTAAGCCTTACGACTTGACCTTCGCGAGGTACGAGGCATTGGTGTTGTTGACCTTCAGCAGAACCGGCGCGCTCCCGCTGTCGAAAATCGGCGAACGCCTCATGGTCCACCCCACGAGCGTCACCAACACGGTCGACAGGCTGGAGCGGTCCGGCCTGGTCACCCGCCTGCCCAACCCGCGTGACGGCCGGGGGGTGCTCGCCGAGATCACCGACGCCGGCCGCGAGGCCGTCCGCCGCGCGACCGCCGACCTCATGACCGCCGAGTTCGGCATGGAGATGTACGGCGAGGCCGAGCTGAAGCAGATGTTCGACCAGCTGCGCACTCTCAGGGTGGCGGCTGGTGACTTCCGCGCGTCCTCCATGCGGCAAGATGAGGAGCATGGCGGACTTCTCTAGGCCCGGGTCGCTCTACGGAGCGGTGGACTTGGGCGCGCGTAAGCAGGCACTGGAGGCGCAGGCCAGGCGGGAGGCCGCGGGTCCCCAGGCCGCGTCGGCGTCGGTGGCCGACGTCACCGAGGCGACGTTCACGACCGAGGTCATCGACCGTTCGATGACGGTGCCGGTCATCCTCGACCTGTGGTCGCCCCGGGCGCCGGGCAGCGCCCAGCTCAGCCCCGCGCTGGAAAAGGTGGTCGCCGGGATGGGCGGCCGGGCCGTACTCGCGAAGGTGAACGTCGACGCCAGCCCGCAGATCGCGCAGGCGCTGCGCGTGCAGGCGGTGCCGACGGTGCTGGCGATCTTCCAGGGCCAGGCGGTGACCGGCTTCCAGCAGGTGCTGCCCGAGGCGGAGATCCAGCGCTGGCTGGATGAGCTGATGGGCGCGGTCGAGCAGTTCTACGAGGCCAACCCCGACGCCCGCCCGCAGCTCCAGGAGGGCGACGAGCAGGAGCCGCAGGCTCAGGCCGAGCCGCCCGCCGACCCCGACCTGCTCGCCGCCGAGCAGGCGATCGACAAGGGCGACCTCGACGAGGCCGAGGCGGCCTACCAGCGGTTGCTGGCCCGGGTGCCGGGCGACGAGGACGCCAGGATGGGCCTGGCCGGGGTGGGGCTGATCAAGCGCACGATGACGGCCGACCCCGACGAGGTGCGGCGCCGCGCCCAGGACCCGGCCGACGTCGACGCTCAGCTGCTCTCGGCCGACCTGGAGATGCTGGCCGGATCGGTGGACGAGGCGTTCGCGCGGCTGGTGGCCGTGGTCAAGCGCACCTCGGGTGACGACCGGGAGAAGGCGCGCCGGCACCTGCTCGGATTGTTCGACGCGCTGCCCGCTGAGGACCCGTCGCTGGCCAAGGCGCGCCGGGCCCTGGCTAATGCCCTCTTCTGACGTCTAACCTGGAGATATGCGGGTCGTCACGATTTCGGCGACGTACGGCACGGCCGGGCACCTGATCGGTCCGGCCGTGGCCGAACGGCTTGGTGTGCCCTTCGTCGACCGCGCCATCCCCAGCGCCGTGGCCCAGGAGCTGGGCTGCTCGCTGGAGGAGGCGCTGGCTCACGACGACCGGGCGGAGCACGGCCTCGGCCGGCTGTTGTCCGGTGCGATGCGGCTGCCGACGGTCACGTTCGGCGGCGTGGACATGTACGTGCCCGGCGTCCTGCCCCTGGCTCCTGAGGAGTTCGTGCGCAGGACCGAGCGGACGATGAAGCAGACGGCCAACCAGACCGGCGGCGTCTTCCTGGGCCGGGCCGGAGCCGTGGTGCTGGCCGACTACCCCGGCGCCCTGCACGTACGGCTGGACGCCCCGCTGAAACGCCGGATCGCGCAGACGGCCACCCTCTCGGAGGTCTCCGAGAAGGAGGCGCGTCACACGATCGAGGACAACGACCGGGCCCGCACCGCTTACGTGCGGCACTTCTACCGGGTGGATCCGGCCGAGCCCTGCCAATACCAGCTGGCCGTGGACAGCACGCTGATCCCGGTGCCGGTCTGCGTAGAGGTGATCGTCACTGCTGCCGAGGCCCTGGACTGACGTCCAGCCGGTGGTCGCGGCAGCCCCTCGGGGCGCTGACCGGGTTGCATCGGGCCGTGGCGCCGCCGGGCAGTTCGCCCACGTACTCGGAGCCGTTGCGCGCCGACAGGCCGATGACGGGGAAGTCGGTGCTGACCATCTGGGCGCCGCTTTCCAGGGCGGACCTCAGCCGCGTGGTGTCGCCGGAGCGGGCTTCGGTGAAGGGCACGTCCGAGCGGGTGCGCACGTAGTAGCCCTTCTTCACGAACTCCTGGATCTGGGCGACGTTGGCGCCGAGCGGGTCGTTCCAGCCGATGAAGGCGGCGTCGGGGCGGCCGGGGCGGGAGTTGGTGAACAGCACCCGGCCCTCCAGGCTCGGCCGTCCTGACAGGTAGTGGGCCTGCAGGGCGGGGTCCTGGTTGTCCATGAAGAACATGACCTTGCCGCGCGAGCGGTCCAGGCGCGGCCAGCCGTACTTCAGGACGGACTCCTCGAGCGTGCGGCCGGCCCTGCGGACGCTGTCGGGCGTGATGAGCCGTTCGCCGGGGAAGACCGAGCGGATCTCCGCGTCGAGGGCGTCCAGCAGGGCCGTGTCCCACGGCGGGCTCTTGGCGCCGCCCATCGCCTCCTTGGCGGGGTCGGTGCGCTTGAGCTCGGTCAGGATGGTGATCGGCACGTGGCCCGGGTTGGCGTCGGACCACTGCTTGACCTGGCGCAGGCACTTGACCAGCGACGTGCAGTTGGAGGCGTAGTCGTGGTCGCCCCAGTGCAGGACCTTGAAGCCGGGCTTGGCCAGGTCGGGGTCGGTCAGCGGGGGCAGGCCGGCGTCGCGGCGCACCAGCGGGCTGCCGTAGAGGCCGCCCTTGGGGTCGGGGAAGACGTCCAGCTCGATGCCGCGTACGTGCTGGGCGGCGAACTGGTTGGGGATCGCGGTGTGCGAGTACTGCAGATTCCACCAGTTGCGGTCGGTCCTGCGCTGGACGTCCTTCTCCTCGTCGGTCAGCTCCAGGTGGTAGCTGTTGTGCGTCGCCATGGTCTGGACGTGGTTGATGCGGAGTTCGTTCCCGGCCGCCGTCGCGGGCGCCGCTGTGGTCAGCAGGGCCAGCGCGGTGGCGGCCAGCAGGGCGGGGGTGCGCAATGGTGCTCCTCGTGCAGGGGTTACGAGACGACCCTTGGGGGAGTGGATGAACACTCCGTTGCTGTGTTTTCCGATATTTCCTGATCTTTAGAGGAAATATCGGAAAACATCCGCCGTGGGATCGTCCACTCGCGAGAAGTGGCACCATGGAAGGCACTCTTGGTCAGGCCCTGAAGGAGCGATGACGTGGCGACCGTTCCGAGTGTG
The DNA here is from genome assembly GCF_014203235.1 of Nonomuraea endophytica. GTDB lineage: Bacteria > Actinomycetota > Actinomycetes > Streptosporangiales > Streptosporangiaceae > Nonomuraea > Nonomuraea endophytica. The sequence goes on along the minus strand of NZ_JACHIN010000007.1, from coordinate 313,248 downwards.
TCGTACTCCATCACCGTGCGGCTGGAGGTGCCCGCCGGCGGCAAGGCCGTCAGCGCGCTCACCCACGCCGTAGAGACCGCGGGCGGGGTGGTCACCGCCCTCGACGTCAACACCGCGGGCCACGACAAGCTCCGCATCGACGTGACCTGCGCCGCGCGCGACACCGACCACGCGCAGGCCATCGTCGACCAGCTCGAGGCCATCGAGGACGTGGTCATCCACAAGGTCTCCGACCGGACCTTCCTCATGCACCTCGGCGGCAAGATCGAGATGAAGTCGAAGGTGCCGCTGCGCAACCGCGACGAGCTGTCGATGGCCTACACCCCCGGTGTGGCCCGCGTCTCGATGGCCATCGCGCGCAACAAGGAGGACGCGCGCCGCCTGACCATCAAGCGCAACACCGTCGCGGTGGTCACCGACGGCTCGGCCGTGCTCGGCCTGGGCAACATCGGTCCCGAGGCCGCGCTGCCGGTCATGGAGGGCAAGGCGGCGCTGTTCAAACGCTTCGCCGGCATCGACGCCTGGCCCATCTGCCTGGACACGCAGGACGTCGACGAGATCGTCCGCACTGTGCAGGTCATCGCTCCCGGCTTCGGCGGCATCAACCTGGAGGACATCTCCGCGCCCCGCTGCTTCGAGATCGAGCGCCGCCTGCGCGAGCTGCTCGACATCCCCGTCTTCCACGACGACCAGCACGGCACCGCCATCTGCGTGCTCGCCGCGCTCACCAACGCCCTGCGCGTGGTCCGCAAGGAGATCGGCCAGGTCAGGATCACCATGGCGGGGGCCGGTGCGGCCGGCAACGCCGTACTGCGGCTGCTGCTCGCCGCGGGCGCCCGCAACGTCATCGTCTGCGACTACCTCGGCGCGGTCCACAAGGGCCGCGACGACCTCGACGAGTCGCTGCGCTGGATCGCCGAGCACACCAACGCCGAGGGCTACTCCGGCGACCTGCGCGGCGCGGTGAAGGGCGCGGACGTCTTCGTCGGCGTCTCGGCGCCCGGCATCCTCAACGGCGACGACATCGCCACCATGGCCGACGACGCGGTGGTCTTCGCGCTGGCCAACCCGGAGCCCGAGGTCCAGCCCGACGACGCCCGCGAGCACGCGGCGGTCGTGGCCACCGGCCGCTCCGACTACCCCAACCAGATCAACAACGTGCTCGCCTTCCCCGGCGTCTTCCGCGGCCTGCTCGACGCGCAGGCGGGCGGGGTGACGCAGGAGATGCTGCTGGCCGCCGCGGGCGCGCTGGCCGCGGTGGTGACGCCGGAGGAGCTGGGGCCCAACTACATCGTCCCGAGCGTGTTCCACCCCGACGTTGCCACCGCCGTCGCGGCGGCAGTCCGCGAGTCCGCCGGCGGCCGCGCCCGCGGCTTCACCGAGGCCTGATCCATTTGGTGGGGCCCGCACGGGAGCTCTCCATCCCGTGCGGGCCCGGCTCTGGCGGTTCCATCCGTTACGGCAAGCCGTCCCGGCCCCACCCGCCGCACGGGGCCGGCCCCCGTCCAGGGAGACGGTCGTCCAGCGTGCGTGGCGGGCCGCCGTGACGACGCGCCGTCTAGAAGATGCCCGTCACCGTGTTCGACCGGATCTTCTTCGTGACCCCCGTCGACGGGTCGAAGACCTGGGCGACGGCGAAGATCTCGTCCGGCTCCACCGGGTCCTCGTCGAGGTCCTTGCAGGCGACGGTGAACACGGCCGAGTAGTCGCCGTTGAGCGCGGTCGAGAAGGGGCCCTCCCTGACCAGCTCGTCATCGCCGAACAGGTCCTCGCCGAACAGGCGGATGGCCAGGTTGTCCCGCTCGGTCGCGCCGACATGGGCGTGGCCCTTGACGGTGACCAGGCACTTGACGTTGGTGACCTTGCTGATGACCAGCAGCGCGCTGTCGGGCGCGGCGTTGGCCGCCCCCGAGAGGGCGGCCAGGGAAAGGGCGCCGGCCGCGAAGAAGGCGGCCAGTCGGCGTCCAGTGCGCATGTTGTGCTCCATAGGCTGGGCGGGCTCCGGTGCCCGCCGTCGCTTCTAGGGCGTTCCGGCTCGTGACCCGGTGTTCCGCCGCGTTCCGTCAGACTCGGCGGATGAGGGTGGCGGCCAGGGCCAGGGCGGCGTGGACCAGCACCGCGACCGTCACCCCCTGCAGGACCGTGCCCATCGCGGCGGTGGCGACGGCGCTCATCACCGGGATGCCCATCGTGATGCCGACCTGCTGGGTCATCGTGGCCAGGCCGGTGGCCAGGCCCTGCTCGGAGTCGGGCAGGCCGGAGGTGGCGGTCACCATGAAGCCGACGATGGCCACCATGTTGCCGATGCCGCCGATGAAGGTGGCGACGAGCAGCAGCCAGATCCAGCCCTGCGAGGCGCCGAGCAGCCCGAGCGAGGCGGTGGCCACGCCCTGCACCGCGAACCCGGCCAGCAGCGCGCCCCGGTTGCCGACCCTGGACAGCACCCTGGGCGCGATCACGCCGCCGATGACGGTGCCGATGCCGAGCACCCCGAACGCCAGCCCGGTCGCCAGCGCCGAGTAGCCGAGCACCTTCTGCAGGTAGAGCGTGAGCAGGAACACCAGCGAGGTCTCGGTGGCGAAGGCGAGCAGCCCGGCCAGGTTGCCCCAGGTGACGGTGGGCCGGGCGAGGATCGACACCGGCACCAGCGGGTACGCCGCGCGCCGCTCGACGAACCAGAACACCACCAGCAGCACCAGCCCGGCGGCCAGCGAGCCCAGCCCGAGCGGGTCGGCGAAGCCGTGCTCGCCGGCCCTGGTCAGCCCGTACACCAGGGCCAGGAGGCCGCCGGTCACGGTGATCGCGCCGGGGAGGTCCATCTTGGGCCGCTCCTCCTGACGGCTCTCCGCCAGGACGGCGGGGGCGGCGAGGAGGACGGCCAGCGCCACGGGCACGTTGATGAAGAACGCCCATCGCCAGCTGAGCAGGTCGGTCAGCAGCCCGCCGAGGATCGCGCCCGAGGTGAACCCGGCCGACATCAGCGCGCCGTTCAGCCCGAGCGCCCGCTCGCGCAGCGGCCCCTCGCGGAAGGAGGTGGTCAGCAGCGAGAGCCCGGCGGGCGTGACGATCGCGGTGGCCAGTCCCTGCGCCACCCGGGCGGCCAGCAACATGCCCGGCGAGGTGGCCAGCCCGCCGGCCAGCGAGGACAAGCCGAGCAGCGCCATCCCGGCCAGGAAGAGCCGCCGCCGGCCGAACAGGTCGGCGATGCGCCCGAACAACAGAGTGAATCCGGCCGCCGCCAGCGCGAACGTGGTCGCCACCCACTGCAGGTCCGCCAGCGCGAACCCGAGTCCCGAGCCGATCACGGGCAGCGCCACGTTCAGGATGGAGAAGTCGACGGCCAGCATGAACTGGGAGCCGAGCAGCAGCACGAGGATCAGCTTCTGCCGGGCGGTCATCCGGGCGGACGTGTGCGTCCGCTCCGCGAGTACGGTCATCTCAGCCCCTTAATGGGTCCTTCGTTCCGTTAAGATGGACACGAAGGTAACACACAGAGGAGCATTAATGGAACAGCAGTCCCGTTTGGCCGGAACGGTACGCCCCGGCGGGCGCACCGCGCGCACCCGCGCCGCCGTCCTGGAGGCGACCCAGGACGAGCTGGTGGAGTGTGGTTTCCACGGCCTGAACATGGACCGGGTGGCGGCCAAGGCGGGCGTGGGCAAGACCACGGTCTACCGTCGCTGGGGCGATCCCGCGGGCCTGGTCACCGACCTGATGGCCGAGCTGGCCGAGTCCTCGGCCCCGCACGCCGACACCGGCGGGATCGAGGGCGACCTGCTGGCCAACGCGCTGAACGTCCTGGGCGCGGTCACCGACCCCCGCCTGGGCGCGACCTTCCAGGCCGTCATCGCCGCCGCGACCGGCAACGAGGCGGCGGCCGCGGCCCTGAACGACTTCTACCTGCGCCGCATCCGCGCCTGGGCCCCGGTGGTGGACCGCGCCGTGGCCCGCGGCGAACTGCCCGAGGGCACCGACGGGATGGAGGTGATCAGGGCGGTCTCCGCGCCGCTGTACTACCGCCTGCTGGTCACCAGGGAGCCGGTCGACGAGAAGGTCGCCGAGCACGCCGCCGCCCGCGCGCTGGCGGGCGCGCGGGCGGGGGCGTTCACGTGAGCGTTCGGCTCCGCTGGAGAGCTGACTCCGGGCTGGAGGGTTGAGCCTGGGTTAAAGGGTTGAGCCTGGGCGCCGGTAGTTCTGCCGGGGCCAGAGCGAGCCGTACCACCAGACGATGCCGCCCGTCAGGACGAGTCCGCCGGCGGTGGCGAGCTTGCCCATCAGGTCGGCGGGCGGCCCGGTGAAGGGGAGCTCGTCGTCGTCGCAGTCGCCCCGGCGGCAGTCGTCCTCGTCGTCGTCCCAGCAGGGCTCACCGCGATCGCAGTCGTCGTCGTCCCAGCAGTCCTCGCCCCGGTCGCACTCGTCGTCGCCCCCGTCCCAGCAGTCGTCGCCCCGGTCGCAGTCGTCGTCGTCCCACTCGCGGCCCCGGTCCCAGGCGCGGCGGTGGTTGCCGCCGCAGTCGTTGCTGATCTGGTCGCGGGAGACGAGCTTGTCGCGCGAGTCCTGGGTGGTGTAAAAGGTCTCGATCTCGACGCGGCGCTGCTGGCCGAGCTTGATGCGCTTGGAGTAGGTGCGGCGGGCTTCGAGGGTGCCGGTGTCGACGGTGTCGTCGTCGCGGGTGATCTGGAAGTCGGTCTGGTAGTCGGTGACGCTGCGTAGCCGTACCTCGACGGTCCTGTTCTCGCAGTTCGGCCTGCTGACGTCCACGGTGAAGGGCGCGTCGGGCGACGGGCGTTCGGCCGCGAAGGCCGCGGAGTTGAGGAGCAATGCGCCCAGAGGGGCCGCCAGTGCTGCCAGAGTGAGGCGGGTGCCAATGGTCATAGCTTCCCCCAGCATGGTGATCTTTGCTACCTACAGTGCCCGTTTGATAGCACTGCGTAACATCAGTAACCCGGGGCAGCGGGATGGCCTACTCCTCCCTCATGATGGAGGTATGGCGGAGGCGATCTACGTGGGCGGGTTGTTGGTGGCGACTCCGCTGCTCGACGACCCGAACTTCCGGCGTAGCGTCGTGCTGATCCTGGAACACGACCTCGACGGCGGCACACTCGGCGTGGTGCTGAACCGGCCGAGCGACGTCTCGGTGACGCAGGTGCTACCCGTCTGGGACCCGCTCGTGACCGGGCCTTCGGTGTTGTTCGAGGGCGGTCCGGTGCAGACGGACAGCGCGCTGGCGCTGGCGGCGGTGCCGAGCGGGGAGGAGCCTCTGGGCTGGCGGCGCCTGCACGCGGGCACGCCGGCGGTTTCCCGCCTCGGCACGGTGGATCTGGACGCGCCGCCGGAGATCCTGCAGGGCGAGATCGCGCAGATGCGGATCTTCGCCGGCTACGCGGGCTGGAGCGCGGGCCAGCTGGAGACGGAGATCGCCGAGGGTCACTGGTACGTCGTCGACTCCGAGGCCGGCGACACCTTCCATGACGATCCCGGCACGTTGTGGCGGCGGGTGCTCAGGCGGCAGCCGGGCGAGCTGGCGTTCGTGGCGACCTGCCCGGACGACCCGTCGCTGAACTAGGTGTCCCAGCCGGGCTTCAGGGAGTTCTCGGCGATCGCCAGGGTCTGCTCCATGCGCTCGACGATGGCCCGGATGTTCGTGGGCTCGTAGGGGCACTCGAAGCCGACCCGCATGGTGGCCATGGCCCAGGCGACGATGAGGTGGGAGAGCTGGTCGGCCGGGTCGGCGCCGCGGCGGCGGGCGATGATCTCGGTGAGGCGCAGTTCGGCCGCGGTGCCGCGGGCGACGGACTTGCCGACGAGGGCTGGGTTGGTCTCGAAGAGTTTGCGTAGTTTGAGGAACCGCTCGGTGTCTTCGGGCGTTGACCCCTGCATGTCGTGAATCACCGCACGCAAGGCGTGCGTCATCGAGGTGAACGCCGGTTCGTCGGCCGGCCGGCTGTCGAGGGTCTCCGTCATCGTCTCCTCCCCCTGCTCGTGGAACCACAGCGGGATGGATTCCTTGCTGGAGAAGTAGCGGAAGAACGTCCGGGGGGAGACGTCGACGACCCCCGCTATCTGCTCGACGGTGGTGGCGTCGTACCCTTGTTCGAGGAACAGATCGAGCGCCGCGTCGAGAAGCGCGAGGCGCGTCTTCTCCTTCTTGCGTTCGCGCAGTCCCACAGCCGTCACTCCCTCGAAACCTTCCTGTCACACTATGACATAAGTCATCGTCTGCCGATTAAAACCCGTTTGTCATCTGTCATCGTATGACATAAGTTACCTGAGTCTTAGGTTACTTATGCCCCGATGTGGGGTGGCTAGCGTAGGGGGACTCGAATGGCGGCTCACGCGAAGGCGACGGTGGAGGCACCGTCGCCCCCGGGCGGGGCTCAATCGGCTATCGGGGGGAATCCGTGGCTGACGCTGCTCGCGGTGTGTCTGGGCGTCATCATGGTGATGCTCGACGGCACCGTCATGGGTATCGCGGCTCCGGTCATGGGCGCCGAGCTCGGCGCGACGCTCTCGGACATGCAGTGGGTGACCAACGGCTATCTGCTCGCGCTGGCGGTCTTCCTGATCACCGCGGGCAAGCTGGGTGACATCTACGGTCACAAGCGGGTGTTCCTGCTCGGTGTCGCGGGATTCGCGATCACCTCGGCGGCCATCGCGCTGAGCGGCTCGGTCACCGCGCTGATCATTTTCCGGGTGCTCCAGGGTCTGTTCGGCGCGCTGCTGCAGCCGGCCGCGCTCGCGCTGCTGCGCTCGGCCTTCCCCAAGGAGCGGCTGAACCAGGCCATGGGCGCGTGGGGCGCGATCATCGGTCTGTCCAGCGCGGCCGGCCCGATCCTGGGTGGCCTGCTGGTGGAGAACGTCAGCTGGCAGTCGGTCTTCTACATCAACGTGCCGGTCGGCATCGTCGCGCTGATCATGGGCTTCGTGATCATCAAGGAGAGCCGCGCCGCGAGCCTGTCCAGGATCGACTGGCCGGGTGTGGTGCTGCTGTCCGGCATGATGTTCTCGCTCGTCTGGGCGATCATCAAGGCTCCCGAGTGGGGCTGGACCGACGCGAAGACGCTCATCTTCGCCGCGGTCTTCGTCGTGTTCGCCGCCGGGTTCATCTTCTGGCAGAGCCGGGCCAAGCAGCCGCTGGTCCCGCTGTCGCTGTTCAAGAACCCGTCCATCTCCATCGGCACCGTGCTGATGATGATGGTGGCCTTCGCGATGTTCGGCGCCATGTTCTTCCTGGGCTTCTTCTTCCAGGGCGTGCACGGCCTGACGCCGCTTGAGGCGGGTCTGCGCATGCTGCCGATGAGCGCCGGCATGATCGTCGCCTCGCCGCTGGCGGCCATGGCGATCGGCAAGCTCGGCCCGAAGATCACCATGGCCGTCGGCCTGCTGATCACCGCCTCGGCGATGTTCCTGATGTCGCAGCTGAGCATGGACGCCTCGTTCGTCGAGAGCGGCCTGCCGTTCCTGCTGCTGGCCTTCGGCCTGTCGCCGGTCTTCGTCGGCGCCACCGAGATCATCGTGGGCAACGCCCCGCTGGAGCTGTCCGGCGCGGCCGGCGGCATCCAGCAGTCGGCCATGCAGGTCGGCGGCGCGCTGGGCACGGCGATCCTCGGCGCGGTCATGGCCGGCACCATCTCCGACAAGCTGCCCGGCTACCTCGGCCCAGCGGCCGCCGCGCTCAAGCCGGCGGAACTGGAGGGCCTGGAGAAGGCCGCCGCGTTCGGCACCGTCCCGCCGCAGGCCACCCAGGGCTTCGAGCAGCAGGTCATCGACGCGCTGACCAACGCCGTGCACCTGGCCTTCATGGACGGCATGCACACCGCGTTCACGGTCAGCACGATCGTCGCGGTGATCACCGCCGGTCTCGCGCTGTTCGTACGCTCCGGCCGCAAGATCGAGGGCGAGCCGGTCCACATCGGCTGACCACTCCCTCGGTGATGTCGATACCCATCGGCTGACCAACCCCTTTTGATGGCGTACGGCTCCCGCCCCGGCGGGAGCCGTACCGCTATCTGGGGGTGATGACCAGGTCGAGGCGGCCGGAGGTCTTGGTCTTGACGGTCAGCACGCGCTTGGCGGCATCCCAGGTGGCCTCGCCCATGGAGGCCTTGCCGCCGTTCGGGAAGCTCTTGCCCGGCAGGTAGACCTCGGTGGCGCCGGTCTCGTTGGCGTCGAAGGTGATGGTCAGCTTCACCGCCTTCTCGTCGTAGACGACCCGCAGCGGCACGCCGCCCACCGCCCTCGGGTACGGCCGCGCGTACGCCTCCACCAGCGGACCCGCCTTGCCCTTGTCGTAGGGCCCCCACGGGCCGTCGTCGCGCGACCAGTAGGCGCGGCCCATGGCGGTCTCGTCGGTCACGTCGAGGATGCGCTCGACCAGGTCGGTGGCGCCGGGCCTGGTCATGTCCAGTCCGAACTCGCCCAGCACGATCGGCGCCTTCATCCGCTCGGCCGTGCGCAGGATGTTGTCGCGCCACCAGCCGAGCGTGCGGTCGACCCACTCCTTGGACCCGGCGGTGTAATCGTCGCCCAGGTCCAGCGGGAGCGGGTAGAGGTGCGGCGCGAACGCGATGCGCGCCGGCCCCGAGCGGGGGTCGTCGAAGGCGGGCAGCGCCGACGGCAGGCCCCAGTTGACCCCGACCGCCTGGGGTTCGAGGAAGATCCAGCTGTCGGGGTCGACGCTGCGGATCTCGGCGATGGACCTGCGGTAGAGGGTGGCGAGCGGGCCGGTCTCGAACGCCGCGGCCTGCACCGATCCGCCCCACGGCTCGTTCATGAGGTCGTAGCCGATGACGGCGGGGTCGTCCTTGAAGCGGTCGGCGACGGCCTTCCAGGCCTTGGCGTAGCGGTCCATGAGCTCGGGGTGCTCGCCCGTGGTGTTCCAGAAGTGGTCGAAGGCGCGGATGACGCCGGGCTCCAGGTAGTACATCTCCCAGGTGGGCAGCTTGGTGGCGACCGGCAGGCCGTCCATGAACGTGGCCCACTGGGGCGCGCCGTTCCCGGCGACCTTGGAGGGGGTGATGCCGTTGCCCCACAGGTCCTGGTGCATGTCGAGCATGACGTGGTAGCCGCGCTTGCGGTACCAGCCGATGCGCTCAGCCACCTTGTCCAGATATTTCGTGTCATAGGTGCCGGGGGAGGGCTCCACGGCACGCCACTGCAACAGGAAGCGGACGAAGTTCGTCCCCATGTCCTGATACTCGCGCTCCACGTCCGCCTCGGTCAGCTCCGGCAGGCCGTCCGGCGTGCTCTTGGCGCTGCTGGCGGTGTTGAACCCGTGCAGGATCAGCGCCCGTCCCGCGTCGTCGGTCACATACCTCCGCGCGGGCTGTGGCGCCTCTCTGGCCGCTGCGGCGACGCCGCCTCCGGCCACGACCAAGGCCACCACGGCACCCGCGATCCACCGCGCACGCTTCATCTGATCGAACTCCGGCATCTGAGAGGTTCCCCGCGTCTGGGGTCTTCCGCCACAATCTTGGTGGCGGCTAGCCTGCCGAACATGAGCTTTGGTCGCAATAGCCTTCCGGCGATCGTCACCGCGTTGCTCGCGTTGTTCTTCGGCCTGTTCGGGACCTGGCTGGTGACGCGGGTGGGGTATCTGGCCGTGCCGTCCGCCGTGGGCCTGCCGTACGGGCTGCCGGGGCTGCGAGTGACGCCGGTCGGCGAGACGCCCTGGCTCTTCCTCCTCACCGACGTCGGCGCGGCGCTCGTCCTGGTCGCCGTGGTGGCCAGCACGCGGCGCGGATTCTGGGCCACCTGGGGTGTGTTCGTGCTGGGCGTGGCGCTGGCGGGGCTGCTGCGGGCCGCGGTGTCCGCGATCTCGGCCGAGGCCGGGCTGGGCGCGTACGCGGGGTATCTGGGGGGCGGGCTGGTGGCCGGGCTGCTCTGGGGGATCGCGCTGGGGTGGATCGCCGGGCTGGCCGCGCTGCCGCGGCGGCGTGCCGAACGGGCACTCCAACCGGATGGGCACTCGCCCGCGGGCATAAACTCGATGGGGTGAGCACGAAGATCCTCCCTGAGCAGAAAACCACGCCGCAGACCTCGCACGGCGACGGGGACCACGAGCGGTTCGCGCACTATGCCGACAAGCGCAAGATCACCGAAGCCATGGTGACGGGCACGCCGATCCGTGCCCTGTGCGGCAAGGTGTGGGTGCCCAGCCGGGACCCGAAGAAGTATCCGGTCTGCCCGGAGTGCAAGGAGATCTACGAGGGGCTGCCGGCCGGCGGCGGTGACGGCGACGACAAGCAGTGAGTGTTGATCACGGGTGATCGCCCCCGGTAGGGCTACGGTCGGGATGTCCTGACCTGCTCATGCCGTATCGGGGGACTGCATGGCCCGGCGTGCGACCGCCGTTCTGTTGGTGTGCCTGCTCGCGGCCGTGCCACCGATCGACCACTCTGCTGCTGCCGCCGCGTCCTGCGAACGGCCCGCCGTACCCAGGCTGAGCGCGGAGCGCCCGCCCGACGTGCGCGCTCCGCACGTGCGCGAGCCCGATCCGCGGCAGGTGCGCGAGGTGCTCGCCGAACTCGGCGAGCGGCTCGGCGACACCAAGCCGCCGACCTCGATCACGATCTCGACCTGGGTGCACGTGCTCACCGACGGCCGCCGGCGGGCGCCCGACGAGGCCGTGCGCTCGCAGATCACCGCGCTCAACTCCGCGTACGGCGGGCAATTCGGCGGCGTCGACACCGGCGTCCGCTTCCGCCTGGACGGGATCACGCTCACCCGCAACACCTCCTGGTTCGGCGACCCGCTGGGCCACGAGGCGGCGATGAAGGGCCACCTGCGCAAGGGCGGCGTGCAGACGCTCAACCTCTACATCGGCCAGCTCAGCGAACTCGTGCTCGGCTTCTCGACCTACCCCTTCTGGTACGCCTCGGGCCCGCGCCTGGACGGCGTCGTCGTCGACTGGCGCAGCCTGCCCGGCGGCGCCCTGCGCAACTTCGACCTGGGCTTCACCGGCGTGCACGAGATCGGCCACTGGCTCGGGCTCTTCCACACCTTCGAGAACGGCTGCGAGGAGCCCGGCGACGGCGTGGACGACACGCCGCCCGAGGCGCTGCCGACCGAGGGCTGCCCGGGCGTCAAGGACACCTGCCCGCTGGGCGGGACCGACCCGATCCGCAACTTCATGGACTACTCCTACGACCGGTGCATGAAGGAGTTCACGCAGGGTCAGGCGGTCAGGATGCACGAGATGTGGGCGGCCTACCGCGGCACGGAGACCTGACCGGTCTACACGAACGACAGCAGGGACACGGCCAGGCCGGCGGTGGCCAGCAGCGCGCCCGCGCGGCTGCCGCCGGTGCGCCAGGTCGCCAGCCCCGTGAGCAGCCCGCCGAGGCCGAACAGAAGGCCGACCAGGCCGGCGATCAGGCTGAACGGGTTGGGCGCGTAGCCGGCGGCCATCCAGCCGCCGGGGGCGAGGGCCCAGACGGGGCCGCTGGCCAGGCCGGCGAGACCGGCGAGCAGCGAGCCGCCGCCCAGCAGAGTGCCGGGCTCGGCCCGCTCGGGCTTGGTGGAAGATCGCATGACGCCATCCTCCCTGGCTACCGGGTTGTGGCCGCAACGCCGGGGTTACTTTGAAGTGAAAAATGGCGACATCTAGGATATGGGGGTGACAGCACCGAAGACTCTGGACGCTCCAGTCGACCCACCCCGTATCTTCGGGCCCGCCTACCGCACGGCCACCTTCGGCATCCTCCTCGTCGCCACCCTCATCGCCTTCGAAGGCATGTCCGTCGGCGTCGTCATGCCCCAGGTCTCCAAGGACCTGCACGCCGAGGCGCTGTACGGCATCAGCTTCTCCGCCTTCCTCATCGCCAGCCTGTTCGCCAACGTGGTGTCGGGGCTCTGGTCGGACCGGCGCGGCTACACCATGCCGTTCCTGGTGGGCGTGGTGCTGTTCGTCGCCGGGATGGGGCTGGCCGGGGCGGCGTTCAGCAAGGAGATGTTCATCGTGGCGCGGGCCGTACAGGGGCTCGGGGCGGGGACCACGATCGTGGCGCTGTTCGTGATGATCGCCCGGGTGTATCCCGCCGAGGTGCGTCCCAGGGTCTTCGCCGGGCTGTCCGCGGCCTGGGTCGTGCCCGCCATGGTCGGACCGGCCATCGCGGGCTTCGTCGGCGACCGGTTCGGCTGGGAGTGGGTCTTCTACGGCATCATCCCGCTCGTGGTGCCCGCGCTGGTCATGCTCGTGCCCGCCCTGAACAAGAAGCCCACCGAGGAGGCCGTCCCCTCGACCGGCCCGCGCTCCCGGCCGGGCCTGATGGCGCTGGCTGCCACCTGCGCCGCCGTGGGCGCCGGCGCGCTGCTCTACGGCATCCAGACGCACACGGTCGTCACCGGCCTGATCGGCGTGGTCGGGCTGGCCGCGCTCGGCTACGGCCTGTACCGGCTGCTGCCGCCGCACGCGCTGCGCTTCGGCCGGGGACTGCCCACCACGGTCATGATGCGCGGGTTCTTCTCGGCCGCCTTCTTCGGCGTCAACGCCTACATCCCGCTCGCGCTGCAGGAGGTCAAGGACTTCGACGCCACCACCGCCGGCATCGCGCTCACCACCGGCGCCCTCGGCTGGTCGACCGGCTCCTACCTGCAGAGCCGCCGCGAAGCCCTGCCCCACAAGCGCATCCGGCTGGGCGCCTTCTGCGTGATGATCGGCGTGCTCCTCACCATGCTGTCCGTCCTGCCCGGCATCACCGGGTGGGTCGCGGTGCCCGCCTGGATCATCGCCGGCTTCGGCATGGGCCTCGGCATGACCACGGTCAGCGTCACCGCGCTCAAGCAGTCGCCGCTCAACGAGCAGGGCGCCAACTCCGCCGCCCTCTCGGTCACCGACATGCTCGGCTCCGCCCTGACCATCGGCGTGGGCGGCGCCCTGGTGAACATGATCGGCCACGCGCCTTCACAGATCGCGACCGGCTTCATCGTCATCTCCTGCCTCATGGCCGCCATCGCACTGGCCGCGACACTCCTTTCGGCCCGTACCGCGACCTGATCGCGCGGAGTGAGCGGGCGCGTTGCCGGGTAGGCACTGATCGTGCCCCCGCCGGCGACTCGCGCCCCGCCGTACCCCTCAATCGTCTAACTTTCCCCTCTCGTCCCAGCGATCGCGGATCGCCGGAATCGTCGGCGGGAGGAGTGATAGGACAGCGGGACGAGGAGGTGCGATGGAGGACGATCACCGCGTCTGGCCGCCCGGTTCACCGCGCGGCACCCCTCCGCTGCCCGACGACCCCGACGAGCCGTGGAACCCCCCACTCAGGCGTACGGCGGGCCGCGACGTCGAGCCGCCGCCGTGGGAGTCGCTGCCCCCTTCCGCCCGCTACTACGGCAGGCCCGCCACGCCCAGCCCGGTCCGCCGCTGGCGCTGGCGCAGGCGCGCCGGGGCCGTGCTGGCGCTCCTCGTGGCCGCGGGGCTGGTCGGCGCGCTGGTCGTGGTCGTGTTCAGGATGGCGACCCCGCCGCCGGTCCAGGGGCGGCTCGTGGACGCCGTCGCCCAGGTGACGTTGACGTTGCCGCAGGGATGGCAGGAGGGGGTGGTGGCGCCGGTGACCGGGTTCACCTCGGTGGCCCGGTCGGAGCGGGGGGTGGTGATGGCGCGGGCCGTACCGCACTCTTCGCAGGGGGCGCGGACGATGGTCGCCGACACAGCGCAGCTCTACTCGCGGCTGCTCCTCAAAGGCGACAAGGTCGACATCGTCGACGACCGGGCCCTGCCTCAGGGATACACGCGGGCGCTCCGGGCCGAATATCGAGATGTGGTCAACCGTCCCGCGTACCTGAGGGTGACTCTTCTCACCCGGCCCGGGCGCTCCGTTCTGCTGGTCGGGCTGCTCCAACCTGCGGATACCGCCTCAATCGAGGCCCTCGACACGGTGATGGCGAGCGTGCGATAAGCCGCGTGACGCCCAATAGCACGCAAGGATGAGGTTGGCCAGGATCCAGGTTCCACGGCACGTCTTGTCGGTGGGCCCGATTACTCTTGGGTCACTGTGAGAGAGCGAAGCACACGAACCCCAGGGGTGATGCGGTGAGCACGTTCGCCGCATCCCATCTGTCACCCTCCTATCCCGACAGGGCAGCATGGGGCACCGCCCCCAAGCTGAGGGCCTGGCAGCAGGAGGCTTTCGACCTCTACTTCAGGCGCGAACCCCGTGACTTCCTCACGGTGGCGACGCCGGGCGCGGGCAAGACGACCTACGCCCTGCGCATCGCCAGCGAGCTCCTGGCCAACGGCGTGATCAGGGCGATCACCATCGTCACGCCCACCGAGCACCTCAAGCGCCAGTGGGCCGACGCCGCGGGCAAGGTCGGCATCAACATCGACCCCGAGTTCAAGAACAGCCAGGGCGCCACCTCACGCGACTACATCGGCGTCGCGGTCACCTACGCCCAGGTCGCCATGCACCCGGCGCTCCACCGCGCCCGCACCGAGGCGCGCAAGACGCTGATCATCTTCGACGAGGTGCACCACGCCGGCGACGCCAAGTCGTGGGGCGACGGCATCCGCGAGGCGTTCGAACCCGCCACCCGCCGCCTCCAGCTCACCGGCACCCCGTTCCGATCCGACGACAGCCCCATCCCCTTCGTCGAATACGCCGAGGACGCCGAGGGCTTCAAGCGCAGCGTCTCCGACTACTCCTACGGCTACGGCCCCGCCCTCGACGACGGCGTCGTCCGCCCGGTGATCTTCCTCGCCTACTCCGGCGAGATGAAGTGGCGCACCCGCGCCGGCGACGAGATCGCCGCCACCCTCGGCACCCCGCTCACCAAGGACCAGCTCTCCCAGGCCTGGCGGGCCGCGCTCGACCCCAAGGGCGACTGGATCCGCCAGGTGATGCAGGCCGCCGACCGCCGCCTCACCGAGGTACGCCGCGGCGTGCCCGACGCCGGCGGCCTGGTCATCGCCACCGACCACGAGGCCGCCCGCGCCTACGCCCGCCACCTGCGCAACATCAGCGGCGAGGGCGCCACCGTCGTGCTCTCCGATGACCCGGGCGCCTCCAAGAAGATCAAGCAGTTCGCCGTGTCGGAGGACCGCTGGCTCATCGCCGTCCGCATGGTCTCGGAAGGCGTCGACATCCCGCGCCTGTGCGTCGGCGTCTACGCCACCTCCACCTCGACCCCGCTCTTCTTCGCCCAGGCCGTGGGCCGCTTCGTGCGGGCCCGCAAACGCGGCGAGATGGCCTCGGTCTTCCTGCCTTCGGTGCCGACCCTCATGGGCCTGGCCAACGAGATGGAGGTCGAACGCGACCACATCCTCAACAAGCGCCCCCCTGAGGACGGTCTCGACGACTCCCTCCTGCAGGACGCCAACCGCAAGAAGGACAACCCCGACGTCCTGGGCGACGAGCTGCCGTTCGAGACCATGGAGACGTCGGCCACCTTCGACCGCGTGCTGTTCGACGGCGGTGAGTTCGGCACCGGCGCCGAGGTCGGCTCGGCCGAGGAGGAAGACTTCATCGGCCTGCCCGGCCTGCTCGAACCCGACCAGGTCGCGACCCTGCTGCGCAAGCGCCAGTCCGACCAGCAGGCAGCCAAGACCAAGAAGGCCGAGACGGCCGCGCCCGCGCTGGCGCCGCACGAGCAGATGGCCGAGCTGCGCCGCGAGCTCAACGGCCTCGTCGGCGCCTGGAACCACCGCACCGGCCAGCCGCACGGCGTCATCCACAACGACCTGCGCCGCGCCTGCGGCGGCCCGCCCATCGCCCAGGCCACGGCCGAGCAGATCCAGGAACGCATCGACAAGATCCGCGCCTGGGCCACCCAACGCCGCTGACCACCTCTCCGGGCAGCGCGTGAGCGCGCGCCCGGGGGATACGGCCTGCGCGTCTACGGGCGGTCTGGGGATGCGGGTTGTGCTGAGTGCGTGGCCGGGGCGGGGATGCGGTGGTCGGTGCGGCCGTCCACGGCCTTGTAGGCCCCGGGCTTGGGCAGGGGGATCCGGAGGGAGGCCGCGCCGCCGGCGACGCGCACCGGGACGGTGGTGACGCCGGGGTGGCGGCCGGACAGCGGGCCCTCGCGGATCCACACGCGCAGCCGGTGGCCCTTGGGGCGCATCAGCACCTTCGCCGTGTCGCACTCGGTCGCCGAGGCCGGCCAGGTCAGCTCCAGGCTGCGGCGGCCGACCACCCGGGCGGTCGAGGGGACCGGGGCGCTCTCGGCGCACGCCGCCGGGCGCGGCATGGTGTGGGAGACCACGACCGGCTCCGGGTCGAGGGTGTCGGCCAGGGCGACCGTACCCGACTCCAGAAGCACGAGCGTGACCACCGCGCCGACCTTGGCGAGGTTGCGGCCGCGGAAGAGCACCCAGAGGCTGAGCGGCGCGAGCACCAGCCATGCCAGGCCCAGGGAGATGGCGAGCATGAAAGACCCCAAGACGGTGAAGGAGAGATGTGACTCTCCGTATTAGTTCGCGGACAGAGGGGTGTCGCCGTCTTGAATATCACATGACCAGTACTCTGCGTAGTCTCTAGCTACGGACCGTCGGCGCGCCCTGCAGATTGGCGCCCGCTTCGGCGAGGTCGGCGAGGGCCTTGTCCGTGGTGTGGCGGGCCACCCCGGCCGTCAGGTCGAGCAGCACGGTCACCGCGAGCCCGTGCTTGACCGCGTCCAGCGCCGTGGCGCGCACGCAGTGGTCGGTGGCGATGCCGACCACGTCCACCTGGTGCACGCCGTGGGCGTTGAGCCAGTCGGCCAGCGAGACGCCGTCGCCGGAGGCGCCCTCGAAGCCGCTGTAGGCCGCCTCGTGCGCCCCCTTGCTGAAGACCTCCTCCACCGCCGCCACGTCGAAGGCGGGGTGGAAGTCGGCGCCCGGGGTGCCGGCCACGCAGTGCGCGGGCCAGGAGCTCACGTAGTCGGGCGT
This sequence comes from Nonomuraea endophytica, assembly GCF_014203235.1. Taxonomy (GTDB): domain Bacteria; phylum Actinomycetota; class Actinomycetes; order Streptosporangiales; family Streptosporangiaceae; genus Nonomuraea; species Nonomuraea endophytica. The sequence continues at coordinate 296,381 of NZ_JACHIN010000007.1, read as the reverse complement.
CAGGGAGAAGTGCTCGCCGGGGTCGACGTGGTAGTCGCGGGTGGCCACCACGTGCGCGTAGCCGTGGTCGGTCACGTGGCGGGTGATGGCCGCCGCGACCTCCGAGCCGCCTGCCACGGCAAGGCTGCCGCCCTCGCAGAAGTCGTTCTGCACATCGACGATGATCAGCGCCGTGCTCATACCAAGAACGATACTTCAGGCGAATTCCGTGGGGATGGCCGCATAGCCCCGCCCGAGGTGGAGGGCGTCCTGGGGCAGGCGGGCGATGGCTTCGCGATGGCGGGCGCGAGCGGCCTCCAGGGGCTCGCCGCCCACGACCGTGCCGTCCTCGACCAGCGGGTGCAGCAGCGGGACGCCGCCCTCCGGCACCACGCCCCCGGGCGAGGTGGTCACCAGTTCGGTCTCGAAGTGGCCGGTCTCGTCGAGCAGCCGGTACGCGTGCTTGCGGCCGCCCCGCGACGGCTTGCCCACCGAGCGCTTGGCCACCGGCTCCAGCTTGCCGGTCGCGGTCTCCCTGGCCACGAGCTTGTACACCAGCGCCGCCGTCGGCACCCCCGACCCGGTCACCAGCGAGGTGCCCACGCCGTAGGCGTCCACGGGGGCCGCGGCCAGGGCGGCGATCGCGTACTCGTCGAGGTCGGAGGTGACCAGGATGCGGGTCTTGAAGGCGCCCAGGGCGTCGAGCTGCTCGCGTACCTCCTGCGCGGCGGCGGCCAGGTCGCCGGAGTCGATCCGGACCGCGCCCAGGTCGCTGCCGGCCAGCTCGACCGCGGTCTTGACCGCCTCGGGCACGTCGTAGGTGTCCACCAGCAGCGTGGTCGAGGCGCCGAAGGAGGCGATCTGGGCCTCGAAGGCGGACTTCTCCGAGTCGTGCAGGAGGATGAACGCGTGCGCGGCCGTACCGGCTGTGGGGACGCCGTAGGCGTGGCCGGCCATGAGGTTGGAGGTCGCGGTGAACCCGGCGAGATAGGCGGCGCGGGCGGCGGCGACGGCGGACCGCTCGTGCGTGCGGCGCGAGCCCATCTCGATGAGCGGCCGGCCCCCGGCCGCGTTGGCCATCCGCGAGGCGGCCGAGGCGATCGCGCAGTCGTGGTTGAGAATCGAAAGGATCAGGGTCTCGAGGAGTACGGCTTCCGCGAACGTGCCCTCGACCACGAGAATGGGCGAGGCCGGAAAGTACAGGTCGCCTTCGCGGTAACCGCACACGCTCCCGGAAAATCGGTAATCGGCGAGAAACGCCAGAGTCGACTCGTCCACCACCCGCTTGTCGCGCAGGTAGGCCAGTTCTTCCTCGCCGAAACGGAAGCGTTCCAGCTCCTCCAGCACCCGTCCGATGCCCGCGACGACACCGTAGCGGCGCCCGCCCGGCAGGTGACGGGCGAAGACCTCGAACACGGCCCGTCGATGGGCGGCGCCGCTGCGTAGCGCGGCCTGCAACATTGTCAGCTCATAGTGATCTGTGAGCAACGCAGTGCTCATGGTCATAGTCACGACTCGAAGACTACGGCCCAGATAGGGCAGACTCGGGGATGTGGGTAGCACCGCTCCAATCGCCGTCGAGCGTCCGTCAACGGACGTTCGGCCCGATCTGCCATGGGTGACGATCGTCTGGAATGACCCGGTCAACCTGATGTCGTACGTGACCTATGTCTTCCAGACCGTCTTCGGCTACTCGAAGGAAAAAGCCGAGAAGCTCATGAAGGACGTCCACCACAAGGGCAAGGCCGTCGTCTCCAGCGGCACGCGTGAAGAAATGGAACGCGATGTGCAGATTCTTCACTCCTACGGCCTGTGGGCGACGCTCCAGCCGGACTCGGCGAAGTGAGGCGGAACCTGTGAGCTCTGGCTTCAGCTCGCACAAGGACGGCGTGATCGCCGAGTTCGAGCCCGCCGAGGTCTCGATACTCAAGTCGCTGGTCTCCCAGGTGCTCGGGCTGGTCGAGCCGGGGCTCACCAGCGACGACCCGCTGGAGCGCGCGCTCGGCATCGGCGCCGCGCAGGCGCCGTCGGACCCGGTGCTGAAGCGGCTGTTCCCGAGCGCCTACGAGGACGACGAGGACTCGGCCGACTTCCGCCGCTACACCGAGGCGACGCTGCGCGAGGGCAAGCGCGCCGACGCGCAGACGATGCTGGACACGGCCAAGCCCGGCCGCAGCGAGCTCACGCCCGAGCAGGCGCAGGCGTGGTTGCGCTCGCTCAACGACGTACGGCTGGCGCTGGGCACGCGGCTGGAGGTCACCGAAGAGGTGCACGACGAGATCGCGATGATGTCCGAGGACGACCCGCGCTACCCGGCCTACGTCACCTACGACTGGCTGACCTACCTGCAGGACAGCCTCGTGCGCGCACTCTGGTAGTTTCCGGCCCATGCTGACGATCTCGCAGGAACTGGTGGACAGGATCGTGGCCCACGCGCGGGCCGACCACCCCGACGAGGCGTGTGGGGTCATCGCGGGGCGAAATGGGGTACCCGAGCGGTTCATCCCCATGGAGAACGCCGAGCGCTCGCCCACCTTCTACCGTTTCGACTCACTGGAGCAGCTGCGCGTCTGGCGGGAGATGGACGACAACGACGAGGAACCCGTCGTGATCTACCACTCCCACACCGCCACCGAGGCCTACCCCTCACGCACCGACGTGAGCTACGCCGCCGAGCCGAACGCCCATTACGTGCTCGTCTCAACCCGGGAAGAGGACGAGACCGAATTCCGCTCCTACCGCATCCTCGACGGGGAGATCAGCGAAGAAGAGGTAAGGTTTATCCCATGAGGACCGCCGCCCCCACCGCCGCCCGGGTGCGTCATGTCCAGAACTTCCTCTTCGCGCACACGCCCTCTGTCGTTGTCTACGACTGTCGCTGAACGGTCCCCCGCTCACCCCGACACATCCCGACATGAGGAGACCTGATCAGCGATGGCCATTGAGGTACGCATCCCAACCATCCTGCGCAACTACACCGACGGCGCCAAGGCCGTCGACGCCGAGGGTGCCACGCTCGACGAGCTGATCGCCAACCTGGAGTCCCGGCACCCCGGCATCAAGGACCGCCTGGTCGACCAGGGCGCCCTGCGCCGGTTCGTGAACGTCTACCTGAACGACGAGGACGTACGTTTCCTCGGCGGTCTCGGCACGCCCGTGTCCGACGGTGACACGGTGACCGTCCTGCCCGCCGTCGCCGGCGGCGCCAGCTAGATCCCTTAGCGCCGGCCCTTCCCGGGGCCGCGCCCGAGGCGGAAGCCGTACACGATGCGCTTTGAATCTTTGATCGACTCCGTCGGCCGCACGCCGCTCGTCGGGCTGCCCCGGCTCTCGCCCTCCGCCGAGGTGCGCGTGTGGGCCAAACTCGAGGACCGCAACCCCACCGGCTCCATCAAGGACCGTCCCGCGCTGTGGATGATCGAACAGGCGGAGAAGGACGGCCTGCTCACCCCCGGCTGCACGATCCTGGAGCCGACCAGCGGCAACACCGGCATTTCGCTGGCGATGTCGGCGAAGCTGAAGGGGTACCGGCTGATCTGCGTCATGCCGGAGAACACCTCGGACGAGCGCCGGCAGCTGCTCCGGATGTGGGGCGCGGAGATCATCTCCTCACCCGCGGCCGGCGGCTCGAACGAGGCCGTCCGGGTGGCCAAGGGGCTGTCGGCCGAGCATCCCGACTGGGTGATGCTGTACCAGTACGGGAACCCGGCCAACTGGCGCTCCCACTATGAGTCGACGGGGCCGGAGATCCTCGCTGATCTTCCCACGGTGACGCACTTCGTCGCCGGGCTGGGGACCACCGGGACGTTGATGGGGGTGGGGCGGTTCCTGCGGGAGCGGGTGCCCGGGGTGCAGATCGTCGCCGCTGAGCCTCGTTATGGGGAGCTGGTTTATGGGCTGCGGAATGTGGACGAGGGGTTCATTCCTGAGCTTTATGACGAGTCCGTGCTGACGACCCGGTTTTCCGTGGGGTCGGGGGATGCCTTGCGGCGTACCCGGGAGTTGCTGGCGTCGGAGGGCATTTTCGCCGGGGTGTCTACCGGGGCGGCTTTGCATGCGGCGCTCGGGGTCGCCGGGAAGGCGGTCAAGGCGGGGGAGCGGGCTGACGTGGTGTTCGTGGTGGCTGATGGCGGGTGGAAGTACCTGTCCACCGGCGCGTACGAGGGCACCCTCGACGAGGCCGAGGAACGCCTCGACGGGCAGCTGTGGGCGTGATCTGCTCCGCGTCTCGGAGTGCTTTTGAACGCTCTTGAGGCTTTGGGAGGCTTGAAGGCTTTGAAGTTCAAGGTCTTTGAAGTTCAAGGTCTCAAGGTCCAAGGCCTTTAGGAGTTACGGCGGGCCACGTGGGCGCCTCCCGCCGACGCGGGTCGCCGCCGATCGTCGGGCGCTTCTCACGTCGCACGTGGTCCCCGCCGCCACAAGCCACCCTTGACCGGGGCCGTGCTTCCCACCTTGCCGCCGTACGTGTTGCGCCGGGCTGCTCCGCACACCATCCCGCCGCACCGGCGCCGACAAGCGTGGGGTGGCGCGCGCTGCGCCGGGTTGCGCCGTGGGTCGTCTCGCCGTACCGGCGCTGACAAGCGTTGGGGTGCGGCTCTGCGGGTCGGGTCGGGTCCGGGCTGCTGGTGCTTCGGGGGGTGGCGATCCGCGGGTCTGGGGGTGGGTGTGAAGAAGGGGCAGCATCCCGGGTGGGGGCTGCCCCTTCTGGGGTGTAGCTGTTAGTTGAACAGGAGGCGGAGGGAGAAGGTGGCCTCGGTGGTGGTTTGTTTGCCGCTCAGGCCCACTGCTCGCAGGACCTGCATGTTCTTCTTGTCTTCGCCTTGCAAGGTCTTCAGGTAGAGGTTTTCGATCTTGTCGAGGTCTACGAAGATCGCGTAGCTGGTGGCGCTGGCGTCGGGGATGGCGGTTTTGAAGGTTTCGCTGTCGCCCAGGGTGCCTTCTTCGGCGAGTTTCTTGGCGTACTCGTCCGTGGTGGCCAGGGTGAAGGTGCCGTCGCCGGGGACCTTGGCGATCTGGGGGGCGGGCTGGCCCTGGGCGGTGATCGCCTTTTCCACCTTGTCCACGATGGCTTGGGCCTTGGCGGGGTCCGTCACGATGCGGACGCCGGCCTTGTACTGCTGGGTGTCCAGGCCGTCGCCGTCCACCGCGAACGTCAGGTTCTTGCCCAGGATGGTGGCCAGGTCGTCGGGCAGGGCCAGGCCGTACTGGGTCTTGGCCTGCTCCACGAACTGCTTCATCTGGGCGCCGCCGGGTGTGGAGGACATGGACTGTTCGATCTCGGCCCACTTCTTGGTGATGAGCTGGTCGAGGCCGGAGATGGAGAACGCGCCCGCGGTGCTGGCGGGCAGCGTGGCGAGGTTGGCCGACTCGGGGTCGCTGCTCACCAGGCCGTCGGCGCCTCTGACGATGCCGGCGAGTTCGGCGTAGGCGGCGTCGAAGCGGACGGCGCCGGCGAAGCGGGCGTTCTTGACCTGCTCGAACGCCTTCGTCTCCTCGGGCGACATGTCGGGCTTGGCCAGCTCGGCGATCTTGCCCACGTGACCCCAGAAGGACAGAACGCCCTGCTCGCCCACGGCGTCCAGGTCGCCGCTGAAGTCGCTGTTGTCGGCGAGGCTGGTCGAGCCGGTGGCGTACTTGTCGGCGTCGGCCTGCTTCTGGGTGAGGATGGCGTAGTCGTCGCGGAAGGCCAGGCCGTACTTCTCCTCGCCCATCAGCTTGGCGATGCCGGTCTTGGCCTGCGCCTCGTCCTTGACCTGGACGGCGACGGCGAAGCCGGGCTCCTTCGTACCGCCGGCGGGCGGCAGGACGCCGACGCCGATCCGGCTGCCGAGCCAGGGGTCGATGTCCTTGGCGAAGTCCAGCTTGGACAGTCGCTCGTCGTCCTTCTTGGCCGCGTCGAACAGCGCCTGGCGCGGGTCCTCGCCCTGGAAGGAGTCCTTCGTGACGGTGAACTTCCTGGCCAGCTGGAACAACGCCACCTTCTGGTTGGCGGCGGGGTCGAGGTCCAGGCGCATGTACGCGAGGGACTCGGCCGGCAGCACCTCGTGCGGCTGCGTGCCACCGCCGCCCAGAGCGCTCAGCGCGTAGACCGTGCCGCCGCCGAACAGGATGACGGCCAGTGCCGCGATGCCGGCGATGATCCAGCCCTTGCGGTTGCCGCCGCCCTGCTTGACCGGCGGCTCCGTGGGGCCGAATCCTTCGGGGCCCTCCTGCTGCCAGCCGCCCTGCTGGGGCTGGCCGCCGTACTGCTGTTGCTGCTGGTTGTAGGGCTGCTGGCCATAAGGCTGCTGGCCGTACTGTTGCTGCTGGTCGTACGAAGGCTGGTTGTACGCAGGCTGGTCATATGAAGGCTGGCCGTAGGCAGGCTGACCGTAGTTGGGCTGGCCTTGGGACGGCTGCTGCTGCCCGTAAGCGGCCTGCTGACCGTAGGGCTGCTGCTGGCCGTACTGGGGCTGCTGCTGGTAGGGCTGCTGCGGCGGGTACGGCTGCTGCTCCTCGTTCCAGCGGTATGCCGTCGTCCGATCCGGATCCTGGCCACTCGGGGGATTATTCGCAGACATCACTCAACTCACAATGTGGATTTTTGACCACACGGAAGTTATCGGATGTCTCTAGCGGATGGCTTGCAATGGGCTAAATCGTGTTACACCCGTGAAAGCTCCTTCTTGACGGTCTTGAGGATCACCTCACCGTCCCCGTAGTCCTCGACGGCCTCCCACGGCACGAACGTGCACCCCGTGTAGACGACCTTGGCCACCGCCTCGGACACCCACCCGAACCGCCCCTCGCGATCGCGGGTCAGCCCGAAGAAGACCGGCCCGCGGATGGCCGAGACCACCAGCCCGTAAACCGTGTGGCTCTCCTGGAGGCCGCCCTTGTTCCTGACCACACGTACGTCCACGACGTGTCCGACCCAGATGCCCTGGGAATCCCAGACCGACTGCCCCATGAGCTCGGTGAGTGCCATGCGCGCGACCATCGCACCGGAATCACGTTTACGCAGGTAGGCGCGCTGATAGGCGGGATGCCCTAGAGTATGGGTTTACTAGAATTTAGTTCCGGACTTGAGGTGGCAACGGGATGACCAAGTTCGACGAGGCGACCCAGGCGATCAGGGTCGACGACCAGACCTACGACGTCTGCCTCGACCCCGGCTACGCGATCGGGGGACCGCTCAACGGCGGCTACCTGATGGCGGTGATCCTGCGGGCCGCGGTGGACGCCTCGCCGTTCGAACATCCGGTGAGCACCTCGGCGCAGTTCCACAAGGCTCCGGCGCCGGGGCCGGCCCGGGTGCTGGTCGAGCCGCTGAAGGCCGGCCGTACCGTGGGATTCGCCCGCGCGCGGCTGATCCAGAACGATGTCACGCAGATCGAGGCCCTGATCACCACGGCCACGCTGTCGGGCGCCGACCCCGGCTTCAGCGAGAAGCCGCCCGCGCTGCCCCCGATCGAGGACTGCAGGAAGCTGCCCGACCCCAAGCCCGAGTCGGGCATGACCCTCAACGCCCAGCTCGACCTGCGCTTCGACCCGCCCACGATCGGCTGGCTGACCGGCGAGCCGAGCGGCCGCCCCGAGTCGCGCGCCTACTTCCGGATGGCGGAGGAGCAGGACCCCGACGCGTACGTGCTGGCGCTGGCCGTGGACGTGCTGCCGCCCGTGGTCTTCTCGGCCGGGCACCGCGGCTGGGCGCCCACCGTGGACCTGACCTGGCATCTTCGCGCCGTCCCCGCCCCCGGCTGGCTGACGGTGGTGGGCAGCGGCCGCCTCATCTCCGACGGCTGGTTCGACGAGGAGGTCGAGGTCTGGGACTCGGCCGGCCGCCTGGTGGCCCAGTCGAGGCAACTCGCCAGGGTGGGACGCGGGTGACAATGTGAGCATTCTTACGAGGTGAAGTCGGGGCAGGTCGCCTACCCTCGAATGCGTGCCAGACGCGAGCATCGGGATCTTCGACAGCGGGGTGGGCGGCCTGACGGTCGCCAGGGCGATCATCGACCAGCTGCCTCATGAGTCCGTCACCTACGTCGCCGACACGGCCAACCAGCCGTATGGTCCCAAACGCATCGCGGAGCTGCGCAAGTACGCCCTGGAGGTGATGGACCACCTCGTCGAGACCGGCGTCAAGATGCTCGTGATCGCCTGCAACAGCGCCAGTGCCGCCGTGCTGCGCGACGCTCGCGAGCGTTACGACGTCCCGGTCGTCGAGGTGATCCAGCCGGCCACCCGCCGGGCCGTGCGGGCCACCCGCAACGGCCGCGTCGGCGTGATCGCCACCCGAGCGACCATCGAGTCGATGGCCTACAACGACGCCTTCACCGCCGCGCCCGACATGCGCCTGACCGGAGTGGCCGCCCCACGCCTGGTCGAGTACGTCGAACGCGGCGAGACGATGAGCGACGAGCTCATCGAGGTGCTCCGCGGCTACCTGGCGCCCGTCCAGGACGACGGATGCGACACGCTGATCCTGGGCTGCACCCATTATCCGCTCCTGACCGGCGCGATCTCCTACGTCGCCGGTGACGGCGTCACGCTGGTCTCCAGCGCCGACGAGACGGCCAAGGACGTCTACCGGATCCTGCACGACCGCGGCCTGGCGGCCGGGAACGGCGCCACCCCCCGGCACCGATTCCTCGCCACCGGCGACTCGACCCTGTTCGCCCAGCTCGGGCGGCGCTTCCTGGGGCCGGAGATCGACGCGGTCGACCTCGCACCCGTGGGGGGTAGTACCTCTTATGGGAGGCCCACATGAAGGTGACCATCGTCGGATGCTCGGGCAGTTTCCCGGGCCCGGACAGCCCCGCTTCCTGCTACCTGCTGGAGGCCGAGGGGTTCAGGTTGCTGCTCGACTTCGGCAGTGGAGCGCTGGGAGCGCTCCAACGACACATCGACCTCTATGACGTCGACGCCATCTGCCTCACCCATCTGCACGCCGACCACTGTCTCGACCTGTGCGGATATCACGTGGCACGCACCTATGGGCCGGCCGCGCCGTACCCGAAAGTGCCCGTCTACGCGCCGAGAGACGCTTCGCGGCGGCTGGCCGCCGCCTACGGGATGCCCGAGGAGCCGGGCCTGGAGACCGCCTTCGACTTCGTCGCGCTGGCCCCGGGCAGCTTCGAGATCGGGCCGTTCACGGTGACGGCCGGGCGCGTCAACCATCCTGTCGAGACGTACGGCTTCCGCGCCGCCCACGGCGGGCGCAGCGTCGCCTACTCCGGCGACACGGGCGAGTCGGAGGAACTGGTACGGCTGGCCGACGGCACCGACCTGCTCCTGTGCGAAGCCTCCTTCCTGGAGGGCCCCGACCTGCCGAGAGGCCTGCACCTGACCGGACGCCAGGCCGCCGAGCACGCGGCGAAGGCGGGAGTGGGAAGGCTCGTGCTGACCCATCTCGTGCCGTGGCACGACCGGCTGCGAGTGCTCGACGAGGCCACGGCCGGCGGGTTCGACGGCCCGATCGAGCTGGCCCGCAGCGGGGCGGTCTACGAGCTGGCCTGAACCTTCACGAAGTCCCGCATGCGCGGCAGCCGGGAGAACAGCAGGGGCGCGAACGAGACCAGCCGCCCCGCCATGAACACCCACAGCGCCTCGCGCACGCCGATCTCATGGGCCACGATGCCGCCGAGCAGCGCGCCGACCGGCATCGTGCCCCAGACGATGAACCTGACCGTGGCGTTGACGCGGCCGAGCACGTTCTCCGGCATGACCGTCTGCCGGTAGGTGATCACGCCGATGTTGTAGAGGATGCCGCCGAAGGACAGGGCGATCGAGGTCAGCGCGAAGAAGGAGACGCGCCAGTCGGCCTGGGTCATGGGCAGCAGCAGGCCGAAGGGCGAGCTGACGGCGAGGGCCAGCCAGGTGACCCTGGCCTGGCCGTACCTCTTGAACAGCCAGGAGCCGAGCACGCCGCCGAGCAGGCCCCCCATCGCGCCCGACATGAGCAGCACGCCGATGAACCCGGGCGGCAGTCGCACCACCGTGGCCAGGAACAACACCGACAGGCTGAGCACGGCGCTCACGCAGATGTTGGTCGCTGCGGTCGCGGCGAGGAACGCGCGCAGCACCTGGTCACCCCATACGGCCCGCATGCCGACGGCGATGTCCGGCAGGAGCCGGGAACGTTCCGATCGTACGGGTGCCGAATCCGGTTTCTTGATCGTGCCCAGGAAGACGACCGAGGCCAGGGCGCCCAGCGCGGTGGCCAGCATGGTGCGCGGAGCCCCCAGCAGCTGCACCAGCGCGCCCCCCAGGCTCGGACCGGCCAGCGCGCCCCCGTTGCGCACGACCTCCAGCTTGGCGTTGCCGTCGGTGAGCTCTTCCTTGCCGACCAGCGCGGGCAGGTACGTCGGGTCGGCGACGTCGTTGAAGACCTGGGCCAGACCGGCGAGCAGGGCGACGGTGTAGAGGACGGGCATGCTCAGCACGCCCAGCGCGGCGGTCAGCGGAATACTGCTCAGTAACAAGAAGCGGCCCGCGTCGGCGAGCATCATCACCCTGCGCTTGCGCATGCGGTCCACCCACACCCCCGCGGGCAGACCGATGATGAGGAAAGCGGTGGACTGCAGCGCTGCGAGCGCGCCCACCTCGAGCGGTGACGCGTGCAGCGACAGCACGGCGACCAGGGGGAGGGCCACCCGTGCGATGTTGGCTCCGAACTCGTTGGCCAGATGTGAGCCCATGAATCGGAGGAAGTCCGGGTTTCGTAACACCCCCGTTGTCATTGGGTAAGGATCTATGTCTAGGCCGGGGGCGGTCAAGGGTATACGCCCGCGGAGATAGGGTGATCTGCATGTCTCGACAGGATGGCCGCACTCCCGACCAGCTCCGCCCGATCACCATCACCCGCGATTGGCTCACCCACGCGGAGGGCTCCGTGCTGGTGGAGTTCGGCGGCACCAGGGTCCTGTGCGCCGCCTCCGTCCAGGACAGCGTGCCGCGCTGGCGGCGCGGCAGCGGTCAGGGCTGGGTCACCGCCGAGTACGCGATGCTGCCGCGCGCGACCAACACGCGCAACGACCGCGAGTCGGTCCGCGGCAAGATCGGCGGGCGCACCCATGAGATCTCCCGCCTGATCGGCCGCTCGCTGCGCGCCTGTGTCGACTACAAGGCGCTGGGCGAGAACTCGGTGCTGATCGACTGCGACGTGCTGCAGGCCGACGGCGGCACCCGCACCGCCGCCATCACCGGCGCGTACGTCGCGCTGGCCGACGCGGTCGCGTGGATGCGCAAGCGCAAGATGTGTCCGGGAGACCCGCTGGTCGGCTCGGTCGCCGCGGTCTCCGTGGGCGTGGTGGGCACGGTGCCGATGCTCGACCTCTGCTACACCGAGGACGTCGCCGCCGAGACCGACATGAACGTCGTCATGACCGGTGAGGGCAGCTTCGTCGAGGTGCAGGGCACCGCCGAGGGCGCGCCCTTCGACCGTGACGCGCTCAACCAGCTCCTCGACCTGGCCGTCACCGGCTGCGAGGAGCTGACGCTCCACCAGCAGGAGGCACTGCGCGCGTGAAGATCATTCTGGCCACCCGCAACAAGGGCAAGATCGCCGAGCTGCGGCGCATCCTCGCCGGCTTCGACATCGTCGGGCTGGAGGAGTTCCCCGAGATCGAGGACGTCGTGGAGACCGGCGTCACCTTCGAGGAGAACGCCCTGCTCAAGGCCGTCGCGGTCGCCCAGGGCTCGGGGCTGCCCGCGGTCGCCGACGACTCCGGGCTCTGCGTCGACGTGCTCAACGGCATGCCCGGCGTCTTCTCCGCCCGCTGGGCGGGCCGCCACGGCGCCGACGAGGCCAACATCGACCTGCTGCTCGCCCAGGTGGGCGACGTGCCCGACGCGCTGCTGACCGCGCACTTCGCCTGCACCGCCGCGCTCGCGCTGCCCACCGGGGAGACGCGGGCGGTCGAGGGCACGCTGCCCGGCCGGCTGATCCGCGAGCGCCGCGGGTCCCACGGGTTCGGCTACGACCCGATCTTCGTGCCTGATGGCGGCAGCCGTACCGCGGCCGAGCTCTCGCCCGAGGAGAAGGACGCCATCAGCCACCGGGGCCGCGCCTTCCGCGCCCTCGACCCGATCGTCCGCGAACTCCTCGTAACCAGGGCGTAAGATCCTCCACCCCTCCACTGGCGTAGCGTCGGGGTGTGCGTAAAAGTGTGGTTCCCGCGTGGGCGGGAGCGTTGGCCGGGCTCGTCGCCGGGGCCGTGGCGCTGGGCGTGGCCCAGCTGGTCGCGGCCGTCGTGCGGCCCGAGGCCTTTCCCGTGGTGGCCGTGGGCGACGCGGTCGTGGACCTGTCGCCCGCTCCGGTCAAGGACTGGGCCATCGCGACGTTCGGCGAGAACGACAAGACCGTCCTGGTCGCGGGGGTGCTCGTGCTGCTCGCGGCGGCCGCCGCGGGTCTCGGCGTGCTGGCGACCCGGCGGATCGGGTACGGCCGGGCGGGGCTGGCCGCCTTCGCCGTCATCGGGGTGTGGGCGGCGCTGACCCGTCCTGACGCCGGTCCGGCCGACGTGCTGCCGACCGTCGCCGGGCTCGGGGTGGGGATCTGGGTGCTCGGCTTTCTGGTACGGCGGGCGTACGGAACGGCCCCGGCGGTCGCTCAGGAGCCGGCCCGCCCCGGAGCGACCGGTAGCGGACCGGCCGGGGACGGGTCGGATGGGGACGGACCGGCTGGGGATGGGCCGTCTGAGTGGCCTACGGTTCATGGGGCTGACAGTGTCTTTGATCGGCGGCGGTTGCTGGTCGGGGCGGCCGGTGGTGTGGTGGTCGCGGGGGCCTCGACCTTTCTGGGCCGGGCCTGGTCCGGGTCCGAGGCGATCGACGCCGCCCGCGGCGGTGTCACCTTGCCGAAGGCCGCCACGCCCGCCGCGCCGCTCCCGCAGGGCGTGGACTTCCGGCTCAACGGCCTCACCCCCTTTGTCACGAAAAATCGGGACTTCTATAGGGTCGATACCGCGCTGATCCTGCCCAGGATCGACCCCAAGGAGTGGCGGCTGCGCATCCACGGCATGGTCGACCGCCCCATCGAGCTGACCTACGCCGACCTGCTCAAACGTCCCCTCACCGAGGCCGACGTCACGCTCACCTGCGTGTCCAACGAGGTCGGCGGCGACCTGGCCGGCAACGCCCGCTGGCTCGGCGTGCCGCTGGCCGCCGTCCTGCGCGAGGCGGGCGTCCAGCGCGACGCCGACATGCTGCTGTCCACCTCCGACGACGGCTGGACCTGCGGAACTCCGGTGGACGTGGTCATGGACGGCAGAAACGCGCTGCTGGCCGTCGGCATGAACGGCGAGCCGCTCCCGCTCACCCACGGCTTCCCGGTGCGGCAGGTCGTGCCCGGACTGTACGGGTACGTCTCGGCCACCAAGTGGGTGGTCGACATCAAGGTCACCCGCTTCGACCGGGACGAGGCCTACTGGACGCCGCGCGGCTGGTCGGCCAAGGGGCCCATCAAGACGCAGTCGCGCATCGACCTGCCGGGGGACGGGGCCAAGGTGGCGGCGGGCCGTACCACGATCGCGGGGGTGGCGTGGGCGCAGCACACCGGGGTGGACGCCGTCGAGGTGCGGGTGGACGGCGGCGCGTGGCAGCAGGCGCGGCTGGCGCAGGCGCCGACCGCCGACACCTGGCGGCAGTGGGCGCTCGACTGGCAGGCCACGCCGGGCGAGCACACGATCCAGGTGCGGGCCACGGACGCGGCGGGCCGTACGCAGACCGAGGAGAAGGCGCCGGTGGCGCCGGACGGCGCGAGCGGGTGGCACACGATCTCCGTGCGGGTGGGCTGAGCGGACGTGCCGTTGACGGCATGGCGTTAAACGTTTAACAATGGCGTGTGCCGCCCAAACCGACCGTCCGTGACGTCGCGCGCCTGGCCGGTGTCTCGGTGGCGACCGTCTCCTATGTGCTGAACAAACGCGACGACGGCCGCGCCCGGCCGGAGACCCGTGAGCGGGTGCTCGCCGCCGCTGCGGAGCTCGGCTACTCGGCCAGTTTCGCCGCCCGGGGGCTGCGGCGGGGGCGGACCGAGCAGGTGTACGTGGTGCCTCGGCGGCCGGGCTCGCCCTTCGCCGCAGCCCTGGCCCGCGACCTGGCGGCGGTGGCCGAGCGCCACGGGTACGCGACCGCGATGTTCGTCCAGGGCGACTGGGAGGGCTACCTGCGCCGGCACGTCGCCGACGGGGCCGCGATCGATCTGTGGCACCGGCGCGGCTTCGACCAGGCCAGGCTCGAACCGCTCGTCGGGATGGGGCTGGCGCTGCTGGTGTTCGGCAACGGGATCGAACCCGACGGCTTCGACGTGGTCCGCAGCAACGAGCTGCAGGCCTGCGAGGAGGCCATGAGATACCTGGTCGGGGCCGGGCACCGGCGCATCGCCTGCCTGCGCCGCTGGCCGGGCGAGGGGCAGGACGACTACCGGGCGGTGCGTTTCGAGGCCTATCAGAATGTGCTGGGGGAGCTGCCCGAGGAGTGGCTCATGCCGTACACGGACAATTCCTGGGAACGCGGGCACGACGCCGCGCTCGCGCTCCTCGACCGGCCCGACCGGCCCACCGCCGTCTTCGCGCTGAGCGACTCCGCCGGGGTCGCCGCCTGCTGGGCGGCGCGCAGCCTCGGCCTGCGCGTGCCCGACGACGTGGCCATCGTCGCCGTCGGCGGCGTGCACGAACCGGCCACCCGGGTGACGTTCGTCGAACCCGACCGCATGGACTTCACCCCCGCCGCCGACCTGCTCTTCGACCGCCTGAGTGATCCCGGCCCCGGCCGGGTCCTGTTCCAGAACTGGAGTCTCGTCCACCGTGGCACAGCCTGACATCCTGGTGATCTTCACCGACCAGTGGCGGGGCGACTGCCTGTCGATCGACGGCCACCCCGTCGTCGAGACGCCCTTCATCGACCGCTGGGCCTCCGGCGCCCGCCGCTTCACCAGGGCCTACTCCGCCAACCCCACCTGCGTCCCGGCCCGCGCCTCCCTCATGACCGGCCAGCGCGCCACCACCCACGGCCGCGTCGGGTACGCCGACGGCGTGCCCTGGGACTACGAGACCACCATGGCCGGAGCCTTCACCGAGCACGGCTACCGCACCCACGCCATCGGCAAGATGCACGTCCACCCCGAGCGCCACACGCTCGGCTTCGAAAGCGTCGAACTCCACGACGGCTACCTGCACCACGCCCGCCGGCACGCCGCCGACCTGGCCGACATCGACGACTACGTGCCCTGGCTGCGCGCGGCCACCGGCCGGGCCGACGCGGACTACGCCGAGCACGGCGTCGACTGCAACAGCATCGTGGCCAGGCCGTGGGACAAGCCCGAGTGGCAGCACCCGACGAACTGGGTCACCCAGCGGACCGTGGACTTCCTGCGGACCCGGGACCGTTCGCGGCCGTTCTTCCTGTTCACCAGCTTCCATCGGCCGCATCCGCCGTACGATCCGCCGGCCTGGGCGTTCGAGCAGTATCTGGAGCGCGAGATGCCGCCGGTCCCGGTGGGGGAGTGGGCCCGGGACATGTGGGGCGACAGCGGCAATCCGTATGATCCGGCTTCGCCGTACCTGGAACTGCCGGTCGTACGGCACCAGCGGGCCAGAGCCGGCTACTACGGGCACATGTCGCACATCGACCAGCAGGTCAACCGCATCCTCGAAGTGCTCGCCGAGGAGGGGGCCGACAACACGATCGTGCTGTTCACCTCCGACCACGGGGAGCTGATGGGCGACCACCACCTCTACCGCAAGTCGCTGCCCTACGAGGGTTCGGCGCGCATCCCGTTCATCCTGGGCGGTCCCGGCATCGCGCCGGGAGTGGACACGCGGGTGGTGGAGCTGCGCGACGTCATGCCGACCCTGCTCACCGCCGCCGGGCTGCCGGTTCCGGCCGGAGTGGAGGGGCGCGACGCGGTCGCCGGGCCGCCGCGCCCCGTCCTGCACGGGGAGCATGTGATCTCCGCGCGGGCCGGGAGCGTGCACTGGCTGACCGACGGGCGGTGGAAGTACGTCTGGCGCAGCGGTGACGGGCGCGAGCAGCTGTTCGACCTGGCCGATGACCCGGACGAGCTGCGCGAGCTGCCGGTCGGCGGGCCGTGGCGGGCCATGCTGGTGGAACGGCTGCGCGGCCGTCCCGAGGGCTTCGTCCGGGACGGCGAACTCGTCGCCGGGCGCCCGGTCGGCGCGGTGCTGCCCGCGAGCTGGGTCCGAGAGAATCGGGCAACTCGCTGACTCAGCGCGACCGGGCCTCTACGATCGGGCGTCGTGTTCCGCGACCGAAAGCCCGGCAACCGGTGGAGCCTTCCAGGCGGGCACTACAACCCGCTGGTCGCCGACGGCGTGCGCTGGCGCGACTACGAGCTGGCCGCCGACTCGGCCCTGCCCGGCGGCGTCGACGACTTCACCGGGGAAGACTGGTTCGACCTGCCCGACCGGCCGCCCCGGCTGGCGGAGTGCCGGCCGTACGGGCTGCCGGGTGGGCTGGCGCATCCCGACCCGCAGGTCGAGCAGGACCTGATCCGGGCGGTGCCGTCCGGCAGCCGGTTCCCCGATCCGCGCGGCACCTGGATCCGGCTGATCAACGGGGAGGGGCCGGCGGACGACCCGTTCCGGGCCGGCAACGCGGTGGACTGCGCGCTGGCGGTGCTGTCCACCTGGCACGGCGAGCCGGCGGCGGCCGCGCCCCGGCTGCCTGAGTACGACCGCGTCGGCCGTCCGCTGCTGACCGGCGAGGACGGCGGCATCGCCAGGATGGAGCGCTGGGTCGGTCAGCGGTTCGAGTGCGCGGGACAGGGGCGGCACGCCTACCCGCCGATCGCCCGGCGGCTGGTGGAGGCCGGGCACGGGGCGGCGGCGGTGCTGGTGGTGCGCTGGCCGGGCGGCGGCGCCCACGCGTGGAACGCGGTCAACATGTCGGGAGAGGTGATCTGGGTGGACGCGCAGCGCGGTCACATGGCGGTCGAGCCGCCGTACACGACGGTGACGGGCGTGTTCTGCGTGGTCGTGGATCGGCAGGGGCTGCCGCGGTGAACCTCGACCAGGCCCGCGCGGTCGCGGAGGAGTACTTCAACGGCGTCCGGTCGGCCGACAAGGCGGTCTCGGTGGGGCTCCACGCCTTCCGGGACGGGTATGTGGCCTGGGTCCGAGAGCTCGAACCGGCCGACCCCGCCCAGCTGCCCGAGAGCGTCGGCGGCGGCTGCGTCGTCATCGACGGGACCACCGGAGAGGTGACGATCCGGCCACTGCTCGACCCGGAAACGGTCGCCGAGCAGTGGCCGGGCCGTACCCCCCGATGAGCTAGCCGGCGGCCAGCGAGCCGACGATCGAGGCGCGGGCGGCGCGGCGCGCGGGCAGGACCGCGGCGAGCACGCCCGCCACCCCCGACAGCGCCACGAAAAGCAGCACCTGCCCGATCGGCAACTGGTAGACGGCACCGTCGATCATGGCCTTGACCGCGGCCCAGCCGAAGACGGCGCCGAGCAGCACCCCGACCAGCGCCCCGATGAGCCCGAGCACCAGCGCCTCGACCGAGAGCATCCGGCGCAGCTGCGGCCGGGTCAGGCCGAGCGCCCGCAGCAGGGCCGACTCGCGGGTGCGCTCGTGCACCGACAGCGAGAGCGTGTTGGCGATGCCGAGCAGCGAGATGAGGATGGCCAGCCCCAGCAGCGCCGTGATGATCATCAACACCATGTCGAGCGCGTCGTCGAACTGCCCGCGCACGTCGGTGGAGCTCTGCACCTGGACCGTCGGGTAGGCGGCGGTGGCCGCCTGGACGAGCTTGCGGGCCTGCTCGGGCGCGACGCCGTCCTTGATGTTGACCATCACGCGGGAGTCGAGCGCGCGGGCGAACTGCTTGTCGAAGGAGCTCTCGGGCAGCGTGACGCTCGGCAGCGGGGTCTCCTCGCCGTCGAGGAGTGCCACCACCGTGAGCCGCTCGCCCTTCAGCATGATCGTGCCGCCGGTCTTCACCCCGAGGTCCGTGGCCAGATAGTCGGTCAGGGCCACCTGGCCAGGCCCGAAACCGGCCAGGGTGCCGCTCTTGACGACCGGCTTGAGCGGGCCCGACCAGGTCCCGACGTCGAACTTCTTGCCGCCGACCTTGGCCGTGCTCTCGCGGATCGAGACCACCGCGCTCAGCTCGGGCAGGCCACGCAGCTTCTCGGCGACCTCCCGGGGTACGTCGGGCTCGCGCGACTGACTCATGATCATGTAGTCGACGGGGAACTGGTTGTCGAGCTTGGCGTCCATCGTCACCCGGGTGGACGCGGTGATCACCGAGATGAGCGTCATCAGCGTCACCCCG
This sequence comes from Nonomuraea endophytica, assembly GCF_014203235.1. GTDB lineage: Bacteria > Actinomycetota > Actinomycetes > Streptosporangiales > Streptosporangiaceae > Nonomuraea > Nonomuraea endophytica. The sequence goes on along the minus strand of NZ_JACHIN010000007.1, from coordinate 278,123 downwards.
ATCGTCAGCGCGACCGTGGTCGTGGCCGCGCGCTTGGGGTTGCGGCCCGAGTTGTCCACGGCGAGCCTGCCCGGCACCCCGAACAACTTGGCCGGCACCCAGCCGACCAGCGCGCTCAGCGGCTTGACCAGGACCGGCCCGAGGATCAGGACCGCCAGGAACGTCAGGGCGCCGCCGCCCATGACGACGAACAGCGAGACCATCTCGCCGGGCTTCATCATCACCCCGGCCGCGGTCGTACCGGCTCCCGCCAGCAGGAACAGCCCGGCGAAGACCATGCGCAGCGCGCCGGTGCGGAACGTCTGCTCCTCCACCTGCGAGCCCAGCGCGGCGATCGGGGCCACCTTGGTCGCCCCGCGGGCCGGCAGCAGCGCCGCGCCCACGGTGACCACGATGCCGACCGCCAGGCCGATCGCGATCGTCTTCGGCGCCAGCGCCACGCCCGCGCCGGTCGGCAGCGGCGCGTCGAAGGCCGCCAGCAGCGTCATCGCCAGCGCGCCGAGCCCGTAGCCGGCCAGCAGGCCGAGCACCGAGGACACCACGCCGACGATCGCCGACTCGAACAGCACCGAGCCGAAGACCTGCTGCCGGGTGGCGCCGATGCAGCGCAGCAGCGCCATCTCGCGGGTGCGCTGGGCGATGAGGATGTTGAACGTGTTGTAGATGACCAGCGCCGCCACCAGCATGGCGATCAGGCCGAACAGCAGCAGGCCCACGGTGATCATGTCGGTCGAGACGCCCGCCGCCTTCGCCATCTGGTCGGCCAGCTCCTGCCCGGTCATGACCAGGGCGCCGCCGCCGGCCACCGCGGCGACCGCCTTCTTGAGCGCGGCGGGGTCGGCGCCGGCCACGTCGATCTCGGTGAAGCCCTTCGCGCCGGTCAGCCGCTCCGCCGTCGCCGTGGTGAAACCGATCGCGCCGGTGAAGCCCAGCTCCTGGTCCAGGCCGGGGTCCAGGAGGCCGACGACCTTGAAGTCGTGGCGGGACTGGCGGTGGTCGAGCACGGTGACGGTGTCGCCGGGCTTGATGCCCTGGGCCTTGGCGGTGTTCTTGTCCACGACGGCCGCGTGGTCGTCGTTGCCGGGGCCGGTGCCGCTGACGATCGTGGCGCGGGCCAGCTCGCCGGTCGGGATCGAGACGGCGGTGGTCGGCAGGTCGCCGATGGCCTTGCCGTCCTTGCCGAGCAGGGGAGCGGGGCCGCGGATGAGACCCTGCGCGTCCCGGACGCCGGGAGCCTCCCTAATCTTGCCCAGCAGTGCCGTGGGCAGCGGCTTCTCCGCGTCCTTGGACACCACCGCGACCGCGACCCTGTCGGCCTCCGCGGTGACCTTCTGCGAGAAGCCCGCGTCGATGGTGTCGGTGAGGACGAACGTGCCCGCGATGAAGCCCACGCCGAGCGTGATCGCCAGCGAGGTCAGGAGCAGTCTCAGCTTGTGCGCGCGCAGGCCGGCCAGAGCCGTCTTGATCACCCCGCTCACCCTTCCAGCTTCATGAGGGTGTCGAGCACCGTCTGCGGGGACGGCTGCGCCAGCTCCGAGATCAGCGCGCCGTCCCGCAGGAACACCACGCGGTCGGCGTAGGAGGCGGCCACCGGGTCGTGGGTGACCATGACGATCGTCTGGCCCAGCTCGCGCACGCTCGTCCGCAGGAACGACAGCACCTCGGCGCCGCTGCGCGAGTCGAGGTTGCCCGTCGGCTCGTCGGCGAAGATCACCTGAGGCTTGCTGATGAGCGCGCGGGCCACCGCCACACGCTGCTGCTGGCCGCCGGACAGCTCGCTCGGCTTGTGCTTCAGCCGGTCCTTAAGCCCGACCGTCGCGATCACCCGGTCGAACAGCTGCTGGTCCGCCAGCCGGCCGGCGATCTCCAGCGGCAGCCGGATGTTCTGCTCTGCGGTCAGCGTCGGGAGCAGGTTGAACGCCTGGAAGATGAAGCCGATGCGCTCACGGCGCAGCAACGTCAGCTGCTTGTCGCTGAGGCCGGTCAGCTCCACGTCGCCGATGTGCACGGTGCCGCTGGTCGCGCTGTCCAGCCCGGCCAGGCAGTGCATCAGCGTCGACTTGCCCGAGCCGGACGGGCCCATGATCGCGGTGAACGCGCCGGTCGCGAACGACACGTCGACGCCGCTCAGGGCGTGCACCTGGGCGTCGCCCTGGCCGTACACCTTGGTCAGGGCTCTGGCCACCACCGCGGGCGGGGCCTGGCGCCGTGTCTCCGTGAGGGTCACGTTCACTCCTGGGTCGTGGTTCTTCGAACTCGACCCACGCTATGGGCGGAAATTTCGAGATCCATGACCCCTGAGGAGGGACTTCGTGTGCCCCTTGAGATGACGGCGGTCAGCCTTTCGGCCGATTCGACGGCACGATCAGCCCGGCCTCGTACGCATATACCACCACCTGCGCACGATCCCGTAGCCCCAGTTTCGCCAGGATGCGCCCGAGATGCGTCTTCACCGTGGCCTCCGCCACGTCCAGGCTGGCGGCGATCTCCAGGTTCGACAGGCCGCGCCCCACCATCAGCAGCACCTCGTGCTCGCGCGGCGTCAGCTCCTTCACCGCCGCCGCCTCGCCCGACGGCAGATGCGCGGCGAACCTGTCCAGCACCCGCCGCAACGTGCTCGGCGCCATCGCCGCGTCGCCCGCGTGCACCTGCCGGATCGCCGTCACCAGGTCGGCCGGGGGCACGTCCTTCAGCAGGAACCCCGCCGCGCCCGCCTTCAGCGCCGCGAACGCGTACTCGTCCAGGTCGAACGTGGTCAGCATCAGCACCTTCGGGCCGTTGATCCTGGCCGTCGCCTCGACGCCGTCCATGGTCGGCATGCGCACGTCCATGAGCACCACGTCCACCTCGGTGTGCTCCAGGACCTCCAGCGCCTGCGCGCCGTTCGCCGCCTCGGCCACGACCTCGATGTCGGGCTGGGCCGACAGCACCATCTTGAAGCCCGTGCGCAGCAGTTGCTGGTCGTCCACCAGCATCACCCGGATCATGCTTCAGGCCGCCCTCTGGGTCTGGATCGGGAGCCGGGCGAGGACCTCGAAACCGCCGCCCGGCCTGGGTGCGGCCGTGACGGCGCCGCCGTACATGGTGACGCGTTCGCGCATGCCGACCAGGCCGTGGCCGCCCGCGCTCGCCGGCGCCGCCGCGCCCCGGCCGTCGTCGGTGACCTTGACGACGAGTTCGGCTCTGCCGTACCTCAGCTCGACCAGCGCCTTCGCGGCCGGGCCGCCGTGCTTGAGCGCGTTCGTGAGCGCCTCCTGGATGATCCGGTAGACGGCGAGTTGCTGCCCCTCGGGCAGCTCGCCGGGCGCGCCGGACACCTGCAGCTCAGCAGGTACGCCCGCGCCCCTGACCAGCTCCTCAAGCTGGTTGAGACCGGGCTGGGGCAGGTAGTCGGTGCCGGGCGCGTCGTCCTGCCGCAGCACCCCCACCAGCCTGCGCATCTCCGCGAGCGCCTCACGCCCGGTCTTGGAGATGTTCTGTACGGCCAGCCGCGCCTGCTCAGGATCGGCGTCGATCGCGAACCCGGCGCCGTCCGCCTGAACCACCATGACGCTCACGTTGTGCGCCACGACGTCGTGCAGCTCCCGTGCGATCCGGGTGCGCTCGGCCGCCGCCGCGATCCTGGCCTGCTGGTCACGCTCCCGCTCGGCCCGCTCGGCCCGCTCCTCCAGGCTGACGAGGTAGCGCCGCCGGGTGTTGGCGTAGATGCCGGTGAGCCAGATCGTCGCCACGAAGATCGTCCCGGTGGTGAACATCCCCAGCGACGGGCTGTCCCAGTGCACCAGGGCCAGGAATATCCCCAGCTCGGCCACCAGCCCGGCCAGCGCCGCCCAGAGAAACCGCGCCCGGTAGGCGACCGAGAACAACGCCACCAGCACCGCGATGTTGGCCGGGATCGGATCCAGCTTCAGCAGCCACTGCACGAAGCTGATCGACGCGATCACCGCGAACGCCGGAACCGGCCGCGAACTGCGCCACAGCAGCGGCGCCAGCAGGATCGCCGACAGCCCCACATATCCGCCCATCGAGAGATAGGCGCCCGGGTCCTCAGGCCTGATGTTGCTGTACGGCACCGCCACCAACACGCACAGGCCGATGAGAGGCGACACCCACAGGGCATCGACCAGCTTGTCGTGGCGCTGCGACCACGCGCGAAACCTGCCGAACACATCCTCACGATACGTACCACCCGCGCGCTCTCTGTCCGCCTGGAGGTGGAACACGCCGTACGACCCAGGTCTGACATGAACGGCTCTTAACACCCGCCTTACCGGCCTTCCGGCAAGATTCTTCTTGGGAGCGCCTTTCAGAGGCGGGTAAAGGGAGATCGTGATGGTCGATCATGATCACGACGTCGGGCCGGGTGGCGAAGAGGAAGCGCCACCCGGCCCGATCTTTGTCCGTGGTGGGGTGTGCGGGCGGGGGGACTCGAACCCCCACAGTGTCTCCACCAACAGGACCTAAACCTGCCGCGTATGCCGATTTCGCCACGCCCGCGTCCCCGCTGCAGCAGCGGAACCCCCGTAGTCTAACTGCCCGGAGGCAGCCGGGAGCACGGGTTTTCCGCCGCCCTCAGTCCAGGCCCAGCTTCTTCTTCAGGCTCGCCACGTGGCCGGTGGCCTTCACGTTGTAGAGGGCCTGCTCGATCTTGCCGTCGGCGTCGATCACGAAGGTGGAGCGGATCACGCCCACGACCTCCTTGCCGTAAAGCTTCTTGGCGCCATACGCGCCGTAGGCCTTGTGCACCGCCAGCTCAGGATCCGACAACAGCGGGAACGTCAGCGCGTCCCGCTCCGTGAACTTGACCAGTTTGTCGGTCTTGTCCTTGGACACGCCGAGCACCACGAAGCCCTCCGCGGTCAGCTGCCCCAGATTGTCGCGGAAATCGCAGGCCTGCTTCGTGCAGCCCGGAGTCATCGCGGCAGGGTAGAAATAAAGGATCACCCGCTTGCCGCGCAGCGAGTCGAGCGAGACGGTGCTGCCGTCGGCGGCGGGAAGGGCGAACTCCGGCGCGGCGTCACCAGCTGCCAGCTTGGTTTCGGTCATGACCCAGAACCTACCGGCCTGCCCGGCGTGCCGTACGGTGACCTGACCTGACAGACTGATCGCCTGCGAGAGGAGAGCCATGGCTGACACCGACCCGGACGAGATGGAGCGGCGGATCGCGCAAACGCGCACGGAGCTCGCGCGTACGGTCGACGCCATCGCCGACCGGGTAAGCCCCAAGCGCGTCGCCGAACGCACCGTGGCCGACGTCCGGAGCCGAGCCGGGCACATCGCCACGTCCGTCGGCGACGCCCTCGGCTTCACGGCCCGGCCGGTACGCATCGAAGACGACCCTGACCACCTGTGGGACGACGAGCCGCCGAGCTTGGCGCCGGTGTTGATCGGGGTGGGGGCTGTGCTGGTGGTGGGGGCGGCCATCATGCTGTGGCGCCGGCGGCGCCGCTGAAGGGCGTGGGCCTACGCGGGGGGCGCTTCGCGCCGGGGGCTCCGGGCTGTGACAGTGGGCTCTGCCCCACACCCCGGGCGAGGGAGAACCCTCGCGCTCCCCACGTGGCTGACGTCCTGCTGTTGCGCCGGGGTGGGCGGTTTCTGACGGGAGTGGGCTCGGATCTATGCCGTCTCGCCACACCGCTGCGGCATGGTGACCACATGGGACCTGACACACACCCCAACGCCGCGCTGACCCGGCGCTTGTACGATCTGATCGGCAATCGCGATCTCACCGGCTATCTCGACATGATCTCCGACGACGTCATCTTCCACATCGGCGGCGACAGCATCGTGGCGGGCGAGCATCGCGGCAAGGACGCCATCGTCAGGCTCGGCACGCTCGTGGGCGAAGAGACGGGCGGCACCTTCAAGACCGAACTGCTCTCTGTGCAGGCCAACGACTCCTACGCCGTCACTCTGCACCGCTGGACGGCCGAGCGCCGTGGGGAGCGCGTCGAGATGGACAATTTCATCGTCTACGGCTTCGAGCGTGGGCTGGTCGTGGAACGCTGGGAGTATGTGGCTGACCAGCGCGTTCACGACGATTTCTGGCGCCCTTGACGCGAAGGTGGCCGGTGAGCGCGGTCGGTGCCGTGTGAGGGTGGGCGTGCCGTCGCGGTCTTGGGTTTGGGAGACTGTGGCCGTCCGTGATCCGGGGGGTGCGCTGAGGCGATGGTGGATGGGCTGACGATCGGTCAGGCGGCGGCGTTCGTCGGGGTCACGATCAAGACTGTGCGGCACTATCACCGGCTCGGCCTGGTCACGGAGCCAGTGCGGGACAGTTCTGGTTATCGGCGTTATCGGTCGGGTGATCTGCTGCGGCTGGTTCAGGTTCGGACGCTGGCCGAGGCTGGTGTGCCGCTGGCTGAGATTGGTGACCTGCTTGACGCTGACTCCGAGCGGTTCGCCACTGCTCTGGATGATGTGCGTCGGCGGCTGACCGACCGTATCGAGGACCTGATCGCGCGGCGTGACACGCTGCACCGTCTTGCCCATGGTGATCGGGTCCTGCTGCCTGATCGGGCTTGCGTGCTCTTGGAGCGGCTTGTTGAGCTCGGCTTCGGTCCCGACTATGTGGCCGCGCAACGGGAGGCTCTGGTGCTGACCCGTGCGCTGATGCCGGAGGTCTTCGACGGCTTCCTGCGGCAGCTCGAACGACGGTTCGACGATCCTGAGTTCGTCGAGGTGACCAAGCGTGGCCTGGAGGCCAGGACTTGGGATCCCGACGATCCGCGGATCGAGGAGCTGGCTTCCACGCTGGCCGAGAAGCTGCTGGCCGATCGGGCCTCGCTGGCCATGCCGGACGGGTTTCGCCACCAGCCTGACGCCGCGTCCCGATACGGGCTGGTCAACCACCATCGGGAAGACCAGGAGCCGGCTCTTGCCCGGCTCAACGCGCTGGTCGAGGCGAACCTGCGTGCGGCCGGCGTCGAGATTCCACGCCAGTAGTAGCCGCTCGGCCCGGCATCGGGACGACCTGCCCCTAGCGGTCCTCGGGCCGGGGCGCTGTCGCGGATCAAGCAGGGCGTCGGTGCCGGAGGGCAGGAACATGGCCTTGTGCGGGGCGAGTCGGGTGGGTCCCGACGACACTGCCGCCTGCCGCCAAAGAGGAACGGGTCGTGCGGGCTGCCGATAGTGGCCGGGCCGTGTGTGCCCCCATGAGGAGCGGAGCCGTGGGTGCTGCCAGGCGAGGAGCGGGTCGTCGGTGCGGCCAAGGGGACGGGCGCGGACTGCTGGCGGGGTTGTTGCGGGAGCCGTACCTGCGACCTAGGAGTTGACGTCAGCGGAACGAGCGGCGGTAGGCGGCGGGGGTGGTGTTGAGGGCGGTGTGGAAGCGGCGGCGGAGGTTGACCGCTGAGGAGAGGCCGACGCGGGTGGCGATGGTTTCGACGGGGAGGTCGGTGTCTTCGAGGAGTGCGCGGGTGGTGGCGAGGCGGCGTTCGAGGAGCCAGCGGGCGGGTGGGACGCCGAGTTGGTCGGCGAACTGGCGGGTGAGGGTGCGGGGGGAGACGCCGGAGAAGGCGGCCATGTCCTCGACGGTGATGGGGTTGGCCAGGTTGGCGAGCAGCCATTCCAGCAGGCCTGCCAGGGAGTCGGGCATGGGGCCGGTTGTGGGGAGTGGCGGGTATTGGCGTTGGCAGCCTTCGCGGCGGGGTCCGGCGGCGAGCTGGCGGCCTATGCGCATGGCGTGGGATGCGCCGTGTTGCTGGAGTACCTGGTGGAGGCAGAGGTCCAGGGTGGCGGCCGAGGCTCCGGCCGTGGCGACGTCGCCGTGGTCGACGTAGATGACGGTGTCGTCGGGGACGATGCGGGGGTGGCGTGCTGCCAGGTCGGCGCTGAGTTCCCAGTGGACCGAGGCGCGGCGGCCGTCGAGCAGGCCGAGGGCGGCGGGGATGTAGATTCCCGCGCAGACCGCGACGATTCGGCCGCCTCGGGCGTGGACTCCGGCTACGGCGTCGAGTACGGCGGGCGTGGGCGAGACCGTCCAACTCGCGATGATGACGGTGTCGGCGGTGTCGAGGGCGTCGAGGCCGTGTTCGACGTGGATGGGGCTGCCGAGGGTGGTGGTGAGCGGGCCGGGGCGTTCGGCGCAGAGGCGGAAGCTGTAGTGCTGGGGGATCTCCTGGCCCTGGTAGCCGAAGACCGCCGACGCGGAGGTGACCGGGTAGAGCTCCTGGTTCTCGCCTACCAGCGCGACGACGCGGTGCGGGTTGGGCGGGGGCGGCGCTGGAGGGCATACCGGGAGTGTGATCGGGGGGCGCGTTGTTGATGTCGTCACGGGTGGCGCCGAGAGCGGGGGCGCTGGGAGTGGGGGCGCGGCGGGCGGCGCTGAGGGCATGACGCAAATGTACCTAATGATGTCATCTGCGACACCAGTGCTCTGATCTGGAAATATCCAGACTTGTTGCTTATGTGGACGAAGAGTTTCACCCTCTACTTCGGCGCCCGGACGATCTCGCTGCTCGGTGACGCCATGATGCCCGTCGCCGCCGCCCTCGCGGTCGGTCAGGTGTACGGCATCGCCGGAGTCGGCTATGTGCTGGCCGTCTGGACCGCCTCCGCCGTCCTTGTCATGCTCTTCGGCGGCGTCTTCGCCGACCGTTTCGGCGCCAGGACCATCATGATCGGCGCGGACGTGTTGCGTATCTTCAGCCAGGGCGCGGTGGCGGTCGCCTTCCTGGACGGGGCTCCGCCGTTCGCCCTGTTGCTGGCCATGGCGTTCTTGTCGGGTATCGGGGCGGGGATGTTCGAGCCTTCGGTGAACGGCATGGTGCCGCTCGTCGCCCGGGATCCGCAGCGGGCCAACGCCACCTTGAAGATCGCCGAAGCCATCACCCATCTGGCCGGTCCGGCGCTGGCCGGGATCCTGGTGCTGGCGGCCGGACCGGTCTTCGTCTACGCCCTGGACTCGGGGACGTTCCTGGTCAGCGCGGTGCTCCTGCTGCTGGTACGCGTGGCCGTACCCAAGCCGGAGCCCTCGGACGTGCTGAGCGATCTGCGCAGAGGGTGGCAGGAGTTCAAGGCCAGGAGCTGGATGTGGTCGGTCATCCTGGTCTGGGTGTTCTGGGGGGTTCTGGTGGTCGGGCCGTCCGTGCCGCTGTCGTCGCAGGTCATCGGGGCCGACTACGGCTGGGTGATGGCGGCGCTCGGCCTGGGCACGGTGGCCGGAGGGCTGGTCGCGATCCGGCTGCGGCCGAGCAGGCCGCTGGCGGCGGGCGCGGTGGCGTTGTCGGGGTATGTGGCGGTTCCGTTGACCGTGTCGCTCGGGCCGCCGTTGCCGGTGCTGATGGCCGGGCACGTGCTTGGCGGGATCGCGCTGGCGTTCTGGTCGGTGATGTGGACGACCAGCGTGCAGACGCAGGTGGCGCCGGACGTGCTCAACCGGGTCTCGGCCTATCAGGTGGCCGGGTCGGTCGCGGGTATGGCTGTCGGCCAGGCGCTGGCCGGGCCGGCGGCGTTGGTGGTCGAGCCGCGTACCTTCCTGATGGGTTCGGCGATGGTGACCGTCGGCGTCGTGGCCGCGTTGCTGCTGATCAGGCCGGTACGGGAGCTGGGCCGTCGGCCGGTTGGAAGCCGGCCGAGCCCGGTCCCGGACAGCCTGGTCAGCCCTGGCGGAGTTCTTCGCGACGGCGGATGAGTTCCTCGACCGGGGTCGGCAGGGTCGTCTCGAAGTCGATCAGCTTCGCCCACGTGGGGGTGACGACGACGCGGTACATGCGCTCGTAGAGCGAGCGGACCTCCGCCTCCCACTCGACCCTCTGCTCGGGCGTCATCTGGTAGGTGCCGTTCGTCTGGAGGAACTCGTCCGGGATGCCCTCGACGAGGTCCAGTTCGGCCCGGCCGCGGATGAGCAGGATCTTGGGCGGGTGCACCTCGGTGTCGATCGTCAGGGCGACCATCGGGTTGAGGCGCAGGTGCCTGAGCTTCGGGGCGTTCGTCGTGGTGCACATGACGACCTCGGAGCCGTTCCAGGTGAACGAGATCGGGACATTGCGCGGCGTGCCGTCCTCGGCGGTGTAGGCCAGGCGGGTCACGTCCCGGGCCAGGAGCTCCTGGCTCATCGGACGGTTCAGGATCTCGTTGATCTTGTCCTGCTGCATGGTGGTCTCCCGGTGTCGCGGGGCCGCTTCTGTCGCGGCCCTTCACCAGCGGAGCGGAGCCGATCAGGATTTCTCGACATCGGCGCGGTGGGCGACGTCGCTGAGGAAGACGATGCCGTCGATCAGGCCGAGGTGGGCCGGGTCCAGCGGGAAGTAGGCGAAGTCGTGCGAACTGCGCGTGCTCGGCCGGGTGAGGGCCTCGGCCAGGTGGCGGGCGTCGACGAGGATGCGGTCCCAGGGGAGCGCGGACAGGACGCCCTCCACGGAGTCCGGGGGCGGCACGTCGGTGTCGATGGTGCCGAGGGCCGTGGCCAGGAAGGTGTAGCCGTCGCCCAGGTGTGTCTCGGCGATCGCGCCCGCGCCGTACCACTCCAGCGTCTGGTCGCCGAAGCTCATCGTGGCTTTGTTGCGCTGCAGGTGGAGGTTGTGGCCGAAGATCAGGGCCGGGCCGAGATCGGCGATGGCGCGCAGGTTGTCCGCCATCATCGCGTCCCGCAGGCTCGACAGCCGGGTCCACCGCGCCGGGGACGCGTCGGCCATCCAGAAGTGGTAGCGCAGCAGGCCGGTGGCGGTGCGCCCGTACAGTCCCGCCATCTCCCTGTCCGCCACGCTCATCCCGGGCGCCTGCGTGTCGAGCAGCGCGACCAGGTCGTCGGCGATCAGCCGCAGCCGCTGCGCCTCGGCGGACCGGCCGATCGACTGGGCCGGATCCATGGCCGCGTCCTCGTTCGACCACCGCTCGTCCGAGCCGAGCAGCGTGTCGAGGGTTTCCCTGGTGCAGGGGAGCGGGTCGTCGAGGAGGTCGTAGAGTGCGGTGAGTGCCTGCCGCGGGCTCGCCGCCCAATACTCCAGCGGGCCGTCGAAGCCGAAGAACCGGATCTTTTGCTCATGCTCCTCGTTGTACGCCCGCATCCACCGCACGAGTTCGCGGTTTCCCGGGAAGGTGCCGAAGCCGTGGCTGAAGCCCCGCTCCATGACCTCGTCGAGGGTTCCGGTTCCCTTCGTCACGTAGTCGTCCACGATCAGACCCATGAGACAGTCGCTTTCGAGCGCGATCGATCGGTAACCCTCATGTTCGACCAGGTGCCGGAAGATCTCGTTGCGCACTGCTGGCAGCGCGTCCACCCGATGGGTGGCCTCACCCAGGCCGAGAAGCAGGGGCCGGGTAGGGAGAGACCGGAGGAAGGTGGAGATGGCCGCGCCGTCGAGGGGACGCGCTATGTCCTTGATGTCCATGACTTCAACGGTATCGTTGAACTTTCGCTTGAAACTTTGCCGTGGAAACGACGGCGTTAACCGCACGAGACCTTCAATCCACGAGGGAGGGGCCGGATGAACGGCAAGCCCACGTGCCCCCAGTGCCGGGGGAGCCGGGTGGAGTGGGTCGGCGGCATCCCGCTGGCCTGTCATCGCTGCGACAGCCGAGGATGGGACGACCTGGAGACGGCGTTGCTCCGCCTGTGCCGGTGTTGTCTGGGAAGTGGGGAAGTGGTCGCGGTGGACGAGGAACGCCGCGCTCTGGTGCAGGCCGCCTGCCCGGTGTGCGCTCGCTCGGAGTAGCGGAAACTCGATGGACGGACGGCGCCGGGCGATGTCATAGTCGCGGCCGTGAGCACGATCAACCCCGTCCCGCTGCCCGGTGGCCTGGAGCTACGTCAGGCGCGGCCCGCGGACCTCGACCAGATCAGCGCCCTGCTCGCCGAACGCGGCGAACCGGTCGACGCCGTGGACCACCGGCTGGTGGTGGAGGATCCGGAGGCCGGGTGGGAAGCCTGCGCCGTGGTCGCCGACGGGGACCGGATCGTCTCGACCGCCACGCTGCTCGATGAAAACGTTCGCATCGGCGGTGTGCGGCTGCCCGCCGGGCAGGTCGAGCTGGTCGCCACCGACCGCGCGTACGAGGGGCGCGGGCTGGTGCGCGCCCTCATGAAGTGGGCGCACGAACGTTCCGCCGCGCGCGGGCACGTCATCCAGACGATGATCGGGATCCCGTACTTCTACCGGCTGTTCGGCTACGAGTACGCCATCGACATTCCCCCGGCGCTGAGCGTGCGCGGCCTGCCGCAGGGCGAGGGCGCGCCCGCGCTCCGCCGGGCCGAGCCGTCCGACCTCCCCGCCCTCCAGGAGCTCCAGGACGCGACGCAGAGCCGGTTCGACGTCGCGATGCCGCACTCCGCGGCGTGCGCGCGGTGGCTGCTGGCCCACGACGGCTCCGGCACCTGGGTGCTGGAGCGGGACGGCGCGGTCGTCGCCTCGGGGCGTACCTCGCCGCCGGATGACGAGATCCTCCTCGCCGAGGCCGCCGCGCGCGACGAGGCGGCCGCCCGGGATCTGCTGCGCGGGGTCGCCGCGCTCGCGCCCGGCACTGAGCCGCGGGTCGTCCATCGAGCCGGTACGGTCACCGCGGCCGCCTGGCAGGAGTTCGTGAAGGACGAGCCACGCGAGCAGGCGGAGCAATACTACGTCCGGATCCCGGACGTCGCGGCGCTGCTCGACCGGCTGCGGCCGCTGCTCTGGCAGCGCCTCACCGAGGCCGGGGTGGATCATGCGGGGCGTGACGTGGTGCTCTCGACGTTCGGGGCGCACTACCGGATTCCGGTCGGGGCCGACGGCCTCGGCGAGGTCACGGCCGGTGGCCCGATGCAGGGACCGGGCGCGGTCGGCGGCGCGGGAGTGGCGCCGGACTACCTGCCCGCGCTGGTGTTCGGCCCGCACGGGATGGACGGGCTGACCCGCGTCAGGCCCGACGTCTACGCCGGTGAGGAAGAGCTGTTCCGGGCACTGTTCCCGCCGCTCACGGCGGACGTGCTCAGCTTCTACCTGCCTTACTAGAGGCTTCTACGCGCCCTGCCAGAGGCTTCTACCTGCCCTGCTAAGGCTTCTACGCGCCCTACCGGACGCTTCTACCTGCCCTGTTACAGGAAGGTGCGGCCTTCGCCTCGGTAGGTGGGGGCCCGGTCGACGAGCTCGTCGCCGTCGATCAGGTGCAGGGTGTCGAAACGTTCGCACAGCTCGCCCGCCTTGGCGTGACGGAACCAGACACGGTCGCCGATCCGCAGATCCTGGGCGGCCTGGCCGAGCAACGGGGTCTGGACCTCGCCCGCGCCCTCGTCGGCCGCGTAACGCAGCCCCGCCGGCAAGAACGGCTGCGGCAGGCGGCTGGGCCCCGCAGCTCCCGACGCGGGATAGCCGCCGCCGAGGACGGTCACGATGTCGGGGGCCGGACGGCGCACCACCGGCAGCGCGAACAGCGCGGCGGGACGGCCGGTGACGCCGCGGTAGAAGTCGAACAGCCTCGGATGGAAGAACCCGGACCCGGCCGCCACCTCGGTGACGGCCTTCTCGCGCACGGTTCTTTCCACGCTGCCGGTGCCGCCGCCGTTGACGAAGTCGAGGTCGGCGAGCTGACGGACCGCGTTGACGATACGGCCCCGCCGGATGATCAGCTCGCGGGCCGAACGGCTCTGCATGAGACGGACCAGACGGGTGTAGGCGGCGCTGCCCGGCGGGTCGTCGCCCACCCCGGCGATCTGGGCCTCATAGGCCATGAGGCCGCACAGTCTGAGGCCGGGGCGCTTGGTGATGGCGGCGGCGAGTTCGGCGGCCTGCTCGGGCTCGCGGATCGTGGAGCGCAGCGCTCCGGCCCGGAACTTCCCGTTCAGGGCGATGAACGCGGCGTCGATGTCGATACAAAGCCGGATCTCCTGCCGGGACGGCACCTCGGCCACCGCGTCCTCGACGAGGTCCAGGTGGCCGACGGAGTCCACGGTCAGCACGATCTCGCGGGCGGCCGCCGCGTCCGCCGCCAGGCGGGCCAGCGCCTGCCTGTGGGCGGTCGGGTAGGCCACGAGGATGTCCGTGAAACCCTTGCTCACCAGCCACAACGCCTCGGGCAGGGTGAAGGCCATGATGCCCTGGAAGCCGTCCATCGCCAGGATGCGTTCGAGCACCGGTCGCGATCGCACCGACTTGCTGGCCACCCTGATGGGCTTGCCGGCGGCCCGCCGTACCAGGTCCGCGGCGTTGGCGCGCAGGGCGGCCAGATCGAGGATCGCGAACGGTGGTTCGAGCGCGGCGGTGGCGCGGTCGTAGCGCTGACGGTCGTCCATGGCTGCAGCGTAACCGGACATGAGCATGATTCGCATTCCTCGGAAGTCCCGTAATGATCCGGCAAACCGGCGGCGGGGAGGGCGACGGGCGGCTATGAGAGCCGTGTACCCATGGTCGATGTGATGACCACGCTCCAGCAGCGGCTGCCGGGCGCAGCTTCCCTCGCCCAACCGGAGACTCCGCGCAAAAGGTTCACCCGGGCGCTCAAGCCCGCCCGCACCCCCGTCGGTGTGACGCTCGCGCTGGCGCTCGCGGCCGGACTCGGCCTGACCGCGGCCGAGCTGGTCGGGGCGCTGATGGGGACGCCGCTGGGGTGGATTCCGCTGGACCGGGTGCTCGCGGTGGCCGGCCGTACCTCGTGGTGGGAGATCTCCTTCGCCGCGCTCGTGCCGGTGATCGGTGGTGTGGGGTTGCTGGCGCTGGCGATCGTTCCGGGACGTTCACGATTGGTTCCGGTCGAGACCGCCGACCCGCTGATCGTCATCGGCATCACCCGCTCCGGGCTGCGCCGCACGCTGCGCGCGGTCGCCCAGGACGTCGACGGCGTCGCCCGCGCCCGCGTCCGGCTGCGCAAACGCGCGATCGAGGTGACCGTGACCACGGGATCTGAGAGCTCGGGCGCGATGCTCAGGCAGGTCGGCACCGCGGTGGGCGATCGGCTGTCCGGCCTCGGCGCGATCTGCGCGGGCGAGGTCGTGGTACGGCTGCGCACCAGGGGGCTGTGATGCGCCAGTACTCCGGCAACCGGATCGGCCTGGCCATCGTCGGCACGATCCTGCTCATCGCCGGCGCCTACGCCTACCTGCGCGGCCAGAACCTGCTGCCCGGCCTGGCACCGCGCGCGAAGGTGCTGCCCGACGCCGCCGCCGAGTCCATCGCCGCGCAGCCGTGGATGCTCTGGCTGCTGGCGCTGACCCTGCTCGTGCTGGCCTTGGTCTCGCTGCGGTGGTTCCTGCTCAGCCTGGGCTGGGGCCGCAGGGGCGCGCGCAGCGGGACGGGCACCGCGATGTTGTGCGTGGGCCTGAAGGACGTCGAGGGCCTGACCGGCGCCGCCGTCCGCGTGGTGGGCGACGCCGAGCGGCTCAACGTCCACCTGGCCTGCCCCTCATCGGCCGACGTCGGCACGATCGTGAACAAGCTGGACCGCGAGATCGTCGGCCGCATCCGCCGCGAGGTCTGCGAGGACGACCGCGGCACCGTGGTCCGCCTGCACGTCCGCCGCTAGGCACACCCCGCCTAGGCACATCCCACCTAGGCACATCCCACCTAGGCACACCCCGCCTGGGCACGCAGGCCTATGCCGCGCCGGGCGTATGTCGGGCTGGGCCTGTGTCGGGCTGGGCCTGTGTCGGGCCGGGTCTGTGTCGGGCTGGGCCGGGCTGGGCCTGTGTCGGGCTGGGCCTATGCCGGGCCGGGCCTATGCGCGTAGGGAGTCCAGCAGCCGGGCCAGGGCGGCCTGGGTGTCGGCCAGGTCGCGCGGCCCGCCCGCCGCGGCCAGCCAGAGCGCCGCCTCGTTCATCGCGCCGGACAGCAGGTGGGTCAGCGGCTCGACCGGCTGACGCGTGATGACGCCCAGCTCGACCAGCCCGGTGAGCGCCTCGCGCAGGTGGCGCGCCGAGTTGTCGGTGTCGAGCTGCCGCCACTGCGTCCATCCGAGTACGGCGGGCCCGTCCACCAGCATGATGCGCTGCAGAAGGGGATCGGTGCTGGCCGTCAGGAAAGCCTGACAGCCGGCGACCAACTGGTCCCAGGGCTCCTTCTCGGCGTCGGCCGCCGCGACGACCCGCTCGGCCACCTCCTGCTGCACCTGGTCGAGCACGGCGCGGAACAGCTCGGCCTTGCCGGCGAAGTGGTGGTAGAGGGCGCCCTTGGTCACCCCGGCGGCGGCGACGATCTCGGCCAGCCCGACCGCCGCGTACCCCTGGCCGGCGAACAGCCTCCTGCTCTCGCGCAGTAGCGTCGTGCGCGTTCGCTCACGTTGCTCGGCCCGGGTGCTCACATCGACCTCCATTTGACATGCCGACGGTATGCGAGCTAGTTTACTTCACATACCGATGGTATGCGAAAGGAATTCATCATGAACGTCAGCAGCTTCTACCCGGTCATCGGCAGCTCCCGGCTCGCCGAGTCGCGTGACTTCTACGTGCGCCTGTTCGGGTTCGAGATCACCTTCGAGGCCGACTGGTATGTCAGCCTGCGCCGGGGCGCCCATGAGCTGGCCCTGCTGAACTACGACCACCCCACGGTGCCCGCCGCGTACCGTAAGCCGGCCCAGGGTGTCCTGCTCAACGTCGAGGTGGACGACGTGGACGCCGAGTGGGAGCGCCTCGTGCTCACCGAAGGGCTCAAGCCCGAGCTGGAGATCAGGACCGAGGACTTCGGCCAGCGCCACTTCATCGTCGCCGACCCCAACGGCGTCCTGGTCGACGTGATCACCAACATCCCGCCGGCGGAGGAGTACGCCGGCGGCTACACCGCCGGATGACTGGCAAGTCTGGCGGGGGCGTCAGCGTAGGGGCCGGTCATGACGGGTACGTCATCCCTTCCCCGACATGGCGAGGAGAACGCGATGACCCCTGGTTGCGGCAACTGCGACTGCTCAGACATCCTGTCCACCGGCACTCCGCCGCGCTGGCAGATCGTGCGCGTCGAGTAGCCGCCCGCGATGCCCCCGCCCCGCGCTGAAGGGCGGGGGCAACAGCTACACGTTGATGCCGTTGAGCAGGCTCACCTGGAACGCGATCGCCGCGGGCGTGGCCGCGGGATCCAGGCGCACCGCCTCCGCCCTGGCCATGGCCGTGCCGAACGAGACGTCCGCGACCTGGTCGCCGTCGCCGTCCACGAGTTCGTCCAGCGTGTGGGCGCCGTCGGCGAAGTTCAGCCAGGCCGTCAGCAACTGGGCGTCGAGCTGACGACGCGGGCCGACACCCCTCGGAGTCAGCGCGGTGAACGCCCGATCCCTGGTCGAGACGTCCACGACCTCGGAGAACACCCTGCTCATGTGCTCCACCGTGCGCAGCAGGCAGCCCGCGGGCGGTCCACCGGGACCCATGCGCAGCGCCCAGAAGGCCAGCAGCCTCGGCCCGCCGCCGTCGCCGGTGACGACCAGCGTCGCCTCGTCCGCCGCCTGACCGCCGTCGTCGTCGGCCACCGTCACGCGCACGCCGTACACGCAAGGCCTGATCCACGTGTGGCGGGCGACGTCGCGCACGTCGCGCGGCCGCACGTCGGGGCTGGGGTCGGGGTCGGCGCCCGGCGGATCGATCAGGTACGCCGTGCTCGTGCTCTGCCCATCGCCCCAGGTCCAGGTGACGGTCAGGTCGTCGCTGCCGGGGTCGGCGCCGCGCACGGCCCATTCCGCCGCGACCCCGGCGCTGGCGACGCGCGTGTCAGGCCCCTCGATGACCGCGCTCGGCGCGAGGTTCGCGACGGTGACGACGGCCGTGTCCCTGCCCGTGCGGCCGCCCTGGTCGGTGACGGTCAGCGTGACCGTGAACGTGCCGTCGTCGCCGTAGACGTGCGTGGCCCGCTCGCCCGTGCCCGTGGTGCCGTCGCCGAAGTCCCAGGCATAGGTGAGCGTGCCCGTCCCCGTCGCACCGCCGGCGAAGGTGACCGCCGCGTTCTCCACTCCGGTGTACGGTCCCCCGGCCTCGGCCTTCGGAGCCAGTGCCCGCTCGACGCGTTCCCGGATCTCCACCGCGACCTCACCGGTGATCTCCGGCGGCGTCGGCGAATGGGCGCCGTCGGCGTAGTCGGCGTCGTCGCGGAAGTTGAAGTCGAGGTTGGCCCAGTCGTCGTGCCCGGTCAGCGTCTGTCCTGGGCTGGCGAAGCAGTCGTTGAAGCCGAGGTTGTTGATGTCGACGGGGATCCGCGTGGTGTCCTCGCTGTTGCTCTCGTTCCAGTCGAGCCAGCCGTTGGCCTGCGCGCTGCTCCAGCCGCCGGCGCCGCCGTCCGCGCTCCAGAACGTGAAGTCGGTCCCGCCGGCGCCGACGCCGTCGGACTCCAGCAGCGAGGTCTCCCTCAGCTCTAGCAGCGCCTGCCGGGAGTAGTCGAGCCGGTTCGGCCCCGCCACCTGCGGGATCAGCGTGGTCTGGAAGGCGTAGCCCATGACGCTGAGGTAGTTCGGCTTGCAGTTGGTGTCGTCGGCGCCGCCGTGGCGCAGGCCCAGGTTGTGGCCGAACTCGTGCATGAGCGTGCCCGCCTGCTCCCGGACGGTGCCGACGTGGTGGCCCGTGGCGTCCACGCCCCACGGCGCGCCGCCGAGCGTCACCAGAACGTCGTTGCCGTGGATCTCGGCCCGCCCCGACGAGGTGCCGCCGTCGCGCTCGTGCCCGAACAGCACGTAGTGGTAGACCCTGCGCTTGGCCTCGATGACCTCCGGCCGGGTCCGCTCGGCGGCCGTGCCGAACGCTGCGGCCTTGATCGTGTCGTACTCCGTCCACGTGGTCACGTCGTCCTCGTGGGCGAGCTCCTCGTCCTGGTCGATGTGCAGGGTGATACCGGTGCTGCCGTCCGGGTTGACCACCGGGGCGGCGGCGAACGCGGCCACGACGTCCTGGCCGGCCGCGGGCAGCAGGTCGTGCTGCCGCATGTGGTCGAGCTCCAGGTAGATGTCCTTGCGGCGGCGGTTGGCGCCGGTCAGCGTGAGGTCGGCGACGCCGTCGCCGTTCCCGTCGATGCCCGAGGTCTCCCATTCGTCGAGGATCCCGTCGAGGTCGGTGTCGCCGCTGACGGTGAGCCTCGTCGTGCACGTGGCCAGGATGGTCGCGCCGGTGTGCGACGAGGTGATCTCGATCGTGATGTCGTCGGTCGCGATGGGCGCCGCGCCGGTCGTGAGGTGCGTGTTCACGTTGACCCCGGTGCCGCCGCCCGCGTTCCTGGTGAGGAAGGTGTGGCGGGCGCCGTAGAAATCGTTCTCCAGCATCACCGCGGTGAACGTGGTCTCGGGATCGCCCGCCGTCGGATTGCGGAAGCTGAAGTCGAGTGCGAACGTTTCACCGGGCGCCAGGGTCAGGTGCCGCGCGCTGAACGCGCAGCCGGCCTCCGGCGCGGCGAGCGCCGCCCCGCTCCGGCCGGGATCCACCGCGAGGAGCCCCGCCGTCAGGAGCAGCACCATGGTCGTTTTCACGCCAGGGAAGATCACCCGGCGAAGATCATCAGAAACCCCGCATCATGGAATGATTCCAGCTCAACGCTCATATCGGGATCGCGACGCGTTGATCTCCGCCTCGTGGCGCACCGCCCAGTCGGCCAGGGCGGACACCGGTTCGAGCAGCGTCCTGCCCAGCGGTGTCAGGCTGTACTCGACACTGGGCGGCACCGTGGGAAACACCTCCCGGCGCACCAGCCCGTCCACCTCCAGCCCGCGCAGCGTGCGGGTCAGCATGCGCTGGCTGATGCCCTCGATCGAGCGGTGCAACTCGTTGTATCGATACGGGCGCTGCCCGAGCACCGCCACCAGCAACAGGCTCCACCGATCACCCATGCGCCGGAACACGTCACCGACCGGGCACCCCTCAAGCTCCGCCAGGGGCACCGGCCGAGGCAGGTCGTGAGCCTGGATGGAGGGGACACGCGTGTTCGTACCTGACATCAAACTGCCTTCTTCCGGCCTACGGCGCGCGCACCGCACGATGGTTTCTCGCCTCACACCACCCTACGAAGGAGAAACGCCGTGCCCAAGACCGTGATCATCAGTGGCGGCACCGACGGCATGGGCCGCGCGACCGCGCTGGAACGGCTCGCGCGCGGCGACCGCGTCACCGTGATAGGCAGCGACCCGGCGAAGGGCAAGGCACTGCTCGCCCAAGCCGCCAGCCCCGACCTGCGCTTTCTCCAGGCCGACCTCTCCTCGATCGCCGAGGTGGAACGCGCCGTCAAGCACCTGCACGACACCCACGACTCCGTGGACGCGCTCGCCCTGTTCGCCAACCGGGTCAGCCCGAAGCGACGGGAGAGCGCGGAGGGGCTGGAGTTCACCTTCTCCCTGTACTACCTGAGCCGCTACCTGCTCAGCCACCGCCTGATCCCGCTGCTCGACGCCGCCCCCACTCCCGTGATCATCAACGTGGCCGGAGTGGGCAACACGGCGGGCGGCATCGTCTGGGAAGACCCGCAGCTCACCCGCCGCTACGGCCAGATCCGCGCCCAGCTCCAGGCCGGCCGCGCCAACGACCTGCTGGGCGTCGCCTTCGCCAACAGCGCCGGCAGCAAGGCCCGCTACGTGCTCTACCACCCCGGCTTCACCCGCAGCGGCACCAGCCACCAGAATCCGCTGGTCAGAGCCACACTCAAACTCCTGGCCCGCCTCTTCGCCCGCCCCGTCCCCGACGCCGTCCGGCCGATCGTGGGCTGGATCGACCAGCCTCCCTCAGCGCCCCTCTCCGCCATCGACAGAGGACGAGAGGTCGCCCTGTCACTGAAGACGCTCAACCCGGCGGACGCGGCCCGCCTGGCCGCCTACACCGAGAACCTGCTCCAGAGCACTTGATGACCCTGCGTCAAAGGTCGAACAGAGTCGGCAGACCGTAGCTTCTTCCGGATGGGCAGCGCGGGTGAAACGTTCACCGCCACCGTGGCACTCCAACTCGTCGACAGCATGGAGGTCCGGACCAGGTCAGACAAGAGATATCGCCCCAGCTCACGGTCCACGTCGTGAGTCTGGGGCTTCCTGCTGTGTGTCGTAGTTCACGGTCATTCGTCGGCATTGTGCGGACCCGTGATGACGTCACGGTGAGGTGCCCACTCCCCAGCAAGGGTTGACGTTGCCGCGCCCCCGATTGAGGATCGATGTGCAAGTGCACTTCCTTGCTACACGAGCACTGGAGGCCGAACCATGCGGTTGACGTTCCTCGGCAAGAGCTCGGGTGGTGGGCAGAGTCCCACCCTCTACTCAACGGACCAAGGCAGCTACATCGTGCAGGGCTGGATCGTCACAGACAGCAGCATCCTTTCACGGCTTCACATGGCAGACGAAGAAACGTGCATCGAGATCCCCGCCGTCCTTATGGCCCATCTCGAAAAAGACGGGATAATCGGAGAGGTGACAAACATCGCGCCGCCAATCGTCTACGTCAAAGAGAACGGCAACTACGTCGTCCAAGGAAAGCGCGTCGACGATGCCGACACGCTCGCGCAGATGGACATCCCCGACCATGAGACGTGCGTGGAGCTGATCAAGGCACGCATCATCGCACTGGTCCAAGCAGACTGATGAA
Organism: Nonomuraea endophytica; assembly: GCF_014203235.1. Lineage (GTDB taxonomy): Bacteria > Actinomycetota > Actinomycetes > Streptosporangiales > Streptosporangiaceae > Nonomuraea > Nonomuraea endophytica. The sequence continues at coordinate 256,699 of NZ_JACHIN010000007.1, read as the reverse complement.
GCCAATTACCTACGAACAGTTCAAGGCGCTATTTCGTTCTCGCCGAAGGGCGTGGCATCTGGAACTCAGGGATGTCTATCGGGTTGAGAGCGAGGACATCCCCTTTGAGAAGTGGCTCAATGGGGAGCATGATAGCTTCGAGTGGCTTCAAGACTGGCTAGATCATATGCGAGCGGTTACGGGCGATGGCGTTTCGGTGGAGCGCCTGCGTATCGTTACCGAGCCGCACACCGACTACGTTCGCTGGGAGATGTCATTCAGCCATAGAAACATCGAGGCTGGAGAACAGATTCGCTACCTGCCACGAAGTGAAGTAGTAGACATGCGTTTTCCGCCGGAAGATTGCTGGCTGTTCGACGACGACACGTTGGTTCTCAGTCTGTTCAAGCCAGATGGTCGTTCAGCGGGCTTCGCCGTAGAGGATGACCAATCCCTGATCGCCCAGTACCAGTCTGTACGGGATAGCACCTGGTCACAGGGTATTTCGCATGCCAGTTACGCCGTCCAATAGGCTTCTCCCTGTGTCAACCCCTGCCCGCCAGGCTCGCCAAGCGCTTGGTGCACGCCTGCGAGAGATCCGAGAAGGTGCTGGCCTGTCGGGCCGGGGACTGGCCGGCCTGGCTGGCTGGCACTACACCAAAGTATCCAAGGTCGAAAACGCTGTTCTCAAGGCGCGAGAAGAAGACATCCGTACATGGTGTCGTCTCTGTGAGGCGGAGGACAAAGTCGCGGACCTCGTCGCTGCCACGCGTTCCATCGAAACAATGTTTGTGGAGTGGCGCAAGCAGCTAAGATCAGGAACCAAGAACCGTCAGAAGGAAAGCGTTCGCTTTGAAGCTGAAACTAGAGTTTTCCGCAGTTTTGAAGCCTGCCTGATTCCGGGACTTCTGCAAACAGCCGCATACGCTGAACAAGTGCTGCGTCAGTGGACTAATTTTCATGGCACCCCGGATGATGTAGAGGCTGGCGTTGCGGCGCGAATGGAGCGCCAGCAGATCCTCTATCACGGAGATCGTCGATTCCATCTGGTCATCTCCGAATCAGTGCTCACTCTCGGAGTGGTGGACCAGGAGGTTCTGATAGGGCAACTCGACCGCCTGCTAGCAATGACTGAATTGCCTCGGGTGCATATGGGAATCATCCCGACTCGCGCCAGCCATGAATATTTCCCGCTTCATGGGTTTTGGATACTCGACAGCCGTGAAGTGTTGATTGAAACCTACTCGGCAGAAGTAAAGCTAACCCAGCCACAAGAGATCGCAGTGTACGAGAAGGCATTCGAGCGGCTGGCTAGCTCAGCGGTCTATGGCAGGAGCGCTCGGAGGCTGATCAGTCGGGCATTGCAGGCTCTGGCGGGGCACGAGCAATAGTTGCAACTCCTTGCAACATGCTTGAGCCCGGCCCGTAGCCGCTCCTACCGTCGAAGCATGACCCCAACACGGAGACCATCCAGCAGACACGCGGCCCCGTTCACCTGCGAGGTCGCCTCCGACGTCTGGAGCAGGCGCAGGGCCTTCGTGGGGGATCTTGCGCCGGAGGAGCTTGAGGAGATCGGGCCGGACCCCGCCGCCGACCCGCCGTCGAGTTGGACGCGGGAGGAGTACGAAGACCGGCTGCTGCTGCGTGGCATCACCGACCGGCACTCCGCGCCCAGCATGGTCAGGCTCGGGGTTCAGGCTTACCTGACGCTTCTGGAAGAGCATGGCCTGTTGGAGAAGCGTCCCAACATCTCGGAAGTCACCGACGTGCTGACCATGTCAGCCCCCGACAGCCTTAACACTGTCGATCTCTTCGGGTCGCGCTCCCGAAATTTGCTGCCGGGCCAGCGCGTCGCGGCTCATGATGCGCTGGGGCGGGAGGCGACCCGATGAGACTCAAGATCCGATGGAAGCCGTACTTTTCCGATACCGAGTACGGGATGGTCGGGGAGATCAAGGCGTTTTCCGTTGTCTGCCACGGTTCCTCATTCACGCTCGACCCGAGACTGCCCGACGCCAAGGGCGTCACCCTGCCATCGGAGGAGTTCCGGGAAGTCGACGCAGCGAAGGTCCGCGCTGACGTGCTGCTAGAAGGGTTCCTGAAGGCGTTCCTGGCCGACACGCGGCAAGCCGAGCCCACCGCCGTTGGCGCCGGCAAGGAGGCGTCGTGAGAGCCGTTCTGCTGGCATCGGGGTAGCTGGCGCTCATAGCTCACGGCTGGTCCTGCCTGCCGTAGGACACCCAACCATCGTGTCGGGGACAGCCGTGAAGGTGGTCCTGCCTGCGAATGGGGGAACCACCGAATCCCTTCACCACATCGCTAGGAGGTCTGTTCAGCATGTCTGTGAACTTGTACGCGAACGAACTCGGTCCGCTTGACTTCCGCCGCATGTGCGGCGGCAACAACAACGAGGATGGCGAAGGCGAGTCCTGCGTCATGATCGCCGCGCTTGCGGGCGTAGACGACGCGTTCGCTCTGCGTGACTCCAAGAACCCGGATGCTGGGACGCTCCGCTTCACCGGTTCCGAGCTTCGCGCCGCCGGACTGACGACCATCTAGAACGCCGTCTGAGACGGCCCCTGCCCGCCTGAATCAGGCAGGGGCCATCCCATCATCCGACTGTACGGGGGAGTCCTTGGCACTGCTGCTGCACTGGCACGCCTACACCTGGAACGGCAACGGCCAAGACCTCCAACGTGAGGCAGAGCGCCGCCCGACGTCGCCGGACTTCTTCAGTTCTGCCTTGCCTCCAATGCGAACCGGTGAATGGCTGGCCAAACCCACATCTCGCATCGCCGAGACATTCGACGACATCGACAAGGCCCTTGAGTGGATGCGGTCGGAGTACGCGCCGGCCTCCCAACACGACCAGATCCCGCTGTCTCTGCGTATGGACCAGGCATACGACCTGCTGCCGCGCGGGGTCGATGTGGAGTGGTCCATATGGCTGCCCGGTGGCCGCTTCGTCAAGGTCGGCATGATCTGCTGCCCGAACCGGCATGTGAACCATCCATGCCCACATTCACGGTGACACCGGGTAGTCGCCAGCCAATACCTCGAGTAGGGCATCCCCCGAGACCAGTGGTTGTGGCGATCTAGGGCCACAAGATCGTGCTATCTTCCTGCGGCGACCGACAGATGTGGGGCAACGATGTTCACGTACGAGTTCGGTGTTGTCGAGTGGCTATGGGACACGAACGCCATCCGGGTCAACCTGCCCGAGGGCAACGAGCGCGTGTTCACCGGCAGCTACGACGAGGTGGTCGCGGTGCTCTCCGAACTCGGCAGCCGGGGCTGGGACGTCGCCGCATGCGCGGCTCAGAACAACTGGCTGTTCTGGACCATGCGACGCCAGCGCTGATCACCTCGACGCCCTCGTGCACGGTGATTGTGTACCAGATGGTGACGTCGTCGCTGACAAGGTTCAGCTCATAGGCGTTTGGAACGCCATCCATGGGTCGGCGAGCGCCGGTCGCGGTTCGCACAAGAGGGTGAAGATGGCGAGCTGGACAGGTCTGCGCAGGCCCTCAGGAGGGGCTTCGATCCGCTCCTACGCACGCTAGGGAAAGGCGATGCGCCGGTCAGTCACGGATGCCCCACTCGGCGGCCAGTTCATCGCGAGTGAACGTCCGCACCTGGCCTGGGTAGGCGGCGTTGTCCAGGATGGTGCGCATGGCCTGCTGGCGGCCTACTTCCCGGCGTAGTCGGCGGACCTCAGCCTTTCGGGCCTCATATTCGTGCCGAGGGATGGTGATGCCCTCGTCACGGCGATGCGCCGTCATTTCCGAACGCTACCTGCTCTGTCTGACATTCCTGAGCGAAATCAAGACCCATGAGCAACAGGCGTCTCCGGCGTCGAGGTGCCCCAGCCTTCGTGACCCCTCACCCTGGCGCAACAAAGGGACGCCAGCCATGCGGGGAGCGCGAGGGTTCTCCCCCGCCCGGGGTGTGGGGCAGAGCCCCACTGTCACAGCCTGAACCCCATGGCGCGAAGCGCCCACCAGTGAAGACCTTGCCCTTAGCATTCGATGACGTTGACGGCCAGGCCGCCGCGTGACGTCTCCTTGTACTTGTCCAGCATGTCCCGGCCCGTGTCCCGCATCGTCTTGATCGCCTTGTCCAGGCTGACGAAGTGGCGGCCGTCGCCGCGCAGGGCGATGCGGGCGGCGGTGATGGCCTTGATGCTGGCCACCGCGTTCCGTTCGATGCACGGGATCTGGACCAGGCCGCCGATCGGGTCACACGTCAACCCCAGGTTGTGCTCGATGCCGATTTCGGCCGCGTTCTCCACCTGTTCGGGGGTCCCGCCCAGGACCTCGGTCAGACCTGCGGCGGCCATCGAGCAGGCCGAGCCCACTTCACCCTGACAGCCCACCTCAGCGCCAGAGATCGACGCGTTCTCCTTGAACAGGACGCCGATCGCGGCCGCTGTCAGCATGAAGCGGACCACGCCCTCGTCGTTCGCCTGGGGGACGAAGCGCGTGTAGTACGTCAGAACCGCCGGGATGATGCCGGCAGCGCCGTTCGTCGGGGCGGTCACGATGCGGCCTCCGGCGGCGTTCTCCTCGTTGACGGCAAGGGCGAACAACGAGACCCAGTCCATCGTCTGGAGCGGGTCCTTCTCGGGCGATTCGCTGCACAGCTGGCGGTGGAGCTGGTGGGCGCGGCGGCGGACCTTCAGGCCGCCGGGCAGCATGCCTTCCTTGCTGATTCCCCGGCTCACGCACTCGGCCATAACCCGCCACAGGTTCAGGATGCCGTCGCGGATCTCCTGTTCGGTACGGCCGAAGGCCTTCTCGTTCTCCAGGATGAGCCCGGAGATGGACAGGCCCGTGTTGTGGCAGTGCTTCAGGAGCTCTTCGCCCGAGGCGAACGGGTACGGAACGACGGTATCGTCGGGCTTGATGCGGTCGGCTCCGGTGGCGTTCTCGTCGACGACGAAGCCGCCGCCCACCGAGAAGTACACCTTTTCGCGGAGTTTCTCCCCGTCGGCGGCGAAGGCGGTGAAGCGCATGCCGTTGGGGTGCTCGGGCAGGCTGATCTTGCGTTCGAAGATCAGGTCCTCGCCGACGACGAACGGGATCTCGCGCTCGCCATACAGCCGGACGGTTCCGGCGGCGCGCATGGCGGCGAGGCGTTCGTCGACGGTGTCGACGTCGACGAGTTCGGGCTTCTCGCCGGACAGGCCGAGGAGCACGGCCTTGTCACTGCCGTGGCCCTTGCCGGTCAGGCCGAGGGAGCCGTAGAGGATGGCTTCGACCCGCGCGGTGCGCTCCACGAGGCCGTCTTCGTGAAGGCCGCGGGCGAACTTGTGCGCGGCTGCCATCGGGCCGCCGGTGTGCGAGCTCGACGGGCCGATTCCGATCTTGAAAAGGTCGAAGACGCTGATCGCCATTGATGCGTCCTTCCGCAACAGGGGGGAGGGCGGTGCCGGGGCCCATGCCGGGCCCCGGCGGTTGGTCAGGAGTCGCCGGAGGTGAGTGCTCCGTACTCCTCGGCGGTGAGGAGGTCCTCCGGGTCGCCTTCGAGGCGCACCCGGAACATCCAGCCCTCGCCGTAAGGGTCGTTGTTGACCAGCGACGGGTCGTCCACGACGGCCTGGTTCACCTCGGTGACCTCGCCGCCGACCGGGGCGTAGATCTCGCTCACCGACTTGGTCGACTCGACCTCGCCGATGGAGTCGCCCGCCTCGACGGTCGAGCCCGCCTCGGGAAGCTGCACGAAGACGACGTCACCCAGGGCCTCGGCCGCGAAGGCCGTGATGCCGACGGTCACGGTCCGGCCGTCGTCGAGACCGGCCACCCATTCGTGCTCCTTGGTGTAGCTCAGCTCGTCAGGGATGCTGCTCACTTACGTCCTCCTGCTAGTTACTGCGCTTGTATTCACGAATGGGCGCTGCGCTTGTAGAAGGGCAATGCGACGAGGTCCATGCCCTCCTGGCTGCCCCGGATGTCCACGGCCACGCCTTCGGTGACACCAGTGTCCACGTAGGCCATCGCGATGGGCTTACCCAGGGTCTGGGATGGGGCCCCGCTGGTGACCTCGCCGACCACGGCGCCGTCCTTGGTCACCGGGTACCCGTGGCGGGGGACCCGGCGCCCGTGCGCGACCAGTCCGACGAGGCGCCGCCGGGGCGGGTCGTCCTTGACCGCTTCCAGCGCCGCCCTGCCGACGAAGTCGCCGGGCTTGTCGAATTTCACCACCCGGCCCAGGCCCGCGTCGAACGGCGTGAGCGCGGTGGACAGTTCGTTGCCGTAGAGCGGCATGCCGGCTTCGAGGCGCAGCGTGTCGCGCGAGGACAGTCCCGCCGGAATCAGCCCGTACGGCTCGCCCGCCTTGACCAGCTCCTGCCACAACGGCGCCGCGTCCTCGTTGGCGATGAACAGCTCGAAGCCGTCCTCGCCGGTGTAGCCGGTGCGGGCGATGAGCGCCTGGGCCCCGGCGACGACGCCGGGCAGCCCGGCGTAGTACTTGAGTCCGGGCAGGTCGGCGTCGGTGAGCGAGGAGAGGATCTCCTGGGCGCGCGGGCCCTGTACGGCGATGAGCGCCCACTGCTCGGACTGGTCGTCCACGACGGCGTCGAACCCGGCGGCGCGCGCGGCCAGCTCGCGGGCCACGAGGAGGTAGTTGGAGGCGTTGGCCACGACCATGAAACGTTCGTCGGCGAGCCGGTAGACGATCAGGTCGTCCAGGACTCCGCCGTCCTCCCCGACGATCATCGTGTAGCGGGCCCGTCCGGGCGCCAGCGCCGACAGGTGGCCGACGAGCGCGTAGTCGAGGGCCTGGCCCGCCTGGGGACCGGTCAGGAAGATCTCGCCCATGTGCGAGAGGTCGAACAGTCCGGCGGCGGTGCGCACGGCGTTGTGCTCGGCGGACTCGCTGCCGTAGCGCAGCGGCATCAGCCAGCCGGCGAAGTCGGTCAGCGTCGCGCCGAGACTCTCATGAACGTCTCGCAGCGGTGTCGGTCGTGACATTGGTCTTCGCACCTCAGGGCAGGGTCGGATGCCAGCATCCTCCCCCTCTGTCATCGATGCCTGAGAGCTTCGCCCGGGTTTTGCCGGACTTTCACCTTCGGCGAGGCCCGGAGGCCTGCTTTCCAGAGGCACCTCGCCCGAGCGGTCCTTTGCCTTGAGAGGTTCGCGGGGAGGGCTTGCTCCTTCAGGGGCTCTGACCGGATTGTCAGAACGCTCTCCCGCACGGGTTCACCGGTGTCTCCAACCAGCCTAGTGCCGTCACGGGGGTGTTGTCGCGTGTGGATCGCGCAGATCGATCTCTTCCGTCAGCTTGTGCAGGGTTGTGGCGCCGATGCGGCCATCGGTGTACATCTGGCCGAGCGTCTCGCGCTGCGCCCTGGCGAGCTCGTCGCGCAGTTCGTGCGGGGCGCCGGCGTTCGCCTCGACCGTGAGCAACTGCCGCTGCGCCCACAGCGTGCCGGTGTCGAGCCGGTGGGAGATCTGGTCGAGCCTGCGCATCGCCGCCGCGGCCGCCGCCTGCCGCGCCCGCGCCTCCTCCTCGGGTGCTTGCACACCCGCAGTCTCCGGTACGGCGGCGCGGCACGTGAGCAGGGCGAACCCGCTGACCAGCACCACCGAGGCGGCGGCGAAGATCAACGCGTCCTGGGCGGGCAGCGCCGGGATGGCCAGTGCGATGGCCAGCGTCGAGGCCCCTCGGGTGCCGCCCAGCGTGAGGGCCCGGACGTTGTGCCGGTCGACGGCCAGCGCGAACGCCAGCCGTACCAGCAAAGTCGCGCCCAGCAGTGCCGCGGTGACCAGCAGGACCTTCGCGATCGGAAGGCCCGAGTGCGAGCCGCCCAGATCGCGCAGCTGGAGCCCCAGCAGGACCGCGAGCGTCCCGCCGAGCAGGAACGTCAGCACCTGCCAGGTGATCCGCTCGGTGGCCCGCGCCGGGGTGTGGAAGAGGCGGCCGCGCGCCCCGACGTAGAAGCCGGCGGCGGTGACGGCGAGCGGGCCGGACAGGCCGAGCTTGCTCGCGCTGATCTCGGCGACGAACGGCGTGGCCAGCGAGAGCACGATCAGCGTCCCGGAGTCGGCGAGGCGGCGGCGCAGCTGCACGACGAGCCAGCCGAGCGCGAGGCCCGCCAGTGCGCCGCCGGCGATGGCCCCGGCCAGTTGCAGCGCGGCCACGGAGACGGTCTCGGGGCGTTTGAGCTGCTCAAGCCCGATGGCGAGCAGCACGACCGCGACGCCCTCGTTGATCAGGCTCTCGCCGCGCAGCACGGTGAGCACCCGCTCCGGCGCGCCGAGCCGGTCGAGGACGAGTGCCTGGGTGGGCGCGAAGGCGGCGCCGACGGTCAGCGCGGCGCCCCACGGCAGGCCGGGGAGCAGCAGATGGGCCACGAGGGTGACGGCGCCCGCGGTGGCGAGGGTGAGACCGACGCCGAGGAGCATGATCGGCCGCCAGGCGGCGCGCGACTCGCGGGGCGCGCTGCGGGTGGTGGCGTGGTGGTAGAGCAGGGGCGGGATGAGCACGGTCAGCACGACGTACGGGTCCATCGACACGACCGGCACCCAGGGCAGGACTCCCACGAGCATGCCGAGCAGGACCAGGAACGGCAGGGGCGGCAGCCTCCACCTCGTGCTGAGAAAACGGGTCAGCACGATCGAGACGGCGACGAGCGCGGCGATGATCACCAGGTCGCTGGACAAAAGCTCGGGCTCCCTCCTGAGGGGGATCGGATCCGGACAACGGTGGCGAGCCTATGGGTGATATGTCCGGATCGGGCCGAGCTTGGTGCGTGAGGTGATCAGTGTTTGCCGAGAGGTTCAGGGGTCCCGCGTGTTGCTTGCCGGGTGTTTAACCGGATATATCGGGACTTTGCGGGGCGTGTGACCCAACGCATAGCGCGGCCGGCCGTCCCCCCGGATGAACGGCCGGCCACGGGGTGTGGCCGGGAACCTGGCACACCCCAGCGGTTCCCGGCCACGTCTGTACGACCGGCGCCTGGCGGGACGCCGGCCGTACATGCTCCTCTAGAGGCGCTGCCAGAGCGCCGGTGTGCCGGGCGGCTCCCAGCCGGGCAGGCTCGTGTGGCTCTGCAGGCACCGGTAGTTGGCGCCCTGGTAGCTCACGGTCGTGCCGGCCGTGTAGGAGGTGTACGGCGCCCATTCGGTGCCGGTGCTGCCCACGGTCAGGGTGAACGTGGCCGAGCGGTCCGTGCTGGTGCCGTCGCCGTTGAGCGTGATCGTATAGGTGCCGGCGGCGACCGAGGAGGCCGTCGCGATCGACACCGCGGAGGTCTGGCCCGCCGAGATGGTGGCCGGGTTGAAGCTCACCGTCACGCCCTGGGGAGCTCCGGAGGCCGTCAGCGCGATCAGCTGGGTCTGGCCGGAGGTGACCTGGGTGTTGACGGTGGTGCTCGCGCTGCCACCGGGCTGGACAGAGGCCGACGCCGGACTGACCGAGAACGAGTAGTCGTTCTGGACCTGCCCGATCGTCAGGTTGAAGGCGGTCGAACGGTCGCTGTCGGCGCCGTCACCGTTGAGGGCGATCTGGTAGCTACCGTTCGCCGCCGCCGCTGACGCCGCGACGGTGACCGTCGAGGTCTGGCCCGCCGTGATCGTCTGCGGGCTGAAGGAGACGGTCACCCCGGCCGGGACGTTGCCGGCGGAGAGGCTGACCTGCTGCGCCTGGCCGGAGGTGACCGCCGTGGTGAGCGTTGTCGTCGCCGACTGGCCGGGCTGGAGGGTCGCCGAGGCCGGGCTCACCGCGATGGAGTAATCGTTCTGCTGTGACTGGCCGACGGCCAGGGTCCACAGCGCGTGGGCGGCCGCGTCGGCGTTACGGTCGAGCGCGGTCGTGTTGATGTTGGACGGATAGGTGTCGCAGGCCGAGTGGTAGCAGCGGTCGAACGACTGGTTGGCCTGACCGCCCCACTTGGCGGCCTGGGCGGCCGTCTTGCGTTCGCTCGCCCCGGTGAAGACGCCGCCGACGCGTACGCCGGCGTTCTTGAACGAGGCGTGGTCGCTGCGTCCGTCGCCGATGCGCTCCGGCTCGGTCTGCACGCCGATCGAGGTGTAGTAGTCGTTGAACAGCCGCTGCAGGGCCACGTCGTCGTCATAGACGAAGTAGCCGGGGTTGGGCGAGCCGGTCATGTCGAAGTTGAGGTACGCCTCGACGCCCGCCGAACCCCCGTTCTGCACGTAGTAGCGGGACCCGATCAGGCCCTGCTCCTCGGCGCCCCACCAGCCGAACCTGACGTGCTTGGTCACCGTCGGCCGCTGGGCGGCCAGGGTCAGGGCGATCTCCAGCAGGGCCGAGGAGCCCGAGCCGTTGTCGTTGATCCCCGGACCGGCGGCGACGCTGTCCAGGTGGGCGCCGAGCATGATGGTCTGGTTGGTCGGGCCGCCCGGCCAGTCGGCGATCAGGTTGCTACCGCCGCTGAAGGTCTGGATCCGGGTGGTGTAGCCGGCCGCGTCCAGCTTGCCCTTGATGTAGTTGACCGAGGCGTTGTATCCGGGCCGTCCTGATGCCCGGTTGCCGCCGTTGGCCGACGCGATCGACTGGAGCTGACTGAGGTGGGCCGTCACGTTCGCGACCGGGATGTTGGGCGGCGCGACAGCCTGAGCGCTCGTGGCGCCCGCGAGGGGGGCCAGGGCGGCCACCACGATGGTGGCCAGCCCTGACACTAGGAGTTTCTTCACAGCGGCTGCCAGAGTGCGAGCACGTTCGGGGGCTCCCAGCCGGGCAGGCTGGTGTGGCTCTGGCGGCAGCGGTAGCTGGCGCCCTGGTAGGTGACGACCTGGTTGATCGTGTAGGAGGTGTACGGCGCCCATTCGGTGCCGGTGCTACCCACGGTCAGCGTGTAGGTCGCCGTCTTGCTGCCACTGGTGCCGGTGCCGGTGAGCGTGATCGGGTAGGACCCCGCCGCGACGCTGGAGGTCGTGGCGACGGTCACCTGAGAGCTCTGGCCGGCGGTGACGGTGGCCGGGCTGAAGGTCACCGTCACGCCCGAGGGCTGACCGGTGGCCGAGAGCGCGACCTGCTGAGCGGAGCCGCTGGTCACCGTGGTGTTGACGGTGGTCTGGGCGGAGCCGCCCGGCTGCGTCGAGCCGGACGCCGGGCTGACCGCGAACGAGAAGTCGTCCTGGACCTGCCCGATCGTGAGGTTGTAGGTGGCGTTCTTGTCGACCGCGGTGCCGTCCGCCGTCACCTGTACGGCGTGGCCGCCCACGGGGCTGCCCGCGGAGGTCGACAGGGTCAGCGTCGAGGTCTGGCCGGCGGTGATCGTGGCCGGGTTGAACTGGGCCGTCACACCACTGGGCAGAGTGCCGGCGCGCAGCGTGATCTGCTGGGCGTTGCCGCTGGTCACCGTGGTCCTGACCGTCGTGGTCACGCTGCTGCCCGGGTCGGCCTGGCCGGCGGCCGGGTCGAGGGTGAGCGAGAAGTCGTCGGTCGGGGCGGTGCAGGTCGGCTCGCCGGACTGGGCCGGCAGGCGGATGCCGTCGAAGGCGGCCTTGACCACGTTGAACTCGGCGCAGCTACCCGGCCACAGCTCCTTGGCGGCCTGCAGCGCGGCCACGCGGACCTTGGTGTGCGTCCACGGGGACGTCTTCTTGTTCAGCGTGGTCATGAAGACCTGGGCGGCCTTGCGGACGCCGATGCCGACGATCGCGGGGCCGTTGTCGCAGCGGGTGCTGGCGGGCTTGCCCTGCGGGTTGGTGCCTTCGGCCATCAGGTAGAACCAGTGGTTCTGCGGGCCCGCTCCGGCGTGCACCTCGGGGAAGGACCCCGGGGTGTAGCAGTTCGGGTGGCCGAGAGCCGACGGGTTGTACATGTTGCGGATCGGGCCGCCGCCGAGCGCGGGCTCCTCACCGACCAGGTAGTCCGGCGGGTCGTTCGGGTTGTTGGCGTAGTGCTCGGTCACGGCGCCGAAGATGTCACCGGTGGACTCGTTCAGACCGCCGGCCTCGTTGCCGGAACCCGCGCCGCCGGGCGTGGTCTGGAAGATGGCGTGGCCGTACTCGTGGCCGACGACGTCCATCGAGACCAGGTTCTTGCGGGCGCTGGCGCCGTTGTGGCCGAAGTTGGTGTACGAGCCGTTCCAGAAGGCGTTGGCCTGGGCCAGGCCGACACGTGCCGGGAAGCCGCCGCCGGAGCCGTTGATGCCGTTGCGGCCGACCCACTCCCGGAGCATGTCCCATTCCTTCTGGACTCCGTAGAGGACGTCGACGCAGGCGGTCGGCAGGTCGGTGGCGCCGCCGTTGCCCCAGGGGCTGGAGCCGGTGAAAGCGGAGCCGTTCTGGCCGCCGCACTGGATGCCGCGGCGGTTGGGGTCGACCATCGAGGTGGCCTGGGTGTCGATGGTGACGGTCCCGACGTAGTGGGACCGGCCTTCGGCGGCCTTGACCAGCTCGACCTCGTCGATGACCGCGCCGGTCAGCGCGTCGACGTAGACGGTCCGGTTGTTGGACGGGCCGGTGACGGTGGTCGCGTACGCCAGCCGCGGGGTCTTGCCCGCGGCGTGGATGACCAGCGACGGCGCGCTGACGCTGTCCACCTTCTTGATCCGTGCCTGTGACGTGGCGGCGGCGGTGGCCGCGCTCACCTTGGCCTTCGTGCCGACGTTGATGACGGCTTGCTGGCCGGTGGTGATGTCGCTGACCGACTGGCCCGACGCGTCCGTGGTGACGACGACCTCGCCGCCGTAGACGGGCAGGCCCTTGTGGGTGCGCGAGTAGGTCAGGAACTGCAGACCGTTCGCGCCGGGGGTGTTGGCCTGGAGGTGGTATGCGTCGTCCTGCGCGGTACGCAGGGAGGGAGCGTAAGCAGCAAGCGCGCCCTGCGCCGAGGTGACGGCGCTCTTGGCCTCACTTGGAGTTGGGGGATCTTGTACGGCCTGCGCCGCCTGGGGTACCAGGGCCAGCGCCAGCGCGACTAACGCGGCGGCCGACAGTTTGAGCTTGGGGTTCACTCTCGTGGCTCCTTGGGGGGTGTGAATCTGGCTGGAGTCAACCCCAAGCTGACATCGGGGGCTCACGGACCGTAACCCCACAATTTGTCATAACGTCACACTATGGGCGCCATGTCGCCGCAGCCACGCGTTGTACGTGGGGTTGCGCATGGCCTCCGACCAATAGGTTTTGGTGACCGCCTGGACGAGGTCCTTGGCGTGCGGAGCCAGCGCTCCGTGCTCGGTCCAGCCGATCAGGTGACGCATCTTCATCGGCGACCCGACCAGCGGCCGGATCACGATGCCGTCCCGCGCAGGGCTCGTGGCCTGGAACAATCCGACGCAGCGGCCCTCAGCGATCAGGTCGAGCGCGACGCTGAGGTCCACCTTGAACCCGACCAGCGGCGAGAACCCGTGATCGGCGCACGCGGTCCAGAAATGCTCACGCGGCCCCGACTCCAGCAGCGCGTGCTGCGCCCACTGCTCCTTGGCGAGATCCGCCAGATCGATCTCGTCGTGTGCTGCCAGAGGGTGACTGGCCGTCAACCCCACGAAGACCGGCTCGATCGCGATCTCGGCGTAGACGGCGCCCTGGGGTGGTTGCAGTTCGTGACCGGGATAGTCGTCGAGCGTGGCCAGTTCGATGCGCTCCGACTCCAGCAGACCGGGCAACACCTCGGTCGTCTCCTCGGTACGGAGGCTGATCTCGGCCTCCGGCAACAGGCGGCGCAACGCCTTGGCCGCGTAGATGGCCAGCCGGGTGAGGGCGCAGCCGACGCGGATGGTGTCGCGCTCGTCCCGCGCGTGGCGCCGGGCGTCACGCGCTAGGTCATCGAAGGCGGGTAAGACGGAACGCGACCTCAACAGCAGCCAGCGGCCTAAGGGAGTGGGCGTCGTCCCTTCGCGGCCCCGCTCGAACAGCGGGCCGCCGAACTGCCGCTCGATGCGGCGCAGCTGCGCTGCGAGCGCTGGCTGGGACATCCCGAGCGACGTCGCCGCCTTGGAGATGCTCCCGGTGTCCGCGATCGCACATACGACTCTGAGATGCCGGACCTCGAGCTCCACACTCTGAGAGTAAAAGTAAAGAAGCTTTCCAGTAAGACCCAATTCAGAATTCGCTGCTGACCTGGCGTTCACTGGCCCGACATGACCCCGCTATGGGGCGTCCTACCTCGTGGTCTATCGGAATGAGGTGGTTCGCGGCTTTTGCGGGGGATCGTGACCACCGACTTGACAGCCACCCCCATCTGACCGGACAGGACCCGGTGAAGACGTCCGGCGGTACGCGCCCGGGTGGCCGGAGGCGGGGCCGTGGCCGCGCCCGCCAGAGCGCTTCCCGGGACCGGCGGCGCTCACACGGGCGGTGCCGGAGGCCGTGTGGTGGTGGCGAGAGGCGGTGCCGGAGCCCCGGTCGTGATGGCGAGGCCCGGTCGGAGCGGCCGATCTGACGGGCCGCTCGGACTACGGGGCGCTCGGACTGCGGGCCGCTCGGACTGCGGGCCGCTCGTGGCGAGCGGGATCGCCTCCCGCGGGCCAGGTGTTGATGGCTAGGGGCGGTGTCGCGCACCGGGTTGTGGCCGCGCGCATCGAAGGGCCTTCCAGGACGGGCGACGTTCGCGAGGGGCGTGCCGGAGGCCGTGTCGTGGTGGCGTGGCCCGAGGGTTTCCGTGACCAGTCGCGCTGGAGAGGTGGCGTCGCCGGGATTGCCGGGGCTGCGGGTGCTCGTGAGGCCTGGTGATCGGGTTGGTGTGTGGGTGCTGGGCCGAGGGGTTGGGTGGGTGGTGGGCCCGGGGGTTGGGTGGGTGGTGGGCCCGGGGGGTTGGGTGGGTGATGCGTCGGGCGTTGGGTGGGTGGTGGGTCAGGGGGTTGGGTGGGTGGCGGCGGTGGTTAGGGCGTGGAAGAGGGCGGGGTCGGTGCCGGCCTCGGGGTGCCATTGGACGGCCAGGGCGAAGGGGTGGGTGTCCAGTTCGATCGCCTCGATGGTGCCGTCCTCCGCGCGGGCGCTCACGGTCAGGCCGGTGCCCAGGCGGTTGACGGCCTGGTGGTGGTAGTGGGGGACGTCGAGCGGGTCCTGACCGAGGACCTTGGCCAGGCGGGTGCCGGGCTCGGCGCGTACGGGCAGGTGCCCGAACGTACCCGGCGCGGGGGAGTGCCCCTCATGGCCGGTCACGTCGGGCAGGTGCTGGTGAAGGGAACCGCCAAGGGTGACGTTGAGCACCTGGAGCCCACGGCAGATGCCCAGGAAGGGCAGCCCGGTCTCCAGGGCAGCGGACATCAGGGCGAACTCCGCTTCATCACGAAATTTCCGGATGTAGCCGACACGGTCGTGGGCAGGCTCGTCGTACCGGCCGGGGTCGATGTCACCGCCTCCGGCCACGATGAGACCGTCCAGCCGGGTGACGAGCTCGGCCGGCTCCCCGGCCGGCGGCAGGATGACCGGCTGCCCACCGGCCGCCGCCACCTGCTCCACGTACATGTACGGCAGGAGCGCCGTGTCCATCTCCCACACGGTGAACCGCGCGGGCTCCACGTAACAGGTGATCCCGATAACGGGCCGCATGCTCATCCCTCCATCCTCATACATCCGCCTGCCCACCCCACCCCACCCCACCCCGGCCCGGGGCGGGCAGGGCGAGCCGAGCGTGTTGGCGGTCGGCCGCGGGAGTGGGTCAGCGTGGGTCGTCGCGGCGGCCCACCCCGCGCGGCCGCCTGCCGTGGCCCTGGAGTGCCGCCCGCCCTGCGCGGCGGGTGGCGGGGGCGGCGGCTTGCCGTAACAGCTCAAAGGCCCCGTAAGGAGCGAGAGGCCCGCAACCGCAGATCAAAGGCCCGCACAGACCGAGAGGCCCGCAACAGACCGAGAGGCCCGCAACGGCAGATCAAAGGCCCGCACAGACCGAGAGGCCCCGCAACGGCAGATCAAAGGCCCGCACAGACCGAGAGGCCCGCAACAGACCGAGAGGCCCCGCAACGGCAGATCAAAGGCCCGCAACGGATGAAAGATCCGTAACAGACCGAGAGGCCCGTAACGGATGAAAGGCCTGCAAGAAGACATCAGACCCCGCAAAAGAGATCAGAAGGGGGTGACATAGGCGCCGGAGATGCCGCCGTCGACGAGGAACTCCGAGCCCGTGATGAAGCTGGCGTCGTCGCTGGCCAGGAAGGCGACCGCGGCGGCGATCTCGGTGGCTTCGGCGAAGCGGCCGACCGGGATGTGGACCAGGCGGCGCTGGGCGCGCTCGGGGTCCTTGGCGAACAGTTCGCGCAGCAATGGGGTGTTGACCGGGCCGGGGCACAGGGCGTTGACGCGGATGCCCTCGCGGGCGAACTGCACTCCGAGCTCGCGTGACATGGCGAGCACTCCGCCCTTGGACGCGGTGTAGGAGATCTGCGAGGTCGCCGAGCCCATCACGGCCACGAACGAGGCGGTGTTGATGATGGAGCCCTTGCCCTGCCGCTGCATGTAGGGGATGACGTGCTTGCAACACAGGTACACGCTGGTGAGGTTGACTTCCTGCACGCGCCGCCACGCGTCGATGCCGGTCTCCAGGATGGAGTCGTCGTCCGGCGGCGAGATGCCGGCGTTGTTGAAGGCGATGTCGACGCTGCCGTAGGTGTCGAAGGCGGTCCTGTACATGCGGGCGACGTCCTCGTCGCTGGTCACGTCGGCCTTGACGAAGATCCCGCCGACCTCCTCGGCGGCCTTCTTGCCGGCGTCCTCGTCGATGTCGACGCAGACCACCCGGGCGCCCTCCTCGGCGAACCTGCGCGCCGTGGCCAGCCCGATCCCGCTGCCCGCGCCGGTGATCACGGCGACACGGTCTTGCAAACGCTGCATGTCTACGACTCCCAGGAGATGAAAACGTTTTTGGTCTCGGTGAAGGCGCTGAGGGCGTCGGGGCCGAGCTCCCGGCCCAGGCCCGACTGCTTGAATCCGCCGAACGGCGTCCAGTAACGCACCGACGAGTGCGAGTTGACCGACAGGTTGCCCGCCTCGACCGCGCGCGCCACCCGCAGCGCGCGGCCGACGTCGCGGGTCCAGATGGACCCGCTCAGGCCGTAGGGGGTGTCATTGGCGATACGTACGGCGTCCGCCTCGTCCTGGAATGCCACCACCGACACCACGGGCCCGAAGATCTCCTCGGTGAACGCGCGGTCGGTCACCCGCGAGGTGAGCACGGTGGGCGGGAACCAGTAGCCGGGCCCGTCCGGGCAGGCGCCCTGCAGGTGCGGCTCGGCGACGAACCCGCGTACCCGCTCCAGGTGTTCGGCGCTGATCAGCGGGCCCATCTCGGTGCTCTCGTCGAGGGGGTCGCCGACCTTCACATCGAGTACGGCGGCGCCCAGCCTCTCCAGGAACTCCTCGTACACGGTGTGCTCGACCAGGATGCGCGATCGGGCGCAGCAGTCCTGGCCGGAGTTATCGAAGACGGCATAAGGCGCGGTTTTGGCCGCTTTTTCGAGATCGGAGTCCTGAAAGACGATATTTGCGGACTTGCCGCCCAGCTCCAGCGTCAGCCGCTTCACCTGGGCCGCCGCCTTGGCGGCGATCTCCTTGCCCACCTCGGTCGAGCCGGTAAAAACGATTTTGGCAACGTCCGGATGTTCGACCAGCCGGGCGCCGGCGACCTCGCCCGCCCCGGGCAGCACCTGCAGCACGCCCTCCGGCAGGCCCGCCTCCAGGGCCAGCTCGGCCAGCCGCAGCGCGGTCATCGGCGTCCACTCGGCCGGCTTCACGATCACGGTGTTCCCGGCCGCGAGCGCGGGCGCGACGCCCCAGGTCATGACGACCATGGGGAAGTTCCACGGCACGATCACGCCCACGACGCCCAGCGGCTCCTGGAAGGTGACGTCCACGCCGCCGGGCACCGGGATCTGCAGGCCGTGGTTGCGTTCCGGGGCGCCGGCGTAGAAGTGCAGCACGTCGCGGACGTTGCCGGCCTCCCAGCGGGCGTTGCCGATCGTGTGGCCGGCGTTGGCGACCTCCAGCTGGGCCAATTCCTCGCCGTGGCGGTCCACCAGGTCGGCGAACCGGCGCAGCAGCCTGGCCCGGTCGCCCGGCGCCACCGCGCGCCAGCTCGCGTACGCCCGCTTGGCACGCTCCACGGCCCGGTCGGTCTCGGCCGCGTCGGCGAGGTCGACCTCGGCCACCACGGCTTCGGTGGCCGGATTGATGATCTTCATGCTGTTCCCTTACAGACGTTCGAAGCCGCGGAACATTTCCCAGTCGGTGACCGCCGCGTCGAAGGCGGCCAGCTCGACGCGCGCGTTGTTGGCGTAGTGGGCGATGACGTCCTCGCCGAAGGACTCCCTGGCCAGCTTCGAGCCCTCGAACAGGGCGAGCGCGTCGCGCAGCGTGTGCGGCACGGTCTCGGCGCCGGAGGCGTAGGCGTTGCCGGTGAAGGCGTCCTCAAGGTCGAGCTCGTGGTCGATGCCGTGCAGGCCGGCCGCGATCAGCGCGGAGACGGCCAGGTAGGGGTTGACGTCGCCGCCGGGCACCCGGTTCTCCACCCGCAGTGAGTGGCCGTGTCCGACCAGGCGCAACGAGCAGGTGCGGTTGTCCACGCCCCACTTGACGGCGGTCGGGGCGAAGCTGCCCGGCACGTACCGTTTGTAGGAGTTGATGTTCGGCGCGTAGAAGAGCGTGAGCTCGCGCATGAAGGCGAGCTGGCCGGCGATGAAGCGGGCGCCGAGCTCGGACATGCCGTGGGGTCCGTCGCCGGCCATCACCGGCTCGTCGGCGCTGCCGCGCAGGCTGATGTGGATGTGGCAGGAGTTGCCCTCGCGCTGGTTCGGCTTGGCCATGAAGGTGATCGAGCGGCCCTCCTGGGCGGCGATCTCCTTGGCGCCGGTCTTGTAGATCGAATGGTTGTCGCAGGTTTTCAGCGCCTCGTCGTAGCGGAAGGCGATCTCGTGCTGGCCGAGGTTGCACTCGCCCTTGGCCGACTCCACATACAGCCCCGCGCCCTCCATCTCGCGCCGGATCCGGCGCAGGAGCGGCTCGACGCGCGCGGTGCCGAGCAGGGAGTAGTCGACGTTGTAGAGGTTCGCGGGGGACATGTCGCGATATCCGCGCTTCCACGCCTGCTCATAGGAGTCCTCATAGACGCAGAACTCCAGCTCCGTGCCGACGAACGCGCGCAGTCCCCGCTCGTCCAGGCGGGCGAGCTGCCTGCGCAGGATCTGCCGCGGCGAGGCGGTCACGTCGGTGTCGTCCTCCCAGGTCAGATCGGCCATGAGCAGGGCGGTGCCCTCCTGCCAGGGGATCCGCCTGAGGGTGGAGAGATCCGGTTTCATGACGAAGTCGCCGTATCCGCGTTCCCACGACGACATCGCGTAGCCCTCGACGGTGTTCATATCCACGTCCACCGCGAGCAGGTAGTTGCAGCCCTCGGAGCCGTGCCGCAGCACCTCCTCCAGGAAGAACCGGGCCGAGAGGCGCTTTCCCTGCAATCTGCCCTGCATGTCGGCGACGGCGAGCAATACGGTGTCTATGCGCCCAGCAGCAACTTCGTCCCGCAGGTCGGAAACGGACAACAATCCGGTGCTCACGTGAGGATGCTCCGATCTGGCCACGGCGGTTTCCCGTTGATTGGGCTAGTGTTAGACCATTGAGGTCCATGGCGGGATCGATTGTCAAGGCCCTGTGGCGGGGTGGGGGGAGCCAAGCGTGAACCCGTTGACGGTGCTGCGCCCCGTGCGCGCGGGCAATGCGTTCGAGGAGACCGTGGAGCGCTTGCTCCAGGCCATCAAGCTGGGCGTCGTCGCGCCCGGCGAGAAGCTCCCGCCCGAACGCGAGCTCGCCGTCCAGCTCGGCATCAGCCGCGTGACGCTGCGCGAGGCCATCCGCGCCCTGCAGGACTCCGGCTTTCTCGATGTACGGCGCGGCCGTTACGGCGGCGCCTTCGTCACCTATGTCCCGCCGCAACCCGGCACCGGAGCCCTGCGCAAGGTCGTCACCGACATGGGCGACGACGACCTGTCCGACGCCCTCACCTTCCGCATGGCCGTGGAGTGCGGCGCCGCGCAGGTGCTGGCCACCACCCCGCTCGACGAGGACCGCCGCCGGATCCTGCGCCGCCGCCTGGACGACCTCAACGCCGCCACACCCGCTGAGTACCGCCGCCTCGACACCGCCTTCCACCTGGCGATCGCCGAGCTGACCGGCTCCCCGCTGCTCGCCGCCACCTGCGCCGACGCCCGGCTGCGGGTCAGCGACCTGCTCAACGCCATCCCGATGCTCCAGGTCAACATCGATCACGCGGCCACCCAGCACGAGGCCATTGTGGCGGCGATCCTGTCCGGAGATCCGGAGGCGGCGCGGCGTGCCGTGGCAGAGCATCTGGAAGGCACCGCGGCGCTTCTGCGCGGTTTCCTGTCCTGAGCCTTCTGGCATCCTAGAAGGAGCGCGACTGGCGGCACAGAGGATGGAATCGACCATCGGGGAGCTCGTCGTGGAAGCCGACCGCCTGGGCGACCACGTCGCGAGGAGAGCCATGACCCGCATGCTTCCCGGCGGCCCGGTGGCGCAGAGTGTCCTGGAGGACGTCGCCGCGCGCGCCGCCGTACTGACTGCGAAGGGTGTCACGCCGTCGCTGGCCACGATCCTGGTCGGCGACGACGACGCCAGCGCCGGATATATCAGGATCAAGCAGCGGCAGGCGGCGGAGCTGGGCTTCGACTCACCGCACACCCACCTGCCGTCCGACGCAACCCAGGCCGACCTCCACGCCGCCATCGCCGCCTACAACGACGACCCGGCCGTGCACGGGCTGCTGGTGCAGTACCCGGTGCCCCGTCACCTCGACTACGACGCGGCGCTGCAGTCCATGGACCCCGACAAGGACGTGGACGGCATGCACCCCCTCAACATGGGACGGCTGGCGCTCGGCATGCCCGGCCCGCTGCCCTGCACGCCCGCCGGGATCGAGGCGCTACTCGCCTTCTACGAGATTCCGGTGGCGGGGCGGGAGGTCGTGATCCTCGGCCGCGGCGCCACCCTCGGCCGGCCGCTGGCCACGCTCCTCAGCCAGAAGCGGCCCACGGCCAACGCGGCGGTGACCGTGGTCCACACCGGCGTGCCCGACTGGGCCCGCTACACGCAGCGGGCCGACATCCTCATCGCCGCCGCCGGGGTGCCGGGGATCATCCAGCCCGAGCACGTGAAGCCTGGGGCTGTCGTCGTCGGCGGTGGGGTTCGGTATGAGGGGCGGCGGCTGCTGCCTGACGTGGACGAGTCGGTTGAGGCGGTGGCGGGGGCGATCACGCCTCGGGTGGGCGGCGTGGGGCCGACGACGGTGGCAATGTTGTTCCGCAACGCGATCATGGCCGCGGAAAGAGCCGTAGGCATGCCGGCTTGACCACGCTCCGTGGCTCTTCGGGCCTGACCACGCTCCGTGGCGCTCCCGGCTTGACCACGGCTCTGTGGCTCTCCCGGCTTGACCACGGCTCTGTGGCTCTCCCGGCTTGACCACGGCTCTGTGGCTCTTCCGACCTGACCACGCTCCGTGGCCCTTCCGACCTGACCACGCTCCGTGGTCCTTCCAGGGTGATCACCCTCCGGCATGCCGTGGTCCTTCCAGGGACACCGGAGGGTCATCGACCTTCCGGTGTGATGGGCCCTTCCGGAGTGATGACGTGGACCACCCCGTCCGGCCAGGTGAGCGTGACCTCCGGCCCGTTCACCTCGGCTGACGGGAGTTCGGGCAGGTCGTGGGCCAGGACCGCGGCGCTCACCCACCAGCCGGTGGCACCGGTGCCGGTGAGGGCGGGGACCAGGGCGGGCCTGCCGAACGCCGTGCCCTCGGGCGCCTCCAGCACCGACGGCGTCACCGCCCCAGCCAACGGAATCAACCACGACCCCAGCCCGTCCCCACCCCACACAACAGCCCCGCCCACTGTCCTCCCGGCGCATCCACCCGTGTTGTCCACAGCCTGTATGGCGGAGCCGCCCGGGGCCGTTGCGCCGCTTTCGTCCGTGGTCCCCACCACGCGGTCGTCTGGAGCGGCCTGGGCCAGTGCCCAGCCCGTCTCGCGGCCCACCTCGCCATAGTGCAGCCGCACCTCCACCTCCCCGCGCACCACGCTCACACTGGCCACCCCGGTCCCCTTACCGAACGAAGCAGCCCAAGCACCGTCACCCAGCGAACCAGCGCCCCGGGGAACGATGCGCCCGCGGGAACCGGTGCCCGCGTGGTTGTCCGGGATGTCGGTGGCGGTGGTGGGGCCGGTGCGGGTGGAGTAGGCGTAGCGGTCGTAGAGCGGGTCGCCGGGGTGGTGCTGGCTGCCGTGGTTGACGACTCGGGCGAGGCCGCCGGTGTTCTGGACGATGAGGCCGGGACCGGCCAGCGCCCGCACCCCCTGCGGCCCCGGCTCCTCGGTGGCCGTCCAGACGGGGTGGTCGGCGGGCAGGAGAAGGCCGAGGAAAGCCTTCGCGGCCCAGTACGGCGAGGCGGACCCCGAGTACCCCTGCAGCGACGGTTCGTGTGGCCCGTGCCAGCCGAGCGTGAGGATGCCCTCCGGTGACAGGGCGTCGTGCTCCAGGAAGCGGCGGAGCGTCGCCGAGGCGATGCCTCTGGTCTGGCCGGGTGTCAGCGGGGTGGACTCGGCCAGCGCACCGGCGAAGAGCGAGGCGGTCGAAGCGAAGCGGTAGGTGAGCGATCGACCGTGATAGAGCATGCCGCCTTCACTGTCGAACATCAGCGCATAACCGGTCAGGAACTCTCGGAGCCGCTCGCCGTACCTCTCGACGGGGGATTGGGACAGCAGCGCGAGCAGGACCGGATACAGGTGCATCGCCCAGCCGTTGTAGTGGTCGAAGGAGCGGTTGGCGCCATCGGAGTACCAGCCGTCGCCGACGTACCAGGGTTCGATGCGCTCCAGGCCGCGCCGCACGGCCGCCTCGGCCTCCTCGACGTGGAACCCGGCGGCCGCGAGGAAACCGCCGACCATGACGGGGAACAGCCACCAGTTGTTGTCCACCGGCTCATGCCGGAGCGCACCGGCCAGGTAACCGGCCACGCGGTGCTGGACGTCACCGGGCAGGCGGTCCCAGAGCTGCTCGCGGGTGAGCCACAGCCCGATGGCGATCGACGCCGCCTCGACCATGGGCTGAGTACGCTCCCCGACCGGCTCCCAGACCTCAGGCCCCGCAAGCAGCCCGCGCCCATAGGGTTCGAGCAACTCGACCGGCCCCCCACCGGCCACCCTGAAGGATGCGAGCAGGAACGTCCTCGCATACCCCTCCAGTCCGTCGCATCGCGAAGAGCTCTCCCGACCGGGCAAGGTGATCACGGCGCCGTCCGCGGAGCGATACGGTTCCACCGCGCCCAGCAGGCCGTCGGCCACCGCCTCCCAGTGGGCACGGGTCCACCCCGTGAGCGGGCTGAGCGAACGGTCCTCTGGCGGAAGGGGGAACATGCACCACTCCATGGGATCTCCGACTGTGATCGAACGAAAGCATACGTTCACATTCGCACGCTAGGATCAGCACGACCGAGTCGAAGGGGCCACCGTGTTCGTCGAGCAACGCCATGAACTCATCCTGCGCGAGGTGAGCGAGCGCGGATCCGTGCGACTGACCGACCTGGTCGAGCGCGTAGGCGTCTCCATGGTGACCCTGCGCAGAGACGTGGAGCACCTGGCCGCGCAGGGGTTGCTCAAGCGCGTGCACGGCGGCGTGACCAGGGTCCGCACCGACCTGCCGGGCTCACCCGCCGCCGACACCCCCACGACACCCGCCACCGGCGACACGACCCTGACCATCGGCATGCTCGTCCCCTCGGCCACCTACTACTACCCGGCCGTCATCAAAGGCGCCCGCGAACAGGCCGCCAAACTCGGGGCAAGGCTGGTGCTCGGCGTCTCCCGCTACGACGAGGCCGAAGAACGCCTCCAGGTAGCCCAACTGGTAGCCGGAGGCGGAGTAGAAGGCCTGCTGCTCACCACCACTCGCCAGCCCGACGAGTCCCACGGAGACTGGCTAGCCGGCCTGAAGGTGCCAACAGTCCTGGTAGAACGCCGAGCAGGCCTGGGCGGCCCCGCCTCCCTCCTGGACGCCGTGGCCTCCCACCACGCCCACGGCGCCTTCCTCGGCGTCCGCCACCTCGCCGCCCTGGGCCACAAACGGATAGCCATGGTCACCCGCGAAAGCCCCACTGCCCCGCGCGTACGCCAGGGCTTCGAAGCGGCACTGCGCGACCTCGACCTGTCCGGCTACGCCGACCTCGGCATCGACCAGGAGGGCCCGTCCCACAACCAGGTGGGCGACGTCGTGCGCGCCGTCCGCGCCGAGGGGGTGACGGCGCTGCTCGTCCACAACGACGAGGACGCGCTGCTCCTGGTCCAGCACCTGCGCTCAGCAGGCGTCACCATCCCCGACGAGGTCTCCATCGTCGCCTACGACGACGAAGTAGCCGCCCTGAGCGACCCGCCACTGACCGCCGTAGCCCCACCAAAAAGCGCAGTAGGCGCCCACGCCGTAGACCTCCTGATCCGCCGCCTAACCATCGGCCCCCAAACCCCCCGCCAACACATCGCCCTCCTCCCCGAACTCCGCCCCCGAGCCTCCACCCGCCCCCGCTAACCCGCCCGCGCCGCCCGCCTTCGTTTCTGCCGCCTTCTCTATCGCCCCCTCTTTTCGCCGCCTTAGTCGCCTCCGCCTTCTTTCGCTTCTGTTCTTTTCTGCTCCTTCAGCTTCCCTCCCCGCAGCACCACGCTCGCAGCACCACGCCCGTTGCGCTGCGCCCGTTGCGCCGCCCCCGTTGTGGCGTGCCACTTGCGCTGCCCCGTGACGCGTTGCGGCGCACCTTCGCGTTCCGCCAGCCTTCGTGCTGTCCGGCTGTCCGGCTGTTCGGCTGTTCGGCTGTCCGGCTGTCCGGCTGTCCGGCCGTCCAGCTCTGCGGGCTCTGCGGGCTCTGCGCGCTGCTCCCTTGCAGTGCGCCAGCTCCTTGCTGTTCGGCAGTCTGGTTGTGCGGGTGTTCGGTTTGTGTTGGTGCCCGCCTCTGCGCGGCGCTCCCTTTGGGGTGCGACTCGTGCCCGTGTTGCGCGCGCCTTCGTGCTGCGCCCCCGTTGTGTTGCGCCGCCCGTGTTGCGCCCCCGTTGTGCGCCGCTTGTGCGCCGCTCGCGTCCCGCTTGTGCTGCGCCCTCCCCGTTACGGCAAGCCGCCCCGCCCGCCCCGCCGTCGTGGGTTGCCGCCTGTCGAGCGCTGGTCGTGAGGGCTAACGGGGTTGCTCGCCGTAACAACTCCGCTCTTGCCCGGCCACCGTTCCGCTCTTGCCCGGCCACCGTTCCGCTCTTGCCCGGCCACCGTTCCGCTTTTGCCCGGCCACCGTGGCCGGAGGGGTTGGGCGGTTGTGAGAGTGGGGTTTCGAGATGGAGTTGTAATGATCGAATGGTAGACATGTGTTCGGTTGTGAGCGAATGATGCTCCAGAACGATCGGATTTCGATCGATTGCGAGAAGGAGCATCGATGGAGCGTAAGCGCGCTGCCGCCGGTCTTGCCGGGCTGATGGCCGGGATCACCATGCTTGCGGCTTGCGGTGGTGGTGGGTCAGAGGCGGGGGCCGGGGGTGGTGGGGAGCCGGTTAGCGTCACGTTCTGGGGCTGGGCCAAGGGCACGCAGCAGGTCGTGGACGCCTTCAACAAGTCGCACAAGGACGTCCAGATCAAGTTCGAGGAGATCCCCTCGGGCAACGCGGGCGGCTATGCGAAGTTCGCCAACGCCGTCAAGGCCGGGAACGCGCCTGATGTCATGTCGATCGAGTATCCCCAGCTGCCTGACTTTGTTAATCAGGGCGCCTTGCAGGACATCACCGCTGACACCGCTGACGTCAAGGGGAAGTATCCGGGCTCCGTCTTCAGCCTGGTCGAGCTGGGCGGGAAGACCTGGGGGGTGCCTATGGACGCGGCGCCGCAGGTGTTCTTCTATCGCAAGGATCTGTTCGAGAAGCACAAGATCGACGTGCCCGAGACCTGGGACGACTTCAAGGTCGCCGCTTCGAAGGTGAAGAAGGCGGACGGCAAGGCGCGGATCGCCACGTTCTTTCCTGATGATCCCAGTGTGCTGGCGGCGCTCGCCTGGCAGGCGGGGGGCAAGTGGTTCGGGACCGAGGGAGATGCCTGGAAGGTGTCCATCGCGGATGAGGCCACCAAGAAGGTCGCCGACTACTGGCAGGGCCTGGTCAAGGACGACCTCGTGCATGTGCAGGCCTCGTTCTCGCAGCCTTGGAACGCGGCCTTCGAGGACGACAGCCTCTGGGGCTATGTCGGCGCCAACTGGGGTGCGGGCGTCATGAAGAGCGGCCATGCGGGGCAGTCCGGCAAGTGGGCGATCGCGCCGGTGCCTCACTGGGGGACTCCGGCCAGCGGCATGCTCGGCGGCACCACTTTCGGTGTCTCCAAAAACAGTAAGAACAGTAAGCAAGCGATCGAGGTCATCAAGTGGCTGACCGGGTCTGAGCAGGCTTGGACGGCCCGCCTGGCCTCCGGCACCTCCAGTGGCTTCCCTGCCATCGCCGAGCTGGTGCCGGTTGCGGCCAAGAGCTTCGACGCCTCGTTCTATGGCGGTCAGGACATCTACTCGCTGTTCGCGGAGTCGTACAAGACCGTTCAGCCGGGGTGGACGTGGGGGCCGAGCATGGTGCAGACCCTCACCGCCTTCAAGGACTCGCTTGGCAAGGTGGGCACCGGTGAGACCACGATCCCGTCGGTCCTGGACACCGTGCAGACCGCGACGGTCAACGAGATCAAGGCCCGCGGGCTGAACGTCGCCGCCCAGCAGTGACACCGGAAGGGCACATCTCTCCGTGCCGGAAATGACCCGCCGTATCGGAAAATGACCCGTCGTATTGGAAGGGTCCCGCTGTATCGGAAAGGACCCGCTGCGCCGGAAGGGTCCGGCGTGCAAGAAGGGGTCCCTATGCGCCGGAAGGGCCCGGCCCATACCGGGAGGGTCCGGCCGTGCGCGGAAGGGTCCGTGCTGCGCCGGAAGGATCCCGGCGGACCCGGAGGGTCCGGCCGTGCGGGGAGGGATCCGGGCTGCGCCGGGAGGATCCCGGCGTGCCGGAAGGGCCCGGCGACACCGGAAGAGGCCGGCGGTGCCGGGAGAGGTCCGCGCTGTGCCGGGACAGGCCCGTGCTGTGCCGGGAGAGGTCCGTGCTGTGCCGGGAGAGGTCCGCGCTGTGCCAGGAGAGGTCCGCGCTGTGCCGGAAGGGTCCCGGCGACACCGGAAGGGCTGGCGGTCTCGGGAGATGTCCGCGCTGTGCTGGAAGGGGCCCGCTGGGCCGGAAGCCGTACTGAAGAGGGTCTCGCCGTGTGGGGAGAGGTCCGTGGTGTGCCGGAAATGATGACGAAGGAGCAGTATGCGTAGTGAGGCGGTGCGGCGGCGGGGGGCGGTTGCGCTCTTCGTGGGGCCGTTCTTCGTGCTCTTCGCCGCGGTGATCGTGGCGCCGCTGGGCTACGCGGTCTATCTGAGCCTGTTCAGTGAGAAGTCCTCGGGCCTCGGGTTCGGTGGGACCGAGACGGTTTTCGTGGGGCTTGGGAACTATCTGGACACCCTGAAGGACCGGGCGTTCACTGACGGGTTTCTGGTGATCGTCGGGTACTGCCTGCTCTACATCCCGCTGATGATCGGCGGAGCGCTGGGGCTGGCGTTGCTGCTCGATTCTGGGCTGGCGCGGCTGCGGAGGTTCTTTCAGCTGGCGTTGTTCATGCCGCACGTGGTGCCGGGCGTGATCGCGGGGCTGATCTGGCTCTATCTCTATCTGCCGGGGATCAGCCCGATCGTGGATCTTCTGGGCGGGGTCGACTTTCTCGGCGGCGGGGCGGTGCTGGGGTCCATCGTCAACGTCGCGCTCTGGGAGTGGATCGGCTACAACATGATCATCTACTTCGCGGCGCTGCAGGCCATCCCGGCCGAGGTGCTGGAGGCGGCGCGGATGGACGGCGCGGGCCGGTTGCGGACCGCCTTCAGCGTGAAGCTGCCGCTCATTCGCGGCGCGGTCATCACGACGCTGCTGTTCACGATCATCGGCTCGCTGCAGTTGTTCACCGAGCCCATGGTGTTCGACAACTCCAGTGACGGCGTGGTCAGCACCTGGACCCCGAACATGTACGCCTACAACGAGGCGTTCGGCAACAACGACTACGGCCAGGCGGGCGCCGCCTCGATCCTGCTGGCGCTGCTGGCCGCCGTGATGTCGTACGTCGTCACCAAGTGGAGCAACCGCCGATGAAGTGGATGTCCCGGGCGACGGTCAACCTCTTCCTGGTGATCGCCGCTCTTTACACGCTGCTGCCGCTGACGTGGCTGCTGTTCGCCTCGACGAAGACCCTTGACGACCTGTACGGCACGCCGGGCTTCGCCTTCGCCGACTTCAGCCTGATCGACAACATCCGGGCGGTGAGCAGCGAGAACGGCGGCATCTTCTTCCGCTGGTACCTCAACAGCGTCCTGTACGCGGGGGCCGGAGCGGCGGTGAGCGCGCTGATCTCGGTGATGTGCGGCTTTGCCTTCGACAAGTACGCCTGGTTCGGCAAGGAGAAGATGTTCGGCCTGGTGCTGCTCGGCGTGCTGGTGCCGACCACCGCGACGGCGCTGCCGCTGTATCTGCTGGCCTCGAAGGTGGGCGTGGTCAACACGTTCTGGGCGGTGTTCGTCCCGGCGCTGGTGCATCCGTTCGGTGTCTATCTGTCCCGCGTGCTGTCGGCCGGTTACGTACCCAATGAGGTGCTTGAAGCGGCGCGCTCTGACGGTGCGGGGGAGGTGCGGGCGTTCGTGCGGGTGGCGCTGCCGATGCTGTTGCCCGCGTTCGTGACGATCTTTCTGTTCCAGTTCACGGCGATCTGGAACAACTTCTTCCTGCCGCTGGTCATGCTCAACGACCAGCATCTCTACCCGCTCAGCCTGGGGCTGTTCACGTGGGAGAAGCAGGGCAACGCGTTCCCCGAGTTCCACACGCTGGTGATCACCGGCTCGCTGCTGTCGGTGGTGCCGCTGCTGATCGTGTTCATGTCGCTGCAGCGGTTCTGGAAGGCCGGGATGACGGCGGGCAGCGTCAAGTGATTGATCTTTCGGGGGAGTTCATGAAGAGGCCCAGGACGCTGGTCGCCATGGGCGCACAGGTCGCGCGGCGGCTGCTGCGTGAACCGGTCAGAAGCCGTCTCGCGCTGGTCGCCGACGTGGATCCGGATCTGGTGGTGACCGATTTCGCCGACGCCGACCTGGCCGAGGTGGAGGTGCTCTACACCTCGTGGGGTTGCCCGATGGTGACCGCCGAGGTGCTGGCCAGGGCGCCCAGGCTGCGCGCGATCGTGCACGCGGCGGGGTCGGTCAAGCATCACGTGAGCGAGGCCTGCTGGCAGCGCGGCATCCAGGTCTCCAGCGCCGCGGCCGCCAACGCGGAGCCGGTCGCGGAGTTCACGCTGGCCGCGATCCTGTTCGCGAACAAGCGGGTGTTCGACATCGCGCGTGACTACCGCGCGAGCCGTACCGGCAGAGATTGGGACGCCCGATACCCCGGCTTCGGCAACTACCGTCGCACGGTCGGTGTCGTGGGCGCCTCCAGGATCGGGCGGCGGGTGATCGAGCTGCTGCGGCCGTTCGACCTGGAGGTGCTGGTCAGCGACCCGTACCTGCACGAGGACCTTGGCGTCGCGCACGTTGGGCTGGACGAGCTCGTGGCCCGCTGCGACGTCGTCAGCCTGCACGCGCCCGATCTGCCCGAGACCCGGCACATGATCGACAGAGCCCGGCTGGCCGCCATGCGCGACGGCGCCACGCTGATCAACACCGCCCGCGCGGCCCTGGTCGACCAGGACGCGCTCACCGCCGAACTGGTCTCGGGCCGCCTGCACGCCGTGCTCGACCACACCGCCCCGGAGATCCTGCCGTCCGGTTCCGTCCTCTATGACCTGCCGAACGTGCTGGTCACCCCGCACATCGCCGGTTCGCTCGGCGGGGAGCTGGCCCGCATGGCCGATCTCGCCGTGGACGAGCTGGTCCGTTATGCCCGCGGTCTGCCCTTCGCGCACGGAGTGGAGCCCGCGAGTCTGTCCCGCTCCGCCTGATTCCGACCTTCTGGAGAGCAATCGATGCGCTTAACCCCCCGTCTGGCGCTCCTGACCGCGCTCGTCGCGGCCTGCGCCGGGCTGACCGCCGCCCCGGCGCAGGCCGCCGCCGCACGTAACTTCTTCGTCGACTGCCAGGCCGCCCCCGGTGGCTCCGGCCGTGACGCCGCCCGGCCACTCACCGCGCTGGCGCAGGTCAACGCGATCGTGTTCCGCGCGAAGGACACGGTCAAGTTCCGCGCCGGCACCGTCTGCACCGGCCGCCTCGAACCACTCGGATCCGGTACGGCGGGCCGCCCCGTCACCTTCACCTCCTACGGCGCCGGCCCCAAGCCGATCATCCAGGGCGACGGCGGCGAGTGGGCCGTTCACCTGGTCGACAACAGCCACGTCACCATCGAGAAGCTGCACATCACCAACCCGGCGCCGGTGACGGGCAAGCGGACCGGCGTCCAGTACAACTCCACGACGGCCGCGCCCAAGGCCGGGCTGGTGCTGCGCGACCTGGAAATCTCCGATGTCGCCGGATGGGGTGACAAGACCGGCGCGAACGCCTCCTGGTTCGCCTACTCCGCGGGCATCAGCATCCAGGCGCTGCCCGACGGCGTGCCTGGCCCGATCGACGGCATCACGATCACCGGCAACTACATCCATGACACCGGCGGTGGCGGGATCAAGATCAGCCGGAAGGGCAACGACTACCACCGCAACGTGCTCATCGCCCGCAACACGATCAGGGCGGTCGGCGGCGACGGCATCGTGGTGCACGCCTCGGAGCGGCCGCTGGTGGAGCACAACCTGTTCGACGAGGGCGGGGCCGGGAAATACCCGTACATCGACGGAAATTTCGCGGGCATGTGGCCGATCAACTCGGTTGACCCAATATTTCAGTACAACGAGGTGACCCGCCAGCGGCCCACCATCTACGACTCCACCGCCTGGGACTGCGACGGCGGCATCAAGGGCACCTGCCTTTACCAGTACAACTACTCGCACGACAACGCCGGAGGCTTCTTCCTCGGCTGCCAGGGCTGCACCGAGTTTCCCAACTACAAGGCGACCGCCGTTCTACGTTTCAACATCGCCCAGGACGACTGCCGCATCGCCAACACCGACAACGCGCCCTTCCGCGTCTACAACAACACCTTCTTCTGCTCCAGCCAGAAGGTGGACATGCGGCTCAACCAGGACACCCGCCTCGTCAACAACATCTTCTACGCCGCCCACGGCGCCTTCCCGACCGGCACCGGCATCACCTACGACGCCAACGTCTACCACGGCGGCATCACCCCGCCCGCCGGTGACGCCCGCGGCATCACCGGCGACCCAGGGCTGGCCAAACCCGGCACCGCGACCGGCGCCGGTGACGTGGACGGATACAAGCTGCTCGCCGGATCGCCTGCCTTGGGCACCGGGGTGGCTGTGGAGGGGCTGGGTGCCCGTGACTACTTCGGCAACCCGTTGACGACGTTGAGCAGGGGCGCCTACTCCGGCGGTCCCGTGGCGGCGGAGCCGTACCGGAGGATCGAGGACGCCTACAACAACGTCGGCGTCAGCTCCGACCTCAACCCGAACACCGGCGGGCTGTCCACCAGCGGACGCAGCTATCCGGGGCAGGGGCTGGAGAGGGCCGGGCTCGTTCCCGGGCGGGCGGTGAGCGTGCTCGGCGCGTCGTTCGTGTGGCATCCGCGCCCGTACGGCTGGGCCGACAACGTGAAGGCGGCCGGTCAGACGATCCGGGTGTCCGGGAAGGGAGCGAAGCTCGTTTTGCTGGGGACCGGGGTGTTCAAGGTGCGGGAGGGTGAATTCACCGTTACCTACACCGACGGCAGCGCCGAAGCCAAGACGGTGCGGTTCGGGGACTTCTGGGATGCCTCGGCGCCTTCCGGCGGGGTTGTGGTCGCTCGTACGGACTATCACAACATCACCCAGACCAGCCACAAGAACCCGGCCACCGGGCAGACCCGGGAATCGGGCGTCTCGGTCTTCGGCTACGCGGTCCCCTTGGACCCGGGCAAGACGGTCGCCTCGGTCACGCTGCCTGCGGGGAGCCCGCTCGCGGACGCCGGTCTGCACGTCTTCGACATGAAGGTCACCGGCTGACGCCATGACACACACCACCCCGCACCATGAGCGACCAGGGCAGAACGAGAGATCCGCGCGTCTTGACGGGGTCCCGCGCCCTGCCCGGGTCGAGGCTGGGCGGGCTGATTCGGTCGGGTGGCGTGACGGGCGCCCCGGATCGCGTGGCGGGCGCGCCGGGTGGCGTGTTGAGCGCCCCGGGTGGCGTGGCGGGCGCGCTGGGTGGCGTGTTGGGCGCCGCAGGTCGCGTGGCGGGCGGTCCGGGTGGTGTGGCGGGGGCCCCGGATCGCGTGGTGGGCGGGGCTGGTGGCGGGTTCTGGTGCTGGTCGTCGGCGGGATGCTCGTCGCCGCCTGCTCCCTCGCCCCGCACGCCGCTCCTCCGGGGAGCGTTTCCCCGGAGGAGCGGGACGAGGTGGTGGTGCTGGTTGATGGGGAGCCGGTGGTGCGGGCGGAGCTGGAGCGGGGCATGAACACCGCTCGGGCCGGCGTCGCCGCGGCCAACGGAGGAGCCATCCCGCCTGACCGGCTCAGGAAGGAGGGGCTGGCGCTGGCCGTACAGGACAAGGTGCTGCGGTTGTGGGCGCGGGAGGAAGGGCTGCTCGCGGACGTCAGCGAGGCGGGGTTCGCGGCGGCGCTGGCGGCGGAGAACCGCCGCCGCGAGCAGGCCCGCGCGTCCGGCCGCCCGCTGCCGGGGGTGCCGTCCTACGACGAGTACACGTTCGCCGGGCTGCGTGCCGCCGAGCTCAGGAAGGCGCTGGCCGACCGGCTGGACCTGCCGCGCGAGCGGGTCCGCGCCCACTACGACGAGCTGGTGAAGGACCTCACGGGCGAGCCGCCGACGTTCGCGGAGTCCGAGCAGCGGGTACGGCTCTCGCTCGCCGACCGCGAGGTCACCAGAGAACTGGTCAAACGCCTCCAATCCGCCCAGGTGACCCAGCCGTCGCGCAAGGTGCACTGAACTGCTCGTACCATCGGTTTCAGGGCTATGGGGTATTGGTTCGAGCACAGCATCGTTGCGACGGGGCGGCTACCGCTGTTCTGTTTCTTCGTCGCGCTCATCGGCGCCTTCGTTTTCGTGCGCATCAACGTCCGCTTGATCCGAGCCAAGATCGGATGGTTCCGCAACGTCAGCGTGGGTGAGATGCACATCCACCACGTGGTGTTCGGGGTCGTGCTGATGCTGATCGGCGGCGTCACCGGGCTGGTCGTGGCGACGGCGTCGCAGCTGTGGTTCGCGGTGGCGGCCTCGATCTTCGGGGTGGGTTCGGCGCTGGTGCTGGACGAGTTCGCGCTGATCCTGCACCTGCACGACGTGTACTGGGAGGAAGAGGGACGAACCTCCGTCGACGCCGTCTTCATCGCGGTCGCCGTGACCGGGCTGCTGCTCATCGGACTGCGGCCGCTGGTCGTGGACCTCTGGGGCCTCGCCGACACCACGCTGGTGATCGTCTGCAACCTCGTGCTCGCCGTGGTGACCCTGCTCAAGGGCAAGATCTGGACGGGTCTCGTCGGGCTGTTCGTGCCGCTCGTCCTGGTCGTCAGCGCGGTACGGCTGGCCCGTCCCGGTTCCCCCTGGGCGCACTGGTTCTTCGCCGGACGCAACCCGCGCAAGCTCGCCAGGGCCATCCACCGGGAGGACCGCTGGCGCCGACCGGTGATCCGCGCGAAGATCGCCTTCCAGGAGTTCGTCTCGGGACGGCATGACCTTCCCTCCACCAGGAAGCGGCGAGGACAGGTGTGAAGGATCGGCTACTGGCCGCCGCGCGGCCCGTCTGTCAGAGGTACGGGCTGGCGCTCGTCGGTGGGCACGCGTTGGTCGCGCATGGACTTACCGATCAGTCGGTAGAAGATCTGCGGCTGGCGACGGCGGCCGACGTCCCGCTCTACGACGTGACCGACGCCGTCGCCCGGGCCTTCGAGGAGGCCGGGCTGGAGGCGCGGGTGACCGAGGCAGGCCTCCGGGTGGGCCGCCTGCTGGTGACCGACGAGGTGAGCCACCTTCCCGAGCCCTCGCCAGAGCACCTGCCCGAGCCCTCGCCAGAGCACCTGCCCGAGCCTTCGGCAGGGCATCTGCCCGAGCCTTCGCCAGAGCACCTGCCCGAGC